>OZ245848.1:0-4555000 GCA_965228955.1 Cyclobacteriaceae bacterium
AATTCATTAGACCGATAAGCCTCATTCCAGGCATCATGTCCATCTTTTTCAAAACTTGTGAAAATGTGAGAACTTGATAATTGATCTGGATTCAGTTTCATACTGCTAATTTTGGTAAACTCCAGATTGAAGTTTTCTTCCAAGTCATTTACGGTGCTTGCCGAGTTTTCATATTCTACAATTTGATCTCCAGTATTGTGAATGATCCACATTGGTAATTGACTGATTTTATCACAGTTTTTTTTACAACTTATTCTTCCTGCTACCGGAGCTAAAGCGGCAAACTTGTTAGGGATCCTTTTAGAAATGCCCCAGCTTCCATGTCCGCCTCTGCTTAAACCAGTTAAATAAACTCGGTTGCGATCAGTGGAATAGTTGGTGAGAACTTCTTCAAGAACTCTATCTATTTGTTTGGAAAATTGAAACCATTGTCGATCTTCTTTTGGCCCGGTTCTCATATGTGGGTTGATGATGATAAAAGTATCACTTACAAACAGATGTTCTCCATTTCTTTCAGAATTGATCATTGCAAATTTTGCTGGACCATCGTTCTTGGATGTTCGAATGTCAGGACCTACACCATAGCCGCCCTGAAGAAATAAGATGACTGGCCATTCTTTAGACTCATCATAGTTTCTTGGTAAATAAATCCAATAACCATTTACAACATTTTGAGAATGACCTTCAGAAATGAAAACTTGCTTACCTGGCCCAGGACTTTCACATCCAATGAATATTGAAACCAGGAGTGCAATTAAAAACAGATTAGATGCTTTCATTTAACATGCGTTTGAAAGCAAAATAATCAACTATTCCGACTTGGCACTCAAAACTCCCGGATCGTGCTTCACAAAAAGATGAATCCATATACTCCTGCTTAACCTCAAGGTAATAGGAGATAGGATTACTGCCACCGATGCTACAATCCCAACATAAACCATTGCTGACGCTTCCGGATACAATACTTGTAATGCCACAAATACAGCAATAAACAGACCTACCTGCAAACCATAGCTGACATACATTGCCCCAGTATAAAATGAAGGCTCAACCTTGAATGACTGATTACAATTTGGGCATCTGTCAGGCATTTTGGCAAACTTCTTAAGGTTATACGGGCCCGTTTCGAATAGATTTGCTTGTCGACATTTTGGGCATTTATGGGAGATTATACTTGTTGCTAATGAAGTGTTTTTCATAAATCAAATATAGATTGGATCATGGATTTGTACCGTAACATTTGTAACTAATAAAAGGTGCCGGATATAATACTTTTTTATGTGTGGAGATTTCGCTCATACCCAAAATTAGGCATTTACTTACAGCATAATTTAGGAGCTCTTTTGTGACTTGGGCTTTGACTTAAGTTAGTCAATAATTATTTTTGCCAAAATCACCATTTGATCTGCAATGGCAAAATGCATTAAAATAGCGCTTCTATTTTTTTTTGTAACATCAACATCCCTTGTAAATGCACAGGGGAAGTTTTTGAATAAATTCTACCAAGATTACAGACATAGAATTGGAATTGAGTTAGGTCCTAGTATTTCGATAATTGAATATGTTAACACGTTTGATTATTATGATGAATCGCATATCACTTCTTTTTCTGGTGGAGTGTATTACAAGTATAATTTCTTGAAATTCCTTTCGGTCAGATCTGGACTGTATTATGAGCAGCGTGGAGCTAAATCAGAGTTTTACGGGCACGCGATATCCAGACATTATTTCAGGACACTGGATCATTCAGTAATGTCATTGCCTATTCAATTGGGGATTGAATTTGGAGGCAATTTCAAATTTAGCTTTAGTGCAGGTACTCATTTTGGATATAAAATTAAAAAAATAGAAACCAAGGATTATCTATACGATGAGGAATACCCAGTAGTCAGGGATTATGTAGATGACGAAAGGCCAAATTCTCTTTATGCCGGGAATATTCAAATGAACACAGGTGTTATTTTCCATGTATCGCCTAACCTTCTTCTTACATCAGAATTAAAGATGAATTGGGTAAAGCGCTCTTTCGAAACATCGAGATTTTCGACGCTACAGATTGGAATAGCGAAAAATATTTTCAATTCAAATGGAGGGTAATTAATTAGAAGATGAATAGTAAGATTTTTTTCTTTGGTATTATATTTTTGATCTTTTGTTCAGGCGGTTGTCAGGAGGAAGAAAGAGTTCTTCCAGATTTTTATGTGACCCAGCATGCTGAAGGAACCATGAATGGTCAGGAGTTTTTAGCATATGTCCCGACTATTCGAAGCTGTGGTCGGCGTTCAAGTAACGATCCCAGTAAGTCATTTGAGGAGATACATCTCGCTCTCCCGGAAAACGAATGCGATATTCAACTCAACTCTCGATACTACTTCAAGGATAATGTGAATTCATATTTCAGTAGTGATAGTACTAACTACAGTTATTATAATCCAAATTATTGTTCTTTCTATACTCGTGGACCGATTGAAGATAATTACTTAGTCATCACTGAGATAATTCCTAATGAAAGTGGTCAATGGGGTTATGTTTTTGGGTTTATTAAGGCGCATTTGATCAATTCTTGTTCAGATACTTCCTTGTATCCTGAGCAAACACCGGATAGTCTGATCTTCGATCTAGAGTTTTCAGGCTTCATTGACCTGTGGGAGTAGATAGTAATATTGACTTTCAAATAAGGTAGAGTAAAAAATATCCTCAAAAAAACTTACCCATCCTTTGCGCAGTAACTTGCACCGACTAAATTTGCCCCAATTTATGCCTACCTCAAAACACATAAAAAAAGATGCCTAAGGACAACAGTTTAAAATCAGTACTGATTATCGGAAGTGGACCTATTATAATCGGTCAAGCATGTGAATTTGATTATTCAGGATCACAAGCTGCAAGGTCATTGAGAGAAGAAGGAATCGAGGTTACTTTGATCAACTCGAATCCAGCAACTATCATGACAGATTCCGTGACAGCTGACAACATTTACCTAAAGCCCTTAACAAAAAATTCGATCAAAGAAATCCTGGAATTGCATGATATAGATGCGGTTTTACCTACTATGGGAGGTCAAACAGCTCTTAACCTTGCAATTGATTGCGATAACGCAGGTATCTGGGAGAAATACAATGTGAGAATCATTGGTGTGGATATCAACGCCATTGAAACTACTGAGGACAGAGAGAAGTTCCGACTGAAAATGCATGAGCTTAACGTGAATGTATGTAAAGGAGAAACAGCAACTTCATTCTTAAAAGGAAAAGAAATCGCACAGGAAATTGGGTTTCCTTTAGTAATCCGACCATCATTTACGCTTGGTGGTTTTGGTGGAGGTTTCGTAAATACTCCTGAAGAATTTGACAAGGCACTTACCCACGGATTAAAGTCTTCTCCAATACACGAAGTATTGGTAGAGCAAAGTATTCTTGGGTGGAAAGAATATGAGCTTGAATTATTGAGAGATAATTTAGGTAATGTTATCATCATTTGTTCAATCGAGAACTTTGATCCAATGGGAGTTCATACTGGTGATTCAATTACAGTAGCTCCTGCAATGACTCTTCCTGATACAGTTTATCAGGAGATGAGAGATCTGGCGATCAAAATGATGAATGGAATTGGTGAATTTGCTGGTGGATGTAACGTACAGTTCGCAGTAAATCCTGATGACGATACAATCATCGGTATTGAGATTAACCCTAGGGTATCAAGATCATCGGCTCTTGCTTCGAAAGCAACAGGTTATCCGATCGCAAAAGTTGCTGCTAAACTGGCAATTGGTTACAACCTTGATGAGCTTAAAAATCAAATTACAAAAACTACTTCTGCGTACTTCGAGCCAGCACTAGACTACACAATCGTAAAGATCCCAAGATGGAACTTCGATAAGTTCAAAGGATCTGACAGAAAACTGGGTCTTCAAATGAAGGCAGTAGGTGAGGTGATGGGGATTGGAAGAAACTTCCAGGAGGCATTACAAAAAGCTTGTCAGTCATTAGAGATTAAGAGAAATGGTTTAGGAGCTGATGGAAGAGAGTTAACAAACCAGGAGCAAATTCTGGAAAGCCTTGAACACCCAAGCTGGAATAGATTGTTCCACGTTTATGATGCTTTCAAACTGGGTATCCCTTTCAAAACGATATACAAACTTTCAAAAATTGATCCTTGGTTCCTTACTCAGATTGAGGAGCTGATTGCGGTTGAGAAAGAAATAGAGAAATATTCAATTGATGATATTCCAAAAGAGCTTTTAGCAGAAGCTAAACTCAAAGGATATGCAGATAGGCAAATCGCACACTTGTTGAAATGTCTAGAAAGTGAAGTCTTCAATAAGAGAAATGATCTTGGAATTAGAAGAGTTTACAAGCTGGTAGACACTTGTGCTGCGGAATTTGAAGCTAAGACACCTTATTACTACTCTACATTCGGTGAGGAGAATGAGTCAATTAGATCTGATAAGAAAAAGATTATTGTTCTAGGATCAGGACCAAACAGAATCGGTCAGGGAATTGAGTTTGATTACTCTTGTGTACATGGAATTTTAGCTGCGAAAGAATGTGGTTATGAAGCCATCATGATCAACTGTAACCCGGAAACGGTTTCTACAGATTTTGATGTGGCTGATAAACTTTACTTTGAGCCGGTATTCTGGGAGCATATTTATGACATCATACTTCATGAGCAACCTGAAGGAGTTATCGTTCAGCTTGGGGGTCAGACTGCTTTGAAGTTGGCTGAGAAGCTGGAGAGATATGGTATCAAGATATTAGGTACAAACTTCAAGTCTCTTGATTTAGCAGAAGATAGAGGAGAGTTCTCTACACTTCTTAAAGAAAATAATATTCCTTACCCATTATTCGGAGTAATCGAAGATGCTGAGGAGGCTATTGAGTTATCAAAAGAACTTGGGTTTCCATTACTTGTAAGACCATCTTACGTACTTGGTGGACAGAGTATGAAAATTGTAATCAACGAGCAGGAGCTGGAGTCTCATGTGGTTGATATTTTGAGAGACATCCCAGGAAACAGAGTATTACTTGATCACTTCCTGGATGGAGCAATTGAAGCTGAAGCAGATGCCATATGTGATGGAGAAGATGTTTACATCATCGGGATCATGCAACATATTGAGCCAGCTGGTATTCACTCAGGAGACTCTTATGCTGTGTTACCTCCATTCAACCTTGGAGATTTTGTAATGCGCCAGATAGAGGAATATACAAGAAAGATTGCATTAGCATTGAATACTGTTGGATTGATCAACATTCAGTTCGCAATCAAAGACGATAAAGTATATATCATCGAAGCTAACCCTAGAGCGTCAAGAACGGTACCATTCATTTGCAAAGCTTACGAAGAGCCTTATGTAAATGCAGCTGTTAAGGTGATGCTGGGAGAAGCAAAAGTGAAGGACTTCAAATTCAATCCTAAGAAACAAGGATACGCAATTAAGGAGCCGGTATTCTCATTCAACAAATTCCCGAATGTGAACAAGGAGCTCGGACCTGAAATGAAGTCAACTGGTGAGGCAATTTACTTCATTGATGATTTAATGGATGACTACTTCCTGGACATCTACTCAGAGAGAAATTTATACTTGAGTAGATAATCAGTTTAAAATAAAATGACATTGTGTTACGTCAATTATGTAACACAATGTCTGTCTTATCAGTTAATAGGATACCATGCTTAAAGTTTTATTAATTATTTTTTTAGTACTCTACTGCTTTTACAAAGTAGGTGGGTTCCTATTGAAATCATTTTTTGTGGGTCAACAAGCCCAAAGACCCTACGATGCTCACCAAAAACGTAAGCCAGAAGATGGCAATGTTTACGTAGATACACAATCACAACCAAAGTCCAAGAAAGACAAGAATTTCAATGGTGGTGAGTATGTGGATTATGAGGAGTTAGATTAGCTTCCCGTATTTTAATTCAATTTTATCGACTAGTTTTTCAACAAACCTGTACTCTTCTCTGGATGGGATCACGTAGTTGATGGAGTATTTTTCTCCATTGTGCTCGAATGTAATTTCGTTATTCCCTCCGTGATAGGTACCTATTTCTTTCGGCATACCTGTGTACTCATCAACATAGATAATTAAGTTTCTGACTTCTGAGAAAAGAATCTTAGTATCACGGATCATAAGATAGTCTTCCGCAATTGTTAACCTCGCTTTTTGACTGCCATATGCGTTGATACCTCTTTTCTTTAAACTTTCTGAATGGATTGAGTATGCCGCAACCAGCCCGAAGACTAAAGGGATTATAGAAATTATTGCTCCAAATCTGAATAGAAAAAGAGCTACCAATATTCCAACCAGCAAAATCATGGCTATTTGGAAGTTATCCTTTCTAATCTCTCTTTTCTTTTTCTTACTTTCCTCGAAAATAAAGGTGTTAAATTCCATTGGAGTTACTTTAACCAATGGAAATTTAACTAAATAATGATATTTGATTGCTTTATCAGGAAACTGAAATTAGTTTCCAGAAGCTATCGCTTCAGCCTCTTTCTTCAAATCACTTGCATATTGATCAAAGTTCTCTTCAAAAGGAGGTAAATATTTTGCCCACATTGGGAATGTTAAACCACCTATTTTTTCAGTCATGGTAAATCTCGTTTTGCCATTACCAAGTTCCTGAAGTGTAAATACTCTTGATCCCTTGCCATCTCCCCAGGTCATGCTTGTTTCCGGATTCATTTCTTTGATTTTGATTTTGAAAACTCTCTTTTCATCAAGTACAGACATTAACCTGATTTTTTCTCCAAGTTTAATTTCTCCTTCAAGCATTGTTACAGTGGAGTTCCATCTTGTGAAATCACTGGCATTGGTCAGTAATGACCAAATAATTGCAGGGTCAGCATTAATGTCAATAGAAACTGTTGTTACCTGATTAAAGGTACTTTTTGTAGTTTTTGCATTTTGTGCAGTTGCAGCTGTAGTCATCATGATTGTCAAAATTGTAATTAGAAATTTCATTGTTTTGAATTTAAATTTCCCCTTTGACGACCGGGCTGTAAGAAACGATAGGATTTCTTTAATCTTTTTCTAAATATTTTTCCATCACACCTCGATTATGCTCCAAATGATGCAATTGCAGCTCAGAAGCGCCACTTTCAAATGGATCAAGTTCCTCTAAAATCTTCATGCGAAGCTTAAACAATTCTTCCTTGCTAGATTTCTCTGCTTCACGAGCCATTTTAATTTTTACTATTTCCTCTTGGGCGTTTTGTTTTGGGTTGTAGATCCCGTTTAGTTCAGTGCATTGATGGCAAATTCCCTTTTTGTTGATTAGTGAACACCTATGGTCAAATACCTCAACCATTTTAGATCTGCCTTCATTGAGGTAGTATTTCACCATTGATTCCGTGTTGTCAATGATATCGGCGATCTCTTTGTTCTGAAAGTGATAAACTTCCTTCAGAAATATCACAAGTTGCTGTTCCAATGGCAATGATCTTGAGACACAAGTAAAACAGAATGCTACATGCTCCTTGATTTCAAAATTACCCTGAGGAGAGGTCATCCGAATGCCCATTGATTCTTTGAAGAATTCCTGGTTATTCAGCGCAGCGTCTTTGCAGATATCTGTTACATTTTCGGGCCATCTTTTTTTAGCTCTGAGGAAATCCTTAGCCAGATTTGACCCAATCGCAAATACCCATGTCTTTAATGAGGATTCGCCTTTGAAAGTGTGTAGTTTCTCCTGGGCTTTTATATAAGTTTCCTGAAGAATATCTTCTGTATCATGAACGCTCGTAGTGATTCTTAAAATATAAGATTTCAGTTGACCCTTGAAAGATTCAAATTCCTGGAGTAATTGGTTGGCATCCATAATTTATTATTAAGATTGATTCAGCAAAAACTTCTTTCCCTCTAACAATATACGGATTAATTCCCCTTTCTTTTTCTGGGCTTTTTTGTCTTATTGGTGATTTTGTCGTGTTTCACAGCTTTGTACTGATTGAAAGTAGTTTGCTGCTGAGTTACAATGACAGTTTTAGTACAGCCAAAGAAGAAAAGCGTCACCAATATGATCACAATTCTCAGTGTTTTCATATGGTAATGACAACAAACTTACCTTAAGGCTTCTTGAATGTCATAGCTTTTTCTCTTATTACAGACTGAACCGTTCTTCCTGAAATCTTACTATCTAACCAAGATATGATATCGAAGTATACAAATGCTCTTTTGTCGTATTTGCTCTGCTCAAGTTCAATGAGCTTCTTTCTCAAAGATTTGAAATTGCTCATAAGCTCTTTCTGAGTAGTGTCTTTTGATAAACCTTTAATGAATTCCAAAATGTATTGTTGGAATAAGTGAAGGTCTTCTTTCTTTAGTAGATATCGGTAAGTCGATTTAATGTAATACTCGATTACATCCTGATTCCCCAATTCATAATGTACTATAAGATTCAGAATCCTCGCGAAGGATAATACATCTTCCCGGATGTCCTGATATTCACTGTTGATGATTCTATTAAGCCATTTTAAAGCATCACCAAAATCATCATTTCCAAAGTATAAACAAGCAATTTTGTAATATAGGATCAATTCCGAGTGCTTATCCAAAAACTCAATAAACCCCTCCAGACGATTCTCAATTTTGCGAAGCATATGAACTCCTGTAGAGAAATCTCCTTTGATGAAGTAGCCATTGAATTGGTGAGCATAGCTGTATTTGAATAATCTGATTTGAATATTTTCATTTAGCTCAACGATCGGGTGATTGGATAGAGATCGTAATTTCTTGTGAGTTTGATCAAATTCATTGAATAAGTTTAGTCTTGCCTGAGCATTCAATTGATGATTCAGGCCCTTCAAATACATTTCAAATAAGTAGCTGTTATTTGGTATAGTTTCAAATAATTCTACCCATTTATTGGCATACAGCAATGACTGCTCATAGTCCTGCAAATAGCCATAATAGCTAAGTTGGATATTATACCAAAGGAGTTTCTCTCGAAAGGATAGATTATCTTCATTCCATGTTGGGAGTCTTTGCTTGAATGTCTGAGTAATATTTAGATAGTCTGTTTTATTCTTGATAAATCCATTTCTCAGATAAATAGCATTGAGCTCAACAGCGAGGTTTGTCAATGTATTTGTTCTGGAAATACGCTCATTTACCTGATTGGCTTCTTCCACAATTTGACTTACACGTTTCTGGTTGTGTCGGTCAATAGTGTATGGCAATAGATTCTTTTCCCACTTTAATATTTCCAGATATAATTCCAGGTTGTCACTCTTTACAATGGTCTTTTTCAGTTTCTGTAAAAGAGACATACTTTGTCCGTACAAACTTCTATCGTACAGCAATTGGACATAATCGATGTTCTCTCTAACATTAATGTCTTCATTAGATGATTGAGCATATCTCTTGAGGCTTTGTAATATCTTCTTATACAAATGCGCCTTTAGATTACTAAACTGTGACTTCTTAATCCAACCATTAGTTTGCAGAATACGGTCCTCATCAAATTCTTGTTGTTTGTCCAGCAGATCAAACAATTTCATGTACTTGTGATCTCCAGAGGCTTCACTGGAATCCAATTTGAAATAGCGCTTCTCACTTTTGCGCATTGACTTCACCAATAGAAATAAACTGTCAGATCGACTTTTAGACATTGTAATTAAATGACATTGAAATAATAAAAATAGGGAATATTTTCTTATTCAAGCATTAGTTTGGAATCTTAGAAATCGTAATAAAAATATTTTTTAGTTTTTGATTAGTAGAGTCGCCTGATACATTTGAAGCTGTCATTCAACATTAATAAACACGTCAAATGGAAATTACAGGAAACAATACACCTGATGCAGACGTCACAGACGGCAAAGTTTATATTTTCGATACTACCTTAAGAGACGGGGAGCAAGTTCCTGGTTGTCAGCTCAACACTGAAGAAAAAATAAAAATTGCTAAGTCACTCGAAAGTCTGGGTGTAGATATAATAGAAGCTGGATTCCCAATTTCAAGCCCTGGAGATTTTCAATCTGTGCAAGCAATAACAAAAGCAGTTACAGAACCTACAATTTGTGCTTTATCCAGAGCCGTTGAAAAAGACATTGAATGTGCAGCAGAATCTCTAAAGTTTGCAAAAAGAGGCCGAATACACACAGGTATAGGTACCTCTGATCAGCACATTTTTCATAAACTAAAAACTACCAGAGAAAACATTATCGAAAGAGCAGTGAAAGCTGTGAAGTTTGCCAGAAACTTAATTGATGATGTTGAATTCTATGCAGAAGATGCTGGTAGAACAGATAATGAATTCCTTGCAAAAGTTGTTGAGGCCGCAATTGCTGCTGGTGCAACAGTAGTAAATATTCCAGACACAACAGGTTTTTGCTTGCCTGATATGTATGGAGAGAAAATTAAATTCTTGAAGGAGAATGTATCAAACATCGACAAAGCAGTAATTTCTTCACATTGTCACAATGACTTGGGAATGGCAACAGCCAATTCCGTAAATGCGCTTCGAAATGGGGCAAGACAGGTTGAGTGTACTATCAATGGTATTGGAGAAAGAGCTGGTAATACTTCATTAGAAGAAGTTGTGATGACTTTGAAAAAGCATCCTGAGTTAAATCTTGTAACAGGAATTGATACTACTCAATTATATCCATTGAGCAGAATGGTTTCTGAAACAATGGGAATGCCAGTTCAGCCAAATAAAGCGGTTGTAGGAAGTAACGCATTTGCACACTCTTCTGGAATACATCAGGATGGAGTAATCAAGAATAGAGAAAATTATGAGATCATAGCTCCAGAAGAAGTTGGAGTACAAAATTCTGATATAGTTCTTACTGCGAGAAGTGGTAGAGCAGCATTAAAATTCAGATTAGGAGCCATTGGAGTAAATGTTGATGGTGAAGAATTGAATTCATTATATAAAGAGTTCTTATTAGTTGCAGATGAGATCAAAGTTGTACAGGATGAGGACTTGAGGCAATTGTACAGAAAACATCAAAAGGTAGCTTAGCATGAAGAAGAAGATAGCAGTACTACCAGGGGACGGGATAGGTAATGAAATTACCAAAGAGGCAGTGAAAGCACTGAAAGCAGTAGCTGATGTGTTTGATCATGAGTTTGAATTTGAGTACGGCTTGATTGGTGCAGAAGCAATTGAAAAGGAGGAAGATCCTTTTCCATGGGAGACCGAGAGACTTTGCAAATCAAGTGATGCTATTTTATTTGGAGCAATTGGAGATCCAAAGTATGATCAGGATCCAAATGCTAAAGTTAGACCTGAGCAAGGCTTACTAAAGATGCGAAGTGCTTTAGGGCTATTTGCAAATGTGCGACCTACAGTGAGTTATCCAATTTTATTTGAGCATAGCCCGTTGAAAAATGAGTTGCTTAAAGACGTAAACTTTCTGGTATATCGAGAACTGACCAGTGGAGTTTATTTCGGAAAGCCAAGTGGAAGATCAGAAGATGGTGAGCATGCATATGACACCATACTATATAGTAAAGAAGAAATTACAAGAATTGCGAGAATGGCGTTTGAGTCGGCAAAATCTCGCAAAAAAAGATTGACTTTGGTAGATAAGGCCAATGTGATGGCGACTTCCAGATTATGGAGAGCTACAGTTGCAGATCTATCTAAGGATTATCCAGAAGTTACTGTTGAGTTCATGTTTGCGGACAAGGCAGCCATGAAAATCATAACAGATCCAGGGCATTTTGATGTCATTCTAACCGAAAATCTATTTGGAGATATTCTTACGAATGAAGCATCTGTTATCGCAGGATCTATGGGATTAATTCCATCCGCATCACTGGGGAGTGAGTTCAAACTATTCGGCCCAATTCATGGATCTTATCCAGGTGGAGCTGGAAAGAACAAAGCAAACCCAATAGCATCAATATTGAGTGCTGCAATGATGTTGGAAATGGCATTTGGAGCGAAAGTTGAAAGTAGACTAATTGTAAGTGCTGTTGAAGAAGCCATGAATCATGGAATAGTTACCGAGGATCTTGAAAGCGAAAAATTTTATACCACTGAGCAGGTTGGAGATGCGATTGCAGCTTTGATCAACTCAGACAAGATGATTGATTTCAACACTGTTACGATCATCTAAAGATATTATCTTCTAGTACCCGGGAATATTTGGGTTGTTTTGTGCGTCCAAAATTGGTTGTTGTTAAAAAAAATTGGACGCACAATCCCGGTACTCTTGTCCGCCGAAGCTTTCACCGATGGCCATAGCCTTTGGAGAAGGACTAAGCGAAGGAGGGCTAAAACCTTTGGTTTTAAATTCTAAATAACAAATCTCAATTCCTAAATTTTCGTAACATTCACAGATAACGTGACCTCAAACCATTAATGGGATTCCGGATATTTCTTCCATTATATTTCAGAAATTCCGGAATGACGAAAGTTATTATTGATATTTCATTTTAAGTAATAATAATCAACCCGCTAGTCCGCCGTAGGTGGACATCCCCGTAACCCGCAACTCGTTTCCCTAACAACTGACATGTCCGCCGAAGCTTCAGCGAAGGCGGGCAACTCGTACCCCATATCCTAGGAACTAAAAAAAAGGCAACATATCTTTGCCGTCCAACATTAAAAACGACTTGATGGCTTGGTTTCAAAGAAAAGATAAGGGGATACAAACCCCGACTACAGAAAAGAAGGAAGCGCCAGACGGGCTATGGTATAAAACACCGAGTGGAAATATCATCCACATGAGGGAATTACGCAATAATGCGTATGTATGCCCGGATGATGAGTATCACGTTAGAATTGGTTCAAAAGAATACTTCGAAATACTTTTTGATGACAATAAATTTGAAGAGATCGATGCTGGAATGACTTCTGGTGATCCATTGAAATTTACAGATTCAAAAAAATATCCAGATAGAATTAAAGCATCTCAGAAGAAAACAGGTCTTAAGGATGCTGTTAGAACTGCGGTAGGAAAATCCAATGGAATTGACCTTGTGGTTTGTTGTATGGATTTCGCTTTCATTGGTGGTTCAATGGGATCAGTTGTAGGAGAGAAGATTGCTAGAGGAATCGATTACTCTCTAAAGCACAAAATTCCATTTATGATGATCTCCAAGTCTGGAGGCGCTAGAATGATGGAGGCTGGATTTTCTTTAATGCAAATGGCTAAGACATCAGCTAAATTGGCATTATTATCAGAAGCTCAAATTCCTTATATATCGTTATTGACAGACCCAACTACTGGAGGAGTAACTGCTTCTTTTGCAATGCTTGGAGACTTTAATATAGCAGAACCTGGAGCTTTAATTGGTTTTGCTGGACCAAGAGTGATTAGAGAAACTATTGGAAAAGATTTACCAAAAGGATTCCAAAGTTCGGAGTTTGTTCTTGATCATGGATTCCTTGATTTCATCGTTGATAGAAGAAATCTTAAAGCAAAAATCACAACTCTTTTAAAACTATTGAACAATTAGGATTCACGGGATGTTGATAAAACCATATTGCACTTTTAAAGTGATGGTATATCATCTATATTTGTGACCGATTTCAAAAAATAAACATTACGTTTAAATGTCATCAGTAATAATAATATCAATAATAGCCTTTACAATAGTAATCCTATTGTTAGTGCTGATTTTGTTGTTTGCTCAATCCAAGTTGGTTCAATCTGGACCAGTAAACATCATTGTAAACGGGGATAAAGACAATCCAATCGTCACCTCTGCGGGATCTACATTGTTGACTACTTTGTCAGCACAAAAGATATTCCTTCCTTCCGCTTGTGGAGGTGGGGGAACCTGCGCAATGTGTAAGTGTAAAGTGACTGAAGGTGGAGGAGATGTACTTCCAACTGAGGTAGGTCACCTAAGCAGAACAGAGCAAAAAGAAAAAGTAAGATTGTCTTGCCAGGTTAAAGTGAAGCAAGACATGGAAATTGAAATTCCGGAAGAAATTTTTGGAATCAAGAAATGGGAGTGCGAGGTTATCTCAAACTACAACGTTTCTACTTTCATTAAGGAGTTTGTTGTAAAACTTCCTGAAGGTGAAACTCTTGATTTCGAATCAGGTGGATATATTCAGATTGATGTTCCTAAGATTGAAGTTGAATTCAAAGACATGGACATCACTCCGCACCCAGAATTGGGACACCCTGATGACGTTTATAAATCAGACTGGGATAAGTTTGGTCTTTGGGACTTGACAATGAAAAATGATGAGCCAATATTCAGAGCTTACTCTATGGCGAATCACCCAGCAGAAGGAAACATTGTAATGCTGAACATCAGGATTGCAACTCCACCATGGGATAGAGCTAAAAATCAGTGGATGGATGTTAATCCAGGTATTTGCTCATCTTATGTATTCTCAAGAAAACTAGGAGACAAAGTGACGATCTCTGGTCCTTACGGTGAATTCTTCATCAACCCGACTGGTAGAGAAATGATCTACATTGGTGGTGGAGCAGGAATGGCACCATTGAGATCACACATTTTCCACTTATTCCATACTGAGAAAAGTGATAGAAAAGTATCATATTGGTACGGAGGTAGATCAAAAAGAGAATTATTCTACTTAGATCACTTCGAGAAGATCATGAAGGACTTCCCTAACTTCAAGTTCTATATAGGTCTTTCTGAGCCTCTTCCAGAGGATAATTGGAAGGTAAAAGAAAATCTTGATGATGATAATGGAGATGGATATGTAGGGTTCATTCACCAATGTCTGTATGACAACTACCTGAAAGATCATTCAGATCCAGATGAAGTAGAATTCTACTTATGTGGACCTCCAATGATGAACGCAGCAGTACTAAAAATGCTAGACGACATGGGAGTACCACCAGAAAACATCAGATTCGATGATTTCGGAGGATAAGAAATAGAAAATTGATGATATAAACCGGAGGCTTAACGCTTCCGGTTTTTTTATGCCAATTGGTTGAGGTTTAACGTTAAGAGATAAAAGACAAAAGAATTCAATGTCCGTCCAAGAATCCCGCTTGTCCGTTGAAGCTTCAGCGTAGGAGGGCAAATTCACTCAAAACTCAAAATTCTCAACTCATTTACCCCTCTTTTCACTAATTTTCCAGAAAAAATCATCGGAATGGATCCTAAGCTTTTCTTTGACCCTATCTCAGAGGACATTAGTTACGAAACTTATAAGACTAACAGTGTTTATAACAGCATTTCAATCAACAGAGGCAAACTTCCTGAGTTAGATGGAGTAGATCTCGCAATTATTGGAATTGTTGATCCAAGAGGAGGAACAGAGGAAAATAAGGACATCAAAGATGCTACTACCCAGATTAGAAGAAAGTTCTATAATCTAAAGAAAGGCATAGGAAGATACCGTGTTGTAGATCTTGGAGACTTAAGGAATGGCCCTGAGTTAGAGGACACGTATCTAAGATTAAAAGAAGTCTGTGAGCATTTGATTGACAAAAACATATTGCCGATTATTATTGGGGGCACGCAAGACTTTGATTTTGCTCAGTACAGAAGTTACGAGGCAATGGATAAGTTGGTTAGTGTAATAAACGTTGACTCCTCATTTGATTTAGATGAAACTGAAGGCCCAAGTGGATCACACGTTAATAAGATCTTCACCCATGATCCCAATTTCCTCTTCAATTACAGCCATATAGCTCAACAAAGTTACTTAGTAGATGAAAAGGAGCACGAACTAATGGAGAGCTTGTATTTTGACTCTTATCGATTGGGTGTAGTAAAAGAGAACCTTAAGGAAATGGAGCCAATCATCAGAAATGGTGATATGATGACCTTCGATGTTTCTGCAATGAAAGCTTCATATATGCCAGGAACTCCACACAGATTAGTGTATGGATTAACTGGAGAAGAAGCGTGTCAATTATGTTGGTATGCCGGGATTAATGATAAATTAAGCAGTATAGGAATATACGAGTATGATCCTGCTTATGACACAGTGGATTATCAATCGGCTTTTGTGATTTCAACTATGATTTGGTACTTCATAGAGGGATTCTATCATAGAAAGAATGAGAGTGTCTTCAGATCCAATGATTACCTGGTGTATGAAGTGGCAATTGGAAGCGAACCAGACAGCATAAGATTCTACAAGAGCAAGCTTTCTGAGAAATGGTGGATGGAAGTTCCACACCCTTCAGATCAGCGAATTGCTAAGAGAAATAGTATTGTTCCTTGCAGCTATAGCGATTATGAGACTGCAACCAAAGGCGAATTACCAGAAAGATGGATTAGCACTCAGGCTAAAATGGTTTAGTATTCAGATGGCATCACTGCCCAAAGGATGACGTAAACAAGGATTCCCGGAAATGCAGCTGAGAAGAATGATACTAAAACGAAAAGGATTCTGGCAACAGTAGGATCTATTCCTAAATAATTAGCCAAACCAGCACAAACGCCAGCTATTACTTTGTTGCTCTGAGAGCGGTATAACTTTTTAGCCATAAAACAGATATTACTTTGTGATCTTCGAGTACAATTTATGAAGATCTTGTGACAGTTGAAGGAAGGTAGGTAAATTTTCTGAAGCATCTTCTGCAGTTACATTTGTTGCAAGAAGATTACTGATTTTGTCAGAAACATTATTTTTCTGTTCCTGTAAATCAGACAAAGAAAGTATGCCGGTGTTGATACTAATCATCAACGCCACCAAAATCCCCAGGATGATAATCCAGGTTTTGGTTCCAAGTACTTTGATATTTGATCGGTTAGTCGGCATTACACTACTTATTTAACAATAAGCGTGCCAAAACTTTAAAATGTCGTTATTTAAAGCTTAGAGATGGTTTTTGATAATCGTTATGTTTCATAATCGAACACAATTTTTAAATTATGTGCTCTTTTTTGGACAAATTCATATGTGTTATTCAAACACCAGAATGTCATTGGGACTAACCGAAAAATTTATACGGTCATTTCTTTGAAAGGTTGAATTATTTAGACGAATATGGATATGATCGCTCTTATTTGGCCCTGAGACCACTATTTCAGTATAGGAACCTCGATAAATGATATCTTCTATTGTACCTCTTAAATCCCCATCATCATGGACTTTTATAGCTTCGGGTCTAAATGCAATTTTACCTAAGTTGAAGTTCATGTGTGGTAGATCAATCGAACCGTAATCAGTGAGAACTTGCTGATCTGCCTTTTTGGCATTTAGAACACAGATTTCTCCAAAAAATCGCCCCACGTATGGGTTTGCCGGTTTGGTATAAATTTCTAAAGACGTATCTACTTGCTGTAAAACTCCGCCTTTTAAAATGGCAATGCGGTCTGCAATTTCAAAAGAATCCTGAGCATCATGTGAAACCAATACTGTCGTAATACCTGTTTTTTTAATAATGGCCTTTATCTCACTTCTGACCCTTACCTTCAATAGTTCATCAAGGTTGCTGAATGGCTCATCCATTAACAGCACTTTAGGTTTGACCGCAATCGCTCTGGCTAATGCAACTCGCTGCTGCTGTCCACCAGATAGTTCGTGAGGATACCTCTGTGCATAAGAAGTAAGTTCAGTCAGTTCAAGAACCTCTTGTATCCTGGATTGTTGTTCTGCTTTAGGTAATTTATTCAATCCAAAAGCGATGTTCTTCTCAACCGACATATGAGGAAATAGAGCTAGGTCCTGAAAGACCAGACTAACTCCTCTTTTCTCCGCAGGCGTAAGTTTGGAACGTGAGCTTACAATTTCATCATTAATGGAAATCTCTCCATTTTGGATGGGTTCAAAACCAGCAATACTTCGTAATAAAGTAGTTTTGCCACAGCCACTTTCACCAGCAAGTGCTAAGATTTCTCCTTCAATAACATCAATAGAAACATCACTCAGGGCAAATGATTTTGCTCCAGAGTATTTTTTAGAAACTGAATCGATTTTAAGAACTGGTTTCATCTGATGTCATTAGTCGATTAAGCAAAATTACTGGGATCATTCCAATTAGAATAATTAATAAACTGGCAGGTGCTGATTCAGGTGCCATTTCATCATTGGCGTATTGAAAAGCTATAGTCGCAAGTGTTTCAAAGTTGAATGGTCTCAGGATTAGAGTAAGTGGCAATTCCTTCATTACATCCACAAAAACAAGAATCAAAGCGCTTAGAATTGATGTCTTTAATAATGGGAGATTGATTTTAAATAAGTTTTTCAATGGACCACTTCCTAGAGATGACGCAGCTTGATTTAGTGATAAAGGAATCTTCTTAAACCCAGCTTCTATTGGTCCAAAACCAACAGCAAAGTAGCGAACTAAATATGCATATAACAAAGCTCCGATGCTTCCTGTAATCAATAATTTGATTTTTATATCGAATGAATTCTCTAGCCAGGATATTAGTGATCGGTCAATTCCGATAATAATAATCATTATTCCTACAGCGATAACTGCTCCGGGAACGGAATACCCCAGTATTGAAATTTTAGAAATGCTCGTCCAGAATTTAGATTGTTGTATTCTGGTAGAATAATTCAAAAGAATACTGATTGAAACAATAATAGCCGCAGCTCCTCCTGCTAACAAGAAACTATTAATCCCAAAGTTGATAAACTCGGTTGTGATAATTTTTTCGATACTAAAGAAAGCCCAATAGAGTAATTGTAGCAAGGGAATAATAAAGCCTAGAATTATCGGAACAAGACAAATACCTACCTTCAGCCATAGCTTTAAGCCAGTATCATTCTTAAGGTTTAATTCAGTTTTTGATTTTGATTCGTATTTTGCTTTCCCTCTTTGTAGCCTCTCAATCATTATTGATAGGAAGACCACTCCCATCAGCATGGAAGAAAGGTAAACAGCTGACTGCAAATCCCCCATTGATAACCAGGATCTGAATATTCCAGTAGTGAATGTAGTTACACCATAATATTTAACAGTTCCATAATCATTCAGAACTTCCATGATGACAAGCATCAGGCCTGATGCAATAGCCGGTCTGGCAATTGGCAATGCTATTTTATAGAAACTTCTAAATGACGAACTTCCCAATGATCTTGAGGCTTCAAGTAATCTGCCGGATTGATTGATAAATGCGGACCTTGCTGTGATATAAACATAAGGAAATAAAACAGAAGACATCACAAAAATAACACCCCATGCATTCGCAATGTCAAAGTAATAATTGTCTGAGTTAATCGATCTTAAGAATGTTCTGATTGGTCCGGCATAGTCGAGAAGTCCGGCGTAAGCAATACCATTGATATAGGATGGAATGGCGATTGGGATAATTAATAACCACTCGAAAGCTCTTTTGAATGGTAGGTTTGTAGTTGCAATGATCCAGGCACTTGAAACTCCAAATACCAGAGTGAGTATGGAAACTCCCAGAACAAGGAAGATGGTATTGACAACATAATCCGCAAGGAGCGTATCATATATATGTTGCCAGGTATCAGAAGGGGTTTTGAAGAGTTCAGAAAATATAATCAGTATTGGGATTCCTATTACTAGGACGATCCAGCTTATATGAAATGACCAGACATTAAACTTTTTCAAAACCCCTTCTTTTTGCAGGGCAATATTAGCTAAAGCGGCTTACTTCCAGCCTACTTCATCAAAGATTTTAACTGCAGTATTGTTATGTTCAGCCACTTTTGAGAATAATAGATTATCCTTCTTAAAGTCACCCCATGCTGCTACTGTTTCAGCAGGAGGTACTTTGCTGTTAGCTGGATATTCGTATGAGTTGTTCGCAAAGAAAGACTGTACTTCTTCACTCAATAAGAACTCAATTAATTTGATAGCATTCTCCTTATTTGGCGCATTTTTAGTGATTCCAATACCACTTACATTCACGTGAGTACCTCTTCCTTCCTGATTAGGGAAGAATATTCCTACGCTTTCTCCAGCTTTTACTTCCTCAGGGTTAGAAGAGTTTAGTAATAAACCAACATAGTAAGTATTAACAATAGAAACTTCACCAACACCAGAAGCCATTGCCTTGATTTGATCACGGTCTCCACCTTGTGGTTCTCTAGCCATATTAGCAACGATACCAGCAGCCCATGATTTAGCAGTTTCTTCGTCTGTGGCATTTATGATTGATGCCAATAAAGATTGGTTATATGCACTTGAAGAAGATCTGATGGCGATTTTACCATTCCATCGTGGATCAGCTAAATCTTCGTATGTAGAAAGTTGGTCTGGAGTTACAACGTCTTTTGAGTAAGCAATTACTCTAGCTCTGTAAGTTACCCCTTGCCAGAAGCCATCTTCATCTCTAAGGTTTTCAGGAACATCTGCAGAAAGCGCTCCATCAAGTTTTTGTAAAAGACCTTTTTCTTTAGCTCTGTAAAGTTTACCAGCATCTACAGTGAAGAATAAGTCTGCAGGAGAAGCGTCACCTTCCAGCTCCAATTTGTTGATTAGTTCATCAGCACCAGCTTTTACAACATTGATTTTGATGCCGGTTTTCTCAGTGAACATTTCGAATGCCTTTTTGTCAGCATCATAATGTCTCTGGGTATATATGTTTACTTCCATTGACTTTGTTTCCTCACCTGATTTAGATGGTCCGGAACAAGAAACAACAGTTAGGATCGACAATACAATAAGTAAAAAATTGATTTTGTACCTGTTCATTGATTTGGATTTTTATTAATAGATCGCAATGATAAATAATTATTTAGAATAGGTCTAAATAAGGCGATCAATAATGGCTGATATTTTATGAATGGTAAATAGTTTTGAATTGTGAGTTTAGAGTTCTGAGTTATTGCAATGGCACAACTCAAAACTCCCAACTCAAAACTCTAATATTCCGCATTCCCTGGAGTTCTTGGGAATGGAATTACATCTCTTATATTGGTCATTCCAGTTACGAATAGCATCATTCGCTCGAAACCTAAACCGAAACCGCTGTGAGGAGTTGATCCAAATCTTCTAGTATCCAGATACCATGACATCTCCTCAACAGGAATTCCCATGGCTTCCATTCTTTCCTGAAGTTTGTTGAGTCTCTCTTCTCTTTGTGACCCTCCAACGATCTCTCCAATACCCGGGAATAAAATATCCATTGCACCTACAGTTTTTCCATCGTCATTTTGACGCATGTAGAAGGCTTTTATTTCGTTTGGATAATCAAAAAGAATAACCGGTTTCTTGAAATGTTTCTCAACCAAATACCTTTCATGCTCTGATTGTAAGTCTGCTCCCCAACCTTCAATTATATATTGGAATTTCTTCTTCTTGTTAGGTTTAGAGTTTCTGAGGATATCAATAGCATCCGTATAGCTCAACCTTACGAACTCATTATCTTTCACAAACTCCAATCTTTCAATAAGAGTCAATTCATTTCTCTCATTTTGCGGCTTGGTCTTTTCTTCTTCAATCGCTCTTTTATTTAAGAACTCAAGATCATCCTTACAGTTTTCAAGTGCATAAGTAACCAGAAACTGAAGCATTTCCTCAGCAAGGTCCATGCTGTCAGACAAATCATAAAATGCCATTTCAGGCTCAATCATCCAGAATTCAGCAAGATGTCTGGTGGTGTTTGAGTTCTCTGCCCTAAATGTTGGTCCGAAAGTGTAGATTTCAGATAATGCAAGTGCAGCTAACTCGCCTTCCAGTTGTCCGGAAACAGTAAGGTTTGCTTCCTTCTCAAAGAAATCTTGCTTGTAATCAACTTCGCCTTCCTCATTTTTAGGGACGTTGTTAAGATCCAATGTTGTCACCTTAAACGTTTCTCCAGCACCTTCAGCATCCGAAGCTGTGATGATCGGAGTGTGGACGTTATAGAATCCTTTTTCATTGAAAAATTTGTGAACAGCAAAAATCATTGCATGCCTCACTCTATAAATAGCACTGAACGTGTTAGTTCTTACTCGCAGGTGAGCGATATCTCTCATAAACTCCATTGAGTGCCTTTTAGCTTGCAATGGATAAGTCTCAGGATCTGCATCACCTAAAATCTCGATTGCTTTTGCATTTACTTCCACCGACTGCCCAGCTCCCTGAGATTCGATTAATTCACCATCTACCGAAATACAAGCTCCTGTAGTACATCTTTTGATGGTCTCTTCATCAATTATTGCAGGGTCTGCAACGATTTGTAAGTTGTTGATTGTAGAGCCATCATTAAGTGCGATAAAGTTTACATTTTTATTACCTCTTCTAGTACGTACCCATCCTTTCACAACAATACCAGTACCAAACTCGCTTGATTCCAAAGCGTGTTTGATTTTTGTTCGTTTTGTTTTTTGTTTTTCAGTCATTGAGATAAAACTTTATGTAACCTTATTTGGTAAATTTTGTATATTATTAGTTCTGAATCTATTGGCGGATCTACCAACTATCTGGTGATGATATGTGCCATTAAAACAGGACGCAAAAAAACGATATTTTCAGCTTTTTGTCAAAGAATGAGCAATTTATCATAAATTTGGATCGCGTGAATTATTAGTATGCAGAAACTCACATTAAGTCAAAGTTTAAGTCAGAAATTATCTCCACAGCAGATACAGTTCATCAAGCTGCTTCAGGTCCCTACGGCGGAACTGGATGCCAGAGTTGAGGAGGAGTTAGAAGTGAACCCAGCCCTTGAAGAAGGGAAAGAGGAACCTTCTGATGAAATTGCTTCAGCTGATGAATATGATGATACTTCTGATGCCCAAGATGACATTGATATCAATGATTACCTGGCAGAAGATGATTATGCTGGCTATAAAATGCAGGGAGACGGCAGAGGTTCTGATGAAGAAGATCGCGAAATGCCTATTTCTGCGGGCTCCACATTACATGAGAGTTTAATTAATCAATTAGGATACATAAAGCTGGATGAGCGCGAAACGATTCTGGGTAAACAACTGATTGGGAGTATTGAATCAGATGGATATATCAGACGTGAACTTAGTGCGATTGTGAACGATTTGGCTTTTGCTCAGAATGTTGAAACTGATGAGGAAGAGCTTGAGAGTATTTTATACAAGATTCAAACATTTGATCCTGCAGGAATTGCGGCTCGTGATTTGAAAGAATGTTTGTTGATTCAATTAGAAAGAAAAGCAGATCATACTCCGGAAGTACAATTGGCTATTGATATTATCTCCAGCTGTTTTGATGAGTTTACCAAAAAGCACTACGATAAAATCACAAGAAAGCTTGATGTTGAAGATGAGGAAGTGTTGAAGGAAGCTGTGTCAATCATTACTAAGCTCAATCCAAAGCCAGGAGGAGTTGGTGAAGGAATTGTGAAGACACAATATCTGATGCCGGATTTTATCCTTACTAATACTAATGGTAAGCTGGACCTTCAGCTAAATTCCAGAAATGCTCCCGAATTAAGAATTAGCAGATCTTATTCTGATATGCTTGATAGCTACCAGAAAAGTGATAAAAAGGATAAGAAATTAAAGGAAACTGTTTCGTTTGTTAAGCAGAAATTGGATGCTGCTAAATGGTTTATTGATGCCATTAAGCAACGTCAGCATACTTTGCTCAATACAATGAATGCCATCATTGAATTCCAATACGATTATTTTCTGGATGGTGATGAAAGCAAGCTTCGCCCAATGATTCTTAAGGATATTGCGGAGAAGATTCAAATGGATATCTCTACTGTATCCCGTGTAGCCAACAGTAAGGCGATACAAACAGAATTCGGAATTTTTCCATTGAAATACTTCTTTAGTGAAGGTATCTCTACTGAGTCTGGTGAAGATGTAAGTAGTAGGGAAGTGAAAAATCAATTGAAGCAGGTAATAGAAGGTGAGGACAAGCGCAAACCATTGTCTGACGATAAGCTAGAGAAACTCTTAAAGGAAAAAGGTTACAACATTGCGAGGCGAACGGTTGCCAAGTACAGAGAGCAGCTTGGTATTCCAGTAGCAAGATTAAGAAAAGAATTACTGTGACAAATATGATGCGAGTTATCTCGGCAGTGTTTCACCCACTGTTGATTCCTACCTATTTATTTGGTGTTTTTATCCAGTTTCACCCCGTCATTTTGACCCCATATAATCCAAATGCATATTTATGGTTATGGGCGGTTGTGGCCATTACAACATTTGTTATTCCGGTGATAAGCATGTCTTTCCTGAGACTGACGAATAATATTCCTGATTTTAAATTACATAACAGAAAGGATAGGCTCCTGCCATTCACTTTCATCACATTTTTCTATGGTGTTACCTCTTACATGTTCTTATTCAAAATGAATATGAGCATGCAGGTGGGGGTGATGATGATTTTCACTACACTTTTGATTGCACTATTGACGGTGATAACCTTCACTTATAAGATTAGCATACATAGCGCAGGTATTTGGGGTGCTGTTGGGATTTTAATGGCCCATACTATGACCAGTGTGGATCATGAATTAATTTATCCATTGGTTATAGCTGTTGTGATTGCAGGTTTGGTAAATACCGCAAGATTGCACCTCAACGCTCATTCCCCAAATCAGGTATTGTACGGATCTGTTCTGGGGTTTTTAGTATGTTTTCTGGGTGTAATACTGTTTGGGTAATCCCAATTAGAATGCGTTGATACTGATTCCAAGTGTGAAAGCAGTTGCGTTTCCATCAGGTCCTCTTCCGGAATCAAATAATTCTGTGAAGTACATTCTGTAGAATCCATTGATACCTTTGGTCCCTATTCTGGCGATTGCACCAACTCTAAAAGGATTCAGGTCGAAATCATTTCTTTGTTTGATAAGGAAGTTGTCTTCAAGAGCGTCTTCGTACTTAACCTTAGTGTGAGATTCGTATCTAATACCCAGACTACCACCAATGGCAATGAAGAATCCTTTTCCATCCTCAGTACCTCCCATTGGGAAATATCTAAGCTCCAAAGGAACCTCCAGGTAGTTTGCTGCCAATCTGGTTTTTTTGATTGATCCTAGGTCTGAGATTGTATCAAGAGTAACATTTTGGTCAGCGTCGAAACCTAGAGTGACCTCATTTTCCCAACCATATTTCTCCATTCCAAGACCGATACCAGGATAGAAAGAGAAACTTTTTCCCATGCTGATGTTCTTGCTGTAATAGATACCCCATGAAATAGAACCCAGAGGAGTGATCTTTAATGACTCGGCTGAAGAGCTAAATGAATT
This sequence comes from Cyclobacteriaceae bacterium, assembly GCA_965228955.1. GTDB lineage: Bacteria > Bacteroidota > Bacteroidia > Cytophagales > Cyclobacteriaceae > JANSWY01. The sequence goes on from OZ245848.1 coordinate 25,002, forward strand.
ACTTCCAAAATTAACAACCAGATCACCAGGTAGATCAGGACGACCTTCATTCTGAGCATTTGCACCTAATCCCAAACTCGCCACTACCAAAAGCAATAATATCTTACGCATGTTCAATGATTTCAAAATTTTAAGGAGGCAAAGATATACCAATTTATCAATGCCTAGAAAAATTATTCTTTTTTTAGAATGTCAATATTTATAGATTTGCACTTCTTTGTGCAATCCTCGGTTTATTAATGCATTAATTCAACTGAGAGTTGCATCAAATATTGTAAAATAATGGCCTCCTAGCTCAATCCCGATAGCTATCGGGAAGCACTAGATTACGGCCCTAAAACATATGGCCTCCTAGCTCAACTGAATAGAGCACTTGATTACGGCTCAAGAGGTTACAGGTTTGAATCCTGTGGAGGTCACTGAAGGATCAGCTTTTTGCTGGTCCTTTTTTGTTATCTGGTTTTTCGGAAGCTGCAAACTACTGGTTTTTTGTAGGCTTAAGTTTCAAACTTAAGCAAGGGCAAGGTTCAAACCTTAACCAAGTAATCCAAATATGAATAGAGAGGAGTTTTTGCTGGAACTTAAAAATTGTATTTCAGAAGTAATAGATGAGATAGACGGTGATAACCTTGACGAGCTTTGTTCATTTGGGATTTTTACTAATCAGGATATCTCAACCATTAGTTTGGTATATAATACAAAGGATAATTCAGCAGGCCAATTGCCAGAGTACAGGTGGAGTATGCCAGAATGGTTCAAAGAGATTGGAGACGAGAATGAATATGTAGACTCAATAAATGACCTTTTATACAATGAAGTGCAACCAAAGGAAATACGTATTGACCCAGAAAACTTCAAAGACAATATTTTAGATGTCATGACGCAAGCATTGCTTGAACTCAAGAGGGAAGGTAAATTCAGTTTCAATAACCAAATAGTAATATACCTGGAGCAAGCGGATTCTTACATGAATGATATAATGAAAGGGAGATTAAAAAAGCTATTGGGTGAAGAACTATTTCAGGCATTCTTAAGGGAGCATAGATATTGATTACTGTCAATTTTAACCAAGGTTAAGTCTATGAAAAACTTCATTGATAAACCAGCGTTGGTTTACAGGTCTGTTAACTCAATGATTTTGTTATGATTAAGTTTACTGCAATCAGTGCTGATGCTATTATAAATATAAAGAGGTAATTAATTTCGAAATTCAGAGAGCCATTTTTTATTTTGGCATTATTACTATCATCTGGATCATATTCGACTGTAACTGTATCATTAACCTGTAAGAATAGGTCTGTGATTACCGGGTCTTGAAATTGGATAGGACTTTTGTTTTGATCGATAAACTCCACATAATATATGAATGAACTGTCTTCAGGATCTTCATTGAACTTACTTACTTCAATTATTTTACCTTCTGTGACAATAGCTTTTTTGGAAAAAATTAAGTTTTCTCTAATTTCCTGAACCAAAGGAATTAGGAACACAAAGCCTATGTAGCTTGCAAAGAGATTGGCTAGAAACGTAGCGTCCCAGTTTGGGTTTCCGTAGTTGAAAATGGCGGCCACTAACACAGCTATTGGAATAGGCAAAAGGATTTGTCTCATAATTTCCAAATCTACTAATCTATCAATAAGGCAAAAGTAGAAAAGTTGCAGACATGGATGATGCATCGATTCACTTCATTAATCGAGTTGTTCACCCAATCCCATTGGACTAATGCTGTCAACTCATATTACATTACATCAAATCCAAACCTACATGAAAAGTTTCTTCCAAAAATTCTTCAAGATCCTGGTGATCATTCTGAAAGTAATTACCGCATTGGTATATGTGGCGATCGTGTTGATACAGCTTCTTGATAATGATAGAGTGGATACTTCTTCTGTATGGCTTATTCCTATTTTTCTGTCTTACCCGCTTGTGATGTTTTTGGATAGATGGAGTCAAAATGCTGCTAAAGACCAACGATTCAGATTAAGGATTTACTTGTCGGGATGTTTCATGGTATTTGAAATGTTCACCGTTGCTCTGATTCCTGAATTGATCAATTCTTTTGCTTATGTGGAGCCAAAATACTTTAATCCCGAGTCGCTGTTTGGGGTGGTGTTGTTGGATGGTCTGTTGTTTATGTTTTACTGGCTGTGGTGGGGTAAAATATCTCGTAATAAAGCAGATCAACAAATTGTGAAGAATTTCAGGAATGTTCCGAATTCTGTTCAAAACAGAGATGAAAAGGTGATTGAAATTGTCAAGGCTACAGAAACACTGAAGCACAAATTTCACGCAGTTGATCCAGGAGAGTCTTATCGAGAATATTTTCCTGTAATGATGACTACAAAAGATGGGAAGCTGCATTTTGGTGCTCACTACTATGATGAGCATTCAAGAACATCAGGTCAGGATAAGCATCATATTCATGTTACTTACAGACATGCATATTGGTTGTTTCCAGTGGAATTGCCAGATCTTTTGATTAAAAAAATGAGTCAGTTTGAGAAGGTAGTGGGAGGGACAGCTTTAAATCCGGATCAGGTAAAGTTTTTGAATAATTTGAATTTGTTAATGGAGCGGTTTGAATTTAGGTCATTACAGGTGGCCGATGGTGCTGCCTTAATTGTGAGAAGGTTTCCTGCTAATTTAGCGGCTTTGGGTGAGCGGCCAATTCCAGTTGAGGAATTGTGGGAGATAACCGAGGAACTTCACAAGTTCATTTAATCCTTGATATAAGGATTTTCATTTACAATTTTTGCGATTTGCTCTTCTGTTAACGTTGGTTCGTCAATAAAAGTAGAATCCACTCCAATTTCTATACTATGAGATTTCCAGCCATCACCATATCTGGAATGCTCTATTAGCTTCAATTCAATCCCCTGACTTTTAAGATGGTTTGCGATCGTAATAATATCCTCTCTCCGAACCGAGTCACCATAATAGATGGCATTGCTCGCAAATTTCATAAGGTCTTTGCTAGTTGGTCTTTCATGAACATAAAAGCCTAAATCCGTTAAGCTGAGTACTTTCTGTTCGTCCAAAGGCTTTTTATAATAGCGAACTACTACATCTGATCTTAGTTGGACGGAATCGTCAGGGCTTTTTTTTTCGGGGGTTTCCAAGGTAGTTGTGTCAAATTCCACTGGTTGTCCGGCACTGTCAAGTTCAGTTTCCAATGCTTTTGAAAGTGTACCCATGCCCATTCTCTCCTCTTCTTTCTCCATTTGCTTTTTGATTTGAGCGTTACTCTTTTCGATGTTTACAGAAGAATGATTATCTCCGGAAGTTTCAAGGTCAAAAATGCTTTCATCTTGTGGTCCTAGCATGCTTCCAATACCGAAAAACAATGCAAAAAATAAGATTAACATTAAAAGGTACCATAACCCATTTTGCGGTTCATTATCCATGATTGATCACGTGTATTTTAAGTTCCAATTAGTACTGAAATTAGGAAGAATTTCTCAGACTTTGAAAAATGTGGAGAGTTTTAAAGAAAACAGATTGGTTCAGATGAGGTGAAAGCTGCCCAAAATATTGAGCAGCTTTATATTTTTTATCAGTCAGTTTTTATGAATGCATATCCAACAGAAACCTGAAATACCTGATTTTTTAATTGCTCATCAGAAGCTGCTCCAATGTCTACAATATCGTAATCAGCAGCTATATCAGAAAGGCCTAAATTGTATCTGGCAGTAACGCTAAGCCCGAAAGGAAGGTCAACCCCCGCCCCAAAAGCAAGGCTTACATCAGATCCACTCAATTCATCTTTTAGATCCTCTGTACTGTCAGTAGAAAGGTTTTTCACTTCAGATAAAGTGGTGAATCCAAACTGTGGACCTGCCTGAAGGTTAATTCCTTGAATAAGGTAAAACTTAACCATCACAGGAATATTTACATAACTCGTTCTTAATTCCTGAACCTGAGCAAAATTCAATTCATTTGTTTGCGTACTGTATAAAATTTCTGGCTGTATAGCGAACTTTGTTATCTTGATTGTAGCAAACGCACCAGCGTGATATCCTGTTGATCCGTCAGTGCTCACATCTGTTTGAAGGCTGGCAAAATTAAGCCCCCCTTTAACTCCTAATCGAAAACCAGCTTGTGAGAATGTCTCACTAGTCATCAGTAGTGATCCCACTACAAGCATCACAGTTAATAGTTTTTTCATCTTAATTTGGTTTGTTTAGATCAATATATAAAAAACTTTATCATTCTTGAGCAATTCACCTAAGTGACTACACAAACAAACGAAGAATTTTTGAAATATATTATTCTGCTACTTTGATGCTGTCATTTCCAATCAGTATCGGATCAGTGAACCTTGTACTTTCATCACCGTTTTCAAGATTAAGTACTCCTCTTGGGCAAACTGCAGAACAAACTCCACAGCCAACACAGCTAGATCTTACTATATTTTGTCCTCTTTGAGCATACCATCTCACATCAATTCCCATTTCGCAATAAGTAGAACAATTTCCGCAAGAGATACATTGACCGCCATTTGTCGTGATTCTAAATTTCGATTTAAATCTCTGCACAAACCCAAGATAAGCTGCTAAAGGACAACCAAATCGGCACCAAACTCTGTTACCCATGAAAGGGTAGAATCCAGTTCCAATTACACCTGAGAACAGAGATCCAATCATGAACCCATACACAGTTCTTACGTCGTAGCTGTAAAAATTAAAGTTGTCACCATCAACTGGAATGTATTTCTTAAATACTGATACTTCACTGAAAACAACTGCTAGCACAACAAATCCAGCAATTGTACCAGCTACAGTCATTACTTTCTTGCTGCCCATATCTGGATATTTTTTCATATGCCACAATGATAACCCTACAGCAGTAGCAACAACCACAGACACGATGATCCATTTGTTTAAAGAGAATCCGAAATCTCCTCCGAAGAAATTGTAAAGTACCAGTCCGGTCATGATCACACCAAAGACAAATACTCCATGAATCAAGAACCTTTCTATTTGCCATGCTTCTGTGGATTTATCCGACAGTTGTCTGAATGGATCACCTGCAGTTTCGGCTAGTCCGCCACATCCACATACCCAGCTACAATACCATCTTTTCCCGAAGAAGAACACAAATGTGGGTACACCAACTACAAAGAGTGTAATTCCCCAGGCGAACATGAATATACCTATCCCACCACTTTTAGTTAACATATCAATGTGCCAGGCATCAAAGAAGTCGTAATCCAGTGGCCACATGTTTTTGAAGTCGAAATACGGTTGATTTAATCGTACCAGTATCTCGGGAATAAGGAATGCAAACGCTAATTGAAAAAACATAACAGAAGCTGTTCTCACCATTTGGTATTTGCTATGTCTGTATTTCACCAACATTCTAATACCCATTACCACCACAGCAAAAGTGTATAGGAAACCGTACAGAAACCATTGGCTACTTTCACCTGCAGGATTGATTAACTTTTTCAATGGCTCAACTAATATGATCCAGTTCATCATGTAGGCATCATAGAAATAGATCAGGATGTAGAATACTACCAGGAGAGTTCCTGCACTTATGCCAACCCAACCTCTGTTATTGAGGGCATTGAAGAAAATTCCATTGTGTTTAATTCCTGCTGGTCCTGCTAGTTGTACTTGAGGCAGGATAAACATAAGAGCTCCTATTGTACCTCCAATGAACACCAACACAAACAATAGCCAGGTGCTATCCACTATCAAACCTCCTGCAGAAGCCTTAGTCAAAGATCCTGAATAATCATCCCAGATAATGTCATTCCATTTTTGTTCAGCTCTTAGTTGGCTATTCACATTATCTACAGCCGCATTTATTTGGTTTACAAATGGAATGCTGAGTGAATAGCTTTTATCAAACATTTTACTCATTTCAGGCTTTAAAAGCTCCTGATGATTCGGTTTTACCTTGCTGCTAAATATTTCTTCTGTGAGTTTATACTCTGACAGAAAGAATAGCCCAAGGAATAAACCAAATGAAAGTAGGAAGATGATAAGTCCTGATGTTCTTACAAGTTTCATGTATATATGATGTCTATTTGATTGTGTTCTGATTATGAAAATATTCGCTCCAACAGTGAACGACTTCTTACGCTTACCTGTTCGTCGGGGAATTGACCATTGTATGCTTTCTGGATTTCAGGGTCATACCTTTTGAAGAATTCTGGATCGAAATTGGCTTTATCGAGATTAGCGATTACCTGGTTAAGTGTTTTTCCTTCTTTTAGCCATTTATCCCAAACTTCATGACGCATTCTAATGCCAAATGTGTTTACTCCAATAACCTGCTTAGAAGACTGATCAAAAACGATTTTTACGCATTTCTTACCATCTTCAGCTTCCCAGTAGAATTGTCCTTCATTATCCTGAAGCTTATTCCCTACCAAGCCGTAAGTCTGGTATTCAATGTCAAAAAACTTCGCTGAGTTGAACCAGATTCCAGGTTTATAAGCTGTCTTTTTGCCAGAAAGGGTTTTCCCCAGAGCTTCTCCCATCATTCTGCCAACATACCAAACCGCTTCAATCGCCCTTCTATGAGATAATGGTTCCGCAACCTGAGCGCAATCTCCTGCAGCATAAACATCAGGGATATTTGTTTCCAGGAATTCATTTACTACAATTCCTCTCTCAATATTAAGTTCTGATTCTTTTAGAAAGTCCACATTTGGACTAACACCTGGAGTTAGCCCAACAAACTGGCATGCTATTTCTTCACCAGTTCCGGTTATAATAGATTTTACCTTACCATTCCCATCAGATACAATTTCCTTAAGCTCTGTCGCAAGACGCAAATCGATATGATGTTCGAAGAGATGTCTGTTAATTAGTTTGGATTCCTCTTCGGGTAGAATATTATTCCAGAAATTAGTTTCTCTAACAAGGAATGTGACTGGTATACTTCTAGAGTGAAACATTTCAGCCATTTCCACACCAATTAGTCCACCACCAACAACCACTGCCCGGTCTATATTTTTGGAATGTTCTTCCATATACTCCAGATCTTGATAAGAGTACAAACCTCTTACTCCCTCCAGGTCCTGACCAGGCCAACCAAACTTATTTGACTTAGATCCAGTAGCAAGAACCAGTTTGTCATATTGCATGCTCTCACCACCTTCAAATTCCAGGGTTTTGTTCGAGTAGTTGACTTTTTTAACCCAGGCTTTTTTAAGATCGATTTTGTTTTTGGTCCAGAACCAATCTTCGTAGGGTTTTGTGTTTTCGTATTTCATGTGACCCATGTAAATGTACATGAGTGCTGTTCTTGAGAAAAAATGCTCGGTTTCTCCTGAAATTACAGTGATTTTGTGATCGCTATGTTTGCGAATATGTCGCGCTGTAGTGATACCTGCAATGCCATTTCCGATTATTACTATGTGATCCATTAAAGAATAATAAGTGACTAATGTTGGACAATGATACGTTTAATATACTCATTGGTAGTGTCAAAATAAAGACAAACCATCTCTAAGAGTCCTTACGTACAACATAGTGTCTTTTGGCTTACGTTAACTTAAATCCAGCGTATATGAGAACTCAAATTTTATTTATACTACTATTTAGCGGCCCCATTGTTTTTGCCCAGGAGCATGTGTTTTTTGACAAAATGGATGCATTTCTGGAGAAATTTATGACCAATGGCGAAATCAATTATGCAGCTATTCAATCTGATCCGGCGGATCTGAATGAGCTTTATGATATTGTCTCCAATATGACTACAGAAGGCAAGACCTTTGAATTTGGTAAAGCCTTTCACATCAATGCTTACAATCTTCTGGTCATAAAACAGGTGACAGTCTTCTATCCAATTTCATCACCTTTTGATGTCAATGGTTTTTTTGACAACATCAAACATGAGGTATGTAAAGAGGATATGACATTGGATGAATTAGAGAAAGAATTGATTCTCCCAACTTATGAGGACCCCAGGATTCATTTCGCATTAGTATGTGCAGCTCATGGGTGTCCACCTCTTGCAACAAAAGCATACAGACCAGACATTTTGGAAAACCAATTAGAAGAGAAGGCAAAACAAATGATTAATGATGACAGTTTTGTTCAAGTCCAAAATAGGCAAATAAATATTTCAAAAATTTTTGAATGGTATGCAAATGAGTTTACTGATGGCTCAAACACCGTTGTGGATTATTTAAACCAATATCGGGTGACAAAAATACCAGATCAAGTCAGTGTTCGTTACAATGAATATGACTGGTCATTGAATGATTTTCAGAATTAAATTGTTATCTTGTTTAGAAGAAGAAAGGTTGATAATTATTCATCTTCAGTTAGGTTGAACGAAAAAGGTCCTTTGGCAGGACCTTTTTTTTATTTTTAGGCAATTGAAGGCTTTTTTGAGGCTTGGCTTACCAAGAAATAGGAGCCAAAAAGTAACGCATTGAAGCATAAGTCACCCAACCATGTCAACTTGAAAAATGGTATAGCCAAAAGGAAGCAATTTGCTAATCCATTGATGTCCAGCACATACATACCACTAAATAACCAAACAGCTAAATTTGAGATGACAAAAAATGTTAAAGATCCGATTAGTGATTTAGAAGCAACATTCAATATCTGATTAGCTTTCTGTGCTTTTGTGAAATTAAATGATTTTTGAGCTAATAGAGCAGGTATTGATAGTCCAATATAAACTGCAACCATTACTCCAGCATCATAAAAACCTTTGAAGAACATGTCTGTAATTAGCATTCCTGCAAGAGTGATCATGATCCCCTTTCTGTATCCGAATAAGTATCCTGCAAAGAGAGCTACAGCAGCCGTAGCGCTTACGTTTGGTACGCTTTCAATAGTCCTTGAAATTATAATTATAGCAACAAGCGCAATTGCCAAAATATTTCTCCAGTTCAATAAATCTTTCATTTCAATATTTAATCGCATGGGTCACTGTCGTTTGTCAAAATCCATTTAATATTTGAATCTCTTTCGATCTTCATTTCTTCAACTCCTTTATTCGCCATTCTACCATTTATACAGTATAACCAATATTTAGAGTCCTGGCTCTCAATTCCGGAGAACCCTGATACAAATCTACCAATTTGCGGATATATTGTATCCGAATAGATCAACTTATCAGATTTAGATTTCAATATTTCTAAAGCATCAGCAACCGATGTGCCATTTGCGACCTTCACACCGCCAAATTCCTGGGTAGCTAAAATCCCCTCATAATCAACTGTTAATGATACTAAAACAGAGTCTTTATCACTCTTAGGTTCATTAGAATTGGGAGAAGAACAACCTGCAACGGCTGCTATGAATAGAAGTAAGATCAATTGTTTCATCACTGTAAATTTATAAAATAAGGTGATTCCGTTTAGAAGATGATATCCAATATTTCTGAAACTGCGGTGCTTGGGTCTTCTATTCCTTTCTCTATTTTTTCTATTTTTAATTGAATTTGTTCTTTGGCTTTTTTGTTTGTTAGCAATTTCTCAAGAACTCTTGTGTTGAGCAACTCATGAAACCAATGTACATTCTGGTCAATTCGGTTTTTGGAAAAATAGCCATTCCCTTTTACAAGCCTTTCGAAGGATTCTATAGTCTCCCATATTTTATCAATCCCTATTTTTTCAACTGCAGAACAAGTGGTAACGGTTGGCTGCCAGGAGTTCTCATTTGGTGGGAATAGATGAAGCGCATTTTGATAATCTACTTTTGCTTTTTTTGCAGCTTTCACAAAATCTCCATCTGCTTTATTGATTGCTATGGCGTCTGCAGTCTCCATGATTCCTCTTTTTATTCCTTGTAATTCATCACCACCACCAGCAAGCATCAGTAATAAAAAGAAGTCTACCATATTTTTTGCAGCTACCTCGGATTGGCCTACTCCTACAGTTTCAACGATGATAACATCATATCCCGCTGCTTCACACAGCAGCAACGATTCCCTGGTTTTATTTGCTACTCCACCCAGAGTGTTACCTGAGGGGCTTGGTCTTATAAAAGCTAGTTCATCAGTAGAGAGTTGCGCCATTCTGGTTTTATCACCAAGAATACTTCCTTTTGTTCTTTGACTACTTGGATCAATGGACAATACAGCGACCTTTTTGCCTTTTGAAGTAAGAAATTTTCCAAATGTGTCAATAAAAGTACTCTTTCCAACACCGGGCACACCAGTGATTCCAATCCGTAAACTATTTGATTCAAGCTTTGTGACTTTGGATAATAAATCATTGGCAATTATGGTGTCTTCCTTCCTCTTACTTTCAATTAAAGTAATGGCCTGACTAAGAATGGTACGATTGTTGGATACAATACCATCAAGATATTCCTGGGTAGTGAGTCTATTTCTTGGCATTTAGTCTACAATATTCAGGGTGTCGTCGAAAAAAATTGTTAGATTTTAATATTAAATTATATTTTACTAATTTTATCGTACAAAAAAGGTACGTATTGAAAGTAAAAGTCGCTATTTTGTATCTTAGTTAAATTACCAACATCAAAATAAAATATGTTTCGTAAATTTTGGTTAGATACAATACTAGCAACGCTCTTCATCTTCGCTGTTGGAGGGATAATTACTTTCGTTTCAGGCTTTAAGATCTTTGACGTATTTGATCCCATCGGGGAGGCTTTTGATGACATGGAGTTAACCGATATCGTATTTTCTCAATTAAGGGAAGATCCGGTAGCCGAGGAACGTGTAGTTCTGGTTAACATCGGTCAGGTGTCTCGTATGGAAATTGGAGAAATGCTTAATATAATCAATGAATACAACCCCAGGGCAGTAGGAATTGATACATTCTTCGATAGTCCAAAGCCAGATACTTTAGGAGATTTGATACTGGAAATGGCATTTGCCAACACAGAGAATCTCATAATGCCTTCCAAAATATTATTTAGTATGGATGGACCTGAGTATGATTCATTGCATTATTCACACTGGATGTTTATGCAACATGCCGATGATACTGCATATGTGAATTTACTTGCAGCGAATGCAAAGGTTCAGGAAGACCTAAAGATGAACAGACAGTTTGTTCCTTCGGACATGGTTCAGGGTGAACAACAAATTGCTTTTAGTGTCAAACTAGCTTCATACTATGATCCCGAAAAAGCTGAAAAGTTTTTAGAGAGAGGCAACCAATTTGAGGTTGTCAACTTTAGGGGTAATGTACTGGATTATGGAGCGACCGCATTTGGAAACAAATTTTTTGCTTTGGACATACCAGACGTATATGAGAGGAATTTCACTCCAGATATGATAGAGGATAAAATAGTAATCTTCGCATACCTGGGACGGTATCTTGGTGATAGAGAATCTTTTGAAGATAAATTCTATACTCCTCTCAACAAAAAGTACATTGGACGATCTTTTCCTGATATGTACGGTGGTGTAATTCACGCCAATATCGTTTCAATGATATTGAACGAAGATTATGTGGATGAAATGAATGAACATGCAGAGTTGATTTTAGCGATTTTTTTATGTTGGTTAAATGTTGCATTGTTCTCTTACATCTATCATAGAATACCGAAATGGTATGATGGGACAACAAAATTGATTCAGCTAGTGGAAATCATGCTTTTGATGGGATTAATGATCGGAGTTTTCCATAAATTTAGCTTTAAAATGGATCTTTTTATCGCGGTTGCCGTAATAGCCCTGGCAGGAGATGCTTTAGAAGTATACTTTGGGGTTATTAAGAATGCTTTCACACGTGAAGGTAGGCGTCAACTCAAGGATATTAACAAATTATAGACACAATTCAAGAATAATATAAACTAGACACAAGCTTTAAATTTGAATACCATGAGAACTATTTTTCTTAGAAATCTCGCTCTAGCAGCTTTTATTTTGATTGGAAACCTTGCTTATAGCCAAGGATTCGTTTTCAAAGTATTAGCTAACAAAGGAGCGAACCAGGTAAAAAGAGCTACAGGAACAACAGAAGGGTTGAAAACTGGTGCCACCCTTAAAACAGGCGACCAAATTATTGCTGCAAATGGTGCATATATTGGTTTAATGCACAAAACTGGAAAGACACTTGAAATTAAACAGTCTGGTGTTATCAAGGTAAATGATCTTGAGAAGAAGGTTGCAGCACTTAAAACATCTGTTACTAGCAGATATGCTCAGTATGTGATGAACAAAATCAATGAGGAAGAGGGCGGTGTTCGAAAGAATTATCGATCAAACATGTCCGTTACAGGTGCTACAACCAGAGCTACCGGTGATGGTGCTGCTATCTCATTTGTTCTTCCAGAAGGTGAAAATAAATTCAATATCTACAACTCAGAAGCTTTAATCAGGTGGGAAGAAGTAGAAGTTGAAGAAGGAAGTGATGCTCCAATTTACGTGGTGACTGTGAAAGATATTTTCAATGAGTCATTATTTACAACTGAAACAGACCAAACTAATTTGACATTAAACCTTGATGACGAGGCAATGAAAAATGAGTCGAATCTGTATATTATTGGTGTTGCATTAAAATCTAACGAAGAAATTAAAACAGAAGATTGCGCTATCAAAAGAATTCAATTTGATGAAAATCCTGATGTAAAGACTGAGTTAGAAGCACTATTAGCTGAAGTTGATCAAGCTACCCCAATGGGTAAAGTGATTATGGCTACATTCTATGATGAGAATGGCTTGGTGATTGATGCGATGACCAATTACGAAAAATTAATCAAAGAAAATCCAGATGTAGTTGATTTTCAAGATTTATACGAAGAGTTCCTTGCAAAGAACAAGATGGTAGTTGCAGACAAGGAGGAAGAGTAACAAAGAGTAAATTATCTAGATAAAGTTTAGTTTATAGCCCCGCAATTATTTGCGGGGTTTTTTTATGTTTGAATTATGAGCAACTTATCAGTTAAAGGAATCTATTGCTATCCAATAAAAGGATGTTCAGGAATCTCGTTGGAGCAGGCTGAATTGCAAATGGAAGGTCTTAAGCTAGACCGGAGATGGATGCTTGTAGATGAAACCGGAAAGTTTATTTCTCAAAGGAGTCATTCGCAGTTAGCATTGATGAAAACAGAGATTACATCAAAAGGCTTCAAGATTATTTACGAAAATTCGGAAATGCAGGTATCAGGTGAAATGTCGACTGGAGAATCTGTTTCTGTTACAGTCTGGGACGATACCGTTGAGGCCACATTGGAAAATACACAAATCAATGAATGGTTTTCAGATCACCTCAATCAAAAAATTAGGCTGGTACAAATGACCAAAAACACTAAACGTCCGATCAGTCTTAATCATGCTAAAAATGGTGAGACTGTAAGTTTTGCGGACGGTTACCCGTATCTTGTCATTGGTGAAAATTCACTTAAAGACCTGAACGAAAGACTTGATGAACCTGTTCCGATGAATAGATTTAGGCCAAATATTGTTTTCAGTGGAGGAGAAGCTTTTGAGGAGGATGCCTGGGATGAAATTACAATAGGAGAAGCCAAATTCAGAGGGGTTAAAAGATGTGCCAGGTGTCAGGTAATTACAATTGATCAGGAGTCTACATTAATGTCTAAGGAGCCATTGAAAACATTGAGCACCTACAGGAGAGAAGGCAATAAGGTGTTTTTTGGGCAAAACTTAATGCTACTTGATGGGAGTGAAATTTCCCTGGGTGATATTATTTCTGTGAATAGAAGAAAAACAGAGTTGATATAAAAAAATCCCGGTCGCAACCGGGATTTTAATTTTTTTATTCCATTCCAATCATCACGAATGGACCCCAATAAATCGGGTCTTTATATTTGTTTCTAATTTCTTTCTTGGCCTGGATGAATGATTCTCTTTTGTTTCCTGTTTCTAACCATTTTTCATAGAAGTTGACCATTAACTCTTGTGTGGCATTGTCAGAAACTTTGAACAAGCTCATCACAATGGATTTAGCTCCAGCCACAAGGAATGATCTCTGAAGACCATAAACTCCCTCCCCGGCTTGTACTTCACCTAGACCAGTTTCACATGCACTAAGTACAACAAGGTCCGTTTGATCCAGGCTTAGGTTAATTGCCTCATATGCTGTAAGAATCCCATCATCAACATTGTAGTTGTATTTCGTTTGATTCAGAATGTCACCAGCCCCTGTAAGTAGTAAACCAGTTTTTAAAAGAGGGTTATCGTAAAGGTAACTTTCATTTTCTCCTGCATCTGCAGTTTTTCTGTCGCTATTTTGGAAAAATCCATGTGTTGCAATGTGAAAAATCTTAGGGTTGTTTACCTTTTTTATTGATTCTTCTGTCGCATTTTCTTCAGTATACTCTTCAGTTTTCCATCCCTTATTATTCAAGAGTAACTCAAGACCCTCTAATTCTTTTTGAGTTCCAGGAAGTTGAGATACAACACTTGTTGTTGCTCTTGTCAGGCCTGATCCTTCTACAGGTTTTCCTGGTTCGGTATCCAGGTAAAAGCTTGGATTACCAAACATCAGGGCAACTTTAGCATCACGGTTGGTATCTGTTGAGGATCTTGTTCTAAAGATGTCTTTGGTGTTACTTACCAGAATGATGTTCGAATTATCAATGACATACTTTTCTCTATCAATTGGTATGGCCTCCAGATTTATTTGATTATAAACCCCGTCTGGAGATAAATAAATAGAGGAAAGCGTACCAACTTTTTCTACAATTGGCTGCCAGAACTGCTGATAAGAATAGGTGTCATGAACCTTATATTTAATACTGTTTCTATAAGTCTTCAGATATTTCTGCTCAAGGTCTTTACCATTTGGGATGAGGATGATTTCTGGTTTGCTTCTTTTTTCTGGCTTCAAATAGAAAATGGCATAGATCACTGAATCCGTGAAGGTATGATGGAAATGTCTAAATCTCGTCATTTCTAAAGCCACCTCATTTTCTCTCAGTGAATTTCTAATGTCTTCCCACTTGATATCTGAAGTCACACTTGACTCATTAAATACGATAGACTTTTTACTAAGCTCTTTCTCTAAAAGCTCAACCTCATTTGATAATACATTCGTATTTATTCCATTTTGAGCGAGTTGATCACTACTCATCGAAAGGGCATACGTGAGCAGTTCCTTTTTGTCTATCCATTCCATATAAGTAGACTTGAGTTCCTCATCGCCACTATTCATGATGCTTTCTCTGATTTTCTTTTGAGAACTTAAAAGCAAACCTTTAGTGAGTAAAGCATTATTGTATAAATCACCAACTAAGCTCTTGTTTTTGGCAAGGTCACTTATGATCAAAGTGTTGTAAAACTCATAATCAGTTCTAATGGTATTCCAGAATTTAGCTTTTTCACGCTCAGAGAGAGACGGGAAGTATTCAGAAATGAAATACTCGTAATTTTCCAGTACAGTTTCAATTGTTTCTTTTGCTCGCTTCTTATCGTCTTTCATGTAATAAGTCTTGCTCAACTTAGAAAGAACTTTCACATATTCTGGGTGACTGGTGCTAAAGAATCTTTCGTAGATCTTTTTTGCATCCTGGTAATAGCCTTCAGCCTTTCCATATTTTCTTCGTTTGTAGAAGATATTTCCTTTAAGGATGTTTACAGTAGCAGAGTTTACGTTATTTCTTCTTCCTATTTTGCTGGACCAGATTCTTCCTGCTTCATCCAGATAATTAAAGGCCAGGTCAAAACGATCATTCGCAATATTTACGATAGCGAGATTTTTAAGCATCTCTGCATATGTAGGGTTTGACCCACCAAGGTTTCTTCCAATGATTTTTTCTGCTTTTAGGAAGATCGGTTCTACCTCGTTTATTGGCTCATCATTGTAATATTTTACCAGAGCAAGGTCTGCCATGGATTTACCAATGTCTACATGATTGTCACCAAACTGTGCAGACTGAATTTTAATTACATCGGTTAACACTTGCTCTGCTTTGTCAAAGTCACCAATTGCTGTATATGTTTTGGCGAGCAATGTCATGCTTGGGGCGATTTTGGAAGATTCAGAGCCAAATATGTCGTAATTGGTATTGTAAGCTTTTCTTGCTAATTGTTCAGCTTCAGAATACTCTCCAACAGTCAGTTTCAATTTACCCATCAATGTATAGGTATTCGTAAGATGTCTACTGTCTTCTCCGTATCTTTTCTTTTTGTCTTTTAAGGACTGCTTAAGGATGTATTCAGCCTCACTGAATCTTCCAATGTTTAGATATAAGTCGGCAAGGTCATCTTCAATCTCTACTCCAGCACCTGCTATAGTAAGAGTTCCCTTACGTGTAAGTTTCTCCGACTTGTAGATGTTGTATTCCGCTTCGTCATATTCCCCTTGAATAGTGAATAATTTAGCTTGAGTAATCAGGGCCACTGCCTTGTAAGAATCGGAACCTGCGTTCTTTTTAAGGTCAAATATATCGATTGCCTTCTCCAGATTCTTTTCTGCTTCTTTATACTTACCAATCTTGATTTGAAGGTTTCCGATCTTCTCTAATTCTTTAGCATAATCAACATCATCATCAGTGTATTTTGTCCTTGCTACTAACAATGCTTCTTCTAAGGTCTCAGATGCCATTTCATATTGGTCAGTTTCTTCATAGAAAGTGGCCAGGTGATTTAGGATTTCAACGTAATCAGGATGTCCAAATGTGATTTCCTTTTTAATCAGATTTGTGAAACTCTCATCATATATTGCTTTTGGCGTTTCGAAATCATTTGTGTAGTCAACATAGTAGTTGGCCATTTCAAGCTTTGTGAAATGATATTCAGGTGAATCATCACCATATAGGTTTGCTTTAATTTCAAGAATTTGGTCCAGGTATTCCTGAATGCCCTTATAATTTTTATTTAGTTTCGATACTTTATAAGCAAACTCTAGTAACTCAATTCTTTTGGGATGATGTTTTGGGAGTTCTACACTTTTTGCCAGTAATTGAACTACTTCATTTTCCAGTTTCCGAATCCTTTGGTCATCCAAATCAAAGTCGTACTTTAAAGTCTCAAGGATCAGACGGTTAACACTTCCACGATCAAATGATTTCTTCAGAGTGGTTTGGAAAGTTTTTCCCACCACACGAAGTTTTTGGTTATCATCGTTTTTGTAATAAGCTTTTAGAAGGCTCTCTTGAATTTTTATGTTGACGTAATGAGCCGGAGAGTACCTTCTAAGGCTGTTGTTGTAAGCTTTTTCATATAGCTCTGCCAATGGTTTAACATTGAGGCCTTGTTCTTCTAATAGCTTAGCATTTAAATATTGACTCCAGGAATAAAGTAAGTCTGCTTTGCTGAGATACTTGGTGATCCAGCCAGTAGTATAGAGGAAGGCACTATCTGAGCTTTCATAGTTCCCCATAAGTCTTAATGCATTCGATTTTTGAAGCATCATGTAACCAAACTCACGTTTTCTTTTTAGGTCTTCATCCTTATCACTACTTGGGGTAACAGCCCTTGTTTGGTAATAGGACATCTGTCCATCAATCAAATCGATAGCTTCTGAGTAAAAACCCTTTCCGGTTAGGATTCTAGCTTTGTATACATCAAATTCGGACTTAAGGTCTTCGGTTAGAATGCCTGCTTCTTCAAATGTTGTGATAGCATCATTCATGTAGACTCCAGCTCGGTTGTAATCTTCCCAAAGGAGCATGATATCGATACACTCTTTTAAAATATTTCCATGATCAAGAGGGGAGTTGGTCTGATTTACTGTTTCAGACATTTCTATTCCGGATCGTATTAGATTGTCAACATTACTGAAGATTCCTAGTGCTACATTGTTCTTGGCTTCTTTGATAATTGCCATTGCCTGGTATTTATTAGGAGAACCAAGCTTTTTGATTGACTTACTCTTCAGTTTCTGAATGGCTTTGTCTGCTTTAGGATAATCTCCTGTTTCGTACGAAGCATTGATCTTATCAATAGACTTCTGCCATTTTTGCGCATTGACTAGTCCCACCGTAGCTGTTAAAATCAGTGTTAAAATCAACTTTGCAATTTTGTTCATGATGATGTTATTTGGCTAAAGGATAAAAATACAAAAAATTGCACTAAATGTGCTATTCCTCAATCATAGTCTCCAGGATCTCACTTGCTGCCTTTGCAATGACAGTCCCAGGTCCAAATACGAATTTTACACCTGAATTATACAGGTAATCATAGTCTTGTCTTGGGATTACACCCCCTGCCAACACTACAATGTCTTCTCTTCCCAATTTTGCAAGCTCTTCAATGAGCATTGGTAGCAAGGTTTTGTGACCTCCGGCTAGAGTAGAGGCACCTACCATATGTACGTCATTTTCAATCGCTTGTTTGGCAACTTCCTCTGGAGTCTGAAACAATGGCCCCACATCAACATCAAATCCAATATCAGCAAAACTGGTTGCAATTACTTTTGCTCCACGGTCATGTCCGTCCTGTCCCATTTTTGCAATCAGAATTCTAGGTCGTCTACCATCAAATTCTTCAAATTGATCGGCTAGTTTTTGAGCCTTTATAAAATCTTCATTCATTTTGATTTCTGATGAATATACTCCTGAAACTGTTTTGTTAATTGCCTGATGTCTTCCAAATGATTCCTCCATGGCCATAGAGATTTCTCCAAGTGTTGCTCTTTCGCGAGCTGCATCCACCGCTAGCGCCAATAAGTTACCATCACCAGTTTTAGCTGCTGCAGCCAGCTTTTCCAATGCAGTCTTTAGTTTTGATTCATCCCTTGTCTTTCTGATTTGATCAAGACGAGCAATTTGCTGATTTCTAACTTTTTCATTGTCAACCTCAAGCAGCTCCAATTCAGTTTCTTCTTCTACCCGGTATTTATTAACACCAACAATAGTTTCTTTTCCAGAATCAATTCTGGCCTGTTTTTTAGCGGCAGCCTCTTCAATTTTTAATTTAGGGAAGCCTTTTTCAATGGCTTTTGCCATTCCTCCCATTTCTTCAATTTCCTGAATTAGGTTCCAGGCTTTCTTCACTAACTGATCAGTCAGGTACTCCACATATTTGGAACCTCCCCATGGATCAATTACAGAGGTAATTCCTGTTTCTTTTTGAAGGAATATTTGAGTATTTCTGGCAATTGCAGCTGAGTAGTCCGTTGGTAAGGCGATCGCTTCATCAAGTGCATTTGTATGAAGCGATTGCGTGTGACCTAGTGCCGCAGACATAGCTTCAACACATGTTCTGGTAACATTATTATATGGATCCTGTTCAGTTAAACTCCAGCCAGAAGTTTGGCTATGAGTTCTAAGCGCCATTGATTTAGGATTTTGAGGATTGAATTGCTTGATGATTTTAGACCATAACAGTCTTCCTGCTCTCATTTTAGCAATTTCCATAAAGTGGTTCATTCCTATTCCCCAGAAAAAACTCAGCCTTGGCGCAAAATTATCGATATCGATTCCTGCTTTTATTCCTGTTCTGACATATTCCAAACCATCTGCCAGAGTGAATGCCAGCTCAATGTCTGCTGTGGCTCCTGCTTCGTGCATGTGATATCCAGAAATACTAATGCTATTGAACTTTGGCATATTTTGAGAAGTGTACTCGAATATGTCAGCGATTATCTTCATTGAAGGTTCAGGTGGGTATATATAGGTATTCCTTACCATGAACTCTTTTAGAATATCATTCTGTATTGTTCCTGTCAATTTCTCTGGACTCACACCTTGCTCTTCAGCAGCGATTATGTAAAAGGCCATGATTGGGATAACCGCACCATTCATAGTCATTGAAACAGACATTTGATCTAATGGAATCTGATCAAATAAAATCTTCATATCCTCTACACTATCAATGGCAACACCAGCTTTCCCTACATCGCCAACTACCCTTGGGTGGTCACTGTCGTACCCGCGGTGTGTTGCCAGATCAAATGCCACCGAAAGTCCCTTCTGACCCGCCGCAAGGTTTCTTTTATAAAATGCGTTAGAATCTTCAGCTGTAGAGAAGCCGGCATATTGTCTTATCGTCCATGGTCTTGACACATACATGGTAGAATACGGTCCTCTTAGGTAAGGAGGTAGTCCTGCAGAAAAACCTATGTGCTCGTAATCTCTGCCGTTTTCGTAATTAGGCTTGATTGCAATTCCCTCAGGAGATACCCATTCTCCTTTTTTGTCTGATTTCGGTAGTTTAAGATTTAATTCTTTGAATTCTGGTCTTTCCATGATCTAGCGAGCTAATGATTTTAAAAATCCACCCAGGGATTCTAATTGTAAAAACTGATTCCATGCACCATTGACAATATCCAAGGTCAATTGGTCTAAATAATAAGATCCCGCTGAAGGGTCAGTCACCTTGTCTAACCTTCCTTCTTCAGAAATTAGACTCGATACATTTCTGCTTATTCTTTGAGAATTTGAATTTGGAATTTTCTCGTTGCTATTAACCACAATCGAATCAGTCCCACCGATAATTGCAGCCATGGATTGAGTTGTGTTTGAAAGTAGCATTTGAAGCTCGTTTTCATCTCTGCTGGTTTCAGTTTGGATGAAAATTTTAGAGTTATTCAGTCCGTATTGTAAGCCTAATTCGTGAAACAAAATCCTTAGGGCTCTTAACTTGCAGATTTCGAAAAAATAATTGTTGCCGGCTGTGTTTTGGATAATTATTCGATTGAATAATTCAAATATTGACAAATTGTTGTCGGTAGCGGCAATTTCTACGAATTCACTCAGTATTGAGGCTAACTCATTAATTGATTCTTTAGTTGTTGTGCTATCTATAAATAGGGGTATTGTTTTAACTCCTGGAAAACCATTCGCTGCTTTCGTTAATTCCAGTAATGATTGAAAATAACGAGCGTCTTTTTGGTGGTTTTTTGAAGTCACAAAAGACAGATTAATTTTTTCTGAGTGATCAGTGCATTGCTTGGTATTCAGAAATTGCGCTATTTGATCCCTATCAAAATCAGAAAGGCTTATATAACAGTATTGAAGACTAATATCTCGTACCACATCTGAAATGATAGTTGTAGGAGAGTCACTAATGAATAAAAGTCCGTTACATCCTGATTCTAAGGACTTTAATCCTTCCTGGTTCGCAGATTGTGCGTTTTTTATTAGTATTTTCTGAGTGTTATACCATGAATCAAACTCATGGTCATTAAGCAGTCCTGAGATATCAAGATCCGCACGGTCTCCTGAATTATCATAATAAGGTAGTTGTGTAATGGTATCTGAAAGTGGAATACTAAAGGAATCAATGGGATTTGTCCCCTTCATATCTTTAGTTGCTTTCTCAATCCATTCTTCTCGATTCACTTTTGGAAATTCATCGAATAGATTTGCCATATTTTTAATGATGGGTTATTGTTGGCTGTAAAGTTATAATTAATGAGTTTAGTTTTCGTTTACACATTAAGTTTCTTTAGCTCAAAAAGATTTTTATTGCATTTTTCGAAGAAAAAATCATTGATTTTTGCTCTAAGTTGAAGATGAAAAGGATTTGAAAAAGTCAAGAAGAAAAGTATTTTTTTCTTAAAAAAAAAAGTCTCAACTTTGATGTCCCCCTAAAAACTAAAGGGCTATCTTAATACAGTTTTTTACCTCTTAATTGATTTATAAGGATGCATGAAAAAGTATGGAGCAATTGTCTGGATTTTGTAAAAAATCAGATCCCAGAACAAAGCTTCAAAACATGGTTTTTGCCTATAGTGCCACTGCGCTTGGAGGATCACGTTTTGACCATACAGGTCCCTAGTCAGTTCTTTTATGAATGGCTGGAGGAGAACTATGTTTCTTTATTAAAGAGTGCTATCCAAAATGAAATTGGAGAGGCAGGAAGATTAGAGTATTCTGTAGTAATTGATAATGGTAACTCTAGTAATAAACCTACAACAGTAAATTTTCAAGGGAATTCCGGACACAGCAATGGAGTAAGTTCGAACGGTAATGGTGCTGCTGTTGCTTATAAGAGCCCATTTTCGTTACCAATGGTTGAAGGGGAGTTTCGTAATTCAAATCTGAATCCTCAAAATAGCTTTGAGACTTATATAGAAGGAGATTGTAACAGACTTGCGAGATCTGCGGGTTTTGCAGTTGCTCAAAAACCGGGTGTTACTTCTTTCAATCCACTAATGGTTTATGGTGGTGTAGGTCTAGGAAAGACTCATTTGGTTCAGGCAATTGGTAATGAAATTAAGAATAAATCTCAAGGCAAGTTTGTTCTTTATGTGGCTTCTGAAAAATTTACTAATCAGTTTATTGAGGCCTTAAAGAACAATAACATTCAGGAGTTTATCAACTTCTACCTGAATGTTGATGTGCTGATATTAGATGACGTACAATTCTTAAGAGATAAAGAGAAGACACAGGAAATTTTCTTCCATATATTTAATCACCTTCATCAAAACGGTAAGCAGATCGTGATGACATCAGATTGTGCGCCTAAAGATTTGAAGGGACTTCAGGAAAGGCTTGTTTCGAGGTTTAAGTGGGGACTTACTGCAGATCTTCAGCAACCAGATTTTGAGACAAGAATGGCCATTATTCAAAAGAAAATGCAGTCTGATGGAATTCATATTCCGGATCAGGTTGTAGAGTATTTGGCATATAGTGTTGATACGAATGTGAGAGAGTTAGAAGGAGTTTTAATTTCTTTGATCGCTCACGCGTCACTTAATAAAAGAGATATTGATCTGGAGCTCGCTAAGCAGACTCTTATGAATATCGTTCAGGACATTGATACCGAAGTTGGTATTGACTACATCCAAAAAACAGTTTCAGAATACTTCAATGTTGATACTGACGACCTGAAAGCAAAGACTCGAAAGAAAGAGATTGTTATTGCTAGACAGGTTGCTATGTATTTCTCTAAGGATTACACCAATCATTCTTTGAAGTCTATTGGATATCATTTTGGAGGCAGAGACCACAGTACTGTGATCCATGCCGTCCAAGCTGTTAATGATATGATCGATATTGATGCGAAATTCAGGTATTCTATTGATGAGCTTAAGAAGAAGCTCAAAATGAAGACTTTGGTTTAGAACCTATAAGGGAAGTAAACCTTTCTCCCTCCTTCTGTTATTCCTTCAATAATTACGTTTCCTCGAATTCTCTCAATGATTTTGCTGAATTCCTCAGGATCTTCAATTGGGCGAGAATTTACTTCGGTAATGATAAATCCTTCTGGTATTTCTAACTCAGAGAAAAACCCGCTTTTTGAGTAATCAAGGACTCTTATTCCATAATCTATTCCATAAAGGTCCCTTTCTACTTTTGGTAACGGTTCAAATTTGGCATTCAGAAACTCTGAGAAATATACTTTGCTTACAGTTCGTCCTGTTGTTCCTTCTTTGTTTGTAAGTGTTAAGTTTTTTTCAACCTCCTTGCCATCCCGACTCACTGTAAGAATAAGTTTATCACCAGGATAGCTATTTCCAATTATTTCTTCGAGATATGCTTTGTTTTTAATTTCAGTCCCGTTTACGCTTCTTATTACATCACCTTTTTTCAGGCCAGACTTTTCTGCAGCACCTTCGTCCTGAATGTATGCTACAATCACACCGCTTAAATCTTTGAGGTCTAGTTTTGAGGCTATCTCTCCATCAATATCAAGGTATTCTGCTCCAATGAATGCTTTTTGTACCTCTCCAAAATCTTTGAAGTCGTTGAATACTTTATTTACTATGTCAACTGGTACCGCAAAACCATAACCAGCGTATGAACCAGTTCTTGATAGTATCGCCGTATTAATACCAATTAGTTCTCCTTTAATATTG
The DNA here is from genome assembly GCA_965228955.1 of Cyclobacteriaceae bacterium. Taxonomy (GTDB): domain Bacteria; phylum Bacteroidota; class Bacteroidia; order Cytophagales; family Cyclobacteriaceae; genus JANSWY01. The sequence continues at coordinate 48,601 of OZ245848.1, forward strand.
ACTAATGCTCCTCCACTATTTCCAGGGTTGATAGCAGCATCAGTTTGAATGAAACTTTCAATTGGGAATTTGTCTTTCAGAATGTTAATGTTTCTGCCCTTCGCACTCACTATTCCGGCAGTCACTGTGCTTTCAAGATTGAATGGATTACCTACTGCTAAAACCCATTCACCCACAGCAACTGAAGCTGAATTACCTACTACTATTTTTGGTAGATTCTGAGCTTCAATTTTTATGACCGCCAGATCAGTGGATGGGTCACGACCAACAAGTTTTCCTTCGTATGAGTTTCTGTCATGAATAACTTTTATTCGATCTGCTCCTTCAACTACATGATTATTCGTTACTATATATCCGTCCTCACTCATGATTACACCAGAACCACTTCCAACTCGTTCAGAAGGTCTGGATTCAAAAAACCAATTCATCCAGCTACCTCTCCTGTATTCTACTTCGCTTGATGTCTGGATAAACACCACACTTTTGGTGCTTGCTGCCGACGCATCTACAAAGTTGATTGGTGTGTCATCAATTAATGGGCTTTTGACTGCTTTAGGTGAATGAATTGTATTTGAAGAAGGGAAATTGGTATTGCCATTCATACTGGCAAAATGAGTAAAATCCTCTTCTGAGTTTTTGAAGTCCGCTAAACTGCTTAGCAAAACAACTGATCCTGCACTGATAACTCCTGATAAAATGGCAACTGCCAGGTACTTTCTCATCTTATTCCAATTTTTTTCTTCATTGAAACGATAATTCAATTAAAAATGGACGATCAATTATGTTAAAAAATGCTAAATCCTGAAGATCGTATTAAGTATTCTTAACAGACTGTAATTCTAGGAATTGGGAGCTGCTTTGTATTAATTTGCAGTTCATTTTGAATGGTATGGGAATAAGATCGATACTGAGTAAGCCATTTGCTTCTTACGTGGTTAAGCAACAAAAGAAATGGGCTTCCAACCCTCAGTCGACACAGCAGAAAGTTTTTAACGAATTAGTCAGTAAGGCTAAGAACACTGTATTTGGCAAGGATCATGATTTTGACAACATCAAATCATATGAAGACTTCAAAAAGCGTGTCCCAATACGTGATTACGAGCAGCTGAAACCATACGTAGAACAACTACTTGAAGGGAAAGAAAATGTGCTGTGGCCTGGGAAGCCTTCATATTTTGCAAAGACTTCAGGTACAACTTCAGGCACGAAATATATTCCAATTACAAAAGACTCAGTTCCAAACCATATTAACAGTGCACGGGATGCTCTTTTGTGCTATGTACATGAAACAGGAAATAGTAAATTTCTTGATGGCAAGCTTATTTTTTTATCAGGTAGTCCGGTTTTAACTCAAACGGCGGGTATCAATACTGGTAGACTATCAGGGATAGTAAATCACCATGTCCCTGGTTATTTGAGGACTAATCAAATGCCTTCTTACGAAACCAATTGCATGGAGGATTGGGAGGCCAAGGTTGATAAGATCGTAGAGGAGACCAAGGATAAAAATATGTCCCTGATTTCGGGGATTCCACCATGGGTGCAGATGTATTTCGATAAGTTGGTTGCTGATAAAGGAAAATCGATTAAAGATATTTTTCCAGAGTTTTCACTATTTGTATACGGTGGTGTGAATTTTGAACCATACAAAGCAAAGCTATTCGATACAATCGGAAAGAAGATAGATAGTATTGAGACTTATCCAGCTTCCGAAGGTTTTATAGCATATCAGGATTCGCAGACTGCTGAAGGTTTATTGTTGTTATTGAATTCGGGAATCTTTTTTGAGTTTATTCCAGCGGACGAATATTTTAATGAAAACCCAACAAGACTTTCAATTGAACAGGTTGAGGTAGGGGTTAATTATGCTTTAATCATCAATAGCAATGCTGGACTGTGGGGATATTCAATAGGGGACACTGTGAAGTTTGTTTCCAAAGACCCATATCGACTGATTGTTTCTGGAAGAATAAAACATTTTATATCAGCGTTTGGTGAGCATGTAATAGGAGAGGAAGTGGAGAAAGCCATGAAAATGACTGTAGAATCACATCCTGAAACTGACTTAGTTGAGTTTACTGTAGCTCCACAGGTTACACCGGAATCAGGACTACCCAGACATGAGTGGTACATAGAGTTCAACAATCCACCCAAAGATTTAGTTAAGTTCAGTACAGATTTGAATAGTAATCTGCAAAAGTTAAATACGTACTATGATGATTTGATTACAGGAAATGTATTAACTGCGTTGCATATTTACTCTTTGAAAAAGAATTCATTTATTGATTACATGAAATCAATTGGAAAGCTTGGTGGCCAAAATAAGGTGCCAAGACTAAGCAATGACAGAAAAATTGCTGACGAATTGATCAACTACACAATAAAGTAAAAGTGAAAAAAATCGCAATATTAGGATCGACGGGTTCCATTGGGACACAAGCTCTTGAGGTGATAAAGCAACACCAGGACAAGTTTGAAGCGACGGTTCTAACAGCCCAAAACAGCTCGGAGTTATTAATTAAGCAAAGTATTGAGTTTAAACCCAATACAGTGGTGATTGGTAATGACGACAAATATCAAGAAGTCTTTGATGCACTTGATCCATTAGGAATAAAGGTCTTTGCAGGTAAAAATGCCTTGAATCATGTGGTTCAATATGATGAAATTGATGTAGTCTTGACCGCTTTAGTTGGTTATTCAGGGTTGAAGCCGACAATTACTGCAATAGAAGCAGGAAAGAATATTGCATTAGCAAATAAAGAGACTTTGGTTGTGGCAGGGGGGTTAATTACTGAACTGGCTCAACAAAAGGGAGTAAATATATATCCAGTGGATTCAGAGCACTCTGCGATTTTTCAATGCCTGGTAGGAGAATTTCATAACAAGATTGAGAAGATCATTCTTACAGCTAGTGGAGGTCCATTTAGAGGGAAAGATCGCGACTTCTTAAGTAGAGTAAGTAAGCAAGACGCACTAAAACACCCAAACTGGGATATGGGTGCAAAGATTACTATTGATTCTGCCTCCATGATGAATAAAGGTCTTGAGGTCATAGAAGCGAAATGGTTGTTTGGATTGAAAAGTGATCAGATAGAAGTGGTGGTCCACCCACAGTCGATTGTTCATAGTATGGTGCAGTTTGAGGATGCTTCTATAAAAGCACAACTTGGTTTACCTGATATGCGTATACCGATTCAGTTTGCTTTGAGCTACCCGGATAGAATTAAATCAGACTTTCCACGGTTTAACTTTGCAGATTATCCATCGCTTACGTTTGAAAAGCCTGATTTGGAGACATTTAGGAATCTTCAATTGGCTTATGATGCAATGGAAAAAGGAGGGAATCATCCTTGTATATTGAATGCTGCAAATGAGATTGCGGTGCAGGAATTTTTGAAAGAGAAAATAGGATTTTTAGAAATATCAGAGGTAGTTGAAAAATGTTTAGATAAATTGCCATTTATTTCGGAACCTGCGCTAGAAGATTTTGTAGACACGGATAAAGAAACTAGAATAAAAGCCTTAGAAATAATTAATTAATGGACGTATTAATCATGGTTGCCCAACTTCTGTTAGGGCTATCGATATTAGTGGGATTGCATGAGTTGGGGCATTTGCTTGCAGCTAAAGCATTTGGTATGAGGGTTGAAAAGTACTCTATTGGTTTTCCACCTAAAATTTGGGGATTCCAGTATGGAGAGACAGAATATTCTATTGGCGCAATTCCTTTGGGAGGATTTGTGAAAATCAGTGGGATGATTGATGAATCTCTGGATACAAAATCCATGGATGCAGAACCTCAACCTTGGGAATTTAGAGCTAAACCAGCATGGCAGAGGCTTGTCGTGATGATGGGAGGAATCATTGTAAATGTAATTACTGGTATCATTGTATTCATTTTTCTCGCTGCATATATTGGAGATGTTTATTTAACAAAAGAAGAAATAAATAAGCACGGTCTTACTTTCAATGCTTTGGGTAAAGAACTTGGTTTTGAGACTGGCGATAGAATCGTAAAGATAAATGGTGAGGACTATGAACGTTTTAGTGATATCACCAATTATGATGTGATTCTGGGCGAGAATAGTTACTATACAGTAGACAGAGACGGGAATGAAGTTAAAATCTATATCCCGAATGACTTTTTGAATAAGTATTCTGATGGCGATAGTAAACTGTTTGTTCAACCTCGATTTCCATTTGAGGTCGGTGAGATTCAAAAGGAAAGTCCTGCTAGCAAGGGGGGACTAATGAAAGGTGATAAGATCTTAAGCGTTTCAGGTCAGCCAATTACATATTATGATGAATTTGCGAAAGTTCTTGAAGCTAATATTGAGAAACCTATAGAAGTACTAATATCAAGAGAAGGCGCTGAAAAGACACTTTCCTTAGTTGTTGACAAAGAAGGGAAAGTTGGATTTCAATTGATAAGCTTGCTTAAACGTTCGCAAAGGGATTACACATTTGGTGAATCAGTTTCAAACGGTACTGTAGAAGCATTTGAAGTTATTTGGGTTAATATTAAGGCTCTAAGAAAAATGTTCAAAGGAGATGTGGATCCAAGAAAATCTCTAAGCGGACCGATCCAAATAGCAACTATTTATGGTGATGAGTTTGATTGGTTAAGATTCTGGAGAATAACGGGACTTTTATCAATGGTATTAGCCTTTATGAATTTCTTGCCAATTCCAGCTCTTGACGGTGGCCATGTGATGTTCCTGACATATGAAATGGTTTCTGGAAGAAGGCCGTCAGATAAATTCATGGAAAACGCTCAGAAAGTAGGGATGATATTACTTCTGGGACTTATGGGATTCGTGATAATCAACGATATTTTCCGGGTAGCGGGATAAGATATTACTTACAGGTCTCCATCTTCAACTACTGGAGGTGCGGGCCTGTAAATTTCAAATTCAACCCTTCTGTTTAATGCTTTCGCTCTCTCTGTAGTTTCCTCAATTATTGGCTGAGAACTACCGTAACCTTCAAATTCTACTCTCTCAGGATATACCCCACCAAACACTACAATATAATCTCTGATAGTTTGTGCACGTTCTCTGCTTAGACTCAGATTAAAACTTTCATCTCCATCACCATCCGTATGTCCAGAAATCCTAAGCATGAAATCCGGGTTGTCGTACATGAAGTTGACTATTTTATTCAAATCTCCGTACATTTCAGTCCGCAGATCTGATTCGCCATTTCCAAATTCAATGGATTGAAATTTTACTCTACTGGCAATAGGTTCGGTAACCTGATCTAGGTTGGTTGGACCATCCAAATAAAACATTTCTTCAATTCTGAAGAATTCGTCACCCTGGATAATCAATAGATAATTTCTATTGTTGATCAAGTCAAATTCAAATGAGCCGTCAGGTTTTAAGTATTTTGGAGCTACTTCTGTACCCTCATCAAGGTCTATTATTGATACAATTCCTGTAAAAGGTTCTCCCGTTAATGAATCCGTTAAAGTACCTGTCACGGTTGTGTTTGCATCAGGTCGACCCTGCATTGGTAGAGGGAAGGAATATAAGTCCAGTTTATTTAAATCTCTGGTGGAAGATCTGGCATAAAATAAATCCTCAGATTCTGAATCGATACTAAAATAGAATTCACTTCCTTTTGTATTGACTAAAGGACCAATGTTTGCTGGCTCACTCCAGTATCCCCCAACTTTCAATGATTTATAAATATCGAATTCTCCGAAGTTATATAGCTGTCCGTTTGAGCTGAAATAAAGCACCTCAAACTTTGGGTGATAGAATGGGCTTACATCATTATTTCTTGTATTAATAATAGGACCTAGATTTTCTGCTGGGGCCCACTCGCCATTTCTTTTCTTTCTGGTCATATAAATATCCGAAAGTCCAAAACCACCAATTCTGTCTGAAGCAAAATATAGTGTATCACCACTGTGCGATAAAGACGGGTGTGAATCCCAACTTACACTATTCACATTGGTTCCTAGATTTTGAACATTGCCCCAAGTACTATCAGGCATCATTTGAGCCATATAAATATCACAACTTCCAATACCTTCTGGTGCTTCACATCTTGAGAAGTAAAGTGTTTTACCATCTTTACTCAGACATGCAGATCCTTCATTGTATTGAGTATTGATGTCATCCATTGGAATACTCTTGGACCATGAATTTTGGGATTTGTTATAAAGGCTTATGAACAAATCTTCATTTTCAATATCTCTCAATCCCCGAACTACCTCATTCCTTTTTGAAGTGAAGATCAAAGCATTATTATCAAAACTTATTGACGGGCCATAATCGGCTTTTCGAGAATTGATCTTGGTTCCCATGTTGAGTAAAACCCCTCTTGGAGGTCTCAGTGTATCAATGGACTTTCGATGTTCCACCAATTGATAGTAATAGTCGATAGGAACGAAAACGTCAGCTTCCTGTCGGCTTAAGGAATCATAATAGATTTCTAATTCTCTAATATTTACACCGCCATGATGATGTCGAAGAGCAAGTCTGTAAATTGGTTTGGCTGCTTCACTCCCTTCAAATAGCTCGGTGAGTTTAGCTAGTTTCCATACCCAATAAGTGTCTTTATAAAAGTTTTGCACACCAAAACTGCCAACATAGTCTTTCAAAGCTCTATGTAGATTAACCCAATCTCTCTTCTGTTCTAACCTGCGTAAACGCTGAACTTTTTCGGGAGAAACGTATTCAGGGGTTTTATTGATGTTTTTAAAATCGAAAATGTTGATTACAATGTTATCCGGAAGGGAATCGGTCAAAATGGCAATCTCCTTTTTCTTCTTTCTTTGGGCAAGCGAATTGTTTATTGAAAAACATCCGACAAGTAGGAGAAAGCAGAGAATTTTGGGCGTCATTGATCTGATTGGTGTGTCAAATCTTCTCTCAACTAATTTCATCTATACCAAATTTAACCTATTCAAAGTATAATCCTTAATCACTACTAGTTATTTACTTCGCAGCTGAAATTGGTGGTTGTTATCTCCTATATTAACTTAAGTTACTAACAAAGTTGTCAGATTATACATGTTTACGCAACTATTTGACAGTAATTTAAATGTTTGGCACAGGTATTGACCAATATAATGTCCTATCTTAAGGATAGATATAAAACGATTTTTAATGTCATTTTGACATACTTAATATATGCACAATAAAAATAAACCTTTCAGTAACATTATACTGGCAGACTCGATTGACGAAGATAGCGGCGAACTGATTCAATTAATAGAACCATCTGATTCAGAATCATTGGATCTTAAAGACATTCCTGAAGAACTACCTATTCTTCCGGTAAGGAATACGGTCTTATTTCCTGGTGTTGTATTGCCAATTACAGTAGGAAGAAGCAAATCGATTAAGCTGGTAAAGAAGGCATATCGTGGTGATAGAATAATTGGTGTAGTTGCTCAGAAAGATAGTAGTACAGAAGAAGCTACAGCGCAGGATTTGCACAAAATAGGGACTGTAGCTAAGATCGTGAAAATGCTTGTTTTGCCTGATGGTAACACAACAATAATTATCCAGGGTAAGCAGCGATTTGAGATTACAAAAATTGTAAGTGAAACTCCATATATCACTGCCAACTTTGAACTAAGAGAAGAGATATTCCCAAAAGAAGATGATAACGAACTTCAAGCGATAGTTGCATCTCTTAAGGACTCAGCATCTAAAATTTTGCAGCTGAATCCTGAGATTCCTCAGGAAGCCCAAGTTGCTTTAGATAACATTGAAAATGCCGCGTTTTTGACACATTTCCTTTCTTCAAACGTCAATGCGGAAGTTGAAGAAAAACAAAAGCTTCTGGAGATCAACGAAGGTATGAATAGAGCAGAGTTGCTCTTGCAATACATGATGAAGGATATCCAAATGCTGGAATTGAAGCAGGAGATTCAGAACAAGGTTCACTCTGATATTGATCAGCAACAAAGAGATTATTTTCTGCGCCAACAAATGAAAGTACTTCAGGATGAGTTAGGTCAGGAAGGACCAGATCAGGAAGTGCGTCTTTTGAGAATTAAAGGGGAGAAGAAAAAATGGAGTCCAGAGGTTAAGGAGCATTTTTTGAAAGAACTCGATAAGATCCAAAGAATGAATCCTGCAGCAGCGGAGTATCCGGTAGCATTAAGCTATGTGGAGTTGTTGGTGGACTTGCCATGGGAAGAGGGGACGGAAGATAACTTTGATCTGAAAAACGCCAAGAAAATATTAGACCAGGATCATTTTGGTCTTGATAAGGTGAAGGATAGAATTATCGAATATTTGGCCGTTAGGAAATTAAAGAATGATCTAAAAGGTCCAATCCTTTGTTTATATGGCCCTCCGGGTGTAGGAAAAACATCATTGGGAAGATCTGTTGCTAATGCTCTGGGTAGAAAGTATGTCAGAATGTCTCTTGGTGGAGTGCATGATGAAGCTGAAATAAGGGGACACAGGAAGACATACATTGGCGCAATGCCAGGAAAGATTATTCAGAATATCAATAAATCTAAGAGCTCGAATCCAGTATTCATTCTGGATGAAATTGATAAAGTAAGCTCAGATTTTAGAGGAGATCCTTCTTCTGCCCTACTTGAGGTTCTTGATCCTGAGCAAAACAGTACCTTCAAGGATAATTACCTTGAGGTCGATTATGATTTATCTAAAGTGCTTTTCATTGCAACTGCAAATTCTCTGGACACTATTCAAGGTCCATTAAGAGATAGAATGGAAATCATTGATATCTCAGGATATACACAAGAGGAGAAAGTTCAGATAGCTAAGAAGCACTTGATTCCTAAACAGACTAAAGAACATGGTTTGACTAAAAAGGACATTTCCATTTCTGATAAGGCTGTAAAAAAGATCATTGAGGACTACACCAGAGAATCAGGAGTAAGGACTCTTGAGAGGAAGATTGGTTCTGTGGTGAGAAATGTTGCCAAATCCATTGCAATGGAGGAGGAGTATGAGAAGAAGATTGCACCTGAGCAGGTTCGTGAGATATTGGGAGCTGAGATTTTTGATAAAGAACTTTATGAGGATAACAGCATACCTGGAGTTGTAACCGGTTTAGCCTGGACTCCTGTAGGCGGAGATATTCTATTTATAGAAGCGAATTTGAGCAGAGGAAAAGGGAAGCTCACATTATCCGGACAGCTAGGAGATGTAATGAAGGAATCGGCCATGACGGCACTTTCATACTTGAAGAGTAATGCCGAGAAGTTTGATATTCACTACAAAGTATTTGATAACTACGATTTGCATGTCCATGTTCCGGCAGGTGCTATTCCAAAAGATGGTCCTTCAGCTGGAATAACAATGTTGACGGCACTTACTTCTGTTTACACTCAGAGAAAGGTGAAAGCAAAACTTGCTATGACTGGTGAAATCACTTTGAGGGGAAAAGTGCTTCCTGTTGGAGGAATTAAGGAAAAGATTCTAGCTGCCAGAAGAGCTGGAATTAAGGATATTATTCTTTGCGAGAAGAATAGAAAAGACATTGAAGAGATCAATCCGGACTATATCAAGGATTTGAAAATAAATTATGTCACGGATGTCAATCAAGTACTTGAATTGGCGTTACTGAAGAATAAAGTAAAAGATCCAATACAGTTTGTGACTGAAATGCCAAACTAAGGGTCCATAACCTAATTCTTACAATGAGACTATTACTATTTATTCTTCTGTCGGCAAGTACTATTTCAACTTTTGGGCAAATTGGAGGGAAACGCTCTTTCGAGTTTTTAAATCTTCCAACAAGCTCAAGGATTACTGCTTTAGGTGGAATAAATGTGTCGCTCATTGAACAGGACGGACTTCAGCTCATTGCTAATCCTGCACTTTCTGATTCAATCACAGGTGGAGAAATGGCCATTAGCTGGCTGAATTACTTTGCTGATGTTAATCAAAGTATTGTTAACTACGTAGTTCCATGGAAAGACAAGTGGAAGTTCAATGTTGGCGCTATCTATCTGGATTATGGAGACTTCCAAGGTTTTGATGCAACTGGTTTGCCTACGGGTGATTTCAGTGCAAAAGAGTATGCAGTCATCATTGGCACAAGTCATAAACTGAATGCATTCACAGTTGGAACTAATTTAAAGTTTGCCCATTCTCTGTTAGATAATTATTCAGCTAGTGCGATGTTACTTGATATCGGAGGAACTTTCAGACCGGGAAAAAGTGGTTTGACATTTGGGATGATGTTTAAGAACATTGGAGTTTTGCTATCGGATTATAGTGCTTCCAGCAATTCGAAGTTGCCGTTTGATGTGCAAGTTGGGACTACTTTCAAACCTGCATATATGCCATTTAGGTTTTCTTTTACGGCATACAATTTAGCACGTGAGAATGTCGTCTTCTTTGATGAGGATCTGGATATTAATGAATCAGAACCTGGATTTGCTGAGAAGATATTTAGAAGAGTGAATGTAGGGGCCGAGCTATTACTGAGTAAAAACTTTCAGGTACAGTTCGGATATAATTATTTATTAAGGCAAGAATTGAGGTTACAACAAACTGCTGGTGGAGCGGGTTTTTCATTTGGGTTGTTATTGAGGGTGAAGAGATTTGAGTTGAATTACGCGAGATCAAAATTCCATGCTGCAGGAGGTACAAACCAAATTACTTTGGCTAGTAACCTGAATTATTTTAAAAAGAAAGAAAATTTATAGTGAGATGCTAGATCAGGAAAAATATTATACACCGAGACAGATTGTAGAGGAGTTGGATAAATACATCATTGGACAAAATGATGCGAAGAGAAATGTTGCGATCGCACTAAGGAACAGGTGGAGGAGAATGAATGTAAAGTCTGATATTCAGGGTGAAATAGTTCCAAACAATATTCTGATGATCGGAGCTACAGGAGTTGGTAAGACTGAGATTGCAAGAAGACTGGCAAAAATCGCAGATGCGCCATTTACAAAAGTAGAAGCTTCGAAATTTACGGAAGTTGGATATGTAGGTAGAGATGTAGAGAGTATGGTAAGAGATCTTGTCGAGCAATCAGTTGATTTAGTGAAGACAAGAAAGAAGGAAGAGGTTATGGAAAAGGCTTCTGAGATCGTAGAAAATATTATTCTTGATGCGCTGATCCCTCCGGTTAAAACTACTCCAGCTGCACCAACTGTAGGTTTTAATGGTGATGCAGACGCAGAACCAAAGAATGACGAGGAACTTAACGAAAGAACACGAGAGAGATTCAGAGAGAAAATTGCAAATGGTGAACTTGACGATAGAAAGATAGAAGTCAGTGTAAAACAAGCTGCCAACTCTGGTATTGGTGTAATGGGCGGTGGCATGATGGATGAAGCCAGCATGATCAACCTTCAGGAGATGCTTGGTAACATGATGCCAAAGAAGACTAAGAAAAGAAAAGTTACGATTGCAGAAGCACGAAAAATCCTTTTGGAAGAAGAAGCTGCTAAGCTGATCGATATGGATGAGGTGAAGGATGAGGCAATTGAAAAAGCACAGAATACCGGAATTATCTTCATTGATGAGGTAGATAAGATTGCTGGAGGTTCAAAGAAGCAAGGCCCGGATGTTAGTAGAGAGGGTGTTCAAAGAGATTTACTTCCAATTGTAGAAGGTAGTGCGGTGACCACAAAATATGGAGTTGTTCACACAGATCACATTTTATTCATTGCCGCTGGTGCATTCCATTTTGCAAAACCATCGGATTTAATTCCAGAATTGCAAGGTAGGTTCCCAATTAGAGTAGAGCTTCAAAATCTTACTAAACAAGATTTTTTATCGATCCTTAGGGAGCCAAAAAATGCTTTAACCAAGCAATATGAAGCATTGATAGGTGCGGAAGATGTTGAGATTTCATTTGATGACTCTGCATTGGAAGAAATTGCAGAGATCGCATTTGCTATTAATTCTGAAGTTGAAAATATAGGAGCGAGAAGATTGCATACAGTGATGAGTCACCTACTGAATGATATTTTATTTGATATTCCAGATGTAATTGGAGCCAATGCTAAAATTGTGATCAACAAAGAAAAAGTGAAAGAACGATTGGATAGCCTGGTGCAAAACAAGGATCTGAGCCAATATATTCTTTAAAGAATTTAAAAAGTCGATGCTTCTAAACATCGACTTTTTTATTTCTATCTACTCGATCACAAATGTTTTTTGCTCCACACCAACCCCCGTGATTGTAAGCTTCTTCCATTTCTTGGGCCTATTGGAATTGGTTTGTGTGATTCCATCATCAGTAATGTCGAGCCCAGCAAACCCAGCTAAAATAATTTGAAGATTTCCTCCAGCTCCTGTAGCGAAATAGGGATTAGTTCCGCCAGCAAATTCTGCTAAAACACCAAAAGGAGGGACTTCCAATGGTCTGTAGCACTGAGTAAACAATTGATAAGCCTTTTCAGTCTCCCCCAATTTGGCATATAGTGTTGCCAAAGTAGAAAATCCCATTGCAGGTCCAACAGGATCCATTTTTTGCTCGTAATATGCTAAGTCTTTTTTGATGTCTTCTTCCTTATTCACAATCGTCATTGGATAAGCCAAAAGATTAGCATCTGCTTGTTTGATGATTTCTCCATTGTAAGTGGCATTCTCCCTTGTCGTTCCGTCTTTAAATTTCAGAATAGGAATTCCGTTTGCTACTTCAGCCCATTTTGGGTTTGGAGAAATGTTTAGTTCATTAGCTGCGTCGGTTGCAAAACCTAAAACTGTTTTTGCCATTCCATTTGTGTAAGCATTGTTGTCAATATTCTCCTGATACTCATTGGCACCAATAACATTATTGATATCATATCCTCCACTTTCATTTTTCTCAACCCTACTTATCCAGAAATCAGCTACCTCTTTCAGCATTGGATAACCACGTTCTTTTAGCCATTCCTTATCTCCGGTAACCTGATAATACTTCCAAAAGGCCCAACCAACATCACCAGTAATATGATGTTGAAATGGACCAGTCAAAGCCCAAACAGGAGTAGCTTCTTGTCCGGTATCTGCTGACTCCCATGGAAACATAGCTCCTTCATATCCGTGGCTAAATGCGTTTCTTTTTGCTTCATTTAACATTTCCCATCTATACTCTAATAATGATTTAGCAATTTCAGGTTGCATCAAGAGTAGAGGAGGATACATCCAGATTTCTGTGTCCCAAAAAGCATGTCCATTATAACCTAAACCTGACAATCCCATTGGAGACATACTGTAAGCAGTTCCTTTCCTGGCAAAAGAATACAGGTGATAAAGCATGCTCCTCACATCTTTCTGAACCTCATCGTCACCTTCAATAATGATATCACTTTGCCATAATTCATCCCAGGCCATCTTGTGCCTTTTGAGGAGTCTTTCTTTTCCTTCTAAAGCGGCATATATTGTCAACCTTTCAGCTTCATTAAAAGCATCTGGAGTGTGGGCTGTGGAAATCATTGTTCCTACTACCGCAAACTTCAGAGTCTCACCAGCCTTCAGTTCTTCTGTGAATTTTGTCAGGTGACGGTTGTAATCATAGTCCTCATGAACAATTCTCGAAGCGATATGGTGCTCATCTGGGAATAGGTAACTTATGGAAGCTGCCAGATCTAATTTGCCAGTAGGACTTTTGGCAACTGAAGTCATCAAAGGAATTTGCACATGAGGCCTGTCTATAACTGAATAGTAATTTCTTACATCGTTAAGGTGATCGGGAGCAATGATTTGATTGGTAGGAGTTACGGAAATGTTCTTTTTTGCCTTGATTTCAAATTCAATGAAGGCGGAATATGGTAAGTGCCTCAATGCCATCACTCTTTGGGTAACTGATGCCTTTCCAGGAACCTCAAACGAGGTTTCAAAAGCAGCTTCCTTCATGTTTAGCGACTGCTTGAAATTTTCAATATTGGATGCCTGGATATTGATACCATCAACAATTAATGACATATCCAAAAAGTTGAATCCTTTTAAGATATTGGAAACTCTTCCTCTCCCATATAAATCGAATGCGCCATTAAGTACGATATCCTGAATTGACAAGGGCTCAGGAGCTGAGACAATTCCAATCATACCATTTGCTGTGGTGATACCGAAATAATTATTGGGGTCGATATCCGACGCTTCTATTGTCCAGGTATTGTTTTTCTGTGAAAAAAGCTGAATTGTTATAGCTAAGGCTAAAGCCAAGAGGGAAATTTTCTTCATTTTCTTTACTACTTCAAATACTACAAAATAAAACCTGACTTTTAGGATGAGTCAGGTTACGGTAATTTAATATGTTTTCTGATGATCTACCAGGTGGTTCCTTTAAGTTCTCTTGCCGCTCTCATTACATCTCTCCTGCTTATCTGCCCTTTCAATTTCCCATTTTCTACCACTGGAAATCTTCGTACTGCTCCAGATAGAAACATATTGGCTGCATCAAGAACATCCTTACTGATATCAATTGTTTGAACATCCTTTGTCATGTAATCACTTACAATTCCTTTTCCAGAAGGAAGATTCATGTAATTTGATTCAACCATGACTTTCAAACAATCTCTTTCTGATAGTACACCAACTAGGTCACCGTGCTCATTTAGAACAGGACCTCCGGAAATTCTTTTTTCCAGCATGATATCAATGGCCTCATCAATTCCCTGATCAGGGGTGAAGGTATGTAGGTTGGTGGCCATGTATTTGGTGATTGATTCGTATTGTACGGTGGAAGTTTCTTGCTCTTCTCTCTTTCCTGTAAAGTTCATATTAGGTAAGGTTTTTTAGTTGTAGAAATATGTTTTTGAATGCAATTTTTTTGCGGAGAGTGTATTCATATTAATATTTTTTTTGCATTATTCCAAGAGAATTTCTTATATTCAACATCTGGTAAATGGAAAAATAAATTTCAAAGGCGGGAAACTTATTTCTCAAAAATCCAGTTGATACTATGTTTGGATGAAAGTATTTTTGACCCGATGCAGTTTTTTCGCTATATTCGCGGTTCTTTAATGCTAAATTTTCATTCAGATTCAGGGGTGAAAAATACCTGATCAACTGAGATTTGAGCCAGCTTGTCGAATAAGGACAGGGAAATGAAACATTTACATTAATATTTACTTTATTTATAAGTACGACAGTATTTTAAAAACTTTAGAAATTTAATATGCGACAACTAAAGATCACACAATCGATTACCAACAGACGTGAGAGCCATACTTTGGAGAAATACTTTACTGAGGTAAGTAATGTTCCAATGATTACTCCGGATGAAGAGGTAGAGTTGGCAAAAAGAATCCGTGAGGGTGATGAGCTGGCACTAGAGAAGTTGGTAAAGGCAAACTTGAGATTTGTGGTTTCTGTGGCAAAACAATACCAAAACAGAAGTCTTCCTCTAAATGACCTCATCAACGAAGGTAATTTAGGTCTGATCAAAGCTGCTAAGAAGTTTGATGAGACAAAAGGATTTAAATTTATCTCTTATGCAGTATGGTGGATTAGACAATCAATCATGCAGGCATTAGCAGAACAGTCTAGAATTGTTAGACTTCCAATGAACAAGTCTGGTGCTATTAACCAAATCAGAAGAGCTTATGCTGAATTAGAGCAGCAATTCGAAAGAGAGCCAACTGAGGAGGAATTAGCAGATATCCTTGACATGAAGCCAAGTGAAGTGAGAAACACACTAGGTGCTGAAGTGAAGCAGATGTCTATGGACGCTCCTTTTGGTGAGGATGAGTCTGGTTCATTGCTAGATGTATTGGAAAATCAAACTACTGGCCCAACTGATGGACAGATGGTTTTCAACGATTCATTGAAAGTTGAAACTATGAGAGCGCTTTCTACTCTTACGGCAAGAGAAAGAGAAGTGATTCAAATGAGTTTCGGTATTGGATGTGATAATCCATTCACACTTGAAGAGATTGGAGATGCTATGGGTCTTACAAGAGAAAGAGTAAGACAGATCAGAGAAAAGGCACTTCAAAAACTTAGAGAGCCAGGTAAGAACAGAAGACTTAAAGAATTCTGTGCTGTTTAATTGAAAAATTTTCATAAAACATATATAAAAAATCCCGATTCCATAAATCGGGATTTTTTATTTTACAATATCCTTAATTCAGATTTGTTTATTCTGCCAAATCGTTAATTTTGGCGCCAAATCGAATTAGAGATGTCAAGATTATCCAACAGAATTGAGAATCTAGCAGAATCTGCTACTCTCGCAATGGCAGCAAAAGCCAGAGAATTTAAAGAGAAAGGAATCAATGTAATCAGCCTAAGTCTGGGCGAGCCCGATTTCAAAACCCCTAAGCACATCCAGGAAGGAGCCAAACAGGCAATCGATGAAGGTAAATACTTTGCTTACCCTCCTGTGAATGGATATCTTGATTTAAGGAAGGCCATCTCGGAGAAGTTTAAGAGTGAAAATAACCTGGAGTATGGTCCAAACCAGATTGTAGTATCTAATGGAGCAAAACAAAGCATTGCTAACATCATGTTCGCTCTGTTAAACCCAGGTGATGAAGTAATTGTATTCGCACCATTCTGGGTAAGCTACACTGCACTAATCGAATTAGCAGAGGGAGTTCCTGTTTTTGTTGAAGGAGGAATTGAAAATGACTTCAAAGCAACTGCTGCTCAATTAAAAGAAGCAATTACAGATAAAACGAAAGCAATTATATTCTCTTCTCCTTGTAACCCAACAGGATCAGTATTCACTAAAGAGGAGTTGACTGAAATTGCTGAGGTTATTAAAGAGAAAGATGATTTATATGTGATCTCTGATGAGATCTACGAACACATCAACTACACAGGAGCTCATTGCAGCATCGGATCTTTGCCAGGAATGCAAGACAGAACTATTACTGTAAATGGTTTTGCAAAAGGGTTTGCTATGACTGGCTGGAGAGTAGGGTATATAGGTGCACCTGAGTGGATAGCTAAAGGAGCAAACAAAATGCAAGGTCAGGTGACTTCTGCGAACTGTTCTATTGCTCAAAGAGCTGCCCTTACGGCATTAACAAGCGACCTTGGTCCAACTAAAGAAATGGCAGCTGAGTATCTGAAAAGAAGAGACATGGTTTATGACTTGCTAAAGGCAATCCCTGGTGTAGGCGTAAACGTTCCAAAAGGAGCATTCTACTTCTTCCCTGATGTTAGCAGTTACTTCGGTAAAAAAGCAGGAGATAAAGTGATTAAAGATGCAAGCGACCTTTGTATCCATATTCTGGAGGAGGCGCATGTTTCACTTGTTACTGGTCAGGCATTTGGAGCACCAAACTGTGTGAGATTGTCATACGCTGCTTCAGAAGAAGATTTAAGAGAAGCGATTAAAAGAATTAGCGAGGTGCTATCGAAACTGAGCTAAAGACTATTGCATGAGAGGCAACTTACCCCAAAAATGATGTTGATCATGCGAATTCGATATAACTGAATTGATATATAGTTCTCATGAAATATAAAGACCTGGAATCGGTATTTAAGGCCTTCGAAAAATTGAAGGTCTTAATTATCGGTGATGTAATGATTGACGCCTACGTTTATGGCAAGGTAACCAGGATTTCTCCTGAAGCACCAGTTCCGGTAGTCAACGTTACCAAGAGAGAAAACAGACTTGGCGGAGCTGCAAATGTAGCTTTGAATATCCAGGCGTTAGGAGCTACTCCCATTCTATGTTCCATAATCGGTGATGATCCGGAAGCTGATATGTTTAAGATGCTTCTTAAAAAAAGAGGAATCACCGACAAAGGTATCATCAAAAGCGGCAAACGAATTACCACCGTCAAAAACAGAGTTATTGCCGGGTCTCAACAGATGATGAGGGTTGATACTGAATCAATTCGGGCTCTTGACAATATTGAAGAGAAAGCATTGCTGGATCATATCAAAAAACTCATTGATGAAGTTGACCTGGTAATTTTTGAGGATTACGACAAGGGATGCCTCAATGAATTTGTTATCACAGAAGCGATCAAATACGCAAATGCTCAGAAAATCCCGACTTCTGTAGATCCAAAAAGAAAAAACTTCTTGTTCTACAACGACTGTACACTTTTTAAGCCAAACTTAAGAGAACTGAAGGAAGGCTTGAGAAGAGATTTTGATGCTGAAAACAACGAAGAGTTGTTGGAAGCAGTCGGAGACTTACAAGAAAAACTGAATTTCAAAAAAGCGCTGGTTACCCTGTCTGATAAAGGTGTTCTTTTATACGAAAAGAAAAGTCACGTTCGTATCAACGCACATTTAAGGCGAATTTCTGATGTTTCGGGAGCCGGAGACACAGTTATTTCAATTGCTGCTTTGTGTAATTCATTAGGGTTACCACACAAATTTACTGCTGAGTTTGCAAATCTTGGGGGGGGGATTGTTTGTGAATATTTGGGTGTTGTCCCAATTGAAAAAGAAAGATTGTTCCAGGAAGCGCAGGAAAATGATATATTTGAGCTACTGGCTTAAATAGAATGCGTAAGACTCTAATCATTTTCTGGATCTTTTCCAGCCTGTTCACAACCTCTAATCTAACTGCTCAGAATACCCAACCTGTAGCAAAGGATGGAATATTGGATCTTAGCCAATGGGATTTTGATAATGGAGATGTTCTGCTAAATGGAGAATGGGAGTTTTATTGGCAAGAGTTGTTATCAGCGCAGGAAAGCTCAACAAATAAAAAGATCATACAGTTTCCACAACTGTGGAATGACATGGATTTGGATGGAGTTAATATAGATTCCAGAGGTTATGCTACGTATCGTTTGAAATTAATTCTTCCTCCAACAAGACCAAGTCTGGCAGTGGAATTACCTGATTATTATTCAGCATATGAGTTGTTTATTGATAACAGATTATTCGCAACTAATGGGAGAGTAGCTGTTACTGAAGATGAATATATACCGAAATTCCTTCCAATGACTCGTGCATTTATTGCGAGAGCTGACACGGTTACATTGACATTGCATATAGCAAATTTTGATCATTCTAAAGGAGGAGCAAAACTTCCGATCACCCTCGGCAAATCAAATGCATTATTCTCAAGGAGAGTCACCAATTTCTCTTTGGATATTTTCTTGACAGGTAGTTTAATGATGGGAGGTCTGTTCTTTTTAGGCCTATTTCTGTTTGGAAATCAGTCTAAACCATTGCTCTACTTTGCATTATTCTGTATTTCGTACGGCTACAGAGTAATTGGTTCTGACCTATATGCACTACATTCTCTTTTTCCGGATATACCTTGGCAATACACCCTAAGATTAGAATACTTAACACTGCACTTAAGTGGCTTCTTGTTCTTAAAATACCAAAGTGAGCTGTATCCAGAGGATTTGCCAAAATGGTTTTATAAGATTTTCTCAATTCTATTCATTGCTCTTTCAGCTTCTATTTTACTTCCAGCTTACTACTTCACACAAACAGTCGAGCCATTCTTTGTGCTGTTGATTGCTGGAATCCCAGTGGTGATTTACGCACAGATTAGAAGCGTAATCATGAAGAGAATTGCAGCACTTTATATAGTATTGAGTACACTGGTAATATTGTTTGTTTTTATTTACAGTTTCCTTGATTACTTCAGTGTACTGGAAGGTTCGGTTTACGTTACTTTTTCATGTTATATCATCTTCTTCTTCTTACAATCTTTAATACTTTCATTTAGGTTCAGTTTTAGATTAAAAACAGCCAAAGAAGCAGCGGAGCAGGCAGCAGTAGCCAAAACTGAGTTCTTGTCCACTATGTCTCATGAGATTAGAACGCCTTTGAATGCAGTGGTTGGATTGACAAATTATTTAATTGAGGAAGAACCAAGGGATGATCAAAAGGATAGTTTAGATACACTAAAATTTGCTTCTGAGAACTTGTTAGCATTAATCAATGATATCCTTGATTACAATAAGATTGATGCTGGAAAGATTCAGTTTGAAGAGAAGCCAATCAATATTAGAGAATTATTGAGTGGTATGGTCTCAGCTTACAAAAAAGTTGCTGGAGATAAGGGCGTAGATTTTTATTACAATTCTGATGATAATATCCCAAAATTCATTTCTGGTGATGCCACAAGATTGAATCAGGTATTGACTAATCTGGTGGGTAATGCCATTAAGTTTACGAAAGAGGGACATGTTAAAATCACCATTGATTTAATTGCCAGAGTTGAAAACAGAGTGGCTATTAAATTCACCGTGGAGGATACTGGTATTGGTATTCCTGAGAATAAGATTGGTCAGATATTCAAAAGCTTTACTCAGGCTTCCAGCTCCACGACCCGCGAGTTTGGAGGTTCTGGATTGGGTTTGACCATTACTGATAAACTGTTAAAACTTCAGGGAGTTTCATTAAATGTGACAAGTGAAGTAGGAGTGGGATCTAAATTCTTTTTCACTCAATACTTCCCGGTTTATGTTCAAGAGGAAGAAGAAGCATTGATAGCGTCAACAAAACCGAAAGATCTTGCAGGACATAAAATTCTATTAGTTGAAGACAATCCAGTCAATGTAATGGTGGCAATGAAATTCCTCACAAAATGGAAGCTCAATGTAGATTCTGTTGAAAACGGAAGAGAAGCCATGAAAATGGTCCACGAAAATAAATATGATGTAATTCTAATGGATCTTCAAATGCCAATTATGGATGGTTACAACGCTACAAAGGCCATGAGAAATAGAGGAATTGAAACCCCAATAATTGCTCTTACCGCTGCGGCATTACAAGATGTAACCGAAAAGGTATTTGAAGCCGGAATGAATGATTATATCACCAAGCCATTCAATCCGGATATTCTTTATCAGAAATTGGAGAAGTATATAGAGTAATTACCCAGCACTATACTCCTTCACATGCTCAATAAAACACCTTACCTTATCAGGGTCGGTATCAGGGTAAACTCCATGTCCAAGGTTTGCAATATGTCTCGCTCCTTTAAATTGATCCAGCATTGATTCTGTTTCCTTTTTTACTTCGTCATAAGAACCATATAAGGCACAAGGATCAAGGTTTCCTTGAAGTGTTTTGGTATTACCGTATAAGCTTCTTGCATTTGCTACATCCATGTTCCAATCAAGTCCAATCGTGTTGCAATTAAGATCCTTCATTGAAGGAAGAGCAAAATAGGCCCCTTTCGCAAACGTAGTGATAGGTACTTCATCTATTGCATCACAAATCTGCTTGATGTATTTCATAGAAAATTCCTGATAGTGTGTTGGGTTCAATATCCCTGCCCAACTATCAAAAATTTGAATCATGTCAGCTCCAGCTTTTATTTGTTCCTTCAGGTAAAGAATAGTGCTATCTGTAATTTTCTGAAGTAATTGATGAGCCATTGCTGGTTCCTGGAAAAGCATTTTTCTCGCTTTTGAGAAAGTTTTACTTCCACTTCCTTCTACCATATAGCAGAATATTGTCCACGGACAACCAGCAAAACCAATTAGCGGAACTCTATTATCAAGTTCTTTCTTAGTGATCTTGATAGCTTCTAAAACGTACCCCAAATCACTTTGAGCATCCGCAATTTTGATTTTGTCCACATCAGCCTGACTGGATACAACTTCTGGAAAGTAAGGACCCTTCTTCTCTACCATTTCATATGCAAGTCCCATTGCTTCCGGGATGACTAAAATATCAGAGAATATGATGGCGGCATCCACTCCAAGTAGATCAACTGGCTGAATTGTTACTTCAGCCGCTAGGTGTGGTGTTGTAACCAATTCAATGAATCCACTCAAACTACTTCTTACTGCTCTATACTCAGGAAGAATTCTACCTGCCTGACGCATTAACCATACTGGGGTTCTTTCTACTGCTTCTCCTTTTGCAGCTCTTAAAATGAGGTCGTTTTTCAACATGGCGCAAAGATATAATATGATGTTAATTGGAAGTGCTGATTTGCTATCAATAATTAGGTAACTTTGTAATACCCAAAAATGATTAGTTATGTTGTTTGAAAGCTTTAAGGAGTGGAAAGACTACTGTTCAGCTAAAAATATGCCCCTATGGGAGCCTGTGCTGAACTATGAGATAAAACAAAAAGGTGCAACAGAAGAGGATATCTGGTCCGGATTAGGAATAGCATGGGATGTGATGAAGGATGCTGTTCAGACTGGATTGGAGGAAGATATGAAATCTGTCTCCGGTATGATTGATAATGGTGCTAAGAAAGTTTATCGCAACCCAATCACTGTTCTGTCTCCAGAATTCCAAAAACTTGTTTCCAGAGCTCTTGCTGCAAAAGAAGTTAATTCCTGCATGGGTCGGGTTGTTGCAGCTCCTACTGCTGGAGCATCGGGTATTCTACCGGGTGTGTTAGTTACTTTGCAGGAAATCCATCAAACAGAAAAAGATACAATTCTAAAAGGGCTCTTAATTGGCGCTGGTGTAGCATTGATTTTGGAAAAACGTGCTTCAATTGCCGGAGCTGTTGGTGGTTGTCAGGCTGAGACTGGTGCTGCTGCTGCTATGGCCTCTGCTGCAATTGTGTTTTCGCTGGGAGGAGATATTGATCAGACTTTTAATGCTGTTGCTATTACTATCCAATGTATGTTAGGGCTTGTTTGTGATCCTGTGGCAGGATTAGTAGAAGTTCCTTGCGTGGTTAGAAATGCGAGTGCTGCTGCAATAGCAAATTCTTCTGCACAAATTGCCTTGTCTAATGTAAGTGCTGTCATCCCAGTTGATGAATGTGTTGAAGCAATGGGTGAAATCGGCCAGAGTATGGATACCAAGTATAAGGAAACTGCTCTTGGAGGTTTGGCTGCAACCAAAACGGGTCAGGCAATTTCAAATAGGGTATTGATTCAGGACATTGAAATTCTAGATGACGAAGATGTTGTTTAGAAAAGGTAGATAGTCTTTCAGGATATCACCAAAGTACTTCAATGCGTAAGTCAAAGTAACTGACCAAAACGCAGACCACAGTAGCATGTACTTGATGATTTCTGATTTCTTACCACCAAAAGCATTCGCGAGAATCGTCCCACCAATAGGAGTAAGTAAGATAGGAGTGAAAAATGCAATTCCAGCAACACCGTATTTATTCCAGATTTTCACAAACCTGCGATTCTTTTTTGTGAATACTTTTTTCTGTTTTTTCTTTTTAAAGAATAGAGAAAAAAATGCTCTTATTTGAGGGCCAAAAAAGCTAAAGACTATGGCAGCTGTTAGCGTGCCAAGTGTTGTAAGCGCAGCAGTCCAGATTACCCCAAATCCATAGGATAAGCCCAAAACAGGTCCAAATATAAATTTGAAGATGCTTAAAAAATACACATAAGCGGCCTCATCTATCATGTCCATTGATCGTACTAAAGCTAGATTTTCTCACCAAAACATAAGTCCCCGGCATCACCCAAACCCGGTACAATGTAAGCCTTTTGATTAAGCTTTTCATCCATACTTGCGGTCCAGATATCTATGGGAACGTTAACTACTCCTTTTAAGTTCTCTATTCCTTCAGGTGCTGCTATTACAGAGAAAATATGAATCTTTCTTGGGAGTCCATTTTTCTCCATGGCAGTAATGGCTTCAATTAGCGATTTCCCTGTTGCTAACATTGGATCTATCAACATAATCTCCTTATCAGAAAGATCCTGAGTAGCGATATAACTGAGATCAACCGCAATATCCGACATCTCTCCTTCTGAAGATCTGAATGCCCCAATAAACCCACTATCAACCCTGTCAAAGAATTCCAGAAAACCATTGTAAAACGGCAACCCAGCTCTCAGGACAGTCACCATGATCAAATTATTTTGAATGAAAGGAATATTAGCCACTCCTAGAGGAGTCTTTACTTCCTCAGATACGTAATCAAGTGTTTTTGAGAACTCATAGGCCATGATGGAACCCAACCTCTCCAGGTTCTTTCTAAACCTCAATCTGTCTATTTGAGTGCTGGGATCTCTAAGTTCTGCAAGAAAGTGGTTGGCAAGACTATCACTCTTGTCAATAACATGTATTTCCATGGTTTCTATTGCTATATTTGCGCCTCCAATCGGATTGAAAACAATCAATCTAAGAGTTGGAAAATTTTCGATTGCATAGTTAAAAGAATATAGTCAAAATAGTCCAGAAATCTGACTGAAATTCGGTTTTCGAAATGAATATAGATTTATTAAAAGCACTTTGTTCAATTCATGCTCCCTCGGGAGAAGAAAGACCTCTAAGAGATTTTCTTATCAGGTATTTTGAATCCAATGAAAAGAAATTCCAAACCAAGCCAGAGCTAATTTACGGTGATGACTTTCAAGATTGCCTGATGGTCAAATTTGGAGAGCCAAGGACAGCCGTTTTTGCTCATATGGATAGTATTGGATTCACTACAAGATATGATAATCAGCTCGTTCCAATCGGAGGTCCTGAAGTGAAGACAGGTTATGATTTAGTAGGAGAGGATTCTTTAGGTCCAATACAATGTAAGCTCAAAGTGGACGATGATCATAATATCTTTTATGATTTTGGAAGAGGAATTGACAGAGGTACATCCCTGACTTTTCAATGTGATTTTCGTGAAACGGAAGATTACGTTCAAAGCTGCTACATGGACAACAGGCTTGGGGTTTTTGCTGCACTGAAAATGGCAGAGAAGGTTGAAGATGGGCTTTTGGTGTTTAGTTGTTGGGAAGAACACGGGGGAGGGACTGTTCCTTTTCTAATCAAGTATGCATATGAAACTTTCAAAATTAAGAATGCACTCATTTCTGATATTACGTGGGTTACTGAGGGAGTTCATCATGGAAAGGGTGTAGCAATTTCAATGAGAGATCGTAATATTCCGAGACAGTCTTTTGTAAGAAAGATTATTGAAATCGCGGAAAATAATAAAATCAAGTATCAGCTGGAGGTAGAGGGTGCCGGGTCATCTGATGGAAGAGAGATTCAAACCTCTCCATATCCAATTGATTGGTGTTTTATAGGTGCTCCTGAAGATAATGTTCATTCTCCTGATGAGAAAGTGCATAAGGATGATATACAATCAATGATAGAACTATACAGAGTCTTATTAAAAGAACTATGATGGAAGTCAATGGCAAGCAGTTTAAGGAGTTAATTCCTGGTGACGAAGTACTGGAAAAAATTAACTTTTTAGCAAAGAGCATTTCTGAAGAGTACAAAGGTTTGGACCCTTTGATATTGGGTGTTCTAAATGGATCTTATTTGTTTTTTGCAGAATTGACTAAAGCCCTTGATTTTGAAGCTCAAATTGGGTTTATCAGATACCAGTCGTATGCTGGAACTTCCAGTACAGGAGAATTTAAAATTACATTGCCACTTCCTGAAGAAATTAGAGGGCGCCATGTTATAATTGTGGAAGACATAATTGATACTGGTGCTACGCTAAAAAAGATTATGGAGGACGCTGCTTCGTTGGAACCAGCTAGCGTTGAGATAGCCACCATGTTAATTAAACCAAAAGTATTCAGAAACAAATATCCGGTAAAGTACATAGGGTTCGAAATACCTGATAAATTTGTAATAGGTTATGGCCTGGATTATGATGGCAGAGGAAGAAATTTAGGAGACATCTTGGTTTTGGCTGATTAGAAAACCTTTTTAATATATATTTGAGCCTTCAATTTTTGAAAACAGATAAACAATGCTAAATATCGTCATATTCGGCCCTCCGGGAGCAGGGAAAGGTACACAGAGTGAGAAAATGATCGAGAAATACAATCTTTGTCATATTTCTACAGGGGATTTATTCAGATGGCACACCAAAAATGACACAGAACTTGGTAAAAGGGTGAAGGAAATCATGGACAATGGTGAGTTGGTATCTGACGATATTACAATCGCTATGTTGAGAGAGGAAGTTGAAAAAAACCCTCAAGCAAGTGGTTTCTTATTTGACGGTTTTCCTAGAACCGTAGCTCAAGCAGAAGCATTGGACGCTTTAATGAAATCTTTGGACACAGAAATTCATTCAGTTATTGAGTTGAAAGTGACCGAAGAGGAAGTGAGAAAAAGAATTGCAAAGAGAAAAGAACTTGAAGGTCGTGCTGATGATGCAGACGACAAGCTAGATCGAAGAATCAAAGAATACTTTGATAAAACAGTTCATGTACTACCATTCTACGATGGTCAGGGAAGATTAAGCACAGTAAACGGATTAGGAGAAATTCACGCAATTTTTGCTTCCATTGAAAGCTTGCTTGATGAACATGTAGCATAATGTCATCTCCAAACTTTATTGATTACGTAAAATTCTGTTCCAGATCCGGAGCAGGCGGAGCGGGCTCTGTCCATTTCCGAAGGGAAAAGTTTGTTCCTAAAGGAGGTCCTGATGGTGGTGACGGTGGCCGTGGCGGTCATGTTATTCTTAGAGGCAATAAGCAACTATGGACGCTTCTTCACCTAAAATACAAGAAGCACGTCATTGCGGATAATGGAAAACCTGGAGAGGGGGGGAAGAGATTTGGCGCAGATGGAAAGGATGTAATCCTGGAAGTTCCTCTGGGTACTGTGGCAAAAGACGCTGAAACTGGAGAGAAGAAACTTGAAATCCTTGAAGATGGCCAAGAGGTAATTCTTACGTCTGGCGGAAGAGGAGGTCTGGGAAATGATCACTTTAAAACATCTACCAATCAAGCTCCACATCATGCTCAACCTGGAGAGCCTGGAATTGAGGAATGGATTATCCTTGAGTTGAAAGTTCTTGCTGATGTAGGCCTTGTTGGATTTCCGAATGCGGGAAAATCCACATTATTAGCTTCTGTATCAGCAGCAAAACCAGAAATAGCAGATTATCCTTTTACAACGATTGTTCCTAACCTTGGTGTAATCCAATACAGGGATTTTAAGTCGTTTGTAATGGCAGATATTCCTGGAATAATAGAAGGCGCTTCAGAAGGGAAAGGTCTGGGGACTAGATTTCTAAGACACATAGAGCGAAATGCGATTCTACTGTTTTTGATTCCTGCAGATACCAACGATATAAAGCATGACTACAATGTTTTGCTCAATGAACTGAAACAACACAATCCAGAGCTGTTGGATAAAAAGCGAATTCTGGCAGTTTCCAAATCAGATCTTCTTGACGAAGAGTTGATGGCAGAAATGAAAGAAGAGGTTCCTGAAGAAATTAGCGTCCATTTTATTTCCAGTATCACAGGGTTTGGTATTACCGAACTGAAGGATGACATCTGGAAAGCAATCAATACATAATTTCACAAAAGACAAGAAATAACCACTCCCATGACTTACCTTTAAGGTTGGATCATATTTTTTAAGTGGTATTTTTTGAAATGAAGAAGGTTTTACTGGCACTTTTAACAGTGGCAACATCATTGGTGTATGCTCAGGAGGATATTTACCTTTTTCATATACTCGATGATAATCTCGTAGGGGGAATCAACAAACAAGTATACTCTACCTCAGAAGGTTTTATTTGGATTGCTTGTGACGATGGATTGATCCGATACGACGGAAAAACTACAAAACGTGTCCCTCTAAAATATTGCAAATCATTCTTTCAGGATTCCGAGAATCAATCATATGTTATTCATGATGGCGGAATAGATAAATTGGTTTCTACCCACCAACCATTGGAAGTTGAGAGATGGATGGAGGCTAAAAATATAAAGACTGATAGCACACTATTTCTGCCAAAACTGGTCTTTGAAGACTCAAAACATAATTTCTGGATAGTTGAAGGGTCCTCTATAGTAAGAAGGACAAGCACCGATTTTACAAGATATGAGTTTGTAAACAGAAGGCAATCACCAGGGTTTGTGAAGTCGCTTTCCATGATTGAAGATGCTTTTGGGGTTATTTGGACCATCACTTATGACGGTAATCTTCATTATTTTGACGGAACAGAGTTTCAGCCCTACAATCAGATAAACTTTCCGCATGCATCTTTCATTATTCACTTTGGAAAGAACCGTTACTGGATTGGCCATAAAAAGGGTGTAACGGAAGTAGAAATTACAGAAGATAAAAAGGTCATAGTTACAAGGGAGATTTCAAGACTAAATGAAGTTTCTTCAATTGCTATTCAGGATGGTCAGGACATTGTGGTAGGAACCTGGAATAATGGTCTGTATAAATTGTCTAGCCCTTCACATAAACCCTCCACCGAACTAATTGAAATTGTAGACTTTAAAGAAATAATTAGTCTGTATTTTGACGAAAATGGTGATTTATGGATCAACAGTAATGAAACAGTTGGTGTTTTGCAGAGATCTGTTTTTAAAAGTTTTCCTATCAAGGGTGAAATGAATTTGGTGGAGTCAATTGATTCCAGAGACGGCAATAAAATGGTGGTGAGTGAAGGAATGAATGTTTATGAGATGCTTCTCGACGGTGATGATTGGAGCATTACAAATCACCTGACACCTGAAAGGTATGTGTTCAATGCAATAACCACTAATGCAGGATTAATTGCACTCGATTATGAAGGCCAAATTCAAATTTATAATGGATCAAACAAGCAGTCAATCAATGGAATGGCTAAAGTAATTTTAAACACAAAGAGTGAGATGCAGTATGATCGTTCTGGGAACATATGGGTATCTGGAAACTCTGCGGGATTATACAAGGTTACTCCAGAAGGCACCTCAATTCTTTATGATAGTAAACCACTACAAACTGCGAATTCAATTGAGTTAGATCTCAATGGAACGGTTTACGCTTCCTCTAATGATACTTTGAGTTATTTCCTTCGATATGATTTCACCAAAGATCAATTTGAGTCAATTGCTCCGGCTTTACCATTTCATGTTGGGAGTGGATTTGCTGTTGAAGATATGGCTTTCTCCTATTATTATGTTTGGTTAGCCACTTCTCATGGTCTAATTAGAATCAGTAATAAGCCTGGTCAGGAAGGTGAAATAGAAAGAGTCGATTTAGGGATAATTCCAGTGGATGAAGCGCTTAAATCGGTAGCTGTTTCTTTGGATGGAAGTGTTTGGATTGCCGGGACCTTCGGACTTATCAGATACATTGATGGCAAGACACAACTTTACGATCGCACTACTGGTCTAATTTCCAAGGTAATCAAAAACAGAGGTTTGAGCTTTGACGCAAAGAATAATTTATGGATTGCTACTGAAAGTGGTGTAACAGTAATTCCACAAAATGCCAGAATCCAGCAAATAACCAGAACGCCAATTATCAAAGATGTTTTTGTGAATGGTCAGAGATCTGAAATGGTTGCTGAAATGAAAATTCCTAATGGTGCAGGTGTCGAGTTTCAATTTAGTTCATTGGAATACCCATCTAATCAGGTGAGTTATCAAACCAGAATCCTTGAGAATAATTCCAATTGGTCCGCAATTTCAAAAAGAGATATTGTGTCAATGCTAAACAGTTCTCCGGGTACTTACACTTTTCAGGTAAGAGCGCAAAAGAAAGGAGCCGCATGGAGTGAACCAGCATCATATGAATTTACGATTCTAAGAGCATGGTATCAAAAACCGCTTACTTACATTATTGGAGCAGTTGCGCTGTTCCTTTTGTCCATATTATCAACTAGCTGGTATACTCGCACTCTTAAGAATAGAAATAGAGGCCTGGAACTTCAGGTTTTAGAAAGGACTAAAGAAATCAGATCCCAAAAAGATGAGTTAGAACTTCAAAGGGATAAAGTATCAGAACAATTGGAACTGCTTCAGGAAAAAAATGCTCAGCTGCAAGAAACTAAGGATGCTCTTGTAGAAGCAAATAGCAAATTCATACTACTTAAAGAGACAAAGCTCAAAACTGAAATTGAAAGTAAGAATAAGCAGCTAACCACACACACCTTACACATCATCCAAAAGAACGAAGCACTGAAGAATGTGTCAGATGCAATCCATGCGATGATCCCAAAAGCAGATGACAAAAACGCACAAGAATTTAAGCGTCTTCAAAGGATCATTGATGAGAGCTATATGCAGGATAAAGACTGGGATGATTTCAAGCTGTTCTTTGAAGAAATCTACACAGGATTCAATGCCAAATTAACTATCAATTATCCAGAGTTGACCAGTCACGATTTGAAACTATGTGCTCTAATTCGTCTGAACCTTTCAATCAATGAATGTGCAACCATCCTTGGCATCTCTCCAGACAGTGTAAAGACCTCCAAATTTCGCTTAAGAAAGAAACTAAACCTGACTTCTCAGAAGGGATTGGTAGATTTTCTAATGTCCGTTTGATCACTATTTTGACTTTTTTTGTCAACTGTTTGTTAACTAACGGTATTCCTGTTTATTGTCGTTTAAAACGTTTTCATTGACTTTTTCATTAATAGATGTTACTGGTTGAACCACTCAGATTGTTAACTTATTGTATGCACCACTTCCTAGGTTTATAGCCTGCCGATTACAAAATTGTCTGTGGAATTTATAGTGAGAGCAGACACTTCGCATTTCATTCGATCGCTAATTTTTTGCCTTACCGATTGATTCCAAAATGAAGATTTTTTGTAACCAATAAATGCTAAATGATGATCAAATTTTACAGCTTACACAAGCTTAAAATGTGTCTCTGGCTGTTGGTGGGAATGACAACTATTTTTCTCGCCTGTGAGTCGGATGACATTACGGACTCCATTGCTAATAATGTGGAGCCCGAGCTGGCAATTGAAGTTGCCGATACCGTAAATGCCGATGCTGGTTTTATTATAACCATTGCAGCAGCAGATGTAACTCCTGGATTAGGAGCATTAAACATCGACATTATAGACTCTACCAATGCTATTGTAATCAATTCAAGTGATCAACTTTTTACTACTGTGGACACTGTGGAATTTGCTATTGATTCAATTGCTCCTGGTAATTACACTCTGAATGTTTCTGTATTTGATACTGAAGGTCTGGTAACAACTCTAAGTTCAGAATTCATGGCACTAAGCTTTACCACTCCTTCAAACAATTCAGAAATGTATGTGCTGGGTTCAATGAACGGTTGGGGAGGTACAGATTTACAAATGGAACTTGTGGATGCCTATACCTGGCAGGTTTCAGGAGTGAATATTATCTCTAGCGACGAATTTAAGTTCGCTAACACACCAGACTTCTCCGGAAGTGACTGGGGAGATACAGGTTGTGACGGAGTAGCAGACACTGGGGATAACATTTCTTGTGGCCTTGCAGATGGAGCTTATCAAATCACATTCAACGATCAAACATTGGAGTACTCTCTAGTTGGACTTACAGCAAATAATACTGAAATGTATATGCCAGGTTCAATGAATGGATGGAGTCAGGCCAATGCGGTAATGTCCTTAGTTGGTCCAAATCTATGGCAAATAGAAGATGTGGTCTTTACAGCTGGAGATGAATTCAAATTCGCCAACACGGCAGATTGGTCTGGAGATGACTGGAGTGATAGTGATTGCGATGGGGTCGTAGAAGTATCGTCTGGAGGAGGACCTAATACAATTTGTGGTTTCGAAGGAACCTTTACAGTGACATTCAACGATGCTACCCTCGAGTACACAGTTGAATAACGATCGATTTAGCAAAAAGAAATTTTAGATAAAATGAAGAAAGTATTAAATATCAGATGTCTTATGCTGTTGCTGATGTTTGGCTTGGCTATTCAAGCCAAAGCTCAAACATTAGTGACTGGGGTAGTTTCAGATCCAAATGATGGATTTGGCCTACCAGGAGTAAACGTGCTCATAAAAGGCACATCCAGTGGTACGGTTACAGATGCCACAGGAGCATACCAAATTGAAGTTCCGGATGGTGGTATTCTTGTATTCTCATTTGTGGGATACCAAACAAAGGAAGTAGAAGTAGGTAGCAGAAGCGTAGTTGATGTAGGCCTGGAAGTAGATATTCAGCAACTTTCCGAGGTTGTAGTTATTGGTTACGGAACCCAACAAAAAGAGGATCTGACAGGGGTAGTTACCGCTGTGGATGCGGAGGATTTTAACGGTGGTGCAATCGTGAGTCCGGAAAATTTGATTAGTGGGAAAGTAGCTGGAGTTCAAATCACTCAAAACAGTGGTGAACCAGGTGGTCAGACAACTATTAGAATAAGAGGTGGAACTTCAATCAATGCGAGTAATGAGCCTCTATTTGTAATTGATGGTGTGCCGATTGATAATTCACCTCATAATCCAGGTGGATTCAGCGGAGGAAGAAATCCATTGAATACGATCAATCCAAATGACATAGAAACTTTTACGGTACTTAAAGATGCTTCTGCAACTGCAATTTATGGTTCCAGAGGTGCAAATGGTGTAATTATCATTACAACTAAAAAGGGTAAAGCAGGATCTAAAGAGAATTTCTCATACTCTGGATGGGCCTCTGTTGCAAATCCATTAGATCAGGTTGATGTTCTGGATGGGCCTCAGTTTACTCAGGTTGTTTCTGAGCAAGCACCAGGTAAACTAAATCAGGTATTTACTCAGGATACTGATTGGCAGGATTTGGTTACAAGATCTGCAATCGGACAAAATCACTCAGTAAGTTTTGGTGGTGGATCTGTTAATAGCGGATTCAGAGCTTCTATTGGTTACTTAAACCAGGAAGGAACAATCAAAACATCTAAAACTGAAAGATTAAGTCTTAATCTGAATTACAATCAAAAGCTTTTTGATGATGCTTTGAATTTGGATATGAATATCAAATCTTCAAGAACTGAAGACAGATATAATCCAGGTGGAGCAATAGGAAATGCAGCTAGCTTCATGCCTACTCAACCTGTTTTTGATGCCAATAGTCCATGGGGAGGATATTGGGAATATCAAAGTAATCTTGGTGCAAAAAACCCAGTATCAGAGATCAATCAGACTCAGGATTTTGGTGAGTCTATTAGAAATATTGGAAATATTGCTGCAACATTTAACGCTCCTTGGGTTGAGGGTCTGTCAGCTAAATTGAATCTTGGATTTGATGCTTCTAACGGAGAAAGAAGAAGATTTCTTCCAACAACTTTAAGAAGCCAGGCTTCTGATAGCGCAGAGGTGAGAATTGAGAACTTCACAAGATTAAATACGCTATTAGATTTCTATTTAAACTATAAGCAAAAGTTTGGAGATAATTCACTTGACTTAACTGCTGGTTACTCTTACCAGGATTTTGACAACTCATTCCCATCATTCAGAGCATGGGGAATCGGCACTGATATCTTCGGTTTCAACAATCCAGCTTCAGCTACTCAGTCTCAGACCAGAAACTTTGTTCTTGAGAACAGACTGATTTCATTCTGGGGTAGAGTTAACTACTCTTACAGTGGAAAATACATGGCAACTTTCACATTGAGAAGAGATGGTTCATCTAAGTTTGGTCCTTCAAACAGATGGGGTCTGTTCCCTTCAGCAGCAGTTGCCTGGAGAATTATCGAGGAGCCATTCCTGGCTAATAGCTCTGTGTTCTCAGACTTGAAAATTAGATTTGGATGGGGTATCACAGGTAACCAGGATATCATCGATTATGGTTACATCCCAACCTACACATTATCAGATAATGCAGCACAAATCCAGTTTGGCGATGAGTTTATCAACACATATCGTCCAAATGGTTACGATGCTGGTTTGAAATGGGAAGAAACTACTTCGTATAACCTTGGACTTGATTTCGGTTTGCTAGATGGTAGATTGAATGGATCAGTTGAGCTTTATCAAAAGAATACAAATGATTTACTTTTCGAAGTATCTGTTCCAGCACTGACAAACCTTACAAATAGAATTATCACAAACATTGGTGAAATGCAAAACAGAGGAGTTGAGCTGTCTCTTGATGCATTCGCGGTTGATAATTCAGTAGTGAAGTGGAATGTAGGAATGAATTTAGCCTACAACGAGAATGAAATCCTAAACCTTGATGGTTCAGATGATCCTGAGTTCTTAGGGTTCCTTACTGGTGGTATTAGCGGAGGAGTTGGTAACACAATTCAGATCTTGAGAGTAGGTCAGGCGGTGAATTCATTCTTCATTTATGAGCATCAATTAGATGCAGATGGTAATCCGATTACTGATGTAGATAGTGAAGGAAACACAAGAGACCTTACAGAAATCTATGTAGATCAGAATGATGATGGTACTATCGATGATAACGATAAGCTGTTCGATAAGAACCCAGCTCCGGATCTTATTGCTGGTCTTACTTCACAATTAGCTGTTAATAATTTCGATCTGAGCTTTACACTTAGAGGTAATTTTGGAGGATATGTTTACAATAATGTTGCTTCAAGTACGGGTAATTACAGTAGAGTAATTTCTGATATCACTTTGGGTAACATGCATAGTTCAGTTCTTGAAACTGGATTCACTGAGCCTCAATTATTCTCTGACTACTACCTGGAAAAAGCATCATTCATCAGAATTGATAACTTAACTCTTGGATACAATGTACCACAAATAGCAGATAGACTGAATATGAGAATTTATGGTACTGTTCAGAACCTATTCACTTTCACGGACTACTCTGGACTGAACCCTGAAATAGCTTCAGGTATTGATGGAAACATCTATCCAATTTCCAGAACATTCATTTTAGGCTTAAACCTTGACTTTTAAACATGAGACACATGAAAATTCAAAAAATATTCATTCTGGGTTTGGTCATGCTGGGTTTTTCGGCCTGCACAGACCTGGATCTTGAACCACAAAGTACTGTAAACGGTGCTGTTGTATATGACGATCCAGCTGCTTATAAAGCTGTTTTGGCAAGAATATATGCTGGTCTTTCAGTAAGTGGTCAGATTGGACCTGCTGGAGATGCAGATATTAAAGGTATTGATGAAGGTTTCTCTAATTACCTAAGACAATACTGGAAAGCTCAGGAATTAACAACTGATGAAGCTGTTATTGCCTGGGGAGACGAAGGATTACCCGATTATCACGAACATAGCTGGAATTCCAGTAATCAGTTTGTTACTGCGATGTACAGCAGAATTTTCTATCAGGTTTCTATTGCGAATGAATTTCTAAGAGAAACTACAGAAGATAAATTAGACGAAAGAGGTGAATCAGATGCTACCAGAGCTGAGGTTGCTCAATATAGAGCTGAAGCAAGATTTTTGAGAGCTTTATCTTACTGGCATGGGTTGGATATGTTCGGAAATATCCCATTTGCTACTGAGGAGAACGAAGTTGGTTCTGATGCTCCAGAACAAGTTTCTAAGCAGTTTGTATTTGATTTCATTGAGTCCGAACTTCTTGAAATAATCGATGCACTTCCAGAGGCTGGCCAATCTCAGTATGGTAGAGTTGACAGAGCGGCAGCATGGATGGTGTTGGCTAAATTATATCTGAATGCCGAAGTATATATTAGCCAGGACAGATATGCAGAAAGCCTTCAGTACTCTGAGCTTATCATCAATTCAGGAGCTTATAGCCTGGATAACACCTATGCAGAAACTTTCTTAGCTGATAATCAGAATTCTAACGAGACAATTTTCGCTGTGACTTTTGATGGGGAACACACTCAAACCTGGGGTGGTATGACTTTTCTTGTTCATGCTGCCGTAGGAGGAGATATGGATCCAGCAGAGTTTGGAGTGAATGGCGGATGGTGGGGATTGAGAACCACCAGTGCATTGGTTGATCTCTTTCCAGATGAAACTGGTACAGCAGATAAAAGAGCGATGTTTTTTACTACTAATCAGACAAAAGCCATTGGTTCTATCACAGCATTTAACGATGGGTATGCCATTACTAAATACAAGAATGTTACTTCTGATGGCAACCCAGGTGTTGATGATGACTTTGTAGATACTGACTTTCCAATGTTCAGACTCTCAGATGTGTATTTAATGTATGCAGAAGCTCACCTTAGAGGTGGTGGAGGTTCTCTTGGTTTAGCAGTTGATTACGTGAATGATATCAGACAAAGAGGTTATGAAGATAATTCTGGTGATATCACATCCGGTGAATTGACTTTGGACTTCATTCTGGATGAAAGATCAAGAGAATTGTATTGGGAAGGTCACAGAAGAACTGACTTAATCAGATTTGATCAATTCACAGCAAATGGCATCTGGCCTTGGAAAGGAAATGTTGATGTTGGAGCTGAAACAGAGACTTTTAGAGACCTGTTTCCAATTCCGGCAACAGAGTTAATTGCCAATCCTAAATTGGAACAAAACGACGGATATCAGTAACCGTCATCTACTTCATATTACTTATATTGGGGAAATTGAGGAGTCTTTTATTAAAGGCTCTTCTTTCTACTCCTTCTTTATTAACCCATAACTTATTATGCAAAAGAGTTTAGTTCTGCCAATTCTACTCGTGATATTTTTTGTATCATGTACAAACAAACCATCCTCTCAAAATTCTAATAATGAACCAGCAATCTCCGATGTTCCTGAATGGTCCCAAAATGCTATTTGGTATCAAATATTTGTAGAGCGATTCAGAAACGGTGATGAATCCAATGATCCAACCAAAGAAGACATCAAAGGTGCTGATCCCGAGTATATTCCGGAGAACTGGAGTGTAACAAGATGGGGTCAGGATTGGTATAAAAAAGAAGACTGGCAGGCAAATTCAAAAGCTAATGGATTTTACCATGTAATTCAGCAAAGAAGATATGGGGGTGATCTTCAAGGAATTCTTGATAAGTTAGATTATATAGATTCACTTGGGATAAATGCAGTTTATTTTAATCCTATTAACGATTCTCCTTCGCTGCATAAGTATGATGCAAGAAACTACCGACACATAGACAGAAACTTTGGTCCGGATCCGCGAAAAGATGCGGATTTGATAGAAACAGAGGAGCCTTCAGATCCCTCAACATGGAAGTGGACTGCAGCAGATAAGCAATTCCTTGAGGTTGTAAAGGCATTCCATGCCCGGGGAATCAAAGTAATCATGGATTATTCATGGAATCATACCGGGACACAATTTTGGGCAATCAAAGACATTAAGGAGAACGGAGAGAATTCAAAATATAAAGATTGGTTTAATGTAAAATCATTCGACAACCCACAAACTGATGAAAATGAATTCGAATATGAAGGATGGGCGGGATATCGATTTATGCCAGTTGTAAACAAAGACATTATTCCTAAAGATGATGAACAAATGCCATTTGAAGGAAATATCCATTCGGAATCATTAAAGAATCACATATTCAATGTTAGCAAAAGATGGCTGGATCCAAATGGGGATGGCAACCCTGAAGATGGAGTAGATGGATTCAGACTTGATGTTGCCGGAGAGGTGCCAATGGGGTTTTGGAGAGACTACAGAAAAATTGTGAAATCCATTAACCCGGAAGCTTACATCGTAGGAGAAATTTGGTGGTTGGAATGGCCAGAGAAATTTCTGGGACCTCAACCGTTCCTGCAAGGAGATCAATTCGATGCAATTATGAACTATCGCTGGTATAGACTATCCAGAGGCTTTTTTGCCCAGGCAGAACCAGTAAAAACTCCATCTGAATTTGTGGCAGGTATTCAAAATATCAACAAGAATATCAGTGAGCCAACATTAAGAGCAATGATGAATATGTCAGCTAGCCACGATTCTCCAAGGTTATCGACTTCATTATACAACAAAACCATGTATAAATATGAGGCAAAACCATCCGATAATCCTGATTACAAAATTGAAAAACCCGATAACCTGACACTTCAGGAACAGAAACTGTTCTTAATTTCTCAATTCACATTTCAAGGCTCACCACAAATTTGGAATGGAGATGAAATTGGAATGTGGGGTGCCGATGATCCTGATTGTAGAAAACCAATGGTTTGGGATGACATTCAGTTTGATGATGAAAACACACATTTCGTTGAAGGTAAATGGAGAAGGGTTGACAAAGTAGAACAAGACAAGGAATTGCTTGAATTCTACAAGAAGATAATCAATATCAGAAAGGACAATTCAGTACTGTCCATGGGAGATTTAAGATTCAATATTGTAGACGATGAAAAGATGCTTTTGGGCTATGTCAGGTCCAATGATTCTGAGGAAATTCAAGTGATTTTTAATCGTTCCTCCGAAAGTCAGGAAGTGCAGCTTCCAAAACCTGCTAATTATATTGATTTAATCGAAAATAAGCCAGTTTCAGAGGATGTCAGTTCAGTCATTTTGAAGCCAATTTCTGCCATAATCCTCAAGAAACAGCAGTAAAATCTAATTCGTCAGCCATTATGTCATGATTTTTCACTTTGGCAAAGTAATTGTCGACTGCCATGGAGTAAAATATAGTATAAATTATCCATGGGAAAAGAGAAAACTGTGTCACAAGAAGAGAATCTTGAAAATGAAGTTGTAAAGGATCAGGAAACAGATGTTTCTGGAGAAGAGTCAACTGAGGCAAAAGAGGAGAAAGCAGAGATTTCTGAGCTTGACAAAGTAAAAGCAGAGTTAGCTGAGCAAAAGGATAAATACCTTCGCATGTATTCTGAGTTTGAGAACTTCAGAAGAAGGACTGCTAAGGAAAAATTAGAATTAGTAAAAACAGCGAACGAAGAACTTGTCTTGCAATTACTTCCAGTAGTTGATGACTTTGAAAGAGCCGATAAATCTTTCAATGACGATACTGATATCAAAACATTCAAAGAAGGAATCGATTTGATCCAAAACAAGTTTGTTAAGGCGATAGAAGCTAAAGGTGTTAAGAAAATAAAAGTTGAAGCTGGAGATGACTTCAATGACGAGTATCATGAAGCAATTACAAGGATACCTGCTCCAGAAGAGAAATTGAAAGGGAAAATCGTTGATTGCATCGAAAATGGTTACTCTCTTGGTGACAAAGTAATCAGGTTTGCTAAAGTTGTAACGGGAGAATAACATGTCTAAAAGAGATTATTACGAAGTACTTGGAGTTGATAAATCGGCTAGTGCGGATGAGATAAAGAAAGCATACCGAAAGGTTGCAATCAAATTTCACCCGGACAAGAACCCGGACAACCCTGAAGCTGAAGATAAATTTAAAGAAGCTGCAGAGGCCTATGAAGTGTTATCTAACCCTGAAAAGAAACAAGCATACGATCGCTTTGGTCACCAGGGTGTAGGTGGTGCTGCTGGAGGAGGTTTCGGCGGTGGAATGAATATGGAGGACATATTCAGTCAGTTCGGCGATATCTTCGGTGGGGGAAGCCCCTTTGAAAGCTTCTTTGGTGGAGGAGGCCGTGGAGGTAGAAGAGTCAGGAAAGGCACAAACCTTCGAATCAAACTGAAACTTACTCTTGAGGAAATTGCTCACGGCGCTGAGAAGAAAATTAAAGTAAATAGACTTGTCACAGCTGAAGGTGTTACTTTCAAATCTTGTCCTTCTTGTAATGGAACAGGGCAAGTCAGAAAAGTTGTGAACACGATGCTTGGGCAGATGGTCTCTTCTTCTACATGTCCAACATGTAGTGGTTCTGGACAAGTTGTTGATCAAAGACCTCCAGGAGTTGACGGATCGGGTCTGAAACAACAGGAGGAAGTGATTAGTATTAAAATTCCTGCAGGTGTCACTGAAGGAATGCAACTATCAATGTCAAATAAAGGGAATGAAGCTCCAAATGGCGGGATTCCTGGAGATCTTTTGATTGTTATCGAGGAAGTTGAACACGATGTTCTGACAAGAGATGGAAACAACATCGTATTTGATCAATATTTGAGCTTTATCGATGCTGCGTTAGGAACTTCTGTGGAGGTGCCGACTATTGATGGTAAAGTGAAAATTAAGATCGATGCTGGAACTCAAAGCGGAAAGATTTTAAGATTAAGAAATAAAGGGATCAAAGACATAAATGGTTACGGTAAAGGTGATCAGTTAATTCACATAAATGTCTGGACACCAAAGAGTTTGAGTAAGGAAGAGAAGGAAATACTTGAGAGTTTAAGAGGCTCAAGCAACTTCGAACCTAAGCCATCAAAATCGGAGAAAGGATTCTTCGAAAAAATGAAAGAATTTTTCTAGCGAAAATTGCAACATGTCCAGTTAAAATTCGTTTGTCAGGACATGTTGCGGTTGATTTTCACTTTTGGGCTAGGGATTTTAACATTAACTCAGGCGCACAGCCAGCTCAGAAAGTTTTATTCATTGAAGGAGGATGGGTCATTTGACACTGTCAAGCTGACACTGGAAGCTACTTCCAGCACATGTTTTGTTAGAACAGCAAAAAACAGTGATCCACTAAATATTTACGGGAATCCTGACCTGGAAAGGATCAATCCAACTTACAAAGCAAAAATTCATCAAAACACCTGCAACGTCCAACTTGGACTCGAAGAATTCGAAACAAGTAGCCTTGGTGAAGGATTCTCATTCAGCACCATGTTTACCAGCAGCTCAACGAAAACCAACAAAGATTACTGGAAAATATATTTGACTGATTCTAAAGTTTATGACCTAAACATGAACTATGGAATTGGAGATGCAAATCTGGATTTATCAGGTACATCTGTTAGTAAGATCAAAATCAATACTGGAAGCGCTAATGTGAAAGCAGGTTTTATGGATGGCTTGATCAATGGGGTGGAGATGGATACTTTTTATGTGAAGGTTGATTTAGGTTCATTTGATGCTCCAAAGTTGAATTTAATGAATGCATCTACAGTTATAGCAGACATTGGTTTTGGAAGTGCTAATCTGGATTTTAGTGGTACTAATACAAAAAGATGTGAAATTAAGACTACTGTTGGGGCAGGAAATCTGGACATCTTATTACCTGAAGATGATGTGCCAATAATTATCTATGTGAAAGATTCTCCACTTTGTGGTATTAAGCTGACCAAAGGCTTTGAGGAGGTAGAGGACAATGTATTTGTCAATATGAGTTATTCCGAGGATGCTGAGAATTTAATGATTTTCGATGTTGACGTGGCTCTCGGAAACGTTTCCTTCCATCGATAGAATTACTCTTTTCTCACTACTCCCTGAACAATCAGGAATTGTGCTAAAATGTAAGTGACCATAATATAGACATGACTGAAAGCAAATTCAGTAACAAACTGTCTTATGCCTATCAATGAGTCGCTAATCACAAAAAGTATTGATCCCACTAATACTTCGCGATAACCTTGAATGCTCTTATTTCTTAATGCGGCTGTAGCAGACATGGAAATTAGACATGTGCTGTAAGCAATTACAGGGATCACCATAAATTGGTCTATGCTGGGCAGGACAAAATAGAGATACAGAGCACCAAATACTATGTAAGGAACAAGATAGGTGAATCTGGATTTAATAATCTCTGAAATGCTCAGATTGATTTCTAGTCTAAATACAATGATGTAACCAATCTGCATCACTAAAAACGACCCCAGTCCAATAAGAAAGCTAGTTTGGTCTTTCCACATTAGGAACACATCCCCGGCCCATGCAAAAATTAAAGCTCCTGCTAAAAACAAATGGTATTTGTAAACTCTACCTTCTGTTCTTTCAATGAGATAATAGATCAGAATTGGCATTAAAAGAGGTTTTGAATACTGTGATATTTCTGTGTATTCTAAAGCAGTGGAAACAATTTCTACTAGTCCAACTATGAAATATATTGTTCTAGCTATCTTGTAAGCTTTCAATAGGTTTGGGTTTTGTTCTAAACAAAATTATGAATCCGACGATAGTAAGCAAGCTGCAGATTAAAAAAGGGGGTAAAAAGTTTTGGTTGAAACCATGATAAATGTAACCCGATACACCTGCCCCTAGTCCAATTCCAGCTTCCAGTGCGATGTACATTGTGGCAATTCCCCTACCAATTTTGCTAGGCAATGATTGATCAATTGTCCATGCATAAATTGTAGGTGAAATCATACCCATTGCAAATCCCATACAGATTGAACCTGCAATAAAAGTATAGACCCCATTTGTGAATCCTAGTAATAGGACTGAAATTAACAAGATTGGTAACGTTACTTTTAGGACAGGGATCCTTCCGTATTTATCACTTGCTTTTCCCGCTGCAATTCTTACTAATAACGATGCGAAAATGTAGAAAGTAAAGTAGAGCCCTTCATTTTTGATTCCTACAAAGTCACTCATATACTTACCAAGTGTCAAAATAGCTCCGAAAGAGAATACAGATAGAGCTAATACAATACTTGAAACCAGAACTCTTGGCTCTATAAGATCACTGGTGTTTAGTTTGAACATTCTGGCATCTAAGCTTCTTCGATTTTTCAATGTTTCCTTTATACGGCCAAGGACAGCTACTGAAAGAATAGCAAGCCCTGCGCTTGTATAAAACATTGCATTAAAACCATAGTTCTGTACGATTAAAGGCCCAATTGATGGAGCAATTCCGGAACCAAGGTTGCTGCAAAAACCTAATATCCCCATAGCTTCTCCACGTCTATCTGCAGGAACAATATCTGATACGAATGCAGCAGTTCCCGTTGGTTTAAATCCCGTAGAAAATCCATGAAACATCCTTACAGCGAAGAATGGAATTACTGCAAGAGCTATTGGGTAGAAAAACGCAGCAATTGCTGACACTCCAGCTCCCAATACCATTACAGGCACTCTACCCCACTGATCTGAAAGCTTACCACTGAACGGTCTCGAGATTAAAGCAGTCACAGTAAATAATAAAATGATTAAGCCCACATG
Source organism: Cyclobacteriaceae bacterium (assembly GCA_965228955.1). Lineage (GTDB taxonomy): Bacteria > Bacteroidota > Bacteroidia > Cytophagales > Cyclobacteriaceae > JANSWY01. The sequence continues at coordinate 90,917 of OZ245848.1, forward strand.
CTTATCACCACCTAATGATTTGAGGTGATCAGGCAAGCTCGGAATCATCATACTGAAACTCCCGAAAAAAAGCAGGCCACTCAAACAGAGCAGCCAGAACTGTATGGAATATGTCTTTTTCAACATCTATTGTGTTTCCTCCTGCCCATGTAGCAGGTAGGCTTTGATAAAATCTCCAAGATCTCCATCAAGAACGTTTTGAACATCTGTTCTTTCGACATTAGTTCTGTTGTCCTTGATAAGCTTATATGGATGCAAAACATAATTTCGGATCTGAGACCCAAAATCAATTCTCATCTTTCCTGCTTCAATCTCATCTCTCTTCTCATTCCTTTTTTGTATCTCCAATTGATACAATTGAGATTTAAGCATATTGAGCGCTTTCTCTTTATTCATTAGCTGAGAACGCTCTTGCTGACATTCTATAATGATTCCAGAAGGAGCATGTCTCAACCTTACGGCGGTTTCAACTTTGTTTACATTCTGACCACCAGCACCACCAGAACGGAATGTTTCCCAGGTGATGTCAGATGGGTTTACTTCAATTTCAATGCTATCATCAACCACAGGATAAACAAATATCGATGCGAACGAAGTGTGTCTTCTTCCTCCAGAATCAAAAGGTGAAATTCTTACCAATCTGTGAACCCCTATCTCTGATTTCAGAAATCCGTAAGCAAACTGTCCATCAATTTCAAGAGTTGCAGATTTTAGTCCTGCCACATCTCCAGGTTGATAATTAACTTCCTTTACTTTAAATCCCTGAGATTCACCCCACATGATGTACATTCTCATCAATATCTCTGCCCAATCCTGGCTTTCAGTTCCTCCTGCACCAGGGTTGATCTCAAGCATTGCACTTAATTGATCCTCCTCAGCACTAAGCATCTTTTTGAATTCCAGCTCATCAAGAACTTTGAGTGCGTTCTCATAATTGCTGTCAACTTCATCCATTGATGTCTCACCCATTTCATAGAACTCCTGGAGGGTTTCAACATCTTCAAATGCTGTTAGTACTTTTTCAAAATCGGTAACCCAGCTTTTTTTAGCTTTTATTCCTTTCAGGATTTTTTCTGCTTCTTTTGGGTCTTCCCAGAAATCTGGTTGTGTGGTGATGGTCTCTTCTTCTTCTACTTCTCTTTTCTTGACATCATAGTCAAAGATACCTCCTTAAAGCCTCTACTCTGGCCTTCAAGTCTTTCAACTGATCTGTGGTCATAATTATGTTTATTTAGAATTGCGAAGGTACTCTATTTGAGAGATATAATACATGAAAAGAATTAATCAATAATAGTAATTTTATTTCTACCTCTGATCTTAAATTTCTTTTCTCTTAAAAGCCAGAATACATAACCTAACCCAGATATTCCGGCTGATTGAAGGGCTGTACGGCCATTAATGTTTTCCTGATTGACACTGTCAATTATAAAGTAACCAGCTCCCGCAATCATTATTGATGGACCATATTGTCCAACATTAAACGCTTTTATATGCTTTCCTCTTATATCAATTTCTTTGATACTGTCGATGTGAATGTTGTATCTCTCAAAATGGATTAAGCTATCACTGAAATCTTTAATGATTCCTCCCACATAGTAATCTGTCCCGAGTGTCTTTAACTTAATTTCATTTCCGACGTGGAAAGTGATTTTGTTTTTACTTCCGATTCTACTCAATAAAAGTCTTTTCTGAGCATAACAGTTAGGGAGGAGTATCAGAGTTGATACTATTACAAGAAAAGTAAGTTTGGCAGGTAAGGTATTCATTAAACAAAAAAGTCCACTGACATTAAAATGCCAATGGACTTCAAAATGTTGTCTCAGAGATGATTTAGATTTTATATAACCATCCATGTTTATCTTCAAGCTCACCAGATTTGATTTTATTCAAGTCTGCAAGCATTCTGTTACTGATTTCTCTTCCTTCAACTGCTGGCAACTCATAATCAACTCCGTCATAACCGATTGCTTTGATTTGAGCGATAGTTGCTGCAGTTCCGGCACCAAATGCTTCTTGCATTCTACCTTCTTTAATAGCATCTATTACCTCAGTTACTTTGATTGGTCGTTCTTCTACTTCAATTCCCCATTCCTTAGCAAGAGTCATTACACTGTCTCTTGTAATTCCTTTAAGGATAGTATCACCTGTTGGGGCAGTTACCAGTTTGTTATCAATTACAAACATCAAGTTCATTGTACCAGCCTCTTCAATGTACTCATGGTTCTTGCCATCAGTCCAGATTAACTGGTTGTAACCTTCTTTCTGAGCCTGAACTGCAGGGTAAAGTGCAGCAGCGTAGTTTCCACCAGTTTTGGCGAAACCTGTTCCACCAGCAGCAGCTCTTGTATAATGAGTTTCTACTTTTACTTTCACTGGTTCTGCATAGTATGCTCCAACCGGACAAGTGATAATTATAAACTTATAAGTATCAGAAGGTCTGATTCCTACATATGGATCAAAACCGAAGATGAAAGGTCTGATGTACAAAGAAGTGCCTTCCTTTGATGGTACCCACTCATGATCCAATTTCAATAACTCATGAAGACCTTCCATGAAGATTTCCTCAGGAAGTTCAGGTATGCATACTCTTTCAGCACTTTTATTCAGTCTTTTTGCATTATCAATTGGTCTGAACACAGCAATTTCACCATCTTTAGTTCTGTAGGCTTTTAATCCTTCAAAAACAGTTTGACTGTAATGCAAAGTAGTATTTGCAGGGCTAATAGATAAATCGCCGTAAGGGACTATCCTGAAGTCTCCCCACTCGCCATTTTCGTAATCAGCAATAAACATGTGATCAGAATATAGCTTTCCAAAGACCAGGTTCTCCTGATCAAACTGTGATAATTTTGAGTTCGTCGTTTTTTCTACGGAGATGTTAATTGTATCTATCATGGTTTATACTATTTAAATGCGAAATTAGGCAATCCGCATGAATTGATCTCTTTGTTCTGGTAACAATTTTGTAATTGAAACCTCTAAAATCGACTTGGAATTGAAAGATTTTTATTTTTCAGGAATCCAGTTTATTTCTGGAGCTCCAAGTTCCATTCCCATTTTCCGGCCAAGCACAAAAAAGTAGTCGGATAGGCGATTTAAGAATTTGAGAATTGTGGAATCAACTTCTTCCTCCTGATGAATTCTGATGATGCTTCTTTCGGTTCTTCTGCAGACTGTTCTACAAACATGAGCCACAGAAACAGACTGATGCCCACCTGGCAATATGAAATATTTCAACTCAGGAAGCTGCTCAGACATTTCATCAATTTCTGATTCCAGTTTTGAAATATAATCATCTGTAATATCAGGCAATTTAAATTTCGTGTATCCGGGAGTTGTGGCCATTATTGATCCAATTACGAATAGAGTGTCCTGAATGAATTGTAGGATTTCCTGTCTGTCTTTATTGACATCCTGATCTCTTAACAGTCCAATGAATGAATTCAGTTCGTCCACATTGCCATAAGCTTCAATCCTTAGATTGGACTTTTCAACTTTGGTACCTCCTATCAAGGAAGTTTTCCCTTGATCTCCAGTTTTGGTATAAACCTTCATACTACTTTAAGCTGTTTCTGACCTTCTTACATTTTCATTGATTACATCGGTCTCCACCAGACCATCTCTCAGTCGGATAATTCGATGTGCATATTCGGCGATATCTTCTTCATGAGTTACCATGATGATAGTGTTGCCTTTGTCATGGAGTTCCTGGAATAGATCCATGATGTCGTAAGACGTCTTAGAGTCAAGGTTTCCTGTTGGCTCATCTGCAAGAATAATGGATGGGTCATTTACCAGGGCCCTGGCGATTGCTACCCTTTGTCTTTGACCTCCAGATAGTTCATTTGGTTTATGATGAGCCCGATCACCAAGTCCAACACCTGCGAGTGCAGCTAATGCTTTTTCCTCTCTGTCATATTTTCCGTAACCGGCATAGACTAATGGAAGTGCAACGTTTTCTAGTGCAGTAGCTCTCGGAAGTAAGTTAAAGGTCTGGAATACGAACCCAATTTCTTTATTTCGTATTTCAGCTAATTCATTTTCAGTCAGATCACTTACATCATGACCATTCAGCACGTACTGACCAAAACTTGGAGAATCCAGGCAGCCAATGATGTTCATGAGCGTCGACTTTCCGGAACCGGAGGGTCCCATGAATGCAACATATTCACCTTGGTTGATTTCAATTGAAACAGATTTTAGAGCATTAATAATTTCCGCCCCCATGACATACCTTCTGCCAATTTCATGTGTTTTGATTATACTAGCCATATCTTGAGTTAATACTATCCTGAATTTAGACGATTTCCTGAAACTTAGGTTATGGTTTACACGATTAACTTCTAAATTCTGGAGCAATTTAATACTTATGAAGCATTTATTGTTGATCTGTGTGTTAGGCGTATTTTATTCTTCCTGTCCGGTTTATGGTCAGGATGGTTGGCAGATATTGTCAGATGTTACCATTGAAAAGAAATGGGACGAAATGATCCAAATGGACAGGGAATTCCCAAGTTTTGGGCTGCAATTGATGGAAGCGGCTGGATCCAAGATTACATTAACTGGATTTATGATGCCGTTAGATGAATTAATATCACAGGAATCATTTGTTTTATCTTCTCTGCCATTTCAATCTTGTTTCTTCTGCGGAGGGGCAGGTCCAGAGACTGTTGCTCAGATCAACCTCAATGAATCATTTAAATACACGGACCAAAAAATTACTGTCGAAGGTACGCTTAGACTAAATGACTCGGATCCCTTTGCGCTCTACTACACTTTGGAGAACTCCAAAATATTGGACTAGCCGTACCTCAATTTAAAGTATAAGATTATCCCACTAAGTGTTAATGTCACGGTATTGGCAGCTATCAAAGGTGTGTCTTTTATTATGATACCATAGATTAACCATAAGAGCACTCCTATAAAGAATATCACAAACATCACCAGTGATAAGTCTTTCGCCGATCTCGATTTCCAGGTTTTGATTACCTGAGGTAGGAATGAAATGGAGGTGAGAACAGCTGCTACAAATCCAATGATTTCTACATCTTCTAATACCATTATTTAATTGATTTTGCGTTTATTAATTCAAATATCTAATTTATTTAGAATAAAACCGCAAAAAACCGCATATATTTATGCATGCTTAAAGAAGAAAGGCAACAATTTATACTCAAAAGGCTCTCAGAAGGAGAAAGAGTTACCAGTTTAGAACTTAGCAAAGAGCTGAATGTATCCGATGATACGATTAGGAGAGATTTGAAAGTGTTGGCAGATGAGGGGTTAATCCAGAAAGTTCATGGAGGAGCAATTCCTAAACCTAGTGCTCCTGTAAGCTATTTGGAACGATTAAATTTTGAGGAGCATAAAAAGACTGCACTGGCAAAAAAGCTTTTGCCTATGATTAAATCAGGGATGGTGCTATTAATCGATGGAGGTACTACGAATCTCATAGCAGTCAAACAATTTCCAACCAACATTTCTCTTACTGTTGCAACTAACAGTATTCCCGTTGCAGCAGAGCTTTCAGCATATCCCAATATTGATATCATCATGCTTGGTGGTAATGTGTTAAAGTCCTCTCAGGCAACAGTAGGTCTTGAAGCTGTTCAGGCTTTAGATATGGTATATGCGGATTTGTGTTTGATGGGTACCTGCAGTTTTCATTCAGAAATAGGACTTACATCAACAAACAAGGATGAATCTTTACTCAAGTCCAAGATGGTAAAGTCCTCTAAAAAAGTCTTGCTTATGGCAACCAATGATAAACTTGAAACTGCCTCCAATTTTCGGGTGTGTGATACAGATCAAATCGATTATCTGATTCATGAGGATGATGCTTCTGAAGAAATCATAAAGAGTTTTAAAAGTAGGGGCATAGAAATAATTAAGTAACAAACATATGTTTATAGAACACATCGCAATCTGGACAGAGAATTTAGAAGGAATGACTGCTTTCTATGAAAAGCACTTTGATGGGAAACGAAATGAAAAGTACTTCAATCCAAAAAAGAACTTCGAATCATATTTTGTCAAGTTTGATTCAGGATGCAGGTTGGAGATCATGCAAATGCCAACTATACCTGAAACGAGGAATGATGTATATTCTCAATTTTCTGGAATCATACATTTTGCATTTGATTTAAAAAATAAAGAATCCATCGATTTAAAGACCAAGGAATTAGTAGAAGCTGGTTATGAATTAATTGATGGCCCAAGAGTGACCGGAGATGGATACTATGAGAGCGTAATCCTTGACCCAGATAAAAATCGGGTTGAGTTGACTTGCTTAGTTTAATTCTGTTTGAGATTTGGTCCAACCTGATGTATTCCATTATATTCACTGATCTCAACTGAATCGACTTTACTTTGAGTGAAAAAACTAATTTCTTTCAGGATGTATTGGAAGTAGCTGCGCTAGTACCGCAGGGAAGAGTTACTAGCTATGGCGCAATTGCCAGGTATTTAGGGTTTAAAAACAGAGCCAGAATGGTTGGTTGGGCCATGAACCAGGCAGGGAATTACCCTGATGTTCCAGCTCATAGAGTGGTCAATAGTGCCGGTCGACTTACAGGTAAGGCTCATTTCAATCCTCCAGAAAAAATGGAGCAACTATTATTGGAAGAAGGGGTTGTAGTCAAGTCAGATAAGATTCAGAATTTTAAGAAGGTTTTTTGGGATCCAAGTGAGGAGCTAATATGAAAAAGGACGAAAAATACATTCTGTTTAAGCAAAATAGTGAACTGGAAACACTTGTTTCCGCAGCGATAGTCTTTGTTGTAGTATCAGTGAATGACATTGTAATACAGGGGATTACTCTTGCATTGAATAACAATATTCCATCAAATAGTGAAGTGATCATCGTTTTTGCCTTTGTTGCTCTCTATCTAATGGCAATGCTTCCAATGAGTATCATTATTCATTTCCTTTTCAGAATTTATTGGTTGTCACTGGTTGGTTTGAAGTCGGTGTTTTCTGAGAATACTGAGGCTCTGGATCAATACACACCATACTTTCAAAAAAGAATAGCCAGGTATCAGGCATTGGAGCGACAAATAGAAAAGGTCGACAAGATTTCAAGTTCTCTGTTTTCTTTTACCATCCTAAGTTTGTTTGCCTTTTGTTTTTCATTCATTGCTGTATTTGGATTCATTGTACTGTTACCAAGGCTTGGATGGATTGGAGATCAGCTTACAAACCTGTTGTTGCTTCTCGGTGTGCTATATGCTATTGATTTTCTTTCATTGGGTAGAATTAAAAGAATTAAGTGGAAGTATTTTCAGGCATTTTATAAGCCAGTTTACTGGTTCTTTAGTGTAGTGACTTTGGCAGTGCTATATCGGGGTATCTATTATACTTTGATTCACAATGTGCCTAAGAGAATTATTGGAATTCTAATTCCGATTTATGCCGGATTGTCCATTCTAATGCTCAATCTTGGGTTTTATACCTCAGGGATTTATCCAGCGAGATTCAATAACGACGAACGAGGACAAATCTACTTTCAGAGAATGTACGCAGATAAGATTAATGATAAGTTTCATGTCGAATTTCCATTTATTGATAGTGAGGTTATTGGAAAGGATCAGAACTACATTACGTTGAGAGTTCCTTTGACTTATGATCTTGAAGATAGTGTGCTAACCGATAAAGACATTATCCCATATCATGACTCTGGGTTTCATTGGAGAAGATTTGTGAATATTGGAGCATTCAGAAAGTCGTTTCCTAAGGGGTTTGATGCTCATGAAAACGCTCAGGAAATATTAAAGTTTATTCAGGATCATACTGTTTTGGCAGTAGATACCGTGGATTTGAGTGTGCCAGCTTTTAGATTCGCTACACTGGAACATCCAGAAAGGGAGCTTTTTCAAACCAGAATTGATATTTCCAATTTGGAAAAGGGAGAACATATATTAAAAGTACAGGTACCTAAAAAAAGGAAACCAAACACTTATTATATTCCATTCTACAGGGATCTCTAATTTTGTTTTCTATGTAATATGGCTAGCCCAATAAAAGTGAATAGGCCATTTACAATTAGGATTTCAAAACCGAATTTGTAACCTCCAAGTAAGGTTTCGCTATACATATTCAGAAAGTATGATAGCAAAGGAGCGATCACACAAACTAGTGGCACGAAGGGATCATTCACTTTTGACTTAGTAAACAACCCATACGCATACAAGCCAAGCAAAGGCCCATAAGTATATCCAGCAACTCTGAATACCTGATTGATTACACTATCATCATTTAATGATTTGAAGACAATGATTACAAGGAAAAGTAGTAGTGAGAATCCAAGGTGGACATATGTTCTTAAGTTTTTATTGGCTTCAAAATTTTCCTCTTTAAATCCCAGGAAGTCTACACAAAACGAGGTTGTAAGGGCTGTCAGTGCTGAGTCGGCACTACTATAGGCAGCAGCGGTAATGCCTAATAAGAATAGTCCACCACCCGCAAGACCCAGATGCTTAAGAGCAATTGTTGGAAATAAAAAGTCTGTTCTATCCGGGATCGCGATTTCTTTGATTTCAGCATATTCGTAGAGTAGTGCGCCAAGTCCAAGGAATATTAGATTGACAAATACCAAAACAATGGAAAACCAAAACATATTCTTTTGTGCTTCACCAATGTTTTTGCAAGTCAGATTTTTCTGCATCATATCCTGGTCTAGACCAGTCATTACTATGGCAATAAATGCACCAGCAAAGAATTGCTTGAAGAAGTTTCTGCCACTTTTCCATTCCCAATTAAACATCTTAGAATAATCGCTATCAGCAATTTTATCTACCACATCTCCTAACCCAAGTGATAAATCCTGCCCAATGAGAATAATACAGACGACAACTGTCAGGATCATGAAAGTTGTTTGAAGTGTATCTGTCCAAACAATGGTCTTGATGCCACCTCTGAAAGTATAAAGCCAAATCAAAGCAATGGTTACCAAAACCGTTAGACCAAATGAACTGTAAGGGCTATCTTCTCCAAACAGAGGAATAAAGAAAGCAAGCTGTAAAACACTGGCTACTAAGTAAAGTCTGAATGCTGCACCTGCTACCCTTGAAATCAAAAAGAAAAACGCTCCAGTTTTATAAGACCAGAAACCAAAACGATCTTCCAGGTAGCTGTAAATGGAAACGAGATTTAATCGGTAGTAAAGCGGCATTAAAACCGTACCGATCACCAAATAACCCGCCAGGTATCCAAGTACCATTTGAAAGTAGAAGAAATTACTATTCCCTACTTCTCCGGGTACAGAAATGAATGTCACACCAGATAGTGAGGCGCCAATCATCCCAAAAGCAACTAAGTACCAGGGGCTTTGGCGATTAGCAGTAAAAAAGGCTGCTGAATTACTGGTATTGCTGGTTAAGAAACTGACACCAATTAAAACCAGAAAATATCCAGCGATGATAATAAACACTAAAAGTGGCGACATAGAGTAAAGTTTATCCACATTATTGGTTAATGCGGTTGAAATTCAGTCCGTAAATTATATTTTTGCAGTAAATTTGCAAAATGATGGAAGAACTGGACTTAGAAGAATTAGTCGAGGTTGAAGAGGAAATAGGAACTGAGGATCCAAGAGATCTTATAGTTTACAATGACGACTTCAATACTTTTGAGCATGTGATCCAAACGCTCATCAAGGTTTGCAAGCATGATGCACATCAGGCTGAGCAGTGCACATACCTAATCCACTACAAAGGTAAATGTGCCGTTAAAAAAGGGATCTATGAGGAGCTTAAGCCAATGAGAGAAGGTATTTCTGATGCCGGAATTAAAGCTGCCATACTTTAAATTCCTACATGGAATATCCATCCAAACTCATTGAAGAAGCAGTAAACGAAATTTCGAAACTTCCCGGAATAGGAAAGAAGACTGCCCTACGTTTAGCTTTACATTTATTAAAATCCAAAGAATCTGATACCGAGCAACTTTCTGAGGCACTTATCAAGCTGAGAAAGGAAACAAGATATTGTGGAACTTGCCATGTAATATCTCATACCACAGATTGCACTTGCAGAACTATAAAAACTGATACCTCACTTATCTGTGTTGTGGAGGATACTCCGGATGTAATGGCTATTCAGAATACAGGTCAATACAATGGGATGTTCCACGTATTAGGAGGAGTGATCTCACCAATTGATGGAATTGGGCCGGATGAATTAAAAATTGAGTCATTAGTTCAGAGGATTCAGAACGCTTCGGAAGAAATCAAGGAAATTGTATTGGCTTTAAGTCCAACTATGGAAGGTGATACAACGGCATTCTACATTACCAAAAAATTGAAAGGCTTCAATCTTAAGATCACCACTATAGCCAGAGGAATTCCGATAGGAGGAGAATTGGAATACGCTGATGAGGTTACGCTTGGGCGAAGTATTATGACTAGAAGTGTTTACTCCGCGGATTAACGCTTTCTACTTGAGAATGCGATGAAGAATAGTAGGAAACTCATTCCGCAAGCCATGATTAGTAGTTTCCAGTTGGGTTCTCCTTCTTTAACTGATTGGTAAAAAACTCCGGCTGCTAAAATTGTTACCAGCAAGCCACCCATTACTCCCAGAGATGTTCTTAATTTTGGACTCATCCACATTAAATTTTCTCAAATATAGATGAACCCGTTTAGAGTTTTGAATTAAATGACTTGTGAGTAGACAAATTTCAATTCAGTTGCGATTTGCTTACAACGCTCATCATACATTTTTGATTCTTCAGGAGTGTCATCAAATGCTTTTGGATCTTCGTAGTTAAGTGGAATTCTTAAGTCAGCATTTGGAATGAAAGGGCAATTTTCATCAGCATGTGAGCAAGTCATGATTGCCGCATAATTATCTTCAAGTGAGAAGTCCTCATCGAACAGCTTCGAATAAAGTGTCAAAATGATAGAATCATCTCCGACGCTTACTGGGTACACCGGATTGTCACCTTCCATTTCAGGGATTTCGAAACCAGCTCTTCTCAAAGAATCAACTGTCCTTGGGTTACAAGCAGTCACTTCAACACCTCCTGAAACAGAAGTCACGTCTTCCAATCCAAAATGCAGGGCCATAAATTGCGACCATACCTGTGAGAATTGAGATCTTCTTGAATTATGAGTACATATGTAATTTAGATTTATGGGATTGCCAGCATCCAATTGGCTTTGAATGTAATTAGATAATTGACCTAATACAGGTTTGCGTTTCTCCGAAATTGAAGAAACATCCAACTGATCAATGTACTCAAGAAGTGATTGCGAGATTACCATAACAATAAAATTTGACCAAAGTTAATTCCAAGAATTGGTTGGGGTGTTACCAAGATGTTAAATGTTAATCCAAACTGATTTTTGCAACTTCAATATTGGTTGACTTTTCATCAATAAGTTTTGTCCATGCAAAAAATATTTCATCATCCAATCGAACCATTTGAGGGAATCCACTTGCTCTGGATTCAGATGTTTCTGCAATGATGATAGGTGCTTGTTTGATTCCTTGATCATTGATAATTTGGGATTTAATAAATGCTTTCCCATCACCTTTTGTTAGCCAACTTACAATTGCTGTTGAGGCATCAATTAGCTCTATATCAACTCTGCCAAGTGGGGCAATGCTATCAACTTCGATCACATTACCAAATGATGCTCCACCATCTTTGGAGAATATTAGCTTCACTTTAGGGCGCTCATTCGATCCAGTGTACCACGCCACAGCCAAATTATTTCCAATTGCATCAACCCTTGGACCATTAACCGGACACCCATGTATTTTCCAGTTGTCTGAATTAATAGTTTTTGGACTTGTCCATTCTCCATCCACAAATCTAACAATAGACATATCTCTAATCTCATCGTCAGATCTGTCACGATATACAAATACAGGCCCATTTTCAGTTAAGGCACCTCCGGTTTGGCAACAATCACACACTCTGTTGTCTAATTCAGCTTCTTCAGAGATTGACCCATCTTTATTAATTAAAGCAGTTCTCAATGTCATGGCACCATTTTCAGATGCGGTCAATCTTCCATCTAACCAGGCTACCTGAAATTGGTTACTGGGGATTGGTATCATACTCACAAAACCATGCTCAGTGGGTGTTCCGTCATCATGAGGGATAAATGCGGTAGACCAGCTGGAGTCATTTTTAATGCTGAGGTTAACATCATAAGAATAAGTGCCAGATGAGCTTTTAGCAAGGAAGTTCGCCATCATTGCTTGGCTATTGATGCTTATCATTGGGTAATCAGCCCAGTTAACGAACCAGTCATTTCCATTGGCTATTAACTCTGGGTTACTCCAGCTGCCAGATTGATATTTGGAATACTTAAGAGTTGTTTGTGTGCTGTCTTTTTCAACCCATGACATGTATAGTTGATCATTGGTTGAAGTGAGGTAGGGTAAACTGCTAATTTTTGGAGAAGAAGGGTTAGAAAGTGATTTGACTTCTGTTTCTTCTTTCCCTGTGTTTTCGATATTTTGTGAATTGCAGGCTGATAAAAGTATCAAGCCTGCAACCATGTATTTATAAATCTTCATCTGTTATTTATGATGACCATCTTGGTGAGATCCATCCTTGCAACAAGGAGGTAGTTTCTCGTATGCTTCTGGATCTCTTTCCATATCGTCTGCATGATAACCTACCATAGTTATTGCTTTTCTAATTTGCTCTGGAGATATTTTTTTATCGTTGTACTCTACTAAAACCTTTTTAGTCTCTAAATCTAAGGTAGCATTTTTTACACCTTTAGTGTACGATAATTCATACTCAATTGCGTACTGACACATCTCACAGATTGCGCTAGTTTGAATTTCCACTTTATAGCTTTCCTTTTTCTGAGCATAGCTGATTACTGTTGTACTAACTAGTAGAAGTGTTAGAATTAATTGTTTCATTGTTTTGGTTATTGTTATATGCTTAGTTATTTCTTTTAATCTTATATCTAAAACCTAGGTAGATTAATCTTCCAGGTATTGGTCCCCACACAATTGAAGCATCAAAATTATTGCCAAAAGGGTTTTCTGCATCAATAATTGGATCGGATTGCCTAAAATCGAATAAATTTTCAGATCCCAAATACACACTTCCCCACTTGAATCCTCTTGAAATTTGAGCATTTGCAAGGATGTAATCCTGAGAGTATGCCTCTCTTTGAAATTCTGTTGGTTTATCCGATGTATTAGGAAGCCTTTTTGCTCCGATCCAGTTCAATGTGAAATCAGCAGTCCATTTGTCAAACTTGGAAGCGTATGATCCATTGATAAAGAATCTATTTCGAGAGACATATGGAACTTCCATCAGATTGCCATTAATAGTACTTTTTACATCATAGAATTTGTAAGCTCCTTTTACGGTGAAAAAGTTGTTCAATTTCACAGATGCTTCAGTTTGAAAACTATGGGCATATGAGTCCCCATCCAGATTATAAATTCGAATTTCCTGAGAACTTGCATCCTGATCTACAATCATTTGATTTTCGAAGCTGGTGTAGAAATAATCTGTAATTACTTGAATTTCCTTACCTCCAATTATTGGTTTAAACACTAGACTACCGCCAAGGTTCCAAGACACCTCAGGGTCGATTTCTTCAGTCACAATGAATTGTCTAGAAGAAACGAGAAATCTGGTGTTTTCGGTCAAAGCATTAGGAGTTCTATATCCTCTTCCAGCTGCTAATCTCAATGTGGTATTACCTGACAATTGAAAACGGGTATGAATCCTTGGAGTGTAGTACATTCCATAAAGATTGTGGTAATCAATTCTTCCGCCTGCAACTATAGATATTTTATCTCCAGGTACATATGAGTACTCAAAAAATCCACCTGGCACAATTTCCTGTCGGTTAAAAGTAGAGTCTGCATAAACCTCCTGGAAATCATCATACAACATGCTAAACCCTGTTTTGTACTGATGAAAAGAGCTGCCAAAGATATTTTGATGTATCGCATTGAAATATAGTGTGGTCTCTTTACCATTGTACAGGTTATTTCCAAAACCAGCATCGATTTCCTGATAACTTCCTGAGTAAATGAATCCCCATCCCATATAAGGTTTTTCAGGATACAGGATCCCTGTTTTACCAAAGACTTCAAACCTGTTTGTGCGGTTGGAAAAGCCGTAAATTGAATTGGATTGATGATCATCGCCAAAATCAAAACCAACTTGTCCACCCGCTTTTTGATCCGACATCAATTGAACACCAATTTGAGAAACAATTCTGTCACCCTGGTATTTATATCGATTCAGAAAATTGATTTGTCTCGATTTTGGAAGATCCAAAAATCCATCGTCATTACGATCTACTTCATTGCTCATATAATCGGAGTGAAGGAGAAATGCAGTGGACCATTTGTCATTGATATTTGAAGCGTGATTGGCATTCAATTCCACTCTGCCAAAACCATTAACATATCCATTCAAATATAGGGTCTCGCTGTGTTCTGGTTTCTTGAATTCAAGATTGATCTGGCCACTCATTGATTCATATCCATTTACAACCGATCCTGCACCTTTTCCAACGTCAATGGATTGAATCCATGTTCCAGGAACATAGCCCAAACCGTATCTTCCTGTCAGTCCTCTAACCAATGGAACATTCTCTCGATTGATCTGAACGTATCTTCCATCCAATCCAAGCATTCTAATCACCTTAGCTCCACTTACTGCATCACTAAATGAAACATCAACTGATGCATTGGTCTCAAAGCTTTCAGACAGATTGCAGCAAGCAGCCTTTAGAAGCTCGGATTCCAGAATTACTTCATTATGCATCGGCTTCAACTCATCAAACATGGTGGATTCTGATTTAATAACCACATCATCCAATTTCAAGTCTGAAGGTTGAAGCATTATATGAATAGGGTTAGAACTCACCTTTAAGGTGTCTGAGGTGTAGCCAATGAAGCTGATGATCAATTGATCGTTTGTTTTCGCAGTAATTGAAAACTTTCCATCAACATCGGTTACTGTACCTACTTCAGTACCAGCGACTAAAACTGTAGCGCCTACCAGTGGTTGGTGATCATTATCTGCCACCATCCCTGTTATTGTATTTTGAGCCATCCCTGAAAGTGTCGAAAGCACTGAGATAGCTATTAATAGTATCTTTTTATGTAATAATTTCATTTTCTGATTTAGAATAATTCAATAGTAATTTCATTTCCCTGAGAGGGTAGAAATGCTATTCTCTAAATCAAGAAGGATTGAACAAGAATTGGAATGTCTTGCTCGATTAAAGGGGGTTTGTAATAAGTATAATCCGGAGTTTCAATTAATGAGCTTTCAGCCCCTAAACTGTGGACAAACAAAGTAATGGTAGCAACTAATTTTAGATCTGGAGTCAAGTCCACATCAAAAGTTGCTTTGTTCAATTCTTTGATCCTAAGCTCATGAGATTCATCGTCGCAGCAGTTTTTTGGGCAATCTTCTTCCATGCCCATTTTTTCTGCACAACTTTTAGCTTCTTCAAACACCGCAACATTTTTAAGTCTACCCATGCAGTAATGCTTATTCAGGGTAACTCCAACAGTCGACAACATAAGTAGTCCTGCCAGGAAAATAGTTGCTATGTTATTGAATTGCTTCATTCTCTATACAAAGTTACGGAAACTTTTAAGAATTGTTTCCAACTGCTAGTGACAGGCTTTGTTGTACTTCTTTAGTTTGTAGTAATTGTAAGGTAGTGGTGTAATAAAACCAACCACTAATGCCGGTACCAGAGCAAACCAATACATTGGATCATCAAATGCTGCTTTACCTCCGGTAATCATAAAGTCTGTAGAGGTCATAGCCAATTCCATTCCTACCATAGAAATGAAAGACATTCCAAAGGCAGTCTTAAAAGCTAACCCCCAACCAAATGACTCCCGCGATTTCAAAATCACAGTTTCCAATAGTATGGAAGTGCAGAGTCCAGCAATTATTGCAAGAACCATTTGCCAAACCATTGGTGTAGAAGGATAGTACGCTTGTAAGAAAAAGACCATTCCAAAATCTCCAATTGAGCAACCAATAAGGCAATTTAAGGTGTTGAATGACGCCCGGTTCCATAATTTAAAGTCATTCCAAAATCCAGCTTTTTCCTGATTAAGAATGCTATACCCTGCTTCGTGCAATAGCTTGTTGATATGCACATTGGAAATGTTATCGCCGGAAACTGTTAGTCTCTTTACCGAGGGTTCTAAATCAACCTCCCAGGATTTTATTTGATTATCTCCATCCAGAATTGGTGTTACCCTGTCAACGCACCCCTGGCAATGCAGATCGGTATCAACTGTAATTGTTTTCATGATACAAATGAAAATGGTTTTCAATTACAATTGTTACACAATTATTGAAGAGTTGTGCGAAATGTTTACCCGGCACCCAGATTTGAGTCGATTGGTTTTCTTAGGTTTGCGTGTTGTTTTTTGAATTCTGATGGAGTCATTCCAGTATTTTTTTTGAATTGATTAGAAAGGTGTTGCACACTGCTGTAACCAAGTTTGTAACTGATCTCACTTAAAGAGAGCTGATCATATGTGATTAACTCCTTGATCCTTTCGATCTTTTGAAGAATAATAAATCGCTCTATTGTAATTCCTTCTACTGACGAGAAAAGACTGCTTATACTACTATATTCTTTTCCAATTTCTTTCTCTAAGTAATCAGAGTACTTCGAGGACATTGCATTGTCATTATGAATACTTTGAATAATTAAAGTCTTGATCCTCTCAATGGTTTTGCTCGTTTTATCTTCTAGCAATTCGAACCCTCTATTTATAAGTCGATCGGAAAGTTTGTTTTTTTGATCATCCGTGATACTCTCAATTTCTACTCGCCCTAGTTCCACATTCTCAAAATCAATATTCAAATCAGAGAGTTCTTTTTCCACCGCTTCAATACAGCGGTTACAAACCATGTTTTTGATCCTTAATTCAACCATAATTCAATAATATAATAATGCTCAACAAAGTTCAAATTGGAGCTAGATTCGTGTTTTGTAAGTGCTTGATTTTCTTGATATCAGCTGAATACCCCCAATTTTTCGATGAACATCAATGAAGTGACGATTACGCGTTTTTTTAGTATATTAAGTCTCCTTACTTTTAACTTTCTATAGTTTCGACTACTACAGCTACATTCTAATACACGTATTTGACAGGCAAAAATGAAGAGCCTATTAACTAATCTTGATTGTATTAGTTAGGATTAAAACACTTCGGACAGGGATACATTTTGACGGCTACATAAACGTGAATGCTCAAGTTTTTGCCATTTAAAAACATTAATTCTATTACACACTAAATAGATTTTGTCATGAAGGGATTGAATCGCCAGTTAATTTTTAAAGCTACCCTATTCGCAATTTTTCTATTCACCGTTTTGTTCAATGCTAATTCGCAAGAGTATTCAGCAGGGATCAATACAGAAAGCCCAAACCCCAATGCGGTTTTACATTTGGTGTCTCCAAATAATAACCAGGGTTTAATGGTTCCAAAACTAACCACCGCTCAGAGGAATGCCTTGAGTTCCAGTCTTGGTGCAGGTGATAATGGACTCATGATTTATGATAGTGAATTGGACCTGTTTTATTTTTGGAGTAACCCAAATTGGATTGCCATTTCCACTACAAGCGCTCAGAACCTATCACTAGTTGGTTCGGTGCTTTCAATAGATGGAGGAAACAGTGTCGACTTATCAAGTGCAGAAACGGACCCTACAGTTCCAGACAATATTAAAGATGGAATTGATTTTACAGAATTAACATCAGTACCAACAGGATTGGCCGATGGTGATGATGTGGATGATGCGGATGCAGATCCGACTAACGAAATCGAATTACCTTCACAGACAGGTGCAGATGCTGGATTGTTCTTACAAGC
Organism: Cyclobacteriaceae bacterium; assembly: GCA_965228955.1. GTDB lineage: Bacteria > Bacteroidota > Bacteroidia > Cytophagales > Cyclobacteriaceae > JANSWY01. The sequence goes on from OZ245848.1 coordinate 108,769, forward strand.
TGACGGTACAGGTGGTGTCAGTTACGTTTCTGCAAGTGTCACAGAGGTAGATGGCGATCCTACCAATGAGATTGAGCTTCCTACTCAGACTGCTTCGGATGCAGGACTTTTTCTACAAGCAGATGGAGCTGGAAATGTAAGTTATGTAGCAGATAATGTTAATGACGCAGATGCAGATGCAACTAATGAGATTGAATTACCAACTCAAACAGGAGCTGATGCCGGTTTATACCTTCAGGCTGATGGTACCGGAGGAGTTTCATATGCCACAGTTGTAACTTCAGAAGTAGATGGCGATCCTACTAATGAGATAGAGTTACCAACCCAAACTGGCGCAGATGCCGGATCATATTTACAAGCTGATGGAGCCGGAAATGTGAGTTATGTGGCGATCAATGTTGATGATGCGGATGCAGATGCTACAAATGAAATAGAGTTGCCTACCCAAACCGGAGCAGATGCTGGTTTGTATTTACAAGCTGACGGGTCTGGGGGTGTTGCATATGCCTCAGTAGTTGCCACAGAGGTCGATGGAGACCCAACCAATGAGATAGAACTTCCCACACAAACAGGGACAGATGCAGGTCTTTTCCTACAAGCTGATGGAGCTGGTAACGTAAGTTATGCTTCTGAAGCAGATGGTGATCCAACCAATGAGATCGAATTGCCAACACAAAGTGGTACAGATGCGGGACTGTTTTTGCAAGCAGATGGGGCAGGGGGAGTTAGTTATCAAGCTGCAGGTGGTTCGCAGGATTTAGATTTCACAGCAGGTGTTATCTCACTTTCATCCGACCCAACACCAACTACAATAGACTTAAGTGCCTATGATACTAATGCTTCGGATGATATTACTTCAGCTGACTTAGGAACAGGAGTTGGACAGGTGCTTTCATTTGGAACAGCGAATACGTTACCAGCATTAGATGGAAGTGCCTTAACGAATTTGCCAGATCAATTACCAACCCAAACAGGGAATGCAGGCTTCTTCTTAACCACAGATGGAACAACAGCAAGTTGGGCTTCTTCAATTGATACCGATGATCAGGATCTTGATTTTACAGCAGGAGTTATTTCTATATCAGGCGATCCTACACCGACAACTATAGACTTAAGTGCCTACGATACTAATGCTTCGGATGACATTACTTCCGCAGATTTAGGAACTGGAGTAGGACAAGTACTATCTTTTGGAACCGCTAATACCTTACCGGCATTAGATGGTAGCGCCTTAACGAATCTGCCAGACCAGTTACCAACTCAAACAGGGAATGCAGGCTTCTTTTTGACCACAGATGGAACAACAGCAAGTTGGGTCTCTTCAATTGATACGGATGATCAGGATCTTGATTTTACAGCAGGAGTTATTTCTATATCAGGCGATCCTACACCGACAACTATAGACTTAAGTGCCTATGATACTAATGCTTCGGATGATATTACTTCAGCTGACTTAGGAACAGGAGTTGGACAGGTGCTTTCATTTGGAACAGCGAATACGTTACCAGCATTAGATGGAAGTGCCTTAACGAATTTGCCAGATCAATTACCAACCCAAACAGGGAATGCAGGCTTCTTCTTAACCACAGATGGAACAACAGCAAGTTGGGCTTCTTCAATTGATACCGATGATCAGGATCTTGATTTTACAGCAGGAGTTATTTCTATATCAGGCGATCCTACACCGACAACTATAGACTTAAGTGCCTACGATACTAATGCTTCGGATGACATTACTTCCGCAGATTTAGGAACAGGTGTAGGCCAAGTACTTTCTTTTGGAACCGCTAATACCTTACCAGCACTAGACGGTAGTGCTTTAACGAATCTTCCAGATCAGTTACCAGTGCAAACAGGAAACACAGGTTTCTACTTAACTACAGATGGAACAGTGGCAAGCTGGGCAGCCGCTCCGGATCAACAAGATTTATCCTTTACAGCAGGAGTTATATCCATCACAGGCGATCCAACCCCAACTACGGTTGACTTAAGTGCATATGACACCAATGCGTCGGACGATATTACAACAGCAGATTTAGGAACAGGTGTAGGCCAAGTACTATCTTTTGGAACCGCTAATACCTTACCGGCACTAGACGGTAGTGCATTAACGAATTTGCCTGATCAGTTACCACTACAAACAGGGAACACCGGCTTTTACTTAACCACAGATGGAACAGTAGCAAGCTGGGCAGCCGCTCCGGATCAGCAGGATTTATCTTTTACAGCAGGAGTTATATCCATCACAGGCGATCCAACCCCAACCACAGTTGACTTAAGTGCTTATGATACCAATGCGTCGGACGATATTACAACAGCAGATTTAGGAACAGGTGTAGGCCAAGTGCTTTCTTTTGGAACCGCGAATACCTTACCAGCATTAGATGGTAGTGCTTTAACGAATTTGCCTGATCAGTTACCAGTGCAAACAGGAAACACAGGTTTCTACTTAACTACAGATGGAACAGTAGCAAGCTGGGCAGCCGCTCCGGATCAGCAGGATTTATCTTTTACAGCAGGAGTTATATCCATCACAGGCGATCCAACCCCAACCACAGTTGACTTAAGTGCTTATGATACCAATGCGTCGGACGATATTACAACAGCAGATTTAGGAACAGGTGTAGGCCAAGTGCTTTCTTTTGGAACCGCTAATACCTTACCAGCATTAGACGGTAGTGCTTTAACGAATTTGCCTGATCAGTTACCAGTGCAAACAGGAAACACAGGTTTCTACTTAACTACAGATGGAACAGTAGCAAGCTGGGCAGCCGCTCCGGATCAGCAGGATTTATCTTTTACAGCAGGAGTTATATCCATCACAGGCGATCCAACCCCAACTACAGTTGACTTAAGTGCATATGACACCAATGCCTCGGACGATATTACAACAGCAGATTTAGGAACAGGAGTTGGCCAAGTGCTTTCTTTTGGAACCGCGAATACCTTACCAGCATTAGATGGTAGTGCTTTAACGAATTTGCCTGATCAGCTACCACTACAAACAGGGAACACTGGCTTTTACTTAACCACAGATGGAACGGTAGCAAGCTGGGCAGTCGCTCCGGATCAACAAGATTTATCCTTTACGGCAGGTGTTATATCCATCACAGGCGATCCAACCCCAACTACGGTTGACTTAAGTGCATATGACACCAATGCCTCGGACGATATTACAACAGCAGATTTAGGAACAGGAGTTGGACAAGTTCTTTCATTTGGAACCGCGAATACCTTACCAGCACTAGACGGTAGTGCATTAACGAATTTGCCTGATCAGTTACCAGTGCAAACAGGAAACACAGGTTTCTACTTAACTACAGATGGAACAGTAGCAAGCTGGGCAGCCGCTCCGGATCAGCAGGATTTATCTTTTACAGCAGGAGTTATATCCATCACAGGCGATCCAACCCCAACCACAGTTGACTTAAGTGCTTATGATACCAATGCGTCGGACGATATTACAACAGCAGATTTAGGAACAGGTGTAGGCCAAGTACTTTCTTTTGGAACCGCGAATACCTTACCAGCACTAGACGGTAGTGCTTTAACGAATCTTCCAGATCAGTTACCAGTGCAAACAGGAAACACAGGTTTCTACTTAACTACAGATGGAACAGTGGCAAGCTGGGCAGCCGCTCCGGATCAACAAGATTTATCCTTTACAGCAGGAGTTATATCCATCACAGGCGATCCAACCCCAACTACGGTTGACTTAAGTGCATATGACACCAATGCGTCGGACGATATTACAACAGCAGATTTAGGAACAGGTGTAGGCCAAGTACTATCTTTTGGAACCGCTAATACCTTACCGGCACTAGACGGTAGTGCATTAACGAATTTGCCTGATCAGTTACCACTACAAACAGGGAACACCGGCTTTTACTTAACCACAGATGGAACAGTAGCAAGCTGGGCAGCCGCTCCGGATCAGCAGGATTTATCTTTTACAGCAGGAGTTATATCCATCACAGGCGATCCAACCCCAACCACAGTTGACTTAAGTGCTTATGATACCAATGCGTCGGACGATATTACAACAGCAGATTTAGGAACAGGTGTAGGCCAAGTACTTTCTTTTGGAACCGCTAATACCTTACCAGCACTAGACGGTAGTGCTTTAACGAATCTTCCAGATCAGTTACCAGTGCAAACAGGAAACACAGGTTTCTACTTAACTACAGATGGAACAGTGGCAAGCTGGGCAGCCGCTCCGGATCAACAAGATTTATCCTTTACAGCAGGAGTTATATCCATCACAGGCGATCCAACCCCAACTACGGTTGACTTAAGTGCATATGACACCAATGCGTCGGACGATATTACAACAGCAGATTTAGGAACAGGTGTAGGCCAAGTACTATCTTTTGGAACCGCTAATACCTTACCGGCACTAGACGGTAGTGCATTAACGAATTTGCCTGATCAGTTACCACTACAAACAGGGAACACCGGCTTTTACTTAACCACAGATGGAACAGTAGCAAGCTGGGCAGCCGCTCCGGATCAGCAGGATTTATCTTTTACAGCAGGAGTTATATCCATCACAGGCGATCCAACCCCAACCACAGTTGACTTAAGTGCTTATGATACCAATGCGTCGGACGATATTACAACAGCAGATTTAGGAACAGGTGTAGGCCAAGTGCTTTCTTTTGGAACCGCGAATACCTTACCAGCATTAGATGGTAGTGCTTTAACGAATTTGCCTGATCAGTTACCAGTGCAAACAGGAAACACAGGTTTCTACTTAACTACAGATGGAACAGTAGCAAGCTGGGCAGCCGCTCCGGATCAGCAGGATTTATCTTTTACAGCAGGAGTTATATCCATCACAGGCGATCCAACCCCAACCACAGTTGACTTAAGTGCTTATGATACCAATGCGTCGGACGATATTACAACAGCAGATTTAGGAACAGGTGTAGGCCAAGTGCTTTCTTTTGGAACCGCTAATACCTTACCAGCATTAGACGGTAGTGCTTTAACGAATTTGCCTGATCAGTTACCAGTGCAAACAGGAAATACAGGTTTCTACTTAACTACAGATGGAACAGTGGCAAGCTGGGCAGCCGCCCCAGATCAGCAGGATTTATCCTTTACAGCAGGCGTGATTTCCATTACGGGCGATCCTACACCAACCACAATAGACTTAAGTGCATATGACACCAATGCCTCGGACGATATTACAACAGCAGATTTAGGAACAGGAGTTGGCCAAGTGCTTTCTTTTGGAACCGCGAATACCTTACCGGCATTAGATGGTAGTGCTTTAACGAATTTGCCTGCTGAGGCCAAAGCTGATGATTTGATTACGTTAAGTGGTTTAGCTGCAAATTCCACGGACCTGGGTGCATTTGGAGGGACTACCATTACAGATGCAAATACAATTTTTGGGGCACTTCAAGAGCTTGAAAATGCAGTTGAGGCTGTTCCTAATTTCAGTACACTAAATTCAATTCCGAAAGGAGATGGTTCTGGAGGTCTTATTGCATCAGATATATTTAGTGATGCAACAAATCAAGTCACAATAGGAATAGCAACAACATTACCCAATGTGAAATTTGCTGTCGTTAATCAATCTTCCAACTTGAATTTTGGAGGAGCGAACTTCTCAGATACACCTGGTCAAGGGGCAAATTTTGCGGTACTTAGATCCAGAGGTACACCTGGAGGAGAAGGGGTTCTACAGACAAATGATGCGGTTGGAGTCTTTGCTTACAACGTATGGGATGGAACTTCTGATTTTACCTCTGTTGCGAGCATGAGAGTGGATGCAACAGCAAACCACGCAGCAGGATCCAACTATGGTTCACAATTTACAATAGCAACGGTTGCAAACGGAACATCTACCGAGCAAGATCGCTTTAGGATTCAGGGTGATGGGACTATTGTTCTAAATGATAATACTGCAATTGGAGCTGGGCCTACTACTGGAGCAAAACTTCAAATTAATCCGGATAATGGTCAGGTAAATGCGTTAAGAATCAACCCAGAAGGAGGAGGTGCTAATACTGGAGAACTTCAGTTTATGGATTTGGGAACCAATTTTGTGGGATTCAGAGCTCCAGGTACTGTTGCAGCAAATACTGTTTGGTCTTTGCCAGATCAGGATGGGGGATTGGATGATGTTTTAGCTACAGATGGTACAGGTAACCTTTATTGGAGAACTCCAGGGGTGTTTGATTCCGATTTGGAGTTTGTGGATGGAGCGGTAAGAAATATCTATGTAGCTCAGCCAACTACTGGCCCGGGTAACGATTTGATTGTAAGTGCTGGTGATGCAGCCAATTCCAGTGGTGCCAATGGAGGTAATTTATATCTTTCAGGAGGACTGGAAGATGGAGGAGGACTTCAGGGAGAGGTTTTTATAGATGGTCCAACCACCATAGGATCAGATTCTCCTCTAGGAGCAAGTTACTTTTTTGACAGTGGCACAGAGTACAACAATACAACTGTAACTGCTTCTACGGTTCAAAGTGATGCGAGTATTGTTAGTGTTGCAAAGGCTAGTGGTAACATCGGAGGTGAATCGACAGTGGTTGGAGGAGATAATTTAGGGACATTTGCTTGGTTAGGATATGATGGAACCGATTATCAACCGGCAGCTTTCATATCAGGTACTGCTCTGGAAGATTACAGTACTACCGGCTATGGAGCAAGCTTAAGAGTTCATACAGTGCCTCTAGGCTCCACAGCACCGTCTCCAATTTTCGAAATAAATGATGGTGGTATTGAAGTGTTTGAAAGAGGTGGGGTTCCAGGCGGTGCAACATTTTACAGTGATAACGGTAATGCTGTAAGGATATCAACTCCTGCGGGACTGCCAGGAGCAATGGACTTTGTTTTACCTCCAAGTCAGGGTGCAAATGGAGAGACCTTAACTTCAGATGGATCAGGAGGTACTTACTGGGGAAGTGCAGCTGCATTTACAGCCGCAAATGAAGTTCCCCGAGGTGACGGTGGAGGTCAGGTGTCATCAAATATTTTTAGCGATGGTGCATCCGTCTTAATTGGGTCAAATGATTTTGGGTTAGGTCAGAATTTTGCTGTTGTAAATGAAGGATCTCCATTAAACACAGCTTTTATCAATTATTCCAGTGCTGGAGCAGATGACGCACCAGGAATATTTTTAGCCAGAACAAGAGGTTCTTCTACTGTCCCTGCTAGTCCACAAATAAATGATAGGATTGGGAATATCGCATTTAATACATACACATCTTCATTAGTGGATGCTGCTCAAATTGTTGTTCGGGCGGAAGAAAATCACGGTTCAAGTGTTGGAGTGAGTATGACTCTTAGGACAGCTGCCAACGGTCAAAGTGTACCTCAGGATAGAATAATTATACATGGGAATGGGAATGTAGACGTGGCAGGGCCATTACTTGCAGCTAACCTGGATGTTGGAGCCGGAAACTTTACGATGGATAATGCAGGAAACGGAGCTCTGAACACCCTGGATGTAACTACCACATTAACAGTGGGAGGAGCCATGGTCAATAACCCTCAGCCGTCTTTGGTTGATACCGATTTGGGCAGTCAGGTACCTAGTGATTTTAGATATGTCAAGTTAGTTGGTGGAGGAGGAACATTTGTTGATGAAGTTGTAGCAGCCACCGATGGACAAGAGATTATTTTGATAAATGTTGGGACTAATGACATAATAATCGAGTCAGTAGGCTCTCCTGGTGTAAACATCAGACTTGAATCAGACACACAATTTAATATGAGACCAAGAAGTTCTCTTCACCTCATGTTTGTCAGCAATTTCAACGAATGGGTAGAAATAGGTAGAACAGTTCAATAATGATGAAGAAACTATCAAGTACTATATTTCTCCTATTCTGGATGACTTGCGTTTTTGCTCAAGGTACATTCTACTTTGCTGACTCCACTATATTCAGTCTTGGTGATAGTACGCAATTCTATGCAGGAGGAAATACCACTTTTGATGGCGAGCTCATTAATAATGGTGAAATCATTAGTTATAGCAATATTGATTTCGGAGAAAACTCTGAGGTAGGAAGCCTTTCATTTGTAGGGCCTGGAGATCAAAGTATTTCAGGAGATACCATTTTGGTTATTGATTTTGAAGTGGATAAAGAGAGTGGGGAAGTAATACTACTTTCTGAACAAGTTGTTGTAGAAGGTACCTTAGATGTTATAAATGGGGTAATTGATTCAGAGAATGAAGAAGACTTAATCGTTACAGGATCATCACTTGGTGAAGGAGGAGATGGTTACGTGGAAGGGAACCTGGTGGGCTTGGCTTCTAACGGAACCCTTACTTTTCCAATGGGACTCAACGATTATCCAAATTACATCACACTTACAACTGATAATCTAAATGCTATCTTTAGAGTTGAGTGCAGGTTACCATTGACTGACAGACTAAGACCAACAGAAGACATGGTTGGAATCGCTGATGAAGTGGAATGGGTAATTACTACCACAAATCAGGATTCTGTTGAAGTCTCAATCTCTACGTTATTTAGTGGAGTAGATCTGACAAACTTTTCAAATGGTCAATCCATAAGAGCTCAGGCTTATTCACCAACGGTTGTTAAGCTAGGGCCAAACGATACAATCTACCAGGATTTGGGAGTTGCGGAGCTTTTAGATGATTTGGTAGATGTTAATAACCTGAGTTCCGGAACCTTGACAAGTGCGGACAAATTCTATGTTAGTCAACAACCTACTTACTTAAGTGTTGCCCTGATACCACAATTACTTCGTCCAGCATTCTTTATTCCAAATGCATTTTCTCCTACTGCATCCATAGAAGAAAACAGAGTCTTTAGACCATACTTCACAGGTGCTAATGTTACGGTTCTGCAAATGGAAGTTTTTGACCAATTTCAAAATAGGTTGTATTCAGTTTCTGAGAATGGAGATAACCTTGATTTAAGTGGATATGGTTGGGACGGGCTATTATCTGGTGGTCAAAGCTCTGATGAAGGTGTTTACTATTACAATATTAGAATTGTTGCAGGTGGCAATGAATATAAAAAGGTCGGGTCTTTTATTTTGGTGAACTGATGAGAAGAATATTCTACATACTTACATTGGTATTGACCTATTCTGTCTCCGCTCAGGATGGGCAGTTTTCCCAATACTTTACCACGACCACTTTGGTCAACCCGGCTTATGCAGGAGTGAGGCCTGAAATGGAATTCTCATCGAACTTTAAAAGGTCCGGTAATCTTGATACAGATGCTTTTTTCGAGTTAGCTCAGGCAACATTTATTTTTCCCTTGAAGGTAACTACCAGTTCCACAAACCAGGTAGGAGGTGTTGGAGCGACTTTCTTTAGAGAGCGTCGTGGGTTTCAGGGAATCTATACTGCACAGAAGATTTTAGCCACAGGGGCTTATTCGATCAAGCTGAGTCAGTTTATCAAAAACAGATTGGTTTTTGGGTTGCAAGCTGGGGTAGTGCAGACCAAGCTATCAGATGAAGTACTCAATTGGGGTTCACAATTCAATAGGTATTTTGGATTTGATGATTCCAGGCAGGGAGAAACTATTGCAACAGGTGCATTCTACTATCCCACAGTGAATTTTGGGTTAATGTATACCGTTTACGACAATGAGAATATATATATCCGTGATAAAAGTTTAATAGTCGGGATCAGTGCCGATAATTTAAATAGGCCTAAAACCGGTGATGATTCTAACACCAGGAAAAATATCTTATATAAAGGATTTGGTTCATTGAAATTGCGAATGACACCTAGATGGTATGTACACCCTTCAGTATTGACATTATTAGATGAAAGTAATCTGCAGTTTAACGTTGGATGTTACTTCTCGACAATCCTAAACTCAGTAAGGTCTAAAACCAGTGTATTAATGCATGCAGGTTCTTGGTACAGACAAGGAGACTCATTTATTGTGCTTGGAGGCTTCCAGGTCCAGCAGCTAAAGATTGGGGCGAGTTTTGATCTTAATTCGGAATCTTTCTCGGATAACATCGTTTTTAGCCAGTCAAACCCTTCATATGAAGTTAGTTTAACGTATATTATTACCAGGTCTAAAAAGGTTAAAAGAGTTTCTAACCCTATTTTCTAAAGAAAAGCATGTTGCGAGCTACGATCATAGTGATGGCCATTTTGGTCTCTTCATTAGCAATGGCACAGTCGTCTGTTCCTAGACTGATGAAAATTGCTAATGAGCATTATGAAGCAGCACAATACACCGAAGCAATAGAGTTCTATTCACGGGTAGTTAAGCTTAATAAGATTTCTGGAGAGGCCAGATATAAGTTGGCAATGTCACTATACAGGACTTTGCAATATGATAGAGCCAAGAAACACTATCGATTTCTCTTCGAAAACCAATATCCGGATTACAAACATCTCGCAAATTATTACTTAGGTAATATTCTTAAGCTTAGTAGCTCATTTGAGGTAGCAGATACCGTATTTGCACATCTTCTTAAACAGCCAGGTGTTCCCGATGAAATATTGGAATTAGCCAAAAAACAACAGGAGGGATGTCAGTTAGCCATCAATCAGAAAAAACAGAATCGTGGATTTAGAATTTCTGAGATGAAGGAATTTAATTCTGAGTATCATGATTTTGGAGCTGTAATGAATAAAGCTGGAGGCACAATGGTTTTTGTGAGTACAAGAAATACTGGGAAAAGCCAATTTGATGCAATTCAATACGAAGGATTATTGCCAGACTTACTCCAATTTTCTATGAAAGGAGATAAATGGAGGAATAGTACTTCAAAAGACGGTTTCGATAAATTTAACACACAATGGTCTGAGGGATCTGGATCATTCACTGCTGATGGCCAATATTTTTATTTCACTTCTTGTCGGTCAAATGATGGTGCAGATTGTAAGATTATGGTCAGTAAGTTGGAGGGCGATAAATGGAGAGAGCCTCAAGCTTTAAATGACTTCATCAATATGCCCGGAGTGGAGAACAAACATCCTTACATTACTCAGGGTGGAGATACTTTGTTTTTTGTATCTGACAGACCAGGAGGAATTGGAGGAAGCGATATTTGGATGAGTTTACAAGGTTATGATGAAGGTTCATGGACTCCTGCTATTAATCTGGGAGATATTATCAACACAGCTTCAAATGAGATCACGCCATTTTACTCATCAAAGTTTTCTTGTTTGCTATTTGCCAGTGATGGACATGTAGGTTATGGAGGATACGATATTTTTGCTGCAAAAGGAGAATCATTCTTTGAACCCCAAATTTATAATCTGGGAGACCCATTTAATTCAGCTCTTGATGATACCTATTTCTATGTCACAGATAGTGTAGGATTTATTGCATCAAACCGAATCGATAAAAGGAACCTGGATCTTTACAATTTTCAGGTTTCGGATGAAAGATTGTATTTGTCACTTCTCATTTCAGGTGAATCTTTGATTGATGAAAGAGTAGTAGCACGCTATAGAGATATAAGGTCGCTGGATTTGACCACCTTTAGAGTTGAAGATTATCAGGGCTTTGAAATTTTTGATCCGGTAAAAAGAGAAAAACCGAAACCTTCATTGCTTAGCAATAATCCGTTCGGCGAAGAGGAAACTGAAACGACCACAACTGTAGTTGCATCAAATACCAGTTCAACGTCAGATCAAACAACCAACACCTACCGGCCAGAAGTGTCGCCAGAAAAGAACTCTTCCGATTATTACAGTGAGCAGCAATACACTTCACAATTTATTGCGGCAGAAATGAAAGACATTGAAGGGCTGAATAAATCAGAATTTGAGAAGCTTTATTTTGATTTTGGGTCCAAACAACTGAATTACCAGACAGTGATTTCACTACATAATTTGGTTGATCAATTAAAGACACAATCTGATCCTGTAAATAAAATCGTTATTGTTTCAAGTACAGATAATGTAGGTAGCTCTGAGTATAATTTGAAATTGAGCTTAAGCAGAGGAGATTTAATTAAAAGGTTTTTAATGGCTAGGGGTCTTCCAGAAGATTTGATAGAAGTTAGCGCTCATGGTGAGAATAACCTACTTTCCAAAAATGATACCTGGTACAATCATGTTTTTAACAGACGGGCAGAAATTCATGTCTACAGTGAAGGAAATATTGTCTTGAATACCGCAAGATTGCTTTTGGTACGACAAGACATCAGTTTTGTTGATGCCTTATCTGCACTTGGGATAACTCAAAAAGAATTTTTAAGTTGGAATAAATTGAAAGGAGAGACTTTGAAAAAAGGTCAGATCATAAGGGTTGGGAAGGATATTTCAGTGGTTCCAATCAAATATTTTCTGGAAGAATCGGATATCAAATATCAGTTCTTTCCTTATGTCGTCCAAGAAGGTGAAACAGTTCAATCAATTGTCAGCAAGTTCGGAACACCTGAGGAGTTGTTGATGGAAATCAATCAGCTAGATGGAGATTTAGCTGCCGGTGATGAAATATTTGTTTGTAGATTTAATTTCTAGAAACCAATACGTAAGCACCCCAGTTGAATGGGTTTTTATTTTCAGTCTTAAAGATGCTTCTCGCATTGAAAAAGGCTTCTTGCGGATCTTCAACTTGTCTTAGTTGTTCGTAATACAAATTCATAAATCTTCTTGCTGCCTGGTCATTGATTTTCACCAAACTAATCAAGACATTATCGGCACCTGCTACTAAAAAGGCTCTTTGAAGACCAAACACACCTTCACCATTTTTTACCGTTCCCAATCCAGTTTCACACGCTGCTAATACCACCACACTTGTTTGGTCCAGTACTAAATTCATGGCTTCATATGCAGATAGTATTCCGTCTTCATTCCCTGCTTTGCTTAGGAATAAGCCACTGCTGTTCAAAGGTTCCGTAAAACTTGGATCTTCATTGAAATATCCGTGAGTGGCGATATGAACAACTCCAGGATTATTTAGCGCCTTTATCTTGTCTTCTGTGGCATCATTATAATAAAATGTCTCCGATCGCCACTTTCTAACATCCAATATATTAGTTATATCCTGAGCTTCTCTTTCAGCTCCGGGTAAAGGAGCTAGTTTATAGTCTCCTCCTAAAGTAGTAAACGCAGGATTCCCGAATATTCTTGCTTCACGTTTCAGGCGTTTCTTTTGTTTACCCAGAAAATCCTTCGTGCTGGTAATATTGATGATATCATATTTGTCAGATACATATTGATCTTTGCTGGCATCATAAAATACAGAAGGGTTCACTTTGTAAAATATACCATCAGGAGCCATGTATACACGCTTCACATCAGGGATCTGTTGGTCCACTACTCTCCAGAATGTTCCGTAGCTTGCAGTGTCTTGCAAACCAAACTTCAGAAGGTTGGTATATTTTGAAAACCCCCTGTCAAAATCTGCATATTTCGACCATTTGATAGATTTTAAGCTGGAGTCTGATTCAATAATAAATGCTACATAATCAGATCTGTCTTCAAACCCCTGGTTAATCTTTTTGTCTTCTACTTTGATGGAGTAATTTCTATATTGAATAATCTCTAAAGCAACTGAGCTATCAGGCAATACTGCTCCAATTTGCTTCCAGGTATAATACCCTGAATTCTCCTGATCAGAAAAAACCTTGAAACTAAGCGATAGTTTTTTCTCCAAATCATCGGACTCCTGCTCAAGTTTTTCTAGCGAAATTCCATGCATGGAACGATCTTCCTCAGATAACAGATACGCTTGGGCTAATTTGTATTTCACATCTTTCCATTCTTCATAAGTTCGTTTAATGGATTGATCATTACTAGACTGAACCAGCTTTCTCATCTTGTCAGCCGCATAAAACAAAACCCCCTTTGTATTGATGAAATGATTTAACGCTGTTTCTGACCATTTGGTGTCAAAATATTTATCCGAAAATGCTAAAGCGCAAAATCTCTCAACATTGTTTTTAGTTTCTTTGAAATAAAGCTGACGTTGCTGTCTGGTCAAAACCGGGAAAATCTGACGCATATGTTGAATTTCAATTTCCAGAGCTTCATTAAGCACTTTCAAAGCATTAGTCGTATCTCCACTTGCCAGGTGATATAAACCCATATCATTTAAGGATTTGATATAGGTTGGATGATTTTTCCCTAGTGACTCCTCCCTTACTCTCTTTGCGTTATCCAAGAGTTTCCCTGCTAAAGAAATATTGCCTAGTTGAATATATATGAGCCCTATATTATTAAGTGTAGTAGCGTAGCGTTGATGATGCTCCCCGTAGATTACTTTATCCATGTCGAGCACTTTCATGTATAGGTTTAGCGCTTCGCTGAGATTGCCTAATTCTTTATTGGTATGTGCCAGGTTATTTATACAGCTGGCATAATCTGGGTGCATGCTACCAAATAAGTCGCGGAATCCTTCAGCACTTTTTTTGAAGTAGTCTAATGCCTCTTGAGTTTTACCTTGCCGCATATAGATAGTTGCCAGGTTGTTCATCATATAAGGTTTGATGGTTCGCATGTCTTGAGTGAGCTCCAAAGCATTCTCAAGATGTTTCTGAGCGGACTGGATATCGTTAATCTTGTAGTACAATAAGCCAAGACCATTAAGTGTTTCAAGAACCAGAATGGAATCATTTGGGAAGTCTTTGTTTTTCATTTCCAAATTGTGAAGCAAGTAGCTTTCAGAATCTGAGTATTCACCTTGTTCAATTTTAAGAGCAGAAAGTCTATCAATGGCGGTTAAATACAACATTTGATTGCCACCAGCTTTTGATAACTCAATGGCTTCCACAAGTTTTTTCTCACTTGCATCTAAATCACCAAAGTGCCTGTAGGTTGTGCCTATTTCTATTAACAATCTTATAGTTAATGAGTCCTCAAGGAAAATTTCATCTCCAACAATTTCTGCAGCATTCAGAGCCGTCATACTCTCATTGAACTTTCCCGTTTCCCTATAAAAAACGCCCTTCTTAAATAGATGAAAAACATTTTCCAGGCTCTTATATCCGTATGCTTTTTCTACTATTTTATCAGCGGTTTTCAGCATCTCTCCTGCCTCTAAGAAATTACCTGTTTCATTATAAAGTGCTGATAAGTTGTAGTAGGTATCTAGTTGTTCAATAGAGGTTGAATCATCGCTTGTTTTTGCTTGTGCTAATGCTCGTTTGAACGTTTGTAATGCCAGAGTTTGATCTTTGGCTTCCCAAACAGCTAGGCCAACCAGATTATAAACAGCAACTAGACCAATATCAACATTACATTCATTGGCATCCAATTTTTGTAACAGTTCATTGGAGTAATAAATCGTCTTTTCGTTCTGGTGGTATTTGAAATATTCAATACTATCCAATAATTGAAGACAACTTTGCGCCAGTGCTGAGAGTGGAGTAAATCCAATAAATAGTATTAAAATGAAATGACCTGCGCTTTTCTTCAATGCAATTGGAATTATGAATCTATATAAAAATAATACATTTTCCTTCCTTGTGAATTGAAAAGCCTCAATTTTCGATAAAAGCAGATTCCTGGTCTATTTTCGATTTCTATATGCCCATAAGATTAATAGCGGATGAATTACAATCAATCTCACCCACGCCACCCATGCAGGAACACATAATCCATCAGAGACACAGCCTCCTAATTCAATGAAATACCAATGAGATGGAATAAATGCTACTAGCATGGCTATTGTCAGGTAAGCTGATATTTTTCGTGTTTTTTGAATGGCAAATCCTATACCCAATAGTATTTCGATAACTCCTGCAGCAACGTTTATAAATTCCGGATATGGTAAGTAATCAGGTATAAGCGGAAGGTAAAACCCTGGGTCTCTGAAATGGTTAAATCCAGCGAAAATATAAAATGCGACAATTAGGACTCTGCTTACTTTTTTCATTTTAATTGCCATTTAAGGTTTTTGTGAACAGAGTATAAAATTGCAAAAAATGGATACCACCAGATCAGGTCATTTGTAAAGAGAGTAGCACCAAACCCTAGTGGGGCATTACCAGTAATGTAATTCATCACAAAGCCAAGAGGTCCGAATAATTTACCCAGCAGTCCCACTGCTACAATTGGCCAATGCCTTAATGGAGAATAGCTAGCCCACCAATATCCCAAACCGTAAACACCAATCACCATGCCCATGCCTTGCCAGATCATTGGGTGATTCAGGGGCTCCATACCTGTTAGAGTAAAGAAATGATTCGGAAAGAAAATTACCCAAGCTCCCCAAATTAAGTTGTATATAGCAGCAACTTTAAGCACCAAACCCATCCAGGGTTTTTCTATTTCTTCTATGTTCATTTCAAGAATTCGTTTATTTGAGTAATTGATTGATTGGGTCTGGCGTAATTGAATCTAGCAATTTTCTTCGGACTCAGATATGCATCTAAACCATTTATAGAAGTAGTATCTGCTTCGTTTAAATCAATAAAACCATCTGTCTTGATAAGATTTTCTTTCAGCCTTATTTCCTGAATGCTACCAAGCACCAGGATTGTATCGTTTATCGCTATTTTATATTCCTCCTCGAACTTCATACCTATCTGTATATGAGATTCTTTCACATATGGGACACCTCCAAAACCAGATATTTCTTTTGTGAAACCACAGATTTCAAATTCATCTACTTCTTCCTCATATTTAGCAGATGTCTGGTGAGCTTGTTCCACAATTTGGCTGTTGACGTGATTAATTGTGTAGTACCCAATGTCTTTTATGTTCTTGTAAGTATTTCTTGGGACTGTGGTAGGCCTTGTGACAAACCCCAAAACTGCAGGATTACTTCCAAAGTGAGTGACAGAACTAAACACAGCAACATTATAAATGCCTTTGTCACTAATAGTTCCAATCAAATTAGAACTTTTAAATCCGGAAATGGAATTGATGAAGTTATTGCGGTACAATCGCTCCATACCTTCTATCTCTTCTCTTGAAATTGATATCATATTCAATTTTATAATTTGAATACCCAACAAATACAGACCCGATAATGTTGGTTTTTTTGTGTGACACAGAATCAAAAGAAATATAGAAGGCTTGCTCTTATACTTGGGGATCAATTATTTCCAGATCATAGTGCATTGGAACCAGATGAGGAAACTCTGTTCTTTATGGCAGAGGACTATGATTTGTGTACTCATTTCAAATACCACAAGCATAAATTGATCTTATTTTTAGCTGCAATGAGATCTCATGCTGATGAAATTAGGACAATCGGTGATCTTGCGTACTGGAAGCTAGAGGAATCAAATAGAAATAAATCATTTGAGGACAAATTAAAAGAGACAATTGAATTAAACAGTATTTCTGAGATTGTCTCTTATGAAGTGTCAGATTCCTTTTTCAGAAATAGATTACTGAAGTTGTCAGAGGAGCTGAATTTAAAAATATCCTTTAAACCCTCACCAGCATTTATTACCAGTCAATCTGACTTTACTAGTTACCTAGGACAGGTTAAGAAACCATTTATGCATACTTTTTATCAGAGACAAAGGAAAGCAATGGATCTTTTGTTGGATGAAGCAGGAAAACCAATGCATGGTAAGTGGTCATTTGATGAGGATAACAGGAAGAAGTTACCAACCAAAACTTATGTTCCACAAAGGAATGTTGCATCATCAACTGTTCACACAGATAACGTTATTGAATTGGTTGATCAATTATTTCAAGATCATCCTGGTGACACGAAGTTCTTCAATTGGCATACTACCAGAGAAGGTGTATTGAAAGAATTACAGCATTTTCTGGATGAAAAGTTCAGCCACTTTGGTCCATATGAGGATGCAATTGAACCGGAACACACCTTTATGTTTCACACGACATTGTCACCTTATTTGAACATGGGCATCATTACTCCTGAGGAATTGGTGAAGACAATTGTCAGCTATGCCCAGGAAAATCAAATTCATTACCCAAGTGTAGAAGGTTTGATTCGACAAATTGTGGGATGGAGAGAATTTGTGAAAGGTATTTATGACAATTATGAGGAAAAGCTACAATCAAATTTCTTCGATCATAAGAATACCATGAAAGCGTGTTGGTATGATGGGACCACAGGAATAAAACCTCTGGACGATAGTATTAATAAAGCTATTCAGCACGGATATACTCATCATATTGAAAGACTAATGATACTGGGAAATTTTATGTTGCTGTGTGAGATACATCCTGATGAGGTGAATAAATGGTTTATGGAAATGTATGTTGATTCTGCGGATTGGGTGATGTTGCCAAATGTGTATGGAATGAGTCAATTTGCAGATGGAGGAATTTTTGCGACCAAACCCTATATCGCGGGAGCCAACTATATCCTCAAAATGAGCCATTACAAGAAATCAGAACCATGGGTCGAAACGGCTAATGGATTATACTGGAGGTTTATTGAACGGAATAGAAGTCTATTTCAAAGTAATCCGAGAATGTCGATGATGACCAGGACATTAGATAGAATGGATGATAAAAAGAGAAGCAATTTGTTTGAAAAAGCTGAGACTTTCATTTCCTCGGTAACAAACAATTGAAGAATTTGACTGTTAAAAGTCCATAAAATCAATCATATTTGAGAGTTGAAATGTTTCAATATTTTTTGGAAGTTTAAGAATGAATGAAGAGCTAAAATACGATAATGCGAAAGCGTCTCTGATTGAAGCGTGGGGTTCTCTTGGAACAAGCTGGGGAATTAATAAGACAATGGCCCAGATCAACATCCTATTATTAATATCCTCCAAACCCCTCACTACTGATGAAATCATGGATGAATTGAACATCTCAAGGGGAAATGCTAACCTCAACTTAAGAGCATTACTTGATTGGGGTGTCATCTACAAAAAACATATTCCAGGTGACCGAAAAGAATACTTCTATTCAGAAAAAGATATCTGGGAAATGGCCAGAATAATCTCAAGAGAACGAAGGAGAAGAGAATTAGAACCAGCATTGAAGGTCTTGAAGAAAATAGGAGAGCTTGAATCCCATGGTAACGAAGATGCAGAAGAATTAAAGAAAGTTTCGAAGGACCTTGAAGAATTCACTACACAAGCCATGCAACTGCTTGAGAAACTGTCAGATATGGAGAAAAGTAAGATCGGAAAATTGCTGATTAATATGATATAAAAATTTTTTTATTGAATTTTCAATATTTTTTGAAAGTTTAAGAAACATTATAACAACTTTTGTAGTTTATGAATCAAAGTAACTGCAAAAGAATATGGAAACTACCTTCGATTATGCTTTAGACTCACACAGCAAGCCTTTAATGGGATTCGCTTTGAAGTTGACTAAAGACTACAATGATGCAAGTGACCTGCTTCAGGACACTATGATGAAAGCATTTAGCAATCAGCACAGGTTTCAAGAAGGAACAAACTTATCAGCTTGGTTGCATACAATAATGAGAAACTCTTTTATCTCAAATTATCAGCGGATGGTGAGACAAAAGACTTTCATCGACAAAACAGATAATACATATTTCATCAATTCACAGAGCACCTCTAAAGCAGATGACGCAACTGTGGACTTGAATTATAAAGAATTGCTTAACGAGATCAAAAGATTAGATGATCTCTACAGCGAACCATTTCTGATGTACTATGAAGGGTTTAAATACCATGAAATAGCGGATAGAATGGGTGTTCCAATTGGAACAATAAAAAATAGAATACATGTAGCAAGGCAGAAGATTAAAAGCTTTGTGAAAAGATAGGTTAAGTTAGTTAGATGTGTAATGTGAAGTTGGGCAAGGCAGGGACAAGTAAATCCCTGCCTTAAATGTTGACAAAGAAAGTAATAGCTAACACTACCGTCCAGATAAGAGCTCTACCAAGATTAAATTGGATAAGAGATTTAATTGAATCCTCAATATCGGTACGCATAGAAATTTTGTTGTGAAGAGGAACAGCATGTACAAAAGTGATGTACCAAGCGGCAAGTACAAGGGCTAAAGTGATCACTTCAACAGGCGACTTTTCTTGGTAAAGGATATAACCATGAAGTACCAGTTGAGAGATCATTAATGGCATCACAACAACAGTAATTCCTTTAGTATACCGATGATGCCAGCGTTCTAAATTGGAGTGATTAAAATATTGAAAGGCTGGATATACTACGAGTTGAACTAGCCAAATCATAATAAAAACGCCAAAATCAACCATTGTTATTAGCGTGTTCATAGGGAAGAAACATGTTCCTTCCCAATTTTGTTAGACTTGAAAAGAATTTTGATGAAAGCAATAGTTTGGTTTAGGAGAGATTTGAGAGTACGTGATAATGAGACACTAAAACAGGCTCTCGAGAATTTTGATGAGGTATTCCCAATATATGTGTTTGATGAAAGTGAGTGGCGGGAGACAAGTCTCGGCTTTCCAAAAACCGGGGCGTTCAAAACCAAATTCCTCTTTGAAGCTGTTAGTTCTTTAAATGAAGGATTAAAGGAACTCAATGGAAAGCTGATCATCAGAAAAGGTGATCCTGCCAAAGTTATTAATAGTTTAGCTCAAGAACTTGGGGTAAGCACAGTCCTGGCCTCCAAAGAATGTACAACTGACGAAATCAAACAAGAGCTGCAGCTAGAGAAATTACTTTGGAAGAACGGCATACAACTAGAACTGATTTGGCAAAGTACGCTATACCACCTTTCAGACCTACCATTTCCGATAAGCCACTTACCAGATATCTTCACGGAATTCAGGAAGAAGGTTGAGAAGGAATCCTCAGTGCGAGATGAAATTCAAGAAATTGCATCTTTCAAAAACTCCAACACAGTTGCTTCCATTCAAATTCCAACCTATTCTGATCTGGGGTTGGCTGAACCATGTCCGGATAAGTTTTCAGCATTTCCTTTCAGAGGAGGTGAAGACAGTGCCTGGGATAGGTTGAGGGATTATTTTTGGGAGAACCAGCACCTGAGTAATTACAAAAACACCAGAAATGGTATGGTTGGTACAGAATTCAGCTCCAAGCTTTCTGCATTTCTGTCCCTGGGGAATATTTTTGCCAGAAGCATCTATCATCAGGTGAAGAAGTACGAGAAAATGGTTCAAAAGAATAGCTCTACTTATTGGTTGGTATTTGAGTTGATTTGGAGAGACTTCTTCCAATTTGTTGCTAAGAGATACAATAGCAGGTTATTCAAAGTGACGGGAATAAAGTTGAAAGGCATTTCATATAATGAGGAGGTTGAGACTTTCAGAAAGTGGTGTTATGGAGAAACTGGCCAGCCGTTTATCGATGCAAACATGCGGGAACTACTGGCAACTGGATATATGAGCAACAGAGGAAGACAAAATGTTGCTAGTTACCTGGTCAATGATTTAAAAATTAATTGGACTTGGGGTGCCATGTGGTTTGAATCTCTTTTGATTGACTATGACGCGGCAAGTAATTGGGGAAATTGGAATTACATAGCCGGAGTTGGAAATGATCCAAGGAGTGATCGATATTTCAATACTGAAAGTCAGGCAGAGAGATATGACCCGAAAGGAGAGTTTGTCAACCGGTGGTTGGATCGTTCGGATATGTCATTAAAATACTAGGAGTTTTTATTTCTGCGACATCTTTCGCTGCAATATTTCACTTCTTCCCAATTCTTAGACCACTTCTTTCTCCAGTTGAAAGGCAATCCGCAAGTCTTACAAACCTTGGATGGAAGATGTGGTTTCTGGTGAGTCATCTTTTTGATACGTGATTGTTCGATATCTGTCTTTGTCTTGAGCATTTAAACCTGAAATCCGAGTCCTCAACTTTCTTAAGATGCTTGGTTTTTCTATTTTGAACTCGCTCTCGCCACATCAAGAAACTGCTCTTTTTCATGTTTTTTCTCATGATTTTAATGACTTCCTTTTCCGGCAGGTCAAACTGTGCCCGGATGGCATCAAATGGAGTTCTGTCTTCCCATGCCATTTCAATTACTCGGTCAATCACCTCCGGACTCAACTCTTTCTTCTTCATTTTGTAGTGCTAATATTTTTCGCGCTTCTTCTCTGGTATGTCTTTTATTCTTAATGGACCATAGTTTCTTGGATGCCTCCTTATATGTTTGCTTTACATCTACAATCGGGAAGGGATAATCTTCTCCAACCTTTAGCTGGTACATATTTTCTTCCATGGCTGTCATGGTCCATGGTTTGTGTTTAAACTGCACAGGCAAATTCTTCAAAACAGGAACCCACTTTGAAATAAACACCGCATCAGGATCATTGTCTTCTGATTGCTTAACAGGATTGTAAATTCTGACTGTATTATATCCTGTAGTCCCAGCTTGCATTTGAAACTGCGGGTAATGTATTCCGGGTTCAAAATCCAGAAATAAGCTAGCCAGGTAATCAGCTCCTTTTTTCCAGTCGAGCCAGAGGTGATGAGTGAGAAAAGAAACCAACATAGATCTCATTCGAAAATTGAGGTAGCCGGTTTCAATTAAGCATTTCATACAGGCATCAATCAATGGGTACCCGGTATTTCCGGTTTTCCAGGCTTGAAATTTTTCTTCGCTCCACTCATCTCTGATTTCATTGTATGCAGGATTGATATTCATGATTTCATATCTATCCATCATCTCAAATTTTTGAATAAAATGACAATGCCATCTGAGTCTCGACAGGAATGATTGAATATTACGTTTGCTTCCTCCATTTTTAGAAGCTTCCTTACCTGCTTGATAAACTTGTCGCATTGACAGATTCCCCCATGCTAAATATGCCGATAGCCGGCTGCAAGATTTTCTACTATATTCTGGTTTGGATATATGCTTATTGTAATTGTTAACTCTTTCTTGAAAGAAACTTCTTAAATAAAGTTTTGCCTTTCTCTCACCACCTTCCTGGAAACTCTTATGTCTGGTTTTGAACTTCGAATCAACCTGTAAGTCATTAAACATTGAATCTTTTAATTTAACACTTTGCAGTTGCTCAATCTCGGGATCTTCAACTGGGCTAGCCATTTTAGAATACCAATGTTTTGGCCAGTTGTTCCTTTTCTTGATACCTCTGATAACCCCTCCAGTAGGAGTTTCAGTCCAATTAATTCCATTGGTCTTACAAAACTCAGCTACAGCTTTATCCCGATCGTAAGTTATTTGAATGCCAGTTTCTTCGTGGCTGAAAATATTTTTGATTTGATATTGTTCGGTAAGTCTTGGGAAGAATTCTAATACTTCAGTTTGGAGGAGATATAGCTGTTGACCATATAATTTTAATTGTTCTTGTAGGTCCGTGTAGCTTTCATAAACAAACCTCCAATGTCTACCATCCGATTGTGGAGCATCAATAAGACTTGGTTCCAGAAACCCAATTAGTAAAGTTTCTCTGGAATCTTCAATTGCCTGTTTTAGTGGCAAATGATCCAGTAACCGGTAATCTCTTTTAAACCAAACAATATTGATTTCAGGTTTGCTCATTGATATGTGAAACCTGAGAGGAAGAGGATTGTTAATTCAATTTCAAAATATTTTCCCTTTCAATAAATGATGCCATATCTTCTCCTAATAGTTGATATGTCAATTGGGAAGGATGGACTCCATCGCTAAAAAAATCGGTATTGTTATATTTACCATTTGCACTCCAATCTCTGAGTTTGATGATTTTGTGATTGTAAAATACACCATCATATTCATCCGCTACATGGCCTAGTTCTTCCCCTAATATTTCGATCAGGTTTCCCATCACAAATTTTAATGGTCTGGTAAATGCAGCAAATTCCTTAACCGGGGGCATACAATTAAATGCTATCGGAGTATCCGGATATTTCTTTTTACAATCTTCAATGAATAATCTGATTTCTCTCTTCCAACTTATAGGGTTATTCAGTTTAAATGTGTCATTACCACCTGTCCCAACAATGATAAGATCAAATTGCTTTTCAGGAGATTCAGGCAGTAATTCTTTCCTGACTTGCTTCATGGTATAACCACTTTTACCGTGTACCAGCCAGTCGACTGAAAACCCCTTTTGATTACTTAGGTTCTTGGCGAAAGTTCCTGGGAATCCTTCCTGATGAGTTTTTACCCCAACCCCTGCAACAGTACTTTCCCCAATCATTAATACAGAGATTTCCTCAGAGCCATTACCTTTTTCATAGCCCGTAGGTCCTTCCGCTTCCGGAAGATCTGGAATCCTTTTTTTGATCAGTTTTCCTTGAACATAGATAATTGGAATCAGAGGAATAGAAACTATCGCTCCAAGTAAATATCTCACACTCATGTCCTAACTTATTTTATCTCTTTCTCCTTTTGGGCATTGACAAAAAGGATATTTCCAATATCATCATAACCCTGCAATATTGAATCACCTAGCTGCTTGATGGCCTCACTTCTAAAACCGATGATGGTAAGATCGGCTGTCTTAGAAACCATATTGATGATGTCTTTGTTGCTTTTATCGTCTGGTTTGGAGATCACATTGATATTTGAAGGACGTATCGGCATCCTCCCTTCTGTTGCCAATTCTTTTAGGTACTCCTTTTGTTCCAATACATCCTGATCCGGAAAGATTGCATAAATCTCTATATGTGCCTTTTGCCAATCCGGGTGTCCCATCATAATGTAGCCAAGCAGGATCATCAAGTTTGCATTCTCAAAGTCCGATTGGGTAATCCAGATATGGATTTCTTGCTTGTGTCCAAATCCTTTTTCTGAACTGGCAAGTATGGTAATATCAAATTCTGCGGCTCTTACCAATGGTATATTGTCAATGATGTCTTTTGTGTTTTCATTGGTTACCCTGGAGAACTCAAATAAGAACATATTTCCCTCTTTTCCAGAAATACTTGGAAGCTGAAGTGCCTGAGCAATTGCAGTAGTATAAGAAGGAGATACCATTGTATCTAAGTAAACATTAGACCGTGTACCTCCAGATACTTTGATAAGACTCTGTAAGTCCATTTCGGCCTGCATGTTTGTTTCTCTGGACAAATATCCTTTTATGTAATGAATGTAATTACCAAATCCATATCTATGGCTCATCCACCTTAACAGATCAAAGTCCGCGGTTCTTTTGAATGCGTTTTTTGTAATGCATATAATAGAGGGCCTCCAATCAGTATCGTCAGTTTCCGCATTCTGAAGGAATATTTGAATGCTTCTGGAAAGCTGAAAAATTACCCCCTGGAAAATCTTGGCAAGGCCTCTCTTATCAGTATTAGATCTGGAAATGATGATGTAGATAATCAGCATTATCACTAATGATCCCACTGCATAAGGTGCATTCATTGAGAACATCAAATAAAAACACATCAAAGCTCCCACAAGAGAAAGTGGCCATTTTGATTTAAATGTAGGCCTGTAGGATGGATCTGCTGCAAAATGGTGAAGGAATGAAATCAAGCATATTGCTCCATATGTCACCATGAAAAACATGGAAATGATTTCAGCTACAAAGTTGACATTACCAATAGCCACAAAAACAATTGCAATAATACTAGTGATGATAATACCATTTATAGGCTCTTTTTTCTTCTTGCTCTCTTTACTTACCCAAGTGTTGAAACTGGAATTACCAAATACTTTGTCACCTGCCAGTGCTTGCAATGTCCTGGGAGCAATCATAATTGAACCTAGCGCTGAGGATAGTGTAGCACAGACTAATCCTATTGGGATAATCGGCCCCCAATAGGCGATTTGGGTCATTATGAGTTGATCATTTGCTAAATCTTCTGGACTGGCTGCAATATTAAGTTTGAATGCCGCAGCAATATAAATAAGCATTCCGGCTAGAGTAGCCCAAATGGTACCAGATGGGATAGATTTCTTAGGGTCTTTTAAATCTCCTGACAAACCAACTCCTGCAGCCATTCCCGTGAATGCAGGGAATATAATTGCGAATACATAAAAGAAACTGTCACCATCAGGAATTTTGGTTAGAAAATCCGTGGTATTAGTTGATTGATATTCTGTTGTTCCTGCAAAGAACATAAGAATTGACACAAACAAAATGGCCACAACAGCATACAATGCCTTTACTCCAAGGTCTGCACCTTTTGTTAGCATGAGTAGACTTACAAAAAGTGCTAGTGGTACGCTGACAAATCTTTTATCTGTAATCCCCAATTGATAAACCTGATTCACATAATCAAAAACTGGAGAGAATGCTTCAGCGCACGCTATAATATAGAAAGCTACACTTACTGCTTGTGAGAGAAAGAGGGTAATCCCAATAGCAGCACCAATGTTTATTCCGAAAGATCGCGAGATGATATAGTAGACTCCACCACCCTCTACTTTCTGGTTGGTTGCAATTTCTGCAACCGCCATAGCCGTTGGTAGTGTGACCAAATGACCGATTACAATAATCCCCAAAGTACCAAGTAATCCCACATGCCCTACAGCATAACCAAACCTTAAGAAGAGGATCGCTCCAAGGATGGTTGAAATGGTGGTCATGAACACTGGTAGAGTACCAAATTTTACTTTACCATCAGTTGGGGCTGTCGACATAGAAAAAATTATTCGCTGTTGAGAGAGCCAATATATAAATTAATCAGTTTGATCTTTTAAAAAACTACCAAAAACTGAAAGTGAAAATTCGATTTGATTCACATTTTAATGCCTTTATCTACTGATTTAACTAGTCCCTATCTATTTCTTAGATATTGTTCTGAATTCTGAGAGAATCCGGCAGAAAATTGTGAAAAATTAATACTTTCCAAATATTATTTTCGGTTAAAAACGGCCTTCTAGAATATTCTAGGGGGCTTTTTTGCGCTTTTTGAAATTTTTTCAAAAAAAATAATATTCTGTGGTAGGAATTTTTAGACCCCATCTGTTTCATTCACATGGATGGGTCAAATAGATTCATTCGGAATTTAAATAGTTAACCAAACAAATTGTATAATGAGAAAGCTTAACTCGCTACTACTTATGGTAGCATGCGCATGCCTAATTTTCACTTCATGTGATAACAACTCAGAAATCACTTCAGAACAAGAAATCCCTCAAGAAGTACTAGCTGCTTTAGATATGGCAGGTTTCCACAACGATGATGTAATGATCACAGATGGTGGTTATATCGTAGAAGGAGATATTTTTCTTACTGAGCAGCAAATCCTGAACTTGAACCCAGGAAGCCACTTACCACATGCTGAGCAGTATTCTACTGATAACCTTGTTACAGGACTTCCAAGAGTAATCACAATGTACGCTGCAGAAGGAAGAAAAGGTTACAGCCCTGCAATGATCGCTGGACTAGATGAGGCAATCGCAAGGTTTAATGCAAGAGGATTAAGTATTACTTTCCAAAGAATTTCAAACAGCAGAAGTGCAGACATAGTAATGACTAGACTGAGCAAAAGAGATGAAAGAAGAGGCGTTTTAGGCTCTGCTGGATTCCCTACTGCTTCTGGAGATCCTTACGGTGAAATCAAAATGAGTGGTATCCTTGAGTCTTCTTACGGACTTAGCACTGATGGTATCGCTACAATCATTGCACACGAAATGGGTCACTGCATTGGTTTCAGACACACTGATTACTTCGACAGAAGCATCAGCTGCGGAGGTTCAACTGCAAATGAAGGAGATGGTGGCGTAGGAGCAAACCATATACCTGGAACTCCAACTGGAGCTGATCTTGCTGGAAATGGATCATGGATGCTTGCTTGTACTGATGGATCTGACAGACCATTCACAAGTGCTGACAGAACTGCATTAGATTACCTATACTAAGAAATAGCAGAATCTAGTAATATTTTACCTGAAGGGGTGCTGAGATGTGGTTACAGCGCCCTTTTTTTATTTACCGGAATCTAATTCTCGCCATCACATTAGGAGTGAAACCAAGTGCAAGGTTTTCAATTCTTCTTGCTCCTGATAACCCTTCATTTCTGAAATAAGTATTGAGCTTGTTTTCTCTTCCGGTAAGGTTCCAGAAAGCAACACCAAATTCACCAACCAGATTATCACCTATATTGAACCAATATTTACCGGAAAAATCAACTCTCAAATAATCATCCTGGCGTTCAGTGTTAGGATTCAGATAGTTGATTCGCCCTCCGATTATTGTAGGGTCACCCGGATTAGTAAAAGGGCTTCCAGACCTCCAATTAACATTAGTTGACAGTTGCAGGTGATTGTCTTTGTATCCAAGACCTAATGTAAGTTGATGTGGGATGTCAAGATTACTTGTGAACTTTGGCGTATTCAATGGAGTAAATACATATTCGTTCTCTGAAAAAGTATAGCTGACCCAACCGGAGAATCGTTCAATCTTCTTATTGAATAGAAGTTCAATTCCCTTTACCAGGTAGCTTCCACTTTCTCTAACCAACTCAAATTGGTTTTGAAAAGCCTGGCTGGAAGTAATAATGCCGTCCACCTGCTTCATGTAACCATCAACAGTAAACATCCATCCTGATAGGTTGTACTGTAAACCAATTGAGCCTTGTGTGCTTGTAAGGAGAGGAATATCATCTTCATCCACCAATACCCACCTTCTTTTCTCTACTCCCAAAAAATCATTCTGAAGGTCAATTACCTGGACTAAACTCTGGCTTTTGGACTCTCCAAGAACCTCAACAGCAATGGCATCTGATAATTGGTGGTTAAAGCTTAGTCTTGGCTCAATTGTGGTTCGGTCTATATCAACATAATTGTTCATTCTCAACCCAACTTTAGCCTGGGTTTTCATGTCTGCTGATAAGTAGTCAATTTCTGAGTACAATGTGTGATTTTGAATGATTTCCTTGATGTATCTGCGAAACTCCGGGTTGTCAAGATCTTCCAGGTTGCCCACAGTGATTTCATTGAATTGGTATCCACCATTTAATTGCACAAGATCATTAATTCTGAATGATTGGTTAAATTTTAAGCTTATGTCAGAAACTTCATTTTGCTGCAGAAGTCTTTGAGAATTTTCAATATCAAAATTTATTGACTCCAGGTCATACTCAGACATATTGAGTTGGATATTAGACTGGGTGGTTTTATTCCAATTTCTGGAATATTGAAGACCATAACCTACTGAATTTTGTTTCAAGGTACTTTGTTTGAATTCTTCTTCTCCATTTACAAACCCTGATTCTTCATGCTCCAGTTCATTCCCAATTTGGATCATTGATAACGAGACTCTGTCTTTGTCACTCAGTTTGGAATTGACTTTTACATTGAAGTCGTAATATTGAAATGATTCATTACTGAAATTAATAGTATCTACATCAGTGCTGAGGATTTCGGTATCTCTAAAAGCTCTGTCAGAATAACTTTCAAAGGTTGGTGAATCAAATAAATCAGAAATGGACCTACGGGCAGAAATTTGAACACTTGTTCCCTTCGTTATTGGTGTATTGATCACCAAATCAGTATTAAGGAGATTAAATCCCCCTTGTGCTTGAAATTCTTTTGCGATTTCGGTAGTGGAATTAATTTGAAGTAATCCAGAAACAGCGTCTCCAAATTGAGCGCTGGTACCATTCTTAGTAATGCTTACCCGATCAACAGCGTAAGGATTAAAAGCAGATATCAATCCAAAGAAATGACCGGTTTGGTACATTCTTACTCCATCCCATAAAACTAAGTTTTGATCATTTGTTCCGCCTCTGATGTTTATATCAGCCACAGATTCCTTGAAGCTGGAGATACCTGGAAATGCTTGCAAAGAGAATAACACATCTGGTTCAATCAGGCCAGGTAGGATTTGAAGATCTTTAGTACTTACATATAGTTGACCATTAGCCATCTTGTCAATCCCTGAAACCAGATAATCAGGGATAAGTATCTCTGGTAATATTTGAAGTTTTGGGATCAGATAGATGGTCCCACAGTCTGTGCCTTGTTTAGGTTCGGAGGAAATAGACTCATAACTCAAATGTTGGATATTCAGATTTTGTCCTTTTTCGAAAGAAAGTTCGAAATAACCAGTGCTGTCAGATATGGTATGATTCGCTCCATGTTTTACAGTAGCCAATCCAATAGGGTATCGTGATTCTATATCAATTAGGTAGCCACAAACCATAAGGGGTTCTTCCTGCTTTGTCAAAGCGAAATATTTATCGCTGATTTTCTCAACTTTTAGATTGGTTTCTTGCTGCAATAAATCCAGGGCCTGTTGAAGAGTAAGCCCTTCTTTCAAAGGAACAATGAATACATCACTTACAAACTCATCGGCATATGAAAATGAAATATCATAAGTACTCTCAATTTCTTCAATAAATTGTGTTAAAGGGATTTTAGAGGTTTGGGAGTGAACTGAAAGAGAATTGAATAGGAATAGAAGAGTTCCCAGGAATAGGAGCTTAGTTTGAATCTTGTTTAAATAACAATATCTTCTTCCCTTCAATGTTATACGAAATATTAAATGGCACTGTAATCGATCTTAAAGCAGCTTCCATGTGCTCATGATCAAAACTACCAGTAAACAATCTCTCTTTATTTATTTTCTTAGTTCGTAAAGATACATCGAATTGTCTTTCGAACTCATCTAAAACTAAATGATATGGAGTGCTTCTGAAAGTACTTTTGCCTTTTAACCATTCTGGAGAAACATTTAAAGCCTCCTTCCAATTGTTAAATCCGGAACTAGTCCACTGAGCAGTCTCGCCTGGGAGAAGTGTAATTTCCTGATTTCCAGACTGAACCAATACTTTCCCTTCGTAACAATCAACTCTGAAATAATCCTGGCGATTTGTAACATTAAATGATGTTCCAAGTACCGTAACATTACCTATTTTAGTCTGAACTGTGAATTTTTGTCCTTTTTCTACTTCAAAAAACGCTTCACCAGATAAATCAACCAATCTTTCCGAATCCCAATCTGACTCAGAATACTTGATTTGAGTTCCGGCATTCATGAAAACTTTGGAGTCATCTGGTAAATTGAATGATAACGTTTCGTTATTAGAAGTTGATAATGATGTAGGACGTGGCATTAAGTAAAACACTAAACTGCTTACAATTAAGAATAATGCAGCTATTTGCAACGCCGGTTTCAAAAATCTAACTATAGATTTTTTCTTTTCTGCTTCATCAAACTGGAAGTCGCCTGGATTGTACTCTGGTGCTTTGAAATTATCCAGCTCCTCATCCAATGAGGAAATAAACCGGTATTCACTTGTTTGCTTAAAAGCCTCAAGCTCCTTTTCGGTCATTTCGCCGTTCAGATATTTCAATATGGTACTTTTTTCTTCCATGCTTCTGATATAAAACAGTTTAGCTGAATTTTCTCCTACCGAGAATCTCTATTTTTTACAAGATTATCTCGATAAACTTATATTTTACCTAATTTTTCCTGTAATATTTTTAATGCTGTATATATTCTTTTTTCTACTGTCTTCCTGGATACTCCCAGGATTTCAGCAATTTCCTTGTGTCTTTTACCTTCAACGCGGTTCATTAAAAATGTGACCCGCTGATCTTCAGTAAGATCTTCCAATGCCTTCTTTAGCTTGTCCTGAAACTCCTTTCCTTCTAAAACAAATTCCGGAGATTCGTTGGTACTACTCTTTTGAGGTTCCTGGCTTTTATAGTTAAGTACTGTTTTCTTCTTGGAGAGCTCATTGAGCATTTGGTTGTTTGCAACCGTAAAGAGAAATGACTTTGCCTTATCAGGAGAGACCTTCCCACAGTTATCCCATAGTTTGGCAAAAGCTTCCTGAACCAGATCTTCGGGATTATTATCTGCACCGTATTTATAGTATAGGAAATTATATAAATCCGGAGCTAACTTCTGAAATAGCTGGTTAAAAAGGGTACGGTTACATATGTTGTCTTTCTCTGAAGGCGACTTCACGGAGGCAAATAAAAGAATTGTATTAGGAATTTTGCAAGATAATCTGTTTCATTATTGTGGAAGTACTATTTTACCATAGAATTAGACAATTTTTGATACTTTTTCTGGTGTCGGTGATATTATTGTCTTGTGGTGAAGAGGTTGAACAGCAAAACCCCATTAATGAAGATCTGGTTTTTTCAACTGAATCAGACCTGGGGATTGCGGTTAGAAACATCTCTTTGCTAGATGGGTCTTCCGACAATATTCTGGATAATTCCAATTGCCATAAAATCGTTTTTCCTGTTAGTATTGATTATCAAGGAGAATCATCAATCATAGAAAACGAATCAGACCTGGTTAATCTGGTCGATCAATATAACCAGAACCCTTATTTAGGTTTACCTACCGTTAATTCTTTTCCTGTTACATTAAGAACAGAAGATTATACAACAGTTACTGTTACTTCAGCTCCTGCCTTGGAGGCTTTAGCGGCAACATGCAATACATTAGTTGACTCAGATATTGAATGTATTGATTTCATTTATCCAGTTAAGGTTGCCACATATGATGAAATGAATCAGCTTGCAGATGTTGTTACAATGGATAGTGATGAAGAAATGTATTTTCTGCTATCTAATGAGCAGGAGGGAGACTTTCTGGCTATACAGTATCCTATAGATGTTATTGACGCATCAGGTGAAGAAGAAACTATAATAAGTAATTCTGATTTTGAGTCATTGCTAGGGACAGATGCTGAATCATGCGATGAGAATGATATTTTATATGATGATGCTGGAGGACCGATCCCTACTTTGCAAACACTATCATTGCAACTAACTGATGCGCCATTCCCATTTGGACTAATCTCAGAGGTGAATATCAATATTACCAGAGTGGAGGTGAAAACTGGTGAGGATAATGATAGTATTCCTTTTATTACAATCTATGATACTCCCACCACATTCAATATGCTGGATCTAACCAACGGAACTACTGCTCCATTAGGATCTACCGACCTTCCTTTGGGGAGTTACGAGTTTTTCAGAATTATAGTAGATGATGGTAATGTTGTGATGGAGGATGGTGAGATATTCGAATTGACTGTTCCATCTGGAAGTCAAACTGGTATTAAGATTGAACCTGAGCAAAATATTGAGGTACAGGAAGGCGTTGATTTACAGTTTTTATTAGACTTTGATGTGAGTAAATCACTTGTGGTTAGAGGGAACCCAGACTCTCCAAATGGAATCAATGGCTTTAATTTCAAGCCTGTAATAAGAGCTGTAAATTTGGCAAATACAGGTAGTATAGCAGGAGTAGTTTCAGATATATCAACTTCCGAAGTACTGGCTAATGCCACAGTCTCAATATTAGCTGCTGATACAGTATATACTACATCACTTACAAATGATCTAGGCGAGTATAGAATTATAGGTATAACAGAAGGAACCTACGATGTTCAGGTTGATTTGGATGGTTATTTGCCTGCTCTGCAAGAAGGTGTCAACATTAGTATTGGAGCTGAGACCTCACAAGATTTTCAGTTAACAGAAGAATAAATTCAAGATATTTTTTACAAAGAGATTAAAAGAAAATGCCTCACAAAGTGAGGCATTTTCTTTTTCGTTGTGCGTTGGAACTATCAGACACAACCTACATAACATTTCTGTATTGTGGTAAGAAAGAAGTATGTGGACCACAGATTAGAAACACTTACTCGGAATTGGTTTCACACACCTCAATATTTTTAAGAATTAGGAAGTCGTGGCACCAAACCACTGAATAGCCACATCTTCCTAAATCTATTCTTTGTGAACAAACAGCCATATATAAATAGCCGCCATGTACCGGTTGAAAATTAATCTTGTTAAATAGGCACTGTATACCAAACACAAAGCATTGATATCAAAAACAATACTTTCATAGCTATCTGGTTTAATTTCGATACTTCTTGCCTGCTCACATGTATAAAACCGATGAATTGTCATTATTCCTACTTTCCCTACAATTTTTTTACGTAGCTTCTTCGTTTGTAACGAACTAGTGAAATGCTGAAAATAACCATGATTGGTATTTATTGATAATACGCGGTATTTTTGTTAACACTACTTTATATATAGCTACATAACCACTCACGTGGCAAGAGGATACCAGTTAAAAAGAGAGATTGAACGAACATAAGGTGAGACATAACAGATATCACGGATTTTATTTACTGCTGATTCTTACATTGGGATCTATATTTATTGGTTCCTGCGAGACAGAAGTACGGGAAATTGATCCTTTTGATGAACAATTTGTCTTTACCAGAAATTCAGAAATCGGTACTATTCTGGAAAATATCTCATTGCTGGATGGTTCTTTTGATAATATTCTAGATAATTCAAGCTTTTACAGGGTTGAGCTCCCTGTTACGATCCAGTTTCAAGGAGAAAGTATACTCGTATCCAACCTTTCAGACATTGAGAATATAACAACTGAATATTTAAAAAATCCTTATTTGGGATTTCCACGAATAACTTCTTACCCTATTACATTACTTTCGGATCAATATGAAAACATGGTGATCACAGACGAATCAAATCTGCTGGAAGTAATTGGAGCAAGCAGAAATAGAATTGATCAGGACATTGAGTGTGTCGATTTTCAGTACCCAATAAAATTAGCAAGCTACGATCAGCTCAATCAGCTTGCTGATGTAATTACAGTGCGATCAGATGAGGAATTATATTGGACTATACTAAATGGCAACTCCGATGATTTACTGGGGCTTCAATTTCCGGTGACATTATTAAACCATGATGGAGATGACGAACTAGTGAGTGATAACCAGAGTTTTGAGAATGTTTTAAGTGGTCAGGGAAGCGCATGTGATGAATCTGATATTATCTATGATCAGAATTTAGATGTTCCGCAATTAGAAACGCTTACTCTTTCATTAACTGATGCGCCATTTCCTTATGATTCAGTTGCGGAGACAAACGTTACTATATCAAGAATTGAATTGAATACCGGGAATGACACTATTCCAACGCTTCTAATTACTGATCAACCACAAACCTATAATATTCTTGAGTTGATAAATGGAGCCACGGTTAATATTGGGTCAGTGGATTTGCCAGCGGGTACTTTTGATTCATTTGAATTATTCATATCGGAGAGTTGTGTTACCATGAAGAATGGTGAAACTTTTGAGATTCTCCTAACTGATGATATTCTTTCTGGTATCACCATTAAACCAATTGGAGAACTTGAGATTCAAGAATCCAGCGATCCAACTTTTCTTCTGGATTTTAATCTGGGTGCATCTTTTCTACCTTTTGTAGTTGATGAAAATATTGTTGGGTTTGATTTGGTTCCGAAAATCACAAGTATTGATTTAGCCAATTCTGGTTCACTAAGTGGGATTGTTACTTCACAGGAAGATAGTTCACCATTGGAGAATGCTCAAATATCCATTTTTGCAGAAGATACTTTGTTCACTTCCTCTGCTTCAAATGAATTAGGAGAATATCGAATTATCGGACTTCCAGCGGGAAACTATAAGGTTGTCGCTGAATTAGATGAATACGAAGATTTAGAATTGTTAGATGTAGTTATTGAAATCGATACGGAAACTACTCTGAACATAAGTCTTACACCAGGTGATTCTGGTGATGACGGAGGTCGAATTACTATTTGTCATATTCCACCTGGGAATCCAGATAACGCCAGAACCATTGAAATTGATGAATCGGCATGGCCTGCACATGAAGCTCACGGCGATTATTTGGGCGAATGCGTAGATTAGGGATTAGTATTAAAATGAAATGAAAAAGCCCCGTAATTCGAGGCGCCTTCATATCCTGCTGCGTATCGGAACTATTACACAACTATTAGAAACAAGGAAACAGTACAGATTAGAAAACACTTTGTTTCAAAAATTTCACTTGTCTCAGTTTCTTTTTAAAACTTAGGAAGCTGAGGCACAAACCACCGTAACCCACAGCCTCCTAAATATGGTTTTGTAAGTAAACATTGATTTCCCGTCAATGTACCAATTGAATATGATTTTGTTAAACAGGTGATATATACCAAATCCCCATTATGGTAATTAAATACAATACTTTTATGGCGATTCGGCCTAGTTTTGATACATCTTGTTTACTCACGGGAATTAAACAGATAGTCCTCCCAGATTCCTATGAATAACCTAATATTTTCTACGAATGCCCTTATATCTTCGATAAAAACGTTCAAATACTTATATTTTTTATAAAAATCATTATATTTGAGGTTCACTAAATCTACTTTGCCATGCGATTACGGAACAGCCAGAGGTGGAGTGAGGGGATTATGTTGAGTTTAATCCTTCTATTCTCAGCGGCACTACAAGCTCAAAACGAGCAAAAACCAAGTAATGAATTATCATTAATAAGTATTAATGCCCTTCCAAGTGAAGGCAATACATCTTTTGAATTAAACTTTGAAACCGATAGCCTTAATATTCAGGGCCATGCTCAGACTCATATGGATGGGTATGACAGTCTATCATTATCCAGTTTCGAGATGATTGATAGCGAAGATGGTAAGCTACTAAAGATTAAAGGGTATATGATTGATAAAGAATCTAATCACATGTTGAGATGGGTTTCTGCAGTCAATTATACTTCAATTCCTAAGAATTTATTAAGCCTCACTTCTGCTAAATACATTCAGTTCGCAGCTTATTATAAGTTGGATCAGGCAGTTGCAGGACTAAAGTTCTTCGATGGTTTTGATATCGATATTGTACAAGTGAACGGAATGTACAAATTGGTAGCGCCATACAGCAAGAACGATTTTAAACAAGCTAAAACGAAATATGCGGAATATCATATTTGGCCAGTTAGCTATCAGGAAGCAAGAGTCGTAGAAACCGACTTCTAAATAAACTCGAGTCAGCAAGTAATCCACTTGCTGACTTAATTCCATCCATCTGCAACAATCAGCAATTCCCTTTTTTACCAATCACATACTTTCCTTTTTAATTATCACTGAATGTTATAGTCAGGGCGTTAACTGTGACTTAAATCTATCGATGAATAATTTTTAAAAAGGTTATTTTATGATCTTTATATTTTGAAATATTCTGATTTTAACCTCGAATATTTTGCAAATTCGTATTTGCGTATTAAATTGGTTAACCAATTATTGGTAACCCATTGTTTTACGTAACCTAAACCTATAAATAAAATGAAAGTTAAAAAGTACTCTGCCAGAGTCCTTCTGGCAGTATTATTATGTCTGGTTGGCTGGAGTTGTGAAGAGGATGCAATCCTTGCGGATACGGATTTACAAATGCAATCAGCAGCAGGAGACCAAGTGAATATTACCAACTCCGGATTTGAAAGTAGTTGGTCAGGATGGAATGATACTGACCCTTCAGCCTTGTCCAGCGACGCTAATTCTGGATCAAAATCTGCAAAGATCACAGGATCGTCTGGCAGGTTTGAGCAAACAGTTTCAGTGAGTGCCAACACAAACTATACATTGCAGGCCTATGTCCTGGATAATGGAAAAATAGGAGCCATTGCGGGAGGAAATGATTTTAGCCAAACTGTTGATCACAGCAGTTGGTCAGAAGTTTCTGTTTCATTCAATTCCGGATCATCAACATCAGTAACGATTTATGGAGCTTACGGAGGAGGAGAAGGTAGATTTGATGATTTTTCTTTAACAGAAGGAGCAGGAGGAAATTCATCAGCAGGACAACTGATTCCTATTAGTGTCTCAGCAAATGGTGATGATGGAAATGTTCCCCAAAACACAATTGATGGAAATTTCGGAACCAGATGGAGTTCAAACGGATACACTGGGAAATATATCACCTATGACCTGGGCTCAAACAAAAGTGTTTCCAGTATGAAGATCGCCTGGTATAAAGGTGATCAGCGACAAGCTTATTTTAAAATCAGAGTTGGTACCTCAACTTCTAATTTAGCTACTGTTTATGATGGCTCAACTTCTGGTAGTAGCGGAAATACAACAGGCCTTGAAACATATGATTTTGCATCAACTACAGCAAGATATGTACGAGTATCTGGATTTGGAAACTCAAGCAATTCCTGGAATAGTATCACGGAGGCTGAAATATATGGAAATGGAGGAGACCCTCAGGACACCACACCACCAGGTGCTGTTTCAAACCTGTCAGCAAATGCAGGTGATGGAAGTGTAAATTTGAGTTGGAGTAATCCTGGTGATTCAGATTTCAGCAATGTGGAAATTAGTTACAATGGAAACACAATCACTACCTCCAATGAATCCAGAACAATATCGGGATTGACCAATGGCAATCAGTACACATTTACTGTAATAGCTTACGATAATGTAGGAAACGCGTCTGCCTCAAGATCCGTTTCTGCAACTCCCCAGGGCTCAAATCCACAACCTGGACAAACAAATTTGGCTAATTGGAAATTGACATTACCTGTAAGCAATAGCAGTGGATCACTTTCAGGTGGTCAGGGAGACGCTTATGAAGTTCCTGCTAGTACATTAGCTAACTGGACAAGTAACAGTGCCATTCCAAATGCGCTAGAACCTTATTTCTACTACAATTCTTCCGGAAACATGGAATTCTATTGTGTTTACACAGGTATTACAACTTCAAGTAATACACAAAATTCCAGGACTGAACTAAGAGAAATGATAACTGGTACTGATGATCAGTACAACTGGACTATTGGTGAAGGAGGCGTCATGGAAGGTAGATTTAGAGTGAAAGATCTTAATAATGCTTCAAAACTCTTTGCAATGCAAATTCATGGTAAAGCTCCAGAATCCAAGCCGTTGTTGAAGATAATTTGGGACAATGGCAAGATCAGAGCATTGAGAAAAATAAACAGTGGTGGAAGCTGGGTAGATGATGAGGATACAAGCTCCAGAGTGAATGTAGCGGCAAACGAATGGGTGAAGGTTAAAATCACTTGTAATGCATCACAACTCAGAGTTGATGTTAACGATCAGGAGATGATTACCTGGACAGATGGTTTAATAGACGATTGGGGAAGCAATAATACATTTTACTTCAAAGCTGGTAATTATCTGCAGCATCATGATGTTGATGAAGGCCATAGCGCTGTAGTGGAGTATGATTATGTATATATAACGCACTAATAATTGTATGTTTTAGAAATTGGCATTAAATTGGTCAACCAATTATTGGTATACTAAATTTGATCGTAGCACAGCAGCTTTTTCAACAAACAGACAAGGGTTCAGGCTAAGTGCCTAGTTCTGAATTCACATTAAAGATTCACGTTTGATGTAAATAAGATATTACCCTGACTTGCTGATGCTCCAATAATCGCTTGCTGCTTTTTATAAGCGTCAGGGTATTCTATGATGGTGAATCGTAAACCGGGAATTCTGTTCCCGGTTTTTTTATGTTTTGGGGGTAGGTACAATGTGATCTGTCATTAGGTTAATTGTGACTTTTCTAGATTTCTTCGTTTTCTATTTAAAAATCAATCATTATGAAATACCTAAGTCTTATCATCGCTCTTTTCGTTTGTTTTCGAATCTCCGCCCAAAGTACGGAATTTGTTACATATCCTAATGGATTAATCTACAGTGAATCCACCATTCATGAATTAAATCTAATTGTTGACTCCTTAAACCTCAAGTACAAAGTATGCGACCTGGAGAAACCTTACTTATCATTAAAACAAGGGGAAGTTTATGTTGTAGATCCGCCTAAATCATTGATCTCCAGGATCAAAAAGAACGAAATTTCCATAGAGGAGTTTCTTAGTAAGCATGAAAACAGGCTGGAAACCAAGGCTTGGATGGTGAAGTCTAAATATGAAAATTACAATGGAGATAAAATGATATCACTATTTGTTTTACCAAGCGGAGACTATGGAGATATGTCATTCAATTTTGAAGATAAGAAGCACAATAACAGGGACTCAGGTTGGATTTTTATAGATCAGGAGACAGCACTCTATCTTGATAATCTGGAGAGTAAAGCTATACCGGAGAAGTATGGAAAATTGGTTCAATATGTAGATTGTATGATAGATACTACGGCTCAGATTTATTTAACAGATACAAGGGGGGAAGTATATCAAAGAGTAGATGAAGACTCCAAAGCTTCCGAATTTATAAAATGGACTTATGAGTTCCCAGGAGCACCAGATTATCCAGAGTATGGTCAGGAAAATTTTGATTCCCTTCGTGATAAATATATGATCGAATATGGAAAGTGGGACAGTACTCGCTTAGCGACCATAGACGATCTCATTGTTAATTCTCAATATTACAGCAATCTGTTGGATCAGGCCAGGGTAGAAGCATTGGAAAATGGAAATTCAAGTTCTGTATTGGAGTATTATGTTGCTCGCTATATTTCTAAAGAAGATGCTCTGCAATTGAAAAGAAACCGTAGAGTAGTTGGAGGCTGCAGTATGGATATGAGTCCCAGAATTCATGCAATGGAAATAAGTACACTCGCCGCTGAAACTGCGAAATGGGATATCTTTTTAAGAGCACACCTTGATGTAATGAATGATAGGTTTGATAGAGTTTCTGATGGCAGTTATGCATTCGGAGCACGAAAAACTTACTTGAAGGAGATTGAGGTACTCGGAATCAATACCGTTGATTTAATGATGGGTATTTCATTGCGTGTGGATAATGTAAGTGAGAACCACTACTTCGGAAGTGTTTCCAGAGTAGGTAGAGCGATTTCAGAGTCTTCTGAAAAAGAACGTCTCGAGGAATTAATGACAGCTATGATCAAGGACAATGAGTTGGATCCATATAATCGCCTGATAATGGTGTTTCTTTATTACAACTATGCTTATCATCTTCCTGAAGATGAGATACCCCAAAAAATTGGTGCTCTTAACAAATTGGTCAAAACTTTACCAGGGTTTATGCAAGATGCTCTTGGATCATTGGATTAAAATTAAATTGTTTTGTTTTGGATAGGGCTTCATTGCTAGTTCAGTGAAGCCTTTGATTCTTCTCTACAGTCATTAATAATCTCGTTTACCAGGTCTCTACATATTCCATTTTCGCATCCAATATCATAAAGACTTA
This sequence comes from Cyclobacteriaceae bacterium, assembly GCA_965228955.1. Taxonomy (GTDB): domain Bacteria; phylum Bacteroidota; class Bacteroidia; order Cytophagales; family Cyclobacteriaceae; genus JANSWY01. The sequence goes on from OZ245848.1 coordinate 149,431, forward strand.
ACACAGTACTATGACTGATCCATCCTACTCTTATCAGTTCATTGAAGATGATCTTTCTTAATAATTTCAGCGTATTATATTGCTCTTTGTGAATTTCAAACATGCTATAAAACTTTAATGGTTATCGAGAAATTACGTTTTGCTAAATTCAAGCTGATGCAATAGTGAGATAAAATCAATTCATCGTGATCAATCTAATCTTTCAGTGAACCATGTTTGGTGTTGAATGGTAGTTTATTGCGGATTAATTGAATTTCAGAATACCTTTGAATGCTTGTCTGACCTATTACACCATCTAAACGTACTTCTTTAGCCAACCATCGGTTTTCAACTCAGTTGATGCCATCAATTGGACAGATTGCCAGAAAAACAATGACAATATGATCCTTTTAATATGCATTTCAATTTTGATCTATACCTATCTAGGATATGGTGGGATCATGTGGTTTTTAGGTAAAAAGAAGAAGAGTATTCCAAGCTATTTGGAAGAGCAACCAGAGATTACCGTTGTGGTTGCAGCTTACAACGAGGAGCAATGTATTCAGGATAAGATCAGAAATACACTTTCATTGAATTACCCTCAACATAAGTTGAACTTGTGGATTGTGGCAGACGGATCAGATGACAATACTGTTAGGTTAGCAAGTGATTTTGACGGAGTAAAAGTGTTTCATCAACTCGAGAGAAGAGGAAAGGTAAATGCGGTGAACAGAGTCATGAAATTAGTAAAAACGCCATATACCATTCTCACAGATGCTAATGCAAGCTTAAACAAGGATGCAATTCAAGAGTTGATCAAACATTTCTCCGATAAGAAAGTAGCGGCTGTCTCAGGTGAAAAGAAAGTGCATTTAGAAGAGAACGAAGATGCTGTTTCTGCAGGGGAAGGCTTGTACTGGAAATATGAATCATTTTTAAAGAGGATGGATGCGAGAATAAATTCCCTAGTAGGAGCAGCAGGAGAGCTGATTGCAGTTAGAACGGATCTATATGAACCTGTACCTGAGGACACAATTATTGAAGATTTCTATATGACCATGAGCTTTTGTAAGCAGGGTTTCAAAGTAGGTTACGAACCTAAAGCATTTGCGACTGAAAAGTCAAGTGAGGATATAGGACAAGAGTTGAAAAGGAAAATTAGAATATGTGCAGGTGGTTTTCAAAGTATCATCCGACTGGCTGGCTTGCTGAACCCATTCAAATACGGTTTTTTGACCTTTCAGTATATCAGCCATAGAGTTCTGAGATGGACGCTCGCGCCAATAGCCCTCATCACGTTGCTTATCCTATCAATAATTCAGCATGATTCCTCTTTGTGGCATAGTCTTCTATTCTGGTCACAGATAGGGTTTTATGCTATGGCCTTTTTAGGATATGTGTTGCAAAGGCAAAAGGTGAAAATCAAAGGAGCATTTGTTCCCTACTACTTTACTATCATGAATATAGCAGCCATTATTGGCTTCTCAAGACTTTTATTCAACGAGAACCTGGTTATCTGGGAAAAAGCAAACAGAAAATTATGAAACCAACATTAAGCATAATAACAGTTAATTATAATTCAGCAAAAGAGACAATGGGCTTTCTCAAATCGATATGTGGTAATCCGCTATCTACAGCAGTGGAAGTTATTGTGGTGGATAACAGCCAGACTAGAGGTCTACAAAAGGACCTATGGGAGATTGAATCAACGATCAAATATGTAGGCGCTGAAGGAAATCTTGGATATGCTGGAGGGATGAATCTGGGTATGAAACACGCTTCAGGAGACTACTTGTTTCTAGTGAACAATGATACTACGGTTGATGTGAGTCAATTATTAAATCTTGTCGCACAATACAGACAATCCGGCGAGTACGGGATTTTGTGCCCAGTCATTAAAAATGAAGACAATTCCGTACAATACGCCGGATATACGATGCTCAATCCATTTACCGGAAGAAATAAAACAATTACTAAAGTTGATTATGGCAAAGACATAACAGAAACAGCGTATCCTCATGGAGCAGCAATGTTGATCTCAAGGGAGAATCTTGACAGAGTGGGATACCTGTCTGAAGAATATTTCCTCTACTACGAAGAGATTGATTGGGGGCAGAGAATTCGAAATAAAGGATTGAAAATTGGTGTATTCAATAAATGCCACATTACTCATGCAGAGAGTGGCTCTGTTAATAAAGTAAGTCAGTGTAAACTGTATTTCACTACCAGAAACAGAATTCTGTTCGCAAGAAATCATTTTCATAAAGCGGGGCAATTCTTTTTTACGATCTACATGTTGATGATTTCTATTCCGAAAGGATTGAAATTATTAATCAATCACAATTTTGAGTCGCTTCAGACGTTCTTTGCGGCTTATAAATGGCATTTATTTAATACCAGATTTAGCAAAGAACTAGGAAATGGATTTGATGCACTTAGATAACGGATTGCAGAGGGTTTTAATCCTGGGGCTGGTGCGGCATGATGATCAGGTTACATCTACGACAATGGCATTGGCAAAAAGCTTTAGTCAAAGTAAGGAAGTGCTTTTAGTTGAGCACCCTTATACACTGATTGACTGCTTGAAAGGCTTTTGGAAAAAGTCAACCTGGAAAAGAATACGAAGCACTTTTGGGTTATGCAATCCAATCATTAAGGGAACGAATTGGCGAATTCTTATTCCTCCTGTGACGATTCCAGTTAATTGGTTAAAAAGAGGAAGCCTATATAAAATCATTCAAAGGGTTAATCACAGGCTCCTTAGCAGGACAATAAACAGATGTTTGACTAAACTAAAATGGAATGAATATATCTACATCAATTCCTACAACTATCACTATCCGCACTTGCAGCAATATTTAAAAGAAGGGTGTCTATTAAGAGCTTATCACTGCGTAGATCCCATCATAAAACCCTACACAAGAAAGCACGGTCTGATTAATGAGAAGTTGACAGTTTTACAATCGGATTTGGTGATTAGTACGAGCTTAAGCTTGCAACAGAATTGGGCAAATATGAATAACAGCTATTTGGTAACCAATGGTGTCCCTCAATCTCTAATCAATCAATTTAATACTGATAAGAGTGATATGGACCTCAATGTCAGGTCTCTGGGAACTTCGTTATTTGGATATTTTGGTGCGATCGAAAGGAGGATCGACTACAATTTATTGGAAAAGGTATTTAAAAAGAATCCTCAGTGGAAACTGGTAATGGCTGGTGTAGTTGAACCACGCTACATGGATTCAGCACTTTTTCAACTACCAAATGTGCATTTGATTGGGAGCTATCAATATCATGAATTGGTTAAGCTCACCAACTCAGTGGATGTAACAATCATCCCATTTAAGAAGGATGAGGTCTCTTCAGGAATTTTTCCATTGAAAGTGTATGAGTATTTGGCAAGTGGAAAGCCTGTAGTTTCAACAGACTTCAATGAATTTCTTACCTGCAAACTTAGAGATGTGATGGATTTTGCTTCAAATGATCAGGAGCTTCAGCGGATCATGGAACAGGCTCTTAGAAATCCGTCAGTAGGCGAGGAGAGAAGAAAATTAGCAGCCAAACGGAATACCTGGGAGATAAAAGCAAAGCAATTTCAAGAAATAATCAATATAGAATATGAAAGAAAGAATTTTAGAAGCTGCAAGGAGCAATAGTAAATTGAAGCAAGTACTTCACTACTTACTATTTAGAAGGAAGCCTTACCAAAGTAATGTGAGATGGTATGTTTGGCTAATAACTACTTTCCCAAGGTATTTCAGACGAGGTATAAGTCGATCAACAAGATTAGATTTGGTTCCTTTCAATCGTTTTGTGTTGGGTAAGAGATCTAAGCTTGAGAAGAACGTGACCATCAATAATGGAATGGGAGATGTGATTATAGGCGATGATGTACAGATAGGAATAGGGACAGTAATTATTGGTAAAGTCACAATGAAAAACTTCTGTGGTATTTCCCAATACGTACGAATCATTGGAATGCATCATGGATTAGACCCAGTAGCACCCCATCATGAGTTGCCCTGCACTACCTCACCAGTGCACCTTGGTCAAGATGTGTTTTTAGGAACTGGTACTGTAGTGATGGGCAAGAAAGACGGAACACCACTCATCTTGGGAGACTATTGTAGAGTTGGAGCAAATTCTGTGGTGACCACTGATTTACCCCCATATTCGATAGCTGTTGGTAATCCTGCCAGAGTAGTAAAAACCTGGGATTTTGATTTGAAGAAATGGGTTTCCATAGCGGGAGTTAAAGAATTAGTGGCTTAGAAAGGAATATTTCCTAAGCCACAAATCACTACTTTATTTTCTTTCCTTCAATCCTCGAGAATTTCATACTGGCTACCGTATCATCCTTAAAAGTAAATTTGAAACGTTGACCAGAGTTCTTGCTGAAGAAAGTACTATCAGAATCAGGCCACAAGAAAACAGGTTCTTCAGCTATATCCGCATCCAACTCTAAGCCATCATCTTTTACTATAATGGAGGCTTTTCCGTATTCCAGAAAATCATAGTTGCCTACAAATTTCGAGAGTTGCTCTTCTGATTGCTCTTTGAAGACTCTTTTGCTATGAGAATAATCTGGTAAGTTGTATTCCCTAACTATGCTGTGCATTATTTCCCTCATGATGGTGCCACCATTATTTGAATTGACCATAATCACCACTGCATTAGCTGTTTCTTTCCAAACTAAAAGCTCAGCCCGAAACCCTTCATCTGACCCACCGTGCCCAAAACTGAGATCGAGTACGTAAGGGCCAAGACCTTGTGAATCTTCGTTAGGAGTGAGCATTTCGTTAACCGTCTTTGTCTTTAACAATCCATCTTCTTGAGATTGCAATATTTGCTGAATTTCTTTCCCCCATAAGATCAACTCTGAGGGTGTTGTCCAAAGACCTGCTGCAGCCATTTCTGGGTAAGTGTGCCATTTGCCTTCTACCGGGTTGCCATCTGAATGATATCCTGTCGCAGCTACCTGATGATACTTTTCTGGGAGTGGATTCTCATAAGTGCTGGATTTCATTCCCAGCGGGTTCAATACATTTTCATACATGATCTCAGGGAATTGCTTTTGCTCAACATCGGTTGTCATGAGCTGCATAATGGTATAACCACCACCGGAATATCTCCAACCCTCACCTGGTTTTTTATATACACGAACTGGATCTGTATTTCCTTTTCCATCTAAGATTTCAGAAATACCTGGAATGGTATCACCTTTTACATATCCAGGAAAACCCCAGACAGTGAGGCCTGCTGTGTGGTTGAGTATCCTTCTAAGTGTGACTTTCTCTTTTTCAGTAAATTCATTATCTGGCAATTTCCAGCTTGACAGATAGTTATTGACATTCTCATCTAGATCAAAAGTGCCTTGCTCAACAAGTTGGAGTGCTCTGGTGGCCGCAACTGGTTTACTAATAGACCCTGCTTGGAATAGTGTTTCTGTTGTAACTTTTCGATTTTCTGAGCTGTCCGCAAATCCATAACCTTTAGCCCATTCAATTTCACCATCATTAATTACTGCAATACTTACACCAGGAATATTTAATTCCCTCATCCTTTCTTCAATGTTGTAAATACTTTGAATAACACTATCCTTGTATTGAATTTCCAGATTGGACTCCAGACCGTTTTCTATTCTTGAGATTCGTTCTTCTAATAGGTCTTTCTTCTTATTGGAGTTGTTGGCACAGTTCATTAGAATTAACGAACTGACTAAGATTAGGAAATTGGTTTTCATCAAATTTTGAGTTTTAGTTTTGATCGGTTTTTTTGAGTACCGAGGATTTGATGAATGGTTACGGGAGGTTGATGGTTAATTTTGGTTGCTTAGTTTTTCATGAACTCCGTCTTCTTAAGATCTTAACTATTCTATTAATCGTAATTTCAGAGAGATTCCATTCATATCCATTAAAATCAGTTGTATTTATAAACTGTACTACAACTGCATCAATATCTTTATGGTATTCTGCCAGACTTTGGTATCCAACAACAAGACCTCCATGGTCATAGACATAAGGATAAATCTCCTTTTCTCCGTCATCAAATACTGAACCATCGTTTAAAGCCCGAAGGAAAATACCCACATCTTGAGCTGTTGCTAACATTCCGTATTCTCTGGCTTTAAAATCATCGTCGTACCCAACATAATATCCGCTCATGACATCATCTAAGTCAACATCTTTGATTGAAAAATAGGTGTTATTCAGCTTCAGGGGAATCAATATTCTCTCCTTGATAAATCTTTGGTGCTCGTAACCAAGTACGTTATCCATTAGCTGACGAAGCAATAGATAATTAGTGTTTGAATATTCATAACCTTCATCGGGTTCAAAACTAGCAGGTAAATCGAGAGCAAATTCAAGGGCTACTTTGCCATTTTCTGGTTCATTTTCCCAGTAAGCGGGATTGTCAGTAAAATTGGGAATACCAGACCGGTGTTGAACCATCATCTTTAAAGTGATTTTCTCTGCATTTTCAATTCTTCCTACAAGTTCAGGAAAGTGATCAGCTACGGTTTCATCCAAAGATAGGCGACCTTCTTTGACAAGCTTAGTAATAGAGACAGCAACATAAAGTTTGCTAATGCTGGCAATTTTAAATAAGGAATTTGGGTCGGCTGGTGTTTTGGTTTTTCTATCCTTCCAGCCTCCGGTATAAAATGCTGGTGGTTTTCCGGCTTCATCCACATAAACAATAATGCCATCAAACCCATGACCAATGGCTTCCTCTATTTGTTCCTGGATGGTGTCTGGTACAGGAAGTATCCATGCTTTTACCAATATCCAGGGGACATAGAATAATGAGATTGCGGTACTTATTAATAGCACAATTCTAAATATCTGTTTGGCTCGGTTTTTTTTCATTTTTATCTATTACAATGAAGGATGCATCTTCTTGTGAAGCCGAAATGAATTTAGAACCCTTGGAGGATCATTAACTCGATTCTTTTTTTAACCTTGATCGGATCAATCTGAACAACATAGGAGACAGCCAAATTATAAATAAGAAAATCCCAATAATCTGTAAATACGTGTAGAACCCCGGACCAATGCTGCCATCAGATGCAGAAATGAATTTCGAGTTCATATGGATATCAAAAACAGCCATAAATACAAATGCGCCAGGCAGAGCCAGGACGCTCAGGAAAATCTGAATGGTGAATGTTATGACCTGTTTGTTAGTTATTTTCATCCAGAGTAGTATTTCATTGCTCTACTTTTTCTCTTCCCTCAAAATTTTCTCCATCTTCCTGCCTTTTGCTAATTCATCAACAAGCTTTTCGAATTGTCTGCATTGCTTGTACAGTTGAAATTCTTCCTCTATTTCTTCAATTCGATAACCACATACCACTCCTTTAATCATATGTGCATTGGGATGTATTTTGGCTTGCTCGAAAAATGTTTTGAAGGTCACTTTTTCATCAATCAGTGACTGTAATTTGTCCTCATTATAACCTGTGAACCATTCTATCACCTGATGGAATTCTTCTTTTGTTCTACCATTCTTTTCTAGTCTATTCCAATAGTGTGGATAGATAGAGGCGAATATCAACTTCGCAACTTGTTCTTCTTTTTCAGTTGTAACTTTCATATTATCGAATGACGTGTGGTTTGGTTAATTGAAGGTAGTAAGAAATTTTCAAAGTTTGGTTAGTTCAATTAGTGAGTGAAATTGATCTAAAATTAGTTTGGAGACATGATTTTTAACTCGGAAGCAATTTTTGGTTTTGGTATTTGCTTTTTCTTATTATGATTCGTTTCTGGCTTGATCAAATACGAATAAATACCTTTCATTCGCTTATCTCGTTCTTTTTCTACCGCAATTTCCCTTTTTTCGGGAGTACAGAAAACAGCGTCCAAATGCATCGATTCTGTTTCACATTCAAAGAATTTCTCAGACTCATCTAATATTAAAATTCCATGATAAACCCGTTTTTTTATTATCCAGACTTTATCAGTTGCAAGGTCAACTATTTTACTGTTTGGAGGAATACCATTTTCGTTATGCTGTAGTTCTGTGATTAGTCCTATTCCGGTAATATTGAAACATTCAATAATTTTCACAAAGCCAGATTCCATGTTACTCGTTTATCTTGTTGAAAACAGAATTAAATTCACTTTCATTGAATAGATCTTCGATTACTTTTAATATCTCAGTACGATTTAGTTTATCAATGAGGATTAAATCTGAAGCCCAAAAATACTTACCACTCAGACATTCACCAGTCTTTTGATTCTTTTGCCTCAACCATTCAATGTTCTTATAAGTAAAAAATGTAGCAATGTATTTCTCTCCATTTTGCATTGTTACAATCACATCTGAATTATCATTAGTTTCTAGTTCACCACCCAGAATAGCTCCCTTTTCCTCTGATTCGATCCAGATACTTTTTATGTTATTCATTGACATGGTTTGGGAGGTTATTAATAAATAGTCGTATGGTCCTTGAGGAGCTTCTGTTTTGGATTGCTCAAGCTTTTTTAATCGCCTGGTTAAGTTCATTAGTGATGTTTTCAATCTGACTATGAATGGCCTGATTGATTTGTATAAGTCTCAGTAGTTTAAGCTGAGAAAATTTCAGTTGTTTCCGAACTTCTAAATCTGTGAGGTACTTAGTAATATTAATATTTGGGGTGGCGGGATCAACCTGATCTAAATCAATCAATTCTTTTTGTTGGTTAATGATCTCATTGGTGAGTCCATATTTGTTTAATAAGGGCCATAGTACTAAATAATTGGAATTAGTCAAAGTGTTGGTTGTTAATTCGTGCTCAGTTAACAGACTCTCCATGTATGTTAAATACCTGAGAACGTCCTTGTTCATACTGATAATATCGATATGGTCATTGGAAGAAAACCCATGAATGAATGAGGCAATTTCCTTTAGCCTAACTTGGGATATTCCCTCAAGTAGCATATATGATGTTTCTGTAACTTCCGGTTGGGTTACTTCTTCATTGTCGAGAAGATTCTGGATTGAAATAGTAGCATCCATATATACTGTATCAATCTCCCGAATGAATGAGTCGTTTCGTTCAAGCTCTACCAGGAGTGCTTTCATTATTTCAGAAGCCCTTTTATCCTTTTCACGGTCTTGTCTCCACTCTTCAAAGAGGAATGAGGAGGTGATACCGATAAATATTACAATGATCTCAAAAAGATATTTTCCAATAGTTTTCTTCATGTTGGGTGGTGCTTAATACGATCTAGACGATTTTCCTTTCAGGTGACAACAAGATAAATAATAAGAATTATTCAGGGCAAATATCAAGTTAGCTAAACATTACATCAGAAAGCCCCCTTTTGGAAGAGGCTTAAGAAATTGTCCTAAGCCAATCCAAAGTAAAAACTAAGTATTCCCAGAGTGTTAAAAAAGCCATGAATCATCACCATGAACCATAAATCATATTTGCGAAGGTAGAATATGATGAAAAATAGAGCTCCTACAGTGGTTGCAACAATTTGACCAGTGAGTCCTTGCTGCATGTGCATGTATCCAAAGAAGCTGCAAAATATTAGCATGTTAATCAGAAGGCTGATTTTACTATCGCCAAAGAATTTAACAAACTGCCTCATAAAGAATCCTCTGAAAATAATTTCTTCACCAAACGCCGCAGTTACCCAAATGACTAGCAACCATGTGAGCGTAGTTGGGAGATTTCCTCTCAGTTGTTCTGTATTTGTATAATTGATAGGATCTCCAGTAAGTATCTCTACCGCGGGAACAAGGGCAAAGACGTAGAAAACGAATAAGCCAAATGCTGTTAAGGGAGCAATGAGTAATAGGTTTTTTGCATTAAATCTTTCACGATAAAACCCAAGTGACGAAAATGCTTTTCCCTTGTATTCAATAAAATTCGCAACAATGATTACTAAGGAGATAATGATATTTTCAAAAATGGTTCTGGTCACAGGCCCAAAGTACATGAAAAGGATAAAGGACAGGGTTACTATTGGAAGTATGATTTGTTTTAAAGTTAAGTTTTTCATCTTTCTATTTGTTTAAATTGATATGAGGGCAATATCAACCTAATCTACCCGCATAGAAAGGTGTTTATGTTGGACCGTCGTTAAGGCTAGTTGAATTGTAACAGATCCTTTTACCAGTTCATCCAGTTCTTAAATTCACTGGTTTTTGGCCTGCTTACAATGAATTCCTGATCCCTTGGATTAGTCACTTGAAGTATCACACGATGATTGAAATATGGCTCTATTTTTAAGATGGAAGATTTAGCTACTATTTGCCCCCTGTTGATTTTGAAGAATTTTGATTGATCCAATGTGCTGAACAAATCATCGATTGTTTCTTCAATAATAAAGCGCTTGCCAACCGTTACCCCGAAAGTGATGCTGTCTTCAGAATAGCAATAGAGTAAATCTGATATCTTGAGTTGGACAAACCCATTTCCCGATTTTACCAGTATACCATCTCTTTCTGAAGGTCCTTGTATGTCGCTGAGAAGTTGCTTTAATGTAGCTGTATCTAAAGCAGCAGAATTATTTGATTCAAGGAATTTGTCGAGTGCTCCTTTTAGATCTTCCTGTTGGATAGGTTTTAGCAGATAGTCAACACTATTTACTTTGAAGGCCTGGATAGCGTATTGGTCAAAGGCGGTTGTGAAGATGATTGGAGCTTTTACTGTTGTTTTTTGGAAAATTTCGAAGCTTAGACCATCAGCTAGTTGGATGTCCATGAATACGAGATCAGGAGTTTCGTTTTGTTCGAACCAAAGCACAGCATCTTCGACCGTATCTATTATTTCCAATAACTCGAATTTAAACTCACAGGCATTCAACATTAACTGCAACTGGTTAACCGCCCGGATTTCGTCTTCAATGATTAAGATTTTCATAGTTATTCTTTAAGCATACTATCATTTAACAATGGTAGAGAAACAGAGAACTGAATTCCATCATTCACTATTTCCACTGATCTGTCAGAAATGAGAGCATAGCGCTTTTCAATATTTTTTAACCCCATTTTGGTAGAGGGGAGTTGTGTAGATTTCTTTTGAATTTTGTTAGTAACGATAATGAAATCTTCAGCAATGTCAACATTAATTACCAATGGTTTAGACCTTGAAACAACATTGTGTTTAATGGCATTTTCTAAGAGCAACTGAAGACTCATTGGTGCAATCATCTTGTCCTCCGCAGATTGGGGAATGTTCCAATTTAATTTCAAATTCTCTCCAAAGCGTTCTGATTGTACATGTATATAAGCCTTAGCAAACTTCAGCTCTGCCTTTAATGAGATCAGGTTTGAGTTACCCGATTCTAGTAAAAAGCGATAGATATCGGATAGTTTGTCTACAAATTGCTTTGCATCCTCTTTAGGACTTTGGTCTATAATATCTCTAAGCGTATTGAGCGTATTGAAGAAAAAGTGGGGTTGTGCCTGGTTACGGAGTGTGTCAAGTTCGGCTTGGATGATCGCTTGTTTTGCTTGTTCTTCATCTCGGATTGATTTTTTTAAAAGAACGAAGAAGTAAACCGCTTCATAAATTGCAGTAACCATGGTTGTAAGAAAAATGGTGGTAACTAATGATCGGATCCTTTCAGAAAAATCATAGGAAACATTATCAGCAATCAATGAAACCAAAGTTACTCCAATGAAATCAACTGTGATCACTGTAAACAATGTTCCCAGGAAGAGAAAGGCGATACGCTTTGCGCTATCCTTCAAGCTCGGAAATATTTTTCTTAATTGTATGAGGATGAATCTGTTGATCAGCCAATCAGTAGCGGAAAAGAAATATGAAACCACAAAGGTGAGCACCAATTCAATTGTGGTGAGATTTGTATCGGATACATTAAAAACATAGACCGATGTTAAACCCAATAGAAAAACACCTATGATGACGAACCATTTATCATCGAACCCCAGGTATTTTATGCGTTTCTCTTTATTTGTAGGCATTCAAATTTCAATTTCTTCTTGTGTAGATATAACTATTGCCAATCCGTAATTTGCACAACAGTTTATTCATTTCATAAACTTAATATCCGTAACTGGTACGATATAATGCAGATGCAAAAATTAATGTTGGAATGGTTATTTGAAAGGGGTTTGAGTTGAATTATCGTTAATTGGGGTTGAGTTGTCGGACATCCACGTTCATTATTGACCTTGTGGAATTAAATCGGTATCTTATATAAGCAAATTTGCTTTAAGCTATCTCATTTTTCTAAACCCACCAAAGAAGTCATGTCCACCAAAGCGCAGTACCCTTTTCCGCCATTCCTTAAATATTTTGAAGTCCTGGCATTAGTATTAGTCATTTTCTTGTCTGGTTGTAATGGCGATGAAAACGATACGACAAATGAAGAACCTACCATTACTAACCAGGGTTTTGATGTGTCTGAGCACAGTGAATCTGGAACAGTAATTGGAACTATTACAGCCATTGACTCTGACGGAGATGATCTCAGTTTTACAATTTCTTCAGGCAATGCGGAAGACTACTTTGAAATTGATGAAAGTACAGGTGAGCTAACAGTCGGTAGTGGTGTGCTTAATTTTGAGACTCAGAACTTACATGAGCTTGATGTCAGTGTGAGCGATGGTAAAACGGAAGTTACAGCAGAAATATTAGTAAGAGTAGCTGATATTGATGAGTGTGAGGCTGGTTTATGCCCTTCTTATCTGGATGTGATTTATGCAGAAAGTGATGTTACTATCAGTACCGGATTAAATTATGGGACAAGTCCAGCTCTCAAGTATGACTTTTATTCGGTTGAAATAAACTACGATCCGAGCCGTCCGGTTGTAATAGTATTTCCGTATGCTCAAGTAAATAATCCTAATGCTGCAGTTCCAGCATTAGAAGGACATTGCAAGGATTTGGCTCGGAGGGGTTATGCTGTTGCATTAGCTTATCAAAGTGATCCTCTGGGTGGAGACACCTTTAAGGAAGACGTAACATCTTACATTGACCAGGTGCATGGTCAAAAAGCCGCTATTCGACATTTCAAGAAAGAAGCCGAATCTATGAGGCTTGATGAACATAATATTTTTTTATCTGGTTGGGTGGATGCTTCCATTGCAGCTTTAATGACTGCTCATTTGGAACTGGAGGATATTGACGAAATGATAGATGGCTCAACTGAGTTTCAGGAAGTTTATGATGATATGGGATTTGAAGGAACCGAGAATTTGGGATTTGATTCTGACATCCGGGGCGTAACACTTATGACCATATTTGCGTCGGATTTAGCAATTATTGACGAAGGAGGCCCAGCAATGATGATCATTCATCACGAGGATACTGAATTAAGTGATGGAACTGTAATGATGGGAGCATATACATTTGATAACGACATTTACACTACTACTTTATATGGTCCGGATTTAATTAGAGAACGAGCAATTGCCAATGGCTATGTTGAAGGTGAAGACCTTGGATATATTCTAATGAATGGGGGTGATAATGATCCAAACTTTAACCCTTACTTTGCTACGGTAACTTCTGATAATTGGACTGATATAGCTGCTTTCTATCATAGGAATTTGGATAGGTAAAAAATATAATGTCAGATATAGTTTCTCCTCCATGTCCAGTGCGATGCGTTATTTCGCCAATGTCCCAATTTGCTGACCTTGTTTAACTGTCAGAGAACTGAATTTACCCTTCTGAAATAGTAACAACACTGTTGATCCACCATATTCAAAGTGGCCAAGTTTCTCACCTTTCTGAACAGCCATTTTTTTATCGTCTATTATGTCTTTGAATTTACCCTCAAAAACTACGGACCCCACTGTTTGCAGTCCAATTGGAATCATTGCAATATGGCCATAATGCTCTGTTTTGATAATAAAATACCCATGCCTGAAGTTTTGAAATACACTATAGTCCTTATTGTATGCTACATTCCCGTCATTAATCATATCCAGCATGTCGGGCATCCCGAAAAGGCGGTCACCGACAGATTCTTTTGATTCTACAATTATTCCTTCTGTTGGAGCGTGATAATGATGATAATTATGCGGCAATAGGAAAACTGCCAATGCTGTACCACCAACAAATTCTTTTGCATACTCTGAATTATCAAGCAATTCATTTAACGATAACGTCATTCCGCTTTTAGTGGGAATAGCTGTTTCCAAACTGAGATCATTATTAATCATGTTGATTATACCATCTGCTGGAGACACAAGTGCAGATGCGTTTTCTACCTGATCAATTGGCCTGGCACCCGGCTTCAGATCTCTTACAAAAAAGTCGTTGAAGGAATCAAATCCACCTTCCGGGTAAATGAATTCATCATTATTGAGAGTTGGATCATTTAACCAATTCTCAATGATAGAAACTGATTCTGGGCTATCCAGGAATTTGCCGCGTTCTTCTACGAAATTGAGTGACCATGACTTCCCCTTTTCACCCAGGATGAATTCCATTCCGTCTGGATTTTTATAGAATAGAAAAGTGAATTCCAATATTCTATCCAGACCATTATGTGCATTAGGTAAGAAGTAATACCACTCATTTATGAAATCATATAAATCGTCAATCCCTTTTCCCTTCCAGGGGTTTGGTGAGCCATCTTTAAGAGGGTGAATGTTCTTAAACATTCCATCAATCGTAGATTTAAAATCCTTGTCTGATTCGTATAAAGCTCTTAGCTCAGTTACTGGTGGACAGTCTTGGGTTTGCGCTGAAGCTACAGAGCCTGTGATTATGGCAATTACCAGAATGATTATTTTATTCATGGGCAGGTGATTTTAGGTATTACCAATATAGTTATTTTAAGTTGATAAGCTGAAAGTATGAAATGGTGGTAGGCTTACTTAAAACGATGACAATACATATCTCCATCGGCAGTTACACCGTAGAGCATGTTGTCTTTTCCTCCAAAGACGTAAGTGTATTTCTGCCAGCCAGAACCTATTAGCAACCCATATCCATTGTTGGACCACTCCATTTCGCCATGCCGGGTATTTACATACCAATACAGATCTCCCTTGTTGTCCACCCTATAAATCACTCCGTCCTGACCTACTCCCCAAAATTTAACTGCTTCATCGCTCCAACCCGTTCCTATGACTGTGCCTGATTTTGGGTGCCATTGTTCTGTGCCATTGCCTGTTGTCTGGTACCAAAGTAATTCTCCATTGTTTCGCATGGCATAGATCATACCGTTACTTCCAGCTTTTACATCCTTGAAGCCCTGCCACCCAGTACCAATTCTATTTCTTCCTTGCCAACCACTTGTGCTTCTGCTTGTGTTTTTATACCACCATAGATTTCCAGATTCATCAATGGCGTAAATGACTTTATCCGTACCAGCGAAAATTTTTGTGTACTCCTGCCAACCTGCTCCAATTTTATTACCGCCTTCCCATTTTTGAGTGTTGACAACCATGTGATCATAACCGTGAAAGTCGCCATTGCTTTTGATTCCGTAGAAATAGCCATTATTACTGGTAATGATTGTTTCAAATAGTGGTAACCAACCTGTGCCTATCAAAACACCATCTGAGTATAGAGAGGGGGACTTTGGAATATTTGCTGCCTGCTGATCCTGGAATTGTTTGCTGGCGATATAAGATCTCGCTTCACTTATATAGCCGGCGTAAGTATTCGCTTTATCCATTTTATCAAGTAGATCAAGGATCTTGTTTGTAACCTTTTCAACACGTTTTTTAGGGTTTTCGGCTTGCAGCTTATCCATCAGGAATCCCAATGCTTCACTTCCATACATTTTGCATGCTTCTTTTCCATATAAGACTGTATAATCAGGATTTGTAATCTTTGATGCTGATAATGCCTGATCCTTCAGTCCCATTACAAACATCATGGACTCAGCAAAGTCATCATAAACCATGCTCGCCACAGCACCAGCTGGTTCGATGGGGTCATCCAGAGCTTTTACAAAATCTTTCTGCATTGCCTGATTGAATCTTTTGATGAGAGAAATATTACCTTCTAAAATTTGTGGTACTTCACAAAGAAATTGTTCTGTAGCCCAGGCCATGCACTCTTTACACTCTTTTGCGCCTGCACTAGTTGCTCCATAGTTATCCATCGGCGTTTGCATTGATTTAAGCGCGTTACTAACAGGAGCGATATAATTGCTGCATTCCAGGTTGGTTAAATTGCCAAGTGTATTGACAGCATTATTCATTTCGTTAAGCCAGGAGGTGGATGCATTGATCATGGTAGTTTCTGACTCTTTGGCAAATTCCTGAAAAGTTTGACCAGTAGCTGTGGTGTAATTTTCCAAAGAGCTGATGGCCGTTTTACTCCAGTTGTCTGCTTCCTTTAGTCCATCATCCAGGTTTTTAACGGTGCTGTTTACTTCTTTCACAAACAGGTCCCAAATATTCTGGCCACTGGCCTGGAAAAGGGTGAAGCAAAGTAGAATGGTGGAAGTGATTTTGTACATGGCGTGTTTATTTAGGTTTCGCTAGCATTGAGGGTCTAATTGAGTTAGATGCTAAATTCAATTCCCTCGCCTCAAAGATTTTCGCTTAGTTCAGTTTTCCTAAAGTTAATCAATGATCATTTAACCCCTAAATCTCACCAGCCCTTGCCAGTTGATCTGCCTTAGAAAGTAATACCACTTCCACTACCAATAAAGGAACCAAAATGAGCACTCCTACAAAGGAGAATATTAAACTCATATAGGAGATGCCAAAGACCAATTCCAGATTCCCTGCTACCTTGGCTAATCTTCCCATTCCATCCTGAAGCCGCTTTAATCCAATTCCCAGAAAAACTGATATAGTGCCTAGAGGAATCACTGATAAGGCCCGGAAAGTGCTTTCTGGCCCATTCAATTCCTGAAAATATAGAATAATGACACCCTCTGTTAGATACATCACAGGAACAAAGAGCAATGATATATACGCTGCAGTCTTGAGGAGCGATACTTCAAATAAAATACTCAGTGATAAAATCCCTTTAGTGAATAGAAAGAAGGAAATTGCTGCAATCACTTTTACAATTACCATCATGTACTGCAGCATGGTTTCATTTGCTGAGTTTTCAGTAAATATCTCTATGCTTTGCTCGAAAATGACCATCAACAGATAAATAATCCCAGAAATCCAGGCAGGTAATAGCGCTTGCTTGAGAGTGGGTTCTGAGGCACTAACAAGTAACATGTTACTCAGTGTTTTAGAAGAAGCCTGCTCTTCACTCACATCTGAATTGTACCAATCATCTAAATTTTCTCCGAGTGCCTCAAGTAGGATTTTAGTGGTCACTGACCGTGGTGTGACCGCTCCGGATTCAATTCGTTGAATGGTACGGATGCTAACATGAGATTTCTCTCTCAACTCCTGCTGGGTTAATCCTTGTTGTGAGCGAATCTCAAAAAGTCTTTGTCCCAGCTGTGGCTGACTAGTTAGATTGGTCTTTCCCATGTTTGCGTTTGGTGTATCTGTATGTCAATACTACAAAAGTTATGAAAATTATTGCTTGCAATGCTCCTCCAAAATACTCATTTGCCTGCAACATTGCATTTGTTGGGGTATTAGGAAAGTCTATTTCAACCAATGCAGGAACCCAATATTTTTTTCCGATTACAGCAAGTGCCAGGTTTAATCCAAAGTGGAATCCTGTTGGTAGAGCAATTCCGTTAGATCGGAGTGCCATCCAGCCAAAGGCAAAGCTCCAAACCCCAGTTCCAACAAAAGAAGCCATCAATGACCAACCTCCAATGTAGTGATACAAAGCAAACAGAATAGCTATTGAAAATTGAGCGACCCAAACACCGTATGCATTTTTTATCTTAATGAAAGCGTAGGATCTGAAAGCTATTTCCTCCATAAAAGCCAAAGGAATAAGAGACAATGCCATCAAGGCGAATTGTGACAAATCAGCCTGAACGAAACTGATTTGTAGCCCACTATACCAGGCTTGCATCAGGAACATAACTGAAGCTAGGATAAGTCCGGCCAAAAAGCCTATTATAAATCTTGCTAAGGTCTTGCTATCCGCTAATAGAAAATAGTCCTTCCATGTTTTGCGATCTACTTTTAAGAAAACATAGGTGATGGTTAATGCAGCTAATGAACCCACCACTCCATAAGTGAATCGTTCATTAACTCCCAGGAAGAATGGAGAGATGCTTAGTAATACTACCAACATTAGAGAGAAGGAGAAAAGGACCGGAACACCCAGAGAGGTTAGAATGATTTTAACGTTTTTCGTTGTTGTCATGTCATTGAATTTTTTGTTTGATAGCAAGTCTAGTGGGGAATTCAAATGAATCATGAATTTTGAGGGCGACACTCAGGCGTCACTTGGGGATTTGACCAGTTTGTTGGTTTTGGAGGATGCTTTTGGGAAGTTGAAGTAAGCTCTGGGGAATTTGTGAAGGGATTTAATCTGTTCCCAATTAAGAAGCCGTGATAAGTCCGAGCAGATTGCCCGCAACATCCTTAAACCAGGCAAACTCTCTTCCATCGGGTAACTTTACGGGCTTTACAAATATTTCACCGCCGTTTGATACTATTGCCTCCAGGTCAGAATGAATTGTATCGGTTTCAATGTAGACTGTGACATAGTTTTCAGGATCCTCTGGTCCAAGTTTATTCAGATGACCGCTTAATGAGTCTTTTTCTGTTTCAATAATGGCGGAGTTCCCATGTTGATGCAATTTCCAATTAAAAACTGCACTGTAAAACTCTGAAGTTTTTTCAATGTCACTACAGCCTATTTCAAAATGTACAACTCTTTTGTTCATGATCTTTGCTAATGGATGGAAAAGTTATTTTTAGCTTTTAGCATTACTTAAAAGTAGTAAATATCTGAATAAGAGTTAATGCGTGGAATAATCCGTTTCAACCTCGAAATTGATAAGTATCCGTGGTTGGGTGATTTAGTTAACCCTTCAAGAACCTGGAAATTTGTCATTTAATTACTATCGTTGAGCTCTATGAATAGTCCAAATTCTCCCTCATTAATGGTTATTTCCTTACCTGTTCTTGTAGCGACAGTCCCACTAAATGTGCCACTGATATAATCATCCTCATACGATAAGATCTCAAATCTCACACCATCACTTGTATGTCCTACGTAGTTAATGCTGTCATTCGGACCGTAAGTTAATTCTACGTCTTTTGTGAAGTCTCTAATTTGCACTTCACCGTGTGCAGAATTGATGGAGTTTGGTACATCAAGGGGTAAGTCTTGATCTAATAGCTTAGATCCTGAGATGTAAATTTGACAATTCAAACCACTTGAATTACCTAAAACCAGAGATATTTGATCCAGGTTGTTGTCTCCCAGGCTGTAATTATTAAATATTCCTAAGTCCTCGGTAAATAATAAATCTCCATCAACAGAACTGATTGATATAAAGTTTTCGGTTGTAATTTCTTCATCCTTCTTGCATGAGCCAATTAGGATAAGAACAAGGAGTAATGTAGTAATGAATCTTAGTTTCATGGTTTTAAACAGATTTAATGAATAGCTAACGGTATAACGCAATATATATGAAATGTTATTTATAACCTTCATGAATGTGAGCAAGAATCTTCATTCACTCAGACCTGTTCCAACTTGCTTACACTAAACAATTCTTCTTTCTTATTTCTTCCTTTCAATTCTATCTCTCCTTTGGAGCTATATTGATAGTTTGATTGGGGTAATAATTCTTTAATTGCACCGGAGATCAGTAAGTCAGATTCTAATTCCTTGCAGAGACTTTGGATTCTGGCGGTTGTATTTAAGACATCACCTGTAAATACGATTTCCTTTTTTAGGTCTCCAATTTCTCCAATAGTGGCCTCACCAAAATGAATCCCTGCTTTGAAACCAATTTCAAAACCATATTCATTCAATAAAGCTTCCCTTTGTTTCTCGAGTTGATCGCGTATGTCAAAAAAGCATTTGATGCAATTGGCATTGTTAAACCCTTTCTCTGGTTTCCATGATATCACAATTTCATCTCCTATGTACTGATAGACTTCACCCAATGAATTTATGATAGGATCCGACATAATTTTGTAATAGGTGTCCAGTAGTTTGAAGTATTTAATATGGCCCAGAGCCTCGGCTATTGTAGTAGAGGATTTCATATCCAGGAACATGAAAATCCGCTTTTCAATTTTGGGCTGGTGGTATTTCCCGGAAAAGAAATTTAGAAACAGATGATGACCTAAGTTTTCACTTATGGCTGAATAGATCAAACTAAAAATAACCCTGACCGACAAATGAAATAAGGTAACAAGAAAAGAGACACTTATAAGAAACCTGCCCAGTTTTTGCCATGCATCAGCTTCCAGTAAACTTATACCTGTTTCAAGAGAAGACGCCACCGGATAAAAGATGACAATGATGACGATAATTAGTGTGAGATAGGTTAAGAATTTGTAAAAAAGCTTGACCCAAAGTGATCTATTCGAGAACCTCTTTTCCAGATAAATAACCTCCAATGTCCCGACAATAATTCCAACAATGGCATTTGCCAGACTCGCAAAAATCAGGATAGGGATGGTGAGGGAAATATCAGTATCTGGATTTAGATTTTGATTACGTGTTATCCCAATCTCAGTCACATCAGTGATCCACCCGCTCAGCACCCAGATTATTGCGAAGGGAAGAATCCTTGAAATGTTTCTTTTTGCTTTTGGAGATATTTTCACGTTACGTCGATCATGTTAGGTTAAATGTAAGGAATGATGATTGATTATTGCTAAGGTAGATGGGTAAATGTAGTGGTTTGGGGTTGGGATGTTTTATGCGAAGTAAAACAATTTGAGTTTAGTTATAGTGAAAGAGTTATTTTAAGTCTTCCGTAGGGCGACTTAAAATCATTAAATGGTCACGAAGGTCTCCTGACCTGACTCCATGAGATTACTAAATGCTTTAATTCTCCTTCAGAATTAAGTAAATTGAAATTATGAAGCCCCCTAAAATCCTATTCAGATATGTTGTTGAAGGAGTTTTGATATTTGGTTCTGTATATGGTGCATTTTTGCTCGAAGACCATCGTTCCAAAAATGAACAGGAGCAGCTTTTTGCTAAAAGGTGGAGCGGACTAATAAATGCCATTGAGAAAGACTCTTTGAAAATTACAGTGCTACTCACCGGTATTGATAAAGCTGGACTTTTTGACCAGGAAAATGGTTTAAATAGTTGGGTTTTTCAAGATTCTCTAGTCCTTTCGAATTATGAAAATATGATTCGAGAAGGGAATGTATATCCGATAGTTGAGTCAGTACAATCACACTATTTCTGGGCGTTAAGCTATTTTGAACCTACACCATACTTTCAGGATATTATAGAAAATCACCCCGATATTTATCTAGAGATTTGCTCAGAAAACAGTGGTTTGTGTGAATCACTTGATACCTATTTTCAATATCATAGGAGAATTGATAGATACAACAGGTATACCCGAGAAATGCAAATTAAATTTTCAGGTGAATTGGACAGCAGGTACCCCAATCCTAGAGTAGCTTCTTCTTCCGATTCAATGGCGATTGCAAAAGACTTTAGGTCTCGTAATTACATCTTGAATAGACACAGACACCACAAAACATTTACTTTACCAACAGCAAGGTCTATGCTCAATTTAAATCGGAATTTGTATCCGGAATTAAAAGCATTTGATTTGAAAAAGGTTGGTGTAGACTAAAAACAACCCGAGAGAGTACTAGGAACATGAGTTTACAAATCAGTTATACACACCCTTGTCTTCCCTAAAGGGATAATTCATTAATCTTAAGAAACTGTTGTTGGTTCCCCTTTAGGGGCTAGGGGTTCAACTGGAATCTGACTGGAGTCCTAAAATATTTTCCTCACAGGTTGGGGAGAACCTGCGAGAGTACTTTATAAAAGTGCCAAGAAAGCACCAAAATAAAAAGGTGTAGCATCTGCTACACCTGTATAACTTTTTTAACCTCCGCCTGTTTTAAGGCATTGTGTTTTGTATGAGTTTTAAAGCATTTATTTCTTCACCACCTGATAAGTTTTTCCGCCTACTTCAAGGATGTATCTACCTGAATTTCCATCAGAGATATCAACTCTGTTTTTATTAGATACAATACCCTTTTTCACCAGCCTACCTGATAAATTAAATAATCGATATTGTACACCTCGTGTGTCTGGTGGCAAATTAACAAAGCGAGCTGTTGGATTTGGGTAAAGAGGGTTTGACTCCAGTGTTTCTGCATCGAGGATGAGGAAAGTTATCTCCTGGTCCACACTCTCTGCTGCTTCATAAAATTCACTTCCTTCCTGGCTCGCTGTAATCGTTACTGTGCCCCCTTCATCGGACTCTATAATGGCCCGGTTACCATTTACTGAGATAAGACTTTCATCTGAACTCACAAAGGTAATTGGCAAGCCGGCACTGGATCTTGCGTATAATGAAAATGATCTTCCTTTTCTGAATGGAACATCAGTAGCGATCTCTTCAAACTCAATGGTCTGGATTCCTTTTAAAACTTCAAATGATTTTGTGACAGTGTCAGCTGGTTGGTATGCACAGTTTCCATATTGCATTGCACTGATTTCAACAGCTCCAAGCCCTATTATTTCTGCTGAATCTCCATCGATTAACACTATTCTATCATCACTTGAAATGAAGGATACCTCTAATGCTGAAGAACTCTCCGCTACCAAAGCAAACTTCTCATCGCTAAGTCTTTTATCCTCAATATCCTGGAATGTTATGGATTGAATTTCTTCACCTTCACTGACTTCAGGCACATCAATTTTCCAAATGCCACGTCCATATGTCGCTACGTATAGCTTGCTAGTAGCATTTTGTATTTCCATTTCTCTGACGATCACGTTTGGTAAACCATTGCCCATGTATTCCCAATTGCGATTTCCAGAAGTCAGGTCTAATGTATAGACGCCAACATCGGTTCCAGCATATAGTATATCACCACAAGGGTGTTGTAATAAACAATTCACACTCAGAAAAGGCAATCCTTCGCTCACAGAAAACCATGATTCTCCAGCATCATTGGATTGATAGACATTACCTTCAAATAAGCTCGCCCATATTCGGTCAGGATTCGCTACATCAAATATGGCATCAGTCAATGGTAAGGACGGTAGTCCTGCAGAAATTTCTGAAAATGATCGCGCTTCGTCCGTAGAGTAATATAATAACCCTCCTCTACCAACAAGGAACGTATTGTTTTGTGTAGGATGCATCTTTAGGATGTCAATGACACTCGCACCATTGAAGTTACTGTTTTTAGTAAGTGTTTCTCCGCGATCATTGCTGACCCAAACATTCTGGTATCCAAAATACAATGTGTTATGGTCATTAGGATGCATAATGAATGGTGTAACCCATCCGCCTGGTTCATTATCAGCATTTGATACGTACCAATCAGCATCCAGTCCTTCATTGGTGTACCGGATAATACCACCATTTTGATATTCTGAATAAACAGTATTAGGATCAGTATGATCTATTAATGCTTCCATACCATCAGCACCAAAAATGTGGTACCATTCATCGTTTATTTTTGCGAAAGACCCATTGTCTTGCAAACCTCCAACTACTACGTCTTCCTGCTCAGGGTGTGTTCCCAGCCTGTAAAACTGTGCGATATTTAAACCAAAACTTAGGTTGTCAAAGGTTTCGCCATCATCCTCACTGTAGAAAATACCTCCATCTCCTCCACAATAAACATTACCATGGTAATAATCGATGGTGTGATTATCTGCATGTACATAGGGATATTCCTGGTCACTCCAAATCCAGTAATTCTGGAGTTCCCAATTCTCTCCTGAATCCATGGACTTCCAAACATGCACACCACTCACATATAATTCGTTCTCATCCTCAGGAGAAACACCGATTGCCAGATCATACCATCCCTGTCCACTGTTATCATCAGCTTGTTTGCTATAACCGAAAATATTAGGTGTAGAAGACATGAGAGTTACCGAATTCAATTGATCTGAAGATTTGAATAATCCACCAAATGTTGCATCGGAAGCTGAAGAAAGGATATAAACCACATCTGGATTAGCTGGTGTCACCCCAAGTGCTTTTCTGCCAAATGTTTTATTGGCTTCAGGGAAGTCCATTACTATACGTTCCCATCTAAGACCAGCATCAACTGATTTATATAAAGTGATTCGATTAGCCACATTATCAAATCTGTCACAAGCATATAAAATACTGTCATTTGTCGGGTGCATCGCAAGGTCTGAGAAAGTACCAGTTTGAACTTCCTCCCATGTTTCACCTCCATCAATAGATCTGATGATGTTTGTACCTGCAACAAACATCAGGTCCTTATTTTCTTTGCCCACTTCCAGTTTGTAGTAGGTTCTGAACTCATTTCTATCAAAAGATAAGTTCATCAATTCCCAGGATTCACCTGCATCCAACGACTCAAAAAGACCGATGGATGGTGTATCGCCTCCGTAAGCATCGCCTGTAAGAATGATAATCCTATCTGTATTGTCGGGATCTACATATATATCAGTTACACCCAGTACACCTAAATCATCAGTGGAAGTATGCCATGTTTGTCCGCCATCAAGGCTTTTCCAAAAACCACCACTTGCTGCTCCTATGTATACTTTGTTGGGATCGTTAGGATCTACTGTGATGCAATTGATTCTTCCATTTCCAGGATTATATCCATCATTTCCCACTTCCCATTTATAAGGTCCTATAGATTGCCAGCTATTTTGCTGTCTTTTTGAGGCGTTTTTATCAGCCTTAATCAGTTCGTAAGCATCATACCTTTGCTTGAAATATCCTGCTCCCGGTATTTTTCCATCTTTTACTCTGGGCACAATAAAATTCTCCCATCTCTTGAACTTCTTTAAGTCACTGTATCTGCTTCCTTGTTCTTTCCATTCTTCGTAAAAAGCCTCACGCAGTTTACTGAAATCTCGTTCACCTTCAGCAATTAATCGCAAATGCCCTTGGGATGTAGCGGAGAATGCTATTATAATTGATAAAAAAAAGAAAACTGTGAATATACTTGATCGATTCATCTGCGTGTTTTTAGTAATTAGTGTTGGTTTCATTTCATGCAAAACGACTCAGCCGCAGTTGGATAAAGGTTTGACGGTAAATGAATTTCAGACCGATGATGCCATTGCGTTTGAGGTTGTAAATAATACAACTCAGGTTGTAGAATTCCCTAATACTAAACAGTTCTTTATACAAAAAAAAGAAGGTGACGACTGGGTTTCCATACCGGTTTACCCATGTCCATGTGGTGTTCCCTGCGGCAATCCTCCGGTACCCACAAAAGTGGAAAAAGGTGGATCCATCACGATAAAGTGGGATTACATTTCCAGAAAGTGTAGAGGTAGGGAAGCTACAGAATATAAAATAGACACGGGAGTGTACAAGTTTTCCTTGAGTTACAAACTCATTGAGGATGGTATGATTGTGAAGACTGGGACTTTGGAGAAGGAGTTTGAGTTGGGTGATTGATAGAACATTAATTGTGACATAGCTAGCGCGCGTTTAACGAAGTGTAACGCGTGCTTTCGTGAATTGAGAGGGCAATATATTTTTATGATCTGTCTTTGGAAGCATGT
Source organism: Cyclobacteriaceae bacterium (assembly GCA_965228955.1). Lineage (GTDB taxonomy): Bacteria > Bacteroidota > Bacteroidia > Cytophagales > Cyclobacteriaceae > JANSWY01. Next base: position 174,909 of record OZ245848.1, read on the forward strand.
GTCTCCGTTTCACTCAGACGTTTGATTGCGCACGTTTTTTTGAGCCTTGAAGGGTCTAATACCAACAATGTTATAGCCATTCCTATCTAAGAGAACAGTCCCTTCTTCTCTTTTGGTCTTGAGAACCACATTTCCAGTTCCATAATTCTGGGACACTTCTACCTTAAAAGTTGTGTCAGTGGGAATCAAATAATATATGCCAGATAAAGAGTCTCCCTTATCAATAATTACATTCTCAGTTCCTTTTACGAACAATGGATACTCTTCAAAGTCAATAACTTGAAATCTAATAGGTGTCGATTCTCCTACCTTAAATGAAGGAATATCCTGATTAAGAATGCCAGTAATTTGAATTGTTAGCCTCTTATAACTTGGGGTATTCTCTTGATTTGTGGCATAAATTGTATCAACTACATGGTTATTGCTGTTATATCCAGGTGAATTGTTGGACGTACAGCTAAAGTAAATGAGACTGAAGATTGCTAGGTATCTTTTCATAAAGGTTATTTTAAGTCTTCCAAAGGGCGACTTAAAATTAATAAATGATTACGAAGGTCTCCTGACCTGTTTCCATAGCTAGCGCACGTTTAACGAAGTGTAACGCGTGCTGTCGTGAATTGAGTGTCATATCCGGTCTTTGGAAGCACGCGTCTCCGTTTCACTCAGACGCGCGCTAGCGCGGAAATCGTTACATCTTCTCCATCTGGAGTAAATAGGAAACTTTTGCAGATTCCCTCAATTAAAAAATATTCTAGATTATTGAATCTCCCTATTGTACTAATTGGCTCTCCTTTTTTTACATTAATGAATTCAACTATATTCATAATTTTCTCTAGGCTTTTGCTAGAAATGGGAGATAAAGAATGAATAATAGTGCCTAGTTCGTCATGCATTTCTAGTGGTTTCATAGGCTACATGCAATTTGTTGGTTCCGACAATTAAGTCTAACGAACGTCGGTATAAACTGTGCCATACCAACCTGATATGCACAAACATAGCATATCTTGTGGAGACTAGGATGGCAATACAGCAACTAGTTGAGTGGTTGAATCCATAGCTAGCGCACGTTTAACGAAGTGTAACGCGTGCTGTCGTGAATTGAAAGAGCAATATATTTTTATGATCTGTCTTTCGAAGCACGCGTCTCCGTTTCACTCAGACGCGCACTAGCGTGTATTAATCCAAGCCTAAAGTAGGATTAAAATTTAGTTCCTTATTGTAGTTTTCAATTTTATTCTTAATTACCAAAATGGATTCGATAGAGTTACCTGCATAATAATCCTTTAATATACTAATCACCCTTCTATGATTTTCTTCGACCTCAGCTATGTCCCATTTAATATTTTGCATGAAGATAAAATTGGTATTTGCTCTGGTTTCAATAGCACCTTGATACCTTACTTTCTTTTCCTCAAATGTTCTATTACTTAGAGATGCGTTCTTCCTCCTATCAATTAGTGCGAGATTGCCTAATCTGTGTAACCATTTGGAATGATCCTCTTCGCTGATATTCCAATTTGAATTAGTTATATTTCTCGGTACCAAATGTTCTACGGAAGAATTATTTCTATTGAATTGTATTAAGGTGTTAAAACTGCTAGTTAACAGGTCTAACTTTAATAATAAATACCGAGTCTTGTTAATTCTAGTGCCAGCATATGAGCCCCATTGTTCATTGTCTAACGTAACGAAAAGTTCATTTATGTCTAAGAAAGTATTAGCTTTTTCATCATCATAATCATATTGCAAGTAATCACTGCTTAAAAAACTATCGGCAGCTCTTTCGATGGATGCAGAATCATAGTTGTTACCTTTAAACCATGGTTATTTCAAGTCTTCCGAAGGGCGACTTAAAATTAATAAATGATTACGAAGGTCTCCTGACCTGTTTCCATTTACAAACTGTCTGCCGGATGCTATTAGGATTGGTGATGTTTGTCCATTGTTTTTTGGATTTGGGAGGCGGACAGAGTCCTTGTGAACATAGTGCACACAGGTTGGGGACAACCTGCGAGAGTACGTTTTATCAAACAGAAATAAGGCGAACATTGGAGAATGCACAAAAGCACCGGCCTAGCTTAACACTCTATTCATTCATTAGCGTATGTTGTGCTTTCGTCTTTTACAACCTCATAAGTTAGTTCAGCATGGTAGGGAAGAAAGATTTCATCGAATATCATTTCATACATAATAATACCTTGTGACATTTTTCTAATTTTTTTACCAACTCCAAATGAAATAATTGCTGAATCTCCTTCTAATGGAATTAGACCATCACATTTCCCATTTGGGTACTCTCCAGCGAATGCACATTTAGAATACGGAAATCCAGATTGGTCTATATCACAACAGATTGCAGCATATAAAGAATCAGAAGATGAGTTAACAATTTTTGCATAGCCATCAAGCCTCGATCCAGATGTTATCTGATTTGGTGCAACTATTTGTAACTCTCTAGAGACTTCAATGGGATTGCCATTTTCTTCGAAGTACTCCCAATTAATATTCGCAACATTGTTCTTGTATAGAAGTTGGTAATATTTCCCGTCCTCCAAATAAACAGTTGAGTATCCATTCTTTATGGAGTCTTTGTAATTTATTTCTGCTTTCAGTTTTCCGTTCTGGTAATACCTCCTTTCTAAGTAAGTACTGTCAGTTAATGATTGGATTTCTTTTTTCTTTTCTCCGTTAGGATAGCTTTCTACAATGCCCTTCTCAGCGCAGGAAAAAGTTAGTATAACTAAAAGTAGGTTTATATATTTCATAGAGTAGTTAATGAAGCACAACATCCGGATATATGTACTTTGGTGCACATATATCCCTTTCATTCTTACCTGTCAATAACTCTCAAGTGTTTCACCCTTAGGTGATTAATCGTTTACAAACGACTACACTCGGGTAAATAGTGCATTGATGAATCATTGACATCTGGTAATACTTTTCAATGCAATATAAACTATTCATTACTTCTCCCCACAATACACCTCCGCATAATACCTATCCGCTTTCAAGTACTCCGGTAACCTTACCAGCATGTCAATCCACCATGAGAATACTATGAGAACTCCGGTTAGCATGAGCTTTGGGTTTTTCCAGTTTTTTAGGCCTTGTTTGAGGTGGTGGACGTTGTTTTTTACGAATACTGTTTTGTAGATCGTCTTCCAGGGGGTGCCGCCTCGGTATTTTTTGTAGTCGGATTTGTTTTTGTAGTAGAGGGCAAACTCGCTGGTGAGGACTTTCATTCTGCTAGCTACTTTTTTGAAGGAGTCTTTTCTTGGTGGGTGGTGAACTTTCATGTCTTTGTTGAACTTCACTCTTCCCAACGGCGCAATTCTCCAGGCTACATCTGTGTCTTCATTGTGAGGGTATGGAAACTGGCAATCAAATCCGTTGATCTTCAGGATGGCGTCTTTTCTGTATGCTGCATTGCAAGTTGGGATGGCGTGGTTGCCTTCCAGGTTTTCTACCTGGTGTGTTAGTGGTGTCACTTCAGATTTTGTGGTGTATGTGCTGCCCTGTAAACCTACGAGTCCTTTGTCCTCATTAAAGCTCATCAAAATGGTTTCCAACCAATTTTCTGCTACTTCACAATCATCATCGGTGAATGCTACAATTCTTCCTCTGGCTGATTTTAGTCCCGTGTTTCTGGCTGCTGCTGGTCCTTTGTTGGCCTGGAAGATGTATTTTAGTTGATGATGTCTTAGCATTAGTTCTTGTAAAGTATAGAGTGTTGTATCATTTGATCCATCGTCAACAATGATGACTTCATATAGATTGGAATCCAATGTTTGATTTAACAGGCAGTCGATAGCCACTTGTAATGATTTTACTCTGTTGTAAGTCGGTACGATAACACTGATTTTAGTATTTCTCATATCAGTTTGAATTTTAAGATTTTTAATAGGTTTAATACTTGTGTCGGTATCAATTTCAATACCCTGTAAAGGTTGATGTCGGTGTGTTTTTTGAAGATGTAATTGACAATCAATAGGCCAATCACTTCTGTTACTAAAGGAGCAATCACCGCTCCCCAGATTCCGTATGTGTGGATCATGATTAATGAAAGTCCGGTATAGATGATGCTGGAAAGGAATACGATCAAGCTGTTTAGCTGAGGTTTTCCAATGGCATTTACATAGCTCCCAAAAGATGTTCCCAAAGGAATGGAAAGACTAGTCACCAACATGATGGCAATCAACGGCCATGCACTCTGATAATCATCACCATGAAGAGGAACCAATAACCAAAACATCGCCACTGTGAAAATCACTACACCTGGGATCAAAACGGCGTAAAGTTTGGAAAGACTACCTTCCATTAGCTCTTTGATTTTCGCCAGGTTGTTTTGAGCGTACAGCTTCACAAGATCCGGGAAAAGCAAGAGTTGAACAGCATTGTTTAATGTAATTACAATCATCACATATCGCTGGGCTAATCCAAGAAGTGCTGTGTCTGTAGTACCAAGGATAGCTGCGGTTATGAATATGTTGATTCTGGAAGTAAGCGAGATACAAATATCTTTCATGATACCGTGGCTTCCGTATTTCCAGATTTGCTGGAAGTGAGTCTTGCTGATGTTGGCAGCTATCAGTTTTCCAATTGGCACGAAGAAAGATCCAACAATAAAAGCCAGTGCATTCATTGCTGAAAGCCCCAGAACCAGGTGTTGGATCTGAGTATTGGAAGTGAAAAGGAAATACCCAACAATAAAGATGAAGTGCAATATTTCCAATCCTGCAAGTGGCTTAAAGTTTTTGATACTTTTTAGATACATGGTATTCCATCTGTAAAGAGCTAATGAAATTCCGTAGATCGGATAGATCAGAACCAATTCACTTGCAATTCCAAATACTCCAAGTTCATTCAATACTAAAACTACAAGCCCAACTCCAATCTCAAATGAAAGATTTACAATCCAGTTTCCTTTCAAATAAAGGAGAGCATCATCACTTTCTGATTGGGGCCCAAGTTTTACCATTGGTACATAGATCAACCCTTCTCTAAGTGCCGAAACTATTGCTACCAAGGCAAGAAACAGAAACCATTTTCCAACTTCCTCTACTGTGTAGTTTGCCGTGATGAGATATAGCAAAGCAAACCCTTTCACCAGTGCCAAAACACTAACTGCCAAAGACCATGCAAATTTGATTTTTCCGAAACCCATGGTTACGCTAGTTTGGAGATGTATCTTTTAGAAAATAGCTCCACTAACTCGTCCTTTCTGTCGAATTGATGTAAGATGTGAAGTGGCACATTGTTGTGATTTTTCACTTCTCCTTCCTTGATATCAAACTCTGATAAATCCGAGTAGTGAAGAGTCGCAATGGTACCTTTTCCGTTGTTTTGGATTTCCTTGTTAACACCCTCAAGTCCGTAGTAAAACAACCAGTTGTGCACCGCCTGATCTGGTCCCAGCAAGTCTACAATATATCCGAGTTTCTGATAGTAGATATCTATCATCTCGCTGGCATATTGCATCATCACTTCACGAGAACCTAAAGTCACGCCAGCACAAAGGATCTGGTTTTTGATAATGTCCAGATAGTTCTCATCAGCGAATGTGGTAGAAATCCATTTGAAGTTGTGTTCGCAATCAACGATTTTCTTAGGCTCACCACCAGTGATGATTTGGTTGTTTTGAAGCTCCTGGAATGGATCAGATTGAAAGATCACATCTCTTGCATCAGTCAGCATGTAGTTGCTGTAGTTGGTGTTTTCTAATTCCTTTTCAAGGATGATAAATCTTTTACACATGAACTGAAGCAATGGCATAATCAGATGATCCGAAAACTTTGATCTACCATATTTCTCATGCGCCCAAGAAAGCGTTGCAGTCCAAAGGTCAAGCACCCATTTGCTTTGTTTGATCACTTTTGAAAATGCTTTGGAAATCAGGTTTTCTTCAAATCTCCGGATCTTAATCCATGAGTTATTGCTATAAGCCAGTCTCCAATCAGCATCGTTTTTGCCAACATAAAGTATCAAATCTGTTCCTTTGATATTCCTATCAATACTCTGGATAAATAAATCCAATTCTCCGGGATTGTATCCCACTGCGAATGCTACTATTGCGTTTTGATTCATGATAAAGATGGTTTTAAGCTTGCTTCCTTTTGTGCTTCGCCAAGTCCCATCTGCTCAAAAGACGCTCCTCTATTTCCAGAGATAGTGGATTGCACTACCGACTTGAAGATTTTCCCAAATGCCTGGATGTTATCTAGTAGGTCCTGAAGCATTGATTTCTTCTGCAATTGAGCAGTGATCATTTCCATGTTCCAGGGCTGAGTGAAGTAATCTCTGTAAACCGATTCTTCTGGATTTACAATCACTTCTAAATCACCTTCCCATTCTATTCTAGTGGTGAGCAGATTGGGATTGGTTTCTAATAATAGTTTGTAGGCTAATGAGTTGCTTCTTAAGAAATACAAGAACACATCTCCGAAATTGGTATTTTCTTCAGGAAGATTAAGCTTAGACTTTTCAAAGAATACCAGCTTTCCGTCAATTTCCAGAGACACCCATTTGTGAGAGTATTTAGGAGCCAGGTATTCACCAATCAATGAGGGAACTTCTAAATATCCTTTCTTGGCTACTCTCGTCATCTCTCCAACAAACTTCACTGGATCCTCCACATGCTCCACCACATGGCAGCAAACTGCATAATCAAATGAATTGTCTTTGAATGGAAGATTATGACCATCTGCTTCAATGAATTTTTGTCCGTTTAGAATTGATAAATCTCCACCTCTGTGACTGTTATCTTCTACTTTATTATCAACAATCACATTGGCTTTTGGATGCGGATTATGTCCGCCCCCAATATCCAAAACAAGATCTTGCTTCTTGATTTTAATGTCATATCTCGATTTAGGATTTCTTATTTTCATTTGTTTGATTTTTTAAGTTCTACTTGATTTTTAGATAGTTTAATTGCTGAAAACATGATGCTGATCATGATCCAGAATAGCAGGCTCATTGGAAATACACCAACCACTTCCTGACTTGTTTCAACCAGAATAAGAGGAGCGATCCCACTGAGAATTGAAGCGATTATTGCTTTGAACTGAGGATTAGTTGTCCTCCAATATCCGATTACACCTTTTAGAAGTACCAGGGCATAAAGCGTTAGGAAAATGATTAATCCAATCCAGCCCAATTCCACAGCTACCCGGATCAATCCAGAGTCTGGTGGGAAGTTGGCCAGGAAGGTATTTGGAGAAAATCTCTGTCCCCAAACTCCCGTGCTACCAAGTCCACCACCAATTGGATGACGGGCGATCCACGGCATGATGATGGCTCTGTTTTCTTCTCTAATTTGATATGACTTGTCTTCTGATGCTTTGAAGATTGTCTGGATTCTGTTGATATAGAAATTGTGACTTTCAATATTGGCAATTACTACCAAGCCCATTGCCATTGCCACTATGATCAGATAGTACTTTGGATTTCTTTTGATGACGATGTAAGTGAATAATGATAAAGGCGGAATGATATAAGCCGATCTTGTACCTGAGTAAACCATCGCTAACAGACAGCATAAGCCCACAAAGTAGAAATAGATCTTGGCACTTCTTTTCTTATATGCCCCAGCCAAAATGATCGCCATGGTAAAGAACTCTGCCATGATAATTCCATACTGAGCCGGAGAACCGATTGGCCCGATTGATCTCCAAACACCATAGTTGAAAACAAGGTGTACAAGATCTTTCTGGTATAAATAATTAAGTTCCCACTGGAATAGCCCAAACCATGCTTGATAGATTCCCCATCCAGCAGCGATTAGAACCACGCCAAAGAAGAACATTAAAATTCTTCTGATATCATCAATTGATTTCATGATGTGGTTTGTGAAAAAGAAAAGCATTGCATACGCCAATACTGGTCTCACCACATAAAACCACGCCACCCTGGAAGGAGCGATAGGATTGGCAATTGCCAAAACATTATATCCTAACCATACCACAATGATCCAGGTAACAGGAGTTTTCAAAGCTGCCCATGATCTTTCTAGGTAGCATCTGAAAAACAAACCAATTCCCATCAAAAGAATGAGGAAGTCGATCCCTATTCCCAGTGGAACACCTGGTGTTAATCTATTGAATACGCTAAGGAAAAATGCAATGATGATCAGGATGTATACCCCGATTGCTGTTTTCCATAATACTGAGATAGCAAGTGGTCCGGCAACTACTAAGAATACCAACATTGCTACCCCAATAATTCCAGCAACTTTTGCAATCCCAACCATTGCTAATACAATCATTAGGTCCATACCAATTCTGATTGCTCTAGGAACAGCAGTTTCACCAAAGATCAGGTTCAGGAAATTTGAAGAAATAGAGGGTGATATGTTTTCTTGATTGAGAATCATAGTTGGTGATCAGTATGGATGAATTTTCCAAGGTTTCTTTTTTGCAGTGATCCCATTACACTTTTGATGTTGGAAATCAATAGAGCAGGGAAGGAGATAGCTGCTTGGAATGCTTGTTTGATAAGGTTATGCTTTGCCAGCAATCCGAATGAACTTACAAAAACAAGTACTGCAGCTACTATAGAGTAAATTGAATTGCTCCAACCTAAAATCATTGCTGTAAATTCCAAAGAAGCTGCCAAAGGAAGTAATGCAAACATTAATGATCTAGGCGGACGAATCAGCGTAATGAAATAATCAAGTGCCATTACTTTTCTGGAAGCAAGAAGTTTTGGTCCGTTGATGAGTGCATTGTAATACTGTTCTCCAAACCACCTTACTCTTTGGTTTTTGTAAGCTTCCAGGTTTGATGTTTTCTCTTCATGAAGAATAGCTGATGGGACAAACTGAGTTTTCAAGTTTGACTGTCCCAGGATAGCGTTTACCATAAAGTTTTTGTCGAAACCAGGTGCTTTTGGATTCAGGTCTAGAATGGCGTGGATGAAAAGGTCTTTTTTGATAAGTGCTCCACTACCACTGATTTCAAGGGGCAGACCTATTTTGCACTTAGCACTTCTGAACATGGTGTCATTCAGGATTTCTGAGATGGTGTCGAAGAATTTGATGTTTCCGTTGCTGTTTAGGCTGGCTCTTTTTCCTTGAATGATGTCTAGCTCAGAATTTCCGTAATGATGTAGTTCAGTGAAGAATGTTGGAGTTACCAGATTGTCTTTGTCGAGTAACATGACATATTGCAGATTCTTAATTTGACTGGCATAGTTTGCTACGTGCTTCAATGCATGTTGATACGAGTTGCCTCCAATGTGTGAGAAGCTTTCACATTGAATATCAAACTGACTGAATTCAGCTTTTGCCTGATCTGTAATTACCTGATTGGCTTCCTGGAAAAGAACTAGCACTGAGTAATTGTTTGGTAGTGCTGTTTCAAGCTGCTTTAATACTTGGATGAAAAGCTGAGAAGGCTTATAAGCAGGAAGTACTGCCAATGTATTAGGTTGGAAATCTGCTTTTGTGGGTTTTGCTGAGTAGAACATTCCCACCTCTACAAGTCCAGCATAATAGATTGCATAAAGCAATGCCGGGATTCCGAATATTGTTAGCATCAATTCAATCATAGCAGCTGACCTTTAAGTAGTGATTTAATTTTTCTCTTGATCCATGATCTTCTTTTCGGAACCTCACCCAGGAAGTCTTCTACATTTTCGGAGCTAAGGTTGTAAAGGCCAGTTGCAAGCACATTGAATTCCGATAACAGAAGCTTCTCAGTTCTTTTGTCAACCTGATCGTAAACCTTTCCTGCTGGATGCATGTGCACGAGATGTCTTGTGAATTGTCTCCAGAAATGCACATCAGAAGATTTGCTGATTGGGCTTACAAGAATCAGGATGAAGTCATATCGGTCATCATGATCCATGATAGATCCTAGCTCCAGATGTTTGCTGTAGATTCTTCTGGAGTCAATTTCCAGTTGGTCTGATTCTATGTTTAATTCATCATTTTCGCTTTTTACCAGGCTGTTGATGACAAGAGCTTTGTAACCCAATTGAGTAAAACATTCCTGAAGCTCGCCGATCATCTGAGGCAATTCTTCCTCTACATGATTTGTAGTGATCATCACCGTTTTGCTACCACCATCAATGATCTTGTGGCAAACTTTAGCATGTTGGTTTCTAATGATGCTTTCAACAGTCAACTGAAAGTTTTGATCTGCACCATTTTCTAATTTCTTAGGGTAAGCTGCTACCAATGGAAGATTTGATTCTCTTTCAAATTGGGTGGCTGTTTGGATCGTTCTATCAAGCAATAATCCGAATACCAATCCTGCTGTAAGAAGAATGAATGTACCCAGTCCACTTGCTGCTACCAAGATCATTCTTTTAGAAGGCAGTGGTTTTACCGGAACTTTCGGCTTATCAATCATCTCAATGATGTTCTCTCCAGATCCATAGTGAAGTGACTCGGTAAGATTCAGTTTGTTGAGCATTAGCAAGTATGTTTTTCTTGCTGTTTCAATTTCTTTGTCCAAAGTCACGATGGTAGATTCAAATGGAGCGAACTTGCTGGAATATCTATCCACTCTTGCCATCTCGTCATGAAGTACTTCAAGCTCATCTTTGTAAGATGTTACCCCGATATCATGATCCAGGTATCTGAAGGCCAGATTAAGTTGTACCTGAGATGGGTCGTACACCACTTCGTTTGAAAATGCCAGGAGGTTGTTTTTAATGGAGTTTTGATGTTCCTGCATCACTTGTTCCAATAGATCTGTGCTTTCAATTTCATTTGACAAATGAGATTTTCGGTGCTCCTGTTGAAGATTCTCCAGAGAGGCTTTTAACTCCATGATTTCCTCATGAGAATCAGTATTAGGCATCAATTCATGATCTCCAGAAAGCTTTTCCATTACCTGGTTTTTTGAGCTTTCATGAACAGCAATTGAAGACAATACATGAGTCTTTCTTTTCTCAAGCTCCACGATGTAGTTCACTATGGCTTTGGTGTGCTCGCCAAGGTTGATGATGTTGTTTTTTACCTTATAAGATTCCAATTCATCAATCTTCTTATCCAATTCAGCTTTTGACTTTTTTACCAGCTCTTCAATGATTGCTCTGTGATTTTGGATGCTCTTTTTTGAACTGTTTTTGTGCTCTTTCTTCAGGATGTGAATAAAGTGATTTGCCAGGTACTCAGATAACTGAGGGTTGTGAGTTGTCACTTCCACTTTCATAAAATAGCTGCCACCTATTCTGTAGATTTTTAGTGCATTTTGAATGGTACTTGCAGTAAGACCATTTTCAAACAGGAAGTAATCCATTTTTGAAATGGTGCTATCGTTTAGTTGCCCTGGTGCATCATTGATTTTGTTATTCAATGCAGCTACAAATTCCTCATTGGTGAATCCCCAATCGCTCGTCGGGATTTCCGGAAGAAATGTGTGCTGCTCTAATATTCTATCTCTGACCGCAAGAAGCTTCAACTGCTCTATGATCTTCATCGATTTAGAAAGCTCAATCAGGTTGTTGAAGAAAGTGATCACCTCAAGGGGTTTCATTTTCTCATCTGAAAGGCTGATGCCTTTGTTGTTTTGAAGATTGATCAACACTTTCCCTTCAGACATGTATTTCTTAGCCTCATTTCTGGTTAAGTAGAAGATGGCTGCTGCACTGACCACAGAGAGAGCCAGGAAGTAATACCACTTCTTCAGAAGGTTTCGGAGTATTCTAATAACTATATCCATCGTTCGGTTGAGTTACCATTTCCAAATGCATTTTGAGTCTCAAAGCCTGATACTTAGCCTTGATAATTTCCTGCTTCACATTTAGCAGTCCATCCTGACTTTTCTTCAATCCATCAAATTGCTCTCTTCCTTGTTTGAATCTGGAAGAAACAATCACATGGTTTTCAAGTCCTATTTGGTATGCCTGGGATAGTGCGTGGATGAGTTCCATTACCTCCAGGTACTTGTTGTAAGTGGTTACAGTATTCATAGCCACTCTTCTTTTTTCTCTTTCATAGAGATGGTCGATTCTTTGCATGCCGTTTTTGGCGATTCTTACATTCTTGCCAATGTTGATGAAATCACCTGGGCTGAATGTTACATTCATTCCCACATTATTTAGAAGACCTGCAGTTGTTACTGAATTGGCATTTTCATCAAGAGTGGTTTGAACATTGAAGAAATTAACTCCCAATCGAAATGCTGATAACCAATTTGTTCTTTCGATTCTGATCTTATCAACATATTGATCTCTCTCAGAGCCAATGGCCTTTACATTGTAAGAATTCTCAATAGAGAGTTGAACAAGGTGAGTGATAGTAGAATCAGATAGTTTCAATTCCTCCAAATCCAGGAACTCACTCAATTCAGACTGACCAACACTCTTGAAGCACACGGTGAGCGTCATCAGGAGGAGAGCCACTACTTTGTATGTATATTTTATATTGATCATTTTTCTTAAGCTTTTCTCAAAGGTATTTTTAACCTGAGAGGCAGGAGGAGAAGAACAGTTGAGCAGAATGAATAGCCAGACACAGTGATTGAAAGTGGCGATGTGATGGAGCAGTGTATGGTTTAACAGCTTATCGGAAATCAGATACAAGTCAGGGGAAAACCGATACCATTCAACGGGGATTGGGTACACCTCATATCAAAAAAGGCCCCTAAAAGGAGGCCTCTTTAATACACTAGCTTAAGAAATAATCATTGAACTTTTGTTGTCTACTCGTATATCTTGTTGTTGTCCCGGTATTCAGGATTGTTGGTCTGGAACCAATCATCATATGTGGTTCCTTCAGATTGTACCCAGTACTCAAACTTCAGGAAGGCGTCTCTCACTGATTCATACTCTTCCGGGTATTCAAAGGAAGTTGGAAGATAGAATGCGAAAGGAAGATTGTCTCCATTCTTGTAGTAGACAGTAGAATTATCAGTTCTGTCGTCTTCTGTTCCAAATAGAGATTCATCCGCTAATGAAGTTGGTTTTTGCCCCGCAAGATGTACTTCCAGCCCTCGGTTTTCCGTTCGGAATATGAAAGGGTTGAAAGGTGGATATCCGATAGTTGAGGAGGGAATTGGCTCGGAGAATTTAATGATCAGGTCAAATTCCACAGGCTCGTAGTAACCTTTTCCAGATATAGTATTGGTTTGCTCATATGTTCCTGGCCATACTCTAAACCCATTTTCAAAGACAAGGATCACCGCTTTATCTTGTCCGGCTTCTGTTCCATTTCCAGATAATACAATTGATGAATTCTGTACAACATCTTGCCCGGTAATGCTCGCAATTTTGGAAGGCTCTATCGGCAATGAGAATCCAAACCCATTATTGTAAAGCGCCCCCATTGCCCGGAGTTTATATTTTACTCTCAGCTCAACTATGTTTTGTGCCACATCAGCAATACTTTGAAAGTTGTAATCGATCACCATATCGTTGAGGTCAAAGTCACCATTTGCTGGCCAGAGATCTTCGAATGCGATGGAGCCAAAGACATTTTCTCCTGGCGTATAGATATCAAATGCTTTATCAGGATCATTGGGATAATCATCGTTTGCATCCGAGACACCATCTCCGTCAGCGTCATTCGTGGTGTCTGTTTGAGTGGTTTCCAAATTGTCAATTATTAATGCTGAGTACGGATTTGCTGTTACATAAAAAACAGCGTCATTGAAGTCCTGGTCTCCTCCCGGTCTGGAAAGATCTTCCATTCCCAGCAATTGAATCTGTCTGGCTTGATCTAGCAAAAGCACAGTATGAGTGCGATACTCCGCAGAAGTAAAGGTGTTGAAATCTTTGTTGGAGTACTTGGTGTCGCTTTTTGTGCTCACGGAGGAACCATTCCATCCATTTGGGATTAAGAACCAACCAATTCCTGTATTTGGAGGAAATTGACCAAGAGAAACTTTATTTCCGGATGATAATCCACCACCACTTCCCGTATAAGAAAGGTTAGGGAATATGATTTTTAATGAATCAATATCATCTATTGTGGCAGGAGGATTATCTAAATCATAAGAATAATATCCTAAGGCATTTCTATATCCGGCTCCTTCGTGCACAAAGGTGATCCAAACCTGCGCAGAATCCTGAAGTCTGGTATCACCTACCAGGTTTTCATCGAGATACTGAGGATTGTAAGTTGGAACCGGATATTGCTCAGGTAAGGAATTGTTGACAAGATCCAGGAGGTCTTGTGAAATGTAATCGTCTACCGGTTCCAGGTAGAAGGGCACACCTTGCGAATCATAGCTTCCAATTTCAAACAGTGAACCGCTACTCGATGTAGATCTAACGGATGAAGAGTTTTTTCTTCCGGATTTATGTTTGGATCCTCCGAAAGTTACAATCTGCGGAGATCCACCATTTATACCAATGAGCATACTATTTGGAAGTCCAATATAGTTAGTCCGAATCTCCAGGCTGTCAATATGAATACCAACCGGATATTTAAATGACGCCAGACCATCATCAGCTGTCTGCACAGTAGATAAATAAGTGCTCTGGTTCTGATACCTGCTGTAAACCTGGAAGGCAATTCCTGTTAGAGGAATATCTTTTCCATCTTTAGCTTCAAGGATAACCTGATATTCATGAGTTGTTTTGTAATCGAAGTTTTCTGGAAAAACAGATGGGATTTCCATTTGTGTTTCGTCAATTACCGACATACATCCTGTAAGAATGGGTATTATAAATAGGATTAGCTTTTTCATTTTTTAAACGTTTACTTTTTGAATTGCAGCAAATGGAGTTTTAAAGAGTATCCACATGTCCATTAGGATATTGTAATGACGTGCGTAATAAATGTCCTTCGCTATTCTGCTTTCTACACCTACATCTGATCTACCTCTGTCTGTTACCTGCCATAGGCCTGTAATACCTGCTGGCCCTTGAAACCTTTCAATTGCAGCATCATTTGTGAGTTTTTCAGCTTCATACAAAGGCAGTGGCCGATTTCCTACAATCGACATTTCTCCTCGTAAGACATTTAGTAATTGAGGTAATTCGTCAATACTCGTTTTTCGGATGAATGCTCCCACTTTGGTGATCCTGGGATCATTTTCCAGTTTAAAGAAGGCGACTTTTTCATCCTGATCTCTCTCTTGCAGGTAAGCGGTTTCTGAAATGATTTCATCGTCACTTACCCTGATTGCATGAGGAGTGAGCTTCTTTTCATTTCCGGATTCAGTAGTATGATTATGTAGGTATTGAGATTGAGCTTTTAGAGCATTCACTTCCTTGTCTGCATTCATTCTCATGCTTCGAAATTTGAAGAATGGAAATATCTTATACCCCTGACCAACTCTTTTTTGTGAATAGAATACCGGTCCGGGCGATTCGAGGTAGATAGCTATTGCCACAATTAACGCTAATGGAGCAATGAGAAGTATCAGGACTGATGCTATTAGTACATCTAATACTCTTTTCGTTATTCTTTTTCTAGACTGCATATTTCAAGGTGTATTTAGTTTGTTCTGATTTAAGGTTTATCGCACGCTTGATTCTGGCGTCTAATTCAATTGGATTGAAAGGCTTTTCTACAAAGTCCAAAGCTCCATTTTGGAAAATCTCTACTTTCTGATCAATTTCTTTGTTTCCACTCAGGAAAATGAATGGTAGCTCCGGGTCAATGGAATGAGTAGCTTTTAATACTTCAGTTCCAGATAAGTCATTGGGCATTCTGCAGTCGCAAACTATGAGCTCTGGAGTATCACCTTGTTTGATTTTGTTAATTGCTTCACTTCCATTGTCGAAACAATGAACATCATATGAATTACTTAAGAACTCCTTCATAAAGTTCAGTATCATGGTGCTGTCGTCGATTACGTAGATTTTTTTCTTGTTCATGATTATTACTTTTTCCCGAAGTTGTCCAGAGATGGTTGGATCATTTAACAAATCGGGCCCTTCAGATTAATTCAAAGGGTGAATTGGTCTATCGGGAGGTTGAAGAGAAGGAAGTGAAGTTAAAATCAGATTTACGTCAATTCAACCGGTATTTATGCAATTGATCGAAGAATTGATACCATCCAAAGCCTTGTATCTGATTGTAGGAGTGCCAGGAATTAAAATCCTTGAGGCAGAATAGATGGTTAACAAGGGGGTAGATCATTTGGCAATTATATCCTTGAGTTGTCAGGATTGGCCGATGAATGGTATTGAAGTCCCAAACCACATTCTTGAAGTCTGTACCAGGCGACTCATCCTTCATTTAAAGCATCGTATCGGAATAGTTATATTAATTATTTGATAGCTAACATTTTTACATCACGATTCACATAAAAAGTAAAAAAACGAAATGAAAAAGCTACTGATTATAGAAGACGACATAGAGCTATCAGGTTCAATCTCTGAGTTTTTAACAGAGCATGGATATGAGGTGGAAATAAAACATTCAGGAGAATCTGGAATTGAGTATTTATTGCAGAATGCTATTGACTTGGTGGTCTGTGATTTGAATATACCAGGAATGGATGGTTATCAGATTTTGGAGACAATCAGGTCAATTAGAAAGCTTGAAGATATCCCTTTTCTATTTTTAACGGGTGCAGCAGATGAAAAGTCACGAAGGACGGGAATGATAAAAGGAGCAGATGATTATATCTGTAAGCCATTCAAGTTTGCTCAGTTGTTGGGTTCAATTAATTCAGCAATTCAGAAAAATACACGAAGAAAAGAGCATGTACAGGCGCTGATGTCGCAAATACAAGCCAGTTCGAATAAAGTGGATCAAGTGAATCACATCTCCAATCACATGATCAGGTCAAATTTGGCTAACGTCACATTGGCACTTGATCTGTTAAAAGAAAAAAAGATGAACGTGGAGGAGGCGCTGGATATTCTTTATTCATCAGTAGGTAAAATTGATCAGTTCACATTTGATATCAACCAAATCGTTCATCAAAAAGGGCAGCAGAAAGTCCGGGAATATGATATGTCAACTATCAATTTCAACAATGTCATGTTGGTAGATGATGATCCTATTCAATTGATGCTGAACAAAATGGTTATTCAAAATACTCTTGGGTCAGAGACAATTGCGACTTTTGAAAATGGGTTAGAAGCAATTGATCATCTGGCTACTCATGAGGTTGATATTATTTTCCTGGATCTGAATATGCCTGTTATTTCCGGGATCGGGTTTTTGGAAGCGTTGAAATCAACCCGAAAATCTATTCCTATCATCATGCTAAGTTCCTCCCTGGATCCCCAGCAAATCAATGAGTGCTATGAATATGAGAATGTGACCCAGTACTTAGTGAAACCACTTAAACCAGAAAGACTAAAAGTGATACTATAGAATTTTAATTGGATGTATGTAAAAGCCAGCGTTGAGTTCGACTCTGGCTTTTTTATGATTTTAATTCATTCCAGCAGGATAACACGCGACTCAACCGTCAATCTCTGCAACTCATCAGTTTTGAAATAACCTGACCGTTCAGAACAGTAATTTAGAGTTAATAAAGGTTAGTACACCGGGAAGCCAATTCCCAACTAGTGTGGTTAATTAGTTTAACAGAATTTGAGTTTTATTTTGATTAATTGTGTGGTAGAGATGTGATCCAGGTGATCACATTTCTCTTTTAAGAGCACACCAAATTAAACCTAAAACTTCTTGAATTCTGAATTACTCTAAACTCAAGATTCTTAATTCAATTATTCATACCTCAAAGAATGAACAGGATTAGCCAGAGTCACCTTTAGTATTCTGACACCCGTAGCAGCAATGGTAATGACCATAATGACTAGCAGGGGTACAATAAACAGTAACACACCAATTGACATCCTGTAAGCAAAGTCATTTAACCAACTTTCAATACCAAACCATGCAATGGGCACAGCCAGTATAAATCCAATGAATACCAACACGAATACCTCTTTTGATAACATTAGAAACAGTTCAGGAATACTGGCACCCAATACTTTTCTAACACCTACTTCTTTTGTGCGCTGTAACGCTGAGAATGAGGATAGCCCGTATAGCCCAAGACATGCCACAATAATCGCCATGACCGCAAAAGCACTGAATACTTTGCGGTTTACTTCATCTTTTTTGTATTGCCCAGCAAAGAACTGGTCAAGGAAGTAATATTCTGCCGGATTGCCTGGGAAGGCTGCTTTATACGATTCGTCTATTCGATCCAGTACTACACTGGCCTTATGGGTATTCATGCGGATGGCATAGAAAGCATCTACTGCTTCATTTCTCACAAAATACATCGGATCTATGGCCCTGTTCAATGATTCGTGATGGTAATCTTCTATCACGCCTACAATTTTTCGTTCATGCCGTGTAAACTCGTAGAGCGTTTGGCCAATAGCCTCCTGAGGACTTGCAAATCCAAGTATGGTTGCTGCAGATTCATTTAGGATAATAGGCGTGTAGCTATCCATGGATGGATCAAAGTCTTGACCTGCAAGGAAATTCACTTTCATGGTGGAGAGAAAGTCATTACTTGTCACCACACGCTCGATCGATTTCATATGCTCTTCACTTTCTTTCACACGTGAGATAGCTAAACCGCGTAATATCCCCTTGCCAGGAATCACTGTAGAGGTACCCACCTGACTAACACCTGGGATGGTGAGAAGCTCCTGTTTGAATCGCTGAATGTTTGGAATATTTTCCTCCCCACTTGCCTCACTAATCACAGGCCCACGAAGAATTAAAACCTGCTCCATATCAAAACCCATTGATTGATTATTCATATAATTCAATTGGGCATTTATGGCTAGGGTTGCGATGATCAGTAATGAGCTGAAAAGGAGCTGAAAGACGATAAGTCCCCTTCTTAAGATGAGACCAGAACCAACTTTGGATGTGCCTTTCAGGGCATTAATAGTTTTATGTGCAGAAATCACGATGGCGGGATAAAATCCCGAAAGCGATGTGCCAAGGACAAATATTACGCCTGCCAATAAACCAAAACGCCCAATATCGATGCTATGCAATGAAAGTTCTTTTTCAACAAACAGATTGAAAAGTGGCTGGCCTATTATAACAAAGGCCAATGCTAACAGAACCGCAATACTATTAATCAGGATTGCCTCTGTGAAAAACTGAAGGACCAGTTCATTACGCTGTGCTCCCATAACCTTTCTAACACCTACTTCACGAGCCCTGTCTACTGATTTAGCAGTAGTAAGGTTAACGAAATTGATCCAGGCAATGACAACAATGAACAATGCAATGGATTGCAATATATTGATCGTGGTGGCATCACCAATTGGGCCTTCCTCATTTTGGTAACTGGAATGTAAATGGATGTCAGCAACGGGCATCAGAAAGTATCGGTTTACGCGAAGTAATTCTCCCTTTTCATTCTTTTCTGCGTATGACGGCTTGTAGCGTAGAGTAAGCTCACTCAACGTTTCCTCAATGGCATTGGAATTTGCTTGCTCACTTACTTTGATGAAAGTAATAAACATATTTCTCCCCCAATCATTTACAAAACCTTCAGAATCTTGCTGTTGTAAGGTGCTATAAGAAGTAAGGATATCTGCATCAATCTGCAAATTGAAATCTGGTCTTTCAAACACACCTGAAACCACAAATTCATGTTGCTCATAGTTATCATTATACTGCAAGGTCTTTCCAAGTGCATGTGCTGTGCTGCCAAAGTATTTCTCAGCCATTTCTGCAGATAGTAAGACCGTATTGGGTTTAGAAAGCCTATTTGAGCCATATGTTACTTTTATGTCGAAGAAATTAACATAGGCAGGGTCTGCGAAAAAGATTTTTTGTTCCTTGAAATTTATCTGAGGCTGATCAGGTCTGGTGAGCACCACCGCTCCACCTCGAAAGGAATTAGGACTGTATAGTCTCGCGAATTCCGTTACTTCAGGAATATCCTGTTTCATAGCTGGTCCCACACCGGAGAATGTCATGCTGCTTTCATATATCATTCCACCAAACCGATAATAGTCATTTGATACGCGATATAGCTGGTCTGATTGCGTACTGTTATTGTAATTGAGCTCCTCTGAAACGTACTCCAGAATAAACAGAGCAGCGGTTAGGCCAAAAGCTAGCCCTAAAACATTCAGGGAAGTATAGCCAATATGGCGTTTGAAATTTCTTAAGGAAGACTTGATAAAACTAAAAAGCATAGCGCTAGCAATAAAAGTAGTGAGTCGGCCACCTCGGTAAAATCGGATGGCACTAAATGTGTCTAAATAATAGCGGAACCTTGCTGACCTTGTCTTACCAGTGGAAAGTCTCCATTCATATATCTCTTGGAGATCTCCTGCCACCTCATCACAATAATCGGGACGGCAGAATATCCTGAGCAACCAGTACGCTATTTTGGGAGGGGATTGAGGATTCGGCATGATTTAAGAAAATTTTGGCACCATGTTCCAGATCTGATTTTTAGTTTTAATGCCTTCTTCAGCAGTTCTATACCCTAATTCAGTGGCTTCATATAAAACCTTTCTTCTGCCACCTCTGGCTTGAGAAGGCTCTCCCATTCTGGATTGCAGCATACCTTTTTTTTCTAATCTTTTGAGCACCATTACTACAGCGGGAAGGGTAATTTCTTTATTCATCTGGCCTATATAGAGCTTTACAAGCTCAGCTCCATAAGACTCTTTTTCTCTAAGTACCAGCAATAGAATAATCTCTTCCAGTGCTCCTAATGTATAGTTCATAAATGCAATTTGGTAAACATTTGTTTAGGATATACGCATTAAGTAAACATTTGTTTAGGATATGGTAGAATTTTACCGCCTTGAGTTCTTAGTATTTAAGATAGGAAGTCAGAAATCCTAAATGGTATTTAGTTTCTTCATCAGGTTTGGCTTTTGGCCTCTGCTTATTGGAATGATTTGTTCGTTGATGAGTAGGTTGTTTTCCTCTATGTCCACCACCTTGTCAATATTTACAATGTAGCTTCTGTGTACCTTTACAAATTGATTGGCATTCAGTTTTTCTTCTACGTTTTTGAAGGTGCTGTTTACTACATAACCTTTGTCTTCTGTCTTGAAAACTGTGTAATCGCCTTTCGCTTCTACAAATAGAATATCATTGATGTCGATTCTTATCAATCTGGAATTTGCCTTGATAAACAAACTTTGCTGGTTGAAAACGCCACCTTCATCATTTTTTACTTCCGACAGATTTTTGTGGTTTTGGATAGCCACTTCGATTCCAGCATTGATTTCCTTCATGCTGTAGGGCTTCACTATATATCCATAAGGACTATGAACGGCCGCCTTCTGAATAGTTTCCTTATCTGCGTATGCCGTGGTGAATATGAATGGTAATTTGAAGTCGTTCTTCAGTTTTTCAGCAACATCTATTCCGGATTTATCGCCTTTGATTTGAATGTCAACCAATGCGAGTTCAATGTCTTTGTCGTTTAGGTGTTTGATGGCCTCATCAAATGATTCTGCAACACCTAATACTTTATGATCTAGTATTTCTAGCATTTCTGAAAGAGAAGCTGCAATATGAGGGTCGTCCTCAATGATCAAAATGTTATATGAACTCATATTCTGGTTGTTTTAATCTATGGGAATTCTGACGGTAAAAGTTGTTCCTTCGTTCTCCTTGCTATTAAAGGTAATAAGTCCGTCGTGTAATTTCACAAATTCATTGACTATTGTTAGGCCCAATCCAGAGCCTTGAACATTTCCGACATTTGAAGCTCTGAAAAAGGTACTGAAAAGCTTCTCCTGATCTGGTTTAGGGATTCCAATTCCGAAATCCTTCACGTGTAAAAGAAACTCGGTTTCCCTGTATTCCAAAACTACTTCAGGAGCCTTACCGCCTTCTGAGTATTTGAAGGCATTTGAAATCAGGTTGTCATTTATTTGGGTAAATAGGTTCTTGTCAATATTGAGGTTGTATGGATTGCCTACAATTGAGTATGTTAATTTTCGGGCTCCATTGGTGTAGTTTGGAAGGATGTTGTTTACGAAATATTCTGATACATCTATTGGCTCAGGATTGAATGGAACCTTATCCGAATCCAGTTGGCCAATAAGGAGAATATTGCTGATCAAATGATTTAACCGATCAGCGTTTGTATTCATCCTGTTTACAATATTGCTGAGCTTTGTTTTGTCTACTTCTTTAGGGCTTTCTATGTAGTAGTTCATCAGCTCAATGTCTGTACTAATTGTAGTCAGTGGAGTCCGAAGTTCATGAGAGGTCATGGAAACAAACTTGGATTTGAGTGTATTCAATTCCGTTTGTTGCTTGAGTGCCTCAGTCATAGTTTCTCGTGACTGCTTTATTTCTGTGATATCTCTAACAAATGCCGTGAAATAGTGTGATTCATCGTGCTCTATTGGGAAAATAGTCAATTCTATTGGGAATTCTTCTCCATTTTTCCTCAATGCCGTGATTTCTATTCGCTTATTTAAAACGGGACCATGACCTGTTTTATGGAAGTTATCCATTCCATCTGAGTGCGCTTTTCTAAAAGCATGAGGAATGATAGTTTTTGATAACTCCTGGCCCATTATCTCTTCCTTAGTGTACCCAAAAATCTTCTCAGCCTGGGGATTCCATTCTATTACAACTCCCAGATCATTTACAGATATTAATGCATCTAAAGAAACTTCAAATAAATTACTCAGTTTTGAATCTTTGAAAGCATTTTCATTAGCCAGTCGCCTTTGATCGCTGATATCAAGGTGAATACCGATTGATCCAACCTGATTTCCTTGTGAATCAAAGTTTGGGGCACCACTTATGACCATCCATTTTTCCACTCCTGACTTGGTGATGACCGGGATTTGATAAACATCTGAATTGCCACTTTTGCGAGAAGCATTTCTTTTTTTCATTGACTCACGATCAGATTCTCTTAACAAAAGCTCCGAAGCATTTTTTCCAACAAGTTCATGTAGTTCGTATTCCACAAGTTTGCAGAAGGCATTGTTGGCATGCGAAATAATATCATTAGCATCTACTTCAAGCAGACCTAATTCGATGTTGTCAACTATTCTTTTGTACTTCTCTTCATTAGCTTCAAGTGATTTCTCAGCTTGTTTTCTTTGCTTGATTTCTTTTTCAAGATTCTGATAAGAATAAGAACTTTCCAGACTTACCGCAAGTTGATTAAATACCTCAATGAATGGATATAAACTATCACGGTCCAGTACAATATCTTTTGATTTCGATTCTACTTCCAGGATACCAAATGCACCTAGTTTCACATATGCGTAGTTTCCCGAGATTTCTTTATTGAACATGCTATGCTCAAGTATGACCAGGTTTTCATCCTTAAAAAAATTGAGAAACTGATTTTTCCTAAGTCTGTTATTTTCCTGAGTACTCGGCAGGCTGTAAAGGCTGGAAAACAAAATTTCCTCACCTCCATCAGCCGTTAACCATATAGCTCCGTAGCTAAGATTTTTTCTTGAAAGAAATGTGTTTATGAAGGTTTTGGCAGTCTCCTTTGGGTCCAGGTGTTTTAGTGTCTTTACACTAAGCTCATACAAAAGGGTTATGTGACTAAGACTATCCATATTCTAATGGTAAGTACCAACAACAATCGTTTTATTAAAGAATTCAAGATAGCCATTGCCATATGAAGAAATTTCGCCTAGCGATAAGACACCTTCGACTTGAACTTCGGAGTTGAATCGAGCTATTTCTGATGCTATAATGTTCAACTCCCTATGAAACTTCTCTCCTTGAAATAGTACTCTGGAAATGCAATCAACCACAAATGAAGACTTTATTTCATTAGAAGAAGCCTCGATTGCTGCAGCTTTTGCTCCTTGAATCAGATCTTCGTGGTGACCTGATAAAATATTTACTGTGGAGTGTTCCGGGACTTCACCAACACAGGTTAGTTCCTGATTGGATGAAGCGATAGGGTCTCTGACTATATCTTCTGTTCCTTCTCTGGAGATGCCAAATGGATATCCTTTTGAGATATTAAAAAAGTCATCTTCCGTGATTTCTGATAGTGCCTCTTTTAGTAGTACCTCCTTGTATACCTCAAAAGCTGGCCTCCAATTGAGTTCCTTGATAACATTTCCCTCTGCCTTGCTCACAACAAACGGACCGGCAATTTTCTTCCAGCCGTGTCTGACCCCTAAGTTAAGTGCACTGTTTTCAAACACAATTAATGCCGCATCTTCAAAAAAGCCGTCATTGGTAAATAGACAAGGTTTCTGCTCCAACGTAAGCGAACCACAGCCGGCACCAATAAATTGAATTGAATTCCCAAAATGAGCAAAGGTATCTTGCAGAAATTTTCCGATTCCCTTTGTCAGTCCATCTACCAACATTTTTGCTGACTGAAAGCTGTTATCCAATTGTGGATAGGTCAACTCTTTTGATTCTGAGATTTGATGATGGGTATGAACCAATGTATTTTCTAAGAACTGAATGATTACCCCATTCTCATACCTGTTTCTATCTTCAATTATTCCAGGAAAGAGACCACCAGCGATTTGAAGGTTTTGTTGATTTGCATGCTCAATCAAATCTGGAATTGATATGCTTGACTTTTCACCAATCAGGATGAAATTAAGCCCATCAGATTTCAGAGAAGAAAGCAACTCATTTAGACTTGGGTCAATTAGAATCATTAGTTCTTTGATTAATTGTCTGTCTAAACTAATATTTCAAATCGCTACTATGAAATTATACCGACGAGTTGCAGATTTTTCGGGTCGAATGGAAAAATGATGCTTAAATAGGGTGAAAAGCTGTGTTTGTCTTGTGTTAACCCCTTTCATTTTGTTGCCTTAATCATTAAGTTACATATGGGATAACACTGAACATACAAATCTAGATTCTGAGTGATCGGGTAATTCCTAATATACTTTAACCGACTAAAATAATTTGAAGAATGGTGCCTGTCCGGAGAAACACTTTCACTATTCTCTTGCTGGTTTGTTTGTCCATTTTGGAAATATATGGCCAAAAGAAATCATTGCATTTTGAATACCTCACGGTTGACGATGGCCTATCTTCAAACTATGTCACGTGTATTTATCAGGATTCCAGAGGTTTTTTGTGGTTTGGGACAGATGATGGATTGAATTTGTTTGATGGAGAAAAAGTCACAACTTATCAAAATAGTGTTAGCAAATCCAATAGTCTTAAGAATAGCCATATTGATGCCATCATAGAAGATCTAAACGGAAATCTATTAATCGGAACCAGCAAAGGGTTACAGGTTTATGATTGGAGCACTAATTCCTTTAAACCTTTTGACTTCCCGAACTGTCCTCAAAGTCTGATTGAAGGAAACATTGAAAAAGCAGTTGTAAATGAAGAGACAATTTGGATAGCTGTTGAAAACCAGGGGCTGTTTGCTTTGAACTATGAGACCAACAAAATTTCCCATTTCAAGGATATTAAAGATGAGCCTAACAAAGCCTTCAATAATATTGATAGGATATACAAAGATAGAAAAGGCAATATCTGGCTGATTTCTTATGGAGTTTTATCCATCTTCAATGAATCCACCGAAAGTTTCAAGCATTTGGATTTGAAAAACTCCACTGGAGAAGGATGTAATATCAATTCCATTGCGCAAGATTCTGAAGGTAAATACTGGATAGGAACATATGAGGAAGGAATCATTGAAGCTACGTTTGATGACAAGTATGAGGTTTCAGAAGCTGCATATCATTTGACCTATCCATTGGCAAGAGAACT
This sequence comes from Cyclobacteriaceae bacterium, assembly GCA_965228955.1. Lineage (GTDB taxonomy): Bacteria > Bacteroidota > Bacteroidia > Cytophagales > Cyclobacteriaceae > JANSWY01. Next base: position 200,467 of record OZ245848.1, read on the forward strand.
TTTTTCGGATCACGAAGGAAATATTTGGTTTGGAGTGGAGGGTGAGGGATTGGCTACTATTCCCAATGGAGATATAGATCAGCTGCAATTGTATAAAGCTGAGATTAAACCCAACAAACTAAATTTCCCTGGACTGCTTACCATATTTGAAGACAGCTTTGGAGACATATGGCTCGGAACTGTTGGTGGTGGTGTAAACATTCTTCATTTTAAGAAACAAGCATTTACACACTGGATGAATGTTCCTTATGAAAACTCTCCAAGTGCAAATGATATCAATCAGTTCTCAGAGGATTCTAATGAGATAATTTGGTTTGGAACCAAGACCGGTGGTATTAATTCATTCAATAAGGTAAGTGGTGATTTTAGATATTTTAATGTTGAGAATTCATTTTTGACATCCAATTCAGTGGTTTCTGTTATACATGATGGCAATGGGGATATTTGGTGTGGAGGTTGGGAGTCCGGACTAATCCATACCGATAAAAACTTCAATCGAATTGACTGGTATGATACTGATAATTCAGGGCTTATATCAAACCATATTTTTGATTTAGCTGAGGATAAGTCGGGCAATATTTGGATAGGTACGTTGCATGGAGGAATTGCAAAATTAGACAGGTCAACCGGAGAAATCACATCATTTATTGAGGAAGGTACAATCACTTATAAGAACCCAATAGCTATAGAGCTTGGTTCCAATAACAACTTGTATTTTGGAGGTTACAATGGATTGGGCGTTTACAACACAATAAACGATGAATATAACATATATAAGTTTAAACCCGACCTTTCAAGTATTAGTAGTGATAGGATACAGGCTATATATGCTGAGAATGACAGTTTAATTTGGATTGGGACAGCTGATGGATTGAATAAATTCAACTGCAAAACAAATCAATTTCGTCATTATTTCATGGAAGATGGTTTGGCATCAAACTCGATTAAGGGGATTACGAAAGATTCAAAAAATCGATTTTGGATTACAACTAATCTCGGATTGTCACTATTTAATCCAGTTGCGGAAACATTTTTAAATTTTTCTAAAGAGGATGGGCTTCAGGCTAATCAGTTTAATCCTGAAAGCATTTTAGTGACCAATGAGGATGAACTGTTTGTTGGAGGAGTAAATGGCTTCAATTATTTTGAAGCAGATGAGGTGAAAATGAATACCACTCCTCCAGAGATTGTGGTAACAAAACTAGAAGTTGATGGTCAAAGTATTCCCTGGTATCAAAATTCAAACGAGTCTGCTTCTAATAATGATATCCCGGAAATTACACTGGATGCTGGGACTACCATATTCACATTCTCATTTGTAGGAATAAACTATACCTCATCCAAGATGAATCAATATAGTTATCGCTTGCAGGGTTATGACAATATTTGGTACCCATCTAATGATCAAAAAGCAGTCTTTCACGGAATCCCTCCAGGGGATTATACTTTTCAGGTTAAGGCATCAAATAATCACGGTTATTGGAACGACAAGCCTGCATCAGTAAGAATTCATCTATTGGCTCCCTGGTGGAATCAGAATTGGTTCAAAGTTACTACTGGAACCGTGCTAATCCTTGCTTTCTATATTGGCTATAAGTCCAGAACAAATTCGCTCAAACGACAAAAAGAGAAACTTGAGCTTGAAGTGGATGTACGGACAAAAGATCTTCAAAATACTCTCCATGAATTAAAAGACACTCAGACTAAATTGGTGCAATCAGAAAAAATGGCTTCAGTTGGAGTATTAATTGCCGGGATTGCACATGAGATTAATAATCCATTACAACTAATAAACGGCGGAAGGGACTTGATATCGCGAGAGCTCAAACATGAGAAGCTAGAAATGCTTGATGATATGCAATCTAGTTTGGAAATGATTGATCAAGGTGTGAATCGAGCTTCCAACATTGTAAGTAGATTAACCAGCTTTAATAATTATACCAGTGATGGCAAGATGCCTTACGACCTGCATGAAATTCTGGATAACTGTCTTCTAATGATGAACAAGCAGTTTGGGGATAGAATTGACGTTCAAAAAAGTTATAGCGAAAAGCTTCCAGAGATGGAGGGGAATCCACCGGAATTGCATCAGGCTTTTTTAAGCATTTTGAAAAATTGTGATGACAGTATTGACAATAAGGGAACAGTAATAATTAAGACATCTGTCACCAATTCTAAAGTTCACTTAGCGATCGCTGATGATGGTAAAGGAATCAAGAAAGAAGATTTAACCAAGGTGATGGATCCTTTCTTCACAACAAAGGAACCTGGTCAGGGGATTGGTATGGGTATGGCAATTGCTTATCAAATATTAAATCGTCATGGTTGCGAGATAAAGTATCATTCGGAAGTTGGGAAAGGTACTGAGGTGGAAATGAGTTTTAAGGTATAATACTTGTTTTATCTATTTAATTCACTTCTAATTTTCTCCATTAATTTTCCAATTTTTTGATCCACTTCCTTGTAAGCTTCCAAGGTGAACTTTCTGTTGATTTCGATTTTCCAGAGATAACTAAGTAGAACTTTTCTTTCATTCTCCTCAATTTTTAATGGCAACTTCATGCCAACTATTTCACCATCCGTATCAAACTTGAAGTTTGGAGCAATTGCTTCATTGATTCTATTGTAATAGCTCTCATGAAACTGCATTTCGCTGTATTGCTCTTCCAGTTTTTCCAATGTTTGATAATCAAACTCGTAAAGTGAGATGATCTTTGCTCTTAAGGAGTCTTTTTTGATCAGCTCAAAACCTCTGGACTTTAATGTCTCATAACCGGATGTGTTTTGAATGGATATGAAGTCTCGGGTCAAAAGAAAATAGTGTCTCCATACTGAGTCGGTGCTTACAGTTTCTCCATTGATAACACTGCGCCAGTATTGGCCTGATTTAATGCAATATTCATGCCCCTGGATATTGTGTTTGACATCTTGCTTGTCTAGTTCAAGGCCGTTCAAAATTTCTGTTAGGATTTTTGATTCAGCATTGTTGTCTCTTCTGTTGTCGTTCCAATTGTTAAGCGCAAATGCAGAGATTACTGCAATGAAAATTGAAAGGAATTCAATTGTGTATTTCTTCCAGTTGTTCTTCATGTTTTCAGAAGTGGTTTGTTTTTGCTGCACTGCGAATCAGTGGTGCAGTTACCGTAAGATAACTTCTGTCACAAATTTGTACAAACCTGATAACTAGATTAGAGTCAATCTATTGAGATTACTTCACCAGGAAATACTTGCCTCTAAGTCTGGCTAACTCCCACGGACTTTGTTGGCCGCCAGATTTCTTCTCAACCTCAACTCTTGTATTGATGAATACATCTTCAATTCTTTGAGGTTTCTTCAATTGTTGGATTAATTCCCCTGTATATAAACCGTTATGACCACTTCCGTTTGAGGCTGTAGCGCCCGGAGAAGTAGCAAATGCAATCAGGGTTCCGCTTGGTGGAGTCATATCAGCAAGACCTCCGTTTCCACCTCTTTGCCAGCTTCTGAAAGGATTATTTCTACAAGCATCCAACACAATTAGGTTTAGTCGATCAGGGTTGCTGGTTTCCATGATTTTTTGAACAGTGTTGACACTTACACTTTCAAAGCTTACATCATTCTGTTCTCTGATGTTTACACCTACAGGAAGCAAGTAATTCACTTGCTCTACTTGCATACCATGACCAGCAAAGTAAAAGAATGCCACATCTGCATCTCTGTTTTGTCTGCCAAATTCTCTTATGGCATTGTTCATCGTATACAGGTTTGCATCTGTTTTGATGATTACCTCAAAGCCTAAACCACGCAATGTAGAAGCTATACCTCTGGCATCATTTATTGGGTTTTGGCCAAGGTTTGCTTGTCCTGTGTAATTGGAATTACCAAAGACTAGTGCTACTCTTTTCTCAGAAGTTGTCGCGTTATTCGTGTTGTTGTTAATGACAACATCTTCGGATTTTCTATTTACAGTAATGGTCTTGGTAGCTGACTTCATTTTGGTGTCTGTAGCCTTGATGACGATTGAGTTATCACCAATTGCCAGCGGTACGTTGATTGAAAAGTAACCACCGCTTTGAAGGTTTGCCTCTAATCCGTTTGCTGTCACCTGATAAACACCATCACTGTCTGTGGCTCTTCCAGCTACTCTTACTGCATTTTCTCTAACCACTTTAAACCCTCTGCTTTGGTCAGGTTCTGAAATGGTTATAGATGGAGGGTTGTTGTAAGCAACGGGAGTACTCTTTTTGCCTTGCAACTCTCGAATGAGTTGATTTAGGTCTCTGGCTAATTGATCGGTATCAAAGTCGTAGAGATTAGTGCTGTAGCCCATTCCATCATACATATCTCCAGTAACCCCAGTAACGCATTTTCCAGACTTACAGAATATTCTTACGTTTCTGTTTTGGGTAACTACTCTTGCTTCGGACATTTCGGAAATCGGAATTTTGGACCTTCTTCCATCTTTGATTTTTGTGTAGAGATAATAGTCGTCTACGGTTATCGGTCCATAGTATCCGTTATCAAATGTTTCCAGGAAAGAATTGATTTTTGATAGGATATCACTGTTGTTTGGAGTTACATTGTTTCCTCCTCCAAGATTAGAAATTAACCGGTTTAAATCTCTGGCCAGTTTGTTTGCATCAAAATCGTAACTGGTTCTGTAGGACATTGCATCATATTTTGCACCAGTTACACCAGTTACGCACTTCCCAGTCTTACAAAAAATTTTGACACTACGATTAGCTTCTACTACCCGGGCTTCAGAGATCTCAGCAATAGGTATTTTAGATCTCCTACCGTCTTTTAGGTTGGTGTATAGGTAGGTACCATCAGAAGAGAGATATCCATAATATCCATTGTCAAATGTTTTGAAGAAACTATTGAGTTCACTTAGAATCTGGGATTTGGACTGAGTTAATCCGGTTTGAAATAGTCCTAAGATGATAATTGCAATGAGAGATAATCTTTTCATAATTCCTGGTAGTATGTGGAAACCTAACGTGGTATCGTCCGATGAAATTACGGAAAAGGTAGGGTTTTATCAAATGTCGTATAACGTTCTCTGTTCAGTTTGAAGAGCCTTATTCAGATTACTTGATTATTCCTCATAAAGGAATCTCATACCATTAGTGAAACCAATACCAAAAATGGTTCGGTGCGTTTCATTTGGCATTACTTCAGATTTAATGACAAGATTACGGGGATTTTTTTGTCTGAGTATTTGAGCGAACTCTTCCTGGTACTCTTGTATTCGAAGATCGTGTTCTCCGGAAGCCATATAGACTCTGGTGTTTTGGTTGAAGCTTATGTTCTTGTCCGTTAACTCCTTAATCAGTACTTTGTTGTAGTACCAAAGTGATGGTCCAAGGATGAGGTATTTGTTGAATAACTGGGAGTTTTCAAGAAGGGTGTATGAACCAAACAAACCTCCGTATGAATGTCCGTATATAGCCCTGTCATCTGATTGAACTCTGTAGTTCTTTTCAATGAAAGGGAAGAGCTCATGTTCTATGAAGTCGCTAAATTTTGGAGCACCACCTGTAGGGTCCACTTCGTTTTTACCAATACGTAGATTTTTGTCTTCAATAGGAGTGAGGTCTCTGCTTCTAAGGCGGTAGAAGTTTTTGTAGGTAGTGTTGTAAGCGATTCCAACTACTATTATTTCCGGGATTAGTTTGTCTTTTATCAGTCGCTGAACAATGTAGCTAACTCCCCCAAAATTGGTTTCGGCATCAATGACATACAGAACAGGATACTTTTTTGATTTGTTTTTGAAGTAGTTTTTGGGGAAGGAGATTTTTAGCTGGTACTTCTGTTTGTTATATGTTGATGAAAGCTCCTTTATCTCTGTATTGGCCAGCGTTACATTTTCCAGGTTGTCCAGTTTTTGTTTTTCTTCGAGGAGTAATTCCAATTCGGCAACCTTGATTTTTAAACTATCATTTTCAGACTGCAAATTGGTCAATTGTGACTTGTCTTGATTGCAAGCAGCAAGGATCAAAAGTGAAAAGACTAATAGGTGCCACTTCATTGTGCTTGTTCGTTTGTTGGTAAGATTGTATTCGATCTTTGAAACAGGTTTAATTCTGGATTTAAAGTCTACATATACGCTGGTAGCAAAGTAGGGTTTTGTCGATTAGGCTCTTTGTTTATGGTGGATAGAGTTGTGCTGTACATCGAGAAGTTTATGCTAAGCATTGAGATGTTTATGTTGGGTATCGAGCGGCTTATGCTGACCATTGAGCACGATATGTTATGCATCGAGTTGAATATGTTGAGCATCGAGTGGTCTGTGCAGTGTATCGAGCACCTTATGCAGTGCATCGAGTACCTTATGCAATGCATCGAGGGGTCTATGCAGGCCATCGAGTTGTTTGTGCAGTGCATCGAGGGGCTTATGCAGTGATGTAAGCACTCTATGCAGTGATGTAAGTGCTTTGTGCATTGATGTAAGTTCAATATGTAGCGATGTAAGCGCTTTATGTAACGATGTAAGTTGTACATGTAATGATGTAAGCACTCTATGCAGCATTGCAAGTACTTTATGTAGTGATGTAATTAGGATATGTAATGACTATCAATTCAAATCTTTTCTATTCATATCCTTTTCAAAGTCTGCGGTATTTTCAAATCCCAGTTCTTCTAGTTTTTTGAAGTGCTCTGCTTTTTCGGAAGGCTCCATTTCGGAAATATATATGTCCCAGAGAAAGTCGACAATCCATTCGTACCATCTTGGAGGGGCGGGATACTTTTTTAAATATTGGAGACGCTGATTGAAATCCATTTTTTGATGGTCCAACCATTCTGATAAAACCATGATATGGGATTCTCCACCACCCATTCGCCAGCCTATACTATACGGGTGTAAATCAGGGGCATAAACCCATGGAGGAGGGATATCACCATATTTTTCGATGAAAGCTTTACTAGCTTCTAAATACCATTCTGAGTTTGCGTAATCTCCCATTTGAGTTTTGTTGATTAGTAAAGTACAATAAAAATGATCACCTCAACTCAACCTTTTATACATTATTTTCTCAGTTCTTTTTAAGACATCCATTTGAGGAGGTGCGTCTGCATCTTCGAAACCTAATTTGTAATAAAGTTTGTGAGCTTGTGGCATGGACATGGTTGTTTGAAGCCATAGTTCGCTTGCATCGTTTTCTTTACACCTGGTGATGCATCTTTCTATCAATTTAGTAGCTATACCAAGTTTTCTGAAGTTTGGGTTGATGAATAATTTGGCAAACTCAAATGTGTCGTCATCTAATCGTTTCAAAACTACACAACCAGCGATTTCATTCTTATACTTGGCAAAAAATAGAAATCCTCCGGTTTGTAAGTAAGCTTCCTCTGGATGATTCAAAGTGTATTTATCTTCTTCTTCCAACTCACCATTTAATACTTCTGACAACCACGGAGCGGCTAATTCATAAAATTTCCCTTGTAGACTAGGTTTATAGTCAATGATTTTGAAAGTCTCTGTTTCATTTGCCACTCTATCATAAATAGGTTTGGATTCAATCTCATGATCAATTCTGTCAAGGATGTTCAATATATCCGGATGGCCACTATCGAATGTTTCCTTCAACGAGCTGGCGAATGAGGACCAAATGGGAGTGAGTTTTTTTACCATTGCTTGTCCAGTTGTGCTTAGTGTTATCAGCTTGGACCTTTTGTCATTAGGATTGATTTCAACTAGTACCAGCTTTTCTTTTTCCAATTCTCTTATGACATTCTTGACTGAAATGTGCGAGAAATCTATCTGATTAGCGATATCCAGCACTGTAATAGGATCATCGCTTTTGGTGATTACATAAAACACAGAAAACCAACTTGCTTTGAATTTGATACCTGCATTGTTGTAAATCTTATCTCCATCTAAATAAAGCTGCTCACTTATTCTTCTGAATCTTGTAGCACTAGCGAGATAACCAAGGTTTTGTAGTATATCCATAGTTTATGAAAGTCCTTTTGTAAATTTATGAAAGTCCTTTTGTAATTGCAAAGGTTGGTTGTGTATTTGTTGCGGGTTGCGGGGTAGCGAGTTTTTGTGGTAGCTGAGACTTGGTGCTTTTGTAGTTAGCTGTTTCAGTTGTCAGTTGTCGGTTGTCAGTTACTTGCAGGGACGTAGAAAAAATTATTTGGTAGTTGTAACAATTAGGATGTCTGGGAGTCATCTGCGAAACATGGCTTATGAACTATCCATTGATCAAACCCAAATACTATATTCAGCTTTTTGCTGAGATATTGAGTTTCATTAAGAATCCAAAAGTTGAAAGAGATCTGAATAAACCTGTCCGGTTGAAAATCTATGATACTATTGGGCTATATGTTTTGAAAATGGTTTGTTTGATTCCGGTAGTTTTATTTTTTGCTGTGGTGTATGATCCGGAGAATGTAGTGGAATCAAAGATGGCTGACAGGTTTACCCCTGTCATGTTTTTAGTAGTTGGGGGATTTGTTTTACCGCTTATTGAGGAGGTTGCGTTTAGATTGTCGTTGCGGTTTAGGCCGATTTATTTAGCGCTTTCATTGAGTGTATTCCTCTATTATATTTTGACCAAGTTTGTGTTTTTCACCAAAATCAGTGCTATTGATGATAGCTTCTTTCTGAGAATTCTGATAGCTGGAGGATTTGGTGTTTTTATTTTTCTAATGAGTAACTACAAAGCGGTTAAGTTAATATTAGAAGCATTCTGGATAGATTATTTTCGACCCATATACTATCTGAGCTGTATTGTTTTTGCATGGATTCATATCAATAAATATGAGATTGAATTCTTGAATATTTTATTACTTCCGATTCTTACACTACCCCAGTTGATGAGCGGTATTATTAATGGTTATACCAGGGTCGTTTTTGGGTTTCAGTATCCTTTACTGTTTCATATGGCTAATAATGTGGTCGGAATTGGGTTGTCAGTATTGCTTACAGGTGACTGATTAAGGTTTCTGTTTTTACCCTTCGGGTCATATTAATTATATTGTAAATATGATGCCCATAATTAGTAGACTCAATTCCATAAGTGCAAATCGGCTTTATGCTCCTGTATTGATTTTGTCATTGATAATGTACATCATGGTGGCATTTTCATCTGAGTATGTGTATAATGAAGCTGAGTCTTCAAAGAGTAGTTTAGTTTTTCTATTGGCCTTTCTGCTTTTCTCTTATTTGTACATTCTTATTTTACTGGTAAGGAAGTTGGGACTAAACCCAAGGGTGATAATTTGGTTGAACATTGTTCCTCCTCTGGTATTAGTATTTTCTACTGTTACCGTGTTTGTAGATTTGACTTTTTTGGGAGCTACTAAACCGTACTTGTTTATATCAGCACATCTGTTTACTACCACCTTTTTTGTTATCTGCATTTATGTTATTCTAAAGCATGTTTTCAGTTCGAATGAAACTAAAGTAGATCATATTTGGGGTGCTACTGTTGCGTACCTGTTGTTGATAGTTATTTTTTCTGAGATCTACGAATACATTACAATCTTCAATCCCACGTATCTTGGTAAGACATATGTTATGGGTACTCCAAATTACATTCAATGCCTGATGTTCAGCATCAACACCATGTCAGGACTTGATTCTGTTTACCCTGAGGCTCATCCAATTCTAAAGAAATTAGCGTCAATTGAAAGTGTAATTGGGAACTTATTTCTGGTGATTATTTTGGGGAGATTGTTGTCGCACCCATTGAAGATTAAGAAGTGAACTTTGATAATCTTTCGCTAGCTATGTTGTTACGAGTTGCGGGTTTTGGGTTAGCGAGTTTTTGGTGGTTGCTGAGTCTTAGTGCTTAGAGAAGCTGTTGTCAGTTGTCGGTTGACAGTTATTTGGAAAACGTAGAAAATTGCGGGTTACGGGTTAGCGAGTATTTGGTGGTTGCTGAGTAATAGTGCTTAGAGAAGCTGTTGTCAGTTGTCGGTTGACAGTTATTTGGAAAACGTAGAAAATTGCGGGTTTCGGGTTAGCGAGTTTTTGGTGGTTGACTGAGACTTTAGTACTTGTAGAAGCTGTTAATAGTTGTCGGTTATCAGTTGTTTTGATAGAGGGATTTTTAGTGTTCTCTTTCTCCTGCTATTACTCTAGGTATATCACCTTTTTCTTTTGAAATCAGATATAGAAGGTATGATGCAAACACAATAATTCCCAGGACCATCGCGGTGATACCAAGCACAATAGATTGCGTTGAAAATCGGTTTCTCCACATAATCCATAGGGCAGATAACATCAAGTAACAATTAAAGTCTAAAGTAAATTGCCCTATCCATTTCATTGTTTGTGAAAACTCAAGTGCTCTCAATAAGAAATTTCCTCCATCGTTTTGAATAGCAATTACGGTGTAGACTAATAACCCGACAGTTTGAATTATTAATAAGGCTTTTAAAGCGTATAAATTGTTCTTCATAGCATATTTTAATTTGAGTCTTTGGCTGGAGCCCAAAGTGGTCCGACAAATGAGATTAGTACAAGTATATTCCATAGTGCATTTGATGCATGACCTCCTGCAATGGACCCCAAACTATCCAGGATGAACCAGGAGCATAGGCCAATCAATACACATCTTCTTACCATCTCTGGGGAGTGATCATATACCATTGAGGAGAGGCACCATATAGTTACGCCATATCCCATTAGAAATCCGCCAAGAAGCGCTGATAGAAAACGAGCTGTAGAATCATCCAGAGATTCCTTGCCATCCAATGGCCAACTGAGAAGATCTAATGTCCATCTTCCCACTTCAGCATATTCAGGCATGGTGCCCAAGAAGCAGATGGGGCCAAATACTGCCACTAGTAAGCCGGTGACTTTTAAGTATTTCTTATGGAAACTGTGTGTTCTGTAAAATGGTATATTCATGCCACCTATGATTTGTTTTTACAAACCTAGGCCATCGGCATGAAGGTTTTTAGACGGTACCGTCTACCGGGGCTTTGTTGCCAGTCTGTTTAAAGCGAGAGACCATTATTCGTATTTCATTGAAATAGCTTTGCAACCACTTTTCATTTAAGGTCTCATCTGTAATTTGCAGATAGAAGTTTTCCAGACTCAGAGCAAGTACCATTTGGGCAAGAGAGGTGTTTTCAGTAAGTCCAATGAGTTTTTTCCATAGTGGCATCAAGGCCGGGAAGGTAATTTGATTGATCTCGTTGAAGCACTTTTGGAATTCCGGGTTTTCTCTATGGATTCTGAGTTGACGATTGAAGAGTAAATCAATTTTGTGCTCAATAAGGATATCGATCAATTCCTTTTCGGTGGAGATATCAGCTTCCTTATTCGCAATGATTTTTGCTTGCTTCATGTGATAAGCTAGTAACCGATTGATGAATATTTCAGTTTCCGCGAATAGGTAATAGAATGAAGACTTGTTTTTATTTAACTCTCTGGAAAGTCTTTCGATTTTGATGCTTTGAGGACCATCATATGCAAAAGAACGATATCCGATTTCAATCCATGGTTTTTCGGCTTCTTTCATTCAAATTAAATTTCTTATACTAAACTAAACAACTCCTCTTTCTTCTCACGTCCTTTTAATTCAAGCTCACCTTTGGACGTAAATGTATATTCATTTGTCGATAACAGCTGTTTCAATTCTCCAGAAACCAATAAATCCGACTGTAATTCATTACACATACTCTGTATTCTCGCAGTGGTATTTAGCACATCCCCCGAGAAGACAATTTCTTTTTTCAACGCCCCAATTTCACCAATAGTGACTTCACCGAAATGAACTCCAGCTTTGAATCCAATTTCAAAACCAAAATCCTGAAGCATCTTTTGTTGCTGAGCTTCTAACTTCTTTTGTATTTCGAAGAAGCAATTGATGCAATTGTTGTTTTCAATTCCATCTTTCATTTTCCATGAGATTACTATTTCATCTCCTATGTACTGATAGACCTCACCTTTTGAATTGATAATTGGATCTGACATGATGTTATAATAATCCTGTAGTAATTTGAAGTATTTCACATGTCCAAGGGATTCTGCAATAGTGGTAGATGATTTCATGTCCAGAAACATGAAGATGCGCTCTTCCACTACTGGTTTGTGGTATTTACCAGTGAAGAAATTGAGAAACACCTGGTGGCCAAGGTTCTCACTAACCGCAGAATATATCAAAGCTACAAACAGAGAAACACTCAGTTGAAAAATAGTGATTACAAAAGTCAGACTTGCAAAAAACCTACCCATTTGTGGTAGTAATTTACCAAGTTCAAAATCAGCTCCTACCTCTCCCAAATATGCCAATGGGTAGAATATGACAATCATCACCAGGAAGAATAAAAGGTAAATAGCAAACTTCTGGAAGAACTTAGAGAGCAAAGAGTGATTCACAAATCGCTTCTCCAGATAGACCACTTCCAACACACCTACCAAAAGACCAACAATGACATTAGCAATATTGGCAATAATCAGTACAGGAATTGTAAAGGCAATGTCAGTGTCTGGGTTTAGGTTGATATTTCTTGTTGCAGCAGAATCTGAAATGATGAACACCCATCCACTCAATAGCCATATAATTCCGAATGGAATTACTCTACTTATGTTTCTTTTGGTTTTAGGGGATAGTTTCATGGTCATTCGGATGAGCTTCCTAAAACTAAGTTAAACTTGCGGGAATAAAAATCAGGTGTGGATTTGAATTTTCGTGTGGTTTGTCAGAGTCATCTTTGAGAGACTCGGAGGTGGAAGTTTCACTCAGAACAAAGCTCAAGCACAGATTCAGCGAATTCAACAAGAAACTGATATTTATCAGAATTATCCGTCTCACCAATACTATGTACAAGTTCAGCATCATCTCCGATTCCAAGGCTTTCATATTTCTCCACAATCATTGTCCCGTTGTTTGGATCGTGAATGTCTGGATCTGTTGCGTTCGTGGAGGAGCCGGGCTCTCTTCTGTATACAAAGAATATAGGAGGAGATGCTACGGTAACATCATTTGTCGGCAACCACCATTCAGGAGCAGCCCAAACTGAAGGCAAGGCATTATACATATAAAGACCTTTAATGTTTGGGTTTTCTCTGTGTCCATATCTCCAACTGAGGATACTTCCTCTTGAAGAACCGCCGATAATTATATTTGAAACATCAAGATTATAGGTGTCAGCGTTATCAATGACCCATTGAAACATCAACTCTGCATCACTCCAGCCTGTTTCTACTTCATCGGTTGTATTCACGGATGTCAAAGATTCCCAGGCAATTATTGAAATGCCTAATGAATTCAAATCTTCTACAAGGTAATCTGGAATAAAAGTGGTTCCTCCATTGCCATGAGCATCAAAGTAAATAGGCGTTGGGCATTCTGATTCCGCTTTGTATAAGTCCAGAAATTGCCGACTCTCCGAACCGTATTGGATTCCCAGTTCTACTAAACTTTCAGTAAGTGGTGGTGTTTGGTTTGTATCTGGTTCATCATCCTTGCAGGAGAATAGTATTAAACCAAATAGGATTGGTAGCAATAGCTTAAAATCAATGTGCATTTTGTGAATGTTTCAAATAAGACTATTGTCTAACCAAAAGGTTTAATTTGCCCGCTATTTTTCTATTTCATCAAGAAAAGACAGCACCGCATTCCAATTGTCTTCTACTTTTCCACCAACTCTTTCCTGCACCAACATTGAGGACCCGTGTACACCATTTTGAGCAATGTATGTTTTGTGATTGAAAGTTTCCGCAAGTTTGAACTGTTCCTTAGATCGATCACTTTCCATCTCACTGCTTGGTCTAAGGAGGAATAGAGGAATCTTGATTGACTCAAAATAAGGGTCTGGTAGGCAATCTTTCATAGAGCCTCCAGCAGCTGGTGAAAAAGCAAGAGCTGCACTGACATCTGATTGTCTTTTGCTGGCAAGCTGAACAGAAAGTGAAGCACTGTAACTTGATCCCCAGAGAATCTTTTTTCCAGTAAAGCCAGACTCAATTATGAAGTTTAGAGCACTTTCCAAATTGTTGTAAGCGTCACAATATCCATAACCATCACCAAAGCTATTGGAAGGAATTTCTGCAAGTGTTCTGCTGTAGCTTCCATATGCCTGTCCACCTTTTCTTTGGTCTATCGCTAAGACATTATATCCTTTTTCAGTTAACCTTGGAATGATAGTCCCATATTCTCCCCTTGCATTTGAACCTGCCTGATGAAATAGTAAGATGGTACTCCCGGATTTATCTATTTCAAATAAATCTCCATAGATTTTGATACTGTCGGGAGTGTAAAAACTAATTTCATTATTGGCTTGCTTTTCAATTGATTGTTGCGGCTGAGGTTTGTTCTCACAAGAAATGAGGGCAGTGAATAGGATTGCAATGAAGCTCAGTCTTTTCATGGTTCTTGGTCTTTACGCACTTTAAACAACAAAAGGATTGAATGCCCTAGTGTGATCAGAGCATTTCAACAAGTTGAATAAAGTTACCACATGTATCGTTAAGTACTGCGATTTTTACTGTCCCCATTTCTGTTGGCTTCACACTGAATTCTACTCCAAGTTCAATCAGTCTGTCATATTCTTTTTGCACATCATCCACATCGAATTGCGTGTAGGGGATGCCAGCGTTGAGTAAAGCATCCTGAAATACCTTTGATGGTTCAAAGTGATTGGGTGCAGGTTCTAATAATAGCTCAGGGCCATCTTGTGCATCTTTTGAAACTAGCGTAAGCCATCTGTTACCTCCTTCGAGTGGAGTGTCTAGTTTTTTGATGAAACCTAATTTTGTGGTGTAAAACTGAAGTGCTTTTTCCTGGTCTCTTACCGGGATACTAATAAGTGTTACTCTCATTTTTATGTGATTTGGTATGTAGAATTCAAATATTGGAAATTGAATTCTTACTTGCTTCTCGAAAGTTGCTCTTTTTGAAATTGAGCGGGAGACTTTCCGGTTTTTGTTTTGAACAAGACACTAAACGAACCCAGGCTTTCAAACCCAACTGAAAAGCAAGCCTCAGTAACCGACATTCCGGACATCAATTTTTTCTTCGAGATTTCGATTCTTTTATCAATCAGGTATTGCCTTGGTGTGATTCCGTAATATTTCTTGAAAAGCCGTAAGAGATGATACTTGGATATGCACTGAATCTTTGATAGTAAATCTAAATTGACATCTGACTCCCAATTGTTGTCGATATAGTTACGAACAGCAATAACAGCATCCAATTGTGCCTGATTCTTGTAAATCGACTTTTTGAGATCTAATAGTTTCTGTTCGTAAAATGTCATTGAAGCGGCGCTCAGTTCAGTTAGCCTCAATATAATATTTTGCAAAATTGACTACAAGGAAACAAGCGACTGTATTGTTTATTCCTTATTAAAAATTACGTTTTTGATCCGGTTATTCTTCACATTTAATCCTATTACCAGATTGTTCTCATCTCTGATAATTTTTATTTCATATGAATTCATTCTTAAAAAGTCATTTAGGATCAATTGAGCATTTCTTTCTTTGCCATTTTTATTCAATGCATATGACTTGCCTTCCTGATGGCTTAAGATTATCCTGGTGTTGGTCTCCGCATTGAAGTAGCTACCTTCTATTTCTTTTTCATCTGATGAAATGAAATCTGAGTCTGGCAGCCTGTAGTAGGTTCTTGGTCTTTGTGTTGCCTTGTATAATGTGAAGCTTTGATTTGGTTTGCCAATATTGGTAAAGTTTATTTTGAGGTCTTTCACTGTTTCGTATTTGAATAACCCACCATTTTCATGGATTAATTTCACAGGTTCGCGCTGGTAAATTTCCCGGAATACAAAGCCATCTTTTTGGGTAATTAAGATTATACCGCCTTCATCATTTTTATATGCTCCTGTTATGTCCTTGGGAGATTTTAGTTTTTCAATTTTATCCGGACCTGCAGGGTGTTCTGTAGGTTTTAAGTCGAGAATCACATCTATGATTTGTTTTGCCAGATAGTTTGTGGGGACATTTGAATTATTAGACATTACAACTATGGATATGTTGTTATCGGGGAATCTTAGGAACGTAGCATTGTAAGCTCCTGTATTTCCATCATGGTAGGAATAATTGATGCCTTTATGACTTCCAAACATTAATCCATATCCATAATTTTCAAATGGAGCGCCCTCCACTGGAACCTGACTGCTATCCATAAATGATTTTGTGAAATGAGACCCATTGTTTTGTTGAATTATTTGTTCCCATTTTAGTTGGTCTCGTAGTGTTGTGAAAAGGAATCCATCTCCGTGAAGTTCGGTAATTAAGGGATATTCTTTCCATCCGTTCCAATTGCCATATGGTCTGGCTTTTTGCGGTATAACCTGCATGTGGTTGACCAGAAAATCGGTTGAAGTCATATCCATTTCGAGAAACATTGATTTGGCAACCTCGCTGAATTCTTTGCCAGTGGCTTCCTTGATAATTTCTGTAAGTAAGATGTAGTTGGAGTTGCTGTATAGATATTCTGTGCCTGGCTTGAAGTTCAGGTCGGTTTGATTTTTTAATAAATTAATAGCATCGTCATTATCGATGAATAGTTTCCACCAGGTTTTTCCCTGCAGAGCCCAAAGATCATAGATGTCCCTGATACCACTAGTATGAGTGAGCAGGTTCGCGACGGTTATTTTCTCTCCAATTTGTGGGTATAATTCAGGCAGGTACACTCTGAAATCATCATGCATTCCGATTTTTCCCTTACTGATAAGGTTTAAGATGCAAAGTGCAGTATACTGTTTAGCATTTGAAGCGATGTTGAAACGAGAATTTTGATCGATTTTAATTTGGTGCTCCAGATTGGCGTAACCAAGATAAGACTCAAAGACTATTTCGCCATTATGCACAATACCTACAACCATACCAGGTGAGTCATCATTTGTATGCTGATAGAGGAGGTTTGTGATTTCCGTACTATCTATTTGAGCGGTGGATTGTGAGAATATGTTGAAGCAAACTATTATTAATGTTGCTGTAAGGAATTTCTGTTTGATCATAATTTAGAATTTGTGGCCAAACTAAGTTTAATTGCAAGCATCTGCGTTTCAAATCACCATTTGAACCCAATTTCACAGCTGATTTTTACTAATATATTGCTTAGGACTTTCTCCTGTATATTTTTTGAATGCTCGATTGAAAGTGGTTTTGGAGTTGAATCCACAGTCTATTGCGATTCCCAATAATGTAGTTTTGATATGCTCACCATTCTTTAATCGCTTGATGATAGACTCTACACGTTTTTCATTGACGTAATCATTGAAGTTCATTTGAAATTCCTGGTTGATCACTTTTGAAATGATGTTGCGGTTGGTATCTAAATTTCTTGCCAGGTCCGTCAAGGTGAGATTTGGATTTTTAAAGACGTCATTTGATTCAAACAAGGTATTTATTTTATGTTTCCAAACGCTTAAATCTTCGGACTCGTCAGTGTTCTTTTCTTGGTTGGCTTGATTGCTGCCTAATAGGTTTGGTCTAAGTGTCGTTGCTACTTTTAAAGTACTCGAGTAACCAGTGATAGAGATGTACATCAGCAAAATGGAAAAGCATAGGTAATACCAGTATTTACTTCCAAACTCACCCCATTCTGGATTTAGAATGAAAAATAGTACCCTAAGTATTAGAATCAACCCGAAAGCAATGGTAAAATGCTGAATCCATTTAAATGCGATCTCGTCTGCAAAACTCACTTCTTGTAAGGATGCCTTCCTATACTCCAGGTAGTGTTTCAAGCTTAACGCCAAATAGAATAACATTGAGATGAGGCCAGAAAATTGATGCCAGAAATCAAGGTCTTTGTCTCTTCCATCCGCATAAAAGTAGAATTCATCAAGGATGAGTTTATCACCAATGAATACAACCAAACTATAAATGAGATAAAAGAAGGCAGGTAGGAAGTGGATAATTTCTTTTTTGGTAACTCTAAAATCCTGGCTCAGCAGTGACTTCAGATAGAAGTAGAATACCGGACCAATTAAGAATAACTGTTGGAAAGGAACAAAAAACAAGAACTCACGATAGCTTTTGATTGAATACCAGCCAGCATAACCAAGCATAAAGGGGCAGATGTAGAGCGCTCCTAAAAACAAAAATGCAGCAAGCCATTTACTGTCTTGTTTATTCTCTGAAATTCCGTTTTTAAGAAGCAAGAAGCTATACACTAATGCATTGAAGAAAAAAATCAGAAGGACAGAGCTTTTCTCGTTGTGGTTAAAATGTAAAATTTCATTCATCACCTCTTTCTTCTGAACTGATTTGGTAATTGGTTATTCGATGCATTCTCAACTACTTCCAAAATTCTCTTCTGCTTTGTTTCATCTCTTTTAGCTGAAGAAACCCAATGTAGCAGAATTTTCTTATCGGACTTGCTTAAACCTTCAAAGAATTCCATTGCACCTTTCTGATTTTCCAATGCTACTTTCAGATCATTGGGGATTTCAAGAGACTCAATTTTATCTAAGATAGTCCAGGAACCATTTTTCTTAGCGATCTCAATACTTTTGTAACCAGCATCTTGCATGAGACCATTTTCGATGAGAACTGCCACTTTATCCTTATTGATTTTCGACCAGTTACTTTTTGGTTTTCTCTTGCTAAAATATTGTTTGAACTGGTATTCATCAATTGGCATTCTTACACTATCAATCCAGCCAAAACACAATGCCTCATCTACCGCTTCACTCCAGGTGAGATTGGGATTTGGAGCATTTTTTTTATTGATCACCAGCCAAATAGATTCTTCTTTCAGATGGTTCTTTTGAAGCCATTTCCTCCATTCTTGTTTGTTTTTGGGGCAGTAGGAGTTCATTATGTGGTGTTTTTAATGATTGATATATACGATCAACTACAATTTAAGAACCGCTATTTTGGTCTTCTGACCGCTCAAAGCAAAATCGAAATCTCTTTTGCTAATGAATCGTAAGGTTAATAAAAAAACCAACTTTAGCATGGCTTTTCTCCACGACCGAATTCAAGTAAATGTAAAAATCTTTCTGCTTCTGATTATAGCAACTTCCTGTCAAAGTCAGCAACCACAGGAAAATCAGCAATCAAAAGATTTAAGTGCTGCACAAGTTACTGAGGACATCCAATATCTAAAGTCTCAATTGGATCAGTTCCATTCCGGGTTGTATCGCTATACTGAAAAGAATGAAATGGATCAGTATTTTGTGGAGGCTGCCAGTAGTGATAATGGTCTCGATGAAGTGGAGTTGTATGCAAGAGTTACTTTCCTTTTGAGCCAAATTAAGTGTGGGCATACACGTACAAGTATGCCTGAGAAAATGTTTGAAAAGCACTTAGCAGAAAACCAGTTTGTGCCATTTTTTGTGGAGATGCTTGCAGAGGAAGCTTATGTTTCAGCCTCTCTGTCTAGTAAGCTACCGATAGGAGTTAAAATTTCTCAGATCAATGGTCAGTCCTGGAAGGAAATAGAAGATATAATATTTGAGCACATAGCTGCAGATGGAAATATTGAAACAGGTAAAAGGAAGCGAATGTCTTATTTATTTCCTAACTATTTTCAACTGTATGTGGATGGATCTGATGAAGATATAGAAGTACAATTGATATCAGAGGAAACTCAAGAGCGAACAGTTTTATTGAAGCGTGTACCAGATAATGAGTTGAAAACTATTTCAAAGGCCAGAAGTCCAAAAGCCGAATTGAAATTGAGCCACCATGATGAATATAGTTATATGCGCATTTCAACATTTGGTCAACAAAGTCTCAGAAGTGCAGGATTAGATTATGAAGACTTCCTGGAAAAAAGCTTCAAAGAACTAAGCGAAAATAGGGTTGATCAATTAATTCTTGATCTCAGAGGAAATGGAGGAGGTAGAGATAACTATGGTGCGCTTTTAGTTTCATATTTACTATCAAAGGAGTTTGGTTATTTTGATAATATCAAGGTGACTCCAGATTACTCAGGTTATGGTGGTATTGTTGAAAGAAATGGAGAGTTCTTTGTGACCAGCCACCAGGGACTTAGTATCTGGCAACCCCAGAAGGATGTATATAAAGGTGAATTGTATGTTTTAACTGATGGTTGGAGTTTTTCCACGTGTGCAGATGTGGCAACCGTATTACACCATAATGGCAGGGGAGTCTTCATTGGGCAAGAAACAGGGGGAGGATATGATGGCAATACTAGTGGGAATTCTAAATGGATTGAATTGCCTAATAGTGGAATAGAAGTTTCAGTTCCTATGTGGATGTATACCACCGCAAATGTAGGGCATCAATTTCCTGGAAGAGGTGTGATTCCTGATCATGAGGTTGTTCCTACATTTGAGGAATATACCAAGGAAGAAGATGTTGTGATGAAAAAGGCTTTGGAGTTGATTGGGAATTAATGTTTTGAGTTAAGCTTCCCATTTTGGAGTTTTGAAATCTTTTGAATCATATTATCGTCATCCAACCCAAAGATGATTTCTGAGAGCATTTTTTCAGTTGGAAAAAAGGCGAATCGTTTCTTGTCTTAGAGTGACTTCAAACTTTCTTCAATGCATTTTTCTTCAATGGATTCATACAATTCACTGTTATTGAATTCATCATTAAAGATCTCTGAAATTGGATACTTTTGATACTCATTTAGAACACAGTCACAATATTTTTCAATATCGTTTGTGGTCTCAAATTCAGTACCTGTTAATTGCTCTGTCCAGAGGGATTTTAGTCGATTTTTTAGACTACTGGTCCACCTCATGTTAAGATTCTGAAAATCGAAACATCTTTCAATTTCCAGGCTGTCTAATAGACCATTTTTGTCCATATCGCTCACAATATATTCAATTCGTCCATTGGCCAATTCGGTATTATATTTTTGCAAAACTTCCTTAGAGCTTGTTAATTCGGTAGCCAGGCAAGAGCAGTATTCTCGTCTTTCGTTCTCATCAGGAACAATTCTTTTACTTCCTTTCATACATCCGCCAATGGAAATATTCATTCCGTTTATATTGATAATTTCATCAGGTGGAGTGTTTGAAGCAAAGCTGAAAAATGAAATTAGAAAGCTAAGTATCAAAGAACCTGAGTAGAATTTTAAAAATGTTAAGGATCTGACTTTTAGATTTTCCTGACCTGGAAAGGCACCTGCAATTAGCCAGGTACACCAAATCAGGGACAGAAACAAGGCAAGCAAAATTCCTGGGTTGATTATTGTACCCAATTCCTGACAGGCTCTTCCGTATTCAGAACCTACGGCGATCAGTATTACGATCCCTAAAATTAGTTTGGCGTATTTCATATTAAAAATGTGATAATCTACGAATTAGCGCTTCAACGTTTACCAAAATTTCCACCATGGCTTGTTTGATTCCTTCTTGGTTTGAGGAGAATTGTTATTGGGCATTTCTATACCTCTTTTTTTGTACTCTTTCATGAGCTCAGACATATCTGTAAGAGCCTGAATATTTGTTCTTGCATTGGGAATAGAAACGATTCTGCTGAATTCGTTATTTAATTCCTGTTCAGTAAATGAAGCATATTTGGATTCCTCCCGTTTTTCCTCTTCATTCTTTACTTCCTTCTCTTTGGGTTCTTCTTTGTCTAATTCAAATTCTTTTTGATATTCTTGATCACCGTATTTTAAATTAATGAGAATCTTTCTCCCAGTCTTGTGTTCCCAGTCAAGTGCATGAGGTGAATTTACCTCTTCCTTCACCGCATTCAAAACAAGGAATTTCAGTAAGTCATCGTTTTTTATTGCTTCTGGAGTGACTTGTAAATCAAATTTACCATTTAACGAATCTGCATCATCCCCCATTAGTTTAGAGCGTAGGAACATTTTCATTGAATTGGCAATGACGGAAGGGCTTTCATGAGTGAAAAATGCCAGGTATTGGATGAGATCATCCTTTTTTAATGCTATAGCATTAAATCCAATTTCTTCTACTGAATAATCAGGGTTTTCACTCTTTTCTAATGGCAAAGGAAGATCAGGATCTCCTAGAAATGTTACTTTATCAATTTTTTTAAATGTTCCGTTTTTCTCTTTCGGCTCAAACATTTGTCCAAGAAGTACTCCTTTCTCCTGCGTTTTATCAAATCCATGGACGATTATTGAATCTACTCTTTCATTGTTTTCATCTCGAAGGTAGCCTTCCATTCCTATTACAAATTGCTGGAATGGCTTTTCCTCTTTTTGTAAAACGGTCATAGCATATTCCATAGGATCTCCATCGGTCATTAAAACTCTGGTTAATCGTTCCTCTCCATTGAATAAAAACAGAAAAGGAGCAATTGGTCCGTCTAGATCATGTCTCAGGAAAACACCCCAATCAAGAGAGTCCATAACTGCTTCTTCCAGCTTTCTATTGCCATTAAAAATGTCCATTTCTTTATTGTTTTAGATGAGGTCTATGCTAGAACATCTCGGTTGATCAATCATAGACATATGGTTTTAAAGCCAGTAATATAACTATTTTATCAGCCCTGACAAGATTGAGTGAATTAAATGTTAAATAACTATTTACTCTTGAATCTTGATCTCTAAATCACAATTGAATTGCGTTGCTAAAGATTTGGCATCTCGAGAAGCTTTTACCTTTGATGTATAAGTAAAAGAAAGTATCGGTTTCGCAGAATCTGAATATAGAAGAGTCTTGAAATCTGTCACTTTTCCGGATAGTGTGGGACTTATTCCATTCGGAGTATTGGTAGCAGTATAACTAGTAGAGATTAATGTGATTTTTGAAATTTCGGGTAATGTACTCCATTCGCCAAATTTGTAACCAGCGATAGAAGTATATTCTTTAAACCTCCCTTTTGTGATGTCAATTATTGATCCACTGTAAGATGTTACAATCAGAATACCAATAATGATAGCCCCAACTCCAATTCCGAGAATTTTAGCCATTGAACTCCCAATTACCATAAAGTATGGGCTCATTACAACGAACAAACCCGAGAATATTAAAGTAATCCCAAGTAAATGTGGGCCTGAGAATAGGTTTCTGTTTTTGAAATTGAAATGTTTCATTGCTATGAGTGAATGCTTTGGGTAAGTTGAAATAACCTTGCTTACAATTCATTAAATCCAAATTACTACCGAGTTCTAATATGACTATTTGGTGCTATCTTCTATTTATAATAATGCGTTAAGCCCTTAAGCACTCTCTTTGGTTAGAAAGATAAATTCACTTTTTATTTAAATGATTACTGCCAATGTACTTTCGAATATTCTAAATTTTCTTCAGGATTAAATATACAAATCAAATCGCCATTTGGATGATTTGATTTGGCTTGCAATACCAATTTCCCATTTCCAAGTAATAACCATTCACTGAGTATTCTTCTTTCATTTTGCTGATCCAACAATATAAATTCCCAGTCTATATTCCCATACCTGTTTATCCTACCAAACTCTCCATCGTGCCCTGTGTAGTAAATCCCATGTTTATCAGTAAAATGAGGATAATATCCTAGATGCTTATGATGTTGATAAACTACTTTGGTTACTAAATCACCAGTCCAGATATTATATTCAAAAATAGCCTCTTCATTACTAGCAAGTATTAGCTCATTATTTCTATCAATTAAACTGTATTGAATTTGACGCCTCCATAATTCTTTACCTGTAGCAGCATCTATGACAATTGTATAGACATTAGGGTTTGCCCAATGCACTTCACCAACATGTTCCTTATCTTCTCTTAGGTTTTCGAAAGCATGATACTCCAGAACAATCACATTCTTATAAATATTTAATCTTACAATCTTCCATTCAAATTGCAATTCCCATTGAACATCACCAGAATCAGGACTAATTAGTTTTACCCAACTTTTGTTTTGTTCATGAACTAAATATTTGATTATTCCTTCCTCACAAAATTTATTTTGAACTGGATGTTGGTCTTTAAATTTTAAAATTTCTAAATCCTCATTTTTAATAATTAGTGACTTGTCGGTCAAATCAATGTAAGATGTTGAGTTGCTCCATTTATATCTTGGTACAAGAGATTCAGAGAATGAAGAAAGTTGGAAGTCTTTCAGTGAGAGTGTTTTATATCCGTCCTTAAGGTTTGTTGCAACAATTTCATCAGGTAAAAAATAAAAAGCCGACCTTTCAAAATCTATTTTTTTAACCACAGAATAATCCTTTTTGTCAAGGAATAGCCGTTCAATTACATCCCCTTTATTAACTCCTGCAATAAAATAGTCATACTCTTCCTCGATGTATTTATTAACTGCGATTCCTATATCATTTACTGATAAATACTTCATTTCTGTATTTGACTTAATATCTGTCTTTTGGCAAAACCACTATGTAAAGTCAGGTTCAATTAATGCCTGTTTTACCTTCAAAAAGTTTTCTTTGCGCTCAATAAATATTTTTTTGCCAGATTCAATTCTTTGATCAAAGTAAGCTATTGACTTCTCAATTCTCTCATCAAATTTCTTGTCATTCACCATTTTAGATGCAATTAGCATTTTAGCATGCATGTTGGGGTCGTAAAATGTGTTAGCTCTACCTGATGCATCCAAACTATCCCATAAGCTCAGGGTTTCTAACAGACTATTAGAGTATTTTTCAATAAACGGAAGACACTTGGTCTTAAAATTATTTGTGAAGCTGTATACAAGCTTATCAACCTCAATTCGGGAGAAAATTTGCTCCCATGGAGATTCAATACCCTGAAGAATGATAGTGTGATACCTACTAGGTCCCAAGATTTCAGCTAATTTCTCTTCAATCGCATTTAATCTTAAGAAACAATCTGATGTGCTAACTAAATCCCCTGTGTTGATGAAAAAATGCATATATGCTGAATAACTGCTTGTTCCACAGTAAAAAGTAGTTGGACATCCCTGTACAGTCCCCAATTTGAAGTTATATTGGCGGCATAAATCTTTAAGACTTTCTTTTAGCCATTTTCTTATTTGGGCTTTGCCAATGTATTTATAACCTTCAGCCATATTCTATTTTGATTTTCAAATGCTTTCCACGAAATCTGAAAATACCTTCTTATGTCTCTCCAAATCCATATTACCAGAAAGCGCCACTCTTGCGATGTAGTCTTTGTCTCCCTCTTTGGTAGTTCCTTGTGTTGATGTTGCCGGAATAGTCCAGTAGCATCCTTTTAGCTGACCGTAGCTTACGCAATACTTGCTTTCATCTGGAATCTCCGTAATCATCAAATTGATAAGCTTGAGGTTAAGTGCTCTTTTGTAGGTTTCTCTTTCTTCTTCTGTTTCTCCTTTTGTAGGAAGATCCAAAGAAAATACGGATGGAGTAAATCCTTGTTTTGCTAATTCCTCAGAAACAAAGTTGATTTTAGCATCAGGTAATTTCTCTTCTATGAAACTGACAAACTCCCTGGTATTGATATAAGCATCCTGAATTCTCTGGATCATTGAAGGCAATTGATTCGCCAATATTTCCATTTGTAGATCTGTAGCTTCATTGTCACATAACTCAAGATGTAATCCAATCTTAATCATTAGATCCGCAGCTTTTTGATTTGCCACGCAATAACCGGCCGTACACAATCCACCACTCGGGAATTTTGATCCACTCACATATGAAATTGTTCGAACTCCAGAAAGTATTTCACCTTCTCCAAGGAAGTGGACATTCGGGCAAAAAGTCTGGTCCAAAATAAATACAGGATCAATGGCTGTTTGACCATTTGATGTCTTACGCTCTTTACCTAGCGCTTCTTTTAACTTTTGAAGGTCTGGAACTTCAACTCGTGGATTGGTTGGAATTTCTGCAATGATGTACGGAACAGCATCTTCCATAGCTATCTCATTCAACACTCGTTCAATACTTTGAACCATATCATTGTCACCATCTACAGGTAAGTCCACGACCTCTACTTCTTCAATACTTGCTGCAACCCTTCTGGCCTGGTCATTGGTACCTCCGTAGCAGTTTGGAGGAATGGCAAATTTGATTGCCTTTCCCGGATGTTTTTCTTTAGCGTCATGTACCATTCCCATCATGATACCGTACTGGATTGAAAGTCCACTGGACCCTACTAATGCAGGCGTGTCAGCACCAGTAATTTCTTTTATTGATCCTAATACAAGGTTTTTGTTGGCCTCAAGATCTTTCTCACTGTTTTTTGTTGGTTGTCCAACAAGTGATTGAAGTACTGTTAAACAATTGGCAGGAGTCATGGCAATTGTTTCTCTTCTTCTGAAATGCTGAATTTCTGAGATGTAACCAGAGTTTTTCTCACCATTAATCAATACAATACTTCCAAGTCCACTTTGGATATTGATGTGGAAGTCAGTGTTTTCATTTGGTTCAAACTGATGGATATCTTGCTTCTGGCAAAGAGAGATGACACTTCCTTCAAATTCAGGCATGTCTTTAGAATTCTCAACTTTCTTTAATTCAAATTGATATCCATAAACCATTTGCAACACATTAGATTTCAAAACTTCAGGCAGCTCACCTGTATAGGCGATTAAAGTATTTTTATTCTGTAGTGAATTAACTCTAAGAATGGCCAGGATCGGCGCTGTGGTAGAACCAAAACTGATAACACTTTCCGCACTTGCTTTATACTGATTGGCAATGACCCATTCCAATACTGAAGACAAAGGATGACCAAGTCGGATGTAGTCAAATGCAGTAGGAAGTTCATTTAATGCTGAGGCAGATGCATCACTATTTTTGTGAAGCTCTTCCAGTTGCTCCAGGAATTGAGTTTTTGCTAATTCTTCATTGTAAATATCCAATCTGTGAGTGGTCAGTTTGATCCAGTCGGATGGCATATTTTCAAGTACTTCTTTGATGAAATTCAGCATGTTGTCAATATTGATGTTGTTCATTCTTAGGTGGCTCGAAATTAGAAAAACTTTCGAGATTTCTCATTTGATCATTATGAACATTTTTTCAGTGAGGTAAATTCAATTATCGCTGTGGATTTGAAGATTATTTTATTGATCAATAACAATGCTACATGATTTTACTGGTGATTATATGTAGTCATACTCATTTATCTCCATTTTTCACCGCTCAAATCAATTGCTGACAAGTGACTCCATTTGTTCCTCTTAATCTGAACTTCAGCAATTAAATTTGATAGAAACCTAAATCTGAGTTAATGAAAAACATTCTAACCCTCACCTTGGTAGCTGCATTCCTTTTGATCGCTGACCTTGGAATGGCCCAAAGAAAAAAATCAAGTTCAACAACCGTAACACCAATAGATTCCAAGCTATTCGACAGTTTGAAATTCCGAAGCATAGGACCTGCATTCATGTCTGGTCGTATTGCTGATGTTGCAATTGACCCCTCTAATGAAAATGTATGGTACGTGGCAGTAGGTTCTGGAGGTGTATGGAAAACCACCAATGCAGGAACTACTTTCAAACCTGTTTTTGATAACCAATCAGTTTATTCTACGGGATGTGTGACTATTGATCCTAATAACCCTTACACCATTTGGGTAGGAACAGGAGAAAATGTAGGCGGACGTCACGCTGGTTTTGGTGATGGTATTTATAGAAGTTTAGATGGAGGTGCTTCATGGGAAAACATGGGGCTTAAGAACTCCGAGCATATTTCTAAAATCATTGTACACCCAGATAATTCAAATGTGATAATGGTTGCTGCTCAAGGTCCGCTTTGGAGTGCTGGTGGAGACAGAGGATTTTATAAGTCGGTTGATGGTGGAAAGACCTGGAAAAAGACTTTAGGAGATAATCAATTTACTGGTGTGACCGATATGGTTTTTGATCCAAGAGATCCAAACAGAGTTTATGCTGTTACCTGGGAACATCATCGTACCGTAGCTGCCTGGATGGGAGGCGGAGAAAAAACCAGACTCTATGTTTCTGAGGATGCTGGAGATACCTGGAGAAAACTGAAGACTGGTCTTCCGGAAGGTAATTGGGGTAAAGTTGGGTTAACTATTTCCCCGCAAAACCCGGACGTCCTTTATGCAGCAATAGAATTAGATCGTATCACAGGTGGAGTTTGGAGATCTGAGAATAGAGGTGGAAGCTGGACTAAAATGTCTAGCGCCGTTGCTGGTGCGACTGGACCTCACTATTATCAGGAGATTTTCGCCTCACCTCATAAGTTTGACCGACTATATCTGATGAACAACAGATTGATGAAATCAGAAGACGGAGGAAAGACTTTCGAATTTATGGATGAAACTGCCAAGCACGGTGACAATCACTCAGTGACTTTCAAAGCATCCGATCCCAATTACATTTTGGTAGGCACAGATGGAGGTCTTTACGAAACATTTGATTTAGGCGCTAGCTGGAGATACATGGAGAACCTACCATTGACTCAGTTTTATAAAGTAGCTGTAGATGATGCAGAGCCATTTTATAATATTTATGGAGGTACACAGGACAACAGTACAGAAGGTGGTCCATCTCGTACCATGAACCATCACGGAATCAGAAATGCCGACTGGAAAGTGGTACTCAACTGGGATGGACATCAGCCAGCAACTGAACCTGGTAATCCAGATATCATGTACGGACAAAGACAGCAAGGAACGCTTTCCAGAATCGATTTAAAATCTGGTGAGGTAACGGATATTATGCCACAACCTGCTGCTGACGAAAATTATGAACGCTACAATTGGGATGCCCCAATTCTGGTATCACCAACTGTTCCAACTACTATCTATCATGGATCACAAAGACTTTGGAAGAGTACAAACAGAGGAGATTCCTGGACTGCACTTTCAGGTGATTTAACAAGAAACCAGGAGAGAGTTTCTTTACCGATTATGGGTGGAAGTCAAAGTTGGGATTCACCTTGGGATGTAAATGCCATGTCAAACTTTAATACCATCACATCCATTGCAGTATCACCAAAGAATGAAAAAGTCATTATGATTGGTACTGATGATGGCTTGGTTCAGGTTACCTCAGATGAAGGTCAGACATGGAAGAAAATAGAAGCAAGAACCATGGGTGTTCCATCCAGAAGTTATGTGAATGATATTAAGGCTGATCTCAATGATGAGAACACGTTTTATGTGGCATTGGATAATCACAAGGAGGGAGATTACAAGCCTTATCTTCTTAAGACTACCAATAAAGGAGTTTCATGGACAAGAATTGAGAATGGTCTGGGAAGCAAGAACCTGATTTGGAGAATAGTTCAGGATCATGTGAATGGTAATTTGATGTTTGCCGGAACTGAGTTTGGCGTATTCTTTACTGTAGATGGTGGTGCCAGCTGGACAGAATTAAATGGTGGAATTCCAACAATTTCATTCCGTGATTTGGCTATTCAGAGAAGAGAAAATGATTTAGTAGCGGCTTCATTTGGAAGAGGATTTTATGTGCTTGATGATTACAGTGCCTTGAGGGAGGTAAACAAAAGTCAATTGAACCAGAATGCATCTTTATTCAAGCCAAGAAAAGCATGGTGGTACATTGAGAAATCTGTTCTGGATTTTGATGATAAAAGAGGCACACAGGGATCACAGTTGTATGTTGCACCTAATCCAGATTTTGGGGCAGTGTTTACTTACTACCTGAATGACGAAATCAAGAGCCTTGAGAAAGTGAGGAAGGATTCTGAGAAATCTTCAGCTTCATTCCCTGGATGGGATGCATTGGGCATAGAGGTTCAGGAAGCTAAACCATTTGTGTATCTGGAAATCAAGGATAAGGATGGACAAGTAATTAACCGTGTGAAGGCTTCCAATAAGAAAGGATTCAACAGAGTTTCCTGGAATTTGAGAGTTGGAGGTTCTGGAACATTGATGTTGAATGGAAAAAGCCAACCACTTACAGCCTTACTTGCAGCTCCTGGAAATTATACAGCAACATTAAATGCTTTTGAAAAAGGAAAAATAAGTCAGTTGGCCGGACCTGTTGATGTTGAGGTAGAGCGACTTGGTGAAACTGCTATTCAGGGAAGTTCAATGGAAGAAGTACTGGCTTTCTGGCGTCAATATGAGGAGTTGACCAGAGATGTAAATAAGCTATCTATCCAATTGTCAAACGCTATCAAGTACAGCAATAAACTTAATGAGGCAGCTATGTCAACTAATTTAGGTAGTGACGCTCTTGAAAGAATTGCTAAGCTAACAGCAGATCTAAAAATGCTGGATGCAAAGCTAAATGGTAATCCTGCTAAAAGAGAAATAGGAGAGAAGACAAGACCAACTCTTGGTGGAAGACTGTTTGCATTAAATAGAGGAATTTCTATTTCAACTTACGGTCCAACAGAAACTCATAAAATGACGGTTGACATCATCAAGAAACAATGGAATGAAATGAATAATGAATTGAATTCCCTAAAAGACGAAGCTAAAGCATTGAGCAAGCAGGTTGTTGATGCTGGTGGTGCATGGATAGAAGGAATGGAGTAAGAAATAGAACCTATTAGGAAGTATTAAGGCCTTAGAATTTGATTAATTTAATAAAATTCTAAGGCCTTTTTATTTATTGGGCAATATAAGCCACATTCCTTTCAGTAGGTTTACTAGGACAAATAGTGGTGCCTGGATCTTCACTGCTCATAGGTCCATCCTCTTCTTCTTCTAACTCTAATGTGATGTACCCATAAGGAATTTGATCGATAGTATTGACGATACCATCTGCATTACTGTCAGCATAATGGATTCCGCCTACCGTGGCACCTTCCTGGTAGTCACTACCATAAGAGCTTTGCGCCTGTACATTCCAACCGTCAAGAGTACTTTGACAGAAAAATACACCGGCTATCATATAGCCATTCTTAATATTGGTTTTACCATCATTCTCAACTGTAATTATAAAGTCTGGAGTGTTCTCGTCATATATACCATCTAAATCAGAGTCAATAGGTCTTGGGATCATTACTGTTGCTATGCCATTTTCATTAGTTGATACAGTATGTTCAGGTGCTCCTGCATCAAATGTAGACCTATCCAGGTACAAGTTAATTTCTGCACCCGCAACAGTTTCAAGTGGATTGCTTTCGCCTGTCCATGAGTCTGCATCATATACCGAAATATAGACAGTTTCTAACAGGCTGTTTTGATCTTCGTTTGCCTCACAAGAAATTGTGAACCAAACAAGCACAATCAAGAATGCGGAATTGAGTGATTTTTTCATCAGGCGAAAGTTTAGATACAGCAATGGATGTGTTCTTTAAGCATTCGGAAATGCTCTTCAAATCCTATTGTCGCTTTAGTTCTTTATCTAAAATAGAGTTTCTAGTGGATATTGTCAAGTGTAAAACCGACCTGATCATTCCACAACTGTTGCCTTGGATCCTTAAAAATCAAGCTCTGATGCATCCTACTGTTTCAACTGCTCATCCAAACCAGTCATTTGCCATTTCATCAAAGACATTGGAATATTCCCAATACTATTCATCTCATCAAAGAATTCTTTCAACACAAATGGCTCATTGTTCAACTCCTTGATTCTGGCGTAATCAGCCATTGCATCTTCCATTAAATATTTTCCGGTTATATAACTCGTGCCATACCCTGGCTGACGCAAATACAAGTGTTGCTCGAATATCAAAAGTTCTTTTTCGGTTTTCATCCAGCCACGTGGTGTATATTCACTGTGAATACCTCCAGCTTCTTCCATGGTCATTTCATTAGCATGCGCATATAATGAACCTAAACCTCTGGCTGCTCGCTGCGCTATCATGATATACACAATCTCCCTGGCTCTCGGGCTGTCTTCATACAAACCAGCTTGCATAAACATTTCTTCTACAGCAGTAGCAGTTCCTTCATTTCTGGAATCGAAGATGTTGTATAATAATGGACCTTTTCTTATCTCGCTTTTGTTGGGTTCGTTATCCATACGAGCCAATTCAAACCAGTGATAAAAATGTGAGTACAAAGGTCTCGGATCGTAGTGCATGCCGATGTAGAAAAAGTTTCTCTTCTCCTTTGGTATGTATGAACCCAGATGCTCTCTTAGCGCAGGATCAAAATAGGGTTTGACAGTTACGACTTCCTCCTTGTCTAAAAATTTAATCAAGCTTTTTGCACCCTCATCGGCCATTTTATCAAAGGCTTCTGGAGAATCTGCATCTACCAGCTCAGGTAAATCTCTATTTCGGTGCTCTTCCAGTTTTAGTGACGACCAGGCCCTGGCAAGTTCTCGTTTTAGTATCATCACCTCATCCTCCCAAGTCAATGGGACCAAATGAACATTCTGCATATACCAGGTGTAATTTTCCTTACCAATACCAGAAGGTCCTGTTTTTGATTTAGATTCAGTTTGTAACCAGGACGCTAAATCTTTGGTGGAATCAATTGCATCATCAATCACTTTTATCAATTCCTCATCATTCTGAACTCCTTCTGCATTTTTTAGGTCTTCCAATACGGTAGCTTGGGTTTCAATATCTCTTATCCCTGCTATCCATAAATCTCTTGCATTCCCGGTAAGGTTTTTCTTTGCTTGAGAGTTGAGAGGAGCAATCACTTTTAAGTCAGAAATTAACCTTTTTCTTTCTTCGTCTGTAAGAGGGAAGGAGTATGTCCAGAGTTCCGTGGTTCCATGATGAGTGGGCCCTTCATGAGCAGGGACGTCACTTCTGTATGTCCAGACCGATTTATAATATGCGGGATCACGTACCCATGGTTTTAAAATGCGATGATTGAAATCATAACCATTCATTTCTGCCCAGACAATCATCCAATCCACCTTATTTTCAATCGACCAATTTGAGGTATCAATAGATTGTAGACTAGTTTGTAATTCCCTGAATCGTGGCATGCGATTTTCAAAAGATTCCGCTGTGTAGTCAGGGGCACCATCCAGAAGAGGTGGATTTTCAAAAGATCTCCATTCATTGAATAAAGAGACTAGATCTTTGTAATTGTTGGACGTGTAATTTACTGTTTTTACAGAGGTTGTTCCTGAGTTTTCTTTCTGACTTGTCTGGCAGCTAAAAAGTAGAATCAATAAAATTGGAAGGATGAATGAAGTTGTTTTCATATAGGTTATAAGTGCTTATTTTTAAGTTTAGCAATATAACCTATATAAATACAAAACGGTTTAAGCAGCCTACTAGACCAAGTGAAGCACTTGTTATTTCAAGTGCTAAACTGATTTTTCATAAGCTTCAGTGATCCATGCAATTAATTCTTCGTCAATTTGAGCATCAGATGTAATGCAAACTCTATGGGTACACATTGTTCCGAAAGGTCCGGAATTTTCTAGTCTGTCAGTGGTTGGTTTATCCTTAAGTTTAAATCCCAAATCAATTCTTGATTTGGTAGCAGGCTTAATTAAAAGGAACTGCCGTTTTCGAATAATACTTACACTTCCTTTTTTCGGTGTTACGGTAACATCAGATCCTAATGTATTTACAAATGCTATTAACTTGTCATATATCGGGATTAGACCTTCCTTACCCTTGTACTGACTGGTAACTAAATCATTTGTGGAATTATTTTCTTCTTTCGAAAGGGTGACAATTGTATTTGCAAAACCATGGGTAACACCATGTTCAGTTTTAAGATATTTGACTCCTTCAGAATGTTTCGTGAAGGCCTTTTCATTTAGTATTACTTTCCATTCATCAAGAGACTTGCCTGTTTTTTCAGGCATGTTGTCAATCATTGTTTGTAAGGCTTTATCCATCTTTGTTAATAGTGATAATTTCTTCAATTTAATCATTTAAACAGGAAGTGGAACGAGAATTACTTCAACCTTTCATCCAAAAACATAAGTGACCGCTCCCTCGATAAATCTGAAGCCTCTTTGTCAACACCATCATCTTTACTGTCGTAGCTGTGTGCAGCTCCTTCGTACAAATAACTTTGAACACTTACAGTCAAACTCTGTGATTCAAGGTGATCAACAAAGCAAAGTGTATTGTCAGTCAATCCATCATTTTCAGCAATATGAATCATGATGTCACAATAGGGTCTGTATATCGAGGTGCCTGAGCACGGGTTACCATAATAGCTATTGTGAAATGAGCCAGGATAATACATGATTGCCGCTGCAAACCCACCCTCTTCAGGAATGGTTGCAGGAGCTTCAACTTCTGAAGAATACACTGTTCCATCATAAGACTGAGTCCATTCCCAATCTGCAGGGACAGCCGATTGATCAAAAACTGTGCTTTGGACCGCTGTGCCTCCATGAGAGAATCCTACAATACCAATTGCATCCGGATCTACTATTGGCGTGCCATCATCCCACACTAATTTCCGAAGAGTATTCAGAGTCGCATATGCATCATGGTTTCTCACGAATGATGCACTTATTTTGAATTGCAGAGGCGGATCTTTCCATTCTCCGGCATTCTCAACAGTTCCTCTTGGGTAATAGCTTCCTGGAAAGGCTGAGACATAACCATTTTCATTGAGGAACTCCTTCCAGTCTTCATTTTGGCTGGATAGCTCCCAGAAGTTAATGCTATCATCAATTCCATCGTTATCTGTGTCTTCGTCATCCCAATTGCCACCAGAACCATGCATAACTACTACAGCAGGCATACTTTCACCATAATTGGGGAGACTAATCGGGATTTGGATTTCAACACCCATTGAGGTTACGGTCAGAATCGTGTCTCTGACGGATGTTGGAATTGTTATTGAGTTGGTAGATTGTGTCGTACTAATTTCATCTTTTTTAGAACAGCTGGCCATTATCGACAAAGCGATAAAAGAGCAAAGAATTCTTTTCATTATTAATACGAGTTTGGACATTTCACGGATTGATGGAGGTTTTGTTTCATTTCGTAACTCAAACTTAGAATACCCCTGATTAGAGGTGTTTATTTCTTGATGCGATCTTGAACTATTCCTCTCTTGATAACCGAATGAATGGCCATAGTATTCTTTATCTCTTCCAATGGATTTTTATCGAGTAATATCATGTTCGCAATCTTTCCCTTTTCAATAGATCCCAAACTATCCTGAGCTCTCATCATTCTTGCAGCGTTTAGGGTACCCATTTTGATGATTTCCAACTGATCCATTCCTCCCATTTCAAACAACTGCATCTCTTCATGTAAACTGTATCCTGGCAAAACAAAAGGGCCTGTATCTGTTCCTAATGCAAAATTTATTCCGTTTGAACTTAGCTCTTTGATGTCATCCACTTGAAAAGAGGCAATATCTCTCAGCTCAATTTCTTCTTTTTGTAAAAAGCCTTTCCAAAAATTGATGTTATCCATTGAGCGAGCGATATAACCAGAATCTCCTGCTAAAGACAAATCTTCTTCACTGAAGACATTCTCCCTTCTTATTGCTTCTATCCACTCTGGAAACAATGGATAGAGAAATCCCTTATCAATCATGAGTGTGGTAATGAATGATGGATTAATATCGTATATCTTTTTTAAGAGAACAGAGTCTTTTTCAAAATCGATATCTATACCTGTCCAATGAACCATGTTTTGGATACCGGCATCCAGTGCCATATTTAATTCAAGATTATCACTTACATGCGCGAAAACATATGTGTTGTTTTTGGATGCCTCTTGCTGAACTTTATTGACAAATGATTGTGGAATCCGTTCAACCCAAGGTGGATTAGGGCCCTCTTCAATTGTGAGCTTAATTCCGACAATTGGATACTGGGTAACTTCTTTTACTAATCTTTCTATTTGTATAGTGTCTTTAAGTAAGAAGACTGTTTCTCCATCTATCCAATTTCCCTTATAAGTCTTTACAGGATGTCTCCCCTCCATAGTAAAATGCTGACTTGTATGGAACACTATAGGGGCCGGAAGAGTATCTTGATTACCCTGGGCTCGCATGCTAGCGTAATATTCGTTTGTACATTTGCTTCCTCCAGTAATGAAAATTGAGGTTACCCCGTAATGAACGAATTGGGGGAATTGTTTTTCAAAGTCGCTAATATGAACATGGCAATCAAATAGTCCAGGGATAAGGAATTTCCCGGTTCCATCAATTGTATTCTCAGTGCTGTTGGTAGCAATTGAATCAATAGAAACAATTTTGCCTGCTTTAATCCCAACGGAGATGTTTTGTCTTATGGGTACTCCGGTCCCATCGATAAGGCTTACATTATTAATTACCATGTCAAGTTTAGCAGAATTATCCTGGTTGCAGGATATCAAACTTAAGGCAAGAATTAGAATAGTTAAGTGTCTCATGATCAAGATTGAATGAGGTGAAAACAATCCGTTATGAGTAATAAGATACCAATATATTCTCTATATGTAAGCAAAATCATGAATTTGTAACACAAACCCCTCGATGCACTGCAAAGACCCCTCGATGCACTGCAAAGACCCCTCGATGCACTGCAAAGATCCCTCGATGCGTTGCAAAGACCCCTTGATGCGTTGCAAGGACCTCTCGATGCATTGCAAAGACCGCTCGACACACAACATAATTAGTTTCAGGGAAATAAGAGATTGCATTTGGATGAGTTACTGGGGGACTTAAGAAGGTGTTATCATTTAAATTAATTTATGAAAAATATAATTTAATTAAATATTTATTTATGTGTTAATTCTCGGCTTTTAAATCTCCAGGGACGTACTTTGTAGCATAAGCTAAATTCAAATGTTATGAAGAAGTACATCACTCTAATTGTTCTGGTTCTTTTCAGTATGTCTGGTTATGCTCAATACGATGAGGCAATTGAGGATGATTTTGATTTGCTAACAGAGGAGTGGCTGGAGAGGTCTTCTGATTTGAGTGGATATACTGGTATTAGTTCTTATTGCCGAAGCGCAGAATTTAGGAAAAGTGTAAATGATTTGATAATTGAAGTCCATCATTATGACTCATTGATACTTGATAAAATGAATGATCCTGTAGCTTCATTATCCATGGATTTTAAAGAGCAGGCGAAGACTTATAAAGATATCTTTAAGCTGGAATCTGAGTATAGTACAAAGAACTTCATTCAGCATATGAAAGAAACCTGTGAGTTCAGGAGAGAAATAGAGAGAGATAAAAAAAGATTGCAAGGCGGAGTAGGTACAGATTCTTATGATGCTCAGATACTAGTGCTGGAAACCGAAACTCAGCGATACCTTAAGCACATTGATAAACTCGTGTCCAAGGTTGACGATCACTTGCACTTTCTATATTTGGTGGAATGATTGAAGTGCGGGAATTTGTCCAAATTTTGATCTATAGTCCATTAAGAAAACCAACTAGATCATCCATATACAATTCAGGGTTTAGTCTTGGGGAAGAATGATTGCCATCAGTTATTACAAACAATTCACTTTGAACATTAGCAGCTTGCGCAGTTTCATAAATTACTTGAGATCCGCACTGGTATGCACCTCCATCTGTAGATACGCAACCTATTGAGATTTCTATATCATCTTCACCATGTACAGCAAAGACTGGAGGTTCTCCCTGATCAATAACAGTAGGAGGGTTGACTAGATCATATACTGCTCCTGATGAAGAAAAAATTCCTGCAATGGAGCTGGAATAATCCTGATTACCTTGTTCGCCCTCAAGCCCACCTTCCGCGTCTACGATTGGGTGCAAACTTGATGGAATCTCGTCTAAAGTCACATAGGCAGCATATAAACTAATAATTGCCCCCGACCCGTGACCTCCATGGAAAATACGACTATCATCTATTCGAAGATCATTTTGTTGGCTCCTGAAATATCGTACTGCAGCTTTAATGTCCTGTTGATTCCTCAATACCATCTCAAAAAAGGAGTCACTACCTGATCTGTATTGACCTACACCTACCACAAACCCATTTTCTACTAATGAAATAGCCATGGATTCAATTGAACTCAAACTGTTTGGATCACCTACACCACCTCCTACAAAGAGTACAATTGCCGGTCTGGAACATCTAATATCATTAGCAGGTTGGTATATGTCCATTAAATGTGCACTGGCATTAATTCCATATTGAATGTTTTCGGTTTTGGTATAAGTCTCGAATGTTTCCTGGTTGTTTTCTGTACAGTTTACTGTGACTTCTTTCGTTGCTGAATCCTCATTAGTTCCATTGGATGCCGTTAGCGTTATACTAAATGTGCCAGCCTGGCTGAATGAGGCAGTAGGATTTTGCAAAGAGGAAGTTGTGGGTTCACCACCCTCAAATGTCCATGCCCAGGATGTTGGGTCACCGGTAGAGACATCTGTGAATTGAATTGATTCACCAATGTTGATTGATGAAACGCTTAAACTGAAATCAGCTTCTACTTCTGGTGGGGTTTCTCCATCTGAGTCATCAGAACAGCCTCCGATGAATATGATTGAAAAGATATACAGGAAAATAGTAATCTGATGCAGTATGGACTTTATCATGATTGGTTATTTAATTGGTGGACATAAGTGGCCTTGATTCCCATGAGGCACTACTAATGTACATTTTTTTCCTGAGTTATTGATTATCAGCTATTCACTTAGGCTGGTAATCAAAATAAGCAGATGTAGCGTAATGCTATATCTGCCATTGGTTTCCTAATATTCAGTTAGTTCACTCTCACCAGAGGTATTTGCAATTGATGAGGACGATTTTCTACTTTATCGAATGGAGTGCCATCTACGTGTTTTGCTCCCATGAATAGAAGCCCATTCTTGAAGTAAATCAGGTCATAGTCTGATACGATTTGGTCTTTCTCAATATGAAACATAGGGAACGCCTGACCCAGAATATCCTTTTTTACATTGTTTTCAAATGGTTCCATTCCTTGCGGAAGCCCTACATTTAGAATCTCAGCAGCTTGAGGGTTCAATGGTGTTACTGCAAAACCTTCATTCAGAACATAATCAATTTCCCAGGCACCTTTAGCAATTGGGTGTTCGTTACCCCATTTCAGATCTCCTTTAAATTCAAACTCCAATAATGGCAGCTCTCCGTAATTGTCAGCATACATGGTAATAGTGCCAATAAAACTGTCTTTTGACAGGTAGTTGAAGTTTCTCTTGAGAAATGTTGGTTGGATGCTCCCAGATCCTGTTCTGTCTTCAGTAGGTCGCAGTTCTACAGACAGACTTGTCCACTGGCCAATCGCATATTCCTGTACTTCGGTGAGAGTAACTGGTTGTTGAATATTCTGAATAGCTTTTTCCCTTATTGATTTTTCTTTTTTCATACCACAGGCATTTAAAATGATGGCTAAAACCATCAGGATTGAATAATAGATTTTCATTTGATTTTTAAGTCAAAATTTCTAACCTTGTATGAATAAATCAAGTAGTCATAAAAAAATGCTAAAGTCATTATTTTATGACTAATATTGATAATCAATTAGTTAGGTGATTAAAAAAATGGAAAAAATTCAAAATTCTGATTGTCCGGTGACCTATTGTATGAGTAAGATTGGTGGGAAATGGAAACCCATACTAATTCATTTGATTAGAAAAGGAGCTAATCGGTTCAGTGTTTTGGAGAGAGGAATTGAAGGTATTACTAAGCAAATGTTAACCAAACAATTGCGAGAGCTGGAGGCAGATGGCATTCTGGAACGCAAGATATATCCGGTTATACCACCAAAAGTAGAGTACTTTTTTACTTCATATGGTGAAAGTTTGTTTCCAGTTATTGACTCAATGAGTGATTGGGGGTTGAAGCAGATTAACCCATCATAGTTATCGAATTAGTTTGTTAAAGCTAAAAAGAGAAAATTTGGCCAATTCTCCTATCTACAGCATTTTTTGTATCCATTTGTTTAAATACCCATGTATTTTGATGAAATCATCATAAGAATTCAATTGGTTTTTCTAAAAAAAATATTTAGCTTCATCACTTCACATTTTAACCTAACTAAATAAATACCATGGACGAATCAGGAATTGGAATTATTGGCGTAATAATTTATCTGGCAGTTATTGTATTCATGATAGCTGCGTACTGGAAAATTTTTGAAAAAGCAGGAAAACCAGGATGGGCAGCAATTGTTCCTATCTACAATTTGGTTGTTCTGTTAGAAATTGTCGGTAAGCCAGTATGGTGGATTATTCTGTTTTTAATTCCTATTGTAAACATCGTGATTGCAATCATTGTGGTTAACGGACTAGCTAAGAGTTTTGGCAAAGACGTTGGTTTTACAATCGGATTGTTACTGCTAGGTATCGTATTCTACCCGATACTAGGCTTTGGAGACGCTAAGTATCAAGGTGCTCCAGGATAAGTTCTAAAAGCATTTGACATATTTCACAAGGTGGAATATGTCAAATTTTTCTGATTTATTGCCTTTCACATCATCATTTGTCCAGCCCCCTCTTTTACATTCTACTTTAAATTTTTTCAATTCTAACAAGTCAGTTGTAACCTTTTTGTTTTGTGGTGTGTCCAAGCCCCGTGAATTCACTCAAAATAATTGAAAACTCAAATTGGATACAACATGAAATCATTAATTAAAACAATGTTATTGATGCTTTTAGCAAACTCAATTTGCGCACAAAGTATTATAGGGGCTGATGGCTTAAAGGTCAAAGTAAACAAGTTAGAACAAAGAATAGAATTCCTGATGGACTCTATCAATATGCCGGGTTTGTCTATCGCTCTCATAAACGAAAAAGAAATCGTCTATCATAATGTTTTTGGTGTTTCGAATATTGAAAGTCTGGAGCCGATTGCTAAGGAAAGCATATTTGAAGGGGCATCACTTTCCAAGCCAATATTTGCCTACTTTGCAATGAAGATGGTTGATGAGGGAAAATTAGATCTGGATAAATCAATGCATGAGTATTTTCCACATCCAGGTATTGATAGTGTATCTATGGATGTATATAAGAAGATCACTCCCAGAATGATATTATCTCACAGTTCAGGATTCCCTAATTTCAGTAAAGGAGAACAGATATCCTTACCATTTGAACCAGGTACTGATTTTCTTTATTCTGGTGAAGCATATCAATATCTTGCTGCAGTAATTGGAAGCATAAATGGTGTGG
The DNA here is from genome assembly GCA_965228955.1 of Cyclobacteriaceae bacterium. Lineage (GTDB taxonomy): Bacteria > Bacteroidota > Bacteroidia > Cytophagales > Cyclobacteriaceae > JANSWY01. Next base: position 241,162 of record OZ245848.1, read on the forward strand.
GTTGGAAGGATAAATTCAATGCAATCTTTGAGGAAAAGGTTACCGTACCATTAGGTATGACAAATACTTCGTTTTTATGGAATGATCATTTAGCTCAAAACAAAGTATACGGTCACCAGAAAGGGAGACCTACCACTAATGATACAGGTGGATGGAGTGGTAAAACATTTAATGCTTTTTCAAGTATTCATTCTGAAGCTTATGAATACGCATTGTTTATTCAGGCAATACTGAAAAGACAGGGGTTGAGTGATGAGGCTTTTGAGCAGATGCTGGCCCCTGAAAATAAGTTTAAAGAATCTAACGAGCTGTTGCTGGCAACTGGACAAACAGCCTGGGGACTGGGGTTTGCTCAGAAACCTTCAGACAATGGATTGATGCATCTGCACACAGGAAATAATCATGACTTTCAGGCATATTGTATGTTTATTGAGGAGCAGGGGTATGGAATAGTATTGTTTACCAATTCAGATCAGATGTTGGCGTTAGTGCACGGATTAGAAGGAACGTTAGGAACACAGTTTTAAGAAAAGAAAACATGGAAAAATTAGCAGAATCTTTAGGAGGATTGATCATTGTAACTGGCTTTGTTCTGATGGTCTATTTTGTTGCGAGGTATACCTTTTTGATTTACAGGATGCTGGCAGAGAAAGGATTGATTAATAAGGATCGTGAGCCAAGAGTATCAAAAGTAGATATTGCTTATGTAGTTGTTGGGATTGGATTTGGGTTATTAGTTTCAGCAGCACTTTCACTTCTTGACCTGGAAGAAAATACCATGGACTTACTGGCCTGGGGAATCATTCTTATCTCCGGAGCAGGTGGTCTTTTAGTGGCATCTAAACAAAAGAAGTAGTCGGTTGAATACTTCAGAAATAGATCGAATAACAATTGAGCGAGTTAAGGCTGGAGAGAGTTCAGCATTTAAGGAGCTTATTGACAGGCATAAGGATGATGCATTCTCTTTGGCTTGCTCAGTTGTGAAAGATCATGCTTTGGCTGAAGACATCCTGCAGGAAGTTTTTATCAAGGTTTTTGATAAGCTGAGTTCCTTCAAGAATCAATCTTCATTCTCAACCTGGTTATATAGAATAGTAGTAAACAAGTGCTATAACGAATTAAGACGTGTCAAGAAATTGAGGCGTGAGGAGGTAGAGATATCCTCAGGTCATGAGAATACTGCAGAACTGATTAATCAAAATGACCTCAAAGCTGTAATTAATTACGCCTTGGATCAAATGAAACCTGATGAGGCACTCATTTTGAGATTGTTTTATTTATCAGAATTGAAAATTGATGAGGTGGAAGAGATTACCGGATTTACCAAATCAAAGGTGAAGGTAACATTACACAGGGCCAGAAAGAGTCTGGCAGAAATATTGAAATCACGACTTGGAAGAGAATTAGAAGACTTATGAAAAAAGATAATATTGAAGACTTGTTGAAGGAAAGTAGATTGGAAACTTCGGATGATTTTTCAATTGAAACGATGAGGAAGTTGGACGAAGTGCTGTCCAGAAGAATGAAAGTAAGACTTTATCTTCTGATGAGCTTTGTCTCATTGATTTTGGTCGCTTTTGTGGGTTTTCTCATATACACAGGGTTTGAAATAAGTATGTTTGGAGAAATTATCGCTCTTCCAAAAGTAGCCTCAATGGTCGTTTTTAGTATACTAGGATTCTTGATACTAAACCATTTAGTGATACTGAAGAACCCATTTCATGAAAAAGGAAAGTCTAGTGCCTTCGTTTAAAAACTTTGGAAGCTAAGAGTGAAATAGCAACAAACAGTGAACCTATACAAAGTGCAAGGAATAAATCTCTTTCTTGTTTCTGCTGATTAAGTTTAGCCTGAGTTTGCTGAAGAGTTGATTTTAGAGAATCTATTTCAGCCTGATGTTTTAGTTTTAGCTCATCCCAACTCTCCAGGTTACTATGGATAGTTGGATCACCAAGTAAAGAGTAAAACTGTTGGGTTTCGCTCAACAGCCCTGATACTGAGCAATCATTTGTCCAAAACACGTTGGTGCCAATTTCATAGGCAAATACCAGATAAGTGGAGTCTGTGATAAAATTCACATCACAGCATCCTCTAATCGCACCAAATACGGTTATGAGCTCCTGAGATTCATCAAGGCCTTTAAAAGATTCAGAAACCTGAAATGTGTAAGTCTTAATTGGGTTTGTACCCCTGGTCCAATAGGAGTCTTTATTGATTGATAGAACTTTGCCCACAAAAATCACTTTAGCCTGACTTGTATCTTTCTCAAAATTTGGGAAACACACATCAGCCATTGCATGAAAAGTCAGGCTTAATAAGCAATAGGCTATGAGTAGTATTCCTCTCATTATTTATGTATAGAACTCCTTAATCTTATTCAAGTAATCTTCCGGGAATTCTAATTTTACCGCAAGTTCATGGAGGGACCTTGCGTATTGCTCATTGGTTCCGCTCAGCATTTGCAATGGAAGATTGTAGCAAGTGGCATTGATTTCCTCACCTGAATTAGTTGTCACAGTAACATCTTCCGGGATGTAGTCTGCAACACTTTTCTCTGCATAAAGACCAATGATTTCCTGGTCATCCACTTCCACCAAAATACCATAAGCTTCATCATTTTTACTTGGGAGTAATGAGGCTCGGTTTCCAATTTTAAGTGTGTAGTCTTTCAATACACCAACTCTTGGGTTCGACGGATTAACACCGTTTTTTGATAAAATATCCTCGTCCATAAATAACCCATAAAAGAAGACTTGCATAGTGATTTGCTGTTTGTTGAATTTTAAACAACTTTAATTCTCTTCACCCTCAGTAACAATGACGTTGTTGACCTTCGATATTTCCCGACATAACTCCAGGAATACAGGAGTTCTTGAAAGAAAATCTCCAGTTCTAAACCCAGGATTAGCTGAATGTTTCACCACAACAGTTCTGGTAGTAGGGTTGATATAAATGAATTGATTATAAACACCAATTGCTAAGAACTCGCCTTCATTTCCTTCAGGAATCCACCATTGATATCCATATCCCAGGTCATGGGCTGCATTTTCACGTTTACCAGGCATTAGGTGTGGAGCATCTGGAGTTGTGGAAGCTTCCACCCATTGAGCAGGAACTATTTGTTCGCCATACCAATTCCCTTGATTCAAGAAAAGAGATCCAAGTTTTGCACAGTTTCTGACAGTAGTTGTTAAACCACCCAGGGCGGCTTCCATTCCGTAATCATCAATTAACCAATGTGAGTCATGCTCCATTCCCAGTGGTTCCCACAGTTTTTCTTGAGCATAGTCCGAAATACTTTGTCCTGTTGCTTTCACGAGGATCATTCCCAGCACATGAGTGTTGATGCTTACATAGTGATTGTATGTACCGGGTTCTCTTTCCCTGATCAAAGAAGCAGCAAAAGCATCTTGAGAATTACCCCAGGAGAAATCACGTCCCCATCTGTTAATATCGGAAAAGAAGTCGGCATAATCCTCATTGAATCCAACGCCAGTAGACATCTGTAAAACATCTTTTATTTTGACACCTTCATATCCAGAGCCAATCAGTTCAGGGCAGTATTCTTCTACCGTCTGCTCAATGCTTGTGATCTTTCCTTCTTCTACTGCTATACCAAATAGAGCAGAAAGAAAGGACTTTGAAACGGACCATACTATTTGCTCTCTCTCGGGAGTATGCCCTCTGAAATATTTTTCAAAAGTGAGGCTGTCATTTTTAAGCACCAATAAACCTGTAGCGTAAGTGTCTTCTAGATATTCGTCTACATTTACAGTTTGCCCGGACGCAGAGAATTCCACAGGCATTGTAAAGTCTGACTTTTCCGGGAAGGTATGTTTGCTTTCAGGGGCTTTAATTGGACTTGAAGACCACCAGTCGGACACTGTTCTTAGGTTTTCGACAATATCTTCTTCATCAAATAGGTGCATTGCGTGGTTTACACGTTTTATTTTTGGATAGAAGAGGATGCCGGATATTACCAATATGGCTAACACAACAAGGAGGATCCTTTTGAATAATCTCATTTTATCAATTTTGGGTTTGGTCTCCCTAAAATAATGAAATAGGAATGAAGCGTCGAAATAATATGTTAAAACGCTTCTCGAAGAGACACATAAAATGCCGACTGACCACCTCTGGCTAGTCCATAGTCCAATCTTACATTGAGTCTTTGTTCTTTTATCAGTTGAAATCTTAATCCCAGGCCTCCGGCGTATTTGAATTCGTTTAATTCGAAATCATTTAGATCATTAGCAACATCACCAATCCCCACAAATGCCACTGCTCCGAATATGCCATATATTATTCTTCGATATTCGATTTGGGAGTACATCATTTGTCGGTCGGTGTAGACGCTGGCATTGCTAATACCCCTTAAAAATGAGCCTCCTCCTAGTTTTGGGAGTTTGTAGAATGGGATGTCATTGCCACCGGTAAATGTGGAATTAATCTGAACTGCCAGGACATCAATATCTTCATTAAGACTGATGTATCTTCTCAAATCAAAGGAATATGCCTGGTATTCAAAATCCCCTGTGGCAAATAGTGATCTCACATTAATGAAATAACCTGTTGAAGGATAAATGGCATTATTTCTCGAATCAAATCTCATTGCAGGTCCAATACCGATGAGGAAGCCGCCTTGAGAACCGTTAATGGAAAAGTCTTCTAGCAATCCGTTCTCTTCAAACTTTCTTAGTCCACTTTGCTGCATATCAAAGTAACTACCCCAGAATAGCTTTTGGGTGATAGGAATTGATAGCTGGCCCTCTAACTGAACAAATTGATGTGTATAGCTTTCAAATTGATCAGGGTCATTATCATTTCCTATGCTAAAGAATCGATCTGGGAATATGATGAATCTTGGAGAGGCATTTAGATTTTTTCCATTTCCGGACCAATAATCTACATTGAATTCCGAGATGATCTGGTTTCTCAATGTGTACATGATGAAAGGAGTAAATGAAGACGGTCGGAAATACTCTTTCCCCAGATTTTCAGGTTTCCACCATGTCAGAACGGATGTTACTCCAAATTGGAATCCTGTTTCTGGTTGCGAACCAAACGCCGGGAAGATTCCCCAATCATAGTTTTTTTGTGCTGTTGAATCTGTTGATTGTGCGTTTCCAGAAAATGGTAAGAGAGTAAATATCAGCAGGATCTGTATATACTGGAAAGACTTATTAATTCGCATATCCATTACTTATTCTATTGTTTTGGATTGCTGATCTTCGAAGTGAATTACTCCTTTGTCGTCTACATGGCCATCTATCCATTCCAAACTGGTCTCCGCAGAACCCTCGACCTCATTCAGTACGTAATTGCCATTTTCATCTTGCTCTTCCACTAGCTCTACGGTTCTTACTTTCGCTTCAATTTTGAAAGTAAGATCGGTATTGATTGTAATATCGGTACTTAGAATCTCTTGAGTCTCTGCCTCCTCCCATTTGAAATCGAGAGCCTTTAAATTAATAAGGTTACCTTCTGGATTATATGTCTCAATAACTGGTGCTGCATTGTAGATGAAATTTTCTTCCACACTCAGGAGTAAAATGAATTGATCTGTTTTGGCTAGATTCTTTTCAGGGCAAAAGCTTGAATTGCTGAACCCCGATTCTTCTCTTACATCCAGATAATCCAGCAATTGAAAGCAAGCCGTTTCTTGCATGCTGTATTCTCTGTGATTAAAATAGACTGGTAACGAATCGTTTTGAAAGAATGAAACGTATTCCTGAAATAGCTCTTCTTTGTTAATGGTGACCTCTTCTGTTTCTACACCAGATTCTTCAGCTACAGCCTCTTGTTCTTCAGAGGATTCCTCGATTAGACTGTTTGTTTCTTCGTTGCTTGTGGTTGGCTTTGGATTGCAGGAAATAGATATGATTAGTAATAGGTTGAATAAAGTTGGATATAGACGCATTTGAAATTGTTTAGAGCATACTTAAATATACTCTAAACAATTTGATAGGACCATCAATCTTAGTTTAAATGAATTTTAAGAACTTCTCTATTCAGGAGAGTGAAGTCCCATTTTATTGCCTTCAGAATCCATGAAAATTGCAAAAAATCCCACTTCATCAGCGTGGGGAGTTTTCGGAATGATGATTTTTCCCCCATTGGATTCTACTTTATCAAGGACTTTCTGGAGATCATTGCCACAATTGAGATAGACTGTGACTCCATCAGCGGAAGGTTTATATCCTTCCCCTTGCATGATCACCCCAGTCACCACTTGATTTTCAAAAGGAAGTAATCCCATCTCCATTCCAGGGAACTCCATTTTTTCGATTTTAAGATCTAGAATTTTCTCGTAGAATGAGATGGCTCTTGTAATATCAGTAGCTGGTATTTCGAATATTGCGACATAACTATTCATGTTTGTGTTGTTGGTTTGGGCAGTAACTTTTGTTGGAAAGTAAAGAATGAATATACCCGCAAGCACTACTGCTAATTGAATTCTCTTTTTCATATTGATTGCTCTTGACATATTGCATAGTTACAGTACAGAAGAAATCTAAAATTGTAAAAGTGCGACAACTTTAATCTTTTGAATAAATCAGAGAAGAGAGCATCACCTGTTCATCTGTCAGATATTCTTTTGGGCTGGTGCCGGTAAGTTCTTTAAAGTCTTTAGTGAAATGGGCCTGATCATAGTATTCACTTTCGTATGCTACTTGAGTTAGGCTTTCGTTTTGATTGTTCAAAATCAACTTTAAGGCAGCTTGTAACCTAATTATCTTACCAAGTTGTTTGGGACTAATTCCTACTTGTTTCGAAAATTTGCGCTCCAGACTTCTTCTTTTGGATGTGTCTTCTTTTAATATTTCGTTGATAGAGATACTGCCTTTTGCTTCAGAAAGAGCATCTATTGTCGATTTCACGATGGTTTCTACAGTTGTTTGATCTGCCAGCCTCTCTAGTAGGAAATTTTCGATTATTTGAATTCTTCCAGAAGTAGAGGATGCTGATATTATTTTTTGTTCCAATTCCAGTGCAGTTTCTTTTTCAAATAACTCTATCAATGGAGTCTCTTTGTCCGCGAGTTTTTGGATTGGTGTTGATATTAAGTTGGAGAATCCATAGGGATAAAATCTTACTGCAAAAGTGTTGACCTGACCTGTAGGTTGCACATAATATGGTTTGGTGATTTGTCCAAAAACCATTGCCCTGGGTTGTATGATGAATTCAGTTTCTGAAGTGAATCTTTTCACATCATCTCCTAGAATAAAGCACATTTCGATACAACCATCCGGAATTACTCGTTGCTTTGGAGCTTCCAAATCTCCTGGTACTTCGAGTATCCAATGACATTTTACGATTGCAGCGAGATCTGGATTTGGTGTAAAAGTTTCGTAATTCATTTGGCTAGATAATTGGCAACCTTAATCTAGTGGGATTCCAACGGATAGTCAAATGATTTTTCTGTTATGGATAGATAAGGGTAGCCATCAGGATGACTACCCAGAGTATGTTAATTCTTTGTTTTTACTACAATCACTCCATTTGGAGCATCGTATTTTTTCAAAGCGGTTTCCCCTTTGATTACATTAATTGTTTCAATTTTTTTGGGTGAGAGCTTTTGAAGATCTTCTTTGCTAGAGAGTTTGCCATTAATATATATTACCGGTCCTTTGCCATCAGCTACTACTACTTTATCTTTTTCTATTTTCACCGGTTGTTGTTCAGCATTCTTCTTGGTTGTAATGAGTATTACGCCATTTGGTGCATTGTACTTATTGATGGCATCATCATCCTTGATCACATTTACGGAGGCTATTTTACTTTGATCAAGTAGTTCAAAAATGGAATAATCATACTTTTTCCCGTCAATGTAGATATCTGGTTTTGGTGCGTCTTTTAGTTCCACTTTGATATCGTCTTGTGAGACAGCATCCAAGTTTGTTATTAAAGAAATACTAATTGCAAGAAGAAAGATTTTTACTAATTGTTTCATGGTCTTTTTATTTTGAGTTTTGAATTATTCGTTTGATGCTACATAAATGATGATCATTTCATCTTCATATAATATTGTCCTATCATCCCGTAGGGGTTCCTTCTCAGGAAACATAGAAAGTGCTTCATTTAATAATGCTTCCTTCTCGAGGTAATCATCGTTATCTCTCGATTGGAAAAGTACAATTCCTATTATTAATGTGATAGAAGCTGCGATTCCATATCCCCAATTCATAAAGCGCAGCTTACTATTATTTCTGGATTCAATGGATGCCAAAATTTTAGCGTTCAACTGATCCGGTGCATTTGTTTTCGACTCATTTACAAACCTGAACCATGAATTCATTGCCGGATCGTCATTTTGCCCCCTGAGCAATTGATTCTCCTCATCAAGTGAAGTTTCAGCTTCCAAATATTTATTGAGTAGGTTTTTATTTTCTTTATTACTCATAGCTGTAAATGTTTTTCAATTTTGTTCCAATCTGCTTTCTTGCTCTTGATAGTAAAACCCGTATGTGCTCTACTTTGAGGTTGGTGACTTCAGCAATTTCGGTATACTCAAGTCCATCTATGTCTCTCATCATCATCACTTCATACTGTTGTGATGGGAGCTCTTTTAGTAATTCCAGGATGATATTATTTAGCTCTTTCCATTCCAGATTATTTTGACTGTTTTGGGAGACCAACAATTTTAATTGGTGCTCTGAGGAGTCAAAATCAGGATGTTTTTTCTTCAACAGATCCAGACAATAATTTCTGGCAGTGAGTAACACAAAACCTGGAATATTGGGATGCTGTGAAAGCTTTTTTCTTCGGTCCCAGAGTTTGATCATGATTTCCTGAACGGCATCTTCAGTGTTTTCAGTGTTTCCAATCATTCTTCTGACCATCGAATACACTTTGTCAGAAAGTGAAAGTACCGTATGTTGAAATTCTGTCTGTGTCATCTTGTAATTAGATTAACGAGAATTTCGATTGGGCATAACAGCGATGATAAAAAAAATATTTTTTCAAACCAGGGAGCCAAGAATTAGGGGATATTGAATTAGCTTTATTACCGTTCAAATAATCGTTCCATGATATCATGCTGTCAGTATTTGCATTTCTATTAGTCTTTACAATTGTTGGTTGGTCTAAAGTGATTTATCATCGAAAGTATGACAAAATAAACTTTAATGTAGATCTCAGCAATGAGATGGAAACCCGTAAATACAAAGAAAAATATGGTGATTATGGAGAGGTAGATTTGAAAGCTTTAAAGTACTTTTTGCCTTGGTTTGTTAATGATAGAGCTAAGGAGGGTATTATATTGAATATACTTTCGGGCCTGTATATGGCAGGTTATGCTTTTCTTGTCTTTGTGGGTGAATTTAGTTTTTTTGAATAAAAATACTACAAGTACTAGAAGAGCACATAATTCAAGGTTTTCAAACGTTTATCGCTGCAATTAATTCAGAAGGAACTATTGACTTAAGTGATGATTTGACAGTTTTGTTGCGGTTAATGGCCAGACCTACGTAACTGTTCAGAACCATCCAGATACAGAACTTAGCTTCTAGAATCTGGTCTTAGTGTCTCACTAAGACCAGGCAATTTTTGAGCGTCCCGCTCAATTTCTTAATAATCCTCAGAAATCCTCTTCAATAAATGCCATCCAAAATTGTTTCCGGCAAAACCAGGAAACGAATCTTCATCATAACAATCAATTAAAAGGGGTATTCTTGGGTCATCACAATTTCCTTCATTATCAAAATGAGCATTATCTATACATTGGCTTTCTCTTTCACTCCACGAGTTTACATTAGTTTCTTTTACACCAAATCTGTAAAATGAATATAATGGAACTTCATACAATGCATACCTCAAATCAAAACAGGCTGTACTTCCATCACAAGCTTCTGTACATTCCTCTAAATATCCTGTAGAGTAAGAAATTCTTGGAATAACGATAGTGTAGGCATTTGTATTGTCAATTGGGTTGGTGCCAGAAGATTCGATTATTTGAATATCTGTTTCTTGATTGATGTACTCAATAAACCCATCATAGAACTCCCGTGTTTTGGAATCTCTATGTGCTTCTTCTGTGTCTATGATGACAACTGTTCCCACAGGTATTTCATCAAAGTTGTTGCAGGAACTAAGTAAGTAAAATAAAGAACCAAGAAAAGTCACTATCGGAGCTCTCATTTGATTGCATTTTGATTTATTAAATCTGATAGTTCCAAATTTTGTGCCAGGAATGAAGTTAGTAGTGAAGCATTCAGGTAGATTTCTGGTCTAAATGCCCACTAAAACCACCAGTTATTGAGCGTCTCGCTCAAGCTCAGTTCTTTTTATACTGTAGCATCCAATCATAAATCGACATTTCAAAAGGAGTTTTTTTAAAATCAGTAATCCCAACATACTGGCTATTATACGTATTGGTCCAGGCATTATGGCCAACGTTAGGGTACACAGTTACTCGAGCGCGGGTTACAGGGTTTCTGGCATTTATGGAGTCTACCAATTGTGCGGAACCATAATTATCATAAACCGGAACAGTAGAATCATCTTCACCATGGAAAGCCCAGATAGGAACCTCCAGCAAGTTGTCTATAATTCGCCACTCCCCTCTGGCACTAATTGGAACAATTGCTGCGGCGTAGTTATCACTACCCCTTTCTCCAACATAATACCAACAACCTCCTCCCCCAAGGCTTAAACCAGTTAAGTAAATACGATCAGTGTTGATCCTATATTTTTCAATGGTGAGAGCAATCAGATCATGAATTTCCTGATGAGGCCAGTATGGTCCATCAAGTAACCCTGATATTACCACGAATGGATATTCTGGATTCCAATTACCTTGCTGGATCATACCTGGAGGTTCACCTGGCGGAATTCTGTCATAATACACGGAATCACCCACCACATCTGGACGAATTCCCCACCCATGGAGAAATAAAATCATTGGATAATTGTAGTCATTGGAATCATACCCGGAAGGTAAGTAGCTGTAATATCCAACTATGCTTCTTGGGTTCTCCAGAAAATGAAACTCCTGAATTCCTCCTGTATCAGAGGGTAAATAATGAAGATCGGAGGTGTCGATGGTAGGTTGTGAAATGGTAACATTTGTGGGAGTATGATTGGATGATGGATTGTTGCTCTCATCTTCCTCACAGGATGCTGAAATGATGATTATGATAAGTACTATTCCAACTAACTTGTTCATTGGTTTTTTAGCCAAGAATACTACTCATTTTGTTCAAAGTGGGGCCATTGTATACATTGAGTCTAAATTTTTCGATTTTTTTCAATTTTGTCTAATTAAGGTTTAAGTAATGGGATTAATTGAGAGCCTGATCTACATAGGAATTGCACAATCATTTTTGCTTGTAATTGCTGTTGGTGTATTTAGAAAAGATAAGAGGAATTCGTTTCTGATTTTGTTTCTTGTTTCAACACTGTTGATACTAGTTGGGCGTCTACAATACATCACTAGTTATGGAGCGGGTATATGGTGGTTTTTCCTATTTACAGATGGCGCATTTTACATTTATGGTCTCGGGCTTTACTCACATCTTAAGAAGAATATTTTTTACTGGACGGGAGGCTTCTCCAAACTTCATTTTATTCCACTATGCTTGTATTTATTAGTAGCAATTATTGTTTTGATCCTATACGCTGCAAATTTTGAATTGGGATCCAAATATAACTTGATGGAGAAATTTCATTTTTTTAGAGAACCAACCAAGATCATTCATAACTTAATCTATTTATATCTCTCAATCAGACTAATCGTTAAATACAGCAAAGAGGAGCATGAAAATATAGCATATGAACAACCCACAATTAAATATCTGAAATTGCTAATACTGATTTCAACTGCAAGCGTGCTTCTTTGGGTCGGCGTGTATTTGAATAATAATTTCCTTCAACTTCCGATAACTAGTTTTTTAAACTACGGAATAGTCTGGGTGGGTATGATCATTAGTACATTTCTCATCAGCCTTTTTAGTATCACGACTTCTCCATTATTTAGAATAGAAGAAAAAACGGTATCCGACAACCCCAATCTTGAGCGACTATCAGAGGCCAGAACCAATGAGTTGAAAGCAGCACTTGACAGATTGATTCGTCAAGAAAAAATTTATAGAAATCAACAATTAAAGCTTCCGGATTTGTCTGCTAGCATTGATTGTTCAATCAATGATCTTTCATGGTTAATTAACAACGTTTATCAAAAATCTTTTTACGATTTTATCAATCATTACCGTGTACTAGAGTTTGTGAATAGATTAGAAGACAATGAATATAAAAATGAGACGCTTCTATCAATAAGAGTTACCCATCTCGACAATACCTACTGTCTCAAGTCCTTCTGTTATGGACTATAATAATTATGGGAACTCGGCAGACATTAGAATTCAATTTAGACTCAATGGAAATACAGATAATCTAGTTTCTCTCAAACTATTTATCTCCAAAGCTGCATCGGAGGTAAGTGAAGAAGATATTGCTTCCTCAGAAACATATGTGAGCTTGGATATCAAACCCGAATATGATTTCCAATTGGAACCTAGGATAAGTGATATGGATGGTGATGCCATCACAGAAAACATAAGCTATTCTTTTCATCTACTTTTAACTTCATCTGATGAGGAGGATGTAAGGACATTAGGAGAACTGAGTATTGCGGATGAAATCGTAGTAACTACCCCAAACCTTGACCGCAATACTACTATTGGTGAAGACATCATCATCGGAGAAGACAATACAGTCTATGTTTGTAATGCAGGTGATAATCCAGGAACAATTTTTAAAATTGAAAATGACCAACAGGTATCAGTATTGACAAACGAAGTTGAAGGATCCTGGCAGGTAAACTTTGATAATAATGGTAATCTTCTTGTTGGAGGTGAAAATCAATATTTGGTTTTGCTGGATAACGGTGAGACCAGCATTTTAAACTCTTTGAAAGGAAGCTCCACCTTCGATAATGATGGATACATGTATGTTGTGGATTATGTGTCAGGTGGTTCAACTATTTTTCGAGTGTCTCCTGGAAACGAAATAGAAGAATGGTTAACTGACCCTAGATTAGATGGACCTGTTAATATTCACTATGACGACATACGGGATAGGTTTTATGTTACAAACTGGGATGCGGGTAGTATTCTTATCATTGACAAACAAAAGAGCATAACTACCTTGATAGAAACTGAGCATTCTTTTGGTCATTCCACCTTCAGAGAGGACCGGTTTTTTGTTACCTCATATTTTGGGCACGTTGTACTTGAAATATCCCTGGATGGAGAAATTGTGAATACAATTGGTAGTTTCGTTGATGGAAATTCGGATGGTAAAGCCAATGAAGCATCATTCAGTCTCCCTAATGGTATAGGAATCACTCCTGATGGTACTGCTCTTTACGTTTCCTGTTTTGGTGGACCTATTAGAAAAATTATTTTGTGAGGAGATTCTCGCAACAGTATATGCCATTATTAGAGTTCTAAATTTTGCTGGAGATTGGACGGTTCCTTAATCTTCCTTCACGCACCTCACAGAAAACGCATAAGTAGGATGCTGAGAAGCTTTTCGAATTGAATCATTTTCCAATTCAAAAATATAGGTCCAGATAAATTCTTCGGTTTCCTTAGTTTCAGACCAGAAAAGAGTCTTCTTATTGAATTGATTTGAATGCTCCCCACTGTTTCCAAATCCCGCTGGCCTGGCTGAGAATTGAGAGCTGTTACTGTTGGTTTCATTCGTCCAAAATTGATTGTCCTTAAAAGGACTGGATTCTCTGGAGTTATTCCAATTAAATAACTCCTCCCAATCATCGTTTGTAGGAAGTCTCCAGCCTTCCGGACAGACTTTGCAGGCTGTTTCATAGTCATAGAGTAATCCGAAGCTATTTAGAATTGAAGAATCTCCATTTGGATAAAAAAATTGAACAGCCTCGCCATTTCTCGCTTTGGTAGCCCTGAGGTTTTCTATCATCCACACAGCGCCTTCATAATTTTTTGTTACGTATTGGTTTCCATCCGCATCAGCTAGTGAATTGTGATCAGTTTGACATGCTGAAGCGAGAAGCAGGAAATAAATCAAAAAACTACTTTCGCAATTCAATGTAGACAATATATTCATCTCTAATCCTCCAAAACCTTATATCCACTAACATGACTCAAAACAGCTTCCCACTTGCCATCTCTTTTGATCAAAACATTGCTGGATTGATAAATTGACTTCACAGAATCTTTTAAAATATGACCAGTTCCACAAATAATTGCTGTGCCATTATCTAGTAAATCGAATCTCTTTATTTCATACCTGAATGAATCGTTATCCGTAGCATTACCTTTGATCCAGTTTAATTCATCCTTCTTCGTGTACCAATTACCTCCCTGGTCAATCATTTGAAAATCATCTCCAAGTATTTTGTCAAGCAATAAGGTATCTTGCTCGGCATATGCCTTTGGCCATTGAACTTCTTTTAGATCCATAAGAAAGGCATTGTCTTCAGGTGTGATAATTGACTTTTCAGCTGGAGGAGTAGTACAACTTGCAACAACACAAATGATTGTGAATAACAATAGATATGAAACTCTATTCATTTCGCTATTAGATTTAAACTTTGAATTAATTGATTCGTTAATTCAAGATTGGTTTATAAAAAAATTAAGCACCCAAATCCTCAAGAACAAAACCTCTACCATGCACATTGGTGATTTTGATCGACTCATCGTGTTCCAGGTACTTTCGGAGTTTGTGAATGAAAACATCCATGCTTTTTCGGTTGAAGAAATCATTCTCACCCCAAATGGATTTCAATGCTTTACTTCTATCCAGCACCTCATTTTTCTTTTCACAAAGCATATAAAGAATTCTGGCCTCCTTTTCTGTAAGCCTTTGAGTCTGGCCGTTTCTGATTAAGGAATGGTTATTATAATCGAAACAATATTCACCAATTTGGAAGACGCTACTATCATTAACAGCAGTGGCGCAAGTTCTTTTCATAATTGCCTTCACTCTGGCAATGAAAAGCTCTTCATCGATAGGTTTCACCACATAGTCATCACACCCTAATCGAAAACCTTTGAGTTTATCTACTTTGAGTGCTTTAGCAGTGAGGAAAATAAATGGGATCTCAGGATCGATGGTTCGGATATCTTTGGCAAGGGTAAATCCATCTTTTACAGGCATCATCACGTCCAGAATGCAAAGATCAAAATGGCCTTTTTTGAATTCATTCAACCCTTCTTCTCCATCGTGAGCCAGTGTCACGTTGAGGTCGTGGATTTCCAGGTATTCTTTGAGGATATACCCAAAATTCGCATCGTCTTCTACAAGTAGGATTTGATTACTGTTTCTCATCTAATAGCTGGTATGTATACGAAAAACTCGCTACCATGGTCAAGTTTACTGGATAATTGAATCTTACCCTGATGAGCATCAACTAGCTTCTTCACATAACTCAACCCAAGTCCAAATCCTTTTACACTATGGATATCACCGGTATCAGCTCTATAGAATTTATCAAAGATGAATTTCTGTATTTCTTCACCGATACCAACCCCATTGTCCTTAATTGCTATTTTGATTCCTTCAGATTCATTTGAAGTGGCTATTTCAATTTTAGGTACCTTTAGCGTGTATTTAAGGGCATTATCTACCAGATTATAAATGATGTTTACCAGGTGTGTTTTATCACCTTTCACTATCGATTGATTAGCGTCCAATGCCAGTGTGATCTCTCCTTTTCGTTGTTCAATTGCCAAACTCATGCTAGAGACAACATCGTTGATGATTTCATGAATATCAATTTCTTCTTTCTCCAAAGTAAAATTGCCGGAATCCAGCATCGCTATCTGCAGAATCTTATCAACATGACCTTCAAGTCTCTTGCTTTCCTGATCGATAAGATTGAGGTAATTTGTTCTTTTAGCAACTTCCAATTCAACACCACCTCGCTTCAGTAAATTGGCAGATAGGTTAATTGAAGCAATTGGAGTTTTAAATTCATGTGTCAAATTATTGATGAAATCATTTTTGATCTCTGACAACTTCTTCTGTTTTCGGATGATGAAAAGTGTATAACCAAAGCATCCTATAAGCAACACAATAAAAAGGATTGAAGTAATCAAAGCTTTTCCAGATTGAGCAAAAATGTGCCTGTCTTGATCAGGGAAGAAAAGTGCCAGGTGATATCGGCCACTATAGACTGGAGCACATGTCAGGCTTGCCCATCCATGACCTAGCTTATCTGGATTCTCACAACTGATCAGCGGAAAATCAAGGCTTGCGCCATTATCTCCCATCACAAAATCGTAACCATCACGTTTTTCTTTGTCTACATAAACCGCATATTCATAAGGGAGGTAAATACCGTGATCTTCAAGTATTGGTTGGATAATAGCTCTGAATAAGCCATCCATTTCAGGGTCTTTAGTTGATTCAGAATTTTGGACTCTTTCCGCTGCAGTCTCAATCATTGAGGAGTATTCAGCGTCTTTTAAGAATGTAGTTGCAATGTTTGAGGAGGCCAGGTGAACTTTCTGAAGGAAGATCTGTTTATTAGTTTCAATAGAGGAATTCAAATGTATGATTTGAAGCACTGAAAGCCCTAAAAAGCCAATTGTAGCAACTACAACTACCATCATGGTAGCTGGAGATTTTCCTTGTGTAGATAATAATCGCATCCCTATTCTCTTCGATCTGTCAATGAAATTACGAAGATTTAGCTTTTTCTTTCTGTTTTTAACTTTTCATTAACCATTTTAATTTTTCCTTAAGAGACCTTAACCGCTCATTAATCAACTTCTGTTCTCAGGATCGGTATGATTGTAACATGAATAAGAACTACCTAAGACTTTTTATCAGAAACTACTTCAAATTCGGAGCTCTCAATACCATCAATCTTATTGGTCTCTCATTGGGTTTTGTAGCTGCTTTTCTAATGATTCTCTATGTGGATCACGAGTTTAGTTTTGATTCTTTTCACGAGAATGGAAACCAAACATACAGATTAGAAGCCCAAACTAATGATGACAGATGGCAAGCCAACCTGGGTGCCGAGAATGCTGTTCAATTAATGTCTGGGGCCTACCCGAGTGTAGAGAATATAATCCTTTACAATCGGCGAGAGCGTGCTTTTATTGAAATAGGGGAGGATAAATTCCCTGAAAAGAAGGCCGCACAAACTATGGTAGGTTCCGCATTTTTTGAGGTTTTTGATTTTGAATTTGTGGAAGGTGATCAGGCAACTGCGCTTGCTGAACCTTATAGTGTTGTGCTAACCACTTCGGCAGCTGAGAAATATTTTGGTGCCGAAAGAGCCCTGGGTCAATCACTCAAATACGATTCTGTCA
Source organism: Cyclobacteriaceae bacterium (assembly GCA_965228955.1). Classification (GTDB taxonomy): domain Bacteria; phylum Bacteroidota; class Bacteroidia; order Cytophagales; family Cyclobacteriaceae; genus JANSWY01. Next base: position 258,468 of record OZ245848.1, read on the forward strand.
ACTTGAAAGTAACCGCTATCATTAAGGACTTACCAACCCACACCCATTTTGAGTTTAGCATGTTACTTACTGATCCTCATTTTTATAAAAGGGATCATTATCACACTCAAGCCTTTATTCAGACTCCAAAAAGTGCTGATATTGATGACCTGGCAAAGCAAATTCTGGAAATGGATATCGACTATTCCAATGAATGGCACACACTGACGAAAACCCGACTAATGCCAATAGGAGATATTCATCTGTATTCAGAATCTACATTTGGAACTGGTGGCAAAGGAGATCTATTACAGATCGCGATATTTAGTGTGCTAGGATTATTAATTCTCGGAATTGCAGTGATCAATTATATCAACATGACCTTCGCGATTTTCTTAAATAAAGGAAAAGAGGTTGGAATCAGAAAAGTCCTTGGAGAGAAAAAAGGTTCGATCATTCTAAGTCTGGCTTATCAGGCAATCTTGACGACTTTCTTGTCGGCTCCAATTATTGCATTGCTACTATATATTCTATTTCCTGCATTCAATGAATTTATGGATGTGAACTTATGGAATATTCTTGTTCAAAAGCCATTTTATGCTGCATATGGTGTAGTGTTTTTAGTTGTTGTAGCACTACTCACTATTGTTTATCCAACGCTCGCTATGAGTAAAATGCACGTTTCAACAATGATCAAATCCAAGTTGTTGCTCACTCAATCGGGAGGCGTCAGATACCGAAACGTGCTTACACTTTTTCAATTTGCATTGCTATTTACATTAGGAATTTCAGCCTGGTTCATGAATCAACAAATTCAATATTTGGATGAAAAAGACAAAGGATTCAATCCGGAAAATGTAGTCAAAATAGGCAATGCTTATGAGTTAGGTGAAATGGAGGATTATAAATTACTCAAGACTAAATTATTAAGTCATCCCCAGATCTCAGGGGTTGCTTTTGGGCCAATGATGGGTGATGGTATGTCTCCATTAGCCTATAAAACAGAAGGTTCTGAAGTGGTACAGGAGAACTTACTCTCATATGGTGTTGATATCGATTATTTTGATGTGATGGAGATTGATATTCTTCAAGGTGGTTTTAAAGATGTTTTATTGGCATCCGCCGATGGAGAGGTGACATCATTGGTGAATCAAAGTTTCATTAATCGGTATGAGTGGAATGATGATCCTATTGGAAAAAAGATCACCCTTAGACCTGGCACTGAAAATGAATTGAATAGAAAGGTGTCAGCAGTTTTTGAAGACTTTCACTTCTTCTCATTCAAAGAGAAAATTGCTCCACAAATCATCTCACTACGCCCTGATCCAAGATTTATCAATACTAATATTTTGATCAAATCTAACTCCAGCAACCTAAGAGAAACAATGGAACTCATAGAGAAGGAATGGTTAGCTATTAATCCTGGTTTGCCAGTAAATATGTCTTTGATGGATGAAGCTGTTCAGCAAATGTATGAGAAGGAAAAGCAGACAGGTACGCTTGGTGTATTCCTCTCAGCGCTAGCTATATTTTTGTCGGCAATGGGTATCCTTGGGTTTATATTCTATATCCTAAGTCTAAAGTCTAAAGAAATTGCAATCAGAAAGGTTTTAGGTGCGACGGTACTTCAGATTGTTGGCTTGTTAAACCGACAGCTTTTTATCACGATTCTTGTTGCTGGCTTCATTGGAAGTATTGGAAGCTATTGGTTGATAAGACAATGGTTGCAAGAATATGCTTATGCGATAGAAGTAAGCCCAATCACTTTCTTGGTTGCCATCTTTCTGGTATATCTGGCTGTTTTTGGAGCAATTGGGCTTCAGACCTTGAGGTCGACAATGATCAATCCTGTGTTGGTTTTAAAAGACGAATGATAATGTCTTATTGAAATTCAATAGGAAGACCTGATTTCGGTAGTTTAACGATGATGTAAGGTTGAGTGATGACAGTAATTGCAGCTCCATCTGGAGAACCTTTAATTACTTCGATCATGACCTTATCATCTGTTGTTACCACATTCAATTCTACACCAAACCCGCCACTAGGCCTTACTTCATCAAATACTGCCACAGCGCGATGAGTTGAGAAATCAATGTCTGATTCAACGAAGTTTGAACTTTCATCATTTACTGAATTCATCTGACTCAAAAGATTATTCCAGTCGGCTTCATTTGTAATGACGGTATTTTGCTCAGAAATCCCTTCATCACCTGCACCATGTAAACTTCCTTGTGCCATCAACACAGTATTATTATCAATTGGGTCTACTGATTCCTCACAGCTAAACAAAGCTGCTACCATTACTAAAGAAAGAATTACTTTTTTCATCATCATATTTATCGTTTGTTATACAGACCCCAGTGAAAAGTAAAAAGTTGGATTGTGTATAGACATAAAAAAAGCCCTGTCTCTCAACAGGGCTCAAATTGTGTTACCAGGCTGAAGTTAATTCTTCGTGAACCTAATGGTCTCCTTCATTTCATCTCCTTTCAATTGCAATAAATAGGTGCCTGTACCAAGTGGACGGATGTCAATTTTATTGTTCAATTCTTTCAAATTACCAGAAAGAATCAATTGACCAGTTACAGAATATATACCATAGTTAATATCAACAGCTTCGTTTAAAGATACTTTTAGCTCGTTGGTAGCCGGTATTGGATATACTGAGAATCCAAGGCTCTCTCCTCCATCATCAAAGTGATTGACAACCGGATCACCAAAGCTTGTCACTGAAGTTCCACATCCACCTTCATGTATTACTACATTTCTGAAGTAGGAATTGTTTCCACTTCCAGCATCATTGTCGTTACAGAAAACCAGTCTGTCATAGTTGCCAGTATAGAAAGTTCCAACTGGAATACTATAACTCACCCAATCAGATCCACTGTAATTATCATAATTGGTAATTCCCCAGTTTTGAGTGCCATGTACTTTAAAGGTAAGATCTGAGGATGCCCCTGAGTTGTTTTCAAAAGCAATTCCATGAATCTCACCCTGACTTGTACTTCTGAATTCAAAGTTGATTACAGTGCTACTTGTAACAGTGTAATCCATACTTAATGCTCTCCATGTATTGTCTTCAACCAGTAAAGTACTATCATCAATAATGGTGTAGTTTCCGGCATCTGATCCACTATGAGTGATTAAGGTAGCTCCAGTGAAAGACAGTGCATTACAAACCGGATCTGGATCAGGGTCACCTCCGGATTCTCCAACCGATACTCCGTCAATTGCAATGTCGCTACTCCAGCTACTTCCTGTTGTTCCGTTGAATCTAACTCTGACTTCACTACTAGATGGCAAGGCAACTGTGGCGCTATTCCAGCTATTGCCCTGAGACCCGGAGATGGACCAGGCATTACTCCATGATGTTCCTCCGTCTGTGCTGGTCTCTACTATTAATGTTCCTAAAGCCGTTCCATTCATATGATAAGAGAATGAAAGTTCAGCAGAAGTAAGTGAAGAAGTGTTGAAACATGGAGCATTCAAAATTGCATTTTTTGTTGGGTAACCTGTTCCGTTTCCAGAAGCTTCTATGTACATATAAAAGCTCCCATCTGATCCCGATGATGGTCCTGTTCCATTGGAAGGAGTTCCTCCTGAATCTCTTGTCCAATCCAGGTCATCACCGCTTTGCTGGCTGAAAGATCCTGTGCCTGATTCGAAGCTTTCACTGTATGGGAATGAACTGATTGTAGTTGAACAAGCAACAGGATCTGGGGGTGTACCATCATCATAGGCCGCTCCAACTCCAACTGCATAAAACGCATTGGTCGTTTGGATTTCTTCATTGGAACCTGCTCCATAAATATCAATTGCAGATTGAATACCAGCTGTTCTGGCAGCATTGTAATTACTGCTTGCAGATAAGTATACTGTTAACATTCGGTACGCAATTTTTTCGGCTTCCTCTATAGTCAATCCAGTTACGCTGTAGCTGTCTCCATTGTCATTAGTGCCACTTTTACCAACACTAAGGATGTAGAACCAGTGATTCAAAACACCACTATTAGTGTGAACACCACCGTTATCAGCACCAGAAGTAGGAGCCCAAAATGATCCCTGATAAGTATCCGGGTCACTTTTGTCATTCGGGTTTTCCATATTTCTGATGTACCCGATTTCTTCTCCTACTAACCATAGTTGCTTTCCTTTGTCTGCGAAGTTCTCTACAGTTGCAGCGAATATGTCACTAAATGCCTCATTCAAAGCACCTGATTCTCCCTGATAGATTAGGTTAGCTGAGAATTGAGTAACTCCGTGAGACATTTCATGTGCACCTACATCCAGAGTGGTTAATGGGTTGTTAGCATTACCATCTCCATATCTCATCGTTGAACCATTCCATTGAGCATTAAACCAATTGCTCAAAGCATGAACCAGATTTCTCATCTGAGCGCCATTACCGTCATAACTGTTTCTTCCGTGTCTCTGGAAGAAGTAGTCATAAGTCATTTCTGATGCCCAGTGAGCGTCAAGTGCAGCATTGTCAAGATCTGCATTGTCCCATTCTGCTGCGGTCCAGTTGTTGTCATTATCAATGAACTCTGTAGCGCTGCTGAAATTCCAAGAGGAGGAGTTGTTTGCGTTTTTGGTGTGGACTCCTCCGCCCCTGGTATTATCAAATAATCGATATCCTCCTGAAACACTTTGTGCTTCAATTGTTAGTGATCCAGAATACCTGGTGTCAGCATTCCCAGGAGTTCTTCTGCTTGATTCTGATGCTGAAATTGATCTTAGAACTTCTTCACGCTCATGGTGGTGGTAGACTCTAAGATTTTCAAGTAAAAGGTTTCCATTGGTTGCGTCAATGTAAACATCAGCTTTGTAGTATTCCTGGTTTTTGGTTCCCTCAAGCTCAAATTTGTAAGCCAGACGAGGTTCCATGGTGCCAGAGACAAAGTTTTCACAAATAACCAGTTTACCTTGAGATGCTACCACATCATCTTCAACTTTTGACAATGCAATTGCCGACTTTAGGGCATTGTCTTTTGCTAATGACGGAGAAACAGAGAGTGAACTTATTGGAACATAGTGCCCACTCATTTTCTCAGCAAAGCCGTTTTTACCATGTACTTTGTAAGTCGCGAATTCCACTTCAATTCCGTTGAAAATCTGTTGAAACTTCTGATGCTCAAATCCCAGTTGATCGGATTCTGTTTTGATCAACTTAAAATCATCCTGAGCATTGGTTGAAAGATTCCTTTGAAGGATTTCCTTAGAATCCTGCATGCTTAGATTTTGTCTTGCACTCTCTTGCTTGAGAATAATAAGGTTTGGAGTGCCATTATCTCCGTTCACAGTTCGGAGAATTTCATCCTTTTGTTGCGCACCAATAGGGCACACAACGATTAGGGATAACAGGAGTGTTATCCAATGGGTCGTTTTCATTGTATATTAGGTTTAGTTAGCAGTCTTTAATGTAGGAATAATTTATTTAGCAAACAACGGTTTGGTTGCGAAGATTTAGATTGAATACTATTGATCCCTACTTTTTGAAGCTCAACCTTTAAACTTGATTATTCATCGACGATTTGTGAGGGTTCATCCGAAAAGGGCCTTTTTTGAGCTTTATTGGCAGTTTTTTAATCTCTAAAAATGGATCAAAGAGGGATCGATATACTCCAACGGGCAAAACTCTTAGCTCAGCGAATAAGTCTCAATTTCTCTTTCTAACCAATGATTATTGTAATGTGTCAAACAAGCTATGAACTAATTACAAAAGTCAAATATGAATTTTTTAAAAGGTATTTTAGGTATAACAATTTTTATAGGTTCGCTTACAATGGCAATTGCTCAATGCCCACCTTCTGGCGGAGGAGCATTTGCTGGAAACGTAACCATCACTACAGCATGTACTGTTACTGGGGATTTAGAACTAACAAGTAAGAACCTGACAATATCAACTGGTGGGAGTTTAACTGTAACTGGTAGTTTTTTGAACTCAGGAAATGGAAGTGTTACAATTGATGGAGGGACTTTTACAGTAACTGGTTCATTTGAAAATGCAGGGAATGGTACGATAGAAGTGAATAACGATGGCACTTTGGATGTTGGAACAGATTATACAAATGGAGGAAACGGTACTTCTGACTTCATAAGTGGGACTATAACTATTGGTGGTCATTACTTGAATGAGGGTAACGGCAATATTGAAGCGGGAGGAGTTGTTCAGGTAGGAGGGAACTTTACTGTAAATGGAAATGGTACTACAACCGTAGATGGTGGTTTAACTGTGGGTGGCACTGCTGATTTGGGATCTAAAGGAATTGATATTCTGGATGGAGGTGTATTATCTGCAAACGCAATAGTGAGTGAAGGTACAATTGATGTTGAACTTGGAGGAACAATCTATGTTGAATCTGGAAGTATTACTGGTACTGTCAATAATGATCCTGGAAACTTGGACCAGGATTGTACCAATAACTGTTGCGGCAACAATTGCAATATTGTTGGAGACAACTTAAATGATACTGGTACAGCAATTCTACCAATTGAATTAATCAGTTTCAATGCAGATCAAAAATCCAATGCAGTAATATTAACATGGAGCACAGCTTCAGAGATTAATAATGACTTTTTTACGATCGAGAGATCCTATGACGGGATCATATTTGAAACAGTTGAAGAAGTAAAAGGAGCGGGCAACAGCAGCTCTACTCTAAACTATGAATATCAAGATCACCCAGATTATAGTGGAGCTATCTATTATCGTTTATCTCAAACGGATTATGACGGAACAACAGAAGTGTTTTCTCCCATTTTTGTAGAATATAATATTAATGATATTCAATTGAAGGTATTTCCAACAATGGTCAGCTCTGGCGAAGAAGTTACCATTCAAATAAACGGAGAGATTAATCAGATTGAATTACAATGTGTTGGCTTAAATGGTAAAGTTTACAAGATGCCATTGAGTATTCAAAATGGATCTGTCAAGGCTGATTGCAGTTATCTCAGTGAAGGCGTTTATTCATTGCTTGGCAAGGCCAATGGCAAACATTTCAATGAGAGAGTCATAATAAGGCAATAAAGATATTTAGGATTCAAACCAATCCAATGAGGATTAAAGGGGAGGGCAATTGCTCTTCCCTTTTTCATTTTGTTGGGTTAACTATAGAAAATCTTATTCCAGCGATGATTCTTTTTAACTGACCGAATTTCCAATAGTACAAGTTGTTATTGTGGGTATATTCAAGATTAAATACTACGTTAATGCTATTCCATAGAGTGAGCTGAGTAGAGATTTCAGTAGTTAATCGGGAACTCTGGAAGAAATTTGTAGCTATGGAATAGTGTCTCATCTTACAAGAGTTATTGGAATACTTCTGAGACAAAAAAGAAGCCAGAGTAAATTTTACCCTGGCTTTCTTGATTACAAAAACTCAATAAAAGTTGCTCCGGGCGGAGCAACTAACTCACTTAACACACCCATTGCTCAATCTGAGCAAAAATTTCTTATCTATAAGTATCTAAAATCCAATCGTCTGCAGTGTCTATGGTTTCAAATCTCTGGATGTTTAGATATGGGAACAGGTTTGCAATTGATTCCGTGATTCTGCCGCCGATGCTTGCGCCCATATTATGTTTTGAAGTTATAGTAGCTATTTTTTTGACGTACTTAGCAAGTTTTGGAGCACGGTTCAGTAAAAACTCTTTTTTAATCACCTGCTTGGCATCTTTAGTAAATGCTCTTAGATCAGTTCTGTCGAGGATCAATTTATCACATATCTTTTCTGAAATGAGGTCGCCAGCAAGATTGAGTACTTCACGAGCTGTTTGACCATCTACAACACCGTACCAGACAACCTTTACAACCTTGGTATCTAGCTCAGCATATATTTTGCTTCTGTTGACATAGCCGATTAATGTATATTCGAGTTTCTCCATTAGTTCCATATTTCAGTACGTTTGGTTTGAGTTTGTACGGCCAAGATATAGGAGTGATTCATGTCTATAAAATCTATTCTGCGGTCTGCATTAGGTTCTCGGTGAGTTGAGGATTTTACTGGTTGAATTGAAATCACCTAAATGCGTCCAAAAAAATGGGTTCACCAGCCCCTCAAAAAATGACTTAACCATCAATTTTCATATTTCACCGAGTGAATGATGGAATTCAAAGAAATTGCAATCGATAGAAGTGCTTTTGGTCCTATTTTCGTAACCAAATCGTTGCTTGCGGAAGAAGTTTCAAGCTAATTGATTAACTTCTCCCCATTAACATCGATTGCTCATTAACGCATGCCTTATGATTAATAAAAAAGTTATTCTGGTCGGACATTTTGGGGTGGGGAAAACCTCCCTGGTAAGGCAGTTTGTTCATCAGAAATTTTCCGATAATTATCTGACAACTATAGGAGTCAAGATTGATAAGAAAGTAGTAACAGTGGATCAAAAAGAAGTGAATATAGTATTGTGGGACATAGCAGGTGAGGACGCTATGAAGAAAATTCCATCTTCCTATAAGCTTGGTGCACATGGAATACTATATGTGTTTGATGTTACAAGACCCACTACTTATAAAGAAATAGATCAACACATTTCTGAATTGAGAATGACTTTACCAGATGCGCCTTTGGTTAAACTGGCTAATAAAAGCGATATGTTAACTGAATCAATGAAATCTGATTTAACAAAAGAACTGGATTTCTCAGAAGTACTTTTCACAAGTGCCAAAACAGGAGAAAATGTTGAAACCGCTTTTGAAAACCTTACAAAAGAAATGCTTCAATGAGTCTGCATGAGGAGAAAATAAAGTTAGTTGATCATATGACTCAGCTTATTCAGTTTGATAGGTCTGGGAAATTGATTGATTCAACAAATGAAATCCTCAAAATAGAAAAGGGAGTAGATCTATTTGAAGAAATCTCCTTTCTTTCCTCAATCCGTGAACCTCTGGAAACATTAAAAGTAAGAGACAACTTAACCTTCAACTGTATACAAATTGACTACTTTGGAACAGGCAGGTTCTTTGACTTTACTTTTTTTGTTAAACAAGGGCAGGGCGATGATTCAATACTATTTCTAGTAGAGGAATTTACGCCGCAATACCAAAAGGTACTGGAGTTACAGCAAGACAGAAATGTGGATGCGATAGCTAAGGAAAATGAAGAAATTGAGGCGTTAAAGAAGATTCCAGAAGCGGAAAACATTTTCATCAAAGTTGATTCACTTTTACTGAACTTCAAACCGCAGGACATCCAATATATTGAGGCGTTTGGCGATTACATCAAAATCCATACTGCAGATCAATTTTATGTTTCTTATACCAAACTTAGAAGCATGGAAGACATTCTTCCCCCGAAGGACTTTGTCAGGATACACAGATCGTACATCGTTAGAATTGATCAGATCATATCATTAAATCAACAGAAACTTCAGATTAAGGATACCATCCTTCCTATAAGTCTTAGCTACAAAGAGGACTTATTATCGAGGATTAAGAAATTAAATTAATTATTTTAGTTGGACACATCTCAAAAAGATCATGGCTAAAGCTGAGAATATAGAAGAAGAAAGCTCAAACAACGAAATACAAAAGATTAATGCAATCAGAGATATCATCTTTGGATCTGATATGCAGGAATACGAGAACAAGTTCGAAACACTCAAGAAAGAACTTGATGATCGGTATGAGAAACAAAAGAAAGATCTTCAAAAGCTGCAAAAGGCAATAGATTCCAAAATGGATGATTTGAAAGATCACGTGGAAGAGCTAAGAAAACAATTTGATACCAGAGTTGATTCTTTGACTTCAGACGTCAATCAGGAACTCGATCAGCTTCGGGATGAAAAAACCGATCGGCATACATTGGGTGCGCTTTTGGAAGAGATTGGTAGAAAACTTCAATCAGACAACTAAGGGATGTCTCAGGAGGGAGGCATAAATACTTTAAAGCATCTTCTCTTTGAGGAAGAGAGTAAGAAGTTTGCTCAATTGGAAGAGAAGTTTCAGGAATTTCAGGGGAAAGTTGCAGATGACTTTGAAAACCTTAAAATTCCAGAGGACGAGGTGGAACAACTGGTGGATCACATCACCGAAATCATGCCTGAGCGACTTGGTCCAGCTATTACAAAAACCCTCCAAACTCAAATTAAAGAATCAAGGGATGAAGTAGTGCAGGTACTTTATCCAATTATTGGTCAAATGATCAAAAAGTATATTCAGAAGGAAATTCAGTTGCTTTCGGATAGAATTGATCAGCAGTTTGACCAGGTTTTTTCCTGGGAACGAATCAAGACTTATATCACCTCCTTATTTACCGGTAAAAAGCCTGGTGGACAATTAATCCGAGATGCGGTTGAGCCTCAAATAGAAGAGATCTTTCTTATTGAGAATGACTCAGGTCTTTTGCTTGCGAGCTATTCCAGAAATAAGACAATGGACCAGGATATAATTGCTGGAATGTTAACGGCAATCAAGTCGTTTGTGGGTGAAGCATTCGAAAAGGAAAATCAATCTCTTGAGACAATTGAGTACGACTTATACAAAATCTACATACAGAATTTCCATAAATTTTATGTTGCAGTAGTGCTTTCAGGTGTGTTTACATCAGAGTTTAAATCTAAGCTTGATGATACCATTATGAGCTTTGTGAAAGACCTTACCATAAAGGCTGCTGATAAAATGAATGAAGAAACATATAAGCACAAGCTAGAAGAATATTTTGCTAACCTGAATAAAATAGAGCAGTGAAAAGGCTTTTATACATAGTAATCATAATTGCATTACCAGTTATTGCGTACTTCCAATATGTAAAATGGACGAAATTCAATCCACCAAATAGCTATGATTATGTACAATCCGATTCGGTTGACATTAATTACTATGACCAACATGCATTGACATTGTACTATCAAAACTCTTACGAAATAGGAGCTTTCGCACGAAGAATGTGGAAGAATGAAGGAATTGATGTTTTGTATCCATCCGAAAACGAAAAGTCTCTTAAAGCGGCCAGCCATTTCAATAGCTTGAAAGCAGTAACAAAGCAACTGGAGAAGCAGCTAAATTATTCTTACAGCCTGAAAAAGCAAGGGTATAATAATGTAGTGATCAAGGAAATTATTGAAAGTGGGATTTCTTCTACAGAGTATGAAAGAAGAAAGCAGATGCAAGATATGTTGACTACCCAATTTGGCGACATCAGTTCAAATGTTTGGAAGCTTCAGCAAAAGCTAAACGAGAAAGGATACGACACTCCGGTAGATGGAAATTTCAGAATCGATACACAGGTTACCCTGCAAACCTTTCAAACAGATAATGGATTGTTCCCAAGTGGAACTTTAGATGAGGAAACGTATACCAAACTATTCTGATTGAAGAGTAATTTTAACTAAAATAACTTAACAGGCATACGCCATATTTCACCCTGCAAAAATTGTAGGTCACCGAATAAGTTTTATTAAAGCCTTATTAAGCTACATTTTTGCATTGTACTTAACCAAACTCTAAAAAGTAAACACCAAATGGATTACGAAAAACTAATGGACGAAGGATGGAAGTTCATCCTCGCTTATGGGCCGAAACTAGTCGGTGCAATTATTGTATTGATCATTGGACTTTGGATCGTCAAGGGTATCACCAGAGCCTTCGGATCAATGCTTGATAAAAGAAATACAGATGCGTCTTTGAAGCCATTCTTTCAGGGGATGGTCAGCATGCTATTGAAAGTGCTACTTGTGGTAAGTGTGCTTGGCATGATTGGAATAGAGATGACATCATTTATTGCGATTTTGGGAGCAGCTGGTTTGGCTATCGGTATGGCCTTATCAGGAACACTACAAAATTTTGCAGGGGGTGTGATGATTTTGATTTTTCGACCTTTCAAAGTAGGAGATGTGATCGATGCACAAGGTTATATTGGCAGTGTGTCAGCGATCCAATTGTTCAACACAATCCTGAAAACACCGGATAATAAAACGATTATTATTCCAAATGGAGGTCTTTCTACCTCATCAATGACTAACTATTCCACAGAGGAGAGACGTAGAGTAGATTGGACATTCGGAATTGGTTATTCTGATGATGTAGATAAGGCTAAATCCACCCTGCAAAATCTTTGCGATCAAGATGAAAGAATTTTAAAAGATCCAGCAGTTTTTATTGCGGTATCTGAATTGGCTGACAGCTCTGTAAACTTTGTAGTGAGAGCCTGGGTCAATGCACCGGATTATTGGGGAGTATTTTTCGATATGAATGAAAAGGTACTCAAAACATTTACCGAAAGCGGAATCAATATTCCATATCCACAAATGGATGTACATGTTAACCAATCCTAGGTTTGACAAATAACGAGCGGCGTTTTTCGAGTTAACCAGACCATAGTTAGGAAGGATGGCAGGGAACCAAGATCAAAGAAGAGCATTTCATAGCGGGTTTTGCACTCTTAGATCGCTAAAGGTTCTCTGCCTTATTTTTTTGTCTGGACCGATACTTGGTTACGGAGCTCAAAAAGCGATTATAGCTTAAATCTTCTTTCATCACAAAATCAAGAATATCATTATTGAAGTAAGATCGAACCAATTCCTCTTCCGATGAGATGACAATGATTGAATCGCTTTCGAATTTCCTGAAAATATCCTCATTGTAATATTCTGAATCTACAAATACCAAATGTGGTCTGGAACCATTGATGTCATCAATTAAAATTTCTAATTCTGGAGTTTTTTTCACGAATTCTTCCAAAAGAACAGAAGTGAAGTTATTGGGATCTAGTATGAGACAGCTTAGAGTTTTCAAGTGTTTACGCAGTAGTTTTAAGTAATATCCTCAATAAGGATGTCATATTTAGACTACTTTCGCTAGACTAATGAAATTCAACGCTGGATTATAAATAACTGAGGTTTAACGGGAAACTAAAATGTATCGATTTGTGCCATCAGCTTTGGTTTCATGGATTGGCTGATAGGTATGATCTTATCTCCAACTTGTAAATTGGTCTGATCAATATTCTTGATTTTGTTAAGATTTACAATGTAAGACCTATGAACTTTGAAGAATTCTTTTGGTAGTTTCTTTTCAATCTTAGAAAGTGTAGAGTGAGTTACTCTCAGCTTATCGTCAGTACCAATTTTCACATAATCACCCGACGCTTCGAAATAAAGAATATCACTTAGATTAATACTGACCAGCAAAGAATCTTCTCTTATATAAATGCTGTCCGAAATCTTCTTTCTTTCGGTTGGAGTTGCGCTTTCCTTGACTTTCGAAACAGCTTTTAAAAACCTTGAGTAATCATCCACGGGCTTTACCAGATAATCAACAACATCAAGATCAAATGCTTCAACAGCATATTCTTTCTTGCCAGTTACTACAATGGTTTTTGGAGGGTTTTTTAGAGATTTGATTAATTCTAAACCGGTAAGTTCCGGCATCTCTACATCTAGCAGTAATAAATCTGGTTGATTTCCAATGATATTATCAAGTGCCTCAACTGGATTAGTGAAAGATCCTACTAGTTCCAGAAATGCTGTTTTCTTCACGAAAGAGGCTAGTACCTCTAATTGAAACCTTTCGTCATCTACAATAATGACTTCCAACTTTTTATCACTCATTGGATTCCTTTAGTAATTCTAATGTTGCTTCCAGATTTTCATTATGCCTAAGCAAATGTTCCAGAATAATATTTTTCGCTCCACCCTCATCAATTAGCCGCTCAATTTCAAGAGCTTCCTCTGTCAAATCTTTTAGTCCAGCCAACTGAAAACTCGATTTTACCTTATGAACATAGGAACGTATTGCCGAAATATCTTCCTTGTTAATTAGCCCACCAAGTTTGTCCTTCTCTTCCTCTGTTGCTTTAATAAAGATATCATAATATTTCATAACTACATCATGATCATCTCCCAGTGTTTTCTTCAATTTATTCAGAACTACAGAAACTAAGTCATTGTTGGTTATGTCTTGTTTTAATTTTAAGTGTTTCTGTACTTTTTTAAAGAATTCCGTAGGATGAAATGGTTTGGTGATGAAATCATTCATCTGGTGTTCATAAACTTTCTCCTTAACATCACCTATTACTTCTGCAGTAAGTGCCACAATTGGGATTTCTTGAAGATCATCTGAGGCTCTGATCACCTTTGAAGTTTCAAATCCATCTAATACAGGCATTTGTAAATCCATTAAAATCAAATCCGCTTTTTCTGATTTCAACACCTCCAGGCATTCTTCACCATTTTCAGCTTCTATTGTCCGACATCCCCAGGCTTCCAGGAAGTCTTTTGCTATGATTCTATTAAAGGCATTATCTTCTACAATTAACACAGTGCCCTTTAATTTGAGGTTTTCGAAAGTTTCCTCTTGAATAGTTTCTTCCTCAGATATTTTGAGTGCCAGTGTGAATGAAAAATTGGATCCAGTCCCTGGTTCACTTTTTAATTTGATTTCAGAGCCCATCATGTTTAATAGGTTCTTTGTAATCGTTAACCCCAAACCAGAACCTCCATACTCTCTTGAAGTGCTTGAGCTGGCTTGTGTAAACTTGTCAAATATTTCGTTTTGCCTTTCCTTGGGAATCCCGATCCCAGTATCAATCACTTCGAAGTGAATTTCCTGAAATGAGTCTAGAGTTTGTCCGGCTGTGGTTCTAATGGTGATAGAACCTTCACTTGTAAACTTGATTGCATTACTTACCAGATTATGTAGTACCTGACTTATTCTCACTGAGTCTCCCCAATAGAATTTATGGAGGTTTTGATCATACTCACAGTTTAATTTCAAATGTTTCTCTTCTGCTGGAATCACATAGTTCTTCAATATGTTTTCAATCAGTTTTTTTAACTCAAAATTGATAGACTCCAGATTTACTTTACCTTCTTGTATTTTATTGAAATCAAGTATGTCGTTGACTATGGCTAAGAGGTTATTACTACTTTGTTGAAGAATGTCGAAATATGGTAGCAGCTCTTTTTGAGGAGACTTGTTTAATAGTAAATGAGTAGTTCCAATAATACCGTTCAACGGTGTTCTGATTTCATGAGACATCATTGAAAGGAAGTCGGACTTGGCAGCATTAGCAGATTCTGCGATTACCTTGGCTTCCAGAAGTTGTTTACGATCTTCAAGTGTTTCCAGTGATGCTCCCAGCCAGTTAGCGAATAGAAGGACAAACGCCTTGTCCTGCGCCGGGAATGCCTCATCTTCGGAATCGGACCAAATACAAACTGCACCAGTAGATTTCCCACTTCTCAGAATCCTTGAGCCAATTAATTTTTTCACTTTGGTTTTAGTAAAAGGAAGTGCAATTTGGCTTTGAGAATAATAGCTTCTTATAGATGAGGAAGAAATTATCTCAGAGATTAATTCTGATTCTAAGATTTGAGGAAGTTGAATCTTTTTTTTATCTCTGCCTCCAAAGAAATAAATCCATTCCAGCTCATCGGAATGATTCTTTAAGGCGATTAAAGCATTTGAAAGGTTGAGGTGATTCGTTGCTTTTTGTAACGCCTTGGAAACAAGATGCTCACTTGTAGGGCTTGAGGATAATTCATTTAGCAGTTTTAAACCAACTCTATATCGGAGGTTCCTTTCTTGCTCCTTTACCTTCTCAGTGATATCTCGGGAGCTTGTTTGAAATGATGTTACTTCTCCCTGGCTATTTATAATAGGTTTGGTGTAAGACTCCAACCAAATATATTTCCCTGATTTGGATCTAAATCGGTACTCAATATTTGACGCCTTTCCTCCTTGTAATGTTTGTTGATGAGGACCAGATTGAAGTCGTGGTACATCATCTGGATGAATGTAGTCATACGGATTTTTCCCAATCAGCTCTGAAGGCTTGTATCCCACTAAATCATATGAAGAAGGGGCAACAAATCTGTAATGACCATTTGGCTCATGTAACGCGATCAGGTCTGATGAATTCTCGCTAACAAGTCTATATAATTGGTCTTTCTCCTCCAGCTCAATTTCAAGTTCCTTAGTTTCTGAAAGATTTCTGGAAATCGATCTCAATCGCACCATAGTATCTCCCTCATAGGTCATAGTAGTGGTTTGTGCTAACCATATTGGATCTCCATTCTTCGGAGCTACTCGATATTCATAGTAGCACTTTGTTCTTCTATTCCTGAATTGATCAGCGTAAAATGCCTTCATACTTGGAACATCTTCATGATAGATCATATCCCAGATTGAAGTATGCATGACTTCATCAATATCTCTATTCAAAAAGTTGAGCATGGTTGCATTCGCATAAATGCATTTACCATGTTCATCTAATTCGAATACTCCATCACCCAGGTTCTCAACTAATCCTATAAATTCATCAAAAGCATCTTGCTTTTTGTTGCTCTCTACACGAAGCTTCAAAAGAGCAAGAACCTGTCTTGACAAAGCTTTTAATGATTCCTTCTGAGAATCATTTAGTTTTCTAGGCTTATGATCGATTACACAAAGTGTACCCAGAGCAAAACCATTTTCATCCACAAGTGGCATTCCTGCATAAAATCTTACAAAAGGCTCTCCGGTAGCTAATGGGTTATCATGAAACCGTTCGTCCTTCAGAGCATCCTCAACCTCCATTAGTTTCTCCGGTTCATTGATTGCATGCGCACAATATGCGATGTTTTTGGGAGTATGATCTACACCTAGTCCGTGATGAGATTTAAACCATTGCCTGCTGTCATCAATTAAACTGATTAATGAAATAGGAGTATTGCAAATTTGGGATGCCAAGAGTGTGATATCGTCGTAGAGTTGCTCTGGAAGCGTGTCAAGGACTTGGTACTCTTTTAAGGCATTAAGCCTTTGTTCTTCATTTTTAGGAATATCGGGTTCTATCACCGCTGGTAGATTTAGGTTATTCAAGATAACCTATTTCTCAAAAAAGAGATCGGTTGGAGCCTTTGATTTTTATAAAAACTTCTCCCAAATGCCCGAAGCAAGTATTGTACTAAATACCAGGTATCCCAGAATTTCCAGGTTGAGAGCGATTTTGTTTTTCTTTTTTGAAGTCACTGATATTGCGGTTATTTGGTATTAAAAGAGCAAAAAAAAGCCCCTTTTGCACGAAAGGGACCCTTAATGGAATGATTCTTAACTTTTAACGATACAATAATAACTAGCCCAACATTCCAAAATCAGACAATTTCGGTGAGCTAAGAATTTCTCCCGTTATTCAATAAAGATGGAGGGTTAAGAAGTGTTTTCGGGTATACCGAATGCCAACTTTGACTTAACCCTTAAAACACTTAGTTCATCTTGGTAAAGACTTATCGCAACGAATACATTTAAGGATTGTGTATATTTTACACCATCTTAGCTTTGGATCAAATTTAGAGTGAGGAGATCCTGTCATGTGTAGTTGGTAATTAAACTGTTACGCATAAACATAATTACTAACCTGATTATATGACCATGGAAAATTTTTTAAATTGGATTAATGATCATGATGTATTGACTTTCATTATCATTTTGATCGTATTCACCAGCAGTTTCACATTGCTTCTGAGAAAGCTTTTTGCTAATTCCCACATATTCACTATCAGTTTTCTCTTTATGGGGATATCAATCCTATTTAGTTTGATGTCATTTTATATCGGAAAGATGGGGATACAGAATGTTTTATGGGGAGCTCCATTAGCCGTAGTGTCGTTATTTGCGCTGTTGCGGTATTGGAATAATGCGATTAGAAAACCTTTAGAGCAAGTAACCCAGAATATCCTAAAAATCGCGGAGGGTGATCTTACAATAGACACCAATATTAAGAAGTATGGCAATAACGAAATTTCAAGACTAATCGATGGTCAAAAATTGATGGCTGAGAAATTGGTTGAAATATGTGGATGTATACAGGATGTGGTCTCTGAGGTCTCTTCGAATTCAAATAGGTTGGAATCTTCATCTACATCTCTTTCAAGTGATGCCCAGGAGCAAGCTGCTACTTCCGAAGAATTATCCAGCTCTATGGAGCAGCTGAATGCGAACATTGATCATAACAAGGTAATGACTGAACAAACAAACCAGACAGCTGAGGAGGTTCAGATGCAATTGCAAAGTGGAAGTGAAATGATATCTGAGACTTCCAAGGCAATTCAAACTATTACCAGTAAAGTCTCAGTCATAGGTGAGATAGCAAGACAGACCAACCTTTTAGCATTGAATGCAGCTGTAGAAGCAGCAAGAGCAGGGGAGCATGGAAAAGGATTTTCAGTAGTTGCGGCTGAAGTACGAAGATTAGCAGAAAGAAGTCAAGAAGCTGCCGCAGAAATAGCAGAGGTATCAGAAGTGTCACTAAACGTTTCAGTACAATCTGCCAAGACGTTGACAGAACTGTTGAATAGCATTGAGCAGGTTTCAAATCAAATAAATTCACTTAGTCATAGCTCACACGAACAGGCAATTAATGCTGGACATATGATGAATGGGTTGAGTGAATTGAATGTGACAATTCAACGAAACAGTAATAGGGCAGAAGTGTTGAGTGGAAGTGTTGTGAGTTTGGAAACCCAGGTGACAAAACTGATTGAAGCTACTAATTACTTCACTATAGGAAATAGAGTGCCTGTAAGACAGAATAATAGAACTCCACAAACAATTGAAATGAAACCTATTTCAGAAGTGACGGAGTATGCTATGATTGGGGTAAATTAAAAATCTTCTGCTTCATAAAATGTATCATAATCAAAATCGTGCCCATTAATTTCGAGCCTACCATAATCGTAAAATTCATTTATATGGAATCTACGGTTTGATAAAACTGTCTCAGCATTGATCAATTTGAGATAGCATTTTATATGGGTGTCATGGTCCAACGAGGCATAAGGCCTGTGTAGTTTAATAGCCAGATATTGTTTCTTAAAATCATCAATGATGTCCATCTTATTTTTTAGTCTGACTATATACCAATCAGGGTCTGGAGCTTGGTTTCTTTCACACAGAATAATGCGTTTTTTGATGATGCCCTTTTCAATACCAAAGAAATCTGAAAGTAACTTATTTGAGGGAGTACTATGTAAATAGATTTTTCGGTCTAGTAGGTTTTGAATAACAGTTGTATTTACCACTATGAAGTCGTACAAATAGAATCTAATTCTATCTTCATCCGTGTAGAAACTGAATTGCACTCTTTTCCAATATCCGGGAAATACATCAATATCACTTAATACAATAAGCAAGCAAACAAAAATAAAGGCGATCCAAAACAAACCTAACCATCCATTTTCATAGCCTTGAAATTTTTCTACTGTGACTGAGCAAATGAAGTAGGTCACCGCCATAGAAATAGCTGCGAAAACTATAATTA
Organism: Cyclobacteriaceae bacterium; assembly: GCA_965228955.1. Classification (GTDB taxonomy): domain Bacteria; phylum Bacteroidota; class Bacteroidia; order Cytophagales; family Cyclobacteriaceae; genus JANSWY01. The sequence goes on from OZ245848.1 coordinate 277,694, forward strand.
CAAAACGAGATTCATTTCTTTGGCTACTGAAAGTTGAAGCTTTTTTAGGTGAGCTATTATAAGCATTGCTAATCATGATTCCCCATATGATGACTGCAGGAAAAAATAGTATAGAGATCAGCGCATCAAAAATATATAACCGAGATAGTCCCTGGATAAGTGCTGATAGTGAAGCAGCCAGGAATATGTAAGTGAAAATATTTCCTACGTGACCTCTAGCTGACTTATTTCGTAATTTAATGAAGCCATATACTCCAAGTGTAGATTGAGTCATATGAAAAAAGCTTAAAGAAATTGCCCATGGGACTAACAGGCCAGTTTCTCCCTTGTCTCTGTATATGGTTTCTGAAAAAGCATAACCTAAGCCAATTAAACACGCCAGGTAAGCCATTTCTATTGCTTCAGTTTTTTTATTTCTCAGTAATAGTGGTGTGATTATCAGAATTTTCAATAATTCAGGGAATAGCCCGTATTCAAAAAATAGATACAGATATCTCCAGAAAGGGACTTGTTGAATTTGAGTCTGCAACAAGCTTTTGAAATAACCTGCCATTGGAACTGCAACAAAAGGAAGTACTACACCAATTAATATGAAAGCAAGTTGTTTCGAATAAGGTATTTTTAGGTTCAATAATTTATTGAGAAGAATAGTCCAGAAAACTGAAACCAGGATCGCAATGATACCATCAATCACATTCATTTCACCAAACAACCTTATAGGGTCAGTTAAAGCTACAAGTAGTGGGTTACTGTAATACTGTTCGTGGGATAAGTTTAGTTTGATGGTATCAATAGGAATAATTTTACTTGGAAAAATGAAACCTACTACACAAATAATAAATAGTATTATACCAGCATACACACTTCCCTTAAATAACCCGGAATTCACCTTGAGTTCCTTGTTTCTACTGTTTTGATAGTCTACTATCAGGTAAATAGAAAAGCTTAGAGAGATGAGAATAATTACAACAAGCATTAAAAAGACAATTGATTAATGCGGCAAATATAGTTCATCTATACATTAACCAGCCTATAATTTTTACTACTCCCGATTAACCGTAAACTCAATACTATCAACAGCAAAAGCCGTAAAAATCCCCAATGCATTTTCCACATTGCTCGGAGGTTCATTAAGGTCTCTGGAATCTTGTGTCGCGCTATTAAAGAGATCAACATACTCTTGATTTACAGAATACACTTTGGCTACATGCTGTCCATAAGTTTCCAATGCAACAGCAATAATGTTGAAAGTTGTGTCTTGCGTTGGTTCGGATATGAATTTAAATGATGATAGCAATTCAAGACTTTCTTCTGGTATTTCTTGTGGTAAAATGTAGTCAATAGAATCAACCTGTGATTCGATCACAACGAAATAGTGTCTATATGGAACGCTTGTCCAACTAAGTGTGATTACTTCTTCATCGAACAACTCTGTTATCTGATCTCTCAGAAATACTGTAGGGAGTAACTCTGGGACAACCAGAACTGAATCAGTCAATTTAAGTCCAGTCGGTTTTTCTGGGACTACAGTTGAAGAAGTTGCATTTATATCTTCTAATTGAATATTTATTTCATATTCTTGTCCTACTTCAATTTCGAAAGAATTACTTGGATCAATGTATTTTCCGGTAATATCATCATACACTAATTCAATACTTTCCTGATTAGCTGAGATTGTAACTGTAGCATCAGGGAATGGGATGTCCATTATTTCCTCCTGGTTGATAGAAGTAGTTTCTTTGATTTTTATATCGTAGATGTTTTCATCAGCAGTGATAAAAGCTTCTACTACATATTGATTGAACTCAGGAACTTCAAGTTCTTCGCATGCAATGAAACCAAAGGTGATTAAGAGAAAGAGTCTGTTTAATATCGATTTCATCACGGATTAGAATTTGATTGAGAATAATAGGTTAGGAGTGAAGCCCAAATATGTGACTTGATTGACCAGGGGTGGTGATTGTCCAAAATCATATTCTGTATACCAGATGTTTTCTCTGCCAAGTAAATTGAATAATGATAAACCTAATTGAGCGGAAGTTTTTCCTATTTTAAATTGTTTGTTGGCGGATACATCAAGACGTATATAGGCTGGGTTGAAGCTGTTATTTCTAGGGCCTAAACCAATGTATTGCAATGTTCTTCCGTCCAGTAGCTCTATTTCGTATCGGTTATTGGGTTCTGAGAAGGGTTTACCAGAACCATATATGAAATTAGATGCCACGGTCCAGCCATCTTCAAGCTCAAGACTATTAACCATTTTAAATTCATGTCTTTGAAAATGAAGGGGACGAAATGCGAATCCTTCATTCAGGTCTGGGAATGTGTTAGTAATATCACTTAATGTGTACGAAATCCATCCGGTGTAAAATCCTTTCTTTTTTTGGATCAAAAACTCAATCCCTTTTGCAACACCATCCCCAGATCGGAAAAGTTCAGAGACCGAGTCGTCAACACCTCTTCTGAATTGTAATGAGAATTCTGTAATGCCATCCAAAGATTTGTAGTAAGATTCTACGTCAAATAACCAGTTATCTATCTCGTAACTTGCACCCAGCACATAATGGGTTGCGCTGCTAAGCTCAATTGGATCATTGTCAGCCAACAACCAAAACTCTCTGGAACCTTCAGAGATATTCTGATTTACAATCTGATTTACAAATTGATAGTGAATTCCATATGCGGATTTGAGTTTTAATCTGGGGTTGAGGGCATAACTAAGATTTGCCCTTGGTTCAATTAATAAGTCATCTTCATTCTCATATTTTGAGGCTCTTATTCCCAGCGTATATTTCATTTTTGGGCCTAATGCACCTTCCTGAGAAGCAAATACTGAACTATAAGATGCTCTCTGAGATCTTGAAAGAAGAACCACTGTATCATCTCTAATATTGTCATATTCAATTTGATTATCAGTAAAAGCGATTCCAAACTCAGCTTTGGTGTTATTGTTGATCTGCCATTCCAGGTTAGCTTTTACACTCAGATCAATTACACTATTTTCTTCAAAAGTTCGTCTGTTTCTACTTAGTCTAACAGAATCGAGATCGAGAACTAATACGTCCTCATCTCTATCATAATTACTGAAATATTCAGAGCCGGCGAATAGTAGATTGGTGTAGATCCTGGAAGTCCATTGTCTTGACCATTTAGTGGAGGCACCTCTATTACCCCAGTCAGTTTGTTCTTTCAATGCGTAATTGAGATTAATTCCTTCAGCGATATCATCATTCAGGTTTTGAGATTCATTGAGATAGTCTTTCCCATTGTATGTACTGAAGGTGATCATGTCTCTTGATGATGGTTTGTAGGATATTTTGGAGTTCCAATCGTAAAAATAGAAGTCGGGTTCGGTTGTAATGTTTGTGGCATTCTCTAGTAATGTCCCATCGAAGTTATCTTCATTGCTGAGGTTGCCTATTAGATCTTTGTACAATCCACCTTTGATTATTTCAGAGTATGATCTTCTGCCAGCGACAAAAATTGACAGCTTATTAGTTATTGGCATTTCAAAATAACCACCTACACTGACCAGACTGGCATTGAAACCTCCTTGTATTTTATCAAAGCTTCCTGTTTTACCAGTAAGTTCTACTACACCGGAAGTTCTGCCCCCATATCTTGCTGGAAAAGCTCCTCTGAAGAGTCTCACATCTTTGACTGCATTTGTATTAAATGCACTAAAAAAACCAAAGAAGTGATCCACCTTATACACTGTCATTCCATCCAACAAAGTAAGGTTTTGATCTGGGGTCCCACCTCTAATAAAGAGTCCAGAAGAACTCTCACTTGTGCTACTTACACCAGGCAACATCTGTAATGCTCTGAAGATGTCTGGTTCGCCTATGCTTGGCAGAAGGTTAATTTGTTTTGTTGAAAGGGTTGTTGCACTTGTACCGGTTGTAGCATCAAATACTTTGTAAGAGGTTGCCGCCACAACAACTTCAGCCAGTTCATTTGTCAGAGGTTTTAACTCAATCTCTAAAAAGTCCTGACCAGTTAGTTTAACCTCTACCAACTCGTATCCCACAAAACTGATTTCAAGCGTGACATTTGGGTCTATGTTTATCAGACTGAAGAATCCGTCAATGTTAGTGGCAACTCCTGTGGAGGTTCCTTTAATTCTTACGTTAGCGAATGGAAGTGGCTCTTTGGAATCTTTTTCTACGACTTTTCCGGAGATCGTAGTTTGAGCATTTGATAGAAAACTGACTGTCAAGAAAATTATAATAATGATAATCCTTGAGCACAGCCAAAATTGATTAGTGTGTATTTGGGGCATTAATACGTCGGTTTATTCAGACGTTAAAATCACATTAATTTAATGAATGACGCAGAAAAATTATGCCGAAACAACAATAATGATGTTTGAAGCTTCCTATATATGACTGAAGCGTCAATATTCGAATCGAACCGTCGAACCGCCCCGCCACCTCGTGGTACATCGGTTTTCAAGACTTGTACTTTTAGGTGTTGGTGTTGGGGGAGAATGCATTGTCGGAATGGATTGGTTTCTGGGTATAAAAAAAGCCCTGGTTTAACAACCAAGGCTTCTATTCTGCAGAGGAGGAGGGATTCGAACCCCCGGTACCTCGCGGTACAACGGTTTTCAAGACCGCCGCATTCGACCACTCTGCCACTCCTCTATCATCCTCCGAAGCTTTAGCGAAGGAGGATACCTCCTATGCTACTTCAGATTTTAATTCCGCTCAACCATCTGTCTAACGGGTGTGCAAAAGTATACCAATTATCAAAAATGTCAAATCGGGTAAGCAAAAATTTGAAAATATTTTTTAGTCCTTGGCTAAATAGCTCATTGCTTGATCGTAACTGTCAAAAGCCACCATGTTTCGTCGGGTGTATCTGTTGTAGGCATTGAGCAATATTTTCTTGACGCCTCCAACTCCGATAACAGCAGATTTTGTCACTTTCCCCTGAACCTCCTTTCCCATTTCTTTTACTTTCGACATGTATTCTGCATTTAGCATTACTCCTTCGTAATCGCTTAATATTCTAAGATTTCCGGGTGAGTTTTGTACTTCAGCTTTTAACTTGGTGGCTAAAGCAATCATTTCTTCAGTATTAGAACAATCCCTAAATGAGACTATCAGGATTTCCTTACTCTGGTGCGTGATGTATTTAAGGGACATATATAGTTTTATAGTTCCTACTAAATATAAAAAGCAACTACATCTTTTACCAGAAAGGACCTGTTAAACTTGTTGCGGAACCGGATGCAAATCCACAACTTCATCGGAGGCTGCCAGGTCTACACTGGCATTAAATTCGAAACCAGTCAGAAGTATAATTGAAAGGATCAATTGCCAAATCATCAATGCGATAAGAGTTCCTAAAGAACCATAAAGTTTATTGTACGCGGCAAAGTTGTTGACGTAGAAAGAGAATAGAAACGAGATGCCCACACATGATAATGAGGCAATGAAAGAACCCAAAGAAAAGAATCTCCATCTATCATGAATTGCAGGGGCAAAATAGTATATAGCACTTATCGCTACATAAAAGGATAGAAAAACAATTAGGAATCTTAGGGATACCACAAGGTAGTAGATAATGGAATCACTAAAGAAGCCAAGTTCATTGGTGTAGCTGATTAATAGGTTTCCCGCCACAACAAAAAGTAAGGAGATCATCAGGACAAAGGCCAATATTAAAGTAAGTCCTAACGCGATGAATCTCGTCTTAAAGAAGCTTCTGGTTTCAACTGTTCTATAACAGCTGTTAAAAGCTCTCATCAATGCACTCATCCCATTGGCTGCCAGATACAATGAAAATAAAGCACCAAATGATAGCAATCCCTCCCGGGTATTAGATAATAAATCGGAAATTGTATCTGTAGCAGCAAGGAACATGTTTTCTGGCATTACATCTTGCAGGAATGCCATTGTGGTAGTGCTATCAATGGTAGGAATCCAGTTGTGGATGAAAGGTATGAGAGTGAATAAAAAAATAATTGCTGGAAAAATCGACAAGGTAAAATTGAAAGCGACACCACTGCCTCTTTCCATTATATGGTCATCATACATCTTGTCCAGAAAAATGGTAAGAATACGGTATAGTGAAGCTTTTCCGTTCCTTAGTCTCACCCTTTTTAAGAACTGAATTAACCTTAAGTACCACTTATAGTAGTACAGATGCCGATGGATAGTTCGTCTTTTCACTGATAAAATGGACTTAGCACATCTTCCATTTCTTTAGGCATTCTCACTGGTCTGCCTGTTTCCATGTTGATAAATGCTAAGATTGTCTCTCCTTTGTGGATCAATTTACCCTCTTCGTTATAGAAATCATAAAGGAATTTGATTTTTACCTTAGGCAACTCCGGAATTGAGACTTTAATTGTTAATTCTTCATCATATTTCCCAGGGAGCAGATAATAACTGTGATTTTCTAACACGGGCATCATGACACCACTTGCTTCAAGATCCTTGTACTTCATACCAAATGATCTCATGGCTTCTACACGTGCTACTTCATAATATGTGGGGTAATTACCATAATAAACATACCCCATCTGATCAGTTTCAGCATACCTGACCCTAACCTTGACTTCAGTAGAAAACATCTGCAATTATCTGTAAACTTTTTCCTTATTTAAAGCTCTTTGGTATTTTCTGGCGTTGATTCTGTGTTGCTTATAGGTTTTAGCAAAGTTATGATAACCTGAGAAGTCCTCCTTCGCACACATAAAGATGTAGTCATGTGACTGATAATTTAGTACAGCATCCAGGGAAGCGATATTGGGCATTCTGATTGGGCCCGGAGGTAAACCCACATACTTGTAAGTATTGTATGGGCTTTCTACGTTTTTATCTTTAGCCAGGACTCTTTTTATTGTAAAGTCATTTAAAGCGAAAATAAGCGTCGGATCGGCTTCTAACTTCATTCCCCTTCTCAAACGATTTAGGTATAATCCAGCAACCACTGGCTTCTCATCGTTTTTTGAAGTCTCCGATTGAACAATAGAAGCAAGGGTGCTCACTTCTTCTTTAGAGAATGATAAGTTTTCCGCTTTTTTAATTCTTTCTGGAGTCCAGAATTTATCGTGTTCCTTTTTTAATCTATCAAGTAATTCCTTTGGTTTGACCGTCCAGTAAACCTCATAGGTATTTGGAACAAACATACTGATGAAAGTCTCCGGCTTAAAACCATAGCTTTCCATAGTCGCGGTATCAAGGATCAACGCGTCAAATTCGGATTGTGTGATCTGTATGTTTTTTGTGATCTGGGCAGATAGCTGGTCTAGTTTTTTCGCAGATGTAAAGGCTACTGTTGTAGGAGCCTGGTCACCAGCACGGAGCATTCTGATTGCATCCAGATTGTTCATGTCCTTGGTGATCTTGTATCTACCAGGCTTAACTGCCACATCGTAATCCATCATTTTTGCCAGAAAGCTAAACGCCACAAGATCGTTGACAATCTTCTCTTCATAAAGTGAGTTTTGGACATACTTAAAGTCAGAGCCATCAGGAATATAGAAATAGGTGTCTTCCTTGTCGATCTGCAAATTGGCAGTGTACACAACCTGGTAACTGTAAAAAGCAAATGATGATAACAGAGTTGATCCTACCAACAGGATAATGACTAATATCTTTCGTTTTTTATTCATCCCTTCCAAATTAATCCCGCAAATATCACAAAATACGCCATTTTATACATGTCCAGTTTCTATATTTATCACCAGAATAAATGATATGGCTGCAGAATTCATAAGGTTATACGAGGAAAATCCTGAAATGGATAAGATCGATCAGATTGTAAAAGTACTGCAAAATGGAGGTGTAATCATCTATCCAACAGATACTTTGTATGGTTTGGGTTGTGATCTGTTTAATACAAATGCCATTGAAAAGGTCATGAGAATTAAAGGCACAAAAGCCAAAAATATTAACTTATCCTTCATTTGTTATGACCTCAGTCATATCTCAGAGTTTGTGAAAAGTCTGGATAATTCGACATTCAAAGCAATGAAAAAAGCTTTACCTGGCCCTTTTACTTTTATTCTAAACTCCAGCAGTAGGGTACCCAAAATTCTAAACGTTAAAAAGAAGACGGTAGGAATCAGGATACCCGACAATAATATTCCTCGTGAAATCGTCAGAGTTCTGGGACATCCAATTATTACCACTTCTATTCATGAAGATGATGATATAATAGAATACTCCACTGATCCAAGTTTGATTCATGAGAAGTTTGAAAATCTGGTTGATATAGTGATTGATGGTGGACCAGGGAATTTGGATGCTAGTACGGTAATTGATTGTACTTCTGGAGAAATGGAAATTGTAAGAGAAGGATTAGGTGATCCAGACTTGATCTTGTAGTAAAGTTTATAGATGAGAATCGAGCTGCATTACCTTCCCAATATTGAGTATTTTACTCTGCTGAAAAAGTTTGATGAGATAGAAATTGATATTGCCGAATTTTATCAGAAACAGTCTTATCGAAATCGGTGTTACATACTTGGAGCTAATAAGACACAATTGCTTACAGTTCCAGTTAAAGACGGAAATAAAAGGATACAATCAAAAGATATTCTAATAGATTATAACCAGAAATGGCTGAATGTTCATCTTAGAGCAATTCAGTCAGCATATGGAAAAGCACCTTTTTTTGAATATTATTTTGACTATTTCAACGATATTTTCGTAAGAAAAGAAAAGTACTTAGTTGATTTGAATTACGAGATGCTGTCATTATGTCTGAAGTTGTTACAATTTGACAGTGTTATTAAAAAGGTTGAAAAATATATGGATGAAAGTCAGGAGTCTGATAATCAGTTCATTAATTTTATAAATAGAAAACAAAATGCCAGTGAGCGCCATATATATCAACCATACGCTTACCAGCAATTGTTTGGCAACAAATTTGTACCGAACTTAAGCATTATAGATTTATTGTTCTGTGAGGGACCAGGAGCTTCGTCAATTGTTGGCTTGTCGACAGTTTGATGCAGTTGAACGAAAGGCGAAAACAGAACGTTTAAAAATTAGTTTTAATAATAGCATATAAGAGCCTAAACTCTTATTTTTACTAAGAATGAAATATCCAGATATGGAGGCAAAATTTTCAAATAGAGTAAAAGAAGTAATATCGCTAAGCCGTGAGGAGGCCTTGAGACTAGGGCACGACTACATCGGGACTGAGCATTTGCTTCTTGGAATGATAAGAGAAGGTGAAGGCGTTGCTGTTGGTTTACTGAAAAAGTTGGGTGTTAATATGGAAGACTTGAGATCTTCTATAGAGCAAGCAACAAAAGGTACAGCAACTAGTAATGTTAAGAACCTTGCTAACATTCCTTTGACCAGACAATCAGAGAAAGTCTTAAAAATTACGTATCTCGAGGCTAAAATTTTCAAGAGCCAATTAATAGGTACTGAGCATCTGCTACTGTCTATCCTTAGAGATGAAGATAATCTGGCTACCCAGATTCTAAATAAATTCGATGTTTCTTATGATGTAGTGAAAGAGCTACTTGAATATCAAGCTGAGAATCCATTAGCATCTTCTGATACTGATGATGGAGATGAGGACTCATCAAGAATATTTGGTGGATCTTCTGGGGGCGGAGGAAAAGAATCCTCTTCTAAGCCAGGAGAAAAATCAAGAACTCCGGTATTGGATAACTTCGGTAGAGACCTTACTAAATTAGCAGAAGAAGATAAGCTTGATCCGATTGTAGGAAGAGACAAAGAAATCGAAAGGGTTGCTCAGATACTTTCAAGAAGAAAGAAAAACAACCCAATCCTAATTGGTGAGCCAGGTGTTGGTAAAACTGCAATTGCTGAGGGATTAGCTTTGAGAATCGTTCAAAAGAAAGTTTCCAGAGTATTATTCGGTAAAAGAGTGGTGACTTTAGATCTTGCTTCACTTGTTGCAGGTACTAAGTACAGAGGTCAGTTTGAAGAAAGAATGAAAGCGGTGATGAATGAAATAGAGAAATCACCAGAAGTAATTCTATTCATAGATGAGCTTCACACTATTGTTGGGGCAGGAGGAGCTTCAGGTTCGCTTGATGCATCCAACATGTTCAAACCAGCATTGGCCAGAGGAGAAATACAATGCATCGGTGCTACAACTCTTGATGAGTACAGACAGTACATTGAGAAAGATGGTGCTTTGGCAAGAAGATTCCAGGTAGTAATGGTTGACGCTACAACTCCTGAGGAAACTGTACAAATCCTTAATAACATCAAGGATAAATATGAATCTCACCACCATGTGAATTACAGTCAAGAGGCTGTTGATGCATGTGTGAGTTTATCTGACAGATATATTAGTGATAGATACTTACCAGACAAGGCCATTGACGTGATGGATGAGGCTGGAGCAAGAGTACACATCAATAATATCAATGTTCCCGATGAGATTGTAAAGTTGGAAGAGTCTATTGAGGACATCAAGAAAGAGAAGAACAGAGTTGTGAAAAGTCAGAAGTATGAAGAGGCTGCACAACTTAGAGATAAAGAAAAGAAAATGATCGCTCAGCTTGATGCTGAGAAAGCGAAGTGGGAAGAAGAAACTAAGTCCAAGAGATATTTAGTTGACGAAGAAAATGTTGCAGAAGTAATTGCAATGATGACTGGTATTCCTACCAAAAGAATTGCTCAGAAAGAAAGCAACAAACTTCTAAATATGAAGGAGGAGCTTAAAGGAAGAGTGATCGGTCAGGATGAAGCTGTTGAGAAACTGGTGAAAGCAATCCAAAGAACAAGAGTTGGATTGAAAGATCCTAAGAAGCCAATTGGTTCATTTATTTTCTTAGGTCCAACTGGAGTAGGTAAAACAGAAATGGCTAAAGTTCTTTCGAGCTACCTGTTCGACAAGGAAGATTCTTTGGTGAGAATTGATATGTCTGAGTATATGGAGAAATTCTCTGTATCAAGACTAGTTGGAGCGCCTCCGGGATACGTTGGATATGAAGAAGGTGGTCAGCTTACTGAGAAAGTAAGAAGAAAACCTTATAGTGTAGTACTTCTAGATGAGATCGAAAAAGCTCACCCAGATGTATTTAACATCCTGCTTCAGGTTCTTGACGATGGAATTTTGACAGATGGACTTGGAAGAAGAGTTGATTTCAGAAATACAATTATCATCATGACATCAAATATTGGTGTTAGAGATCTAAAAGATTTCGGAGCTGGTATTGGTTTTGCTACCCAAAGCAAAAAGGATAGCATGGATGAGTTGATGAAGTCTACAATTCAGAATGCATTGAAAAAAGCATTCAGTCCTGAATTCTTGAATAGATTGGATGATGTGATTGTATTTAACTCACTTGAAAGAGAGCATATCCATCAAATTATCGATATCACTTTAGGAAAACTATTTAGCAGAATTACTGATCTTGGTTACAAAGTAGAATTGACTAAGAAGGCTAAAGATTTTCTTGCAGATAAGGGATATGATCCTCAGTTTGGAGCGAGACCTCTGAACAGAGCGATTCAGAAATATCTTGAGGATGCAGTAGCGGAAGAAATCCTGAAAGGAGAAGCACAGGAAGGAGATACCATCCAAGCCGATCATGATGGAAAGTCTGATGAACTGAAAATCAAGATTAAGAAACAGAAAGTCAAAGAAGACAAAGGATAAATAGTAAAGGCGCTCAAATGAGCGCCTTTTTTTTGTTTTATGCTTTTGTGAAATCCTTAGTTCCCCAATCTAAAACTTTGATTTGGAGGTCCGGAAATACATCTGGAGATAACAGGGAAATCAGATGTAATTACGTAGAAGTAGCTGAAAGTATCACCACCAATCGTTATGCTTCGTTCAATCCCGTTACACTCATCCAAATCACCTAGACCGGATACAAATTCAAAATCATTCGTGTATTTACCTGTGTATTCTCCACATGGCTCACTTACTCCGTCACCTGGACGTTCACCGGATTTAAGTTGGTAGCTAGGCATTAGCTCAGTGATTGTTCCGTTTGAGCCAGGTCCATATTTATATAATATTGGAAATCCATCAGCTGCCCATCCTATTTGAACTGGCTCTGAAGGAGTAGTGGTGCCTGATCCTAAACCGTTCAATAATTGATCTGCAAAAATGGCCATATCTCCATGGTAGTGATATGTTCCATCAGGCTGTACGTGTGCTACTGCACAATCAAGCCCCACAGCTTCCATATTCCAATTTGGTTCAAATACCCAGTCGAAATTATATTCCCCGGTCATAGTGTTTTCAAAGATGAAAGGTTGAGCAGGAGCAGGGTCAATCGGAACTCCGTTTTTGGCAACTCCAAATCTCCATACCGGTTGGCCATCATTCGTAATATCTGTTGAGGATGATCCTAAATTTGGGGTAGCGTCCATTTCCCACGTACGGGTCATACTATTCAATTCACTTACCTGATCAGGAATTTGAATTCTGTAATCATGCTCTGGTATTCCATTGGATTGAACCGTTCTAGTGTCGCCCGAAACGGACTCAGAATAAGTATTGGCAACAGTTGGAGATAAATCACACTCATGATTATCTTGATTGATAGAATTATCATTTGCACATGTTCCAGAACCGGAATCATCATCAGAAATAGTAATGGTTAAACTATTACTGGATCCCAGCATAGCGTCCGTAGGGAGTCCAGTAGAAAGCAAAGTGATAATGATAGTCTCATCGCCTTCATCGGAGCTGTCGTCAATAAAAGGGATAGCAACCTCAACCTCAGATGCACCATTGCTCAGTGTTGCTGTTCCAGAAGGATTTTGGTAGTCCATTCCTGCAGTAGCTGTTCCGGATAATTCATACGATACCGTGATATCTGACCCAGTACTATTACTAGGAGCAATTACTATTCTAAACCCAGCACCCATATCACTTTCGTTTGAGGTAGACATACCTTCAATTGTTATTTCATATTCAGTGGAGTTATTATCATCTCCACCACCTTCATCATCTGAGCAAGAAGCCAGAAATAGTAATGCGAATGCTGATCCTAAAAGGAGTAGTCGGTTGAATAAGGATAAAATCATTTTCATATTGGTCAGAATTGATAGTTCAATTTTAGGCGAAGGAATTCACCAGTTTAACTTATTTGGCAGGTAAATCAATCGTAAATGTAGAATTCTACCGAAAACGAAAGTATGACTTACATCAGTTTTTAATAACGAATGAAAGTATTCAAAGAAATAATTTTAGAAAATAACGTAACCTTGTGATCTATAATTAGGTTTATAATATAAACTACTTTATAATTGCAAAAATCAAACTAAGATGGAAGAGAACGAATCAATGTCTGAACACGATAGCTTGAAAATCATCAATGAGATGATTTCTTCTGCAAAGGGCTATTACGATGATAAACAAACCTATTTTCTATTATGGGGTTGGGTTGTCGCTATTTGTAATCTGTCTGTATACTACATGATTGAGTTTACAGAGATTGAGAATCCATTTATCATTTGGCCAATTTTATCTATTCCTGCTGGAATTTACACTGGAATTGATAGTGCGAGAAGAAGTAAAAAAATGAAAGTTAAAACTCACATGGGTACACTAATTGGGTATTTATGGTTGTGCTTTATATTTTCGCTGGTTATAGTGTTAGGGGCATTAACGAAGGTGAATTTTAATGTCAACCCTTTGGTGTTGGTATTGACAGCAACGCCTACATTCATCACGGGAGTGGCAATAAAGTTTAAGCCATTAATCTATGGTGGGGCAGCATTTTGGTTGTTCGCTGTGCTTGGTTTCATGGTGGAAATACCGGAACAAAGTTTAGTAGGAGCAGCTGCTATTGTGGTTGGGTACCTTATCCCTGGATATTTATTAAGAGCAAAAATTAAGAATGAAAGCGTTTAGTGATCTTGATCCATTATTACACTCTCAGTTAAGATTGGCGATTATGTCACTGTTGATTGGGGTGGAATCAGCGGAGTTCGTCTTCATAAAAGAAAAGACCGGAGCTACTGCTGGGAACCTTAGCGTACAGTTGGATAAGTTGTCAACCGCTGGATATATCGAAATTACTAAGAAGTTCCAGGGGAAGAAACCAGTTACGTCATGTAAGATCACCAAGCAAGGAATCAATGCTTTTGAAAACTATGTGAACATCTTGAAACAATATATTAATAAGTAAATTTTTTTGAATTTGAAGTTTATAAAATAAACTAGTTTATAACTAAAATGAATATGAGAAATTATTGTATAATCGTGGTTTTGCTAATCGGTACATTGGTGGCCACAGTTGCTAAAGCACAGAATGAAATAAAAGAAATTAGTTATGCGGCCTACCTGAAAAGTAGTGTTACCCTTTGGGAGAAGGCGGTTGAGATTGAAAAGAAGAAAGTAGCCTCTAACCCTACTAACACTAACAAGTTTGATTTGGCCATGGCTTACTACGGATTACTTAGTGCAACCATGGCTACAAAGGATGAAGATTCCTTTGATAAATACCTCTCAACAACAAAGACACTACTTACTGAGATCATTGATGAAGATGAGTCATTGGGAGAACCTCAGGCAGTTTTGTCATCAGTTATGGGATTGGAAATGGCCTATTCGCCGATGAAAGGAATGTACTTGGGATACAAGAGTTCTTCAAATATGGACGATGCGGTAGAGTTTGCTCCAGATTCTCCTTTGGTAATAAAATTGTTCGCCGGATCTAAGTTATACACACCCTCTATGTTCGGTGGTGATACTGAGGAAGCACAAGAGTCATTCATCAAAGCAATTGAGAAGTTTGAGGAGAGTCCTGAGAATGTACAAAACAATTGGCTCTACCTGGATGCATTGGCTCACTTAGGTATCAGTTATCAGAAAAATGGTGATTCTGAAAATGCAGAAAAGACCTACAGAAAAGCCATTGAATTAGAGCCTGATTTCTACTGGGTGAGTAAATCATTACTTCCTTCATTGTTAGCATCAAAATAAGAACCATGAGACTGGCATTAATCATTTTACTTTCAACTATTTCTTCTGTCCTTTTTGGACAAAAACAGTTGACCGGTGTAGTGAAGGACAAATCTAATGGAGAAGGATTGATAGGCACCAATGTGTATTTACTCAACAATTGGAGAGTTGGAACAAGCACTGGCCTGAATGGAGAATTCACATTAGAGATTCCGCAGGAAAGCCTAAAGGATAGTCTCGTGATTTCCTTCATTGGGTTTAGTGAGAAGGTTGTTCCAGTATCTAAATTTTCCAGAGATATTTTCTTGGATCCGATCAACAATAAGCTCCAGGAAGTAGTAGTTAAAGCCAGCCCATTGATCGCGGAGGAATTTAAATATCAGAAGATCAATAAGATTGAGATATATACCAATCCCGCGGCAAAAGCGGATCCAATATTAGCGGTTAACTCAATGCCATCTTCGACAACTGCAGATGAGTCTGCTAATATTAGCCTGAGAGGTGCCAGTCCAATTGAGACTGGTATCTTTTTCAATGATGTCCCTATTTATGATGCGGTGCGGTTTTCACAGTTAAATGGGATTGGAACGTTCAGTATTTTCAATACTTCCGTTGTTAAGAATTTATCTGTATTTGCTGGTAACCCTCCATTGGAATATGGTAATGTAACCAGTGGATTAATATCATTAAATACAGACGATAGGATTTTAGAGAAAAATCAAAACACTTTAAATGTAAGTTTGGCAAATTTTGGATATAGTCGATCACAAAGAATTAGTGATAATACAAGCCTGATGTTTTTTACCAACTACCAGCCCTCTGAATTGATTAAAGGCTTCAATCAGGAATCACTGGAGGCCATTAAAGACTTTAACCTTGGAGACCTTGGTGTTTATTTATATACCAAGCAAGATAAGCTGAGCTGGAAATTTTTCAATTACTCAATAGTTGAGTCTTATGATTATAAATTTCGTTCTCCTTCATATAGTGGACTGTTTTCACAATCGAAAAAAAGGAATTTCTCAGTATCCAAGGTTGAATATCAACTAAAACACGGTACAATAAGTCTTAATAACGGGCTTAGTTTTAGTAAGATGAATTTCAACTATAGTGCTTCAGACAATGAATTACATAAATCCGATTGGTTTGCTGGCGTGAATTATCAGTTGATGAAAGAGAAGTTTCACTTGAAAACAGGTTTTTCTTCCGACAATCGATCACAGCGAATTGATGGTAGTTATCCAGAGTTCGGGTTTGCACTTGATGTAACTCATCCTTTTGTTGATTATTCAGTTGACGAAGATATTAATGTAAATGAGGTATTTATGTATAGTAAGTATTTCTTCAGTGAGAAGATTGTTGTGGGAGCTGGAGTGAGGAAAAACTTACGGTTCAATAGTGATTCCTATTGGAGTGGCCAGGGCAACTTACAATACAAACTGACTGATAAACTTAAATGGATCATCGGAGTTGGGAAATACAACAAAGACGCACTTTCAGAAAACTCAATTGGGCAGATTTCAATATCCAGTGAGCAACTTACAAGTGATTTGATATTTCAATCTCCAAAGTCCAATATCTCAGCATCAATTTTTTATAAGTCAAATGAATACGGAGATGAATCAATTAATTTCTGGGGAGCAGAGTTTTATGCTCTGAAGAGGTTTACTGATAATGTTCAATTTGATGTCTCTTACACTTATCTGAATCAACCTAGTAATTCTATTTCAGGAATTCCTAATATTAGTTATTTCGTAAGAGGCAATGGTAGTTGGAAGTTCAAGAATAGCTGGACCGTCACATCTTCTGTCCTTTATAGAGAAGGAAGTATAAATTCAGTGGTTCAAAATTCTTTCTTTAATCAGGATTTGGATGTGTTTCAACCATTGTATGCGGAAGAATCTGAGAGATTACCTGATTACTTTAGTCTGGGGTTAGCTGTTAGCAGAATATTTTTTGTTAGTGAAGATTTTAACATTATTGCCTTTGCTAGTGCTAATAACCTGACAGATCATGATAATATCAGAACTCATATTTATAATCAAGACTATAGCAGTAGGGAGGAAGAGTACTTTTCACGAAGAACTGTTTACTTTGGAGCTGTTATCAATTTCTAATAGCCACCAGCATACTTTCTGCTAAACCATTCTATAGATACTAATCCTACCAGGAGAAATAGTATCCACTTCAAGTGATATAATGGTGAAAGAGATTCTTCAGAGAACAGAAAACCTTGTGCCTGCAATTGATCCAGATCGTTTCCAGGATTATCAATCAGGTTGAATGTTCCTCCGGATTGCTTAGATAGCCTTCTTAATAAATTGAAATCGGCTGTAAGGTTAACAGTTTCTATTTGCAATTCGACTACCGTGAATCCGCCTATTACAGATTCTCTTTTGCCATTTATAACGGCAGTTGCAGTGTAAGTATAGGCTCCAGGTTCAAGTGCTCCTAATTTGTATGAGCTATTAGATTCATTCGTTACATAAGAATATTTAGTGGATTCTCCCAGTTCGTTGACAATTGAAATTTCAACAGGAACGTCATAAATCTTCTCATAGATATTATTGTAAGCTTCAGTTTCAAAAACAACACTTTCAGAATCTGTGTATTCATCGGAACTTGTGTAGAATCTGAATTTTTTCCTATCTTCCTTAGTGTTGAGATATTGAATTAATTTCGATACCCAGGTGTCAAAAGATTTCGAGTCTTCACTTTTTACAATCTCTTGGATCCGCCATTGCCAAATCCCTGTACCAAGTAGTACCGCCTCTTTTGTTTCTAATTCGTTACTTACCACCAATAATGGTTTTAAACTTTCAATGCTTCCTATTCTTTGCGTGAGTAGTACTTCATTAGGAGTTTTGAATTGATAATTTCCATAAGGCACCCTAATTGGAGGGAAATCATCTAACTCATCTGCTTCAGCGTCTGCCAATTTGAATTTGCTGAAGGATTCATTTAGTACGGCAGAGACTTTGTCTGATTGTCCTCTCACTTGTTGAACATCAAGAACATTATTGGTTCTGTTAAAAGTATTCAAGTTGGTTCTTGAGCCAAGAATATACCATATTGGTGTTTTTGCTTCAATTAGCTTTTGAATGAATTGATCAGTTTGTCGATTGTTGCTAAATGGTTGGTGAGCTATTGCAACACCAAAATCTTCTTCATCAATCTTAGTGACTCCTGGTATGTAATTGACAAACTCAAAGTTTTTGCTCTTTTCTATTGCTTGCTTCAATGCCTTAATATCTGGATGAGGAGCTGAGCCAATTAGTAGAATTTTATCTTTGTTATCAATGATGTCTACGTAAATATCCTTTCTGTTATTGCTACTTACTTGTTCATTTGGTAAAACCGGTGTGCTGATTTGAAAACGATTCAAGCCAGATGCTTCTACATCTACCAGGAATTCCAGAGTTTCGATATTTAAATTGGAGTCAAACCTTACCGTCTTACTATCAATGTTATCGCCATTCAAAGCGAGATTTACGGTAATAGGTGTTTTTTCAAATCCATTGTGTACAACATCCACTGTAACTGGAAATTTATTTCCCTTAGTTACTACTTTATTATACCGCACATTTTTAAGGATAATATCTTTCTTAGGAATAGTATCTCCTATTCCCATGGTGTATATAGGGAAGGAAAAATTATGATAATCTGGAGAGCTACCGAGATTGTAGATGCCATCAGATAAGAGCAAGCACAAAGACAAATCACCTTCATCATAAGTAGTTTCGATTGTTTTCAAAACTTTGGATATATCCGTGGATTGGTTGTTAAACCTGATACTGTCCAATTCGATTTCACTATTTAAATCTCTCACTACAACATCAAAACCTTTATCACTAAGTTGAGAAGTAAGTTGTTTGATGTTGTTGAGGCCATCATTTAATTGTGACTGGTTTAGGGATTCAGTCAGAGATTGAGAATTATCTACAATAACTACAGCTTTAGGTGGGACTGTAGTGTTTTCTATTGTCTTAATAAGGGGATTAATCAGAAGTAATATGAGAATTGTAACAACTATAGTTCTAATAGCAAAAAGGACTTTTTCTAATCCGGGTCCCCAGGGGCCTTTTTTGGAATAAAGAATGAATGCATAAATTAATCCTGCAAGCAGAGCCAGGACTATCCACCAGGGGGAATTATTGAAAACAAGTTGTGAAAATCTCATATAAATAAAAATGCCGTCATCAATCTAACGGCAATTTTTAATTTTAGATGTTTTATCGAAATATATATGTTTATCTCCAAAATGGAAACAAATCATTCGTTTTTCAAATCGTATTTTATGTTAACATTCCTCCGTCAACCTGGATTACCTGTCCAGAAACATAAGTAGACATATCTGAACCAAGGTAAACGCATGCATTTGCAACATCTTCTGGCTGACCACCTCTTTTCAAAGGAATAGCATCTCTCCATCCCTGAACAGTTTTTTCATCTAATTGATCAGTCATTTCAGTTTCAATGAAACCTGGGGCAACTGCGTTTGATCTGATGTTTCTAGACCCAAGTTCAAGAGCAATTGATTTTGTGAATCCAATGATACCAGCCTTAGAAGCAGCATAGTTGCCTTGTCCTGCATTTCCTTTGATACCAACTACAGAAGTGATGTTGATAATAGAACCACTTTTTTGCTTCATGAATGTTCTGCAAGAAGCTTTTACAGTATTGAAGCATGATTTTAGGTTCACCTCCATTACTCTGTCCCACATTTCTTCGGTCATTCTCATCAACAAATTGTCTTGAGTGATACCTGCGTTGTTAACAAGAATATCTAGTCCTCCAAACTCGTTTACTACTCCATCAATTAATTCCTGAGCAGCATCATATTTAGAAGCATCAGATCTGAATCCTTTTGCTTTTACACCTTTTGCAGTCAACTCCTCTTCCAATGCCTGACCTTTTTCAACACTTGATAAGTACGTAAATGCAACATTTGCACCCTGGTCCGCATACGTCAAAGCAATAGCTCTTCCGATACCTTTTGAAGCACCTGTTACAAGGGCAGTTTTTCCTTCTAAAAGTTTCATTTTAAAATCAGTTTTCAATTTGTCTCAATGAGAAAGTCCAAATGCATGGGCTTTCATAAAATTAGGCTCGAAGATAAGAATATTTGCTCTGAAACATGAATGAATTAAGAATGACATTGATTTGGAACTGAAAATATGTGATTTCAGAAGATAATTTGTACGTGATTCGTCTGGAATTATGAAGAGTGGTTAGAATTAGTTGCCCTTGTTCACTATCTTGCGGAAAAATTTTAAAAAGACACATACGATATGGCAACAACATATGATCTTATAGTAGTAGGAAGTGGACCTGGAGGATACGTAGCTGCTATCCGAGCTTCTCAATTAGGTATGAAAGTAGGTGTGGTAGAAAAAGCTGAATTAGGCGGAATTTGTCTGAATTGGGGATGTATACCAACAAAAGCATTGTTGAAAAGTGCTCAGGTGTTTGATTATGTTAATCATTCCAAAGACTATGGTGTTGATGTAAAGGGATTCTCTGCAAACTTTGGTGGTATGATCAACCGAAGTAGAGAGGTAGCAAATGGTATGAGTAAAGGAATTCAGTTCCTTTTCAAAAAGAATAAAATTGATATCCTGGCAGGAACTGGTGTTTTGAAGAAGAACAAAACGATTGAAGTTACTGGTGAGGATGGTAAGAAAACGGATTACACTGCTAAGAATGGAATTATCCTTGCAACTGGTGGAAGATCCAGAGAATTACCTACCATGCCAATAGATGGCAAAAAGATTATTGGTTATAGACAAGCAATGGTTATGGATAAGCAACCTAAGAAAATGGTTGTTGTTGGTTCGGGAGCTATTGGAGTTGAGTTCGCATATTTCTATCATACAATTGGTACTGAAGTAACGGTAGTTGAGTACTTACCAAATATCGTTCCTTTAGAAGATGAGGATGTGAGTAAGCAACTGGAAAGAACTCTTAAGAAGTCTGGAGTGAAAATCATGACCAACTCAGAGGTTACTAAAGTTGACACAAAAGGTAAAGGGTGTAAAGTGACTGTAAAGACTAAGAAAGGAGAAGAAATCATTGATTGTGATGTTGTACTTTCTGCAGTTGGAATTAGTACTAACCTTGAAAACCTAGGATTGGAAGCTACAGGTGTAAAGACTGAAAGAGGTAAAGTATTAGTAGACGATTTCTACAAAACTAATGTTGACGGTGTTTATGCAATCGGAGATATTGTTCATGGCCCTGCATTAGCACACGTTGCTTCAGCTGAAGGTATTATATGTGTTGAGAAAATGGCGGGTCACAATCCTGAGCCATTAGATTATAACAATATCCCAGGTTGTACTTACTGCTCTCCGGAGATTGCGTCTGTTGGATATACCGAGAAAGCGGCTAAGGAAGCTGGATATGATATCAAAGTTGGTAAGTTCCCATTCTCAGCATCTGGTAAAGCGAAAGCTGCTGGTGCTAGTGACGGATTTGTAAAAGTTATATTTGACGCTAAGTATGGAGAGTGGCTTGGATGTCATATGATTGGAGCAAATGTAACTGAGATGATTGCTGAAGCTGTTGCTGCAAGAAAACTTGAGACTACAGGTCACGAAATTCTTAAAGCTGTTCACCCTCACCCAACTATGTCTGAGGCGGTGATGGAAGCAACTGCAGCTGCATATGATGAGGTTATTCACCTTTAATGGTTAATATTTAAAATTAGAAAAAGCTCCTAAGTTATCCTTAGGAGCTTTTTTATTGGTGTTCACCTACTGTCTACTATGATAATTATAATTTCTTGCATGAAGTCATTTAATTACAAATAGTAAACCAAATTGATGAAAACAGTTATAAAAAAGGCGCAGTAGAGATACTGCGCCTTTTGTTGTTGATTATTTTGGTACTATTGCTTTAATATTCTTGTAATGGTTTGAATATCCTTGCTCACAAATCGCAGGAAGTAAATTCCATCAGGATAATCATATAATGAGATTTGTCCAGTGAATTTATCATCGTATTTACCAATTCTTCTTTCCTGAATTAATCTGCCATTCATGTCAACAATCTGCACCGTTAGGAAATACTTATCAATGGAATGATTTGTCACGCTTAATTGGAAAACACCGTTACTTGGATTTGGAGCTATTTCAATTAATGATCCATCTACCCAACCATTTGCACTGGTAACCATATCCACGATTACGGTTTCAGAGTGCGTGCATACACCATCTTCTTCAACTATTACATCATATTCTCCAGATTCTAAACCGTCAAATATGTTGGAGCTTTGGAAGGAAGTTCCTCCATCTATACTGTATGCATATGGCTGTACTCCTCCAGATGCAGTTATCATGATCACACCATTGTCATTAGTAGAAGTTGCATTTGTTACTTCAATATCTGCTGTTAACATGCATGATTCTCCACAAAAATCATTTGATTCCTGACTGCCATATTCTCCATTGCTGGCAATTACAACCTGGCCTGTAGGGTCAGACAATTCGTAGGAGCCATTTCCAGACCCACAGCAAATACCATCACCGCTTGCATCATAAAAAGTTAAAGTGTAGCAGCTAGAGATATCAAGACACATTGACTCAATTTTAGTAGCATTCACTACATACGGACCACCGGAAGCAACAACATTTGTAGTTCCTAGCTCAGTAACTTCCCATGTAATATCTCCCGGAGAGTTGTCAGTAACTATTTCTAAAGTAAATTCATTTTGATCATCGTTATAAGTAATGTTTCCGGTTGCCTCATTGTTACTAGCATCCCCATCAGTTCCTCCGTTTGGATTCGTTAAAGTCGCAACGATATTATTTTCTCCACTGGTAATATCTATTTCAACCTCTATCATATCACTCTCAAAAAGTGCTAAACTTCCTGTCCAGGTTTGAGATCCAGCTGCATTACCATTAGACTCAATATTGACACCAACTTCTGTTAATACGTCATTACCGAGGTTGGTTATTTCTACTTCAACTACAGTTGAATTCAAGCAGGTTTCATCTTCCACATATATTTCTACTGCGGCATCAAGATCAAACTCCTGAACACATATCAAATGAGATTCAGAACCTCCATACTCCGCACCTGAGGCTACAACCTCACCACTGGAGTTTGTAATTTCATAAGCTCCCTCACCGTATGCACAACAGATACCATCACCTGCAGAATCAAATATTTCAAATACAAGGCAAGCAGTGGACGGAACGCAAAACGTAGTTTCATACAATGTGCTAATTAATGGATATGGTCCGCCACTGGCAATTACTTCTTCGGTATCATAGTCCTCAACAACCCAAGTGATTTCTCCTGGATAGTCATCTGTTAGTATACTTACTGTGTATTCTTCCAGGTCATCAATGAAGTCTATCTCACCAGTAACTGTGTTATTACTAGTGTCTTCATCTGATCCACCATTTGGAGATGATACAGTCACACTTATTGAATTAATGCCTGTAGTAAGACCCGAAAGAGTAGTTTCAACTTCTTCTGTTTGATTTAATTCCAGAGAACCCGTCCAATTAATGGTTTCAATAACATTCCCATTAACTGAAACTTCAATAGTAGCTGTTGTTAGTGTAGCAAAGCCATTGTTTGAGATATCAAATGAAATTGATGAAGTTGCATCGCACGTAAAATCGGAGCTTTGAAGATTAAGAAGTTCAGCATCAAGATCTGGATAGTTCGTGATTGTCACGCTTAATGTATCATTTCGCTCATTTTCATCATCTGTAAGATTTGAATATGCTGTCAATTCATAATCTCCAAGTTCTGACATATCTATAGTAGTGCTAAATGTATGTGTAAAGGTTTCGTCAGAATCCAAATTGCCTGCGTAATCAAAAGTTTCTAAGACAGCACCTTCATAAATTAACCCAACCTCAAATGCTGTTACTGGATCCAGCCCAAAGTTCTTGAACTCCACGGTTACTGTTTCCGCATCTGTAAGTCCACTTGAAGATTCCGGTGAAGTAATTGCGGCAACACCAACATCAATTGTGTCTTGTTGCAGCTTAAAAGCATGTATCCTGGTAAGTGAATTGTCAGAACCGTTTCCTGCATACTCAGAGGTATACCAAAATGTTTGTTCATCTGATGGGTCAACCGTCATATGTGCATAATCACCAAATCTAAAAGTATTGATTGGGTTGGTTCCTTCTACAACGATTACCTCATCCACTGTCATTTCTCCAAGTGGATCTGATGCCATTCTACCAGTAAATCTTATTCCCGCATATGTAGTTTCACTACTTACATTGTAGCTTAAACCAATGTTTCCATTGCCATCAAGGGCAATAGATCCCATAAATCTGTGAAGACCATCATCTGGAGCAAATGTTCCTTCCTGATACAGTTCCCAGTCTCCTCCGCTTCTTCTCAATTCAACCCATCTTATTCCGGCCAAATTATCACCATCAGTAACGTCTGTGATGAAGTTAAGTACCATTGCTTCATGGGTGCCAAAGTTTCTATAAATCGGAACATTCATAATAACTTCTGGGATACCATCAATTCCTTGTCCATCTAATTGAGGAATACATGCGAATGTTCCGGGCACCTCAGCCGCACATGGATTGGCGTCATATGGAGTTGTAGTGATTGTAGTATTGAATATTTGAGTGTTATTCTCATCTGCAAAATCTATATCAAATTCATACACTTCTATAGCATCATCATCTATATCACCCCATGAGGAGTCATTAAGTCTCATGACAATAGGGAAGTCATCCACAGGCGGAGTATCTCCTGTCCAATCAGCAGGAGTTGTTACATAGAACCCTGCCTCAGTACTTGCACCACCTAATTCAATTCTTTGTATCGTGACATCTGCATCTCCATTCAACATTGATTGTCTGTCAATAAAATATTGATGTAATGCTCCAGGTCCTTGTTCGTTAGTGGTGACAACATAGGAATTAGACCATATACCATATTTTGGATAATCCGGAAAGTTTGGGGTGGTATACCTATAAGCATTATAAGTACCTAATGGATCGTCAGTGTCAGAAACGGCTATAAGTAATTCTGCAGGGTTTGCAAATTCTGTGATCACCCATCTATCCACTTCCTGATCATATAGAATGATTGGATCTCCAAGTGAAGAAACACCTAGTCCTGTCCATAAGGTGTTAGCAGCAAATGAGTCTACTAAATTTCCTTCTTTATCATATACACCAACAGTTGTGGCATTAATTGACTGTACATAATAATTATCACCAATTTCTCCGGTAGGGTCATGAGGCGAACCAAAACTGTTTGATAGTCCGTCGATATTGACTACTGATTCAGCAGGTCGGCTGCTGGATCTGCTTTTTCCTCTTTGCCACAATGGATCTACGCCTTGATGCTCCTTCTCAGGATATTTTACTTTACTTGTCCCTCTTCCATGGAAGTTATCTGGAACTTTCTTATTTCTTTTTATCTGGGCCTTTTTCTCTTGAGAAGTGGTAGCTACTTTTATGAGATCTCTAACTGGTTTGGTTTTACCAAGCAGTTCTGCATGGGTAACTGACACATTGAAATCCTCAACTTTCTTACGTTTTTGAGCAAAAGACTGGTTGTTTAAAACAACAGTAATCATGCATAGGATAAGTATCCTCATGAGCACCTTTCGATTACTAGTCGTTTTTGGTTGGTTTGGATTTGACTTTTTTCTCATTAGTACTTGTAGTTATAGTATTTGGTTTTTGATTAACGGGTTGCACATCAATAATGCGACTTTCCTTCTTTAGGTTTTCTATAAGCTCTTCCTGACCGACCGTAGATGACACTTGAACGATCCATTGATTTAATGTGCGGTTACTTCTATTGAATTTAAGGATTGTAACATCCTCAAAAGCTTTAATTTCTTGAATAGACATACCTTGATCCATTTCAACAATAATTGAGTATTCGATTGGATCTACCTTTTGAGATTTGCAGGCAAATGAGAGGAGAATTACCGATATGGTGAACAGTGTAAGGCTTGGTTTGAATAGCATTTCATGATTTGGTTACGACTGTAAAGATGTTAAAATTTTTAACATTCCGTTGTGTGAAAACAAAAAATCCCAATCAAAATAAGATTGGGATTTGTATTTTTTAGAATGGAACTTCGTCTCCTATATAGGTTTCTTGCTGACTGCTTCTCACAAAAGAGCAAACGATAAGTTCTTTTTCATTTGGTAATCCAACTACCTCAGTGGTAAAAGTAGCTAGCTCAATTGTAGACCCAACCACTATTTCCTGAATGATTAATCCCTCGTCTTCAGTGAATTCCTCCGGATCATACCACATGAAACCGTATTCCATTTCACCACTTCCAAGCTGTGCAACTATTTCACCATAGAAAGTGGTGACATCCCCAACAATGGTTGGTTCGTAGGTTCTAACAAAGTAGTCTGGGTAAACTTCTTCGACAACATCAATTTCCGGAACATCTACATCCGGTCTTTGTAATTCATAAGGTTCTGAGCATGATACGGCAAGGAAAAATACAGCCGTAAGTAGCATTAATGAACTTTTAAACGGGTTGGTACTCATAATAGACGTGTTTAATGGTTTAATAAAAAGTGTTCCCAAATAACGAGCAATTTCCATGCCTATTACTAAATATACTCATTTTGGAGCCCAATTAATATCAAATATGGTGTAAAAGTTCATGTTCGAGGAAAGTGTTGGAAGTTCTGCTATTAAATTTTTTGAGTGATATCGAATAATTAATTAGTTTGCCGGCTTACTAAACAGAAAACCCAATAAAATGAAAGCTGCTCAATTTACTTCCTTAGGGAAGCCAGAAGATATTCTTGAAGTAGTATCAATAGATAAACCTAAACCAGGACCGGGAGAGGTACTCATAAAAGTTTCGTGCTGTAATATCAACCCTTCGGATATTATGTTCGTGCAAGGTTTGTATGGAATTCAACCTACTCTTCCAGGAGTTGGAGGGTTTGAAGCGGCTGGAGTAATTGAGGAGATTGGAGATGGCGTGCCAATGGATTTAGGAACTTCCGTAATTTTTACTGCAATTGGTGTATGGCAGGAATATGTTGTTGTGCCAGCTAAAACAGTAATTCCCAAACCTCAGGGTATGCCGGATGAGGTTGCATGTCAGGCTTTTGTAAATCCTTACACCGCTTATGCTATGGTAAAAGAATCAGGATTGCACTCTGGTGATTGGCTTATGATAACTGCGGGTGCCTCGGCTTTTGGGAAGTTTGCTCTTCAAATTGCTAAGGCCAAAGGGATAAATGTGATATGTACTGTTCGTCAAGGTAGTGCCAATCAGATACTTCTTGACATGGGAGCAGCAGCAGTTGTAGATACAAGCGAAAAGGGTTGGCACAATCAAGTGAAAGAAATATCTGGTAAAGGTGTAAATGCAATATTTGATGCAGTAGGAGGGGATGTTGGAGCTCGGGCAATTGAATGTCTTGCTCAAAATGGGATAATGTTGGTATTTGGTTTACTAAGTCTAAGACCTTCAATGTTGAATAATGGATTGATGATTTTTAAGAATTTGACCGTTAAGGGTTTTTGGTTGACTACATGGATGACCAACCTTTCAACTGAAGAGAAAATTGAAGTTACTAAGGAGGTATTAACACTTTTGGCTACCAATCAATTATCAGCAGATATAGATGCAAAATATCCACTGGATGATATTAAGAAAGCTGTGATACACGCACAGGAATCAAGGCGTAAGGGTAAAATATTGCTCGATCTTCGATAGGTCGAGCTGATTTTTATTAATTAACGGTTTGATCAATATCAGATTTAATCACGATTTATGGTGGTAGAATTACATAGACCTAAAAATGTAACTACCATGAAAAAGAATGTGAGTCAATTAGATGGGATTATAAGAATAACCATCGCTTTGGTAATTGGGATGGTAGGTTATTTTGAACTACTTCCACTTGCCTGGATAATTGTATTAGGAGTCATTGGAGCAATATTTCTAATTACTGGAGCTGTTGGTTTCTGCCCAATTTATAAGGGACTGGGTATCTCTACCAAGAAAGATCAGGCAGATAAAACACTACTCGATTCTGAAGGATAACCCGGTTTGTATCATGTGAAATGGAACACCGTACCAACGCTGGAAACTGTATCCACTGATTACTCCTATGTCTAGTTTTTTACGTGATTGAAATTTCCAATCTACCAGAGCATTGATTTCCAGTCTGGCACCTCCATCATCAGACCAACGAACGTTGAGTTCAGGGTTTACCATTCTTTCTTTAAAGTGAAGTTGTAGACCAAGGTACTGTTCAAAATGGCTAATATCCTCAGTGATTTCTTGTGAAAGACCAACGCCATATCTCAAACCTACATACTCTTGTGAAAGAATATTTAATTGAATTACCTGCCAATCAATAGTTTGTAGAGTTCCGGTACCATCGAATAGTCTGTTGGTTCTTAGTTGCGTGGAGAAGAGACCCCATGTTCCCCTTACAGTGGGAGTGAATGAAACTGTTCCAAAATTTGGATCCGCCGCAGCAGTCAAAGAACCATCAAGGGATACTATCCATGGCTCATCTTCTTTACGGTCTAGCATGTTCATTTGAATTAAACCAACTCCTCGGAAAGTTATTTCAAAAAGGAAAAAGGCGATATCTGCTCCAACATCTCCGCCTCCACCAGATGAGCTCCAGGATTCACCGTCACTGGATCCTGAAGAACTGCCACTTTTACTTTTCCTGGCGTTCTGTTTAGCTTTTCCTACCTGGGCCTCACTTATTGTACTGAGACCAAATAGCAGAGCTACTATGATTAGTAAGTTTTTCATTGCGAGTTTTATGTGATAATGAGTTAGTTATCACTAACCAATTAACGTGCCAAAAAATTGGTTGTTACGAAGATAATCTTAATGTATTAATTCCATTCTAAATCTATTTTCTATGGATTTACACCTGCGTATTTGATGCCGGTTAATCTATACATTTCATGACTGAATGTAGTAAGATCATCCATACTGAATTTATTAATATCATCATGGCCGCAGGCTCGCGCCAATATTTTCATCAATGATTTAGAAGAATCGAAAAAATTATAAAGTCGCTGGGCAGATTTTTCGATTTGCATTCGCGATCTTAAATGATCCTTCTGTGTTGCAATACCTACAGGGCAGTTGTTAGT
The DNA here is from genome assembly GCA_965228955.1 of Cyclobacteriaceae bacterium. GTDB lineage: Bacteria > Bacteroidota > Bacteroidia > Cytophagales > Cyclobacteriaceae > JANSWY01. Next base: position 306,683 of record OZ245848.1, read on the forward strand.
GTGACAAGCTCTCATTCCCAAACAGCCTATTGCTTGTAAAGCAGAATTTGAGACCGCCACAGCATCAGCGCCCATTGCTAATGCTTTTACAAAGTCACTTGGTACTCTTAATCCTCCAGTTATAATCAAGTCTGCCGAAGAACCAACATTATCTAAATGCTTTCTTGCTCTTGCCAATGCCGGAATTGTTGGAACATTAATGTGATTCCGAAGAATAATTGGTGCAGCACCGGTTCCTCCACCACGGCCATCAAGAATAATGTAATCCACTCCAACTTCCAGAGCAAAATCAATATCTTCCTCGATTCTACTTGCTGCAATTTTGAATCCTACAGGTATTCCACCTGTTTCATCTCTTACGGTATCAACAAATACCTGAAAGTCCTTAACGGTTTTCATGTCTGTGAACGTAGCAGGACTTATAGCTGATGTCCCTGGTGTTAAACCTCGTACTTCAGCAATTTCTCCTTTGACTTTATCACCTGGTAAATGCCCTCCGGTACCGGTTTTTGCACCCTGCCCACCTTTAAAATGAAAAGCCTGAACTTTTTTGAGTTTTTCCCACTCAAACCCAAATTTTGCTGATGCTAGTTCGTAGAAATATTTGGAATTACTGGCTTGCTCATCAGATAACATTCCTCCTTCCCCAGAGCATATTCCTGTACCGGCCATTTCAGCTCCCTTGGAAAGTGCGAGTTTAGCTTCCCTGGATAGAGCTCCAAATGACATGTCAGAAACGAAAATTGGTAAATCCAAAGTCAAAGGTTTCTTCGCGTTCTTGCCAATTACTACTTTCATTTGAACCTCATCTTCATCGAGTAATGGTTTCTTACTTAGTTGTGCTGGCAATACCTGAATATCTTTCCATTGCGGAAGGGTGTTTCTGTCTACACCCATAGCTTCAGTTTGACCATGGTGACCAAATTCTTCAAGTCCATTTTTTGCTAAGGAATGAATGTACCTGGTGTATGGTTCTGTGTCTTCCGGATGCGTATCGTCATACTTGCCCAGATACTCTTGTTCGTTGAACCGAGGAGGAATTTCTGTTTTTTCAAAATCAGCGACATCCAGTAAATCAACATATAGCTTGTTGTCTCTAATTGCTGGTAGAAATTTGTGGAGGCGCTCATTTGGGGCATACTCGCTCACTCCGGTATCCATACGATAGTCCCAGTTGTGCAATCCGCAGATTAAATTATTACCTCGGATAAACCCATCAGCCAAAAGAGCCCCTCTGTGTAAACATCGTCCGTAAAGAACAGAAACATCTTTACCAAATTTGATAACTACCAAATCTGTCCCTAGCACTTGGGCGTGAGTTGGTTCTTTTTCTTGCAGTGACTGAAGATCTGCTACTTCTACAGGTTCGTTGAGGTCTTCAAAGTTCTTGTACTGTGACATGTATGAAGGGTTTAGGTAAAAAATGGATCAAACACACCAAGCGCTCATTTACATCAAGGTTTGGTAGCAATTAATTTAGTGCTTTTTGCAATCAATTGCTTTGCATATCGAACATAATGGTCAATAAAAAAGCCTTCAATTGTCATATTGAAGGCTTATAGTTAAAAGTCTTATCTCCGCTATTTCAAATATGATTTGAGCATTTCATCGTATTTTTTAGCGGTTTCATTGTCACCTGTTGATTTAAATGCATTGGTGAGTTCTGAGAGCACTATGTAACTAAGTTGTCTTTCCCTTGGGCTTTCAATATCATACTCGTTAAGGTAAGCTAAAGTTTCTACAGCTCTTTTTGCAGTTACATCAGCAATGTCTCTGGCAACTTCTTCTTCACCTACTTCAAGTAAGTTTCCAATTTGAGCGACGTTAAAGTTATCATATGGAATAGAGGCATCTGGAATTACCTCAACACATTTTAACAAAATGTCTCTTGCCTTATCATATTTTCCTTCTGCTATTAAAGCATCAGAAAGCGTACTAAATGATGCTCTGTGATTCAACGCGAAGTTTCTGTAATCTTCCGAATAGTAAACAGTAGAATCTTGTAGACCTTTCCAGTGGAAATTGTTCATCATATTATCATACATCACATCAGTACTGACCACATTTCTGCTGTTAGATTTGATAGGTAGCAATCTGTAAGTAAGCCCTTCCAATACTGCATATCTGCTGATATCAATATTAACCTGAGATAATGAAGTGGTATTGAAATAGATCGGTCTTTCCCAGTTATTAGTTGCAATGATGTCAACAATAGCAAGGTCTTTCTTTTCGAGTGCTCTTCCTTTGATTCTCCAAGCCATTCTATCAAGAATTTCCATAGAGTCTGGAACAATGCCCATTGATCTTACTTTTTCAGCATCTACATTCAGGAACATGTTTCTTCCTGGTATAGTATTGTAAGTGCTCCAACTAGAAGCCTGAAGCTGTAATTGTTTTGCCTCTCTCTTTAAGGCTTCCAAGAACACTGGAGTGTTTATATAATCCTCAGTTTGATCTGTTACTAATACTGCATCATTAAAGCCACCCTGGATGTAGTTCTTAGAAGTTAGCGTAAATGGTACCGCTTTAGATTCGTAAGCATCTCTCATCATTTGATTGATGTACCAATCTGTATTGAAATAACTAAGAACAATTACTCTAACATCAGTTCTATGTCCTTCAACTTCTTGTGCATACCAAAGAGGGAAGGTGTCATTGTCTCCACCAGTAAATAGAATTGCATTTGGGGCACAGCTATCGAGGTAATTTTTAGCAGCTTCTACTGAGAAGTATCGGTCAGATCTATCATGATCATCCCAGTTCTCTGCTACCATGATGGTAGGTATTGCCATTGAAAGAACAACACTTAAACCTGCAGCTAATACTTTGTTTTGCTTGAATAGTGATCCAATGAACTCAAATAATCCCAGTACTCCAAAGCCTACCCAGAACGTAAAGACATAGTATGATCCAGCATATATATAGTCACGTTCTCTTGGTTCTGAAGGAGGTGAGTTAAGGTATAATACAAGCGCGAGCCCAGTCAGGAAGAACAGTAGACCAGTAACCGCAAAATTCTTCATGTCCTTTCTGAATTGGAAGAATGCTCCAATTAGTCCTAGGATTAGAGGGATTCCGTAATAAATATTACGTCCCTTATTGTTCTCAATTGAACTTGGCATTTCTTTCCATAATGGTTCCAGGAATTCAGCTTTCGCTTCTTTCTCATCTGATTCTCTACCACTGAAATTCCACATGAAATATCTTAAATACATTTTGCGGATTTGATAATTCCACATAAAACTAAGATTGTCAAACATGCCAGGTTTTTCATTTTCCCCCAAACCGGCATATTGTCGGTATCTCTGAATGTGGCTCGGTTGAGTGGAGTACATTCTAGGGAGAATAGTAAGGTCTTTAGGGTTGTAATCGTACTCTATTTTGTAATCTTTAACTACATATTCATCTTCCCCTTTCATATAAACTGTTGCTCCTTTTTTAGTCTTTGGACTGGAAGCTGTGAAATATGGTCCTTTGAATAAAGGTCTGTTTCCGTATTGCTCTCTTTTCAGATAAGATACGAATGTAAGGATATTTTCAGGGTCGTTCTCATCAATTGGTGGGTTGTAGTTTGATCTTACAAGGACTACAGAATAAGAAGAATAACCAATTAGTACGAAAGCGAATGCAAGCAGAGCAGTATTAAGAACTGCATTCTGCTTTTTGATTGAGTAAATAATTGCAGCAACTAGTGCCCCAACGAATAGTAGACCAAAGAATACAATTCCACTGTAGAAAGGTAACCCTAAACTATTCACGAAGAAGATCTCAAACGAGGCTGCAATACTTGGAAGTCCTGGTATTACCCCAATTAAGATAAGGATAATGATAGCACCACTTATTACTAATGTTTTTATGATTCCAGGAGTAGTAACTTCTTCGTTCTTTTTGAAATAGTAGATTAAACCCAAAGCAGGAATGGCTACAAGGTTCAATAAGTGAACACCTATTGAAAGCCCCATCATGTAGGCAATAAGAATTAACCACTTGTTACCGAAACTCTCGTCTTCAATATTTTCCCACTTGAGAATAGCCCAAAAAACGAAAGCTGTAAAGAAGGATGACATGGCGTATACTTCAGCCTCAACAGCTGAGAACCAGAATGAGTCAGAAAATGTACATGTTAAAGCAGCAACTACTCCAGCACCCATCACAAGAATGGTTTGGAATGTATTGTCTTCACCTTCTTCTACTTTCACCACCTTTTTAGCGAGGTGAGTAACAGACCAGAAAAGGAATAGAATAGTAAATGCAGCACTTAAAGCACTTAATACGTTCACCCAGTAGGCCACCTGATCCACATCAGAGGCTAACATAGAAAACATCCTTCCAATTAATAAAAAGAATGGAGCCCCTGGTGGGTGAGGTACTTCTAATTTGTAAGAAGAGGCAATGAATTCCCCACAATCCCAAAAACTTGCCGTAGGTTCTAGTGTAAGTAAGTAGACAACCAGTGAAACCACAAACATGGCCCAACCAGTGATTACATTAATTTTCTGATAGTCCTTCATGAATCGGATTTTTTAATCTTGGCGAAAATAGCAATTTAATGACAGACTTAGGTCATGATTATTGGGATTTAACAATTGATCAAAATCTCGCTACCTGACCCGTTAGACTTTAAAAAAATATGCCCCTTCATTTCTGAAGAGGCATACTTTATTTTAGTTGTAGCAGTTAGGCATTTGCCGTTTCCTGCTTCTTATTGAAATCAACTACAATTGGAGTTGCAATAAACACTGAAGAATAAGTACCAATAAGGATACCGATTATCATTGCGAATGAGAATCCTTCAAGCGCCGCTCCACCAAATACAAATAGAATCAATACCACAATTAAAGTAGTAGCAGAAGTGATTAATGTTCTGCTTATTGTATTGTTTAGAGATTCATTGAATACTGAAACCATTTCAGATCCACTCTTGATGCCAAGATTCTCTCTAATTCTATCAAATACAACCACGGTATCATTTATTGAGTAACCTATTATAGTAAGTATTGCAGCAACGAATACCTGGTCAATTTCAAGGGAGTATCCAAGTAAATTCGCAATTGCGAAAGCTGAGATTACAAATAAAGTATCGTGAGCAAGTGCAATCAATGCTCCCAGTCCAAATTGCCATTTTCTAAACCTTACGAAGATGTATAAGAAGATAGCAACTAGTGCAAATAACCCTGATTTTAATGATGAACTCTTAATGTCATCAGCAATTGTTGCTCCTACTTTAGATGAACTTGCAATAGTGAACATACCGTCAGCCAATTGCTTATCATCCTCTACATATTGCAGGCCACTAGATTGAGTCAAACCAGAAATAAGAGCTGCTTTTACTTTTTCGTCTGCAGCATCAGAATCGTCATCAATCAAATAACTGGTAGTTACTTTTAGTCTGTTTGCAGCACCAAAAGTCTTCACCTCAGTACCTTGATTGTCAAATGCAGATGTAAGGTCAGCTTCGATTTTTGAAGTTTCCGCTGCTTCCTGGAATACTACTACATATGATCTACCGCCCTGGAAGTCAACACCTAAAGTAAGGCCTTTGATAATCCAAGCAACAATACCAATAGAGATAAAGATTGTTGAGAACATGTAAGCAATTCTTCTTTTGTTGATAAAGTCGAAGCTCAATTTCGTTAAAGCATTCTTAGAGAATGGAGTAGCGAATGAGATTTTACTTTGATCACCTTTCTTAGAAAGGAATTCTACAATTACTCTTGTGATGAATACTGCAGAGAAGAATGAACAAATAATACCGATTAATAAAGTAATCGCGAATCCTTTAATAGGTCCTTGGCCTAAAGAGTAAAGAATGATTGCTGTGATTAGTGTTGTTAAGTTAGCATCAACAATTGATGAGAAAGCTTTGCTATAACCAGCAGAAATGGCCTGCTTCAATCCTGAGCCGTTTCTAAGCTCTTCCTTAATTCTTTCGAATATTAGTACGTTCGCATCAATGGACATACCAATTGTCAATACAATACCAGCAATACCCGGTAAAGTCAGTGAAGAACCAAACTGAGCTAGAATTCCTAAAATAAAGAATACGTTGAATGCAAGAGCAGCATTCGCAATTAGACCACCTTTTGCGTAGTAAGCAATCATGAAAATCAATACGATTCCAAGTCCCGCAACAATTGAAATAATACCTTGCTTTCTGGCAACATCTCCAAGAGTCGGACCAACAACTACGTTTTCAACAATCGTAGTAGGAGCAGGTAAAGAACCAGCTTTCAAAATATTTGCAAGGTCCTGAGTTTGCTCTACTGTGAAGTTACCAGTAATAGAAGACTGACCATTTGGAATTTCATTCTGAACATTTGGTGCAGAATAAACATAGTTATCAAGAACGATAGCGATTTGTCTGTTAACATTAGCACCGGTAAGTTTTTTCCACTCTTTAGCACCTTTCGAATTCATTGCCATTGAAACCATTGGCTTTCCTTTATCAAAATCCGCTCTTGCGTCTGTGATAACATCACCTTCAAGAGGTGCTTTTCCGTTTCTTGGAACTCTGATAACCTGTAACTCTAGTAAACCTGGAGTATCGTTATAATCTTCTCTGATTTCAAGTTCTTTAACTGCCCAAACAAATCTAGTATCTCTAGGGATAAGAGCTTTTACATCGTCTCTGCTAAGAATTGAGTTAATTCTGGAAGTATCTTTCAGATCATATACAATACTGAATGGTAGAAATTTCTGAACCATTAAGTTCATTAAGTCAGAATTCTGATTGTTTAATACAGAATCTAGTGCAGTTTGAGACTCAGTAGAATCTCCAGAAATATCAGTGCTGTCAGAACTTTCTGTTCCATCTGATGTCAATAACGCAGTGATGTCCTCCTCAGCTTCAGTAGTAAGCGAATCTGTGCCAGCTGCTAATTTCTCATCTTCCTTAACTAATCCATCAATTTGTAGAAGAAGAAGACCATATTCGTTGTAGTTCTGAACTTCCCAGAACTCCAGTTTAGCAACTCCTTGAAGAAGCTTAATTACTCTGCTTGGGTTATCTACCCCTGGAAGCTCTATTTGGATTCTATCAGACCCTTGTAACTTTTGAATGTTAGGTTGAGATGTTCCAAATCTGTCAATTCTTGTTCTTAGGATATTAAAAGATCTGTCAACCGCTCCAGAAACTTCCTTTTTAAGGATTTCAAGGATTTCTTCGTCGGTAGTTTTTCTTTCGATTGTCCCTCTGTTTGCAGCGTTAGCGAAAATGTAGCTCAGTTTTTCTCCTGGAGCTAATTCCTGATATGCATCATAAAATACATCAACAAAGTTATTCTGAGTACCTCTTACTCTGATTCTTGCAGAATCTATCGCAGCTAAAAACTTAGAGTCTTTGCTATTTCCACTTTTTCCTTTGATAATCTCAACCGGGGAAACCTCAAGAGTAACGTGCATTCCACCTTGCAAATCCAGTCCCTGATTAAGTTCTGTGGTTTTAATTTCTTCGTATGTGAAGTCAATGCCCAATAAGTTATATACTGGCTCACTCCATACTGAATCCAAATACTTTTGTTTCAAAGTATTATCAACTTGACCGTCTACTGTAGCATATGCTTCAGCTTCAGTCTGCACCCTCTTAGATACAAAAGAGAATGATAAGTAGTAAATACATAAAGCAGATACTACGATGGTCAATAAAATGACCCCATTTTTATTTTTCATTTGATGAAATAATTAAATAATGAATTTGTGATAAGTTGTTTCTATAGAATGTTTGCGGCCTGGGAACAGGCCATTTCACACCATCCTAGGGTGCATTAGGGGATATAATCCTTCTGAAAAGTGTTCTGAAGAATTCGGTAGTGCCTTTCTCACGGATTTGATCAATCTCTAATTTCTCTTCAACTACTATCTCGATTTCTGTGATAAGGACATCAAGAAATGTTGGTAGATTGATTTGAAGAACGTTAGGAATCGCATCAAAAACGGAAAGTGTTGCCTGTGATTCAGGAGATTTCTTATCAGAAGTTTGAGTGACCTCTTTCGTTTCTTTCTCCTCAGCAATATCAGTTTTCACATAGCCTGAAGCCAATGTAAATAGTGCGACAGTAAACCCCAGGAGGATTACCAGAAGTCTGTTCTTACCTGATATGTTAGTCTTGCTGTTCATTTAGCGGACACAAATGTAGAAAAATCGATTTTAAAAGGCAACCAGTATTTTGGTATCTTACTAATTTCTGTTAAAGCTTGGTTTTCAGGAAGTTCTTGACCACTTCTAGCGCATTGTCAAAAGAATGATTGTGATTGTTTGGGATTATAAGATCAGCTCTGAACTTATATGGTCTGATATATTTCTCAAAAGCAGGTTCGACATGATACTCATAGCGATAGAGTACATCAGCCAAATCGTATCCTCTTTCTTCAGCATCTCTCATGATCCTTCTTTTAAGCATGAGAATATCTTTAGTATCAATAAACACTTTCAAGTCCATGTATTGAGCTACCTCTTCAAAATAGAGTGTGAAGATTCCTTCAATTACAATAATGGGAGCAGGTTTTAGAATGAATGTCTTTGGCGATTTTGCATTGTTATTGAATAAGTATTCAACTAATTCTACTGTTTTACCTTCCCTTAATGCTTCGATATCTCTTGCAAACCTTTTGGAATCAATTGACTCTGGTCTGTCAAAGTTTTCGATTCCTTTTTGGTCTTTTTGCTGTTCCTCAATGGGAAAATAATAGTTGTCCTGACTGATAACGCATATTTCCGAAGGGTCGAATGCGTCTAGTAACATATTTAAGAAATGAGTTTTACCGGACCCACTTCCTCCAGTAATTCCGATGAAAAATGGTTTTTGCACAGGACTTAGTTATTTAGGCTTTTGAGATAAGAAATTAATTTATTTAGAGCAATGCCCCTATGAGAAATTGCATTTTTTTCTTCAGAAGTCATTTCAGCAAAAGTTCTGTCATACCCTAAAGGAGTGAAAATTGGATCATATCCGAACCCCTGAGAACCAGATGCTGTTTCTTTAATTTTTCCTTTTACTATTCCTTCAAACTGAGTAGTTACACTTGCTGATTTGTATGTAATGACTGTTTTGAATTGAGCATTTCTATCATCAAACGGAGCAAGATTACTTAAAAGTTTAGACATGTTTGCTTCGTTGTTATGGTGCTCTCCAGCGTATCTGGCAGAGTAAACTCCAGGTTCGCCATTTAAAGAATCAACCTCCAGTCCTGTATCATCGGCAAAACAAGGGATGTCATACTTTTCAAAAACATAGTTTGCTTTGAGAAGGGAGTTTCCTTCAATTGTATCTGAAGTTTCTGGAATATCTTCAGTACATCCAATATCCTTTAAACCGACCACCTCAAATTGACCCTGAAGAAGTTCTCTGGCTTCCCTGAGCTTGTTTGCATTATTGGTAGCGAAACAAATTGTCATAATCTTACATCCCGGAGATATATCTCAAAAATTAAAACTGTGTTTGGGTTCACACTGCTATTTCCAGATACACCGTATGCACTGGCAGAAGGAATTACAATTTCCCCGTAACCATCTTCATTTATCAATCCCATTATGCTAGTTACTCCCTCTCTGAAACCAGCGATATATTCAACTCCAGTTACTATGCTAAGTAGAGTCCATCCATTTGAAGAGTAAGTATAATTGATTGGGTCATCCGGGTTTAGTCCATGCTCATCTGCAACGTCTTGAATGGTTGATGCCAGGTGAGTTGTGTCTGAAAGGTTTCCTAATGAATCAATGTATAACAGTCGAGTTGTGTAATCAAATCTAAGAATTGCATTTTCCTCTACAGGAGTTCCTGCGCCTTCATCCAGAACTACTACACGAACACCGGCATTTGTGGTGTCATCATAGGTGTAGCCTTTTTCAGCTAAGTAATCATTAATTAAATCAATATCTTCCAGGTATTGGATTATTGGATCCTCAGTTACAACAATATTTGGATCTTCACAACCTGAAATAAATAATCCAGATATCCCCACAATCAAAAGAAAAAGCTTTGTCTTCATCACTATTATCTTATTTGAATTACTTTTTAATCTCTATAAAATCAACGTCAAAAATGAGTACTGCATTGCGTGGAATCAATCTTGGATACCCCATCGGTCCGTAACCCATGCCACTAGGAATATATAATGTTGCCTTTGAACCCTCATTCAGTAAGGTGAACCCTCTGCTCCATCCTTCAATCACGCCTCTTCCAACCACAAATTCAAATGGTTTCCCTTTTTCAAGAGATGAGTCAAATTGTTTGCCCGTTTCCAGAATTCTACCAGAGTAATGGACTACCAGGCTGTCACCGATATTTGGTTTTTCACCAGTACCTTCTTTGGTTACAACATACCTAAGTCCTGTTTTATCTTTTTGTGCCTGAATGTTATTTCTTTCCAGATAATCATCAATTATTACTGCGTCTACTTTCTTCTGTGCTTCTATGATCTCATTTAAATTCAATGCACTTTTAATACCGATATTGAATTTCAACATGGTACCCCTTTTTATAGTATCAGGAACTGCTCTGCCAAAAGTTTCTTCGTATAAATTCTCAACAACAATTTCACAAGTAGCAGAGTCGCCAACAGTTAAGGTTTGGATCATTTCATGGAAAAGACCTTTATCTTGATCGGTCATTCTGATCTTGACAGGTCCACCTCTTTCATCCGTGTCAAATAATTTTCTTCCGTCATCTGTTACATAAACCAGATTAACTTCTAATTCATCTCCAACTTCAAATTTCTCACCATTAGCTTTTCTAAGAAACTCAACCTCCAGACCACTTGGGGTTTCTACAACATTTGGATTGCTACATCCTACAGTAGCAGCAATAATGGCAATAGCGAAAACTCTGATAATTAATTGGTTAATGCTAATTTTCATGAATTAGTTGGTTTTTATGTTTTTGGATTTCGTTTAAGAATTTATCTTCAGTTTCCTTTAATGTCATTTTTGAAGCACCACCCGCAGCATTTTTATGTCCTCCACCATTGAAGTTATTTTGGGCAAATTCATTCACAGAGAATTCGCCAACTGATCTAAAAGACATCTTCACAAGATCTCCTTTATCCATAATGATAGCGGCCATCTTCATTCCCTTGATTGATAAGGCATAGTTAACAAGTCCTTCAGTATCTCCCGATTTCAGATTGAATCTGGCCATATCTTCATTGCTTAGCAGTATGTAGGCCACATTTATGTTTTCGAGAACATAAAGTCTCTCAGAAAGTGCGAACCCAATAAACTTGAGACGGTTCACACTATTATTGTCATAAATAAGCTTGCTGACTTTGCTTACCTGAGCGCCATGAGCAATAAGTTGGGCTACAATAGTATGAACTTTTGCTGTGGTAGATGGATGCTTAAATGATCCAGTGTCAGTCATTATTCCTGCATAAAGGCATTCTGCAATATCTTGATCTATACTTTCAAGATCGTCGAGCAGCTCAATCAGGTCGTAGATTAATTCTGCCGTAGCAGCAGCTTGAGTGGACCAAAGCACAAATTCCGCAAAATCTTCTGGATCCAGGTGGTGATCAATAAGCACCTTTTTTGCATTTGATTGACCTACTAATACTCCAAGTTCGTTGATCCGATTTAGGCTGGAGAAATCAAGGCAGAAAATTAAGTCTGCTTTATCCACCGTCTCGGCTATAGAATCATGTAATTGCTCATTATAAGCTATAACATCATCGTTTCCTTTCATCCAGAAAAGAAAGTCGGGGTAGTCTGTAGGAGTTATCACCTGTACCTCATGGTTATATTTGATGAGGTAATTGTATAGACCCAAAGAAGAACCTAGAGCATCTGCGTCGGGGTTCTGGTGGGTGGTAATAACTATTTTCTTTGGTTCGGCTAATAAAGCCTTGAATGTATCCAGGTTTTGCATCAAGGTGCACTCTTGATTGAAAATAATTCGCAAAACTCTGAATAAATAGATTTAAAACAAAAGGAATCATCATCAAAGTACATGAACGCAAGTGTTTTATTACAGCTAATAATCACTTACATTTGCGGCCGTAAATATTAATTCACAACTCATATTATTATTATGGCTGGCAACAGAACTTTCACCATGATCAAACCAGATGCTTACGGAGCAGGTAATTCTGGTGCAATATTAAAGATGATTGAAGAAGCAGGATTCGCAATCAAAGCTATGAAGCTTACAAAATTAACTGCTGAGAAAGCAGGTGCATTCTATGCTGTTCACAAAGAAAGACCTTTTTACAATGACCTTGTAAACTACATGTCTTCAGGACCAATCATCGCGGCAATTCTTGAAAAAGATAACGCTGTTGAAGATTTTAGAAAATTAATTGGTGCTACTAATCCTGCGGAAGCTGCGGAAGGTACTATCAGAAAAATATTCGCAACGTCAATTGAAGCAAACGCTGTTCATGGATCTGATTCAGATGAGAACGCTGAAATTGAAGGTTCTTTTTACTTTTCTCAATTCGAGAGAGTTTAAACCTCGGTTACGACATTAGAATTTTTAGGTAGCTCCATGTTTGTGGAGCTATTTTTTTTTGATTTAAAGCGTCTGCTAATCCATCTGGGCAATACAAAAATCCCTAAACAGATGTAAAAGTAGTAGGTGAAAAATCTCCATAGAAGATTGATAGCCAGATTTACCTCACCTAAGGAATCTTCAAAGAAATTACTAAAGGAGACTTCCGCAATTCCTGCGGCACCAGGGGTAGGAGAAATCAGCATGATAATCCACATGATGATCTGGCGAGAGAAAATCGCAATGTGCTCAAAGAAGTCTGGAACAATAAATGCTGAAATCAATGTGTTCAGTAAAAGATATCGGGCACTCCAGATAAATACTGTAGCCGCTATGATTCTAATCCAATATGGAAATTTCTTTCCTTTCAGTTCTTTTGAAGCAAGAATTATTTCGTCACCTTGAATTAACGCCTCATTTCGCCACTTTTTTAAAAACTTAATGGCAGTCAGTTTGTATAAAATCCATTTGAATGCTCTCGGTTGAAAGTATACAGCGTATATCATTGTCAAGGTATATACTAAAATGAGAGAATAGCTGATCCAAAAGAATGTAGCAAAACCACTTGGAAAAATCTTGTCAATTCCCGAAAAGAACAAAACAATTGGAGCTGCTACCACAAAATACATGTTATCTAATATGGCTGTTAGCGTAACATAAGCAATAGCTCTGCCCAGTGAAATCTTTTCCTTTAGTAGAATGAAAATTGCGACAGCTGTACCACCCACGACTGATGGAGTAACCGCGGATGCAAACTCCCAAAGGATGACTACTATTAGACTGTTTTTCCAGGTAAGGTCTTTATTGGTTAGAGTTCTTATCCTATACACATAACCAATGTCCCTGGCTAATAACACCAATACACCAATTATCAAAACAGGAAAACTAGCCTTAAAGACCAGCTTTAATTGATCTAATGTTACATTAGGGTCTGAATAAATAAGGAAGAAAACAATTGCTAAACCTATCAGGACTGGGATCCAGGCTTTATTTGGATTAAGGACACTTAAAGCTTTCTGCGTTCGATTATCCATTAACTAACTCTCCTTCTATTTTTTCAATCCAAAAGTTATTGAATCCTTCTCCTAAATGAAGCGTGATCATTTTCAATTGTAGAAGTTCAAGAATTGCCAGGAAATTATAGATCGCTAAAATTTTCTCTGGTTTTTCGTCAATTAACTCTGTGAAAGCCAACCTGTCCTTGTTCATCAGTTTTTCTAAAACAAACTCTTTTTGCCCACCAATGGAATATGGATATTGAACAACCTTGTGAATTGGTTTGTTTTTTTCATACTCATATCGCTGCAAAACTTTCTGAAAAACATTCATCAATTTGAATAAATCGATGTTCTGTAATTCTGATTCAACATTGACACTTTCTGAAAGAGCCCTTATTTCTTTCTCAAGGTTTCCTCTTTTTTCCTGATCCAATCTCTTTACTTCCAGCTCAGTAAGCTCCTTTATGACGGATTTGTATCGCTTATATTCTAGAAGGTGCTTAACTAATTCTTCCCTAGGGTCAATCTCATTGCCTTCTTCGTCCAGAACTGGTCTTGGAAGTAGCATTTTGGCTTTTATTCTCATTAATGTTGCTGCAACAAGAATAAATTCACTGGCAATCTCAACATTTAATTCCTCCATATTGTCAATATATTGAAGGAAATCATCTGTGATTTTTGAGATAGGAATATCATAAATATCCAACTCGTCTCTTTCAATGAAAAAGAGAAGCAGGTCAAAAGGACCCTCAAACAGTGGAAGCTTTATTTCAAAACTCAAATTCCCGGGATATTTAGTTGAAACTTAATTCAGAGAACCTCAAAGATATTAGTATTGAAAGAATATGTAATGCATTTTAAAAAAATAGTAGATTTGCAAATCGAAATTTGTGGGAAAATGAAAAAATCGATTAAGGAAACAAAAAATTGATTTCTGAGTTTTACCTTACAACATTAGATTTTTTAGCTTATGCTCATTGAACCAGGACAGTATCTACAAAATATTAATTCTCCAGAAGATTTAAAGAAAGTTGATCCTAAAGAACTTGCTAAAGTTGCAGATGATCTACGTCAATATATTGTTGATGTGGTTTCTGTGTACGGAGGTCACTTTGGAGCTAGTCTTGGAGTCGTGGAATTAACTACAGCTCTGCACTATGTATTCAATACTCCTCACGACCAATTGGTGTGGGACGTAGGACATCAGGCATATGGGCATAAAATTCTGACAGGCCGTAGAGATAAGTTTCATACAAATAGAATGTATAAAGGTCTTTCTGGTTTCCCAAAAAGGAAAGAGAGCGAATATGATACATTTGGAGTAGGTCACTCTAGTACTTCTATTTCAGCGGCACTTGGTATGGCGGTTGCGTCCCAGTACAAAAACGAGTCAGACAGACATCATATAGCAGTGATTGGAGATGGTTCAATGACAGGAGGAATGGCATTTGAAGCCATGAATCATGCAGGAGTCTCTAATTCAAACCTTTTGATCATATTGAATGATAACTGCATGTCAATTGATCCAAATGTCGGTGCGCTGAAAGATTATCTAACTGATATCACTACTTCTCACGCTTATAACAAAGTAAGGGATGAGGTGTGGAACATTCTTGGGAAAATCAGCAAGTTTGGACCGAATGCCAGAGAAATTGTTGCTAAGCTGGAGAACAGTGTGAAGTCTTTCTTATTGAAACAAAGCAACTTATTTGAATCTCTTAACTTAAGATATTTTGGGCCAGTTGACGGTCATGATGTTAATCACCTGGTTGATGTTCTTTCTGATTTGAAAGACATTCCTGGGCCAAAGATTCTGCATTGTGTTACTGTAAAAGGTAAAGGATATGCCTTAGCTGAGAAGGATCAAACTAAATGGCACGCACCAGGTAAGTTTGACAAGATCACAGGAGAAATTAAGAAAAAAGTTTTCGATCAACCTCAACCACCAAAATACCAGGATGTATTTGGTAATACATTAGTTGAGCTTGCAGAAGAAAATGAAAAAATAATGGGGGTTACCCCAGCAATGCCTTCTGGTTCATCAATGAATATCATGATGAAAGCAATGCCAGAAAGAGCATTTGATGTAGGTATTGCTGAGCAGCATGCAGTAACATTTTCTGCAGGTCTGGCAACTCAAGGGATGGTTCCTTACTGCAATATCTACTCAACATTTATGCAAAGAGCCTATGATCAGGTGATTCATGATATTTGTCTTCAGAATTTAAGAGTTGTACTTTGTCTGGATAGAGCAGGTTTTGCTGGTGCTGATGGTCCAACTCACCATGGAGCATATGATATTGCTTACATGAGATGTATTCCAAATATGATCGTCTCCGCTCCAATGAATGAAGAGGAACTAAGAAATCTAATGTATACAGCTCAGCTTCCAGGGGGAGAAGGGGCATTTACCATTAGATATCCAAGAGGCCAGGGAGTGATGCCAGAGTGGAAAACACCGATGCAGGAAATTGAAATCGGAACTGGTAGAACTTTGAGAGAAGGAGATGAGCTTGCAATCTTAACTATCGGTCACATTGGTAACTACGGAGTTGAGGTAGCAGAAAAGCTTGAAGAAGAAGGTATTAATGTTGGACTATACGACATGAGATTCGTTAAGCCACTTGATGAGAAACTTCTTCATAAAGTATTTAAGAAATATAATAAGGTTATTACTGTTGAGGACGGATGCCTTAAGGGTGGATTTGGAAGTGCTGTTTTAGAATTTATGGCTGATAACCAATATACCTCACAGGTTACAAGACTCGGAATTCCTGATGACGTGATTGAACATGGAGAGCAAAGACAACTTCATGATGAATGCAATTTCGGACCAGAAGGGATTTACAACAGTGTGATTAAAATGCTACATGCAGTTCCAACAACTGCAGAGTAACCTTGCACTACTACGAAAAAGGTACCGGTTTCCCATTGCTTTTGCTTCACGGTTATTGTGAAACGGGTAGTGTCTGGAAAAGCGTCGAAGAAAGCTTATCAACTAAGTACAGGCTTATAATTCCAGATTTGCCTGGGTTCGGCAAAAGTGAATTGATATCTGACCTTACATTAAACGATGTTGCGGCATCATTAAATAATCTAATTTCTGAATTAGGAATATCTGAATATATCGTCCTTGGCCACTCACTAGGTGGTTACATTGCGCTTGCGATGGAAAACTTATATCCTAAGAGTGTAAAAGGATTCGGATTAATTCATTCCACGGCTTTTGAAGATAGTGAGGAAAAGAAGGCTGGAAGAAATCAGGTCGTGAAAATTGTTAGTGAAAAAGGGCCTGGGTTGTTTCTGCAGAATTTTTACCAGAATTTATTTTATCGGCAGGTAGAGGAAGTGATTAGTGACTTACGGCAAGAGGGGAAGCAAATTGAAGGAGAGTCAATAATCGCTTATGCCAAGGCAATGAGAGACAGACCAGACAGCTCGGAGTTACTGAAATCAGAGAAGCCAAAACTTGTTGTTGCTGGATTGAAAGATGGAGCTGTTCCAATTGAGAATAGCCGTAGAATGAAGGGAATCGCAAATAATTGTGATTACATCGAATTGGAAAATACTGGTCACATGGGGATGTTTGAAGAACCTGAAGCGTTATTGTCAGGAATTGATTCTTTTCTTGATCGCGCTATCTAAATTCTCATTCAACATCAAAATCTTGACATTTCATGATTTTTGATGCATTTTAATAGATGGATCTACTATTCATTATTTGATAAAACGCACACATATATCGCTGCTGTTAGCATTAGTATTATTTGCTTCTTGTTCCCAGCAAGGAAGTGGAAGCAGAGATAACAACGCCACGTCAACTCCAGAGCAGACGGATCCAATTTCTTTAGACTTTGACGCCATAAAAGAAAGAGGCTATATCACAGCGATTGTAGATAATAGCTCAACTGGGATGTTTGTTTACAAAGGTAGACCAATGGGCTATGACTATGAATTGCTATCAAGGTTTGCCAAAGAACATGATTTGGAGTTAAGAATTGATGTGACCACTGATATTGATTTGGCTTTCAAAAAACTCGATGATGGAAGAGGAGATATTTTGGCTTACAACCTCACTGTGACAAAAGAAAGAAAGCAGATCATTCGATTTACTGATTATCACTATTTAGTTCGATTAGTTTTAGTGCAGAGAAAACCTTCTAACTGGAGAGATATGAAGGTGCACGAAATAGAAAAGACTCTAATTAGAAATCCAGTTGAATTGATTGGAAAAGAGGTGTATGTTAGAAATAGTACATCACATGTTCCGAGATTGGAGAACTTATCTGAAGAAATAGGGGGCGATATATTAATCATTGAAGATTTTCCAGATGTAGAAACGGAGACACTGATCAGAAAGGTGGCGCTTAAAGAAATTGATTACACCGTGGCAGAAGAGGATGTTGCTATGGTGAATAAGACATATTATCCAATATTGGACGTCAAAACTCCAATAAGTTTCCCTCAACAAATTGCCTGGGGGGTAAGGCTAAACGCTCCTTCATTACAGGATACACTTAATGCCTGGATTTCAAGCATGAAGAAAAGTGCTGATTACTATGTGCTTTACAACAAATACTACAGAAATCAAAAGGCAAGTTTGCAGAGAAAGAAAAGTGATTATTTCTCAATGGGCGGAGAAAAGATTTCGCCGTATGATGATATGATTAAAGAAGCAGCAGACGTCATAGGCTGGGACTGGCAACTTCTGGCAGCACAAATGTTCAAAGAATCAAATTTTGACCCTAAAGCAAAATCCTGGGCTGGTGCAATCGGATTAATGCAACTTATGCCAGCTACGGCAAAACAATATGGCGTCAAGAAGTTGACTGATCCAGAGCAGAGTATAAGAGGTGGAATGAAGCATTTGATTTGGCTGGAGAAGTTATGGGATGAAATAATTTGGGATGAAACAGAAAGAAAAAAATTTATTCTGGCGTCCTACAACATTGGACAAGGGCATGTAATGGATGCTTACAGGTTGGCGCAAAAACACGGTGGCGATGCGACAAAATGGGACGTGGTTTCCGAATACCTGCTTAAAAAATCTGACTCTAAATATTACAATGATCCTGTAGTTGAGTTCGGGTATTGCCGTGGTATTGAACCTGTGGATTACGTTCAAACCATATTTGACATCTATCAAACGTATCAGGAATTATATCCGATTGAGCAGGACACCACTAACGCATCTCTGGCAGTAAATCAGCCACCAATTTAGCAGAAGATATCGCCAAAGGAATTCCACCTCCAGGATGAACACTTCCACCGCAGAAATATAGATTCTTAATTTTTGAAGAGAAGTTGGAATGTCTAAGAAAAGCAGCATACTTGTTGTTAGAACTGTTTCCATACAGTGCACCCTGAGAAGAGCTTGTTTTGCTCTCGATTGTTCTGGGATCCAATATTTCCTCTGTAGCAATCAGGCCCGAGAGATCAACATCCAACATTCTAGAAAGCTTCGAAATAATATTTCTCTTAGCTTCTTCAATCAGCTTGTCCCAATCTTGTCCTGAATTATTAGGGACATTGATCATGGTAAACCAATTTTCAGTACCTTCAGGAGCGTCTGATTTATTGAATTTTGAAGTGATATTAATGTATACCGTAGGGTCTTGATAAATGCTCTTTTTATTAAAAATATGGTCAAATTCAGCTTTGTAGTCTTTGCTGAAGAAAATGTTGTGAAGATCCAATTGATCAAACTTCTTTTGGATACCCCAGTAGAATATTAATGCCGAACTGGATTTTGGTTGCTTTAGTAATCGCTTTGGGTGATAGGTGTTTGGAAGTAGCTTTTTATAGGTGTTGACCATATCCATATTACTTACCACATGATCAAAAGCAATGGTTTCATCACCAATCTTTAAGGCAGTAGCATTTTTCTTATCTACTAATATTTCCTGTACTTTTTGAGAGAAATGAAACTTGACTCCACATCTTTTTGCAAGCTCAAAGAGGCTTCTTGTGATATTAATCATACCACCTTCCGGAAAGAATGCACCAATACTAAATTCCAGATGAGGAATAATATTCATAGTAGCAGGAGTCTGGTATGGATCAGACCCATTGTAGGTTGCATATCTGTTGAATAACTGAGTGGTTTTGTCCTTTTCAAAGCCTGCCTCATTGGCTTCATTCATCGTTCTGAAGAAATCTAGTTTATGGAGCTGTCTATAGGACTTGAAAGCATCTTTACTAAGAAATGTTTTAATAGAATGTATTGGTCTCCTCACAAATAAATCACCAAGATGATTATACAGGAAAGCACTTTTCTCAATTGATTTCAATACATTTTGAGCAGGCTCACCAATCTTAGTCTCTATTTCTTCAGCAAACTTCTCATGATCTGCATGGGCACTAACGTGTGTTCCATCCTCATAAAAGTATTCGCAAATCGTATCTATTTTTTGGTAATTGAAGTGATCTCTTGGATTCTCTCCAGCTAATTCAAAAAGCTCATCTACATAGTCGGGCATGGTGAATAATGATGGGCCTGCATCAAATCGAAAATCGTTTGACTTAATTTCTGATAATTTCCCACCCGGATAGTCATTCGCTTCAAATACCTCAACCTCATAACCTTTGATGGCTAACCTAATTGATGTCGCAATTCCTGCAATTCCAGAACCAATAATAGCAACTTTGTTTTTGCTCATAGAACCCTTAAAAACTAGTGTTTATCGATATTTTATATAAAAAAGACAAAAAAATCTTATAATATTGCAACTTTATACCTGGGTATACTCGTTGCTACAGGTAATTAACTCGATTAACGCAAATAGTTCACTTCTTTTAACTAATTTTATTAACCATGGAGACTTTCAATGATGTCGCAATGAAACAACCCATCGAACAACTGTACGAGGAGTATCATAAAAACAGAAACATTCACCTGTCTTTTGATCAGTTTACATACATCTGCAACCTATTTCCAGCAATGGTGGTGTGCATGAGTGATGGCAAACTTGATAAAGAAGAATGGGAGGGTGTACTTAAAATCACAGATAGCCTGGCTGAAGCTTACAGTCTGGAAGACGAATCAGTTCCTGCTGAAGAGATTTCCAGAATTTTTAGAACTGAGCTTCGATACTTACTTGACAACATGGACAAGTGGAGCAAGAAGTTCCTTAATACACTGAAAGATTACGTCAAAGACAGCAAGTCTGACAAAGAGTTCATCGTAGAGACGATGTATCTATTTGCAAATGTAGCGGATGGTATCTCACAGGATGAGCAGGAAGCCATTGACGAACTTTCAGAAAGATTAGCTCTCGAGTTTTAATTTGAACTGATTAGCCAGGTGTTTGATATCCTCATCACTTGGCTCCTGATTCAACCATAAGTTCTTATTTTCTTCCATTACCTCATCTTGCAGTAACCCAAGATCAAATGCCTGAGAGTAGGATAACTCACTGAATGTAACCATAGAATATTGTGGCGTCCATATTTCAGGGAACTGTTGATGTATTTTAGCTTCTGTCTTTTTTCGCTGGATAAACTCTTCATCAGAAACCTTATCTCTCATTTCGATAAAGTTCTTTAATGCAAGATCTGAAATGGCATTAGCGTCTTTTACTCTTTCTTTTTGGAACTCATGAATTGCATTGATGAAATCAAAGTTGTGCTTTCTTAGGGTTTCCATCAGTACTGTACAATCCTCAAATCCAGCATTCATACCCTGTCCGTAAAAAGGAACAATGGCATGAGAAGCATCTCCAATCAATAAGGTGGTATTATATGCCCAGGGAGAGCATTTAATCGTGACTAATGTGGATGCGGGGTTATTATGATATTGATCCAGCAAATCTGGAGTGAGAGGTATCAAATCCTTGAAATAGGTTTCAAAGAAGGACTTAATTTCTTCATCTGTACTGATTGATTCAAAGCTTTGCTCACCTTTAAGTCTGAAAAACAAGGTGCAAGTGAATGACTTGTCAGGATTTGGTAGGGCAATAAACATAAATGACTTTCTTGGCCAGATATGTAACCCATTTGGATCTAATGCGAATTCACTGTCCTTTGGTGGTATTAGAAATTCTTTATATCCATGCTCAAGATACATTTGAGAATAGTTAAAACCTTGTTTGAACTGTAAAGTTGCTCTTACCGCAGAGAATGCTCCATCAGCTCCTACTATCAGATCAGCAGGCTCCACGAATAGTACGCCATTTGGATCCTTAAGTGTGATTTCACTGGCATCTGTGTCCACTTTCTCACACTGATGCTCAAACATGAAATGAACATTTAACTTTTCGGCTTCATCAACCAGCATGCAATTCAGATCGTTTCTGGAAACAGAATTGATGTGTTGACCTTCTTTGCCGTAAGGCTGCATATTAGTATTGCCCTCTTCATCGTGAATGATCCTACCGTGCATTGGAATAAGATCATCTACAATTTGCTCATAAACTCCAGCACCTTTCAATGCTTTGATACCACGATCACTTAAAGCAAGGTTTATAGATCTTCCTGAGTACAGGTCTTTCTTTCTTGGATCAGGTCTTTTTTCATAGACTTTCACGAGGTAACCTTCTTTTGCTAAATGAATAGACAACAATGAGCCTACCAATCCGGCTCCAAGGATTACAATATGAGCGTTGGGCTGATCAGTCATTTATTATGTTTTTTGCTTCTTTCAGAATATTAAAAAATTGGTACACTTCTTCAAAAGTATTGTATAATGGCACTGGAGCAATCCTAATTACATTAGGTTCCCTCCAATCTGCAATTACTCCTTTACTCTGTAAGTAATCGAATATCTTTTTGCCATGTTCTTCCACGTACATTGAAACCTGGCAACCCCGGTCTTGGTCGGTCTTTGGTGTGATGACTTTTATGAATTCCAGTTCCTCTAGTAAATGCAATAGGTAACCTGAAAGCATTAGACTTTTTTCTCTTAATCGATCCATTCCAGCTTCTTCGAAAATCTCAAGCGAAGCATAATGTGCCGACATGTTGAATACCGGGCAGTTACTTAGTTGCCACCCATCAGCGGAGGGAATAGGAATAAACCCCTTCTTCATCATGAATCTTTCCTTTTCTTCATGTCCCCACCATCCTGCAAACCTTGGAAGATCTACATTGTGATGATGCTTTTCATGAACAAACATTCCCGATACCGCACCAGGACCAGAATTCAAATATTTATAACTACACCAAACTGCAAAATCTATTCCCCAATCGTGAAGTTTGAGTGGCATATTTCCAACACCATGAGCGAGATCTACACCAAACGTGATATCGTTTTGCTGTGCATAATCAGCAATTGTTTTTAAATCAAAAAACTGACCAGTGTAGTATTGTAGACCGCCAATTAAAATCAGAGCTGTTTCATTTTTGTGTTGCTCGATGGTTGCAATGATGTCTTCTGTTCTGAGGGTATCCTCGCCTTCTTTTGGGACCAATTCAACAATTGCTTCGTCAGGATTAAATCCATGAAACTTAACCTGAGACTCAAATGCATATTGATCTGAAGGAAAAGCATGTCCCTCGCAGATGATTTTGAATTTTTCTTTTGTTGGTCTGTAGAAGCTGACCATCGCAAGATGAAGGTTAACTGTGAGATTGTTCATTGCCACAACCTCGGATTCCAGACTCCCAACTAAATTAGAAAGAGGCTTTCTGAATCGCTTATGGTAATCTACCCATTGCCAATCACCAGTGAAATGACCTTCAACTCCCAGTTCTTCCCAGTTTTTGAGATCTCTTAAAATATGTTCTTTAGCGGATTTTGGTTGAAGACCTAATGAGTTACCGCAAAAGTATATTGTGTCTCTCCCCTCGTGTTGAGGGATATGAAATTTGCTCCTGAATTCTGCCAACGGATCTTCCTGATCCATCTTTTGAGCAAATGCTAGATTGCTTTCAAACTCCATAAATGCTCCTAAACAAACCTTTCGTCAACTTCCATTACCGTCCCACAATTGCTGCAAGTTCTGGATTCTTCAGATCCGTAAAACTCTCTGAATCTAGGCTGGAAGTCTTTTTCGACATTTGTTAATTGAAAATAAGTATCGTGAAGTTTGTTGTTGCAGTTATCACAAAACCACATTAACCCATCTTGGTGAGCTGATTCCCTTTTTCGCTCAACTACTAACCCAACTGTATTTGCAGGTCTGATGGGAGAGTGAGGAATTTTTCCGGGAAGCAAAAACATTTCACCTTCTTTGATCTCAATGTCCACTGGTTGGCCATCTTCCTGAATTCTTACAGTGATGTCTCCTTCAAGTTGGTAAAACAGTTCTTCTGTTTCATTGAAATGATAGTCTTTTCTTGCGTTGGGTCCTCCCACGATCATCACAATGTAGTCTCCTGCCTCTGTATAAAGGTTTTTATTTCCCACAGGCGGCTTGAGTAAATCACGGTTTTCCTCAATCCAGTTTTTAAGGTTAAATGGTCTTCTTACACTCATTTTGATTTGGGTTTGTCTCGTAATCAAAAATAACTGATCGTGATTAAAAAATGTTAGTATTTAAATTCTGTTGGACGATCAACTAAGTTCTAATTACAAATTTCTAAATTAGTCACAATAATAAACACAATTTAATGAACCTGAATCTTAAAGGAAAGAGAGCACTGGTTTGCGGAAGTACCCAGGGAATAGGAAAAGCTACTGCTATGGAATTGGCAGAAATGGGTGCTGAGGTAGTTCTATTAGCCAGAAATGAATCGTCACTGCAGAATGTAGTCTTAGAGCTCGATAATTTTGCTGGTCAACAGCATCAATATATAGCGGCTGATTTTAGCAATCCTGAATATGTAGCAGATAAAGTAAGAAATTTCATCGGACTGAATGGAGGTTTTCATATTCTGGTGAATAACGCTGGAGGACCTCCTGGTGGTAAGTTAATCAATGCTGGTTTATCGGAATTTGATGATGCCTTGACAATGCATTTAAAAGTTAGTCATTTATTGGTTCAGCAGGTGGTGCCATTCATGAGGGATATTGAGTATGGAAGGATTGTTAATATAATCTCAACTTCAGTTAAAATTCCTATTCCTGGTTTAGGAGTATCAAATACGGTAAGAGGCGCAATGGGTAATTGGTCCAAGACATTGTCATTTGAATTAGGAGGAGATGGAATCACCGTTAATAATGTACTCCCTGGATTCACGGAGACTGACAGATTACAACAGATCATTGATAACAAAGTCTCAAAACTGGACAAAGCTGAGGAGGAAATTGTAGCTGCTATGAAAAAGGAAACTCCAGCCAACAGGTTCGCTGCACCTGAAGAAGTTGCAGCTGTGGTGGCATTTCTTTGTTCGCCAGCAGCGGGATATGTAAACGGAACCAGCATTCCAGTAGATGGAGGTAGAACCGGATCGTTATAAATAAACAACATGCAAATAAAGAATTACATCAATGGAGAGTTGCTTGCTCCCGTTGATCGGTCCTATATCGATAATATTGATCCATCCAGAGGGAAAGTTTACAGTGAGATTCCAAGAAGTAATTCAAGGGATTTACAAACAGCTGTGGATGGAGCAAAAGAAGCATTTCATGATTGGTCCACTGCTAGTATTGAAGCCAGGTCCAGAGTATTGCTTGAAATCAGCGAGGGTATTGAAGCCCGAATGGATGAGCTGGTTGCTGCAGAATCCAAGGATAATGGAAAGCCTTTGTCGCTGGCAAGGAAAGTTGATATTCCAAGAGCAGCAGCGAACTTCAGGTTTTTTGCAAACGCAATTGTCAATTTTTCCAGCCAGGCTCATGTGATGGAAGATGTGGCTGTTAATTATACCAGGAGAGCCCCACTTGGAGTAGTTGGTTGTATATCTCCCTGGAATTTACCTCTGTATCTATTTACATGGAAAATCGCTCCGGCACTAGCAATGGGGAATTGTGTAATAGCCAAACCGTCTGAGTTAACTCCAATGACTGCCTATTTGCTTTCTGAGATTTGCATCGAAGCGGGTTTACCGAAAGGAGTACTTAATATAGTACATGGCTTTGGCTATGAGATAGGAGAGGAAATAGTGAAGCATCCGGATATTAAGGCAATTTCATTTACTGGAGGTACCCAGACAGGAAAGACCATTGCATCTATTACTGGTCCAATGTTCAAAAAGGCCTCATTGGAGCTTGGAGGTAAAAATCCAGCAATAATTCTAGAAGATTGTGAGTTTGAGTACACAGTAAAAGAGATGGTAAGAGCGTCCTTTTCTAATCAGGGCGAAATCTGCTTGTGCGCTTCAAGGATATTTGTTCAGCGATCAATATACGACAAGTTCAGAGATGCATTTTTAGCAGAAGTTGCTAAACTCAAAGTTTCTAATCCGGAAGATGAAACTACAAATCTAGGAGCGTTGGTTTCTGAAGCGCATTTGAATAAAGTTCAAGGTTATGTGGACCTTGCAAAATCTGAGGGTGGAACAATCCTTCAAGGTGGAAATAGAAAGTTTCTGGAAGGAGAATATAGCGAGGGTTACTATTTCGAGCCAACAGTAATTGAAGGTTTACCAAACTCTTGCAGAACCAATCAGGAAGAGATATTTGGGCCAGTAGTTACATTGATGCCGTTTGATACTGTTGAAGAAGCAGTGGAATTGGCGAACGACACAACATATGGCCTTGCTGCAACCATTTGGACCACAAATTTAAAGTTAGCTCATAATATCGGACATCAGATTCAGGCAGGCATAATCTGGATTAATACCTGGTTATTAAGAGACCTCAGAACACCATTCGGAGGAATGAAAAGCTCAGGAGTAGGTAGAGAAGGAGGAGAGGAAGCCTTGAGGTTTTTCTCTGAGCCTCAGAATATCTGTGTGAAGCTTTGATTGTACGAGTTGCGGGTTGCGGGTTGACGAGTTATTGTGGTAGCTGAGGCCTTGTGCTTTTAGAGATTGTTGAGAGTTGTCGGTTGTCAGTTATTTGCAGGACGTAGAAGGTTGTGGGTTGCGGGTTATCGAGTTATTGTGGTAGCTGAGATTTTTGTGCTTGTAGAGATTGTTGACAGTTGTCGGTTGTCAGTTTTTGGAGAACGTAGAAGGTTGCGGGTTAGCGAGTTATTGCGGTGCTGAGACTTTGTGCTATTAGAGATTGTTGAAAGTTGTCGGTTGTCAGTTATTTACAGAAACGTAAAAATAGAACCGTCATTCCGGAATTTTCTGTAATGAAATGAAGGAAATATCCGGAATCCCGTTATTCGTTTGAGGTCACGAGTTTCAAGAGTGCTAAAAGTAACGGGATTCCTGATCTTCGTTTCACTTCGTCAGGAATGACGCTTCGTTTTGTAAGTCTAATGTTCAACACCATGTTCTCCTCCCTTCAATCAGAGTCTCCTGAAAGGGACTCTGATTCGTAACCCGTTAACCCGCAACCCGCAGCAACTCGTACCCCGTAAACAAAAAAAGCCATCCCAAAACGGAATGGCTTCTCAGTAATAATCTTTGTGTTTCCTACACTGCTGATTCCTCTCCTTCTTTTAGTTGAGCAATCTTGAAAGATTTTCTTTCTTTGTGACCACAGTATCCGCATGTGAAGTACTTCATAAGCTCACCCTCTTCGTGTACTGTAGGAGATTGAATGATTTCTTCTCTTTCTACTTTCAGTGTTTGGTAGTTACATTCTGGGCACTGTAGTGCGTGAAGTCTACCGTTATACTTTTCAATTTTAGTGTAGCCACTTACCTCGTCGATCCATACATCGTAATCAACAGAGAAAGCGTCTTCCTCAGCCTGCATACCTTCATCCAGGTAAACATCTTCCTCTTCCTCCGAAAGTAATTTCATCTTTCTGCCGTCAGGAGAAATACGAGGAGTGTATCTCAATTTCTTTAATCTCTTCTCAATGAAGAATGGGTAGTAAAACTTAAGAATGTTTTGTACGACTACACCTACAATGATTGCAAGCATAGAACTAACAAACAATCTTACGAAGAACCAAAGCCAGGTTGTATCAGATGAGATAGTGTTAGCGAAAAGTGCACCACCTACAATTACTAACAATGCACTATACCAGAGATAGTTGATTTCGTGCATGTTGATGTAATCATACTTGGCTTTGAATTCTTTACTTGTCGCAAGTTTTACCAAGTGACCAAGTAGAATTAGAACTCCAATCGCCGCTATTCCATAGGCTGCATACTCGCCGTAAGTGTTCCAAGCTTCCAGTAGACCAGGTTCGATTTTTGTCATAGCAATTAACTTTATAAGATTAAGCTGTAGTTGGTGTTTATGTTAAGTTCAAATATACTCAAATTGCAAATTTTGTGTAAGAAAACCATAAAAAATATAAAAAAAATTAAATTTGCTGCTCTTGAGTATAACAACTCCAACATTTTATCACGAAATTTGCTACGGAATTTAAACCTTTTTGGGACTAGTTGTGTCCTAATAGGGTTGAAATTTTAAATATTGTTTACAATAATTATCATTTGTTCACATTAATAATTCTTTAATCAAACTTAAAAACAAATCAATTTGCGTTATGAAGAATCTCTTTAACAAATTATTCTTATTTGCCCTGACTGGGTCGTTCATCTTCTTATATAGTTGTGGTGAGGATGAGCCAGAGCCAACTACAGACGCACCTTCTATCGACTTTTCTGTTACAGGCGGTACGTTAAATGCTACTATGGATACAGTATTTGTTGATTTCGGTGGAACAATCGACTGGACATTCAACATCACTGCTCCTGGAGGTTTCAATACTTTCAGATTAAGCGGTGCTGTAACTGGTGAATTCACAAGAACTGATCTTGGACTTGATGCTGGTGCTACTTCTGCTACTGTTTCTGCAACTACAGGTCCATGGGATCAGGTTGGAAACTTTACTATAACAGCTACTGCTGTTGATGATATAGGTACTGGACAAACTTCAACTGCTGATGTTGTTGTTAGTGTTTCTGGTATTCCAGCTGAGGATCAAGCTGTTTCATTAGGTGTGGTTCTTGGTGACTTAACTGGTCAAGCATTCTACAGTGTTTCAAGAGCTACTAAGTATTCTCCTAGTGAGGTAACAAGTACTTCTGAAGCTATTTCAGCAGACATTGACTTTGGATATTACTATGGTTCTTCTGACAATGCAACAATTGCTACTCCTGCAGCTTTTGAGACTAGTATTTTCTCAGCTCAAGTTGAAGGTTGGAATGTTAAGAATGCAACTACTTTGAAAACTACAGATTTAAGCAATACTGACTTCATCGAGGTAACGACAGTATCTCAAATTGAGACTGCTTTTGACGCTGGTACTCTTGATGATAATGGTATTATCAGTGGTCTAGCTGCAAATCAGGTTATTGCCTTTGAAACTGTAGGTGGTGTTAAAGGACTAATTTTAGTTGAATCAATTACTGGTACAGATGGTAGCGATGGTGCTATTTCTCTTCAACTGAAAGTTGAGCCAAGTGACGACTAATTAGAGGAAAATATTAAAATTGAAAGCCCCAACTTCGGGGCTTTTTTTATACCCCATTTTTCTTAACAACCTTTCCCATCTCTTCTAAAGGTAGGGTTATTGTAAAAACAGTCTTCCCTGGTGAACTCTGTAGTTGAATGTCCCCATGATGTTTCTTTAATACCCTGCTCACAATATCAAGTCCAATTCCACGCCCTTCTCCTAATGGTTTAGTGGTGTAAAAGGGTTCAAAAATACGCTTCTGAAGGTTTTTTGGTATTCCGCTTCCTGTATCAGTTACTTTTATAATCGCGGATGAGAGGTTACTCTTTACTTCAATACTCAGAATTCCCTTTCCTTTCATTGCATGGATAGCATTTGTGATTAGGTTCAGCCAGATCTGGGTCAATTGCTCTTCGTTTCCTTTTACTTTTGGGAAAGTCTTCCAGATCGTTTCTAGTGAAATACCATCTCCCAGCATATGGGCTTTTTCAGATAAGACTAACTCAATACTTTCTACCACATCAATAGTAGATGAAAACGAGTCAAAATTCTGTGTGTCGTAAGGTTTGAGAGAGTTTAATATGGAGATTGATCTTTGGGCAGATTTCTCCATGGTCAGAATGTTACGGTATTTATAGATGATGTTTTCTGCTGCATCCAGCATTTTGCAACAATTTGGGGATTGTACTAATTTCACTCCATTCTCACCGAGTTCAAAACAATCCATAGAGATTAATTTCTCAGTAATTTTTTCTTCCGTTACCCCAGCAGACTTGAGATCGTCTCCAAGTTGACGCATCAAAGTCTCTTTAAACTTAGGGCTTGTTGGATAAATACTATTGTCAATTACTTCTTTTATAAATCCTTTGAAGATGTCCAGTTCTTCCATTTCTATTTCTCTCAGTAGATTTGGAATCTCATCAAGTTCGATGAATAATTCGTTCTTGGTTAACTCCAAACCAGACTTAGTTGCTCCAAGTGGAGAATTGAGCTCATGCAATAAATTAAACACCACCTGGGTGAATGCTGTAATCTTCTCAGAAGCAACCAACTGATCCTGGGTTTCCTTAAGGTAAGCCAGACTATCCTGCAGTTTATGATTGCTTTCGATGATCTTTTTATTCTGTTCCTCTACCTCACTGGTCTTTTTCTGTACCATTTTTTCCAGCTTTTCTTTTTGCCCTTCGAGATAGCTGGTTCTGGATTTAAATAGGAAATATAAGAGAGCGACTAAAAAGAATCCACCGATTGCCTTAATGGTGCCTGTCTGCCACCAAGGTGGAATAATGGTGAATTGCACGGAAGCTTCCTGGTCTATCCAGTATCCGTCATAATTTCTGCCTTTTACATGAAATGAATATTCACCTGGTGGAAGTGATGTAAATGTCACTTGATTATTAGCTGTAGGAGCACTCCATGTACTGTCATAGCCTTCTAGTTTATAGCTATAAAGATTGTCATCTGAATTAAAATAGCTGAGTAAAGCAAATTCTATGAATATTGAATTCTCATTTGGTTCTAGAATAATTGGTTCTTCCAGATTGATTAGGGAATCAAATTGTGCATCTGCTTGATTTTTGTAATTCCGTCCTGCTCCAAACCCGGAAATAGCAAGTGGAGCATTGTACTGGTTTTGTGTAAGATTGGATGGATCAAATTCAATATATCCGGCTAAGTTTCCAAATAGTAAATTCCCATTGGGCTTTTTGCAAAACGCACCAAGATTAAAATCCTGACTTTTCATCCCCTGGGCTTTGAATGCCTTTATTTCTTTCGTCTGAAGGTCTAATCTGGAAATTCCATAATCAGAACTTAGCCAGAGCCTTTTGTTTTCATCTTCCAGGATACCAAATATGACGCTGTTGCTCAATCCATCACTCACGGTGTAGTGACGAAATGTTTGGGTTGAATCGATCAATTCATTTAGCCCACCACCATGGGTGCCAATCCATATAGTTCCATTACTATCCTCAAATATCACATGTGCCCAATTGTTATTTAGGCTATTTGGAATATCTGTCTCATTGAAGTAGGACTTTCTTTCACCAGTAGAGGTATTTATCTTTACCACACCATCATGTGTTGAAAGCCAAATATTGCCTTTACTGTCATTTAGTATCGACCATACATTATTATGACTGGAGATTTTATCGGTTCCAGCTTCCTTAACATTATAGTTTTCAATTGATTGATCTGAAAGGGAATATTTGAAAGCGCCGCGATTCATGGTGCCTATCCATAGGTTATTCCTGTCATCAGCTTCTAAATCCCAAACTGATACATTTTCATTACCCATCCCTGGGGTATTAGGAAGCTTAAATTTGTGAAATACTCCTGTGGATTTTTCGTAGTAACCCATTCCATCGTTAAAACTTCCAATCCAGATTTTGCCCGGGGTTTCAGCTAGTGTTAAAACAGTATTTGAAAATAAACCTGATTTTCGTGAGTCTTCATGCTTCCAATGTCTCAGGTTCTCATTCCTATCTAAATTTATTAAACCACCACCATCCAGCCCAAACCACGTTTCTTCATCTTGATCAACCAAAATACTCATTACGGATCCAGCAGGGCTACTTCCTTTTATATTGCTGAATCGTAGCTGCTGAAAATTGGACTGGTTAGATTTGATCATGTTCACACCTCCACGATATGTTCCAATCCAAATGACTCCATCTTTGCTTTCATAAATACTCCAAATCTCGTTACTGGTAATGCCATAGTCTGGATTTGTTTCGTGTAATGAGACGGTTGTTTTTTGGTTTTCCACATCAAAGACACTCAGCCCACCTCTACGAGATCCGATCCATAATTCAGTACCTGAGAAGTGTAGAGATTGAATTTCATTACTTTCGAGTTCAATTGGCCCCTTGCTAGTTGTGAAATGTTCCGAGGTAAGGTTTTGAGGGTTAATTTTGAATATCCCAAAAGTGGTGCCTACCCAAATGTCATTATCAGGTCCTTCAGTGATGCACTCAATTCTTCCTAGAGTTTCAACATGTCTAAAATCACTTATTTTGGTATCCCAGAAATACAATCCGGCAAGATCTGCCACCCACATGGTTCCCCGGGAATCCAGAAACAAGTCTTGTATAAAATCACTTTTAAGGACCGGGTAGTTTAGAGAGGTTTTATATTCAAATGATTCTCCGTCATAGATGTTTATTCCTCCTCCATTTGTGCCAATCCATAGTTTATCATCCTCACTGGTTGCTAATGTTTTTATGAATCCGTAATTGATTGATTGATTTGATTCTGTTTTGAGCGGAAGTATTCTTCTAAATTGATTTCCATCACTTTCTAAGACATTTAGTCCTTGCTCAGTAGCTACCCATAGTTTCCCCTGAAACTCATGAATGTCCCAGATGACATTATTGGAAATAGTATTATGATCATTGGGGTCCATGGTGAATGATTTGAAATGTTTTCCATCATATTTATTCAGACCATTTCTAGTCCCAAACCATAAAAAACCTTTACTATCCTGGAAAATTGCTTCTACATTATTGTCAGATAAACCATCCGCTGAGCTTAGGTGATCAAAGTTTGTGACACTAATCTGACATATCCCGGGGATAGCAATGAGCATAAGAATAATGCTGTGGGTATGATGGAGTAGTTTCAGAAGCATTCGCTGGTGTCGAGATGTTTCCTAATAATATAGCTAAATCCAGCATGAAATGAAATGGATAAGGGATTTTACCTTTATGGAACCCATGAAATAAAAAAGCCGCGGGGTTACCGCGGCTTAAAAAAATGTTTTGAATTTGTTGTTAGATGAAAATGCCTATTAGTACAGGTACTCTAAAGCAATTACATCATTAGACCCAAACTCACCATCTTCGTTGTTGCCGAAGCATGCTTGCATGATAGAGTTATAGTCAGTTCCTGTTGGAGTGCCTGGGATATGGATTGCTCCAACTCCTCCGCTTCCTTCATTTCCTCCAGATCCACAAGAAAGTGATCTGTTAAAGTAGTCAGTGTGTCTCAAACCTAAGCAGTGACCCATTTCGTGAGTAATCACGTGCTCATTTACGTTAGTAGAGAAAGCATCTGTACCAGCGTTGATTTGAATTAACTGATGTGGGTCTCCACCACTTGGGAATCCTGCAGATCCACCTCCACCAGAAGCACCGTTGTTATAAACAACCATGTCATATGACTGCCAGTTCGTAGAACCGTAAGTCAGCGTGAAAGTAAGACCAGTGTTGATTCTGTTGTAGTTGTTAACAGCCCACTGAAGTGCAGTTCTCATTTTTGAAGTAAGAGCACAGCAGCTTCCTGTGTAACCAAGTACAGAAATTGTTCTTGGAAGACCACCTACTAAAGCACTAGTTCTGTACTGCTCCTTGTTAGGAAGCTCAATGTTCTGATCCTTAAGAAGCATTTCAGCAATTTGACTCTCTGTTAGCATCAAGTCTTCCTCAACCATATAAGTTGGCTCAGTGTTTCTGATACCGCTAAGAGGGTTTGTGAACTCTACTCTTGAGATGTTACTTACATCAAATCCAAGCTCAGTTAGTGAAATTAGTACTTCTTCTGGAACATCATTTTCTTGAACTGTTACTTCATCTTGTGTACAAGAAAATACTAGTGCGGAGGCAATAAAAAGAGCAAGCGCTCTCATTACGAGATCTCTCGTTTTCATAATTAAATAATGTTTGGTTAGCAAATAATTTAAACCGAAGATAATGCCTAAAACCAAATAAAAAACTTTTTTTGGCTACTAAATTTACAATTAGCAATATTATTTTAAAGTTTTTCTAATTTTAAAATATATTATTGTGTTTTGTTGAAATTTTAGAATATAATTCTTGAATAGCAATTAACGGTTGTTAAAACATTATATTTGACTCTTGCTAACCAGTAAAATATGTTGAGAGTTTTTCTTTTAGTAGCCAGTTTTTTCTTTGGTCAATTGGCTTTTTCGCAGGATTGGGTGGATTTTAAAAATCTCAAGGAAGCAGAAATAGATTGGAGTGAATATAAAGAGCAGGAGGCTCCTATATTGGTCACTTCCCAAATTCCTTTAAACCGTTCAATAATAGCTAATAACGGTTTTAAGGTACTAAGGAAGCTCGATGAAAGTCATTATATCGTTTTACCAATCGATGTATCGAAAAACACTCTCAATCATAGTCTAAGGTATTGGTCTATTAATCATCAATGGAAATTGTCAAAGGGAGCCAGTATTAGTAAAGGCAAATCCGTCTTTATTCTTCAAAGTACTGATCCGAGTAAACTTCTGAGGGATTCCAATTTGGAAGTTATTTCCACAAAGTTTGATTTGACTAAGGTTAGAGCTTCATCTCAGTATATTCAGAAAACTGTAGCAACCTGGGAGGAGGTTCTTTCCATCACATTGGCTGCTAAAAATCCTATTCCAGAAAGTAATGTTTTGGATCTAAATCTGAATCCAAACAAAATAAATGCAGTACATCACTTCTATCCGGAATTAACAGGAGAAGGTTATTCTATTTCTATCCAGGAAAGCAGCTTCGATGATGAAGACCAGGATCTGCAAGGTAGAGGGGTTATCGATATGCTTTCTTCAGAACTTCTGGATAATCACGCTACAGAAATGGCAACAATTGCAGCTGGCGCTGGAAATACTTTTGTGACTGGGAAAGGTGTTGCCTGGAGGGCGCAATTGTACTCATCTGATTTTGCTGATATTTTACCTGATCAAGATATAGATTATGTAAATAGGAATATCTGGGTTCAGAATCATTCTTATGGGACCGACATTGAATCCACTTATGGAGCGGAAGCACGAGCTTATGATTTGAGTGCGAATAATAATGGGCAGCTGCTTCATGTCTTTTCTTCGGGAAACTCAGGGAATTCATCACCCCTTGATGGTGCGTACGCTGGTATTGATGGTTTTTCTAATCTTACAGGTAATTATAAGTTTTCAAAAAATACGTTGGTGGTTGGTTCGGTGGACACTCTCGGAACTCCTATATCATTTTCAAGTGCGGGACCGACATTTGATGGTCGCGTAAAGCCTGAGTTGGTGGCATATAGTACTGTAGGGTCTTCTAATTCAGCAGCCCTGGTTTCCGGATTGTCAATTCTGATGCAGCAAGCTTATGAGTCAAAATTCAATGAGATTCCTCGTTCAGATTTGGTTAAAGCTGTCTTGATCAACACTGCGGATGACGTGAACCTTGCTAATGTTGATTTTAAAACCGGCTTTGGAAATGTTAATGGTCTTAAAGCTATTGAAGCAATAACTTCTGAAAATCATATCCAGGAAACTGTTTCTGCTGATGAGGTGCATGAATACGTCATTGAAATACCGGCTAATACCAAAAACTTAAAAATCACATTGGTTTGGAATGATCCAGCGGGAGAGATTGGCTCGTCCAATGCTTTGGTAAATGATTTGGATTTACGTTTAAAACAAGAAGAGGTCACATATCTTCCATGGGTTTTAGATGAAAATGCTGCATTAAATTCACTGAGCTCTCCGGCTGCACGTAAAAAAGATGCTTTGAATAATGTTGAGCAAGTAACCTTAGAACTCTTTGAGCCGGGTGAGTATACAATTGAAGTGGAGGGTTTTGATGTTTCTCAAGGGCCTCAATCTTACAGTTTGGTATATAGTTGGGAGGAAGCAGATGCTTTTAGATGGACTAATCCACTAGGGTCATCAAATTTCCCATACAATGGTGAGACAGGGACATATTTCAGATGGGAAAGTACATTGTCGGAGGAGACAGGTGTTTTGCAGTATTCATTAAATGACGGAGTTACCTGGATTGATATTGATGAGGTTGATCTAACTCAAGGCTATCACAGATGGCAACCACAAGAGATAACTTCAATAGCGATTGCAAGAATGGTTATCGGAAATCAGGAATTTGAAACTGATGAATTTGTAATTTCCCAGCCACTTAGAATGACTGTTGGTTTTAATTGTGATGATTCTGTTTTAATTCAATGGCCAGCTTCAGAAGTGATTGATCAGTATGATCTAACACATTTAGATGGTAATTTTTTGAGGACTGTTAATACCCTAACTGATACATCTGTGGTGCTTGATAAATCAGCCTTTAATACTACCTTGTTTGGTCTTCAACCTTACATTGCTGACAAACCTGCAATAATGAGCAGGACCTTCGATATTGAAAGACAAGGTGTTGGGTGTTTTGTGGCTACATTCTTTTCAAATACCATTGATACTGGAATTGAGTTGGTTCTTTCTCTGGGAACAACCTATGGTGTCTCTTCCGTTACATTTGAACGTGTGTTAGGAGATAACTCAACAACGGTAGCAGAAGTAATACCTGATTCAACCAATGTAGTTTTTGTGGATACAAATCCAGAAGAGGGCTTTAACAGGCACAGAGCTACCGTCAATCTGATTAATGGGCAAAAAATTGTTACCGATCTTTCTGAAGCTTATTATCTAAGTGATCTTCCATTTTTGGTATTTCCCAATCCAATATCAGGTTTTGGCACGCTAAGTATCTTCTCAAAGAATTTCGATGGAGAAGTTCCTAAATTCAGCCTTTACAATAACAGCGGAAGTTTAGTCCTAGAAAAAGATTTGAATGCGGAATTTGATTTTATTGATTTTAATGGACTGAATCCTGGGATATATTTCTATTCTATTAAAACCAGAGACTACTTTTCTACCGCTAAAATAATTGTGCAATAGTTTTCTTGTGTAGCTGTTCGCCAGCATGAAATAGCAGATTATATTTGGTGTAACTAAACATAATCAATTTTACTTATGATTAAGAAGCTCTTGATGATTGGGGCACTGGCATTTGTTTTTGCTTGTGAATCCCCAAAAAAAGAAGAAAATAGAAAAGCTGTCAAGTCTGATGAAGAGTTGATGCAACTAGCTGAAGAACTCACACAGAAGTTCATTATAGTTGATGGGCATGTGGATCTGCCTTACCGAATGGAAGTAAAGGGATTCATGCTTTCCAAGACTGTAGAGGATGTATCAATAGAAACAAGTGGAAACTTCGATTACCCTAAAGCGAAAGCTGGTGGACTAGATGCACCGTTTATGTCAATTTATGTGCCCTCTGGATATCAAAAGGATGGTGGCGCTAAAGAATTTGCAGACTCTTTAATTCGGATGACCAAACAAGTTGCTGAGACTTACCCAGATAAATTTGGGTTTGTTACCACACCAGCGGAAATCGAGGAAAACTTCAAAGCTGGAAAAATTTCACTTCCACTAGGGATGGAAAATGGTGCTCCTATCGAGGATGATGTCAATAATGTGAAGTACTTCTACGATAAGGGAATCAGGTATGTGACCTTGACTCACTCGAAGGATAATTTAATATGTGATTCTTCATATGATACAATGGATACTCATAATGGACTAAGTGAGTTTGGAGTTGAAGTTGTGAAGGCCATGAATGATGTTGGGATTATGGTCGATATATCACACGTGTCGGATAGTGCTTTTTATCAGGTATTGAAGGTTACAAAAGCTCCGGTGATTGCTTCACATTCGTCAGCCAGAACATACACTCCAGGATTTGAGAGAAATATGTCTGATGATATGATTAAAGTGTTAGCGGAGAATGGTGGTGTAATTCATATCAACTTTGGTTCAACATTCCTTTCAAAGGAATCCAGGGATAAGTTCAAAGCAATGGATGAGGCTATGAGAGAGTTCAAGGTAA
The DNA here is from genome assembly GCA_965228955.1 of Cyclobacteriaceae bacterium. Lineage (GTDB taxonomy): Bacteria > Bacteroidota > Bacteroidia > Cytophagales > Cyclobacteriaceae > JANSWY01. The sequence goes on from OZ245848.1 coordinate 344,166, forward strand.
ATGAAGGAGTGACAGAAGATGACTCAGTATTTTTAAATTATAAAGCCAACTACCTGAAGAAGAATGATCCGTTTGCAGATGTAAAGACAGCCGCTGATCATATTGATCACGTGAAAGATCTGGTTGGTATCGATTACGTCGCATTTGGTTCCGATTTTGATGGAGTTGGAAATTCTTTGCCAGAAAGATTAAAAGATGTATCTATGTATCCTAACCTTATCTTCGAATTATTGAAACGAGGATATACTGAAGAGGAGATTGAAAAGATTTGCTACAAGAATACATTCCGTGTTTGGAATAAAGTAATTGAAGTAGCTAAAAGCTAGAATAAGTAAAACTCAAGAGATTAAAAGGTCTGTAGAAATGCAGGCCTTTTCTAATTTCTATTCCTCTTATAATCTCCACGCTTGATCGACTTGATCAGCTGGGCCCATGCAAATGGATTGAGCAGCGGATTGGCAGGAGCCTGGAATCTATATTGTTGAGCCCTGAACTGCTGGTCCATGAAGAATCTGTGATTCAAACTAGCTGATGGACCCATCTCCCAATACATTCTGTTCAATACATCCTGACTTAGGAATTCATCCAGATTATTAAGATTGTCTTCATAAGGTAGTTCAAGCGCTAAAATAGCTTCTTTGAAGAGCTCCTCAGTTGGATATGGAAATACTGCGATTTCCCTAAGGTAAGTGGTGTCTTCCACAAGCTCGATAACTGCTGATAGACTTTTACCCTGATCACTTGGAATGATAAATGACTTCTTTTCAAATCCTACAGCACTCACTACCACACTATCTCCCATCAATACTGGCATTGAGAAATAACCATATGGATTAGTTGTGCTGCCTCGTCCTCCTTTTGGGACATAAATGTGTACACCAGGAATACCAATGGTACTGTCAGATTCACTTACAATGATACCCGTGAACTGTACAACATCCTTATACGGATCATCCCCTGTTTCCTGAGCAAGTATTACTTGCGTAGAACCCCCAGCAATCAGAAGGATAAAAAGAAATGCAAACTTGTAACCAGCTTTTACCAAAATTTCGTTTTTCTTTATAAATGTGTTGTAAGCAAAAAAAGTTTACTGACGAATGCACAAAACTAACAAATAATAGAGGTATTTATCACAACAATCCCGTAAAACCCCAAATACATGAGACTAAAAAACTTTAGCCTTACGTATGGCACCCAGATTTTTAAGTCTTTTTCTGAAGAACCAAGAATAAGAATAATCCACCTGCTCTACAGGAAAAAAGAGCTTTGCATCTCTGATTTGGAGGTAATACTTGATTTCACTCAGACTAAAACCTCACGACATATCGCTTATCTAAAAAATGCCGGATTAGTAAGCTCAAGAAAAAAAGATCAATGGGTTATCTACTCTATAAAGGAAGAAGTGATCGATTTTGTTGGACAAATATTCGATTTTCTTAATAAAGATTCAGTTCTGGAAAAAGATTTGGAGACTTTCGACATCATGGAGAGCAATCGCGAGCTATCTTTGAGCAAAATGCAACAGAAAGCTTGGCGCAGCTAAAATACCAACATATATTTTTCGATCTGGATCATACACTCTGGGATTATGATGCAAATGCAAGAGAATCCCTCGAAGAGCTATTTGATAAATATGGATTTATCGGAGACCACTTTTCCAAGGATGAGCTAGTGGCAACATTCTTTGAAGTGAACTATCAGCTTTGGGATGATTACAATCACAACAGAATCGATAAAAAATATATTCGAACAGAGCGTTTTAAGATTATTTTTGATCGGTTGAAATTACCATTAAGTAACTTTCCTTACGGATTTGCTGATGATTACCTATATCTGTGCCCAACCAAATCGCATAAGATTCCTCATGCTGATGAAATATTAAATTACCTATCCGGAAAGTATTCAATGCATATCATTACAAATGGATTTAATGACATTCAAAACACTAAACTTAAAAGCTCTGGGTTATCACCATTCTTTCAGGAAGTAATTACTTCAGAATCAATAGGAGCTCGCAAGCCGTCACCCACTATTTTTGATCATGCTCTGGAAAAAGCAGGTGCTTCTAAAGAAAGCTCTGTTATGATAGGAGATAACCTGGATACGGACATTCTGGGTGCAAAAGACTTTGGCATGGATCACATTTATTACAACCCTACCAATCCAAGTCAGAATCATCAGGTGACACATGAAGTAACAAGCCTGATTGAATTAAAAGACATCCTCTAAAGGTTACCTCAAAAGACTTAGAAATTCTGGTTATTCCTTGTAGATTTGCGGTCTGAATTTGATTGTTCATAATTTTAAATAAATAAGCAACATGCCAAAGGGAATTTACAAAGTTCCAGTGCCTGTAAATGAGCCTGTTAAAACCTACGCTCCAGGTACTCCGGAAAGAGCAGCTTTAAAAGCTGAGGTGGCTAACATGAGATCTCAAGAGATCGATGTTCCTATGTATATCGGAAGTGATGAAGTAACTACCGATAAAAAAATCAAAATGAGCCCTCCTCATGATCACCAACATGTTTTAGGTTATTTCAACGAAGGTGATTCGCAACATGTAGAAATGGCTGTTAATGCTGCTTTAGCTGCTAAAGAAGATTGGGCAAATCTTAGCTGGGAGCACAGAGCGAGTATCTTCTTAAAAGCTGCTGATCTACTAGCTGGACCATATAGAGCAAAAATCAATGCCGCAACTATGCTTGCACAGTCAAAGAATCCTTTTCAGGCTGAGATTGACGCTGCATGTGAGTTCATTGATTTCTTAAAGTTCAATGTACAATACATGACTGAAATCTATTCTGAGCAACCAGGTTCTCAACCGGGTATGTGGAATAGATTAGAATACAGACCTCTTGAAGGATTTGTGTTTGCAATTACTCCATTCAACTTCACATCAATTGCTGGAAACCTACCTGCATCTGCTGCACTTATGGGTAACACCACTATCTGGAAGCCTGCTTATACTCAGGTTTATTCAGCTAAAGTGATCATGGATGTATTCAAAGAAGCTGGCCTTCCTGACGGTGTAATTAACATGATCTATGTTGACGGACCTGTTGCCGGAGATATTATCTTTAAACATCCTGATTTCGCTGGTCTTCACTTTACAGGAAGTACTGGTGTATTCAAGCATCTTTGGAAAGAGATCGGTATGAATATCGATAACTATAAGACTTATCCAAGAGTTGTTGGTGAAACAGGTGGTAAAGACTTCATTATTGCTCATCCTTCATCCAACGCTAAAGAAGTAGCAACAGCAATTACAAGAGGAGCATTTGAATTCCAGGGACAGAAATGTAGTGCTGCATCAAGAGCTTATATCCCTCAAAGTATGTGGGATGATGTTCAGAAGTATGTTCAGGCAGACCTGAAAGACATGAAAATGGGAACTCCTGAGGATTTCTCAAATTTCTTCAATGCTGTAATTGACGAAAGAGCTTTCGATAAAATCGCTGGATTCATTGATCAAGCGAAATCAAGTGATCTTGCTGAAATCGTAGCAGGTGGTGGATATGATAAATCTACTGGTTACTTCATCGAGCCAACAGTAATTAAAGCTGAGGATCCAATGTTCACAACTATGTGTGAAGAAATCTTTGGCCCTGTAATTACAATCTATGTTTATCAGGACGAAAGATTTGAAGAAACTCTGGAACTTGTTGATCAGACTTCACCATATGCATTAACGGGAGCGATCTTCTCAACAGATAGATACGCTGCTGAATTAGCAACTAAGAAGCTTGTAAATGCAGCTGGTAACTTCTACATCAATGACAAGCCAACCGGAGCTGTTGTAGGACAGCAACCATTCGGTGGAGGTAGAGCTTCTGGTACTAATGACAAGGCTGGATCTATGTTGAACTTATTGAGATGGGTATCACCTAGAACGATAAAAGAGACATTTGTACCTCCTGTGGATTATAGATATCCTTTCTTAGATAAAGAATAAGTTATTTTATTAACATATTTTGAATAAAAAGCCGGTTTAGCCGGCTTTTTCATTTTATGCCTTTGCTTTTATTGAAAATGAGTACTTTCTTTGGTTTCCCAAAAATGATCTGATATCATTATAATCCACTCTTAAAAATCAGATTAAATGAGTATTCTTCAAAGTGTAAAAGATAAATTAGGTAAACCATATGAAGACCTTGAATTCCTGCTGGAAGCATTAAAGGAGGTTTTGATAGAAAATGGCGAAGAGGAAATGGCAAATCAAATTCCATGGATCAATGATGTTCCGGAGTTTGATGAACAGAAATTCACTTTGAAACACATTCAGCTTTACAGTATTGTATTCCAATTAGTGAATACTGTGGAGGTAAATGGTGCCGTCCAAAACAGACGTCAGAAAGAAAGTGAACAACTTGACAGTGTAAAAGGACTTTGGGCCAATGGGTTTGATAAACTCAAGCAACAGGATATCCCACAGGAAGAAATTGTTAAAAGACTTTCGGATATAAGAGTTGAGCCTGTTTTAACTGCTCACCCTACAGAAGCAAAAAGAGGAACTGTTCTTGAGCATCATAGAGACTTGTATGTTTCAATGGTGATGAAAGAAAACTCCATGTATACGGAGAACGAATTAAAGAATATCCGTCAAAACATTAAATTCTCTCTATACAGACTTTGGAAAACTGGTGAAATTTTTATCGAGAAACCAGACATTGACTCTGAGCTCAGAAACGTCATGCACTACATGACAAACGTGTTTCCAGAGGTTATTCCTGTAGTTGATAGAAGAATGTTACAGGCATGGGAAGACAAGGGATATGATCTTGAACCAGTCTTGAAGCAAGGAGCATTCCCTAGAATAAGATTTGGTAACTGGGTTGGTGGAGACAGAGATGGTCACCCACTGGTGACTGCTGATGTTACGGCCAATGCATTAAGAACAATGAGGCTCAATGCATTTGTAGTAGTCAGAAGATCATTAATTAAGCTGATCAAAAATATAAGTTTCGCCCTAGAGCTCGATGATGCTTATGATCCAATGAAAATGAGGGTCAATCAGCTAGTGGCTGACTTGGGTGATAAAGGGCTAGATGCATTATTAAGAAATAAGGGGGAAGCATTCAGGCAATTCCTAAATCTAATGTTGACCAAACTGCCATTAGATACAAAAAGAGGACATGCCACCAGAATTGTAGAGTTTAAAGGTTCTTATGTTTATAAAACTGAATTAGTAAAAGATCTTAAACTTCTTAAAGAAGCGCTGCTTCATTATGGAGCTAAAACGATTGCCTATTACGATGTAAATGATGCGATAAGAATAGTTTCAACTTTTGGGTTTCATTTAGCAGCATTAGACATTCGTCAGAATAGTGATTTCCATGACAATGCGATTACACAACTGATGATTGCTGCTGGGATAACTGGTGATGAATACATCAACTGGGACTCTAAACAGAGATCTGAATTTCTAAATAAGGAATTAGAGTCAAGTAGGCCATTTACTCATGGAAATATGGAAATTGGGCCGAATGCTAAGGCGGTGACTGAGGTATTCAAAGTAGTCGAAAAGCATGTTTCTCAATATGGTGTGGATGGTATTGGATCATTCATTGTTAGTATGACCAGGTCAGTTGAAGATTTGCTGGGAGTTTACTTATTAGCAAGAGAAACGGGACTTACTAAGAAAACTGATGATGGATCTATTTGTGTGATCCCGGTTGTTCCTTTGTTGGAAACAATTGAAGACTTACAAGCTGGTCCAGATATATTGAGAGCTTTCCTTTCCCATCCATTTACTCAGAGAAGTCTCAAGTACCACAAAGAGCAGAAAAGAGAAAAGTATCTGGTTCAACAAGTAATGGTTGGATACAGTGATAGTAACAAAGATGGCGGTATCCTGGCAAGCCAGTGGAATCTATACAAAGCTCAATCGGAACTGCAAAAAGTAGGTGAGGAGTTTGGAGTAAAAATCAGATTCTTCCATGGTAAAGGAGGAAGCATTAGCCGTGGTGCAGGACCGACTCATTATTTCGTAAGTGCTCTACCTCACTCTACAGTTTCTGGAGATATGAGATTGACGGAGCAAGGTGAGACAATTGAGCAGAAATATGCCAATAAGATAAATGCTGCGTACAACCTTGAGCTATTGGCAGCAAGTACAGCATCAAAATCTATCACAAGTCAGTTCACTGAAAAGGTAGGACATCCCTTAGCCGATATTCTTGATGAATTGGCAAGGGAAAGTAAGGAGGTTTATTCTGCACTACTTAACGAGCCTGGGTTCATTCCATATTTCAGAGAGTCCACTCCGATTGACGCAATCGAAAACAGTAAAATTGGTTCCAGACCTTCAAGAAGGAAGGGAATGAATTCACTTGATGATTTGAGGGCCATTCCTTGGGTATTTTCGTGGAGTCAGTCCAGATACAATATGACGAGTTGGTATGGATTGGGTACAACCTTGCTTAATTTCAGAGAACGAAATCCTGAAGGGTTTGCGAAAATTAAAGAAGCAACTAAGTCAGATCCTTTTATTCGTTACGTATTGACCAATGTGGATACAAGTCTTGCTGCAACTGATGTTGAAATAATGAAGCAATATGCAAGTCTGGTAACTGATAAGGCAATAAAGGAGAAGTTCCTGGGACTATTTAGTTCTGAACTCGATAAGACCAGACGAGCACTGGATTTATTATTGGAAAAAGGAATTGAAGAAAGAAGGGTTCAACACTATTACTCAAATTACTTAAGAGCTTCTATGATGAAGAGATTGCACTTTAAGCAAGTTGCATTACTCAAGAAGTGGAGAGATGAGAAGTTTGCTGGCGATACAGAAGGAGCTGAAAAGACTTTAATTCACTTATTGACTACAATAAATGCTATTGCAGGTGCAATGAGAAGCACTGGTTAGGCATACGGTTCCGCGACATTAATTGACGGATCAATAAAATTATTTAACAGTTCGAAGTTTTTTCATAACAGTAGTGACCTTCCAAAGCGTCTTTAAAGTGTCAAAACTTTAAGCTTTATGAAGAAACTTCGACTACTTATCATAGCTGCAATGTTGGTAGCAGTTACCACGTTGCACGCCCAGGAGGCTCCAAGAAAAGGAGCAATCCTTAAATCCGATCAAAATACATTAGTAATTAAGGCAGATCAGGAAATTGAAGCCAATATTACTTTGTTGAGATCGAAGATGGAGAGAAAAAGAAAATTTGGAACTCCGGTTATTCAGAATATTGATGGTTTGGTTGCTACAGTAACACCTGTTGAAGGTACGCCTGATACTTATGTGTTGAACCTTAAGGCGACAAGCATCACTCCAGGTAACTACAATCTCATTGTTAAAGGAGGAGGAAACAACAAACATTTGATTACAGGAACAATGTTGTCATTGGTGGTAGAGGGCACAACAGCTCTTTCTTCTTCCAATTAATTCCTGTAAATTTCTCCTATGCAGATTGCGAGAAAATATTCCAAAAGGCTTCTGGTTGCTGGTTTAATCTACTTGTTTTTTCATGTGACAAGGGCGGAGACAGTATCAGAGGCCTTTACTTTTGGTTTTGCTGATCGCATCTATTTTGTCTACATCATTGTAGTAGTAATCTCAGTATGGGAGATTCTCGACAGAGTACTAAATCATAAAATGATCGCAGACCTTGATTTAAACAGGTCAAAACATCTGGTAAGGGCGGTAGTCACATTATCGCTTGTAATATTGCCTTTGGTCGTGTTTGCCAGCTGGATTTCAGAATACTGGATAAAGCCACAATTGGAGATATGCACTTTTCAGGGCGATTCTTTTATGAAAGATATACTTCAGGGGCAGGTTCTGGGCTGGCTCATCATCTCGGAAAGACTTTTCAAAAGATATCATGAGCAGTCCAGACAGCTTGAGAGAGACAAAGCGCTAATGCAAAAAGAGCTCCTGATGAGCCAATACGTCAATCTCAAAAATCAAATCAAGCCTCATTTTTTATTTAACTCCTTTAGTGTACTTCAATCTCTGATTGAAACAGATCCTGAAATGGCAGGGAAATTCCTTTCCAGATTATCCAAAATGTATCGTCATATCCTGGATAGCAGGGAAGATTCCATGAGTCACCTTGATAAGGAGCTAGAAATTCTCGATGCATACTTATATTTGTTGAGCGTTCGACATGAGGGCAGCTTAAAAATCGAAATCAATGTTGATAAAAAGTACATGGATGCTTTCGTGCCAACCATGTCTTTACAAATGCTGATGGAGAATGTTGTTAAACATAATAAGTTCAGCAAAACGAACCCTTTGATTATTAAAATTTACACGGAAGATGATTACTTGATCATCAAGAACCAATTAAACAAAAAAGGATCAGAGGTAATATCCACCAAAGTCGGATTAGAAAATATCAAGAGCCAATACCAACTGCAATCAGATAAGTCAATTATGATTGTAGAAGATGAAGCTTTCTTTACTGTGAAAATGCCAGTTTTGAATAGATTGCGTTTAGCATGATTCAGGCACTAATTGTAGAAGACGAGCGATTATCTGCAGATCGTTTAAAGAAAATGATAGAAAAAGTAGATTCCGAGGTTCAAATAATGGACATTCTGGACTCTGTGGAATCCTCTCTGGAATGGTACCGCGATAATTCTCCTCCCGATTTAATTTTTCTGGATATTCAGTTGAATGATGGCACTGGGTTGGATTTTTTAAGAGACTCCAACTGCAAATGCCCAATAATCTTCACAACTGCTTATGACGATTACGCCATAAAAGCATTTCGCTACAACAGCCTTGATTACTTATTAAAGCCAATTGAGGAGGAAGATTTAAAAAGAGCGATTGAAAAATTCAAAGAATACACCAGTCAGCCCGAGTTTCGGGATAATCCCATGTATCCTGAAGTGCAGAGAATCATTTCTAAAGAGTTTAAGAAGAGATTCCTAGTCAAGCTGGGAGATCAATTGAAACCTGTTGATGTGGAAAATATTGCCTATTTCGTTTATGAGAAGGGATTAACATCTCTTTTAACTTATGATGGTGAAAAGTGGCCAGTAGATCACTCCTTAGAGCAGGTGGAAGAGCTGATTAATCCATTAGAGTTTTACAGAGTCAACCGACAAACACTCATTTCTTTAAAGTCGATCAAAGAAATTCATACTTACTTCAACAGCCGATTGTTACTAAATTTAAATCCAACTCATGATCAGGATGTGATCGTAGCACGTGAACGCGTTGCTCATTTTAAAAAATGGATGGATCTGTAAATCGGGTAAAAATCTAATCCTATCTGAGTTAGTTCATATTTTATCGAAAAAGGAATTTTTTAGGGTTTCATGAGATAGCAAAAACTGCTGTAATCTTGTTATATTAGATAACAGGGGTAATCTATCAGATGAAACGGGCATTTCTAATATTCTTATTGTCAGCAATAATTCAGAATTCCTATAGCCAATCCAACATTAGTTTTGACAGGTTGACTACAAAGGAAGGGCTTGCACATAATCAGGTGAGATCTATTGTACAGGATGTCAATGGGTTTATTTGGTTTGGCACTACCACAGGTCTTCAGCGATATGATGGTAAGAAGTTCACTACATATAAAAACATTCCAGGGGATTCCAACTCTTTAATTGGTAATAGAGTGCGAGCTTTGCTGGCTGACGATGAAGGAGGAATCTGGATTGGAACTTTCGGTAGCGGCCTCAGCTACCTGAAAGATGGTAAGTTCACTCATTACACATACGAAGAAAATAACCCTGAGAGTATTTCAAACAACAGCATTGAAGCGCTGGTAATGGACAAAGAAGGGAATTTATGGGTTGGCACCAGAGAAGGTGGACTTAATAAATTTCGAAATGGCAAGTTTGAAAGATTTCTGGCAGACGCTTCAGATTCAACCAGCTTGAGTCACAATGGAGTGTTTTCACTTTTTGTAGATTCCAAAGATAGGCTCTGGGTTGGAACCTATGGAGGAGGACTTAACCTTTTTGAGAATGGCAAATTTATCAGGCTCAATGTTTTCAATACTAAGAATACTATTGTTCCAGGAAACTTTGTAATCAGTTTATATGAGGACGGCAAAGGTTCTCTTTGGGTTGGTACATGGCAGGAAGGTTATTCGGTTATTCGTTTCAATGACGACAACTGGAAGGTTGAACATAAGACTGTAGGAGAGGGTCCAAATAATTCATCTGTTTTGTCTGCAGTTGAGCATGAAGGTAAAATGTATTTAGGAACCTGGGGAGGTGGGCTTAATCTTGTTTCTGAAGATAAGTTTCAGTTCTACAAAAACAGCCCTGGGGACGCAACCAGCTTGAGCAGTAATTACATCGAATCATTATTTGTTGATAAGGATGGTTATTTATGGATTGGTACTTATGGAGGAGGAGCTTGTCGAATAACTTTTAGTGAATTCATAACTTTTAGAAATAACCCCAGAGAAAGAAGCCTCAATAATGACTTTGTAACCGATATACTTGAAGCATCAGATGGAACTATCTGGGTAGGTACTTTAGGAGGTGGATTAAATAGAATAAAAGACGGACAATTCGATTTTTATCAATACGATCCAGCAAACAAAGACGGTTATGGGGATCATACAAATACAATCTGGCAACTCATAGAAGCAAGCGACCAATCAATTTGGATTGCAAATCAATCTGGATTGGATCATTATAAGGACGGCAGGTTTAAGCACTATGAATTCAAAGACATTAATGGGTTGCTCAATAATAACCTTGTATATAGCGTAATTGAAGGGATAAATGGGGAAATCATTTTTGGTACCTGGGATGGGAGGTTGATCAAATTGGAAAATGAAAACTTCACAGTCATTTATGATATCGCTGAGAAAGAAGTGACCGAAGCAAATCATCCGGCCTTTTCAATATTTCAGGAAGAAAATGGTAGCCTGTGGGCCTGTCTGGAAAGCGTAGGTCTCTTACAAGTTATTGATGGAAAAATCAGCAAGATATTCTTTGAATGGAGCAGTGAAAAAACAAATGTTCCTGAACCCAGAGATGCTATCAAAAGTAGGTTTGATAATGTAGTCTGGGCTGGTACTTCTCTTGGTTTGTACAAAATAAATTTAGACAATGATTCAATTACCTTGTACAATCAGGAAATTGGATTGGTGAACGATAACATCATCAGTGTAACTGAAGATAACAATGGGACAATTTGGGTCTCCACCATGGAAGGAGTTTCTAGGCTAAATCCGAAAACTGAAGAGTTTGTGAATTTTGATGTGTCTGATGGTCTGCAGGGCAACCAGTTTGTGAGAAACTCTAAGTATTTGAACAAAGAAACAGGTAAACTCTATTTAGGGGGGACCAATGGTTTTAACGTATTTCATCCTGATAGTATCAATACTGAAAAGATTAGACCAGAAGTTGCTCTAACTGGATTGCAAGTTCTTTATAAGGACATTTCTCCATTGAATTCTGATGTTCTAACAGGATCAATAGAAAGCGTCTCTGAGATAAACCTTGACCATGAAGACAAGGTCTTTGGCTTTGACTTTGCAACTATCAATTACGATCGTCTGTATCAACAATATCAATATGCCTATTATCTTGAGAATTATGAGGATGATTGGAATTATGTAGGTACCCGAACATATGCTTCATACAACAACATACCCCCAGGAGAATATGTGTTCAAAGTAAAGTCTTCAGAGACTGGTGGAGATTGGGATAATCCAGTCACTTCCATTAAGGTTGTGATTCATCCACCTTGGTACTATACACTTTGGGCAAAAATGATTGCAGCCGTAGCGGTGCTTGGATTTATTGCAGGAGTATTTAGGTTGAGAATCAGAAGTATCGAAAAGAGGAATATAGTACTGAAGCGTATTGTTGATAAAAGAACATCTGAGCTTAGCGATTCTAACGAAAAGCTAAAACAGCTTAACGACTATAAAGAGCAAATGACTTCCATGGTTGTACACGATCTCAAAAATCCATTAAATACGATTTTTGGGATGGGGGAGAAGCAGGAAGTTGTGGAGGCGGCAAACCAAATGCTGAATTTGGTTAACAACATGCTGGAAATACACAAATTCGAAGAAACAGAGCTACAAATCAACGTGCAAAGAGTACATGTTGGGAATTTGATCAACAATGCACTTCAGCAGGTTAAACATCAGGCGGATAGAAAATCTATCGTTTTTCAAAAAGAGATAGATAGGGCCGCCTTTATCAAAGCAGACGAAGAGATCATAGCGAGGGTGATTGTGAATCTTCTGACAAACGCTATCAAGTTCTCCCCCACAAATGCTGTAATTCAAATTTCATCCCATGAATTACCTGAAAGCTGGCAAATCTCAATCAAAGATTCAGGGCCAGGCCTTCCTGATGGGGCAAAAAAGGCAATCTTTGCTCCATATGGTCAGCTGGAAGCACGGGAGTATGGTATTACACCTTCTACAGGATTGGGACTTACTTTCTGTAAACACGCAATCAAAGCGCACAATGGTTTTATAGGAGTCTATTCCAAACTAGATCAAGGGGCTACTTTTTACTTTACATTAGCAAAAGCTGATTCAGAAAATGAGGACCAAATTGATGTGCCTGATGAGTCGGAACTGGAAGTTCAATTAAGTTCTGAAGATAAGGAGTATCTAATGGAATATGTTGAAAAACTGAGACATTATGAAATTTATGAATTCACAAAAATCTCAAGAGTAATCGAGGAAATTGAAACAAAGAATGATAACGTAACAAAATGGAAAGAGAGTTTTAAAAACGCCATTTATTCGAGTAACACAATGAAATTCAAGGAACTAATAGAGCAAGTATGAGATCCACCATTCTTGTAATTGATGACGAACCCCTAAACCTTAAAGTCATCTCCAATATTCTTAAAAATGAAGAAGAGTATTATCTGCTTTATGCCCCCGGAGCGAAAGTAGGATTAGAAATAGCTAAAAAGCACGATATAGATGCCATCATTATGGATTGGGATATGCCCGATATGAATGGTATAGAGGCCACCAGCAGATTCAAAGAAAATGCCAGAACTAAGGACATCCCAATCATTATTGCTACAGGAAAAGTTGCTACACCAAATGATTTGGTAATAGCCCTTGGAGCGGGAGCCACGGATTTCCTAAGAAAACCAATTGTAGATTCTGAGTTGGTAGCCAGGCTTACCTCAGCATTACAAATTTCAAGATCATTTAAAGTGATTAAGGAACAAAACAATGCCATGAAAACCTCCTTAAAGTACGCGCAGGAAATTCAGGAAGCGATGTTGCCTAAAAGTGAGGAGTTCAATCAATATTTCAGCGATCACTTCATTCTGGAGATGACAAAAGAGGGAGTAAGAGGTGATATCTACTGGCTGAGAAGTAATCTTCAAGGTAAAGTACTTTTGGTATTAATTGATTCCGGTCCATCAGTTGGAGGTGCTTTGATCTCGATTATGATAAACCTACAACTGCAAAGAATTATTGAGCATCAAGGTTTTCTGCAGGCTCACGAGATATTGAAGGAAATATATCGTCATCTTTACGGTGAATTGGGAGTTAAATCAGAAGCAACAGGGAGTAATGTTAAGGTCTCCGTTTGTCTATTTGATGTTCAGGATGAAACCATTCAGTATGCCGGCTCTCAAACCACTTTGTTCCTTTGGAAAGATGAGAGTGAACTTGTTGAATTTGTTGGAGATGGGCGACAGGATGATGACGGTGAATTAGGAGTAAACCAACCGCCAATGAAATCTTATAAATTCAGGTACTCCAAAGGTTATCGATTGTATCTACTTACAGACGGGCTTGAGACTCAACATGGCGGTGAGTTTTACGAGATGTATGGTTGTGATAGAGTGAAAGATATTATTAAGGAAATTAGCACTGCAAGTTTCAGTGAACAGCAGGATAAATTAAGGAATGAATTTAAAAGATGGATTGGTAATTCCAGTAGTAAGCAGAATGACGATTTTATAGCTGTTGGAATACAAATGTAAGTCCTCTATATTTAAAAGAATTTAACGCACAAATTATGAACTCGACCATATTGGTAGTTGATGATGATCCATTAAACATGGAGATGATATCAATCATTTTGAAGCAGAAGTCATACAATTTTTTATACGCTTCAAATGGCCAGGAAGGCATTGATATCGCCAAAACGAAATTGCCTGATGCCATAATAATGGATTGGGAGATGCCTGGCATCAATGGACTTGATGCCGTTAAAATCCTTAAGCAGGAGTCGTCTACAAAGGATATTCCCGTAATTATAGCTACCGGTAAAATGACTTCACCGGATGACTTAGCTAAAGCACTTGATGCAGGCGCAATTGATTACGTACGGAAGCCAATTGTGGCAACAGAGTTAAACGCCAGGTTAAATTCAGCTCTGGAGCTTTCTAAATCATACAACTTAATTAAGGAACAGAATAGATCTGTAAAGTATAGTTTACACTATGCCCGTGAAATTCAAAGAGCGATGCTTCCTCCAAAGGCGGAGCTTAATGATCACTTTTCAGACAACTTTGTGGTTGATAAACCTAAGGAACTATTATCGGGAGACTTATACTGGGTTACTCACAATAAAGAGGATAGTAAAGTGTTTGTTTTTCTTTGCGATCCCGGACCATCCATTACTGGTGCATTATTATCAACAATGACTAATGTGCTACTTCACAGAATTCTTGATGAAAAAGGTTTTGTTCACCCTGAGATAGTGCTTCAGGAACTTAATAAACTTCTGTTGGCTGAATTCTCGGATGAAGATGTAAGAGATAGAGAAGGGATTAAGATTTCTGCATGTCTATTTGATCTAACTACCAATGAAATGGAATTCGCAGGAGCGAAAGCATCGGTACTGGTATTTCAGGATGGAAATATGACTGAGCTGAAAGGAGATAGAAAGTTTGCCGGAGGTTATCAAAAAGAAGAAGAAAGATCTTATGAGATGCACAAAATCGGATTAAATAAAGGCGATACTATTTACTTATTCAGTAATGGTTTTGGTAATCAACTGGGAGGACACGAAGATAAAAAGTACAAGTCGAAGAGAGTGAAGGAAATGATTGGAGCTATCCACCAAAAGCCTTTATCTGAACAAAAAAATCACATTGAGGAGGAGTTTGATAATTGGGTTGATGCTGGTAATGAAATCCAACATGATGATGTAACCGTCATGGGGATTAAGATTTAAGGATCTCTTCTCATAAACCACATAATGATATCTGAATTCGGGACTTGCCATTCGTGGTAAGTCTTAAATCCGTATCTCTCATAGACTATTTTGTTTTTAACCAAGGTGGTCTCCAGACAGATAGGAAGTTTTTTTCTCTTCGACTCTGCAAAGATTAGGTCCCGGAGCTCCTTTACAGCAGGTCCTCCAATTCCCTTTCTTGAAACCCCCAAATACCAGAAATACAGGAAATTTCCATCTGCAGGTCTTACGTTATTGCGATATGATTCCCTTCTGGAAGCTTCAAGTGCTCTGGATATTCCAATAGCTTTAATCACAAGACGAAATTGATCTGGTATATCTGCCAGGACATTTCCTTTGTAGTTGAATTGATAGCACAGTGCAATTCCTTCCTGGTCAGATGAAAAATAAACTCCTTCTCTTCTGGCACATCTATCATAAGAGTATGCAGCCAGGGCTCTTAATCTTTCCTTACGCATATCATCGCTTTTTATGATGAAGTTGATCATTGGGTTACCATCAAAAGCGTCTTCTATGATTTGTATAGCCTTCTCTCTTAATTCAGTCATGTATTGCAAAAGTATTTCATCTGGATCCAACTATTTCCATAGGGCGTATAGGTTTGTTATCACTCCATTGTCCCATGTAAGTAGGAATTGATTCAGGTGTAATAGAACAACTTCTACTTGCTACACAATTATTCATTACCTCTGTAATTTTCCAGTATGCATATTTATCCACCTGATCTGTTCTGCCAAGCATCAAGGCTCCAACAATGATTAGGTTGCGATTACCAGTGTCCAGGGTAAAATCCGGGCTGATGGGTTCCTTGTGAACAGAACCAATTCTTTCAAATTCATTACGGTCTCCATATTGCGTGAGCATTACTTTTTGCTTCAGTTGAGGAGTAGTATTATAAAAGTGCCTGGCGAATTTACTTCCTGCTGTAAAATCTTTATTTCCTGTCACCAATATCACTTTTGCATCCTTATTAATTTGTTGATATTGATCTAGCTTGCCGAGTTTTAAATATTTGAATCCTGGTTGAACCAAGACCAGGCCTCCCACTTCATATTTGCCACTTTGGCCATATTGATTTGCTAAATTGGATGATATTACTCCTCCAATGGAGTGACTGACAAAAGTTACTTTAGAAACTGAAAGTTGCATGTCATCCTCCAGATGATTCACAGTTTGTCCAATAATCTCATCAACCCTTGATTGAAATTTCGCTGTTCTGGGAAAGAAAGTGCCACTCTGAAACTTTGGGAATAAAACAACGTGACCTTGAGTCACAATATCATTGATCCATCCACCATAACATGCCGGGTTTGAAGCACCATACCCATGTAGAAAGACTATCAGATTGTCTGATAGCTCCTCCGATTCACTATCATATATTACCCAGTATTTCTTAGCTCCTGATCCATAAGTATCAACATTGATCTTGGCTAATCCTATTAGCGGCATAATCAGGAAAAGCATGATTGGAAATTTTTTCATTGTAGAACAGATTTTAAGATTAACAATAGAAAGATAATTTCCATCAGCAATCGTTTCCAAATTAGAAGAGATTTGTTGTCTTATGTCAAGTTTTAGGGACAGCCATTGTTACAGGAATACCAGCATCATCTATTTGGTCTCCAATGAAATCAACTTTGTTGTCAGATAATAGAGCACAGACCATTAGACATGCTGCATCAATCATGTCATCTATTTTTACATCTTTCCTTTTGGTTCCATTTAATGTGGATTCTATTAAGTCATTAATTTCAGGTACATGCGTTTGCAAAATGCCAAGCCTATCAATTTGCCCGTCTTTATCCTTCTTTGAAGATTGAAGAGGGACCCCATTATTTAGATATTTAAAACATAACTCGGGATGAGATTCCTTCAGGATAGGTATTAATTCCTTGTGTGATAAAATGATAGAATCAACTTCTTTTATCTTATTTGATATGTTATAAGATTGTTTTGAAATTTTCTTGCCAGTAATCTCTTTGTTGATTGTTTTGGCATCATCATAATCTAAGGCATCAAGCGCTTCTCTACAGGGTGGAGTAAATACACTAAAATGTTTATGAGGCTTTAGAAGTTCTCTTACTTGGGTGTCAAGAGTTCTTTCAAAACTCCTGCTTGTAAGGCCAATTGGGATGTCAATTAATATTAAATCAGCATCAGAATATTTCGCAATCACACTCTGAATGTCTGGATGAAGTTCAATTTTAAATGTTTGATCGTAAATGGCGACACACCAGCCGTAAGGACAACCATCTATTCCTATGTATTTAGAATTCAAATCTATTGTGCACTAGTTAATACTAATATAGTGCAACCTAGCAGTCTCTAAGAATTACTTTCCTTTTTATTCTTGCGGAAAGAGGGGCAATGCCAAAATATGAATTTAAGTGTTTTAGGGGAATGTCCATTAATGTTGGCTCACTGTTATTTACCATGTTCTGATATCGCTCTTTAGCTGAGTTTGTATGAACTTCTTCTAAAACCTCATCTCTGTAGTACTGTACTTCTTGAACTAACTTTCTGACAAAGGTATTCCAGGATTCCATTTGTAGGAGTTGAAATGCTTTCTTACGATCGACTTTCCAAAGCACACTGTCTTCAATCGCGACAATGTTCTCTTTGCTAGGCTTATTCTCAATGAAGCTTTTTTGAGATGTAAATGTATAGGGAGCCTTGGTGAAGAATTTTGTAATTGATTCGCCATTGCTCACCTTGAAAAATTTTAAAAGGCCGGTTTCAAGGAAATATAGGTTTTTACAATATTCTCCTTCTTTTAGTATGGTTTTCCCTTTTGATAGAGTGAACCTCTCAATATGCGGTTCTATCTTCTCCCAATCCTCCTGGGGTATAGGGGTGTACCTTTCAATAAATTCTTGAAATGGGTGCATGCCGGTAAATAATTTGTCCTCACTCTCTGACATAAATACAGGCAAAAAGTTTAAATCCCTACCCTTATTGATTAATTTACTGGTTCCAATCTTTTGTAATTCTACATCCGGTTTATCACAATTTTTGCGGTTTATCACATACAATAATTGCGTCCATGGCAGAATTACGTTCACTTCAGGATATGAGGAAATATTTTTCAAGACTTCCCTTTCCATTACACTTTTTGATTATCGGAGTACTGGTAATCAGTGTAATTCTCGGTTTCCAGGCAGTCTTCTCGGCAAACTTCACCAAGAAGAATTACGACTGGTCTCTCGAGGATAATATTTTTACTTTTGTGGTTCAGGCGATCAATTTTATTTTTTGGGCCATTCTTAGTCCAATCGTTTATAATCTGAGCCTCCGGACTAAATTTCAAAAAGGGAGTGTATTAAAGGATATTTTATTATCACTCTTTTATGGCGTTTTCCTGGCTACAGCCCACGAACTGACTACTTCATTTCTTTACTACTCTATTATGGGAGATTTATTAGATGGAGGTTGGTCCTTTCTGAATTTCAGGTACTTATCATTCGCGATCTCAACCAGATTTCTTGAGTTTGTAGGAATTTACATCCTTTTTATTGCCCTAGGTTATTACAAGAAATACCGTGATTCGAAAAATCAACTGGAAGCCGTCAAAGACCAGTTGAATGAAGCAAAGCTGAATGCCTTGAAAATGCAGCTTCACCCTCATTTCCTTTTTAATACATTAAATACCATTTCTTCTCTAATTGATGAAAATACCGAGAAGGCGCAGGATATGATTGCCAAGTTTGGTGACTTATTTAGAACTGTATTGGAGCAGGGGGATATTACATCGGTCACTTTGGAAGAAGAATTGGCCTTTATTAAGAATTATCTAAGCATTGAAGAAATACGATTTCTTGACAGGTTGAAAGTGAATTATAAGTTTGATAAGTCTCTGGGACAAGCTCTTGTTCCGAACCTTATACTGCAACCTCTCGTTGAAAACGCTATAAAGCATGGTTTTTCCACTCATTCAGGTGATTGCGAAATAACCATCTCAGGGCAAACTAATGGGGATACTATGGAACTTACTGTTTCCGATAATGGAGTCGGTTCAGAAGGTTTCAAAAATGGTGAACGCACTGGGATCGGTTTGGGGATAGTCAAGAAAAGGCTTTCACAATTTTACAAAAACAACTTTGATTTAAACTATAAATCCACTCCGGGTATGGGGTTTAGGGTAAGTATGATTGTTCCTATTATTAAAGCTGTTGAGAAATGAATGTAGCGATAATTGATGATGAGCCGTTGGCAAGAGCCAGAATTAAAAGACTGCTGGAGAAACATGAAGATATGAATCTGATTGCAGATGCCAGTAACGGTCGTGAAGGGTTAAGCGTCATTAATAGTCATCATCCAGATCTTATTTTTTTAGATATTGGGATG
Organism: Cyclobacteriaceae bacterium; assembly: GCA_965228955.1. Taxonomy (GTDB): domain Bacteria; phylum Bacteroidota; class Bacteroidia; order Cytophagales; family Cyclobacteriaceae; genus JANSWY01. The sequence continues at coordinate 363,639 of OZ245848.1, forward strand.
CCCGATATGGATGGGTTTCAGGTAGTAAATTCATTTGATGAGCCTAATAAGCCATATGTAATTTTTTCTACAGCATTCCCGCAGCATGCAGTCAAAGCATTTGAAATAGATGCGGTTGACTATCTATTAAAACCCTACAATAAAACCCGTTTTGATTGTTCTCTGGAAAAGGCCAGAAAGCATTTCAATTTCCACCATTCCGAATCAAACCAACCACAACCGATGCAAGACGACTATATCCATGAATTGGTAATTTGCGAAAGGGGACGAGAAGACCGAGTTAAATTGGAAAATGTTACCTACATCCAGGCTTTTGGGAATTACATCAGGCTGGTGGTAGAGGATAAGACATTTCTTTACCGGGTTACTATGTCTCAAATAGAATCCAAATTAAACCCAGATACTTTCATGAGGGTCCATCGTTCCTATATAATCAACAAGGAATTTGTGGACAATATTTCATACTTGTCTAAAAATGAATACGCTGTTAGGTTATCTGAAGGCACAGAAATTACTTCTGGTAGAAAGTATATGCCTACCATAAAAGAGCATCTAAGCAGGACTTTTTAGACGAATTGGACAGTTTATCAACGGATTTCCCAGTAATCACATAAAACCAGACAGCCCCTTTGGCCACACGTAAAATTACCTAGAACTAAACGTGTTGGTAAAAATGAATTTAGCAAGATCTTTTCTTGGGTTAATTGTGCTGCTGGTATTCCAGTCGTGCGCTACTACCCAGCTGCAAACAGCTCCGGACCCGCAAATGAATGTTAATGTACGTGATGACTTAATGTTTGTCACATTGGAAATCAATCAAAAGAAAGGCATATTTCTGGTAGATACAGGAGCCGGCATTTCGCTGATTGATTTGAATCAGGCAACAAAGTACAACTTTGAGTATTATGAAAATGCCAATAGAGGAGAGCTAAAAGGCATTGGAGGCAGTGGCTCATTCAATCCTACTACTGGTATTGAAGTGGCTTACAGCGGAAATGACTACACAGGCTTCCGGTTCTATGGCTCTGATCTGGACAGGCTGAATGAGTACTTTGGTAAAACTGGCTTCAAAATATTGGGTGTTTTGGGCTCAGACTTTTTTAACAAAACCGGAGCTCTGATAGATTTTCAAAACAAGACTATCAGCTTTAATAAGCCACAAAAAATTGTGAGAGTTTCTCACTAATCAATTCTTCCTTACTTTCACTTTGGGTCATCCTATTATAAATGACCTCATCGATACTGATCCTATATCCATTTTATTATTAAAGTAGTGGATCTGCTTTGATTTATCAGACATGCCCAGCATATATAGCATTGGTAAATAATGCTCGTTTGTTGGTACTGATAATTGTGCAGCTGTCCCAAAACTTTGGTAGTCGATCAAGGCTTTGAAATCTTTTTCATTAAGTTTTTGCTCAACATATTGGTCAAATTCGCTTGCCCAGTCGTACGCCGGCTGATTGAATCTCATCATTCTTAAATTATGAACGATGTTGCCACTACCCACTATGAGTACTCCTTTTTGACGGAGACTTTTAAGTTGTTGTGCCAAATCGAAATGCTGTTCAGGGCTTAAGTGTTTATCCAAACTCAATTGCAATACAGGAATCTTTGCATCTGGATACATAGGCATTAGAATAGACCAGGTACCATGATCAAGACCCCATTTGTGATCTTCTTCAATGGTGTATTTTGATTGTTCTCGTACAATCTTACCAGCCAGTTCCGGATCTCCGGGAGCATTATACTCCGCATCGAACAGTTCCTTTGGGAATCCATAAAAATCATGTATCGTTTTGGGGTTTGGCATTGCAGTAACTTTTGTGCCCTTTGTTTCCCAATGAGCTGACACAACTAATATGGCGTTGGGTGTTGGTAAATTTTTCCCAACTTCTGCCCAGGTCTTGGTGTAGTCATTTTGTTCAATGGCATTCATTGGTGACCCATGACCTACAAACAATATTGGCATATCCGGAGAATTTCCCCAGTTTGAAGCAAGTGAACTTAGGTTGCTAAGTGAAATTGTTCCCATTGCGAGTGAAGTGTTTTTTATGAATTGTCTTCGTTTCATTTTCAGGTGATAAACAAAAGTAGTTGAGATATAATTCAAATTGTACGTGAAAAAGAAGCTGTAAAAAAATGGAGTTACCACTGTTTGATATGCTTGCAAGCTCCTATCCAACAGCTAAAATGCCAGCTCACTTCATTTCTTTTCATGTTCATACATGTTTTTAGATAAATTATATCTACACGGGCAAGCGCTATGAAGTTTTATTTGTTCAAATATCCGGAAGGTATTGGCCTTCAGCAACGGATGTTTTTGTTATCTCTGTATGTTGTGGGTATCGCCGCATTTTTATTGGGGCTGAGAGATATTGCTCTGCGCGGAGATTGGGTTTCTGGTGCATTCGAGATCACCGCAGTAATTCTTTCCATTTCATTTTATATTCTTTTCAGGAAAGGTCATAAGATTGATCACATGGCTGCAATTCTTGTTGGTCTCCTATTTCCGCTTGTTAGTGCAGGTTGTATTCTGGGGCGTGGAGGCTTGTCAGCTGGTAATATGATGATGTTTGTGATTGTATTCATTATCATGATTGGAACTGTACCAAGAAGATGGCTAACGCTATTTTCGTTTTATGCTTGGGGTACTGTATTGGTAGTGGCTTATGCAGAATTACAAGATCCGGGTATTCGAGCCAATTATAAGGGTGTTGATTCATTAATTACCAGCGATTTAATGATTTTCACAGTAAGTGGTATAGCCTATTTTTTGATACTTGAATTAACACGGTTTTATCGTTTAGAAAGAAATAAAAATATTAAGAAGAATCAGGAGCTTCAGGAGAAGAATAAGCAGATAGAAGCACAGGCTCAGAGTCTTAGGGAGATGAATGAGTTCAAGACGAAGCTATTTGCGATCCTTGGTCATGATATGATGTCCCCACTTCAAGGTTTGTCATCTATCCTTGATTTTATAAGAAATAAACTAGCAAGCCCAGAGGAGATTGAGTTAATGCTTCCGAGCCTTACCAACAAGGTTCAAAATACTACTGAGATTATTAACAACCTATTTGACTGGTCAAGAATTTCTTTACAGGATGAATTGCTGCATCATGAGGAGTTTCTTTTGAAGAATATGGTAGATAGAATAATAGAAAATGTCACTACTATATATACTGAGAAACAAGTTGATTTAGTCAATCAGGTTTCGCATGATACTCAAATGGTTGGGGATGCTGCATTGATTGAAACGATTATTAGAAATTTAGTTCGGAACGCAATCAAGTATTCTAACAATGGGGGATTGGTTACCATTACTTACTCTCAAGATGATCAAGATCATGCGATAACAGTTTCTGATAGAGGAATTGGGATGTCTCAGGAAACTCTGGATCAGCTTTTTAAGTTTGAAATTGAGTCGAAACCGGGAACCAAAGGAGAGGTGGGTAAAGGTCTTGGACTGTTTTTATGTAAAGAGTTTGTGAAAGCTCATGGTGGTGAGATCCAGGTGGATACTACCTTGAATGAAGGCTCTAAATTCTCATTCAATATACCAATTATGTCAATTGATGAGAACAAAGAGAAACTAAGCACTGCTCAGGCTTAGTTTCTGGAAAGCTCTACTTTGATGCTTTTGGCATTGGATGAGACATAAGCTATTCCGTTTGATGAACTTTGTTCAGACCCTTCTAGCTTTAGATTGTATGTTCCTTCTTTCTGACCTACTTTAATTTCCCAGTCAAGTGTTTGTGATACAATTATAGAGATGTTGTCTCCAGTTTTTTCATACTGAATGTCTATTGTGTTGTCACCAATTTTCACACTTTCCAATTTAGCATTATTCCAACCTGAAGGCATCTGAGGAATAATGGTAATTGAGTTATTTCCAGCATCTGGTTTGATTCCGAAAAATTGTGAAACAATTGGAACAGCAAAACTGTAGCAATTCCATGCCTGAGTCATCATGCCATAATCAGGAGAAACCTCGTAAATGGAACCGGGAAGAGCGTAACTAAATGTTTTGGTCATTCTTTGAAGGTAATCAAGAGCTTTGTCCGGGTTTCCATAATTGTTTTCTGCTATAGTTTGGACACCTGTTGGCAATGTCATTACAGCACCTGTGTAGGTGAAAACTTTTCTGTCAGAGCCGAAAGAGCTTTCATCTTTGCCAGCTGATTCATCTCTATCTATTCCAGTTACAAATACCCCAAATGGATTAACGAACTGAGCTCCGGTTTCCAATGCCAGCCTGGCATTTTCAGGATCTGCTATCCCCATTTCCATTGGCGTATTCACTACCCAATTGTGATGAAGGACATATCCTTGTTTACCAACACCCTTGATTTTCTCAATCTCTTTTTTGGTCTTCTCTAGTTCTTCTACAGCCCAAGGTTTTTTAAGTGTGTCAGCCCTAACAATCGCGTCTTCAAGCAAGTGCAATGCCTGCTTCTTTGTTCCGATAAAGTCAGCATATGAATTATATTCAGCAACCCAGAAATCTGTATTGATAACGTTCTTTAGTTTTTCTGCGGTTTCCTTATATTTTGAAGCATTGGCAATGTCTCCAAGAAGGTTGGCCATCTTTGCTGCATCAGCAAATGCTTTTTGAGAATAGGCTGCAACATCCACCATCTCAGAATTCATCCCATGGATTTCCATCATGCCAAATCCATCTGCTAATAAGTTATTGTCACTATCGTTTTCTTCAAGTAACCAGTTTAATCCTGATGTAACTGTGGGATAGTATTTCTCAAGAAATTCCTTGTCGCCTGTCCATTGATAAACGGTCCATAGCATACTCACCCACTGAGGTGTTTCATTGATATTTCCAGGATTGAATACAACACCATTGGTGGAGGCTTCATGGATTATTCTTCCATTCCCATTCTCTGATTGGGAGAGTTTATCTAGCAGGGCAATATTGTTCTCAACGAGATCTCTGTTGCCAATCATAATGGCTCCCTGCAAAGTGTATTCGCTATCAACTCCAAACCACCACGGATAATCAGGAATACCGGCACAAATTCCTCTTCCAACCTCGGGTACATCTCTGATTAACCAATCTGTATTGTACTTTACCCATTTGTAAGCCTGCTCAAGGTTTTTGTCTGGAATGGTTAATTTGGAATTATTGGCAATCACTTCGTAACGTGCTTTTTTTGATTTTAATAAGTCATATCGTGAATTGGACAGTTTACTATAAGTAGTTAATAGCTCTTCTTTGGATTTATATGATCCTGCAATGTTGATTGGAATAGTAACCGACCCATTTTCCGGAACTTCTATCTCATAGGAAATAGACCCATTTACTCCTTTTCCTTTTCTTTCGAAATCGCAGTTTTGAGCTTGATTCTGATGAGAAACTGGAGTTAAAGTCGATCCAAACATGACGTACCATTCATTCCCCTGATCTTTGCCAATCCAACTTTTAGATGCTTCATCCCAGTCCAATACATCCGTGGAATCAATCATGTTAGTTCTTTCTCCAAGCCAAACTTCTCTTAAGTCGACCATTCCATCGATTGTGAAATTCACTGTCTTGGCCGAGGATTCAGTGTTTTTAATAACGTAATCAATAGATATTCCTTCAACTCCATCTGGTACAAATTGGAATCGGCTAACTTCTAATCCTTCTAGTTTGAAAGTATGCTGATTTGCAAATGGATAGTTAGTGAAACCAGATGCCTCATTAAGACAGCTAGCTGAAGATCCTTCAACAGCTATTGAGGAAATAAATCCATCCATCAACTTGATTGGATGATCCCAAATTCCTCCCATTTCACCAGTCACATGCCAACCTAAATCTGGGAATGTGCCATTCTGATGTCCAACCATGTAAAGTCGGTCACCAGCAGTTACGAAAGGGGAATTCAAGTATTCTGGTCTTCCTTCAATTTTTTCTACACCATATAATATTGACTCAAACGAATCTATTGTAGGTGCAGGAGTATTACAGTTTGATAGAATTATTAGAATTGAAAGAAAAAGAATTGAATTCCGCATATTTAGATTGTTTTAGAATCTAAATATAAGTACCAGGACATGAAGAATGTATTGCGTTTAGTAGAAATTTTGATATCTGGATGGATTATTTCCTAGGCTGATTTAATGGATTGTCTATACACGGACGGAGATATATTGAATTTGTCTTTAAACGCCACTGAGAATGAAGCCAAATCACCAAACCCACACTCAAAAGTTATCTGAGTAACATTCAGATCGCTAATTTCTAATAGCTCTTTAGCTTTCTCTAATTTCTTGTTTTTGATGTAACGAGCGGGACTATCATTGAAAATTTTCTTGAACTCTCTCTTAAATGAAGATAGACTGAGGTTCGTCAACTCACAAAAGTCATTTAGACTAAGGCTATCATATAAATGACTTTCTATTACTTCTTTGAATTGATATGTCCTTGGAGAGAAAAGATTACTTAGGATGTTTTTGACACCTTCACCATTTCCGGTTTTCACAAGCAAAAGTAGCAGTTCCTTCAACTTTAGAATCAAAAGTTCCTCGTTTACCAACTCTGTGTTTTCGAAGTAGAACATGATTGAATCAAAGTACTTATCGAGTAAGATGTCGGCTTTAAACTTTGCTATCGACTGGTTGTTCGCAAGATTTTGATCCTTTAAAAATGTTGGGTACTCGTCTTGAAATACCTTTTTAAGAATCTCCGGGTAGAAATGAATTGCTACCGCCTCATATTGACCTGTGGATTCTCTTGGTAACATTTGAGAGAAATAATTTCCACATTTCATGAGTAGGGCTTCTTTTTCCAAAGCACTCATTGATTCTACCTCTGAAAGTGCTCTTTGCTCCCCCTGAATGATGTAAACGAAACATGCTTCATTTGGCATGGGGTTGGATAATGTGAGAGGTGGACAAACCGTAGCTGTCTCAAAGAGCATTTTACCAAATAGTTCGAGCGTCTGTCTTTTAAGAATCATGATACAAAGCAATAACAGTAAATGAAAATACGAATAATAAGGGAATGGGGTAATCTCTTACCCCAATTTTTGTTAGGCAGCAGCTGTCTGGTTTACTAAATCTTGTATTCCTTGAATTCCCATTGCTCCGATTTGAGCCAATGTTTCTTTTGCGACTTGTTCATTTTCATCAGTTGTATCAAAATCCCAGCTCCACTTGATGGCTACTTGATTGTTGTTTTCTACAACTTGCATTTTGCCATGAATATTTTCAATTGGTAGCATATGTTGTTGAGGTATTGAATATTCAAATAACATGTTTTCATTATCTACTGCAAGAATGTCTTCTTTGAATTCTCCTTCCTCAGTACCACAGAATCTCTGGTTTCCTTCTACTCGACATGAAGTAATTGGCCCTAACCATTTATCCACACCTGAAACTGCACCAATAATTTCCCATGCTGCCTCTGCAGTAATGCTTACAGGAATTTCAATAGCTTGATTTGATCTTTTCATCTTTCTTATTTTTAAATTTTATTGATACAGTAAAGATGAATCAGACTCTTGATCAAAATTTTGGCTAATGGCTCAGATGTTTATGGTTTTGGTTCAATGATTGGTTTGAGCTGTTTTTTCTAAAGTAAGATGGATTCCTTCTTCGATCTTTTCCCTCATTAGCTCTTCTTTCCAGGGTTTAGAGATAAACGCGAATAGACCAATTTTTTGGAACGCTTCATGGATGATATCATCTTTGGTATAACCTGAAACGATCATACATTTAGGCATTTGATTTCCTAGCAATTCATGTACCTGGGATAAAAATTCTATGCCTGTAATTCCCGGCATTTTTTGATCCGAAAGAATTAATTGGAATTCCTGATTTTTCAGGATTTCAAGTGCCTCCTTTGGGTTTTGACTGGTGACAACATCGAAATCTCTTCTAAATACTGCATAGAAACTTCTTAGATTTTCTATCTCATCATCAACGTAGAGGATGGAATATTTCATAACCGACTGATTTTGCGTAATTAATAGTATATATAAAAGTGTTGTGTTCTTAAAATTGTTTGAAAATTCTACAAAGGAAGTATGACGGTAAACTTGGTTCCCTTTCCCGGTTCCGAGTTGACTGTGATCTTTCCTCCGTGTTTTTCAATGATTCCATGACTTATGGATAACCCTAAACCAGTTCCTTTTCCTACTTCTTTGGTAGTGAAAAATGGTTCGAAAACTCTATTGAGTTGGGCAGGGTCAATTCCATTTCCATCATCGGATATTTCAATATAAACCCATTGTTTCCCTTTATGGGCATGTATTTTTATTATCCCGTTCTCATCAATTGCTTCGATCGCATTTGTAATTAAATTGGTAAGCGCTTTTTCAATCTGTCCAGGGATGCAATTGATTGGTGGGATATCTGCTTGAGTTTCCACAATTATGTTGAGCTCTCTATCAAAGTTTTTGGTGGCTGCACTTACAGCTCGAATGATACCATCATCTATGCTACACGTTGAGAATTCAGCTTCTTCAGCGAAAGATAAGTTCTTCAGACTATGAATGATTTCAGCTGCCCTGGTTACTCCATTTTGAATGTCTTTCGCACTTTGCATGATGTGTTTATCGACAAACTCGAAATCAATTTCTCTCTCAAAGTCTTTAATCTCCTGCATACTGACACTATTGTTTTCAGAGTGATCTCTGTACATGTGAAGCAATGCGATTATATCGTTTATGTCTCTGCCCAGGCTCATTGCATTGGCATTGATGAAATTGATTGGATTATTTAGTTCATGAGCAATCCCTGCAGCCAACTGGCCAATTGAAGACATTTTTTCTGAATGGATTAACTGAGTTTGTGTCTTTTGTAATTGTTCAAGTGTCTTAAAAGCATACTCCCGAGATTCTCTCAATTCTGCAGTCCTTTCGATGATTGTTTCTTCCAGAAAATCCCTGTGTTTTTTTAATTCGTTCTCTATTTCTTTCCTCCATGTCACATCTTGAGCGGTACCATGCATACGATATGCCAGATTATTGTTAAATAAAACCTGTCCCTGAATATTGACTATTTTCTCGGTCCCGTCCTCCAATATTATTCTGGAGTCCAAACTATACGGGATTTTTTCAACGAATGCTTTCTTGATGTGATCATTTACAATGCCCTGTTCATCTGGGTGAACCATGTTGAAAAATGTCTCGTATCTGATTTTAGTAGCATCTAATTCAATTCCAAAAATCCGATATGTTTGGTCAGACCACCACACTTTATCCTTTAGGATATCCCAGTCCCAGCTACCAATATTGGCCATTCGCTGACTTTCGTTTAATCGCTCGGTCAATAGAATAAGCTTGTCTGTTATGTTTAGCACATCCATAGCGATCCGTTGTGGTTTATAAAAAAGAAAATAGAGATATAGCGGCGTAATACCGTAAGAAGTGTATGAAGCTGCCGACCTCCCCAATAAACTTGTTATTGGTTATGTATAATATACGTCAAAATGTCCTCAAAAGCTATTGATAGTGCTTCAAATTTGAATTTTACTTCTGATTTCTTCTGTCGATAGAATTGTGATGGGACCAGATTTAGTTGGTGTGTAATTCTTCCAAACCCAATTGAAGTATTCGATAACATCCTTAGCAGCAACATTTGGTCTGTCACTGCATGTATGGCCATCAGCAACAATATTCACATCATAATCATGTGTAATAGCGGATTTAACGGTTGCATCCACGCAGAAGTCAGTGGCCCAACCTGAAATGAAAACTGATTGGCAGCCCAGCTCTTTTAATGTCTTATCTAATTCAGATTTATAGAAAGAACTGTTTGCGGTTTTTGAAATAATATGATCTGTAGGAGATTGGTTTAGTTCATCAATAATTTCCCATTCAGTTGTACCGGGAATATACACATTCTCTTTGGTGCCATCATGTTGAATGAAAATAATGGGGAGTTGTGACTTTCGAAAAGTGTCGATTAATAGGTTGATATTCGATATGACTTTATCCTGATTGTGTTTTGGTTCGGAGGGTTTGAATCCTCCTTTCTGCATATCTATGATAATTAATGCTGATATTTTGGGATTAGTAGCCATACTTTTCTTTCCACATTGCCTGGAGCTTCTTTCTCATGTCTTCTTCTCTTGGGTTCCTTCCAGGGTCATAGAGCTTTTTACCTTTTATTTCTTCTGGCATGAATTCAATATTGACAAAGTTTCCAGGATAGTCATGAGCATATTTATACCCTTTCCCATAATCAAGGTCTTTCATCAGTTTTGTAGGGGCGTTTCTGATTGCCATTGGAATCTGCAAATCACCGGTTTCTCTTACTAATGATTTTGCTTTTTTGATGGCCATGTAGCTTGCGTTACTCTTTGGGGAAGTAGCCAGATAAGTGACGCATTGTGATAAAATTATTTCAGCCTCAGGATATCCAATCATTGTCACTGCCTGAAATGTATTGGTGGCAATCACTAGAGCGGTTGGGTTTGCATTTCCTATATCCTCTGAAGCCAGAATCACTAACCTTCTTGCAATGAATTTAACATCCTCACCACCTTCAATCATTCTTGCCAGGTAGTAAACAGCAGCATTTGGATCACTTCCTCTTATAGATTTGATGAAGGCAGATATGACATCATAGTGCATTTCGCCTGACTTGTCATAGATAACTGTTTTTTGCTGAGCAATATCCATTACAAGCTCATCTTCAATAACCGCTTTCTCGCCTTGTGAGTCTACCACAAGCTCAAATAGATTGAGCAGTTTCCTTGCATCGCCTCCTGAAAGATTAAGCAGAGCAGTAGTTTCTTTGATATCTACATCGAAATCCTTGAGTTTTTCATCTTCCTTCAATGATTTCTCAAGTAACCCGACCAAATCAGATTTTTCTAAATGCTTCAAAGTATAAACCTGGCACCTTGAAAGCAATGCAGCATTTACTTCAAAACTTGGGTTCTCAGTAGTGGCTCCAATCAATGTTATTGTACCCTTTTCAACAGCTCCCAACAAAGCATCCTGCTGACTCTTGTTGAACCTATGAATTTCATCAATAAAGAGAATTGTCTTTTGTCCTGGTCTTACTTTTGAAATGACTTCCCTTACTTCTTTCACACCAGCACTAACAGCACTTAAAGTATTAAAAGGCAACTTCACTTCATTCGCAATGATATTGGCAATTGTTGTTTTACCTACTCCGGGAGGACCCCACAGTATCATAGATGGGATTTGTCCGTTTTTAATGGCTCTACGTAATACACCCTCAGGACCAACCAAATGATCCTGTCCTGTCAGATCATCTAAAGATGAAGGACGCATTCTTTCTGCTAATGGACGAGTATTTTGGAACATAACTAAAAATCAAATCAAATATAGCGAGCAACTTTTGATAGCGATAGATTTTAAAGGATATTCGTGGAGAATTTCTTCTTACGACCTTGAAACCAAAAAAACTATGGACCGTCCATTTGGCACTTACTTTGGTCGGTCTTATTTATGGGGCCAACTATAACATTGCCAAAATAGTTCTCAACGGCTACATTCCCCCATTTGCATTTATTGCAATTAGAGTGATGTGTGCAACGGCTCTTTTGTGGCTCATTCATTCTCTGATAGTAAAGGAGAAAGTCTCTGATAAGAAGGATTTTATATTGATGCTTAAATGTGCTGTATTTGGTGTAGCATTGAATCAATTGCTTTTTTTTAAAGGATTAAGTCTCACCACATCCATTAATGCCTCAATTATTATGACATCATCTCCTGTGATTGTTATGGTGATGGCTTTAATCATTCTAAAAGAACGAATTGGACCATTCAAGGCACTAGGGCTAATTGTAGGTTTATCGGGTGCCTTTTTGTTGATCTATTCTGATGAGTTGGGATTCAGTAATGATACTTTCCTGGGAGACCTTGCCATTCTTGGTAATGCTACTTCCTACAGTTTATACCTTGTTATAGCCAAACCTCTAATGGTAAAATATCACCCACTGACTATCGTGAAATGGTTATTTACTTTTGGGACCTTTATGGTTTTGCCTTTTGGGATATCAGAAATTGGAGAGGTTGATGTTGCCAGCTTTACTCCGGCAGTATGGTTTAGCATTGCTTATGTGATTATCTTAAGTACAGTAGTGGTTTACTGGCTAAATGCAATGACATTAGGCTATGTGTCTCCATCAGTAGTTGGGATTTATATTTACCTTCAACCGTTCTTTGCTACCACAATAGCAGTTCTGTTTTTCAACGAAATTCTAACGTTAAAACAAGTTATTGCTGCAGCATTGATATTCTTAGGAGTATACTTGGTGAATAACTTTGAAAAACTCAGAAAGAGATTTTTTTAACTATTTCAATAGTCTCGTCCAATTGATTGTCATCATAATCCAGGTGCGTTACAAACCTGATGTCTTCAGGCCCAAATGGAACAGCTCTAACACCTTTTTCCTCTAGCTTACTTAATACACTGGCAGGAGTATGTGGTTTTTTGAGATTAACAATAACAATATTGGTATCCACTGAAAGGATTGAATTGGTAATTGGAAGACCTTCAAAAGCCTCACCAAGCGATCTTGCTCTTCTATGATCTTCAGTAAGACGCTCAACATGATTGTCAAGAGCGTAGATACATGCTGCTGCCAGGTATCCTGCTTGTCTCATTCCTCCACCAAAGACTTTTCGAACTCTCTTAGCTTTTTTGATATCTTCTTTGCTCCCTAATAATGCAGAACCAACAGGAGCGCCAAGACCCTTGCTAAAGCATACTGATATTGTATTGAAGTGATCTCCATACGCAGATGGTTGCTCATGGGATTCCTGAAGTGCATTGAATACTCGGGCTCCATCCAAATGAGTTCTTAAACCATTGGCTTTACAGAACTCACCAATTTTTGATATTTGAAACAGAGAATAATAACATCCTCCTCCTTTATTAACTGTATTTTCTAATGAGACTAAAGAAGTCCTTGGGAAGTGAATGTCATCAGGATTTATGTTAGCTTCAATTTGGCTCACATCAATTCTTCCTCTATCACCATCTACCAACCTACTTGAGACCATAGAATTTGAGGCCATTCCACCTCCTTCATAAAGGTAGATGTGGGAGCGCTTGTCACAAATTACTTCATCCTGAGGCTGAGTATTGATTCTCAAAGCAATTTGATTTGTCATGGTGCCAGACGGACAATACAATGCTGCCTCCATTCCAAACATAGCAGCCACCTTTTCTTCAAGTTTCTTTACAGTGGGATCTTCCTCGAATACATCATCACCAACTTCTGCATTAAACATTGCTTCCAACATGCCTGGTGTTGGTTTAGTGACTGTATCACTTCTTAAATCTATCATCTTGTATCTTCTCTGGGTAGGGGGAATGGAGTAATCCAGTCAGATTTCTTGAATCGATCCCACTCAACAGTAAGCAGGTCCACATCCTTTTCAATCATTCTGGTTCTTGTTCCACCATTTAGTTTGGTGTATATGTCTGGGTAGACTGAGATGTTGGTCCAGCCTTTTTCCTTGTATTGAGCTTCCAATCTTCGGGCATATTGCCACATGAAGTCGGCTTGCGTTAATACTTTATTTGCTTGTTTTCTAGGTAAAACCCTTCTCGGGTATACATTTTCTACTTGTTGGTTGTCGTTGTTTTTGACAATAAATTTCCCTGAACCGCTCTTCGTGCGTAACATCATCTGCCATGCCATTCTATGACCTTCCTCCGACCAGTGAACGTCACCATGAAACAACCAATGTCTTAGAGGAAGAGCTATTTGGATAGCTACATAGGTAAAGAAGGCATAATACCAGAATCTCTTAACAGCTAGTTTGCCTTTGAAAACTTGCTCCTTTGCTGGAATTCGCTTTCTAAAGAATAGCTTGCTGATTTCTTCTGGAGGGTAGAAGAAAACGAGAAACGCAATCATCATATATGGGAATATTCCTATATGAAAAACTGCAGAATTAAATAGGTTAAATATTAGCGTTAGAATCAACGCCAGGAATCGGGTTCTTCGATTCAATAAGAAGACAATGATTAATCCATCATAAAATATTCCTCCGTAAGAAATGACATATTGAAACCAATTCTGATTTAAAAGCGGCCCGATTAACCAATAATCTCTTTTTGCTGTAAACCAAATATGAATAGGGATGGCATTTAGCCAATCAGGATAGATTTTGTTGATTGAAGCAAATAAGTAAACCAGTCCCACTTGAAACACGAAAAACTTCTGACATATCCTTGGGCATGTATCTTTTCTAATCACTCTCCCAAACTTGACATCCAACGAAAACCTTCTATGTGCTGGAAGTATTGCCATTACCAAAGTCAAAAGAACTAGTAAATAATAGTGATTGTTGTAGGCTGATTTCTGCATCAGATAGACACTGGTCCACATTAAGAAGTATGCAGTAGCGGCGAATCTGTAATAGAGACCCAGCATAATGAGTATTCCCATAGTTCCCATCACGGCGAAATAGTAATACATGCCATTTCCAGGCAGAGGTTGTAGCCATTCCAGTCCAATGAATGAGAATGTAAAATCAGGTTCTACCATTACTCTGCGGACCCATCCTGTAATGATGGCTCCAAAAGCTTCTGCAGCACAAAGAAAACCAAAGAAAACACGGAAAAGGACCAGCGGACTATTGTCTACCTCGGTGAATAACCAGTTTGATGAAAAGTATTTTGAGAGGGTACTCATAGCCACCAAAAATAGGCGGATACAAAAAAAAAAGAAACCCATTTTGCGAGTTTCTTTTAGAGTTGTTGTAAGTATTTGAGTTTTAAAATTGGGAGTTTGAGTAAGGTCTCCCAATGCTTTTACCGTGCAGCATTGCTACACGGTTAATACTGTGCGGCAGTATTAGAATACTTTATACACTTTCGTGTTTCCTGATTCCAATAGGAAATCAGCTTTTCTTTTGAGTCTAATGATCTCAGGGTTCTGTGTATTTTCCCATTCTTGAGTACTTCCTGAGAAAATCAACTGATCTAAGTTGTTATAAACTTCGATCTCCTGACTTACCTGAAGAACATCCAATTCGAAAATATCCAAATCCATTTCTTCAAGCTCTACGAGTATATCTTCCACCATCAAAGAGTCTTCAATAGTTTCAGATTTGTTCTTGTCCTTGTTGCCTTTACCATTGTTTGATAAAGAGTTAGCATTTGCACCTAAAATAACGAACAACACTAAACTGGCTGCCATGGCTATTTTGGCTATAGTTGTAATTAAGTTTCTTGCTTGAGTTTTCATAATCCTTTATTATTTGAGTTTTGACCTTATGCTCTCTATATGCCAAACGATATGCCAAAATATTTAAGTATCTGTAAATCAGATATATAACCATTAAATAACTACTTTTTGTGTATCAAAAACGAACACATTTGTGCGCATTGGTGCACAAATCGCAATTCATTTTTTAAACTATATTTGCTTCGGATAATTGGATTGCCATTTTTTTGAATCGTGATTCGGATAAACAACATTGTATTAAGTGTCTTCTTTCGTAACTATTATTCAAGACCAAGGAATTTTTGGTGCTAACAATGGACAATTCAAAAGAGTTATATATACCAATCTATTAGGAGACTAACATGATCATTCATTTAAAGAATACTGTAGGAGAAGAGGAGGCTAATACTCTAGCCAGGGAGAATGAAGCAATCATTTTTAAGAAAGATCAGCAGTATGTTCTGGTAACATCATCCAAACTCAAAGAGCTTCCGAAGAACATTAATGGGCAATGTGATGAATACTTTGTTACTGAAACAGATATTCAACTTGCCAGTAGCTCTTATAAAAAAGGTAAACAAGAAATTCAGGTAGGTTCTGAAAGAATAGGAGGAGATCATCACAAAACATTAATGATTACCGGACCGTGTTCAATTGAATCCTGGGAACAGATTGAGCAAAGCGCCAAACTATTGAAAGAGCTCAACATAAGTACGCTACGTGCTGGATGTTTTAAGCCAAGAACTTCACCTTATACTTTTCAGGGTTTAGGGGAAGAAGGTCTAATGATGCTTGTTGAGGTACGTAAACAGTACGGTCTCAATATTATCACAGAGGTAAAGGATTCTACTCATGTGGATTTAGTGATAGAACACGCTGATATTGTTCAAATTGGAGCTAAAGCAATGTATGATCAAAGTATACTTCACAGATGTGGAGAGGTCGATAAGCCGGTATTGTTAAAAAGAGGGTTTGGGACGACATTGCAGGAATTTGTTCAGGCAGCAGAATTTATCATGTCAAAAGGAAATCAGAATGTGATGCTTTGTGAAAGAGGTATTCGCACTTTTGAGAATAATACAAGATTTACACTTGATCTTTGTGGTGTTGCGTTTCTTAAAGAGAAAACCAGTTTGCCAGTAGTTGTAGATCCAAGTCATGCTATGGGTTTCAGATATGGAGTACCAGATCTTACAAGAGCCGCAGTAGCAATGGGCGTAGAAGGATTGTTAATAGAAACTCACCCAACTCCAGAAATCGCCAAATCTGATGCGGCCCAGCAGTTGAACTTTGAGGAGTTCAGATCACTTTATAAAAGTCTTGAACCGATTGCATCCGCAGTTGGGAAAACGATAGTCTAAAATGCGAGAAAAGTTAGCCAGGATCAAGCTCTTGCTTCTTGATGTAGATGGGACCATGACTGATGGTGGTGTTTACATATTGGATGACGGTCGTCAATTTAAAAAGTTCGATGCTCAGGATGGAATGGGAATCAAATTGGCGATAAAGGAAGGAATTGAAGTTGGGATAATCAGTCATTCCGGCAGTTCTGATATGATTTTCACAAGAGCTAAAATGTTGGGAATTCAGCATTGTTATGTTGGTCAGGAGGAAAAATCAAAGATTCTTCAGGAATGGTGTGTGAAGAATAATTGGGAAAAGGATGAAATAGCTTTCATTGGGGATGATGTGAATGACCTTGGAATAATGAATGAGGTTGGATTTACGGCTTGTCCTTCAAATGCGGTTTCCGAGGTTAAGAATTTTGTTGATTTGGTATTAGCAAAAGCAGGAGGAGAGGGTAGTATCAGGGAATTTGTGGACATTCATCTATTACCTGCAAAGCAAACGATTGAAAAAGCGTAAACCTTTTTTGAAGAAACACTACCTTAAGAGCTGATAATTTCTATTTTTGCACAAAAATTAAACCACGTATAATGAGCGTTCTTGTAAATAAAGATTCCAAAATTATTGTGCAGGGGTTTACCGGGTCAGAGGGAACCTTCCATGCTTCGCAAATGATTGAATATGGTTCAAATGTAGTTGGCGGTGTTACACCGGGTAAAGGTGGTCAGACTCATTTGGAAAAACCTGTATTTAATACAGTAAAAGAAGCAGTTGAAAAAACTGGTGCTGATGTATCAATCATTTTCGTACCACCAGCATTTGCTGCTGATGCGATAATGGAAGCTGCAGATGCAGGAATCAAGGTGATCATCACTATTACGGAAGGTATTCCGGTAAAAGATATGATGAAAGCTAAGCCATATGCCAAAGAAAGAGGTGCTACACTTGTAGGACCAAACTGCCCGGGAGTTATCACTCCGGAGGAGGCTAAGGTTGGTATCATGCCTGGTTTTGTTTTCAAGAAAGGAAAAGTTGGTATTGTATCTAAATCAGGTACTTTGACATATGAAGCTGCTGATCAGGTTGTGAAAGCTGGATTAGGAATTACTACAGCAATCGGAATTGGTGGGGATCCAATCATTGGGACATCTACTAAAGAGGCTGTTCAGTTATTAATGGCAGATCCAGAGACTGAAGGAATTGTGATGATTGGAGAGATCGGTGGTAACTATGAAGCTGAGGCTGCAAGATGGATCAAGGAGCAAGGCAATCCAAAGCCAGTTGTTGGTTTCATCGCTGGACAAACAGCACCTCCGGGACGAAGAATGGGTCACGCAGGAGCGATCATTGGTGGAGCAGATGATACTGCAGAAGCAAAAATGAAGATCATGTCTGAGTGCGGAATCCACGTAGTTAACTCTCCAGCAGATATAGGAGAGACTATGGTTAAGGCTCTAGGATAAAATAGTTCTTGGAATTCAGTTCTTAGTTTAGGAGCTGAATAGAAAATATTGAAGGCTGTCCTTTTTTGGATGGCCTTTTTACCTCACCCCGCCCTTCGGGCACCCCTCTCCTAAAGGAGAAGGGAAGTTGACTGAATTTTCAAATTTTTATGCCCCAGCAAGAAACTGTCAACAGCATCTAAAGCACTAGGTCTCAACCATTACAATAACTTGTTCGCCAGCAAATCGCAACCTTCTAGGCTCTGTAAGTAACAGTCAACTGACAACAGCATCTAAAAGCACTAGGTCTCAGCCACTACAATAACTCGCTAACCCGCAACTCGCAACTTTCTACGTCCTGCAAATAACTGTCAACAGATGACCTTTTACCTCACCCCGCCCTTCGGGCACCCCTCTCCTAAAGGAGAAGGGAATAGATTAACTTTATGGTCTCATTCAAAGCTTCGTGACCTCAAACGCGTTTATTTTTTACGTCACTGCAAGTAACTGTCAACCGACAACTGACAACAGCCTCCAAAAGCACTAAGTCTCAGCCACTACAATAACTCGTTAACCCGCAACCCGCAACTCGCCACCAAAATCGTTCACCGAAGAATATTGAATAGTCACAGAGCCAAAGGCCTATATTATCGAGTAATTCTGCACGGTTTGAAATAAAGGTTTAATTTAGAATCGATTATTTCCTATTTCCGTAGCTGAAAAAGGCGATTGCTAAAAGTGATCGTCTTTTTTTTATGCCGTCCATCCATCATAATTGGCTTCCCGAAAACATCAAATTGTACTATCTTTGGACTCAATTTCACTCCTGCCTGTCAATGTGGATATGTTGCCGATAACTCGTTGGTAACTGCATCAAAATCTGTTGAAAATCAAGTTATTAGCCCCTTAGAATTCGTGGTAAACTTGTGGCTTTCTTTCAAGCAGCAAATGTGTCGTGAGCAGCCGTTGCATGTAATTTTACATCATAATTTTCAACCCTTTAATACGACACAGAATGAAAAAATTAAGACTACTAGCAATGGTTTTCGCTGCATCGATGTTCTTTGCATCATGTGCACAAGACGAGACAATGGATGAGTTGTTGCAGGATACTGATTTAGAGCAGGTAATGGATTCGGGAGATGAACCACCTGAGGATCCACCACCACCGCCAACTCCTCCAGCGTCAGGTAACTAAAAATATAAAGATTATAAAAAGGTTGGTAACTGACCATAATTCGTTAATTTTAGAGCAGTTACGCGTCTGCTCTAAAATTTTAACGAGTATGAATATTAGACTAATTACTCTTCTACTGTTTACAATCTTGGTCTTTTCAAAGGCTGTCGCAGGTGACAGAGATAAGGATATGGCTGATTTCTTTAATCAAAAAGCCTCTGAATTGTTATCTGTGAGTTTAGATTCTGCATTAAACTTTGCTGTTGAGGCAAAAGAATATTCCAAGTTAGCGTCATACAACTATGGCCTTGCTAAATCAAATTATATATTAGGTTATATCTACGACTATCAAGGGAAGTTAGACAAAGCTGCTATTTGTTATTTTGAAAGTATTAGATATCTAGAACAGTGTGAATCTGATAATGAGATCGAAGAATATAAAGTTCTATGTTTCATGAATATTGGATCTATTTTTGTAGATCATTATCAATATGAACAAGCAATAGAGTATTACAACATAAGTCTCAAAAACGCTGAATCACATAATCTCTCGAATTGGAAACTAGAAGTTACCTATCGCAAAGCAACAGCTTACAAAAGGTGGAATAAACACATAGAGGCACTGGATAATTTTTTTGAAGCTTCTAAGCTCGGTGAGAATCAAAAAAATTATAAAAAATTAGTACATATCAACCAGCAACTTGGTTTGCTATTTCATGAGTTGGAAGATTATCCGAAATCCAGAGATCATTACTTTAATATTTTCAATTACCAAAGTGAACTGGATAATTTCGAGATCTTTGCAGGCAGGACATGCCACAACATAGCTTTTACTTATTTAGAAGAAAAAAATTATCTCAAAGCAGATGAGTATTACCAAAAAGCCATTGACTATAAGACAAAGACCGGTAATACAAGTCAACTATTCATAACTTATATGGATCTTGGGGAACTATATTTAGAAACCAATCAGTTTGATATGTCCCAAGATTATTTTGAAAAAGCTTTGGGTACAAATACTACCTTAGATGCGGACCCAGAAAAATTCAAAATCTACAAACAACTCTCCACCCTTTACGGCTTCCTAGGAGACGCAAAAAAATTCGCTGAATACAACACCAAATACACAGAATGCCTTGAAAAGCACCTAAAAACCAGCGAGGAATTAGCTCAAATGGATCAGCAATACAATATCCAGCTAGTCACTCAACGTTACTTTGAACTTGTAGAAAGCCAGAAACGGATGGCAGCCCTCAAAAAGTATGGAGGGTTTGCGGTAGCTGGTATCCTTAGTTTTATTCTTATCTTTTTAATAGTCAGCAGAATCAGAAAGACTCGTCTCAAAAAATCTCTGGAGCAAGAGCTGAAGGAAGCTATGCAGGGGTTGGATTTTGATCTGTAGTGAGTTGCGGGTTTCGGGATTGCGTGTTGATGAGTTTTGGTGGTGGCTGAGGCTTGGTGCTTGTAAAAGCTGTTGTCAGTTGTCTGTTTTTTGCAGGACGCAGAAAAAGAACCGTCATTCCGGAATTTCTGTAATGGAATGGAGGAAATATCCGGAATCCCATCAATGGTTTGAGGTCACAATATTTTGAATGCGTTGCGGTAAGTGAATTGTTGTGGTAACAGTGACTTTTGCTTTTAGAGACTGTTGTCGGCTGCATTTAAACTCCAAACTCAAAATTCAAAACTCCTTAAATCTTCAGATTCAGTTTATCTCTCAGTATCTTCAATACCTTATCGTGGCTTTCTTGTAGTTGGATGATTTGATCACGGTATTTTAGGTTGTCTTCCATGATGTCCTCAATCTCTGCTCGGAGGGACTTTACTGATCGCTTGCTTAGTTTGTAGTCGGCCTCCAGTTTGAGGATAAGCTTTTCAATTTGAGCTTTGCGCTTGTAGATTCCGGTTTCTTCTGTGACATGTGTGATGGCTTTTTCCTCTTTTTCACGAGTCAAAACATTGCCTTCTCCTTTGATTAACCACTTCGGTGAAACCTCTTCGAAGCTGAATAAAATCTTCTCCAGGACGTCAAAACTGGGTTTATTTCTACGTCCTTTAATTATATTGAATATAACGGTTCCTTTAACTCCAATAGCTTCCGCAAATGAGTTAGGGTTCATTTCCAGCAATTCAATCAATTTAAAGATCCTATCGTTAATTATCATTCGCAAGCAATTGGGCAATGTGTCAGTCATCCGTTAATGAAAGAACTATTACCTCCCTAATTTAACAATCCTTTGAGATAGTTGTTTTACTTTAACAATGCCATTCATAAAAAATAGCCGTCCTCAAATAATCATGATGCGTTGGCCTGTCTAAAATACAGGTTTGTCGGATAGATATGAAATTTTCAAGACGATAAATCCAGAATTATGAAACTTAATGATTGCCCTTAAGGGTATTGCTTGCTTATAATGGTTTATACCTGAAGGACTTACATGATTTTTTGGCTTCTGCGCTCCATCATTAGGGTGTCTCTCCATTCTCCATCCAGTTTTCCGATCTTCTCCCGAATGCCAATTTCTCTGAAACCAAACTTGAGATGTAATCTATTGCTTGCCTTGTTTTCGGGAAACATTGAGGATTGCAAAGTCCAGATATTATTTTGCTCGCTCGCCTTAATCAATTCCTCAATAAGTGTGCCTCCAACCCCTTTGCCTCTCGCCGCTTCTGAGATATAAACACTAACTTCGGCCACTCCTCCGTACACACAACGGTCGGATACCGGGGAGAGGGCAGCCCAACCAAGGATTTTCCCATCCTCTTCGGCAATAAATCTACATTTCTTTAAGTGAGATTTGTCCCAGTTTTCCCAACCAGGACTTGAGGTTTCGAAAGTGGCCATTCTAGTTGCAAGACCTTCCTCATAAATCTTTTCTACCTCTGGCCAGTCCTGTTCTTTAAGATCCCGAACGCTTATCATTAGCAGCAAATTGACATTCCGGCCTCACTGGGCTTACATACTGTTGCCGGTACATAGAGCTTAACAAGGATTTCATCTTTTCTAATGTGAACCTTCTTCACTTTGTAACTAGAAGTTGGAATATCGATATACCCATACTCAAAGAAAACATCAGCATCTGTGTTTATGGTGTATTTGCTATTGACGATATCAATTATTTTCAATGCCTTTTCAGCTGTAAAGTCTTCTTTCAGAGCTTCTCCTTCATTAACCCAAAGTTGTACTATCGTTTCATTGAAATCATGCATAAATCCACCGCAATCCACAGATGTTACATGGCTATTCTTGATTTCTGTAATATGATAAGTCTCAGGTACGAATTTGTTTTCCTGATATTCAAACACTACTTTTTTTGACGGATGCGCCTTTAAAAGTGAAATAAATTCTTTCGTCTTCATTGGTCTAACAACAATTATTATTCTCTAAAATATTTGAAAAGAAGGATTGAAACTTATTCTGCATTGAAGCCCATTTCTCTTTGTTGATGCAATAACAAACTGATGGTCCATCAATCTCTCCATCAATTAGCCCGATTTGTTTTAACGCTTTCAAATGCTGACTAACAGTGGATTGCGACAATGGTAATTCCTCAACAATGTCACCACATACACAGGCATTGTGATTAACTAAAAATTCCACAATTGCTACTCTTGCAGGGTGTCCCATTGCTTTGGCTAGCTCTGCCAACTCAACATGTAATTCCGAAAATGCTTCTGTTTTGCTTAATCCCATGACTAATTAATCGTAATATTACGATTAAAGTTTCAGTTTACAAAAATATTTTTCTAATGGTTGGGTTATTTTCAATTAAAAGAGTCAATTTGTATCACTACTAAAACAACCCGAAAATGAGACTGATTGGACCATTTGAACAGATTGTTACCCTTGCTGGACTACCTATTAAAGGAGCAATCAAAGATCAAGAGCTTCAGGTAATTGATAAAGGAGGAATTATTGTAGAGGATGGTATAATAGTAGAGGTTGGAGAGTTTAGGGCATTGGGTGTAAATGCAAGAGAAATTGAACCTGTTCCAAAAGGAATGGTACTGATTCCGGGTTTAGTAGATTCTCATACCCATATATGTTATGGAGGCTCCAGAGCTGGAGACTATGCGCTTAAAGTTTCTGGTGCGACTTATCAGAATATCCTTGCAGCAGGAGGTGGAATTCATGACTCTGTGGGGAAAACCAGAAAGACCAAACAAGAAGATCTGGAAACTAGCATGCAGTCCAGAGTCAAGAGACATTTATCGGAAGGTGTTACTACCATCGAGGTGAAAAGTGGATATGGCCTCTCGGTTGATTCTGAGATAAAAATGCTTGAAGCGATTAAGAATGTGGGAGAAAGCTCTCCAGTCGATATCATTCCAACTTGTCTTGCTGCTCATGTAGTTCCTGGTGAATACACCAATGCTTTGGCTTATAGTAAAATGATCATCAATGAACTGTTTCCTCTTTTGCAACAAAAGAAATTAGCAAATAGAATAGATGTCTTTGTAGAAGAAAATGCATTTTCTATGGAGGTGTCCAGGGAATACTTATCGGCAGCCAGAGCAATGGGATTTGACCTAACCATTCACGCGGATCAGTTTAGTATAGGAGGTACTGATTTAGCAGTTGAACTTGGGGCACTAAGCGCAGATCATCTTGAAGCTTCCACAGATAGAGAAATCGAATTGTTGGCAAAGTCTGATGTAGTAGGCACAGTATTGCCAGGAGCTTCTTTAGGATTGGGGATGCATTATGCTCCAGCAAGGAAGTTGTTAGATGCCGGAGTTTGTATGGCAATTGCCACAGATTGGAATCCGGGATCCGCTCCAATGGGTGATTTATTATTGCAAGCCTCAATAATGGGAGCTTCTGAGAAAGTGTCAATAGCAGAAACTTTGGCTGGGATCACTTTCCGTGCTGCAAAAGCGTTGAACCTAAACGATAGGGGAAAGCTGGAAGCAGGAAAACTTGCAGACTTCATTGCTTTCGACACTTCTGACTACAGAGAAATTTTTTACAATCAGGGCAAGCTCAAGCCATCTATGATTTGGAAAGATGGTCAGCTACTTAAAGATTAATTATGTACAAGTCACCTTCTAAAGACCTCTGGAAAGGTCGGGCAAACCATCTTGATGGTGAAGATGGGTATCTATTTCATCATATTATTCAATTACTGGACCTATCAAAGGAAGTCTCCGAAGCAAAACCAAATTCATTTGCATTTCTTGGATTTGAATGTGAAGAAGGCGTAAGAAGAAATATGGGTCGGCTAGGAGCTAAGGGAGGCCCGGATTCTTTGAGAGCTAGTCTGGCCAAACTATCCGTGCAATTTGATCATAAGGATGTTCACTTATTTGATGCAGGACAAGTAATTTGTAGTGGATCAGATCTGGAAGGTGCTCAGGAAAGGTTATCTGAGAAGGTAAAGACTTTACTTCAATATGGTTACAAACCAATTTTACTAGGTGGAGGCCATGAGATTGCCTATGCTCATTACGAAGGAATTAGAAGGTTTGTTGACGGAAAAGGTTCAACTGGAATAATCAACCTGGATGCCCATTTCGATTATCGTTCATATCAGGAAGGACCAAGTTCAGGAACACCTTTCAAGCAGATTCATGATGAGAATAAGTCCAGAAATGAATCTTTTCAATACTTACCAATAGGAATAAACCGAGCATCAAATACCAAGAGTTTATTTAAAGGAATGGATGCAGCAGGTACATCTTACTTGACTGTGAACGATTTTGATTTCTCAGATTCAGGCAAGCTCACGCAAGAGATGTCTAAATTTATCGAAGGTGTTGATCATTTGTATCTGACTTTGGATTTAGATGTTTTATCAGCTGCATATGCCCCCGGAGTAAGTGCTCCAGCAGGGTTTGGATTGAGTCCGGACGTTATTCGTCATTGCATGTTGGAGTGCTTAAAGAGCGGCAAATTATTGAGCTGGGATATTGCTGAATTAAACCCGAAATACGATTTAGATAATCGAACTGCCAGGTTGGCTTCATATTTTGTTTATGAGATGATAATGAATGGTTTAGATGCCTGAAAAAGGTATTTCTAACCATTAAAAAATTAATCCTTCCTATTGTGGCAAGAATTTATATTTTTGTTGCTTCTAAAAAATTGAACATTATCCTTCTATGCAAGAATTAAATGAGATCTTAGGTATCATTGACAGCTATATTGGAAGCCATCAATGGTTTGTATACTTCCTTTTAGGAACAGGTTTTTTCTTTACTATCTATCTAAAGTTTCCCCAAATCCGATTTTTCGGACATGCAGTTAAAATCGTAAGAGGAAAATTTGATAAAAAGGGACTTCCTGGAGATACAACACACTTTCAGGCATTGGCAACAGCACTTTCTGGTACTGTAGGAACAGGAAATATTGCCGGTGTAGCACTTGCACTGCATATAGGAGGACCAGCAGCATTATTCTGGATGCTGATTACAGCGGCACTTGGTATGTGTACCAAATTTGTCGAGGTATCACTTTCACATAAGTACAGAGAGAAAACAGAAGATGGGACAATGGCTGGTGGGCCGATGTACTATATGAAAAATGCCAACTTCGTTGCTTTTGGTAAGAAAGTAAACCTTGGTTGGATGGCGGCAATCTTCGCTGTTGCTACTGTTTTATCATCTTTTGGAACAGGTTCTTTACCTCAGATTAATAGTATTTCAAACTCAGTTGAGCAGACATTCGGGATTGATCTTTGGGTTACTGGTTTGGTTTTAGCTGTTTTCCTTGGGTTGGTAATAGTAGGAGGAATCAAAAGAATCGCGGCTGTTACATCGAGATTGGTGCCAACCATGGCGATTATCTATTTCATAGGTGCATTAGCAGTAATCTTTACAAACCTTGGAAATATTGTTCCTTCTTTCATTTCGATTTTTGCAAATGTATTCTCAGGAAGTTCAGCAGTAGGAGGATTTATGGGAGCTGGAATTTCATTGGCGTTTACAAAAGGTGTTGGTAGAGGATTGTTCTCAAACGAAGCTGGTCAAGGATCTGCGCCAATTGCTCACGCATCAGCAAAGGCGAATGAGCCACTTTCTGAAGGGATGGTTGCTATACTGGAACCTTTCATTGATACCATTATCATTTGTACAATCACGGGGTTAGTACTTCTTTCTTCTGGAGTATGGAATGAAAAACATGTAAATGATTTCCAATACACTGATATCATTGTGTTTGAAGGAAGCCTTGATGAATCAAATGAAGCCGATAGGAACAACATTATCAATTTCATTGAAGGTGGACCAACTACCGCTAAAGGATTTAATGGTGAACTAAGTGTTAGCCAAGGTGCAATCACCAATAACGATATTACTTTCATTCACGCCAGATCATTTGCGGAAAATATTTCTGTATCCAAAGATGGCAATCCATATACCGGATCAATTAAGGTTGAAAAGGGATCACTTGCTAGCAATGGAGTTACAATTTCTGGTAAGTCATTGGTTCATAGTGCGAGATTGACAACTATAGCATTTACAAAGAGCTGGTTTGGAGATTCCGGGAAATACATAGTTACAATTGGTCTTCTGTTATTTGCCTTTAGTACTGCAATAAGTTGGTCTTATTATGGAGATAGAGCTATGACTTTCTTATTTGGAGCTAAATCGGTTATTATCTATAGAATAGTTTATGTAATCGCATTCTTCTTTGCATCATTCGCAGATACTACCATTATTTGGACATTATCTGGAATTACGATAGCCCTGATGACCATCCCTAACCTGGTAGGAATCATATGGCTTAGGAAAGACATGACTAAAACCATTAAAGAATACGGTGAATTCTTTGAAAAGGAACACCCTGGGGAGAAACATCCTAAATTCTAAATCTAAAAAAAAAACTAAAATAGGGGCCTGGATTTTAATTCAGGCCTTTTTTATGGCTATGGGTTAAGTTGCCATAAGTCAACTTTTGGATCATATCTATTTGGTATTATTGTTTTGTCAAAACTTTAACTTGAAACAACTATTAGGTCTTAGCTGGCATTATTTCACTATCAAGAAAGTTTGGGAGTCATATATTATTTCTTTCACTTCCAACGTTTTGGTGATTACAGATGTCTATATTGACAGAACCTACTAAAAACACAACCATGAAACAACGCATATCACTGCTTAGCTTACTACTGATTATTTCAGTAGCGCTGTTTTATTCCTGCGAAAACGATATCGTAGGAGATGTAGAAGTTACTTACGAGGCTGGAACTCCAATTTACGGAGACATGGAGACCATCAGAAACACGCCACTCCTAGAAGCATCCAGAGACCTGACTAACCCAGGGAAGATTTTCGTTTCACCCAATTTTTTATTCATTGGAGAAGAAGGTGTTGGGATTCATATAATTGATAATACAGATCCGGAAGCACCAAGAAATCTTGCATTTCTTAATATTCCAGGTAACAGAGAATACTTTGTGTCTAACAATATCTTGTATGCTGAGAGCTACTATGATATGTTGAAGATCGATTTATCTATTCCAACTCAACCAGTATTGGTTTCAAGAATTGAAAATGCAGTTGCAGAGGAAATTCAGGATAACCAGGGAAGAACTTTGTTAGGATTTGAATTTCAAACAATAACTGAAAAACTAGATAAAGATGATAATATCTGGGATTTTATGGTTGGAAATGATCATCAGGTTTATTTTGATTATGCTCAGCAAATGATTCCACCTTCAGCTGTTCCAGCATCATTCGCTGGTAATAGTTCAAACGGAATTGGTTCGGTGAATAGAGTTGTTGAAAACAATGGTTATGTGTACATGGTAAGTAGACAAAACCTGATAATTATTGATGACAGATCATCTTTCTCTCATGTTTCTACAAATTCCATAGGTTGGGATATGGAGACTGTTTATCCACTTGACGATTTATTATTTATTGGTGCCAGCACAAATGTTACGGTAATGAATGTATCTGATCCTGAAAATCCTGAGTGGGTATCATCATTCCAACACATCACATCTTGTGACCCGGTTATTCCAAGTGATATTGAAGATATTTCTTATGTGACCCTGAGAACAGGAGATGAGAATAACTGCCCTGGAGATGAAAACGCTCTTCTTGTTTTACAAATGGAAGACGGGTGGATGAATCCAATTCAAGAGATCGGCATGGAAAGTCCTTATGGCCTTACTCTGATAGGAGATAAACTGTATGTTGGAGAAGGCATGGACGGATTAAAAATATTTGATGCTACTGACAGAAGAAGACTAGTTCTTGAAGAATGGAATACTTCAGTTACGGCATATGACGTGCTTCAACACCCAACCAGAAATGACATTCTGTTAATCGCTGGTCCTGATGGTTTGGACCAGGTGAAGATTGAAGGGTTCGAGGAGCTTAGCACAATTCCTTTCTAATTTTGAGACTATTCAATAATAAATATACTAAGGCAGGTAGCATGGGCGCAACTCTTTGCGTAATGCTATTCTGCTATTTTTTAAGCTTTAATGCTTACAGTCAGGGTCAATCCAACTCAATTGTCCATTATGATGATGGGTCTGTGTTCATTGGTAAGATTGTAAGCAAGAATGATGTAGGATTGGTATTATACGGTTCTACCATGGATACCCTGAATTTGATCTGGGATAATATCAAGCGTCTTCACGATGGTAATGACATTATTCTTTACAACAAGGGTAAATTTCATAAGAAATCCGGATTTTTTGGGACTTTGGATTTTTCCTTTGCTCCGTCAACAATCATAACTGAAGGAGCTTTAATTGTAGGAAACAGAATAACGCCACGCTATGCTGTTGGTGCTGGTGCTGCATTAAGTACTACTGAGGTTACTATTGCCGGCGAATGGCTGTGGCATGATTTTCATACTTATTTTGGTTACGGTAGGTACTATTTAAACCAGAAGAAAAGGAGAATATTCGCTGATGCCAGAGTGGGTTACGGTTTTCCAAGAAATGGCGGATGGAATAATGAGCACAATGGTGGTTTCCATTTTCAACCTGGAATAACCATGATGTTCTCGTCAAGAACTGATTACAGGTTCTTCATTTCGTTGAGTCAGTATTTCCAGTATACTTCTGGGGAATTTAATGGAACTGATGGTTTCATCTCAGACTATTTCGCCAGATACGACTTATTTTATAATCGAACAATGATCAAGTTCGGATTTCAATTCAAATAGTGGTTAGCAAAATAACTATAGATCAAGAAGCCGTATCAGTAACTGATGCGGTTTCTTTTTTTAGAGACTGGAAGTTAGACTTTAGATTCTAGATATTAGACGCTAGACATAAGATATAGGATTGATTACAAAAAAAATGATGACTTTTCAGTTATCATTTTTTATTTCTTTATTCTTAAAGTCTAATATCTAAAGTCTAAAGTCTAGCGTCTAATGTCAAAAACTATTTGGCGAAGTTTACAGCTCTGGTTTCTCTAATCACAGTTACTTTGATCTGTCCAGGATATTGCATGTCTTTCTCGATCTTCTGCGATATAGTGAAAGACAGATCTCCTGCTTCTTTGTCAGATACGCTTTCTGCATCTACTAAGACTCTAAGCTCTCTACCTGCCTGGATTGCGTAACACTTGTTTACACCATCAAAGCTGTGTGCTAGATCCTCAAGCTCTTTAAGACGTTTTAAGTAACTATCCATTACCTCACGTCTTGCACCAGGTCTGGAGCCTGAAATGGCGTCACAAGTCTGGATTAGTGGTGAAATAAGGGCTGTCATTTCAATCTCATCGTGGTGAGCTCCAATGGCATTACAAACATCTGGATGCTCTTTGTATTTCTTGGCTAATTCCATACCCAGAATTGCGTGAGGCGACTCTGGTTCTTCTGGCCATACTTTTCCAATATCATGAAGCAATCCTGCTCTCTTTGCAAGTTTGGCATTTAGCCCTAGTTCGCTAGCTAGTGTTGCAGAAAGCTTAGCTACCTCTCTACTGTGCTGAAGCAGGTTCTGGCCATAAGAAGATCTGAATCTCATTCTACCTACCAGTTTAATTAGTTCTGGGTGGAGTCCATGAACTCCCAAATCAATCACCGTTCTCTCACCGATCTCAATGATCTCTTCTTCGATGTTCTTTGTGGTTTTAGCAACAATCTCTTCAATCCTTGCAGGGTGGATTCTACCGTCAGTCACTAGTCTGTGAAGTGATAATCTTGCGATCTCTCTTCTGACAGGATCAAACCCAGAAATGATAATGGCTTCAGGGGTATCGTCAACAATAATCTCAACACCAGTTGATGCCTCAAGAGCTCTAATGTTTCTTCCCTCTCTACCAATAATCTTTCCTTTAATATCATCGCTCTCAATATTGAATACCGAAACACAATTCTCTATGGCATGCTCAGTTGCAGTTCTCTGAATGGTCTGAATAACAACTTTCTTAGCCTCTTTAGCAGCTGTAAGTTTGGCTTCTTCAATGATCTCTTTTATATGGGATGATGCATCAGTTCTGGCCTCATCTTTCAGTGTTTCCATTAATTGCTGCTTAGCTTCATCTGCCGTAAGGTTTGAAACTTTCTCAAGAATGGCTACTTGCTGAGCTATAGATTTTTCCTGCTCTTCTTTTCTTTTCTTAACGATCTCCATCTGAGCAGCCAGGTTTTCCTTCATGGATTCCATTTCTGCTTCAGATCTTTTATTCTTTTCGATTTGTTTGCTTAGAGAAGACTCCCGCTGTTTCAGCTTATTCTCGTTAGAAATGATTTGGTTTTTCTTTCTGTTGGCCTCTTCTTCAAACTCTTGTTTAAGCTTTAGATACTTTTCTTTTGCTTCAAGAATTCTGTCCTTCTTTATGTTTTCGGCGGTTAGTTCGCCTTCTTTAATGATGGATTGTCTGTGCTCTTCAGCTTCCTGCTTTTTCTTATTAAGTGATCTTTTAAAAGCTAGTCTACTTAATAGGAATCCAACAACCATTCCTACCACAGTGAGTCCAACAATATTGATTAAATCTTCCATGATGTAAATTGATATATATGTATTTGCCTGGGGAAGGAAACACTTACATCATGTTGAAAGAATGGGGTGTATTTATCTCTAGAGGTTATTAGATATCAGGTTCTTAATGGCCTGTACCTGTTCAAGGGCAACATCGTCTATGTTACTTACCTGCTCGTCTGATCTAGTTTTTTCTACTAAACAATCAAATGCTACCATTGCTAAAAGATCCTGAATATCGTCGATACCAAATTTATCTCTGTAATTCTTAATTCTCTCATTAATGGTTTTTCCGGCTTGCCGGATCATCGCTTCGTCCTCTGCCTTTACCTTCATTGGGTATTCTCTGTTCCCAATTTTAAGTTTTATGGATAGTTCTGCCATTCGAGTTATCTATATTTTTTACTACTATTCACCCAAATGTGCAATACACTTGTCAATTTCCTTTATATAATCGTCAATTACTTCTTTCAAACCTGATGTGTCGTTTTCTCCGACCACCATACTCCCTACAATTTTACTAATTTTAATCTTATTTTGAAAATGGTCTAATTTGCCCTCTTTATCGTTCAATTCGTCCTTCAACACGGAATTCTCCTTTCTTAAATGATCCACTTCTTCCTTAAGAATCTGGTGTTCATTCAAGAGGAGTTTCACCTTCCGTTCCAATGATAGGAGCTCAGATCGTAAAGTTTGACCGTTATCCATTCTCTATTTTCTGATTACTGCTTTTAGTTCTTGCTCAAATGATCTCATTAAATTAGCCATAACTTTATCAATTTGCTTGTCATTGAGCGTTTTATTTTCATCTTGAAGGATAAAATTTATTGCGTAGGCCTTTTTGCCTTCCTCAATTTTATCTCCAACATATACGCTAAACACGTTAAGTCGTTTTAATAACCTTCTTTCAGTCTTATAAGCAAGATTTTTGGCTTGTTCGAAAGTTACCTTCTGATCCAAAACTAATGATAAGTCTCTCCTTACCTCTGGGAACTTAGGAACTGGCTGGTATTCCAATCCAGTTTTATAAGCCTTTAAAAGGGCTGCCCAGTCCAAATCAGCATAGAATACATCTTGTTTGATCTCGGCTAACTTAGTCACCTTGCCTTTCAGTTTTCCCAGACTAGCCACAACTTTATTATTGAATTTAATGTCTAATCCATATTGATACAATGGCGATTCAGTTGGCTCAGAAACAAAATTCGATATATTGAACTTATTCAGCACCTTGTATACAACAGCGCTTAAGTCATGAAAATCAACAGGTTTGCTTTCCTGCAGCCACGATTCGTCCTGCTTGTTTCCAGTTACAAATAGACTGAGACCCTGTCTCTCCTTGTATTTTTCTCCGTCCATTGAATAGACTTTGCCCATTTCAAAGAACTTTAAATTAGTCTGTCTTCTATTGATATTATGTTGCAGCGACTCAAGTCCGGTAAATACCAGAGATTGTCTCATAACTCCAAGTTCCTCACTTAGCTTGTTTAGGATATTAACATTGTCACTAGACTCAAAACCATCAGTTTTTTCAACATAAGCTGGGTTAGTTAGAGAATTGGTTAATATCTCCTCAAATCCTGAACCAACCAAAATGTCTGAAATGGTTCTTCTGATTCTATTTGGGTCTTTTTCATTAAAGTCAGCCAGATAATCAGCTCCATTGAATTCGTCTAATTCTACGTTGTTGAAACCATGAATTCTTAAGACTTCTTCCACGACATCAGCTTCCCTTGTTACATCTACTCTATAAGGAGGGATAACTGCTCGGAATTGCTCGTCTGTCTTGTCTTCTAACCTAATATCAAGGCTTTCGAGGATAGTCGAGATCTCGTCTTTTGGCAATTGCTTACCAATAAGTCGATCAATGTTTTTGTACTTAACTGTTGTTTCGAAATCTGCAATTGGGTTAGGGTATAGATCCACCAAATCAGAAGCGATTTCACCTCCAGCTAATTCCTGAATGTATTTAACCGCATACTTAATTGCATCAACAGTTATGTTTGGATCCGTTCCCCTCTCATATCTGAATGATGCATCAGTTTTTAACGTGTGTGCTTGTGCCGTCTTTCTTACCCAAGCTGGATCGAAATAAGCGCTTTCGAGGAAAATTGTTTTTGTTGATTCAGTTACTCCAGATTTGATCCCGCCAAAAACACCAGCAATACACATCCCTCCATTTTCATTACAGATCATCAGATCGAAATCATTCAATTCTCTTTCTTTTTCATCTAGAGTAGTGAATTTCGTTCCTTTTGGAAGCGTTTTGACTGTCACTTTATTGCCTTCTATCTGATCTGCATCAAAGGCATGCATTGGTTGTCCAAGTCCGTGACAAACGAAGTTGGTGATATCAACAATATTATTGATTGGAGCTAATCCAATTGCTTTCAAAGAATGTTGTAACCATTCTGGAGACTCTTTTACTTCTACATTGTCAATTACAATTGCAGAGTACCTTGGACAAGCATCATAGTTGTCTACAACTACTTCTATTGATCTGTTACCGGTTTTAGCAGGAAGCTGTGGTTTTTCGAATGAAGTTTCTCTGCCAAGCATGGCTTTCAAGTCTCTGGAAACTCCGAAATGAGAAGCTCCATCAGCTCTGTTTGGCGTCAATCCGATCTCAAAAACATGATCATTCTTGATGTCGAAGTATTCAGCTGCAGGTGTGCCATTTTTTAGGTCGGTATCCAGGATCATGATTCCGTCATGACTAACACCTAAACCAATTTCATCTTCAGCACAGATCATTCCTTCAGAAACCTCACCTCTGATCTTAGCTTTTTTGATTTTGAAAGATTCTCCGCCTGTAGGGTACAAAGTACAACCAACAGTTGCAACAATTACCTTTTGGCCTTTCGCTACATTTGGTGCGCCACAAACAATTGGTGATGGTTCGCCAGCACCGATATCTACTTTGGTTACTTTGAGTTTGTCAGCGTTTGGATGTTGCTCGCATTCTAATACTTCGCCAATTACAACCCCTTCTAATCCACCTTGAATGGTTTCGTAAGTCTCAATGCCTTCAACCTCTAATCCGGATTGTGTCAACAAGTCATCAAGCTCCTCAGGAGTCTCATTTAATTGAATGAATCTTGTTAGCCACTGATATGATATTTTCATCGAATCTTCCTCTAATTTCTGTAAGCGCGTAAAATTAATAAAACATCTACAGCGAGAGCAGATTAGAGAAGATATTTAATGAAGAATTCGTTAGTCTTTATAATTTTTTTCTCCAGCTTCAATTGCCATTGGGATATGATTCTCTCTTGGTGGTAAAGGACAAGAAAAGGAATCGTTGTATTCGCAATACGGATTGTAGGCCTGATTGAAGTCTATTGTGATTTTAGAAGCGTTCTTGAAGTTAAGATCGAGATATCTTCCTCCGCCATAAGTTGTGTTGCCGCTTGTGTTGTCAGTGAAGGCTGTGAATATTACATTCATGCTACCGAAACCAGTTTGCTTTAGAAGCAGTAACTCGTAAGGCATATTATTCAATTTGAAACTAGCCTTGGCAAACTTTAAATATTGTT
Source organism: Cyclobacteriaceae bacterium (assembly GCA_965228955.1). Taxonomy (GTDB): domain Bacteria; phylum Bacteroidota; class Bacteroidia; order Cytophagales; family Cyclobacteriaceae; genus JANSWY01. The sequence continues at coordinate 398,189 of OZ245848.1, forward strand.
TCGAAGATCCGTCAGACTCAGGGATGTTGACATATTCCTTTGTTGTGAATTTTGTGATATCAGCACTTACTTTGAAGTTTGGGTTGGGTTCAAAATAATTGAGACCTGTAAAGGAATCAGGATTATCTTTGAAAGGAGAGGCATTTGAGGTTTTCATGAACTCATCTTTCTCTACTCTTTCCTTTTTTATTCTTTCAATATACTGATCATTACTTTCTTCATTACCCAGAAATGTAAAAACAACAATAATTAGAATAACAGGGATTATTATGTAGCCAATTTTTTTCATCGCTATATCAATGCTTCGTCTGCAAAACTATAAAATCCATTATCACTAAAAATGATATGATCAATTACCGGTATTTCTAACGTTCTACCGGCTTGAATAAGTTTCGAAGTGATGCTAATATCCGCCTTACTTGGTTTTAGGTTTCCAGAAGGATGGTTATGAGCTATAATTATTGATGAAGCCAATTGGTCAAGTGCCTTTTTGAATATGATTTTAGGATCAACTACAGTTCCAGAGACGCCTCCTGTACTTATTGGTTCTTTTTTAATGACCTGATTGGCTCTGTTTAATAGGATGACCCAAAACTCTTCATGTTTTAAATCCATTAAATCTGGAGCTAAGAGATTGTAAGCATCTTCAGCACAACCGATTTTTGGCTTTGTGAAAGCTTGATCCGGTTTTCTTCTTCTACCCAATTCTAGTGCGCTAACTATACTGATTGCTTTAGCTTCTCCAATCCCTTTAAATTTTTGAAGTTCAGATACTGAAAGTTTAGCCAGACTGTTTAGGTCGTTATCGACTGCTGCTAATATTAACTTAGATAATTCAACAGCACTTAAAGTTCTGGAGCCTGAACCAATTAATATTCCAATTAACTCAGCGTCTGATAATGCGGATTTACCTTTTAGTAGGAGTTTTTCTCTTGGGCGGTCTTGTTCGGCCCAATGCTTGATGGACAGATATTGGTCGTGATTATTTCCCATATGTTAAAAATGATGGGAAAATACCAAAAAGAAAAGCCTTATCCGTTTTAATGAATAAGGCTATAATATTTTTATAGCTTGAGGCTTAAAGTGCAGCTACTTTCTTCGCTAACTTCGACTTGTGGTTTGAAGCGTTTTTCTTGTGGATGATATTGTTTTTAGCCAATTTATCCAACATACCACTTACTTGCTTGTAAAGTGTTTCTGCTTCAGCTTTGTCAGTCGTATTCAATAACCTTTTGATATAAGTTCTTGTAGTTTTAGACTGATATCTGTTTCTAAGTCTTTTAGCCTCGCTAGACCTGATTCTTTTTAATGCCGATTTATGGTTTGCCATATTTACTTTAAAATCTTGCTCTTCCTTAAAATAGGACTGCAAATGTAGGAGAAAGAATTGTGAAATCAAAATATAATGTTCATCAAAAATTAATTCAATCGTAGATAGAATTGCTTAATTTTCAGGGAGATATGTTAAGAAGAGTCATATTTTTTGTATTTGGTGTAATATTTCTTTCTTCCTTTAGTGGAGTCAAGGAAGAAACCTGGGGATTTTTTGCTCATAAAAGGATCAACAGGATGGCAGTTTTTACACTTCCTCCAGAGATGATTACCTTTTATAAGTACTACATTCAAGACTTAACTGAGAACGCGGTTAACCCAGACAGAAGGAGATACGCTGTTAAGAATGAAGCTCCAAGACACTATATCGATTTGGATGTTTATGGTGATAGTGCATTATATAAACTTCCCAGATACTGGAATGATGCTGTAGAGAAGTATTCTGAAGACACCTTAATGGCATATGGTATTGTTCCATGGCATGTTAACAAAATGAAGCATTGGCTTACAAAGGCATTCCTGAACAAGGATGTTGATGCAATTTTAAGGCTGTCTGCTGATTTGGGGCATTATATAGGAGATTCAAATGTGCCTTTGCATACCACGGAGAATTATAATGGACAAATGACGGGGCAATATGGTATTCATGGCTTCTGGGAGTCGCGATTGCCTGAATTATTTATTGATGATTATGATTTCTTTGTTGGGCAGGCTGACTATATAGAAAGACCACAGCTGCGAGCTTGGAAAGCGGTTGAGCAAGCACACCTGGCATTGGATTCTGTTCTTTCTTTTGAAAAAATACTTACAGAGAAGTTTCCTGAAAGTAAGAAATACAGCTTTGAAGAAAGGGGTAATATTACCACTAAAGTATATTCACGAGAATTTTCCACGGCCTACCACGATATGCTCTCTGGAATGGTTGAAAGGAGAATGAGGGCCTCAGTGAAGATGGTAGGGGACTTCTGGTACACATGCTGGGTAGATGGAGGACAACCTGATTTAACTGCGCTTATAGAAGGGTTTACCGAAGAGAATAGAAAGCAGCTGGAAGAGGATATGAAGAAATGGAATATTAAGACGATTGAGTCCAGGTCTCACGAATCGGAATAGTGGAAAATCCTAAATGCTAATATCGAAATCCTAAAAGTGGGATACGTCATCGCTTTGCTCCGTCAGGAATGAAGGGTTGCTTAAATTACTTCTGACTTCAATCTTCTAACTTCCAACCTCCACTTGCTAATAAAAAAACCGTCCCAGATTAACTCCGAGACGGTCTTGATATTTATTTCGATAAAACTAAGTCTTATCCGATAGCAACTCTTTTGAATGCTTCAACAGTCATTCCTTTCTGAACACCGTCAAGGTATTGAGAGATTGACTGAGAGTTATCTTTAACGAAAGCCTGGCTCAACAAAGTGTTTTCTTTGTAGAACTTCTGAAGTTTACCCATTGCGATTTTCTCAATGATGTTTTCAGGCTTACCTTCTTGTCTAGCTTGCTCTTTACCAATTTCGATTTCTTTCTCAACAATTGTTGGATCAACACCGTCTTTGTCAACAGCAACTGGATTCATTGCTGCAATTTGCATTGCAACGTCTTTTGCAGGAGCAGCAACATCAGTACCATCTGTGTTTTTAAGTGCAACTAGTACACCTAATTTGCTTCCAGCGTGGATGTAAGGAACAACAGCCTCACCGCTTAGTACCTGGTAAGCAGATATGTCAAGTTTTTCACCGATTTTACCGATCAATTCAGTGATTTCTTCTCCTAGAGTAGTCTCACCAGACTTGATAGCTTTTAGGTCCTCAACAGTACCTGGCTTTTCATTGAATGCAATGTCCAATACTTTGTTACCCATTGATACAAAGTCTTCGTTTTTTGCAACAAAGTCAGTTTCACATGTGAAGGCGATCAAAACTCCCTCAGTTCCGTCTTCGTTAGTTTTTGCTAAAACAACTCCTTCAGTAGTTTCTCTGTCAGCTCTAGATGCAGATACTTTCTGACCTTTCTTTCTTAGTATTTCGATTGCTTTATCAAAATCACCATCAGCTTCAACAAGTGCTTTTTTGCAGTCCATCATACCTGCACCTGTTTGTTGTCTTAGTTTGTTTACTTCTTGTGCGGAAATAGCCATTTTAGTGTAATTTTTAAACTTTTGTTATTGCTTTATACAAAAATTGAACACTGAAACTAATCAATGTTCAATCTTTGGTTCTTAGTTTCTATATCAACTAATTGTTATTTTTCTACAGCTTCGTCAGCTTGTTTTTTCTTTTCTACTTCTTCCTGTTGTTTCGCTTCTTCTTTCTCCTTCTTTCTCTCGTTCAATCCTTCTTCGATTGCTTTAGCGATTACATCAGTAATTAAGTCGATAGATTTGAAAGCATCATCATTTGCAGGGATAGGGAACTCAACTTGATTTGGGTCTGAGTTGGTATCTACCATAGCGAATACAGGAATATTTAATTTCTGTGCTTCTTTCACTGCGATGTGCTCTCTTTTGATATCAATGATGAAAAGTGCTGCAGGAAGTCTTGTAAGCTCTGAAATACCTCCAAGTACTCTCTGAAGTTTCTCCTTTTCACGTGTGATCATCAATCTCTCTCTTTTTGCAAGAGCCTTGTAAGAATCTTCTTTCATCATTTTATCGATGGAAGCCATTTTCTTAAGAGACTTTCTGATCGTTGAGAAGTTGGTTAACATACCTCCAAGCCACCTTTCAGTAACATAAGGCATCTTTAAGTTTGCTGCTTTTTGTGCAACAAGGTCCTTCGCTTGCTTTTTAGTAGCAACGAACATTACTTTTCTGCCAGACCGTACGACATTTTTGATTGCAGCTGCTGCGTTCTCTAGGTTCGCAAGAGTTTTATTCAAGTCAATGATGTGGATTCCGTTTTTCTCCATGAAAATATATGGAGCCATTTTAGGATCCCACTTTCTAGTCAAGTGACCGAAGTGTACTCCAGCGTCTAGAAGGTCTTTATACTCTACTTTGCTCATTAATGATAATTGTTTCTAAGTATATCTTTAGCGTTTTCGAATTCCTATCGTTTACTGAACTGGAATCTTCTTCTCGCTTTTCTTCTACCGTATTTCTTTCTTTCAACCATTCTTGGATCCCTTGTTAAGAATCCTTCTTCTTTAAGAGCAGGTTTGTTCTCTTCATCAACTTCTACCAATGCTCTGGAGATAGCCAATCTGATTGCTTCAGCTTGACCTTTGATTCCTCCACCATCTACATTGATTTTGAAGTCGAAGTTAGCAGCCTGGTCTAACTTCACTAATGGTTGTTTAACAATCAACTGAAGAATTTCAGAAGGAAAGTATTCTCCTAATTCTCTGTTGTTGATTTTGATTTCACCACTTCCAGGCTTCATGTAAAGTCTGGCAACCGATGTTTTTCTACGGCCTATAGTATTGGTTACTTCCATTATTATAAATTAATTTCTTTTGGTTGTTGTGCTTCATGAGGATGCTCAGCACCTTCGTACACGTATAGATTTTTGAACAATTGACTTCCTAATCTATTCTTAGGTAGCATTCCTCTTACAGCGTTCTCTACTAATAGAGTAGAAGACTTAGCCTTCAATTCAGTAGCTGTAGCAGATCTTTGCCCACCTGGGAAGCCTGTGTGTCTTATGTAAACTTTATCAGTCCACTTCTTTCCTGTCAACCTGATTTTATCAGCGTTGATTACGATGACGTTATCTCCACAATTCACGTTAGGAGTATAACCTGGTTTGTGCTTTCCTCTTATGATCTTAGCAACTTCGCTAGCGACCCTTCCAAGCACTTTAGAATCAGCATCAACCACTACCCAATTGTTCTCGGCAGTGTTGCTGTTCAATGAAACCGTTTTGTAACTTAAAGTATCCAACTTAATTTCTTTTAAAATGACCCATCTTTCCCTTCCTCTCAAAAAGGGACACAAAAATAGAATTTTAATTTTTCAAATACAACGTGAAGAATCATATTTATTGAAATAATCACTTGTTTTTGCCCAATTGCTCCACTAACACCCTAAAATCCTTTGGATAAGCTGCTTCTGCAGTGATTATTTTACCATTTTTATCTGTAAAACCAATAGAAAAAGCGTGCAATGCCATCCTTTTTATGAGTGGTTCCTCTTCCGTCCACTTCTTGAGATTGTAATTTCGCTTCACTGTAGATAAATAGAAATGACGACCTCCATACGACAGATCTCCAGTGATTGGCGCATTACTTTCAGCCAGGTGAATTCTTATCTGATGCATTCTACCTGTCTCAGGCTTACACTCTATAAGCGTATGAAGTTTGAAGGCTTCAAGGCTATTAAATGTAGTCTTGGAAGCTTTACCGGCTCGCTTGTCTACTTTAACAATTCCTTTAGCTGATACTTTTATAGGAAGATCAACCACCTTATTTGAGAATTCATGTATTCCATCAGCTACGGCATGATATACTTTCTGAACTTTTCTGTCTTCAAACAACATAGACAGGTGTCTGTGAGCATCTTCATTTTTTGCTAGCACCAATACTCCAGATGTGTCTTTATCGAGTCGGTGGCATATTAATATGTTATCGAATTGAGATTTTGCCAGCTGAAGTATGTTGGTTGGATCATTACGATCATCCAATGTGGAAATCCCAGCTGGTTTATTGATAATCAGGTAATCCGTATTTTCAAAAATGATAGAGTCCTGAAGACGAAATTTTTTCATCCCGCAAAATTAGCGGTTTTTAAGTCTAATTAAGATAGATGTGAAAAATATCAGTTACTAATACTCATCCTCAAGTACAGGATTTCTTTCTACTTCAATTCCCTTAGCCAATTTGAAGGTGAAAATTGAACCTTCTCTGTAAACACTGGCCACTTCTACTTTAGAATTATGACCTTCCAGAATGTGCTTCACAATTGCGAGTCCTAGTCCTGTGCCTCCTTTTTCTTTCGATCTACTTTTATCCACACGGTAGAATCGCTCAAATATTCTATTGATGTCTTCTTCCGGAATTCCTTTTCCATTGTCTCTAATAGCGATCTTGACCTGTTCGCCTACTTCTTCGAAAGATATTTCAACAAGCCCTTCACTTTTTGTGTACTTAATTGCATTGGATACCAGATTCAGTAGAACCTGATAGATTCTCTGGTAATCTGCGTGAACGAAAATCGGTTTGTCTTCAGCGATTACCGTTAAGCTAATGTCTTTCTTGGATGCCTTTGTTTCAAACTGATCAACAACCTCTGAAATCAATTCATTGAGATTGAAGTATTCCATGTGCATTTTGATTTCTCCTGTTTCTATATGTGATAGCGTCAGTAGATCATGTACAAGCATATCTAGACCATCCAGACTCTTAGCGGCTTTTTTAAGGAATTTGGTTCTAACCTTTTTGTCCTCCATTGCGCCATCAAGTAAGGTGTGAACGAATCCCTGTGCGGCGAAAATTGGAGTTTTTAACTCATGAGATACGTCCGCCATGAATTCACGACGGAATATTTCCATTCTTTTAAGCTCTTCAATTTCCCTTTGCTTATTTTCCACATAGCCTTCAATTTCTTTATTGATACGCTTTAGAGGATTCACAGAACTTCTTCTAGGCTTCTGAATTACTTCCAGACCTTCTTTGTCAATATTCTCTAATGACTCATATATTTTATTGATGTGTCTGAAAAAAAGAAATTCCAACACAAATCTCACCAATATATAAGTTGAAGAGAATGATAAACCGAAAGCTATAAATAGCGCGACATCAGAAATAGTGGGTACCAGATATAAAAATGCTGTGGTTATTACAGCAACTGATAACCCCATTAAAAGGCCGATGGCCCTGGAATTTAATTCCATAGTATTACTTACTAATTGTACTCAAACTTATATCCCACACCTTTCACGGTTGAGATATATCCTTCTCCTATTTTCTCTCTTACCTTTCTGATATGTACATCAACAGTTCTTGCCAGTACGTAAACATCAGTACCCCAGATGTTTTGTAACAAGTCATCTCTGCTAAATACTTTTCCAGGATTCTGAGCTAAAAAGTATAACAACTCAAATTCCTTTTTAGGTAGATTGATTTTCTCATCTGAAGCCACTACCGTATAGCTGGATCTATCAATAGTCAGGTCTCCAATTGCAATTAGTGAATTGTCCTTTTTCTTCTTAGCTTCTCTTCTGAACAGAGCATTAATTCTACTAACAAGCGCTCTTGGTTTAATGGGTTTCGTGATATAATCGTCTGCACCCATATCGAACGCTGCTACTTCAGAGTATTCTTCTGATCTGGCAGTCAGGAAAATAACAAATGTATTCTGTAGTTCCGGAAGCTCTCTAATTTGACGGCATGTCTCTACTCCGTCTTGTTTAGGCATCATGATGTCTAAAAGTATCATGTCAGGAAGAAAGCTTTTTGCTATATCAACTCCTTTAATACCATCAGATGCAATTTTGACTTCATAGCCCTCTTTACTAAGGTTGTACTTTAGTAATTCGAGGATATCTGCTTCATCGTCTACTACTAATATTTTTTGGGAATTTTTTGAGCCCATTGTTCTTGTTTTGAAGAAGTTTAGTTTCTGTAATTTCTTAAAATTGAGTTAAAACTAAATTAACAACAGTCATTTAATCATCTGAAAATGAATACTGAGCTGTTAAAAAATCCAGTCGTATTCGATAATATTCAAAATTACAGAGAAATCATCTTATTTAGGGAATAGTAACAATTTGTTAATCTAATCGCTCAATGAGCTGAAATTGTATTGCAGGTTTTCTGCACTTTTTATGTCGATTTCAAGTGCGCCAATAAACATCTGGGCTTTTATTTTTAAAGGAATTTTATTCTCATCGTCACTCAACCAGTACTTAATGGAATTTTCACCGTCAAACATTTCATTTTCCGGCATTACAGGTTCAAATACGAGTGCTTTAATTTTTCCAATTCTGGTCTTAAGAGTTTCCCTTCCTAAATACTTTATATTCATCTCCCAGGTCTCATTGTCAAAAAAACCACTGACTTTGATGACGTCTCCTTCATTTAACTTGTTGTAGTCAATCGTTCTTAGGTAGTAGTAACCACTCACAAGATCCTGACAATTGCTGGGTATTTCGTATTCTACTTTTCGTTTGAGTGTTTTTGTTTTTTTACCAAGGCGAGAAACGATAGCCTTATTGTTCTCGTGATCAAAATCTACAATTTCGTTTTTTCTGTATTTTCCTTCCTCTATATATCTGTAGAATCTGTGAGGAACAAATTCCTGTGAGTCCAAATAAGTACCCCAGTTATCACGAACCCGTATGAAGAAATCGAACATTCCAGTTGAGCGACCGAATACATCAATTTTGTAGCAAGATTTACCATTGATCATTGCAGGTTCATTGTCTATTTGCATAACAGCTTCACCCGCATTTATCAAACCATAATGGATTCTGAATTCTAATTTTTCACCTTTATTGAAGGAATAGGACTTATCAACCAGATCATCTGCTGAATACTGATAATATCTGTATGAGGTGAATAATATCATGCCTCCACACAACATCAATAATAATGTTCTCTTCACTAGTCTATGACCTTTCATTACAATGAGGGGTATTTGCTTTTATAGTAAGTAATGAATGACTTGATATCACCTTCAAAATTATTTAAATATTCATCCATGAACAAATCCTGCTTTGCGCCATATCTCTGAAACGACATAAAATATGCATTATTGGGAAGCTGGTGTTCAAATGCTTTTTTTAACCGTTCAGGTCTGCTAAATGTTATCGTGTCCAGGGATGATATTATTTGAGTTAGAACTGCTGTTTTCTGAATCTGTTTTGTTGAATCTGGTAATTCGAAGTTTTCGAAATTAGTATATAAACTATCTAATGCTTTATATCCAGCCAACATATGGTTTACTATGCTTTTGCTATCTTCAAAATATTGCAGGTAGTCATCCATTTCTTTTGAGTCTGGTCCGTATTTAGATCGAATAAATTGCTCAGCTCCTTTTTTTCCAATGAACGAAGCTAAGTTTTCATTAAACTCAATGCTGTCTTTAACAAATAGAGTAGCATGTGTTAGCTCATGAATAATTAAATCAGCTAATCGACCGTCACCTCTGGCAAGCATATTGGATAATATTGGATCTTTAAACCATCCCAGTGTTGACCATCCACCAACAGATCTTATCCTGGTGTCGTACCCTTCATCTTTCAACAGGTCTCTTTCCTCTTTAGCTCTGTCTAATTCGAAGAACCCTTTATATGGAAAACTTCCGAGCATGGGGAAAGACCAGGTTTTGGGCTCCATTTTATAGGGGTATGCAGCGGATAGGTTCCAAAGTATGTCTTCTCCTTTTTGGTCAAAAAGTGTGGTGTAGTTTTCAGAATCTGTTAATCCCAGTGAGTCTATGGCATAAGTTCTAATTTCCTGGATTAATTCGATTTTAGCTTTTAAAGAATCCGGGAAGTTTGGGTCATTTAAAAATTCCTCAACAGGTTTAGCGTTTGATATGACGTGATATTGACCCTTTGCTTGTTGCAGACCGTAGTTTACCAATTCCCATTGCCAAATGAGGATAACAACCAAAAGGGCAGCAATAACAAGAAGAGTTCTCTTTAGTAATTTCATTGGTCTTGGAATAGTCAAATAATTATTTTACTAAAAATATTAGTATTTTAAATATTTAGCTAATAATTTTGGTTTTTGTAAAAGAATAGAACTTTAAATAGATGAAGGATTTAGATTTAATTAACTTCATCCATCAGAAATAAGAAACACACAAATATGAGTGATCAGAGCGAGAAATTAAAGGCCTTACAGCTTACAATTGATAAGCTGGAAAAAACTTACGGGAAAGGAACCATCATGAAGTTGAGTGATGAGAAGGTATTGGACATTCCTGTAATACCAACTGGTTCATTGGGGCTTGATATTGCCTTGGGAGTAGGAGGTATTCCTAAAGGTAGAGTAATTGAAATTTATGGTCCTGAATCCTCTGGTAAGACAACATTGACCATGCACTGCATAGCTGAAGCTCAGAAGCAAGGTGGCCTTGCAGCTTTTATTGATGCAGAGCATGCTTTTGATAAGACATATGCTGAGAAGCTCGGTATTGATACAGAGAATCTTCTTATCTCACAGCCAGACAATGGTGAGCAGGCATTGGAAATTGCAGAGCATCTAATACGTTCTGGAGCTATAGATATTATTGTAATTGACTCTGTTGCTGCTCTTGTACCAAAGGGTGAATTAGAAGGGGAGATGGGTGATAGCAAGATGGGACTTCAGGCAAGATTGATGTCTCAGGCGCTAAGAAAACTTACTGGAGCAATTAACAAAACAGGATGCTCATGTATTTTCATTAACCAATTAAGAGAGAAGATTGGTGTCATGTTTGGTAATCCTGAAACTACCACTGGTGGTAACGCACTTAAATTCTACGCTTCTGTTAGACTTGATATTAGAAGAATTGGTCAAATCAAGGAAAGTGCTGACAATATCATGGGTAACAGGACTCGTGTGAAAGTTGTGAAGAATAAAGTGGCACCTCCTTTTAAAGTGGTGGAATTTGACATCATGTATGGTGAGGGAATTTCTAAAGTAGGTGAAATTATTGACCTTGGTGTTGAATTAAATGTAATTAAGAAATCAGGCTCTTGGTTCTCATACATGGAAAACAAACTTGGGCAGGGTAGAGATTCTGTAAAGTCACTGTTGCTGGATAATCCAGAATTGATGGAGGAATTAGAAATCAAGATTAAAAATAAAATTAACGGAGTTGAAGAGGAAGTTGCTGAAGTAGCAAAATAAGTTTCAGCTACATACAAAAAAAAGGAAGGTGATCTAAATCACCTTCCTTTTTTTGTTTTGCAAAGACTTAATTAAGTCTTTTGTCTTTTGTCTTTTGTCTAATGTCTACACTTAAGATCTTATCGCGATTACCGGATCTAACCTGGATGCCAACAATGCAGGGATAATTCCAGATATGATACCAATGGCAGTTGCTACTCCAATTCCCATTGCAATATTGCTGATACTGAGGTTGAGCTCGAGTGAACCAAATGGTATGAAGGTTATAAGATAAACCAACACCAAACCGATTAGGGCTCCCAGAAGGCATAGAAAAACTGATTCAAACAAGAATTGAAAGAGAATAAAGTAATTCTTGGCTCCCAAGGATTTCTGAATCCCAATAATGTTGGTCCTTTCCCGAACGGAGACAAACATGATATTGGCAATTCCGAATCCTCCGATCAGAATAGAGAAGCCTCCTATGAACCAACCACCAATACTCACAGCGTCAAATACACCTCCAATGAAATTCACAATTGCTTCAGGCCTGTTTAACGCAAAATTGTCTTCTTCCTTAGGACGGATTCCTCTTTTTCTTCTCATTAAGCCTCGCAGCTCTCCTTCCAGTTCAACAAGCCCAATATCTTCATCTTTGCCTTTAACTGTTATAATTGACTCAAGACCCCTTCGTGTCCCAGAGTAATATAAATTCAGGAATGATTTATAAGGGATGTAAATATTTTCGTCATTGGTAGGCCCACCCAGAAAACTTTCTCCCTCTTCTCCAATTGTGGCAATGACATAATACTTCATGCCTTTTACCTTAATTTCTTTACCGACTTCACCTCCATTAGGAAAGAGTTCTTTTGAAGCTCTATGTCCTAAAATTGCAACATTTCTTCCAGCCTTTATTTCTTGTTTCGTGAAGTATCTACCTTCCTTTATTGGAATCTCGTAAACATCCTTGTGGCCAAATGTCACACCTAGCAGCGTAATGTCGTTTGTACTATTACTTTCTCGTTTAATTGTCATTCCACCTCTCATTGTAAAAATGGTGATGGCTTCACTGTTTGTTAACTTCTCTTGTAGGAATTCAAATTCCGCATACGCGGGTTGTGGTCTTCTCAAATATTTCCACCATGGGTATGGACCTTCACCAAACCCGTAAGGCCACTTTTGAATATTTATATTATTGGTCCCTAAGAAGTTAAGGCTATTCTTAACGCTGTTTTCTAAGGAGTCAACAAACGTAAATACTCCAATAATTAGGAATATACCAATGGTAACACCAAGTAAGGAAAGCAAAGTCCTGAGTACATTCATTCTGAGTGCATTCCAGGCGAATCTGAAACTTTCCGCAATTAATCTTAATATTATCATTGTTGTTTCGAGTTAAATATTGATATTTAGATGCAAAGTAAAAACTATTTACTACTTTTGCCCACTTAATTAATTACCACCCTTTTAATTTAAATTATTTAATATCCTTAATATTAAATATGAAGCTATCAGAGTTTAAATTCGAATTACCTTCCGACCGTATTGCCAAGTATCCTGCCGAAAATAGAGATGAATCTCGTCTTATGGTTATCCATAAGGAGACAGGAGAAATAGAGCATAAAATTTTCAAAGATATAGTAGGTTACTTTGATGAAGGTGATGTAATGATCAACAACGACACCAAGGTTTTTCCTGCAAGGTTATACGGTAACAAAGAAAAAACAGGTGCGAAAATTGAGGTTTTTCTTTTAAGAGAACTTAATAAAGAAAATCATCTTTGGGATGTGCTTGTTGATCCAGCTAGAAAAATCAGGGTTGGAAATAAACTTTATTTTGGAGATGGTGAGCTAGTGGCGGAAGTCATTGATAACACGACTTCCAGAGGTAGAACAATCAGGTTCCTTTTTGATGGGGATGATGCTGATTTCTACAAGATGATTGACTCATTAGGAGAAACTCCACTTCCGAAGTTCATTGACAGAGATGTTGAAGATGAGGATAGAGAGAGATTCCAAACTATATATGCAAAACATGTAGGAGCTGTAGCAGCTCCAACTGCAGGACTTCATTTCACGCAACAGGTAATGAAGAGACTCGAGATTGTAGGTGTTGATATTAATTCTGTAACACTTCATGTTGGTCTTGGTACATTCAGACCTGTGGATGTTGAAGATTTGACAAAGCACAAGATGGATTCTGAAAACTTCATCGTAAGTGAGGATACTGCTAATCTCGTGAACTCCGCTTTAGATAATAAGAAAAGAATCATTTCTGTTGGAACTACGGTGATGAGAGCAATGGAGTCTTCAGTGTCGGCAAATGGTCGTCTTAAGCCTAATGAGGGATGGACTGACAAGTTTATTTTTCCACCATATGAGTTTAAAATTTGTAATGCGCTTGTTACTAACTTCCATATGCCTGAATCTACATTATTAATGATGGCCTGTGCATTTGGAGGATATGATTTAGTAATGAAAGCTTACGAAACTGCAGTGAAAGAAGATTATCGTTTCTTCAGTTATGGAGATGCGATGTTAATCATATAAAAACATTACTCCTCATGCAGAAGTATGCAGTAATTGTTGCAGGAGGAAAAGGATTAAGAATGGGGGCAGCCTTGCCAAAGCAATTTTTGCTTTTGAAAGGGTTGCCCATTTTAATGCATACCCTCAGAGCATTTTACGACGCTGATTCCACTACCAAAATCATATTAGTACTCCCAGAAGATCATTTTGATTATTGGAGGCAATTGTGTGATGAAAATAAGTTTAGCGTTCCTTTTACGGTTGTAGCCGGAGGAGGATCCAGGTTTCAATCTGTCTTGAATGGTCTCAATGAGATTGATACAGACGGTGTAGTTGCAATTCATGACGGGGTAAGACCTTTAGTCTCCAAAGAAATAATTGATAAGTCCTATGATGTGGCAGCTTTCAAGGGATCTGCAGTTGCAGCTGTTCCTTGTAAAGATTCGTTGCGAGTGAAGGATGGTGATTTCACCAAGTCAGTTCTGAGATCGGACTATTATTTAATACAAACACCTCAAACATTCAGAGTAGATACTATTAAGAAGTCATTTGCAGTGGAAGAGCAGTCATCATTTACTGATGATGCAAGTGTATATGAATTCTCCGGTGGAAGAATTGAATTGATAGATGGTGACTACAAGAATATTAAAATAACAACTCAAGAGGATATCATTTTTGCTGAAGCAATGATATCCAATTAAGTAGTAGTTATATTGTTACGCTAATATTCATCTTCATTAAAGAAGAAATCCTCTTTAGTAGGATAATCAGGCCAAATTTCTTCTATGTTTTCGTATGGTTGTCCGTCATCTTCTAGTTCCTGTAGGTTTTCTACAACTTCAAGTGGGGCACCAGATCTGATAGAGTAATCAATTAATTCATCCTTTGATGCCGGCCAAGGGGCATCTTCCAAGTATGATGCTAATTCTAATGTCCAGTACATATTAATACCTCTTTTAAAGACTGTTAATAAAAATCGTGCAAAAATAAACCTTAAAACGAAGAATCAAATAAAAAATTGGAATACTTCATAACTTCCTGTTTTTCAGATCTTCTTCAATGTTTATTACTAAAAAATATAAATAAAGTTCCAATAATTAAAAAGAGACTTTACCCAATTTCTTTTAGAATACTTAAGATTTCTTTCTTTACACGTACTTTTCTCTTTTGGGTTTGCAGCTGGTCGTTTAAAGTTCTGTCAAATGCTCCTGGACGACTGGTTACATTATCAGCATTACTTTGCATATTGTCTAATTCACGCTGATCACGTGCAATTAATTTATCCAGAAGATCAATTTTTATTTTGATTTGCTCCAATATTCCAATTGAATTCCAATCTTCGTTGTTTTCTTCTGCAAGCTTATCCAAATAAACTACCTCATGCACGAATGAGATGGCATCAAAGAACTCATTGCTGATTTCGTGATTTTTCTCTTTCGGAACTGGTCCAACTGCCTTCCATTTTTCTTTCAGCTCGTTTGCCTTATCTAAGGAAGGATCTTGCTTGAGTAATTTTGCTCTCTCAACTAATCTTGATTTCTTCTCAAGGTTTTCGTTTAGCTGGTAGTTTGGAATTTGTCTTACTATTCTCTGACGCTGAGGTTTACTTCTGAATGCATCAGAACAAGCTCTCTTAAAGCTGCTTTGAAGAGGGCCGTATTTCGGTCTAGGTATTGGACCTACCTCTCTCCATTTAGCCTGAAGCTCTTTGATTCTGTTTTTAGCATTAGGATCGTTGTTTCTAACCAGATTTCGAGCTTCCCTCAAAATACTTTGATATTCTCGCTCTCTTTTCTCAGTAAGAAGTCTTCGATCTGCATCGAATGCTCTTTTTCGTTCAAAAAAGTCTTCAACCTTATTATGGAATTCAGATTCAATCGCTTCCTTGAGGTCTTCTTTGACTCCTCCGGTTTTGATCCATCTTCCACGAATCTCAATAACCATCTCCTGGGTTTCTTTCCAGTTTTGGTTTGTTAGAGCTTCGTCTAATTCCACAATTAGTGCTTTTTTGATTTCAGTGTTCTTCTCTCGGTTCTTTTCAATAACTTCAGTAAGAATCACTTCTAGGGCGGACAGTTTATCTTTCAAAGACTTATAATCTCCTAAACCACAATGTTCATTGATGGTCTCTTTCAAATGAAGGAGTTTCATTAGGAATGAGCCTTTATTCTCAGATTCATTAACCTTATTTTCAAGGTCATCAATCTTCTCTTTGAATTTCTCGAATTTATCCACGAAGTATTGAACGGAAGCATCAGTATTGTCTTCCTTTACTTCGCCGATTTTTCGATCTTCCTTCTCGGTCTCACCACCAAGGAATATCTCATTATTCTTGATGTAGCCGAAGGGTATTTTAGTAATCTCCAAGGTTTAATTTGATTTCTTTCTGCTAAATAAGTTAATATTGATAGAAAGTAATAGAAACAGACACAAAATTTGATTAAATCAATCGCTATTAATTCCAATCTATGAGTGATGAGAAGATAATTTTTTCGATGGCTGGAGTGAGTAAGATACATCCGCCAAAGAAGCAAGTATTAAATAATATATACCTCTCATTCTTTTACGGCGCTAAAATCGGCGTTTTAGGATTAAACGGATCCGGTAAAAGTACGTTGCTAAAAATAATTGCAGGTATAGATAAAGAAATTCAAGGAGAAGTAGTTTTTTCCAAGGAGTATTCAATTGGGCTTCTCGAACAGGAACCACAACTCGATCCGGAGAAGACGGTTAAGGAAATAGTTCAGGAGGGTGCTGCTGAAACTGTAGGAATGCTGGGGAAATTTGAAGAGATAAATCTCAGATTCTCAGAACCAGAAGTAATTGAAAACCCTGATTTGATGGAGAAGCTTATCGAGGAGCAGGGTAAAATTCAGGAAAAACTGGATCAATTGAATGCTTGGGATCTTGATAATAAGCTTGCAAGAGCTATGGATGCCCTTAGAACACCGCCTGAAGATGCCATCATCAAGAATTTATCAGGAGGAGAAAAAAGGAGAGTTGCATTATGTAGGTTGCTGATCCAGGAACCTGATGTTCTACTACTGGATGAGCCTACCAACCACCTTGATGCAGAATCAGTGCATTGGCTGGAGAGACATCTACAAGAGTATAAAGGAACTGTAATCGCTGTGACTCACGACAGGTATTTTCTCGACAATGTTGCAGGCTGGATACTTGAACTTGATAGAGGAGAAGGGATTCCATGGAAAGGTAATTATTCTTCATGGTTAGAGCAGAAGCAGGCGAGACTTGCGAAAGAAGAGAAAACCGAATCAAAACGACAGAAGACACTTCAAAGAGAATTGGAATGGGCTAGAATGAGCCCAAAAGGAAGACATGCTAAATCTAAAGCAAGATTGAGTGCTTATGATAAATTAGTTGGAGAAGGTGCTAAGGAGAAGGAAGCTAAACTGGAACTGTTTATCCCACCTGGTCCAAGATTAGGGAATAAAGTAATAGAGGCTCAAGGTGTATCGAAGAGTTTTGGAGATAAGTTGCTTTTTGAAGACTTGAATTTCATGCTTCCTCCCGCAGGTATTGTAGGAGTAATTGGACCAAACGGCGCGGGTAAGACAACATTATTCAAATTGATTACAGGAAAGGAAACACCTGATGCCGGAACATTTGATGTTGGTAGTACTGTTGAGACGTCATATGTGGATCAGGAGCACGATTATCTGGACCCTGATAAAACAGTCTATGAGACCATTTCGGAAGGAAGTGAATTAATGGAACTTGGAGGAAGACAAGTGAATTCAAGAGCGTATGTTTCTAAATTTAATTTTAGCGGAGGAGATCAAGAGAAAAAAGTTGGGGTTTTGTCAGGGGGTGAGCGCAACAGGGTTCATTTAGCACTGACACTTAAACAAGGAGCTAACTTATTATTACTTGATGAGCCGACGAATGATTTGGATGTGAATACATTGAGAGCTCTTGAGGAGGCATTAGATAATTTTGGAGGCTGTGCTGTTGTGATTTCTCACGATAGATGGTTCCTTGATAGAGTAGCTACACATATTCTGGCATTCGAAGGTAATTCTCAGGTTTACTTCTTTGAAGGCAATTTCTCAGATTATGAGGAGAATAGAAAAGCCAGATTAGGAGATGAAGGGCCGACCAGGATTAAGTATAAAAAACTGAAAGATTAAAAATTGAAAAAGGGAACAAAGGTTCCCTTTTTTTATATCCCTATTCCGAAGCGGAAGGTGAGTCTTCTAAAGGTCTGTGATTCTTCAGTTATTCGAATACCATTAAACCACCAGTCGTTCCATTCTCTGAGACTGCTGGAGTTTTGGATTTTAAAACCTATTCCCCAGGTAAAAAATGTCCTCCTCCTTTGAATTCTTGCACCAAATTCTAATTCAGAGAAAAATCCACCCTTAATGTTCTCAAATTCTCTCCACGGATTGTTTCTTCTAATAGCATTGCCATGTCCAAATTTCATATTTACATATGGAGCCTTAATTCTTTCTGATAAAAACAATGTCGAATTAAGGTAAATGGGAAGAATGTGATAATCGTCGTAAAAGTCGAATCCAGTTCCTAAACCTGTGTATAATCTGTTAGTAATTTTATAACTACTAGAGAATCTAAATTCAGGATGGGCATAAAGTCCGAAATCCGAACCAAACCCTAAACCAGTTTGGAGGTGCCAAAGGTATTTGTTGGTGGATAGTTGTCTGTTTCTGATGGTGACTTCCTGAACTTTTTCAATTCGGTCCTCTTCATACCTTATCTCCTCACCAAGTTTATTGGTATAAACAAGTAATTTGCCTGGCTCATAAAGCGTCACCTTTCCTTTGATAGCCCTTATTCCTTTGATGTAAATTTTATCCTGAGCCTGAGTGAAATTGGTCAGACTCAAGAATAAGGTTGTTATGATGATTAGTTTCTTCATTTAAAAGTCAATTACACTTAGGAAATTAAGTTGCTCAGTACAATAACCTTCATATTGATAGAAACCGTCATTACCTATCATCAATAACCTATTGTCTAATGGAATTACATCAAGAGCATGCAGGTCTTCATAATGTTTCTTTAATTCAATATCTCTAGGATCCGCAGCGTCGTAATATTTCAAACCGTATTCGCCTTCACAGATGTAAAGACAACCATCTTTGATTCCTAGGCCATGTGGATTCTGCATATTGTAGGACATGATAAGTTGCGGATTTGTAACATCTGAAACATCTATAATATCAAGCTGATTTGTGAAGGTTTCACATTCATTTCCATCTCTTAGGGTTACATATGCAATATCATTTTCCACTACAACCGGATCACAAGCGTTAGCGTGTTCAAATATGCTCATGAACTGAGGGTTGCTAGGATCTTCCAATCCATAGATATGCATTCCTGTTCGTGAACCGATGAATAGGTTGTCCTCATATGGGAAAACAGTTTCGATATCCCATCCAATACCTAGTGGATCACTTGGAGCTGGTTTTGTAGGATCAGTTAAATCAAAATGCCTGATTGACCAGTAATCTACCGTGTATAAATGTCCATTATTGATAGTAAATCTTGCCATGGAACCACCTGTTCCAGAGCCTGAGCCAGAAACTCCTCCGGAGGAAGACTCAAGAACAGCCACATCGTCTTGTCCGCCCCAGTTCCAGCCATTGCCACAATCTTCAATTTGCGATTCTTCAATGAATTGCTCCTCCCAACCAGTCACAATCTCTTCTGTGTTTAAAGAACTAGCCATGAAAAAGTCGCCATAATATTCGAAGACATTTTCAACTCTCGTAGTTAAGGTGATGTTGTCAATATTACTCACATCAAAGACAAGAAGGTCAATGTAGCTATCCGCATAAAGGCTGTTTCCCTGTATTGCTACATCATGGTTTCCTGGTATCTGGATGAACTTCACAGTTACTGGGCTAGCTTGATTGGCATTGTCAATCACATGAATTCCATGTCCAGACTCAACTATGAAAATAAAATTGTCTTTGAAGTATAATCTTTCAGGAGTGTCAATTTCTCTGGGATCCTGAATTTCGACAGCATTTCTCACACTATCGATATCGCCGTAAATAGGCACGTTGGCATAATACGAAATTGTAGTTTCACACTCATCGGAGCAACTGAAAACCACGACAGATAATAGTAGAAAAGTAAGTAGTCTCATCTTAATGCGAGTTTAATTGTTTGATGTTCGTTTGTGATATTTTAGTGACACACGAATGTTGTAGATGGTTTGAAGTGTGTTGTAAAACATTGAAAATCAGATATTTAAAATTTAATTTTTCTTGATTTTTTGATTGCTCAAAATAATTGCGCTAACTTCGTGACAGAATTTGGTTCCAAATACAGTGACGCTGTAATTGGATTAAAAGGGAATCCGGTGCAAATCCGGAGCTATCCCCGTAGCTGTAAGTTCTTTAGTAGCTGTTTCACAGTCTTAACCACTATTTAGTTTATTCTGGATGGGAAGGTGGAAACAGTAGAACGAGCCAGAAGACCTGCCGATTCAATTTGAAACTCTCTTTTTTCGGGTGAAAGAAATTGAGTGTCAGTAAGTATTACAGAAATGATATTTAGAATCGCTCTCATGGCAATGGTCGGCTTGGGTCTATTGTTGGGAGGTAACGTATTTGCGCAGGAAGACACGGTCTATCTCGAGGAATATACCTTTATAGGAATTGATTACAATTCTTATCAAAAAGGGCATTCTATCAGTATAAAGATAGATTCAATGGCTGGGAATTCTTTGACGACTCTTTTACAAAGTCAGGCTCCAGTATATTTTCAGCAGTATGGTGGAGAAGGACAGCTCTCAAGTATAAACTTACGGGGACTGGGATCTTCAAGGTCATCATTGCTGTGGAATGGAATAGAGATCAACTCATTCACTTTAGGCCAATCCGACTATAATTTAATTGACCCATCAATTTTTAATAATATTCAGTTGCAACTTGGCTCTGGTTCATCTTTGTATGGAAATGGTGCATTGGGTGGAGCTATGGAGCTAAACCGATTACCAAGTTTCTCAGGAGTTAATGAAATAGAATTGAATCAGATTGTTGGAAGTTTTGGGAAAATAGATTCAAGAGTTTCGTTAACCAGGTCTTCTAATAGGGTTTCTTCATTCTCATCATTTTCTCATAAATACATAGAAAATGACTTTAAATACAATTTTACAGGACAAGAGTATCGCCAATCTGGTGCCGCATACCGAAGTATCAATGGACTGCAGGATTTACACTTCAGAGTTGATGGCCAAAATGTTTTAAGTGCTAATATTTGGTATCTATTTAATGATAGAGATATTCAACAAGCCAAGGGAGATCTTTCTGAGCCAGATCATCTAAGAGATTATTCCATTAGAAGCAGTATCAAATGGTTAAGAACTACAGAAAAACTTACTAGCGAATATCAGGTAGGTTATACTCTGGATCATCAGATTTACAATCAAGGGACTCCTTTAAAAATAAATAGAGGTTTTGCAAGATTGGAGTGGGAGAAGCAGTTATTCAATACTAATCTTAAATTCGGATTAAACAACAATTTCATACATGTTAAATCAGCCAATTTTGAGCAAAATGTTACTGAAAACCGAAACGACTTATTCCTTTCTGTCAGCAGAAGGTTTGGCAAAAGAACTGAGGTGGTAATAAACCTCAGAGAGCCCGTTATTGATGGAGAATTTAAGCCATTTTCACCATCTGTTTCTGGTAGTTACTCACTTTCTGAGAATATCAGCTTTAATGGACAGCTTAGTAGAAGCTTTAGAATACCAACTATAAACGACAGGTTTTGGAATCCTGGTGGAAACCCTGATTTAAATGCAGAGTTGAGTAATAATTATGAAGTTGGATTGTCAATTTTCGAAGAGAAAAAAGAATCAAAAGTTGAGGTCTCAGCTAACTACTTTTTTCACGATGTGGAAAACTGGATCATATGGATTCCTGGTGGGTCAGATTTGGATGAGAACGGAGATGTGGTTTCGTTTTGGTACCCGGATAACTTAAGAAACGTTGTTGCCCAGGGAGCCGAGATGACTGCATCTTTCAGTAAAAAAATTGGAACCTGGAACAGCACCTTAAACCTAAATGGTTCTTACACCAGCTCAATCAATAAGGTCGCATTAAATCAATTTGATAGATCAGAAGGTAAGCAATTACCATATACCCCAAAAATCATTTCCAATGCCTCATTAAACCTAGGTAAGAAAAACTGGGCTGGTTTCCTGCACTGTAACTACACAGGTGAGCGCTTTATTGAAGCAAATAATGAATTGAACCCTTTACCTTCATTTTTTCTGATCAATCTCGGGCTGAGTCATCAATATGTGGTAAACGATTTGAAACTAACTCTATCAGGTAATGTCAAAAATTTACTGAATAAAGAATACGAAAACTTTGAAAACAGAGCTATGCCCGGGCGTGGTTTTGAATTGCAATTGAACATTAAATATTACAAATAATAATAGAATGAAAATCAACTTTTTAAGCGCGAATTATTTTCTCATTGCCTCAATTCTACTTTTCACAAGCTGCGGTGATGATGAGCCACAACCATTAGATGAATTGTCATCTGTGTTGGTAGTGAATGAAGGAAATTTTTCAGCAGGAAACGGATCAATATCTTCATTTGATCTTAATACCGAAGATGTAGTGCAGGGAGTATTAGAAATAAATGCTACAACACAAAACGTAGTTGAATTTGGAGATAACTACTATATAGTATCAAACGCTCCTGATAAAGTGGATGTAATTGTATCTGACGATTTATCCTCATCTGCTTCAATTACTTCTGGTTTTCAAAATCCAATAGATTTCGCAGCAATTGGAAATACTGGATATGTTACAAACTGGGGTGTTTGGAATAATGAAATTTTTGCATTTGAAGGATCATTTATCTCAGTGATAGACCTGACAACAAATACAGTTACTGATTCGATAGAACTTCAAGTTAAGCCACAAGGAATCATTGCATTGAACGACTTGCTTTATGTAGCTAACGAAGGGGGTTCTTCTGTTTCTGTGATAGATCCAACTGATTTTTCAATTACTGATATCGCAACACCATTTGGACCATCCAACTTTGTTGTAGACGCAGATGGAGACATTTGGGCTTTATGTACTTCTGGTAACCTGATTGAAATAAACCCAGCAACTAATACTGTCAAACAGACACTGGAGGATTTAACTACAGGCGGCTTTAATGAAAAGTTGGCTATCAACGGTGAGGGTGATGTGATCTATTTCTTAGGTGGTAACAACGACACTTTCACGGGACGCACTAATGTGTTTAAGGTTTCTATATCAGAGTCATTAACTACTGTCACCTCATTTGTAGCAGACGGTTTCGCTTTTTATGGAATTGCTGTAAATCCTGATAATGGAGATGTTTACATAGGAGATAGCAACGCATTTCAATCCACAGGAACTGGATTTAGATTTAACTCAGAAGGAAATGAACTGTCTTCTTTCGCGACAGGAATAGGACCAAATAACTTTATATTCAGATGATACAACAAGAAAATAATACTAAAAGATTTTTGCTATTAGTTGGATTTATTCTGCTGGTAGGAGTGTCAAGAGTTTTTATGAGTGTAGGCCATACGCCACTATCTAATTTTACTCCAATTGGAGCTATGGCTCTTTACGGAGGAGCCTATTTGAAGGGATATAATAAGCTTTTATTTCCACTATTGACGTTATGGATTAGTGATTTATTTATTAATCGCTTCGTCTATTACAATGAGTGGACCCTGTTTTATGATGGATTCTTCTGGACTTATGGTGCTTTTGCCCTGATGGTTTTGATCGGAGTTTATTTGATGAAGAAGGTAACGGTTAAAAACTTTATTGTTTCATCATTAGTTATTGTGTTTATCCATTGGATTGTAACTGACTTTGGAGTTTGGGCTGGAACAAGTATGTATCCAAAAACTATTCAGGGATTTTGGATGTGTCTGGTTGCGGCAATACCATTTGAGAGAAATTTTTTAGCTGGCACGGTCCTTTATGGAAGCGTGATGTTTGGAGCTTTAGAGTGGTTACAAGCTAAGTTTACATCCTTAAAAGGTCAGGAAGTATTAACGAACTAAATGAAAAAGTGCGGTACATGTGAAAATTC
This sequence comes from Cyclobacteriaceae bacterium, assembly GCA_965228955.1. Lineage (GTDB taxonomy): Bacteria > Bacteroidota > Bacteroidia > Cytophagales > Cyclobacteriaceae > JANSWY01. Next base: position 421,894 of record OZ245848.1, read on the forward strand.
CTTTGAGTGTTCTGGAAATTCCAGTTGCTGGTGTTCGGATTTACCGAATATTCTGGAGCTGGAAAAGGCAGGTGACTGTCAATGTCCGGATTGCTTAAAGAAAAATGTCTCAAACGCAATTGATGATTTTGTAACGAAATTTAAAGCAGGAGCTGTTGAAAATTTGGCTCCTGCTTATAATACATCACCACCATCATTTGTAGAAGGTATCGACTACTATCTTCAAAACGGGGCATGGGTTTTCCGTGAATGGGCACATTTGAAAAGGGGTTTCTGCTGCGGCAATGGGTGCCGACACTGCCCTTACCCAAAATAAACTAATGATCATTTATATCACTGGAGGAGCAAGATCTGGGAAAAGCAGCTTTGCTCAAAAATTAGCCAGGAGCTATGATAAAACTCCTATATATGTCGCTACTGCTCGTAATTGGGATGACGATTTCAATAAACGGATAAAGCGGCATCAACAAGACAGAGATGAAAACTGGCGAAACCTGGAGGAGGAAAAGCATCTTTCTAAGCATGACTTTACTGGTAAGACAGTGGTGATTGACTGTGTAACATTATGGTTGACTAACTTATTTGTCGATACCAAAAATGATATTGAACAATCCCTGGAGCATTTTAAGGCTGAAATAGATCAGCTGAAAAAACAGGATGCTAAATTCATTATTATTTCAAATGAAATAGGAATGGGTGTTCATGCTTCTAATGAGGTTTCCAGAAAGTTTACTGATTTGCAAGGTTGGGCCAATCAATATGTAGCAAGCCAGGCTGAAGAGGCAATTTTTATGGTTTCTGGACTTCCAATGAATTTGAAATCTCATGTTTAAATCTGTTTTCAACTGGAGTGGAGGAAAAGACAGTAGCCTCGCTTTACATCGAATTTTGCAGGATGATAATTATTCAATTGAACACCTTCTGGTATCTGTGAACTCCTCTTATAACAGAGTTTCCATGCATGGAGTTAGAGAGGAATTAGTGGAGCTTCAGGCTGAATCAATCGGAATTCCTTTAACTAAACTTAAGCTTCAGGATCAACCAACAATGGAGGATTACAATAGGGAGATGAATTTGGTGATGGAGGATTTGAAGAGTAAGGGTGTTACCCATTCCATTTTCGGTGATATTTTTTTGGAGGATTTGAGAAAGTATAGGGAAGATAAATTGAAATCTGCTGGTTTGATTGGTCACTTTCCAATTTGGAAAAGAGATACAACAGAATTGGTTCATGAGTTTGTTGATCTTGGCTTCAAAGCAAAGCTGGTTTGTGTAAGTAATCAACTATTGGATGAGTCATTTGCTGGTAGAGATCTTGATCTGGAATTGCTCAAAGATCTTCCAAAAGATGTAGATCCATGTGGTGAAAATGGGGAATTCCACTCGTTCGTATATGATGGGCCAATTTTTAATAAACCAATACCAATATCAGTCGGGGAGAAAGTATTTAGAGTTTACGAAAACCCTGGAGAAGGTGAAAAGCAAGTTGGTTTTTGGTTTTGTGATTTAATTAGGAGCAATGATTGATTTTAAGATAAAACAAGTGTCTCAGGACTCAAGAGACTCTATTTTGAATGCTATTAATCAAAAGACTAAACCTGTAGGTTCTCTTGGGAAGCTGGAAGAGATTGCTTTGCAGATTGGGTTAATTCAAGAGTCCATTAATCCCGAGCTCATAAAACCAAGTCTAGTAGTATTTGCCGGTGATCACGGAGTAGCATCCGAAGGGGTTAGCGCCTATCCGGCGGAGGTGACTCCTCAAATGGTGTTGAATTTTGTCTCTGGAGGTGCAGCAATCAACGTTTTCACCAAACAACACGGAATAGATTTATATGTGGTAGATGCAGGAGTCAACTACTCTTTTGCTAGTGATGAATTAATTGATTGCAAAGTAGGATTTGGTACTAAAAGCTATCTGTATGAGCAGGCAATGACAAAGATAGAATTGAATGAATGCTTTGCTCATGGGATTAAGGTTGCTGATCGGATAATTGACTCGGGTTCCAACATAATTGGCTTTGGTGAAATGGGAATTGGAAATACCTCTTCAGCTGCATTGATTATGAGCGAGGTTTGTTCCCTGCCTCTTGAGGAATGTGTTGGTAAAGGTACAGGTCTGGATAGTGAGGGATTGAATAGAAAGTTAGTAGCCTTGAGAGCAGCAAAAAAGACTCACCCAACTCTGGAAACTCCAGAAGATATTTTGTGTGCTTTTGGTGGGTTTGAGATAGCACAAATGACTGCTGCTATGTTGAGAGCTGCAGATAGGGGAGCTGTTATTTTGGTGGACGGATTCATTTCTACATCCGCCTTTTTGATGGCCGCTCAAATTGACCCTAACATTATTGATTATGCAATTTTCTCCCACTGCTCTGATGAAAGTGGTCATAGAAAAATGTTGGAATACCTCCAGGTGAAATCAGTTTTGGACCTTCAGCTAAGATTAGGAGAAGGAACAGGTTGTGCATTGGCTTATCCAATTATTGAGAGTGCTGTCAGGTTTTTAAATGAAATGGCAAGCTTTGAAAGTGCTGATGTAAGTGAAGCGATATGATTAGAGAAATAAGGATATTTTTCACAGCTCTCATGTTTTACACCAGGATTCCTTGCCCAAAATGGGTAGATCATGACCCTGATTTTATCAATCTTTCTATTCGCTACTTTCCATTAATAGGATGGATAGTGGGAGGACTTAGTGGTGCCGGAATAATACTTTTTGCTTTACTTTTTGACAATGCTATAGCTGCAATTCTTTCAATAGTTATCTCCGTTTTTCTCACAGGAGGTTTTCATGAAGACGGTTTTGCCGATATGTGTGATGGTTTTGGAGGAGGTTGGACAAAAGACCGGATCTTAACCATCATGAAAGATAGTCGGGTAGGAACCTATGGTGTTATAGGATTAGTGCTTTTATTGGGACTTAAAGTTTTGTTGTTTGTGAATCTAATTGGGACTGACTCACAGGATTATTTATTGGTGTTTCTTTTTGTGTTGTGTGGTCATTCCATCAGTAGGCTTATTGCTGCTAGTTTCGTTTTTACACATGAATATGTTCGGGAAGATGAATCATCTAAGTCTAAGCCAGTTGCCAAACAGGCTGGTTTAGGTAATTTGTTCATAGCAGCACTCTTTGGATTGGTACCATTGGGTGCATTGATTTATTACACATCAAATATCTATTGGCTTCTGGCACTACCTGTAGTTTATCTATTTAAGGTATATTTAGGTTGGTACTTCAAAAAATGGATTGGCGGTTACACAGGAGATTGCCTGGGCGCTACCCAACAAATAACCGAGGTAGTCTGTTACGCCTCTTTATACCTGATATGGAAATTTATTTAGTCCGACATACAACTCCAGATGTTCCAAAAGGTGTTTGCTACGGCCAAACTGATCTGAACTTAGTAGGTGGTTTTGAAGCGGAGATACAGGATTCAATCCGACATTTACCGGAGGCATTGGATGTCGTGTATTCCAGTCCTTTAAAAAGATGTCGCATTCTTGCAGAAACAATTGCTCCCGGAGAAGTAATCTATGATTCCAATTTGAAGGAGTATGATTTTGGAAACTGGGAAATGAAAAAGTGGGACGATATTCCTAAAGAAGATGTAGAACCGTGGATGTCTGATTATGTGAATATTCCTGCTCCAAATGGTGAGTCTTTATTGACTATGAGCCAGAGAGTTGAGGTGATTTGGAATGAAATACAGGGTAAGTCTGATGCGCAAAATATGGCTGTTGTTTGTCACAGTGGAGTAATAAGAATTATAAGAGCAATTCATGAAGGCACTCCTCTGAAAGATTGTTTCAGCTATAAGATGAATTACGGAGAAGTATTCAAAATAACCCTGTAACTTAAGACCATGTATAATTTAGATGACATTCCCGCAAAAGAATTCTTTCCTGGTTTTGAAGGGAAGCTAATTCACACTGATTCAATGACGTTAGCTTACTGGGATATTGCAGAAGGTTGTGATTTGCCAGAACATTCACACCTGCATGAGCAAGTTGTGAATGTTCTGGAAGGTTCTTTTGAATTGACTGTGGACGGAAAAACTCATATCCTTAATAAAGGAGCTGTATTCCCAATCGCATCAAATGCAGTTCATAGTGGAAAAGCATTGACGTTTTGTAAAATATTAGATGTGTTTAATCCTGTGAGAGAGGATTATAGATGATTATCCAATTTCAACTACAACATCATCAGTAAGAGGCTTACCAATACAGGTAAGTACATATCCTTCATCAAGCTCATCTTGAGAAAGTCCGTCAGCATCTTCTGTTGTTACTTTCCCAGATAGGCATTTTCCTCTACAAGCAGTGCAAAGTCCACTCTGGCAAGAGTAAGGCATATCTATATCAGATTCCAATGCTGCTTCTAAGATTGGTTTTCCCGGAGGAACCTGGAATGAGTATTCTTGTCCGTCAAGAATTAGTTTTACTTCTTTAGGATCTCCAGATACATCATCAGCATCAATTATTTCTCCTGGTGATGTTGTTCCGGCTACAAAACTTTCTCTATTTCTTCTTTCATCCGGAACTCCCATTTCATTTAAGGTAGAGAATACAATATCCATTAATGGCTCAGGACCGCAGGTATAATAGATTGTATTTTCATTATCTCCTTGAGGAAGTTCTCCAAGAATAGATTTTAATTTATCGTTGTTCAACAACCCAGAATGTCCATCCCAGCTATCACTTGGTCCGTCAAGTGAATGGATGATTTGGATTCTGTCTGAGTTTTCACTTTGAATTTTATCTAGCTCATTTTTGAAAATGATGGATTCTTCATTTCTGTTCGCATAAACAAGAGAAACACGAGATTTTGGCTCTCTGCTAATGATTCCTTTCATGATTGAAATCAATGGTGTGATCCCACTACCACCACCAAGAAGTACAATGTGTCTCTCACTTTCTCGGTTATACTCAGCAGTAAACATTCCCATTGGCTCCATCACTTCAATGGTATCTCCAGCGTTCACTTTATCATTTACATAGTTGGACATTAATCCTCCCTCAACTCTCTTAACAGTTACCGCAGGGAATTCGTCAACACCTGGAGTGGTGCATAGAGAATAAGCTCTTCTAATCTTTTTACCATCAATTGTTAAAATCAATGTGATGAATTGACCAGGCTCGTAATGGAAGTCTCCTCCCGGATTATCAAATACAATATTTACAGCGTCTGAAGTAACTTTTACCACTTCTTTCACCGTAAGATTGAAATATCTCTGACCAGAACTCTTTTTAGATTCCTTATTCTTCTTTTTGAATAGTCCAAATACCATAATTATTCAATGATTTCTTATCCCAACTTATTGTGCCGGGAGATAGTTTTTAAAAGATTAATAATTCTTTAATCAATCGGGCGCAAAGGTAGGTTAGTATTGTCTATTTTTGCGTCTTTCAAAGAAAAAACGAATGGAATTAGAAGTATTAACTGCAATTTCTCCGGTTGACGGAAGGTATAGAAGACAAGTAAGTGACCTGGCTGAATATTATTCAGAGTATGGTTTGATCAAATATAGAGTTAGAGTTGAGATTGAATACTTTATAGCGCTATATGAGAAAGGTCTTCCTCAATTAGAATCATTTGATAGTAATCTAATTCCATCTTTAAAAAAGATCTACGAAGACTTCTCAATTGCAGATGCTGAAAAGATCAAGGAGATTGAAAAAACTACGAATCACGATGTAAAAGCTGTTGAATACTTTATCAAAGAACATTTTGATAAGCTAGGGCTTGAGCAGTTTAAGGAGTTCATTCATTTTGGTCTTACTAGTCAGGATATCAATAACACGTCAGTTCCTTTGTTGCTGAAGGAGTCTTTAGTTGATCAGGTTTATCCGTTATTGGATGAGGTTGTTAAGATTTTATTTGATAAAGCTGAAGAATGGAAAGAGATACCAATGTTGGCTAAAACTCACGGGCAACCAGCTTCTCCAACAAGGTTAGGAAAGGAAATCAGAGTTTTTCATGAGAGATTGGTTCAACAGAGCGATCGTTCAGAAACAATTCCATTTGCTGCGAAGTTTGGTGGTGCTACGGGTAACTTCAATGCACACTATGTAGCATATCCAGATACTGATTGGCACGCTTTCGGGAATAAGTTTGTTGAGAGCTACCTGGGATTAACAAGGAGCCGTCCAACTACGCAAATTGAGCATTATGATCATTTGGCTGCATTGATGGATTCATTCAAAAGAATCAATACAATTCTAATTGACTTTAGCAGAGATATTTGGCAATATGTTTCAATGAACTACTTCAAGCAAAAGATAAAAGCAAACGAAGTAGGTTCTTCTGCAATGCCACATAAAGTCAACCCAATAGACTTTGAAAATGCGGAAGGTAATTTGGGAATTGCCAATGCGATTTTTGGTCACCTAAGTTCTAAGCTACCTATTTCCAGGTTGCAAAGAGATTTAACCGATAGCACAGTGCTCAGAAATATTGGAGTGCCATTGTCTCATACTGTGATAGCATTAAGATCATTAAAGAAAGGAATTGATAAGCTTGAAATAAATGAGGCTGCAATTAGGGATGATCTTGAGCAAAACTGGGCAGTAGTTGCGGAGGCAATCCAGACTATCTTGAGAAGAGAGAGCTATCCAAACCCTTATGAAGCGTTAAAAGCACTTACAAGAACTAATGAAGCGATCACTGAAAAATCGATCAAAGAGTTTATTGAAGGATTAGATGTTTCGGATAGTGTAAGGGCTGAACTTAAGGCTATTACTCCATTTAATTACGTAGGACAGTAACTGTCAATTTCAAGACTTTCGAATAAGTAGAGCAAACAATCTGGACTTCTTGTATGTATATACATGTAAAGAGTTTGGACTTATGAGAGCAGAGATGGATTTAGAACAAGAATTGATTGACTATAAGTTGGATGAAACTTTTAGTTATGAATTATATAGAAAGCTAATTGATGAGCTTTTGTTGAATAACCGAACAACAGGTCCTAATCAAAGTGAAAATTATATTCACTACACCAAAATGGGGCAACAACGCATGAAGCGTTTGGATAAGACTGTTAAGCTATTAGATAAATCTATAAAAGCGGTTAACGCTATTGAGAAGGACCAAATTTGGTTGGTTCTGACCGAAGCATGGTGTGGTGATGCTGGTCAAAATATTCCGGTTATTCATAAAATGGCTGCATTAAATCCGAAAGTTGAATTACATCTTCATCTTAGAGATGAGCAGTTGGAAATTATGGATCAGTTCTTAACTAATGGAGGAAGGTCTATTCCTAAATTGATTATTCTGGATAAGGAGACTTTAGAAGTTTTAGGAACATGGGGACCAAGACCACAAGAACTTCAGGAAATGGTCTTACAGCATAAAGCCAATCCGACGATGACTGGAGAAGAGTTTGCGATAGCAACTCAGAAATGGTACAATGAGGATAAAGGTGAATCAGTTCAGCGAGAGATAATCGAATTACTGTAGGTTATTCCTTTTACCCGCAAGTAGATAAAGAACCGCCATTCTTACTGCAACACCATTCTCAACCTGATCCAGGATAATTGAGTTTTCTGAATCAGCAACATCGCTATTCAGTTCCACTCCTCTGTTGATTGGTCCTGGGTGCATGATTGTAATTTCTTTGTCAATTGAATCAAGAAGCTGTTTATTGATTCCGTAGTACAATGAGTATTCTCTCAAGGATGGAAAATATTTGATTTGCTGTCGTTCTAATTGAATTCTTAGCACATTAGCAATATCACACCATTCAAGCGCTTTTTTCACATCGAGCTCTACTTTTACTCCTAGTGATTCAATATGCTTAGGAAGTAAAGTGATAGGTCCGCAAACCATTACTTCTGCTCCCAACTTTTTAAGTGCGAAGATGTTGGATAGCGCTACCCTGGAATGAAGTATATCACCAACAATTACTACTTTCTTTCCATCCAGGCTTCCAAATTTTTCCCGGATTGAAAAAGTATCAAGCAATGCCTGAGTTGGGTGTTCATGAGTGCCATCTCCAGCGTTTACAATATTAGCATCAATGTGTTTCGCTAAAAAGTGAGGCGCTCCGGGACTACCATGTCTCATCACAATCATATCCACTTTCATGGCCAGGATATTGTTAACGGTATCTAATAAAGTCTCACCTTTTTTTACACTGCTAGAAGAAGATGAGAAGTTGATCACATCCGCTGAGAGTCTTTTTTCAGCAAGTTCAAAAGATAGCCTTGTCCTTGTAGAATTCTCAAAGAAAACATTGGCGATTGTTACATCTCTTAAAGAAGGAACTTTTTTGATTGGTCGGTTGATAACATCTTTGAAATTATCAGCTGTGTCGAATATTAATTCTATTTCTTCTCTAGTAAGATCCTTTATACCAAGTAGATGTTTCGAATTTAACTGACTCATTTATTGCTCAATATTCATTAACCAAATGTTGTCCTCCTCACTTCCTTGTTCAGAGAGTTCAACCAATACTTTTTGTGACTGCAGTGTATTTACTTTCTTGCCAATGTAATTAGCCTCAACAGGAATTTCTCTAGTATATAATCTGTCAATCAAAACCAGGAATTCAACTTTATGAGGTCTTCCAAAAGCAATCATTGCATCCAGTGCGGCTCTAACAGACCTACCTGTGTAAAGTACATCATCAATTAAAATGACTTTTTTATTCTCAATGATAAATGGAACTTTGGTCTCATTAGGCTTCAGAGGTTGATCTCTTCTTCGGAAGTCGTCTCTGTAAAAAGTGGTATCCAGATATCCAAGAGGAATATCATTGCCTATTATATCTTTTAATCGTGCTACAATTCTTTCGGCTAGATATATACCTCTGGGTTGCATTCCTAGAATTACACTCTCAGAAAAGTCTTGATGATTTTCAATTAGCTGATGGCACAATCGGTCTATTGTGATCTGAAGTCTTTTGGGATCAAGAAGGAGTCTTTTTTGCATCACTAGATTTGTGAGCAAATATAATCAAGTGATTACTGGAAACTCAACCCTTTTTCGTATTCTATTTTGTTGATGTAGAAAATTCTTCTGTTGAGTTTCACATCTTTATCCTTCAGGTTTTTGATTTTCTGCTTGCCGTAACCAAATAATTTGTTGTCGTACCATTTTTCAAGGCCTTCCACTTCCTTGTCAGTTGATCTGGCTTCATCACTTTCAAAACTCAGTTTGACCGGGTTAAAGGTTATGCCTTCCAGAATTTCATTACCCTGAATAATTTTTGATCTAATGGTATTGTCATACAAATAAAGAAGTACAATTTTATCACCATCTTCATCAACGGTAACATTCACAAATTCACGTAAAACTGGGGTTTGCACATCATTTATCTCAAAACTATTATCCCAAATTATATCTCCACTCTTACTAAAACCAACGACAACAGCATGTGTATATCGATAACCTATGAAATAGGGGTTGAATGAATTTGGAACTCCACCAAAACCTCCAAAGCCAGCAACAGATCTCCCATAAGTACTCGAAGTGGATCGATATCTAGGATAGTAAGCTTCTCCAACAAGTATGTATTCGTTCTCTCTTTCTATGATATCATGAACCATAAGACGATAGTTGAATTTGATTTTCTTACCCAGGCTTTTTCTTCTTTCTATTCTTTCTTTCACACGTTTTTCCCTTTTCTCCGACATATAGGAAAAGAAGTTATTCAAATCACCGTAGTTGTGAAATTTGATGAATTCTTGAATCCCATTTTTAAGTCTGGATAAGTAAAGTCCTCTTGAGAATTCAGACTTTTTTCTGGAATATGTCCCTGCAACATATTGATAACCAGATAAAAATGTAGTGGAAGCTCCATCAAGTAAGCTCTTATCTTCGCCTGGTAGTAAGTTTCTGTTTTGAATTAGGGTGCCATCTGCCGTGTATGATTTAATGCTGACAGTGTTTAATTTATTTGGCATTCTCTCAGTCATGATAACTGTAAATATTCTCATGTCATCATTTGGAACCACATCCAGGATTTCGCTGAAGTTATTATAAATTCCAGGTAATACTTTGGGCCTCTTAGTATTCATATCGTACAACATGATCACTGGCTTATAAAATGCGTATCCTCCAAAAATTGCTGTGTTACCAACAATCTCGAAATACTTTAAATCAATCGGGAATACCGTGTTGATTTGATGTCTAGAAGTGTCTTGTGTATCTGCATCTATCCTCCACATTGTAAGGTCTTCTCTTCTGTATTCAGAAGTGCCGTAAAGTAAATAGTAATTATTATCAGCGTATTCATATCCCTTGAAGTAGCTTCCAAAAGGTGTTACCAGACTTTTTTTCCATTGAATATTCAATGCAGTATCAATTCCCTGCAGCATCCATTGCAAACCATCAGAAGTGGTTCGGGTAGTTTCTGTTACCAGCATTAATCCCTTTTCTTCTCCTGGGATTACTGTGAAGTCATAGTCCTCATCATTGATCTCAATCTCAAGTCTGTCAGTTTGATTGATGACTTGAGAAGTATCCATTTCTCTTTTTTTCTGTGCCATTAAAAAATTGGTGCTGGCAACTGTTAATATAATGATGAGTACCTGTTTCATAATACTAGAAAAAGTTAAATACCTGTTTCCCTTATTCTGACATTCCTATGATAATGTCAAATTCCTCTTTTTTTACAGGTTGCACCGACAACCTGGAATTCCTAACCAATACCATTTCTGAAAGTCGATCATCTGCTTTAATCTGATCAAGGTGCACTGGTGATTTTAGTTTGGTCACAGGGACAAAATCCACTACACACCAGCGATCATCATCAGTGGTTGGGTCCTGGTAAAATTCTCTGACCACTTCGGCAATTCCAATCACACTTTTTTCCTTTACACTATGATAGAACAATGCCTGATCTCCGACCTTCATTTCTTTCATATTATTTCTGGCTTGGTAATTCCTAACACCATCCCAATGGTCTCTTCCGAGTTTTACAAAATCATCCCAGGAATATGTGTTAGGTTCTGATTTAATTAACCAATAATTCATTCTTTTTGTTATTGATTTAGAATTGTAAAGAAAGCTAATTGTAGACTAAAGAAGTTAGTGCTATTTCAACTAAATTCACAGTAAAACGAGCTTTTTGATAGTTTACGGATCAAATTAATGGTGGTTCACTCAACAATTAAAATTTCAGGTAGTTGACAAATTCATGACAATCAAAAAAATTCTGATTATTCGTTTTTCTTCAATCGGAGATATTGTATTGACAACACCGGTAATTCGCTGTGTTAAAAATCAACTTGAGGATGTGGAATTGCACTTTTGCACAAAAGAAGAATACGCTCCAATACTTGAAGACAACCCTTACATTGATAAAATCCACTGCCTTTCCGGTAATTTGGACAAACTTGTAAAGTCTCTAAAGAAAGAAAAATTTGATTTCATCATCGATTTGCACAATAATCTCCGGACTAAAATTATCAAATTGAGAATGGGGGTTAAAGCTGCAAGTGTGAATAAGCAGAATGTTCAAAAGTGGCTGATGGTGAATTTCAAAATTGATAAAATGCCCAATAGACACATTGTCAATAGGTACATGGATGTTGTTGAGCAGCTGGGAGTTCGAAATGATAATTTAGGGTTGGAGTATTTTATACCTGACAAATATGAAGTAGAGAATGATTGGTTGCCCGAAACTCATCAAAGAGAGTATGTGGCTGTCATGATTGGCGCTAAATACAAAACCAAAAGACTCCCATTGAACAGATTGATTGAGCTTTGTGATCGCATTAATAAACCCATAGTAATTCTTGGAGGTCAAGAGGATGTAGAGGTTGCTAAAGAACTAGAATCGTTTTTCAAGCTGAACGATGGGTCTCAGCCTTATGAGGAGGGTTTGAAAGAACTCGGTAAGAAGACCAGAATATTTAATGCTTGTGGAAAGTTCAACTTACATCAATCTGCCTCAGTGATTAAAAATGCAAAGGTGGTGTTTACCCACGATACTGGATTAATGCATATAGCAGCGGCTTTTAAGAAATCGATCTTTAGTATTTGGGGGAATACAGTTCCAAAGTTTGGTATGTATCCTTACGGAACTAAGTTCACAATTTTGGAAAACAATAAGGTGAAATGCAGGCCATGTTCAAAAATTGGTTTTGATAAGTGCCCTAAGGGTCATTTCAAATGTATGAATGACATTGTATTTGACTTTTATGTTCCATAATTATTACTGTATATTGAAATAAAAAAACCTGGTAATGAAGACTCTATACATGGTGCGGCACGCCAAGTCAAGCTGGAAGTTTCCGGAGCTAAGGGATATTGAGAGACCTCTGAATAAAAGAGGAGAAAGAGATGTTCCTAAAATTGGTGATTATCTTAAAGAATTAGGAGTGTCCCCGGATTACTTACTTAGTAGCCCTGCAAATAGAGCTTTCACCACCGCCAAAGGAATAGCTGAAAAACTAGGTGTTCCTGGTAAAGAGATAGGCATAGAGAGAGAGTTATATCACGCCAGTACTCGCAATATCTCTTCAATAGTCGAGAATACAGATGATGCCTTGGACTCATTGATGATTTTTGGTCATAATCCTGGGTTCACAGATTTTGCCGAGGAGCTAACTAATGAAAGGTTATACAACATTCCGACCTGCGGAGTAGCTATAATTGAATTGCCAATAACGTCTTGGTCTGACTTGAAAATGGGAGGAGGTCGATTACACACCTTTATTTATCCGAAAGGGATTTGAAAAAAAATCGAAGAAAAACAGCTGATTATTTAATAATATCGTTGTTTTATTGATATTTTCTTAAAAAACATTCCGTTTAACGAAATTATTCACTATTTTCCGCCCTCATCCTAACTTAAAATTAAAATGAAAACTACGAGCATCTATTCCTTGATTTTTGCTGCGCTATTTGCAGTAACATTGTTTGCATGTGGTGGCGGAGGTTCTACCGAAACTACTACTACTGAACCTGAGGTAGCACCGACTACAACTGAGACTGTTGACAGTACAGCGGTTGCTTCTGATTCTACTACAGTTTCTGATTCTACAGTTGTTGCTACTGATACAGTAGCTGTTGATAGTGTTGCAAACTAATCCTGAATTAAGAGAAGAAAAGCAAAAAGGGGCATCTGCCCCTTTTTTTATCTATCAGGTGAAGTGTTAAAAAAGGCTGCTTCGTAGTGTCTATTATATTCGAGTTTTACAGATTAACCGATTATTCACTTTATAACCAAAAGAATCAACAAACTTCCGAGAGCAGCCCTTCACCACGGGAACTACTTTTTAAAAATCAAACGAAAGATCTGATACCACATCAATCTCCTGACATAGCACATTCCATTTTGTGGAATACTGAAAGGCTGAACTTGAAGACTTTCTACTAATCTCTACCATTGAGGCACAGTGTTTCTTGCAACCGATCATCGGATTTGTTCCTTCCTCAGCTTCAATCTTTTGCCACTCGTCGTGAGGACCAGTTACAAAAGCTTCTACAGAAAACAGTCCGGAAAGACCAGGCGTAAATAGATTCTGATTTGGATTATCTGAATTAATCTCTCCAATCCAACCTGTTTTAAGGTGGCAGAATACTACTTTCCAATCTTTCAGTTTTTCAGCAGTTTCATTTTTGGATGAGATACTTACCCAAAAATGAGCTCCTTCTGTTGTGTTGGAATCTTTGGCTTCTAATAATTCGTGTTCTAATGCAAGTTCCATCTTAGTGCTGTGTTTGATTACTGATGATACTAAAGTATTCAGACCATACCGCTACACGAAAATGAATGAGTGAATGACACGAATAAATATGTAAACGACAGGATTGTTGATTTAATAGAATTGAACTATTCCATTTCTTTAATCCAATCCTTAATCAATTGCAGGCCTTCCTTATGTGCAATGGTTCTTCCAATTTCAGGCATTCTGATGCCAGGATCGTTTTCTTCCATTCTATATACAAGGATGGATTGATCTGGTTTACCAGGAACAATATCATAAGCTCTGTCTCCAGATCCTCTGCCAGCTGCAACTGGAGGTTTTAGGATTCCGAATTTGTATGGATCTGTTTGATGAATATCCAGGAACAAACCTGAAGTGTTGGCTGGTCCCTGCGAACTATGACAGTGACCGCAGTTAATATCAAGCCAGGATCTAGCTCTTAGGTCAAGTGTAGAAGATAAGTCTTCCCAAAGTGCATTTTGAGGTATTTCGGTGAAATCTGCAGGAAGGTTGGCTAATATACCTTGCGCTTGCCAGTATTTAAGTTGATTGGATAAACCGTCTTTGTAGTTGTAATCTTTATTTAAGTGTCTTGCTGCAGGACCTATAGGTTTCATCTCTTTGCCACGAATATGACATCCTTTACATTGATTCTTGTTTGGGATTAGATAGTCTAGTTTTTGTTTTTTGCCTTTTTTGTTTACCCATGTAATTGCTTTTAAATCTCCGGCAAGTGATAAATAGGCATCTGTTTGCTCGTCATTCCAAATGTAGGGTAGAGCAGTCCATCCATCTTCCTCATGAATTAATAGTCTTGTTTCCATCAGAAGATTGCCTTTTTCAGGTTTTCTTTCATCAAATGGATAATAGAATGTCTTGATGATTTTAGTGCCAATTGGCATTTCAAATGATACAGTGTCATTATATGCTATTGTTTTGCCATCTGGCACAGCAATAAATCTCTTTTTATAAGCATAGTCCGAAAACAGCGGAGTATTTAAATCGTAAGGAATGACTCCTTTATTTGGTATTTGATTAGTTAAGTCTGAGAAAAAGCCATACTCTGACAATGAGTTTTTGTACTTTGGTTTTTCTTCAATGTGCTTATAAGAAACTGAAATAAGAACCCCAATCCCAAGGATGACATAAACTAGTTTCTTACTCATCTCCAAAATTTTTTAAAGATGCAGATGAGAGGGGAGACTGAGTACAATCATGATTTGAAAGGTCATCACTTATGTTTTTAAAATCATTTTCAGCATCAATATTAGCGAACGTCTGATTCTTGTTATTTCTAATACATATTTTACTGTCATCTGGCATGTTTCCAGATTCGGTCAACAGTTTTGAATCTATGATGCCATCATATATAATGTGAGGTACGTCCTTTCCAAATTTCAATTTCAATCTGAAAAGCTTACCCATTCTTCCTTTAAACGTAGCTCTGATTCTTTCCCGGCTGTATTCATTATCATGGATATTGATGGCTGTAGGATAAGGATAATAAGTAGTGTCACTTATTGGCTCTTCTGTCATGTAGTAGCTAATGATTGCAGTGCCAGCTGTTTTGTTGTTAGTAATCTTGTTACCGTAAATTTCTACATTATTGGTTGCCAGGATCATCACTCCTGTACCTGGTGGCACTTTACCTACTATATTTCCTTTTGGAGCAAAGTTCTTATAGTTGTTGTCTCTTACTTCATTATTAAATAACCTGACATTACCCCCTTTTTTCTGAACCAATCCTGGTAAATCAAATACAAGTAGTCCACCAGTGTTTTCATACGCCAGATTATCAAAAACATCAGCATTCAAAGAGTTTTCAATTTCTATTCCTGCAACATTGTGGTGAGCTACACTATTCTTGACTATGATATCTTTTGATTGCCCCACATAAATTCCTGCATCAGAAGCACCAACTGCTTCACATTGATCAATTAGGACATTAGAGCACATTACTGGATATAACCCATAAGCACCATTTTTTTCGTCGGGTTTTCCAGTCCATTCTGCTTTCACATTTATAAATGCAATACCATCAGTTTCCTGAACCTTAATGGCATCACCTTTTGAGTCCTGCACAGTTAGTGATTCAATTCTAATATTATTGCTATTGGTTACTTTGATTCCTTCTGCTCCATCTTTTTGATTGCTAAATGAAAGAACTGTTTCATCCATACCATCACCCAAAATCAAAACATCCTTCCCTTCATCAAGCCATAAGCTCCTGTTTAAA
Source organism: Cyclobacteriaceae bacterium (assembly GCA_965228955.1). Taxonomy (GTDB): domain Bacteria; phylum Bacteroidota; class Bacteroidia; order Cytophagales; family Cyclobacteriaceae; genus JANSWY01. The sequence goes on from OZ245848.1 coordinate 437,789, forward strand.
TTATATTCTCCGGCCGGGATATAAATTGTGTCTCCTGGTTCAGCTCCCACAAACATATTTTGCAACATGTTTTCTGATGGCTGTTGAGCTAAGACAACCTGGCAGGAAATAATCAAACTAAGTGTGAGTAAATGGGTTAATGTCTTCATAATCTTCATATTGGGACAAGAATTTAACAAAAAATCTCTGAATAATAAATCAGAATTGGTCCGATTGGAATAATTGATATTCTTATGCTACTGTCTGAGTAGGGACATAGTATTTGTGATCAATGATTCTATCTTTGCCGCTTCAAACTATTTGGACATTGAGTAAACCAGATATTAAAGTAATTATTCCGGCATTTAATGAACAGAATGCTGTAGGGCAGGTTATTTCAGAAATACCAAAGGATCTGGTTTCTGAGGTTATTGTGGTAGATAATGGTAGTACAGATGATACATTTGGTATCGCTGAAAAGAATGGGGCAACAGCTCTAAGGGAAACTACAAGAGGATATGGAAATGCATGTCTGAAAGGAATGGAATATATTGCCAATCTTAGCCAGAAGCCTGACATTGTGGTGTTTCTGGATGGAGACTACTCTGATTACCCTGAAGAAATGTATAATTTAGTTAATCCAATTCTAAATGATGGTTACGATATGGTAATCGGCTCAAGGGCATTGGGCGATCGGGAGAAGGGGTCAATGACTGTACAGCAAATATTTGGAAATTGGTTGGCTACTTTTTTGATTAAGATCTTTTATAAGATTCAATATTCAGATCTTGGTCCATTTAGAGCAATTAGATACGAAAGCCTATTGGCGATTGGAATGAAAGACAGAACCTATGGTTGGACTGTCGAAATGCAATTGAAAGCGGCAAAACTAAAAATGAAAATCACTGAAGTTCCGGTTAAGTACAGAGTAAGAATTGGTATTTCAAAGGTTTCAGGTACCGTGAAGGGAACAATCGGTGCGGGATATAAAATCATTACCACAATCTTCAAATACATGTAAGGTATGGAATGGATTCTTATAAGTGGATACGGTTTGGCACTACTGATAATTAGTGTATTCAGCTTAGGACAACTGAATTTGACTTTACATTATTTTAGATCTCGTAAGGAGGAAAAAAATGCGGAATTAGATGCTAAAGATCTCCCATTTATCACTATTCAGCTTCCTGTCTATAATGAGTACTATGTGGTAGATAGATTGATTGATTCGGTATCAGCATTTGATTACCCTAAAGAGCTGTTTGAAGTTCAGGTACTCGATGATTCTGATGATGAGACTGTAGAGAAGATTGCTTCCAAAGTAGCGTCACTTCAAGCTGATGGATTGCAAATAGAGCACATAAGAAGACCAGAAAGGGTTGGGTTCAAGGCTGGAGCACTTAAATATGGTACGGAGATAGCCAAAGGAGAGTTTATTGCCATATTTGATGCAGACTTTCTCCCGAAGCAGGAATTCTTAAAGGATACCATTAAGTTTTTTGATAACCCAAAAGTTGGAATGGTTCAAACCCGATGGGGCCACATCAACAAGGACTACTCCTTAATAACCAAAATGCAGGCATTTGGTTTGGATGCTCATTTCACTGTTGAACAGAAAGGTAGGTATGTTGCTGGTAGCTTTATAAGCTTCAATGGAACTGCAGGTGTTTGGAGGAAAGAGTGTATAAAAGATGCTGGTGGATGGCAATCCGATACATTAACAGAAGATTTGGATTTGAGCTACAGAGCTCAATTGAAAGGATGGCAGTTCAAATACATGGAGGATGTTGTTTCTCCTGCAGAATTACCAATCATTATGTCGGCTGTTAAGTCTCAACAGTACAGATGGAATAAAGGAGCAGCTGAGACAGCTAAAAAGAACATGGGTAAAGTGATTAAAGCTGAACTTCCATTTAGAAAGAAACTGCACGCCGTTATGCATTTACTCAATAGCTCAGTGTTTGTGTTTCTTCTGATAGCTGCTACATTGAGTATCCCAATGTTATATCTAAAGGAGGCAAACCCGGAATTAAAGCTAGTCTTTGATTTAGGGAGTGTATTCATTATTGGTTTTATCGCAATGGCGGTATTCTATTGGGCTTCATCTAAAAGAATAGAACCGGGCAATACCTGGAAGTACTACCTTGTGAATTTCCCATTGTTTTTGACGTTTAGTATGGGCCTTGCACTGCATAATGCAATTGCGGTTTTAGAAGGATACTTTGGTATGAAATCGCCTTTTATCCGAACTCCTAAGTTCAATGTTCTCAAATCAGGAGATAGCTGGGGAGGCAACAAGTATGTAATGCCGAAAATAACCATTGCCACAATCCTTGAAGGCTTACTTTGTATTTATTTCATTTTCGGAATTGGCAGTGGAGTTATTCTAGGCGACTTTGGATTGGTTTTATTCCATCTTATGTTGGCACTTGGTTTTGGGGGAGTATTCTTTTTATCAGTAAAGCCTTTGCAAAACGCTTAAGATGCCTGTTCGCGATTCATTCAAGGCAGTATCATTTTCAGTTTTTATGGCCATTGGTCTGGCCATCATTTCTTTTTTTATTGAGAGATCCGATAGTCTTATTTTGATCAGTGCTTATTCCTTGATGTGGATGGCTTATTTGTTCTTAATTAAGCTTGGAGAAGATTTTGGGAAATATCTTTTTGGTCTTGGTTTGGTTTTGAGAGTGTTACTGTTGTTTACCCTTCCAGTTTTGTCAGATGATTTTTACCGTTTCATATGGGATGGGAGGTTGTTAATGAATGGTCAAAATCCATTTGAACATCTACCCGCAGATTATTTAAATCAAGGGCTAGAAGGAATAGATTCTAATCTGTACAATCAACTTAACTCGCCAGATTATTTTACTATATATCCACCTGTAAATCAATTTGTATTTTGGGTTGCAGCGTCTGTTTCTGGAGATAATCTACTTCTTGCAGTGAACCTGATGAGAGCTCCCATTTTACTTGCTGATATCGGTATTTACATTTTGTTGAAAAAGTGGAGTGAAAAGAAAAAGCTAAGCTATAATATAGCAGTGTTATACTTTCTAAATCCACTGGTAATTCTTGAATTAACAGGAAATCTACACTTTGAAGGTGTGATGATGTTCTTTGTTTTGCTGGGGATAATTGTATTCCAAAATGAAAAACATATCAAGGGTTCAATTTCCTGGACATTGGCCATTTGCTCTAAATTATTGCCATTGATGTATCTTCCAACACTTTTGATATATACCAATTGGAGAAAAGCAATTGTCAGTTATGTCTTAATTGCACTTATAACCTTAGGGCTATTCCTCCCTTTGTTTTCTTTAGAGTTTATTGAGGGGCTCTCAAGAAGTGTTGGCCTGTATTTTCAAAAATTTGAATTCAATGCATCGATCTACTTCGTGATTAGAGAAATAGGGTTTTGGATTACAGGGTACAATCAAATCGCTGAAATTGGTCCAGCACTGGCTTTGGCTACCGTTGGTTTTATCTTATTAATCAACTATTGGTCACTCAAAAGAAATTGGTCTTTACCATTCACATTACTTGCTATTCACACACTTTACCTAATGATGGCAACCACTGTTCATCCGTGGTATGTCGTGTCACTGATCTGCTTGTCCTGTCTGACCCAAAGCAGATTCGCAATTGTTTGGAGTTTCCTAATTTTCCTTACCTACTTGGGCTATACAAATACTGGATTTGAGTTACCTGCCATTGTTATCTGGATAGAGTATGTAGTTGTTTTTTCGCTGGTAATTATTGAAATTAAAGGTAAGGATCAGTGGTTGAGAAAACTACTGGCGCCAAAACCAGTTTAGTTATAACACGCACCAATCAGGAATTATACTGATTCACCCAATCCATATGCACTTTCAGCATACTGAAATGATGATCATACATTCTTCAATTTGTGCAGATTATAATTTGACTATATTTGATACCCAATAACCAGAGGAAATGAAGTTACAAGATAAATTAGATTACTGCAGGGTTTGTGAAAACAGAAAAACTGATTACGAGAGAGGAATCGTTTGCGGGTTAACTGATGATAAGCCAACATGGGAAGATAGCTGTCCGGATTTTATTATTGATGAAGTAAATGCGGATCGTTTGGCTGATAGAGATCCTAAAGTAAAAAAGATCCTGAAAGAAGCTTTCGTTGAGAAAAAACCGAAAAAAGGGTTTTTTGGCCGCTTCCGTAAATAATATTACAAACTTCCATATTCTTTAATGCTTAGGCATACTTATTGTATTTCACTGAAGTATGAAACATCAAAAACTTCAGTGGTTACTTGCCATTGCCCTACTGTCTGGATGCGCAACTCAGCAGTATCCTGTCCAACATAAGAAAAAGTTCCCGACTTACCCGCATGAAAATAGTGTCCGGATATTCCAAGAGGATACTGGCCCAAAAGAGTATTACGTGGATGTACTTGAGATCAATCAAATAAGTCCAAGAGGGGATTTAAAAGAGGCCTACACAAGACTTGAAATGTCAGGTCAATCTCATGGCGTAGATGCTGTCATTATTGAAAACACAGAAGACATAGATTGGACCGAGAGTGATTTTGGTTTGATGGACCTGATTGCTTCGGTTGCATTTGACATGGATATAGATGTGGAATACGAGCATTTTGAAGCGACTAAGATTCAGGCTAAAGGAATCAAGTACGTTAAAAATATTGATTACCTCAATCAATTAGTCAAGTCAAAGGAGATTCAATTGATAAACCATGAAGAGGCCGAAACAGAATGCAAAATAGAGTACAGTATTCATGGAGTACCGGTTGAAATAGAAGGTAATATGTATATGTATAGAAAGCTGGAGGAGTTTTCTATTGAGAGATTAGTCTTTGAAGAAAATGCAAATTGGAATTATTTGTGGAGGAATGATTCTACTCTGGTAAGAAGAGCAGCTTCACAAAAGGTAATTTCTACCTTCCAGGCAGGATTACCTGTTGAGATTCTTTATAAAAACTTTGATAAATATGAATCAAAAACTCAATTGTCTGCCATTTACTCCTATCATGGTCAGTTGCAGAAAATCTTTACGCGACAAAGAAAAAATTTGATTATGATCCAGGAGTTTGAGTATGATGATTTAGGAAGAATTACACGACAATTGATTGAATTACCTCAACAAAAGAAGAATTATCAGGTTAAGTATGAATATTTTCGTAACGACGAATTAAAAACTCTGGTGCCGGTTATAGATGGTGAAATTATCACTGAAGTGCCCAGAAAGATTGATCAGGATTTATGAAGCATGTATTAGCAATATTTTTTTCTACTCTTTTGGTTCAGGCATGTGCCCAAAACAATGATTACCACAAGGAGATGCAGGATCTCTTAAAAGGTACGGTTCCCATTATGAAGGCACCTACTCTGGATAGTCTAAAAAGTGCCGGAGGTAACATTGTTCTTCTTGACGTCCGTCAACAAAAAGAATTTGATGTGAGTCATATCAAAGGAGCTCAATTCATTGAATATGATGAGTTTACGAAAAAAGATGTGAAAGACATTCCAAAGAATGCTCAGGTAGTTGTTTACTGTACAGCAGGTTATAGGAGTGAGAGAATAGGAGAGAAACTTCAGAAGCTGGGATTTGAAAATGTAAGCAATCTCTACGGAGGAATTTTGGATTGGAAGAATAACAATTATGAAGTGCTAAACAACCAGTTAGTGCCAACCGATAGCGTTCACACCTATTCAAAAGGATGGTCCAAATGGCTTTATGAGGGAGTGAAAGTATATGACTAAATCAGCAATTATTGTTTTCGTAAAAAACCCTGAGCTTGGTAAAGTAAAGACCAGGCTGGCGGCATCAATTGGAGATGAAAACGCGCTTGAAGTCTACAATCAACTGTTGCTAAGAACCAGAGAAGTGCTTTCAGGCGTCAGTCATGACAAGTTTATATTCTATTCTAATTTCATAGATCATAAAGATCTCTGGGATGAAACTCAGTTCAATAAAAGAATTCAGGAAGGGGAAGGGCTAGGAGAGAAAATGATGAATGCTTTCAAAGCTGTTTTTGATATGGGATATGAGCGAGTTTGTATCATTGGTAGTGACTGTTTTGATCTGAATGAGCTCATTATTGATGAGGGAGTAAATGCCCTGGATAAAGAGGATTTTGTAATTGGTCCTGCAATGGATGGTGGTTATTATTTGTTAGGGATGAACCAACTATTCCCTCAAGTATTTCAAAATAAAACCTACAGTACTGATTCAGTGTGTGATGAAGCCTTGGCCGAAATTCAGGGGCTTGGCAAGACATGTTACAAGTTGGAAACCTTAAGCGACATTGACACGGTTGAAGATCTGTACAGGGTGGGATTGCTGAAAAATTCCTAAGAATTAGCATCCAAAGTATTCCTTGAAATGGTATTTTTATGGTTATTAATTGGAAATTTACTATATTAAATTTCCGTTAAGCGGCACAAACCAAACATATGAATACGCTCACCATGTCTAACGATGTAGAAAAACATGACCGTTTTTTACATAATTACGGCTATAACATTAACACTGAAACTGATCAGGTTACCAGGATAACCAAGAAACAGCCTTTATCCAGATCCATAGTTCTTATCGTATTTTTTGCGGGAGTAGCGATTGCAGCAGCAGCATTTATTATTGGTGAATATCGTCTGATTTTACTTGCAGTATTGATGATGTTATTCCCATTAATTAATAAGGGCTGGAAATACCCTGCAGCAATAGTGGTAGATAGGAACGAACAATTTGTTACCATTGAAAAAGGAGTCCTCTTTAAGTCATATAGCCTTTACAGCTTTGACGATATAGAAGAAATCTCAGTTCATAGAATAAAGAAGGATACGGATGTAAATCCTTTTGAAGATGGCAGCAAGGAGAGCGTGTATGTTTACTCTCTCTCAAAACAGGGAAAATCTTTTCAGTTAATCAGGTTTTCAACCAGAAAAAACATTGACCATAACGCCAAGGTTTTTTCTAATTTTTTGAATAATCTGGTAACAACGCCTTCCGGAATATAATCCCGGAAGACTTTTTTTTATTCCTCATTGCAAGTTTCCATAGCTTTCATTAATCCTTTCCTTCCCCATTTTGGAGCAATAGGATTGTCGGAGTTGTAGCTATCATATTTTTCTAATGCCGTACTTAGAGACTTGCATCCTTCTTCGTTTCCAGTGCCCATGAACTTAGCGGTACCCAGCTGCATATTACCTAGCATGTACCACGCTCTTGGGTTTTCATTATTTAATTCAAGTCCTTTGTTATAAGCTGCAAAAGCCATTCCGGAATATTGTGCACCTCTTGTCATTGGGTCTACCACCAATTGCATCATGTGAATATATCCTTGAAGAACATATAATTCAGATTCATCAGGAGCGATTGCAATTCCTTCTTTGATCGCCTCTAACGCTAAATCAAGGTATTGATCTTTTTTGGCTGCTTCTTCAAACCTGTGTGATACATTAAGATATCCGTATGCAGCATAATATCTCGGCTCCCATTGATTTGGCTCGGCCTGGGCTATTCTTTCAAACTTCTGAATTATGGCAAGATGCTCTTCTACAGAACCTGCAGCATAAAGTATTTCAATAGACTTGCTCATTTCTTTGATGAACCTCTCATTGTTTGCGAAACCTGTTGTTGTAACTAATGAGATTAGTACGATTGCGATTAAATTTTTCATGTTGATTAGAGTTTATAAATTGGGTAATTGATTGACTGTTTTGTCTTTGGAAAGTGTGATAAATACTCCCAGGAAGATGAACCTTTTCGCAGGCTGAGTAATTGCTCTACCTACAAATTCTCCTTCGCTATTTGGAGCATCGCTATACTCATATCCAAATATGTTATCTCTACCAAGGACATTGTTCACGGAGCTGTATACAATCACACTTGGGTTTAGTAGATAAGCTATGTTGAAACTTAAATCCTGGTAGCTTTTAGTTTTTAATTGATTGAATCCATCTAGATTTGGGTTGTGGTAAGGTCTTCCTGATGTATAGGAATATGTAAATCCAATCTGGCTGTCAATAGCATCGATAAAGTGCTTATAGACAAATGAGAAATTGTGTTTTGATGCAAAAGTTGGAGTGAATGATCCGGGAAAATTTTTATACTCTCTTTCGGTATCCAAAAATGAATATGAAACCCAGTAATCCACATTGTTAAATGTCTTATTATCTCTCCAGAATAAATCCACACCTCTGGCATACCCTTCTCCATTCGTAGTTACATTAAGCGGATTGTTTACTACTCCATCATATTTGATTATGCTTCTGTAATCCTTGTAATAGGTCTCCACTCTGAAAGTTCTCTTGTTTTTGATGACCTGATAGTTCAAAATATAATGGTCAGCTTTTTCAGGATCTAGAGTGTTATCTGAAACAAGGAACTCATTTTGTACAGACTGGTGAAATTTCCCATAGCCAAAAGAGAACTGCCCGTACTCACTGGTTTTGTAAGCCATTGATAATCTAGGTTCCAATCTTGGTGAGTTTTGAAGAGAATTGTTTTCTAATCTACCACCTGCTCTCACAACAAAATTGGCAGAAGCAAATACATCTAGTTCAGCAAACAGAGCTTGGATGTTCTCGTCAAAACCTTCAGAAAAAGATCCTGTTTCATTACCAAATTCCTGAGTGTAGTCTCTCGCAAATACTTCAGAACCAAATTTCAATGAAACTCTCTCTGAGAACGTATAATCAAACACTCCTTTGAAGTGACCTCCTGCTTCATTTAGGTCAGCAAGGTCACCATCTCTGTAGAATTGATTTTGATTATAGGTAAAGGATGCTCCACCTTTAAAGCCTAACTTATCAGTAAGCAACTCTTTGTACATTCCGTTGATATAGCTGTAATTGTTCTTAATACCAATCGGCACTTGTATTTCGGGAGTAAGAATTTCACTTTCATACAAATCCATGTTTGAATGACTCAGGTTTCCATAGATTTTAAATATTCCAGTATCTGATGTTTTATGTCGGTAGGCAAAGTTGCCATCAACAGACTCTGGCGCTTTGTCCCAGTTTACTCTTTGGTCTAGTAACTTGAAGTATGGAGTTAAATTGGTGTATTGCAACTTACCGGCAAATGAAGATTTATCTCCAACAGCAGTATGAGAAACATCTGCTCCAACAGTCATTAAACTAATATCAGTTCTGTCTAAAAGGGCTACATCTTTAGACTCTAGAATTAATGCAGATGAAAGTGCCTGTCCGTATTCTGCCGAATATGCTCCTGTACTAAAACTTGTTCCTTTAAAAATGAATGGAGAAAACCTGTTTCTTGAAGGAGTATTTGGAGCGGCAGGAGAGTAGTCATTTAGAACCTGCATTCCATCTATATAGGTTTTGGTTTCATAACCATCTCCACCTCTTACAAACAGTCGTCCGCTTTCTCCTACCGTCTGTGTTCCAGGCAAAGTATTTAATGCACCGGCAATATCTGCTGTGGCCCCAGCTGTAGTTGCGATATCCAGTGACTTCATGATCACCTGCTTACTTTCATCAGAGGCATTGAATGAGCCAGCTGTAATGACTACTGCATTGAGTTGTTGGACTGAGATTTTGAGTGTTGCTTCTATTTTGACCGGGGTTCCATCAAGGTTTACAGGCTGAGTGAATTCCTGAAATCCTATTGAGCTGATAACCAATTGAAATTCTCCTGATTCGAAAGTGTCAAATGTAAATTCACCTTCAAGTCCAGTAGAAACTCCATCATAGGTATCCTTTAAGTAGACATTGGCTCCAAGTACTGGCTCACCTTTCTTGTCGGTGACAGTTCCACTGATTGTGGTCTGCGCCATGGCCAGGTTTGGTAAAAAGAAAATGATTAGCAGTAGTCGTTTCATCTGTATAGATATTTTGTGTTTTTGATGAAACAAAGGTTGAGAAACCTATTACTGAATCGTAAAAAGTCTTACTGAACTGTAGAATAACCAAGAAGAGCTGTAGATGAACTAGAAGTACTGTCCAATTCCAAGGACATAACCTTGCGACTTTACATTTTGAATGTCGATACCATAATCAATTCTGAGGATACTATTGAAAGCCTTTTTGTAGATCAATCTTAAGCCTATTCCAGCGAATAGCTCCATGTTTTCTGGCTGTACAAAATCATTCATTGACCCACCAGGTAATCTCCAGGTCCCGGTATCGGCATAAAGAACTCCCTGAGCAGCCCAGATGTTACGATCAATGAATGCATGTCGGTATTCTGAGTTTAGAACAATCATACCTGTACCTCGATCAACACGATTCCCTACTCCTCTGATATTTATATAGCTGTCTAATACAAATGGAGCAAAAGGACTTTCTTCATTAGTTGATAACCCTGCTCTAAACCTGAAAGCCAGGTTACCTCTGTTATTTACTCTTTTAAAATATTTGACATCATTAAACACAATACTAAAAAGAGGATCCCCATCAAGTGAAGCAACGGATTCAGCATTTGTTGTATTGGAAAAACCATCTTGATAGAAGAAATGGTAATTGATGTGATTGATATCATAAATGGCCTTTATGAGAATTTTATTTCTTGTTTCTGATTCTGGCCCAGGGGTAATCTCAGCGATTTGGTTGGTGGCCTTGTTGTATCTTTCTTGAAATAATGCTCCACCAAATTCTAATTTAGAATTAAAAGAGAAGTTTTTTGTAGCAGTTAATCCACCAGTATAGTTATCATAGTTGTAGTAGGTAAGACCATCAGAGAAGAATAGCGGCTCCAACGTAGACCATTTTACAAGATTAATATTCACGTCCCAATCGGTATTGAAAATTCGTCGGAAGCTACTATAGACTACAAAACTATGTCTGTCATAATATTGATAATAGGCTATCAGTTTATGGCCCTTACCCATCAGGTTGCTTTCCACAAATCCCGCCTGAAACCACAAGTTATCATCAATTCCTCCGAAATTTAATATAGGTAAAAGACTAAACAGCTCCTGGCAATCAAATATTATTTCTACTCCTCCTTTTGTCTCTTTAATTTCAAATTGTGCATCATACAAAACCTCCAGATTTGCGAGATTTTGTCTGGTTGTTTCCACTAACGTAGAGTCCAGTTGATCTCCTATTTCGAAGTTTAGGAATTTTTCCAGAAAGCTATGGTCGGTCTTTTTTAACCCTTTGAATGAGACGGATTCAATGGTCTGCGCTATACTTTCAGAAGACAGAAGTAGTACAGCAAATGCAAGACAGGTACCCCATAGTTTAGCCATGCATCTAAGTTATGCATTATCTAATAATTCGTACCCCAAAATTAAAGGTTTGCCCTGCGCCATTTCCTTCGCTACCCATCCAGAAATTGGTGTATAATGACTCCAATTCAATAAATCCTGGAATGAGCTGATACTTTAAACCAATTCCTGATTGTACAAAATAAGAGAAGAACGCTTCGCCGGTTTGTTCGGCATCATTATAATGCGTTGGGAAGTATTCAGTCATTCCATATACTGTCCATCGTTGGTTGGGGAAATAGCTAAGGAATACACTGGTTTGAGTTTCCCAATAATTATTATCTCTAAATGAATCTCTAACATCTGAATACCAGAAAGCTTGCTGAAAGAAAAGTTGAAGCTGATCATTGATTGGTTTGTCATAAAAAAACTGAGTCAACCAAAGTGTTCTGTCATGCGATAAGAACAAACCAGGGCTCTCAGCATCTGGAGCTCTTCCTTCCTGATCGTTTGAAGTTGGAAATAGTAAAGTACTTTGAATAGAAAGCCTCTTAAGCTTTTTGAATGGTGCGATCTTGATTTTGGGACCAACTCCACTAATTGCTGTTCGGTTTGTGAAAGTGCCGTTTTCCAAGCTTACAGATTTCACCCATACATCTACTCCAACATTTAACTGATCATTTATTCCATAAAGAAATTGATTGATCGAAGTGAAAAAGGATTCTCTTCCTCTTCCAGTCTCGACTTTACTCGAACCATCAAAGCTTTTCGTTTGGGTATATAGATTTTGAAAGCTTTTGAATTCATAACTACCTCTATTAAAAAGAATAGAAGGAGTAAATGCTTGAAGGTTCTGGTCTTGAGCTTGTAGCCCTACCACTGTCAATATTGCGAGGATGAATAAAATTTGTTTCTTCACGGTCTTTCATTTTTTTATAGTAACAATATTAAAGTGAATACCGTTTTGACAATGTCTATCTAAAGACATAAAAGCATCTGATCCCATTAATTCATAGATTACCATCAGGTATACGACATATTTAATCACATTATAAGAGAATTAAATGCTAAGAAGAGACTTCATAAAAGACGAGATTGACAGGTTTGGAGAGTTTTTAAGATTGTTATTCGAAAAACTATTAGCAATAGAAGGAAGCTCTGATCCCGAGGAATTTCGTCAAAATGTTGATAAAGGATTAACTGAATTGCTGAACTTGTCTTTAGCTGAGCAGGACAATATGTCAACTGAGGAGTTTCTCAATTTCATTCTTTCTGAAACTAAGAATGTTAAATCTGTATCGTTTTTGGCAGACATCTACTTTATGCTGGGAGAAAAAGGAAATCCCGACAATGAGTTTACTCAAGGAGTATATGCAAAAACATTAGCCTTGTACCAACACGTTCAGGAGAATGATAATACTTTTTCCTTACAGATTCATCAAAGAATTGAGGAGCTGCAAAGTAAGTTGGCTCACTAAACCAATTTCTCCATATCTCTGATTAGTATTCTTCTTCTATCGAAGTTGATGATGTTTTTCTCTTTTAATTCGTTAAGGATGGTCGTAACAGTTTGTCTTGAAGTTCCTGTTAGGCTAGCAATGTCTTTATGAGTCAAGTGATTTTTAATCATCATTTCAAATCCAACCTTCTGGCCTCTTTCCATGGCCATATCTTTAAGGAACTCAACAATTCTGGTTCTTGCATCTTTGAAGACTAATGATTCTAGTTTTCGCTCCATTTTGCGGAACCGAAGGCCCATTAGTTTGAAGATTTTAAAGCTGAGGGTATCATTATCTTTCATGAGATTTTGCATGTCTTCAATCGTCATTGGGCATATTGAAGTTCCGTTATCCATTGCTTGAGCAAAATCTTTTCTTTTTTCTTCTCCTGTAAGTGCCAATTCACCAAAAATTTCTCCCTGGCTTAATATGGCTCTCAACATTTCTTTACCATCATCTGTATAACCGCCAATTTTAACTCTTCCATTGGCAATCATGAATACATGAGTACTTGGGTCGTCTGGGAAATAGATATATTGGTCTTTCTCATACTTATGGAATGTATGTTTCTCTTCCATGGAAGGGACCTTGTGCGGGCAAAGTAGTTCGTAAAGATCTACCTTCTCAAAAAACCAAATGTTTGACTGTACGTCCATATGTTCCCAATTTTTGGATTTGTGTCTCTAACAATTTTCTGTCACAGAACATTCCCAAGTATAATTAAAAAAAGAAAGAAAAATTAGTATCCTTAAATCAATGTCATCTTCTATTTTTGTGCCTTTCTATGCAATATCTATATATCAAGTCGCTTCACATAGTATTTGTGGTAACATGGTTTGCCGGATTGTTCTACATGGTCAGGTTGTTGATCTACCATACGGAATCACAGCAAAAGGATGAGCCAGATAAATCAATACTCACCAAAGAGTATATCAAAAACGAAAGGCCGCTTTGGTATGGAATAACCTGGCCTTCAGCGATTTTGACAATTACATTTGGAGTCTGGCTTGTTCATATACTTAATGCCTGGACACAACCGTGGATGTTGTTGAAGTTCAGCTTTGTGTTTGCATTGATTTTATATCATTTCAGTGTCGGGCACCTGTATGGCCAATTGAAGAAGGGAATTTTCAAATATTCGTCATTGAAGCTTAGAATTTGGAACGAGGTTGCAACTGTATTTTTGATATCCATCATATTCATCATTGTAATGAAGGATACGTTGAATTGGATCTGGGGATTGGTTGGGATTGTTTTGTTTTCGGTTGTATTGATGGTTGCAATTAGAATCTACAAGAAGATTAGAGAAAAGAATAGAGAATCAAAATCATGAGAAACTTATTTGTTGTGGCTGCTATTGTGGCCCTGGTAGCATGTGGAGAGGTAAGTGATAAACAGAAATTACCAGTTGTTGGAAATACAAAGATTACTGAAAGAATAGTAGATGGTGAAACTGTTTATGATACTGTTCCTCATACGGTTGGCTACTATAGGTTATTGGATCAGGATAGTGCAGTTGTTACGCCAGAAACTGTAGAAGGTAAAATTTATGTGGCAGACTTTTTTTTTACATCATGCCCTTCAATTTGTCCTATTATGAAAACAGAGATGCTGAGGGTTTACAACGAATTTCAGGCTACTGATGACTTGATGATTTTGTCTCATTCTATCGATCCGGAATATGATACGGTTGCTTTATTAAAGGATTATGCTGAAAGACTAGGAGTAGCTGATAATAAGTGGAGGTTTTTAACTGGCGATAAAGATGAGATTTTCAATCTAAGTGAGTCTAGTTATATGATCACTACTACGGAAGACGATACTGCACCAGGAGGATATATTCACAGTGGAGCTTTCTTTTTAGTAGATACGAAGAAAAGAATCCGTGGAGTATATGACGGTACTGAATCTGATCAGGTGGATCGTTTGATGGGTGATATTCGAAAACTTTTGGATGAGACCAATGAAGAAAAAGCTGAATAGTCTTCTACTGATAATTGCTGTATGTTTAGCGATTAGTTCATGTGTTTCACCTCCCGGAGGAGAAGCAATCTATGAAGGCATGGACAATGCTACTCAGAACAAGATGAAGCAATATTATGTACAGGGTAAGATTCTTTATCAAACACATTGCCAGAACTGCCACAAAGAAGAAGGAGAGGGAATGGGGCGTTTGATACCTCCTTTGGCTGCATCGGATTATCTTCTGAATGATGCTAATAACATTGCTTGTCTAATAAAGAAAGGTCAGATTGGAGAGATCGTTGTGAATGGACAAACGTACAATCAACCTATGCCTGCTCACACGGATATGACAGCATTAGAGATTGCTGAGATTGTGACTTACATTAAAAATAGTTGGGGTAATAAAAAAGGGCTTATTGATGTAAACACAACCCAAAAAGCCCTTCAGGAATGTAAGTAAGGGATTACTTTTCTTCTATTCCCAATACATTCTTAATGTCTTCATTCACCTTTTGGATTTTCACTTTCTCGTCCTTTAGGTATGCTACCTTCTCTTCTTCAGACATTGATTCTAATTCATCTGATTTGAATCCACGCATCCATTCCATCATACCGGCACTTGCATTTTGAGCAGCAGCAAAGTCTGCTTCCAGATTTGACAAATCAGCTGTGCTGTCTTCAGCGATAAGCTGTTCCATTTCTGCTTTCAGTGATTTTTCAACTTTTCTGATATCACCAATTTTTGGCATTACCTCATCGTGAAGTAGCATCACCTCATCGTAAAGTTTTTCAGATTCTTTTGGGCCACATGCAAATAATGTTACTGCGAATAAAAAAAGTAAAAGGCTTTTCATGTTTTAATTGTTTACAATCTCTACAGTTGCGTTGTTTAATGTATAAAGTAATTTGTTGCTGTCAGTTTCGTTTAATTCCAATTTCCCTTTTACGGTAACAGTCTTGGCCGTGTATTTGATCGGCTCCTGGGGGAATACATATGCAACAGACTCAGGTCCACTGTCACCACCACAGAAAAAACATTGTGCTAAAGGGAGGGAAGAAATAATGAATTCATCGCTTTTGAATAGACCATCATTTGGAACAATATATCCCTGTAAAGTCACTTCTTTTCCTTCAAGAGCTTTGATGCCAGCTGAAAATGAAGGAAGGTAAATCTCTGCATAACCGTCGTTGCTTTTTATAAACTCTACTTCAGCTAGTTGTTTCCAGTTTTTTATGGATTGAATTCTGTCTTGCCCTAGGGCTACAAAACTGATTATTGTTAATGTTAATGTTGTTAATAATTTCATCCTTCTGCCAATACTTTTGAGATATCTGTCTTATACGCATTAATCGCAGGAATGATCGAAGCAATTATTCCGACCACAAAACTAATAGCAATGACTATAAGTTCATCATTTAGGAATACAAATCCTGTTACTCCTGCCTGAGAACCACTTGATAAGACAAACTTTCCAATTATTTCTACTGCAGAATGAGATACCAAAATCCCTGCCAAACCACCAAAAAATGTAATAATCAGTCCTTCTAACGTAATATGAACGAATAATAATTTCCTTGAAGCTCCCATGGACCTCATTATTGCAAGATCATATTTTCTCTCTTTAAGAGAATTATACAGAGCAATAAAAATGCTTAAAGTCGCAATTAGCATAATGAGATAAGCAAAACCATTCACCACTTCCACACCAACACCTATTAATGTAAATAATCTGGCAGTTTCAAATGCAGGAGATGCAGCCTGCATATTTGTGTTTTTGTTAATGAGCCTTGGTAGTTGAACAGCACCCATTGGGCCGGCATATTGTATGATCATGGCGGTAATTTCCTTTTCTTCAAGATGTTCAAGAGGGAAGGTGATTCCTAGTTCTGTAACCATTGAGTCCGATTCATGGTGATGATCATGATCTTCTTCTTCATGGCCATGCATTTCCCAAATGCTTTCTATACTGGTTAATATCAAATTATCAAGAACAGTCCCAGAAGGTTCTAAGATCCCAACAACCTTGAATGGTTGCTCTCCATCGTGTTCCATGCCTCCTGCAGACATTCCATGTTCAGATTGAAATTCGTCTCCAATTTTTAACTGTAGTTGTTGAGCAGCCTGGAACCCAAGAACTGCTTCCAGTTTTTTATCCCAAATTTCACCATCACTGATTTTAGCTTCATAAAGATTTATGTAATCGGGCGTAGAGCCTACTAATCTTACTCCTTTATAGCTGTCGCCTAATGCGAGAGGAATGCTCTTTTTAATGAGAGAATTTCTCGAAAGGCCAATTGCAGATTTTAATGGGATATTTCCGGTAGGGAAGTCAATATGATAAACATTACATAAAATCAATTGCAATGGACTTCCTTTAGCTCCTACGACCAGGTTAACTCCTTTGGCATTTCTTGTAATTCTATCCTGTAGCTGATAGGAAATCAACATTATCACCAGAATAATAGCTAAACCAAGGCTCAGGAGCATTACGTTCAAAACAGTGTTGAGCGGTTTAGACCGGATGTAGTTCCAGCTCAGTAATAATAAATTCATAGTGTGTGATAGTTTGAGATGGATTCTTTTACACGGTGATCGTGGGTGGCAATAACTAATACAGAGTTGTTTTCTTGAGCTTTTTTCTGCAGTATTTCAAGGACTGATTTTGCATTGTCATCGTCCAGGCTACTGGTCGGTTCATCAGCTAAAATCAGTCTAGGGTCATTCAAAAGTGCTCTAACTACTGATACCCTTTGAGCTTGCCCTTGGCTCAGTTGAGAAATGCTGGCATGAGCTTTATCTCCTAAACCGACTTCTTCCAACAGAGCCCTAATTTTATTTATGTCTTTTTTGAGTCCTCCAAGGAATTGACATAGAAGAAGGTTGTCAAGAACATTTAGAGCATTTAATAAATGTGGTTTTTGAAAAACCAGTCCAATATGTTTGCCTCGGAAATGGTCTCTGTCAGTTTCTTTAAGCTCGTTGATTAGTGTGTCATCAAGCTGTATTTCGCCATTTTGAGATTTGAGTAACCCTGATATTAAATGTAGTAATGTAGTCTTTCCCTTTCCAGAATCACCCAGGATTAACAATTTTCCACCTTCCTCAACAGAAAAATCAGAAAAGGAAATTGGGTTTGATGCTTCATAACGGTATGATAAGTTTTTAACTGATAACATTGTCAATTTTGTTTATCGTCAATTTTCCCATGTTCATCGTAAAATATGACCTGTTCATAGAAATGCAGGCAATAATAAGCTCCAAAATGTGTAATTTAGATATACAGCTTTAAAGGAATACAATTATTTTAGAATTAAACAGGTGGAAAAATGATATTACTAGTCTTTTCAATCAGCTTAACAGTTTTCACATTTTATAACGTAAGAAGAATGCTATTGGCTCAAAGAGCTGCTCAATAGTATTTGTTTTAGAAAATTGTGAATCTGTATCGGATGACACTTGAATAACAGTTCAAGAAATGAAGTCATTGGATACAGATTTTATTTTTTGTACCCATCTGTAATTCCTCCACTGAAAAGATATTGGATTTTACCATATCTATCTCATTTATAGACTCTTTGGCGAGTCTGCGTTCAAGTGATAATTTTAATACTTAATATTTTTACCTACCTTTAGGGCAGTAAACCACCCTTTAGCAGTAGCAAAATTTGTAAATTTTGTATCGTTTTTCCGAAAGGAGTCACTATTCCAAACGATATTTGGTTATTTTGCGACTGGATTCATTATATAAATTATTACCGGGAATCAAAGCACTGAGTTGAATATATGGAAACTCTTGATATACTAGCCCTGTTCGTCTTTATGTCGGGCTTGTTTATATTTATAAATACGTACTTTCTAAAGCTTCCGTCATCCATCGGTTTGATGATAATGGCGCTATTTCTGTCATTGATTATTCTCCTTGTTGGGTGGATTTCACCGGAGTTTAAGGAAGGAATGAGGGAGGTCGTCTCTGAATTCGATTTTACAGAGGTCCTCTATCAGCTCGTTTTGAGTTTTATGCTCTTTGCAGGAGCACTCCAAATAGATTTTAAGAAATTAGCCGAAGAACGCACCCCTGTGCTTATTCTGGCCATTGTAGGGGTAGTATTGTCCACCACAATCATTGGTGTAGGTGTTTACTATCTATTAAGTTTTATCAATATACATGTCGATCTCCTTTACTGTCTTGTATTTGGAGCCCTGATATCACCAACAGACCCAATTGCTGTAACAGCTACAATCAGAAGATTTAATCTATCGCAAAACTTGGGAGTAAGGATATCAGGTGAGTCTTTATTTAATGATGGAATCGCCGTAGTATTAGCTCTAACTCTACTGGACCTGGCACATGCAAGTGAAGATCACGCCTTGAATTTGGGAGATGTGCTATATGTATTTACAGCTGATATTGGAGGAGGGTTATTTATTGGTCTGTATTTAGGGTACCTTGGATATAACCTCCTAAAATACATAGATAATGATGCGGTAGAAGTTGAGATACTTGTGACGCTGGCGTTGGTAATGGTTGGTAGTTACTTAGCAGATTTTGTTCACGTATCTGCTAAACAAGCAGCTGTAGTGATGGGCTTAGTAATTGGAAATGAAGGCACAAGTGGACATTTGTCCAATGCTGCAGGTGACTATGTATTTAAATTTTGGAATCTGATTGAGGAATCATTGAATTCAATGCTTTTTGTTTTAATTGGTATTGAGATGCTTGTGATTCCAAATAGACTAGATTACTTCGGTGCAGGATTTTTGACGTTTATTATTGTGCTTATAGCGAGAATGATAAGTGTAGCTGTTCCAGTAAGTATAATGTCAACACGGCGTAAGTTTGAGGCGCATAGTATAGGTGTGCTCACCTGGGGAGGTTTGCGGGGTGGAATCCCGATTGCCCTATCATTATCTCTTCCTCCTTTTGAAGGTAAGGATGTAATTGTGACACTTACATATGTGGTAGTGGTAGTATCCATACTTTATCAGGGACTTACAATTCCTAGACTGTTGAAAATATTTTACAAACCGCACACCAAGCCTGTAGCTTCCAGAACTAAATTATAGGAAGAACATATGGAGCATGGTGTACGTTATTGCCTCAGATGATCTAATCAACTATTAATCTTGAAAATGAAATTATTTAAACCACTTTTCATTCTGAGTTTGGTAGTCTTATTGGTTCAGGGTTGCTCAAAAGATTCTGATAAACCAACAGGACCAAAACCAATTAAAAAGCAAACCAAGATTGTTTCTCCATCTATCAACCAAAAATTCAGTTTGGGAGAGGAGATTACTTTTCAGGTAGCAGCAAAAAAAGATTCAACTCAAATAGATTCAATTTCTCTGCTTTACAAAGAACAAGTAATTAAAGGGGATGACCTTCAGGTAAGTATCAACTCTGATTTGACTGGTGTTGGTATTCCAAGATTATTTCTAAATGTTTATCTAAAGGGAGGGAAGAAAGAAACACACATACCTAAAGTAATTGTCTTACCTGATGCGCCTCAAAAGTATGGGTTCGAAGTTAAAAACACTTTTCCACATGATCCGGGTGCTTACACGCAAGGGTTGTATGTGAAAGGAGGTGTTATCTATGAGAGTACAGGGCAAAATGGGTCTAGTACTTTAAGGAGAGTGGAAATAGCAACCGGAGAAGTTAAGAAATCAATCAAACTGGATAACAAGTATTTTGGTGAGGGTATAGCCAATATTGGAGATTCAATATTTCAACTCACATGGCAAGCTCAAGAGGCTTTCGTATACAATTCCGATTTTGAAAAAATAAATACTTACCAATATGATACAGAAGGTTGGGGGTTAACCACTTTAGGTAATTCGCTGGTAATGTCTGATGGTACTGAATATTTGTATTTTCGGGATCCCGGAGATTTTCAACAGCTGGATAAAAAAATGGTTTATGACAACAAGGGAAAAGTGAGCCAGCTAAACGAACTGGAAAATATCGGAGGCTACATATACGCCAATGTTTATACCACCAATCGAATTGTTATTATTGATCCAAATTCCGGAGCGGTAGTTGGAGATATTGATTTAACTGGTATTTTTGACCCTAAATCTTACGGAGGTAAAACCGATTATTTGAATGGAATAGCCTATGATCCAGATACGGAGAAAATCTATGTCACTGGGAAATTGTGGCCAAACCTTTATGAAATAGAACTTTTACCAAAGGACAACATATAATAACATAAACCTAAAATAATGACATTAGCTGAAGCTACAGATAAAGTAAAAGAACTAGCAGAGAGAAAATCAGGGAGCCTAAAATCTGTTGTTAACTTCAAATTTGAAGAAGGTGTGATTCACCTTGATGATACTCAATCTCCTACTGTTGTATCAAACGATGAAAAAGGAGCGGATTGCACAATCAGAATGAAAATCGGAAATTTTGAGAAATTAATGGGTGGCAACTTAAACCCTATGATGGCTTACATGAGTGGGAAAATGAAGATAGATGGTGACATGAGTGTAGCTATGAAGTTGTCTTCAATGTTCTAATGCACTTCAATTAACTATTTTTTTAAAAGGGATCCATCCAGCCAGTTTGCATTCGTTTTTTTCCTGAATAGCTGGAATACCAATAAGGTTACCAGGATCCCTACAAATGAACCTGCCAGTGTGTCTCTGAAAAAGTGTTGAAGCGTGTATATTCGGGAAACACCAACTAAGAATGCATAAATCAGCCAAATTAACCCCAGATATTTCTGTTTACTGATCACACTCAGAAACAATCCAATGGAAAATGCAGTCATTGTATGTCCCGACGGGAATGAGTAATAATGATTCATTGTTACTCCATCTATTAAATCTAGTGCATATTTATCTTCAAAAAACTTTCCCGGTCTTGGCACTTTACCAAAAACAAAAACTTTGAGGACCAAACTCATTAAACCTTGACCAATCCCAATGATTAATAGAATTATGGCGTATCGATATTTAACAAAAAGCATTAAAATGATAAGGCCTGCCACAAATATTCCATCTCCCAAATAAGTCCAATACCTTAAAAGAAAATCCAGAAATGCAGTTCTGTTTTGATTTAAGAAAATAACTACATCTCCATGTTCAATTGAAAAATAGATAGTCGTCCCAGCAATTAACAAGACAAAATAAGAAAGGAGGAACCATCCTCTGGCATTATTCATGGGCGCTAATATAGAATTTTTAGCGAAGTAGTATCAACCTTCCGACAGCATTTTCAAAGAATCCGTAGGCATCCTGATCATCATTCCTACCGATGAATACTTTGTAGAAGTACATACCGTTTGTTAAGGGTAACCCAGTATTATCAGTTCCATCCCAAATGAAAGGTGTGGTTACCTGCCCCACATTCATAATATCCGGATCATCTATAGTGATTTCTCGAATAAGAGTTCCTCTTAGAGATAGAATCTGAATTCTAATGAAGTCTGGAGCCACACTACCGGTTGCGTTGAAAGAGAACCTTACACCATTTGAAAAAGGGTTAGGGAAAGCTTTCAAGTCTGAAATAAAAGGGAGGCTGTTTACAGAAAAATTAGTTTCAAATGGATCTCCAATTTGGTTTCCCGAAGCGTCCTCTGCCTGGATTTGAACTCCATGCTCACCATCCTCCAAATCACTTAAACTAAATGTTAATTTAAAATCTGAAGTTTCACTTGCTGGCTCCCATGATAATCTGGAATCACTGAAGTAGATCTGGGTGAAATCGCACCCACTGTCACATGGAGGCTTGTAATAAACCAAAATTCCAATTGTATCTTGTTTCAATAGGAATGGGTTTTCGTCCCAGATTTTGGCAATTACCGTTGGATTGGCAGAAACTAATTCCCCATTTTGGATGTGTCTGCCATCCACAGTAACATCTAAAATGGGATTGATCTCATCACGCTCAACTTCAATAAGGCTGGTATACCTTAATGAATTATTGATTAGGTATAATTCTGGTACGCCGTTGGTGTTAACATCCACAGTTAAGTCGTTTAAACCATCAAACCCAATGGTCTCAAAATCAAACTCAAACAAAGTTGTGTCCCCTGGGAGAGGAGCATCTATCATAATGGTATCTTGAACGTTAGTTCGGCTAGGCTGATTAAAATAGCTGTACACAACTTCCAAAGGCCCCTCAAATGGGATGTCTCCGTAATTGTAAAACCCAAATGAATTTGTTACAATCTCTCCTTCCTTAACAAATAAGTTATCATTAAAACTGATAAGCAGGGCATCTGGAGTTTCCTCATAAAGCACTTTCCACTGATCAAGTTGAGGAGCTGTTTGTTCTGTTTCGTCAATGATTGTTAAGTCTAGCTCCAAATATTGATAATCGTTGCTGGATACCGTACTAATGTCTCTTTCTGTTTCCACAATATCTGAAATGATTTCAGTTCTGATGTTATCAGTATCTAGTCCTATTATTGAGCTCTCAAAACTGTCTGTTCCCTCTGTGTTAATTGATTGTTCAAAACTGATCCAGCTTGTGGCGGGACCAATTTTGAGTGACTTAATTGAACCCAGACCATCACTACCTGAGATGTTAATTTCATTTTGTAGTACCTGCTGTAGAATTGGATCGGAGGATCCGTTTTCCGATATTATCAGAGCTGTTCCAGGTGCACTACCTTTCTTGCCTTGTATAATGAAAGGTTGTCCGTCTGTCAATAAATCAATACTGGATGACGCAATACCTATTTCCTCTAATTTTAAACGCAGATCAGTATCCCATTGACTGAAGTTGACTCTTCCCATATTAAACAGGAGCACCTGATCCCCCTCTTTTGCATTATCAATTAGTTGGGTAAGGTGTTGAGTTGAGTTGTTGCTGGTGGTTGTATCAATACCAGTAACATCTCGCTCTAAAAGGTTGTAAATGACTTGAGGTCGTTTTCCACAAACCAATCTGTTGAGCACATCCGCCCCATTGATTGGGATTGCTTGATAGGGCTGAGTAGACCTTCTATCAAAGACCATGACATTTAAGGTGTTATTAGCACATGGTGCGAATTCACTTACACTTACTACAGTGTAATCAAATTCATTGATAATTACGTCTACATCATCCGATGTGAGGCCAGACTCACTTCCATGTGTCGTTATATCAATTGAAGTGTTCGTGGTTTGAAACTCCCAGAGTTTATTGTCTTGTAAGTTTACGCCACTATTAATCAATTTCTCAAGTTGTGCCCGTGAACTTTGCATCCATCCTTTTGGACTTGACTCAATGTATGTGAAGCTACTTTCAACCCATTCATCGCTTTCAGTTGAAGTAGGATCCTGCAAACTGGTTCTCCAATAGAATACAGTACCATCTTGCAAATCGGTAATATTGAAATCCAATGACCATTCTGCAATCAGATTAGTGAGAATTACATTTTCTCTTTTCCATGCACTTGAGAAATCAGAAGTTGTATCTATTTCAATAAGAATGTTTCTTTCTTCACTTAACAGGCTAGAGGTTTGAAATATCAAATCAACGGACTCTTCAGGAACAATTCCAAAGTTGGTGGGATATAAGTTGGTGGTACTCCCGGAGAATATATCGAGATTAACCACAACTGAGTTGTTACCCTCATTTAGTTCTTCTGTATTGTTTTGAGGATCGATGAATATTTCAAATCTACTGGTCCCGCTTTCATTTAGAAGCGGATCACGATAAATGACATAATTGAGCGTGTCCTGATATAAAACCCGATCAAAGGATTGAGGGTCATAAGTAATTACAGTTCCATCTTCCAACGTCCTGATTGCTGATACCTCAAGATCTTCAGAAACAGACCTTCCAAAATTTTTGACAATAACTTCGATGTAAAATGAATCTGTCTCCGCAAGAATTAATTCGTCATTGAATGATTTAAAATCAACATCATCTGCTTGAATGTCATAATCAGGCTGTTGAGCTCCAAATATCTGAATAGCTGGGTCTCCATTAAGAATAAATTGCTGAACCTGTGCAATTGATGTCTCGCTATTCCCATATAAGTTGATAAACTCACGACCCGATAGCTGCATAGCGTCCCCAATACCAGTTCCAAATGATGATTCCTCGCTGAATGAATAACGATAGAATAGATCTGAGAACCTTTTCAAGTTAGTAGAGAAAGCCAGGCCTGCGCTAGCAATAAATCCAACAGCTCCCAAATCTGGAGTTAGAATCCAGTCATCTCCCCAGCCCACAAAGTCTGAAGCATTGTAAACCGCCCCAGCATTACAACCATTGACCAGGAATACTGGATATTTCCCTTGATTTCTATATGCAAAAACTGGATCTGAAACGTTTCCAATTTCTATATCGCTACTGTAACTGCTGGAATGGCCAAAGAATGTCACCAACGAAACTCCGTCATTAACCACCCCGGTCACATTGATGAATTCGGTTTCATCAGTAGTATTTTTAGAGAACGAACTATTTTGGCCACCCATAAAATCTCCAGTAACCACTTCTTCAAAATCGTCAATAAATCCTCTGAATGAATCCTGTTCAGAGACGAATTTCCCACCACTCAAGTGGAGTGTGTTTTTTAGCCAAAAATCACTGTACGGAGTAGCTTCCTTTTCAATTACTTTGTTGAGATAACTGGTGATTTGAGATGTTTCCAATACATTAATTCGTCCTGTTGGGATTTCTGATTCATATTGGGAATCATTAAGTCCTGCAGTAAAAGGAATGTCGCCTCCAGGTAAGCCAAACGTAGGGACATAGTTAACATAATCCAATGAGTTAGGGTCTTTTCGGTAATAATCTGCAGCAACTGTAACGCCTTTCCCAATGATAAACATATACCTAGGGTCTCCACCATCAAGCATATAATCAGCAAACCTTCGAATGGCTAAAGGGGACGGATCTCCATAGTTGAATTGATTGAATAAGTCTTGAATTTCTGCAATATAAACAGAATAAGAACCTCCGTTTTCACTTTCTCTGTAGTTAGCATACTGCTGCACAGGGTCACCTCCAGTACGCAATGCTGGGTTTGAGATTATAAGGTAGTTATATTGTGCTGGATCAATATTGTCAAAAGATACTTCATTAATCTCGTCAATGCTGGTTGTAGTACTATAGGCAAATAAATTTCTTTCAACAGCAGTATTTCTTATGACTCCAATAAATTGAGAGCCTGATTGATTTACTCCGATTTTGATGGGCTCATTGTCAGCTGTAATGTCCAATAGTGCTGTATTGCTTGGAGGATTGGTGACGCGGATAAAAGACTTACCAGAAGTATTAGCCTCCAAATTAAAATACTTCTCCTCTTCAGAATCCATTTCAAATTGCTCAGATAGAGTTATTTCGATTGATGCTATAGAAATTCTGTCAGCTGCCCCACCTACTCCCAGAGGAGTGATTTGAACAGCGAACGAACCATTATCACCAAAATCTGACCACTGCAGGTTTGACTCAAAAGAATTAGCGGTGAAACCAGAGAAGTTTACTGTATTTAAAGTTCTAAGCGAACCGAGACTTGAGCCAACTTCAATTTGCACAGCGTGAGTAAGGTTATTACCTCCAACTATTTGCAATTGAATAGTGGGATTTGGCCCCTCTTTCAGAAGATTTGGAAATGAATACTCATATGAAGAAGCTTGATTACGCTGGAAGAAAGTCCCAGTCCAGCCTTCTCCAAAATCATAACGACTAGAAAGAATCACATTGTCATTACCATATTTAGCTCCTTGTGCATAATCCGAGTTAAAAACATTGACTTCATTTCGTAGATGATAATTTTCTGCAGGAATTCCACTTGTGTTAGCCTCGGTATAGTCATCCATTCTTAGTCCATCCTGATTGTTGAGGTAATAAGTAAGGAAGTATGAAGCGGAATCACTAAACAAGCTATATTCTGGGTTTATTTGAGCATCCGGAACTACATATAGTTCAGTATCACCTGCTCCATCATTAGCTTTTGCGTAAAAATTGATTGATTCAATAGTTCCATCAGCTTGTGTAGCTACATCTAAAGCGATTTCTTCTCCTCTTCTAAATATTTGAATTCTTGATGCCGGAACACTCGCAACAGGAAACCCGGAGTTAGATAATGTATTACGATCAATCACATACACACCTGTCTCTGCTACTTTAAATTGGTAATAAGACTGGTTGAAGTTTATCCATTCATTACCATATGGTTGAGCTACAGCAGAGGACCATACTGGTATCATCAGAATGGTACATACAATAAGTTTAATCAAGTGGTTTGTCATCTTTAACATTACTCTAACAACGAAATTAGCCATCATTTGCTATTAATAGAACACTGCTAATTCAATATTTGTCTCACATTTCGACGATTGCGGACAATTGACCTATTAAAACTATGAGTAGATCATGATTGTTGATTGCGACCAGCCATTTTGTAACGATTAAATAGAGCAATTACCCTGCGTCAAATTTTCCAAAATTGCACATTAAATATAATTATATAAATATAAAACATAATAAAATAAAGAAAATACAATACAAGCTAATATTTTTTACTTAGTACTTGGTCTTGCAAGGTACTTTGCACGTATACTTGTGCAAAGGTCAAAAACTCATTTTTTAAAATATGTACAATGAACATCGAAAATACACAGGTGCAGATGCGAAAGGGAATACTGGAATTTTGCGTACTGCACATTATATCCAGAGGTGAGGTGTATGCTTCAGATATGCTGGTGGAATTAACTTCAGCAAAGATCATGGTTGTGGAGGGTACTTTGTATCCGTTACTCACCAGGTTACGAAAAGCAGGTTTGGTAGATTACAAGTGGGTGGAGTCAAGCTCCGGTCCACCACGTAAGTACTACACATTAACAGAACTTGGTCAGGAATTTCTTGACAGACTAGGAGAAACCTGGACAGAATTATCGGCTTCTACAGGTCAAATCATTTCTAACAACAACCATAATAACTAAGTACTAATCATGAAAAAGAATATAAGCATAAACATAAGCGGGATCATATTCCATATAGAGGAGGATGGCTATGACCGTTTAAGTAATTATCTGGAATCTATCCAGAAGTATTTTTCGCACTATGAGGAAAGTAAGGAAATACTGGAGGATATCGAAAGCAGGATTGCTGAGATTTTTCTTGCAAAACTTACAGATGACAAGCAGGTCATTACATCCGAGGATGTAGAAAGTCTCATCACTACGATGGGTACAATTGCAGATTTTGATGCTACAATTGATGTAGATGAAGAAGATTTGGTAGAAGAAACTGTTGAAGACTCTACAACTTCTCAATCAAGTGGCAATTCAAGTGAAGAAAAGAAATCGTCAACATCTTCATCAAAGTCTAAGAGATTAACAAGAGCGAAGAATAAGAGAGTTATTGGTGGAGTGGCGGCTGGTTTGGCGCATTATTTTAATATCGACCCAATTTGGGTTAGGTTAATATTTATTGCGTTTTTCGTGAACCTATTCTTCGGAAGCTTCATGTTGCTTACCCTAATAGCATATATAATTCTTTGGATCGTAATGCCAGAGGAGGAGATTGAGGAAGATGAAAAGTCCAAAAAGCTCTATCGCGATTCGGAAGATCGTGTTCTGGGAGGTGTAGCATCAGGTCTGGCGGCTTACTTCGGAACAGATGTTATCGTGATCAGAATCTTATTTGTGCTCTCAATATTTTTAGGAGGGTCCGGGTTCTTTATCTATTTAGTGCTTTGGATTATCACACCAGAGGCAACAACAATTACAGAGAAAATGCAAATGCAGGGTGAGCCTGTAACACTTTCGAATATTGAAAGCAATATCAAAGAGAGTCTCGATGTAAAAGAAGGTGAGGAGAATGTCCTTGTTAAAATTCTACTTTTCCCCTTTAGAGTTATTGCAGCGGTGATTTCTGGATTAGGAAAAGCACTTGGTCCATTAGCCAGGTTTGCTGTTGATATTATCAGAGTATTTATTGGTGCTATCCTTTTCATAGTAGGACTATCCGCAGCTATATCAATGGTTGTTGCTGTTGCTACTTTCTTCGGAGTATCTGGTGAGTGGTCTGAGATGGTAAGAATGGGTGACATTCCGGAACCATTTGTTACCATGAGAACAATGTTCCCGGATGTTACGGTGATATTCGGATTTCTTTCGGGAATTATTCCAGCCTTAATCCTAATTATGGCAGGTATATCAATAATGGTGAACAAGATGGTCATCAAGGGATACGCTATCTGGTCATTCTTAGGACTTTGGTTGATTGGTTTAGTAGGACTTGCTATCACCGTTCCTTCAGCGATTTACAATATGCATGAAGATGGATATATCAAAGAAACAAAAGAATACAAACTAGAAGAAGGCACTCCATACTTAACAGTGAACTTCTTAGAAAGAAAAGATTCAGGAGCAAGATTGAAATTAAGAGGACATGAGGGACCAGACTTTAAATTGTTAACAGAATTCAGCGCAAACGGTAAAGACAGAGAAGACGCAAAGGATAACGCTAGCATGATGACCTATACCGTAGAACAAAAGGATAGCGTATTCACCTTCGATTCAAACTATAAGATCAAGGATATCGATGAATTCCAATACAGATTCCAGGAAGTTAGTGCGATATTCTATATCCCTTATAATACCGTGTTCAGAATGGACCAAGATTTAGATGAGATTTTACACAACACACTAAACCTGAATGGTTACAGTTCATATCAAATTAGTGGAAATGATTGGGTATTTACTGAAGAAGGAATCTCTTGTCTGACATGTGAACCAGTTGATGCTGACAGAGACAGATATATTCCTGGTTCTGATAGAAGGGATTTTGATATGGACAATTACAGCGGTGAGTTGACTACATACGAATTTTCAAACTTCAACAGAATAAAAGCAAATGGATTATTTGAGATAAAGGTCATCCAGACGGATTCTTTCAATGTGCAAGTATCTGGACCTTCTCATGTAATGGATGATGTCGATATTTTTGAAAACAATGGCAAGCTAGTATTTGATTACGACGGTGATTGGGATTGGTGGAAGAGAAGAAGTAGATATTCCAAGGTTGGAGTTACTATTTCAATGCCTGAATTGCAGTCGGTTGATTTATCTGGTGCCAGCAAAATGTATATCGAAAGCTTTGAGGCCTCTGACATGTCAGTTGATGTAAGTGGTGCTTCCTTTTTCCAGGCCAACATGGTGTCTGATGAATTAAGCATCGATATGGCAGGGGCCTCCAAAATCAACTTAAGAGGTAAAACCAGAACCTTAAATGCTGACATCAGCGGAGCATCCAATCTGGAGGCGGAGAATCTGGATGCAGATTATGTTGATTTGGAAGCAAGTGGAGCTTCAAGAGCGAAAGTAATTGGCTCCAAGGAAATTGAAATTGATGCTGGTGGAGCAAGTCAGGTGAAATATGGTGGTACTGGCAATACGGATATAAGTAAAGGAGGAGGAAGCAGTGTAAAAAAAGGATCCTTTTAAAAATATAAAACTGGGATAAACCCAAGGTCAAAAACCTACCTGCATGCTGTAGCTGAAGCTTTAGCATAAGTGACCGGCAGGCAGGCTCTCAAAACTCAAAGTGAAAGTCGACTAAGGTCTCGCAATTAGCGGGACCTTTTTTATTTATGATTTAACCATATCAATATGTGGAATATCATCCTCCAGATATTCCTCACTTGTTTTTTCAAACCCATGGGATTCATAGAATTTTTGAAGATAAGTCTGAGCTGATATTTTAATTGGTTGTTTACCAAACCGATCATGGACTGCTTCAATACTGGCATCAATTATTTGATGACCATAACCAAATTTACGATGTTCCTGATGGACAGCAACCCGGCCTATACTTGGTTGCTCAAAATAATCACCCGCATCAAACATTCTGGTATAGGCAACAAGAACTCCATTATTCGTCCCTAATACATGCAGTGCTTTTTGATCTTTGTTATCAATGTCTGGGTAAGGGCATTCTTGTTCAACTACAAAAATGTCGCACCTTAGCTTCAAAATCTGATATAATTCTGTGATGCTCAATTCATCAAATCTCTTGACTTGTACCTCCATTTCACGAAGATACAAAACACATTAACTTGGATCTATTTCATCAAGTGTTCTGTACAAGATTTTTCTGGCATTTGCAGCTTTTAGCTTTTCCTGAATGTCTGCAACTAGTCCCATTTCTACTTCAGCGTCTGCTTTCAACAGAATTATCATTTGGTCCTGATATATTTCTGGCATTTCATCTCTTTTGTTAGAAACCCATTGAGGTATATGATCAAGATTGATGAGATGGTCGTCTACAGCTATTTTGGGTTGGCTACCCAGCTCTGACTGTATAGGAACACCTACTCTGATCTCATGAACCAGCGTTTTTCTCTGAACTTTTGTGAGTTCCTGTGCTTTTGGGATCTCAGTTTGGACTTTAGGGTCGACTGTTCGGATAGTAGCACTCACCATGAAGAAGAACAACATCATAAACACAATGTCAGGTAGTGCAGCTGTAGAGATCTCTTGTTTGCCTTTGGTTTTTTTTCTGAATTTGCTCATGTCTTTAAATGTTATCTGGTTCTGCAATAGAGATATTCATTGGAATATCTTCTTTTCCTTTCAGGTAAAGGTCATATTGTAGAGGGTCATCCTTGTCAAGTGCCCGATATTCATCTGCCGATAAGCCAACTCTCTCTCCATAGATTTGATAATAGGCGCCTTTTATTTCATCTAATACATTGATAAAAGTCTCGTAGTTGGTTCCCCTATTCGTTTTTAATGAGATAATAGCTTTTTTCGGGTTTATCGAGTAATTAGGAAGTCTGCCTTCATTAAGAACATGCGTTTTGATATCCTCTTTTAGGCCAACTAAGTTTAATCGAGGTTCACCTTCTACAAGCAACTCATTTTTCGAGTTGATCCTGATTTTGTAAATATTTCGTTCATTCATTGGAACGGTTTGTGGATCTTGTTCTGCAGGTAGTGGTAACATCAATCCTTTTTGAGTCTGGATAGTAGTAGATACCAGGAAAAAGATGAGTAGCAGGAAGGCAATGTCTGCCATTGATCCGGCATTGACAGAATCGGTTTCTTTTCTTTCTTTTGGTCTAAACATGATTTTGATGGTCTGTTTGGATTAATAATCCAGGAGACATCACAAAGTCACATTTCAGAGGTAGTGAATAAATTATTTGGAAAGAGTAGGTGGCATTTAAATCCCTAAAACCCACTTAATAAAGCCACCAATAGCCATAAAAATCAGATAGAAAATCATAAGGAGAATGTTATTTCTTTAGTCTTCCAGCATCCTTCAATGCCTTATTAATGATCCACTCGATTTGGCCATTTGTGCTGCGAAATTCATCTGCGGCCCACTTTTCTATAGCCTTCATCATGTCCTCATCGAGTCTTAATGCAAATGGTTTTTTCTTTGCCATCAGTAATCTGTGTATTCTTTGTGCATCAGCTTTTCAATAGCTGATTTCATCTCTTCAGGTTTTCTTGTGCTGAATACAAGCCTCACTCTTTTATTTTTCAGTTTTATCTTGGCTGCTTGTTTTCCTCCCATTATGAAAGCCCTGTATCTCCAGGTTTTTCTATAACCCAAGCCTCCATAGTGTAGGGCACTCATTTTTGAAACCTCTATTGATTCAATCTGCTCTTTGTTGATTTTTCTCCAGCTCCAAATAAAAGGAACAAATCTGTATTTGATACTGTATTTGTCAATATTGACCTCCAATTTCATTGAAGTAAACATCATAATCATCCCACACATGATTATAAAAATCACAACTGAAGCAATCAAAGTTTCATTATCGGTGTTTTCAAGTCCTTCCTTGAAGACGTTGATCCCCATAACCAGCAATCCAAAAACGGATAGGGTTATAGAAACCAATATCCATATTCTTTTGAATTTTTGATCTTCCTTAAATAATGAAATACTCATGATTAATGATTTAATGTTCCGCTATTGACTACTGGGGTTACATCTTTGTCGGCACATAATACGACCATTAAGTTACTCACCATGGCTGCTTTTCTTTCTTCATCCAATTCGATGATTTCTTTATGTGAAAGCTCTTCCAATGCCATTTCAACCATACTTACTGCACCTTCAACAATTTTCTGTCTTGCAGCAATAATGGCTGTAGCCTGCTGTCTTCTAAGCATAGCTCCGGCAATTTCTTGTGCGTAAGCCAAGTAACCTATACGAGCTTCTAAAATTTCAATCCCGGCAATTGCCAATCTCTCTTCAAGCTCTTTCTCCAAAACGGTATTGACTTCATCCATTCCTGATCTTAGCGAAATATCCGCTTCCTGATCATCCATATTATCGTATGGATAGCTTCCTGCTAATTTTCTTACAGCAGCATCTGTTTGTACTCTTACAAAACTCTCGTAATCATCCACCTCAAAGGCTGCTTTAAACGTGTCTCTTACTTTCCAAACCAGGATGACACTAATCAAAATTGGGTTACCCAGTTTGTCATTTACTTTGACACGCTCACTGTCGAAGTTTCTGGCGCGCAGTGAGATGCTTTTTCTTGTGTAAAAGGGGATTACCCAGAAGAATCCGTTTTCTCGTACTGTTCCAACATACTTACCGAATAAAACAAGGACTCTTGAACCATTAGGATTTACAAAAAAGAAACCTGGAGCCATAAATACAGCCAGGATAATACCTAATAGACCAATTGGTTGTCGTCCGATAAGAAAACCAATTCCCCCAAGTAAGAAGAATAAGAATAATATGAATCCCACATAACCAGACAATGGCCTATGGGATTTCTCCAGAGCTGAGACGTTTGATGTTTGAGTTGACATAATTTCTGCGTTTTTATAAGTGATATTATTTTGATATCATATTAATACGAAAATAAATTATTTGGGTTGCATTTCAAAATGTAAGTACTTTTGTGGCATGAAGGTGAGCTATCAAACATCGATGCAATTTTTCAACAAACTGAATCTCCTGTTTAATGGAATTATTGCTGGTACTTTGTTGCCATTTGGGATTCTGTTTTTGGGGAGACAAAAAGAGATGTTTCCTGCTCTGTTGGAAGGGACAATAGGGATTGTGATTACTGTGATTATTTTGGTTTTGGCGATCTATTTGACCTATCAATCACACCACGGATTCAAAGTTTCTTTCAAGGAATATTCAAAGGAAATGGCGCTTCGGGAGAAAATGGATTTCTATTATGATATTTCAGTGCGCCGTTATTATTACCTCGGAGGAGCTTCACTATGTGCAATGATTGGATTGCTTCTTAATACTCATGGAATCTTCAGCCTGTTTTACCTGATAGTTTTGTTTATGTTTTCGTTGGGAAGACCGGAAGTTAGAAAGATGATGGATCAGTTAGCGTTGAATGAAGAAGAGAGGAAGCTCGTTTATGACAAGCTAGAAATAAAATAGCCACAACCATTTCTGATTGTGGCTTTACGTTTTACCAACAGAGTAAAACTTTTTAGAATATCACTCCAAAACTGAAAGCGTTTAGTTTTGGTCCATTGTTAGAAGTAAATACCTCATTCAAATCGTAAGTAGCGAAGAAGTCAAATCCTTTATATCCAACCTGACCTCTCAAGCCATATCTGAAGTTTTGTAAGTAGAAGTCACTCTTGTCTTTAGACTTGTCTTTGTCGCCATCTTCTTCGATTACAACTACTGCTCTTCCTCCTAATCTTACTCCAGCATAAGCACCAGCACCTATTCGGATTCCAGATCTTTTCTTTGCAGTGTACTTTTTGTATCCATCAGCTTTCTTCACTTCTTTTTTACCGTAACTGAAGTCTAACATTGGCATCACCTGGAAGTTGAAGTAGCTTGTAGCTAGTTTAGTTTTTTCAAAGCTGATATTAGGTTCTTGTACTGCATTGAAGAATTCAATTTCGTTTTCTCCTTTTATGATTCTTGTGCTGGTGTCCTGGAATTTCCAATTGTAGAAACTCACACCAGGACCCCATTCTATAAATAATGGACCATCAATTGAAGTCTTTTGGATGGAGTTGATAGCAACATACCATGAAGGCCATGTTTTTAATGCATAGTCAGTATTGTTTGGGATACTACTTCCTTCAAACCAATTACTTACTCCTATATCAAAATTCATGTAGTGTCTGGTTTTACGAACACCGTACTTGAAGCCTTTACGATCCCACTTATCATCATCATCGTCATCATTGTCTCGACTGGTATCGAAATCTGCATTCCATACGAATTTTGAATCATTCAGATCTTCGTTGTTGTTGTCGTTATCATCGTTCTGTCTGACTTCAATAGTGGTGTCTTTTAAATACTTAGAGCCACTCTCGTCCTGGATTACCAGATTGGTTTCGTTGTTGGACGAATCTAAAGACATGTTTAAATCTTTGATGATCTCATTGATGTCGTAAGACTCTAAGTTTTTAAGATCCTCGCTGCTTTCAACATAGATTACAATCTTACTATTGTTACCAAATTCGATTACGACTGTATCCTCCTGGACCATATGATTTGCCACAGATACATATCCTAGTATGCTTAAGAATGCGGCTATTATTGAAGTTTTCATTTTCATTTTGAGATTTTATTATTGAGTTTTTGACCTTTCGTTTTTATTTATTTCTTCCACCTTGAATGAAGTTGTCTTTTGCTCCACGTAAGTCCGCCATTAACCCACCCTCTTTGATATTCTTCTTAGCGGAAGCAAACATTTTCTTTAGAGAGAACTTCGCAGTGTCAGCAGTGACCACCGGATTTTGCGATTGAACCTGAGCATATGTAATAGTTACTTTTGGTAATTCCGGCTCCTCCACAATATCCTGTAATTCTTCGATAGCTACCATATTGGTTTCAGGAATAAGCACCTCTTCCAAAGTCTCAACTTTTTTGTTGATCTTTTCAAGGTTCATCGGTTTTATTATTTCTTCCTGTGCTATCATTTGAGTTTTTATCACATCTACTTTTTCAACTTCTTTAGTGTTGTTATTGGCTAGATGCGAATTGTTTTCTTCAGGTTGCATCACCTGAATAATTTTTTTAGAATTTTTCGGATTTGCATCAGGCTCTGAGATTGGAAGATCCGAAAAATCTAATTCTCCGGTAGTTACAGAAGCAACTTCTGGGAATGGCGCATCTTCTCCGATATTTGAATATTGAATAGTATTAATGTCCTTCTGTGTCATCCAACCCCATCCAACTATCATCAGAATAGCAACACTTGCTGCAATGCTGGTCCACAACCAGATTGGTTTCTTACGGTCATTAAGCTGATCATTCAGTTGATCCCAGCTGGCTGCTTTGGGTTCAACAGTTAAACCAGTCAGTTTTTTTGAAAATAGGTGGTCGATTTCATTTCTAGTACTCATCGCCAATAATTTTACTGTTCAATTTTTTCTCTGCTTCCAAAAGTTGTTTCTGTAAGAATGTTCTTGCTCTACTTAACTGTGACTTGGAAGTGTTTACATTAATACCCAACTGCTCCGCTATTTCTGCATGGGAGTATCCCTCAATCGCGTATAAGTTGAATACGGTCCTATATCCCACTGGCAATTCCTGAATCATTCTTATTAAATCATCAGCTTCCAGTTGGCT
Source organism: Cyclobacteriaceae bacterium (assembly GCA_965228955.1). Lineage (GTDB taxonomy): Bacteria > Bacteroidota > Bacteroidia > Cytophagales > Cyclobacteriaceae > JANSWY01. The sequence continues at coordinate 473,888 of OZ245848.1, forward strand.
ATCCAGCACGCTATAGTCTGGATCGTTTTCTGCTTTCTCGATATCTGTTTCCAGGTACATAGATCGGTTTTTGCGAATGAATGTTAAACACTCATTCACCATTATTCTTCTGATCCACCCTTCGAAACTTCCTTCTTTTCTGAACTTTGATATATTGTTAAAGACCTTCATAAAGCCTTGGACCAATACATCATCAGCATCATCTCTATCCTTTAAATATCTAATGCAAACTCCGAGCATCAACGGAGAATATTTCTCATAGAGGCTTTTCTGAGCCCAGGATTTACCCTTGACACAGCCATCTATTAGTTTTTCTTCGGTGATCGATTTGTTAATACTCAGCTTCATTAGTTAAAGTTCATAGGCAAGATGCAAATAAATGCCCTGAAGTTGCATCACTAACAAAATTTTTTTCTTGTTGGTTTTCAGTTAGTTAGGAATTAATTGAGATGATTGTTTAATTTTTTATTGCTGACTTGAGTTGATGTCAGCTTTCGGGACAGTTACTGTGAACGTGGATCCTTTGCCTTTGATGGACTCAACTTCTATTTGGCCATTGTGTAACCTTAGAAATTCTTTACTCAAAGTTAACCCCAGACCGGTTCCTTTTTCACCCTGGGTTCCCTGGAATGATGGGCCTCTATCGAGATTGAATAGTATTTCTTTTTCTTCTTCCGCTATTCCGACACCATTATCCTTGACGATGATTTGAATATGGCCATTTTCTGATTTGGTGGTAATATCAATTTTGCCCTCATTTGGCTGACTGTATTTGAGTCCGTTTGATATGAGGTTCTTGAGGATGGTTGAGAACATTTCGTAATCAGCATTGATGACCAGATCTTTTTCAAGATTGCAATTGATAGTGATGTTTTTGGCTTGTGCCTGAAATCTCATTCTTTGAACAATGTCTTCAACGAGCTGACTTAAAATGATCACATTGAATTGATACTCCAGTTCACCAGTTTGTACCTGGGCCCATTTTAGAAGGTTTTCAAGTAGATTTTGAGTTCTTGTCGTGATATCGCTCAAATTACCAATCATAGCATTGGACTCTTCTGGGGATAGATTATGTTCCTTTATCAAACCAATAATAGAATGAATTGCCGAGAATGGGTTTTTTAAATCGTGTGCTATAATAGAGAAGAATCTGTTTTTTGTTGAATTCAGTTTTTCCAATTCAGTGTTTTGAATTTCAGCGTCCTGTTTTTGGGAGGTGATGATTTTGTTTGAAGATTTCAGGCTTTCATTGACACGTCTGTATCTATAGCTTTGGAAAAGAATAAGTGCTAAGAACGTGAGTAGTAAAACATACCAACTATATATAAAAAAGATCCACCACCCGGCGGCTGCATCCGCTTTTTTAAACGCGCTTGTGATTATAAACTTTGTACCTAAAACATCTACTTCTGAGGAAAATTCTTCTTCAGGGTCAATGTTGAAGTTTTTATAACTCTCGGGATCGACTCTTTCATTGAATATTTGTTTGCCGTCATCAACACGTTCCCGATCAAACGTGACACCAGAGGCCGTTGAGAATTTGAAAGCATAATCCTTAACTACTGTTGTGTCATAGATGTCATTAATCAAGCTTTTGAAGCTTATTACTGCAGTGATAATACCAATCTTCTCATTGTTTGATGTGATATCGAAATTAATTGGAATTCCCACCCAGCCTTCAACGAGATTTACAGGTTCTGCAATCGATAAGTTTGGGAAGTTTAACCATTGCATCAGGTCTTCCCCCTCGGGCACTCTGCGAATATCATATAGTGATTTTCCTACCAAATTTGCCGGATCATTTTGAGTTCTTGTGAAGACATATTGAAAAATTCCTTCAGTATCAATGAATGATATAATTAAAGAGTCTTGAATATTTAGTTCTTCAAACTGCTCAAATAAATAATTCCTAATTTGATCTGGTCCGGGAGTTTGCTCGCTATTGTTAACGAACGATTTCAAACCTGCGGTGAGAGTGGAGAAGTTGTGGAGGGAGTTTTTGAATACATTTACGGCCCTTTTGTTAACATTTTCAAGTTGGGCCCACCTTTTGGCGCGTTCATTACTCCTTATAATCTGCCCAACAGAGAATATCACAAAGCTTCCGAAGAGCAATGTAAAAACGAAAAGCACCGTCTGCTGTGTAGATGTAAGTTTCCCGAATCGCATTTAATGTATTCCAAACAAACTAATATCGTTGTTTTGATTCATATTTAGAACTGATTGACTAATTTTTGAGAAGCATTGAATTTCCTTATAAATCAAACGAAAAATAATGAAAGCGGCAGTCACCACCAAAATTGGTCCACCTGAGGTCATTGAAATCCAGGAAAGAAATAAACCAACTCCTAAGGAGGGTGAGGTTTTAATACAGATTAAAGCATTTGGACTTAACAGGTCTGAGATGTACACCAGACAAGGACATTCTCCTAATGTAAAATTTCCCAGGATTCAGGGAATTGAATGTGTTGGAATAGTAGAGCATGATACTACCGGCAAATATAAACCAGGCCAACAGGTAGCGGCAATAATGGGTGAAATGGGAAGAGAATTTGATGGTGGGTATGCTGAATATACAGTGGTTCCTTCTAGAATTGTATTTGCATTCAATAGCTCTTTGTCGTGGGATAAACTTGGTGCAATTCCAGAAATGTACCAGACTGTGAGTGGTTCTCTTCATGAAGCTTTGGAAGTGAAGAAAGGGGAAATTTTGCTAATTAGAGGTGGAACTTCTTCCATCGGGATGCTTACTTGTCAGCTCGCTAAACACCTCGGCCTAACTGTAGTTGCTACTACCAGAAATGAATCAAAATCTCAAGTTTTGATTGATAATGGAGCAGATCATGTTGTTATAGATGATGGAAGGATACAGGAAAAAGTAAAGGCAATTTTTCCTGCCGGAGTTAATAAGGTTCTGGAGCTTGTTGGGACTGTAACGTTAAAGGACTCATTATACTGCCTGGCACCAAAAGGGATTTGTTGTATGACAGGAATTCTTGGCAACTCCTGGTCAATGCCTGAATTTACTCCTATGGGAGATATTCCATCAACAAGGAAATTAACCGCCTACATGGGAGACGCTGAAAACTTATCTTCTGAATCATTACAGGAGTTCATTGATGCCGTAGAAAATGGTGTAATCTCCTTGAATATAGATCGTGTTTTAACAATCGATCAGGTTCCTGAAGCTCATGAAATAATGGAGGCCAGCAAGGCCAAAGGAAAATTGGTTGTAGTCACTTAATCTTTCTGGAAATGGAACTAAATTAAGGTAACCTTGTTATGCAATTCAATTAAGCTCTTGACATGGAAATAATTCAAACTCTCAGAAAAATAAATGAACTGGAAACCGTCCCAGAGGATCAATTAAACTGGCTGGTCGAACAAAGCAATGAAGTTAAGTTGAGTCAAGGTGATTTCTTATTCAAAAAAGGTTCTCCCATTGATAAAATGCTGATCATCCTGGATGGTCACTTTGTTTTGAAGGTAGAGCAGGCAGGAAACTACAGGGTAGTAGCCAATTTTGAAGGTCCAACTATAACAGGCTTACTTCCTTATAGCAGAGCAAAAGAGGCAATTGGCTATGCTGAAGCCTCAAGAACAGCCCATATCCTCGAACTAAGCAGGGAACACTTTGCTCACATGAAGTCTAATTGTGACGATCTTACTACAGCACTAGTTCATATGATGAGCAGCAGGATTAGATCTTTTACAAAACAAGAGCAACAAAATGATAAAATGATGGCCCTCGGAAAGCTTTCTGCTGGTTTGGCTCATGAGTTGAATAATCCTTCATCTGCTGTTGTCAGGAGTGCGCAAACATTAAATAAACATCTTAGAGCAATTCCTGAAGGTTTTAAAAATGTCATCAAAATCGAATTAGAGGATGAGGATGTTGATGCAGTGAACGAGATCCTGTTCAGTAAAGTTGATGCTGGAATCCAACAATTATCTTTGATGGACAAGAGTGGAAGAGAGGATGAGATTATGGATTGGCTGGAAGATCACGAAGTGGAAGATGCGGATGAAATTGCTGAGAATCTTGTGGACTATGGTTTTGTTGAACAGGATTTAGATGATATCAGTGATTTGCTGAGAGAGGAAGATCTTTCACCAGTTATTAATTGGCTAAACCAGGTTTTGACGACAGAAAGATTAGTGACAGAAATTGAAGAAGCTTCACAAAGAATCAATGACCTGGTGAGTTCTGTGAAGAGCTACACTCACATGGATCAGGCTCCTGAAAGAAAGGAAACGGATATACATGTAGGTATCGAAAATACTTTGACCATGTTAGACCATAAGTTGAGAAAATCCAACATTGAAGTAGTAAGGAACTATCAGGAAAGTTTACCGCAACCAATGGTATTAGCCAGTGCTCTCAATCAGGTTTGGACCAATTTGATTGATAATGCCATAGATGCCATGAAAACCAGCGATACCAAAGTATTGACAATTGACACCAAGCAAAGTGGTCAGTTTATTAATATTGATATAAAGGACTCGGGTTCTGGAATCCCCGATGATGTTAAAGACAAGATTTTTGATCCATTCTTTACAACTAAAGCAGTAGGAGAAGGAACTGGACTAGGTCTGGAAGTGGTACATGATATTATCACTAAACAGCATAACGGAACAGTAAATGTAGAATCCTCACCTGGGAGTACAGTATTTAAAATTTGTTTCCCAATTACTCAATAAATTCAACCTTAAGAATACAATCAACTTCGCATGAAAAAACCAATTATATTTTTAGTAGACGATGATCCGGCGGTATTGAAAGCAGTTACCAGGGATGTTAAGTCTATTTACAGAAAGGAATACAGGATCATGTCCACACAGTCGGCTAACGAAGGGCTGGAAGCTCTAGAGGACCTAAAGAAAAGAGGAGAGGTTGTGGCGCTGTTTCTAAGTGATCAAAGAATGCCTGAAATGCTGGGTGTTGAGTTTTTGGAGAAGGCAAAAGTATTTTATCCGGAAGCAAAACGAGTTCTTTTAACTGCTTACTCAGATACAGATGCTGCCATAAAAGCCATCAATGATGTGCAACTTGATTACTACCTCATGAAACCATGGGATCCACCGGAGGAGAAATTATATCCTGTACTGAATGATCAATTGGAAGAATGGCAAAGCTCTTATATTCCAGAATTTGAAGGAATTAGAATTGTAGGGTACCAGTGGTCCCCAAAATCTCATGCTATCAAAGATTTTCTTTCAGGAAACCTGATTCCTTATCAATTTCTGGATGTAGAAACCAGTGAAAAAGGAAGAGAGGTACTGGAATTAAACAAAATTGATCACAAAGAACTTCCGGCTGTCTTTTTCCAGGATGGAAGCAATTTGGTGAACCCATCTCTTCAACAGGTTGGAGATAAAGCAGGAATGAAATCCCAGGCATCTCAAACGATGTATGATGTAGCGATAATTGGTGCAGGCCCAGCTGGTCTGGCTGCAGCTGTTTACGGAGGATCAGAGGGATTAAATACAGTGCTAATTGAAAAAAGAGCTCCAGGTGGGCAAGCTGGTACCAGCTCAAGGATTGAAAATTATCTCGGTTTCCCAAAAGGATTGAGTGGTGCAGAGTTATCAAGAAGAGCTATATCACAGGCTACAAGATTTGGTATCGAATTTTTATCTCCACAGGAAGTAAATAGTATATCTTTTCATGACAACTATAAAATTCTTGAATTGGAGGATGGAAGTAAGATTAATGCAAAGAGCATAATTGTTACCACAGGTGTAGACTACAGAAAGCACCCTGCAAAAGGAATTGATAATTTCACAGGAGCTGGCATATACTATGGAGCAGCGACTACTGAAGCTCATGCAGTAAAGGATCAGGAAGTTTACATTGTTGGTGGTGGTAACTCTGCCGGACAAGCCGCGATGTACTTGTCAAAGTTTGCATCCAACGTTTACATTATTATCAGAAAACCTGATTTGAGTTCCTCTATGTCGCAGTATTTGATTGATCAGATAGGTGATACTGAAAACATAAAAGTATTAGGTTTCACAGAGGTAGTAGAGACTTTAGGAGATGAAAGGTTGGAGAAAGTTGTTTTGAAAGACAATGAACAGGGTACTGAAAGAACTGTTGAAGCAGGAGCTTTATTTATCTTCATTGGTGCAAAGCCAAAAACAGAATGGCTCAATATTGACGTGATTAAGGACCCAAGGGGATTCCTGGAAACAGGTAATGGCCTTACCAGATATGAGAACTTCAAAAAGATCTGGAAGCTGGAAAGAGAGCCATTTCTTCTGGAAACTTGCAGTCCTGGAATATTTGCTGCAGGAGATGTCAGATCAGGAGCTATGAACAGGGTAGCCTCAGCAGTGGGAGAGGGATCTATGGCAATCAAATTTGTGCACGAGTATCTAGCTAGTAATTAACAAATAGTATTATGCCGCTAAAAAAAGTAAACTGCGAACATTTAGAGAACTTTGAGCACAAGGACCCAAAGGGATATGAATGTGAAGAATGTATTAAGACTGGTGATAGCTGGCTTCATTTAAGAACTTGTCAGACCTGTGGTGTTACGCTGTGCTGCGATTCCAGTCCAAACCAACATGCAACCAAACACGCCTTGTCTCATAATCATCCGGTGGCGATTTCAGCTGAACCTAATGAAAGATGGGCGTATTGTTATGAGCATAAGGAGATTAAGATGTGGAAGTAGCGGGTTCCGAGTTGCGGGATGACGGGTTGCGTGTAGGCGAGTTAGGAATTTTAAGATTTGGTTAAATAAAAAAAGACTTGAACCTTGCGATTCAAGCCTCTTTTTTTGAGTTGTTAACCTTAATCTTCAATGGTAATTACCCTGTTTCTGTCTGGGCGCATTTTAAATTCTTCGAATAGCTTCAGGTATTTAGGGAGAAGCGTATCGTTGATTTTTTTCCCGTTGATTGATATCCCTTTATCAGGGAATTCAATTTTGATCTTTTTAGCATTTTCTTTGATGATATTGTCCTTTATCATTTCTCCAACCACCTTTTCTCTGAATTCTTCCATCTTTTTGAATTCATTGGCCTCAATTCTTCTTAATCTGCTTTGCTCTTTCGCGAGTGCTGCTTGCTGTGCTGCAATTTCAGCTTTCATTTTAGCAATTTCGGCCTGAGCCTGGGCTTGGTTTTGACTTTGTTCTGCTATTTCCATTTGCTTTTGAAGTTCGCGCTCCTGAGCTCTCATTTTCTCCTCTATCATCCTCATTGCTTCTTCATGCTCCAGTGCAGCTCTTCTTGCTTCCGATCTAACATCTGTTCTCGCATCTCTTGAAGCTCGTTCCCTTTTCCTTTCTGATCTTTCTAGATCTCTTACTCTCCTCAATTCCGCAAGTTCCTGCTTTTGCAATTCCATCATTTGTTTTTGCTCAGCAATTTGCTGCTGCTGTAAAGCCAACTTCTGTCTCTCCATGGCTAGCTGCTCTCTTTCTCTGAGCAAGGCTTGTCTCTGCACTTCCAACTCCTCTTCTAATTGACTTTTGTTCTTAATCTTGTCTTTGTCCTTGTCCTTATCTTTGTTTTTATCCTTGTCTTTGTCTTTATCCTTGTCCTTATTTTTTGTTGTATCAGAAGGAATAGTATAAGTCAGAGCAACTTGCTGTGTTTTCTGGATTTGATTAGTTTGTGAATCAATTTCAGACTCCTGTTTGACTACATTATTTATTTCTTCTTCGGGAGGAGGTGGCGGTAAGTTTGGTTTGCTTGTTTTTGCGGAATCGTCTTGTAGAGACATATATTTATCATTCAGGAAGATATCAGAAACCTGTTCTTTGTACCTGAATGAAGCCATTAGAATTCCTATGAATAATACAGTCATTGGAACCCAAACATTTCCATTCCTATTCACCTTTGACCTTCCTTCAAATTGTGAAAGTCTTTTGATTCGATCCAAGACGGATCCTTTGTTGCTAAATAAATTCATTGCCATTTTATTTTGAGTTTTTGAGTATTTAATCTGTAGCATGCCAAGTGCTTTTATAAGGCTATTCGCATGGTTTATTTTCTTCACAGAGAAATCGTCACAAGCATTTTCTCTTTCAGTTCTTATTTGAGTGTTTAGGTACCAGATTGCTGGGTGATAAAACATGATGGAAGAGATGAATGACTGAATGATATTGAATAAATAGTCATTCCTTCTGATATGAGCTAGTTCATGCAAAAGAATCGCTTCAACCTCTGATGGTGATAATTCACTGAAAAATCCAACAGGAACAAGCACAATTGGCTTCAAAGTACCAATAGTCATAGGACTACTAATCAATTGCGAAATCTTAAATTGAATCTTTCTGGAAATCTTTGACTGAATCACCAAATCTTCGAATCTATTCATCCAATCAATTGAAGGATTTTGCAGGCCTTTTCGTCTTAACTTGTTGACCATTAATAGACTCAGTAAATTCTTGAGACTGGTGACAACAAGCCCCGCAATCCAAATCGTTGCTACCCAATTAACCCATGTTTGAGTAATTATTTTGGACCAATTCTTCTCACCACTCAAAACTTCCTGAATGGGTATAATCATTAGGCTGAAGGGCTCAGAGACTTCTTGATTATGACCTTGCAGAATAATAAAGGTGCAGACCATTGCTATTAAGCAGACTACAAGAGCAGCAAATGATATATTATATCTCAACGCAGCTTTGGACTCCTTAATTCCTTTTAATATTAGTGCAGTTAAACTAACGATAAGTGTGACCTGCCAAAGACTATGGACAATCGTCCAACCAATGTTTTCGATTACAATCGGATTGATCATGTCCATCTTATTTCTTTTTAGATTCTAATTCTGAAAGGAGTTTTTTGATCTCTTCAACTTCTTCATCTGAGGTTTTTCCTTTTCCAAGAGCATGCATTACTAGTTGCCCAACTGAATTGCCAAATGCTCCCTCCAATAACTTATCAAATAAATTCCCTCGCATTTCATCTGCAGGTATAGCAGCACTGTAATTGTGAGATTTTCCAGATCCATCTTGTCTGGTAAGCAATCCTTTCTCCAGCATTCTTTGCATCTGCTTAAGAGTGGTGGTATAACCAATCTCTCGCTTAGCGCTTATCTTCTCATGCACTATTCGAACTGTGCAAGGCTGGGATTCCCATAAGATCTGTAGAATTTCTAGTTCCGCTTCTGAAGGCTTGTGTTGATCCATTTTGAGTATTTTAAACTTTTGACAATTCAAATATAAACGACATGTGTCGTAATAAAAAATTTATCTACGACAATTTTCGTAATAAATGTTAAAAAATATCCCTGATTGCTTAAATCAGGGATTATTTATCGTTTAATAACTCATCTCAACGATTGTCTTGACATCTTCAGGTGTAACATTTTGATGTTCACCAAGGCCTGTCCAGCCTCTTTCAACAAAGCGATCAAAGATAATTTGAGCGGTATTGTCGTAATTGTCGGTGTAGTCTGAAAGTTTAGTGGCAACATCTAGTTGGTGGTAAAACTCCACTGTCTTATCTATTGCCTGCTGTGCTTTTTCTTCAACAGTTCCTGAAGTAATATTCCAAACTCGCTCACCGTATTGCGCAAGCTTTTCTTTTTTGGATTCAAAATTGTGTTTGTAATGACTTGGACCAATAATGGCCAGTGTTCTGGCATGATCAATTCCATATAGAGCAGTTAGCTCATGACCAATCGCATGAACAGCCCAATCCGTAGGTACTCCTTTTTGAATAAGTCCGTTCAATGCCATTGTACATGACCACATAAAGTTGGCGGCAGCATTATAGTTTTTAGGATCCTTTAATACTTCCGGACCGATTTCAATTAATGTCTGAAGAATGCTTTCAGCAAATCTATCTTGTAGATTGGCATTTGCTGGATAGGTAGCATACTGTTCCAAAACATGATTGAAAGCGTCTACAATACCATTTGCAATTTGTCGAGGTGGTATGGAATGAACTACTTCCGGATCAAGAATAGAAAATTGAGGAAACAAACCAGGTCCTCCCATTGCTAATTTCTCTTTAGTCTCTTCTCTGGTAATTACGGATCCAGAGTTCATTTCAGAACCGGTTGCAGGTAATGTAAGGACTGTTCCAAAAGGCATCCCTACTTCTGTTCTGATTCTTTTAGTAAGAATGTCCCAAGGAGTATCTCCTTCATAAAGCGCTGCAGAAGCCAGGAATTTAACTCCGTCAATTACAGAACCACCTCCTACTGCCAGAAGAAAGTCTACCTTCTCTTCTTTGATGACTTTTAATGCTTTAAGTAGTACCTCATATTCAGGATTAGCAGGAATTCCTCCAAATTCTAAGATGTCTTTATCTCCTAATGCTGCTTTTACCTGATCGTAGATACCATTTTTCTTAATGCTTCCTCCGCCATAGAGCATGAGCACTTTAGCGTCTTGAGGTATTTCTTTGCTTAATGAAGCTATTTGTCCCTTTCCAAATAGAATTTTGGTTGGGTTTTTGAATTCAAAATTTTGCATAATCGATTGTGGAATAAATATATATTGGTGTGGCTTCTGGTGCCACTAGTAACTAACAATCCAAAACAGTTTTCGTTCCGGAATTCTATGATCTTTTTTGAGCGACTACAAATAAAGAATCATCTTCCTCCATTTCTTTATAAGATCGAATCTCAAGAATCTTGAATTCTTTCTCAAACAAAGGAATCAAATCGTTTTCCATGTAATGCATAGCAAACATTTCATCAAACTCCTCAATTCCAGAACCTCTCCAAAATGAGTGAAGTATTACACCATTTGGATTAAGAATTTCTGCTTGTCTCGAGATAGATTGCTTTAGCTCGTCTTCATGTAAATGATGAAGCACTTTATTGGAATAAATTCCATCAAACTTTTTATTGATTTGAAGCGTAATGGCATCCAGTTGAACCAAATCTGAATCAGGATTTTTCTCTTTATACAAGTCTAGAAATGCATCGGAATAATCAGAACCGGTGACCTTGTAAGTGTTGGCAAGAATATCCAGATCTTTTCCTTCACCCATTCCAAGTTCCAAGACACTGCTGCCGCTTGCCAAATGGTTTTTCAGCTCTTCAATCAAATCAGAGCCATCAAATCCTTTTGAGATTTTAATGTATTCTTCTACATTTTCCTTTTTGTGATAGAATGTCGTGACTAATCTGCCCATCTTATGAATTTAAGAAATCGTCAAAATAATTCCTATTTGGCAAACAGCTGATTGAAGTCTTTGAATGACTTAAACTCCAACGCATTTCCGGCTGGGTCTTTAAAAAACATGGTAGCTTGTTCTCCTGGTTGTCCCTCAAACCTAATGTAAGGTTCAATTACGAATTGAATGTTCGCTGCTTGCAACCTGTCTTTCAATGAATGCCAATCATCCCAGTTCAACACTACTCCAAAATGGGGAACTGGCACATCGTGACCGTCTACCGCATTGGAATGCTCTTCAGATTCTGATTTTGGTTTATAATGCACAACAAACTGATGTCCGTAAAAGTCATAGTCAATCCAGTTTGTATCGCTCCTACCTTCCGAGAACCCCATAAGACCTCCGTAAAATGCTCTGGCTGCTTCAATATCATCAACTGGTACTGCTAAATGAAAGGGTGTTAATTCACTCATTGTCTAAATCTATTTTCAGATTCTAATATATGTCCACTAAGCTGATATTCCGACAACATTTCCTTCATTTTCTTATTAAAAGCATTTTGATAGTAAATAGGCATCTCTGTAGTGTTTTGAAAGAACTTATCATATTTCGATACAAGATCTGGATAGTGTTTGGCAATGGCCTTTTTCATTAACGTTTTGCTATCGGCAGCTCCTTCTCCGAATAAAGTAATTGTAGCAGGATAGATATAATCTACATTTTGGCTACTAAACTCAGTAAAAAGCTCCTCCAGAGATTCAGAGGTGTCTGTGACATAAGGAATAAGAGGCATAAGACTTATGCCTGTGAATAACTGACTTTTCAATGAATTACTCACGGTTTTCAACCTTTCTGTAGGAGGAGGCGCTCCTGGTTCAAAGATTTTGGCAATCTCGTCCCGTATTGTTGAGAAGGAGAAAGTCAACATTGCTCCACGTTGTAAATCTGAAGTAAGGTCATTTGGGAGAAATGCTTGTCGGTCTATTTGTTCAATCAAATCAAAATCACGTTCGATCAGTGGCGATCTGGTCAATATGTGAACAGGGAATCTATATTTTAATATCAATTTTAATGCTTCTCTTGTTAGCTCATATTCTTCCTCAAAATGCAGATAAGGGTCGGTTGCAGAAGAGACAGCAATTATTCCGAACTCTTCTTTTTTTGATTTATTGAAAAGCTGTCTTTCTAATACTTCTAATGAATTGATTTTTACGGAAGTTTTTTGTTCCATATGAATCCCAAATTTGCTGCCGCGGATATAACAGAAAAGACAGTTAAATGAGCAGCCGCTATACATGTTAATTGAGTAATCAGTAATGAACCAGGAGTCACGTTTTTTGTGCTTGTTGAGAATAGATTTTATGTTGATTTCCTGGGCCATTGGGATCGATCAATTTATGCTGAATTTAACATTAATTTTTCGTAACTTATTAGTGAATAATCGTGTCACTCAGATTTGGTCAGGTGGACATTTCAGTATTTCTGAATTAACCCAATGCTTACCTGTAAATGTATCAAATCATAAAAAATGTTGGTTTAAATGCTCTAATAGGGTAAACAATTGGTGAACAGCCACCTAATTTGTTGATTTTTTCTTAGCCATTGAAGGTAAACATTCCGTTGTTTGTATCACCAGAATCTCGGGACACAAATTATACCAGTACATTTTATTTTAAAACCCAAGCCTTTGAACGGGGGCTCAAAACACTCGGGATCATGCTAAAACATTTACTACTTATCAGCGCACTATTGTGCTGTACCCTACAAGGATTATCTCAAATAGATTCAATTGACGATCAACTTGATGACATGCCTCGAAATGAGGAGACCATAGTGTGGTTGTTGAAGAGTATTGACAAGCTCAATACCAGTGACAATGTCAGTCAATTTCACTATGCAAATTTGGCTATTAAATGGTCGGAGGAAATTGGGTATAAAAAAGGAATCGCTAAAGGGAATAATGTCCTTGGAACCTCGTACTGGACAAGCGATGATTATGATAATGCTTTGAAACATTATTTGATTGCATTATCGATTGTTGATGAAATCAAGGATGTTAAAAGTGCTGCTGTGCTTTCAGTCAATATCGGGATTATCTATGATGAATTAGGTCAGCATGAAAAGGCTTTGGGGTACGCGAAAAAAGGTCTTGCAGAATTTGAGAAACTTGGAGATGAAAGCAGAATCAGTAGAAGCCAGATGAATCTGGGGGTTGTCCATTTTTATTTAAATCAATTCGATTCTTCACTGTATTACTTCAATAAAGTTCTGGACTACAGACTTGCTAAACAAGACACTTTCGGAATAGCGCTGGTATACAACAATATTGCTTCAATTCAGGAGCAATCCGATCAAACTAAAGAATCACTGGAAAATTATTTGAATGCAAGAAAGTGGGTCCAGGATAAATATGAATCACTAAGATGCGATATCTACAATGGTCTTGGCATGAGTTACCTCAAAATGGGTCAGGAACCTTTGGGTATGGCATATTTCGATTCTACTATGGTAATTGCTGATAAGATCAAGCAAAAGCACCCTAAGCAGGTGGTGTATTCATTTTTGAAAGAGCATTATTACGACAAAGGTCAATTCGCCAAAGCATATGATAACCTGTTGTTAGAGGCAGAACTTGAAAAAGAAATCAGAGGAGAGGAAGTTCAGAAGCAGGCAGAAGTTCTTCAGCTACAATATGAAGATGAGAAGAAAGCCAAACAATTGGCAGTACTGGAGATGGAGCAAAGTAAGAAAGAAGCATTTAATACAATTCTAATTATTGTCTCTATTGCCATTTTAGTATTAGCAATTATTGCCATTTACACTTTGAGATTAAGAGTTCGACATTCCAAATTAAGGGAGAGTAGTTTGAATACTCAACTTGAGCAGAAGAACAAAGAGCTAACATCGTATACTTTGAATTTTATTCAGAAGAATGAATTGATGACCGAATTAACTGAGGGAATTAATGACCTCAAGAAGAAAGCGGACCCATCTCTTATAAAAGAGCTGAATAGGCTAAATCGTATCATTGATGGGAACTTCAGAATGGATCAGGAGTGGGAGAATTTTAAGCTGATGTTTGAGGAAGTGCACAGAGGCTTTTTTATCAATTTAAGAAATGCTTTCCCAAATCTTGGAAATGCTGAAGTTAAGATCTGTGCTTTGTCTAGACTAAACCTGAACCTGAAAGAATCAGCCAGTGTACTTGGAATATCTGTGGACAGTGTAAAAACAGCACGATATCGATTGAGAAAGAAGCTGGGATTAGCTACTGAAGATAACCTCACTGATTTTCTTACCAAGTTTGATGAACCAGCATTGGCTGTAGCATAGTATAATAATTGGGCGCTTCGTGTCATTTTATTAAGTTGCTGTTCAATGACAATCAACAGTGCCCAAATTTTAGAAGAGCTTTCATCGTTAGAAAAGAGTTCCAGGTTATTGGATCCCGACCAAACAACTCGTATGGAATGGTTACAGCAAGTAGATGATTATGTTACGAGCTTTTTAAGTGATTTGCCTAATAATAAAGCTTATAACAAGGATAATTCCTCAATTGATGCTATTGAAGAATTCGATATTGAGGAAAAGGGAGCTTCACTAAATCAATTATTAACCCTTTATGAAAAGTCCATTGATGGAGTAGGAATAAATCCTGCATCTGGTGGTCATATGGGCTACATTCCCGGTGGGGGAGTTTATCCTTCAGCACTAGGGGATTATCTGGCGGCAGTTAGTAATCGATATGCAGGAATATTTTATGCTGCACCAGGCGCAGTTAAGCTGGAAAATATGCTGATCAAATGGATGTGTCGTTTGATGGGTTTTCCTGAGAATGCAGCAGGCAACCTTACTTCTGGTGGCTCAATATCTAACCTGATTGCCATTGTTACTGCCAGAGATGCTGCCAAAGTAAAAGCAAGAGATTTTGATAAGCTAGTCATCTATATTTCTGAGCAAGCCCACCACTCCATTCAGAAAGCAATTCGAATTGCTGGTTTAAGTGAAGCGGTGATTCGATATATTCCTTTGGATTCTCAACTACGGATGTCGGTTGAGGAATTGGAAAACATGATTAGTGAAGATGAATCAAATGGTTTGATTCCTTTTCTAATCAACGCCTCATTAGGAACTACAAATACTGGTGCAATTGACCCAATTAATGAAATAGCGGATTGTGCTGAGAGGCATGGATTGTGGTTTCATGTGGATGCAGCTTATGGTGGATTTTTTAAGCTCTTGCCTGAAATGGATGCGGCTTTTAAAGGTATTAACCGAGCTTCATCTATAACTTTGGATCCACATAAGACCTTGTTTTTGCCTTTTGGAACTGGTGCCGTATTAGTAAAAGATGTGAAGTCAGTTTATCAATCTCATCACTATCTGGCCGACTACATGCAGGATACTGCAAACTCACAGGAAGAAATTTCTCCTGCGGATGTATCTCCGGAGCTTACAAAACATTTCAGAGGTCTTAGGTTGTGGTTTCCTTTGAAGTTGTTTGGTTTGGAGCCGTTTAGAGCTGCTTTGAAAGAGAAACTGTTGCTATGTAGATATTTTTACAGTGAAGTCCAGCAAATTCCAAATATCGAGGTTGGCCCGACTCCTGAATTGTCTGTAGCGATGTTTCGTTATTTGCCTGAAGATTTAGATGCTAATGACTTCAATCAAAAATTGATCAATGAGATTCAAAGTGATGGGACAGTATTTCTATCTTCCACCACTATTAATGGCGTCTTCTGGATTAGAGTAGCAGTAGTTTTGTTTAGGACTCATTTAAATCATATTGAGTATCTCCTGAATGATTTGAAAAATCGATTGGCTTAATGCTTCGGGTTTGCTGCTATCCAATCCTCGAATGATGTGAAAATATCTGGGTTCGTTGCGTGTTTCTCTAGTTTTTCCTGAGCTCTCTCTATTGATTTGTCAATCATTTGATGTTGGATCTTTTCATTTTGTTTCACACCCATTCTTACCATGATTTCTTTTATTCGGCTACTGCCAAACAGCTCGAAAAATGGACTGTCCATTGATGAATAAAAAGTAATTTCACTTGCATCTTTCTGTGCATCCAATAGGGCTATTGTTGCTGACTTGGTAGGAAAAACTTCTGCACAGATTACTTCAGTATCGGGACTAAAACTTTGTTTCAAAGCATTTTTAAAGGACCACAAAGTGATTTTGTTATTTGCATCCAGAACCAACTCATTCTCTTTATAATGCAAAGAGGATTTATCCATCAATTTTTTCAGTTCCATGCCAGTATCTTCAAAGTAGTGTATCAAGGCAACTTCAGATTCTGAAGTAATCACTTTCAAATCCTCCATCAACATCCAGTACTTTTCCAGATCTGTCATGTAAGTGTGGTAGGAGTGGGGTGTTCTTTTTGGTTTGCTTTTGAAAAATGAAAACATGTTATATGGTTAAGTGGGTTGGTTATGTGCGTTCACATTTCTTGGTACTGTAATGGTAAATGTAGTTCCATTTTCTTCCTTATTCTTTTTCGCGACCAGTTTTCCGTTGTGTTTCTTGATAACACTATAAGAAATATATAATCCCAAACCGGTTCCTTTACCTGGACCTTTAGTAGTGAAGAAAGGTTCAAAGATTTGATTGGCTAGCTTATCATCTATACCTGTACCATTGTCTTTAATTTTTACCACAACATTTCCATTCTCAGCAAAACCTGAAACATTGATTTTGCCTGGTCGATCCTCAGGAATGGCATCACAGGCATTTTGAATGATATTGATCAGTACCTGATTGAGTTCTACTTTGTTACCGTGAACTTCCAGGCTCTCAGAAACTGATGTTGAGATTTCAATATCCTTTTGAGCGTTGTTAATCAATTTTGTGGTCGCACTGATCATTTCATTAAGATCAATTACACTGTTTACATCAGTTTTGTTCTTAGGTGATATCTCGAGGAGATTTCGAATGATTTCTGAGGCTTTAACCACTCCAAATTGCATACCTTCCAGAAGGTTTTCGATCTCATCAAATATCTCCTTATTTTTCTCAAACTCTTCTTTCGATAAAGCAGGTTTTAATTCTGCAAGATCCATTTTAATTGGATCCACAATTCCTCCAATGTAACTGAGTGGATTATTTAGCTCATGAGCAAGCCCTGCAGTCAGAACACCAATTGAAGCCATTTTTTCTGATTCGATAAGTTGATTTTGAGTGAGCTTCAGTTTTTCAATTACCTTTAGTTTTTCATCTAGATTGTCAATCAATTCCTGATTCAGATCTTTGAGTCGATCATTTTTCTCCATGATCTCTTCGGTTTTTTCTTTTACAATCTCCACAAGTTTTGACTTGGCGTTTTCTGCCGACTTCAATCTTACTTTAACAATACCATAACCGAGAATGACTAACAGGACAACCATTATGGCCCTAAACGGCCAGGTTTCCCACCATGGAGAATCAATTATTACTGTGAGTTGAGTAGGTTGCTGGAGCCATTTCCCTTGATAGTTAGAAGCCTTCACCTCAACTGTATATTCTCCTGGATCCAAATTGGTCAGTGTTATTGTCCTGTCATTTCCATTTGTATAAATCCAATCATCCTTGAAACCCAAAATGCGATATGCATATTGATTTTGATGAGGGAGGACATGATGTGGAGAAGAAAAATCCAGCGAAAACATATCATGATCGTGGTTAAGTGTGATCTGCTTAAGGTAGGAGATGTCTTCAGGTAAGATCGTTTTACCATCTACCAATTCACCTGTGGTCACAGGCACATTAGATATCCTTAACCCGGTAAATACTACAGGCGCATTACTGGTGTCTCTTTTAATATTTTCGGCATCAATTACATTGAATCCATTTAGCCCTCCAAACATTAGTTGCTCGCTAGATCCCTTCGCAAAGGCTCCCCAGAAGAATTGGTTCCCCTGAAGTCCATCACTTTCATAATAGTTAGTGAAATTGTTGTTTTCAACATCATATCTTCCTAGTCCGTGATTTGTACTTACCCAGATATAGTTGTTGATATCTCTTTGGATTCCGTAAACCACATCGCTACAAAGTCCATCAGATGAGTTGAAATTTTCAACTTTGATTTCGCTATTATCCTCAGTGAAATGGATGATGTTAAATCCCTTTGAATAGGTTCCTGCCAGTAATTGATTTGGGAACTCTTTATCATAATTGAGAGAAGTCACTCTATCGTCAACAAGCTCCGTGGTGTATTGGTGAACTTCAAATTCAGATTCAAAAAGGTCTTTATTTTGGTCTTTTGGTATGATTCTAAAGAGTCCTTCAAAAGTACCCACCCAGATATGGCCATTTTGGTCTATGTCTATCGCATTTGATTGAACGCTGTTATATGGACCATGGTAGTTCTTTGGGTTGTATAAGAATAATTTATTTTCTCCTGATTCAGGGTTGAATAAATTAAGTGACATCTCAGTTCCAATCCACAGATTTCCAAATCCATCTTCTCTGATTGACTGAACTTTTTTGTTGGAAGAATTAACGGTTTCCGAAAATTTCACTGGTAACATTTCTAGCCTATCAGATTGGCCAACTTTATACAACCCGGATCCCCAGGTACCAATCCATATGTTCTGATTAGAATCCTGATATATACAGGTAATAGAGTTTGGATCGTCATATACAAACGGTTGAGCAGATTGATTGGAGGGATCAATTTTCAGTAGTGTACCTTCAAGATTTCCTACCCAGTAATTGCCATTATTATCTATCTGTAAAGATCTAATGACGGACTTAGACAAAGTAACAGGAGATTTACTTTTGTGACCATAATATACAAACCCAGGTTGTGTGAGGTTGATTTTGAGTAATCCGCCGTATTGTGTTCCAGCCCATAGAAGACCATGTTTATCTTCATAGATTGTATTAACCTCTTCATAAATTATTTCATCTCTGTTATTTTCTGGTGAAACCATGAGATAGGCTTTTTGATCTTTTGGCAGGTAAGTGAAGATTCCATTTGGTGATGCCAGATAATAGTTTCCATCTTTTGTTTGTAACATCTGATAGATTACCGGGCTCTTTAGTTGGCCATTTAGTTTGGTAATATCAATATGTTCGTGTGAGTTATTAGCAGGATTATATTTCCAAATCCCATCAAGAGACCCATACCAAATGTTGCCTTCCTGGTCTTCAGAAATTTTCAACCGTCGATCATTTCCTTCCGCAACTCTTTTAGTTAATGGCATCTTTCTAACAAAAGAGTCAGATGGCACGTCATATTTCATTAAACCGAGGGGGGTTAATATCCAGGTTTCTCTATTCTTACTGACATAAATGTCTAAGATCATATTGTCTATTGGGTTGGGCATTTTATAGTTCTTAAAGCTGTTTTTTGCTTTGTTGAACATCGAAATGCCACTATACATGGTACCTGCTAGAATTCTGCCATTGGGTCCTTCCGCAACTACATTTACCCGATCTCCACTGAGTGATTGAGGATTTTCTTTATCTGCTCTGTAATTGGTGAATACTTCAAATCGATCGTCGTAAGATGAGAGGCCTTTATCGCTGGTAGCAATCCAAAATATGCCATCTCTGTCCTGTATGATACTGTTTGCTTTGCTTTGAGCGATTGAATTGGAGTCGTTTCTATTGTGCCTGAATACTTTGAACTGGTAGGAATCAAATCTATTTAACCCATCTTCGGTACAAAACCACATCATACCTTGTTGATCTTCAATGATGCTTCTTATGGAAATATTACTGAGCCCCTGATCTATTGATATTCTGGTGAAGTTGGTTGTGATTTGGGCATGACATATGGTTACTAAGCAAATTAGTAGAGGTGTTGCTAATAGAGATATACCACAATGTCTGTTCATTGTTAACCGCCAATCGAGTTTAGTTCTCCAGGTGAAAGTGGAAATACCTTATAATTTACCAATTAATGTAAAATAACCCCAATATTTTCTCTCGAATCAGTTCTCCAGATTTCTTGGAATTGTTAAGGTGAATTTAGTGCCGACACCTGGAAATGTCTGAACATTAATATTTCCATGATGCTTTTTGATGACCGAATAGGATATGTAGAGACCTAGACCGGTCCCTTTTCCAGGCCCTTTAGTAGTAAAGAAAGGTTCAAAAATTTGGTTGATCGTATCTTCATCCATGCCTGTTCCATTATCGGAAATTTCAATGATAACATTGCCATTTTCCAGGTGACTCATTACCTCAACTTTGCCATCTCGTTCGGGCGGAATTGCATCACAGGCATTTTTTATGATGTTGATCAAAACCTGATTAAGTTCGACTTTATTTGCGTTGATTTGTTGTCCTTTTTCGAGTGACGTATTGATTTCAATCTCTTTCCTGGCATTGTGGATTAATTTGACGGTGGCTTTAATCATTTCATTTAGATCAAACACCGTATTCTTCATGTGATTGTCTTTTGGAGATATCTCCAGCAGATTCTTTATAATCTCCGATGCTTTGACCACACCAAATGACATACCATCCAACAATGTTTCTATTTCCTCAAATTCCTCTTTATGTTTTTCCAGAATCTCTTTGGAAAGCGATGGCTTTATTTCAGCCAAATCCAGTTTAATAGGTTCGACTACTCCTCCTATGTAACTGAGTGGATTATTAAGCTCGTGGGCAAGACCTGCCGTTAAAACACCAATTGACGCCATCTTTTCTGATTCTATCAATTGGTTTTGTGTGAGTTTTAGTTGTTCTATTACCCGTTGCTTTTCGATTAGGTTATTCTCGAGCTTCAAATTTAGACTTCTCAGGCTCTCATTCTTTTCAATAATTTCTTCATTCTGAGATTTGATTTCCTGAGTCTTCTTATTAACCAACATTGATAATTTTACCTTTGTCATTTCCAGGTATCGCAAACGCCACCTCACAATCGCCGATATGAAGGCTAAAATAGTAAGGGCACCCAGAATTCTAAACCATGTAGTAGACCACCATGGGGAAAGAATTTCAATGTTTAGAGAAGAATAACTTTCATTCCATATTCCCTGATAATTGCTTGCTTTCACTTGCAGTTGGTATTCTCCAGGGTCAAGATTGGTAAGTGTAACAAAGTTTTTGCGGCTATCTGTAAATATCCATTCGTCTCTAAAACCAAGGATTCTGTAGGCATATTTATTGAATTCTGGCTCAACATGATGAGGTGTGGCGAATTCCACAGTAAACATGTTCTGGTTATGCTTCAAAATGAGTTTGTCAAGATAATTAAGCTGCTTAGGAAGTATAACTTGACCTTCCATTTTTTGTCCAACAGCGATTTGTTGATTGTAGATTTTTAGTCTGTTGAATATAACCGGAGCAGATGTAGTGTCAGCTTTGATCTGTGTTGTCTTAATTAGATTGAAGCCATTTATTCCTCCAAATAAGAGATTCTCTTTAGATCCTTTTGCATATGCACCCCAAAAGAATTGGTTATCCTGTAATCCATCACTTTCATAGTAGTTGGCAAATTCTTTCGTTTCAGTATCGAAGTGTGAAATCCCATTGTTTGTACTGATCCACAGGTTGTCATTTAAATCGCATTGTATACCATAGACTACATTACTGGATAGCCCATTAACATTGTTATAAAGTGTGGACTTAACAGTTTCATGCTCATTGGAGAATTCAATTTGCCTGATGCCATCTGAAAATGTGCCAATAAAAAGTTGGTCCGGTTTATTCAAGTCATAATGTACGGTGGTTACTCTGTTGTCAATCAAGACGCTATCATAAGTCACAACTTTGTAATCTGATTCAAATGAATTGTTGGAATTATCACCTGGGATTAACCTGAAAAGACCATTATAAGTACCTACCCAAACGTTTTTGTATTTATCTACCTCAATTGAGTTTGATTGGACACTATTGTATAACCCAGAGTCATCATTTGGATCATAGAGAAATGTCCTGAATTTTTCAGTGGTGGGGTTATATAGCAACAGGCATAATTCTGTTCCAATCCACAAATTTCCATCACTATCTTTGAGGATTGATTGAACAATATTGTTGTTCTGATCTCCAGTTATGTTTATGTCGATTTTTTTCAATTCTGTGTCTGTGGAAGAATTCAAATAATAAAGTCCGTCTCCCCATGTTCCAATCCATATTATTCCATCATAATCCTGATACAGTCCTGAAATGGTGTTTTTGGGTTTTATAGTAATAGTGCGGCTAGTTTTATTTTTGGGATCAATTCGTATAAGTTCTGAGTTGACAGTTCCTACCCAAATTTTCCCCTCATTGTCGTAAATGAGCGATCGTATTATTGAATTGGGAATTTGTACTGGGCTATTTTCAGAGGAGTTGTAAAGCTCGAAATTTGGAACCCGAAAATTTGCTTTTATGACGCCATAATGCTGTGTTCCAATCCATAGAAGTCCGTGTTTGTCAAGGAAAAGATTGTTGACCGTTTTTAGGTTTAGAGCCTTTAATCCTTCTGCAATATCTACAACTGTTACTTTATTATTACTCTGATCATAGCTAAATAATCCCACTTCAGTTCCTATCCAATAAGTACTATCCTCTGTTTGGATAATATCATAAATCATATCCGCCCCCTCTTCTTTCAAACCAAAACTGCTCAGTTTTAGAATTTCCGGTTGACCACTAATTGGATCGTATTTAACAGCCCCGGACTCTGTTCCGTACCAAATGTTTCCATTGAGGTCTTCATTGAGTTCAAATTGACTATTTCCTCTGAAGAAGAATGGTACATCCTCAAGGTTTACATTATTGAAAGTCTCATTTTCCTGGTTTACTGAAGTTAAACCTGCGTTTGTCAAAACCCATAGTTCAGATTTTGATGAAACTAAGACATCAAGTATGGTATCACTTGGTAAAGAATTAACTGATTCTGAATGCCTGTAGTTAGTGAATTGATTTGTAACTGGGTTGTATCTGTTTAGCCCATTGTATTGGGTACCTATCCAAAGGATTCCATTATTATCAATGGTTAAGGCAGTTATTTTATTTCCACTGATGGAATTTTCAGACTTTGACGGATCAAAAATGAATTTAGTGAATTGCTCGTATTCAGGATCGAATTTTACCAATCCACTTGTTCTTGTACCAATCCATAAATGGCCATTCTGGTCTTCAATTATTTCATTTACATAGCTTTCTGCGATTGTAGACGAGTCTCCTCTCGTATGCCTGTATACTGTCATGGAATAGGAATCATATCGATTCAATCCATCCTCAGTACAAAACCACATCACGCCATTACGATCTTCGTAAATGTCTTTGATTGCAATGTTGGATAAACCTTCAGTTATACCTACAATTTTGAAATTAGGCCTAAGCTGACCGTACCCGAAATATACGGACGAAAAAATGAGGAGTAACAGTATTTCTACCTTACGAATATTACCCATAGCTATTTTGGAAGAATGCAATAAACCTATTCATTTTACTATGATCGCATTCTGTTTGTTGAAATTGTACCTTTGAATATAGTTAATCTCCTGATAAATAAATGTGTCGTCACTTATTTTGTTGAGGAACAGAAGTAACGATTGAACCGCGTAAGTTATTCTTGTCATAGGGCAAGAAAAAGAATATATTCAACCTTTAGTTTTAACCGAATTAACAATCTGACTTACAAATGAAGTCCATTCTACAAGAAATTGCCCCTTATCTTACTGAGGAAGAGATAGATCAGTTCGCTAGTCTAGCCTCTAGTAAGCACTACAAAAAGAAACAGAAAATAGTGAGAGCAGGAGATTTTAGCCAAAATGTATTCTTGGTGAAGGATGCTATGGTTCGCGGTTTTTTAATAACAGAAGAAGGTGAAGAAAAAACAATAATATTAAGGCCACCGAAGACCTTTATTGGATCCCCATCAAACCTATTTCAAGGGAAAGCTGCGAGATTTAGTTTTGAAACTTTGGACGATAGTGAAGTCTATTTCGTCAATTTTGATAAAGTACTAGCACTAAGTGCTGACTATCCAGGTATGACGAAACTATTAATAGAGGTTTTTGCAGAAACCATCCAGACGCTTTTGTGGAGAATTGAGTCATTAACATATAAGCTTCCCGAAACTAGATACGAGGAGCTAATAGAAGAACGGCCACAATTTTTTCAAATGGCCTACCACAAACATATTGCAAACTTTCTTGGTGTCTCCGCAACATCATTATCCAGGATAATAAAACGGAAGATGGATAAAAGTTGACAATTGTAAAGAATTACGAATCAGTGTTTTAGGAACTTTGTAAGACAACCCAAAACACTATATCATGGAAAGATTCTTAACAATTCCTGATATCGAAGTATTCGTAGTAATCGGTATCTTATTTGTCTTTAGTACCCTTGAAATTATAGGAGGACTTCTACAAAATACTAAAAGAAGTAAACAGGATTGGCTAATTGAAATAGCCTGCTTCCTTTCTCTTGCACTGCTTATTAAGCCAGGTATATTCTTTCTAACTCATGTCTTTGGAGTCCTTGTTTTTCCAGGGCAGGAAGATGTGTTTTCAGGAAGAAGTTTATGGGTTATTTTGCCTGTTTATTTACTGGTAGATGACCTACTTCAATACTGGTATCATCGTATTGCTCATGAGAATCCATGGCTATGGAAATTTCATAGAGTTCATCACACTGCGGAGGAAATGGGGCTTTTGGTCTCATATCGGAATGCTGCCATGTACTTTGCTCTGATGCCAAACATCTGGTGGATAGGCTTTGTGCTTTTTCTGGGAGGAGGAAAAGCAGTAATTCTAGGTATAATGCTTAAGCAGCTTATTGTTATAGGATCTCATAGTACTACAAAGTGGGATCAAGTTCTATACAAGTATTCATTCCTGAATCCTTTAGCATGGATTATAGAAAGGTTTATTATCACACCAGCTACTCATTTTGCTCATCACGGAAAATCCAAGAAGGATGGAATCAGTGATCCTAATGGCAATTATGGTAACATGTTTTTTATATGGGATCAGTTATTTAACACAGCAATTATTACACGGAAATACCCAAGCGAATTTGGCATTCCTGACGATCCAAAAGATTCCTGGGTTTCGCAGTGGTTGTATCCACTGGTAAAATCTAAAAATCCCGCCTCTGAATTATCCGGAGAACTTGAAAGAACTGAAACTACATCTTTAAATCCGGTAGAACTGGAGCTGGAAAAAGGAAAATACCTTTGGTGTACCTGTGGGATGACAAATTCTCAACCATTTTGTGATGGATCTCATCAGGGCTCTAAGTATAAACCGATTTTATTTGAACTGAAGAAGAAATCAAAGGTCAAATTATGCCAGTGTAAGTTGAGTAAAAAGGGACCATTTTGTGATAATTCACACATGGAAGTATCCGAGATATCAGAATTAAGCGGAACTGAGCTTAAGAAGTTGATTAAGACTTAATTTGTGCCTGACACATATTAATAACACTTTTAATAAATCTTTAGCCACCACTTCTGTAAAACCATTTCGACTTGTCAGGAATAAATTGTAGTTTGGATTAAACAATGATCCAGATGAAAATCAAGAAACTGATATTGCTCGCATACTTATTCCCATTGACTATGATTGCTTACGCGCAGATTCCACCTGCTTCAAAGCAAATAGAATGGGCATTAATGGCGATTCCTGAAGACAACAGGGAAGAGGCTACTGTTTTAGGATATGCCGGAGATGGTGCATTAGTTACATTAAAAAAAGGCAGCAATCAATTTATTTGTTTGGCAGACGACCCTAAGAAAGATGGATTTAGTGTGGCGAGTTATCATAAGGATCTGGAACCATTTATGGCGAGAGGGAGAGCCCTGAAGAAGGAGGGAAAATCTTTTCAGGAAATCTTTGATATCAGAGAAGAAGAGGTGAAGTCTGGAAAGTTGACTATGCCGGATAAAACTACTTTAGCAGTAGTTACAGGAGTTTTTGAGGATGGTGTTCCTGCTAAAACGAAGATTCGATATGTGATTTACATTCCTTATGCCACATCTGCATCAACTGGATTACCTGAGTCTCCACAAACTGCTGGTGGTGCCTGGATTATGAATCCTGGAACACATAGAGCACATATAATGGTCACCCCTAACTAGCATTTGCTCAAGATCAATTGCAGAATAAAACCCTACCACTTTTAGCGCTTGCTTTTCTATGCATTCTATGGGGAACTGTTTATCCAATTATCAAAATTGGAGTTACAGATGTTCCTCCATTCTTGTATAATACCATAAGACAGTCAATTTCTGGTGTTTTATTAGTGATAATCGGTTTAGTAGTGAGTAAGTGGAAGCTGCCTGGGAAAAAGGAAATATTGAAACAGCTGTTCCCTGCTTTTCTGATGATTACTATTGGTCAGGGGTTTGTTGGTTGGGCACTGATGCATGTTCCTTCAGGACTCACGGCGCTAATTATATCTCTGATGCCAGTTTACGTCATTGTGATTGAAATGAGTATCTCGAAAAGATTTCACTTTAGCAGATTGACTATCCTCGGAGTATTACTTGGGATTGTTGGAATGGTGATTGTTTTCAGGGAGAATCTACAAGACTTGTTTGAACCTAATTATCAAATTGGTATTATCCTGACATTAGTTGCTGGGTTTTGTTGGGCTGGAGCCAGCATATTTATTCAGAGGAATCCAACAACTATGAATAACTTTCATAGAACCGGATTTCAACTAATAATTGGCAGTGTTGGGCTACTAATATTTACTCTGGTTTTTCAGGAGTTAGAAAAGTTTAATGGATTTACAGCAGCTTCAATCTTTTCCTTGGGCTACATGATTGTTATGGGGTCTATTGCTGGGTTTATGATTTATTTCTACACCCTTTCCAAATTGCCAATGATTCAAGTCTCTGTTGTCACCTATGTAAACCCATTGGTTGCAGCATTAGTTGCATGGTGGTTTTTTGAGGAATCAATTACAATCTATTTAATCATTGCATTTGGGGTAACTATGATTGGGGTTTATCTGATTAATAGAGGTCAGAAACTTTAGTCAATCAAATTTCTATTAGTGTAGGAGGCCCTTTCAAAGTCTCTGACATTCATTGAGATTATCGGAACTTCTGGCAACAGAGTTTTTAAATTTTTCACTATTCTGTCAGACAAATCTTTTTTCATTTCATCTGTTCGCCCCTGCATAATATTGGCAAATACATGAATGAAGCTATCGTGTTCCCCAATGTTGTATAATTCGTATGGATTAATTCGAACTTTGATATCTCCTTTTGCAAAAAGCTCTGTGCTAAAAGCTGTGTCATACACTTCTTGCATTAGTGTTTCAGGGTTGTGAGAATCCAATACATTTTTGGAACATTCTATAATGAAATGTGGCATCTGTTTTTCTTTGTCAGCCTGTATTTACGAGATTGACTTGTGTAGGTTTAGCTATCGAGCGGCAATGTAATACTAACGGTGGTTCCATTGCCATTTTCAGAGTAGAATGACAAGTTGCCACCCATCTCCTTGATGATGCTGTAAGTGATTGATAGTCCCAATCCAGTTCCTTCCCCTGGATCCTTGGTAGTATAAAACGGTTGTGTGATTTTTGGAATGTCCTCCTTTTTAATCCCTTTACCAGAATCTTTGAAATCTATGGTGATTTGGTGATCTTTCACCGTTGAGGAAATATTTACAGTACCTTTTCCTTCGATAGCCTGAACACCATTGGTGATTATATTAAGAAATGCCTGGTGTAGCTTCCCATTATTTCCCATCACAATTGGATTGCCCTCAGATAGTTCTCTTGTTACTTCCACAGAGTGCTTCATTTTATGATGCAGCATTGTAAGGCAATTTTCAATGATATGGTGGACCTCACAACGCTCCATTTCATCTTGACCCTGATGACTGAATTCGTTAAGACTAGCTACAATTTTTGAGGCACGCTCAACACCCTCTTTCATCACTTCAATCAGCTTTGGAATATCTTGTTTGCTGGTTGGATCGCTCTCATCTAGAAACCTTTCAAGACCTAATACACCTCCCTGAATAAAGTTAAGAGGATTATTAATTTCATGTGCCACGCCTGCTGCAAGAACTCCAAGAGAAGCCATTTTTTCAGTTTCAACCATTTGGTCCTGGGCATTTGATAAATTTCGAAGTGCTAGAGTAAGCTCCCGTTTCTGACGCTCTAATTCTGATGTTCTGGAGCTTACCATTTCTTCAAGTCTTTTGTTTTGGGATGTTAACGACTTTACTCTGGCGTAGTATATCCCTAGGCCAACTGTAATGACTAATAACCCAATTAAAATCCTTGCCCATGCTGTCTGGTACCAGGTTGCCTCAATATCAATCTCTATTGAAGCGGGCTCAAAATATTTATTATCAATCCCAGTCTGTAACTGAAAAGTATATGACCCAGGGGAAAGATTGGTGTACAAGGCATTCCTTTCATTTGAAGTTTCAATCCAATCGTCATCAAATGGATCGAGTTTATATCTGAATGTAAGTTTTTCAACATTTCTAAAGCTAATACCTGTAAAATCAATACTAACTCTGTCTGTTCCTGGTGGTATGGATGTTACTTCAGACATTCGAATTGCATTTCCATCAGCACTTACTCCTTCTATGACTGCAGTTGCATTGGTTTCTGCGCTGGTTACTTGCTCTGGATTTAAAAGTACTACACCACCCTGTGTAGGGACCCAAAGGTTTTCTTTGCTATCAACAAATGTGAAAACAGCACCCAGACAGTGGTTGTTTTTCATCCCATGAGTTTTGTCAAACTGTTGTACTTTGATTTTTTCGTCAGGTGTATCAGCTAACCTTTCAAGTTCTTTCAGTGGGATTTTTAGAATTGCTTTTTCACTAGGCATCCAAATATTTCCATTCTGATCAGGAATAATGTCATAAATTATATCTGATGGCATACCACGCTCAACGTTGAACACCACTGTTTTTTCTTCTGAATATGCTGTTAGTCCATCATTTGAAGCTATCCAGATATACTTTTCTGTAGGGAGTGTTGTAAATGAAAAGTTAGAGGGAAGGCCATCTTCAATTGTAATGGTTTTAATCACCTTCATATCATCCACAATGTTTAAACCGCTGATTGTTCCAATAATGAATTGGTTCTTTTCATTTTGTTTTATTGAAAGGATGTAGTCAGAAGTAAGGCCATCTTTTGAACCAATGACTTGATAATCATCTGGTGATCTAAACTTGAAAAGGCCAGCATTTTTGGTTCCAACCCAAATGTTACCTTCATGATCCTCATATGCCAACCGAGCAAAATTGTCAGGAAATCCAGTATCCAGATTATATATTCGGCTATTTTTTCCATCCAGGAGAATTAATC
Source organism: Cyclobacteriaceae bacterium (assembly GCA_965228955.1). GTDB lineage: Bacteria > Bacteroidota > Bacteroidia > Cytophagales > Cyclobacteriaceae > JANSWY01. The sequence goes on from OZ245848.1 coordinate 503,201, forward strand.
CTCCATAAGTACTTGCCCATGTTCTGTTTTTGCTATCAGTGAATAAATGCTTCAATCGGGCATTTGGTAGTTGAATCTCAGGATTGTAATCTGAGACGATACCATTTTTTAAAAGGTTGAGTTTACCACTTTCGTTTCCAAGAATATATACATCATCATCAATTTCAGTAACGCTAACGATTATGTCTGACTGAAGTCCATCATTTTCAGTGTAACTAGTTAAAGAACCATCGGAAAGAAAGAAAAAACCTCTTCGATATGTCCCTCCCCATAAATTGCCTTCACTATCGATCTTTACGTCTCTTATGATATTATTTGGAAGGCCGTGGGTGTCATTTAATGAATCCAATGAGTTTGCTGCAAAATCATAGCGATATAAGCCTTGCATAGTCCCGATCCATAAAACGTCTTCAGTACCCTCGGTCAAGGTTGTGATTGCGATCCTACTTAAATATTCCTGTTTTATCAGTTTTTCACCAACTAGCTTATATATCCCTTTCCCTGTACCTATTAATAAACCCATCGGGCTATCCTGGATTACATTAACACCATTTACTTCTTCAGGCCATGGAATTGAGAAAAACCTGCCATTTGAATACTTAATTAACTGAGAGTCATCTGTGCCTAAGAGAATGTCTCCATTTTCGTCTTCAGCAATGGTTAATACAGTGCTGTTAAGTCCCGAAAATTTACTTGTCAGATCAACCAATGAATCATTGGCATACTTAAATAAGTGATTTGATTTACTACTAAACCATAGATCTCCATTTGTGGTGTAGAGCATTCTTTCAATACTGTATTCTTTTGACTGCTCAAGAGCTTCTGGTGTATATATCTGACCATTTTCAAGAATACAGACTCCATGAAGTGTTCCGATCCATAACCTACCGTTCTCGTCTTTGGCAAAATCTAAAATATTTGAAGACGGGAGGTTGCTGTTAGTTGAGGTGAAAATGGTGAATTCTTTACCGTCAAATCTGTGAAGGCCGGTATAAGTTCCTATCCACATATAACCATCATCAGTTTGAATCAACCTGTTTGTTGATTCAGATGAAAGGCCGTCGGTAGCATCCCAGAAGTTAAGAATATATTGACTAGGGCGTTTATTTGGGTTGAGCCCTTTTAAATTTTGAGCAACTAAATGATTCGATAGAATACCAAACGTAAATAGGATCAGTGATGCCTTTATCATCATGGACAAAGTTTTGTGCTGATATTTATGATATGGATTGGACTGTCTGGTAGATCCCATAGAATTGGAGTATTCCTCCCTAATTTAAAAAAGGCAGCCAAAAAATGTTCTGATATTCACGAAATTTTGGCGTGTCTGTAGATTAGTGCCAAATATTTAAAATATTCAGTGCTTCTTTTATCATTGAATATGCATCTTGTAAGGCAAATAATTGAGATTGATGGGAGAGAAAATTGTGATCGGAAACAATCTTGGCAAGATTAATGGTGAAGTATCTAAAAACGATATAATTGGGAAGGTTATAAAGATTGAAGATTCTATTGAAAAATAACTAGCTTTCCCTTCACATTCTAATAACTAGTCCAATGAAATTAAAAAGAACCGCCAGCAGTTTTCTCTTAGCAATCGCATTGTTATTATCCTTTATATCAGTATCCAAGGCTCAGGGGTCATTTGAAGGAAGAATTGAATTTGAAATCACTTACAGCGAGTTACCTCCGGAAATGCAATCAATGGAAGGCATGTTGCCAAAATCATTGAAGCTATTTGTTAATGATCAAAGATCTTTAACAGAAATGTCGATGGGTATGATGGGGACACAAAGAATAATTCTGGATATGTCTAAAACTGAAGGCCATCTTTTGATGGACATGATGGGACAAAAGATTGCTGTGGATATGAGTGAGGAAATGAAAAAGGCTGAGTCTGAGAATCAGGACTCAGAACAAGTAGAATATTTTGATGAGTACAAGACCATTGCTGGTTATAAGTGTCAAAAAGCAATTGTAACCACTAAAACTCCTGAAGGCGGGACAACAGTTTCTACTGTCTATTTTACCAAAAAGATACCTAACATCACTCAAAATAACAGAGTGTTAAAAGGCATGGCCCTTCAGTACTCTATGGATACTAATGGAGTAAAATCTATTGTTGTTGCGAACGTCGTTTCTAAAGAGACAATAGCGGACAGCACTTTCGAAATTCCTCAGGGATATGAGTTTAAAACCATGGAAGAGCTTGGAAATGGCTTGTAATCGATATGGGCAGGCTGATTGCGCTTATATTACTTTTAAATACGATTTCATCTTTTAGTTATTCAACTGAAACAGATACCCTTAATGAAGTAAACTCCAGACGCCTCAAGCTTGTTGTTGGGGCAGGTTCTTTAGCCTATACAGGTACAATGGTAGGTTTGGGTACAATTTGGTACGAAGACTTCTCAAAATTTCATGTCTTTAATGATAATGATGGCTGGGGATACATGGATAAAATCGGTCATCTTACCACAGCACAACACGCAGGCAGATACGGAATCAATACATTAAGATGGGCCGGGGTTCCTGAGAATAAAGCTATTTGGATGGGAGGATCAGTTGGATTAGTATTCCTCACATCCGTTGAAATGTTTGATGGCTTTAGCGAAGATTGGGGGTTTTCACCGGGTGATGTTTTGGCAAATACCATAGGGGCTGGAATGGCGATTGGGCAGGAGTTACTTTGGAAAGATCAGCTAATTCTTTCAAAGTGGTCGTATAGCAAGTCACCATATGCCAGGTATCGTCCAGAACTTTTGGGATCAAATGCTTCTGAAAGATGGTTGAAAGACTATAATGGTCAAACTTATTGGTTGTCAGTTAATGTTAACAAGCTGATTTTGAAAAATCAATCAGTACCGAAGTGGTTAAATATAGCTGTAGGATACAGTATTGAAGGGTATACCGGAGCAAACAGAAATCCAACCGAGAACTCAGCTGGTGAACTTATTCCGGAATTCCGTCGCTATGGTCAGTTTTACATTTCTCCAGATATTGACTGGAGCAAAATCAATACAAATTCGGCATTTCTAAATACCATACTCGATGGTTTGAATTTCCTTAAAATGCCCTTGCCAGGAGTAGAATATAATGTTGTGGATGGCTGGAGGTTTCATTTGATTATATTTTAAAATGGATAACCAATTAAGAAAATCTCTCAGAAAGCTCATCAAGGAAGGTAAAACCAAAAAAGAAGTATATAGGGAATTCAGGTCAAATGTAGATGATGAATTACTTCGCAAGACTCTGGCATCAATTCCTTCACTTCAAGGAAATGGGATTATGTTGGCTATGCATAGAGTTGTATGCTTTATTTGGATAGTAATTTTCTTATTTGAGCTGGTTGTTCAGTTCGATCAATTCTATGAGTTTGATTTGATGGGGTTAATTTCATTTGCGATCACCTCTTATCTGTTATTTCATATATTAAAGTTTCATGGGGATCATTATTTACCAGGTATTATCTGGATGGTCTGGGGAGGAATATCCATAGGAAGAGATATGCTTTCATTAAAGGCTGATGATGTTGATATAGAAATAATGGTACCTTTTTTTCAAGGGATTCTCATTGTAAATATTGCCGTAGTATTGATGATGATCACCATAAGAAAGCATGTATTTGGGTATTACTATTGGTTTAAACCATATCTCGATCAGCACGATCGAGTGATTTTTGATTACGAGAATTAATCCACGATCTTCTCAATAATTAGTTTTGAGTGCTGGTTTTTGAAGTTAGAGGTGTTAAAAGGTCAAAATATTTTGAACCATTTGTCATTGCCTCCGACTAAAACCAAAAACTCAAAGAAATGCTTAAGAAATACTTGCTGCTATTCTTGGTATTAAATTTTTTCATGATAGTTAGCGCACAGGAACATCCTCCTAAAAATGAATTATCTGTAGACCTTGGATTACACTTTAGCAGGTCACAAGATTTGGTCTATTCGCCAATGATCTACAAAGGAGGTTCACCAGGTTTTATAAGAGTCGCCTATGATCGAAAAATCAAAAATGGTAATCACAAATTGAAAATCCACTATGACCAGGCCAGCACGGAATCCACAGATCTAATCTCATTCCCAGGGTTTGGAGAATCCAGTATGAGGGAAGCAAGCACCATGGGATTTATGGATTTTGAATATGGTTATTTGAGAGAGGTGTATTCCAAAGAGAAGTTTTCACTTGAAGCAGGAGGAAGGTTAAATGCATTCGCTCATTTAGCCGAGATTGTTTTTGGGTTTAATGATGATGATGGTTTTTTAATCGCTTATACATTGTCCCCTCAGGCTAAGGCCAATTGGCAATTATCAGAAAATAGAAGACTTGAAATCGCTACTGCATTTCCTATTACTTCATTTGTCATGAGACCACTGTATAGCATTGTCGATAATGGTCAAATACAGAATGAGGATGGTGATTTTGGTTATTTCCATGAAAACGGATCTTTTAAGGGGCCCGGTGGATTGACAAGAATTCAGCTAGAGTTCGGATACTTCATGGCACTTTCCCCTCAGGTGGACTTCAAAGTTGGGTATGAGTTTCAATACCTGAAATATCAAGACCCAATCCAAATCACACTTTTGAAAAACAATATTACCGCAGGCCTCAACTTTAAATTTTAATCCAATGAATATCAATAAAATAATGATCCTCATAGGCGTATTAATCATTCCGCTAGTAAGTTGTGACGACTTGTTTTTCGAAGAAGAGCCTAACAATGATGCAGTAGGGAATTTTGAGAGTCTATGGCAAACATTTGATGAGAAGTATGCCGTGTTTGAGCAAAGGGGAGTGGACTGGGACCTTCAGTATGAAGCTTTTCGCCCATTACTTACTGAAAACTCAAGCGACGAGGAGTTGTACAGCGCCATTTCAGGAATGCTTTCATCGTTGGATGATGGACATGTATCATTGATGGCCCCAGGAAGAGCTATTTACAGCTCTAAAGAAATTTTCAGAACACAGGAAGGTGCTAATCTCTTTGATCTCTGGATGCTTTTGGATGAATACCTTAACAATAATTATGAAAGAATTGCTGATCAGGTATTTTATGGGATGCACTCAAATGACATTGGGTACATATTCATCAATCACTTATCAGATCCAATTGACATTGATATGATATTAAATGATTTATCTGGGGCTCGGGCCATAGTTATTGATCTAAGACATAACAATGGTGGAGATTTCACAAATGGTGAGGAGGTAGCAGCCAGATTCTGTGATGAACGTAGACTCGCTTTTAGCGGACAGCCGAAAGACGGACCTGGAGAAAATGATTTTGGAGACATCACAGAGTATTACCTCGAACCAGCAGGAGCCAGATTTAATGGACCTGTTGCAGTTTTAACCAGCAGATACACAATTAGTGCCGGTGAAAACCTGACGATGTACTTAAACATATTGCCAAACGTCACGGTATTTGGAGAAGCTACAGCTGGGGCAATGGGTGAACGAATTGAAAAAGAAATGCCAAATGGATGGATTTATTCAATAACTGGGCAAGTGATGAGGGCATCTGATGGTATTTCGTACGAAGGGCCTGGATTACCTCCTGATGTTCCGTTTGTAAATAGAATTGAAGATGTACAGAATGATATTGACAGCTTGTTTCTTACAGCCGTGAATCATTTAAAAAATCAACTTTGAGAAACAAAACTTTGCTGAATAGGAAGCTCTATGTAAAATGTGGTACCATGGTGAACTACCGATTTGAAGTAGAGTTTCCCTTTGTGGTCTTCAATTATTGATTTCGCAATAGCCAGCCCTAACCCAAATCCTTCTCCGACCGGTTTAGTAGTAAAAAATGGATCGAATACCTTAGGTTCTACATCTTCTGGAATACCACGTCCATAGTCTGATATTGTTATCCGAATGAACTCATTCCCAGTCACAGGGCTGCAAGTGATCACTATCTTTTTCTCCCCAACCATTGATTCTGCAGCGTTTTTGATAAGACTGAAGAAGACCTGAGAGATCTTGGTTGGCATATATTCAATGGTAGGAATAGTCTGATAAAATTTAACTACTTCTACGTCCTTCAAATGCTTTTTAAGCAGGATAAGTGTTGCATCAATATGCTCGGTAATCTGACTGAACACAAACTCATCACTAGCCAGAGACCCAATTGTATGTAAGCTGTTAGTGATCTCAGCAGTTTTACGCACTCCCTCGTCTACTGAATGAAATATGCTGGATGTTTCCTCAAGAAGAAGTTCATAGTCCAGGTCCATTTTTCTTCTACTGAGGTTATTTAATGCATCAATAATAACAGCTCTTTGAGCGCTTTCTCTTGGTAATTTGTCAATGGCATCTGTTAGCTCCTTTTCAAAGCCTGTTAGTAAATCCAATATGTCTTCAAGATTGGATTTTAAACTAAAAATTCCACCTCTTATGTAATTGATCGGATTGTTAATTTCATGTGCAACTCCAGCAGTGAAAGTTCCGATTACAGACCTCTTTTCAGACTCGATTAGTTTGAGTTGAGTGGTATTTAACTGACTTGTGTTTTGAGTGAGCTCCGTATTCTTTTGTTTGAGTTGGTTTGTCTGAATCTCCAGTGCTGATTGAAGTTTGTTGATTTCTTCTTGCAAAGCACCAACATCTTTGGAAGTTCCATTGTCATTTCTTACAGATACATACTTCTGCACTATTCCCATCACCAGAAACATTAGTGCAAGGACAATCCCAATTTCAATCCCGTATTTTACAACCAGACTGTCACCCATAGAATAACCATATAGGTTAAATACAAATGGTGCTGATGCCAGTAATATGACAATAGCAACTATAGATGTAATAGATGTTACTTTAGATGTGTCCAACTTATCTGAATAGGCCATTTTGAAATTGGGGGCTATTATAGCTAATTATCTTGGGTTAATTGTACTTTTTAAACTGAATATCGACCAACTGATTGATATGGCCGATCAGATGTTGAAAGGATTGAAATATTCTTTGGTTACATAGGAAAAAAAAAGGAAGGCTCTTTGGCCCTCCTAATGTGTCCGATAACTTAAGTAATGTTTATTTAATAGCTAGAGAGCTCGTTTCAAATTTGTCATGACGGTACATGCCTTCATCAAACCAAACGATACTTTCTTCTTTGTTTACTTTTACAACCAATTCATAATTCACCTTTGTTTGTGTATTTGTGCCATGTGCAAAATTTGTATGCTTATGAACTCCTACAATTTTAAATTTATCGTAGTTTGAAGCCGCATAATCTACAATATGAATTGGTGATTTACTTGCCGTGTACTCTATGTCTTCATATACCAACACCCCGTCTTTTGCCAATACAGCAGTTACTTTTTCTGTATTAAAGTCTAGAGTGGCCTGGTAAAATTTGGTGCCTTCCTCGTTTTTCCTAACGCTCCATTTTACGTTGCTACTAGAAGGATAATGTGTGTAGAGATAAGATTGTACCCCTAATGGTACCTGGTCCTCAGTTAGTTCCTGAGCTTGTGCGTGTCCTAAAAAGATAGTGGTTGAGAGAATAATGGCTAAAGTTCTAAAAAGCTTCATTTTTCTTCATATAGTTTGTTCCCTGAAGCAAATATGATATAAGCTTATGCTAATTCAGGCTCTGCTGGCATGAACAGGAATTTTAGTGAAGTGAAAGGATATTTTACTGAAGTCAATAAATGCAAACGTTTGCATAGGGATTGAGAAATATTTCAAAACAAAACCAGCTTGATTTCGTGACATCTGATATATTGTGAAAAAGATGGTTTAATGGATGTCAATAAAATACGTGAAGATACACCGGGGTGTGAAGATAAAATTTTTGTCAATAGTGCTGGCTCTTCATTGGTTCCTATTGCAGTAGCTAAAACTGTGAGTGAGTATCTGGCTCAAGAAACATTGTACGGAGGGTATCATTTATCAGACCAATATAGTGATGAGATAGCTTCATTTTATTCTGAAGCCTCTAAACTTATAAACTGCAAACCCGAGAACATTGCTTTTATGACAAGTGCTACTGATGCTTATACTAAAGCACTTTCTTCCATTAAGCTTTCAAAAGGAGATGTAATTCTGACAACAGATGATGATTATGTTTCAAACTTCATGCATTTCTACTCTCTCAAAAATCATTACGGGATTGAAGTTATCAGGTCCAGGACATTCAGTAACGGAGATTTGGATGTTGAGCATTTCGAATCTCTCATTGTTGAAAATCAGCCCAAAGTAGTTTCTGTAACGTTTATTCCAACCAACTCAGGCCTTGTTCAGGATGCTTATTCCATAGGAGACTTGTGTGAGCAGTATGGTGTGATATACCTGCTGGATGCTTGCCAAGCTGTTGGTCAGATTAATGTTGATGTTACAGAATTAAAATGTGATTTTCTAAGTACAACTGGGCGCAAGTTTTTAAGGGGCCCAAGAGGAACTGGCTTTTTATATGTTTCTGATAAAATTCTAAAGAATGATTATGCTCCAATGTATCTTGATATGAGAGGGGCTAACTGGGTAAATCCTGATAAGTATGAACTGTTTGGTGGTGCGCAAAGGTTTGAATTATGGGAAATGTCCTACGCCTTGTTATTAGGTCTTAAAGAAGCTATTAAATACTGCAATCAAGTTGGGCTCAATTTTATTCAGGATTATAACTCTATTATTAGAGATAGACTTGTAGGTGGATTGGACTCCCTGAAAGATGTTGCTTTATATGATAAAGGTTCACAGCGATCAAACATCGTTACCTTTAAAAAAGAAGGGCTTACAAATGAAGAAATAAAAAGGAAGTTAGATGAGCAGAACGTCTACTGTTCAATCAGCACTCGAAGTAGCGCCATGTTTGATTTTGATAAGAAGTCTATTGAAGGGGCTGTCAGGTTAAGTCCTCATTATTTTAACACCACTGAGGAGATGGATAAACTCATTGAAATCATAGATAGCCTCTAATCGTTATCGAATTGCTTTTGCGATTGCTTGTTCAGCTTTTTGATTTCTTTTTTATTGTTTCTCACCCCAATACTTGAAACCACACCGCTTAGAATAGAATTCGCCCAATGGTTGAATACCTCTTTATGTAGTTTTCTCTCAGAGTATATGTCTCCCTTCCTTAGAAATAGGAAATGCGGATTCTTAGTGTGAATAACAAAAGCATTGGCTACAAATGTCTTAAATCCTTCATCTCTGTTTTCATTATCCATGATGGTGACATTTAGATCATCATAAATAAATTTCATTTCACCAACAGCATAATTATTATTGGCTTTGAATTTAAAATCTACTGATTTGTTAGTCCCCGAGTTAACACGCAAATGACCAGCTTTTTCCAGCATATCATTTAGTTTCAACAGGTTTCCATTAGTCATTGTGCCATTCATATTGTACTTGCCAAGAGTGTCGGTCATATTGAACCTGACTTCAGTTCTGAATTCCGCGTTTTCCAGGAGTTTGCCGGTAGAGTATAAATACATTTTAGGATGTTGCCTGATCATAGCAGTATCAGAATAGATATACCGGACTTTTGAATTTATGTCGAAGAATGAAAGTTTAGCTGGATCCACTACATCCGGAAACTTTTGTTCAATAAAAATGGATCCATTCCTGACTGAAACCGAGTCCACAATAATTGGAATGTTTGATTTTAGAATTTTCACCGGCAAGATTGGTTGATACTTCAATGATTCTTCCAGAGCTTTGTCGCGATAAACAATTAACTCAGGGTTTCTCACCTCGACAGAATTAATCCGGACACCATTGTTATTTATGAGAGCCAATAGATCAAATTCTGATAAAAGTACATTTCCAGCTTTGATGTCCATCCAATTTGTTTGAATGGTCTTTCCAATCATAAAAGAATCACGGGATAACTTCTGCGGTGTATTAAATTCACTTAGCTCAAGAACGTTGGATTGGTTATCATACATGAATGAACCAACGGCAAATGTTCTGTCCATGTCATAATTATTGAAGTAAATACTGTCTGAACTTACTTCAACTTTCGATTCTAAAAACGCAGATAAATTAAATTCTGATTCTACAACTAATGGACTGATATCTGATTTTAGGTTTGAGATTTTCAGTTCTTGAGTATTGCCATGATAGATTATATCGACATTAGAAGTTTTTAGATGGTTACTAAGAATATTTCTGAAATTACCTTTTTCTGGTTTCACAGTCGTAGTATCAAAAATATTTAAGGTGATTCCGGTCAGTTCAATTGAGTCAGCGGTCACGGGTTCTTCTGAGTCAAAAGTAATTAGTTTAAGATCTGATATTTTACCCGATTCTATTGTGAAACTGTTTTGAGCAATTCTAGACTTCAATTCATCAAACCAAACGCTTCCATTTCGGATTTTCATTGTCCTTGCATCCACCTCTTGTTTGTTGGTAGTAAGACTGAAATGATCAATAATTCCAATTGTGCTTAACCAATCATCAGGGTTATTCACAGTGACGTGCTCTTGTCCTTTTATATCGAAATTGTGAAGTGATAAATGAGTGTACTTTTCACCCTTGGCGATTGTGAGGTCAAGAGAACCGTTTCTTACGTTCAGGGCTGGTAGTACCAAAGGTTCTTTATTGTTGTCGTCTTGAGGCTTTAAGTTGAGGTTGACAACAGGGGAGTAAATATTTAATCTTTCATGCCATGATTTGAAATCAGACATTGTTTCAATATCGATAGTGTCTGAAACTACATCAATAATGAGAGAATCTGCGTAGATATCATTGGTTGCACTTTTTAGCTCCGGAGCATTTAATTGCAATTTCTTATTTCCTTGAGGAAAACCTAATCTTTCACTTTCGATATTAAACTGACTGTTTTGGAAACTTAAATGGCCAGTGGATACAGCAGTAAGTTTAAAGTCGCTAGCGATGGAGAAGCCTGCCTCATTGGCTTCCAATAGAAAATCCGAAGATGAAAGTTTTATGTTATTATTCTCTCCAGAAATCTTATGGTAGGCGATTGGGTTTTGTGATTTGCTTTCAGTTTTTTCAAGGTGAAACTCAATATCACTGCCATGCACATAAAGCGAATCGAATTCAATTATTTTTGATTTGAGTCCTTCAATATTCAGATCAGCGAGCTCTATTAATGAGACATCACCAAAATCAGTTTGAACATTGCGACCAATAAGCATATTAGATTTTCCACGATATTCCCAATTGGCTGAGATGAATAATGTGTCCATCAATGTGCTTATTCCCCCAATTAGATTTAAACCTTTGAGATTTTCAAGGCCTAATGTGTCCACAAGATTAGTGGCGGTTCCTGAGACTTTTTCTAGTGATATTTGGCTGTTTCCATTGATCACCTCAATATCTCCGGAAGCAATACTTAGGAAATCCACTGCTACATTTCTTTTTTTTGATTGTTTTGATTCTTCGGGATTTGAGACTGCTTCTAGTTTTAGTCTAGGATCAAGTAGCCACACTGAATCAAGTTTTAGGAGTGTTGAATGATCAAACAGGGGTCCAACAACCTTGGCTTCATTCATTTTGAAACTAATATCATTTTTTTGTCCTTCAATAAATCCATTTGATTGAAGCAATCGAAGCTCTTCTTTAGGTCCATCTAATGAAAGACTATCAGCTTTTAAATACACATTTGGATTTTTGAAACTAACGTCCGTCATGGATACCACAGATTCGTTTACAAAGTCCAGGGGATCCATAAATGGTCCTCCTGATAAGATCTGATGTTGTCCGTGATTGATGTTGATATTTTCAGCTCTCAAATTGATGTTTGAATTAGAAATCGCAACACTCCCGTCAACAATAGCTACGGCATCAACAATCATTTTGTATTTTGAAGGATTGACAAATTCTGGTTTCTTCTTTGACCGTCTTGTAGTTCTAAGATGCACGTAAGGAGATTCAATTCTCATCGGACCCAGGTCTATCACTTCTTCATTATAGAGTGCATTAAGGTCAATCCCAGAGAAAGCAAGTTTATCAACAGATATACTGTCCTCTGCATCGCTACCTCCCATATGATAGAGTTTGAAATCCAATATTTGAAATGAACTGTCCCGACTAGAGAAAATCAACGAATCAAATGAGAACTTTCTGTTGGAGTCTTCTAACTCAAACTCCTGCTTTGCCAGATGTATATTTATTGATTCTGTATAGAAGATGTTTTTGTGCTGTTCCAGATTCACAGAATCCATTAAGAATTCTTCTATTTCAAGGTTGAAGTTGTGAACTTCAAATGGATGATTGTCATTTCTTGCAAAAGATATGGAGCCATTCTTTACATCAAATTCACCAATCTGAAGGTGACGCAGGTATTGGCTGATAACCTGATATAGTTCTCCTGCCTCCAGCTGTATTCTGGTAGACTCATCCCTTTCTTTTTTAATGGAATGCACCTGAACATTTGGTTCTGTCATTGTAACACCAGTAATTGACAATCTCTGATGTCTGTACACCTCCCATAGTGACTCTATGTCTATAAATAAGCTAGGGATTTTAACGCTGTAGGAAGTCTCTGTTGCTTGTAAGTCTGGTTTTGGTGTAATGCTGAGGTCACTAATCAGGAGTTTCCTTTCAAATGGAAAGTAAGAAACGCTCTTATTTCGATATTCATATCGATCATTTTCACGCAATTTGACGAACTCAAATAGCAGATCTCCAACGAAGGATGCAGTGAAATCATACAAGAAATATTTGATTCCAAAACCAACTATGATAATGACCACCAATGATCGTATGAATCGGTATTTCTTTTTGGGCTTATCCAACGGGTGATTATTTATGCATGCATAACTTTAGTGTAATATAAAGAGTAGAAGTTACACATAAATGCTTTCGGAAATATTTGATCAGATTGCACTTGAAAAGCCTAAAAAACTTGTAGGAAAAATCTGACCCTTGATCGAACCAAATTGTCAGCTGATCGAATTAAAACAAAATCTGGTAGGAATTTCTGTATCTTCCATAAGCTTTGCAGAATGATATAGATTCCACCTTTAATGGTCCGACTCTTTTATCAAGCAAATCACCTAACCAAACCTAATAACACAAATTGCATTATGACCGAGAACATGCACCACAAGATCTTCGATTCCAGCGCTAATTTCTTTCAAAAAGGCCTCTCTGCGGCTAAAAATTCCTTTGAAATGATCCTTAAAAGTCCAGTTAATCTGGAAGAGGTAAATTACAAACACTCCGAATTTGATATGTCGGGTATTGTAGGGGAAGATAAATTTCATGTCATAAAAACCGAACTTCATGGGGACCTGGATGGAGCTTCTTTCCTGATCTTTTCCGAAGCGGAAATTGATAAAATTATCAAATCCTGCTTACCAGAAAATTTTTGGGGAACAGATACTGATGATGCTAAGAAAATGAGATCTGAATTTATCAATGAGATCGATAATATTATGTCTTCTTCCGTGATTACAGAAATGGCCAATGACCTGGATATTTTCTTGTATGGAGGAGTTCCACAACCAGATGAATTAAGTGCTGCCGGAATGAATACATTCTTGCAAGAGCAGTCAGCTAAATTCAATAAGTTCTTTCAATTCAAAGCATCCTTCTCAGGAGTTGAACTAGGCATTGCTCCAAGGTTTATCTGGATGTTCAACGAGCAATTGGGAGACAAAATATCCGAATAGGTATTAGTTAATTCTTGACAAATGGCAGATTAATAATCTGCCACAATACAACTTCAACCATTCTATTCTATATTTATTTACAAATCGTAAATAGATGGATGCCAACCTGAAGTACCTTTCTCTATTGGCAGAGAAATTCCCCAATCAGCACGAAGCTGGCAAAGAAATAGTGCTTTTAAACTCAACCCTCAATTTAACAAAGGGTGCTGAAATCTTTTTGAGTGACATCCACGGTGAGGATGAGGCCTTCCAACATGTTTTAAGAAATGGTTCTGGTGTCATCAAGCAAAAAATCAATGAATTATTTCCGGAGCTACCTGAAAAGGATGAAAAACAACTAGCATCCATCATTTATTATCCGGAAGAAAAACTCCAACTTCTAAAGGAAAGCCTGCCCGATGAAGTTAGTTTTTACAAAGAAACTCTATCCAAAATATTAAAGGTCACTCAGGACTTCTGTTCAATTTATGCCAATAGAAAGTTACTCAAGTTACTTCCTCAATCCTATGGAGACATTATCCTGGAGTTAGTAGCTGAGAGAACCGTGGGAGATGATAACCAATATTATGAAGACATTATTAATAATATCATCGAAATTGGCCAGGCTGATAAGTTGATAATTGAGTTCTCCTATTTTATTCAGAGACTTTGCATCCACAAGATTCATATAATAGGTGATGTGTATGACAGAGGATCCGGAGCGGAAATTATTATGGATGAACTGATGAAGCATCATGCAGTCGATTTTCAATGGGGTAATCATGACATAGTTTGGATGGGAGCGGCCTGGGGCTCGGAGGCTTGCATAGCAAATGTATTGAGATTATCTCTTCGTTATGGTAACACAGAAACACTAGAGCGTGGATACGGAATAAACCTCCTTCCTCTTGCTTCATTTGCGTTAGAGCATTATAAGGAGGATGACAGTATCATTTTTAACCCTAAAGTCAGCCCGGATGAATTACTTAATAGTTCGGAACAATGGTTAAATAGCCTGATGCATAAGGCGATCTCCATCATTCAATTCAAATTGGAATCTCAATTAATTTCAAGAAGAGATGAATATGGTATGAGTGATCGGTTGATACTTGATAAATTGAATTTAAGCGAAAAAAAGGTACAGATTGAAGGTAAGGAATTTGACCTGAAAGATGCCTTTTTTCCAACATTCAATCATCAGAATCCTTTTGCTCTTTCTGAGGAAGAATGTCAGGTTGTAGAAAAGATAAAAATGTCTTTCCTGAAAAGTCAACGTTTACAGAACCATGCGAGGTTTCTGCTGGAGCAAGGAGGAATGTATAAGGTGACCAATAAGAATTTATTATTTCATGGCTGCATACCTCTGGATGAAAATGGCTATTTGAAAGAAGTCTCTTTCGGTGATAAGTCATTCAAGGGCAAGCAACTTATGGAATACCTGGAGAAGGAAGTGCAGGTTGCATTTTCTGGCCTGGATGGATCAGATGAAAAGTTAGCAGCTCTGGACATGATATGGTACCTCTGGGCTGGACCAGAGTCACCAATATTTGGTAAACATAAAATGGCAACATTTGAACGTTACTTTGTTGATAATAAAGAAATACAAAAGGAGAAAAAGGGATTTTATTACCAATACAGAAATGATCCCGAAGCATGTCAACGAATACTAAAGGAGTTTGGATTGGAAGATGAAAACTCTGTAATTCTGAATGGCCATGTTCCTGTGTCGGTTTCTAAAGGTGAGAGCCCGGTTAAGGCAGATGGCAAGCTGATCGTGATTGATGGAGGGTTTTGTAAAGCTTATCAGGGGCAGACTGGAATAGCAGGCTACACACTAATACATAATCATTTTGGTAGACAATTAATTGCTCATGATTCATTTGAGTCTCAAAAAAAGGCAATTGAGGAGGAATTGGATATCGCTTATAGTGAGATGGTTTTATCACAATCCAAGAAGAAACTGAGAGTGCGAGATTTGGATGATGGCCAAACTATTTTGGGGAAAATTGAAGATTTGAAAGCGCTAATGGAGTTGTATCAATCAGGTGAATTGAAAGAAAGATTTATTTAAAGGCTTCTTCCAAAAACCTTGTAAGATAAGGTCTGGCGCATTTTATGGCTTTACTACTGGAATTTCATCTTGTATCGATGACTAATTAGGAAGATGCAGCTCAATAGTGATCTTGCCTTTTTGTGATTTGACTTCAATTTTCCCATTGTGAGCATCAACTGCCATTTTGCAGTAAGCCAAACCCAAACCCTTAGCCGCAGCTCTTTCAATTTCACTGTCGATTGACTCCCAATAGCTATCAAATAGTTTTTTGATGTGCTCTTCAGAGACTTCTTCACCGAGGCTAGTAATGGAACATATAACTTGATTATTGGCTAAGGAAGCAGAAATTGAAATGGTTCCTTTTTCAAAAGAGTGATTAACAGCATTGATAAACAGATTGACAAAGACTCTATGCATCACCTGGATATCAGCATATAGTTCCATGTCAGTTGGTACTTCGATATTGAGTTTTAGACTCTTTAGAACAGATAAACTATTAGATTGGAGCCAGGCATTCTCAATTAATTCGTGAATTGGAAATTTTTCTTTGTTGAGTTTCACATTCTGCTCCTCAAACGCCTGAACATCCAACATATTGGTTACCAGATTAAGCATCACTGTACCTGTGCGATTGATATTTTGAAGTGTTAATTCTGTAGGTTTCTCTTGTGTTGAATCAAGAATCGAACTCACAGATTGCTTCATGTCATTGGCAATCATATGATTAACTCCTTCTTTTAGTGAGTTTAATTCTGATAGTCTTTCGTTTGATGCCTTTAACTTGGCGGCTGCCATTGTGATATTTCTGTTTTGGTCTTGAATAATTTCATTATCCTTTTTCTTGCGACGATAGGACCGATAGACATTTAGAAATAATAAGAGAAATAGGATTCCACCACCTATAGCGGAGTATTGAATCAGTTTCCTTCTATATAATTCGTTTTGAAGAATTAAATCGTTTTTTTCCTGATCAGCCAGAATTTGCTTTTTCTCTTCGTTGAATGCATATTCTAATTCTAGCTGTGTGAGCTTTTTGATATTCTCGGAATTGAATAAGCTGTCACTGTAAATCTTATGAAGCTTTTCAAATTCATAGGCCTTCTTATAATTTCCTTTTATCGCATAAATCTGTGATAAAACACTTGTTAGACTTTGGTTTAGTTCCAATATTTCAAGTTCCTGACTGATTTTATATCCCGCCAGCGCAGCTTTTTCTGAAGAATTGTAATTTTTAAGGCCAAGGTGGGAGAGAGCCAAACCTTCAAGTGTCTCACCCAATATGAGCAGGACACCTACATCTTTTTCTTTCGCTTTTTGATAAAATATAAGAGCTTCAGCATACTCCTTTTGAGCAAGTTTCACTTTACCAAGGCCATTTAAAATGTTGGCTTCAGTTTTTACAGCAGTTAGATTTTGCAGTATCTCAAGACCTCTTATGTAATTGTCATAGGCTTTCTCAAATTCACCCATCTCAGTGTAAGTTTCAGCCAGATACGTGTAGGCCTGCCCAACTCTCCTGGAGATTTGAATTTCTTTGTTTAGTTCAAGGCTCTTGTTGATGTATTCAAGTGCTTTTTCATATTCACCATGACCCTGGTAAAGTAAACCAATGTTGCTAAACACCAGAGCCTGACCTTTTTTGTCGTGTGCCTCAATTTTGATTTCTAATGCCCTCTGATATGCCTCAAGAGCTTTAGGGAAATTTCCTTGCCTCCGATGAATATTGCCAATATTTAGAGTTGCCGCACTCACACCCCTTACATTCTTAACCTGTTTGTAGAAACCAATGGCCTTTTGATAATTTTGAATAGCGGTATCGTATTCACCAAGATCCTGATAAACACCGCCAAGACAATTGTAGCCATCACCTGCACCACGTTTGGCATCAATAATTTCATATAATTCAATTCCTTTATTGAGCCTGGCAATAGAAGTGTCGTAATTTGCCAATTCCATTGAAACGATACCCAGGTTGATATAAGCCCCTCCTATGCTAACCGTGTCATTCAGCTTTTTTCCAATTTTCAGTGCTTCATTATAGTGATAATCTGCACTTTCGTAATCATTTAATGTCATGTATATCACACCCATATTAATATTGGTGTAACTCATCCTTTTAAGATCCTGGTCCTGGGTTCTTATTTTAAGCGCTTCTTCAAAATATTTTAGTGATTCATCATACTCGGCAGCTCTGAGTTTAATTATGCCAAGTTTATGATACGCATCTCCCTGACCTTCCGAGAAATTTAGCTTCTCACTTAATAATAAGGCAGCACTATCGGATTCTACCGCTTTTAATGGTTCATTAGCTTTATAATAAGCGGTTGTTAATTCCAGCAGGATCTGAATTTTTTCGGTATCCTCAGGATGATTATTCAGCAATTGCTGAAGGCTATCAATTGTTTGGTTTTGTGAATAAGCAGGAGTGATTGATGTAAGGAATAAAAGCAGTATGCTGATTAAGAGAGTGTGACTCTCAAAAGTGCCCTGTGTTTTAAATTTTCCCATTAGAATAAAGCTAACAAAAAAAATGGTGGACACATACGAAAAAAGGGAGAACGATTCTCCCTTTGGCTAACTTAATTTTTATAGCTGGTCTAACCTACGAACAATCAATGCATACTTTTTAAAGTATCCATATCTCTAATTAAGATTCTTCTCCTGTCAATATTGATCAGGTTCATTTGTTTAAGTTCGTTAAGAATAGTTGTTGTAGTTTGTCTGCTGGTGCCTGTAAGGTCTGCAATATCCTGATGTCTTAATGGATTTTTAATCATCATTTCAAAGCCTACTTTCTGACCCTTTTCTTCAGCTGTATGAATTAGGTACCCAATAATTCTGGACCTTGCATCTCTTACAATCAGGTCTTCTATTTTCCTGTTGACTTTTCTCATGCGTCTTCCTAATACTTCGAAGAACTGAAGTTTAATTTGGTTGTCCTGTAAAAGGACCTCCAAAAACTCATCTTTTGGAATCACCCTTAACTTAATTTTAGAGTCAAGCGCTTTTGCAAACCCATTTCTGGTAGTGTCTCCAAGAATGGAAAGTTCTCCAAATAGGTCACCAGGGTAATTAACTTCTGTCATGGTCGTTCTACCATCTGAAGATTGACTACCAAGGATTACTCTTCCTTCCTCCAGGAAATACACCGAGTTTGCATCACAATTCTGACAATAGATATACTCGTTTTTTGAATATTGTTTGACTGGGAAACTGCCAAAAACTGAAACGTCTAAGTCTCTTGAAAAGGTATTAGGTATAGGATTAGTTGGTGTTTGAGGCAATGTTGAAATATTCATCATATCAATTGTTTAGTGAAACGTATTGTTAACCGATATTCCAAAAGTGCCCGCTAATTATCACGAAAGTATCACGAAAGCATATCAATTATATAAAACCTTCAAAGAGAGGAATTTTTCTTTACTAGTAGCCGGAGATGGTTGTTGAGGGAAATTACTTTCACTAAATTAAGATCAATTATTGGATCACATACTAAAACAATCTGAAAAAACCGTTCCTTGTAAGATACCTGACAAGGAATAAAACCGAATACTGCTACCAATGCGAAACACCTACTTAACACTGCTTGTTTTTTGCTGTTTTCTGTCAACCGCTCAAGCAAACACATTTGTAATTGCATCAGATAGTTCTAAAGGAGCTGAATACTATCAGCAAGGCAAAAATCTTTATAATGAAGGAAAGTATGATGAAGCGGTTGAGGCTTATAAGAATGCAAGAGATGCTTTTGGGAAGGAAAACTTAAAAGGATATGGTTTGAGTATCTATAAAATTGGTCATGTGTATGATAGAATACGCCAGGAACGGAAAGCATTGCCATTTTATGAAGAAGCCGTGGAGGCCGGAAATGAATTGTTGGAAACTCAGGGCGATAATGATGTATTAGCTAAGACATTGCTGATGCTCGGTTATGTTTACTACTTTTTTGAGGACCATCCAAAAACTAATAAGACATTAAACAGACTGTTAAAACTAGAATTCAGCGACAGTTTACGTACTGCCCGGTCGCAAACCTACTGTCATAATGTTCTGGCTGGTAACTACCAAAAACTTGGAGATTATGATTCTGCTATGTACCATGCCAAGAGGGCTTTGATCACAAGTAAACCAATTGGTATAGATTACATTCAGGCGAAAGGACAGGCGTATAATTGCAATGCAGAGCTCCAATACAATCTTGGGAATTTTGAAAGTGCACAGAAGTTCTTAGACGAACAAATTGCCCTATACCAAGATGCATATGGTGAGAACCACCCTTACACAATAAAGCCAACAATGGAGTTAGGTATCATCGCCTATGGCGCATCGAATTATAAACGAGCCAGAGATTATTTCGAAAGAGCGATATGGCTTGCCAAGAATATTGGGGATTCCACATCTCATGATTTTGCGACTCTGGTAATCAATGCATCTAATCTCTATACGAGAACGGGTGATTATGCAAAGTCCATAGAATACATGCTAGTAGCAATTGATATTTATGAAGATAAGCTTCCAGATATTCCCGACTTGTACGATGGTTACGCCATTCTAGCTGAACAATATGCTCGGATGGGAGAAGTAGAAACTTCCAATATGTATGCTGAAAAAGCCGTAGAATTTCTTGACGGCAATGGAGATAATCTAAATTTCACACACAAAATACTAAATAAGTTAACTGCTGCAGCCTTAGCCAATAAGGATTATAAACGGTCATTGGACATTGGAACAAAGGCCTTACGTACTGGGAAGGAACTTTACGGTACTGCTGGAACATCAATTGCTGCCGCTTATTTGAGATTAGCTTCAGTGAATCAATATTTAGGCAATGGTGAGTTGTCCTCTCAATATATTGATAGTGCTTCTTTAGCCAATATTTTTGATGGAAATATAAGGTCGCAATTCATAGAGGTTCAAATAGAAACTCAGAGATTGGAGTTGATAAATCATCAACTATTATCAAATGGTGCAGGAATTGAAACAGCTGAACTTGAGAAGTTACTAACAGAATTCGAAGAATATGTAGCCAGCATTAGAAAAGGGATTAATAGTGAGATAGGTGAAAGTTTTAATATAAATGATTACACTGCTGCTGCTATTGAATTGTGTTATAACCTCTACGTCAGTAATAATGATCCTCAGTTAATTGATTTTATGTTTCAACTTTCGGAGAGGAGTAAATCATTAGGTCTGAAAGATTACTTGAGTAAAGCTTCATTCTTTAATAATGCAAGTCTTGGTGACCAAATTCTGAGTGCTAGAAAAGAAACAGTTGACGAGTTGATGATACTGAAGAAAAGAATTGAGGATGCAAAAGAGGAGAAGGAGAAGAATGCTGAATTATTAACAGATTACCTCACCAAGCAGACTAATCTCACTGCAAGATATGACAGTATAATTGAGGTCATTGCTCTGGAACATCCTAATTATTACCAATACAGATATGAATCGGAAAGACTGAACGTTCCACAGCTGCAGACGAAACTAGCAAGAGAAGGATATTCATTTATTTCATATCAATTATCAGGAAATAACTTATTTGTTCTGGGTAATAATGGAGGATCATCTTTTGTTAAAAGAGTAGAATGGACCGACTCACTGGATGTGGCAGTGGAATCTGTCAGGAAATTATTGTCCGATAATGGAGATACCGGATTGATCGATTTCTGGTCAAAGCACCTGTATCAATCAATTGTGAAACCTGTTATCAATGAAGTAACTGGATCAAAGTTGAAGATTGTTACTGATGGGTTTTTGGGGTATATTCCTTTCGAGATTCTTCAGGATGAAAATGGTAAATTCCTTTTTGAGAATTTCCTTGTCTCATATGATTATTCTGCGAAGACTTATCTGTACAATGAAGGGCGACCTAAAGGCAATTCGAAAATTTTAGCATTTGCTCCTGATTTTGGTCTTGCAGATAATAGTACAGATGTAGTGAGATCATCCATATCAGCACTACCTGGTGCTGAGAAGGAGATAAAGGATTTGAGTGGCATTTTAGATGGGAAGTTCATGTATGGTATCGAGGCTACTGAAAGCCTATTCAAACAAGAAGCCTTGGAATATGGGATATTACATATGGCTACACATGCCATAGTTGATGATGAAGCACCGGATAATTCAAGGTTGATTTTAAGTGTAAAAGGGGATTCCTTAAATGATGGCTATTTACATGCCTATGAGGTTTATAATTTAAAACTTAACGCATCTCTAGCAACACTCAGTGCATGCAATACCGGATATGGTAAAGTTGAAAAAGGAGAGGGCGTTATGAGTTTATCAAGAGCTTTTGCGTATGCTGGTGTTCCGGCAACAGTAGTTAGTTTATGGCCAGCTTCTGACCAATCAACTCCAAAACTGATGAAGCTTTTCTATGCAAACCTGGATGAAGGTCAACCTAAAGACCTTGCTTTGAACAACGCTAGGAAACAATATCTAAAATCCACCAACGGCAAAGGTACTCACCCATTTTACTGGGGAGCTTTTGTGTTGATTGGTGATACTTCAGCAATGTCCAGTCAGTGGCCAAATAGTTTGTGGTTTATTGTTGGTTCGATGGTTCTAATCTTTATCGGCTATTCAATGAGAAGAATGGTCCGGAAATAACTTACATAAATATTTAAAATCAATGTCTAAGAAAAAAGTACTGGTATTAACTGGAGGAGGAGATTGCCCGGGGTTGAATGCGGTAATCAGAGGTATCGTGAAAAGAGCAAAAAAAGAGAATGACTGGAAAGTATATGGTAGCATTGAAGCATTTAATGGAGTATTAAAAGACCCCCCTGAAATCAGAGAGCTAAATAATAAAAACACTGCCGGAATCCATGTGAAAGGAGGAACGATTCTGAAGACCACCAATAAAGGGAATCCCTTAAAGTTTCCGTTAAAAAATGACAATGGAGAAATCAAAGAGGTGGATCTGTCAGATGAATTGATTGATAAACTCAAAGAATTGGGTTTTGAAGCAGTTATTAATATTGGAGGTGATGGATCCCAGACTATTTCAAAAGCTCTTTATGATAAGGGTTTGAATATCATTGGTGTCCCAAAAACCATCGATAATGACTTGTCGGGAACTGATTTTACTTTCGGGTTTCGAACAGCTGTCCAGATTGCTACTGATAGTTTTGATAAACTTGTGTCTACGGCAGAAAGTCATCACCGAGTTATGATTATGGAAGTCATGGGAAGGGACGCAGGATGGATTGCATTGCATACAGCCATTGGAGGAGGAGCAGAGGTATGTCTGATTCCAGAGATTCCATACGATATCAATAAGGTAGTTGAAAGAATAAACAAGAGATATAGAAAGGGTAGAGGCTTTGTGAATATTGTTGTTGCAGAAGGGGCAAAACCAAAAGAGGGAACAGTCTCTACTATTGAAAATGATGAATTAGGCAGGGGACATGTGAGACTTGGTGGAATTGCCTATCAATTGTCACAACAGCTTAAGGATGCTGGTTGTAAGGCGGATATTCGGGAAACTGTTCTGGGACACATACAAAGAGGAGGAACTCCAATTGCATTCGATAGAGTTTTGGCAACCATGTTTGGTGTAAAAGCCTTTGAAATGATTTTGGAAGGTAAATTTGGTGAAATGGTGGCTTATAGAAACAATGATATTTGTTCGGTTTCATTGGAGGATGCTGTGAGCCAGTATAATTATGTGAAAACTGATTCTTTTGTTGTCAACACAGCAAGAGGAGTGGGAATTTCCTTTGGAGATTGATCTCTGTGCACTCAATAAATCCATCTATATTTAGCTCCTATGTTTATACAGAAAAACTTTAGCTTCCGGGGGGTTCTAAACCAATTCAATCAGAAAATGGAGTTTTGATTTGATGTAGCATGAAATTCAAATTGCAATTATTGTTTCTTATCGGAGTACTAGGTATTTCGAGTTGTAAAGACTCCAAATCTACCAACAGAAAAAGCGGAATCACAGAAGTTGACTGGTGCTCACTTGAAATGCAAAAAGACCAGAAAGTAGTATTCTCCTCTACTGCTAGCGATTTTTCCAGCTGGAACCATATTACAGATAGTTTACAAATTGAGTATGGTTTAGCAAGGGGCAATTTTGATGTCGATAGCAGCAAATGGTCAAAATCATGCAATGGTGAAAGATCATCATTTGGAGTAAACCTGGTTAAGAAAATTGGAGATTGGAATCAACAACATCTTAATGGAATGGAGATATTTTATGGTGACAGCTTAATGAGATATTCAAGCATTTCTTCTATTCAATTGTTTCTTAAAATCGATAGGAAAGAGACATTTTTACCAAAAATAGACGAGGTAGCTCAGATATTTGATGGGATTGTTACTACTGATGAAATTGGAGTAATTGAGACTTCCAAATTCAATTTGGGGATCACATTATTCGAATCTGGAGGAACAGTTTCTGAAAAAGGTGATTTCAATGCATTCTATATTTTGGAAATTGATCCGACCCATTTTGATAAATGGATTGAGGTAAACATTCCATTGAATGATTTTAAGTATTACCTGGAAAAGAACTATAATGAAACTTATGTCAAGCCAAGCGAATTTCCATCAGCCGAGATTAAAGGTATCAGACTTTGTGCCGAAACGCATACCGGCCAGGTCATCAGAAACCTAAATTCCGAGTTTTACGAATCAAACACACCACAGGAACTGTGTAAAGAATTATCATTTTCAATCGGTGCAATAGCACTTAATTATAAGTAATGAAGCAATCTATTCTTTTATCTCTACTAGTTTTATTCTTTAGTTGTAATCAATTAAAAACAGTCTCTGAACAACCTAAGCGCAATAAGATAGAAGGAACCTGGAGATTGGTTTTCAATTCTGTTGAAGAGAATGACACTGTAACTGTCAAAGACCTTGGCAACAGAGACTTTATAAAAATCATCAATGAGAGTCATTTTTCATTCATCAATCAGATACCGAACTCTGAGGAAGGCTTTTATGCGGGTGCGGGTACTTATACTCTCAATGGAGATCAGTATGTGGAGGTGCTGGACTATCTGGAACCAACTGCCTGGAGAGGTCATAAATTTGAGTTTACTGTGAGTTTTAGTGGAGATACTTTGATTCAACAAGGTAGAGAAGATGTACCAGAAGCTGGGGTGGAAAGATTCATTATTGAAAAGTACCTAAGGGTAAAGTAAATATCATAAAAAAGGGTGCCCCAAAATGAGACACCCATATAAATGAAGAAAGTAACCTTTATTTACTTCTTAATATCCATCATTCTGAACAAGCTTAGAACTTGCTGCTAATGCATTAATTGGAATAGGGAAAACTCTTTTGAATGACTCTGATGCTGATTTTTCAGTCCATGCATCATTGAATTTTCCAAATCTGATTAAGTCAGTTCTTCTGTGACTTTCCCAGTAGAATTCAAAACCCCTTTCATCCAACATTGCATCAAGATCAATGGAGGTTAAATCAGCAGCTCCCCTTGCAGCTCTTACTGTATTTACATCCGTAAGTGCGCCAGCAGCATCACCATTTCTCAACCTTGCCTCAGCTCTCATCAGATAAACATCTGCAAGTCTGAAAATTGGAGGGTTAATATTAGTATCCCATCTTCCAGGACCAGGAGTATCATATTCATACTTAAATACTCTAGCTCCTTCAAACTGATTAGAGGCTTCCAAAGAAGTGATTTCCTTCGTGTAATTCACAGTCAGGTTATCTCTTAAGAAATTCTTCAATTCCTCGATTACAAGCATCCCATTTTCATCAGTTCTAAATGTTCCTCCTTCAGTAGGGACATCATTGTTGTCTACAGGAACTGGTCCATATTGTACTCCAACCTGTATTCCCCTATTTAATTGGTAAGTGGAAGGATCAATTACACCTGGTTCATTTGGATAGTTTTCTTCAAAGAACCTGGGATCAGAATCATCCCAGGAATCAACAAATTCAGGCAATGTCGCAAAACCGTTCCATCCTCTGTAGCTTCCTGCATCTGCACCAAACTGTGCCTGACTAAGCGTCATCGCCAACAAGGCTCTGTTACAAGTTTGACCAGCAACACAATTGGCAACAAAAATTAATTCATCTGTTGCGCTGTTAGCATCACTGTTTCCATCAAATAATCTGAAGTAATCAGTAGCAAGACTGTAACCTTCGTTATTAATAATATCAGTGGTAGCTGATATTACCTCACCCATATCATCAGTAGAGAAATTGAATGAAGCACCGTATCTGTCCAGGTAAACTCCTCTATTTAGGTAAATTCTTGCCATTAAAGCTTTTGCAGCTCCACTTGAAAACAAGGCACCTGATTGTGAATCTGCTTTGCCTCTAAGGTTGGGAATTGCAGCTTCCAGTAAACTTACCATTTCATTAATAGCATCATCTCCTGTAAGTACTAAATTTTCTCCTGTGCTCAAGTCCGTATAAGGCACCTGACCATAAAGGTCGAAGATGGCCCACATATAAAATGCAAGTAAACCTTGAACCTCAGCTCTTCTTGGAGCTAAATCAGGATTTTCCAGTGCACTTGGGGTGTCAAAAGCATCCAATACAGCCAAACCAGCTGCGATACCTCCTTGCAGAAGATCCCAAACAGTACCAATGTCTGCAGGCTGGGTCGCATCCCATTCGTGTCTGTGTAATAGTAAATATCTTCCACCATCAAACCAGTCACTGGTAGTTCCGTCAACTCGAAATCTTGTAGGAGTTATGGAAATATCAGAAGTTGACTCCTGAAGGTTGAAGTAGTTCCTTTCAGTGAAATTTGGAATTAATTCCACATATACTGAAGCAACCAGGTTATCTATAAATTCGGGTGAAGCATCTTCAAGTAGTCCTTCAACATCGCTTACTTGCACTTCATCAAATACTTTCTCTTCCAAATCGGCACATCCGAACACTAAGCCAATTGTCAAAAAGATTGTTAATAGTTTCTTCATGGTAATAATTCTTAGAATGTTACATTAATGCCTAAAATGAAAGTCCTTGCTCTTGGATAAGAAGCAAAGTCAATACCGTACGACAGATTTCCACCAGCTGCCACTGCTGTGTTTACCTCAGGGTCATATCCAGTGTAATCCGTAATGACAAACAAGTTTTGTCCTGTTATGTATAATCTTGCTCCACTCAACCAATCCGTGTTGTTTGTAGGAAGATTGTAGCCTACCGTAAGGTTATTCAGTCTTAAGAAGCTACCATCCTCTAGGAAGAAAGTAGACGCACCAGCCGGAATCGCGTCAGCAGAAGCAATTCTGGAAGAAACATTACCTCCAAAGTTATTCAGGAAGTTGTCTGTTGCATTGTAGACCATGTTACCAGATACCCCTGACATATTCATTGCTACATCAAGGTTCTTCACTCTCAGGTAAGTATTGATTCCATATACAAAATTAGGAATACCTTCTCCTGCAATTTCTCTTTCACCTGAGGTGCCGTCACCGTTATCTCCAGGTAAATAGAAAGACCCTAAGGCTTCACCATCACGAATGATTTGAATTAATTCTCCTGTTAAACTTCTACCACTTAAAACTCCTGTAAGAATTTCTCTGCCATCCGGGATCACTACTTCATTGTTTGTAATTGTTCCGTTGAAGTCCACATTCCAAACTACATTCCCAGTGTTTACAAGCTCAGAGCCTAAATAAATCTCAACCCCATTATTTTTGATTTCTCCAGGCAAATTCACCCAAACCTGAGAAACAGATGGAGGCTCAGAATCTACAAGTAATAAAGGATCTGAATTAACTCTGTTGAAGTAATCCAAAGTACCGTATAACTTTCTGTTTTTAGTTTCAAAGTCAATTCCAATGTTGAATTGTTCACTAACCTCCCACTTAAGGTCAGGGTTAGCTTCTCTCACTCTTGTGATTCCATTATCAGTTACCTCATAAGTTTCCTGAGTAGCTTTATTAGGAATTTCCTGGTTACCAGTTCGTCCCCAACCTACTCTTGCTTTTAAGTCGGAAAACATAGAAGTACCAACTACATTCTTTAGTTGATAAGCTCCGGAGAAAGCCGGGAAGTAACCCCATCTGTTGTTCTCACCAAACTTGCTTGAACCATCAGCTCTTATGGAAGCAGTTACCAATAGATTATCTCCAAATCCATAATTAACCCTGGCGAATACCGATTCCAGTTTGTTTTCTTCCCGGATTCCGTCAGGATTAGTTGAACCACCCACTAAAGCGGTAGCATTTCCAGGATCATCCAATGCACTGATAGTAGGAACTAAATAGTCGCTTAATTGATAAGAAGTTCCGTTTACACTGAACTTCTGATAAGCATGTCCTAATAGTAATCCTATCTCACTTTGAGCGAACACTTTATCATAAGTAAGGAAATTTTCTATAAGAAAGTTAGAAGCATCAATTGAAGCATAACTGTATGAACCATTATTAAGGTTTACTCCTTCCAGGTTATTTGGAAGTAATTCTTGCTCCCTGATAGCACTGGATCTGTCAATACCAAGATTATTCTGATATTTCAAGCCATCAGTTATTTCGTATGATGCAGAAATACTGCTAAGAACCCTATCTGTTTTTGTAACGTCATTCCAGGATTCAAGTAGCCCCACGGCATTAGTAGGTCCGCTGGAATAATCGCCTGTAGTAGGATCAAACACTGGTCTTCCGGGATCACCTGCCAGAGTATTTGTAATTAACTCACCATCTGTATCAGCTATATCTGATCTTGGAATACCATTATCATTGACGTGACTGGCAATTAAATTGATGTTTAATTGTAAACGGCTATCAGGTAAAGCAAAAATTCTGGAATTGATTCTTGCTGTATATCTTTCCAGGGCACTTGTTCTGATAATACCTTCCTGATCCATATAACTCAATGATGCTCGGTATTGCGCATTATCGTTTCCTCCGGATAGAGCTACATTGTGATTGAATGTATAGGCTGTTCTCGTAATTTCGTCCTGCCAATCTGTACCAGAACCAGCACCTTCAAGATCAATCTTATTTGCCATGGAGGATGTTCCCACATATCCATTGTAGCTTATAGATGAACCTCTTGCTGATCCTCTTTTGGTCGTGATCAAAATCACCCCATTAGACCCTCTGGACCCATAAATAGCAGTAGCTGATGCGTCTTTTAATACATCTATTGATTCAATGTCATCTGGGTTAAGGAAATTCAGTGGGTTCTTAGCTGAAGCGGTATTACCAGCATTACTTCCTACAACGTTTGAACTTCCAGGTGTCACTGACTCATTACTCAATGGTACACCATCAATTACGTATAAAGGGCTGTTGCCACTTCGCAAAGATCCGGCACCACGAATGGTAACGTTTACAGCAGCTCCAGGCTCGCCACTTGCAGAGGTTACTCTAACACCAGGAATTTTAGCCTGAAGTAATTGTTCTGGAGATGATATGACACCAGCATTGAATTTATCCACTTTCAGAGATGCAATTGATCCGGTCACATCAGTTCGTTTTTTACTGGCATAACCAATGACCACAACATCCTGAAAAGCGAGTATATCTTCTTGTAATTCCACGCTGATAGAGGTTCTTCCAGCAATCGGAACTTCTAAAGTTTCAAATCCTGTGTAAGAAATAACTAACACAGCATTCTGATTATCAGGAACTTCTAGGGTGAACGAACCATCAAGGTCTGTAACTACACCTGTGGTTGTTCCTTTAAGTAACACGGACGCACCGATGAGGGCTTCCCCTTCGGCTGATTCTACGACACCTGTAACCGTAGTTTGACCAAAGGCCAATAAACTACTGGTAAGCAGTACAAGTACCGGAACCATTTTTTTAAAGTAGTATCGAGTAAAAAAATGTTTCATTCCATATGTTTTTTGGTTAAGAAAATGTCAATTATGATATTCGCAACATTATCTAAATGTAAACGTTTTCCTTTTTTATTACTAGTAAATAATTGAGATATTATTGTCAATTTTCTAAAAATCATCTCAATTCCGGTTACTTACCTTAAGTTAGCGTTGCGAGATGCCATTGACGACTACACATTCAAGCAAAATGCCTAACACCCGAAGTACAATTGTATATGCCATTATGATGGCCATTTTTCTTGTTGATTGCCAATCTGAAAATGAGGAATTGCCTCTATTTGAATTGGTAAATGCAGAAACAACAGGTGTAAACTTTATCAATGATTTACGGGAATCTCCAAGTCAGAATGTGCTTACCTATGAGTACTACTATAATGGGGCAGGAATAGCGGCTGCTGATTTTAACAATGACGGATTAACAGATTTGTTTTTTGTCTCCAATATTGGTCAAAGCGAGCTATATCTCAATAAAGGCGAATTCCGACTGGAACCAAGGGCTGAAGCAGCTAGGATTAAACCACCAAGAGGATTTTCTACAGGTGTTACAACAGTTGACATCAATAATGATGGTCTAACGGATATCTATTTATGTCGATCCGGTAGGTTTACAAATGAGAAAAGGAGAGAGAATCTTCTATATGTAAATCAAGGAGTAAATGAACAAGGTGTGCCACAGTTTAAGGAATTGGGTGCTGAATATGGGTTGAATATCGCAGGATACTCCACACAAGCTGCATTCTTTGATTACGATCGCGATGGAGATCTGGATATGTTCCTGATTAATCATGGGATAGATACTTATGCTGACGAAGAGATAGAGGTACTCAGAAATACCAATAACCCTAACATAGGTGAGCAACTTTTTCAAAATCAAAATGGTGTTTTTGTGGAGGTGACGAAGGATGCAGGAATCATTCAAAATAGTCTGGGTTTCGGTTTAGGGGTAGGAGTTGGAGATTTCAATAACGATGGATTTCCGGATGTATATGTAAGTAATGACTACTCTGGTAAAGATAATTTATACATAAACCAAGGTGATGGTAGCTTTAAAGAGGAACTGAATGAAATGGTTGGGCATACTTCATTCTACTCTATGGGTAATGATGTGGGTGATATCAATAACGATGGTTTGATGGATGTCATGGTGTTGGACATGGCTGGAGACAATAATTACGACATCAAGACAAGTATGAGTGCGATGAATCCTCAGCAATTTGAAAACCTTAAAAATTTAGGCCAGCATCGTCAGTATATGTATAACTCTTTGCATATCAACCGAGGCACATCAGATAATGGGGTGACACAGTTTTCAGATGTAGCGCACTTTACAGGAATGGCCAGTACTGATTGGAGCTGGGGTCCATTATTGTTTGATTTTGATAATGATGGATTGAAAGATGTCTTTATTACAAATGGAATAAAGAGAAATATCAGGAATAACGATGCAATGAAGAGGGTTTCAAAGTTAAATCAAGCACTCTCAACTGCCAGGAATAAAAATGAGGTAGCGGCGCTTTTCAAAGAAGCATTAGACCAATTCCCTTCGCACTCAAAAGCCAATTATTTCTATAAGAATAATGGGCATTTAGATTTTTCAGACATCAGTGGTATTGTAGGCGCAGATTCAATTTTAACTACTTCCAATGGAGCTGTATATGCAGATTTAGATAATGATGGAGATCTTGATTTAGTCATTAATAATGCGAATCAAAATGCCATGATTTATCGCAATAATTCCTCGCAATCTTCAAATTTTCTTCAGATAACAGCGAAAGGTAGTAAGACTAACCCGTCTGGAATTGGCCTTAAAGCTGAAATTAAGATTGGCCAAACATCACAAGTGGCAGAGCTCTACACAACACGAGGATATCTTTCTTCTGTAGATCCCATGATTCATTTTGGTATCGATTCGGCTTTAGTAATTGATAATCTTGAATTGACCTGGCCCGATGGAAAAGTGGAGGTGATAGAAAATGTTCCTGTCAATCAAAGACTTATTGTTGATTATGGAAACGCTAGTCTGTCACCCGTAAACATTGCTAAATCGGAAAGGCTATTTCAGGATAATTCAGATATACTTAGAGCCATTCCACCACATGTCGAAAATGAATTTGATGATTATAGAAGAGAGAGTTTATTACCTCATAAAATGTCTCAAATGGGACCAGCAATAGCGGTTGGAGATGTTGATAATGATGGTTTGGGTGACGTTTTTGTTGGGGGAGCAATAGGTGTTGTCGCAAAAATCTACAAACAAAATGAACAGGGTGAATTTATCTCTTGGGATTCCAGAAATTTTATTAGAGACAAAGGTTTTGAAGATGTGGTTGCTGTCTTTTCTGACTTTGAGAATGATGGTGATTTGGATTTAATTGTTGGAACCGGTGGAAATGAATATCCCGATGATAGTTCCAAATACCTATTACGATTTTATTTAAATAATGGTAAAGGAGAGTTCACCAGATCAAACACTGTGGATGTGTTTTGTAGTGTGGGTGTTATTTCTCTCGGAGATTTTGATCAGGATGGGGATGATGATTTGTTTATTGGAGGAAGGCAAGTACCTGGATATTATGGAAGACCAGCAACCAGTTTTGTATTAAGAAATGAAAGCAGTTCAGGTCAGGTGAAATTCACAGATGTGACTTCAGATGTTGCACCATTTTTGAAAAACTACGGAATGGTAACAGACGCAAAATGGTCGGATTTCAATGGAGACGGGACATTAGATCTGGCAACATGTGGTGAGTGGATGCACCCAAGTGTCCATTTGAATGATTCAGGCAAGTTGATTGAAAATGATATAAGCAATGGTTTAGAAGCGCATAAGGGCTGGTGGTTCAGCCTGGAAGTTGCAGATGTTGATAATGATGGTGACCAGGATTTGGTGGCTGGAAATTTAGGCTTGAATTATAAGTACAAAGCATCAATGGATGAACCTTTTGTTCTGTACACCAATGATTTTGATCAAAACGGAACAGAAGATATTGTTCTTACTTATCCCGAAAAAGGAGATTTTGTGCCTGTTAGGGGAAGAGAGTGCTCCTCATCTCAAATGCCTTTCATCAAGGAAAAATTCCCAACCTATGATGCATTTGGAAAGGCTGGTATCAATGATATTTTCAATGAATCTGATTTGGCAGAAGCTCTAAGAAGTGAGGCAACAGATTTTAGTCATTCGATATTTATGAACGATGGATCGGGTCAGTTTAATAGTATGCCTCTTCCTTCTTTATCTCAAATCTCATCTGTAAACGACATCATGATTGAGGACTTTAATAAAGATGGTAAAACTGATATACTGTTAGTAGGAAACTTGTTGCAATCTGAAGTGGAGACTCCTGTAAGTGATGCTGGATATGGTTTTCTTTTGGTAGGTGATGGACTGGGAACTTTTAAGCCAGTAGCAAATGAATTATCTGGACTTTATATCACTGGAGAGTCAAAACAGATAAGAAGAATTAAGATATCAGGAAGTTCTAAAAAACATCTGTTGATTGGAAGAAATGCAGATTCTTTAAAATTGATATCTTACTAGTCAAGGATCTAGTGGAAAACAATATGTGCTAAAACAAGTGAAGCCAATAGAATCAATCCAAGAATCGAGTTTTGCTTTGAGTCGGAAACCAATAGCTTACCAGGGTTTGTGAAATTGGTTCTTGATAGAATCCAGGATAAAGCAATTCCGAATAGAATCACCCACATTGCCCTTACGAAGTAATTGATCTCTGGGAAAAATCCTTTGATGATAAATTGAGCTACGAAAGTTGAGAAAAAAGCGAGAATTGCTGCTTTTTGCTTCGGAGCAACAAGAAATATTGCTGAACATCCAATCACCACAATTCCACAGTTAATATAATACCTCAATTCATTCAGTGTGTGCGTAAAAGCAACACCCTGATCCTGAAATTTGATATACAGCAAAATGATACCAACCATAGAACTGGAAATAAACGAAACAAGAATCGCTTTCTTACCAGTCTTTACAACTTGCTCATCACTTGCTTCTTTGTTGATGTAAACTTTATAGATGTCTATGGACCAAAGTGTGGCAATGGAATTGAAAGTTGAATCCACCGTACTCATGAGTGAAGCAAATAATGCACATAAAATCAGTCCCTTCACTCCAACTGGCAAATAAGTATTTACCAAATACGGAAATGTCATATCAGGATCTGGTAGACCATTTTTTCCAAGAATACCAACAAGTGCTATTCCAGGAATTACAATCAATAAGGCCATGACATATTTAGTAGCTCCACCTACCATAAGCCCTATTTGTGCATGTTTCAAGCTTTTTGCTGCAAGTGAACGCTGCACTACCGATTGATTAAAGCACCAGTAATTGATATTCAATAAGAAAAGTCCAAAGATATGAGGCCAAGGTAGGTTTTCATGATCTGCTGGTAAATGCAGATGCATCATATCACCAGTCTTCGTGTATAATTGTCCCCATCCTCCAAGTTCACTAACAGCCACAAACATGACAATAGCCCCACCACTTAGAAGAATAAAGAATTGAATAATATCAGTCTTAACTACCGCAGTTAAACCTCCAAAATATGTATAAATAGCGGAGAAAAGTCCCAATCCAATCACCAGAATCCCAACTCGGATTAATCGATCTTCATGAATAAAGCTTAAGTACTCTGAAAACACCACATCCGCAGAATAGGCTCCCCAAAATAAAGCGGCACCAAGGGTAATAGTTGAGAAAATAAAAATGTTAGACAGTGAGTAGATCAGTCCAAGTGTCTTACCCAACCGTGATTTAATAAACTGTGTGATTGTAGTGACTCGTTCTCTCAGAAAGACGGGAACAAATATGAATGCTCCCATCAAAATACCCTGTATGGCGTTTATTTCGAGATTTGCCTGGGCCAGTCCGTACAAATATGCCGAACCCATCATTCCCAGGAACTGATATCCCTGAATATTAGTCGCGATCGTGGAAAATGCTATTGCAGGCCACTTAAGGCTTCTTGAGCTTAGAAAATATTCATCTGCTGTCACTGTTTCACCATGTCTTCCGGTAATTGCAGTCACAAATACCGCAAGGAAGTAAACAGCTACAATAGCTAAGTCGATCATTTACACACGTTTAGTTAGTACCCCAATATCAGGTGTTAAACTCTGATACCAGCTCCAAGAGGAGTTTTAGGCATTTCTCCATTTACTTTATTTTGTGCTTGAGGCATGGAAACAGTTTTCAGCCTAGGTAGCACAAGTTGAGAGAATCTTTCACATTCCTCTTTATGTGGATATCCAGAAAAGATAAAAGCTCTAATCCCCATATCCATGTATTCTTCGATTTTTTTCACTATTTGGTCAGGTGTACCCACTAGTGCGGCTCCACATCCAGACCTTCCTTTTCCAATCCCGGTCCACACAAGGTCCTCAATGAACCCGTCATCATTGGATTGCTCTCTCATGGCAGTTTGCTTGCTCACGCCAAATGACTTTGCATCTAAAGCACGCTCCCTCAATTCTTTTCCTTGTTCAACTTCAAGCTTGGATATGATACTGTTAGCATATTCTTTCGCTTCTTCTTCTGTTTCCCTTACTACGACATGAATTCTTAGACCAAAATCTAATTTTCTATTGTAAGCTGCAGCTTTTGTGCTCAGGTTAACCATGTGTTGCTGAAGGTTTTCTTTGGTCTCAGGCCACATAAGATATACATCGCAAAACTCTGCACAAAGATCTACTGCTGCTGGCGAGTAACCTCCAAAATATAATAATGGGCCACCTTTTTGATACGGTTTAACAGGATTAGTAGGAAGTTTAAAGTTGTAAAATTCTCCTTCTGCATCAATATTTTCCTCAGTCCAAGATTGTTTTAAAATCTTGATCACTTCTCTTGACCTCTGGTATCTTGCCTCCGAACTTAGATCCTCACCAGGAAGGTTAGAAGAGATAATATTAATTGTTAAACGACCCTCAAGAATGTGGTCCAATGTCGCAATAGCTCGGGCAAGCATAGGAGGATGCACTTCGCCACATCTCACAGCTGCAAGTAGATTTATTTGCTCTGTTAATGGAGCTACCGCTGACGCAAAAGTTAAAGTATCCTGACCAACCTGGTAAGAGGACGGACAAAGTATGTTTCTAAAACCGTTCTTATCGGCAGTCAGCAAAATATCTTTAGTGTTGTTCCAGCTACTTTTGTAATCCGGACTTCTTTCTCCAAGATATCTGTCATCACCATCACATATTGGAGCAAACCAGGATATTTCCGCTGCATCCAACTCTTCTGATCTAATTACAATTTTATTATCACTCATTGACTTAATGTTTTTAATTTCTCTGATTCCGTTATGCTATTTCTCCACCAATTGCTGCTTGCCACAAGGCATACCATTCTTCCGATGTAATGGAAAGATTCAGGCTGTTTTTTGCCAATTTGATTCTGTCAGTTTTACTTGTTCCCAATACTGGAATAACTCCACTAGGATGTTTACTTAACCATGCCAGTAACACCTCAAAGATTCCAACATCATACTTTTTTCCGATACTTGAAGCAGTTTCTCTGATCGCTTTAATGGTCGTATCTGTAGTTGAACTATTAAAGATTTCCCCACCTCCAAAAGGCGACCAGGCAGTTGGACGTATTTTATGTTTCAGGCACTGATGTAATTCACCCTGTTCGAATGGTTCGCGGTGAAGTATTGAAACTTCTATTTGATTAGTCTTAAGAGGAACATAATCATTCAACAAATCGAATTGGCTGACTGAAAAATTTGATACACCAAAATGAAGCACTTTTCCCTCTTGCTTAAGCTGATCAAAGGTTTTTGCAATCTCTTCGGGGTTCATCAGGTAATCTGGCCTGTGTATTAATAGAAGATCTATGTAATCCGTCCCAAGACTCTTTAATGACTGATGAACTGACTTGATAATATGTTCAGGAGACGAATCATAGGATTTTATCGTGTTTTCTGGCTTGTTTGGAACGGCCATTCTAATACCACACTTTGTTGTGATTCTAAGTTTATCTCTTAATGAGGAATTAGATCTCAACACATCACCAAATTCTGTCTCAGTGGTATAGTCTCCATAGATATCTGCCAAATCAAAATCTACAAGATCCATGGCAAGACATTCTTCAATAAATTCCTGTGTTTGTTGCTGATTGTAATTGACTCCCCATTTACCAAGTCTCATGGTACCAATAATGAGAGGGGAGAATTCAAAGTCTTCTTTATTCATTTAAAAAGTTCTGAGGTCGTGTCTATCAAAAGTAATGAAATTTATTAAAATGTAAACGTTTACATTACTATAATTATTCGTTAAATTTGAAAATTCAATGAATTGCCTATGATTACAATAATCTCAGGATCGAATCGTGTCGATAACCGTACGATACCATTTGCAAAATACGTATATGACCAACTTGTACAGGAAGGTCATGATGCACAGTTGCTTAATCTAGAATCACTTGAGGGGGAGATTATTTCGTCTTCCATGTATAGCAAAACGGATCAACCGAATGCTATTAAAGAGATTCAGGATCAGTTTTTTATTCCGGCGAATAAATTCTGGTTCTTTATTCCAGAATATAATGGGAGCTATCCAGGAGTGCTAAAAGTTTTAATTGATATCATGTCCACCAGAGATTTGGAAGAAACGTTCAAGGACAAAAAAGCCAGTCTCACGGGAATAGCACTTGGCAGAGCTGGTAATTTGAGGGGAATGGATCATTTGGCAGAAGTGCTGAATCATGTTGGAATCCATGTTCATCCAAATAAAAAGCCGATTTCTTCTATTTATCAAATGGTTGATGATTCAAATGTTCTGATTGATGACAAGATCAAAAATGAGCTTTCCAAGCAAATGATTGAACTACTTTCTAGCAATTAAATTTTTGAGATGACAAGAGCCTGGTGGAAAGAAGCAGTTGTATATCAGATCTATCCAAGGAGCTTTCTGGATACAACAGGTGATGGGTTTGGTGACCTTAATGGGATTACTCAAAAGCTGGACTATCTAAAAGATTTAGGAATAGATGTAATTTGGCTAAGTCCAATCTTTGCTTCTCCAGATGATGATAATGGCTATGATATCAGTGATTATAGAGATATCATGGAGAAGATGGGTACAATGAAGGACTTTGATATTCTCCTAAGTTCGGCTCATGAAAAAGGTCTTAAAATCGTTTTGGATCTTGTTGTAAACCATACCTCTGATGAACATAATTGGTTCGTAGAATCAAGGAAATCAAAAGATAACCCTTACCGGGATTATTATTTCTGGAGTGATGAGAAGAGAAGTAATTGGCTTTCTTTCTTTGGGGGAGATGCCTGGGAATATGATGAGGCTACTAATTCATATTACCTGCATTTATTTTCCAAAAAGCAGCCTGATCTCAACTGGGAAAACCCAAAAGTAAGGCAGGAGGTGTATGACCTCATGCATTTTTGGCTAAAGAAAGGAATTGACGGTTTCAGAATGGACGTCATACCAATGATCTCAAAATACCTCGATTTCCCAGATATTGACACCAACAATTTTGTGGGAGCCATTAATGATATTTACACCAACGGACCAAGAATACATGAGTTTCTAAGAGAAATGAATGAACAGGTTTTATCAAAATATGATGCATTATCCATGGGAGAAGGCATTGGGATAAATGCTGATCAGGGTTTGATGTATACTGACGAAGATCGCAAGGAATTGCAGATGATTTATCATTTCGATCATATGTCTTTGGATTGGGGGAAAAGGGGGAAATTTGACCCAAAACCTTTTAAACTGACTGAGTTTAAGTATTTGTTCAGAACCTGGCTTGAAAAGCTAGGGGATAAAGGTTGGTTAACAGTATTCCTGGATAATCACGATTTTCCAAGAATGGTTTCCAGATTCGGAAATGATCAGCAATATAGAGTGGAATCAGCCAAGTTGCTTTGTACTTTATTGCTGACCCTGAGAGGTACTCCATGCCTATATCAGGGAAGTGAGATTGGTATGACTAACGTCAAGTTTCCTAGCCTTGACCAGTATGAGGACATTGAAATCAGAAATAAGATTGCCGAACATAAAGCGTTGGGTAAGGATTTGAAGGAACTGGAAAAAGTAATCCATCAAATCGCTCGAGACAATGCCCGGACTCCAATGCAATGGAACCATCAGTCAAACGGAGGATTCAGTACATCAGAAACGACATGGATTGACATCAATCCAAATTTCGATACAATCAATGTGGAAAGTGCCCTGAAGGATAAGTCTTCAATTTGGTATTATTATCAGAACATGTTGAAATTGAGAAAATCACACAAAACCTTCGTTTATGGCGAATACAAGGAGTATATGGAGGATAGTGAATCAGTATATATTTACAAGCGCTGGGATGGAGATGGAGAGTATATGGTTATGTTAAATTTTACTGATAGTACTCAACAAGTAATGGGAATCGAGGAAATAAGAAGTTTGAAAGTTTTGGTAAACAACTACAGTAATCCGCCAATCAATAGCCTCTATTTAAGACCTTGGGAAGCAGTAGTTTATACTATTGGTTAATTACTTGAATCTCTGACTACCAATTTTGGAGTTAGAACTTGTTTCGAGTGAATAATGTCTTCCGACTCGATGTGTTTCATCAAAGTCTCAGCAGTCAATTGTCCCATCTGATGACAATTTTGATCTACTGTGGTGAGACTCGGTTGCAAGTGATCTGTAAAGTCAGTGTTACCGAAACCAACAATCTTAATTTTATTCGGGATATCCACATTTAACGACTTCAAAATATCCATCACGTATAGCGCATAATAGTCACCGTGAGCAAAAAAACCATCAATATCCGGGAAATCCTGCAATAGCTTTTGAATCAACTTTTTATTGGCTTTAGTATCAGTAGTCAACTCAAAAATTTGATGAGATTCGAATGAATGGTTGTTGAGTCTTAATGCGTCTTCAAATCCTCTTTGTCTTTGCTGGAAGATAGAAACATTTTTATCTCCTGCGATATGCACAATATGTTTACATCCCTGATCTATCAAATGCTGAGTTGCTATCTGACCACCTTCGTGATCGTCTAGTATTACAGAACTATGAGAATGTACAGGGGGCAAACGATCAAAGAATACGACGGGTACTTTTTTATCTTTTAGCTTTTTGAAAATGGTAGGGTCAGTGGGTTCTTTAGTTGTGGAAATGATTATACCATCTACATTCAATTTCATAAAAGACTCCAGCATTTCCAATTCTAAATCGGATGATTCGTGGGTTTGGGAAATGATAATGTTATATCCCCAGTTCTTCATTTTTTTCTCAATACCAGTCACGACCTCACCAAAAAAGTGATTGTTGATTTCTGGGATTAAAACCCCAATTACCCTACTTTTTCCACTTCTCAACGCAGCAGCTCCAATGTTTGGAACATAGTGTAATTCAGCAGCTACCTTAAGTACTTTCTGTCGTGTTTTAGCCGAAACTTTTGGGCTATCATTAAACACTCTTGAAATGGTGGCTAAAGAAAGACCAGTTCTTGCAGCTATGTCTTTTATACTCGCCATTTTATTTACCCACTGTTAACGTTTACAAAAAAAGTACGCAATAATACATCTTCAAACTCAAAGCGCCATTCCCACTCTGAAAGGATTCACTAAGTCTGTTTTGTAACATTATACGTCTGTTTACCGCCTTTTTTGTGGATTGATTGCCAGAATGGATGAAGTTTTCAGTTTTCTCAATCCATGTCAATAGTAACGTAAAAATAGAATCTTTTATTAGAATTGATGGATTTTGGTGTGTAAACGTTTCACATCTTGCACAATAATGGAAGGAAATCTTGGGATTACATATAGTTAATCACGTAGAATAAAGAGAGGAAAATCAATAAAACCCAGGTAGATACTCCAACAATCATAGATTTTAGTCCAAGACTTTTCAATTTTGGAATAGTGATTTGGAGTCCAATTAAAAACAAGACCAAGATCAATAACTTCTGAGATAGCCATACAATTCGGGTGTTAATGTCTTGCATCCATGGAACGAAAGAAGAAATGATAACAGCAATGACAAAAAGGGCCATAAACCACGGCAAACGTGATTTTTGCTCTGATTTGTTACTAATCCCAATCGCTATTGCTAAAGGCACAATCCAAAATGCTCGTACTAATTTGGTTGTAGTAGCAATCATTACTGACTGTTCTCCGAATGACTGACTTGCCCCCACAACACTGCTGGTATCGTGGATGGCAAGCGCACATAGCACACCATATTGCGCCTCACCTAAGTGAAAGAATCTTCCAATTGCAGGGAAAATAAAAAGTGCAATTGCGTTCAAAACAAAAATAACTGCCAGCGCAACGGATGTTTGCGCGGCATTTGCCTTAATAGTTGGGCTAATGGCTGCTATGGCACTACCACCGCAGATGGCTGTTCCAGATGCGATTAACATTGTTAATTTCTTTTCTGATCCTATTAGTTGTCGGATTCCAAAGGCAATAAGAAATGTGGAAATAATGGTCACAAGACTTATTAACAGACTTTGAGATCCTACTTCAATAGCGTCAGTTACATTAATTCCGAATCCAAGCCCCACTACTGTAGCCTGCAAAAGGAATTTCTGAATGTTTGAGCTGGTGTTTAGAAAACCTTCATCTGGTAACTGAAATAAACCGACTATGATACCTACTAATAGAGCAATAGGAGCTGAAACAAGCCCTAGCAGTACCCCAATAAGAAGCACAATGGCAATTAGTAAAATAGCGGTTCTTTTAATCATTAAGGCAAATGTAAACGTTTACATTTTGAAATAAAAGTTATCGCCTGATAGAGTGGGTGAAGAAGAAAATTGATTTATAGTAGAGAGTTATTACCGACTGAATAGGATGACTTGAAATATCTCGACTTAAGAAAGGTTTACCTTATTGTTTAGTTCTTTGACTAAATCCTCCAGGTCGTTTGATATTTGAAAGATTTCTTGCGAAAACTCAGAGTTTTGATTGGTTCCTCTAAAGAAATCCTTCAAAGATGAGTCAATATTATCAACTGATTGGTTTTGATGGTTGCTAGTATTTGAAATTTCCTGAATCAGTTGAGCGGCTCTTTCAATCTTAGGTGTGAATTTTTGGATTAAATCACCAACCATTTGGGTTTCTTCACTTCCTGCCTTCACAGATTTGACAATCTCCTTTGAGGCCTGCCTGGAAGTCTCTGCCAATTTTCTCACTTCCGCGGAGATTACCCCAAATCCTGTCCCCAGGTGACCAGCACGTGCAGCTTCAATTGAGGCATTAATAGCCAGAATATT
The DNA here is from genome assembly GCA_965228955.1 of Cyclobacteriaceae bacterium. Classification (GTDB taxonomy): domain Bacteria; phylum Bacteroidota; class Bacteroidia; order Cytophagales; family Cyclobacteriaceae; genus JANSWY01. The sequence goes on from OZ245848.1 coordinate 544,858, forward strand.
AGTTTGCTTGAAAATCTCATCCAATATCTTAAGTTTATTTTCGATGGACTTCATTTCGGCGATATTACGTTGTGCAGCTTGCTTGATTTCCTCAAACTGAGATACCGTTTCATTACTTATTTCATGCGCAATGTTTGCGTTTTCATTATTCTTCTTGGTGTTCTCGGAAATGTGATCAACTGCACTTTGAATATGTTCAACGTTCATTCGCTGACTTTCTGCGGATGAGGCAAGTGTACCTGATTTACTCTTTAATGAATGACTGCTATCAGTTAACTCATTGCTTTTGACTTTGATTACATCCAATACCTTTAGAAGATCTGATGTTTTTTCATCCACTGCGTCTTTTAAAGAAGATCTTTGTTTTTTGATGATAGATATTCTCCATCCAACAACGGCCGCCGCTATCAAAACTAAAATTGCAATTATGAGTCCTCTGAACCACCAAGATTGCCAAAAAGGGGTTTCAATTTCAATCTTCAGTGAACTGGTCTTTGCAACTCCATTAAAATCGGTAATTGAGACTTCAAAGGTGTAGTCACCAGGATTCAGGTATTTGAAGTCAACATTTGTAGTATTGATAAGAGATGTCCAATTTTCTTCAATTGGCAGCATTCTGTAGGAATAGAGAATATTTGAATTAATGTCGCCATTTAATGAAGCGAAACTCACATCAAAGCTATTGTAGTTATAAGGTAATACGATTCTTCCTCCATTTGCTATTTGCGTTCTGCAATATGCTGTGAGGGAGTCGTTTGGAGGGATTGTTAGCTTGAAATCACTAAAGACTGGTTTAGCTACGGCATTCACTTTTTTTCTCTGAGTGTCATATTCAAAAAAGCTGCTTGAAGAGCAGAAATAAACTTTATCGGAGTCCTTGCTTGCAGTAACTCCAATAAGACGATTGTCTGTCATTCCATCTTTTTTGGTAAAAGTTTCAAACCTGTCGGAAGTGGGAAGATAATGAGATGCGCCGCTGTGGGTTGCAATCCACACTTCACCGTTTCTATCGATTGCAATGTCTTCTACAATAATTCCTGCTAGCCCATGCTCCTGATTGTAGGAAACAAACTTCTTCGTTGAAGGGTCCATTTTAGCCAAACCTCCATAATAACCAACCCAAATATTGCCGCTATGATCAACTGCTACTGCTCTTATATTATTTTTAGGAACAGAGAACTTATCATCTTCATCATATGTGTAGCATTCAAATTTACCATTTGAATATTCGCATAGTCCTCCATCACCCGTAGCTAACCAAACTGAACCGTTTGTATTTTGAAATATTGAATAAATAGTATTGCTTGAGAGCCCGTTAGTGCCTTTTGGGAAATTGGAGAATTGCCCGTTGTTGTAATAGGAAAGCCCTCTGTTTACTGTACCTAGCCATATTCCACCATTTATATCCTGGGCAAGACTATGAACCTGACTACCAATTATGTCTTTGTCATATTCACTTCTTGAAAACTTAATGATTTGCCCGTTTCTGATAATATCCACACCCTGACCGTAATTACCAAGCCAGATTTCACCATTGGAGCCCTCGGTAATAGCTGTAGCTCGATTGGAAGATAATTGTCTGGGATCGTTTGGGTTACTTCCCAAATAATATTGGTAATCCCCGTCTTTGTATGCTATTACCCCAGAATAAGATGCGATCCATATGGTTCCATCTGTGGCGCTATAGATATCTCTGATTGTACTTGTAAAAGCTTTATTATCTGTGCCAGTAGGGGTGAATGAAACAATGCTTCTTTGAGAAAACCGATTCACTCCTCCCAGGTAATTTGCGGTCCAGAGATTTCCATTGGAATCAATCATGCATTCTTCAACATTATTGGAAGATATTGATTTGTCATCAAGAGGGTCATGTTGAAATCTGGTGAATTTCTCATTGTGTAATCTAAAAAGGCCACCTCCCCATGTGGCTACCCAGATTCCTCCATCATTATCTTCAGCAAGATTCAAAACTACTCTGTGAGCCAGGCCATCCTCTGCATTTGGGTCGTAATTATATCTATAGAATTTGTTTTCAGTAGGATCATATTTATTAATTCCTGCAGATATTGCAGCGGTCCAAATATTGCCATAGCTATCGACTATTATGTCGTGAATGTAATTACCATTCAATGTGTTTGGGTCATCCGGATTGTGAGTGTATCTGATAAAATTTCCGTCTGAGGTGTATTCGTTTAAACCATTTCTAGTGCCTATCCATACACTTCCAGATTGATCACATGCTATACTGTAAACTTTATTTTGGCTAAGAGAATTGACATCATTAGGGTCATTTTCAAAGTGATCAATAATTCTTCCATCCTTGAAAACATCCAGGCCATTTTCAGTACCTATCCATATTCTTCCCTGGAGGTCCTCTTGTATGGCGTCAACAATATTTCCGGAAAGACCATTTTCTGCCGTTAATGGTGAAAGTAGGTTTCCATCTTTGTACCTAACAACACCACCACCTTGAGTACCAACCCAAATTGTACCGTCAGATGCTTCGGTTATATGCCGTATTACATTTTCTTTTAGGCCATTAGTTTTGTTTCTGGGATTATATTCAAAATTAAGGAATTGATGCCCGTCATATCTTTGCAGACCAGCCATGGTACCGATCCAGATATATCCTTTGCTATCCTGAAATATGGAATAAGCAATGTCATCCAAAAGTCCATCTGCTGAAGATAAGCGATCAAACTGAGATAGAGTCTGCCCAAATAGACTCAGTGGAAATACAATTAAAAGTAAGAGTGCTCCTTTTCTCATACATCCATTGGTTCAATGAATTACTGAAATATATAACTAGGTGATTCGTATCTTAATATAATCTTTTTTCCGCACTAGTTTAGACTATATTCGATAAAGGGAGTTGTTTAAGGGATAACTGTTAATTATTTAACACCGTACTTCTTATTAAATCAATAAGAGATAATCATATTGATTTATTACTATTCTTGGAAGTATCAATTGGAAGTGTAATTGTAAATTTTGTTCCCTTATCAGGTACTGATTCTACTTGAATATTTCCATGATGTTTCTTCACCACAGTATATGAAATATACAGTCCCAATCCGGTTCCTTTACCCGGACCTTTGGTAGTGAAAAATGGCTCAAATATTTGATTGGCAGTATCTTTATCGATACCAACTCCATTGTCTATCACTTCAATTATTACATTTTTATTTTTAGTGTAACTATAAATATCTACACGACCATTTCTGTCATTGGGAATTGCATCACAAGCGTTTTTGATGATGTTAATCAATACTTGATTAAGTTCTACTTTGTTGCCACTTACCGGATAAAGATTTTCCAGATAAGTGTTGAATTCGATTTGGTTTTCGGCATTATCAATAAGTTTGACAGTAGCACTGATCATTTCATTGATATCAAAAGTGCTGTTTTTGGAATAGTTTCCTTTGGGAGATATTTCCAGAAGATTCCTGATTATTTCAGCAGCTTTTACTACACCGAAAGACATTCCTTCCAGTAAGATTTCAATTTCATCAAACTCCTCTTTGTGTTTGTCTAATAATTCCTTGGGTAAGGAAGGTTTTATTTCCGCTAAATCGAGTTTTATTGGGTCGACTACACCTCCGATGTAACTTAAGGGATTATTGAGTTCATGAGCGATTCCTGCCGTAAGAACTCCTATAGAGGCCATTTTTTCACTTTCTATTAATTGATCTTGAGTCAGTTTCAGTTGTTCAATTACTCTTTGTTTTTCAATCAGGTTGTTTTCTAATTTGAGATTGAGGTTTCTCAGAGACTCATTTTTTTCAATAATTTCTCCATGCTTTTCTTTGATCTCCTTGGTTTTTCTATTTACCAATTGAGATAGTTTAACCTTTGCTTTTTCCAGATAATAAATCCGCCATCTGACAACAATTATGATCACAAGCATTGTAAGAACTATTGCAATTGCTCTGACATAAGTTGTAGCCCACCAAGGGTGTTCAATTAATATCCCAAGGGAATTGGTTTTTGAGTTCCCATTAAAGTCGGTTACCTGGATTTCAAAAGTATACTCCCCTGATTTTAAGTACTTGAATCCAACGCTCGCTTTGTTAATTAAAGGCGTCCATTGTTCTTCTACTGGTAGAATTCTATATGAATAAAATACTCCTGGATTGATGTCTCCCATTAATGAGGAAAAGCTGATGTCAAAACTGTTGTAATTGTGCGGTAAGATTATATCTCCTCCATGCGTAATTTGATTTCTACAATAAGCGGTTATAGAATCGTTTTTGCGATTTGTTAACTTAAAGTCACTAAATGTTGGAGCTGCAACCGAATTGGTTCTTCTGTTCCTTGTGTCAAATTCAAAATAGCTGTTTGAAGAGCAAAAATAGATTTTATCAGAATTTTTGCTTGCGGAGACTCCAATTAGGCGACTGTCTGTCATTCCATCTTTCTTGTTGAAAGTCTCAAATCTGTCAGGCTCTGGAAGGTATCGTGAGGCTCCACTATGGGTTGCTATCCATACTACTCCATTTCTATCAATTGCAATATCCTCAACTATAATACCAGCCAGACCATGTCTTTGATCGTAGGATATGAATTTTTTTGTCTTTGGGTCCATTTTTGCAAGCCCACCATAGTAACCAACCCATACATAGCCATCATGATCTACTGCTACTGCTCTAAGGTTATTTTTAGGAACCGAATGTTGATTATCCTGATCATATTGGTAACAAGTGAAGTTACCGTTTTGAAATTCGCATAAACCACCATCTCCTGTAGCAACCCAAACTGCTCCACTTTCATGAGAGAAGATTGAATAAATAGTATTGCTGGTCAAACCATTATCGCCTTTTTGGAAATTAGTAAACTTGCCGTCTTTGAAAAGTGTCAGCCCCTTTTTTATTGTACCCAACCAAATTCCTCCTGAACTGTCAGTACTAAGGCAATGGATCTGGTTTCCGAATAAATCTTTTTGAAATTCTTCATCCGAAAATTTTTGAATATCTCCATCAACTATTAAGTCGATTCCTTCTCCATAATTTCCTAACCATATTTCTCCATCGGGACCTTCGGTTATGGCGTTTACACGGTTGGATGATAATTGATTTTTATCATCAGGATCATTTCCCAGAAAGTAGGTGTAGCTTCCTTCCAGACTCCTAATTGCTCCTGAATAAGAAGCAAGCCAAATACTACCGTCATAAGCACAATAAATGTCTCTAACGGTACTTGTAAAAGGTTGACCATCTTCAGTTGCTGGAGTGTAGGAGATTATTCTTCGTTTAGAGAATCGATTGACACCACCGAGGTAGTTAGCTGTCCACAGATTTCCGTAAGAGTCAATCATGATTTCCTCAACGTTGTTGGAGGATATACTTTTCTCATCTAATGGGTCATGTTGAAATCTTGTGAATTTTCCATCACTTAATTTAAACAGGCCACCTCCCCAGGTTGCCACCCAAATTGCCCCGTCGAGATCTTCAGTTAAACCTAATACAATTGAATGGACAAGTCCATTTTTTGAGTATGGATCATGATTATATCTTACAAATTTGTTGCTCCGGGGATCATAGCTATTTATACCTTTTGATATAGCTGCAGTCCAAATTAAGCCTTTACTATCTACTAATACATCATGAATGTTATTCCCATTCAATGAATTCCGGTCTTCTGGGTCATGTAGGTATCTGATAAATGTACCACTTCTCGTGTACTGATTCAATCCATTTTGAGTTCCAATCCATAAGTTGCCGATTGTATCTTTAGCAATGCTATAAACTTTGTTGTGGCTTAAAGAATTTGGATCCTGGGGATCATTTTGGAAATGGTTGATAATTTTCCCTTCCCTGAATACGTCAAGGCCATTTTCTGTTCCTATCCAAATGTTCCCCTCAAGGTCTTGTTCAATTGCATCCACAATATTTCCTGAAAGTCCATTTTCGACCGTAAGAGGAGGTAGTAATTTTCCGTCCTTAAACCGAGCTATTCCACCCCCTTGTGTACCCACCCAAATTGTTCCATCATTAGACTCTGTAATTATTCTGATTACATTCTCTTTGAGACCATTTGTACTATTTCTGGGATTGTATTCAAAGTCTAGAAATTGATGCCCATCATAACGTTGTAAGCCACCCATAGATCCAATCCAGAAATACCCCTGGCTATCCTGATAAATCGAGTAAACAATATCGTCTAGTAAGCCATCTTCTGAGGATAGATGATCAAATTGGTAAGGTGTTTGAGAAAATACGCTTAGCTGGACAAATATTAAATATGTGAACAATCCTAATCTCATATATTCATTGATTCAATGAACGGTTAAGTGACTAAGTAATTGGTTATCATTAATATAGTCTATTTTCAGCAAGTTTCAGATGAAATTCGATGAAAGGATTCTAAATCTGGTTAATCAGTTAGGGCTTTTTAGATTTGAAAACCGAATGCATGGAGTAAAACCAATCTTAACCCGACATATGAAACAAGAATTGCAGTAAGGAGCCGAATCAGTTTGAGGTCAAGTTTTTTGTTTGTTAGGTATGAGCCGACGAAACTTCCAGCCAAAACTGCAACTGCCAGTTTCCATGTGAATTGCAAATCGATAACTATAAGATCACTAACGGCTAATCCAACAAGGCCCGATATTGAGTTTGTTAGGATGAAGAAGGAAGCTAGTGAGGCAACAACTTTTGGGTTTTTCCATCTGGCAAGATTCAAAATTGGGGAAAGAAAAATTCCTCCTCCTATACCAACCAAACCCGAAAGAAAGCCAATTGCACCACCTAGGAACAGACCTTTTGTAGAGTTGTATTCTCTGCTTTCAGGTAACTGTCGTGTTTGAAAAATCATGAATATCCCTGCTAACAACAGGGAGGCTCCCAGTATTAAAAAGAAGATTTTTTCGCTTAACCTTAATTGTGCTCCAATGAAGGCCATTGGCACACTCAACAAAACAAATGGCCAAAATGCTTTCCAATCAAATACCCGGCTTTTTATGAACATTACAGTTCCAAACCCTACTACTATCAAATTTAAGACCAATGCTAAAGTTCTGATTTCATAGAAGTCCACTAAAACCAAACTTAAAATAGCCAAATAGCTGGATCCACCACCAAAGCCTACAGAAGAGTAGAACGTGGCAATTAGAAATATAATAACAGGCAGCCAAAATTGATCCATGGATTCAAAGATGAAAACATTCATTGAAATTCACTAAATTGAAGATGCTAATCAACAACCCTATGCACATATGACTAAGAATACCATCATCGGGCTATTACTTGTTTTAGTATTAGCTTCCTCTGGATTTTACGTTTACCATCTTAAGACAATCTTCAATTCTTACCAATCGCTACAAATTGAGTTGATTAAATGTGAAACGCAAAGAGACCGCTTAGAGGAAGAAGCAACAAGGGAGGCAGGAATTTCTACTCAGAAAGAGGTTGAAAACCTAGTGCTTCAAGAGAAGATTGGAAAGTTAGAGTCTGAGTTGTCTAATTGCAAATAGTAGTTTTTCATGACTTATCTCAAATGAAAAAGAATATCCTAATAATCGCTTTGTGTCTTATTATAATATCACTTCTTGTATTTATCAAGTCACAAATTTCTGAAAATGAACGGTTAAGAAATGTAAAGGCTACCTTGTCAAAGGAAATTATGCAGCTGACAGAACGCTCAAACAGACTGGAAGAACAGACTAAGCTTGAAGCTCAAAGGGCCACAAAATCAATTGCCCAAACTACATTTATGATGCAAGAATTGAAGAAGCTTGAGTCACAACTTGATAGTTGCAGATGACTGAATTAGTTTAATTTTTAAATAGAAATATCATTAACCATTAACATAGAATTATGAGAAAAAATATAATAATCACCGTACTTTTTGTAGCAGTTGTCTTACTAGGAATATATGGAAGGTTTCAGTTTGTTGAAGCAAAGAACTTGAAAGTTGAGACTAACATGATATTTGAAGAAGTTAACCTTCATAAACAAAGGTCGGAGATGTTAGCATCAGAGGCGTCAAAGCAAGCTGCAAGAGCTACTAAAGGAGAAGCTCAGATTATTTTGCTTGAACAGGAGTTGAAGGAGGTAAAATCTAAACTTGCTTCATGTAAATAGTGATTGTTTTGTGATTGCATGGTTTGTCCAAAATCAAGAAATGCCGTTTTTATTCTAAAAGTTTATTTTAAATAATTATTGATTGGTTATAAATATGAAAAAGAACATCATCATCATCACCCTTTCAGCATTAGTTTTATCTCTTGGGATTTACTGCAGGGTTTTATTTATTAATGCCAAAAATACAGAAGTGGAAATGCTATTTGTAAGGGAAGAAGTAAAGCAACTAAAACATAGGTCTGAAATGCTTACTAATTCTGCCAACAAAGAAGCAGCAAAAGCGGTAATGTTTGAAGCAAAGTTCGTAACCGCCCTGGAGGAATTAGAAGCCGCTAAACTCCGGGTAGCTGACTGTAAATAAGGACGCCAGGGGCTCAAAATCTAAAGCTTAAAGAGAAGTCGGAAAAGTTAGCGTCTGAATTATCAAATAGCAGATTGAGAAATCAAATTAATGAATAATGTCATGAAAAAGAATGTTGCAATTGTAGTGCTTGTGGTAATAGTATTTAGTCAAGCGATGTTTTATTTCAGACAATCAAACCAACTGGAGCTACATAAAATACATAGTAAGACATTAATGAAGGATCTTGATTTATCGGAACAAAGAATTAAAAATTTGGCAGAACAACTATCAAAAGAATTCGAAAATTCCACCAAAATGCAAGCAGAGTCATTACTGCTTCAAAAGGAGGTTGAGCAACTTAAGTTAGGTTTGGATGAGTGTCAATAATCAACTGAAAAAATCATACGGTTTAAAGAGCACTTTTGAAGGCGTATTTAATCAAGGTAAAAAATTATAACTATGAAAAAGAATATTTTAATGGCCATCCTTATTTTGATAATTGTAGGAATGGGAGGATACATGAAGTATATGATTGATCATTTCAATGAAAATATGTTGGATGCACATTCCCTGAAAGTGCAACTTAAGGAAAGCCAGAGAAGAGGAGATCGTAAAGCGGAATCCGCAGTAAATGCTGCAGCACAAGCAGAATATTACAAAAATAAACTTGAGGAAGCTCAGAAATTATTGGAAGCTTGTAAGTAACGATTAATTAGAGGTGAACCTTTTTATTGATATTCTGTATAAGCTATCATGCATCCAATCATAGAATATCTCTCAAAGTACATCAAGCTTTCTGACGATCAGGCGGAATCTATTATCACTGGCAGCAAAATTCAGGAGTTTAAGAAAAAAGAAATTATCCTGAGACCAGGACAAGTAGCTCGCAATTGCTACTTTATTTTGAAGGGGTGCGTAAAAACGTATTATTTGGTGGATGGGGAGGAGAAGGTTACCGGGTTGTTCACTGAAGGCGAGCCGCTTGTACCAGTTAGTTACGCCACCGGAGAGAAATCTGATTACTTTGTTGAAGCAATAGAGCCATGTGTTACTTCACTTGGGAGTAATATCAAAACGGAAGAACTTTTTGATCGGATTCCAGAAATGAAAAATGTGAGTCTCGTAATTGGAGGTGAAATAATGGCAAAGAATCAAGTGTCGTACGACACATTCAGAACTCTTCCTCCAGAACAGCGTTATCAAAAATTAAGAGAAACCAGACCCGATCTTTGTAATCGCATTCCACAATATACTCTGGCTAGTTACCTTGGTGTAAAACCGGAATCTTTAAGCCGAATCAGAAAGAGGATGCAGGAGAAAGCAGTATAGTACTTTCTTAACTTAAGTCAATGACATTGGATTAACCAGGATTCAATTTTGCTTTAAAATCAAAATAAAGCAAAATGACACAACAATTGATGAAGGCAGTGGTATGTCCAAAGTATGGAAGTCCAGAGGTATTGAGTTTAAGCGAGGTTCCTAAACCTAGCCCAAAAAGCAATGAAATTCTGATTAAAACAGTAGCAACAACTGTTAGTCACGGGGACGTTAGAATCAGAGGGTTGGATGTTCCAAAATCAATAAAACCAATGATAAGATTTGTTCTAGGATTTAAAGGTCCCAGGAATAATATTTTGGGATTAGAGCTGGCGGGGATTGTCGAAGAAGTTGGAAGGGATGTAACCAAATTTCAAAAAGGCGATCACGTTCTTGCCGCTACCCTGCAAAACTTTGGTGGATATGCCCATTATAAATGCCTGCCAGAAAAAAGCGCAATCGCATTTAAGCCACCTTCAGTTACATTTGAACAAGCTGCTGCAATTCCGATTGGAGCCAGAACAGCACTACATTATCTGAGGAGATGTAATCTTCAGGAAGGTCAAAAAATATTAATTTATGGAGCTTCAGGAAGTGTTGGGACTTATGCGATTCAGCTTGCTAAATATATTGGCGCTCATGTGACTGCAGTTAGCAGTAAGACCAATGAATCACTCGTGAAATCACTGGGAGCTGATGAATTTCTGGACTATCAGGATTCCGGTTTTAATGAAAGTCTTGATGTTTATGATGCTATTCTTGTAACCATCGGAAACCTTCAGTTTTCGATAGGAAAAGAGCATCTAACCTCGTCCGGTGCATACATGAATGTATCAGAACCCATGAAGTCATTGGAGATGATTTGGACGTCATTAACTACTGATAAAAAAGTTGTTATGGCGGAAAACTCAGAAGAGTCGGCAGAAGATCTGCAGTTCTTAATCAATATGGTTGGAGATGGAAAATTGAAACCAGTGATTGATTCCAGATACATGTTGGATGAGATGGTAGAAGCCCACCGCTATGTTGAAAGTAGAAGAAAGAAAGGAAATGTGGTTGTGCTTGTGGATTAACATATATTTGTTACTCACAGCAAATATTTAAAGATGTCAGAATTTCCTCCATGCCCTAATTGCCAATCTAACTACGCCTACCCTATGGATGCCTTGCTGGTGTGCCCGGAATGCGGACATGAATGGAATCCTGAAGACGAAACAGCAGATGAAAATGTCATTAAAGATTCCAATGGCAATGTTCTGCAGGATGGTGATTCCGTAGTGGTTATTAAGGATTTACCAGTAAAAGGAATGCCTAAACCTGTAAAAGCAGGAACAAAGGTTAAAAACATCCGATTGAAGGATGGTGATCATAATATTGATTGTAAAATAGATGGATTTGGTGCCATGGCATTGAAATCTGAGTTTGTCAAGAAGGCATAGGAACCTCTATTATGAACCCACAAATTGACAGATATCTACTAGAAGGTTGCATGCGTTGCGAACTTGGAGGGACCCCAAAATGCAAAGTGCATAACTGGGTGCCTGAGCTGGAATATTTACGTCAAATTGTACTTGAGTGTGGTCTAAAAGAAGAGTTGAAATGGGGGGTGCCTTGCTACACAATCAATGATAAAAATGTGTTGATTGTAAGTGCATTCAAGGATTATTGTTCAGTGAGCTTTTTTAAAGGGGCATTAATCTCAGATCCCAATAGCTTGTTGGTCAAGCCTGGTAAAAATTCTCAAGCTGGCAGGTTATTAAAATTTACTAGTCTTCAACAGATTGAAGAAAACCTTGAATCCATCAAGGAGATAATTTTGAATGCAGTGGAGGTCGAGCAAGCAGGATTAAAAATCGAGAGGAAACAGAATCCTGAGCCTATTCCGCAAGAACTACAAAATAGGTTAGATACAGATCCTGTATTAAGAAGTGCCTTTGAATCCCTAACTCCAGGAAGACAAAGGGGATATATCATTTTTATATCGCAACCAAAACAGTCCAAGACTAGGGAAGCCAGGATTGATAAGTGTATTGGTAAAATATTGAACGGAGAGGGGCTTCACGATAAATACAGTGGTAAAAAGAAGAATTGAATTGACCGATAGAATTTGAATATAGTTAATCTACCATATGACTTACTAAGCGAAGAACCATCTTCTCCAATCATTCTGGATTATCGGGCTGAGAAAGAATCTTCCAAGCAACAGGTGAATCTTTCCATGAATACTTTTAGTTTTTTGTTGGAAGGGCATAAGGAGGTATATGCAGATACCTCTTCAGTATCAATAGCCAATTCCCATTTTCTATTGATGAAGTCTGGTAAGTGTTTAATGACAGAGAAACTGACCGGACAGGAGAATGACTACAGAAGCATTTTACTATTCTTTTCCGATCACGATATATTCGATTTTGCCAGGAAGTACGAAGTAAATCTGGAGAAACAAGCAAGCCGAAAATCTATTCATGCTATTCCTTATGACAAATTTTTGAGGTCAATGGTGGAAGGATTAATCGATCTTGAGGACCTTTCAGAAGGTACAAGAAGGAAGTTGCTCAAAGTGAAATTTGAGGAATTGATGATTTATTTATCAGACCTTTTAGGGACAGAATTTTTGTCTTCACTTATGATGGACCTTGATGATCACACACATCGTTTTTTGGATGTTGTGGAAACCAATAAGTTGAATAAGCTATCATTGAATGAACTGGCATTTTTATCAAACATGAGCTTGTCTTCATTTAAGAGAAATTTTGAAAAGCACTTCAATGAATCTCCAAGCAAGTGGTTTCAGGATCAAAGACTTGAATATTCGGCCTTCTTATTGAAAAATAGATCTCAAAGACCATCTGACATTTTTAAAGAAGTGGGATATGATACGCTTTCTAATTTTATCCAGGCATTCAAACAAAAGTTTGGAATCACCCCAAAACAGTACCAATTAAATTGAGCTTTTAGCAATACTTTTTGAACCGAGGTAAGGCTTATACTTTGGAGCTTCCTCAAGAGCTTTGTGTAAGAATAAAATACTCAAAGACATGAAAAATTTAATATTAGTTCTTGCTGTTTTAGCAATTTCTCTTGATTCATATTCACAAGAGACTTTTACCTTGTCTAGTAAAGATTTAGGTGGCACTTCTACAAAAGTTGAGGAGTTTAATGGGTTTGGATGTACAGGAGAAAATCAATCTCCACAATTATCCTGGAAAAACGCTCCAGAGGGTACAAAGAGTTTTGCCATTACTATGTATGATCCAGATGCACCCACCGGAAGTGGATGGTGGCATTGGCTGGTTTTTGATATTCCTGTTGATGTAAACGAGTTGAAAACTGGCGCAGGAGATGTTTCATTAAACCTTGCCCCTCAAGGTGCAATTCAAAGTATTACAGATTATGGAGCAAAAGGATACGGCGGGCCATGTCCTCCGGAGGGGCACGGATGGCATAAGTATGAGATCACGGTTTACGCTTTGAAAGTTGATAAACTGGGATTGGATGAAAATACTAATGCTGCTATCGTTGGTTATTATTTGTGGAATAATACCATTGCAAAAGCAAGCATTGTAAGTTATTATCAGAGATAAAAGTGCTACGAAGGGGTTTTGATCGGAGGATTCAACTTGTTCAAAACTCTTTCCTTGATTTGGATTCATATTGAATCAACAGAAAGTCATAATTCGATATGACAAATGTCAATTTGGTGATTTATCAATTCACTTATTCTTGTGATATGTTTCACAACGAAATATCAGAAGTATTAAATCACTAAATCTAAAAACATGAAATCTCAAGCAGGAGTTATTAGTCCAAATAAATCTTTGTCGGTACAAACTACAGAAGGAACCTGGAGTAGATTTATCACTTGGGCAGATAAAATGGACTACTATAGAATATTGCTAATCTCAATTATGCTCCTTTCTCAAGGATGTATTTTTGCTCCTTTTGCAATTTGGTCTATGGGTGCAGCAGTTGGGTTTAGTGATTTTCAGGCAATTGCTATTTTGGTTGGCGCCTACGGGGTATTAGTATCTAATTTGGCCGTTATGCCAATGCGCTATACACTTCCAATCTATTTCGTAGGAACAGCTACGCAACTATTGATTATCGCTTACAATGTGATAACGCTGATATAATTCGGCTAACAGATTCGTTTTTACAAACTACAACAAATATTGAATGGGTTTTCTGAGTAATCGGAAGACCCATTTTTTTGAATCACTCCAGCACTCAAAACTCAAAACACCCCCTCCATCTGCAAATGCTGAAGTAACATAATTGTCTTACCATCCTTGATTTCCCCAGATTTAATCATTTGCATTGCTTCATCGAAAGGGATTTCTAAAACTTCTATGTTTTCTTGCTCGTGCGCTAGCCCACCTCCTTCACTAATTTTCATATCCTCGTCGTATTCAGCTATGAAGAAGTAAAGTATCTCGGTTACGGAACCAGGCGACATGTATGCTTCAAATACTTTTTCAATTGATTTGATTTTGTATCCAGTCTCTTCTTCAGCCTCTTTTCTGATGCAGGTTTCTGGATCATCTTTGTCAAGCAAGCCAGCACAGGCTTCAATCATTAACCCGTTTTCATTGCCATTGATGTAGGTTGGAAGTCGGAATTGTCTTGTGAGGATGATGGTGCCATTTTTTCTGTTATACAGCAATATAGTAGCACCATTTCCGCGATCATATGCTTCTCTGGTGTGAGTTTCCCAGTTTCCATCTTTCGTTTGGATATCGTAAATCACTTTATCTAGTCTGTACCAGTTGTCAGAAAGAAGGGTTTTCTCGAGGTTCTTAACTTTTGGTTCTTGCATGAATGGTTAAAGTTTCTGATAAGTCAGGTTTACGAACGCAGAACCAAATGCCTCTGTTTTGGTAAGTTTAAATTTAGTTTCCTTTGGTCCATTCGGAAACAGAGGAATTCCTTTTCCAAGTATGACGGGAAACTGGCTAAGAATCATTTCATCAATTGCATCAAGGTTGAGAAATTGACTGATAATATTTCCTCCTCCAATTACCCATATGTTTTGATTGCTTGTTTGCTGAAGTTTTTGAATGCTCTCGTTATCGAGTTTGTGGATTGCTTCTGTGTTATCCGTTTGAGGTTTGAAATTGGTGTCAGTAGTGACTACAAAAGCTTTTGCATCTGGATAAGGCCAATCTACTCCAAAGCCCATTACCTCGTCATAGGTTTTCTTACCAAGAACAATAACATCTATGGTACTGTAAAACTCGCCGTAACCGCCATCAGTTTCCGGAAAATCTTCTGGGACTTCACTTCCGGGTTCTGCCCCTGGCAGCCAATCTAAGGATCCATCTTCTCGGGCAATAAAGCCGTCAATTGTTGTTGCTATGTATAGTTTGAATTTTGGCATTTCTGTTAAGTTTGAACAGAAATATAACCATATCTTTCAAGCTCCCCTAATTCAAAGATTTCCTTGATATTACCTTCATAAAGGACAAGCTTTTTAGTTGCTACCTCCCACACATCCTGATACCTGTGATCAGTGAGAATGATTCCTTTTTTCCTCGACTGATTTTGTATGTGAGGGATAAGCTTTTCAATCAATGCAGGGGATAATCCGGAAAAGGGTTCATCTAAAATAGTAAATGCGGAATTAGAAAACAGGAAAACCATTATTTCTACTAACCTTCGGACACCAGTAGATAATTCACTTAACTTATGATCTTTATGTTTTCGTATTTCTTCTATTTCTAGGATATAATCGAGTTTTGATTTTAATTCAAAGATTCTCACTAAATCAGAAAATGACAGGTAGTTCATTAAAGAACCATCTTGAGTAACAAAGTGTATGGCATTTGGAGATTTGAATAATTGCTTTTGAAACTCTCCATTGTATCTCACAAACTGATTCTCTGCTTTCAATGATCCAAAAATCACCTTTAGCAGACTGGATTTTCCACAGCCATTTCTGCCTAGAATTCCAATGATATCACCGGTTTTGCATTGCAGATAAATATTTGAAAGGATTTTTCTCCCATCAAATGAGAGTTGAATGCTGTCTACTTCAAGTGTATTCATTATAGAAAAAGATTGGTAGCTGATAGTAAGAGGATTGTAGTTACTAGATCAATAGCCGTGGAAATGATAAACAGATTGACTCTATTTAATTGAAGATTGTGAAAGAAGTATAAGTGCCTTTTCCTACTCCAATAGTAAGCTATAGTAGTGAAAGCATAACCTATTACTTTCATCCAGAAGATGTAAGCTAAACTTCCAGGTCCGTAATAGATTAAGATATTAATACTTAATGCTGTAAATATTAGATTATAGACGGTTACTTCCCTATACAGATATTTGATTGGTGTGATCCAGTTTTTCATCTGAAAACTTTTCAGATAGAACTGGGAATACGCAGAATTATTATTCCATTGATAGGACTATTAGGTCATTTTTTAACAGCCACTTCATCCATATGATATTTCCAAATGTTTTCAGGGTCTCTGCTCGTCCTGATCAGGGTTTGCCTTTTGAAAGATTGACCATCTTCACTCACAATCAATTCTCCCTGGACATACTCCATCACATTATCCTGAATCATAAATTCCGCAGCAGTCTTCAAAGTGCCAGTTGATTTATCATATGTTCCCTGCATCAACACCTTTATTGGCCAGGTTGAGCTTAACCATAGGCTTTCGTAGGTATCATATATTTGGTTATAATTGAAATAGACCTCATCTAAGCCTCGTATTTTGTTCGGCCTTTCCATTTCATAAGTGCATTTGATGAATTGGTTATCCATTACTATCGAGCAGTCCAATGTTCCTTTTAGAACTCGCGGATTTTCATCTTTGGGACTATAAGTTCTGGTTACCTCCCAGGAACCGACTAGAAATGAAAGATCATTTGTGGATTTTGTGTCTTGCGAAAATAACTTTGATGGGATGAAATTAAGACTTATGCAAAGCAGGCTAATTACAATTTTAGGATAGGTCATTGGGTTTGAATTGTTTGTTCCAATATTCCTACGCAAATGTAAAATCCATTTATAAAATTGTGTGATGAATAGGAAATTATGGGATCAGACTATTTCTTACTATCACAATATCTGATAATCATAGGATTGAAATCCGAAGAGTCGTATAGAATTGCTTTATTGTAATAGATGCACGCACTATCTCTCTTATCAGTGAAAAAATACATGTGAGTCATCATATTCATCAATAACAAAGTGTCCTCACAGTATTGGTATCCTTTTTTGTAATCCTCAAGGGCATTCTCGAAATCATTCATGTCATACCATACACCACCACGATTTCCGTAACCCAGACATTTATCACCTAATTCAATCAAGGTTGTAAAGTCCTTCTTTGCTTTTGATGTTATGGATAAATCTCTGTAGGCCCAGCCACGATGCAACACACAAGACATGCAAGTATCTGTACGGTTGATTACTCTTGAGAAATGGCGAATTGAATTTTTCAATTCACCCTTCGAATAATTTTAAAGGCCTAATTTGTACTCTTCGTTTAAATCATAATCAGAACTGCAAGAACTAAATAAAAATAGAAGAATAAGTGATGTAATTAATGCTTTCACAGTGGATGATTGTTAAGATTTTTTGAGCAATTTAA
Organism: Cyclobacteriaceae bacterium; assembly: GCA_965228955.1. GTDB lineage: Bacteria > Bacteroidota > Bacteroidia > Cytophagales > Cyclobacteriaceae > JANSWY01. The sequence goes on from OZ245848.1 coordinate 562,194, forward strand.
TTGATTGTAGCATAACATGTAATTTCACATTCAATTTGTATCAGTTAAAACTTGGTCTCATATTTGTAATACACCACCTAATCAAACAAACTAACATGAAATTATTAACTGCAATATCAATTTTTACACTCGCATCCATTCAACTACAGGCGCAGTTTTTTGTGCCAAGATTAACTCAAGATCAAATTACTGCATGTGAGCGAGCATATGTTATTACTATGGAAGGTGATACCATTGAGGGTAACCTCAGAGGACTTTTTATGGACAATGACAGAATCAGAAATTTTACTATCAAGAATAAGCAAGGAAAATTCAAGTTCAATACTGAAAACGCAAAATCTTTAATCATTAGACCTTGGTTTGACCCAAGTGTAGATACAGGACCTTTGAATATCCCTGAAGTTCTTAGAGCACTAGATCCAGAATTTAATGAGATTATTGTCTTAGACTATGTATTTTTCGATAGAATTCAATTACCTGGTAAGAAGGAGAAGTATGCTTTTGTACAGCTTGAGAACCCTGGCTTTGATAGCAGATTGAAATTCTACATCAATACAAATAATGAAAATGAAACCGCTGAAGCAAAAGTTGGGACTATCACAATTGCAGGAGGCGATCCAACTACTCATTTAATGGTAATTGATGGCGGGAAAGCGAAGGTTATTCGAAAAAGAAAATATCAGGAAATCGCTTTTACCAAAATATTTACGGATTGTGAGGCTATGAAAGATAATTACACCAATAATGAAAGATTGAAGTGGAAAGACATTGCAAAGCATGTGTATTTATATGACCAGTGTCAGTAGTGCTGAAGTTTCTTAAGACAATTTGGCTAGTATTTAAGCTTCAGGTAATAATGAGATTTAGGATGGCTTTCATAGTCATCCTTTTTATGTCTCCATTGATTGTATTTGTCATGATTTTTAGGAATTATGAAGATACTTTGCCCGATGGAATGGCGGAAGTAATTTATATGGTCATTGGTTTCGGCTTATTTGCATTGCTAATCAGAGCATCAATCAAAAGCGGAAGAAAGGAAAGAAATCAAAGTGAAGACTAATCAAACACAGTATATTCTCCACTAAATATTTTTTGCAAAGACTCCAGGTTACTGTAGCCGTTTGCTTCAGCGATATCGTAATATTTATCTCTATTGACAGTGTCTCCATCATAATGGTAAGCAACCGCCAGGTTTGAAGCAATAGCGGGATCACTCTCATCTAGATTGTAACCTCTTTTACCTACATCAACTGCTCTTTTAAAATCTTTTTGTTTCAAGTGAATCACAACAAGGCTGGAATATGCCTGGGCGTAATTTGGGTCCAGAGATATTGCCTTATAGTAGTAGTCAGCAGCCTGATCATACTCACCTAATCTTCTTGAAAGTATTCCCATTCCAGTAATAGCTTCTACCGTTGTGGGGTCCAGAGATATAGCCTTTTCATAAGCCTCTTTAGCAGCTTCATCATCATCCATATCAGCAAGGATATGACCAAGTAAAGTCCAGCCAATTTCATTATCGGGACGCTCTGAAAGGAATTGATCTGCATCAGCTTTTGCTTCTTCCAATTGACCGTCTTTATACTTTGTATCAATTTCTATGATTCTGTTTTGGTCGGATATTCCAGTACAGCCAATAAGTCCAAAAACGATAAGTGTAAATAGGAAGAATCTCATACTATGTTGTTATGTGTTGAATTGGATTTAAATATAGTGATAATGAAAGAAAAGCGATCTGAAAATTTAAATGCTTTCCTTTCAAACCAATCAATGTGATAATTTGATTGGTCGCTTAAACCTGAAATAAAATGAACCTGTCAAAAACAGCAACGCCAAACAAGGGGAAATCAGATCAGGTGAGTGAGCATGAAATTCGGCATTCAATGCTAATAGAATTAAATAGAAGAATCCTGCATAAGCTAATTCAGAAAGACGATGTGAAAAATCACTCCAGATTGTAATTAGTCCAATTACTTTGGCGACCATCAATGGAACAATTAGATATTTAGGATATCCAAGTGATTCGAAACGAGATGAAAACTTGTCATTGAAAATGCTATTGCCAACTGTTGCTACCATCATCAGGGAGAATAAACCTGTTGTTACCCAATACAGAATATTATGCTTTTTCATGATTTTGAAATTTGCATTTGAGAGATCATATTTTCCATTCTGTCAAATGCAGCACCCCATCCTTTATCAAATCCCTTTTCTAATTGCTGTTGACAATATTCAGCTGTTTTGTGAACCACTTCAAATATGAACCTGGTACCTGATCCTTCAGAACTAAGTCTAATATGTAATTCTACATCTTCTGTCATTGGTTTAAAATCAGCAGATGTTACAATTATTTGTTGAGGAACAATATCCAGATAACTACCTTCCGAAACAAACTGACTTCCATCTGGCATTGGCATACTATAGGTCCATTTGCCTCCCACTTTGAAGTCGAAGTTTTCAGTTTTGAGTTCCATCCCTTCAGGAGCCCACCATTTAGCAATAAGATTAGCATCTGACCAAGCCTGCCAAACAAGCGCTAATGGAGCATCCATGATTCTCTCCATCTGTAAAGTCGTTTCATTAATGATTATTGAGTTTTTCATAATAAAATATTTAATGTGTAATTGAATGGTTACAAATATATGAGTAACCGAATGATTACGCAATAAGATTTTGAAGTTTTTTAACTTCTTGGGCCTTTCGGTAGTTATACATATCACATAAATAGATGATGGTTGTAACTGATAATTTTCAAAAAATAGAGATTAAAAAATCTGAGGAGCTTCGGGAATGGTTGATGGATAATTATGACCAAGAGGAAAGTGCGTGGTTGGTAAGTTACAAGAAGAGTCATGGGTCAAACTATGTCTCTAATTCAGAAGTATTAGATGAATTATTGTGCTTTGGATGGATTGATGGTATCAAGAGGAAACTTGATGAAAACAAGACCATGCAATTAATATCACCGAGGAAAGCAAAACACTGGTCAAAAACTTACAAAGACAGAGCTCAAAAACTAATTGAACAAAACAGGATGCATCAATCTGGATTTGATTCAATTGAAGAATCTAAGAAAAGTGGACTCTGGAATTTCATGGATGAGGTAGATAAGCTTATCAAACCAGCAGACTTAAGTGCTGCATTATCTGCTGTTCCAGAAGCTGAACATTTTTTTGATTCAATAAATGATTCAAGCAAGCGGTTTGTTTTAAGGTGGCTGAAATTGGCAAAGACGCAGGCTACAAGAAATAATCGGATTGAGAAATTGGTTGAGTTATCGAAGAGAGGGGAGAAGCTACCTGGGAGTTGAAATTGTGATATTCTTCATCTGATTAGTTAATTATTTCGTAGGTAAAGTAGTATTTGAACTAATTTCAAATACTTTTGCTTACTTTTTTGCACACTGCAACAAGATATGGGGCCGACCGGTATCGACAGTAAGTGCATTTGATGTATTTGCATGTCAGGTGGTGAATGTACACCTGTGATCAATTCATTCATACTATAGTTGGCAATACACAGTATGCCATGGCTGCTTAATTCTGAATTATAGTAGGAATTACTCATCCTGATAAAACATATCGGGACAGTCACATCCCTCCAGGTCTTTGTCCTGTAGATCGGATCAAGGGGTGTCATCTTCGGGACTAGTATTAGTGAGGTTACTAAGCTAATGCGAAACTCCAGTGACTGGTAGGAACAGTGGGTTGTTGATAGCCAGCTCTCCTATAAGATCCTAAGTATCAACTAAGCATGTAGACGGTCCATCTTTTCCTTATCTGGACGAGGGTTCGACTCCCTCCGGCTCCACCTTCGCCCGCCGAAGCTTCAGCGTAGGCGGGCTTTCATTTTGAGCTCATATCTTTTCCAATTTATAATTCATCTAAAAGATAACAATTCGGCGAGCTACGGCGGAGACCCTCCACCGTGTCCGCCGAAGTTTTAACGAAGGCGGGCTTTCATTAAAGCTCATCATTCTTCGATGCATCTTTCTTTATCGGAAAGCTACGGAGAAGGCTCTCCAGAATTCCAAGAAGGAGGACAATTCACAACTAACTCTATCCAAGACCGATAATGTAAAGCTCTGAACTCTTAAAGCTGATAGCTGCAAATTTACATTCATAGATTATCCAGATCCATCTATATTAGACTGCTACTGCGTAGAATTGCAAAAATCATCAATCATATGCAAACAGGATACATATTAAAGTGCTCAGATGGAACTTTCTATTACGGATGCACATCAGATTTAAAGTCAAGATTAATTAGGCATCTAAATGGTAAAGTTTCATATACAAGTGAAAGATTACCAGTTGAAGTAGTTACTTATATAGTGTTCAGTGAAAAATGGAAAGCATTCAAATTTGAAAAATATCTCAAATCCGGTTCTGGTAGAGCATTTTTAAGGAAAAGGTTAGTGTGAAACTTTATGCATCCCAACCAAAATTTGCATCCTATTAATATAAAAACATAAATTTGCAATAATGAATTACAGAATACAAAGCATATGTCTCGGCCTGAGTCGCCATTTTTTACCCTCAGAGGATTGGGAGAGGGACGTGTATGCTTTGTCTAAACTGAATATGAATTAATGGAATAGAAGATATATTTTATCAAAGCAGAAGCGTCCTTCGAAAGTTGGACGCTTTTTTTATGTCAAATTTCAAAAAAAATGTTTGAAGACTAAATAACATAACGATAGCACATTGAAAGAGGAAACAATTGAGAGACAGGCAGTTGTAAAAATTCTAAAAAACTCGCAGAAAGCGGGGTGGAATCGTATTGCCTATATTTTTCATAACTAATTGATTATCAATAATTTAATTCGATATTTCTCTTGGAATTTTAAATAATGCTTTTAACCTTTGCGTCAGTGATTAACAAACAATAACGATATAAAACAATGAAATTGATACGTCTACATATAGAACTCTTATGTCCGCCCTCCGATCGATTTACTTTCGATTTTGAGCAGGAGCTGGACTGTCTTATATGGGATGTGGATATGACTTAACAATATAGATCATATTACAATATGCAAATGAAGCATCCCATAGAAAGTGGGATGCTTTTTTTGTTTATCTGGAACAGTAGCAAAGTAGGTCAATGCGCTACTCTGAAAAAGCAGAGATATAGGTTCAATTCCTATCTGTTCCACAATATAGTGCTGTAACTCAATGGCTAGAGTGCTCGACTGTCTCTCGAGTGGTTGCGGGTTCGAGTCCCGTCAGTACTGCGAAATATCTGGAGAGATAACGACGGTTGTTTACCCCACTTGGACTGGGGAGGTTGTAGGTTCGAATCCTACTCTTCAGACAAATGCTCCGTTCGTCTAACGGCTTAGGATACTTGACTTTCTATCAATTGATATGGGTTCGAGTCCCATACGGAGTACATATGGTGTCTTTAGTTTAACCGGCAAAATGCCTCTCTGTGAATGAGGAGAACAGGGTTCGAGTCCCGAAGACACCCAAATAGGAATATAGTTCAATGGATAGAATGTTGGGTTTCGACCCCAAAGATGTGAGTTCGAGTCTTACTATTCCTACTAATGATCTGTGGTGTAATGGTCAGCATATTTGACTTTGACTCAAATGGTCTAGGTTCGAATCCTGGTGGATCATCGATTGTAAAAATGAAAGAAATGAAAAGAATGAATCAAATATTATGTCTCTTACTCATATCCAGTTGTTCGCTGAAATATCTGGAGAGGTATTGTATTGTCTAGAAAGTATCATCACTGTCTGACATCAAAGCCTCTCATTTCTGAAGGGGCTTTTTTTATGCCCTGTTGGCGGAACTGGCATACGCACCTGACTTAGAATCAGGGTCTTGGGGGTTCGACTCCCTCACAGGGTACATGCGGACGATAGACAAAATGGCACAGTCGCTTTGCTATAGGCAAAGAGTTTATGAAGGTTCGACTCCTTCCGTCCGTGAATTATGCCCATGGTGGAACTGGCATACACGACAAGCTTAAGACTTGTTTTTTCTGGGTTCGAATCCCAGTGGGCATACTTTGAGGACCCGTAGCTCAACGGTTAGAGTAGCACTCTTATAAGGTGAAGGTTCCGAGTTCAATTCTCGGCGGGTCTACAAATGGAGAGTAGGCAAATATTGGTTTGTTGCGCTCGCCTGCTAAGCGAGTTCTCTGAGACATGGGGTGAAGGTTCGATTCCTTCGCTCTCCGCAAAATGGAGGTAGTCCGGTTGGTCGAGGACACTGTCTTGAAAACAGCTGGGTGTAAAAGCCTCGGGGGTTCGATTCCCTCTGCCTCCGCTTAAGAACATGAAGCCAAATTGGTATGGCGGTGGTCTGCAAAACCATGTATTGCGGGTTCGATTCCCGCCATGTTCTCAAACGAGATTTATATTGATTGCAACTCAAGAAGAATACAATAACTCTCAGCCGCAGCACTATCTACCTTAAAATAAAGAGTTTCAGATCTTCTTCCCTTATTTCCTGTTTCATCTAAATGAATGCACTTTTGCTTACCAACGCAAATTATACTGATAGTTTGGTCTTTGATATTTGGTGAAAATTCTACGGTTTGCAAATCAAAAGACCATTCTTCATCAGAAGTGTCTATTTGAAGCCATTGGTAACTTTTGTCATATACTTTATAATGAGTCAGATGTGTATTTAATCCTAGTATCAATTCAGTTGAGTTCAATTTGCCTAGGTTATATTCTTGACAATCTTGACCATATGAATCAAGACTTAGCATGAATGGTACTAAAATGGTGAGTAGATTAATCAATTTTAACATTATCTATAGAATTATTTATTCGCATTGAAATTTTATTTATTGTGTTTTTTAAAGCGATGAATTTTACTCGCTTTTGTTTAGTAAATACACTTTTCAGATTATTTAGAACCAACTCTTCGTCCTCCTCTGTGTCTTGATAATATTTCAACCAGGTAAAATCCCCAATTACGTCCCTGATTGCGCCTGATAAGTCTATTCTATTGTTATTCTTGCAGGTAGTGCTCAGTTCTCTTAATGCGGGTATAAGTTTTTTATCCTGTAAGAACTGAAAAGCTTGCTCACAATCTGCGTAAGAGTTGTTAACAGAATCTTTAATCAATCTGTGAGATATGTTATAAACCAATCCTAAGGCTATTAATATTGATCCCATAACCGGATCGTTTGGAAATTTTACATCTTTCAAATATGCTTCCAACAAAACTTCAACTAATTGTTCCCAAAATGTTGAAATAATCAATGATACTCCAGCTAGGACCAGAATTTTGGTAATAGCATTATAAGCTTTTGGTCGTAGTAAATTGAGAATGGCGATTAATTGTTCATTGCTCATCAGAAGAGAACTTTTAAACAAAGGTGAGGGTCGTATCTTCAAATTTCAATACCCATATGTTGGTATATTTAAAGTGAAAGCTTAGAAATATTCTTAGGTTCGAAACCCATTCTATCTTAAAATCTATCAAATTATGTGGTTAGCACTTCGGTTAACAACTAAGTGTTTACTGCCGCAACGGTATGATATTCATGACTTAAAACAAGAGTTCAAGAGCCTCCGGCTCCACCTTCGCCCGCCGAAGCTTCAGCGTAGGCGGGCTTTCATAAATAAGCTCATACCCATTTAAATTTATACATTATCTAGCTTGGTTAAATAGAAAAGGCCTGAAGCTTTCCAGACCCTTTCAAATGGTCAACGATTAATTAAGAATCACAATCTATGCAGATTTCTGGCCCGCCTGTACTAGGTCCACCTGTTGATCCTTCAGATCCCGGTAAGTCTATTGCATCACAATACGTGAAATTAAATGGCATTGTAATTGACCAACCGCATAACCTGTTTTTAAAACCTGCCAGAATACCTTGGTAAAATGCCTTGTTATTACCGCTAGTACTTGCGATTTTATCCTCAAGTATCTGCGTGTAACCATCCTTATATGGATAAATGCTGATGAATTCATCAAATGCTAATTCTTGAGTAACCGTCGTAAGAAGACAAGAAGTTAGATATTGATTTTTATCCAATTCCAGTCCCTGACTCACCATGAAAAATCCATTTTCATCTTCAAAAGTAAAATCAGTAGTCTTAAATTTTGATTCAACACAATTCACCTTTATCCATGTTTGGTCGACTAACCAATCTGCATCGCCTGTACCAATAGCATATCCTTCGTCATAATAATCCTGTGAAGTCCTCCCAGTCGGGAATGACAAATTTCCGGACTCTATTTCTAGTGGTTCATTGAATGAATCGTTACAAGCAGTAAACGGGATTAGCAATACAATAAGAATTAAGTTTTTCATTTTTGTTAAGTTTTAAGTTTAATTTGACCTTTTATGACTGTTCTCACATTTGTGTTACCCTCTGATTAGAAAAAAAATGAAAAAAAATGATGTTGTCTCATTTTTTTCGGATGAAAAGTTTCTTAAGTCTCTGTATAAAAGCTTGTTACCTTCTTTTAAAAAAATGGTCCTGGAAAACTCTGGAAGTCAACAGGATGCAGAAGATTTACTGCAGGAGTCGGTAATTTTGAGCTTTAAAAAGATGAGCGAGCCTGATTTTGAACTCACTTCCAAGCTCGAAACGTTTATTTATGGCATAGGGCGAAGAAAGTGGATGTATGAATTGCGAAAGAGGAGTAAATTCAGTTTGACCGTTGAATCAAATGATGAGGGTAACCTTATTGATGAAATAATCATTAAATCAGAAAGGCAGGACCTTTATTTAAAGTATTTTAACTCTATGTCGGAATCCTGTAGACAAATTCTAACCCTTTTTTTCGAGGGAATTAGAATGATGGATATAGCACTAAAGCTGGGCTTCAAAAGTGAGGGATATGCACGTAAACGTAAGCATAATTGTCAAAGTAAACTAGTGGAAGCGATAAAAAACGATAGCCTTTATCAAGAACTAAAAAATGGATAATCAAGATGATATAGAGAAGTTCTTTAACAAAGAAACACCTCCTATTGAAAGAGAATCTTTGAGTAGAAAGATCATTGAGGATAACGATGAAAATCAAATCCTAGCGATTCAAATTGGAGAGGCTTTGAAGGACAAAAAGTCGACAGCTGATCTGCGAAATCGACTTTCTCGCATTGCTGTTGAGACCAAAACAAACAAAATCTACTACCATCGTATATGGGTAGCCGCTGCTGTTATCTCGTTGTTGGCAGTATCCTCATTTGTTATATTCAACTTTTCCAGAAGTTCTAGTGAGGAAATATTGTTTGATCAATACTTCAGGCCCTACAGGGGAGTGGTGAATACCAGGGGCGATGCTACTATTCCTGTTCATGGTTATCAAGATTATACAGCTCATGACTATCAAAGTGCATTACAGCAATTTATTGATTCAGATGGACCGAAAGGGGATACCTTGAAACTGCTGATTGCTAACTGTTATCTTGGATTGGATGATACCAAGAATGGTATCCTTTGGCTAAATCGAATTGGTGCAGAAGCTCCTTTTTCAATTCAACAGAGCCGTGACTGGTATTTAGCATTGGCATTTTTACTTTCAGGAAATATTGACGAGTCAAAGTTACTGTTGAATCATTTGATTGAAACCAAATCAATCTACAGCAATCGGGCACTACAATTATTAAAAGAGCCCGGATATCACTAACCCAATTTCTTAGACCTTAAAGCAATAAATATGAAAACTCAGAACTTATAATTTCAAATTTTCATAGACACTATTCAACATCTAACCTTACCTACAAAATGAAGAATTTAATAGTAGTACTAATTTGTCTACCATTATATGTGGTAGCTCAAAACAAAGATTCGGAAAAACTGATATCAAAAGGAGATAATTTCCGTTCAGCCAGAAACTATGATTCAGCATTGTATTATTACAACGAGTTTTTGGAACATTTTGCAAAAGATGAAGTCGATGGATTATGCAATGTCCTGAATAGCACTTCTGATATATATAACAGAACAGGACTTGTGGAAAAGAGTATTGAAGCTGCTACACGGGTCATTGAACTTTGTAATTCAATTAACCCTGAGGAAGTAGCGAAAGCATATGTTAATCTTAGTAATACACTGGCAATTTATTATAGTGATTTTGATTCATCTCTTAATCTGGCCAACAAAGCGATTGAAGTCCTCAAATCAAATTCGGTTGTAAGTAAAGCTCTATTTCAGGCGTACAGATCTCAAGGGGTAACATATTATGATTTGGTGCAGTATGATAAGGCCGTAGAGAGTTACCAAAATGCTATAAAGGTATTGTATGATATTGGTGGTAGTCAGGAATTGAATGCTTCGATTTTGAATAACTTGGCTAATGCATATGACGGTTTAGGGAAATACCATAAGGCCCTTCAAACTCATTTTTTAGCACTAAAGATTAAGAAGAGTATTTTTCCTGAAGTGCACCCTGAAATTGCTATGTCTTTAAATAATATAGGAAACAGCTATCATTACTTGGAGCAATACTCCAAGGCTCTGGATTACTTTAATCTGGCATTGCATCAAAGAATGGAGCTTTTTGGGTTAGAACATAGAAGAGTTGCCTCTGTTTACAATAATCTTGGCAATGTTTATTTTGATCAAGGTGATTATGTGAAATCCAAAGAGGCCCATGCAGAGGCCTTAAAAATCAGAAAGAAGGTGTTTCATCCTGATCATTCCATATTTATATATTCCTACACAAACCTTGGAAACTCTCATGCATTAATGAATGACCCGGATTCTTCACAATACTATTTCGAAAAAGCCATTTCATTGCATAAGAAAAATTATGGAGAAACTACCGATCTTTTAGCAACCATTTATCAAAATATGGCACTTCACCATAAAAGAGAAGGTCTCCAAAATAAAGCCGAAAATTTTACGAATGAGGCTATAAGTCATTTTGTTAGTAACTATGGTTGGAAACACCCAAAAGTTGGTGCGAACCTCAATGTTTTGGCCGCAATTAAATTAGATCAATCGGATCATTCAGGCGCGTTAGAGGTCTATCAGAAAGCGTTAATAAGTCTTGTGGAGGATTTTGATTCACAGAATATCGCCACTAATCCATCTTCTGAAAAGGTTTTGGATCCCGGGGAACTTATCAAAGTTTTAAAGGGTAAAGCTCAATCTTTATTCTACGAATATATTAATGCCACATTAAGTGAAAAAGATCAATATTATCACAGATTAGTTAAAAGTCTAAACGTATCCGATCAGTACATTCAGAGGTTTAGAAAAGAGATGACCAGAAGGTCGGACTTGCAGAACCTGGGCGAACAGTCCATTGCGATTTATAATATTTGGATTGCAGTAAACTATGATAAATACGTTAAATCATCTGAGGAAACCTACCTGGACAGTGTCCTGGTATGCATGGAAAAAAGCAAATCAAACCTTTTATTTTTAAAATTGATGGATTCGAGAGCTCAAATTGAGTCTTCTATACCAGACTCTCTATTATCGCTGCAAACTGATCTTCAATTACAAATTAATAAATACAAATCATCTGGGGATTTAGCGCAGGTGTCGATTGTTCAAAGAGAGTACGATGAATTTCTTGAGTCCCTGGAAAAGAAGTTTCCAGATTACTTTGAATTGAAGCATAATTATCAATTTGGGTCAATAAATTCTATACAAAATGGCCTTAATCACAACGAAGCATTTATTGAGTATCAGGTGGTTGACTCTCTTTTGTTTTGCCTATATATTGAAAAGGGTGGTCTGAGAGTCAAAAAAACAATCCTTCCCGATGATTTTCCAAAAATGGTTGGCGATTATATGAATTATCTGGGAGATCCTTCAATTACATTGAATTCTCAAACTATTGCTACGATAGAAAAATTGACTTCAATATTAATTGGCGATATAGTAGAGGAGTCTGCAATAATTGATCATCTAATTATAGTTCCGGATGGACTAATAGGTAATGTCCCATTTGAGGCGCTCAAAGGGGTTGATCAGGACGACTTTTTAATCAGGAAGTTTGATATTCAGTATGCATATTCTGCCAAAACACTATTTCATAAAAGGCAACACTCAGAAACAGAAAACCTATTGACATATGGAGGTTTTGCACCTGTTTACGATCAAGCTTTGGAAAAAGAAGAATTCTCTACCTTGAGATCAAGCATTACACCTCTTCATTGGAATAAGAATGAAGTAGAATCAACTAGTGATAAACTTAATGGGGATAAGTACATGGGGTCTGAAGCCACTGAATCTAATTTTATTAACTATGGTGAAAAATACAGAATTTTACATCTAGCCATGCATGCAGTTTTGGATAATGCTAATTCCCTAAATAGTAGACTGTATTTTGATCTCTTAAGTGACAGTGTACATGACGGAGTTCTTCATGCCTTTGAAGTATATAATTTGAATTTGTCTGCAGACTTAGTGGTATTAAGTGCGTGTAATTCTGGATCAGGAGAATTTAGTGAGGGAGAAGGTGTAATGAGTCTTGCTCACGCTTTTCGATACTCTGGAGCTTCAAGTATATTAATGAGTCATTGGCCTGTTGATGACAATAGCACTTATCAATTAGTATCAAGTTTTTTTAATAACATTTCCAGCGGTCAAGCCAAAAGTGAAGCATTAAGAAATGCTAAATTGGAGTTTTTAGCAAATGCCGAACCAGAAAGACGACATCCTTTTTTCTGGGCTTCATTTACGTTAATAGGGAAAAATGACGAAATCGATGTTTCTTCAAATAATAGATATCATAGTAGTCTTTATTGGTTGATAGGAATTTTTTTAATAGTTGGAATTTGGGTTACATTAACAAGATTCAGATGAAAATACATATATTTCAAATTTCATAAGTATTTGGTCAAGGGTGGTTTTAGTCTCTTTGCCTGTCGTATAATTATTATTTAACTAATTTCATTGTGTCTCCCATTTGGGTACCGGCTTTTCTTTCATTCTAATTACCGCATTTATACATTTGACTGTATATGATCAGTTTCGCCAGAACCAATATTTTAATATCCCTATTTATTGTTGTTGGAGTTTTCAATTTGAGTGCTCAGGAGCAATATACTTTTCCTTTAAGTGAAGACTATATTTCACTGGAAGATTCAAATCTAAATCTAACTCCACTCCAGAACGATTTTGGTCAAACAGGGTCTTTTACCAACTATGATATTCCAAATTCAACATGCTCTGATAATACAGAAACAATTGGAGGTTTCAGCTTTGAAAAGAATGCTGGGCTAATGTTTTCCAACAATGATTTTATTGATTGTGAATATACCATTTCATTTACCTTCCAAATTGATTCACTATTGGTAAGAGAATCCAGAGAAGGATCTCCAGGTACGGATTGGGTGCATCTATTAAGTTTTGAGCATATCGATGATCATGGCATTTACATCAGGGTGAATTCCGGAGAAGAAGGAACAGGGACTTTGGACTTTTGGCCTAATGGTGTTGTAGGTTCCGATAATTTCTTTAATACGTCAGACCTATATGAACTTACTCTGGTAAGAAACTGCTCCGGGATTGTTCGAGTGTTTGTAAATGGCAATGTCTTTGATTCATACGACGATAGCGCTAGTCCAGAATATCTTCCAGGTGACTCAGATGACGCCATAGTCTTTTTTCGTGATCGCCCAAGTGCTGTTTTAGATGATGAAGCATCTTCAGGATTCGTGAGGTCTGTTGTTGTTGCAAATTCAGTGTGGTCAGATGCTGAAATCCGAAATAGAGCCGATAATTTTTGTAATACACTGATTGACTTAGCATTTACTGTTCAAGATACTTGCGCATTAGATCAAACCCAATTCACGCTCACTCCCGATGTTTCGGATGCTGATTTGGTAACCTGGGATTTTGATGATCCCAATTCTGGTACAGAGAATACTTCTAACGAGATAAATCCTACACACACATTTTCAGCTGCAGGTACTTATCAGGTCAGCGCTACAGTCAATTATTCTGGTGTAGATGTAACTACCATTCAGGAAGTTGAGATTCAGGCATTACCAGACCTGAATTTAGGAAATGATACCACTTTATTGCCAAATACCTTTTTACTTCTGGATGTGACTGATCTTGGAATTAATTTCCTATGGAATGATGGGTCTATCAATTCTACATTTACAGTGACCCAAGATGGAACCTACGGTGTGGAGGTTACTAATGCATCAGGTTGCCTTGCTTCAGATTCAATAACAGTTACTTATGGTCAGTATGAGATCACTGTTCCAACAGTATTTACACCGAATGGAGATGCGGAAAATGATATTTGGATAATTGAGGGCTTGGATAACTTTCCTAATAATGAGATTTATATCTATGATAGATTAGGAAATGAAGTTCAGTTCTTGCCTCAATATATCAACACATGGGATGGTTCATCATTACCAGAAGGGACGTATTTCTACCGCATTGTTTTAGGTCCAGGTAGAGAAGAGTTTGGTTCAGTTTCAATAATTAGATAGAGATGAAGAAGTTAGTTTTTACAATATTGTTTTGCTGGACTTTGAGTTTCGGCTATGCTCAAACATCATTTGATCATTTCTTCATAAATAATTATATGCTTAACCCTGCAATTGCGGGGATCGAGAACTATGTAGATATCCAGGTCGGATTTAGAAATCAATGGAATGGAGTAGATGGAGCTCCAACAACAGGGTATATATCGTGGCATCAGCCAATTTCTAAATCCGGGAAAGTTCCAGGTTTTACTTTCACTGAAGAGGGAAAGGGATCCAGAATGCCAAAAACATTAAAACACCATCCTCATCATGGAATTGGAGCTAATTTAATTGTTGATAACGTTGGTGTATTTAGTAATCAAGAGTTATCTGCAACTTATGCCTTACACATACCTGTTGCTGCCGGCTTAAATGCTTCTCTGGGATTTTCTCCTGGGCTATTGATTCAAGGTTTAAACAATTCCAGATTATCTAATGCGGTATTGACCGATCCTGCAATTGCTGGGTTTGATACGAGGTTTTCTGGTATGTTGAAGTTGGGAGGTTGGATTTACGCTAAGCATTTATATGCGGGAGGTGCTTTTCATAGTTCATTTGATCAAAATCAGGACATTGAAACAAGATATTTTATTAATGCCGGAGGAATGTTCGGGAACCAGATCATGCGTTTCAAACCATATACAGTTGTTCGCAGAGTAAATGATGACTGGACTTATGATATCGGAATGCAAGGAATGTGGCAATCAAGAATCTGGGGCGGAGCATCATGGAGGAGTGTTTCTGAACTTGTTTATTATGTTGGTGCAAATATCACATCTTCATTGAGCGCCACTTTTCTGTATAATGACCCTCTTCAAAATAGTTATATATCCACATCAAGTACACAAGAGATCGTTATCCAATTCAGAATTGGAAACCGCGCTAAAGTTTTGTGTCCTCAACTATTGTGGTAATTTAAATTAGACTTTAACGAATTCACTCCATTCCAGATCCCCTGCTAATTCCTCAGATGAGAACTCCAGGTGAATGACCCTTCTTTGTTTTTGGTTTTTAGTTTTTCCAGAAGCGTGTAGTAAAAGCGGTTTCATTAAATGAATGCCACCAGCATAGACTTCACAGTCTGCTGGGATGGAGTTGTTGGTTATAAGTTCTTTCTCTTCATCTGTTAATACCTTTTTATGAGACCCATGAATTACCTTCAGCGCCCCATTCAGTTGATCCGTGTCATCCAGATGTATTCTAATTGTGAACAAATTCTTACTGATTTCGATAGGAGGAATTACACTCGTGATACCATCTTTAAATGTCCAGCCTTTGTATCCTTCTGTCTCTATTTTCTGATTAACATTGATTGGAAGATCTTGATGCCAGGTGACATACCAGTTTGATTGCATCGGTTTATTGAAGTAAATGGCTTTTACGAGGGATGCGTTAGGATTGATTGTATCGATAATGTGCTTTAAGTTCTTGTTAAGTAATACTGTTGAGAATTTTGGGATGTATTTCAATAATTCTCTTTGCGCAATAACCGATTGAGAATCTGTAAAGTACTCATCCAGCATTTTTTTGATCAATCGTACTTCTTTCTGGCTAAAAACATGATTCAGAATTGCAGAGCCTTTGTGCTGAAGTTTTCGGCTTGCAGCAACAAGACCACTTTCACTTATTTCTGTATTGTATAAATCAATTCCATTAGAGAGTCGTTCCCTAATGTTTCTTTTCAATCTGGCAGGCTCGATTACTTTTATTCCATCACCCAATCCCAATATCTCCTTCTCCAACTCAAAATTATGTTGCACCTCAATCGATATGGTGATTCCATGATGATCCTTCTCAATTAGCTTCTGGGACCAATGAAGAGGTTTCGTAAGAACGTATGGCGCATGCTTATTAGTGATGTATAAAACTATTTTTTCCGGTGGCTCATTTGGATTAACAGATACCCCGATTACATGCTGAAAATAGGTTTCAGCGTTAAAACTCTTATCCTCCATAAAGGGTTTTTCGCTTTTCTTAAATTCTATGATTCTGTCTAATGCCAAATTGAGAAGCCCTTCTCTTTTTTGCATCAACCCGATTATAAACCACCTGTTTTTGAACTCTTTCAGCAGGTAAGGATGAAACTCAAAAGTACTTGCTTCCCTTGCCTTGAATGACTGATAAGTAAGTTGTATAGTTTGCTTGTTGATGATTGCCTGGTACAAGCTATCCAGATACTCCAAACCCCTTAAGTTCTCATTCTTTTCAAAATCAATTACAGGTTTCTGCTGAGTCTTCTGAGAATAGATTTGATCCTCAAGTTTTTGCACCATTCCTTCCAATTCCTGAAAGTGAGAAAACCCTTTGAATTGCTTAAGAAAATCAATTGTCTCCATCAACTTACCAAGGTCCTGATCTGTTAAAGGAATATTGGTAATGCTGTATTCTGGATCTTTATAAGTATAGAATTTTTTGTCCACCACAATGATGGGTGCATTGTACCCCAGCTTGTCACTTCGCATCATCTGAAGGTCCATTTGGACAGTTCTTTTGCTCACACCCTTGTCTATTCCTTCATAGTCATAAAGTGTATCTGAGACCTTTTCTATCAGGTCTTCCAGTGTCCATTTTCTATATCTGTTACGGAGGCAATTATCGATGGTTCTGTACCGGATTAAGGCATTTCTATTCGCAGGCATGGGTGAAATTTCGGTAGAAAAATGCAGGTACGCAAGAATTGTGCGTAGTGAGTTTTTGAGGTGTGTTTTAGGAGTGAATTTTAAATTTTAATAAAATATTTTTTGCATCTGACAAAAACTTCGCTATACCTTTGCCGTACAATTTGTAACTCCAAAACTGAAAGGAGGCCAAGATGATGGTGCAGAAAAAACATATCGCAAATAAGACCGGGAGGTTAGGAAGTTAAATTCTAACCTGCGATAATATTATTCTGCCCGGTCCAATCGATCGGGTTTTTTTGTGCCTAAATTTTGGGAAACCACTGTCTGGTAAAACGCCCGATACAAATCAATTTAAATTTTTAAAGCCAGCTCGGTTGAGCTGATCCAATTCTCAACGGAGACTGGATTGTTGTGATCTTTTTGATCATTACAGCATAAAACTGTAAATGCTTTATGGGCAAGATTAAGTTAAAAGGTAAAGACCTTAGGAAAATAAATTATTCGTCAAATAGGGCTATAGCACTTGCTGTAGATATCATGGCTAAATACTATAAACACAGCTCCAAAGAGGAGCAATTAGAATTATTAAAAAATGTAAAAGACGATTTTCAGCAATACCTGGAAGATGATGTGCTGGGGATGTTGGCAGAGGAATTTGATGATAGATCAGAAATTTTGGATCGCTCTCAAGTTCAATTGCTTCGAGATAATGGTGATTTCTCAGTGTTCGGAAGAAAGCATATTTCCAGTAATGCTTTTCAGCAAATGGAAATGGCAATGCGATTACCAATTTCCAGAAAAGGGGCATTGATGCCAGATGCACATCAAGGCTATGGATTGCCAATCGGAGGAGTTCTGGCGACTGAAAATGCAGTAATTCCTTACGGTGTTGGTCTGGATATAGGATGTAGAATGAGCTTGACAATTTATGACGCAGACGAATCATATTTAAAGCGACATGCTTATCAGTTTAAAATGGCTCTGAAAGAAAGAACCAATTTTGGCACTGGTGGTGAGTTGGGAATTGCTCAGGATCATGAGGTTCTGGAGAGAGACGAATTTTCACAAACGGATATCTTGAGGCAGTTGCATGGAAAAGCTGTTAAGCAGCTTGGTACTTCTGGTTCAGGAAATCACTTTGTTGAGTTTGGAATGGTAGAGCTTTTTGACGGTAATGATTTGGGTTTGGAGCCTGGTAGTTACCTTGGATTGCTTGCTCACTCCGGCTCCAGGGGGCTGGGAGCTTCTATTGCTAGGCACTACACGGATATAGCCAGAAAGGAATGTTTATTACCGCGTCAGGCTCAGCACTTTGCTTGGTTAAATCTGGATTCTGAAGTTGGTCAGGAGTATTGGTTATCAATGAATTTGGCTGGTGATTATGCCAAGGCATGTCATGATCAGATTCATTACAATGTAGCTAAATACCTTGGGTTGAAACCAGTAGCTAAAGTTGAGAATCATCACAATTTCGCATGGAAAGAGAAGCATGGTGATCAGGAATTAGTAGTTCACCGTAAAGGAGCTACTCCAGCTGCTGAAGGTGTTTTAGGAATCATTCCAGGTTCTATGACTGCTGCTGGATATGTAGTAAGGGGTAAAGGTGACCCTACTTCTATAGAAAGTGCTTCTCATGGAGCTGGTAGAAATATGTCAAGAAAGAAGGCTAGAGAGTCTATCACTGGAAGCGAGATGAGGAAGATTCTCAATAGAGAGCAGGTCACACTGATTGGTGGTGGTTTGGATGAAGCTCCGATAGCTTACAAAGATCTTGAGCAAGTTATGGGTAGTCAGGAGAATCTGGTAGAGGTAATCGGCAAGTTTGAGCCGAGAATTGTAAGAATGGATAAGAACTAGATTGATGAGTTACGAGAATAAAACTATATACGTGCAAATATCCGCGGGTCGGGGACCGGCGGAGTGCTGTTGGGTGGTGGCTCAGGTTTTGAAAAAGATTCTTTCGGACTGTCAAAGGCTCGGTATTAAGACAACAGTGTTAGATCGTCAAGAAGGGCTGCAAAATGGAACTTTGTTTTCTGCCTTAATTGCTGTGTCTGATACGGATCCAGAATCTCAGCTAAGTGACTGGAAAGGGACTGTGCAATGGATTGGCCAAAGTCCTTTCAGAAAATTTCATAAGAGGAAAAACTGGTTCATTGGAGTCTCTTTCTTCAAGGAAGAGAAATCCAGGCAATTGAATTTGTCCGAGGTTACTTTTAAAGCATTCCGGGCATCAGGACCTGGAGGTCAACATAGAAATAAAGTTGAAACTGCTGTCCGAGCAACACATGTCCCAACTGGAATCAGTGCATCTTCTTCCGAGGCAAGATCTCAACATCAAAACAAACAGAAAGCTCTTGAGAGATTGAAAGTTGCGGTAAATGATGAGTTCTTAAATCAGCAAAAGCAATTGATCAATGATCAGTGGATGCAACACCTTAGTCTGGAAAGAGGAAATGCTGTGAAGGTTTTTGAGGGTAGAAAGTTTGTTGAGAGATGAGGGCGCTGAATAGTGTGGAACTGAAGGAGAAGGAGCTTAAGAAGACAATTGAAAATGGCTCTGAATCAATTTGATGAAGGGAATTTTGAACGTCTGGTCTTTAAGGATTACAACTATTAAGATTTTTTTAAACTTTTTTTAAAATACTTTCTCTACGCAAAAAGAGTGCGCACTTCTCATTTTCCTTTGAAATATCAATAACGCACAAGGGTTCAGCTGATCCTTTCCTCACAAGATGTTGAGGAGGGGAATTAGAATTTCAAACACAAAAAAGACTTACTGTTATGAAGTTTAATTTGAAAACAAAACAAAACAAAAAAGTGAGAAACTATGAAGGAGCAATCGCCTACAAAACTTCTCCAGAACTGGAATTATATACCAGCGTTGTGACAGCAAGTTTGTCTAATACTTTCTATGAAAAGGCAGATGAGAGACTTGCAAGAATCCAAAAGCTGATAAGAAAGGTAGATCCTGTGTTTGTTGCTAAGTTGGCGATTTATGCAAGAGAAAAAATGCACTTAAGGTCTATTCCAATGGTTTTGGTAGCAGAATTATCAAAAATCCATAGTGGAGATAGCCTGGTAAAAAATACAGCTTCAAGAGTAATTCAAAGAGCTGATGAGATTACTGAATTATTGGCATATTACCAATTGGCAAACAGCAGATCTGGTGATAAAAAGTTGAATAAACTTTCTAAGCAGATCCAAAAAGGTGTAGCTGATGCATTCAACAAGTTTGATGAATATCAATTTGCGAAATACAACAGAAAAACTGATGTGACTTTTAAAGACGCATTGTTTTTAACTCACCCAAAGGCAGTATCAGAAGTTCAACAAGGGCTTTTTGATAAGATCATAAATGATACTTTGGAAGTTCCATACACCTGGGAAGTAGAGCTTTCCAGACTAGGACAAGCGGACTTTAAGGATGAAAAGGAAAGAAAAAATGCTGTTAAAGCTAAGTGGGAAGAGTTGATTTTAAGCAATAAGCTGGGTTACATGGCTTTGTTGAGAAACTTGAGGAATATTCTACAGGCGAATGTAGGTCCTACTGCTATTGAAACAGTAGCACGGAGATTAAAAGACCCTGCAGAAGTAAGGAAGTCAAAGCAATTGCCATTCAGATTCCTGGCTGCTTATAAGGAGCTTGAATCTTTGAAGGAAAACTATGTTTCCATCATAATCAATGCACTTGAAGGAGCGATCAAAGCAAGTGCTGCAAACGTTGCTGGTTTTGATTTATCAACAAGAGCATTACTTGCTGCTGACGTTTCAGGATCTATGTATAGTCCTGTGGGCGGAAAGAGCAAGATCAGATGTTATGATGTTGGTTTGGTGTTGAGTATGATACTTGCATCAAGATCTGCAAATATCACTACTGGTTTGTTTGGTGATAGATGGAAAGAAGTGAACCTTTCCAGCGATAGCATTTTGTCTAATGTGAGAAGGTTAGATAGAATCTCAGGTTCTGTTGGGTATTCCACAAACGCATATAAAGTGATAGATGCACTTATCTATGATAAAAGAAAAATGGATAAAGTGCTATTCTTCACCGATTTGCAACTATGGGATAGCTACAACGGAGGAAAGTCCCTAAAGGACTCATGGGCATTGTATAAAAGGACTGTTGCTCCAAATGCCAAGTTGTACTTATTCGATTTGATGGGATATGGTAACACACCATTAAGCATCGAAAGAAACGATGTGTTCTTAATGGCTGGATGGTCAGATAAAATATTTGATGTATTAGAAGCTATTGAGGCTGGTGGAGATGCCATCTCAGAAATCTATAAGATTGAAATGTAAATAAACGCCACTGATAAAGGGTCGGGGGCAATAAAATATAAATTGAAGTGCCGTTAGAAAGTCTTACTTCGCTTTTACCGAAACTAAAAATTTGACTTTCAGTCTGTTGCCTTCAATTTTTATACAAAAAAGAAATTAGGCTCTCTAATAAAAGGAGAGTTGGTTGAAGTGCCGTTTGCTAAGTCTTACTTCGTTGGGTGAAACACAGAAATGTGGAGGGTTCGAATCCCTATATAATCAGACTTATTACTTGTAGCCTTCAACTTTTGAAATATTGGAAAAATTGAATTTGAAGATTCAAGGGGAAACCAACTTCGGTCTTCCGACTTCAAACTTAAAATAAGAGTGTCGTAGATAAGTGTTACTTCGGCTTTTAACCGGGTGGTCGCGGGTTCGAGTCCCGCTCCCGATAGCTATCGGGATAGCTCAGATGGGTAGAGCACCTTATGTCACTAATCGCCTGTTACCTCTTATACTAGGATTTGAAGGATGGGCTGGATTGGGAGGATTAATTTTCTTTTAGAAAATAATTGCAAATATCTGGAGGGCAAAACTTCGGTCTTCCGTATTCAAACTTCAAACTTAAAAAAATTGGAGTGTCGTAAAACAGTAATCCTTCGTCCACTTCTGAGAACGCTGGGCGGTTCGCCGCTGCGATCGATTCCAGCCAGACCTGCTAATAAAAGGTAAGATACAGGTCTGTCGTCTAGTTGGTAGGACATCAGAGAATAGGACTGTTTGATTGTTACCTCCTTTTTAAAATTTAAAGGAAGAATTGGATTTGAACTGATACTTCAACTTCGGTCTTCCGTCTTCAAACTTCTGTCTTTAAATGGAGAGTGTCGTAGAAAAGTCTTACTTCGTTTGGGTCGATGAGAAATAGGGCGGTTCGCCGCTGCGATCGATTCCTTTTCCTGGAACAACTTCAGGATAGTGTAATGGTAACACGCATATGTAGACTTTTCGGCTTGTTACCTCTTCATCTTTTGCTAGGATTTGAAGGATAATCTGGATGGACAGGATTCTTTCTGGTTGTAAAAAATAGATAATTGGAAATGGAGTAAGGAAATGAAGTAATTGTGATTAACAAAACTTCGGTCTTCCGTCTCCCTACTTCCGACTTAAAAAAGCCCCTGTAGCTCTAAAAGGCAGAGCACGGTAAAACATTTTAGTAAGGACCGGTTGCAAGGGTACGGGTTTCCGGACGGCTGAATCGTGGGATAATACCCCAGTAGGTCTCAGCACCGAAAGGCCTCTCCAATGGAAGCTGAGTAGGGAAGCGTGTTAACCCCGGCCCTAGGCTAATTCTGAAGAAATTCAGGAGAGTGCGAGTTCGAGTCTCGTCGGGGGATCAGTTTCAAGTGTTATTAAATTGGCGCAACGATTGATATTGGTACAATAATTGTTTGTATTGCACTGTAAATCAATTGTACTTACACCTCACTCATATGAAAAAGCTACTTTTATTAATTGTCGGAATTGTTTTTTCCTTTACTTCATTTTCACAGAATTTGTTTTCTACGAATATCAAAGTATACGATCCAAAAGGGGAACTAAACCAAAACATTGACCATATCCCGGTGGGGATTAGTTTTTCGTATTGGAGAGATACTAATACAAAGTTTGCATTGGGTGGAGAAATGGGAATTGCCATGTATACTCAGGATACTTATGATTTAATGCTGAACAATGGTGACGTGATTGAGGTCTCTGAAGAAGATTGTTTCTGGACCTTGCACGTTGGGACCAGATATTTTTTAATCGAAGAAACTGCGGTGAAACCATATGCAGAAGCCAGAGTTGGGATGACCACTTTTTTCAGCTCCAGAATTGCAACCGATGAAAATGCAGATTTTGAAGACACTTTTGAATTTCATGGAACGGCCTTTAATACTGCTATTGGTGGTGGATTTCTTGTAGATTTCAACCATATTTTTAATGGTACTCCTGGTGATATTTTGCTGGATGCAGGAGTAAACTTTCATAGCGGAACAAGTGCTTCTTATCGAAATTTTGAAATGGTAGATGGGACTGCTAATACATTAGATGATGGTACCTTCCAGACATTGACCAATTATGTGGATTATAAAATCGGAGTTGCGTTATTGTTTTAATCCTGATGATTAGTCAAGATTAATTTACTTTGCTCTGTGGAATATGTATTAATTGTTATTGCTCTAATTCTTGGAGTAATTATCTGGCAGAAGAAGTCTAAAAAGTCTAGAAAAAAAGACATTGTTGTCCCGGAGAAATGGAGAAAGATTTTAATCAACAAAATTCCATTTTATCAGAACCTGGAATCAGATCAGAAAAAAAGATTTGAAACTGATGTTTTTCAATTTCTCTCAACAACCAAAATTACCGGTGTTAATGTAGAAGTGAATCTTGAGGATAGATTACTGGTTGCGAGTAGTGCTGTTATTCCTTTATTTGGATTTCCTCAGTGGAGCTACAGTTTTTTGGATGAAGTGCTATTATACCCATCATCTTTCGATAGAAATTTTCAACTTAATAATCCTGATGAGATCATCACTGGAATGGTGGGAAGTGGACCAATGGAAGGTAAAATGATTCTATCCAAGCCGTCTCTTCATGCTGGATTTGATATTGGCAATGACAAGAAGAATGTAGGAATACATGAGTTTGTTCATTTGTTTGATAAGGAGGATGGTTTAATTGATGGAATCCCTCCCGGATTGGAATCTGAGGTTTCATCATTACCTTGGTTGAATCTAATTAAAGAGAAGACAAACGAGATTAATGCTAATCGATCTGATATTAACGACTATGCGACAACAAACAGACAAGAGTTTTTTGCTGTAGCCAGTGAATACTTTTTTGAACGCCCAAAGTTGTTGCAAAAGAAACATCCCAAACTTTATAATGTACTTTCAGAGGTGTTTAACCAGGATCTGGCTTCAAATCAGACTAGTATTGTTTCTGCTAAGGATGTTGGAAGAAATGATCCATGTCCTTGTGGTAGTGGAGAGAAGTATAAACGTTGCTGCATCAATTAAAAATATAGGACTGCTACCATCAATCGTTGATTTAAGTGCAGATTCAAATTTTCTTTAACTTTCAATTTAATGAATTGGCAATAGAGCAGTCTTTACAGAAATGTCAAAAGATTTTGATCGACTATTCAACGACCTTAAAGAATCTCTTTTCAGGTTCGTTTTCGGTTTGATAGGGAATTCCTCCGAAGCGGAGGATATTCTTCATGATGCCTATCTGAAAATTAAAGAGAAGCTGGCAGGTAAAGTAAACATTGTTTCAAATCCTAAGTCATATTTGTTTATCACCATAAGAAATCTGTGTTTTGATCATTTGAATAAGAGGAAGAGGCTTCAAAGTGATGAAGTTCCCGAAATTTCTTTTCATCAAATGCCGATCATAGAAAGCAAATCTGAAATCGAATTGATCACCAGATTAATGCAGGCACTTCCTGTAAAACAGAGGAGCGCATTAATCCTAAAAGATGTGGAAGGATACACGTATGAAGAAATTGCTGAACATCTGGAAATGACTGTGAATTCAGCTCGAGTAAATGTGTCATATGCCCGAAAGAAGTTAAAAGAATTATATCTCAAAAGTGAGTCTGGATATGGAAGAGCATAAAAGAAAAGCGTATTATGATGGAAACCTCTCTGAGGAGGAGGAAGATCAGGTAAAAGAAGAGCTACGCGCCGAATTGGGTGTTGATGGTGATATCCAAAGGGCATTACAGGCTTTTAGGGATCAGGTAAAACCACCTACCAGAAGCAAAAAACTAACTGCAGTTACTTTGAGGATAGCAGCAGTTCTTTTGGTAGGTCTTGCAATAGTATTCTTATTCCAGAATAGGGGTGCAGAATTGGAGCAATGGAGTGCTTTGAATTCAATAGAAAGAATTGAATATCTCCAAAATGCTCCGCTAGGTTCAATTGGTGCGGATCATGTGATCACTATGCTGGAAAACGAGAGGAATATAAATGTAAAGATGGCTTTGATTAGACATATTTCAGATGAAGGGCTTCCTGTAACCAAGGGACGAATTGCTCAAAATGAGACATCACCTCTTATTAGATCTGCTTTGCAATTTGATGATTAAACCATGAAAAATATTTTGATTAGTCTTTCGCTAATAGTCGCTTCTTTAAATTGTTTTGGACAACATAGAATAGAGGTCCATGGGCAATCTGTATTTAAATTGCAGGTTTACAGGGGTATCATATCTATAAGTCAGGGGAGTGGTAATAACATTACTATTAGTCAAAAATTATATGATTACGATTTATACAGACAGGATGGACAAATAGAAGATTTACCTATATCTGAAGTTGCAGAATTGAAAGTTACCAAAACCAGCGATTCAATATTGCTTAAAAATATGAAATCCCGGCATCTGCAAGTCCTTGAAATTCAGCTTCCAAGAGATCTATATTCCATCTTCTCTATTAATCATTTCGGGGAAATTAAAATTTCAGATTTACAGAACCCTGTTGAATGCGAAATTTTTCAAGGAGAGATAAAAGGCATAGTTCGGAACTCATTTAATGCATCGATCATTCGAGATGGAGATATTGACATAGCATTTGATGGCGGCCAATTATCTACTCTTGCACTCAGTGTTTACTCAGGGGACATTAGTTTAAGTATAGATGAAAACTCGAACTATCAGTTTCAGATTTACACACAACTGGGGGAGGTATTGAACCAAATGGGTTTAGAGTTAAATCAGACTACTTCTGATAATTTTTACCTCAATGGAGAACCTCGAACTGCAACATGGTATAGCGGTAGTTTTGGGAGTAAACCATTTAATAACATCTCCATTAGTAATACACATGGAAAAATTTTAATTCAAAAAATTTAATGAAAGTTGAGGTTCATGGTCTTTAAGAAAAAGTAAGCCATGAAACAAAAAATATTACTCGTTATCACGTTTGTTAGTTTAACCAATTTATCGATCTCTCAAACAAATCAAAACCTCACTAACGATTTGAATTCTTACCTTGACCTAATAGAAGCATCAGGTTTTTCGGGGCAGGTCCTTGTAAAAAAAGGCGATTTTTATTTGAATCGATCATTGGGTTTCACTGACTTTAGTGAATCCACTCAGATTACGGATACTACTTTATTTGGAATAGCTTCTACCTCTAAGCAATTTACCGCAGCGGCAATCTTATTGTTGGCTCAACAGGGAAAATTGAATATCAATGAATCAATATCCAGGTATCTGAAAGAGGTTCCACTTTCAAAACAATCAATTACAATACACCATTTACTCACACATTCATCTGGGATCCCTGGAGGAGATCTAATTGAGGATTTCGAGCTTATTTCAAAAGAAGAGGTAGCTAACAGAATTTTTAGCACACCATTGGAGTTTGAACCCGGTACCTCATGGAGGTATTCAAATGCCGGTTATAATCTGTTGGCCCTTGTAATAGAAGCTGTTTCAAAACAGTCATTTGAGGTGTTTTTGAGGAAGAAATTATTTGAGCCATATGGTCTGGAAAACACCATAGTCGCTGGGAGTAAAAAAATCGTTGATGTAGAATTTGCAAGTAGCCTGAGGGGTTCAATCGATTATGGGTCTCCTGGTCAATGGAAGTACAACATTCGAACATTAGGTGGAGGTAATATATTTTCTACCGTAACAGACCTGAATAGGTGGTTTCAAGTTTTATGGAACAACAAGTTTCTGAAAAAGGAATATATCAAATTAATGTTTTCACCCCAGATTCAGGTGCATAAAGATGAGTGGTATGGTTATGGATGGTTTGTATTTAAAGACTCTGAAGCAAGTATCCGTATGATAGAACATGGAGGGGATTATGAAAAAGGTTATAACTGTGCATTTCATTATTTCCCTCAGAAGGAAGTGACCATCATAATTTTGAATAACAGACAACAAAATATAGGTCTTAACTTTTCAGAGAGGTGGGCGATTTATTATCCTATCAGAGATATGGTTTTTGGAAAATCAGCTGATGTTGAGATAAAAGATGTTGTCAGAAACACGAAACTAAAACTTAATAATTCAGCACAAGTTTCTATTGCTTATCCAACCCCTGACTCAATTTTAGTTTCATTACAAAAAGCTCATTCCAGGACAGAAGCTCTTATTGATCAATTGCTTCTCAATGATTTGCAAGCATATGCTGATGTACTAGGAGAAAGAGCAGTTGCTGCTCCTGATTTTAATATGGAATGGGAAGATATTCAGAAGGTATATGGTAGGGTAATGCATTATGAAGTTATTGGAACGATTCACAATTATTACAATGATGGTGTGATATGTCATGTGAAATTCTATCATGAACGTGGATCGTCGTTCATGGCGTATGGATGGATGGATCATGGTAATGGAAGGTTGTATGCTACTTTTCCAAAGAATGAATTCAGTATTGAATTTAATGTATTGGAGGATGATGAAGGTTTTTTTTGGAGATATGACTTGTTTAGAAACAAGTGGGTTAATGTTACAGAGCTGATGAAATAGCCCGTGCCTAAGTAGTAAAAAATCACGCCTGGCTAGTGATTATTAGATACATTAATGATAATTATGAATTCCATTCATGATTATTAAGAAACCTTCATTTCACTTTGCGGGTTAAGCATTAAGAAAGTTATTTTTTCACTTAATTATACTGAATGAAGTTTCTCTCCGCACTAGGATACAAAAATTATCGAATATTCATCTCTGGTCAGGCTTTGGCTAATATTGGTAACATGGTTCATCAGGTTGCTGTAAGTTGGTTGGCCTATCAATTAACTGAATCGGTTTTTATTCTTGGCGTGGTTACTTTTTCCAATCAGTTGGCAGCATTCTTTTCCGGATTGTTGGCTGGTGTTGTTGCGGATAGGTTTAATAAGAAACTGATCATTCAAATCAGTCATGCGTTGATTGGTGTGAGTTCGCTTTTGTTAGCTCTGTTTACATATCTCGATCTAAGCACTGTTCTATTACTAATTGTATTTCAGCTAGTAATGGGGTTTATGAAAGGTGTAGAGATGCCAACAAGACAAGCCTTTGTAAATGATTTAATCCCGGATAAAGCGAAGCTTACAAATGCAATTGCTCTTAATTCTACTGTGTTCAACACTGCAAGAGTAGTTGGGCCAGCAATAGCTGGAATTATTATTCCAATCGCAGGGGAGGAATTTTGTTTTCTTGTTTATGGAGTGATGAGCTTGGCAATTCTGATAGCATTCTTTTTTGTCCATACCGATCCTTTTCAGGCAAAATCTACTAAACTTAACTTTAGATCAGAGTTTCTTGAAGGGGCCAATTATGCTTTTGGAACTCCTCCGATCAAAGTATCGCTACTTTTTGTGTTTGCTTTTACTTTGGTAGGTGTTTCATTCATTGTTTTACTGCCGCCACTCACTGGTGAAGTATTCAATGCCGGATCTGAAGTGTTTGGTTATATGAATAGTGCTCTTGGTTTAGGAGCAATTATTGGTGGAGTTTTTCTGGCAAGTCGTGTTGGGACCCATGGAATTCAAAAGTTCATATTTGGAGCTGCAGTTATATTTTCGATTTCCTTGCTGACAGTTTCTTTTTCCAAACTATTAACTATTACACTAATTGCCATTGCCTTTACAGGTTTAGGTAGGGTAGTTGTTTTTGCAGGTACCAATACTTTACTACAAACCATTTCAGCAGATGACAAAAGAGGCCGAGTGCTCAGCTTTTACATCGCTGCTTTTATGTCAGCAGTTACTCTTGGAGGCATGTTGGTTGGTGCGCTAGCTGATATTGTAGG
This sequence comes from Cyclobacteriaceae bacterium, assembly GCA_965228955.1. GTDB lineage: Bacteria > Bacteroidota > Bacteroidia > Cytophagales > Cyclobacteriaceae > JANSWY01. The sequence goes on from OZ245848.1 coordinate 591,299, forward strand.
ATTAATACCAACTCTGTTAATTGAAGGTCTTCTCTGTGTCGTCGTTTGTTTGGCTTATGCCAGCCAGCTTAAAGTTGTTGGTAATGCAGGAAAAGTAGCCCTGGAAGGACAGTAAAAAAGGATACCCAATTACAGGTATCCTTCTAATCAATCTACTTTCAACCACCTAATTTCTAGTCGTCTCCGTTATCACCATCCTCGTCTTCACCATCTTCGTCATCACCGTCCTCATCATCTTCGTCTTCCTCTTCCTCGTCCTCATCCTCATCGTCTTCTTCATCCTCATAGTCTCCAAGATCCACAGTTTCGGTTGTGCCATCTGGATTTGTAATCGTTACAATATTATCGCAAGTACCATCACCGTAATCAATAGAATAAGTTTCTCCTTCATAAGTGATTTCCTCAACTCCTGATACGAAAGTGAATACATACTCATCTTCATCTTCAGTTCCTTCGCAATCAAATAGCATTACAAGTGGAGAAATAACTCTTGCAGAATAAGATTCTCCATCTTCTCCTGAGAAGTCGTAATCACCTTTTGTTACAGTTAGTTTATCCTCTCCGTTACCATACTCATAAGTCTCTTCTACATCGCTTGTCATTGAAAAACTGTACTGCTCACCGTCTTCAACTTCAGTGATTGTTAGATTTTCTTTGTAAGTCTCGTCACTGGTGAATGCGAAATCATCCTCTGTGAATGTCTCAGAGAAAGTACTTGTATACTCTGAATTACCATCGATTATATACTCCCAGTTGTAAACTTCTCCATCTTCTTCCTCGGCAAATCTCTCTCCGAAGTTTTCAAATACAGTCGAACCATTTGAACTTCCTGACCATGAATCTTCTGAAGTCTCATCTTCAGTCCAGAAGAATGTGTCTGTCAATTTTCCAAAAACAGTGATTTCATAGTCGCAATCAACTTCCTGGCATCCTTCGCCATAGTCATAAACTATCGTGTATGAACCATCAGCATTTTCTGTTTCCGTTACATCTGCGCAAGTCTCCCATTCCCAATCATCTTCGTAATCTCCATCACCTCTCGCTTGAGTATTCATTGCTTTTCTCGCTTCAGCTCTTCCGGAAGCACTTGAATTAGAACCTCCTATTGATCCATTTGCCATGAACCCAGAGATATTAGCTTTTAAAGCAATTATCCCAGAGATTTTTGATGAAGATTTTGATGATGCTGTTGTTGGGTTTTCTGTTGTTGGATCTGGAGCAATTGGATCTTCTTCACAGGCCATAACAGCCATACCCAATCCGAGTCCCATGATCAACGTTCTGAATAAATTTGATTTACTTTTCATTTCGCTTTTGTTTAGTGTTTAATCGTTTATTAATCGGTACTTACCTGGTTGTTCCTGTCTGTATTGCAATCCCAATGGCAGGCAAACTGCCCTCATGGCCTGGTCAACATCTGTGAGAGGAATGCTACCGGTATACTTTTGATTAAGTTCCGAGCTATATGAAATTTCTACTTGATAGAATTCTTTAATGAAATTGAGGATCAGTTTAGCTGATGCCTTTTGGAAAGACAAAGCATTTTCCTCCTGCTGAAATACTTTGTTGCCGTTAAACCTTTGCCCTCCAGTTAAAACTTTATTGGCGTTTTGCGTTGTTACCTGAACTCTCCCTGTGTGGCATATAACTTCAAGTTGGTCAGAGCTATTTACTTCAAATACTGTCCCGAATACAGAGACTTTCCCAAACTCACCATTAACTGAAAAGCTGGCCCCTTTTTGCACGGAGAAAATCGCATCTCCAGTCAATTCCAGATTTCTTGAGATCAAATAACTCCATCGATTGAACTTTAAAGAAGATGATGCCTGTAGGCCTACAAGTGAGTTATCAGGAAGAGTAATTGATAGGTTTTCTGAGTTGTCAGTTTGATAAGATCTACTTCCAGAAAAGTAAAGTGCAACTGTACAAAAACCGATTAGAAGAATTGCAGCATATCTAATCCAAACAAAGCTTGAACCCATCTGATTTTGAATAACACTGGAGCGGAAAAGATTCCAGGCTTCTACCTTAGATCTCCTGAAAGGAACTGATATTGCTTCAGAAGTAACCTTCGCTACTTTGTTATCAAATGATTCAATATGGTTTTTAAAATGCTGCAATTCTGCGTGTTTAAATAGTACTATCTAAAATAGCAGCAGCACCCTATGAAAAAATTGAAAAAACCTTTAAAATATTTTTAAGTGATTGGTAATCAGGTGAATGGTAGTATGAAAAAATTATCTGAAATTAATATTCACAAAGAATGATGGTGTGAATGGGAGCAAGTTTAAGTCTACATAAGGGTCTAAATTACTAGATGGGTTCTCATTGATGTACTCAATTTTACTCAGCGAGATTCTTCGTGATTTGATGTTTTGTTGGTTATATAAGTTGAATATTGTCACTCCAAATTCTCCGTGCATCTTTTTGTGCTTCCATTTTCGAGCGGCAGTTAAATCCATTCTGTGAAATGCAGGAAGTCTTGATTCCTCATCGTATACCCGAGTAATGATAGTTTCAGTTTCTTCAGGAAAGAAGTCATCACTAATTTCTTCAAATTCATAAACCGGAAAATAAGCACCGCTACCATAAATCCAGATTAAAGCAAAGTTGTATCGACCAATTTGTAAAGTATTGATCCATTTGAACTCATGCCTGCGATCTTGCATAGATGGAAAATAGTCGCCATTATTTATATCTTCATAACCTTGTTGGGCATTCATTAGTGAGTAACTTATCCAGCCAGTATAGTTTTTATGCTCTCTTTGGATAAGTAAATCCAGTCCTTTAGTATTCCCGAATCCATTGATTAGTTCTCCGCGATCCGTATCATCAAATGCAAAAGTCTCAGGGACAAAAAACTCACTTATTCCATTAAGTGATTTGTTATACGCTTCAATGTCAATAGTCCATCCGTTATCAAAAAAATTGAACCCAGCACTGAAATGATCAGCTCGTGTAATAGCTAATTCAACATCATCAGCTGCCAGCCAGAAGTTGTGATATCCATAAACTGGATCGAAGTATTGGACTTGTTTAATGAATTGGAAATTTCTGCTAAAACCGGCTTTAAACTTCAGATTCCGGGTGATATCAAAATTGTATGAAAACCTTGGTTGTGCAAATGCTCTGTTGATTTGTTCGGAATACTCAATGCGGGCTCCAACTTCGAAACTGTGCCTGTTATACTTACCAGTAAGATTTGAAAAGATGGATGATATTGATTCATACTGATTTTCCTCATCTGTAAAGGTTTCATTATCATAAGCCTGAAGTAAATCAATTGAGTATTCATGCATTGAGTAGCCAGAAGTCCATTTTAGGTTATTGTTAATAATTTGGTTGTGCTGTAGGTCAACACCCAGGTCATAAAGCTGATTGTCCTGCTCAAATGAATAGAGGTATGAATCAGAAAAGAATTGACTCAACTCCTCAGAATTGAATCCATAAAAGTAATTGTTGAAGAATCTCGAAGTAGTGACTTGCAACATGCTAGCAGAACCTTTGGACCACCTATGTTGAAGGGCCAGACTAAAACCATTATTCCCCCAGCTGTTGTCTTCAAACTCATTATTAGTAAAAGTTGTAAATACTCCGCCATCTGGCTCCTCGTACTCATAACTGATCTCGTTTCTCAGTTTGTCTTCACTTTTATACCAAGATGCGGTTATTGAGGTATTATCCGAAAAATCATAGGAAAGTTTGGTATTGACATCATAGAAATGAAAATCAGGAGTAATGTCTTGAAATGGATCAAAATCCAGATCAGCCTGATTATTGTCTCGGTTTTTCCGTACAATTTGGTAGATATCCTTGAAGATTTTTGAACGAACCAGATCAGTATGAGATCTACGGCCATAAGCCAGAAATGTCAGTTTATCAGAAACTGGCACCTCAATGCTTCCTTTAGCTGTCAATAGGTTTAATCCCAATGATCCGGTAGTTCCTTTCTTATTGCCATCTTTTCCTATTAGATCCACAACTCCAGACACACGTCCACCATATTTGGAATCAATTGGATTTTTGTATACTCTGGCATCTTTCACATAATCTGAATTTACTGCACTGAAAACTCCATAAAAATGATCCAGGTGGTAAAGTGTATAGCCGTCAAGTAAAACCAGGTTTTCTCCAGGAGCTGATCCTCTAATGGATAATTCAGCAGAGGTGCCATTGCTGCCGCTAATTCCAGGAAGCAACTGAATTGTTCTGAAAACATCGGGATCACCCAACGATGGAAGTCTGTTTCTGATTTGAGGGTTTAGACTCATTCTTCCAGAGCTATTGTTGAGTTCCACTTCTGCAACTCTCTCACCAATTACCACAACTTCTGAAATATTGTAATTGGAAGAAGAGAGAGAAATCTCGATTTTATTAAGATCTTGAATTTCTGACAGTCTTAATTTCCTGATTTCAAATCCGAGATAGGAGATTTCCAGAGTCAATGTATCACTCGGAATATCTGATATCACAAAAAAGCCATCATTATCTGTAGTGGTGCCTAGTTTAGTGCCATCAACTTGGACTAATGCATATGGAAGTGTTTCATTACTAATCCCATCCATTACTTTCCCCTTGATTGTGAAATCATATCTCGCAGGTTTGTCAGATTTAGACGGAGGAATTATAAGGTAGTTCTTGCCTATTAGTTCAAAATCAAAACCTACACTTTGTGTGACTTCTTGTATAGCTTCAGAAAGTGGTTTGTCTTTGAAATTACATGACACATAAAGTTCTGAAGTGAGATCAACAGAAAAAGAAATCTTTGTGTCATATGTTCTATTCCAGGAATTGAAGAGGTCCTCCAAACTAATGGATTGATGGGATGCATCAACACGGATCTCTTGCTGGGCAGCTAATTCAAAGGATAAAAAAATGACTAATATGTAAATCAGCCATTTCATTTATAGATAAAAATAGTATCGTTTTTAATTCGAAATTTAAGTCCCATGGGTTTGCAAAGTTGTTGTAACGCTATATCAACGTTCTGATTGGTAAATCCCCCAGTATAACGTTGTTTCCTCAACTCCTTTGAAATGTCGATATTCAATCCAAACTGTCTTTTGACTTCAATTAGAATTTTCTCAAAAGGCTCGTTTTGAAAGGAGAACTTACCGTCCATTCTTTCAAAATCACCTTCTCTGGTTTTCGCTGGACTGGATAGTAATTCATTTTTGAGAGTCGTTTTTAATCCCGCAGTAAGCATAACATCGTTTCGACTTGATGTGACTTTAACCTTTCCTGTTTTGCAAGCAACAATAGTGTTTTCCTCTCTTTCTATCACGTTAAATGAGGTGCCAAGAACTTCTACCATGGTATTTTCAGTTTCAACAACAAAGGCTTCTCCTGGTTCTACTTCATAAAATACCTCTCCTTTTTGTTGGATTGATCTGTCTCTTTTGAAGTTGAAGACATTGTAAGAAATTTCAGAGTTAGCATTGATTATAGCCGTAGAACCATCAGGCAAATCCAGCGATAAGATTTCACCTATAGTTGTACTGAAAGTAGTAAGTTTAAAAAAGGCCCACCAAACGACCACAGCTACCGCGGCAGCTACTCCAGAAGAAATTCCCAGGTAAACACCAATTTTTCTAACAGGTTTTGAGTCTTCTCTTGAATCCAGTTTTTCATCAAATGATTCCCATGCCTCTTCTTTGCTCTTAGCGCCAGCGGGGGTCATTAGGTCGGTGGAATTATTCATGAGCCACAGAAACTGAATCTCTTCCTGGCTTTTGATTTCATTGTCCAGATTTTCCCATTCTTTATGAGAAAGTGTACCTTCTTCTAGTTTTTTCTTTACTTCCTCGCTGCTCATATCTTAATTTTCAATTTTTCTCGCAGCTCCGCAAGAGCCAGGCTCATTCTTTTTTCAACAGTCTTCACCGATATCTCCAGAATATTAGCAATTTCAGGATAGGTGTGTTTGTCCATTCTACTCATTAAAAATACGGTCTGTGATTTCTCAGGGAGATCCTCAATAGCCGTTTTGAGTTGTTCCGCAAATTCCTTTGACTCCATTTCAAAACCTGGAGTTTCAGAGGTTGTTTTGTCAGTTGTCTTGAGCTCAACCTTTTTGTCTGCCGCCTGGATATTGAATTCTTTCCTCATCAAATTGGTAGCAATTGTAAAAAGGTATCCTTTTATGGTTTCGTTTTCTATGCTATTTCGTTTTTCCCAGGCTTTCATAAATACATCCTGGGTCAGATCTTCTGCTTTATCAATGTCTTTCAACTTGAAATAAAGGAAGTTACGTATTGGTTCGTAGTACTGGTCAAATATTTTTTTGAATGCTTTTCGCGTCATATTATTGGACCAAAATGGTGTATATTAACTGAATGTCTAATTCCTAACTATGAACTAGGATCTGTAGCTTCTTAAGTAAATATACAGAATTACCCCACCTTGCCCTACCCCGGGCATCTTAGATTAAGTCATTTAACGACCAATATTTCAATCTATTTCATCACTGAAAATAAGACATAAAAAAAGTCCAGGATTCCCACCCTGAACTTCAGACAACCAATCTGATCGTATTACTATGACCTTCCGAATACGTGTACCTTGGCTTTGGATCTTGCCAAATTTTTAGTGTCGTAGTGAAAGACAATTTTTTTGATAAACCTTTTATTTCCAGCAAGGTCAATTAATCTGGTAGCGCTATTTCTGGAGAAGTTATGTTTTACAGATATGTTTTGAGAAGTTCCATTCATATAATGAACAGTCATTTTGTGCATATTGAGGGACCCTCCTGTTACTGCTACTTTTAGTTTTGTGTATCTGCCATTATCTGCTCCAACATGAATGACATCCCTATCCAACTTGTAGTCTACTGCTCTGGTCCCTAGTTTGTCCCAGTCTTTTCTTTGAGCAATTGCTGAAGAAGAAACCAATACTAATAATGTAAATGCGAGTGTGAAGATATTTTTCAAATTCATAATTCTTGTTCGTTTATTCGCATGCTTTGACAGCAAATAAGTATGAAGGTTTAATCCATTGAAAAATTTTTAATAATTGATGAGGGGAACCGAGTCAAATTAGCTCACTTTTTACTATATTAACTGAGTCCCGAATATGAGCACAACCAATAGAATAGATCCACAAATACGGGAGGCATTAGTGATTGTAACTATATCATTTCTCCTTCCAGTTACAGCTGTTGCTATCACAGTTGTAGTCACCAGCATTTATACACTAAATGACTTCTTAACCAAGATTATCCCAACCTGGCATTTCCCTTTATTGACAGCTATTTTCTGGGTTGGAGGACCGTTACTGATCAGGAATGAGTTGTTGAAAATCAAGCAGGCCGGACTTTCGGGGAACTTCGCTGTAATGCATACTAAATACAGAAGAATACTGCTTATTTATGTTGTGCTGAGTATTCTCTACAGTACTGTCGCTGGGGTGATTCCTCTAATTGCAGGGTTTGAATTTACTGAGGTATTGCTTTCAACGGCGATAGCAATTCTTTATTTGGGAATCAATTACATGCCATTTTACATAGTTTTCTTGAAGAGGCTCGATAAGATTTATGAGTTATTCGAATGCCCTATAGAATCAAAATCTTCTCTTACTGTAAAATTTAAGTTTCGGTTTACGGCGATATGCTCTTCGGTGAGTGGGGTACTCTTGATAATGCTAAGTGCGCTTATACTCATTTGGCGGTTTATGGAATTTCAGGAATTCGATTTGGATTTTAGTTCTATCCTTACGCGTTTAGCCATTGTTGCATTAACAGTTATCTCTCTTCAATCCTTACCTAACTTATTTCTCAGCAATGTAATGATCGGAGATATTGAATCAATCAAAAATTATGTGACTGACCTTGCTTCTCACCGACTGAATAGTAAACTAACTATCGATACCAGGGACGATTTTGGAATAGCCGGGAAGGAGATTCAAACCATGGGTTCGGAGCTATCTAATATTATTAATAGCATAGCTGAAAGTGCCAATTATCTATTAAATGCCAGTAAAGAATTTAATAAACTTTCTGGGATTATGTCTGAGGGTAGCTCTGGTTTGGCGGCAAGTGCTGAAGAGTTGGCTTCCAGTATTGAGGAGATGTCAGCCAATATTTCGCTTACAAGTGAAAACGCAGAGAAATCGGCAGAACTAAGCTCCAACTCAACGGACAGAATTAAGATCGGGCAAGATGCTGTTCAAAATACTGTGAAGGATATTAAAGAGATTGCGAATAAGATTGACCTGGTACAGAAAATTGCCAGTCAGACGAATTTGCTAGCTGTAAATGCTTCAATTGAGGCCTCTGCAGCAAGAGAACATGGCAAAGGCTTTGGTGTAATTGCCAGGGAAGTTCGAGAGCTTGCTGATAAAAGTAATCTTGCTGCGGATCAGATAACTAGTTTGGCTGAAGCCACCATGTTAAGGTCAAAAGAACTCAAGGAAGAGATTGATGACATTGCAGAGAATTCCAGCAATAATACGGTGATGGCTAATAATATTGCGTCCGCAAGTAAGGAGCAGCAACGCAGTAGCGATCAGGTTAATTCCACAGTTCAAAGCCTTAATGATAGCGCACAACAACTTGCAGCAAGTGCAGAAGAACTATCCTCATCTTCTCATTTATTGGCGGATCGTGCTACTTACTTGCAGGGACTTGTCCAGGATTTTGAGTTCTGATTAAGCTAACAGCTTTTCAAGTTTCGGCAACATCGATTCAGATTTCTCATTGTATTTCTCCATATCAGATAGAATTTTATCAAGAAGTTGAATTGCCTCATTTATATATGGGCCCTTGTTTAGCATGACACATTCCGCTTTTAATGAGGAAGTGGCATCTGTAATTTCAGATCTTGATGGCAGTCCTTTTTTTGCCAGGTTTTCCAATACCTGAGTTGCCCAAACCACTGGAATGTGAGCAGCATTACAGAGTGAAAGTATTTCTTTCTGTACTCTTCCAATATTATCCCATCCAGTCTCCACTGCTAAATCACCTCTGGCAATCATCACTCCAATGTATTTTGTTTTCATGGCAGTAAGCAGAATTTCTGTTAGGTTGTCGAAGGCTCGTTGAGTTTCTATTTTTAATATGATGCTTAGTTTGTCAATTGCATTTAGCTTAGTAAGAAGATCAATTAATTCCTGAACATCTTCTTTTGAGTTGACAAACGAAAAGTTTACAATATCCGCATGCTCAACAATAAAAGGCATGTCTTTCTTATCCTTTTCTGTTAAGCCACTAATTGGGATGTCAGTAGTTGGAAAATTGATTCCTTTCTCTGCTTTAAGTTTGGATCCAGCCTCCTTCGCTCGGGTAATTTTTACTGTGAAAGATTCTGCACTGGCTTCAGTAATCACACTTTCAATTTTGCCATCATCAAACAAAACAGCCTCTCCAACTTTTATTGAAGAAAATACTTCTGGTAGCTGACAAGATATATGGGCTTGTCTCAAAATATTACCATCCTCATCAAAAATTGCTGGCTGGCCAGGTGATTGGTCTTTATGAACAGTCAGGAAATCATTTGTTCTCAGAAGAATAGATTGTTCAATAGGAGGGAGTTCGCCAACAGTTGTAGGAGAATGAATTTTATTGCAAGTCAGTTCAGTTCCAGTGCCAATGTAGGAGGTTTCGTAGCAGTTAACATATACCTTATCTTCGGTTTTGTGAATGACTTTAAGTATTCTCTTCTTCTCTCTCGTATCGATCAATGTAATTTTATCATCAACTTCAAGTTTCTCAAACCATTCCGGATTTACCGGCAATTCGTGTGGATCAGATTCTTCATTTACTTTGGCAGTGAACACGATTAAAGCAGGGTTCACAACATTTCCAATATCATCTCTTTCCGGCCTGAATTTGCGAACCTTCGGCCCAGGAGTAATTGCTCCAGTTCTTATTTTTGGACCTGCTAAATCCATGCTTATTTTGATCTTCCTACCTTGAGACTTGGAAGCAGCTTTTACATTATCAATGATCTTTTTCCAGGTTTGCGGATTATCATGAGCGCAATTAATTCTGGCGCAATTCATTCCACTTTTCACCATTTCATGGACCATTTGCGGATTATTCGCAGCGTCTGTAGGTTGAGTTACCATAATCCTTACTCTTCGATTCTTTGACCGATATCCTAAAAGCTCCTTGGTGTGGTTAGTAAGTAGTTTTTTCCCATTTTTGATTGAAAGACCAGACTTGGTATTGGGAGAATCCTTTCCTAATAATTTCTCCAGAATCAATTTAGTTTTCAACAGACTAGCCAATTGATGACCTCCGGAATTTGCTAATCTCGATAATCCGAGGTTCTTAAGTTTCTTCTGAATTTTTCTTAAATCATGATTTCTAAATTCCTTATAATGGATGAGGTTTCTAGCACTTTTTTGATAGGTTGAATTGACACTTGTAATGATGGTAGTGTGTTTCTGTGCAGAGTTCTTAATGGAGTGAATTATTTCATCTATTTCTTCAATAAGATGCTCAATCTTAGCCTTTTTGATGTCCATGGAGTGATTTGGTGTAAGTGAATTTTCGTCTTGTTAAAATACGATTCTGAGCACATGGAGTTCACCACATTCTATGGTAATTAGATTGACTTTTGTCAGGTTCGTTGGCTATTTGGCTGTTGGCCATTGGCTTTTTGGCTTTTGGGTTAGGAACCTTTCTTCGAAAGGGATCGTTTGCTTCCAACTTCCAACTTCCAACTTCCAACTTCCAACTTCCAACTTCCAACTTCCAACTTCCAACTTCCAACTTCCAACTTCCATTAATATTTACAAACATGAGGATTATTGCATTCATTATGTTTACATTTGTGAGGATAATACTAAAGTTATGAAAGGAAATTACCTTGGAGAATTTGAGGAGCTTGTTTTGTTGACAGTTGCCTCTTTAGGCGCAGAAGCGTATGCCGTCACTGTAAAAAAGGAGATTGAACAGCACAGAAAAGTCAATATCAGTGCGATTCACTCATCTCTTTACCGGTTGGAAGACAAAGGATTCTTATCATCTGAATTTGGTGGTGCAGCCAATAAAAGAGGAGGTAAGAAGAAGCGCTATTTTAAAGTTACCAGCGCAGGGTTTTCAGAATTACAAAGATCAAAAGACTTAAGACAACAGTACTGGGAAAATATCCCACAACTCACATTTAGTACTATTTAGGTTGAAAACATCTGTTTCTAACCGGCCCCCATTTATTGGGATAAAAATACTGAAACTAATCTATGCTTCAGAACTCTTTGATGATGTCTATGGAGATCTTCATGAGATTTATATTGATCGCATAGAAGAGAAGGGTTTGGTATATGCCAGATTCTACTTTTGGTTGGATGTGTTCATGTCGGTGAGAAACTATGGATTAAGGAAAAAAATTAAGGTCACTCAAAATAATAGTTTTGCCATGTTTAAGAATTATTTCAAAATCACAATGCGCAACATTGCCGGAGACAAAATGTATTCGGCATTGAACATCATGGGGCTTGCACTTGGAATTGCAGCCTTTATTTTCATTCTACAGTATGTTTCTTATGAGAAAAGCTATGATAAGTTTCATAGTAATGTGGATAATATCTACCGAGTAAGATACATGGTCTACAGGTCAGGAGATCTCAATATTGATTGTGCTGCTGCTGTGCCAAGAGTAGGTCCTTTCATGAAAGAGAAGATGCCAGAGGTTGTAGATTTTGCAAGAGCATTTCCAATGGAAGGCGTGTTTGCAAAAGATCAGATTACTTTTAGAGAAAACCGAGTACATATTGCTGATCCAAGTTTTTTGAAAATATTTGATTTCAAATTGATTAGAGGAGATTTGTCGACTATTCTAAACGCCAAAGATCAGGTTGTTTTGACAGAGTCTGCGGCAAAAAAGTACTTTGGAAAAACCGATGTTGTAGGGGAGAGGTTGGAATTTCATAGCTGGGTTACCAGAACATTGGAAGTGGTAGGTGTAACAGAGGATGTACCTCACAATTCTCACATCAAATATGACTTCCTGATATCCTATGAAACATTGAATGATCACACCAGAAATGAAGAAGGTGTTTCCGCATCTGAAACTGCGTGGGGTTGGTATGATTTCAATACTTACGTTTCTCTAAGAGATGGTACAGACCCAAAGGAGTTTGACAGAAAATTCAAAGAAGCTGTTTACCAGGAAAGAAAGGAAGATTTTGAAAAGTATGATTTCAGATCCGAGTTTCCATTGCAACCAATTGCCGATATTCACTTGTATTCCAATCTATTACAGGAATCTGAGCCGGAAGAGCAAGGTGATGGCCAATCGGTGGCACTGCTTTCGATTATTGCTGTTTTCATCCTCTTGATTGCATGGATCAATTATATCAATCTTTCAACTGCCAGAGCTTCCAAAAGAGCAAAGGAAGTGGGGATCAGGAAGACAATGGGCGCTTACAGAAAGCAGTTGATTTATCAGTTTTTATCTGAAGCATTCGTGCTAAATTTTATGTCACTGATTCTGGGAATCACAATTGTATTATTGGGTATTAAATACTTTAATCAATTAACCAATTCCATGTTGAGTGTTAGCTTCTTGATGGATGCAGGATTCTGGTTAACTGGAATTGGAATCTTCGTACTAGGAGTTGTTCTTTCTGGATTGTATCCGGCATTTGTTCTATCTGGTTTTAAACCAAGTGAAGTCTTAAAAGGAAAGTTTGCTCAAAGCAATAGAGGAATCATGTTGAGAAAAGTTTTAGTTACATTCCAATTTGCAGCATCTATTTCTCTAATAGCAGGAACAATCATTGTATTCCAACAACTCAGACATATGCATGGAGCTGATCTTGGATTTGAACTGGGTGATAAAATGGTTGTGAAGAACCCATCTATTTTTCAGGTGGATGTTGACTCATTGAATTATAATATTGCCAAAAACTTTAAGAATGATTTGGTGAACAATGCTTTTGTTAAGAAGCTGTCTATTAGTTCTAACGTTCCCGGAGATGAGATTTATTGGACTAACGGTATCAGAAAGCAGGAAGACACAAGAGATAAAAACAGAACAACATATATTGTAAGTATTGATCATAATTATTTTGATCTCTATAATATCGAGGTGGTCGCCGGAAGTAATTTTCAGGAATTTATGAGGTCCGATTCTACCTCAATTATTGTCAATGAAACACAGGTAAAAGAGCTAGGCTTTAATAGTCCAGAGGAGGCCATTCAGCAGAAAGTAAACTTTAGAGGAGAGATTTGGCAAATTGTAGGAGTTGTTGAGGATTATCATCAAATGTCGGTTAAGAATAAAGTATCTCCACTGACTTTTGTGCACGAAAGAAATGAGTTTAATTTCCTCACTCTTTCATTAAATACCGAAAACTATAAGAACGTAATTCAGGACGTGGAGGCTTCTTACTTGGAATTCTTCCCGGGTAATCCCTTTGATTTCTTCTTCCTGGATGACTTCTTCAACAGGCAATATGTGAATGAAACCACTTTTAGTAAGGTATTCACGCTGTTTGCAGGCTTTGCCATCATTGTAGCTTGTCTTGGATTGTTTGGATTGGCGTCATTTAGCGCTGCTCAAAAGACTAAGGAAATTGGAGTAAGGAAAGTATTAGGAGCCAAGGTTGATCAGATTGTGGTTCTACTCACAAAGGAATTTGTAATCATCATTGCACTTGCTAATCTGATTGCATGGCCAAGTATTTATTTCGTAATGGAAGGATGGTTAAGCGGATTTGCCTCCAGAATCAGCGTTAGCATTTTTGTTCTGATAGCTTCCGGAATATTAGTCTTGATTATTGCACTAGTTACAGTGAGTTTCCAGACTATTAAAACTGCACAGTCTAATCCCGTGAAAGCGTTGCGGTACGAATAAAAGTATATCGTACTACAAATCCGTCATTCCTGACGTAGCGAAGCGAAGATCAGGAATCCCGTGAAGTTTTGCACTCATAATAACTGTGAGTGCTTCACAATTCGGGATTCCGGATATTTCTTTCATTTCATTCTAGAAATTCCGGAATGACGTTCATTCTTTTGTTAAGGTCATCAAAACTCTCGTCTCAACCAATTCGTTTGCTTCCAAACTCCAAACTCCAAACTCCAAACTCCAAACTCCAAACTCCAAACTCCAAACTCCAAACTCCAAACTCCAAACTCCAAACTCCAAACTCCAACTTCCAAAATTCAACTATCTTTACTCTACCAACTAAAACTTTACCATGAGAAAAGCCACTCTAATCATACTATTGGCATTAATATGTCATTTCTCCAATGCACAACTTACTGGTCACGTCAATCTTGAGCAACTTGGAATTTCATTCGATATCCCATCTGGATGGTTTGGGCAAGAGGCGGAGGGAATGATTGTTTTAGGGTCCAACACGACTCCCGGAATAGTGCTGTTAACCACACATAATTATTCGAAACAACAATTGATCACTGAAGCAAAAAAAGGAATTCAGGAGCAGGGAACGAATATGAATCTTGTTGGAAGTCTTGAAATGTTGGGGACCAATGGAGTTGGTGGAAAGTTTAGTGGGACCATGGAATATGAATCAAGCTCCGCGTATATCATCGGTATTGCCAATCCCTATGAAGGACCGGGGGTCACCATTATGGCGGCAACATTGCAGAATATGTATAGTGACGAACACACCAAAGTCTGCAAGACTATTTTCCAGTCGGTAAAATTCAAGAAAATTGATAAGTCTGCGGAATTGGCGGAGTGGAAGAAATGGTTATCCAATGTGAGGCTTACTTACATGGACTCATATTATTCATCGGATTATTCTGCAGGAGGTGTTTCTGGAGGATATAGTACAGAAAGAAAAATTGACCTTTGTTCGAAAGGGTATTTTAACTACGGTAGCAACAGTGATATGTCTGTTAGTGGATCCGGTGTTTCTGGTTACAATTCTGGGAGTAATTCCGGGCAAGGATCGTGGAATATAGTAATTGGCGCTACTGGCTCAGCAACTTTGGTATTGAATTTTCACAATGGCGAAGAATACACCTATACTTTGGAATACTCTGATGAGAAATTGTATCTGAATGGAGATAGATATTTTAGAACCACGGAAGGGGAGTATGCGCCTAATTGTTATTAGTGATTATGAAACCAATACATTCAAAAAACTCGGAACTCGAGACGATGGTATTCCCAAATGCCATTACATTGAAGTTCATTTTATCAGGTAAGGATACCAATGGTTCTCATTCAGTTTTTGAAGATATCGTAGAACCAAATGTTGGTCCGCCAAGACATATTCATCGTGAGCAGGATGAGACTTTCTTCTTTCTAGAAGGTGAATTTGATGTAGAACTGGAAGGGAAACTTTATCATATGCAGCCTGGAGATGTGGCCTTCATACCAAGGGGAACAGTCCACGCTTTTAAGAATGTTGGTTCTAGACCAGGTAGGTTAAGGTATGTTTTTTCTCCTGCTCTCAATATAGAAGACATGTTTCGGGAATTCTATGCTGCCATGGAAACAGACGAGTTTAATGGAGAAAGAATGACCGAAATTGCTAGGAATTATGGCCAGGAGATTGTAGGTCCTCCCTTGTAGTGGCTTCCCTCTGTTAGGAATCTACAGAATGCAATACAACTTCTTCTTTTTTACCACGAAGTGTTATTTGACCCATTTGTTTGATATCAAATAAATGATCTGGAATCTGCTCCTTAATGTCATTTGAAATCAACAACCCAACTCCATACTCATTACATTTCCCCTGTATCCGAGCGGTAGTATTCATGGCATCTCCATGATAGGCTATTTCTCTTTTATATCTACCAATCTCCGTTACCATAACTGGCCCGCAATGTAATCCTGCTTTGAAAAATGGCTGTACTCTATATTTATCCTGATAGTACTCTTTTTTAGAATCCAGTTGCTGCATAAACCTGAAGTATGTTCTAATGCAATTTTCATTTTTCAACCCATTCTTTAGATTCCATGTTAGAACCGCTTCGTCTCCCACGTATTGATAAATCTCCGCTTCATTTTCCGCAACCACGGAAAGATCATTGAAACAATCCTGAATGAACAAGCTGTATGTATTATGGCCTAATTGCTCTGCAAGCTGCGTGGATGATTGTAAATCCAAAAACATGAATATCCTGTTTTCTTCACGAGGCGTATAGAATTTTCCCAGCAAAAACTTGCTAAGGTTCCCTTCCCCAAGCATCATGCTAATTTGTCGGAGGACATTGAGAAAGAAATCTACCGTGATTACGTAGAAGGTGATTGCTCCACTTCCTTTGTCAAAAGCAAAAGTCATGATATCGACTTTTTGACCGAACAATGTACCATAAATCACATATGCAACAAGCACCATAACTGCGACAAAGAGCACTGCATAAATCAATCGTAAAAAAAGGAAATGTCTGATTGAGATTTTTCTGTAAACACGCTCTTCAATATAAACCTGAACTATCCCGGATATCAAACCAATAGATGGCCCCAACAATGAAGAAATCATTAGACTAGATAAGAAGTCGAATTTCAGTTCACCCAATTCTTCAGTACCAACCCCTCTAACTACACTGAGGTAAAGAAACGACAAGGTCCACCCGACCATGTAGAACCGGATAATTTTCCATCTTCTTAGTTGATTGGATTTCATACTTTGTTTTTTATTATCCTACGGTCTTGTTAAAATACATGATCTTGAAATTAGTCTGTCAAACAAGAATGAATTTAAAAATTATACTGAATTCATTATGAAGAGAATTATGCAATTTTTTCTTTTCTTTGTACAGTTTTACTATTACCACTGCCTTATGCGATTACTATCACTATTCATTTGCCTGATCGGGTTCAATGTTGCCATTTGTCAAGAGTATCCATTCCTTGAAGATTTTGAAGAGACAGATGGAGGATGGACTGTTTCGGGAGAGAACCCATCATGGGAATGGGGAGAGCCTCAAGCTGCCGGAATCAATTCTTCCAATGACGGAGTGAATGCCTGGGTTACTAACCTTGATGGTGACATGAATTCAAATGAAATATCTTACTTAACTTCACCAAGTTATGATATTTCAGCGCTTTCGCTTCCAGAGGTTTCATTTTACCTAAAACAAAGAGGGTTAGAAAGCTTAAAATTCGAATTTAGTACTAATGGGGGTGCTACGTTTGAAACTATTAATTCGTTCTCCCCAAATTTGATATCCAGCATTTATAGTGAACACAGTTATAGGCTTTATGAAGCTGTGGGAAAATCAACTGTCATCTTTCGTTTCGCATTAATTAATGAAAGCAGGTCGTCTGAAGGAGTGGGATTCGATACTTTTGGATTGCAAGAATCGCCGGAAGATGAGTTGAGCGTGATTGGTCACTCGAATAAAAGACATGGTATTCTAAAGAGCAATGAGGTTCTGAATATTCAACTAAGAAATAATGGTTCTAATGAATTAAGAGATTTTGCGGTTAATGCAGAGATTTATTTTGGCGAAGAGCTAATTGCTGAGAGAACTGCCAATGTCTCGTCTATAGCTATTGGAGAAACAATAGAACAATACTTTGCCGACCCAGTGGATATGGGACAAACGGGAGTTTATTTTGTAAAACTCTATCATTCCTATGAAAATGATGTGATTGATATTGATGATACTTTATCCTATTATGCACATCATTTTAATTCCATTCCGGGTCTTCCTTATTCAGAAGATTTCGAATCATTTCCTGATACTTCTTACACAGGAAATGAATTTGCAGACTTACCCGGTTGGAACAGTTTCTTTGTTGATTACCCTGTAGACCTGGTTATCGGAAATCAATCTGGACTGACAACAAATAAATATCTAAGGTTTAATGCGGATTTTGGAGATCCTGGAGAATACCCTACTTTAAATATTGACCTCTCTTCATACGATTTGAGCGATAATATTTATGTGGATTTTTCTACGTTTACCGAGGGTCGTGATATTTTCGATTTAAGGTTTCAATCATCAGATGAATCACCCACGATTTTCCTAAGGCATTTTAGTTTCGAAGAAAAGGAAATGTGGATTGATAGTCATATTAATTTAACTGAGTTGGTATCAGAAGCGGGAGGGACATTCTCTAGTAGTAGTAGATTGATATTTGAGACCACCTTTATTCCAACTGATTTTGCAATTGTTGATAATATTAGAGTTTATGAAGAGGTCGATAAGCCTGTTAGTCTATCGTTTGTGGATTTTAACCCTGGCCTTTTTCAGCAGGAGGCATTTAAAATTTATGGAAACCAAGAATTGTCGGAATCCTATATCGTGAATGTTGAAATCATGCATGATGGAGGGGTAAATACCTATGATACAACTGTTCATCAAGATTCGATTCTTCAAAACGGAACTTTAATAGATTTTGAAACGGCATACTTTGTAGAGAGCGGTGAGTACTCGGTTCAACTTATGCTCTCACCTGAGTCTCAACCCTCACAGTTTATCGACTCACTAAATTTCAGCTTCTTTAAATATGAAAGCTCAAAACCTGATTTGCCTCTCTATTTGGATTTCGAGTCACTTGACCCAATAGATTATACTTCCTCATCATTTGAGGTGGAAGGTTTACCAGGTTTCTCATTTAAAATGAATGGTACTTATCAAACTGCTTTAAGGATTAATGAGAATCTTGGTTTTGAGAGCAAACGTTCAGTATCTGTCGCGTCTGGACATGACCTCACATGGACATTAGATTTATCGGAATATGATACAACGACGGATTTAAGTCTCGATCTTACCTTGCTTCCTAATTTGTTCATTTGGCGAGAGGAAGATGACATTAAGATTCGGGGAAGTGTAGATGATAGTTGGATAACACTAGATCGGTTTTATGAAGTTACTGGATTTATCAAAGATGATTCTAGTAATTATTATGCGCATTGGCGTAAGCTCAACAAGCAGTTTAGGTTGACAGATTATTTAAAGGAAAATGGTCAAAATTATTCCAATACTACACAAATTCAATTTTCAGGTCCTGATTATGGGCAGTATTTAGTCTATGATAATGTAGCCATATTTGAGACTTACTCAAATAATCTGCGACTTTGGGATGTGATATCACCAAACTCCTTTCTGGATACTTTGCAGGATTCCACGTTTGTGGTA
Source organism: Cyclobacteriaceae bacterium (assembly GCA_965228955.1). Classification (GTDB taxonomy): domain Bacteria; phylum Bacteroidota; class Bacteroidia; order Cytophagales; family Cyclobacteriaceae; genus JANSWY01. The sequence continues at coordinate 610,314 of OZ245848.1, forward strand.
CGTGTGTTGAATATGGGGGAGGAAGATATCACTGAATTAGCTATTGCAATGGAATATCTGAATGAGGAATTACCTATTGAAACGATAGAATTTACTGGACTTTCCATTGCGCCTCAGGATTCTATGGACTTTGAAATTTCCAATCCTTTTGATTTCTCAATGGATGGAAGGCATGATGTTAAAATTAGTGCCATAAGTTCACAAGATGAATATCCATATGACAATGAATACACTGCAAGGATCTACAATAGAACCATTACTAAGACATTCCCATATTCGTTCAATCGTGACAGTCTAGACTTCTCAGATACTCTGAATATTTATGGGGAATTTGAAGGTTTGCCAGGCTACTTTTTTCATTCAGATTTAGATATCGCCTATATGGGTGCCGCAGATATAACATGGGATGATGTGCCATATGATGTGATACAAGGAAATAACCATGCCGCTGCTGTTTCGAATCAGGATCATATATGGACATTCGATTTATCGGAATTTCAAATTGAAAAGGATATTGTGGAATTTCAATTTGAATACTTCCTTCGTCGGTATGCTCCAGATTATTTAGAAACTGATGGGATTTATGTGAGAGGGAGTGTGGAGGATGACTGGATTCCTGCATTCTTGCATATAGACCCTATTAATGGAAATAGCTACCGGACTGTGGATGAGGAATTTAACCTTAACGAGATATTAACTGATTCTTCCCAAAATTTTTCTTCTACCAGTCAAATAAAAATCGATTTAAGGGTGAGCTATTGGTCTACAACACTTTCGTTATTGAACTTCCAATTATCGGTTGAAATCGGGGAGGAACCAGACGATGATAATGACAGTGATTTAATTATATCCGCAGAAGATGAGATTACTTTTAATCTCTATCCTAACCCAAATACAGGGCTCTTGTACATTGATGCTTTCGAAAATGTAGTCAGTCTAGAGATTTTCTCACTCTCTGGTCAAAAAGTGAAGTTGATCAATAATGTCATGTGGGAAAACGATATTTCAGAACTGGATGCTGGATTGTTTAATGTATCCATCACAACAAGTACTGGTGAGAACAGAAATTATTTGCTTGTGGTTGAATAGCATTGGATATAAAAATAGATAAACGATGCAAAAAAAAGGTCTCAGATAAAACTGTGACCTTTTTTTGAAAACTAATACGATGTAGGCCGAAGCTTCAGCGAAGGCCTAATCCACTTCACCAAACTTAGGATCACCACACATTCTCACGACCTTCGGCATGAAAGTTCCCACAACTTCCACAAGATCAGTCTGATGAGCCATCACCTGATGAATATCCTTGTAAACCATTGGAGCTTCATCTAATCCTGAGCCAATCACCTCAACACCTTTTTCTTTTAAGTGTTGTGTAACATCGCTCTTTGTTAGTAACTCCTTGGCTTTTCTTCTTGAAAGCACTCTGCCAGCTCCATGTGAGGCAGAATTCAGTGAAGCTATTTCACCTTTTCCTCTCACTATAAAACCTGGTGAAGTCATAGATCCTGGAATAATTCCCAGAACGCCTTCCCCAGCAGGAGTGGCACCTTTTCTATGAACAATGATTTCATTACCATCCCCATCTTTCTCTTTCCATGCGAAATTATGGTGGTTCTCAATCATTGCCAGGTGTCTTTCTCCAAGGGATTTGGCAATTCTAGCATGAATCTGATGATGACAAGCAGATGCGTAATCACCAGCCAAATTCATGGCAAGCCAATATTCCATTCCATCTTCATCATTCAAATCCAGCCAGGCAAGATGTTTAGCTTCGCTCGGAAGTTTACACTTGTCCATTGCCAACCTTGTATAATGTCTTGCTACATTAGCACCAAGACCTCTGGATCCTGAGTGAGAAAGCACTGATAAATATTTACCAATCGGTAAATCCCATTCGTTTTCTTTGTCCATGATCTCCACAGTTCCAAATTCAACGAAGTGGTTTCCACCTCCTGAAGAACCAATCTGAGCGTATGCTCTATCCTTCAAAGATTTTAAAATATTGATCTCTCCAAATTCCGGTCTGTCCAGTACATCGTGACCCATGGGTCTTTGGAAGGATTCATTCCCAAACTTGGTGTTTTCTAGCAGGATTTTATGGAAATCAAACTTCTTGTTGCTTCCAAATTCAGCCGGGATATCGTACAATGTCAAACACATTCTGCATCCGATATCCACACCTACTCCATAAGGGATCACTGCATTTTCTGTTGCTAAAACACCACCAATTGGAAGTCCATACCCATGATGAGCATCTGGCATCAAAGCACCAGCTTTTGCAATAGGTAATTTCATTGCAATTTCCATTTGATTAACAGCGCCTTGCTCTATTCCTTCGCCACCATAAATCTGATATGGAATTCTATTTCTGTTCAGCTCAAGAGTCTCATTGTGATCTCTTTTGATGATCAGGCTTTTGGCAATAGGAGCCAGGGTAGCATGTTTTAGGAACAATGCAGGTTCTGATGCTACTCGCTTGAGTAGATCTTGCTTATGTAGTTTGCTTTTTCCTCTAAAGTGCTGTTCCATTACCTTAATGGCAATGCCAATCACTTTACCTTCCGGGTAACCGAGTTTTCTTAACTCCTTCCCGGTTAATTTATTTGAAGCCATTGTTAGTTACTTATAAAGTTAACAAATACCATGAGAGCCCTTTCTTCTTCAACTTTTTCTTTAGCAATGATTCTTTTTTCAACATTGCAGGGGGCTCATTCGTGGTTTTAAATCCAAACTTTTTTGGTAGTTTGGTATACAGAGACTGAGGTGGTCTGTCGTCATATTCATCTAGTCCTTTCATGTAATTTCCGGTCTCAAAAGTGTTGTAATAAACAGTTTTACAACCCAATTCATTGACTGAAAAGTGAATAGCCAGATTGAGGACAGCCTCATCCCAAAGAGCGACGTATTTCTTCAAAGACTCCTCGTAATATCTACTAATGGTAGTAGCTCTATTTTCGCTCATAAGGTTTCTAAGTTGATTTTGACTTAGATTTTTTCCCTCTACAAGGCGATATTTAGCGGAGTTCCAGTCTTCTTTTGCCTCACGCAACCAATCTGTTTGAATCTCTTCTATTAGAACTGAACCATCATTCAGATCAATATCCAGTCTGGCCCACGCCATAGTCAATGCACCCTTTTCTTTCACCGGGTGATAATTATTGACATACGGATGATATGTTCCAGGTCTGATCAGTTCTGAATAAGAACAATTATGAGACTCATCAAAATTTAATTGCAAGACCAGATTCAGTCCGGATCTTGAAGTTTGATACCACTCGTCTTTGTGTCTTTTAAAGTATTCTCCCCACTTGCCCAATGTATAATTGAAGTAGATATCCTGGGTGTTGTAAACATTTTTGAAAAATGCACGGTCCACCTTTTTGTTGCCAGCTTTGGAGAGCCTCTGTTTAACCGCCTCCTTATGTGTAAGGAAACCCAACTCCGACTTCTTCAAAGTAGCAATCGACATCTCATTCTTCAGACCCATTGATAGCAAATCAAGAGCATACTTATCCTTAAAGTATCTGTATGTTTTTTTGTCAGTTTCCAATGTCGCCATCAGAAACTCCATTTCTGAAGGTGTCATAACCGTACAGGATTAAGTGTTGAAAATTCATTTTAATGCCTCTCCTGGATAGGTCACCCTTCAGCAGAGGACTAAGTCATCCCGCCACCCAAACAATCAGAGCGGCGTTCTGAAGATTCTATTTGACTTATTCTCATTTTGATATTTGTTATTGATATTCATTAACTAATAAGTTGAACCTGTTTAAGGCAAAGGGGGATTTCTCCCCCATACTCACCTAAACAACACCAACCATTTTTTATCTCTGCATCTACGGATACTATCTTTCAACACAGTGATTTCCTGAGTGTCCATGCTCCATTTGATTCCTCTTTTGTAGAGCTTTATCGCTTGTCTGTAATCACCATGAACCTCTGCGTTTTTACCAAGCTCATCATAGATGAATGCATTGGAGATAGCAGGAATGGTTTTGGCTTTTTCCAGTAATTCGATGTGCTCATCAAATCTTTTGGAATCAAATAAAAGTCCTGTCATATGTTTATAAGGAGCACTATAAAAAGGAGCATATTTCAACGCTAGTTTTAAGTGATCCTCAGCTTTATTAAAATCGTGAAAATGATATAGGTATAGCCAACCAAGGTGGTTGTGAGCTTTACCATATGTAGGTTCCTCTGCCAGAGCATCAATCAGGATATCTCTACCTCTAAGGTAATCCTGATCTTCAAAAGCCTTCTCCGCATCAAGAACGTACTGTTCTAAAACTTCCATTGTCATAGCTTTTAGAATTTTAATTCATTTTTAAACTTGGAACCCTTCCAAGTTGCACTATAAATCCCCCCTTGAGGGGGGCAGGGGGGTGTAAACCTCCCGCCACTTCTTCCTAACCCGTACTAGGCATCCCTTTTTTGGATGAACATAGAATCTCGGACAGCAACCGCTATAAGACAACTCATATCGACCTCTCCATCCTCCAACTCCATAAACTTTGCCATTAATGATCTCTACATTCAGTTCGACATAGCCGAAAAGGTGATCAATCAGATGTCTGCCAATCACAGTGGTTGTATCCATTTTTTGGCACAGTTCACTGTAAATTCCATCCCAGGATTTTCCTTCTTTACTAATAAGGAATCTCTTTAGTGGACCGAGAGTGTCATTCAGATGTTTGGTGCCACCACCACTTCTGAATTTTATTCCCTCTTGTTTTCTGGAGTGTTCAAAGTCCTGGTGTTTGTTCTCGTATCTTTTCTTATAACCAGTTGCCTTTCCTAACCTCCAACCGTTTCTATAACATTCTATCAATTCCTCATCCATCCGCTTGTTTCGTCTCTTTTGACGCTTCCTTTTAGATGGCTTGAGCATCTCTAAATTGTCCATTGAATTTTTGTTTTCCCTTTGTCCCAAAAGGGAATCGGGAGTTTGATTCAATTGTCAAACTCCCTTTCAAAGGAATTATCTGGTACCGAAAATCCCTTTCAATTGGTCAATTACCTGGCCGTTACCAGCTACGGTGATTTCACCAATTTTGTCAGCGATTTTCTCTACGTACTCCATCTCTTTGAGTTTGAACAACATTTCATTGTCCTCCATCAACTTAGCAGTGTTGAGTAAGCTTCTGGTTGAAGCTGTTTCTTCACGCCTTGTGATCACATTAGCTTGTGCTTGTTTTTGTGCGATCAATACCTGGTTCATGATGTCCTTCACCTCGCCTGGCAAGATGATGTCTCTCACACCACAGTCGTTGATTCTAACACCTAGAGATTTTGCTTTTGAATCAAGAGTATTCATCACATATTCTGCAATCGCCTCTTTTTTCTCCAGCAACTCATCAAGGGTGTAGGTACCAACAAACTCTCTCAATGCTAGTTGCATCAGAGTGTAGAGTTGTTTCTCGTAATCCTTGTTCTCAATCAAAGCTTTTTCAATGTTCATTACTCTGTATTGAGCATTGAAATTGATTCTAAGAGCAGCTTTGTCTCTGGTCAAGATTTCCTGACCAGCTACTTCAAGTTGCAATTGTCTCATATCTGCTTTGTTGATAGAAACAGGAGTTGAGTTATTCCAGAAGTAGTAAGTACCGTTATCAAGCACTTTATCAAACTTCCCATTGATATACAAAACACCTTTTTCGTATGGGAATACATGGAAAACTCTCACGTATCTCAGTACCTCGTTTCTCATAAGGGTATCAACATCAATGTCTTCTGTTATTTCTGGTTTACTTAAGTCAACAGTTTTGAATTGATAGTCTTTTAACCCTTTCCAGTACGCATGTCTTCCAGGACCAATCACCTGACGGAAATTGCCATCCTCGTATCTCAGGGCGATTTCATTATCCTTTAAATCAACTACAATCAATTCATTGGCCAATTGCTCATTAGCCAAAAGAATGTTTAAGTCATTAGCAGGATAGAATGGTTGCGACCTGTCGTACTGCATCACGCTTTCGAAAGGAAAAATCCAGTATACACCTTCAGTCAGCAATCTATCGTAATCGCCATTTCTGAAGACAAGACCCACTTTTCCAACATTAATTCGTACTCGTCTCATTTTCGTAATTGTTTTAAACATTCATTGTCCGCTTCGTAGGCTGAAGCTTTGGCGAAAGCCTACCGAAACGAAACATCAACTTATTTAACTAAATATCCCAGACCATCAACCTGGTTGCGATCTGTACTCTATAATTTCAATTTCGATTTCTTCTTTAAATCATTGAAGAAGTAAAACAACAGTCTGAAGAGTCATCTTACAATGACGGAAATGTCATTTAGCAAGACGCAAAACAGATGGTTTGCACAGCTTCTTTAGGATTCAGAAAAGTGGATAATTCCATAATCTTCCACAGAAAGAGGGCCGCATAAAGCACATGTTTTTTATCCAGCGAGATCCTGACATTTCAGGGTCTTCATAAAATCTACTAGTCTGATCACCGAAGTGACCTGACCTTGAACCCAACCGACTGTTGTTTTCAAAAGGGGCTTTTTATTGAAGTAGCCATAACTTCTGTCTGAATAATGGTTTTCAAATCCATTTCAAATAAACCTACATTAACAGTGTAGTTGCTCTACCAACTGAGCTACCCTGATCCGTTATCAAGGACGGGACTCGAACCCGCGACCAAAAGGCTGTTGTTCTATCCAACTGAACTATCCTGAACATTGTCAAGAGAGGGATTCGAACCCTCGACTTACAGCGTCGCATACCCATAAGCAGCATATCAAAACATATTTGCCTGATACTATGGTGCTATACCGAAACACGCAACAAGGCTTTTCTGGGTATATCTTTAATTTCATTAACTCCTGATTTGAACAGACCAGGAGGTTAGCTAAGAGATGTGACTAAGGTTTTCCAGCTAACCAACCTGGCCCAACAGATGGGAGTTAAAAACGTGTGCCCGGAAGGAATCGAACCTCCATAACCCGAATTAAAAGTACGGTGCTTTGCCAGTTAAGCTACGAGCGCATTTACCAATAAATAATTTCCTTTTCAGGATGCTAAAATGACTTTTCATTGTAGCCAAAGAGGGAACAGTTGGATTCGAACCAACGACCATCGCGTTAACAGCGCGAAGCTCTACCACTGAGCTATATTCCCTTGCCAAAATCAACCTGACCTTGGGGTTGTAAATGTGGAAGTAGTAGGATTCGAACCTACTCAGCTTACGCACGGGTGTTACAGACCCGCGTGACTCTCCAAACTTCACCGTACTCCCAGTTTGGTCATTCTACTGGCTTGCAGGACCAGAAAATGACCAGCAGCTATTATGACTGGAGCTTTTTCGAAACATCACAGCGCGATCGGAACGCTTGCTTGTGGCCCTCAACCACTCTCCAGATTTGCAAGGAGGCATCCGAACTACCCCTCCTTTAGCTACATTTTTGCGGTACTGGGGGGGATCGAACCCCCGACCTTCTCATAGACAGTGAGCTATTCTACCTCTGAACTACAGCACCTAATGTTGTATTTCGTTTCAATTCCCCTCTCCTCCAGGAGAGGGACAGATAAATTGCGTAGCAACTTATCAGGGTGAGGCCATAAAAAAAGCCCGACCTTTTCGGGTCGGGCTTTAGCCAGATAGTTGATGAATATCTATCAGCTAAAAAAATCCTCGACCCATGCAACAGGATATACTGCCTCCTTTCCGAACTCAATAGTTTGATCCAGTAGATCCGAACTCCATATGTTTTTGCACAGTTCTAAATTCATATCTTTTTAAGTTTCAAAAATTTCGACACAAAAAAACCCAGACGTTTCGGCCTGGGTTCTTAATATTTTTATATTTTAATATTAATTCTTTCCAGACCACCACGAATTACAATCCCCTACCTCGGAATTTGCCTTCGGCTGTAATGAACTTGTATGTCGTGTATAGTTTCTCATTTGTGTTTGTATTCGAATGCAATAGTCGTGCTAAATTTTCAATTATGCAAATAGTGATTTGAAAAATTTTAAATTATCTAATTGTTAATTGCGATATTTTTAATGACACGATGAGTGTTTGGTTTTTGGTTTTTTTTACGAATCAATCAAATTCAAAATTTCCATAAGTGAAATGGCGATTTGAGTTTTGTGAGTGTCTGTTTTTTGATATTGAAATAGTGCAATTATTGATTTGAAGCTATGTTTAATTTTATGAAATCTAAAGTCTCCAGTATTCCTTTGGTTAATTGATGATTTGCCAAAGAATTACTTGAAATTTTAAGACTTTCAAAATATTTCTATTGATTAAGTGTGGTTCATCAAATTCATGCATTTAAGTGCTCCGATTACCAGTGCAAGCTACACTCTTCCAAACACCTTCAAATTTTCTGATTTTGTTGAGAGTAATAAATAAGCGGGAAACTACCCTATTTAAAGAGTCAGTTTCACCACCTATTTCCGCTTTTTTCCACCTTAATATCGATGGGAAATCCTACCTCATTTTCCTGGTTTTTTCGTTCACTTTTATCATTCATTTTTGTTTAAAAAAAAATCCAAAATGAATTTAATGTGAAGTCATTTCACCTGAAAAAGTGAAGATTCGACATTGGTTGAAACAATAAACTAATAACTAATTACGCTATTGCTAATCTAAATTATGACTGTCCAATATGGTCGGACTTGCTAAAATTCTGGAAATAATTTCCGTAAGTGCGATGAGATTTTGCTTTTGGAGACAACCCGTATTGCATAATTTCCTCGTTGGCTAACTGATGGCTTGGTGAATACTTGGGACTAAACCCGCAATAGAATTCTTTGTCATCCAAATAAATGTAGCTCTGAGCATGGGTATCATACTTAATAGCTCCACCTAGTTGTTTCATAAATTTTAGGTATTCCATCAAAAGACTTCTACTGATATCCATTTTTCTTGCAAATTCAATAGGTGTACCAGTTGCTTTTTTTGATATGAGCCAATTCATTCGCTCAATTCTCTCAATATATTTTTTTAAGGACATAAAGTTGAATGTTTAGATTTAATGAATAGATTTGATTCTTATTGTGTCAAATATAGTTACATAATGTAACAATACAAGATTTTTTGTTACTTTTATATTAGTAATTGGTATAATAGGTATGAAAATTGGAGATAGACTAAAGAAAATTAGAAGAATTAAAGGGTTATCGCAACAGGAGCTTGCAGACCACTCTGGAGTAAAAAGGTCTACTGTAGCCAAAATTGAGAGGGATGATCAAAGACCTCCTCTTGACTTCCTGATCTCGTTTGCTACTTTATGTAACATGACGTTAGACGATTTGATCGACATCAACTATGAGGATGAGGAGACGTCCTATGTGGAAGAGGAGAAGCCAGCATACGGTGAAGGTGCCGCTAAAGAGTTTAATGTGTTTCAAAGCATTCAGGATTTGGCAAACTCTCAGGATCCTTTTGAAAAAACTGCCATCAGTCAAAAATTAACTCGTGCAATTGGTGAATTGATGGAAGAAAATGCCAAATTGAAAACAGAATTAATTGAATGGCTCAAAAGTGGGAAGTCGTGAAATATATTATCTGTTCACTTATTTTATTTACTGGTTTCATTTCTAAAAGCCAGATCCTGAAGGTGGATCGAGCTGAAGTTCATTCTGATAGTTCATATTGGTCAGGGAGCATTGATTTTAAGTTCAATTTGAATAATCAAGCCGCAACAGTAGATGAAAACATCACCTTTGTGGGAACTCAACTTGGGGCAGACCTTAGTTTTATTGGCAAAAAACACCTTTATATGTTGGTCAATCAACTTCAATATTTTTCAACTGGAACGGGTCCATTTGTAAGTACTGGGTTTGCGCATTTTAGAGTGAATTGGTTGAGAGATTCCAAGTTGTCCTATGAAACCTTTACTCAGATGCAATATGATGCTGGGAGAAATATGCAAAGTAGGTTTCTTTATGGAGGAGGGCTAAGGTTAAGCCTGATCCAGGCGGAAAAATCGTACTTCCACGCTGGGTTTGGCTTGATGTATGAAGATGAAAGATGGGAGGATTTTGAGGATGTAATTGTAGAGAGGCAAATCTGGAAGACTACTAACTACATAGGAGCAAACTTTGCTTTTAATGATGCTAACTCATTACATACAACATTTTATTTCCAAACAGGAAAAGATACTGTAGATGATGTTTATCGTACCAGAATAAGTGGAGATATTGGCTTACAGTTTTCAATTAGTGACAAGCTGAGCTTTACCACAAATTTTGCCCTTCAGTATGAAGACCGGCCAATAATTCCCATTAATAATATTGTCTATTCTTTGACTAATGGACTGAGGTTGAAATTTTAAAAAATCGAATAGAATTTCCTCAATTAAGGAAGCTGATCTTAAAGAAGTTTTCTTAACTTGCAGGCCATGGAAAACTTCGTTGTTTCAGCTAGAAAATATAGACCGCTCGGTTTTGATGAGGTAGTAGGGCAGGAGCATATTACAACGACTTTGCAGAATGCTATCAAAAACAATCACCTTGCACAAGCACTTTTGTTTTGTGGTCCTAGAGGTGTTGGTAAGACAACCTGTGCGAGAATTCTTGCAAGAGAAATAAACGATTTCCATACCGATAATGCTGTTGAAGGCAATACTTCACTTAATATTTATGAATTAGATGCTGCTTCCAATAACTCTGTGGACGATATCCGTAATTTGATTGATCAGGTACGGTACCCTCCTCAGCAAGGAAAGTACAAAGTCTACATCATAGATGAGGTTCACATGCTTTCGACTGCTGCTTTCAACGCGTTTCTTAAGACTTTGGAAGAGCCACCTTCTTATGCCATTTTCATTCTGGCAACAACAGAAAAGCATAAGGTGATCCCAACAATCTTGTCCAGATGTCAGATCTATGATTTCAATAGAATTGAGATCTCTGATATGACAAATCAACTTAGTAAGATAGCCGATAAGGAAGGACTAGAAGTTGAGGATGAAGCACTGCATTTGATCGCTCAAAAGGCTGATGGCGCATTGAGAGATGCACTTTCTATTTTTGATTTGATTGTTACATTCTCTTCTGAGAACAAGGTTACTTATAAAAATACGATCAAGAATCTCCACATTCTTGATTACGACTACTACTTCAAAGTAACGGATCATCTACTGGCAGAAGACATGTCTCAAACCATGTTGGTATTTGATGAAATCCTGAAGAATGGTTTTGATGGTCATAATTTTATCATCGGCTTGTCAGAGCACATGAGAAACCTGATGGTTTGCAAAGACCAGGTGACCATTCAATTATTGGAAGTTTCTGAGAATGTAAAAGCTAAGTACAATGAGCAAGCTCAGAAATCGGAAATGTCATTTCTTCTTACGGCAATCAACTTGCTAAACCAATGCGATTTGGATTACAAAAATTCAAAGAACCAAAGGTTACATGTTGAGATTTGTCTGATGAAGTTGGCAAATGTCAGAAATGCTATAAGATTAGCCTCTGCCGGATCTGGTGACGAGGTAAAAAAAAAAGTAGCCCAGGCGTAGTTACTGAAACTAAGCTAGCTGCTCAACCTAGCACCACACAACCAGTTTCAAAACCAGCTTCTGAGAAACCCAAGTTAGTTACCAAGCCTAATGCTGGAGGTACTGTTAAAATTGATCCTTCGCTCGCAAAACCGATCAAAAAGAAAACCCCTACACTTTCATTAACTGATGATGAAACTCCTGAAGAGGTAGAAAAAGAAGAGGAGAAGGTTGAAGAGATCAACGAAACTCTGGAATTCAATCAAGAGGAATTGAACAACGCCCTTTCTGAATATATGGAGATCAGAAAACAGCAGGAAGCGAGTGACATGGAGTTGTTGATTCTCAATAAATCGTTTGAACTGCTGGAGAACTATCAAATAAAGTTAGTTCTCTCTAATAGCCTGGAATTAAACATTCTCGAAAGGGCTGAGCAGGAACTAGTGCAGTTTCTAAGAAAACAATTACAAAACGGAAAAATCAAACTGTTGCCGGAAATTAAAGAACAGGAAGCAAAGGATAAGCTATACACTGATAGGGATAAGTTCCAATTCATGGTAGAAAAGAATCCAGAACTCCAAAAGCTTAAAGACCGACTTGGATTAGATTTTGAATTCTAAGTGATCTGTAAATTCAGATCTTCCATCTTCAATAAATGATGTGCAAGATGCGGATAGTGTTTTGCTAACTCAGCAATAAACATTTCGTATGGAACATCATTGAAGGAGCCGTATTCGTGAATATACTCCATGAACTGCCCTCCAGAGTGATCAAACTCTTGAAAAACTGCGTCATTCTCTCCATCAAACTCCAGTGTGTCAACATTTAGTTTTTCGCACAAGCTTTTATTAAAAATTGGAGCAAGCTTTATCCATCTATCATGAAGGTAGATTTCTGCATAACCATGGAAGACCAGTAAGTTGGTTTTTAATATTGCTTCCAGCTTAGCTGTACCGATGTGGTTTTTAACGTTAGCAAATGCCATTCTGCCTGGAATCCCCAAGACTCTTGCAGTTGAGACCAATAAGCCACTTTTCTCAATACAATATCCGTGATTTCTTGTAAGTAGATGGCTTGATTTTACTGCATCTCTATTGAGATTTAAATTATATGGATCATAACGGAATCTTTCACGGATATCCAGAAATAATGTCTGAATTTGCTCTATCGGATCTTTTACTCCGTTTGTGGTTTCTTTTGCGTAATCAATTACACTTTGATGATCAGAATTCAGGAATTCTCCTGGTAACAAAGCTTCTTCGATTTCCGTAAGTCGTTGATTCATATAATGTTGTCGTTAGAGTGAAGCAAATGTATATAATGATTTCTGAAAATTAGGCATTTATGCCTAATTTTTTATTTTCCTTTATTTTTGTGAATATTAAAGTCAGAATGAAGACTAGGGAGAAGATATTAGCAACATCGCTGGATTTATTTAACCAATATGGAATAAGTAATGTTTCCAGCAAGCATGTCAGTGAGGTAATGGGAATTAGCTATGGTAATTTGTGTTACCATTTTCCTAAGAAGGATGATATTATTCTTCAGCTGTATCTTGATATGCAGGAAAAGCTCGATCAGCAATTTGAGCAGGTCCAAAGAGATATCTTCAATTTTGAATTCATGCTGGCTGGGTTGAAGGATTTGTTTAATATTCTTTACGAATACAAATTCATTTACCTCGGGATAACAAAAGTGATCCGTCATTTTGAAACAATCAAAAAACATGCTCAGGAGCAAAATCAGGTAAGAGGTAAGACGCTTAACACGATTGGGACTTTTCTGGTTGAGCAAGGGTATTTGAAGCCGTTTGAAAGTAAAGAACACAAAGACATGTTAATTCATGCACTACTAATGGTGATTAACTCATGGATATCCGATGCAGAAGTGTTTTTTCAAAAAGAGGAGAATAAGATTGAGTACTATGTGAAGCTATTCTTCAACATGGTAAAACCACTTCTTACCGAATCTGGTCTGGAAAAGTACGAATTGATATATGCCTATTTTGAAGAAATGAAGGTTGCTACGAAGTAACGTTTCTGAATATTCTTAAGAATACAAAATATACTACCGCATAAACAGGGATTGCAAATATTAACCAGCCCAAAGCACCTGATAATACGATGTAACCAACTTCACCAATTGCTCCCCAAACATCTTCAGACAACAATGTAATCACCTCATCTATTTTCTCAGATGAAATGCTAGATCCAGTCAAGAGTAAACCTAATTGTATGAATGGCACCAATACAGTCAGTTGGATTGGGTACGCAGCATAGTTAACTATCTGAATTGCGGCATGATTTAATCTGAATACAAATGCCAAAGCGATACAGATTATAGTCGTTGTACCTAGAATTGGGAAAATCCCCATGATAAAGCCGAAGGCCACAGATTGCGCCAGTTTTTCAGGAGTGGTGCCCTCCTTTAAGAATCCAAGGAGGGGTTGATAAACCTTAGTTAGGAAATAATTCTTAATCTTGATTAAGATCATTCCTGCAGTTTTCCATTTTTATACTTTTCACGTTTGATAAGATCACCGTCTTCATTGTAGAATTTCCAGGTGCCTTCTGGTTCATCGTTTTTGTATTTTCCTTTTGTTTTTAATTCACCTGTAGGATAATACTCAAAGTAGCTTCCGTGTTTCTTTCCATCTTTCAGTTCTACTTCATAAAGGAGATTGCCTTCCTCGTCTTTTTCTTTCTGTTTCTTCGCTCCTAAATCTTCAATTTCAATTTCTGCTATCTCTATTTGTTCCCCTGGATCAATTCTCAATATACTGTCATAGTTGATAGTATCTCCAACAAACGGCACGTCATACAATTTCGGATCAGGTAATTGCATGTTTTCTATGGATACCAAAGCTTTAGTTCTATACATTTTGCCGTCAGGGTTGATTTTGAAAGCTAACTGTGGGAAGTCTTTAATAAAGGCACGCTTCTCTTTCAAAAGCTGAGCTGTTTCCTTATCTATCATCGCGCCTTCGCTGTTTTCCAAAAGAGGTAATTGCATGTAAAGCAAAGCACTGTGCTTCTCACCAATTTTATCCTCAAACTCCTGATAAGACTCGAGATTAGCTAGAGTATTTTCAAGGATGTAATCATCAATAATCCTTCTTAAGACCTGAGGTTGATTACTGAAGACTACATATTCATCAATGATCGCATAATATGGTCTGTCAAAATGTTTAAAGAGGTTACCCAACACAAGATTGAACAAACCTTTTACCGACATGAAGTTAATGGGATAGCCTTTATACGTGATTGTTTTGAACTTAACAGGAGTCTTTCTCTTAATTTGTCGGCTTAAGAATGCCATCTTTTCAGTAGCAAGCTTGGCACTTTTAGCTTTAAGAATCATCGCTGTTTCATTCTCATAGGAATCAGATTCTAATTGAATGATCGCAATCTCATCGTCAATCCAACCCGCAAAATCTTCTTTCAGATTAACATCGAGAAATTTCTCAGTCCTTTTGGTATATAGTTTATAATCTTCACCTAATTCCGGGTCTTCCCGTATTTGTTTGTCAAATGCATTGTAAAAGTCTGAGAATTCATTGAATCCCATACTAAAGTACATGGAAGTTCTGGCTGGCAATACATGTGCAATATCCAGATTTCCGGTACCACCGGCCTCCATTAGGTTTAGGTATGTTGGGATGCTATCATTATAGTTAGAGTATCCCTCCAGAAACAGAGCGTCTTGCTCAACATCGAAGTAAAAACCACTAAAAAGTAATGGTAGATTTTCCTTCATGATCTCGGTATTTTCCTCACCCATGAATGACTCCATGTATGGATAGAAAGTCTCATAGTTCAAATAAGTCCTAACCAATCCTTCGCCTAATACTTTCTTTCGTACATCAATGAACTCAAAATCTCTGCTTAATGCTGCATCTTCACTTCCAGAAATAGAGGCTTCTACCAGGGTGTGAGTGTAAGATCCTACAAGGAAATTATCGGTAAATGTGAAATATAGTGTTTCTTTCGTCTCAGGGTCAAACTGTTCGTAGAGTGTTTGCTCTTTAAATTTTCGTTGAGTTAGATTTTCTTGCTTTGTTAGCCAGGTCCGAACCACCCCTAAACCATTCATATCGATAATAAACAGATAATCATGTTCATCTTTCCGGTATGGATGGGCAGATAAATAAATGCTTCTGTCACTTAATACATCAATTACCTTATCAAAATCAGAAAGTGTACCTTCAAGTTCCTGTAAGGCTTCACCATATTCTTTCCATTCATCATCCTTTTCAAGTGTCTTCCAAATTCTGGTTCCACTGAGTTCTTTCCAGACGTTGTAAGCTTCATCGGTTTCAATTACAAAGACAGCATTTGCAGGAACTAAATTCAATGGATTGATTCTTGGCCCAGTTACTTCGGGGAATACGATCTTGTAACCATAGAATCCACCGGCACCTAAAACGATAACCAGTAGAATCCATAAAACGGCAAAGCTTCTTTTTTTCTTAGGCTTTTCTGATGGCGGAGTTGAAGCAACCGGTTCAGTTTCTGGGGCTTCTGATATATAGTCTTCGTTCGTTTCAGTTTCGCCTGGTTGATCCGAAAAAGTATCAGGGTTTTCGTCCTGTGGATCTTCTAATTCATTTGGTTCTTCTGGATACATGGTGATTTATGTAGTTATCTTATAAATCTAATTGGATTTCATCACTTTCCCATGTCGCATTTCTAAAATTCTCAGTCACTGATTTGTTCATTATTAATAATCTTAGGAAGAATTGTAGAAAACGGTGAGTTTGACTATTGATATTTTAATAAATTGGTATGCATACCGATAACTTTTCATCAAATTCAGTAATTTATTATCAGTTATTAAAAATTTGATAACATTAGATGAAATTTTGTGAAAATTGTATTTGATCCTTCATTGCTGAGCCTTCAGTTATGGATTTCTTTATATTCTAACCGAATGATTAAAATAATTTCAAAAATTACACCAATTATTATTGGGTGATTCAATAAAAACGAAGAATATTATTTTAATTACTTCTTTACAAAGCCAATAATAACTCGTAATATTGTTGCCACTTTTTAAGATAATTGAACACCTATGAGAATCGGAGTACTAAAATGCCTGGAGGACCCATTGGTAGCCGCCACGCCGGTGACAGCTTCCAAGTGGATTAAGGAAGAAAATGAGGTGATATTTGAACAGGGAGCAGGAGAGCAAGCATATTTCCCTGATGAGGTTTATACGGAGGTTGGAGTGAAGGTTGTTTCAAGAGATGAAGTACTTCAACAATCAGATATCATTATTACTGTTAGTTCAATTTCAGATGCGGATCTGAAGATGATTCCTGAGAAGACTAAGTTGGTGGGTATATTCAATCCACATATTAATACGGATTTAGTTTCTAAGTTTAATAACTCACATATTTTACCATTCAGCCTTGAGCTTTTGCCAAGAACATCAATTGCTCAATCAATGGATGTGCTGTCATCTTTAGCTTCACTAGCTGGGTACAAGGCAATTATTTCTGCCGCTAATTTATTACCTGGTTATTTCCCAATGCTAACAACCGCAGCTGGAACAGTTCCTCCTGCAAAGGTTCTTGTATTAGGAGCTGGTGTAGCTGGATTACAAGCTATTGCAACTGCTAAAAGATTAGGAGCTGTAGTTGAGGCTTTTGATGTTAGATCGGCAGTAAAACAAGAGGTGGAAAGTCTGGGAGCGAAATTTGTAGAAGTAGAAGGAAGCAGTGAAGATAAAGATGCCGGAGGATATGCGGTGGAACAATCGGAAGAGTATATCAAAAAGCAAAAGGCACTTATCCATGAAAAGGCAATGAAAGCTGATGTAGTAGTTACAACTGCTAATATACCTGGTAAAAAGGCCCCTGTATTGATAGAAAAGGCTACTGTAGATGCAATGAGTCCGGGAAGTGTTGTCGTTGATATGGCAAGTGCAACTGGAGGAAATTGTGAGTATTCAAAAGATAAAGAAACAGTTTTAGTTGGTGGAGTTTCAATCATTGGGGACTCAAAGCTTGCGGTTTCTCTTCCAAGAGAGGCTAGTAAGTTGTACGCTACTAATGTTTATAACTTCATTAAACACATGAGTAAGTCAGAAAGTGGATTTGACCTGACTGACGAAATAGTTAACCAACCATTCTTGGGTAACCCTGAGATATTACAAACCGAAGAACCTGTTAAAGTAGAACAATAATGGAAGCGATATTAGAATTTTTTGCACAATACCCTATCACAATCTACATGTTTGTGTTAGCGATATTTTTAGGATTTGAACTTATTTCAAAGGTGCCTACCGTATTGCATACACCATTAATGTCAGGTGCCAATGCAATCAGCGGAGTTGTAATCATTGGAGCTATTACTTTAATCAGGAATACTCCATCTGATGATTATCTATCACTTGGACTTGGATTTATTGGTATTGTATTGGGTACCATTAATGTAGTCGGTGGACATGCTGTTACGAACAGAATGTTGGAGATGTTTAAAAAGAAATAAATCATTAACGGAGAGGAGACATACATGTTAGCGATAGTTAATGCATCATATTTAAGTGCGGTCGTATTATTGATCGTAGGTTTGAGAAGACTGAGTAGTCCAAAGACTGCAAGATCAGGAAATCTCATTGCAGCAGTAGGAATGGGCTTTGCCATTCTGGTATCTATGTTTAGCCCAACAGCGACTGGAGATAATAATTACATTGTCATATTTATAGCACTTGCGGTAGGTGCGGCAATAGGTTTGGTATTCGCATCAAGAGTGGCGATGACAGCAATGCCGGAACTAGTCTCGTTATTTAATGGACTTGGTGGTGCTTGCGCTGTAGCGATTGCTACAATTGAGTTATTAGAATTCAATAAGTTACCCGCAGCGACCGTTGAAACAGGAAAATATTTGACCACATTATCTGCATTATTTATAGGTGCAGTAGCCTTTACCGGTAGTTTGATTGCTTATGGAAAATTAGCTGGTAAGGTTAAAGACAAGTGGAAAGTACCTGCGAGTACAATTGTCAATATTGTATTGCTGTTAGTAATCCTTGTATTGGTTGGATACCAAACGGTTAATCCTGGAGGCGGTTTGATGCTTGTTTATGTGATATTAGGAATTTCTCTGGTATACGGAATCACTTTTGTTCTTAATATAGGTGGAGCGGATATGCCGGTCGTGATATCACTATTGAATGCATTGACAGGTGTTGCAGCTGCTTTGGCTGGAATCATTTATGGCAATCAGGTGATGTTGGTAGGAGGTATCCTGGTAGGTTCTTCCGGAACAATACTGACCGTTTTGATGTGTCAGGCGATGAACAGATCCTTGATGAATGTATTAATTGGTGGATTCGGTTCTTCCGGAGGAGGTTCAGCTGTTGCGGTTGATCAATCTGTAAAGCAAACAAATGCCAATGATGCAGGAATTATGCTTAGATATTCGAGTCAGGTGGTGGTGATTCCAGGATATGGAATGGCGGTAGCTCAGGCTCAAAAAACCTGTAAAGAATTAGAGCTTTTGCTTGAAGAATGTGGAGTGGCGGTGAAATATGCGATACACCCGGTAGCTGGTAGAATGCCTGGACACATGAATGTACTTCTTGCGGAAGCGGACGTTGATTACACTAAACTTCTGGATTTAGAAGATGCAAATAAAACATTAGGAGAAACAGATGTGGCAATTGTGGTTGGGGCTAACGATGTGGTAAATCCTTCCGCCTTGGATGACCCAGGAAGTCCTATCTACGGTATGCCAATTCTGGAAATCCTGAAAGCAAAAAATATCATTGTGTTGAAACGTGGAATGAGTGCCGGTTATTCCGGAATTGAAAATCCTCTCTTTTTCCATGATAAGACTCAGATGTTATTTGGAGATGCTAAAAGCTCGCTTCAAAGCTTAGCGGATGAAGTGAAGATGTTAGCATAGCATTAGGCTTAATACTTTGTTTGTTTAAAGAATCTTAATAGTAGTAATTTTCGGTTGTTAAGACTAATTGCACAAAACAGTGACCTCTGGTCACTGTTTTTTTATACCTTGGAGTTTAGTCCACTTTCATTCCATTTAGGCAGTAGACTTTGATCGCCTCATACAAAAAGAAAGCAAGCCCCTCATTGTATTTGTCATAGAAAGCTGTGAACCTTTCATCTTCAGTATACATTTTTCCAAGTCCTTCATAACGTTCCGCGGTTACTTCGTAAAAAGTATTCATGTACTTGTGATGTAAGGCTATCGTTTCCTGTACCTTTTTATCCGAAGGTTCCAAATCCATCAAGTCTCCAAGTAGTTGATTGATTTCTTCTCCTTTTTTCTGAGTGTCTTCCCAACCTGATTCTCCCATTGATTTAATCCGGTTTTCAACTTCCTGGATCTTTTCTTCTCCCCAGCGCTCTACAGCTTCATTTCTGTAAGCTTCTTTTTGCTCTTTTGTGAAGCCTTTGTATAGTTCTTTATCAGTCATCATTTGATTATTGTTTTTAAGTTCATCAATAGTTTTGTCAACTGTCTCAATCAGTTGGTCAAGATGGGAACTACGTTTAATCAATTCTTCTTTGTGGAATTTTAGTGCTTCCACCAGGTTGAAAGATTCATCATTAATAATTGAGTCGATTTCCTTAAGAGAAAAATCGAGCTCGCGATAGAATAGAATTTGCTGTAGCTTGAAAAGCTGCTCCCGAGTATAGTATCGGTAGTTCTTTTCAGTACGAAATGCTGGCTTAAGCAATCCGATTTTATCGTAATGATGCAACGTCTTTACCGTCACCCCGGCCAACTCCGAAAGTTGTTTTACTGAATAGTTAGTCATGACAATTCTTCAATAGATGACTACAAATAAAAGGTATGACCTAAGGTAAGAGTCAAGAGATTTGTAAGGAATTTTTAAAATACTATTATAAGAACCTGAAAATCAGATGAATAAATTTATTCTTCGACTTTCAGTCTTTCTCCAATATTGATTTTAGGATCAGATTTATTGTTCCATTTGATGAGATCCTCGACAGTAATGTCGTATTTTCTGGCGATGCTGTATAAAGTGTCTCCAGGAGTTACAATGTGGAATTTATCATCAGAATCAGATTCAGCTGTTTGAGGCTTTTTATCCTTAGTCTCTTTGGATGAGTTAGTGTCTAAAGTTAGAATTTTTAATGTTTGGTCAATGTTAATAGCATCATCCATTGTAAGTCCATTCCATTTTAATAGTTCTTCTACTGATACTCCATATTTTCTTGAGATGGCATATAATGACTCTCCTTGCTGCACGACATGTTTAATCGATTCAGGGAGAGATGTGATATTCTTTATAGCAGTACTATCAATTGCAGCTTTGTTGGTGTCCTCTTTGATTTCTGTAGTCACCACTTGATTGGTAACTGAATCTCTTTCAACAGTAACTTGCTCAACCACAGGTTTTGGCTGTTTTTTCACATATAATTTTTGATCAATTTCAATAGTCATGTTATAAGGATCGATTCTATTGATTTCTATGATCTCGTCTACTGACATTCCATATTGTCTGGAAATTCCGTATAGTGTTTCTTTGGCAACCACTGTATGGATATCATAATCGTCTGGGTCGATTGTGATTTCTGTATTTTGATTTGAATTTTCTGATTCCTGAGTAGCAGATTCATTGCTAAGAACCGTTTCCGTGACAACCTGAGTAGTTGTGGTTGGCTGTTTATTCGTATAAACTACTGGACCTAATTCGTATTCTTTTGTAATGTCTCTATACTCTATAGGTAAGTTTTTGGGTCTTTTTTTATTGAGCCACATGACTTGTCCAGGTTTTAAAACAGCATCAGAAGCAATACGGTTTAATCTAGCCAACCTGGATTTCTTAATTCCATATTTTTGGGAGATACTCCAAATGGTTTCTCCAGATTGTGCAATGTGAAATGGGATTTTGGAGATAATTTTTTTGGTCCTCAGGTAGTAGAGGTGACCAGGTTTGATTTTCTCATCTGCTGCTAGATCATTGTATTTCTTGAAACGATGAAGTGGTATGCTTCCTTTAGAAGCTAGTGTTTCTGGAGTGTCACCAGTTCTGGCTAGTATGCTTGGTATCCCATTTATTTTAAGGTAGATCTCAGATGCATTTTCAAGACCAGCTTTTAGGGATGATGGATATTTCTTTGGTTGAGTCTGATTGTTTGTGGTTGTTGGACTGGATGTATCCTTCGTTGTATTTTTCTTTTCATTCTTGGCAATGACATCTCTGGCTTGCTTTCCAAGCTTACCCTGAACTGGTAGAATTACTGCGTAAGTTTTGTCCTCTGGAACAGTTCCACGTTTAAGCCAAACATTATAATCTTTTAGCTTTTCAACATCCATGTCAAGCTCTTTGGCGATTTTGCCGATTGTTTTACCACCTCCTTTAGTGTACTCTACGAGCTTCAGACCTTTAGAATGTGGACCTCCAATTTCATTTTCAAAAGCGATTTTATGAGCTAAAAAGGTCTTAACATACCAGTGAGTTTTCTTGTCGATAGTCATTTTGTTAACCCCATAAAGGCTCTCATCGACAAATTTTCTAGCTCCACCTCTACCTGTGTTGTAAGCAGTCAACGCGAAAATCCAATTGTTGTAATAGAAGTTATTGGTCTTCATGTATTTGGCAGCACCTCTTGAGGCTGAAACGATGTTCATTCTCTCATCCACTCTATCGTCGATTCTCAATCCAACTTCTCTTCCGGTAAAGCTTTTGAATTGCCAGAACCCTACAGCATTGGCCGAAGAAACTGCATCCGCAATTAAAGCACTTTCCTGAATTGCCAGATACTTAAAATCGTCTGGTAACTTGGCATCTTTAAAGACTTTCTCAATAATTGGAAAATATAAATTAACTCTATCAAGCTTGATTTTGAAATACTTGTCGCTGGCACGAAGGGCATTTACATGTTTTTGGATTTCTTTTCTGGCACTTTCTGTGATTTTGAGTTTCATGCCAGCAAACTCCATATGTGATGGGACCTGAGGGATTTCTCCAGCAAAGGTCTGGAATGGCAAAACACAAATCAATCCAATAACTAACCAGTATCTCATTTATAACTTTCTTAAAACCATCAACCCATCTCGGATTGGGAACAATGCATTTTCAACTCTGGGATCTTCGTGAACCTTTTTGTTAAAATCTAATATCGCTTCAGTATCCTTATCGAGTTTCTTTCGGTATTTCTCAAGAACCTTGCCACTCCAAAGTACATTATCAGCGATGATATACTTACCCTTTCCAACCTGATCAATCACCAAGTCGAAGTAGGCGCTGTAATTTTCTTTGTCGGCATCAATAAATACAATATCCCAGGTGTGATCCAATGTTGGAATAATATCTAAGGCATTTCCAATTTTGAAATCTACTTTGTCACCATGAGGAGAATTCTTGAAATATCCTCTAACTCTGGATTCTAACTCTTCATTGATATCTAAGGTTACCACTTTTCCGCCTTCCACTAATCCCTCCGCCAGACTCAACGCAGAATAACCAGTATAAGTACCAATTTCCAGTATATATTTTGGTTGGATCATGTGGGACAGCATCGAAAGAACCCTGCCTTGTAAGTGGCCCGAAAGCATTCTGGGTTTTAACACTTCAAGGTGAGTTTCCCTATTAATTTGAGTAAGAAGCTCATCTTCAGCTCCTGTATGATCTTCTATATATTGCTGTAAATCTTCATCAAGAAATTCCATGAGTCAAAAATATGGAATTGTGCATAAAAAGTAATTTTAATTTAATTTGGATTCATAATTATTGTCAAGATGAAATTCAAACAACAGATATCGAAATTTCTTTGGGATATTCCTCCTGTGGTTATTGCCGTTTTGCTCGCACTGGGTTTAAATACCTGGAAAGAAAATAGGTCTGAAGCGGCTGCTGCAAAGGAGTCGTTAAAGGCGATTATCCTGGAGTTAAATGCAAATGAAGCTTCAATTCAAGGATTTCGTGATGACAATAAAAAGCATATGGAGAATTTATACGCTTTACTTGACTCCATGGAAACTGCCAATATTACCACGTTAGAGACCAGTGATTATGATTTTAGTTTTCGAATACTGAGTTCTTCTGTATGGGAAACAAGCCAAACCAGAGAAATTGCCAAGTACCATAGTCCTGACATCATAAGAGATATTGCAAAACTTTATAATCTTCAAAAGTTGATTGATGGTGTGTGGCAAACTCACCTGACTAAAATAACATCCACTGAGTTCCATACGGGAATCACAACTACTGGGAAAATTGAGGCCCACAGGGATCTTTTGGAGATATCTGTAAACATCGCCGATGTATATTTGGAAGCCAAGAAGAATTTGGATCCTGATTTTGAGAAAGTATTGAACGATTAGTCTTGAATAGATCTATCCTTTTATATGGTTTGGCAATGGCAGTTATTGTAGCCGGGCTTAAGGCGATTGAATATCGCTTTCTTATCAAGGATATTGGTACGGAAATATATATCGGACTAATAGCACTTGTTTTTACAGGTTTGGGGCTTTGGGTAGGACAACAAATCCTAAATCGCAAGGAAGAATCGACATCTAGCAAAAAGGGGAGAGATGAAATCATCAAATCTCTGGATATTAGTGAAAGAGAAATGGATGTTCTGGTACTGATGGCTGATGGACTTTCAAATCAGGAAATTGCTGATAGACTTTTTATCTCTATTCACACCGTTAAAACTCATTCTTCCAATCTGTTTTCTAAACTTCATGCCAAGCGAAGAACTCAAGCCATTCAAAAAGCTAAAGAAATCGGCCTAATTGAAGCGTAACGCAGTAGTACTAAAGTATGAATCGCTCAAATGGTACTTTAGTATGAACGATTTTTCTGGTATATTCCATTGATTTGTCTCGAATCAAATTCTTAGATCAATGAAAAAAATAGTTTTAAAAAATGGAATAATTGGAGGCCTTCTCATGGTATCCTGGTTTATCGTAATTCAGGTATTTGATGCGGCAAAATCAATTGAGTTTGGAGAGGTCATTGGTTATGCTACAATCATTGCGGCAATGGCATTTGTCTTTGTTGGTGTATCAAAAGAACGGGAGAGAAATAATGGTATAATATCTTTCAAGCATGCACTTCAGGTTGGGGTCTACATAGCGGGAATTGCCTCAATATTTTATGTGGTCGGATGGTTGATTGTTGACTCAGATAACACATTTATCTATGAATATGCTGCCAGTAAAATGTCTGCGGCAAAAGAAGCTGGAAAATCTGCCGAGGAACTTGCAGCACTTGAGGAGCAGATGAATGGGTATAAAGAAATATATGAGAACATATTCTCAAAAGCAGCTTACACTTTTCTTGAAGTTGTGCCAATAGCTGTTCCTGCGCCGTTTTTAGCAGCACTGATATTAAAAAGGAAGTAATCGAATCCCAAGTCAAATCATTATAAAACTCAGAAATCATGACAAAGAAAAAAGTAACAGGAATAGGAGGCATATTTTTTAAATGCGAAAACCCAGAGGAGATCAAAAATTGGTACAGTGAAAACCTGGGATTAAACACAGATCAGTACGGAGCTTTATTCGAGTTCAGGAAAGCAGATAAGCCTGATGAGGAAGCTTACTTACAGTGGAGTCCATTCTCAGCAAATACTAAATACTTTGAGCCATCTCAAAAGCAATTTATGATCAATTACAGAGTGGAGAATCTGGAAGAGTTGGTGGACGAGCTAAAGGCAAGTGGAGTAACTGTAGTAGATGAAATTGAAACTTTTGAGTATGGTAAGTTCGTACATATTCTTGATCCTGAAAATAACAAAATTGAACTCTGGGAACCTGTAGACAAGGTATTTACAGAACAATACGAGGGTAAGAGTACCAAATAATGAGATTTAGAATATCTGAAATAACTGCCGAGGAGACCTGGCCCATCAGACATAAAGTGATGTGGCCAGATATGCCTTTTGATTTTGTGAAAGTTGATAATGACAATGAAGGGCTGCACCTGGGTCTTTTCCTTGGTGATAAACTATCTTCAATTATTTCAGTATTTAAAATAGGATCTTCATGGCAGTTTAGAAAGTTTGCCACATTGGAGGAGGAGCAAGGTAAAGGTCTAGGATCTCAATTATTGAAGCATGTCATTGATCAAGCCAAATTGAATGATGCTGAATTACTTTGGTGCAATGCAAGGAAAGATAAGATTGGACTTTATCAGAAATTTCAGATGAAGGAAACTAACAAAACTTATATTAAGGGTGGTATTGACTTTGTTGTAATGGAATTGGAACTCTGATTAAAGTTTCTCCAATTTCATAAACTCTACAAAGAATCCTTTCTTGATTAACTTCTTAAGCTCTTCAGGTGTAGGGTTAATCAAGAATTTCCGTTCATCGAGTTGTTCGAAATTTGTGTACTTATAGAAGTCGGTAATCAAACCGTCAGAACGTTTGGATCTTTTCTTTTCAACATCAAAATCTCCTACCACATAAACAGTCAATCCCGATTTAGTTGGTTTCAGTAAGTATGCATTCCAATAAGTACCATCATCATTGATTTCATTCATAATGACATAACCCCTGAAAGGTTTTATTACGATAGAATCAGATAGTGATTTAGAAAGGTTTATTACCACATCATAAGTAATGGTATCATTTTGATTTTCAAATTTCACTCCATCCTCGGTTGGTAAATTTCGATTGTATAATAAACCATTTTCAATCTTATATTGATCTGAAGAATCAACTTCTGAGATGTGGAATGAGTCTTCGAAATCTTCTGGATAGATGTAACTATTTTCATTTATTGTTACAGTGTCACCTTCATCAGTCAGATATGATCCGTGTAACTCCGTAGGGAATGTGGCAAGCCTATCTACTCCATTTGGTTGAGTTGTTTCAAAGTAGACTGTTGTGCAGGAACAAAAAATGGAGATTAATGAAAATAGTAGAAGTCTAGTCATATCTTATACTTACTGCTCTAATAACCTTATAATTTCTTATTTGGTATGAGAGATGATAAAAATAGTTGTCTTCTCCTAAGATTTAAACTTTTCGATTATTTCTTTTCGCCAAAACCGCTTTTCAATCTTGCGAATGTTTTTGGTATCAATTAGAGTTTCCAGATATCTTTCTAACCATAGTAGTTCATTATCTCCTTTTTCACCCATGAATATGGATGGGTATATAGCATTCCCATAATTGTGTTGAGATTTATGAGGAGTATCATCTACTATCAACATGTTGTCCAAATCTCCAAACCCCAGCTGATGAACTTTCTTGAGCATCTTCACATAGTTCAGATGACTGTAATCTGAATATCCTGATTCTTCTACCGCCTTTTTATTCAGCTGCAGAGTACATTTCGATCTTCCCCAAACAAATTTTAATGGATAATCAGCAGGAAATATCACCTTCACAATAGCCTCTACATATTCATCAGATGCAGAGGACCAAACTGCAACTTCAAAGTGTTTAGTGAGGCTTAAAAGGAATTCTTCAAGTCCGGGTCTTTTGTAAACCTTGTAACCATAAACCTCAAAGTCCCATACTCTGCCAAGTGGTTCCTTAGTTGCATGAATAAGAGTTTCATCAAGGTCAAGGATGACCAGTTTTTTGCGCGTATTAGTCAATATGAAAAAAATTAAAATGTGTACAACCCTAACGCTTACAACAGATATAAAAAAAATGTTCCCCCTTTTGTTCAAATAATGTTGAAGAAAAAATTAAAATAATTATATTTAATCTTCGAACTTTATCATTTATCATGAAAAACACTCTACTCCTCCTGGGGGCGGCTATTCTATTGTTTAGCTGCAACCAAACTGTGGAGGAAACCGCCACGAAGAACTATGAACTATCCCTCAATGCAAAGGGATTTAGAGACTCCACCTTATTTATCATTTACAGTTCAGACTTAAAGACCAACATCGACTCTGGATATATTGTGAATGGTGAGTTAAAATTGACTGGATCAGTTGATTTTCCGCAGTATGTGAAAATTCATACGCCATTTGAAGACAAACATGCCGGAGACTACCGGAGGTTGCTTTTTTGGCTTGAAAACAAATCAATTTCTATCACAGGGGACTTCCAAAACTTTGATCAAAGTATTGTAACAGGTTCGCCATTGAATGCTATGCACCACCAAATAGATTCCGAACTGGAAGCATTGGATGTTGTGCGTGATAGTCTTCTTCGAACATATCGTGAGATGAATGACAGGAATAGCTATATCGTTCAAACTATTGATCATTATGATAGCTTGAGAAGGGATATTATCTTCAGTTACATTGAGAATCACCCAAACAATGAGGTGTGTATCAGAAAACTGGCACTATATAAACAAGATATGTCAGTAGAGCAGCTCCAATTCATCTTTAGTAAGGTGGAACAGCAATACCATACTTATATGCACTCACAGGAGATTATGGCATATATCAATGAAAAGGTCAATGCTGACTTAGCTCAAAAAGATCTTCTGAAAGACTTAAAAGAAAATCAGGATTTTACTTCGGTAGATTAAGTGTTGTTATGCAGGGGTACCAAGCAAATAGAGCTTGTTGCCCCCTTTTCCTTTCAAACTTCCTTTCTCCCAAGTATAATTTTCATCTGATAGATCTTCCAGTAAAATATCCATGTCTTCAAGGGTATAAGTTCTTGCGTTGGAAACAGCACCATCCCAGGCAATGAAGAAAGGGAGTACTGGAATGATATAAGTGAAGAAAAGCTGCTTAAAGGTCATTGGTCTTACCATTGGAGTAACAAAAAATACTGTCAGGAAACTAAATGGAATTGCAATCCACCAGATCCATTTTGGGAAACTGTTGTCACTTATTTCATATGCACAAAACGCTTGTTTCTGATCTTTGGCGTTTTTTAAAATTCCTTTTGCAATTTCTGGCTTCATATGATGTAGACTACAAATCATGGTCCGAAGTGCTTTGCCTTCCATTTTGACATTTGTGGCATCAACAGAAGAGGTTTCGTAAACCACATTTTCATCTCCATTATTGTTGATAATGTTAATGGCATCTCCGTTTGGATATAAGTCGGAAAGTGTAAGTTTGGTGTTTTCAAACCCCCCTTCATTCTTTAACTTTTTGTGAACTTCAATCATAGGTCCACCTGCTCCAGAGCATAGGTCGTAGAGCTTTAGTTCTCCATGTGATTTTAAAGGCTCTTTCAGAATTTCAATAAGTTGGTCGCTTGTTCCTAATAGTTTGTGAAAAGTCTCTATATATCGAGTCATTAATTCTCTGATCCAATTGGGAAACCAGGATTGGTCTTCAAATTCGAATAAGTGCATTCTTTTCATGAGAAGAGGAAGATTTGATGGATAGTTAAAGCTATGAAAAAACAGTCAAAAAATGTAGGTAGCGAGCTAACAATCAGAAAGTTGTGTGAGTTACAAAGGTCCAAATACATTTTTTATGAAAACTCTGCTTCTAATTGCTGCCGGAATTTCATTAATTGGGTGGGCAGCACACACTTTTTTAGGCACAAAGGAATTCTTGTCAACTAAAGTCTCAACTTCTGCAAAGATCCTGAACAACTGGTATCAATCGTATTGTGCCTGGCATTTAATTACCATTGATTTACTCATGTTTACGATTGGATTCTCGATATTGGCATTCACCGATCTGGTTCAAACTAAAAGTGATATTTTGAATTTTTTAGGTGTATGGATGATCGGTTGGGCAGTAGCCTGGATTGCAACTTTGGCATTTAGCAAAGAGGGGAGGGTCCAATTGAGAAAGCTACATCAATGGATGATTTTTCTAATTCTGGCCGGTTGTTCTTTCTGGGCCGCTACACTTTAAATCAAAGCTCATGACGGCAAGTAACTTACTACTAGTTTGTGGAATATTCCACATTGGGTTTATCATCTTTCACATTAGATTCCGACAAATATTTAATTGGGATAATGACCTTCAAAGCGTCTCATACGTCAATCGACAGATAATGCCAATTCTCAATTGGTGCTTGACGTTTTTGTTCGTTGCATTTACTTATTTAATGTTATTTGAAAGCACCGAGCTTTTGGGAACATCGATTGGGAGATTTTTACTTTATGTAATAACTGGTTTTTGGGCTTTTAGGCTGGTTTTGCAATTCGTCTATTTTGGATGGAAAAGTAAGAAGTCCAATCAATTCGCACTGCTACTTTTTGTAGGTAATGTTCTATTGATATCAATTATTTTCCTGAATCAGCAAGCTTACTAGTTCGTATTCTTGCGGCTGCTTCTTTGTTGGCCGCTTTTAATGAGGATATATTGTATTTACAGGTGAGGATTATGTTATCAATGATGGATCTGCTGAGGTTCTTTCGGCTTTCGAGCTTTTCTAATTGAAATTCCTTATAAGCATCCGCTAAAACCACTTGAGGAGCCGTTTGTCGGATTCTTGTACTAAGTCCAAATGCATATTGCTCATAGAATTCAATTTCAGACTTTAATCGAATTAGTTTGATTTCAGTCATTTCGTGTCTTCCATTCACAACGTCTCTAATGGCGATTTGATTGTTCAAAAACTGTGTCTTTAAATATCTCCTTTTTTCTGAATCAGTACAGAGGTCCCTCATGGTTGAGTTTTGGTTTTTTAAAGCATTGATTTTGTTAGCTTCTAATTGCTTGAGCGTATTCCAAAGTTCACGTTCCTCCAGATGAAAATTTTTCAATTGCTTGATCAAAGACATTTGATATTCCATTGGTATGTAGACTTTCTGAAGCATTGTGTCGATAAGAGGTAACCTGTAAATTCTTATGTAGGTATTGGATACATAAGGAATCCACTCGTCAATCTCCAGTTCGGTTTTCATGATTTCATTCATGATTTTTTTCTTTTCAATTGCGCTTGTACTCAGTGTTTCTTTCACAAGGTCAATGCCTTTGTCATATGCATCAATTTCAACTTGAATAGCTGTCAAAGTGATCTCATGCTCATCTACCATCCACGGTTTGGTGTCATGATCTGAGTAACGGAGAGGGGTCAGTGGACCAAAGGTGTTTTGTGCTTGCTTATCTATAAGTCGTTGATAGCTGATAGCTGTTTTCTTTTGTCTGGCTAATTTTTTCGCAGCATAAGTAAGGTTTTGCTCTACCCATTTATTGATTTGTCTGGTGGGTTTTACCATTCGCTCAGACATTTGCTTGGCCATTTTGCTTCTGCTGTTTGCAATTTCTGTCTTGATTACTTTCTGGTGAGCTCGGGCGTTTTTTATGGACTGGTTATAGATTGGGATCAGCTCTTTGTTGATTTCAATAAGTTCAAGGTCATTTTCCGGTGTTCGATCTAGCCTGTTTTGGGCTTTATAGAGATCTGCAATACTGAGGACTCGGTGGTTTTTTGGATTAAATGCATGGCCACTCTCCGCTGAAATTGCCAATTGATTTTCTTCACCTTTGTATTCATACTTTTTCAGTCCGGCCAGAAAGTCAATGCGTTGAGTTGAGTCGGGTCGAGTCAAATACTCCTCAATTGATTTTGCATCCTTTTCAAAAACCTCTAGCGGTACTGGATACTGTAGCATTTGCCAATTAGGATCAATGGGAAGGTGATTATTCACTAAGTCTCTTGGTGCAATGTCAAAATAATATGGTGTTGGTCTTTTGGTGAAGTGATACTTATCCTGCAAGTAAGGGATTCGAAACCATTCATACATCAGCTTTCTGAAAACACGTCTATTCTGAACTACAAATCCTGCACCCCATGTTGCATCAACCAACTTCCATTTCCCATTTACTTTTACAGCATTCCAGCTATGGTCCGACTCGTAAAAAGTAGTGCCCCATTGGTAGCTCAATCCCTTACTGTATCCACTTATTGTATAAGATTGAATGTTAGAATGTTTGCATAATTCATCGAAGAGATCAGAATATTGATAACAAATCCCTTTTCTCCGTTTCAGTGTTTCTTTAACACTAATTGATTCTTTACTCAGTTTTTTGATCCCCTTTACATCATATCTAATGTTATTGGTAATCCAGGTGTAGATGTTACGGACTTTGATACTATCATCCGTTTCGTCTTGTGTTAAGAACTTTGCCAATCTTTTAGGAGACTTTTTTGCCCAGATAGGAGCTTTGGAATACGGAGCATTAAACTCAGTCATCATCTGGGCATCCACTCTGGTTACTGCACACAGATGTATAGTGATTAACAGAATTGAGATGACAAAAACGCGTTTCAACAAAATTTGAGTTTAGTTCCTTACTTTAAATTACAAAAGGATGGATAAAATGGAGAACAAAAAATAAAAAATCCATTGTGGAGTATAATACTTAGCATTCTTCCAAACATTCCGTAGTATTGTATCCACATTTCAATTTTACGACCATGACATTCAATAAAGCCCAATCTCAAGTAGCCAGAAATGCTATAGAACGCATCTACATTAACATGCGTCATTTATTCATTCGTGGGAGCTACAAGCCCACCGGAGTTTCAGGTTCTTCTTTGATGTCGTCACTTCTAACATTGAAACCTGAGATATACGGTGTAATTGATCACCCTGAAAAGGTGGAGCTGGAAGGAATGCTTTATATCCTTGAAAGGCTTCCGGATGGTATTGAAGAATGTCGGTTTATCAAACTAACGGCTCGTGAAGGAATTGAAGAAGCCGGTCATGAGGTAATCATCCCATCAAAAAGGAGAAGAAATTGTTACAGAATTGATGAGGATAGAATGTATGTTGAAATGACCAGAGGTCGAAGTGATATTTATGATATTCTTACTCACCTTACATTCCTCTATAACGAGGCTGAAAAGATAAAGAATTACTGCATTGATCTCAAAGGAGAATTTACTGAAGACTGGAAAAAGCTGGAGGAAATAGTTCTTAAAGAAGAACAAGGTGAGGAGTTCGATGAGAGTAAAGCAATGATTTACCTGAGTAATGTTTTGGGTAGAACTGTCAGCGAAGTAAAGGAGACAATCGAAAAATTTAAGGCTAGTAAAGTTAGAAATAGCCTATATAGAATAGCGTACTGGTTAGGTAAACGCTCTATCCATGATCAGGAGCTTGAGGAGGATAGAGAAGTGTCTTTTTCCGCGAAGCTCAGAGAGATCATTGGTCAACATATCTATGGAGAGCAGTGGGCTACAAGAATTAAGAATTTGCTGGAAAAGGAAGGTTTAATAGAGCGACCAATTCATGTGATTAGTGCAAACCTTCACAGCTTTATGAATATTATCTACGGTTTTCAGGCTGGAGGAAAGTTCAAAGATGTGATGGATCTCGCTAATGCCACAAGTGCTGAGGGAAGTGACAAATTAAATGACAAGATCAGAAAACATGCCTTAGGTAATGGTATGTATGAGCTTCCTGATAGTTCTGGAACTAACCTAACAGTTCAGGTATATGACTTTGCAAAAATTGATGTGTCTGGACACCCACTTGACCTAACTTGTGAAGGAGGTGAGAAGCCGGTTCTTATTGTGATGGATTATGCATTTGGTGAGCAAGCATACGAGTGTATGGAAGAGCTGCTTAAACCTTTTGGAGATGAAGATAAAATGTATCAGGATATTCGCAGTATTACCATCATGGGTAAAGCTGGAATCCTCGAAGGTGATAAAGGAGATCTAATGATCCCAACTGCCCATGTCTTTGAAGGAACTGCTGACAACTATCCATTTGACAACCTTTTGACGAAAGAAGATTTTGAAGGGAATGATCTTGGAGTTTATGAAGGAACCATGATCACGGTACTAGGGACTTCACTACAAAACAGAGATGTATTAAATCACTTCTTAACATCTACATGGAATGCTGTAGGCCTTGAAATGGAAGGAGCACATTATCAAAAGGCCATTCAATCATCAGCAAGAATTAGAAGAAGTATTAGGGAAGATGTAAAAGTCCTTTATGCTTATTATGCTTCGGATAACCCTTTAAAGACAGGCAAAACTTTGGCGTCTGGAAGTTTAGGAGCCGAGGGAGTGAAGCCTACATACCTGATCTCTGAAAAAGTACTGGAAAAGGTCTTTAAGATTTAAACTCACAGTTGTGTCTCATGCAGTTATGATTTAACTTTCATACAGTTAAACTCATTGCTATGGTTCGGTTCCCACCGATCTTCTTATTGCTGTCACTACTATTCTCAGAAATTGCCGCACAACAGATTGAGCTTTCAGAGAACGAACTGCTTTTCATTCAGGAGCACCCTGTAATTACTATGGGTGGAGAAAAAGACTGGGAACCAATGTTGGTCTCCAACCGTCGTGGTATATCTGGGTTTGACAGAGACATGCTTGATGAGATTGAATTACTTACCGGACTAACTTTTGAGATAGAGGCTGGGAATTGGTCGGAAATTGTGAATAAAGCGGAAAACCGAGAAATTGATGGGTTATTATATTCTGCCAAGGTTCCTGAAAGAGCATCCCTATTCAATTTTAGTGACCCATATGTCTATTTCCAAGTAGGTTTTTATGGGAGACTAGATGAACGGGCAATTACCAAAACCGAAAATCTAAAATCCGGAGTGGTGGCGGTACAAGCTTCAGATCAGTTTTCGAATAATTTCATTGATAGCTTAGACTACTTTGAGAAGAAAGTATATCCAGATAGAAATGCTGTCATTCAAGCGATTCTTTCTGAGGAGGTCGATTACTATTTTGGAGCGCTGGACCTTGATTATTATCTGGCAAAAAATGCAGTAACCGGAATTAAGTTGGTGCACCTGGTCCCAAACCAGGGCTTTGAATCGGTTTACAGTATCCGAAAAGATTACCCGGAATTAGTTTCTATAATGAACAAGGCGATCAAAGCAATACCTGTCACCAGAAGCAATTCTCTGATGAAGAAATGGGGTTTTGGTAATCGCAGTTCAGTTCTGGTAGATAAAGGCATTATATCAAGGTTCATTGGAATCACGCTTGTAATTGTAGTTGTAATTCTGCTTTGGGTGGCCTCATTAGTTGGCCAGATCAGGAAGAGAAAAAGAATTCAAGAGAGACTGCAGGAAATGAAAGCCAACTTACAGGCTCAGGTGGAAAACTCCTCAGGACTGATCTATTCACTCGATCAAAATATGCGGGTGATTGTTAAGAATCGGAATTTTGAAGAGTTTGTAAAAGCCTTTTCAGGCAGAGCGATTTCGGTAGGCGATGATTTCTCAGAATTTATTCCAGATCAGTTTAAAGAAAATTGGGTCGGAAGATATCGTAAGGGGTTAGATGGAGAAAAATACTCAGTACAGGATACTTCGGATCTCATCGGTACAGGGATGAAAACTTATGTTACCTCATTCAACCCAATTGAAATCAGAGGGGAAATAGTTGGTGTGGCATGCTTTACTGAAGATATTACGGAATACACCTCTCTCAATCAGTATATGATCAACCTGATGGAGAATTCATATGACTATATTTTCATTAAGGATACCGATTACAAATTTGTGGTGGCAAGTCAGTCTTTGGCGGATGTGATGGGCCTTAAATCATGGAAAGACTTCATAGGTAAAACCGATTTTGAAATTAATTCAGAAAACGCTCCGGAATTTCATGAGGATGAAAGAAGAGTGATAGAAGAAGGTTTATATTCAATCAATAAAGAGCATTCTTTCAAAGATAAAAATGGAGCAATAAGATGGGTTCAATCCACAAATGAACCCATATATGATAAAAACAAAAGAATCATTGGTCTCTCAGGGGTGAGTAGAGATATTACAGAGGCTAAACGCAATGAGCAATCCACCAAGATGCTTCTTTCGGCAATTGACACAACAGGAGATTATGTTACATTCTTCGATAGAGAATTGAAATTGTTCTACTTGAATAAGGCTGCAAAAGAGATATTTGGAGAGGAGGATTACATTGGGATGAGCCTTGATAGAGTACTTTCTCCAGAGGTATTTGAAGAGGTAAAGCAAACTGTACAAGAAGGCCTTCAAGAACGTGACAAAACCAGGGATGAATTGGAAATCATTGTTCCTGAAACAGGGGAGAAAAGAATTGTGGATAGTGTCGTAGTGAAAGTAATGGATGATAATGATGAGTTCATTTGTTTCGCCAACATTGCACGGGATATTACGAACAGAAAGAAACTACAGGAGGAGGTAGCAGCTGCAAAATTAAATGATGAGCTGATGCGTGCTTCCTTCAAAGCTGAAGATCAGGAGCGGACAAGAATTGCGCACGACTTACATGATGGGGTGCAACAAAAGTTAGCAACCGCGGCTATTTCATTGCAGGCTCTTGAAAATGGAAGTGTCAACAGCACGATAAACCTGATAAATGAATCCATTTCAGAAATCAGAAGAATGTCTTACAATCTTTCTCCACGGGCTCTGAATGATCTGGGCTTATGTGCGGTAATCAAAGATGAAATAAACAGACTTAATGAAGTTCAAAGCGATATAAATTTCCTGTTTCATGACAATATAGAGGATATGAGGTTTGAAGATGCTATTGAGAAAAACCTCTACAGAATCTTTCAGGAGGCGACTTCCAATATATTGAAACATTCAGAAGCCACTGAGGTGCATATGCAGCTCATTAAAAGTGGTGATATCCTTTCTATGGGAATTGAAGATAATGGAGTAGGGTTTGATTCTAAGGAAGTGAAAGAAGGTGGAATGGGATTAGTCAGCCTTAGAAATAGAGTCTCTTTAATAAATGGAGCAATTGAAATTGATTCATCCAAACAAAATGGTACCAACATATTAATTGAAATAGATTTATGAGTTCTCCAACCACCATATTACTCGTAGATGATCACCCGATGATCCGAGATGCCCTGAAACTATACTTCAATGATATAGAAGAAGTAGAAGTAAAAGGTGAAGCAAATAATGGTTCAGAAGCCTTAAAAAAGCTGGAATCAGAAAGCTTTGACCTGGTTATTACAGATGTTAATATGCCAGAAATGAATGGCGTGGAATTTATGCAGGCTTTAAAAGAGAAGCATGCAGATCAGAACGTACTGGTAGTAAGCATGATTAATGAAGCAGCACAAATCAAGAAAATGATTTCACTTGGAGCTAATGGTTATGTACTCAAAAACAGTCCTAAAGATGAAATTCTTACTGCTATTAAAAGTATTGTGGGAGGAGAAAATTACTTTGGAAAAGAGGTTTATAGCCTCATAATGGAGAATATATCTGGTAAAAAACCGAAACAGAGACTTACCCTTGAGATCCCATTGACCAAAAGAGAAAAAGAGATTTTGAAACTTGTAATGGAAGAGTTTACTAACCAGGAAATCTCAGAGAAACTATT
This sequence comes from Cyclobacteriaceae bacterium, assembly GCA_965228955.1. GTDB lineage: Bacteria > Bacteroidota > Bacteroidia > Cytophagales > Cyclobacteriaceae > JANSWY01. The sequence goes on from OZ245848.1 coordinate 646,921, forward strand.
CATAAGTGTAAGGACCGTTGAAGCACATAAAAGGAATTTGCTAGAAAAGACTGGAAGTAAGACTGTAGCCGGTTTAGCTATTTATGCCATGGAAAGAAACCTGATCTAGGGGGTTTTCTAGGTGAATCACCTATTTTTTTAAAGTAGGTGATCCCCAATTACATAGGAGTTGTATCCAGTCTACTTTTGCTACATAATTAATTACGCAAATGTTATTTTCAACTCCGACCAAAATGGAAATTACTTTAACCAAAGATCTTGAGATCTTACTTGTTGTAGCAAACTCACAGTGTGTTGACAACATCATTCACTCACTAAAATCAGTGAGAATGGAAAGCGATGTTTTTTGGCTAAAACATCCCGATAAAGCAGTTGATTTCGTAGAATCAAGAGGTGCCTATGCAGGCAAGTCTATGACCAATAATCCAAAGTTTTTTGTTTTTGATGCCAGATTTGGAATAGATGACTGCAGGTATTTGATTCGAAAAGTGAGAAGTATAAGTGGATTAGAAAACAGCCCATTTTTCGTTCTTGCCAAAGGATTACCTGAAGAAGAATTAAGAGAATTTAGAGGAGAAGGTATTTATATAATTGATGAACACTTCAAAATTGAATCAATAAAACCAATCCCAAACCCGCTTAAAATATTTGATTGTTAAATTTTTAATAATTCATAACCACTGATATTTACAATTTAGCGCCATATCAATTAAATTAGTAAAGTATTAACACTTCCGAGAGATATCGAGATAATCACGATATTAAATTATTTAAAGAATAATTTTAATTATTCTTATATATTCATTTTCTTTACTAAGTTTTAGAAAACCACTTTATTATGGCACTAATACCCCTTACCGAACCTTTGGGTAGGAAGAGGGCAGCTCATCTGTTGCGAAGAACATGCGTTGGAGCTACAATTTCGCAGATAGATCAGTTTGCAAATCTTACCCCACAGGAAGCCCTGGAGCAGTTGTTTCTGGATGATTTACCAGATCCGGTATTACCAATTGATACTGAAACAGGAGCGGAATGGATTACCAATGGCCCAATAGAAGACGTCAACAGTGAGGACAGTACTCTGGAGAGTTACCTGATGAGATGGAATATTGCTCAGATGATGAGCGCAGGAGTTCCAGAAAATCAGTCTTTGTCTTATGCTTTTAGAGAGAGGTTGATGTTTTTCTTTCATACTCACTTCACCACTAAAAGGTCAACTGTTGGTAATAGCAGATCTATATATTACCAAAACGAATTATTTAGATTCTACACATTCGATAGGGATGATATTATTGTTCCTCCGCCAGATGAATTTTCTGAGGAGACTATTATACCATTGAATTTCAAAGAGCTGGCAAAAAAAATCTGTGTAGACAATGCCATGCTTAGATTCCTTGATGGAAGACTAAATGTAGCAGGAAATCCTAATGAGAACTTCGCAAGGGAACTTCTAGAGCTTTATACAATCGGTAGGGGATTGGAAGGGAGCCTTGAAGAGCCTGATTTCGAAGGTGATTATATTGTTTACACCGAACAGGATGTTCAGGAGGGAGCAAAAGTCCTTTCAGGATTCAATATTGATGATTCTTTTTCAAATATAGATGAAGATACTGGTCTTCCTCGTGGAGTGATCAGAGGAGGAGTAATTGCCTCTGCTCATGATAATTCTACCAAGACCTTCAGTTTCAGACTTGGTTCTGGAGTTGTAAGTCCAGACCAGGAGTTGACACAAAATGGATCTCCAACTGAGGAAAGCTTATTAGATGAAATCAGCCAGTTAGTAGATCTAATATTTGATCAAAACGAAACAGCAAGGCACATCTGTAGAAAACTATACAGATTCTTTGTTTATCATGAAATATCAGAGTCTTTACATGATGGAATCATCCAGGATATGGCTGATATCTTTATTGCAAATGACTTTAAACTATATCCAGTTCTTGAGGCTTTATTCACAAGCACTCATTTCTATGATGAAGATGCAGGATCAACTGATAACAAGTTTGGAGGGATCATAAAGTCGCCACTGGATGTTGTTGTTGGGCTGGCAAGATCATTTGAATATCCAATTCCTGATATGCTCACTCAAACAGAAGACTACTATGAGACTTTGGGAGGAATGCTGGGATGGATGAATTCAATGGGAATGGATTATTTCGACCCATTTGAAGTGGCCGGTTACTCCGGGTATCATCAGTTTCCATTGTATTACAGAAGTTGGATAACCACAAATTACCTGACCAATAGATATAATTTTGTCAGGGAGCTAATGGGTGATCGACCAATTCCTGATGATGATCAGATTAATTTATTGAATTGGGTGTTTGCCAATTTTCCAGAATCCACGATTCAAGATGGGCGGTTGTTGATTACCGAATTAGCTTCTTATCTATTACCGGTATCGGATGATCTTTCATTTGATGAATTAGACACAAGTGGAGAAATCACACCTCAAAGACTAAATTTTTACTTGCAGGAGTTTTTATTCCGTGAAGGCCTGGGAGACCCGGGAGAAGATGCCTGGACCAATATGTGGCCAGATAATGTAAATGGTGATATCGTGGCAGAGAGACTTGCTTTCCTTGTTAATTCGATGTTGCAAACTCCAGAATATCAACTAATGTAATCATGAAAAGAAGACGCTTTATAAGAAATATATCAGCTGCTGCAGGTGTTCCTTTCGCATTGAATGGTGTACCGCTTAAAGTGATGGGTCAAACTCATTTCAACAGACTGGCAGCTAATAGTGATAATGAAAATGTATTGGTTATCCTTCAGCTTCATGGAGGTAATGATGGTTTAAATACCATCATCCCAATAGAGCAATACGATCTTTATTACAGTAGACGTGCAAATATTGCAATACCATATAAAACAGGTAGCAGATCTTTGATTGAGCTTGATAGCACCCTTGCTTCTGCAGACCAGGTAGGACTTCATCCAGATATGGCCGACATAAAGGAGATGTATGATTACGGAGATATGGCTGTTGTTCAGGGAGTTTCTTATCCAAGGAATAACGGTTCACACTTTAGAGGCCGGGATATTTGGGCCATGGGTGGAGGAGCCGATGATTACTATTCTTCAGGATGGGTAGGAAGGTATCTTGCCAAAGAATTCGAACCACAGATTTATCCAGATGATTTCCCAACTGATGAGATGCCAGATCCTTTGGCACTTGAAATGGGTAATGACGTTTCTCTTTTATTTCATCAGGAAACAAGTATTCCGGTATCAATATCATTAGGTAGCAGCCCGGAAAACCTTGCTAATCTGATTGCTCAACTTGAGGGATTTGAAGATCAGGGTGTAGACCCAAGAGGTTTGCCTCCATCATTTCTGAATGGTTCTCCCTACGGAAACGAGATGGATTGGATTTTAAGTCTTGAAGACAAATCAGAGATATATATTCAAAGATTATTAGAAGTTTACCAAGCTTCTTCTGCAACTACAGTTGATTACCCAGAGGTTTACCCTTTTGGTGCTCAGAGAAGGAATCCGCTTAGTAGTCAGCTTCAGTTAGTAGCAAGATTACTTGATGGAGGAGGAGCTGGCCAGGGAGTGAAAACCAAAGTCTTTCTAGTGAAGATGGGAGGATTTGATACACACGCTGAGCAGGTGGAATCATATGACCCTACTCTGGGAGGTCACGGAGCGCTGTTGTACCATATTTCTTCCGCTATGAAAGCCTTCCGACAAGACCTGTTTAATAGAGGTTTGGGACACAAAGTGATGACTGTTACCTGGTCTGAATTTGGAAGAAGAGTAGCGTCAAATGGTAGTTACGGTACCGATCATGGAACAGGTGGACCTGTAATGATGTTTGGTGATGGTGTGAATGGTGGTGTTTTTGGAACTAATCCAGATGTATCTCAAAACAACATCGAACAACAATTTGATTACAGACAGATCTATGCCAATATCCTGAAGGATTGGATGGGTGTAGATGAAACTGTAATTGAGAACGATATTTTTTACGGAAACTTCATAAACGGGACCGATGAAAACGGAGATCCTTACGAACCAATGGAGTTGACGAAACCTATCGTATCTGGAGCTGATAATTTTGTTAGTAAGAGGTTTAGAATGGAAGAGCCGTTCCCTAACCCTGCCAACAATCTTACACACGTGAAGTTCAGAATCAATGCTGATGATCTTGTGGAAATTGAGTTACTTGATACTAATGGTAAAAGAGTTAAGAAGATTACATCAAAGCAATATTCGCCTGGAGAACACACCATTAAAGTGGATCTTACTAATCAGGAAGCAGGATTTTATTTTGTAAGTATTAAATCCAAAATGCTAAATGATACGAAAAAATTACTCGTCAGAAAATAACCTTATTTAACATGAAACGAATTGCAGTAATGATGCTGCTGGCAATTTCAGTATTGTCAATCTCTGAAGTCAAGGCTCAGGGATATAAGAAATACTTAAAGGAATACCTCAATACACAATGGTTCCTTGGGGTAAAGTTTGGTTCCAATTTGCAGCAAATCTCGGTAACTGATCGATTTACAGGTCTAAGCGCCATTAACTACGACGCAACAACACTTGATAAAGCATATGATGATTTTAGTTTGGCTGGTGTTCAGGCTGGAATTGATATCACATTTTATCACAAAGGGATTTCAATGGGTATTCAACCCAATTTCCGACAAATCAGATTTAGCTACAGCAATAATTTGGCCTGGGAAGGTGAGGGCGTAAACGATAGATTTGAAACACAATATGATCAGGACGAAAGAATTGATTTTATTGATGTACCAGTCTTTATCAAATATGACATCACACAAACTGTAATAAGACCTTATGTCATGGGAGGTGCTTATTTTTCATTCCTTACTAATGCAGAGAAAACGGTTAAAGTATCAGAAACAGACTTTGCGAGTGGTACTGCTCAAACTTTAGAAGTAGCAGAAACCACACTGGGTATATCGGATCGATACAATTCCTATGATTTTGGAATCATGGGTGGTATTGGGGCGAGTAGCGATTTTGGTAATATCAGAGTTGTACTAGAGGCAGCATACAGATTTGGTTTCCCTAATATGTCTGATGAGAACAAAAGGTTTTCCGACTTGCAACTGGCAGGTATAGGTGATGTGAATGATGATATCAAATTAAGAAGTCTCAATTTCAATCTAGCTCTTCTATTCCCACTAAGATTTATCAGTAGTGAATTCAATTCCAATTAAAATGAACAATGCGATGAAAAATATAAGCTTATTAAGCCTTTTAGCCATTGTTCTGATTTCAGTGTCATCCTGTAAAGACGAGGATGTAGTAATGGCTACTGAAAGTTACTTGCGAATTCTTGATGATCAGGATTATAATGCAGCATTCAATCCAATAAGTATTCAGGAAACATCCACTGGTGGGTCCATCATTCTTTCTGGAACTGATGCACCAAATACAGATTTTGAAGGAATCAATATTATCAGATTGGATTCTCTGGGTGCCTATTCTTCAGAGTTTGAATTAACAGGATATGTTACTCCGGTAGGAGATCTGATGAGAGTGGATTCAGCGTTTTATTTCTTCTGTATGGAGGAAGGGACTCTCTTTGTGAATCTTGTTGCAGTGGATGCAAGTGGAGCAGCTTCTACACCTGTTAGAGTGTCAGGAGGATTACGCTATCCACTAGCAGCTAGCATAAACAGTGATAACAACTTTGTCCTACTTAGCTACGATCCTGTCAATCAAAGATCAGTGATCAGTATTGTAGAACCTGATGGAACGTTATTTACAAGTGCAGGCTATTCAATAGGGGCGGGAGCTGATAGAGAACCGGACATTCTGGAACATATGGTTAATCCGTCTGTAAATTATCCATTCCTTGTTGGTCAGGATGCAGGAGGTTATTTCTTTAATGGATTCTACAATCACACGCTTTCCTTGGCCTTCACAAGTTTTGGTAGTGACCCAACTGGTGTTATGCAAGGTCAGCAAACCATTGCAGGTGTGAGAGCTGTAAGACACATTTCCGGAAGTGAATATGCAATGCTAGGTTTTCAATACGATCAGAATTTTGTGCAACCTGTAACTACACTTTCTACATCGGGTCTTTCTTCAAGTGTGAATTTCTTTAATAGATCTATTCCAGAAATCAGACCGAATGCTCCTGCAAAGATCATTACAATGGACAGACCTTCAGGCGAACAAATTATTGTTATTGCTACTGAAACCGAAGGCAGACAGGGAATCCTTTATTTCTATGATACAACTGGAGGATTGCTAGGAACTCACTACGTTGGTTACTTGAATCCATTCACTTTAGCAGATGTCATTGCTACCGAAGATGGAGGACTTCTGGTTACAGGAACCACATTTGTAGCATCAAGATTTGAAAGAATTTACGTTTCAAAAATACCAAGTCTAACTATAGACGAACTAATCAATTAGGTGTATGTACGCCGCTTTAACCCAAGCTCTGTACGTTTTGTGCAGGGCTTTTTTTTGTTTTATGGGTTGCGAGTTTCGGGATAACGGGTTATTTGGGATATTGTTATTTGTCTTCTTGAGGGATGCCTCTCAATAACCAATTAAGTACTTCCTTGAACCTACTAGGATCTTTTACTTGATCACTTATTATGGTGATGATTTCGCCATTTTTTAGTTTTAATTTCCAGGTGATGGATTCCACTCCTTTGTAAAATGAGGTATTTCTGTGTTGTGAGGCAATGTCCTGGATGTTGATATCCATTTTCTTGGTTAAGCCTTCAATATGGATGTTATCATCCGAGATGACATATGTGCGATAGCCAGCGATGAAACCAACGATAAATAAGATACCAGAACCAAATAGGAGTATATATCCCCATGTGAAATCCGGGACATTGAAATAGACTATTGAACCTGCTATGAAGAGTAATACAGGTGCAACCAGAATCTTGTAATTATTTGAGAACTCCTTTGTTGCCATTGCTCTCTTAAGTTAAACAATATCAAATAAAAAGCCTGCCATATGTGGCAAGCTTTTAATGCATAACTCTCGTTGTTTATGTATAGGAAATAGGAAATAAATCAACTGTTTTTTTCTACCTGAAGATCATAATCTGCAAACATGTCATCCATGCCTTTCTTCAACATCTCAATTACATTGGCTTTGAACTTTTCTTTGTCTGCTACATAATTTTTCATTACCAATTTGCTGGAAACAGCACCCAAGTCAACCCCCATGTTGTCGTCATTGATTTCTGTATAAAACTCCTCAATACCTTTAGATTCATTACTACCAAGATATCCTCCAAGTTTATTCTTTTGCCAGACATTGGCGGTCATTGTATTGGCGCAAAACAATCCAGGGAAAGATTTAACACTTGCTACTGTACCCAACTTGGCAGTTTTAAATTTGATGAAATTTATGGTGCTTGAGAAACTTGTATATCCGGCATCTCCTTTTTCTAGCATAAAGTGGGAGAAGTTTCCATTTGCAGCAAGCGGACCACTTCCTGAAGTTGCAATATTGGTTCCCTCTGGCCATGCCCACATGTCGTGATGCTTTTTTCCCTGGTTGTCCCAGGTTCCTCCTGAAATGATATCTGCTTTTTTGCCTTTACTTTTTGCTTTGCTGAATTTCTTTGTTGCCTCTAGTTCCTCTTTGGTAGGAGATACAACTGTTACTCCCCTTGATTTCCATTGCTCTACAAAATAGGCATAAGCTTCATTTACGATTTCCTGAGCCATGGTTTCATCAACTTCCACAAGATTTGCTCTCACGCCAACCTGAGCCATGTTTCCTTTTGCAGCATTTCCTCCTTGATCTTCAGCGAAGTTGTACAAGATAATATTGATACCGAAGTTATCCAGGATCATCTCCTGCTGCTTTACTCCAAGCAGCTTTCCCTTACCCATAATGGTTTGCTTGGTTTTACCCATTTCCACCTGGGCTAATAACGGAGTTACAAATAATAGTGCTAGTGCGATAGCGGCTAGTTTTTTCATAGTCTAATGTGTGTTATAATGATAAAGTAAAATTATCAATCACATTAGCCGCCATCAATAACCCATATGGAGTATTTCGATCAGGAAAACATCAGTTATTTGCCATAGATCTTAAAATCTAACTACATAAGATAATTGGCTGATGAAGGTTCTGTTTAAACCATCCGGATTGGCTGCTCTGTCTTTAAGCCTCACGGAATTCAATAGTTTGATTCCCATTCGCGTATTGAATTGATAACCAGCACCCGCTATGAAGTTCAAGGCTACACCTGAAGAACCAGCAACAGATTGAAGTTTATTCTGATCATTAACAACTTTGTCTTTATTCACTCTAATAAGCGCCAAAGGACCACCGTAAAAATTGAATTTTGAAAGTCTGATGTTCCTCTCAACTCTGAACATTAAATCATTCCCCCGAACCAATCCTGAAGATTCTTCATATTTCACAATCTCACTTTCTAGGTCATGTCCTTCCCAATCGCTGTGGTTGAATTCATTTTCAAGAGGATTTAAGGCTTTTTGGAACCCTGATGAGAAAACCCATCTTTTGGTAACAACCGAAAATCCAGCATTAATGTCATTGGATCCATATGCCACTTGTCGGTAGAGCGGAATAGGAAAGCCATCTGAAGACTGTGTAGCTGGTGCTGTTGTTACGATTTTAGCTCCCGCAGTTACATTGATGTTTAAGTTTTCTGTGCTGTATACTGTTCTTGTTAAATTCAAGAATATGTCTCCCCAACCTTGGGTAGTTTCCAGTTGACCTTCAATGATAGTGTAAGCTGGTAATCGCACTTGCAAAAAAGTCTTTCTCCCGAAACTAACATTAGCATCCAAAAATGTAGAATGAATCACATCATTAAATGGAGTAAATCCAAGGTGCTGTGTCAATTCGATATAGTTAATCTTGATCTTGCTTTTGCCGAGAAATGGCTGGTCTGGCCTGTATGCTCCCATTGTACAAAATCCAGAATCACTACATCCTTGAGCATTCAAGTGACTGATATTAAGGCTGATCAATAAACAAGTAATGGTAAGGTAAGCATATCGTTTCATGGCATTTTAACAATTGAGAAATTCAACTGTTGGGTGCTACTTATCTAAAAACTGATGATTGAGACTTGAAATGTGCTATAAATGTTCTGAATTGTACCTTAATCTTTCAAATAATAATTCACAGCGAGTGTGAGAACGTTGCTTCTATCTGATTTTATTCTTTCAGTGATGTTTCCATTTTCATCTGTTAAGATATAATTACTATGGTACTTCATTCCAAAATAATTCCTTAAGGACAACCTAAATTTTGAGATGGGGCTTATCTCAACTCCAATACTGATACCATGATCAAGGTTCTCATACAAACCTTTCAAATTGCCTTGGCTACTAGGGAAATTGGAATCAAAACCAATCTGGTACTTTAATTCAGGTCCAGCCTCCACTGATATGAGAGGGCTAAGTTTGTAATTATATAGTAGAGGTAGTGATAACCTATTGAGCCTAACGTAAGTGTTTGAGCTTTTATAGTTTGCTCCCTCCATGGAAAATATTAGTTCAGCTTTGAGGCTGCTCTTTTCAGAAATTCCTAATGCCCCAAAAGTGCCTAGCATCAGCCCAAGTTGAGGTTTATAAGTATCTATTTCCGAGCCTTCGTTATCTAAAGTTGAAATATTTAGTCCAGTTTTTACTCCAAATTGGAAATCCTGGGCCAAGATGGGACATGTGCAAATTACAAAGATGAATGCGGTTGAAAATAATTTTTTCATGGAGTTGTTGTTGAATAGTTTGTTAAGCGAAATTAGTATTTTTTTGATAAGTGCAGAACTCATCGAAAATAGTTGCCTGCTATTTTAAGAACAACTCAAATAGTTCTAAACCCACTTATTCTCAACTGCTATCCTTACCGCCTCAGCTCTGGAATGCACATGGAGTTTGTCATATAGATTGGAGATGTGTTTTTTAACAGTATTGGGACTAATGAAAAGAGACTCAGAAATTTTTAGGTAATCTTCACCATTAGCAAGATGCTCCAGAATTTGAATTTCTCTTTTAGATAATCCAAAATCTGATGGCGGTTTTTGTGGTAGGTTATTGTCATTTTGAAACCTGATTAAATTTAAAACCTTTGCTGCTATTATTGTAGACATAGAGCCACCACCATGCAATACATTTTCAATTGCTTCCAGAATTTTAATTGGTGGTTCTTCTTTCAAAATATACCCGGAAGCTCCAGCCAGGATGGATCGGAAGACTTTTTCATCTTCGTCAAATACAGAAAGCATAAGGATTTTAATATCTGGATACTTTTCTTTCACCTTGGCAGTAGCTTCAATTCCATCCATCTCTGGCATTTGGACATCCATTAAGATAATTTCTGGCTCGGTTGACTCCAGTTGCTCCAAAAGATCAACACCATTCTTAGCCATCAAAACAATCTTGATGTGATCAAACAATGAAAAATTATTGACCATCTGATTAGCCAGATGGGGGTTGTCGTCAACTATGCCGAGGTGAATGATTTCCATATCTGCAATAACCTAACTTAAGTTTTTAATGTCAATAATACTTATGGAGTATTCTTACTGGAAATATTTATTGTTGTACCCATTTCACCACTCTGAATTTCCAGTAGCGCTTCCATTTCATTAGCTCGCTTTTCAAGATTGTCTATTCCATAGTGATCTTGTTTTGCCTTTCCTTCCTGAATATCAAAACCTTGTCCATCATCAGAAATGGATAAGTCAATTCCATGTTCATGGATCATTAGATCTACCTGAATATGGCTAGCATTGGCATGTTTCAAACTATTGCTAACACCTTCCTGTATTACCCGAAAGCTGTTTAGCGCAGTGACTGCATTGACCTTTTGAGAAATTGAGCTGAAATTAAAACCGTAGGTGAGTTTTTCATTGGAAAGACACAGTTTTAAATAGTCATCAATCTTTGCTTTCAAGCTGGTTGCTTCTACTTTTTCTTCGTTCAATGCCCAAATCGTTTCACGTAACATTCTCATTCCGGATCGTGCAAAATCTGTTACATTTCCTAGGTAATCTTTTTTGTCACCAATTGCGGGTTTATCCCATCCCAGATACAAAAAATCCAGCCTTGAGACAATATATGCAAAGTGGGTCCCAACACTATCATGTAAATCCCGACTTATCCGTTCACGTTCTGCTTGTACTTTTTCTTTAGTCTCCAATTCACGGAGTTTGGCTTTCAGTTTCCTTCTTGAGAGATAATAAACTATCCCAAACGCAACAGATAAAAATAGAATTATGCAAATACCAATAAACCACCAGGTTAGATAGAATGGAGGATTGACAACAATTTTCAAGCTTCTGGTAACGGGTTCAAAGTGATTATTTCTGCTACTTGCCCTAACCTTTAATGTGTATTCATTGTATGGAAGCGATGAATAGGATAACCTTCTGGAATTATCCTGAATTTCTACCCAATCTTCATCAAAACCTTCCAATATGTAGCTGTATTTCACATCTTCAGGAAGATCAAATTTCAATGCTGAAAAGGATAGTGAAAAAACTCTATCTTGGTTATTTAATTCTATTTCATTCAACCAATTAATTTCATCTGAATACCGCGCCCTTTTGTAATTGATTTGAATTTGCTCCCATTTAATGTCTGGTATTAAATCAAACGGTTTGACTAAGCTTGGATTAAATTTTAAAATGCCTTCTACCGTACCAACTGCTATTTCTCCTGATGATAGTTGTTGGAATGAATTGATGGAGAAATTATGACTCTGCAACCCATTGTCCATTGTAAAGTTGATGAACTCCTTAGTAATAGGATTAAAAGTGCTAAGCCCACCATTACTCGTTAGCCAAAAATTACCGAATTGATCGGCAATCATGCTATGGACCACATTATTGGAAAGGCCATCAAGTTCAGTGAAATGCTCGAAGCTAGAATCACTTTTGAGATGACTGATGCCACCTCCATAGGTAGCAATCCACATATCTCCATTGATGTCTTCTGCAAAACCGGATGAGAAGTTGAAGTTGATACTGTTTTTTGGCTGCTCTTTATCGTAAGGAATATCTATCATTTTCCGACCTTCTCTGATATAAGCAACCCCAAAATTGTGAGCTATCCACAATGTGTTTTTGCTGTCCAGATGAAGTCCCATTAAATAGGTTCCCATAGTGCCAACCACTGGAATATATTCTAGTCGTTCATTATCAAAAACATATAATCCACTATGTGTGGCTATATAGATTTTACCAAATGCTTCAACGAAATCAATAATAGCTAGAGTAGAAGGTTTATCAAGTTCTTGCCAGAGACCTGACTCGTTCAAGTAAATTTCGCCTGTAGCAGAACCTGCCCATTTTCGATTTTTACTGTCTATGAGACAAGAAGTGATCCGAGTATTTTTGAAGTGTTGTGTATTAGAATTGATATCAATAATGCCCAGATCTGTTGCTGCCAAAATATTTCCATTTGATTCACTAATATCCCACACAATGTTTTCCACACCAGGGTCAGGGTCGAGGTAGTTGAATTGCTCTTTTTGTGGGTTATAGACAAATGCACCCTTATTGGCGGTACCTAGCCAAATTTGACCGAACCGATCTTTCATCATGTGATGGATAATGAGATTAGATGTGGATTCATCATCATTGATTGTAATTCTGTGTTTTGATTGTAGGTCATCTGAAATTCTAAATAGCCCTGTTTTGGTTGCTGCCCACAATTCATCATCCTTTCTAAAAAAATGATAAGCTTCAAGTCCTGTTAATGTTGATTTTAGTGTAAAGGTTGACTCATCAAATACAGTTAAGTGGTTAAAATCAGGTAGAATAATTTGGTCTTTATCTAACTCTACATGATCCCAGTTTTGTACACTAAATGAAAGGTCCTGCCCAGGCGAATTATATGATTTCCTGGTAGTAACATGATAAATTGTATCAGACCAAAATAATGTTAATTCACCTTGTTTATTAAGATGATAATTTGTGATTCTGACAGTTGGGTGATCTACTTTAATTCCGATACTTTCAATAGCATATCTGTGGTTTGTTAGCTCTATATCCGCTGGTAACTTCCAGATCTGACTGTAAACATTATTATTTGAATGAAAGAAAATTGTATCTCCATAAAGTCGCATTTGATATGGTTGAGGTGCAATATCAGTTGGCATGGTGATATGATAAAACTTCTCCGACTTCTTATCGAAAAGATTGAGACCATTTCGAGTATTTAACCAAAGCCTGTTCTTTTTATCCTCCAGTACCTGAATTACAAAGTTGTCAGAAATGGAAAAGGAGTCGATTTTACTCGGGCGATAGATTTTGAACTCATACCCATTATATCGATTAAGGCCATCCTGAGTAGCGAACCAGAGATAGCCATCACTATCTTCCAGTATTTGATTTACACTATTTTGTGAGAGGCCATCCTTTGTTGTGATTTGAGTGGCCAGAATTTTTTGTTGTGCATGCGTTAAAAATGGCATACAACAAATCCATATGATAACTAGTAGTTTCAAACGAAATTGGCAGTGCTAATAACCAATTTAATAGTTTTAACTGAAAATTATAAAGAAGAAAGCCGATCGTGAGCGGTTTTGTAATGCTTAGAATCGATACCTAATTTTTCACATTCTTCTATGATATAGGTTGTAAGCCCGGCAAGTTCCGTGGAATTACCCTGCTCAAAATCTAGTTGCATGGATGTTTTAGAATGTCCATTTAACTTACTGCAGATTCCTAAAACCTCGTCTTCAATTTCTGGTTTAGCATTTATTCCAAGTCCTTTTGCTACTTGTTTTGCTTCAGTTATAAGGCCTTTTAGAAAATTACGTTTTTCATTGTCTCCTACCACGTCACCAATTGGGCTTTCAAAATAAGAGGTAGCTGTTGCTACTGGAGAAATGAAAAGGTACTTGTTCCAGATAGTATCATCAATGTTATCCACCAAATTTGCCGTAATCCTGGCCTCTTTAAATAATTTATCAATCCAGATATGAGCTTTAGATTCTCCTGCTGCTTTCCCAAAAGAGATCTTATCAGGTCCTTTTTGTCTTACAATATGTCCGGGAGATTTGATATTGGAAATAATATAGACACAACCAGTAAGATGGTCAATATCCTCTCTTATTACGCCCGAAAGCATTTCCCTCTGGTTAACTGCGTTCTGAAGAGTCAGAACAGCTCCTCCTGCTTTTATATTTCCTACATATTTTGAAACTGCATCAGCCAATGAGTAGGATTTCACACAGGCTATTAATAAATCCAGTTGCCCTATTTCCTTAGGGTCATCCGAAACAAGGTCTGGATGTATGACAAATGAGTCTTCAATCGACTGTAAAATGAGTCCTTTTTGCTTAATGTTGGCTTTAGTTTGACCTCTTGCAATAAATATGATTTCGTAGGAAGGATCTTCTTCAAAGTTCATTGCCATCAGGCCACCGAAATATCCACCAATTCCTCCGATTCCAAGTATTCCTATTCGTTTCTTCATATTTAAATTGATTGCTTTTGAAGTTTTGGGTGTATTTCGTTCACCTGCATTAATCCAGCACTACCATACCATGGGTGCAGTTCCATAATCAAACTTCCCGCCTGGATTGCAGGATCTGTTTTGGTAAGCTCTTCTGCTTCTTCAACAGTTGTGACATTAAAAATATAAATCCCTCTTATCTCCTGATCATCTAAAAAAGGTCCAGCCAATACCAACTTTCCTTCTTGAGCCATTCTTTTGATATTATCAAGATGAGCTCTTTGTAGGTTGGCAGCTTCTGTAGAGTCCTGAGATCTGTTTGGTCCGGTTTTTAAAAATGCCATTACGTATTGCTTCATTCCATAGTCGTCTGCACCTAGTTTTTGTGCCAGTAATGAATCGTATCTGTTTGTCTCTGTTTGGTCAGTAGTAGTTGGAGTTACTTTTGTTTCTGTGGGAGCATTGCAGGAAAGCATAACGATTGATACAATTCCTGCCAATAAAAGAGTCGATCTCATTTTCGTGATTTTTTAGAACAGACCGAATTTAGCAAGAAAATACTACTTGGACACAATAGATTCTGCTTCTCTGAGGCCACTTAGGTAAGCGCCATGAACGGTTGCTGACATTCCTCTATTCGTAGCTTCTCCTGCAAATTGGATTCTTGCGTGAGGCTCAGCTAAAGCGTCATACATTTTCCCATTTACACCTACTGGAAGATAAGAATAAGAACCTCCAGCATATGGATCTTTAGCCCACGCGGAGTATCGATAATCTTCTATTTGAATGGACTTTTTCCAGGCTTTCGATAAAGCTAAACCTACGTTTTGGCGTAGAGTTTTTGGATTCATTTGGTCTAGTTTTCTGGCGTATTGATTACCAATAATCCCAAGAAGATAGGGTTCGCTTGTATAATGCGCCCAGTTTACAAAGACAGGAAACTCACCTTTAATTCTTGAAAGATACCCTATAAAATGAGGATCGCTCGGCCACATTCTTTCATTGAACTTAAGAGCAACTTTATTCAAATTCCCCATTCCCAAGGAATCGATCGCTCTGATTTTGGAATCTGGAAGAGGAGGATCGAAAACAATGTTCTTTTTCTTTAGAACCCCAAGTGGAACCGTCACAATTACAAAGTCTCCTTCGTATTCTGTATCCTCAGTCACCACTTTTACACTTTTATTCGAAGCAGTGATTTCTTTAACAGGTTGGCCAGTGTAGATTTCTAACCCATCTGCAAGGTTTTCAATAACCTGATCATAACCATCCGGGAATATCAAATCTTCGCCAAAAAAGCCATCTTCTTTATCTCCCCAAGCTGAGAGCTTATCAAATTCTATTGCTGCATCCAACTCCTGCGTACTCAAGCGCCATTGAATTTTTTGGAGCATTTTATCAGAATAATCTGCGTCTTTTAATACTCTTCTTACACCCCAGGAAACTGATCGGTCCTGTGTTTGTCTTCCTGCAAGTTTATATGCCTTTTTTGTGACCCAATCCCCTTCATCAATAATTTTTGAAACCTCTTTATCGGAATACTTTTTTCCTTGATAATCATAAAGACTAACACTTTCCCAATTAGTCTCCTTAGTTCTAATTTGGAATTGCTTTGCTAATTTGTTGATCGGATTTCCGCTTGATTCATGAATCCAGCTAGCTCCCATATCAACCGGTTTTCCCATCGACCGATCAGTCCAGATTCTTCCGCCAAGTCTAGTCCTGGCCTCAATTACCTGAACTTCCCAATTATTACTCTGAAGGTAATTAGCTGCCCCAATGCCTGAAATTCCTGCACCAACGATCAAAACTTTGCCTCTTGTCTCTTGTCTTGGAAACGCATGTTTTGGTATGGATAAGCCAATTGTTGCAAGGGCACCTAACTTCAGGAATTCTGATCGTTTCATAACACTTAATTTATTCAAAATGTAAGTGCTACTACAACGTCAAGGAGAAAATTTTATTGGAGGACTTAGAGTTGATGACCATCATTCAAGGCTGTCATTACCTGGTTTTTATAGTTTCGCCCAATTGGCAAGACTTTTCCAGGAACCTCAATTGTGGTAGCGGAGTATGACTCAATTTTTTTGATGGCAACAATGAAGGATCTGTGTATTCTCAAAAAACAATCTTCTGGTAGTTTCTGCTCCAGGTAACTGATTTTTTGAAAGGTGATCACCTCTTTTTCTGTGGTCTTTACCCGAACGTAATCTTTAAGGCTTTCAATGTACAGGATGTCATTTAGAACCACTTTGATCATTTTCTTATCAGACTTCAGGAATATATATTTATCCTCATTAGCAGAGGTCTCCTGTGACTGAATAACTACCTGGTTTTCTTGTCCGGAATTGTTGAAAACTTTACTTACCGCTTTTAAAAACCTTTCGAATGAAACTGGTTTTAACAAATAATCTACTACATCAAGTTCATAACTTTCGATAGCATAATCTCTGTATGCAGTTGTGAAAATTACCTTTGGTGGGTTCTTGATTGTTTTAAGGAAATCAATACCTGTGAGTTTTGGCATTTGAATATCCAGAAATATCAAATCAATATGTTCTTTTTGTAGGATTTCAAATGCTTTAAGTGCATTGTTACATCTTTCTACTATCTCTATATTATCCAACCGCTCGATGTAAGATTCAATAACCTCAATAGCAAGAGGCTCGTCATCCACTATGATGCACTTCAGTTTCATTAAATCAATTTAAGTTTTAATACGACCAAATAAGAATCTTCGGTATCCAAAATCTTAAGATCGTGAGCATCCTCGTATAGCAATTCCAACCTTCTTTGAACATTTTTCAAGCCGATTCCTGCTTTGTAGTTTTGTTCGTCCTTCCCATTTCCCGATCCCTTACTGTTTTCAACTTTTAGGATCATCTCTTCATTTTTGAGCTCCAGATCAATGCTAACCCAGGCTTCTCCAGTTGCACCACTTACTCCATGTTTAAAGCTATTCTCAACAAAAGGAAGAATTAACAATGGAGCGACTTGCTGGCTCGAAACAGTGCCTGTTACATTGAATGAAGCATCTAATCGTTCGCCATATCTTATTTTCTCTAACGTCAGATAATTCTCCACTAACACAATCTCTTTTTTCAACGCCACTTTCTCAGCATTGCACTCATAAAGCATGTAATTAAGCAGATCGGATAGCTTTAGCACCATTTCCGGAGCATCATCTGATTTTTTGAGTGTCAGTGCATATACGTTGTTTAGTGTATTAAATAGGAAATGTGGATGTATTTGCGCTTTGAGAAATTTTAACTCGGCTTCCAATTTTTCCTGAGCCAGTTGTTGAGTGGTTTGTTGGTTTTTATACCAGTATCTGAAGAATTTAACGAGTGTTGCAATTGCTACTACCGGGTAAACTCCATTGGCGTATTTGAAGATCTTAGCAGGGTAGAAAAGTGGTAAGTTCCAATTTTCTGTTGGGTATAACCAAGGCTGTTCAATGAATTTAGCATTCAATAGCTGAAGAAAACCACTTGCAAGTAGCACAATTCCCAGGAATGCAAAGAATATATAATATCTACCTTTTAGAAGGAATTTTGGTGTCAGGTAATAGATTGTGATATATGTAGCCAATAACTTAATCGGCAGGGAAACCAATTGTGATCTGAATTCCAGCCAATGGTTATCATACATGGTTCCCCATAGCATGGTATAGAAGAACACATACCCACTCCAAAATAGAATGTGCTGCGCGATACGTGGTATTTTTCTCTTTGATGTTACTAACTCCTGCATAGTTGGCCTGAATTTACACCGTCTTTCCTAAACAATCAATCTTCTCAATTCAGTCTGACGAAGAATAGTCAATGCTTATTGTATTGTAATACAAGTAAATATAGGTGTTTGGTTTAGTCAATTCTGGAAACGACCACTATATCCTCCTAAACAACCGATTGCTCATGTCAAACTGCAATTTACAACACCTGAAAGATCCTTGTAGAGACATTTGTGTCGTTGGACCGGGTATTGCATTGATTGGTCTAAAAAGCTGAAAAAGAGGCAACTACAGGATGTTTTAAGCAGTAAAAGGTAGCAGATCAGAAACCTAAGGACATGCTCAAAATTTTTACAACTCACCTATTATTACTTTTCACCTTGATCGGGTATTCACAAACAGTTGCTGACTATCAGTCCAACTATCAACTGGAAATGAATCGCTCAAAAGGTGAAATCATTTTAGATGGTATTTTAGATGATGAAGGATGGCAAGAAGTAAAGTCGGCTAGTCCCTTTAGAAATCATTGGCCATTGGATACCGGTCTTGCAGCAGCACATACAGAGGTATTTGTAACGTACGATGAGAATTTTTTCTATGTAGCGGCAAAATTGTATGACCATGGAGAAAGAATTATTCAGTCCTTGAAAAGAGATAGTGAGGGGCATTGGTCTAGCGATGCATTCACTGTGGTTTTGGATCCTGTAAACCAAAGGTCTAGTGGATTTATGTTTGGTGTAAATGCAGGTGGAGCACAGATGGAGGGTGATATTACCTCAAAAGGTGGGAGCGTAGAAGGAAGTAGAAACTGGGATAATAAATGGTATTCTGAGATTGCTCAATTTGAAGACCACTGGTCTGTTGAGATTGCTATTCCATTTAAATCCTTGAGGTATAATAGTGCTAATACAACATGGGGAATTAATTTCATTCGGAATGATATGGAAAGAAATGAATACTCCACATGGACTGAATTTCCTAGAAACTTCAGAGGTATCAATATGGCCTATTATGGTGCTCTAAGGTGGGATAAGGCGCCAAAACCGGCGAACGGAAAAGTAGTATTGATTCCATATACGTCTGGAGGTGTATCGAGAGACTTTGAAGAGAATGAACCTACAAAGGGAAGTATTGATGTAGGAACTGATGCAAAAATTGCGATCACTTCTACACTAAACCTGGACTTGACAGTTAATCCAGACTTCTCAAATATTGACGTGGATCAACAAGTAACAAACCTGGAGAGATTTAGTATTTTCTTTCCAGAAAGAAGGAATTTCTTCCTGGAGAATAGTGACGTTTTTTCAAATTTCGGGAGCTGGGGTGTAAGACCATTTTTTAGCAGGCAAATTGGAATTAGAGATGGCTCACCAATTCCAATACTGTATGGAGCGAGATTATCTGGAAATATTAATAAAAGCCTTAGGATTGGAATATTGGACGTGCAAACAAAAGCTACCGATGAGGCCAATGCAGAAAACTATGCGGTAGCAGCATTTCATCAGAGAGTGCTTGGAAGATCAACCATCAGAGGATTATTCGCAAACCGTCAATCTACTGAAGAAGTTGAAGGTGTTTTTCAAGAAGTTTATAACAGAACAGCCGGAGGAGAATTTGAATATGTTTCCAAGGGAGGAAAGCTGACAGCCCGAACAATGGCTCATATATCTATGAACCCTGGGACTAATTCAGATAATGGATTTTATGCAGCTACTTTAGATTATAATGATCGTAGAGGGTTTATTGGAATGGATTTGAACTCAGTGGGGAGAAACTTTGTCGCAGATATGGGATTTACTCCGAGATTGCACAATTATGATGCTGTTTTAGATACAACTGTTAGAATGGGATATCATTTGGTTAACCCGTGGATGGGACTGAACTTTTTTCCAAGTGATAATTCAAAAATCAACAGACATGGACCTAGAACATGGCATATGATCTGGCTAAATGAAGACGGCAGCTTTCAGGAACGAAGGTCCAACTTTGCTTATAATATTGGATTTGCTAATAGGAGCAATACATTCTTTAGACTAGCAAATACTGATGTTAGGTTGCCAGTTCCAACTGATTTAGTTGGAGGGGATGAGCCACTTCCGATAGACCGCTACAACTTTACCAACTTTGTAATTAACCATGAAACAGATTCAAGAAAGAAAGTCTCTGGTAATGCTTTTATAAACTTTGGTGAATTCTACAATGGTACAAGGCTTGGATTTGGAGGGACAGTTAATTTAAGAGCTCAACCTTGGGGTAATTTTGGAATTAGTTATACCCAAAACAGAATTGAGCTTCCAGGAAATTACGGCTCTACAGATTTGATCTTGATTGGTACTCAAGCAGAAGTTTCCTTCTCAAATAAAATGTTCTGGACATCCTTTTTGCAATACAATACCCAGGCAGGAAATTTCAATATCAACAGTAGGTTTCAATGGAGATATAAACCAATGTCCGATCTATTCATCGTATACAGCGAAAATTATGCTACAGACGGACTGAATGTTAAAAACAGAGGAATTGTGTTCAAGCTTACTTACTGGCTGAACATGTAGCATGCAAAACCCCACAGATTGGTTTAGGTTCTGATTATTTTGTAGTTAAATTAGACCGCCCGATGATGCCGCATCATCGGGCTCCATGCTTTATACTTCTATTTTCCTTTCAGTAAATTAACAGTAACCGTGGCAAGGTCCGAATCAGGAAACCTCTTGAAATGTTTGGGATGAGGAGATAGTCCAGCCAATTCTGCCACTTTGTTAAAAACATCTACTTCCACGATATACTGATCTGAATAACCATGAGTAGCATCATATGCTGTAGCGGCAGTTTTTCCTACGCTTTGAGCAGCCAACTCCGGCGAAACAGTATGCAGTTCAATCACTAATAGGCCGAACTTTTGAACGAAAGGACTCCATTTCTTAAAATGTTCAAGTAGTGAGTTTTCTACCTTTGCATTGTCTATCATTCCACCACGATAAGCATAAGCTCCGGTCGAATTGCTCTTACCAATTTCATCCACCTTAGGTTCTTCCCAAATCCGGTTGTGGTCCAAAAATGTTCTTACATTTAGTAAGTCTTCCAGGGCAATTCCATAGTTTTCTTTTAAATCTTTAGCCAGTAGATCTGGTCTTCCAATATCTCCCCACACCACTTTTGCCCAAATGTCTGTTTTTATCAGGTTTGCCCTTGTGATTTTTAATGCAGCTTCATTGTAATCGGCTCCTACAAGAAACAGAGGATGATCTTCGAGTACTTTTCCTCTTTCCGTTTTTAGTTCGATTACCTCAAAAAGATGTGTAAGAAAAGCTCCATTTCCACAACCCATATCCAGAATACCTTTAGGTTGATCTTCTATTGGCTGGTTGAATATGTCTATTATGATTTCATCAATTACCTTAAAATAATTCGAGTGAGCTCCACCGCTTCCCCAAACATTCATCGCTCGATCTACATGGATTTCCGGACCACTAGTTTCCTGATCCCAAAGTATTCTTGGGTTACCAAAGATTAGGTCATCTAATTTTCTAAGAGTTGGGATATAGGAAACTGTCACTCCATATGCACTGGCTTTTTTAGCAAAGAACAAACCGGCTTCTGTAAACTGATAGGTACCGTTTTTCTTGATAAACCAATTGAGATCAGTGAATATGTCCAGGATTTTCCTGAAACTTTCTGCATCACTGTGAAACTCCTCTGGTTTGAACGATGCTTCCATGAAATATTTATGAAACATTCCACTCATGCCCAGGTGTACAATTGTAGGTCCTACTATTATTCCTTCAATATGCTTTAGTACTTGATGTCGTATTCTCTCCTCTTGAGAATTCTTAGCTTTTAGTCCATAGTTGTTTATAAACTGGTGATGAATTTGTTCCAGCATTCTGAAAGGTTCCAATTCAAACTTTCTTGGATGAAATTGCTCTGAATATTTCAAAAGCTGCACTACATCGCGATATATTTCTGCTAGACTAAAAGCAATTGTTGAGTCATCTGTGATTTGGTAATTTGTGAAATCACCATCAATAGATTGTTTCAGCCAACCTTGAGAGCACAATACCCTTAGAGCCACGTTTAGATAACCTTTATTAGCATTAAACTCATCACAAATAGAATCAATGGATGCTGTTTCGTTTGTAAGTAAGTATTTTAGCACACCTTTTTCATGAAGTGAATAGGCCGTAGGAGCCACTACAATACCGTCAAGATGGCGAAAGATATTCTCTCGCAAACTTCGTTTGTCTTCTCTGCTTAACATTTTGGGTTGTTGTTAAAAAAATAAGCTCACCAAATCTAGAAATTTATTTTAGAGAAGGAAATCCTGATCAGCTATTTAATTTGAAGATGAATATGATCATCATGCCTAACCGCATGGCAACCATGGAAGCGGATTTTTGAATCCCTGTTAAGCTTCCATCTGGATTTTAAATGCGGTTCTATGAATATTTTAGAGGTCATCTGATTGGAGCTTAAAAGTCTAATGTAGTCAGACGTACGTTCCGAGTCTACTATGTATTTATCCGAGTTCCACTGTGGGACTAATTTATGAATGAAACTACACTGCCAATTTCCTTCCTGAGTACAAATAGTGGGATAATCAATTTCATTAGGTTTTGGACTTGCATATACTCCATATCCAATGAAAGAGGGAGTATTGTTTACACTTTCTTTATTCTTTGAGTCTTTATACAAGAAAGCAATGTCAATTTTCTTTCCGTCATTATGACTTAGATGTGGAATCAATGGGAAACCATCAACAAAGGGGAAGTTTGCATCTAAATAGTTTATTGTCGTACCTGGGTATTTTTTTGATAACCGATTAGAACTCTTTTTCACAACTTGCCACAATTCTGGTGTTACATAATGCCGGTTCAAAAGGCAAGTTCCAAAATTTCGAGGTTTAATCATTCCGGTTAATGGTAAAGCGACTCTACCAAATAATGGAGCGATTAAAGGAATGATGATCAGGCTTAATAATGCGTATGCAACAAAGAATGCACCTGATTTCAAATACTTGTTCACTTTCCATTTGTTCCATATAATTAGGCACAACAAATACACCAATCCTCCGATTTGAGACAGGATTGTAAGTGAAATGAAAATTGTAAGTTGAAATAGAAAGTTAAAAGCTCTTCTCAGATAGACATTCATCAATAAATAAACGGTAGGAACATCTATTTATGATGTTGAATTAATTACACCTTTGAAGAACTGAATTGCTCCGAATACAATTGCTCCCCAGAAAATATAGCCAATATCTGCAATTGTAGCTACGGTACCACCGATTGCCCAAAGTGCACCATATAGCATGTCTTTGCCGGCTCTATCCTTTTTGGCTTTAGTAATTTCATCCTGGATGTTGTTTACAACTGCTGAAGCAGATTCCTGATCCAGGCCCTGCTCTACCAAATGGTCTATTGCCTGCTGAGAAGATTTACCCTGATTAACAATTAGGTCTGCAGCATGATTGTAAACCTGGTTTACAATTTCCTGTTGGCTAGGTTCTTGATTTTCCATTATTAATAAGTCTAGTAATATCATCGAAGCACCAGATGATTGCTGATTTTTCGACAGTTCATGATCACTTGGAAGATAGTGAAAAGATTATGGATTAGCGAAAAATCCTGTTTAAACCTCGATTTTTTAATTATATTTGAATTACATACTAAACAGTACGTGACATGGGAAAAGCTGCAATTACGAGAAAAACCATTCTCAATAAAGCATTTGATCTAATTTATCAAAAAGGCTACCAAGCCACAAGTGTTGATAATATTTTAGATCAGACCCATGTGACCAAGGGAGCATTCTACTACCATTTCGAAAATAAAGAAGATATGGGTGTTAGAATGGTGGAAGAGGTGATTTACCCAAAACTTTATGATGCATTGATTATGCCACTGGAGGATTCAGAAGATCCTATTAATGATATATTCAAGGTTATTATGAACTTCTTCAAACTAGCAGATTATCAAACTATTATGTACGGTTGCCCTACCAGCAACATGATTCAGGAGATGGCCCCATTAAGTGATCGTTTTCATGAAGCATTGAAAAATATAACTGACACCTGGCAAGGTACTATTGAAGCAGCTTTGAAAAGAGGGCAAGAAAATGGTACCGTCAACAGAACAGTTGATACTGAAAGTGTAGCGCAGTTTATTGTCGTTAGTTATGAAGGATTGAGATCATTGGGAAAAGTGTATCAATCTAAATTATACTATAAGAATTATCTAAAGCAACTAAGAGCATATTTAGCTACGCTTCAATAGGAGTGTGAGCAATTCGGTTATATTTACGCCCACTAAATTTACCTGAACTTATATGTTGCTCAACAATACAGACTGGATTTTAGTATTCGCCTACTTTGCGGTTTCACTTGGAATAGGAATCTGGGTAGCCCGATCCACGAAAAACACATCAGATTACTTTACAGGAGGAGGAAAAATGCCATGGTGGCTCTTGGGTGTATCCATGGTGGCAACTACATTTTCTACAGATACGCCAAACCTTGTAACTGACATTGTTAGACAAAATGGAGTTTCCGGGAACTGGGTCTGGTGGGCTTTCTTGCTTACTGGATTATTGACTGTGTTTGTTTACGCTCGGTTGTGGAAGAAGTCAGGAGTATTAACAGATGTTGAGTTTTATGAGATAAGGTATAGTGGAAAGATGGCAACTTTCCTAAGAGGTTTTAGAGCAATCTATCTGGGGTTTTTCTTCAACGTGGTAATAATGGCATCTGTTTCTCTTGCTGCTATTAAAATTGGTGGCATACTACTTGGTTTGTCTCCTGTTGAAACTATACTTATTGCTAGTGCTGTAACTGTTGTCTATAGTGCGATAGGAGGTTTAAAAGGAGTTTTATTCACGGATTTCATTCAGTTCTTTTTGAGCATAGGTGGTGCCATCACTGCTGCAATCATTTCATTAAATCACCCTAAGGTTGGTGGGTTATCAAATTTACTGAGTCATGAAAGTGTAGTAGACAAACTTTCGTTCTTCCCGGATCCTGGAAATGTTGAGCAGTTCATTACCATATTATTGATTCCATTATTTGTTCAATGGTGGAGTGTTTGGTATCCGGGTTCAGAGCCTGGCGGAGGAGGATATGTTGCGCAAAGAATGTTTGCAGCAAAGAATGAAAGCAATGCAATCAAAGCTGTTTTCCTTTTCAACATTGCACATTATGCATTGCGACCATGGCCCTGGATTATTGTTGCGCTGTGCTCAATAATTGTATTTCCTAACCTTCAAAGCTTTCAGGAAGCATTTCCAGGTTCAGAAGCAGCCTTGGGACATGATCTTGGATATCCGGCAATGTTGACTTTCCTACCACATGGTATATTAGGTCTGGTTGTGACATCATTGATAGCAGCTTATATGTCTACAATTAGTACACACCTGAATTGGGGTTCATCGTATATCGTTCATGATTTTTATAAACGATTTGTAAAACCAGAAAGCACAGAGAAGGAACTTCTTTGGGTGGGAAGACTAAGTACAGTGGTCCTAATGGCTGTAGCGATTGTAATTTCATTGCTCCTTGAAAATGCTTTAGATAGTTTTCAGATACTACTTCAAATTGGTGCTGGAACTGGTCTAATATTCATTTTAAGATGGTTCTGGTGGAGAGTTAATGCCCTAAGTGAAATCACTGCAATGGCTGTAAGTTTTGTGGTAGCGGTAGCATTTAAAGTGATGGAATACTATGGTCTTGATTGGTTTAACGGATGGCAACAATTAGTAGTTGGCGTAGGAATAACCACCATTTCCTGGGTTTTGGTAGCATATTTGTCGGAACCTACTGAACGGTCTGTTTTGGCTTCCTTCCTTGAAAAGGTAAAACCAGGAGGCCCAGGGTGGAGACATATCATAGACATCTCACCAGAGCCAATTAAAGGAATTGAATTGGAAGATAAAACGTGGAAAGTGCCTTATGGAATACTATGTATGATAAGCGGAACAGTAGGGATCTATAGTTTGCTGCTGGGGACCGGCCATTTTATTTATGGTAATCTTATACCAGCAATATTGGTATCAGGTTTAGCAGTTGTGGCGTTTTATTTTGTTAGTCGGTTTTGGAAGAAGATAGTAGAATAATCAAAGTGACAAAGTGGCACTTTGATATTTGTAAATAATGGATTGTTCTTATTTCCCTCTCCTCAAGGAGAGTGTGCCCAAAGGGCGGGTGAGGTGTCATTCACTCTTCACATCCTCAGTCTCAAATACCGGCAATTTCACAATAAAAGTAGTACCAACACCCTCTTCACTTTCTACCTCAATGGCTCCTTTGTTCATCTCAGCAAATTCATAAGCAAGTTGTAATCCAAGACCAAGCCCTTTTTCACCAGCAGTACCCCAGGTACTTTTCTTTTCATTAAGGGTGAACAGTTTCTTTAGTTTATCAGCCGGAATTCCAACACCAGTATCGGTTACTTTAAGAATTGCAGTTTCTTTATCCAGCTCTCCATGAAATGTGACAGAACCACCTTCTTCTGTAAACTTCAAGGCATTATTAAGTAGATTCCTGAAGATAGTCATGGTGCTATTCTTATCAACAAATAGCTCTACTTTATCTGGTAAATCTTTAATCAATTCTATGTTCTTTGATTTCGCCATAGTATCAAATACCTGGATGAGATCATTTGTCATTTCATTGAAATTAACTTTTTCAGGAACATTTGGAAACTGCCCTTGCTGCTGAACTGCCCAGTCCAAAAGGTTATCCAGCAAACCACTTAGCTTACTAACGGACTCATCTATATCTTCAGCTATCTCAGTAATCTCATTCACCTTTCCTTTTGATACGTACATCTTGATCAATTTGGATACACCAAAAAAGGCATTTACCGGACCTCTAAGGTCATGAGAAATGATTGAGAAAAACCTGTCTTTTGTGCTGTTTAAAGCTTCAAGTTGTGTTTTTTGCGTTTCCAATTCACCTTTCTGGTGTCTTAGAATTTGATTAGTTGCTTTTTTCTGTTGGTTGTTTCTGTATTGGATAAAGGCGATCACTCCAATAAGAAGCAAAACAACGCTAAGGCCACCACCAACAATTAGTGCCTGCTTTGCTTGGGCTTCTTTCTCAGCATTGGCTAGGTCTACTTCAGCTTGCTTTTGACCTACCTCGTATTCTGTTCTTAAGTCCGCCATTTTGCGGATAGTTTCTTCGTTGTTGATGCTGTCTCGATAGGCGATGTATTGGGATTGGTAGGTGTAAGCTTTTTGGTAATCGCCTGTAGCTTGGTAGAGTTCAGAGAGTTTTAGGGAGGCGTCTCTAGAACGTTGTTTCAGTCCATCCTGAATAGAAAAGTCATATGCACTATTGGCAAACCTGATAGCATCTTGAAAGTTGTTCTTTTTTTGAAGAATTTCAGCCATTTCCAGCTCAAATTCTGTTATTGCATATGAATCTTCGTATCCTAAAAGGATCTCGATCGCTTTAGATATTTGTTCCTCAGCTAATTTGGTTTTACCCATTCTAGCATATACTAATCCACTATTTCCTAGATTATATGCTGTACCAAGCAGAAAATCTATCTTTTTGTAAATGATTCCAGATTCTTCATAATAGCTAAGTGCACTATCGTATTCATTAATTAGGTAATATTCATAGCCTGTGTTTAATAAGGCACTTGCTAGGGTTAAGGAATCATTTGAATTTCTTAAAATTTTTATAGCCTTGTTTCTATATTCCAGGCCATTAACGTGATCTTCATTTACAGCATATGTATCTCCAATCGCTAAATATGCTCCTCCGACACCAGGAGGGTATTGCGCGATTTCAGCGGCTTTGGCGCTATTAAAAAATGAGGAAATAGCATCTTCATAATCACCTTTCATTTTCAGAGCATTACCTTTTTGTATGTAGCCCCTATATATCCACAAATGGGAATTGTTTTTTTCTGCGAGATTTATCAGCTTATTGGCATAAATTAATGCTTCATCAGGGTTCCTAGATTCCAATGAAATACCTCTTAAAACATCATATAATTCGTCTGTTGAAAGATTTAAGTTGGATTCATATAGAGATTTAAGACTATCTGCAATTTTCTGATTCTGGGCAATTCCTGAACTATACAAAAAGAAAAAGCCTATCGATAAATAGGCTTTTATGATATGTTTCAGGTTAATTGACATATTGTTAGTTTCTAACTTTAATTTCAGGATCTAATCGGAAAGACCCACTTTGAATACTTGGTACAAAAAAATCAATATAGAAAAATTCATCTTCTCCTGCACTACCGTTGATTGTTCCTACCCATCCGTTTTGGGATGAAGGAAATGGATTAAATACTCCTGTATCTCCACTTTCATAAACAAAGTTATCAAAACTTACCGGAGTAGAACCATCAGCAGCCTGAATAGTGAAGCCGACTGTTTCTCCTGCATTACCATTGATAACAAAGTCAGCACTTCCTTGTGGGTCTCCATTGTCATCATTAAGTGTACATGCAACTGCTACTGCACTTCCTGTTGCTCCTGCTGTTAGTTGAGATGTGTCAACTGTCATTGTAACGTTTATATTCGCCATAATTAGAAATAAATTTATGTTGTTAAGAAAATAATTTGGTTTGTGTGAATTTAGTTTCTCACTTTAATCTCTGGATCCAAAGTGAATTTCCCTTTACCCTCTACATTGAATTTAATACTGAAGTTCTCTTTATCCCCGTCAGAACCACATGCCGTTCCTATCCACAGGTTGCCTACTTTAGGCATTGGGTCAAAAACTGAACTGCCATTTTCATGTTCAAACTTTACAAAAGAAATTCTAGTAGAGCCATCAATAGCAGCAATATTAAAAGTTACCGTATCACCATCTTTTGCATTGATATCAAATGTGGTAGGATCCCCTGAAGTCTCTTCAGAATCCCCATTATCATCAATTAAAAATACAGTGGTGTCCAAGTTGTTAGAGGAGATGTGTAGCGTATCTACTACCATCAGAACGTTGATGTTTGCCATAGTTTAATTACGTCGTTCGGTTAAAAAAATAGTTTAATGGGCCACTAGTTTAGAGAATTGCCGGCAGCTAAAAAAGTGATTCCCATGGCACTTAGGTTAATTTCGATCAACCCCCTTTTTTCCTCGAGTAAACTACCAATTTAACAGGACGAAAACAAATACGCTTGGTTACTTAGTTCATTGTTCTTAGTTCCTAGATTTTGTACAACTTTTGTTTCTCAGCATTTCAACCAACCAAGAACCAAGAACTAAGAACAATGAACTAATACCTAACGGTTAGTCAATTCCTTTCGTCGAAAACTGATAACAACAGTAAGTTGACCATGTAATACCCCTAATTCGACTATAGGAGACTAATCAATGTGTTTTTATGGAGATTAAATTGTATTTATTCATGATTGATTCCCAGTCACTTACCTTTTTTCCTCGATCAGAATAAAAGGTTCATCGATTCCTGCTGGTAATTCTCGTAAATTGTTGGAAACTTGTTATTTTTATATTTAGTCAGCTCTCGGGAATTTAGGAAAAATTACTGGATTACATTTTTAGTTTGCTTTAACGGAACAAGGTATATGGACTTGGCAGGATTGGTACCTCCAGGATATACAGCTTATTCGTTATTCAATTATTGTAAAAAGTGACGGGACCACTACAAATGATTATGAATTCGCCAAGAAAATTTATACTATTCGCTGACAGTTTTAAGCTTAACGTGCTTAGTAAACCAATTATCATGAAAAAGACAGTCAAATCAATTTTGGTATTGACCATGTTGATGTATTCTGCCCACACGTATGCGCAACAAAATTCCGTGGGTGTCAACACAAGCTCGCCAAATCCAAATGCAGTTCTTGAACTGGTATCACCAAACAATGATCAGGGTTTCCTAGTCCCAAGGTTAACTACCGATCAACGTAACCTGATGATTTCTACTTTAACAACCTCCAGTAATGTGAATGGTTTGATGGTCTACGATACAGATCAGGATCAATATTATTTCTGGAAAGATGATAGATGGAAAGAGGGTCTTGGAGTTTTTGATGGATTTGAAGCAGGCGGAGATCTTGATGGAACTTATCCAAACCCAACAATTGCGCTTAATGCAGTAACGGCAAATAAAATTGGTACTAATGCAGTAACAAATTCTAAAATCCAGGCAGATGCTGTTACAACAGATAAGATAGCGGATGAAGCAGTAACCGCTGAAAAGATTGAATTATCAGGAGTTACAGCAGGAACTTATGGTAATGAATATTCAATCGCTCAATTCACAGTAAATGACAGAGGTCTAATAAGTGTTGCGCAAGAGGTAATTATTCAAATTGATTCCTCAAATATCGTTGATCTATCAATAATCGGAGATGATATAAAAAATGGAACTATTCCAATCACCAAGATAGATACTCAAAATCTAACAGATCGTGTCTTAACAATTGATGCAAGCGGAGTTGCGACCTGGGCGGATAGGTCAGAATTCACTAGTTCAGATTTGAATGAGAATAATATTTATGTTGGTGATGCTTCAAATACAGCTCAGGGTATACCGGTAACAGGTGACGTTACTCTGGTCAATAATGGAGCAGACGCCTCCATAACACTGAACGATAACACGATTGATACAGATAAAATAATTGATGGAGAAGTTAATACAGTAGATATCGCTAATGATGCAATCACAAATGCTAAGATTGTTGATGATGCTATCACTACCAATAAAATCCAAGACGGACAGGTTCAAACAGCTGATCTGGAAAATTTAACAGTAACAAATGCCAAGATTGCAGCTGATGCAATTACCACAGATAAAATAGGCAATGGCGAGGTGATGAATGAAGACCTTGATAAAGCAAACATTCCTCTTTCAGGATTTGGTGCTGCTGAAGCCGATGTAGACATTGGGTCCAATAGATTAATCAATGTCACGGACCCAACAGATCTTCAGGATGCCGCAACCAAAAATTATGTCGATACTTCTATTGATGCTGATAATGACCTGCCACGAGGTAATATTTTTGTTGGAGATGCAACCGACGAAGCTGTTGCTCTTGATGCTAATGATGATGGGTTCGTATTAATTGGAGATGGTACCGATTTAAATAGTGTGGATGTTTCGGGTGATGTTGAAATTGATAATACAGGATTAACTACAATTCAGGATAATGCAATTCAAGGAGATGATATAGATGTAACCTCAACTGATTTTGTAGTCGATGGTAACCGTCAAATTATTCTTCAAAACACAGATGGATTAAATGTGGTGAATGCAGTTGATATTGATGCCAACTTAAATGTTGATGGCCAGGTCGACTTAGCAGCAGCCGGAACTCAGACTAATGTAAGAGGTGAACTTAATGTAACAGAATCCTCCAACCTTAATGGAGGCGCAAATGTGAGTGGTGCGGACCTTACAGTTGCATCAAACACGGATCTTAATGGCGACCTTACTGTTGACGGGACAACCTTTAGCCTGGATGCAACGGATGCTTCCAATGTTTCAGTTGATGGAAATGATCTAACTGTTTCTACCACAACTTCAGGTGATGTAAGAATCGAAGCTGCTGACAGTATTATACTTGATGCTACAAATATTGGAATCAACGGAACCTTTGCTCCTGATAACTTGGATGTTGACGGATTGACTCAATTAGACGAAACACAAATCAATACTACTGATGGTAATCTATTAGTTGATGGTACCGGATCAGTTGATGTGGATGTCCCTGTTGATATTAGTGGCCAAACAGATATAGCTGCTTCTGGGGTATCAACAAATGTAAGAGGAGATTTGAATGTGTCAGAACAATCTACTTTCTCTGGAAATGTTGATGCAAATAGCGGTTTGGATGTCTCGGGTTCAGATTTAACAGTTGCAACCAACACTGACTTGAATGGAACACTGGATGTTGCAGGCCAAACAGATCTCGCGGCTTCCGGTGTATCTACGAATGTTCGAGGTGACTTAAATGTTGCAGAACAAACCACACTTTCTGGAGGAGTTTTAGTAAATACTGCTGATTTAAATGTAACAAGCAATACAGATCTTGATGGTAATCTTTCAGTTGATGGCACCACTTTCAGCTTGGATGCAACGGATGCCTCTAATGTGTCGGTTGATGGAAACGACCTTACAGTATCTACCACAACTTCAGGTGATGTCAGAATTGAGGCAGCTGACAGTATAATACTTGATGCTACTAATATCGGGATTAACGGAACTTTTGCTCCAGACAACTTGAACGTTGATGGATTAACTCAATTAGACGAAACACAAATCAATACTACCGATGGAAATCTTTTAGTGAGTGGTAGTGGATCAATCGATATAGATGTTCCTGTAGATATAAATAGTCAAACAGACCTTGCTGCTTCTGGAGTATCTACAAATGTAAGAGGTGATCTTAATGTGTCAGAGCAATCAACATTCACTGGCAATGTGGATGCTAATAATGGATTGGATGTTTCCGGTTCTGATTTTACAGTAGCAACAAATTCTGATTTGAACGGAACTTTAGATGTAGCAGGGCAAACCGACTTAGCAGCTTCTGGAGTCTCAACAAATGTAAGAGGTGATCTTAATGTAACAGAACAAGCTACTTTTACTGGAAATGTAGATGCGAACAATGGACTGGATGTTACTTCAGGTGACTTGACAGCAGCAGGAAATACTGACCTGAATGGAGATTTGACCGTTGATGGATCTACTTTCAGCTTGGATGCAAATGGCGCCTCAAATGTAACAACGACTGGTGCCGATTTAACAATTTCAACAAACACGTCAGGTGATGTAAGAATCGAAGCAGCAGATAGTATTATTCTGGATGCAACAGATATAGGAATCAAAGGAACCTTCGCTCCAGATAATCTCGATGTAGATGGACTTACTCAATTGGATGAAACTCAAATTAATACATCTGATGGAGATCTTCTTGTTGACGGTACAGGGTCCGTGAATATCGATGTTCCAGTTGATATCAATGGCCAAACAGATCTAGCTGCTTCTGGAGTTTCTACTAATGTACGTGGTGATCTTAATGTTACTGAACAATCGACATTTACTGGTAATGCAGATGCTACAGGAGGATTGGATGTCAGTGGAGCCCCATTAACAATCGATAATCAGGCAATTACGCAGACAACTGGAGGTCAGGTAACATTTGCTGGAAACGTAGATGCAAATAATGGATTAGATGTTGGGGGAGCTGATTTGACTGTTTCCACAAATGCAGACTTCAACGCACAATTAGATGTTGCAGGTCAGACAGATTTAGCATCAGCTGGATTGGCTACAAATGTTAGAGGTACTTTAAATGTCACTGAACAAGCAACTTTCACCGAAAATATTGATGCAAATAACGGATTAGATGTTAGCGGAGCAAATTTAACTGTTACCACAAATACAGATCTCGATGGAACCCTGGATGTTGCCGGCCAAACAGATCTTGCAGCTTCTGGAGTTACAACCACTGTTAGAGGTGATTTGGATGTTGATGAAAATGTAGATATCACAGGAGACTTTTCCTTTGATGCTGGGAACGTTGTAAATGAAATAAGCACAGATTTAGCAACAAATAATGATGCAACAGACCTGGTAACAGCTGATGCCGCAAAAACTTACATCGACGATCAAATCGATTTAACGAATGATTTAAATAGAGGTAATATTTATGTAGGTGATGCCACAAATAATGCAGCACAATTAGATGCAAATAATGATGGATTTGTTCTTGTGGGTGATGGCACGGACCTTAACAGTGTCGATGTTACTGGTGATATTGATATTACAAGTGCTGGACTGACTACAATTCAAAATGACGCAGTAACAACTGTCAAAATTATAGATGATGCAATAACTCCGGCTAAGATAGACGCTTCTGTAGCTGGTGACGGACTTGGTCAGGTTGTTGGAACTGAAGAACTTGTTGTGAAAGTTGGAGCAGGGTTACAAATTGATAATGACACAGTTAAATTTTCAATTGTTCCGAATCAGGATGAAATTCTAATTGGTAGTGGATCTTCGGATTTCGTAAATGGTGTAGTTGGTGGTGATGTAACAATTACAGAATCTGCAGGCGTAATTACATCGACTATTCAGAATGATGCCGTTCAAGGAGATGATATCGATGTGACTTCCGGAGACTTTACAATTGCAGGAGCGAATCAAGTAGTACTTAACAACACAAACGGACTTCAGGTAGCAAACGCCACAGATTTAAACGGTGACTTAACAGTAGATGGATCCAATATTAGTTTAGATGCAACGGGGGCATCCAATTTCACAGTGGACGGAGGTGACCTGGATCTAAGAACAACAACAAGCGGAAATATTGTAGCAAATTCTGTTGGTACAGTAGATATTGATGGAGCTAATGGAGTAACCATAGACGCAGCAACTAATGATGTCGATATTGCAGCAGCAGGAAATGTAGATATTCAGGGTATCGCTGGCAATGTGACACTAACAGGTGATAATATTGATCTGGCTGGTACAACCACTCAAGTTTCAACAGGAACTTTTGCTGTCGCTACCGGTACTACTATAAATGAGTTTTCAACAGACGGGACATTGGTAGGTAACAGCGATGATGCGCTACCAACCGAGCAAGCAGTAAAAACCTATGTTGACAATTCAGTAAATAATCAGGATTTACAAGCAGCCTACGAAGATGGCAACACAATCGTAACAGATGGTACCAATGGCGCATTTGATGTTTCCGGTACAGAAGCGATCAGCTTGGACGCAGCAGCAGCCTCCAACTTCACAGTAGACGGAGCAAACGTAACAGTATCTACTACCACTAGTGGCGATGTAATTGCTAACTCAGCGGGCACAGTAGATGTAGACGGAGCAACAGGCGTAAGCATAGACGCAGCAGCGAATAATGTAGCATTAACCGCCGCAGCAGATGTAGACATCAACGGAACAGATGAAGTATTAATAGATGCAGGAAACGGCGTAAGCATAGATGCAGGTGCAGCAAGTAATGTAACAGCCGACGGAGGTGATCTGACTTTATCAACTACCACGAGTGGAAACGTAGTTGCTAATTCAGTAGGTACAGTAGATGTAGACGGAGCAACAGGCGTAGCAATAGATGCAGCAGCCAACAATGTAGCATTAACCGCCGCAGCAGATGTAGACATCAACGGAACAGAC
Organism: Cyclobacteriaceae bacterium; assembly: GCA_965228955.1. Classification (GTDB taxonomy): domain Bacteria; phylum Bacteroidota; class Bacteroidia; order Cytophagales; family Cyclobacteriaceae; genus JANSWY01. Next base: position 682,179 of record OZ245848.1, read on the forward strand.
GAAGTATTAATCGATGCAGGAAACGGCGTAAGCATAGATGCAGGCGCAGCAAGTAATGTGACAGCCGATGGAGGTGATTTAACCCTATCGACTACTACAAGTGGAAACGTAGTTGCTAACTCAGCGGGCACAGTAGATGTAGACGGAGCAAGTGGAGTATCAATAGATGCAGCGGCGAATGATGTAGACATCACAGCCGCAACTAATATAGACTTGGCAGCCACAGCAACCAGAGTAACCTCAGGAACTTTCCAACTACCAACAGGAACGACAGTAAATGAACTTTCAATAGATGGAACCTTAGCAGGAAACAGCGATGATGCCTTGCCAACCGAGCAAGCAGTAAAAACCTATGTTGACAATTCAGTAAATAATCAGGATTTACAAGCAGCCTACGAAGATGGCAACACAATCGTCACAGATGGAACCAATGGCGCATTTGATGTGTCCGGTACAGAAGCGATCAGCTTAGATGCCGCAGCAGCCTCCAACTTCACAGTAGACGGAGCAAACGTCACAGTATCTACTACCACTAGTGGAGATGTAATCGCTAACTCAGCGGGCACAGTAGATGTAGACGGAGCAACAGGCGTAAGCATAGACGCAGCAGCCAACAATGTAGCACTAACAGCCGCAGCAGATGTAGACATCAACGGTACAGACGAAGTATTAATAGATGCAGGAAACGGCGTAAGCATAGATGCAGGCGCAGCAAGTAATGTAACAGCCGACGGAGGTGATCTGACTTTATCAACTACCACGAGTGGAAACGTAGTTGCTAATTCAGTAGGTACAGTAGATGTAGACGGAGCAACAGGCGTAGCAATAGATGCAGCAGCCAACAATGTAGCACTAACCGCCGCAGCAGATGTAGACATCAACGGAACAGACGAAGTATTAATCGATGCAGGAAACGGCGTAAGCATAGATGCCGGAGCAGCAAGTAATGTAACAGCCGATGGAGGTGATCTGACCTTATCTACTACAACCAGTGGCAATGTAGTAGCCAACTCAGTAGGTACTGTAGATGTAGATGGAGCAAGTGGTGTATCAATAGATGCAGCGGCGAATGATGTAGACATCACAGCCGCAACTAATATAGACTTGGCAGCCACAGCAACCAGAGTAACCTCAGGAACTTTCCAACTACCAACAGGAACGACAGTAAATGAACTTTCAATAGATGGAACCTTAGCAGGAAACAGCGATGATGCCTTGCCAACCGAACAGGCAGTAAAAACATATGTTGATAATTCAGTTAATAGCCAAGACTTACAAGCAGCCTACGAAGATGGCAACACAATCGTAACAGATGGTACCAATGGCGCATTTGATGTGTCCGGTACAGAAGCGATCAGCTTAGATGCCGCAGCAGCCTCCAACTTCACAGTAGACGGAGCAAACGTCACAGTATCTACTACCACTAGTGGCGATGTAATTGCTAACTCAGCGGGCACAGTAGATGTAGACGGAGCAACAGGCGTAAGCATAGACGCAGCAGCGAATAATGTAGCATTAACCGCCGCAGCAGATGTAGACATCAACGGAACAGATGAAGTATTAATAGATGCAGGAAACGGCGTAAGCATAGATGCAGGTGCAGCAAGTAATGTAACAGCCGACGGAGGTGATCTGACTTTATCAACTACCACGAGTGGAAACGTAGTTGCTAATTCAGTAGGTACAGTAGATGTAGACGGAGCAACAGGCGTAGCAATAGATGCAGCCGCGAACAATGTAGCACTAACCGCCGCAGCAGATGTAGACATCAACGGAACAGACGAAGTATTAATCGATGCAGGAAACGGCGTAAGCATAGATGCCGGAGCAGCAAGTAATGTAACAGCCGATGGAGGTGATCTGACCTTATCTACTACAACCAGTGGCAATGTAGTAGCCAACTCAGTAGGCACAGTAGATGTAGATGGAGCAAGTGGAGTAGCAATAGATGCAGCGGCGAATGATGTAGACATCACAGCCGCAACTAATATAGACTTGGCAGCCACAGCAACCAGAGTAACCTCAGGAACTTTCCAACTACCAACAGGAACGACAGTAAATGAACTTTCAATAGATGGAACCTTAGCAGGAAACAGCGATGATGCCTTGCCAACCGAACAGGCAGTAAAAACATATGTAGATAATTCAGTTAATAGCCAAGACTTACAAGCAGCCTACGAAGATGGCAACACGATCGTCACAGATGGAACCAATGGCGCATTTGATGTGTCCGGTACAGAAGCGATCAGCTTAGATGCCGCAGCAGCCTCCAACTTCACAGTAGACGGAGCAAACGTAACAGTATCTACTACCACTAGTGGCGATGTAATTGCTAACTCAGCGGGCACAGTAGATGTAGACGGAGCAACAGGCGTAAGCATAGACGCAGCAGCGAATAATGTAGCACTAACCGCCGCAGCAGATGTAGACATCAACGGAACAGACGAAGTATTAATAGATGCAGGAAACGGCGTAAGCATAGATGCAGGTGCAGCAAGTAATGTAACAGCCGACGGAGGAGACCTAACCTTGTCGACAACAACTAGTGGCAATGTAGTAGCTAACTCAGTAGGCACAGTAGATGTAGACGGAGCAACAGGCGTAGCAATAGATGCAGCCGCGAACAATGTAGCACTAACCGCCGCAGCAGATGTAGACATCAACGGAACAGACGAAGTATTAATCGATGCAGGAAACGGCGTAAGCATAGATGCCGGAGCAGCAAGTAATGTAACAGCCGATGGAGGTGATCTGACCTTATCTACTACAACCAGTGGCAATGTAGTAGCCAACTCAGTAGGTACTGTAGATGTAGATGGAGCAAGTGGTGTATCAATAGATGCAGCGGCGAATGATGTAGACATCACAGCCGCAACTAATATAGACTTGGCAGCCACAGCAACCAGAGTAACCTCAGGAACTTTCCAACTACCAACAGGAACGACAGTAAATGAACTTTCAATAGATGGAACCTTAGCAGGAAACAGCGATGATGCCTTGCCAACCGAACAGGCAGTAAAAACATATGTTGATAATTCAGTTAATAGCCAAGACTTACAAGCAGCCTACGAAGATGGCAACACAATCGTAACAGATGGTACCAATGGCGCATTTGATGTTTCCGGTACAGAAGCGATCAGCTTAGATGCCGCAGCAGCCTCCAACTTCACAGTAGACGGAGCAAACGTCACAGTATCTACTACCACTAGTGGAGATGTAATCGCTAACTCAGCGGGCACAGTAGATGTAGACGGAGCAACAGGAGTAAGCATAGACGCAGCAGCCAACAATGTAGCACTAACAGCCGCAGCAGATGTAGACATCAACGGTACAGACGAAGTATTAATAGATGCAGGAAACGGCGTAAGCATAGATGCAGGCGCAGCAAGTAATGTAACAGCCGACGGAGGTGATCTGACTTTATCAACTACCACGAGTGGAAACGTAGTTGCTAATTCAGTAGGTACAGTAGATGTAGACGGAGCAACAGGCGTAGCAATAGATGCAGCAGCCAACAATGTAGCACTAACCGCCGCAGCAGATGTAGACATCAACGGAACAGACGAAGTATTAATCGATGCAGGAAACGGCGTAAGCATAGATGCCGGAGCAGCAAGTAATGTAACAGCCGATGGAGGTGATCTGACCTTATCTACTACAACCAGTGGCAATGTAGTAGCCAACTCAGTAGGTACTGTAGATGTAGATGGAGCAAGTGGTGTATCAATAGATGCAGCGGCGAATGATGTAGACATCACAGCCGCAACTAATATAGACTTGGCAGCCACAGCAACCAGAGTAACCTCAGGAACTTTCCAACTACCAACAGGAACGACAGTAAATGAACTTTCAATAGATGGAACCTTAGCAGGAAACAGCGATGATGCCTTGCCAACCGAACAGGCAGTAAAAACATATGTTGATAATTCAGTTAATAGCCAAGACTTACAAGCAGCCTACGAAGATGGCAACACAATCGTAACAGATGGTACCAATGGCGCATTTGATGTGTCCGGTACAGAAGCGATCAGCTTAGATGCCGCAGCAGCCTCCAACTTCACAGTAGACGGAGCAAACGTCACAGTATCTACTACCACTAGTGGCGATGTAATTGCTAACTCAGCGGGCACAGTAGATGTAGACGGAGCAACAGGCGTAAGCATAGACGCAGCAGCGAATAATGTAGCATTAACCGCCGCAGCAGATGTAGACATCAACGGAACAGATGAAGTATTAATAGATGCAGGAAACGGCGTAAGCATAGATGCAGGTGCAGCAAGTAATGTAACAGCCGACGGAGGTGATCTGACTTTATCAACTACCACGAGTGGAAACGTAGTTGCTAATTCAGTAGGTACAGTAGATGTAGACGGAGCAACAGGCGTAGCAATAGATGCAGCCGCGAACAATGTAGCACTAACCGCCGCAGCAGATGTAGACATCAACGGAACAGACGAAGTATTAATCGATGCAGGAAACGGCGTAAGCATAGATGCCGGAGCAGCAAGTAATGTAACAGCCGATGGAGGTGATCTGACCTTATCTACTACAACCAGTGGCAATGTAGTAGCCAACTCAGTAGGCACAGTAGATGTAGATGGAGCAAGTGGAGTAGCAATAGATGCAGCGGCGAATGATGTAGACATCACAGCCGCAACTAATATAGACTTGGCAGCCACAGCAACCAGAGTAACCTCAGGAACTTTCCAACTACCAACAGGAACGACAGTAAATGAACTTTCAATAGATGGAACCTTAGCAGGAAACAGCGATGATGCCTTGCCAACCGAACAGGCAGTAAAAACATATGTAGATAATTCAGTTAATAGCCAAGACTTACAAGCAGCCTACGAAGATGGCAACACGATCGTCACAGATGGAACCAATGGCGCATTTGATGTGTCCGGTACAGAAGCGATCAGCTTAGATGCCGCAGCAGCCTCCAACTTCACAGTAGACGGAGCAAACGTAACAGTATCTACTACCACTAGTGGCGATGTAATTGCTAACTCAGCGGGCACAGTAGATGTAGACGGAGCAACAGGCGTAAGCATAGACGCAGCAGCGAATAATGTAGCACTAACCGCCGCAGCAGATGTAGACATCAACGGAACAGACGAAGTATTAATAGATGCAGGAAACGGCGTAAGCATAGATGCAGGTGCAGCAAGTAATGTAACAGCCGACGGAGGAGACCTAACCTTGTCGACAACAACTAGTGGCAATGTAGTAGCTAACTCAGTAGGCACAGTAGATGTAGACGGAGCAACAGGCGTAGCAATAGATGCAGCCGCGAACAATGTAGCACTAACCGCCGCAGCAGATGTAGACATCAACGGAACAGACGAAGTATTAATCGATGCAGGAAACGGCGTAAGCATAGATGCCGGAGCAGCAAGTAATGTAACAGCCGATGGAGGTGATCTGACCTTATCTACTACAACCAGTGGCAATGTAGTAGCCAACTCAGTAGGCACAGTAGATGTAGATGGAGCAAGTGGAGTAGCAATAGATGCAGCGGCGAATGATGTAGACATCACAGCCGCAACTAATATAGACTTGGCAGCCACAGCAACCAGAGTAACCTCAGGAACTTTCCAACTACCAACAGGAACGACAGTAAATGAACTTTCAATAGATGGAACCTTAGCAGGAAACAGCGATGATGCCTTGCCAACCGAACAGGCAGTAAAAACATATGTAGATAATTCAGTTAATAGCCAAGACTTACAAGCAGCCTACGAAGATGGCAACACGATCGTCACAGATGGAACCAATGGCGCATTTGATGTGTCCGGTACAGAAGCGATCAGCTTAGATGCCGCAGCAGCCTCCAACTTCACAGTAGACGGAGCAAACGTAACAGTATCTACTACCACTAGTGGCGATGTAATTGCTAACTCAGCGGGCACAGTAGATGTAGACGGAGCAACAGGCGTAAGCATAGACGCAGCAGCGAATAATGTAGCATTAACCGCCGCAGCAGATGTAGACATCAACGGAACAGATGAAGTATTAATAGATGCAGGCAATGGTGTTAGCATAGATGCCGGCGCAGCAAGTAATGTAACAGCCGATGGAGGTGATCTGACCTTATCTACTACAACCAGTGGCAATGTAGTAGCCAACTCAGTAGGTACTGTAGATGTAGATGGAGCAACTGGAGTTACGATAGATGCAGCGGCAAATGATGTTGATATCACCGGAGCGACTAATGTAGATATTACCGCTACAGGTGGCAATGTTACCCTTAGTGGAACCAACACACAAGTAACCTCAGGAACTTTCCAACTACCAACAGGAACGACAGTAAATGAACTTTCAATAGATGGAACCTTAGCAGGTAACAGCGATGATGCCTTGCCAACCGAACAGGCAGTAAAAACATATGTTGATAATTCAGTTAATAGCCAAGACTTACAAGCAGCCTACGAAGATGGCAACACAATCGTAACAGATGGTACCAATGGCGCATTTGATGTTTCCGGGACAGAAGCAATCAGCTTAGATGCCGCAGCAGCCTCCAACTTCACAGTAGACGGAGCAAACGTCACAGTATCTACTACCACTAGTGGAGATGTAATCGCTAACTCAGCGGGCACAGTAGATGTAGACGGAGCAACAGGCGTAAGCATAGACGCAGCAGCGAATAACGTAGCATTAACCGCCGCAGCAGATGTAGACATCAACGGAACAGATGAAGTATTAATAGATGCAGGCAATGGTGTTAGCATAGATGCCGGAGCAGCAAGTAATGTAACAGCAGATGGCGGTGATCTGACCTTATCTACTACAACCAGTGGCAATGTAGTAGCTAACTCAGTAGGCACAGTAGATGTAGACGGAGCAACTGGTGTAGCAATAGATGCAGCCGCCAACAATGTAGCATTAACCGCCGCAGCAGATGTAGACATCAACGGAACAGACGAAGTATTAATAGATGCAGGAAACGGCGTAAGCATAGATGCCGGCGCAGCAAGTAATGTGACAGCCGATGGAGGTGATTTAACCCTATCGACTACTACAAGTGGAAACGTAGTTGCTAACTCTGCGGGCACAGTAGATGTAGACGGAGCAAGTGGAGTATCAATAGATGCAGCGGCGAATGATGTAGACATCACAGCCGCAACTAATATAGACTTGGCAGCCACAGCAACCAGAGTAACCTCAGGAACTTTCCAACTACCAACAGGAACGACAGTAAATGAACTTTCAATAGATGGAACCTTAGCAGGAAACAGCGATGATGCCTTGCCAACCGAGCAAGCAGTAAAAACATATGTTGATAATTCAGTTAATAGCCAAGACTTACAAGCAGCCTACGAAGATGGCAACACAATCGTAACAGATGGTACCAATGGCGCATTTGATGTGTCCGGTACAGAAGCGATCAGCTTAGATGCCGCAGCAGCCTCCAACTTCACAGTAGACGGAGCAAACGTCACAGTATCTACTACCACTAGTGGAGATGTAATCGCTAACTCAGCGGGCACAGTAGATGTAGACGGAGCAACAGGCGTAGCAATAGATGCAGCAGCGAACAATGTAGCACTAACCGCCGCAGCAGATGTAGACATCAACGGAACAGATGAAGTATTAATAGATGCAGGCAATGGTGTTAGCATAGATGCCGGCGCAGCAAGTAATGTAACAGCCGATGGAGGTGATCTGACCTTATCTACTACAACCAGTGGCAATGTAGTAGCTAACTCAGTAGGCACAGTAGATGTAGACGGAGCAACTGGTGTAGCAATAGATGCAGCCGCCAACAATGTAGCATTAACCGCCGCAGCAGATGTAGACATCAACGGAACAGACGAAGTATTAATAGATGCAGGAAACGGCGTAAGCATAGATGCCGGCGCAGCAAGTAATGTGACAGCCGATGGAGGTGATTTAACCCTATCGACTACTACAAGTGGAAACGTAGTTGCTAACTCTGCGGGCACAGTAGATGTAGACGGAGCAAGTGGAGTATCAATAGATGCAGCGGCGAATGATGTAGACATCACAGCCGCAACTAATATAGACTTGGCAGCCACAGCAACCAGAGTAACCTCAGGAACTTTCCAACTACCAACAGGAACGACAGTAAATGAACTTTCAATAGATGGAACCTTAGCAGGAAACAGCGATGATGCCTTGCCAACCGAGCAAGCAGTAAAAACATATGTTGATAATTCAGTTAATAGCCAAGACTTACAAGCAGCCTACGAAGATGGCAACACAATCGTAACAGATGGTACCAATGGCGCATTTGATGTTTCCGGGACAGAAGCAATCAGCTTAGATGCCGCAGCAGCCTCCAACTTCACAGTAGACGGAGCAAACGTCACAGTATCTACTACCACTAGTGGCGATGTAATCGCTAACTCAGCGGGCACAGTAGATGTAGACGGAGCAACAGGCGTAAGCATAGACGCAGCAGCGAATAATGTAGCATTAACCGCCGCAGCAGATGTAGACATCAACGGAACAGATGAAGTATTAATAGATGCAGGCAATGGTGTTAGCATAGATGCCGGCGCAGCAAGTAATGTAACAGCCGATGGAGGTGATCTGACCTTATCTACTACAACCAGTGGCAATGTAGTAGCTAACTCAGTAGGCACAGTAGATGTAGACGGAGCAACTGGTGTAGCAATAGATGCAGCCGCCAACAATGTAGCATTAACCGCCGCAGCAGATGTAGACATCAACGGAACAGACGAAGTATTAATAGATGCAGGAAACGGCGTAAGCATAGATGCCGGCGCAGCAAGTAATGTGACAGCCGATGGAGGTGATCTGACCTTATCTACTACCACGAGTGGAAACGTAGTTGCTAATTCAGTAGGTACTGTAGATGTAGATGGAGCAAGTGGAGTATCAATAGATGCAGCGGCGAATGATGTAGACATCACAGCCGCAACTAATATAGACTTGGCAGCCACAGCAACCAGAGTAACCTCAGGAACTTTCCAACTACCAACAGGAACGACAGTAAATGAACTTTCAATAGATGGAACCTTAGCAGGTAACAGCGATGATGCCTTGCCAACCGAACAGGCAGTAAAAACATATGTTGATAATTCAGTTAATAGCCAAGACTTACAAGCAGCCTACGAAGATGGCAACACAATCGTAACAGATGGTACCAATGGCGCATTTGATGTGTCCGGTACAGAAGCAATCAGCTTAGATGCCGCAGCAGCCTCCAACTTCACAGTAGACGGAGCAAACGTCACAGTATCTACTACCACTAGTGGCGATGTAATCGCTAACTCAGCGGGCACAGTAGATGTAGACGGAGCAACAGGCGTAAGCATAGACGCAGCAGCGAATAATGTAGCATTAACCGCCGCAGCAGATGTAGACATCAACGGAACAGATGAAGTATTAATAGATGCAGGCAATGGTGTTAGCATAGATGCCGGCGCAGCAAGTAATGTAACAGCCGATGGAGGTGATCTGACCTTATCTACTACAACCAGTGGCAATGTAGTAGCTAACTCAGTAGGCACAGTAGATGTAGACGGAGCAACTGGTGTAGCAATAGATGCAGCCGCCAACAATGTAGCATTAACCGCCGCAGCAGATGTAGACATCAACGGAACAGACGAAGTATTAATCGATGCAGGAAACGGCGTAAGCATAGATGCCGGCGCAGCAAGTAATGTGACAGCCGATGGAGGTGATTTAACCCTATCGACTACTACAAGTGGAAACGTAGTTGCTAACTCTGCGGGCACAGTAGATGTAGACGGAGCAAGTGGAGTATCAATAGATGCAGCGGCGAATGATGTAGACATCACAGCCGCAACTAATATAGACTTGGCAGCCACAGCAACCAGAGTAACCTCAGGAACTTTCCAACTACCAACAGGAACGACAGTAAATGAACTTTCAATAGATGGAACCTTAGCAGGAAACAGCGATGATGCCTTGCCAACCGAGCAAGCAGTAAAAACATATGTTGATAATTCAGTTAATAGCCAAGACTTACAAGCAGCCTACGAAGATGGCAACACAATCGTAACAGATGGAACCAATGGCGCATTTGATGTTTCCGGTACAGAAGCAATCAGCTTAGATGCCGCAGCAGCCTCCAACTTCACAGTAGACGGAGCAAACGTCACAGTATCTACTACCACTAGTGGCGATGTAATCGCTAACTCAGCGGGCACAGTAGATGTAGACGGAGCAACAGGAGTAAGCATAGACGCAGCAGCGAATAATGTAGCATTAACCGCCGCAGCAGATGTAGACATCAACGGAACAGATGAAGTATTAATAGATGCAGGAAACGGCGTAAGCATAGATGCCGGAGCAGCAAGTAATGTAACAGCCGACGGAGGTGATCTGACTTTATCAACTACCACGAGTGGAAACGTAGTAGCCAACTCAGTAGGTACAGTAGATGTAGATGGAGCAACAGGCGTAACAATAGATGCAGCCGCCAACAATGTAGCACTAACCGCCGCAGCAGATGTAGATATCAATGGTACAGACGAAGTATTAATAGATGCAGGAAACGGCGTAAGCATAGATGCCGGAGCAGCAAGTAATGTGACAGCCGATGGAGGCGATTTAACCCTATCGACTACTACAAGTGGAAACGTAGTTGCTAACTCAGCGGGCACAGTAGATGTAGACGGAGCAACTGGAGTTACGATAGATGCAGCGGCAAATGATGTTGATATCACCGGAGCGACTAATGTAGATATTACCGCTACAGGTGGCAATGTTACCCTTAGTGGAACCAACACACAAGTAACCTCAGGAACCTTCCAACTACCAACAGGAACGACAGTAAATGAGCTCTCCATAGACGGAACGTTAGCAGGCAACAGCGATAATGCGCTACCAACCGAGCAAGCAGTAAAAACCTATGTTGATAATTCAGTAAATAATCAAGATTTACAAGCAACTTATGAAGATGGCAACACGATCGTAACAGATGGGACCAATGGAGATTTTGATGTATCGGGTACAGAAGCGATCAGCTTAGATGCAGCAGCAGCCTCCAACTTCACAGTAGACGGAGCAAACGTCACAGTATCTACTACCACTAGTGGAGATGTAATCACTAACTCAGCGGGCACAGTAGATGTAGATGGAGCGACAGGAGTTAGCATAGATGCAGCAGCCAACAACGTAGCACTAACCGCAGCAGCAGATGTAGACATCAACGGAACAGACGAAGTATTAATCGATGCAGGAAACGGCGTAAGCATAGACGCAGGCGCAGCAAGTAATGTAACAGCCGATGGAGGAGACCTAACCTTGTCGACAACAACAAGTGGCAATGTAGTAGCTAACTCAGTAGGCACAGTAGATGTAGATGGAGCAACGGGAGTTGCAATAGATGCAGCTGCGAATGATGTAGATATCACAGGTGCAACTAATGTAGATATTACAGCGACAGGTGGTGACGTTACAATCGTTCCTGGAGGTAACCTGAGAATAAGTAATGACATAGTTTTCAATGAAGCAACCAACGATTTAACCCTTGCAGTAACCGATCAAACAGTAGGTATAGGAACACTTACAATTCCAGACTTAGCTGGAGCAAGCAGAACGATCGCAACAACCAATGATATTTCAAGCAACAATTCAAACCTAGTCTTGAGAGATGGAACGCAGGCTTTAACCTCAAACTGGGATGCGGGTAGCTTCGAGATTCAGGCAGAGACCTTCCAGTCGGATGTGACCACAGGTACCGCACCATTCACAGTAGCAAGTACCACAGCGGTTACTAATCTGAATGCAGACTTACTAGATGGTCAGCATGCACCAAGTGGCACGATAGTAGGAACCAGTGATGCGCAGACATTAACGAATAAGACGTTAACATCACCAACAGTTAATACACCATCGATCTCTAGTGCTACAATATCGAATGATATTACATTCAATGAAGCTACTAATGATTTAACATTGGCCGTAACTGATCAAACAGTAGGAGTAGGAACACTTACAATTCCAGACCTAGCTGGAAACAGCAGAACGATCGCGACAACCAATGACATTTCAAGCAACAATTCAAACCTAGTCTTGAGAGATGGAACGCAGGCTTTAACCTCAAACTGGGATGCAGGTAGCTTCGAGATCCAGGCAGAGACCTTCCAATCGGATGTGACGACAGGTACCGCACCATTCACGGTGGCAAGTACCACAGCGGTTACTAATTTGAATGCAGACTTACTAGATGGTCAGCATGCACCAAGTGGCACGATAGTAGGAACCAGTGATGCGCAGACATTAACGAATAAGACGTTAACATCACCAACAGTTAATACACCATCGATCTCTAGTGCTACCATATCGAATGATATTACCTTCAATGAAGCAACTAATGATCTGACTCTAGCGGTTACAGATCAAACTGCAGCATCAGGGACATTAACAATTCCAGACTTAGCTGGAGCAAGCAGAACGATCGCGACAACCAATGACATTTCAAGCAACAATTCAAACCTAGTATTGAGAGATGGAACACAGGCTTTAACCTCAAACTGGGATGCAGGTAGCTTCGAGATCCAGGCAGAGACCTTCCAATCGGATGTGACGACAGGTACCGCACCATTCACGGTGGCAAGTACCACAGCGGTTACTAATTTGAATGCAGACTTACTAGATGGTCAGCATGCACCAAGTGGCACGATAGTAGGAACCAGTGATGCGCAGACATTAACGAATAAGACGTTAACATCACCAACAGTTAATACACCATCGATCTCTAGTGCTACCATATCGAATGATATTACCTTCAATGAAGCAACTAATGATCTGACTCTAGCGGTTACAGATCAAACTGCAGCATCAGGGACATTAACAATTCCAGACTTAGCTGGAGCAAGCAGAACGATCGCAACAACCAATGACATTTCAAGCAACAATTCAAACCTAGTATTGAGAGATGGAACACAGGCTTTAACCTCAAACTGGGATGCGGGTAGCTTCGAGATTCAGGCAGAGACCTTCCAGTCGGATGTGACCACAGGTACCGCTCCATTCACAGTGGCAAGTACCACAGCGGTTACTAACCTGAATGCAGACTTACTAGATGGTCAACATGCGCCATCAGGAACAATCGTTGGAACAACAGATGCACAAACATTGACAAACAAGACATTGACTACTCCTACCTTAGGAGGAGATGTTACCTTCGATGAAGCAACCAACGATTTAACACTAGCGGTTACAGATCAAACAGTAGGGGTAGGAACACTTACAATTCCGGACTTAGCTGGAAACAGCAGAACGATCGCAACAACCAATGACATCTCAAGCAACAATTCAAACCTAGTATTGAGAGATGGAACGCAGGCTTTAACCTCAAACTGGGATGCGGGTAGCTTCGAGATTCAGGCAGAGACCTTCCAGTCGGATGTGACCACAGGTACCGCACCATTCACAGTAGCAAGTACCACAGCGGTTACTAATCTGAATGCAGACTTACTAGATGGTCAGCATGCACCAAGTGGCACGATAGTAGGAACCAGTGATGCGCAGACATTAACGAATAAGACGTTAACATCACCAACAGTTAATACACCATCGATCTCTAGTGCTACAATATCGAATGATATTACATTCAATGAAGCTACTAATGATTTAACATTGGCCGTAACTGATCAAACAGTAGGAGTAGGAACACTTACAATTCCAGACCTAGCTGGAAACAGCAGAACGATCGCGACAACCAATGACATTTCAAGCAACAATTCAAACCTAGTCTTGAGAGATGGAACGCAGGCTTTAACCTCAAACTGGGATGCAGGTAGCTTCGAGATCCAGGCAGAGACCTTCCAATCGGATGTGACGACAGGTACCGCACCATTCACGGTGGCAAGTACCACAGCGGTTACTAATTTGAATGCAGACTTACTAGATGGTCAGCATGCACCAAGTGGCACGATAGTAGGAACCAGTGATGCGCAGACATTAACGAATAAGACGTTAACATCACCAACGGTTAATACACCATCGATCTCTAGTGCTACCATATCGAATGATATTACCTTCAATGAAGCAACTAATGATCTGACTCTAGCGGTTACAGATCAAACTGCAGCATCAGGGACATTAACAATTCCAGACTTAGCTGGAGCAAGCAGAACGATCGCGACAACCAATGACATTTCAAGCAACAATTCAAACCTAGTATTGAGAGATGGAACACAGGCTTTAACCTCAAACTGGGATGCAGGTAGCTTCGAGATCCAGGCAGAGACCTTCCAATCGGATGTGACGACAGGTACCGCACCATTCACGGTGGCAAGTACCACAGCGGTTACTAATTTGAATGCAGACTTACTAGATGGTCAGCATGCACCAAGTGGCACGATAGTAGGAACCAGTGATGCGCAGACATTAACGAATAAGACGTTAACATCACCAACAGTTAATACACCATCGATCTCTAGTGCTACCATATCGAATGATATTACCTTCAATGAAGCAACTAATGATCTGACTCTAGCGGTTACAGATCAAACTGCAGCATCAGGGACATTAACAATTCCAGACTTAGCTGGAGCAAGCAGAACGATCGCGACAACCAATGACATTTCAAGCAACAATTCAAACCTAGTATTGAGAGATGGAACACAGGCTTTAACCTCAAACTGGGATGCGGGTAGCTTCGAGATTCAGGCAGAGACCTTCCAGTCGGATGTGACCACAGGTACCGCTCCATTCACAGTGGCAAGTACCACAGCGGTTACTAACCTGAATGCAGACTTACTAGATGGTCAGCATGCACCAAGTGGCACGATAGTAGGAACCAGTGATGTGCAGACGTTAACGAATAAGACCATAGATGCAGGAACTATTTCGAATAACCTGACATTTGACGAAGCGACCAATGATCTGACCTTAGCAGTGACTGATCAAACAGTAGGCGCACCAACATTGACAGTACCTGATTTAGCAGGCACAAGTGGAGATGTAGTAGTGAACAATGCTACACAAACATTGAGCAACAAAACACTTACTACACCAACCCTAAGTGGTGACCTAACATTTGATGAAACTACTAATGATTTAACCCTTGCCGTAACCGATCAAACAGTAGGAGTAGGAACACTTACGATTCCAGACCTAGCTGGAAACAGCAGAACGATCGCAACAACCAATGATATCTCAAGTAACAATTCAAACCTAGTATTGAGAGATGGAACGCAGGCTTTAACCTCAAACTGGGATGCAGGTAGCTTCGAGATCCAGGCAGAGACCTTCCAATCGGATGTGACCACAGGTACTGCACCATTCACAGTGGCCAGTACCACAGCGGTTACTAACCTGAATGCAGACTTACTAGATGGTCAACATGCGCCATCAGGAACAATCGTTGGAACAACAGATGCACAAACATTGACAAACAAGACATTGACTACTCCTACCTTAGGAGGAGATGTTACCTTCGATGAAGCAACCAACGATTTAACACTAGCGGTTACAGATCAAACAGTAGGGGTAGGAACACTTACAATTCCAGACTTAGCTGGAGCAAGCAGAACGATCGCAACAACCAATGACATCTCAAGTAACAATTCAAACCTAGTATTGAGAGATGGAACACAGGCTTTAACCTCAAACTGGGATGCAGGTAGCTTCGAGATCCAGGCAGAGACCTTCCAATCGGATGTGACAACAGGTACTGCACCATTCACAGTGGCAAGTACAACAGCGGTTACTAACCTGAATGCAGACTTACTAGATGGTCAACATGCGCCATCAGGAACTATCGTTGGTACAACAGATGCACAAACATTGACGAATAAGACATTGACATCACCAACAGTTAATACACCATCGATCTCAAGTGCTACAATATCTAATGATATTACCTTCAGTGAAGCAACCAACGACTTAACACTAGCGGTTACCGATCAAACAGTAGGAGTAGGAACACTTACGATTCCTGACCTAGCTGGAAACAGCAGAACGATCGCAACAACCAATGACATCTCAAGCAACAATTCAAACCTAGTATTGAGAGATGGAACACAGGCTTTAACCTCAAACTGGGATGCAGGTAGCTTCGAGATCCAGGCAGAGACCTTCCAATCGGATGTGACAACAGGTACTGCACCATTTACAGTGGCAAGTACCACAGCGGTTACTAATCTGAATGCAGACTTACTAGATGGTCAACATGCGCCATCAGGAACAATCGTTGGAACAACAGATGCACAAACATTGACAAACAAGACATTGACTACTCCTACCTTAGGAGGAGACGTTACCTTCGATGAAGCAACCAACGATTTAACACTAGCGGTTACAGATCAAACTGCAGCATCAGGGACATTAACAATTCCAGACTTAGCTGGAGCAAGCAGAACGATCGCAACAACCAATGACATCTCAAGCAACAATTCAAACCTAGTATTGAGAGATGGAACGCAGGCTTTAACCTCAAACTGGGATGCAGGTAGCTTCGAGATCCAGGCAGAGACCTTCCAGTCGGATGTGACCACAGGTACTGCACCATTCACAGTGGCAAGTACCACAGCGGTTACTAATCTGAATGCAGACTTACTAGATGGTCAGCATGCACCAAGTGGCACGATAGTAGGAACCAGTGATGCGCAGACCTTAACGAATAAGACGTTAACATCACCAACGGTTAATACACCATCGATCTCTAGTGCTACCATATCGAATGATATTACCTTCAATGAAGCAACTAATGATTTGACTCTAGCGGTTACAGATCAAACTGCAGCATCAGGGACATTAACAATTCCAGACTTAGCTGGAGCAAGCAGAACGATCGCAACAACCAATGATATCTCAAGTAACAATTCAAACCTAGTATTGAGAGATGGAACGCAGGCTTTAACCTCAAACTGGGATGCAGGTAGCTTCGAGATCCAGGCAGAGACCTTCCAATCGGATGTGACCACAGGTACTGCACCATTCACAGTGGCCAGTACCACAGCGGTTACTAACCTGAATGCAGACTTACTAGATGGTCAACATGCGCCATCAGGAACAATCGTTGGAACAACAGATGCACAAACATTGACAAACAAGACATTGACTACTCCTACCTTAGGAGGAGATGTTACCTTCGATGAAGCAACCAACGATTTAACACTAGCGGTTACAGATCAAACAGTAGGGGTAGGAACACTTACAATTCCGGACTTAGCTGGAAACAGCAGAACGATCGCAACAACCAATGACATCTCAAGCAACAATTCAAACCTAGTATTGAGAGATGGAACGCAGGCTTTAACCTCAAACTGGGATGCAGGTAGCTTCGAGATTCAGGCAGAGACCTTCCAGTCGGATGTGACCACAGGTACCGCACCATTCACAGTAGCAAGTACCACAGCGGTTACTAATCTGAATGCAGACTTACTAGATGGTCAGCATGCGCCAAGTGGCACGATAGTAGGAACCAGTGATGCGCAGACCTTAACGAATAAGACGTTAACATCACCAACGGTTAATACACCATCGATCTCTAGTGCTACAATATCGAATGATATTACCTTCAATGAAGCAACTAATGATCTGACGCTGGCAGTAACCGATCAAACAGTAGGTATAGGAACACTTACAATTCCAGACCTAGCTGGAAACAGCAGAACGATCGCGACAACCAATGACATTTCAAGCAACAATTCAAACCTAGTCTTGAGAGATGGAACGCAGGCTTTAACCTCAAACTGGGATGCAGGTAGCTTCGAGATCCAGGCAGAGACCTTCCAATCGGATGTGACCACAGGTACCGCACCATTCACAGTGGCCAGTACCACAGCGGTTACTAATCTGAATGCAGACTTACTAGATGGTCAACATGCGCCATCAGGAACAATCGTTGGAACAACAGATGCACAAACATTGACAAACAAGACATTGACTACTCCTACCTTAGGAGGAGATGTTACCTTCGATGAAGCAACCAACGATTTAACACTAGCGGTTACAGATCAAACAGTAGGCGTAGGAACACTTACAATTCCAGACCTAGCTGGAAACAGCAGAACGATCGCAACAACCAATGACATCTCAAGTAACAATTCAAACCTAGTCTTGAGAGATGGAACGCAGGCTTTAACCTCAAACTGGGATGCAGGTAGCTTCGAGATTCAGGCAGAGACCTTCCAATCGGATGTGACCACAGGTACCGCACCATTCACAGTGGCAAGTACCACAGCGGTTACTAATCTGAATGCAGACTTACTAGATGGTCAGCATGCACCAAGTGGCACAATAGTAGGAACCAGTGATGCGCAGACGTTAACGAATAAGACCATAGATGCAGGAACTATTTCGAATAACCTGACATTTGACGAAGCGACCAATGATCTGACTTTATCAGTGACTGATCAAACAGTAGGCGCACCAACATTGACAGTACCTGATTTAGCAGGCACAAGTGGAGATGTAGTAGTGAATAATGCTACACAAACATTGAGCAACAAAACACTTACTACACCAACCCTAAGTGGAGACCTAACATTTGATGAAACTACTAATGATTTAACATTGGCCGTAACCGATCAAACAGTAGGCGTAGGAACACTTACAATTCCAGACCTAGCTGGAAACAGCAGAACATTAGCTGTCACTGCGGACATTACTTTAGATGCTGCATACGGTGAAAACGCAACCATTACAGCAGATGATACGGATGGTAATTTAACTGTGAATCTTACACAAAACAGCGATTTTGTAATTCAAGACAATGGAACTCCATTCGTTACAGCTACTGATGCTGGTCAGTTTGATGTAGATAATATTAGATTGGATGGTTCTACAGTTTCAGGTTCATCGGGATTGAATATCGATGCAAGTAGTTCTAATGTTTCAATCAATGCAGCTGCGGGTTCCATTGATATTGGTTCTGATGCTGTTGTTCAACCAGTCAATATAGCTACTGGAGCAGCAGCCAGAGTTACCAATATTGGTAATGCCGCTCAAAATTCAAGTACAATTGTGAATGGGGCCGCTTCAAATACATCCGCAGCTTCACTTCAGGTAAATGGAGCACTTGCAATTTCAAATTCAACTGATGTTGTAGATGTTGACGCGGAAACAATTACCATAGCAAACAGGTCCTTTTTATCATTATCTGATACTCATGTTGGTGCTACAACTTTTAGTATTGGTAATGGAAATTCGGCAGGACAGATGTTGGTATTGCTGATGACTTCAATTAATGGAGGAGCAACATTAGCAGATTCAGGAAATGTTAATCTTTCAACAGCCTGGTCTCCGGGAGCAGGAGATACCATAACCCTAATTTGGGATGGAAGTACTTGGTATGAACTTTATAGATCTGACAACTAATGAAAAGACTAGTAACTACATATCTAATTTTTCAGTTTGTCATTGGTATTGCTAATGCCCAAACATTCCATGTAGAAGAAAATGCTTCGATTTTTATTCAGGATAATGCTACTATTCAGTTTGGTGGAGCTCTTGATAATTATGGTTTCATTGAAAATAATGGAGAAATTGGCCTTTTTGGCAACTTCAATAATCTTAACATCTTCAATGGTTCCGAAGGTATCCTTTCTCTACTTGGAGGAGCTGACCAAGTCGTATTTAGTCCAATATTGGAACTTCAATCTTTAATGGTCAATTCAAATGGTCAAACAGCATTTAATAGTGATTCTGTTGTGATTTCACAAACATTGGATTTCCAAAATGGTATTGTGAAAGTAGGAGATAGTACTTCTTTTGTGGTTTTAGATGGTGTTGATGTAACTGGAGGAAATGACTTTTCTTATCTGGATGGTAGTATGATTCAATTTGGGACTGGTTACAAATATTACCCAATAGGAGATTCCATTTTCTTTGACCCTATAGAGTTTTTGAACATCACTGGAGTAAACCTTAGAATGAAATTATTCGTGACCCATCCAACAACAAGTCCATTGGTCCCAGCACCTGATGAAGTAATTGGTGTTTCAGAACATGCAATATGGACAGCAGAAGTTGAGGAAGGTGTTTTTGATTCATCATTGGTTACGCTTGATTTCATGAATGCCGATCTGGAGAATTTCACAAGAAGAAATGATATTCAATATTTGGTTAAATCTCCAGTTGTTGTTTACACAGATTCTATAGGTGATGTATACCGCTCCTTAGGTGTTTCAGAGTTGCTTGAGTCAGATTCTGTCACAACTGGTATTATTACCAGTGAGAGAGGAGTAACAATAGGAAGAACTAATATCGCAAATATTGGTTTGGGCTTAGCACCTTTAGTTCCAACGGAAGGAGTTGTCCATGTGCCTAACGCGTTCTCACCAGCTGCAACTGAAATAGAGAACCAGACTTACCGAATATTTGGCGAGAAGATACTTGAAGAGGGTTTTGAATTGAAAATATTCAACCGATTCAATGTAGTTGTATACGAAACCACCTCTTGGCGAGAAGCCAATACAACGGGGTGGGATGGTACAAATCCAAACTCAGGTAATCCTGAGCCTGGAGGATTGTACTACTACACTCTCAAATTGAGAAGGGAAAATGGAGAGGAGTTTAACGATCAAGGTGTACTTTATTTGATTAGATAATGAAAAAAGCATTATTAATATCGATATCGCTTATAGTCTTAAACGCTGGGCAAGCTTTGTCACAGCAAGTGCAGTTTTCGCAGTACTATTCTGCGTCTCTACATTTAAATCCGGCAATTGCTGGGATTTATCAGGAACCGTCCTTTCACTTAAGTTACAGGCAACAAATCAGTGATAAATCCAGTGAGGGTGTGATCAATAATTTGAGCCAGGCTTCAGTCATCCTCCCGATTAAGAAGAAAGGTAGGATGAAAAAAATGCTTGGTGGTTTCGGGTTGATGGTTTATAATAATTCAGCTGGACTAGATGGAGTGTTATCAACAAATGGAGCATTCATTAATTACGCTCAAAATATTTATATAGGTGCCCTGGAAGGTGAAACAATTATTGTTGGAGCTCAAGTAGGATTTGAGCAAAATAGTGTTGCTTTTAGTAAACTAATTTGGGGTTCTCAATACAGCCCGTTTGTAGGAACTGATGGGACAAAACCTCCACCAGTAACAGAGTTTGATGGTCAGGTAGGTTATCCAGTTGTTAACCTTGGTGTTATGTACTACTTTAATAAGGAAAGAAACTTCCTGCTTTACAGATATAGTGCGTTTTCCGGTTTTGTGGTTACCAATATAAATAGACCTAATACTGCCCTTGTATCTAGCGGACCAGAAAGTAGACAGAGATTGCTATACAAATATCATGGTGGATTTGAGTTTAAGTTGTCGAAATTTGACTTCATGCCATCAATTCTTGGTACAATCCAGGATAGAAACTTTCAGTTCAATGGAGGCGGAACAATAGCTTACTCTCTAAAGAAGATGAAAAGATATACTGTTTCAAACAGGGGACTTAAACTAGCAGGTGGGGCCTGGTATCGTTTAAGAGATTCCTTTATTGTATTCCTAGGCTTTAGAAGCCCAATCTTTAATGCGGGGATAAGCTATGATATGAATACCAAAGTGTTCTTCCAGTCTGATAACCTATTTCAGACCCAGCCTTCATTCGAAGTATCAATGCAGTACTTCTTGTATAAAGGAGGAAGAATCAGGAGAGTGGCAAATCCACTATTCTAATCCTTCCTGTTAGTTTTATTATTAGGGTATTATCCTTGTTTCTGGATATAGATTACTACGATAGTCTTTCCTTCTGGAACATTAACACTATCCAGATCATTTAATTCCATGATCAGCTCCTCAGGGATTCTTAACTTCTCTGCAATTGTGATTACAGTTTCTCCTTTCTTAACAACATAACTGCTGTATTTAGTTACATTGGTGTTCATTGGAACCAATAAGTTAAGATCTGGCTTAACATTTTTGTTATCCGGTAATCTTACAGGTTGCAATGCCGCCAATTGTCCACTTTGCAAACCATTATCCTTTTTGATTTCTACTTCAGAAATTCCATACAGTTCAGAAAGCTTTAGCACAGTAGCTTTAGGTCTTGCAAGGTATACAAGCTTAGGAGTGTAATTTAATGGTCTCTTAGATCTCATGTTGATATCAATTCTTCTATTGAACTGACGACCGTAAACATTATCATTAGATGCTTTTGGTTTGTTACTTCCATAGTATCTAATAATGATATCGGTATCCTGTACTCCTCCTTGTTTTAGGTAATTAGCTGCAAATTCACCCCTATTTTTACTCAGCCTCTCGTTGAGTGCTCTTGAACCGCTATTATCAGTGTGGGCTTCCAATTCAATATTGAATGCTCCCTTTCGATACTCAATTAGTAATTCATCGAGTGTAGCTCTGGCTTCATTCCTCAATTGGAATGAGTTAATATCATAGTAGATGCTAGTTGCTGTTTGTTCTTCAAAAGTAGATTCCTCAAGCTCCTTAATGTTAAGATCTTTGATAAAGTAGCTATCCTGGAATTCTTTGGCATACTCATCAGACCCAGATACCAACTTATAATCATCAGTCGCGATACTTTCGAAACTAAATTCACCTTTTTCGTTTGTATTGGTTTGATAAACTTTTCTTCCTTCATCATTTTCCAATGCAACAGGGAATGAAGATACCGAGGTTCCACTATTATTATCAATCAATGTGCCTTCTATCGACATTAAGTCAGTTTCCACTTCATACTTAGGAATATTTCTGGTTAATCCAGGAAGGATAACATCTTTGGAGTCAGCACCCATGTTTTCAGAAAGTATTCTGTGATTTTTGAATCGGAACGCTTCAATTTCAGCCACTAATTCTTTCTTCTCCGCATCTAAACCTTTATAAAAACTATAGTCTTTCTTTTGAGCTAAATAATTTCCTTTGCTATTGATATCCAAAGCCTCAACTATTACAGCTCTGTTCCACTGCGGCTTTTCAGTTCTGGCCACAGTACCATAGAAAATAAATGCCTCATTCAACATTGATTCTTCTGGAACGGTTAAGAACCCACCACCTAATTTTTTGGATAGCATTTTCACATAGGTCTTTTTCTCACCTTTCAACGACTTTTCAAATTCTAAATCCGACTGGATTAATGAGCCGTCCTTGTAGTCCTCATTTATGTATCTTGCGGCAATGAATCTGTCTATTTTAAGTTGATTTTCAACACTTAAGGTTTTGTAAAACTTCAAGGCAGCATCACTTAGTTTTACGACTTCTCTTTCGTTGGATCCAGCTCTTCTGATTTCAAGTCCATTTGTGTAAGCATTTGCTTTGTTTGGATCAGCCTGCTTTACCGTTGCAATAGGACCAGTCTCAATAGTTTCAACATCCCTTCTTGCAACCATCTCGTTGTAGTCCGCAGTAACAGTTTCTTCGTCCTCAAAGAATACATTATCCTCTCTGTTCATCCAACTTGGTGCGCCACTAGATAAGAATCTCATCATCCTATTTTGATCATTAGGATCCATGTTTTTGAGAGAGCCCGTTCTGTTTGCTGCTTCAAGCATTTGATTTAAACTTGCAGCTCCTGTTACACTCTGCTGAAGTAGTCCAATTTGGTCTTTTTCAAAGTTACTTTCTGCATAAAGTAGATCAGATAAAGCAGTGTTCTTAATCATTTTGGCAATTACTTTATCAATATGGCCTTTGTGCTTAATTGACTGCTTGTTGTAGAAGTCCATATCTTCTTTAGACACAAACTCAGAGATGCTATTCACATCACTTAACAAAAACGAATGTGCAATATGTTTAATTTTCTCCAGGTCACTTTCACTCAGGCTTTGATAATAAACTCTGTCTTCAACAGTAATTTTTAGGTTTTTATCCTCACCTGACATGTTTAGCATTTTCTCCTTGATGGATTGTTGCAACAATTCTTTCTTTTCCTCACTTAATTGATTCACGAAAGCATTATTGTTCATATTCAGAGTTAGCTGATCAATATTCTTTTTCTCTTTTAGGTATTGATATGTGATCTGATCGATATTGATTTGCTCTTTCTCTTCAAATTCATCGTAAGCTGAAGATTCAAATTTGAAGTCACGAGCAGTCTTCACTCTGCTTGCAATAATCTGATCAATTTTTTCCTTATCTCTCTCTGACAACAGCTCGTAAAATTCAATATCACCTTTGTTTAAGTGAATACTACTTGCAAGGTCTTCTTCCTCCACATAAGCCATCACCATTCTGTCAACATGCGACTTTTCTTCGTCGGATAAGCTTACATAATAATACTCATCTCTAACATGAAGATCTTGAAGCTCGCTTTCAGAAATTTTCCGGAATCTGGAATTAACAATTCTTTCGATTTTTTCTTTATCATCCAGCGATAACGCATCGTAGAAATCTAATTGAGTATTGGATAAAACCAGATCAACACCCTCTAGTTTTGAAGCGAGTAGTCTGGAAATTATTTCATTAATTTTTTTAATATCATCAGTCTCAAATTCAAGATCATCTGAGAACATTGATTTACGTCCTGCAATGGCTTCATCTTTGCCGATCTCAGCAATAATTTCTTTCTTGCTATTTATATCAAATGCATAAATGTCGAATTTACCAGCTCCTCCGTCTCTGTTAGAGGATAAGTATCCAGTATTCTCACCAATTATAAAGAAGCAGTCATCTTTATTCGAGTTAAATGGTACACCTAGATTAAATACTTCGGCTTTTGAATAAGTATCTCCTTTCGCCATGTAGTTATCGTATCCCCCAAACCCCCGATGACCATTTGAAGAAAAGAACATCGCATTTTCATATTCTGAGTAGAATGGTGAAATTTCATCAAAAGGAGTGTTGACCTGATCTCCAAGATTTATTGGCTGGCTCCAATTTTCACCATTGCTTGATATACTCATCCATATATCCATGCCACCAAAACCACCTTTTCTGTTAGATGAAAAATAAAGTGTGTCACCTGCAGGGCTCAAAGATGGGTGTTTGGAAGATGATCCTTTTGGGTTAATTGATCCTTTTAGCTTTACTGGAGCTTGCCATTTCCCTGCTTTTTTGCGTGTAAGGAATATTGAGCAGTTTCCACTTTCGTCGCAATATGTATAATAAAGCTTATCTTTTGCTTTGTTGAATGTTCCAGTTCCGTCACCATATTTGGTGTTTACAATTTTTTCAAGATCGTCTTTAAGTTTAGCTTGGCTCCAAGAGTCTGCTACCTTGAAATATCTGTAAATATCTGAAAATGCTTCACCAAATGTATTTCCAATACCTTCTGAATCTTTTTTAGCTGAAGTTACAGAGATAGCATTATCGTCACCATAGAAAAAAGCTGCATAGTCATTGTATTGAGTATTTACGGGACTAGGTAAAGCTGCGGTATTGTGACTTGGTCTTGTGGTTGTAAGCTCATTAAGTGCTAATAAGCAACCTTCTCTCTCGTTTTTTGCTTGTTCATAATACGTCCTGTACTTATCATTAGACAAGGAAAGGTCGTATATATAATCTATGAATTCTTCGAATAAAGGAAGTGCTTCATCGTACTTACTGCTCAGCTTTTTCATTAGACCCAAGTAAAATCCCGCGAGCGGATATCTCGAATCCTGAGCCTTCTTCACCTCTTCGTAGTAATATTCTGCTGTAGTATAATCTAATATTTTCCTATAGCATTCTCCAAGTTGGAACATGGCAAAGGTGTGGTTGCCTTCTTCCTGTTTAATTGCCTCTTTATAAAATTTGATTGCCTTAATGTAATCCTGGCTTTCATAATAGGCATTACCTGTTTGCACAATTTGCGTAACATCCTGAGCGAAAGTCGAGGAAGCAAATAATAGAATGCATAAAATCGTACTAATTCTCATAAACCTGTGCCTTAAAACTTTTGTTGTCCGTTTAAAAATTAATAAACCCCGATTAATCTTAAAATTAATTCCTTTTTATCAATTAGCTAGTGAGTTCGATAGTAAGTAAAGGTTTGGTGTTTTCCTAAAACTATGGTAACATAAGTGGTTAGACAATCAGCAAGTTGGGCTGATTTCCATAATGCAATACGATTTCCTATTCCGCAAGTTTAAATTGACTCAAATATAAATAAATGATTCGAAATTCATTTTATAAATTATTGGTTTGGCCTAAATTGTCATATCCCATTTTTTATTAGGTAATGGAACTAATCTACGAAAGCCCTGAAGGTGATCTGCACTATGATAACGAGTTAAACATATTAAAGTGTGTGTGGCATGGCTATGTAGGTCTGGAAATTTTCAAAGAGATTGTTGAGTTAGGTACTAAAATATGCCTTGAAAAGAAGGTTCCAATGGCATTACTGCTCGATAGACGAGATTTGGAAAGTTACAGCAGTGACGCAAAAAATTACCTCGTTAACGATTACTTTAAGAACCTCGACGAAACAACCAAGGGCTACATTTATAAAGTGGCAATTCTCCCACCAAGAACATTTGCTGCTCAGGCAAAAGCTAAACTCTTTACCAGAATTATTCGCTTTGCGGCAGTTAATTTGCCTATTAAAGTATTTGATGATGAGTATGCAGCAATTGATTGGCTAAAGATTCCAGTTCTTAAGGTTAATGGTGGAGAGGAGAGTATTGAAGAAGAGCAGGAATTTGAAGATACAGCCAGAAAGAGCATTTTTAAATTGTTCAAATCTAAAAAGTCTAAATAATCAACCGCGTTGTTTCCATCTTTTGTGAGTCCATAGCCAGTTTTCTGGATGTTCATTAATTTGACTCTCCAACATCCGTGAATACTTTTCAGTGATTTCGCCAGGACTATTATCTTCAGGCTTTTCTGATATAACTACAAATTCTATGTGTATAATTCCACGTTCAGGTTTGTGGGGTTTAAGATAGACCACAGGCCAATTATTGGTCATAGCATATCTTTCTGCACCTAAAGCAACTTCAGTTCGTTGATTCAGAAATGTGGTGATGTGTGGTTTTTTAGACTTTTTCGGAAATTGGTCAGATACAAAAAATGTAATAACAGGTTTTTCCAAACATGTCTTCACCCAACTTTTAATTTGTTTCTTTGAGAACATAATCATACCGAGTTTCTCCCGATACCTGTTGACAGCTTTATTCACATAAGAATTTTTCAATGTCGAATAGATAACAGCTCCATCATGTTTGAACTGTGGCGGCATTCCAACACACATCATTTCCCAATTGCAATAATGTCCCATCAAGGCTATAACACTTCTACCGTCCTGGAAAAAGTTATCTAACACCTCAGGGTTTTGAATAACTACTCTTCCGAGTACCTCTTTTTTTGATATGGTGAACAACTTGAGGCATTCGATCAATGTGTCTGAAAATTCCCGATAAAATTTTTTCTCGATATACTTTAATTCTTCAGATGATTTTGATGGGAATGAATCTCTTAGTTGCTTCTTAACAACAGCTCTTCTGTAACCCAAAACATGGTAGCTTAGAAAATAAAGAAGGCTTGAAATCCAGTATAGTATACTGAGACTAAGACGGGAAATTGGGTAAATAAAAAGCCGAAATAATACTGCTGTCATTAGATTCAAAAGTAATTAAATCAATAACAGCAGTATCATATAAGTATTTAAAATTCTTCAATAAGAACTCCCATTTTACCCATTTGGTAATCTCTCATGGCTTCCATTATTTCGGTCTGATTGTTCATCACGAATGGACCGTAAGACTCAATTGGTTCTTCAATGGGCTTACCGGTTAGATACAAAATTCTCGTATCCTCGGTTGCAGTAAAGCTGACTTTTTCAGTACCCTCTTTGAATGTTACCAAATTTAATGCATCGACCAACCCATGACCATCTACTTTTAGACTCCCATCCAATAAGTAAATCATAGCGTTATGTCCAACAGGAATATCTAAAGAGAACTTTGACCCTGCCTTTAAATTTCCCATTGCTGAAGTGATCGGCAATTTTGACTTCACCGGACCTTGAATCCCAGCAATTACACCGGAAATTATTCTCAATTCCCCTTCTCCTTCTAATGCATTTAATACTGGGGCATCTTCTTTATCAATGGCCTGATAATCCGGCTGATCCATCTTATGAGCTTTTGGAGTATTTACCCAAAGCTGAATGATTTCGGTTTCACCACCATTTTGAGCCATTTCCTTGGAAGGTCTTTCACTATGAATAATGCCCATTCCTGCATTCATCCATTGAGCTCCACCCTCGTGAACCACACTATCATTTCCTCTTGAATCTCTGTGATGCGTACTTCCTTTATATATAAAGGTCACAGGCGAAAACCCTCTATGAGGATGTGGTCCCACACCACTTGTTTTGGGATTTGTGTCCGGCTTGATAGTTCCTGCGTGGTGGTGTAATAGAATAAATGGATCTACTTGATCAACATTGTTTGTTGGAATAGGCTGACGAACTTTTGTGCCTCCCATA
This sequence comes from Cyclobacteriaceae bacterium, assembly GCA_965228955.1. Lineage (GTDB taxonomy): Bacteria > Bacteroidota > Bacteroidia > Cytophagales > Cyclobacteriaceae > JANSWY01. The sequence continues at coordinate 710,459 of OZ245848.1, forward strand.
TCCACTTTATGAGCATATAATGTTTTATCTACAGTACTCATATTTTTCTCCTTTCGATTTAATTTATATGTATATACATGTATTTTAAAGAAAAGGTTACACTTTGTATGATTTTCCGAAATCGTGTAGAAAGTTGTGCCGAAAATCTAGTAAAACTGGACTATTAACATTTTTGGTGCTTGATCACGAATTAACAACCTTTTTATCCATCAGATCAATCATTACTACTAGTATTTCACGAGATCGTTTTCTACATTCACAATCTTAATTAACTTCTGTCGACAAATGAATAATATGATTGCTTCACCACATTCGGTGCTTAAGGAGGTTTTTGGTTACGAAAACTTCAGACTCCATCAGGAATCCATAATTGAAAGTGTTCTCCAGGGAAATGATACGTTTGCTATCATGCCAACTGGTGGTGGTAAAAGTTTGTGCTACCAGATTCCGGCATTGGTTAGCGAGGGGTTGTGTCTGGTGATTTCACCATTAATAGCATTAATGAAAGATCAGGTAGATGCACTTGTTATCCAGGGAATTGAAGCAGCATATCTGAATAGCACTCAAAGCAGTGGAGAGCAGAATGACGTATTTAGAAGATTAAAAGAGGGTAATCTAAAGTTACTCTATTTAGCTCCTGAGCGCCTTTTTGATGAGAGCGACTTTTTCCTGAATTTTCTGACCACACTAAATGTATCCCTGGTCGCAATTGATGAAGCGCATTGTATTTCTTCTTGGGGTCATGATTTCAGGCCAGTATACCTTAAGCTCGCCAAGCTGAAAGACAAGCTGAAAAACGTTCCTGTAATTGCTTTAACAGCTACTGCCGATAAAATTACGCAAAAGGACATTGTTGAGAAACTTGAATTGCAAGAAGCTAAAACTTTTGTCAGCAGCTTCAACAGAGCAAATATCACCTATCATGTTTCAGCCAAGAATGATAGTTTCAAACAGCTTGTTGAATTCCTGAATGGGTTCAAAAATGAATCTGGAATAATCTATTGCTTAAGTCGGGACAGTACAGAAAGAACTGCTGCAAAACTGTGTGAATATGGGTATGAAGCCGAAGCTTATCATGCAGGGATGAGCCCTGAGGAAAGAGGGAGTGTACAAGAAAGATTTATAAAAGATGAGTTGAAGATAGTAGTTGCAACCATCGCGTTTGGAATGGGTATTGACAAGTCCAATGTACGTTTTGTTGTGCATATGGATCTTCCTAAGAATATAGAGAGCTTCTATCAGGAAACGGGAAGGGCTGGAAGAGACGGATTGCCAAGTACAACTTTATTGTTCTATAGTTATGGCGATGTATTTCGGCTTAGAAACTTCATAAAAGATGATGGTGATCCTGATCAGGTTGAAATTCAAACGAAGAAGCTAGAAAGGATGGCGGAGTTTGGTTCTCTAACTACCTGTAGAAGGAAGTATTTGTTGAATTACTTTGGAGAAGAGGCTGAAGATAATTGTGGTAGTTGCGATAATTGTCAAAACAAAAGAGAGACTTTTGATGGTACTGAAGTTGCGCAAATGGCCCTTTCAGCTATTGCACGATTGAAAGAAAACTACGGAATGAATTTAGTAATTGATTTTTTGAGAGGTTCCAAATCCGAAAAGATAAAACCATTCATGAAAGAACTACCTACTTATGGATTAGGTCAATCAAAAAGTAAACAGGAGTGGATTCATTATTTCAAGGAACTGCTAAGACAAGATTTAGTATCAAAGACAGAAGATCAATATCCGATTCTTCATCTTAACAAAGCCAGCTGGCTAGTTCTAAAAGGGAACTTAATAGTGACCATGAACAAGCCAATCACTCAGACTTTTGCTACTGAAACAGTAGGTGAGGAGACTTATGATAAGCTACTATTTGAAGAATTGAGATCATGGAGAAGGGATGAAGCAAATGCCAGCGGTTTAGCACCTTATATGATATTTTCGGATGCCACATTAAAACAGCTTTCAACTTACTTGCCTTTGCAACACAGTGATTTAATGCAAATCACAGGGTTTGGACAAGTGAAGATTCAGAAGTTTGGAATGGAGGTGCTTCAAATTATTAGAAATTATGCCGCAGAAAGGGATCTGAGTACCAGGATGCATTTGAAAAAGGGGATTAAATCTCCTGTGGTTAAGAAGAAAACTGAAACCTCAAGGCGGTCAGGAGGTACTCAAGACGTTACATATCAGCTGTACAAAGATGGTATGTCTATTGAAGAAATAGTGTCCAACAGAAATTTGTCCTTATCAACAATTGAAAATCATTTAAGCACATTTATTGAAAGTGGAGAATTAGCAATTGAAGAATTGGTTTCATCAGAAAATCAGGACTTAATTAGAAAGCAAATAGATATACATGGCTGGGTAAGCTTGAGATCTCTCAAGGATAATCTTCCGGATAGTATCGATTATGGTCAGATAAGATGGGTGGTGAGTGATGTGAGAAGAGAAGTAAATGAGAAATGATCATTAGGTTTCGGAAATCCAGCATTTCTGTTTTAGTTTGCCATTGATTTTACTGAAACTATAAACCATAATTTGCAATGAAGATTGTTTCCTGGAACGTCAATGGGATTAGAGCCATATTAAAGAAGGATTTTCTTAAAAGTGTAGAAGCAATGGACCCGGATGTTCTTTGCATACAGGAAACAAAGGCGGCAGTTGAAGACGCTAAAACAGCATTCGCTACTTTACCTAATTACAAACCATTTGTAAATGACTCAAAAGCTCGCAAGGGCTATTCAGGTACAGCAATTCTTGTTAAAGAAGATCCAATCAATGTAACGTATGATATCGGAATCCTTGAGCATGATCAGGAGGGAAGGGTAGTTACTGCTGAGTTTGAGAAATTCTTTCTTGTAAATGTTTACGTTCCTAATTCAGGAGAGAAACTTGCTAGATTGGACTATAGACAGGAATGGAATAAGGTATTCCTTGATTACTTAAAAGCTTTGGAAGAGGTCAAACCAGTTGTGTTATGTGGTGATTTAAATGTCGCACACCAGGAGATTGACATTGCTCGCCCAAAACAAAATTTCAACAAATCTGCAGGTTATACTGAACAGGAAATCGAAGGATTTCAAAATATGGTGGATAAAGGTTTGGTTGATACATTTAGACATTTTCACCCAGATGAGCAGAAGTTTACTTACTGGAATTATTGGAGACAATCCAGAGAAAGAAATATTGGATGGCGAATCGATTACTTTATGGTGAGTGAGGAGCTTATTCCACAGATTAAAGCGGCAGAGATTTACAATGAATACTGGGGATCAGATCATTGTCCAGTTGCTATTGATATTCAATTCGAGGATTAATGAATAGACTATGTTTGGAGTCTTCAATGGAGAGATCTTACCAATAGATGAAATTAAAATAGCACCAAATGACCTTGGTTTAGCCAGAGGTTACGCTGTATTTGATTTCTTTCGTGTAAATGGTAAGCCAGTATTTATTGAGGACCATCTAAAGAGGTTGTATCAGTCAGCACAAGAAATAAGACTTCCTTTCCATTGGTCTATGGATGAGCTGAAAAGCATGGTTTATCAAATGGTAGAAATGAATGACTTGCCGAAATCTGGGGTGAAGATATTGGTGACAGGAGGTTATTCACCAGATGGATTTCACTGTGTTGAACCAAATATCATTATCACTCAAAACCCAATTAAGGATCCCGATCCAGAATGGTATGTTGAAGGGCAGAAACTTATCACTCATACTTATCTAAGAGATTCTCCAACCGCAAAGACAACCAGTTACGGTCAGGCACTTTTTCTTCAAAAGGAGCAAAAAGAACATGGTGCCATTGATGTTCTATATCATTACGATGGGAATGCTTTGGAAACTGCCAGATCAAATGTCTTCCTCATCAAAAATGGAATATTAGCTACTGCAGAGGAACATATTCTGGGAGGCATCACAAGAAGTAAAGTCATTGAAATCGCGTCACATCACATGGAAGTGCAGGTAAGACCAATAAAACTTCAGGAAGTATATGAGGCTGATGAAGTCTTTTTAACAAGTACAATGAAAAGAGTTCTTCCTGTTGTTCAAATCGATCAATTCCAAATTGGTGATGGAGTTCCAGGAAAACTAACTAATAGGTTGATGGAATTATTCAGGAAATACGAAGAATCATATCTAATGTGTAGCTAGGCTTCTTCAAGTGCTACTTTCTTTCCCGATAAGTTATCCATTATTTTATCCAGTAGCACTAATACACTTTCTCTATCTGCGTCAGATAAATCTTCGAGCATCAGCTGTGACATTTCTCTCTTTTTCTCCTGGAATAAAAGAAATACACCTTCACCCTTTTTTGTAAGTCTGACTAAAACTGTTCTTCTATCCTCTGGAGAATTGTATCTGTCCAGGTAGTCTTTAGCAACTAGCTTATCCACAATTCCGGTAGCTGTACTATAAGGTATATCGAGGAATGCAGCAACATCTCTCATGATCACACTACCCTTACGGCCAATGAAACCAACAAGCGATAAATCCTGCTTGGATATGTCCTGAGTGAGCATAACGCAGGTGTTATCTACCTCCATCATCATCACTATCATCCGCTCCATTGCGGAAGAAAACCTCATTATTTGATCTTCTTTTAGCGTCATTTCTGAATTAATTAATCGTAACTAATTGGTGCTGTCACATGATTAAACTGGTTTTCTAAGCATAAAGTTAGAAAAATATTACGAAATCCGAAATTTTTTGAAACCATACTATTCCCAAACCGTTTGTTCTTCATATATTTCGAAAACCGAAATATCTATTTTTTGAAAAATATTGAAATCGTATAGTTTGAAAATGAAAATCAGCTACGATTTTATGCTTAACTACTTATGACACGACTAATTAAAATGTTGAGACAAGGTTCCGGAAAGTTCGGAGCTGCTCTTGGAGAGAAAGTCATCAAATACAGATGGCCAGTACTCATCGGGACTATCCTGCTGGCGCTTGGAGCTGGTTTTGGTGGTCAGTATGTCAAGTTCAATAGCGACTACCATGTTTTCTTCAGTGAAGACAACCCTCAGTTGCTTGCTTATGATGGACTTCAGAATAAGTACACCAAAGACGATAATGTATTTATCGTAATCGAGCCGAAGGATGGTGTATTGTTTACCCAACAGAACTTATCGGCAATCGAGAAACTTACAGAACAAGCCTGGCAAACTCCCTATTCGTCTAGAGTAGATGCCATCACAAATTTCCAATATACCAGAGCTGTTGAGGATGACTTGTATGTGGATGACTTAATTTCTGAAGCAGATTTAAAAACCAATCAGGAACTGGAGGAGCTTAAACAAATCGCAGTGAATGATTCAAGGCTGGTTCATAGATTGATAAATGAAGATGGAACAGTAACGGCAGTAAATGTAACGGTCAGATTACCGGATCAGGATAATGGTGAGAATGCAGAGATTGTAGCTTATATAAAGGATATGGTGACTCAGTTTGAAGCTGATAACCCCAACCTTAAGACGCATTTATCAGGTATTATAATGCTCAATAGTGCATTCTTTGATGCTGCTTCTTCAGATGCAAGCACTTTGACTCCATTGATGTTTCTGATTATCATTATCACGATATTTTTGGCTACACGCACAATTACAGGAACAGTCTCTACACTTGTAGTGATTGTATTTTCCATTATGACAGCTATGGGATTAGGAGGTTTTATGGGGGTACAGCTCACGCCACCTTCAGCCTCCTTTATGAATATTGTGATGACATTGGCTGTTGCCGATAGTATTCATGTTCTGATTACATTTATTCAATCACTAAGAAAAGGCTCATCAAAACACGAGGCTATTGTAGAGAGTTTGAGAGTGAATTTCATGCCGGTATTCATCACTAGTTTGACTACTGTAATTGGATTCCTTTCAATGAATTTCAGTGATTCACCACCTTTTAGAGATTTGGGTAACCTTACTTCTATCGGTATGGTGGCAGCATTCTTATATTCAACTCTGACACTTCCGGCAATTCTTGCAATCTTCCCGGTTTGGATCAAAGCGAAGAAAATTGAATCTCAGAAAGTGCCTGTGTTAGAGAGATTAGCAGAGTTTGTGATTCGCAAAAAAGGCGCTGTTGTAGTAGCCAGCTCAATATTCGTTTTCGCTACGTCTGGATTCATTTTAAAGAATGAATTGAATGATGAATTTGTAAAATATTTCAGTCATGATGTTCAGTTTAGACAGGATACTGATTATATCTCTGAGAAGCTTACTGGTATCTATACAATTGAATTTTCTCTAAATGCAGGTGAATCAGGAGGTATCAATAACCCAGAGTACTTATCAAAACTGGGAGAGTTTGAAGAGTGGTTATACAGTAATCCAGAGGTCATTCATGTAAATGCATTTACTGATGTGATGAAACACGTCAATAAATCAATGCATGGAGATGATCTAAACTACTTCAAGATTCCTGACAATCGAGAGGAGGCAGCTCAGTACTTATTGCTTTATGAATTGTCACTTCCATTTGGATTGGATTTGAATAATCAGATTAATGTAGATAAGTCAGAGACTAGAGTAGTAACTACTATCCAGAATATTTCTACCAAAGAAATGCTGAGATTAAGTGGCGATGCGACTGCCTGGTTAAAAGCAAATGCCCCTGAATATATGCAAACAGAAGGAGTGAGTAGCACAATGATGTTTGCGCACCTTTCAGAGAGACAAATTAAGAGTATGATTACAGGAACCATTCTGGCGCTTGTCTTGATATCAATTGTTCTTGGGATAGCCTTAAAAAGTGCGAAGTTCGGTGCTTTGAGTCTTATTCCAAATATCACTCCTGTGCTTGTAGGTCTTGGAATGTGGGGATTGCTTCAAGGGTATATTAATACAGGAATCTCGATAGTATTCGGTATGACGCTGGGAATAATTGTTGATGATACAGTTCACTTCCTTTCAAAATATTTAAGGGCAAGAAGAGAACTTGGTAAGTCTCCTGAAGATGCAGTGAGATACGCCTTCTCTACTGTTGGAAAAGCATTGCTGGTTACAAGCTTTGTTTTGGTCGCAGGATTTGCCGTAATCGCTCAATCTGATTTTGGGTTGAACAGCGACATGGGTAAAATTACTGCTCTTATCATACTTCTTGCATTGGCATTAGACTTCCTGATGCTTCCGGCATTACTTCTTCTATTCCCGAGCAAGAGGAGTCAGGATATCAAAAAAGAAACTACAAAACAGGTGGCTGCTGCATAGCCACCTTCAATTACCTATTATTAAAATTTTAATGATTACAGAAATGAAAAAGTTAGCATTAACTATTGCAGCAGGTGTACTGATGATAGGATCACTTTCTGCGCAGAACAAAGGATTAGAAATTGCTCAAAAGGCTGATGAAGTGGATCAGGGATTTGAGAGTTCAAGTGTTACACTGACTATGATCTTGACAAACAAACAAGGTCAGGAGAGTACGAGATATTTAAAAAATCAGACCCTGGAACTAACTGAAGATGGAGACAAGTCATTGATAGTTTTTGACTCACCTAGAGATGTGAAAGGTACAGCTACATTAACATTCACTCATAAAGAGGGGTCAGATGATCAATGGCTTTATCTTCCTTCAATCAAGAGGGTGAAAAGAATTAGTTCTGATAACAAATCGGGACCATTTATGGGGAGTGAGTTTGCGTATGAGGATTTGTCTTCTCAGGAAGTGGAAAAGTATACTTACAAGTTTGTGAAGGAGGAAACCTATAATGGTCAAAATACATTTGTAGTAGAAAGAGACCCTGTTGATCCAAAGTCTGGATATACAAGACAATTGGTATGGTTTAACAAGGATAACTACCGTTTAGAGAAAATTGAGTTCTATGATAGAAGAAATGCTCATTTGAAAACACTTACATACAGCAATTATGAGTTGTATTTAGGAAAGCACTGGAGAGCAGGTCAACTATTCATGGAGAATCATCAGACTGGTAAAAAGACAAAACTTTTATTTGAAGGCTATGAGTTCAAGCTCGGACTGGCGGAAAATGATTTTACGCAAAACAGTCTAATAAGAGCAGGTAGGTAATAATAGGTGATAGACAGTGGTGCCGTTGGTTTTTGATTGTGATAAGAAGGTGTCAACGGCCCATTGTTTTTTAGTCTTATTGAGATGAAAAATTTAAAAGTTTTAAGTCTGGGTCTCTTTTTGGTACTGACCAATTTGGTGATAGCCCAGGAAAAAAAGGTCTACCAGGACTTTTCAGCAGAATTAAAATTCGATGAGCAATTCTTCTTTAATGAACCACTCTATGAAGGCCAACATCGCAACTATTTCTCGGGAGCACTTCAGCCTGAGTATGTTGTTGAATGGGATGATGATAGTCAGACTTTCAAAGTAGTTCTTTTTGGAAGACTGGATCAGTATGATAACCGCAGAACACATTTTGACATCAGAGAGCTTTATTGGCAAAAAGTAAAGGGTAGTACTGAGTTTTCAGTTGGTTTAAAGAAAGTCTTTTGGGGAGTGACTGAATCTTCACATTTGGTAGATATAATCAATCAAACGGATGTGGTGGAGAGCTTTGATGGTGAAGAGAAACTTGGGCAACCTATGGTTCATGTTTCGCAATTCACGAGCTTCGGAATATTAGATTTTTTCTATCTACCATATTTTAGAAAGCCAACATATCCTGGGCAAGAAGGAAGGTTGAGGACTCCATTTGTACTTGATTCTGATGAGTTTAATTTCCATGATGGTCGTAGTGAATGGTATCCTTCATTTGCCGCAAGGTATTCCAATTCCGTTGGTCCTTTTGACTTAGGGCTTTCATACTTTCATGGAATTGGCAGGGAGCCGATTGTGGCGGACTTGACTACATTCAATCCTCAGTTTGCTCAGATTGACCAAATTGGACTTGATATTCAGGCTACTACTGGACCAGTATTATGGAAATATGAATCGATTCTAAGGCAAAATGATATTCTGGATATGTTCGCTTTGGTAGCTGGATTTGAATATACATTTGGAAATGTTTTTAACACTGGGGCTGATGTAGGAATCGTTGCTGAGTACTTATATGATGATAGGGATGAACTGGCATTTAATAGTTTACAAAATGATGTCTTTACGGGAGTTAGACTTGGTTTTAACGATATTCAGAGTACAGATTTTTTGTTTGGAACGATCATAGATCTTGAGCATTCCACAAAGCTGATTAGTGTAGAGGGAAGTAGGAGAGTAGGAAATAGCTGGAAGGTAGAATTGGAAGCCAGACTATTCAGAGATGTTGATCAGGTGGAACTGTTATATTTCTTTAGGCAAGACAGTTTTGCTAAAGCTACCATCAGTAAATTCTTTTGATTCTTGAAAATAATCTTCAGTTGGTGTATTTTGGGTGAAGCAGACTATTCATCCTGCACCAACTTTTACGATGATCAAAGAAAACGCTAAGGTAGACGCAATCCTATTCTACTATAGGGATCATATTGGACCGCAATTTCATGGTTATAGAAATCATGTGTATCGTGTCTTAAATTTTTGTGTGCATCTTGATCCTTCCCCTGAGAATTTTGAAAAATACATGGTAGCGGCAGTCTTTCATGATCTTGGAATTTGGACCGCAAAGACATTTGACTATCTCAAGCCATCAAGACAACTTGCCATAGCGTACCTGACTGAAAATAAACAGACTGATTGGATTGAAGAAGTTGAAAGAATGATTGATTTACATCATAAGAGATCTGTTTATCGCGGTGAATTTGAACAAACAGTTGAGACTTTTAGAAAATCTGATTGGATTGATGTTACAAGAGGTAAAAGGAAATATCAGGTTTCAAGGGACTTTATTGATCAGGTGAATAATGAATTCAGCAATGCTGGCTTCCATTCTTTCTTGATAATCATGTCGGTGAAAAACTTTTTCAAAAACCCATTAAATCCTCTTCCGATGTTTAGGAGTTAAGCAATGGGAAGATGAATTGTGAAGGTAGTTCCTTTACTGATTTCTGTGGAGACCTGGATATCTCCATGGTGTTTTCTAATGATTTGTCTAGATAAGCTAAGTCCAATTCCTGATCCTTCTTTTTTAGTGGTATAAAACGGAACAAAGATATTTTCCAAAATGTCCTGAGGAATTCCTGGTCCGTTATCGGCTATTTGAATGGAAACTTCGTTCAGTGATTTGATAAGATTAATTCTTATTTCTCCTCCACCTTCCAGCGCTTCTATCGCATTTTTGATCAGATTTATTAAGACCTGCTCAATTAAATCAGGATCAAGATGCGTGATGATTTCTTCAGTTGGGAATTCCGATTGTATGGTTACTCCTCTACTAGCTGCAACCTGTTTTTCCAATGCGATAATTCCATTTAGTAGTTCAGAAAGATTGGTTTCCTGAAGATTGGGGACCGGGATTTTCGCGATATCTCCGTAAGCATTTACAAATGATGCAAGTCCTTTACTTCTTTTAGAAATAGTCTTTAAACCGATTCTTAAATCCTCTTCGTCTTCCTCTGAAATAGATTCGAGAGAAACAGGTTCGCCATCTTCATTGATGAGCATTTCATTGATTACTTCAGTTAATGTGGAAATTGGAATAACTGAATTTTTTATTTCGTGAGTGAGTACACGAATTAGTTTCTGCCATGATTCAAGCTCTCTTTCATCCAATTCACTTTTTATATTTTGAAGAGCAACCAGCTTATACCATTTATTTCGAAGAATCAACCTTTTAGCAACTACCGACAATTCTTTCCAACTACCATCAACAGAGAAGCGATGTAGTTTTTTCTCATCGTTTTCTAAATGTTTGATTACTTCATACAACTCAGGGTCTATTTTTTCAATCGCTGTAATTGAACGAAAATAAGGTTTGTTGAATAGTTCTTTGGCCCCATCATTTAGTAATACCACTTCCTGCTTTTCTTCTTCATAAGCAAGCATTGGTACTCCAGCATTTTCTACGATTGTATTTAGAAACAAATGGTTTGCCTCCTTTTCAGTTGCTATTTGATGGTATTTTGAGCTAAGAGATTTATAAGCCTGGTATAGAAATTTCTGATCTTTTGAGACACCTACATTTCCCATGAAGTCATTTTGGTTTACAGCTATTAGAAAATTCAATAGTGATCTTCTATCTCTTTCAACAAACCTGACTAATTCAAATATTGCTAACAAGCAGAATAATATAAGCCATCCCGCAAGCAACCAAAAAGCAGTGTACGAAAGCACCAAAAAGCCTGCCGCCCCAAAAAGGAAAATTGTTGTAATTCTCCAGATAATATTGATTCTATATGCTGCCTTCAACTGGAACTACAGATTTAAATTTGATATAGCAGATTGCAGTTCACTTTCGGCATTTGCCTGATCACCAGAAACTGATATATGTGCATTTATAATATTACCATTCTGGTCAATCATGATGTGCCTGGGTAGCTTCTCGATTACAAAATCATACAGAATTGGCTCTGCCCAACCTTCTGAAGCGAATAGCTGAATGTCTGGCAAATTCATTTCTCTTACCAATAACTGCCAATCTTCTACAGAGTCGTCAAGGGATACATAAACGAATTGAACTTTGTCTCCATACTTTTTTTGAAGTTCAAGAAGCTGTGGTATCTCATTCATAAATTCAATGTTGGTAGTGGACCACACACTCAAAAACAGGTTTTTCCCCTTCAATACTTCAGATCTTACAGTATCACCGTACATAGAAACAAATTTGAAATCTGGTGATGGTGAACCCGACTGAAGTTTAGAAAGTCTTGACAATACCTCATCAAATTGATCCTTGTCAGAGTCTGCCAGAGCTTCACCGTATTTATCATAAATTGGTTTTGCATCTTCATATGATACACCAGATGATAAGTATTTATAGAAATTATGAGTATAACATGTGTTTCTAACAGCCGCATCCATAATGATATCATCTACAGCTACAAATGATTGCTTAAATTCCTCAGTAATATTTAAATCTGGTGATTTTGCAAGTTCCATATCCACCAATCCATACACGAAATTATCGAATTGGTATATTCCTATATAACTAGACTCATTCACCGAAACAGATTTCAATCTATCCCAGTACTTTTCAGACACTTTAAAATTAAAGTCGTCAACCAGATAAGCATGATATGAGGGATATCTTACCATCATTTCGGCATTTCGATACTTAATTTTTGCAGATTCCATATCGAAAAATTCTGAGCCGAGTTGGGATCTGTTTAATGTAAGTAGCTCCGTTAATAAAGCTGAAATTGAATCAATTTTTGATAAGAACACCTCTTCAGTGTTTGTCATAATTTCATCATCTGTGGGAAGTTTGGAAATTTCTTGTCGGATCATATTGAGAACATTATTTGGAACTGAACCTTCACCTTCATATTTGAGAGTTCCCACAATGTTTTCTGTATCAAATGAAATGGTTAGATCATTTCCAGGTTCCAAATACAGGGTATTAAACCTTCCTCCGTAGTTCATACTCACATATCCTGATTTGGGGAAGCCAATAGTAGCATCGAATGCTCCCAAAGTATCCAATTTGATGGTGTAGGAAGTGTCTGGAGTTGCTAAGTCGATCAACTCTGCATCTGGATTAGTAATTGTCCCTTTCAAGTGAAGAGTTTTAGAGCCAGAGCCGCATGAACTTAGTATTCCTATTGAGATAATGGCTAAAAAGATGAATCTGGTTTTCATTATGCGTTGATTTTATATTTTCTGATTTTTCGATAGAGAGTAGTCCTGCCTATTCCAAGTTTGATTGCGGCTTCATTGAGTTTGCCATTTGTTTCTTCTAACGCTTTAATGATAGCATTCTTTTCAATGTCATCCACTTTTAACGATCCTGCTTGAACAGATTTTGGTTTATTGGAAGAAATAAGGAAGTCAGAAGCCTCCAAAGTGGACCCATCGCTCATAATAACAGCTCTCTCCACGGCATTTTGTAATTCCCGTACATTACCAGGCCAGTGATATTGTTTGAGTTTTTCAATGGCCTTATCTGATATTCTTAGATTTAGTTTTTCGTATTTAGTACTGAATTTTCTTAAGAAGTGATCCAGCATTGGCTGAATATCTTCTAACCTCTCTCTTAGTGGTGGAAGATTAATTACAACAGTGTTAATTCGATACAATAGATCTTGCCGGAACTCTCCATTTTCTGAAAGTTCATCAATTGGACTATTGGTAGCACTGATTAACCTGATATCGATTGGTGTTGTTTGCGTGGAACCAACTCTCTGAACCATTCTGTTTTGTAGCACAGTAAGTAACTTGACCTGCAGCCCAAGATCAAGATTGCCAATTTCATCAAGGAATAAAGTGCCATTATTTGCTACTTCAAATCTTCCTGCTTTGTCTTCTTTGGCATCAGTAAATGCTCCTTTTTGATGGCCAAATAATTCAGATTCAAACAATGTGGTTGAGATTGCACCAAGATCCACTTTGATAAATGGCTTAGACACGCGTTTGCTTTCATTATGAATAGCTCGTGCGATCAATTCTTTTCCAGTTCCGTTCTCACCCAGAATTAGTACACTAGCATCGGTTTTAGCTACTTTATGAATTGTAGCAAGTATTGGCTTCATTGACTCAGCATTGCCGATCATCACACCATAATCGGAATTCAGGTCTTGACTAAGAATTTTTTCAGTTTCCTTGAGTCGGGAGACTTCTTTCTTTGACTTTTGTAACTCATAGACCGCATTGACTGTACTTATCAGTTTTTCCTGTTCCCAGGGTTTTACCAGAAAATCAATCGCGCCTATTTTCATACACTCTACAGCAAGTGGGATATCTCCATATGCCGTATTCATGATAACATGAGCATTTGGATCTATCTCCATAATCTTTCTCAGCCAGAATAGCCCCTCATTTCCTGTAGTCGCTCCGGTTTTGTAATTCATGTCTAAAAGGATCACTTCGTAATGGTCCTTTTCTAACGTTCTTGAAATTCTCTCAGGATTTTCCAGTGTTTCAATGCGTTCGTAGTGTTTCCGCAAAATTGCTTTTGCTGTATAAAGCACATCAGGATCGTCATCAATGATTAAAACAGAAGCTTTCTTCTTCATGTTATATGAATGGTATTTTGAAAATTTAACCAACGTTTCACACTGAAACAAAGAAATGTTTCAATATGAAACGGTTTTTAAGATTCAATTTTTTTAAGTCGCTGATTTTTAGCAAGTTATTTTTTTGGCACCTGCCTTGACTATTTGTAAGCATGATAAAGAATTACCTCACTATCGCTTTTCGGGTTTTTAAGAACCAACCAGTTTATACTGCAATTAATGTGTTTGGACTAGGTCTGGGCCTGGCTTGTTGTCTGGTTACTTTTATTTTTCTATACCATGAATTGTCTTTCGATTCATTTCATGAGAAAAAGGAGAGCATCTACAAAATTGTAACAGAGTATAAAACTGATCAGGGAGACATCAGGCACAACGCTAAGACATCTTATCCTCTTGCATCAGCAATAAATAGAGATTTACCTGATTTTGGTAAAGTGCTGGAACTTCAAGGTCCATATGAAAATCAAATCTCTTTCACGCAAAATGGTGATTTTAAAATATTTAAAGAGACCAATACTGTTTATGCCAATGAATACTTTTTCGATCTTCTAAGTTTTGAAATCCTACAGGGTGCATCAGGGGAAATACTGCAGCAGCCAGGAAAGCTTTTTATGACTGAAAGACTGGCTAAAAAGTATTTTGGAGATATGAACCCAATTGGTCAGATGGTGAGTATTCAGGAGGATTCTGCTAAAGCTGAGGTTGTTGGGATTCTAAAAAATCCACCTCTGAACAACAGCTTACCCTTTGAAATGATCATTAGCTATGAAACCTTTCGAAACAGGTACCAAAGTATTCATAAAGACAACTGGGCAATGCTTTGGGCAGGTTCAACGTACGTTGGTTTTGAAAATACTTATTCCGTAGGAGATAAGGAGTCTCAATTAAATTCCATTCTTGAAAAGTATTTGGATCCTGAAGATGCTAATAAATATACATACAAATTGATGCCAATCACAGATGTTCACACAAGCGATGAATATGGCAACAACACATATTATACTATCCCTTCTATGTTGGTTTATGTGTTGATTGTGTTGGCTGTTTTATTGATAGGTACAGCGTGTTTGAACTTTATCAACTTAGCAACAGCTCAAGCGATTAAAAGAGCCAAAGAAATTGGTATAAGAAAGACGATTGGAGGAAATAGAGGCCAACTTAAAGTCCAGTTTTTTCTGGAAACTTTAATGATTGTAGGGCTTGCTAGCCTGGTTGCACTCACTGTAACTCAAATCATGTTGTTTGCAATCAATAACTACTTGCAGCAGTACACCAATTACAATCTTCAGTTGACATGGCAAGTCATTGGATTTATGGTTCCACTAATCTTGGCTGTTACTTTACTTGCAGGCTTTTACCCGGCGATTATTATATCTGGATATCATCCAGTTGAAGCTATCAAGAGCAAGATAACGGAAAGAGCAGGCTCAGGAAATTATTATCTGAGAAGAATTTTGGTTGTTGCTCAGTTTTGCTTCTCAATTATGATGCTTGTGAGTGTTATAATCGTAGCAACCCAAATGACCTATCTGAACAATACGGAGATGGGATTCAATAGAGAAAGTGTGGTGCATTTGAAGCTGCCAACTAACTATGATAAAGATCCCAAGGTAAAAAGTTTAGAAACGAGACTTTTGCAGCTGAATTACATTGAAAGTGCTGCTCTATCATTTGGTCCTCCTATAGGTGGTTTTGGCTGGAACTGTAGCTTCAGACGATTGGAAAATGAGTATGAAGATGGAATGAATGGTTCTGTCAGGTTTATTGATGAAAACTATGTTGACACATGGGAGATTCCAATAGTAGCTGGGAATGGTCTGAATTCTAAAAAGGTAAATGATTCAACTTTTCATGTGATTGTCAATAAAAAGTTCCTAGAAAAGATGCAGCTAACTCAGGAGGAAGCAATAGGGATGAAGTTTGCATTCAATGGGAACCTATACGGAATAATTGATGCAGTTACTGAAGATTTCAATACTTTCAGTTTAAAGGTCAGCATGCAGCCAGTTATAATGGCTTACCGTCCTGATTACTTTTCAGGAATCGATATTCGTCTGAATAAAGACTTTTATACTGTTTCCGCAGAGGTTGAAGATGTGTTGAGAGAATTCTATCCTCTGGCCTATTTTGATTTTGTAATTCCAGAGGAGGCCATTCAGTCTTCTTATGCACTTGAAAAATTTGTTTATAGAATCATCCTGATTTTCAGTGGAATGTCTGTTGTTATAAGCATTATTGGACTGTATGGGCTGGTGTCATTTATGGTAGCTAGAAATAGGAAAATGATTGGAGTGAGAAAGGTTTTTGGCGCATCGACTGCTTCTATTCTAGGAATTTTCGCAAAAGAATACTTAATTCTTCTGGGAATAGCTTTTGTCATTGCAAGTCCATTGGCCTATTTGATAGGAGAGAATTTCCTTTCGTCATTTGTGTATAGAATCCCTCTAAGTCCGATGTTTTTTGTAGCAGCATTTTTAATTGTAATCCTAATAGCTGCTGTAACCGTAGGATGGAAGTCATATCAATCGGCAACTCAAAATCCCGCAAACTCATTAAGGTACGAATAAACTCAATCTAAAAAACGAAATCAAAAACTCATGATACGCAATTATATATTCACGGTAATGCGCCAAATAAGAAAGAACAAGACTTTTTCATTTGTCAATATAGTGGGACTAGGTGTTGGTATGGCAGCTTGTTTGCTCATTGCTCAATATGTCTATTTTCATCTGAATTTTGATCAATTCCATTCTGAGAGTGATCATATTTACAGACTTCAGGCAGAAACCACAAAAGACGGTGAGTCAATTGGAACTACCATTTCTTTTGGGCCTCTGGCGGGTCCGGAATTAGTAGCGCAATCACCTTTGGTTAGTAACTACACTAGATTTTGGAGTATCAATTATATGAATAATTCCATAATCAGAAAAACTGAAAAAGGTTTTGCTACTTTTGATCAACCTGGTGTATTTCTAAGTGAAAAGAACACTTTTGAGATATTCAATTTGCCAATTGTAAAAGGTAGTCTTGATAAGTTTGGAGAGCCAAACAAAATGGTAATTGACGAGTGGACTGCTGGAAGGTACTTTCTTCCAGAGGAGGATCCAATTGGACAAAACCTTGAGCTAAGTGGTAATCAAGGAGCTAAAATGTATGAGGTTGTTGCGGTGATGAAAAACTTACCTGAAAACACGCATCTGGACTTCAATGTACTTCTATCATTCGATTCTTATAAAAACTATTTCCGTCCAAACCTGACCTGGTCATCTGGAAATAATCTGATCTATTATAAAGTTAGTGATCCTACCAAAACAGATGAGATTCTAGCCACATTCGAGCCAATGTTTGAGAAAAATGCTGGTGAATCTCTTAGAAACTATGGATATACATTTGACTTTTTTCTGGAATCAGTACCAAATATTCACTTGTTCGAAGATTCTTCTAATGCCGCGGATTTTAAAGCTGGGGTGAAATCAAGTACTGTTTATGCCTTGGGGATAATAGCGGTTGTGATTCTGATTATCGCCTGGATTAATTACCTAAACCTGGCTTTCGTAAAAGTCTTTGAGCGATCTAAGGAAGTTGGGGTGAGAAGAGTAATGGGATCGGGGAATAGACAGATTTCATTATTGTTCATGCTGGAAGCTATCACCATCAACGTTATTTCTTTCTTGTTTGCATTGACAGTTGCTCAATTGACTTCTCCTTTAATGAAGATGATGACTGATTTTGAATTCTCTTTATTGCAACAACCGGAGATCACATTTGGAATGCTCTTGATCGTAATATTAGGATCTGTACTAACAGGAATCTACCCTTCAGTAATAATGAAAACTTTAAATACCTCGTCATTGCTGACTGGAAAAGCTAAGTCGTCTAAAGGTAGTAATAGACCAAGACAAGTTTTGGTCAGTCTTCAATTTGCAATTACATTTTTATTGGTTGCCGGAACTGCCACTATTTTCAAGCAGATCATGTTTATGAAAAATGCAGAGCTTGGAATCAATATTGATCAGGTAATGGTACTGAAAGCACCTCCTGGAGATATTGCGGGGCAGAGTAGAGAATTTGTGAATAATTTCAACGCATTGAAGGAAAATCTATTGAGAAACTCTTCGATTAAGGATGTAGTAAGTTCCGGTGAATTACCTGGAGAAGAGATTGGTTGGGGAGGATCTCTTTGGCTACAAGGGCAAACACAAGATCAATCCGTAAGCACAAGATTAATTTCTATGGGAAGAGGATTTATCACTTTTTTCGACATAGAGCTTGCTGCGGGAAGGATGTTTCAGGAGAATGACGATCCATGGTCAAGAGGAGATGTGATCATCAATGAAAAGATGGTGGAACAACTTGGACTAGCAAGTGCTGAGGAAGCCATTGATAAGAAAATAGAAGGGTTCTATTCGGAGGTGCCGTTGGTCGTAAGGGGTGTAGTGAAGAATCATCATCATACATCGCTTCATAATGATTATGATCCAATAGCCTATATTTTAAGTAGCTGGCAAGAATATTATTTTGTCAAACTAAATATTGATGAGAGTCTTCCTTTGGAGCAACAAGCCCAACAGATGAAATCTAATATTGCTTTGGTTTCTAATGAATGGAGTAAGGTATACACCAATAACCCTATTGACTATTTCTTCCTTGATCAAAATTTTGATCAGCAGTATGAGGCCGATGAGAAGTTTGGGAAGCTGTTTACTACTTTTAGTATACTGGCAATTCTGATTGCATGCCTTGGATTGTTTGGGTTGACCACTTTTATGTTGCAAAAAAGAACCAAAGAGATTGGTATCAGAAAAGTTTTAGGAGCCGATACTGGTGATTTAATTGTATTGCTTTCTAAAAGCTATGTTACATTAATTGTTATTGCATTTGTAATTGCAATTCCTGTTGGATGGAAACTTCTTTCTACATGGTTAACTAACTATACTTTCAGAATCGAAATTGGACTTTGGTTTGTGTATTTACCACTTTTAATTGTATTGGCAATAGCGGTATTAACTATTAGTGTAAGAGTTTTAAAAGTTGCGAAAAGTAATCCGGTTGATTCCTTGAGATATGAATGATATAAGGGGGCTGTATGCTCCCTTTCTTATTAGTCTTGTTTAAGCCATTTTTTTGCTTCCTCTATATCCTGGAAGTTTTTCATGGCTATTGTATCACTACCTTGGGCTTTCTCAAATGTATCCTGTGAAAGCTTCCAAAATTGATCATTGGAAAGCATTGTGGCATGTCTTCTGAGACCGTATTTTGTGGCAGGTTCAAACCAGTTTTTCTCAAGCCAATCTGCAGTTTCATTCCAGGATCCTTTTACAGCACTATTGTCACTTAGCAACTTCGAACAACCAGATTCCTGAATCAACTTAAGTGTATTCTGAACTCCTTCAATCGCCTCTTCAGTCCTGATAAAACCAAACCAACTGGTATTGACCCAACCATTTGTTTTGTCATAAAATCCGGTGTAATACAAGTTCCCAAACTTGTTAGCCAGCTTAATCATAATTAGATCCCTTTTTTCGAATAGTTGAAAGTAACCAATAAGAGCCGTTTTTCAAATAAAAAAGCCAGATGTGTGGATCTGGCTTTTTAGTATTTGGTTATTCTATCTTATTCATATTTTAAATTTTCAACTGGATTCTTTCTGGAAGCTCCATATGAGATCAAGCTTACAGTAGCCCAAGCCAATAGTAGTATTATCAACCCTGGCAGAATAAACATTGCGACCGTGAAATCAGTGCGATATATAAATTGCTGCAGGAAGTATTCTTTCGTTATGTACCAGGCAATAGGTAATGAAACAAGAATTGAAACGATCAAAAGTTTTGTGTAACCACTTAATTGAAGTGTCATCAAATTTGGTATCGATGCACCCAAAACCTTTCTGATGCCAATTTCTTTTTTTCTCTGATCTGTTGTGAATGCGGCCAGTCCAAATAACCCCAGACACGCAATGAAAATTGCCAATCCGGCAAACAGATTGAATAACGTCCCAAGTTTCTGATCAGATGCATATTGGTCCTCAAACTGTTGATCCATGAAAATATAGGATAACGGGACATTAGGACTGAACTCTTCCCACTTCTGTTCCACCAATTCCATTACTTGTTGTGTGTTTTGAGCCTGGAACCTCACTGTAATTGCTCCCGTAGATCTTCCCAAAATCAAGGCAACAGGCCAAATTTCACTTTTAAAATTATCAATATGAAAATCCTCAACTACACCAATGATGGTAAATTGATTTCTTCCATATACATCAAACTGATGAATGGTTTTTAGTTTCTTACCTATTGGATCTTTTAGTCCCAGACGTTTGACAGCTGTCTGATTAATGATTATTCCAGAACTATCACTTGCTAAACTTGGATCATAATTTCGTCCTTCGACTAGTTTAATTTTTAATGTTGGAATGTAATTCTCATCCACCGGCCAGTTTTGGAAACTAACTGCCCCATCAACATTGGTCATTCCTTCTGGCATCAATGGTGAATCAGATCTAGAGCCAGTTACTGGCAAGAAAGACGACATAGTAGCATTCTCAATTACCTGATTATTCAATAACTCGTTTTTAAAAGCATCTACTTTGCTTCCTAACCAATAAGTATCATTAATTACGAGTGCCTGATCTTTTTCAAATCCCAGAGATTTCTGCATGGTGTAATTCATCTGAGAATAGATGACCAACGCTCCAAAAATAAGAATCACTGAAGCACTAAACTGGAGTACAACAAGCATGTTTCTTAGTTTTCCACTTCTCAAGCCTAGACTTAGGTTTCCTTTCAATACTTTGATAGGAATGAAGCTGGACAAATAAAAGGCAGGATAAATACCAGAAAGTAATCCTATCACCACAAGTGAAATCAATAAATCGTCCCAAAGATTAATCGAACCAAATAGTGGATTTCCTACACTTATCTCGGTGAAGTTTCTGAAAATTGGTAAAACAAGAAATAACATTGCAATTGCCAATATCATTGCTAAAACTGTATTCAACATCGATTCTGTGATGAATTGGCCTATTAGAAGACCTCTCTTGCTGCCAATAACTTTTCTTAATCCAACTTCTTTCGCTCTTAGAGATGATCTTGCCGTTGAAATGTTCATGAAGTTGATAATAGCAATTGCCAATACGAATATTCCGGCTATGATGAAAATATATACATATCGGATATCCCCGTTTGCTTCTATTTCAATCTGCAAGTCACTTTCCAGGTGAATACTTTCAACTGGTTGTAGATAGTATCTCAACCTTCCTCCTCCTGCTAAAAATTCATCCATTGTAGCGCCGGAGATTTGCTCAATCTGGGGACCTACATATTTCTTAATAGTTAAAGGAAGTTTAGATTCAAATTGCTCCGGATTGTTGTTTTCGTCAAGTAAAATGTATGTTCTAAAATTGTTACTCAGCCAAACCTGGCTATTGGCTCTTGGATGACGCTCCATTGACATCATTATATCATAATGGAAATGGGTGTTTTGAGGGATGTCTTCATAAACAGCTTTAACCTCCCATTCTGTCCCATCAATTTCAAAAGTCTTACCAACTGTATTGGTCTCCCCAAAAAGCTTCTCACTTGTGGAGGCAGAGATCATTGCATCTGCTGGTCCAGTTAACAATCCTTCAGTTGTTCCATGGACAAGTGGGAATTTAAAAATGTCCAACATATGATGGTCTGAATAGGCTATTTGATTGATGTCGAAGTAATTTTCTCCAACCTTTGCCATGACACCCCCTCCATTTTGCATTCTTCCAATGGCTGTCAGTTCCGGGAATTCTTCGCGGAAAGAGTTGGCCATTGGTGATGGAGTAACAGACATATTAAATTCATTGTCGTTGAATTTAAGGTCTGAAACTACCCTGTAAATTCTTTTTGAGTTTTTCCAGTGTTTATCGTAACTGGATTCATTAATCACAAAAATTGCTATGAACATACACATGGTAAGCCCAAGTGCTAATCCAAAAATGTTGATGAAGCTGTAGAACTTGTTTCTCAACAAGCTTCTGATAGCAACGAGTAAATTAAGTTTAAACATGATTCCTATTATTGAGTTTTTGAATGGTATTTTGAGTGCGTATAACCTTATAAAATTGAAAGTGTGATACCAGTATCGAAATGCTTTATAATTGAGTTGTCGTTTTCTTAACTGGACATAATACTCCTCCAGATCACCCAGAATTTCCTCTTGGTATTGTTGTTGGCATAGGAATTGGATGATAAAAAAAGAAAGTTTTGGAGGCATATCAGACTTTACAGCCATACAGGATTAAGCTTTAATCCCTTCCAGCTAAGCTCCGGAATTTGATCCCAAAGTTTGTTGCGCAATTGTCTGCTCGTTTCAAGAGCTGATTTTCCAGCGGCCGTTACGAAAAAGATTCGTTTTCTTCTGCCGCCTCGTTCACTAGTAGCATCGGCCATCTTGGAGTCAACAAATCCTTTTTTCTCCAACCTGTTTAATGCGGAATGAACGGCACCAATCGCGGATGACCTTCCGGTCTGTTGCTCAAATTGATCTTTAATTGCCAAACCATAGGCGTCATCATTCATCATTGCTACCAGCAACAAAATGATTTCTTCAAATTCACCAAGGTATGATCCCTTCATAATTTCATAGTTAATTCATATATGTAGAACAAATATACGACAAGAAAATGAATATGTTCTACAAATGCGAAATAACTACAACTAGCGGTATACTTGAAAAACAGTAAGAAGGATATTTGAGATTGATTTCAATGATGTATAATTTGAAACAAATAATTAAATAGAAGTATACATGGATAACATTATTTCAAGCTTGGGTTATATTATTCCACAGTTTCTAATTGCAGGGGTTTGCATATTTTATTTGTTAAAAAAATCATCAACTGATGCTATTCTTTTAGCAGTTGGTTCAAGTATCGGTGCGCTGCTTACTATTTTCAATGTAGGTATCATACCGATGCTGTACGAACAGGGATACGATGTATATTCAGAAGGAGGGTTGTACTTTACTATTATTGGTCCGGTAGGTTTAATTGGTAGTTTACTTTTTGCAGGTGGCTTAATTGCATTAATTAATTCTCATATTAAGCTGAAAGAAAGCATCGAGCAAAATCCTAATTAATTATTTCATGGTTTTTGTGAACTCCAGAGCCATAGAAGTCAACATTTCCCAGCTGGTGAATTCATCAAAACTTACAATTACCCATCCTTTGAGAGGCGGTTTGGTCTTAAATGGGCTCAATGGTTTGGGATTAATGATTCCAAATTTGTTAGGATCAAATTGATTGCCGAGCCTGAAACCCATTTCTCCTTTATTGAAAAAAACGAATACCTTATCGTGGTACTTTAAGGCTGGAGCGCTCATCATCTTTCCAATTTGAATATTGGGATCAGATGAGGTAAACAGATCTGTGATGCTCAGGTATAGTGTTTCTTGTTCTGTCATATCTTGCTCTTTTGAAGCAATGAGCCGGAATTAGCTCATTGCAAAATTTGAAGAGATTGCTTTGTTTAAAAAGTCATTCATTGGTTTCATGGTATTGTAATAATCCATGAGAGTATCAATCAAAGACTCCTCAGTAATTAACGAAGAATCCAACAGGGTAGAATAGTAGAATTGCTTTTTAGCAATGAAAGGTTCTTTTTGTATCGCAGTTATAAACTCCTGCGGCAACCTTTTATTTTCTTCCCCTTTTAATTCTCCAAACTTGGATACAAATTCCTTTGCAAATACTAGGCTTTGAAATTCATCCAGATTGTCAGAAATGTGTTGCCTTATGGATCTCAACTGATCCTTGTCAGGCCCATAGCATCCTCCCATAATTCCAATTTCATGGGCAGAGATTCTAATGAAAAAACCAGGGATACTTTTGTTCTTTCGACCGCCGGGAGATATAAAAGCTGTCATATAAAGGTTATAAGGAGTCTTGTCTTTAGAAAACCTGATATCTCTGTTAATTCTCAGGATACAATCTTTCGGCTCTAATTGAAATTGATGTGCGGGATCAATTCTTTCAATTAGAGACTTTACGAATTGCTGGAACGGCTCCTTAACACTTTTTTCATAGCGTTTCTTGTTGCTGGAAAACCAATCTCTATTGTTGTTTCCATGCAAATCTTTAAAGAATTCAATGTAATCTTTAGTGAATGAGTTCATTTATAGCGTGTTTTTGAATTGCAATTTCATTGACCCAGTCAGACACCATTTCTATAACCCGCTCTGGGTTTTCTTCACTTAGAAAATGGAATCCGGGACCAAAATCCTGTATTGTTAAGTCCTTAATCTGCGTTTTTAAATGATCAAGCCTGCCCAGGCCGATTGGGTTGTTTTCAGAGACTATAGTTCCAGGTGTAGCCTTTATCCACAGAACTGGAAACTTAATGTCTTTTAAACCATCTTGTAATTCCAATGCGAAATCATAACTGGTCTTCGGATACCCGTTATTAGGGATCATTTTAGGAAAATCTCCAATTGCCTTTTTATCACGGTAAGAAGGGACTGAATCTTTATAATATTGAAGAGATTCTTCACTTATTGGGCAATGTTCTGGAATCATTTTATTGATCATCACATTCATTACCTTGCTGAATACAAACCCTATTGGGGAACGCATCAGTTTAAAAGGCATTACGAATTCTCTGGCATAATCTTCCTCATAGGTGAAAGGCCATAGGAAAGTTTCCATTAATACTGCTGACTCAAACAAATGATTCAGTTTGGTCATCACAAAGCCACCAAGAAAACCACCCCAATCTTCTCCAACCAGTATGATTCGATTTAGCTTCAGCCTGGATATAAATCCCGATATAATTCTGGCGTGAAGCAAGCAATTGTGTTTGATATTTGGCTTTTCTGATTTACCAAACCCAAGAAGATCAAGTGCAATAACACGTCTGTTGGTTTTTGCAGCAATCTCTTTTAGAACATTTCTGTAAGTATAACTACTCGTAGGATTTCCATGTAGAAATAGAATAGGATCTCCTGAGCCTTCATCCACGTAATGGATCTGATAGCCATTTACTTCTAAAAAATGAGGTTCAAAATCAAACTTCGAACCTGTTGTAGGTGTAGATTTCGTTTTCATGGCGCCTTGTTTATGACGATTAGTATTGAAAAATCTTTTAATTAAGGATTGTGAACAGCTACTCGGTTTCCCTCAGTGTCAAGGAATACACCCATAAATCCTCCAGGAGACGCAGTTTTTGGTAATAAAACTTTTCCTCCCGCTTCATCAACTTTGTTAAGGATATCATTGAGATCGTTTCCTCCGTTCAAATAAACCATGGTTCCGTTCTCTGAAGGTTGTCCTCCAAGACCGAAACCTATATGGCCTCCTATACCTTTTTCCTGATCAAAGTTTGGAAGAAGCCCCATCTTGCCGCCATTGTCTAACTCGTGAACCTGTATTGTTCCTTCCAGGATGGTGCTGTAGAATTTAACTGCTCTGCTAAAGTTTGTTGCTGGTAATTCAAACCAGTTAATTGAATTTGCCATGTCTTAAAAATGTTTAATGATTAATAGATGTGACAAACTTATTTTTTGAATTCTCCAATTATTATTTAAAATTTGATAAATCGTAGGTTTCTAATATTCAAGTAATTGGTTCAAAAAGTTAATTAATAGAGCTTATTTAATATAAAAACGTAGTATTCAAAAGGTGAAAAAAGAAGAGCTTTTTATATTGATAAAGTCACTAACAAGGAGTGAAAAACGATATTTTAAGCTTTCACTATCACATGATTCTGCTTCTTATTTGAAGTTATTTGACCTAATTGATTCTCAAGATGTTTATAATGAAGCAACAATAAAGGCTAAACTGAAGGGGCACAAAGTATTAAATCAATTCCATGTTGCTAAGAACTATCTGCGGCAACAAATCCTTAGAAGTCTAAGGAATTACCACTCTCAAATTAGCAAAGATGCGCAAGTGAAGGATATCCTAAGGAATGTAGAAATTCTATATAAGAGAGAGCTGTTTGGGAATTGTAAGACCGAGCTTAAAAGAGCAAAGAAGATGGCTGAAGAATTTGAATTGGATGCCATGATGATAGAAATATTGGGATGGGAGCGTAAGATCATACAAGCGACTACTCCTACCGACTTTAATTCTATTTACAATGTTGTAAAGGAGCAGAAACGATCAACCGATAGCTTGTATAATACCATCAGTTATTGGGAGCTTACTACCGATATTTCTACAGCAGTAGGGACTCCAAGAATCAAGGAGTTTGAAGATCATGTACTGCTTAAGAATGATCAGAAGGCTCAAACAGTGCAATCGAAGGTGCTTTATTATCACAGTTTGTACTATACCCATTTGCAATCCGGGAACGTGGATAAAGCTGAAAATTCACTTAGGAAACTGATAACATATCTGGAGGCTCAGCCAAATTTCATAAGACATGAATTAGGAATGTATATCAGTACAGTTAACAACTATGTGACATTCCTAATTTTCGCTAAAAAGCATGAAGAGGCATTTAGGTATCTGGAGAAGATCAAATATTATTTTGATGAAGTAACCAATAACAACAAAGCCAATAAGATTCTTCAGAAGCAGATCTTCAGAACGCTAAATATCGAGTTAGAGCTGTACAGGGATTTGAAAAGGTATGATTCAGAGAATCTTAGATTCATTGAAGAAAGCATTACAAAACATCAAACTAAAATTCCAGATGAATATTTGATTTCCTTTTGGTACCAGTTGGCTTATATCCATTTCGGAGAAAAGGATTATGAATCGGCGCTGCACTGGATTAACCTCTTACTGCAATTTAAAGGTGAAGTTTCAAGGAAGGACTTGTTGGTTCATGGTAGAATGTTGAATCTACTTATCCATTTTGAGCTAAAGAACTTTTTCGCTCTGGGTTATTTTTTGGATAGTACAAGGAGGTATATCTCTAATTATGATAAGTTAATGAGCTATCAAAAGACAGTATTAAACTTGATCTCCAAAGCCTCAAAAATTCCCGAGGATCAGATTAAAAGTGAATTTAAGAAAGCAAATAGTAAGTTGTTTCCTGATAATAAGGAGAGTGAAATAGATAGTGATGTATTAGACTACATCGATTATAAAACCTGGATAGAGGGGAATTTAAAGTAGCACCTTCAATCTAGAAAGTATTAGTATCCCGCCGTTTAAGCGGTTGTTTAGTCAATTAAAGGTGCTTATCGTGATTAATCGAACGTCACTTCGAATGATTCTTTGTTTGAGGTCGTTTCATAAGACCATTTTCCATAAGGTTTACCGAAAGCCAATTGACCTTTCACTCTTACATTGTGATCAGATCCTGCGAATTTCCATTCCCAATCTCCACTTGCGATTTGACCATCTACAGTATAAAACTTCCATAAGCCAATCATTTGACCATCTTTGTAAGCTCCAGCCATTGCTAGTTGACCATTTGGATAATAAAATTTTGCTTCGCCTTCTTCTAGGTTATCTTCAAAAGTCAGAACTTCAGCAACCTGTCCATTCTCATGAAAAAACATTTTTACACCTTGAAGACGAGATTTCTCTTCTTCAAATGCCGGTGCTCCATTTCCAACTAAAACTGATTCGTATTCGTGATTGTCTTCAACAACCCATCCGTTGGTTGCGTACTGTGCATAAGAAGTAGCACTGATAAGAAGTAAAGATAAGATCGTAAGTCTGATTTTTAATAATGGTAGATTCATGGCGGTTAACAATATGTGTTCTCTAAGTTCCTTTTTTATATAGCTTCTACTAAAGTATCCAAAAGAAGTCTATTCCGGGAATAGGGTTAAGTGAACGTACCCATTAACGGTTGAACCGGTAAAATGCAGAGTGAACCGGAATTAATCCGAATGAATGGAATGCAAACGTTTGCAACACCGAAAACTCATGCTGAATGACAGCTTTGACAGGATAAATGGAGCTGAGCCGGGTCAAAATGCTTTCAATATTAGCTTAACCGTAGTATGCCATGGACCACTATTTAGATATGTGTGAATAGTTTTCATTTGTGCCATTGTTGATTTAAAACCCAATTTTAATGAGCATTAACTACAAGCATTTATTTTGGCTGGTTGCCTTGGTGATTTTATCCAATGTAGCGCATGGGCAGGATAGACAAGTTAAATATTTCGCCAATTTTCTGGGAATCATATCACCATTTCTAGGTTATGAGGGTAGAGGAGAGCTAACCAAAAGTAAGGCGCAAGAAATGAATCATTACAGATTCATCTATGAAGATGAAAAGTTAGCAGAGATTAAATATTTCAACAGAAGTTTGCCAGGTGAAAATTCCTATTTTGGTACACATCATGTGCAATACAGCTATTCAAAGAATAAGTTGGTCAAATCCTATTTCAATGCCGAAGGTGAAAAGGCGTCTTTGTGGAGACATTATTACGGAGAAGGAGAAATTCATCAGGAACAGTTTGAGACTAACGGAGATGTAACCACACTAACATTTTTCGATAAAAAGGGAGAAAGAATTAAAGCGGGAGGCTGTTACAAGTATCAATTTAAGCAGTTAGGTGATAATAAGTTTTTTCAACAACAATTTAACGCTAACGGAGAGCCAGAGGTGTTAACGAGTTATTTTCCTCTTGAGTCTACAATAATTACAAAGGATGCTAACGGTCACCTGCACAAAATTATTAATGTAGATGCAGAAACTATGGAAGTCCAAAATCATCCCAAAGTAGGCTACTCCGAAGTGATTTTTGACTTCAATGATTATGGTTCAGAATTATCATGGGAATTCCGGAATACAGATGGTGATTTGGTTGATAGAATAAAAGACGAAATAGACCCGGGTTATTCCAAGTGGGTAAATGAATTTACTTGGCATGATGAATCTCTTGGACATTTCAGTTTGATGAAAAAGAAGTTGTATTCTTCAGATAATCAGCTGGTTGCCGATGAGAGCGGAATTTATATTTTGGAATATAGGTTTGATGAAGCTGGTGATTTTGTTGGTCAGAGATTTCTTGATCAAAATGGAAGCTTAATGGTGCATCCAGATAATGGAATTGCCAGATTTGAAATATTAAGAGATGAATCAGGAAGAAAGCTGGAGGAACGTATGTATGATGAAACCGGAGCATTAAGAAAAGATGGAGTTGCAGTCAGAAAATTTCGATATGATAATAAGAATAAACTAATTGAGGTCATTCAATACAATCACCAATTGATACCTATTGATGAATCATGAATTAGTTAAAATAAGATGTAGTTAAATAACATGAGCCGGTAGATTATCGGCTTTTGTTTTTATGATCAATTGATGCTCCTAAATGTTATTTGTCCATCCCCGGATTGATCGTATTGCAGTTTAAGAGGTATGGTAACTGATTTTAGAGCTAAATCAAGGTTATTGTTGTCAAACCTACCAGAAAACGGACGTTCAACATCAACATTGACTGTGGTAATTGACAGATCATATTGTCTTTCCAACTCTTTAATGACAAGATAGAATGGTACACTTCTAAAAGAACTCTCACCACTAATCCAGGCGGGTTCAGATACTTTTAAATCCTTTAATACCGATATCTCACCATCAATGTTACGGATCATTTCACCGGCCTGCACATGTAAATTTGTTTTATTGGTAGTAACATCCAATTTCCCTTCAACACAGGTAACTTCAAAATACCCCTGCCATTGTTTTACATTGAACGAAGTACCTCGCACAGAAATTTTTCCATCGGAAGTGATTACATCAAACTGTCCTCCCTTTGCAACCTGAAAGTAAGCTTCTCCTATAAGATTGACATTTTTTGAGAGTCTCCAATCCTTGTGGTTAAATTGAAGTTGAGATCCTTTGCTGAGCGTAACTAAACTTTCGTCAGGCAATCGGACATCCTTCTTTTTATCAATTACACTTTCTATGAAGGTGGTCTTATGCTCTAATAACTCCTGATACACAAAATTCAAAGATATTGTAACCACTAAAACTACAGATAAGAACACTGCAACAGGCATTATGAAAACCCTCGATGGTATCCCCTGATTTAATCTTGGAGTATTATTTGAGTCCAGATGGTAACCGTGGGACTTATAAAACATCAATGACTCGTACAATTTCATCAATGACTCAGTATCAAGAGATTCTTCAAAAGAAGACTTCTCCTCATGAGTCAGTGTGCCATTCAGCCATTTACGTATGAATTCCTTCCGGTCCATTTTAACTGGTGTGAGAAAAGTAAAATTTGTGTTTTTGTGTTTGAGATAAAGTGTGGCGTTCGCCTAAGTCCTATAAAAGAGATATCAAATTTAATTAATTCTATCAAAAAATCATATGTTTTCTATATAACTTTTGAAAGAATTTTTATGACTAATCCCGTAATCGTCAAAATTAAATTGTTTCAATCTATTATTATTTTGCATTAAACTAAGTTATTGCTTGAAAGGCAAAATAATATTTGGTTGTTACTTTGAGATAATTTTGCATCTATTATAGTGTACAATTGACACGTAAAATACCCTATCTCATTACCAACAACGGTATAGCGGAATGTAACGAAAGCTAATTTCACTTTAGGATTCAATTGTTTCTGAAAAAGTATTTTTTCTACGTTTCTACTGAATAATGGATTGTATCCTTTTCTATTACAGACTTATTCAAATGTTGTAAAATAGGTGATAAATAAAATTCACTGTACCCACCATAGGCGCTTTGGGTAACCCATTTTTCACATTGACTGAATAAAAGGTCCCAATCGCTCAAGAATTGAATAATTTCCAGAAGACATGATATTCTCACTCTGATTTAAGGTTAAACTATACAGATGACATGTATGGCAATGAATAAAAAAAGCGCCAGTGACTGTCACCGGCGCTTTTAGATGAATTTTATTTAATCTTCCCTCAGTCCCCCTACAGGATTAGAATTTGCCGGACCAATAGCCACCCCGGAAAGCATTAAAATAGACAGTAAAATAATCCCGGCTCCAGTCAGAATGCTTCCTGGAATTGAAACACTGATATAGTATTTATAAATAAGACCTAATGCAGCATCAGATATTAAATATCCTAACGCCGTTCCAACAACTAGTGATATGCCAAGAATTACAAGGAATGACTTATTGATAGAAATTACAATATCCTTTAAAGAAGCACCCAAGACTTTTCTGATTGTGATCTCCTTTATTCTTTTTGCGATATTCAATTTAGCAAGTGAGAAAATACCAACTATACTCAGAAACCCACTTAAAATGGCCATTGCTATAAATATCTTTTGAAGGTTTTGGGTGTCCCGTCCTGCTTCGCCTAAAGCAACATCTTTTTGCAGTTGACCGGTATAAGGTCGATCTATTTGCTTACTCCAGATTTCTTTCAGTTGTTCATTGACGTTTTCGGTATCGGTTCTGGAGGTTTTTACTACCAGATGTCTGAATTTTTCAGGCAATACAAGTCCAACTATCATCGGTTCAATCTGTGAGTCTGTATAAACATTATCCAATATGTCGCTAACAACCCCTACAATGTTTTTTGACTTATCATTGATCTTAATATTTGCTCCAATTACTTCCTGATCCTTAAAATATTTGTCTGCAAATGACTGACTTACAAGGATGTTATCAATTTCAGATTCACTTTCCTTTAAGAAATTTCTTCCGGAAATTACAGAGACCTCCATTAGTTCAAGATATTCTGCACCAACTCCGTAATATCGGGTTGTGAAATCTTCTGCGTTGATTTTGGTATTTACTGTTGAACTGTATCTTCCTCCATTACCCAAATGATTAAGAGAACCCGCCACTGTAACTCCAGGAATTTTTTCTATCTCCTGTTTTAATACTTTATAGTTTTCATCTGTAATTCTTAGATCGATGATGTTGTCATCCTCATATCCTAAACTAAATTCATTTAAGAAATTTGAGTTCTGAGAGAATGTAATACCAGCAACCAAAACGGCAATTGAAAAACCATACTGTGCAACCACTAAAGTTTTGTTCATCCAATTCACACCTTTCAGTTTTATTGACTTACGCATAATTTCCACAGGTTTGAACTTCCAGGCATAAAGACCAGGCAATAATCCTGCAACCAATGTGGTGATAGTGAGAAACACCAAAACGAAAATAATGATATTGGTAAGGCTAATATCCTGCATGAAAAACTTCACTGAGAAAAGACCAAGTATCATTTGAGCTGTAGTGTTGGCTGTTGCCATTGCGATAATAAAAGCAAGAGCACATACTATCGACATTTCCATCAGGAATTGAATCAGGATTTGCTTGTTATCTGAACCCAAGGTCTTTCTGATGCCGATTTCTTTAAGTCTTCTTGCTATAAGTGCCATTGAGGTATTGGCCAGGTTAAAGCACGCTGTTAGAAATACCATACCTATTAATATTGTGAAAATGATGTAGACTGCAGTTCTTAGTCTCGCATTTGTAAACTTTGAGTTGATTAACTCATCATTGTGAATAGAATCCTGAAACGGGATAAGTTCAAAATGTTTGAATTTGAAGGTCTCATGGCTCTTATTCTGCAATTCGATGTGCTTATTTAGCCCTGCCGTAACCTGAGAGATATTTGCTTCTGAAACACGTAAGTAGTGACCCATATATCGCTTATTGCTCCAGTCATTCATATCATAGCCGGTAGTTCTGAAGTAGTTTCCTTGCCCCATCAGCAAATTGAAATCGAAACTTGTGTTTAGTGGGATTTTTTCAAATACGCCTGCGACAGTGACTGTTAGCTTTTTGTCATTGTGAAAGAATACCGTGAGCTCTTTACCAAGAGCATACTCATCTCCGAAATATTTCTTAGCTAATTCTTTGGTAAGATATACTGTAGGCTGATCACCAAAACCTTCCCACGAACCATAGCGAAGTGGTATTTCAAACATTTGAGGGAATTCCGGTGATACTAATGCTGTGTACTCCGAGAAGAAATCAATCCCTTTTTTTACAGTAGCAGTCCTTGTAAAATAGGAGCTCACTTCCTGAATGCCACTTATGTCGTTTCTTATACTTTGGTCCATGGCCATGTGAGTGAGTTCGTTGCGATATTCCTGACCGTTATCGGTAGAAATAGCATGAACCCTATACACATTGTCCGTGTCTTCATAAAAGGAATCAAACTCCAAATTGTATGCATATATCATATATAGAAATACACATAAACTAAGTGCCATTCCAAGGCCAACAATATTGATACTTACTGGCCATTTATTCTTCCATGAGTGACGAAGAGCCAGTTTAAAATAGGATTTAAATAATGAAATCATGAGTATGTTTTTTTGAGTTTTTGCTTTTGCATATGACCTGTAGCAGCGAATTACATTCCACCAAAAAAAGAGTTTGGCTTTCCATAATAATTCACCTTTTAATAGTCTTAAATGGAAGAATTCTTCAAGATCACCTTCAAGTTCTTCAACCCTGTCTGGTCTACAATACCACCGGAAGAACCTGAGTGCTAACTGAGGAGGATGTTGTTGTTTTTGAGTGTCCATATCAGTTGTTGTTCCAGGTGAGTGCCTGTTTTGGGATTTGATATCTGAGTTGCTCTCTTAGTGTTGCCAATTCATCTAGAGCTCTACTTGCGTAAGGTGTCAGGTAAAACAACCTTTTGCGCTTACCACCCCTAGTGGAGGTAGATTCTCCCATTCGGGATTCCAAAAAACCTTTTTCTTCAAGTCTGTAAAGAACAGTATGTATGGCACTAACATTGATTTTCTTTCCGGTCTGTTTTTCGTATTCAGCAACGATATTCACAGAATATGCCTGATCATACAGAACGCCAACCAGTAATAAAACCAACTCTTCAAAGTTTCCCAGCTTGATATTTTCCATTTATTTTATAATTGTAAGTATTATACTTTGAACAAATATATAAAGTTTCACTTTTGTAAGTAAAATCATTTTCAAAAATGTCGTGATGATGAAGCGACATGTCGTTAGTGTAAATACTATTTACATTGTATAATTACAGAGATTTCAACCTTTACATCATCTTACGACATGAAAATATTTATTTCCATGGTTCTTGGTATCTTGTTGAATGCGACTGCATTTGCACAACTTGAAGGCATTCATTTCACCATAAGTACCAATGTTCCGATCTTACCAACCTATGAAGAAGAGATAGGTGATTCTTTTGTAACTGATCCTACCTCAGGGTTTCGAGAGTTTGTGGTAGCATATACATTAACTGAGGAATATAATACCTCTCCGGGTGTTTCAGTCTCAGTGTTACCCACATTTAGATTGTCTGAAAGATGGTCGTTGAGGGCTGGTATTTCATCAGATTACTTAAGGTTCAGCCGATTTTTAGAAAGCTCTACTGGTCCGGAACCGTTAGTGGAATCAGATGGAGATGAGGTCTTATTAATTAATTTGAATGTGCCTATAAGCTTTAATTATAAATTCTTCGATAAGATTTCAGGGGGCGTTGGTATTCAGGTAAGTAACAGATTCTACTCCAAGGAGAGAAGAGATATTTGGATTCCAAATTCGACTTTTGGTTTTCAGATATCTGAAGAAGATATAACGGATGGGAAGAGCTTTACCGATGGACAATTCTGGATAACCACCAACATAGACTATATGATTAGTGATCGAATCGGAGCAACTATTAGCTTTCGGAAATCATTTCATAAGGTTTATTCCAATGAAGCCCTTACACAAGGTTCTGCCAAACTTGGTGTATTGGATCTTGGATTTATTTATAACCTCAAAATTCAATAAGCATGAATTTTAAATCGATTTTGATATTGTCATTGATGTTGCTGATTGTCATTTGTGGTAAAGCGCAAATGAAATTTGCAGAAAGTAGCATTGAAGTAAACTATTTGTCAGTAAAGAGTAAGTCCAGTTCTATGGTTGTGGGTAATACCACGTCGAATTTTGAAGAGGTTTATCAAACTCAGCCAGGTTTTTTCATTAGCCAGGAAATTGTTTTCCCGGTGGATGATAAGATTGGAATTGGATTGGTGTTCGGTGGACAATATTTGAGCTTTCAAAGAAATTCTGAGGTACAAAGCGCTGTGGTTTTCCAAGGTGATTTTCAGATGTTAACAGAAGAGGCGACTGAGGAAATTGATGTGGGTTACATAAAAATTGGAGCCAAATCCAGCTATCAAATAACGGAAAAGCTTAGGATTGGTATTGGTGTTAGTTCCAGCGTTTTGGCAGGTGCTAAGAATAAACAAACAGTTCTTTGGGTATTGGATGCTTCAGGAATCGGGCAGGTTTCCGATTTTAGAGAGTACGAGCCTAATCAGTCAGGGAGAGGATTTAATACAGCGATAACCTGGTTGGATGCCAAACTGACTTATCAGTTACTTGGTCAGACCAGCATTTATCTATCTTCCCGTTCAGCATTTGATTCAATATTTATAGAAGAAAATCAAATTGGAGGTAAGACGAAGTACCAGATATTTGGATTTGGTGTAACGTATAACTGGATTAAGTAGCTGGTCTGTTATTAGAATTCATGAGTTATTAAAGTTTTTTTGTTTCAAAATGAAACCATGGTTTCATTTTGGTACATTCGCATTAAACTCATCTACATATATCTGTCAGATAATCAGATTATTACGTTTTTGGCATGGTT
Source organism: Cyclobacteriaceae bacterium (assembly GCA_965228955.1). Taxonomy (GTDB): domain Bacteria; phylum Bacteroidota; class Bacteroidia; order Cytophagales; family Cyclobacteriaceae; genus JANSWY01. Next base: position 746,000 of record OZ245848.1, read on the forward strand.
TCTAGAAGCATTATTTGAAAACAAAGTCAAAAACTATGAAAAGATTAAATCTAAAATTCGCTTCAATTATGATGTTAACTTTTTTGATTGGTGCATCATCATGTGGAACTCTTGCAACTGTGACTGTTGGCCCTAAAGAGAAATTTGTTTTGGGAGATGTATCCAATAAAAACTTCTCTGCTAAAGTGACTAATGCTTCAGGAAAGGAAGTGAAAATCTCAATCGTTGATTCCAAAACTTGGGGACAAAATCAGGGTTTTGGTTTACCTGCCAGACAAAGTGCAAAGATTAGTGTAAGTTCTGATGAGACAGTTTTATTTATTAATGATTCAAATGAAACTGTGAAGGTAAGAACTAAGCTGAATAAGTCTGTAGAAGGAATGCGATACGAAAGTGTAGAATAAAAAAAGGTGTCAATTTTGACACCTCTTTCTGTTGCAATTGAAATAAGGTTTTTAAGCCATTTGAGGTTCCTGAGTGTAGAAGAACTGTTCTAAAACAATTTTTCCGTTCTTCACCTCATACAAACAAATTTCTTCCATTTGAGTTGGGCCTGGTGCACCTTTAAATGTCACATTGGAGATCATTGAAATCGAGAAAAAGTCTCCTGCTACCAAAGGGTCCGAAATTTCACTGGAATGAACTTCCTGTACCATTGCGTCCCATTCTTCTCCTTTTTTGTTGACAGCCGCAATTCCTTCGACTCTTTCGTTTGGAGCTCCTTTTGGTTCAATACTTACTACATCTGCGGAATATAGATCGGCTTGTGCTTTTGCGAATTGGCCTTCTCTACAAAGTTTTACAAGTTGATTAGCTACCTCTTGAGTTGTCATATCTTTATTGTTTTAATTAATATAATAACAAAGAAAATCTCTTGAGTGACAACCCTATGTCACTGTGAATTTTTAATATCTGGAAAATTCGATTTTAGCCTCAAACATTAATCTTGACTTACTGAGAGTGATTCTGATTAAACAAAAAAAGCCCCGAATAATTCGAAGCTTTCTGATAGAAGTGTTTTATTTCTATCCAGTGATATCTAATGTGTCTCCATCTATCATTGGAGTATCTTCAAACTCAAATGAAAAACCAAAATCATCATTTCCAGTAGTGGTGTCCGCTGGCATTGTGATTCTAATGTTTTTCTGATGCAATCTGGTAAATGGAACTGAACCATTACTGTAAAGAACATTACTTACGGGAATGCCTGATATTGTGTCTTCATGAACGACATTCACTGCATAAGACCTGCTATAATATGAAGAATCTGATGACAATGTTTTGAAAGATAAGATTCTTGATTGAACAGAGTCTTCCCCGGGAATGAAAGAATACGATTGTCCGGCAACATAAACCAACAAGGTCCCAGAAGATAAATTACTTACAGTAGTTTCATACGCAAAAACATTCCTGATTAGTCTTAAATCCAAGATGCTGTCCTCAAGTGCAATGTCAGATACTGCCGCTTCTCCAAAGTAAGCGTTGAAAGGAGTTGCAAGGGAAGATGAGAAACTTGTGCTTGTATAACCGGAACTGTCATCATCATTGTAATATCTGATGTATCTCAATTGATTGACTGTAAAACCTAAACCTTGGTTATAGGTCAATCTGTTTGTAACGGTTTCAACTCCATCCCAATAAATTGTACTGTCATTACCTTGTAAGTACAAACCTCCGGTTTCACCTTTTCTTAAGGCGGTTACATCAAATTCATATTGTCTGTCTGGGAAAAGAGTAACAGACAAGTCTGAGGGGATGTGATTAAATATGCCGGATGCATGAACTCCATTTCCAACATCTGTGATTTGCACGGCGTAATAGGTGAAGTTTGCATCTCCCTCCGTTCTTCCTCCGATGGGACTTTCACTGAACTCGACCTCTCCTCCGAAATTTAATCTAATGGTGTAAGGTTCTGAAGTAATTTCTGGTTGAAAATCTTTATCGTCTTCACACGCAGCGAAAACAATAATGCCCAGTAGAAACACCGGGAATAGTAAGTGTTTGGTTTTCATAGAATGACTAGGTTTAAGTGAATTAGTGGTGCAAATATAGTCGGATATTAATATTTATTAGTGGAATTGTCCATTGTTGCTCCATTGCACCACTAGTCACCTGTATAACTAATCCAATTCTTTAATCCTTGATTTGATCAATTGCCTTACATCGATTTTTTTGTTCCTAACTGTTTCGTCCACTTCCAGCAGTAAAACACGTTTGCCATTGTGGTAAAAATAGATCTGTTGACCAACTTCCAAATCAACACCACTATGTGACATGCGGTCGAGGTTTGGATTCATCACTCCGGGGATTTCCAGGGTAATTTTTCTTAACGACTTATTTACCAGCTTGAAAGGAACTGCATTAACTTCTGATGCCAATGATAGGATTAGGAACATTGAGAAGATTGTGATTAACTTTTTCATAGTCTATTATTTTTTGTTTTAGGTATAATCAATAGGATGCATACCTTGTTCTTGACTTTGACATCACTTTACAATTCTTGACACTTAACAAAATGACCTTTTTATCATTCATCATAGACCTTGTAGGTATAGTTTCGCCTTAATTCTTATATTTCAGAATGAAATTGATCGTCTCCACATTTATTTTGATTCATTGTTATTTTTCTCAGGATGATATAAGGCAACAACTCCTTTCAGAACTTCCGGAAAATTGGGTTAAATACAGTCAGTTACAGGAGGTGTATATCCGCCAATTAGTGAGTATTGAGAATGAAATAGTAAAGGTTCAAATCCTTTTTGATTTGCATGGGCTGGATTGTGGTGCTCCTGACTGTTACACAACCAAGGTAACCTTTAATGTTCCGTTAGAAAAAAAGCAATTGCCCGAATACCTAAAAGTATCAATTGAAGAAACTGGGTGTATTGAGGATGAATTGCGTGTAAAAGCCGGCTTTGCTTTGATTGAAAGTACAACCAATAAGGTCGTTTATTATTCGGCTGAAATTAAGGCAGGACTTGTTATCATGAAGACAGACCCGACTAAAGAGTACGTCTACTACTACACAGATGTCAATGAGAGTTTGATGCCTATATCGGGGAATCAGGAATTGTCTGAAGAATTCACACCATATCGAAGCACTATTATGAGACATATGGAGTACGATATATTTATTAAATGATATGAAACAAATTCTGGAACATCTGGAAGACTCACTTAAGGACAACTACTTCTCAAAAAGCGAGAAGAAATCGTTAGGGCATCTTCTAAGTCTTCATCAACCAAATGCACGTGAGATAAAAGGACTCAAGAATAAAATCTACTTGCTAGCAAAGGAAAAAGCTGATGAAAGCAATTTTGAATTTGTGATTAAGTGGATGGAACATGCCCAGAAAGCTATTGATCAATTTACAAACTCTATTTCTGATGCATATTTTAGTCCGGGAGAAGAATGTAGAAACGCCATTATCAGGGAATTACAGCAGGCTCAGGAAGCGATTGATATTTGCGTATTTACAATCAGTGATAACGTTATTAGTAACAAAATTGTCGAAACCCATCATCGTGGAATTCCTGTTCGAATCCTGACAGATAATGATAAATCATTGGACAGAGGTTCGGATATTGATCAATTCTATAGTGAAGGGATATCAGTAAAAATGGACAATACTTCCAATCATATGCACCATAAGTTCATGGTGGTAGATGGAGACACCTTGTTAACTGGCAGCTACAACTGGACCAGAAGTGCAGCCATGTACAACCACGAAAATATTTTGATAACCAAAGACACCACAGTAATTAAAGATTACCGTGATGAATTTGAAAGTCTTTGGAATGAGTTTTAAAGAGGATCGTCAAATGGTCTTTTGTCTGGGCCAAATGTGATGCTATTAGGGTTTTCTAGGACACCTGCCTGAACAAGGGTTTCAATCAAATCTCCTGTGGTTCTATCATGAATTTTGACGGAACCCAATTGCCAATCACACAAGAGTATTTTATCGTCTTCAAATACATAACCCTCAACATTGACAAATCCGGAAATGAACGTCTCAATAAAGTTGAGATCCGTATCAAATTTCTTTACGCTTCCGGTTGTCCAATCCACCACAAAAAGGATATCATTTTCATCCACCCAAATGTTCACGGGTCCAGATAAGTTGCTTGTAGTGCTCTCCAGCAGTTCAAATTCCGGACTATATTTTCTAAGTTGAGCAAGCCCCCAACTTACAACATACATATTTCCCTGAGAGTCCCATGCCTGATCCATTCCTTGAAAAAACGATGGAACTACCTCATCTATAAATTCCCCGGTTTCAAGATTAAATCTCACAACAGGATTCACATTAGCATGCCACTGGCTTACATATAAATACCCATCAGGACCAATGCTTGTCTTAGTAGGTTCGTTTAATGAATAACCAGAAGTAAAGTCACGGATGGGTACTCCGGTTTCTCCATCATACAATTTTAAACTTGTATTAAACCTGCCTGTAACAAGAAGATTTCCGTCCTCAAGAAAAATAACCTCCTGTGGCGCTGATAATCCGCTACTGTTTGGAATGACAAAGCTTCCTAAATGCTCTCCTGTCACACGGTCAAACATTTCAACGGAATTTGTTCCTCTGCTTGTTACATACAAATCTCTTAACTCAGCCTGCGTAAGAGTTACTGAGGTTGAAACCTCACTTAGTTTAGGCTCAATTTCTTCATCGTTCGGTACAGCCAAAATGAACGCCTGATAGGTGACATCTTCTAAGATTTCATTTCCTTCAAAGTCCTTAATTCCTTCAGAAAGGTTGAATTTTGGAAGAGTTGCTGAGGTGGTCAGAGAGTAATATCTTCCTTCTGCTAAGCCTAGAGCTGTTTCTATATTTAGATTTGCAGAGGAGGATTCATTTGAAAGTATTATCCTATATTCTGCTACAAAACTGGAATTAGTTCCTGCTCTGAAAAATACCCGGATGTCGCTGCTGTTCGCTGCATTTCCAATGTCAAAGGTCTGAACCGCTGTGGGAGCTCCAATAGTTGGGATTTCTGGTTCTTCATCATCGTCTCCTTCATCAATATCTTCCGTCATATCCTCCATTGTTTCATCATCAGATCCACAGTGACTAAAAAAAAGGAGTGCGCAAAATGAGAAAATAATTAAAACGGAAGGGCGCATAGCTTTTAAAAAATGATACTTCATGGCTAGCAAATTAGGTTAGTATTAGATTCTTGGTGCTTCTATGACAAGATGGTAAAGACATGCCCTTACGTATCACTAGTTTACAAATGTCGCCTGGCTTACAATTCTTGGGTGGATTAGGCTGTTGTGAAAAAAAATATAGGGTATCTCAGCCTTTGGGGTTGCTTTATTTGAATGGCATTCAATACAACTGATTTTACTATGAAATGAATGAATTAAATTTAATAGTGAGATCAGGGATTAGATAGAACAACATTTTAATGATTGCAGAATGAAAAGAATGATAACGGTTTTCTTTTTCTGCTTAGTAGCAATAAGCAGTTGGGCAACTGACCCGGATGGCATTCGGCAGATTAAGGGAACAATAACAGATGCGGATACAAGTGATCCATTAGCGAGGTGCAATATTTACATAAAAGGTAAGGATTTTGGGACTGTTTCTAATAATGCGGGAGAATTTGTGCTAAAGGTTCCAAAAGAACATCAGGACGGTATTTTGGTTATTTCAAGCATTGGATATCAGAACTTTGAGAAACCAATATTGGAACTCCCAAAAGGAAGAATAGATGTGAAATTGAAGCAGGCGGCTGTCATATTGGACGAGGTAATTATACCAGATGTGGATGCCATTATTATTGCGGCGCTCAACAAAAAGGAACAAAACTACCCGGATGACTATAATGTGATGACCTCATTTTACCGAGAAGTTGTAAAGAGAAACAGAAGTTACGTAGAGGTATCACAAGGTGTACTAAATATTTCTAAGAGCCCATACAATAATAATTTGAAGGATAAACTGGGTATTGTGCTTGGAGGTAAGAGCGAGAATTATAAAAAGGGTGATACGCTGGCATTTAAAGTAATGGGTGGACCCAATGTGATGCTACTACTAGATATTGTGAAGAATCCAGGAGTTGTATTGGATCACGGGATGATGGTCAATTATGAATATAATCTCCATGGAGTTGAAATGATTGATGGAAGACGAAACTATGTTATTCACTTTAAGCCAAAGCTTGATTACGATAGCCCTTTATATTCCGGAATAATTTATATAGATGAAAAGTCCCTGGCCATTGCAGGGTTGAAGTTTGGGTATGATGAATATAATTTGAAATGGGCGGCTGCTATGATGATAAAAAAGCAACCTACATGGGTGAAAATTACTCCTACCAAGACCAATTATGAGGTGAAGTATCGGGAGACCAATGGCAAGTGGTATTTAGACTATGTCCGGAATGAAATTGAAATGAAATGTAATCGAAAGAAGCGATTGTTTAGTTCCACCTTTAATTCGGTCAGTGAAATGGTTGTCACCGAGAAAAACCTAAATATCGATCCAGGATTAACCAGGAAAAATACGGCAAGAATGTACGACATTTTCTCTGATAAAGTGGTAGGATTTTCAAATGATGCATATTGGGAAAACTATTCTATCATTCAACCAGAGGAAGATTTAAGAAAAGCGCTGGCAAAAATAGAACGTAAAACCAGAGAGTGAACAAAAATCTACATATAGATGAAGAAGGGCTCGTGTCTCGGGATAAAATGTCCGGGCACGAGATTCTTTTTAGAAATTACTTTAAACCTCTTGTGGTTTATGCTACCAGAATTATTGGTGATGCCAATGAAGCAGAAGATGTAGTGCAGGAAGTATTTCTTAACCTTTGGAATACAAGGTCTGATATATCTAAGGATGATGATATGACTTCTTACTTATTTGTGGCCGTGAAGAATGGATGCTTAAAAAAAGTGAGGCATGAGAAAGTCAAACATCGATATGAAAACTATATGAAGTACAGTGTGTCCCCAACAGACAACCCTCATCACTATATGATGCTGAAGGAGATTGAACAATGTATAGATGAGACACTGGAAGGTATGCCTCAGAGGACTCAGGATATTTTTCTGCTGAGTAGATATGAAAAGAAAAAATATAAGGAAATAGCCGTAAAAATGGATATCTCCATAAAAACTGTAGAATTACATATTAGCAAAGTGTTGGTAGCTCTAAGAGACAAGCTAAAACACTATTTAACTGTAGTTCTCATATTAATAATGAATTTGTAGAAATGAAGAATAATCAGACACATTGGAGTGAGATGTCTCGTGTCTTAAGCGGAGAGGCTTCAGCTTCTGAAATGGAAAGTTTTTTTGAGAGCCTCGAAAAGGATACTCAAAAGAAATCTGAGTTTGAGCAACTTAGAATCGATTGGGAAGCGTCCAATAATGCCATGATCTTTAAGGGGATTAACGAAGATCTAGGATGGGAAAAGCAGAAAGATCTAATCAACTCTGAAGGTCCGGAATCTACAATATCATGGACTTGGTTGAAATGGGCTGCCGTTCTATTAATAGGTTTTGGAATCACATTTTGGCTGCTAACAGATGAAGGTGAAATCTCAGCTGAATATACTCAGGTTGTTACTAATGGTGATCAAAACCAGAAGGTGAATCTTCCTGATGGATCTGTCATATACCTTAACAAAACCGCTAACCTGAAGTACCTTTTCACCAAAGATTCAAGGAAGTTAGTATTTGAAGGGGAAGCATATTTTGAGGTGGCTAAAGATGCTGATAGACCGTTCGTAATAGAATTGGAGAACAGTTACATCAAAGTGCTTGGAACCTCTTTTAATGTGAATAGCAATGTTGAGCTGGATGAAGTATTTGTGAAAGAAGGTCTGGTTGAGTTTGGTAAATTGGAATCCAACGAAAAGATCCTTCTTGAAGCTGGTGCTATGGCAAATCACAATGGGAGAGACTTGAGTAGATTACAAGAAATAAACCAAAATGTAGTTTCCTGGCATACCAAATCTTTGGTGTTTGACAGTACATCTTTACATGAGGTGCTTACGGATCTGGAATCAACTTATAACGTATCATTTCGTTTTGATTCAAAGAGTGTGTCGGGTTGTAATCTAACTGCTAACTTTACTGATGAAAAACTAGAGAATGTCCTTTCAACAATCAATGTAATTTTTAATGTTTCATTCACCCCGGATGGAACCCAACGATATGTTGTGACAGGACAAGGATGTAACTAACAATGCTTTGATGAAATATTGGTTTCTGGTAGGAATATTAATAATCTGTGGGCACCATGCCAGCAGCCAGAATGCCAATGAAGTGCTGAATGCCAGAATTAGCGTAGATGTAAATCAGGGGATGGCTAATCAAATCCTTACTGAAGTAGGTGATAAGATAGGCTATAGCATCACTTACAATGCAGATATTTTGAACAACAGAATCGTACAAATATCTTCTGATTCTGCTTCCGTTTATGAGATCCTAACCATCATTTTCGAGTCTAAGAAGCTACAAATTTCAATCATTGGGAATCAATTGGTAGTTCATGAAAAGATTGGTTTTACATTTCTTGAAGATTCATGCCACCGGGTTTTTATAGGAAGGCTATATGATGTGCTAACCGGTAAACCAGTTCCACGAGCCACAATAAATGAACTAAGGTCAGGACAAATGACGGTGAGTAATGGTGATGGCAAATTTGTAATCAATATGCCTTGTCAAAATGATGATCTTTTGATTGAGATTGATGCTATGGGATTTCATTCCAAGCAAGTTGATTTAAAAATGGATGAGGAACTGGGTGATGTTGGACTAGAAGGTGACTACATCACCTTACAAGAAGTCATTATTCTAAGTGTTCCGGCAGAGCAATTGATTAAATCGGTTCTCAAGAAAATCCCAATCAATTACCTGCAAAAACCTACCAATGCATCAGCGTTTTTTAGGGAAGCGGTTTTAAAAAATGGTCAGGTAGTTACATTATCTGAAGCTGTATTTGGAGTTTATAATACGCCTTATACTACCTCAAGTCGTAATGATCAGGTTCAGTTACTCAAGGGTAGGAAATTCACTGATCCCATTTATATTGATACAGTAGACTTCAAAATCAAAGGTTCTTTAAGGAGTTGTTTTGAGTTGGATGTTGTTAAGAATCGTCCTGGATTTTTGGATCAAAATCAATTTAATAAGCACTATACCTACTCATTCAAAAATGTGGTGGAGTTTGGGGGTGATCCTATTTATGTAATAGAATTTAAGAGAAGGGAATATGCGGACGGGTTTCCATATGAAGGTCTTCTTTATATAGATCGAACCACTTTGGCGATTAGAGCAGTTGAATTCGAGTTAAGTAGGAAAATGCTGAAAGGCAAGGAAGATAGATTTGTGGTTAAACGAGGGAAGGGTACCAAAACAAGATTTCAACGAGCTCAATATTACATCAATTACACTATGGTTGATGGTCAGCTTGCTATGAATTATGTTAGCCTGAAAACAGAATTCAAAGTAAGAAAGAAGAAAAACTTATTCTACGCTGATTACGAAACACTTAGCGAATATGTGGTGAATCGATTCAAAACTGAAGATGTCAATAAAATCAGGAGTAGGGATGTCTTTACTTCTGGTAAAGTTTTTATGGACCAGCCAATGGCATTCGATAAAGAATATTGGGAAGGCGTCAATTACTTACCAATAGATCAACCGCTGTTGGAGTCATCAGAATTACTCAAGAAGATATTAATCGAATAAAGACATCACAATATTTAGGTCTGCCTTATGCAATTCGTGAGGTACATCTTTTAGTACTCTAATCTTAGAATCTGGAAGGAGTTTGTTAACTCTTTCAGTCTCTGAAACTGAAACGGTGACATCCTTATCGCCAATCCCTAAAACTACCTGGTTCTCGATTTTTGCAAATTCCTCATCCTTTATGAACTCTTGAGAAGACAATGATTTTAACATTTCACCGGTTTCCGTTACTAGTAATTGCCATCTATCTTCTCCATGAACTTTTGCCAAACCCTTTGCAAGCTTAGGAACTTTTGCTTCAATGACTTCCGGGTTGAACATCCCCATCATTTTATTCAGCGATTCTTCACTCCAGTCTAGTTTGGTTCCAAGGGTGACGATTTTGCCTAATAATTCATTTTCTAAGGATGCTAACTTTAATGCTGCGTATCCACCCATACTGTACCCAAATACATCAGGCTTGTTGAGCCCATTGTCAGAAATGTATTTCTTGATTGAATCGGCAAAAAGACTCATTGATAAGTCACCGTTTGAAGCGGAACTTCCGTGTCCTTCAAAATTGAATGAATGGATATTATAATCTGCTTTGAGTAATTCAGCTATCGGATTCATCTGCTCTTTAGAACCAAGAGCACCGTGTAGAAGAAGGATGTCTTTCATGGAATAAGTTGTTTCCAACGAAAATAACAGAAAGGATTAATTTGGGGTATTTCTAAACTCAGAAATTTTAAACCACTTATTGTCAAGATGTCTTTCTTCTACCAATTTATAATTTTCCGCACCAATCGCTTCATCGAATTTGCGGATGCTTTCCATTATTGCATCTTCTGGTACAGACTTCCAAAGTTTGACTGATTCCCAGTAAATAATGACGGTCACTTCAGATGGTTTATACTCATTTAGCCAAATTTCCTTTGAAATAAATCCGGGGTATTCTGAGAGCATTTGACTCCAGATTTCATGTTCGAGCTGCGTGAATTCTTTCACTTTTGAAGGATTTACTTCAAACACTAAATACTCAACTGCGTGCTCAGGTTCATATACTTTCACCTTTTCATCAGATGCTGAGCAGGCAACAAGAATGATTGCAAATAAAAGTTTTAACTGTCTCATCATCTATACATACCCATTTTATCAATGTATCGCTCGTAAACAATTTTAAGCTTATCACCCTCGTAATTTGTAAGCAGTTCCTTCCAATATAGATTAGCTTCTCCAAACAGCTTTTCACTCTCCAGGTAATGCGCAATCAAGAACATCCTTGTTGGATACTGAAACCTAAGAAACTCATCTATTTCAGCATCAATTCTTCTTGAAACTGAATCCTCCAAAATTTTAGTGTAACTCTGAGAGATATCACTATAGTCATTTGTAATCAATCCCACAGAAAATATATATGCATACTCAGCTGAATCATATATTGGATCCGACAGATCAATTAAGTATTCCATTTCATATGTTTTATACATGTGAATTGTGTCTGAGAATAGATCCTGAACTATTAACTGAAATCCATCATGATCTCTGCGTCTATCATCGTAAGTATACCTCCACGGGATTAATACTTTTTCATTAGCACGACAGTTACTTGCTTCTGGCATAATTTGGTAAGTAGGAGGAGGCATTCCCGCCTGTACTGCGCCTGTTGTATGCTTTTTGTAATTAACTAGTCTTTTAATCAGTATCGTGGCTGCTGCATTAATTGGATCTGAATTATGCAATACCATTGAAGGAATGAGCTCATTAACCTTGTAATGCCCTGTCGAATCAAGTTCAATAAATTTATTACTTGCACTTATTAAACAGATATACGTGGAATCCGAAAGCTCTAAAATTGAATTGGAACTCACCGAATTGGTAAGACTCAGATTCTGACCATTGTTCTTGACAGTGCCTTCAATACCAATAACCCACAATGAATCCAAACTTTGAGTAAATGCAGCGCTTACTGATACCTGCAATATCAGAACAAGAATCAGATTCTTCATCTTCACCTAAATGCTGTTCACCTGCTGGTCTTCTTTCATCTTCATTTCACCCACAGTCATGCCACGCTCTTTTGCCATTCTTCGCTCTCTACTAGCTTCATAGGCAGAAATTCCATGTAGTTCAGATAAGTAATCCAGGTGACCCGGAGAGGTTACAATCATAATATCATCAGGTGTGATTTTATCTGGACTGTCATAACCGCAAGACTCAGCTAACATTTGAGTTTCTTTGTAAAGAACATCAGCATAGGTGGCCACTCTTTGTGCCGCAGCATCAATATTTAGTGCTTTCTCCAGTTTCTTGTTTTGTGTTGCTATTCCAGTAGGGCAGTGGTTAGTATGGCACTCCAGAGCCTGAATGCAGCCAAGTGCCAACATAAATCCACGAGCCATATAAATCGCATCTGCTCCTAACGCCATTGCCACAGCTACTTCAATAGGAGTAGCAATTTTACCACTTGCGAAAATCACAACTTTGTCACGGACACCATGCATTTTAAGTGCCCAGTCGGCAACCGCTACTGCTTGTTTCATTGGTAGTCCGGCGTAAGAACTCAAAACGTAAGGAGAAGCTCCGGTTCCACCATCACCACCATCGATAACAATGTAATCAGGGCCTCTCCCTGGTTCCTCCTTCATTTTACGGGCAATGTCCTCAATCTCGGCAGTATGCCCGATCACCATTTTGATTCCCACCGGTTTGTTGGCAGCCTTCCTCACTCTATCTATGAAGTCGAACAGCCCATCAACATCAGTAAACTCCTTGTGTCTGGCAGGTGCATAAGCATCTACTCCCATTGGAACTTTTCTGATCTCTGATATTTCTTTTGTAATCTTTTCTTTTAACAACATTCCACCTTTTCCAGGCTTTGCTCCCTGGGCCAATTTGATTTCAATCATCTTGACCTGCGGATGTTTGGATACTTCCGACAGCAATGCATCATCAAGGTTCCCTTCATCATCTCTCACTCCATACTTGGCGGTCCCAATTTGAAAAATCAAATCTCCACCTCCATATTCATGACAAGGAGCAAGACCACCTTCGCCACAATTATGCATTATACCAGCCATTTTAGCCCCTTTATTCAATGAAGCGTGAGCTCTGAAAGATAATGCACCGTATGACATGGCGCTGATGTGTACAAAGTGATTCAAAGTAACAGGTTCAACACCAGTATGCTCACCAATTACTTTTTTGTATGAATGACCAACGTCTTCTCCATTTTTAGATTTGACATTGGTAAATGTTGCAGGCATGATGATCGTTGTACCTACTTTATCCATGTCTAACTGGCTCCCAAAACCAATTGTATTTCTGGTTCCACGAGAGGATTCGTAAACCCAATTTCTTGTGATTCTATTGTAGGGAGTTTCTTCCGTATCATTTAGAAATAGATATTGTCTCAATAGTGGTCCCATCTGTACCAATATTTTTCTGCCCCAAATCACTACGGGGAATAGCCGTTGGATTGGACTTTCCGTCTGCCTTTTATCATGGATATAAAGCATCACCAGTCCTGTGACTATACCGATAATGAGGAATTCCTCCACTAATATTAGCATCCACTGAAATACTCCAACTTCGTTGAATGAATTGTCTTGGACAAAATAGCCATAGGCTGCTGTTAGGATGGAGGATAAGACTAACCATCCAATGATTGATGGACTGATAGATTGTATTATTCCTTTGAGAGTAGGTGGTTTGGAAAAGCCTGCTTGATGTGATTTACGTTCGATTGCCATTTGGTTTGTTGGTTTTAGGACATTGAATAATCTAGTCTAATTTTATGACTTTATCAAGAAATTTGATCAGTAACACCCTTTGCAAGGTGAATTGACCAGTTATCTAATTTTCATTACTTTTTATTGGTAATCCACGTACTCTAATAATCGAGGGGGCGGGACTTGGGTCATTTTTTAATCACTCACATGGATCAAACGGTAACACTTTCACGACCAAGAATTAATTCCCTTGACATCTTAAGGGGTCTGGTCATTATATTAATGGCTATTGATCACATCAGGGATATGTGGGCATTAACGCCTTATACCCCTGAGGACATGACTCAAACCACACCGGGTTATTTCTTTACTCGGTGGATTACTCACTTTTGTGCTCCTGTTTTTGTGTTTCTGGCTGGGACTTCTATATATCTTTTTAAACAAAAAGTAAATGATCTCAATAAGGTTGCGCGGTTTCTTCTAACCAGAGGAATATGGCTGATTTTTATTGAAATCATTCTGGTCAATTGGGCATGGAGTTGGAAGATGCCTTGGAATTACTGGGGCTTCTTTTTGCAGGTGATCTGGGTTATTGGAGTCTGTATGATCATAATGGCCGGATTGATTAGACTTCCTCAGAAAGCATTACTTGGTCTCTCCATATTAATAATAGCGGGTCATAATTTATTGAATTTCATTACCCCAAAAGATTTTGGGACACTGGATTGGGTCTGGAAATTCTTACATGAAGGAGGTTGGGTAGCTATTGCTGCGGACAACAGTTGGGGAATTTATGTGGCTTATCCCCTAATTCCATGGGTTGGGGTAATAGGTGCCGGATATGTCTTTGGTGAAGTGATGAGCTGGGATTCCGAAAAAAGAACTAAATGGCTTTGGCGACTTGGGCTAGGAAGTATTTTGCTGTTTTTAATTCTGAGGCTTCCGAATCTGTATGGAGATACTGATAATTGGGAAGTACAGAGAAACGCACTTTATTCATTCATGGATATTTTAAATACACAGAAATATCCGCCATCACTGCAGTTTTTGTTAATGACCTTGGGACCTTCCTTTTTGCTGCTAATTCTATTTGAACGTCTAAGTGGTCCAGCAATGGAGTTTCTTAGAATTTTTGGCAGGGTGCCTTTCTTTTTCTATGCCCTACACTTTCCTGTAATTCACATTACTTCCATTCTATATTTTAGATTATTCCACGGAGAATGGTTTGACCTGGCAAATGGAGGACAACCGGATAAATGGCCCGATTACTACGAGCCATCTCTTCTCAGGCTTTATTTGGTCTGGGTTATAATCGTTGCAGGATTCTATTTTTTATGTCGCTGGTTCAATACTTATAAGTCAACTCACAAGTATTGGTGGCTGAAGTACATTTAAGATGTCTTTTCGCTTTCAACTTTCTTTAAAGCAACAGCATTCATACAATAGCGCAATCCACTTGGAGCCGGACCATCAGGAAATACATGACCTAAATGTGCATCACAAGTATTGCAAACAGTTTCCACCCGAACCATTCCATATGATCTGTCTGCGATGTAAGCAATTGCATTTTCTTTGAGAGGTTGTGTGAATGATGGCCATCCACTACCGGATTCAAACTTTTCATTGGCATCAAAAAGTAATGTGTCGCAGCATACACATGAATATATACCTGGTTCAAACAAGCTGCACATATCCGAACTAAATGCTCTCTCAGTACCCTTTTGTCTGGTTACATGGTATTCTTCAGGAGTGAGTTGAGCTTTCCATTCTTCCTCTGTCTTCTCCACTCTCTTGTCGGGATCTGGGTTGCCTTTATTTACAAATCTGATTATGTCATTCCAGTTGAGCATCTCTATTTCTGATTAGTGTCGAAAATCAAACGTCAGTGGAAATCAAATTGTTCATTTTTGGAGAGAATGTCAATCTTGAAGCACAGAAGATTTCTCTTTCTTATTGGTATCCAGTTGATCCTGAAGTTTCGCAATTTGTTCAGTGAGGATATCAATCTTGTTTGATAGGTTTTCATTGCCCTCTTTTACAAAAGCTTTAATGTGCTCCTCTTCCTGTACAATTTCCTGATGATGTAATTCATTCATAGTGTTTACAACAATCGCAATGAAAATATTCAATGTGGTGTATGTTGCAAGCAGTATAAATGATACAAAATAAAGTGCCGCAAATGGTGAATTATCAATAATTGGTCTTGCAATACCAGTGGACCAGCTTTCCAGGGTCATTATCTGGAACAATGAGAAAAAGGCTGCTGGTAAACTCCCAAAGAACTCCGGGTAGTCAGGTCCGAATAAATTTGTGCCGATTACGGCGTATACAAAGTAAACAATACCCAATAGCACAAATATCCAACCAATACTCGGTACTGCATGGAGTAGTGATTCAATGATAATCTTGAGTTTTGGAATATTCTTTAATAGTCGGAGTGTACGTAGGATTCTAAGTGCTCTGAAGACTGCAAATGATCCTGCCGCAGGGAGAATACTTACCAGCACAACAACACTGTCAAATATATTCCAGGGGCTCTTGAAGAAGTCGAGCCTGAAAGCATATATTTTGACTAAGATTTCAATTACAAAGAGAACTAAGATGATCAGGTCAATTTGATCAATAATCCCACCGACACTCTCCATGTATGCTGGGTTAGTTTCCAATCCTATCAGGAGGGAATTAAGAATAATAACAGAGACTATTATTCTTTGGAATCCAGCCGATTCGAGGTAAATCTTTAGTTTTTCTCTCATTGTATTTGATGTGTGCTTGCAATAAAAATATTGATCTGAGTCCCACCCAGATCAATATTTCTGGCAAATTGTTTACTTCATTATAATATCTCTACTTTGAAGAAATTGTCTGGCCCATCCCCTTAATTGCGCTCCTTCATTTTCCGATAGAAGAAGACGAAATTTCCTGTATTCTTTCCAGAACAATTGTTTGCTAAAACTTACTTTCTCTAAAACAATCTTGCCATAGTTGAGCATGGATTGATTCATATCTTAGTAGTAAATAATTAACAAAATCAGCAAACCCAACAAGTTGAGCCCGCTTGCCACTAATAACAGCAATCTCTGCTGAATGTTTCCTTTAATATGATATGGATTATCTTTCTTTAGCTTTTTCATTATTTCAACAATTACAAATTAAAAATCGGTTTTGCTGGTACTATTAGCCGCTAATTCAGTAATTGCTGATGCCGTATATATATCGGTGTAGATGTATCTATATAAAAATCCCGTACTTTATGGATATGTATTTCTGGAGAACTGATTTTTGCCGAAATCAGGAATTTGTGAGCTTCCTTACTTTTCTTTCTGATTCTAGCTTGTACTACCGAAACCCGAGAGCTTAGTTTCTCTTCATTGATCTCTAATTCAGTCTTTGCGCTTTCGGTGATATGCAGAATGATATCATCACACAAAAGTGATGTTAATAATAAGACAGAAATTACTGGAATTAAGATGGTCTTAACCGGTAATAGTTGTTCTGCGATATGTCTTTTGTTGACCAAGATGATACCTAATTTGCGTAACCTAACAACGCAAGATACCATTATCTGTTCATAAAATTATATTTATATATTTAATAGAAATGATAAAATAAATTATATAATTAGTAAATGAGACCCGGCTATTAACCGGGCCTGATTGTGTTTAGAAAAATACAGTGTAACTGATTGTAGGCAAGAACGGTAGCTGTTTTGATTCTATTAATTTCTCTGAAGTGAGGTTGTAATACTGATCAACTATAGCTTGGTTATTAGTTACGTTCTGTACGTCGATTTTGAATTCATTGCTCGTCTTCTTCTTATTTCTTCTGATTCCAACTGCTACATCAAGTTTGAAGACATCATCTGCTTTTTCCGAAAACGGATCGTTCTCTCTGTAGATCCATTCGTCATTTGCTCTGGAAGCCTCCAAATCTACAAGTGTATATCTTGGACCACCAATTAAGGCAGCTTTAGTATTGACAAAGAAAGTCTTGTTTTTAGATGCTTTACCAATTTTGAACTCTTTACCCATTAGGAAATTAAAGGTATAGTTTCCATCAAATGCAGTGTTTCTTTCAACACCATCCATTGCTGTGTATAATGACTTGTACAAAGACAAAGTACTCATGTAATAGAAACCTCTGTTAAAGTATCTTTCAAGTGTGAACTCCAATCCGTAATTTCTTCCAGTTCCTTCATTTACCAGGTCCCGAATCATGTAACTGCCTGAGCTGTTGAGAATAGAGAATGTGCTGGTATCGGCATCTTCTATTGGTACATTATATAAATGTTGGTAATAAGCTTCAACCTTAAAATGAGTATTGGCTCCAATATTCTGGTCGTATCCCACAACAAAGTGAGCAGCCTTACTTAAACCAAGGTTTCTATTTGGAGTGGTGTAAGAACCATCTTCTCTGAAATTCTTCGCCAGGTAAGTAGCTGGACTTTCCAATCTAC
Organism: Cyclobacteriaceae bacterium; assembly: GCA_965228955.1. GTDB lineage: Bacteria > Bacteroidota > Bacteroidia > Cytophagales > Cyclobacteriaceae > JANSWY01. Next base: position 763,875 of record OZ245848.1, read on the forward strand.
TATGTAGACCAAATCCGGCAGTGAATGAGTTCCTTTCGCTTGCTTTCCATTGCATTGCCATTCTTGGTTCTATACTTTGTTTACCGTTTAATCCTAATCTAATGTAATGCAATCCACTTATGAAAGTAAGGTCCTCAGTTGCCCGATGTTTCCAACTTGCAAATCCTTGCACAGAACTCGTGTTTCCTTTGTCAGTAAGAATCTGATCAAGTCTGTCGTAATCAAAATTCCATTCATGAGCACCCATATCAAAGCCAAGGTCCCTGTAAATGGCGCCTACTTCAATTTTGTTCTTTGCATTGAATTTATAGTTGAATGCAGATTGAAATGTGAGAGCAGACTTTTGGAAATCATTATCGATCACTCTGTAGAAGTTTCCACCATCATCTTCCGGAAGATTCCAGTCTGTATATAAATCTGTACCAGAAATACTGATAGCGTTTCTCAGGTACGCATTCTGATTGATTAGGTAGGTGTGATTTAAGCCTACAACTCCCATCTTAGCTTTCATTACTCCTTTTCCAGTAATAAAGTCTTCATCTTCCTCATCTGTTTCCTCAGAAGTGATGCTACTTAATCCACCAAGACCAAACATGGAGAAACTATGGTTCTGCCCGGCAGGTAAATGAATTTTGAATGTTGCATCCTGATATCGTGGTACCCCACCAAAGTCAAGTATTCCTGTTCTGTCCAGTAAGTCTAGTGTTGAGTATCTATAATTAGCAAGGTAGGAACCTCGTCCATTTAATGGACCTTCTGAAGTAAGGTCTAAACCCAGAGTACTAATTCCAGCAGCATGTTCTCTTTTTTCATTGTTTCCGTTTTTCAGCTTCATATCGAAAACACCAGAAAGCGCATTTCCATATTCCGGTGAGAATGCACCAGTATAGAAATCAGAGTTTCCAAGCATTTTACTGTTCAAAGCATTAATTGGACCTCCGGTAGCCCCTTCATCAGCGAAGTGGTTTGGGTTTGGTATTTCAATTCCTTCCAATCTCCAAAGAATTCCTCGTGGTGAGTTTCCACGCACGATAATGTCGTTGTTTCCCTCTGCATTGTTGTTCACACCTGCAAAGGCCGACACCATTCTGGCAGGATCATCGATTGCCCCTGCATATCGCTTTGTTTCTTCTACTGAGAATGATCTGGCGCTTATAACAGCCATTTCATTGAGTACCTCACCTTTCTGGGTAGCAGTAATCACAACTTCATCCAGTTGCTTTACTGATTCAATTAATGAAATGTCAAGAAGAATTTCTTTTGCTGAGCTTACCAGAAAGTTTGGAATAGTTTTGTCTTCATATCCGACATAACTTACCAGGAGACTAACACGCCCAACTGGGACATTATCAATTCTAAAATCACCATTGATATCAGTGGTGCTTCCCTGAATAGGATCTGACCCAATAATTACCACAGTAGCTCCAATTAAAGGAGATTGCGTGTCCTGGTCGATGATGCTTCCTCTGATGGTTTGAGTAAGTTCCTGACCTTGGGCGTTCAACAATGAGATTGTGTAAAAAATAGCGGCTAAAAGTTTGATTTTGATTTTCATTGTTATCAAGAGTTTTTGAATGTTTCACTCTTGTGGAAATGAGATTGGGATTTACCCCTATGGCGTTTGTGATTTTTTTTGAGGGACTGTTGAAGGTTGTAGTCTTAGGGCAGAATTCCTTTGATGGAAATTACGTTCAGTATAAATAAAAAAAAGCGCGATCCGCCTCGCGCTTTTTTCTAATCCATTTCCCATAGCTAAGAAATGCTTTAAATCGCAAACTTGCACTTCTTTACCAACTCTAGATTCAAATGAGTTGATGGATTACAGAGATTAGTTTTAGTGATCTCTTTCACTATTACAAACACAGTACAAATTTGAAGGTAATAGAAGCCCGTTGCAAATTTTAGGGGGTGACAAAGGGTTGTCATATTAAATAAAAAAGGTCATTTTTAGCCGAAATGAACAAATTTGGGTTGACAATTTGATGATTTATTTGGAAATTGAAATGTTACAGAAATTATTCTATATACACGTGGTTTTAATTCATATGCTGGCTTCAGTTTAGCCCAGCATAAACTTTAGCCAGGTAGCGAGACAGCAAATCACCCTTGTACAACAGACATTCCTTCATAAATTATAAACTTCCTTAATTCAACAAAATCATTATTACCATCTAATCAAATATTATCTCAAGTAACTAAGTATTTCTCTTCAACAAGCAAAGTGTTCTAATCTACCAGATAACATTTCTTTTAAATCAGTACGTAGTTCTTTACGAGTAGCAGACATTTCTTTCCAATTAGTAAGTAGTTTTACGTGTAAAGCAGTCACTTCCTAGTTATTAGCTCTTTGTTTGCTGGAAATTCTCTATTTGGTGGGAGGGTGTGAGGCATTAAGCACTCATCCTATAAAGCCGCTTAGATCTCATTCGCAATTTGCAATACCTCAACACAGCCCTTCTAATTGCGGTCTTCAAAAACTGACTGTTAATGCTCTTTCCCTGAGTAGCGTATTTAATCACAGCTCTTTGAATTTCAGGTATAGTTGAGAGTTGAATGATCCAGGATTTGAAGATTACTTTCCAGTCGGAAGTGTATTGTTCCATTTCTGATCTGGCGTTCCAGTCTAGTTGCATGATCTGGTCGTGGTGTGAGAACCTGTAGGCGGCCGCAACTATATCATAAGCCTCGTCCAGCAATTCTGCTCCTACAGAGATTTGTTCCTGAAGTTCCAGAATGAAATCATCAACAAGTCCCATTGGGTTGTGTTGCCGGTTGTATGCCTTTAAGATTTGAGTGGTCCATTCGCCAATTAGCTGATGCTTGTTAAAGGCCTGGACGGTCTTTAATACATAGTTTTTATCATCAACAAAGTAATCAGTCTCAATTAGCATAAAAGATTGAAGCAAATATCTTCCAAAGATAAGAAATTACTTAAAGTCAAACTTCATTTTTCTGCTTAGTAGTTGTTCTAATTTCTTAAGAGTAATCAAAGAAGAGTGAACGATAATTCAACCGGGAGTTTAGGGATTACATTGGTTTGAATGTACTAGAGAGATAATTAATATAATGTCCTACAATTTATATATCCGTAAGCCTAAACTAGGGAGATTGATCTCTCCTAAGATTGCTTTTGAGGAATTTGTGCAAGCTGTTGAATCAGTTGGGAATTTTCATATTGCTCAGTATGAGGGGGAGTCTCACTACTGTGCTGTTTTGATTGGTCCTAATTCAAACGATAAGATGATCCTGGAACTACGATCGGACGGACAAGTAATAGTAGGGTGGAGGATACCTATCAATTACGAGGATTTGTTTTTTGTTGCTTTAAAGAATCTGGCAATCCAATTAGAATGCGAATTGGTGGATGAGGACGGTAAGACGTATTACGTGCCTGTTTAGAATTATTACATTACTGGTTTGTAATCTTCTTTACTTTAACACACGCTGATTCCCAACCGTTATCACAGCTTTTTTGAAACCATTTTAATCCTTCTTCAAAGTTTGCAGTTACTCCTAATCCATTGGTATAGATAAGGCCTAGTTGCCATTCTGAGTAAGCATGGTTTTGAAGACTAGCCTTTTTAAACCATTCAATTGCAAGAGATAAATTTCGAGGAACTCCTTTTCCTTCGTAATACATCTTGCCAACCATAGATATGGCCTCAACATTATCTTGCATGGCTGCTGTTTGCAAATAGTTAATAGCCAAGCTCATTTCGCCTGCCTGATAATAGTGTTTCCCTAGATTTGTCATAGCAATAACATCTTTCTTCTTTGCTGCTTTTTTAAGCCACTTCAGTCCCAGATAAGTATTTTGCTTTACTCCCTTGCCTTGCATTAACATGGTGCCTACCATTCTTTCAGCTTCTGTATTACCTTTTTTTGCAGCACTTTTGAAATATTCATATGCTACTTCAAATCGTTCCTTTTCATACCAGCTGTGGCCGGTCTTCACAAGTTCCAGAATCTGTTGCTCCTCATAGTCCTGAGCTTCTAATGAGATGGAACATAAAAACATTAATAGGAATAATGAATAGAAATGCCGCATGATTAGTTAGTGGTTTGCTTAAAAAGCGAAAGTAATGATTTCTGCGAAATATCCTAATTTATCGCGTTAAAATGCTATAACTCTTAGAATATCAACCCTGCCTGCCAGCCAATCCAATGTCTGGTCAACTTGCCATTATTGGTCTTTTCACTGAACCCTTCATTATCTAAAAGTCCAATAGTGCCTGTTTCAGTATTTAAATAATCTGACCAATAGGTATTAAAAGTAGGCCCAAAGTTGATAGAAAGGTTGTCTGAAAAATCATAGCCAAAGTTGATGTGGTACTGAGTCCAGGAATTTGTATCAATAAAGATTTCGTCAAGGGTATTTAACCAGTTGGAGGAGATCTCAATACTAGAGTAGAAGTATTTATTAATGGTAAAATGAGTTCCTAAGCCTGCACCAACTGACCAAACTTCCTGTGATGGTCTTAGACCGGATGATAGGATTGTATATAACCGTTTGGTGCCCGATTTGAATGCGACTCGGATTGGTGTAATATCATTTGAGCCTGCCTCCATATGGATATATCCCTTTTTGACAATGTTGATCAATCCGATTGGGACACCACCGCTTATGGTATCTGCGATATTGATTATGCCTATTTGGGTTCCTCTAACTTCCTTAGCGTAGTTTACAAAGCCGGCTATTTGTGCTCCTGTCATATCTCTGGCTATGTTTATGGCTCCTGCCATCTGAAGTCCACTCGTATTTCTTGCATAGTTGATAGCTCCAGCAAGTTGGCCTCCGTTCATGTCTCTGGAAATGTTGAGTGCTCCTGCCATTTGACTTCCTTTTGTATCGCCGGCATAGTTAAATGCACCTCCAAGCTGCCAGCCTCCAAATTGCTTAAAAGTTACATTTCCAGCTCCAGCCATCTGCCAGGTCTTTCGGTTGCTGCCAGCAATATTGAGTGCGCCAGCCATCTGTAAGCCTTCTGAATCTTTCAGGACGAGGTTGAATCCTCCGGCGGCTTGTACGGATCGGTTTTGCTTAGCGACATTGAAAAAACCGGCCATTTGAACTCCCTGGAATTTATCTTTTACAAAATTGGCAGCTCCAGCCATTTGAAGGCCTTTGGTGTTGCCAAGATTAGTATTGATTCCACCAGCCATCTGAACACCTGAGGCGTGTCCTCCAACTACATTTCCCAGTCCCCCTAATTGGACTCCATGGGCTTCTTTTCGAATGATATTTACTGCACCGCCCAATTCAAGTCCACTTAACCCATAAGAGTATCCGGCGATAACATTGAGGGACAGACGGTTTGATATTGTTCCTCCCATCAATCTGTTGGTACTGACAGCCGGAACCAGTGAAATCTGAAAGGGAACTTCATCCAGAAAGTTGATGTTTTTGTCATTCTTTCTCATTTCCTCGGTGGTAAGAAGTCTCACCATAATTTGATTGTGAAGTGACTCTCTTGGTTGAATAGAAGGAGGTTTTGGTTGTAACTGAATATTGAATTCTTTAGCACTGATTTCTTTAATTGTAATGACAGTGTCTTTGTAATTTTCCTTACTGACGATAAGTGCCGGTTCCTCATCATCTGTATCAAAGGTCAGGTTATAGTTCCCTTGATTATTGGAGATAGATGATGTTAAATTCTTGGCTTCATAGATTGTGGTGTTGTCCAGCTTCTCTCCTGTGGAGGCGTCTGTGAAAGAACCCTGGAGCTGAATAGTTACTTTCTGTGTTTTTTCTTTTCCCTGTATGATGACATATTTTCCTCTGGCCACATAATCAAATTCATCGCTGAGCACGGATGTCAATATTTTGTCAACCGATTCATTCAGCAATACAATGTTTACTGATTTATTGGCTACCAAATCTGAATTGTAGATGAAGCTTACTCCGGTATTTGTGGAGATTTCATCCAGAACCGATTCAAGTGATTGGCCTCTGGCGTTAACGGATACCTTTTTGTCAAGGAGATTTTGACTGAACAGGATATTGCTCAGGAAACAAAAACATATGAGCACCAAAGATCTATTCACAGCCGTCACCTTGAAGTATAATTTGTTCACCATCTTTTTCTACTGTGACATTTAGTGCCGTGGATATTAATTCCAGAATTGTGTCCAGTTTTTCATCAGCAAATGAGGCAGATAGATTGCAAGTTGCAAGGTTTTCGTTTGCTAAACTGATGTTCACTTCATATGTGTCATTTAGTAATTTGATTACTTCCAGAAGTGAGGTGCTTTTGAAGTTTAATGTTTTGTCTCTCCAATAAGATATATCCGGCGCTGGTGCTGTATTTTCAATTACTTTCTTAGTTTCTACTTCATATACGCCAACCATTCCAGGTGTTAGAATTATTTCCTGATCCAGGTACTTTAAAGAGACTTTTCCTGTCTCAACTGCCACTGTGATATTTTGATTATCGTAGGCTTCAACATTGAATGAGGTTCCTAATACGGTGATTTGGGCATCTCCGGCATTGATTATAAATGGTTTGTCAGGATTGTGCTCAACTGCGAAAAATGCCTCACCCTTTAGCTTGACTTCTCTTTTATTTCCAGCAAAATTTTCCGGGTACTCGATAGAGGAGTTTTTATTTAGTTGAATTTTTGAGCTGTCAGGTAAAAATGATTCTACAGCTTCGGTATTAGAAGCCAGAGTTTGCATCTGAACTTCAGGGGAACTGAAAATATTAAAAAGGATAGAACCACCTACTACCGCAATAATTACAGCTGCAATCTGAAGTACTCTCTGTACGGGATTGAAAGGTACCACTTTCGGTTCCGGGAATTCGATTACATCGTCTTTAAATCTGTTCCAGGCTTTATCAACATCAAATTTATGGTCTGAGGTAGCTTGCTGGTTGGGGATGATTCCGGTATCAAGCCAGACCATTTTTAGTTCGGCAAGTCTTCTTTTGTTTCCTGCAGCTTCCCACTCCTCAATGATCGAGCGTTCCTCAGCGGTGCATTCATCAGCAAAATACTTGCTTAGTAATTGGTATGATATGTTTTCTGGTGTCGAATTTTCCATTGCTCAATACTGTGTAAACTAAATCACCATTTACCCCCATTCCCATTCTGTAATATTTCTAAAAGAACTAAAAGTAATACTGGTAGAAGCTCTTTTAATTCCTCTCTCATTACTTTCAATGCTTTCCCCATTTGGTTCTCAACGGTCTTTAAAGAGATATTCAGATGTTCTGCTATTTCTTTATAACGCTTTCCTTCAAAACGATTCAATTCAAATACTTCTTTACATTTTGGAGGAAGCTTTTCCAATGCCGCATGAATTGTTGCCTCCAGCTCATTTAGTTCCATGATATCCACCTGATCAAACTGATCCGAACTATGAAGTGCTCTTTGAACATAAAGGTTTTCTACTTTTTGATGCTTGATATGATTTAAACAACCATTTCGAACAGCACCATATAAATAGGATTTTGGATTTGTCTTGATATCCAGTTGACCTTTTTTCTGCCAGACGTAAGTGAATACTTCCTGTACAATCTCTTCTGCTTCTTCCGGGTCACCCAGGTATTTCAAGGCAAAATTGGCCAATGGTTCATAGTAGTAGCGAAACAGTTTTTCGAAAGACTGTTCATCTGTGAATTCAAGTGTTTTAAGATAATCCTCCTCAGTGGCCATGAGTGACATTTTGCTGTGACGAAAGTAGTTAATTATGTTGGAAGATGGAAGAGGAGCTTGAAGACGGGAGACGGAAGACCGAAGTTAGAAGAGAGTTACGAGTTGCGGGTTAGCGGGTTGAGATGGAGGAAATTGGTATTTCGAATTTGGAAGACCGAAGACGCGAGACCGAAGTTAGGAGTGAGTTGCGGGTTGGCGGGTTAGTCGGAAGACTGGTGGCAGAAGTTTGAGGAGACCCGGAGTTGGTATGCACTATATCTTAATTTTACAGACTCAAAATAATACATGTGATCCGTCATTCCTGACGTAGCGGAGCGGAGATCAGGAATCCCGTCAACTCTTGCACTTACGAGAATCAGGTTGTTTGGAAGATTAAAATTTCAAGGGGGATTGAAAGAAAACTACAAACGCCCTACCATTGACATAGTATTCAAAATAACATGAGCCAGAATAAGAGGCCATAGGTTTCTACCGGTTAGGACATAGACTGCTCCAAACACAAGTCCGATTAAACCGGTTGTTACTGATCTTGGTGAGAAATCATATGTGTGCCGAAATCCAAATATCAATGCCTGAGATAGAACTGCGAAAATCGTTGATAGTGAAGTTTTGCCAAAGAGGGAATTAAATCGGTTTAAAGAAAATCCTCGGTCCTGCAATTCTTCCAGAAATGATTCTATCCAGACAAAGAAGATTATTGAAAAGAAATATGGGAGATTCCCTTTGAGTTCATTGAATCTTTCAGCCTCGGAAGCTGATTCCTCTGGACCAAATAACAATTCACGTAGTAATCCTTCAAAAATCATAATTGAAACAACTGTACCTACCAGGATGATTCCAGCTACTCCAATTGCTCTGAGATAGTTATTAGGCTTCACCAAACCCAGATCTTTCCAGGATTCCTTTCTGAAATATAAAAGGATAGTTGCTACTCCTACTGTTGCAAATGATCTCAATAATGTATTCCCCCAAAGTTCCAAACTATCGATGTAGACTTCTCGCATCAGGAACATAACTGATAGGAATATGATAAGGTCGATTAATGCTTTTATTGGCTTGTGTTGTGAAGTTGTTTGGAGTGTCTGCAATGGTTATTCTTTGAGGTTTTTGACCTCAGTAATATAAGAAGTCAAACAACAAAAAGGATACAATTCGATTGATAATTACAGATAACTGATTGGCTGAAATAGAATCCAACCATTGCAAAAACCATCAAATATCAGGAACTTAATAGTATGGATGAATTCGATCGGGTGGCGGTTTCTAATTTGGAGCATGCTCGCAGTTTGGAGCAGGAACGATTGGAGAATGCTCTGCCCAAATCGGAGTATATGGCTGATCGGTATGCGCATGTTCATTTGCACGCTGTAGAGGAATTTTTTAGATGTGCCAATAAGGAATGTCTGAATGAGGAGGTGGAATGCCTGTGGTATAAATCAAAGTTTGTTGACCTGGGGGTATATCATAATTGGGCAGAGTTTTTTTGTCCGATATGCAAGACATATACATTCATTGAACATCAACGGGATAGCAGCTAAATATTTGGAAAGATGAAAGAATTGGCAACTATTACTCTTTTGGAAGACGATCATTTGCTGTTTAAGCATGCGGAAACAGGTGAAGAAACAACGATAAACATGCGGTATATCGGTGCGTTGTGGAATTTGAAAATGAAGTTGGTGGAGCTTTTCCTGCCTGAACTTCGCTGGGATCAAATTGATGTATTGAACCCACCTGAATTAGTAAAGGAGAGGGGAAAGACAATGCTAAATGAGAAATTTCCTAGTGTATGGCTTGAGTTGGGGGTGCCATTTAAGGTCGTGAGACGCCCCAGAGGATTAAAGGCAAATCAACGTATGGAATTACTTAGATTTCACCATTCCGGTGGAAGATGGGGACAGGATCTTGCTGATGGAGAATTGAATAGTACAGGAGATTTAGCCATTATTTCATATGAGAAAGATGATGAGGATCACATGTTTAGCAGTTCGCTCGATATAAAATGGTGGATTTATGAAATGGCTACCATGCGAGAATTGAAAGTAGATGGCATGCCTGAGTTGAAATACAGTATGCTGATTAATTCACTGGGTCAGCGGGAGCAGGGGATTGATAATGTTACTTTTCACCCTGAGAAACCGAATACTGTTTTGGTACACTTTGATAAGGAGCCAGATGGGACTGTTCCTCCTCCTTTTGAAATGAATTTTGAGCCGGAGGCTTGCCCTTGACGGGTTGCGAGTTGCGGGTTTTGAGTTGGGTTGGATGATCTTATTGGTTGGGTGGGTTTTGTGGCTGTTGTCAGTTGACGGTTGTCAGTTTTAAGAGTGTAATGGGCATATCAGAATCCGATTGGGTTAGTGACCATGGACTGAAGTTTGGAGGGTGGAATATTTGATGAGGATAATACTTAAGATTGGTGCTTTTAAGTTAAGCAGTTAACTACTAAATCTGGAGGAAACCAAATATCCAATTTCAGAAGAAAATAGAAATCATCCAGGTTAGATAAAACCAAGAGATTGCTAACCAGCTAATCGGATGGATTCTTTTCAAGGTCAACCAATCGAAAATGAAAAATGAAGCGAAAAAGGTATGCCAAACTAAAGCGTAAAAAAGTTCCCAATTGTCAATCATAAAAACATCGGATACTCTTCCCATTATTGGTTCAATTGGTAAAATGATGGCCCAGAAAATAAATCTTTTGTGAACCAGTTTGTTCGTTCTGTATAGGTAAGCCAGCAAAATGAAGGTGGCAAAGCTTAGCCAGAAGAAGCGGTTAGCCCTAACAAAAGGTTCCATGGCATCCCAATCTTTGAAAACGGATAGAAATACGTAAAGAGTGCTTAAGAAAACTCCTATCGAAATTAGGAATCCAATCTTACCCCATTTGATATGAGCTTGAAAATTTCTACGTGCAGCGAAGTAGGATTGCGCCACAAAGGTTCCGAACCATGCGAACATAAAAAGTCCGTGTATCACAAATTTGGGATCACTATTACTTTCCTGCCCAATGTCTGTAATGAGGTTGTCGGAAAATGCGATAAAGGAAAGTATGAGAAGTAAAGTGCTGACGATTAAGAAATAGTACTTCTTCATATGACTTCATAATTTGATCTAGGCTATCCTGCCCAAATGTAAATGTAGTGGTTTGGTAATTTGGGAGCAAGAGTTTAGAACTAGTGGCTGAAGGATGGTGTTTTGAAGCAATTACAAAACTGCGGATATTTGTGGGCTTCAGTTGGAAAGTTAAGCTTGAGGGAGGGAGATGACAAGGAGCTTGCATTGACATTATGGGGTAAGAGAAAGAGGCTAAGGAAATCTTAATTTTTCAAGAGAATTACTACCTCAGGAGTACTTGACAAAGCAGCTGAAAATATTCTAAATAAGTATTCTATACTTCGGAATACCTGGATTGAACTTGTCAATCAATCTTTCTTTTCTAGGGAAATGACGGAGGGTTATTGTCAATTAATTGCAAAGTAAACACAATCAGATTTTTGGGTAGTTTGGCATCTGAGGACCAAAGTTACATAATTGATTCAAGGGCGATATTTAGTTTGTTTTTGAAATCTTCCGCATTGACAAAAAATCCCTCATCCTTAAAAGCTTCATTATTACTTATAGGCTTCAGAATGGGACCAGCACTTCCTCCGGTACCAATACCAACATCCAGATGCCCTGGGTTTTTCCCTTCAGGATGCATCATCAACCAATTTCGTACCTTACGTACTTTGGTCTTTTTACTTATAGAAAAATTTTCATGATGTTTAAAGACTTCCTCGATTCTCCATGCACAATGATAGAAGGCTTCACAGTAAATTTCTAGTTCAAATAAATAATCTCCATTTTGAGTAGCTAAAATGAGATCATTCAATTGATTTACTCTATTGTAAAGCCATTGTAATTGCTTGAGTTTCCAAAGTATTTCAGCATCTTGATGACTAATCTGACCATCTTGAGTCATAAGCTCATCTTTGTAAATTCTAAATTTCTCAATTACTTGTAAATACATTTGTGTTACATGTTTCGTTGACTATGCCATAGGGAATGCAGTATATGTTTTGTTGTCAATAAGGTTCATTCCCAAGCCTAAACCCTCTCCACACTCAACAAAATCTTATCAGGCCTCAAAGTAATCAAAGGAATTTCCTTCGGAACCTGACCAGTAGCAATCACCTTAAACTTTTGTACAAACTTTTGCATAAAAATCGCCATTTCGGCCATAGCAAAATTGTTTCCAATGCATAACCTTGGACCAGCACCAAATGGGTAGTAGGCTTTTGATTGCTCTTTGGTGAAATTCTTTTTTTCGAATCTGTTTGGATCAAACTTCTCCGGATCTTTCCATATTCTTGGATCGCGATGTGCTTCTCTGAAAACGGTGATTACAGTGGAGCCTTTTGGGAATTTGTAATCCTGAAACTCATCATCTTCCAGGGCAATCCTATCGGTAATCCATGCCGGAGGATATAGTCTCATGCTTTCCTGGACGGTGCAACTCAGTTCGCTACTTTTTACTGTTTCTTCAATACTCAACGATGATGTGGAGGATCTAAGTTCTTCCTGTATTTCGGGGTTATTTGCAAGCAGATACAATGTCCAGGCAAGTGCGTTTGCAGTGGTTTCGTGACCGGCAATGATTAGTATAAATATTTCATCAACCAGTTGATCGTCGGTCATTGGTTCTCCGGTATCTTCATACCTGGTGTTGAGCAGCATGTCCAGAAGATCATTGAATTCTTCATTGCTTTCTCTTCTTCCCTTGATAATCCCCTTGATAATCTCTCTGGCTTGAGCTGATCTCTCAAGGTGATATCTTTCTTGTCCCTTTAGCCTAAACCACCAATTGAGATGTGGCTGTCGGATTTCTTTTACCACGAATGTCTGTGCTTCACTGATAATTGTTGCCAGCTCATTAAATTTCTCTTCCTCAATATCAATATCAAATAAGCTATCTACCACAATTTGAAATGCCGCACGGTGCATCAGAGGGTAGATATCCATATTTTCCCGAGCGGGAATGTCTTCCAAAAACTTGTCCACCGTCTTATCAATTATCTCATAAAGCGCCTTGATTTTCTGTACATGAAATCCAGGTTGAATAAGCCTTCTTTGTCTCAGCCAGTAATCTCCCACAGTAGTTAGTAGTCCATGTCCGGCATATTTTGCCAGCATTTCTGTTGATAGCCTGGACTTTTGATAAGATCGATGCTGCTTTTGGAGTACGTGATTGATGAATTCCGCATTTCGCGTCATAATAGTTTTTGTGCCCGCACCTGCGTAAACAGAGTAGCTATCGCCAAACCGATTGAAACTATATGCCATTACTTCCAATGGGTGTTTTACCAGTTTGATTGTCCTGGCATACGATTCAAAAAATCCATATCCTGGAGGAAGATTGTATTTGGGCATGCTTACTTATATTTATCGTTTAGGCCTTTTCCTTCAATGATCATAGGAGTAATTTTTTCTATTCTATTCAATCTGGTTTCTACTCTTTTTGCTTCGGAAATATAATTGGCATATTCTTTCTGCTTTCCTGGTGTAAGACTTTTGAATGAGTTTGATAGCAGTTCATCATTTGAAAATGCTTCTTCCAACTCTTCAGGAATAACTAACGGTTTCTTTTCAACCTTTATTTCCTTTCCATCTTTTTGATTTTGAATGGCTTCTTCTACGTATTTCAGGATCAACTCGGGGTTCATTTCATCTATTGAAGTAAACCTCCATTGTCTCATGCCTTTTGTTTTTCCTTCCTGTGCGTTGATGAGAACTTTGTGTTCATCTTTTAGAAATGAGCCTTGAAAAAACCATAAACCCACATAGGATTTGAAAGCTCCAAGCCCAACAACATTTTTGCCGTTTAAAGCATATGTTGGGGCTCCCCATTTTACAGTTTCTTTGAGTTCTGTGGATTTTACTATGTCTCTTAGAATGATGAGAGCTTCTTTCCAGTGGTTGTTTTTGATGATATATTCATCTACACTCTGAGCTAATTCCATGGCAATCAAAATTTGATTCAATATAATGAAAAATGCTCCTTGCTCAGTTCGGTACAATTGGTTTTTTGCAATAAAAAAAGCACCAGGCAAAAGGCCTGGTGCTTGTACATCCAAATCGAAATATGAGACTACTAAACTATTTCACGACTACTGTATACTGTGGCGTTGGATTCAATGGGCAGAAGAATACATATTCACCTGCTTCTAGAACTACTTCCTGAGACTTTCCTACTTCACCAGCTTCTATTGTTTTGCTCAGGTATGCTGCCTGGATGTGATCTTCCATCGCTATGTTGTCTTTCTTAGGAGCCAACACAAATCCTACCGCATGATCTACATCTTTATTTGATACTTCAAACACGTAGGGAGTTCCTGCTTTTAGCTTTAGAGATTCAGTTGTGAACTCACCCGTAGTTTGCTCTAATTTGACTGTTTTAGGTTTTTGAGCAAGGGCCAATGTTGAAGTCAATAATCCAAGGGCCATTACTAGCATAAAGAATTTAATATTTCTCATTGTTCTGATTTTTTAAATAATAAGTGAAAGAAAAAAGGATTAAACAGTTGCTGGCTCTAATTCCGGAGCTAGAGGGAAATCAATTGGCACCTGAGTCACACCGTGTACAAAGTTGCTGATCGTTTTGTCACCAATAAGTACTAAAGTGTCAATTAGATTTTCTTTTGTATATCCAGCGTTGAAGAAGTTTTCAAGTGCAGCTGCATCTGGTTTTCCTCTGTTGATTGTTACGTTTTGAACAAACTTTGCAAGTGCATCATATTTGTCGTTGAAGCTTGCTTCACCACCTCTGATTTCTAAGATCTGCTCTTCAGTGAAACCGTTCATTTTACCGATAGCCGTGTGAGCAGACTGACAATATCTACAATCGTTTACCTGACTTACTACAAGGTTCACAATTTCTTTTTCTTTACCGCTAAGAGTAGTTTTTCTGTTAGATAAAGTAAGGTAATCACCTAATGCAGTTTCGCTGTGTGCGTAGGTAGCGTAAAGGTTTGGAACAAATCCTACTGCTGATTTAAGGTTATCAAATATTGCTTGATTATTTTCTGAAACTTCCTCTCTGGTTGGAACATTAAATTGACTCATGATACTATAATTTTTATGTTTTGAAATTTTATTTAAATGTTATAGTACAATGATACGGGCCTATTGAGCCAGGGTGATAGTCCAGTTTTCCCGAAGGATTGCCAATTTTTCCCTAATTGACAGGTTCCAGAGTTTTTTTGAAGTTTGAAGGGCTACAACCTGTAACTTTTTTGAAAAGTTTATTGAATGCAGTAACATCATCGAACCCTAAATCATAAGCGATTTCTTTAGATGTTTTAGCGGTATAAGTCAATAATCTTTTTGATTCCAGGACTATTCTCTCATGGATAATTTGAAGTGGTGTCTTCTCTTTGTTGTACATAGAAAAGAGATTGGATAAAGTCTTGGGCGACTTGTTTAATAAATCAGCATAATCAGCAACCTGTCTTTTGGTACGGTAATGTAGGTCTACCAATACATTGAATTTTCTGATTAGGTCTATTTGGTGATTATCAAGTACTCCAGGGATCAGTTGTTGTTTGGCTAATCTGGTAATCTTAATGATTAATCTCTTTAGTAGCATCCTTAGCATTTCTCCCTGAATGTTGTCTCTGGTTCCAAACTCGTCAATGAAAACCTGATAAAGCAATTCGATTTTATGAGCTTCTTCGTCATTAAGTGAAACTACAGGTGTATCCTGTGTTCCAAAGAAGAGTATCCCATTGCAGGAAACTTCATGGTCGTGATCCTGGATGCAATAAAAGGCACGATTAAATAGAAAAGCTACAGCTCCTTTAGACTCCTCGGAGAAAGCAATTTTCTGTAGATAAGTTGTGGTAGTAATTTGATTGGAAGCCAGAGTCATTGGAATGTCATCAACCGTAATACTAACATCATGATCGGATCTGTTCCATACGATGCTGATCAGGCCATTATTTAATGTATAGCTATTAGTAATTCCGGCTAATTCATCTGTTAAACAGAATTGAGCACTTAGGTTTGAATCGTTATAATCGTGAATCATAAAAAAATACCGTTTCACTAATAAATGTAAAACTCTGATGCTTTGTTCACGGCTTTAAGGATGTTTATCCAAAATGTCGTAGCGGCGCTGATTGGGTGTTAGTTGAGAATTTTGTTTAGTACTTTTTCAAAATAATCAGGGTGTGATATTTCTTTTATTCGCTTCATTGGAAAAGGAGAGGGGTTTTCCTTTGGGTAATTGACGTTTTTTCCAAGAATTGCATTTCCGATTTCATCTCTTAGATCTCTTTGTACTGATTTAGTAAGATCCATTTCTTTTAGGACTTCAGTCATTGCCGGGCCATGATAAATTGATAATACAAGTCGGCCTGTGAGCATTCGGATTTGTGAGACATGTGTTCCCTGCCACATGGCCCCACGAAACCACAATGATTTGATGAAGTCCTTATGAGCTCTCTTAATGGTTTTTAGGTGGTCTTTCCATTTGATCCTTTTTACTCTATAGGTTTTCCAATTATCGGTGAGGAATGTATCTCCCAGTTGTCCTTTCCAGAAGATACATTTTGGATATTTTTCTGATAGTGACACAAAGTGATTTACCCATCTGCAATGTGCAAGATCATTAAGACAGTTGTTGGCCAGAACCTCCATTTCTTCATATTGAGAAGGCTCTTCATTTAATTCTACCAATTCTTTTACCTGAAGATTGTTCTGAGCTACAAATTCTTTAACCAGTTTGAAGTTAGGAGGTGCACTGGCTACTATGATGGGTTTACTCCATGGTAGCAATAGAATGTTGAGACTATCCTTACCACCGCAAAAAACGATATGTTCATGGTCTGGGTATAATTCCTCCATTCTCTGTGCATCTCTAACCATGGCGTCAGCAACGGCCTTGATCATTTCTTTTTCAGAGGTGATTGAAAGGTTGCTGCTAAACTCTCCAGATACTCTGGTTATTTCAGAATCTACAGTATGGTGCCCCGACTGATATTTCTTTTTTGGTTTGAAAGCGTCCCAGAAAGAAGCGTTTTTCTGGAATTTCCCCTTAAGAAGGATTAGTGGCAGAGCATTTGGAGCATAATAATCCTGGTACTTGTACACAGGATAGAATGGTGATGGGTTATTTACTGCCTTCGCTTTCCAGATAATCACCGACTCATCTGACCAAACCTCAGACAAATCCAGATTATCTACTTCCTTGACAGGAACACTCCTTAACTTATCGATCCAGCTATTTAACTCTTCCATGAGATTATAAAAGAGCCAAATCTAGTGGTTAGAAGTTAAGGAATGTCAAATATTCTGAAATTATCTTCCAATCATGTTCCCGCTTGTTACCGCGAAATATCCCATTAGGGCGCCCGCAGTATTTAGTGCACAATGAATGGCTATTCCCAACCAGACATTCTTGGTTTTCCAAACAATGAAACTAATAATGGTTCCAACAATGATTATAGCAAAATAATTATGTGGCTGCCAGAAGTGGTAAAGACCAAACATTAATCCATTCAATACAGGAGCCCAGTTTTTAAGGAATGCCATTCTTGGCAGTAAGTACCCTCTGAAATAAACTTCTTCAATGGCAGGAGCTATGATGCCATCAGTTACAATTCCAATTAAGAAAATATTTGCTACCGTAGATGGATTTGTTGCTCCGTACATTGGGTCGAAATACCAGGGTGGCAGCCAATCAAAGGCTGTTTCTTTCAATAGAATTCCCAGTGGGTAGAGAGGAATGTAAAGTATAAGACAGCCAAAGAATCCAATTAACGTCCACATGATGAATTTGGAGGGTTTGACTTTATTCAGGTATGGAATTACCTTTTTGAAATTGAAACTGTTGCCAGCTTTTAAGTAGAGGTGAGTCAAAGCAATTGGCACCAGAACCGCCACCTCAACGATCAATAAAGCCAGGAATGATGGCAATTCGATGGTGAGTAGAAACTGACTAAGAAACATATAAGCTACGATGATGAAAATACCTGGATAGAAATGATAAACAATTTGCTTCCAGACAGGGTACTGCTCGTAATTCAAATTTTGCATTGAGTTTTTTATTTTGATTGAGCAGCAATGGTAGGCTCCATTACAGTGCTTTTCGACCGATTTCAGGAAGTCGAACGCTTTATTTTGGATTGTTTTTGTACTGACTTGGTGTAACTCCGGTCTTCTTTTTGAATTGGGTATTGAAAGACGATTTTGAATTGAAGCCCACGGAATACATTACTTCCAGGACTGTCAGTTTATCATCATTGTTCTCATCAAATTTTTTCTTAGCTTCTTCAATGCGAAGGGAATTGATGTAATCGAAGAAGTTCTTTTGGAAGATAGTGTTGATGGCTTGTGAAACGATTCTTGGTTCAAGGTTGATACTTTTTGAAAGGTCGTCAATGGTTAATTCGGATTTTAGAAAAGTTTTGCTACTCTCCATTTCTTCAGCTATTCTGTTAGCAACAAGTTGTAGCTCTTCTGATTCTAAATTAGGGTTTGAAATTTTTCTTGTGTCCAGCAGCTTTGGTTCATCCAGTGTTTGAAAATAGATTCTGATTATGAAAATCAGAATGCTGATATTGAGTAGTAATAGTCCAAGCTGAAAGAAGATTGGGTTGCTGAAATATTGTACAAACGTTACGCTCAAAGAAAGAAGAAGGATACCAATTATGAAATTAAGTGTGTCATTGAACCACTTTATAGGACTGTTAGAGTAATAGCCATGAAGCCTGAAGGACAACTTGCTGATCAATCGTTTTGACAGGATAATGTAGATGAATACATGAATGAAGGTCACGGTTAATGGGATGATGACTTGTAACGGTTGTTGTTCCCTTACCATGGATTTGATAATCATCAATTTTACTTCCTGAGATTCAAGGTGGAAGAATACAAAGGAAAGTAGTAGGGCAAGGAAGAATGGAATTGCGTTTAGAATATATAGAAAAGGAGATTCAGATTTTTTACCAGATAGCGATCTGACATACAGGTAAATAACTGGTCCGTGAAGAAAAATAAATACGTCTTCCCATAAAGCGAGGCTGGGGTATCTTAGATAGAATCCGTCCATTAATAGCCACCCATCAAGGAAATTAAATGCCCATAGCAAGAAGAAAATTCCAAGGAAAGTATTAGATCTGGATCTCCTTTTACCCACCAGAAGGTATAAGCCAAGGATGGCAAATAGTGCTGAGCAAATTAAGATCAGTATTTTGGTGGAGGCCATTGATTAGTTTAAGAACCTGATAGAATTCAAGTCTAACTTATCATTTTTTCCTCTTAACTCAATATTTCCAAGGTGTTCAAATTCAAATATTTCTTCATTTTGAACTAATTCTATCGTTTCCTTGGAAGCAAGCAGGTTTACGCCATATTGATTGCATTGCTCCTGTATTCTGGATGCTGTATTTAAAACATCTCCGGAATAAACAATGTCTTTTTTGATACTTCCAATTTCGCCAGAAGTGACTGTGCCATAGTGAAGGCCAGCTTTAAATTTTGGTGCAACACCATATTTACCTTCATAGTATGGTGCCAGCTTATCAATTCTTTTTTGAATACGATTGAAACAAGTAAAGCAATTCGCACTCCTCAATCCAAATTTCATCGTCCAGGTGATGACAATTTCATCACCTACATATTGGTAGATTTCGCCTTCACTGGCAATAATATCAGGAGTAATATCTGTGAATATGTCGTTTAGCAAATTGAAATATCTTTTATTGCCCAGTTTTTCAGCAATTGTTGTGGATGATTTCATATCCAGAAACATGAATATTCTCTCTTCCTCTTTTGGTTGATAATATTGACCTCTCAGGAATTTTCCCAGCATACCTGGACCAAATTTATCATTTACTTGCAGTGCGAAAAGAGTAATTAGAGTGATGGTCATCCATAGAAAGAAGTAGGTTAGGGAGACATAATTAAATATGTTTTCCAGGTAGAATTCCCAATACGTAATGTCATATTCAAAATAGCCAGCCTGCGCCGGGTAATTGATTGCACTCACGGTTATTGTGATGATGAAGAATGACAATACGTATGTCAGGAAAGTGAATAGCATGGCGAATTTGAAAGACTTTTTCCTAAAGTATCTTCCATTGATTATGACCAATGCTGATCCGCCAAGAAGTCCCGCAAGGACTCCAATAACCGTATTAGATAATAAGCTTGATAACAGATCAGTGCTGAGGCCAGAAGGACCTAAGCTGTATTCTGAGTAGATGAGAGCGAAAGTGAAGAATGTGAAAAACCAATTTATCAGAATATAAATGAATGTGATCACCAATATCCTGGTGATGTCCATCTTTAACTGAGGATGCATTTTCATTAACTGCTTCAATTGGTTCCTGTGTTAAGTTATAAAAATCTTATACGATTCTAAAGCCCTTTTGGACATTAGAATTGAACTTAAGACAGGATTTTATTTGCTAAGACGCAGAATTTTGCACCTGAACCGTTACGATTGTATTCTTTGAAGCTCAGTATCACTTCCCGATTTTCTTCTTCTTTTTCCTTTCAGCTTATTGTTTCCAAACTTCTGATTGTATGAGATTCTGAATACTCTTGTTTCAAAGTCCACGAGGGTTCTGACATCAAGATTCTCTTCTGGAATATCAGTTCTGAATTTCCAGTTGTTCATGTTGAAAATATCATTCATTGAAGCCCTTAAAGTTCCGTTTTGGCCCACCGGTGTTTCAAGTCCAAAATTGATGGAACCTACTGCTTTTATTTTGGATACTCCAAAGAATTGAGGAGTTGAGTAAAACCATGATATCTCGGCCTTCATGTTTTTAGGAAGCTTAAATCGTTGAGTACCGTTTGTGCTTAAATTCTTCACGGAGAAATCTACCGGATTTTCAAAGTGACTGGATCTTACTTTGATCAGGCTACCATTTAAGTTAATCTGTACCTCCCACCAATCTGTGATACCGAATGGAATAGTGGCATTGACACTATAGTTGTCTCTATATTCCAGATTCTGACTAGTGCTGACAAGTCTATTTTGGTCATCCAGTTCTGGTTGGAATCTTGCAATGGCATCTTTATCTCTGCTGTAAGATGTGGAAATAAGGAAGGTCTTATATCTGTATTCAAATCTTATATTATTGGTTAAGGAAGGTAGTAGCTTTTCGTTTCCAGCGAAGAATGCGTTTGGATCCACAAAGATGATGAATGGAGCAATGTCAGTAAACCTTGGTCTTGAAACTCGTCTGCTGTAAGAAAATACCCAGCTGTTGTCTTTGTTGATGGTGTTGTTATAAAAGAAGCTTGGGAAGAAGTTTCCAAAGTCTCTGTCTACTACATTTTCTTCAGTTCTGGTGTCTATATCAGTTTGAGTTCTTTCGTATCTTATACCAGCTTTTAGACTTATTTTATCGGAAGCTTTCCACGACATAGAGGCATAACCTGCTGTGATATCTTCATTGAGCATTGCGAAGTTTGTGAGTTCGTCATCCGTTACAAAAACACCATCTTGAGTTTCTTCAACTGTCACATCGTTTTCAAGATCAGTGAAAGAAGTTTTGGCTCCTGCTTCTAGAGTGAAGTCGTCTGTGATATTGGCGGAGTAGTCAATTTGAGCGGTATAAATAGCGGTAGGAGTTTCTTTACCGACTCTCAGCATTTCTCTTCCTGTTGGTTCTCCCTGGTCATCAAAAAAGTCCTGGTTGTAGTCTGTTGGGTTGTTGGCGTCATAGGAGATATAATTGAAGTCCATAGACAGGTTGTGCCCTTTAGTAATGTCTTGAGATATATTGAAGTTGCTATGAGTGAAATCCCATTGGTTAAGCTCAATTGTTTCCATGTTCAATGAGCTATTGACTCCACTGAAAGTTTGTTGGATATCATTTTGGGCATCCATGTTCCATTCTCTGCTAAAGAATGAAAAGTAGCCACCAATTACCGTACTTTTTCCGAGTGAAACATCAGTTCCTATTCTACCATTATGAACTACCGTAGAGGCATCTCTATTACTGTAAGCGCTAATAGCATCAACAAAAGCACCATTTTGAATATCTCTTTCATTACTGATTACTTGTTGCGTTACATTATTCCTGTATCCATAATCAGCATATACATTAAAGCCTTTATTTCGATGGTTTACATTAATGGTACCTCCGTATTTCTCTTTTCTTCCATATCCTGCGAATGCTGAAATAAATCCATTTGTTCCCTTATCTGCACTCTTCTTGAGTACAATATTGATCATTCCTGCATCTCCTTCAGCTTCATATTTAGCAGGTGGAGTTGTGATCAATTCAATTTTCTCAAGGTTTTCAGCATTCATTCCATCCAGCATTTGCACAACTGCCGAAGCTGGTAAATTGCTGATTTTGCCATTTATCATTACTCTGACACCTTGCTTTCCAGCTAGAGCGATAGAGCTATTCATTTTATCAACTGTAATACCAGGTGAACGCTCCAGAACTTCTAATGCTGATCCTCCACTCACACCAATATTCTGACTTACGTTTACAACAGTTCTGTCGATTTTTTGCTCAAAAAGAGGTTTCTCGGCTTCAATGACCACTTCTTCCAATTGCTCCACATCTTCAGACATCTTTATGGTACCAAAGTTTTTTGATTGTCCTTTTTCCAACGAAAATAATTCCGATGTGTAATTAGAATATCCAACAGATGAAGCCACAAGTTTAAAGGTGCCAGTTTTGGAAGTGGAGATCATAAAAATTCCGTCTCCATTTGATATTTCTCCTTTTACAAGAGAGGAATCTGCATCAAGTAAAACTACAGTTGCGTAAGGCACACCAGTTCCATTGTTATCTTGAATGGTACCAGTAATTTTTTGAGAATAGGAGATATAAGATAGGGATAGCAACAATCCCAGGATTGTGGACGAGCGTAGTTCTAGTTTCATGGTGCGTAGTTTAGGACCCAAGGGCTGGTTATTAAATATACCGATTTTTCTAGCCGTTTCAAACTGATTAAACGTACCACAAACAAAAAAGGGTGACAATTTTTGACACCCTTTGATATTTATCGACAATTAGAATCGACTAGTTATTATGGTAGTAGAATTCTTCGTGCACAATTTGGTCTCCATCCCATTTCTGTACAGATACCTGATCCATAACCGCTCTGTTACCATCTTTGAATGTTACATCCATTGAAGTTTCTACAAATACAACTCCATTTGCCTCATCAGAAGCAAGGTTTTTCACTTCCAAACCATGGAATTCCTGGATCATACCAAGGAATTGCTCTTCGTACTGTCTGCACTCTGCTTTTCCAGTTCTAGTGCCTCTTGGTTCGGTCATTACGACATCTTCGTGGTAGTATTTATCAAATGCGTCTAGTAGCTGTCCTTGTAGAATAAGGTTGTAAATGTCCTGAGTCTTTTCTTTAAATGTCATGATTTTTATATTAAATGTCTAAACAATATATGTATATACATATAAATTGAAAATATGTTTCATTTTTCTATAATTTTTTCAATTGTTTTTTAGGGCTTCAAGTTTTTTGACTTATGCAGACTGGATCAGGCGTCAATTCTAGAAAAGAATTCATTATATTTAGTAAAACGCTCGCACTATGAAAAATCTTCTACTGTTAACTTTACTTGTCTTCTTGAGTCATCTATCGTTTGGTCAAAACTCATTTATTAAAACCAAACCTGTTTGGTTGGTAAGTGGCCCCACAGTTTTGCTAGCGAATAACTTTGAAGCAAGACACACTACTCTTTTTTACACAGATTATAAGATTGACGATTTGCAGGTGATCTCCGTACATCAATATAACACTCCATATGATATCGTATTTTATGTCGATAAGAAGGGGAATACACAGTATAAATCAATGGCCCCAACTGGAGCCATGAATACCTTGAATAACTTCACTCATAGATACGATAGCTTCAATCCATATGGTACACAAGATTTTGGAGAGGCCTTATTTTCAGGAGTATTGAATACGTTATTTCGAAAAAGGAACCGGAATATAAATTTTAGGTAATTAAGATTTTTCGAGCCCCATTCTAAGTCTTGCGAGGATATATTCAATTTCCTCATCTGACATTTTTGTAGTTCTTTTTTTGATTTGAGTATTGATTTTGGCAATTTCCTCAAAATGTCCTGACTCAAAACCATATTCCTGAGCTTTTATTAAGTAATCATATGGGCCTCTTTGGCTTATTAGTTTCACAAAAACAGGAGCAGTTTCAACTGCAATGAATAGTAGTAAAACAAACCAATGTGCAATTAATATAGCACTACTCTTGTCAGTTACTCTGTCCAAAGCTTCCATTCTTGATGCAAGCCCATTCAATTTACTCTCTGCAAGTGTGGTAAGCGCAGCAGCAGCTAATGTATCGTTTTGGGCCAATTGAGCTAGCTTTATTTTGACCAGACTGTCATTCCTAACAATCAAATTTTCTAACTCTTGTTGGACTCTATCTGCTTCTTGCTTTTTAATCCTGTAGATAGGACCTGGATTACGTTGCATGGTTCCACCTGTTCCATCCGCCTCCTGCCTGGCGATTTCCATTAATCTATCTCTGGATTCTGTTTTGGCATTAACCTCATTCTTGAGTGCTGCAATTTCTGCATCAAGCTGGGTTTTAGTGTTTTCAAATCTGGACTTCACTACATTTTCCTTCACTGCGAAATCCTCTTGTTCCATTAGGGTAATTTCACTTTCAATTTCCTTCTCAAATATTTTCAATTCAAGAGGTTTGGCAATAACAATAGAAATCAGGATAGCAAGGACAATTCTTGGAAGAGCTATGATCAACTCTTTTTTGGGATTGCCATTTTTTCTCATGCTGCTTACAATGAACCTATCCAGATTAAAAATCATCAGCCCCCAAACAATAGCAAACAAGGCAGCAAAAAAGTAATTATCAAAGACAGTGTATAATGCGTAACCGCCTGCAATTGCAGCAAAAACTCCAGTAAAAAATATGGTAGCCCCAATACCGACATATTTACTGGACTCAGAAGGACAATTTTCCAGGATCTGCCTGTTGGATCCTGAGCATAACCAAAAAAATTCTTTCACCTTATTCATATTCATCCTATAACGAGAAATAGACAACTATGTTATACAAGGAACTATGTTTTGGATTGTATGTTGGAAGTTGGAAGACCGGAGACAGAAGTTAGAAGTTAGAAGACTGAAGTTAGAAGTTGTGGTATTAGGTGTAGTTATTTATATGAATCAACTATTCCCTCTCCTTAAGGAGGGGGTGCCCGAAGGGCGGGGGAGGTGATTGATGAAGTTGAAAGATGGGAGTTTGAAGTTGAAGAATCGAAGTTGTCCGCCGAGAATGTTCTTAACCCCTTTCTTTAAGGAGGGGGTGCCCGAAGGGCGGTGGAGGTAACAGTTTAGAGCATTTAAACTCGGGTTGTACACTTATTTTAAGGTGGACTAATCGCCTTGTCTACCAAAAATGCACCCTCAAATTTCGTGTTTCAGGTCCTTTTAGGGCGTCTTTTGTATTTTAATTAAATTACTTTTCATATTGACGCAACCAATTTTGGGGAGTGTTGCGTTAGGGCATAAACTGATTTAACCGAGTTGAATAGTAAAGAGAAAGATATCATTTTAAGATGCCAAAAGGGGAAGAAGAAAGCTGAGAAAGAGCTTTACGAACACTTCTTTGGTTATGCGATGAGTATTGCTTTACGCTATTCAAATGGTTATGACGAAGCAATCGAAATCCTTAATGATTCCTTTATGAAGGTATTTAAGAAGATTAAGGATTATAACGATCTGAGTTTTAAGGGCTGGTTAAGAAGAATAGTGATTAATTCTGCTTCTGACTTTTACCGTAAAAACAAAAAACATATGTATCATCAGGATTTGGATAGCGGTGAGGCTGTTACCATTACTCACGATGAAGATGTTTATGATCGTATTTCATATGAGGAGCTACTGGAACTCATTCAAAAATTACCTCCATCATATAGAAATGTCTTCTGTTTGTACGTTATAGATGGTTACAAACATGAAGAAATTGCGGAAATGCTAAATGTATCTGTTGGGACTTCCAAGTCGAACTTGCATAGGGCCCGGACACATTTAAAAGAGATGTTGATGAAAAGTAAAGATTATGCCGTTGCGTAAATTTTCAGATGAGGAGTTTGATAATTTGGTACGGACCAGGTTTGAGTCCGCACCCCTGCCAGCGTATGATCCAGCAGCATGGAGTAAATTCAATCTCAAGAAACAAAAGGCCAGCTGGATTCCGAAAGCTGTTTACACAGGAATAATAATTTTAATCTTATTCTTAGGAGGTCTTTTTATTTCGAATTCCACAAAATTTGGTGGGAATGAGGATGCTTATTCTTTGTCAAAGCAATCTTCGCTGGACATACATGATGAAGTATCTCAAAATGACTTAAGTAATAATGAGAATAAAGCTGCTCTTGTTACTGGTTTGTCCAGTGATATAGAGAGTTCCAAAAGCCACGACTCACAGGAAACTGTGGTAAACCATGAAAACAATAATAGTACGCCTGGGAAAAAGGAATTTGCAACAAATGTGATATCTGAATCAAACACAGATTCCAACCAGCAGCAAGCAATTCTTACGAATACTGGTAATAACCAAGTTACACAGATAACATCCAGCCAAGTCGAGATTGAAGAAAACTTAAATGAATCAGATCACCAGAAACAGGAAACTGATCAGAATACTATTTTAACAGAAGATCTTGCGGATAACCAATCCATAACCAAGGGAACACTTAACGCAGATGAACAAGTACCACAGTTGGTACTTGTTTCATCCATTTCAGAGGATAACGATATTCCTCCAAAAGATTTTGAGGAGGAAGCAACATTCCTTCTTGTTGATCCTGAATTCGTCGAGATTGCAGAATCACCTGTTGTTCCGGAAGAAAAGAAAAAACTCAATAGCAGAATTACCTTAGGCTTAGTCTTAAACACGGACTTAACCACAGTTAACCTAAAGAACTTCACAGGACCTGGTTCTGGTATTGGTTTAAGAGGCACTTTTCAATTTACAGATAGAGTGTCTTTGGTAACAGGTGTAAATCGAGTCAATAAAGTTTATTTGGTAACGGACGAAGGAGATGTTACACTGCCTCCAGGTGTCTGGGATAACAATAATTTTCCTGATCAGATTGATGCTAAATGCACTGTCATAGAAATTCCAATTAATTTAAGATTTGATTTGATTAAACTTCCAAAAGGGAGAATTTATGGTTTAGCGGGACTTAATTCTTTCCTCATGAACCGTGAGTTCTATGAATGGCAAGTTGGAGGTGGCCAATATGGAGCCGTTACAAACGATATCGAATTTAGAAAAGAGAATAAACATTATTTCGGGGTTTTAAATCTTTCTGCAGGTTACCAAAGAAGATTAGGAGAACACTTTAGCTGGGGAATAGAATCTTATTATCAATCCACACTTGCGGGAGTTGGATTTTATGAGATAAGTTTAAAAAGTTTGGGAAACCAGATTTTGATAAACTATCATTTTTAATATTTACCAAGGAGCTTTCAAATACGTTAGCTCCTTTTTTAAATCAATCGACTCCTCTGGTCTACAAGTTTTAAAATAGTAGGAATTCTAAACTTACCCTGCATTTTTGATACATTCTCGGTGGCTTCTTCTAAACTTATCCCAAGCGAGGTTACATATAAGGGATGTTTGCTTTCACCGCGTAAAACACTGAATTTTTTCTTTTGAAGGCTTAAGAAGTCATTTTTGGCTATTCCAATTACTGGACACTTTTCCGCCAACTCCTCAAATAGATAACCACCAAGCCCTGGTTTACCATCATCTGATAGAATCACGTAACCATCAATCACAAGTATATCTTTCTCAGTATTAAGAGGAATCTTTTTAATTATACTTAGAAGGCATGGTAATTCTCTTTTGTAAAATGATCCACTTTCATATTCCTCGATTTCGGTAGTTTTTTCAGATAACTCGTAAGACGGTTCTGCGTCATGCCAATTTTGAATTCCAACTACCGCAGTATTTGCGAATTCTTCAGTGTAGTATGTGTCGAAGCAGTAGATCATCAAATCAATGGTCTAAGTAAAATTTCCAGGGATTTTTCCTGATTGTCCTGAAGGTATTTAATTTCAACTTTCTTTCCATCCTGGTATAATAATGCCCTTAATTGTTCCAGTGAAGCATCTACTGCTTTGATACCGTCTATTTCAATAATCTCATCACCCGCTTTAATATCAGACTTTGAGATGTCTGTTTCTGAAATGATGCTGTCTACAATGGTTTTAGATTTATCAGAGCTTAGCTTTAATTTGAGACCAGAGTGAGATATTTCGAAAGCTGTGCCATCAAATAGATGATTAGGTTCCCAGTAGCTGATTTTTCGTTTGTAGTCAAACGTGATATTAAACCGTTTTAGAATTTCATTTCCTATAACTCCAGCAATTGTTGGATGAGCAAATACTCCCACATTGGTGTTGTAGATACTTACTGGAATGTTGGTAAATTCCGTACCCAGAATCTGTACCTTGTTTATTCTCCCGACATCAACATCTGCTTTATTTTTTGAAAAGCCACTTGCACGGTTACTGTAGGTCTTACCAATGGTGTTTTTCAAATCGTTTCTTTCAGAGAATGGCGTGGTGAATGCAATTGCAAGTCCGGCTCCATTGTCTATAATGAATTCTTCATTTTGGTATGAGTCATTTGTCAGAGCAACTGTAAAAACTGCTGTTGGTACATAGCCTAAATCAATTTTGATGAGTTCACCATTTCCCTGATATTTATATTTTTTGGATTGGTAAACAATCAATTCAGATGTGTTGTAATTGATCTCAATCACATACTGACGCAACAAATGATAGCCGATTATTCCATCAATATTTCTACCTATGACTTCTTCCAGATGGCTTAAAGAAACACTTTGGAGATTGACTTTTGAAAGTTGAATGTCATTTATATTGATTTCAACGTTCTCAACGATTTCAGAAGTGACAGTTCCCGAAGCTCCAGAGTTTTCGGTCGTTCTTTCGGAAATCAGGTTAAGTCTTTTAGTAGTTGATGAATTGATTACAGTGCCACCTGCTCCAGTATCAAAAACAAATTTCAACTCTTCGGAACCTTGAATACTCAGATTTATAAAAATATGATTTCCTTCTAGCTCAAATGGTATTTTAGCTATAGGAATTGAGGCGTCTACAAATGATACAAATGATGTGACTAATAAAATAATGATGGTCAATCGGTGTTTCATGCTATTGTAAATCAAATTGTATTTCTGTAAAATTGGTTATGTTGTAAGTAAAGACTTCAAAACCTAAATGAAGTTTCCCAAATCCGGAAAATATTACAGATTTAATGCATTTTCGGAAATTTAAAACCTACGACTAAACAAATTGTCTTACTCTCCAGGCTTCTTGCAATGACAATGCTGTAAACTTTATCCATTCCCTATCCGAAAGTTGACCAGATTCATTTTCAACTAAGTCCTTAATTCCTTGGTGAGTGAAAGGAAGCCATTCAAATTGTTCCGATTCGTAGTTGCTGTGTGCATTATTAGCACTTGCAATCACAGATGATTCGCTAATGTTTTTGATCTTAATTACAGCAACAATATGGGTTCTCAGAGAAGATAGCAATATGCCGAACCAGCTTATGAATATTTCACCATATTGATCCTCTTTTAGGTTTACTTCTTCAAATAAGCATCTTTTTGTTAATGAGTAGATATCATAGTCTGACCCGGGAGTCAGTTCAGGTTTCAGAACCATTGTCTCAAATGGTCCTACTGTCCAGATGTTTTTAGCAGTATCAACACTAGTGGACCTTTTTATAGCCAAAAACTTATCTTCGCTGATCACCACAGCATTAACTGTTATATTTGAAGGGATAGCATTGGCCAGGTACTTTTTGGGATCGGTTCTGAGTAAATCCGCTATTTTATTCTTTATTTCCGGATGTTCCTCGAGATAATAATATGACGCCAAATGTTCTGAGTAGTCACATCGACATACTGTGATCTCAAAATTCTCTCCGTATGCACTTTCTTTGTGATCAATTTGATAATCAGTCAGAAAACAAATGTCTCCAGATTTGTTCTCAGATCTTAAGTCTGTTGCCCTTTTCTGAAGTTCTTCAGCTGGTATAAAATCTTGAAATGGCTTAGCCTTTTGTATTTTTACTTTGTGTGTACTTTTGGTTAAGGGTCTTTCCAATGACCATCGGTTAACCATATATAATCCATCTGATTCTGGATTGTAGTTAAATACTCCCTTCCTATATCTTCTGTCCTTTACCTTCTTAATAACCTTGTTAACGTAGCTTAATGCAATTGGCGTCAGCATACCTAATAGCCATCCAAGAACTAGTTCAATCCAATTAATTTCCATATGTCGGGGCATTTTGAGTTTCTAATCGATAAAACTGTCCTATAAATATTCAAATCCAAATACCTACTTCAAGGTATTTTACAGTGCGCAAAGAAATTCACACGATACCAGTGAATATTTTAATGTTGCATGTTTGTGAAAATTAATTTATTTCTTTCACTAGGAACTCACTAGTAGCATTATTAGTTTTTTCTTGCAAGTTCAGAGATAGTTTGAATCTCATTTTTTAATTGAGCGACTTCACCCCAGTATGTACAAGGGACTTCAAGAAATTTCTGATCCTTTTCATAAAGAAATAACAAATAAGATTCACCTAGACTAAACAATGGATCACAATTGGTGAATTCCGAATGCAATTCGACAATTTGATCTTTTCTGAAATTTGCTTTGAAGCTTTTTGATACTCTAATTTTTACCCGGTAACTCTTTTGCGTATCCTGAGGAAAGTGGAATTCTTCTCGTTCCTCTTTGGTATCAAGCAATTCAATTACTTCTGCAATTACAACATAATCAATGTTTTCGAAATCTGATTCTATTGGTTGAAGTATGCAATCACATGAGAAAGAAACATGTGAAGAAAAAATGAATAAAGCAATTAGGAGAAAGGGTTTCATACTAATTCATTCAGATCAAACCAAAGATAAGAATTGAAGAAAATATATATGATCAAGTATTGGATATGTTTCATTTTAAGAGTCTTTGAAGTTTTCAATCCAAACGAAATTATCTTCTTCATCTATGTTCACCCCAATTTCAACTTCTTTGATTCTTCCGAACTCTTCATTAAGGGTAATCCAAAAATTGTCATTATAATAACAGTTCCAAAAGTCATATGTGTCTTTTTCCCAAATGATACCTAATTCGGCAAATACCGTATTTTGAACTTCATTGATGGTTTTGCCAATAATCGTATGATTTTTATAAACCGTATTAGGATGTTTAGTATGGATATATCCTAATTTATGACCTTCATCCTTATAAAATATTAGTCTTAAATAATACTTATTGTATTCCACAATATACCTCTCCTCATAATCAGAATCAGTTATAGATTTGTCTGGATTACCTAATAGTCGATGGACATCCTCAGGGGTCATGCCAAATGTAATGTCTTCTATACCGATACCTGGTAGTAAGTTCATATTCTTAGCCTTAGTGTAATGATTATGTATTCAAGAGTCACAACTAATCTCTTCTTACGATCACAAAAAAATCATCCTTTAATTCCAGATACCCATAGTCATAACAGAAGTAATAAATATTACCTTCCTTGGTTTCGTAGGTATTGGTAAAATACCCAAAGTCAAATCCCTGTTCCATAAGCTTGGAACGCTTCACTTTTGCTTTGCCGTTGGGACTTAGGATTTCCATGATCCGCCGGTTTTTTTTAAGGATGGAGTTTACTCTTCTTACCAGATTGTTGGTGGTGCTGTTTTGCTTATTGTTGTAGGCGTTTCTACACATGTCGGAGCAGAATTTTTTATCTGCTCTTCCCATTATCGGGTTCCCACATTCAGGGCATTTCTTTTCCGCTACTTCCGTCATAGATGATTAATCGAATAATTTTCTCGAATTTATTACTTCTTATTGTTATTTGCAAATAGCTGATATACAGTAATATATCCGACAACAAACATTTACAAGTGTTTACAATCGGTTATAAACGAGTACAAATACTTAACAACCGACTTGATTTTCGGCCCTATACAATCTTTGCAACATCACAACGATCAAACACTTGATCAATACGATCTGCCGATCAGTGATTATTTAAAAAGTTTAACTATTAAAAATTAAAATTATGAACGCTTTAAGAAACAACGTGCAATTAATTGGCAGACTAGGAAAAAACCCTGAAGTAAGAACTTTCGACAGTGGAAAGAAGATGGCCACATTCACTTTAGCAACTAATGAGGTTTACAGAAACAGCAAAGGTGACAAAGTAGAAGATACACAGTGGCATAACATTGTCGTGTGGGGAAAGAAAGTAGAGGTAGTGGAAAAGTATCTTACTAAAGGTGCAGAGGTTGCTATACAAGGCAAGCTGATTAACAGAAGTTATGAAGTTGACGGTGAGAAGCGATACACCACAGAGATCACGCTAAATGAGCTACTCATGATGGGTAAAGCGAATAACGCCTGAACATAAAGTATAATAACCATCTGCTTTGTTTTAGAAAAGGTAGGCCGCACGGTCTGCCTTTTTCTGTTTTGTGGGTATATTGGTATATGCTATTCTATACCCAACTAATCTTCATCAAACCCGGTAAGGAAGAAACATTTCACTCCTTCGAGGATAAGGTCATTCCATTTTTGAGTCGTTACAATGGTAAGCTCATGTACAGGCTAAGGCCGCAGGAGTCAGATTATATTGAAATCAATGATGATGCACCTTATGAAATTCACCTGGTGAGTTTTCAATCCAAACAGGACTTCCTGGATTATGTAAATGATCCAGCAAGACAACAGTATTTGGAAATGAAAAATGAATCTGTTGAGAAAATCGTTTTGATAGAAGGGAAAACCCTTTAGTTATGAAGAAACTAATCATCCTTCCAATCCTAATATTCAGCATTGGCCTTACTGCCCAAAAGCTTGAAGAGGGAATCTACTTTACCTCAAGATCAATGAACGATTGCTACAAAAAATTAAAACTCCTCAACACAGATGATTACTACTGTATTTTGGAGAAACCAATTATTGAGCTGGAGAGGTTCTACTCTGTAAGCGATATCTATGTTGATTCCGCCTCAGGTATGCGGTCAATCGATCTTAAACTTGATTCAATTGGGAAAGAAACCTTAAAAACAACTACTAGAATTTTTAAAGGCCGAACGCTGGGACTTATAGTAGACGGTAAATTGGTTAGTAAGCTTTTTGTTCAAAGCACAGTTTCCGAGGGAATTTTTAAATTCCAACAGACTGGTCATTCCAATGAGATATTCTGGATCAGAAGGAAGCTCATGGATGCGATTAAAAGAAATAAGCGTCTTACTGATTGAATGCTTTGTGGTAGTTTGGTAGAAAGTCCAGTATTTGTTCAGCTGCTAATTTCTTGGCAATAATTTCACGATCCTTATTCAGTATGTAGACCTGTGGAGTGCTTGTGACATAATAGTAGTAGCCGATATTGGAGGTGCCTGTTAAGTCTCCGAGGTTAGTTCCGCTAAGACCATATGTGTCAATAAAACCTTTCCATTCTTCTTCATTTTCAGAAAGATTGACTGTTACCAAATCCACTGACATAGTCTTTTTAAGCTTTTCATAAGTAGTCACCATTTTAGGAGCAGCTTTTTTACAATGACCACAACCAGAATCGTAAATAAACAAAATCACATAATCCTCTGGAATTGTCTCTGGAGAAACCAATTTTCCATTTATATCTGGAATGCTGAAATCTGGTGCTTTCGTTCCAATTAAGAGGGTTCTTAATCGATTACTAGTTTGAAGCATTCGGTTAAGTGTAGTCTCGTCTGTCCATGGAGCTTTTCCTTTCGCATAGTAATTATCTACTAAATGAACGTAAACAGCGTCCATTCCCATTGTTTTTGAGTTGGCATAAAGGTTCACCATAGTAACTAGCGAATACTGAAAGACAGTTGAATCCATGTCCTGCGATAAGAATTCATCCAAGGCATTTGCTAAAGAATCAGGATGTGTTGGAACTACTTTTTCGAAGTATTCTTTCATTTTTGGTAAGTACAATGGAGTTCTGATGATTCCAGGTTCTGTAAAATCTACTCCAGACCAGAATTGTGATTTGTACTGATAATACTTATAAAGCTGCGCCTCTTTTTCATCCAGGCTGTCTGGAGCCACAATATCAGTTGGGCGGTCCATCAAAGCCAATACTTGAGAGAATAAGGTTCCTTTATTTTCTTCAGCTAGCTTCATGCCCAGTTCACGGTTCTCACGATTTATTTGGGATATTTTCTCCAATATTTTGGTACTATCAGCATCTGGCTTTGCGAGACTTTCTTGCAAAGTTCTGGTCTCCTGCTGAAACTTGGCCATCTGTCTTTGGAGACCGAGGAATAGTTCAATCTCCTTGGAGCCTCGAACTTCTGCAGTGTTTGCCATATCCTTTTTATCCGCGGTAATCGTAAAGAATTGGTCCTTAACCAGGAATTCGTAAAAGATTCCACCTTTTGTGTATAGAAAGTACATTCCTGGCTCTAATTCCTCATCAGAATGAAACCTCACTGTTTCATTGATTACTGGAACAGTATCAGCAACATAAGTTTTACTGTCAAGGTGATAGCATAAATAGGCTGTTTCATCAACAATACCTTTCACCTCAATAGTAATATCATGACCAATTTTCTGAGCAAAACCAGGGAATGAAATCCCAATGGTGATGACTAAAACCGAAATAAACTGTTTCATACTCTCCCTATACTTCAAATTTGCTGCTAAAATAGTCAATTAACGTTGTAAGCTTAAAATCAGTTTGCTGAAACATCAATTGTGTGTAACAAATTGTCAAAAAGTTTGCCAGATCTTCAAGGTTCTTTCTCTATGAATCAATTCTCATTATATTAGTGATCCATTCGTCAAGCCATTGGATCGAAACAATTAAAATGTAAAAAATGAAGAAGTTTGCACCTAGTTTATTGGCTATTATTAGCCTCATTACTTTCACAGCCTGTACGGCACCAGAAGCGCTAGAAACAAGTGTTTCATCTCCTGATCAAAGTATCAAAGTTGAAGTCTTTACTTCGGAATCAGGTGAATTCGGTTATCAAGTTACCAAAGGAGACATTACTGTAGTTGATAAATCCTATATCAGTTTTGATTTTAAAGATATGCCTGCATTGGGTTCTAATCTTTCAATCGAAACTATCGACATCACCAAATCAAGTGAAGAGTGGGAAATGCCGTGGGGTGAGCAGAGAGTTGTAAAGAATGAGTACAATCAATTATATGCTACTTTAAAAGAAAAAGCAGACCCAGGAAGGACATTTAATGTAGTGTTTAAGGTCTATGACGATGGGTTAGGATTTAGATATGAGTTTCCTGCCCAGGATGGAATGAACGAGGTGGTGATTCTTGATGAGAATACATCTTTCAATTTAACAGGCGATCATCAAGTATGGTGGATACCAGGGGACTGGGATATATATGAGCATCTATATAACAATACCAATTTCTCAAATATCAATGCCATAGCAAAAAGAGATCACCCTAATCTGGCACAAACAACAATTCCGGAAAATGCAGTAAATACTCCCGTAACTATGAAAACTGCCGAAGGGTTATACCTAAGTTTTCATGAAGCCAATCTTACCAATTATTCAGGCATGACTCTAAAAGTGGATACCGTGAATTTGAATATGGTGTCTGAATTGGTAGGGTCCAGAGATGCTTCGAAAGTGAAGACGCAGGTGCCTTTCAATACACCATGGAGAACAATTCAGATTGCTGAAAGAGCTGGAGATTTGGTAGAATCAAATCTGATTGTTAATCTAAATGAGCCAAATAAGTTAGGAGATGTCTCATGGTTCAAACCAATGAAATACATGGGAATCTGGTGGGAGATGCATATGAATAAAAGTAGCTGGGATCTGGCAAGTGGAAAACATGGAGCAACCACCGAGAATGCTAAGAGATACATCGATTTTGCTGCTAAGAATCACATCAAAGGACTTTTAGTTGAAGGATGGAATACTGGTTGGGAAAGATGGATTGGATTCCCTGATAGAGAGGGTGTATTTGATTTTGTTACACCATATGAAGACTATGATATTCAGGAAGTGGTGAGATATGGAAAGGAAAATGGTGTCGATTTAATCATGCACCATGAGACAAGTGCAGCACCACGTACATACGATCAACAAATGGACACTGCTTACCAGTTGATGCAGTCACTAGATATTCATTCTGTGAAAACTGGATATGTGGGCCCAATCATACCAGACGGAGAATATCATCATGGACAGTGGATGGTCAATCACTACAGGAGGGCGCTAGAAACTGCGGCTAAGTATAATATTGCAATCAATGCGCACGAGCCCATCAAAGGAACCGGAATCAGAAGAACTTATCCTAATGCAATTTCAAGAGAAGGTTTGAGAGGTCAGGAATTTAATGCATGGTCCATTGAAGGGGGAAATCCTCCAAATCACTTGCCAAATGTAGTTTTCACGAGAATGTTAGCTGGACCTATAGATTTCACACCAGGAATATTCGATATCAAATTCAGTAAGTATAAAGACAAGAATCAGGTCAATACTACTCTTGCTCAACAGTTGGCCTTATATGTTGTATTGTATAGCCCGATTCAAATGGCAGCAGACTTTCCGGAGAATTATGAAGGTCAGCCGGCATTTCAGTTTATAAGAGAGGTTGGAGTAGATTGGGAACAAAGTAAAGTCCTTGATGGAGAGCCTGGAGAATTTGCAGTGATAGCAAGAGAGGAAAGAGACACAAAAAGCTGGTTTGTAGGAGGTATATCCGATGAATCAGGGATGACTTACAACCTTAATCTGGATTTTCTGGAAGATGGAGTAACGTATGAAGCCAGTATTTACAAAGATGGGGAAGATGCTCACTGGGATGATAATCCACTTTCAATTAGCATTGAGAGTTCTACTTTCAAAAAAGGTGATAAATTGGAGTTAGTAATGGCACCTGGAGGAGGTTTTGCTATTTCATTAATTCCGCAGAAATAAGACTTTAAATGGATACAATTACCTGGAAGGATTTTGAGAAAGTTGATATTAGAGTAGGTACTATTTTAACTGCTGATATATTCAAAGAAGCCAGGAATCCTGCATATAAAATAACCATTGATTTTGGTGATTTGGGTGTTAGGAAATCAAGCGCCCAGATCACTGAATTATATCAACCGGAAGATCTCATCAATCAACAAATTATCGCTGTTGTTAATTTCCCTCCAAAACAAATCGCAAATTTGATGAGCGAGTGCCTGGTAATGGGGGTGT
The DNA here is from genome assembly GCA_965228955.1 of Cyclobacteriaceae bacterium. Classification (GTDB taxonomy): domain Bacteria; phylum Bacteroidota; class Bacteroidia; order Cytophagales; family Cyclobacteriaceae; genus JANSWY01. The sequence goes on from OZ245848.1 coordinate 800,828, forward strand.
ATGGAAATGAAAAAGATGTTATCTTACTAAACCCAGAAAGAAAAGTTGCAAATGGATCCAAAATTGGCTGATTCATGAAAAAGATATTTGGAATAATTCTGATGATAATTGGAGGGCTGATCATGTTTTCGATCTTATATAGACTTCCAAACACCATCACTGAGATCAATGAGAAATTCAAAACAGAGAACCTGGATTATGCAGTAGCCTATTTAATGGGAAGAGGTATCAGCGTAATCATTGGAGTGTTATTCATCATAGCTGGAAACAAACTAAGAAAAAGCAATGTCAGTTGAAATAATAGAGAAATTCTATACTGCATTTAATGACCTGGATGCAGAGACAATGGCCGAGTGTTATCACGAAGATATCCGATTTAGTGATCCGGCATTTGGACAATTGAAAGGTGAAAGGGCTTCCAATATGTGGAGGATGCTTTGCGAAAGCCAACAGGGAAAAGACTTTCTTGTAGAGCACTCACAAGTGAGAATGGAGGGAGAGACTGGTAAAGCACATTGGGAAGCACATTATAATTTTAGTCAAACCGGTAGGAGAGTTCATAATATTATTGAAGCTACTTTTCGATTTAAAGATGGCAAGATCATTCAACATGATGACGTCTTTAATGTCTACAGATGGTCCAAGCAAGCCCTTGGTACCACTGGCTTAATAATGGGATGGACACCATTCTTTAGAAATAGACTTAATCTACAGACCAATATCTTATTGACGAAGTGGGAGGGAAAAAAGAAAGAATCAGGCAGCTAATGCTTTGTGCATTGTAAGGTTCTTATTTAGTTTTTGAGTGATGCTAGCAACAGTAGTTAATGGAGCACCAATAAACTCTTCCGCAAAGATCAAATCGAATTCTTTGCCTACAAATAAGTAGTCATTAGATGTCCCAAAATCATAAATTCCTTTTTCAGTATTGTACCAGATAACAGTTTTCATAAATCTCATTTTTTTGTTTCAACTGTTTACTTAGATACAAAATGCTTGCCATGGTTTAATGGTGTGGAGAAAAAAATCAATTAAGCCGATTTTGCAAGGAAGTATGATATGTTTTCCTCGACATCATCATAGGTTACTAATTCTACATTTTTATTATAATCAAAGAAGCTTAATAAACCAAAGTCACCACCACAACACATGGTGTGAAACAATAATGCTCCAAGTGGGATGAACATGAAATAACCTGACAACAAAAGAGAAGCTAAAATGAGTAAGATGGAAATTGTGATAAAAGGAGCCAATGCTACTATTTGGAATTCTTTTCTGTTGCAAACAAACTTATCAGCAAGCGCCATGAAATAGAATTTCTTCCAATTGACGTCATAAGATGTGTTTTTAGCTCCAACCCATTTATATGCTAATCCATGAATGAACTCATGAATCGGAATTAGAAATAGAGTGCTAAATATTCCAATTCCAGCATAAGCAAAAGCTTTACTAAACGATAAATCATCCGCAAAGAAGTAATATGATAGAAAGCTGATTAATACGGCAAATGTGGTTCCTAGAGCCACATTGTACAATGATGTTGACCTTGTTTTTTTCTTGAGATTGGTCTTTACGAAAGGGATTAATTCCTTGTGACCAAGTTGTTCGATTTGATGATATCCTTCTTTAATTAAATCTTGGGGTTCGGCATTCATTTTACTATTGAGTATTTGAGTTTGCCTAATAAGTATCCCGGAGAACACATTTTATTACACCTGATGTTAAAAAATGTGTCTCCAGGAAATTCAGTCTGACTATTTATTTCGCGTAGCTAACTGAATATTGATGAAGAAGGACCCGTTAATCATTTCTTTTTCTTAACAGCTCCCAGGGTCTTCAAATACTTCTTTACTTTCCCTCCTTTTGCCACTTTTAGGATAGTTTTTCCCTTGTCATTTTCAATCGTCAAATCTGCTCCAGCTTCTGCAATGGCCGTGACGGATTCCAGGTTTTTATTCCCTTCTTTTGCTGCCAGATGTAATGCCGTGTTTCCAAAGTTATTTTTAGCGTTTACATCTATCGCAGTTCCCAGAAAGGCTTTCACTAATTCCACTTCGCCTTTAAACTGAGAAGACTGGTGGAGGAATGAATTTCCTTTATCATTTGTATAATGTACATCGCATCCGCCTTTATCTAGCACTGTTACCATTGGCCCTTGTTTGTTATCAACAGCCATTTGAAGGAATTTAGGGTCCTTCACATTAGCACCACTGTCAATAAGGATTTTAGCAACTTTCACATGTTTATTCTTCACCGCTGGGACAGTTCCATTATCTGGATTAGCTCCTTTCTCTAGAAGTTTCATTACTACTTTATCATTTCCATGTCCTGATGAGATTGGAATCATTCCTGAAATATTTGCTCCGTTATCAAGAAGCAGAATAGAGGTTTCGGTGTGATTATTGGTTATTGCAGGACGAATACCTTCAGTTGGATTAACATTTTTGTTTAGGAGCAATTGGACAACCTTCGTGTTACCGTGTCCAGCAGAAATTGGCATTACACCATTAACATTGGCTCCTGCTTCTAGAAGCATCACAGCAATATTGGTATGATTTCCTCTTGCTGAAGGAAGTATTCCATCATCCGGATTTCCACCAAAATCTAAAAGCATTTTGGACATTTCGTAATTCCCTTTTCCTGCAGGAACGGCAATATATTTTTTAGTATCCGCTCCAAAATCCAGCAGAGATTTCACTATCGCAGTGTGGTTGGAATTTACTGCACCATTCATTCCTTCATCTGCATTGGCTCCATAGTTTAGAAGCATATTGACCATTTTGCCATCTCCTTGAGTAGCCGGATCTGCAATTAGTCCGTTTGGATTCGCACCACTTACTAGCAGAAATTGAGTCATGTTGTAGTTTCTCTTAGTAACCGAAATCTTCGTTCCATAATCTGGATTAGCTCCATTATTGACCAACAATTTCACCATGTCGAGGGAGCTGTTATTGGCTGCAGTTTGAACAAATTGAGCATTATTCGCTGAAGCACCGTATTTTATTAGTTCGCTCATAAGAGCAACATCATTTTTGGCTACTGTTCCTGGTGCAGCCAGTTCCGGATCTCCGTGATTTGAAACCAATAACCTCACCATTGCAGTATTTCCTGCATCTGCTACTTCCTTCAATCTTGTATTTGGATTTGCTCCACCATCTACAAGAGCAATAGTGGCCATTTGAATATTATTAGCTCCAATGGCGTGATATAGTCCTGTCGTAGAATTTGCTTTGTACGTGCTGATCAGATCTTTGAATAAAGTAAGATCATTTTTATTGACGGCAAACGGAAGGACTGGATTTGGATCAGCATGATGCTTCAGTGCTGCATTGATTGCCCCAACATTTGCTTTCCCAACTGCATAATTCAGAGCATTGTTAGGATTAGCTCCCAGCTCAAAAGTTTTATTCAGTAGTTGCAAATTATTAAAATCAATAGCCTTCTGACTGGGGCCATCAGTTTGAATAGGAATACCACTTCTTCCCAAAGCTGAAACCATATTGAAGTCGTTAGCTTGTGCTGCCAATAAATAAGAATTCTGATCTGGCACCTGTTCAGTGAGTAATAGATTGACCAATTGCTGGTTTTTTGCACCAACCGCTTTATTAAGCATATTGACATCAGGACGCGCACCATATCTCATGATCAGATTTGTTTTAGCATAATCATTTGCATTCACTGCGGCCGCCAGATCCTGACTGTTAACCGGTACTTTATTGACCATCAGGATTTCAGCTGTTTTAAGCATATTGGCATTGAGCGCTTTGGTAAGGTGTGATCTGTCTGGTTTACCGCCCCTGTAGATTAAAGCGGCTACCATTTTGGAGTCATTTAGATCAATGGCACTATTCATCATTGCCGCTGAAACAGGAACCTTTGATCTTGCTAGTAGTCTATTGGCAATTGACGGATCGTAGAATTGCTTGTTGAGCGATGTGATGACATCTTGTTCCGTGACCTTCGCACCGCTTGCTAAAAGGAAATTCAAAGTGTTTCTGTCCTTATTTCTAACCGCAGGATTCAAAACACCGGGTTCTTTCACATCGCCACCTAATCTTATTTGTCGCTTTACATTCTCTATATTTCTACTGGCAACAGCTGATTGCATTTTTTGCAATGAAACCTTAGGAACCAACTCAACTGTATAATGCACTTTAACTGTAGATCTTTGTCCATGCTTATTAGTTGAGTGAGCTTCAAAATAACTACTTTGATTCACACCTCTTCGCCAATCCCAATTTCCTATATCGGTCCATTGGTGACCACCGCCAAACCCTTCATCACTACTATGGTGTTCACCTTCGTCAAATTCTTTGATTTTTGATCTGATTTTTAAATATGCTGCTGAGCCATTTTGGATATAGAAGTTTTTGGTATTGTTAACAGCAATCGTGTTTCCAGCTCTGGTAGAAATTCCATTTACTCTTTTTCTACTCCAGGCAACTGAATTAGTTCCAGGACTAGCATTCATACTTCTACCGACCTCCACGATGATTGTTCCATAGACTTCAATGGTAGGATCATTTGTTGTCATACTTTGAGCAGCTTGATTGGCGCCTTGAGTAATGTCTTTCCCGGCATCTTTATCAACTAGCCCAACCGCAGCTCCCAGCACGGCACCACCGCCTTTTGTGACTGTAGAAGCGCCTTGAGAGATGGTTTTTGATATTGGATCATCCCATGCTGCTGTTACTTCAATTCTGTGAATAGTTACTCTATAATGTCTCGTAGTTGTGTTGATTTGGCTCAACGGACCAGCACTTTTCACTGGTAGAGGAGCTTCACCATTCCAGAATACATCCAGATCTTCTCCCACATCAGCAACAAACTGTCCCATCTTCTCTCCAGCAACAATTAAACCTTGTCCGACATCTTCCATGAATTCCCCAGCTTGTCCAACAAGACTGGTTACTTCATCACCAAGACTTTCAAATTGCTTCAATACCTGTTTTCCCATGACACCAGCCATTTTTTTAATTTCGCCAGCAACGTCACCCTTTAAGTTCATGGATAGTGCTACAGGAGGCATTTCTTTACCACCAACTTTAAAGTACACTTCGACATTTACTGAGGTAGAAACTTCATTTAAGGAACCTTCGAATTTTATAGCTGTAATATCTGGTACCATACCTTCTACTATTAGCATTCCAGCGGTTGCAGCAGTATTTTCTATTGTGCCCAGGCCTGTGAGAGCACCTTTTAAAATATCATCTACAGTGTCATCACCGGTATTGACCTTTTTCTTCAAGTCACGGATAGCTTGAGCGTTTCCATTGGATTGTTTTTGGATGTAGCTATTCATTTCAGATTTGAATTTCCCAACTATATCCTGTGACATGGTCAATTTTGCGTATAGGTCTGGCTTGTCACCAAGATCCCTTCCTGTAATTTCAATATCACCTCTAAATGCTCCTCCCAAAATATTGCCACTCGCTTTTAAGGAGAAACCATTTTCATCAATTTGAATATCTGCAGCAGCTGTCATGGTTTCCAGAACTGAAATTTTTCCATTCATCCTGAAGTACATCTTTTCTCCAAATGAGAATGCAAATGAAGGATTTGCTTGTCCATTTCCTGTAATTGAGAAGTAAGTGAAATTTCCAGATCTTAGAATGAGAGGATCCATACTTCCAGACATACTCAAGGTGGTTCCATTAGTGAAGCTGGCAGATAATGAAGCTCCTTGACCGAGAATAGAGATGCGGCCACTTGCAGCAAATTCTTTTTGTTTAGGATTGATATTTATCGTGACATTCTCAAACCCTGTTCTCATCATAGATTCCAGTTCGCCAGAAGGTCTGAATTTTGTAAATGCTTTAACCACGCCTAATACTGTCAGACTGCTAACTGAAGCATTGATTTTTGAGTCCAGCGGGTCTGCAACATCCAGTTCCAGATCTAATTTGCCAGGTATAGCATCCTGACCAAGCCCAATTAGAAGATCGCCTTTGAGCATAATTCTGGAAATAAATGGAGGGGCAGGAATTAAATCTGCACCACCTCCCAAATTTGATATACCAAGTCCCGGGATACCAAATGGGTTTTGCCATATGCTTGCATTACCATCTCCATTTAGTGCTTCCAATACGAAATCACCTCCAAACTTAGGTGGTGTAGGAGAGGTATTGAAAGTAGTAGAAAATTGAAGTTTGTCACCTTCAACTGGTACAAGAATGCTTCCTCCCAGCGAGAGTAATGCTGGAACTGCCTCCAGACCAAATGCCACATTCTGAAATTTCACACCGCCACCCAGATCAATGTTTAATCGCTGGTTTGCAGCCAGGTCTATTTTACTTCCACTTAATGTCCCTCTTAAATTAACTTTTTGGATTTTGAGAATTTTTTTAATGTCAGGATGAGGATCTATGTTGGCTAATAGATTCATCCCATCTTTCACACTAATCGGACCAGGGTCTAAAGATTGTTTTCCAGATGGAATTGGAATCTTTACATTGGTTGATGCTGCATTGGCAACTACCAATATTGGATTCTCCAATCGAACGTCCCGGTCTAATATTCCAAGAGTCGAACTGATTTGAGAGAACTTGAATCCAGGGTTAGGATAGAGGCTCATCTTGATGTCCTTTTTTTCCTTTTTCTGCATGCTTATAGCCATTGATCCCATTGAACTGATTGCTTCAAAAATGGCAGCTCGCTCTTTTGGTTTGGCAGTTACTACTAGTTCTGGGAGTGTTATTGAACTGAAAAATTCACCAGGAACAAGCCCAAAAAATGCATTTGCATCTTGCTGACCTGCAGTAGCGATTATCAGATTTTTAACATTCATCGAACTGCTTGTCTTGAGGTTTCCTATGAAGACCAATTCATCTTTTCCAAGTTTAGATTTGAGCGTTAAGCCATTTCCACTTATAGATACTTTTCCGGTTATTTCCCCAGTGCCTTCTTTTTTCTTTGGAAAGTATTGCATGTAAATACCAATCCCTTCCATTTTAAAAGTGCCGAAATCAAGGAAGTTCCAATCTGCCGTCTCAAGGTTGGTTTCGAAACCTGTTAGATCCCCGTTCTCAAATAACATTGTGAAGTCATTTATTCTTATCCCAGATTCCTTAGGAAGTCGTGCTGGCCAAAGGCGTCTTAACTTGCCTTCAGATAGCTTATCAACATGTCCCAGATTAAATACGGCTTGTGGTGGGAATGTAGCAGTAATGCTTTTTGCTTTCTTATCTGCCCCAAGCACTCCTTTGAATGTCACATTTGGACTACCAAAAAATGAAACACTTCCGGATAGTATTTTATCTTCTCCCTCACTGGAAAGATCAACATTGGAAACATTGTAGTTTTCGGGATTGAAGTATTTTTTGAGAATGTTTTCAAGGTCATTTACGGCCCTTCGTAACTCTCTTTTTTCGATCCTTTCCTTTTTGCTGGATTTAATCTCTTTCGAAAAGGAAGTAACCGATAAGCAACATATCGCAATGATTGCAAAAAATCTGATTGTGTAGGATTTCATAGGTTTGAATCTGTAGTTGGTAATTTTGCTAAATAGGCACAGTGATCACTCTCACCTGTGGACAAAGTGCTGTTTGATTAAACCTATTTCCAGTCTATGGTTCCAATTTGGTAGGGCAGGTATTCACCTGAATGAATAAGATACAAATTTTATGTGATATCTAAAAGTGACAGGCTTGATAATCAGATTGTTATCTCATTAAATTTCTGCCTAAAAATATAATTATTTAAATATTTATTTTAATTATTTTGTTTTAATGGGTTTTTAATCTTTATATTAGCACAAACACGGCACAGCTTCAGCCATACGGCAATCAATCTGTAAACCTGTCACGGAACACATCTTTTACCATCTTTCGGAAACCTCTCTATACCAGTTTGCGGGATCATTTATAACCGTTTAAACATTTTATTAACCATGAAATTTGTAAGTGTAGGACTAACTATCTGGCTACTTTTCACAATCAATCACACACAAGCACAAAGACCAGAGGAGAAGTTGCTGGCACCTTACTTTTTTATTCCGGGAATCGATGATGAAGTCGAGATGATGCCTGTCAAAGATATTTCGGCAGATGTCCATATTTCCGGGACAATTGCAGATGTGATCATTGAACAGACATTTGAAAACACTGGAACTGAGCCGATTGAGGCGACTTATGTATTTCCAGGATCTACCAATGCAGCAATCTACAGTTTGGAAATGGTAATTGGTGACAGAGTTATCAAAGCTGAAATTGCTGAAAGAGAAGAGGCAAGGAGGACTTATAAATCAGCCAAGAAAGCTGGAAAAAGAGCTTCCCTGTTAGAGCAAAACAGGCCTAATGTTTTTGAAATGAATGTGGCCAACATCATGCCTAATGATGTGATCAAAACAAGATTGCGTTATACAGAATTGATCGAACCCACTGACGGTAAGTATCAATTTGTATTTCCAACAACAGTGGGTCCTAGGTATTCTACAGAACTTGAAGCATCTGCCAGGGAAAGTGATCAGTGGGTTAGTAACCCCTATCTTCATTCCGGAATATCGGCTCCATACTCTTTTAAGATCGATGTGAAATTATCAACAGGACTGCCGATTCAGGACATTAGGAGTACATCTCATGATGTAAATGTCAATTTTACCAAGTCGGATGAGTGTTGCGTTACCCTCACCAACCTACAAGAAGGAAACAGAGATTTTATTCTTGAATACTTCTTAAAGGGGAAGCAGATCAATACCGGGATTCTGGTTCATAAAGATACTGCTGAGAACTTCTTTACCCTGATGGTTCAGCCGCCTGAAATTGTTAAAGAAGAAGAGATTCCAAACCGGGAATACGTGTTTGTGGTTGATGTTTCAGGATCAATGGATGGCTATCCAATTAGGACTGCCAAGGAGTTGATGAATAACTTGCTAAGCTCTTTGAAACCCACTGATCTATTCAATATCACATTATTTGAATACGGTAGTAAAAGTGTTTTTAGTAAATCAGTTCCATGTACTCCATCAAATATTTCAAAGGCATTGTCACTGATGATGAAACAGCAAGGTTCTGGTGGTACAAATTTGTATGCCGCTCTGAATAAGGCAATTAAGGCCGAACCTGCTGAGAACTTCTCCAGATCTATGGTGGTTGTAACCGATGGATATATTTCTGCTGAAAGAGATGTGTTTGAGCTTATTAAGAAAAACCTGGGTGAAACCAATGTTTATGCCTTTGGAATAGGTTCTTCAGTTAACAGATACTTAATTGAAGGAATAGCAAAAGCAGGAATGGGTGAGCCCTATGTAGTCGAACGAAAAGGATTGGCGAAATCAAAAGCTCAGGAATTTATGGAATATATTAATCGACCGGCACTGACTAATATTTCTATTGATTACGGAAGTAATTTGGTTAGAGAGGTTTGGCCAAAATCTATTCCTGATGTATTGCCTAACAGACCGATTATTGTACATGGTAAATACGTTGGGGAATTTGATGGAGAAGTCACACTTTCCGGGGATTATGGATATGGCAGATATGAAACCAAGTTGGCACTAGCCAGTGATGAGGATCAAAATAATCCAGCATTAAAATATCTATGGGCCAGAACAGCAATTTCCGAACTTGTGGATTACAATATTCCAAGGGTTGATGAAATTGAGAAAGTAAGAAAGTTGGGGTTAAAGTACTCATTACTAACAGAATACACTTCATTCGTTGCAGTTGATAATATGGAGGTCAACTCCAAAAAGAATCTTGTGAAGGTAAAGCAGCCAATACCATTACCTGCTGGAGTTTCGGACAATGCTGTGGGGTATCAGTATTCAAATTACTCCAATAAAATGTATACAACCGGTGCTACTTGTAGGGCCTCAGAAGCTTCATTGTCTGTAATTATGCCAAGTGGAGAAAATAAATTTGACGTAAGTAATGATTTTTTTGCTCTACGCTGGGTAGACGTTGATGGCGTTCAGAACTATGTAGTAACTGTTAAAACAATCTTTAACGAAACATTGGCTTCCTATGAAACAGGTTCTGAAGGATTGTGGATTGATTTAACAAGTCCAGAACTTCAATCAGAAGCGCCGTTGCTAATAATAGGTGTTTCCTCAAAACTTAATCCGGAAATCAAATCGGACGAAATTGCTATCCGGAAAGTTTATCCGTCAGGGTTGACAGAATTACCTGGAGAAAATGATAAGCGTCCAACGCAATTCTATTTGGATTTAGCCCATGATTATGAGGATAGAGGACTGCTTATAGATGCTTTTTCAGTATTTGAAATGGCAATGATTCATTATCCTGATAATGATGATCTTATGACAGAATTCGAAGATTTCTTATTTAGAAACAGTATGCTCAGATAACCATCTGGCTGTATAGCTATACGATGTATACCCCACTATCCTGGTGGGGTATTTTAGGTTATACATAATAGTATTGTTGATATCATTCCTAATATTTTGTAATTTTCGCTTCGCCAGAAGTAACACATACATCAATACAGGAATGCTACGAGGAATTTTTTGTCTATTCATACTTCTGCAGGTTATGTCCACCCAGCTATCTGCACAGCGGGACCCTGATAGCCTAAAAAATCAAATTGAGATACTTGAAGATGATATCATAAGAGCTCAGGTGATGCAGGAGCTTACTATTTACTACATTATCAATGGCCAGACCGATAGTGCTCTAATGATCGCAGAGGATGCAATTAGTTTGAGCAAACAGATTGATTATAAAAGAGGAGAATTCGTCAGTAGATGGATGAGGTCTGATATTCTCGTGAGGAAGGACAAGATGGAAGCCAAGGATTCCTTATTTAGTATACACAAAGATGCCCTGAAATATGGCGACTCCACCTTGGTTGCCAAAAGTTATAATCAGTTTGGATATCAATATATGTTTTATCATCCCGATTTAAAGGATACCTGCGAATTTATTTTTAAGGAGTCTCTAAGTTGGAACAATAACCAGGATGACCAGGAATCTATGTTCAGTTATCGATTTTTGGCAGCACTACTACATTCTTATGGAAGGGTTGATGAGGCGTTGGAAAATATTGATTTGTCACTACAAATTGACTCCTTGAATTTGGCTACTATCAGTAACAAGATCATGATACTAAGTGATATTGGTAGACCTGCCGAAGCAATCGAAACGAGTTTAAATCTGGTGAGGATTTCAAAAAACATGGTTGGCGAATCGACCTACATGTTTTATGTTCAAAATCTTGGACTGCTGTATGCTCAACATGGTGAAAATGAAAAAGCTATTGAGAACTTAATTCAATGCTATGATTATGCACAAAGTAAAGGTGATGATTCCAATTTGGCTTTGGTTGCGCATAATTTGGGCTATGCATACAGCAACCTTGAAGATTATGAAAACGCAGACCGGTATTTCAGAGAAAGCCTTTCAATCTATGAAAAGAACGATTTTCAATGTAGAATTTACGCTCCTTATAATGGAGTAGGTTGGGTTTTATATAAAACTGGAATAACAGATTCTGCTCAATACTATTTGAATAAATCAATTCAATCGTCAGTCAAATGTGGTGATAAAGAAATCCAAAGCACCTCTTGGTGGGTATTAGGAAAAATACATCTGGAATCTGAAAAGCTAGGTGCTGCAGAAAAGGCACTTAATAATGCTTATCAATTGGCAGATGGCTTAACAAACAGAGAGAAAATAAAGAATTCGGCCGAAAGCTTATACGAACTTCATAAGAAGAAAGGTAATTTAAAACTAGCTCTTCAGTACCATGAGATTTTTAAAGCAAATGCAGATTCAATTCTGAATAAGGAGCAAACGGCCAAGATCGCAAGACTTGAGGCGGATTTCGAACATAACCAACAGCAGGACGCTTTGCTGGCAAAACAAAGAAATGAAGAGTTAAAGTTGGAGGCAGAAATTGCTAACAGACAATCAACGATATATCTTGTAACAGCCATCACGGTTATTTTAGTGATTATACTTTTTGCTATACTTTTCATTTACAGAAGAACAAGACGAAAGAATCAATTAATTGCCTCTCAAAACATAAAGCTCGCTAAATCAGCACAACAGGTTTCAGAGCTATCGAATTTTAAAGAAGGCTTGACTCACATGATTGCGCATGATATGAAGAATGCGCTTAACACAATTCTTGGATTTGCAGCAAGTGATCCTTACAATAAAAAAATGCACAATATCAGCCAGTCTGGTCACTTAATGTTGAATCTGGTTACAAATATGCTGGATGTACAGAGGTTTGAAGAGGCGAAGGTACCACTTGATTTGAAACAACATCTGATTAGTGAATTAAGTAAGGATGCCAAGAGCCAGGTAGAGCTTTTGTTACAGATGAAAAGTCTAACATTGAACGTCCAAATCCAAAATGATGATAAGATTCTTGTTGATAAGGAAGTCATGACCCGGGTACTGGTGAACTTGCTTACAAATGCAATTAAGTATAGTAATCCTGGAGCAAATATTTATTTGAATACATCTCGAAATCAAGAGAATAAGGCAGTAATCTCTATAACAGATGAAGGCTCAGGAATCTCGAAGGAGAAACTTCCATTCTTATTTGAAAGATTCTGGCAATCAGATGCAAAAGCAAGTGGTAATGCAGCTTCAACCGGGCTTGGACTTGCTTTTTGTAAATTGGCAATTGAAGCTCATGGTGGAGAAATTCAAGTTAAATCTGAAGTTGAGATAGGGAGTACATTTAGTGTTGTAGTTAACCTGGCCGATGAATCTGAAGGAATAGTAGAAACCGATAAAATTTCTTATCCAAGAGTAGAAAAAGTAGATCATTTAACGAGTGAAGAAGCTCAAATGCTATCCCCATTTTATTCCGAATTGATGGCTCTTGAGGTCTTTGAAGTTGGAGCATTAAACAAACTATTCTTAAGAATGGAGCAAAACGGAGTTGAGGGGAGATGGTTTAGCGCATTGCGGGCTGCAGTTTATCATGCAGATGAGGAATTATTTGCTTCCTTGAAACAACAACTCCAGGTACTTGCTTAATCCTCTATTTTGGCAATTTTCCAATTCCCCCCACCCAATAGAAGTTCAATAGCAACTTTATAATCGGGTAAGTAGGTTTTTCCATTCATTTCTTTGAGTAGAGCTTCAGAAATTGTCAAGGAGTCCTGTTCATAGTTTTTCTGTAAAAATGATTCCAGTCGTTGTAAGCTTTTCATTCGATATGGCTCAGCGACCCATTTAATTGAGCACAAATCTGAATCGTTACAAGAATAACAAATCACTACAGGTTTATCTTTCTCCGTTGGCTTTGACAATGATTCTGGGCCATAGATTTTGGAGAGAACCTGCTTACCTCCAAAATCCCAGTATATTTCCTGAGATCTTATTATGAGGTTTTGGTCTTCCTGAGAGCGAAAGGTGAAATAGAAGCTCTGATGTCTTTTGCCAGTGGACTCTAATGTATCAAGTTCCACTAATTTGGTTTCAAATTGAGCAGATACACACTGTGCATAAAAAACAAAAAACGTAATACCCACTAAAGTTGCTGCAACTTTCATTTCCTGAATTTACGGAAATCTTGCATTTAAAGACAAAGGAAAATGAATTCAGCAATCAGAAGTCTTTTCTTTTTGATCTATTTTCCAAAAAACGAGCGATGGAATAAGTACCGATTAATCCGAAAAACACTATTAAAACTGCCATATATATTTTTAAAATTTAAGGATGCGAAAATAGAACACAGGAGACAATATTTCCAGTGAAATATGTCTCTTTTAACAATCTTTTTTTAAGGATTGTTTCCGCTAGTTCGGAATAAAACTGAGAATACTCATTTGTTCCCTAATGAGGGTCTCCTGAGCGATTTCCTGAAGCTTTTCGCTTGTTACAGCATCGATTTTCTTGAAGATTTCATCAAGTGTCAAAATGTTGTTTAGGTCCAACATACTCTTTGCCATCATCAGCATCATGCCACTATAATTTTCATCTGACATAGCGAGTTGTCCTTTGAGTTGTTCTTTGGCAGTATGTAATTGTAATTTTCCTAATGGTTTGTTTTGCAGCTTATCAAATTCCTTCCAGATGAGATTTAGACTTTTTAGAAGGTTTTTCTTTTCCGTGGCAAAGTAAATCCCCATTGCACCAGTATCTGTATAAGGTGAATAATTAGCATCCACACCATATACATATCCATGATTTTCTCTCAGAGACAAGTTAAGCCTCGAATTCATGCCTGGACCTCCAAGTATATTGAGAAGCATAAAAAATGGAATTCTATCTGGGTGTCCAATCTGATAAGCAGTGCTTCCCAGTGCACAATGCGACTGGGTTATTGGTTTTTTAACTTGCTTAATTATCGGATGATAATTGTTAAATACCTGGCGATCAACCGTATGGTTCTTTTCAGGAATTTCTTTGAAGTACTTCTCAGCAAGCTTTACAATTTTCTTGAGCGGGAAATTTCCAACACTGCTTAAAATGATCTTATGAGTGTTCAGATGCTTTTTAATGAATTCAATAAAGTCGTTCTGCTGAAATCCTTTGACAGTAAGCTCAGTACCAAGAATATTTTTTCCTAATGAATGATCCGGGAATAACAATTCATCGAAATCATCTTGCAAGGCGTCTTCTGGAGTATCTCTGTAAAGAGACATTTCTTCAAGTATAACACCACGTTCTTTTTCAATTTGCTTCTCAGGGAAAGTAGCATTGAAAGTGATATCCGTGATAAGCTCTACGGCCTTTTCAAGATGTTGGTCCAAAAGTGATGCATAGAAACAGATCTTTTCTTTTGTGGTATAAGCATTTAACTCTCCACCAATAGACTCAAGCCTGTTAATGATGTGATATGCCTTTCTCTTCTTGGTGCCTTTAAAGGCCATATGCTCCCAAAAATGAGCGAGACCTTGTTCAGTTTCACTTTCGTCTCTGCTTCCAATGTCAAGCATGATGCCAACATGTGCAATTTTTGTACTGGTAATTTGCTTATGGACCACCCTAATCCCGTTGGGGAGTTCATACAACTCATGATCTGCCATAGGGGCGCAAAATTAATGTAAATCAACTAGTTATTATTCTATTATTAAAAAGATTCCATTTATGGTTGTACTAGTAACAGAAAATGAAATCAATTAGCTTTGATTCATTCATTTATGGAGCTGAAAAACCCCAAAAAAATATTAATAATTCAAACTGCATTTATTGGAGATGTAATCCTCTCAACTGTCCTTTTAGAGGAATTGAAGAATCAATATCCAGATGTCAAATTTGATTTTGTTCTTAGAAAAGGGAATGAAGGAGTATTAAAAGAACATCCATGGATAGAAACATTGATTGTTTGGGATAAGGGAGAAGGGAAAATTAGGGATCTAATCAGGGTTATTTCAGAAATAAGGAAGAGTAAATATGATGCTGTATTCAATATTCAGAGATTTGGTTCCTCTGGGTTAATGACGTTATTCGCTAGATCCCAAGACAAAGTTGGTTATAAAAAGAATCCATTCTCCATGTTCTTCAATAGGCGAGTGAAGCATGACTTTAGGGGCAAACATGAAACTTCTAGAATTCTGGATTTGATAGATGTGGGTGACAAGGTAATTCAACCAAACCTTCATATTTCAGATCAAGTTTCTACGTCAGTTGAACAATTTAAAAATGCTCCGTATATCACGATTGCACCGTCTTCTGTTTGGTACACCAAGAAATTACCCTCCAATAAATGGGTTTCGTTTTTGAATGAATCGAAATATCAGGGCACTGTCTATTTGCTTGGAGGTAAGTCAGATTATGATGAGGCTGAAAAGATTGTTACCGGTGTATCATTAAAAATTGAAAATTTAGCAGGACAATTAAGTCTTTTGGAATCAGCTGCTTTGATGAAAGATGCAGAGATGAATTATGTGAATGATTCTGCCCCCTTGCATTTGTGTTCGGCTGTTAATGCTCCGGTTACTGCAGTGTTTTGTAGTACTGTGCCTGAGTTTGGGTTTGGACCTTTGTCTTCAGATTCTAAGGTTGTTGAAATTGGTGAGCCGTTAAACTGCAGGCCATGTGGATTACACGGTAAAAGCAAATGTCCAGAGGGCCACTTCAATTGTGGAAATAAGATTCAAGTGACTGATTTATTAAAAAGGTTGAAGCAGACTACTTAGTAGCCTGCCTCTTATTTTTCAACTTTCTTCTGCTACGTCTGTAGCTTCTTCAATTACTTCTGGCTCAATTACCGGCTCAGGAATTGCTTCTACAATACCTTTCAGGTTATCTAACCCAGTCTGGAAATCATTGCCAACAGCAGCTTCCATATCCATAAAAAGAAGGAATAGATTCATTGGTCTTGGCATATTACCAGTGAATCCCCAGGTTACGGTTGTTACTGAGTCATTTACTGCATTTGCTGCCAAATAAGCATCGCTTTCAGACTCCCAGGGAGATTTGAATCTTAATTTCATATCGATTCTTTCTCCATCAATAATTTTTGTTATTTCTTGCTCTCCAACACCAACATCTGGATTTTCGCTTTCCCATGAAGCCACAAACCCAACAGTACCATCATCCCCGGAATATTCCTTTTTCATGCCAGGATCCATTGATTGCCAAACACTGTAGTTGTCTTGATTTTTCACGTATTTGATATAATCAAAAACGACATCTTTCGACTTGTTGATTGTAACTTCTCTCTCTACCGAGAAGTTGGGATCTATCGCCATAATTGCAATGGCCAAACCGGCAACAATCACAACGATTACTATTAAAATCCACTTTAAAATTTTCATGGTTCTGTAGTTTAAGGTTAAAAAATAGTGATCAGTAACTACAATTTATGAAATTTTAAATATTTCACTTAATAATCAGCCGAAGCGTTATAGTAGACTTCCTGGCCTTTAGATACCAGCCCATGATCTTCAATGATTTTCTGAGCTCTCTCTGATTCAAGGTAGAATAAGAAAGAGTTTAGTATTTCATCTCCGTTATCCTTATAGTAGATTCTTAAGCCCCTTTTTAGTGGATACAGTCCCAGACTAAGGTTTTCCACTGTTGGATGATAGAATGTGTCAATATCAGATTTAGTAGGTGGTAAGGAAATGTCATTCACCCCAGTTTTGAAGTAACCAAATCCTACATATCCAATTCCATTCTGATTAGTCATGATTTCATGAACTATCTCATCATTGTCCTCCGCAACTAATGAATTTGCAGACAACTGATTGATTTTAAAATATGAACTGAAAAACTTTTGAGTTCCCGAGTTTTCATCTCTGGAGATTGGTAAGATTTTTCCGGGTAGTCCCCCTAACTCACTCCAATCACTTATTTCGCCACTGAATATTTTGGAAATTTGATTGTCCGTTAGATTTTTAATGCGGTTTAACTCATTGTTAATAAGGACGATCCCATCATATGCTACTACCTGCTCTGTAATATCGTGTTCCAGTCCCAATTCCTGCTCAAGATTGAAGTTATAAGAAGACATACCAATATCTACTTCCTCATTTTTGATGGCCATAAGACCTGTTCGGCTACCACCTCCCTCAATTTGAATTTTAATACTATCCTGAGTTAATTCGAAATCTTCCTTTAAGGCATCAAATGTCTCATGCATGGATTCACTTCCTTTTAAGGTAAGTGTTGCAATCTGTGCTTCCCGGTTTTTGTTTTGACATTGAAAAAATGCAATTGCCAATACAACCACTAATAGCTGATATCTCATGTTCTGTACTGTTAAAATTGAGCAGCAAAAATAGTTTGAGAAGCTTGTGGTAGTTGAAACAAAAAATTATTTAAATGCTACCAATTGGTTAAGCCAAATGGTAACATTTAACAAAAAGAAAATACTTTTAAGCAAGAACTTTTGCTTGCTGATTGTAATGCTTTCGAATCTCCCAAATAGCATTTATATCCTGGATTAACTTTTTCAAGACATCAGGAGTAATTGATTGCTTAGGATCATCACCAATACCGTATTTAGGATTGCAGTGTGTTTCAACAATAATTCCATCTGCTCCATAACTCATTGAAGCCAGGGAAGCTGAAGGTACATATTGAGCACGTCCCACTGAGTGTGAAGGATCCACTATTACAGGTGCCCATGTTTTCTCCTTAAGAAGTGGAGTAATCGATTCATCTGGGTAGTTTCTATACCCGTCCATTGTAGGCTGAGTACCTCTTGGGCATAACATAACGTCTGGATTACCAGCTGCCGCAATGTATTCTGATGCTGCGATGAACTCGTTTACCGGTCCCATACCTATTGATCTCTTTAATAGGACTTTTATCGGCTTGTCGGCTGTTAGTTCTCCAATCTTTTTAAGCAAAGAATAATTTAATGCATTTCTAGCACCAACCTGAAGTACATCAACTCCTGCCTCTACAGCAACTTCCAACTGGTATTGATCCATTACTTCTGTATCAACAGGGAGCCCCGTTTGTTCTTTTGCTTCGATTAGTATTTTCATTGAACTATCATCACCCTGAAAAGAGTAAGGCATAGTTCTTGGTTTCCAAACACCACCTCTAATAGCCGTAGCTCCAGCTTCTTTTACAGCATGAGCTGTTTCTAGAAAGTAATTTGGGTTTTTTGGATCGATCGTACATTGACCAGCTATAATTGTTGGCTGATCTCCAACTATTACATCGCCCAACGTGATTCTGTGATTTGCAAGCTCAGAATGAACATCCATCAATTTAAATGGGGAGTCCACAGCGTCAAATCTATCAATGTAGGCTAATCCCAGAATTCGATTGACCATGATAGTTTCTCGCTCCTCGCCGAGTACAGCATAGATTGTCCTGTGGTGTCCAACTATCTCCTGGATTTTACATCCGTATTCCTCTACAATTTCAGTTACTTCTTTAAGTTGTGCTCCTGTTAGCTTTGGTTCCTTAGGAATTATCATGGTCTATCAAAATTTGTAAAGATGTAAATGTAGTATTGATTGCAACTATCTGCTAAATTTTTGTTTTAGTTTATTGTTATCGTCTTCATTTTTTGAGAAAAATGAATTTTAACGGGTTGTTTTTTGAGATATTTTCAATTCTAATGGGTGGCCATAAATGTATTGCAGCTTTATCATTAAATTGGGGCCAACTAAAACAATCTCAATGGCTGTCGAAGACTTTGATTCAATAGATGATATTCAAATGCCGGATGCAGATACTTGCATGCTGGTAATAGAAGATGGCTTGGACTGGGAAGAAGCCTATCTACACGCGAGTACCATTCAAAACAAGTTGAAGACCTATATCTATTACATTGAATCAGGGCAATTACTAAAGACTTATCCAGAGGTTGAAGAAAAATCCATTGTCATCTGCATTCGGGGATTGGTTCAGGCTCCAGACAAATTTTATGATGAGATGAATGAGCAAATTGCCATGTTACTCAAAACAAAGAACATTGGGTTTGAGTGGGAATTCGCAGTTGACTAATTACCTTTCTTGTTTCAGCATCCTTAACCGATAACAATGGATGCTAATAAAGATGATCGCTCCGATTATTAGAGGAGTAGAGGATATAAAGAAGCCATATATACCATAAAGTAAGCTAGAGGCAATATGAAGAAAACGAAGTTTCAACATATCCCTCATGCTCATTGATGCTAAGCTAAAAGCAAGTGCGATATAGGCTATGGCTTCTATCATTGTAACTTCAATTCCATTCTGATATTCGACCTTGAATAGAGTGTGTTTGGATCTTGTGGAATTACGCGGAAACCTACCTTGATATATAAATTAAGAGCCGGCGGAAGTTTGGTATTTGATTCTAGTATTAATTTTTTCTTGCCAACCTTTATCGAATAGTCAATAGCTGCTAGCATTAACCTGTAACCAATTTTTAGTCCCTGGTGACTTTCTGAAACGGCCATTTTCGCAACTTCAAAAGCATCATCTCCCATTTTTACTAAAGCAACAGTTCCTACCACAAGGTCACCATCAAGTGCTAGCAAGATTTCACCACCTGGTTTCACGATATAGTCATTGGCATTTTCAAGTTGCTCAATATCGTGTTCTTCAACAGTAAAGTACTTTTCCAGCCATACATAATTCAGCCTCGCAAAGTCAGAAGCGTACTTTTCCTGGAATTCTATTATCTCTACTTTAGGCATAAGCATTGTTGTTGTTTCCATCGATGTATATTTTAATTTTCGTTCGCATTGAGTTCATTCAGAGTTCGGTTTTTGAATCCTGTATCGTTCAACTTATCCTCTATTTCATCCAGTAAATTCAAAAAGTTGGTGTGACCAATCATGGCATTCATTCCACTTACTCCAGCAGCCCAAACCTTTTTGTAAGTGGGTAATTTGCTCTTTGCTTTTTCACTAAGCTGGATGTATCTCTTCCTATTATCGGTTTCATGAGGAACAGAAATCAGAAATCCCTTTTTGGTCATTTTTTCCACCATAGCCACTACAGAAGGATGGGCAAATTGAATTTTGTTTGCAATCTCAGTAATGGACAAGGATTCATGTTCATCCAGTATTAGAAAGATGACATACCAGTTGGGTTCAATATCCAAACCTAGTTCCTGATACATTTTCTTACCATCATGAAGCATTTTATCCGTGATACGTTTCAATCTTGTCGTGATTGATAACATCCCCAATTCCCTTAAAAAATCTTCTTCCATCCTTAATTTATGTAGTTAACTACGTAATAATACGAAAAATAAATGTAGTTGTCTACATATTTTTCAATTATTTTCTAAAAACTGCGAATACGTAACTTATTCAATGATTTTGGACCATGCTTTGGCTCTTATTCTTTTAAGCACGGAGCTTAAGACGATTAGCAATAAGTAAATCATTCCGGATGCTGGGAAGGACCATGACCCTGCTATATGGAAGTAGGCAAAAGCTGCTGAGAGAAGAGGTACCAGACTTTTGATCAAATTTCTGTAGTATTCAGTTTTGGTAATGAACTGCTCTTTAACTGTAAGTTTGAGATCTGATTTGAAGCGATATGCATGATGATACAGCAATGCGTAAATTCCATAAATTAGAAACCCTCCAATTCCAAAAATTGCCATTAAACCTGTTCCATCAGATCCACTTAATGTATTTGACATTATATCACCAATAGGTTCGCCGACCTGGAAAATTAAGGTCATTCCAATTTTGGTGAGTACATTGAAGAGAAACTTAAGAGGGTATACATATATAAGGATAAGAAACAGCATCACGACATTTAGGAATAAAACGAAATTGTCTTTTATGCCATAGAAGTAATAGAACCTGACATGCTGTAACCAAATTCGAATGATTAGTGTGATTGCTATTGCGAAGGGGAATACGTTTTGCATGGAATCAAGTAATCCTTGATAATTTGATGGCACAGAAGATGACAAAACCATCAATGCAATGGCCAATGAGAATACTCCATCACTCAGTGCTTCCATTCGATCACTTCCAGAGCCCCGAGGTTGAAAATCAACACCTTGATGTAGTTTCGATTGTAAGTAGCTTCTAATCATGGTAGACCATTTTTTCAGCTAAATATAATGTTGCTTTCGTGAATGTGGTGTTTTAATCGATTAATATTAGGTAGTATTCAATACATCCTCAAAAAGAACCTGTTAATCGAAAAAGGGATCGAATAATATCAATCTACTGCTGAAAAGCGTAATTTAACATTACTGAAACTCGCGTATAAACCAAAATATGAATCAGTCAGACATCAATATATTGTATGTAGATGACGAGGAGCAAAACATATTTCTCTTCGAAGTGATCTTTGGACACCTATACAAAGTGCACACAGCAACTTCTGGTGAAAGAGGACTGGAAATACTTAATTCAAATACTATTGACGTTGTAATTACGGATCTTCATATGCCAAACATGAATGGTCTGGAATTTATCAATCTGGCGTCAACTAATTTTGAAGATATTCCTTACTTCGTATTATCCGGATATTCATTTAATCAGGCCATTGAAGAAGCAATGAAAGAAGGTTTGATTAAGAAATATTTTCGAAAGCCATTTAATAAGGATGAAATAGAACTTGCGATCTCACAGGAGTTGTCGGATCTACAAAGCTAATCTCGGTATCGATCTCCCAGAAAGAGAATTAAAGAGGCCTTCACCTCTTCAATAGAGCTTGTGTAAATAACTTGTAAATAATCTCTTACAAAGTCTCTAAAAGCTGGATCCAGATCTTGACTGATCTCTGGGTATAAAGTAGACAACTGCTCTACGAACTTTTCATCATTTTGTAATTCATAAAACTCATCTAATCTTCTTTCCTGATCAATCACTACCGGAAGTTCATTCTTTTGCTTTTGGTATTTGTCGTTGTATGATTTTCTACTGAAAGATGCCCTTGGAGCCATATGTGGATTATCGGCAAGAAAACTTCCTAGCTGAACTGCCTTGAGATATTCCTCTCTGGATGGCATTCTATGTATTTCATGACCTATGCGGTCTCCTTTGACGGTAAATTCTCTAAGACGATATGTGTCAATTTCCAAGACAACTGAAATTGATGGAGTATTCGGGTGAAAAAAGATGGTTTTATCTAAAAAACCAATAAAAGAAATTTTGATAGAGTCTCCTGCTTCAGCAACAATTTGAAAATTACCATCTATGTCAGTTGTGATTCCTGTACCCTTATTTTGATTCACGACATGCACTCCAACTAAAGGGCTATTAAGTTGATCAGTGACTTTTCCTCTCAATTGCTGACCATATAAATAGAAGGAACTCAAAAATAGAGTTGTGGAGATGATGAGTTTCATTTGTGAGTTTTTATGAAGAATGCGGATTCTGGGAGTTGGGTTGTTTGCAACTATTTTTAGATCACCTGGGTCATGAAATAAAAAACTTACGGAACCATGAGAAAACTTTTAACACTTGCAGCAATTATCGCAATTACAAACCTCCCAATAGGATGTGGATGTGACACGGGTAGTTGTGATGATGATGGTGGTGTTCAGGAGACTACTATCAATACTATTTTTATAAGCAATACCTGGGTAAACAATGATTTTGCCGCTCAAGAAGTAACATCTGACTATACAATCGCAGCAATCTCTCTGGAGGTAACTGAAGTTGATTATCATGAAGTTGCTCAACAAAGTAACCATTCCTGGTCACCCTTTGTAAGTGTTGCCTATGCCTTAAGGATTGCTCCTCAACCTCGTCAATTGTTAACAGGAGTTTCAATCACTTCAAATGAAGATGTTACTTCTGGTGGGCAAACATATGAAGCTGGTACTGACTTGTCGGAGCTATTCGTAGTTAGTTCCGTTTTTGAGGAATTCAGGAACATTAGTGTCACTGATTTTATCGATGAACAAAATGGTGCTCCATTTTTATTCGGGTCTGTCGGTTCTCAAATATTCTTAAAACTAAGCGATAAACCAGATCAGGCAATCAATAGTAGCATGAATGTGGAAATGACTTTTGATGACGGTGCATCATTCACATCCGAGTTATCAAATTTCAATGCGGAATAGTTCAATGGATACCTTACTATAGTCACTATTTTGTAGCCAAATTTAGATTCTTCTCTAAAATTACTCTCTCTGAGTCATTGGATTGATTGCGTTAATCTTTAAATTTCTCCTAACCGATTTGACTTAATGCACGCAATGTCCATGAAAAAGACTACCCAAATATTTCTTGGGATGCTTACTGTTATGCTTTTTGGCACCTCTTTATCAGCCCAAAATGTGAAAGAGGATCAGTTTGAAGAAGCAATCAAAAAAGCGAACCCTGAATACAGATTCAATTTTGATTACAAACCAAAACCAAACTTTCCAAGACCTGATGAATTCAAGTTGATGACCGTTGGATATACATCTAAGAAGTATTATAAACTCCGATACAAAACGGTTATGATGTACAAAGGTAAAAGTGGTTATCGAACGAACTTTTATGGAGGTTCTCCCACCTATGATTTGAACAATGAGTACTACATGAAAGGAAAAGTCATGCAGTATGAGAAAGTGAAAGGAGGAGCTTTTGTGCTTACTGCAGATACCATATTCTATGGCAATTCAGAAATTGTGGAATACAGCACCTATAGAATTTTCGGGAAGAAATTACAGGTCAAATCATTAAATGTGGAGGCTCGATCGGTTTCAGATAAATCATGTAGTAACAAAAACTTATCAGCAGTTCCAAAATTCATCATGAGTGATGGTAAACTATCAGGTTTTCAGATCGAATACACATTGGATAATTGTGGAGACTCACCTAAAAAGTATACCTGGAAATATGACTGGAACGTCAAATCCGAAAAACTAGCTTTGACAAGTGGCGATGGGGCAGAGGAGATAAAGTCGTATTTGGAAGCAGATAAATTTCCAGCTGGAGTATATAATATTTACGAATACAAAATCTCTGTTTCAGATAAATCTTCGATTAAAGTAGATGGAGAAACTGTTTATGATCATCGGTTTATCATTGATTTTAATGATGGTACAGCACTTATGGGGATGCAGACCAAAGGCCTGAAATTGAAAGTGGTCAATGATTTCAGTATCACCAAAAAAGGAATGTTTTACGAAGTGAATGTTGGATCTTTTGAATCAAAATTTGATGCGTTGATTAGTGAAGATGAAAAGTTCTTGTATCTGCAGGGATATGATTCAGCAAATATTCTTCATTCTATAAAACTGCAAAATATTTATCAAGACGCTTCTGCCGAGAAAATCAAGAAGTTAAAAGACAACAAATGGATCCACTCTGCAATTGCGGAATGGAATTGGATGAGAGCCAACAATTACGATGTTATGAAATATCTGAAGGACAGTAGAAAACTAAAATATTTACGTCTGACCTTTAGAACACCTGATAAGCCCAATGTTTACGAAACTTCATTTACCCTGGCAATGCTCACAGGGAATGTGAAAATGGTGAAGTTGTTTGATAAAAACCTGGATATGAAAAAGTACAGAGATCAGTTAATTCCTTTGGCTGAGCAATCTGGGAGCTCTGAGATGATGGATTACGCAAAGAGTTTATTAGATGCTGAGGAAGCGGAGAAGCAAGAAGAAGTAAGGAAGGGATTGGTCCGAAAAATTCGAAATCAGTTCGATCGGAATAATGGGTGGTACATGGAGCAGGCCAGTTATGAAATAACAAATGTCCACAATACGCCGGAGATGCAAATCCATAATATTAAAATGATAGCCAACACAAGAGACCGTGGAGCTTTTGAAAGATCTTACTTTGATATTCATGAGATGGTTGATGGTGAATGGACGAGTACTACAGGATCTTTCCATATTGATAATGGAGATGCAAAAATTGGAGAGGTAAAAAAAGTGTTTCAGTTCGGAGAAGATCAATTTTTATATACGGAAGGGATTTGGAGAAGAATCACAGAAGTTGAAGAATATTATTACATCTATAAATTTGATAAAGAATTAAATCAATATGTTAGTGTGCTCAATTTCTATTCTCACTACGATGAAGATTATTGTGACGCTACAATTCTCAGATATGAAGTCGATCTGTCGGAGATTGACTCAAAATCAATAAAAGTAACTGCAATCACTACTGACGTTGTGGATTGTGAATCGGGCCGACCAAAGAAAAGTGTAACCAACTACAGATGGTCTTCCCGACAGAATAAATTTTTAGAAACATTAGAATAAATCTAGAATCACCATGAAAAACCTATTTCAATTATTATTCATTTTATTGATCCTTTCCGCTTGTGGTGGAGGAGGACAACAGGCAGCTGAAACCACTGCTGAAGAAACCACAGAGGAAACTGCTGAAGCGGAAGTTGTAGTTGAAGAACCGGTAGAAGTTAAAGCTGTTTGTATTTGGGAAAACCTATCTGTCAGAGAAGAGCCTAAGAAAAAAGGTAAATGGAAAACTTCTTTGTCAAAAGGAGAAAAGATTACAACAACTGGCGAAACAATGGCAGATGCGGAGGATGATGGCAGAGAGTATGTAAAAGTAATTCTTGCAGATGGAGAAACTGGATGGTCACTAAAAGACTTAGTAGCTTCGGATGCATATCCTGCGGCGGCTCTTAAAGAAACAACCATCTACAAGAGACCAGATATTCTTACAAAGTCTGATAAGTCCTTCAAGCAATTTGATATAGTTGCAGTGAAATCTGTGAATGATAAGTTTGCAGAAGTAGTTGGCAAGAGAAGAGATGGCAAATGGATTGATAAAGGCTATGTGATGATTGATAATTTAACTGATAACGATGTTGATCTTGCTGTTGCCAAATTTACAGACCAGGCAATTGCCGCGGAAGAAGACAGTGTGAAGAGGGCTAAACTAGACGAGATTTTGAATAATGAAATGTTTCAGGATTCCAGATTCTTTGTGGCTGTTGAAGAACTTTATGAATCTACACTATAAGAAAATAGAAGTACGGTCTGTATTAGACCGTACTTACTTTTTTTAATTTTCTACTTTCTCTTTCCCTTTCTTGATTTTATCCTCCAGCTCAGCCAATTTCTTCTCTGCTGTAGCAATTTTTTCAGCTCTGGTATTGTAATCTTCTTCGCTCAATTGCCCCTTCTTTGATTCCAGGACGTCCTTCGCCTTTTTAATTTTTTCCCTGGCTTCCTTTACCTTGGTATCTCCATTATTAACGGCAGCAGTAGCACTTTCCTTTTTGGTTTTGACTTTGTTTCTGGCTGCCTCCGCTCTGGCCTGTCCGAATTCCTTCCCACTTTGGTCACCTTTATTTTTACCATAAGCATTTCCTTTGCCTTTTCCATTGTCTTCTCCCTGATCATCATCGGAGACATCTCCATCATCAGATCCATCCTTATCTTTATTCTTTTTATCGGCATTCTTGTTTTTAGCTTCCTCAGCTCTTTCCTGACCCGTTTTCTTGTCATCAGCATTGTTACCATTCCCTTTGCCTTCTGATTTGCCGTTGTTACCAGAGTTTCCTTTGCCTTTTCCGTTATTGGACTTCTCCTTTTGGTTTCCTTTTCCGTTTTGTTTGGCTTCTTTATTTTTATTCTTGTCTGAATTTCCTTGAGCCATTACTTCAGGGCCCACAGCCAGGAAAAACAGAGATAACATTAGTATAAATATCTTTTTCATAGCGATTGAATTTATTCGATTTCAAGGTCGTTTAATGCATTGTCTAATTCTTCTGCAGCAGAATTTATTTCATTTTCAACTGTTTCCAGATCAGCAGCGATTGAATCGTTTTGAATGATTTCGGTTTTTAAAGTCTCATCAACAGTTTCTGTTTTTTTACTGTCGGAACCCCCACAACTGAATAAGAAGAGGCAAATTGTGAAACATAATGGTGTTAGTAATTTCATTATAGTTAGTAATTGGTTTCTTTCAAATTAATGAAATAAGAATGATTTTGAAAAAAATACTCGGTGGATTGAAGCATCTGCGGGTTAACTGCGACTATTTATGGGGTAAGTCAGACCGAGATTTGGACAATATCTTGTTAGTTTTTGTTGGGTATCGATAAGTGCTTATTCAAAATTTTTCCCATTCACTACTTAAAAATTCCCATTCATCTCTATTTCTTCCAAATTGCACTATGTAAATAATAAATTGGACTATCGGAATATATAACTAAGAGACACACTACCGCCATGAAACTAATTAACAATCTACTTTCAGGAAAGAAAGATAAGGACGCTTTAAAGCTTCGATTCATCAAAAAAGAGAACATCTGGCACGTAACTAAAGGATACGCTATCATGTACATGGGAGACAAAGATCAGTGCGAGAAGTATCTTAGCCACATGACTGCATAATTCGCAGTTTTTTATCTAAAGGATTTATTATTGATCAAATTGGCTCATCACTGATCCGAATATTATCCATATAGAGGGTAGTTTCATTATCAGTTGCAGTAATACCAATTTCAAGTCTGTTTTGAACCCATATGGCAAGTGGAATATTTTGCCCGGTGGTATCTATTATTAACGTATCATCCTGCCATACCTGAATAATTCCATTATTTTCATTGTACTCGAGATGCACTTTTACTTTGACCCATTGCTCGGTTGGGAAGGGTATTTCCTGTCCGATATTTTGCTCGAAGTTTAATTTATCTCCAAACTTATTTTCTACTACCAATTTATCTTCTCTGAAGATTAATCTAGGTCCAGGGCTACCTTCGAAAAATGAAGATTCAAAATCTGCAATTGTTGTTGGTAATGGTCCATCAACATAATACATAGCCTCAAACCAGAAATCATCACTCTTCTCAAAGAAAACTAATGAACTCACTATAGATGATTTAGCAGTAACCATATCCGCAGTAGGAGCAACCGAAAAGAACCTTAGTACCTGGTTACCACTTTCGGTCGGACTTTCAGCAAAATCAAATCTATTATCTATAAAATCACATGATCCATCCAATATGCAATTTTGAAGCGCCACATACTCATTTACAGTTTTAGCGGAAGGACTTTGTAATGTGAAATTGGTAAAGATTCTATCAGTTTGAGTTTCATTCTCGATTATTAAGTCCAATTTATCGGTAATGCCTTCAAAATCAATCTCATGATTTCTAAAGGGTTTAAATACATTGTTAGCATCCAGAATAATACATGTTCCGCTATCAGTTCGAACATATGTTTCTTCAAAGAATCCAGGAATAAAGTATTGTGCTATAAATGTACAATCTCCATTATCAATAAGATATGCTTCTCCATTATCGTATATCTGGATTAAGTTACCTTCCTCGTCTGTGTAGGCATAAGCTAGTTGGTCGCTAAGCAATAAACATGACGTGTCGGAGGCTTCATCATTACCACAGGAGATTATAAAAATAGAAATGCTGATCAAGCCGATAAGAGAAACAAATTTAATCATGGTATAAGTGGTTTGTATCTGACTATTATAACATCAAATCAGCTACATTATTTTAATTGGATACACGGTTGATTGTACATTCAAACAGGGGTAAATAATCATTTGAGAGTAACCTGAGGTTAATTAATAGCGTTAATATTAATACATCTGATTTGTCAACCATAAATTCATCAATTATGCCTGGAGAAGGAGTAATGGCTTACGCCAAACAAGTTACTGAGAGAAATAGAGCCTTATTAAAGAATAAAAGGAAGTGGCACAAGCCCGATTATGCTTTTGATTTCAAATTCAAGAAAAAACTAAAGTACAAAGAATACAAGTCTGAGTATAAGAAGGAATTGTTGGAG
Source organism: Cyclobacteriaceae bacterium (assembly GCA_965228955.1). GTDB lineage: Bacteria > Bacteroidota > Bacteroidia > Cytophagales > Cyclobacteriaceae > JANSWY01. Next base: position 829,856 of record OZ245848.1, read on the forward strand.
AGTCTTAAACGAGAAAACAGGATAAATACTTTTAAAAGCTTCATCCTGTTTATAGTCTCTTTCGGAGTGGTGTTAACTGGTGTATACTATCTGTTTATTGCTTAGTACCTCCAGCTGCTGAGATCAGCTCCTTTTGGTGCCGACTCCTTGATTCTATCCATAATTTTTGGAACATACATGGTGTTATATCTCAATCTGGAAATATGATTGGGGTTTTCCTGGTCACCGTTCCAGCAATGTTCTGCTCTATCGCCGTAATCGACTTCTCCATTATAGTATGGTGAACTTGTTTTCTCCAGAAAGTCCTCCATTAGATATACAGCATTGTTCAAGTAGTAATTATCCATATCACCACAGTAAATATTGATTTTTCCTTCCAGTTTTGGACCAAGAATCTCCCAGTCTCGCTCTAAGATATGTCTTAAGTCATAGTTTTCTTTCCAGTATTTTGCAACCTCCGTATCGATCTCTCCTGTTTTCTTATCCCAAAGTCTTTTTGGATATCCGTCATCTCCCTGTGGGGAGTAGACAGCTTCCCAGATATCCCATTGTTGTCCTGATCTGCCTTTTGTTCCCAGAACTAGCTCACGGTAGCTCATATCCATCAATGAAGCATCCACTTTCCCCAAATAATCTCTGTGACCAGGTTTCAGTGTTTGTTTAAAATCACTGTCGTAATAGTATGCATTTTTATCTTCATAAATATTAGTTGAGGTATATGCTCTGAAATCAATAGGGTCCGGACAAGCAGCAAAGCAGCCATTGTATTCATCAGGATAGAATACCTGTACAGCCAGAGCCTCCCAACCACCAGTGGATCCACCATACAAAAATCTTGACCAACCTTCGCCAATGCCCCTAAATTGTTCTTCAATATGCGGGATTAATTCATACGTGATGGCATCACCATATGGTCCGATACTGGCAGAATTAACAGCGTAAGAATCATCATAATAAGGATTTGCATGCTGAATTTCGATTACTATGAACCTTGGAAAATCATCACTTACCCAAGTCTTGTAAAAATCGTACGCTTCCTGTTGCTGAATAATATTGTAGCCAGATACCTGGAATCTTGTACTATAATCAGGTTCTAAGTTGGGATCAGGGGGAGTAGTTCGGAAGCCACCAAAATCTGAAGGAAAATGACCATGAAAGATCATTAATGGATATTTAGCTTCAGGATGTTTGTCGAAATCCTTTGGAAGCAATACGTGAGCTCCAAGGTAGACATCTGTTCCCCAGAATTTGGATAGGAGGTCACTTTTCATTTTTATGTGCTTAATGAATTCAGTGTCCTCAGGTTCTTCAACTGGAGGTATTTCCTTATTTAACACTACTTTAAATGATCCGCCACTTGCTGAAACAGAGATTTTTTGAGGCTCAGAATAAAAATTACCTGGCTTTCTGTTCCATTGCTGACCTTCCCATTTGTCTGGAGGAAGTTTAACTGTGTGGCCAGTTGATAGGTTGAAGGTTTCGTATCTGTTGAGAACAGCTTGCACGAAGTAATCTCCAGGAGGTATGTCTGAGAAGTTTGATATTGGATAGCCAAATACTTCCTGATTGAAAGCTATTGACTGACCTGGTTGTAATTCCTCAATGTCTATTCCAAATCCAAGTTGTGTCTTTAGTCCATCTTGCAATTGGAATCTGGGTTCGTTATCATCATTATTGGAAAGCAGTAAAACCAACCTTCCATCTTGCAGTTGGTCCGTGAGTTCTGCAGATATTTCAATTTCAAATTGAATATTTGATTTGGTAGTATCCGAACAACCTGTTAACCACAGGATCATACTAGCACAAACCAGAAAACTGAAAATTAGTCTCATAGTTAGGTTTTTTTGATTGTTCTTGAATTTAATTCATCCCGTAGATAGCGCCAATTTGTTAAGATGTGATTGTTTAGATTCTTTTTTAATCGGATATTAATGGTGATGTATGTAGAATTTTTATTGCACTCATTCGTCATCATTCAGTAATCAAAAACCAACTAACAAGATGAGTAAATCAAAAGTCACAATTGGGCACGTTTTTAAAACCATCATCTGGCCAAGAAGAGGGCTGGTGGCAATTGGTTTATTGTTGGTTATGATTAGCTCTGGTGCTGGATTGGTATCACCTTATCTAACCAAGGATCTCATAGATGATGTCATCATTGGAAAAAGTATGACCGATCTTCCTATGTTAATAGGATTAATATTTGGAGCGGTTACAATACAGGCCGTCACATCTTTTCTCCTTACGAGGATTTTGAGTGTTGAGGCTCAGCACCTCATAGCAAAACTTAGGGTGCAGGTTCAAAAGCAGATCCTCAGGATGCCAGTAAGATATTTTGATAATGAAAAGACAGGTGCGTTAGTTTCCCGGATTATGACTGATGTAGAGGGAGTCAGAAACCTGGTTGGTACAGGACTAGCTCAAATGACAGGCGGGATTATTACTTCCATTCTAAGTTTTGGCTTTTTGATTTCCATTAGTCCAATGATGACACTTTATACTTTGGTCCCAATAGCGCTTTTTGGATTTATTTCTTTGAAGGCATTTGGGTATATAAGGCCCATTTTTAGAGATAGGAGTGTGATCAATGCTGAAGTAACTGGTAGATTAACTGAAACTCTAAATGGGGTACGGGTAATAAAGGGGTTCAATGCTGAAAATCAGGAAATTGCAAGTTTCGAAAGAGGCGTTGAGAAGCTGTTTCAGAACATTAAGAAGAGTCTTACTTCTACAGCCTTACTTACCAGTTCCGGTGCGTTTTTAATTGGATTGGCCACTGCTGGAATCTTAGGAATCGGAGGTTATCTCAGTAATAATGATGGGATCTCAACAGGAGAAATTATATCATTTATCTTCTTTCTAGCCATAATGGTAGCCCCAATTCTACAGATGGGAAATATAGGAAGTCAGTTAACAGAGTCATTTGCAGGTCTTGACAGAACAGAAGAGATCATGAATATGCAGGTGGAGGAGGACCCGGAAGTCCGAACTGTTGAGATGCCGGAAATCATTGGTGACATCAAATTTGATAATGTTTCATATGCTTATAACGAGGGGAAGGATGTACTTAAGAAAATAAGTTTCAATGCCCCCAAAGGCTCAGTTACTGCTCTAGTAGGTACTTCAGGTTCAGGAAAATCTACTATTGCAGGTTTGGTTGCTTCATTTCTAAATGCTGATAGTGGAAAGATAACGATTGATGGGGTTGATCTAAATACAGTGAAACTAGGTAGTTACAGAAGTCAGATGGGAGTTGTTCTTCAGGATGATTTTCTATTCGAGGGTACAATTAAAGAGAATATTCTATTCCCCAGACCAAATGCATCTGAAGAACAGTTACAAGAAGCAGTTAAAGCTGCACATGTTAATGAGTTTACAGATAGATTCGATGAAGGACTGGAAACGATGATTGGCGAAAGGGGAGTTAAACTTTCTGGTGGGCAGAGGCAAAGAATAGCTATTGCAAGAGCTATTTTGGCGGATCCCCGAATATTAATTCTTGATGAGGCCACTTCAAACCTGGATACTGAAAGCGAAACGCTGATACAGGAAAGTTTGAAGCGATTGATGGTAGGAAGAACCACATTTGTGATTGCTCACCGACTAAGTACCATTAAACAAGCAGATCAGATATTAGTGATTGAGCAAGGGCAAATTGAGGAGAAAGGCACTCATGATGAACTGATTGAGAAGCAGGGTCGTTATTATGAACTCTTTACTTATCAAGCAAGAATCTAGTTTTAAGCGGCATTCTCGTATTTTGTGATATTTAGATTTTCGTTCAGTTTATCGGTAAGTCTTGAAACCTGATTTTGAGTTAAATGAATGGTTTGTTGGGCCATTATAGTTTCATACTTATCGTTAATTGAACTAAAATCTGAATCACTTCCAAATTCGTACTTTCCAAACTCAATATTGTACCAGATTATTAATTTCATGATTTTCAAGTGTTAGTTGTATATATGAAAGCCTAAACTTGAAAATACCCCCCTTTGGTTGCCTAGGAAATTTATTGAAATTAAAAAAGCCAGGTATTTCTACCTGGCCTCAACCTTCTGTACTAATGTCGTCTTTTTACTTATTGCTCTTCTTCTATGTACTGGTTAGACTTAGCTGGATTTAGTCTTACTGGTACAAGTACTTCTTTTTGCTGATTGTTAAATAAGTTCTGTAGTAGTTGGAAGAATAGCCTTTTTCTTTTCATTGCTGTATTGTTGAAAGATCTTGTGTTTGTATTTCTCTTCCAAATTCGGGATAAATTACTGGACTTCAAAGGCCGTTTAGACGGGTGATGCCTATGTTTCGACGAACATTTGAATTCACCGGATAACCCATTTTTCAGTCTGAAATAGGGGGAAACAAACTTAAGAATGATATAAGAACGAACCTTCAATTTGATACTCGATATAGAAATCAGAATTGAAAGTTTTAAATTTATATGAGGATTAAATTTTGTTATGATCACATTCTATTGGTATGATATAATATTAGTTCCCGGAATTGCGCAAGGAGTATTTTTATCTTTCATGTTATTCCGACTGGATAAAAGAAACATTAGTGCCAATAGATTACTTGCCATCATTATTGCTATGGCCGCAGTTATGCTGGTCGGAAGAATGGTTTGGGCAAGATATCCTCCAGATTTGTCTTACCAATGGAGTCTTATTCCAGATACTACAATATTTCTGTTTGGTCCTTTGATTTACTTTTACATCAAGAGACTACTTTTTAAGGAACAAAATGGGATTCCATTTTTTCACTTTATCCCTGCTATTACACATTTGGTAATTGTAGGTTTTATGTTTCAATACACCAAGCAGGATTATGATTTGCTTGTATACAGAGGACATCTCAATTCATATTTTCTGACTCTTGAAGAAATTGCCATAGTTCTAAATATCATTTATTGGATATTGGGATATTTATTGATCAGAAAGTACCTGAAACAAGGAAGTGAGAACCTGTCGTTTAAACAGAATACAGTCAACTACCTGCTTTATCTGCATTTTGCTATCCTTATTTGTTTAGCAATGTGGCCTATCGGTTTTGTGCACAGAGTTTGGTTTCGAGGCGTTTTGTCATTTATTGATTATGATCTAATATGGACTACTATTCCATTATTCATTTATGTTGTTGGCTACTATGCTTTGAAACAACCGGAGCTATTCAGGTTACACATAGAAACCCCAACAGCTAAACTTCAAATCAACCGGCTGAAAGAGGAGGAAACTAATCAGCTAAAGAAGGCGCTGGAGATAGTAATTAATGATGAGAAAATTTATCTGAAAAATGACCTAACTCTATCAGTGTTGGCTAAGTCTATCGGGGCGTCCTCTAACAATGTATCGTGGTTGCTTAATGAAGTCTATGGTAAAAGCTTTTATGATTACATAAATGGATTGAGAATTGGAGAGTTCATCACCAAGATTGAGAACAAGGAGCACTCAAAGAAAACGCTTCTGGCTTTAGCTATGGAAGTGGGATTTAACTCAAAGTCCACTTTCAACAAAGCATTCAAATTGGAAAAAGACAGTAGTCCTAGCGAGTATATCAAGAATAATCAACTTTCTGCAGAAAACGCCGAATACAAGCTCCCAGAGGCTGTTTAAAAAAGTTCGACTGTACCCAAACGGTCGATTAGTACTCTTTTAGCGCATAAAATTGCAACATGTTAAACGCTAAAATTAAGTACAAAATGACTATTCAAGATTTACTAAAAAAGATAATGCTTTTTTTAGTTCTAAGTTCAACTGCAACAGCACTAGTTTCATGTGAGGATGATGAAGGAGATATGGATACAATAGAGGAGCCGGAGGAGTTTGTAAGTGAAGATTATGAAACAACCATATCACTGGTTTCTGATATTTCGGAGAATGGAAATGCCAGTGATATTTCTATAAATCTACTAGGGGCATCTGCTTCAGAAAATATCTCTGAATATCGAATAATTGTCGCAAAGTCGGAGACTGAGGAATCTGCAATGGAAACTGATGCCGCTTCATTGAACTCTGACAGATTCTTGTCAGTGCCAAACAATGCAAACATCTTCGAAAATATTGTATTAGATGAGAGTCAACTGGATTTTGATGGGAATGCCATTACCAATGGAGTGTCATACAGAATATGGATTTTAACAGTCGGCAAATTTGAAAATGAAGATGTATTTGTTCTATCTGAACCATCTGCAGCATTTACACTTGAAAGAAAAGCTTTGGTTACTACGTTGGTGTCATCTATTGATTCGAATGACGCTTTGACAATTGATAGTGAAGGTAATATCTACGCGTCAGAATTTGGAACATGGACGGCTAATGGTGGTCTAGGTACAAAAATCCTAAAAATCACTCCAGAAGGAACTGTTACAGATTATGCAACGGATATGTCAGGACCGCTAGGAATTACAATTGATGATGAAAACAACCTTTATGTAATTGATGGAAATAATGGTTCAACTGGTAACATCGTGAAAATTGCTCCCAATGGAACAAAAACCACAATTGCTACACTCAATGGATGGCCAGCAGGAATTGTAAAGGACGCGGATGGTAGTCTTTATGTGTCGAATTATAACCTTGCAGTATTGCACAAGATTGATTCTGATGGGAATGTAAGTGTGATATCAAATGACACCAATCTTATAGGATGTGTAGGGATAGATCTAGATGAAAACAACAATATAATCCTTGGAAATTATAATGATGGAAGTATTTATAGTGTGAGCCAAAGCGGTGTTGTTTCAACCATCACCAGAATCGCTGGACTACCTGATTTCTTCGCATTAGGGTATATCACGTATGCTGAAGGCTTTGTGTACGCTACAGGAATTGGAACCAATAGAATCTACAAAGTAGATCTAGAAGGAAACACTGAAGTATTCGCTGGGAATGGAAGTGGAGCAACTGTAGACGGATCAGTAGATAACGCGTCTTTTAACGGTCCAAACGGAATCGTTGTGGATGAAGAAAATGATGTAATGTACATTCAGGATTGGGGTGCTCAGGCATTGAGGAAAATAGAGATGCTTGAAGAATAAACTTGGTTAGCAATTTCTGGGGGAGTACAATTACTTGCCTGTAAGGAACTTCCTCAGAATATTTTCTTATATTTACTATCCCTTCTTCATGATATGTATTCAATAACCAAATGAATATGTCATCATGACTTTTACATCAAGAAAGCTTAAGTACGAATCAAGAAACATCGTTCAGGAACTACATGACTCACTAACTGAGAACCAATTCTTCCTTGACCCCCAATTAAACATGAAGCAGGTCTGCAAATTAATCAACTGTAGTCCACGAAAACTCAGGAGTGTTCTCAAAGATGAGATGCAGATGAAGTTTACAGATTTCGTCAATCACGCTAGAATCAACCATTTCCTTCTTATGGTGGAAAATGATACCCTCAGGAGAATGTCGATCTGGGGAATCGCCCAGGAATCAGGTTTTGGGACCAAGAATACTTTTTATGAGGCCTTCAAGAAGATCAAAGGAACCACTCCGGCTAATTACTTAAGGGAGCTGGAAGAGTTTAGAAAAGTAGGGTAGTAGGAGTTTGAAGAGGGAAGACCAGAGAGCGAAGTTGGAAGTTTGAAGACGGGAGCCTAAGTTTTTAGAAACAGAGACTAGGAATTTTAACAGCTCTATTGGAACGTTCTGATTCCCTCTCCTTGAGGAGGGAAGGGAGTGCCCGAAGGGCGGGGGAGGTGATTGCCTGAGTTGGAACATGGAAGCTCGAAGTTGGATAGAGATATTGATTAACAGACTGATAAAGAAGATCCATAAGGTCCCCCTTGGAGAAGGGGGTTAGGGGGATTGATAAACTAGTTGAAATCGTCCTGCATGATTTCCTTATTTCGGATTTAAAAATTCATTATCTTGAAGCAAACCGAAATCTAAACCACAATGAGACTCACTTTTAACCTAGTAATTCTATCTCTATTTACACTTCTTATAAGTTGCGGAGAACCATCTGAAAAAGCCACAAGATATTATTTGGATGAAGAGAATTCTTTTATCAATACCACAGACAGTATTCCACAAGTAATCATATCTAGTATTGTACCTATAGAATTAGATATAAATTTTGCGACACTTGACGAAGGTGGGAGTCATGCAACTTTGAATGGAGTTGCCAAGTTGGGAGCCGACATGGATGGTGATGGAATCAAGGAAATCATATTTGAGCAACTTACTGAGGATTACGATACGATATACGGAAAAAGATCGATCCTTCAACTCAGAAATGGTAGACTTAAGGAATTACTGAATGTAAGAGTCAATGTTAATAAGACAGCCTGTAATGATATTCTTGGGCGTGATCAGAAAATTTCATTTGATACAACCTCATTTGAAAGACCTACTGTTGTAGTAAGTGGTAGATATGGATATTCCGGAGGTATTAATTGTCAGGATTATGTCTTAAGTACCATGGAGTATTTCTACGATTTACCTCAAAATCAGGCTTATCCAAGACAGCAATATAACCTTTGCTCTGTGGATGGAAATAAACTTAATTTATCTAAATTTTATGCTTTTTCTCCATACAAAGTTCAGAATGCTATGGGTGCTAATTCACCTTATCATGGCATTTATAGCAGATTAAGTACTATTCAGGATTGCGATAACATTGGAAACGGTTTGGAGTACCTGGAGAAAATATCTGGACTGAAATACCTGAATAGAAGCTCCAGAAATAAACGAGATGATTTACTTGATTACATCGGTGAAGAGTATCAAAACATTAATCCGGCTTTTGTAAAGTGGGCAAGCAATAACCTAATTCCTGATCCAGATGATAAGCAGGTTAATGGGTTTAGCTACAAGTGGCTATATGATTATGTATATAAGAATCAAACCAGACTGTTAGCTGTTGCACGTCTTCAGTTGCTTCTTGAGGGTAAAGAAACTGCGATAAAGACATATGCACAAAGAGCCCATACGCTGTATTACGATGAAAATGAAGGTGTCAGGAGAAGAAGGGATAACTATAATGAATTTAACTATTACCTGGATCAGAAGCATAACGCAGTTAATACCCTAAATGAAGACTTTAGCTTGGTTGAAGGTGGTTATGCAGAGCGAAACGACTATGGGTTCTGGGCACGTAGAATGCTTGATGGATCTGATAAGGCCATTTGGGATGCGTTGGTTAAGATTTTTAATAACTACGATAAGGAATGGTATGAAGAAAATTTCGTTAATAAGAAGTGGAAAGGCATGACGGATATTGCTCAAAATGAGTACGACAGCCTAAAACTGATTGCTGATCAAAAAGAAACAATTCTGGGACCAGATATGGTGCCAAGTGAGATGGCAGTACAAAATAATCTAGGTGTAGTTATTAATCTGGAAAATGGTGAAACAAAGGAGTACAAAAATGTTAATAGCGATGGGGAAAGCTATGCTCATTATACCATTGAAGGTTTATGGCCAAAGAAAAACAGTGTGATCGTTAATTATGGCGGTTGGGAATGGGGAGAAACATATGTTGTTGATCTGGCCGATGGAGAGGTTAAAGCGTTTACAGGTAATATTGAAACCAATGAAGAGGCTACTCTTCTTGCAGAGCAGGTTGAAGAGATGGACTTCACTGCAATGAATCTGTACTCCTGGTCTAATGGACAATGGGTTAAATCTCAATCCTTCGAAGGAGTATATTTTTCTGGAGGTTTCTGGCATGAAGGTGAGTTTTATTTCAAGTCGGGAAAAAGCTTTCTGAAATATGGTAATGTCGAGTTGTAAGGCTTAATCTGATCAGTAACCCTTTACTTGTGGTTTTATAACGGTAGAATCCTGCCACTCAACGATTTAGCTGTGAATATTGTGTGATTTTTCGTATCTTCTGCATAGCTCGTAAAAACCACATACAATAATGACTAATTACGCAAAAATTCTGTCCATTATGGTGGGTGTACTATTCACATGTGCCCATCTAAACTCATATTCTCAAACCAATAGCTACAAGTTTGACATTATTAATATAGACAATGGTTTATCTGATGGAACTGTATTTTGTTCCGTTGTTGACCAACATGGGTATCTGTGGATTGGAACATCCAAGGGTTTAAATAGATATGATGGCTACCAATCAACAATATTCCGGCATGAATCGGAAAACCCAAATTCAATTATCGGTGATTATATTAATTGCCTGGCAGTTGACAAGTCTGGTAAAATATGGATTGGAACAAATGACGGCATCAGCGTTTTTGATTGGGAGACAAATGACTTTATAAACTACTCTAATCAAATTGAAGGAGGTATTGTCAATGAAATACTCCCGGATAATAACGGAAAAGTTTGGATAGCATCCTCAAATGGCGGGCTATATCTTTTTGATGGAAAAGATTTCAAGTCATACAACACTGGCAATAGTAATCTCTCTTCCAATAAACTAATGTCTTTATACCTTGACGCATCAGACAGGTTATGGTTGGGAACAGGCTCTACAGGAGTTGATATGTTTAATATTAATACAGCATCATTCACTCATTATCCATTTCGTAATGGCATTTCTGGAATAGAAGTACGAGATATAACAGAAGATAGATCTGGTCAAGTTTGGGTTGGTGGAATGGGAACTGGGATCATGGTTTTAGATCCCATCAAAGGTGAATTCACCAATATAAAATTTGACACCAAAAAATATGGTGTCAACTCCAACGCAATTACCTCTTTGTTTAAAGATGATAAAGATAAAATCTGGATTGGCTCTGATGGGGGCGGTATAAAAGTATATGATCAAAACACTAAGGACATTGAATTTATTCAGAATGATGCCTTTGAGAGGAAAAGTCTTACAAGTAATGCTGTACTAAGTATTACCGGAGATGGGATGGGTAATATTTGGATTGGGACTTATAAACATGGGCTTAACCGTTTCAGCCATTTATCCTCAAAATTCATTACCTACCGAAATAAGGTGAATGATGTGAATAGCCTAAGTAATAATAGTGTACTTGCAATGTGCGAGAAATCAGATGGAAACATTTGGATTGGTACTGATGGAGGAGGCTTGAACTTGTTTGATCCCAAAAACAATCAATTCAGTATTTATAAACATGGAGATTCCAAAAACTCACTAAGCTCAAATGTCATCAAAACTATTTATGAGGATAAGGATGGTGTTTTATGGATGGGAACATATCTGGGAGGGTTAATCAGATTTGACCCAAAAACAGAGACTTTTCAGACTTTTATAAATGACCCTGAGAACCCACAGAGTATTGGTTCTGATATGGTCTGGGCTATTGAAGAAGATGAACAAGGTTTTTTATGGATTGGGCTACTAAGAAATGGCATTGATAGATTCGATCCAGGGACTGGTGTTTTTAAGCACTATACTCACATAGAATCCGATAAAAACTCAATTGGCGCTGGTGACATTCGGACTATTCTCAGCGACAGTAAAGGAAATTTATGGGTAGGAACCGATGGAGGAGGCTTAGCTAGGTTTAATCCGGAGGAAGACAACTTTACCAGATACAGAAATGATCCTGGAAATACCAGTTCAATTCCTGGAGATGAAGTAAGAGTTATTTTTGAGGATAGTCAAAATAAGTTGTGGATTGGGACTGATAAAGGGTTCGGTCAATTCGATGTAAATGCCGAAAAATTCTATTTGTCAGAAGCCAATTCATCTTTGAGTAGTCTCGTAATTAGCGGAATTCTGGAAGATGAATCAGGTGAATTGTGGATTAGTGGGGATAAAGGAATCGCAAAAGTTGATCCAGGAACAAATTCAGTAAAGACTTATGATAAAAACGATGGTCTGCAAGGGAATGAGTTCAATTATGACGCAGCACTAAAGACAAGAAACGGTAACATGTACTTTGGTGGAATCAACGGTTTTAGCAAACTAATGCCCGATTTACTCGTCGAAAACCCAATCGACCCAAAAATACAGATAACCGATATTGCAGTATTTAATCAATCTATTGCTGTAGGTGATACATTGAATAATCGTGTGATCCTGGGTGAAAACCTGCCTTTCATTAATGAACTAACTCTCACTCACCGAGAGAATATCTTTTCTATAGAATTCGCAAGCCTGGATTTTACTGCACCAGGTAGGAATCAGTATAAATACATGTTAGAAGGTTTTGACATGGATTGGAATTATGTGTCATCGGATGAACGGAAAGTAAGTTACATGAATCTATCTCCCGGAAATTATATGTTTAAAGCCACTGGGACTAATAGTGATGGAAAATGGTCTTCAGAAACCAGATCTGTAGAAATTAAAGTACTTACGCCCTGGTGGTCAACCTTTTGGTTTAGGGGGCTGGTGTTTTTGATGGTTGCTCTCAGTTTGTTTCTTACTTATAAATGGCGGTTGATGATTTTAAGGAATAAAAATAGAATTGAACAGAAGCTGAAGCAGGAAAGAGCCATTGAATTAAAGAAGATGGTGAAAATACTTAAAAGGAACAGTCAGCAACTTTCTACTTCCGGAGATCAGCTGAAATCGAAATCAGGTCTTCTAGCATCAGATGCCGAAAAACAAAATCAAACTGCGAGGTATATTGAGGCGGATGTGGAAAGCATGGCTGGTTACATTAAGAAAAATACTGAGAATGCACTTGTTACCAATAATATCAGCAAATCAGCACTTGAAGAGCTTGAAGGGATTCATTCTGCAACAAGGAGTAATATTGAAGAGATTAATTCAATTTCTGAAAAAGTATCAATTCTTGAAGAGATTTTTAATCAAACTAATATCCTAAGCATAAACGCTTCAATAGAGGCAGCAAAAGCCGGAGACTATGGAGGAGGATTTGCTGTAATTGCGGGTGAAGTAAGAAAATTGGCACAAAAGAGTGCTCTTGCTTCAGAGGAAATAATGAACTCTGCTAAAAAGGGAGTAGCTGAAACTGGAAAGGTAGGAAAGATGATCAATGATTTTATTCCTGAAGTCAGAAGATCGGCTCAATTGATACAAGAGATTTCTCAAAGCAGTGAACATCAAAATGATGCAATAGAAAATATCAATTCATCTCTTAAAGAGTTCTTTAAAATTTCCAGAAAAAACTCAGCCATCTCCTCTGAGATTCACTCAATATCAAGTGAATTAGATGCACTGGCCAAAGAATTGAATGAACAGATGATGGAATTGGAAGTGGAAGTCTGATTTTTTGTGATTTTTTCGTCTAAAAAAATGACTCGTTCATCGAATCTATTTAGAGAGATTAAGTTGTAGAAACGTTTGCAGAAACAATTTATTAACATTCTATACGGAATTATATATGGTAAAATCCTTAAGATTGGAATATAATATTGTTTAGGCGCGGTAAATCGAATTAATTTCAATGTATTTTGAGGTAAATTCAATTAATTAATCATTTTATTGACAATTAACTAACAAATAACATTAATAGTTGCGTATTTCATAATTCATATTCAATTTTGCATTGTAATTCATAATTACTCAAGCAGTTAAGGACAATGAAAAACGTAATGAAATTAGTAGTTGCATTGGTAATAGTTATCGGAGCAACAGGACAAGCATTCTCAAAGAACGATTCTACTTTCTTCGCACCAAGTTTCGAGGTAAGAAACGCATCAGAAGGAAAATTCGAATTGTGGTACAGAACAGGTGAGACTGAAAAAGTTAAAATCAAACTTTTAAACGATAAAGGTCAGACTTTGTACCAGGAGTGGGTTAGATCTAAAGCTGGATTTGTTAAGCCGTTTGATCTTTCTAAGCTTAACTCCGGAACTTATACAATGCAGGTTCTTAACGGTGAGAGCGTACTAAGTGAAACTATCACTTTACAATCAGCTACTGAGCAGTTCGCAGGACTTATCGAATTATCTGAAGTAGCAAACTCAAAGAAATTCATTCTTGACATTGACGATACAGTTGCTACTGATCTTGAAATGTACATCGTAAACAAGGATGGAGAAGTTCTTTACAACGAGACTACAGTTTCAGGAACTAAGGTTTACAACCTAAGCAACATTGAAATGAAAGAAGTATCAGTATTGATCTATAGCAAAGGACAAATTGTTAAGTCATCTGATATCAAATTATAAGACATCATATTTTACATTATTGGTTTAGGAAAGAGCGCCTTATGGGCGCTTTTTTATTTACCATCCCAACAACTCACCAATTTTCTCACTTACCTTCTCAGAACTAGGAAGCATAGTTGCTTCTAAAGTGCTGTTAAGTGGAATTGCTGGAAGGTTTTCAGCGCCCATCACCATAACCGGTGCATCTAGCTCAGTAAAGCAGTTTTCACTAATAAGCCCAGCAAGACTTCTTGCAAACGTGTTATTAACTGGTTCCTCAGTTAAAACAAGACACTTATTATTCTTTCTTACTGATTCAAAAATCAACTCCTCGTCTAAAGGATATAAAGATCTCAAATCAACAATCTCTACTTGTCCTGGGTAGTTTTCAGCAGCATTCAGAGCCCAATGAACTCCCATTCCATAAGTAACCACTGTAAGTGTTTCCCCATCATCAAGCTTTTCCTGCGAAGCTTCCAAAGTGATAGCTCCTTTACCAAGTGGTAGGATATAATCTTCAGCTGGTTCAATCACTTTTGCCGTTTTTGTTCCTGGCACTTTAGACCAGTATAGTCCTTTGTGCTCAAAAATTACAACTGGATTTGGATCGTGATAGGCGGCTTTCATAAGACCTTTCAGATCTGCTCCATTGCTTGGATATGCAATCTTAATTCCCTTGATATTGGTTACTACAGACTCTACAGAACTTGAGTGGTAAGGTCCGCCACTTCCATAAGCCCCAATTGGAACTCTTAGAACCATGCTCACAGGCCACTTTCCATTGGTCAGGAAACACGATCTGGAAACCTCTGTGAAAAGCTGGTTCAAGCCTGGCCAGATATAATCAGCAAACTGAACTTCCACAAATGGCTTCAACCCAACTGCTGACATTCCAACTGTGCTACCAATAATAAAGGCTTCCTGAATAGGCGTATTAAACACTCTATCGTTACCAAACTTCTTAGCAAGATTCGCGGCTTCTCTAAATACGCCACCAAGTCTCATTCCAACATCCTGTCCATAAAGCAGGCATTCTTTGTGGTCCTTCATTAGCTCTTCAATGGCATGAAGTGCACAATCCACCATCACCACTTCATCAGAAGGAGATTTTGATTTAGTTGGTACTCTTGTGCCTGTTTCCTCAGTTATAGGAGTCGGAGCAAAATCATGAGTGTATAGATCTTCTGGAGTAGGATCGTCTGCAAGTAAAGCTTCTTTGTAGGCTTCATAAACCTGCTTCTCCACATCCTTTTCAATTTTTGCAATCTCATCTGGCTCAAACCCAGCTTCCAGCATTGCAATTTTCATTTTTGGATATGGATCGCTCTTTCTTGCTTCTTCAAGATCGTCTCTGTAGAATTCCATTCTTACTCCAGAAGTATGGTGATTCAGTAACGGACAGGTAGCATGAATCAGGAAAGGCTGTCTTCTTTTTCTAATGTATTTAATGGCTTCTTTTACCGTATTGTAAGACTCTGCAAAGTCGGTACCATCTATAGTAGCAGCTTCAATTCCTTTGAAACCCTGAATGTACTCATAAGCATTTTGCGCTCTTACTTCATCAACATGCGCGGAAATATCCCATTCGTTATCCTGGACTACATAAAGTACTGGTAATTGTCGAAGTGCTGCCATTTGGAATGCTTCTGCAACTTCACCCTCAGTAACGCATGCATCTCCAAGTGAACAAACTACGATTGGGTTCTTACCTTCATAGTCTTTATTAAAGCCTAGTTTTTCAGTGTATTGTAACCCAAGACCAACTCCTGTTGCCGGAATTGCCTGCATCCCTGTTGCGCTACTTTGGTGAGGGATTTTTGGTCTATGATCATCTCTTAAACTAGGGTGGGAGTAGTAGGTTCTACCTCCAGAAAAAGGATCGTCTCTTTTTCCCAGAAGTTGAAGCATCAACTCATATGGAGTTACGCCCATGCCTAGTAACATGCTATCATCACGGTAGTAAGGGAAGGCAAAATCCTGAGGAAGCAATTGCATTCCAACTGCCAACTGAATCGCCTCATGCCCTCTACTGGTAGCATGTACATATTTCGATGTAATCTTAAAATTCTCCTCATACACCTCAGCCTGGCTCTTAGCAGTGCACATTAGCTGAAATGCTTCCTTCATCACTTTCTTGGTCACACGAACTTTATCAGTAATCATAATTTTGGGTTATTTGAATTAGCTATTAGCTGTTTGGCTATTTGGCTCTTAGCTTTTTCCTTGGTTGTTATCTTCTATTAAGTTACTAAAAATCAAACTATTATTAAATCCCACTTGCGATCCGTCATTCCTGACGAAGCGTAGCGTAGATCAGGAATCCCGATAACTTCTGCAGTCATGAATTTCGTGAGTGCTTTCCTTTTCGGGATTCCGGATATTTCTTTCATTTCATTGCAGAAATTCCGGAATGACGTTACATATTCTAACTTCCAACTTCTAACTTCCATCTTCAGTCTTCCCCGCTATCTCATTCCATGTTTTATATAACACGTCCTGCTTTTGGCGGAATTTTGGTATTTCTCTCAAAGGCTCCACTTCTTTCAAAGTTTCATGCAATTCCTGAGGAAGCTTTTGGTAGAGAGCTGTTCCTTTTGTTTTCCAATCGATCATGTCATCACTCACTTGTTTGATGACTTTCGCTGGATTACCTACTACTAGACTTCTTTCAGGGATTTGCTCGCCTGCTTTTACAAATGCCAATGCACCAACAATGGACTCCTTACCAATGGTAACATCATCCATGATCACAGCATTCATTCCAATCATTGCGTTTTCACCGATGTGAGCTCCATGAATTATAGCACCATGACCAATGTGAGCACTTTTCTCAAGTCTCACAGTCACACCTGGAAACATATGAATCGTGCAGTTCTCCTGAACGTTACATCCATCAGCAATTTCAATTCCTCCCCAGTCGCCACGAATGGCTGCACCAGGTCCTACATACACATCCTTACCAATGATAACATTACCCGTTACCGCTGCTAAGGGATGTACGTAAGCACTTTCGTGTACTACTGGTATAAAGCCTTTGTATTCGTAGATCATTTTTTAGCTTTTTGGCTTTTGGCTATTCAGCTGGTGGCCACTTTTAAAATCAACTCAAAACTCTAAATTCCAAACTCAAAACACTTCTTTCAGATCTATCTCTAAACCGGGAAGTGTATGAACTTGTACCTTATCCTGATTCACATAAGTCTGTGGCAAGTTGTACTTACCTTCAGCCAATGTGAATACTTCAACGATTTCTTCTTTTGGGTAAATCACCCAATATTCTTTTACTCCATTCTCCTCGTATATCTCACGTTTTATGGTGAGGTCTTTCTTCGCGGTGGAAGGAGATAAAATTTCTACAATCAAATCAGGCGCTCCAACACACCCTTTTTCATCAAGCTTGTCTTGATTGCAGATTACCATAATGTCTGGTTGAACCACAGTATAGATTTTATCATCTGGATCACCCTTTTTGTTTGGTAGTCTTACATCAAAAGGAGCATAATATGCTTTACATGATTTTCCTTTCACATAATCATATATAGTACTTGATAGGGATATCGCAATTCCCTGATGCTTCCTGGTTGGAGCAGGAGACATATCGAATATCTTCCCTTTAATCAACTCTACCCTTTCATCAAAAGTCCACTTTAAGTAGTCCGCATAGCTATAAGGTACCGTCGGCTCTTCTGTCAACAATTCCTCCAAAGTTTTTTCTTCTTGTTTGTATTCGCTCATGCTATAAAACTACTTTCTAGGGATGTTTTATTATTGGATTTAAGAAGTTGGAAGTCGGAAGACCGGAGACCGAAGTTTTGTTTTTCCTTCAGTTTCAATTTCCTGCTATCCATTTTCTTAATTTTTAAATTAATTGTTCAGCTTCTGACTCCTATATCAATTTCTATTTACTTCGGTCTTCCGGCTCCCGTCTTCGGTCTTACTTATACTTCTCCAATTCCTTCTTCGTATACTCCGACAAAACAAGCTTACCACTCATTCCTGCTCTTTCATCGAGTAATTGGTCCCAGTTTTCGCATCCTTCCCAAAGAATATCTTTGATCAGTTTTCTTGCTTCTGGGTTCGTGTTAACAAGCTTTTCTGCTAACTCAGTGATTGCAGTATCCATTTCTTCCGCTGAATCGCTTAAGTGGTAATAAAGCCCTTTTTCCTTTGCCCACTCAGCAGTTTGGAATTCACTTGCGTTGATTGTTAGTTGAGAAAATGCTGAAAGTCCAACTTTTCTTTGAACTGCAGGTCCAACTACAAATGGTCCAATTCCAACCTGTAATTCACTTAACTTGACAGAAGCGAATTTTGTGGCAAAGCAATAATCTACTGCAGAAGCAACACCAACACCACCACCCACAGCTTTTCCTTGTACTCTTCCTATGATGATTTTTGGACATTTTCTGCAGGCATTGATCACATTAGCAAAACCTGAGAAGAATTTCTTTCCGGTTTCATAATCATCTATTGTGATCAATTCAGTGAAGCTTGCTCCGGCGCAGAATGTTCTTTCTCCACCACTTTTCAAAATAATCACTTCAACCATTGGATCATTACCAGCTTCGGTAATGGTTTGAGCTAGTTTTGCTAGCACACCACTTGGTAGCGAATTGTGTGAAGGATGGAAAAAGGTGATTGTTCCAATTCCTCCTTTTCTTTCCAGGCTTACATAAGCCTCTTGTTCCTTAACTTCAGCCATTTATATCTTCTTCTTTAATCAGGTTAAATGCGTCAAAATGATGATGGATGTGCTTTCTGTGCATCAAATCCCAGTGTTCTTTATCCAGAGGACCAAATACTGAATTGTTGTGAATCGCATCTGGGTTTTCTTTGTAGTACTGTTGGAATTCATCATATGCTACCAGGAATGCCTCTTTTGCTTCCTTCAAACTTCCAAATCTTAAATCTTCAGTAGTATCCTTTTTTAGATCTGGATGAGGATATGTTTCTGGCATGTGATAGTAGTTCCAAAGTGAATCCTGGTACTTTTCAAGTTTCTCTTCTGGTGTTACAACATTAGTTTGATACTTACCAACAGCCATGTGCATTGACCATTCCAAATGCTCAACCATATGCTGAGGTCCCATCATTCCCCATTTATTTTTGGAATCATCAGTTAGTCTTCCTAGTAGTTTTTCAATGTTCTTTCTGTTGAATTCTACAAATGGAGATTTCTTTTGAACCAATGTCAGGATTGTTCCCATTGCTGCCAGTTCTTCCTCCTGATCGTAAACTTCGACGAACCATTTCACAACTCCTGAAGGATGTTCTTTTCCTCTGCTATCTCTTTCAACTTTTTCCTTACATGTTAATCTTACCTGAATGGTGTCATTGTGGTAGATTGGTTTCAGGAATCTGATTTCATCAAGTCCATAGTTTGCCGATACCGGGCCTTTGTTAGGGTAAACAAAAAGTCCAGCTGCAGCTGCTAATATGAAGTATCCATGTGCAGCTCTTTTTTCAAATATTGTTCCCTGAAGAGATGTAATATCTGTATGAGCGTAGAAATGATCCCAAGTGAGGTTTGCGAAATTGATGATGTCAGAATCCGTTACTGTTCTCTTATGCGTCAGTAGAGACATTCCTGGTTGGATGTCTTCAAAATGATATGAGAAAGGATGATTTGGTGATTCTGTATAGTCAGCTCCTTGTTGGAATATTCCGGTAACTGCTGTGATGGTGCTTGGTGTTCCCTGGATAGCACATCTTTGTAGATAGTGCTCAACACCTCGCATTCCACCCATTTCTTCACCGCCTCCAGCTCTACCCGGACCACCGTGAACAAGTGTAGGAAGAGGAGAACCGTGACCTGTACTAAGTTTTGCGTTTTCTCTATCTAATACTAAAATTCTACCATGATGACTTGCAGCACCAACTACAAAGTCTCTGGCGATTTTCTTATCAAAAGTGGAGATTGAACAGCATAATGAGCCTTTACCCATTTTAGCTAATTCAATAGCATCATGCATGTCTTTGTAAGGTACAATTGTACTTACAGGACCGAATGCCTCTACTTCGTGAACTGCTTTATTCTTATGAGGATCTTTTTCCAATAATAGAATTGGGCTTAAGAATGCTCCCTTTTCAGAGTCAGCATCCATTACATCAACCTTATCAAGATTTCCGTAAACGATCTCAGCAGTAGCTGCTAATTCTTTTACTCTGTCTCTAACTTCCTGTACCTGATCCATACTTGCCAAGGCACCCATTCGGACTTCTTTACTTTCAGGATTTCCAATTACTGTTCTTTCTAAAGACTTGCCTAAAGCAATTTGAACATCTTCAATCAGGTTCTCAGGAACAATAATTCTTCTGATAGCAGTACATTTCTGACCACATTTGACAGTCATTTCTTTCTTGACTTCCTTTATGAAAAGATCAAACTCAGGAGTTCCAGGAACTGCATCTTCGCCGAGAACTGAACAGTTTAATGAGTCAGCTTCCATATTGAATGGAACAGCTTCATCAATGATTCTTGGGTTACTTTTAAGCATTCTACCAGTGGTGGCAGAACCGGTAAAGGTTACCACGTCTTGAGACTCAACTGTATCGAGAATGTTTCTAGCAGAACCGCAGATCAATTGAAGTGCTCCCTCTGGTAGAATTCCTGATGCTATGATTTCTCTAACAACCGCTTCAGTAAGGTAGGAGGTAGCTGTTGCTGGTTTTACTACAGCAGGAACTCCAGCCATCCAGTTAACAGCACATTTTTCAAGCATTCCCCAAACCGGGAAGTTAAATGCGTTTATATGGATTGCAACACCTTCTTTAGGAACCATGATATGATGCCCCATGAACTTTCCACCTCTTGATAGGTCGATTGGAGCTCCATCTACATGGAAAGATTGATTTGGGAATAATTTTCTTAATGAAGCGTTGGCAAACAGATTACCAAATCCTCCTTCTATATCGATCCAGCTATCAACTTTAGTAGCACCTGTTTGATAACTGATTTTGTAGAAATGATCTTTCTTTCTTACCAGGTACAAAGCAAGCTTTTTAAGCATATTACCTCTTTCCTGGAATGTCATTTTTCTCAATGCCGGACCACCTACGTTTCTACCGTAGTTTAGGATTTCACCAAAATCTAGTCCGGTAGTGGAGGCATGGTGTATCACCTCTCCATTAACAGCATTGTAAATAGGCTGGCCATCACCTGTGCCATTTACCCATTCTCCGCTTACGTAATTTCCTAATTTGTTCATTTTCAGGTCGTTTATTGCCCGTAGGGCAAGTTGGAAGTCGGAAGACCGAAGACGGAAGTGTTATTAGTGCTTCCAGGTTCGATCTTTCAATCCATTTATGTTTTGTAGACGGAAGTCGGAAGACCGGAGACCGAAGTTTCGATAATGCTTCGATATCCAATTCTGACTATCCATTTACTATTTATCTTTAATTTTCTAGTTACTCAAATACTATTAACTACAATCTAGCCTTCCATACTTCGGTCTCCCGTCTCTGGTCTTCCGACTTCTACGCTTTCTCAATCACAGCTGCATAACCCTGACCAACACCCACACACATTGTTACTAATGCATATTTCTTATCGGTCAAGCTTAATTCAAGGGCAGCACTGTACATAATTCTTGCACCTGTCATTCCTAGCGGGTGGCCAATTGCTATTGCTCCACCGTTAGGATTTATTCTTGGATCATCATCTGATAATCCCCACTCTCTGATGCAAGCAAGACTTTGAGCAGCAAATGCTTCGTTTAGCTCAATTACGTCCATGTCTTCCATTTTCAAGCCAGCTCTTTCGAGAGCTTTATTGGAAGCTCCAACAGGTCCTATTCCCATTATTCTTGGTTCAACTCCTACTACTGCTGAGCTTACAATTCTTGCTAATGGCTTAAGATCATATTTTGAAACCGCATCAGATGAAGCTACGATTGTTGCTGCTGCGCCATCGTTAAGTCCACTGGAATTTCCTGCTGTTACAGTTCCACCTTCTTTTCTGAATGCTGCTCTTAGTTTTGAAAGTCCATCTTCAGTTGTATGAGGTTTAATAAACTCATCATGATTGAAAATGATCGGGTCCGCTTTTCTTTGAGGAATTTGAACTGGAACAATCTCTTTAGCTAATCTCCCTTCATGGTCTGCATTTCCAGCTTTTTGCTGAGATCTCAATGCAAAATGATCTTGGTCTGCTCTGCTAATTTTGTATCGTTCAACAAGGTTTTCTGCAGTCTCGCCCATGCTTTCAGTGCCATAAAGCTCGTGCATTCTCTTATTCACAAATCTCCACCCAAAACTGGAATCAAACATCTGAGAATCCTGGCCAAATGGGCTTGAAGCTTTTGAGATCACCCAAGGGCCTCTTGTCATATTTTCAACTCCTCCGGCGATGAATAAATCACCATCTCCAGCTTTGATAGCTCTGTTGGCCTGGATGATTGCTGAAAGTCCTGAAGAACATAATCTGTTTACTGTTTCTCCTGGAACAGAAAATGGAAGTCCAGCAAGTAGGGAAGACATTCGGGCAACATTTCTGTTATCTTCACCAGCCTGATTAGCACAGCCCATGATTACATCTTCATAAGCTTCCATTGGAATATTTTTATTCCTGCTTACTAATTCTTTGATTACCAATGCTCCTAAATCGTCAGTTCGCACAGCACCTAAAGTGCCTTTGAATTTTCCGATTGGAGTACGTATGCCGTCAATTATGAATGCGTCTTTCATATGTTTTCTTAGTTGGAAGTCGGAAGACCGGAGACCGAAGTTTTGTGTTGCTTCAGTAATCGGTTCTAACTGTCCATTGATTTTTTATTCTATTAAATTGCGATACGTCATTCCTGACGAAGCGAAGCGTAGATCAGGGATCCCAATAACTTTTGCAATCCTTGAAATCGTGAGTACTTCACTTATCGGGATTCCGGATATTTCTTCCATTTCATTACAGAAATTCCGGAATGACGTCATCTATTATTATTTAAGTCATCTAATTTTTAACCTCCAACTTCTAACCTCCAACTTCTAACTTCCAGCTTCTATTCTCAAATTTCACTCGATGTTCTATAAACAGTACCTCTAAAAAGCCCTACTACCTCACCGCTACTCTCATTGCTCACTTCTACATCGTAGGTTCCGCTTTTGTTTCCTTTTACTAGTTCGTTTGCTTTAGCTATCAGGATATCTCCTTCTTTTGCTTGTTTTGAGTAGGTCATACTTCCATTCATTGAAACACTTAGTCTACCATATGAATTTGAAGCAAATGCAAAGGCGCTATCTGCAAACGCAAATGATACTCCTCCATGAAGTATCCCAAAACCATTGAGCATCTCTTTTCTAACAGTCATTTTCAAAGTGCAGTTTCCTTCAGAGATAGAGATTAGTTCTACACCCATCCATTGGCTGTAGTAATCCTTGTCCATCATTCGGTCATACACTTCTTTTGGACTGCTCATGAATTTACTGATTCTTCCTGATAAAAATTAGAATGCTCTGTTACCATATCTCTAAGTAATGGACTGCATCTGTATCGCTCTTCGTGATATCTATTGAATAGATTATCCAAAAGAGAAACACATCTGTCAATTCCAATCTCATCTGCCCATTTTAAAAGACCCTTAGGATAATTAACTCCAGTTGTCATGGCAGTGTCGATATCATCTCTGCTGGCAATTCCAAAATGCAATGCATCAGCAGCTTCATTGATTAACATAGCCACGATTCTGTCAACAATCATATGCCCATGCATCTCATCAGAGTCTGGTTCTGGTTTTTGTGAACCTTCACTGTAATCGTAATAACCTTTGCCAGTTTTCCTTCCGAGAAGTCCGGCTTCCATCATTCTTTTCTGAGTAAACGATGGTCTATATCTTGGGTCACCGAAGAATGCATTGAATACCGTTTCCGTTACGGTGTAGTTTATATCGTTTCCAATGAAATCCATCAACTCAAAAGGTCCCATACGAAATCCTCCGATTTCTTTCATGGCCCAGTCGATTGTTGGCATATCGGCAATTCCCTCATCATAAATTCTAAGGGCTTCACCATAAAATGGTCTCGCCACTCGGTTTACAATGAACCCAGGAGTGTCTTTTGCAAGGACTGTCAACTTACCCCAGCTATCGATGATAGACTTGGCTTTTTGTGTTGTTCCTTCAGATGTTTGAATTCCTGGAATAATTTCAGCCAGTTTCATCAAAGGAACTGGATTGAAAAAATGGATACCTATAAATCGTTCTGGAGCACTCACAGCGGAAGCTAAAGATGCAATCGAGAGGGATGAAGTGTTTGAAGCAATAATGCATTCTTTACTTACATTTCTATCTAACTCCTCAAAAACAGTTCTTTTGATTTCTGGATTCTCAACAATTGCTTCGATAACAAGGCTGCAATCAGCCAGACCTTTAATTTCTGAAGCGTAAGTAATGTTATTGAGAATGTCAGATTGCTTTGAGCTATCTATTTTTCCTTTTTCTACTAATCTATTAAGTATTTTTTGGAGTTTGGATTTGCTATCTTCAATGGCTGCAGTATTGTTATCATAAACAACAACTTGCCAACCAGCAGTAGCAGCAATTTGGGCAATTCCTCGTCCCATTGTACCTGATCCAATTACACCAGCTATATTGTGATTGCTCATTACTTACCTTTAAAATTCGGCTTCCTCTTTTCTATAAATGCTTTTACTCCTTCAGAGTAATCTTCAGTTTCACTGGCAGCAATTTGAAGTCTGTTTTCCACCTCAAGTTGTTGCTCCAGGTTGTTTACTAGCGAAGAATTGAAGGCTTCTTTGGTATACGCCAACCCTTGAGTTGGCATATTGGCCATTCGTAGTGCTATTTTATTTACATTCTCTTCGAATTCCGCATCGCCAAAGTATTTGTAAATCATTCCGAGTGACTCAGCTTCCTGAGCAGATACTTTGTCTCCCAACATCGCTAATGCAGATGCTTTTTGGAAACCTACTAGCCTCGGGAGAAAGAATGTTCCTGCACTATCGGGTATTAAACCGATTCCGCTAAAAGCTTGGATGAAAGATGCATTCTCATGTGCAATAACTATATCACAAGCAAGAGCAATGTTAGCTCCAGCACCAGCCGCAACTCCATTCACCTTAGCAATTACCGGTTTCATTAGCGCCCTTATCTTTCGAATAATGGGCGCATAATGTTCCTCTAATATAGATTTGAATCCAGGCATTGCTTCCGGAGAGGTAACCTCTACCAGATCCTGACCGGCACAAAAGGCCTTGCCTTCACCGGTTATTAGAACGCATCTGATCTGCTCATCAGCTGCGCATTCATCTAATGATTTTTGGAATTGTAGTGCCAGTTCTCTGGTGACACTGTTGAATGCTTTTGGCCTATTGAGTTTAATGGTGGCAACTCCGGCTTCTTTTGAAAAAATAATTGGCTCCATCGAGTCGTTTATATGCATTTGAAGTAATCAAAAGGTTCCAGGCAATCCTGGCATTTAAAAAGTGCTTTGCAAGGTGTTGATCCAAACTGGCTTACCATTTCGGTATTGGTTGAACCGCATTGAGGACATTTGATAATCCTTTCACCATCCAGCAATGCTTTTTTGTCCATGGTTTCATTCATAGGAGGAGCAATGCCGTACTTTTCTAACTTTTGCTTACCATTTTCTGAAATCCATTCGGTTGTCCATGGTGGAGATAATACAGTGTCTACTTTCGCTTCTATATTATGAGATTTGAAAGCGTTTACTATATCTTCTTCGATCACATCCATTGCCGGGCAACCAGAGTAAGTAGGGGTGATGGTGATCAACACATGATCAGCTTTTTGTTGGGCGTCTTTCACAATGCCCATATCCAAAATAGACAATACAGGAATTTCCGGATCAGAAACTGATTCTAGAATTTCCTGTATTTGGTTGTCTATCTTGATCATTGTTTGGGTTGTTTTTATTTGATAATCACCAGGTCATATTTGGGTATGTCCTTTGCATGTATTGCAATTCTGTTAATATGAATCCCATGTGCTCGGAGTGAATTCCATTTTTCCCTCCTTGCTGATAAGGATCATATTCTGGTATTGTTAATGTTGCTTCTGCGACAACTGCCTCAATATCTTTTTTGTATTGCTCGTGAATAGCGTTTAGATCAGCTCCAATTCCCTCTTCTTTCGCCCATTTCTCAATTTCTGATTCTTCGAAAAGCTCACCAACATATGCCCATAAGTAATCCAGTGCTTCCTGCGTTTTTTGATGACTTTCTTCAGTCCCATCACCAAGTCTTTTTACCCACTCAGATGAAAATCTATGATGGTAACTGACTTCTTTAATCGACTTTGCGGCAATGGCAGCTATCGTTTTGTCTTTGCTATTCTTTAATTGCTCAAGCAGTGGTAGGTGGTAAGCATCAAAAAGGAACTGTCTTACTATGATGTAAGCAAAGTCTGTATTTGGCTGCTCAACCAAAAGAACATTTTTGTATTCTCTCTCTGTTCTCAAGAAAGCAACAGTATCTTCATTAAAGTTTTCACCTTTTACTTTTGCAGCATATTGGCAATAACTTCTCGTCTGACCGTATAAATCCAATGAAATATTGGTCAAAGCGATATCGGTTTCCAGGCTTGGCCCGTGACCGCATAGCTCCGAAAGTCTGTGACCCAGAATCATGCTGTTATCGCTTAATTGAAGTATATATTGATATAAATTATCGTTCATTTTTTTGGCTTTTTAGCTACTAGCTTTTTGGCTTTTTAGCTTTTGGCTTACTTGAAATTCTATATGTGCTTTACCTCGTCGGGTAAGTCGTAGAATGTTGGGTGTCTGTATACTTTGTCAGCTGCTGGTTCGAATATTTCACCGGCTTGCTCTGGATTAGATGCAGTAATGTTTTCTGATTCTACAACCCAGATGCTTACGCCTTCCATTCTTCTGGTGTATACATCTCTTGCGTTTTCTATCGCCATGGTAGCATCAGCAGCATGTAAACTTCCAACATGTCTGTGCTCTAAACCATTCTTACTTCTAATGAAGACTTCAAAAAGTGGCCAATTCTTGCTCATATCTTATACTGCTTCTTTAAGTGTTTGCTTAGCTTTTTTCTCTGCGTGTGCTACAGCGGCATCTCTAACCCACTTACCTTTATCATAAGCAGTCTTTCTCGCGTGTAGTCTTTCTTTGTTACAAGGTCCGTGACCTTTTACAACTCTCCAGAATTCATCCCAATTGATCTCTCCAAAGTCATAGTGACCTCTCTCTTCATTCCATTTAAGATCTTTATCCGGAATGGTTAAACCAAGAAATTCAGCCTGAGGAACAGTCTGGTCAACGAATTGCTGACGAAGTTCATCGTTGGTCTTTCTCTTAATTTTCCATTTCATTGATTGCTCAGTGTGAGTAGATGCTTCGTCAGTTGGACCAAACATCATTAATGAAGGCCACCACCATCTGTTTAGTGCGTCCTGAGCCATTTCTTTTTGTACTTCTGTGCCTTTAGATAGAGTAAGAAGGATTTCGTAACCTTGTCTTTGGTGGAAACTTTCTTCTTTACAAATTCTCACCATAGCCCTTGCATACGGACCGTAAGAAGTTCTTGTAAGCATCACCTGGTTCATGATTGCTGCACCATCAACTAACCATCCAATTGCACCGATATCGGCCCAGGTTACTGCCGGGTAGTTGAAAATACTTGAATATTTCGCTTTCCCTGAATGAAGTTGCTCGAAAAGTTCATCTCTAGAGATACCTAGAGTTTCAGTAGCACTGTATAAATACAATCCGTGTCCACCTTCATCCTGCACTTTTGCTAATAATGCTACTTTTCTTCTGAGACTAGGAGCTCTTGTAATCCAGTTGCCTTCCGGAAGCATACCAACAATTTCTGAATGAGCATGCTGTGAAATCTGTCGGATGTGAGTTTTTCTATATTTCTCAGGCATCCAATCTTTAGGTTCAATGTTCTCTCCACGATCTATTCGTGCCTGGAACTGCTCTTCTAAATCAATGATTTCTTTTTCTGACATATTTTTTGAAGTTAGAAGCTGGAAGACCGAAGACCGAAGTTTTGTGACTTCTGACTTTAGTACCTCTGCACTCCATTTAAGTATTCAATTTCTTTTATGAGACTTGGACTTCTGTCTTCCGACTTCCGTCTGCGGTCTTCTTAAACATCAAAATCCACAACCACTTTATCCGTTAGTGGAATAGCTTGGCAGGTGAGAACATAACCATCTTCTACCTCTTCTTGTTCGAGTGCGTAGTTGTTGATCATTTCTACTTTACCTTCAAGTACTTTTGCCTTACAAGTACAGCAAACACCACCTTTGCAAGCGAATGGTAAGTCTGCAGCTTGTCCAAGCGCACCATCTAATATGTTTGTTTTTCCAATTTCAAGATCAAAGCGGAATTTCTTGCCACCTTCCTGAACTGTAACATCACATATTTCACCACTGTGAGCTTTTACTTCTTCACTTGGCACATATTTTTGACCAGTTGTGTTGAATAACTCAAAGTGAATTTTTTGTTCGTCAAAACCTTTATCCTTCAAGTAATCTCTGATTAGGAATATCATATCTTCAGGACCACAGATAAAGGTGTCGTCTGTATTTTCTGTGCTTATTAAAGAACTGTAAATAATATCCAGTTTTTCGCTATCAATTCTTCCGTCAAACAAAGCGACATCTCTCACCTCCTTTGTCAGGAAGTGATAGATTTTGAATCGATTGAGATATTGATTCTTTAAAGCTTCAATTTCTTCTTTAAGAATTACGGAACCAGCATTCTTGTTGATATAGAACAAAGTAAATGTACTGTTTGGTTCTGACATCAAATGAGTTTTGATGATTGATAGGATAGGAGTGATACCACTTCCAGCTGCGAACGCAACATAGTTTTTGTTTGCATTCGGTTCTATTGGTACGTTGAAGTTACCGTGTGGAGGCATCACCTCTAAAGTATCTCCCGCTTTTAGGTTATTATTCGCAAAAGTTGAGAATACTCCATTAGGTATTTGCTTAATTCCAACTCTCAATTCACCATCCAGAGGACTGGAACAAATTGAATAATTCCTTCTTACTTCCTCATTATTGATTGTGGCTTTCAGGGTAAGATGTTGGCCTTGAACGAACTTAAAAGCCTCTTTTTCACCATTATTCAAATCAAATGAAATGATAGAACAATCCGGTGTGGTTTTGAATATTTCCTTGATTTTCAGGTCGTAAAACTTATTCTGCATTTCTGGGAGCTAACAAACGTTTGCATAAAACTAACAATTGTTAGTTAAACTGACAAATGTCAGGAAAGGAATTATATGAGCGGTTGACGTTTTGAAATAAAAAAGCAACCTCATTATTGGGGTTGCTTTACCTGAACTAAATACTACTAGTGTAGATTTCTTATTTGTTTCTTAAACCATCAACCAAACAATGAATCATTTCTTTCTCCAATTCCACTGGGTTGATATTTTTCTGTTTACTGTACCATGAATACAACCACCTCAAAGTGGAAAGAATTGAGAATAGCGCAATTTCCGGGTCTACCGGTGAGAAGTCTCCATCCTCAATGCATTGCTTAATTATGTTTTCAAATTGCTTTTCGTATTGATCTCGGAGTGATGTGAACTCTCTATGAGGTTCTTCATCAAGATGTACCCATTCATTGGTGATAAGGGAGATGGAATCAGTATGTTCGATTGCGAATCTCACGTGCATACTAATCAACTTTTCCAACTTGATAATTGATTTGTGGGAGGATCCATCTATTTCTTCCATACCCTCAGTAAAAAGGCGTGCCATGTTGAGAAGGAGTTCTTGAAAAATTTCTTGTTTGGAAGAGATGTGATTATAGAGACTTGCTGCTTCCATACCAACTTCTTGAGCGATATCTCTCATTGAAGTGGCTTTATAACCCTTTTTTCTAAAGAGCCTTGCTGCGCAATCTTTTATAATCTCCCGTTTTGATTTCATCAACATCATTTGAAAAGCAGACAAATATATAGTTAAATAATTCTTAAACTAACAGTTGTTAGTTATTTGTAATTCTTTGAAAATCTCAACAGGTCATAACTTATATCGTCGATTTGTCCTTTGAGGTTCTAGATTTTACTGAATTGACTAAATATGAGGACGAGTGGTTGCATGCTACTGCCACTTTACTTCCCAGATGTTATCTCCGGCAACTACGGTTGTGCTTTCGCATTTTGGAAATCTTCTGATTCGAATAGTTTCCCCTTTAAATTCGAATAGCTCTTTATTGACTACATACCAATCATTGATTTTATGATATGCGACTATAATGTATTCTCCAGATTCCACATTTAGTTTGACCTTATTGGACTCTGGTGTCACAATCTCGATGGGCTTTGGTTTGAATGTTCCAGTTTTGAGTCGGGATAATATTCTCCCACAATCAGGTACACCATAGCCTACATGGTTATTACCATAAGGATACAAGTTTCCTGATTGGGTAATAATTTCTTTGACCTCCAAGTTGGATAGTGTGCTGTCATACTGCCAGATTCCAGCTGCCATTCCAGTTAATATTGGAGTGGAAAAGGAGGTGCCTCTACTTGCAAAACAAGTAATATCAGGTTTCATGTAGGGAAGAAACTCCGGGCCAATTGAACTGTAGTTCATACGATCTGTGATATTTAACTTACTGGCACCAACCGCTAATACATCTTTAGCATCTGCCGGGGTGTTTATAATTTCCCATTTTGCAACATCACCTTCGTTTCCTGCTGCAACTACTATTAGCATTCCCTTTTCTTCAGCAGCAATTTGTACTGCTTTAGCAATAGCAGAACTTCCATCCATTTGGCTTGGTGAATAGTTTTCTTCTGGATTGTTGTAGCCATAAGTGTATCCAACTGAGGCATTGACCAACTTCACACCAAGACTATCAAGCCATTCAAGTGCCTGGACAAAGTACTCTTCTTCAATTCTCCTTTCACTTCCTCCATGATCTGTTCTGGCAAGATATATTGAAGAATGAGTGGCTAGACCTAGTTGCACATTCTTCTCTCGATTTACCCCTCCAAGCATTTCCCAAACATCAGTGCCGTGCTGATCATCCAGGTATTGATTTCCAGTGTATGGAGGTTCGTTTGGAGTTAGGTAGTCTTTGTATTCGATGACCAGGCTATCCTGAAAATATGTTTTTAAACTAGGGTGCTTATTAGCAGCTAAAAAGCCGCCATCAATAATCCCAACTTTTACTCCTTTGCCATTTAACCCTGCTTCAATAAATGCCTGACCATTTATCTGTTCCAATGCGAATCCCAATTTGTTAGCTCGAACTGAATTTCCGGTAGGAATTAAATATCCTGTTCTGGTTATTGCAGTTGCAAAGCCAGAGTTTTTAATCTTTGTTAACTCTTGATTAGAGAGCTCAATTGTAAATGCATGAAGCCAATTAGAATAAAAGCAAGGTTCGAATTCTGGAAATTGATTAATGAATTGGTTTTTACTTACATCGGGTTTTATGTAAACCCAATATTTCTTTTGGGATTGACTGAATCCATTTATTGATAACAAAAGCCATATAACACAAATCCAATACTTCATATCAACCTAAGTCAGACTATTAAACGAAATTATTATAAAATTGTGATCCCAAGTAGTATATTGAGTTCAATAATACAATAACCCTTAAATTAACATGAAGTACAGACCTATAGGAGCGGAATTATTCAATTTGAATAGAAAGAATTTTGTAGAGCAGTTGAAACCTAAATCTGTGGCTGTTTTCCATTCTAATGATATAATGCCAACTAATGCAGATGGTACCATGCCATTTAAGCAAAATAGTAATTTGTTATATCTATCAGGCATTGACCAGGAAGAGACAGTATTGTTAATTGCTCCGGACTTTCCAGATCCTAATTTCAGAGAGGTGCTTTTTGTTAAAGAGACAAGCGAAGAAATTGCTATCTGGGAAGGTCATAAGTTCACGAAATCTGAAGCTACAGATGTTTCAGGAGTGAAGAATGTAAGATGGGTAAGTGAATTTGAAAAAGTACTCTCAACAATATTGGCAGAATCAGACAATATCTATCTGGACCTAAATGAACATATTCGAAGTGCCAATGAGGTAGAGACCAGAACAGAACGATTCTTTAAATGGTGCAAAGGGCAATACCCGCTGTATAATTACGAAAGATCATTTCCAATTCTGATGAACTTGAGAATGGTGAAATCACAACGAGAAGTGGATATGATCCAGCATGCTTGCGATATCACAGAGAAAGGGTTTAGGAGAATATTGGATGCTGTCAATCCTGGAGTATGGGAATATGAGATTGAGGCAGAGTACATGCATGAGTTTTTAATCAATCGCTCAAGAGGTTTTGCCTATACACCAATTGTTGCATCCGGAGCTAACGCTTGCGTTTTGCATTACATTGAAAATAATCAACAATGCAAAGACGGTGATTTAATCCTAATGGACGTAGGTGCGGAATATGCCAACTACAATGCGGATATGACAAGAACAATTCCTGTAGGAGGTAGATTTAATACGAGACAATTGGATATCTATAACGCTGTTCTTAGAGTCAAAACAAAGGCTACTGAACTTCTTAGACCTGGTACAACTATTACCGAATATCATAAGGAAGTTGGATTAATGATGCAAAGTGAATTGTTGGAACTAGGTTTGATCGATAAGACTGATGTCAAAAACCAGGACCCAAACTGGCCTGCTTATAAAAAGTACTTTATGCACGGAACGTCGCACCATTTAGGATTAGATGTTCATGATGTGGGAAGCTTTCATAGTGAATTAAGTGTTGGCAATGTATTTACTGTTGAGCCAGGAATTTACATCAGAGAAGAAGGAATTGGCATTCGATTAGAAGATAACATCTTAATCACCGAAGATGGTCATCATAATTTGATGAGAAACATCCCTATTCATGCTGAAGAGATTGAAGATTTGATGAATAAATGATCAATATTCGTAAGGGATCGATAGAGGAGGTTGTAGAGATTTCTAATAAGATCCCTGAATTCCATAATCCATATCGAGCAGAGGATTATCAAGCGAAATTTAATACCAAGCACATTATACTGGTAGCCGAGATGAATAACCAATTGGTTGGTTTCAAATGCGGCTATGAAAGAGATGCTTCCACCGGTAAATTCTATAGTTGGATGGGTGGAGTATTGCCTGAATTCCGTAAGTCCGGTGTAGCCAGAGATTTATTGATTGCAATGGAGGCATGGTGCGTAAATGAAGGATATAAAATTTTGGAATTCAAGACATTAAATGAACACAAATCCATGCTTATTTTTTCATTGAAGTATGGTTTTGAAATAACAGAGGTGATCAATTCACCCAAAGACCCAAGAAAAAGAATTGTATTACAAAAACAACTTAAACCATGAGTGTATTTAATGCTGACAAAGCTCCAGACCCAGTTGGACTCTATCCACATGCCCGACAAGTGGGTGAGCTTCTATTTTTATCTGGAGTAGGACCAAGAGAAAAAGGATCTAAAAAGATTCCAGGTGTTGAATTAGATGATAATGGAAATATTGTGAGCTATGATATTGAAGCTCAGTGCCATTCGGTATTTAATAATGTTAGGGCTATTTTGGAAGCTTCCGATGCAAGTTGGGATGATTTGGTAGATGTGACCGTTTTTCTTACAAATATGAAAGATGATTTTGCTACTTACAATCGAATCTATGCGGAGTATTTTGCATCTAATCAACCTTGTCGAACAACCGTTGAAGTGAACTCACTTCCAACACCGATTGCTATAGAATTAAAATGTATTGCCGTTGTAGGCTAGAATTTATAGGGCTAAAGTCTTAAAGAATCTGAATTTCAATTAACTTAGCCCAAAATGTTTGCAAACTAAGAATGGAGTATAATACTGATAAAGTCGATCTAAAATTGAGAGAATACGGAAGGAATGTCCAGAAGCTGGTTGATCATATTGTAAAACTAGAGGACAAGGAGACGAGAAACAGACAGGCCGCTACACTTGTGGAATTAATGAAACAAATTAATCCAAACGTAAAGGAAGGCCCTGAATATGAACAGAAAGTTTGGGATGACTTGTTTATCATATCAGATTTTCAACTTGATGTAGAAAGCCCGTATCCTATTCCTGATAAGACCATTCTAGGTAGAAGACCAGAGATTGTGAAATACAACTCTAACAATATCCGATACAAGCACTACGGTCGCAACATGGAGCTATTGGTTCAAAGAGCAATTGAAACTGAGGATCCTGAAGAAAAAGAGGCTGCTATTGTGCATGTAGGTAAATTAATGAAGACATTTTTCAATGTTTGGAATAAGGACAATATCGATGATGATTTGATTCTTGCAAACATTAAAGAATTATCAAAAGGGAAATTGAAAATTGATGCTGAAAAAGTGAAGGAACTTGGATTGTTTGAAGTTTCTATTCCTCAGCAAAAAGGCCCTGGAGATGGAGGAAGAGACAACAAAGACCACAAAAACCGAAATAGAAAACGAAGAAATAACAACCAAAAACGAAGAAGAAACTAAATGTCATCCTTCCGTGTAAGAGGAGGGGCCAAGTTGAAAGGAGAAATTGTTCCGCAGGGAGCAAAAAATGAGGCCCTTCAAATTATTTCTGCAGTATTATTAACGCAGGAACCTGTCCATATCAAGAAAATTCCTAACATCCGTGATGTCAATTTACTTATTGAGTTATTGGCAGACTTTGGAGTTCAAATAGAAAAAACCGGAGAAGAGTCAGTTCGGTTCTCAGCTAAAGATGTGAATTTAGATTTTCTCGAATCAGAAGATTTTAGAAATAAAGCTGCTGGTCTCAGAGGATCAATCATGATACTAGGTCCACTTTTAGGTCGCTTTGGAAAAGGTAAGATGCCTAAACCAGGAGGTGATAAAATTGGTCGAAGAAGAGTTGATACTCACTTCACTGGATTTGAAAAGTTAGGAGCAAAGTTTAAATACAGCACAAAAGCAAGTTTTTATACTGTAGAAGCCAAGAAGCTAAAAGGTACTTACATGCACCTTGATGAAGCTTCGGTAACAGGTACAGCAAACATTATAATGGCAGCTGTATTAGCTGAAGGAACAACAACCATATACAATGCAGCATGTGAGCCTTACATTCAGCAACTGTGCAGAATGTTAGTAAGCATGGGTGCCAAAATAGAAGGAGTTGGTTCTAATTTGTTGAAAATTGAAGGTGTTGAAGCTCTTGGTGGAACAGAGCACACCATGCTACCAGATATGATTGAGATAGGCTCTTTCATTGGTATGGCAGCAATGACTCAATCAGAAATTACCATTAAGGATGCCCGAATAGATCAATTAGGATTAATTCCGGAAACATTTCAGAGGCTTGGAATAAAAATGGAGTTTAGAGGTGATGATATCTTCATTCCAGAGCAGAAGCATTATGAAATTGAGTCTTTCATAGATGGATCAATATTGACAATTGCTGATGCGATCTGGCCTGGGTTTACTCCTGATCTACTGAGTATTGCTCTTGTTACAGCTACTCAGGCAAAAGGAACAGTTTTGATTCATCAAAAGATGTTTGAAAGTAGATTGTTCTTTGTAGATAAACTGATTGACATGGGAGCACAAATCATACTTTGTGATCCACATAGAGCTACTGTTATTGGTTTGGATAGAAAATTCCCATTAAGAGGAATACAGATGACTTCACCTGATATTAGAGCGGGAGTTTCACTTCTTATTGCAGCTCTTTCTGCGGAAGGTGAAAGCACGATACATAATGTTGAGCAAATTGATCGTGGTTATCAGTTTATTGATAAAAGATTGAAAGCTTTAGGTGCAGATATTGAACGATTTGGTTAAGAAAAATCGTTTTAATAGTGTAAATTAAGTTCATCATAAATCCACTATCATGAGTACAGATTCAAAAGGTCAAGTAGAAAGTATCCTAAAAGAGCTTGGTAAGAAAATTGATCAATTAATTGCTGAAGCAAAGGATGCAAAAGACGATATCAGAGATGACCTGGAAGATAAAATCCAGGAGTTAAAAGAAAAGCGCGATACTCTTGAAGATGACTTCAAGGAGTATAAGGACAAAGGCAAAGACAAATGGGATGAAGCAAAACCTCATTTCGCCTCAGCCTTTGACGAACTAAAAAATGCAATGGAGAAGCTGTTTAAATAACAGCTTTTTTTATTCCACTTTATCTTCTCTTCGAAAACTGATTCATGTCAGTATTTCAAAAGCGATAGTTCCCAAAATTCGCGCCATGGTTCTTGGTTACAACAATAATGTCTAAATTTGCAGCCCGAAATTAATATTTATGAAGAACCCGGTAATCGTATTTGGATTTAATGGTGTAGCTAAAGCTTCAATGGAAATTTTCAATAGTCACAATATTGAAGTCTATGGATTTCTAAGTGATGATAAAGATTCTCACGGCAAAGAAGTGGGAGAAGTGACTGTATTGGGAGATCCAAAAGATGATGGTTTCCTGAAGCTAATCGGTAAGAAATGTGAGGCTTTTGTAGCTACGGATAGCAACGAAGAGAGAAAAGAGCAGGTGAAGATGCTTAATGAGCGCAGAAAAGTTATGCCTACAAATGCTGTTCATGCTGAAGCTACGATCAGTAAAACTGCTCATATAGGGCATGGAAACTTTATTAATGCAGGAGCTTTTCTTGGTGCTGAAGCGGAAGTGAAAAGTCACTGTCTGATACATTCCAGAGCTGTTCTTGATCATGGAGTTACAGTAGAAGATTATGTGCAAGTTGGAGCAGGCTCAATTCTGAATAGTGAAGTTGAAGTAGGAGAAGGAGCATTTATTGGGTCTGGAGTAACTGTGGTTTCTGGAGTTAAGATAGGGAAAAATGCTAGGGTAGGAGCTGGTTCGGTTGTAATCAGTAATGTAGAAGATGGTGAAACTGTCTTCGGTAATCCTGCTGTAGCGGTGAAGAAATAATTCTTTAGAACAAAGAACAAAGAACAAAGAACAAAGAACAAAGAACAAAGAAATTTCACAACGGCAGGTCTTTTGTCTTTGATCTTTTATCTAACATCTAAAAATAAACACCCAGCTTGAAACTGGGCTAACGTTTAAGACAATGAAATACAACGTATTACTTTATTACTGCTATTCTAAAATTGAAAACCCTGAAGAATACAGGGAGCAACATCACCTTTTTTGTTTAGAGCATAATTTAAAAGGGAGAATCATCATCGCTGAGGAAGGGCTCAATGGAACCGTTTCTGGTGCTCCGGAAGATACTCAAGCATATATGGATTACATCCATGGTGATGGCAGGTTTGATCACTGCGAATTCAAAATTGACCAATCAGATGAGCATGCTTTCGCTAAGCTTCATGTGAGGGTAAAACCTGAGATTGTTCATTCCAGTCTACATCATATTGATCCCAATGTGAAAACTGGTGCTTATGTGGAACCAGAGGAGTTCAAAAAGATTCTAAAAGAAGAGTCGGATGACGTGGTAATTTTGGATGTCAGATCTAATTACGAGCACGAGGTTGGCCGATTTAAGAATGCTGTTACCCTGGATATTGATAATTTTAGGGATTTTCCTGCTAAAGTTGGGGAATTAGAGCAGTATAAAGACAAAAAGGTAATAACTTACTGTACAGGAGGAATTAAGTGTGAGAAAGCAAGTGCCTATTTATTAGAGCAAGGTTTTGACAATGTACATCAGCTGCACGGCGGAATTATCAAATACGGGTTAGAGGCAGATGGAGAAGATTTTGAAGGGAAATGCTATGTTTTTGATAATCGCGTAGTTCACGAAGTAAACACAGTGAATCCAACTGTTGTGTCTAAATGCTATGTTACAGGTGAGCCATCAGATCGAATGGTAAACTGTGCAAATCCTCATTGTAATATACATGTACCAATGTCGGAGGAAGGGGCGAAAATTTACAATGGATGCTGTTCTGAAGAGTGCATGAATAATCCGGATTCCAGACCTTATGATGGATCTGGGTATTATTCTAAGGAAAGCAATGGTTACAACCCTTATAAGGGTTGGAAACGAAAATATACGGAATAACACAACAATCTAAATGCCTAAAATCTCCGAAACTGACCTAATATTAAATCCAGACGGAAGTGTTTATCACTTAAACCTAAAACCAGAACACATATCAGAGAACATCATTACTGTTGGAGACCCATCCAGGGTCCACAGAATTAGCAGCTTCTTTGATAAAGTGGAGTTTGAAATGAACCGAAGAGAGTTCATTACTCATACTGGTACTTATAAAGGTAAAAGAATCACAGTGATCAGCACCGGGATGGGAACCGATAATGTTGAAGTATTACTAACAGAGTTGGATGCCCTGGTTAATGTGGATTTAAAAACTAGGGAAGTTAAAGAGGAGAAAACTTCATTAAACATCATTAGAGTAGGAACTTCTGGTAGTATTCAGGAGGATATTAAGGTTGGTAGTCACCTTGCGTCAGAATATGCTATTGGTCTTGATACATTAATGATGTTTTACCATTTCGAGAATGGTAAGTTGGAAGATGAATTAGCCAGTAAGATTCAGGAAGAAATTGGATTTCCTTTTAAGCCATATGTTGTTCAGGGATCCAGTGAACTGTTGAAGAAATTTGGAGAGGGAATGGTTGTTGGAAATACAATAACTGCACCAGGTTTCTATGCACCACAAGGAAGGACCGTTAGAAACACAATCAAGTTTCCAGATTTAATTGATAAGCTAATTTTATTCCATCATAAAGGATTTTGGCTAACAAACTTTGAAATGGAGACGGCTGGTTATTATGCGCTATCAAAAATGATGGGGCACGAAATGATTAGCTTGAATGCAATTCTTGCCAATAGAACAAGACACACTTTCTCCAAGAACCCAAACAGAGTTATTGATGCTCTGATTAAAAAGGTATTGGATAGGATTTAGTCTGGAGTTTTGAGTTTGGAGTTTTGAATTTCTTGAATTTTTAGTTTAGGATTGAGTTATTCTAATTTAGTATTTCAAAATCCTGTCACCAACAGTCCCTTTGCTCCTTTGATTCCACATTTTTGATAGTGATTATATGCTTCTGCAGCTTTCTGTCTCACCTCAATACTTGGCTTTCCTTCTACCCATGCATCAAGTGCCCATTCTAGCGTGTACGCTTCTGGTGCCATGTATCCGGTGGTCCATAAAAGAGGAGTAGCTCCTGCGTCCTTAATTCTGTCCGTAAAGTAGCTTTTGCTAATGCAGGCCAGGATAATAGTTTCTCTCTTTTTGTCGGAATGGCTTTTATATTGTTTGTCCAGATAGAAGTCCATCAATCCATTATGACCTATATAAGTCATCAGATCAGATTTTCCCCCGAATTCCAGAGTCTTGGAGTCTGCTGTTACTGTGGTTTTGAAATTTCCACTGCTGGCATCCATGAAATCCATGACTGTTTCTTTGATGTTTGCACCATCGTAGGCATCTGCCATTAGATATACATCTTTGGTGCTGTGTTTGAAAAGCAAGCGTTCTAAAATATACGGTTCCGGAGTTTCCAATGTACCTATCAAATTCCAATCACTACTTTTCTTAAAGTAAGTCTTAATTCCATAAAGTGCACCCCAATACAAATTGTTTCTTGGGTCTTGTCCGTTTCCTATTGATTCCGGAACTGGAAGAATACCTTGATTCTTATTGTCACACAACGCCGCAAAAACGTGGACAGTTTTTACTTGAGCACTTACAATTCCTTGCAGTGCAAATGCTAACACAAACAATATCCATTTCATATTTATTAAACGGTTAAAAAATCGACTTCTTGTGATTGATTCTTTTGATTAAATTTGATCCTTTAATACAACCAACATGAAAAACACTTTAATCATGGGCGCATTGACCCTGGTACTGCTTTCCTACACTGGCAGTCTCAATGCACAAAGCAAACTCCTGCAAAGAGCCAAGGAGAAACTTCAACAGAAAGGGAACGAAACTGTTGATGGTCTTTTTAATAAAGACAAAAACAAGAACTCAAATGGTGGAGGTTCAAACCCAACCAATAACGGGTCTTCCAATGGCTCCAACTCTGGTTACTCTTCAGGGAACAATAACTCCGAACGCAGAAATATGACTCCACCGGATGTAAATAAGAATATAGGTGAGGCTAAATCATCTTTCGCATCTCAAG
Organism: Cyclobacteriaceae bacterium; assembly: GCA_965228955.1. GTDB lineage: Bacteria > Bacteroidota > Bacteroidia > Cytophagales > Cyclobacteriaceae > JANSWY01. Next base: position 869,922 of record OZ245848.1, read on the forward strand.
ACTATTCAAGTACCAGATTTGCTATCCAACAAGCAATTATTGGTATTGAATATGAGTTAGGTCAGGAGATCTTGAAAGCAATGCCAGGTAATATTGGAGGTATTCCTGAAAAGGCTGATAGTGATGAGATTTATTCTACTGGCGTAGGATTCGTTGGACTCAGCATTTCAAAGGAATATGATAATGGTCGCTCCAAATATGCAAAAGCACAAATTGTGAACAACAGTATTATGCTTTCAAGTTATAATGTGGTCCTGTCTAATGCAGCTTATTCATCTGGAAATGATGATTACAGAGTTACTCGAATTGGCGACTATAGAGCTGTTCTTGAATATACCTCAAATGGGATTAATGTTGCAATTCCGTTTGGTCAGTCCTCATTGTTTCTATTGGAATTGGATAATGTGAATGAGGATTCTGAAGCTGAAGAAATGGCTGGTCAGTTTGATATCGCGAAGTTTAAAGAAATTTTAGGAGAGCAGTAAACAATAGACAGATGAGAAAATTAGGATTATTAATCATATTAAACCTGATGGTTTTTGGTTTATTAGCTCAGGACCTGAACGGTAAATTGGAAGAAGCAAAAGTCGCATATAATGGCGGTAATATGGAGGAAGCAAGGTTTGCACTTGAGCAATCACTTGCTGAACTCGATAAAATTGTTGGAGCAGAGATATTGAAATTGTTACCAGTAGAATTAAATGGAATATCATATGATGAAACATCTGATAATGTGACAGGTGCCGCAGGAATGGGTGGAATTTTCGTAGAACGAGATTACCCTGGTGAGACATCAAGCGTTAACATTCAGGTGATTACTGATTCGCCGTTTTTGGCCATTGTAAATACTGCATTGACCAACCCATTGATCGCTACCATGTCTGGTGGAAATCAGAAGGTTATCAAATTAGATGGTTACAAAACATTGTTTGAAAATAAAGAAGGAGAGGAAGAAAACTACATGTTTCAGGTTCCTGTTTCCAATTCTTTAATCACAATTGAGACCTTTGGAATAAGCGAAAGAGATGCAATGACTATAGCTAGCTCCTTAAATATTCGATCTATGGCAAGCTTAATCGGAGTTGGACAATAAGGAATAATTTTATTACTTTTACAACAGATAGTTTAGAAGGTCACCGCCCGGTGGCCAATATTTAGACAGATGGTTGATGAATAAGGTGGATTCTTTGGATCCACCTTTCTTTTTATGCATCAACTTCTTTCTTTTCTGTCGTATTTTTCTTTCTGTTCTTGAAGAATTCCAGCAATACCAGTCCGCCTCCGGCCATGATTGACATGTCAGCAACATTGAAAATTCCTGTTTGAGTAAATCCAAGATCGATATGAAGGAAATCAGTTACGGAACCATAAACAATTCTATCATACAGGTTGCCTATTCCCCCACCTAGCATGAAGGATACTCCGATAACCATTAATCTCGACATCTTGTCATCCCTTATGATATGAACAAGAAACCAAATGATGGCAATTGTTGGTAAAACCGATAATACAATAGTTCTCATAACTTCTGGTAAGTCAGATAAAATGCCGAGAAATGCTCCTCTGTTCTCTACCCGTATAAATACCAGATAGTCGCCGATTATTTGGATTTTCTTTCCTGGATCCAGATTTAACCTTGCAATGACCTTTGTGATTTGATCAATGGCGATGTTAAATATTATGGTTATTGCTATTGCTACTGTTTTTTTCATTCTCCGATGATATTAGGATGGCAAATTTGATATAATAAATCGGGAATACAATGTCAGGAGGCTACTTGTTACTTCTTATAGCGAAAACATCCACTATTTCATGTTTTCCCTTTAGTTCCGGAGAGCCTTTTTCAATGAAATTGTAAGTTCCATTCCGTTTAAGCTGCGCCACTAGTGATTTGGTGGCGAGGAATGTTTCATTTAATTCATTGCATTTTTTTTCCAGTCGAGCTGCACTGTTTAATACATCACCATGAAACGCCAGCTCTCGTTTTATATCACCGACTTCAGTTATCGTAACTTCTCCAGTATCCATTCCAGCTTTAAAGTAAGGCATGAGATTGTATTTTTTTTCGAAGAAACTAGCCCGCTTATCTATAGTTTCTTGAAACTTGAAATAGGCATTAATACAATTGTTATTTTTAATACCATCTTTCTTTGGCCAATATAGAACCACTTCATCTCCAACGTATTGATATACCCTGGCATTTGAAGTTTTCAATGCATTAGATAAAAGGTGAAAGCAATCTTTGATGAAGCTGCTGTATTTTTTGTGCCCTAAGGACTCAGCGATGCTTGTGGAGTTTTTAAGGTCAATGAAGCAGAATATCAACTCCTCCGTTTTTGGTTCCCGGTACTTTCCGATTAGGAGATTTAACCATTCATGAGGTCCCAGCTTGCGACTTATTTCGTTAATCCCATTTAGAATAATAATGAAAGAAGCATAGAATAAAACCACTGATAATGTGAATCTATAGGAGACAAACTCTAGCATGTACTCAATTTGTTCCTGATCAACAAATTCCATCAAGATGAAAAGGAAGTTCACCATCATGGCGATTATCAGGAGTGAAAAGAAGTACAAAAGGCTCTTGATCAGAATAATTGCCAAAAATGATTTTTTGCGAATTGCGGAGTTCTCTGCAATATGATTAATCACTGAAAAAATAAATCCGAATAAGACTCCTTGGAGAAAAATCTCTAAATGAATGTAAGAGGAGTGGAGGTAATCCAGCATAGGACTATCCTCAAAAAAATCATAGTTGCCAATAATGCTGATAGTAATGTAGAAATACAGTGCTATCCACCAGGCAAGAATGTTAAAAACAGTTTGTTGTAGTGATAAAGTTTTGAGGTTCATCCTATGAGAAATCTCTTGCTACAACAAGGTTAATCAATAATTGACGTGGCAGCAAGAGATTGCTCCTGGCTTAATCTACCTTTCTGAGCTTGAAAGTGTATTCTCCATTATCATCCCAGGCAGTAAAGTTTAATCTCTTCTTAGTTAACCATTGGATATTCCCATAATAAAAGAACGATTCATCATTTACAGAATCATAGAATTCCATATCAAGGAAAAACTCTCGATCAACATCATCCTGATCATAATATCTTTCTAAGACAACAAACCAATCTCCATCAAATGATTCGTCCAAAGAGTTGTCTACATAAATAGCAGTCTGATCCGCATGGAAGTGAATTACATCACCTTCGAAATCTTCCAGTACATTATCTCGGAAGAGCGCATTATCTCTCTTGTAAAATGCCTTTTCAAATTCCCAGGTTCCTTCAATTTTGTCCTCTCTTCGCTCTACAATTTCTTCATCAGAACAACTGGAGAATAGGACTAGTCCGGTTATAGCAAGTATTAATAGTTTTTTCATTGTGTTGACCTTTTGTGAGTTGTTTAGATCATTACAAATTCCTTGCCATAAAAAAAGGAACCTGAATTCAGATTCCTTTTTCTATATGTTTGGATGCTCAGACTAATTACTGAACCAGCATTCCTGCATATAAATAAAGATTAACTTCTGCTAGTTTAGTCTGTATTTTCTGAACACTGAGATTGTATTTAGCATTAGCCAAATTCAATTGTGATTCCCTCAATTCAATTCCAGTAATCTGCCCAGTGCTGAAAGCTTCCTGGCTTCTGGAATAATTGGTTTCAGCCAGATTCAGACTCCTTTGGCTTAATTCCAACATTTTTAGATTCGTTGAGAAATCCTGATAAGCATTTATAATATTAGTTCTTAGATTGTTTTCAGCTTTTTGCAAGTTGTATTGCTGAGATTCCATTTGAATTTTAGCATTTGCCTGCTCTCTTTTCCGGTTACCACCATTGAATATGGTATAAGAAAGATTCAATCCTGCATTCCACCCAAGGCTTTCATTTGACTGAAGGAAATTGGCATCATACGAAGTATTGCTAAATGTATAACCACCTGAAAGATCCAATCTTGGAAACATATTGGCTTTTGTAAGGTCCATATCCAACTTTGATGAATTTAAGGCTTCATTTGCAAGCAGGTACTCAGCATTGTTTGCTTCAGCTTGATCTAAAATCGTTCCGAGTACCAATTCCTCTGAGTAATTAAAACTATTGGATATTGTATACTTGGAATCAGGAGCTATACCGAGAGTATTACTCAGGGTTGTTCTAGCCTTTTCAAAAGAAAGCTGAGCTTGAGCCAAACTGGTACTATCATTACTGAGGTCAACTTCTGCATTCAGTAATTCAAGTTTGCTGAAATTCCCGAAAGCGTATTTTTCCTTAGCTCTGATATATCTGTGTTGAGAAATTTCAAGTGATTCTTGTGATATCTGATAAGCGTCAAACAAGTTCAATGTTTCCAGATACTGACGAATCACTAACGATATAGACTGCTCTATCAACTGCCTCTCTTGAAGACCACCCTGAGTTGCGGCATTTTGCAACTTCTTGTAGGTGTAGGTCCGAGAACCACCACTGAATATATTGTAGTTTACATTTACCCCAGCGCTTATACTAGTTGTAGCAGCACCACTCGCATCAATTGGAGGTTGTTCTGGATTTGCAAACTCTGTTCTGGTATCAGAAACGGTATAATTATATCCCCCGGTTAATGAAACAGTTGGTAAGAATCCTGCATTTCCTAATGTGGCATTATTCTCGCCAATAGACTTGTTGTTCTTGGCTATTTTGATATCGAAGTTGTTTTCTAATGCCAATCCTATTGCGTCCTCAATTGTTAGTGTCTCTGGAATTTCCTGAGCATTTATCGATCCAATCACTATGAATGAAGCGACGAATAGCGTCTTAAAGATTTTCATAATGAACTTCGTTTTTCTGTCTTATAATTGCTTTCTCTACTTCTTCATTAGTAGGCCTTTTACCTTCCCACAACCAGCTGATATAAACCTTTGCACGATTAAAAGTGGAAAGAAAAATCGGGAGCATAAGGGATAAGAATAATGATCCAACTAACAAGCCATATGCAATAGTAATCGCCATAGGAATAAGAAATTGTGCCTGGAAGCTTTTCTCCACAATCAATGGAGCCAGCCCTGCTGCTGTGGTGATAGTAGTAAGGAATATAGGTCTGAAACGACTTAGTGCTGTTTCCTTTAGAGCATCATCGTATTTGAGGCCTTGTTTGAGATACTTGTTGAAGGCTCCAACAAACACGAGTCCATCATTCACGATAACACCAATTAATGCTATGAAACCAAGAAATGACAGCAGCGAAATTGGAAGTCCATGAATAAAGTGTCCCCATCCCATTCCTACAATTCCAAATGGAACAACTAATAGCAGTGCGACTGATTGACTTAATGACCTAAATGTCATGATCAATAATGAAAGCATAATGACCAATACAATCGGCCCCACTTTTTTAACTGAATTTTGAAGCTTTGCAGTTTCACGCTGCTGACCATCCAGTGCAATCGCTACATCTGGATATCGTTGAGCTATCACAGGAATTACATCTGATGCTACTGTGCTAATCAATTCAGTCGAACTAACATCAAAAGAAGCAACCTCACCTTTAACTGATATTTGCCTTTTGCCATCAAGATGGTTTATAGCGATTAAACCATTCTTAGGAGTGATGTTGGCAATTTCTCCTACTGGAACCAATTCACCAGATGGAGATTTTACTCTCATTTGTTTCAGCTCCTCAATGCTATCCCTGTCCTCAATGTTGTATCTCACCCAAATTTTCACTTCATCATCACCACGCTGAAGTCTTTGTGCTTCAAAACCAAAGAATCCATTTCTTATCTGTCTTATGACATTTTGAGGAGTGAACCCAAGAGCTCTTCCGGCTTCATTCAATGTGACATTCACTTCTGGTTGATCGGCCCTATCATTTGTGACAATGTCCTTTGCCATTCCTGTCTTTTCCACTTCTACTTTGAAGTCACTAACAGCAGCTCTTATCCGGTCAAAATTTTCACCAGAAAACGAAACATCAAGGGGCTTTCCGAATGGGGTTGCTGTTTCAAAGCTTAATTGTTCGGCTTGCGGAACTGGTCCCACAGCGTCACGAATGTCACCAGCTACTTCAAAACTTCGAAGATCTCTCATTTCAGAAGAGACGAGATAAAATGTTGCTTTTGCTTTATTGCTTCCAGGCCCAAGAACTATTTCCCTATCTGTGATTATGGATTGATTGAGCTCTGTTTGATAACGCTCTTCCAGCTTCAGGGTAGCTTGTTCAATATCAAGCATAATAGCCTCGGTGATTTCTTCAGCTGTACCAGATGGTAGTTCTAGTGTAACGGTTACCTGAGTTTGCTCAATATTTGGGAAGAAGGTGGTTTTTATGATCCCAGCTTTTATTGCTCCAAAAGTGATAATCAAGGATCCAACAACCACCATGAATCCGAAAATCTTGTATTTCAGAAAGAACTCTAAGATTGGCTTAAAAAACCAGTCTCGAAATCTGATTAAGAGATTCTCGACATATAATTTGATCTTGCTTGGATGAGCTTCTTCTGTTAGATCTTTGATATGAGCTAGGTGTGCTGGAAGGAATAGGATCACTTCCACTAATGAAAATAGTAAGGCTGCAATTACCACAAAAGCCACATCCGAAAAGAAGAATCCAAGTCTACCGTCAATGAAAAAGAAGAACCCAAATGCAACACAGGTCGTTGTGATTGCTGATAGAATAGCAGGTAGAACTTCCATGGTGCCATCTAGTACAGCTCTAAATTTAGTCTTTCCTCTTTCGTAATGCTGAAATACGTTTTCACCTACTACAATACCATCATCTACCAGAATTCCTACCACCAGAATCATCCCAAAAAGAGAGAGTACATTAATGGTAATTCCATAGAGATTGGCTAGAATGAACATGCCAAGGAACGATATGGGTATCCCAACTGCAACCCAGAAAGCTAGTCTGATTCTTAAAAACAGTGTCAAAATGATAAATACCAGAATAGCACCAATAACACCGTTTTCTGTTAAAAGGTCAATTCTTTCATTTAATACGACTGTTCCGTCATTGATCAGAACAGCTGAGACGACAGTGTTTTGATCATTGAATGATTCCATGAAACCAATTACTGCCTCTGCGGCATCAAGAATGTTTTCCTCATTAAGCGTATTCACAGTTATAAGTACTGCTTGTTGGCCATTGAAGTAAGCTTTGTTTGTAGTTTCTGCCCAGTCATCGGATATGATTGCCACATCTTTAATCCGCACCACATTTCCGTCAGATTGAGTCTTTACAACCAGTTCTTTAATCTGATTGGCATTGTAATATTTCTGATCAGACCGTATAATTACTTCATTTTCAGCTTTTACAGTTCCTCCGGTAGTCTGGATATTTTCTCTTTGAATAGCAATTGCCACATCCTCAAAAGTTAGATTGTAAGCTCTTAATTTGCTCTCCTGAAGTGAGACTTCAATCTCTTCAGCTGTATAACCCGAGAGTTTAATTTTTGAAACATTTGGTAGATTCCTGATCCCATCTTCAAAAGCCTCAGCACTTTCTTTTAAGGTTGCTAATGGAACATCTCCTACAATCGCAACTTTAACTGTGAAGTTTTCATTTTCCCTCACGTAAACCACTAGATTTTCAAGATCATCAGGAAAATTGCTAATTCTGTCTACCGCATTTTTTACATCTTGCAGAACCAGATCCGCATTTTGCCCAAGTTTTAGCTCAACTGTGATACTGGCTGTGTTCTCTGTAGACGTGGAAGTGATCCTGTCTATTCCAGAAACTGACTTAAGATTTTCTTCGATTTTTAAAACGATTCCTTCTTCAACCTCTTCTGGAGAAGCTCCAGGGTAAGTAGCCTCGATATTGATAAATCGCTCTTCTTCATTTGGGAAGAATGATGAGTTCATCCTTGACAAAAGAACTATCCCAAAGAAGGTGACTAACAGCATGCCCATATTGACAAGCAAGCTGTTTTTAATAAAGAATAATACAACTTTCTTCATATTACATTGCTATTACTGTGCTACCTTCAAAAGCGCTATTCTTCTTATCAATAATTACTTCTGCTCCTTCGGGAACTCCAGTAGCAATAAATACGCTTGCGTCTTGTGAGATAACCTTGATAGGTTGTTTTGAGGCCTTCCCGTTCACAACAAGGAATACAAACTGATTTTCTACCAGAGACTGAATTGGAAGTTTGACTGCTTCCTGCACCAAGGAGGTAGATACATCTCCTCGTAGATATAGGCCACTTTTTAAATTGGTGTCATTTAACTGGAAGTAAACTTTTACCAATTGAGTATTTGGGTCTACTTTCTCATTTATCCTGACCAATTTTCCGGTGTATACATTATCGGTGTTTATATCTGTAAACCCGATCTGCATTCCTTTTTTAAGGTAGTTTAGTTGGTCGTAAGGTACGGAACCTTCCAGTTCGAACAATCCTGACTTGATAAACTCACCAAGCTTTTGCCCAGAGCGAACTAATGTTCCCTGGTTAATACTTGCATCTGTGAGTGAGCCTGTGAATGGAGCTCTGATTACATATTTAGAAAGTCTGGTTTCAGCTTCTTTGATTCCGTAGTAGGAGGAGTAAATATTTCTTCCTGTAAGGAATAGTTTGAGTTGTTCGCTTTTTACTTCTGGAAGTATTGGGAGTGATTTGGATACATCTAGTTTAATCATATAATCTTTCCATGTGGGATAGACATCTGGGTAGTCGAGCTTTAGGTCTGGAAGAACCTGAGCCAGAGTACTCATGAATTGACTTTTAGTAGAGGAAAGAGAACTTGAAAACTCTCTGGAATCTATTCTCAATAAAACATCTCCTTTTTTGAATGAAGTTCCCGCTTTAAAGGGTTTTGAACCATAACTGGAAATGCCATTAACCTCAGCAAACAGATCAACTCTTTCTGCCGCAATGACACGACCTGTCACTTGTATGCTTGCATTTACTTCACCCACAGAGACTTTGGCAGTACGCACTACAGTAGCAACTTCTTTGTCTTTCTCCTGGGTCGATTCAGGTTTTGGAGAGGATAAATTAGATGATATCACAAATGACATCACCAAAATCCCAACTCCTATGAGACTGATTATTAATTTTCTCTTGTTCATCGGTTTGATTTTATACTTTCTATGAATCTTTTAATCGCGTTTATAAATAGGCTTCCCATTTCACTGTCAGGAACCAGAAAGTCAACTTTCATCTTTTTGGCCATTTCCATTTTGTCATTGAAATAGGTGTATCCTTTGATAAGGCAAATCATATTAAGGAAGTATTCCTGCGACTTCTCTGGTTCGCCAGATATGATAGCCAGTTGTTGGAATACATAGTCCTTGAGTTTAGCCATGGATTTCATGAGTTCCATCTTTTGCCAGCCAGGATTATCTGCATCGAACATCATATGATGTAGGGTAGGATTGTCAATGACAAACTTCATTCGCACTCTTGCCAGCTCCATAATTTTATCTTCAGGTGTATCGGCATTTTCCATTGCTGAAATAGTTGTGCTGGAGAGTTTGTGAAACCCGTCTTGTACAAGATGCTTGTAAAGGTCGTCCTTGTTTTTGAAGTGTTCATAAACAATAGGAGCAGAGTATAGCACCTTATCGGCAATCTTTCGGATCGTTACTCCACCCCAGCCTTCTTCTCGTGCCAGTTCAAGTGCAGCATCCTTGATCGATTGCTTAGTTTTTTCCTTGCGGAGTTCTTTGTTTGTTAACGTCATTATAAAAATCTAACAATGTTAGATAAATGTAACGATGTTAAGTAAGAATTGTTTGATTGATTTTGAGAATTTGTTGGGTTTGGGAGTTTCGGGTTTAATCAGAGTCCTTTTCAAGAGACTCTGATTGGGGTAGTTGCCCCGCCTATCAATCCGGTTAAACCACGATTCTCGATCAGAGTCTCTCGAAGAGGACTCTGATCACAAACGTAAAATCAAATGGGATTTGATATTAACCCCAAATTTCCTTGTAATGAGTTATGTATGGAATAGGTACACCAAATTCATAAAGTCCAGCACTGCAATGAGTATATTGAGACCAATCATCAGCTAGTTTCCAGTTTCCACTTGTTGGGTTCCTGTGAATGTAATCCAACTTGGTTTCAACCGTATTCCTTGAATAGCATTGTTTTGCATCAAATGACAATTGAAATACTTGATGAAGTTTACCTTTTCTCCTTTCATTTCTATCTACATCGTTCTCAAGAGTTTCAAGAATTGTAGTTTGATTGCTTGATTTGAGTCTCTTAATTATTTCATATGCAAGGAATCTCTTTCCGTTTCCAATTAGTTGGTTTAGGTTTTTAGGACATTCCTCATGCAGATGTAGTAGGCCATGGAAATGATTAGGCATTATCACATAAGCTAATATTGAGACTTTGTTTTTGATCAGATAATTAAACCATTTATCGAAGTAATTGTAGCAATTCGTAATCTCAAATAAATGTAACCATTTATGTCATGTGAAGGTGACGAAATAAGTCTCTGATTTTGATAGATGTAATTGATGAGTTGACATTTGGTAAATATACTTCGTTTCTGGTAAATCAGAGTCCTCTTCGAGAGACTCTGATTGGGCATAAAAAGGAATACTGCAACTCGCTTCATTTCGCAACCAAACTAAGCTCTCTCACTTAGTTCTAACCACCTCATCTCCTTCTCTTCAATACTTTCCGTCAATTTTTCAATCTCCTGAGACCACTCGGTCAGCTCCTCATGATTGCCTGTACCAGCATTTAGCTTCGCAATGAATTCTGCTTTTTGAAATTCGAGTTTTTCTATCTCCTTTTCCAATGTTTCAAACTCTCTTTTCTCATTGAAAGTCAACTTGGCTTCTTTTGGAGATTTCTGCTTCTCTGTTTTCTCTTTTTCTGTTTTGGTAGGCGTAGAAACCGGAATTACATTCTTTTCTTCTTCTCTAAAGTCCGTGTAGTTGCCATTGAAGATATTGATTTCTCCTTCCCCTCTGAATACAAATAATTGATCTACTAAACGATCCATGAAGTATCGGTCGTGAGAAACGATAATCAGGCATCCTCCAAATTTCTCCAGATAATCCTCAAGAATGTTGAGTGTCATGATATCCAGATCGTTTGTCGGCTCATCCAGGATTAGGAAGTTTGGATTGTACATCAATACTTTAAGCAATTGAAGTCTCCTTTTTTCTCCGCCGCTTAATTTATACACGAAGTTGTACTGAGCTTTTGGATCAAATAGGAACAGATTAAGTAATTGAGCAGCCGTAATAGTACTTCCATCATCCAATGTGATTACTTCTGCAATTTCTTTTATAACGTCAATTACCTTTTGATCATTGGTATGTTCCAGCTCAGATTGAGAATAATAGCCAAACCTGGTGTTTTGACCTAATGTAATTTTTCCCTGGTAGCCATCTAAACCACCCGTTAGAAGGTTAAGAAAAGTAGATTTTCCAGCACCGTTCTTTCCCACAATCCCAATTCTGTCTTTCTTCTTGAAGACATAGCTAAAATCATTCACCATGCTTTGTTCACCAAAACTGAATTTTAGATTTTCAATTTCTATGATCTTCTTACCCATTCGGGCTGTACCTGTTTTTATTTCCAGTTCGTCTTTCTTGAGGTTGGTGGAGGCTTTGGCTTTCAGATCATGAAAGGCATCAATTCTGTATTTAGCTTTCGTTCCTCTTGCTTTTGGCTGTCTTCTGATCCAATCCAGTTCCTTCTTCATGAGGTTTTTGGCTTTTTCAACCTCAATCATTTCTCTTTCTTCTCTATCAGCCTTCTTCTCCAGGAAGTAGGCATAATTGCCATAATATCTGTAAACCTGTCCGCGATCTATTTCCATGATATGATTTGTCACCCGATCAAGGAAATATCTATCGTGTGTAACCATAAGAATAGTCAGGTTCTGAGCTGCCAGGTAGTTTTCTAACCATTCAATTGCGTCCAAATCAAGATGGTTGGTAGGTTCATCTAGAATAAGCAAGTCTGGTTCTTCCAATAATACTTTAGCCAATGCCACTCTTTTCTTTTGGCCACCGGAGAGGTTTTTGATTAGTTGAGTAGAGTCATGAATGTTCAGTTTTCCAAGTACTTGCCTGGCTTTGTCCTCAAAGTCCCAGGCACCAAGATTATCTACTTGTTCCATTGCAGCCTGCAATTCTTCCTGAACTGATGGATCTTTCTCCGCTTTCACCAGAAGTGTCTGATAAGCCTTTACAGCTGAAGCCTGAGGATGCTCGCTATTGAATACTTCTGTGATGATGTCAGCATTTTCATCCAGATCGGGCATTTGAGTAAGAAAGCTTACTCTGATATTTTTATTCACAGAGACATCACCAGAATCTGTAGATTCTAATCCTCCGGCGATTTTAAGTAGTGTAGATTTCCCACATCCATTTACTCCCAGAAGAGCAATTTTTTGTCCCTGGTCAATACCAAAACTCACATTTTCAAATAGGATCCTTTCATTAAAAGATTTACTGATCCCATCTATGGAAAGTACATTCATTCCTTCTCAATTTTCAGAATCCAAAGTTATAGCAATAAATGGGATTGATTAGTATTTATTATAACCATCATTTTTTAGGTTTGGGACTCCAATAAAAGTATCAATAATGGATAAACCAATAGCCTTAATCACAGGTGCCACTTCAGGAATAGGAGAGGCTACTGCCAAAATTCTAGCACCTAACTTCAACCTCATCATTTGTGGTCGCAGAGCTGATCGATTAGAAAAGTTGAAATCGGAATTAAAAGCTACTACAAACGTTGAAAGCCTGGAGTTTGATGTGCGAGATAAAGCTGCTGTAGATAAGAGTATTGAATTACTTTCGGATGATTGGAAAAAGATTGACCTTTTAGTCAATAACGCAGGAAATGCTCACGGACTTGATCCGATCCACAATGGAAGTGTAGAAGACTGGGACGCTATGATTGATATCAATGTTAAAGGACTATTATATGTGAGTAAGGCCATTATTCCTAGTATGGTTGAAAGAGAATCTGGTCACATTGTAAATGTGGGATCCATTGCTGGAAAAGAGGTTTATCCAAATGGGAATGTCTACTGCGCAAGTAAACATGCCGTGGATGCGATCAATAATGGAATGCGAATGGATTTGAATCCATACGGTATCAAAGTGACTTCTGTAAATCCAGGATTGGTAGAAACGGAATTCTCTCAAGTGAGATTCAAAGGAGATAATCAAAGAGCAGATACTGTGTATAAAGGTTATGATGCACTGCAGGCTGAAGATATCGCAGATTTAATCAGATATATAGTGGAAGCACCAAAGCATGTGTTGTTGAGCGATGTGATCATTTTACCAACAGCTCAAGCGAATGCAACAATTATAAAAAAGGATTTGTAGTTGATGTTAGGTTTCTTATCATTGCCGACAAAATAAACAACAGACACATTTTTTCATGAAGCAGATACTGATTTTGGGAGCGGGCAGATCTTGCTCTTCATTGATAGACTATTTGATCAAAAATGCCAGCGCGAACGACTGGCAGGTAGTAATTGCAGATAAGGATCTTTCTCTTGCTCAAGAGAAAGCGGACTGGGGAGAGGCTGCTTCAGCTATAGAATTTGATATTTTCAACGAACAACAAAGCAAGGAAGAAATCACAAAAGCAGATTTGGTGATATCAATGCTTCCTGCATCTTTCCATATCCATGTTGCAAAAATCTGTGCGGCAAACGGAATCAATATGCTTACAGCTTCTTATGTTTCTGATGAGATTAAAGCTTTGGAACCTGAGTTTGAGAAGAATGGAGCAGTGCTTCTAATGGAATTAGGTCTTGATCCTGGAATTGATCACATGTCAGCAATGAAAGTGTTGGATGAGATCAAAGAGCAAGGTCATGAGTTGATTGGATTTGAAACATTCACTGGAGGTCTGTTAGCACCAACGAAAGACGATAACCCGTGGGAATATAAGTTTACCTGGAATCCAAGAAATGTCGTGCTTGCCGGACAAGGAAACGTAAAATTCATTCAGGAGGGAAGATATAAATTCATTCCTTATCATAGATTATTTAGAAGAACTGAAGTGATTCATATTCCAGGGCACGGTTTCTTCGAGGGATATGCTAATCGCGATTCTTTAAAGTATTTGGATTCTTATAATCTTCATGGCATTAAAACACTTTACAGGGGTACTTTGAGAAGACCTGGTTTCTGTAAGGCTTGGGATATATTCATTCAATTAGGTGCCACTGACGATACTTATAAATTGGAGGGTGTCGAAGGAATGACTCACCGTGACTTTATCAATTCATTCTTATCCTATAATCCAAATGATTCTGTTGAGTTGAAACTTGCCCACTATCTCAATCTGGACCTGGAATCTGAAGAAATGTACAAACTGAAATGGATAGGTGTTTTTGATGACGAGCCAGTTGGTTTAACTGAAGGCACTCCTGCTCAGGTTTTAGAGCACATCTTAAAAAAGAAATGGACAATCCAGGAGGATGACAAAGATCAAATTGTGATGTGGCACAAGTTTGATTTTATGGATAACGGCAAACACCGACAAATCCAATCTGACATGGTTGCAACAGGAGAAGATAGTATTCACACAGCAATGTCAAAAACTGTAGGCTTACCTCTAGCAATTGGAGCAAAGATGGTGTTAAATGGCAAAATCAATCTGAAAGGAATTCATATCCCAACTGAAAAGGCCGTATATGATCCAATCCTTGATGAGCTCGGAAGCTTAGGGTTTGAATTCCATGAAAGAGAAGTTGAGGTTTAATAGTTCATTGTTCTTAGTTCATTGTTTATAGTGCTTAATCAACTAGAGAAACAAAACTGTGAACTAAGAACTAAAAACAACTAGGAACTAAGAACCTATTTCAGTAAATTTAGATATTTAACCACCTATTTAATCATTCAGCTAAAAATGGAAGAAGATTACATCGGCCTAGAGGAAGATATTGCGTTCGAGTCGGAAGAAAAAACAAAGAGATTGAAACGAGCAACTTATATGGTATCAGCAGTTGTACTGATGTTGGTTGTTTATGTTATTGTTACACTCTCTTCATATCACGGCTAAAGAGCGAGGTAGTACTCTTTTAATAGTTTTTTAAACACACCAGAATATTCATTCCCTTCGCGAATGATTAGTTGTTCTATTGTCTGTTCTAAATGCTTTTTACTAAGTTTTGAGATAACCCTAAATACTCGACCATTCGGTTGATTATATACCTCTAGTTTTTCGATTATGTGAAGTCCAAGTTTTTTGGCGTTGATTTCCAGTTGCTTACTTTCATGCTCAGGTAAAAGGATATAAGCGTTTCCATTGTCTTGAAGTAGATTAGAAATGGAATTCAGTAGATCTTCCTGATTTAGTAAATCATCATGGATCGCATTATTTTTTTGCTGGTTTTGATTTTTTAAGTGATTTGAAAAGAATGGTGGATTGGAAACAATCAAATCATATTTGTTTTCACTCTTAAAATTCTGAATCGAATTAGGATATAGTTGAAGTCTGTCAGACCAAGGGCTGTTTTTGAAATTCAGTTTGGTTTGTTCTGCAGCGTTCTCATCAATTTCCACTGCATCTATATTTGCTTTGGACCTTTGAGCTATCATTAAGCTCAATAACCCTGTTCCGGCACCTATATCAAGAATGTTTGTTGCATTTTCAGCATTCACCCAACTTCCCAGGATACAACCTTCAGTAGTTACCTTCATTCCACTACCTCCCTGCTCAATACGGAACTGCTTGAATTGAAAGTAGCTATTGGGCATTGGTTAAGAAATTGGAGCCTGGTTCTCGTAACCTACATCGACTTTCAAATCACCACTTTCTGCTGCAGCCACAGCTAGTTGGTCACATCTTTCATTTTCTGGAATACCAGCATGCCCCTTAACCCATTGAAATTTCACTTTGTGCTTCTTGTAAAGAGGGATAAATGTCTGCCATAGATCAACATTGGCCTTCTTCTTGAACCCTTGTTTCTGCCAGTTCCAAATCCAACCCTTCTCCACTGCTTCAACTACATATTTACTGTCGGAGTAAACCTTTACTTCTGTACCTGGCTGCTTCAGAGCTTGAAGACCTTTGATTACAGCCAAAAGCTCCATCCTGTTATTGGTAGTTTTTCGATAACCTTCTGCAAGTTCTTTTCTATAAGGTTGTCCGTTTACAGTTGCGATCATTACTGTCCCATATCCACCAGGACCTGGGTTACCTTTAGCCGCTCCATCTGTGTATATAATGATCATTAAAGTACAAAGTTGGTTTTGAATAGTTTAATAGAAATAGCCAATAATATGATTCCAAACACCTTTCTAAGTATCATAAATCCACCATTTCCGATTTTTCTTTCCAGCCATCCACTGGTTTTTAATACCAGGTAGACCAGGGCCAAATTTACGAATATGCCAACCAATATATTTGGAGTCTGATATTCTGCTTTCAATGAGATCAAAGTCGTCATTGTACCAGCTCCAGCGATTAAAGGAAACGCTAATGGTACAATAGACGCGGTATTAACAGCATTAGGATCTTCTTTGAAAAGCGTGATGCCAAGAATCATTTCCATTCCCAACAGGAACATAACGATCGCACCCGCAATAGCAAATGATCCAATATCTAATCCAAACAGGTTGAGAATACTCTCACCGAGTAAAAGAAACATAACCATAATAATACCCGAAACCAAAGTGGCTTTTTCAGATTGTACATGGCCTGCTTTTTTTCTAAGCTCAAGGATGATAGGTACATTGCCAATAATATCAATCACTGAAAACAAGATCAGTGATACTGATAAAATCTCTTTGAATTTAAACATGGTCTAAAAAATTTGGGCAAAAGTAGGGTTTATTTCTTGATTTGCGATCACTTATAATTGGACCAGCAAAAGTTTTTTAGCTTTTTGACAGCTCTCTTCTTAATAGCCGGGAAATTTGCAATTCTAAATGTCGAACTCTTCCATTCTCCATATCCATTCCCAACCAGAATACCTGCTCTCAGTGCCTCTTTTTTTAGCTTTTCAACATCCTCATTTTCAATAGCAAGAACTGTCTGACTCCTAACTTCTTTATTTTTCACAAGGAAATTCAGAGAATTAAATTCTTCAAAAAACTTCTCATAGTCGGCTATTCTGCCCAACAATTTCTCTTGCATTCGTTCAATACCTTTCGAGACTTCCAAAGTTCTCATGAGAAGATATATATCCATTACATTGGGAGTGTAAGGAGTTTGGAACTTTCTAAAGTTTTCTAACACAAAATTGAGACTATTATAATGAGCATTTTCTCCAATGGATTCCGAAACTTGCACAGCTTGTGGGGATAGAATCATAATGCCCATTCCTGCTGGGAGCCCAAAACATTTTTGGACCGAAGCAAACCAGATATCTGCCGATTTGAAATCTAATACAATTCCACCCATTGAAGAAGTTGCATCAACAGCTAGCAGTTTCTCAGGATTACTTTTCTTAATCTCACCAATTAGGTCACAGCTTACCTGAGTGCCATTGGAGGTTTCATTCTGCGTTATGCATATTATTTCAGATCCTTCATCAATTGAGACCTCAGAACTTAGCTTCTCTTCCAACCCGAATTTTAGTCCGGTAGTTTTAAGTCTCAATTTCTGAGCATAATTCATCCATTTTTCACCAAATGCTCCATTGTAAAGATGAAAGCTTTTTTCTCTGGTAAGTGATTGAGCAATTATTTCCCAACACTCAGTGGCCGACGAAGTAAATATAATTTCATAGTCTTCCGGAATTAAGAGTTTCTCTTTCATCAACGAAAGCGTTTTCTCCAGCATCTCAGAGAACTCCTTACTTCTATGATTCCAGGACAGCACTCCATCCATATATGCCTCATAGAGAAACTCAGTTACTTTAGAGTATACTCTTGAGGGACCAGGATAAAATGAGACTACCTTCATTTTTTATTTTTAGTGAAAAAATCGATTCCGTATCTATAGCCTTCCAAACCCAGGCCACTGATTATGCCAATACAATTCTTTGTTAAATGACTGTGATGCCTGAATTCTTCACGTTGATAAACATTAGAAATGTGAACTTCAACTGCAGGAGTATTCACTGCGGCTAAAGCATCTGCAATTGCAACTGAAGTGTGAGAATATCCAGCACCATTGATAATGATTCCGTCAAATGAGAATCCTACCTCATGTATCTTATCTACAATTTCTCCTTCGTGATTAGACTGAAAGTAGTGAAGATCGATTTTAGTGAAATCTTTCTTTAATGTTTGATAGTAATCTTCAAAAGAACTGCTACCGTAAATCTCAGGCTCACGTTTCCCAAGGAGATTAAGGTTTGGCCCGTTGATAATAATTAATTGCATGTAAAATCGCTATTCAGTCTTAAAGTCGATAAAAATAATACATTTGTGAGCACAATATTGTTTTATGGCGTGGGATTTTTACATCAGGCAATTTCAGACGTACCTCAAACTTGAGAGGTCCCTATCAGATAATTCCATTGAGGCATATCTTCGAGATGTAGGGAAGTTGAGGCAATTTCTGGAAATCAGAAAGATTGATATCACTCCGGTGAAGGTTGAGCCGCATCATATTCACGATATGTTGGAGTTTATTTCGGAGCTTGGTATGAGTGCTCATTCTCAAGCAAGAATCATTAGTGGGCTAAAAGCATTTTATAAATATCTGGTCTTTGAAGGTGATACTGAAAATGACCCAATGACATTAATTGAAGGGCCGAAATTGGGACGTAAACTTCCTGATACCTTGAATGTGAACGAAATAGATCAACTACTGGACGCAATAGATCTGTCCCTCCCAGAAGGTCAAAGAAATAGAGCAATCCTGGAAACTTTGTATAGCTCAGGATTGCGGGTATCCGAATTAGTGGAGCTTCGATTGAGCAATGTTCATGAGGATATCGGTTTTGTTAGAGTTGTTGGGAAAGGTAGCAAAGAGAGGTTGGTGCCAATTGGTAGAGAAGCTTTAAAGCACATTAAATTATACAAGGAACATATCAGAGTTCATGTCCCGATTAAACCTGGGAATGAAGATTATGTATTTTTGAATAGGAGGGGTGCTAAGCTGACAAGAGTGATGATATTCACCATAATCAAGAATCTTGCAGAATCGATTGGTCTCAATAAAAGTATAAGTCCCCACACTTTTAGGCACTCTTTTGCGACTCATTTAATAGAAGGTGGAGCTGATCTTAGAGTGGTTCAGGAGATGCTTGGACATCAATCAATAACTACTACAGAAATATATACTCACCTTGATCGGGATTATTTAAAGCAAGTGATCAAAGAGTTTCATCCCCGAAGCTAGATTTTTAATGGAAGGCTATTAATTTTGCGGCGATGTATAAAATTCTGCTAAGACCGCTTCTTTTTCTAATTGCACCAGAGAGAGCCCATCATTTTACAATCAATATTTTTAAATTTGTTTACAAGCTGCCAGGAATGCGTGGTATGCTTAAAATGCTTTACGATGTTTCGAATCCTAAGCTGGAAACCGAAGTATTTGGTTTGAAATTTAAAAATCCAGTTGGTCTTGCGGCAGGTTTTGATAAGGATGCTAAAGTTATTGATGAGTTTGCGTCACTAGGCTTTGGTTTTATTGAGATAGGGACTGTTACACCTAAAGGGCAGCCCGGGAATCCACAGCCAAGATTATTCAGACTACCTGCCGATAAAGGATTGATTAATCGGATGGGATTCAATAATGAAGGAGTTGATGCTGCCATAAAAAGACTAAAGGCTCGGCAATCCAATATTTTGGTTGGAGGAAACATTGGAAAAAACAAGGTAACAGCAAACGAGCTGGCGACCCAGGATTATTTAGCTTCCTTTCTGGTATTACATGATTACGTGGATTATTTCGTTGTAAATGTTAGTTCACCAAATACTCCGAACTTAAGAGAGTTGCAGGAAAAAGAACCATTGAAAGCATTATTATCCACATTGAAGGAGAAAAATAAGGAATTTGATAATCCAAAACCGATATTGTTAAAAATAGCACCGGATCTTACTAACGATCAGTTAGATGATATCGTAGAAATTGTAGACGAGGTTAAATTAGACGGTATAATTGCATCAAATACTACTATTTCAAGAGCGGACTTGAATACATCAGAAAAGAGAATTGAAGAGATTGGAGCTGGTGGTCTAAGTGGAAAGCCTGTTACAAAACGCTCAACGGAAGTGATAAGGTATATAACTAAAAAATCTGGAGGTACTATACCAATTATTGGAGTAGGAGGTATCCATTCAGCTAAGGATGCTATTGAAAAATTAGAAGCTGGAGCAAAATTGGTTCAGTTGTATACTGGATTCATATATGAAGGTCCGGCATTGATTAAAAGAATTAATAAGAAGATACTGAGTTTGAAAAAATGAGGTTATTTGTAATAATATTAGTGATTACTCCCTTCTGGGCACTCGCTCAGAACAAGGTCTTCTATGATATGGAAGATAATAAGGTGATAAACGCTGATAGAGCTTTCTATTACTCAACTACTAAGTTTGCTAAGGTGAAGCCCAAGAAATCTGTAACAACGGTTACTGAAAACTTTGTTTTTAATGATCAACTCAAGAAGGTAGCATCTCACCTAACCGTGGACCCATCAGTCATGGTTGGGGAATACAAAGAATTTTATATCACAGGGCAAATAAGGACTGAAGGGGCATATCAGAGAGGAAATAAACAAGTAGGCTTTAAGACTTATCATTATAATGGTCAGCTAGCAAGTGAGATTTCATCCAATGATGAAGGACAACTTATGATCACAAAGTGGAATCATGCGGGTATAGTTGAGTCTAGCAAACCATATTTTGATGATGAGATTTATAGTGAGGTGGAGGAATGGCCCTATTTTTTTGGTGGTAAGGAAGAATTGTATAAGTTTCTGGGTTTAAATGTAAAATATCCTTACCGCGCTGCTTCAAAAAAGATTGAAGGAAAAGTATTTGTCCAATTTATCGTTAACCATGATGGGACACTATCTGATATTGAAGTAATCAGAGGTATAGGAGAAGGATGTGATGAGGAGGCTATACGTGTGATTGAATTAACTGATAAGATGTGGGTCCCTGGGAAGCATGAGGAGAAAATTGTTAAAACGAGGATGGTTGTTCCAATTAGTTTTAAGCTTTCACGTTAATTCCTAACATTTTATTAACACGGATTACATTTCTTCATACTAAATCCTAATTTTACCCCTTATAACACAGGATGGCGAAAAACACCTATAAGACTAAATCAAAAAAGAAAGCCAAGAAAAGAATTGAACTGGACTTCTCATTTCTCAAGGATAGAAGGTTTCAGCTTGCATTAGGATTCTTCTTTCTTAGCACAGGAATATTTCTTTTAATCAGCTTCATATCTTATCTCTTTACGGGAAAAGCAGATCAAAGCGTGATTGAAGCACTTTCTAATGCTCCACTTAAAGAATCAGGATTGGAAGCCCAGAACTGGCTGGGACTGTTTGGTGCTTACGCTTCGTACTTTTTTATATATAAGTGGTTTGGTATTGCAAGTCTTCTTATTCCTCCATTTTTGCTTTTGGTTGGATTAAAAATCGTAACAGAAAAAGAAATTTATCCAATAATCAGAGCTTTCTATTTTTCATTTTTCTTTTTGTTTTGGATAAGTCTGTTGACAGGTTATTTCCTACTCAACTCTGAAAAAGTCTCAGAAATGGGCTTCCTAAGTGGAGGTGTTGGGTTTGAATTAGCCATTTTATTTGAAAGTCTCATGGGATGGGGGACCATTCTTTTGTTGATCTTCTCATTAGCAGTTTTTTTTATTTACTTCTTCAATATCACTGAGATGATAGGTCTTGGTCACTTGTTTGGAAAGAAGGAAGATTCTTTAGAGGAGAGCCTCAATGAAATGGATGATATTACAGCCATCTTAGAAACAGTAAAGAAAGAAGTAGAGCAGGAAGATGGCGTTATTGATGATGATGGTGAGTCATGGACAGTTTCTACCAAGGAAGATATAGTTGAGCAAGAAAAAGCTGAAGACAACTCAAAATCTGATGAATTGGTCTTGGACATTGAATCTACACTTCCAGTAGTTGAAAATAAGCCCAAGCCAATAAAGAAGGAAACCGAAAAGACTGCTGAACCTGATTTTGAAATAGAAAAACCTGTAGAGGAAGCAGTTCATACTGGAGATCTCGAAAATTATGATCCAACACTGGATCTACCCCAATACGTTTATCCAAGTCCTGATCTGTTGATCGATTATCCAGACCCTGGAATTCGTGTAACTAAAGAAGAACTTGAAGCGAATAAAGATAAGATCGTTGAAACGCTAATCAATTTTAAGATTGGAATTTCAAGTATCAAGGCTACAATTGGTCCTACTGTAACGCTTTACGAAATTGTGCCTGAGGCGGGTGTTAAGATTTCCAAAATTAAGAACCTGGAAGACGATATCGCATTAAGCCTTGCTGCATTGGGGATTAGAATTATTGCTCCAATCCCTGGTAAAGGTACTATTGGTATTGAAGTGCCAAACAAGAACAGGGAAATGGTAGATATCAAATCTGTTCTTACTACAGAGAAGTTTATGGCAAGCAAGGCAGAACTTCCAGTGGTTTTTGGTAAAACGATTAGCAACGAAGTTTTTGTAACAGACTTAGCCAAGATGCCTCACTTATTAATGGCGGGTGCAACTGGTCAGGGTAAGTCTGTTGGGCTGAATATCATTCTGACTTCTTTAATCTATAGAAAACACCCTTCTCAGTTGAAGTTTGTTTTGGTAGATCCGAAGAAGGTGGAATTGACTCTATTCAATAAAATAGAAAGACATTTCCTTGCTAAACTTCCTGATTCGGAAGAAGCGATTATAACTGATACTAAAAAGGTAATCAACACTTTGAATTCTCTATGTATAGAGATGGATACCAGGTATGATCTTTTAAAGGATGCTCAGTGTAGAAATATTAAAGAATACAATAACAAATTCGTCAATAGAAGGTTGAATCCTCAGAAAGGACATAAGTACCTTCCTTACATAGTATTAGTAATTGACGAGCTTGCTGATCTCATGATGACCGCTGGAAAGGAAATTGAAGCTCCTATTGCAAGGCTTGCTCAGTTAGCAAGGGCTATTGGAATCCATTTGGTAGTAGCTACTCAAAGACCTTCAGTAAACGTGATTACTGGTGTTATTAAAGCCAACTTTCCGGCAAGGTTATCCTTTAGAGTTACATCCAAGATAGACTCAAGAACAATACTGGATGCCGGTGGAGCTGACCAGCTGATTGGTATGGGAGATATGCTGTTAAGCACTGGATCAGAGATGATTCGACTGCAATGTGGATTTGTTGATACTCCGGAAGTAGAAAGAATTTGTGATTTCGTGGGAGAGCAAAGAGGGTATGATAATGCTTATCACCTTCCTGAGTACGTCGGAGAAGATGGAGAAAGTAGTATCGGTGAGGTAGATTTATCAGAAAGAGATGCGTTGTTTGATGATGCAGCCAAGCTCATTGTTTTGCATCAGCAAGGGAGTACTTCATTGATACAAAGAAAACTTAAACTAGGATACAATAGAGCAGGTCGTTTGATTGATCAATTGGAGGCTGCAGGTATCGTTGGTCCGTTCGAGGGAAGTAAGGCCAGAGAAGTTTTAATTCCAGATGAATATAGTTTGGAACAATTATTGAATGAGCTTAATAACAAATAAATAAAAAGAGATTAATTAGATTTAAAAGCGATGAAGAAATTACAAGCAATTCTCGTTTTGATGTTCTTAGGATTTGGGGCATTTGCTCAATATGAGCCAGAGGCAAAAGCAGTTTTAGATGCCGTAAGTCAAAAGTATAAGAATATCAGCGCATTTAAAGCGGATTTTCAATATAGACTTGAGAACGAAGAGGCAGGTGTAAATGAAGAAATGGATGGAAGTATCCATATTATGGACGACAAATTTAAACTAGAAATGTTGAGCAGGATCATTTTCTTTGATGGTAGTTATATCAGGGAATATGATGCAGACTTTCAAGAATATACTGTCCGGGAATATGAGTCAGAAGACGAGGAACTCAATTTGTCTAGCTTACTTGATCTTTATAAGGATGGTTTTAAATATGGTATTAGGTCACAATCTAGCAGCGGTTATGAAATAGAACTGCAACCTGAGGATCTTAATAAATCATTTTTTAAAATCGTAATGAAGATTGATTCCAAAAACAATATTAAGTCATTTACATACTATGAAAAGAATGGCAATCTGGTTACTACAGAAATAAAAAGCCTTGAGGAAAAGCCAGGTTTGAAGGGTAGCTTTTTTAACTTCTTTAAAGCAAATTTAGAAGTAGTCGACTCTGTGGATATGACAGATAGGGGACAATAACACTCCTGTTCCAAAAAGAATTCAATGGTGGCCATAGAAGCCACCTTTTTTTGTTTTAGAGGAATAGAGACCAACTCAAAATCCAAAACTCAAAATTCATTAATAGTACTAAGCAACTGACTATTTGAACTTTTCTGATATGACTGGAGGATTGTTGGATTAACATGGCAAAAATCTACTGCAGTTTTGATATCTTGGCTCAAATTTTTTCAGTATGACCAGAGAAGATCTTATTTCACAGATCAGGGAAAAGCAATCCTTTCTTTGTGTTGGATTAGACCCAGATCCCGACAAGATTCCAGCACATCTTAAATCTACAGAAGATCCAATTTTTGAATTCAATAAGCAAATCATAGATGCAACTAAGGATTATTGTGTTGCATACAAGCCTAATCTTGCATTCTATGAAGCTCAGGGAATATCAGGCTGGCGTTCTCTGCAAAAGACTTTAGACTACATACCAAGTAATATATTTACAATTGCGGATGCTAAGAGAGGGGATATTGGGAATACAAGCAAGATGTATGGAAAAGCATTTTTTGAAGAGCTGAACTTTGATAGCTTGACTGTAGCTCCATACATGGGTGAGGATTCAATTACACCATATTTTGAGTTTAAAGGTAAATGGGTCATTCTTCTGGGAGCCACATCGAATCCAGGTGCAATGGATTTTCAGGATTTGATTCTTGAGAACTCTATGGAGCATTTATACGAACATGTAATCAAACTAAGCTCTACTTGGGGTACTGAGGACAATATGATGTACGTTGTTGGGGCAACAAGACCAGAGATCTTAGTGCATATCCGTTCAAAAATCCCGAATCACTTTTTACTCATTCCTGGGGTCGGTGCACAAGGTGGTGATCTGGCTGCTGTTTGCAAGTTTGGAATGAATAAAAGTTGCGGACTTCTTATCAACTCTTCCAGATCTATCATTTATGCTGGAAATGGGGAGGATTTCGCAGAAAAAGCAGCTGAAGAAGCCAAGAAACTACAATCGCAGATGACAGAACTGCTTGCTAAACACAGTCACGTTTAAATCCAGTATTACTAGAATTATATTCATTATATTTCCGGATATCTGTTTTACTCAATGCAAGAAGACTTTCTTCACTACATCTGGAAATTTCAATATTTTAATCATTCCGAACTATTCACTTCTGACGGGAAATCTGTATTAGTTCAGAAACAAGGGAACTATCAACATAATTCTGGCCCTGATTTTGAAAACTGCCAGGTTAGAATTGACGGAATTGAGTGGAATGGAAGTGTTGAAATTCATATCAGATCATCTGAATGGTACCTGCACAAGCATAATCAGGATGAGGCCTACAATAATGTAATCTTGCATGTTGTATGGACCAATGACAGAAATACTTTGAACAAAAACGGTGAAGCGGTACCTACCCTGGAATTGCGAAACAGAATTGATACCGATCTAATTTCTAAATTCAAAAAATTTATCAGCAGTGACTCCCTGTTAGCTTGTTCATCACATCGATCCAAGATTTCAGACCTGAAGCTTTACGAAATGATTGATAAATCAGTGGGGGAGAGGTTGTTGCAAAAGGCTGAAGTAGTTAAGGAGTTATATCAAAAAACTGAAAGTTGGGAAGAAACATCATATCTCACAATCGCCAAAAATTTCGGTTTTAAGGTAAATTCAGATCCATTTTTGCAACTGGCAACTGCAACACCAATAAAGTTTTTGAAGAAGCATTCCGACCAGCTGCTTCAATTGGAAGCTTTATTATTTGGTCAAGCCGGTTTTTTGGAAGAAGATTGCAATGATGGGTATTATATGAAACTAAAACTGGAATATGAGTTTCTAGCTCATAAATATCAGATTCACGATTCAAGGATGACTCGTTTTCAATGGAAGTTTCTAAGACTCAGACCAGCAAATTTCCCAACTTTAAGAATTGCACAGTTCGCAAATTTTATCTACCAGAATACTCATCTCTTTAATGTCTTGGTTGAGCAAGACTCGATTAAAGAGTTAATCAAGAAATTAATGACTATGCATTCTGAATATTGGTTGGAGCATTTTGATTTTGGGAAGCCTTTTTCGGGGGTGAGTAAGGGCTTGGGAAAATCAAGTGCTGAAAATATATTGATTAATACCGTAGCACCAATTTTAGCTTGTTACGGGAAACAATCGGCAAACCAAAGCTATCTTGACAGGGCAATTGATTTGTTAGAGGATTTAAGGCCTGAGAATAATAAAATAACACGGATTTGGAAAGAGTCAGGATTTCCTGTAAAATCAGCTTTTGATTCACAAGGCTTAATTATGCAATACAACGAATCTTGCAAAAACAGGAAGTGTCTCCAATGTAGTATTGGAGCCGATTTACTTAATAGGTCATTATGATTGGAGTAATACTCTATTCTTTTATTCTTTCAGGTTTCTTGGTGTGGTATTACAAGTTTAAAGTTAGCAGCGAATTAAAGCCATATATGGTTGCTGGTATTAGTGTTAAGATCATTGGAGCCGTTGCTTTGGGTGTTTTTTATTTAATACTTAAGGAAGGAGGGGATACATTAAGATACCATCATGCTGCACTGATATGGAGAGATTATTTCTTTGAAGATCCAGTGGGTTATCTTAAAAGCCTGCTATTTAATAGAGAATCACTCTCCAGGTACTTTATTGACCAACCAAGAGCTGTTTTTTTTACAAAAATCTTGAGTGTAGTTGAGATATTGTGTTTTGGGAACTACTGGATGTCAGCCATTTTTTTTGCCGTAATTTCATTTTGTTCATCGTGGTTCCTCTTTAGAAGGCTCTCAATTCAGTTCAATTCCTCAAGGCTTTGGTTTGTGGCATTGTTTCTCTTTCCATCAGTTGTCTTTTGGTGCAGTGGAATTCTGAAAGAAACTATTTCATTTGCAATACTGGCATTCCTTTCTGCTATAACAATCAAATACTACTACGTAGAATTCAAAATCAATTATTGGGAACTACTGATATCACTTATTTGTGTATGGTTGCTGGTTAAATTGAAATATTATGTTGCTGGTGTATTTATTCCAATAATGGTTGGAGTCTTATTTATTCGATACCTTGGTCTAAAGGTCAACCACCTAAAGTTCTCCAGAGCCATGAGATATGGTACTATCACTTTAGTGATGCTATTTTTCTTTTTAATCGCCACTACAATCAATCACAACCTATCTCTATCCAATATTCTTGACCGGGTAGTAATGACTCATAATATTCTTATTCAGGAAACAGCAGAAGTTCTTAGAATCAATTTTGATAAATTGGAGCCAACCATACCATCGTTTTTGAAAAACACTCCGCTGGCAATAGTTTCCGGATTGTTCAGGCCATTCATATGGGAGGAAAACTCTGCTTTATCTCTAATAGCAGGAATTGAAAACCTAATATTGATGTTTCTTGTAGTGGCGGCAATTTTTCGGTTAATTCGGAATAGAATATCAATTGATACACTTGGAATAGGTGTAATCGCTTATGTCATCATAATGTCCACGTTTTTGGCTCTAGCAACACCAAACTTTGGAACACTAGTGAGGTTTAAAACTTCGTTTTCTCCGTTTTTGTTGATTGCGTGCTTCTATGTAATAAAAGATTGGAAAGCTATTTCGGGCCTCCCTCGAAGGTAATCGCGAATGTTATATTGTGTGCTACCAGCGATTGGATGCCAACATTGAATTCATTCACATTAGGCTGCAACAAATTCGTGAAGCTATAGGCGTATTTTACTTCGGGTGAGAACTTAAAAAGTGGGTAATATATATCCAGACCAACACCAACTTCCATAGCAAGATTAAATCCCTTTGTTTCAAGTGTTTCCTTTATATTATCCTCATCACCCCTGGCAGAGGCTTCAAATGCTGGATTTATACCGCCTAACATATAGACACCAACATTGCCGCGCCTTTGGGATTTATATTTTAAATAGATCGGGACTTCCACCATAGTGGCATCTTTTAATACATTCTGCTCAGTACCATCAGTATATCGATAGGTAAGGTCATTCTCGTAAAACCCAAAAGTTACACTACCTCTCACGTCCAAATACTGGAAGAAATGGAAGTTTGCAATAAAACCAAGCTTGAAGCCAGGTAGTCTACCTGGAATGATGGAGTGAACACTATCAAGACCAGATTCAACAAACGCATCACTGTATTTTATTTGATAGTTCGATGTGTGGATACCAATTAAGAATCCATAATGAATCAATTGATCATCGTAATAAGGGAGGTTCTCTCTCTTATTAATTTGAGAAAACGATGTGATTGATACTCCAAGTAAAAGTATTAAAAGGGCTACTTTATTCCTGTATAAATGGAACTTATACCTAGGGATAATGTCTTGCATTCTGTGTCTTTATAACCTAATTTCTCCAAAATCGCCAAAAACTGATCTCCATCAGGGAATTTCCTCACAGAATCAGGCAAATAAGTGTATGCCGCGCGATCTTTGGAAATTAAACGCCCTAGTTTAGGTAATATTGAACTAAAATAAAAATTATATAACTGTTTGAAAGGGGTCCATCCTGGTCTGCTAAACTCAAGAACTACGACTTTTCCACCCGGACGTACCACTCTTAGCATATCAGCCAATCCCTTTTCCAGGTTTTCAAAATTTCTAACTCCAAATGCCACTATTACAGCATCAAACGAGTTGTCCTCAAAATTTAGTTTCTCACTATCACCACTAAAAAGTTCAATGCGATCGTCAAGCTTCATTTTCTTCAGCTTCTTTCTACCTACAGAAAGCATACCCTCAGAAATATCCACACCAATCACTTTGTCTGGGTTTAAGTCGAGAGCCTGAATCGCAAAATCACCGGTACCAGTAGCGATATCAAGAATTTTTTTAGGCTGCAGTTCCTTTAGTTTTTTGATTGCTTTCTTTCTCCAAACTATATCAATACCAAGCGATAGGAAGTGATTTAGAAAATCATACTTAGGGCTGATATTGTCAAACATTTCAGCTACCTGTTGTTTCTTTCCGCTCGATTTTTCTTTATAAGGTACTACAGTCATTTTCCCACTTTTCTTTCAGAATGCAATATTAAGAACATAACATCGTCTTTTTGCAATTGTTAGAAATTAAATAGTCTTAAATTCGCAGGATGATCATAAAAAAGGCCCAATTTGTTCTGAGTAATAGTGATTACAAGAAATGTCCTAAACCAACAATGCCAGAGTATGCGTTTATTGGAAGGTCTAATGTAGGTAAGTCTAGCCTGATCAATATGCTTACCAATAATTCAAAACTGGCAAAGACTTCTGGAAAACCAGGGAAAACTCAACTAATAAATCACTTCATTATTAATGATAATTGGTACCTGGTTGACTTACCTGGATATGGGTACGCGAAAGTGAGTAAAACTGACCGGGAGAAGTGGGGAAAGATGATTTATGATTATATCACACAACGTGAGAATTTATATAACATTTTTGTTCTGGTCGATTCACGAATTCCTCCGCAAGCAATAGATATGGAATTCATCAATTGGCTTGGCGAAAACGGAATTCCTTTTGGTATTATCTACACTAAAACTGATAAGCTTTCAAAAAACAAAGTAGCTGCTAGTATTGCTGCTTTTAAGAGAGAGTTATCTAAACATTGGGAAGAACTTCCTCCTCAGTTCATAACTTCTTCGGTTACAAAGGCCGGTAAAGAAGATTTGCTGAACTACATAGAGGAAATAAATCAAAACAATAGTTGAGGAATTTAGCTTTTGGCTTTTCTTCAAGTTCAAAAGCATTATTTTTGGCGAAATTTTAAATAAGCAGTACTAATAACTATCAGAATATGGATTTTAGCGAAATAGCAGCGGTATCAGGAAAAGGAGGATTATTCAAGGTTCTAAAACCTACTAGAACTGGCGTTATCTTGGAAACACTGGATGATGCAAAAAAGAAAATGGTTGTTAATATTCATTCCAAAGTTTCGATACTTTCTGAGATTTCCATCTACACTACAGATGCGGAAGGAGCTAAACCTCTTGAGGAGGTTATGAAGAAAATTCATGAAGAATTTCAGGGTGATACGGGATTATCAAGTTCTTCTGATTCTGATGAACTAAAATCATTTCTGAAATTCATTCTTCCAGAATATGATGAAGACAGAGTATATGTATCCGATATTAAGAAATTAATCAACTGGTATAATAAGCTGGCTACTGACCTTCCAGAAGTATTTGAAGCAAAGACAGAAGAATCGAAAGAGGAGTCTTCTGACGATAAGAAAGAAGCTGATCAATCATAAGCATAAATGAATCAGTCAGATTCAAATTTGTGTATATCCATCATTAATAAAGATCTAAGTCTGGGTGAGGACGAGTCCTTGCCGGAGATCACTGATTCCGATGGTGATGAACTTCTGGAGAAAAATCTAACAAGACTCATTCAATATTTATTAGATAAAGATTTTAACAGGCTGATAAACGCCATGTATAGAATCGATATCCCAGAAAATGAGTTTAAGCTAATTTTGGAAACGTCAGATCCAGATGTTTTAGCAAAAACTCTCGCAAGGAGGATTATTTCCAGAGCATACCAGAAATTAGAAATTAGAAAAAAATATAGTTCCTGATAAAAAAGGAAAGTCCGGTTCTCGGGTACCGGACTTTCAACTATTGGGGTAAACATTGAACGTACTTGCGTACGTATAAAAAATAAGCGTTATTGGGTATTTATAACGCTTTCGGCTATAAACTGAGTAGCTTCTTTAACCATCAAAGGAGATCCAATGTACAATGGAGATCTTTGATGAAATTCCTTTGGTTCTATATCTAATATTCTAATTTTTCCATTTGTAGCCTCACCTCCAGCTTGCTCTGCTATAAATGCTAAAGCATTGCACTCATATAACAACCTAAGTTTTCCGTCTTTAGCTTTTTGAGTACTTGGATACAGATAGATACCTCCTTTAAGTAAGTTTCTATGGAAATCTGCGACTAGTGAACCTATATATCTTGCAGTGTAAGCTTGTTCTTTGCAATGGGTGATATAATCTCTAACAGACTGGTCAAAGATGTTCCAAGACCCCTCATTGATTGAGTAAATATTCCCTCCTTCAGGAGATTTCATGTCGGCATGAGATAACACAAACTCACCCAGGCTAGGTTCTAGCGTAAAGCCATTAACTCCATGGCCAGTGGTATATACCAACATGGTAGAAGAACCATACAAAATATAACCTGCTGCAACTTGCTCACTTCCAGGTTGTAAAATATCCTCTTTCTGAACAGGCCCTCCAACCGGAGATATTCTTCTATAGATCGAGAAAATAGTTCCTATTGAAACGTTTACGTCTATGTTTGATGAACCATCTAATGGATCCATCGCAACAACATATCTGCAATCAGGGTTTAAATGAACAATTTCTTCATCCTCCTCAGAGATAACGGCACATGTCTGGCCGCCATTTTTAAGAGCTCTGATAAACCTGATATTCGCAATAACATCCAGCTTCTGCTGGTCTTCACCTTGAACATTCTTAGAACCAAACCCACCAGTTATGTCAAGTAGTCCAGATTTATTTACCTCTCTATTTACAATTTTACCAGCTAGTGCTATATCTCTCAATAATTGAGACAATTCACCAGTGGCGAAAGGAAAGTCATCCTGCTTCTTCTTAATAAATCTGTCCAGTGTTGTGCCAATGGGCAATCCTAAACTATTTTTGTCCATGTTGTTATTGTGAAAACGTTTGCAAATATAATTTTAAAAATTAAAAAACCATTGTTTTTAGTTATTTAAAACGTTTGCATTTTTGTACTCACTACCCTTATTGATAAATGCGGAAAAGTGTAACAACTTGATTAATAAATAGATTGTGATCCATGTTTAAAGTCAATATGGATGGTATGAATAACACAAATTAATGAAGGTTTTTAAGTTCGGAGGAGCGTCAGTAAAAGACAAAGAGGGTGTAGAGAATCTTGGAAAGATTGTAGAGAAATACGCCAAAAAAGGTGATGTTGTGATAGTTTCTGCAATGGGCAAATCAACTGCAAAGTTAGAATCAATGGCTTTCAATTTATTTGACGGTCACGCGGTATTAAATGAAATAAAGGAAATTAAGGAGTTTCATTTAAATCTTTCTGAATCACTGGAGGTAAGCAGTGAATCTTCCAAGCAAGTTGAAGTGCTTTTGGAACATTTGGAGGCTGATTTAACAAATGTGAATAATAGGAGTAGAAAACAATTGTCTGATAAGATAATGGCTTATGGAGAATTGCTATCAACTACAATCGTTGAAGGTTACCTGTCCAAGACCTTAAGAACACAATGGGTTGATGTGCGTAATCACATTTCGACAGATGCTTCATTTAATGAAGCAAAAGTTGATTGGTTACTCACATCTAATTCAGTCAAACAAAGATTCTCAGACTCAAACGAGATTCTTGTGACTCAGGGGTTCCTTGGGAAAAGTTTTACTGGGGAGACTACAACTTTAGGTAAAGAAGGCTCTGATTTCACTGCAGCAATCATTGCTAGTAGTTGTGATGCTGAATCTGTTACGATCTGGAAAGATGTGCCAGGTATATTAAATGCCGATCCTAAAAAGATGGATGATACAGTATTGTTTGACCAGCTTTCTTATCAGGAGGCAGCTGAGATGACTTATTATGGAGCCAAAGTAATTCACCCGAAAACAATCAGACCTTTAGCTCAAAAATCCATTCCTCTTTATGTTCGTTCTTTTGTGACTTTTGACAAAAAAGGGACGGTAATTTCCGAGGAGGAACTAAGCCATCGAAGGATACCAAGTTATATTTTCAAGTTTAACCAGGTGCTTGTTTCTTTTAAGGTTAGAGATCTAAGTTTTGTTGATGAGAGAAGGTTAAGTCTCATTTTCCATACTTTAGACTCATTAAAGATAAAGCTAAATATGATTCAAAACTCTGCCGTGACCTTGTCGGCATGTTTTGATCTGGATGAAGATAAAATGGAACTGTTGAGGGAGACATTGAAAGATGAATTTGAAATTCTTTACAATGATGACCTGACTTTAGCTACAATTAAAAATTACGATGAAGATTCAATCGAAAAAATACTAAGTGGAAAAGATGTGTTCCTTGAGCAAAAAACTCGTTTTAATTTTCAGGTACTCTATAGAAGTTGATTCCTTAGCAGTATTTGTTTAAAACTCTTTGAATTCCGCTTAAGTAAGAGGTTCCAAAAAGATTTACATGTACAAGCAAAGGGTAGAGGTTATAAATTTCTGCTCTTGTCTGAAAGCCGCTCTCAAGTGGCAAAGCTTCATTATAAGCGGCATAAAATTTCCTATCAAATCCACCAAATAGCTGTGTGAATGCAATTTCAATTTCTCGATTGCCGTAATATATTGCTGGGTCGATTAGGAATGGTAACCCTTTTGTTCCTACCATAAAATTACCACTCCAGAGATCTCCGTGTAGAAGGGAAGGAGGTTCCTGAACTAATAACCCTGGAAGTTGAGGGTATAGATTGCGGAATTTTTTGGCGAAATCTGAATTGATGTGACCATTGTATATTGCCAGACCTAGTTGAACCTCAAATCTATTATCAATCAAAAAGTCAATCCAATTGTATTTCTGATCATTTTTTTGTGCAAGTCTACCGATGTAGTTATTGTGGTCTAGTCCAAATGTATCTTGCGTAGTTTGATGCAGTGCAGCCAGATTTTGGCCAAGAATTTCCCAGAAATCATTCTTAGTGGCTTCCCGCTCAATAAACTCCATGATTAAGTAATTTCTTCCTTCAATTCGACCGTATTGATATGTTTCTGGAATATTTAAGGAATCAACGCTACTTAGTATACTTAGCCCAAGCTGCTCCTTTTCAAACATGTCGTTCTCCTCATCTTCATTCCATTTGATGAAATATTGTTCCTTGTCAAAGGATACTTTTAGGGTGTTATTAATACATCCACCACCTACATACTGAATTTCGCTAATAGAAGGGTTTTTCCCGAAGGATTGGAAAATGATAGATTCCAGAAATTGCTGAAGCCTCGAATCAAGCATCTTATTTAATCTTTTTCTGTCAGAAATTTGAGGAAATTGGTGTTGCTGCGATATAGAATGTCAAACACTTCCTGAAACCCCTGGTCACCTCCATAATAAGGGTCAGGTACTTCCATTGAGTCCTTCACATCATCATAATCTCTCATCATCACTAAACCATCATGTTTGTAACCAGTAGCATGAATAATATTTCGATAATTACTTTGATCCATAGCCACTATGTAGTCAAATTTTTCATAGTCTTCTGGAATAAATTGTCTCGCACGACTGTCAATTGGGACATTATTTTTTCTTGCAACCTCAATTGATCTGGGATCTGGCTTTTCTCCTACATGATAGGCTCCAGTTCCTGCACTATCTGTTAAGAAGCTGTCTTTCAATCCTTTACGATCGATCAAATCATCAAATATTGCTTCTGCTAAAGGAGATCGACAGATGTTTCCTAAGCACACAAATAAAATTTTTTGCATTTTTTTATTTTTTTTTCGGTTAGGGGGTTACCTATTGATGTTACAGCGTATTAATAATTGCATAACACAAATTTTATTCATACACCTGTTTAACACTTAATAAGAAAGCCCCGGTACTACCGGGGCTTTTCTTTTATATACTATTTAATAATATTTTATCTGATACTAAGTCCCAGTCCCATCGTAAATGAGCTGTACTTCTGTGCAGTGTAATCAGCGTGAATAGTCAATACTAAAAGTTTTAATCTGGCACCAACTGTGAATCTTGGTCCTCCACCATCTGTAAACTCAAGAGCTACAGGGTCTGTTAATACAAGCTGATCTGTAGTAGAGTTTTGAAGCGTATAAGTACCATTCATTGCAAGGTCAGCGCTTACTGCGTTGAAACCTAGTCCAACATAAGGAGTTAATACGGCCAATTTCTTTGACGCCACAACTTGTACAGTAGTAGCAGAAGCGTTGAATTCAGCTACACCTTGACCAGTGAAAGTAGCATCGCTAATGTTGATGTCAAATTCTGAATTGAAACTTGTGTACGCGATGAATCCACTAATATCAATTGGAA
Source organism: Cyclobacteriaceae bacterium (assembly GCA_965228955.1). GTDB lineage: Bacteria > Bacteroidota > Bacteroidia > Cytophagales > Cyclobacteriaceae > JANSWY01. The sequence continues at coordinate 905,212 of OZ245848.1, forward strand.
CCAACTTCATTCCTGGAATCCACTGCTTGATATCATGCATAACTCCTACTCCAAAAAGTCTAACTGAAAAGTCATCAAAGTTTTGCTCAGGGATCCATCTGATTTTTAAATCTGTATTTTTAATCAATCCAACACCAAAATTAAGGGTAGGTACAGGAACACCAGTAACCGGTGAATCTTCAAGGTTCAGCCCATTTAATGCAGGGAATGTTTGGCTCGCATCATATGAGAAGCCATTTCCTAAATCAACCCCAGCAGGAATTACTAGGTTGCTGCTGGTTGTCTCACCTCCAACAAGTGTTGGGAGATTAGGATCTCCTTGCAATTGTAGGTTTTCCCAATTTAAGTCGTTGAAATTAAAAAGTTTCTCTTCGTCAGGAATGTTAGCAATGTTTAGTGAAAAAGTAACATCCAAACCTAAAAGTTTGTGAGGCTTAGCAGTATTGTACCATCCATTTGCCATACCATTCGCAAAGGATAAAATTGCTGGTCTCGAATACGCTTCCATGTAGGTATTGGCATCTGCGGTTCCTGCTTCCAGGATAGTACCTAGATCAATCTCTTGAGCTGTGGACTTTTGGATTGTAACTAGTGAAACAGCGGTAACCAAAAATAAGGTTAGTAAAGCTTTGAATTTCATATTTCTTAAGTTTTGATTTCTGTGGTAAATGGAATTTACATAAAATTTTTGTTCATCGTAAATTTTGAGAATTCAATTTTCAGCCAATCCCATTCAAATTAAGTGTGATGTTTTGTCTTGTTAAATAAAGGTTTTCACAATGGAAGAACCATCGCCAAATCTAGGTTTTTCGTACTCCTGAGCAAAATTTTTCGATCAAAGAAACTTTTTGTTAGATGAATGTTTGGGAATCCAATAGCTAGACATATATTTGCGTATAATTATTAAATAAGAATAATTATCATTTAGGAATGAGTATTAATTTGGATCAAATAAAAGCAGAAATCAGTGATGTTGGGTTAAAGGCAACTCATCAGCGCATTGTGATTTATGACTACTTGATGAAATCCAAAACTCATCCTACAGTAGATAGAATTTATGATGATGTGAAAAATCATATCCCTTCTGTTTCAGTGGCAACTATTTACAGGGTTTTGGAAGATTTTGTAACTGCAGGCCTTATATATAAGGTTGCGACCAGGGAAGGAACAATGAGGTATGACGCCAATACGGCACCTCACAACCATATATACTGTACCAATACTCAGGATATCATTGATTATAATGATCAGGAATTGAATGATTTGATAGCCAATTTTTTGAGTAAGAAGAAAATCAAAAATTTTAAAATATCGGATATTAAACTTCAGATCAATGGAGAGAAGTTGGATCCGGATGATTCTGTTTCTATAAATTAAAATAAACCATAAAAACGAAAATTTAATTATGTCATTAGTAGGAAAAAAAGCGCCTATTTTCAAGGCTCCAGCAGTGATTAACGGAGAAGAAATCGTTGAAGATTTTTCACTGGAGCAGTACATTGGCAAGAAAGAAGTAATCTTCTTTTTCTACCCAAAAGACTTCACTTTTGTATGCCCAACTGAAATCCTTGCATTCCAGGAAAAATTAGCTGAATTCGAAAGCAAAGGTGTAGCTGTAGTTGGTGTTTCTACAGATACTGAAGAAACTCACTTAGCGTGGTTGATGACTGCTAAAGACAAAGGTGGTATCGAAGGTGTTACTTACCCATTGGTTGCTGACCCAGCAAGAACTATCGCTACAAACTTCGACGTTTTAGCTGGTGACTGGTCTTACAACGATGCTGGTGCTTTAGAATTTGATGGAATTCCTGTTGCTTACAGAGGTACTTTCCTTATCGATAAAGAAGGAGTTGTCAGACACGAAACTATCAACGATCTTCCATTAGGTAGAAACATTGACGAAATGATCAGATTAGTTGATGCTCTTCACCACGTAGATAAGTATGGCGAAGTTTGCCCTGCTAACTGGGAAGAAGGAAAAGACGCTATGCAAGCAACTAAAGAAGGTGTATCTGACTACTTGGCTAGTCACTAATCAGTAGATACTCAATAAGCTTTTTAAAGAAAACCCCGCCTAACTGGCGGGGTTTTTTATTTTTGTGTGATGTCTCAACTTTTCTATAACATCTCGGTTTATCTCTACTACTTTTTAATTTGGGTAGCTGGCTTTTTCAATCAAAAAGCAGGAAACTTCATAGATGGAAGAAAAGGACTTTTAGAGTCTATTGAAAAAGACCTTGAATATGAGGAGGCACCTATATTGTGGTTTCACGCTGCTTCTTTGGGTGAATTTGAGCAGGGGAGACCTTTAATGGAGAAAGCAAGAGAGGATTTCCCTTCATGTAAAATTCTACTAACATTTTTCTCACCCTCGGGATATGAGATCCAAAAAGATTACGAAGGTGCAGACTATGTGTATTATTTGCCTCTGGATACACCTGCAAATGCGAAAAAATTCCTTGATATCGTAAAACCTAAAGTGGCTATTTTCATCAAGTATGAATTTTGGTATAATTATATCAATCAGCTGCATAAATCAGGAATTCAGGCACTTAGTATATCATCAGTCTTTAGAAAGAAGCAATTTGTATTTCATCCGCTAGGTTTCTTCTTTAGGAAAATGCTTAAAAAGGTAAGTCACTTTTTTGTGCAGAATGAATCTTCTGAAATCTTGCTCAAATCCATTAAGGTTAATCAAGTCACCGTTTCTGGTGATACACGGTTGGATCGTGTAAAGAAGATTGCTGAAAATACACAACCTATTCAAGCTATAGAGCAATTCAAGCAAGATAAGTTGGCGCTAATCATTGGAAGTTCATGGCCGGTGGATATCAATTTTTTAGTTGAGGAATTGAATTTGTTGATTGACGAAATTAAGCTTATTGTAGCTCCACATAACATTATTGTTGCTGAGATAGATCAAATAGAATCGCAATTCAAGGGTTCTAAGGTGAGGTATTCAAATCTGAATGCTGATAACACAAATAGCGACATTTTGATTATTGATAATATTGGGATGCTTTCTCAGATTTATCAATATGCGGATATTGCTTACATTGGCGGAGGGTTCAGAGGAGCTTTGCACAACACATTAGAAGCAGCGGTTTTTGGTATTCCAATTTTCTTTGGTAAGCATGAAAACAATAAGAAGTTTCAGGAATCAATTGACCTATTACAAAATGGAGGAGCCATTGAAGTTTCAAACCAAAGTCAATTAAAAGCAATACTAAATGGTTTGATAACCGACAGGACAATTCGAAAGGAGAGGGGTGATATGAATAAGCAATACATTATAGATAATGCAGGTGCAACGGACATTATATTAAAATACTTAAAAGAGAAATTAGCGATTTGAAAGGTCTGGTAACGAAATCTACAGGTTCCTGGTATTCTGTGAAGGTGGAAGATGGCACTACTCTTGAAGCACGACTCAGAGGTAAATTTAAATTGCAGGATAAGAAAATTACCAATCCCGTAGCTGTAGGAGACAGAGTAGTTTTACAGAAGCAGGAATCAGGCGAGGATTATTATATCATTTCTGAGTTAATCCCAAGAGAAAACTACGTGATCAGAAAGTCTCCTAAGAAAACTGCTCATTCCCATATACTAGCTTCTAATGTGGATCAGGCTATTGTTATTGCAACGTTCAAGGATCCTAAGACTTCTCTGGGGTTTATTGATCGTTTTTTAGTGACCACTGAATCTTACAGAATTCCATCACTAATAGTTTTTAATAAAAGCGATCTCTTGACAGAAGAAGATTTTGAGCCTCTGCAGGAAATTATTGATGTCTATGAGGGAATCGGTTATCAGTGTATGCTAATTTCAGCATTAAACGGTGATGGTTTAGAGGAATTTAAAAATCTATTATCAGATAAGATATCACTGATTGCCGGACACTCTGGTACCGGTAAGTCTACTATCATAAATCTGGTTTCGGATAAGGCTAATCAGGAGACTTCCGAAATTTCCAATTTTGCTAACAAAGGTGTTCATACCACCACGTTTGCAGAGATGTTTGAGACTCAGAATAATGGTTATATCATTGATACTCCAGGAATAAAGGAACTTGGTCTGATTGAAATTGAGGATGAGGAATTGAGTCACTTTTTTCCTGAGATGAGAGAATATCTTGGTACATGTAAGTTTCATAATTGCATGCATACTCATGAGCCTGGTTGTAAGGTGGTTGAGGCTCTGGAAAGAGGAGAAATTCCAATGTCCAGATACTATAATTATCTAAGTATGTTGGAGAATGAAGATAATAGGCGATAATGCAAACCCGGTTTTTACTAATCACACCAGGTCGTAGTGGATCCACTCATTTGAGACAGACCCTGAACTCTATTGAAGGTCTTCTTTTGAAAGAAGAATTGTTTAATAGAACTAATGAGGAGCTAGACTCATTTCACCATTATATCAACCGGAAATGGCACAGGAAAATTATCGGGTATGTAAGTAATCGAGAATCTATCAGTACCAATTCGATGAATTTCACTCTTTCAGGACTTGTTCAGGGGTTTTTGAATGATTTTCTGAATGTTAATTCGGTGCAAGAAGTATTAGGTTTTACAGTTTCTCTTGACCAATGGTATGCCTATCCTCAAATCCACACTCATATTAAAGATTGGAAATTAATCTACCTGACTAGAAAAGATCTGTTGAGGTTAAGTCTCTCTTTAATGAAAGCCAGAAGTGACGGCAATTATGAAATTCCGGATGGAAAAACGATAGCACTGGACCCAGAAATGGTGAAGCATCATGTTGATTTGTTTGAGGAGTGGGAAAGAGACTTTCTGGAAGGCGTAAAACCGGATTTGATTTTGTTTTACGAAGAGCTATTTGATGACTATAGTGGTAATATTAAGAAGATAGGAGATACTTTGGAGTTAGGTCCGGTGGAGTTCTCCGTTTCAAATCTGCAACAAGTAAACCCAAAGGACACCTCACAGTGGGTCTCAAATTTTGATGAGATCAAAGCTTATCTGTCAAAAACGTCTTAAACTGGTCTTTACATAGAGAAGACAGTAAAGTAATGAAAGGTCCAGTCTCAAATTGAGAATGGTATGTTTTAATTCATACTTTAATCTTCTAAGTAAAGCAGCGTCTTCAGGTTTATTCTGATTTAGATTATAAATCTTTTTGCAGACTTTATATGTAGTTGCAAGATGTTTACTCAGTGGTCGGTACTGTTTTTTAGCAAGGCCAGAATGTAGTTCTCTCTTATAGGTCAATGGTTGCAGATGTGAAGCATATAAATAGTTACGCGATGAACGAATCCAGAAATCAAAATCCTCATAGCTCAACTTCTCATCATACCCATTCAATTCTTCCAGGACACTTTTCTTTATCATCATAGATGGTGCACTGATGATGAACTTCTCAATTAACAACTTATAAATATCTCCATCATAAGTTTGAGTGAGGTGGTATCCCAGTTCGCTTCCATTTTGGTCAATGTGTACAATTGGCGAATAATGAACACCGTAATCTTCGGTTAATTCTTGAAATGTCTTGACTCCCATTGCAATTCTATCTGGGTGTAGAATGTCATCAGCAGCCAGATCAATTACATATTTCCCTTTGGAAGCTTTTAGCCCAATATTGAAGGACTTACAATTCCCAAGGTTATCATTATTGTAAATTGTATTTACACTATCAAATTTAGTAATCAGAGAGTCGATAACCTTTACACTATCATCGGTACTGGCATCATCTACAATGATCAATTCTATATTGTCATAAGTTTGATCAATTACTGATTGAATTGCTTCTTTTATATAGTTTGCATGATTGTAGCAAAGACAGATCACTGAAACCAATGGTGAATTATAGCTGCTCACTTGGTAAAAGTATATTTATCAGACCTAATTGCACCCATTCGTTCTTTAAACTGAGCTAGAGATTCTTGTTCTACTCCTTTAATACTAGTTTGTCCCCAATCAAAATATTTGAATCCTGCTTTGTTGTAATGCTTTAGAAGATGGTCAATCAAAAAAGCCATTGGAGAATACTTTTTACTGCTGGCGCTGCTGGCTGGGAGATAATTGTAGATCACTTCATTGTTTACTTTTACTAATAGTGAGCTGCACACTATTTCTTCTTTATTCTTGACTATAAATAAATGGTAGTGATCTTTATTATCGAGACTAGCCATGTACTTCTCTTTTGATATATTGATCGTTAATCCTTGTTCAACTCGGCAATTCTTGATGAATTCGTAAGCTTCTTCTTGTTCTGCTTTGTTTTCAGTTTGATGAACTGCAAATCCTAATTTCTGACATTTGCTGATTCTTCGCTTTTGCATTGGATGGAAATCATCAGAGTTGGAATTACTTATTACGATATGGTGGTTCAATTCTTTAACAACTTCAAATTTACCGCTATTAACCAGTTCCTCAGAAATCCAGCTTGATCCATAAAACTCAGGGTAATGCTTAATTATCAGATGTTGATCTATGTTAGACACATCATGGATAAACCTTTTTGCTTCTCGGTTGTCTATATTATCAGAGAATTGAAATGACCCAAAAGGAGCATTATGTCCACTTATTAAGAAATCATTGGATTGGTGAAAGGCAATTTTGCCCTTTGCTCCGTTTTTGCTCTCATAAGTATGAATTATCGGATTATTAATTCCTTGAAGTTTTTGATATTTCTCAGAATTATAAAATAAATCCGGTCTCACATTCGTAGTACTATCGGTTTTAGTATTGGAATGAATTTGAGGCGTGTTTTGTTCTGCTTTTAAATCAGGGAGCATAGGGTAAATATAGTTAATTGCGTTGTTGTATGAAGGATTTAATAATTCCTGATGTGAGTAAGATTAAATTAGTTATCTTTGATTTGTACTAAAAAATATAAGTTTAATATAATATTTATGCCACTTAAATCATGGGTCATTGTGCTGATTTTGAGCAGTATAAGCACTGTTGTGTGCGCTCAGCTATTTCAGAATGATGGTCATAAGCAAAGAGTGAAGGTGGCTGCTAAGTACATTTATAATCAGGAAGAGGAACTTGCTAATAAGGCAATGAAAGAAGTTACCTCCAAGCTTCCGGACCATCCGATGAACCCAATGATGTCGGCTGTTTACTTACTATGGCAGGAAATACCGATGAAAACAACTGATACTGTTTTTCAGGAATTCGAAAAGTATTTAAGGGAGACAATCAGGCTAGCTGATCAATTACCAGATGAATACCATGATGAAAAGATATTTTTTGATATGTCGGCAAGGGCCTTACTGGCAGAACATTATGCTGATGAAGGTGCATATGTGAAAGCCATCAATGAAGCCAGGAGAACTTATGCCAATGTGAAGCAAGGATTTGATCTTGTGGATGAAAACCCAGAGTTTTTACTTACTACTGGATTATACAATTATTTCAGGGAAGCCTATCCTGAAAAGTACCCTATCTATAAGTCGTTTGTCTGGATTTTTAAAAATGGTGATAAGGAAAAAGGTCTTGAGCAACTTCACAGAGCTACAAAAGAGACCATTATTTCAAGAGTGGAAGCTTATTTGTATCTCTCTTACATTTATCTAAGGTATGAAAATGATAAATACAAAGCATATGAGGTTTTGAACGAGTTGTACACCTTGTTTCCAAATAACAATTACTTCAAGGTCAAGTATATAGAAGCTCTCATCTTAAATGATATGTATAGAGAAGCATATCCGCTGATTTTGGAAGTAAAAGAGGTACCAAAGACTTACTATGTTGCCAGCTCTGAAGTGTTTTATGGAATGTATAAGGAACTATATGAGGGAGATCACATAACTGCATTGACTTCCTATAACATTGCTATTTCAAAAATAGAAGAGCTAAGAGGACAGGGATCACATTATATCAGTCAGGCATATTTGGGTGCTGGAAGATGTTATGCTAAGTTTGGGAACAAAAAGAAATCCAGGGAATATTTTGAGAAAGCGCTCGAGTATTCTGAAACAACCTGGGTGAAAGAAGAACTTGAACAGCATTTAGCTACTCTTAAATGACAATTGAATCTTACCGCACATTAAAAGAAAAATCAGTTTCAGAGGGGTTTTATAAAGAAAAGGGAAGCAAATTTCTAGGCTTTGCATTTCACGTTAAAAGCGAAGAGGATGTGAAGGACAGGATTGCTGAACTGAAAAAGAGCTATTATGATGCCAGGCATCATTGTTACGGTTATGTTCTTGGGATCAAAACAAGGAATTCTCGTGCCAATGATGATGGAGAACCAGGGCACTCAGCAGGGGATCCGATATTAGGGCAGATTAAGTCGATGGATCTCACTAATACATTGGTTGTGGTGGTTCGATATTTCGGAGGAACTAAATTGGGAGTTAGCGGTTTAATTACAGCTTATAAAACAGCAGCTTATGAGGCTCTGAATGTCGCGGAAATCGAAGAAATTGAAATTACAGAAGACTTAGTGCTCCAATTTCCTTATGAATCAACAAATGAGGTAATGAGGTTGCTCAAGGACTACAATGTCAATATTCGAAATCAGGTATTTGAGGCAGACTGTAAAGTGTTTGGTGACATTGCTGAATCAGGAATTGAAATGTTAAATGCCAAAATTGAATTACTCAATAACCTCGGCACTGTTGTCAACATTGAATGGCCAAACCTGGAGGATTAATTATCCCTCAAATCCAATTTTCTGATGTGATCCATCGCAATATGGTTTGTTGCTAGAAGCACCACATCTGCAGAAGGCTGTCATTCTGTTTTCCTTTTTCTCTTCACCATCTTTTGATTTCACTGTGATATTACCATAAACCAATAGAGGTCCGTTTTTCATTACTTCGATCAGTCTTTCGGCTTCAACTTCAGTATCACTTGCCTCTTCTTCATTCTTATAGTAGGAGAGGGCACCTGAAGGGCATTGCTTAACCTGATTCATGATCGTTTCAGAATCTGCGCCAGACATGTCAACCCAAGGCCTGTTTTTAGGATTGAAGACACTGATAAGGTTCTTCCAGCAAATTGTAGAATGAATGCATTGATCAGGTTTCCAAACTACTGTGATTTCGTCGTTGGTGTACTTTTTTGTGATTTTCTTTTCGTCGAGTCCCATGATATGATATTTAGACTCTTTTAAGATAATGAATTCCTAATCCAGATATCCCTGATTTAGTAATTTTTCATAAATAGCATGACAAACCCAGGCGTCAGTGGCTGCATAGACTTGTTGTTTTTCTGCAAGTACTTCGTTCTCCCAATTGGAAACCTGCTGGTTTTTTGAAATACGTCCCTGCAGGATAATTCCAGCTAAATTGCGAACTCCTTCTTGTTCAATTCCAAGGTCAATAACCAGGGTGTTAAGCTCAATCACACCTTCCGGATAAAAATTTTCCAGAAACTGTAAATCTTTAATGTCATCCCTAATACTAATCCCGACTTTTAAAATATCAGGATTCTCAAAGATCTCAATGATTGGTCTTGGTAGACCGATGAGATTGGTTCTGATTAGATAAACTTTCTCAGAAGTAGCAATTTGAAGAAGTGCAACTGGGTTATAAACTCCTTTTTTAAAAGCAGGCTTTGATTCGGTATCAAAACCAATGTATTTATCTTTTTTAAGATCCGGCAAATGTTGATGCAAAGTGTCCAAAGTGTCAATCAAAACTATTTCTCCCTCGTACCTGACGAGCGGTAGTTCATTGATTTGGTCTTTGGTGATTCGCTGGTTTATCATTACGCCTCTGTCTTTGCCAGTTTTCTGATTTTAATGTTGAGGAAACCAAAAGCCATGGTCATGATTGGGCTTATGATATTGAAAAATGCGTAGAACATGTATTCGCCAGTTGCGACACCTAATACATTTGAGTGATATGCACCACATGTGTTCCATGGTACTAAAACCGATGTTACAGTTCCAGAATCCTCTAAAGTTCGGCTCAAATTTTCAGGAGCTAAACCCTTCCTTTTGTAAATTTCAGAATACATTCTTCCCGGTACAACAATAGCTAAATATTGATCTGAAGCTGTAGCGTTGAAGAATAAACACGTACCTACGGTTCCAGCAATCATTGATCCAGTTGAGTGTAGCAAGCTCATGATGGATTGTGCTAATTTTTTAAGCATTCCAGTGCTTTCCATAGCTCCACCAAACATCATTGCTGCCAGAATTAGCCAAATTGTTTTCAGCATCCCGTACATTCCACTGGTGGACAATAAGTCATCCATAATTGCATTGCCCGTAACAATACTAATACTGCCATACATTGATGTCATTAATCCAACAAAATATTTTTTCCAATTAGCTCCATTGTAGTTGGATACTTCTAAAACTAGGTCTGGTTGGAAAATAAATGCAAACACTGCCCCAAGTAAAGCACCTATAAGAATTGCGGGGATAGCAGGAACCTTCTTTACAATAAGCACAACTACTGTGATTGGAACAATGAATAACCAACCAGATATATAGAATTTACTTTTGATCGCTTCTAGATAGACTGATGTGTCTGTGGCAGTAACTGATGTATCTGAGAAAAGACCAATAAATAGAAAAATGATAAGCGTTATTGTAATGGAAGGAATTGTGGTATAGGCCATATACCTTATATGAGTAAATAAATCTGTTCCAGCCATTGCTGGTGCCAGGTTTGTTGTGTCTGACAAAGGCGACATCTTATCACCAAAATAGGCACCTGATAAGATTGCTCCTGCAACAATTCCTTCATGTAATCCCAGTGCTTTACCAATACCTATTAATGCTATACCAACGGTTGCAGCTGTGGTCCATGAACTACCAGTCGCAATAGAAACGATTGAGCAAACAATACAAGCAGCAACTAGAAAAATAGTCGGGTTCAAAATTTGTAGACCGTAGTAAATCATAGCGGGTACGATTCCGCTCAACATCCAGGTTCCAGCAAGTGCACCAATTAGTAATAATATAAGAATTGAGCTCATTGCTGAACTAATGCTTTTTACCATGCCCTTTTCTATGTGAGACCAGGTAAATCCACAGCTCCTGGCTACTATTGCAGTGAACGCGGCAGCCAAAATTAGAATTACCTGGTTTGAACCTTCAAGTGCATTGTCGCCAACAACCCATACATTGAATGATAACAGAGCAATCAAAAATAAAACTGGCAATAAACTCTGTAAAAGGCTTGGTTCTTTCGTTTCAGTCATCGAATCTGTGCTGCGTTAATAATGTTGTCTACTTGTAAAAACCCCCAAGATAATCATTTTTAATATTTAGAGTTTATCTAAAATCATATTCCCTAATTGTTCTCCAATCATGCTGCCAATTGCTACTCCCATGCCTCCCATTCTTACACCTAATGTAACATGCTGACTATGAGGTTTTACGATTGGTTCTTTATTTTCTCCAAACGCCATGATGCCAGCCCAGCTATGTGCAATATTATATTTATGATTTGGGAGAATAACTTCATTAAGCAGTTGCTTCAATCTATTTAATATGAATTCATTTACGTCAAAAGATGTAGTGGTCTCTCCCTCTACATCCAGGTTTCTTCCACCTCCGAAAATCACTTGATTACCATAGTTTCTGAAGTAATAATAACCTTCATCGTAGTGGAATGTGCCTTGAAAAGGAAGATCCTCAATTGGATCTGTAATTAATACGATTCCTCTTCCGGGATTTAAAGTCAACTCTGGGTATAGCTTTTTGGTGAAGGCATTGGTTGTAATCGCTACCTCTTTTGCAGTGAAAGTAAGCCCTGATTTGGTAACTACGTTTACTTTGTTAGCAGCTTCATCAATTGATTCTATTTCCGTTCCATTAATCAGGCTTACACCAAGTTGCTGACAGTAACCAAGTAAATTCCTCATCATGGCCCCAGTATCAATCTGACTTTCGAATTTGTTTACGACTAATTGTCTTACAAACTCCTTATTAAAACCAAATTCATCGATTTTAGAATTAACTAATTGAAATACGTCTTCTTTAAAAATTGATTTCAGTTCAGAATTGATAAAATCCAGTCTTTCAAGTGCGGATTCTTCTTTTGTCGAAATCAACTCATAACCACCATTATTGATAAACCCGATCCTTTCATCTCCCAGACGACCTCTTAATTTTGATAAACCGTTCCATCTTAATTCTACCAGGGCCAACATCTGTTCGGTGGTAAGAGTATTGAGATCGGAAACTAATTCTGTCAAGCTGCCAAAACACGCAAAGCCAGCATTCTTTGTACTTGCACCTGAAGGGAAAACTCCACGCTCCAGTACCAACACATCTAAATCTGGATTGGACTCTTTTATATGTGCGGCACATGATAGTCCAGTAATACCACTACCTACTACAATTACATCATAGTGAATAAAGGAGTTTTGCTCCCAGAAACTAATCATAACGGGTTAATTGTTGAAGCTCCGAAGTTACTTTGATTTCTTGAGACTCTTTTGATATACTTTGATGGTTGAGCTAATCAGATTCGACCATTCCAGTTTTTTCAGCTGCTTGAAGCTTTCATCTGCATAAGCTTTAGCACTTTTTGGGTCTCTGAGTAGTTGTTCAGATGCTTTTGAAAACTCATGTACGTTCCAATGATCAGCATTTTTAAGAGATATGCATTCCAAAATTCCAGCATGACTACTAACCAGCACAGGAACTTTCGCAGCTACACCTTCAAGTGCGACTAATCCAAATGGCTCTGAAATAGATGGGACTATTAATAAGTCTAATTTGCTGAGTAACTTTTTGAGCTCATCTCGCTCTAAAAAGCCAAGCATCTCAATTTTGTCAGTCATATTGAGACTTGCAATCTTGTTTTTGAGATCTTCATTCAGATATCCCTGGCCAGCAATGAAGAATTTTGTATTACTCATGATGCTACTAAGGTCCCGAGCAATATCTACAAATTTTTGAGGTCCCTTTTGATCAACTAGCCTTCCAATGAATCCAATATTTTTGGTCTTGCTCGAAGAAGATGCCTTTTTCTTAGTGAAGTCTTTAGAGGAAATTCCATTTGGAACAACTGTGATTTTATTTTCATCAACTTCATAGTGATTAACAAGTTGTTCTTTAACACGATCACTGACTGCAATTATCTGATCACTTTTCTCGAACCCTTCTTTCTCGATTTTTTCTACTTCTGGATTAACAAATGCTCCATTTCGATCCCATTCAGTACTATGAATATGTACTATCAATGGAATATTCAATATTTTCTTTGCAATCAATCCAGCCTTAAAACTCATCCAATCATGGGCATGTATTACATCGAAATTTCTGTCCTTTAAAATGGTGGTTGACATCACAGCGTATTTGGTCATCTCTGCCATGATATCCTTATTGTATTCACCAGTAAGCTGGATCTTTTTTAGAAGTGAGATCTCGGCTTCTGTACTTGTTGGAATTGTTGATTTTTTTGTTTCGGTTTTCTTTACTGTTTTGGCAGACTTTCTAAAATCCTTTACCGAAAGATAAGGCATGAGCTTGGATCCGATTTCATGGTAAGTGATATCGTATTCCTTTCGGGTTTTTATGATTTCTTCTTCTTTGATACTACTTACGTCAACCAGGTGTGTGGCGTCATCTAATTCAATATCTTGAAGTTTAGGAAGGACAAAAGTTACTTCGTGACCTTTATCGGTAAGTGCTTTGGACATACCTTGACAAGCAATTCCAAGTCCTCCATTAAATTTTGGTGGATATTCCCAACCATACATCAAAATGTGCATGCAATACAGTAAAAAGATTAATAGAATGAGTGATATTTCAATCTAATAAAAAGCATTCAGTTAAGCTTCATTCTTCCACTTAATTTTCAGGATATCAACCTTGATGCCGTTACTTTCCATAAGTTCCAACCAAAATAGCTGCTGTTCTGATAGGTGATCATTTGGGGATTTGACCTCATAGAAATGATATTCTCTTCCTTTAAATACGAGTAGGTCTGGGAATCCAGTACTATTATCCTTAGTATTCAAAGCAATTTGATGCACAATGGTTTTTAATGCTTTTAAAGAGATAAAACCTATTGTCTTTTTAACCAGATCGAGTATCCCCTCAAACCAGTACACAAATGGGTTCGCAATTCCATGTTTCTCCTCGTAATTGGATTCTATCAATTCGATAGTCTTCTTTTTGCTTGAGAGTGTTTTGAGTTTGTTTTTAATCAGGCTTTCTCGTTTCTCATAAAACTTTGGATCGTGTATGTCTGACGGAGCTCTCTGTAAAGGATGATGAATGGCACTCATTGATTCATCAAAGATTTCTTCCCAAAACAACAATCCAAAAATTGATCTCCAAAGAAAGTTCTCAGTGTGGAAGGCCTCATATCCCATTTCCTGAAAGTGCATGATTGCCTGATCTTCCACCTTTAGTCTTGTATCCTGAACGATTTCAATGGAATCACCAATCTTTAATCTCTTGGTTGTACTCTTTGTAATTCTTTTAGCTGAGGAGTTTGACAAGAAATCACTTGCAAATATTTGTTCCTTTGGGTTTCTGGAATGTTCAATAATGTAATTCGCTAGTTCTATCACTTCATCTTCACGGTCGAGTTTCCTTAAGATTCTCAATTGCCTTTCGTACGAAGGTTGAAGAGTGGTGGTTTGATAAAGAGAAAGCGCTTCTTCTAAATATCCTGATTGCTCAAGCTCATATGCAAACTTGTTGGTAAACTTTTCATAGTACTTTTTTGGTTTCGGATATTTTCGTGGTTCATCAAATTCTTTGTTTTGAAACCAGTCAAAGAGTTCAATTGGTTCGTATTCTGTACGAAGGAGTTTGAACTCTCTGTATTGTTGGGCTATATATACATATGAGTCAGCTTCTTCTCTTGTGTGAAAGTGAGGAGTGAATTTTTTATTGTCAAAATCTTCGAATTTGGCGTTTCCAATGTCCTTTATCACAAACTGGGACATATCTCCATAATGATTACCAAAGAATAAAAGCTTGATGAAATCCAGTTCTTCTACTTTTTTCATCGACACAATCTGGTCATACGTCGACAAATTTTTTATGATATTTTCGTCGGACTCATTTTCATATATCAGAATAGTTATATCAGCCTTGGAATTGGACTTTTGGTAGTACTCCTCCCATGTAACGGTTTTTCCAATTTCAATGATTTCTGGTTTTGTGAATAGATTTAGGAGCTTAAAAGTGTCTTCAAAATCATCATATGAGATGAATTCGCTTCGATGAAGTTCCTCTAAACATAGACTAACATTTTTTATCTCTCGATAAACCAATTTAGATGGTCTGAAGTAGTCTCCTTTCCGATTTGCCATTCTCACAAAAAGGCACTGTGATTCGAAGGATAATTCTTTGAATTGGAGTATGAATTTTTCTTCACGTTCTTGTAAGATTTTTAGATAGTGAGTTTGCACATGTTCCAATACGAAATTGAAATAATCCAAATAATAAGTGTCCGGAAGGATAATTTTTGAGCTTTTTGCCACTAAAAATATAATTTGCAAATTCCCTAAAAATTTCTGATAATTGGTTTATTATTGTATAAAAGCCATACAGAAATTTATGTTAAAATGAGGCTTTTAAGAACTAAGCGGCGTTAACATTCAGTAAATCTAAATTCCGACTCATACGGAAAATTACTCGTTTACCCGTCCTTGCTTTTAAGTCTCTGGTTGTAAAAATATATTTGTTAGGTGACAGTTTGTAAAAAAAGTTCTAAAAGGGAACAGCTATGAAAAATAATCTATTTTCAATTCTTTATGTTATTACAATGGTCCTGTTAGCTGGGATTGTGGTATTCAACGAATACTACTTCAAAAACAAGCTATTAACGGACGGTAATGATAACAACCAGCTAATTAAATTATCTGCTAGACAAGAGATGTTGAGTCAGAAGCTTTCGAAAGCTTCTGTATCAATGGAATACTCTAGCGACAGATCTAAAAACAACTTTGAAAACTTCCAAAGGGAATTAGGTAGAACACTTACTGAATGGGAAGAAGTGCACACCGCATTCATTGATGGAAGTGAAACTTTAGAAATTAACTCTCAGTCGGAGAATGATGAAGTTGCAGCGAAGTTAGAGGAACTGAAATTCTACAAGCAGAACATGGTAAATGCTGCTAATAGTTTATTAGTTCTGAAATACAGCGCACGAAGGGATAATCAAATCCTGTTGCAAGCTTCCATTAATGATATCCTGCAGTCGGAGAGAAAGTATCTTCCGTTGATGGCAGATATTACTGACATCTATTATGATGCTTCCTTGGTGACAAGAACAGGTTATGATTATACGGAGCTTGTGTTATTCGCATCATTTATAGGTATTTTCCTAATTCAGGGATTCTTTATCTTCCGTCCAACGGTTAACCTTGCCGGTAAGAACTTCTTATCTGCGAACAAGGCATACCAGAAGTTGAAGAAATCTGAGGAGGATCTGAGAAAATCATACGAAAGCCAAATCTTGGCGAACAAGGAGCTTAACAGATCTAAGAAAGAGCTTGAGAAGAAAAACGAAGAGCTTGAAGCTTCTGAGAAGAAACTACTTAAGAGTACCAAAGAGCAGATTGCAATTAACGAGAAGTTGATTGAAGCACAGAAAGAGCTTGAGTCTGCATATGAAAAACTACAAGGTACTGAAGAAGAAATCAGGGAAATGGCAGACAAGCAGCTTGAGGATAACGAAAAATTATTCCTTGCTGAGAAGCGAATGAAAGACTTGCTTGAAAAAGAGCAGAAAGCTACAGCTTCTCTAAACCAAGCCATGGAAAGATTGAAGGGTACACAGTCTCAATTAGTACACTCTGAGAAAATGGCCTCTCTTGGTCAGCTTACAGCGGGTATTGCACACGAGATTAACAACCCGATTAACTTCATCTACAATGGTATTAGTTCCATTAAGATGTCTCTTGAATCCGTAAAAGAAGTTCTTGAGAAGTATTCTGAACTTGACGAGGGTGCTGATGCAGCTGAATTGAAAGAGGAAATTCTTGAGTTGAAGGAGGATGTGGAATACGATGAGCTTCTGGACGATTTGGATGAAATTCTTAATGACGTAAACTACGGTGCAGTAAGAACAATCGAAATTGTGAAGGGTCTAAGAGTATTCTCGAGACTTGATGAAGAGGAAAGTAAGCCTGCATTTATCAATGAGAACATTGATGCAACACTTACTTTATTAAAGAACAAAACGAAAAACCAGATCACTGTATCTAAATTCTATGATGACACGATTGGAGAGATTGAGTGTTATCCAGGTCAGCTGAATCAGGTATATATGAACATCCTTAACAATGCCATCCAGGCAATGCCAGAGGATAGAAAAGATCCGGAGATTCAGATTTATACTGAGAATCTTGATGAGAACACTGTGTCAATCCGAATTAAGGATAACGGTTGCGGTATTCCTGAGGAGATCAAACAAAGAATTTTTGAACCTTTCTTCACCACTAAAGCTGTGGGTGTTGGTACTGGATTGGGAATGTCAATTTCCTTTGGTATCATTGAAAAGCATGGCGGTAAAATTGAATTGAATAGTGAAGTTGGAGTGGGAACTGAATTTGTGATCACATTACCGAAGAAGATTGCTAAGAAAAAAGGTAATCAGGATGTTGTAACAGCAGATAAGAAATAAGATAATTCTTATCTACTTTTGCAGCTGATCGTTTTTCGAATCTAATAACCTAAACAGGAAGATGGAGTTGACAGCAGAACCGGAAGTAAAATCTGAAAAGAACGTAAAAAAGTATAGCATACTGTATGTAGATGATGAGAAGAGTAACCTAAGGGTATTCAAATCTCTCTTCAAGAAACTATTCAATGTCTACACTACAGAGCACGTATGGGAAGCATTTGAAATCCTTAAGGATAATCCTATACAACTTGTTATCACTGACCAGAGAATGCCGGAAATGACTGGTACTGAGTTTTTGGAAAAAATGATCCCGGATTACCCGGATATGATTACGATCATTTTGACTGGATTCACAGATATAGAGGTAATCAAACGTGCCGTTAACAAGGTTGGTATCTATAAGTATATCACAAAACCTTGGGACTTTGGCGAAATGAAGACCACCATTGATAAAGCAATGGAGTCTTACCAGCTAAAGCAGGACAACCTCAACCTTGTAGGACAGCTACAGGATATGAATGTTGGTCTTGAAAGCACAGTTAAGGAAAGGACAAAAGAACTATCCGACCTTAATGAAGACCTTACCAAGAGTATTAACTTCGTAGGAAAGCTTCAGAATTCGATGCTTCCTAAACCCGAAAAATTAGAGAGGAAATTCGATGATCATTTCGTAATTTATAAACCAAAGGGAATTGTAAGTCAGGATTTTTACTGGCTTGGTGGTATTGACTTGAGAGGACAACAGTTTACTTTCCTTGCACTACTAGAGTGTAAAGGTGAAGGACTGATCGGGTCAATTCAGAGTTTTATTGCTGATTCCCTGGTTAATGAAATTGTTCAAGCAAGGAAAATTATCAATGCAGATGACATTCTTCAATTCTTATTCATTGAGTTGAATGAAATGTTTAGCTCAGATGATAATACGAAACTAGGAGGAAAAGTAAAAGCGTCAATTGTATCAATAGATCATATAAATGAAAAACTAAATTTCGCTGGAGTAGGACACGACTTGTTGATTTATCATGAGGAGGACCTATTCGTAGTTCAGGGAACCGATGAGGATCCTAGCGAAAAGAAAGGTGCCATTAAGAAATATAGCTTAAAGTACACCGAACCAGTTCAATTTTATATGTTCTCTAAAGGCTTCATGAAAGAGCCTGGCGAGGAATCTGATTTATTGGATGTAGCTTCCTTTTCTGAGCTAGTTACCGAATTGGCTGATAAGCCATTTGACGAGCAACATATAGCGATTGAGCAGAAAATAACGGGATCATTCAAGAATAACGAGCAAGTGGATGATTACACGGTGTTAGGCTTTAAATTATAACAGCAACCCGACGAACCTATGGCGATGAAAGTCGAAAATTGTAAAAATTGGTGTGAAGAGAACATAAGCCCTATGGCTTGGCCAAGAGTAGTACTCAAGGTTATTCCAGACGTTAGGGATTTAGGACTCACGATAAAAGACTTGGAAAACCCTGTTCCAGGTATGGAGTTAGATGACTCTGTATTTGAGAAATGTAATGCCGCTCTAAAAGGCCTTTACGAAATGGAGTTTCCGCAAGATATTTTGGTTTAATTATTACTTATTACACAAGTTGCGACTAGAGTGATATTGACCAATCCACTATATGTGGGTTGGTTTTTTTATTTCTAAATAATTCGCAATTTGGCAAAAGACAGAAGAAGCGTTTTTTCACCGATATTCTCAAAATTCACGGTAGCCTTTCTATTACTTCCCTGCTCATCAATTTCTATTACCTCTCCAAACCCAAATTTTGGATGCTCTACTTTCATTCCTGCAGCTAGTTCGGACGTATCGCTTGGTTTGAAATCACTTGAAGGTTTGTGAGCCGTTTTATTAACAAAGTTTCGGGACTTGTTTGACTTCATACTGTTCACAAAATTCTTGGCGAAGTAATTTTGCGCTGGAGAATCATTGCTGCTGGCTATTCTCTTATTTGTCTTTAAGAACGACGGATCAATATCCTCAAGAAATCGGCTAGGTTCACAAGTTTTTAGTCTCCCAAATCTATATCTGTTGAGTGCATAAGAAAGATGTAACTTTTGTTCTGCTCTTGTGATAGCCACATAAAAAAGTCTCCTTTCCTCTTCAAGGTCGGCTCTACTTCCAAGCATCATTTGCGAAGGAAAAAGATCTTCCTCAAGTCCTACAACAAACACATGTTTGAATTCAAGACCTTTTGCCGAGTGAATAGTCATTAGTGTTACAAAATCATTTGTACCATCTCCCTGTTGATCCTGATCGGTTAAAAGTGCAACTTCCTGCAAGAATGCTCCCAGTGATTTGTCCTCTCTTTCAGGGTCATCTGTGAATTCTTTGATTGCGTTTAGAAGTTCCTGGACGTTCTCGTATCTGTTTAGACCTTCAACAGTTTTATCTTCATAAAGCTCCTTCAGTAGTCCTGAGCTTTTTGCAATTTGTGATGCTGCTTCATAAGCATCCTTTTTAGCTACTGAAAGTTGAAAACTTTTAATAAGTGTGGCAAATTGTTGAATTACACCAGACGCTCTCCCACTAATGAAAGAACCAGCAGCCTGAATGACTTCCCAAATAGAAATGTTATTCTCTTGAGCCGCTACGACAATTTTCTCAACAGTGCCCGGACCAATACCTCTTTTTGGAAGGTTGATGATTCTTCGCATGGCTTGTTCGTCATTTGGGTTGATGACAAACCTGATATAACCGATAATGTCTTTGATTTCCTTTCTTTGGTAGAATGAGAGGCCTCCATAAATCTTGTATGGAATATTGTTTCTTCTTAGTGCCTCTTCCAGCGCTCTTGATTGACTATTGGTTCTGTAAAGAATCGCAAAGTCACTGTTTTTTAGCTGGAGATTCATTTTGGATTCAAATATTGAGGAGGCTACCAGTTTTCCTTCCTCATTATCTGATGTCGCCTTTATTAAATCAATTAGGTCACCTTCGTTGTTAGATGTCCAGACATTTTTCTCAAGCTGGGATCTGTTTTTAGTAATTACAGAATTGGCGGCATTTACAATGTTTTGAGTAGAACGATAATTCTGTTCTAGTTTGATAACCCTTAAGTCCGGATAGTCTTTTTCGAAATTCAGGATGTTTTGAATATCAGCACCCCTAAATGCGTAGATACTCTGAGCATCATCACCTACAACACAGATATTTTGTCTTACGGCTGCAAGTTTTCTGGCAATCAGGTACTGGCTAACATTAGTATCTTGAAACTCATCTATTAACAGGTATTGAAATCTTTGTTGGTACTTATTGAGTACATCCAGATGATCCCTAAACAGGATGTTGGTATTGAATAGAAGGTCGTCAAAATCCATTGCATCCGCGCTGAAACAACGTTCCACATACGCTTTATAGATTCTGCCCATTTCAGGTTTCATATTGGCAGCATCATCCTCCTGGAAGACTGGATTATTGATGTATTCCCTCCAGGAGATCAATCTATTTTTTGCACTTGAGATTCGGTTATAGACTACATTGGGTTTATAAACCTTATCATCTAAACCAAATTCTTTGACTATTTGCTTAATGAGTGTTTTAGAGTCATCGGTATCATAGATTGTGAAATTGCTTGGATAACCCAATCTTGATGCTTCAACTCTTAAAATTCTTGAGAATACAGAGTGAAATGTACCCATGTAGATGTTTTTGGCATCTGCACCAACAAAGGTTTCAATCCTTTTTCTCATCTCCTTGGCAGCCTTATTGGTAAAGGTCAGTGCCATGATAGAAAAAGGTTCCACTCTATGTGCTTTGATGAGGTGCGCAATCCTTAGAGTAAGTACACGGGTCTTACCAGAACCTGCTCCAGCAATGATCATGCATGGACCTTCTGTGTTAACTACTCCTTCTCTTTGTGGTGGGTTTAAAGTTGATAAATAATCTTCGCTCGCATTCTCAATCATACCCGCAAATTTACAATTTATACCGAGAATAGGTGGTGGAAAAACAGGAAGAAAAGTGCCTATTGAAACTTAAAATAGGGGAAAGTAAAATCTATTTATCACAATAACTGCGAGAAAAGCTAAAAATGCCATTAGCTCTATAAACAGAATAAGATATTTAATGCTAGATTTGTTGCGTTTCAAAATCATTTAGGCTCATTTTCAAGCGACACAAAAATTGGTCATAAATATCTTTAGTCCAAGGAAAATCATGAAAATGTTAACTAAATGTTATGGAACTGTTTCGTGAATACAATCAATTAACCTGAACCAATGAAGAAGTTTCTCATCATAGCTCTTATCCTCATAGTAGGAATATCAATTACAGCTTACATTATGATTCCAAAAGTGATCTATGGAATGGTCACAGATTTTGATCCTTGGACATTTGAGAAGGTTCTTGGAGATACTACCTGGATAAATGATTATCAAATTGGTGACTACAGAGAGCCTCAGGATTTTGGTTATGACAACACAGAAGAGATTGAATTCACTTCTATAAATGATGGTGTCAAATTGAGTGCATGGTATGTGCCGTGTAAAAAGCCTACTGATAGTACTATTTTCATGATTCATGGAAGGACTTCAAATAGATTGAAGACTATGAAATATTTAGAACTGTTTCAAAAGACTGGAATAGACACACTTTATAATTTCTTCATCGCTGATTTCAGAAATTCTGGGAAATCAGAGACAGGAATGAAGACATATATGGGCTATAAATTTGCTGAGGATCTTGCTGGTGGAATGAAATACCTGAAAGAGGAGAGGGGACAGAATGAAATTGTTCTCTATGGATTTTCTATGGGAGCAATGTCTATTTACACTTATATAGGAAGAGATGAACTGGGAGCATCTAATTATGATATTGATAGAATTATAATCGATAGTCCTTTATCAAATGTAGTTGGTAACCTAAGGTTAAGAGGAGATGAAATGAGTCTGCCATCATTTTTAGTTGACAGAGCCATTGGTTTCTTGAATGATGATATAAATGGGTATGTTGAAAATCTTTCTATGTCTGCTCAATTAGCTGATTCTGATATTCCTCTATTACTTATCCAAAGCAACCATGATACAAGCACTCCTGCAAGCTTTACAAAAGAGGAATTGAAAAAACTTTCAAAGCCCAATATTACCTCATGGTTTGTGGATAGTGCAGCGCATGTTAAGGTGTATACCCATCCGGATTACAAGGAGGAATACTCAAAAAGAGTTAGCGAATTTCTTCGCTAAACACTTTCGATATATTCGATTATACTTTCTTTGATATTGTTGAAGATATATTCAAGGTTTTCAGGGTTGTTTTCAAGTAAAGTAACTCTGAATCCCTGAAGATCTGAGCAGAAAGAAGAGATTGGAACAACACAAATGCCTTTTGCTGCAAGTAAATAATAAACAAATCGCTTATCATGCGGCATATCTTCCTCCAGCCATTCATCTAGTAATTTCTTGATTTCAGGATTCTTAACCTGGAGGTGTTGGCCATCTTTCAAAGTATCTTTCTTAAAGATGATTGTGTTGTAGAAGGCACCTTTCGTTTCGTTGAACCTTACATATTCTACTTCACTTAAAATCTCTGAAATCCTATTACTTCTAGCTCCAATTTTCTCATTGAACTCTCTTCTGAAATCCAGATACTTAGGATCAGACATTATTCTTGGTATGGCAATTTGAGGTAGTTTAGTTGAGCTTACCTCAATCATTTTAGCGTTATCCAGAGTTTGACATAACCTATCAAATTCTGCGTCTGAAGTTCTGTTGTAATATTCTGCCCAGCCACATCTTGAACCTGGCCATGGGAATTCTTTTGAAATACCTTTCAGGGCAATTCCTGGAACATCTCCTATAAAGTCAGCCAGAGAATAAGCTTTGTTTCCATTGTAAACAATGTTTAGATAGATCTCATCACTTATAATGAACAGATCAAATTCCTTTGCGATTTCAACGAACCTCTCAAGGATCTCCAACGGATAAACCATTCCTGTAGGGTTATCAGGATTGATAATCAGGATACCAACTATTTGCGGATTGTATTTCACCTTATTGTACAAATCCTCCATATCTGGATACCACTGATTATCCGGATCTAGCTTATATGTCAATGGATGATGGTTGGCATGAGCTGCTTCTGCAGAAGAATGCGTGGAGTATGCTGGAGATGGACCAATTACTCTTGACGTTGGTAAAAGGTATTGGTAAATCTTAGCTATAGCATCTCCCAGACCATTAAAGAATGTAATGTCCTGAGCTTCTATCTGAACACCATTTCGTTCATTAGTCATGTTGGCAAGGAACTCACGAGTGTCAAGTAGGCCTTTGGAATGACTGTAACCATAAGTGGCATCTTCCTGGGCAATTGAGGAAATAATGTCTTTCATCCACTGTGGTACCTCCTGGTTTTTTTGAATAGGGTCACCAATATTTTCCCAGTGAATTTGCTGTTTCAAAGCTTTCAGTTTCTCAGCTTTTTTTACGATCTCTCTGATCTCATAGCTAAGTTCGTTTGCACCCTCACGTAATAAATTCTGCCTCATCTTAATTATAACTATTACGGCCAACACAATTTGATCTGCAATATTCAATTTGGTTAAGCCGGCTTTTCGTCTTAAAAAATTTCGGGAAATGTTAAAAGAGGTGGCAATTTAGATGAAAGAGGTTCTTTTTCAAAAGAATTTTTGGTGATCTGATCAGACTATTTTTTTCTCAATTCCGATTTCAAAGTAAGTCTTTTAATCGTCAACAGGGATAGAGGATTCTTATTCTACAATTTCAATTATCATTTCTACTTCAACAGCAAGATTTACAGGTAGCGAACCCATGCCCACGGCTGCTCTGGCGTGTTTGCCTTTTTCTTCCCCAAAGATTTCAACCAGAAGATCAGAGCACCCGTTCATTACCAGATGCTGCTCAGTGAAATCAGGAGTTGAGTTAACCATACCAAATACTCTGACGATTCTTTTGACTTTGCTTAAATCACCATCAACAGCTGCATTTATTGTGTTTAATAAGCAAAGTGCAACATTTCTTGCGGCCTGGTACCCTTGTTCAGTTGTTAAATCCTGGCCTAGTTTTCCCCTATCTACTTCAGTAGGAGTGCCACAACTACCATGTCCGGCGATGAAAATTAAATTCCCTGTTTTTACAAACTTCGCATAATTGCCAACCGGTTTAGTGACTGGTTGTAATTCAATTCCAAGCTCCTTGATTTTCTCTGCGGGAGATTGTGCAAATGAAACTTGAAAGATTAAAAGAAGTAGGATTAATGTTGTTGTAGTTTTCATAAGGGATATTTTAAGGAACTTCCTGTCCGTTACTTGCTTCAAGGATTTCAAACCACTGCATTCTGGATAATTTCAATTTGATTGACTCTGCAGCTGTCTTGATTCTATCTAATTTACCAGATCCTATGATAGGCAGAAATTTAACCGGATGAGCCAAAAGCCATGCATACATGACCTGATCGATACCACTGGCACTAATTTCGCCTGCTACTTTTTCAAGTGATGTTCTAAGTCTGGTGGATTTCTCATCACTACCTGAAAATATAGAACCACCTGCAAGTGGAGACCATACCATTGGTTTTACTCTCTTTTCAAGCATGTAATCTATATTGCCGTTCTCCCAATGCTCCAGACAACCAACAGAAGCCTCAATCTGGTTAGTTGCTAAATCAAAATCCAGATAAGATTGTAGCATGCTGTATTGGCCTGGTGTAAAATTAGATACTCCAAAGTTGAGCACTTTACCCTCTTTCTTCAGCTTGGTAAATGCTTCAGCTACTTCTTCAGGATTCATAAATGGGTCGGGTCTGTGAATCAGGAGTAGATCAATTCTATCAGTATTTAAAAACTTTAAAGAAGTTTCTGCGGAATGGATAATATGAGCTTTCCTAGTGTCGTAATATTTGATTTTATGCTCAGGGTGTTTTTCTGAAATTAACTTGATCCCGCATTTAGTAACGATTTCCATTTGGTTTCTCAGGAAATTATTTTCTTTCAGAACTTTACCAAAAATCTCTTCGCAGGTATAATCGCCATAAATATCAGCATGGTCAAATGAGGTAATTCCCAGATCTATACAATCTTTAATCAAGGTTTCAAGATCACCCGTGCTTAGGTTCCAATCATTCAATCTCCATACACCGTGTATGAATCTTGATAAGCTTAAATCATTAGTTAGTGCTACTTTCTCCATTTCCAACTCATTTATAATGCAATATAGACAAGGAGATGATACTTAAAATACTACTTTCTCAAAATAACCTCGTACAAATCACCTCTTCTGTCTTTCAGGTTTCTTACGCTACCAAATTCATGTAATTCCTTCAGGTGCTCCAGATCTACATCTGCAATTAAGGTCATCTCGGTATTTGGGGTGGCTTCTGCTTTAATAGCATTGGTAGGGAATGCAAAATCTGATGGTGTGAATATGGCCGATTGTGCGTATTGAATATCCATGTTATTTACTTTTGGAAGATTACCCACACAGCCAGCCATGGCTACATAACACTCGTTTTCGATCGCTCGAGCCTGGGCGCAATGTCTGACCCTGTGATAACCATTCTGTGTGTCAGTCAGGAAGGGAACAAATAGAATATCGAGTCCTTGTTCAGCATAGATTCTTGCCAATTCAGGGAATTCTACGTCATAACAGATTAATATGCCTATTCTACCGGAATCAGTCTCGAATGTTTTCACTCTGTTTCCTCCAACCATTCCCCACGATGTTTCTTCCGAGGGTGTAATGTGAATCTTTTCATAGGAGTCATGTGAGCCATCTCTTCTGCATAAATAGGAAATGTTGTAAAGCCTGTTGTTTCTAATGAAAGGCATACTTCCAGTGATGATATTCACATTATAAGAAACAGCAAATTCCTTGAACTTCTCCAACATTGGTTCGGTATGATCGGCAAGCTTTCTAATTGCTTCTGCTTCACCCAAATGATTATATTCAGCCATTAATGGAGCATCAAAAAACTCTGGGAATAGAATAAAGTCTGATTGATAATCACTTACAGCATCAACGAAATATTCAACCTGCTCAACCATAGCATCGAAACTTGGAAATAATCTCATTTGCCATTGTACCAATCCAATCCTTACATAAGATCGCTTTGTATTTAACAGGTCTTCTTTCTCCTGATAGTAAATATTATTCCATTCCAGAAGTGTGGCGTACTCTTTAGAGGCCTTGTCGTCTGGAAGATAATTTTTCAAGATTTTCTTTACGTGAAAGTCATTGGACAACTGAAAGTTTAAAGTCGGATCATCCAGCTCTTTTCTTTTCACCTTGTTAATATATTGCCTTGGACTAAGGTTCTCAGAATGCTCCTCATAATTTGGGATTCTTCCACCCGCCATTATTGCCCTGAGATTCAGGCTTTCACATAGTTCCTTCCTTGCATCATACAACCTCCTTCCCAGTCTCAAACCCCGGTGCTCTGGATGAACTAGAATATCAATTCCGTACAAAACATCTCCGTTTGGATCGTGAGTGTTAAATGTTTCATCTCCGGTGATCTGGTTGTAAGTATGATTATCACCGTATTTTTTATAATCAACGATTATGGCCAATGCAGCAGCAACCATTTCTCCTTCTATGATCACACAAAGTTGACCTTCTGGAAATTTCTCAAGTAACCTTTTAATATCTCTTCTCTTCCAATAAGGTTCTTCAAAGTCCTTGTAAACCACTTCCATGATGGATTTAAGTGATTCGTAATCTTCAAGTTGTAGGTGTCTTAGTTCTAATGTCAGGTTGCTATCCATACTTCATTTCCTTAATCCATTCTAATATAGCCAAATTCACTTATTCCGCTTTTAGTATTATTTAATAGAATTTAATGCTGTCAATTTTTGTTGTTAATGAAAATAAAATAATGATTGATGATCGGATTCATTAGGATTTATAACTTTGCAAAAAAACAACCCATTAGTAATGAAATATTACAATAGTATCATTGAGACAATTGGTGACACCCCATTGGTGAAACTAAATAGTGTTAACAAAGGAATACCAGGAACAATTCTTGTAAAAGTAGAGTACTTCAACCCTGGAAATTCCATGAAGGACAGGATGGCTTTGAAGATGGTTGAAGATGCTGAAAAAGCTGGGATATTAAAGCCAGGAGGAACAATCATTGAAGGAACAAGCGGAAATACCGGAATGGGTTTAGCCCTTGCAGCAATTGCAAAAGGTTATAAGTGTATTTTCACATTAGCAGATAAGCAGAGTCAGGAGAAGATTGATATTTTGAGAGCTGTTGGGGCTGAAGTTCACGTATGTCCAACAAACGTGGAACCGGAAGATCCTAGATCATATTATTCTGTTGCTAGAAAGCTGAATGAAGAGATTCCAAATTCATTCTACCCTAATCAATATGATAACCTGTCTAATGCACTAGCTCATTACGAAACTACAGCACCTGAAATCTGGAGAGATACGGAAGGGAAGATCACACACTATGCTGCAGGAGTTGGTACAGGAGGGTCTATGTGTGGTACTGCAAAGTATCTGAAAGAGCAGAACCCAGATATCGTTACAGTTGGAATTGACACTTATGGCTCTGTTTTTAAGAAATTCAAAGAAACTGGAGTATTTGACGAGAAAGAGGTTTACCCATACCTGACAGAAGGTATCGGTGAAGATATTTTACCTAAGAATGTTGACTTCTCAGTAATTGATCACTTTGAAAAAGTAACTGATAAAGATGGAGCTTTAATGACTAGAAGACTTTCCAGAGAGGAAGGATTATTCGTCGGTTGGTCATGTGGTTCTGCAGTCGCAGGTGCTTTGGAATATGCTAAGAATAATCTTAAAGAAGATGACGTGATGGTTATTATTCTGCCAGATCATGGAACAAGATATCTTGGTAAAATCTACAATGATAACTGGATGCAGGATCACGGTTTCATAGCTGATTCCAAATTTGCGACAGCAAGGGATATTATTGCTCACAGAAACGGAAGTGGTGCATTGACCACAATTGAAAAATCTACACCAATTGGTGAAGCTGTAAAAACCATGAATAAAATTGGTGTTGACCAGGTTCCTGTTGTAGATGGTGATAGCAAGATTATAGGAAGCCTCACTGATACTAAAGTATTAAGCTCATTAATTGAAAACCCGGAGCTGAAAGCGAAACCTGTTGAGGAAGTAATGGATCCTTCATTCCAGTTTGTGGCGATGGACAATACCCTTGATGTATTGAGCTCTATCCTGAAAAAAGAAAAGAAAGCAGTTCTTGTCAGAGATGAACAAGAGCGTGTCCATATCATTACACAAAGTGATTTATTAATGGCAATGACAGACTAATTGTCTATATTAGCATTAATAATTGAAAACAAATTCTAACTCTTTGCTTGCAATAAGTCCCGTAATTCACGGGACTTTTTTATTTTTCAGTCCATGGATGCACCAATAGGTATTTTCGATTCTGGTTATGGAGGCCTGACGGTTTTTAAATCGATTAAAGAACGATTACCACAATATGATTACTTGTACCTGGGCGATAACGCAAGAACTCCATATGGTACCCGGTCTTTCGAAACTGTTTATGAGTATACACTTGAGGCAGTAAAATACCTTTTTGATCAAGGTTGTCATTTAGTGATTCTGGCATGTAATACAGCATCAGCAAAAGCCCTAAGAACAATTCAGCAGAATGACCTGGAAAGGATTGCTCCAGGTAAAAGAGTTTTAGGGGTAATTAGACCAACAACCGAATTGTTAGGTAAGCTTTCTAAAACCAAGAATGTTGGTGTCTTCGGAACAAATGGAACAGTTAAATCAAATTCTTATCTAATTGAATTACAGAAATTCTATCCTGAGTTAAACGTTTATCAAGAGGCTTGCCCAATGTGGGTCCCACTTGTTGAAAACGGTGAATTAGATAATGCAGGGTCAGAGTACTTTATCAAACAGCATGTTGATAACATTTTCTCTAAATGCACAGAAATTGACTCACTTTTGCTGGCTTGTACTCATTATCCAATGCTGGCCTCTGTGATTGAAAAGTATCTTCCTGCTGGTGTTACACTTCTATCGCAAGGACCTATTGTAGCTGAGAGTCTGGAGGATTATTTGTCCAGACATCCTGAAATTGAGTCTAACTGTTCAAAAAGTGGTTCAGAAAAGTTTTTGACGAGTGACAGTACAGACAGTTTTAACACCATAGGTAGTTTATTTTTAGAAAGACCTCTTAATTCTCAACATATTAAAATTCCTCATTAGGATTTTCAAGGTTTTAGCTTGAACTTTCAGGCATGATTACTTTTTTGTTTTATCTGCCGTTCATTTTAGGCTTTGTAGTCATTGGTGTTTGGGGTGAAAGAAAGATTGCTTCATTCATCCAGGATCGTTATGGGCCTATGGAAGTTGGACCCAAGGGATTACTTCAAACTATAGCGGATCTTTTGAAGATGCTTCAGAAAGAGGACATCCGACCTAAAGCTGCAGATAAACCATTGTTCCTAATGGCACCACTCCTAATTTTCGTGGCGATTTTTGCTGGTTTTGCGGTGTTGCCAATAAGCCCGGCAATTTCTGGTGCTGATATTGAAACAGGAGTATTTTTCCTGCTCGCTGTAGTTTCTTTGGATGTGGTAGGAGTTTTAATGGCAGGATGGGGATCAAACAACAAGTATTCGCTTTATGGAGCAATGAGGTCTGTAGCTCAAATTGTTTCTTATGAGATTCCACTTGGAATCACTGTACTATGTATGGTTGTAATTGGTAGTACTCTTGATTTAAATGAGCTGTCAAGTCTACAAGGAATTTTCACTTCTGAAACAACTTACTTATTCGGTATTAAATCACTTGGAATTGATGTGACCCGGATTGGAGGGATTCTTTCCTGGAACATAGTTCAGGTACCATTTTCGTTTTTAATCTTTTTGATATTCTTCATTGCCGGTTTAGCAGAAGCCAATAGAGCACCATTTGATTTGCCAGAATCTGAATCGGAATTAATTGGAGGTTATCATACCGAGTATGCCGGATTTAGATGGGGGGTTTTTATGCTTTCTGAATATGCAATGATGCTTTTAGTGTCTTTCCTTGCCTCAATACTTTTCTTTGGAGGCTGGAATACGCCGTTCCCTAATATTGGTTCAGTTACACTAGCTACCTGGACAAGCGGAACACCAGGAGAATTATCAGGAGCTATTTGGGGAGCATTTTGGTTGATCTTTAAAACAACAATATTCATATTCATCCAAATGTGGGTAAGATGGACCTACCCTAGGTTGAGAGTAGATCAATTAATGTCACTGAGCTGGAAGTATTTGACTCCTGCAGCTTTGATATTGCTGTTGTTGTGTGGAGTTTGGAAGATGTTGATGGTATAGGTTTAGCCGGAAGACAGAAGACCGGAGACGGAAGACCGAAGTAAAACTTAGAAATTTCAAATACTTTCAAACTAATGAGTTTTCGTGAGTGCTTCACAATTCGGGATTCCGGATATTTCTTTCGTTTCACCACAGAAATTCCGGAATGACGCTCTTTCGTAGATTAGGTATCCAAGTAATTAATGTTGCGTTTAACAGACAACAGACAACAGACAACAGACAACAGACAACTGAGAAAATATGAAATCTCTAAAAACTAATATCTAAATCCTAAAACCTTTGATAATCAAGTTCAGTCCAACTCAAAACTCAAAACTCAAAACTCAAAACTCCGACGAAGGAGGAAAACCCGCACCTCGCAACCCGTGTCACTCCAACACCTTCAGATACTTCGTCCAGGGACCAACTTCCTCCTTATACTGTTTCGCCATTACTCTTGAAATCTGGACAATATGGCCTAAGTCATGAGCTACCCAGCAGGAGAGTAGTTGTCTCAAAGTGATTTTTCCGAATTCTGGGTGCACACCTGTTTTTTCAAGTGTTTCTTTGTTTATTTCCAGTGAATCCAGGATTTCTATATTCCTTTTTCTAAGGTTAGTAAATTCTGAAAGTAAATCACTCAAAGATTTTCCTTTACTGTTTTCAAATTGCGCAAACCTGTCGAATGGGATAAAGTCTTTATTGGTATTCTCAGAAAGAATTAATTGAGCTCTTGGAATCCAATCAGTATTTTCTCCATGGATCAAATGGCCAATTACATCATAGGCGCTCCAGGTATCCGGACCTTCGTTTTGATAAGTCCATTCTTCCGACAAACCTGATAATAGGTTGGTTAGAACTGTGGGTGTTCTCTCTAATATTTCTTTTGCTTTCTTGATCTCAAATTCCATAGACTAAATGTAGTAAGAAGTATCGTGGCAGACCTCTGTTATTGAGATGTATGAAAAAATTTCATGAAACTGTGATTTAGACGTTTTGAGCACTAGATTTGACTTCCAATATTGATTGTACCAAACATCCCTTCAAAAATGATTGTTGCATTGGTAATTTCAATGTTTTTATAGATTGATTAAACATTGTATTACCTAGATTTAACCCACAAATGTCTTATTGATTAACAAGTGGATTAGGCTAACTATTAATATGCCCTATTTTAAAGACATATCGATCGCATATAAAACACTAAAGGATGGCTTGAAACTCACCTTTAGTCACTTAAAAGATGCGACTAAATCAAGGGAACCTCTTGGGGTGGAGGAAGAAAACTATTTTGATCAGCAGAATGGTCTTTTTACTACTCAATACCCTTTTGAGTCCTTGCCAGTTCCAGATAACGGTAGGTACAGATTGGATAATGAAATTGATGATTGCATTGTTTGTGATAAATGTGCTAAAATCTGTCCGGTTAATTGTATTGACATAGAACCAATCAAATCGACTGAAGAGATTGGTAAAACTTCTGATGGGACCTCTAAAAGGCTTTATGCAGCTAAGTTTGACATAGATATGGCTAAATGCTGCTTCTGTGGACTTTGTACAACAGTATGTCCTACAGAATGCCTTACAATGACCAAAGCGTATGATTTCAGTGAGTTTGATGTCAAACTTCACAACTATGCTTTCGGTAACATGTCGGATGAGGAAATAACAGAGAAGAAACAAGAGGAGGAAGCTGCTGCTAAGAAGAAAGAGGAGGAGAGGTTAGCAAAGTTGAAAGCTAAAGAAGAAGCGGCTGCCACAGTTTCCGGAGAAGATAAACCCAAGCCGAAATTTGTACCTAAAGTTAAGCCAAAAGTCACTTCAGAGTCTTCATCAGAGGAGTCTACCGAAGCAAAACCAAAACCTAAGTTCAAACCGAAGGTTAAGTCTTCAACTGAATCAAGTTCAGAAGCTAAGCCAAAACCAAAGTTTAAACCTAAGATAAAAAGCAAGTCAACTGAGGAGCCAAAGTCTGAAGAAACTACATCGGATGAGAAGCCAAAATTCCGACCAAAAATAAAGCCAAAGGTCCCTAAAAAGGACGAATCAGTTGAAGCAAAAACAGTAGAACCTGAGGAGGAGAAGCCAAAGCCAAAATTTAGGCCAAAGCCAGTCATTAAAAAGAAGAAGGAATAATGGATCAAATGGCAGTTTACCTTTTCTATTTTTTTGGATTGCTAGCCATTGCTGGAGCCTTGGGGATTTTGATTACAAGAAACCTGATGCATGCTGCTTTTCTATTGATAGCAGTATTTCTTTCCGTAGCAGCAATATTTGTTCTGGGAGGAGCTGAGTTTGTAGCCGTGTCTCAAATAATGGTTTATGTGGGGGGAGTTCTGATTCTATTGATTTTTGGAATAATGCTTACCAATAGAATCAGTTCTGATAAGATTGATACCGGTTTTGGAAATGTGCTGCTCGGAATATTAGTGGGATGTGCATTTCTGGTTTGGGTTGGTGATTATATATTAACCCAGTTCAATGATAAAAAGACAATATTAGAGCAAACTGAAAACCAGACCGAAAAACTTGGAATTAGCTTGATTGCTGATCATGTATTGGCATTTGAACTGATTGCGATATTGCTATTAATCGCTTTAATAGGTGCTGCTTATATCGCCAAAAAAGATAAAGAAGAGGAGGTGATGGAATGATACCAGTTTCGCACTTTTTGATCCTTGGGGCTATTTTGTTTGCCATTGGTTTGGTGATTGCCATTAGCAGAAGAAATGCCATCATGATATTGATTGGAATTGAGTTGATGTTGAATGCAACCAATATCAATTTTGTGGCTTTTAGCAATCAATCTGGGAATGATACAAACGGACAATTTTTTGCTGTATTTGTAATGGTGATTGCAGCTTGTGAAGCGGCAGTAGCTTTGGCAATTATTTTAAAAATATATCAACACTTTAAAACTTCTGATTTGGATCAGGTTGATCACTTGAGAGATTAATATGGAAAGAGATATTATCATATTACTCACCTTAACAGGGTTGCCAATTATTGGGTTGATAGTTGGTCTCATATTAAGAAAGTATCACAGGTTGGTTTCAAGCTTCAATACTGGTTTGATTGGCATCTCATTTATCCTGGCTTTAACCATTTACTTGTCTGGAAACTTTGCTGAGAATCCAATGGAATACAAATTTCAATGGATGCTTAATATTTGGCCTGGATTTCTGTTGAATTCACTTACAGCCCTTTTAACAGTAATTGTGACTGGAGTATCTCTGCTAGTTCATATTTTCTCATTAGAGTATATGAAGCATGATCAGCAATTAGCCAAATATTACGCTTTTCTTGGGCTATTTACTTTCTCAATGTTGGGATTGGTAATTGCTAATAACTTCCTGCAGCTATTTGTCTTCTGGGAATTAGTTGGGTTCTCGAGCTACTTGTTAATTGGCTTTTGGTTTACAAAAGATACTGCTGCCCAAGCGGCTAGAAAAGCATTAATTGTGAATAGAATAGGAGATATCGGATTCCTGATTGCCATTCTGATTATATATGTTGAATTTGAAACACTTTACTTCACCACATTAGCCGATTATAGCATTGAGTTTAATGGCTGGATGATTGTAGCGGGATTTGGTTTGTTACTTGGTGCTCTTGGTAAATCTGCTCAGTTTCCATTGCTGGTTTGGTTACCAGATGCGATGGAAGGACCAACACCTGTTTCTGCACTTATTCACGCCGCTACTATGGTGGCTGCAGGTATCTTTCTACTTGCCAGATCAGTAATTATGCTTGACCCTGTTGTTTTGGAGATCACTGCCTTCATTGGTGTTATTACAGCCACTATGGCAGGTTTTACAGCGCTATTTCAACATGACATCAAAAAGGTATTGGCGTACTCTACAATTTCGCAATTAGGCTATATGCTCACAGGGATTGGAGTAGGAGCTGCGGACATGTCAATATTTCATCTCACCACTCATGCATTCTTCAAAGCAGGTTTGTTTCTTAGCGCAGGTTCAGTGATTCATGCGATGCATCATGCAAAATCAGATGATCCCAACTTTGATGAGCAAGATATGAGATGGATGGGAGGTCTTAGGAAAAAGATCCCAATCACTTTTATAAGCTTTGTAGTATGTGGAATGGCCTTGGCTGGATTGCCTTTATTTAGTGGCTTTCTATCAAAAGATGCGATTATTACTCAATCCTTAGCGTGGGCAGCTGATAAAGGTGGACTTTACTATGCTGTTCCGGATCTCGCACTTATCACAGCATTGTTGACAGCAATTTATATTGGCAGATTATTACTGTTAGTGTTTTTTGGAAATGAGAAATCAACCCTTGATAAACAAAAGGAACCTTGGAGTATTTCAATTCCATTGATTTTGCTTTCCCTTCTGTCCATTGGGTTTGTATACTCACTGAATCCATTTGGAGCTGAAGGTTCTGCATTACAGCAATTATTAGGGCATCTTAATCGAGCTAGTAATAAAGTGATGGAGTTGACCCATATATTTCATTTTAGAATGGTAATTATTAGTTCTGCTATTGCTTTGTTCGGCTTAGGGTATGCATATTACTATTATGGACCCAAATCTAAATATGCTTCCAAATACGGGCCGGATTTTAGTCATAAGAAAAGATTGGTGTTGATCATAGAGAATAATTGGTTTTTGGATAAAGTGTATCATGTTGCATTTGTTCGTCCTTTTGAAATAATAGCAGACGTATTTGAATATGTGGATCGAAAGATTGTGGATGGATTTGTAAACTTGATAGGAATGGCTGAGGTGGTAGGAGCCCATTTGGCTGGAATGTTTGATCAGCATGTAATAGATGGATTAGTGAATTTTGTAGCCACTACAAGTTGTTGGTTGGGTCAGATTACTAGAAGAATCCAATCAGGACAAGTTCAGTTGCAGTTTGTTTGGGCGTTGATTGGTATCGCGCTCATCATCGTTTGTATTAAATTTTTGATGATATGAGTGATTATTTGTTATCGCTTTTAGTGTTTATTCCACTTATTGCTGGAGCCATTGTATTACTACTTCCTGATAAGTTTTCTGGGATATTCAGAGTAATTACCCTGGTTGCGACTTGTTTGCAGTTTGTACTGTCTGTAGTTGTATTCTTCAGTTTTGATGGCAAAGCGACTTATAATGATAAGATCACAGAATCATCTTTTCAGCTGATAGAGAAAGCAGATTGGATAAATGTGAAGCTGGGTAATATGGGAGAATTGTCTATCACTTATTTACTTGGAGTGGATGGCATAAGTGTCCTAATGGTACTTCTTTCCGGATTAGTGCTTGTTATTGGTGCAATTTCTTCGTGGAATATTTCAAAGAGCTTAAAAGGGTACCACGCTTTATATCTCCTGCTATCTTCCAGTATTATGGGATGCTTTGTTGCGTTAGATTTCTTCCTGTTTTATTTATTCTTTGAGTTTATGCTTCTACCGATGTACTTCCTAATTGGTATTTGGGGAGGAGTTAGAAGAAATTATGCATCCATCAAATTCTTTATCTACACTCTTGTAGGTTCATTGTTCATTTTGGTGGTGATGATCGGTCTTTATATATCTGTTTTGGATCCTGCCAGCACAGATGAGTACCAAATTCATACCTTCAATATGATCCACATGATGGATCTGTCAAATTATATTCCTGGATCGATATT
Organism: Cyclobacteriaceae bacterium; assembly: GCA_965228955.1. GTDB lineage: Bacteria > Bacteroidota > Bacteroidia > Cytophagales > Cyclobacteriaceae > JANSWY01. Next base: position 941,671 of record OZ245848.1, read on the forward strand.
GAGTCTTACAGGTGGAGAGTTATTTGGATACCCAATTAGATTAGTGGCATTTCTGGCTGTATTTGTTGGTTTTGCAATCAAATTACCTGCGGTACCCGTTCATACATGGTTACCAGATGCGCACGTTGAAGCTCCAACTCCAATTTCTGTTATTTTAGCGGGAATACTTCTTAAAATAGGAGGTTACGGATTCTTTAGAATTGCATATTCCATCTTTCCAGAAGGTGCTTATCAGTTTGGTTACCTCATTGGAGGACTTGGGGTAATCGCAATAATTTATGGAGGCCTGGTTGCAATGGCCCAAAAGGACTTAAAAAAATTAATTGCTTATTCTTCGGTTTCCCACATGGGCTATGTTATGCTGGGAATTGCCGCATTAACGGCAGAAGCTATAAATGGAGCTATATTTCAAATGTTTAGCCATGGTATACTTTCAGCAGCTCTGTTCCTGATTGCTGGAGTATTATACGATAGAACACACGACAGACTGATTGCTAACTATAGTGGGTTAGGTTCGAAAATGCCTTACTTCACATTCGTAGTTGTTGTAATATTTTTCGGTTCATTAGGATTACCTGGGCTTTCAGGGTTTGTCGGTGAGGTGCTGGTTTTCTTAGGCGCATTTGGATCTTCTTCAGCAAACCAGATTATACCAAGATGGTTGACAATTGTGGCAACCTTGGGTTTGTTGATTACAGCTGCATACTATCTCTGGACATTGCAAAGAATATTCTTCGGTAAATATTGGGTGAGAGAAAAAGAATGGGAGCCACATATGAATGATCTTACAAAAAGAGAATATTTGATGTTTGCTCCATTGGTAATTTTGGCCATTTTATTTGGGATATTACCTGGAACAGTCCTCGATCCTATTGCGGATTCAATAAGTGGTTGGGTGGAATATGTTTCTGCTCAGGGTAGAATTAATTTGGATGTTCTTAATAGTAAGTAGGATGGAACAGATCGCCAATAAACTTGATTCTATTACTTCCGGGCTTCATCTTATGGTTCCCGAATTATTTCTTGGAGCAGCATTGGTTGTTTTTCTTGTATTTGAATTGATATCAAAGAAGTCTTATTCTTTTTCTAAATCTATCATGTTCTTATTGATAGGTATTGGTTTGTTGTTATTTGTGGGATTCCAACCAGAAGACAGCCAAATCGCAATCAATGGAATGATTTCAGTTGGAAGCGTTTCATGGATATTCAAGGTAATACTGGCGATTATGCTTGTTTTCATGGGAATTGGTACATTAATATTTCCAAAGGAAGCAGATGGCGAGTATAGAAGTATTTTGCTGGGGATTACGCTTGGTGCCTTTGTGCTATTATCTTCAAGACACTTGCTTCTCTTCTATGTGGCAATCGAGCTCATGTCCATTTCCTCTTACATACTCACGACATTCAAAAGAAATAAGAAGTCATACGAGGCAGGTATCAAGTATTTATTATTCGGTGCTGTTTCGTCTGCAGTTATGTTATATGGTATCAGTCTCTTATATGGCTTTTCAGGGTCACTTTATATAAATGATATTTTTAATTCTTCGGAGGAGTTATTTGTTCCAATTCTATTATTCAGTGCAGGTTTGCTCTTCAAGCTTTCCTCATTTCCAATGCACATATGGACACCCTCAGCTTATGAAGGTGCCCCCACACTAGTTGCTGCATTCTTCTCTATCACACCCAAGTTAGCGGTAGTAGGATTCATCGCTCAATTGTTTAGTATCACTAATGTATTCAGTGGACAACAATGGCAAATCACTCTATCAGTCATTGCAGTACTTACAATTGTGATTGGGAATTTCTCCGCGCTTTGGCAAAATGATGCAAAAAGAATGTTGGCCTATTCATCGATAGGCCATTCTGGATTTTTGATGTTGGGTCTTACGGTGCAAAATGATATTGGTCTCCAATCTGTAATATTTTACGGGGTTGTCTATTTGTTTATGAACCTCGCAGCATTCCTTTTGATCAGAGTTTTTGAAGATCAGGGGGTAAAACAAATACCAGATTTTGCAGGTTTAGGAAGAAAAAAAGTTTTTTTAGGGATTTTAATGGTGGTGGTAATGATCGCTTTAACGGGCTTACCTCCGACTGCTGGCTTCACAGGAAAGCTTCTGATTTTAAGTTCGTTTTACGAATTATATATTGCCTCCGGAGACCAGTTGTTTATTTATATTTTACTGATTGCGGTTTTTAACGCTGCAGTCTCTTTATTCTATTACCTAAAAATACCTTACTTCATGTTCTTCAAAGGCGAAGAAGATTCAATTAAAGCTGACAAAACCATCTCAAAATCAGAGATAGTGTTTGCAACTTTTTTAATTTTGCCTTTGTTACTTGTCTTTCTGAGACCCGAAATATTGATAAATATTATAAATAATATTAAATTATATAACTAAGACTTCTCCAGAATGAGCGATGCAATAAAGCATGAATGTGGAATAGCCTTCCTAAGATTAAGAAAGCCACTCCAATATTACATTGATAAGTATAATACTCCCACCTATGCTGTTAACAAGATGTACTTGCTCATGCAAAAGCAGCACAACAGAGGCCAGGACGGTGTAGGAGTTGCAAATATCAAACTAAATATGGAACCTGGTTATCGCTACATAAGCAGGTACCGAACCGTGGACTCCCAGCCGATTGAAGATATTTTCCAGAAGATTGGAAAAAAGTATCGGAAGGCACAGAGGGAAGGCCAAGAGAACTACATGAATGAGAAATGGCTCAAGCAAAACTTTGGATTTACTGGAGAAGTTTGGTTGGGCCATTTGCGTTATGGGACGCATGGTAAAAACAGTATCGAAAGCTGCCACCCATTTCTTAGACAGAATAACTGGAGAAGTAGAAATTTGGTAGTAGCCGGTAACTTCAACATGACTAATGTGGATGAGCTATTCGATAAGCTTGTTGAAATTGGTCAGCACCCTAAAGAAAAGGTTGATACTGTAACAGTAATGGAAAAAATCGGCCACTTCCTTGACGAAGGGAATCAGGCTGTTTTTGATAAATACAAAGGAAAGCTTACTAACCAGGAAATCACAGACCTAATAGAGGAGGAACTAGATCTTGGTAGAATATTAGAACGTTCTTGTAAGGACTTTGATGGTGGTTATACCATGGCTGGAATGGTTGGTTATGGAGCCAGCTTTGTAGCAAGAGACCCTGCTGGAATCAGACCTGCTTATTACTATGCAGATGATGAAGTTGTTGTAGTAGCTTCTGAAAAGCCTGCAATTAAGACGGCCTTTGGTTGTGAGTATGACGAGATCAAGGAAATTGAGCCTGGACATGCAATGATTGTTGGGAAAGATGGAGATTACCAGCAGGTGAAATACAAAGAGCAATTAGAAAAGAAATCCTGCTCTTTTGAAAGAATTTATTTCTCGAGAGGTACAGATCCCGATATCTACAGAGAAAGAAGAAAGCTTGGAGAGCTATTGATTCCTAAAGTACTAAAAGCAATCAATTTTGATCTTAAGAATGCAGTATTCTCATTTATCCCAAATACGGCTGAGACTTCATTCCTTGGACTTATGTCAGGAGTAGACAGATACCTGATAGACAAGAGAAAAGATATCATTCTTGAGAATAAGCCGTCAACAGATACATTAGAAGAATTACTTTCGTTCCGGCCAAGAGTTGAGAAGTTGGTATTGAAGGATGCTAAGTTGAGAACTTTTATTACTGACGATGAGCATAGAGATGATCTTGTTGCACACGTTTATGATACCACGTACGAGGTTATAAATAAAGATACTGATACACTTGTCATTATAGATGATAGTATTGTACGAGGAACAACTTTAGAGAAAAGTATTCTGACGCTTCTGGATAGATTAAACCCTAAGAAGATAGTTGTCGTTTCATCAGCACCTCAGATCAGATTCCCTGATTGTTATGGAATTGATATGAGTAAAATGAAAGACTTTGTTGCTTTTAGAGCTGTCCTTGAGCTATTAAAAGAAACTAATCAGGAATACTTGTTGGATGAAGTATTTGAATTGTGCCAGGCTTCAATTGAGCAAAGAGAACCTGAAAACTATGTGAAGAGATTGTATGAGCCATTCGAATATGAGCAGATCTCGAAGAAAATCGCTGAGATTGTGAAGCCGGAAGGAATGACGGCAGAGCTTGAAGTGGTATATCAGACTGTTGAGAGTTTACACGATGCTTGTCCGAATCACCTTGGTGACTGGTATTTTACTGGAGATTATCCTACACCGGGAGGAAACAGAGTAGTAAACAAAGCTTTCATGAACTTTATGAAAGGAGTTACCGTGAGAGCCTATTAGATTTAGACAATAGATATTAGACAAAAGACTTTTTTGGTTGTTGTGACTGAGGAAGTCTTTTTTATTTTCAATATCAGTTGTTTGCTTTTGTGTCTTTAATCTTTTGTCTAAAGTCTAGCATCCAATTTCCAATATCCACCATCCACGAATAAGGCTATTCCAAACCTAGATTGTTACTACACTTGAGTATTGACCTGGATCCTAATTCTGGATGGAATTGTTTTCCTTAAAACATTAATATTCATAGAATTATGGTTACTGAAGGCCCACATTGTGGGCCTTTTTTGCTGATAATACCATTGAATTTAATTATATTCGATATCACCAGCTACAGCCAGTAACTAGATGTCCAGATTTATTTTCTTCAAGAAAAGCTTCTATCGCTCTGTCCTAACCAAAATTGGAGGACTTGCTTTGATGATGCTTATCCTCTCGATAATTTCTTACATTATCATTAACAGTAGTGATGTTGATGAATACGATTCAGATTTAGACGGTATTCATCAATTGGGAATGCTATCTCAAAAATTGGCTACACAGTCAGGTGATAAATCTCAAATGATTGATGAGTTTGATAGCTTATTGAACTCTTTAAATAATCAATTGGAGAGTCAGAATTTAATTGAAAAAACAGGTTTGGAATGGGAAGGGTTTAAGGCTATTCTTAAAAATGACTCTGATGATCAACTTCGTTTATTGAATAAATCTATAAATGTAAATGAATCAATTCAATCCCTTTATCACGATTCCAAGACCAGAAAACAAAGCGAAAAAAGCAGAGTTAACACAATTGTAATCATCTTGCTGAGCTTAACTGGTTCTGTGATAGTTGTTGGTGCATTTGTGATGGAAAGGCAAATGATTTCACCATTAAGATCAATTGTTAAGTTCCTGAAAAGCTTTGGTCAGGGAGACCTTTCAAGAAAATTGAATTCCACTACCAGAAACGAAATTGGATATGTGGCCTATAATCTCAATGCAGTTGTGGATCAATTGAGAGTTATAATGGAGGAATTAAATCAACAATCCACCTTGCTTCTTGATGCAAGTGGACCTCTCACAGAAAATGCTAAAGGCCTAACTTCAAACGCCGGGCAACTCTCTAACTCAGCATCCGAAATAGCAAGTTTGATTGAGGAAATGACCGCCAGCATTGAATCCAACTTCCAAAACACAGAATCCACCAAGCAAGAAATGAATGGAGTGGTTAATGAATTGGATAAGCTCAAAGACTTGGTGACTGAAGGAACGCGATCAGCTGTTGAAGTGAGCAAGAAAACCAAAATGATTAACTCCATTGCAGGTCAAACAAACCTATTAGCTCTTAATGCTGCAATTGAAGCAAATAGGGCAGGAGAGGCAGGAAAAGGCTTTGCCGTAGTTGCCAAAGAGGTGCGCAAGCTCGCAGAATTAAGTAAAAATGCAGCTGATGACATCATTTCAATTTCCGCCAGTCGTGTAACATTGGCTCAGGAGATTGAGCAGCTTTTTGTGCAAGTGGTGGAGGTCATTAAAAAATCCTCTGAATCTGTGGAATCAATTGCAAGAGCGAGTCAGGAGCAAAAAGCAGGCACCCAACAAATCAATCACTCCATGCAGGGTTTGAATGACATTTCCAACTCAACAGAAACAACAGCCTCAAACCTTGAGGAGTATGCCGACACCCTTGCACAGATGTCGGTTGACCTCAATAAAATTGTTTCTTCTTTTAAGATTCATTAGCGGTCTTCAAATTACCATTTTCCTTGATGAATTTGAATTCAGTATCAGAATGAATTTCTGTACCTCCTGATTCTATAAAAGTGCCAAATAAACCTCTCCAATCTTCATGGTCTTCTACATTCGGGGTATCCCATCTGATGATTCCAGGTTCTTCGTCCCAAGCAGTACCTTCTTTAGCAGGAACAACAATTCCGATTTCGTTATCTTTTGACACTTTCATACCAAGGTAAAACCCCTTGTTCATAGCTTTTAATCTTGCAAATCATTCTTCAGTCGCTCGGTTTCACCGAGTGACGATTATATCAAGGCCTCTGGCCTTTTGCTCTGATCAATCAACATTCTTGAAAATAGCCACTTGAGCCTTTTCATCACTAGTTAACCAACCTCTATACATCCCCTCAGAATTGAAGGATAATGCAATATTAGCATCTCTATCAACAGTAATCACACCTCCTTCTCCACCAAGCTTCACCAGTTTCTTTTGGATTACATAATCAGATGCTTCCTGAACACTTAATCCTTTATACTTCACCAAAGCCGCAATATCATGTGCCACAACAGACCTAATAAAATATTCACCATATCCTGTAGCAGAAACTGCACATGATTGATTCTCTGCAAAACAACCACAACCAATCAGTGAGCTATCTCCAATTCTACCATATTGCTTATTTGTAAGCCCTCCTGTAGAAGTACCTGCAGCCAAATTATCATTCAAATCCAAAGCAACAGCACCCACAGTACCAAACTTCTTTTCTCCATCATGATCAAGTAGCACAGTTCCTTCCTTCTTTGCAGCCATCAATTGATTATATCTGAAGTCAGTATAGAAATAAACAGGATCTACCAATTTCATTTGATGATCAGTCGCGTATTGTTCTGCTCCTTTTCCTGATAAATAAACAAATTCATCGTCATGAAGAATTAGCCTTGAAAGCGCAATTGGATTCTTTACTCTGGAAACTGCCGCCACAGCACCAGCTCTGGATGTTGCTCCATCCATAATTGATGCTTCCAGTTCGTGTGTCTCATCATGTGTGAAAACGGAACCTCTTCCTGCATTGAAAAGGGGGCTATCTTCCAAAGATTTAATACAAGCCTCAACAGCATCTAAAGCAGAACCTCCCACTTTAAGAATACTTTCTCCAACTTGCAATGCTTCATTTAAAGCGGCTTTATAGTTTGCTTCCTGCTCAGCAGTGATTTCACTCCTCAACAAGGTACCTGCACCACCATGGATGGCCAGGGCGTATTTACCTAACATCTTATATCTTTTAATCTTTTAACTCAATATTTACCTCGAAGCATGTTTCATTTAAAATGGTCCCCAATCAAAAAACATAACTGGCGGAATCAATAGAAGCATCGCAATCACAAAGAAGGTGATCATCATTGGAAGCATCCATTTCATCCATTTGTTGTAGGGTACTTGTCCCATTGCGAGCACACCCATTGTAACACCGCTTGTAGGAATGATCAGATTGGTTAATCCGTCACCAAATTGAAATGCCAGAACAGCAGTTTGTCGGCTAATTCCCAAAAGATCGCTCAGTGGACTCATGATTGGCATAGTCAAAGCTGCCTGTCCGGATCCTGATGGAACGAATAGGTTCAAAAAGCTCTGTACCAAAAACATGGCCTGAACGGAGATATAAGAAGGTAAATCCTCAACTGAATACGCTATTGAATTCAATATAGTATCCAGTATTTTTCCATCTTGTGCTATGATCAATATCGCTTTGGAAAAGGCGATCACCAGTCCGGCAACAAGGATGTCTTTTGCACCATCTACAAAAGATTCCGCTGCATCATTTGGTGCCATTCTATAAACAATGGCACTAATAACAGCGAGTGCAAAAAACAATCCGGCAATCTCATTGATATACCAGCCGAGATTACTCACGCCATAAATCAATAAAGCAATTGCCCCGAAGAATAATGCAAGAATGATTTTCCTGCTCATGGTGAACTTGATTTCATCCACTTCATCCAGGTGATTATCTCTCTTCTGATCCATCTCATACATCGGACTAATACTTGGGTCTTTCTCCAGTTTTCTGATGTAAAGCATGATGAAGATAATCGGCACAAGTGTGAGAATACCCCAGCATAATATCCTGTATCCCGAACCACTAAATGGTGGTAATTCGGCAATGCCCTGGGCAATTCCTACGGTAAATGGATTACTAAAAGCACCTGCAAATCCAGCTCCGGCTCCCACAAATGGGATGGCAATTCCTACTAAGGAATCATAACCTAAAGCCAGCGATAGAGGAATGGTAATGAGCACGAATACAATTACCTCTTCACTCATCCCAAAAGTTGCTCCGGCAAGTGAGAACAAAATGATCAATGCAGGAATGATTACTTTTTTGAAGGCCGGTTTCTTTCTACATAACCGCACCAAACTTTGTAATGCCGCATTGATGGCATCTGACCTATTAATAACCGAAAATGCTCCACCCACTATCAATACAAATGCAATGATTTGTCCAGCAGAAATAAATCCTTTGATCGGACTTGTGAAGAAATCAAAGAAGCCTTGTGGTGATTGTTCGGTGACCTTGTAAGATCCCGGAACCACAATATCTCTGCTTCCATCACTCATTCTTTCAAATTCTCCTGCGGGAACAATCCATGTTAGACCTGTGAAAGCAATTAGAATCACGGTCAGAATGATAAGGGTATGTGGAATTTTCTTTGCCATGCTACTTTATTGGGAATGTTTGATCAGCAGTAAATATGCTGATATTTAAACTTTTGGCACTTAGTTTTCCATTTTCATTTGATGTTACTTGATTGGGAGAATCAAAAACAAGGACTTGTGATTCACCAACTACAGTTGCTACCCCGTCAGTAACCAAAATGGCAGTGGACTCATCAATTCCAATACCTTTCATATTTGGGTTTTCCAGAATGGCACTGATCAACCTGTTATGTCTGCTTCGTTTGACAAAGTGTTGATCAATGATGCCTTCTTTAATGAACCCAAGTCCTTGTTTTAATTCAATGTTGTTTGTTTCTATATTTCGAAATGTGCTATAATAATCTGGGTATTTCAGCTCATTTCCTGTAATCATTTTTTCGCTCATTACGGCAGCTCCGGCACTAGTTCCTGCAATGACCCCTCCATTTTCATAACACGTTTTGATGGCCCCTTCGATAGGAGTGCCACTTACGATATCCATGAATTTATTTTGATCTCCACCTGAGATGTAAATCAGATTCGCATTGGCGATACTATCAATTTTGGGTTTGGGTATTGTATCACCTTTGTTGAAATTGAATCCTATTACATTGTCAAGTCCCTGATCAGTAAACTGAATAAGCGCATAGAAAATAGCAGAATCAGGCTCGGAACTGGACATGGGAAGAATGATGCCATATCCTGTAGAATCAATTGCAGATTCTCTGACTAACCTCTTGATCAGTTGAGGAGGTCTCTTTCCTCCACCAATTATAAAAAGCTTGCCTGCCGACTGGTCCTCAATTTTGGTTTCTTGTTTTGGGTTTGAACATCCAATTAAGGCAACCACACATAAAAAGGCGAAAAATCTCATTTTAAGGGTTATTTGAAAATTGCTTAACAAAGGCTACCTGGCTATTCGAACCAGGTAGCCATGAAATTTATTCTATGAAAAATAGTCCTCTCGGATCATCAAAATCTGAAGTGAGTGTCACTTTATCTGAACCATCAAGGTTGGCCATGAAGACACTTCCTGAATTACGCTCAGTCCAGTAGAATTTACCATTGGTGTTATCAATAGTAATTCCATACACTCTGTTTCCTGTATCAATAATTGACTCGATATTTGACCCATCAAGATCGGCTCTTAATATTTGACCAGATTCTGTGTTGTCGAAATAGATCTTTTCGTTTGCCGGGTCTACAGCTATTCCATATCCCCAACCTCCGGCAGTATAGTCGATAATTCTGGTAACTCCAGTACCATCAACATTTCCTACCCAAACAGCTTCTGCATCAATTGCTACACAAGTGATGTAGAGGTTGCCATTATATAGATCTAACCCAACAGGAGAAATTCCTAGTCCATCAGATGCATTGTCATAAAGAATGCTTGCTGAATTATCAGTCAGATTGATTTCCCAGATAGCATCTACACCTGTACCTCGGTCTGCTACATATGCTTTGTTGTTTGGAATATCCAATGCTAAATCTCTTGGAGAACCAAAGACATCACTAATCACTTCAGCTCCCGTACCATCAAGGTTAACTCTCATTAGTGTCAGATCATCATCATTAGTATAATAGATCTGCTCATTAACAGCGTCGTAAGCTACACCAGTACCAAAGCCTCCAACATCAATAGAACCACCATCGATTTCATTAATATTGGCTCCAACTGCATCAATAAAGAATAGTCTTACCAATAATGCATTTGGATCTCTGATGGTGATTTCCTGCTGGATAACGTCAAGATCATTATCTGATGTTACTGTCATGGAAACTGTGTAAGTACCAGGTTCTGTGAATAAGTGAGAAGGTGTCGTTTCTGTTGAAGATGTCCCATCACCAAAATTCCAGGCATACGAAACTGATCCAGCTTCTTCCGTTACGAATGTCTCATTGCTAAATGTCACTGTTGCAGGAGCAAAGCCTTCATTAGAAATGGAATAACCAAAATCAGCCACCACAGAACTGGCCTGCGGAACAGGGAAATCATCCTCACCACAGCTCCAGAGAATTCCCAGGAGGCATATGGCTATTAAATGTATTTTTAGATATTTCATTATTCTATTATTCTGCTTTTCTAATGATCATTCCTCTGATATCAACACCAGTCTCAGCAAGAATTTCTTCTTCTGTTCCATCAAGATTAGCCACTCTGATGATACCATCTCTTCCTGCCCAATAGTACTTTCCACTTTCACTATCAATCGCAATCCCGTAAGTTCTGTCTGTGGTGATTCCTACTTTCTCAACATTGGAACCATCCAAATCTGATCTGAAAATCTGACCTCCGTCATTGTCATCAAAATAGATTTTATCATTTACTTTATCCACTTCAATTCCATATCCGAAACCGCCACCACCATAATCGATGATTTTAGAGATTCCTGAACCATCTGTGCTTCCGGTCCACACTGTTTCAGCATCAAAATCTACTGCCGTGGCAAATAATTCGCCATTGTGGATATCCAACCCTACAGGTAACAAGAAGAATTCATCATCACTTACATTGTAAAGAGCTGAAGTGCTATTGTCAGTCAAATCAATCTCAGTAATCTGATCTGAGCTTCTTTCTACTACATATGCTCTATCATTTGCAATATCTAAAGCAATGTCTCTTCCTCCGTTTAATCCAGTTGCAATTTCAGTCTGGCTACTTCCGTCTAAAGTGTTTTTGTAAAGAGTGGCATTATCATCATCAGTGTAATACAATTCCTCATTCACATCATCATAAGCCAATCCAAAACTGAATCCAGGAAGATCGAATACATCCTCAATTACTTCAGTATCACTCAATGCAATCTTTCTGATTTTCAAATTGTCATTATCAATGAAATACAATTCAAATTGATTTGCCTGAATAGTAATTGTTTGCTCTGCAGTTGCTTCTCCACCAGTTCCTGTGGCAGTAAGACTTACTGTGTAATCTCCTGGAGTTAGGTAAGTGAAAGTTGGATTTGCTTCAGTACTTGTTGAGTTTCCAGCATCTCCGAAATTCCAAACAATACTGGTCGCATCCGTCGTAGTACTTGTGAATGAAACTGCTTGCCCAACTTTTAGATTATCCGCGTTTTCTACAGTGAAAGATGGAGTAGGAATGATACCCCCGATAGTTACTGTTTGAGTAGTAACATCTCTTTTCCCATCTGCGCTAGCTTCTAATGTTACTTCATAACTTCCTGGAGCTTCATAAACGTGAGTTACTGTTTCTCCCACATCTGAATTACCATCTCCGAAAGACCAGTTAAATGTTACAGCATTCTCGGAGCTACTTGCTGAGAAAGTAATAGTTTCTCCTTCTCTTAGCTCCGTGTCTGTCGTTACTTCAAATGCCGCAACCGGATCTGGTCCCGCCTCATCATCTTCGTTACAGCTTACAAATATTCCGCTGATCAATAAAACAGCGAATAACTGATATATATATGTTTTAATATTATTAAGTCTCATGATTGCTTAGTTTTAGTATTCTGGATTTTGCACCAATGTGCCATCCGTGATGTTGATTTCTCTTTGAGGAATTGGGAAGATTCTTCTAAAAGATTCCAATCCTCTGGTGGATTCCAGTCGGCCAGTACGGACCAGATCAAACCAATAGTGTCCCTCGAAAGCAAATTCTGCTCTTCTCTCTTCCAACAACACATCAATCAATTCGCTTTCTGAAGTAACATTTGCTGCCGTAAGGTCCGTCAATCCCGCTCTTGATCTTACAACATTGATATCTGCTAATGCAGCGGTTGGATCATTAGATCCTCTTGCCAAAGCTTCCGCTCTGATTAAATACATTTCAGATAATCTTAATAGTATAGTATTTCCACCTTCATCTGCAGGTTCGCTTCCGTACTTGGTGCATCTGATAAAGCTACCAACTACCTCAAACTGCTGACCTCTTTCTGTATCACTACTGTTTGCAGGATCAAAGAATGAAATCATGTCGTCACTTACTGTTACTTCGGGAGGGGAGATGTACATCTCAATTGCCCATGCACTTGGGTCTTCCAATGCAATGAAATTCAATTCAAAAATCGACTCAGCGCTTCCTTCTGAAGAATAGATTTCATTGTAATCGTCTAATAACGAGTAATTGGAATTGGCAATAACCGCTGAGGCCAGCTGCTCTGCCATATCATACTCTTCTTGGTACAAGTGAACTCTTGCTTTTAAAGCCTGAGCAGCTCCTGAAGAAGCAAAGAATTTATCTCCTGAATCGCTTAATAAATCAATTGCATTTTGAAGATCTTCTTCTATTTGAATATACGATTGAGCTACCGTGTTTCTTCCAGTTTCCTGAATTTCTCCAGAAGCGACCAATGGTAATGGAATACCATATGTGGAAGAAGCATCAAAAAACTCTCCATATTGTCTCAAAGCATCAAAGAATGCTAATCCTCTTAAGAAGTATGCAGTTCCCATTAATCTGGCTTCATCCGATTCTGAAAGACCTAATTCTGGTACTTTGCCAATTACACTGTTAGCTACATTTACCACATTATAAATTGCCACCCAGTTGTCTTCTACATGGAAATTGGATGTAGGAACAACTCCTGTTTCCAGCTCTTTCCAGAATTGCTGGAATGCTGCTGCTCTACCATTTCCTGCTGCCATTTCAGTGGCCATGATAAAACGGCCTCCGTAGTAATCGCCATCCTGAACTGCATTGTAAATTCCAATCACTGCTGCTTCTGCAGTTTGCAGGTCAACTATTGCAGTTTCGTTGGAAATCAATGTTTCTGGTTGCTGGTCCAGGACATCACATGCCGGAACAATCCATGCCAGCATCATCATCGCGTATATCGTGTTTCTAATTTGCTTGTTCATGATTATTCCTATTTAAAATTCAATGTTTAAACCAACTGAATAAGTCCTTGCCTGACCCAGTGTTCCAAAGTCTTCTCCTTGTAAAGTATTCAGTCCTTCACCACTAGTGTTGGTGCTTACTTCAGGATCAAAACCGAGGTAATCCGTCCAGGTGAATAGGTTTTGTCCCTGAACGTAGAATACTGCACTTGTCAACTTAAACTTGGATAAGATATCAGCAGGCACCTTGTATGTGAATTTCACATTTTTCAGTCTCACAAAATCACCATCTTCCAGGTATTGCGTACTGAATCTTTGCCATTGCAATTCAGGGTTTCCTGCATCTTCTGGTCCAACCAATGATGGTCTCGGAATAGCAGTAATATCACCCGGCTCTCTCCAGTAATCCAGACTTCTTCTGGTTTGATTACCGTATGGAATTCCACCTCTGGTAGTTCCGTAGTTCTCATATGCATGTCTCGACTGGTTGAAGATCTTGTTGCCACCTACGAACTGAAAGAATACACTTAAACCGAAATCTTTGTATCTGAAAGAGTTGGTAAGTCCCCCAAAATAAGTTGGTAAACCGGATCCAACTGGCTGTCTGTCATCCAGGTTGATTAACCCATCACTGTTTAGGTCTTCAAAAACTGCATCACCAGTAGTTGGATCTACACCCAGGAACTTGATCAGGTTCAACTGACTCAGCGATTCATTTTCCAATAGAACGAAGTTTCTACTAAGAATCTGGCCGTTGTTTAAGACATCTACAACTCTGTTTTCAAGAGTAGTAAAGTTTAAACCTGTAGTCCAATCGAAGTTTTTAGAAGTGACGTTTTGTGTATTGATTGCAAATTCAAATCCTTTGTTTTCAATCTCACCGATATTGGAAGTGGTGCTGGAAAATCCTAATGATCCAGGAACATCAACATCTAGTAGTAAATCAGTTGTGTTTTTCTGGAAGTAGTCAGCAACGATCCCTACTTTTCCGAATAAGGTAAGGTCCAATCCTATGTCCAATTGAGTCGTTTGTTCCCAACCAAGTTCCGGGTTTCCAAGTACTGAAGGATTGGATCCCCCAACTCCATTATATGAAGAAGCACCCCATAATCCTTGCCAGGTGAAGTTTCCAATCTCTGCGTTACCGACCACACCATAACTTGCTCTCAATTTTCCTTCTGATACTACACTTGAAATTCCCTGGAAGAATGACTCTTCAGTAAATCTCCATCCCAACGATCCCGAAGGAAGCAAAGCATATCGATTATCCGGGCCAAATCTTGAAGATCCATCTACTCTGAATGATCCTTGCACCAAATACTTACCCTGGTAATCATATGTTACCCTTCCTAAATAGGATAAGAATCCATAAGAAGTTGCACTTGATGATCCAGTAGTATTCGCTGCTGCTCCAATCTTGATGATTTGATTATTTGGGAATCCATTTCCATCAATCTCTGAGAAATCCATAATTGATTCCTGAATACTGAAACCTCCAAGAACATTGATATTGTGGGATTCTCCTATGGTAGTAGCATAAGTCAATGTGTTTTCATTGATCCAAACCAGTTCTTCCAGCGTAGCATAGATTCCAGCTCCAGTAGGTGCTTCATTACTTCCAACTGGTGTGAACGATTCTTCAATTAATGAATTATAGTCAGCAGACCATGTCGATTTGAAGCTTAGGTTTTTAGCTACTTGCCATTCTGCATAGGTGGAAGCCAGGATTCTGTTGGAAACAGAGTTATTTACATATTGCTCTGCTATGTACAATGGATTATCCAATGCCCACCATCCATTATAGTTGAATGGGTTGGTATAACTTCCATCCGGATTTGTTAATGGTGCAGTTGGGTCCCAGGCTTGTGCGTTAACCACAACTCCATACTCATCATTTTCATTGATTGTCCTCTGGTGAGCTCCTCTACTTAATAGCACGTTTGCTCCAACTCCAACTTTGTCATTCAATGAATGATCCATTCTCAATCTCGCACTGAATCTCTCAAATCCCTGACCAATCTGAATACCATCCTGATTGAAGTAGTTTGCAGAAACCACATACCTGGTATCCTCAGATCCTCCTGATATTCCAATGTCCATGTTGTGTGTGATTCCAGTTCGGAATATTTCGTCATATACATCATAGTTTGGAAGGTTTGCATCGTTAGGATCACCCAATTGGTCATTCCAGTAATTCTCTCCAAGACCATCAAATTCTGCAGCTGCATTCATAAATTCGATCCATTCTTTAGAGGTCATCATTTCTGGAGTGTTGGCAATCTCAGATACGCCGATGCTGTAACCAATATTCACTTTAGTTTTACCAACTGATCCACTTTTTGTGGTGATCAAAATAACTCCATTTGCTCCACGAGTACCGTAAATTGCTGCAGCACTTGCATCCTTTAGCACTGAGATAGACTCAATATCATTCGGGTTGATATTCGCCAAAGGATTGATAGGTTGGATGTTATTGTTAAGTGCAGATTGGTTTCCTGTAAGAATTGGAATACCATCTACTACTATCAGAGGCTGGCTACTTGCTCCAATGGAGGTAACTCCCCTGATATTCAGGTTGAAAGCCGAACCCGGAGTGGCCGATGAACTCCCGATGAACACTCCGGATAATTTCCCCTGAATGGCGCCATCAAAGCTGTATGTGGCTGCCACGTTTGCTACGTCATCGCTATCTACTGATCCAATAGAACTCGTGATGTCCCTTCGTTTCTGAGTTCCATATCCGACGACAACTATTTCTTCCAACTCAGTCACGTCTTCCGACAGGGTAACATCCATTACACCTCCGGTTACTGCAACCTCATTGGAAGAATAGCCGACAAATGAGTATATCAAAATTGCTGAGTCATCTGAAACCTCAAGTTTGTATTTCCCCTCAAAGTCGGTGATGGTACCACTAGAGGTACCTTTAATTATGATACTAACACCAGGTAATGCTTCTCCACTTTCATCCGTTACAGTTCCGGAAACAATGGTTTGAGCATACCCAACACTTACCAAAAAAAGTAAGCACATGTTAAGTAGAATCTTAAATTTCATGTTTGATAAATTTTAATTTTCGATTGAGACAGTCAGCCTTTTAGCGCAACTGCTGTCGTAAAAAGAATTGAGAATTCCAGCTATTGCCTAGCAATCGAAAATAGGCTGCAGGCCCATTAAGCCCAGAGACTTTGCAGCCTGAAGCAGAAGGATTTTTGTTTTCTTGCCTAACATCTCTTTTTACTTAAAATATAGTTTTCTGGTAAACATATTTTGCTGATCCTGGCTCATTACGACCAGTAATTTAAAACCTGAAAGAACTTGCTGATTCTCAATTTCCAGGTTTCCCGTAAACTGTTGCTCCAAAACCAATCTTCCGTGCAGGTCGATTAGGTGTACTTCCAGATCCAACATATTTGGATTTTGGATGATCAGATTTGAGTAATTAGTTGTTATTTGAATGTCTTTAAATGCTTTCGAATTGGTGATGACTGCAGGTTCTTCTTCCAGTTCATATGCTTCATCATCTGTTGGAATTGGCGTTCCTAAATCAGTACTGCTTCCGTCATGAAGTACTTGATACAAGTAGTTGTCATATGCGGTCACATTTCGCTCGGAGGAGAAATCGAATACAGAGCTTTTATTCTCAACGAGGAATGATGAAAGATCTCCACTTGAGGAAATAGTATTGGTTCCATCTACATTTCCAACTCTCACAAATGAACCTTCATTGATGTAAATCCCAAAAGCCAAGTTATTGTCTGCCATTAAAAAGGGGATAGAGGAGGTGGTGTTTTCGTAGAAGTCTGTTGTGGAACCATCAATTGTATTTGGCATGATGGCAGTTGTTTTTAGTAAACCTAATCCCACCTCAAAATCAAGTCTGTTTCTGTAAGACGCATCTGCATCTGAGATGTGATTGGTAACAAATGATGGGCCCGCAAATCTGCTGTCTTCACCTATGAATCCGGTAATGATTTCGTTTCTGAATAGATGTGATCTTAACAATTCACCAGTTGGTCCTCCCTCCAGAAACTCTAAAAGATCTTCATGATCATTTGCTACAAAAAGTACTTTTTCTGATAGTCTGATTCGATTTCTGATGTACAGACTGTCTTCATGGTTGTAGTTTTCTGTAGTTGGTAAAACATCTACACTTGTTGCTCCATAAGTGAAAAGTCTACTTCTTATAGAATTTGCCATAGAAGTGTTTCCTGAAACCAAAATGATGTCGTCTTCTGCATTATTTTCATTTACAAAAGCATCCATAAAATCCAGATTGTCACCAATATCATCGCCACCACTCAGGTATACAATATAGTTGCCGTCTTCTTCATTCTGAGTGACAGCAGTGCTACTTGAAGGACCATTTGTAATTTCGAATGTGTTCAAGTTGATAGACTGTCCATCCACCAAAGAGATTGATTCCATCGAATCGCTTGTGAATGTGTTATTAGTAAATTGGAAAGTACTTGGCTTGATAATAGTGATACCTCCAGTTCCATGAACTTCTGCCTGATTGTCTGAATCAATGCAAAGAGCAGTTTGGTCATCAACACCAATTCCGGCGATGCTTTCGCTTTGAGTAAGCTGCCAGTTGGCCATGAAAGCCATTAGTCTGAAGATTCTCCCTCTTTCCACAAAGTGAGTATCGAAGATGAAACCTGGTTTTAGATCCAGAAAGTCATTTTCCAATACAAATCGTGAGGATTCAATATTGATCAATCCATCATCTGGAAAAACTGATCCGTTTTGTGCAGTGAACACCACTTTTGATAAGATGGCCATTCCTGCTGAGGTTCCACCAAGTACACCACCTTCATTGTATTTGGCAGTGATGACATCCATAAAGTTGGTGCCTTTGTAGGTTTCGTAATAGTTGGATTGGTCTCCGCCTTTGAAGAAAAAGAAATCATATTGTGAAATTGCTTCTTCCAGTTCTGCTGAGTTAGCATATTCTTCTGTATCGATTTGAAAGTTGACTGCTGCTTCTGCTCCCAGTTCCAGGAAGTAGTCTGGTAAGTCTTGTGTTTCTGAATTGTAGCTGATGATAGCTACTTTTTTGTTTGCTGCGTTTTCTATTCCCCAGGAGTAGGGCTCATCGCTCCAGCTGCCTTCTCCGCCACCTCCAACAAGCAGCATCTTACCCTGACCAATGGCCTGAAAAGAAAGGAATACGCCAATAAGAATTGTATAGAAATATTGCATTGTAAGAAATTATAAAGTGAATAAAAATCCGGGCTTTATAAGTCTACTAGCAGTTGAATATTGGTTGTAAGTTTTGCAATGACAAGGACTTCACATATGCCTGGCAGCATGTGCGAATTATGTTTGCTTTGTATGTCAATTGTCCTTTCATCACGTTATTATGACCCTAATATTACGGTTAATTCTGGAAAAATAAAATTTTCAATTAGTCAGTTCCTTTGATTTTTTATTTGCTCAGGTAGTGAAATAACCGTGATTTCTGGCTCTATTGGCTTTAAATCACGGTTATAAATTTTGAGAAAAAAATCTTAAGAAGTCTTAAATCTTCCTCTGTCTACATAGAAATATTCCCAGGATCCCCCACTTCCTGAACTCCAGGTGTCAAGCCAGAAATATCTGGAACCACTGGAATTTCCCAGTACTTTGTAGACCTCAACTGCCTGTCTTCCACGGTACCAATCCAGTCTTTGTCCCGGACTGCAAACTTCCGGTCCGGAGCTATTTTGCTGGAGGAAGAATGCATAGCCAAATCCAAAAATAGAGGCACGTCCATTTTCGTCAATGCAAACAGCGGTATCCTCATCCACACCGATACCTTTTGCATTCCATCCCCAGTCTTCATTGGCTCTTGCCAGGAAAGTCATGTGTCTTCCACGTCGATCAGGGTTGTCGTAATGGGTGTCGGTGATGGTATTTTCCAGGTAAGGATTGTCCAGGAAGTTGCTTCTTTGCAGAGTGACATTGGAGTTGTATGGGTTTCTCATTGCGTCTCTGGATCTAATCGTTCCATTCTCTGCTGTGAAGTAGCCTTCACCCTGAATAGCACAACCTGCACTGGTACCACCAATTGGCACTCGCTTGGTGTTTCTGAGGTAGTTAATGGCATCTTCCACTCTGGTATCTTTCCAGAAATTGACATAATCCCACTGATCACCACCAGCGATAAATAGTGCTTCTGCTTCACGGATAGTTTGCTCCACCTGGCTATTGTTGGCCAGACTTCTACTGTCGATGAGGAGAGTTTCTACGGAGTTTGCGTTACCGAGATCATAGATGTATTGGTTGTATCCAGTACTACCAGAAGCCCGTATTACCACAAAATCTCCTCCACCTGATTTATTGATCATCCATTGAATGGCTTCATCCACATCCGGGCCGCCACCCATTAGAACCGTACCACCTGAAGTAGAGGTGGAAACATCTTGCGCGCTACCAACTATCCCGATGGATGCTGGTGAATTTCCGGCCGCAGCTGATGGGGTTTCCAAAAGCTGTTCCGTAGTAGAGAACTCGTCCTGACATGCTGAAAACAGCAATACAGCGATTAGTGAAAACAAGGGTTTTCTGATTGAACTGTACATAGTTTGTATGTTTGGTTAGAAAAATTACAAGGCAAGTAACCAGGCCAACCAACAGCGCTACATCAGCAAGATACTAGTCAATGCCAGTCGCTCGGTTTTACCGAGTGACGACTATAGCTTTGGACTCTGCCCCAATGAAATAATCACATTACAGCAGCGCAGTAAATTTGAAATTTCGAAGAAATAAAAAGAAGACCTGGTAGGGGAAATCCTAGCAGTTGAAAATAGGCTGAAGGTTTCTGAGATGTACGGGTTTAATTGGCGTAGCAAAGATCTGCTTTAAGGTGCCAAAGTATGTTTGAGTAGTACATTCCATGAGTGGAATATAAGAGGGGAATTTCTAAAAGCCAAATTTAGTGTGGTTTAATTGGTTAAACGGTAGGAATATTTTGTGAATTAAGAAATGGCGGAATATTATTCTTTGCTGATTATACGCATTGGTTGTCGGTTGACGGTTGACTGTTGTCGGATTTTTTGGATTAGAGTAGAAATTGTTTGTGATTGCTTTACCCTTGTATTCCCTAAAGGGAAAATTCAAGAGTGCTTAAGTTTTCCCCTTTAGGGGTGCAGGGGTGAGAGTCCTTTTGCATATTGGTCACTCCTTTAGGTGAGGATCCGGGTTGCGAGTTGCGAGTTTTCGGGTTGTAGTTGTAGCTGGGACTTTGTGCTAATAGAGACTGTTGACAGTTATCGGTTGACAGTTATTGCAGTGAGATTTTTCAACATGCGTACCGTCATTCCTGACGAAGTGAAACGGAGATCAGGAATCCCGTTACAGTGTCCGCCGTAGCTTTCACTATTGGCCATAACCTTGCTTGTCCACAAAAGCCTTAGGGTAGGTTGCTTGCTGGGGACTTAGCGTAGGAGGACTTTCAGTACTCATGTCCTTTGGAAGCTTCACCCTTTTATTCCCTAAAGGGAAAATTCATGAGTGCTTATGTTTTCCCCTTTAGGGGCCAGGGGTGAGAGTAATCGAGTTCATTGAGAAAAGGCTAGAGTCCTTTTTGGATATGAGCTTCTAACCCATTACTTCCTAAGAATTTCAAGAAGCTTCAACAGCTCTTCATCTATTGCACCTGAAGGTTCCACTCCTTCTGGAAATGTATTCTTAAATCGGTCAGCCATATATGAGACAGTCAAATATGCATTCAAATTACTGTCGATCGGAAATTCCTGACGGGCGGTGGCTAAACCTCTTGTTTTGGTTCCCAAAAGCGTTGTTCTCGGCCTGCCAGATAATGTTATTGCAACTGCTTCCCCGCTACTTGCAGTTCTTCTTGCTATCAGACATAGTATCGCTATTTCCTGCAATGAACTTTCATCATTTACTTTGACTATCCATGGAGCATAATTGTTGTCAGTTTCAACAAAATAGCCTACCGTATCAGTTTTAAATAAATCAGAAATACCTTCAAGCATTGCCCACATATGGCCACCGGTATTCCATCTTAGATCCAGTATGAGTGTATCGCTTTTATTGTCAATTTGTGATAATGCGGACCTTAAATCATTGACATATTTCTTAAAAGGGTCTGTATTTCTAGCTCCCAGAAACCCCGGTACCTTCAAGTAAGCAAAGTTGTTATACTGTTTTAACCCAACCTCCTCTTTTTTACCAGGATTCCCTCCAGTCACAACTAAATCAATACTACCATGAATATCACCGATATCATCTAACAAAAGATTACCTAATGATTCGAACTCTATAGCAGAAACTACTTGCTTTGCATACGCTTGGTATTTTTCAATAATATTCTCTGTTAAATTCTCTTTGTATAAGGAGTTGTTGGAAATATCTGAAATAAGTGTTTCCAGTGCCCCTTCATATTCACCCGACGAATTATTCCTTATATTCAATTCAATATCATCATACCAAATTTTTCCATACCCAGCCATCATCGGACCTAAATCTATGTTATTCCAGCTTTTATCAGTAAACACAATAACAGACTTTTCAATCCAATCACTTGAACCTCGTAGTTTATCGTTTCTCATGTTAGAATAAAAAACCCTATCTCCATTACTGTTATAAGCACCAACGTAAAAACCTCCATATCCCCTGAAAATACTGTCAAACTTTACTTTGAATTTGATTTTCAGAACGCTGTTTTTTGTTGTGTCCAGTTTGATATTTTGAATGACACCCAATGCACCATTGATATTTTGATTAACTACTTTGAGGCTATATTTCCCTGAGTAGGAGTCCTCATCCTGTGTTATCAACTCCGGGTGATCTGAGAGTTGCCAAACAAACTGATCACTATCCATTGAAGCTTCAAAACTCCCATTGAGAATTGATTGTGAGTGTAGCTGAAAAGTCGAAATAATGATTGATAAAAAACAGAATATGAATTTCATGATAGTTGAATTTGTGGTACCAAATATAGTAGATATCCTTTAATGTAACTAGAGCTGAGAGGTGGTAACAGTCGCTTGGTGAAATCACAGTCGCTCGGTTTCACCGAGTGACGACTATCCCCAAGGCCTCTGGCATTTTTCCCAAATTCATTCCACCAATTTCGCTCTTAACTGAGTATACTTAGTGGCACTACTGTAAACCCAAGATTCAACGTCTGTAACTAATCCTGCAGCCACATTGCGCTCATTGTCTTAAAGCAAATCATAAATCTCTTTCCCAATTCCAACCAAAATCAGGATAATCGCAATCCATATGTATTTTGAGGAACTGAAAGCATGTCGATAGTAAATTGTATTGTCATGAACTACAATCTCAACTTCATCATCTATTTGAAAGTATCTTCCAGAGCTTTTGGCGTATTTTATAAATCCTGTTTGCAACCTGTTTTGGGCATCATAATATTCTACAATTGGGTATTCAAGAGTGGTCCAACTTCCTGCTACTCTTTCCATTCTTTGTTCATAGTCAATGACTAGTCCTACAGTTGGGTAACCTTCTTTGACAATTGCATTCATCCGAACTTTTCCAAAGACATGGATCAGATAAACTACAATGCCAACAATGATAATATGATAGCCAAGTATTTCCAAAGAGAGATAGTTACGTAAATTTTTGACAAATATAATGCACTAACTTAAACCACTAGATACATTGCACAGACCTCTCGATGCACTGCACAAGCTGCTCGATGCATTGCATAAACCCCTCGATGCACTGCATAAGCTGCTCAATGTGCTGCATAATCCCCTCGATGGTCTGCATAAACATCTCTAAACGTTGCATAAAGCGCTCGATACACTGCATAAACAACTTACGTCATTACATAAGGCGCTTACTACTTTGCATAGAGGATTTATATCGCTACATAATGAACTTACCTGGCTGCATATTCATCTTACAGGTATACATAAAGCGCTTACATGATTGCAAAGCCCTGTTACATCGTTGCACAATGCATTTACATGGCTGCATTCCACCCAATCTGAGTCTCTCGAAGAGGACTCTGATTCATTACAATCACTTTTACGAGTCCTGGGTAAATCAGTGTACCTTTCAGGAGACTCTGATTGGGAGCGAGTGAACGATCTCTTTTTGTAGTTTCGAATCGGGAATTAATCCAGGAAAAATTGCAATCCCACTCCAAGTGAAATTGAGTTGTTCTTGAATGTGAAACCTTGTTTAGTATCAGAATGGAGATAGGTAAGTGAACCTTCAATCGCAATATTTTCTCGTATGAAAAAATCGTAACCAAAGCTCCCTGAGTATGTATAAGTGGTTATGTCCGTTTTGATTTCAGATTCGTCACCAGCATTAACAAAGTTTTCTGTTTGATTCTGATACCTTATTCCGAAGCTTGCTGAGGTAAAGAAGTTTCCTGTGAAGTAATATCTGACAAATGGAGTTGCTCCAACACCGTAATTTCTTCTGTCATAGCTGTCACTTGTCTGTCTAAAATCAGTGTCCTGATTGTTTGATGTCAAGAGGATTCCGATTCCTCCAACTAAGTTAGGAGTAAGAAAATATCCATAATTAGGGGAAATGGATATAAATGTTGATTTCGAAACGCTGGCAGGAGCAGAAGTCTCGTTGAATGAAGCTCCAATTCCACCTCCAATTAATTTGGTCCCTTTGCCGAAATTTTGGCCGACCAAAAGGTGGGAAGACATCAATGCTAAAAGTAATATCAGGGTTCTCATTTTTTTGAATGTTTGATGGAATATTGCTGCTAAAATGCATTAATAATATTTTATATGAAAAAATAGAATGTATCTCAACACGCTTTCAAGTCCTGTACGGCCCCTAAGCTGTGAGGTGAGTTTGCTTTGTAAATCGGTAATCTCATGTATCCACTTCCAACCAAATTCTTACTCTCTGAGTCTTTCAGTTAAACCAAAAATCTTTAGAACACATGACTAGAAAACTCTTTTATTTATCATCCATTTTTGTGATTGCCTTGCTGTCATCTTGTAAGAATGATGACTCTGATGACCCAATTGAAATAATAGATGTTCCTGCAAGGGAGCTTTCAGCTGATGAAGCTGAAATTGTAGATAATGCCAATAATTTCACATTTGATTTGATGGCTGAGATAGAGGAGACCGTACCTGGGGAAAATTATTTTATTTCTTCATTTAGTGTTAGTACCGCTATTTCAATGGTTATGAATGGGGCATCTGATGCTACTCAGGATGGATTCATTGAGGCGATTGGATTGGAAGGCATGACAGCTCAGGAGATCAATAAATCATACAAGTCTCTTGTGGATTATATCTATGGATTGGATCCATCGGTTACCCTAAATGTGGCAAATTCAAATTGGTATGCAAACCGCCTCACACTTAATAACGATTTTGCCAATGCACTTTCGAATTACTATGATGCTGAAGTTTTTGCCCGGGATTTTTCAAATTCAGCAACACTGGATGATATCAA
This sequence comes from Cyclobacteriaceae bacterium, assembly GCA_965228955.1. Classification (GTDB taxonomy): domain Bacteria; phylum Bacteroidota; class Bacteroidia; order Cytophagales; family Cyclobacteriaceae; genus JANSWY01. The sequence goes on from OZ245848.1 coordinate 966,598, forward strand.
CGGATGGGTTGAAAATGCAACTAACGGAAAGATTGAAGAGATCCTTGAATCTATTGATCCTGACCATGTCATGTTTTTGATTAATGCTATTTATTTCAAAGCTACCTGGACTTCTCAATTTGATGAGGATGATACAAAAAATGAGTCATTTCAACTGGCGAATAATGAATCTGTAGATGTTCCAACAATGATAGGAGAGGTGAAGCATTGGACATCTTACTATTCTGAGTTGGATGCTCGGGTAATTGAATTGCCTTATGGAAATGAGAATTATGGTTTTACTATCATCATGCCAAGAGAGGCTTCAGATATTGATGGGCTGGTATCTAGAATAGATGTAGATGAATTAAATGAACTTCTGTCAGACACCACTTCAAGTACCAATGAATTACATCTTCCAAAATTCAAATTGGCTTTTAAGACTGATTTAAAAAACAACTTAGTGAATATGGGAATGCCAATAGCGGGATTGGATAATTTATTTGAGGAGGACTTGCCCTTGGAGATAAGTAGTGTTGTTCATCAATCATTTCTCGAAGTAAATGAAGAGGGCTCAGAAGCTGCAGCTGCCACTGTTATTGGAATTGTCCCAACTTCAGCACCTCCAGTTACTCGTATTGATCAACCGTTTGTGTTTTTAATCAGAGAGAGAAATAGTGGAACTATTTTGTTTTCTGGGAAGATGGTTGATCCGAGGTAGTGAGTCAGTTTTCAGTTGACTGTTGACAGTTTTTGTGTTTATGCAGATGAGCATTTTTTGTGACAGTGATTAATATCTGAAGCACCAAACCGTTTGGCACGATTTTTATTAGTATTGCGGTTTTTAACCAAAATCTTACGATGAAACTTTACAAACACATTAACCCCAAAGAATTTTTAAAATCCATGTTAAGAGCATATTTCTGTGTACTTGCCCTATTTGTATATGGGAATGCATATTCCCAGTCTGTACTACAACAATTGTCAGAAGATGATTATGTTGGTTTGGGAAGTGAGATAGTGATTCACCCAAATGGTAAATATCTATATTCCTACACTGGCGCAGACCATCAGTTTTTAGTATTTACTGTTAATCCTGATAACGGTGAACTGACTTATAACTCAACCATTGCCTGTGAAGGGTATGTAAACTCTATTTCACCTTTAGTTGATGGACGGAACATCATTGTTGAGACTTACTCTGATGATATGATTACCACGCTTACTAATTATTTATTGGATGAAAATGGGATCCCCCAGTTAACCAATCAAAATGCGATTGCCAAAAGTGAAACTGCAAATATGGTAGCGGTTCACCCAAATGGAAGTTTTGTTTTTACTGTTGCTGCTGAAAAACTTACCACACCGGGACCGGGAAAGGTTAGATCATATAAAAGAGATGGTAGCAATCTGGTTTTGAGCCAGGAATTAGAGTTGCCGGATGGCTTCATAAATATTATGTCTTTCGGAAGCAAGTTCAAATTATCTCCTGATGGCCAAAACCTTTATTTATATTCTGGTTTGAATGGTATTGTAATGATTTATGATATTCAGGAAGATGGAAAGCTTGCATTCAAGACTAATAGTCGACTGATCAGTGAAGATAAAGATGCGGAATTATCCGGGTTTCTATTTGACCCGTCTGGAAACTTTGTTTATATCTGTCATGCAGATGCCCTATTGGTTTATAAACGAACAAAAAACGGTGGCTTGAGATTAATTAAGAATATTGAGTATTCCTGTTATGCTGTTTCAATGAATCCTGTGGGGACAGAGTTAACCATATTAAGGGAAGACGATGATTTTTTTCAATTTATCGGAACATTCAAACTTGATGGACTTGGAGGGCTCGAATTGGAAAGTGAAGTAGAGTTAGGAGATCAATTGTCTATATCGGATGTATATCACTCTGGCATTGACAACTCGTTGTATTTTGCTGATAGTGAAGGAGTGCTTACAATGAGGATGGAGTAACAAAAGATATGTTAATAAAGGGGACACATTTGTCCCCTTTGTAATTACAATGATTCTAAGTATTCCACTATCAAATTGACACCTTCATCATCCAATATTGTTGTCCCAATTAAAGGCATCTCCTGATCAAGTACATTTCTGGAAATTTTGTCTTTACCATTCTGAATACCGGACTGGCTGAATGTAGTTTCGTATCTAAAGTCAAAGTCACGCTCTGCCGGGGTATCCCAGGCGTCTGGGTTATGGCAGTGGGAGCAGTTCATCGCCAAATATGCCCGACCTCTTTCTGCTAATGGAGCGGAAGTATCCTTATAATCAACCATTTTGGGTAATTGGTCAATCAGGAAATCGTTTAAAATACCCAATGATTGCATGTGGTCAATTTGGTTGATTGCTGTTCCGTTTCTGAAGACATCTCTGTTTAGGTTTAGCAGAGTAGGACCAATTGGAGACATATGAGAACTGGACTGATGGCAAGTCATGCATTCATTTTGGGTTGGTACATGGTAGAGAATTGATCGCGTTTCACCGTTCTCAGTTATCCAGGAGACTTCTGTATCAATTCCATCTAATGCCAATATCGCTTCTGTTTGTGCATCATTCCATAAATAGGTTGCAATATTCCATGTGCCGCTTTCTTTAATCTCGAGGCGAGTTTCTATTATTCTTTTTCCCAGGCTTGGGTCTCTTTCATCATTGTAATAAAAGAATGTCTTTGTAAGGATTGTGCCATCTGGGAATTCTAATGAACCATTATTCAGTCGGGTAATGCTAGTGCCTGCTGGAACCTTTACTAATCTCTGTTTATGAGCATAGTCAGTGAATAGAACAGAACTTAATTCCAGCAATTTATAATCTTCCGAGGGAATTAAATCAGCTGGAGAACCTTCAAAAATGACGTAAGCTGATAGCGAGGCTTCAAACGTAGTGGTTTCAAGAAAATTGAAATCCGGAATTTCCACATCAGAATCAAAATCTTCGTTATCACAGGAAATTACAAGAATAAATATGAGGAATGCTGTTGGTAGTGTGATTAATTTCAATGTGAGGTAGTTTGAGGAAGTAACGTGAGAATTTGGGAGTTATTTTGAAAATTACTCTACCAATATTGTACCGTTAGTTCTGATGTATAGCATTGCCTCTCTATCTGAATTATTATTTACCTTATGAAAAGCCTTGGATGTTGCACCAAAATAGCTTCCCTCGTTTAAGGTTTTGATCTCATTTGTTTGAGGCATTTCATAGTTCAAATCTCCACTGATTAGCACAGCATGTAGGACTGTCCCTTTAGATATTATAGTGCCTTCATATCCAACAGGAACCTTGAGGAACAATCCTCTATCTGCTCCAGACTCCCATAGGAAACTAATTTCAACATTATTATTTGAATGTATCCAGTTTGATTGAGTATTGTTCAACCAAATAACGTTTGAAGCATCCACATTGACTGGCCTTTCTCCACTATCAAAAGCCTCATTTATAGGCTTCACTAGATATGGCCCATTGTCGATTTCAACTAATGCGATATTTTCTTCTCCTTGTGCTGATGTGATGTGTGATTCCCCTTTGGGTTGCGTCCAAAAGCTCCCTGGCTTCATCCACATGGGTTCTGCATGTGGATCGTCGTTATGTATGGTTCCCTTTATTACTACTGCTCTGTAGGTTACGTTATGAATGTGCGGAGGTGATGAAAAGCCATCTACAAATTTTGCCAGAAAACCAGTTGCTTCAGTTCCATTACGATCACCCCAAATGGTGCCAGCTTGAGGGCTTTGGTCTCCCCTTGCAGGATTCAATTTTTCCCAGGCAATTTCGGAACTGAGAATTACTTTATTTGTGGGGGTTTTAATGTTCTCTGAAATTGATTGCTCTTTCTTCTGCTCTGTTGTTGAGCAATTGCTTAGTACTAAGACTAATAGAAGAATGCTTAGGAATCGTTTCATCATGCAGCGTGACGTTACTTTTATTTTATGTGACCTAATTACGTAATTCAATTAGTCAAGTTCCCCTTTCTCTTTTAGAAACTTAAAAATCTTTTTGTCCACCTCAGAGGTGATTTCTGCATCACTATAATTCAGCCATCTTATTTCTTCTATTTCACTATTTGGCTGGAGAGTTCCATCGTATTTTGCTTTATAGCAAGTCATTTTTACCAACACACCCTCTTTAGCCAGGTCAGCCTGAGCTTTGAATGTCCCTACATATTCAATGGAGGACTTATCGATTTCTACATCCAATTCTTCCTTAACTTCCCGAACTAATGTCTCCTCGTCAGTTTCTCCTGGATCTCTTTTCCCACCAGGTATATAGTACTTCTCTTTTTCTTTGGATCTAGTGCTTAAGATTTGACCATCCCTGATTTCTATAAATGCTATTTTGTCTATTTCAGTCATAGTATGATTTTTACCATCTACTTACCACCATCACTTCAGTAGAAGCATTCTTATCGCCATTTGGATCAATGGCAACATTTTTGTCTACTTCAACCAGAATTGGAGTTCCGGCTTGTTTTAGGCACAGATCGATGTTGTTTTCATTGTCTCCCAGGTCGGCCAACATGAAAGGAGTTACTTTGCTGGTATCGGAACCATTTACCATGGTCACTATGAATTTCTCCACTTCATTCTCGCCCAGCTCTTCTCCATTTATAGCTCTTACACCTCCGGACCAAACAGCTTTCACAACTATTCTAGTTTCCTCCTTCGGACAATCACAACCCGACCCTGATGCTATGTAAGGGTAATTATCATCAATCGTAAAATATTCCGCATAACTTAGAACTGGCCCTTTTTCTAATGGGATCACATCTATGCTTTGTCCCTTGAAGTTCTGGCCGGTTCTTGCCATTAGGTCACCCACTATTTTGACAGAAACAGGTTGATTATCTGGATAATTACCGTATTCTCCAATGAGCAAAACGGTTCTAAGTTCAAACTCTTCGTTTGCCGGTAGAAAGCTTGCTGCTTCTACTAGGAAAGTACTACCATCCTGAGTTGTAACTTCAAAATCAGCACCTTCAAGTGTATTAGGATCTAGCTCATGAGAAAAAACTACAGGCATTCCGTCTTGTCCGGGAGCATTTTTATAGATCGCCCTAGCTCTTTGAGTCAAGCCATTGTCTAATCCGAAAAATGCAGTTAATAATTTGGGTTCTCTGGTTTTGTCAATTTCCGGGACTGATTCTGACAGGTATAGTTTACGAGGATTTCTATTATTACAGCCGAAGAATGTCAAAGAGAATAGGATAATAAGGTATGATAGTTTAGTCAAGTCTCGACTTTTCATGTTGATTCGATTGTGTGAGGTATTAAATTAACGGAAATAATAAAGTGTTTTAATTTTTCCTCTTAGCAGTTTCAAATATTTTACCGTTTTCGTAAATGTTTAATGTGGTCACTTTAGCCCCTTTTTTCAGAAATTCGTATACTACATTCTCATAATTGAGATAGAACTTGTTGTCGGATTCCGGGAATAATTCTTTCGTCCAACCTGGTTGGCCATCATTGATATCTGTAACTCTGAGAAGTTTTCCTTCTGTGACTATATTGACTACTCTATCTGGTAATATGTAATCTCCAACATACTGATTCAAGATTTCAGGAGCCACTTCTACCTCTGCTAATGGTTGATGATCGTAGCTAATGACTCTGGTTAGTTTCCATTCATTATCTATTAATTTCCATAGTGCTGTCATCTTTCCCGAGCCAACAACTTTCTCAGTACCGTCGTTAATCTGCAGATAAAAAATATGATCACAGAACTCAAGGGCACCATAATTGTCCATAGGATACACTTTCAGCGAACTTTTGATTAATTCTCTCCTGAGTGGTTGCCTGGAGCGCTGTACTTCACCGCAGAAGATGGCCATATCTTCCATTTCGTCATCTTTGGAAGCTGTGTATCCTGCTTTGTCATGAAAGAACTCAAAGTCTTCAGAAAGAAATGATGCATACTTTTCAAGATCACAGTCTTTTTGAGCAGTGGAAAACATTAGACTATCCACTTGAGCAATTTGATCATAGAGATCTCCTGATTGTTGAGAAAAGCAAATAGTGACAGTTAAGAGAAGAGTCGACAGGGCAAATAAGATTTTCATAGAATTGGTTTTTAAACAATGACCAATATAGCTAATAAAGGTTTCCTTTTTTGAAGGAAGAGGAGAAGATAAGCCTCATGAAAAAGTACTACATTAGTACATATTTGAATTGATCACTTTGGAAAATATCATTAGTTTCTTCAATGGCATAATGCCGCTCTCCAATGAAACCCTATTTCAGATAGGTCAGGTATTTGTGCCAGGTGAATTGAAGAAAGGCGAATATTTTATCAAAAAAGGTCAGTATGCCAAGGAAATTGCTTTTTTAGAAACCGGGATTGTCCGGGCTTATTATATTAATTCTGAAGGGAAGGAGTACAATAAGACATTTTTTTCGGCACCCTCCATCATTGGTTCCTATGCCTCACTTATCAGTAAGCAGAAAAATGCAGTTGCGCAGCAGGCACTTACAGATTGTAAAATATGGAAAGCTTCTTTTACAACCATCGAAGAATTATCTGAGGGCAACTATGAGATCGAAAGATTGAGGAGGACCATCGCTGAAAGTTTCTTTCTGAGTAATGAGAAAAAGGAAATTGAAATGGCATTACTGGATGCGGATAAGAGATATCTCATACTTCGGGAAGAATATCCTGGGATTGAACTTCAAATTCCTCAGTATCATATTGCTGCTTATCTCGGTATCAGCGCAACCCAATTAAGCAGAATTCGAAACAAGCTTTCTAAAGAGTAGGATTCCTTTACATATGTAAATGCAATTCGTTTTTGGTTGGCTCTTCTTTGCAAAGAGTTAAATCGAAAATCAATTACAATGGAAAACAAAGAAGTTAATTTTTTCAAGGTCCTGTTTATCATTTCAGCTCTATGGAACCTTGTGGGAGCAGTTTTTGGCTACTTTAATACGGCATATACGTTTGAAGGATTTTTCGATCGGGAATTAACAGATCCACTTTATTACGCTATTTATCAAGGTGCATGGGGTACTACACTTGTCTATTTCTTTGGCTATTCTATAGTTGCTTATAATCCATTAAAACATACAGGAATTGTAATTGTTGGTGGTATAGGTAAAGTCGGTTTTGCAGTTTCTTTACTAAAGTTTTATCTATCTGGTATTGCCGGGAATATTGTTTTTGTGGTGATAATCGGGGATTTCATTTTTGCTGTACTGTTTATGTACTACTTCTTCAGGTTAGTTAAGGCGAAACAACCAATATTTTAAACTGGCAATGGAATCACAAGTCTTTTCAAAATCAGTGTTTGTCTTGCTATTGTTATTTCAAACACTTGGTGTTTTAGCACAAAGCGAATGGGAACTAGACATGGAAAAGGAGGGGATTAGGGTTTATACCAGGTATGAATTAGGTTCAGAGTTTAAGTCTTTTAAGGCAATTACTTTATTGGATTCATCCCTAGACGAAATAATTAAGGTGCTAAAAGACGCTGATAATTATTCGAAATGGTATGGGTTTACAAAGAACTCCAGATTGATGAAGCAGGATAGTAATGTTCAGTATAATTATTTAGAAACCACTTTTCCCTGGCCGTATAAGAATCGAGATCTGGTTTATAAGATGGTAGTTACTAAATCAAAGTCAGATTCTGTCTTAATTCAATTGGAAGGTATTCCTGATTATATAGGCAAAAAGAGCGGTATTGTAAGAATGCAAAAAGCAGGAGGATACATTTCCTTAAAAGCAATTGGGAATCAAATAGAAATTACCTACTTCTTACACTCTGAGCCAGGTGATAACATACCTGTTTGGTTAGCTAATCATTCAATTGCGGAGATGCCTTATAGAACGCTTACTGGGTTGAGAGTGATTCTCGGAGAGAGGAATTGAACTTGAAATTACCCATGACTAACTTCTGACAAATTGTATCAGGCTTGCTGAAAAATTGTTGTCAAAAACTTCATGTTTTCTTTAATGATCATAAAGTTGTTTACTTCTTGTAGCTCGAAGTTGCTCATGACTTAAGATAGCCTGAAATAAATTATCACTTGCAAGTTCATCACATAACTTAAAATGGAAATCAGATTTCTCCCAATCAAATTGTGCTTCATATCTAAGCGCTAAAATCAAATGATCGATAGCGGTAATTGCAGGTATTGAATTAGGGGCTATAATTTTCAAGCCTATGGACTTTTTGTACCTTTCACCGATTTTTTCAATTGACACTACCAGGAATTCTTCATCAAAAGAACCAAACGGTATTGAAACATGATTTTCCTGGACCGTAGTTTGATAGAATTTTTCGCTAAAGACATTCTCCAGTGTAACGATCCAATCGGCATTCAGCGTATCATTTTCCCAAAATAGTCTAATTGAATCTGACTTTAGGACTCTAAAACTACTCAGGTAAAAAGGGTGCCCTATAAGATTTACAGAGCTGAAATTTTCCACAAACGCCGTTGGAGCAATCTCAAATTCAACCTCTTTGAGCTTGGATTTCAATAAATGGCTAAACCCTGACTCATTCCAATCTTCAAAGTCGATAATTTGATGAGGTATTTCCTGTTTTATTGGTCCTTCCAATTCAAGTGTCTGACCATTCGGATCTACTAACACAACTAATCCTGTATCTATCTCAATAACTGACCCAGGCTCCAAATAAAGTCCAATGTCAATAGGGTTGTGATTTACAAATGCAGTAGGATTATCAATTAATACCTGATAGGAATACCGGCTTGTGCGGATTATTTGTGCTAGTAAATCACTTGATGCAAGACAAATTAGTAATATGAATAATTTCAACTTCATCTTTCTCATTTAATAAGAATAAGGATCAAAATAATTCTCAGCATAATCCCAATATCGCATCCTATGCAGATTCAATAATTCATTTAATTCTGATTTCAGATATTCTGGTGCCTTCAGAATCGCCATCTTAAAACAATATGTAGCAGCTGACCAATCTTTTGCTCTTTCATTCTCAATAGCCTCTTTCAGAAATAATAGATAGGACGCATCATCCTCAATAGGGTAGATATCTTTTCTCAGAGCATACTGAAAGGTCCTTTTCCCGTCAACCTGAATTTTGAAGACCACAACATTGCCCTCCTTCTCAAACCATTTGTCCTTTTCATAAATATAAAAATGTGAGGCTGTTGTCTGAAATGAAGTGATTGGATCTTCGAACACATCTTCCACAGAAATATTAAAGGTGTCAGGTTGATGGCCTTCTACTGTTTTCCAATCAAAAAGAATTGAATCTTGCAAATAAGCACGATCCGTATTGGATGATTTGTTAAAGTTTACCATCTTGAAATCACTGGGTCTTACAACTGCGTGACCTGGTGTATCTATAAACCTGGTATTTCTAATGAATGAATCACTAAGGAAGTAATGTGCATATCCCTTCCATGTCTTTTTTCTTGATGTCGAGGGTTCAACAATATAGTTATCAGATATCTCAAATATTCTACCATCAGTTCCAATAGCAATTAGATGTCCATTCTTTTTGATTTTAATCAATGAATGAACCTTCAGGAAATTGCCAGGATGAATAGGGCCATCATTCGTTTTGGTTTTTCCTTTTATAATTAATGCTTGAAGAGGGAAGGAATCTAATGAAACGCTTTGCTGTGCGAACAGACAATGATTGAAAAAGGAAAGAATTAGTAACGATTTTAACAGTTTCATTGCAGATAGAAGATAATAAAAAAAGCCCGCATTTGCGGGCTCTCAATACTTTTAGATTCTTTCTGTTTAGATAGAAAAACTCTCACCACATCCGCAAGTTCGAGATGCATTTGGATTGATAAACTGGAATCCTTTGCCGTTTAATCCATCAGTGAAATCAAGAGTAGTACCTAGTAAGTATAGAAGGCTTTTCTTGTCAACTATTACTTTTACTCCTTTGTCTTCAAATACGTCATCTGAGTCACTGATTTTATCATCAAACTCCAAATCGTACATCAAACCTGAGCATCCACCACCTTTTACAGCAACTCTAACGTTGTGTTCCGGGCTATGACCTTCCTCGGTTCTTAATTCGAATAATCTATCTTTTGCTTTATCTGTTACGTTAATCATGGTCCTTTTATGCTATAGGATTTAATACAACACTAAAAACTGTAATTCCGTTCACGTCTCTACCATAGTAAAGCTTGTCCAGAGCGTCATACATATTTTTAGCTCTGAAATAAGAAGTTTGTAATTCCTTCATGCCCTTAACCATCCATTGAATAGTGAAAGAACCTTCCTTATCCTGGTGATTCTTCACATAGTCCAACAGCTTATTAAGTGCATCACTCTTATCAAACCCCATCACAGATTGGAATAGGAAAGACTGATTGTGTCTTGGGTTGATCGTAATCAGGTCCAGTTTAGTCTTGTTATCAAGAGTTGAGAACTCGAATACGACTTCCTCTTCGCGCATTCCCAGAAACTTTTTGATTTCATTCTGGATTCTTGCGGCCTCTACATGTACATCAGTTCGTAATTCCATACTTAAGGGTTTAAAAAGTCAAAGTTATACCCAAACTTCAATATATCATCTAAAGAAATGCAAATCAAGCAAATCTTAACATTCAACTAGGGAACCTTTCGCCTTACCGAAAAGTTTCCTCATTTTTGCGAAATTAAAGAATTGTAAAGAATAATTCTAAATTATGCTGAAAGTTGAACACATAGGAATTGCAGTAAAAGACCTTGAAAACAGCAATATGTTGTTTCAAAGACTTTTTGGAAAAGAACATTACAAAATTGAGGAAGTAGCCAGCGAAGCTGTTAACACCTCATTTTTTCAAATGGGAGAAACCAAAATTGAATTATTGCAGGCCGAAAGTGAGGATAGTGCAATCGCAAAATTCATTGCAAAAAGAGGAGAAGGAATTCACCACATTGCTTTCGAAGTGGCAGACATCCATGCCGAGATGGAAAGGCTAAGAAATGAAGGCTTTACTCTATTGAATGAGCAACCAAAAAAAGGTGCAGATAATAAACTGATTTGCTTTGTGCATCCTAAGACTGCAAATGGACTTTTGGTAGAGTTGTGTCAGGAGATTAAGGATTAAATAAAAAACAGTAACGTCATTCCGGAATTTCTGAAATGAGATGGGAGAAATATCCGGAATCCCGAATTATGAGGCACTCACGATTTGTATGAGTGCAAATATCCATGGGATTCCTGATCTACGCTTCGCTTCGTCAGGAATGACGGGTCGCGATTTTTAGGATCACAGAATTTAGGATTTAGAAATTAAGATTTAGGATTTAGATAAAATTATGTCTGAGGATAAAAGAAAAGAAATAGCGGATTTAGGAGAGTTTGGATTGATTAAGCATTTGTCGGAGAAGTTTGAGAATGTTCAGGAATCAACTGTGAAGGGCATTGGTGATGATGCAGCGGTTATTGACAGAGGTGACTATTATGAAATTATCTCAACTGATATGCTGTTGGAAGGAGTTCACTTTGATCTTTCTTATGCCCCATTGCCTCATCTGGGATTTAAAGCCATTGCTGTGAATGTATCTGACATTGCTGCGATGAACGGAATTCCTAAACAAGTAACAGTGAATATTGGAATAAGTAATCGATTCTCTTTGCAAGCAATTGATGCATTGTACCAGGGAATAAAATATGCTTGTGATGGGTATAAAGTTGATTTAGTTGGAGGTGACACAACAAGTTCATCTTCTGGTCTTGTGATTTCTGTGACTGTAGTTGGAGAAGTAGCAAAAGATAAGATTGCATACAGAAGTGGTGCAAAAGAGAGCGAGATACTTTGTGTGACTGGAGATTTGGGTGCTGCATATGTAGGATTACAAGTTCTTGAAAGAGAAAAGCAGGTATTCCTGGCAAACCCTGATATGCAACCTCAGCTTGAACAGTATGATTATTTAGTAAGAAGACAGTTGAGATCTGAAGCCAGAACTGATATTATTCATGAGATCAGAGACCTTGGAGTAGTTCCAACTTCGATGATTGATATATCAGATGGTTTGGCGTCAGATTTATTTCATCTTTGTGAGCAGTCGGGACTGGGTGCTGCTATTTATGAAGACAAACTTCCAATTGATAAGAGTACATATGATACCGCAGTGGAATTCAATTTGGATCCAATCACTTGTGTGTTGAATGGGGGAGAGGATTATGAATTACTGTTCACCTTGAAGCAAGATGATTTTGAAAAAGTAAAGAAGCATCCTGATATCGCTACTATTGGTTATATGCACAAGGCTGAAAAAGGAAAGGTTTTTGTAACCAAGAATGAAAACGTGGTTGAATTACAGGCACAGGGTTGGAAACATTTCTAAAGAGCAAGAATCAAGCTCAGCTAAACCGTTACGCTGAGCTTGAAAGATAATTGAGATTTAAGTTCTTAAGACAGTTTAAATGCTATTGGTACTACCATCTTAACCTTCACATTTAGTCCGTCTTTTTTGCCTGGTGCCCACTTAGGCATTGCACCTACAACTCTAAGTGCTTCCTCCTCCAGTAATTTTAGACTTGAAGCATTTTGAATGGTTAATTGCTCTGAATTTTCATCATTGCCAACCACAACCATTTCATCCAGTAGCCCCTGAGTAATGGTAGACTTAATGACAGCTACATCGACTACAGAACCATCATTTCCAATAACAAATTCTACAAACACTTTTCCTTCAATGCCTTTTTCTCGGGCAGATTTAGGGTACTTGATTTCCTGTCCAAGGAAACCGTAAAGTGCCTGGAGACCTCCGTTATATTCAGGTTTCTGGTCAACTTCATTCAATTCATTTACTGATTCTAATACACTATCTGTGGATTCATTCTGATCACAGCTCACAACGGCAAATACCAATGCGAACGCAAGAACAGGTACAAAATATTTAACCGGATTCATCTTACGATTTTTCATTTTCATCATTTCAATTCGTTTAAGAGTTTTAGATTTATTGAATCCAATTGGATTATTGATAGGGCTCCCGAAATGGTTACCCAGGCTTAAGCCAACATTTGATAAAGTCTGATTCACCAACAGGTTGATATACCTTGAAGGGCTAGTCTCTTTCACAACTCCATGATCTGCCTGATACTCGTGCGTTATCTTAATGGCTGAATGGTAAAAGTGAACAACAGGATTGAACCAGAATATTGATCTGCAAATTTCCAGGATTAGCAAATCAAGGGTATGCAATTGCTTGACATGAATCTGCTCGTGAGCAAGTATATGCTCTCTTTCTTCACTGTTTAAATCTTCTTTGTTGTCAAGAAATATTGCATTTAAGAAGGTAAATGTGCTCCCGGTCTTCGACGTGTAATACAAGTCGGTACCATTGTAATTGCTTTTTTGAGCACCCTTTTTAATGTTTTGAATCTTTATGAACTGCCACACAATTCTGGAAAACATCAGTAATGTGACGATTAGATATATTCCCCATAAGACATTCGTCCAGGAGAATCCAGGAACATTGGTGACAGTTGTCTGTTCTCCTGCGACTACAATTTCTTGAAGCGCAAGTGGAGACTCTATAAATACACCTCCAACCTGAATACTGGTGAAACTGATCAAAGGGAATATTGCTGAGAGTAGAACTGAACTCAGTAAGTAAATTCTGACAAACTGATAATTGGTTTCCTTTCTTAAGAGAAAGAAATAGATCAAATACAGTACTGAAAGTCCAATTGTAAATTCTATCGTATAGTTAAGTATGTTATTCATGGTCGTCAGTATTTAAGTCGCTTTTTACTTCATTTAGCAACGCATCCACCTGCGCCATGTCCATGTTGTTCTCCTTGGCAAAAAAGGAAACCATCTTTTGAAAAGAACCACTAAAATAATCAGTCATCAGGTTCTTCATAAAGAAGCTTCTGTAGGTGTCTTTCTCAATCAATGGAAAGTATTCATGACTCTTACCATATGCCTTGAATCCCACAAATTCTTTTTTGACCAGGATTCTCACAATAGTAGAAACAGTATTATATGCCGGTTTTGGGTCTGGCATCTCTTCAATAATATCATTCACAAAACCCTTCTTCTTTTCCCAGAGGATTTGCATGATCTGTTGTTCTGCTTTTGTAAGTTCTTTCATGGTTTAACTAAACGGTTTATTTAAATCTCAGTTCAAACATATAACTAATAACTTAGTTTTCAAACTAATTGTTTAGTTTATAGAATATTTTTTTCGAAAATGTGGATTGTTTGGACTCTGACTTTTGATGGTAAACATCTAAAAATTAGCTTTGTACTATGATTATTTTAGATAATGCGGTTTTGTCGGACGACATCAAAGAAAATTTCTTTGTATGTAATTTGGAGAAGTGTAAAGGTGCATGTTGTGTAGAGGGAGACCTTGGTGCACCATTGGAAAAGGATGAGTTATCCGAGATTGATGATAATCTGGAAGCTATCAAGCCATACTTGTCTGAGGAAGGATTGAAAGCAATAGATGAGCAAGGACCGTATGTTCTGGATGAAGAAGGTGATTATTCTACCACTACAATTGACAATAAGGAATGTGCTTTCGCAATTTATGATGAGAACAAAATCTTAAAATGTGGAATCGAGCAAGCATATCTGGACGGCAAGATCAAATGGAAAAAACCAATCTCTTGTCATTTATACCCAATCAGAATCACAAAGTACGACCATTACGATGCGCTGAATTACGATAGATGGGATATCTGTTCCCCGGCCTGTGATTTTGGCGCAGAACTGAAAGTGCCAATCTATAAGTTTCTAAAAGACGCTTTAATCAGGAAGTATGGTGAGAAATGGTATGCTGAGTTGGTTGAGGAGATAGAGGGGGAATAGAGTTGGAAGACGGAAGACCGGAGACCGAAGTTTGAAATAAACTCTAAATCTTAATATCTAAATCCTAAAAGCGATACGTCATTCCTGACGAAGTGGAGCGGAGATCAGGAATCCCGTGAAGTTTTGCACTCATGTAAATCGTAACTACCTCACAATTCGGGGTTCGGATATTTCTTCCATTTCATTTCAGATATTCCATTTATCAGGTCCTAAATCTTAATTCGTTAATTAGTAAAGCAGCGTTTACACCTCACCCCAGCCCTCTCCTGAAGGAGAGGGAGTTAGGTTTATGAATTCAATTTGGAATCGCAGTTCGGAATGACGCACTATTAGTTTTATGAACCATACAAAACTCGTAAGGTTCTCTGCAAGAGAACAACCCCGAAACCCGCAACGCGTTCCAGACAACAGACAACAGACAACAGACAACAGACAACAGACAACAGACAACAGACAACAGACAACAGTAACTGTCAACTAACAGCCACAGCCCTCTTCTTAAACTCCTTAGGACTCATAGAAGTCTCCTTCTTAAAAGCCGCATAAAACGCAGAAGGAGTATTAAACCCAACTTCATAAGCCAATCCTTCAATTTTTAACAGCTTGTCCTCTCCCGAAATCAATTTTTCTTTTACAGCTTCGACTCTGTAATAATTGATCAATTCAGGGAATGTCTTGCCGTAATGTTGATTGATGGCTTTGGAGACCAGATAAGATGGAGAACCCAGATGTTCTGAGAATGAAGAAAGTGTAATTGCAGATTTTGTGTAGAGTTTTTCTTTTTCCAAAGCAAGTTTCAATTCTTCTTTTGGAAGAACAGGGATGGTTTTAACCGTGGTTCTTGGGAATAATACCGGGTTCTTTAGTACATAAAAGAATTGGACATAAATTATCAATGAAGCACCAGCTGCACCGTAAGCGTATCCTATAATTCCATCGGAAACAAGCTGATACATCAGGCAGGCCCAAATAATACTTGTGGAAATGATGATTACATTATTCCATTTTGCCAATACAGGAAATTCTGATTTTGATTTGATGTGTTTGAAAGAAATTCCGATTAAATAAATAGCTAATAAAATAGTGCCCCAGAAATATAATGGGTATTTAGTTTCTTCTCTCATCCATATCATAAAGAACCCAGAAACTGGTACCAGAAAGTGAAGTGCATGTTGCCATTTTAGTTTCGGGTTTTCGCGATAGCTGTTTGTGATGTAGAGTAGCAGTGCCGGACCAATTGACGCCAATCCCAGAAAACCTAATGCAACTCCGATAGCATCCATTCCATCCATTAAATAATAGAAAATGGATTTTCCGATTCTTAAAGTCACAGCTAAGTATAATATCCCTAACAAACTATTTCTGACTCTATCTTCAGTTCTGATAAACAGAAAATAGCTAGCCAGAAAAATACTTACAGTTACTGCTATTCCAGAAAATGCTCCAAGTAGTATAAGAGTGTTCATATGGTAAAATTCTACAATTTAAGTTCTCCAGATTCCTCAAATCAGGAAGTTTAGAGCTTTATGAAGTCCTAAACTTGTACCGGTAAAAAATTCAACGTAAAATGACAAAAAAGTTTTTAACATTTGGATTAACGGCTGTTATGTCTGGACTCATGACATTTTCCTACGGCCAGTTTCACACGATGAACATTCCAAAATCCAGTCCTAAAGTAAAAGAAACCCAGCAGTTAGGTATTACAAACATTACATTAGAATATCATAGTCCGGCAGTAAGGGGACGTGATGTTTGGAAAGAGATTGTTCCGTTTGGTGGAGAACCAATAGCATGGAGAGCTGGAGCCAACATGAATACCCGCATTACATTCAGTACAGATGTTACTATAAATGGTAACGCACTGCAAGCTGGTGGTTATGGTTTTCATGTGGTCCCAAGGGAAACCGGAACTTGGACATTAATATTTGCTCACCACGATAATCAATGGGGGAGCTATTACCTGGATAGAGATAAGCATGCAGCGATAGAAGTTGAGGTCACTCCGGTTGCGACTAATTTCTCAGAACAACTAGATTATGAGTTTATTGAGCGTACCGATAGTACAGTGGTAATTGCACTGGAATGGGCTGAGAAAAGAATTCCATTCACAATTGGAGTTGATCTCAACAAAACTGTGCTCGACAATTTTAGATATGAGTTGCTTGGCATCAATACCTATAGATGGGAGGCCTGGAATGATGCTGCTCAATGGTGTCTGAGAAGGAAAACCAATCTTACTGAGGCACTTGAGTGGGCAAACAGGTCAATCAATGGTGGATATGGTGGTTTTGCTGCAAACAAAAACATGTCAAACCTATCAACTAAGGCTGACATCCTGTTTGCTATGGGAAATGAAAAGGAGTCGGATGCTACTTATAAAGAAGCTATGGGGTTGATCAAAGTACCAGGAGAAGTATATGAAACTGGTAGAAACCTTGCATTAGCAGGTAGATTGGAATTGAGTGCTGAGGTGTTTGAAGAAGGATTGAAGCAATTTGCAGATAGTTGGTTAGTCCAAATGGGATATGCAAGAACCCTGGCCGCTCAAGGAGATAAAAAAGCAGCAAAGAAGTATTTGACTAAATCGATAGAGACTGTTCCAGAGAATTACAAAGGGTTTGTTACTACCATGCTAGAGAAACTTGACAAAGGAGAAGCCATTTGATAGTTATGTCTTTTAATTTATCATGCGTTTAGTTTTCTGCTTCTCTATGATCCCCTTTCAGTTTTGGAAGGGGTTTTTATTTTTCCAGAATGTATAATCTGATACTCTCATCACTATTAGGAAGCTTGATATAACCATTCTGCGTAAACCCTAACTTTTCCAACAACCCATAAGATTGCTTGTTGTCATCTGAAGTGATAGCACTTATTCTCTTTTGTTGATGCACATTAAATGCCAATGAAATCATGGCTTGAGCACCTTCAGAAGCATATCCCTTTCCTTCAAACTCTGGAAGAAGGGCATAACCTATATCCATTCCATCCACACCATCCCGATCATGAAGACTGCAGGTACCCACTATTTTATTTGTGGTCTTATCGATCATTAAGTGATTTACAAATCCCTTTTCTGATAGTTTGGGATGCATTTTATTCATGATGTATTGGCGGGCATCATCCACTGTTTTTATCCCTCGATCACCTATGAAATCATACCACTTTTGGGTATTCATCAGCTTGAAAAGGAATTCAGCATCATCAGGTAAAACGACTTGTAGTTTGAGTCTTTGGGTTTCCATATTTGAAAATTATGGAAGCAATCTAGTGAAATTTTCTACTCAGCCAACCCATTCTGTATAGCATACTTCACCAGCCCAGCAGAATTCTTCACATGAAGTTTACTGATCAGATTTTTTTTGTGTGTATGAACAGTATGTGCACTGATAAAAAGTAAATCTGCTATTTCCTTTGCGGTGTATTCCTCTGCCAGGTATTTGAGGATCTCTTTTTCTCGCCTGCTGAGTTTAACCTGACCACCAGACTTTTCTTCACCATGAAACACCTGATTCATATATGCTTCCTTTACATCTCTGGAAAAGTACTTGTTACCAGCTTGAATGGATTCTAAAGCTTCTAACAGTTCGCCTTTTTCAGCGTTCTTCAGTAGGTAACCATCAACATCTTTCTTGATCAGCTTCTCAATTTTATCAGGATCGTTGTGTGTAGACAGAACTAAGGTTTTGACCTTTGGAAATTGCGATTTGATTTGAATGTTTAGTTCTATTCCATCCATTTCAGGCATACTGATATCAGTCACAATGATGTCAATATCATTCTCTGTTAGGTACGTTAGAATCTCTTGAGCGGAAGTGGCTTTAAACACAACATTGATACTATCTTCATTATCAAAAATTGCAGCCAGGCCGTCCAAAAACATGGCGTGATCATCAACGAGGGCAATATTTATTGTTTTTTTACTCATTAAACCAATGGAATGTCAAGGTTAACAATCGTGCCTCTTTTAGGAGCCGAATCTACATTTACAAGACCATTCAGTTGATCTATTCTGGAGTAAATATTTTTAAGTCCCATGCCTTTTTTCACAGTTTTGATATCAAATCCATTGCCGTCATCCTCAACTATAATATTGATGCTGCCATCAACTTCATTGATACTAATTTCGATAAATCTGGCATTAGAATGCTTTACAACATTATTCATCAGTTCCTGCAAAATCCTGTATATCTCCAGCTTTGTATGGTCATCCATTAATGAAAATGCAGTCTGGACCGAGTGATTAAGTTCAATTTCAAACGAGTGAAGTTTCTGAAGATCGTTGAGATAATTTTCCAGGAAGGAAATGAACCCAATCTCCTTTGATTTGATAGGAGACAGGTTTGCGGAAATGGACCTTACTTCATCATAAGTCTGATCAATATTTTTCTTTACCTGCTGTAGTATTTCCTGATTTCCGTTGACAGCAGATAATCTTTCCAATCCTAATTTGATTCCTGCCAGGTTGCCTGCTACACTATCATGAAGTTCTTTGGCAATCCTGATTCGCTCACTTTCCTGACCAGATATACTAGCTCGGATTTCTTTCATCTCATTCTCCCGAAGCAGCTCTTTTGTCTTTTGCTGGTTAATTTCTTCTGCTTGAATTGATAATTGTTTAGTGGCCTTTTCCTTTTGCCGGTACACTACTAATAAAATCAATACCGCCAAAATTATTAATCCGGCAACCAGAATAGTGGCCAATTGAATCACCTTTTGACGATCAACTTCCGCTTGCTTCAATTCTTTTTCTTTTTCAAGAAGTTGAATCTGGTTTTCCTTTTTTTCTTTCTCAAACTTCTCTTTTTGTAGCGATACATACTGGATTTCATTGGTCGCTTTGAGTTGTTCAATTCTGTTTTCTATGGCTTGGGCTTCCAACTGCTCTTTCAATTGATTTTTCTCAAACTGACTTTGCTGATTGATGAGCTCTACTTTTTTTAGATCATTTTCTTTTTGGAGAAGTGCTATTTCCTGTTCCTTTTCCCTGGCTTCATATTTTATTAGTAAATCCTCAACCTTACTATCCCGATTGGCTCTGTCTATGCTGTCCCTGAAATCAAGATGATACGTCATGAAATAATATGCCGAGTCAAATCTTCCCAGTCGCTCGTATGAGAAAGCCAGGTTTGCAAGCAGTAAATGGTTACGATCGAAATTTAGTTTTTCTGCCAGGTCCAGACTTTTTCTAAAGTTAAGAATTGCCTTCTTAGGTCTGTTCATGTTGAGGAAGATCAAACCTCTTTGGTTATACCTAACCAGTAAATCACTTTCCAGATTGGTTCCTTTATACTTTTCAATCAGAAGATCACTGTATTTCAATGCACTATCCAGTTGACTCTGTAATTGGTACATCATGGTGATATGACTTAGAGGAGTCAAAGTGCAGTTTTTATCTTCACTATCCTCGCATGTAATCATTGCCCTATCAAGATACAGTGCGGCACTGTCAAATTCCTGCTTCTTCATAAATGCCAGCGCGATGTTTCCTAAAACAGCTACTTTCACATCAATGGATGGTCCTCTTTCAAGGCTTCTCCTGTAATGTTTTATTGCTTTGTCGTATAGTCCTTTGCTATTAAAAACTACTGCTAAATTGTTGATGAGAATCGTTATTTCTTCTTCCAATTCCAATTCCAGCGCTAATTCATAGGCGGCTAAATAGTATTCAGTACATCTGTTCATTTGGTTAATCAGATTGTAATAATTACCAAATTGGCGAAGGTTGGATACCATCTTCACCGAATCACCAAGACTCTCAAAAATCTCCTGACTAGCTCTTAATTCCTGGAATGCCTCCGGTGTATTTTCATTTGCGATGTAATGCTCTGCAAGTTTTAACCTGACAATACCTTCCTCCTGATACAATTTATTGGGTAAACACAAGGATAATGCGAATTTCAAATTCTCAAGATGCGTGTCTGAATTTGGTTTCGAAATGAGGGTTTCTATTTGTTTTTTAATGTATGATTGATCCTGTATATCCCTTGCATTTAGGCAAAATGCGGTCGTTATCACCAGTAATAGTGATAGGATGAAATAATGGGATGGAATAAATAAACGCCTCATAATGTGCTTGTTGCCGCTAATATAGTACGAAGGTGCACTTTCTTCATGAATAATCTTATCACTAATTTTAGGTATTTTTTTCTTTACCCAATTCTGGCGATGTATTCCACATAACGCCTCATCTACATTTGTCTCAACTATTTAAAACCAAAAAACATTTTAAAAGATGAAAACAGTGAAACCACTTATCATGATGATTGCTATCGTAATGATGGCATTTGGAGTACAAGCTCAGAAACTAGGAAAATTTGGAAGCTCTATCGAAAAGCAGGTAGGACCTAAAACAGTAAAAGTGCCTTACACAGACGTAGTGAGCTATTTAGGTCATGCAGCGCCGGGTAATGAAGATGAAGTAAAGGACGGTAAAAAATTCTACTACATCTATGTTTGGATTCCTGCAGTTGCACCTGAATTAGGAGTTAGAATGATGTCTCCAGTTCCAAAAGGCTTCAAAGCAAAAGGTGCAATCAATGGTACTGGATACAAAGAAAACGCCGGATCAAAGGATTATTTTGATACTTATATCACTATTGAAAGATCTAACATTATTGACAAATCAAAGATCAATGCTAGTGAGGTAGCTAATGCAGAGTGGGTGGTATTAGAATACAATGATGATAGCAGCGAAATGCCAAATAACCCCGGTGGATCTTCTTACAACTCTTTATTGAGATATAAGAGTGAAGTAAGCAACCCAGCAAAAGCTTTAACAATCGGACTTTACAGAATTGGTTTTACGACCTATAAGAGAGGTGAAGTGAATGGAACATTTTTAGCGGAAGTAGCATCACCAATAAAATTACCAGGTGTAGCTATGGCTAAGACTGTAGAAGAATTGGCTGAATCACTAAAATAATTCCAAACACAATCGGTATTGGGAGTCTCATTGAGGCTCTCAAACTGCTTTACATCACAATTAGGTTCGAAAAGGAACTTTAAAAAAACTGTCCTACTGAAATAGCAATAATCTGCGTAAAACACTTGGTTTAATCGTGGTGCTATGTCGGCAAATTCTAAATTAATTGGTTAATCGTAGCAGGCTGACAGGCGCTATGGTTTAGGTAGTGTTACCCGACTTCTGGTGTGAGTCGGGTTTTTTTTTAATATCGAATTAAGGCAAGGTAAATCCCATCTATCACTTTTGCCATCCGTGGAATATCTAAAGTCTCCATTTTGTCTGATGGTTTATGATAATTGGCATTTCTGTTAAACGATGTGTCTATATATGTGAGCTTTTCGAATTCATTGAAACAACAGCCCTCTCAATCCCAGCAGGAGTCAAAGGAAACATAGGAATCACTTCTTTAATAGCTTGAATGGTATATGTGTGAGGCCAGTACTTTAATGGTTCAGGATTCAACCAGACGGATTTTTTGAACTTTAATGAGATAGCTCTTAGACTTTCAAAACTTTGTCGGTTGAGCTCATATGGAGCCATAGCGGCATCACCAATAAAGAATACTCTGTACTTTTTGTCATGCAGTAGAAGCTTATCCATAGTAATCCATTGAGACCTTCTCTCATTGGTATAAACCCTATCGTAAATGGTATTATGGAAATAAAACACTTCCAGATCATGTGCGAATCTGGTTTTCATTTTCCTAAACAATGCCTGAACACTGCGGATATAGGGTGCCATGGAATAACCCCCATTATCAATCAATACAATCACTTTCAGCTCTTCGTTCTTTTCACTGGTTAATTCCGGAATGAACAAGCCACCTCTTTTAAGTCCGGTTTTGATTGTAAGCGGGACATCTAATTTTTCAATGGCACTTTCTTCAATTACCCCTTTGACAGAAGCTAAGGCTGCATCAATATTGTCATCATTCAAAAGTGCATCTCTGTCAATAGGGAAATAATTCTGGTCGCCCATAACTTTTCTGGCCATCTTTCCGCCACCTTGTCCACCAACTCTGATTCCATTTTTTGCTGCTCCACCATGACCATATGGAGAAATTCCACCAGTTCCGATCCAATGGCTTCCTCCGCCATGTTGAGTCCTTTGTTGCTCACGAACTTTTTCCATTCTTTCCAAGAGCTCATCCAGAGTCAGGTCGGAATAGTCAGCCATTTTATCCAATACTCTTTCCTGAACTTCGTCTTCATTATCTACCGGATCGTCATCTTCCAAATCGGGATTGTCTTTGTCCCAAATTTCCTTTCCGTTTATAACTTCTTTTATGTCATAACTAGTAAGATGTACCTGATCTAGAAAAGTATTCACTAATTCTTCGTCGGTGAGATCGTGATCGTTTTCTTCAATCCATCGCGTCTTCCATTTCGCAAATGTTTCGGATCTCAGAATTGCATCTTCCAGAGTTTGTCCTGGCTGAATAGGAACATGTAGAAAGTATTCGTAGTAGGCTTTCGTAAATGGACCAATATCTTCCGGTTCTTTTACAATGATTCCTTTGAGGCAATTGTGGACATCTCCCAGGGTTTTGATGAGCCCTTTTTGCATAGCTTTTCTGAACAGAAGTAAGGTTCTTACATCTGCCTTTAAGCCATGAGCTCTGAATTTTTCTGGAAGAGTTGCAAACATATTCTTAATTTAATCCACCATAAGGGAAATTACTAGCACCCATCATTCTATTAACGCGTTCCATATCGTTCTGGGTTTTAATCAATGCTCCAATTCCCTGAAGCCCTTCTATTTTTTTGACAGCATCCTCTGGAGCTATCTCACTCATATATTTTAACCAATTTAATATCTCACGTGTAGTAGGTGCTCGTTCTAATCCTAATCTTCTGAGGTGATAGAAAACATCCAGAGCAACTCTCACAACCTGAGCATCAAGTCCGGGGTGATGCTTTTCTATGATTTTACCCATTACTTCCTGATCCGGGAAATCAATATAGTGATAGATACACCTTCCTTTAAAGGCCGTTGGTAATTCCTGCTCACGATTAGAGGTAATCACGATAGCTGGCATTTCTTCTTCTGAAATCTGAATAACCTCTCCGGACTCAGGCATGATAAATTTTCTGTGACTTAACGCGTATAGCAGGTCATTTGGAAATTCCCTCGGAGCTTTATCAATTTCATCAATCAGCAATACTGAATTTGGCTTGCTATATGCCACAGCTGCAGGACCTTTAACAACATAATCTGCTAGTGATTCCGGGTTTCTTCCTCCAGTTGAAAGTCTGGCTTCAAGTCCTTTTTCCTCTCTTTGAGCATTCAGGATTTCTATTTGAGAATCTCTCAGGTATTTCACATGATCAAATCGGGCTACAAATTGTTCTACATTACTTTTTGAACCAACAGGATAGACTTCAAGGTCAAGCCCTCGGTCATTTGCATAATGAATAGGAAGGTCTGTTTTTCCTGTGCCTGGTTCGCCTTCTATTAATAAAGGCATCCCCAGTGTTCTTGCCATATGAAAAGCTTGTGCTAATGCAGGATCGCATAAATATTTCTCAGATCCTGTCCAATGAGATGTTTCTGCCATAGAATAATAAAACTGATTGATGCAATTTTAGTTCATTTTTACTTATTCTATAAATCGTAAAGAAAGACGGAGCTGTCTAATTTTTTATGAACCTTTTAATGACTATATGATCATCAATGATAGTACGAAGGAAGTAAACACCGGAATTTATCCTGGAAATATCAATTGATAACAGATACTCATCTGAAGCTTGGATTGATACATCGTACTGTTTACCTGAAATGTCCATTAGGATCCAATTTAAGTTGTTTAGATTGCTTTTGGTGTTGGTGAAGATTACTTCAAGCAAATTAGTTTCAAGGTTTGGATACAATGTAAAAGCATTATTCCAATGGTCATTAGCTGATAGTGGACTTAATATTTGATCCAAAATTATGATTTGATTGTTGGGGGAAGATGCCACGAAACTTGGTAGATGAAATATTATTTCAAAGTTAGTTCCATCTTTATTGATTTTATACAGTACGCCATTACCATAATCACCACCAGTACTAGTTAGTCCATATATTTCACCGTTAGGAGCTTCCAATAACTGACCTTGCGGCAACCCGATGGCATTTGAAGAGTCATGAATTTTTATAACCTCTCCATCAATTGGAGAGAACTTAAATATGGTGCCATACCCATTAAGTCCAAGATCTCCTGTTACGCAGTAAATATATCCATCACTGAATTCGACCATTCTATCATATACAGATCTTCCCGTCTCCTCAGAAAGTGCTTCGACTCTACTGATAATTCCGGTTTCGGGATCATAATTGAAAAGTGCTCCAGAGAAATTTGTGGCTCCAAAATTTGAGACTCCATAAACTTGGCCATTGATGGAACTAAGACTGCTACTGGGTAACCTGCCCATGATGCTGGTTCCAAAATCATGTAATACTTTAAATCCTGATCCATCAGTTTTCACTGAAAACAAGGTTCCCACATCACGTAAGCCACCAAGTACTGCTGCCCCGTATAACGTGTCACCTATCAGAGTTAGGCCTTCAATGACAGCACCCTCCTCTTCCTGGAATTCATGCAATGTGCTCATACTATTGTTGGCAAGGTTGTATCGGAAGACACATTCATCGCAGGTTCCATACAAAATTAGATCTTGTAATACTAGAGCAGAGCCAGGACTGCCCATTTCTCTGGTGAAGTGATGTAATTTGTTAAATGACCTGGTAGCGATATCGTATTCATAAATCACGCCACGGTTATTTTCACCTCCAACTGAAGTAACTCCGTAAAGCCGGTTATTAATAAGAAACATTTGCCCTTGCGGTGATTCAGCTGTCCCAAAAAGGTGAAGGATTTGATAGTTGGACCCATCTGACATGATACTGTAAATCGCGGTTTCCCCATTTATTACAAATTGGTATGGCTGTGAAGAAACTTCAGTAAATAGGAAACTAAGAATTAATATCGCGAATTTTTTCATGGTTGATTGCCAAGCTTTACCCAAAAATAATTCGTCAATGGGAAAAAAAGAAGTGATCCAAAAGGTTGGATCACTTCCCTTACTTCTATGGGTATCGTATTTATTACTCCTTCAATACCATATCAATGCACATTACAGCAGCCATTATCAGAAGTCTGATTGGGTTTTCTGGTTGTACTTGTTCGTTGATGCTAAGCATGTAGTTGTCAGCAGTAGTGAATAGTTCTTTTCCAATTCCGGCCCATTTCTTACTTACATGAGCAAACTCATAGTCGTCTTTGATGAATTTGAAATCCCAGCTGGTCCATTTTCCTTTTAAAGTACAGAGTATCTGATCATTTGCATCCAGCACATCAAATTTTCCTCCAATTGAGAAGAACTTTTGTTTGAATTTTCCTACTAGTTGATCATTCTCATCTAGCACCTCAACAGTAGAAAGGAAGATCGCAACACCTCTCTTTACTGTAAGAACTTTCTCTCCAGATGGAGTTGTGATATCAACTTCAAAAGGAGTCATTCTTTTGTAATCAGTAAATCGAAGCATCTTTGTGAAGAATCCCAGCTTTTCTTCACGGCAGTTCATAAGTGTTTCCTGGCTGTCGGGATCAAGGATATCATAGTTGTTGGCAGCTTTAAACATGCCTACATGTTCTTTGACGAAAAAAAGATTTCGACTTAAAATAGAGTTCATAGTACGTTAGATTTTGTTGGTAATTATTATAAAGGAATAAGTATTCCTGTGAACAGTTCTTAAAATGTGTTGTAGATGGATCGGTAATATATGATTTCGATTCAATAAATGAAAGAATTCAAGATTGCCAAAACATAAAAAAAGCTCTGAATGATTTTCAGAGCTTCAAGAGTTAGTTAGTGAGTTGAGGTTTCTGAGATTCCTCAAGTTTTGCTTTTTCTTCGGCTTTTGCCTTTTTATATGGATTATAATGTTTTTCAAAGAATGTTTCTGTTGAGTTATTATAACTCTTTACTCCACCTATTGCATATAGAAACCGAATGTAATACCATGGCAAGTCAATCTGAGATGGCGTGAAACCGTTTCGTGCACTGTTAGGGAATAAGTGATGGTTGCTATGCCATTCTCCGGCTACAATACCAGGCCAATATTGATTTACAGAAAGATCATTTTTACTGAAATCAAATCCTTCTTTTCTATTGTCTTTTCCTTTTCCGTGACCTTCAAAATTGAATGTTCTGATTCCTATGGCCCAGATATGAGCCGAACCGAAAATACAGAAGGCTAAGGCAAATCCACCTATCAGATAAAATACACCAAACCAAAACGCCCAATTAAGAGCCATATGTAACCACATGTAAAACGGGTGTGTAATTGATCCCCACTTTTGATATTGTTCGTAATTATTGATATAAACTCCAGTGTCTTTTAGCAATCCTGCTGCTGTTTTGTAATCCGTTTCGTCAAGATCCTTTGCGATAGGTTGGTGATTAGTATCTGCAAAGAAGCAGTACCAAAAGCCAGCCTGTGCATTGTATGGATCTCCAGGTTTATCTGAAAGCGTGTGATGTACGTGGTGGGAAATCACATATATTTCTTCCGGAACTACTTTAACAACCAGATTGGCAGTAATAAAGCTCCAGAATTTGTTACTGAATTTGTAAGCTCTATGTGTGGCATATCTATGATGCCAGATTGTTCCATGAGTACCCATGGCCACCATACTATACAGAAACCCTACTATCGCTAGCCACCAGGTGAAGTATTTAAAAACAAAGATTAATAGAAATGGAATCAGCATTAATGTCCAGGCCCAGCTGGTGAATGCAATCCAGTTCTTTTTAGATTTGAAAATATTGATTCTTGAAAATACCTCTGAAAAAAGTTGTTTGAAAGTAGGTGCTATCAAGTTACCTTTTTCATCAGCCCATCCGTATTTGGGCTTTTGCAAAACTCTTTGGAGAAAGGTCATGTGTATTGTGTAATAGGTGACGTTTTCTAATAACCCGCAAGATAAGGCATAATCGCCAATAAAGTTATTTTCATTACCGTTAACTAACAGAATGGTACGATTATCGCTTATCAGATAATTGAATAAAGTTTAAAGTTATGCAAAGAATACTTATTGCCATTGCTGTGTTTTCATTGATAACCCTCAGCTCTTTGGCTCAAAAAGATGACAAAAGAAGAATAGGACTCCTGTTGATGCAACAATATAGTCCGGAAAGCCTCCATTTAATCAAGCAAGTTGAAGAACTAAGTTCACGAAAAATAAAGGGAGTTATGATGATGGGTAACAGTGATTTTACTTCATGGCTATCCGGTAATACCGAAGAGAAGATTGTTGAGGATATCGGGACGGCTGTTCATGAGGTTTGTCATTCATACACTTTCAAGCATCCTATTATGACTCAAAGTGTAGAGTTTGGAGCCGATGCATCTTCTTATTATTT
Organism: Cyclobacteriaceae bacterium; assembly: GCA_965228955.1. Classification (GTDB taxonomy): domain Bacteria; phylum Bacteroidota; class Bacteroidia; order Cytophagales; family Cyclobacteriaceae; genus JANSWY01. The sequence goes on from OZ245848.1 coordinate 994,722, forward strand.
GGATAGTGAAAATACTATTGTAGTTAATCACACTGAGGTAGTAAATAGCTATAAAATCGGACAGAAAATACCTGCAAATCTCAGAACTTTCAGGTTTGATGTATATCTGGAACCAAAACAAAGTCTCAGTGCTCAGAAAGATGGAGTTTATGGACTGCTGAATGAATGGACTGCCTACTATAATGGTAGCAGAATGAATGTTGATTTATTCGATTACTATTTGGAGAGGTCCAAAGATGAAGGGATCCAAGTGATGTTGGATTATATCTCGAATCTGAGTAGTACTGTAATGGCGCACTATGAATTTAGGTTTTATACTTTGTTTTATCTGAAAACAGTAAAAACTACTCACCCAGATGTTTACCGGGGGATTATGCAGAATCAGAAATTTTTGGAATTATTTCTGGAGGTGGACAAAAGATTCAACGAGTTGATACAACGCCACGAGCAGAATAAACTCAAGATTATAGAAAATGCCAATAAGCAAGGAATAAACGTATCCGCTGATGACGATTACTTTTTTATCGGAAACAGGGGTGCAGGTTTATTTATGGAAGATACCAATAAGTTAATCCAGGAAATGGAAAAGCCGGAGTACCAAATGGTATTGAGTAGTATTTCGGCTAGTCGATAACATTTCATCAGTTTCTCAATGCCTTTTTCCTCCCAATAAACATTACATATTGGATGAAATTAAATTCCAGGTGATCAAACATCATTTTTTCTCCATCTATTTTCATGTGGAGGTTCGGGTAGTAACGGAGGTTGGTTCTAAGTAGTGCTGTTTCGGTCTTTGTTACTCTTATATCCCAGCCAAAAGTAATCCCAGTAGCTATTTTTTGATCTGTATATTTAGTACCATTCACATTCACACTTAGGTTTTCGGATGTTAAAATAGGACCAACAAATGGAGCAAAGCCAAGCCAGTTAAATAGGAATTTGTAAGTCTCTATCCCAAAAGATGTGCGTCTTGCTTTAATCTGATCACTAAACCCTTCATATGTTTCTCCATAAGTCCTGAAGGATAAACCAGCGTTCATATCAATATTGCTGAAATAATAACCTGCTGATAGGTCTGGTAATATAGCTGCAGAGTAATTATCGAAGAAATATTCAAAGTTTTCTCTCAAATATGGTGACTTTGAAACCTGTAGAGCTGCTGATGGACCAACCCCAACATACCATGTGCTGATCAGGTTGTTATCTTTCAATTTGTGGTAGTCTTCATTAATCTTTCTTACCACCTTTGGGTTTCTCATACCTCTGTCAGAATCGATATACTTCAATAGTTGTAAATCAAAAGAAAGCGGATTGATCTCAACATTTGTTTGGGCATTTGGACTGATGAAATGCTGGAATTTATTTTGATGATTGTAGTAACCCGACAAGCTAATATGCCAATTATTAGTGGTATAAGTTACACCTGCCTGAATAGGGTGAATCATTCTTCCAAAGTAGGGAACTCCATTTTCGGTATCCACATCATTGGCCTCCTGAAAGTACCTAAAAGCTCTGAAACTCATTCCTACAAATGGACTGATTTTGCCTGTTTGTAGTTTAACAGGATATGCCCTGATGCCTGTTTCGACACTATGGAGCAAAAAGACTTCTTTCAATTCACCCGGAGTATTTTGCACTTTGAGAAAGGAGAGGGGGAAGGAAACATAAAAATCTACATGTCCCCAAAAGTGAATGCCTCCAATTGTTAGTCTGGGAAGAATTGTTGGGCCGAACTCCAGTTCTTGTAGTGATCCATTGCTGAAATAGTTGGTAGTTCCGCCATTTTGAATATTCAGACCTCCGCCGTAAGTAAACCATGCAAATGAGGTGCTTTTATTTAAATAGGATTGGGTGTAAACGGTATCAGTTTGAGCATAACAAGTCATCCCAAAAAGCAGAGTAAATACGATTGTAAGACGTTTCATGATCGTAAGGATAGAAGTTGATTGATTTAAGATACTATTGTACCTTTTAATTAATACCCCAATGGATCATTTAACCCTCTATTTTGGTTAATGTTTTTGGAAAGAGGCTAAATTTCTATCTCCAATTCATTTACCTGATCATTTAAACTTTTAGCTAAATCATCCAATCTTGCCGATATGGTGTGGATCTCATCGGAGACTTCTGAGTGCTTCCTTGAGATCTTAAAGAATTCTTTCAAGGAATAATTGATATTTTCAATTGAATCATTCTGGTCTTTACTTGCCAGGGAAATCTCTTTTATGAGAATAGCAGCTTTCTGTACTTCTGGTATAAAATCCATAATGAGCTGGCCAACTTTTTTAGTCTCCAAGACACCTTTGGAAGCAGAAGAAATAATTTGATGGGAAGTAGTTTTACTCTTTTGAGCCAACTTACGTACCTCTGAAGCAATCACATTAAAGCCACCTCCATAAGCCCCAGCTCTTGCTGCCTCAATAGAAGCATTAATACTCAATATGTTTGTCTGGTTAAAAATCTCTTCAAGTAAAGACATCTCATTTGAAATGGCCTCTATCTCCTTAACATTAATAGCTGTAGCAGATTTAATCTTTTCCAGTTGCTTAACAGTACTTTCACTAATAGTATTTGTGATCGTAGCATTCTCACTATTTTTTCTTGTGTGATTTGTGACTACTTCAATGTCAGATTCTATTTGTTTAGCTGTACTAATTTGAGTCTTGGCGTCACTTGCAAGGACACCACTTTTTGCTTTTAGATTGTTACCCGTCACCGTAAGTTCCTGGCTATTGGTTTTAAGAAAAGTAACTACCTTCTTCAAATCTGCCAGTCTTTGTTTTCTTAATCTTTCTTCTACTTGTCTTTTTTCATTTAATATCCTCTTCCTGAATAGATACGAGGCAGTGATCAGAAAAAGAGTGATTAGTATAACAATTGTTCTAAACCACCATGTATCGTACCAGGCTGGTTTAATATTAATGACTAGCTTTTTTGTTTCCTTTGACCATGTACCATCGCTGTTCGTTCCCTTTACTTCAAAAGTATAAGTGCCAGCATCCAGATTCATATACGATACTTCTCGGTTATTAGCATTTGCATTGAGCCAGAACTCGTCAAACCCTTGGAGTCTATATTGGTATTTTGTGCGCAGTGGAGATGAGAAATCCATTGCTGCAAACTCTATGGAAAAAACGTTTTCCTTATGTTTTAATGTGATTTCTTTCTCATATGAAATAGCGTTTTCTATAATAACCCTGTTATTTATCTTTAAGGAGGGAGTAATTTCTGTGTCAAATAGTTTAAACGAGACAATCTCAAGATTTGGAGGTGTTGAATTTTTTCTAATGTTTTTGGGGTTAAATAAATTGATGCCATTCAGACCTCCAAAACAAAGACTTCCGTCCTGAAGTTTAGCGGATGATGTGTAGTTAAATTGATTACCTTGTAAACCATCATTTTTATCATATTGGACTAACTCCTTCGATTGATGGTTGTATCTGGCAATACCTTTTTCTGTGCTCAACCATAAGTTTCCATTATCGTCCTGTAGGATTCCGTTAATAATTAAGTCATTTAAATGTTTATTCACTTCAGGGTAATGAAATTGCTTTTTCTCATTGTCCCAAAGGCTTATTCCTTTTTTAGTCCCGATCCATAAATTGGATTCTCTATCCTCAAATAAGCTTCTAATTTCATCTGAGGGAATTGAGTAAGGGTCATTCGGATCATTTTTAAAGGTCCTGAAAGTTTTGTTGTCTCTATCCATTAAGCTTAAACCACCAAACTCTGTACCTACCCAAAAATTACCTTCACGATCCTCTAACATTACAAATACATTGGTAGATCCTACTGATTCAGGGTTGTTGGGGTCATGTAAAAAGTTTTCAAATTTTCCTGTGGATTGATCTAATTTACTTAAGCCAGAATTTAATAACCCAAGCCACAGATTATCCCTTCTATCTTCATAAATAGCCCATACTAAATTGGACGCAATACTTTCCGGATCATTTAAATCTTGCTTGTAAACCGTGGAGACTCCAGTGTTTGGATCGAATTTGTTGAGCCCTCCCAAATAAGTTCCAAGCCATAGATTACCTTCATTATCTTCATAGATTGACTTGATAACATTAGAACTTATGGAGTTGCTGTTGTTTGGGTCGTTTTTAAAGTGCTTGAATTCTCCAGTCTTTGGGTTGTAATGATTTAAACCTCCACCATCAGTTCCTAGCCATACTCCAGAGCTTGACGGGTACATTGCGATTACGGAATTATGACTAAGCGTATTTTCCTGGCCAATTTCCTTCTTGATCGTAGTGAACTTCTTTCTATATGGGTTGAAATGATTGATTCCGTACCTAAATGTACCAACCCAAACATTGCCTTCATCATCTCCGGTTACTGTTAATACAGCGTTACTACTAAGGCTCTCTGTATCATATGGGTTGTTGATATGCTTTTTTAATTCCTGCTTTACAGGGTCATAAATTGCCAGGCCACCACCATCTGTGCCAATCCAAATTTTTCCGTTAACATCGGGGAATATAGAGGTGATAATTTTTGATGTTAATCGCGTATTTACATTGTTTATGGGATCAAAAGAATTATTATTTAATCGATATAATCCATAGCCAACAACACCTACCCATGTTTCATTCTTTTGATCTGTGATAATTGAACTGACTGCAATTGCCTGATCAGTTTCTTTAAATGGACTTGATGTTAATTGATTGATGTCAGGCAGGTAATGATCAATTCCGTTTGAAGCATTTATCCAGAATCCGTCTCCTCCATCGGTGGAAAGAGTGGAGATGTTTCTATTCGTAAGCTTTCTGCTGAACTTATCAGTTTTAGAATTGTATAAATCCAAACCACTTGTAGAAGCGACCCAGATTTGATTTTGTTTATCACAATAAACTTTGTTGATGGTATTAGATGATACAGAACTTTGATTGTCCGGATCATTTACATATCTCCTAAAAAGATTTGTACGAGTATCCAATACGGAGATTCCGTTCTTGGTGGTTCCAACCCATATTTTTCCTTCTTTGTCTTCTGCAATAGAGGTAATGCGATCTCCAGAAATACTACTGGAATCTCCATCAACAGGTCTGTAAATTTTGGTGTTGAAACCATCAAACCTGTTCAATCCTTTGGATGTTGCTACCCACAAAAAACCACGTGAATCTTTTAATACATCATATACTGTACCATCGGATAAACCATTGTCAGTGTTTAGAAATTGAAATTTTAAAGGCATAGTCTGCCCAAATGCAGAAATGCATAGTAATAGTGCTGCTGCTATTGTCCCGAGATAGCAGGCAATTCCCTTTTTGTCCATGTTCGCTCATAGAATGTCCCCAGTTCAATATATTAATTTATGTTGTATATACAAAAAAATATAGGAGTGGAATTCGTTGATTATGAAAGCGTTATGAGCAAATAAGATGGTTGTTTTGCGCTTGTAGGTGTCTGATAAAACAAAAAAAAGCAGCTTTGGAGGCTGCTTTTTTTTAAGATTGTTCAATTTCTTAATTCTCTTTCAAAGTCTCAATTTCATTCTCCAGAGATTCAATCTTTTTAAGAGCGCTTTTTAGACTTTTATTCTGCTCAATTTGATGAAGAGTCAATTCCTCAATTTTCTGCAGTAACATCAAATTCATTTCTTTCAGATTCAATCCTTCAGATTCCATCACTTTTGCAGATGGAACTTCCGGTAAATGCTTGTTTGCTTTGATGTATTCTTCTGTTTCTTCCAGGCTTCTTAGATTGTAGTCTTCTTCGAATACATAATCCGGGCCCTGGCCTGCGTCTACTGTTACTTTTACTTCTTGCGATTCAATATTTCCTGCAACTGTAAGCATAGCACTTGGGTTGTCAGTTCCGATACCAACTTTTCCATTATTTCTAATCACAAAAACTTCACCTCCATTGTAATAGGCATTCATAAGATCAAAATCGGAACCGCCATTTTTCTTGTTAAATTTCACTCCAGACTCACTCACACCAGCATCAGTGAAAGTAAACCCTACCTGGTGGTCAATGAAATTGTTACCCCCCATTGCACCAGATACAAGTAGCCCTTTATAACCCGCAGATACCGATAATTTATGACTTGGACCGGTGGCTCCTATTCCAACGTTTCCATTTGATAATACCTTTAATCTCCATGATCCAGCTGCATGATCAAATAATCCAAACTCATCTTCGTATTGGATTTGAGTTTCTACTTTATTGTTGCTATTTACAGCACCAAATTTTACGATTGAACCATTTGTGCCAGTATTCTCAAGTTGAATAAAGGTATTGCCATTTTTTTCGACATGTAGGATTTGATCTGGTGCGGATGTTCCAACTCCGACATTCCCATACTTAAAAATGATATTCCCAGCCGTTGTTCCACTTACAATGTCATTAAATACAAAGTCATTGTTAGTATCGTTAATTTTGAAGAAGTCTACATAACCGCCCGCGTTGATGAATTTTCTAAATCTGAAGTTTAGAGATCCCGTTCCTGCTCCTTGAACAGCACTTCTTTCTGCAAAAAACCTGTAATAACTTAATGTACTTGTGGTATTGTCTTTAAATTCAATACCTCCCCAACCCCATTTGTTACTGGAAGTATTTTGTAATGTAAGTTTAGGGTAACCTTTTTGAATTGTATAGTTCTGTGTGGAAGTCTGAGCAAAAGATAAAACCGCAAAAAATTGAATAAGAGTGAATAATACTAGTTTTTTCATAATTCTAGATAGTTAAATAAATAATACACCCAAGGAAGAATCTAAAAGTTGATGAATTCGACTTCAGGTTTGACGGTTGCAAATATATAAAAAAAAGCAGCCCGATAAGAGCTGCTTTTGCTATTCTTTAGGTTAATGAAATTACTTGGATTTTAAATTTTGAACTTCAGTTTTTAAACTCTCAATTTCTTTATTCTGCTCGATCATATGTAGCGTCAATTCCTCAATTTTCTGAAGCAACATCAAATTCATTTCTTTCAGATTCAATCCTTCGGACTCCATCACTTTAGCAGAAGGAACTTCCGGTAAATGCTTGTATGCTTTGATGTATTCTTCTGTTTCCTCCAGGCTTCTTAGATTGTAGTCTTCTTCGAATACATAATCAGGGCCTTCTCCGGCATTTACTTCTACTTTTATTTCTTTGGATTTGATGTTTCCTTTGACGGTTAGTTTAGCATCAGGATCTGTTGTGCCGATTCCTACATTACCTGTGTTTTTTATGAAAAAAGCATGTTCATGAGTTGCAAACTCTATGTCATTGGAAATTGCAAATCCAGCTTCAGAATTATCCCAGCCGAGAGTGAATCGATCAACATTGTTACTACCAATAGTCATTCTAGTACTGTAGCCACCTGAATTGAATCTGAATTTGCCAATATTTGGCCTCTCAAGAGTTAGGAAATCTTGACCGGAATCCCCGCCAACAACAGTAAGTCCGTCACCAGTTGGAGAAGTGGTTCCAATTCCAACATTTCCACCTGCTTTTATTGCAAGTCTATTTTCTCCTGAAGTCTGAAACCTAATGTCATTATTCTCTGAAGTCCCCTCTGCTAGATTTCTAAAAAACATAACATGGCCAGAATTTCCATCTGCATCTTGTACTAGATCAAAATATAGGTGGTTGTCATTTACCATCATTTGTACTTTTTGGCCATTATCTCTTCCGAAGTGAAGATTGTTTTCCACAGATCCGCTAAAAAATGCTGCATCTTGCCCCTGAACATGCAGCTTGCTAGAAGGGGTAGTATATCCAATCCCAACATTTCCTCCATTGAAATAAGTGTCCCCATTTGAACGTAGTACAATATTTCCGGTAGCACCATCAGTTTTGCTATATAATACAAATGAGTGTCCAGCTGATTCACTACCACCGATTCTTGCGATGCTTTTTGTTCCGGCGGAACTTCCTCTTTGCCAGTAGTAATTTGTTCCCCAAGCTCCGGTATTAGTTTTTAAAATTGTTGTACCTCCGGAATAGCTACTTCTCACTCGATAATTAAATGTTGTATTTGAGCTTCTGTATCCGAGTTTTAAGTCATCGGATTCAGTGCCATCAGTTGAACCATAAAACCAACCAGGGTTAATCTGCCCAATCGATGCTCCAGAGATCAATAAAAAGATGATTAATAGAATGTTTTTCATATTTCTAGATAGTTAAATAAATAATAGACCCAATGAGGAATCAAAACAGTTGATGAATTCGACTTCAGGTTTAATGGTTGCAAATATATAAAAAAAGCAGCCCCGAAAAGAGCTGCTTTTATATTTTGAATAAGTTATTTCTAACTTAAATACTATCAAAATCAAATGTATCCAAATAAGCTGTCGTAAACTTACCAGACTGGAATACAGGATCATCCATTAGTTTAATGTGCAATGGAATAGTAGTATCAATTCCTTCAATTACAGTTTCCTGCAATGCTCTTTTCATTCTAACAATTGCTTCTTCTCTGGTTTGAGCAGAAACAATTAGCTTAGCAATCATTGAGTCATAGTTTGGAGGGATTGTGTAGCCTGCATAAATGTGGCTATCTACTCTCACACCGTGACCACCCGGTAGGTGAACGTTTGTAATCTTACCTGGAGAAGGTCTGAAACCTTTCTTCGGATTCTCAGCATTGATTCTACACTCCATGGAATGCAACTGAGGGAAATAATTCTGTCCTGAGATCTCAATTCCGGCAGCAACTTTGATTTGCTCTTTAATCAAGTCGAAATCTGTTACTTCTTCCGTGATTGGGTGCTCTACCTGGATTCTTGTGTTCATTTCCATGAAGTAGAAATCTCCATGCTTATCCACAAGGAATTCAATTGTGCCTGCACCTTCGTAACCAATTGCTTCAGCACCTTTAATAGCTGCTTCTCCCATTCTCTCCCTTAAGTCCTGACTTACGATAGGAGATGGAGTTTCTTCAATTAGTTTCTGGTGTCTTCTTTGGATAGAACAATCTCTTTCAGATAAGTGGCAAGCTCTTCCTCTGGAATCACCTACAATCTGAATCTCAATATGTCTTGGCTCTTCAATGAATTTCTCAAGATACAATGCATCGTTACCAAATGCAGCTCCAGATTCTTGTCTAGCATCATCCCAAGCTTTCTGGAAACCAGATTCATCGTTAACAATTCGCATACCTCTACCACCACCACCTGCAGTAGCTTTAAGGATCACTGGGTATTTAACTTGCTTAGCAATTTTCTTTCCTTCCTCTACAGAGCTTAATAGTCCATCAGAACCAGGAATGGTCGGAACACCAGCAGCTTTCATAGTGTCTTTAGCTGTAGCTTTATCTCCCATTTTGCTGATCATGTCAGCGCTTGCTCCGATAAATTTGATGCCGTACTCGTCACAAACTTTTGAGAATTCAGCATTCTCTGAAAGGAAACCATATCCCGGGTGAATTGCATCTGCATTTGTGATTTCAGCAGCAGAAATAATTCTTGGGATATTCAAATATGATTCAGTACTTGGAGGAGGACCAATACAAACAGCCTCATCCGCAAATGTTACATGTAAACTATCCGCATCTGCCTGAGAATAAACAGCAACTGTTTTGATTCCCATTTCTCTGCAGGTACGAATTACCCTTAGAGCAATTTCTCCTCTATTGGCAATTAATATTTTTTTAAACACGTCGCTTCGTTAAAGTGAATTATGATGGATCAACTAAGAATAATGGCTGGTCGTACTCAACTGGCTGAGCATTTTCAACCAATACTTTTACGATTGTACCACTTACATCTGATTCGATTTCGTTGAATAACTTCATCGCTTCAACGATACATACAGTCTGTCCTGCTGAAACTTTATCACCAACGTTTACAAATGCCGGAGACTCAGGATTTGAAGAACGGTAGAAAGTACCAATCATTGGAGATTTTACTTGTACGTACTTAGAGTCGTCAGAACCTGCACTTTCAGCTGCTGGAGCTGGAGTTGCTGCCGGAGCTGGAGTTGCTGCTGGAGCAGGTGTTGCTGCTACTGGTGCTGCTGCAACCGGAGCTGCTACAACTGGAGCAGGAGCTGCTTCAACTATTTGCTGTGTAACCTCATTTGAGCGTTTTACATTGATCTTAAATTCCTCAGTTTCAATGTTAACCTCTTCCAATCCGGACTGAGAAATAAAGTCTATCAAATCTCTTATCTCCTTTGCTTTCATAGGTATCTATTAATTAAGTTTTTAGGGTCAATTCTTTAAGTAAATGCCAATAAATCGGCGTTATTCTATTACAGGTAAAACCTGAAATGGCGGTAAATATAAATTATTTTACACGTTCTACGTAAGCTCCCTTAGTAGTATCGATTTTAATTCTTTCATCCTGATTGATGAAAAGGGGAACTTGTACTGTTGCACCAGTGTCAATTGTTGCTGGCTTTGAAGCGTTTGTTGCTGTGTCTCCTTTGATGCCAGGCTCTGTATAAGTAACAGTCACTTCTACATGTAAAGGAAGCTCGCAACCTAAAATTTCTTCCTGCTCTTCGTGAATGATTACTTCACATACTTGTCCGTCGTGAAGGAATTGAGGAGCGTTAATTAGGTTCTCCTGGATGCTTACCTGCTCAAAAGTTTCATTATCCATGAAGTTATATCCCATATCATCCTTGTAAAGGAATTGGTATGGTCTTCTTACTACTCTTGCAGTGCTGATTTTGTGACCTGCAGAGAATGTATTATCTACTACTTTTCCAGTCCTAACGCTTTTAAGTTTTGTTCTAACGAAAGCAGGACCTTTTCCCGGTTTTACGTGTTGAAATTCAACTACAGAATACAGGTCATGATTGAATTCAATAACCAACCCGTTTCTAATATCTGCTGTGGTTGCCATGAAAAGTGAATTTGTTTATTTGAACTTGTTAAATACTATTTAGAATCGTAGGACCACTTGATATAAGTAGCTCCCCAGGTAAATCCTCCTCCAAATGCTGCAAGGATAAGATTATCTCCTTTTTTCAATTTAGACTCATAGTCCCATAAACACAACGGAATAGTTCCGCTGGTTGTGTTACCAAACTTTTGAATATTGAGCATTACCTTTTCTTCAGGTAATCCAATTCTGTTGGCTGTCGCATCAATAATTCTTTTATTAGCCTGGTGCGGTACCAAGTATGCGATATCATCTCCAGTCAGGTTGTTTCTGTCTGCAACTTCAGCTGCAGTGTCTGCCATATTTTTTACAGCAAACTTAAAAACCTGAGAACCTTCCTGATATACGTAGTGCTCTTTGTTTTGAAGAGTTTCAACAGAAGCTGGTTTTCTACTTCCTCCAGCTTTCATGTGAAGATATGGTTCGCCAGATCCGTCAGAATGAAGTTCTGTATCAATGATTCCAGTTTCGTCTTCTGAAGGTTCTAACATAACAGCTCCACCACCATCTCCAAAAATGATGCAGGTAGCTCTGTCAGTGTAATCAATAATGGAAGACATTTTATCAGCTCCCACAACGATTACTTTTTTATAAAGTCCGGTCGCAATGAATTGAGATCCGGTAGTAAGTGCATATAGAAATCCTGAACAAGCAGCCTGAAGATCGTAACTGAAAGAGTTAACTGCTCCAACAGCATTTGCAATGATGTTACCTGTGGCTGGGAATGCCATATCAGGAGTAGTTGTGGCGCATATGATCAAGTCAATGTCTTCAGCTTTTGTATTGGTTTTTTCAAGAAGTCCTTTTACAGCTTCAATTCCAATTACTGAAACACCCTTGTTCTCACCTTTTAGGATTCTTCTCTCTTTAATACCCGTTCTGGAAGTAATCCATTCATCATTTGTGTCCACCATCGTTTCCAACTCCTGATTAGTCAGGATGTAATCTGGAACATACCCGTGGACTCCAGTAATAGCCGCTCGTTTAAGGTTCATCTAGGTGATTTTGTTATTAAAAAATCAAAGCCTGCAATTTATACAGGCTTTTCTATTTCTTCTAACGATTAGGCTAAAACTTCCTTCTCCATCACAACTTTACCTTTGTAGTAAAGTTTGCCTTCATGCCAGTATGCTCTGTGAGGCAAATGAGCTTCTCCAGTAACCTGACAAATCATATAGTTCTTTGGTTCTGCTTTGTAATGCGTTCTTCTCTTATCTCTTCTTTGTTTCGATATCTTACGCTTAGGATGAGCCATTTCTAATTGTATTTAATGTTATTGTTTTTTCAAATTTCTTAATGCTTCCCATCTGGGATCCAATGTTTCCTCATTCTCTTCTTCCTCCTCTACAAAATCATCAGAAGAATAAATCAGTTCATCAGTTTCTTCCTCTCCTTCAAATTTGGGATGAAGCTTTTTCATTGGAATTGAGATGGTTAGGTATTCAAAGATATTTTGTGCAATGTTTAAAGACTGTGTATCTCTATGAATGCTAATAATCTCATCACCTAACTCAACATCTTCCTCTCCGAACTTGATCAGTAGATTTTCTGACTTCTTAATTGGGAACATAAATGGTTCCAAACTCCTGTCACAAATCAACTCAACTTCGGCATCTATTTGGAAGTCTGCCGTCATCATCGTTTCCTCTTTCATCAACTCCAGATGACAAGTTCCTTTTCCCTTTTCAATAATGCTATCCTCGAATAGCTCGAAAAAAGAATTTTCAAACTCAAAATCAAAGCTGTGCGTTTTATTTGGCAGCTTGTATATATCGATTCTGTAGTTATCTAAAGCTCTCATCGATCCTTCCCTTTGAATAAAGAACCGCAAATTTACGGAGAGATTTCTAAATAATAAAGAAAAAGCAATAAATAGATTAAGGAATTATGAATTCTCTTGCCTCATTCTCCATACATCGTATGCCAGATACAAGGCTTGTCTCATAGAAGTCTCGCTTGAAGCGTTTTTACCGGCAATCCCATAAGCAGTTCCATGATCAGGAGATGTTCTGATTACTGGTAGACCTGCTGTGAAGTTCACACCGTGCTCAAATGCCATGCTTTTAAAAGGTATTAAGCCCTGATCATGATACATGGCCAGAATTCCATCATATGAGTTAAATTGATCTGACCCGAAGAATCCATCTGCCGGGAATGGTCCGAAAACCAGATTGCCATTATTTCTTTCTTCTTCCAAGGCAGGACCAATTATTTCTTGTTCCTCTTTTCCAAGTAATCCGTTTTCTCCAGCATGAGGATTAAGTCCCATTACAGCAATTTTTGGTTTTTTGATACCAAAATCTTTCTTCAGAGACTTGATCATGATCTTAAGCTTCTTTTTGATGGCTTCTCCTGTAATCTTGCCTGGGACATCTTTTAATGGAATGTGTCCTGTAACTACACCTACTCTAAGTGTGTCACTAACAAGGAACATCAAATTATCATCTACTTCAAACTTTTGAGCCAGGTATTCTGTGTGGCCAGGAAAAGCAAAATCGTCAGACTGGATATTGTTTTTGTTGATAGGTGCTGTGACAATACCATGAATTTTACCATCCTTTAGATCCTGAGAAGCTTTTTCTAGGGAAAGTAGTGCATACTTCCCACCATCTTCATTTTCTTCACCAGGTTTTATTTCAACATTCTCATCCCAGATGTTTAGGACATTTACCTTCTTAGGGTTAATGTTGTCAAGTCCCTTAGTTTGGTAATAATTGAATGACTGCAGATCCAAATTCTTTCTGTAAAAAGAAATTACCTTGGCAGAACTATATATAATAGGTGTAAAGGATTTAGTTAGTCGATTATCCATTAGTGATTTAATGATTACTTCTGGTCCTACACCATTGATATCACCAACCGTAATTCCGATTAGTGGTTTGTCGTTTGTATTCTTCTTTGTCATTTTTTGCTATCAGCACTAAACAAATTTCTTTGCTATTGGTCATTCAATACGAAAGAATAACCCTTAATTTGCTCCTGCAAGTTAAATTATTTGGAAAACAAATTGCAATGGATTCAGTAAGGCCAAAAAAGAAGTTGGGACAACACTTCCTAAAAGACGAAAATATCGCACTGAAGATAGTGGAGGCATTGCAGCTAAATCACGATGAAAAACATGTCCTTGAAATTGGCCCGGGAACAGGTGTTTTAACCAAATACTTAATTGAAAAACCAATTCCGGATTTTAAAGCGCTTGATGTAGATGATGAATCTGTTGAATACCTGAAAAAACATTACCCTGATCATTCTGGGAAATTTCAATTGCAGGATTTTTTAAAGTCAGAGTTGCCCGAACAGAATTTTGCAGTCATTGGGAACTTTCCATATAATATAAGTTCTCAAATCTTCTTTAAAGTATATGATTATCGCAAGCATGCGACAGAAATAGTGGGGATGGTTCAGAAGGAAGTGGCTGATAGAATTAGCTCAAAAGAAGGCAATAAGACATACGGTATACTGAGTGTTCTATTGCAGGCGTTTTATGAAGTAGAATATTTATTCACCGTTCCTCCAGGCGTCTTTAATCCTCCGCCAAAAGTAAAATCAGCAGTAATTAGGTTCTCCAGAAATAATGTTGAGAAACTGGAATGTGATGAAGTGCTATTTAAAAGGGTAGTGAAAGAGGGCTTCCAAAAGCGTCGCAAAACGTTGTGGAACTCTTTAAAAAATTTAAATTTGCCCGAGTCTCTCAGAGACGAACCTATGCTAACCAAAAGAGCCGAACAACTTTCGGTTAATCAGTTTATTGAATTAACAAAATTGATTGAGCAATCATGGAACAATTGACTCATTTTGAACTTACCAAGGAGTTCCTCGATCTATTTCAGGTTGCCCTGGAAAATCGAGACGATGAGTTTATTCTCCAGACGTTGGAAGGGGTAAATCCAGCCGACATCTCCGCCCTTCTTGATGAGTTTGAGACAGAGGAATGTCACTTTGTTCTAAATCTCCTCGACAATAAAGTAAGCGCAGAAATCATTAGTGATCTCGATGAAGACATTAAAGGGAAGTTTATCATGGACTTCAGTTCTTCAGAGGTTGCCCAATTTATAGAACACCTCGATTCTGATGACGGGGTAGATATTCTGGCATTAATTCCTCTTAAGAAACGAGAAGAGATAATCAGCCTCCTGCAAAATGAAGAAAAGGCATCTAATATTCTTGATCTATTAAGATACGATGAAGATGTTGCCGGAGGATTGATGGCGAAAGAGCTTATCAAAGCTAATCTGAACTGGACTGTTCTACAGTGTATTGATGAAATAAGGAAGCAAGCCGAAAATGTTGAAAAGATTTACTCCGTATACGTTGTTGATGATCATGAGAAGTTGATTGGAAAGGTTTCTCTCAAAAGAATTATTCTAGCCAGCGATGCAATGAAAATCTCTGATATCTATGATCCTGATGTGGTGTCAGTAGAGACTTATCTGGATGAAGAAGAGGTTGCTATCGTAATGCAGAAGTATGATTTGGATGCTGTACCTGTTGTGAATGCAAGAGGAAGGTTGGTTGGAAGAATTACAATTGATGATATTGTAGATGTAATTACGGAACAAGCCGAGGAAGAAAGACAAATCATGTCAGGTATATCTTCTGATGTAGAGGAAGATGATACTGTATGGGTTCTTTCGAAAGCCCGGTTACCATGGCTGGTTATTGGATTGGTAGGAGGACTTGTTGGAGCATATTTCATCAGTTTTTTTGAAGGTGAAATTAAGGTGATACCAATAATGGCATTTTTTATTCCATTGATTACTGCAACTGGAGGGAATGTTGGTATTCAGTCTTCTTCATTGGTGGTGCAAAGTTTAGCTAATAGAAGTGCTTTTACTGACAGTCTTGTGAAAAGATTAGTGAAAGTATTGTTTGTAGCCGTAGTAAATGGTGTGATACTGGCGTTGATTGTTTTTGGAGTTGTGATATTGTTTACCAAGGATCAAAGAATAGCATTGACAGTGGCCTTTGCTTTGTTTAGTGTTGTTTTATTAGCATCATTTATGGGGACAATCACTCCACTGTTGTTAGATAAATTTGGAATCAATCCTGCATTAGCTTCAGGACCCTTTATCACTACCGCGAACGATTTGTTAGGTCTTATCGTTTATTTTGCTGTAGCTCATTCATTATACGGCTTATAAGCCATCAGAGAAATGACCAATAAAAAAATATTAGTAGTCAACGATTTACACGAAAGCTTCCAGCAAATCCTGGAAAAAGATTGGGTTGAGATCGATTATCAACCAAAAATCACCAAGGAGGAAGTATTGGCTATTATTCATGAATATCACGGATTGGTCGTTAGAAGCAAAATCAGAGTAAATAAAGAATTAATAGATAAAGCCACTAAACTCGAATTTGTAGCAAGAGCAGGGGCTGGAATTGATAATATTGACGAATCGGCGTTGAAAGGAACGAACGTCGTTGTATTCAATGCCCCGGAGGGAAATAGAGACGCTGTAGGAGAACATGCCATAGGTATGATTCTGAACTTGTTTAACCATTTGGGCTCAGCAAATACTGAAGTGAAGAATGGTATTTGGATGAGAGAGGAAAATAGAGGGATTGAACTGAAAGGCAAGACAGTAGGTATTGTAGGATTTGGTAATACAGGTCAGTCTTTAGCTAAGAAGCTGAGTGGGTTTGATGTCAATATATTGGCTTACGACAAGTATAATTCCAAATCACCATTACCATACGTAAAGATGGTAGAGTTGGAAGAGCTATACGCAGAAACTGACGTTCTAAGTATTCATGTGCCACTAACTTCAGAAACAGAATTATTCATTAATAAAGACTTTTTCAAAGGATTTCTCAAAAGTATTTATGTGATCAATACATCCAGAGGAAAGGTAGTTTCTCTGGAGGGATTAAGTGAAGCATTAAATAATGGTGTAATACAAGGAGCAGCATTAGATGTTTTGGAAAACGAAAAGTTCTCAACTTTTACCGAAGAGGAGAAAACCACGTTTCAAAAGCTGGTGGATTCTGGCAAAGTAATATTTACTCCACATGTTGCAGGTTGGACTTTTGAGTCATATGAAAAAATTAGTCAGGTGTTGGCAAACAAGATTCTGAATTACTATCAAGAATCCCCTAAAGTTGTTTGATTGCGCCTAAAATCTGTATATTTGTAATTCACTTTAAGAAATTAAAAGATAAAGACGGTTCTAGCGATAGGACCGTTCTTTTTTGTTTATAAACGAATTGATATGTCTAATATAAGTTATTACACCCCAGAAGGGCTAGAGAAGTTGAAGAACGAGCTTCAGGAGTTGAAGACAAAAGGAAGGGCTGATATGGCCAAGCAAATTGCGGAAGCCAGAGACAAGGGTGACTTAAGTGAAAACGCTGAATATGATGCAGCAAAAGACGCTCAGGGACTTCTTGAGTTGAAAATATCGAAGCTGGAGGAAGTTGTTGCTAATGCAAGAGTAATTGATGAATCTTCAATTGATACATCTAAAGCTGGAATCTTGTCTACCGTTAAGATCAAGAATAAGAAGAACGGTATGGAAGTAAAGTATACTTTGGTTTCTGAAGAAGAAGCTGATTTGAAAACAGGAAAGATTTCTATCAAGTCTCCAATTGGTAAAGGACTTATTGGTAAAGAAGTAGGAGAGGTAGCAATTGTAGATGCACCTGCAGGGAAGATTGAATTTGATATACTAGATATCTCTTATTAATAAGATGGCAAGTATTTTCACCAAAATCATCAATCGCGAGATACCAGCAAAGATTGTTGCTGAAAATGATGATTATCTGGCCTTTCTTGATATTAATCCATTAATGGAAGGTCATTGTCTTGTAATCCCAAAACAAGAAGTAGACTATATTTTTGATTTAGAAGATGAGGTGCTCACCGGACTTCATTTGTTCGCTAAAAAAGTAGCTGCAGCGATTAAGAAAACTGTTCCGTGTGAAAGAGTAGGAGTTACTGTAATGGGACTTGAAGTTCCTCATGCTCATGTTCATTTGATTCCAATAAACACCATGGAGGATATGAATTTTAGTAGAATGAAACTTAAACCTACTCCCGATGAATTGGGTGAGATGGCAGATAAAATTAAAGCCAACTTTTAGATTACTTCATTCGATTAGGATTTTCACTGAGAAACGCTTTCCAACTTTTAAAAGACTTTGTTGTGTTGCCTCCCTGAAAATGGTGACATAGAGCAACAGCCAAAGCATCAGAGGCATCCAGTAATTTGGGAGCCTCTTTAAATTTTAAAAGAGTCTTCAACATTGCAGCAACCTGCTCCTTACTGGCATTACCATTTCCTGTGACAGATTGTTTGACCTTTTTAGGTGCATATTCCGTGATGGGAATTTCCCTGGATAAGGCAGCTGCCATAGCAACACCCTGAGCTCTACCTAGTTTTAGCATAGACTGCACATTTTTTCCAAAAAATGGAGCTTCTAATGCTACATCATCTGGATGGAACTCATCAATAATTGACAATACTCTATCAAAAATCTTCTTAAGCTTAATTTCATGGTTAGTATATTTGCTCAGATGAATAACACCAAACTGCAATAACTTGAATTCAGAGCCTTTAACTATGATCAGACCGTACCCCATGACAGTGGTTCCAGGATCAATGCCCAGAATTATTTTTTCTTTTTTTGTCTGATCATTCATAGGTGCAATTTATGAAGAAGGTATCCATAATTAAAAATCATAAGGCTTTACTAAACCATTTGTGGAAGCTGCTTGTACTAAGCTTGATTGCTTGGTTTATCATAACACAACTTTCAAAGCATAGTTGGTCTGATTTTCAATTCGTAAATATGGAGCCATTGGTAATAGCACTAGTATTGATGTTAATGGCATTGAATTGGGGTTTAGAAGCAAGAAAGTGGCAGATTCTTGTTGGAATTAACAGCTTTTATGAAGCTGTGAAAGCAGTATTAATTGGCTTGTTGTTTAAACAATTTATTAGCTCTTTAGGGGACTTATCTGGTCGGGTATCAACTTTGGAAGGGAAAACTAAAGTTGCACAGGTTGGATCATTTCTGATCAATTCAATCTGCCAGACTATAATCACGGTCGTATTTGGCCTTATCGGAACTATAACACTATTGAGTAATCAACGCCTTGTTGATTTTAGGAACTTAAACTTATTACTTCTGGTGGTTTCCTGCTGTGTTCTTATTGCTAGCATATTGATTTTTAAGTTCCGCGCGAGAATCGTAAAAAGTGTAAGGCACTGGTTTGCAGCAACGAAAGAGGTTTCAACTAATACTATCTTACAGATTCTTGGATTATCGGCATTCCGATATTTGGTATTTTTCACTCAGTTTTACCTGATCTTTAAAATGGTTGGGTTAGATATTGATACTTGGATTCTTTTGAATGGAATTGCTTTCATATTCCTGGCTAAATCTATCATTCCTACTCTTAATTTATTTGGAGACATTGGTATCAGAGAGTTTTCTGCACTGTTGTTTTTTGGGCAATTCGGTATTGATGCGTCTTTGGTGATTAGTGCGACATTACTTCTGTGGGTTATTAATGTCTTTTTACCAGCTTCTTTGGCGATTGTGTTTGTTCCGAAATTAAAACTTGTGCACAATTGATTTTTGCCGGAGCTCTCACATTCATACTTCTGTATTCTATCTACTTAATCTTACTCAAAGTTTATTGGGATAGAATTCCTATTGAAGAAATAGAATCAGATCCGGAACTTAAGGTGTCTGTATTGATTCCTGTACGAGATGAAGCAACAAGTATTAGGGAACTGCTAAATGATATTGCTGATCAGAACTATAATAATCAATTGATTGAAGTATTGATAATTGATGATTATTCTGAGGACGATACAGAGCAAATTGTTCAACAAGCCACTAAAGAACTTGACATAGCAATAAAGATGTACTCTTTAAAAGAACTTCAAGCACCAGAAGGTAAGAAAAGCGCAATAACAATTGGTGTTTCAAAAGCTCAAAATGATATCGTTTTATGCACGGATGGAGATTGCAGAATCAGTAAGCATTGGGTGAAAAATTATGTTCAGCAGTTTTTGGATGATAACATCAATATGGTTTTAGGCCCAGTGGTATTCTTCAATGAAAAATCAAGCTTTGTAAAGTTACAGCAATTGGAATTTGCAGGTTTGATTGGATTGGGAGCAGCATCCCTTGAAATGGGAGCTCCAATTATGTGCAATGGAGCTAATCTTGGTTATCGTAAATCACTATTTGAACGGGTGCAGGGATTTGAAGGGAATACAAAAATCGCTTCTGGTGACGATGAGTTTTTACTTCAAAAAGCGTTTGATGAGTCGAGTGATTCTGTGAGGTTTATAAAATCGGCTGATGCTTTGGTTAGTACTTCAGCAAAGCACAGTATTGGGGACTTTTTAAATCAAAGAATCAGGTGGGCAAGTAAGTGGAGGTTCCACAAACAATCAAGAGTTACTATTTGGGCCATTTTGGTTTTCTTGTTTCAGGCAGCTACTGCAATTGGAATAATTGGTTTGTTTTTTATGTCTAACCCAGGAATTGCTCTTGGTATATTAGCAATTAAAGTATTGGCTGAATTTTTCTATTTAAAATCAGTGTCTGAAAAAATGGAAGTTAGGCTCTCAAAACTTGAATTCTGTATTTTACAGGTCATTTACCCTTTTTATATTGTCTTTTTATCTATAATTTCATTGTTTATTAAATATAACTGGAAAGGAAGAAGTTATAAATGAGTGATTTGGAATACGACGTATTGGATGAATTGTACTTTGTGGTATCATTCGATGATCTGATGGAGAAAACCGATCTGGAGGACCATGAGCTCAAAAAAGTATTAAATAAACTTCTTCAAAAGAGTTGGATTAAATGTCTTTCTTCTGCAACTGACGATGTGCCGGAGGATGATTTGAATTTTGATAGAGACGCAAGGAGATATTTTTACCTGGCTACAAAAGCGGGGTTAATGGCTCATAACAGCAATGGATAAGTGATGATTGGTTCTAAGGACTCGCAAATCAAAGATTTAAAGCTCAATGCTTTACTGGAAATAACACAGGCTATTAACAACAATCTGTCGGAAGATTCACTGTATAAAATATATCGATTTACACTTCTTGCAGATCTTAAGATTGAAAAGATAGGGCTGTTTGTTTTGGATGATTCATGGGTATGCAAGGTAAATTATGGGACAAGCAGGAAGATGGAGGGCGAATCTCTTCCAGAGTCATATCAAAACTTAAAACAAGCGGAGGAGATTGCATCATGCGATGAGTTGTTCTGCGAGTTTGATGAGGTTTTCCCGGTTTCTCATAAGGATAAACTTTTAGCTGTAGTATTCTTAGGAGGTGTTTCAGATGTTTCTGAGCAGACGGTTGACAGAACATTCTTACAAGCACTAACCAATATTATAATTGTGGCCATCGAGAATAAGAAGTTGGCCCGTAAACAAATAGAGCAGGAAGCTTATCGTAAAGAACTTGAGATTGCGAAACAGGTTCAGAATTACCTGATTCCAAATAGTCTTCCAAACAATTCAGACCTTCAGCTGGAAGCAAGTTACATTCCTCATCAAGATGTTGGAGGTGACTATTACGATTATATTCCATTGGCTGACAATAAGTTCATGGTTTGTATAGCTGATGTTAGTGGCAAAGGAGTACCAGCAGCCTTATTGATGTCCAATTTTCAGGCGTCTCTACGCACTATGGTTAGAAACTCATCTGATTTAAATGAAATTGTGGATGAGCTAAATTACCAAATTAATTTTAGCGGAAACGGAGAGAACTTCATCACATTCTTCATTGCAATTTATGATGGGAATGCTCATACGCTTCATTACGTTAATTGTGGTCACAATCCTCCAATATTGGTAGTTGATGGTAGTTACCAACTGCTTGAGGCAGGAACTACAATTCTTGGAATGTTTAATCCACTTCCTTTTCTGGAGGTAGGTGAACTAGTGTTGGATCAGAATTTCCTTTTGTTTTCATACACTGATGGCGTTATAGAAACCTTTAATGATGAAGGGGAGGAGTTTGGTGAAGAGCGTCTTGCTGAAATTGTAGCAAAGAAGGGGCATCAGGAACCTGCACAGATTCATGCTGAAATATTCAATCAAGTGGACAAGTTTAGAGGTGATAATAGCTACCGAGATGACATTACGATGCTATCCTGTAAAGTAAACCTCTCCAAGTGAGGTATTATACACTAAAGACACACTGGCTCATTAAAAAAATCTACCCTGGATTAATTTGGGATAAAAAACAAGAATCAGAAAGATGCCTTTATCTGACATTTGATGATGGGCCTATTCCTGAAGTAACTCCATGGGTAATAGAGCAACTAGCGCTAAGAGATATTCAGGCTACATTTTTTGTAGTTGGTAAGAATGTTGACGGTAATCCTGAAATATTGTCGGAACTAATAAAAGCTGGTCACAAGATTGGGAATCATACATACAATCATCTCAATGGTTGGGAAAGCGATTTTGTTAGATATTTTGATGATTTTAAAAAGTGCCAGGAATCCATAGATCAACATACAAAAACGAATCTATTCAGACCTCCATACGGCAAAATTAAGAGAGCTGCAATCAATGAAATTAGTAAGACTCACCAAATAATCATGTGGGACTATTTAATAGGTGATTTTGATGAAATGTTGTCAGTTGATAAAATCTATAAAAGCGCAATCTCAAAAGTGAGACACGGTTCAATCGTGGTTTTTCATGATAGCCTCAAAGCGGAGAAACACTTAAGACAAGTACTTCCCGGATTTCTGGATCATTTTCTTGAATTAGGTTACAAATTTAAAACCTTATAGTATTAATTTGCCCCTTGGCCATTAACCCAGGGTAAACAATGCGATATATCGAAACACATGCTCATATCTATCTTGAGCATTTTGAGAAAGATATTGATGAAATTATTTCCAGATCAAACGAATCAGGTGTGAAAAAGATTTATATGCCTAATATTGATCATGAATCGATTGATGGTATGCTGGAGCTGGAAGAAAAATACCCTGAGACCTGTATTGCTACGATGGGTCTGCATCCTTGTAGCGTCAAAAAGGATTTTGAAAAGCAGCTATACGAAGTTGAGGATTGGCTTAATAAGCGAAAGTTTGTTGCAGTTGGAGAAATGGGGACTGATCTCTATTGGGATAAAACCGGTTATGAGTATCAGGTAGAGGCATTCAAGATTCAATGTCAACTCGCAATTCAGCATCAAATTCCTGTGATTATTCATTGCCGGGATTCTTTAAGAGAAACTATAGACCTGGTCAAAGAAATAAATAACCCTGACCTGAAGGGAGTTTTCCATTGCTTTGGAGGGACAAAAGAAGAAGCGAAGGAAATAATTGATCTTGGTTTTTATTTGGGAATAGGAGGAGTGCTCACCTTTAAGAATAGTGGTTTGAAAGATGAGATTCCCGAAATTGACCTCAACAAAATCGTTCTCGAAACAGATTCTCCATATCTGACTCCAGTGCCACATAGAGGGAAAAGAAACGAACCTTCCTACATACCACTGGTAGCTCAAAAATTAGTAGAGATTACTGGTAAATCTGCAGATGAAATTGCTACTATTACATCCAAAAATGCATTAACATTATTCCAGGCTGATGAATTATAAGATAGTCAACATCAAAACCACCGCCGGTAGAGATCCTGATTCAAGTATATTAATCATATATACAGGAGGAACTTTCGGAATGGCTTATGACAAGTCTGGAAGTCTGGCACCATTCAATTTCGGAAGAGTACTTGAAAGTATTCCTGAATTGAGTGCCCTGGAATTGAAGCTTACTGTTATTTCATTTCCTGAACCGCAGGACTCTTCCAATGTCAATCATGAGCACTGGATTGATCTTGGCTACATTATATACGAGAATTATTCACAATATGATGGTTTTGTGATCTTGCATGGAACAGATACAATGGCATATTCAGCATCTGCCTTAAGTTTTATGCTGAAGGGGATCAATAAGCCAATCATATTTACTGGAGCTCAAATACCAATTGGGTTTATTAGGTCTGATGCCAGAGAGAATTTAATTACCGCTTTGGAGATCGCGTCCTCAAAGAAGGATGGTGTTCCAATTATCAATGAGGTTTGTATTTACTTCAACTTCTTTTTGTTGAGAGGAAACAGGTCTCAAAAGATAAGGAGCAGTACGTTTGCTGCATTTGAGACAGAAAATTACCCAAAGTTGGCAGAAGCAGGGATTTTCATAGAATACAATTTTGCTGCACTTCAGCCACATAATCCAGATGCCAGATTAAGCATTAAGAAAAAGTTTGATGATAATGTAGTTGTATTAAAACTGTTCCCAAGTATCAACCAAAAGGTTGTGAAAAGCATTTTGAATACAGAAGGGCTAAGAGGAGTTGTTTTGGAGACCTATGGATCAGGTAATACGATGAATTACCCATGGTTTTTGGATTGTCTAAAAGAAGCAAACGATAAAGGAATAGTATTATATAATGTATCGCAGTGTAGCGGTGGTGAGGTGATTATGGGAAGATACGAGACGAGTAAAACTTTGAGTGATTTGGGAGTATTAAGTGGAGGAGATATCACTACCGAAGCAGCAGTCACTAAAATGATGTTTTTATTGGGCACTGAAAAGAAGTTAGAAATAGTTAAAAACAAACTTCAAATGCCTTTAAATGGTGAAATGGACTATTAATTGCCATTTGGGTAAATTTGAGTTCAAAATTTGCATAACGTTTTTTTTATTGTTTGATTTGTTGCCGGAGTAAAATCGGGTTTTAGAGAGGTGGCCGAGTGGTTGAAGGCGCACGCCTGGAAAGTGTGTATACTCTTCACGGGGTATCGAGGGTTCGAATCCCTCTCTCTCTGCAGTAATTGACCAAGAATAATAAACAAGAATAGATTAGTTAAACTTAACCGAAGATTCAATTTAAACTAGATTATGAAAAAGCTATTTACATTATTGATGCTAACCGGTGTTCTTTCTTTCAGCTACATGAACACTTACGCACAAGACGGGGAGCCAGTAGAAGGTGATTCTACTGAAGTGGCGGCTGACTCTACGGATGCAGCTGCAGATGGGGAATTAGTTTTAGATGATGAAACTGATGATAGTGCAGATACACAAGAGTTCACTGAGCCTGAGCCAGAGGTAAGTGATTCTGGATTCCACCAAGAAATCAAGAAGCAATTCATCGATGGTGGTTGGGAATTCATGAGTATCGTACTTGCGTGTTTGATCTTAGGACTTGCAATTGCAATTGAAAGAATTATCACTCTTAACCTTGCTAGCACCAATACTAAGAAATTATTAGCCAGAGTAGAAGATGCATTATCTTCTGGAGGTGTTGAAGCTGCAAAAGATGTTTGTAGAAACACAAGAGGTCCAGTAGCATCTATCTTCGTTCAGGGATTAATGAGAATGTCTGAAGGAATCGAAATGGTTGAGAAATCAATTATTGCTTACGGTTCTGTTGAAATGGGTAAATTAGAAAGAGGTATGGTTTGGGTTTCTCTATTCATCTCTCTTGCTCCAATGCTTGGTTTCATGGGTACGGTAATTGGTATGATTGACGCATTCGACGCAATCGCTGAAGCTGGTGACGTATCTCCTGCACTTGTAGCAAACGGTATTAAGCAAGCACTTTTAACAACGGTAGGTGGTCTTATTGTAGCGGTAATCCTTCAGTTATTCTACAACTACCTTATCTCTAAAATCGATTCTATTGTAAACTCAATGGAAGATGCTTCTATCTCTTTAGTTGACATGCTTGTTAAGCACAACCTAACTAAATAAGAATAGCGCATGGAAAACTTTGTAAACATTAGTCTTTGGACTGGATATATTTTAGTAGCAGCTTGCACTGTTCTTGCAATTGTTCTTCCATTAATCAATGCTATTGATAACCCAAAAGTATTGGTAAAGGGAGCAATTGGAACAGCAGGTCTTGCTCTTGTGTTCCTAATTGGATGGGCCATTGCTGATGGCACTGCAATTGGAAATGTAAGCGGTGGCGTAGCTAAGTTCGTTAGTGGTTCACTAATTACAATGTACGTTTTAACAATTGGTGCCCTTGCAGGTATCGTTTATACAGAAATAGTAAAAGTTATTAAATAATGGCAAGAAGCAAAAATAGAGCAACTACAGAGGTGAATGCCGGTTCAATGGCCGACATTGCATTCTTGTTGCTTATCTTCTTCCTCGTTACAACTACAATTGCTAACGATAAGGGGATAACAATGCGTCTGCCACCACCTCCGGATCCAAACAATCCACCACCAGAAGTAACTAAGAATGACAAGAACATCTTTAAGATTCTTGCAAACTCTCAGGATAACTTACTGGTAGAGGATGAGCCGTGGGAAGAAGATCCTTCTGCATTGAAGGAAGAGATAAAGAAATTTATCCTAAACTTCGGTAACCCGGGTCCAGAAGGATTAGATATTTATAACTCACTACCTCCTGGTATGAAAACATACATCAGTATCAATGGTAGAAGTCAGGACTCAGCTGAGGACCCTACAGAAGCAGTAGTTTCTTTTAAGGCTCAGAGGGGTACAAGTTATGAGTTATATATAGCAGTACTTGATGCTATTAACACAGCATACAATGAGGTTTATGGTGAGAGAGTTGGTCTTACAGCTGAGGAATTCCTTGCGCTTGACAAGTCTAACCCAATCCAAAAAGACCTTTATGACAGAGCTAGACAAGGAATCCCTAGAGCGATTTCAATTGCAGAACCAGATAAAGTAGGAGGAAGATAATGGGAAAGTTTAGCAAAAGTTCAGGTACTTCTCAGGAAATCCCTACAGCGGCACTTCCTGATATTATTTTCATGCTGTTGTTCTTCTTCATGGTAACAACTGTTTTAAGAGAGCAGGATTTGCTTGTAAGACAGCAATTACCAAAGGCAACTCAGCTTACGAAAATTGAGAAAAAGTCTTTAGTAAGTTATATCTACATTGGTCAGCCTAGAAACACTGATCAGTATGGTAACGAGCCAAAGATTCAGACAAACGATGTTTTTACTGAGGTTGATGATATCATTCAGTTTGTAAACCAGGAAAAGGACAAATTGGATGAAAACCAAAGAGACAAGATTACAATGTCTTTTAAGGTTGATCAGGAAACTGAAATGGGTATCGTGTCTGATGTTCAGGAGAAACTAAGAAAGGCAAACGCACTTAAAGTGCTTTACAGTTCTAGAAAAGTTGCTCCACAAGAATAGATAATTACTTAACTACATAAAAAAAGCCTCATTCTTTAAGATTGAGGCTTTTTTTATGATACTGATTTTTTAGGGTTCAGATAAGGTAGCCATTCATTTTGTACTTCTCCATTTGATTCCCGTAGGAACATTACATATGAAGGCTTTATTGGTTGGTTTTGTAATTTCATTCCTACTTGTTCCAATGAGTTATCGCCTTTCTTAGCATTACACTTCTGACATGCTGTTGTAAGGTTTGTCCAGGTGGATTTACCACCTTTTGATTTTGGTATAACGTGATCCAATGTTAGGTTTTTTGTAGTTCCACAGTATTGGCATTGGTTCTTATCCCTCTTAAAAATATTATGCCTGGTAAGAACTACTCCTCTGTAAGGGATGCTAACATATCTGTTGATTTTGATAACTGAAGGTAATGGGAATTTTTTGGAAACGGTTCTAAGATATTTGTTCTCTGCCTGATCAACTAAGTCAGCTTTTTTTAGATATACTAACAGAAAAGCACGGTAGATAGAGCACACAGTAATCGGAGTGTAATCCTGATTTAATACCAATACTTTTCCATTCATAGCTAATATTTAAGTTGCTTCAATTCTCTATCCTGGTCTTTCTTCTTCATAGAATCACGTTTATCGTACAGGTTTTTACCTTTCGCTAGTCCCACCTCTAGTTTTGCAAACCCTCTTTTGTTGATATAGAGTTTAGTAGGGACAATTGTGAACCCTTTTTCTTCAGTTTTAGCTCGAAGCTTTTCTATTTCTCTTTTGTTTAACAGAAGTTTCCTTTCTCTTGTTGGCTCATGATTTGTGAATGAACCCTGAGAGTATGGTGAGATGGTCATGCCTTTTACAAAGATCTCATCATTACTAATATGACAATAAGCTTCCTGTAATGATACTTTTCCTTCCCTGATCGATTTTATCTCAGTTCCTTTCAATATCATGCCTGCCTCATAAGTATCAGAAATAGTAAATTCATGAAACGCTTTACGATTCTTAATACTTACACTGTTTGAAAATCTATCTTTAGATGCCATTCTATTAAAACTACCTTACAATTGTTATTTATCAAATTAATCTAATTAAAACTGCATTCTTGGTTCAGGGGTTTCAGTTAAGCTGTCAAACTTTTGACCAACGTACTGAAAATGCCCCGCCATTGCGATCATTCCAGCATTATCAGTGCAGTATTCCATTTTAGGAATAAATACTTCCCATTGTCTTCTTGAAACTTGTTCCGTTAATGCTTCTCTGAGACCGGAGTTAGCAGATACTCCACCTGCTATAGCTATTTGTTTAATATTAAATTGCTTAGACGCTTCTATAACCTTTTTCAATAACATTTGAATCAAAGTATATTGAATACTAGCACACAGGTCATTCAAGTTATTTGCTATGAAATCCTTATCTACTTTTACCTGATCTCTCAAAAAGTATAGGAAGGCAGTCTTTATTCCGCTAAAAGAATAATTTAATCCGTCCATGCTAGTTTGAGGAAAGGTAAACTTTTTAGAATCTCCTAATTTAGCATACTTATCGATTAATGGACCACCCGGATACGGAAGACCAAGAATTTTAGCACATTTATCGAATGCTTCACCCACTGCATCATCTTTGGTTTCTCCTACTATCTCCATTTCAAGGTAATCAGTCACCTTAACAATCTGGGTGTGACCACCACTTACTGTAAGGCATAGAAAAGGAAATTTAGGTTTAGGTTCCTCAATGAAATGGGCCAAAATATGAGCCTGCATGTGATTTACTCCCAACAATGGAATGTCTAAAGCATAAGCCATTGATTTAGCAAATGAGCTACCGACAAGTAGCGCTCCCAACAAACCAGGACCTTTCGTATAAGCAATCGCATTCAGGTCGGATTTTTTTATATTTGCATTTTTTAAGGATTCTTCGACAACTGGCACGATATTTTGTTGATGAGCCCTGGAGGCTAGTTCCGGAACAACCCCTCCGTAATTTTCATGTATGGATTGAGTAGCAATTACGTTATTAATTACCTTACCATCAATAATGATGGATGCCGATGTTTCATCGCAGGAGGATTCAATAGCAAGGATAATATTACGCATATAAGTGGGTGTTATATCAAATTTGGGGCAATTTATAAAAAAACGAGTAGTTAAATTCGTTCTTAGAACGCTTGTGCTATTGTTTGGTTTGTTGTTTGCCGCAATCCTACTCCTCCAAATTCCGGCTGTTCAGACATATTTCGTCACTAAAATCACTAATAAATTATCAGAGGTCACCAATCATAAGACCACAATAGATTATGTGAATGTATCATGGTTTGATGAGGCTTACATCGAAGGAATAGCCGTATATGATGTCGTGGACAGTACTATGTTTTCAGCATCTGAGATAACGTTTAATTTCGATTTGTGGGAAATTATCACAACCAGAAATATTAAGCTTGATCGGGTAGAGATTCAGTCTGGGTCTTTTCATATGATTAAGCACTCTGACGAACTTCCACTCAATTTGACCCAATTTTTAGATGAAGTAAGAAAAATGCTGGCCAGTGAAGGTCCTCCGAAGGAAAAGAAGCCCATTAGAATTGGGGAGATAGACATCTGGAACTCATCTTTTAAAATGGACGATTACCGCTCCGAGATTGACGATTCAGGTATAGATCCTGGTCATTTGTCGTTGGTTGATATTAACCTTTCTGTCCATGATTTTAGACTAATCTACGATTCAATTGACTTCCACATTACGTCCTTATCTGTTAAAGAAGCTCAGGATAAATTGATTGTTGAGAAACTCAATTCAAACTTTGCACTTACTTCCAAAAGTCTTGAGTTCAGTAATCTCTATGCCAAAACATCTAGGAGTGAAATAAAAGATTATTTAAAATTTGAGTTCTCCACTATTTCCAACCTAAGCTATTTTACCGATAGCGTATCGTTCGAATTCAACTTTGACAATAGTTCTATTCATACTGATGATATTTCTCAGTTCAGTCCAGCACTACGCAAATATCATGAGCAAGTAAAAATTGGGGGGCATTACTATGGGAATGTTAAAAATTTCCAAGGTGAATACATGCTCATAGACATTGGAGATAACACTCTAATTAAAGGGAACTGTTTTGTGACTGGTTTACCCAACATCAAAGAGACATTCATGGAGTTCCGAATTGGGAAATCTACAATCGATCCCGAAGATTTGAAATTTGTTCTTCCTATTGACTCATTACCCATAAACGATATTGGTCGAGTCAGACTTGATGGTACTTTTTTAGGCTTCCTTACAGATTTTGTAGCTAAAGCAAACTTTGTCACTCGTACTGGGTCAATTTCTACGGATATAAACTTCAAGTTCAAAGGAGGACCTACTAAGTCTGAATATAGAGGACAATTGTCAACTAGTAATTTGGATATTGGCAAATTTGTTGGGCCAGATGAAGTATTAGATGGTATCACAATGAACGGTAAAATTGAAGGGACAGGAATCACGCCTGAGTCTGCAATTTTCGAATTAGAATCAACTATTAATGAGCTTGTGGTTCAAGGTTATCCATATAGTAACATTTACATTGATGGTCATTTTGAATCTGGTTTTTTCGAAGGAAAGTTGAATGTAGATGATCCAAACGTAGGCTTAAATCTGGATGGAACCATTGATATAAGAAAGGGCCGGGAACAGATACTGGGGCAAGCGACATTGAATCACTTCCGTGCTAAAGAATTGAACCTCGCAAATACTGATTTAGAAGTTAGCTCCGAAATAGATATTTCATTAAATGGTCTTACTATCGATGATATCGCTGGCTATGTTGATTTACATTCACTTGATGTGAGGTTAGGGAAAGAAAACCTATTAGTCGATTCGTTGAAAATATCCTCTTTGAAAGTGGATAAGAATAGATTGTTAACAGTAGAAACCGATGGGCTGAAAGCTGAAGTGAATGGGACTTACAAAACATCGGAACTGATAAATGATTTGAGCCGCCTCTATAAAGAATATAAGCTCCAGTTGATTAATGAAGAGTCTGAAATTGAAAGCTATTATGAGATTACTAAAAATGATTTCAGGGAGTACGAAGTTGAATTTAATTTAAGTGTTGATAAAGGAAATAAGTTTCTAAACCCTTTTGTCGAAAATTCATACATATCAGAGAATGTTGAGTTTTCAGGAGGTTTTCTTCACAATAGTAGCTCCAACCTCACATTGTATGGATTTATAGACTCTTTATCATTCAATGGCAACTCTATGAAAAATACGACTTTCGAGCTTAATACCTCGAAAATCAATGGAGCTCCGGATGTTCTGGCTATGTTGTTTGTGTCATCGGATAAACAGTATTGGGGCAAGGATCATTCCAGTGATGAGCTAGAGTTTGAAGTGATATGGAGTGACCAAATGATGGATCTGTTTATTCAAACTAAACAACCTGAACTAGGTAATCATGCAACGCTGAAGGCTAATGTTGAGTTTTTACAAGATACTACAAATGTTAAATTTTTACCTTCAGACATTGCCATCAATAACGAGGTTTGGACATTCTCAAATGAAAATGAGCTCATGCTACTAAAAGACAGGGTATTGGTCAACAACTTTCAAATTAGCACTCAAGAGCAAATAATAGGTATTGATGGATTTTTGAGCGACTCATCTGACTTAAAGATCCAATTAAAAGATTTAAAACTTGATCCGGTCAGTATTTTTATTGATCAGGAAATAGAAGGTGTCTCAAATGGAGAGTTGGCATTGAACGGCCCAATGTCGGACTTGTTTGCTACCGGGGATTTCCAGATCGATAGTCTGACAATCGATGATTTTTTGGTTGGCGATTTGGACCTGGAAACTAAGTGGGACGATTTGTCGAAAGTTCTGAAATTAAATACAGGAATCTCAAGAGATACTAAGGATATCGTGGATGTTCATGGGAACATCTTTTTTCGAGAGGATTCCAAAGAGTTGGCCCTTAAAGCATCACTTTCTGGCGTTGAATTACAAATTGTGGAGCCTTTTTTTAAAGAGCATATATCAAATTTAGAAGGCTCAGCATCCGGAGATTTTGTTATAAGAGGAACAACGGTGGAGCCAGATGTTTTTGGGAGTGGGAAAGTGCAATCGGGAAGTGTGATTTTAGACTATCTTAATACTAAATACGGGTTTAATGGTGATTACGAGCTTAAAAAAGATTCAATTGTATTTGAAAGAGTTCAGCTTACGGATATCAATGATCACAATGCATATTTCCGTGGAAGCATTGTACATGAGGGATTCAAAGATTTAAGATTAAATGTAAACGGAGATATGTTTAATTTTAATGTGCTAAATACAACATCCCGAGACAATTCACTATACTACGGTCAGGCAAACGCTACAGGTAGCCTGAGTTTTCTGGGGCCTCTTAATAACCTTAAAATTTCGGCAAAGGCTAAAACAGACAAAAACTCAAAACTCTTTGTACCATTAACAGATAATTCATCTGCAGACCTTAAGGATTATATCACATTTGTTGATTTAATGGATACAGTAGAGGTGAAGGACCAGAAAAAGGATCAAATTTCAGCGGATCTTAGTGGAATAGAGCTAGATCTTGAACTGGAAGTAACTGAAGATGCATACTTTGAATTGATTTTTGATTTAAAAGCTGGAGATATCATCCGTGGAAGAGGAAATGGTAACATGAAGATCCAAATTAACACGGAGGGTGATTTCAATATGGTTGGGGATTACGTGATTTCACAGGGAGGGTACAATTTTACTTTGTACAATATTATTAATAAGGAATTCGAAATCAGGAAAGGAAGCAAGATTAGTTGGTATGGAGATCCATACAAAGCAATTCTAGATATAAAGGCTGATTACCGGCAAAACATACTTTACTCGCCAATCTTAACTGGCCTTTCAGATGAGGCATTAAATGACCCACAGTTAAGGAGAAGGTATCCTGCAATTGTAGTTCTTGAGTTATCTGATGAAATGCTAAATCCAGAGATTGACTTTGATATTGAATTTGAGAACTATCCGCAGCAAAGTATTCGTTTGAATGATGGTACTAGTTTGAATTATAGCACTTTCCTAGAACCTTTTCTCTTTAAAATTCAAAATGATGAACAGGAACTGAAAAGACAAGTCTTCAGTCTCCTAATTCTTAGAAAACTTTCACCGGAGAATAGTTTCGATGTAGCAGGTCAAACAATTGGAAATAGTGTAAGTGAGTTCATTTCAAACCAATTAAGTTACTGGATTAGCCAGGTGGATGAAAACCTTGAGATCGATGTAGATCTTTCCACATTGGATCAGGATGCATTTGATACGTTTCAGTTGAGATTATCTTACACATTTCTAAATGGTCGGCTTAGAGTGAGTAGACTTGGAGGAATTACCAACTATTCCGCCAACACGGCTGCAACTAATGCAGGTTTTTCAAATATCATTGGTGATTTGTCAGTGGAATACCTGCTGACTTCAGATGGTAGGTTGAGAGCAAAAATGTATAGCAGAAATCAGAATGATGATCAGTTGGAACAAGGTTTTGAAACAGGAGTAAGCTTGCAATATGTAAGAACTTTTGACTACATGCAGGAGATTTGGAAAAAGAACCGTTCTAAGAAGACCAAATTTGTGGATGCAAGTGGAAATGTGGTTGAAAGCACTGATGATAAAAAGAGAAACAAAAAGAAATCTGAGAAGTAGCTGACATAGATCATCTTATTGATATTTTTTTTTGTTAAATTCATGAAGAACCTAATAATGTAACCCATCATGAATTTCAAACAATTTATGGAAGATTTTGCCACTGAGATAAATGGCCAATTTTCTGAATACGACGAAAACAAGTCAGTAATAATCGTGCCTTTGCATGATGAACGCTTTCAAACAGTGATCGGTAAAATGTATAACCACAACCGATACAATAGAAATGTTCTGGAATTCACCACTAAGGTCTGCACAGTTGATGAGTCAATTGACTACAAATCCATCCTTGAGGCAAGTGAGAAGTTTGTACATAGTAAATTCATTGTGGAAGAAAATTTCCTGAAGGTTGAATCAGCAACATTTGTAGATAATTCTTCACACGAATTGCTAAAAGAGATGATTCAGGAAGTTGCAATTACTGGAGATGAATGGGAATTCAAAATAACTGGTAAAGACATTCACTAATTTTATATTTTTGCACTAGCAAGCCGTCTTATCGTCCCGATAGCTATCGGGAAGGAAAGTCCGGGCAACATAGAGCACCGTGCTTCCTAACGGGAAGATTCTGGACTGATATTTGTTGGTACAGGACTAGAAAGTGCAACAGAAAGTATACCACCGGTCGTGGTATTGGTGATTGTGGGTAATGCCCACCTTCGCTGAAGCTTCGGCGGGCAAGGGTGAAATGGTGGGGTAAGAGCCCACCGGGTTTGGTGTGAATCAAATCGCATGGTAAACCTCACGGGTTGAAAGATCAAATAGGTCTCGCTTTCTCCTAGGAGAAAAGACTTGCTCGGTCAATTATTTATAGAGCGAGATGGGTAGATTGATTGATGTTAGTGGTGACATTAACACTAGATAAATGATAAGAACCCCGATAGCTATCGGGGTACAGAACCCGGCTTACAGGCTTGCTACTTTTTTTATTTTAGAATTAATTTTTAACCGAAGAGACTTTACGAAATGGCTAAAATCCTCATCATCGATGATGAAAAAAGTATCCGCAACACACTAAGAGAAATTCTTGAGTACGAAAATTATGAAATTGATGAAGCTAAGGATGGAGAAGAAGGCCTGGCTAAACTGAAGGAAGGTGAATTTGATGTTGCGCTATGTGATATAAAAATGCCAAAAATGGATGGTATAGAATTACTCACAGCAGCAACAAATGAAGGAATCGGTACTCAATTTCTCATGATTTCAGCTCACGGAACAATAGAAACTGCCGTAGAAGCTACCAAGATTGGAGCTTTTGATTTTATCCCTAAACCTCCGGATTTGAATAGGTTACTATTATCTGTTAGAAATGCTATGGACAAAGGTAGTTTGGTAACTGAAACAAAAATCCTTAAAAAGAAAGTTCATAAGAAATGGGATATAGTGGGTGAGTCACCTGCAATTGTTGAAGTGAAAGAAACAATTGAGAAAGTAGCTCCTAAAGATGCAAGGGTACTAATAAATGGGCCAAATGGAACTGGTAAGGAACTTGTCGCCAGGTGGTTGCATGAGAAAAGTAATAGATCCAAAGGACCAATGGTGGAAGTAAATTGTGCGGCAATACCTTCAGAACTTATCGAAAGCGAGTTGTTTGGTCATGAAAAGGGATCATTTACATCCGCTGTAAAACAAAGAATTGGAAAGTTTGAGCAAGCTAATGGAGGAACTCTTTTTCTGGATGAAATAGGAGATATGAGCCTATCTGCACAAGCAAAAGTATTGAGAGCTCTTCAGGAACATAAAATCACCAGAGTAGGAGGCGACAAAGAAATAAAAGTAGATGTAAGAGTCGTAGCTGCGACCAATAAGGATCTGAAACAGGCTATTCAAGACAACCAGTTCCGTGAGGATTTATATCATAGATTAGGTGTAATAGTAATAAAAGTTCCATCACTAAATGAAAGGCTTGATGATATACCGTTGCTAGTAGATAAATTCCTTAATGACATTGCAGCAGAGTACAACGCACCTGTTACTCAGATTGAACCGAAAGCTGTGGAATTGTTAAAGAAGAAAGATTGGACAGGGAATATCAGGGAATTGAGGAATGTCGTAGAGCGACTAATAATTATGTCTGACAAGCTAATTACCGAGGAAAACGTAAAAAAATATGCGGATATTGATTAATATCCGCATATTGATCTATATATCGTAGATTATAATCTTACTTTATCCTGCTTCTCTGTCTTCACGTCCTTCACATCCTTCTTAGCGTAAGTAGGACATGTTTTTTGTGTACATGCGCTAGCCGCAAAAAGAACAACTGCAATTAATAAAACTCTAATTTTCATGGGTGTATACGTTAAGCTAACACTAAATTTTATTATACTTCAACTAATGTAAATATAAATATAATTATTTCAAAAATATCAGGTCTCCAGATACTTTGCAACAATTAGAAAATTAATTCGTAGTTGCAGGGTTTGGATTTAGATTAAATGGCCTATTGTTTAGACCAACATCAGGTTACATCCTCTTAAATCTGAATTGTCAAAGCGTCCTAACACCTCAAATTCTCCATTTTCGTGCTTTCGACCTATATCTTTGGTCTCAACAAAACAGCAGCTGAAAATGTTCCCTAAGTCTATAACGTTTAATCCGCCTGTTCTACCTACCCCAACGTATGAAAATGGATCATTGATATCTCGTACCATGATTTTTAATGAATTATTTTCACTGAATAATCCAAATCCTTTGGAATAAGCTTGGGACATTAATTCCGTCATACCATATTCTGAGTGAATTGCATTCACATTTAATCCCTTACAAAGCTCGCTGTGCAATTCTTCCCTGATCATTTCTTTTCTTCTTCCCTTCATGCCTCCAGTTTCCATTACTATACAATTCCTCAGATCAGTGCCTTTTTCTGCTAAATCAAGTAATGCATATGAAACTCCTATGACGAGGACTTTGCTCCTGGAATCCAATGTATTTACCATTTCTTCAATCTCGTCTGGTGATTGGAGATAATATCCCGAGATTTTATTATTACTTTTTTTGATGAAATGATCGACCATTGCGATCAGTGAAGAGTCTCCTTGCTCCAGGTAAGAGGGGAGAACAGCAATAATTGTCAAGTCTTCTATTGCTGTGTAGTGAGATTCAAATATTTTTGTAGAATGGTCCAGATAGAATTCTAAGTCGTCAAGGTGATGTTGGCTTCTTTTTTTTAATGTTGTGCCACTACTTAAGAATGTTATTTCCGTATCTAATTGAGAGGACTTGATTTTGTGCGTTTTAAAAAACTCAATAGGTAGAAAGGGTATTTTTTCGATACTGTCAACCTGAAGAGGGTTAATTTTTAGCTTCTGGATGTATTGATTGTAGATGCTATTGTTTATTGCCTGGAATTGAAATGCTTCTAACGCAAGATCCTCAAAACTGTAGTTTCTTGATTGTTTTAACTTGTGTCGGAAACTTTCTATAAATTCCATTGTTATCTGACAATATAGGGGTAATAATGAATGTTATTGTAATATATTAGCGAAGATAAGGTCAACAGATGTTAATGAATTTTAAAAGCTTAATATTTTTCCTGGTTATCACGGTTGGTGTTGTGTCATGCTATCCTCCTCCTGAATTTCCGGAAAATCCAGAGATTGAATTTGAGAATATTGTTTTCAAACCTGGTGATACAGATGTTGACTCATTGATTCTGACCATTGGATTTCAAGATGGAAATGGTGATTTAGGGTTGGAGGATGAAGATGATTCCTATCCTTATCAACCATTCAATTTTGTTGTAGATTCAGCAGGGAACGTGGTGACCTTAAATGGAGACATAGAGCCTATTCCCCCATTCTACATGTTAATTCCGGTGAATGAAGGTGAGCTGGTGTTTCTATCAGATACAGACATAAGACCTCCATATGATTGTGAGAGCTATGAAATTATAGAATATACTGACGGGTCATTTGACACTTTATTTATTCAACCAAATGAGGCCAATAAAAACATTTTCATCGATTTTTATAGAAAAAGAAATGGTGAATATACATTTTTTGACTGGAGTCAGGTCTTTGGTAATTGTGGATTCGATTGGGATGGCAGGTTTCCAATTTTTGATGAAGAAAACCTCAGAAATGAGAAGCCTTTAGCAGGGTCCATGGACTATTCGATGGTGTCGGTTGGCTTTGAGCTGGCAATGAGAAATGATACTTTTAGAATAGACGTTAGGATTTATGATAGGGAATTGAACCTAAGTAATCAAGTTCAATCCCCCGATTTTACTCTAGCCGGAATTACCGAAACCGAGTAAATGTTTCTTAATATATATCTGGGAAGTTTGCTGGATCTGTTTCAGCAATCAGATTGTAAACCTTTTCTACAATATCCTCAACATTTGGCTTAGAGAAGTAATCTCCATCAGAACCATACGCAGGTCTATGCTCTTTTGCAGCTATTGTAAGTGGCTTAGAATCCAGATGTAAGTAACCATTTTGCTCCTCAAGTACTTTTTGTAACATGTAAGCTGAAGCACCACCTGGTACATCCTCATCAATAAATGCGATTCTGTTAGTCTTCTTTAAAGATTCAACTAACATTCCACTTGTATCAAAAGGAATCAAAGTTTGGACATCAATTACTTCTGCAGAGATTCCAAGATCTGCTAATTGTGTAGCAGCATCAACCACTTGTCTGCACATACTTCCATATGTAACTAATGTGATGTCCGTACCTTCTCTAAGTATTTCAGGAACACCAAGAGGAACTCTCATTTCTCCTACGTTATCAGGAAGAGTTTCCTTTAGTCTGTATCCATTTAATGACTCAATAATTAAAGCAGGCTCATCAGATGCAAGCATGGTGTTGTAAAATCCAGCTGCCTGAGTCATGTTTCTTGGCACAAGGACATTGATGCCTCGGATAGTTCCAAGAATCATTCCCATTGGTGAACCTGAGTGCCACACTCCTTCAAGTCTGTGACCTCTTGTTCTTATAATTAATGGAGCTTTCTGCCCACCTTTAGTTCTGTATTGTAAACACGCCAAATCATCTGATAATGTCTGAATAGCATAAATCAAATAATCTAAGTATTGAATTTCGACTATCGGTCTTAAGCCTCTAAGTGCTGCTCCAATTCCTTGTCCAATAATGGTAGTTTCGCGAATTCCTGTATCGGTAACTCTTACCTCACCGTGTTTATCCTGAAGTCCCGCAAAGCCTTGATTCACATCCCCAATTCTTCCGACATCTTCACCAATTGCAAATACTAATGGGTTATTTTCCAGGATCTCGTCAAAACAAGCCTGCATTACTTCTCTTCCGTCAACAACTTTTGCATTGTCACTGTATACAGGAGCAATCTCCTCAATATTCAATGCAGCTTGCTCTGACTCACTGTGTAAATGTGAATCATACTGATCTTTGTAAAGCTCAATTTTATTGTTGATCCAGTTGATCAAGTCAAATCTATAGGCACCACTCTCTGTTCTAACTAATCGGGCCATTTTTCTAGCTGCACCAAATATCTCTGCTTTACCAGGATTGATAATAGACTTCAGCTGTTGCTTGATTTCTAATATTTGTTCTTTGTTTTTGCTTTGCGTACTTGCCTCTTCAGCAAAACCAATAACAGTTTTAAGGTCTTCGTTGATTTCAGCAGTATATTCTTTCCAGGCTTCTGACTTTGCCTTTTTCACTGATTCCTTCGCCTCTGCTTCAATTTTGTTAAGATGATCTTCAGAAGTAAATCCTTCACTCAGGATCCATTCTCTCATTTTCTTAACACAATCAAATTCTTTTTCCCACTCTAATCTCTCCTTAGATTTATATCTCTCATGAGATCCTGAAGTAGAATGACCTTGTGGTTGTGTTAATTCAGTTACATGAATTAGTGCAGGAACATGATCTTTTCTTGAAAGATTAGTTGCCTTGCTGTAGGTATCCATTAATGCTGGGTAGTCCCATCCATTAACTGCATAAATCTCAATTCCTTTTTCTTTTCCCTTTCTTTGGAACCCAGCCAATGCTTTTGAAATGCTTCCTCTCGTGGTATGATATTCTTTTGGGACAGAAATTCCATAATCATCATCCCAAACTGACATTACCATTGGAATTTGTAGAACTCCAGCTGCATTCATAGACTCGAAGAAATGCCCTTCAGAAGTAGAAGCATTTCCGATTGTTCCAAATGCTACTTCATTACCGTTAATGGAGAAGTCCTGGAAGCTTTTAAGTTGTGGGTTTTCTCTGTATAATTTTGATGCATACCCTAGTCCAACTAACCTTGGCATTTGTGCAGCAGTTGGAGAAATGTCCGAACTACTGTTTTTCATGTCGGTCAAAGTCTTCCACTCTCCTTTGGAATTCAAAGATCTTGTTCCAAAATGACTATTCATTAGTCGTCCAGCAGAAGATGGATCCGCTTTCACATCTGTGTGAGCATAGAGTTGTGCAAAGAACTGCTTCAACGTCAATTGACCAATGGCAAGCATAAATGTTTGGTCCCTGTAATATCCAGATCTGAAGTCACCATTTTTGAAAACTCTTGCCATTGCTAATTGGGCTACCTCTTTACCATCCCCAAAGATTCCGAATTTGGCTTTGCCCATGAAAACTTCTTTTCGTCCCATAAGGCTGGCCTCACGGCTTTCAAGTGCAATCTTGTAGTCTTTAATGATTTCTTCAGTAGAAAGGCTGATCTTGGATTTTACATTCATATTACTCACTTGCAATTAAAAATTTAAAATGTGTCAATAAGATACAGTACTCGCAGTATGTCACAAAAGTAGCGATTTTAGACGTCAAATCAAACTTCGGTTTTTTAGGAATTCCATATTATTTATTAATTTAGCATACGTATTGCTCATGTTTTAGAATAATATTATTATCTAATTAACTTTTTCAGAATATTATTCTTCAATAAGAGAAAAACGAAGAATTCTTTTTTTTGAGGATTTCCAAGTATTGAGCTGGGAATGGTTAACATTTGAAAATTTTCAAAAAAAAATTCAGTCTTAGAATTATCTACATATAAACAACAAAAAATTATGGTAATTGGTGTCCCAAAGGAGATAAAAAACAATGAGAACAGGGTGGCATTGACGCCTGCTGGTGTAAAGGAACTTACTAAGCGTAATCACCAGGTTTATGTTCAGAGCACTGCTGGAGACGGAAGTGGTTTTAGTGATGATATGTATGTTCAGGCTGGTGCTGAAATGTTACCTACCATCGAGGATGTTTATGCAACAGCTGAGATGATCGTTAAGGTAAAGGAGCCAATTGAGCCAGAATATAAATTGATCAAGAAAGATCAGTTGGTATTTACTTATTTTCACTTTGCATCTCATCAACCTCTTACTGAGGCAATGATCGAGAGTGGTTCTGTTTGTCTTGCATATGAGACTGTAGAAAAAGCTGATAGAAGCTTGCCTCTATTAGTTCCAATGTCTGAAGTGGCAGGAAGAATGTCAATTCAGGAAGGTGCTAAATATCTAGAGAAACCATTGAAAGGTAGAGGAATTCTTCTTGGAGGTGTTCCTGGTGTGAGACCGGCGAAAGTATTAATTCTAGGTGGTGGTGTTGTAGGAACCAATGCCGCAAAAATGGCTGCAGGCATGGGTGCTGATGTGACGATCATGGATTTGAGTCTTCCAAGACTAAGATACCTGGATGATGTAATGCCAGCCAATGTTAATACTATGATGTCGAATGAATACAACATCAGAGAGTTGATTAAGACTCATGATTTAATTATTGGTGGTGTACTAATCCCAGGAGCTAAAGCACCAAAGCTTATTACAAAAGATATGCTTAAGGAAATGAGACCAGGTACTGTTTTGGTAGATGTTGCAGTAGATCAGGGAGGTTGTATTGAAACTTGCAAGCCTACAACACATGAGGATCCTGTATTTATCATTGACGATGTGGTTCATTACTGTGTTGCTAACATGCCAGGTGCAGTTCCATTCACTTCTACACTAGCACTGACAAATGCAACACTTCCTTACGTTATTGAACTAGCAAATAAAGGATGGCAACAAGCATGTGCTGAGAGTAAAGAATTGAAATTAGGATTGAATGTTGTTCATGGCGAAGTAGTCTACAAAGGTGTGGCTGACGCATTTGGACTACCATATACAGAGGTTGACGAGGTTCTTCAGGGCGTAAGCATCTGATAGCTCGGAATCTTATCTAAAAAGTTAATCTGATGGGTTGAAAAGTCTGTTTCATAACAGAAGTGTTTCAACCCATTTGTTATTATAGAGATTTTGGCCTTCAATTCTTTATTGTAAACTGATGCTTGATTAAACACTTCCTGATTAATCGGTTGATTTGGTGCCTTACATTCCACCAGAACTAAAGGGTTTCCATTGTTGTCACAAAATAATATATCAGCTCTCTTTAGTTTTCTATTATATCTTAAGCCTTTTTCAACCCTAAACAGTCCTTTACTGTATCCCAGATGCTCCATCATGAAATGAAGAAAATGCTGCCTGACCCATTCCTCAGGGGTGAGGAGGACATATTTCTTTCTTAAAATATCAAGTACGTAGGTTTTACCATGATCCTCCCGGAATTTGAGCTCACAATCCGGTAGGTTAAGCTTAATCATTGGATTTGCCAGGTTTCGGCATTTTTACTTTCATTAAGAACACAAGACCAAGTATGAAAAATACAGCTAAAGCCAAAGTGCTGTTTCTCATTGTTCCAGTAATCTGGTTTATCAAACCATAGCTGAACGTACCAAGAACAACACTAACATGGTAGGTTACGTCAAAGAACGAAAAGAATGAAGTGTGGTCCTCTGTTTCTTCAGGGATCAGTTTGGAATATGTTGCTCTCGATAATGCCTGTATTCCACCCATTACAAGTCCAACCAAGACAGCAATTGCATAAAATTGATACTCAGTTGTGATAAAATAGGCATAGATAGTTATTCCAATCCATATGATAATCATTACAACAAGTGAATAAATATTTCCCTTGCTTTCGGAAACCCGGGCAAAAAGATAAGAGCCCAACATGCCGATCAATTGGATAATAATAATCACAGGAATCAGTTGCGCAGAGCCCAGTCCTAAAACGTCAGTTCCAAACAAAGTGGCTAAAAGCATCACAGTCTGAACTCCCATATTGAAGAATAAAAACGAAATGATGTACCATCTGATGTTAGGGAGCCCTCCCAATTGCTTAAAAACTGATTTTATTTCACGATAACCATTTAGTAAAATTTGACCTGTAGGTTTTCGATTATAAACATTTGAAGGTAGAATTTTGAATGGGATTTGTGCAAATCCAACCCACCAGATTCCTACCACAATAAACACCCATTGCATAATCTGCTTAACGTCTTCCTTTTGTGTAGCTTCCTCAGGTAAAAACATAATCGCAGCTGCACTAAAAACAAGTAGTATGGTGCTACCTCCATAGCCAAAGGAATACCCTTTTGCGCTGATTCTATCCGTTTTTTCAGGTGGTGCTATCTCTGGTAAATATGCATCGTAAAATACAAGGCTACTACTATATCCAAGTGAAGCGAAAATAACACAAGCTATTCCCCAGTATAAGTTTGAGTCATCAAAGAAATACATACTCATACAAGATATAGATCCAATGACCGTAAAGATTTTTAGGAACATCTTTTTCTTTCCAGTATAATCTGCAATACCTGAGAGAATTGGTAAGATGGCCGCTGATAACAAATATGAAAACGAAAGTGCATATGTATAAAGCACAGAACTTTGTATTCTGAAACCGAAAAAATCCTCGTAATCGTTGGTAACCAAAGAGTAGTAAATAGGAAAAATAGAGGTGTTAATTACCAGATTATATACCGAGTTGGCCCAGTCATACATGCACCATGCATTGACTGTTTTTTTATTCATTACAAGCATGGCCCAAATATAGCAGAATTATGTAAACAGAATTGAGGGAAATCATGTTTTAAAGTGGTGGTTAATATACCAGTGAAAAATGCAATTAAAGCGACATTTGAATGTTAGAAAATATCAACTAATAAAGGGCAAAAAACGTATAAATAAAGAAAAAACGACCATTGGAAACTGTAATTGAAAGAAACCCCGTTTCTCAGCAAATTTCTCAACACATTCCCGAGTCAAAGGACCCGAGAATTGTAATTATTGGGGGAGGTTTTGCTGGTATTGAATTGGTAGCCAGATTAGCAAATCTACCTGTACAGGTGGTGCTATTGGATAAACATAACTTTCACACCTTTCAACCTCTGTTGTATCAGGTTGCAACAGCAGGATTAGGGCCAGGAGATATAAGCAGTCCGTTGAGAGAGTTTCTTAGAAATAAAAATAAAAATTTCCATTTCCGACTTGCAACTGTAGAGCACATTGATCATGCTGCAAAGAATGTGATTACAGACACAGGATCATTACACTACGATTACCTAGTAATTGCTTCAGGAGCTATCCCGAATTATTTCGGAAATGAGGAACTCCAACGAAATGCACATTCCTTAAAGAGTATTCCTGAGGCTCTGGAGCTTCGAAATTCCATGATCGAGAACTTTGAAAAGGCATTATTGATCAAGGATGAGGAAGAGCTACAGAAGTATATGAATGTAGTTATTGTTGGAGCTGGACCTACTGGAGTGGAATTAGCAGGAGCAATTGAAGAACTACGTAGAAATGTACTTCCAAAAGATTATCCTGAGTTGGATTTTAGCAAAATGCAGATACACCTTATTGAAGGCCAAGATCAGGTATTGGGTGCTATGTCGGATTTTGCTGGAAGGAAGGCAAAAAAGTATTTGGAGAATATGGGTGTGAATGTCCAGTTACAAGATATTCTGGAGTCATATGATGGTGAAACTGCTGTATTGAAGAATGGTGATTCAATTAATACTCATTGTCTTATTTGGGCAGCAGGAGTAAAAGGTAATGCTATAGAAGGAGTAGGGACAACCAATGTGAAAGGAGGTAGAATTGCAGTTAATCATTTCAATGAAGTTGCTGGCATGCAAGACGTATTCGCAATAGGAGATGTGGCATTAATGGTGGATGAAGATAATCCAAGAGGGTATCCTATGCTCGCACCTGT
Organism: Cyclobacteriaceae bacterium; assembly: GCA_965228955.1. Lineage (GTDB taxonomy): Bacteria > Bacteroidota > Bacteroidia > Cytophagales > Cyclobacteriaceae > JANSWY01. The sequence continues at coordinate 1,039,415 of OZ245848.1, forward strand.
GGCCATTCAGCAGGCAGAGAATCTGGGCCGTAACTTTGAAGTGTTTATTGGTTTTAAAAAGGATGCGGATTTAAGACCATTTAAATACCTTGACAAAGGTACAATGGCAACCATAGGAAGGAATAAAGCTGTGGTTGATGCACCATTCGGAATTAAGTTTGGAGGCTTCTTCGGGTGGTTTGCCTGGATGTTTATTCATTTAATTTCAATTATCGGATTCCGTCGAAAACTGCTTGTTTTCTCAAACTGGCTTTGGAATTATTTTACATACAACAGAGGCAACCGGTTTATAATTAAGAAGAAGAATTAATCAGGCGCCAAATATTATTTCACAAATCTTTCGAAATGCCAATGCAACCATTTTGGAGTAGGGGGTGTCTCTACTCTGATTGTTGTATTATTTTATGGCTTGGTATTATCAAATGATTAGTAAATGTCATTTTTTTAAACCAGCTTTGCAGCAGATTTAGGTAGAGCAATAATCTGATATTATAGAGACGGCCATGTCTCAGAGGTCTTTCCTTGTTGGTTTGGTTAGCAAATATATAAACCATGAGCATGGCCTACCTTTCCTGTATTCTTATGGTACAGGTAAACCCTGATTTACCCTCCCCACTTTTTTATATTTTTTTTATTGGTTGTTTTCTAATGTTATTTCTCGAAAAAATTTTCGTACATGAAATCGATTGCAATTTAACATTATGTAAAAATTGATAGAAAGCTCACTGGTTCAGTATTTTATGTTATGGAAAAAAGTATAAATTCGAGCCTTAATTACTATCGATACTTATAAATATGTCTGATTATAACAAGTGGTTTCACCCTTATAAACCAGCTAAAGAATATTCAAAAAAAGTTGCTTACTTCAGTATGGAGTTTGCAATTGATCAACCATTAAAAACTTATTCGGGAGGTTTAGGGTTTTTGGCAGGATCGCACATGAGAAGTGGCTTTGAAAAGAAGCAAAACCTGATTGGAATAGGAATGCTGTGGAAATACGGTTACTATGATCAAGGCAGACAGGCAGATCAGTCATTGGATATCAAGTTTGTAGAGAAGAATTACAACTTTTTGGAAGATACTGGCATTACTGTTTCTGTGACCATTAAGGAAAATGAAAATGTTTTTGTTAAAGCATACTGTCTGAAACCTGAAATATTTGGGACTGTCCCAATGTATTTTTTGTCTACTGATTTACCAGAGAACGACTTTATCTCCAGAACAATTACCGATAGACTATATGATGCAAATGAACTAACCAGAATAGCTCAAAGCATCGTATTGGGTATTGGAGGAGCAAAAGTAGTTGAAGCATTAGGTGGAGCGGATGTTTATCACCTTAATGAAGGACATGGTTTACCTGCATTCTATTATTTAAAAGATAAAGGCGTAAAAAAGGAACAATTTGTTTTCACTACCCATACTCCAGAAAAAGCAGGAAACGAGGAGAGAGATGCTCAACTATTGAATGAGATGGGTTTTTATGGTAAAGAATTGACCCATAGAGAAATTCTTTCTATGACTGATAACACGGGAATGCTGAATTACACGGTAGCAGCATTAAGGTTATCGAAAATAGCTAATGGTGTATCAAAACTGCACGGGAAGGTATCAAATGATATGTGGAAGTCTTTCAAGAAGATTTCAAAAATTATTTCCATTACCAACTCTCAGAATAGAACATATTGGCAAGATGATGCCATTGCCAAGGCAGTGAAAAAAGATGACTACAAAGCGCTAGCTAAACGCAAAAAAGAGTTGAAAGCCAAGCTGTTTGAGCATGTTGCCAATGCAACTGGTAAAATTCTAGATCCGGATGTTCTAACAATAGTTTGGGCAAGAAGATTTGCTGGATACAAAAGGGCAGATTTGCTTCTTTGGGATATGGAAAGATTTAAGAAATTGGTTTCTGACACCAAGAGGCCGATTCAAATTATTTGGGCAGGAAAGCCTTATCCATTAGACGGTTACGCTGTAGGCGTATTTAACCGATTGATCAAAGAGACCATGGATTTACCAAACTGTACAGTTGTGACAGGATATGAGTTAGCACTCTCGAGATTGCTCAAAGAGGGATCGGATATTTGGTTAAACAACCCAAGAATTACTCGTGAAGCGTCCGGAACAAGTGGTATGACTGCTGCTATGAATGGTTCAGTGAATGTGTCAACTGATGACGGATGGATTCCAGAGTTTGCCAAGAATGGAAAGAATTCTTTTGTTCTTCCTGCTCTGGATCATGAAATGCCTCATGAAGAAATGGACGACACTGATGCCCAGAATTTATATAAGATACTAGAATCGAAGGTTTTGAAGCTCTATTACGATAAACCAGAAGAATGGGGTAAAGTTGTGATGGCAAGTACAAAAGATGTTCTCCCTTATTTTGATAGTGGAAGAATGGCGGATGAATATTACCAATTGATGTACAACAGTTAAGGCTGTAGCTTTCAATAAAAGATTATTTTGTTAAATTAAAGGGACGAATTAGTCCCTTTTTTTGTGCAGGAGAAGTTTAAGATACCTATTAATACAATTGCGGTAGTTGGGATATTGATCCTGGTGGCATTCACGGTCATTTTTATTGTAATTAATAAAAGATCCAATGAAGCTACTGAGGAAATAGCAATTGAGTTAGCCACTAATATGACGGCTCGTCATGGTGATGAAATCAAATTTATTTTCGATCAAGCCTTAATTTCAACGAAAGGTATAAACCAAGCCATTCTGGAAACAGATATGAATCATGGTCATGGTAGAGAATTCATCTTAAGGTTGCTAAAATCTCACCTTGAAAACAATCCGGAATTTTTAGGGATTTGGGTGGCTTTTGAACCGGACGCATTTGAAATTGATGAAAAGTATCTTGACAGTCCAGGCACAGACTACACAGGTAGATTTGTCCCATATTATCATCGATTGGATGATAACATGGAATTGGATATTTGCTACAACCCAGATAATTACGATTACTACAAAAAGCCAAAAGCTACATTAAAGGACCAGTTGCTTCAACCTCTTACATATACTGTTGAAAGGAAAAAAGTAACAGTAGTGACTGTTAGCACACCAATTATTAAAGATGGAGAATTCAAAGGTGCGGTTGGAGTTGATTACAATCTGGCCGATCTCCAGGAAAAAATATCCGGATTAAAATTTAATGAAAAGGGTTACGCCAGTCTTGTTAGCAATGATGGATATATGGTGGCTCATCCTGATTCAACAAATGTTGGTAAGTTTTTTAGTTTTTTTCGTAACAACCCAAAAATATATTCAAGTCTACTACTAGGTGAATCATATTACGATAAAGTATACGATGAAGGTGTGGATGAGGAGATATACAGGTTTATTAGCCCAATCTACATTCGTTTCAATGAGAACCCCTGGCTTTTGGTATTGAATATTCCACTGTCAACTTTGAATAAAGATTTTGTTCAGATTCGTAATTCAGTATTGTTAGTAGGAGTTTTGTCGATTTTCTTAATTCTTTCTCTCATTGCGTATTCAATATCAAGATGGAATCAGGAAGCGAAGGACAGGATGGATGCTCAGGCCCAATTGAGTGATTCATATGCTCAATTAATGTCCTACATGGAGGGTCCGGAATATGTAAATATTTATTCCCTTGATAGAAATTACTGTTACTTGAATTTTAATTCCTATCACAAAAAGGAAATGAAGAACTCATTTAACGCTAAACCAGAAACAGGGAAAAACATCCTAAAACTATTCCCGCAATCCATAGCAGAAAATATTAAGCAGAACTATGATCGGGCATTAGATGGTGAACATTTCATTGTAACCTCAGAATATGACGGGAACTACTTCCAGCAGATATTCAATCCAATATATAACATGCACGATAAGGTTATTGGCTTGACCAGTAACTTCATCAATATTACCGATAAAGTAAATGTGCAAAAGGAATTGGAAAAATATCGTGAGCATCTGGAGGAGTTGGTGGAAGAAAGAACTCAGGAGATTACCAAACAAAAGGAGTTTTTCCAAAATATTATTGACCAAGATCCTAGCCAAATTTTTGTTCGAGATGCAATGGGACGTTATGTGATGCTAAACACAGCGTCAGCAAAAACGTTTCACCAGACTGTTGATGAATTAATAGGAAAGACAGTATTTGAAACTCACCATGATCACGAGGAAGCCAAAGAATTTGCTGAGGAGGATCGCCGGATATTGAAGGATGATTTGATCATTTCTTATGAGAGTCATGTAGTAAGCAGAGAAGGTGATGAAAGATGGTATTATGCCAATAAATCCAGGTTGAGGTTAGGCGAAGAGTATTTTGTGCTGGGAGTTTTTGTAGATATTACTCACCTGAAGAATACCGAAAGAAGATTGCAGTTGGCAAATAATGAGCTTAATGACACTGTAAACAAACTTAAAAACACTCAATTCAAACTAATAGAGTCTGAAAAGATGGCTTCACTGGGACAGTTAACTGCTGGTATTGCTCACGAGATCAATAACCCAATCAACTTTGTCGCTGGAAATGTGAGTCCATTAATGCAAGATCTTCAGGATTTGAAAAAACTGGCGGAAGAGATAAGTGACATTAATGGTGATAGTGATGAGCCGCTTGACAAACTGAAGGAAATTATCAATAGCTATGATCTAAAGTTCGTTATTGAGGAAATGGAAATGCTCCTGAAAGGAGTAAAGGATGGAGCTGATAGGATTAATGGCATTGTTAAAAATTTAGGGACATTTGCAAGTCCAGAGGAAAAAGATCTCAGTCCTTACAATCTAATTGTTGGTTTAAACTCTACCATGGAATTGGTACGCTATAATGTAAAGGACAGAATTACCTTCCAAACTGAATTTGACGATATTCCTACAATTAGCTGTTACCCAAATAAATTGAATCAGGTATTTCTAAACTTGATTAATAATGCTATCCAGGCAATACCAAAGCAGGGTAAAATTACTATTCAGGCCAAAAACCTTGATGAGGATAATATAGAAATCACCATTTCTGATACAGGAGAAGGAATACCTGATGAGGTGAGATCAAAAATCTTTGATCCGTTCTTTACAACGAAAGAGGTTGGCAAAGGTACTGGTTTAGGGTTACCATTAAGTTTCAGTATTGTGGAACAACATGGTGGAAATCTTTCTTTTGAGTCTGAGTTGGGTAAGGGTACAACCTTTCGAGTGGTGTTACCTGCCAAGAAGCCAGCAAACCAAAATTCGCTGATTTAATCCCCGTTTGATCATTAAATATTCCCATTCACTTATTGTTCTTACTATTCTTTAAGAACAATGATCATATTAACGTGCACTGTAAACGTTAAACGACCAATGGACGTAGACTTAGGTCAAAAAATAGAGGGGATGTATGCCGGAGATTTGGTTTCTTCTGATGAGAAGAAGACCAAGGAATGTACCGTGCAAGTGAAGAGGCTCAGCAAAAAACTGATCAAATTAGATTTTTTGATGAAGGGGGATATGTACTCTTTCAGGGGTATGTTGTCTGAGCATGAAGAGGGAACTTTGATGATCGCTCAGGAAAAGATTTCTGATGATTATATACTGAGTGGTGTTAGTGGGTTTCTTTACAAAAAACCAAATGTGCATGGAGGATATGTTAAACAATTAAACTCCTTCTATTTTCATGTGATATTAGATCATTTCAATGGAGATCATCAGGAAGTGTACTTTCTAGGTCAAAAACCTGGACACCCAAAGCCAAAAGGAAAGCTAAGAAAAGATAAAATTCTTCAAAGCTCACTGTCTTCTCTTAAGTAGACTTTACAAATACAATTTTTTGTTTATCAGCCCTGGCGCACTTTTCATAGAACTCGACATAGCTGTCGTATTCATCACTACTATAAACCCCTTTATTGATCCTGAATTCTCTATAATATTTCACTTCACCCTGATCCACTTCAATTCTTGATTCGTAATACCCATAGTTCGTTTCAATTATTTTGGGCTTAGGAATGTGTTCCGGTCGGATATTTTCTGGAATGTTAAAGATTACAGTATCTCGTTCCATTCTCCCATATCGAATTGTGAAATCAGTTTTTCGGTCGGAGACTTTATCTGGAATATTATGAATCTTATTTACAAGATTTGGTTTAATAAAAAACCTTTTACCGGAGACTGAGGCCAAATGATTCACTTTGATGTTTGAATTCAAAACAAACCTGGGTACTCTGAGCTTCTCTTCTTCATAGTTAAAATCTAAAAGTGTAAGTCCGTTCAAATCGTACCATTCATTTATAAAATCTCTTTTTTCACGTTCGTCAATTCGAGAGAAGTGATCAATGTATTCATATGCAAGGGCTTCAAAGGTGCTCTTAATGTTTCCTTCAGCATGTCCATTTTCATCGATATTTACACTTATTTGTGTGGTCAATAAGTTGTTCTCTGTTGAATATGCCGGAGTATGCACTATTTGGCCACCCTTTTCATCTATTAACAGTACATCCCTATCTGATGTAAACTTACCCAAATAGCCGAATGGGTCTGTTTGACTGGTGCATTCTAACCAAATTGTGTCATTCTCTTGCGGTACACATAGAAACACATGATTGAATTGTTGACTTGGAAAGTCTTTGTCAATTAACCTGGCATTCCTTCCAGCATTGACCAGTGTGTACATAGAAGGCACTCCAAGCTCTCTTAGTATCGTTTTGGTATAGAAGGTAAGTGCTTTGCAATCACCATATCCTTTCTCAGCTACCGAAGAAGCCGGAAAGGGCTGCCAACCTCCTAAACCAAGTTGAATACTTACATATCGGGTATTCTTTTGCAAGTATGAATAAACAATTTGAACAATCTTCTTTTGATCAGTTTCATTACCAATTAATGATTTAATCTCTGTCAGATGCTCGTCTGTAAGGTCGTCTCTACCAGCACTTATATTATTGATCCATTTGCCAAAACTTTCCCAGCTATCCATATTGCCTTGAAAGCCTTCAATTTCAAAGTCAGAAGGAGCTAGTTTAACTCGAGGTAAAGAATTACTTCGATTTACACTGTAAGGTTCATACTCAATAGGTTTTAAGTATTTAACAGCCCAGAAGTATGTCTTTTCTTCCTCATTTGTGGTTACTTTAGGTTCACCAACCTTGTTCAGCTTATACCTTAACTTATAGTCTGTAGGAACAGAAACAGTTAATTCAGAACTTTGTACTGCTATGTCATGTGAAGGAACGGCATTCCAGGAAGGGAAAAATAATAATCCGTCATATGTCTGGCTATACTCCACTTCAATGGTATATGGATACTCCGTCTGTGTGAGATCTATATATTTCCCTCTGGCATCACTATACAGTGAAAAACCATCAAAGCCACTTATGTCCTTTATTTCGCTCTGTTTTACTTTTCTGATTTGTTTGCCACCAGCATCAAAAATGCGAGCATTTAATTGATTTACGGATCTAAGTTTGCTGTAATCGATATAGACTTTTGCCCAGCTTTTGCCTTTTGGATTTAATATGGTGATTGCATATTTGTTGTAATAAACACCCCTTCCAATTGATTTTACCTCAAAATTGTTGATGTCGAGCCTCATCACAGCTTCAGCATTCTCCTTTAGGCTGTCTGGTATGCTAGAGACTCTGTAATCAAGCTGCCCAAAACTGCTGTAACTCAGTAGGCCGGTAATAAGAATTAGAAGGGCTCTATTCATAATTAAGACTTTTTCTTTATTACAATTTGTTCAGACTGCTTCTGAATCATTAAATCAAAAAACTGCTTGATTCCTGAATATTCGTCAGGCAAGTAAAACGTTTTCTTCAGTTTAAATATCCCAACAACATTCACTTTGTCTCCCAATTGATTTACAGAAAGTTGAAACATAGCTGCTCTACCAGGTAATTGAAATACGGTTGATTCTGGAAGTTCCTCCACCTCATAATTGTCTGGGATAGTGAGTTCAAGTAAGTATTTGCGTGAAAAGCCACTTGGAAAATCTATTGGTTGAATTCTTGTTTCACTTTTAAATGGATTTTCTCCATATGCATCATAAAGTTGCAAAGGCAAATAAATGATATCAGCATCCTGGTTTTCGTCATTGCTGATGGTGAAATTAGAAAGCACTTCTGAGTATATGTCATCAATTCCTTCTACCGAAGTTTCGGAAACACTCCAATCCAATAAACTTTCATCGATTTTGGTGAAATATTTATCTTCACCATCATTCTGGATATCATTCCTAACAGACCTTCCATTTGAGCCTCGGCTCTTAAGTATAACCTCCCCATTAGTGCTTCCATCCTCAGCCAGATTAAGTTTGATCTGAACGATTTTCTCGTTTTTATGAGCCGATTTTAAAGGAACCCAACCTGGGTTTGTAGATGAAAGTCTCCATCCATTACCATTTAAGCATTTTTGTGGTAGCATTCCAAATGGCAGACTTTTTCTTGTTGCATCCAATAGTACTCCACCATTACCTGATTCCAGATAACATAAAACGTAATTCAGCTTGTCTTTATTCGGATAAATTGGATGTGGCTTGCCATGATCTCTTGTTCCAAGAAGTACTGGATCAGCTTTATATCCCGCTTCTCTCAGCATCATAACCAACAACAAATTCAGGTTCGCTGAATTTCCCTTCTTTTCCCTGAATGTTTCTTTCAAATTTCCAGGGTAAAGAGAGGTGAATCCATTCCATTCAAATTCATTTTTGACGTAGCTGTATATTGCCAGTGGCACCTCATCTTCATTCTTACCTGATATAATTGAACTAACAGTTTCTTTAAGGAAGTTGGATTTGTTTAACGCTCCACCATAGTAGTCAGCATCCAATAAATCCTTATTCATAGCTTCATAAGAACCTGCTACAAATTTTTGTGGTGACCCAGGGAAGTTGTGGGAGATCAATTGGAATCCAATCTTTGCCTTATAATCTTCAATTGAAGTCATATATGGTTCCTCCTTTAATGGAGTAACATTTTGAGCTGCCCACTTGTAAGTAGTGCTATTAGATGAGAAACTGTTAGTGCCACTGCTGGCTCTACCTCCAGAAGCATTCTGATATTTATAAGTGAATGTCTCAACCTGATTACCTTCTTTGTTGATAACAAAAGGCACATAACCCTGGGAGATTCTTTGATAGTCCAGATACTCTAGTACCCTTAGGTTGTATTCTGTCCATACCGTAGGGATCTCACTTTGAAACTCCCATTCTCTAAGGTTCTGGATAAAATCAGAAGTGATGCTATAACTGTACTCGATGATGCTACCTTCTTTGATGTTGGGGAAAGCGAATTTTTTGACTACCCAGTACTTATTTAACTGTTCTTCAAAAATCTCGGCATTGGTTACTTTGGATTTTACAGTTTTTCCATCCTCATAGTTATAAGTGACAGCTCTGATGACACCTACTTTTTCTCTTGTATTGGTGGTAGCTTCATAAAAAGGAATCTCAATGTCCCCGTATTCATACCCTTCCTTTTTGTAAATTTTTATTCGTCTATGTCTTTCAAAAACGAACTGGAACCCATTCTCATCAGAATATATGAAATAGGAATTTCCTTTGTCATAAAGTACTTCTGCTGCGGCTTCAGGCTCAATTAAACTTGCAGCCTGGACCAGTTCTTGCTCAGAGACCTTTCCAAATTTTACTTTATTCTGACCATAAGAAACAGATGAGACTAATAGAATTAGAGATAGTTTTATAAAAAATTTCATGTTAAATAGTTTGATGAATCAACAGATATTAGGTGCAAAGTTAAGAGTTATTTCTAAAATACTATTTTTACCACTTTAAAACTTAAGCATCGTGAAAATCAACTGGAAGGATCATTTAGTCAATCTTATAGTCGTTATCCTTGGTATTAGTATTGCCTATTGGCTAAATAATTGGAGCGAATCCAAAAAGCAAGCAAAGCTTGAACGGGTTTATTTAGAGGGCATTAAGAAAGATCTGGGTGAGGACATTGAGGAACTCCATTATCTCGTAGATTTTACGGAGAAGCAGATAAAGTCGCTTGATCGAATTACAGCATTTATTGCAAAACGGCAAGTTGCTGAGGATTCATTGACCAATGACCTATTTCAGGCGCAATATAACTTGCCATTCACACCACAAAATACCACATATCAGTCACTTATGTCGTCTGGTAAAATGGATATGATAAAGGATTTTGATCTAAGGTATAAGGTGATAGAGCTTTACAATCAAGGGCACGTTAGCCTGGAGATTTGGGATGACACATGTGCGGATCAGATAGATGATTTTGTCAAGCCAATCGTATTTGAGGAAATGACTTTTACCGCCCCAAATAGGATTGATTTTTCATTATTCCAGAATAGGCAACTTTCAAACTCCTTCTTTGCGCTTAGATTTTTGCAGAGTCAAAGAGTACAAAACCTTAAACGAATGACCCAGGCTACAGACAGTCTGATTCAAACTATAGATATATATTTAGCTGATTAATTTTTTGATCCAATCACCTAACATTTTGAAGACCTCATCTTTTTCAATGTCATTATGAGGTTCATGGTACACGTTGTTTAGGCTTTGAAAGCTAACATTGTCATTGGCGTTCTCAGCGAACTCTTTTGAGCCATCATGTGAAATTATTTTGTCTTCTGCCCCATGGTATACTAATGTAGGTACTGTCATCTTTGAGGCATTTTCAATTGCCCATATTCCAGACTCGTAGATACTCAAAAATAAACCTGCCGAAAGCTGGTTATGTACCAACGGATCATTTGCATAGGCATCAACAACTTTCTGGTCCTTTGATAAGTGAGCTACTTCCATATCTGTATTTTCACGGTATCCAGGGAAGATGTTGTTCATGATTTTGGCCAACTTGACTTTGGAGGCCGGAGGTTCAAAAGCTAATCTTAGCCATGGTGAGGAAAGTATTACTCCTGTAATTTCTTTACTTTGATCTCTTAGCATGTAATTAGCCACCTGGTTTCCCCCAAAGCTATGTCCCATTAGGAAAATAGGAAGGTCTGTGAAATCTTCGCGTGCGGTAACGAGAATCTCTTCAATGTCATGCATTAGGAATTCATATCTCTTGGAGTGGCCTCTTCTTCCGGTGGATTTTCCATGGCCTCTGAGATCATAAGAGTAGACATTCAATGAAATTGAAGTAAAGAATTCAGCTACATGGTTATAACGCTCCAAATGCTCTCCAAACCCATGAATTATACAAATGCAGGCAATTGGATTTTCGACAGTCCATTTTTTTGAATGAAGTGTTAATCCATCTCTCGTAATAATTTCGAAATACTCCTCGTTCATCTTAAGAATTCTACTATTTTAGTAACGGTTGTAATATAATTAATTTCACAACTTTCGAAATCTACATAACCCAATGATCAAAGCTTTTGCTAAGTTTTTTGTAAAACTGTATTTCTCCTTTCCAATTCAACTGGTGTTGGATCATTTCAAAAGGAACCTTGGGTTAATATTCATCTGGGTATTGTTTATGCTCACAGTATCTGGACAGATAGGAAAGGTTTACGGAGTATCATTCCTATTTCTAGATCCTGAATATGTTGGAAAGGTAAATTTTTGGTCGTTTCTAATGGTTGGATTGGCTTTTGGTAACTTCATTGTAGCCTTCCACATTACTTGCTACATTCTGGATGGCCATAAGTATAAGTTTATTGGTATCCTGGAAAGACCATTTGGTAAGTTTTCTCTCAACAACAGTTTAATTCCAATTATTGCACTGACTGTTTATATCGTTTGGATTATTCGGTTTCAGATTGATAATGAAAACACCACGGGTATGGATCTGTTTTTAATGATTCTGGGGCTTGTGGTAGGCGTGTTTTTTATGACATTTTTATTGTACGCGTACTTTAAGTTCACCAACAAGGATATTTTCAAATTCCTGGCAGGAAATGTTGATAAACGACTTAAGAAGACCAGACTTAACCGCGAAAAGGCACTTAAAAAACTCAAAGAATCCAAACAAGGAGATCAATATGTGAGGTCCTATATTGATTTGAGGTTTAAGGTTTGCTCTACAAAAAATTTGTATGGTTTCTATAACAAGGAAGCCGTCTTAAGAGTATTTGACCAAAATCACTTTAACTCAGTAGTTATTGAAATACTGATCATCATTTTGATTTTTATGCTCGGTATTTTTATGGACAATAGGTTGTTTCAGCTTCCCGCTGCTGCAAGTTGCTTATTGATTTTTTCAATCGTGGTGATGCTTGGAGGAGCCATCTCATATTGGTTCAGAGGATGGGGGATTACGTTCATGCTTGGCCTTGCTCTTGTTGTGAATTTCATGATGAGATCAGGAGTAATCAAAGGAGATTACCGAGCTGCTGGGTTAGCATATGAACCTCAGGCATCTTACGATCTAGATAACTTGAATGTTCTCAATTCTCCCGAAAATTTTGATCGCGACAAGGCGCAAGTAGTTGGTGTATTGGAAAACTGGAAAGGAAAATTTAAGGAAGAAAAGCCAAAGATGATTTTCTTAACAGTTTCTGGAGGAGGTCAACGAGCTGCATTATGGGTTTTTAATGGAATGCAGAAAGCGGATAGTGTGCTTAATGGCGAGTTGATGAACCATACTGTGCTTATTACAGGAGCTAGTGGAGGTATAATTGGAAGTGCTTACTTCAGAGAACTGTATAGGAGGAAGGTAGTTGGTCAGGATATTAATTTACAATCTGAAGGTTATCTGGAAAACATTGCAAGGGATAATTTAAATCCAATCATTTTTAGTTTACTGGTCAGTGATTTGTTTGTGAGATATCAGCGATTTGAATACGATGGGAAATCATATAGGAAGGATAGGGGATACGCCTTTGAAAAGAAGTTAAATGAGAATACAGGATTTGTATTAGATCGAAAACTTTCAGACTATAAGAAGTCAGAGCTGAATGCAGACATTCCAATGTTGTTACTTTCTCCTACAATCGTTAATGATGGAAGAAAACTCTATGTTTCTCCGCTTAATATGTCATTTATGAATTCTTCTGAGGATACATTGGGAAATGGAGGACTTAAAATAAGAGGAGTTGATTTCAACAGGCTTTTTGAAGATCAGGATTCAGAGGACCTTAGTTTTTTGACTGCATTAAGGATGAGTGCCTCATTCCCATATATAACACCTAGAATTTCACTTCCAAGTGAACCACCAGTGGAAATCATGGATGCCGGTATTTCTGATAATTTTGGTATTTCAGATGCCATTCGGTTTATATATGTATTCAGAGAATGGATAGAAGAAAATACCTCTGGAGTAGTGTTCCTTACTATTCGTGATACAAGAAAGGTTGAGCCAATTGAGGAACAACGAAATCCTTCTTTGATGGACAAGGTGGTATACCCAATCGCTAGTGTGTACAACAACCTCGCAAATATCCAGGATATCAATAATGATAGAGAAATTGAATTTGCTCAGGGGTTATTAGATATCCCTATTGATTTAGTGGAGTTAGAATACAACACTTCTACATTAATTGAAGATCAAAAATTTGCTTCAGACCAACAAAAGGCGGAAAGAAAAGAGATTGAAAGAGCATCATTGAGTTGGCATCTTACAACAAAAGAGAAAAGGAATATCATAGATAATATCGAATTGCCAAATAATCAGGAAGCACTTAAGAGACTTCAAAAAATAGTACATGAAGAGGAGTAATCTTATTTCTTAAGCACTCTTCTGATATCGTTAGCTTCTTTCATTAATTCAAGCATCTTCTCAGAATTATTTTCTTCAAGTGCATTTTTGAAAACCTCCAGGTATCGGATGTATTCAGTCAATGCGGACTTCACATTTTTGGAGTTTTGATTGAATATTGGAGCCCACATTTCTGGTGAACTCATGGCTAACCTTACCGTAGATTGAAATCCACTACCGGCCATGTTGAATATGTTCTTTTCGTCCTTCTCAATGTCAAGGACCGTCATGCCTAGCATGAATGAACTAATATGAGATAAGTGAGAAACGTAAGCAATGTGCTTATCATGCTCTACGGGATCCATGTATATAATATTCATGGCAAGATTTTCAAAAAGCTTTAGAGCTATTTCCAAAGCTTGTTTACTTGACTTTTCCTTCTCGCAGATGATATTCACCTTTCCAGAATAAAGCCCAGAAATTGCTGCTGATGGCCCTGTGTTCTCTGTTCCAGCCATTGGGTGCGCAGCAACAAACTGTTTTCGCTTTGGGTGATTTGAGATAGCTTCACAGATGGCTTCTTTTGTAGAACCAAAATCCATTACTATCTGCTGATCGATCAATGACATTATTTTAGGAAGAATCTCAACAATAGCGTTTACAGGAATAGCAATTAGTATTAAATCAGAATTATTGATTGCAGATTCAAGGTCCTGACATTCATCTACCAGGTTCAATTCAAAAGCCTGTTTTGTATGACCTTCATTATTGTCAACTCCAATTATTTTTTTAGCAAACCCTGACTCTTTTAAAGAAAGTGCTAAAGAACCACCAATCAATCCAAGTCCAACTACCGTAACATTCATTTTTTCCATTGATTAATTCTTTCCAGAGCCTCACCAAGTACATCAAGATTAGAGCACAGTGAAATTCGAATATATCTTTCGCCTTTTGAACCAAAGATAAACCCAGGAGTGATGAATACTTCTGCTTCCAATATGATTTGATCAATCCATGATTCCACTGACTCTATGGCATCTGGGATTTTGGCCCAGACAAACATTCCTCCCTGATCCTTTTCATAAGTACAATTCAAAGTATCCATTATTTGCAAGGCCATAGCTCTTCTTTTCTGATAACTACTTTTCAGGGATTCGAACCAATTGTGATCTGAGTTTAAAGCCTTTACAGCAGCTAATTGAAGTGGCTTAAACATCCCAGAGTCCATATTGCTCTTGACTTTTAAAATTGTGCTGATATAAGAAGAATCTCCAACAATCCAGCCAACTCTCCAACCTGCCATATTATGTGATTTGCTTAAGGAATTAAGTTCAAGACATACTTCTTTAGCTCCCGGGGCTTGCAAAATGCTTAATTGTTCTCCCTCATAAAGCTGACCGTAGGGATTGTCATTGATGATCAGGAATTTGTGTTTTTTAGCAAGTTCAATGAGTCTTTCAAAATCCTGCATATCCCCTTTTTGACCAGTAGGCATATTGGGATAATTGACCCACATAAGTTTTGCATCTGACAAAGGAAGTTGCTCCAAACTATCAAAATCTAATTTCCATGAGTTTGCCTCAGAAAGTTCATAAGTAACAATCTCTGCTCCAACCAACTTGCTTACTGAAGAGTAAGTAGGATAGCCTGGGTTTGGCACCAACACTTTGTCTCCTTCATTAAGAAACGCCATAGAAATATGCATAATCCCCTCTTTTGAACCTATAAGGGGTAGAATTTCATTTTCTGGTAAGTAAGTAATTTGATATTGCGAGGAAAGATAATCACTGATTGCTTTTCTTAGTTCAGGAATGCCTATATAGCTTTGGTAACCGTGATTGTCTTCCTTTTGAGCTTCAGATGAAAGCGTTTTAATTACTTCGTTAGAAGGTGGCATATCTGGACTTCCAATACCAAGGTTGATAATGTCTTTCCCTTGCAAATTCAGATTTCTGATCTCTTTTAATTTTTTGGAAAAATAGTACTCTTCGACGCTACTTAATCTGTCAGCTCCTTGAATGATCATACTTTTAAATATTTTCAGAAATAATCCATGCAGTTGTCCAACATGCCTGGAAATTAAAACCACCTGTAATGCCGTCTATATTGAGCACTTCACCACAAAAGTAAAGTCCTGGGAATTGTTTGCTTTGAAGATCCTGAAGATTCACCTCGGATAGCTCAACTCCACCGCAAGTAACAAATTCTTCTTTGAAAGTACTTTTACCTGTTACAGAAAATTTTGCCTGTGTCAGCTCTTCAATTAATTTATTGCTGTTTTTCTTACTTAATTCTCCGTAAATCTGATTCTCTGAAATTCCTATATATGTGCAAAGTCGTTCCCAATATCTTTTTGGGATGCCTTCAAAAGGATAATTGAGCACCTTTCGGTTTGGGTTAGTTGATTTAAGCTGATTTAACATGGCTCTTGTCTCTTCCGAGGATGTATCTCCCAGAAAATTGATGATGACATCAAAGTTGTATTTTATTTTTTCAAGTGGAATTGCTCCCCAAGCGGATAGTTTTATGACCGCAGGACCGCTTAATCCCCAATGAGTAATTAATAAAGGTCCATTTTCTGAGAGTTTTGTATTAGTAATCTTGGTGTTGGCTTCTTTAAAACTCAGGCCTTGTAAATCCTTTAATCGATCATCCTTGATGTTGAATGTAAACAATGAAGGAACAGCTGGAGCTAGTTTCAATCCCAAATTTTCTAGCATGCCCCATGTTTTTCCTGAGGAACCAGTAGCAACTACTACAGCATCTGCTTCATAAGTATTGTTGCTGGTTATTAATTTCCATCTGGAATCATGTTCAATTTTTTTAATTCCTTCGTTTTTAATTATTTCAATTTTTTGTCGTCTACAGACATCTAAGAAGCAATTGATTATTGTTTGCGAATCGTTGGATTCTGGAAACATCCGAAGGTCATCTTCAGTCTTTGTAGTTACCCCATGATCGGCCAGCCATTGTACCATATCGGTAGTAGTAAACTGTTTGAATAGCTTATAAAGTTTCTTTTCACCTCGAGGATAAAACTTTACTAGTTCGGAAGGAGTAGATCTTGCATTGGTCACATTACAGCGACCACCACCTGAGATTTTCACCTTTGAGAGCAGTTTATTACTCTTTTCAAGAATTTTAACCGAATAATTCGGATTTTTCTCTTTGATATTAATTGCTGCAAAAAAGCCTGCAGCGCCTCCTCCAACTATGATTATTCGTTTACTCATTGTATTCGTTTAGAAGATGTATTCAATTGATCTTCTGTGTTTGCAGAATCTGAAACAACTGCGTTATGTATGAATTAATTTCAATTGGACCCTCTTATTAGGATTTTTCCAAGGTTAACCGCTAATATCGGTTCATTCGTCGAACAATTCCATTTGGTCCTGTTTTATTGTATATTTTTATCAAAAATAGAGAAAGTTAAACATGGAGAATAAACTGACTTGCTTGGCAATTGATGATGATGCAACATCATTAATGCTAGTATCGAAACTCATAGAAAAGCATGACAGCCTGAGTCTTTTGGCTTCTTACAAAGATTCAATTGAAGCGGCTGCAGGTGTAGTACTTCACAAACCTGATATTATCTTCCTGGATGTTGAGATGCCAGAGTTTACTGGTTTAGAGATGTTGGAATCTCTTGTTAAGCATCCAAAAGTAATTATGATTACTTCCAAAGCTGACTACAAGCAGGAAGCATCCAATCAAAATGTAGTAGAATTCTTATTGAAGCCATTGGATAAGGAAAGATTCAACGATGCTGTTCAAAAAGCAATTGATGCTATTGAGCAAGATATGGCCGTCTAAATAAAAAAAAGACTCAACCACCAGCCTCTTTTCTTTTTTTAGATGATTCTTGTTTTCCTTTGCAGATATGAGTGATAGAGTATCGGAGTTTCTGGCGAAGGGAAATCAATTATGTGACAATCAACAATTTGTTGAAGCAATTGCAATATTTCAGCAAGGAATAAACGAAGCTCCTGACCATATGGAGCTTTTGTATAATCAGGCCAAGGCATATTTTAAAGTCAAAAAATTACAAGAGGCCAAAACTAATTTTGACAAACTGCTGGCAGCTGACCCCTCAAATTCTGAACTTCTTAGTGAGCGAGGAGTAATCCTACATCATATTGGAGATAACAAAGCTTCTTTGGCGGATCTTAATAAAGCTGCTGATTTGGATTCAGAAAATCCATTCAGGTTTAGCAGTCGAGCTTGGATCAAGGCTAAGGATGGAGATGTTGAGGGTGCGATTAAAGATTACGAGCGTGCCGTTGAATTAGATCCGGAAGATTCAATTTCTTATAATAACAAAGGCTTACTTGAAGAACAATTAGGCTACAAACAAAAGGCTAAACAAAGTTTCGAGCAGTCTAATAAGATTGAAGGGTATGATCCGAAGTTTAAGGATACACCAAACGTTGAACCGAAGGAGAAAAAGAAAATTGAGATAACAACTCCAGATATTAAAGCTCCTGAACAACCTAAGCTTACATTAAAGCATATCTTAAATACTACAAAAGAACTTTTCTCATCTTCTGAAGAAAGAAATTCATTCTGGAAGTTTTTACTGAGAAAGAAATGATGTCCCCTCGGGTGTCTGTGGTCCTTCCTGTTTATAACGGAGAAAAATACATTCATCGTGCGGTTGAAAGTATAGTTAATCAGGACTTTGCCGATTGGGAATTATTAGTAGTGGATGATGGCTCCACTGATGGAACATCAATAATTATTGGTCAGTTTTCAGATCCCAGAATAAAATACCATTTAATAAAGCATTCAGGTGTTGCGGTCGCGGCGAATTATGGTATTGATCAATGTTCAGGTGAGTATATAGCTCGAATGGATTCAGATGATTATTCTTTCCCCGAGAGATTCACCAAACAAGTGAATTATTTGGACCGAAATCATAGTGTTGGTTTAGTGTCTAGTTTGGTGAAATATGGAGGAGATCGTTTAATGCAGGCAGGTTATGCTCACCATGTGGATTGGATAAACTCCTTGGTTACTCATGAAGATATTTATCTAAATCGCTTTGTTGATTCTCCTGTTGCAAACCCATCCCTTATGTTTCGTAGAAAGCTGTTGAAACAACATGGTCTACACCGAGAAGGTCCAATTCCCGAAGATTATGAGATCTTGTTGAGGTGGTTGCATGAGGGAGTTAGGTTTGGTAAGGTTGAAGAAGAGTTGATGGAATGGTCTGATTATGATTCCAGACTTACCAGGAACCACGACAATTACAGTGATGATAGTTTTCAGAAAGTGAAAGCTGAATATTTCTCTAAATGGTATTTGGAACATGGTCATGAAAAGCAGATTTGGGTTTGGGGAAATGGATCATCTGTTAAAAGAAAATCGTCATTTTTAGCGGATTTTGGATTGCAGATTAGTGGATATATTGACGTTAATCCACGAAACCAGGAAGATGTTATTCATTATAAAGACATCTTGAGCCTAAACCAGCCATTGATTCTTAATTATGTGGCAGATCGAAACGGGCGGGTTGAAATTCAAAATTGGTTAAACACAAATGGATTCATCAACGGCTCTGATTATTGGATGATGGCTTAATTACTCTTTGATTATCTTCTTTAAATATACTTTTTCATCATCTCGGATTGATAACAGGTATAAACCAGTTGGAATCGTTTCAAGGTTTAATTCAAGGGAGTTTTCCACCGGAAGTTTGATTGGTGTGGTTTTTCCTCGTAAATCAATCAACGTTATCTCCTGAACCGATAATGAATCTGGCCATTCTATGCTCAGTAAATCAGATACCGGATTTGGGCCGTAAGATAAAGCCAGTACCTCGGGTTCTAGTTCAGGTTCTATTGGAGGATTTAAGCAGGCATCATTATTATCCGAAACAGCCGATCTAACACTATTTATCCTCGGGTAAGTGAAATTACCAGGACATTCTGTAGCACAGCCATCTCTGTGGCCAGCGATTACTCCCAGGTTGCTATTTAATGGATGTGAATTAGTATCCCATGGATCCAGTTCATCTTTGAGTGTTTTCCAGTTTAATAATGATGTAAGACTTTCAATCGCTTCATCCGTAGGTTCCACTTCGCTAAGATTTCCAAGGAGGCTAACTCCCATAGTGTTGCTATTGGAAGCACAAAAATGAGCTCCTCTTACAAGGTCCTGTTCACCACTTGCGGGATCGCGTCCTTTAAAAATAGTACCATCCTGAGCAATTAAGTAATTATACCCAATATCAGACCATCCCCGATCTTCTGTGTGAAACAGGTAGATGTTTCTAACCACATTTGTATAATCTGTTAGACTATTTGATGTAGCTGTATGGTGCACGATAATATTTCTTGTTGCGGTGAAAGATCTACTATAACTAGGTGAGGGTAAACCACTTCTCCAGACAGATTGATCAATGCTAACTGGTTCCTCGCAACTGTCACTTTCATTTTGGTTTATTGAATTGCTAGTCTTTTTACTTATAGGAGGGCAGTGAATTACTTTGACCGTGGCATTTATAACTGACGGATTTAATGATAATCTGAATGACTGAATTGGTTTTTCTAATATTATGAGATTGCTGTGATTCTCCGTTTGCGAATAATGCTCATCCATAAACAAGTCGTACTCGAAATCATCGATCAAAATTGAAGAAGCATTCAAGGATCCTTCATAGGATAGACTTATCGCCGTGATAAGTTTTTCGCTTGAAAGCTGAGCTTGCGACTTAGTTTCATCAAGTTTTAGAGTAGAAACATATTCTGAGTGCTGTTTCATTTTTAATCCCTGGCCATGAGAAATGAAGAAGCCGAACAAAAAGATGATGATAAGTGTTTTCCTCATGTTGCTTATAACGGAAGATGGGGTTGTTAAGTGCCAAAATAGTCTTAAAAAATGAAACCCCAAACTATTGTTGGGGGCTTCATGCTCACTTTAAACTAATAAATCTTCAATACGTTTGGATTATGTTGGTACTCACTCATCTCGCAATGAGCGTGCTGGATTCATCCGCGCTGCACGGTAGGATTGTATTCCCATTGTGAGCCATGCGATAACCAGCGCTAAGAGTCCGGCGAGAATAAATGTGCCGGGATTTAGGTCGGTTCGATAGGCAAAATCGTCGAGCCACAGCCTCATAAAATAAAAGGTGACCCCTGCTGCTATAACGAAAGAAATGATCACAAGTTTTATAAATTCCTTAGAAAGTAATGTGACAATACTTTGAATAGAAGCGCCTAAGACTTTTCTAATGCCAATTTCCTTAGTTTTTTGTTCAGTGGTGAAGGATGCTAATCCATAAAGACCAAGGCAAGCAATGAATATTGCAAGGAAGGCAAAGACACTGAAGATCTCACCTATTTGCTGTTCTGTTTCATACATGTCATTAAATCGATCATCCAGGAAACTGTATGAAAATGGTTGTCCGGGAGCAAATTCATTCCACTTGGCCTTGATGGTTTCAATTGTTCCTTTGATATCATCTCCCGCAACTTTGAACGAAACAAATCCTCGTGATCGCCCTAATTGGAAAATCAAAGGGTCTATATTCTCTCTTAGCGAAGCGTAGTGAAAATCCTTTACTACACCCACCACTCTATAAGTTTCAACTACTGGCTCATCATTATCGCCTCCATAAGTAGATAGCTTCTCCCCAACAGGGTTTTCGAAACCCAGCTGTTTTGCCGCTGCTTCATTAATTAATAAAGCAGTACTATCAGATGGGAATTCCTTTGAGAAGTCTCGCCCGTCAATGATTTCAATGCCTAAGGTTTCTATATAATTATGATCAATTCTATAGTTATGAAATACATGTGTCTGATCATTCGTTGGAGCTGTTCCCGGGAACCAAACATTGTTATTGTTGGTAGTACCTACAGGTAGAAATGAAGCAATCGTTCCATGGGTAATACTTGTTTCATTAAGCAGTTCGTTTTTGAAAGATTCAATTTTATCTCTCATCAACCAGGCATCTTGTACCATGATGATTTGATCTTTGTTGAATCCCAATTTTTTGTTTTGGATATAGCTTAATTGATCAAACACAATTGCAGTACCGATGATCATGATTATAGAAACAGTAAACTGAACTACAACCAAGGTGCTTCTGATACCACCACTTTTTGTTCCAAGATTCAATTTGCCTTTTAGTACTGCAATTGGACGGAAATTGGAAAGGTAGAATGCCGGGTAACTTCCTGCCATCAATCCAACTACAATGGCGATTACTAGAGCGGCTAATAGGAAAGAAGGCGCATACAGTTCGCTATAGCTTATAGATTTTTTTGCCAAGTCATTGAACATTGGAAGTGTTAGGAATGCTAAACCTATTGCAATCGCAGTTGAAATAAAGCTTATAATGAAAGCCTCAGAAAGGAACTGATTAACCAAATTGCCTTTGTAAGCCCCCATCACTTTTCTGATCCCAACTTCTTTTGCTCTGTTAGCTGATCTTGCTGTGGAAAGATTCATGAAATTGATACAAGCTAATATTAAGATGAAAAGAGCAATAGCTGTGAATAAATAAACATAATTAATATCTCCATTTGGCTCAAGCTCGCCAAGTTTATCGGATTTTAAATGAATATCTTCCAGCGGGTATAAATAGAACGCAGCATTATTTCCTGACTCACTAAATTCAGTTAGATCCAGCCCCATGAATTTTTCAATTTCAGGGCCAATGTATTTCACAATTAAGTCTGGGAATTTAGCTTCAAGTGAAGCCGGGTCTGTTCCGGGAGTGAGTTTAAGATAAGTATTGAAATTGAAGCTCATCCAAAAAGTACTTTTGCTTTCCTCCCTGGATTCCATTGAAAGCATCATCTCGTAATGGAAGTGGCTGTTGTTTGGAATGTTTTGGAACACGCCTGTAACTTCGTATTTATCAGTGTTATCCAGTGTAAGTGTTTGACCTACTGGATTGTCGTTACCAAATATTTTCTTGGCTAAATTTTCACTGAGAACTAATGTGTTTGGTTTTTCAAGGCAAGTCGCCGGATCACCATTAAGTAATGGGATTGAGAAGAAACTGAAGAAATTAGCATCAGCGAAAATCGCCTTCTCCTCTTTGAATGATGCATCACTATTTTCTCTTTTAATGAACCAGTTTCCGGTTGTTCTAAATCTAAATGCATCTTCCACTTCAGGGTAATCTGCTAACATGGTTTTAGCCGCAGGAGCACTAGCGAGCGCGGTATTGAACCTGTTTCCGTTGATTGTGCCATCGAAATCCATTCGATAGATCTGTTCCAGGTCTTCATTGTACTGGTCGTAACTCAGTTCGTCTTTAACGTACTGAGTGATTAAAATAAAACTGCAAAGGCCTACAGAAAGGCCAACGATATTCAGAAATGAATAAAACTTGTGTTTGGTAAGGTTACGGAACGCAACCGTTAGGTAATTCTTGAGCATGATAAGTATTGAGTTTTTTGATCCTTATATACTTAGATGCAATTTTTAGAAAAAGGTTGCACTGAAATCTAATTTTCTGACTTTCAGTGCAATACCTTTTGAGTTGTTTAGTTATCGTTATCGGGTGATATTGAAGTCAATAATGCAAGAGCATCTTCATGTTCTGGCTCTATTTCAAGAACCATATTCAGACACTTGATAGCCTCTTCATCCTGACCAATGATATTTTGAATTTTAGCCATTGTGTAATGAACAGACGCCTCGTTTTCAAAGACTTTACAGTTGATTTCAAAAACTGTAAGTGCTTCTCTTATATTCCATGAAGTAAGTAGTTGGTATCCATATGTGTTTAGCTCATATTTAGACTCTACTAATGGTTTGAGTTCTTTTGCTATTTGATCAACGTCAATTTCAAAGTCTTCTGTTGATAGGACCTGATTGACTTTTGTCACACCTGCATAATTGGGTTCATAATTTTTATCTACAATATTCAGAAGGTCTTTTTCCCAGGATGCTTTTGGAGTTTCTACAATTCTACCCAATTCTTCTCCATTTTGATAGGCAATTAAAGTCGGAACTCTGTGAATATTTAAACCAGCTTCTTCTCTTCCGGGACTCTGTTTGTAGTTGTTAAAAGACCTGTCAACAGCTATGATTTGTATATTTTCGGTTTCGTATCCAGTGTCTTTAAAAACTTTAAGCATTTGCGGTACCCCTCTTTTACTATCTCCACACCAGGTTCCCATGAATATTTGGATTGAATCAATTTCAGATACCCTTGCAGTTAGGTTTGTAATTAATTCAGGCTGTACACCGTAAGAATTGTAGTTCTCTTTATACCATTCCTTAAAAGGTTTCTGGCTTAGTCTTTTGGAGGTTATTTCTCCGAGAAGTTTGACATTTCCATTTTTGTCGACCCACTCTTGATTGACCTGAGCGGCAAGACTGAAATGAATTGTTAAAGCAGTTAGTAAAATGTAGTATTTCATAGTTTTGAATTTTTGAAATCAAACCTATGATACAGTTCAATAGAACCGTGTTAATGAAATTGTAACAATTGTTAAGGGATTCCTAATTGTTGTTAATGCTTTGTTAATCGAACTATTTAGGAGGTTCTGAGCAGCCCTCTGTTCTTCTGGTATCAGCAATTTCAAATATTTTCCAACCTTCTGGGGTATTGATTAATTGAAAAGCATCTACTCCACAATGGTGGAATTCATCATTTACATACAATGCATAATCACACCACACCTGAGCCATTGGTTCATCAATGTTAATTTTGAAATTCCAGATTTTTTCTTCCAGCATTCCCAGTTTAGCATCGCCAATTGCCTTTACAAAATCGTCGAGTTCACCTTTTCGAAGTTGGGCTGTATCGTTTCTGATAAATGTAGTATACATGGTCACCTCTGGATGAAATGCTGCTCTTATTCCTGCGCTATCAGCATTATTCATTGCTTCAAACAGACTGATGATTGGATCCATTATTTCTTTTTCCTGTTTATTTGAAACTTGTGAAAAAGCGTTAATTGACATGATCGCTAATAGGGATACAAGAAATATTTTCATCAGCATATTTTTAACCTAAATGTAGTAATCAGTTAAACTGAAAATAAGTGGAATTATATGAGTGGTTGTTTCTATTTTGAACACAGATTTTCTATTGGGAAATCTAAATATGTACTATTATCTTAACCACTTAATCCTAAAACCCATGAAAATTAACTATCTACTCTTTTTCTCATTAGTTTTTTTGTTTGTGTCCTCATGTAATAATGATGACGATAGTGAGGCGAAAACTGGGCCTGGTGAACTAAATATAAGTTTTACAATCAATGATCTTACTTCTAATGAAACTGCAAATAAAAACCCTTCAGTGGTGACTATAACAATAGCAGAGATGTCTGATGACGAAGTTATTTCCTCCAAAAGTTTCGGGTTGACACCTGATGAAGACGGTTATATGGTTGAACCAATTGTTCTGGAAGCTGGAGATTATCAGATTACAGAGTTTCAGATTAGAAATGATAATGATCAACTTCTCTATTTAACCCCAACATCGGAGTTGGCATTTGGGTCGTCTGTGAGTGCTCCTTTACCTTTGCAGATTTCGGTTCTTTCTGAGGAATCCACTGAATTTAGTTTAGAGGTGCTTGAATATGAAAAAGTTAGGATTGATCAACTGGAAGAAGGTCTGATAGCAAAGTATTCATTTACCGGGAATCCAAATGATCTTTCTGGGAATGGGCTGGATGGAGTCTTGGGTGATGGTTTTGGATTTGCTGAACCCACTTTAACTGAAGACAGGAACGGAAATCAGGATATGGCATATAAATTCAATGGAACTAGTTCTTATTTAGATCTATCTGAAAGCCCTGATTTTAATTTGGGAGTACATGATGAATTCAGCATTTCAACCTGGATCAATCCATCAGATACTACAAACGGGATCATTATATCAAAGTACATTTCTGCCGGAAACAACAGGATGTGGGTGCTTAGAATTTGGGAAGGGAATATACGGTTTATGGTATTTGATGGAACTATAGATTCTTATGATATTATTGAGACTCCTGTACAAAGTGGTTGGCAGCATATATCCGCAGTTTTGGAAGATGATGTTTACAAGATTTATGTAAATGGTGTCGAGACTGAGAGAATTCTGAAGACAGTTACAATGTTACCAGATTCCCCAACTGCAAAAACTCTTCTAGGAGTAGTACATTTTAGTACCAAGTTGTTTGATCGGCATTACACTGGAGATATTGATGAAGTGAGAATTTATGATAGAGCGTTATCACCTTTGGAGATTGGTATTCTATCCGAGAGGGTTGAAATTGTTAAATAAGAAAAGGCCACATTTTGTGGCCTTATTTTTTTAATCTTTTACTCTACTAAACCTCAGGGCTTTCAGCATCCAATTTGGCAAGGCCTGATCTGGTCTTCTTTTTTCAACGTTTAAGAAGATGCCCCATTTCTCTACAATAGGGATTTTGTAAACTTCAATCAATTCTATGAGAGCTCCATCAGGATCTTCAATGTAGGTGCAATGAACTTTCGTAGATTCACCCATACTCAACACATCTTTCGTGTCGCATGTAAAACCAAAACCTGCTTCTTCCAGTTTTTCACCAAGTTCTTTCATTCCCCTCACATCAAATCCTAAGTGAACAAACCCAACATCTCCCCAGATTCTACCTTCATAATCTCTCACAGGTTTTCTGTCAGATAAATCCTGAACAAGCTCGATGTATGAGTCCCCAGCCAATTTCGAGAATCCTCCACCAGATGGGTTAGATTGTTTCAAAAGAACTCTTCTGTATTTTCCTTCTCCACCGTTGATCGTTTTCCAGTCTTCAAAAACTGAACTCTCATCATACACTACAGCATCATACCCAAGAATATCTCCGTAAAGCTTTCTTGAAGCATCAATATCAGATACACCAATTGAGCAACCTACAACTCCACCGGTCACAGAATTATAGTTGGTAAACCATTTATCTCCAGGAATTACCTGGAAGTATAATCCCTGAGGATCTTTCACATAGAATGTATCCCACCCATTGGGAAGCTTAACAAGTTCTGAAACTAACTCTGCTCCATTGGCTTTGAAGAATTCAAATGCTTTCTTAACATCAGGAGCTTTAACCATCCCGATGTAAATTCCAAGATCTCCAAGTTGTAAATCATGTTTAGGAAAAGAAGCTTCAAACGATGTAGGGCAAACAACTTCCATCGCTAAACCACCTTTAAGGTTCATGATCATTGCTGCTCTTTTGGTAATCGTTTCATTGTTGGTATAGATATCCATCAATGGGGCTGGTGCTTCGTCATTGAAGAACGGGATGTCCATTCCGAAAAACTTTCTGTACCACTTCCAGGCATTTTCATGGTGAGGAACGCCTACTCCTAAATGTTGAATACTGTGTATGGTATACATAAAGATATGTCTTAAAATTCGGGAGCAAAAGTAACTAATAATGTGGAGATGAGAAATGGGGCACAACCTTCAAATGTGACTTTTTACCAGGACTGGATTATCAAATTAAAATATAATGTAATCACCAAATCAATTTATGCTATGAGGACCAGGAGCTTTCTATTTCTATTAATATCAATTCTTTTTACAGCATGCTTTCAGGAACCTGAGATTGTTGGACTATGGGAGGTGAAAGAAGTTAAGGTAGGAGATCAAATCATGACTCCTAACGCAAAATGGACCAAATTTGATAGCGACTTTACACAGCAATCTGGAAACGGTTGGTTGCAGCATACCAAGGGCTCTTGGGATCTTAAAGAAAATCAGTTGGAGATCATCAATACTAATGGTTTAGAAGATCCATTCGGAGCATTTAAGGTACAATTTAATCAAGACTCCATGTTTTGGGAACGAGAAGAGGAGGGAGAAAAAGTTGTGGTTTCTCTAATCAGGACAAAGGAATTACCGATGACTTATGGGGATCAGCTTTTTGGATTATGGAAATTGAATGAGTTGAATGGAACAGGGCCATTTTATGATAGCATAACTACAGATAGTTATCTGTTTCTTAGATGGGATCGAAAATTTGTATTAAATAATCAAAATGGGAAGACCTGGGGGGTCTATAATGTTCATGGCCATAGATCGGAGCTGGAATTGATTCCTTATGGAGAGAAAGAGAGATCATTTTGGCGAGTGTCCTTTGGGTCAAATTCATTTGAAATGGAGCTGTTAAATTCTGATAGTGTTGTTTCCAGAAATTTCAATCGAATCTCTGACTTTCCAAAATGACCTCTTATAGGTATATCTAAATGGTTTTAAAAGAATCCAAATCTCTTCTTTTTTTTGACAGTGCTTGGCCTTGAAACATCTAATATATCTGAGACTCCAATTTCGTCAAAGCCATCAAACAATGCCTCTACACCTTTTTGCATCTTAAGTTTGACTTCCTCAGAATAAAGAGGGATTAGGCTGAAAAATTGAATTTGCTTTTCAGGTAAGTCCAATGTCTGAAATGAATCACCAAATGCCAATGTTGGGAGTAGTAGCATGGTATTCATTTTAGTGTTTTCTGCGAATGGCTGTGCAGGATCTCCATTTGGGATCGTATGTCCCCACCAAAACCAGGTGTTGAACTCATGAGGGAACCTGGCAAGTTGTTTTAACCATCTTAATGGCCAGTAATTGTTTTCATCTTTAAAGTCCTCCTCACTCAACTTCCAATTGGAAGGAAGGCAAATAACCAATTCGCTGAATTTACATTCTTCAGCACCTGGCGGAGGATTCATAGGTTTGTCGCTCATTCCAGTCGTTATCAAAGTGTGGAAAGGCTTGTCTTCAGTTGGTTTAACCCAATGGATATCAATATGCACCTGATTAGAAACAATTTCGTGAAACACCATTTCAATAGGGCCTACATGTTTCTCTATGTGATCAGATATTTCTTCCATTGATGATTCCCCGGAAGGGCCAGTAAATTCATTGGCGTCTTTCTCGTCATATCTGTATATAGGTGCGCCAGATTCGGATTTTTCCATGGTTTTTGAATTTAGTTGATGTTAAATATTATGTGATAATAATCAATTTGGGGATACATCAGTAGAAAATCAGGAATAAATCTTGAAACATATTTTCGACATTTACGAATTATATATTAAATTCGCTTTTGTCGAAAATATATAATTATGAAAGGTACCCATCTTGGTGAACTGGAAGAAATAGCACTTTTAATTGTCGCCAGCTTGTTTGATAATGCATATGGTGTGGCGATTAAGGCAGAGATAGAGCAGCAGGCTAATAGGAAAATAACCATTAGTTCTGTTCACAATGTTTTGCAAAGACTCCAGGAAAAGGGCTTTCTGGAATCGCGATTTAGTGAACCAACCAAAGAACGAGGAGGGAAGCGTAAATTATTATTCCGGGTTACTACTGAAGGGCAGAATGCTTTGGAAAATTCTAAGAGCTTGCGTCAGAAGTTGTGGGATAATATTCCAAATGTAGCTTTCAATAGATAATGGAAGTACGACCACCATATCTAATCAGGAACATTTTAAAGAAGTTTTCCAACAAGGATTTATGGGAAAGCATAGAAGGTGATCTGTATGAATTGTATTGTATGGATGTAGAGTCGCTGGGCAAAAAGAAGGCGCGTAAAAACTACATTATCAATGCATTGGCCTTTCTAAGGTTTCGGCGACTAAGAAATCAAAACTCAAAAACTCAAATAACAATGGATTTATTTATTAACTACTTCAAAGTATCGTGGCGAGATTTAAAACGGCACAAACTATTTGGTGCGATTAATTTAGTTGGTCTCGTAGCTGGATTTACTTCCAGTCTTTTGCTGTTGCAGTATGTCTTTTTCGAAACCAGCTTTGACGATTTTCATGAGAATAAGGAGAACATCTACAGGGTCATTAATGATCGCTATCAAAATGGGAATTTAGTTCAGCATGGAACAATTACTTATCCCACCATTGGTCCAACTATGACCAAGGATTTTCCGGAGGTAGAGTCGTACACAAGAATGACAGTAGGAGGAAGAAGATACATTAAGAGAGATCAGGATATTTATATGTTGGAGAATTTCCTCACTGCAGATGAGCATTTTCTTACATTCTTCAATTTCCCCACGGCTCATGGGGATGCTGAAACAATGCTGGATGAACCTGGAGAAATGGTGTTCACCAAATCATATGCAAAGAGGTTTCTGAAGACAAATGAGACTTATGCGGATCTTGTTGGTCAGACAGTAAATATGTCCAGGACTTCATTCATTATATCCGGAATTATAGAAGATGTGCCGGATAATTCACATTTGCAATTTGATGTATTGGTTTCTTACGAAACGATGGTCCAGAACTCTAATGGTCACGCCAGTACCAGCTGGGAGTGGTCGGATTTCTATCATTATGTTAAAGTAAAAGGTGGGACTGATCCTGCATTGATTGATGAGAAGCTGGTGGCATTTGGTGAGAAGTATTTCAAGGAAGGAGAAGTTTCAGGTGGTGAGGAGAAATTCTATTTGCAACCTCTGCAAGATGCTCATCTCTATTCTGATTATGAATATGAAATTGGAGAAACAGCAAATGGAGAGATTGTTTGGTTGATGTTTGGAATTTCGCTTTTCATTCTCTTGATAGCATGGATCAACTTCATCAATCTTAGCACAAGCAGAGCTTCCGAAAGAGCGAAGGAAATTAGTCTTAGAAAGACACTTGGAGCGGTCAGACAGCAGATATTAATTCAATCGTTCACAGAATGCTTCTTAATTAACATAATAGCTCTCATTATTTCTTTTGGTTTGGTTTGGATGCTTCAAGATGTGTTTAGAAATCTGACTAGTCTGCCGTTGAAAATGTCCTTTTTCTGGACAACCGAAATCTGGTCTTTACCATTTCCTATCGTGTTTATAGGCGGTTTTCTACTCTGCCTGGTATTGATCAGCTTCTATCCATCAATAGTGTTAGGGAGATTTAAAATTCAGGAAGTTATCAAAGGCAGATTTGGAGTAGGAAGTGATGCTATTTTATTGAGAAAGGGACTTGTGATTTTTCAATTTGTTGCAACCGTTTTGCTAGTGGTGGGATCCATCACCGTTTACCAACAGGTTTCTTATATGCAGAATAAGGATTTGGGTATGAATATGGAGAACACACTTGTCCTTTATGGTCCTTCTTTGACACGTTGGGATAGTACATACATTGATAATTTTGAAGAGTTTAAACAGGATGCACTGAGAATTTCAGGAGTTCAGTCTGTGTCATCTTCCAGTAGATTGTTTAGTCAACAGCTGGGAAGAATATTTCAGATCCATTCAGCTCGCAATCCCGAGGTGAAGAATCTTACGACCAATCATATGCAAGTAGATCATTCATTTATTGAGCAATTTGATATTGAAATGGTGGCGGGCAGATCATTTGAAGAAAGAGACCATGGCCTGGATCCGAATCTGATAAATACTTGCTTGATTAATGAAGCTTCTTTGAAAATGTATGGTTTTGAAAACGCTTTGGATGCTGTTGGGGAAAAGCTCATTTATTGGGGACGTACATGGGAAGTAGTAGGGGTAGTAAAGAACTTCCATCAGCGATCCCTTCATTCAGGAATTGAACCGATCCTATTTATGCCTTACTACGGAACGGATCATTACTACTCTATCAAACTTTCTGAAAAGCCAAACCCAAATACCATCCTGGCAATTCAGGAATCCTTTGGGAAGTTCTATCCTGGAAATTACATTGACTATTTCTACATGGATGATTTATATCAAAATCAATATCAGGAAGACAAAAGGGTACAGAGTATTGCACAATTATTCACTTTCATGGCGATTATAATTGCATTGCTAGGATTGTATGGTTTGATTTTGATCACCATGAACAGAAAGACCAAGGAGATTGCAGTTAGGAAAGTTCTTGGTGCGAGATTGGTGGATTTACTGTCAAGCCTTGGGAAAGAGTTTTTGATCATTATAGCAATTGCCATTGTAATAGGGTTGCCGATCAGTTATTTACTTTTATCAAATTGGCTAGACAACTATGCTTATCATGTAAGTGTAGAATGGACTACTCTTTTGGTGGCTGCTATTGGATTAATTGTGATAAGTTCTCTCACAATTATCTTCCAAACAGGAAAGGTAACTTCTAATAATCCAGCAGAATCATTGAAGTATGAATAGATATTTGGCTGCACTCATTGTCTTGAGTGCAGCCAATTTTTTTTATCGGGTATAAGATAACCCATAACCAAATTTATAAAGTGGGTTTTCACTGTCGTATGGTACGTCGGTTTTTTGCTTTTTAACTGCTTCCATTGATGATGGTAACTCAAATGGAAGTTGCCCTTTCGGTGCACTTTTCCCAAACAATACCTCACATACAGATTCGTCACTAGCTCCAAAATCCGCGATTAAAGCATGGGCCTCTTTAGATATATCTGGAATCACTGCTGGCCTATCCAGATACAGATTAACAATGGTAGGAACTGTTTTCATAAGTTTTAATATCTCTGCTTTTTCTGATCCCTTAAAGTCCAAATCTCCGTGATGAAATGATTGAGCAAATCGATTTTTGGTGTCTACAGGATACCATGGTGTGTTGAGCCTGATAATTGCAAAGTCTGCCTCTTCTGGAGATGCTACAACGGTAGTATAATTTGCTATCATTGAAGAATCAATATTTTCAATGTACACCTTTAAACCTCCTGATAAAGGAAGGGTGGAATCAGTATTTTTAAGCAATGTCATTGATTCTTTTTGAGTTCTTTTTCCGAATTCTACAAACTCGTCTTTCATCAAAGTGTTTTTCGCTTTTTCAACATCAACAAATGGATTTTCGAATAAACCCAGCTCAAACTTTTGTTTTAGCAATCTTCTCAATGAAATATCAATCCGGTCCTCAGAAATCCTTCCCTCATTCACTAATTGTACAATCAATTCTGGACGGCTTTCCCCTCCAAATTGATCAACACCAGCATTCAATATTTTCTCAGCTCTCTCCAACTCGCTTAGATTTTCCACGCCCCAGGCCCTGGCTTTCCATACCACATCAGGACCGAACGGGATGTCTGTGATCAAACCCCAGTCTGTACACACAATACCATTGTATTGATACTTCTCTCGTAACAATGTAGTGATAATGGTCTTGTTATAAGACATAGCGACATCCTCATCCGTTTGACCAATTGGTACTCCATAATATGGCATGATAGCTGAAGTGTTTACCTCAAATGCTGCTTCAAATGGTATCAAATGGTAATCAAAATTGTCACCAGGGTAGATTTGACCCTTCTGGAATGAAAAGTGAGGATCGAGACCTTCTTGCTGTGGTCCGCCACCCGGAAAATGTTTGGTCATGCATGCAACACCGTTTTTTAAAGAGTCTCCCTGAAGTCCTGAAATATATGGTTTTACCAGTCTGGCGGTCAATTCAGCATCTTCACTAAAGTTTCCACTTATTCTGGCCCACCTTGGTTCGGTTGCAAGATCGATTTGAGGATGCAGAGCTTCTCTTATGCCTATCGCCAAATATTCCTGCCTAACTATTTCCGCAAATTCTCGGACTGTTTCTTCATCATTAATAGCTGCAAACCCTGTCATTTCACAAAATTGTGAGAATCCATTTGAGGCCATTCCAATTACGTTTTTCCCAAGATGATGACGAGGATCAGAGGCAACTGTTATGGGTATGCCAAGTCTACTTTTCTCGGCAATTAACTGCATTTCATTGTACCAATTGGCAAAAACAATTGGATCGGCGGGTATGTCCCAAATATTGAAATGATTCATTTTAAGGCTGTCTAGTGAAGTCGGGGCGACCATCATTCTGGCTGCTGGTCCACTTCCAGGCCTAAATGGGTCCGCATCGGGGCTTACCGGAGCTCCATTGATAAACAACATACCTGCTTTTTCCTGCAATGTCATTTGAGAGATTAAATCTTCGATCCTGTTTGGAATTGGCTGATTGAGATCTTCATAAATATCCAAACGACCATTGTGATTGAGATCTCTGAATGTTATTTGGCCGTCAGTGATAATGGCAGTAGATTTAGCACTGGCGATAGGATGAATCAATACTTGGTTTTTGGATTGACAACCAACAAAAAGAATGACAGGAATCAGTAGCGTAAAAAGTGATGATTTCATATTTATATTTTTAATGTGTTAAAAAGACAAAATAAAGATAATAATTTAATTTGTTATTATGACACAATAGATTAAAATGTGTGATGAATAGTGAACTAAAGGACAGGTTCAAACAATATATACCAGGGATATCTCTCGATTGTGTTTTATTGGGATATCAAAATAGAAGACTGCATGTATTGTTATTGAAATATAAAAATGTGGATGCATGGTCTCTACCAGGCGGGTTTTTGCCTAAAGATGTTGAAATGGATGAAATTGTGGGATCTATATTGGAAAACAGAACTGGAGTTAAGAATATTTTCCTGGAACAATTTTATACATTCAGTTCTATTAGTAGAGGATGGGACTGTAATGAGCTTAGTAAGATAACTTTAAATTCGGTAATGTCGAACTGGGAGGGTGAGGACAGGAAGTTTTTTGCAGATTGGTTTGGTCTTAGGTTTCTGTCTACCGCATATTTTGCACTAGTCAATGCCAATCAGGTGAATGCTAAACCCGATAATCTCAGTGATCGCTGTGAGTGGGTGCCTATTGATGAATTGCCCCCGCTGGTTTTAGATCATGGGATCATTATCAATAAGTCGCGTGAATACTTGAGAAAACAAATCAACTACTTGCCAGTGGGTAGAGAATTACTTGAACCAAAATTTACTATCGTAGAATTGCAATCACTTTACGAAGCGATTCTGGGTAAAAAGTTGGACCGAGGAAACTTTCAAAGAAAAATAATGAAACTCAATATGCTGGTCAGACATGAGAAGCTGATGACTGGAGCTCAAAATAAAGCACCATATTTATATAGTATGGATAATGATGTCTACAATGAGTTGTTAGAACAAGGAATTGGTTTTTAGAAAAGAGGTGCGGCAATTACCGCACCTATGATTTACTTCTTAAAAACCGACAAGGCATAAGTAAAGCTCAACATCACATATCTGCCAACTACATTTACCCTTTCATCTTCTATATAATTGAATTCACTGTTTCTGTTGATTCCTCGGTTTTGACCAAGAATGTCATATGCGTATAGTGTCAATTGTCCTCTATCAAATTTTAGGAAGCTTCTGCTGATAGAAGCAGTCAAAAGTGGGAAAGATTGATTGTTTGCAAATGCCTGACCTTGGTAAGAGATTTCCTTAAAGTCCGTTCCAATATTCCACTTCTTCAGTACTTCGATATTCATTGAAGCGAATAGTGTTCTCGTCAGAAATTTCTGGTTTAATGACTCATCAAGGGAGTACTTGGTGCTCGTCCAATTGAATCTACTTCCAACCGATAAATCAATGACCTTTTTGTTTCTATTCTCCAATTTGAAATTAAACCCATTATTATTTCTGGATACAATATTCTCCTGATCATTAATCGGTGTAATCCCTCTGTTATATGAATTGTTGTACGATAAACTGACCTTAGTTTTAATTGGTCTGATAGGTGTGCTGAATGATGCACTTGAATTGAACAAGACATCATTTTTCACATTCACAGGAGTTACAATTTGCCTTAAAGATTCATCGATCGTTGTAGCGTTATTGATTTTGTTTTCTGTGTAACTCAAATTCGTTCTCACAAACAAACTGGTGAAGCTAAACTGATCATAAAGCATATACCTCATCCCAATATTGTGTCTGTATTCAGTTTTAAGATTGGGATTACCATTGTAGATTCTTAATGGATTTGTATTATTTACCACAGGCTGCAATTGCCCCAGATTAGGCTCGTTAACACTGGTCGCGTAATCAAATTCAAAACTATTCCCTGTAGAAAATCTGTATGAATATCTCAGGTTTGGTAACCAATTGAAAAACGACCGTTGAATTCCCTCTGTGAACTGTAAGCTATTACCCTCCAAAGTTGAACTCTGTGCCTGAAGAGATACCGTCAGGTTTGCATCTTTGGTGGATGACATAAACCGCAGACCTCCTTTGTGATAGATGAAATCTGAAGTAAACTGCGTACTTAGTAATTCATTAAATACCGGATCAATTTGATCCATCAGGATATCATAAAAGTCCTTATGGCTGTCGTTAGCATAGTTTTGTCCATCGTAATTGAATTGAAGGTATTTGCCTTTCCACAATGGTTCAGTAAATGTTATACCCACTCCCCAGGTATTTTTGATGTTGTCATCAATTTGATTCTGGTTAATCTCCTCGTTCACAGGGATACCGGCTTCATAAAACGTACTTTGAGATATTACCCGAGCGTCCTGATCCAGAGTGTTTCTTGCTAACGAGGCTCTTCCTGCTATACTTCTTCCTTTCTTTTGGAATTTCCTTCGATACAGCAAACTTCCATTGTAATCGAATGCTGTAGCATCTCTCAAATCTTCTGAATTAGTTTCATTAATGAGGGTTCCTTCATCTGTTTGAGAGGCATTCTGTTCTATATTGGAAATGTCCTGGTTACTAAGTTTTAATGAAGACCTAAAAGTAAAATCCTGCATATCGCTTGGTGCATACTTTAGTCTCGTGCTCAAACTGTGATTGTCATAAATCGAATTATCAACTAAATCACGGTCACTAAGGAATATGTCATCACCAGAAAAGTTTTGTCTCTCAGATGTTTTGATCATATTATTCTCCAATCGGTTATAGAAATAATTGATTCCAAGTTCAGTTTTGGAACCAATGTCCTGATTATAATTCAGTCCTCCAGACCAAACATCTCTAATTCCTCCATTACCAAGTCCAAGCGCAGATCCTATTCCTTCATCTACAGTCAATTCCATGGAACCACCGCTCATTAGATTTTGAAGTCCACCAGCCATGTTGATGTAGTCATCAATAGAAAAGTTCTGCTCATTTACATTATTTCCAGCTGCAATAAATGACAGCTGTCTTGTTTTGGTGAATTGGTTGATATTGGCTTTCCCATTATACTGGTCGCCATTTCCATATCCGCCTTTTATTCTTCCGAACAAACCATTCTTTTTATCTTCTTTCAAAGAGAGGTTGATGGTCTTATTTCTGGTACCATCGTCTATTCCGGTGAATTCCGCCATCTCAGATAACCGGTCAAATACCTGGACATTATCAAGTGCATCTGCTGGCAGGTTTTTGGTTGCGATCTGAGGATCATCTCCGAAGAACTCTTTACCATCTACCAGGATTTTATCTACTGTTTCTCCTTGGGCTTTGATTGTACCATCATCTTCAACTTCAACTCCAGGAAGTTTCTTTAGCAGTTCTTCCACTGTTGCATTAGGCTGAGTTTTGAATGCTGCAGCATTGTATTGAATGGTGTCATCCTTGATTTGAATAGGGATGCGCTCGGCTTCAATTGTGACATCACCCAGTATTTCATCTTGGGGAGTCATGGCAATAGTTCCCAGTTCATACGATGTGGCATCAGATATAGAGATTCCTTTTTTGATTGATGCGAACCCGACAAAAGTGATTTGCAAAACATAATCTCCCTTACTTACATTTTTTAATCGGAATTTTCCTTCGAAATCTGAGATTGTGAAACTGTGCATAGTGGAATCACTTTCGTTGAGCAACACTACTGTTGCTCCTGGAAGTGCCTCTCCATCGTTGCTTTTTAGTAACCCGTGCAGCACTGGCTTTTGGGCGTATACATCCAGTAGGCTGCACAGGAAACATGCGGTAATCAATATTTTACGCATGATTATTGATCCTCAGTAATCATGATGACATTGCCTTTCCCTCCGTATTCTGCCTGCATTTCTTTGAGTTTTGCATCAGCAATTTCCCTGAATTTCTCAGCAGTTACTTTTTTGCCTTTGCTAGGAGGTAGTAATTCTTCATCAATTTCTTCAAACACCACCTCGGTTGCAGTGATAGTTCTATCTGGATTTTCCATGGTGACTTCCAGGATTAATCCAGGTAATTTCCCAAATGACTCAGGCCCACTGAAAACCGGGATGTCTTTAGCGAACCAGGCTTCCACATTGGTAGTGTCATCTAAAACGGCCTTCTGACAAGTATAACCTGCTATTTCTTTTTCTTCATTGGTGATTTTCCATGATTTATCAGTGGTGCCATCTATTAAGAAAGTTCTTCCCATGAAATCTCTCTTCTGTACAACCACGTCTTTACCAGGCTCCTGGTAAACGATATTGTCGGGCTGGCTTATTTGGATATTTAATTCTATTCCACCAGATTCAGATTGTCCACCAACATTGATGTCTCCTGATTCTTCCTCATCATTCTTGCCATTTCTGTATATGGTTTTTCCATCCTTAATCATTAACTCTTTGTTATATGATCTTGAGGAAGGAATCATCGCTTTCATTGATTCCATTTGAGGGTTATCACTAAAATCAAATTTTAGTTGCATGACCTCTTTGTAGGTGACTTTTCCTTGCGAGTAGTCCTGTGCTTTTGTTGTTAAAGTGACGACTGTTAGTCCTAAAAATAGTAGTAGTTTTTGCATGATGCTATGAGTTTTTTTGCAACAATACGGGAAAGGTTGCCTCATAAAAGAAGGGATATTCTTA
Organism: Cyclobacteriaceae bacterium; assembly: GCA_965228955.1. GTDB lineage: Bacteria > Bacteroidota > Bacteroidia > Cytophagales > Cyclobacteriaceae > JANSWY01. The sequence continues at coordinate 1,077,475 of OZ245848.1, forward strand.
ATTGAAGTTAAAGGGAAGTTAAAAAAAGTGAACAGCTCATAACAGCTGTTAAATGGTGGTAAAAAGTGTTAAAATAAAGTTAGGATATTAAAAAATGTAAATTCTCTTGAAGATCGAAAAACCATCTGGGTTTAAATGTTGATTATCTCACAAAATGATCCTACATTATAAAAGACTATGAAGAGACAGGTAGGTAATCTATTGAAGAAAGTAGGTATTATGCCTTCTATTAAATCACCCAGATTGGTTTATAGAAAGTTTAATGCAAACGACTGGGAAGATTACTTTACTCACATCTCTAATCCAGATGTGATGAGATACATTGGTGATGGTGCCCTGGAAGAGGAGGCTGCCAGGAAGAAGTTTCAAAAGGTGCTGGAAACTAATGCTAAAAGATATGCATATGGTTTTTTCGGAGCTTGGACACCAGAAGGAAAATTTATAGGTCTCGCCAAGTTTGATTTTATTGACAAACGGAAGGCAGAGGTTGGATATGCATTACTTCCTCAATATTGGGGGCAGGGATATGCTTCGGAGATGTTAGAAGGTATGGTCCATTATGGGAAGCAACTTCATGGTATTAAAGAATTGTACGGACTTATTGATCCGGAAAACCCAGGTTCACGAAAGGTGTTGGAGCGGTTAGGGTTTGCATTGTACGAGCGTGGGTATTTTGATGAAAAACGCACTGATTATTACAGACTGATTATATAACCACTTTAACATCAACAAATATGGGATTATTTGATAAACTCAAACAAGCCAAAAACTTCATAACCGGAGGAGCTGCAGAAGTCTCCGTGTCCTTTGAAGAAGAGTACAATGACGGCAACAAGCCTATTAAAGTCCACATCCATTGTCAGGTAAAAGATGCTGATTGCAAAGTCAGGAAAGTTTACATTAAAGTAAAAGCTACCGAGGAAGTCATTGCAAGAGATATTGATATCGCTCGTGATGAGGGAGGCAATATTACCAGATATCGTGAGGATGTCAGGAATGTAATCGAGACTTACAACTCAGGTGAGCAAATGATAACTGGTGAATTATCATTGGAGGCCAACCAAACCTACGACTGGACAGCTGATATTGAGTTACCATCAGAATGCAATGGAACCTACCATGGTCAAAATGCCAGACATGAATGGGAGGTATTTGCAGGATTAGATATGGCGGGCAATGATCCGGATAGCGGATGGGTGCCGTTTTATGTTTATTTCTAAAGAATCAAAAAAGGGGCGATAAGCCCCTTTAATTTTTTATTCATCTCTCAATGACTCCACGGGATTCCGCAGAGCTGCCCTTATTCCTTGTTCCCCAATTATGATTAGCGTTAGCAGAACTGAAACAATACCTGCTGACACAAATAACCAAACACTCAGATCAATCTGATAAGCAAATCCATTAAGCCAATCTTGCAATACTACATAAGATATTGGACAGGCAACAACAATACTGATGATCACCATGATCAGGTACTCCTTAGAAATAATTCCAAGAATGTTAGATACACTCGCTCCCAACACTTTTCTGATACCGATTTCTTTGGTTTTCAGTTGTGTTGCAAAAGACACTAATCCAAGGAGCCCAAGGCATGATATGATGATGGCCATTGCCGTGAAATATAATGTCAGTTTACTCACAAGAATTTCACTCTTATATCGATTGTTGTATTGCTCATCCAACAAATCAAAGTTGAAATTTCTGGCAGGATTAAATTCTTTATGAAGCTCTTCAAGCGAAGCAATTGCTTGCTTTGTTTCTCCCATTTTGGTTTTTACCAGGATCATCCAGGGTTCTTTATCATATCTTAGAATCAACGGCTCAATAGGAGAGTGCAGTGAATGAAAATGAAAGTCTTCAATCACACCAATTATTTTCCCATCATTCTCCCAGAATGAAAGGTCAGTTCCTACAGGATTATCAAGCCCCATAATTTTGGCGCATGTTTCGTTTATGATGTAATTGGCAGTATCAGTCGCAAGATCCCAATCGAAATTCCTTCCGTACTTCAGTTTGATGTCAAGAGTTGGAATGTAATTCGGATCGATACCAGTGACATAGAAATGTTTTTCAAATTCTGGATTCTTACCAGGCCATGATGGATCACTAGTTGAGTTACCAACTGACAATGGGTCCTGATCGGTAGTAGCGATACTCTGTATGCCAGGCATATTACTCAACCTGTTTTTGTACACCTGGAAATCTTTCGAGTATTCCATGTCGCCCATATAGGCCTTTATCACGTTCTCTCTATCCATCCCTGTATTCTTCTCAAAGATGTACTGAATCTGTCGATAGACCGTGATGGAACCAACAATCATGATGGTAGTGATGGCGAATTGGAATACTACCAATCCTTTTCTTAATAACTGATTGCTTCGGTCTCCTTTTAAAATTCCTTTTAAAGCTCTGATCGGATCCATTCTGGCCATATAAAGCGCAGGGTAAAGTCCTGATAGAAGTCCAAGTGTGAGTACAAAACCAAGTGCCAGCATTACAAAATCTAAAGTCAACACTTCAACTCCAACAGACTTGCCAGTAAGGAAATTGAAATACGGTAATAGGAAGTAAACCAAAAGGCTTGAGATAATAAAGGCAAAACCAGTAATCAAAAGTGATTCAACAATGAACTGCGTTCGTAATGATTGTCTTACTGCACCCATTACTTTTCTTACTCCTGCTTCTTTGGATCTTTTAGCGGCTCTGGCTGTGGATAGATTGATGAAGTTGATACTTGCCAATAGGAGTATAAGAATGGCTGCTACAGATAATAGTCTTACATAATCAATTCTTCCTCCTGCTAAGGAGCCGTTTACATAGTTATTCTTCAGATATCTATCAGCAAATGGCTGCAAAAACAAGGTTGCATTATCTTCCACATCAGGTCTGTGTTCCTGCACAGCTTTCTGCATGTTGGCTGTTGCAGTTTCAGTGTTGTAGGAAGGATTGATTTTCACAAAAGTCCGATTGGAATAATTTCCCCAATGCGCTATCCATGGACTATTAGCTAATCTGGCTTTGAAAGGAATAATGTAATCAAACTTCATAGTTGAATGCCTTGGGATATCCTCAAATATGGCAGCAAGCGTCAGTTGTTTCCCTTTATGGGTTGTAACCATGGTTCCAATAACATCCTGAGATCTCCAGTTTTCTCCGAAGTATCGAGTTGCCATTTTCTCACTTATTGCAATGGAAGTTTCATTCTTCTCCATCTCTTCATAAGCACCTTTTACAGGTTTGATAGAGAATATTTCGAAGATAGAAGGTGAGGCAAACAGTCCTCTTGATTGAATTTTTTCTTCTCCTTTTTTAAGAATGATGTCGCTTCCCCAGTTGGTTGCAGCAACTAAATCTATTGAAGGATATTTTTCTTCTAATACGGCCTTTAGCGGATAAGGAGTGGATTCCCAGGTGACCGTTCCATCATCCTGAGGCATGTTGGCTCTTACATAGTGGATGAGTTCATTATCATCCGACCACTTATTGTACTTTAATTCATCCTGAACCCATAGGTAGATGAATAAGCTGCAGGTAATTCCCAGGGCCAAACCGGTAATGTTGGTGAAGGTGTAGCCCTTTTCTTTTTTAAACACTCTGAAAGCTACTTTCAGATAGTTTGCAATGATGTCCAAATTCATGAAGTATTGAGTTTGTTTAAGGCTGGAGGGACGGAAAAACCGAATAACATCGATTATAAATCTGAACCTTGCCTTGAGTTGACCTTTATTTTTAGAGTTTTTATGAAATTGCTCTGTAAGATCTCCCTGGATTTCATCGATCAGATTGGGATGGCAGTACCACTCCAAAAATCGATTGGCCCAGTCGGGTGGAGATATGTTTGTTTGTTGTTGCATTAAATATTGAACTTAGGAGCTATGTTCCAAAGTGTTTCTCTTGTTTCTCTGAGTTCTGAAAGTACCTTGTAACCAAAAGGAGTGATCTCATAAAGACGTTTCTTTCTTCCGCCTCTATCAGCAGTGGCTCCTCCCATCTTGCTTGTCAAGAATCCCTTTTTCTCTAGCCTTGTAAGTACTGTGTGAATCGCAGGAATCGATATAGTCTTACCTGACCTGGATTGATATTCTTCAGCCACAGATACTCCATATGCTTCATCCGGCATGGCAAGTACAATTAACAAGATCGTTTCTTCGAGGCTACCAAGGTTTGGTGTTTCGCTCATTATACAGATATTTAATTAACTATTGTATAACAAATGTATTTCAATACGGGAACACTTGCAAATTTGTTGTGTGGAAAAGGGAGAAATTGGTTTAGTCATCTCTTTCAATCCCCCTAACCCCTCCCGATATAGATCGGGACAGGCTTTCTCCAAGGGGGGACCAGCTCGCGACTTTTTTTCATTTGGACCAACCTTAATTCTGCAAACTCATGCGAAAGTCTACCTCAAAACCCGCAACTCGTATCCTGACAACAGACAACAGACAACAGAAAACAAAAAAACGCCCACCAGAAAAAATCCCGATGAACGTTTAAACCAGCTATGATTAAAATCTTAAAGCTTCTTACTCAATCGTAATCCTCATTCGTTTATCAAACTCTTCTGAGGTTACATTCATGATATATATACCAGCTTTCAACTGAGAAATATCTAGTGATACCTGATGATCACCTTTATGATGTAGGTATGATTTTGCCGAAACCACTTTGCCATCCAGGCTCATAATATTCACACGGACATTAGCATCCGAAGAAAGTGAATAAACCACGTTCAATAAATTATCTGCAGGATTAGGATACACATTAAACTCATATCCAGTTTGCGCTTCCAGTTGCTCTATTTCACGTTCTGCTCTTGCGCCTGTTCCACTGCAATCTAATGGGCAATTAGTGGTCCAGGCTCCATTTGTGTACCAACCATCAGAGCTTCTTGGTAAGTCACCAGTTTGATTTCCAGAACCATCATTGAATACAAATGCAACATCACTGTTATTAACTCCTGAAGGAACATTTAATGTGAATTCATACCATGATCCATTTAGAGATGTCATGGAATTTCCTGGCCACCCGCTTGTTCCTGAAATTGTAGAGTTGGTTGCTGTACTGTATGCGTATGCATTTAAGTTGGCACCCCAGCCACTCGGTCTTCTAAATCTGACAGTGATGGTATTTCCACCACCGCCAGGCGTACATTCTCCCGGACATGTTGCAGACCAACTTCCGTTGTACCAACCATCGGAACTTCTACTTAAATCATCAGTCTGGTTTCCTGCTCCATCGTTGAATATTAGCCTAATATCGCCAGGATTAGCAGTAGTAGTCAGCGTGTAACTAGACCATGGCGTTCCAGAGATTGCGCTCATTGATTGCCCAGGCCATCCGGATGTTCCAGATAATGTTGAGTTAGTAGAAGCATTATAGAAATACACATTTGTTCCACTTCCCCAATTATCAGGTTTTCTAAAGTTCACAGTAAACGAAGTTGATCCACCACCTGGTGAGCAGGCAGTTGGACAAGTATCTGACCATGATCCATCTGTATACCAGCCGTCTGTGCTTCTTGATAAATTGCCAGTCTGGTTACCACCATTGTCATTGAAGATTACTCTAATATCACTTGCAGCTATTCCTGCTGGTGGATTTAGAGTATAGCTGTACCAGTCCGTTCCGCTTATGTTGCTCATGGATTGTCCAGGCCATCCGTTTGTTCCGGAAACCGGAGCATTTGTTGATGCATTGAAGAAGTATGCACTTATGTTACTTCCCCATCCTGCTGGTCTTCTGAAGTTCACAGTGAAAGGATCTACCGGATCAGGATCAGGACCTGTTCCTTGTGTCCATACAGCATAATCGATACCACTTGTTCGTAGTACCCATCCTGTTCCATTTGGTGACCAACTACCAGGACCTAGTTTCATTGCTATTGTTCCGTTTCTTCCGTCGATGTATGCTGCATATAGATCTGGTCTTGCCTCTTCTATGTTCATAGTGGTGCCAGCGTAGATTCGCACGTCTTTTCTGATTGCAATTAGATCTATTATTGCGTTTCTTACGCCAATTGGTGCATCAAAGAAGTGTGTCCAGAATACCATTGGGTTTCCAGGGTGAGTCAGGATGTAGGCATAACCTTTTCTTAGATTCACCTCATCTGAAGGGAATACGAAATTGCTTCCACAGCATTGCTGAGCTAGACCGGTATCATGATTATCTAAGAAAGTAACCGATTTTCCAGGGTTGATTCCAATCATTCCGGATGCGTTACCAGAGAAGTCTCTAAGATAGGAGAGATTATTATCTCTGAAGGCATTTTGTAAACTCACTTTGGTGTTGAAGTCGAAAGCGCTTGAAGACTGCTGAGTGAAGTTTACCCAGTTGTTTGTTTGTACTCTACTGCTCTCAAGAAGTTCACCTACCGCGAAGTAAGGATTGGTTGCATCATTGTATTCTTTGTTAAATATTGGATCATACCCATGAACAAAGTCATATCTCCATCCGTCAAATCCAATTTCATTTCTCAGAAATTGCATCCAGAGAATAATCTCTTGTCTTACTGCCGGGTTGAAATGGTCAAGATCTCTAGCAGCAGCGAACCCTCCGTTTGAGCCATCTGCCTTTAATGCAGTGCCAGGGAAGTAGTCTCCATTGATACTCAGATTAACAGGATAATTCACAAACTGTGGTCCTTCATCATCAGCAGTGATAAAAAAGGTAGGCCAGTCTGGATTTGCAAATGTGACTGCATCTGAAGATCCAACCCTGTGATTGATCACAATATCACTCAAGACTTTTACATCATCTGCATGAAGATTGTTGATTAATGCTTCCAACTGAGCTCTTGTTCCATAAGCGGTGTTTAAATCATACAGCTCTCTTGGTAGATAACCTTGCGGTGCTGCAGAGTTACTCGGAGGAGGCATCCACCAAACATCAATTCCGGCATCCACCACTGTTTGACGATTTTGCTCGAGTACATCATACCATGTTTGACCTGGAGGTTGGTTTTGGACATTCCAGTCGAAAGCCTGGAACATCACATCCTCATCTTGTGCATTTGAAATTCCAACGATAAGAAATGATAAGAAAAATAGTAGTAGCTGTAAGCTTTTGTTCCGTGTAGGGAATACGTCCCTGTACCAGTCTCTGACGAGACCAGCATTCATAGTGTTCTTCATTTATTTACATTATAGGTTTAAAATTATACTTGTAATTTTTGGAAGAAAAGGAGGGAAAAACGACTCAAATGATAAAATGACCCTGTTGAAATCGTCAATCATTATGATTGTGTGAAACGAATGTCAGATTGGCGTCACTTCCGCTTTTCCCGTAAACAATCGGATTAAACAGTTATGAGTTATTGTCATCTCTATTGAAAGATTAAGTTTCTCGAACTTCAGACCATAATTCCTCTCAATCAGACAACATTTCTAATTAAACAGATAAGTATTCTTGTAAAACAGTAGATAATTCTCCAGGACAAGAAGGCAATTCTTTGAAATCTCTACGTATTATCTTAGAAAAAGCAAGTAATTCTTTCTTGTCAGATAAGATTTCTTAATGATAAGTAGGTATTTCTTTAGAATAAGTAAGTAATTCTTGGTAAGAAGTAAGTATTTCCTTTAGAAAAGCAAGTAATTATTTGATGTAATTACGTAGTTTTTATTGAGAAACAAGTAATTCTTAGCTAAATGACGATGTTTTTTGCAGGGCAGTGTTTTGTTCTACCAGGTTGAAGCCAGGAATATCATGTGGTGGGAGAAATCTGATAAATCGAGTTACAGCTTCGAAAGGTTCTTTAATATCTTCTTACCTCTACTCTTAAATCCAGCACTGCCATATGGCATTTGATCTTCAATCAATGGAATCAGTTCATTCTTCAGTTCAGGGAATTTGACGCAGATGTTTCCAAGCACAGTCATTGCAAATACCTTTACTGCGATTGTTTCTTCTCCGGACTGCATCAGGTTAAAGCAGATGTCAGCAGTTTCTCCCAATAGTTCTTCTGGAATTTCTACATCTTGTAGAACTCTGACTGTATTTCTTTTGACAGCAACATGAACCTGTTTCTTTAGGTTAAGAATCAGTTTTTCAAGGTGTGGCTCGAGTAGTTTGGGATACTGGTCTGCACAATGACTTAATACCCAAGCGGCTCTTTGGGTGACTCGATATTCATCTGCCAGGAACAGTGTGATGAGTTGATTGAATTTCTCGGGATCTTCACCAATATAATTACTGATTTTTACAGCTTGAGCTTTTGAGTGTTCTTTGAGAAGTTCTTTTTTGATATCCAATGTTTGAGCCTTTTCTCAAAGCTAAAAAACCGGATCAATAATCTGACCCGGTTTTGGTATTAACTAAACATTTATTCAAGAAAATTTTCAACAGCTGTGTTTCTGGAAGTAACATGTGATTTTAAAGCCAGAATATTAAATGAGAAACTGGAGTTTTCCTCAGTGGCATAACTTGTGATTAAGGATTCATGAGATTCAAGGACTGGATCCATGTAATTGCTGTTGTAGAAGTTATTTGTAAACTCTGATAGATATTGCTTGTAAATCTCATTGTATTCATCAACATCCATGATGTATCTGATAATTGGCCAATTGCTAGAGACCTCATCAAGCGAAAGACTCAACGCTCCACCCATTTTTCCGTCTTGCATAGCTTCATTGTTATCCCAAGGTATCCAACACAACTTTCCATTGTTGTTATACAGGAAGTAATTATGAGTCATGATTCCATATGTATCCCAATTCTGAATGGTCTGATTAACTGCGAGATACTTTAGATAGGCGTCAACATCAAAAATAGATTCCAAATCACTTTTCCAGTTTTCAGGATCGCTGGTTCTGGAAGCATCGTGAAGTAGTTCATATAAACTATAAACATCAGAGTAATCACCTATGTCTTCATTGGTCTTTAAGTCCATTTCTGATTCATCATAGGTGCCAAAAGCAAAGGATGCAGCATCTCCATCTGGTTTGTAGAGATTTCCATCTGAGTCTTCAAATTGTGATTCGGGAATGGTATTGTCAACTTCTTCCACTAATGTGTATAATCCGATATATTGGGAACCATTTCCTCTATCCAGATAAACAGCACAGAAAGAAGTTCTAGCCGAAACCACACCAAATGATCTGAATAAGTCAGTGCTTACTTTCTCTCTCACAAAAGAATCATCCATGCTGTTGTTTCCAAGATTAAGTTGCTTGAATCCATAAAAGCGCTGATTATTGATATCAGGATAATTGTCTTCAAATTCATCAAAATCCAATTTAAATGGATATTTATCAGTGTTACTTCTGTAGGAATTAATCAGAGTGGAATTTCCCTTGTATCTAATTCCGATTTTATACCATTCAATTCCTTCAAATTCCAATGTAGCAGGAACCCAAATAGGGGTGAAGTCAATATCATTTGGGCTTGCTCCTCCAAGATTCTCATCTAAATCCTGTTGCATAGCATTCCAGAATTCTTCGTCAATGGTGATCTTCAATTCCAATACTTTGTTTTCCGGGAATACTACTGCGTAGTTAGGATCAACATCATTGCTGTGTGTCTCCTCGGTCCAGTCTGGAGTTTCTATTGCGATTTCACCATCTGGCAACAGGTCATCAACTGTGACTTCATCGTCATTATTGTTGCAAGATGTGAATAGGGTGAGGGTGATGATGATTGAATAAAATACCTTGTTCATAAAAAATAGCCTTAAGTAAAAAAATAAGATTCTATTTAAAGGACATGCATCAGGCTTTTTTACCACCCCTTTGAGTCGCGGATTCTTTTTATATTGAAGCATCAATTTTACTTTGGAACTTAGATGCATACCACAAAGGATCAAATTCAGGAGTGGCTGAAGAAGCTGGAAAGAGAAAGTTGGCAACTGGAACTTCTGGTATCTGCTTTTACAATATTTCTACTCATCCAGGCAATTGGAGCTTTTTCCGATATGTTGGAACACTTCCAATATGAATATAATTTAAATGATAGCATCCTGTCATTTATTTTTCTGTTTTTTGCATTACTCGGATTGTCCATACGGGCACTGTCGATTTTCTTAATCCTGCACTTATTATTAAGAGGGTTTTGGATAGGAACCATCGGTCTGAGATCAGTCCAGTCCAACATTCAATTTGAAAGGTTGAATTATAGTGATTTTTTCACTGAGAAATTGAAGAAAAAAGTCATTAGTCTGGACGCGTTGGTCGTAATGTTGGATGAGATCTGCAGTTTGATGTTTTCGTTTGCGTTTCTGGTCATCTCGATATTTATCGCATTTGGGATGTACCTTTTGTTTCTTGGTTTTTCTGCTTTAATCCTGACTTCAGTAACCGACTTGCTTACTGGTTCGATGCATTCGGTAGCAAAAGTTATCAGTATAATATTTGTTCTCACATACCTTATTTCTGGATTGATTTACCTAATTGATTACTTCAGTTTAGGTTTTTTTAAAAAGTATCGACTTATAAGTAAAATCTACTATCCATTCTATAGATTCTATAGTATAATCACCTTGTCTGTTATTAGTAAGAGCATCTACTATTATCTGATCAGTAAGTTTTCTAAAAAGAGGATTAGAATTGTTTATGGAGTGGCAATTGGCATAATAGTACTGATTAGTTTGGTAGAATTTGATCAGTATCAATTTTACGCTCATAGGGATATGGAGTATACAATTGATTCAAACAACTACGATAATTTAAGAAATTCCGACGAGCACATAGATGAAGTTTCTATTGAGTCCAATGTGATTACTGGCAGTTTCTTACAATTATTCCTCAGATACGATACAAAGTACAACGAGCAAATAAGAAATAACTGTCCCGACTTTACACCTCAAAAAGAAGATGGTCTCAACTGGAGTCTTGAAATCAAAACGGATAAAGGTTTTCAAATTACAGATAGGAAATTCGATGAAGATAAGGCTCAATTATTGGGGTGTTTGAGCTCTTTTTATGAAGTCAAAGTCAATGATTCAGTTTACTTCGATCTTGAATATTTTTACTATACCCATCCAACAAAGAATCAGAAAGGAGTCTTATCAATGATAAGTACAGAAGGATTCCTGGAGGGTAAAAACATTTTGGAAGTTAATCACCGATTCAAGGATGATGAAGGGGAGGAGCAAATAGAAAAAGTAGCATTCATTCCATTTTGGTATCAATAAAAAGAATTTACATGATTCAATATTATCAGACTCAAAAGTTAAGTAAACAACAAAAAGAACAAATTTTCAATATATGGAATAGTGAGTACCCGTCTGGTATACGCTATTCAAATCTTTCGGAATTTGATAATTACTTAGATGGTCTTGCTGATAAGGTGCATGTATTGATGTTGGATGACGATCACAGAGTTGTTGGATGGCTGGCTCATTTTAATAGAGCAGATGAAAGGTGGTTTGCAATGATTCTGGATCCTTCATTGCAAGGAAAGGGATATGGATCTAAACTACTGGCCTTTGCCAAAAATGTAAACCCTAAATTGAGTGGCTGGGTGGTGGATCACAGCGACTACATGAAAGCCGATGGATCCCCTTATGAATCTCCGCTTTCATTTTATCTGAAAAATGGATTTGAGTTACGAAAGGAAGATAGATTAGAGATCAAAAATCTTTCAACCGTTAAAATTCAATGGTCAATCCACCAGCTTTAGTTGAATTGACTTTAGCTGGTATTTTACCTATCTTTCATTAGCTACTACATTTTTTCGGGCACATGGAGTGACATGTTTTATTTTTTTAAGTCTGTAGTAAACAGACATTAACACACATCTATCCATGAAAAAGATCATACTAATCCTATTAAGTATTATAGTCCTTATTGTTGTGGGCTTTTTAGTTTTTGTCAATACATCATATGATGTTAGACATGAACAATCCTATCCTGAATTAGCAGCAAGTACAGATTCTGCAGTTATTGCACGTGGTAAATACCTGGTCTATGGTCCTGCACATTGTGCTTCTTGTCATACACCAATGGACAAAATGGTGGCTGTCGACCAGGGAGCTGATATTCCATTGAGCGGAGGTTGGTCCTTACAAATCCCACCAGGCACCTTCAGAGCTCCGAACCTTACACCAGATATGGAAACAGGAATCGGAAGTTTTACGGATGGTGAGATTGCCCGAGCTATGAGATATGCTGTCGCGAAAGATGGTAGGGCACTATTCCCATTCATGCCTTTTCAGGAAATGAGTGATGAAGATGTAGTGGCAATTATATCCTTTTTACGCTCCCAGGAACCTGTCAAAAATATGGTGCCTCCAACTGAGTATTCGTTTTTAGGAAAGGCATTGCTTGCCTTGGGTGCAATAGGCCCTGAAGGTCCCAAGAATACTCCTCCCAAAGTAGTTAAGAAGGATTCTTCGGTTGTTTATGGCAAGTATCTGGCAAATATTGTTGCCAATTGTGCAGGCTGTCACACAGAAAGAGATTTGAAATCAGGAGAATTCATTGGGGAGAAATTTGCCGGAGGTATGCAGTTTCCACCAGATAACCTATCGCAAGGATATTCATTTGTTTCGCCTAATATCACAATGGATAAATCCTCAGGAGTTATAGCTTCCTGGACAGAAGAAAGTTTTATTGCAAGATTTAGATCAGGGAGAGTTCATAAGACTTCACCAATGCCATGGGGATCTTACTCTCGGATGGATGAAATAGAGTTGAAAGCACTGTGGAGATATTTATCTTCTTTGGACCCTATTCAACGGGAGGTAGCTCAGACTGTGTTTGAACCTGGAGAACCAATACCTTGATGGAATGTTGTAAGCAAGCGAAGGCAGCACCAGCTAAAGCAACCGCCCTCGCACTATGAAAAATGCTTTAATCAATATCTAATGACTCTTCGGTGAGTCTGAGGTTTCTATTTAATTTATCGGTAATCTTCTGAACCAGATGTTCCGACATATGGATAAATTCCTCTGCTAAAATTGCACTGTCACCATAGAACTGTTTCATGGTGTTATATTTTTCTCTGGTTCCGCAATTGTATGATACTGTTACGGTGTTGTACCAGATAATGTATTTCTGCTCTCTCACTTAAGTAAATAACGTGTATGTTATACTTTAACTCTGTCCCAATAATTGTAAACATAAGTACAAAACTCAGTAAGAAATAAAGTGCTGGAGTGAACCGGAAAAAATGGAACTCAAAGGGGAAATAATTTAAGATTCTTGTTACGGAGTTTACGGATTCTATATTTGCAACTCATTATCAAATATTAGGAATCTTGAACAAGTGTATTTTTCTGGATCGTGATGGCGTGATCAATAAGGACTTTGTGGACTATGCTTATAGCCTGGACAAGTTTTTCATTCTGGATGGAGTGGAAGAAGGTTTGAAAAATTTAAAGGAAGCTGGTTATTTATTGGTCATCATCACCAATCAATCTGGAATTGCTAAAGGGATATACACCAGGGAGGATATGCAAGTTTGTCATGATTACCTTCAGGAAAGGGTAGGAGGTATTATTGATGGAATATACTACAGTCCGTACCATCAAACCATCACTGAATCATTATCCAGGAAACCAGGGACTTTAATGTTTGAAAAGGCAATTAGTAAATTCAACATTGATGTGAAGCAATCCTGGATGATAGGGGATAAGAAAAGAGATTTGGTTCCAGCAATCAAAATGGGATTAAAGACCATCCAGGTTGATGGGCACGACGATAAGATGGCCGATTATGTGACTGATGATTTATTATCTGCCAGTAAGTATATTTTGGAGCAATAAAAAAAGCGAACCTTCCGATTCGCTTTTATAATATTTTTATTAATCAGTCTTACTGAACTGAGTCATTTTCAATTGCAGGTAGTTCCTCAACAGAGTTCATGTCGCTTACAATTTGAGCTAAAACAGGAATAAACTGAGAGCTTGCTAAATCACCATTATCAAGTATTTCCTGTAGGGCTTCCATTTTCTTGTCGTCATCTTCCTGAGCCAAAGCCTGAGTTCCAAATTTTGCAACTGCTACATCGATTTGATCCTGTGAAATGTTTCCACTTTTCACCCAACCTTTTTCGATCCACTTACCTTCTGCTCTTTTCCCAGTAACTTCCAACCAGTCATCCTGAGTTGATTTAACGGCTACAATGTCCATTTGGCTATATTGTTTTTCAGCTTTAGTTAACAAATCAGGTCTTTTGTAGATTTCAGTGTCTTTTAAGAAAACAGCTACCGTTCCTTCAGGGATGACAAACTCAGATCTACTCCATCCTTCAGTATCATCTGCAAGTTTGACTTTGTAGTAAGTTTTCTTATCCACAGAATCAACTTGAGTTTCGCCTAAGAATGTGACTTTTTCACCGATACTCATAGATGTTAACCACTTTCCTTTTGGATCTGGAGTCGCACGAACAGAAACTTTGTCCCAAATGCAAACCGCATCAACAACTTTAGCTTCTGGAGCTTCAACTACTTCCTCGGTAGTCTCTGTTGTTTCTGTTGATTCTTCAGTGTTAGAAGATTCAGTGGTGTTCCCTCCTCCGCAACTGAAAAGAAATACGGGAAGAGCAATAGCTAAGATAGATTGTAATTTCATAATTAATATTTATGGATGTTGAATCATGATATTTTGGTTAAAGTAATGCAATAATTTTCAAATATGCTATGCCCACCACAAATAAGAAAGGCCCGTCTCGAATTGAGAACTGGCCTTTACTTTTCACACCAATAAATTAGATTAATTATGTAACACCCTTTTAGTGAGGGTGTTCTCTGTTTTATTCTTTACATGTACTCAATTGATTTAAGCAGGATATGCACAGTTATTTTGCATTTTTACCCCAATAGCTAAACGTTTTAATAAAGATAGTACCTTCATTAAAATAAACAAACCGTTGTTTGTAATAATTGACTTTTTTGTAATTTATTGGAATGTATTAAGCAATGTAGTTATTGCTTTTTCATAACATATTTTTTGCCACCGCGCTCGTAGACAAATTCTGTATCTGTGAGTTTTATGATTTTCTGGGTCCACTTCTGGCCAACATAGTCTACATAAAGCACCATGTTTACCTTGTCTCTCCATCCCCAACTTCCGGTGGTAACACCAATGGTTCTGTATTTACCCATTGTAGCGAAATTCTGTTTCAATGCATTTGCCTCACTTTTTTCTACAACTGGTATCCACCATTTGTTCATTAGTAGGGATTCGTATTCTTTCAGTTTTTGTTTTGCCAGTGCAGCACTGTCTAATTCTGAAGTGTCTTGGGCGTACGAGATAGAAAATAGCCCAGTCAATAAAAGGGTAGTGATAAATGTTTTCATGATAAAAGTCTTTGTGTAAATATACTGAATTGTCAGAATATTGTAATTATGTTAATATAAAATAGGATATAAGTAAGATGTGTTATCCCGTATTTTGGAAGGTCTAGTAAAATACGGATCAATCCTGGAAAGGTTATCTGTTCAGCTTTGGCCATCTTTTTGTCATGATTTTAGACTAATAAAAATAAGTGTATCTACATGCTGTTTTTGTAAGTATCAGATAATCAGTGATTTATAATTTTTGGTATGATGATGGTTTATTGGAAAGCATCAAAACTCAAATAAAAAGATTATGAACAGTTCAAAAAACTTATTCAGAGCATTAGCGTTGGCTTTAGCCTTCGTTATCGTACAGGGATCTGCATTTGCAGGTGCAGGACCTAAGACTATTCAAAAAGCCAGAAAAGCTGTGGAGTCGGCAGCTCCGCATGACTGGAAAACATTTGCTGAGGCAGCAAGTATGTGTTTCGAGAAATCCGTGAATTGGGATGAGGCACTTACATGGGTTAAGAAGTCGGTTGATATTAAAGAAACTTCTTACAACCTTGAGGTACTCGGTGATTATTATTTAAAGAATAATATGCCAGAGCAAGCAATCAAGTATTTCATTAAGAGTATGGATGTTGCGAGGGCTCAGGATATTAAAGCTGACTTGAGTACTCAACAGGCTAAAATATCTAAGGCATACGAATTAAAGTCGAAGGTCTAGATTAACCAAAATCAACTTTAGAAAGCCCGAAAACAACTCGGGCTTTTTTTATGCTTAATCTTGAAATATTTTAATAGTACCTTACATTTTTTCGAAATTAATGAGGCAAGACTTCAATAAATTAAAAAAATGTTGTCTTACTTTGTGTAGGTGATTAGATGTTGCGCCTTGAGCGTACTTTTTAACATCAACGGTTGGAGTTAAGGTATATGGAAAAAAACATTATTCTCTGCGTGGATGATGAGAAAGCGGTACTAGATACGCTTCGAGCCATGCTAAGAAGGGCATTTAATGGGTATATATTAGAATTTGCTGAAAGTGGTGAAGAAGCTCTTGAGCTATTGGACGAGTATAAAGCGGAACCAATAGGAAAGCTTGTTGTAATCACAGATTGGCTAATGCCTGGTATGAAGGGTGACGAGTTTCTTGTGCAAGTTCATCAGAAGTATCCATCAGCTCTGAAAATCATCTTGTCAGGTCTTATTGATCAATCGGGAATTCAACGGGCGAAAGAAGAAGCAGATTTATTTGATGTGGTTTCTAAGCCTTGGGATGCAGAAGCCTTAATCGATCTTATTAAAAAGGGGATAGAAGAGCAGGTTGACCTTGACGATCTTGGCTAATCACTATTGACCTTATATATTGTCTTTTTGTGTTCTGCGAAAACACTTTACAAGCAAAAAATCAATGCTATAACACAAACTTCAATTCATATAATAGTTGTAGCACTCCTTTGTGGCCAAAGAATATTTTGAATCACTGATCTATACCTTATTTTGATTAATTTTGTTGTCTGAAATAAACAACAACCCCAAAGGATATGTCGAAGGATACTATGCACGCTGAAGCAAAACCTTACCAGCCTAAAAATCATATTCGAATTGTAACTGCGGCCTCACTTTTTGATGGTCATGACGCAGCAATCAATATCATGCGAAGAATTATTCAATCCACAGGATGTGAGGTAATCCATCTTGGTCACAATCGATCGGTGAAAGAAATTGTGGATTGTGCTATTCAGGAAGATGCAAATGCTATAGCAATTACCTCCTACCAGGGTGGACATGTTGAATATTTCAAATACATGTATGATCTCCTGAAAGAGAAAGGGGCTACTCAAATCAAGATATTTGGTGGAGGAGGCGGAACGATTCTTCCAGAAGAAATAAAAGAACTACACGATTACGGAATAAACCGAATCTATAGTCCGGATGACGGTAGAGCAATGGGATTACAAGGAATGATCAATGATATGATCCAGTCTTGTGATTTTCCAATTGGAATGAGCCTTAATGGTGAAGTGTCGAAATTAGACAAATCAAGTGCTCCTAGTATTGCACGTTTAATCTCTGCAGCGGAAAACTTCCCAGAGAATTCTAAAGATATTCTTGACTCAATCAAAAAGAGGTCGGAAACAGCAACTACTCCTGTACTTGGTATCACCGGTACAGGTGGTGCTGGGAAATCTTCTCTTGTTGATGAGCTGGTAAGAAGATTCTTAATTGACTTTGATGATAAAAATATTGCTGTAATCTCCGTAGACCCGTCTAAGAGAAAAACAGGTGGTGCATTACTAGGTGACAGAATCAGAATGAATTCTATCAGTAGTGATAGAGTGTACATGAGATCGCTGGCCACCAGACAGTCAAACCTTGCATTATCCAAATATGTGCAGGATGCTGTGGATATTGTAAAAGCGGCTGAGTTTGATCTAATCATTCTTGAAACTTCGGGGATTGGACAATCGGATACTGAGATTATTGAGCACAGTGATCTTTCTCTATATGTGATGACTCCTGAATATGGAGCAGCAACGCAGTTAGAGAAGATTGATATGTTGGATTTTGCTGACGTGATCGCACTTAACAAATTCGATAAAAGAGGAGCTCTTGATGCTCTTAGAGATGTAAAGAAACAATTCAAGAGAAATCACAACCTATGGGATGCTAAGGAGGAGGATCTTCCGGTTTATGGAACGATTGCATCTCAGTTTAATGATCCTGGAATGAATAAGCTCTACAGGGTGATCATTGATAAAATCGTTGAAAGAACGGGAGCTAACCTAAAATCAGACTTCCACGCTACAGATGAGATGTCTGAGAAGGTATTTATCATTCCTCCAAAAAGGACAAGATACCTTTCTGAAATTGCGGATGCCATCAGAGATTATAATGGATGGACAGATAAGCAAAAAGACATTGCTCAGAACCTATATGGAATCCAAAAGTCGATTGACACAATTGGTAATACCAATGTTGACGATAAAGATCGACTTATCAAGCAACTACAGGAAGTTTATCAATCAGTAGCTCTTGATTTAGACCCAAGAAACCAAAAGATCCTTGATGAGTGGGATGCTAAGAAGGCAAACTATCAGGGAGATGAATTTGTCTATAAAGTAAGAGATAAAGAAATAAGAGTGAAGACTCACACTGAGTCATTATCACATTCTAAGATTCCGAAAATCAGCCTTCCAAGATATGAAGCCTGGGGAGATTTATTGAGGTGGAACCTTCAGGAGAATGTTCCGGGAGAATTTCCATTTACTGCCGGAGTATTCCCATTCAAAAGAGAAGGTGAAGACCCAACTCGTATGTTTGCTGGAGAAGGTGGACCTGAAAGAACAAACAGAAGATTCCACTATGTATCTAAGGGATTACCAGCAGCGAGGTTATCAACAGCTTTTGACTCAGTAACACTTTACGGAGAAGATCCTGACCACAGACCAGATATCTATGGTAAGATTGGTAACTCTGGAGTAAGTATTTGCTGTTTGGATGACGCTAAGAAATTGTATTCTGGGTTTAACCTTTGTGATCCTACAACATCGGTTTCAATGACCATTAATGGCCCAGCTGCTACGATTTGTGCATTCTTTATGAATGCAGCTATTGATCAGCAGTGCGAGTTATACATCAAGGAAAATGGACTGGAAGCTGAAATCAATTCTAAAATTGATGAAATCTATAAAGCTAAAGGAGTTGCAAGACCACAATATCAGGGAGATTTACCTGAAGGAAACGATGGTCTTGGGTTAATGCTTCTTGGTGTAACGGGAGATCAGGTACTTCCAAAAGATGTTTATGAGCCAATTAAAGCCAAGGCACTTTCTTCTGTAAGAGGAACTGTTCAGGCGGATATATTAAAAGAGGATCAGGCTCAGAATACTTGTATATTCTCAACGGAGTACTCATTAAGAGTAATGGGAGATGTGCAGCAGTATTTCATTGATCATATTGTAAGAAACTTTTATTCAGTTTCAATTTCTGGATACCATATTGCAGAGGCAGGAGCCAATCCTATCACTCAGCTGGCATTGACTCTTTCCAATGGATTTACATTTGTGGAGTATTATGCCTCAAGAGGAATGGATATCAACAAGTTTGCTCCAAACCTGTCTTTCTTCTTCTCAAACGGAGTTGACCCGGAATATGCCGTAATTGGAAGGGTAGCCAGAAGAATCTGGGCCAAAGCGATGAAGCAGAAATACAATGCTGATGAGAGATCTCAGAAGCTTAAATATCATATTCAGACTTCAGGTAGATCGCTTCACGCTCAGGAGATCGATTTCAATGATATCCGTACTACGCTTCAAGCATTATATGCCATTTATGATAACTGTAATTCATTGCATACCAATGCTTATGATGAAGCAATTACTACTCCAACTGAAGAGTCAGTAAGAAGAGCAATGGCGATTCAGCTGATTATCAATAAAGAACTAGGACTGGCGAAAAACGAAAACCCTATCCAGGGTGCTTTCATCATTGAAGAGCTTACAGACCTTGTGGAAGAAGCAGTAATGATGGAGTTTGATCGTTTAACTGAAAGAGGTGGAGTTCTTGGTGCAATGGAAACGATGTACCAGAGAAGTAAAATCCAGGAAGAGAGCTTGTATTACGAAACTTTAAAACATACGGGAGAATATCCAATTGTAGGTGTTAATACCTTCTTATCTTCTAAAGGATCTCCAACTATCATTCCTCAGGAAGTAATCAGAGCGACTACAGAAGAGAAGGAATACCAGATTGAGATGCTTGGTAATCTTCATAAAGCAAACGACGAAAAGTCTAATGAGAAGCTTAAGAATTTGCAGCAGGTGGCTATCCAAAATGGTAACATTTTCGAGGAGTTGATGGAGACTGTGAAGTATTGTTCTTTGGGTCAGATCACGAATGCCATGTTTGAAGTAGGTGGCCAGTACCGAAGAAATATGTAAGGATTAAAAACAGAAAAGACCTTAATTTAATTAAGGTCTTTCTTTGAATAGCTGGTTCAATTTTCCGTCGCTGGTTGTAATTCCGTATATAGCTGAGGCTGTGTTTTCAAAAGCTGATTTAAGCCCTAAATTCCTGTTTCCGTAGCTGAACAATTTCGAAATCCATAGCTGATTAATTTCTCATTGTTGATTCAAAGGTGCACACAAAATCTGTGGTAAAAAACCTTGTCCGGATAAGCCTGTGAAACTTCCGGTGAATAGGAATAATAAGGATTAGAGGTTCACATTAAACCCTTTGCTTTCAGTAAATTAAAGAAGGCTGTTCGGTAAGTATCGCTCACAGGAATCCATTTTTCATTGATAAAGACTCTGGATTTTTCCAATTCCTGAATTTGTGTGATTGCCACAACAAAGGATTTGTGAACTCTAACAAACTGATCATTCGAAAGTTTCTCTAATAAAGAATTGAAATTCTGAAGTGTCAGGATTCTCTCAGTGGTTGTGTAAATACTTAAGTAGTCTTTAAGACCTTCGATATACAGGATGTCATTGATAACTACTTTTCTCCATTTGTTTTCAGTCTTCACAAATAGAAACCCTTCATTTTGCTCAGTTTCATTTTCTGATATTGTAGGAACAAACGCCATCCGGTCCAAAGCCTTTTGGGCACTTTCCAGGAATCTGTCAAAAGCAATTGGCTTTAACAAATAATCTGTCGCATCCAATTGATATCCTTCAAGAGCATATTGGTCATACGCAGTGGTGAATATTACCTGAGGTTTGTTCTTTAAAATACTCACAAGCTGTGTCCCTTTAATGTCAGGCATCTGGATGTCCAGATAAATCAAATCAACGTTATGTTGTTTTAAATAGGATAAAGCTTCCAGGCCATTATCAAATTGTGCTACAAGTTTCAGGAAAGGAATTTTCTCAATGTAGTCAACCACCTTTCTCAGCGCTAAAGGCTCATCATCTATTGCTATGCATTTGAGTTGATTCATTGGATTTTTGTCAGGGTTAATTCTACCGTAAATTCTTTTCCAGAATCTTCTATTTGAAGTTTGTGATTGCCGGGATACAAGAGCTCCAGTCTTCTTTTTACATTTTTTAAACCAATACCACCTACAGCGTCCTTTTCTTCTACATTGTTATCATTAACATTATTTTGTATGTAGAAGAAAATTGAACCTTCCTGCGTATTAATTTTTATATCGATTTCCGGGCCATTGATGGCAGCAGCGTGTTTGAATGCATTCTCTACAAAAGGAACTAACAACATAGGAGCAATTTCTATCGTACTGTCCACTCCATTGACGTCAATCTTAATCTTTGATGGGTCCTTAAGCCTCATTTTTTGAAGTTCGATGTATGCTTTTAGGTATTCAATTTCTTTGCTGAGAGGTACATTGCTTGTGTTTGTTTCATATAACATGTACCTCATAATTGATGACAGTTTGACAATCGCTTCAGAAGCCTCCTTGGAATGTGGGTAAACCAAAGTATCAATGTTATTCAGCACATTAAACAAGAAGTGAGGGCTAACCTGATTTTTCAGCATGGCCAATTCACTGGTTAAACGTTCTTTTTCCATCTTCTCCTGTAATCTGATATTCCTAAACCAATCAAGAATGAACCGTACGGTGAAAGCAAATAGTATTAGAAAGAATGGTGTGTAAAACCTTCTGAAAAATTCAATGATATAATAAATGTGTTGTTGATCTTCCTCATACGGCATCACAAGTGATGGAATAGATTGGAGGTTCAATAAGTAGTCAATTCCAAACTTTAAAGGAGGATAAAAAAGTATAAGAGCAATAGAGATTCCAAAGAACTTCCATGTTTTGTTAGGGAACCACTTTGGTATTAGAATGTAATAATACCCGTAGAAGATTAACCATTTAAAAGGCATTGAAATCACAATCCATAAAATATACTCGGAAAAAGTATAGCCTTCTTTTACTTCTTTAGATTCAGACATAATACCCCAAATACATGCCATATATAATACCCAGTAGGCTATGTGGAGCGCTAGCTTGAACTTGCTGGAATGAAGGAATATCTTTTGTAAAACATTCATAGAGATTCAAATGTAACCACACCTGTCATCATTTCTACCATAAGGCATTTGTAATCGACAAATCAGGTCTCATAATCTGCAACTCAGTCATGATTCTCGGCAACCCGGAATTCTCCTTGTTTCAACCCGCTTGCAGATTTGTTTTAGGCGGTTGTCGATCACTTTTTAATAGAAGGAGTAATCGGTTTTCATTTGGGTAATTGATTGATCGAGCAACCATTGAGGTTTTCGATCATCCTTTAAACAAAGGTCAAAACTCAAATGCTTACAACTCTATTACAAACTCTAAGGTCAAAAACTCAAAACAGGCTCCTCTACTCAGGGGAAGCCTTTTTCATTTCCGATAAGCTTGTGGTAAGAGATGTGAGTACTAATACTGAACACTACAATTATTTACATAACTCAATTTAATAAGCTTACAAAATCAGAATCTTATGAATCTTGAAATCAAAAACTTATCGAAAACTTATGCCAATGGCGTACAAGCGTTGAAGAATATTAACCTTGATATTCCTGTTGGGATGTTTGGTTTACTGGGACCAAACGGTGCAGGGAAATCGAGTTTAATGAGAACTATAGCTACCCTGCAAGAGCCAGATACGGGATCCATTACACTTGGTGACCTTGATGTATTAAAGCAAAAGGATGAAGTAAGAAAAATACTTGGTTATCTACCGCAAGAATTTGGTGTTTACCCAAGGGTTTCGGCAGATGTATTATTGAATCACCTGGCTGTACTTAAGGGAATCAGTAACAAAAAGGAAAGAAAAGAATTAGTTGAGGCGCTTCTCAATAAAACCAATCTGTGGCACGCCAGAAAGAAAAACCTAGGTGGATATTCAGGTGGTATGAAACAAAGATTTGGAATAGCACAAGCATTACTTTCCAATCCAAGACTGATTATAGTGGATGAACCAACAGCTGGCCTTGATCCTGCAGAAAGAAACAGGTTCCTGAATCTGCTAAGTGAGCTAGGAGAAAACACTGTAGTCATCTTAAGTACTCACATAGTAGATGACGTGAAAGAATTGTGCACCAATATGGCCATTATCAACAAGGGTGAGGTACTTCTAAAAGGAAACCCAATTGAATCAATCAATGCGATCGAGGGAAGTGTTTGGAAGAAAACTATAGAAAAGAGTGAGTTGGAAGATTACAAAGCTAATCATGCTGTAATCAGTGAAAGGTTGATAGCTGGAAAACCAGAAATCAGAGTATTCAGTGAGTTTCAACCTGATCCATCTTTCAATTCTGTTGAGGCGGATTTAGAAGATGTTTATTTCTCACAAATATCAGGAACAACAGTGAAAGCTGAACCTGCTTTAGTTTAATCATTCCCGGACATAAAATATTGAGATCATGTGGTTTAAAATAATGAAATTCGAGCTGGCCTACAGAAAAAAGAGACCAGCAACTTACATATACTTCGGGATTCTATTTTTAGTAGCGATGCTAGCTGTCTCTACTGATATTGTTACAATTGGTGGAGGTACCGGACAGGTAAAAGAGAATGCACCTGCAACTCTTGCCTTTATGATGGTAATTACTTCAGCCGTTTTGATGATGATCACTTCTGCAATCATGGGAGTAGGGGTACTTAGGGACTTTGAGCATCAGACGGAATCAATGGTGTTTACCACTCCAATTTCCAAATTTGACTATCTGTTTGGGAGGTTTTTAGGTTCATTCATTGTGACTCTATTTGCCTTCTCAGGATTGTTATTTGGTTTTATCATTGGAGAAATTGCGCCATGGCGTGATGCAGATAAATTGTTACCTCTAAATCTTTGGGCGGATATACATCCATTTTTGTTTTTTGTGATTCCTAATCTATTCTTTAGCGGTGTACTATTTTTCGTGACAGGAGCTCTGGCCAGAAAGATGGTGGTAGTCTATGTGCAATGGATAATTTTATTTGTTGTTTACATGGTATCAAACACCCTAACTGCGGAAGTTTCAGATCAGAGTTTAGCTGCTTTGCTGGATCCGTTTGCTATTAATACGGTTGATTTCGCCAGACAATATTGGACTGTTGCAGAACAGAACTCGATGGTTATCCCAATTGAAGGAGTAGTTCTTTGGAACCGAATTCTTTGGGTTGGAATTGGACTTGTTGGTTTAGTGATCGGTTACTTTTCTTTCAGTTTTAATGTAGTTAAGAATTCATTCTTCAAAAAGAAAGTTCAGGACAACAGAGATACTTCAAAGACGTCTATGGATGTACCGAAAGTAGGATTCAATTTTGGTTTTGGAACCTATCTATTACAAGTTTGGACTCAGTCGCTGTTTTATTTCAAGTACATGCTAAAAGGAATACCTTTTATCACAATCACAGTGATGGGATTCTTTATAGTAATTCTTAATTCTTTCTACATCGGAGAAGTCTTTGGGACCTTTACTTATCCTACGACCTACTTGTTGGTTGAATTGATCACAGGCGCTTTCACCTTATTTTTTGTGATTATCCTGGTGTTCTATTCAGGTGAATTGGTTTGGAGAGAACGAGATGTTAAAATCTCACTTATTCAGGATGCCTTACCAATGCCTGACTTTGTAAACCTTGTTAGTAAGTTTCTCAGTTTGATAATGGTTTATGTGGTGATGCTACTTGGGCTAATTGGTTGCGGTGTTGTGATACAGGCATTCAGAGGTTACTACAACTTTGAATTCAACGTCTACTTTGGAACGTTGTTCACAGATACAATGTCATTACTGATTGTATTTACGCTATTGGCATTCTTTATCCAGGTATTAGTGAATAACAAGTTCCTGGGACATGCTTTGATGATTATCTTTTTCATTACTATGGAGGTGTTGGAAAACCTCGGGTTGGAGCATGGATTGTTCCAGTTTGGAAGAGCTAATCTTGGAAGATTCTCTCAGATGAATGGTTTCGGTCACTTCGTTACCAATTTCAGCTGGTTTGATTTGTACTGGATTATGTTGTCTGTATTCCTATTTGCTGTGGCGGTAATGTTTGCTGCAAGAGGAAGTGAGGCTGCTATGAAATGGAGATGGAAAGTAGGTGTACTTCGACTAACAAAACCATTGTTGACTTTTGGAATCTCTGCGTTCCTGGTATTCTGTATGTCTGGTTGCTATATCTATTACAATACCAATGTTGTAAACACATACACTAATTCAGATGAAGTGAATGCTTTCTTTGCCAAATATGAAAAGGAATTGAAGCACTATGAATTTGACAAACAACCGAAGGTTACAGATATCAATTTGAAAGTTGAATTATATCCGGAAACCAGAGATTACTCTGTAGAAGGCTACTATGTGCTAAAGAATTTTGAGTCAGAACCAATTACGGAGATTCAGATTCAACTTGGTCAAGATCGCGATATGCATCATGAATATGTGACAGTTGGAAGAAAGTCGACTATCACAGAAAATTGGGATGATTACAGGTTCTACATTCATGAGCTTGAAACTCCTTTACAGCCTGGGGACACTACGACTTTAAAGTTTAAGTTTGATTATATCACCTCAGGTTTTAAAGAGACCGAAAACAATACATCAATTGTTGGAAACGGAACATTCCTGAATAATTCAAATTTCCCAAGCCTTGGATATAGTGATGGATTGGAACTTTCTACGGATGATGATAGAAGAGATAACGATTTGGAACCGAAAGAAAGACAGCTTCCAAGAAGTGATGAAAGAGGACTAAGAACAGGGTTCATTACAGATGATTCTCATGGAGTAGATTTTGAGATTGTTATCGGAACAGTTAGGGATCAGATTGCCATTGCTCCAGGTTACTTGCAAAAGGAATGGGAAGAAGATGATAGAAAATATTATCACTACAAAATGGATCAACCGATGATGCCATTCTTCAACATTGTATCTGCAAGATATGAGGTCGTAAGAGATAAGACTACTATCATGGATGACTCTGTTGAGAAAGAGATCAATTTGGAAATCTATTATCACAAAGGACATGAGTACAACCTTGAAAGTATGATGAAAGGAATGAAAAAGTCCTTCGCATATTTCTCAGAGAACTTTAGTCCGTATCAATACAGACAGATGAGGATTCTGGAGTTCCCTAGATACTCAAATTTTGCACAGTCTTTTGCCAATACAGTTCCGTTTTCAGAAGGGATTGGGTTTATGGTAGAAGTTACGGAGGAGGATGATGTTGATGTACCATACTTTGTAACAGCTCACGAATTAGCTCATCAGTGGTGGGGGCATCAATTGACACCAGCAGAAGTTCAGGGTGGAGCGGTGCTTTCTGAGACACTTGCTCAATATTCAGCACTAATGGTAATGAAGCAGGAATATCCACAGGAACACATCAAAGAATTCCTTCGTGAAGAACTTGATAGATATCTGAGAGGCAGAGCAAGAGAACAAAAGAAAGAAATGCCACTTGAGCTTGCTGAAAACCAGAGTTATATCCACTATGGTAAAGGAGCAAATATCATGTATGCACTTCAGGATTACATTGGTGAGGATAGTGTGAATGTAGCATTGCAAAGACTTGTAAGAGATTGGGGTGATTTTGAAAAGAATGGCAGATATGCCACTACAATTGAATTGGTAGATTACCTAAGAGAAGTAACACCAGATAGTCTTCAAAATGTCATCACGGATTTCTTTGAGAAGATTGTGACGTATGAGAATAAGGTTGATGAATCAACATTCACAACTGCAGGAGACGATTATTTAGTCACTTTAAAACTCAATACGAAAAAGATGGAATCAGATAGTCTGGGTAACTCTACTACTGTTGCAATCAATGACTGGATTGATGTGGGAGTTTTTACTAAAGATGAGTCTGGTGATGATAAATTGATCTATCTGAAGAAACATTTATTCAAAGGAGAGGAAAGTGAAATCAGGATCAAGGTGAATGAGAAACCTACTTCAGCCGGAGTTGATCCATTAAATAAATTGATTGACAGAAATCCAGAGGATAATACTAAAAGTTTAAGTGAGGCCGAATCGGCCTAGGTAATAGGATCCTGAAGCGGTAAGCTTTGGGTATGTAAGTAAATTTAAACCCTGAAGTATGTTACTTCAGGGTTTTTTAGTGACTTTAGAATCTCCAACCAATTGCTAATCTCGCCTCTGGCCTGAATCCTCCCATATAGAAATCAACGAAGTAATTTGAAAGATCGAATAAAAGTTGGTCAAGATCATCTTCAATTACAGGGTTTTCCGTCCAATTCTTATCATAGATTAAGGCATATCTAATTCCAACGGATGTATCGATCACAAATCTTTTCTGTTTTCCCAGGAGCCATTGTTTACCTGACTTTAAGCCAATATAACCTCCGTTAATTTGCAATTCAGGATCGTGGTATGATCTGTATCTAAGGAATGGCGCTATATATGCACCATTGAAAGCATCTTTATTCCAATAATATCTTATACCGGAGTTAATGGAATAGGTTCTCTGGGATTCATAAGCAAGAGTAATATCACCACCCAATTCCCAGGAAACAGCTTCTCCGGTTTTTATTTCTACAGAACCTTTTACCCCTCCAGCAGTGATGGCTGTAAAAGGTAAGTTCAACTTCATTATTGCTCCTCCTGACGTTTCTGTTTCCGAATTGTTGTTTTGACTAAAACTTGTAATGCTAATTAAGCTTGCGAGTACTAATAATGTTAATCTCATTTTCATAGTTTGTTAGTTATCAATAAGAGATTGGTTCTTCGTAACATATCAGCAGTGACCCGAGGAGGTTGGAACTGGTTGGAAGACAACTATGATTTAGTGTGGATTTGAAAGTTTTCTTGCCTTAAGACAAGAAAAAAGCCTCCATGTGGAGGCTTTTCAAATGTCAAAAACTCAATTAATTTCTTTTATGCTACAGCGTATTCATTGATCATTTGGTTGATCATGCTGCTTTGTTGTTGTAATCTTGATATTTGCTTGAGGTTGGAGCTTGCCTGGATTTGCGTATCTAGTTCGTTTACAATCTTGGTAGCGCAAGTTTTGAATAGCGTATTCTTTTCGTCTACTACCATTTCTATTAGGATTCTTACACTAAGGTCGTTGATTTTAATTGCTGGTTTCATGTTGGTCAAGGTGTTGTTTTGCGATTAACTATAGTAAAGGTATGTTTATCCTATTTTATATAAAATTAAGTTGGCACCAACCGGTTAATTGCAGTTCGAATGGGAAGAATGATTGAGTAAGTGATTGTAAAGTATTGAATGGCAAAAGAGTAGGGTATAATAAATGAAAAAGCCGTTCTCATTTGTAGAGAACGGCTTAGTACATAGCTGACTGAATTATATCTTTAGGCAGCTGTGCTCATACACCTTGTTTGTATCTTAAATTCTTGCTGCTGTAAAAGTCTTCTATCATTTTGTTGACTACTTTAATGTGGCGGTCCAGTTTTGATCTCTCTACCAGGTCGCGCGATCTTCTTAATTTGTAGTCCAATGTATCTGCAATGTCTTTAGCGCATTGAAGAAATAAAGCAGTTTCCTGTGCTGTCATGTATTCCGTATCTGTTACGGATATTGTTTTTTGATTTTTAATAGCTGGCATAATCGTAATAGTTTAATAGTTAATTGATTGAGTAAATATCACTCGATACACTCATATTCCGAAATTCGTTTGAATCAACCCGTATATTCTTTGATAATCCAGAATAAATGGATTTAAATAGTTTTCTATGTATACGAATCTTTGAAACAAACTGATTTTCTGAGTTAAGTGCAATTATATGTTTTGTCAGGTAGCTCACAATTTCCGAATATATTACAGCTATTATATAAGGGTATATATAATATCTATTGTGTTATTGTATTGTACGGAAGATTGTTTTGTACTCTGGATATCACACAACGGAACCTTCAATAGGAGTATTCAATACTCTATTGATCACCTGAAGATGCATTCTAAGCTTCTCCGCCATTACGGTGTTGTTGCTGGTAGCAATTTGTTTTTGTACTGATTTTTGAATTTCCAGTAAACACTTGGTGAATTGTTTTGCGTCTACTGCTGTATCTTCTACTGAAATTGTTTCTACTGTTGCTTTTCGCTTTAAATTAATCATAGCTGTTGATTTTAATTTCCACTATTTTCCAATACTCTTCGACTCTGAGAGTTTCCAGTTTAATTGGTGTGTAAGCGAGATAGATTCATCACAAAGTTAATTGTGATATGTTACCTTATGTGCAACGGAAGATTGTGAATTCGTAACTAATTATGGTGGGTTAATGTTTTGGCTTAGTTTACTGCCATTTGATTTCTGTTGAAATTCTCAATCATGTTTGACACTACTTCTTTGTGCATTCTAAGATTGTTAATTTCTACAAGATTTCTTGATTCCTTGATCTGCTCATCGATGTTTGAGAGCATTTGCCACGCGCAATCTAGAAATAATGCATCCTCATTAATTGACATTACTTCTGGTTGGAAGTCAATTACTGGTTCTGTTTTATTAATAGCTGGTATCATGGTGGTAGTTTTTATTAATTCGTTCCTCAAATCTTGTTGAAATACAGCTGAAAAAAAATCTACCCTACATTAACATGAGAAAAATGCGGTAAATCGGCAAAATCTTGGATAAACCGGAATTAAGTAGGTGAAGGAATTGTATTATGTACATGAACGGGAATAAATTTGGGTGTGAATCGGGTATTTTGAGTGTTTACAGCACTTCAGTATTTAAAGTAAGACACATTATAAAAAATAACTATAGATGAAAGTTTCTCTAAACTACGTCTCTGACAAAGAATTTGAGACCGAGAATGAATCCGGCAATAAGCTGATGATTGATATGTTGGATCCGGAAAGTAAGAATCATCAATCTCCTACTCAGTTATTATTATCCGCAATTGCAGCTTGTGCAGCAGTGGATATTGTGAGTATGGTGAAGAAGAAAAGAAAGACATTCGTGAATCTGGAGGCAGAAATTGAAGGAACCAGAGCGGAGAATCATCCCAGAAAGTTTACGGAGATTCATGTAAAATATATTCTTACTTCTCCTGATATGACTAATGAAGACTTTAATAAAGTAGTTTCACTGGCAGTAGAAAACTATTGTTCTGTAGCTTCTACAGTGAATGAATCTACTAAGCTTACTCATACAGGTGAAGTAAAAGCATCTTAAATAGGAGGCATAAAAAAACGCCTCAAACAATCATTTGAGGCGTTCTTTTAAAAAAAAGATTTATGTCTTGATATTAAGCTAATCTCACTTCAACTGCATTTAAACCTTTTTTACCTTCCTTCAATGTGAAGGTTACACTGTCATCTTGTTTAATTTCATCGATTAAACCAGATACGTGTACAAAGTACTCTGATCCTGATTCATCGTCTGTAACGAATCCATAACCTTTAGATTCGTTAAAGAATTTTACTTTACCTGTATTCATTAAAAATTTGTAATTATAATATCTAGCAAAGGTACCCTTTAAAATGACAGTTAATAGTGTTTTAAACATTATTATGAGATTTCTAGTATTATTTTTACCATAACATTTAGATAACATATGAGAGTTGTTAAAGAAATTCCCGGAGATCAGTATAACCTTACCATCTATTCATGGAACAATAAATACCTACTGAAATTTGAACAGGGATCATTTGAACAGACTTATAAAATCAGTGAGTTTGATGTGCTGCAGGAATCTGATTTGGATGTTATTGTAAGTGATGCTTTTGTAGGAAAAGTAATCAAGAGATTTGAGGAAATGAATGCTGATTTTTCAGAAGCAGTGCAACCTATTCTGTAATTGAGAGTTTAATAACTCAACCAATTTACCTAGATCTCAAAAAATGTCAATTTCTCGTCTAAAACTAATCTCACCTGTTTTTATTTTCATTTTACTTATCGGTTGTGCTCAGGAAGAGGAAAAACCTCTTATGGATGAACCAGTAGTCGCTGAAGAAGTAGTAGTGGAAGGTAATAAACCAGAACCTGTAAAAAAAGGAAGATCCAAACTGCATTATGTGCTTGGTAGAAAACTGGCTGAGACTAACTTGCAGCACTTTTCATTCTTTGGAGAGTTCTTTGGAGGAAGAGCTAAATTCTTTTCTAATCACGAACAACCAGTTGATATCGGTAACGGTCGTTCAGAAAGTGTAATGCTCACATTCCTGGATGAGGACCTAAGCAAGATTAAGTATAAAATGGATGAAGATATTGGTCCTTACTTGCTCAATAGACTTGGCAAATGTAAAATCAAAGGTTTGGATTCACTTACAACCGTGAGAATTAGACAAGGATCGTTTTTATATGCTTCGGATTCTGGACTGGCTTTAAGCGATGATTTGAAATACTACAGATTGAGATGGCAAAAAGATGATCTCGAAGCAGTTTATATTGTGAAGAGAAACGTAATAGGAGAAAAGCCTCTGTATGCATACGAGGAAAAAATCACAGATTTCAAGGAAACCATGCTTTATCTCGAACACTACAGAGGCCTTCCACAACCTACTGATGGGTTAGAAGAGTTTATGGAGTGATCTACTCAAAAGATACAGCATCCACTTGCTTCTCTCTTACCATTTTATTGATATCCTTTATTTCATTGGACTTCAAAGAATTCCATTTGCTGATCTCAGCATCAATTAATTTAAATATTTCATCTCTAACAGCAACTGCCTGATTTGTAGGCTTCCACTCTCCCCAATCTGAAATATTGGCCAAACCACTGAGTTTGTCATTTAACTTAATAGGGAAATTCAGTGGATCTTGTCTGGATCTGTTTTTTGTCTGATATAATGCTTCTTCGATAGCTGTCATTTGTGAGTTGACTGTATCAATTAACTCACTCAAATCGGTCATGTTTTCCTGCTTTTTAACTTTCGACTTCAGCGAATTAATCTGAGTTCTCGCAGATCTAATTTCCTTAATTGTTTCATGGGTAGCAGTAAGTTTATCTCTTACCGAAATAAGGAAATCGAACTGTTCATCAAGATCTTTTTGTGATGAGGCGCTTCTTGGGTCTTTCAATATTTTAAATTCTGATTCTACTGATTGACCGTTTAACGTAACAACCGCTTTGTAAGAACCTGGTGCAGCCTTAGGGCCATTAAGGTTACCAGACCACATAATCAAACCATCAAATCCTTCTGCATCTTCATATCTCATGTTCCAAAGAAATGAGTTGCTTCCTTGCTTTGGTTCAAGCTTTTTCTTTTTGTCGTAGTTGGTGAAGGTTTTAATTGTGTCTCCATCATTTTCAAAAAAGGTAATTGAAAGCGTGTCTGATTTGTCAAGTTTGTTTTTCAGGTAGTAGTAAAGTGTAACTCCACTGGAATGATTTTTACCAAGTTTAGTCGATTTGAAGTCTCCAGTTATTCCAATTCTATAAGCATCCATTGGCTTGAAAAGATGTACTGATTTGGATTTGATTTTATCACCCAATTGATGAAGAATTGTTAAATCATCGATCATCCATAAACTTCTTCCCTGAGTAGCTGCAATAAGATTATTGTTTTTAATGGCCAGGTCAGTAATTGGAACTTGTGGCAGATTCAACTGGAAAGTACTCCAGGAATTTCCATCATCAAATGAAACATACATGCCTGCTTCTGTACCAGCATACAGTAGTCCCTTTCTTACAGGATCAGCTCTCAAGACTCTCGTAAAATGATCAGCCTTGATGCCTGAAGTAATTTTAGTCCAGGTCTGACCGTAATCTTTGGTTTTGTATAAATAAGGAGCAAAGTCGCCATCCTTATAAAGGGTTCCGGCAATGTAAGCGCCACCTTTCACAAATGGATCAGGCTCAACACTGTTGTACATCAAATATTTTGGAGCGCCAGCTGGAGTAACATTTGTCCAGGTTTCTCCACCATCTTTTGATACATGAACAAGTCCATCATCCGATCCAGCCCAAAGTAAACCTTCTTCATATGGTGATTCACATGCAGCAAAGATTGTAGCATAGTACTCAACAGCAGTATTGTCCTGAGTAATTGGACCACCACTAGAACCTAATTTATCCGGTTCGCCTCTTGTAAGATCATCACTTATAATCTCCCAGCTCTGTCCCTGGTCTGTAGAAACATGGACATAGTTAGAAGTGGTATATAGTCTTTTACTATCATGTGGCGAAAAGAATATTGGGAAGTTCCACTGGAAACGATACTTCATGTCTTCAGCTCCATGCCCCATAGGGTTATCCGGCCATACATTAATCACTCTTACCTGATCATTTTCATGATTCACCTGAGTTAGATAACCACCGTAACTTCCTCCATAAGCAATGTCATTATTAGATGGATCTACTGCAATGTGTGCACTTTCACCACCCGCAGTTGGCTCCCAGTCACGATCACCTATGAATCTGCCGTCTGTTCTGTGCTTAATTCTAATTGTGCTATTATCCTGTTGTGCAGCATAAATTCTATAAGGAAATGCATCGTCTGTGGTAACTCTGTAAAACTGCGCTGTAGGCTGATTCTGATATGTACTCCAATTGGTACCAGCATCAAAGGTGACTTGTCCACCTCCATCATCTCCTACAATCATTCTTTTGTTGTTTTCAGGAGCAATCCATAAATCATGGTGATCTCCATGTGGTGTTGCAAGTGATTGGAAGGTCTTACCACCATCATCTGATCTCCAGAACCTTACATTCATTACATATACACGATCTACATTAACCGGATCAGCATATACTTTGGTGTAGTACCAGGCTCTTTGTCGGAGGCTTCTTTCGCTGTTTAGTTTTTTCCATGTTTTTCCAGAGTCATCAGACCTGAATAGGCCGCCTTCTGGCGCTTCCACCTGAGCCCATACTCTTTCTGGGTTAACTGGTGAAACTGCTACACCAATAATACCAATAGGACCCTCAGGTAAACCTTTATTGCTCGTGATATTCACCCAATTCTCTCCAGCATCAGTAGATTTCCATAGTGCCGAACCTTCTCCTCCGCTACTAAAGCTATAAGGTGTTCTTCTAGCATTCCAGGTCGAAGCATAAATCACATCGGGATTACCAGGCTCTAAAATCAAATCAACTGCTCCAGCCTGATTATTAGCATATAGCACCTTTTTCCAGGTTTTACCACCATTGGTAGATTTGTAAACTCCTCTTTCTGTACTGTTTTTGAATATGTTACCAATTACAGCTGCATAAACAATGTCTGGATTGTTAGGGTGAACTCTGATTCTTCCAACATGTCTACCGTTTTCCAAACCAATGGATTTCCAGGTTTTACCACCATCAGTGGATTTGAATATTCCTCCATATCCGGAAGATACATTACCTCTCAATGTACTTTCCCCGGTTCCTACATAAATGATATTATTATTTGATTCTGCAACAGCAACGGCACCAATTGAACCACCAAAAAAGCCATCTGAAATATTTTGCCATGATTGTCCGCCATCAATGGTTTTCCAAACTCCACCACCGGTGGTTCCCATGTAGTATAGATTGGGTTTGTTGGCAACTCCTGTTACAGCACAAGATCTTCCACCTCGGAATGGCCCCACAAGTCGCCATTTAAGCGCGCTGTAGATTGAAGTGTCATAAGAAATTGTCGGGATTGAACTCTTTTTTTTGCGCTGCGCATCTACTGATGTAAACAACAACACAATCATTACTAAAAGTAAGGTCTTCTTCATGAATTGGGTCTGGTTAATTTTTAAATTGAATCCTAATATATGTAATTCCTGTAATTGGTCTTTGTAGAATTCGTTAAGTGGAAAATGCCACGTTTTTATGGTAGATATCTGCCATTATGTATGTAGTTTTCAGGTAAAAAACATCCCATGATTAGAATTGTTTGCACCATATTATTTTTAGCTCTTTCAAGTCAATTGGTTCATTCACAAGAGATCGTTTCAGTTAAATTAGGTGAGGAGACTCTTGTCGGTACTCTTTTAAGTCCTGAGGAAAGCAAAACGGTTGTACTCATAATTTCTGGTTCCGGTAAGACCGATAGAGATGGAAACACCAGGGATGTTACATTAACTTATGTCAATGACTGTCTTAAGCAATTAGCTGAGCAATTGGAAGAAAAGGGTATTGCTTCATTGAGATATGACAAACGCGGAGTAGGCGAAAGCTTGTCAGAGAATTATGATGTTAAAAACCTAAGATTTAATCAATATGTGGATGATGCCCTAAAGTGGGTAGAATTTCTGGAAGGGAAATATGATAAGATCGTAATTGCAGGGCATAGTCAGGGTGGATTAGTTGGGATGCTAACTTGCCAAAAGGCTAAGATTGATAAGTTTATCTCCATTGCGGGTTTGGCGAAGGGTTTATATCAAACTTTACATGACCAATTATCAAATCAACCAGCTTTTGTGACTCAGGCCGCTATTCCGTTACTTGATAGCCTATATCAGGGCCACTATGTATACAATGTTCCACAATATTTGAATTCTATTTTCAACCGTGAGTCTCAGGATTATTTAATGTCATTTCTTCATTACGATCCTCAGGAGGAGATTAAAAAACTGAAAATCCCGATACTCGTGCTTAACGGGACACATGATTTACAGATTTCCGTTGAGGATGCAAAAATGTTGAGCGAACAAAATAAGAAAGCCAAATTTGTTTCAATAGAGGGAGTCAATCATGTTTTGAAAGAAAGTCCATTAGAAAAGGGGGCTAATGTAGCGACTTACAATGATCCGGGTCTTCAAATAAATGCAACGATTGTCCAGGAAATTGTGAACTTCATTAAATAAATGAAAAAGAACTTCTGACTTGAAATTATTAGTTTTCAAAATTTATTGAAAATTGAAAAACAAATAAAATCGATACACTGTTTCATGACTAGAGTTTAGTCAAAACAGCATGCCGAAAATCGAAAATAACTTACTGCACCACGAAATAATAGCCCATTCAACCTCAAACGATTGGATCGTTATGGTGCATGGTGCTGGGGGAAGCAGTAAAACCTGGAATCATCAGGTTGATTATTTGAAAAAGGAATTCAATCTCCTGCTATTAGATCTGCGCGATCATGGTCTTTCAAAGTCTTTATATCCCAAATTGGATGTGTACCGACTTGATCTCATATCCACAGACATACTCAATGTCCTGGATCATCTTCAAATCAAAAAGGCTCATTTCTTAACGCTTTCACTTGGTTCGGTTTTGATTCAGCACTTTATGATGAAATATCCGAGTAGGGTGGACCGAATAATAATGGCTGGTGGAGTATTTAAGGGTACATTTTTCATGAAGACTCTGGCAAGGCTGGCATTTGGTTTGAATCGGTTCTTGACCTATCCGCAGATGTATAAGATGTTTTCTTATATCATCATGCCTAGGAAACGAAATGCATTTGCAAGAAGAGTTTACAGACGTCAGGCCATGAAGCTTACTAAGAATGAATACCTTAAATGGATCGGGCTTTATAAGGAAGTCTTTGAGATTCTCAAATATTTCTTCAAAGGTTCAATCAATCACAAGATTGCTGTAATCATGGGAACTCAGGATTATGTGTTTTTATCTGGTGCCAGAGCATTTGCCAAACTCCAACCAAACGCAGAACTAATTGAAATGGAAGGAATCGGGCACATTTGTAATCTTGAAAGCCCAACTGCATTTAATCAACTGGCATTAAACTTCCTCAAGAAGTAACCTGCAATAATTCAATCTTACTAGTTTGATTTCTGAATCAAAATAGCTTTCTTTTTCGCTGGAAAGGAAATCATGAAAATTGCTTTAGCTCAGACTCAGCCTATCACAGGAGATATTGATCAAAACATCGACAATCATATTCGTATTGCTGAATTAGCATCTAATGAAAAATGTGATATTGTGGTGTTTTCGGAATTGTCTCTGACGGGCTATGAACCAGAAATTGCAGTCAAAAATGCTACGACGCTGGAAGACTCAAGATTTGAAAAACTTCAACAAGCAAGTGTTGATCTCAACATCACTATTGCAGCAGGTTTCCCCTTAAAATCAGAAAAAGGAATTTACATTTCAATGGCCCTGTTTGAGTCGAATAAGCAAACATGGATTTATTCCAAACAATTCCTTCATGAGGATGAAGAACCATTTTTCATCCCTGGTAGTCATTCCAAAGGAATCATAATGGGTTCCTGTAATGTTGGATTAGCTATTTGTTATGAGCTTTCGGTGGATGATCATTTGGAGAATAGTTTGCAGAATGGCGCTCAGGTTTATCTAACAAGTGTGGCAAAACACGCAAAAGGAGTGGAGCAAGCTTCAGAGAGACTTTCTAATGTTGCCAAAAGATTCAATCTTCAAACAATGATGGTGAATTGCATAGGGGAATTTGATGGAATGCAATGTTCAGGGAATTCTTCGGTTTGGGGTGCTGATGGTACATTATTGGCAAGACTTGATGATAATTCGCAGGGATTAATTCTTTTTGATAGCCACTCTCAGGAAGTATTCACCAAAACCATTTAATTTCATTTTTTTAAATAACCAATAATGAAGGTATCAGGCAATATCATAGATCTGCACAACAAAGAGATTTTCAAAGGAACTGTACACGTTTCAAACGGAATCATTGAATCAATAGTAAGGGAAGAAGTAGAATCCAATAACTATATTCTTCCCGGTTTTATTGATGCGCATATTCACATTGAGTCATCTATGGTTGTGCCATATGAATTTGCAAAGATCGCATTGACACACGGGACTGTAGCCACCATTTCAGATCCTCATGAAATTGCCAATGTGATGGGAGTTGAGGGTGTCCATTACATGATTGAAAATGCGAAAGACGCTAAGCTGAAATTCCACTTTGGCGCTCCTTCTTGTGTTCCGGCTACCACCTTTGAAACAGCAGGAGCAGTCATTGATTCAGAAGCTGTAAAACAATTGCTGGAATTGGATGATATTCATTATTTATCAGAAATGATGAATTATCCAGGGGTGCTGTTTCAGGATGAAGAAGTACTAAAAAAAATTGAAGCAGCTCATGATATTGGTAAACCGGTAGATGGGCATGCACCAGGTTTGAAAGGTGAGGATGCCAAAAAATATATTGAGGCCGGAATCAGTACTGACCATGAGTGCTTTACCCTGGAAGAAGCTCTGGATAAGCTGAAGTACGGCATGAAAATCATTATCCGTGAAGGTTCCGCTGCTAAGAATTACAATGCACTACATACACTTATCAAGTCACATCCTGATAAGGTGATGTTCTGCAGTGAC
This sequence comes from Cyclobacteriaceae bacterium, assembly GCA_965228955.1. Lineage (GTDB taxonomy): Bacteria > Bacteroidota > Bacteroidia > Cytophagales > Cyclobacteriaceae > JANSWY01. The sequence continues at coordinate 1,115,801 of OZ245848.1, forward strand.
GACAAACATCCCGATAATTTGTTAGAAGGCCATATGAATCAATTGGTCACAAGGTCTTTGGAGTTGGGTTATGACTTGTTTGATGTACTTAGGATTGCCTGCATTCATCCGGTTGAGCATTACAATATGAAAGTTGGTACTTTAAAAGCGAATGACCCTGCAGACTTTATTGTTGTTGACTCTATCAATGAGTTCAATGTTCTGGAAACTTATATCAACGGAGATTTGGTCTCTGAGAATGGAAAATCAGTACTTTCTGATAAGACTCATAAAGTCATTAATAATTTCAACATAGGAGCTGTTTCACCAGATTCATTCAAGAAAGAAGGAAAAGAGGAAGCACAACCTATTATCACTGCGGTGGATGGTGAATTAATAACGGAGAGATTGGATGTACAGATTCCAGTTGAGCTTGGACTTCAGGTTGCAGATATTAAGAATGATGTTTTGAAGATAGCTGTAATCAATAGATACAAAAATGTACCAATTCATTCTGGTTTTATCAAAAACTTCAACATAAAGGAAGGAGCAATAGCTTCCACGGTAGCACACGATTCTCATAACATCATTGTGGTAGGCACTTCAGATGAATACATGAGCAAAGCTGCCAATTTGTTAATTGAGAATAGAGGAGGTTTGTCAGCAGTTTCCAGTTCTGAAGAAAAGGTGATTGGATTGCCAGTAGCGGGACTTATGAGCGATAAGTCATGCCAGGAAATAGGTGAGAGTTATGCGGAGATTGACAAGTTTGTAAAATCTATGGGATGTCAACTAACAGCACCATATATGACGCTTTCTTTCATGGCACTTCTTGTCATCCCTAAGATAAAAATGAGTGATTTGGGACTTTTTGACGCAGAGAAATTTGAATTTTTGTAGATTCAAGGTTGCAATCCAAATTCGAAACACATGAACGCAAGATTTATTCTAGAACGAGTTTTATCAATCATCGCAGCTTTAATCATGCTTCAAACGCTTTACTTTAAGTTTTCCGGAGCTGAAGAAAGTATCTACATCTTCTCAACACTCGGCATGGAGCCATGGGGAAGAATTGGTACCGGAGTAGCAGAATTGATAGCTGGAATTCTTTTAATATATCCTAGAACAACACACTTTGGAGCGTTAATGGGAGTAGGTATTATGGCCGGAGCTATAGTATCACATCTCACCACTCTTGGAATAGAAGTTCAGGGTGATGGTGGCTACCTTTTCGCATTAGCAATGGTTGTGTTTGTATGCTGTGATTTGCTCGTAGCGCTCAACCTCAAAAAGTTCATGGCTTTAGTGAAGAAAGAAAACTAAATTATAGATACGATCAGTTTTTATGGCAGAAGATAAGTATAAGCATTTCTGGTCAATGATCTTTTTGATATTGCCAGCAACTATGCTAAGGGTACTGGGCACTGAAAATGATTTTTTTTACAGCGTATTATACTTTGTAGTAGGGGCAATTGTTGGAGTAGTCGTTTTCCAGTTTGTAAAAAATAAAACCACAAAAATTAAGGTTATTGCTCTCATAATTCTTCTGGTTGCTGTCGGTGTGGCTATTAGGGTTATTTCAGGGTATATGGGTGATTAAATCCGAAAGTCTAATTTCGAAATCCTAAAAAGAGTCAACTGACAACCGACAACTGTCAACTGACAACATCCTCTAAAACCACCAAACCAATCAGAGCCTACAATCCAACCTCGCAACCCGCTTAGCCCGCCGTAGCTTCAACGAAGGAGGGCAACTCCCGTGACAGTCGCTTGGTTGTACCGAGTGACCAATATCCAATAGGCCTCTGGCCTTTTTTATTGATTGTAAACACTACCAAAAGACCAGATTCCTTCTTATAATCGTCACTCGGTAAAACCGAGCGACTGTAGGCGCATAATGATAATCAGAATCCTCTTCAAGAGACACGGATTGGATTAGATGTCATTTCCAATACTATTTTGTGCCAAACGCATGAAACCAACTAGAATAATATTTTTCAATGGAGTGAATAACCTCTTTAGGAGATTCCTTTAACCAACCCTGGATACCACAATTATATTCTTTCCCTTTAGCTTCAATTATCAATTCATAAAATTGAGAATCTCCATTATTCTGAGCTATGACATACATGTTACTAATATCCTCCCATTGAATCTTCAAATTTCGAAATTCAATATACCGAGGAGTTAATTTCAGGCTTATTTCTTTTGTGATGAAGGATCTCAAAGTGGTGAACATTCCAATACCATACACTAGGTATATAGCTGAGATTAATAAGACATTACCTGTAACAAGATTAGGAGACTGGTTAATCTTGATTGTCAGACCTGCTAGGGCGGCTATGCATATACAAAAAAGGGTGCCAGAAATAAACCTGGAATCTCTAAATGTAGTTTCTTTCTCAATGATTGGATTTTCAATAAGTCGAATGGTAATATATTCTTCACCGTTTAACTGATTCCAAAAAGATGGTGATTTTCCTTTGAATGGTTTCATTTTAAGGGCATTAACGAAACTTGTATTAAATGGTTTTTGCTGTCAATCGACTGTAAATTATTCTCATTCAAAAAAACTGACAACCGTCAACTGTCAACATTCACTAAAACCACCAAACCTATCGAAATTCTGATACTCGATTCCTCTCACCCCTGGCCCCTAAAGGGGGAAAGCCACCAGTACTCATGAAATTTCCCATTAGGAAAAAAAGAGGTGTAATCACTTTATATACTCATTCAAAAAAACTGACAACCGACAACTGTCAACTGACAACATCCTCTAAAACCACCAAACCAATCAGAACCTCAATAAACCCGCTAGCCCGCCGTAGCTTTCTCCGACGGCCATAGCCTATGGCGAAGGACTCAGCGAAGGAGGGCAACCCGTACCCTCACCCAATCGCCTGCTCCAAATCCGCTATCAAATCCTCCACATCCTCAACACCCACACTCAACCTGATCAATGAATCCTTCAATCCGGATTTCAACCTTTCTTCTTTTGGAATACTGGCGTGTGTCATACTTGCTGGATGACCCGCTAAGGACTCTACACCTCCAAGAGACTCTGCCAAACTGAAATAATGAAGCTTCTTCAACACCTCAAAAGCCGCATCCTGACTATCTTCTTTCAAAATAAACGAAAGCATACCGCCGAAATCTTTCATTTGCTTACGAGCTATTTCATATTGTTCAGTACCTTCAAAACCCGGCCAATAAACACTTTCAACTTTAGGGTGGCTTTTCAAATATTCTGCGATTTTTCTTCCGTTTTCGCTATGCCTTTCCATTCTGAGATGCAATGTCTTAATCCCTCTCAAAACCAAAAATGCGTCCTGTGGACCTGGCACTGCTCCGCTGGAGTTTTGGATGAATGCCAATTGTTGGTGTAGTTCATCATCATTCAGCATCAAAGCTCCCATGATGACATCTGAGTGGCCAGCTAAATATTTAGTTACCGAGTGCATTACAATATCAGCACCATGATCTAGCGGATTCTGTAAGTAAGGGGTTGCAAAGGTGTTGTCAACCGCAAATAGGATATTATTCGACTTAGCAATCTCCGACAAACCATCCAGGTCCATTACTCTCATCATTGGGTTGGTAGGTGTTTCAGCCCATATCAGTTTTGTGTTAGCATTGACAGTTGCTTTCACCTCATCCAAATCGGTCATATTCACGAAGTGGAATTTGATGCCATATTTTTCAAAAATCTTGGTAAATATTCTATAAGATCCACCATAAAGGTCATTTGTGGAAATTACCTCATCACCAGGGTTGAGCAATTTGATAACAGCATCTATTGCAGCCATTCCTGATGCAAATGCTAATCCATGTTTACCATTCTCCAGCGCAGCAAAGCTTTTCTGCAAAGCCTCTCTTGTTGGGTTTTTGGAACGTGCATATTCATATCCTTTGTGATCACCAGGAGCAGCCTGAACAAATGTAGTTGTCTGGTAAATAGGAGTCATAATTGCTCCGGTGGATGGGTCTGGTTCTACACCAGCATGGATTGCTTTTGTGCCGAATTTCATGTTGAGTTGCTGTTTTTTCCTAATAGAGGCAATCTACAAGAATTAGTTAATTCCAATAAGGATTATTAGTTGTAAATCTTACCGACACAGGATAGATGGCAAAACATACATGTTTCAACTGTCTCAGACTTGTGGAAAGCCGAAACATGCGTGTAACAGCATCCCAGAACTTTTAGGAAGCCAAAACATGTATGCAACAGCTTCCCGGAACTTTTAGGATGCCGAAACATACGTGCAACAGCTTCCCAAAACTTTTCGGAAGCCGAAACATACGTGTAACAGCCTCCCAGAACTTTTAGGAAGCCGAAACATAGATGTTATAAGGTTTTAATCAGGACTCACTGTTGCCCATAAACTTTTTCACCTTTGCCTCCAGTTCATCTCTGGAGGAGTTGTATTCTGGTGAAAGAGTTGGTTGTCCTGGTAGATTCTCAACATGAAGTGTTTGAGTAGGGAATGCGAAGTTCACACCAAGTTCCTTAGCTAAATCAATGATTTGTAGGATTACCTCATGTCTTGCTCTCAATTCATCAGACCATGTAGGCACTTCAAAAAAGATATAGAACATCACATTCAATGAAGAATCCGCCATGGCGTTCATGTGAACTTCATAATAATCCTTTCTTGTCTCAGGGTGTTTTTCAACTATCTGTTTTAGTCCATCCACAAATACCTGAATAACATGTGTCGGGGTATCGTATGTCAAAGCAATCTGAGTGAAGAACCTTCTGTATTTTCTTAATCCGTGGTTGTCGATTGTACTGTCTGCCAGATTTCCATTAGGTACATAAACTACAGAGTTTCTAAATGTTCTGATTCTGGTAGAACGGAAGCCAACTTCTTCCACAGTTCCGTCAATATCTCCTGAAGTAATCCAATCACCAATCTGGAATGGTTTATCAATGAAGATCATGAGCGACCCAAAGAAATTCTTAATCGTATCCTGAGCGGCAAGAGCAAATGCCAAACCACCAATGGAAAGTCCGGTAAGTAGTGGGATGATATCGACATTCAGATTGGTTAGAATCCAGAATATACCTACTATCACCACAAAAGCGCGAATGGTTTTTCTAATCAATGGAACCAATTGATCATCTAACGAACTAGCTGTTTTTGCGGCAAGTTTTTCAAAATAGAATGACATTAGATTCACAAATCGATACAATACGATGGTGATGAAAAGTGGGAAAATTGCTCTCAGGATCAATACAACCCATTTTGCAAGAGCAATTGGTAATTGTAAAACAGGGACAAAAATTGAAAGTAGCCATATCACAATGGCAATACTTAGTGGTTTCACAACCGGCTTTACAAATTTATTAGCAAGTGTGTTGTAATTCTTTTTACTTAAATATTTGAGTAGAATTTTTTCAAATATGAATGAGAATATCTTGTGAATGATAAAGCTCATGAGGATCATGATAAGTAGCATCACATGTTGCCATACTGCAAGCCCCAGATATTCACCTGTGCCTATTTTTGGAAGAATATTCAATAGCCAGTCTATTCCGAAAGGAAATAATTCTTTATGAGCTTCATCTATTCGTTTTAATGATCTTCTACTTACAACCCATCCCGCAGCAGTTTTTTCAAAGTATATTTCTGGGTATTCTTCCGCGATTACAAATCGTCTTTTATTGGTGAGAGTATCAATGTAATCAGGGTTTTTAGGGAATGTTGTGTCATCCACATAAATTCCTTTTCCATCAAGAGTCTGTTGCAATTTTTTCGCATAATCCAGAGCCTCCTCATCTGAAATGCCCGGATGTTGAAAAGACTTCAAACTTTTCTGCGGATAATAATTATCTGTTTGAAGGTTCTCAAAAAAATTCCAAAGAGAATGATATGGTGATGAAATGTTGTAATCCAGATTGGTAGTATCGGATTGAGCTTTTCCAGAAAATACAATTGGAATGAAAAGGAGTAAAAAAAATAACTTTCTCACGTCGGGATTAATTTTAGTTAGGCAAAAATAATTACCTCAAAATCTTTACCGAGAAATTCCTGCTTTTTTTCGAATTATCCAATTCATTGATTTTTTAATTGATCCAGAACTATTTTCAGGTCTTACCGTGTTAATTTAGCCGAGATTAACAGCAACAAATATGAGTAATAACCAAAATCCACTTCTAGAGACATTTAATACCCCTTTTGATACACCTCCTTTTGAGAAATTTAAGCCTGAGCATTATCTGCCGGCAATCAAAGAGGCAATTGAAATGTCAAGGAAGCAAACTGAGGAAATTGTAAATAATCCTGAAGCACCTTCATTTGAGAACACCATTGTTGCAATGGACAAAGGAGGAGAGAAGCTCGGAGTAATTGCTCATGTGTTATTCAATCTAAATTCTGCTGAAACAAGCGATGAAATCCAGGCTGCTGCAAGAGATGCTTCGCCGCTGCTTTCAGAGTATTCCAACGAAGTTTGGCAAAATCTGGATCTGTTTGATCGAGTGAAAAAGGTCTATGCTTCAAAAGACGAGCTAGATCTTGATGCTGAGCAAAAAATGTTGCTGGAAAAGACTTACAAGAGCTTCATCCGAAATGGTGCAAACCTTAATGAAGCTGATCAGGCAAGGTTTAAGGAGATTTCCATGGAGTTGGCGCAGTTGACGCTCCAATTTGGTGAAAATGTTTTGGCAGAAACCAATGATTATGAAATGGTCATTGAGAATGAAAACGACCTAAGCGGACTGCCGGATATGATCAAAGCCCAGGCAGCTGAAACTGCTAAAGCTAAAGGACAGGAAGGTAAATGGATTTTTACTCTACAGGCACCAAGCTACATTCCATTCATGGAGAATGCTGATAACAGAAGCCTGAGAGAAGAGCTTTATCGGGCGTATATGTCGAAAGCCAATAAAGGCGATGAAAGAGATAATAAAGAGACTATTAAGAAAATTGTTTCTTTAAGAACGGAGATGGCTAAGCTTCTTGGTTACGCTTCATTTGCACATTATGTTCTTGAAGAAAGAATGGCCAGTACACCAGATACTGTATTGGATTTCCTTAAAGACTTATTGAATAAAGCAAAGCCTAAAGCGGAGGAAGAAGTAGCTGAGTTGAAGGAATTTGTTAAGGAGTTGGGAGATGATATTGATCTGCAGAGATGGGATTGGGCCTATTATTCTGAGAAGCTAAAAAAGAAGAAATACAACATAGATGATGAGTTGTTAAGACCATACTTCAAGCTGGAGAATGTCCTCAATGGTGTGTTCTTAACAGCTGAGAAGCTTTATGACATCACATTCAAAAAGCTGGATAATGTACCAGTATATCATTCTGAAGTAGAAGCTTACGAAGTTCTTGACGCATCAGGAAACCACGTTTCGGTATTTTATGCAGACTTCCACCCAAGAGAAGGAAAGCGTGGAGGCGCATGGATGACTTCCTACAGAGATCAGGAGGTGAGAGATGGTAATGACATCAGACCATTGGTTTCTATCGTATGTAATTTCACTCCATCTACACCAGATAATCCATCATTATTGACTTTCAATGAAGTGCTGACGCTATTCCATGAATTTGGCCATGCATTGCATGGAATGTTGGCAAATAGTAAGTACTCAAGCCTATCTGGCACAAGTGTTTACTGGGATTTCGTGGAGCTTCCATCGCAGATATTTGAGAACTGGTGCTACGAAAAGGAATGCCTGGATTTATTTGCTGAGCATTACGAAACAGGAGAAAAGATTCCTCAGGAATACATCGACAAGATTAAAGCAAGTAGCACTTATCATGAGGCTTATGCTACAGTAAGACAATTGAGTTTTGGTTTCCTTGATATGACCTGGTTCAACCAATCATTGGAAGAAGCACAATCTATGGATGACTTGAGTAAGTTCGAGGAAGATGCAATGGCACCAACAGAACTATTCCCCAAAGTGCCAGGCACAATGATGAGTACACAATTCAGCCACATTTTTGCCGGAGGTTATGGTGCTGGGTACTACAGCTACAAATGGGCTGAGGTATTAGATGCTGATGCATTCTCACTATTTAAGGAAAAAGGAATTTTTGATAAGGAAACCGCTACTTCTTTCAAAGACAATGTATTGTCCAAAGGAGGAAGCGAGCATCCTATGGAGCTTTACAAGAAATTCAGAGGTAGAGAGCCGAAGGTTGATGCATTGTTGGAGAGAGCAGGGCTGGTTTAGAGTTTAGAATTCTGAGTTTTGAATTTGGAGTTTTGAGTTTTGAGTTGGGTAGAATGATCTGATTGGTTTGGTGGTTTTAGAGAATGTTGTCAGTTGACGGTTGTCGGTTGTCAGTTTTTTTGAATGAGAATATAAAGTGATTCACATCCTTATCTTCCCTAAAAGATAAAATTTATGAGTGCTTGTGGCTTCTCCCCTTTTGGGGTTGGGGGTGAGAAGAACCAGGTTATGAGACCGCAGTTTAATTTTGTGATTTTTGTCAGTTGTCTGTTTTTTAGGATTTCGAAATTAGACTTTCGGATTTAATCACCCCTTTAGGTGCCGGGGGTCAGAGGAAACGAGATTGTTGGGATTCCTGATTGGTTTGGTGGTTTTAGAGAATGTTGTCAGTTGACGGTTGTCTGTTGTCAGTTTTTTAGAATTTCGAAATTAGTATTTCGGATTTATTCACCTTGGTTTCCATTCCAAACCACCATGACAATCATTCCTTCAGTTTGAATTCCTTGACGCATTAGCGATTTTTAGGATTTAGTTTATTGTCGCTGTATATCTTATAGTATTAAGATATCATCACATTATTCAATTGACCTCAAACCTTATGAAAATATCGCTATTCAATAGTGCTTCGGTTAATGCGTATATCCTGAGCTTACTTTTATTTCCTGCTATTCTTTTTGCATGCAATTCTGACGAAAACATCACTACTGATGATACTTCAGATGATGACGATATCACAGACAACATGGATGATGACGACTCGGATGATGATGGTGATGAGTTTGACATCACTGAAATACTGGAGGCTCATGATGGCTCTGGGATGGGAACAGCCAGAGATATTTCGTCATTTGATTTGGTAGCTGAAATGGGTGTGGGATGGAATCTTGGGAATAGTTTTGATGTCACTTCCAAAGACAAGACTTTGTGGGGTAATCCACTGCCTTCAAAAGATATTATTGATGATGTGAGAGAGATGGGTTTTACAACCATCAGAATTCCTGTAACCTGGGGATATAATCAGAATGAGACAGATCCTTATACCATAGACCCTAATTATTTGATCCGTGTTAGAAATGTTGTGAATTATGCTTTTCAGAATGGTATGCATGTGATCATCAATGTGCATCATGATAATGATTGGGTAGTTCCAAGTGCTTCTAATGCCGCTGAAACAGAGGCAAGACTTGGTAGTTTATGGACGCAGGTATCTGAATACTTCATAGAATACAATGACTCTCTGATTTTTGAAACTTTAAATGAGCCACGAATAGAAGGCATTCCTGAGGAATGGAGTGGAGGTACTGCAGCTGGAAGAGGATATATCAATGACTTTCATAAGGTTGCCGTTGATGCAATTAGAGCAACTGGAGGAAATAATTCACTACGACACATTATGATCCCAACCTGGGCGGCAAGTACTGTTGATGCTGCCATGAATGATTTGGAGATTCCGAATAACGACGAGAAAATTATTATTTCTCTACATACCTATTTCCCTTGGGCCTATGCTGGTGAAGCATCAATCAACTGGGGCTCAGATCAGGATAAATTGGATTTGGAAGCGGAGTTGGAGCGTGTATACCAGAAGTGGGTTGTGCAGGAGCAAAGACCAGTGATTTTGGGAGAGTGGGGTACTGTTGAAGAAAACTCTACAGAAAGCAGATTGGATTACTATGAGTTCTACGCCAGAAATGCTGCAGAAAGAGGTTTGTTGACTGTTGTTTGGGATGATGGTGGTCGCTTTAGATTATATAATCGACATGCATTGAGGTGGGATTTTCAGAGTTTGGCGGAGGTGATTGTTAGTGCTACTGATGTTGACTAGATTGGTGTAACACATTACTCCCAGTATTTTCAGAATAGAATTTCTACAACATAGTAGTTCGAAGGCTTGATTTTTGCTTGATTTGCAACTGTCATCAATTCCTTTAAACTATGGGAGTCTTCTGTAAATACTTACTTGTCTTAAATGTTTTAATTTTTTTATCTGCTTTTCAATTTCAACAAGCCAGTCTTTATGCTCAACATGTATCCGGTCAGGTAATAGACTATAAGACCAAGGAGCCTATCCCGTTTGTGAACATTTATTTTAATAATTCAATGACTGGTACAACATCAGATATTGATGGGTATTTTAAGCTGGATGTGTCCTCAAATCTGGGACAAGAAATCATAATCAGTATAGTTGGCTACAAAACTTACATTATGAAGGAATACGATCCTAATGTATTTTATGAGGTAAACCTTGAAGAAGAGGTGATGCTTTTAGGTGAAGTGGTAGTTTCAGCAGATGATGGCTTATCCCGAAAGGTGAAAATGGACTTCTTTCTAAAAGAGTTTTTGGGGACTAGTAGAAATGCTAAGAGTTGCGTTATCCAAAATGAAGATGATATCAGGTTAATCTATTCTGAAACTAACAATCGTATATCAGTGACATCCGACAAACCAATTGTAATCTTAAATAAGTCTCTGGGATATAAAATTCACTATCACCTGGAGGAGTTTGTTTTACAGGGACCAAACCTGAGTTACCGTGGGTATGCAAGATTTGAAGAAGATAGCGTACCTGAGAATCGCCGTAAAAGAATAGACCGCAGGAGGTATCTTGCTTATAAAGGTTCAAGAATGGAGTTTTTTAGACAACTATGGAAAAATGATTTAAAGAGCTCCGGTATAGAAGTTTATGATGCAAGTGGACAAGAACAAATTGATCTATTTCAGTATGTGACACCAGAGGAACGGAGTGTCAAAAGCTTACTTTATGGGAAAACAGTGCTTATCTCTTCTGCCAACTCAATCTCCTATCTCAGGTTTATTACCAATGATAGTACTTCATTTACCAAAGCAGGATATTTTGATCCAGAAGGAGTTTCGTGGAATGGTTATATGGCTACTAAAAGGATTGGTGATTTGTTGCCGTATGAGTATGAGCCGAACGATTAGGGTCTTAAAAGATGTTAAATTTGACTTACCAGTGCATCTATTCCTTTCTATTCAACCTTTTTGTGCCTAACTGCTTGATGAATAAGAATTATTGATTTATTTTGACGTTTAAAGATTCTTATTTTAATCCCATGAAAATGAAATACATCTATCTCCCATTACTTATTGCTACATTCTTTATCGCTTCTTGTGGAGGTTCTTCCTCAGGAGATTCTGAAGCTAACAATGAGAAAAAGGAGGAAATCAAGACTTTTGTAGAGAAGGAATTTACTTATCCGCTTCCAACGTCATTTGAAATAGCTAGAATGCTTGGAGATGCGAATACATCTTATTCCCCGGAAATTGTAAACGATAAGACGAAAGTTGATGAGTATGTAACTACCTGGCAAAAGGCAGTTAATCTTGGAGTTTATGGTGCTGACTTAAGTTATGCCGCTACTTTTAATATGACTCAGGAGACAATTGACTATCTAGAGGTAAGTAAAAAGCTTGTTGAAGAACTAAATATTACGTCTGCTTTCAATGTATCAATGGCAACCAGAATAGAGTCTAACATTGAAAATCTGGATTCACTAATCCTTATCGTGACTGAGTCTTTTTATGATACATACAATTACCTAAATCAGAATGGTGAGGAGAAGACTTCTCTTCTTGTGATTGCAGGTAGTGTGTTTGAAGGTCTTTATATCACTTGTAATTTGATTGAGAACAGTGAAAACAAAGACGAGTTGATAAGTGTACTTGCAACTCAGAGAACTCAGGTAAGTAAACTGGTTGAGTTAATGGAAGCACACCAGGATGATGAGAACGTTGGAAAGGTATTGCCAAGATTACGTTACATCAATTTGGTTTACGATCAATTAGGTGAGAGTGCTACAATGACTGATGGTCAATTCAAAGATATTGCCAGCAGTGTTAAAGAGATGAGAAAAGAAATGGTTGGATAATCATTTCTGAAATGATATTTTTAGGCCTCAACTACTTTGTTGGGGCTTTTTTATTTAATCCAATAGAATGACCGAATCCATACTAAACGCCATAGTCCACCTTTTTGCAATAATTGAAAGTGCAAAAGAAGATACAGATGTTGTGGATTCTGGTGAATTAGTGATTCGACCGTACCTCCAAAAAAACCTCAACAACAATCAGCTTACCTCAGAATACATTAATCTTTTTAATGACTACCTCAACTTTTACAAAGTCCAACCTTCGTCTCATGATGAAGATGATATTCATATAGATGGTACCAGCATTCTTCAGATAGCTAAGATCTGTAATCAGCTAAATAAGGAGCTACATCTTTTAGAGCGCCTTATTGTGTTCATGCAGCTGATGGAACTGATTATTTCCGATAAGAAGATTGCTCAGAAAGAAGAGGAGTTTGCTTCACTGGTTGCACTTAATTTCAATCTGCAACAGGAGGATGTTAACAACCTGAAAAGCTTCATTATTAGCTCCGATCCTAATAAGGTTGATAAGGATAAGGTGCTCATTATTGACAATAAAATGACCGAATGGCCCGGGGAAATGGCGTGGATTATGCGAAAGAAAAAATCCAAGGACCAGCCTCGTCATATCTTTGTTGAAAATCTTTTTGGCCGCATTCTGGTGCTTCGTTTGGAGAGCGTAGGTGAATTCATTTTTCGATATGATGGGCCATTGAATTTGTATCTTGAAGGAGTCAAAATAATTCCTTCCAAAGCATATATTCTAAAGCCAGGATCGATCATTAAAGGTCCTAATATCAAGTCGATTTATGAGTCGGAGATTACTAAGAAATTTATTGAGGACCAGACGAGTCGCAGAGTAGTTCTTACCGGTGAAAATGTGGAGTTCAGTTTCAAAACCGGCAGTAATGGTCTAAAGGAGTTCTCATTTTCTGAAGATTCCGGACGCTTGGTAGGTATCATGGGAGGAAGTGGTACAGGTAAGAGTACGCTGATGAATATCCTCAACGGAAAGTTGGATTATGACAGTGGAAGAATACATATAAACGGCTTTCCACTAGAGCAAGCTTCTAAGGAGGGAGTTATTGGATATGTCCCTCAGGATGATTTGCTATTTGAGGAATTGACGGTTTACCAAAACCTTTATTTCAATGCGAAAACCTGCTTCAGTGACTTCTCGGATAGCTTAATTGAGAAAACAGTAAACAAGGTCCTTGATGATTTGGATCTAGAAGAGACTAAAGATTTAAAGGTTGGAAACCCACTGAATAAAACCATATCCGGTGGACAAAGAAAGCGTCTGAATATAGCGTTGGAGCTCATGAGAGAGCCTTCCATACTATTCGTAGATGAACCGACCTCCGGACTTTCCTCCATGGACTCTGAGAAGATGATGCGTCTTTTAAAGGATTTGTCTGGCAAAGGAAAGTTGGTTGTGGCCATTATACATCAGCCTTCTTCAGAAATATTTAAGCTGTTTGATAGCCTTTGGATCCTTGATAAAGGAGGGTATCCGATATATAATGGCAATCCAATTGACGCTGTTGTGTATTTCAAATCGATGAATGCACATGTAAATGCAGCTGAAAGTGAGTGCCCAAGATGTGGTAATGTTATTCCAGAGCAGATCCTGCAAATTATTGAGGCTAAGGAAATTAATGATGAAGGTAGAAGAACAAAGAAAAGGCGGGTAAGCCCACATACGTGGCACGACAGATATAAGGAAAATATTCTTCCCAAACTGGATAAGTTGAAGTACGAAACCACTCTACCTCCATCTAACTTTAGAATTCCCTCAACCTGGGAGCAGTTTAAAATTTTCAGTAAAAGAAATTTTCTTTCTAAGATATCGAACAGACAATATGTGTTGATCAATTTGCTGGAAGCACCAGTTCTGGCATTTATTCTAGGGTACTTTTCCAAGTATTCACCTGAGGAGAGTTATGCTTTTTCGGAGAATATCAATCTGCCTGTGTATTTATTCATGTCTATTGTAGTGTCTCTTTTCATGGGACTTACCGTGAGTGCACAGGAGATTTATAAGGATCGTCAAATATTAGAAAGAGAGTCATTTCTGAATCTCTCGCGATCCAGTTATATCAATTCTAAAATGGCTTACCTGTTTTTGCTCTCGGCAATACAGACTTTGTCATTTGTATTAATAGGTAATTATATACTAGAGATACATGGAATGACCATTTACTATTGGGTTATTCTATTCTCAGTCTCTTGTTTTGCAAATCTTGTGGGGTTAAATATTTCTTCAGCACTCAATTCTGTCATCACGATATATATTCTTATCCCGTTTATACTAGTCCCTCAGTTATTACTAGGTGGAGCTATGATTAAGTTTGATGAGCTGCATCATTCCATAACCAACCAGAAAAATGTGCCAATTGTAGGTGACTTAATGGCCTCCAGATGGGCTTATGAGGCGCTGGCAGTAGCTCAATTCAGATATAACGATTACGATAAGTACTTCTTTGATGTAAATCAGGAGATCAGTGTTAATTCCACATATCGTTCCTTTATTGTTCCAGAGATGATCTCGATAAATAGAGAATTATTGGCTGATAGTACCAACTGGTCTAATTCTGGTAAATCTTTGAAGATATTATCCAATGGTATCAAATACCTCAATAGTGAGTTTGAGTATAGGAATTTTGTGAGCCTGGAAGAGCTGACACCAGATTATTATAATCGGATAATTGGTCAACAATTGGAGTCATACTTACAAAATGCGAAGGAACATTTTTCCAAAAGATACCTGAATGCTCAGAAGAATCGCGATAAAGAGTATAACAGGTTGAAAGACGAGATTGGGAAAGATAAGCTGAAAAGATTGGAGAAAAGATACCACAATGAGTTTCTGGCAGATTTGCTGAGAAATAGGAATAATCTAAATATGGTTTATCGAGGAAAAGATCAATTGATTCAGAAGAAGGATCCGATCTATATGATGCCGTATTCACGAATAGGAAGAGCTCATTTTTATGCTCCCAACAAAGTTATTGGTGAGACTAAAATCTCTACTTTTTACTTCAATGTTGCATTTATATGGATCATGACTCTTGTATTATACTTTAGTCTGCTCCATAATACACTGAAAAGAATAATTGTCTTCTTTGAATCACCAGGCGGAGATGTAAGCACCAGAACAAGGTGGAGCAAATTTTGGCATGTCATACTCGTCTTGATCACAAGACCAAGAATCCGTAAAAGACTCAAGAATACTTCCGGGTAACAGGCAACAGCATAACTTGGTGTTATTCATGCAACCATTGTGTTCGAATAATAGTCATTCTAAAGATGCTTAATTACCGAAAATTATAATTTTAGAAAACTCTTGATTTTGGGTATATTCCTGATGAAATCTTTTTGATATGAGTGAAAATGATTCCAAAATTCCTAAGTGGCTTAGGGATACACAAATAAGAAGTTGGGAGCCGGAGATTCTTCTTTCCGGAATTGTATTGTTCGGACTTTTTAGAGTTCCTGGACTACTGGATGATTTTTTATGGTATGTGAAGAATAATATCAGTGCCACAGAGGATTGGGATAATTTCGTCAGTTTTATGAAGGTTGCTGTCTATTGGCTTATAACTGGTCTGTTTCTGCATCTGATTGCCAGAGGACTTTGGATTGGGCTGGTGGGGTTGAGTTATGTCTTTCCAAAAGGTGTGAATAAAGAAAAACTTGCCTTCAAATACGGCTTTAAGAATACCATTCTGAGAATACCTTTTCCGGTTGATAGTATTGAAAGGTTAGAAAGGCTTTGTAGTTCACTTTTCTCAATAGCATTTATGCTGTTTATGTCAATAATAGGGGCTTATCTCTATATTTTCGTTGTTCTATTTATTCCAATAATTGGTTTTACTCTAGTTACTGATTACACGGTATATGACCAACCAGAGTGGTTTGATTACTACCTTTTTACTGTAGTCATCATTTCTGCTATTTACTTATTGGATTTTGTGACTTCAGGATTATTGAAAAGAATTCCGATCTTCTCAAAAGTTTATTACCCCGTTCATAAAGTAATCAGTACTCTTACATTATCACCTATTTACAGGCCAATTTATTACTCTTTGGTTTCTAATTTCAATAGATGGTGGATATCGTTATTTTACCTTGTGTTCTTCGTTAGTACTATAACTATGGCCATGAAAATGAACTCCTCCAGTGGTCAGGTAGATAATTGGACTAATATTGAATTATTCTCGAGAAGGACCACACACAGTATCTTTAGTGGATATTACGAGGATAGAAATGTTAGCTATTCTTCATTTAATGTTCAGATTCCTTCGGATGTAATTGAAAGTAATGTTCTTCGGGTTTTTATCAATATCAATATGGATTATCATGATAGGATAAAAGCATCTTGTGAATACGATTCATTGTCGGAGGTAGTAAATAATTTGGATAGTCTGAAATTATCTTGTGTGACAAATTATTATCATTTATTGCTAAATGATTCCCTTGTTACCGACTATCAGATGAAGTTTTACAACAACCAAAGAACCAGTCAAAAAGGGGTTTTATGCTACCTGGACATCAGAAATCTAGACATGGGATATCAGGAATTGAAGTTAACCCGGCCAGATACTTCACGTGTTATTTCCAGGGTACCATTCTATCGTGTTAAGGATTAATTAACATTAAAAAATTTTGATGTCTGAAAAATAGCAGTACATTTGTGTCATTATGATAGATATAATAGAAATAGCGCTCTTCAGCACCAATGGCTAATACGTCCCAGTATTAGGTCCATTTTCTATCAGTTATTTCATTTTATTTTTTTACCATTTACGATTTATCATAATGATTCATATTATATCATATATTAAAAAATTATTCATCTACTTCTTTCAAGCAATTTTTGGTGTTGAAAAAGAGTATACCACAGGAAGCATCAATAAGGCGATTTTTATGCTATCTATACCCATGATAGTGGAAATGTCTTTTGAGTCTTTATTTGCTGTGATTGACATATTTTTTGTTAGCCAGGTCAGTGTCAACGCTGTTGCTACTGTGGGTTTAACAGAATCTGTCATGATGATAATCTATTCGATAGCAATAGGTTTGAGTATGGCTACCACCGCAATAGTTGCAAGAAGGGTAGGTGAGAAAAACATTCAAAGAGCATCAGATGCAGCATTTCAGTCCATTTTAATAGGAGTGTCTTTTGCTGCTGTTCTTGGTACAATTGGATTTTTCTTTGCAGAAGACATTTTAAGATTAATGGGAGGCGAAGAGGATTTAATTGCAGAAGGAAGTTGGTATACAAAAATCATGTTTGCCGGCAATGTGAGTATTCTATTACTATTTTTAATTAACGCAATTTTTAGAGGAGCAGGGGATGCCAATATGGCTATGGCGGCCTTAATAATTTCCAATGTTCTGAATATAATTTTAGATCCACTATTGATCTTTGGTATTGGTCCGTTCCCAGAAATGGGAGTAGCTGGAGCAGCTATTGCGACAACCATTGGTAGATCAGTGGGAGTTCTATTTCAGTTCTTTATATTGTTCTTCGGAGGTTCAATAATTCGATTAACAATCAAGAATGTTGTTTTCAGAGTAAAGACTGTAATGGAAATATTGAGAATTGCTTTTGGGGGTGTTTTTCAGTTTTTAGTTGAGTCTTTAAGCTGGATGTTCCTGATTAGGATTATATCAATTTTTGGAGCTTCCGCATTAGCAGGGTATACTGTAGCCTTCAGAATTATTGTATTTACAATACTTCCAAGTTGGGGTATGAGTAATGCAGCGGCAACTTTGGTTGGGCAAAACCTGGGTGCTGGAAAGCCTGAAAGAGCTGAAGCATCCGTATGGAAAACAGCTCTGTATAATATGGTGTTTCTTGGGTTGGTGTCAATAGTATTCTATTTGTATGCCGATTTCTTTGTTGGAATATTTACTGAGGATCCGGAAGTTGTGAGGTATGCTGTGTTAGGGCTCAAAGTGATATGCCTTGGATACATATTCTTTGCTTATGGAATGGTCATTAGTCAATCATTTAATGGTGCTGGTGATACAATGACCCCATTAATAATCAATATTGTATGCTTTTGGGTAATCCAAATTCCAATGGCCTATTTCTTATCGGTCTACACGGATCTTGAAGTCCTGGGTACATTAGCGACAATAGCAATTTGCCACTCTATTCACGCAATAATCAGTGTTGTGATTTTCAAGAAAGGCAAGTGGAAGTCAACAGCAGTATAATAATCTATCATAAAGGGGTTTGGGTGAGAGCGCTCCCAAACCCTATTTTGAAATCTCGTAAAGAGATATTTCATTCTTATATACCTTGTAGACTTTAAATAATCCTTCTCTCTCAAAGAAAAGAACACTTAAGTCCTGGTTTGTTTCAATCGGGAGATTGTTTAGTAATTCACCTTTTCCATTATATAGATAAGCATAATCCTGCTGGGTATCTCTTA
Source organism: Cyclobacteriaceae bacterium (assembly GCA_965228955.1). Lineage (GTDB taxonomy): Bacteria > Bacteroidota > Bacteroidia > Cytophagales > Cyclobacteriaceae > JANSWY01. The sequence continues at coordinate 1,134,301 of OZ245848.1, forward strand.
GAATAATCAATTCCTGGCCAGGCCCAAAGTCATAATACTGAGCCTTAACTGGTTCTTCAGAAAGATAACTCTTTGAAAACCTCTCAGTTCCATTTCTCTCCAGGATTGCAATCTTGTTGTCATCCTGCCGAAGAATTAGAAATTTGATACTATTCTTATCTTTCAAAATTGAGAATTCAGAATCTCCGGAAGCTTTTACCAGCTGCTCCTTGTATTGAAGTTGCCCTAACAGATTGTATTTAGTGAGTTCACCTGACTTTGTAATCATGGTGAGAATTGATCTGCTAAAATTGCTGGAAGCAGTAATCACATAATTATCATCTATTGGTTCCTGATATAGTATTGGGAAACCTTTGTAAGCAGTTCCGTTTCTTGACAGTAAATTTACTTTCCCAGATTCTTCAATGGTTACAAAAATATCTTTCCCCCTAATCCTGAAATGTTTAATAGGACCATCACCCTCATAAGGATTTGGATATGGGTTCCAGCCATTAAGCGGTTTTCCCTCTTTATCAGTTAAAAAGAATTGCTTTTTATCATTAGTTACTGACCATCTGTAGGCTTTAGTTTTATTATAATCTACAACCTGTACATTATTGATGGCACTTTCACCAATTGTAATCGGATAACTCTCCACATCCTTTCCGGTGCGATCCATTAAATGAACTTCATTGCCAGCACCAAACAGGTACTGCAACTTGTTATTCTTATAATAATCTACCTGCGAAATATCGGTATCGATGGAACTTCCAATGCTATCATCCCAGATAACTTCGAAGTTTTCATTAAGTAGGTATAATGTATTGGTAGAATCCTGCACCATCATTTCCATCGTGTTATTAGAGTGATTTCTAACAATGAATGGTTTGGTGATTAGAGGGTAGGCCAATTCTAAAGAAGCCACTGGCTTAAGCGTCTTTCCGGTTGCAACAGGTTGAAATTCACCTGGGTGATATAATGCCAGATTTGTAAAATATTTATCATCAACATTGCTGAATTGAAGCGCAACTAATTCAAATGATTTGATCAATGATGATTGAGTTTCAACGAATTCCTGCCAATCCTGATTGAGGTTGCTTTGAATCGTTCTCCAGCCAATTGGAATATTCAGAAAGTAGCTTAGATTGGATTCCTTATTGCACACCTCCAGGAAGTTGTTCACCTTAAGAGATTTGCTCCAGACATTTTCATTAGCTCTTTCATCTACAAGATCTTTAATGGACTGAAGGTTATCCGAAATAACAAGTTGATTCTCTAAGTATGTGTAATAGCTTGTCTCAAATCCAGTAAAAGGTGGGCCTAAGAAGGCAGCTGGAAAGTTGGCTATTGGCAGATAGACAATTTTAAGGTCTCCATAGATCTCATAGAAGATGCTATCGCCTCTGACATTCGATACTCTTTTAGACAGTTCTTCCAACTGTTGTTTTGAAAGGTTTGGATCCTTAAGACTAATCAATGCGGTCTGGTTGGGATTATTAGGATCCGATGACTCTGAAGTATAAACACAACTTTCATTAGCAATCCAGGAGCTATAACTGTTGAAATTAATATCGTATCTCGTTGCTATAGTTTTGCTTTCAACTGAAAGAGAGGGGTCATTTTTATCTGTCCATTTAGCTACATTTTCCAGGTACTTTTCTGCATCTTCAAAACTTACATGAGTAATTGCAATTGATGAATTTGGGATATAACTCATTTGAGTCATTGGTTTTCCAAGGTTTCCATCAAAAACTGATAAAAAGTCTTTTGGTTGGTTCAATGAAAATCCATTCAATAATAAATGATCGTCAGCAATTCTGGCATCAAGAAATGTTGAAGAAGTAGTAGTATTTAGTTTCTTAATATTATTTGAACTGGAAGAAATCACATCAGCAATGGAGGATATCTTTTTAGAATTCAAATAGAGATTACCGGCATCATTTTGCAGTTTCGCTAGTTTGAATAGTTCCTCATGCTTTTCCTGGAAGTTTTTAGAGTTTGGATCAGTGATTGTTCTGATTGCATCCTCTACCAGAAAAGGAGTCTGACTACCAATAAAGAAACTTTTGTGGAAAATGTAAGTGAACTTTCTTTCTCCATTATTAGTAACTATATCGCTAATCGTAAAGCCTTCGTACTTTCTGGTTTTTACTTTATAACCTTTCTCAATTATTCTTCCAATGGCATCAAACTGATCAATGTTTTTCACACTAAATACCACCAGGAAATCAAATTTTGATTTTGATACAGGAGTAATGCCTAAAAGAATAGTGTTGTTAGATAATAGATTCTCAAGGATGGTGCTGTTCTCCACCATGGAATCCAGGGAGAGAATACTATTTCGTAATTCAGCTACAGGGGCAAGGTTGGTAAAGGACTTCCAGACTTTCTTGTCGTTCAGATCATTTCTGATATTAGAGGAAGACTCATACTCATAAACGAGAGGTATATCCTCTGATATGAAAGACCATTTATTGAGGTTTGCCCATCCAAAATAATAATTGTAGCCAAAGAAACCAGCTGCTCCAAGTACCACGATGAATAGCAGAATAAGGAATTTTTTCAATGTCCCGAGTTTAATTTGTAAGGTTTCACTCCTAAATTATTCTATAATTCCTATTCTCACAATTTTATTATTTGAGTGGCCGATTTTTTTTACCGGCATACAAATCAAATTGGATAAGTCTTGAATCGATTCTGGCATTTAGGAATTCGTACTTTCTAGCTGGTTTGAGCCCAATTACCTTTGCAAGATTCAGGTTTCCGGTGAATACATATCCGGTATACCCGGCACATTTCTTCTTGAAGAAATCTCCAATGCTTTTATAAGTAATAGTTAGTTTCTTTTCATCTCCCAGTCTTTCGCCGTATTCCGGGTTAAGAAATACAACACCAGACCCCTCTGGAACTCTCGTTTCCAAAAAATCACAGGTACCAAAATCAATAATGTTTGCCACACCTGCCACTTCTGCATTCTCCTGAGCAATTGAAACAGCTTTCGGACTAATATCAGTGGCAATAAACTTCTGAGTGGGAGTACGGAATCCAGCTTTAGCACTTTTTCTAATGGAGATCCATAGATTAGGATCGTAACCAATGATGTGCATGAATCCGAAATTTCTTCTATGCCAGCTTCCAGGAATTCCGGATGCCATTAGTGCAGCTTCTATCACCAATGTTCCACTTCCACACATTGGGTTTACAAAATTTCCTTTTTCAGGATCCCAATTGGATTGCAAAATAGTAGCAGCAGCAAGTGATTCCATCATTGGAGCTTTCCATGGATTTTTTCTGTATCCGTGTTTAGAAATGGATTCACCTGATGTGTCGAAATAGATAGATACATCATCATTAACCCAATATAGATAGATTACCGTCTTATCAATATCTGGTCCAGAATCAGGTCTGATGCCCATGGTTTCCTGATAAAAGTCTGCAATTCCGTCTTTTAATTTAAGGTTCGCAAAACGAGTATCTCGAATAAAATCATTTTTCACATAAGACTGAACTGTGAAATATCCATTTTTCTTTATCAGTAAATGCCACTTGATTTCTTTTACTTTCTTATAAAGTTCATCTGGATTTTTAGCCTTGAAGGAAGCGATTTCCCAAAGAACTCTATTGGCACTTCTTAAGTGGAGATTTAGTTTCATGATGTCTTTCCAGCCACCCTGAAGTTTTACACCTGTCCGGTCTTTTGAGATTACGTTGAAACCAAGGTCTTTTATTTCTTCTGATAGTATCCCTGAGACCCTGGGAAAACAAGTAACCAGTATAGGAGCTTCCTTTTGCATAGTGCTAAAATAGAAAATGCGGAGTAAATCCGCATTTTCCTGAATACAAGTAGTAGTAAATAATATTAGTTATTGTCAGACGTAAATTTTGCTGACAAGTATTCTCTGTTTAATCGAGCAATGTTTGTAAGGCTAATCTCTTTAGGGCATTGAGCAGAGCATGCACCTGTATTTGTACAAGCACCAAATCCTTCAGCATCCATTTGAGCAACCATGTTTTCAGCTCTTTTCTTAGCTTCAACTTTACCTTGAGGTAATAATCCAAGGTGAGAAACTTTAGCAGAAACGAACAACATTGCACTGGCATTTTTACAAGCTGCAACGCAAGCTCCACATCCAATACAAGTAGCGGCATCCATTGCTTCACTTGCTACTTCTTTAGGAATAAGAATTTCGTTTGCATCTGAAGTCGTACCTCCAGTGTTAACTGAGATATAACCTCCAGCCTGAATAATATTATCAAAAGAAGTTCTGTCAACCACTAAGTCTTTTACGACAGGAAACGCAGTAGCTCTCCAAGGTTCGATTACAATTGTATCGCCATCTTTGAAACTTCTCATATGAAGCTGACAAGTGGTAGTTTGAGTAGGGCCGTGTGGTTCACCGTTGATGTAAAGGCTACACATACCACAAATTCCTTCTCTACAGTCGTGATCGAAGTGGATTGGATCTTTACCTTCTTCTTCAAGTTGGTAGTTTAATTGGTCAAGCATTTCAAGGAAAGAGCTATCTACAGATACATCTTTCATTTGATACTCTTCAAAACCACCTTTGGAGTTGGCGTTTTCTTGTCGCCATATTTTTAATTTTAAATTCATTTTTGTCTTTATTGATGGTTAGCCAATTATTTATAACTTCTTTGAGTCAACTTAACATTCTCAAATTTCAAATCCTCTTTGTGAAGAACCTCATCTTTTCCTTCTCCCTGATATTCCCAGGCAGCAACATATGAGAAGTTTTCATCATCTCTTTTTGCTTCACCTTCTTCAGTTTGATATTCTTCTCTGAAGTGACCACCACATGATTCATTTCTATTTAATGCATCATCAATCATCAACTCACCTAATTCAATGAAATCTGCAACACGTCCCGCTTTTTCAAGAGTCATGTTCAGTTCTTCATTGCTACCAATCACTTTAACATCTTTCCAGAATTCCTCTTTGATCTCCTGGACCATTCCTTTGGCCTTTTTCAATCCTTCAGCGTCTCTGGACATTCCGCAGTAATCCCACATCACTTTTCCAAGCTTTTTGTGGAAGTAATCAACTGGCTTAGACCCTTTGATTGAAAGAAGTTTTTCAATTCTTGCTTTTACTTCTTCCTCAGTCTTTTTGAATGACTCGTGATCTTCTGTAAGGTGATCATAAGATTGCTTCGCAAGGAAGTCACCAATAGTGTAAGGAATTACAAAGTATCCATCTGCAAGTCCCTGCATCAATGCGCTTGCTCCCAATCTGTTTGCACCATGATCTGAGAAGTTGGCTTCTCCCAATGCATAAAGTCCAGGAATGTTTGTGCTCAAGTTGTAATCAACCCAAAGTCCACCCATTGTATAGTGTACTGCTGGATAGATTTTCATTGGCACTTTATAAGGATTCTCTCCGGTAATCTTAGCGTAAATATCGAATAGGTTTCCATATTTAGCTTCGATTGTACTTTCTCCATCTCTTTTGATTGCATCTGCAAAGTCAAGGTAAACTGCCAATCCAGTTGGTCCTACACCTCTTCCTTCGTCGCATACATATTTGGCATTTCTTGAAGCAACGTCTCTAGGTACAAGGTTACCAAATGATGGGTATCTTCTTTCTAGATAATAATCTCTTTCTTCTTCAGGAATGTCGGCAGCTTTTACTTCACCTTTCTGAACTTTCTCTGCCATTTCCTTAGTCTTAGGAACCCAAACTCTTCCATCATTTCTTAAAGACTCTGACATCAATGTAAGTTTTGATTGATGATCTCCAGAAACCGGAATACAAGTAGGGTGAATCTGTGTGTAGCAAGGGTTTGCCATAAGCGCTCCTTTTTTGTGCGCTCTCCATGCTGCAGTTACGTTACTTCCCATTGCGTTGGTAGAAAGGTAAAATACATTACCATAACCACCAGTACATAAAAGAACTGCGTGACCTGCATGAGATTCGATCTCTCCAGTAATTAAATTTCTTGTTACAATTCCTCTTGCCTGACCTTCGTGCATTACGACATCCAGCATTTCAGTTCTAGGATAAAGTTTCACTTTACCATTAGCAACTTGTCTGCTCAATGCGCTGTAAGCACCTAGTAATAGCTGTTGACCGGTTTGTCCTTTAGCATAAAATGTTCTGGAAACCTGAGCACCACCAAAAGATCTGTTATCAAGTTTTCCACCGTATTCTCTTGCGAAAGGAACACCTTGAGCAACACACTGATCAATGATGTTTACACTTACTTCAGCAAGTCTGTAAACATTACCTTCTCTAGATCTGTAGTCACCACCTTTTACTGTGTCATAAAATAATCTGAATACACTATCACCATCGTTTTGATAGTTTTTAGCAGCATTAATACCTCCCTGAGCTGCGATACTGTGAGCTCTTCGTGGGCTGTCCTGGAAACAGAATGCTTTTACGTTGTAACCAAGCTCTGCGAGAGAAGCAGCTGCGGAAGCACCAGCTAAACCAGTTCCAACTACAATAATGTCGTATTTACGCTTATTAGCAGGGTTTACCAGTTTAACATCAAATTTATGCTTGGTCCATTTTTCGGCTATTGGTCCTTCAGGAATTTTAGCATCTAATTTCATATTACTCATTTTTTATGATCAGGCATTCTGAGCAAACATCACAATAGGAATGATTGCAAATGCTATAGGAATTACAATTGAAAATATTACACCAGCACCTTTAATGATAGGTGTGTACTTCTTGTGATTTAACCCAAGAGTCTGGAACGCACTCTGAAATCCATGACTTAGGTGAAATGCCATTAAGCCCATGCAAACTACATAGAAGATAGTATACCAAATATTTGAGTAGGCAGCATTCACTACCCCATATAAATCTCCATATTCAACACCATCGTAAGTTACTTTAGCTAATTCACCAAACTTACTTTCCGCCCAAAATCCTTTTAAATGTACTACAAGGAATATTAGAATCACTGTACCAAGAGCACCCATGTTTCTTGAAGCCCAGGTACTACTTTTTCCACCGATATCATAATTTACACCTCTTGCTTTCTTGTTTTTCATGGTTAACAAGATAGAAGTGAAAATGTGTAACAAAATGAAAAAGAAGTTACCAATGGACACTGTTTGAATCAAAGGGTTGTTTGCCATGGTATGAGCGTAAACATTAAAAGCTTCTCCAGTGGGATCTGTGATTAGCTGAAGGTTTCCGGCAAGATGTACTATCAAAAACAGGATCAGAAATAAACCTGTTAATGACATGATTACTTTTCTGCCTAATGTACTTGTCAAGGTATCTGTTAGCCAACTCATATTTTTCTATAATCTACAAATTTTTTATCGGCACCAAAGGTACATTTGGAAACGTTATCAAACAATGCGAATTTTTATTTTGACAAATTCTAAATAAACCAAAATAATGTTATCCCTTGTTTACTTTGTTAGATAATAAAGTGATTAGCAGTTTTGTTAGTTATTTTTGCTTAAATTTTTTAATCTACTGCAATCATTAAGCTCGTTTTACAGTTATAAGAGTAATAGAATTCATTTATTGCGGCATTTGATATATGAAAAGACAACTAATTTCCTTTAGTAGCCTATATAAAATTCTGGTTTCATTGACCATTTTTTCTTTGTTGGCAACAGCAGTAAAAGCCACTCACATCAGGGCTGCAGAGATTACTGTAGAAAGAATTGGCAGACCGGATGAATTCAAGTACAGGTTTACCGTAACGGCAATCAGAGACACTGGATCTACCATTCCATTTGGACAAGGAGTATTTAGTTTTGGAGATGGAAACTCTATAGATGGTGACTTTAATGTGCAGATTGATCCGTTGGGTGATGAGTTAGAGAAGAATGTTTTTGTCGTAGAACATACATACAGTGCACCTAGCGCTAGCTATATAGTAAGCTATAGAGAGGAAAATAGAAACGAGGGTATCCTCAACATGGATAACTCAGTGAATACTCCCTTCTACGTAGAGTCTCAAATTAGAATTGATCCATTTTTTGGAATTAATAACTCTCCAATCATGACTGTTTTACCAGTTGATAAAGGAGGGCAATATGTTACTTTCTTTCACAACCCTGGAGCATTTGATCCTGATGGAGATAGTCTATCATACAGACTTACAACTCCAAAGCAGAATGATGGATTAGATGTTTTTGGTTACGTTTTACCAAATGATCCTTCTTTTTACGAAGATTTTACAAGAGGAAATGAGGAGCAAACCGATGTGCCCACATTTGATTTGGATCCAATAACAGGAACACTGACATGGGATGCACCAGATGAACCCGGTGAATACAATGTGGCCTTTGTTGTTGAAGAATGGAGGAAGATAAGTGGAGAATGGTTTAAACTCGGTTTTGTCACACGGGATATGCAAATCATTATTGAGGAAACAGATAATGAGAAGCCGGAGCTTCAAATTCCGGAAGAATTATGTGTTGAAGCAGGGGAGGTAATCAATGAAGTTATCTTAGGGACAGATGTTGATGGTCATCCTGTTTTGATAGAGGCATTTGGTGGACCGTTTGAAGTACCATCACCTGCCAGTCTGGACACTATTGGTTTCCAGAACGTACCTGCCAGAGTAAATTTCACATGGAATACAGAATGCGGACATGTTCGTGAGAGACCATATGAAGTTATTTTTAAAATAACAGATGATCCTCCAGCAGGTCCAAAGCTTGTGAATTTTGAAACATGGTTTGTAACAATCGTAGGTCCTGCACCAGAAGGTTTGGAAGTTGCCACCCAACCCAATGAGACCATGAGCTTAACATGGGATTCATATGAATGTACCAATGCAGATTCATTAGAGGTGTGGAGAAGAGTTGATAGCTATGAATTTGATATTGATGATTGTCAAGTTGGAATGCCTGCTTTTGCTGGTTATGAGATGATTGATCTTCTATCAGCGTCAGAGACATCATACATTGATAATAATGGAGGTCTGGGATTAGCTCCTGGGGCAAAATATTGTTACCGACTTGTAGCCAGGTTCCCTGATCCTGAAGGTGGTTTGAGTTATGTCTCGGAAGAAGCTTGTGATTCTTTGGTAGCCAATGGTCCGGTAATCACAAATGTAGATATAGATGTTACAGGAGAAGATAATGGTGAAATAATCGTGAGATGGGCACCACCATTTGATTTGGATGACAGTGCATTTCCGCCACCATTTCAGTATGATATTATTAGATCAGATGGACAGGTTGGAGAAGTAAATAGAACAACCGTTGCTCGTGTGACCGATACAATGTTTGTTGATACTGGCTTAAATACTTTAGCTCAAAGCTACAATTACAAGGTGATTTTATTAGACGGGAATGGAGTAGAATTAGATTCTTCAGCAACTGCCTCTTCAGTACGCCTTGAGTTGTCTCCATTATTTGAATCAATCGAATTGAGATGGGGAGCAAATGTTCCTTGGTCCAATAGGCCTCAGGATTTTCCGTATCATTATATATACAGAGATCGGTCCGGAGGTTCAAGTGTTGCTGAATTAACCTTAATTGATTCTGTAAATGTTTCCGAAAATGGATTCTTTTATTTGGATAACGGAGATTTTAATGACGAGCCATTAAGTGATTCGTTAGAATACTGTTACTATGTTGTAACACAAGGAGTTTATGGAAATCAAAATATTATTGAACCTTTAATAAACAGGTCGGAACTTATATGTGCTCAACCAAATGATACTATCTCACCATGTACACCGGTCGCATTTCAGTTTGATCCGGATTTTACTTGCGAAGCATTAATAGCAGGTGGGAATTGTAACTTTACAGATTTTACAAATCACCTTTTATGGGAGCAGGATGGTAATTCCGAATGCGATAATGATATTCAATCATACAATGTTTATTTCTCAGGAACTGGAAATGTCGACGATTTTGAAGTGATAGATAATGTTGTGACTACTGAATATTTTCATGAAAATCTGCCGTCCTTGAAAGGTTGTTATCGCATAACTGCAGTGGATAGGAGTGGTAATGAAAGTATCCCGACAGAAATATTTTGTAATGATAATTGCCCTCAATACTTACTTCCGAATGCATTTTCGCCTAATGGAGATTCCTGGAATGAGTTCTTTACTCCACTTACAAGTGGTTCAAATTGCCCGAGGTTCATTGAGTCTGTAGTTTTGCTGATTTTTGATAGAACAGGTAACAAAGTTTTTGAATACGATTCTCAGGATAGTGAAAGTAGTATACTTATAAATTGGGATGGTAAAACAAATTCGGGTGTTGAATTACCGGCAGGAACTTACTTCTACACAGCTGATGTTACCTACGATGTATTGGAAAATCAAGATGACACAGAACAATTGAAGGGATGGATACAGTTGATGAAGTAGCACAAAAAGAGCAAGCAATAGTTTTTTTTGATGGAGTTTGTAATTTCTGTAACAGTTCAGTGAATTTTGTAATTGACCGGGATAAGAATCAGAAGTTTAAATTTGCTTCATTACAATCAGAATTAGCGTCATTAAAACTGACTCCATTCGGTGTAAACACGTCAGTTCTCCACAGTATAATTTTATTAAAGAATGGACGGGTATATAATAAGAGTAGTGCAGCCTTAGAAATTGCCCGAAACATGGATGGTTTATGGCCTTTGATGTACGCCTTTAAAATTATACCAGCATTCATTAGAGATTTGGTCTACGATTTTATTGCCAAAAACAGATATAAATGGTTTGGGAAGCTTGATGCATGTAGAATTCCTACACCTGATATGAAGGAAAGATTTCTTGATTAAAACTATTCGCCTTAATTTTGGTGCGGATTTATTTAAACAAGATATATGAAGGCATATGTTTTCCCTGGACAGGGAGCTCAATTCACTGGAATGGGTAAGGAATTGTATGATTCCAATGCGAAAGCAAAAGAAATGTTCGAACAGGCTAATGAAATATTAGGGTTCGAGATTACAAAAATCATGTTTGAGGGAACTGCTGACGAGTTGAAAGAAACAAAGGTTACTCAACCAGCGGTTTTTCTACACTCTGTAATAGCAGCACTTATTTCGGATGATTTCAAACCTGAAATGACGGCAGGACACTCACTTGGAGAGTTCTCCGCTCTTGTAGCAAATGGTACATTAAATTTTGTTGACGCACTTCAACTGGTATCAAAAAGAGCAATGGCAATGCAAAAAGCTTGCGAAATTAACCCTTCAACAATGGCTGCTATTCTAGGTTTGGAAGACCAAATTGTGGAAGATGTATGCGCTTCAATTGATGACGTTGTAGTTGCAGCAAATTATAATTGCCCAGGTCAGCTTGTTATATCAGGATCTAATAGTGGAATTGAAACTGCATGTGCAAAGATGTTGGAGGCAGGTGCGAAAAGAGCTTTACCTCTTCAAGTGGGTGGTGCCTTTCACTCTCCGTTGATGGAACCGGCAAGGGAAGAACTTGCAGAGGCAATTAAAAACACCTCGTTTCAGAATCCAACTTGCCCTATTTACCAAAATTACACAGCGAGTGGAACAATGGATGTGGCCTTGATAAAAGAAAATCTAATTGCCCAACTTACTGCTCCAGTGAAATGGACACAATCAGTAAAGGCTATGTTAAATGATGGGGCGACTGAATTTGTAGAGTGTGGACCGGGAAAAGTTCTTCAGGGACTTATCAAAAAAGTTGATCGATCCGTTACTACTTCAGGAATAAGCTAACAAAAGTGAAATCAAAATACTTACTTATAATAGGTTTAGGTTTTTGCCTTTTTTTTTCAGGATGTAAATCCTCCCAAAACAACTATGGGCAGAAGAAAAAAATCAAAAAGGGGAAACCTATTCCTTGCCCTATAAAGGATTGTTAATGAAGAAAATTAACGTAGCGATTGATGGTTATTCTGGATGTGGTAAAAGTACTACCGCTAAAATTGTAGCCTCAAGATTAGGTTATGTTTATATTGATACCGGTGCAATGTATAGAGCAGTGACATTGTATTTTCTCAGAAATAATGTTAATACAGAGGAATTAAATACTGTGTATAGTGCGCTTGATGATATCAATATTACCTTTGAAAAGAATAGTGACGGTTCTTCAGATACTTTTCTGAATGGAGTTAACGTAGAATCCGAAATAAGGGGATTAGAAGTTTCATCAAACGTGAGTGCAGTGAGTGCTCTTAAGCCAGTACGGGATAAGCTTGTCGCATGGCAAAGATCAATAGGAGATAAAAAGGGTGTTGTGATGGATGGCAGAGATATTGGGACAGTAGTATTTCCTAATGCTGAATTGAAGCTATTTATGACCGCAGATATAGGGATTCGGTCTAAGAGAAGACAAATTGAGTTAGAAAGGGGAGGTAAAGACTTACCATTAGAGCAAATTAAGGATAATTTGCTAAGTAGAGATCGAATGGATACTTTAAGGGAGGAAAGTCCATTACGAAGGGCTCCTGATGCATTGGAACTTGATACATCCTATTTGACGTTTGATGAACAAGTGCAAAAAGTGGTGGACCTAGCAAAAGAGATTATTTATGAAGATTGAGATAGACGATAATTCAGGATATTGCTTTGGAGTTGAATTTGCCATTCAAATGGCAGAAGATGAAATGGCTGAAAGCGGCACCCTATATTGTTTAGGAGATATCGTGCACAATGACCTTGAAGTACAACGACTTCATGAGAAAGGTTTAAGGATAATCAATCGCGAGCAACTCCAGGAGTTGAAGGATTGTAAAGTTCTTATAAGAGCTCACGGTGAACCACCAGAGACTTATCAAACTGCACTTGAAAACAATATTGAACTTATTGACGCATCCTGCCCAGTCGTGCTAAAACTTCAAAATCGTGTTAAGAATGCTTTTGATCATGTAGAGGAAAAGGATGGCCAGATTGTGATTTATGGAAAACCCGGTCATGCGGAGGTAATAGGGCTTACTGGTCAGACTAATAACAAGGCGATTGTAGTCAAAGAGGAGGCCGATCTTGATAAGATTGATTTCAGCAAACCTGTGACACTTTTCAGTCAGACTACCAAAAGCACCAAAGGGTTCTACGAAATAAAATCGAAAATAGAAGAAAGGATAAAACAGATAAGTGGAGATGATAATAAGGAGGTATTTAATGCTAATGATAGTATTTGCCGACAAGTATCCAATCGAGAACCTCAATTGCTCAGGTTTTCCACTAAGCACGATGTGATTCTATTTGTAAGCGGGAAAAAGAGCTCAAACGGTAAAGCACTTTATGGTGTTTGTAAATCAAACAATGACCGCAGTTATTTTGTTGAAGATGAGAATGAGATCAATTTAGATTGGTTCAGTTCAAATGATTCGGTAGGGATCTGTGGTGCTACTTCTACTCCAAGATGGCTAATGGAGAAAATAGCAGGGTTTTTAACAAATAATTTTGCGGTTTCTGAACCAGTTTAGAATGATATCTTGAATAATTTCTAAACTTTCCCGAAACATTTCTTTTGAACATTTTTTTGTTAATTTTGCTTCCGATTTTGAATACTGACAAGAGTTTTTAAAACATGTCTGAGACAATAAAACTAAAAAAGGGTTTTGATATAAACCTTGCTGGAAAAGCAGAAAAAAAAATCGCTGAATTAGACCAACCTGAAACCTTTGCCCTCAAACCTTCAGACTTTCCTGGAATTGCCAGACCAAAGCTAAGTGTTGTGGAAGGAGATAATGTAAAGGCTGGTTCACCAATATTATTCGATAAAGTATTTCCCGATGTATTTTATACGGCTCCTGTAAGTGGAGAAATCGTGGAGATCAAAAGAGGTGAGAAAAGAAGATTGCTTGAGATCAAGATTCTTGCCGATAAGCAGATCGAACACTTAGAATTCAAAAAGCATTCAGTTTCGGATATAACTAACTTATCCAGAGAAGATGCTCAGGAATTGATGACGAAGAGTGGCGTTTGGCCCAATATTATTCAGCGTCCATATGGAGTTGTTGCTAATCCTGCAGACACTCCGAAATCTATCTACATTTCGGCTTTTGATACTAACCCACTAGCCCCTGATTACAGTTTTACACTGGAAGGTAGTGAGCAGTACTTTCAGGCTGGAATTAATGTATTGAAGAAATTTACGAGCGGATCAATTAATGTAAATATTAATGGAGCTGCAGAAGTGTCGCCAATGTTTTCAAGTGTGGAAGGCGCCACTATCAATAAAGTTTCTGGCCCACATCCTGCTGGGAATGTAGGGGTTCAAATACATCACTTAGAGCCGATCAACAAAGGCGATTTGATCTGGACAATTAATCCATATGGTGTTGCTCAGATTGGTAAATTGTTTATTGAAGGTGTTTATGACGCTTCAAAAATCATAGCCCTTACTGGATCTGAAGTTTCCAATCCGCAGTACTATAAAACATATGGTGGTGCTTGTATCAACAAAATGGTTCAAGGAAATGTAAAAACCGATCATGTAAGATACATTTCTGGGAATGTACTGACAGGACAGAAAATTGCCGCTGATGGATATCTAGGTTATTATGATCACCAATTCACGGTAATTCCGGAAGGTGATTATGAAGAAGCTTTTGGTTGGATACTTCCATCATCGAAGAAATTAAGTTTCCATAGAGGATTTGGTCTGCTTTCATTCTTATCTGGTAAAAAGGAATTTGTACTTGATACCAATACAAGAGGTGAGTCAAGGGCATTTGTAGTTAGTGGAGAATTTGAGAAGGTTCTTCCGATGGATATACTTCCTACCTATCTGTTCAAAGCAATTATGGCAGAGGATTATGATGATATGGAAGCACTTGGAATTTATGAGATTATCGAAGAAGATGTAGCATTATGCGAATTCATAGATGTTTCAAAGCATGAACTCCAGGGATTGGTAAGAGAAGGTATTAATTTGCTTAAAAATAGTTAGTAGGACATATGAAGTTTCTTCAAAACGCTTTCGATAAAATAAAGCCCAACTTTGAAAAGGGCGGAAAATGGGAAAAGTTACACCCACTTTATGATGGACACAGGACTATATTCTTTTCTCCTGATTCAGTTACAAGCGGAACTGGTGTTCAGGTAAGAGATGCAATGGACTTGAAAAGGCTGATGATGACTGTAATCATAGCTATGGTTCCTTGTTTATTATTTGGTATCTGGAATACTGGATATCAGCACCACCTTGCAACCGGTCAGGCTCCTGAAATCTTGGATCAGATATTAGTAGGTCTTTGGGTTACTATCCCAATTCTAATTGTATCATACGGTGTAGGTTTAAGTATTGAATTTACATTTTGCGTAATAAAAGGTCACCCTATTAGTGAAGGGTTTCTTGTAACAGGAATGCTGATTCCTTTAGTTATGCCTGCAACTATTCCTTTATGGCAAGTTGGTTTGGCTACTGCCTTTGCAGTAATTATTGGTAAAGAAGCATTTGGTGGTACAGGGATGAATATTCTAAACGTTGCTTTAACAGCAAGGGCATTTTTGTATTTCGCATATCCATCTCAAATTTCTGGTGAAGTTTGGACTTACATGGGTGGAGCGCCAGCAGTAGATGGTTACTCTGGAGCTACTCCATTAGCCGTTGGAGCTGAAGCTATTGAAGCTTCTGGTGGAATGAATATGGTTCAAATGCTCGCAGACAAAACAAAAGATTTTGCTCCTGGACTTTACGATTCATGGCATCTGATCATGGGGCACTATCCTGGATCGATCGGTGCAACGTCAGTTATCATGTGTCTGATTGGCGCATTGATCTTGGTTGTTACCAAAGTAGGTAGCTGGAAAACAATTGTTAGTTGTTTCGCTGGTGGATATTTAATGGGTCTTCTATTGAATGCAGTAGGAGTTAACGAATTCACTCAGGTTCCCGCTCACTATCACTTGATTATGGGAGGTTTTGCTTTTGGAGCTGTCTTCATGGCGACTGACCCAGTATCTTCTGCTCAGACAGAGCTTGGAAAATGGATCTACGGATTTTTAATAGGTGTTTTAACAGTTATAATTAGGGTATTAAACCCGGCTTATCCAGAAGGAATTATGCTAGCGATACTATTCATGAATGTATTCGCACCATTAGTTGATTTCTATGTTGTAGAAGCTAATAAGAAAAGGAGGTTACGTCGTGCAACAGTCTAACGCTTACGTTATAATATTTTCTGCAGTTCTTACTATCATATTAGGAGGCCTGCTATCACTTGCCAATGTTGGATTAAAAGAAAAACAAAACGAGCAAGTTGAACTAGACACTAAAAAGAAAATTTTAGGAGCGGTAACAGATATTTCAAATATCACAGACCCTAAGGAGATTCTTGCATTGTACGAGAAAAAGGTTACTTCTTTCGTAGTTGATATCAATGGTGAAAAGATTGAGAATGACAAGAAAGGAAATCCAATGGTAGCTGAAAAGGTAAATATCCAAAAGAACTACAAGTTCAAAAAAGAGGATAGAGTTTACCCGGTCTACATGTACATGAGCGATTCAGACCCTTCAAAAGTTGAAGCTTATATCTTTCCTATGTTTGGAGCCGGTCTTTGGGATTGGATCTCAGGATATATGGCGCTTCAAGGTGACTTAAATCAAGTGAAAGGTATTGCTTTTGACCACAAACAAGAAACTCCAGGACTTGGAGCTAGAATCACAGAACAAGGTGTTCAGGACAGATATAAGGATAAGAAAATATTCGATAACTCTGGAAACCTAGTATCTGTAACTATGGTGAAGGGTGAAGGAAACACTGGATTATCTGATTACCAGGTTGATGGAATGTCAGGAGCAACTATGACTGCAAAAGGTGTTAATGCAATGATTAAGCAATACCTTGAGTGTTATACTCCTTTCATCGACAAAGTAAAAGGCGAGAACAAAGTAGCTATTAACTAAGACTTTAAATTACTAGATATATGAGTACTGAAACTCTAGAACAACCAGTAGTAAAAGAGCCAGCAGAGCCGTTATTGTCTAAGAGGAGGAAGAAGATCATGTCTGATCCTCTTAATGATGACAACCCGATTACCATTCAGGTGCTTGGAATCTGTTCTGCACTTGCGGTTACCGTAAAAATGGAGCCGACATTTGTAATGTCTGTTGCCGTAATTTTTGTGATTGTATTCTCTAACTTGATCATTTCGATAATCAGGAATCTGGTACCAACCAGGGTAAGGATCATTGTACAATTGGCAATTATCGCAACACTAGTGACTCTTGTAAGTGAAGTGCTTAAAGCCTACTACTACGATATGTACAAAGTACTAGGTGCATTCGTAGGACTAATCATTACAAACTGTATTGTAATGGGTCGTCTGGAAGCATTCGCAATGGGTAATAAACCTTACGATTCAGTTCTTGATGGCCTAGGTAGTGGATTTGGATATGCTTGGATTATTTTGGCAGTAGCTTTCTGTAGAGAGTTATTTGGTTCAGGATCAATCTTCGATATTAAAATCTATGAAGGTCTGTCTAATTTGACTGGAGGATTTGTAAATATTCAGACTAACGGACTTATGGTTGATTCAATCGGGGCATTCATGGTTCTGGGAATATTGATTTGGATACAGCGAACAAAAACTGGATACGTAGAACATTAAGCAAGAATTTACAATGGAAGCATTCAATATATTAATTAGAGGTATTTTTATTGACAACATGATTTTTGCTTACTTCCTGGGAATGTGTTCATTCCTGGCAGTATCCAAAAAGGTGTCAACAGCTTTCGGTCTTGGAATGGCCGTAATATTCGTATTAACAATTACAGTACCTGTAAACTGGTTGTTGCAGGAATTTGTATTGAAAGAGGGAGCATTAGCATGGATTAGTCCATCTTTTGCTGAGGTAGACTTAACTTTCCTTCAATTCATCATGTTTATCGCTGTAATTGCATCAATGGTACAATTAGTAGAGATGGTGATTGAGAAATTTTCTCCTGCACTTTATGGGTCTCTAGGTATCTTCCTTCCACTTATCGCTGTAAACTGTGCGATTCTGGGGGCATCACTTTTCATGGTACAGAGAGACTACACGATTCTTGAAGCAACATCTTATGGATTTGGTTCTGGAGTTGGATGGTTCTTAGCAATTGTTGCTCTAGCAGCGATTAGAGAGAAATTGAAATACTCTGATGTACCTAAAGGATTAAGAGGACTTGGAATTACAATGCTTATTACTGGTTTGATGGGACTAGCTTTCAAATCATTTATTGGAATAGCACTGTAAGAAAAATATATCCAATATAGGAAAAGGCTTTGCTTCACGGCAAAGCCTTTTTTATTTTACGCACTACGAATCAAACTTAAGCTTATGAGCCCAGATGAGATTTTTGGATTAGCTAATTTGTTGGCAATGATATGTTGGATCATTTTAGTCATATTTCCTTTTGAAAAATGGGCCTCAAATGGGGTCTTTGGAATAGCCATTAGCATCCTTGCAATATTTTATGCTTATATGGTTTTTAGTTCCATAAATCCTTCTGATTTTGAAAGTTTCAGCACTTTGGAAGGTGTAATGAATCTTTTTACGGCAAAGGAGGCAGTACTTGCCGGCTGGATTCACTATTTAGCTTTTGACTTAATGGTAGGGCTATATATCGTCAATGATGCAAAGCAACATGGAGTAAACAGATGGCTTCTGATTCCATCTTTATTCTTTACATTTATGCTGGGACCAGTTGGTCTCTTGATCTACAAAATCCTAAAATTCGCCAGAACGAAGAAGGTTTTGGCTTATTAGTAACTATTTATTCAATCCACAATAAATTATCATGAGCAGCTCAACCGGAGAAAAATTTCAGATTAGAGACTTCTTCCAATATTTTTTAAGAGGCCTTATTTTAGTAGGTCCTATTGCCTTAACCGTTTACATTGTCTTTGTTTCTGTAAAATGGGTTGATGACCTGATTCCAATAAAAATACCTGGACTTGGCTTAATCATTGTCCTTATTGTAACTGTTTTGCTTGGCTATTTGGCAAATACACTCTTTGCAAAGCCAATTTTTACTATGCTTGAAAAGGCCATGAGAAGAGTCCCATTGATCAATTTTATTTATACATCAATCAATGATTTGGTGAAAGCATTTGTCGGAGATAATAAGCGATTTAATACACCTGTTTTAGTAAGTTTTGACAAAGATGGAATCATCCAAAAGCCAGGTTTTATTACCTCGGAAGATCTAGAACAAATTGGACTTCCTGGCCTTGTGGCAGTATATTTACCTCATTCCTATAACTTTTCTGGTAATTTATTTATCGTTGATAAACAATATGTAAGGCCACTAGATGGCAATAACTCTGACATCATGAAATACATCGTAAGTGGTGGAGTATCAGGTAAGTTTGAGGTGAAATCTTAGCTAAAATATCTTTGTTTTATGTTAATGGTTTGAGTAATTCATTAAACCATTTTCAAAAAAATCCGTCTAACCTCTTGACATTTACAATTTACGGACTGTAAATTTGTAACATCTTAATGGCAGTAGTATATACCATATCACCCCTAGTTTCTAGGACTTTTTTCAGGCCCGCATTCCCGGGTAGGCGCTAGGCCTATATATACACTTTTATAGATTACCTATGCGGTAATCTCATTTCGCAGAACATCATTTTTCCAAATTTCATTTTTACAATTAAAAGATATTAAACCAATGGGTCAATTTATTGTGTCCGTTGCGGATGAATCACATCTAAAATATGCCGAAAATATATCGGCACTGATAGAGGAAAGCGCAAAAATGCGAGGAACAGGTATTGCCAAAAGATCACCAGAATACATCGCATCCAAAATAAATGAAGGTAAGTCCATTATTGCCCTAGCGAAAAATGGAGTGCTTGCCGGCTTCTGCTATATTGAATCATGGGGACATGGGAAGTATGTAGCAAACTCTGGATTAGTAGTTAATCCCGAATTTCGAAATCAGGGGTTGGCTATGAAAATCAAGGAGCGTGCATTTAAACATTCGAGAACTCTATTTCCAGCTGCGAAATTATTTGGTCTTACAACAAGTCTCGCAGTTATGAAAATTAACTCAGATCTTGGTTACCGACCAGTAACATTCTCAGAATTAACAGACGACAAAGAATTCTGGAAAGGATGTAATAGTTGTGTCAATTACGAGATCCTTCAAAGTAAGGAACATCATCATTGCTTATGCACAGGAATGCTATTTGATCCGGAGGAGAAGAAACGGAAATGGGACCAGAAGAAGAAAAAGGTTCAACAGAAATTAAAGGTTTGGAAGAAAACGGTAAAAGTACTTTAGAGATGAGTAAGAAATTAGCATTAGCATTTAGCGGAGGATTAGACACAACTTACTGTGCGATTTATCTGCAGCAGCAGGGATATGAAGTGTATACCGTAACAGTAAACACTGGTGGTTTCGACAAAGATGAACTGGTAGAAATTGAAGAGAAGTCCAAATCGTTAAAAGCAGTAGCGCACAGAACTATAGACGCGACACAGGAATTTTATGAGAAGTCAATCAAATATCTAATTGCTGGGAATGTACTTAAAAATAATACTTACCCTCTTTCAGTAAGTGCGGAAAGAGCATTTCAGGCAACCGCAATTGCACATTATGCAAATGAAATTGCGGCAGATGCCATTGCACACGGTAGCACTGGTGCTGGAAATGATCAGGTACGGTTTGATATGATCTTTAATATCCTATGCCCGGATAAAGAAATCATTACACCGATTCGCGATATGAAGTTGTCACGAGAAGACGAAATTCAATTCTTAATAGACCATGGAGTTTCTGGCAACTGGGAGAAGTCACTTTATTCTATTAATCAAGGACTTTGGGGAACTTCTGTTGGAGGTAAAGAAACACTGACTTCTGATCAGTATTTACCAGATGATGCTTTCCCATCGCAATTGCTTGAGAAGCAGGATCAGGACGTTACTATTCAATTTGAAAAAGGAGAACCTGTTGGTATAAATGGAGAATCATTGTCTCCTGTAGATGCAATTCAAAAACTCAACGAGCTAGCTGAGAAATATGCAATTGGTCGGGATATTCATGTTGGAGATACAATAATTGGAATCAAAGGGCGAGTAGGGTTTGAAGCAGCCGCTCCTTTGATCATTATTAAGGCGCATCATGCTTTAGAAAAACATGTGTTGGGTAAAAACCAGTTATTGCTTAAAGATCAATTGGCTCTTACATACGGAAATCATTTACACGAGGGACAATACCTTGACCCAGTTATGAGAGATATTGAAGCCTTCTTCGAAAGTAATCAACAGTACGTTACTGGAGAGGTGAAAGTGAAACTTGCTCCGTATCGTTTTTACGTGGTTGGAATTGAATCGGAATATGACCTCATGCAGTCCAAGTTTGGTAAGTACGGAGAGATGAATAGCGCATGGACAGGAGATGATGTAAAAGGGTTTGCAAAGATCTTCGGTAATCAAAATATGATCTATCAAAAAGTACATCAATCATGAGTGAGCAAAAGATTAAAGTTGGAATAGTAGGTGCTGCCGGATATACCGCTGGTGAATTGATCCGCATATTGATGTATCATCCAAATGTTTCAATCACAGGTTGCCAAAGTAATAGTCAGGCCGGAAAGAAAGTTTTTGAAACACATAAAGACTTGATTGGAGAAACTTCATTAGAGTTTACAGAGTCTATCGATTTCACCAACACCGATGTAATTTTCTTGTGCAAAGGACATGGTGAGTCAAAGAAATATTTGGAATCAACCCAAGTACCAACAGATGTTAAGATTGTTGATTTGAGTCATGATTACCGATTAAAGGTTGAAGGGAATGAATTTCTATACGGACTTCCCGAGTTGAATCTGGAAGGAATTAAAGAATCTAATTATGTAGCAAACCCTGGATGTTTCGCTACATGCCTACAACTTGGGCTTCTACCAGCAGCCCAAGCAGGAATCATAGAATCAGATGTTCATTCATCTGGAATAACAGGTTCTACGGGAGCCGGACAAGCACTTTCAAGTACAACACACTTTACATGGCGGAATAACAATCTGAGTGTCTACAAAGCATTTGTGCATCAGCATTTGGGAGAGATTAAGCAAAGTCTTGCTCAGTTGAATGGAGGTAAAGTTCAAGGAATCAACTTTATACCTTATCGTGGTGATTTTACTCGTGGAATTATTATCACAAGTTATTTTAAAAGTAACACTGACATCAAAAAAGTTGAAGAAATATATTCTAACTTCTATCAGTCGGCAACTTTTACTCACCTGGTGGATCAAAATCCTGATTTAAAACAAGTAGTAAATACCAATAAAGCATTGGTTTATCTGGAGCAACATGATGAGCATATCATGGTGATTTCAGTGATAGACAATCTATTAAAAGGAGCTTCTGGTCAGGCGGTGCAAAATATGAATATCATGTTTGGATTGCCACAGGATGCTGGTTTGAAATTGAAGTCGGTAGCATTTTAAGTTTAGTGAAATGAAGCAAAATATAGCCATACTAGGAGCAGGAAATCTTGGATTATCAATCGGAGAAGGAGTTGTCGAGAAAAAACTGGTGAACGCTGATCAAGTTACTTTGACAAGACGAAATACAAGCCATATTTCTGGCTACAGTAATAAAGGATTCATTGTATCTGATAATAATATAGAGGCAGTGAAGAATAGTCAAATTATCATGCTGTGTGTTCAACCAAAGCAGGTTGAAAAGCTAATTGATGAAATCAGACCAGCATTAAATGATGATCATATTATTGTTTCTGTGATAACAGGAGTTGAAATATCACAGCTGCAAGAATACCTTCAGTTGAATATTCCGGTAATACGATGCATGCCCAATACTGCGGTAGCCATTGGTCAATCCATGACTTGTATATGCACAAATGGAAGTGGGAAAGATCATTTGGAGTTGATTCAGTCATTATTTGAAACTGTAGGCAAGACTCTTTTGATAGAAGAGCGATTGATGAAAGCCGCTACTGTTCTAGGAGCATCTGGAATCGCATTCTTTATGAGATACTTGCGTGCTGCTACTCAAGGAGGAATTCAGATGGGATTTCATCCTGAGGAAGCTCAGCTGATTGCTGTTCAGACAGCAAGTGGAGCTGCATCTTTGGTTCTGGAAAATGAAACTCACCCAGAAGTAGAGATCGATAAAGTAACAACACCTGAGGGATGTACAATCGCAGGATTGAATGAAATGGAGCATAGCGGATTAAGCTCTGCTTTGATAAAAGGATTGATGGTTTCTTATGAAAAAATTAAGAACATTCGATCATAACTATTGAACTAACCAAACAATTAAACCAAATAACACCAGCCAACGCAATGAAGAAATTTGATGTTTATCCAATATTTGACATAGAACCCATCCGGGGTGAGGGTTCTTGGATTTGGGATGCCAATGGACAGAAGTACCTTGATTTTTATGGAGGACATGCTGTGATATCAATTGGTCATTCGCATCCTTATTTTGTTGAGAAAATCAGCAAGCAATTGGAGCAGTTAGCTTTTTACTCCAACTCAATTGTCAATCCGTTACAAGATAAATTGGCAGAGAAACTGGGAAAGGTATCTGGATATGAGGACTACAATTTATTCCTGGTCAATTCCGGAGCTGAGGCTAATGAGAATGCAATTAAACTAGCTGCGTTTAAAAATCAACGAGACAAAGTTGTTGTATTCAATAAAGGGTTTCACGGGAGAACTTCCATGGCTGTTCAGGCCACAGACAATCCCAAAATCCAAACCTCTCTTGATCAAAACGATCGAATTATTAGAGGAGAAATAAACGATTTAGGAGCATTGGATTACATCATAAATGATTCGGTAAGCTGCGTCATTATTGAGGGTATCCAGGGAGTTGGAGGAATCCATGAGCCGACTTTAGAGTTTTGGCAGAAGCTCAGAGGTAAATGCTATGATTATGGAGTAGTACTTATAGCTGATGAGATACAATCCGGTTATGGACGATCAGGCAAGTTCTTTGCTCATCAATATGGAGATATTAAACCTGATCTTATTACTGTAGCGAAAGGAATGGGCAATGGCTTCCCAATTGGCGGAGTTCTTGTTGGCCCTCAATTCGAACCTTGGTTTGGAATGCTTGGAACCACTTTTGGAGGCAATCATTTGGCTTGTACGGCTGGATTAGCAGTGCTGGAAGTGATCCAAAGACAGAATCTCATTAAGAATGCTGAAAAGTGGGGTGAAGTTTTAATCAAAGAATTGGAAAGCCTACCTGGTGTCAAAGAAGTAAGAGGCAAAGGCCTTATGCTTGGTGCCGAATTTGAATTTCCAATCGCCAGCATCAGAAAGGAATTGGTTACTAAGGAATTTGTCTTCACCGGTTCCAGTAGCAATCCAAATGTTCTTCGATTATTGCCACCATTGAATATAGGTGAATTCGAAGTTGAATTCATGATAGAGAAATTAAAGAAAGTAATCAATAAACAAGTCAGTTTGGCTTAATAGAGTATATGCAACAGTTTTTGTCAGTAGAAGATGTAAGTGATCCCATGGCTTTGGTATCTGAAGCTATGTCCTGTAAAGAGTCACCACTTCAAGCTAATCAGCTTGGGCATGGTAAAACATTAGGTTTGATATTTTTCAATCCAAGCCTCAGGACAAGGATGAGCACTGTGAAAGCTGCGCAAAATCTGGGACTGGAAACCATTGTCCTCAATACAGGTCAGGATAGCTGGCAACTGGAGATTGAGGATCAGGTTGTGATGAATGGAAACAAAGCTGAACATATCAAAGAGGCTGCAGCTGTAATGGGGCAGTACTGCGATATCTTAGGAATCAGAACATTTCCTGGGCTGGAAGATCGGGATACGGATTATCAGGAGAAGCTATTGACTGCTTTTGTTGAAAATTGTGGCCGTCCGGTTGTAAGTCTGGAATCAGCAACAAGACACCCACTTCAATCTTTAACAGATCTTCTAACCATTGAAGAGCTGAAGAAAAATGAGAAGCCAAAAGTAGTACTCACTTGGGCTCCACATATTAAACCATTACCACAAGCAGTAGGAAATTCTTTTGCAGAGTGGGTAAACCAAACAGATTATGAATTGGTAATTACCCATCCGGAAGGATTTGATCTGGATCCAAAGTTTGTAGGAAATGCTACAGTATTGACTGATCAAAACAAAGCCCTGGAAGATGCGGATTTTGTTTATGCGAAAAACTGGTCGTCTTTCAATGATTATGGAGCAGTAGGTGATTTTCCTGATTGGCAAATTACCTCAGAAAAGATGGCCCTGACTAATCAGGCTTACTTTATGCATTGCCTTCCTGTAAGAAGAAATGTAGTGGTCTCTGATGATGTGATAGAGAGTGACCAATCAGTAGTTATTCAACAGGCAGGTAATCGGGTTTATGCAGCTCAAGCAGTTTTACAATCAATTTTAAAGTCATTATGATGGAAAAACTAACAGTCATCAAAGTAGGTGGAAAGGTTATTGAAGATCCGGTGACTTTGAAGGAGTTTACTGAGAAATTCAAATTGATTCCTGGAAAGAAAATTCTGGTGCATGGTGGAGGTGTTATGGCTGATAAGATGCTCCAAAGAATGGGCATGGAGCCGAAAAAACTTGATGGACGAAGAATTACAGATGAGGAAACGCTTGATACGGTTGTTATGGTATATGGTGGCCTTGTCAATAAGGGGATTGTAGGGGTGCTTCAGGGAATTGGTGTTAGTGCTGTAGGTGTAACTGGTGTGGATGGAGGCAGTATTGTAAGTACAAAACGACCTAGTGAGCCATTTGATTATGGGTTTGCGGGGGATGTGCAGCAAGTCAATACTACCATGATGAACTCACTGATGCATTCTGGTTATGTTCCGGTTATAGCGCCGATAACGGGTACTGAGGAAGGTCAGCTATTAAATACAAATGCCGACACAATCGCTTCAGAGGTTGCAAAAGCATTTTCAGATCAGTATGAAGTTGAGCTTATCTATGGGTTTGAGATAGATGGAGTTCTGGAAGATATAAATGATACCGAATCACTCATTCATGAGATTAAATATGATGAGTATCAGGTGTTGAAAGAAAAACAACAAATACATTCAGGGATGATCCCTAAGTTAGATAATGCCTTTGGAGCGAAGAAATTTGTGTCAAGGGTAATAATCGGTAACTATATCAGGGTCAATGAGATATCATTGAATACAACAGAGAAGTACACAAAATTATCGACTTAAAATGATCACTCAATTAAAAGAAGAAGCTGTAGAATTGTTGAAAGGATTGATTCAAATTCCATCCTTCAGCAAAGAAGAGGACAAAACCGCAGACCTCATTCAAAGTACTTTCGAAAAGCGAAATATCAAGTTTGAAAGGAAGAAGAATAATGTCTGGGTTACCAATAAGCATTTTGACCCCAAGAAGAAATCTATTCTTCTGAATTCACACCACGATACTGTCAAACCAAATGACAAGTATACCAATCCACCGTTTGAGGCAGCTGAAAGAGGTGGGATTTTGTATGGTCTCGGAAGTAATGACGCAGGAGGGGCATTGGTCAGTCTTTGGGCTACATTTCTAAGATTTTATGAAGAGGAAGATCTGAAATATAATTTAGTTTTTGCTGCAACTGCTGAAGAGGAAATCTCTGGAAAGAATGGAATTGCGAGTATTTTGAAATCTCTCCCGGCCATTGAGTTTGGAATAGTTGGTGAGCCTACAGAAATGAAGATGGCAGTCACCGAAAAGGGATTGGTTGTGCTTGATTGCAAAGTGTTGGGTGAGGCAGGTCATGCTGCAAGGAAGAACGGCAAGAATGCAATTGAAATGGCACTTGAAGATTTGAATTGGCTCAAAGACTATGAGTTTCAAAAGGAATCCTCATCATTGGGAAAGATTAATATGTCAGTTACTCAGATCAAGGCGGGAACTCAACATAACGTAATCCCATCTGAGTGTGATTTTGTTGTCGATGTTAGAACTACTGATGCATATACCAATGAGGAAGTAGTAGAAATTATCAGTTCCAATATTAATGCTGAGGTAACTCCAAGGTCAACAAGATTGCAGCCTTCTGGGGTTGATGATAATCATGTTTTGGTGCAGGCAGCAAAAGAACTAAAGATTGATACTTATGGATCTCCAACATTGTCAGATCAGGCATTGATGGCGTTTTCTACTATTAAAATGGGGCCTGGAAAATCTGAAAGATCACATACTGCAGACGAATATATCTGGTTGCAGGAGATCTATGCAGGAATCGACACTTATGTGAAACTATTGGAGTTGATAAACGAGAAATCTTAAGATATAATAAAAACATTGTTTGGTTAGCAATACCGCTTCTGATCCTCTCCATTGAAATATATGGAGGGGTTGGAAGCACCTTAACATGCTGACAATCTTCAAAAAAGGTAGGTTTATTGAAGGACGAAGGTGTAATTTTGAAGTAAATATTAATCCTGAATGAAAAAGAAGCTTTGGCAAAAAGATTTTGATACTAATGATTTCCTGGAATGGTTTACAGTCGGGAAGGATAGAGAACTTGATATCCACCTGGCACCATTTGATGTATTAGGTTCAATTGCTCACGCTAAAATGCTGGCAAAAATCGGACTTGTAACAGTGGAAGAATCAAAGCAATTGGTATCAGGTCTTGAAGAGATAGGAAAACAGATTGAGGAAGGAAATTTCGAAATTGAAGAGGGTGTAGAAGATGTTCACTCTCAAATTGAATTAATCCTTACTCAAAACCTTGGTGAAGTTGGAAAGAAGATTCACAGTGGAAGATCAAGAAATGATCAGGTACTAACGGCACTGAAATTATATGCCAAGCATGAAGTTCAGGAAGTTGCTGATTCGGTAAACGAGTTATTCCAAATACTTATAAAGCTTAGTAATGAGCATAAAAATGCTTTGATGCCAGGGTATACCCATATGCAGGTAGCAATGCCTTCTTCTTTTGGGTTGTGGTTTGGAGCTTATGCGGAAAGTTTAATAGATGATCTTACTGTTCTTAAGGCTGCATTTGATGTAGTCAATAAAAATCCTCTTGGCAGTGCAGCTGGTTATGGTTCATCATTTCCATTGGACAGAGAAATGACTACCAAGGATCTCGGTTTTGCAGATCTGAACTATAATGTCATCTATGCCCAAATGACCAGAGGTAAGATGGAAAAAGTGGTGGCAGTCGGATTAAGCACTATTGCAGGTACGATTGCCAAGTTTGCAATGGATGTTTGCCAATATGCTGGTCAGAATTTTAATTTTCTTAAACTTCCGGATCAGTTTACAACTGGGTCCAGCATCATGCCACATAAGAAGAATCCTGATGGATTTGAATTGGTAAGAGCGAAGTGTAATCAGGTACAGGGACTACCCTATGAATTGAATTTAATTCTTAATAACCTACCATCTGGGTATCACAGAGATTTGCAGATCACGAAAGAGCATTTTATTCCAGCTTTTGAGACATTGAAGAGTTGTATCAAGATGACTTGCCTGATGCTGGCTGAGATTAAAATCAATGATAAACTCCTGGATAATGGTAAGTATGAAGACATTTTCAGTGTGGAGTTAGTAAATGAACTTGTGCTGGGAGGAATGCCATTCAGAGATGCTTATGTGGAAGTAGGGAAACGAATCGCTAGTGGTGAATACAAGCCTGATAAAAAAGTAAATCACAGTCATTTAGGATCAATTGGAAATTTAGGAAACGATAAAATCAAAGCTGCGTTTGAGGTGGTATATGATTCGTTTAAATAATCCATTACTGTTAATAATCCCTGTTTTATTTTTTCTTACCAGCTGCAAAGTTTCAGGCAACCTCATGGGAGATACTCTTGAAACTGGCACTGCATCCTGGTATGGGCCTGGGTTTCATGGAAAGCTGACAGCAAATGGAGAGAAGTATGACATGAATGGCCTCACAGCTGCTCATAGAACATTACCATTTGGCACGAAAGTGAAAGTCATCAATCAGGATAACGGCAAATCAGTAGTTGTTAGAATCAACGATAGAGGACCCTATGCCAAAGGAAGAATCATTGATTTATCTAAGGGAGCAGCCAAAAAGGTTGATATGATTGAAACTGGTACTGCAAAAGTGCGATTAGTTTTGATGCAGCCTGTGATGGATAATTCCAAAATAACTGATATCAAAAAGCCTCACTATACTATTCAGGTAGCTTCATTTCAAAATAAGTCTTTGGCTCAGGAAAAATCCAGTGAAGTGAAAGGGTCCAGAGTTGCTGAGGTAAAGGTGGATAGAAAGAATGTTTATCGAGTTTATCTGGGAAAGTATGAAAACAAGGAGGAAGCCACAAAAGATTTGGAGTTTCTTAAAAAGAAAGGGCTCTCAGGATTTGTGAAGCAGCTTGAGAATTAGTGGTTTTCAATCTCATATTCCAGATCCCATTCCTGATGGTCCCTGTTGAAGACTTCTCCAACATATGATAAGCCACACTTTTCAAGAATCTTTATGCTTGGGGTATTTTCTTTAACAGCATATGCAGTCAGCTTATCCAGGTTTTCTTCTTCAAACGCATATTCAATCAAGCCTTTAGTGACTTCAGTACCATAACCATTGCCCCAATGTTTTTCCAGGAATCTATAGCCAATTTCATTCACGGTCTTAGTTCTAACTAAAGCACATGTGCCAAGTAATTCTCCGCCATCTTTTGGAACAATGGCCCATACAGAAAGTACTTTTTTAGGATCGGAATATTGAGAGATCACATACTTTAAATTGATCATACACTCTTCCTCTGATTCCACATCTCCATCCACATATCTCATTACATTGGGATTACCATGCATTTCAAAATATGGATTGAAGTCTTCCAAATTTAGTTCTCTCACAACTAATCTGTCAGTCTTAAAAATCGTAACTTCAGAGGTCAAATTGATCATTTAATTTTTGTTGATGGCGCAAATTAATTTAATCCAGGGAGATATTACAAAACAAAATGTAGATGCTGTGGTGAATGCAGCAAATTCAAGCTTGTTAGGAGGTGGGGGAGTGGATGGTGCAATACACAGAGCTGGCGGTCCGGCAATATTGGAGGACTGCAAAAAGATAAGGGCAAAGCAAGGAGGTTGTAAAACTGGTGAGGCTGTAATTACCACCGGCGGGAATTTGGCAGCTAAATATGTAATTCATACTGTTGGGCCAGTCTGGAATGGAGGTCAGAAAGGAGAGAAAGAATTATTGGCTAGTTGTTACAATCAAAGTTTTATATTGGCTGTTGAGAAAGGGATCAAGTCTATAGCGTTTCCAAATATCAGCACAGGTATTTACGGATTCCCCAAAGAACCAGCAGCTACCATTGCGGTGGATACTGTCAAGAAACTGATTAACAACCATCCAGAATTAGAAGTGACTTTTTGTTGTTTTGATGATGAGAATTTTAGTCTATATCAAAACCTGCTTCAACCTTCTTAGAATCAATCGGACTTTATAACTTAGCTGGTCATGAGTGATCGCCCTTTCTTAATATATAAATCTTCAGCTGGATCTGGTAAAACATTTACTCTTGCCAAGGAGTACCTGAAACTGGCTTTAAGATCACCCTACTATTTCAGATACATTTTAGCAGTTACCTTCATGAATAAGGCTGCCGAAGAAATGAAATCCAGGATCCTAGAATATCTGAAAGCAATTTCTCTTGGTGAACACGATTTGTTTGATGAGTTGAAAGATTATCTCAAGTTCTCAGATGAGCAATTGATGGAGAGAGCGGGAGAGGTGTTGAGGAATATTTTGCATAATTACTCCAGCTTTTCAATCACTACAATTGATACATTCTTCAATCAGGTTATCAGGTCTTTTACAAGGGAAATAGGCCTGCAAGGAGGATATGATATTGAATTGGATACAGATCTGGTATTGCAAAGAGTAGTCGATGATTTATTGGAGGACGTAGAACAGAATGAATATTTAAGGGACTGGCTGATTGATTTTGCTAAGAATAGATTATTTGAGGGGAAATCTTATGAATTCAGGGCGGAGATTGCAAACCTGGCAAAAGAGATATTTAATGAGCAATACAAATCCATTGAATCTAAATTAAGTTTAGTTCAATCTGATAAATCCATACTAGCGAAATTGAATGATCGCCTTAACGAGACCATTTCATCCTTCCATTCATCAATGGAGAAAATCGGAGAGGAGGCTTTATCTTATCTCGCGCAAAACAATACTGATCCAGCCGACTTCTCCGGAAAATCAAGAAGTGTTGCATTTCAGTTTATGAAATGGAAAAATGGAGATCTTAAGGAACCCACAGCAACTGCTATAAAGGCATCAGAAGATGTTGCAAAATGGGTTTCAAAATCCGCACCCAATAAAGTGTTCCTGGAGCAGTTAGTCAATGATTATTTAATGAATCAATTGACTAAGGGAATAGAATACTACAATGAGCATCACTTATCCTATAACACCGCAATTGAAGTCAGAAGATATTTATACACATTTGGGATACTCACCGATCTCACTCAGAAGATTAAAGAATACAGAGAAGAACATGAGACCATTCTGATCTCGGATTTACCGGTGTTTTTGAAAAGTATAATTGGTGATAGCGATACGCCATTCATTTACGAGAAAGTAGGTACCCGATACAGACATTTTCTGATCGATGAGTTTCAGGATACATCAGGGTTTCAGTGGGATAATTTTCAACCATTAGTAAAGAACTCCCTTGATTCAGGGAATTTCAACATGGTGGTAGGAGATGTGAAACAATCAATTTACCGCTGGAGAGGAGGTAATTCTGATTTGTTATTGAGTCAGGTAGGAGAGGATGTTGGAGAGCATTTTGTCAATGAACAGCAACTGAATTCTAATTACAGGAGCTCCAAAAATGTTATTGATTTTAATAATGCTTTATTTTCAAAGGCCCCAGAAACAATTGAAAACACACTTCAGGAAAAGGTTGATACAGAGTCTTCGGAGTTGGAGATTCATTTAAAAGGAATCAGCAAAGCATTTAATGAAGTACATCAGGAGTATCCATCAAAAATTAAAGAAGGTGGTTATATCTCCGTAGAATTTACCAAGAAGGATAAAGACTCAGACATTTCCTGGGATGATATGGCTACTGAATGGGCTATCAAACAGGTTGAGAAAGCTCAGAAAGCAGGAGTGGCCTTAAAAGATATTGCTATTCTGGTGCGCTGGAATAGAGAAGCTGCTCGTCTGGTTCAGGCATTCCTGGACTACAAGGATTCTGAAGATGCCAATAAGTGGGTGAATTATGATGTGATTTCATCTGAATCTATGTATCTCACCAGCTCTGTGGTGGTACGGTTTCTATTATCAGTATTTAGATATCTAAAGAATAATAAGGAGCAAATTGCTCTTGCCGAAATAGTTACAATTTATCATAAAGATATCCTTCAAAGTGAGGCAACCATTGATGAATTATTAGGTGTAAGCAACCTGGAAAGACATCTGCCACCTGACTTCACAAAGCACAAAAACATTTTGGTAAGGTTTCCTCTAATAGAGCTTACTGAAGCGTTGATCAAGATATTTCAGCTCAATGAATTGAAAAACGAATATTCCTATTTGCAAGCATTTGAAGATTCAATCCTGGAGTATGTAAAGAATGAAAAGTCGGATTTGCACTCCTTTTTAGAATGGTGGGATGAGGTAGGATATAAGCGTACTGTACAACTATCAGATGATCTTGAAGCTACGAAGATTCTAACTATTCATAAATCAAAAGGGCTACAATATAAGTTGGTGATAATGCCATTTGCTAATTGGTCGATGGATAATGATATGATGCACGATAATGTGTTATGGCCAGAAACTGATGGATTGGAGGTATTTAGTGACATTCCGGTTGTTCCGGTGAAGTATACCACCAAGCTGGAGAATACGAATTTTTCAAGTATCTATTTCAAAGAGAAGATTAAAGCCTATGTAGACAATCTTAATTTGTTGTACGTAGCTTTTACAAGAGCTGAAGAAGGGTTGGTTGTTTATGGCGAGTTGCCTTCCAGGGCCAGGGGAATTGCAGATATTTCGGAACTTCTTTTATTGGAGTTGCAAAACTGGAAGGAATGGAATGCCATGACCAATCAAATTGAATTGGGTGACTACAGTTTTAGAAAGGGAAAATCAGATGATAATTCTGATCAGATCCAGCTTGAAAAATATCTCTCAGTAAAATGGCGCAATAAGCTTACTATTAAGAAGCAAAGTTCGGCTCTGCTTGAGGAGGATAATGATGAGAGAAGGTCAAGCATAAACGAAGGAATTGTGACTCACAAAATTCTATCAAATATCAAGTATGAAGAAGATGTGAGATATGCCATTGAGAAAGCCTATCATGAATTAGAGATCAACAAAGAAGAACTTGATAGGATTAGTAAGAAAATAAGCAACCTCTTCAATAATGAACAAATCCAGGATTGGTTTTCCAAGAAATGGGAAGTGAGGACTGAAGCGGTGGTATTACCAGGTAAGACGGATCCAAAAAGGCTGGATAGAGTTCTGATTGATGATAAAAAGGCAATTGTAATTGATTTCAAAACAGGAGCTAAAAAATCAAATGATAAGAAGCAAGTAGATGAATATATGGCTCTTTTGAAAGAGATGGGATATGAAGAAGTGAATGGGTATTTAGTTTATTTGGAGGGAGTGGAGATTGTTCACCTCATCCCTTCTCCTCAAGGAGAAGGGTGAAAATCTAGTTGAAACTATTTTTCTAAACTTTAAACATTGGACTAACAAGTACTAATTTGCACAGATATAAAAAACCTCTCTTTGAGGAGAGGACATTGATCCTTTAGGATCAATTGGTGAGGTGAATATGAGCGAATTACACAAAGGAACATCCAAAACGTTATTCCAGCTGGCAAAAGAAAATAGGAAAAATCCTACTGAAGCCGAAAGAAAAATGTGGAGTGTGCTGAGGGATAATCGCTTTGAAGGACATAAGTTTAGAAGACAGCATCCAATGGGGAATTATATTATGGATTTCTATTGTCATCAATTGAAAATGGTAGTTGAAGTTGATGGTGGTTATCATGAAGAAATAAGTCAAAAGAAATACGATGAATCCAGGGATGAGTATTTAATGGAATTGGGTATTGAAGTGATTCGGTTTACTAATGAGAAAGTATTGAAAGATTTGGATGGAGTGATGCGGGAGTTGAGTGAGTTTATTGAGAATATTTAGCTAACACCTCATCCCCAGCCCTTCTCCTGAAGGAGAAGGGAGTTCGATTTTACTGAAATTAAACGTTTTCTTTTCTGAGTTTCGAAAATCGAAGTAGCAATGTCCTCTCCTTGAGGAGAGGACATTGATCCCTCGGGAACAATCGGTGAGGTGCTAGAAAAAATAAATTGAAAGTGAAGGACCAAAAAAACATAGAAAAACAATACAATTCATTCCTCCAGGAAATAGCAGAAAAAATCTATTCCCAATTTGGAAATGATCTCCAACATATTCAATTAATCTTCCCTAACAGAAGAGCTGGACTTTTCTTCCGTCAATACCTATCTCAACTAATTGATAAACCAATCTGGTCTCCCCAAATACTGAGCATTGAAGAGTTTATTCAGAAGTTTACTTCACTTAAGGCTGCTGATCAGATCAGTCTCATTTTTGAGCTGTATCAATCGTTTAAAAAGCATCAATTAAGAGATGAAGGATTTGACAGATTCTATTTCTGGGGAGAGATGTTGCTCAGGGACTTTGATGATGTTGATAAGTACTTGGTAAACCCCGAACATATATTTAGAGGGATCAAGTCTCAGAAAGAACTTGATGAATCATTTTTCTTCCTTGATGAAGAGAATAAGAAGACTATCCAAAACTTCTGGCAAAGCTTTCTTCCCGAAGCATCACCAGCACAACATAACTTTCTAAAGACTTGGGAAGTACTGTTCCCAATCTATCAACATTTCCGTGAAACGCTCATCAAAAACAATGTAGGATATAGTGGATTGATCTTTAGAGAAGTTGTGGAGAACCTAAAAACTTCTCAATACAACGATAAAGTAATATTCGCTGGATTTAATGCACTCACAAAAGCTGAAGAGACATTAATAAAACACTTTGTTGAACATCATTCAGCAGAGATTTATTGGGATTATGATCAATATTACTTTGAAGATCCCAAACAGGAAGCTGGCCAGTTTTTAAGACAATATGCTGCTGATCCTGTCTTGGGCAAAACATTTGAAAAGCAAGTAGGAAATAGTTTTAACGATAAAGACAAGCAGGTTAAGACAATTGGAGTCAGTCTGGAGATTGGACAAACCAAAGCAGCTGGAGAATTGCTTGAAGAATTAGCTAAAGACCCTGGGTATCAACCAGAGAAGACTGTAGTGGTGCTTCCTCATGAGCATATGCTTTTCCCAATTTTGAATGCCATTCCTGAAAGCATTCAACAGCTGAATGTTACCATGGGATATCCCTTAAAGGATGCTCCATTATACACTCTTCTGGATAGCATTCTACATCTTCAGGAATCAGTGCAGTTGGATAGAGATCACTTTGTTATGTTCTATCATAAACCGGTTCTGGAAATCCTGTCGCACCCTTATCTATTCCAATCTTTCCCTGGAGAAGTGGATTCTCTGATGAATGAGGTCCGGAAGAAGAATAAAGTGAGAATTCAAAGGGAAGAGTTAAACGCCAACATTCCTTTAATTGATCACATTTTCAGACATATCTCAAACCCCAATGATCTCTCTGATTACTTGATTGGCATTGTCAGGTTTTTGTTTGAATCAAGCACAGAAGTTCTGGGGCTGGAAAAGGAATTCTTGTATCAATTCCATCAATCACTTGAAAGGTTGAAAGAAATACTTTCTCTACAGGACACAAAAATTGAGCATCGGACTTTTGTAAAGCTATTCAAACAAATATGCAGGAGTCAGAAGATTCCGTTTACGGGAGAACCGCTTAGAGGTCTGCAGATAATGGGAGTCCTGGAAACAAGGAATCTTGATTTTGAGAATGTTATTGTGTTATCAACCAATGAAGGTAGTTTTCCAGCTGAAAGTAAAAAGGGATCATTCATTCCATTCAATATAAGAAGAGCATTTGACTTGCCAACTTATTTACAACAAGATGCGATCTATGCTTATTTGTTCTACCGATTGATTCAAAGAGCCAAAACAGTCCACTTCTACTACAACTCGTTTGCTGATTTCGGACTTAGCGGAGAGATTAGCCGATTTGTAAGTCAGCTGGAATTGGAATCTGGATTGAACATTCAAAAACTGCATCTGTCCAATCCTGTAAAAGTAGATTCTCCTAATGAGATTGAAATAAAAAAGACTCCTGAGATTTTAAGAGTATTAGATAACTATCTGGAAGGAGGACGTTCCAGATTTTCTCCATCTGCACTGAATACCTACATGGATTGTCAGCTCCGGTTTTACTATCGATATATAGCAAAGTTGTATGAGCCTAATGATGTTCAGGAAGAAGTAGATGCAGCGATGTTCGGTAATATCCTGCATAAAGCGATGGAGGAGATTTACGAGAAGTTCACTAAAAAGAAAAAAGACAAGGTTATACAACCTATGGATTTCTTTGGTTTGAAGGGAAGTGTAGATGGAGCTTTGCAGGTTGCTTTTAAGGATCATTATCATCTTCCAAAAGGTCAGAAATTTAAGCTGGCCGGAAGAAATGTAATCATTTATGAAATCATGAGACGTTTTGTCCTAAATGTCCTGGAGCAAGATGAGAAGTATGCTCCTTTTGAAATAATTAGCTTGGAAGGAGGCAGTCGGGAAGGTTATAAGATGAATGTTCAGTTGAACGACGGAAGAAGAGTTGGTGTAAAAGGAATCATAGACAGAGTAGATCGCAAACAAGGAGTAGTTAGAGTGCTGGATTACAAATCTGGGGCCGACAAAAAAGAAATGACTACTGTAGAATCTTTCTTTGATCCTGATGATAATGGTAGAAACAAAGCTGCTTTTCAGACCTTCTATTATGGCATGTTATATGCCAATCTTCACGGAGAATCCGAGCCAATCAAGCCAGGGATTTATAACATGCGTGAATTATTTCAGGATGATTTTGATGTCAGTCTAAGTGTAAAACCAAGTAAGCAGGTAGTATATGATGTGAGGCCTTATCTAGATGAATTTAAAAAGGGGCTTACAGGAATGTTCGAAGAGATATTCTCTACTGACAACACATTTAAACAAACCACGGATTTGAAGAAATGCGGGTATTGTGATTTTAAGGATATATGTAAGCGCTAATCAAGTGGAACGATCACATTGTAAATAGGCCCGGGAACCAGTTCACCACCTTCCTCAATAGCTTTCCAGTAATAAATCATCAGTTCTTCAGCATCCTCATCATACCCAAGAATATCATCATATTCAATTTTCTCAGACTCACCAGATTCTATTGCATTCTCCTCATTTAGAGTAGGGATCCAATCAACATAAGCAACAGCATTTCTTTCAAGTATGATAAAGTAAATGCTCTCACTAGACCCATTTCTCAATACTACAGAGGACTTTTTGGTTTCTATGGTTAAATCTCCGGCCATAAATTCATCATCATCGCACCCAAATGTGAGAGCTAATACGCTGAACAATATAATCGAATAAATCTTTTTCATGGATGAGAATTAGTTTATCGTAACAACCTGTTGGAATATGTCACCAGCAACCTTTTCGCCATTTTCCTTGACAGCTCCCCAGTAGTGAACTACAATTTCCGTAGTGTCATCAGAAGACCCTGTTATATCATCAAACAATAACTCCACCGAATCACCTGATTTAATCTCAAATTCTTCATCAATTATAGGAGCCCAGGAAATCAGAGCCAACGCATTTCTATCAACAGCAAAATAGTAGAGACTCTCATTAGAATTATTCTCCAAAATCAATGAGTTGTCCGTCACGGAGACTTCTAAATCTCCAGCCGACAGGTCATCATTATCACAAGAAAAAAGTGTAAGAAATAACACGAAAACAAATAAGGGATATAATTTCATTTTAAGATTTTTAGCTCGTTTTTATCATGACCCGGAATGCTTCAAGAAAGTTGGATTTTCTTTCCTAAAATCAATCAATTTCCTGAACTCAAATCATTACATTTGAAGTTATATCCAAAACTATTTCACCACCAAATTGGATAGAAGACTTAATAAGTCTGGGAAAGAAAATATAACCACTTGAGAGGCAACTAGATGTATTTAATTTTTGATACTGAAACCACCGGATTACCTAAAAACTATTCAGCTCCCATTGAAGATCTTGACAACTGGCCCAGGTTGGTTCAGTTGGCATGGCAGCTTCACGGCCCTAAGGGAGAATTAATTTCAGCACAAAACTATATTGTTAAACCAGAAGGGTTCACAATTCCCTTCAACGCTGAAAAGGTTCATGGTATCAGTACAAAAAGAGCCCAGGAAGAAGGGCATGACCTGAAAGAGGTTCTTGAAATTTTCAAGGCTGACCTGGCAAAGACCGAATCAACAATTGGTCACAACATTGAATTCGATAATAAGATTATCGGTGCGGAATTTCTAAGGAAGGAAATTGAAAACAACCTTCAGGAGATTCATGATATTGATACATCTGAAGTTTCTGTAGAATTCTGTAATCTGGCTGGAGGTATAGGTGGTAAGCTCAAGAAACCAAAACTGATTGAGCTCTACGAAAAGCTTTTCGGTGAACCATTTGATGATGCTCATGATGCAGCATATGATGTGGACGCTACTTCCAAGGCATTCTTTGGTCTTATTAAAGAGGGAGTAGTAAAGCCTCTTGATGAAACTCCTGTTGCTGAAATAGAATATGAAGCACCGGAATTAGCAGATGCAAACTTTGCAAAGAAACAGAAGAAAGCATCTGGGCAGTTAGGTGATTCAAAAGTTGATGCAAAGGATATTGAAGGTGCATTCTGTCATTTGCACTTGCACTCACAGTTCTCAATTCTTCAGGCCACTCCAGATATAAAAGGAATTGTAGCACATGCCAAGGAAAATAACATGCCGGCTGTTGCTATCACTGACCTTGGTAATATGTTCGGAGCTTTTCAATTTGTGAGAGAAGCTCTTAAGAATGAAATAAAGCCGATTGTAGGTTGTGAGTTTTTTATCTCCGAAGAAAGACTAAAACATAAGTTTACCAAAGACAATCCAGATAGAAGATCAAACCAGGTCTTAATCGCTAAAAATAAGGGTGGTTATCATAACCTGGCTAAACTAAGTTCTCTTGGATACGAAGAAGGGTTATATGGTCTATACCCTCGTATTGATAAAGAACTGGTAACTCAATACAAAGAAGGATTAATTGCCTTGACCGGTGGATTGGCATCCGAGATTCCGAACCTGATACTGAATGTTGGTGAAACCCAGGCTGAGGAAGCATTTCAATGGTGGCACAATACTTTTGGAGATGACTTCTATGTTGAATTAATCCGTCACAATCTTGATGAAGAAAATCACGTCAATGAGGTTTTAGTTGGGTTTGCTAAAAAATATAATGTCAAGGTAATTGCAGCAAATGAAGTTTATTACCTGACCAAAGAAGACGCTGAAGCTCACGATGTACTTCTTTGTGTAAAAGAGGGTGAAATGAAATCCACTCCAATCGGACGAGGTAGGGGTTTTAGATACGGGTTTGCTAACGACCAATATTACTTCAAGTCTCAGGAAGAGATGAAGAAGTTGTTTGCTGACATCCCTGAGGCCATTGAAAACATTACAGAGCTTCTGGACAAAATAGAAGAGTACAAACTTGAACGAGATGTATTACTTCCAGCATTCGATATTCCTGAAGAATTTAAAGATCCAAAAGATGAAGAGGATGGAGGGAAACGAGGTGAAAATAACTATCTAAGACATTTAACCTATGAGGGAGCCAAGCAGCGTTACGAAGAAATCACTGATGACATAAGAGAAAGGCTGGACTTTGAGTTAGATACCATTGCCAATACTGGTTATCCAGGTTACTTCCTGATTGTACAGGACTTTACCTCGGAAGCTCGTAAGATGGGAGTTTCAGTCGGACCAGGAAGGGGATCAGCCGCTGGGTCAGCGGTTGCCTATTGTATTGGTATTACCAATGTTGATCCAATTGCATACGACCTACTTTTTGAGCGTTTTCTTAATCCAGACAGGGTATCACTTCCCGATATTGATATTGACTTTGATGATGAAGGCCGGGAGAAGGTTATAAACTATGTGATTGATAAATATGGAAAGAACCAGGTAGCACAAATCATCACATATGGTACAATGGCTGCCAAGTCATCAATACGTGATGCCGGAAGGGTGATGGAGCTAAGTCTTCCAGAAACTGATTCCATAGCCAAACTAATTCCTGAAAGACCTGGTGTTAGTTTATCAAAAGCCTTTGCAGAAGTTGAGGAACTGGAAGCGCTGAAGAAGGGAAAAGACTTAAAAGCTGAAGTAATAAAGCAGGCTACAGTGCTTGAAGGTTCTGTGAGGAATACTGGAACACACGCCTGTGGAGTGATTATTACTCCAGATGATATTACCAAATTCATTCCTGTTTCTACAGCCAAGGATTCAGACATGCTTGTTACTCAGTTTGACAACAGTGTGGTTGAGGATGCAGGAATGCTAAAAATGGACTTCCTGGGTTTAAAGACCTTGTCCATTATCAAAACTGCAATCCATCATGTGGAGGAAAGACATGGCATCAAAATAGATCCGGATCAGATTCCATTGGATGATGAAGTTACTTATGCACTGTATCAAAGAGGTGAAACAAACGGTACATTCCAGTTTGAGTCTCCTGGGATGCAGAAACACCTACGGGCACTGCAGCCAAATAAGTTCTCCGACTTAATTGCGATGAACGCCCTGTATCGTCCGGGACCAATGGAATACATTCCAAACTTCGTCAGAAGAAAGCACGGAGATGAGGATATTGTATATGATCTGGAGGGAATGGAGGAGTATCTTGCAGAAACATACGGTATTACAGTATATCAGGAGCAGGTGATGCTTCTGTCACAGTCGCTGGCTGGATTCACTAAAGGTGAAGCGGATGTACTTCGTAAGGCAATGGGTAAGAAGATATTTGCCTTGCTAGAGAAACTGAAACCTAAGTTTATTGAAGGTGGAAAAGAAAGAGGTCATGACCCTAAGACTCTTGAGAAAGTTTGGAAGGACTGGGAGGCTTTTGCAGCATATGCATTTAACAAATCACACTCTACGTGTTATTCAGTTGTAGCTTACCATACAGCTTACCTGAAAGCCAACTACCCAGCAGAATACATGGCGGCTGTACTTACTCACAACCAAAGTAATATTGAGAAGGTGAGTTTCTTCATGGAAGAATGTAGAAACAGGGCCATTCCCGTATTAGGACCTCACGTAAACGAATCAGGTGTTCATTTTAAAGTAAACGCTTCAGGTGAAATTCGATTTGGGTTGGGAGCGATCAAAGGAACTGGTGATGCAGCTGTACAGGCCATTATTGAAGAAAGAGATGAAAATGGGCCATTTAAAGATTTCTTTGATTTTGCTACCAGAGTTAATCTAAGAACAGTAAATAAGAAAACATTTGAAAGTCTCGCAATGAGTGGTGCTTTTGATTGTTTTGAATCCTATAATAGAAGACAATACTTAACTCCAGATGAGGCTGATAGCACTTTGATTGAAAAGGCAATTAAGTACGCTAACAAGATGCAGGCTGAAAAGGCAAGTGCGCAATCATCATTGTTTGGAGGAGATTCAGGCGTAGATGTTCCAATTCCAAAGGTTCAGCAAATGGAGCCTTTTGGAAACATTGAGAAGCTGAATATTGAGAAGGAGGTAGTTGGACTGTATATCTCTGGACATCCATTGGATCAGTTTAAGTTTGAGATGAAGTATTTTACGAATTCAAACCTTGGGCAATTAAACGATCTGCAGTCACTATCAAATCTTTCATTAGTGAGACTTGGGGGAGTTGTTTCTTCCATTAATCACAGAACTTCCAAAAAAGGGAATCCATTTGGAGTAATCACAATGGAGGATTACAATGATTCATATACATTTTATCTTTTCTCTCAGGATTATATCAAGTTCAAGGAATATTTCATGCCTGGTTGGTTTTTATACATTCAAGGTGTGATTAAGCCAAGATGGAAGGGTGACGAGCTGGAGTTCAAAATCACAGACATTACTCCACTTTCAGAAATCAGAGAAAAGTATACCAAGGGAATTGAGGTGAATATGGATTTAAAACACGTTAACGAAACCACAATTCTGGAACTTGAAAAAATCGCTGCGGAGCATGAGGGAAATTGCACGCTTAAGATGAGTGTATCAACTGTTCATGAGAATAGGGTCGTGAATCTGGAAATGCTGTCCAGGAAGATTAAAGTAGATCCAGGGGATGAATTGATCACGAAGCTGGAGGAATTTGAGGAGGTGAATTATAAAGTATTATTGTAAACTACAATGGCAAATAATTCTTTCTGAATAAGATAATGTCATTGGCTGCCATTATAACATTGTAGGTTTTATACTTGCCGAAATATTTTTTGCACTATGAAATTTATGAATATCATGGCTGCTTGCGCAATTTTTTTAGCAAGTCACGCTAATGCACAGGTATATTTAGATACCGCAATATCTCTCAATGAAAAGGCATACTCTTCTGAAGCAGTTTTTGGATTGGATAATGGTTCTGTAGTTTTTGAAAAATACCTGAAAATCAAATCTGAAGTAAGAACTGAGGTTGATATTTCTATCTTATCCGATGACCTGGAAACTCTTTTGGAAAGGAAATTGTCGTTTAGTGGTAATTATGAAAAAATAGCTTCTATTGAAAAAGGAGAGTTGGTTTACAGCATTTTCAATGCTAAATCTCAAGGTGTAAAAATTATTACTACTAATTCTATTGACTTAAGTGTATCAGTTGCTGATGGCAAAGAGGGATTACCATCAATTAAGGAATCGGAAGTAATCATAGCATCAGACAGGCTGTACTATTATTCAAAAATTAAAAAGGCTCCCAATTTAGTGGAATTGAACCCCATAAATGGCTCTTTCAAGGTAACTCCTGTAGTGGCTGATGGGTATTCTAGCAAAGAACTGAAATTAGTTGGGGTCCAGCAATCTGCTTCTGGAGAATTCATCTGGAAGTCGATCATTAAATCTTCAAAAGGAGCAGCTGCTCTTATATTTATTACAGATCTTAATGCCAATTACATTAAATCTTATAAAATAGAAAGTCAGGAAGGACGAAAATTAACGGATATCAACTGCGAGCTTAGGGATGATATCATGTATGTAGCTGGGGCATATTCCGATAACTTTATGAACTTTCAGGAAGGTGTGTTTTATGGGACTAGCAGTGATAAAGGTTTTAATCTTAAGTTTGAGAAACTGACCGAAATGCCTACTGTTCCAAAAGACTTCTCATCTTATGGACACAAAGTAAAGAAAGACCAGTTGGGGAATAAGTTGGAAGGCTATACAGTTAATGTAAATCCCGTTTT
Organism: Cyclobacteriaceae bacterium; assembly: GCA_965228955.1. Taxonomy (GTDB): domain Bacteria; phylum Bacteroidota; class Bacteroidia; order Cytophagales; family Cyclobacteriaceae; genus JANSWY01. The sequence goes on from OZ245848.1 coordinate 1,177,557, forward strand.
TTATAGTTCTGGAGCAGTATTTTACTTCGATTTTTACGATGCTATTGTGGATACTAATGTGAGTGTTAATTATTCCTCATCAAACGGTACATTTAATAACTCGTCAACTTCAACATTCATGGGATATGATATTAAATCAACCGTGATAACAAAATTTGATTCCACAGGAAGAGTTTGGCGGGAATCTGTGCCATTCAATGAATCTATTCATCATGATTTAACCTCTCAATTCTCTCAACATTACATTGAAAATGATTCAATATTTCAGGTCTACATGCTTGGTGATTACTCAATTACATCCGCGGAATTTGATACCAATGGAAAAACACAGGAGATGCAGTCATATGGTGTAGTTGATGGAAGGTTGAAAAGTTGGGACTTGTGGGAGAAAGGTTTTGGTTTATTCTATGCCGTTGAGGATATTCGAAAACCAAAAGGGCCAATTACAAAGGAGCTGGTCTCAATTCATTTCTATGGTAATACACTTCAGGAAGCAATTATGAATGCCAGAGAAAAGGAAAAAAAGGATTGCACAGAGGATGAAGTGAAACAATTGCTGGCAGGAGCTTTGGATGAATTCAATGATCAGGAAGCCATGTTTCAGCTCGAAATGGAGACAAAGGTAGAACATCTGGCAAAAGTTAAAGGTTGGTCGGAGGAAAAGGAAGCCGGTTACGGCTTGAGCCTGATAAGTACACCAGCTTACAAGAATTTATTCAATAAGAAGTTGGAAAAATCTAATGAGCTACTCTCTCTGATGAAAAGATTGATTGATGAGGAAAGAAGCCAGTGCGAAATAGCAGAAATCATACGTGCTTACCTCGTAGAAGGTATTGCAATCAATAAAAAGGAATGGGAATTGGTAATCGCAAAAGTCAATGAAGATCTTGGAGGAGAATTGAAAAATGTTAAGTTGGATAATTCCCTAAGTGATGCAGAATTGCAAATTGTTGGGCAATACATAGACTTAGATGATTCTGAGTATGGAATTGTCTTTCAGCCCAACGGGACTGTGTATGATTTGATTGATGGGTTTAAGACTAACTCCCGTACCTGGAAAGTTGAGGATGGGAAATTATGCTTCTTGTCGATTTGTCTGAATTATAAGTTTGAGCAGGATGTTCTTTCTTATGTTGTTTTTGGAGAAACTGTACGCTACAAAAGAATCAAATAGTACTGATTTACAAATAACCAAAGAGAGCATTTGCATGCGCCAAGACATTTAATAGCTGTACCGACTGATTGGTCGAACAAATTGAATTACCTTTGCGTTCTCTAGTTGAATTTAATTATCATTATACATCATAAAGTATATTTTTAAAAATGGGAAAAGCAATTGAAATAACTGATAACAACTTTGAAGAAGTTATCAATGGAGATAAGCCAGTATTAGTAGATTTTTGGGCTGAATGGTGTGGACCCTGTAAAATGATCGGTCCAGTGGTAGAAGAATTAGCTGGTGATTATGAAGGTAAAGCTGTGATTGGTAAAGTAGATGTTGATGCTAATCCAGTAGTATCTGCGAAATTTGGTATCAGAAGCATCCCTACTTTATTGGTATTCAAAAACGGAGAAATCGTTGACAAACAAGTAGGTGCAGTACCAAAAGGTGTACTTAGCCAAAAAATTGAGGCCCAAATGGCTTAGTTTTTATAGACAAAAGATTTGAGATAAAAGACAAAAGACTTTCGATAGTTTTTTGTCTTTTTTTATGCTTTTCACCGTAACCTTACATCAAGTCATTTGATCTCAAACACTACATGTATTTCCGAACTAAGCTTAATTTTTTGGAATTCAAGATTGGATTCATATGATTGATCATTAAAGCTCATTTCCATCATTCTATTCGATGAATTGCCTGGTCTCCATGTATTAGGAATAGGAACAGAAGAATTTTCATTTACTTCGATAACTCCTCCTAACTCTTCGTCAACAGCAGCTAATAGATATTCTGCTTTTTCTTTGGCTGCTTTAATTGCTTCAATTTTAAGTTGCTTTCTAAACTCTTCAATTTTGGAATGTTCATATGAAACAACATTCATGGAGTTGATACCTTCAGAATCTAATTTGTTTACCAATTCATTGATCTTCTTCAAATCTGAAACCTTAAGCTTAAAACTCTTAGTAGCTAAAAAATCTTCACTCTTTCTTTTCTTCCAATTCCAGTTGTAACCAGAGATATTTTGAACCATTAAATTTTCCTCTGGAATTTTTAAAGCTTTAACTGCTGCCACCAATTCGGACTCCAGCTTGTCTAGATCTACTTTCTTGGATCCATTTTTATATTCTTTCAAATTAATCTGAACAAATATCTCATCAGGAACTACCTCCATAGAAGCACTTCCACTTACGGATATTTTCTTTACAATCTTGTCCTGAGCAAACGTTGTAAAACTGATGGCTATTAAGCCAATGAATAGTATTCTCTTCATAATGATTTAGCTGTTTACTTTTAGAGATGCCTAAAATGCTGAAATTCCATAAACGGAACTAAGAATGTTCGTTAAAAAATTCTAAAGGCTTATTCCAAAGCTGTTCTTTCACTCGCTCTTTAAAGAAGCCAAAATGACCTACTTTCTTCAAATTATATTCTTCTGGAACAAGGTGTTCATGAGAAGTCTTCGCTTTACTATATTGTTTCATCAAATCTATAACCGCAGAAGCTGGTGCTAAATTATGGTCATCATCCACACTCACAAATCTTACCGGAAGTTTTATTCTTCCAAATAGTTGTTTCCTCTCTTCAAGTCCCTGTAATACTCCTTCTGGGTGCTTACCCCATGACATCCATTCTCTGGCAATCAAAGAAGGAAGATGTTCACCATTGCTTTTCATTCCCCAATTAGGTAGGTAACCAAAAACTCTTGTCAGTACAGGAACTACAAAATACCAGAAGTACAACACTTTTAATCTCTCCAAACCTTCCCAATGCTTCCAAAATGCAGATTGAGAAGCCACAAAATAGGCTGCCTTCACTCTTGCTGGATCACTAACGAACGGGAAAATCTGTCCCCCTACACTATGGCCAATAACATAAACATTCTGATATTTATTTTTGGCCCAATCAATGCAAGCATCCAAATCAAACCTGCCCCAATCGGACATATTTGATTTCACTTTTATATCTCCTGATTCACCAATACCAGTGTAATCAAAGGTCAAAACTCCATAACCTTGAGACTGATAGTATTCAGAAATTCTGCTGTAATATCCTTGTGGGACGCCAGTAGCAGCTGATATTATAATTGCTTTGTCTTGATTATCGGTTTTATAATGAGTCGCAGAAATTGATGTCTCATTTCTGGTTTCAATCTTGATTTTCTCCATGCTCCAAAAGTGTTTTCGCTCCAATGTCTCTAAAGGTCGATAAAATCAAAACGAATTACAATTCTGAAATTATTTGAAAAAAAAATATAAAAATCTGAAACAATCAAATAAGTAAGTCGTTATGAGTACTAACATTATATGTACATACATTTAATTAATAACTTACAAGACAATGAAAAAAATTAGTTTCTTACTTGCTTTCGCAATGGTAGCCTTTGCGTTTAGCTCTATCGCACAAAACACGGTTACAGTTGACAATGCAAAAAGTACCATCAAATGGGAAGGTGCTAAAGTAGGAGGTAGCCATAACGGAACAATCAATCTAAAGTCAGGATCTCTAAGTTTTGAAAACAACTCTTTAGTAGGAGGTTCATTCGAAATTGATATGAACACAATCACTAATACTGACTTAGAAGGAGAATATAAAGGTAAATTGGAAGGTCACTTGAAATCTGATGACTTCTTTGGAGTAGCCACATACCCAACTGCTAAATTGGACATCACTAAAGTAACCCCTCAGGGACCAGGTAAATATAAAGTTGAAGCAAACATTACAATCAAAGGGAAAACAGAAGCTATTAAGTTCAATACAACAGTTAGTGAAGATTCAGGATCTTTGATTGCATCTGCAGATATCACAGTTGACAGATCTGACTTTGACGTGAAGTACGGAAGTGGAAGTTTCTTCGACAACTTGGGAGACAAAGTGATTTATGACGACTTTGACTTAAACGTTACTCTCGTTGCTGGTTCAGTTACCGGAGATGAATAAGAATTCATATAAGTAGTAAAGTAAAAATTGATGAGCCCCTTTTGGGGCTTTTTTCATGCAATACTGTTGCATGTATTTAACCGAATTTTGTTTTATGTAGTTTTAACAGAATATTATTTCGTTTATTCTTGAAAAACAATAAGCATTTGGAGGTAACTAAAAAATCTTTGAAATGTTTTTGAAAGTCAGGAATATTTTTCTCTAAATTCCGGGTCTTATTGCTAACCAACAATTAACGTTTTATGAACCGCCGGAATACAAGGTCTGATATATCAGAGGACCCCCCAATTCTACTTTCTTCATATACATTTTTTGATGTAGCACTAAGCTGATCTCCGAATACACTGGAGTCCGCTGCTGCTAACTCCATTCTATTTTCTGAGATCTGAATTTTTGGTTGGAACCAAATTGCTAACTAAACCTATATAACATGAAAAACCTCTATTTTCACAGAGTAGTAGTGTGTTTTGCGCTATTATTCAGTGTTGGATTTGCGTACGGTCAAACACCTACACAGAAACAACAAATCATTCGTGATTACGATCAAAACAACTTACAACGACTACAAAGTCAATTTCAATCTGAAGCTGCCCGAAAAAAGCAGGAAGCACAAGATCTTGCCAGACAAAATGGATGGGAAATCATCAAAAGAAATGCTGATGGCTCTTTTGATGAACTAATCGCTGTTTCTCCTGACGGGCAACCAATTTATTTTTCAATTTCTAATGTTGCTGCTGCCAGATCAACAAGAGCAAATCATCTTCACAACGGTGGAACTCTTGGACTGAATGTGGAAGGTCAAAGTATGACTGCACACGTTTGGGATGGTGGTCCAACAAGAACTACTCACCAGGAATTTGATGGTGCTGGCGGAAACAACAGAGTATCAATCAATGATGGTGTTACAGGCTTGAATGGAAATAGTTTCCATGCTCAGCACGTTACCGGAACTATAGTAGCTTCTGGTTTTGTGGCAAATGCAAAAGGTATGGCACCTCAGGCAAGAGCTTTAACTCACGACTGGGACAATGACCTTGCCGAAGCAACTTCTGAAGCTTCTAGTGGGATGCTTGTTTCAAATCACTCTTATGGTTACAGAGCAAGCTTAATTCCGGACTGGTATTTTGGAGCTTACATTGATGTTTCAAGAGATTGGGATGATCTGATGTATAACTCTCCATACTACTTAATGGTAGTAGCAGCTGGTAACGACGGAAATGATAACAGCTCAAATGGTGCGCCACTGAATGGATCTTCATCTTACGACAAATTAAGTGGACATTCTACTTCTAAAAACAACATGGTTGTTGCAAACGGCCAGGATGCAAATGTTAATAATGATGGTTCTTTAAATTCAGTATCTATCAATAGTAGTAGTAGTGAAGGACCAACTGATGACTTAAGAATTAAGCCAGATATTACTGGTAACGGAACAAGTGTTTACTCAACATACGATAACAGTGATGCCGCGTACAATTCAATTAGTGGTACTTCAATGGCATCACCAAATGTTGCTGGTTCACTATTATTATTACAACAGCATGCAAACAATGTAGGCGGTAGCTTCATGAGATCAGCTACATTGAAAGGAGTTGCACTTCACACTGCTGATGATGCAGGTATTTCTGGACCTGATGCGATCTACGGTTGGGGACTTATGAATACCAAAGCTGCTGCTGAGGCAATTACTCAAAATGGTAATGAGTCTTTAATAAGCGAATTAACTCTTAGCCCAGGTCAGACTTATACAGTGAATGTTGATGCTTCTGGTTCTGCACCACTAATTGCATCTATTTCATGGACTGACCCAGCTGGAACAGCAAACACTGGAACAACTAACTTAACAACCCCTGTACTAGTTAATGACCTTGATATCAGAGTATCTCAGGGTGGAAGTACATTCTCTCCGTACAGATTAACTGGTGTTAACTCAAACTCAACAGGAGATAACAATGTTGATCCTTACGAAAGAGTTGATATTAATGGTGCTAGCGGTAGCTACACAATTACTGTTACTCACAAAGGATCTTTATCTGGTGGTAGCCAGAATTATTCTCTGATTGTTACAGGTTTAACAGGAACTCCTCCTGTATGTACTGTTTCAACTCCTACTGGTGTTAATTCTTCTGGTGTTGGAACTACAACTGCAACAATCAGCTGGAATTCAGTTCCTTTAGCATCATATGACCTAAGATACCGACAAGTAGGTACTTCAAGCTGGACTACAACTTCAGTTTCAGGTACAAGTTCAACCCTTTCAGGTCTTGCTAGTGATACTCAGTATGAAGCACAAGTAAGAAGCAAGTGTCCGGACAACTCTACTTCAGCATATTCAAGTTCAATTAACTTCACAACAAGCTCAACAAATTGCTCAGGCGGAATATCTAGCTTCCCTTATTCAGAGAGCTTTGAGAATACACTTGGAGCATGGACTCAAGCTACTGGTGATGATCTAGATTGGACAGTTGATTCAGGAGGAACTCCTTCTAGTAGTACAGGACCTTCTACAGGAACTGACGGGTCATACTATGTTTATATTGAAGCAAGTAGCCCGAATTACCCAACAAAGAGAGCAATCCTAAACTCTCCGTGTCTAAACCTTGGAGGAGAGTCTGGAGCTTCTATTTCCTTCGATTATCACATGATTGGTAATGCAGTAGGTACTCTGGATCTTGAAGCAAGTAATGATAACGGAAATACATGGACATCACTTTGGACCAGATCAGGAGCTCAGGGTTCTGGATGGAACAGTGAGGACATTAGTCTAAATGCTTATGCTGGTGGTACTTTATTATTAAGATTCAATGGAGTAACTGCTACATCTTGGCAAGGAGATATTGCAATTGATAATGTTGTGATTTCCGGAGGTTCAACTGCTGATACTCAGGCACCTACGGTACCAACCGGATTAGCTGCTTCAAATGTTCAGCAAACTTCATTGACACTAAACTGGAACGCTTCTTCTGACAATGTAGGAGTTACTGAATATGATGTTTACCAAGGAGGAAGTGTAATAGGTAGTGTTGCTGGAACTTCAGCAAATGTTACAGGCCTTACTGCAAATACTTCTTATACATTCAGTGTAACTGCTAAGGATGCAGCTGGAAATGTTTCTGCAAATAGTTCTTCTATCAATGTAACTACTTTAGGAACTGGAGGATTAACTTGTTCTACTACTGCTAGCGCTCCTTATAGCGAAAGCTTTGAAAATACATTCGGAGCTTGGACAAATCAGTCTGGTGATGATTTTGATTGGTCATTAAGATCTGGAGGAACTCCTTCTAGTAATACAGGACCTTCGTCAGCAAATGATGGATCATACTACATCTACACTGAGTCTAGTAGCCCGAATTACTCAACAAAAGTTGCAATCATAGAAAGCCCATGTTTCGATCTTGCTGGTACTACTTCTCCAACGTTGACTTTCAAATATCATATGTATGGAGCTTCAGCAATGGGAGGATTAGTGATGGAAGCTACTACAGATGACAACACATGGAGCACTGTTTGGTCTCAATCCGGAAACCAGGGTAATGCTTGGTTAGATGCTTCCGTAAACCTTTCTGCTTATGCTGGTGGATCAGTGAAGTTGAGAATTGTTGGAACAACTGGTACAACCTGGCAAGGTGATATGGCCATTGACAAGATGGAACTTACAGATGGAACAACACCTCCAGGAACAGATGTAACATTAACTTTAGTACTAGATAACTACCCAGAAGAAACCAGCTGGACTCTATCACAAGGTGGATCTACTATTGCTTCTGGTGGTACTTATGGATCACAGCCTGATGGCTCTACTGTTACTGAAACATTCACATTGGCTGCAGGATGCTATGACTTTACAATCAATGATGCATACGGTGATGGTATTTGCTGTGCTTATGGTAATGGATCTTATACATTAACAGAAGGATCTACAACATTGGCTTCTGGTGGTTCATTCACTTCTACAGAAACTAAGACATTTTGTGTTGGTGGAGCAACTACTTCAATGTATGACATATTCCAGGAAACAAGAGAGTTTAGAGGAACTTTCACTGTATCACCTAATCCAGCGGAGGATTACCTGATGATCAATGTTCTTGATATCAAGGCTGATGCATTTGAGATTCTTGATCTATCTGGTAAGAGAATGCTTTCAGGAGTAATTACTGAAAACCAGACTAAGGTATCTCTGGCAACAATTCCAACAGGATTCTACTTGATCCGAGTGATCAATAGCAAAGGAGGATTTGTTGAGAAAATTAGTATTAAGTAACAAATACAACGCGTGTAAATAGTAAAAGGGGCACTAGATTAGTGCCTCTTTTTTTATTGATGCTATTAAATAATAAACCGTCCCGAGGTTTCCTTCGGGACGGTTTCTTTTATTAAAAGGTACTGTTAGATTGAATTATCTGTTGGCTTGTACTTCAACTTTCTTCTCTTCGAACACCGATCCTTTTGTTTTTAGCTTTTGGGCCGGTAATTCTTGTTCTGGCGATCCTAACTGTTCCTTCCTTCTTCACATTCTTTGCTCTCGGGCCAGTTACTCTCTTAGTTGAAGAGATCTTAAATGCTGCTGTGCCATAACTAGAACTGTATTTCAAATTCTTGGCCAGTGGCATATGAGATCTCTTGTATCTTTTTTGGGCGTTGCAGACACTCAATCCTAATACCATCATAAATGATAATAGAACCAAACGTTTCATAATTTTGGGTTGTTTATTTGAAAGAGAACAATTTACGCAATTCCAAAGAATATTTTATGCAAACGCTTGTAAAATGCTGAGGGCCGCTTTAATAACGCTTATAAAACCGCTGTAATCGACTGGTCAACTGACTATATATTGGCCTGGTAAATTCAATAAACATATCTTGATTGGAAGGTGGAGGTGTAAACTGAAGTCTGCACAACCTCAACTGGTCTCTGCTTAAAGCTCTATCATCGCCATTGAAACTTCCCCATTCTACGAACCATGTAAACGAACCAGGGAATTTGTCACTAACTACAACAGCATTACTACCGGCATCCATAATTCTCATTGCCAATAACCCTTGAGATAAAACTTCCGCTCTATTCACAGTCAGATCTGCAGATACTGTGCCGTATACATCCTGCTTTGCTCCGTCTACAACTACTTCACCAACTACAACGCTATCTCGAGTATATTCTTTTGTCTCTTTGCTGTACGCTACCTGTCCCACAACAAAATCATCAAAATACAGACTTATGATTTGATCCACATCATCCAATCTGTATTGATCAGCCTCTTGTGGTGTGAAGAATCTAACAAATTCATTTCTGATTCCAGTTCTTAGAAAACCTTCAACCTGATCCTGGAAAAAATCTGCGCTTAATGAATATCTTCCTCTTACTGGAATTTGCTCAATAACAACTTTTAAAGTAGCATATTCCCGTGCTTCATTCATTTTTGCTCTAGTGTCCTTAAAGTTGGGGACATATCTGTCAGCATCTTTAAATCTGTAGAATGCATCTTTTGAAGCGTTTCTGTCAAATTCATTAATAAGCCTCATTCCTTCGGCATAACTTTCTTCGGCAGCAAACTTCTTGGCTTCAGTAAGTTTAGAAGCATACCTATCCGGGTTTCTAATCACTTTCAGAGCGCCAGGAGATCTTCTAATCTCATCTCCCATTCGATTGATGGTTTCATAAATCTTTACGGTTTCTCCCCATTTGAACTTTCTGTTTGAAGCGGAGACATTGGCTAATTCAGTTTTGTAATAATCGAGAGCAAGTGGATAAGCTAATTTCAAAGTCTCTCTTGATTTTTTGTTATCCGGGTTTTTTCTTAATCGTTCTACAGCTTTTACAACTGCTTCGTAGTAATTACCCCTTTCCAGAGCTTTTTTACCTGAAGAACAGGAGAATATTATTCCTGCTAAAAAAATGATTGCGATTAGGTTAAACTTAGCCATTAGTTATTCTGTTTAATTGGTTGTTTTTAATAGTCCTTTATGCTTTAAGTACCATTACTGTGCCAAAATAAAATAAATTAATAATTTGCATTAGGAATCTACAAAAGATATTCTCAATATGAAACCTCTTCCACGTACCATTTTGATGGTTTTTTGCTTAATTCAAATCACTATCACCTCTGAAGCTCAATTACTTAAATCCCTACAAGATAAAGTAAAGGAAAAAGCAGGTAATGCACTTACTAATGGAACTGCTGAAGACGCGATAATCAATCTGGCAGTAAATTCAATGCAGAAAGCCTATGCTAAAAAGGATTCTACATCCATGAGTATGGCATTATCAAGTTATGATAATACTTCATTTTATTCTGATCGGAAAGCTTCCGCTACTGCCTTGAGATATACAAGTAGCTTATTAGCTGAAATCAATGATTACGATTACAGTCAGAACTCTAATGCATTGGGGATCAATAATCCATTTGGTAAAAATAAAAAGGGACAAACAAGTAGTTACGATAACTTAACCAGTGACGAGCTTCAGTTATTAAAACAAGCGGAAACACTAAATCAAACTGGAGAGTTGAGTTATGCCTCCAGATATTTTAAATATTCCGAAACAAGTTTTATTGGGGCTATTCTAAAGTTACAAGGAAACCCAAACCTTGAAAATTCATTGCTCAATGCCAAAGTACACTCAAATCTTGGGATGTTGTATCATGCTCAAGGAGACTTTGTAGCAGCAGAAGAGCAGTTTGGTATTACTAAAGATGTTCTGGTCAATGTGCCAAATTCAGAATACCAACGAGCTGTTACATTGAATAATGAAAGCATACTTCTGAAGGATCTTGGAAGGTTTAATGAATCTGAGCAAAGGCTGAAAGAGGCAATGGGAATATTAGATAACTCCGGGAGAAATGCGAGTGGCGCGAAAGCCATTATGCAAAATAATCTGGCGATTCTTTATCAGTACCTGGGAAGGCTTGATGAATCTATTCAAATACTTGAAAAGATTATCCAGAATAATGAGGCCAATTGGAATCAGAAATCAAATACTTTTCAAAGGATCAACATCAACCTGGCACTGATTTACGAAAATGCAGGAATGACTGAGAAGGCAGAAGTAATTTATCTGAATGCCTTGAAACTGAAAGAAAAGCAAGCCAGAACAAAGCAACCGGACTATGCATCAATTCTTACCAATCTCTCTAGTTTATATCTCAACACGAATCAGCTTGATAAGAATATAGGCAAGGCCTTAACTGTGGCTGAGGGCATTTATAGAAAAGAATATGGGGATGTTCATCCTACCGTTTCATCAGTTTTAAAAATTAAAGGGCTCTTGAAGATTGCTAAGGGTAACAAAGCTGAAGGTCTTAAGACTTTGAAAGAAAATCTGGATTTGGTTAGGCAAATCTATGGTGAGAACAGTACACGTGTAAATGAAAGTAGAATTCTTGTTGCTTATGCAAAGTGGTTAAACGGTGATACCTCTGGAGCTGCGACTGATTTTCATCAAGCCTTAGATAACAACATCCAATATATTAAAGAATATTTCCCTGCAATGAGCGAAGTAGAAAAATCAAAGTACTGGCAAACACTCCAATCTGATTTTCAGACTTACTATGCGTTTGTTGCAGATCAAAACAAACCGGAATTAACGAAGCATTTAATTGATTATGAAGTAATCGTAAAAGGACTGCTGCTATCAACCTCAGGCAAGATCAGACAACAAATCCTTGCTTCAAACAACTCAACCCTGATTAAGAAATATGAAGAGTGGAAATCTACTAAAACACTGGTGGCTTACTATTACTCTCTTTCTTCAGAAGAACTTTCTACGCAGAAAATCAATGTAGACTCACTTGTGAGAGTTTCTAACCAACAAGAAAAATGGCTAAGTGCTAACTCCGATGTGTTTTCGAGCTCAACGCAACAAAGTGCGAGTTTTGAGGATATTTCAGGAGCATTGCAATCAGATGAAGTTCTTGTGGATGTTATCAAATACTTCAATCCTGCAGAAAGAAAAGATCAATATGCCGCGGCAGTAATCACCTCTTCAAATGCACAAATTGTAAAACTTGGTGATGCTGAGGTACTGGAAGACAAAGCAATCAAGCTCTATAAGAATGCTATTAAGTTCAAACAAACTGAGTCAAAATCATTCTATTCATATTGGAATGCCATTGAGGCTAAAATGAATACCAAGAAAAAGATATTCCTTGTAAAGGATGGTGTTTACAATCAGGTCAGTATTGGATCACTTCATGATGGATCTCAATTCCTGGCTGAACGATACAATATTTCTGTTTTGACAAACCCTGGTGAACTGTTAAAAGTGAATCATGATGCTAAAAGAATTTCCAGTATATTCCTAATGGGTTCTCCAGCTTTTGATCTTAACAAATACACAGCACTTCCTGGTACAGAAGAGGAAATCAAAACAATTGAGGGTCTCGCAACAGGAAAAGGCGTGAAAGTGAAGTCCTACCTTGATGCAAATGCATCGGAAGCTAATTTTGAGAATTCATCAGAGTATAATGTGCTTCACGTTGCTACACATGGATTCTTTGTTGATAAGAAGGCTGAGAAGACCAAACTCTCTGGTCAAAAGATATCATCCGGAAATGCCTTGGAAGCTTTATTGCGATCTGGGCTGGTATTGGCGGATGAAACCAGTGGTAGCTCCAATGACCTAACGCAATCAGATGATGGTTTAGCAACTGCTTTCGAAATTGGTAGTCTTGATTTTCCAAATACTGAAATTGTAGTGCTAAGTGCTTGTGAGACAGGACTCGGAGAGATTCATACAGGAGAAGGAGTTTATGGACTGCAAAGATCTTTTCTTGTAGCAGGGGCTAATTCTGTAATTATGTCTCTTTGGAAAGTGGATGATTCTGCAACCAGGGATTTTATGATTGAATTCTACAGAGAATGGCTCAATACGGGTAATAAATTTGATGCTTTTAATAAAGCTAAAAGAGCCACACAAGCAAAGTATAATGATCCTTATTATTGGGGAGCATTTGTAATGATTGAAGGATAGTGTTTTGAGTCAAATGACTTGGCAGAGACACTTCTTTGATAATTACATCCAATAGGTAAGGGCTTACGTATTAAAGTAGAAGCGGAACAACACAAAAATCACTATGGCAAGCGAACCAACGCTTTTGTTTTTACCGGATATTAGCGGATTTACAAAATTCGTGAATGAGACTGAGGTTGATCACAGCCAACATATCATTCAGGAATTGATAGAAGCTATGCTGGATGCCAACAAATTAAAACTTGAAGTTGCCGAAATTGAAGGTGACGCGATATTCTTCTATAGCAAGAAGATGCCGTCCTTTGACAAGCTACATGATCAAATTGAAGGCATTTTCAAAGCATTCCATACCCACATTAAGAAATACGAGAATCAAAGAATATGTAATTGCGGAGCTTGTACAGGCGCAGTAGATCTCAAACTAAAATTTGTAGTACACAGTGGTGAAGTAGGCTATCTTAAGATTAAAGGGAATTCTGACAAGCCACACGGGAAAGAGGTAGTCGCTGCACATCGTTTGTTAAAGAATAAAATTGGCCACAGCCAGTATGTATTGTATTCCAACCAATTTATTGAACAAAGTGATTTTCCGGATTCTAAGTCAGCAATGATGGTAAATGGATCAATGGAGGAGAAGGACTTGAGAAACATTGGTTTCAAGTACGAATTAATTGATCAGTGGGAAAATAAAATCGAGGATCCTGGAAAGGCCAAAAAGGGAATATTAATTGATAGTCCTCTGGAGCAAAAAATAGAGGTAAAACGAAATATTTCAGATGTTTTTCAATTCATCTCAGATTTCAGATATCGCTATTTATGGAATCAGGATGCGGTGAAGATCGAGTATGATCCAAAAAAGCTGAACCGTGTAGGTACTGAACATTATTGTATTGTCAATAAGGAGAGATTGAGTTTTGAAACAGTCACGCAGGATTTTGATGATAACCCGTATGTTTATGGAGAATCTTTAAAGAACTCTTCTTTGTTTAAGGATTTTGCTAACTACTTCGTTTTGGAGGAAACCGATTCTGGATCAACGGAAGTTACAATGCAATTTCATGTGAAGCCTAAATCATGGTTCCATAGATTGTTAATGCCAATAATCAAATTCAAGATCACTAAAACGATGATTGCCACACTGAAGAAAATTCAGGAAGTAGGTGAGGAGGTGGAGTTGAATCCTAATCAAAATAGGGAGGCCGATCTCTCGACCCCCCTGGATATTAGTGCTTAATAGATATTTTTCTTGATAGTTTTTGGCTGCCATCAGATATCTGGATTACATAAAGTCCGTCTTGTAAACTCTGGATATTGATAGAGGAGGCATCTTGATAATGCTGTCTTAATACTTCTATACCAAACTTATCTCTTACAACTACCTCAGTTCTGCTTTGATCAAAGTCGCTCTCCCTAAGGTCAATCGTTAAATTAGTAGAAGCTGGTACAGGATAAATCGGAATGTCATCATCACCGGAAACTATTGGAATTGGACCGCCTCCACCTCCATTAGTGCTCACGGTGACACTTTTTAGTTTTGCGCCACCAAGTCCGCATTTATTCCTGCCCATTACCTGAATCAAACCACTATTTGGCCCTACCAAAGCGGTCATGTTCCTGGAAGTAGATCCGCTTAGAATCTTCCAGGTAGCTGGATCTACTACAACAATTGGGTTAACGACAAAAGGATATGGAGCTCTCCATTCATAACTAGTTGCGCCTTGAGCGGTACCTCTGATGCTGTATCTTACCATAGCACCATAATTCACATTTGTCAATCCGGTAATGCTGCTTGAGGGAGATGCAGGTCGACCTACCCATATGTCCTTTCTCATCTGGACACCATTAAAGGTGGCTTGAACCCAGCCGGCCGCTCTGGTACCTGAGCTTGTCGCTCTTACAGTTACCTGAGTATTACTGCTGCTTACAATCTGAAGGTTGTTGGATACGGTCCATAAAACACCCCCAGGAGCATTATTTAAGTTAAAAGTAGTATTAGGAGAACTACAGGCACAATCATCTCCTACCAAAGTAGGGGCAGTACAAGTATTACTAATCAAATCATCTAATAGTGTCATACTGTTTATGGCCTGACACATTCTTGTACCCTGTCCATCAGTAAATCGGGTTCTTACATTATAGTAACTCATAATATTATTGATGTCGGGATTGAATCCTAGAGCCTGACCAATATTTGCATCAGCAGGGGTATCACAAACCTGATCACCACAAGTTGTACAATTAGATCCATTAATTGCCTCCGCACAACCTGAAGTATTTGCAGCTGTACCCTGAAAAGTATGTAATAGATTCAGGCAATGACCAACTTCATGTGGAGATGTCGCAGTAAGTGCTCTATCTCTTCGAATGACAAGGTTGTTTGAGGGAATGGATAATGCAGTACCTGTAACAAAACCTCCATTTACATTCCAAAGAGTTTCAACAATGTAATAGTTAATTGCTCCATTTACATTGTTAGCATTGGCCAGTTGATTGGCTTCATTGTCATTATCAATGTTGAAGAATGCATCGCTATTGATGAAGTTGGTGCCAACATTGGAAAAAAATATTCCCTGCGGACCAAATTCCTGATCTAACTCATTTATAATGTTTCCTACCTGAAATGCATTGAATCCTCCAGTGCCATTACTCCTTCTTACAATGTGAAATTGCACATCGATACAAACTGTGTTTTCAGTGTCAAATGTTCTTTGGGTGTAAGGTTTAAATTTGATGTCCTTCTTTATTGGTGGGTTAGCACAGACCTGCGCATAAGATTCTTGTGTCATCCACATCATTACGATACAGAAGACCATGGTTAACTTGGTTCTCATAGTTTTATTATGTTTAGTTTAGATTAATTACAAACAACGGTATGGTAAATTAATATGGAATTTATCTTTTGACAAATCAGCTGATAATAATTTCTTTTCTTGCCGTCAAACGTTTGGGAGTCAATATTTTAATTGTTTGTGCGTTTTGTTGACATGAATAATGTTATGCACCTCACTACTGTGGTAATTTTGATTACCGCTTTGAACGTCAATGCCCAATTACGTGATATTGATGGAAATCAGTACCGTGTTGTCGAGATTTTTGACAACCTCTGGATGTCCCAGAATCTTAATGTAACCAAATTCAGAAATGGCGATCCTATTGATGGAGCTACCACAAAATATGAGTGGTCGGCAGCAAACAGGCAGAAAAAGCCGGTCTGGTGTTACTATAAATATGACTCAAAGTATGGCCCCAAATATGGCAAACTGTATAACTGGTATGCTGTAAATGATCCAAGAGGTCTGGCGCCAGAAGGTTGGCATATTCCTAGTCGAGAAGAGTATCTATCACTGATAGACTCATTGGGAGGCGAGATTGAAGGTGGTTATGCCTTGAAATCAACTGATGGATGGAAATCTTATAAGTTTAAAAAGGGCAATGGAACCAATGTAAGTGGATTTAATGGATTGCCTGGAGGTTTTGTAGATGGAAATGGTAAACATGATAGTCTTAATAAATATGGTCATTACTGGACTACCACGTTAGATAAAGTAACTGCTTTTGATAAAAAATATAAACAACCCCAGCGAGCATACTTCCTTGATTTAAAGCACCACGATGGAGGATGCGGTGCGGGAAGTGCTCACTGGGGTGCATACTTTTTGAGTGATGGTATGTCTGTCAGATGTGTGAAAGACAATATCACTCCATCCCTTTAAAGTGATCCGGAGTTTAGCTGAAAGGTATACCCCAGGTTAAACTCCAAACTTCTATTCTTAGAAACATTTCTTTTTTCAGCATCCCTTAGCCCAAAGAAATAATCTGTTCCTACAAATAGCTGACTTCTACCAAAGGCCCTGGAAATTTGGACTCCACTTTTGACTCCATGGTCCCATCTGTTTAGGATTTCTGAATCTTTAAGTTTTATCTTTTCTGTGGTAGTTGAGTTGTCAATGAAATTGGTAATTTCCTCATGAGCTTCTGTGAGGAAAGCAGCTGAATAGCCAGTTTTGGTGCCAATTTTAAATCCTGAGTTAAATAATGGAACTTCAAACCTTAAAGCAATTGGAACTTCCAAGTACTTGAGGAAATATTTGGTGTCTCCATCAAATGGGAGCAGACCACCTGGAATACATGCAGCACCTCGTTCTACATAACCCGGTTCAACACCGACACTTAAAAATTTGCCGATATTTCTGTAGGCTAATAAAGAAATATTGAGGCCACCTACATCAATTTCGGCATCATCTGGAAGATCTACATCACCATACTCTTCCCAGGCACGGACATACCCGCCTTTTATACCAACTGAATATTGAGCAAAGGAAGAAAGGCTTAAAAAAATGATTGAGAATAACAGAATGTGTTTACGTTGCATAGTTCATGAATATTGATTTTGAATAATTGAATGACCCAAGAAATAGAAACTTGGTTGGATTGCAATTATGCCTGTTATCAAAAATTAGAACTGTTTTCTCTTGACTTCTAGAAATTTCTTTTTACCCAATTCTGTCAAATACGGATAAATGACATCAAAAAGCAGATGGCAATAGTATTCTACTGGATCATCCAAATCCGGTTTCATTAATTCCTGTGTACTAATCCAGTTGTCTCCCAAAATCTGCATTCTTTCATACAAGTTGTCGTATTCCTGTTCATACTCTTTGGGTCTCATAATTCCTTGCTGAATAAGAAGATCAAACATCTTGAGAAATTGTTGCCTTCTTAATGTTTGCAGTTCAAAGAAGTGCTTCTTTATCGTCTCACTTAGCTTCATTACCTGCAAAGAGCTCTTAAGTAGAAACCTGTATTCATACAGATGTGACATAGAGTGTTTTGAAGACAAGTAAAGCAAGTCAAGCCCCATTTCTATCGTTGAAACTGCATTCATCTCCTGATCCATCTTGCTTACTAATTCAAAGTACAACGCCTCAGCAAGGTCTTGGCGGGTCTTGAAATGATAATTGAGATTCCCTTGACTCATATCAAGTGCAGAAGCAATTTGTCTTAAAGTGGTTTCTGAAACACCTTTTTCATTGAATTGCTTTCGAGCTTCGTCTAGTATTTTTTGTTTGGTATTTTTCAATTTTAGTATACTTGACCTAATTTATTTAGTATATTTGACCTAAAGTAATCAATTTGAGTCGTTCAGGTATTTTTTAAGATAAAAATCATATGAAAAAGAATATCAATATTTCAATCATCGGTGGCGGAATTACAGGATTGTCAACTGCTATCGCTTTGCGAAAGCTCGGTTTTCAGTGTAAAGTTTATGAAAAGGCTTCTCAATTGAATGAGGTAGGAGCAGGTATCTGGATGCAGCCCAATGCTTTGAAGGTTTTGGATTGGTTGGGAGTAGGTGATGAGATAAGGAATAAAGGTGTTTTGCTTTATCGGCCTGATATAACTGATTCGGATCTTAAGCCACTGAAAGTACTTACAAGAGATATTAGTAAGGATGAGGAAGGCAATCAAATCATATCGATACACAGGGGACGATTGCAAAAGGTACTTTATGATGCCCTTCCGGATGAGACAGTTGTTTTGGATAGTGCTTTTAGCTCGTTTACAGAATGTGAATCAGGTTTGAAGGTTAAATTTCAAAATGGGACTGAAACTGAAACCGATATCTTGTTAGCTGCGGATGGAATAAACTCGAAGGTAAGGCAGCAGATGTTTCCAACTTCTTCTACCAGATATTCCGGCCAAACAAGCTGGAGAGGTATTGCCAAATTTCATATCCCTGACGCACTGAAAAATGCCGGCAAAGAGGCGTGGGGAAAACGAATACGATTTGGATTTTCTCAACTTGGAGAAAATGAAGTTTATTGGTTTGCAGTTGCTCTAGCTGAAAAAGGAGGTTCAGACTCTCCGGAATTGAAATCGAAGTTGTTTGGGATGTATCAATCATTTAATCCATTGGTCAATCGAATAATAGAACATACAAGTTCAGAAAATCTGATTAGAAGTGATATTTATGACTTGAAGCGACTAAAATCCTGGTATCATGGTAATGTTTGTTTGATTGGTGATGCTGGCCATGCTACTACACCCAATATGGGGCAAGGAGGATGTCAGGGGTTAGAGGATGCTTATTATATCTCCAGGCTATTGGATTCTTCTGCGACAGTTACAGAGTCTTTTGATTCTTTCATGAAGCTGAGAAGAGACAAAGTAGATTACGTAGTGAAAAACTCCTGGACTTTTGGGAAACTTGCTCATTCTCCATTTGGTCAAATGTTCTTAAAAACCATGATCAGAATGATGCCTGAAAGAGTGATGGAAAAACAGATGAAAAAGTTATATGCAATCGATGATTTTTAGCTGCAATAATTTAATTTCGGCGCATGATCAAGCCGCTAAAAGAAATTAACACATCTGAAAATCCTAAACTTCAGAAATTGTCGGACAATCTTGTGAAACTTATTAATTCGTTAAACGAAAAGGGAGTTTCCGGGGAGGTAGTTGAAAATATTAATGCAGAGATTGAAGCCATCAATGAAATCTCAGATGAGAAAGCTTTAATGAAAGCAATTAGAAAAGGGTACACATCTATTATTAGAACTGTCAACAAAGAATTAGGGTTTGTTACTAAGGGACACTACAGAACATTATGGATGTCACTTGGGATGACTGCATTTGGAGTGCCAATAGGTTTAGCTATTTCATATTCTATATCTGATGGTCCAGCTTTTCTAGGTACCGGTTTTGCTTTTGGAATTCCTCTTGGGCTCGCACTTGGTGTATTCCTGGATAAAAAGGCAGCAAAAGAAGGTAGACAGCTGTCTGTTTAATTTTTTTACCAGTTTAACATTTTTTAAGAGAGAAGAATCAACGGCTGTTTTGGTAGAGCGTTTTAGTAGGAGATCTACTATAACCTACTAAAACAGACATGTCTAGATTTAAACTTTACAACAACCTGCTTGGCTGGATAACCTTTGGCCTTGCCCTGACTACCTATTTATTTACAATAGAGCCTACTGCAAGTTTTTGGGATAGTGGGGAATTTATTTCTACAGCATACAAACTGGAAATACCACATCCTCCTGGAGCTCCCTTATATTTATTGCTTGGTAGGTTGTTCTCAATGTTCGCATTGGAACCTACTTCAGTAGCCAAGGTTATCAATTCTTTAAGTGCAGTGAGTAGTGCATTTACCGTGCTTTTTTTATTCTGGACAATAGTTTTGGTTGCTTTAAAGTCACTTAAAGAAGAATCAAAGACGAATCAATTAATTAGCCTCGGTGCTGGATTTATCGGCGCAATTTCTTTTGCCTTCACTGACACATTTTGGTACTCAGCAACTGAGGCAGAGGTTTACGGACTGTCTACATTCTTTATTGCACTTATATTCTGGGCTATTCTTAAGTGGGATAGACTGGATAATGCTCAGGATGAAAACAGGTGGCTCATTTTCATTGCATTTATTACTGGACTTTCTGTGGGGGTTCATCTTCTCAATTTATTAGCTATTCCTTCGATAGGCTTGGTTTACTATTTTAAAAAGTATAAAAAAGTTACGAAGAAGGGTTTATTTCTTGCGCTACTAGCTTCAGGGTTTGCTTTGTTGTTTGTTATGTATGGACTGGTGATCTTCGCCACAATTGGTAAATACCTGGAGATCTTTATGGTCAATTTTTTGGGGATGCCATTCAATTCAGGAATTATATTGCTGTCTTTGGTTTTGGCCTCATTATTAACATTTGGAATTTATTATACTCACCAGAAATCCCAAGTAACATGGAATACAATATTGCTCTCAGCTACTTTCGTGTTTATTGGGTACTCATCTTATATGACCATTTTGGTAAGAGCCAATTTCGGTCCCCCGGTTAATCAAAATGATCCCAGAGATATTTTGGGGCTGATTTATTATCTCAACATGGAGCAATACCCAACCAGACCTTTGCTTCATGGCAAATACTTCACCAGTAAAGTCAAAGGTTACGAGAAGGTTAGGCCAATCTATTCGAAAGGGTCTGAAGGATATGAAGTGACAGACCACAAATTGAAAGAAACTTATGCCGATGATAAGCAAACTATTCTCCCGAGAATGTGGAGCACACTAAATGCAAATCACCCCCTGGAGTATCAAAGGATTATGGATCTTAAACCAGGAGAGACGCCAACATTCTCTGAAAATCTCACCTACATGTTTAAACATCAGATGGGACATATGTACCTAAGATATCTGATGTGGAATTTTGCAGGTAGGGAAGGAAGTTTTCAGGGAGCAGGTTGGTTAAGTCCCTTGGATTCATCATCTGAGATCCCCTCCGTCCGGGCAAATGACAAAGCGCGAAATAATTACTACATGCTGCCTCTTCTGATGGTGCTTATTGGTGCATTTTTTATGTGGAGGGCAGATCGAAAAATGTTTTCGGTAGTAGGCCTTCTTTTTGTCATGACTGGAATAGCACTGGTTGCTTATTTGAATGGCCCACCTACTGAGCCAAGGGAAAGAGACTACATATATGTGGGCTCGTATTATGCATTTGCAATTTGGCTTGGATTAGGAGTGGTGTCACTTTTTGTAGGGTTGCAAAAGTTTATTAAGAGTAGATCCGGATTGAATTTGGGAATAGCGATGAGTTTATCTTTAGTGGTTCCATTCTTGTATTTCTTTACGAACTATAATGATCATGATAGATCAGATAGGTACTTTTCAGTAGAAACGGCCAGAAATACTCTAGCCAGTTGTGAACCAAATGCAATCTTATTTACTGGTGGAGATAACGATACTTACCCATTGTGGTATGTTCAGGAGGTTGAAGGTTTTAGAACTGATGTGAGAGTAGTGGTATTAAGCTACGCAAATGTGGATTGGTACATCAACCCAATGTTTAGACAGATCAACAATTCTGACCCACTGCCGTTAACGCTGGGAGCTGATGATTACAAGCAAGGAGGGCCTAATGATTATTTACTGGTTTCAGAAAATCCAAAATTCAAAAGTGGTATCAATCTCCATAATTATCTTGATCTCGTCAAACGGAAGCACAAAGGGATTACTGCTCAATCTGAATCCGGGGAGTTTAATGTGGTCCCATCAAGGAAGCTTTATTTGAATAGTGATTCATCAAAGGTGCCAAGAGAGAGAACAATCCCTGCTAAGTTCGAACAATTTGTAACAGATCATGTGGAGTTTAATATTAAGGGGAATTCACTTCAGAAAAGAGATCTTCTTATTCTGGATATGATTGATTCCAATAGGTGGGAGAGACCTATTTATTTCAACTATACTTCGTTGAATCAACTAAGTTTCGATGTAAGTCCACACACAATTCAAGTTGGTGATTTGATGAGACTACTTCCAGTGACTAACCCTAACCCAAATGAACAATTTGTCGATACAGAATTAATGTTTGAGAACATGGTTGACAAGGCTCAGTTTACTAACATGGATGATGCTTCAATTCATTATGCCGAAAATTACAACTTCTTTGCTGGTAATAATCGAAATCATTTTAATGTATTAGCAAGGGCATTGATATTGGATGGTGATAAGGATACGGCAAAGCAGGTACTTCAACATAGTGTAAAGGTTTTGCCGGATGAAGGTGTGCCATTTGGAATGAATAATCTGGCGACAGTTCAATTATTACTTCAGGTGGAGGATAAAGACACTGCAGATCATATTGCTACGAAAATGATTGATAGGGCTGTAGAATGGTTGGATTATGGTATCCGGAATGAAATACCTCTTACTCATCAAGAGTCCAGAAGGAGTTTGGTTGCACTCAATGAAATAGCCAGATACTATCATCAGAGTGGTCATAGTGAGGAGGCGACCCGTTATGCAAAGTTGTTTGATCGTTATTATAAGAGCTAAATTACGATATGTATAAAAAAGGCCTTGAATCAATTTCAAGGCCTTTTTTGCTAATTATATATTTTTCTTATTCTTCCAGTTTTACTGTTCTTTCAGAAACATTGTAAGGACCCGGAATTACTTCTCCGTCTTTGTTTAGAAGCTCAAGCTTAATTTGAAGATCTCCTTTTGGAGCATTTTCTATATAATAAGGAGCCCACTCGTCAATCATAAACTCCTGACCGTTTATCGTAGCTCTTACTTTATTGCCATCTGCAGAAAGTTCTGTGTTCAATAGGAAGAAGTCTAACATTACTTTGTTGGTATCAGCACCTTTGTAGGTACCTTTTGGTCTACTGTAAAACAAATGTTGAGCATTAAAATCAAATGCTTCTGCTGTTACATCTCCAACTGTTAATTGCTTAGTTATGAATGTAGCCGGACCCTTTACACTTTCATGATAAGATCTACTTAAGAATGCAAGGATAGTATAGTTCCCTGCCTCCAACGTTTTATCAAATTTATCATCATAATGAGCTGAGTAAGGTCCATTGTTTATTATTAAGTGGACATGTTGTCCTTTTCCTGAATTTGCAATTCCTCGTTCAGCAGCATCACTGGTTTGTGCGCCTAGTTCATAATTGCTAACATTGAATTGGAAGTTTACTGCGCCAGTGTCAGCACGATCCTGGTAAGGTTCTACCAGTGTAAGTGCAGCCTCTTCAAAACTTGGTGATTCCGGAGCTTTAGTAAGTTTTATAGGTGGAACATCAACTACTTCTTCTTTTGTTGACTCCTGGTTTGCTTTTTTACCACCATCACAAGACCACAATACAATTAGTGAAAGTAACGGCAGAATTCGCCAGAAATATGTTGCTCTTTTCATGTTTTAAGTACGGTATTTAGGTTTCGATACAATTTACATCAAAACTAATATGAACCATTCTTGTTTCGTCTTTTTTTAGTCGCTGTAAATATTGTTCATTCACTTAAAAGAGTCATCATCAAATACCATTGACATAATTAGCTCAATCGTTATAATGTATGAAGTGATTGGTTGCACTTTCCGTTAATTGCCTGGTAGCTTCTAGTACACCCGCCTTGTATTTCTCGGGATCACATTCTGCTACTTGCATTTTGGATGTGTTTACATCTGTAGAGTAAACATTGACCACATGTCCCATTCTATATGCAGTGTTTGTTTGTGCTGCCGCTGAAGCTTTGAATTTAGCATCTTTAAAAACCCCGTTTATCATCATTGGGTCTTTCATTTTTGATATGATTACCGCCAAAACCTCAGGGTCTGTAAACCTTATTGTACTATTTGACTCAATTCTTAAACTTGGACTCACTACAATCTTTGAAACTCCTCCAACTGCCTTTGTTGCAAGCTTACTAGCACCGGATTCACTATCTGCAATAAAAGGAATATTGAGAGTTATATCCGCAACGACAGCTCCGCATCCCTTCATTTTTCCAGCAAGTGGTGCTTTCCCATTGTCTTTTGAATAATAAGTAAAGCCAGTCGGTGTGGTAGAAATATACCCATCTATTAACTCGTAAGAAGGGGATCCACCAAAAGTTGATGAGAAGTTCTTGACGGCCTTACTATTGGCCAAAACATCTGATGAAATTACCTCATAACCCTCCCCATCAAGATACGATAAATAATTAGTATAAAGATCATCCGTTATTTTTTGATAATCGACTTCTTCCATTCCATTAAACGCAACAGTCAATTCGGCACTTGTTTTACCAGTATAAACTCCGGCACGTGTTCCTTCCCAGTCAGTAAATAGAATTTGATAATTTACTCTGAAGGTGTTGATTAGAATCTTCTTTGGCGATTTTTTCATTTTCTTTTCCAAAGAGTTACCCGCAGCTCGTCCAGTTTTGAATTCTGGAACTTCAGAAATTTCTTGCGCTACGCAAAAGCTAATAGATAGAATAATGCAAATTAATGTGTGGATAGACTTCATAAGTTTTGATGTTTTAATATAACAAGATATTCCATGCAATAATTTGTGGTATGAAAGCTGGTCCTTACTTACATGGATTAAATCAGTGATTATTGAATCAACCACTGTATCTAGAATTTAATGAATTTTCACGTATTGAGCAATCGGATTTCTCTGAAGTTATCTTAGATGGTAATGGAAGGAGGTTTTTAATTTAATAATGGCTTCTTGAGTAAAAGGCTTAATTTTTCGTAAAAGATGAGATTAGAGGTTACTTAAAATGCTGAGGGCAAATCGGACCTCAGCATAATGTGATCTTAATTAATGTTTACTTTTTACGAACATACAATCCATTAAAAACAGCTTGCCATGATTCACCATCATCTGTGGAGTTTTCAAAGAGCTGAGTCACAGTGTCATCTTCTTCATTGTATGTGAATGTGAGTCTACTGAGGGTTTTTGTACCATTATTATCAAATTCAGCTAAAAACTGAAGCATCCCTTCCGCTGCATCTATTTCTGAATAGTTATACACATCACCTCTGGAACCTACCCAGTATTGCTTCCACAGATTGTCTTGTGGGTTTAAAAAGTTGATACTTTGTCCGGAATATTCTCTGGCTGTAGTATAACTCTCATGAACCGCACAACCGCCTTTAGCTTTGGTTATTTCGCTATCACCAGCTTTTCCTCCACCAGCGTAAACTGTCCAACTACCCACCCAGAAGTCAAATTGGTCAGCCCTTTCTTTTTTGAGGCATGGGAAAGCTGCTTCTTTTAGTGTGGTGATCAGCCCCTGGAACCTGTCTTCACTTCGGTATTTTTCGAATTGTTTATCATTTTCAAGATTATAAGCTGAAGCTGCACCGTTTGCAACTCCTGAATCAAGTGCGGCGTACATCATTTCCTTGTTTTCATTCAACGCATGGGCTCTGGCAATAAATAGCAGTGTATAGACTTTGTAGAAATTATTGTCGATAGCTTTTTGATAAGCCTCAACTGCCTCAGGATACTGCTCACTGTCGTTATAAGCCTTTCCTAATTTGAACCACGCAGAACTATCAGAATCATTCTTTTTTAAATGCTTTTTGTAAAGCTTAATTGCTTCCTTGAATTGTTGATTTTTAGCCAAAGTATCTGCTTCAGCAATTTGACCATAACTGATTGAAGCAAATAGAAAGAAGAAAAATGTTGTTGCAATTTGTCTCATAATTACTTTTTGTTTTACAACAACAATAGCCCTATTCAATAAGAAATCGGGCAATTCTTATCAAGATTTACCTTTTTTAAGCCATTTCGTGGACTCCCTTTTTAAAGAGTGAAGGAGATTTGCCGGTTACTTTTTTAAATGCGTTGTTAAAGGTGACTTTATTATTGAATCCCACCTTTATGGCCAATTGATTTAGTTTGATGCTGTAGTTGTCGGGCTGCTTTATTATCTCAATTGCATCTCTAATTCTATAGCTATTGACAAAATCAAAGAAGTTCATTTGAAAGCATTCGTTGATAACCTGTGATAGTTGATGCTTGGAAATGTCTACCTTTTCTGCCAATTCCTGAAGACTAATGCCGTGCTCCAGGTAAGGTTTTTCTTTGTCC
The DNA here is from genome assembly GCA_965228955.1 of Cyclobacteriaceae bacterium. Lineage (GTDB taxonomy): Bacteria > Bacteroidota > Bacteroidia > Cytophagales > Cyclobacteriaceae > JANSWY01. The sequence continues at coordinate 1,203,983 of OZ245848.1, forward strand.
ATTACCTCTTCAAGTTTGTTACCTAAAAACCTCAAAGCAGTATTGGTTAACTCAGAGTTACTGTATTTTTTCTTGATGAATAATTGCTCTTCATTGAAACCATAATATCCAATTGAGTAAATAAATCCGCTTATAAATAGAGAGATAATGTAGTCATATGTTGGGTTTAAAAGACCTGTCCAAACCAAGCTGAAGTAGGTGAGGTTTCCTGCTAAAAATCCAAAATATAAATAGCCAATGAGTCTGGTCCAATGATCAGAATGCGTCTTGTTAAATCTGAAAATCGCGATAGCATATGCCGTTAACTGAATAACTAACAACAAGTTGAAGTTGGCCCAGGCAGCTTGAAAAAAGCTTCGGGGTTCATAAACAAATGAAGCCACGAGAAGAAAACATAGAAAGACACTAAAAGGAATGTAATGCCAATATTGAAATTTGTCTTTTATAGTGATGCTTCTGATGTATTGATAACAAATTGGGCCTACCAGCCAGGAAAAAGAATAGGGTATTCCCCAGAGTCTGTGAATTTGTCTACTATAACCAGTCCAGAATGCTACATAATAAAAGAGCATCAATGAGAAACTGATGATTAATATGGATAGCAATTGAATGTTTTGGATTCTTGAGGTCTTCTTCAGTAATAGTAATATTCCCAACATCAGTCCTTGTGATGCTACTATTAAAAACAGGATAGACCAAAAATTAAACGAGACCTCCATACTTCAATATAACCATTAGAATTAGGAAGAACCTTATAATTTCATATATTCACCTCATGAAACAACTTATTCCAATCTTACTATTCGCTATTGCTTGTAGACCTGTAGAAGTTAAAATCGATCCGGTTGCTCCAGCCAAGGGTGTGGACACAACTTTGGATGAGTGGCATAATGCGGCTACAACTGGGGAATATGAAAAATATTTCTCCTACTTTGAGGACTCAACTTCCATTTTTATTGGAACAGATGCAACTGAAAGATGGACCGTCAGTGTCTTTGCTCCTTGGGCTAAACCTGCATTTGAAGATGGTATGGCTTGGGATTTCACACCATTTAATCGTGTGGTTTATTATTCACCGGATAGCACTTTTGCATGGTTTGATGAAGAACTTGATACACCTAATCTTGGTTTGTGCAGAGGATCAGGAGTATTGAAAGTGGTTGGAGGTGAATGGAAGATTGCACACTATAATTTGGCAGTCCCTGTTCCAAATGAAATTGTATATGAAGTGAGAGATCAAATAAGAGCCTTAGATACAGTTAAAACGAGGTAGATTAGTCTCTTATTCTGTAAGGTTTTTGAGCGTTAGTTTACCATCTTTTACGGTTTTATTACAACTGGCGCCTCGGGTACCGTCTATGCCATTTGCTCCTTCAGCTCTGAGGATATCTGAGTCTCCTGTTCTAATAGTCTCAGACTTGCCGCCTTTACCTCCTTTTCCAGCTTTTCCCGGTTTACCGCAAGAGCCTGCATTGGTTAACAGGTATATTGAATTCTTATCTCCATTTCTATTAAAAACAGGATGTTCTTTGCTATAAGTATAAAACACAGAGAGGTTTCCAGAGTCTCCTCCCTGACCAGCAGATCCACCATTTCCGCCATCAAACCCGGTTTGACCATTAACTTTTATTCTAGGAGGTGAAAACCCTGAACCTCCATTACCACCTTTACCTCCGCTAGTAGAGATTACTAGTGATCCTACTTTATTGAAATTAATAATTAATTGAAGGTCATGTCCATCTGTTGCATTAGTTCCATCTGTTCCGTGATTCCAAAGACTTGTTCCGTTTTGACCATTAATACCGTCTATTCCTTCTGCAGAGATTTTTGTGTTTTGACCAATAAACGAATTGCTGATTTTGACATAGGCATCACTCACAAAATATAATAGTGAGTTATCATGCATGATCAGCGAATCAACAACCAAGGTGTCACCAACAAAAGCCAAAGAATCATTTTCATTAATGGTAAGGACACTAACACGTTGATGTTCAAAGTGCTGACTACTTGCTAAAGATGAGGCTATAAACGTTAAAAGGACGATCAAAATAGATTTGTTCAACATGCGTAATAATTTGAATTAAAACATTGTAGGGCTTCAATTTTAATGCCAGAACATTCTCAGTCAGGGAATTCTAATTTCTTTTCTTTTTTAGAAATTCTTCAGCTATCGATTTAGCTTCGTTGGTGAGATTCTGAGGAAAGTTGTTTATTTCAAGAATCTTGATGGCATTTGTATTAGTTAATTGGCCAGGCTTTAATTTGTAGTCAAATATTAGTTTATCCATCTCAATATGCTCTTCGAAATGGAAGTAATTGTATTCGTTCGAAAGAAATTCAGTCAACTCAAGATCATGGGTTGAAGCAAAAACCATATGATTATTTTGACTAAGATGACTCAATACAGCTTTTCCGGAAGCTATCCTTTCGATTGTATTGGTACCTTTAAATAATTCATCAAGTAAAAACAGACACGCTTGAGATTCCTCACTTGCATCTAACAGTTCTTTGATCCTTTTAACTTCCGCGAAGTAGTAGCTGGTGTCTTCCAATAAATCATCTGATATCCTGACCGCTGAATAAATATCGAGACGAGGACATTTTAAATTCTTTCCAAATACAGTGTTAATAGTTTGAGCCAATAATATGTTGGTTCCAATGGTACGTATAAAAGTTGTTTTTCCCGACATATTAGAGCCTGAAATCAAAACGGATTTGTTATGGATATTTAGATCGTTGGGAACTGGGTTTACTAATAAAGGGTGATAAAGCTCCGATAATTCTAACTTCTTTTCGTGATCAAGAAATTCAGGTTTCGACCAATTGTTAGTTGAACTTCTCAATGCAGAAATTGATAAGGAAGCATCAATCAGTCCAATTGATTTAAATAGAACATCAATATCGTCTTTGGCTACTTCAACTTTCCTTAGAAATCGAAAGAATATTAATGTTTCCAATAAAAAGATTCCATTTATCAAATCAATCAAATAACTGAAAGCCTGACTGATTTCATCGGTCATTTTTGACTCCAGTTTGAAGAAAAATGCCATTCTACCAATCTTTCTAATTTTTAACTCAGATCCTGAAACCTGTTGTTGATTACGCTGGATAGCACCACTTTTTAAAAGTTTACGAGTAATGCTTTGGAGAAGTAGTAACTGTGGAATTGCATTTGAATATGCAAATAGGTTAGTCTTGTTCCAAAAGTGAATAAAGGTATTTATGACAAGTACAGGTATTGCAAATAGAATTACCTGAGGTAAAAAGAACGAGCTGATTGCAGCTGCAATACTAAGGTTTGATAAAATCGGAAGAATCCAGAACCATTTTGGGTTTGGGAGCTGCTTGTCGAAAATTAATTTTTGAATGAAATAGGCGCCTCTGGTGTCGAGCTTTTTTAACTCGTTAACTGTTGATTCTTTTAGACTTAAGTTCTTCTCAAAATGCTCAATCTCTGGTTCAAAATTTCTTGAGTTTGCTTCAGGAATTGTTCTTAAAGCAGAATAAAGATATTGCTGCCCGATTTTGGAATGAGTCCTGTCTACGAACATGAATAATTCCTCAAGATCCAGATCATCCGCTGTATTGTGATCAATTACTTGTCTGGCATCATCATGCTTAGAGTTTTTGAAGTACAGCGATATCCGTTCAAAATCGAATTTTGAGGTCTTGATGCCTTGGTTAGTGGAATGAACTTTTTTCTTACCCAGTTTGAACATAGTTGAAGGATGCCAAACTAGTTAATTTCTTCATTAATTACACGGCTATGATAGTTGGCTAGTTGAAAAAGCAATCACTATTATCTGCATAACAGAGCATTTCAAAAGACCTGAATATGCACAAGACTGTTTCTTCGTCCATGGGCTGATCACTGATTTGACCCATCGTAAATATGAAGTCGTATGTATATTCATCCATATCAAAAAGCTTCACTTGAACATCTCTGATCCTCATCGCGTAGTTATCACTTTTATCCAGTGGTCTGCATAAGTCAGCAGTGTATCCAAAAATGGTCTCTTGCCAAACTTCACATCTGCTATCCGTAAATACAGTATTCCCCCAAAAGCCAAAATCAAAAAATAAAGTATCAGTTGGACCTTGTACCCAGCCTATCCATGAGTCTATTCCATGTGAGGATACTGTGTTCCAGGTCTCAGGAATTTTTAGTTGAAACCTCAGCTTATAAACTTCAGAAACGATAATTGCTGTTTTAAAGTCCTCATAACAAGGGGTGGTCTCTTCTAAATCAAGGGTGTCCAGATTATCTTCATTATTAAGTGTATCAATGGGCTCCTCTTCCACTATTAGGGAATCACTGCTAAGCACTTCAATTTCCTCAATGTCATTGTCATCGTTGCATGCATAGAAAATTGCTACTATTGATAGGATGGTTATGATATTTCTCATGGTCAGGTCAATTGAATAACTCAAAGTTAGAACAATCAACAATTGATTTTACCCTTATATCTACTTATTTGATGCGCTAAAAGTTTATATAATAGTTGATCATCCACCAGATACCATTACTGGAATCAGTGGTGTAATTCGACAGTCTATAATCTATTCCAGACTCCAGTTTGTGGTTACTGCTAAAGTAATGCCCAATACTGGCAAGTACCCTATGTTCCATTTCCCATTTTTGATTTTGTAGACTCGAAACAACCTCAGTTGAAGAGATGATGTACCACTCATTATCGTTAATGTCAAAACCCACCAATGGTATTTCTGCAGCAAATCGATATCTGAATCTAAATCTGACATCTTCGTTTTGAGCAAAAGTCTGATCCGTTCTAAATCTCTGGCCCAGTCGCGTTGAATGAAGTTTGCGTTTAAAAGAAACTTGTTGAATAGTCCTTTGAACCCATCCATCATCTGTAAATCTATTGAGCATTCCTATTCCCACTGAGGCTTGCGGCCTGAATTTGTAGGAAACGATGGTTGTCCAATCGCTTCTTATATATTCATATTCGTTAGAGAGCTTGGTGTCCTCAGTATTGGTAAATAGTTGTTGCATTGATTCAAACTGATTGGATAGTCTGATCCCGTTTTTCCAACTCTTTGAGATCGCAATTTCAGGTAGAAGACCAATCGTTGTTTGTGCTACGAGATTAGTAGACCAAAATATGAGTATAACCAAGATATATCTCATAAGTCCATGTTATCAGAAGGTCTGAGATAGATTTGTCTAATTTGAATTAGTGCGCCATCAGTTTCAAATAGAGCTTCCCAGTAAGCATGGATTGCATCCACATCTCCTTCAAATTCAACTTCGTACCTTGTTATTACTTTTTCTGTTTTTCCAGTTACAACGGCATTTTGAACTTCTGAGCTTTCTCCGGTCCATTGTTCCTGAAGCTTTTGCAATCTGAATTTTGGGTATTTGTCAAATGCTTGTTTTAAGGTCTTCCTGTGAGTTTCAGGTAGATCATGAAGCTTTTTCGTTATTTCCACATCTTCTAAATCTCCGGATTCCGAGAATTCAATGCTGTAAACAGATCCATGAAATTTTAGTTTTGCTTCAAAGCTGATATGTTGAATCTCATTGCTATTGGTAGGGGAGGCTACTTCTCTGAACCATTTAGTTTTAGGTGAAGAGGGAAATGCTTCCTGAACCCAATTGAATGCTTTTTCAGGGACCAAGTCACTTTTGATTCTGGATTCTTCCTCGATTTTTAATTCCTGGGCATATGTGTAACCAAAGAAGAATAGAACTGAGCAGATTGAAATAATTTGTTTCATAGCGTACCACTAATCTACAACCTTACAGATGTGAATCAAAAAAGCCATTTCAAATTAACGACATGGCTTTTTTTTGATATCTATTTGATTTGTTTAGTTACCTTTCTTAAGTTCAGTCAGTTCTGAATTTAACTTTTGGTTTTCTGATTTAAGTAAGTTTATTTCTTCTTTTTGAGATTTCATTTCTTTGTTCATCTCTATCATGTAGAGGGTAAGTTCTTCAATTTTCTGAAGCAGTTTTCCATTCATATCTCCTAATTCGATACCGTTTTCCAACACCTCATTTTCTGATGGTATCTCAGGAAGATGTTTGTTGGTTTCTATGTAGGACTCAACCTCTTCAAGTGATCTCAAATTGTAACCTTCATCAAAAACAAAGTCATACCATCCTGATGCCTGTACTTTAATTTCTCTTGAACCAATTGTTCCTTCTACGGCTAGTTTATGAGGGCCGGTTTCTGAAGTTCCTATACCGCAATTACCATCCGAATTTACAGTGAAGTAGGAATCTGAGCTACCATTCAGTACTTTGAAAATTGGTGCTGATTGGAGTGTTGAATTGTCGTCAACGTTATAGCCTCTAATTGATACAGCGGCATCATAAGAGTTGTCTGCCGCATAATCTTTTGTGTATCCGGCTAATATTAAAGTAGGTTGAGCTGTTGTAGCATTTTCAGTTCTACCAGAGATCACAAGACCCCTTCCATCCGTACTACTTAGCTTTCTGATTGAACCTATTTCATAGTTTCCATCATGCAGGTTGATACTATTTGCAGTTTCTGTGGATCCTACTTTGATGTCTAGTTTTGCGGAGGGATTAGCTATTCCAATTCCGATATTTCCAGTGTTGTCTTCAAATGTCAAAACATTTATTCCTGCGCTTTCATCTCTAATATTTAGGTTATTACCATTTGCGCTTTCTTGAAACCTCCAATCTAATGTAGACCCAGTATAAAATAGATATCCAGCATCGAAATTTCCATTACCTCGTGAAATTCGGTGATTCACATGCCCACCAGACGCGATTCTGGATGTGGTGGTTGCAGTACCAGTTCCCATAACCTCAAGTTTATAATTGGGCTGATTAGTTCCTATTCCAATATTTCCAGTTGTGTTTATGTATGAATTTCCAGTTCCTTGAAATAGCACACTTAAATTACCTCCAGAATTTTCATATAAAGCCAGCTGCCCATCAGAGCCTCCACCACCATCTCCAAAAAATCCAAGCATTCCATTTGTCCCTTCAACAATTAATCTTACATTATCATTGTCGCTTCCTGTTGTTTTAAGGCCACCAGATGTGAATGATGCAATGGTTGTGCCATTTGGTTTAAGGTAGAAGCCATGATCACCAAATTCTAGCATCTCTTTCATTGTTCCGTTAACAAGTCCTTGGAATTCCCATTTTGAATTTTCGGCCCCTAAAGTATTTTGTCTTAAAACAGAATGCATCCAACCTGTACTAATCTTGGTACCACTTGTGTTATTGTTTTTCCAGGATATTTGATTCCCTGAACCAACTGTGCTTGTAGCTCTGTAAATCTCAGCTACGGTATTGGAACCGTTATTAGTACTATTCGAAATAGTCAATCTATGAATATCTGTGTTCCCATTTACTTGTAGGGTTCCATTGATTTCAATGTCGTCGTTAGTCGTTCCTTCATTTGTGGAATTGTCCCACTGGGCAAATGTATTGGAACCAATGATTAAACAGATGATGAATAATTTCAAACTTTTCATTTCGATGATGTTATAGTTAATGAATAATTAGACAATTGATTTAGTCTGCAAATCTAAAAAAACTTCAAAAAAAAGCCGTTCCAATAAATCAGAACGGCTTCAATTCTTAAAAAATCTCGTGATTAATCTTTAAGGAAGTTTCTCAATACATAGTTGAGGATACCACCGTGTTTGTAGTACTCTACATCCACACCGCTATCTAGTCTCAACTTAGATTTGAATTCAACCTTAGTCCCATCTGCTTTCGTAGCAGTAACGTCAACAATCTTTCCTGGAGTTAGATCACTATCTAGTCCGGTAATGTCGTATGTTTCAGATCCATCTAGGCCTAACGTATCCTGGTTTTCTCCTTCCATGAATACCATTGGAAGAACTCCCATTCCTACAAGGTTGGATCTGTGGATTCTTTCAAAACTTTCTGTAATTACAGCTTTTACTCCTAGTAAAGTAGTTCCTTTAGCAGCCCAGTCTCTAGAAGATCCTGATCCGTATTCTTTACCACCAATTACTACAAGTGGAGTACCAGCTTCCTGATATTTCATAGAAGCGTCATAAACGTACATCTCCTCACCGGTTGGGTGATACTTAGTCCATCCACCTTCTCTTGAAGCAAGCTTATTCTTGATTCTAACGTTAGCAAAAGTACCTCTCATCATTACCTCATGGTTTCCTCTTCTTGAACCGTAAGAGTTGAAGTCTTTTTGCTCAATTCCGTTACCAGTTAAATACTGTCCGGCAGGGTGCTCTGGTAAGAACTTACCAGCTGGAGAAATGTGGTCAGTTGTAACCATGTCTCCCAACTGTAATAATACCTTCGCTCCAGTGATATTTTCTGGATTTGGAACTTCTTCTGAAATGTCTTTGAAGAATGGAGCTTCCTGAATATAAGTAGACTTGCTGTCCCAGTCGTAAAGACTTCCAGTTGGAGCATTTAGTGCCTGCCAGGTCTCATCACCATCAAATACAGTTTCGTAAGTTTTTCTGTAGTCTTCAGCTGTTACTACTTTGTCCATAACAGCATTGATCTCTTCCTGAGAAGGCCAGATGTCTTTCAAGTAAACAGGCTCTCCATTTGGATCATGTCCTAATGGTTCATTGTTCATGTCGAAATCCATTCTTCCTGCAAGTGCGTAAGCCACAACCAGCATTGGAGAAGCAAGGAAGTTCATTTTAATGTTAGGGTGAATTCTCGCTTCAAAGTTTCTGTTTCCAGAAAGTGCCGAACATGCAACAAGGTCATTCTCAATAACAGCATCCTGAACTTGTTTGATCATGTCACCACTGTTACCGATACATGTAGTACATCCGTAACCTACAACGTGGAATTTCAATGCCTCGAAGAATGGCATCAATTCAGCGTTATTCAGGTATTCAGTTACAACTCTTGAACCAGGAGCTAAAGATGTTTTCACCCAAGGCTTAACATCAAGTCCTCTTTCAACAGCATTCTTAGCCACTAATCCGGCTCCAAGCATTACACTTGGGTTAGAAGTATTTGTACAAGAAGTAATCGCAGCAATTACCACCGCACCGTCAGTTAAGTTGTACTCAAGATCACCAACTTTGATTGGCACACTCTTGATTTTGCTGTCAGCCGGAGCAGTTGCTACTGCAGGGTCGTTAGCCCATCCTCTTTCGTCAACAGGAACATAATCTCTGCTGTAGTTATCTTTTAATAAGTTGATTACAGATTCTTTGGCCTCTCTCAATAAGATTTTATCCTGAGGTCTCTTAGGTCCAGAAATAGTAGGTTCTACTGTTCCAAGATCTAATTCTAAAGTATCAGTATATTCAGCTTGATCATCATCAGTTCTCCAAAGCATATTTTCTTTAGCATATGCTTCAACCATTGCGATGTGATCATCACCTCTGTTTGTTTTCTTTAAGTAAGCAAGTGTTTGCTCATCCACTGGCCAGTGTGTATCAGTACAACCAAACTCAGGAGACATGTTTGAAATTGTTGCTCTATCCGGAATAGTAAGGTTTGCTAATGCAGGACCAAATACTTCAACGATTTTTCCAACAACACCGTAATCTCTAAGGAGTCTTACAATTGTTAGTACAAGGTCAGTAGCTGTTGCTCCTTCTGGAAGTTTACCAGTCAATTTAAGACCGATTACCTGAGGAAGGATCATATAGATAGGTTGTCCAAGCATTGCAGCTTCTGCTTCAATACCTCCAACTCCCCATCCAAGAACTCCAAGACCGTTCACCATTGGTGTGTGTGAATCAGTACCTACAAGAGTATCTGGTAATAAATATCCATCTCTAGGGATTACAACCTTAGCAAGGTTTTCAATATTCACCTGGTGGCAAATACCCATTCCCGGAGGAACTACTGTAAAATTGTCAAATGCCTGCTGACCCCACTTTAATAATTTGTATCGCTCTTCGTTTCTTTGGTATTCAAGGTCAACATTCTTTTGGTAAGCATTCTGCGTTCCAAAGTACTCAATCATTACAGAGTGGTCAATTACCATCTCAGCAGGTACGATTGGATTAGTCTTACCAGTGTCTTTTCCTTTCCTGGCAACCTCAGCTCTGATAGAAGCAATGTCTACTACAGCAGGTACACCAGTAAAATCCTGCATCAAAACTCTTGCAGGAGTGTAAGGGATATCTTTATCTCCCGCAGTTGATTTCCAGTCAAGCAAAGTGTTAAGGTGCTCTTCTGTTACTGCAAAACCATCATAATTTCTGATAGCGTTTTCTAGGAGTATTCTAATGGAGTAAGGAAGTTTCTTCACCTCTGGCTTCTTTTCTGCCAAGTCTTTGAGGCTATAGTACTTATGCTCTCCAAGGGGGGTTTTTAATTGTTTCTCAATTCCAAAGAAATCTTTACTCATGTTGATTTGTGTTTAAATCTGTTTGTGATACAAATTGTGGCGAGCGCCAAAGTTAATCTAAAAATGATAAACCTTTTAACCCCAGGTAAGTGTTTCGAAACTTTTAGGATTTTTTAAATATTTGATTGAGAAAAAGGAATTGAAATTCACTACCTTATTGTTCTTTTTTAGCTCTAAGAAATAAGTAGAATCCTCCTTTTTGGTCAATCTGCTTAAATTCTGGGTGTTGTTTCATTAATTCTAATTTCCTCGGTTTCACTACCAGGTAGCAATCTTTATCATGGTGCTCTTTTAACAGTTCTTTGTCAGAATAACCACTGAGCTCTTTTGGTCTTTCGGAATAGAAGAATTTCGCATATGATTTGAACCCCAATGTTCCCAGATATACATCTTTACCTTTTAGTTCTTGAAAGTAGCTAATTGCCGGCCCTTGCAAAGCGGTTTCAATTTTTGGGATGACCCAATAAAGGGAGGAATTTAAAAATATACATACTGTAACGGTGTAGATAAATAATGCAGAAAGCAACTTTCTCTTACTAAGTAGGATGTAGGCTATTATGATTCCTACCAACCATATAAGTCCAGGTATTGAATTCCAATTAGAAAACTGAATTGAGTAAAATGCTTCTCTGGAAAATCGATCATTTTTAAATATCGATTGGACGAAATCTTGGTCACTGAATAAGATTGGGAATAGTATAGGGATGCAGCTAAGAATTACCCCTAATATTAGGAACACAGACTTGCCCTTGATTTTACCATCCTCAAAGTATTGATAGAGTGTATATGCCGCTAAATAGGAGAGAGGATAATATGTTAAGCTACTGTAGTTGACAATTTTGGTCTTGACGATTGAAAATAAAATCAGAACTACCCAAAAAAGACAAATCATCCATCTGTTGAAATCATATTTCTCGTTTTGGGTTTTAATGATATTCTTAAGTGCAAAAACCGAGATAGGGAAGCAACCAAAATATATGACAATAGTATGGTAGTAGAATGGTTGAGCATGACTGGCAATATCTCTGGATAAAAGACCAATCATATAATAGATAAATTCACTAATAAATGCCGGACCTCTAATTATTGTCTCTGGGATAAACCATAAACTGGAAGTAAGTAAAACTCCCAAACCAATTAAGATAATGTTCTTAAATGCGATGAACTTTAATTTCCTATGAATCAGAATCCAGTAACTAAATCCAACAAGCATCAATATCAACAAAGCAACAGGGCCCTTTGCAAGAATAGCAGCTCCATTTATCATTCCAGCTATCAAATATTTGTACCAGACACTGTTTTCCTGGTTGATCAATTGAATTAGATAAATAATTGAAATGAATATGAGAAGATTGAAAATGGGATCTATTAGTCCTGTCTTGAAGAAAAAGAATGGAAGCAAAGATCCTGAATAACATAAGACCCAGATCAATCCAAATTTATTGTCCTTTATTCTGGAGCCAACAAAATACAGCGTAATCAGACAAAGGATTCCAACTACCACATTGGGAAATCTTGCTGCAAATTCATTTATTCCAAAGACTTTAAAATTAACTGCCTGAACCCATGCAAATAATGGTGGCTTCTCATAAAATGGCTGGTAATCTACCTGGACCTTAAAATATTCTCCGGTAACCAGCATTTCCCTTGTGATTTCAGCAAAGTTGGCCTCATCCCAATCGAATAGGTGTACATGACCTATGAAAGGTAGAAAAAGAGCAGCTCCGAATAGAGCTAGTAAGATGTATTGTAATTTCCAATCAGCTTCGAAGAACTTATTCGGCAAATTGGCATTCATCCTACTTTAATTCTGTCAGAAACTTCATCGTATCAACCCCATCTGCATAATCCCAAACTTCCGGGTATTGTGCTTCTCCAAAGTTGAATACTTCCAAACTGGTTTTCTGAATAGACTCACCTCCAACAATACATTGAATTTTTTCAGCATTCTGACTAATAGTAGATTCAAGCTCTGCCAAGTCATTGTAAGCCTGAGTGTAGATCATACTAATTGGTGAAACAAATTGATCATCTTCTTTGGTGAGCAGAAAGCCAGTGTCAAGATGCGGCTCTTTGTTGACCAGAAGGATTGATTTGTTGTAATCGTAATTGTTTCTGTATTTGTGATGATGAATAATCGGTTCAAACGGTTCGAATGATGGAAAAATCCTAGTGATATCAAATCCTTTCGGGTAGAAGAGTTTTGATACATTTCTACATCCGAGACCAAAATACTTGAATATGTCTTCCCCGAGAGATTTTAGCTGTTCCTCAGTTTCATTACCGTCTAAAACTCCTACGGATGTTCTATTCTTTCTGATGATATTAGGTTTACCTCCAAAATAATGCTCGAAATATCGGGCTGTGTTATCACTCCCAGTTGCAATAATTGCATCTGAGTCTTTTAACGATTCAGGGAATAGAATCAAATCCTGAAATTGAGGATTAATATCAGTAAGCCACTGACTAATTGTTTTTATCAAGTATACATCATCAGAACTAGGTTTGATGTCAGCTTTGTGTCCAGAAAGAAGTACACACATTAAATCATGGAAACCAACCATTGGAATGTTACCCGCCATCACAATTCCTACATGTTTCTGATCATTTTGGTCAAATTGATATTTGGTTAGCCATTGATCAAGAACTTCTTTCTTAAGGAATTTGGAGATTCCTTTGAGTGCACTTGTTACACTTTCTTCTGTAAACCACTTATTCTGGCGATTAGCATTTTCGCAAAGAATTTGGGTTTCTGTTGAAGTTAAACTGTCAATTTTTTCACCTAATTGAATGAAACTGGATAATCTTTCTTGCAAATTCATAAAAATGAAACTCAAAGGAACTTGTCTGCAAACATATTGTTTATAATTTTGTTGAGCTATTTGAATGTATTAAAAACATAAATTTTGTGAGTAAATGGCAATAATAATCACAGATGAATGCATCAACTGCGGTGCATGCGAGCCGGAATGCCCAAATACGGCAATCTACGAAGGTGGAGTGGAATGGACCTGGGCAGGTGGCACAGAGCTTAAAGAAGTAGAGCTCGAAGACGGTACGATGGTTGATGCCAACGAACCCCAGGAACCCGTTTCAGACGAATTTTATTATATAGTTTCAGGGAAGTGTACGGAGTGTACAGGTTTCCATGAAGAACCACAGTGTGCAGCTGTATGTCCGGTAGATTGTTGTGTTGACGATCCTGATTATGTTGAAACCGAAGAGGAATTAACAGCTAAGAAGGAGTGGTTACACGATGAGTAATTGCGGCAGCATAGAATGAAATAAGAGAAAGACTGCCTCAAAAGGGTGGTCTTTTTTTTGATTCTAGAAGTTAGAAACTTGATGTTTGAAGTTAGAAACTTGAGAGTGATTTAATTTTAATCAGGGTTACAAAGTATTGAGATAATTCAAGGTTGCAAACCCTAATCCTCTAACCTCTAACTTCCAGCATCCAATTTCTATTTCATTCTGGATCTTTTAATTAAATATGCTGAAAGTATTTTATCAAAGTCATCTTTTACATCAGCTTCTATAAAGTCGATTTTTAGTTGTCCTGCTCTTAGTTTGATGGCATTGTAATATTGCGTCATTTTCTCCTGATACATTTTTTTGTATTCTGTAGGAGTTAATTTGAGCACGATATCTTCTTCAAGGTCATAGAATTTGTAAGGTCTGTCTTCAAATTCAAAGTTAAGCTCTGTGGAGTGATCAGTTACATGGAAGAATAACACTTCATGCCTGTTGTGTTTTAAGTGCTGCAGACTGCCAAAAAGGGAATCTAAATCATTTGCCTGGAAAGCGTCTGTAAAAATGATTACAAGTGACCTTCTATTAATCTTGTCCGCAATTTCATGAATGATCGAGGAAACATCTGTTTTCTTCTTTTTGGATTTGTCCTCAATTACTTCTTCAAGCTGTGTGAAAATCTTATGAACATGGGAAGCTGTTGATTTGATCTGAGTCTGTAATTCAACCTTGTCGGAGAATGTAATCAATCCTACAGCATCTCTCTGTCTGTGAAGCATATAGGCCAGGCAAGCAGCGCCATAAGCTGAGAACAAGAGTTTTTCTCTTCCTGGAATTGGATACTGCATGGAAGAAGAATGATCTAACACCACATAGCACCGCAAATTGGTTTCTTCTTCATATTGCTTTGTGTACAGTCTGTCTGTTCTGGCGAAGACTTTCCAGTCTATATGTCTGGTACTTTCTCCATAATTATAGAGTCTATGTTCTGCGAATTCCACAGAGAAACCATGATAGGGGGATTTATGTAATCCAGTGATAAATCCGTCTACCAATTGCTTGGCTAGAAACTCAATAGAACCGTACTCTTTTGCTTTCTGTAGATCAAACTTCATATAGTCGCAACCTAATGTGTTTAAGATTCAAGTAAAAATGTTTATTTAACTATCAGATAACATCTAATACTAAATCACTGATTTTTAGGAATATTGTTTCATTTTTTACAAGAATATGATTTTTCTAATGCTTTTTTGACAAACCAGTAGTTGCATTAATCATTTTTATTATGCTATATTTAGATTGATTTTTTGAATCTAAAATTTGCATTAAGCACCTTAAACGAACTATAAAGTGGAAGAGAATAAGGAAAAAGGAAGAGATGAAATCTATTCCGAGAGAGTGAGAGCAGGGAAAAGAACCTACTTTTTTGACATTAAATCGACGCGCTCTAATGACTACTACCTAACCATCACCGAAAGCAAGAGGAGGTATAAAGATGATGGCTTCTTTTATGAAAAGCACAAAATTTTTCTTTACAAAGAAGACTTCAACAAATTCATTGAAGCGTTGAACAACACAGTAAATCATGTGAAAGACGAATTAATGCCAGAAGTAGACTTCACACAGTTCGAAAGGGAATACGAAGAGCAAGTTGTTGAAGATGAGGATACTGAACTTAAGTGGGATTAAGTTCAGATATAAAAAATATTGAATATGGAAAGCTCCCGATGATTCAGGAGCTTTTTTTCTTATAATGGAATGAAGTATAAGTTTTTTTTCATAATCGGATTAGTGATAGTGCTGTTAATAGCACTGGCATGGTACTTCTCAAGTATCTTCATATATCTGGTTCTTTCTATTGTAATTACAACTTTACTAAGGCCATTGGTCAACATCATTAGTAAATTTCAATTTTTGGGAGCAAGATTTCCCAGACCACTATCAATACTTGCTTCCTTCTTTATATTGATAGTAGTATTTAGTTCGTTTGTGTTGCTATTTATTCCGCTTATAATTGATCAGATAGAAATAATTTCAGGACTCAATTTTGATCGGATTTATGCGACACTTTCTAAACCAATAGCATCTCTGGAATCTATCCTTATTGAATATGAGGTGGTAGATCAGGAATCAGGTTTTTTGGTTGATACATTACGTAAGGAATTATTTGGGTTTATTAGAAATATCGATTTTACCAGCATTATTAATAGCCTGATAAGTTTTACAGGAAGCTTTTTTGTTGGGGTTCTGGCAGTTTCGTTTATGACGTTTTTCCTGCTGTACGAAAATGGAATTCTCCGAAGAATGATAATTTCACTTATTCCCAATCAGTATTTCGAAGTTTTCATAGCGGCAATGTTTAAAACTGAAAAGTTGCTTTCTAATTATCTACTTGGCTTACTCTTCCAAATGATGGCCATCTTTTCAATTGCAGCTATTGGTTTATCCATTTTTGGAATCAAGTATGCCCTTACAATCGCATTATTTGCTGCGTTTGCTAATCTTATACCTTACTTGGGGCCGATTCTTGGTGCTACATTTGGACTGCTTGTTGGGTTTTCCACAATGGGTAATTTTGAGCTTACCCAGGAATCGGTAATATTCATAGTAGAGATAGTATCAGTGTTTGTGGTAGTGCAGATTACTGATAATGTAGTTTTACAACCATTAATTTTTTCAAAGAGCGTGAAAGCTCACCCTCTAGAAATATTTATCATTATCTTTGTCGGCGCTACGATCGGGCAGATTCCTGGTATGATAGCGGCGATTCCAGCATATACGATTATTAGGGTAACCGCGTCGGAGGTTTATGCAGGATTCAAAGATTATAGAGTATTTCAGACTTAAATAAAAGATTTAAATATTTATGGGATTACAATGTGGAATTGTTGGTTTACCAAATGTTGGGAAATCTACACTTTTCAACGCATTATCAAATGCCAAAGCAGAGGCTGCAAACTTTCCTTTTTGCACAATTGAACCAAATGTTGGTGTAATTACTGTTCCAGATGAAAGACTTCAAATTCTTTCAGATTTGGTAGAGCCTCAAAAGGTTCTTCCAGCTGTTATTGAATTTGTTGATATCGCCGGATTAGTAGAGGGAGCAAGTAAAGGTGAAGGCTTGGGAAATAAGTTCCTTGCAAACATTAGAGAAGTTGATGCTATCATTCACGTGATCAGATGTTTTAATGATGACAACATCGTTCACGTTGCTGGAAAAGTTGATCCTGTAAAAGATAAAGAAGTAATCGATACTGAGCTTCAACTGAAAGATCTTGAGTCTGTTGAGAAAAAAATTGCCAGACTACTAAAAATCGCCAAAACTGGTGATGCTGGAGCTAAGAAAGAATTAGCTATTCTTGAGAAGTACAAAGGACATTTAGAAAGTGGCAAAAACGCCAGAAATCTAGAAGTTACCGATGAAGAGGCGGAGGCGGTTAGAGACCTTCACCTATTGACAGTGAAGCCAGTTATTTACGCAGCAAACGTAGAAGAGTCGGTAATTACCACAGGTAACGAATGGGTAGATATCTTAAAGGAATCTGTCAAAGATGAAGATGCTCAGGTAATCATGGTTTGTGCTTCCATCGAGTCTCAGATAGCAGAACTTGAAGAAGCGGAGGAAAAGCAAATGTTCCTGGAAGAATATGGATTGAAAGAATCTGGTCTTGATAGATTGATTAGAGCATCATACGAATTGCTTGACTTGATTACGTATTTCACAGCTGGTAAGACTGAGGTACGAGCATGGACAATTAAAAAAGGCTGGAAAGCACCTCAAGCTGCAGGAGTAATCCACACAGACTTTGAGAAAGGGTTCATTAAAGCAGAGGTTATCAAACTTCCAGATTATCAGGAGCTAAAGACAGAACAAGCTTGCAAAGAAGCCGGAAAAATGGCCATTGAAGGCAAGGAATATGTCGTCTCTGATGGTGATATCATGCATTTCAGATTCAACGTTTAAAAAATCTCTAAATATTTTAAACATTTTTTTTTAACGTAAAGTTAACTGACTACTAAACAGGGGTTTGGGGTATTTTTTGTATTAAACACATTATCCCGTATGAGAGTCAGGGTCACTTTTAAAGTTAAAAATAGAGGAGCTTCAATTCCTTTTCATCACCAACACTTAATCTCTTCTTTCATTAAAGAGAAGTTGAAAGATGGTGGTGAAAATGGATTGTCGGATTTCTCATTATATAGTTTTTCCGGAGTAAAAGGCTTAACCAGAGTCAGTAGACAAGGATTGCACTACCATTCAAAACGTGTTTCTGTTGTAATAAGTAGTGTCAATGACCTATTCGTGAAAGCTGTTATTAAAGGTATATTCAATTCCAATTCCATAAAATTCGGAGAGCTAGAGGTTATTCCAGAACTCGTTGATGAAGAAATGCTTCCCGAGTTTGGGAGCGAAACTAAAATGATTTGTATTTCGCCAATTATACCTCATGGCTCAAGTTATTTTGGTGAGGATAGTAAGAGATATATAGATCCGTTCTCCAATGAGTTTTCAGATCTACTCTTCGATATTGTAGCTACCAAATTTGAAGCAAATGGAGGCAACCCTGAGAATGTTCCGGATTTCAATAAATTCCAGATAGTTCCGGATAAAGATTACATAGATAAAATCAATAATAACGGGAAAAAGTTCTCAAGAATCTATAGAGTAGTTGATAACAGTGCTGAAAATGAGGCTAGGGGATATACTTTCCCTTTTAAACTATACGCACCTCCGGAAATACAACAATTTATTTTCCAATGTGGAATTGATCAATTTGGAAGTAGAGGCTTTGGAATGGTAGATTTAGCCAATCAGGATCCTTTGGAACGAACAAAGAAAATGGACATTAAGACCTCAATCGTTGCTTGAGAATTCTTTGTAACCAACAATTCTATCATGGTAAGTTCCGATTTCTCTATGGTATACTAATACATCATAGTCGTTTTCAGTCTCGAAATATGATCCATCTACAGGATAAGGATTCTCAGCCTGGGGAGCATAAAAAGTATAATTGTAAAACCCTTGTTTCAAACTGGTTTCATATCTATATGCTTGGAGTGACTCATCAAAATACATCGCGTTTTTTGAAGACGCCTGCCAATTATTGAATTCTCCAATTACATAAATCATCCCATAAGCATCCTTAGGAGCAAGTAATGTGAAAGAGGTATAGATATAATCAGCATCCAGCTGGTCAGCAGCAGGTTCCAGGGAAATCACGAAGAAATTACCGTTGATATCTTGATTGATTGGCTGAGAATAAACCACACTTTCATTTATTTGAGAAGTCGCAATGAGCGCAAACCTTCTGTTTTCTGCAACATCTAATTTGGCAACATTCATTCCAGTCGCAGATGTGGTTCTCAGGTCAAATAATCGGAATTCATTTCCTCCGTAAAATGTATTTTCACCAGAGAAATAATTGAATTCCATAAGCTTATTCCCAAACTGAATATTTGTTGGTTTTAAGCCAATTTTTGCATTGTCCCATCTTCTGTTCTGTCTAACCGTAACCTGTATTTCGGTATTAGGATTTTTCACATTGATTCCATCATAACTGATCTCCATATCTACCTTTTGCCCTGTTTTTCTGTAATTAACCAAATTTGGAATAATGACATCCGGAGTAATGGTAACCGCATTTTCTACTACCATAAACCTACAGCTCAAAAGAAGATCCTGAGGATTACTGTCACGATAAACCGCGATAACATAATTCCCTGAAAAATTCACTTGTGGGATGGGGAATGAATAATGTGTATAGAGCGTCAATGCATTTCTGGAAAAAGCATAATCATTTATTGGAAACTCATTATTCTGACTAATAAACTCCAAATCATTTAGTGAGGATTTGGTCCAATCAGCATTACAATGATAGATTTTGGCATATAAATACTCATACTCATCTCCCAAAACATCAAATTCCAGCGTTAAGGAATTTTGAGAGGTAAGGGTAGTGATTGGAGGGGTGAGGGCGTTTTGATTGTATACATAATATGTTCCTACGGTAGGATCATACTTATAATCAGCGAACGCGATCTTTTTTGGAACAAAATTTGTGGAAGTTGATTGATCGATTGGCACACAACCAATGAGAAGTGATGCCAAGAGGTATAAGTAGTATTTCATTCCTAATTATTTGGACTCGAAATTAATTATTTTTAAAAAAATCTGAATAGCGTTACAACTATTTGCTTCCTGATAGGGTCTACTTTGTAGGCGTTATTCGGACACACTAATTACCAAATGGCCGTAGACGAAAAGGAAATCATAAAAGGGTGCCACAAAGGTGACCGGACAATGCAACGTTTACTTTATGAAAAATATTGTAAACAGATGTATGTTGTTGCCTTACGGTATACCAAGATGCAACAGGAAGCTGAGGATATCATTCAGGAAGCATTCATCAAAGTATTTAAGAATATTAAGGGATTCAGGGAGGATTCTTCACTGGGTTATTGGATCAAAAGAATTGTAATCAATACAGCTTTGAATCACCAGAGAAGCAAACTATACCTGTACCCAATGGTTGATGTGACAGAAATGGTTGAGACACCATCAAGTGAATTAACTATTTCAGATTTCAGTCACAAGGAATTGTTGGCAATGATTAAGGAATTGCCATCAGGATGTCAGGTGATCTTTAACTTATACGCGATTGAGGGATATAAGCATCACGAAATTGCAGATATGCTTCAGATAAGTGAAGGAACATCAAAATCACAATATGCAAGGGCTAAATCCCTACTAAAGGAAAGAATTTTGGAGAACGAATTGATTGCATATAGAAATGTCGAGTGAAGAGAGAGGATCGTTTGAGGAGCAATGGCAAGATGCCTTTGATGGTGCAGAAATGCAACCGCCTTCTCATTTGTGGTCTGGAATAGACGGAGCACTCGCAAATGAAGAAGCTGGCAAGCTGAATAAGCAAGTACAAATCTATAGGTATGTTGCAGCAGCAGCTGTATTGCTATGTTTTTCATTAGTTATTTATCTAATGGCTAATGATTCGTTGACTGGCGAAATAGATAATTTAGCTGAGAAACAGGGAGTATCAACTACTTCTTCAGAGTCAGTGGCGGAATTGGATAACAACAAGGTTAATGATATCACTGGTAATCAAATAACTAATGAGGACCAGGAAGTTGAGAATAACTCCACTAATGAAGGATCGCTCTCACAACAGATTTCAACCACTTCATCTCAGTCGGTAGCAGAATTAGAAAGTAATAATTCATCCGAAAATAGTTCTACTAATGAAGCATCGCTATCACTTCAGGTACCTAATACATCATCTCAATCGGTAGCTGAATTAAGTGGATCTGATAAAACTGAAACCACGGTGGCACAAAAAGATTTAACAATCAACAGCATAAGTCTGGTAAACGAAAATACTACTATTGCCAAGGTAGAAAACAATAATGTTGATAATACTCAAGGTCTTGAGACTAAGTCTATCAACAATGCTATGAGCCAAAATGTATCTGAGGAATTGATTCCAGATTTCGCAACATATGAAGGTTCAGAAAGAACAATTTTAGCAGTAAATGAAATCTCCAGAAAGGATAACAACGATCCTTTATCAGTGGATGAAGCATTAGAAGTAGAGGTTGACGGTGTTGCGGTTTATTTGCCGGAGCTTCGAGATAAAAAACGATATCTACAGGATGCCTGGGCTAGTGTGGAATTTGGGGGCGGATTGTTTGAGCCTAATTACAATGCTCAAGGTGGTGGCCTAGAAGCTAGATCGGCTGCATTTACTGCGGATAGAGAAATGAATTTACTTGCATCTGGCGCAAGATATGACAATTCTAGTGTTCAAAATAATGAGGATATGACTGCAGGTTCATCCTATGTAATGGGAATGAATTACGGTACAAGACTCAATAAAAGAATTATTCTACAGTCTGGAGTCCAGTACGGAATCTATGAATCAAGCTCCGTTACGAATACTGTATTTGAAACTAGTGCAACAACCGGATATGCATTATCAGAGCAAACTTTGAATGATCCTGCATTAAATAGAGTTGTTGCAGAGGGAAATTATCAAATTAGATACGAAAACGTGGAACTACGCAATACTTTTAGAATGGCGAGCGTTCCAGTAAAAGCAGGATATGTCATCATGGATCAAAAACTAAATATTATGCTTGATGGAGGAATCCAGGCTAATCTTTTCTTGGGAAATGAATTGTCAGATCCGGACAACAATCTTGAAACAATAGAAATCAGACCGGGGGAAACTTCCCCATACAGAACAATAAACTTTAGTGCTATTACCGGGGTAACTCTTGGATATAGCTTTCTTGACAACTATGCGCTTACCGTGAAACCTAGCTACCAGCGATCTATTAACTCACTCACAAAAGAAACCAGCAGCTTCAGTGCAACACCTGAAGGATTCGGATTAGCAGTCGGTGTGAGATACATATTTCAGTAATCTCACAGGGTTATTTTATGAATCAAAACAGTGATGTTATGAAAAGTCTAGTAAAAGAGAAGTTCAGTAGTTTAGTGCGATTATCCACACTTGCCATGTTGGTGCTTATACTATTAGCCCTTTTGTATAATGGCTGATGAGATAAGCATTTTGTTACACCATCTACGGAATATTTTTACCGCTTAAAACAAATTCTAATACTTTTAGTAACGTGTCGGAGTATAAAGAGTAAGGCTTAAGAGGGTTTTACCCTTCAAAAAAACTCAAAATCTCACCGACCAATGACTAAATATGCATTAGTAATATTGATGCTTTTTTTTGCTTTTTTTGCTGTAGCGCAAGAAATACCAATAAAGAGCTACAATACTGCAAAATTAGAATCGCCCATTCAAATTGATGGCTTACTGAATGATAAAGCCTGGGAACAGGTTGAATGGGGATCGGATTTTACGCAAATCAGACCAGATCAGGGTGAGTCACCTGCACAACAGACTGCCTTCAAAATCCTCTACGATGAAAAAAATCTCTATGTAGCAATCAGAGCATTCGACACTGAACCTGAAAAGATTGTTAAAAGAATGTCTCGCCGAGATGGGTTTGAAGGTGATTGGGTTGAAATCAATATTGATAGTTATCACGATAAAAGAACTGCTTTTTCCTTCACAGCCAGTGTTACTGGAGTGAAAAGTGATGAGTATGTTTCTAATAATGGGAATAACTGGGATTCTAATTGGGATCCTATATGGTATTTAAAAACTTCAATAGATGACCAAGGATGGATCGCAGAATTCAGAATTCCATTAAGCCAATTGAGATTTGCAGATAAGGATGAACATGTTTGGGGGCTACAGATTAATCGAAGATTCTTCCGTGAAGAAGAGAGGTCTAGTTGGCAGTTTATTCCACCAGACAAACCAGGGTGGGTGTATCTATTTGGAGAGTTAAGGGGCCTGAAAGGCATCAAACCACAAAAACAGCTTGAAGTTCAGCCTTATATCCTTGCCAAAGCAGAAACCTTTGAAAAAGAGGAAGGCAACCCATTTGCTGATGGCTCTACATCTGATGTAAATGTTGGGATAGATGCTAAAGTTGGAATCACCAGTGACATTACGCTGGATGTAACTATTAACCCGGATTTTGGTCAGGTGGAAGCTGATCCGTCTCAAGTTAATCTATCCGCGTTTCAACTTTTTTTTCGTGAACAGAGGCCATTTTTTATAGAAGGAAATAATATTCTTGATTTCCGTGTAACAAGATCTGAAGCAGGAGGGCCATATGGGAATGATAATTTATTCTACTCAAGAAGAATTGGAAGACGTCCAAGTTATCAGCCTAGCTCTTTAGAGGATACCATATATGTTAATCAACCTAGGAACACAAGCATTCTTGGAGCGGCTAAAGTAACTGGTAAGAATAAAAATGGCTTTAGCTGGGGTATTCTTGAAGCTGTAACACAAAGACAATTTGCAACCCTTGATAGTCTGGGAGTGAGATCAAAAGAAGCGGTAGAACCTTTTACAAATTACTTTGTAGGAAGAGCTCAGCAAGATCTGAATGGCGGTGAAACCGTATTCGGTGCAATGTTTACCGCAACCAATCGTAATCTCAGGGATGATCATTTAAATTTCCTTCACCGCAATGCATATTCAGCTGGTGTTGACTTACTTCATAATTTTGCTGAAAGGAAGTATTATGTGTCTTTTAGAGGCGTTTATAGTAATGTAAATGGTAGCGAAGAAGCAATTTCAGACACACAACTTTCTTCAGAAAGGTTTTTTCAAAGACCAGATAATAGTCATCAGGAGTACGATTCTACTTTGACTAGCTTAACTGGTACCGGTGCAACTTTAAATTTTGGAAAAAATAGCGGGAACCTTGTGTTTCAAACAGGAGCAACTTATAGGTCGCCGGGATTTGAGACTAATGATTTGGGGTTCTTGGTACAATCTGATTATATCACACAATACACTTGGGCAGGATATCGATTTTTGAATCCATTTAGTGTATTTAGATCTCTTCGGGTAAATCTCAATCAATGGAATAGTTGGGATTTTGGAGGAGTGAAGACTTTTACAGCTTTTAATACCAATTTTCATTCTCAGTTTAAGAATTTCTGGAGACTAAGTATGGGATCAAATAGAGAATTAGAGATAATTTCTAATGCCGACCTTAGAGGCGGACCATCTATAAAATATCCAGGCAGCACAAATTGGTGGATTTGGGCACAAACTGATGAACGTAAAAAGTTTGTAGTCTCATATAATCAATGGTTTTGGTGGGGAGATGGCTCTTTTGGTACAGGAAGAGGAAGTAATATGAATATTAGATTCCAACCTACAAATGCACTAAGAGTATCTTTTAGACCTTCTTTTTCTAGCTCATCCAATGCATTACAGTATGTAACAACATTTGAGGGAGACTCAGGTGATGATTACATTTTGGCGAATGTTAATAATACGAGGTACTCAGCTTCTTTTAGAGTGAATTATAACTTCACGCCCAATCTGTCATTACAATACTGGGGACAACCATTCATTGCAAGGGTAGAATATGATTCGTTTAAAAAAGTGACTAACCCAAGTTCAGATAACTATTCAGAAAGGTTTCATCAGTATTCGGGTGATCAAATAACGTTCACAGATATCTATGAAATAGATGAGAATATGGATGGCTCCATAGACCAAACATTGGACAACCCTGATTTTAATTTCATGCAATTTCGTTCCAACATGGTTTTGAGATGGGAGTATATCCCTGGGTCAACACTTTTTGTGGTTTGGACTCAAGATAGAACTGGCTCCAGTGGATATGATGCTGAAAATGATTTCAGTCACCTATACACGGATTTGTTTGATGTCAAACCTCGAAACATATTTTTGTTAAAATATACTTATCGATTTATTAAATAGCTTTTCTACTTACTGGCCAATAGTTAAATTTAGGCACCAAAAAATTTAATTAGCCCAATTTATGTCGAAAGTACTCATTATTGGCGCTGGAGGAGTAGGTCGGGTAGTGACCTATAAATGCGCACAGGTTCCGGAAGTATTCACTGAAATAATGCTTGCCAGTAGAACCAAATCTAAATGTGATGATATCGCCAAAGATGTAAAAAATGATATCGGTGTTGATATTGCTACTGCTAAAATCGACGCGGATATTGTTCCTGAACTGGTGGAGTTAATCAATAGTTTTCAGCCAAAAATTGTAATCAATGTTGCTCTTCCTTACCAGGATTTGACAATTATGGATGCTTGTCTAGAGACAGGAGTGCATTACCTGGATACGGCGAATTATGAGCCACCAGAAGAAGCAAAATTTGAGTACAAATGGCAATGGGCTTATCAGGATAGGTTCAAGGAAGCTGGTCTTACAGCTGTTTTAGGATGTGGCTTTGACCCTGGTGTGACCAGCATCTTTACGGCGTATGCTGCTAAACATCACTTTGATGAAATTCAATACCTGGACATTGTTGATTGTAATGGAGGAGATCACGGAAAAGCATTCGCGACTAATTTCAATCCTGAAATAAACATTCGTGAGATCACTCAGAAAGGCAAATACTATGAAAACGGTCAATGGATTGAGACCGAGCCTCATGAGTTTAGTAAGATGCTAAACTATCCAAATATTGGAGAAAAGAATTCATATCTCATATATCACGAGGAATTGGAATCACTCGTAAAGAATTATCCATCCCTTAAAAGAGCAAGATTTTGGATGACTTTTGGTGAAGAATACCTTACACATTTGAGAGTAATTCAAAATATTGGTATGGCTTCAATTGAGCCAATTAATTACGAAGGAAAAGAAATCATTCCATTGCAGTTTTTAAAAGCAGTTTTACCAGATCCTGGAGAGCTGGGAGAGAATTATGAAGGAGAAACTTCAATTGGATGCAGAATCCGTGGAATGAAAGATGGAAAAGAATCTACTTACTATATCTATAATAACTGCAAACACCAGGAAGCTTACAATGAGACCAGAGCTCAGGGAGTTTCCTTCACCACAGGTGTACCAGCCATGATTGGAGCTATGATGGTGCTTACTGGAGAATGGACTGGTGCTGGAGTATATAATGTGGAAGAGTTTAACCCTGATCCATTCCTGGAGAACCTAACCAAATACGGTTTGCCATGGCATGAGTTGAAAAGTGTAGACCTGGAATTGGATTAATGGCCATTGACTTTTCAAAAATAGCTTCTCCAAGCTTTGTGCTTGAAGAAAGACTCCTTAAAAGAAATCTTGAGCTACTTAAAAAAGTACAGGATGAGGCAGGAATTGAGATAATTCTTGCCTTTAAAGGGTTTGCAATGTGGAGTGCTTTCCCAATGGTCAGGCAATATTTGGCTGGAGCTACAGCAAGTTCCTTGAATGAAGTTCATTTGTGCTTCGAAGAAGTGGCTGCAAAATCCCATACCTATATGGTGGCATATCGGGACGAAGAAATAGATGAGATATGCGAAAAAAGTAGTCATATCACTTTTAATAGTTTGAATCAGCTTGAGAAGTATAAGGAAGTAGCATTGAAGAATGATTGTTCCATTGGAATAAGAGTAAATCCTGAGTACTCAGAAGTGGAGACTGATTTATATAACCCTTCTTCACCTCAATCCAGATTGGGAATGACAGCCAAACATTTCGGAAATGAACTTCCAGAAGGTATTGAAGGCCTACATTTCCATGTTCTTTGCGAATCAGATTCTGTTGCTCTTGAAAATACACTTCGGGAATTTGAGCTGAGGTTTGGGAAATTCTTGCATCAAGTAAGATGGGTGAATTTCGGAGGAGGACACCTCATGACGCGGGAGGGATATGATATTGATCACTTGATATCTATTCTTAAGAATTTTAAGGAGAAATATGATTTGGATATTATTTTGGAGCCAGGTAGTGCTATTGCGTGGGAAACGGGTTATTTGGTAACTCAGGTGCTGGATATTGTTGAAAATGGAGATGTCAGAACAGCAATTATTGACGCTTCATTTACGTGTCATATGCCGGATTGCCTTGAGATGCCTTACAGGCCGCTGATTCACAATGCAAACTCAAATCCTCAAAAAGACGACCATAGATATAGAATTGGTGGACTAAGTTGTCTGGCTGGTGACTATCTGGAAGAATATGGTTTTCCCACACCATTAAATATCGGGGACCAACTAGTCTTCAACGATATGATCCATTACACAATGGTTAAAACAAATACATTTAACGGTGTAGCTCACCCTTCAATAGGTATTTGGAGGATGAATGACACTTTTGAATTAATTCGTACATTTGGCTATGATGATTTTAAAACGAGACTTTCTTAAACTGTACACACTTTCTTTTTTTGTCTTCTATTCGCAGTTTTTGGTTGCTCAGAACCTGAATCAGGTTCAGGTTGATGCCAAGTACAAGAAGCAATTTAAGTCTTTGATATCCAAGAAATCAACAAAAGCTGATTTGAAGTTTATTCAATCAGATAGCGAATTGTCGAATAAAGAATTAATTATCCTAAATGAAATACCAGCACCTCCATTTGAAGAGGATAACAGAGGGTTGGCTTTCAAAAAACTCCTTGAAACCTATGGAGTAGATACAGCCTGGATTGATGCTGCAGGGAATGTTATCGGCTTAATAAAAGGATCGGAAGATAGATATGTCGCAATTGACGCCCACCTGGATACTGTTTTTCCCATTGATACTGATGTCAGTGTCCAGTTTTTAGGTGATACTTTGTACGCTCCTGGTATTGGAGATGATACAAGAGGTTTAGCGGTCGTTTTGTCTGTTTTAAGAACAGTGAAACAAAGCAAGTTGAAACCTACGGCTAATTTATACTTCATCGGAAGTGTTGGTGAAGAAGGGCTAGGCGACTTGAGTGGCGTAAAATATATATTTAGTGATCAGGGGATGAAGGTTGATTCGTGGATTTCTGTAGATGGTGGAGGTTTAGGCAGAATCACCAACAAGGCACTTGGTTCATTAAGATATAGAGTGACTTTCAAAGGTTCAGGAGGGCATAGCTGGGGGAACTTTGGAATTGTAAATCCACATCATGCTCTTGGTGCAGCAATACAAAAATTCGTAATCGCTGCGGATGAATACACTAAAGAAGGTCCAAAAACAAGTTATAATATAGGCAGAATAGGAGGAGGTACCTCTGTGAATTCAGTTCCTTTTGCTTCATGGATGGAAGTAGATATGAGGTCTGTCGATCCCGTCAGATTGAAAAAAATGGATGAAATTCTAAGAGCCGCTGTTACAGAAGCATTAAAAGAACAGAATGATATCAAAAGGTCTGGTGGGGAATTGGAAGTTGAACTTATGGAAATAGGCAACCGACCATCAGGGGAATTACCAGAAAACCTACCGTTGGTTCAAAATGCATTAGCAGTTCTGGATTACTTTGATATTGATCCTTCTTTATCCAGAGGGTCTACAAATGCCAATATTCCGATCTCGATGGGCATCCCAGCAATTACTATCGGTCGTGGAGGTCTTGGAGGAGGAGCACATTCTTTGAATGAATGGTGGTTGGATAAAGAAGGTTACAAAGCAGTACAATTTGCCTACTTGATTCTATTGATGGAAGCTGGATACTAGTTAGACTCTTGAGGCTTCAGTTTACCTCTCATATATAGGTTATATTCTTTGCAAGTTAGATATCCATCACCACCGGAGAATGGGCAAGTTTGGTATACATCTTCCATGGCTCCCCGTTTTATTAAAACTCCAGAGCCCTTACAAGCAGGACAAACCATTTTTTCCTGACTATAGCAATCAAAATCATTTTCCAAATCCTGATTGATTTCATTTAATTCCGTTTCGTTTTCGGCTAGAAAACCCTGCTCAGCTAGTTCCAGATACTTTTTAGCTTCTCTGTAAAATTGACTATCCACACCTCTCAATTGGATATATTTATTCAGCCAGTTGATACTTTGTTTATACCTATTCAAATGGTATGAATTTTTCCCAAAATAGAAAGCAACATTGCTTGGCAAAGGCCTTAAGTTGTCTAAGACAAAAGTGAATTTTTCGTCCGCCTCCGCATATTTCTCTTGTTGCATCAATTCAATCCCCTGATCAATATACAGCTGAAGCCTCGGGTCTGAGTCCTGGGCAATTAGGTTCGATGAACAGAAAAATATAAAAACTATAAATAGAATTCTCTTTGCAATCATATCTCGTAAAATTAGTCTAATTAGACGAAAGCATTTTGTTATCTTTAGCAATATGTATGCCGTCATTGATATCGAGACTACCGGAGGTAATGCCAACTATGGCAAAATTACTGAAATAGCCATTTTTATCCATGACGGAACTAAGGTCGTTGACCAGTTTATTAGCTTGGTTAACCCTGAGGTCTTTATCCCCCAGTTTATCACAAACCTTACTGGTATTACCAATGAAATGGTAAAAACGGCTCCAAGGTTTTATGAGATAGCAAAAAAAGTTGTTGAAATTACAGAGGGACATGTTTTTGTAGCTCATAATGCCGAATTTGACTATGGTTTTAT
Source organism: Cyclobacteriaceae bacterium (assembly GCA_965228955.1). Lineage (GTDB taxonomy): Bacteria > Bacteroidota > Bacteroidia > Cytophagales > Cyclobacteriaceae > JANSWY01. Next base: position 1,233,500 of record OZ245848.1, read on the forward strand.
AAGACAAGAGTTCAAAAGTCTGGGGTATGATTTTAGAAGAGATGTGCTTTGTACTGTAAAGCTTGGCAGAAAGATTATTCCTGGTCATAGGTCTTATGGGTTGGGATCGCTGTGTAAGGAATATGGGATAACGATTGAAGGCCGACATAGGGCCGGTGGAGATGCCTTTGCAACTACTAAAATCCTGGATATTCTAATTCAAAATGATAAGGAGGACCACTTCCAACAATTATTAAAGAGAGAAGTAATTCCTTCAAAAGTAAATGAATACTTGTCGGGGGATTCCGTAAAGTCATTGCCCGAGGAAACAGGAATTTATTATTTCCTCAATTCTATGAACGACATAATATATGTTGGGAAAAGCAAGAACATCCGAAAAAGGGTTATTCAACATTGTCTTAACCCAAAGAATAACAAGCAAAGGAATCTCTTAAGTGAAATTGCTCATATCGATTTTGAAACTACTGGAAGTGAGTTAGTCGCATTACTTAGAGAATCTGAGGAAATTAAACGAATTCAGCCAAAGTATAACCGAAAGCAAGTTAGGAACTCCTATAAGTTTGGAGTCTTTGTGGATCTCCAAATGGATGGTGTTATGCATCTGAGAATTGCTTCAGTAACAAAGGCTAATGATGCGCTTGCATTATTTTCTACTAAGGTGGAGGCTGAGAAATTTCTCTTTGATTTCACCAAGAAATATAGATTGTGTCCTCAGAAAACAGGGTTTGAGAAGAACTATATGGGAAAACCTTGTTTCCACCACAGTATCGAGCTTTGTGACGGAGTTTGTCACCATCAACATCCTGTAGATGACTACAATGATCGAGTTTCAAATGCTATTAAAAGAATGAATTTCGAGCAGGCTAGTTTTCTTATTCTTGATCGCGGAAGGAGTGAAAATGAAAGGGCAATAGTAAGAATTGAAGAAGGACGTTACATCGGATTTGGATTTGCTGACATGGAGTATGTTCAGGGTGATTTGGAATTATTGAAGGATTGTGCCAATTCCAAGGAGACCAACAAGGAGATTAACAGCATCATAAAGGGATATCTGGAAAAGAATTCGGTAGATCAAATTATTAAGTATTGAGCTTTATCATTGGATGAAGCTGCTTTCAGTGCTACTTTTGAAGAAATAAACAACATAAACAACATTTGATGGAAGAGAAATTACAAACTAGTAATGCCTCACAGGAAATCGAAAAGATATTTCCTGACGCAGAGGATTTTTTGCCTATCAACGGTACCGATTACATCGAATTATACGTAGGCAACAGTAAGCAAGCTGCACATTTCTATAAGACCGCATTAGGCTTTCAATCATTGGCATATGCCGGGCTTGAAACAGGCATGAAGGATCGAGAATCATATGTTCTGATTCAGGATAAAATCAGATTGGTATTGACCTCTCCATTAAATGCCGACACTGAAATTGGTAAGCACATTGATAAGCATGGTGATGGAGTGAAAGTAGTCGCTTTATGGGTGGACGATGCTACTTCAGCTTTTAAGGAAACTACTAGCAGAGGAGCCGAACCATTTATGGAGCCAACTACAGAAAAGGATGAGCACGGTGAAATAGTGAAGTCTGGAATTTATACATATGGTGAAACTGTTCATATGTTTATCGAAAGGAAGAACTATAACGGTATATTCTTACCAGGATTTAAAAAGTGGGAGACAGTTTACAATCCCGAACCAGTCGGTCTGAAATATGTTGATCACATGGTAGGAAATGTTGGTTGGGGTGAAATGAATAAATGGGTCGAGTTCTATGCGAAAGTAATGGGTTTCACTCAGCTTATCTCATTTGATGATAAAGATATCAGTACTGATTACACTGCGCTAATGAGTAAAGTAATGAGTAACGGTAATGGAAGAATAAAATTCCCGATCAATGAGCCTGCAGAAGGTAAAAAGAAATCTCAGATTGAAGAATATTTGGATTTTTATCAAGGTGCTGGAGTTCAGCATATTGCTGTGGCTACCGATAATATTATCGAGACTGTAACCGCCATGAGAGATAGAGGTATAGAATTCTTAAGAGTTCCCTCTAATTACTATGATACTGTTTTGGATAGGGTAGGAGAGATCGATGAGGATTTGGAGCCTTTAAAAGAATTAGGTATTCTGATCGATAGAGATGATGAGGGGTATCTCCTTCAAATATTTACAAAGCCAATTGAACCACGCCCGACATTATTCTTTGAAATTATACAGAGGAAAGGAGCAAAGTCCTTTGGAAAAGGTAACTTTAAGGCACTATTTGAAGCAATAGAAAGAGAACAAGAATTGAGGGGAACCTTATAACATACAATTTTTAATCAAAAGGCATGTTATTTATGAAAGAATTGAATTACTGTGTTATGCAAAACAAAGTTGTAATGAAAACAATACTTTCAGGACTAATATGCCTTTTTTTCATTGTTTTGAGCAATGAGTCTTTCGCTCAAACCTCAAGAAGTACTGATGAGATTTTAGCGAACAGATCTAAAACATCGACCAAGTCAAAAAAGAAGTTTAGCATCTTTAAGAAGAAGAAGCAAAGCACTTTCAAGACTAGCGACCAACTTCAGGAAGAGTATGTTGCCAGAATGAAAGACAATGCCAAAAGAAGACATAAAGAGGGTAAAATGTCTGATAAACCTCAATATTCAGACCCACTTTATTTCGGGCATAAAAAGAAGCCAAAGAAAAGAAAGAACGGGAAGAAAAAGTTCTGCAAAGAATGTCAAATGACGCACTAGGGTGAATTCTAAACCCTAAATTCGAATATCGAAATTCTAAAATTTTATTTTATCACCTAATATTATGCAAAATCTTGCTGATCATATTGAGTACACAAATCTTAAGCCTGATGTTTCACATACTCAAATAGATCAATTGATACAGGTTGCAAGGGATAAGAGTTTGTTGGGTGTGTGTGTTCCTCCATTTTGGGTGAAGAAAGCAGCAAGAGATAAAGGAGAATTGAAGTTGGTGACAGTGGTAGGTTTCCCAATTGGATATTCAATGACTGAAGTCAAACTGAAAGAAACCGAGCTGGCATTACGGGATGGAGCAGACGAAATTGATCTTGTGATGAATGTGTCTGCATTGAAAGCGGATATGACATGGCCCAAAGTGGAATTTGCTAAGATTTCTAAAATGGTGCATGAACAAGAGAAAATTCTCAAAGTGATAATTGAAACATCATTGCTGTCAAAGGAAGAAATGCTCACAGCTGCTGGATGGGCTGCTAATGCAGGTGCCGATTTTGTAAAAACTTCCACAGGTTTTGTGGGCGAAGGAGCTAAAATTGATGATATTAGAATATTAAGAGAAGCGCTTCCTTCAGACGTAGGGATTAAGGCCTCAGGAGGTATCAAAACCAAGGAGCAGGCAATAGCACTAATAGAGGCAGGCGCAGATCGTATTGGAACTAGCGCACTACTATATTAAATGAGAAAGGCATACGAGATTATCTGTAAAGGGAAGGTGCAAGGGGTATTTTTCAGGGCCTCTTCTAAAGAACAAGCAGACAAACTAGGCATTATTGGCTGGGTGAAAAATACTCCCAATGGAGAAGTTCACATGTACGCAGAAGGTGATGAAGTTGCGATGCAAGAATTCATCAATTGGTGTCATAAGGGTCCTATCTACGCTAATGTTAATGAATTAATAGCAGAAGAAACCTATATGGAAGAAAATATTAGTGGGTTTGAAATACTAAGGTAATTAGGCGGATCTTGGAAGTAACCCCTTCTTTTGATAGAACTTAAAACCAAAATGGTTTAGAATAGCATTGCAGAGATAGCTTTCCAGGAATTCAGTGTTTAGTGATCCGTCAGCTGAATAAATGAATTTTGTGAATGCTCTTGTGAAGCTAGGATTAGCTAAACATAAATCAGCAATCCATCTGGTATATGCACTTTTCCAATCATCGCTGTATTTGTCGAGATGACTAGTTCCATCCCATAAAAATTCTAATTGATTGTCTCCATATTGATATCTGTAAATGGCAGACAACATTTGATATGGGCGATCTAAAAACTTTAGGTCTTTTACTGACAGACCTTTCAATTTCATGATAAAATCATCTTCAATTCCCAGAGGATTGAATTGAGTGAAATAGCAAGACTTAATGATTTCAAAGAGAGATTGATTGAGTTCAACCTGAAGAGTGTTTTGAGCATCCTTCAGTAAATAGTTTTTATCAGCTGGGAAAAATTTCTTCGTAATCATTTGATACAAAGATAGGGATTCAAAAAAAAAGGACAATCAACTGATTGCCCTTTCTTTCAAATTTTTATTTTCAATTATTTCGTAAATACGAATATCCAAGCACCGAATACCTCTTCAGCTCTTCCGTTCGGATCTACAATATTAAAGTTTGCGGTCAATTGAGTCTCTGTAACTGCAATTGTAACCTCAACGTTATCATTTCTATTTAAGGTATTTACATCTGAACCAAAAGTAAATGATCCATTTTCCCATACATCAGTAGTTCCGTCAGGTTGAGTACCACCTGTTGTGAAAGTCATGTTATCAGCAGAACCACCAATTGTAATAGTAAATCCTTCCCATCCTGAAACTTGATTACCTTCATTAGTAACAGAACTTAGAGTCCAAGTTCCTTCTAATAAAGCGAATTGATCCTCATTAGGAGTTGATCCTGGATCATCATCTTTGTTACCACCACAGGAAACTACTAAAATCAAGGAAAGAAAAAATGCTGTTGTTAGTGAATTTAGAAGTAATTTTTTCATTGTTTAATTGTTGTTAGATTAAAATTTTAACACTCCTCTAAAACCAAAAATAGAACTTTTTGAAATTTATACCTAACTATCAACTGTTTTTTGTCGGGGTTTGAAATCTTGCATGCTAATATGGCTTTCACAAAACTCATATTCCTGGTTTTGGTTGGAGGATATGATTACGGAACGATCGTTCAGTAACTTTAGTATTGTTTCTTGGTACCAAGTTATTCCTGTTTCATCCATATTCGTTGTTGGTTCGTCGAGTAAAATGACCGATGATTCTGTAAAAAGGGCTAAACCAAGCTTTAATCGCTGTTTCATGCCGGAAGAAAAGTTCTTGACTAGCTTCTTTTTATTGCCATTGAAATACATAGATTCAATAATATCCTGAATTTTGTAGTTCAAAATTGGCTTTCTGAATTTGAAATGAAACTTTAAAATCTCTTCAAGAGTGAACTCTTCAATAAGTTCTTGTGCAGGACTACAAAAAGAAAAACTTTTATAAACCTCCTCAGAAGGAATTACCTTTTTGTCTATTCGATATTCAATTTCACCTTTGTTTGGCAACATAAGACCGGCAATGATCTTTAACAAGGTACTTTTTCCACTACCATTTTGACCAATGATTGCCGTTTTGGATCCTTTTTCGAAGTTGTGAGAAAAGTCTTTGACAATCCATTCGTTTTCGAATCTTTTAGTGATATTTTTTGCTACTATGTCCATTACTTAGAGAACCCTTTCATAATGCCCCTTTCAGACTCATTGATAAATGCGATAATCTCATCCCTTTCCGGACTGGGCTTAACGGTTTTAGTTATCCTTGCAAGTGCTTGAGAATTATTAAGATTACTCAGAAATATAGTTCTGTAAATCTCCTGAATCTCTAATATTTTATCTCTTTGGAAGCCTCGCCTTCTTAATCCAATTGTGTTAACGCCACAATAGCTTATGGGATCCCGTCCGGCAGTGGTAAATGGAGGGATGTCTTTCTTAACCAATGATCCCCCGGATATAATCGCGTGTGCTCCAATTTTACTGAATTGATGAACTGCAGAGGTACCACTAATGATGGCGTAATCCCCAACTTCAACATGACCTGCCATTTGTACTCCATTCCCAAGAATTACATGATTTCCTAAAATACAATCATGAGCGACATGCGAATAAGCCATGATGAGACAGTTACTACCAATTACCGTTTTGTGTTTTTCGATAGTACCCCTGCTTATGGTTACAAACTCTCTGATATCAGTATTATCACCGATGAATGTCTCAGTTATCTCACCTTGAAATTTCATGTCCTGAGGTATAGCACTGACAACAGCACTTGGAAAAATTTTGCAGTTTTTCCCAATTCTTGCTCCATTTGAAATAACCGCATTAGCACCAATCCAGGTACCTTCATCTATGGTAGTATTTTCCTCAATAGTAGCAAACGGCTCGATTTTTACGTTCGGAGCAATTTTGGCATCAGGGTGAATATTTGCAAGAGGTTGGCTCATGAATCTTTCTTTACAAGAATTGCGGTCATTGTTCCTTCACATACTAAATCCGTACCTACAAAACCCTGTCCTCTCATTTTAGCATAACCTCTTCTAATGGGTCCCAGTAATTCACATCTCATGACAAGTGTGTCCCCCGGAATGACCATTTTTCTGAATTTAAAATTTTCAATCCCAGTAAAGTATGACCAGTACTTATCTGGATCTGGCACAGTTGACCGAACAAGGATTCCTCCTACTTGAGTCATCGCCTCAACTTGTAGAACACCTGGCATTACTGGGTTTCCCGGGAAGTGTCCTTGAAAAAATGGCTCATTAAAAGTTACATTTTTCACGCCAGCCACTTGCTGATCATCGAGATGGAAAATTTTATCGACCAAAAGGAATGGGTATCGATGAGGTAGAATTTTCGAAATCTCATTAATATCGAGTACGGCAGGTAGTTTTGAATCGTAATAAGGAACATTAGCATCCGGTGATTCCTGCATGATCCTTTTTATCTTTTTCGCAAATTCAATATTTGCTGCATGTCCCGGGCGAGCAGCAAGGATTTGCGCTTTTAGGGGTCTTCCAATTAAGGCAAGATCGCCGATAACATCCAGCAGTTTATGTCTGGCTGGCTCATTGTTATGACGTAATTCTACATTGTTCAGGATACCTTCCTGTTTGACTTCAACTTTTTCCTTGTTAAATAACCTGGCAAGGTCCTCCATTTCATTCTCCTCAATCTTTCTGTCTACAATGACAATCGCATTATTGAGGTCACCTCCTTTTATCAATCCATTTTTATGTAGCATTTCCAGCTCATGCAAAAAGCAAAAGGTTCTGCTTGCTGCAATTTCATTACGGAAATCAGAAATGTGGTTTAAAGAGGCATGTTGACTCCCTAGAACCGGTGACTTATAATCGACCATCACAGTTACCCTGAAATCATTCAAAGGAAGTGCTGCAATTTCTACATCCCTTTGTTTATCCCGATAGAAGATACTTTCTGGAACTTCAAAAAAGTTTCGTTGGGCATCTTGTTGTTGAACCCCCACACTTTCCAACGCTTCTATAAACTTTATAGAGCTACCATCCATGATTGGAGGTTCAGGTGCGTCCAGTTGGATTAGGATGTTGTCAATTTCCATTCCTACAAGCGCAGCAAGTGTGTGCTCTACTGTATGAACTCTTGCTCCATTTTGCTCAATGGTAGTTCCCCTAGACAAATCAACTACATTGTCAACATCTGCATCAATAATGGGTTGATCTTCTAAATCAATTCTTTGAAATTTTATTCCAAAATCTGGTCTTGCAGGTATAAATGTCATATTGACTTGATGTCCTGTATGTAGACCGACTCCAGAAAGCTTTACTTCATTTTTTATCGTATGTTGATATAAATTCATGTAGTCTCGAAAATCGAAGCAAATTTATAATTTAGTTTGTATATCCCTAGATAGACCCTTTTTAATCTTATGGCCTTTCTGCTGTCACAGCTTTATGTTTTTTGGGTAGCAGAGGTAATACTTTTTAACAATTTTGCTCATAGCCTTGATGTTTGGTAAATCGGTGGCTTGTGCGACATCTAGAATTTCCCCAGATTTTGTAAGAATATTGATTGATTGCCCTTTACTGACATAAGCAGAATTGCTAATCTTACCTTTGCTCACAAAGTATTTTGCTTCTTCCATACTGAACTCAAACTGTTGAGAGACCTTTTTTATTATAGATTCAACAGTGCTGGAACTTGTTTTTTCATTATTGATAGAAATCTGGAATAACTGCCTGGTAAGAAGCATTTCGCTTAGTAACGAAATGACCTGGTCCTCATAGGTTGACCAAAACTTAAGTGCGCCCCAAATATCATTGTCATCCAATAAAGAAAAGACTTCAATAATATCTGGGTCTTCAAGAAAGTCGGCTACTGTGACTTTTCTTTCAAGAAAAAATTTAAAAGCAGGTGTAGCAGGTAGGTCAACCCCCTGTTCTGTGAGTTTTCTGGCTCTCTTAATTACTTCAATTAGCATGCTTTCTGCACTAACACTTGTTTTGTGTAGATATACTTGCCAATACATTAATCTTCTGGCGCTAAGGAAATTTTCTATACTGTAGATTGCTTTTTCCTCAACAACTATTTCATCGTTTTTGAGATTGAGCATCTTGATTATTCTATCTGCACCAATTGTACCTTCCTGGACGCCAGTAAAGAAACTGTCTCTTTTTAAATAATCTATCCTATCTACATCAAGTTGACTGCTCACCAATTGATGTAGAAATGGCCTTTCATATGATCCAGTAAATATTTTAATTGCAAGGTCCAACTCACCATTGAAGTGTTGATTGAGTCTTTTAATCAGTTTTAGAGAAATGTCTTCATGCTTTATTCCTTTTAATAAGCTAAACTCCAAAGTGTGTGAAAATGGTCCATGGCCAACATCATGAAGTAAAATAGCAATTAAAGCACCTTCATATTCTTCGTCTGATATTTCATTGCCTTTGCTTCTTAGATTGTCTAAAGTAAGTTGCATCAGGTGCATTGCACCAAGAGCGTGATGGAATCTGGTATGTAAAGCGCCAGGGTAAACAAACTCCGTAAGACCAAGTTGCTTTATTCTTCTTAACCGCTGGAAAAAAGGATGATTGATTATATCAAATATTAATCCACTATGGATCGTTATGAACCCGTAAACAGGATCGTTGAAAATTTTCTTTTTATTCAAATTCTGTTCCTTTTATTTTTACTTTCGATCTAAAGTTAGATATTCCTACATGCAAAACTATAAGATTTTATGGGCGGACGATGAAATTGACTTGCTCAAACCTCATATATTATTTTTAAATAACAAAGGATTTGATGTTACGCCTGTAAATAGTGGTGCAGATGCACTGCAAGAAATTGACCATGCTGCATTTGATATTGTATTCCTGGATGAAAATATGCCCGGCATGTCTGGGTTGGAGACACTTAATTATATCAAATCTACTCATCCAAATATTCCCGTGGTAATGATCACGAAAAGTGAGGAGGAGTATATCATGGAAGAGGCAATCGGAGCAAAAATTGCCGACTACCTCATTAAACCGATTAATCCAAATCAAATTCTCATGTCCATGAAGAAAATCCTTGATAATCGAAGGATTATTGCTGAGAAAACCAATATGGGATATCAGCAGGATTTCAGGAAGTTGAGTATGGCTTTTTCGGATGATATGGATCATAAAGAGTGGGCCGAGATATATAAGAAATTAGTTTATTGGGATATCGAAATTGATAATTCTCAGGACAAGAGCATGGCCGAAATTTTGAAAGATCAAAAAGCGGAGGCTAATGCTTACTTTTCAAGATTTATTGAGGACTACTATGAAGACTGGTTAAATGATCCTGATATTGATCGACCAATTATGTCTCATAATTTGATGGCAAAAAAGGTGTTTCCTCTTCTTGGAGATGAACCGGTATTTTTTATTGTAATAGATAATTTGAGATACGACCAATGGGAAATCATCGAACCAGAAGTAGCTAATTTATTTAATGTTGTCTCAGAGGATTATTACTATTCAATTCTTCCGACAACTACAGCCTATGCAAGAAATGCTATCTTCTCTGGAATGCTACCGAATGAAATGGCTAAATATCATCCTGATTTGTGGGTTGGAGAGGATTCCGATGAAGGGAAAAATAATAAAGAGAGTGAGTTTCTCGAGAGACAACTAAAAAAGGCGCGAATAGATTCGAGACACAGCTATCATAAAATAATTAGGGCTAATGAGGGTCGGTCATTGATTGATAATTTTAAAAACCTCATGAATAACCCATTGAATGCTATAGTATTCAACTTTGTGGATATGCTATCTCATGCAAGAACGGATTTACAGATGATTAGGGAACTAGCACCTGATGAATCGGCCTATAGATCCTTAACAATGTCCTGGTTTACACATTCCAGCCTTTATGATCTTCTGACTTTGCTTGCTTCCGAAAAAGTTAAAGTGGTCATCACTACCGATCATGGTACAATTAGGGTTAAGAAACCATTTAAAATAGTTGGTGATAGAAATACAAACACAAACCTGCGCTATAAGCAAGGTAAGAATCTGGCTTTTAAAGATGATAATGTATACAGCTGTAAAAAGCCTGATTCATTGTTTTTGCCAAAAGTGAATGTCTCCACATCTTATGCTTTTGCAGTTGAAGATTATTTCTTTGCTTATCCAAATAATTACAATCACTATGTGAATTATTACAGAGACACATTTCAACATGGAGGAATTAGTCTTGAGGAAATGATAGTGCCAATCATTACATTGCAGCCTAAATAATGGAGATAGAAGTAAACGATCTTTCAGAATTACCTGAAGCTGCAAAAACATTGATTGATCAGTATTCTGACAGATACAAAGTCTGGCTATTTTATGGAGAAATGGGTGCTGGTAAAACAACATTTATCAAAGAATTATGCCATCAGGCCAATGTAGTTGATAATATTAGTAGCCCTACTTTTTCAATTGTTAATGAATACTGGACTGAAACCGACGATGTTGTTTATCATTTTGATTTCTACCGCATAGAGAATGAAAGAGAGGCCATAGATATTGGATTAGACGAGTATTTTTATTCTGACGATTTGTGCTTTGTGGAGTGGCCAGAGAGAATACCTTCATTAATTCCTGATGAATACCTGGAAATTAGTATTAAATTAGGGGATAATAACCAACGAATATTATCCATAAGGCCACATGGTGGAGAAGATTAAGTCAGAAGTGGAGTCGCTTGCCAAAGGCGCTCTTTTTCCTCAGGAAGCTCTTGTGAAGCTAAAAGAGAGTAAAGGTGAATTGTTTATTGGGGTTCCTAAGGAAACTTCACATCAGGAGAACAGAGTTTCTCTGAAACCGGAATCAGTTAGTGTTCTCATTAACAACGGCCATAAAATTTGGGTAGAAACAGGAGCAGGGGATTCTTCGAATTACTCAGATCAGGAGTATAGCGATGCTGGTGCGAAAATAGTCTACAGCAACAAGGAAGTATTTCAGGCAAATATCATTCTTAAAGTAGAGCCACCTACTTTAAAAGAAATTGAGGTCATGAAAGAAGGTGTTACCTTAATTTCTGCATTTCAATCAGGGAGCCAGACAACAGACTTTATTATCGCACTCAACAAAAAGAAAATCACAGCACTTGCCTATGAGTTTATTGAGGATAAGGTAGGAGGGTTACCATTGGTTAGAGCCATGAGCGAAATTGCAGGTAGTACCGTAATGCTTATTGCGGCTGAATACTTGAGTAATAGTAAAATTGGGCAAGGCATCATTTTAGGAGGGATTACTGGAGTACCACCAACGCAAGTAGTAATATTAGGAGCTGGTACGGTTGCAGAATATGCAGCAAGGGCTGCTCTTGGATTAGGAGCTGACATATCAGTTTATGATAATCATGTATATAAGCTTAGAAGGTTGAAGCATGCTCTGGGACATCAGGTACATACTTCTACCATCGATAATGCGGCATTGAGTAAATCACTTATGAATGCCGATGTTGTAATTGGCGCAATAAGAGCTGAAAAAGGTAAAAACTTGTGTGTGGTAACTGAAGAAATGGTTGCTCAGATGAAACCAGGTGCTGTTATCATTGATGTAAGTATTGATCAGGGAGGATGCATCGAGACATCAGAAATTACGACTCATAAAAAGCCTGTGTTTACTTCGTATGATGTAATTCACTATTGCGTACCAAATATTGCGTCAAGAGTATCGCGAACTGCTACGAATGCATTGAGCAATATCTTCACACCCATCCTGCTCCAGATAGCTGATTCAGGAGGAGTGGAAGATATGATATTTTCTCATAAGTGGTTCATGAAAGGGGTTTACTGCCACCGTGGAAGTCTTACCAATGTCCATTTAGCAAGAAAATATAATCTCAGATATAAAGATCTGAATTTGCTAATTGCGGCAAGATTCTAGTTAATTATTTTCTTCAATTTCAGAAGTTTTGATTTCTCTGCATCTGAGAGCATCAACACATCGCTTTCTAGCTTGTAAGTATCCACACTTTCGAAAGCTTCTAAAAAGTCCGCTGATAATTGAGAGTCTTTCATTTTGGTAGCCATTAGGCCATCAATTGAAATCTGCTTTTTCGATTTTAAATTGAAAAGACCCGAAAACAAATTCCCCTTCGTGTTTCCGGTGAACTTACCAATTTTACCCTCAGTTGCAAAGACCACCTTAATTGGGTCAGAGACAGAAGTTGTTTTACCATCTTGAGAAAGCTCGATTAATTTCCATGTGCCCACTAGCGCTTCCTCACTCACACCTTTTGTTCCAATGCTTAGACTTAGGCATACGCCTAGAATAACATTCATCATAACTTTAGCTAATTTTTAAATTTTACAGATAGTCGTCTTACTAAGTTCGGTTGGCAATGAAGCTGCGAATTTATTGCAAATTTGCTAAACTTTCCTTGAGTTTTTTGATTTTTTCCTCAGCGTCTGCTTTTTTCTTCTGCTCCATTTCAACCACTTTTTGCGGTGCTCCACTTACGAATTTCTCGTTGCTAAGCTTCTTCATAACGGAGTTAAGGAACCCTTCAGTATAATTTATTTCTTTTTCTAGTTCAGCTTTTTCTTTTTCTATATCAATTGCTCCTTCAATTGGGCAGAAGAACTCATCGTTTTTAACTATGAAAGTCAATGCCCCCTCAAGTTTTTCTGATATGAACTCAATGTCGCTAACGTTCGCCATTTTCATGATGATGTTCTCGTATTTAGAGTACATGTCAGCATTAGTAGTCTTGATCTTTAATTGAAGACTCTCGTTAGGGCTAATTCCTTTGGAGTTTCTAAGGTTTCTTACAGCAGTAACTGCTTCTGTAATAACTGAGATTTCAGAAATTACATTATTATTGATATCGCCAGCTTTTGGCCACTCAGCAACGATTAGACAATCGTCTTCTGATCTATCACTTAATTCATGCCACAGCTCTTCAGTAATGAAAGGCATCATAGGATGAAGCATTTTCAATACTTTTTCGAATAGCTCTATAGTTCTATTGTAAGAATAGGAATCAATAGGATCACCATATTTTGGCTTAACCATCTCAAGGTACCAACCACAGAAATCATCTTTTGTCAGTTTGTAAAGCGACATTAAAGCATCGGAAATCCTAAACTTTGAAAAATGATCTTCTATCTCAACCAATCCTTTGTTTAAGATTGATTCGCACCACTCGAAAGCAATTTCATTAGCTTCGTTTTTCCCTTCTTTTACTTCCCAGCCTTTAATTAGCCTAAAAGCGTTCCAGATTTTATTTCCAAAAGCATATCCCTGCTCCACTAACTTCATATCAAAGAGTAGATCATTTCCGGCAGGAGAACTAAATAGCATTCCAGTTCTTACCGCATCTGCTCCATGTTCTGCAATCAAATCCAACGGATCAGGAGAGTTACCCAATGACTTAGACATTTTCCTTCTTTGCTTATCTCTCACAATACCTGTTAGATAAACATTCTTGAAAGGCTTGTCATTTTTATATTCGTATCCTGCAATGATCATTCTCGCTACCCAGAAGAATAGAATTTCAGGGGCGGTTACTAATGTGCTTGTTGGATAATAATAGTCTAACTCAATATTCTTTCCTTCAATGATTTTTCCAGACTCCTTATCAAAGTATTCATCTTTAAAACCATTGAAAACAGCAGTTGGGAATAACCAACTTGATGCCCAAGTGTCTAATACATCTTCGTCCTGCTTTAAATCAGCTGCTGTTAATCCTGAATTACCAGATTTCTCCTGTGCAAGCTGAACAGCTTCTTCAATTGATTCAGCAACAACAAAATCATCTTCACCTGATCCGAAATAATACGCCGGGATTCTTTGTCCCCACCATAATTGTCTGGAGATACACCAATCACGTACATTTTCCATCCAGTGATTATAGGTATTTTTGAATTTCGATGGATATAATAATATTTCGTCATCCATTACCGCTTTATGAGCAGTTCTGGAGATTTCTTTCATTTTAATAAACCACTGTAAAGAAAGCTTAGGCTCGATCACTGAATTAGTTCTTTCTGATCTACCTATTCTGGTGGTAAACTCTTCTTCTCCAACAAGAATACCAGCTTCATCAAGATCCTTGATAATAACCTTTCTTGCCTTGAACCTCTCCATGCCGAAGTAAGGAGGCCATTCACATTTCTCATTTAAAGTGCCATCCTCATTGATTGTATCAATTACTTCAAGGTTGTGACGGATTCCAATTTCATAGTCATTTGGATCATGAGCTGGTGTAACTTTCAGACAACCAGTACCAAAATCCAACTCAACATAATCATCACCAATTATTGGAATTTCTCTATTGATAAAAGGAACTAGTGCAGTTTTACCGATAAGGTGTTTGAACCTTTCATCTTTTGGATTTACAGCTATTGCTGCATCTCCTAAAATGGTTTCTGGACGTTGAGTTGCAATAACAACAGTTTCATCACTGTCTTTAATCGCATACCTAACTGAGTAAAGTTTAGAAACCTCTCCACCTTCCTGATAAACTACTTCCTCATTTGAAACAGCCGTTTTTGCTTCAACATCCCAGTTGATCATTCTTAAACCTCTGTAGATGTATCCTTTTTTATGAAGGTCAACAAATACTCTAATTACAGCTTTATAATACTCATCATCCATTGTGAAGGCAGTTCTGTCCCAATCACACGATGCGCCTAGCTTTTTAAGCTGCTCAAGGATAATACCTCCATACTTCTCCTTCCATTCCCATGCATGTTTCATGAACTCATCTCTGGAAAGATCACTCTTTTTGATGCCTTGCTCACGAAGCATTTTTACAACTTTTGCTTCAGTTGCAATAGAAGCATGGTCGGTACCAGGTACCCAGCAAGCCTCTTTACCCTCCATACGAGCTTTTCTAATAAGAATATCCTGGATGGTATTATTAAGCATATGTCCCATGTGTAAGACACCCGTGACGTTTGGAGGAGGAATGACAATGCTGTATGGTTCTTTATCTGGATTTGGAGTCGACTTGAAAAACTTCTTATCCAACCAGTATTGATACCATTTATCTTCTACTTCAGACGGGTTATATTTCGTACTAAGAGACATCTGCTATTACCTTTAATTTTTTGAATGCGCAAAACTAAATTATCTGGTGATTATTTGCTCCTGAGAAGGCAATAATTTGTTTGATCTGTATTGATTAATTACTAATCAGAGAATTATTAAGCCGCTTATTCAACTATTGGAGTGAATATTGATAAAATGTTAGAATGGAATTTTAATATTTCATAATTTCGAACTGCCAATCGGATTGGTGATTTTAATATTCAAATAGCAACATATGTATAATCCTAATAACCCTGAACTAAAATCCTGGGTAGAAGTACCAGACGGGAGTGACTTTCCAATACAGAACCTGCCTTTTGGTGTTTTTAAAACAGAATACCTTGAAGCTGGTGCCGGAATTGCTATCGGTGATTATGTTTTGGATCTGGTGTTTATTCAAGAACATGGATATCTTGATGGCTTGGGATTGCCTAATGGTATTTTTAACCAGCCATTTCTAAATGATTTTATTGGATTAGGGAGATCAAAGACTTCTGAGGTTAGAACGAAAATCTCTCAATTATTAGAAGAAAATTGTGGTGACTTAAGGGATAATAAGGCGGATAAAACCTTGGCCTTAGTTCCAATGGATGAAGTGGAAATGCTGCTTCCAATTCAGGTAAGAGACTACACAGATTTTTATTCAAGTGAGCAACACGCATTTAATGTGGGTTCCATGTTTAGAGACCCTAAAAATGCATTAATGCCAAATTGGAAACATATTCCAGTGGGTTATCACGGAAGAGCGTCCTCAATCATTGCATCAGGCACACCAATAACAAGACCAAATGGTCAAACAAAAGAAGATAATCAAGAAAGCCCTGTTTTTGGTCCAACCAAGAGACTTGATTTTGAGCTGGAAATGGCGTTTATCACTTGTAAGAGCAACGAGCTTGGTGAAGCTATTACCATTGATAATGCTGAAGATCACATTTTTGGAATGGTTTTATTCAATGATTGGTCTGCAAGAGATATTCAGAAATGGGAATATGTTCCACTTGGACCATTCCTTGCAAAGAATTTCGCATCTTCAATCTCTCCGTGGATTGTTACGCTAGATGCTCTGGAGCCATTTAGAATCCCAGGGCCAGAACAAGATCCAGAAGTTTTGGATTATCTGAAATACGAAGGAGATAAAAACTTTGATATTACCTTAGATGTCTTCATCGAACCGGAAGGAGCGGAGGAGACCAAAGTGAGTTCCAGTAATTTTAAATTCATGTACTGGAATATTGCTCAACAATTGGCTCACCATACTGTCAATGGTTGTAACATCAATGTAGGTGATATGTATGGTTCTGGTACAATAAGTGGTGAAACTCCAGATTCTTACGGTTCCATGCTGGAGTTGGCCTGGAAAGGTACCAAGCCATTAAAAATGTCTGATGGAAGTGAAAGGAAATTTATTCTTGATAATGATACTGTTATCATGAGAGGATATGGAGAGAAAAATGGCGTGAGGGTAGGTTTTGGTGAAGTAAAAACTAAAGTTAAACCAGCAAAATAATGACAATAGATCCGAAAGAGGTTTCTACTGGCCAGTTACACGGCTATTTATTAGGGGCTGTAGCTCCCAGACCAATTGCATTTGCAAGCACCATTGATTCTGACGGAAATGTTAATTTGAGTCCGTTTAGTTTCTTCAATGTATTCAGTGCAAATCCTCCAATATTAATTTTTAGTCCTGCAAGAAGGGTAAGAGATAATACCATAAAGCATACTCTGGAGAATGCTATGGCGAGCAAAGAGGTTGTGGTAAATATTGTAAATCATGCCATTGTAGAACAAATGTCTCTTGCTAGTACAGAGTATGATCTTGGAGTCAATGAATTTGATAAAGCAGGCTTGACACAATTACCTTCAGAACTTGTAAAACCTCCGAGAGTCAAAGAATCCCCTGTTTCAATGGAGTGTAAAGTCCTTGAGGTAAAACCAATGGGAACTGAAGGTGGTGCTGGTAACCTGGTGATTTGTGAAGTGGTTAAGATGCATATCTCCGATGAGGTATTGGGAGAAGATGGTAAGATTGATCCTTTTAAGTTAGATGCTGTTGCTAGAATGGGAGGCAACTGGTACTGTCGAGCACAGGGAGATGCCATTTTTGAAATCCCAAAACCTTTAACTACTAAGGGAATAGGTGTTGATCAAATTCCTGAAGAAATTAGAAACAGTGAGGTGCTAACTGGGAATAATCTTGGTAGACTTGGAAATGTAGAACAGCTTCCATCAGAAACTGAAATTGAAGAGTTTTCTAAAGAACCAGAAGTTAGTGCTATTCTTGAATATTTCAATTCTGATAGAGACAATTCAGAAGTTGAACTGCATAAGTTAGCAAAACAGTTTCTTGATAATGGACAGGTTATGAATGCCTGGAAAGTTCTATTGCAGAACGTATGATGCTTGAAGACTTTGGACCTTAGACACTAGACTTTAGACCAGTATCGAGTGTCTAAAGTCTAATATCTAAAGTCTAGTGTCTATTCCTAGAAAGCAAACCCATTCTGGAAATCAATCAGTTCCTTCTTTAATTCAGTTGGCTCGAACTTTTTAATATAATCATAGATTTTAGATTTAGGATCTATAACCAATTCTCTCAAATTCATGTGTTGATTAGTAAAGATGAACTCCAGATCAGGGTAAATCTCCTTTACAATATCAACCACGTCAAGAATTTGCAGGTTTTTATCAACTAAGTTGTAAGTACCTGAAGGAACTTCTTCAGTAATTGTATTTTCAATCATCTCAGCCAAATGAAATGCATGGATAAATGCCCTTGATTGCTTCCCATTACCAAAAATCTGAATTCTTCTTTTGAAGTTAGCATCAAACATGAATCTGTTGATTACAGCATCAAATCTCATGCTCTTACTATATCCATAAACGTTTCCACACCTTAAAACAATGGCATTCTTCAATTCCATCAATCTATTGATATGCTCTTCACCTCTTAACTTACTGATACCATAGAAAGTGTGAGGAGAAGGAGTAGTTTCTTCGGTTGCTGCCTCAGAGTGAGCGCCGTAAACTGAAGTGCTGCTTATGTAAATGAACTTAGATATGTCTGATTCTTCTGCAGCATAAACAGCCTCAGCAGTTCCCCAATGATTTACCTGCTCATAAAAATGAGGATCAGTGTTGGCAAAGGGAGTTGTTACTTTAGCTGCTAAATGCACTACTACATCAACATCTCTCATTGCTTTTTTTAGTAATCGGCTATCTAAGATGTCTCCATGTATAAACTTTAATTTATCCCCAGCGAAATATTTTACACCCAGGAAAAAGTTGGAGTGATTGGTACTTTGATTATCGTACACTATTATATCACTCACCTTGGGATTACGAAGTAGATATTTGGTTAATTCTGTTCCAATATATCCAGCTCCTCCGGTTAATAAAACCTTCATAATTTAGTCTTAATTAAAAATTAGTCGACTTGATTTACTTAGATACAAGATCCGTGTGTAGTCCACATTCAACCTTGTTGAGACCATACCATCTGGCCTCTCTTTCTGACATTTCTGGGTCTAGTTTTCTGGTACATGGTTCGCAACCAATACTGAGGTACCCATTGCTATCCAATGGATGTCTTGGCAAATCATGTTCGCGAATGTACTGAAAAATTTGTCTGTTATCCCAATCCAACATTGGATGAAACCTTACAGTACCAAAAGGAGCAGGTTGTTCAACTTTCATAGCTTTCCTTACTGCACTTTGATCTCCGCGTACTCCGTTGATCCATACATCAAAAGATGCAAGGACAGTTTCCATTGGTTGGGTCTTATTTAAGTAACAACAATAATCAGGATCTGTAGTGAATAGTAATTTACCGTTAGCATCTCTTTGCATAAACTTAGGAGTGCCAGGTTTTAAATCAACAATGGAGAGACCAAATTTCTCTGCCACTTCATCCCTAAACGCAACCGTTTCGGGAAACAGGTAACCAGTATTGATAAAATATACAGGAATTGTATTGTCTATCTTACTGATGATGTGGAGCATTACCAAACTGTGTGTTTGAAAGGAAGAAGTAGTAAATAGCTTTTTACCTTCTGCCTTATACTCGGTAATTTTTTGTTCAATTTCCTTAATATCCACAGGATCCAAATTTTTGTTGCCGTAAAACAACGGCCAAATCATCTAAAATTCAAAAAAAAATAACGATTTAGGTTCCAAGTAGGTTCAAACCTGTTGGAATATTGTGAAAATATATTTTACTTTGAAACGCAAAGTACTTTTAAGAAATGAAAACAGAACAAGAATATTTAGAGGATCTGAAAGAAATTAGAGGACTTATGGAGCGTTCCTCAAAGTTTGTTTCACTAAGCGGTTTGTCGGGAATATTAGCAGGAGTTTATGCATTGGTTTGTGCTGGAATTGCATATTTCTACATTTATACAGATAATGGTAGGTTCCCAAGAGTTCTGTTTGATAATACAAGTACCAAGCTCAATTTGTTATTACTAGGAGTAGTGACATTGGTTATCACAATCGTGACCGGAATTTTTCTAACCGTCAGGAAAGCCAAAGCGAATAATGAAAATCCCTTTAATAAACTCACAGCAAGACTAACGATTAATTTAATGATTCCACTTGTAGCAGGAGGTATCGCGATTCTGATTATGTTGGAAAAGGGGTTTATTGGTTTTACAGCTCCATTTACACTCATATTTTATGGTCTTGCTTTAATTAATGCCAGTAAATACACTTATTCTGATATTCGAAGTTTAGGAATAGTTGAAGTAATATTGGGCCTGATTGCTCTGTATGTTATTGGTTACGGCATATTATTTTGGGCATTGGGATTTGGAGTGGGTCATATAGTTTATGGAACTATAATGCACTTTAAATACGACAGGAAAAAGAACTAAACTTCATATGAAAAACTGGTTCGAACATTTAGATAAGGCTTTTGAGAGTAAAGTAAGACTTGGTATCATGTCGTTATTGATGATGGAGGATAGTCAGGATTTTACTACGCTTAGAGAGTCTTTAGGGATAACAGATGGCAATTTGGCAAGTCATCTAAAGGCACTAGAGAAGCTGGAATATGTTGCCATGGAAAAAATGTTTGTTGGTAGAAAACCAAAGACGAAATACTCAGCTACCAAACTAGGTAGGAAGGCGTTTAAGAACCACTTATCGGCTCTTGAAAGCATGTTAAACTCAGGGAAATAAAATTTTTTTACACTTTAACTTTGAAATACAAAGTACTTTTAAAATAAAAAAAGATGGAAAGTCAATTCAATCAAATTAGAAATTCAATCAAGGGTTCGATATCGTTGAAATTGATATCGATAGGAATAGTCATTGCAGTTTTGCTGATTCCAAAGTCTCACATTGAGGACTTAATATATGAACGCCAAAGCTTAAGAAGTGAAGCGATTATGGACATCAGTTCTAAGTGGGGACTTAGTCAAACGATTAAAGGTCCTGTTGTAACAGTTCCGTTTTGGTCATACGAACAAATAGGAAGTGAAATCCGGCAAGTAAAAAAGCATGCTTATTTTCTTCCAGATAAATTCCAAATAGATGGAGATGTAAATCCAGAACCAAGGTACAGGGGAATTCATGAAGTAATTGTTTATCAATCCGGGTTAAGCCTTAAAGGAGAGTTTTTGAGGCCTGACTTTGCCAAACTTAATGTTGCTGAACAGGATATTTTATGGAATGAAGCACAGCTACAATTTGGGATATCAGATCTCAGGGGTATTAATGAAAGTATAGAATTAACTTGGAATGGTAATACTCAAAATTTTACTCCTGGTGTTGCGTCAAAACATTTAATGCAAAAAGGACTTAGTGTTCCTGTGTCTTTTACGGAAAGGTTAATTTATGAATTCAGTTTCGATGTTAGTTTAAACGGAAGTTCCAATCTTTCTTTTATTCCCGTGGGAGCAGAGACTAAAGTGAATTTAAATTCGCCATGGACTGATCCTAGTTTTACAGGCAATTTATTGCCAAGAAATCGAGACATAAATGAAATGGGTTTTACGGCTGATTGGAGTGTTCTCAATTTGAATAGATCTTATCCACAGCAATGGATTGGTGCAGAATATCAGCTGGATGATTCGCAATTTGGAGTTGATTTATATATAGCCGCTAATGAATATCATAAATCAAACCGATCAGCCAAGTATGCTTTATTGATTCTCTTCTTGACATTCATCACATACTTTCTTGTTGAGATATTGAGTAAGAAAAAAATCCATCCGATTCAATACGGTATTGTTGGGTTGGCTCTTATTATTTTCTACACACTTTTATTGTCTATTTCAGAATACCTGCAATTCAATCTGGCTTATGCAATTTCTGCTTTTGTAATTGTAATTTCTATTACCGGGTACTCAATCTCCATCTTTCAACACACGATTCGTGGCTTATCAATGGGAGGATTCTTATCACTCGTCTACTTTTTTATCTTCATCATATTGCAATCTCAAGACTTTAGTTTGTTGATCGGAAGCATAGGACTATTTGTGACTTTGGTAGCAGTGATGTATTTCTCTAGAAATGTGAATTGGTATAATTTAAAAGTTCCATCTAAAAACTAATCATCCTATGTCGACCATTCAATATTTATCTATCTATGCGATGATTAGGATACAGCGGTGGAGAAAGAAAATCGCTTACCAATGGATTTTTGAGAATCAATTGCGACTTTGCATTTCAGTACTGAGGTTGTTCGGAGACACTAAAAAGGTGTCTTCTGAACAGCTCGCACTAAATGAATGCAAAGATGGGTCAATTGGTAAAGAACTTTATAAGTTTTTAATATCCAATGGTCTCCACCTCGTGCCCTGGTATGAAGCTCACGACTTGAAACACGTGATTCTAGGCTATGGTGTAACTCCTCCTGAGGAGATGAAAATGCAAGCATTTATGTTTGGTAACTCTGGGTTCTCTTGGATTATTACTCCCATTTATTGCTCATTTGTAATCTGGACGCCCTCGGTTTGGAGAGAGTTACTGTACCATTATAAAATGGGATTATACACAAAAAACATTGGTTATGATACAATAGAAAGTGTTAAGAATCTAAACCTTGAAGCCTACAAACGACTAATTGGGTTGAAAGAAGCGAAACTGCTGGCTTCATTAGACCAGAGGTCATTATTTAATGTAGTCATTGATGAAATAGTTAAGCGCTTCTCAAAACCAGTCGTTCCTAAGCTTCTCAGCAGCAATGATACCACTTAGTACTACACCAGGAATTCCCTGGCCAGGATAGGTCGTATCACCACATATATAAGCTTTGTGTCCATCAAGCCTTGAGTCAATCATTTGCCAGGGCTTGATGTTTTTAAATTGTGGGTAACCACCGACAAAACCGTATGCTCTCCCGGTCCATTTTTGCCAGGATTTTTGAGTGGAGGAATGTTTATAAACTATATCCTCACGTTTAAGAAACCCTTTTCTCTCCAATGCATTGATTATTTCCAATTCCATCTCTTCACTTGAGACAATCAGATTGCCAGGGTCGGGGAGGTGAGTACTTATTGAAGCGACTCTCGTTCCAGGCTCATCACATCGTGAGTGGTCTTCATTATGATTCAAGCTGACAAAAATACTTTTCGAACCAGTTCCGCTTAATGGTTTGTCCAGATGAATCTGATGGTGAACGCAATCAAAGTTCTTATCTGACCTAAAACCAATACCCATCTGGAAAGCGCTATTTAACCTCTTGCTGTCCATTATTTTGTTTTCATACTTACTTCGATAACCGTTAGAATATAATTGGACGGTATCGTTAATAGGGAGTCCTGATACTAAGTAGTCAGTTTCAAAGAAACCTTGTTTGGTCTCAATTGAATACTTGTCTGAGCTTTTTATATCCAATACAGGATTTCGCAGCGTTATTTCACCACCTTGGTTATTAATGTATTCGATTATAGGATTGACAAGATTTATAAGCCCTCCATCCACGTAATAGTTAGAATAATTCGTGTAACAAAGAGCAGTTGCTCCAAATAGGACATTGACTTCTGAAGCATGGTTTTGGGCAGTGATTAATAGCTGTTCGTTTACATAATCAACAAACTTTTTATTTTCCCACAGGTCAAACTTCTTCAGTATTTGCTCCATAGTGATTAGTGAGTATCTGCTAAATTTTAGTTGATCCCAGGAAATATTTTTGATTAATGGACCAAAATCAGAAAGCTTAGAGGGAGGGAAGGACAGTTGTTTTAATGATGTGGACCAGACAAACTGGCTAATTGCATAACATAATTCCCAAAATTTTCTTTGATTATTTTCTCCAAAGGTTTTTTCGGCTTCAGTAATCCAGTCCTCTAGGTTTTGAAATTTTTGGATTATTTCACCAGATTTCAAATATACCTTCATCGGAATATCCAATTTCCTAGAAGGAATTTTGATACCTAAAGTATCGATTAGGTGTCTTAATGGCATATTTTGATCTAGTCCGACCACTGTAGTTGCGCCAGATTCCCAGATAAATCCTTTTCTCCAATAGCTGCTTGTACATCCTCCAGGGAGATAATTTTGTTCCAGGATAACAACACTTTTACCTTGTTTAGCAAGAAGCGCTGCTGCCGTCAAAGAACCTAGTCCACTACCAATTACTCCGACATCAAACTTTTTTCTACTCATATTTTGTTTAGAGATTACTAACAATTTATTAAACAGAATCGTTATGGTTATGTTTGCTGAATAATTCAGTGATTCGAGGATTTATTTATGAAAGTATCCGTATTCAGAAAAGAGCATTTCAATGCCGCACACAGACTCCACAATCCGGATTGGAGTGATGAAATGAATAAAAAAGTGTTTGGCAAATGCAATAACCCCAATTATCATGGACATAATTATGAGGTAATCGTAAGACTTACCGGAGAAATTAATCCAGATACCGGGTATGTATATGACATGAAATTGCTAAGCGATCTGATCAAAGAAAATGTATTAGACAGATTTGATCACAAAAACCTGAATTTGGATACTGAAGAATTTCGTAATTTGAACCCAACAGCGGAAAACATAGTTGTTGTAATATTCAATATTCTTCGAGAAAAGATTGATTCAGCGTACGATTTAAAAATAACACTCTACGAAACTGAAAGAAATTATGTCGAATATCCATCCTGAAAATATGAGTACAGAAAAGAATGACGAGCAATACGATCCATTTGGTGATGATCACGTGGGTTCAGCACACGATACACCAATGAGACCGGATGCGTTTGAAGTGGATGATGAATTGAAGATGGAACTAATCGCCAAACACTTCAAAGAAATCATGCAAATACTTGGAATGGATCTAACCGACGATAGTCTGAAGGGCACTCCAATGCGTGTTGCCAAAATGTATGTGCAAGAAGTTTTCAGTGGATTAAATCCAAAAAATAAACCGGATGTGCGTCTATTCGAAAACAAGTATAACTATGATCAAATGCTTGTTGAGAAGGATATAACATTCTATTCTCATTGTGAGCATCATTTCGTACCTATTTATGGAAAAGCCCATGTTGCCTACTTCTCAAGTGGAAAAGTGATTGGGTTATCGAAAATCAATAGAATTGTCCAGTATTACTCGAAAAGACCACAAGTCCAGGAAAGACTGACTGTACAAATCGCTAAAGATTTAATGGAGTCTCTCCAAACCGAGGATGTAGCTGTTGTGATGGATGCTTCTCACATGTGTGTTTCATCCAGAGGTGTAAATGATACAAACAGTCGTACTGGTACTGCATACTTTAGCGGCAAGTTCAAAGATGAAGCTATCAAAACTGAATTCCTGAACTATATCAACACCAGAACTCACGACTAATTCGGCTTTCTAAATACTACCATTTAAGTGGCGTTTCTCCTAGTAAATCAGCGGGTTAGCTAATAATCTGGCATATATTTTTATAATTAGCAGGTTATTCTATCTTTGCAACCTGTTTTTGAAAAAGTGTTGAATTTTAGCTGGAAACGAATGTTGGAGTTTATAATTAATTCAGTTTCCGGAATTACCCTTAAAATTTATATAATCAAATGAGTAATATCATCTATTTGGTTCCTGTGCTTGGTTTAGTGGGACTTGTTGTGATGTTTTTTAAATCACAATGGGTTAACAAGCAAGATGCCGGTGAAGAAAAAATGAAAGGCCTGGCTAATCACATTCGTGAAGGAGCATTGGCATTTTTATCAGCTGAGTATAGAGTATTAGCAATATTCGTAGTAGTTGCTGGTATATTATTAGGAGTTATCTCTATGTTGGTAGACACAACTCACTGGTTCATTGTAATCGCGTTTGTGATTGGAGCTTTCTTCTCTGCACTAGCAGGAAATATCGGAATGCGAATTGCAACAGCAGCTAACGTAAGAACTACACAAGCAGCTAGAACTAGCCTTCCACACGCATTGAAAGTTTCATTTACTGGCGGTACTGTAATGGGATTAGGAGTTGCAGGATTAGCTGTTTTCGGACTGAGCTTAATCTTCATTTTACTCTTCCATATGTTCATGAATGGTACTTGGACTAGCAACGAAGATATGACCATGGTTCTTGAAGCATTAGCTGGATTCTCTTTAGGAGCTGAATCAATTGCACTTTTCGCAAGAGTTGGTGGAGGTATTTACACAAAGGCTGCAGACGTTGGAGCTGACTTAGTAGGTAAGGTTGAAGCTGGGATTCCAGAGGATGATCCAAGAAACCCAGCCACAATTGCTGATAACGTAGGAGATAATGTAGGTGACGTTGCTGGAATGGGTGCGGATTTATTCGGTTCTTATGTTGCGACAGTACTGGCATCAATGGTATTGGGTAATTACCTGATTAGAGATATGGGTGGTTCTATTACTGATGAGTTTAATGGAATTGGTCCAATCTTGTTACCATTGGTTATCGCTGGACTAGGAATCTTATTCTCAATCATAGGTACTCTATTCATCAAAATAGGAAGTAACGACGCTAAAGAATCTCAGGTTCAAGCGGCTTTAAATAAAGGAAACTGGAGCTCCATTATCATTACTGGTATCGCGGCTTATTTCGTTATTGGTTTATTGCTTCCTACAGAAATGAAGATGGAATTCTTCGGAGAAGGCTTAAAAACAATCACACCTATACACGTATTTGGTGCAGTAATTATCGGATTGATTGTGGGTGGTGCCATTTCTTATTTCACAGAATACTACACAGGTCTTGGTAAAAAACCTGTTCTTGATATTGTTAACAGATCTTCTACTGGTGCAGCAACTAACATTATTGCAGGACTTGCTACTGGAATGATCTCAACATTTGCTCCAATCATCCTTTTCGCAGGAGCGATTTGGGGATCTTATGAACTTGCTGGATTCTACGGTGTTGGTATTGCAGCTTCTGCAATGATGGCAACTACTGCAATGCAGTTAGCAATTGACGCTTTCGGTCCTATTGCTGATAACGCTGGTGGTATCGCTGAAATGAGTGAGCTTCCTAAAGAAGTTAGAGAAAGAACTGACATCCTTGACTCAGTAGGTAACACAACTGCCGCTGTTGGTAAAGGATTTGCAATTGCATCAGCAGCCTTAACTGCTCTTGCATTATTTGCTGCTTACGTGACTTTTACCGGAATTGACGGAATTAACATATTCAAAGCTGATGTTTTAGCAGCCCTATTCATAGGAGGAATGATTCCTGTTGTGTTCTCTGCACTTGCAATGAACTCAGTAGGTAAAGCTGCCATGGAAATGGTAAAAGAGGTAAGAAGACAATTCAAGGAAATTCCTGGTATCATGGAAGGTACTGGAAAACCTGAATATGGTAAATGTGTTGACATCTCTACAAAAGCAGCTATCAAAGAAATGATGCTTCCAGGTGCAATTACTATTGTTACTCCAATTATCATTGGTTTCGCAATGGGTCCTGAAGCACTTGGTAGTTACATGGCTGGTGTAGCAGTTTCTGGTGTGCTTTGGGCTATCTTCCAAAACAACGCTGGTGGTGCTTGGGATAACGCTAAGAAATCGTTCGAGGCTGGAGTAATGATTGACGGAGAAATGACTTACAAAGGTTCTGAAGCGCATAAAGCTGCAGTTACTGGAGATACAGTTGGAGATCCATTCAAAGATACTTCTGGTCCTTCAATGAACATTTTGATTAAGCTTACTTGTCTTGTAGGACTTGTTATTGCTCCAATTTTAGGTGAAATGTATGGCGGAGCTTCACATGGCTCTACTGCAGCTCCAGAAGTTAGTGAGCAGGTAATCGAACAGAAAGTGATTATTAAAGAAGCAGTTGCTACAGATGCTCAGGTAACAGCAACAATCACAACAACCAAAAATGGTGAAACTACTGTTTCTACTGTTTCTGGTACAAAAGCTGAGGTTGAAGCGAAAGTTGATAATCTGGAAGAATAAGAATATTCAATTATAAATGAAGCCTCTGTTCTTATTGAGCGGAGGCTTTTTTATTTTACCGTATATACATTGTAGTAGTCATTTTCAAAAACTGCGTTTTGATCCAAAATCTCAGTTTTCGATACAATATACCTGATGTCGTATTTTCGAATCCACTCTTCATGGAAGCTTAGAGAATTTTGTAATTGGTTCCTTAATTGAATTCTATTGTACCATTCAATAATAGCTTCATCTCCTTCAGGAACCATCTTAAATGAAACAAATCGCTCTCTTTCTGCATCTGCAATAAATTGAATGTTCTCGGATTTGTCATTGTAATTAATAAATAAAAAAACACTGGTATTAGAAGTCTCACTTTTAGCAAATTCAACAAAGCTTTCGTAAGCCAATTTCTGGTCCTTGGGAATGATTCTGTCGAGATTAATTCTTACTCCTTGATAAACTAACATAAGGATCGTACACAGCTTGATCAATTTAATAGATGCAGTTACCATCGATTCTCCTGTAAATATTTCTTTTAGATGGATCGATAGAGCCAGAAGCGTAAAGAATAACGCAATTGTTGTCATTCTAAACAAGTAAAATTTTAATAGAATGCCATCCACGTCTATGTATGAGATTACAATTGCAGAAAGAATAATCAAATTGAATGATGCTGCAAGTCTTTTTGTTTTATGTTCCGTGGTACCTTTCTTAAGCCAGTAAAGAGATGTTAACATAACTAATACTGCAAACCAATTATGCTCCCAAAACTTAGGAGATAGGGTTGGAGCGGTATGGTGTAAGTTTCGGAAAAACACATATATCCAATCAGCAGAGGGTTCGTGTTCAAAAGTTTGACTGTTGAGCAAATGGAGCAATATGTAGATTGCATACGGTGCTACTGTTAATGAATATATGAGTAACAATTGTAAGATCTTTTTGAATAATCCAGTTTCAATGATCGTGTAAAGCAAGAAACCAAGAAAGAACCAACCCCCAACAAGAACATGACAATAAGTAGCAATGGCAATAAGCAAAGCTGCCCATAAATACCTTGACTCATAAATCATAAGAATCGACCAAAATATGAAGATATAGGCTATTGTTTTTCCTTCAAATCCTCCCCATATCCATTCTCCCGACAAATAATTCTGATATAGAAATAAGAATTGTAGAAATAGTAAAACTCCCAAATTTGAGAATTTTAGTTTGATGAAAAGTCTGGCCAATGGAATGGAATACAACAAATAATTGATCATTCGGGTTATGAACCCAAATTGAGCAAATGAGAAATACTTCAATCCCCATCCAGCAATTGTCCAGTAAATGTAATTGGGGCCATGCCATTGATTTAATGAAAAGGAATCCTGCATCCAGGAAGGATCAATAAAGTGCTTGGCCATAGTGAAATTATTTTGCTCATTTGGCCATACTTGAAATGACAGGAAATTAATAACACTTAGCAGGAATATTATCAACCATGTAGGGACTTTATTCATTAAATTGTCCAGTTGTAATATTGCTTGTTTCCAGTTTCTCACCTGGCAAATATGGTATTTAATTGCTAATGATATAATGAAATAGATTTCTTCCTTTGAGAGATGTTTATAAAATAGCGTTTGATTGGTTCAAGTCCAGAAAATGGAAACCTTTTCCATTTCAAATCGATGTGTGGGATTCTTATTTTGATGGTAAAGGGGGAATTCTAAATGCTCCTACCGGAAGCGGTAAAACTTATGCGCTTTGGATACCTACAGTTTTAGAATACATTCAACAAAACCAAGATTTTAAAAAGCCAAAGAAGAATAGGATCCAGGTAATATGGGTGACTCCTTTACGCGCCTTGGCCAAGGATATTCAATATGCGATGCAGGAGTTTTGTAATGAGGTTGGAGTTCCCTGGGAGGTTGGTGTAAGAACGGGTGATACTTCAACTTCACAAAGACAGAAACAAAAAACGAACCCACCCGAATGCCTTGTAATCACACCAGAGAGTTTACATATTCTTCTAAGTCAAAAGGAATATCCCAATTACTTCAAAGACCTGAAATGTATAGTAGTAGATGAGTGGCACGAACTTCTTGGTACGAAGCGAGGGGTACAAATAGAATTGGTTATTTCCAGACTTAGAGGAATACTAGAAGATCAGTTAAAAGTCTGGGGGATTTCTGCGACCATCGGAAATATGGACCAGGCCCTTGAGGTTTTGTTGGGACCAGCTAATAAAGATCAAGGAGTCTTGATTAAAGCTGATATTGAAAAAAAGATAGAGGTAGAATCAGTCTTACCAGATGAAGTGGAGAAATTTCCATGGTCTGGTCATTTGGGTATTCACCTGATAGATAAGGTCTTGCCAATAATAGAGGCAAGTAGTACTACTCTCTTATTCACTAACACAAGATCTCAAACGGAATTGTGGTACCAACATATTGTCAATAAGGCTCCTCATTTATCTGGATTAATTGCGATGCATCATGGAAGCATTGAGCAAAGTATTAGAGGCTGGGTGGAAGATGCACTTCATGAGGGTAAGTTGAAATGTGTGGTATGTACCTCTAGTTTGGATCTGGGAGTGGATTTTAGACCTGTTGATACTGTGATTCAAGTAGGAGGACCTAAAGGAGTTTCAAGATTCTTTCAACGAGCAGGACGGAGTGGTCATCGACCTGGGGCCTTGAGTAAAATTTGGTTCGTTCCAACACATGCATTGGAATTGCCAGAAGGTGCTGCATTACGATCAGCAATTGATAAGAATATTTACGAAGAACGAAAGCCTCTTGAAAACTCATTGGATGTATTGGTGCAATACCTCGTGACCTTAGCAGTAGGTGAAGGTTTTATTGAGAAAATTATTAGGGGTGAAATATCACAAACCTACTCATATCAAAACATCACAACTGAAGAGTGGGCCTGGAGTCTGGATTTTATCACAACGGGAGGGAAGACATTGGGAGAATATGATGAATTCTCTAAAGTTATCCTGGATCGAGGAGTACACAAAGTAGCTAACCGCAGAACAGCAATGAGGCATAGGATGTCGATCGGGACGATTGTAGGGGATCCAGTTTTAAAAGTGAAGTTTCTTTCCGGTGGGATAATTGGAACTATTGAAGAAAGCTTTGTTTCGAAACTCAACCCAGGGGATGTATTTTGGTTTGCGGGTAAAAGTTTGGAGTTTAATAAAATTAAAGATCTCACAGTATACGTCAAAAAGTCTAAAAGAAAGAGAGGTATTGTGCCCGTTTGGGGTGGAGGTAGGCTTCCCTTGTCTTCTAAGCTTTCTGAATTAATCAAGATTAAATTGCAAGATGCTTCTAATGGAATATACGATGATCCGGAGATGCAGTGCATCAAACCAATCCTCGATCATCAAGCAAAATGGTCTATGATTCCAGGAAATGATTATCTGCTAATTGAAAAGACGGAATCAAAAATGGGACATCATATATTCGTTTACCCTTTTGAAGGTCGGTTTGTGCATGAGGTTTTAGCTGGATTAGTCGCTTTTAGAATAGGAGAACTAACACCAATTTCCTTTTCTATTGCGATGAATGATTATGGGTTTGAGCTTTTGTCTGACGTGGAAATTCCTATTGAAGAGGCGTTGGAATTAGACTTATTCAGAATGGATAATTTGATGGAAGAAATTAATGACTCAATCAATATGACAGAAATGGCCAAACGAAAATTTCGTGATGTGGCCACAATTGCTGGATTGATATTTCAGGGTTATCCAGGTAAAAATATTACTGCAAGGCATTTGCAAGCTTCCACGGGGATAATATATAAAGTCTTTCAGGATTATGATCAAGACAATTTATTGATGAAGCAAGCAATGGATGAGGTAATTACCTTGCAGCTTGATAAAGAACGAATGTTGGAAGCAATGGAAAGAATAAACAGGCAGAAAATCATCTTAAAAGAGACACCTAACCCAACCCCTTTTGCATTTCCAATTATGGTTGATGGAATCAGGGAAAAATTCACTTCAGAGGAACTGGTAGATAGAATTGCGAAGATGCAAATTCAATTTAGTTCTGTGGAATAGTAAAATATCTCGAACCAGAAATGAGTTAAAGAGTTTATAATTGCAAAATTAACATTGACATAAATATGAAATACATTTTATTATCATTCATCTTAATATTTTCAATTAGTGCTAACGCGCAGGACATCATTGGTAAATGGAAAACCATTGATGACAATACCGGCAAAGCTCGTTCAATTGTAGAGATTTATAAAAAGGGAGACAAAGTATTCGGCAAGGTTGTAAAGCTATTCAGGGAGCCCGGAGAAGATCCAGATCCGATTTGTGAAGAATGTTCGGGTAAAAAGAAGAACCAAAAAGTAATTGGAATGGAAATTATCACGGACATGGTATTTGACGAAGATGATAACGAATACGACAAAGGTGAAATTTTAGATCCTGAAAACGGTAAGGTTTATGATTGCAAACTCTGGGTTGAAGATGGTAAACTAAAGGTCAGAGGTTATTTATACTTCCTTTATAGAACTCAAACCTGGTTGCCAGCAGAGTAATTATTAAGCATGATCGAGAAAGGCGCTGCAACACACATTGTATGTGATCAAAACCTGGTGCTCTCACCGGAGAAGGCGCTTTTCTGGATTCAAAAAAAGACCCTCATTATCTCAGATGTCCATCTGGGGAAAGCATCTCACTTTAGAAAGTCAGGGATAGCAGTTCCCGGGCAGGTACACTTGCATGATCTGTATAGAATAGATCAACTCATCCAGATTTATAAGCCGAATAGAATTATTTTTCTTGGTGATCTCTTTCATAGTGATCACAACATGGATTGGCATCAACTGAATAGTTGGTTACATGACTATCCAGAAATACACTTTGTCCTTGTCAGAGGAAACCACGACATATTGCCTGAGTCGATGTATATTGATTCTCCCATTGAATTAGTTGATAGTTGGAAGGATGGCCCATTCTTGTTTACGCATGATGCTGAAGAAACAATTGATTTTAATATATCAGGTCATATTCATCCAGCTGTACGATTATCAGGAACTGCAAGACAGTCAGTAAAGATTCCTTGCTTTCATTTTTCTAGCAATGCAGCTGTTTTACCCGCATTCGGGGTATTTACGGGATTTGTTAATGTCAAGGTTGTAAAAGGAGATGAAGTGTTTGGTTTAACTAAAAACAAGGTGTTGCACCTTACTGCATAAGATTATTTTACTTTATTCTATAATTTTTTTTAGTTAACTTATACACTGAAATAATCATGAAAATTAGGAATTAATCAATGCCAGTCTTCTTGTAATCTTTTGTATGTTAGAAAATAATTTAGTGTTAAAAGGTTACTTTTTAAGATTTTATGGTATTAAAAGGAGGACAGTGGTCCTGAAGGTGTTATGAAAGACAGTGTTATCCTTGAAAGGTTGGGGAAAGGTGACGAACGAGCTTTGGATTACCTGTACAAGAAATATTACAGGATGATGACAAAGATTGTCCTCACTAATAGCGGTACAGAAGACGAAGCTAAAGATATCTTTC
Organism: Cyclobacteriaceae bacterium; assembly: GCA_965228955.1. Lineage (GTDB taxonomy): Bacteria > Bacteroidota > Bacteroidia > Cytophagales > Cyclobacteriaceae > JANSWY01. Next base: position 1,266,685 of record OZ245848.1, read on the forward strand.
AAGAAGCGCTTTTAACATTTTGGCAAAAAGCTGTTAGTGGAAATTTAGTACTAACAAGTAAGATAAGCACATACCTCTACAGCATTTGTCTCAACTTATGGCGAAAAGAGCTGGATAGAAAAAGTAGACTTTCCAGTGAGGTAAAAGATAGTGAGGAGTATCAAACTCATGAGCAGGAGGAGAAGGTAAGAATTGTACGTGAGTGCATAGAGGAGCTTGGTGATACCTGTAAGAAGATATTGACTTACTACTATTTTGACGGGCTTTCAATGAATGATATTGCAGAGAAATTAGAGTTTGCAAATCAGGATACAGCCAAGACAAAAAAATATAAATGCAAGAAACGATTAGACAGTTTAATAAAAAGCAAATATTCGACCAGAGACTTTTTTGATTAATGACGGGACATTCGAATCATAACGACCTAATTGACAGCTTCCTGAGCGGCGGCATGAGTGCCTCTGAACAAGCGGAGTTTGAGCACATGCTCAATTCTGATCCGCTATTGAAAGAGGAGTTCATGTTTCAGAAAGAGATAGTTAATGGAATCAAAGAGTATAGGAGAGATCAAATGAAACATCGACTTAACCAAATTACCATTGGTGTTGGTGTGACTGGACTTTTACTAAACTCGGGCTTATCAAAAGTATTGGCTGCTGTAGGAACTATTGGTTTCATTGGAGTTGGTTCTTACTTTGTAGTGGAAGAACTAAGTGATGATAACACAGCAGATACAATTTCAACCCTGGACCTATCTATCGACTCACCAAAGGAGTTTTCTGAAGAGGCATTTGTGTTTGAAATGCCATTAAATGAAGACATTGCGGAAGTTAATGAACAGAAGCAGGAAAGTATTAATGAAAGTAATAAGAGAACAAACTCAGTAGCTCAAACTGAAACTACTAAAATAACTAACATAGTAGTTGAAGAAGAGTCAAAAGAAAGTCTTCTGATTGCTGAGGAAGTAGAAATTGCTGAGAAAGTAAAACAAGCAAACTTTAATGTGCCAAGTATGGATGAACTTGGTAATGACGAAGAAACCCTGAACGGAATAGATATTACACTCCCTGACAGTAACCAACCTGTTACCACTAAGGAAGAGGCAAACAAGGAGATCGAAGTAGAGAATGTGAGACAAACTAAATACGACTTACATTACAAGTTCTTTAGTGGTAAACTTTTCTTATATGGTGACTTCAATAGTATACCATATGAATTGTTGGAAATTAATTCTGGAGCAATTAGAAATCTCTATTTATTCCATGATGATGTTTACTACCAGTTGAGTCAATTCGAAAAGAATGTTGTTCCGCTAAAACCAATTAGGGACAAGGAATTAATAAGCGAACTGGAGATCATAAGAAAAAACAAAATTGACTAATATTAAAATCCCGAGAAATCGGGATTTTTTATTTTGAGCTCTTCACTACTGCTAAGGTTATTTTATTAATTTTGGGGCGATGGCTGCAGCAGAGAAAAAATATCGAAAGAAAAAACTAGGTAGTTATCCATTTGTCAGTGTTGTCTTTAGTATTTCAATAACCCTTTTTGTTCTTGGCGTTTTTGGATACTTAATGATTAATGCAACTGAGATTACCAGAACCATCAGGGAAAGTGTACAATTGCAGGTTTACCTCAGAAAGAACGTCTCTGAAAGTGAAATGCTTCGCTTTAATAAAACGCTTTCTGCAAAGGAATATGTTCTGGTAAAAGATGGTCAACCAAAAGTTCAAACAATATCAAAAGAAGAGGCCGCAGAAGAGTATAAACAGGTATTAGGAGAAGATTTTGTGGAGTTTCTTGGGGAGAATCCATTACGGGATGTGATTATATTAAACATTCAAAGTGAATATCATCATCCAGATAGCCTGCAGAAGATTAAAGCAGAAATAAGCAAGAGTTCAGGTGTATTTGAAGTTGACTATCAACAGAATATGGTGAAGCAGATTAATGATAACCTCAAGGTAATATCAGCTGCGTTGTTAGGGTTTGCGTTGACATTACTTGTAGCTGCGCTCATTTTAATTAACAATACTATCAAACTTGCGTTATTCTCTCAAAGGTTTTTGATCAGAAGTATGCAGCTTGTTGGAGCGACATCAGGGTTTATTCAGGGGCCGTTTTTAAGAAGGGCTGTACTGTATGGGTTCTTTTCGGCAATAATAGCTTCTGGTATTCTTTATTCAATTATTCTTTATTTGAATAATGAGCTTCCAGAGTTGCAAGCGCTTCAAAGTAACCAAAGTCTATTAATTTTGTTTGCCTCTATTATTGTCCTTGGAATGTTGGTTGGGTTCGGTAGTAGCTACAGGGCTGTAAATAAGTATTTAAAAATGTCTCTTGACGAATTGTATTAATGATGGAAAATAAAGAAAAGTTTGCCTTTCAAAGAATCAACTACATATTGATGTTGGTGGGGATTGCAGTATTGATGTTGGGCTTTATCATCATGGCCAATGATAGTGAAACTTATGGTTTTGGTTTTATGGGACTAACACTTGGACCAATTGTAGTAATGCTTGGGTTCATTACCGAGTTTTTCGCCATCATGTACAAACCGAAAAAGTAATCAATGGATTTATTGGAAGCGATAATCTTAGGGATTATCCAGGGATTGACTGAGTTTTTGCCAGTCAGTAGTAGTGGGCATATTGAACTTGGGACCGCTATATTAAACATTCAGACCACAGATAGTTTACTTTTTTCGGTCGTTGTACATGCTGCAACTGCTCTCAGTACCATTTTAGTGTTTAGGAAAGATATTCTGCACATTCTGGATGAACTGTTTCAGTTTAAGTGGAATGAATCCACAGAATTTGTATTGAAGATCATGATATCCATTATACCAATCGCTATCGTTGGAGTATTTTTTGAAGATCAGATTGAGGCTTTATTTGGTGGGAATGTAATGTTGGTAGGCTCAATGTTAATTCTAACAGGTCTATTATTATCATTTACATATTTTCAGAAGTCCAACGATGGGAAAATGACCTATCTATCAGCACTTATTGTTGGAATAGCTCAGTCAATTGCTATTCTTCCAGGAGTATCAAGATCAGGAGCAACTATAGCAACTGCACTGATTCTAGGAATAGATAGGGAAAGAGCAGCCAGATTCTCCTTTCTTATGGTTCTAGTTCCAATTATTGGAGCTTCTATCTTGAAGTTTAGAGACTATTTACAACAACCAACAGCTGATCAGGGAATTGGAGGTATAGTGTTGTTTGCTGGTTTTTTAGCAGCTTTTGTATTTGGCTATTTAGCATGTAAATGGATGCTAGGTATTGTTAGAAAAGGAAAGCTGATCTATTTCGCTATTTACTGTTTTGTAGTGGGAGTTATCTCAATTGTTACTCAATTATAGACACGTGGAGGATTTAAAGGAACAATTTGCTGAAGGTAAGGCCATTCTAATAGATAAGCCTTTGGATTGGACCTCCTTTGATGTTGTCAAAAAAATCCGCAACAATATAAAGATCAAAAAAGTCGGACATGCTGGTACTTTGGACCCTTTAGCAACGGGCTTATTAATTGTCTGCACAGGAAAATTCACGAAACGTATTGAGCATTATCAGGGACTGAAGAAGGAGTATACTGGAATAATAGAACTAGGTAAGACAACTCCGTCTTATGATCTTGAGACTGCATTTGATAAAGAGTTTTCAATTGAACACATAGAGGAGCAAGATATTCAGAATGCTGCCACTTCCTTAACAGGGGAAATCAAACAAGTTCCACCTGTGTTTTCTGCAATAAAAGTAGGGGGTGAGAGAGTATATAATAAGGCCAGGAGGAAGGAAAATGTTAAGCTGGACCCCAGAAGTGTAACAATACACGAATTTGAGATTACAAAAATCGCAATGCCTGAAGTTCATTTCAGAGTAGTTTGCTCAAAAGGAACCTACATCAGAAGTCTGGCGAGAGATTTTGGAGTAATTCTGGAATCCGGTGCATATCTTAAATCTCTCAGGAGAACGAAGATTGGAGAATATTCAGTAGATGATGCGGATGATATTGATCAATTCATTAAAACATTAAATAACCAATAAGAACATATAATATGATTGTACTTGAAGGAGCGGACAAATTCAAAAAGCACGATCATACAGTAGTTACTATTGGTACATTTGATGGAGTCCATTTCGGACATCAAAAAATCCTTAAAAAGATTATCAATCAAGCCAAAACGGATAATGGAATAAGTGTTGTTGTCACGTTTTGGCCCCATCCAAGATTTGTTCTTGAGGGTCCTGATAGTAAATTGAAGCTACTAACAACATTCGAGGAAAAGGCTCAAATTCTGGAGGAAATTGGAATCGATGTTATTGTGAAAATCCCCTTTACATTAGAATTTTCGAAAACTACCTCAGAAGAATTTATTCAAAATACTCTCATCAGGAGTTTGGGCACATCTAAGTTGGTAATCGGGTATGATCATCATTTCGGAAAGGATAGAGAAGGAAGTTTTGATTATTTGAAAGAAAACTCTGAGAGATTCGGTTTTGAAGTGGAGGAAATACCTCGTCAGGATATTGATCACGTTGGAGTAAGCTCTACCAGAATACGCAAAGCCTTAATGGAAGGGGATATCATTACAACAACTGAGTATTTAGGTCGCCCATATCATTTTACAGGGGAAGTCATACATGGAGAGAAAATGGGCAGAAACTTAGGGTACCCAACTGCCAATATAAAACCTACTGAGCACTACAAGGTGTTGCCTGGAGATGGTGTTTATGCTGTGAAGGCCAGACTCAAGAATGGAGATTTCTATGGTATGTTATATATCGGAAATAAACCGACCTTATCCGGTAAACGTAAATCTATAGAAGTTAATATCTTTGATTTTGACGAAGAGATTTATGGGCATCAGATTGAAATAATCATGTTGGATCAGCTTAGAGGAGATATTAAATTTCCAGGTTTGGAAGAGCTGAAAGCCCAATTAGCACGAGATAAACAGAACGCATTAGCTATAATAAATAACCTACCCCAATGATTAATAAAGTTGTAAAGAACGCTACTGAAGCCGTTCAGGATATCCCAAATGATGCCACTCTGATGTTAGGCGGATTTGGACTTTGTGGTATACCTGAAAACTGCATTTCTGCTTTGGTAGAATTAGGTATTAAGGGACTTACCTGCATCTCAAATAATGCTGGAGTTGATGATTTCGGTATTGGCTTGATGCTTAAAACCCGACAGGTAAAGAAAATGATCTCTTCCTATGTAGGTGAGAATGCTGAGTTCGAAAGACAATTATTGTCAGGAGAACTAGAAGTTGATTTGATTCCACAAGGAAGTTTAGCTGAAAGAGTAAGAGCTGGTGGAGCAGGAATACCTGCGTTTTTCACTCCTGCTGGATATGGTACTGAAGTTGCTGAAGGTAAGGAAACCCGTGAGTTTGATGGTAAAATGTATCTTCTGGAAAGCTGGTTAAGAGCTGATTTTTCACTTGTGAAAGCATGGAAAGGTGATACGGCAGGTAACCTAATTTACAAAGGGACTGCCAGAAACTTTAATCCGATGATGGCTACAGCAGGGAAAATTACTATTGCAGAGGTAGAAGAGTTAGTTCCAGCTGGCGAATTAGATCCAAACCAAATCCATACTCCAGGAATATATGTTCAGAGAATCTTCCAGGGAGAAGGATACGAGAAAAGAATTGAACAACGAACTGTAACGCCCTAAACCCAAAACAACAGACCCATGTTAGATAAAATTGGAATTGCGAAAAGAATAGCACAGGAAATTAGGGATGGTTATTATATCAATTTGGGAATTGGTATACCTACTCTTGTCGCAAATTATATCCCAGATAACCTGAATATTGTATTGCAATCAGAAAACGGATTGCTTGGAATTGGTCCTTTTCCTAAAGAAGAGGATGTAGATGCTGATTTAATCAATGCAGGAAAGCAAACAATTAGTATGTTAAATGGTTCTTCATTATTCAGTTCGGCGGAAAGCTTTGCCATGATTAGAGGTGGTCATGTGGATTTGACAATCCTGGGTGCAATGGAAGTTTCTGAAAATGGTGATATCGCCAACTGGAAAATACCTGGCAAAATGGTCAAAGGAATGGGAGGAGCGATGGATTTGGTTGCATCTGCAGATAACATCATTGTGGCTATGCAGCATAAGAGTAGATCAGGAGCCTCTAAATTGCTTAAGGAATGTACTTTGCCTATTACAGGTATCAATTGTGTAAATAAGATCGTTACAGATATGGCAGTCCTTGATGTTTTACCGGAAGGAGGTTTTAAATTATTGGAAAGAGCACCTGGTGTTTCTGTACAAGAAATAAAAGATTCCACAGAAGGGACTTTAATAATTGAAGGAGATATTCCTGAAATGAAAATTAACTAGATATGAAAAAGTTAGTACTTGTTGGATTAATAATGTCTGTTGTTCTGGCGATAAGCTGTGGTGATGATGGGCCAGTATTCTTCTCAATCGAAGATGACATAGCATTAGGAAAACAAGTGCGAGATCAAATTGCGGAGGATACCACCTTCGTAATACTGGACCCTGAGCAATATGCTTTTGCATATAATTTTATGTATGCAATGCGTGATGAAATTCTGGCATCTCCTGAAATACAGTATGATACATTGTTTGAGTGGGAGATTTATATCATTCATGACGATGAAACATTAAATGCATTTGCAACACCTGGAGGGTACATTTATGTATATACAGGGCTCATCAAATTTTTGGAACAATCTGATGATCTGGCAGGAGTTTTAGGTCATGAAATTGCTCATTCTGATAGAAGACATAGCGTTAGACAATTGCAGACGCAGCTAGGTATTTCTACTTTACTTAGCATTGCGCTTGGAGAAGACCCAGATAAATTATCTGAAGTCGTAGGAACCATTTCGGGCAACCTTGCAGGTTTGACCTTTAGTCGAAATCATGAATCGGAAGCTGATGAGTATTCAGTAAGGTATTTGGAAAGTACTCCTTATCAGTGTGATGGAGCAAAGTCATTTTTTGAGAAGTTATTAGAAGAAGAATTAACAGGTTCACAACCTGCATTCTTAAGTACACATCCTGACCCTGAGGATAGGGTTGAAGATATTAGTGCATTGGCAGGGACATTTCCGTCTTGTACAGGGAAGGCTCAAGTCAATCAGCAATCATTTTTGAGTTTGAAAGTTAATTTACCTAGATAAAGATGAAAAAATCTAAGATTTGGATAGAAGTAGAATTGGACGAGAATAACATTCCGGAAAAAATTCAATGGGATGCAGATGAAAAAGGAGATGAAGGGCTTACAGAAACCAAATCAATGAGCCTTGCACTTTGGGATGCTGATCAGAAGAATACTATGAGAATTGATCTTTGGAGTAAAGACATGCCGGTAGATGAAATGAAAAGGTTTTACATCGATTGTATCGGAGGTATTGCTCAGAGTGCTTTGAACAGTACCGGAGATGAATACATTAATGCTGAATTGAATGCAGTTTGCGATAAACTAATCAAACACCTACAAGACGAACTGAATCAATAATACCCCTTGTTGTCCTCTGTGATAAATTTTTAATTAACTGGTCTTGCAGATTACATAAATTTCCAAATTTTCTCTGGAAACGTTTGCTCATTGCGTAATTTCTAAGAAAATATTATGCATGCAGAGTAATTTTCGTTGGTTTGTAAATTTAAAATCTGTAATATTAGAGTGTCGAAAAATATTCGCCCAAAAACGAATCACATGAAGAACAATTACACAAAGATTTATTTAATGCTATTCGCACTGTTTTTTGCAGGAACGGGTGCGTTCGCTCAGGGGACAAAGGTCTCAGGAACGATAAAGGATGAAGGAGGAGAACCTCTTATTGGGGTTAACATTTTGGTGAAGGGGACAGTAACTGGTACTATCACCAATTTAGACGGACAGTTTGAGTTAAGTGTAAGCTCACCACCACCTATTACACTAGTATTTACCAGTATTGGATATGAACCACAGGAACTAAGTATTTCCAATGCAGAGGTGAATAATCTCAACATTACGATGAATGAATCTGTATTGTTGGGACAGGAGGTCGTTGTTTCTGCCAGTAGAGTAGAGGAAAGTATATTAAGATCTCCGGTTTCTATCGAGAAAATGGACATTCTAGCTGTTCAGAATACAGCTTCAGATAACTATTACAAGGCAATCGCCAACCTTAAAGGAGTTGATGTAGCAACAAGTAGTATCAACTTTCAAATTATAAATGCAAGAGGTTTCGCTTCAACAGGAAATACTCGTTTCGTTCAATTAACGGATGGAATGGATACTCAGGCTCCAGCGCTAAACTTCCCAATTGGTAACCTTAACGGGCCATCAGAATTGGATGTAGAGAGCCTTGAATTAATTCCAGGTGCTTCTTCTGCACTTTATGGTCCAAATGCATTCAATGGTATTCTATTAGTTAACAGTAAGAGTCCATTTGAATATCAGGGTGCAAGCGCATTTGCAAAGGTAGGAGTGAACCATGTAGGTAGCAACGCAGATCAAGATGCAGCACCGTTATATGAGTTCTCTGCCAGATATGCAAAAGCATTTAATAATAAGCTTGCTTTCAAATTGAATATTAGCTACATGAAAGCAGATGATTGGCATGGTACTTCAACACAGGATAGACTTGCGGATGGTAACCCATTTTCAAGTATTGGAGGTGTTAACCCAGGAGCAGATAGAGTTAATATAATGGGAGATGAAGGCTCTTTGAATCTTAATATCCTAAGATTTAGTAGAAATGATCCTGCAAACGGTACTCTTGGATGGGAGACTTCAGCGTCAATTACTGCATATAGCTCTGGAGCAACAGCTTGGCAATATGCTCAGAATGGCTTCTTACCAAACCACGTGGTAGCTGCACCAGGTTATGAAGAGAGACATCTTGTTGATTATGGAGCGGAGAACTTCAAGGCTAATGGAGGCCTTTACTACAGAATTAATGACAAATTAGAGCTTAGTTACCTATATAATGGAGGATTTGGGACTAGTATCTATACAGGAGCTCAAAGATATTCACTTAAGAACTTTAGCATCCAGCAGCATAGACTGCAGTTGAGAGGAGATAACTTCTTTGTAAGAGCATATAGCACAATAGAAGATTCAGGAGACTCCTATATTGCTGAGTTTTTAGCATTAAAAGTAAATGACAATAGATTCGGAGGTACTACTAATTACCTGACAACATACCCACTAAGATATCTTCAATACTTGCACGATCTAGGTTACAGACCTACGGACAATCCAGGATCAGTAACTCTTGAAGAACAAATTGCTGCTCATGAATTTGCTAGAAACTCGATGGATTCATCAAGCCCTATTGTTCCTGGATCTGATGAATGGAATGCTTTAACAGAGGAATTAAATGAAGGAGTAATTCCTATCGGACCAAAGTTCAATGATCAGTCTGCAATGTATCATGGAGAATTTCAGTATGACTTCAAAAATCAGGTTGATTTCATGGAACTTATGGTTGGAGCAAGTATTAGACAATTTGCTCTTGGTTCTAATGGTACCATTTTCCCAGATACTACTGGTAACGATATTAATATCAATGAATATGGAGCTTACTTACAAGCTGGGAAGAGAATCAATGATGCCCTTAAATTAAGTGGTTCAGTTAGATTTGATAAAAATGAAAACTTTGATGGACAGGTTAACCCAAGAATTTCAGCAGTATATACTGTGGGTTCAAATCACAACTTCAGAGGTTCATTCCAGACTGGTTTTAGAAACCCAACTACACAAGGACAGTACATTTCATTAGATATTGTTTCGGCAAGACTTCTAGGTGGTTTGCCTCAGTTTTATGAATTCTATGATTTGACTAGAAGAAGTTCAACTAATACTCCATTAGCCTTTACGGGTGGTTCAGTACAAGCTTTCAGAAACCAGGTATTTACTGGATTAAGTCCTTACGACCCTTCTGCTACAAGCTTATTGGAGCCTTTTACAGTTGCAAAACCAGTACAACCTGAAAAAATCAGATCTTTTGAATTCGGATATAAGAGCTTGATTGGTAATAAGCTTCTTGTTGATGCGGTTTATTATTACAACACATTCCAGGATTTCATTACTCAGGAGAGAGTTGTAATTGCAAATGAGTTAACTGCTGCAGATGCTGCAGACGTTAATGCACAGGCAGGTGCTGATCTTGTGGCGGCTGGAGATCCTCAGTATTCTAGTATCCTTAATGGTTCCTCTACTAACACATTCCAGGTTTATACCAATGTGGAAGAGGAAGTGACTTCACAAGGTGCTGCAATTGGATTGACATATTCTTTACCTAAAGGATACACTATTGGTGGTAACTATAACTGGAATACATTCAACGGAGGATTCACTGAAAACCAACTGAATGACTTCAATACTCCAGAGCATAAAATGAACCTAAAATTTGCAAATCGTAAGGTTACTGATAGAATCGGATTTGCGCTTACTTGGAGATGGCAGGATGAGTTTAGATGGGAGTCTTCATTCGGTATTGGAGATGTGCCAGCGTATAGCACATTGGATGCTCAAATTAGCTACAGAATGAAGGAGATTAAATCTGTATTTAAATTAGGTGGTAGCAACATCTTAAATCAATACTACAATCAGAGTATTGGTGGTCCGAATATTGGTGCTATCTACTACTTCTCCGTGACTTTTGATGAGTTAATGAACTAAGAACAAGCATTATAAATACAAGAAGGCGAAAGAGTGATCTTTCGCCTTTTTTTATGGTTTACTTTTGATTGTTTAGATTCATCCAATAATAGTAAATGTCTATGTGGGAAGAAAACAGCATACTTTATACATATAATGAGCGAACCAGGCCAGCTGAAATCTTTCAAGCCTTTTGTGATGAGTTAGGGAAACATTATCAGAAAAAGGGTATGAAATATTTTAGATCGGGACCTAGGATTGTGCTGGATACTAAAAGGAATAAAATAGTCTTAACTTTTAACAGTTCTAGAAGCAACACACCAGGAAGATCTGTGATGATTGAACTTGGTGTATTTATATTTGATTTGGAGCTGGATAGTAAAAATCCCGTTTTTAACAGCTTTACTATGTTCTCGAAGAAATTAGATACCGAGGAACAGGGTAGAATTATAATCGAGAATTTGGTTGGGGAGCAGATAACCCGAAAAGAAGAGAATGTGGAATCAGAATTCCGATACAATAAGAACTTCAAAGTATACGGCTTATCGGAGAATGGTTTTCAGCAAGTAATAAGTTTCCTGGATGGTAAAGTATTTGCATGGTCAGAAGACCTGTACGATACCGTAAAAGTGAAGGTGTTAATTGAAGAGCTTGGTAGTTGGGGTAGAAATTTTACCAACAAAGAAATGTTGACACAGTTTTTAGCAATGCAGCACCCCACGATCAATTATTAGCAACACGATAGTTCAAAAAACAATAGTGCATTAAAAAAGGGCTGAGAATTTCTCAGCCCTTTGATTTTGGGTTAATGTATGATTCTGATTATTGGATAATAGAACTTACGTGAAGAGCTCCGTTAAGTGCTCCATCAAGCTCATTACCATCAGTATCAAATGCTTTGTATGCGTCAGCAGCATAAAGTGGCGCCTGACCTTGTCCTTCGTTTAAGCTAACAAGTACCCATCCTAGTGGAGTAGCTTCAGAAACTTCAGTCTGTACTACCTGGATATTAAGTCCAGAAAGCATTGCTACCTGAGCACCATTTTCAAGGTCTGCAGCTAAGATTTTTGAATCTGTGACGTGGTTTAACAAGAATGCTCTTGCTGTAGCAGCGTTAGGAGTAACAGAAGCGATCAAGTCTTCTTTACTGATTTCTAATGCAGCAGCAACACCAGTTAAAACATCATTGGTTGGAATAAATGCAGTGTATTGCCCAGTTCTGTCTGCAAGAACACTAGCAACAGCAGTTTCTCCAACAGGTACATCACTATCCGCGACAGCAATAATTCCAACAACATCAGTAAAATCAGCTCCTAATAACACTGGCTGAGCTAAAGTACCAAGGTTAAGTCCAATCTGTACGAAAACAGTTGGTGGGATTAGGATAGTCTCTACTTCATGAGCAACACCATTTGTTGCAAGGATATCAGCAGTAAGAATTTCAGATCCATCAACGTCTGATCCAGCTTCATTTACGAATCCAGCTTCAGTAACTGACACATTCTCCAGTTGTAGAGTTGTAGCAGAAGATCCTAATAGATCGTCGCTTGTTAAAGTTCCTGTGATAAAGTGGAATCTTAAAACACCACCAATTACACTTGGAGCAATAGTGTTAAGATCAGTAACACCTAAAGTTGCTTTCAACTTATCAAAAGCAGCATCATTTGGTGCGAATAATGTGTACTCAGTTGTTCCTTGAAGGTAACCTAATAATTCAGCGTCTTCATCAACAAAATCGATTAATTGAGTGAAATTACCCAATGCTACCAACGTATCGTAAAGGTTGCTTGTTGGCGTAGGAGTAGTATCGCCATCATCTCCACCGTCATCATCACCACAACTAGTGATAAATACTAATGCAGTTAGTGCAAATACCATTGCAAGTAACCTTCCGTTTAGTAAGTTTAAAATTTTCATAGAATACTTCAGTTTTGGTTTATTTAAAAAATAATAACACAATTAGATTAATATTGTTCTGACGCCATTCAATTAAGTGAGGGATTGATTATATCTTTTTCACGCTAGCTAATTCGAATTACGCAGTTAATATTGAATTATAAAATTAGTTATGCATGCATAACAATTTTTAAAAAAAGCTAAAAAAATGGAAAATAAAAAGTTTTTCTTGAGAATAAGTTAAATAATTTCCAATCATTTTATAGCTCTTAACGGTGTTTTGTTAACTATTATTTTGATTGAAAAACTAAAAAAGGCCACCTATTAATTACAGTGGCCTTTGTACACCCAGAAGGAGTCGAACCCTCAACCTCTGGAGCCGAAATCCAGCGCTCTATCCAGTTGAGCTATGGGTGCATTAAAAAATCGTGGTGCAAATATATCAAGATGATTGAAAATCAAATGATATTGTTGAAAGCTTTTTTGTTCTTGGTTCTTAGTTCTTAGTTCATGGTTTTTAGTTTTCAGTTCTTTGTTTTTGAAGTTTACAAGGTTGGTTTTATTAGTGATTGATCTATGTATGATGAACATGTAGGTTTTGGGTAACATTCTTCATCCAACACTATCCATACTAATAGAGATCTGAGCCTAAGAACTATTTAGGCACAAAAAAACCACCTCAAACTATCTTTGAGGTGGTTATAAATATTGTTTATTAGTAGCTTTTGTCAAGCCAACACTTCTTTTACTCTTTCAGCAGCGTCTTTTAATAATATCGCAGAAGAAACTTTCAACCCTGATTCTTCAATGATTTTGGCTCCTTCTTCAGCATTAGTTCCTTGAAGTCTTACGATAATTGGAACATTGATTTCACCTATGTTCTTGTAAGCTTCTACAACACCGTTTGCCACTCTATCACATCTTACGATACCTCCGAAGATGTTGATTAGAATCGCTTTAACGTTTGGATCTTTAAGGATAATTCTGAAACCTGCTTCAACGGTTTTTGCGTTTGCTCCTCCTCCTACATCAAGGAAGTTTGCAGGATCACCACCAGAAAGTTTGATGATGTCCATAGTTGCCATTGCAAGTCCAGCACCATTTACCATGCATCCTACGTTACCATCCAGTTTTACGTAGTTAAGACCAGCTTTACCTGCTTCTACCTCCAATGGATCTTCTTCCGAAAGATCTCTAAGTTCAGCAAGATCTTTATGTCTGTATAGTGCGTTATCGTCAAGGTTAACTTTGGCGTCAACTGCTAATATCTTATTGTCAGATGTTTTTAGAACCGGGTTGATCTCAAACATAGAAGAATCAGTACCTTCGTATGCTGCATATAGTGAGAAAATGAATTTAACCATTTCCTTGAATGCATTTCCTTCAAGTCCTAAACCGAAAGCAACTTTCCTCGCCTGGAATCCTTGTAGTCCAACTGCTGGATCGATCCATTCCTTAACAATTTTCTCAGGAGTAGATTCTGCTACTTCTTCAATGTCCATTCCACCTTCTGTAGATGCCATGATTACGTTGCATCCAGTAGCTCTGTCTAATAGGATACTTAAATAGTACTCCTTAGGCTCAGTTTCACCTGGGTAGTAAACGTCTTGTGCAATTAGCACTTTGTTTACAACTTTTCCTTCCGGACCAGTTTGGTGAGTTACAAGAGTTCCTCCTAAGATTTTCTCAGCTTTAGGAGCTACCTCATCAAGGCTTTTGGCCAAAACAACACCGTTAGAATCAGTTTCTTTAACTTTTCCTTTTCCTCTTCCTCCAGCATGGATTTGAGCTTTTACAACATACCAGTCAGTTCCAGTTTCTGCGTGTAGCTGTTTTGCAGCTTCTGCTGCTTTTTCTGGGTTATCTGCTACTATTCCTTCCTGGATTCTAACACCGTAACCTTTCAGTATTTCTTTGGCTTGATATTCGTGAATGTTCATCGATGAAGTCTTGTTTTAATTTTGATGCGAAAGTACGGGATAACGATTGCATTAACAAACCAAACGGGTGTTTTGAGTATGGAATAATGAAGTAGGAGCGGTGGAAGACCGAAGTGGATTACGGGGGAGGAGGCTTACACGCGGTTGGCATATGTGCGGAGGGATTTGGGTGGGTCGTGCGGCTTTCAAAGAAATGAATCTGGAAATTAAAATTAGGAACTGGGTATATGAGCTCATATATTTGCGACTGCTAAAATATAAGAATGCTATCGGTCAAAAACGTATATAAATCCTACGGACACTTAAGTGTATTGAAGGGAATAGATCTCGAGATAAAAAAAGGTGAAGTAGTTTCGATTGTAGGTGCCTCTGGTGCTGGCAAAAGTACATTGCTTCATATTCTTGGAACTTTGGATTCTCCAGACAGGGGAGAGGTTGTTTTGAATAATACTAATGTATTTAAAATGAATAGCCAGGCTCTTGCTTCTATGAGAAATGAGAACATGGGATTTATATTTCAGTTTCATAATCTGCTTCCGGAATTTACTGCTCTTGAGAATGTTTGTATACCAGGTTTCATTGGGAAAAAGAATGAAGAGCAGGTCAGGGACAGAGCCCGAAAATTGCTTGCGTCGCTTGGATTATCTGGGCGCGAGGAGCATAAGCCTTCACAACTATCAGGAGGGGAGCAACAAAGGGTAGCAGTTGCAAGGTCCTTAATCAATGAGCCAGCCATTGTCTTTGCCGATGAACCAAGTGGTAATTTGGATTCCAAAAATGCTCAGGAATTACATAAATTGTTTTTTGACTTGAAGGACCAGTTCAAGCAGACCTTTGTGATTGTAACGCACAATAATGAATTAGCTGAAATGGCTGATAGGAAGTTGGAAATTGTGGATGGTGTAATCGCAAAATAGGTTTGAGCAAAGGAGTTCAATACATGTTGGTTGCCACATTCACTTTTGGACTAATGAATGTCCTGGTGAAGTTGTTGCCATATATTCCCGCTGTAGAAATCATCCTATTTAGATCCATTGTGTCTTTTGTGGTGAGTTTTGCTTTTCTCAAAGCTCAGAAAGTAAGTGTCTGGGGAAATGATAAATTCACTCTTATTCTTCGTGGAGCAACTGGAGCAATTGCTCTCATTTTGTTTTTTAAACTTCTGCAGACTGTTCCATTAGCCACGGCATCTACAATAGCTTATTTAGCTCCAATTTTCACCACTGTACTAGGCATCTTTTTAGTGAAGGAAAAGGTAAGAAGCATACAATGGCTATTCTTTGCAATTTCCTTTTGCGGAGTATTGGTTATTCAGGGGTTTGATACCAGAATTTCATTGTGGCATTTGTTACTTGGTGTTAGCTCCACCTTTTTTATGGGGTTGGCATATAACTTCATCAGGAAGATGAAACAGACTGAGCATCCTCTGGTAATCATTTTTTATTTTCCGCTTGTGACTATCCCAATTGTTGGTGTAATGAGTATTTTCTCATGGGTTCAACCTGAGGGATGGGACTGGTTAATTTTGATTGGGGTTGGTATTCTCACTCAGATTGCACAATTCTTTATGACAAAATCCTTTCAATCGGAAGCCTTATCTAAAGTTTCAATAGTTAATTACACAGGTATAATCTACGCTCTAATTTTTGGATTTGTCTTTTTTAAAGAGACCTTCAATTTGATGACCTATGTAGGAATGGGACTCGCTCTTACCGGGGTTATCTTGAATGTTACTTTAAAGAAGAGGTAGAGAAATTACCTAACTAGTTTAATTCTCTTCGAATTAGAGCCGGATTGGATATCCATAATGTATAAGCCCGATTCTAAAGTCATTAATTGGTTCATTAAGTCTGTTTCCGAGCTCCAATGTCTGGTTTGAAAAACTTGACTTCCATTTAAGTTAAATATCCGCACATTAACATTCTCAATACTCAGCCCTCCTAATTCCAGCTTACTATCTGATGTTAAAGGAATTGGGTAGACACTGATTTGATTAAATAATTTAGGATCGTTTAAGTATATGATAGGACTAAATTCCCAATCTCCATCAAAGTCAATTTGTTTTAATCTATAGAAAGCCTCATTTATGAAATTTGTATCAATAAACTTGTAGCTTGTTATTTCATTGCTATTACCTGCACCGTTCACAAATCCAATCACCTCGAAATCAGTTCCGTTACTTGATTTTTGTATTTCAAAACCATCATTATCGATTTCAGAAGCTGTGATCCAATTCAAGGATGCTCCTGATTCGTTAGACTTTGCAGTAAACTCGATGAGCTCCACAGGTAAAACCTGGCTGCCGTTAGCAGTCCCTGCAGAAGCGGCAACAGCTCCATCCCATGTAAAATCATCATATGAATTTCCAGTACCTACAAGTTGCATTGATGTTCCTGAACCTGACCCTGTTTCTGAAACTCCAATATCCGTTGATGCAACTCCATCTGCAACTCCTCCAGTAGCAGTGAACGTTCCTTCATAACTCAGAAATTGAATCAAATTCCCATTATAATCTAGAGCGATACCTTCTGTGTCGTTTTGTATCCCGCCTACTGCTGTATAATTAAAAAAGTAAAGCGTAATTCCTCCAGACGTAGATCCTGTTGTATAGTCCGGGGATACTGTTCTAGTATCGTATGAATTTGTAGTTGAACCATTGTACAGTTCAACTGTCATTAGAGATAAGTCATACGAACCTGCATCCTTTACTGCAATTTCAATTACCTCATTTACATCAGTACTGTTGTTGTCATAATGAATCTCATTAATCCAGGCTATAGGGTAGTCATCAGTAGTAAAACTTACTTGAGGAATGGTACCATCTGTTTTATAGTCAGGAGACGTACAGGTGAAAGGGTAAATTTGGAAGAAATAGGTGGTGTTAGGCTCAAGGTCTTCAAAAGAAAGGGTTTGCACTTCAGCATCAATGTTTTTTACCAATTCTGAATCTGCTTCTTCAGTTGCATCTGAGGGGTCTGTTATGTCTGCAAAACTTACTGTGCTGCCTTTAATTAGGTATCTATTTGGAACTGTTGCTCCCGTAGCATCTGTCCAGGTCAATGTGGCTGTACTGTTGGTTACAGAGCTAGAAGCAAAACTCGTTACATGATTTGTAGGTTCGCCTGTGCCACAGCCTGTTATGCTGAAATTATCTACCGCAAGTCCATGATCACTGCCAGTGTCATCAGAATCCACCCATCTTATCCAGATTTCCTGTCCATTGGCAACTGAGGTAGTAATGGTGGCCGAAAGCGAGCTTTGATTAGATGCATCATTTCCATCGAGACTCCCTGTTGCCGTCCCAGCCTGCAGAGAGGTGATGTCAAGAGAAGTGACACTTGTCCATGAGCCAGAAGTAAGATCTGTCGCGCCAACTTGATAGCTAACAGCAGTTGTATTTGCAGCAGCAGTGGTTTGTCGCCATTGTTCTGCGGTGTAACTAACATTAAGTTCGGTGATGGTGGATCCTGTATTGTTTAATATTCTCACACCATAAAATACCGTTCCTGTTCCGCCAGAAGCAAGCGAGCCTAGCGCTCTGTCTGAATCTGTTCCGGTTCCAAAACTGTACAAGGCACCTGCGGTTGAAGTTCCTGCACTTGCATTATAATCGGTTTCATCACTGTACCATCCTGTTATAGTGGTGTTATCTGTCCAAGTGACTGCAGTTCCGGTATTGGCCAGAGTATTAAAGTCTTCGGTATAAGTTGCGTCTCCAGAAGTTAATGTTACTTGCCCAAATAGATTAGAAATGGCAAGACAGACTATTCCAATGACAAGAGTAAAGCGTTGCATGAGTTGGTAGTTTAAGTTCCAAATCTGCAAAGAATTTTACTCTTTTACACAAAAGTTTGGTTATTAATACGTTAAGTGCAAATATATTGGACTATTTGACCACTTTTATAACCTTTGAATTATCTCCGAAGGCTAGATTTATCAGATAAACACCATTTTGAAGTGTATTGAGTGCATTGATAAACTCAATTTCAGATTCCCAATTGCTATTAAAATTCATTTTATTTCCAGCCATATCAAACACGGAAAATGAGATGTTTTGTATGGATATTCCACCAAGTTCCAGTTGACTATTTGAGGTTAAAGGATTAGGGAAAATGCTGATGTTTTTGGCAGCATTAGGATTGAGAACATAAATAACAGGACTGTATTCAAAATCACCATCGTAATCAATTTGTTTCAGTCTATAGAATGCTTCATGATTGAATTCATTATCTACGAAGCTGTATTCTTGTAGTTCATTTGTATTTCCAGCTCCTCGAATAAATCCGATATAATCAAAATTGATACCATCAACAGACTTCTCAATTTCGAAACCATGATTGTCTATTTCTACTGCAGTTGCCCATTCCAATTGAGCTACTCCATTTTTGATCGAACCAGAGAAGTCGAGTAATTCTACAGGTAATGGATTATCTCCACCACTGTTAGAAGCAAATGTAAATGGACTAAATGCTGTCACAGCTGTTGCTGATTCTACATAACCTGGGTCTACATCTCCAGATGTTCCAGCATTCCCTTGGCTTTCCCATTGAGTACTTGGATAATGTCCAACCAAAAGTTCAGCAGCAGAACTTATTCCACTTGCTGCTCGAGTATTCCAGTACAACCTTATTTGTGCAGCATCTGTACCAGCCGTTCTTTGAATGTCCCAATATTCAATAGTACTTACATTAGTAAGTGTTGTTCCATTTAAGTTAGTCACATCTGAGTAAGCCGAATTAAATGGTTCTACCTGGTAAGTTGAACCACCAGTGGCAGTTGGGGTAATACCAACTCGTCTATATGTTGTTCCTTCACCTACAGGAAAGTCGTATAAACCTGTAGTATTTGTTTGTCGGGCAATGATGCCGTTAATAAAGCTATCAGTAGAGCCACCTGACAATGCTCCGGTCGCTGTGTTACTGATTGTTAACACATTTGAACCAGATCCAACAATTCCATCTGTTAGCGTGAGTAGAGTGGATACCGTGATGCCACTAGATAAAGTAATTGCATCTGAGCCATCAAGTGTGTTATTGATGGTGAGGTTTGGTATACTCCAAGCGCCACTAACAGTTTGATTAGAAGAACCATCCAAAGTGACTGTTCCGGTTGATGTGAAAGTACCAGCAGTATAAGTGAGATCTCCGGCAATTGTAGCGCTGTTCGTCCCCATCGCAAATGTTCCTGATGTCAGTGTTAAGCTGCCATTTACATCAATTGTTCCTGCCAAAGTCTTTACGCCATCATGAATTTCGATGTTGTGATAGTTGGAGGATGGTACTTTTATATTTGCTGCGGTTGTGGAGTTGTAAATAACAGTATTTCCGCTAGCACTTGCATCCAATACACCTGTTGTTAACAAATCTCCTCCAATTGTGAGTGTTGAGTTAGTGGAATTCGTCCATGTGCTAGTTGCTGCATCCCCTGTAATGTTGCCACCTACTTCAATTGATCCTTCATTGGTCACTGTAAGCCCAGCATCAATATTAAAAACTGTTCCGGTTCCCGATTGATTAATTACTGCAGAAGATGATATTGTTTTACTTGCATTGGTTACTTCCAATGTCCATGCACCTTCAATGTTACCAGTTCCATCAATTTGATTTTGTGGTGAGGTCAATGTTCCATCAAGAATAATTGAACCTGAGGTCCCAGTAATTGTACCTGTAGAGGTAATCGTTAAATCACCACTGACGGTAAGTGTTCTACTATTAATATCCAGAATACCTTCAACAATCAGGTTATTTATGTCATCACCACCACCCCCGGCTAGAGTCACAGTTTCTCCAGAAGAAATTCTAGCACTTTCGCTTGCAAGTGGAACTGAACCGGTTAACCATGTGCCAGCATTATTCCAGTTACCACTTCCACCACCAAGATTACTGTCTACTACAACATATTTGGTTACACTCAATTGAGTTTCATCTGAAACTGGACAGCTAGGTGAAGTTTTGGTGGCTGTAACACCAATGGTTCCGGTACCATTTGTCCCCCAATCAACTGTGATGGAATTAGTTGTTCCGCCAGAAGCTTGCGTACCACCTGAAACAGACCATGTATAAGTGGTATTAGCATCACTTGTTACTGAATATGCTACTCCTGTTGAGTTTTCGGCTACCAGGGTATTTCCAGAAATGCTTTCCGGAGCTATTGAGTTAATATTCACATCAACGGTTATTTCGTTTGAAGAGGTACAAGTATTTCTTTCAATCACACTAACTGATCCCACTTGCCCTGTACTTCCCCAATCAACGGTAATGGAATTGAGATCAGTCGTAAATCCTGTAGTTGTTAATCCTCCTGCTTCATCAATTGTTCCTCCAACTACCGTCCAGTTGTAATCATTTCCAGAGTTTAATGTAACACTATAAGTGTCATTAGTATCGCTTGTGCATACGTCCGTATCGCCACTAATTGTTGGGTCTGTTGGGGCGGTACAATTATCTTCATCACCAAAGCAGAATTGAGAGGGAAAAGTGGTGATTGCTGTTCGGGACACTGTATTTGTTGCAACACTGCCATGGGTTCCATCTGCCGCCCAAGCCGTTCCGGAATCATCTCTTTGAAGCATTCTGGTGTTTGCGTCAATGGCAAATGAAGAAAAACCATCTCCTGTCAGAGCAAGCGAAAATGTGTTTGAATTTCCTTTTGAAAATCCGTTTACAGTCAAGTCCCAGTAGCCTTCATTAAGAGCATTGTAAATAGTAATGTCATCACTAATAGGAAATCCTGAACTTCCTGGGTCTGATTCAACAAAGCTGGCAAAGACCACCCCAGCTGACCTTCCTCCGCCAGTTTGCCCAAATGTAATTGCTACTGTTCGGTCGTTAGAAGAAGTACCAATAGGATAATCGAATTGGGTTGTGGTAGTTGATCCAATATACTGTCCGAAAGTTCCAATTATTCTACCAGCAGTATAAGCAAAAGTTCCTTCCGCACCTGACCCTAAAGTAAGACTGTTTGAACCTGTATCTATATTTCCTTGAGTCATTGTTAATGTTGATGTTACAGTGACGTCTTCATTTAATATCAAACTACCCGAGCTTTTGCTGACTGTTAAACTGGAAAAGTTGGTCGCATTGGATGTAATAGATTGATCGCCACTACTACCGGTAAAAGCGACTAATGCCAAATTTGAGATAGTTGCGCTATTTGACCAATTTCCTTGAATGGTAATTGTTTGATTGTTCACATCTAAGGTTCCTCCATTTACGGTGAGGTTACCGTTAACAGTAAGACCCGTGGCAGGGAGTGTTTTTGTACTTGTCCCTGATATAGTAAGGTTATTATAGGTATTTGAGCTGGCTTCTTTTACGGATTGTGCAAGTGAACCATTATATTCTATCGTGCTTCCGGTAGCAGTTGCAGAAAGGGTCCCTGTGGACAACAGTGCTCCATCAATTTCCAACTCGGAATCTGTACCCATTGTTACCTGAGAAGAAGCATTACCACCTGTTATATCCCCAGAGGTGACAATTAACCCTCCATTTATAGTAAGTGTTACATTGTTAGAGATGTCAATATCATTGATCGTGGTTAGACTGCTTCCAGAGCTAACAGTTGCATTTGCTTCAATTTGTATCGCTCCTTGTGAGCTTTCAGAACCATCAATCGTACCTGATCCGCTGATTGTTGTTGATGCGGAAGTAATTCTAAGATCAGCATTTCCCTGATTTAGAATCACAGTTCCGTTCACGGTAATATTTGAAGTAATTTCAATGTCTTTGTTGTTAGGAGTTGCAAGAACTGCTCCTGCATCCACAGTGATATCACTTATTGTTTCAGTATTCCCTGAAGAAGTAACAGTGTGACCCTTTATAACAATTACTCTATCCGATGAGCTGGGTGCTGAACCATTTAGCCAAGTGCTATTGGTGTTAAACGTTCCTGTTTGAACTGAGATGAATGGTGTAACGGTACCATTTGCGGTTAAGGTGTTGCTGTTATAATCGAAAATCCCTCCTGAGTTGATGGTGAAATTATTGATTGTTGAAGCGCTTTGTAGAGTAACTGTATGCCCAGATGCAATAGTGACATTATCGTCACCATTATTGTCAGGATAATCTGTGCCAGCTGTTCCTGGGCTGGTATTTCCCCAAGTGGCACCATCTTCCCAGTCACCTGATGTGACAGAGGTAAAAGAAACCTGCGCAGTTGCTGTTACCCCTATAAAAAACAGCAGCAGGATTAAGTAGAAACTTCTCATAGCAATTCCAAATAGTAATACTTCAATTCAATGTTATACCCAATAGTATATAACATTTTCAATAGGAAAATTCCTATAACGAATGAGTAATAAATTGAGATTGAATTGTGCCGGTTAACATACTCAAGAGTTAATTTGAGTAGAAATAATTTAATGAGAAATTAGGACTTTTCCAAGTTTTCTTTTGTGGTGCGACAATAAAAAAGCACCTTAACCTATTGCGGTTAAGGTGCTTTGAGTATTTCTTTCAGATATGATTATCCGATTTTTGCAATCAAATCTGCAGCTCTTGCAGAATACCCTGCTTCATTATCGTACCATCCTACTACTTTAACAAGTGTACCCATGCAAGAAGTAAGTTGAGCGTCAAAAATGTTTGAGTGCGGGTTACCTACAATGTCAATTGAAACAATTGGATCTTCAGTATACTCCAGAACTCCTTTAAGAGGTCCGTCAGCAGCAGCTTTCATAGCAGCATTTACTTCTTCTGCTGTTACTTCTTTCTTAACTACAACTGTTAAGTCAGTTAATGATCCAGTCGGAGTTGGAACTCTCAATGCAATTCCATCAAGTTTTCCTGCAAGGTGAGGTAAAACTAAACCTACCGCTTTTGCAGCTCCTGTAGAAGTAGGAACGATTGATACAGCAGCAGCTCTTGCTCTTCTTAAGTCTTTGTGAGGAGCATCCTGGATTCTCTGGTCAGCTGTGTAAGCGTGAACAGTTGAGATGTATCCTTTTTCGATACCAAAAGCATCGTCAAGAACTTTTGCCATTGGAGCAAGGCAGTTAGTAGTACAGCTAGCGTTAGAAACAACTTTTTCGTCACCAGTTAAAGTGTCTTCATTTACTCCTAATACAACTGTAGGGATATTACCTTTCGCAGGAGCAGAGATAACTACTTTCTTTGCACCAGCTTTTAAGTGTTTACCAGAACCAGCTTCATCTACGAAAAGTCCTGTAGACTCCAATACACAGTCAATACCAAGATCACCCCAAGGAAGATTCTCAGGATCTCTTTCCGCATAAACTTTGATAGGAGTACCATTAACGATTATATGTTCATCATCTGAATCTACGGTTCCTGGAAACTGTCCATGATTAGAATCGTATTTCAATAGGTGGGCCAATGTTTTTGTGTCCGTCAAGTCGTTGATTGCAACCACTTCCACGTTTTCTTTAGTTAACAATTGTCTGAAAGAAAGTCTTCCAATTCTTCCAAAACCATTGATTGCTACTGTAATTTTAGACATTGTCGTGTTGTGTTTATGTGATGTAAATAAAATCAGTGCAAATGTACGATTGCTTCACACTTAAACAAACAATATGGAGTAAAGTATCAGTAACATATGGGTGTGAAAAAAAAATCGAATTTTTTTTCGGTCATGTTTTGCATTTTTAAATCATGCAGATATCTTTGCACCACCAAAACGGAAAAAGGAGTAAAGATTCCTTGAAACGTTAAGAAAATGGTCCGTTCGTCTAGGGGTTAGGACGCCAGGTTTTCATCCTGGTAACAGGGGTTCGATTCCCCTACGGACTACAAAGCCTGATACTTAAAAGTGTCAGGCTTTTTTGTTTATTTGGGTAAGCCCTTATAGTAGGGTAGGGTTTCTAAGGTATATGAAACAAGTACTCGTCCAATCTCCAGTTTCGATTGCCTGATTTCCCCAATTCCAATTATTACCAATTCCAACCTTTATGTTTTTGTGAAACCAAAGTGAATCTTGGATGTGATACTTATACAATGAAATTCTTAGGTTACCATCTTTGTCGGTATCTGCCAATGGTCTACCAAAATGTTGATAAGTATATGAATCATGATTGGGTTCTCTGTCCCACCATGCTGAGCCAAAATAATCGTCGATAGTTTTAATATATAGGGCAGGTTCATCTTCTGATGATTCAGAATCTAGTCTGATAGATATTGGTCTTGTATACCATGGCCAGTTTTTAAAGGGTTTTCTTTGAAACACAGATAGGTGAATTCCCAAAAATCTACCACTTCCCTGGAGTTCAGGAAGTAATTCAAATGGTTGGTTATACGATAATTCTTTTTTCGATTGCCAATGAGTATGTAAATACATTGCATCTTGGCCAACCTCTTTGAATTCAATATCAATGCCGAAGAATAGTTCAAATTCTCTATCCAAAGTACTCATGACTTCCAACTTAGCTAAACTTCTAAAGGGCATTGGAATAGTGGTGTTAAATAATACCTGATTGCTGGGAGATTGAAAGAAATGATTCTCAATGGGTTGAAGCCTTAAGCTTTGGCAAAAGAAGTCGCTTAAAGGAACGGTTACAGCAGGATGTATGCTTTGTTCCCAATAGAGTTTTAAAAATACTTTTTCGGCGAGTTCAATATTTTCTTTATCGTTTCCAGGAAAAGTAGTTAACCACAATTTTTTAATTATTCCCGGACCTTCTATCTCGGAGAAAACAACACTTGATTTAGGTTTGACCAGGACAGATTCCCAGATGCTTTTTGATTTTGTGGTTGGTTGATAATTGAATATTTGACTCATTTTAATTGATGTTGGAAGATACTAAGGAATGAAACCTTACAATTTTTTCACTAGTGAAAATTAGTTTGAATTAAGGAGATTCATATAATCAATCCTGACTAATCACCGTGTGATGAAATAAATTCTTTACCGTAATTCGAGTCAGCTTATAATGGTGGGCGTTCTTATTAGTTGTTTGAGTGCAATTGTTTTGACAATTTCAACAACGAGATTCAAGTCATGAACGGCTATAAACTTGAATCCAGCAGAATACTGAATGATGAATAGATAACTTGGAGTGAAAGAAATGAAGGACCCACATTAATTAGGTCCTTATTTTTATCCTTTAATGCTTTCAGTTACAGTTTCTAAAACCTCAAAAGCCGTTTCAGCCATTTTATTACCCTTGGTATCCAGGCAAGGATTCACTTCAGTTACCTCTAAACAAACAACTTTTCCAGTTTCAATTATGCCATTGATAATATCAATTGCTTCCTGCGGGTCGAAACCTTTAGGCACAGGGGTTCCGGTTCCCATTGAGATCATGTCGCAATCAAGGCTGTCTACATCAAAAGAGATATAAATGATATCACAGTTGTCCAGAGTTTGCATTGCTTCCTTAACACAAGTCTCAAGGCCTCTATACCTTACTTCATGGACCATATAATTTCTGATTCCATGTTTTTCTCGTAAAGAATCCTCCGGCTCTTCAGTATCTCTTACACCAAAGAATATTAAGTCCTCTGGTAGAATTTTTGATCCTTTTGTTCCGATATTCTTAATATTATTCCACTCATCCACTGTTTGCTCTGCCGGATCATTGATTTTGTGATCCATGTTGTCGTACCCAAGAGCTGCAGCTAAAGGCATCCCGTGTACGTTCCCGGATGGTGACGTAAAAGGTGAATGCAAATCTGCATGAGCATCAATCCAGACAACACCTAGACGCTTGTCAGGATATTTCGCTTTTATTCCACTAATAGTTCCCAAAGCTGAAGAGTGATCTCCTGATAATACGATTGGAAAATGCTCTTCATTTAAAGTATTAGAAATAGCCTCAGAAACTCTTTCACATTGTACTCTAACATGACTGATTCTCTTAGCAAAAGTCGTTTTTACTTTGTTGTAGATAGTTTCATTATGGGTCTCAACATCCAGATGAGGAAACTGAATGAAATAGTCACTTTCTTTGTTGATAGCGGCGATTTCAATGGCATCAATGCCCATATCAGATCCTCTGGTACCAGCACCTATATCGGACCTGTTTTTGATGATTTTAATTGGAAACATTTTAAGGGTTTATTGTTGTTGCGGCAAAGCTAGTAAATCCCCAGTGACAGAACCAAGCTGGAGATTGATAATTAGTTACGATAAAAATGCTAATTCCATTCGCAATTCATCACAATAAGTTCTAGATTCCAGATTCAATTAAAATAAGGGATTATGCCTATCGAATTATTGATTTTTGCGGGTGTTGTTTTGGCCTCTATGTGGATCATTTTCACCATCATTCCAGTGAACCTTTGGATCACAGCACAATTTACTGGTGTGCGTGTAGGTTTATTTGAGCTGGTATTCATGAGATTTAGAAAGGTGCCACCGAAAATCATAGTTAATTCTCTGATCCTGGCAAGAAAGGCTGGCTTGAAAGATATCACAACTCAATTGCTGGAAACGCACTATTTGGCCAAAGGAAACTTAGTTAAGGTGATAAAGGCCCTTATAGTCGCTGATAAGGCTAATCTAAATATGGACTTTAAGCAAGCAACAGCAATTGATTTGGCTGGTAGAGATGTTCTTAATGCTGTTCAAGTCTCTGTAAATCCATATATCATAGTAGTTCCAGCAATCACAGGCGTTTCACCTGATGGAATTCAGCTGATTGCAGAAGCCAAAGTAACCGTAAGAACAAATATTGGACAATTGGTAGGAGGAGCTGGTGAAGAAACGATCAAGGCAAGAGTAGGACAAGGTATCATTAGTAGGATAGGTGCTGCAGGGAATTATCTGGAGATTTTAGAGAAACCGGAAGAAATTTCAATGGAAGTGCTAAAAAATGGCCTTGATGCCGGTACTGCATTCGAAATCTTATCTATTGATATTGAAGATATCACCATTGGAGAAAACATCGGAGCAAAGCTTCAGATTGATCAGGCGAAAGCAGATTTGGATATCGCAAATGCGAAGGCTGAAGAAAAAAGAGCTATGGCTGTTGCAAAGGAGCAGGAAATGTCAGCAAGAGTACAGGAAGCCAGAGCAAAAGTGATACAAGCGGAGGCACTTATTCCAGCAGCATTGTCTGATGCATTTAGGGAAGGTAATTTGATTAAAGGTTTTAAGCCGCCTGGAAAGACAAAGAAATAAATAAAGAAAAGTTATAGAAATAAAAAAGGTCGGGATTACCGACCTTTTTTTATTTATTTCAATTTGTTTCTCATTAATATCAATCGTTGAAGCCTGTCAACTTCCATTTCCAGCTTTATCAAATTTTCCTCTGATTCTGATCTTCTTAGAGTCATAAGCTGCTCCTGGAGCACTTGCAATTGACTTTGAAGACCCGTAATCTCGGCTGGAGACTGGTTTTCGATTATTGTGGCAGTGGAGTTCATAGTGTTAGCAGTGTGTTTATACATTCAATATACGATTTCTCAATAAATTGTTTTCGTCATAATCGATCAAAGGTCAATTTGACCCGATGAATTTTTTATTGATTTCACAGAGCAAATAACGTTCCAAAAACAAGTTTATGATAATCCGAGGTTGCTAAGATTTCATGTATTAATTTGCAAGAGAATAATTAATACCCAATAAAAACTAACAGCTTAAACCTAAAAATGGATAATCTTCAGATTTTCAATAAAATCCTTGTTGCAAATAGAGGAGAAATTGCAATCCGAGTCTTAAGAGCAATTTCGGAACTTCACATCAGATCAGTCGCCATCTACACTCACGAGGATAGATACTCATTACACCGATATAAAGCAGATGAATCATACCAGATTGGTCATGAAGATGATCCATTAAAACCATATTTGGATATTGAGGGGATCATTACTATTGCCAAAGAGAACGGAGTTGACGCAATTCACCCAGGTTACGGATTCCTTTCTGAAAACGTGACTTTTGCTACAAGATGTAGAGAGGAGGGAATTGTTTTCATTGGTCCTTACCCTGAAGTAATGGCAAGATTAGGGGATAAAGTCATGGCAAAAACAGTTGCAAGAGAAGCAAATGTTCCTGTCATAGAAGATAATAAATCTCCCCTGACTAGTGATGAAATAGCTAAGCAGGAAGCTGCTGCCATCGGATACCCGGTAATTTTGAAAGCTTCAGCTGGTGGGGGTGGCCGTGGTATGCGTGTTGTGAGAAATGAAGAACAGCTTATTAAATCTTTCAACGAAGCAAAATCAGAGGCGGGTAAGTCATTTGGTGATGATACGATCTTCATTGAGAAGTACGTTGAAAACCCGAAACATATTGAGGTTCAAATTCTTGCGGATACTCATGGTAATATTGTTCACCTTTATGAAAGGGACTGTTCCGTACAAAGAAGGTTTCAAAAAGTAGTGGAAGTTGCACCAAGTGTTGGCTTGAAGGAAGAGACCAGAGAGAAACTATATCAATATGCTACCCAAATTGCTTCCCATGTAAATTACAATAATGCGGGAACAGTGGAGTTTCTTCTTGATGCGGATGAAAATGTCTATTTCATTGAAGTAAACCCAAGAGTTCAGGTAGAGCATACGGTTACGGAAGAAATCACAGGTATTGATATTGTAAGATCACAGATATTAATCGCCTCCGGTTGCCAGTTATCTCATCCGCAGATATTTATAAAATCTCAGGAAGACGTAAGTATCAGAGGTTTTGCTGTACAATGTAGAGTCACCACCGAAGATCCAGAAAAAGACTTTAAACCGGATTATGGAACTATAATTGCCTATCGAAGTGCTGGTGGGTTTGGAATTAGACTAGATGCGGGAAATGTTTATAATGGTGTAAAGATCAGCCCGTTCTTCGATTCTCTATTGGTAAAGGTAACTGCTTCGGGTCGTACATTAAAAGGTGCTTCCAGAAGACTTCATAGAGCTCTAAGAGAGTTTAGAGTAAGAGGAGTGAAAACTAATGTTGGTTTCCTTCAAAATGTAATATACCATGACGACTTCTTCAACGGAAAAGCAACAGTAAACTTTATTGCAGATCACCCGGAGCTATTTGATATTAATATTGGGTTTGACAGGGGTACAAAGACACTTACTTACCTTGGAGAAGTTTCTATAAACGGAAACCCGGATGTTAAATCATTTGATCCAAACAAGGTTTTCAGAGCACCTAAAACACCAAAAGTTTCATTAAATGCTGAAGTGCCAAAAGGTTCAAGAAACCAACTTCAGGAATTAGGCAGGGATAAATTCCTGGAGTCGCTTAAAAATGACTCAAAAGTTCACTTTACTGATACCACGATGAGAGACGCTCATCAGTCACTTTTGGCGACAAGGTTCAGAACTCAGGATCTGCTAAAAGTAGCCAGATCTTATGCAGTTGAGAATCCAGAAGTATTTTCACTAGAAATGTGGGGAGGAGCTACATTTGATGTGTCTATGAGGTTTCTTAAAGAAAGCCCATGGAAGAGATTAGAGTTATTAAGGGAAGCGATCCCAAACATTCTATTCCAAATGTTATTAAGAGGATCTAATGGAGTTGGTTATACTGCCTATCCAGATAACTTGATCGAGAAGTTTATTGAAACTTCAGCTGAGAAAGGAATGGATATCTTCCGTATTTTCGATTCTTTGAACTGGATTGAAAACATCAAAGGAAGTATTAAAACAGTTAGAGAAAGAACAGATTCTATTGCCGAGGCTTGTATTTGTTACACAGGAGAAATATTGGATGCTGGTAATGATAAATATACTCTTCAGTACTATGTTGATTTAGCAAAACAACTAGAGGATGCAGGAGCGCATATTCTGGCGATAAAAGATATGGCGGGTCTTCTTAAACCAATGAGTGCTTCTAAGCTGATAACTTCATTAAAGGAAGCTGTTGATCTACCTATCCATCTTCACACTCATGATACCTCTTCAATTCAGTCTGCTATGTATATGCAGGCTATTGATGCGGGTGTTGATATTGTAGATGTTTCTCTGGCGTCAATGTCTGGACTTACATCGCAACCAAATTTCAACTCAATGGCTGCAGCCCTGGAATTCCATGAAAGAGGAAGAAAAATGAATATGGAATCATTAAATGCTCATTCCACTTACTTTGAAGATGTTAGAGAATATTATTACCCGTTTGAATCCGGACTAAAAGCTGGAACGGCAGAAGTTTACGATCATGAAATTCCTGGTGGGCAATATTCAAACTTGAGACCTCAGGCCATTGCCTTGGGATTAGAGCACAAGTTTGAAACTATCAAAGAGAATTATGCAGCTGTAAACAGGCTGTTTGGGGATATTGTAAAAGTGACTCCTTCATCCAAAGTAGTTGGTGATATGGCAATGTTTATGACAGCTAATGATCTCACTGCAGATGATGTTATTACCGAAGGAGGAAAGCTTTCTTTCCCAGAATCTGTTGTTGGGTTCTTCAAAGGAGATTTGGGTCAACCTTATGGTGGATTCCCGGAGGAGTTAAGCAAAATTATTCTTAAGAATGAGAAAGCTTACAATGGAAGAGCCAATGAGCATTTGGAGCCAGTAGATTTTGATAAGGAATTTGAAGACTTCAAAAAAGAATTTAATTCGGATTCTTTTGAAGATTTTCTTAGCTACAAACTCTATCCTAAAGTCTACAAAGACTATTCTGATCATGTAGAGCAGTATGGTGCGGTTACTGATTTGCCTACACCTGCATTCTTCTACGGAATGAAAACAGGTGAGGAGATCATGGTGGAAATTGCTCGTGGTAAGAATATCATTATTGAGATGCAATACATGTCTGAACCAGATGAAGAGGGAATGAGATTCATTTCGTTCAGCATGAATGGTCAGACGAGAAAGATCAGGATCAGAGATAATAATATTAAAGTAGACAAAGTGTCCAATGTAAAAGCAAAATCTGCTAATGAGATTGGATCGCCACTCCAGGGTAGAATAGCAGAGATTAAGGTTAAAGAAGGTGAGAAAGTCAAAAAAGATCAGGTTCTTTTTGTGATTGAGGCCATGAAAATGGAAACCTCTGTGGCTTCTCCTGGAGATGGGATGGTACACAAACTACATTTGGCTGCCGGACAGCTAGTTGAACAAGATGACCTGGTCGTTGAGTTCATTTAGACTCAATGGGTCAATTGATTGTGTTTATCAATATCCAGAAATATCGATTTGTCCTCTAATACAGCGTATTTGTTGAAATACTTTTTGGTTCCAACAAAATTTGCTGTTCTGATAAATCTTAGTTGAGTTAGTCTTCTTGCATATTCCAGACTTGAAATGGAGTTTTTAGAGTATTCCAGAAGTTTTTGACCAGTAATTTTGGCCTGTTGGTTGATGTCAGTGACAGACCATCCAGCAGGCTGAAATTTCACCAGATAATCATGTTCTACAACCATGGGTACGTACCATCCGGTAATCGGTACAATCCACCTTCCAAACCAGGGAGAAGTGGCCAAGTCGGTGAGGAATCCTTCAGGGATATTAAATGAATCATCTTTTAAATGACACTTTATTTCAATCGGTTCTATGACTTCATAGATATTTTGGATGGAGTGGTGTCTTAGACTTGTAATTAAATTGGGTGCCGACATATCTTTTTATTCAAATCTCATGATTAATATACAAATTTTTTTCGCTAGTAGATTTTAAGATATCCGATATACAAATTGAGCGAGTTAGTATAATGCAATTGGTGATTATGTCGATTTTTGGAGGTATTTCGTATCAATTTTGTTCAAAGTTGAAATCCTTGCCATTTTGATTCGTTGAAATTTTGTTGATTATAATAAAAGAATCAATCTTTGAGTCAAATTTTGAATGTGATGAAAAAGACTGTATTGATTACTGGAGGCACTGGTTACATTGGCTCCCACACAGTAGTTGAGCTTCAAACTGCAGGTTACGAGGTTGTGGTAGTTGATGATTTATCTAACAGCAAGGAAAATGTAATACTCGGAATTGAGAAAATTACAGGTAACCGACCAAGGTTTTATGAAATTGATTTAACAAATAAAGAAGCAAGTCGGGAGGTTTTTAAGAATCATAAAATTGATGCAGTAATTCATTTTGCTGCTTTCAAGGCTGTTGGTGAATCTGTAGAGAATCCGCTACATTATTACCAAAACAACCTAGGCTCTTTGCTAAACATACTTGCTTTAATGAAACAGTATGATTGTGATCATCTGGTGTTCTCCTCATCATGTACTGTCTATGGACAACCAGAGAAATTACCGGTCACGGAGGATACACCTATTCAGCCAGCAGCGTCTCCTTATGGTAATACAAAACAGATTGGAGAAGAAATTATAAAAGACACAATCAATTCAAATGATAAGCTTTCAGCGATATCTCTTAGATATTTCAACCCTATTGGCGCACATGATTCAGGGTTAATTGGTGAGCTTCCTCAGGGTGTTCCAAATAATCTGGTTCCTTATCTTTTGAAAGTTGTGGGTGGAGAATTGGAACAATTATCTGTATTTGGCGGAGATTATGATACCAAGGACGGTACATGTATTCGAGACTATATTCATGTGGTTGATTTGGCTAAGGCTCATTTGATTGCAGTTGATAAACTTTTAGAAAAGAAATCAGATCGGTACGAGGTTTTCAATCTGGGAACTGGTGAGGGCTATTCTGTATTGGACCTAATCAAGACATTCCAGGAAGCAACAGGTGAAACGATCAATTATAAGATCGTCGATAGACGACCAGGTGACATAGAACAAATTTACGCGGATACACAAAACGCGAATGATAATTTAGGATGGAAAGCAGAAAGAGACTTAAAAAATATGCTTTCAACTGCCTGGAAATGGCAGCAATATTTAATGAAGAAAAAACTAGTTTAGCAATAAATTGATTTAAGGTTCAGGGGGGGATTGACTTAATGAAGGCGTCTTAAGGATGTAGAGAGAATCCAAATAATGAAATTTTCATGAAGTATTTGACCAGATTATTTATCGTACCGGCAGTAGCTACTATTCTATTTGCTTTCGAAGGACCAGCGACAACTTTGGTTAATGAAGAATCTGAACTAAACATTGTTCTTACCACTATCGAAGAGATTTCTATTAATGCGGAAGAGGAGTTGGTAGATCAGTTTTTTAAAAATGAGAGCTCAAATGCTAAAAATAGAAGAGGTTCTGAAACCAACTTTACTTACTATCTAATAATGCTATTTGCCACTTTGGTGGTAGCTCAATTGATATTGAGGTATCAAATGAAGAAAAAGAATATTAAGTCTTCTGTTTAATTTTAATTTGAAAATCTTCGCTTTCTGTACCCATCCATTTGTCCCAGAATGTAAAATATAGTCCGTAGTTACATCTGAATTTCTTATGATGAAGATCATGATGTGTAGCTCCAATTAGCCATTTTCCAAGCCAGTGTTTATGAAAATTATGAGGGTATAACTCTACTCCAGCATGATTTAAAGTTCCACTAATTGTCATAATTACTAATATGACGAGCAATACATAAATATTCATTGGAAGCAGGAATACTATTAAAGGAATGATAATAGCCTGCAAGACCGATTCAAGAGGATGAAATGAAAATGAAGTGAGTGATGTGGTTTCCACACTATCATGATGAACTTTGTGCATGACCCTGTAGACTTTCGGAATATGCATCCATCTATGCAACCAATAGTAATAGGTTTCATGAAGGAATAAGGCAATTGTCAGGCTGATCGGTAAATACCAAAGTGGATACTCATTAATTTCAATATATAGCGCTGTATTGTCGGATTGCCACAAAATGACCATAACTGTTCCTGAAACGGCAAATAGAAATGATGTAATTGCCGACCACTTTATCTCAGATATAACCTGGCTCTTATTCTTTATATCCCCATTAATAAGTCTATTCTCAAATTCGTTTCTAAAAGCCCAATAAAAAACAAAATGAAATACTCCTGATATAAACAGATACCTCAAAAATACAATTGCAAATAATAAACCTGTTAGAAGGGAAAAACTAAGCGGGTCTAAAAAATCTGTCTTGGCCAAGCTTTCAAACATTTTCAAATAACAATTTACAATTCGCTTTGTTTGATTCAGAACTATGAAAATCCGAAAGTAGCAAGTTAAACAATGATTGAAGAAGAAAATGCCTAGATTTGTCACGGTCTTTAAATTGAAACTCAAATGTTTAGGTTCTTCCCTCTAGTCTTCATAGTTCAGGCGTTTTGTGTTTATCATGCGTATAAAACCAAAGCAGAACAGAAGTGGTACTGGCTGATTCTTTTCTTTCCATTGATTGGTTGTGGTATCTACTTATACCATCACTTTTATAATAGACAAAATCTCGCGAAAGTCACGGAAGGCATAAAAACCACAGTTGATAGCTCATATACCACTACTAAGTTGGAAAAGGAATTAGATTTTGCAGACACCATGGATAACAAAATGGCGCTTGGTGATCACTATGTTAAAATCGACAGGATTCCTGAAGCTGTGCAGTTGTATGAATCTTGTCTGGAAGGCTTTAATCACGATAATATTGATGTTTTGAAAAGGGTAGTTGTAGCATGTTACATGAATGAAGATTACCTAACAGCAATAAAATATGGAGACAAGGCCAATCAGGATAAAGAGTTTTTCAAGTCTGAGGAGAAATCAGCTTATGCTTGGTCTCTGTATGAGACGGGTGAGATTGAAAGAGCTGAGAAGTGTTTTCAGGATATGAATATCAGCTTTACCAACTATTCACAACGAGTAGAATATGGCAAACTACTCCAAAAAGAAGGACGGTTTGAGGATGCCAAGAAGCTGCTAACAGAAATGGCCCAGGAATATAACCAAATGGAGCCCAGAGAGCAGAAGATGAATAAGCCACTGGCAAGAGAGATTCAGCAGATGTTATCGGTGGGGAGTTAAGGATGATTAATGAGTTATCCATAATTACTAAAATATTAACGGTTGCGTTTAGCCTTGTAGTAATTTTGATTTTTGCAGCTCTGGTCGTTCCAGAAAAGTACCTTGCAGAACGACTATTACCTGGAGGTTGCGCAACAATTACTACAGATTCATATCTACCTACTCATCCACCTATTTTGAAAGATCTGGAAGGCTATAAGCTTTATAGTCGAAATTGTAGTCCTTGCCATGGTGTCTACAATAAGATAATTGGGCCAGAATTGGGTCAAGTTGCGGGACGTAGAGATTCATTGTGGATTACGGAATGGGTGAGGGATAATGAACTGTTACGCGAAACAGACACAGCAGCACAAAATGTATTTCTGGAGTATAACAAAGCAGTCTGTTTAAGAATTAGAAATTTTAGCGAGAAAGACATGTCAGACCTCATGACGTTTCTGCAAGAACAAAATAAGGTTAGCAGGTGACTAAGTAAGTAGGGAAATATATAAATAAACAACCCGTAACCAGTAAAGCCTCCGAAGGAGGAAAACCCGCAACCCCGTTTCAAGTTTCCTGACAACTGACAACTGACAACTGACAACTGACAACTGACAACTGTTCAAAAACCAAACTGAATCTTCTCACCATCCGGCATATCCTTAATCTGAAACGCCATCTCTCCACTGAATCTAATAAGCGCTTCCTGAGATATTTTTCCAAAGTTCCTTTCTTCAAAAAGTCCACCAAGGATTAGTGGAAGTTTTAAGCAATACTTTTCACCCTCATTCAATTCTCCTAAGGTGTTTTTAGCTGCTTCAACTATTTCTGTCATTTCCCAGCTCTTTTTGAACTGTTGTTCTTCTTTTACATCCTCCCAGATAACATCATTTGGTGCAATCATTTCACATTGTAGTTCTTCTGGACAAATTCTCCAGTATTGTCCTTTGTCACTAATAAAGACGATATTACCAAACTCATTAGTTGCTGCTATAGATTCAGCAGTGACTCCCATCCATTTCCAGAATTCATTAATCTTATCCACCATAATAGTTCAAAGATATTACAACTAAACTTCACTTACAGTAGATTGCGATAATGAGAAATTGGAATTACGTCTTGTTGTTTTTAACGCTTGTCCTGGGACTAACCAACTGTAACGAAAGAAAGGAGAAATCTATTTCTTTTTATCACTGGAAGTCCAAAACAAGTCAGGATCCACTGATTGATAGCGCACTTGTGAAAATGAGCTCCAATAGAGTTTATATGCATTATTTTGATGTAGACCTGGTCTCTAGTGGTGAGATTTTTCCGGTGTATGTGTTACAAGAAGTATCCGAAAATTTTAAGTCCTATGAGGTAGTCCCGGTTGTATTCATTACAAACAGAACCTTAAAGAATTCAAACAACATAGATGATCTAGGCAGGAAGATTAATGAGTTGACAACACAAATTCATCAGAAGCACTTTGGTAGTCAGCCTAAGACCATTCAATTGGATTGTGATTGGAGTAAATCTACTATGGATAAATTCTTCAAGTTGGTAGAATTTTGTAAAAAGGATTTTGAAATCATTACAACAATAAGGCTGCATCAAATCAAATATCAGAATGAAACCGGGGTGCCTCCTGCTGACAGAGGAGTACTTATGCTCTATAACGTGGGGGATTTAAAGAATGAAAGTGAAAACTCTATTCTGGAAACATCAATAATCAAAAGTTATATATCTGAGAATTCCAGGTATCCGATTCCTTTGGATTTGGCGTTACCATTGTTTTCGCAAACAGTAATCAAAAACAACAGAGGGGAAGTAAGACTACTTAACCTGACGGATCAAACAGGGATAGAATCATCAGCTAATTTCAACAAGATTGGAAACGATCTTTATGAAGTTTTGCAGGATACATTGTATCACGGCTTCTATCTTTCCGAAGG
The DNA here is from genome assembly GCA_965228955.1 of Cyclobacteriaceae bacterium. Classification (GTDB taxonomy): domain Bacteria; phylum Bacteroidota; class Bacteroidia; order Cytophagales; family Cyclobacteriaceae; genus JANSWY01. Next base: position 1,303,834 of record OZ245848.1, read on the forward strand.
ATACAGGTTGAAACTGGAGAAACTAACAGAAAATGAAGTGGTACAGGCCTATGAAATTGTGAAAAGTAGTAAATTAAATGTTGAGGAAGTGATCTTCTATAATTTGGACGAAGAGATTCTTAAAAACACTGATTTGAACTTTATTGTAGATCGATTATGAAAAAGCTTATAGCCCTGGCCCTGATTTTGGCATCATTCAAAGCCTTTCCTTGTGGAGGCGGTTATGGACTGGATTCCTTTTTTTTCTACAATATTTTTGAACAAACTAATATCAACTCCAGGTCTTATATTCCATTTCTTCGAGACGGTTACAATACATTTTACTCCGGAGTAGACGGACAACTAGAATTGGATACCAAGTCTGGAAACATTAAGCTATGGAAGGATATCCTGCCAGGGTGGAGTCCGGATGAAATTGAAACAGCACTTTATGCAGAAAGTGACAATGACTTTCAATCCAGCTGGAGCGGTAAAAAGCAAGGATCAGAAAAACGGTACATGCAGTTTGCCAGAAGATGTAGTAAGCTGTTTGAGTTCCGCTATTCCTGGAATTATGAAGAGATTCTTAATAGAAAGCAGCAGGATATCAGTGACTTGTTATCAACAGGATTGGATCTGAGTAAAGGTGTCAGCAACAAACAACTTTCTTTGAGATACAGCTATCAAATTATTAGAATCTTACATTATAGCAATCAATACCAGGAAGCGATTGACTATTTTAATTCCAACGTAAAAGGCCAATTTGAAGAAGATGAAATGTACTGGTATACCTACGATCAGGTAGCGGGCTGTTATTATAGTATTGGTGAATATGATCGTGCAGCTTATATGTTTCTGCAGGTATTTGAAAACAGTCAGGATAGAAAACCTTCCGCATATTTGAGCTATGGGTTCTGCGTTAATAAGGGTTATGAAGGGCAGTCATATTTTCAGGGGACTAAGGATCAGGTTACCTATATCACATTGAAATCATTGAGAGGTTTCTCTGATGAAATAGCTGGTCTTAAGGAATTGTATCAAATATCTCCGAAGAGCAGCAAAATGGAGCTCCTATTCATGAGGGCAGTCAACAATTTCGAAAGAGAATTATGGCCAACATACAATGGTATTAAAGATGATGTTTTACCAGAGGTCGATGATAGAGATTTGGCAACCATCAAAGAATTACAGGGTATTGCTAATGAAATGATAGGCATAACCACTCCTCGAAAAAAGGCATTTTGGCAATTAGCGGATTCTTATTTGACTTTTCTAACCGGAGATATCAGTCAGGCACAAGCCAAGCTTGAACCTATTTCCGGAAGTAGAAAATTTCAAAGACAGAAAGAAATCTTTGCAGACATCTACACAGTTTTTTCATGGAATGTAATTGGCGAGCAGGAAGAAATGACTCTCTCAGCTATTATGGAAAAGGCTGAAAAGACGAAGAATTACTATGACAATATACCTGCGTGGAAATTTCTAATTCTGGATCATGTAGGGCATCTCTATTACAGGAATGAACAACTTGCAAAGTCATTTTTGATACACAACCAGTTTGGTTCTACAGTAGATGTTGCCAGCCTGGATTTGATTGAAGACCTGATTGAGTATGAATCCAAACCTTCAAAAAATAGTTTTGAGCAGAAATACATTACTGACAATTCTATAAGTGATAATACCAAACTAGATTACCTGAAGTATGTAAAAGGACATTACTACCTACAACAAGGAGATGCGGAATCTGCTCTTCCTTTGTTGGAAGGTAATTCTTTTGATAAAAGGGGATATGGTTTATCGCAGTATGTTTCAGCTTTTGTATTCAGCAATAACACAGAAGAATGTTTCAGTTGTTCTACCACTCGAATTATGGTCGATTCAGTATTTCTAGCTGGTATATATGATTTCATTGAGCCTGAATTCTCAAAAGCGAGTTTAGCGAGAAACCTGCTGCAACTGGAAGAAATGACAACAGATGAAAAGCAGTGGAAGAGGAAGCTGGCTCATTATCTGTTGGGTAATTATTACTACAACGTATCCACATCGGGTTATTTCAGAGGGACACTTACTGGTGAAGATAATTGTTGTGAATATAACTTCTTTCCATACCACAGAAATGAAAGAACCGCTGAGCAATACATTGAAAATAGGGAAGGTTATAATTTGAATAATGTGGTAGGTATTGCCAGGAAAAACTTCAATTTGGCGGATCTGGCATATGATCACTATGAGCAGGTATTGTCCTATTCTACCGACAAAGAGTTGAACGCAAGGGTACTTTATATGATGGCGAAATGTGAGCTGGATAACATGTACCAGAAATACAACTACTGGGAATATGAAGGCCAGGTGGGAGAGAAGGAGCTTCCATATAAGCAGAGCTTTGAGAAGTTAAGCCAGGAATATGCGGATACTAAGTTTTATCATAAGATCTACCGCGAGTGTTATTTCTTTAGGGAGTATGTGGGGTATTAGATTTGCCATTTCTAGCAGTAGATACTAAATGAGACCAATGAGGCGTTGATAAGTTGTTTTTCACCTTATTATGCAATGTCAAATAAACTATTCTATTCAATCTCATTTATGCTTGTCTTTTTGTTTTGGTTTCTATTAATAAACCCATTTGGAAACAAGACTGATTTTGATTCAGAAACCTGGCGGAATGTAGATTTCACTTCATCTGATAACCTAGTAACCAGGTGGGAAATGATTGATGACCTTTTGGATAATCATCTAAAAAAAGGACTAACACAAGCAGAGGTTATACAACTTCTAGGTAAACCAGAGATCAAACCACAGGGAGTCTTTCATTACATTCTGGGACATTCCAAAAATGATAAGGGAACTGGTGCCTTAATTCTGGAATTTAGTGAGTCAGGTATATTAGCTGATTTCTATGTCTGGGATAGCTAACTAATCAAATAGGGTCAATTTGATCTTAATACAAAAACGGTCATTCCCATTCTTGCATGGACGGAACTTGGTCACAGATTCAACATGGGATTTTTCGATTTTTCCATTCATGTCATCCCTGCATGTTTCTCCGTTTGATCCAATTTTGTAAGTGTAGTAAGTGTCTTTGTCTTCAAGACTATTGCATATGATGCTTGGCATGGTGTTGGTGGATTTTTGGTTAAGTGTAATATAAGATAACTAAAATCCGGTTCAATTGCATGAATGTAATGTTAATTCGTATTGATCACTTTGGTTAATAAGCCTCTGTCATTTCCGTGGAAGCCATTTTTGATATACAATTTATGCGCTCTTTCGTTGATATTCTCGACTTCAAGATGAATTGCATTTACCTTTAATTTATCAGCTTTTTCTACCAGTAAAGACATTACTTTATTTCCAATTCCGTGCCCTCTATAACCATCTTCAATAAAAAACTCATCAATCATTGCATCTCTTCCGCCATACTCAAAACTGAACCCAAATGCCATGGCCAGGTAACCAACCACGTCATTTGATTTCGTAATTAACCAAAGCCTACCCAAATCAGGGTTATTGATCAATTCTTTGATGTTTTTTGTTCTCTGATCTTTATCAAATGGATAGTTGTCAATGGCATTGAAGGATTCCATCATTGTAAGAATCTCTTCAATATTGTCATCAATAGATTCGATTAGATTTACATCTTGGGAATTCATAGAGCTTGTTTTTAATGATTTTAAACCGGAAATAGAGATTTCTGTGCTATCTTATTCACATTCAAATAAAACGGAACTAATACATATATGACGCTTAGAGGATTACTTTTCCTTGTTTTTTCATTTATTATTTTCATTTCACTGGGGCAAGATAAAACCGATCAGCAAAAAGAACTTGAAGCATTAGAAGCCGAACTTAATTCTCTTAAGCAGCAAAAAACCGAAAGAGAAGAACAAGCACGAATCAGAGAAGAGAAATGGATTCGGAGAATGAAGTTGGTGGACAAACTGGATAGCCTTAATTCGCAATATATTAAAGCGATCCAGGTAGCAGACTACAATAAGATTGATTTACTAATTGAATCAATTAAGCCAATTCTAATAGAATCTAAAGAATACGATTGTCATTATACCTCAACACAGGCCGTTGTTAATATCTGCGATTATTACACTTTACAAGGCGAATATGATAAGTTTCAAGAGGCGATGAGTTGGTTGCCGGATGATTGTGATGGTTTAGTGAAAGAATACATTGAATTAACCTATTATAATTCATCTGGAAAAATTACAGAAGCCAGTGAATTAGTAAAATCATTTGATGTTGTGCTTCCGGATATTTGCTCTCAAAGAGGTATATCATACAGTCAAAAAACAACTTGTTATAATCAGGCCACTGATATTGTATCTCCTACCATTGTATATGGCTTTTATTTGAACTTGTCCTTGTATGAAAAGCAAACTGGAAACCTTGAGGAAGCTATAAAATATGCACAGGTAGCTATTTATTTTGCAGAGTTACTTGGCGCAAAAGACAATGTTTTTGTGTCGAGCCTCACACTTGCTGCATTACATTTTTCAATGGGAAACCTGGATATGGTTTATGAATTGATTCTTCCTTTTGAGGAATCAGTTGAGTCGTACCTTCCCATTTATCAAAAAGAGTATTATCGACTTATTGCAGCTATTGCGGCGAATAAAGGTGATGTTCAGGAGCAAGAGAATGCAGAAAGGAAAATGACCGATATTGATACCAGAGGGAACAAGGTGCTATCAATAGAGGACCAGATAAATGAGGCCTTTATGTCTTTCAAAACCCAGGATATGATCAAGGTCTTCGGTTCCGGTGAATATGATTTAGGGGAAAGCTCGCTTGAGCGATTGATTCGGGAAATGGAAGAAAGGGGAGAGGTTAATTCCATTTACTATGCCAAGGCACTGGTGATGATGGCCATTAGTCACAAAAACTCTTATTCCCTGTATGCACCAGATCCAGAAACATATATTTTGGATAAAGCTGCGGGTGTCAGTGATTCTCGTGTTTTAGCGTTGCTGTATTATTTTCTAGGAGAAGCTAAGTATAATGATTTAGATGAAAAGGCATTTGAATACCTCGAAAAATCACTGGAACTATATAAAGATCAAAATGACAAAATAAGTTCATTCAAGATCAGGCAGATGTTGGCTTTTCTAAATGACATGCATGAGAACTCAGAGAAAGCTGCGAAATACTATAAGCAGAGTATAAATGAAGCCCTTGTATTGATAAAAGACTATTATCCATTCTTAAGCGAAAGGGAACAGTATTCATTTAATCTACAGTGGATTTCCCCGTTAGAGAAATCGGTTTTTGCGTTCTATTCCAGATTAAGTGAAGAGAATAAGAAAGGTTTTCACGAAGGTCTGCTTAATTTCAGGTTAGCGACAAAAGGCTTATTACTGCAAAGCTCAGCAAAGACAAAATTGGCTATACAAAACTCAGGAGATGAGAACTTAAAAAATGAGTATGACAGGCTCGTTTCACTCAAGCAACAGCTTTCCATGCAACAGGAGGAAATGGATTGGAAAGAGAAACAAAATTTGGTGAGAGAAATTGAGGAAAAGGAAGATAGAATTCAGTCTAAATTGGGAGTCAGCTCAGACACTGAAGGTAAATCTGGGATAGATATTGAAACTATTCAGAGTAATCTATCAGATGGTGAATTTGCGATGGAAGTAGTTCGGAATCAAATTGCTACTGGTGAATTTCTGACCGACACAGTTGACTATCATTTTTTTATTATTCCGGCAAGAGGAGAGGTGAGTGTTTTTTCTTTGAAGGATTGTGCAGACATGGAGAACAAATTCTTTCAGTTCTACAGAAAGGCGATTCAGTTTAAGGTTCAGGACTCTAAATCCTATCAAAATTATTGGGCGTTTATTGATGATCGGTTTAAAGGAGCTCAGCGAATATATATGTCTCTGGATGGGGTATACAATGGAATAAATCTGGGTGCGCTATATGATTCGAAACAAAAAGGATATCTATATGAACGATACGATATTATTCAATTATCTTCTTTACGTGATCTAACATTGAGAGGTCAGAAGCAGGAATTGATTGGAAATAAGAGTCTTTTTGTAGGTAGACCAGATTATTATTTAAATGACACTACAAGAATTTCTACTGACAGGGGAGCAAATATTACAGATTTGCCTGGGACAGAAATTGAGGTATTAACAATAACTGATGAGCTTAAAAAACAAGAGGTAAACTTTGAAAGCTATCTGGGTAAAGATGTAACTGAAAATTTGTTAAAATCTGTTACGTCTCCTTCGATTTTGCATATCGCTACTCATGGATACTTTGAGGATGATGGCAATCCAGATGATCTGTTTGAGAGCCCAATGCTGTCTTCAGGGCTTTTACTTTCAGGGGCAGGCGTAAGAAATGACGGCTTTGGACAAGATGGTATTTTAACTTCTTATGAAATCACTAGTCTGGATCTGAGCAAGACTTCACTTGTTGTGTTGTCTGCGTGTGAGTCCGCACTTGGTGAAGGTAGAGATGGACAAGGTGTATATGGGTTATCTCGTGCTTTTTTTGTAGCTGGTACGGATGCAGTTATTTCAAGTCTGTGGAAAGTGGATGATACTGCCACGCAGAAGTTCATGATTTTATTCTATGATAGCTGGTTGAATGGTGCAGATATCTCTAAATCAATGTCTTACGCCAGAGAAGAATTAAGAAAGGAATATAAAGACCCGTATTATTGGGCAGCCTTCATTGCAACCGGGGGTATAAATTAGTTGCAGATTTCATCTTCCCAAATACCTTCAACATCGTCATACATGTTTTCATTAAAATAAGTTTGGGAGCATGTTTTGATAGTGACTCCCTGCTTATTCAAGTATTGTACTTGTCGCATTTCACCATGATCAGGATACATTGGACTGTTGATGACCTGTGAAACCCGATTATTTTCGTAGACTTTGATTGTTTGATTGGGATATTCTTCGGCAACAAACTCTGTACGTGCCAATTTATTATTGCTATAATGGAACAACCAATAACAACAAGGATCAGACAAATCAGTATCCTCCTCTATCTGGACAACCTTTCTCTTAATCAGCGCTCCACCTCTGTCATAATATGACACCTTCATAGAATCCTCTGGTAACCTTTTGATATCCCATTGTATGGTTTCTGTTTTCTCTTTGATACTACCATCCTCGTAATAGTCAATTGAAGTGTTTTTTCTACCATCAATAAACCATTCAGAACTCTTAATTCCATCTACTCTGAAGGAGGTGTTTGCGACCTGCTTGCCAAGTTTGTAAACGCTTTCGTACCGTTCGCCAGATAAGTTGTCAATCGATTTTCCATGCAGTTTGTCAAATTTGTAGCCTTCCTGCTTGATGATATTGCCGGAGGAATCATATTCTACATGATTGCCATATTTATTGCCATATTGATATAGCTCAATCTTACTCACATATTTATCGCCATTTTGAAGTTGCTCATAGGTTTCAACTTTACCATGCATCTTGCCTTTTCGGTAGGTGATTTGGCTTTCCATTTTTCCAGCCATTCGTCTAATTTGCTCAGTACCAGTTTTCAGTCCGTATTTATAGATTACAGAATCTGTTACTATCCCGCGTGTATAATCATAGACAATATAAAGCCCATGTTCTTTCCCGTTTCGATAATTTTTCATTGTAACAGTACCTCCACTGGCTTCCACAACAGGACCACTTAATACTCCTAATTCGTAATTTTCAACTGATTGAAGGAATCCGGATGCATCAAAATTATATTGCGTGCCATGCAAGTAACCGTTTCTGTAGCTTCTCAAGTCCGATTCAGAAGTATTACCAAAGTAGAAGTCGTAATCACCATTTAAAGGTTGCCCTGATGGTTCTGTCCAAAAATATTGACCATTTCCCAGTTGTCGGATTTTATAATCCAGGTAGCTGGTGAATTTCTGAGGGAATTTTGTAGTGTCAAAGGCACTTCTTGTTGGCAGCTCTTTGAGGATTTCTCCTGATGAATTGTAGACTGTAAGTTTTCTTAGTTGACCATTGTCATATTCTGTTTGACTAAGCTTTTGGCCATTTACTCTAAACTCTTCACAAATTCCATCTCGCCTCAAATCTTTGATGGTAATTATAGAATAATCTCCATAATCCTCCTGATTAGCCAAAAATGTGAGTTTGACTTTGCCTGAGTTTATGCTGCCGAACTTGCTTTTTTTACCTTCCAATATTTCAAGATTTCTGTAAATCTCTTGCTCTACTATATTGCCTTTTTTGTCAAGCTCTTTGTATGAAATAGCTGTTCCCAGGAAGTATTCGCTTTCATATTGCAGTGTGTTGTCATAGTAAGTTCTGTGAAAACCATGCATTTCACCTTTGGGGTCAAAATACGCTGTAGAATAGACTCCATCACCAGTAATTTTATAGGGTCCTTGTAATAAATTCCCCGAACTGTCGTAGAAGACTCCATATTCCGAATAGATAGCTAAATCAGAGATTGTGTTTTGAGCTAACAAGGAGTTTGAAAGCAGAGCTATAAATAGGATAAGGTAATTTCTCATCAACTATTAGTTTTGCTGAATAATGAGCTTCTTCACTCTTATCAATTCCTGAACTGCATTTAGATAGTCATCACTATCCTTACCATTTGAATACTCCCAAAAGTCTTTAATGATTGTCAGGAATTTTTCAGCGGATGAATAATTCTCCAGTTTCTCCTGTAACGCAGCAATCTTTCTCAGATAATTTGCACCGTCATAATTCATCGCTTCAATTGTAAAGTCAGGATTGTCAATGATTGATTCAACATCGCTGACTACCGGACTCATCAATGAATCAGCAGTAGCCGTTTCTCCGCCAAAGAAATTGTACTCTATCAATGTCAGTGAATGAAAGTTTCCCATTGGATCATAAGCATTGTAATCATTCTTTTTAACCTTTTTATAGTAATCTAATGCTTCCTGATATTGACGGTTGTCGTAGTACACATAAGCGACCATGCAATTTAATTTATTAATTTTCTCTTCGTTGGTGATTGCATTTAATCCGCCTTTTAGCGTTTCAAGTGCCATTTCATTTTGCTCTTGTTCAATATAATAGGATGCCTTTTTCTCATAGAAAAACAATGGGTCATAATACGTGTCCTCTAAAATCTCAGGATTGCTTTCAATTAGTAGAATTCCCAGGTCAAGTACCTTGAGCCGCTCTGGAGTAATTTCAGTGGAGGTTGAGTAATAATCACCACGAAATGCTTTCATAACATCTTCCAGTGAATATTGAGGTTGATATCCCTTGTATAAGAGATCGGAGTTACTCAGGTCTTTATCCTCATATAAGTCAAGCGTCCTTACCTGAGTTAGTTTACTATCTGTGTTTATAACGGATCGCTTAGTCCAACCGTTCTTATCCTTGTCGAGAATTTTGAAGGTCCTTTCATTAGTTTCTTTGTTGCCGTCAAATGTGGTGTTATCTATTTGTTTGATCATGTCAAGACCTTTGTATTCGTAAGTAGAATTTGCAAAGTAACTACCTTCAAATGATCGCCATTCAGAATTGATTATTTGACCTTTTTTATTGTATCCGGCCAGATAAGCACCTTGCGGGTCTTTATTGCACAATGCGTCAATTTCAGTAAAATAGTAAGTTGTTTTGTTGTGTTTTATAGCATTATGCCATGTGTTACCGATTCCTACCTGAACTATTTCGTCTTTGGACATTGTATGAAGCATCCATAGAGAATCTCCTCTGTAGTGATGAACAAAAGAGCTGGTATTCCAAAAACCATCTCCCTCTGGAGGTTTAATCCAAATTGTGGTGTAGTACTCCTTTAATTTTCCATCAGCGTAATAGGATATAATTGTGGAATCAGCCACATTTGATTCATTATCTGTATAACTGATTATAGTTTCCTTTTTAACCTTTAGACCTCCGTAATTAATGTCCCAGGCTGTTTGAGAAAATAATGTGGTGGATATTAGTAATGAGATTATGGTGCAGACTACTGCTTGTGGAGATAGAATTGGTTTTAGCATGTAATGTTAAATATTAGATTTTAGTTACCGTAACAAACTATAATCTAATAAGTTTTCTTCAGTTTTTACAAATGAAACAATTCTTTGGAACTCCTGGAATGAAGAATATAATTAAGCTTTGGAAACCAGGTAATCTGCTAACCTATTAAACACTGACCCCCAACCATTATAAAAGCCCATTTTCTCTTGTTGTTTGCAGTATTCTTCAGTTGCATGGACCACATTGAAAGTGAAGATTGTTTTGTCACCATCTTCTTCAAAGAGTGACTGTAATTCAACTCCTTCAGTCATTGGTCTGAAGTTTGCCTCCGATATGATTTTCTCCAGCTCAACTATTTCTGTATATACCCCTTCTCCAACGAATACATTTCCATCAGGCATGGTCATAGAGTAATTCCATTCACCACCTACTTTGAATTCGTGCTTATTGATGGTGGTTTCCATTCCAGGAGGTCCCCACCAGTGAACGATATGTTCTGGTTGTGACCAGGCATCCCATACTAATTGAATTGGGGCTTCCAAAATTTTCTTAATCGTAAGCGTCCTGCTGGACAAGTCATTTGGTTGGCTCATTTTTATTTTGTTTTGCTTTTAATTCCATTACGTACTTTTCAAAAGAGTCTAACCTCTCTTCCCAAAGCACCTTGTATTTCTCAATCCATAAAAATGCTGGTACAAGGTTTTGCGGCTTTATCTCACAATATCTCTCCCGACCTTTTTGGCTGATTTCCACAATATCACATTCACTTAGAATCTTCAAGTGTTTGGAAATTGCAGGCCTGCTGATATCGAATTTTTCAGCTACTGAGTTAACAGTTAGTTTCTCTTCCTCTGCAAGCAACTCTATAATGTCCCTTCTTACTGGATCTGCTATCGCTTGAAATACATCTCTTCTCATATTGTGTAACTGCTTGGTTACAAGATATGATTTAATAATCACTTATTCAAAATATGGAATCTCAATTTTTGTAAATCTGATCAGGATAAAATGGAATTGATGATTGTGGTCACTTCTTTTCCTTTATCATATACCATGAAGTGGCTTCCTTTTTCTATTACCCATGTGTTTTCAGTATTCCAGCTTTTGACCATTCTATCAGCATTACCAATGATTAGAAATAAGTTGTATGAAATAGAATTTTTCCTCCTGGCCAAGGCGATCTGATGGAGGGACCATTTTGACACTTTGTAGTCAGTACTAATTAGCATGTTTTTGAGGACAATTTTACTGTCCTTTGTGCCAGAATTTAAGAATCCAATAGCTGTTTCATCAATAAATGGGATTCTAAACGACGGTTGAAGCTTATAAAGACCAAGTTTTAGGCCAACTTTAAACGGCGACCTTAAATCGTTTTTGTCACGGAAGCTAGAGATTAAAATTACTGTTTGGTTTCCATTGATTTCTGCTATTTTCTGACTCAGCAAACCACCAAAGGAAAGTCCAATTAATATATCCTCAGATTGAATATTGTATTGATCTATTAGTCTTTTTGCATAGTGCTCAATTGTCTCTTTTTCTTCTGGAACCAGCCAAATGACAAATACCTTATCATAAGGTAAGCCCCCAATTTTATCGAATGCTGTTTCGTTTGCTCCAAGGCCGGATATAAGAAAGATTTTTGGCATCACTGATTACCGATATCTATATACCTCATGATCCCCATACTCTAAAAGAGGAATGACCTTGTCAAATTCAGCTCCCAATTTCAGTGCAAGTTTCTTGGACGGTTCATTTTTCGAGTCGATGTAACTGACGAGCGATTTGAAATTGAGATCATTTAAAGCATAATCTCTAACAGCCATACCAGCTTCTATGGCATAACCTTTCCCCTGAGCCTCAGGGAGAAGCCAATATCCCAATTCGGGTTCTGGCCAATTTGGAGAATGATACAGTCCAACTGTTCCCACCAGCTGCTCACTTTCTTTTTCGATAAGGGCACAATAGGAATAGCCTCGTAAATGGTATTGGCCAATATAAGTAGACAGAAGTCGCCAGGCTTCTTCTGGAGTTTTTATTCCTCCTACACATCTAGCATTTTCTTCATGAGAATAGAATTCAGCTACAGTTTCATAATCCGATTCTTGCCATTGGCGGTATTTTAGTCTTTTTGTTTCTAAGTGAAGCATAAGTATTGCTGTGGTTATCTGAATAATTGCTTTTTGTTCCAATTGGTGGAACAAAAGTTTCTGAAATTTAATCAGCTTGACTATCAAATACATTTAATAGTGCATTGAATTACCGAAACCCCGATTCTTTGGTTATTTTTATTAGCTGCAATTGAATTTTAATGGGTGAACATAAAAAAAGGCGGTCGGTACTTAAGTCCATGTTTTTCTACATCTTTCTGGGCATTACTGTGTTTACAGTTTATCTGGGGTTCAGTACCTGGAAAGACATCAAATCCGACCGATTAGTTAATCTTAGATATACCGCTGAAGTAATTAAGAGTTATTACGAGCTAACCTTCAGACAATGGGAGCTGACTCTTGTAAGTGTTGGTAAAAGACTTGCTGAAATTCAAGGGCCGGACCAGGAGGTTGATAGATTAACTTATGCCAATGAGGCATTGGGTTTATATGACGAATTGCTTGCGTTTGGTTATGCCGATACAACTGGACAACTTCTCACCTTCACCAGTGCCGCTATTGGTGATTCTCTACCTAATTTAAGTTTAGCAGAGAGCTCTAAAAGGTCTTTCAATTTGGTCAATGCAAATTCTGGTTTGGTAATAGGTGAATCTTATTATTTCCCAAATGTGAACGATTGGATTCTTCCAGTGAGAGTACCAATTCTCAATAAAAAAGACGAACTAATTGCGATTAACACAACAGCTATTGATTACAGTGGTATTCATAAGGAATTGGAAAGTTTTAATATAGATAAGAACTACAAAATTCACATCATCAACAATTATTTTGATGTTAGCCAGATATACTTTCCTCTTGCCCAAGATAAATATGACGGTATACTTCAGAAACCTTCTGATATCTATCGGGAGGTAGAGATCTTAGATAATTCTCATCCGGATCTGGTCAGCTTTGAAGGAGAAAATACGTTTGAAAATTATTCCGTGATTGGAGTTGAAGGTGCATTGGATAACTTAAATCATAATTTAATTATTTCTGTATCCACTGATGTCTTAAAAGATGAGTTCATCGGTGTATTTACTTACATTCTCATCGTTTATGGGATACTAATGATTTTGACCTATGCCTTGTTTAAGTATTTTAGTTTAAAAGAGGATCGCTATTTTAAAGAGATTCAGGATTCTAAACAGCAACTTGAGGTTTACAATAAGAATCTTGAAATGACAGTGATGGCGAGAACACTTGAACTTCAGGAAAAAAATCAAGAATTAACAGAAGGTAATGAAGAGCTACAAAAGGCACTAAACGATCTGCAAAGTGCTCAAAAACAACTTGTTCAGTCTGAGAAGATGGCGTCATTAGGGATTATGGCAGCTGGTGTTGGGCATGAAATTAATAACCCACTAAACTTCATTCATGGAGGTATTAAAATTCTATCATCAAAGTTTTCTGAACTGGAAATAAAAGATGAAGAAGAGACCACCAAGTTGTTTGAAGTGATTGATGAAGGAGTAGAGAGGATATCGAAGATTGTAACCAGCCTAAGTCATTACAGCAGGCCAAGCAAAAGTCTGGAGGAGGATTGTGAAGTGTGTACAATTATTCAAAACTGCTTGCTTATTCTTCAAAATAAACTCAAGAATAGAATTCAGCTTTCAGGGAACTATGAAGATAAATTCCCATCTGTGAAGGGTAATGAAGGGAAGCTACATCAACTGTTTTTAAATATAATTTCTAATTCAGAGCAAGCTATTGACAAAGCAGGCGAGATTGATATTAATCTCAAAGCACATCAAACTCATTTGGAAGTCACCATAAAAGATTCTGGAAGCGGGATAAGTGAGGAAAATCTGTCAAAAATCTCTGATCCATTCTTCACTACCAAAACTCCGGGTAAAGGAACTGGATTAGGGATGTTTATTGCTCATTCTATCGTGGAGGAGCACCATGGAAACCTTGGAATAGAATCGAAGTTAGGAGTGGGTACAACAGTATCAATAAGCTTACCGTTCCAAATTGGAAATTAAGAATCCATATGTTTGAAGTACTTATGATCCATATAAAAGGTTCCAAATGGAACAATAGATGCAAGAAGCGCAAGGAATGTTAATTTGTTTTCCCAGCCTTTTTCGAATTTCAGCTGAATGACCATCATAATGTATGCTATGAATAATACCCCATGAGCCATCCCAACATACTTATTAGGCATAGGTTGATCATATCCATATTTCAATGGCATTGTGATGAATAAAATAGCAAGAAAAGACAACCCCTCAAGAAATGCCACAATCCTAAATCTACCTAAAGCGGTTTTTACTAATTCCATTTAATCAATTTTGCTGCAAATGTAATATCGGGATTCTGACTTTGGAATACACCCCAATAAAATCTTCATATTTTCAATTCTGACGAGAATACTTTACTTTGAATGACTTTAAGCAAAACGCTCATCAATCGATTAAATCAATATGACATTTTTACTAAGATTAAAGCACTGGCAACTATTTCTGATGACCTGGGGAATAGGCCTGGGTATCAATATTGTAACAATGGGGAATCTGGAATATTTAATGATTGCATTCCCAATAATGATGATCTTTTTTGTGATAGGTACTTATGGTTGGGTTTGGGCAATTGCTGTCGGTTTGCATTCACTACTTCCAGAAAATGTTAAACTAAAAGTCACGCTTTTTAAGGTCCTGTTTTCTATCCCAATAATCTACATTATGGCGATATTGGTGTTTATTTCTACACAAAGTTTTCTAATAGGTCAATATGGAGATGCAAGTCCTGGGTTTGGTATTGAACCAGCATTTGGAATAATTGGGATCATAGTATTGCATCTAGGCTCTATATGCATTGCAATTTGGGGGTTTAGGTTTGCTGCGAAAACTTTAAGATCAGTTGAATTAGGCAGGGAAGCTCACTTTTCCGATTATATGGGAGAATTCTTTTTGATTTGGTTCTCGATAGTGGGTTACTGGGTAATTCAACCACGATTGAATAAACTGATTGAGAACAACAATATGAATGATCAGTAATTGATTTATTCCAATATAAACCCTTTACCATGCACATTTCTTATCTCCACATCACTTGAGGCTAGGTATTTCCTAAGCTTCGAAATGAATACATCCATACTGTTTCTGCTAAATTCGTCAGTGGATTCCCAATGCTTTTCAAGTAGGATGTTTCGTTCAATCAGTTGTTGAGGTTGTCTCATTAAGTCAGCTAACAAATCACATTCCCGATTACTAAGATTGGTGGTTTTGCCAGCCACAATTAATGCTGAATTCTGTGTGTTTAATTCAACTCCTTTGTACTCAATTGTGGGACTTTGATTGGTAGATGACCGACTTAATATGGCTTCAATTTTTGCAAGAAACAGTTCCTCATCAATTGGCTTGGTGACATATTCCGAGGCTCCCAACTTATAGCCCTTCAATTGGTCAATTTTCATATCTCTGGCACTTAGAAATATAAATGGAAGGGTTGGGAATTTGTTTGTCAAAGTCTTACTCAGCTCAAAACCATCCTGACCTGGTAAGTTGATGTCTAATATTGCTAAAACAAAAGAGTTTTTCTCCAAAGTCTCGTTAAAGGAACTTCCATCGGTTTGCCAGATTACTTCATAACCTTTTAAGCCCAAATACTCCTTGAGAATATACCCGAAGCTTTGATCATCTTCGACTAATAAGATCTTTTTACTCATTTTCTATTGCTTCAAATACGAGAGAAATTGACGTTCCTTCTCCAACTGTCGATTCTAAAATTAATTCACCATCATGAGACTCCATAACTTTCTTTGCATAAGCTAAGCCCAAACTTCTGGACGAGCTAAGAGCTTCTTTTACATCAAACCCTTTCCCTTTATCAACAATCTCGAGTGTAACTTTTTGATCTACAGAAATGTTAATATCGATTACAATTCCTTTTTCATTATGAGAAACAGCATTTTCTATCAAATTGAAAAGCAATAGGCTTAAATGGTATTCATCTGCAGATATAAGAACAGGGTTGTTTTGAGTGTTAAAGTTACATACAGCTGAATTCTCTGATAGTAATGGATTGAGTTGCTCAATGACTGATGTTACGAGTTGAGATAGATTCAAATCCTTTTTTTCAACTTCAAAGTTTTTCGCATCCGACTTCAGCCATTGCAGCACAGTTTGTACATGCTTCTCTAATCGGTTGCTTTCTATGTTGATTAACTGAACCAGTTTGGAATGATTTGCATCCGGTTCTGAAAGCATCATTTTTATACCCAGTTTGATTGATGCCAATGGTGTTTTAAATTGATGAGATAAGTGATTGATAAATTCTTGTTTCTGATGAATTAGCTCTTTTTGTCTGGAGTTGATGTATAATACAATCCCCAAAGTGATACCCAGGAGAAGTATTACTATAAATACAGTGACATCAGATAGGCTTATTTTGGTTTGATTATCCACCGGGAAAATTGAAATGTGTGTGAGGTCCTCCTGTTCCCAACCCAAAGCAGTCATTTCAGAAACAGAATGGCTCATCAGCATGCCCTCCCTGTCAATTGCATCTGGAAATGTCACAATAAGAAAACAGGAAAAACATTTTTGTAAGGACGCATCTTGCCAGTCCTGAAGCAGAATATCTTCATTGGTGCTTATCAAAACCGTGTCCCCATCCTTTCTCCAAAGTGCCCAGTCAAATCGCATTCCGGATTCAGCAAAAAGTGAATCGAGTGTTTTTGTAAACTGCTTAGTTTCGGCACTCCAGCTTTTGTTTGGTTCTTTAAGATCAGAAAGGTTTTTACCAATTGTTGTTCCTACTCTCAAAGTAGGCATAGCTTCATCCAGAAGCTTTTGAGATGTTAGTTCTTGAATGCTTTGTCTTTCGTTCTTCAGGTTATTCAAAAAACTGATTTGCCAAATGACAATTAAAATGAAGAAAGCAGAGGTGCTTATACCGATTATCCAGGCTCGTTTCATGGTGCCAAAATATGGATTATTCCTTCCAGACTGAAGTAATTAAGGCTATTTAGGATTTCGTTAAGACTTTTCAATTTTTGTTAAGATGGTTTCATTTTTCAGTAACTCAATTTATGATTTCATCGGTATTCCTTTGTCTCAAATCTTAAATTCAATAACTATGAAATCTATCATAATCACAATCTCATTTGTACTTATATCACTTGTACAAACATCAACGGAAAATAAATTTAGTGCCTATCAACAATACTCGGTTGAGGCTTATCGCTACAAACAAAACGAGAAATATAACCTTGCTCTGGATGCTTATGAAAAAGCTCTTAAAAATGTAGAAGGGAAATCAGCAGATTATCTGGATGCAGCATTATGTGCTTACCAGCTTAAAAAGCATTCATTGGTGAAACATTATTTGTCAGAAGCAATTAGGCAGACAACTATCAAGGAATCGGAGATTTATAAGTATTCAGAGGTATTTGAGGAATCTATTTATAAGGAATATGTAGAATCAAATTTTCAATCAATAAGAAAGAAATTCTATGAAGAAAGGGATGACCTCTATGCTTATTTGCAAGTGGAGAAGTTGACCTACCTGGACCAATTTTCGAGAACAATTGTGGACTATCACAATGGAGTTACACCAGAAATGAAAGGAGAAGCATTTGATCAATACTTTGAGGCTAAACAAAAGGATGATACAGCTGCTATGAGAAAGTATAAGGCGATTCTATTCCCTCCAAAAGATGAAGTGCTTGATGATTTACAGTTGAAAGTTATGCATACTACAGATTCTTTAAATGCTGTCAAGCTTATTGAAATATGCAAAGATTACGGGTGGCAGGACAATGCCTGGATTTTATTGTGGCACCACAGAGGCACCTATGGAAAGCAGAATTTTGTATGGGATTTCTTCGTGCCATTCATTAATCAGGAAATTGAGGCAGGGAATGTGTCACCTAGTTTTTGGGCCGTTTTTGAGGATTTTAAAAGTATTCGGGAAAACGGATATTCTAAATATGGTTTTCATCCTGGTAAGGTACTGGAATCAGAAGTGAATGAAGCTAGAAGAAGTATTGGGTTACCAGAATTACTGACTTCAGAAATAGAAGAACGCAACAAGAATCCGTTTGCCGGAAGAATGTATTAAGATAGACAATCCTGGGTAATCCCGGGACTGACCTTTTAAAAACTTTGGATAGCTTATAAATTGGAAACGATCTTTTATACCTTAGCAATCAAGGAAATAATCATTGTATCCAATGAAAAAGCTATTCAAACCATTTCGGACATGGGGTATATTCTTGTTCGTTCTAACTATGCTACAAGTAGTTTCTTATACTAATTCAGAGGCTCAGGTTTTAAGAAATAACATCCCAACGAACGCCGATTCAACAGACCGGTTTTTATTTTATCTGCATGGAGGTATCATTCAGGATATGGGAATCAATGCAAAAAGCCCCCGATATGGTACTTATGAATACACTACTATTCTGGACTCTCTGGTTCGTAGAGGGTTTATTGTAATTAGCGAAAGAAGAATGCCAGGCACTATAGAAGCAGAATATGCAGGTAAAATGTCTCTGCAAATAGACAGCCTTTTGGAACAGGGTGTGCCGAAGAAGAACATATTCGTTGTAGGTGCTTCCCTTGGGGCCTATGTTGCCATTGAGTTAGCAAAAATCAGAAAGGATGAATTTCTTAATTATGCTTTGCTAGGATTATGTAGTGATTATGCAATTGACCTTTATAAGCCTGATAAGAATCAATTATGTGGAAACTTTCTGTCTATCTATGAAGCTTCGGATAAGAAGAAATCTTGCTACCCATTATTGGAAGTTACCTATTGCAAGCAGGGATATAAAGAAGTTCGGTTGAATATGGGTAATGGTCATGGCTTTTTGTACAAGCCGTATACTGAATGGTTAGAACCTATTGCAAAATGGGCCAACAAGGTAAGTGAGTAATATGGAGTGAAGGCAGATTGAATTTGACATAATTGAATAAATCAGTGTCTATAGATGTATCATCAATCTTATATTATCTATTTTTGCCATTGCATTTATTCTTAACACTCATGAGAAGCTCAAAAACCATTGCCACCTTGGCTTATTTTTTATTAATGGGTTACTTCACATCTGAAGCTCAGGAAACTTTCACAAGTACATCTCAAAAAATTGAATTTACTTATCCTTCTGGCTGGTCTGTAGAACTGGATTCCTTAGTAGGAGATGAAAGTGAGACGTACTATTATACTGTTATTCTATTCAGTCCTGAATATTCTGTGGATTCTGAAGAAAAGATGAAAAGTTCCGAGTACGTCACTATATCTGTAGACATGCGAGATCTGACAGAGAATGGCAAGCGGATGAATGCAGAAAGAAAGAATATGATGGCCACCGTTGCTGAGATGAGAAGGATTTTGGAACTACCGGAATTTGAAGTTTTGGAGATCAAAAAGGAGCTTTTAGGCAAAAAAGCATACATGTTAACGCACCCTGTTCACTATGGTGAAGAGCATCAAATGTTTACCATTTATAAGGACAAGAAATATGTGGTAAGCCTCAGAGGATCGAAAGAACTAAACGAAAAGTATATATCAACATTTGAATCGGTAGCTGCTTCTTTAAAGACCTTATAAGGTTTTCAAAACATTCAATAACTGACCCGGCTCAACTGGTTTGACCAAAACTCCATCGAAATCTTCATATTGAGATTGGTCTTCATATATTGTCACATCTGCCGTTAGGGCATGTATAGGAGTTTCAAAGTTTGTGATCTTCTTGTCGCTCTTAATGATATGAGTTGCCTCCAGACCATTCATTTCTGGCATGTGAATGTCCATTAAGATCAAATCATACTTTTTGTCTTTAGCCTTAGATACAGCTTCAAACCCATTCTTTGCTAAATCAGCATGGATGTTCCATTTCAGTAGAACTTTCTTAATTAATAGAGCATTCACTTCATAATCTTCAACTATAAGTACTTCGAGCTTCTTTAGGATATCATCAGATGTGTCTTTTTCCTCAATTACAGTCTCTGATTTTGGAAGCTTAAGGTTGAAACTAAATGTACTTCCTTCTCCAATTTTAGAAATAAGCTCCAATTCACTTCCATATAGCTGAACAAGGTTTTTTACAATGGTAAGCCCTAGTCCGGCACCTCCAAATTTTCTGTCAGACTCCATATAAGCCTGCGTGAAACTTTCAAATATAAAGGCCTGATCTCTGGCTCTTATTCCAATCCCAGTATCCTGGACCTGAAATCTTACTAGCTGATAATCATTGTGATCTTCAACAACATTGATGTTAACATTGACCTCACCATATTCAGTGAATTTTACCGCATTTGAAATCAGGTTATTCAGAATTTGAGTAATCCGAATTTGATCTACTTTAAGCCAGGTGTTTACCTGATTGTCAAGGTTTAATTTCATTTTGAGTCCCTTTTCTCTGGCATCAGCATAGAATGCACTTGCTGTAGAAATCATCAATTCTGGGAAATTGAGAGGAACTTCGTTAATTTTTATGTTTTTAGATTCAATCTTGTTGAACTCCAGAATGTCATTGACCAGATTAAAAAGATGCTTAGAGGACTGATGCAATGTCTCTGCTAATCCTTCATCATCCTCTTTGTATTTATCCTTAATAAGGTTTGCACTGGTAATTACAGTGTATAACGGAGTTCTTATCTCATGGCTCATGTTTGCCAGAAACTCTTGTTTCATTTTGGTTACAAGTTCAGCCTTATTCTTGGATTCGATCAGATTCTTTTCAGTATCTGCAATTGAACTCGAGAAGAAATAAAACATGGTTCCTCCCATTAAAATACAAGAAGCATAAGCTGTTAACTTCATTGGAGTAACCAAGTCTGGGAATAAAGTAATCTGATTGATCGGCTGAAAATCAAAAAATACAGAGACTACTAAAAGTGCGGTATTGTATACAAAGAACAATATCATTAAATATTTCTCACTTGTCTTCAGAAATATGAATGCGAACCCGTAGAGCATCACAAAGAAAATCTGAAGGTCAAGGTTTTGCTCTATAATCATGATATAGAACATAACGGTCAGTGGGGACTGAAAAAGATAGTAAATCCGTGCTGCCTTATATTCTTTAAAGAAGTTTAATGCTATTGGAATGATAACTATGAGGATCAGTCCTATGAAAGAATAGGCTATTGGCGGGATTTTAAGGTAGAAAAATAGGGATGCGTATACTACACTGAGTAGCAACAAAAATGAACCAAAGAAGTTGATTGCTCTGATTCTAGCCTTGCTCTTGAAATCAAGACCAGGCGATATACCTATTTCCAACATTTGTCTCACGTACCGGCGGGTTTATACAAGATTAAGGAAAAGATGGCCTCACTGTTCGCGATTTTCGACGAACACCTACATTTTGAAGATGAAAATTAAAGTCTGCTCCATCAATTTATATACAACCTGTTTGTAGGTAATAATTTAATCTGCGTATAAGTGATTAGTTATGAGGGTTTTGAGATCGTGAATAGTAATTATTTTAAATATTTTTGTGAAGCAGGACAACCATTTTATAAGCAGGCATGACTTAAGGTTGTAATCATTGTAATTTTTAATCAAATCTCTACAACAATGTTAAAACTAACGAACTTAATTAAATACGGACTGCTGTCGTTTTTCGGCATCCTGCTAATTGCTGCCTGTGAGGATCAATTGGGAGACGATATGCTTCCGGAAATTGAAAATGAAGATCTTATCGAAAGTCAGGGACAGTACTTCACACAACCGGGAAGTCCTATCATCATAGATATTTTTGATTCGAATGTATCATTCTCATCTGACTTTACAGTAACCATAGACGAGACTACAAAACTCGGTACCCTTGAAATGATGGAGAATAGCCTTTTAAAATACACTCCAGATGTGGATGCAGGTACTGATTTCTTTGTTTATACAGCATCTTCAGTAGAAAACAACGCTACTGATACCGATACAATCACTATTGACATTGGAGATCCAGTAGACTCAGTATGCTATCCTCAAGCTCATTATGATTGTTTCTTCTATGATTTCTCTCAGGAAATAGCCAACTGGCATCTTGATGTATTGTTTAATGATGAGCTATGCGGTGGAGAAATCATTGAGTTCTCTGTATATGAAGATCCATCATATGGAAGTGTCCAGGTAGTAGATGAGGATTCAGCAAGATTTATGTATTACACGGTGGGAACTGGGTTTGAAGGTTATGATGAGTTTATTTATAAAGTAGTTCTACAGTATGATGCGGATGACGATAGTGTGTCATTTAGAAACTCAGATGAACCTGTTACTATATACGGAATTGTGAACCTATTTGATATTGGTGGTGACACTATAGACCTTGACACCTGTCTTTGGGCTGCTGATGATTTTGTATCTCTACCTCCAGCAGATTCTGCAAATGTTGAATCAATACTAATTGATGTGCTTGCTAATGATGATCTATGTGATGGCGGATTCCCAATTGTTTCAATAGTAACTCCACCGGAGTTTGGATATGCTGAAGTAAGAAATGAAGCTGATCAAAATCAAATTGAGTATTTCCCAACAGATGCGACTGTGGCTATTCAATCCGACTATTTAGAATATATGGTCTGTACAGATAATGACCAATGTGCAACAGCATGGGTAATTGTAGACTACAACCAGAATGGTGGAGAATGTACCTCATTGGCAGTGGATGATGTATTGTGGTTCGCTATGGACAGTGTTGGTACAGATACACTTAGTGTTTCGGTAGATGTCATCTGGAATGACATTACATGTGATTCATTGGATTATACCGTTTCAATTGTTGATGAACCGGATCATGGCACATATGTACTAAGTAACAGTGTGTTTGTATATGAGCCAGATCCAAATTATTGGCAAGGTGCAGATCCTGCAACTGCTGCAGATCAGGCGTCATATAGTCTATGTGATAGTGAAAACAATTGTAGTGAAGCTCTAATATTGATAGGGTGTGAATAGAAGTTTTTAGAATACAATATGAAGTCCCTCTTTTTTGGAGGGACTTTAATGCTTTATATGAATAGAGACCTCAAGCTTTTAAAAGATTGTCAAAAGGGGAAACCCAAAGCCCAGCGTATGCTTTATGAGAAGTATAAGCAGGAGATGATCAACCTATGCATGAGGTATGCGGATTCAAGAGCTTCGGCAGAAGATATTTTTCAGGATTCTTTTGTGAAGGTTTTTAAGAATATTCAAAATGTTAAGGAACCGGGATCTCTTTATTTCTGGATTAGAAAGGTGGTGATTCACACTGCGATAAATCATTATCACAAAGAGAAGAACCGACTTTTCCATGAAGATATAAATGAATTAAATGAACAATTAAAGGAAGAAGACCAGGACATTATTAGTCAGCTAAATGCTGAAGAAGTTTTGAGAATGGTTAACGAGCTACCGGATGGCTATCGCATTGTTTTCAACCTATATGTGGTTGATGGATTTAAACATCATGAGATAGCAGATATGTTAGGAGTCACTGAAAGTACTTCCAAAACACAATTGAGGAAAGCTAGATTGCTTCTTCAAAAGAAAATCCAAACTTCCAATCAAATAAAATGCGCCGTATGAAAAACGAGGAGTTTGATAAAATCATAAAGGAGAAACTACTTTCCAACAACACACCACCACCCGCTAATGGCTGGGAGAATATCTCCGCCCAGGTTGGAGAGGGAGGCCAGGTGGCTGGATGGAAGGTATTTACCGCTGTTGTCCTGTTTTTGGGGATAGGAGGAGTAGGAACGTATTTATATACATCATCTTTCAACAATTATGAGGTTCCGACTCAGGACGAAGTATATACTGTAATGCATAAAAGTGAAATCGATTCTGACAAAGCTGAAGAACTGGTTATAGTTCAAACAGCTTCAATATCAAATACAAACCCAAATACCGCGAAAGTTAACAGCAAGGTGTCTTCTGAAAAGAATAATTACACGGCGCAAAATGAGGATGCAGATGTTGTTAATCACCGAGAAACGAATTCAAGTTCTCACAAAATCCAGGTGGCTCATTCAAATGAAGAATCAAATCTTATTGTAGATGACCAAACTGGGCTTGAAGAAAATGTTGAAAGTAATAATCCGATATTCTATTTACTTCCAAAGTCATTCAAAGAAGAGGCTGTCTTCTTAAAAGCAGATATTAAAGAAGTTGCATTGGCTGCAATTTCAACAGAAGTTGAAGAGGAGGAAAAGGAAGAGCCGATTAAGGAAAAAAATCATGTAATTACCGGAGTATATCTGGACGCTCAAAGTTTCCTGAATTACAACAGAATAAAACCTAATCAAAACGATGATGTATTAGTGTCATCTTTAAAAAACAATAAATTCAATGAGAGGGTTGGATTCAATTTTAGTGCTGGTATTCACAAGGAAATTACACCAAGGTTATCGTGGTATACCGGTTTGGTATATCAAACATATATTTCCAAGGTGGAGTATAGCTATCAAAACAGAACGGCAGACTCATTATCAGTAAGTTTAGAAAATGGAGTGTACACAGCCACACCAAATATTGTTGAACAGAATGATGTTTTGGAACAAAGAGTTAATTCCATTGGCTTAGAATCGGGACTTAAGTATTTGATTCCAGCGAGGAACTTTAACAATGTATTTAATATTGGATTATTTGGTACAACTGCATTAAATGGAAAGGAACTGAATTACATCGACAACCAACAGCTTTTCCTGAAATTTGGATATGGTGCTTACTACACAACCAAATCACCATGGACCGTTTTCGCGCAACCATCATTGAGTTATTCATTATTGTCTGAAAATAAAGATGGAGGAATATTCCATATCCAGCCATTTAGCCTCGGGCTTACACTTGGGGTGACGTACCGTTTTGTGAAATAATATAACAACATTGATGTAGTTAGCTAGTACTGAATTCCCTTTCATATCCATTTAATGGCACTTTATGAGATAGGAATCATCAGCTATTCATTTACTTTGATGAGTTTTTGATGTATTGCTAATTTTTGAAAAACTTCAAATCATTTTCATATTACGTTATGTGAAATGCAAATGACATTCGTTTTCATTTCAATTTTTTCCAAAACCAAACCATACGTTTTATGAAGATTATTATACCCTTTTTATACAGGGTAATGGCCATTTTTTTTGTGGTTATTTCTTGTATGCTAAATGTAAATGCTCAAACTGTTCCTGTCGGAAATGGATCATACACCACAGTGTTTCCAGGTGTTGATGAGGCAGGAAGAAACACCTTTCCATCCGGAACACCTTTTCTTTCAGGTACCGTGGCAAATAAGCCGGTTCCAACAAATGATTGGTGGTCAGATTTTATCAAATCAGGTCATGGAGGTAAAGCTTTTAACTATCCTTTATCATTCAGATCGAAACCTGAAGGACTTGTGGTTAATTACACTATTCCTTTGGCTTCTACCGCTACAGACTACAGAGAACCAATCAGCGCTTTTGATGCAATAGTGGTTGGTACAGATGGACTTTCAGCTTCAAATTCAACAGCATCGGATCATACTGATTGGGGAGTTACCTTTAGTTGGAATGATGATTTTTATGCAACGATTAATACTGGTTCTCCTTTTGTCTATTTTGAAAAGAACACAAGTGCAAATGCCAAGATTGATGTGAACTTTAATTCACCAGGTGTGACGGTAGATGGTAATAAGCTGATCATACAAGGCAATATGAATCAATCCAATTATGTAGTTTTCGGACCAACGGGATCTACCTGGTCAGGATCTGGGGGTGAGTTTACAAGTAGTTTAAATGGACAAAATTATTGGTCCATGGTAATGCTACCTACTGGAAGTGATATAAACACAGCGATAAATTACTTCGAGCAATTCGCTTATGTTTTCCCGTCAGACACAAGAGTGGGCTGGAACTACAATGAAACTACAGGTGCCGTAAGAACCACTTTTTCGGTTACACCTGATGTTAAAGAGGGAGCTAATTCTACTATTCTACAAGGATTGTTACCACACCACTGGGATCGGCTGGCGTCTGACTCTCCACAACCTTCAACAGGATATTCATACCCAACTGTAAGAGGTACTTTACAAATGATAGCGTCAAATACTTTTACAGTAGAAAATACCTTCAGCGGTATACTCCCAACAATGCCGGATCTTGGGAAATATACGGATGGTTTTGACCCTGGCGCACTTTCCTCTATGATTGATTTAATAAAAAATGATGGTCTGGCAACATGGACAGATTCGTACAATGAGGGGCAGGCGATGAACAGGCTTATTCAGGCTGCAAGAATAGCTGATCAATTAGGCAATATTGAAGCTAGAGATCAAATGGTAAATACTGTGCGGGCAAGACTGGAAGACTGGCTTACTGCAGAGAGTGGGGAAGTAGCATTCCTATTTTATTATAATTCTGATTGGAGCGCAATTCTTGGTTATCCAGCAGGTCACAGACAAGACGAAAACCTGAATGATCACCATTTTCATTGGGGTTATTTTATTCACGCAGCTGCTGCAATTGAACAGTATTTCCCGGGATGGGCAAATCAATGGGGAGATATGATTAATCTTTTGATAAGAGACGCTGCAAATCCATCCAGAACTGATAACATGTTTCCGTTTCTAAGAAATTTTAGTCCGTATGGAGGTCATAGTTGGGCAAATGGTTTTGCAACTGAACCAAATGGTAATGACCAGGAATCCACTTCAGAATCAATGCAATTTAATTCGGCACTAATTCATTGGGGTACACTAACTGGAAATGATGAGATCCGAGATTTGGGAGTGTATTTATACACAACCGAATTATCTACAATCCAAGAATATTGGTTTGATGTAGAAGAGCGAAGCTTTCAACCGGAGTATGCGTACGAAATGGTTGCCAGAGTCTGGTCAGGTGGATATGATAATGGAACCTGGTGGACAAATGATGTGGCAGCATCTTATGGGATTCAGCTATACCCTATTCATGCAGGGTCGCTTTATCTGGGACATAGAACCGATTATGTTGATAGAGTTTGGACAGAAATGACTCAAAATACAGATGTACTTAACAATACTCCAAATGTCAACTTGTGGTATGATACATATTGGAAATTTTATTCATTCCTTGATCCTCAGCAAGCTCTCAATCTTTATAGAAATTATCCAGACCGTGACTTGAAATTTGGAGTATCTGATGCTCAGACCTATCATTGGCTTCATGCTATGGCTTCAATGGGGCAGGTTCAGAATCAAGTTACTGCGGATTATCCAATAGCTGCAGCATTTTCTGAAAGTGGATCAATGACATATGTGGCTCACAATTATTCAAACTCTTCAAAGGTTGTGAATTTCAGTGATGGGTTTACTTTAACAGTCCCACCAAATAGCATGGCAACTAACCGCGATTCGGATGTGCAGATTTCCTTGACATCTAGCGAATTAGAAGTTCCAATTGGTGGGAATGTTAATTTATCAGCAACAATTGATGCAGGTTCTGGAGTAACTAACGTGGAGTTTTACGCAAATGGTACCTTGATTGGATCGGATAATTCTGCGCCATACAATATAAACAGTGGTGTTTTGCCATCAGGGTTTGCTCAACTTTATGCCAAGGCATATCAGGGCTCAAATGTCAGTATTTCCAATGTGGTTGCTGTGCAGGTAGGGTCTCAACTTGCCTATTCCGGAACACCATCTGCAATTCCGGGTACTATAGAGTCTGGTCTTTATGATGTATTCGAAGCAGGTACCGGACAGGGAATCGCTTATTCCGACAATGATCAGTATAATCAAGGTGAATTCAGACCGAGTGAGTGGGTGGATGCAAGCTTAACAACTAACGAAGGAGCAACAGTTGGTTGGATTGACCCGGGAGAGTGGTTAGAATACACAGTTGATGTAGCTCAAACGGGTCAATATGACATCACTATTAGATATGCATCTGGAAATAACTCTGGAGGAGGACCTTTTTGGTTTGAAAATGAAGGGGTGAAAATTAGTTCTGATGTATTTGTAAATAGCACAGGTGATTGGGGCGCTTGGCAAGATATAGTAGTGGAGAATGTGAGTCTGGCTACAGGAACACAGGTTTTGCGACTAGCTGTAGGAAGTGGAGGTTTTAACCTTGGGAGAATGTCTTTTGAATTCAACGGAAGCTCATCTCCTGTTTTAACCACTATCCAGGTTACTCCATCAAATGCAAGTATTGAGGAAGGTCAAACACAACAATTTGTTGCTGAAGGATTTGACCAGTTTGGTGCTCCCTTTGCAATTAATCCAACATGGTCAGCAAATGGAGGATCCATTAATTCCTCTGGACTATACACAGGGGCTACTAATGGAAGCTTTACGATAACAGCAACTCAAGGAGCAATAAGTGGAGATGCCACTATTGCAGTAACCGAAAATAATCCTCCTATTTTATCATCTATTCAAGTAACACCTTCAAATGCAAGCCTGAATTTGAACGAAACTCAGCAATTCGTTGCACAAGGGTTTGATCAATTTGGGAATCCTATTAATGCTAACATTACCTGGAGTGCCAATGGAGGAGCTATAAATTCTTCAGGTTTGTACACAGCAGATATTGCAGGTGAGTATTTGATTACGGCTGCCGATGGTGCTATTTCCGGGCAAGCATCAGTGACTGTTGGTGCAAATAATGAAACATGCACAGGAGGTCCTTTAAACGGTGATTATACATATTCAATATCATCCGAAAGCAATAATCCGTCAATTACTTTTAATCCAGGTTATGCCGGAGTGGGAGACAATGTAGTAATCTTATTTTATGGAACTACTCCTGGAGGTGGATACCCTGGGTATATCGTATCGCCTGGTGTACCATTTCAGATAAATGCGTCTCAAGGTCAAACGGTGTACTTTTACTACACGTACAGCGTCCCCGAAGGAGGGGAGAGAAACACTGCTGCAAATATGCATGACTTTGAAGTTGGTAACTGCGGCTCAGTACAAAACCCTGTTCTAACCACTATCCAGGTTTCTCCGAATAGTGTAAGTTTAACAGAAGGTGAATCACAACAGTTTAGTGCACTAGGTTACGATCAGAATGGGAATCTGATGAATGTGCCTTTTGATTGGTCATCTAATGGAGGTTCGATAGATTCTAATGGACTATTCACTTCAAATTCTTCCGGTTCATTTCTGATTACAGCCACAAATGGATCAATCTCTGGAAGTGCATCGGTAACCGTGAATGCCAACAATACTGGTTGGGCCATTCCTGGTAGGATCGAAGCTGAGAATTTTAATGCAGGAGGTGAAGGTATTGGATACCATGACTTAACTGCAGGAAATACTGGAGGAGCTTTTAGAAATGAAGATGTAGACATTGAGGTCACCGGAGATGTGAATGGCGGCTCCTATAATGTTGGGTGGATTGATGCAACAGAGTGGTTGGAATATGATTTCCATTCAGCTCAGTCAGGTACATATGATTTGCATTTTAGAGTTGCCTCACCTAACGGAGCAGGAAGATTGCATGCAGAAATTGATGGTTTTGATGTCACAGGAGAGCTGGTTGTACCAAACACTGGATCATGGCAGAATTACACAACGATTTCAGTGAATAATGTCTCTGTGTCTAATGGTAACCATAAACTGAGGATCGTATTTGATGCTCCAGGATTAAACTATAATTATTTTGAAGCCTCAACAGCGTCTACTCCAGTTTTAACATCTATAGTAGTTACTCCAAATGCCGCTGTAATAGATCAAGGTTCGACTCAACAATTTGTTGCTCAAGGTTATGATCAAAATGGTAATCCAATGGTGGCATCATATTCCTGGTCAGCATCAGGAGGAAGTATTGATTCAAATGGGAACTTTACAGGTGATACCTCAGGCAGTTTCAATATCACTGCTTCAAGTCAGGGATTAACGGGTAGTGCAACCATCACAGTGAATTCAGTTAATGAATCTTGTAATGGTTCTGAAGCTAATGGCGATTACCACTATACAATTACTGGTGGAAGTAATCCTGCAATTACCTTCGAGCCAGGTTATTCTGGTGTTGGTTCGGGCATTGTTATATTATACTATGGTACTACACCAACAGGTGGCTATCCTGGTTATGTGGTCTCTCCTAATACACCATTTACTTTGACAAATGTTTCTGCTAATCAAACGGTGTATTTCTACTTTACCTACAGCGTACCAGAAGGTGGGGAAAGAAATTCTGCGGCAAACAGACATGATTTTGTAGTTGGAAGTTGTGGGTCAAATCTAAGAACAGATTCTAATGACCCAGAGCAATTCATGGAATCAGAGGTTAATCTATTTCCAGTTCCAACTTCAAAAAGGCTTATCCTGACAGGAGTAGAAAAGAATAGTGAGATAAATGTATTGGATGTTACTGGAAGATCTCAGTTTGTGAGATTGACTGAAGATGATGGAAGATATATTATTGATGTTAGTGAGTTAGTGCCAGGTAATTATTTAGTCAATATTAGTACTGAATCTGTTGTAGTTACCAAAAGATTCGTAAAGCAATAGTTTTTTAATCGGTAGATGTAAATATGAAGTATGAAAGCACCTTCAAATGTTTTTTGGAGGTGCTTTGCTGTTTATGATGTACTGCAATAAAAAATCTTTGATGAGTTTTTGATGTACTGTAATTTTTTGAATAATCATGTATAATTTGAATATTACCTTACAATAATTTGAAAGACATTATGTGTTTTTTGAAATAAAGATAAAAAGCGGATGGTGCGTATTAGGTTACTGAGAAACTATCCTTGCATGCAGTTTGGATATGAAGACAAATAGACCTGGGTGTTTGGCAAATTGTCCTGGGTCTAATACAATTTCATATTTTACAACTAACTGAGAACTGAGCACTCATAATTTTTATGAGTGTTCTTTGTATGTAGTTTATAAATGAGAGGAACTTAGAATGGCAACTTTACTGATTTTTCCCATTCTGGCCATGGAGTTTTTTTGTGGTGATCTTCTCCAATGTACTTACCAATTTTATAGAAATCCTGAGGTCCTCTATACCCTGGGATAGCCTGAATCATATTCATATTCTCATCCATGAATACTACTGTAGGGTAGCTCAATTTTCCTTGAAGTAAAGCCGCAGCTAGCTCGTGGTAACCTCTTCTTCCGTTTGGAACAAATTTGAATGTATTCCCTTTGAATTCAATATCAGCTTTTTGTTCACCATCTAACTTCACCATGTAGAAGTTTTCAGACATCATGGCCTTTACCTCAGGATGGTTAAATGTTGTAGCGTCCATTCTTTTACACCAACCACACCAGTCCGTGTATACATCAATGAAGACTTTTTTAGGTTTCTTTTTAGTTAATTCAATAGCTTCTTCGAATGTAATCCACTCAATTTCAGCCTCAGGATTAACAGGATTACTTGCTCCCAAAAGAATGAAAGCAAATAACGCAATTATTGAAATCTTAAAATTCTTCATCGGTCTAAACTTTAAAACGGAGCTTTGAAAGATTCTCTAAAATCTTCCCATTCCTCATTTAAATATTTGTCATCTCCAAAATACCTTGCTATTGGATAGAAATCTTGTGGAGGGTGAAAACCTGGGACTTTAGTGATTAAGTTCATGTCTTCATCAAGAAATAATACAGAAGGATAGCTTAGCTCTCCATGTAGTAACGCCGCAGCTAATTCATGATAACCTCTTCTTCCAGAAGGGACATATTTGAATGTGGTTCCTTTATATTCAACATCCTCTTTCTGCTCAGCATCAAACTTCACCATGTAAAAGTTCTCCGACATATATTTTGCCACCTCGGGATGATTAAAGGTCTTTTTATCCATTACCTTACACCAACCACACCAGTCAGTATAGACATCAACAAATACCTTTTTTGTATTTCCGGGCTCATTCACTTTTTTAACCGCTTCCTCCCACGAAATCCACTCTACGGTCTCCCCTTTGGGATAATCAACACCACTGAATGAGGACACAATAAGCAAGATAACTAACCCAAAAATTCCTCTCAAACCTTTCAAAATACTCATAACAATTCTTTCGATAAGTAAAAATAACAAATCCGTTTTACATATAACGCACAAACATCCCTAATGGATGCGGGAGTGGCTTAACAGGTAATAAAACTGCTGAATAAGGTTGTGGTCAAGACATTTTGATTGGATTAGATTTTTTAAGCCATTTTTATTCAATGGCAATTATTTGGTTGACAATGCCTAATTTAGCCTTCGAATTAACTGAGGAGTCATGAAAGCTTATGTGCTTAAGAAATTTGGTAAACCTGAAGTACTGAAGATCCAGGAGGTAGAGGAACCTGTATTGAAAGAGGATACAGATGTTAAAGTGAAGGTACAGGCAATAGGTCTAAACTACGCTGAGGTTTTATCTCGGAAAGGACAGTATAGATGGGCTCCAAAAAGACCTTATACTTTAGGCATGGAGGCCGTGGGGATTGTGGAAGAAGTTGGAAGTTCCGTTGATCATGTTAAAGTTGGAGATCAGGTAATAGTTGGGGGGCAGACTGGGAGCTATGCGGAAAAGGTGGTTGCTTCATCGCATCTTGTATTCCCTGCAATTTCGAAGTTTTCATTAGAGGAGAACGCTGCATTCATGGTCAACTTTGTTACAGCATGGGTAGGATTAGTGCAATTGGCTAAGGCCAAACCAGAAGAAAAAGTGTTGATACATGCAGCAGCAGGAGGTGTAGGAACTGCTGCAGTCCAAATTATGGCTGCCAAAGGAGCTACCGTTATTGGTACTGCGGGAAGCGATGAGAAGTTGAAATTAATAAAAGATTTGGGAGCACATGAAGCCATTAACTACCGTAAGGATGACTTTTACGAAGTGGTTAAGGAAAAGTATGGTGGGGTAGATGTGGTGCTTGAAGTTGTTGGTGCTGATGTATACCGAAAAAGCCTCGAGTTACTCAATTCTTTTGGAAGAGTAGCGATAGCAGGCTTTGCCAGTATCAGTATTAAGCCTTGGAATCCTTTCAGTTATATTAAAACCTGGATGGATGCACCGAAAGTTAATTTGATGAACTTAGCCAAGAAGTCTTACGGCGTTTTTGCTACTCACATTGGGTACCTGACAGCCAATAAACAACTTACTGGTGAGGTGTGGAAAGACATGTCTGAGTTTGTTGAAGAAAATGGTTTAAAACCGGTAGTTGGAAAGACATTTGAATTCAAAGACCTTCCGGAAGCCCATAAATACATGGAATCCCGTCAAAGTGTGGGTAAAATAGTGATTCTCATGCCATCGTGATACCATATTATTATTTAGATTTGAGCGAATTATGAATAGTGGTCAATGACTGATACCAAGTGGATTGTAGATCGGGCGAAAAGTCATATCAGATTTAAGGTCAAGCATATGATGATCGCCAATGTTCAGGGAGAGTTCCTTGAATATAGATTAGGTTTTGAAACTGAAGGAGAGAAGTTTGCCACAGCCAATATAGATTTTGTAATTGATACCGAATCTATCAATACCAATTCAGAGAAGAGAGACAAACATCTCAAGAGCAAAGACTTTTTTGATACATCAAATCATCCTTCTATTATTTTCAAAAGCAAAAAAATAGAAGAGCAGGATGATAATAAATATTTAGTTACAGGAACTTTAAACATTAAGGATGTAACTAAAGAAATCGAGTTCATAGCAACACTCAGCAAAATTGTCACGGATCGTCATGGTGTTACCAGAAAGTGTTTCAATTTTGAAATGACCTTGAACCGACTTGATTACGGTTTAGATTGGAACAAAGTACTTGTAACTGAGAATTGGGCCCTCGTTGGTGATAAGGTTCAGATTGATGGTAACATGGAATTGGTAAACGAAGGTAGCGTAAAGCCTCACATTCCACCATCATTAGGTTTTGGTAACAAGACCTTAACACAAGAAAAGCATTTCATATACACTACTTATAAAGGTGATCTCGATGGATCCTTTTTATGGCACGGAAATACTGGAAAGGCAAATCATTGGATTTTTGGGAGCTGTACCGGCGATACCAAGGAGACTAAGCACAGAGCTGTAAAAGTTAAACAACACATTGAGAATACAATGAGGGAATATACGGATATAGAAAGTCCCGCTCAATTCCTTCGTATACTACACGATTTTGTAGAACACGATCCGTTCCTGGCTTACAGTTTCAATGAGAAGAGTGGATTTTCCATGGATGTGGCGTATGTCATAGTTGACCCTGAAACAAGAACTGCTCTTTTTGCCAGTGCAAGAATGGCTGTTAGGTTGATTAACCCAAAGGGAGGAAAGTATTTCCCAATAACTAATATTTCCCTTGGTTATCCGTATTACAATATTGGTAAACTTACTGATCACGAGATAAAGTTTAACCCTGGTGACCAATTGGTGATTCACAATGAAGAGCTTAGCATGCAACACGGTGGTAGCCAGAGAAAGAGGCTTGGGAAAAAAGGTGCTGCGGCAGTGATTCAGGATAACATGAATTTCTCCTGGGAAGACAGAGCTGATCATATGGATCATGTTGTTAAGAAATGGGCGGGTAAAAATACATTAGAGGATATTGCCTTAATTCAGATACAATTGTAATTTTTGAATATGAGCGAACAAGAAACATCTCCAACAAAGAAATGGACACTTGATCCTGTTCATAGTTACATTGAATTTACATTTCATTTAAATGGAGAGAACCCAAGAAAAGTGATTTTTCGTAAGGTAGCTGCCTCTCTTATGATGGAAGATAAATTTGAGGATTCAAAATTTGTAGTTCAGTGGGCAATTGATTCTGCGGATTCCGGGGATAAAGCATTTGACAAGTTTATTCATAGCGAAGACTTCTTAAATGTATTGAAAATTCCTGCGCTTAAATTCACATCGGAAAAAGTAAGTAAGCTTTCTGTTACTCAATATGGGGTGAGAGGTAACCTTGAGTTTGGCGGTAGCAGTGAGGAGCTTTCCTTTAATGGCAAATTTGAAGGAAAAGTGGTCCACAATAGTAACGGTATGGAACGAACTGGTTTTTATCTAGCGACCTGGGCTGAACCACACCTTTTCCATTTGCAGGAAAGAACCATTAAGTTTGATAAGAGTATTTACATTGAGATTGATCTTGAGTTTGTAAGAAACTAGCGTTTCTCTTCCATAGCAAGATCCAGTAGATAGTTTTTCAATCGAATTACAAAATCCAGGTACTTCTCGTGATCAAATGAAGTAAGCTCCAGAAAAACTTTTGGGTTGACACTGAAATTCTTGATGAATAGCATTCCTTCTCTGAATGTCCATGTACAGGATTGATGGTCCTCCATTGTTACAGTATTGATATCAACAATTTCAAATTTTGACTCTGCAATTAGTGAAGAGATTTTGTATTGTGTTAGTTCAAAATCATCACTGAGTATCCACTCAATAAGCTTATCGTATTTCTGAATTGCCATCTGCACAAAGATAGTATTTCCTGTAAGTAGTTCTTCGGGAAAAAGAACGAATTGATCGGCTCAAAATTGAGCTTTATCGAATAAAGTGCGTTTAAATGGAATAGAGGCCGTTTTATAAGTAATTTAGTAACTCAATCAAGCTAAAAAAGAAATAATGAGACATCTATTTATCCTCGTATTACTCCTCACTCTAGTAACATTAAATT
Source organism: Cyclobacteriaceae bacterium (assembly GCA_965228955.1). Classification (GTDB taxonomy): domain Bacteria; phylum Bacteroidota; class Bacteroidia; order Cytophagales; family Cyclobacteriaceae; genus JANSWY01. The sequence continues at coordinate 1,339,425 of OZ245848.1, forward strand.
CACTTTCTGCTAAGCCATTTGGCAAAGACAATGAAGTTCATATTGGTAAAGTTCAAAACAAAATGATCCGTGTAAGCATTGGTGAAGATTTGGATGGCCCATTAGCTGTTTATCTATATGATAAGAAAACTGGTGAGCAATTGAAGTATAAGTACTGGAAACCAGGAAGAGTAAGAGAATTAAGATATGATGTTGCAAACTACCATACGAAATCATACATCGTTGAAGTGAAATCGAATGGAGTTACAATCTTGAAAAAATCTGTGAATTAAGCTGCAAAATCTAATATATGAAAGGGAGGTCAATTGACCTCCCTTTTTTGTTTTAGGGGAAAATGGTTCTACTGTAAGATGATTTCACTGAGCCGTTTTGCACTGCTTCCAATTTGATCGTGGAATACCCTAACCCTGGGTTTGTCCACAATGTTACATTTGTAGTTTTCTCGCTTGAACCGCTGTTGTTATGAACATGCTGATACTGTACCTGCCCATATAGCGTGTATTTTATTCTGACACTATAATCAATTCCATTAGGAACACTTGTTATAGAAACAGTTTCACCTAACCTCGGATAGCTATCATTTAGTGTAATTCCAATAGATGCCGGAGGAAACAAAGTTCTGTTTTTACTGTTCATAACAACTCCATTTTCTACCACTTCAATGGCCATTGTGGAGTATTCCAATCCTGGGGTTGACCAAAGTTGAATGGTTGAAATTGCAGGGTTTGGTCCGTAGTTAGTATGTACTGTTTGATATTGAACTTGTCCATACCTGGTGTATTTTATTCTTACAGTGTAAGGTTGTGAAAATGGTGTTGGTGTACTAATAACTTGTACCCATTCACCCATTTGAGGATAGCTGTCATCTAAGTTGATATGCGTGAGTTGCACCAATTGATTAATTCCACTAATGTCCTGAGCGGAAAGACCAGATCGTTGAGAAGAATACGAGCTACCATCGATTTTTGTGATTGTAGGTTGCCCATTTTTGGAAAAGGCTTTGTTTGAATACATCATAATTGATCCAAAATCCAAACCCGGTGAGAGGTCCTGGTCAGTAGGGGAGTTTTTGATCTCAAACTGACAGGTATAGCAACCATTTGAGTCATTTTCTCGAATGTTTTGCCACTGTATTTCCACATAATTATTTCTATCTGATCTTGTATGTTCATGCCACAAACCTATCGCATGACCTATTTCATGGATTACGGTACCTGTTGTACTAAGCCCCAAAACAATGGTTTGTCTACCTCCATTCATTCCAACAGAGCTCGAGTAATTTGCAAACCCACCTCCTCCAAGGAACTCTATATAGTTTGGCTGATTTGTCCTTTCATAGAACCTTAAGGGAGTGTTTGCTTCAAATTCTGCGATCGCATCTAGTATTCTCTGTTCATGGTTTTCTGAACTTATGATATAATAAACCTCATTTTTGGGCCAGTTTCGGTGTATCCGCCCCACGGACTCCTCCCGACCACTAGCTGTAGGAGATTCGGATACATCAGACTCATTAAGCACGATATCACCTTCGAATAATAACTTGTCTCCAAATTTGTCAACTGTAATTTCGCGCCCTCTGTAATATCGAGTTACAGTTTCTGCGGCTTGTCCTTCAAAAATTGATCTTGCATCCGTTTCAGGATTTTGAAATTCATTCGATTCCAGCATTTCTTCATTAGAACATGCTGAATACATGGCACATAGTATTGCACCAAGCAAAAGTTGCTTCATTTTCATTTTACTAACATTTAGAATTAATTGATTAAGTCAATACTTAGATAGTTCCTCGGGTGAGGACTTACATTGGGGATTCTTAAGTTAGGTAAAATATATAATTTATGTCTAACGGTTACGCTAGTTTAAACCTATTGATGCTCAATTGAATAGAAGTTCCATTGGAATAATCGAAGCTAAGATCTGCTTTGAGCTTTCTGCAAAGAGACCTTACAAGTCTTAGACCGAAAGAAGTGCTATTTTCAGATTCCTTGTTATCTGCGTTCATACCTACGCCATTATCCTTCACTTCTAAAAATAATTGATCTTTCTTCTTCTGCAGAGTTATTTCAATTATGCCTGTCTTCTTGGATTCAGGAAAGCCGTATTTAATGCTATTGGTTATTAGTTCATTTAGGATCAGGGCTAATGGAATACTTGTATCCACATCCAGACTGATATCATCTACTTTGTTTTCAATTTTAATGTCCTGAGCTAAATCCGTGTAGGAAGACATTAGACTTGATGTAAGTGTTTCCAGGTATTCCTTGATTTTGATGCCAGCCAGATTATTATTCATGTATAGTTTCTGATGTATCAGTGCCATTGATTTGACCCTGTTTTGTCCTTCTTTAACTGCTTCAATAGCTGAAGGGTCTGTCACTTCTTCAGATTGCAAGTTCAGTAGGCTTGAAATAATTTGAAGGTTATTTTTGACTCTGTGATGTATTTCTTTCAATAATATTTCTCTTTCCTCAAGTGCGTTACTTATTACCTCATTTTTCTCACTCAATGATTTGTTTGCCCTGTTTTTATTGATGATTATGAATGAGACAAATACAATTATCAACAAGAGTATCCCCAACGAGAAAACTAATATGTTTCGTTGATTAGACTGCCTTTCGTTATCAAGTGCCAATCTGGTAATTTCGGCTTCCTTTTTTTCTGTCTCATATTTTAAGTCTAATTCAGCCATTTTTTCTCCCACATCTGCGTTTCGAATACTATCTCGTGTATTGGTTGAGATTTCAATCTGTTTGAACGCGAGTTCAGGTTTCCCTTGTCTCGAATAAACAAGACTCAGTATTTCATAGGCTTTTATAGTAGGAGTAGGGAGGTTTTTTTCTTTTCCGAGCTTGATTACTTCCTTAGCGTAAGATTCAGCATCATTATAATTTCCCTGTTGAACGAACAACCTTGCTTTGACATTATAGCTTTCTAAAAGAGGTTCGTATGATTGAATTTCAGTTGCTAAACCTATAATAAGGTCAACATATTCCAGTGATTTTGGTACATCGTTATTCTTTTCAAGGAGATTCGCTTGAGTCATATAACTATATATGAGTTGAATTGTATCCTGTGATTCTGCCAGGAATGTTAGTGCCTTTTCGTTATAATGAACCGCACTGTCATACTCTCCCATGTCTTTAAAGACTATACCCAGGATTGTGTATCCATAAGATAAGTGAGATGCTGCTCCATCTCTTTCATAATACTTTAGTGACTTTCTGGAATGCTTCAAGCAGTTTTCGTAATCTCTCATGCCATAATAGGTCCCGGCTATATTAGCTTCCAGGTCTCCTAACCAGAGAAGGTTCATGGAAGTGCTGGAGAATTTCTTCGCATTAATAAAGTACTCCAGGGATTTATCTAATTCTCCATTTCTTCTGGATACGTTACCTAAACCATTGTATGTACTGGAGATAGAAGTTGAATCATTTCTTTTTAGAGCAATTGCCAATGCCTTATTAAACATAATAAAGGAGGAGTCATTAGATATTTGACCATAATAGATGCCTTTTCTATTATAGTAGGTCATTAAAAGGGAATCACTTTTGATATACCCTAGTAGGATATCAATTTGTCTGAAATACTTTGATGCTTCTTTTGGGCTTGAGTTTTTAAGTAATTTGAGGTATATCTGAAATTTTTCATCAGGATTCTCCACCTCCTGAACTCTAGTTAATAGACTGTCTTTGTTATTTTGACTTAAAACAGAGCAGGGTTTTAATGTAAGAATTGTTGCACATAAAATGATTAGCAGTTGCTTCCAGAATCTCATAGTTTCTCAGTTTATCAGAAGAAATATAAAGATTCTCAATTTCATTAAAACAAAAAAACCAGCCCAAAATGAGCTGGTATTTACCAATTAATAACATTGTGATTTCTACTAATAATTAATGTTCACTTAATCTATAATATGAAGAGTTGTTATAAGTCATTATAAAATCGCTTTGAGCAAGCAGTTTTACTAATTCTTTGTCATTGATCGGGGCATCTCTTTGTATCACTTTTTCCATGATTAGATTATCCTCTGAATCAAAGATCTGATATGTAATTTCATCTTCTAACCATTCTGTTTCATTATCCTCCAGACTCGATAAAATTTCGTTGATTTCGGCTTCTGAAATGGAGAAGGAGTTTTCTTTGATTTCCTTCTTAGAAGTCGGGTTGCTCACTGCAAATACGGATGTTGATCCTAATAATATGGCTATCGCGAATGATGCGGATAGTAATTTTTTAATTGAAGTTTTCATTTGAGTTTGAGTTTTGACCTTATGCCAAAACTTAAACTAAACTCATGCCAATTAATTTAATTATCTGATAATCAATAAATTAACTTTTGTAAGGTAGTTAGGGTGTGTTCGCGTGCGTCCAGAAGTGGACATTTTTCGTGTGATATTCATACAGGATAACCAAATCAAAAGGATTCCGTATGGGCTATTTTGATAGAATAAAATCTCTTAAACTATCTTCAGGTTTAAGATCAATTTTCTTTTTTAACCTGTTAAGACTCTTTTTAATAGAACTTAGCTCTATACTAGTGAGTTGCGCAATGTCTTTGTTGTTCATACCCACCTTAATATAGGCACATAATTTGAGATCATTTACTGTCAGTTTTTGAAAATCGTTTTTCAGGTTCTCAAAAAACTGTGGGTGAACCTGCTCAAAATGCTGGCTGAATGTGTCCCAGCTATTGTCAAGTCTTTTTTGTGTAGTAATTAATTTCTGAATCTGGGTAATTCCAGATGATTCTGTGTTTTTGGAATTGTAGGAGATTAGATTTTCAATTTCTGTAAGTACTGAATTTTTTTCATGAGCGTTCATTGCCAGGGCAGCTAATTCTCTATCCTTTAATTGAATCTTTTCATTTAAATATTTCTTTTCCATCTCCCTTAACTCTTCAAGTTGACGGTTTTTTGATTCAAGTTCATGATTGTATTTCTCCAATTCCTGATTGTGCTTCTTTTTAGAACGGTACAATATAAATATCGCGCCAAGGAAGACAACTAATATCACAACAACGAGTATCCCAATAACTAATGTCCACTGTTTGGTCTTTCTTTCTTGTAGATATTGAAGCTCCGCTTTTTCTTGTTGTTGGATTAATAATTCTTTTTCCTTTTCTGTAGCAAATTTTGCTTCCAGACGTGCGAATTCAAGAGTTTTGTCGTGGTTGTAAATACTGTCTTTAAGTACCAGGTGTTGAGTCAAGTAATCAAGTGCTTTTTTGGAGTCCCCCAATGCTCTGTGTGCTCGAAAAAGATTTTTATAGGCTGTAGATTTTTTTACCTGACTGCTTTCATTAAATCCTATTCTAAGTGCTTCATCTGCATAGGTAATAGCCAGGGGGAATTTCTTGAGATCAATGTAAACATCTGAGATTTGATTGCCGGCACTTGCGACGGAACTCTCGTTTCCTGACTCTTTAAATATTTGATAGGCTTCAAGGGCGTAGTTGAGTGATGTTTTAAACTGATTTTCCCTTTCAGCGATATTTGAAAGCTTTAGTAGTACATCTCCTTTTCCTCTAAGATGTCCTATCGAATCATTGAGAATTAAACTTTTTGAAGCATAGCTTTTTGCACTATCAAGTTCATTCTGATCAATATACAATTCGGATATTTTTTCGTAAGTATTGGCCAAACCTCTTTTGTCACCCTTTGCAAGGTGTAGACGAACAGCATTCTGATACTGACTAAGAGCCAAATCATATTCTTTATACTTAATATAAATACTAGCTATAAATGACATGGTAGTAGCGAGAATTCTATCGTTTTCAGGTGATTTAAAGAATTTACGAGCGTATTGGAAATTCTTTAATGCCTCATTGTATTTTCCCTGATCATGATAGAGTATGCCAATATTGATTGAGTTGTAACCTATTCCTAGCGAATCAGATATTTCAGTAGCACTTTCCAGACTTTTTTCATACGAATAAATAGCCGAATCTTGTTTACCCACTTCTTTATAGAGAATTCCTAAATTATTATAATTCCACGCCAGACCTTGAAAATCATTTTGCTTTTCATAGATACTGATGCTTTGTCGGTGACTTTCTAATGCATTTCCAAGTTCATTGAGGTTATAGTATAATATACCAATGTCGTTATAAGCTCTGGCAATTTTCAGACTCATTTCAATTGTAGTCACCTTATCCTTCAGTTCGATGACTTTTAGGTGATATGATAAAGAACTTCTAAAATCCTGAGTGTGAAAATAGAACTGGCCAATTTCTAAATAAGTATCAATGAAAACCCTTGGTTCTAAATCCGGTGAAAGTTTAGCTTCTGCGAGCATTAATAGTTCAAGACTCTCTTTGGGAGCAGTTTTTTTGAGTGAGTCGCCAAGATGTAATAAGCTATCTATTTCACTAGTTACCTGTGATTGCGCTATCGAATCAGAAATTGTAACTGAGATTGAAAATAGTACCGTAAGTATGGTTATCCATCTAAAATTCATCTATCCTTCAACTTGGAATGTTAAAATTTATAATTCAAATCAATACCTGTCACCTTAATGTCAACTAAGTAGTATTTCTAAATTGCTTACTCATTAGTTTCTTTGCAACTGTACCACGATACCAAAAGCTTGTTCCAGAACAAGCTATTAAAAAACCCTATCTTGATTGAGATAGGGTTTTTTGATTTCTATTTGATTGGAATACCTATCTCAATATCTTAATTCTTTGCTTGATGATTTGACCATCAATATTGAGTTGCAATATATACAATCCATTGTTTACATGTTTTGTGTCAACCGTGTAGGCCAATCCATCTCGGGATAATTGGGTCCTGATTATTCTTCCAGATGGATCAATTAGTTGGCCAGTGATATTATTCACATTGATATCCGCCTCTAAACTCACCTTAAAAAAGTCTTTCGCCGGATTAGGGAATAATAATACTCTTAATCCATTAGCACCATCCAGGTAATTGACAGCAACAAGTGGGGAATATTCAAACTTACCATCAAAATCAATCTGTTTTAATCTGTAGTAAGCGATTCCTGAGATCGGTGATTTGTCAGCGAATGAATACTCTTGTAAATCACTTGTAGTTCCATTTCCGGCTACCTCACCGATAGTCTCAAATACTTCTCCGTCTAAAGAACGTTGAATAAGGAACTTGTCATTATCTATTTCTGATGCAGTGGCCCAATCCAGAAGGATCGTACTGTTAACTATACTAGCTTCAAAAGAAATTAGTTCTACTGGTAATGGAGTATCTGGATTAAGAGGATTGAAATGTGGTGTGAAACCGGAGAATGAAGTGATACCAATGGTATACGACTTACCTGTTGTAGAATAATCCGAAACTACAGGATTATGTAAGGTTCTTGTACCACCCGTTGCAAAAGGATCTAAATCTGTCACTCCTGATATTTTTGTGATCTTTATACTATCCGCATTGAAATCACTAATTGCTCCAGGGCTTTCACCATCATTACCAAGTTCAGTATGTAAATCTGTATTCTCAGAATTAAGTGAATAGAATCTCACATAAACCTCACTACTAGGCTGTACCGTTGGTGTTATGTACCAGTTTCTATTCAGAATCCAATCAGTTCCGTCATCTCTGACATTAGCTGTTCCGTCTAGTATTCTGACACCCCAGCAAGTGGACCCCAGGTTATTTCCAACTGGGTTAATTGAGAAGACGAGGTTACCTAAATTGTCTGTGATATCAACCCATTCATAACCACTTAAATCAGTACAACTACCACCAGAAGCGATATAATCAGCTTGAAGTGCTCTTAGGGATGGCGTGCCTGATGCTGCAGGGCTTGCACCATTGAATGGATCAGTAAAGGTTTGTGCTTCAATATAGTCAGGAATTCCGTCAAGGTCTGAGTCTGTGTCAGTTCCAATCGGTGCAGTAGCACCATTTGTAACTAGCAATGCTTCTAGAGCGTCAGTAATTCCGTCTAGATCACCATCACTTCCGCCACTTGCTGTAGGATCGTTGACATCATTAGGATCAGTTCCACTTATTACCTCAAAATAATCAGGAATACCGTCTCCATCAGTATCTGTGTCTAGCGCTGGGTTAGCTGGTCCTCCTTCACTATTAATTAAAGCTTCCAATCCGTCAGGGATTCCGTCTCCATCAGAGTCTGAGTCCCCATTAGTTGTTGGCGCAGAAGCAGAATAAGGATTTGTACCATTACCAACTTCAATGTGATCTGGGATACCATCTCCGTCGGTATCGGTTACGATAGTCACAGGTGCTGTTGCTCCATTAGTAATTAATATGCTTTCTAGTGCATCGCTTATTCCGTCATTATTTGTACCTGTAGCAGCATCTGTATCAGTGCCTCCGGCACCTCCACTAACAGGGTCATTTCCGTCATTGTATCCAGTGCCATATGCTACTTCAAAGTAATCAGGGATACCATCTGTATCTGTATCAGTGGATAAGCTTACTGTGGTTCCAAGACCAAAGTTTGTTGCACTTGTGAAATCAACAGAAGTAAATGTTAAAACATCAGAGGAGTAAGAATCTGCTGTGTATGTCCTTAGTGTTCCATCAGAGAAGTCTGCATTGTCATCTACAATCAGAGTGAAGTCCGTAAGCGTTTTAGCTCCGTAACCAAGGCCGGATAGATTCATACTTACCGTAACTGTACCAACATCATTTGTCTCAGATACTCCCCAAATCCTTGTCATTCTATTGTTAATACCAGCCGGTACAGTGGACGTAGTTTCAGTCGTAACACCATTGTCGTTACCCCACACAAGGAAATCACCATTTCCTAATGAGCTTGAGTTACTTATCGTAACAATTGCATCTGAGTTATTACTTACTGCACTTGTTTGCGAAAGGCTGTATGTGTTGTTTGCTCCAATGCCTGCTATATCATTACTATATGTAGTGTTATTGTAAATTGAAGTACCACCATTATAAGTGTAATTCAAACTGGATATATCAAGTGTAATACCGTATTTCAGAGCAAGGTAAGATTCAACATCTCTTCTTTCTGCCGCTGACTGAGCACTGGTGTAGACAAGAATCTCCGCGATATCTCCATCGATGGATCTGTCATCCGTTGCTCTGTCAACACCCACATAATAATTATGAGTGGCGTTAGATAGATTGCTTGCAAAAACTCTGGCATGCAGTGAATATGAATCAGGCCTTGCAGTTGAAGTACCGTCACCAATATCTGTTCCATCAACGAAGTTATCTCCGTTTCTGACATCTGCTGGAGTTAACGTCCCATCAAATAATTGAGTGTCATCTGAGAAACCATGTCCAATACCATTAGTTTCATCATCATTTGTGAAAGGTGTTGTATTGGATGAAGTTGATTGATCACGGTATACTATGTACATACTTCTTGGGTTTAGATTGGTAGAAGCTAAATCCAGATAAGTGAATGTGTTATCAAAATTGATTACCGGGTTACCATTTAACTGATCCTGACTATAAGTAGGTCTTCTGGCAAATGTTGATTGGTCAAAATCATTATTGTTTCCACTCTGATCTCTCCAGAATTCGACAAGATCATTGTTTTCCGCATCGTTACCACTTGCTTCTTCAATTCCAGCGTCAGCTTTTAACCAAAGTGTTAATCCAGTTACATCTGGTTCCGTTGGGATACTCAGAGTAAATACCTGACCATCAGTTAAAGTAACATTATTGAAGGTTAAGGTATCGTCTGATAGTGTTGAGGCACTTACAGCATCATTTATTGCGTTGAAATTACCCGAATTATCTATTAACAAATCATATGCAGAGGCTATTTGTGGTCTTGATGAAATATTATCAATACCTCCTATATAGATTTTAATGGTTACAGTTCCAGGGCTTCCCGTGATTCCCACTCCCCATTCTGCCGGAAGTCTTTCATCATACGCAGAAGGCAATTCACTTGTCTGAGGTGTTGTTTTACTATCACCATTGTTACCCCAAACAAAGTATTCTCCATCGTCCAAATCTGATGCACCTTCAATTTTCACAATAGAACCGGAGTTTTGACTCGTACTTTGAGTTTGGTTTAAACCATAACTTAGGTTAATACCTATTCCGGCAATGTCATTGTTGTAGGAAGCATCGTTAAATATTGTTGTACCACCCGCAGTATAGTCTTCAGATGATATGTCTAAAGTTACACCATACTTCAATGCAAGATAAGTTTCAACATCTCTTCTATCAGCATCAGCGAGTCGGGCATTGTAACTAAGAATTTCAGCTACATAACCATTGAAACTTCTATTGTCATTAAATGAATCACCAACTCTTATTGCACCATCAGATATGTTTGAAAATGTACCTGCTGTAGTTGCTGTAAAGGAAGCTCCATTTGCATAGAATTCCTGTGCAGTTGCCCCCGAGTTATTTCGAGAATTTAAGATTACTACTGCATCATTTGTGATTGAAGCACTGGTAGCTGCAGCATCATATGCTGCTGTTTCAAATGTTTGACCAAACAAGTCACTTCCAACTACATTCTCATCACCGACATAAAATCCTGATGATGTTCCGGTTTCAAAACCTAGAACGTAACCATTGGCCAAAGTATTTGATATCGTGTTGTCAGGTTTTAATACGACGAAGTAATCTTGAGTATAGAAACCATCAATGTTTTCAATGTTGTCATTGTTGAAATACAACGCATCATTATAGTTAATTTCATTGCTCGTTAATGTAGGCTGGCTACTTGAATTACCCTGCAATAATTCCTTACCATTTCCGCTTTGGTCAGCCCAAACACTTACAAGGTTTGATGATTGCGTTACTCCAGCACTGGCTTTTAACCACAGCGATAACCCGGATCCACCAGGAGCAGTAGTCTGAATATCCCCTGCCAGAGTAAAGAAGTCACCATCAGAAAAGTCAACACCACTAAATGTAATGATGTCTCTACCACCAACATTAGTCTGTGTATAGGAAGCATTCGTTACTCCATTAGTGTCGAAATCATCTGGCACTGTTTGACCGCTGGCCATTGTTACCAACACAAAAGTTGAATTGTCAACATCAATACCTAGACTGGTCACATCAAAGGCAACAGAAACAGTCCCTACACCATCTCCACCAGTTTCATCGACTGTCCAGACTTTTTCAAGAATATCGGATGTTCCAGCTGGTGCATTTGCGGTAGTGAAATCATTATTTCCGCCATTGTTACCCCAAACAAGATATTCCCCATCTTCTAAGTCTGAAGCAGCTGACATACTAACAAGCGAACCTGAGTTTTCACTTTGAGATGACTGCTGGTTTAAATTGCTTGAAATATCGTAACCAATTCCTGCAATATCATTTGAGTATGCAGTAGCACTATATATACTGGTTCCGCCTATTGTATAGTTTTGAGATGTAATATCTAATGTCAGTCCATATTTGATTGCTAAATAAGTGGCAACATTTCTTCTGTTAGCATCACTTAGTCTACCAGAAAAACTGATTACCTCAGAGATATAACCATCATAAGGAGCATCTGAGTCAGCATTAAATTCATCTCCAATATCGTAATCTACGTCATCAAGGTTTTGATAGGATCCTGCGTTTTCCTCTGTTACCGTTACAGAAGCGCCATTTAAAAATATTTCATGACCAGTTGCTCCTGTATTTTCTCTTGCATTAATCAATGCCGGTTGGTTCAGGTCAATACTTGTATCAACATATCCACCTCTGTATCCACCGGATCCTACGGAGTAAGTAATTACCTCATTATCAATAACAACACTGGAAGGCCCTAGTCCTAACCTGGCAAATGTTCCCTGGTCATAACCAATTATGGTTCCAGCAGCTGATCCTGAGTTATAAATTTCACTTGGCAGCACAACTACAAAGTTCTCCTCAGTGTAAAACCCAGCATCTCCTGAAATAATATCTCCTCCATCAAAATAAAGGGTAGGGTTTCCGTTAAGACCATCTTCTATTAAAGTAGGCTGAAATGAAGGGTCTAACTGAATTGCGTTATTTGCACCTCCACCCAGGTCGGTCCATTCACTTACTTCGTTACCGGAATGTGAAACACCATTACCTGCATCCAGCCAAACAGCTAGTCCTGTACTTACATCACCAGGATACGCTGTAGGGTCAGCATCTACTCCCAAGGTAAAAAACTCGTCATCATTTAGAGTTACACCTGAGAAAGTTACAATCGATCCCGAGATAGTAGGTGAGCTAGTCACTGTACTTGAGGATAGGCCAGTAGGCATGGTTGATCCGCTAGTCGCAACAATTAGTGAGTAGTTGACATTTGTGCCAAGTCCCATTGTAGCAACGTTAAACGAAATATCTACAGTTCCTACATCATTGGTTTCATCAACTCTCCAAATTCTTGAAAGCCTTTCAGTAACTCCCGCTGGAACATCACTAGTAGTAAATGTGAAAGCACCACCATCATTTCCCCAAACTAAGTAATCACCGTCTTCAAGGCTTGATGCATTCGAGACTGTTATTATTTGACCACTATTACTTTCAGAACTGGCTTGGTTAAAACCTTGCGAATCATTTCTTCCAATTCCAGCAATGTCATTAGGGTAACTTGCATTGTCATAAATCGCGAGACCTCCAACTGTATAATTTTGGGACGTAATGTCTATTGTTAAACCATATTTTAATGCAAGATATGATGTTACATCTCTTCTGTCAGCATCAGCTAATCTTCCTGAGTAATTGATTACTTCTGATACATTTCCGTGGAAGAAATCATCTCCACCACTTCCTCTTACTCCGAGTGTATAAGCAACGTTATCAAGGTTTCCGAATGTTCCACTAGTGGTAGTTGTTACATTCGCTCCATCTATATACAACTCCTGATCGTCAATACCAACAGTATTTCTGAAGTTAATGATCATTGGTTGTGAATAAGTAGTGGTTGTGCTGGTTACACCACTTCTGTAAGTGCTCGCGTTGTTTGACCATGTCAGTACTTCATTAGTTAAATTAGCAGTATGGCTTCCAAAGAAAATACCATAAAAGTCAGTACCATTTAATCCCAGAACAGCATCATCACCTGAAGTACTGTTGTAACTCTCAACCGGATCTACAACCATAAATATATCATCCGAATAAAATCCAGTACCGTCTAATCTGTCATCAGTTCCATCAAATAAAATAGTAGGGTTTCCATTTAGGTGACCAGATACATAAGTAGGTTGCTCTGAGCTAGTTGCTTCTGAAGCATCATTACCGTTACCACTTTGATCTGACCAAGAAGAAACTGAATTGCTAGATTGACCTATTCCAGCATCTGCCCTTAACCATACCTGTAGATTCGTACTTTGATCACCCGGAGAAGTGGCATCAGATACAGCTAATGTGAAATACTCCTGATCATTTATTGTTACTCCTGAGAAGGTAACTATATCTCTTCCATCAACATTTGAAGTAGTCCCAGCAGCACTTACCGTTCCACTGGAAAGATCAGTTGGTATTGTAGCGCCGCTTGTAGCTGTGATCAAATTGTAAACTCTTCCTGATAAACCTAGAGTAGTTAGATCAAATGAGATATCAACAGTACCAACATCGTTTGTTCTTGATACTCTCCATACTCTCGTAATTCTGTTGGAAGTACCTGAAGGTAAATTTGCAGTAGTTGTAGTTGTTACTCCTCCATCATCTCCCCAAACAAGGAAGTCCCCGTCATCTAAACTAGACGCATTGGATATTTCAACAATATTACCTGATGAACTTCTAGAAGAAGTTTGGTTTAGACTTTGGCTGTCATCTCTTCCAATTCCAGCTATATTGGCATTATATCCTGAAAAGTTTGTGTTATCAAATATAGAAGTGCCGCTAACGGTATAGTCTTGTGAAGTAATATCAAGTGTAATACCGTATTTTAGTGCTAAATATGTTTCAATGTCTCTTCTTTTTGAAGTACTCACAGCCCCATAGAACATTACTACCTCAGCAATGTCTCCTTGCAGCAGAAACCCTGTCCCTCCGGTTCTAGCACCCAGGATAACATCTTGAGTTTCTGTATCGGAACCAATCGTTCCTGACGTAACATCATTTGTACCAGATAAAAAGGAGTTTACTTCACTTGCGGTTGTTACACTGGAACTAATATTCCATTGCCCCGTGGCAGTTCCACCACCTTGTTGAGTTCCTCCACCACCAATGATTTGAAAGAAGTTATTTGCAGTAACTCCATATTGAAATTGTCTGTCAACATCTGTTGCACCACCTCTGGCGAGAATTGTTCCGGTATTACCATTATCCACATTGTAAACAGAGAAGAAACTCCATTCATCAGTAGAAGGAGTCAAATCCAATATGTCACCTAGTGTAAGGTAATCATCAGTTCCGTCAAAAGTAGCGGCTCCATAACCGTTTAAGGCATTTTCGGAATAGGTGGGAACTACACCTATAGTAGCATGATTACTATTTCCACTAAAATCTCCCCACCCGTAAACATTGGTTCCGTCATTTACTAAAGAACTATCTGCTCTCAGCCATAATAAAACATTTTCGGTTGCATCACCAGGTACACCGCTACCAGATGGTGTCACAAAAGCGCTTGATATGGAAGTACCAGTAATTTCAAAGTTGTCAAAAGCAACCCCAGTTTCCTGTAATGAACCGTCAGATGCAAACTGAAACCTGAAGCGGACATTGTTATTTGCGGAGAGTACTGACGGTAAAGAAATTGACGCAGTTTGCCATGCACTATTGTCATCAGACCAACCTGAAATACCATTGCCAATAGCATCAACGTCATCATCGTTATACCAATTTGTGCCTTCTGTGGTTGATCCTAAAATGGTCCAACTGGTTCCGCCATCTTCACTGTATTCGATATTGAAGCCATCCCATGCATCTTCAGTATCATACCGCAGATCAAAACTTACAGTAAGATTATAGTAGTCTGATAAATCAATTACCGGACTTTGAATTACAGCGTCATCATTAGCGGCATATCCACCACCTGTGTTTGGGAAGCCCCAGTAGTTTCCATCAGCTCCTGTGGAGAAGTCACTGTCTCCACGGACCCAATTATCAGTTCCTGTATTTGTCCATCCATCGTCACTAGATGTGAAGTTGTATGATACAACGGTAGTCTGAGCATTTATCTCAGAAAAAATAGTTACTATCGTTCCAAGTAGTAACCAGAAATGCCTCGAGTTCATAACGGTGTGCAATAAAGGTTTAAGTAGTAAGTTCCAACAACTTGCAAAACTATTAAACATTCGATGAAAAATTGTTAATTTTCGATGAATTAATAGTATAATTAGACGAATATCTCGCCTTAATCACAACTTTGCGACAATTAATAAGCTTATTTCGAAACTGGCAGGAATAAGCAAAACATGCTTATTTCTTACTAAAATAGGCACTTTTACCTAGATTTTAACCGAATACAATTGAATTTTTTTAATCGTGATCATGGCTTGGAAGAGGCTTTTTAAAATTCAATATACGGTGCTGAAATTTTCTGTTTCTTCCAATATTCCAACCAAATTAGCTCGAATTAAGGATTTTCTATTACCAACAGTCTTCTTTGTAATCTCCATAATTTTTGCAATTTCTGAATTGTCATATCCTTCGTTCATCAATTGCCAAATTGTAAAATCTCTTTTATTCAGCCGATTTGATATCATTCCTGTAATGAATGACTTATCCAAATCATATTCTGCATCAGGGTAAGTATTGAACTTTAAATCATCAGAGAGACTTGTTAAAATATCATTCCTTCTGTTATGCTTTCTCCAGTAAGAGATACAATTGTTTTTGATAATTGTGAAAAACCACCTTTCAGGAGAATCAATCTCATTCTTGTTTGGGTATTGAATTATTTTAGTAAAAGTGTCAGAAACAGCATTTTCAGCTAAATCCGGTTGTTTTAGTAGTCTTAATGCGTAGGAAAATAAAGAAGGATATAACGTCTCAAAAATCTGTTTGAAAGACTTTTGATCTCCAGAAGTATACCTTCTCCACAAAATGTATAAGTTTTGGCTTTCGTGCATAGCTATAAGAAAACGGTTATTAAATAGCGTTTCGAAAGGCCGGTGGCTAAATTTTAGAAAACTTAGATATCACAATAATAGTGGGAATTAATCAATTTAGCTGATCTACCAGATGTTTTTTGATAGAAAGGAAATGAAACGTTGATTTTTAATGAATCGTGACCCTTCTTTAGTATATTAGTAAATGTGCAGCTGTGGGCAAAGGACTATCTCAAATAGATGAAAGATGCACAACTTCCGCCAGACACAATTTGTTCTGCTGTTAGCAGGATTCCTATTAATGACTCATAGTATTAAAGCAGCAACTTCAGATTCACTACTCAACAATGCTATTCAATTACTGAAAGTAGATATTGACTCGAGTCTTCAAACATTCCAAGGCTCTCTGCTCAATAAGGATGACTCAATCAAACTTAGATTGTATGATGACTACATTGGTGAACTGCTCTATATGGGAGAATTACAACATTTAGAAGATCTGTTTGAATCTTCCATAAAGACAACTTTTGACCATAAATCATTTCGATATTATGGTTCCATACTTGATCATAAATCAGAGTATTTCAAGATGCAGTCAAAATTTGATTCATGCATTTTAATTGCCGAGGAGTTATACAATCAGGCAGAACTTTACGTGTATTCTGATTATCAAATAAGTGCTTTGCTGGAAATGGGAGGTGCGTATGAGTCATTAGGGTTTTATCCCAAAGCTCTTGATGCGTATTTTAAAGCTTTGAGTATTGCTGAGAAGGACAATGACAAGCAGAGGATTGGAAGCTGTTATCAGAGTTTAGCGACATTATATAATACCATTTATCAGTCGGCTGATGCTATAGAGTATCATAAAAAGGCGCTCGAAATCTTCGAAGAACTCAATGATCAACCAAACCTTGCAAGGAGCTATAATAACCTTGGTTTGGTTCTGGACAGATACAAAAAGTATGATAGTGCCAGAATATACTTTGAGAAGGGGCTTAAAGTGGCTAAGAATTTAGGGAATGAATTTGGAGTTGCAATAACCACGATGAACTTGGGTCTTAACAGTTATAGACTCAAAGATTACGAAACAGCGCTTAAATTATTTGATAAGTCGTTTCTCTTCTTTGATAAAGTAGGGGATGCTTACGGGAAAACTTTATGTTACTATAATTATTGCCGGATTTACTTTGATCAGGGTAATTTGGAGATAGCAGCTGATTATGGATACAAATGTTATGATTTAGCGAAAAGCAGCCGCTTTCAAAATGAAATTATGGATGCTTCAGAGTACATATCTAAAATAGCGGAAAAACAAGGTGATTATGAGCAATCATTGAGATTCTTCAAAGAAGCAACAGCTGTTAAGGATAGTTTATATAGTGAACAGAAAAATCAGGAGATCGGCAGATTGGAATCTAAGAATGAGTTGCAACAAGCACAGTTGCAAAACGAAATATTGTTGAAAGATCAAGAGATTCAATCAAAGCAATTGAGGCGCACTTATCTGATCATTGTGATTGTGTCATTGCTATTAATTGGTGTGGCATTTTCTTTATTTCTGTATTATCGCACTAATAGAAAGCTTAGGTTAACTTCATTAACAGTTAAGAGGCAAGCTGACCGATTAAAGGAGTTAGACGCTTACAAATCCAGGTTTTTTGCAAACATTTCTCATGACCTGAGAACCCCCATTAGTTTGATTTCAGGATATCTGAAAGAACTTCAGGAGGATGATGAAAGTTATTTCACACAAAAATCATCTGCGACCATAACCAAGGGCTTAAAGAATGTAGATCGTTTAATCTACCTGACTGAAGAAATACGTGACCTTATACTGTTAGAGGAGGGGAATTTAAAATTAGAATACAGAAGAGTGAAGATTAATAAGTATTTAGGGTTTCTTATCGAACTTTTCAGGTCGCATGCAGAATCATCTGGTTTAGTGCTAGAATATGAAAGTGATATTGAAGAGGAGGTGGTGGCATTAGATCCAAACCAGTTTGAAAAGATCATATACAATCTTGTTGCGAACTCAATAAAATTTACTGGAGAGGGAAGTGTTGCCATTAAGTTATCGTTGGTAAGTTCAAAAATTGTAATAACTATTTCGGATACTGGGAGAGGGATTAGTCAGGAAGAGCAATCCAAAATATTTGACAGATTCTATCAACTACCAAATCAGGAGTATCAAGCTAAAGAAGGTATGGGAATTGGGTTGTTTTTGGTAAAAGAGTTGGTGGAATTGCATAATGGAACAATAAAGATTGAAAGTACACAAGAAGTAGGTAGTACGTTTAAAATCGAACTCCCTGTTAATAAAGAAATAGTAGCGGAATTCTATGATCCTACTATCTCATCTTATATCACGGATAGAAATAAGTTACAAGAAGATAATTCGCAACCGATTCAACAGGGGACAATTTATGAGGGACGATCAACCATTTTAGTTGTAGATGATCACCCTGAAGTTAGAGATTACATTGGTAACCAGTTGAGAGATGAATACAACATCCTTTTTGCTTCAAATGGAATCCAGGCTTTGGAGTTATTGGATAAGATGAATGTGAATTTGGTAATTACCGATTTGATGATGCCACTAATGGACGGATTTGAATTGCTGAAAAACATTAAGAATAAATATAGAATGCTTCCAGCTATGGTAGTATCTGCGCGATCCACAATTAAGGACACTACTGAAATTTTAGGATATGGAATTAACGATTTTATTTCTAAACCATTTGATAAGGATAACTTCCTGCTGCGAGTAAAAAATCTCATTTCCATAACCAGAAACAAAATTGATCTACCATTTTCAGAAAAAGATCATTTGAAACTCGCGAATAATAGAGCCTTAACCCAACTTCATCAGTTGATTGAAACCAATATGTCTGAATCCAAAGTGGCAATTAATGAAATAGCGGATAAGCTGTGTCTTAGCGAACGGCAGGCAAGCCGCGTAATTAAATCTCTTACAGGGAAAGCACCAGGAGAGTATGTTAAAGATTACAAACTTGTTTATGCTGAATCTCTTCTGAAAGGTAAGGAAATTAGTTCTGCCTCAGAGCTTGCAAAAATGGTAGGCTATACAAATGTCACACATTTCAACCAAGCATTTGAAAAACGTTTTGGCTACCGCCCATCTGAAATTATCAAAGAAAATTAATAGCTGATTGATTTTGTGATTAGTGAATTGCCATAATTACACCTGATATCACTGCAAAGTAAAAAAGTATCATACCGGTAATTAGTAGAATTCGTTTAGTCGAGTTGGCTTTTTTTGTCTGTTCCATAATTATTGATTTTAATAACTTTATCATTAGTAAGTCATTTCAACAATCAGATTGCCCCCCTCTTTAAAATAAGAATCTCAAAAATAGGGTATTTGCCAGACGACATGTTTCATAAGAAAGCAGTGCTTAATGCAGAATTAACCTACGTTTGAATTAATATTGCACTTAAATTAAAATATAACAATGAGAGGATTTTCAGTTATTCTATGCGCGGTATTATTGTTTTCAATTTCATGCTCTGATGATGAGATCTCTCCTCAGGAGAGGGTAGAACTTGATGGGGAAACTATTGACGCCTACCTGGAAGAAAATGGGATAGTCGCCATCACAGACGAAAGTGGCTTGAGATATGTGATTCACGAGCAAGGTAATGGTGCGGTTCCAACACTTGCCAATTCGGTCACGATAAATTATGAAGGTCGGTTTCTGGAAAGTGGAGAAGTATTTGACGCTGGTGAAAGAGTGACATTTCCTCTGGCTAATCTGATAGTTGGCTGGCAGCTTGGACTTACTCTTTTAAATGTTGGTGGATCAATGACTCTTTATATACCTTCGGGATTTGCCTATGGTGAAGATGGCAGAGGTAGTATTCCACCAAATTCGATACTCATTTTTGATATTGACTTATTGGATGTCAGATAAAAGTCAAAAAAAAATCAACCATCTGTAATGGAACATTTGTATTGAAATGTTCGTCTATTAAGAAGCACATGTTTTGTGCATCCTTCCATACTCTTTAAACTAATAATAAGAGGACCAATCTCGAATCCTTAATGAAACAGTAATATCTCCTATATAAGGAGAACTGTATTTGGTATGTAAATAATAGTATAAATATAAATCTTGTTTGTTACTAAGGTGCCTTTCAATAGGAGGGCACTTTTTTTGTGCATAAAAAAAGACCGATATTTCAACCGGCCTTCTTCAAAATCTTCTAGCTTAAACTAGCAATACTCTTCAAATACCTGCTCAAGGTGCGCTGCAATCATTTCCGCAGTTCTTCCTTCAATGTGGTGTCTTTCAACAAAATGTACTAAATCACCGTCTTTAAAAAGAGCAATTGAAGGAGAAGAAGGAGGATATGGAAGAGTAAACTCTCTTGCCTTACCAACTGCTTCGTGATCAACACCTGCAAATACTGTAGTTAAATTATCAGGTTTCTTATCGCTTGCATCAACTGCCATTTTAACTCCCGGTCTTGCAGCTCCTGCAGCACAACCACAAACAGAGTTGATCACAACCAAAGATGTTCCTTTGTGATCAGATAAGTGATTCTCAACTTCTTCAGCAGTTTTGAATTCTGTAAAACCAACAGACGTAAGGTCTGTTCTCATAGGTGCTACTAATTCTTCTGGATACATATCTATAAATGTTTTAAAATTTCGAAATAGCTTTATTATATATATTCAATGATCTTCACCTATTGGTGCAGATCTGGTATTCTACATGAAACCCAACTCTAATCTTGCCGCTTCTGACATCATGTCTGTTGCGTATGGAGGGTCAAAAGTGACCTCTACTTCCACATCATTGATTTCTTCCAATGCAGAAACCTGCTGCTTTATCTCATCAGGAATAGCTTCTGCAGATGGACAAGCAGGGGAAGTAAGCGTCATTAAAATATGGACATTATTCATAGGGAATAGATTAATTTCATAAATCAATCCCAACTCATAAACGTCCACAGGAATCTCAGGATCATAAACTGTTTTGATCGCTTCGACTACTTTTACTTTTAATTGTTCGTTATCCATTTTTTGGCTTTTAGCTTTTAGCTGTTTTGCTATTTGGCCTATTATTTTACTGCCTGAGCAGATAATGCGAGGGCATATAGCTTCATCTGCTTAATCATAGCAGCAAATCCATTGCTTCTCTGTGTTCCGATGAATCTGTTCATTCCTATTTGTTGAGGAAAGAAGATTTCTTCATCTAAAATATCTTTTGGAGCCTGATTAGAAAACACTCTTACTAACAAACTCACCAACCCCTTAGTGATGGCTGTGTTGCTGTCAGCTTCAAACTTTACTCCATTGTCTTCAAGCGCAGCTGTCAGCCAGACTTTAGACTGGCAACCCTTGACAATATTTTCTTCAGTTCTCTTGTCTTCTGGTAATTCAGGAAGTGTTTCTCCTAATTCCATCAGGTAGTTGATAGTCATTTCCATGTCTCCATCGAGCATAGAAAAGTCTTCAATAATTTCTTCCTGTATTTCCTTAATCGTAGACATGAACTATTTTCTATATTTCTTTACAATGTCGTGTAATCCCTCAATCATCACATCGATTTCTGCTTTCGTGTTGTAAACCGCAAATGATGCCCTTGCAGTTCCCTCAATGCAGAAATTATCCATTAAAGGTTGCGTACAGTGATGCCCTGTCCTGACAGCAACTCCTTTTGCATCCAACAACATTCCCAAATCAAAGTGATGAATTCCGTCAACAATGAATGAAGACACGCTTACTTTATCCTGAGCAGTACCAACCAGTTTCAAGCCATCCACAGTTTGTAATTGAGTAGTAGAATATGCTAATAAGTCATTCTCATGCCTTGCAATGTTGGTCTTACCAAGCTCATCAATAAAATCCATTGCGTATTTGAATGCAATCACATCAGCAATATTTGGCGTGCCCGCTTCAAATTTGTAAGGTATATCGTTATAGGTAGTTCCACTGAAACTAACATCCTTGATCATTTCCCCACCACCTTGGTAAGGAGGTATTTTTTCAAGGATTTCACGCTTCCCATAAAGAATTCCAGTACCAGTAGGACCGTAAGCTTTATGTGCTGATAGTGCAAGAAAATCGCAATTTAGCTTTTGAACATCAAGAATAATGTGTGCAGCAGCTTGGGCTCCATCCAGAAGAACCTTTGCTCCAACTTCGTGTGCTTTTGCTATAATTTTCTCTACCGGGTTTACTGTCCCAAGAGAATTCGAAGCGTAAACTACGGAAACCAGCTTAGTCTTTTCAGAAAGAAGTTTTTCGTACTCTTCAAAAATTATCTCTCCAGCTTCATTTATTGGAATTACCTTAAGTATTGCACCTTTTTCTTCACAAAGAAGTTGCCATGGAACAATGTTACTATGATGCTCCATTGTGGAAATGATGATTTCATCACCTTCATTTATGAATTTCCTTCCAAAAGTAGAAGCAACCAGATTAATACTATCAGTTGTACCTTTCGTAAAGATTATTTCTTCTGCCTCTCTGGAGTTAATGAACTGTTGTGCTCTCTTTCGAGTCTCCTCAAAAGCAGTAGTTGCCTTCTCTGCCAATGTATGAATACCTCTGTGAATATTGGAATTATATCCTTCATAATAACCAGTAAGTGCATCAATTACACTTTTAGGTTTCTGAGAAGTTGCAGCATTATCAAAATAGATTAATGGCTTTCCGTTAACCTCCTGATGCAAAACAGGGAACATGTCCCTGATTTTTTGAATATCTAATCCAGATGAGACTATGGTGCTCATGGCTTAATTTTCTAGTCGTTCAAAAATGAAATTGTCTAATCGGTCTCTGATGATTTCTACAGGAATCTTTTCAACAATGTCATGAGCGAAAGCATACAATAACATTGCTTTAGCCTTTACTTTGTCAATACCTCTTGCCTGCAGATAGAAAACAGCTTCTTCGTCTAGCTGACCTGTTGTACAACCATGAGAACACTTCACATCATCAGCCCAAATTTCCAGCTGAGGTTTAGTGTTTATAGTTGCATTATCCGACAATAAAATGTTGTTGTTAGACTGGAATGCATTAGTTTTTTGAGCTTCCTGTCTCACATATATTTTACCATTAAAAACACCTCTGGACTTATCATCCATGATGCCTTTGTATAACTCATTACTATTTGAGTTAGGCTCTTTGTGATCTACCGTAGTGTGATTGTCGACATGTGTTTCACCATCAAGTAGGTATAAACCATACATGTTGGATTCACAGTTCTGACCATTTGAAACAATATTGAGGTTGTTTCTAATCATAGCTCCATCTAATGATATTACATAAGATGAATATGTACTGTCAGAAGACTGCTGAACCTGAGTCTGGCAAACTTCATATGAGTTTGAACCGTCATTCTGTATTTTCACATGATGAACATGAGCATTTGGCTCGACAACAATCTCTGATAAAGGATTGAAGAAGCTGTTCTGCTCTCCAACAGTTATCGCTTTTTCAATGAAAGTAACCTGACTTCCAGATTTCGCTACTACAAGATTTCTGGGGAATGAATAACCTTCATTATTTCTTCCGTCATTGAAGTAGTAGATGTAAATAGGGGAGTCGAATACTACATTTTTATCAAGGCTTAAGAAAACACCATTACTGGCCAATGCTGTATTTAATGCTGTAAAACCATCCATTTTATAATCAGCATACTGACCGAAGTGTTTTTTCACTTCCTCCTCATTGTCTTGCAAGGCTTGCTCCAGGTCTTTCAATATTAAACCTGAAGGAAGGTCTTCGATTTTCGAAAGGTCTGCTTGAAACTGACCATTTACAAAAATCAAATTTACTGAAGCCGACGGATCAATGATTCGAGATTGAATATCGTCAGCAGTCAGTTTTTCAGCTGTAGTTTGTACTGTGCTGAAGTTCTTTTCTAATGCCTTGGTAAAATGAGTGAATTTATATTCCTCAGTTTTGTGAGGGGGTAATCCATTGCTCTTGAACTCCTCAAGAGCACCAGATTTGATGTCTTTTAAAGCTGCAAGCTGAGAATCATTGTAGCTAGCAACTAATGAATCTTCTATTTTTGTAGATGCCATATAAGTCTGGTTTAGACAGCTGCTACGTCAGCCTCACTTTTAATCCAATCGTATCCTTTTTCTTCTAATTCTAATGCTAATTCCTTACCACCAGACTTAACAATTTTGCCCTTATAAAGCACATGTACATAATCAGGAACGATATAATCAAGAAGTCTTTGGTAGTGAGTTACTACGATTGTTGCATTCTTATCACTTTTCAGTTGGTTAACACCATTTGCAACAATTCTTAAAGCATCAATATCAAGCCCTGAATCAGTTTCATCCAGAATAGAAAGCTTTGGCTCTAACATTGCCATTTGGAAGATTTCATTTCTCTTCTTCTCACCACCCGAGAATCCTTCGTTTAAGCTTCTGCTTAATAGTGACTGGTCAATTTCTACCAATTGCATTTTCTTCTTCATCTCTTTCAAGAATGATACTGCATCAAGTTGTGGAAGACCTCTGTGCTCTCTCACTTGGTTTACAGCAGTTTTTAAGAAGTTGGTAGTAGTTACTCCAGGAATTTCAACAGGATACTGGAATGCAAGGAAAACACCTTCTCTAGCTCTTTCTTCAGGAGCAAGATCCAATAAATCTGTACCATCAAAAGTTACAGAACCATCAGTAACTTCATAAGTCTCTCTTCCTGCTAAAACAGATGCTAATGTGCTTTTTCCAGAACCATTTGGTCCCATGATAGCATGTACTTCACCTGGTTTAACCTCTAAATCGATCCCGTTTAGGATTTCTTTATCCTCTATTCTTGCCTTTAGATTTTTAATGCTTAGCATTCTATATCTGTTGTTTAAATGTGATTCTTTTCTTTAGATGCTAGATCCTAGATAATAGACTCTAGACTTTAATTTATCCTACACTTCCTTCAAGAGTCAGTGCTAAAAGTTTCTGTGCTTCAACTGCAAATTCCATTGGAAGCTGATTCAGTACTTCTTTTGCATAACCGTTAACGATTAATGCCACAGCACTTTCCTCATCGATACCTCTTTGGGTACAATAAAAAATCTGATCCTCACCAATTTTTGAAGTTGTAGCTTCATGCTCTACATGAGCTGTTTTGTTTTCTATATCAATGTATGGGAATGTATGAGCTCCACACTGATTTCCCATTAGCAATGAGTCGCACTGAGAGAAGTTACGAGCGTTTTCAGCTCTCTTCATCACCTGAACCTGACCTCTGTAGCTGTTCTGTGATTTACCAGCGGAGATACCTTTAGATACGATTCTGGACTTGGTATTCTTACCAATGTGAATCATTTTGGTTCCTGTATCTGCTTGCTGGAAATTGTTAGTTACAGCAACTGAATAGAACTCACCAACTGAATTATCTCCTTTCAGGATGCAAGAAGGATATTTCCAGGTAACAGCAGAACCAGTCTCAACCTGAGTCCAGCTAATTTTAGAGTTATCACCTTTGCAGATTCCTCTTTTAGTTACGAAGTTGTAGATTCCTCCATTTCCTTCCTTATCACCAGGGTACCAGTTTTGTACTGTTGAGTATTTTACTTCAGCATCTTTCTCTGCTAAAATTTCTACCACTGCAGCGTGAAGTTGGTTCTCATCTCTTTGAGGAGCTGTACAACCTTCCAGGTAGCTTACATATGAAGCCTCTTCAGCTACAATAAGCGTTCTTTCGAACTGTCCTGTGTTTGCAGCATTAATTCTAAAATAAGTAGAAAGCTCCATCGGACATCTAACTCCTTTCGGAATGTAGCAGAACGATCCGTCTGAGAAAACTGCTGAGTTTAGCGCTGAGAAATAGTTGTCACTTACAGGAACAACTGATCCCAGGTATTTTTTTACCAATTCAGGATGTTCCTGAACCGCTTCACTGAAGGAACAGAAAATAATTCCCAGTTTGGATAATGTATCTTTAAATGTAGTAGCAACCGAAACCGAATCGATTACAGCATCTACTGCTACACCAGTAAGTCTTTTTTGTTCATCCAGAGAAATACCAAGTTTTTCAAAAGTTTCTCTTAATTCCGGATCAACTTCATCCAGGCTGTTAAGTTTCTTGGTTTTCTTAGGAGCAGAATAATATATAAGGTCCTGGTAGTCCACTTTTGGGTAATTCACATTGGCCCAATTTGGCTCTTCCATTTTCTGCCATAATCTGAACGCCTTCAATCGCCACTCTAGCAACCATTCTGGCTCATTCTTCTTAGCAGAAATGAAACGAATAATATCTTCATTCAAACCTTTTGGTGCTTCATCTGCTTCTAAATCAACTGACCAACCGTGTTCGTATTCTTTAGAAGTAAATTCCGCTAATATCTGATCGTCTCCGCTCATATCTATTGGTTAAGATTTTAAAACCTTTTATTTAGACTAATTCAAAATTCCCGCAAAGTTAACACCCGAATGGCGATTTTGTTTAAAGGAATTCTCCTTTTTTTAAACAGACTTTGCCTAGGCAAAAATACACAAAAAAACCAATCTATTTAAAATCATTCTAAATAAGAACCTGATTTTAAATAGATTGGTTTCAGAGAGGGCTATAAATTCTGTTTATATCAGAATTGAAGGTGTCTATTTAAGCTTTCTTCAAGTGATATAAATGTCTCCGTCCTTTCAATTCCATCTACATGTTGAATCTTATCATGTAGCACGTCTCTAAGGTGTTTTGTGTCTTTACAATGTATTTTTAGGAATATACTGTAGTTACCCGTAGTGTAATGAATTTTCACTACCTCTGGAATTTCTTTCAATTGAGTCACTACATTGTCGTATAATGAGCTCTTTTCGAGATAGATTCCCATGAAGCAGGTAACGTCATATCCTAGTTTGGAGTAATCCATTTTGAGAGTCGTGCCACTGACCACACCCATTTCCTCCAATTTTTTCATTCTAACGTGGACAGTACCACCAGAGACAAAGACCTTTTTAGCGACTTCCGTATATGGAATTTTTGCGTCCTCCATTAATATATTGAGGATTTTAAGGTCTACATTGTCAATTTCATAATTTTTACTCATATTTCAGAGGTTGTTTTGTGAATTATTTAAGCAATCCTTAACAAAATTAGATCAAATCGATTTTTTAACCAAATTTATTGAAAAAATTTTAATAGAAGTAAAAGATTATTACTTTTGAATCATCAACAGGAAACAAAAACGTTGTTTTCTTTATACTGTAGGATGATGAAATTGGCAGACATGCCCTCCTGTCCCGGGGGTGAAGATAAGGGATAAACCCTGATCAATTTTGATAATTTGTGATAACAGTTTATCGTGATTAATCGGGGCTAACCGCTTCGTGGAGGTTCGACTCCTTCTCCTACAGCAATCATTTTTGGGTTAATGTTGTTTATTTGAAAATTGCCTTCTGGAAACGTTCAGAGGGCTTTTTCTTTTTATAGCCTTCTGTAAATTCACTTCTTCCCATTCGAATCATAATTATTTTTCCTATATAAATTTCATCTCCTTTAGTGGAATCAGGTGTGGGGCTAACCGCTTCGTGGAGTCCAGACGGCTGGTCCCATCAACTCCCAACCTACCGGCAGGCAGGCTTCTCCTACAGCAATCATTTTTGGGTTAATGTTGTTTATTTGAAAATTGCCTTCTGGAAACGTTCAGTCCTCCTACGTTCCACTTCGGTGGATGAGAAGGGCTTTTTCTTTTTATAGCCTTCTGTAAATACAATACTTCCCATTCACTTCATAACTATTTTTCCTAAATAAATTTCATCTTCTTTAGAGGAACCAGGTGTGGGGCTAACCGCTTCGTGGAGTCCTGTGTGCTGGTCCATCGGAATGCCGACCAATCAACTCCCTGCCTACCGGCAGGCTGGCTTCTCCTACAGCAATCAATTTTTGAGTTAATGTTTAATTCGTCTCATTTTTTATTTATTCTTAAAAATAGAAACATATTAATAAATTATTCCGTTAATTTGTTCTGAAAAATAGAAAGTAATCATATGAAAGGTTTTATAGGAGAATTTGAGGAACTGGTTTTGCTCACAATAGCCAACATGGCAAAAGGTGCCTATGGCGTGGCTATTCTCAATGATATCTCAGCCAGAACTAAACGAAAGCTGAGTATTGGTGCGCTTCACTCTACCCTTACAAGACTTGAGGAGAAGGGATACATCACTTCTTATCTTGGTGAACCCACACAGGAGAGGGGAGGAAGAAGGAAACGGTACTTTGAGCTGACTTCTGAAGCAATTCAGGCGCTAAGGGATATGAAAGCACTTAGGGATGAATTGTGGGCTGGCTCAAATCTTCAATTCATAAAATCAAAATAATGTCTCTTAATTCTCCACCAAAACTTGCACTAAAAATCCTTAAATGGTTTTCAGATGGAGCTGATCTGGAAGATATCATTGGTGATATGGAAGAACTGTATTTCGATCGGGACGAATCGAAAAGTTCGTTTGTGGCAGGTTTGTTATTCTGGAGGCATACATTTTCTGTGATTACTTCTTACGCACTTAGAAAGAGGAAGCGCAATGCTTCATACTCACCTTTCTTTTATCAAAACTCAATAACAATGATCAAAAACTACTTCAAAATTGCAATTCGCAACTTCTCAAAGCATAAGTTCTTTACTTCATTGAATATAATAGGACTTGCTTTAGGAATGTCTGTTTCGCTGTTGGCGCTATCCATTTCTGTAGCTATTTATCGCTCTGATGATTTTCATGAGAAAAAGGATAGGGTCTATCAAATCAATACATACATTGATAAAGGTGATGAGGATAGAACCTTTGGTTCAACTTATCATGCAGTTGGATATCATATTAAGGAGAGATTCCCATTCGTAGAAGATGTCCTTAAAATTAAGTCCGGTTTTAGGCCAACTGTCGACCATTTTGGAAACAACATTGGGTTTCATGGGTACTTCTCCGACAATTCATTTTTTAATTTGTTCAGCTTTAATCTAGTTGAAGGTGACCCTAAAACAGCCTTGGAAAAACCTTTTAGTATTGTTTTAACTCAATCGGCGGCAGATAAACTTTATCGTGATGATAACCCAATTGGCAAAACCTTAGAAACTGATTTTGGAACGTTCACAATCACAGGCGTAATGGCGGATTTGAAGCAAACTCATTTGTATTTTGAAGTTCTAACTTCATACTCGACATATGAGCAACTCCAAGAAAAAATGGATTTGAAGAACGATTGGGTCAATTACCGAAACAATTATGTCTATGTATTATTAAATGAAAGTACATCCCAGAGTACATTTAATGAGTCTCTTCCGCAGATGTCTAAATTTGTTAATTCCTTCCACCCTGAGCAGACAGTGGAACTGGAGATTATTGCATTGGATGAAGTTGTTCCCAGATGGAATATTAGCAATGCGGTTGGAATTGGATGGGATATTCCATCTATGCTTCTATTCATGTTTATTGGGCTACTAGTGTTATTACCTGCTATTTTTAATTATATAAATCTGTCTCTTGCAAGAGCAATTAAACGCGCTAAAGAAGTGGGAATAAGAAAGGTGGTTGGAGCAGAGAAAGGTCATATACGAGCTCAATTTATTGTGGAAACGGTTTTACTAGCATTTTTTGCTCTGGTCGGTGGAGTAATGATTTTTATTCCAATGAAAGAGCAGTTTCTGGAGGTTGTCGCCGCTGCGGAAGTACTAGATACATCCTTCAACTTTAGTCAGGTTACAGCGTTGATTGTGTTTGCATTGACGCTAGGGCTGATTACAGGTTATTTCCCTGCTAAATTCTTCTCGAGATTAAATCCTTTGTTGATTATGAAAGGTTCTATTAGTCAGGGGAAGGTTAGCATTTCTGGCTTGAAGAAAGGACTGGTTGTCTTTCAATTTTTCTTGTCATTGGTATTCATCATCGGAATTGCCACTATGGCCCGGCAATATTCATATGTATTGAGTGCAAACCTGGGTTTTGAGAAGGAGAATGTACTTACGGTTCCTTTCGAGGGTATTGATAAACAGGTTGCTTTAAATGAGCTTGGCAAACACCCAGATGTCAACTCGATAACAGCAGCTTCCAGTCTTCCGGGAGTAATGGTGTCTGAGGTCAATATGGCTACTTCAAACGACATTGATACTTTTCAAATAAATCAGGTATTTATTGGAGATCAATTTGTTGATATGATGAAAATGAGATTGAAATGGGAAGATGGTGTTAGTATCGAACAATCAAACAATAGTTTGGAAATGGTGATTGTAAATCAGGAGTTTTTGGATCAGGTAGGGGTATTTAATACTCAGAAAGATTCACTGTTGTTTACTCTTGAAAGTGGTAAGAAATGTAGGGTTGTAGGGATTTTAGAAGATTTATATTTTGAGCCTCTAAGTGAAGTTGTCACCCCATTGATTTTTCGACATTCTTTAGATAAAAGTAATCATGCTCTGCTAAGTATTAAGTCAGCAAATGTAAAACAAACTATTGGCGAATTAGAGATGATTTGGAGTGATATCAATCAGGATGTGAAGTTTCAATCTGCTTTTCTGGATGATGAAATAGCGGATGCTTATTACTTTCTGGAGGTGCAGATGAAATTCTTTACTTATTTAAGTGTGCTTGCAATCACAATTTCTTGCCTGGGCTTATTGGGAATGGTTTCTTATTCAACTGAAAACAGAATTAAAGAGATAGCAATCCGAAAAATACTTGGTGCCAGTCCTAAGAACCTTTATTACTTACTGACCAAGGACTTTGCTTATCTGATATTACTTTCAGCCTTAATAGCTATTCCATTTTCTTACTTCTTTTATGATAAGTTGTTTCTGTACTTCTTAATAAGGCATGGATTAGGACTTGGAGTACTGGAAGTGGTATGCGGTATACTGTTTCTGTTTTTGGTTGGGTTTATTTCAATCTATTGGCAAGCCTCAAGAGTGACCAGGGAAAACCCTGCCGGTAATTTAAGATACGAATAGGGAAATTAATAAAGTGAATATAAGGGTCCTAACAAGGACCCTTTTTCATTTTTTGGCTCAACCTTTTGTTGATTATTTAATTGGAATGCTAAGATTTTACAGGAATTTTCAACTTATGATTTATCTAACGTTTTATTCAAAACATTAAAAAATCACTAAAGAAAAAAATATTTCATTAAAATATTTGTAATAAAATAAATGTTGTATTAGCTTTGAATCATCAATGAAACAAAGAAGTTGTTTCGATACACTGTAGGGTGATGAAACTGGCAGACATGCCCTCCTGTCCCGGGGGTGGAGATAAAGGATAAATCCCGATCGATTCTGATAAATAGACAATATTTATTGAAATTGATCGTGGCTAACTGCTCCGTGGAGGTTCGACTCCTTCTCCTACAGCAATCATTTTTGGGTTAATGTTGTTTATTTGAAAATTGCCTTCAGATTTCTGTAGGCTTTTTCTTTTTATAGCCTTCTATACTCTTCTCCTAATCCAATTTAATTCAGATTACTTATTAATATTCTTTTTCACCCTCTCCTTGTGGGGGACGCCTAGTCGAGATGGCTGGGGTGAGGTACTTGGCTAACTGCTCCGTGGAGTCCAGGAGGCTGGTCCCATCGACTCCCTGCCTACCGGCAGGCAGGCTTCTCCTACAGCAATCATTTTTGGGTTAATGTTGTTTATTTGAAAATTGCCTTCAGATTTCTGTAGGCTTTTTCTTTTTATAGGCCTTTCAATTTATTTCATGCACACAACTTACTCAATAGGTCATCCCATTTGAATAGATCTTACTAGAGCAAAAATTCCTATTCGTCAAAATGAAGGCAGGGATATGATACACTACCATTTGCCATCCATTCTAAAAGGAAACATTTTGAAAATATTCTTGTTCTTAGAATGTTAGTGTTTGATATCTACTATTAAATGACTTTTAAAAGGATTTTGTATCATTTTTAGATAATTGGGCCTAAATCTACCCTCGACTTCTAATAAATTTTAAAAATTCTTTTCACCGCGGTATTTTTAATGCTAATTTGACAATTGAATTCGTTTTCAATTTGATTTTTTGAGAAAATAACAAACAATATCAACGTAACTTAAGAATGCAAGATTATCCCTGGTTTCAGCAGTACGGCGAGAAGATCCCGCGCGAAATAGACCCCAATCATTATGACTCCATCCCGGCATTAGTAGATGAGTCATTCAAAAAATATTCTGATAAAGTAGCCTTCGAAAATATGGGTAAAGCCCTTACTTATGCGGAGGTTGATAAATTATCAGCAGATTTTGCCTCTTATCTTCAAAATGTTGCTGGATTAAAGCAAGGAGATAAGATTGCTATTCAAATGCCAAATCTGTTGCAATATCCAATAGTTGCTTTTGGAGCATTGAGAGCTGGACTTGTTGTTGTAAATACAAATCCGCTATATACTCCAAACGAAATGGAACACCAGTTCAATGACAGTGGTGCTTCTGCTATTGTGATCCTTGCAAACTTCGCTTACAATCTTGAAAAGATTCTGAAAGACACCAAAATCAAAACAGTAATTGTTACTGAAATTGGTGACTTATTTGGGGGATTAAAAGGTGCAATCACAAACTTTGTGGTTAAGAAAGTGAAGAAGATGGTTCCTGCTTATAGCCTTCCAGGAGCAATTAAATTCAAGGATGTTCTTAAGCAGGGTGCACAGCATACTTTTAATGCACCAACAATCAAAAATGAAGATTTGGCCTTCTTACAATACACTGGTGGTACAACTGGAGTGTCGAAAGGGGCAATGCTTTCACATAGAAATATAGTAGCCAATCTTGAGCAATCTTGTGCCTGGATGGAAGGCGGTGGACTTAATGATGATGAGCAGCAGGAAATTGTAATCACAGCTCTTCCATTGTATCACATCTTCGCACTTACCATTAACCTTTTGGTGATGACAAAAATTGGTGCTAAAAACATCCTAATCACCAATCCGAGAGATATGGATGGCTTTTTGAAAGAAATTGGCAAGTATCAGTTTACAGTAATTACTGGTGTAAATACATTATTTGTTGGAATGCTGAACCATCCAAAATTTGCCTCTCTTGATTTCTCAAGACTGAAGTTTGGTTTTGGTGGAGGTATGGCGGTTCAAAAGTTTACTTCCGAAAAATGGGCAGAAGTTACAAATTCACCACTTTGTGAGGGTTATGGTTTAACTGAGACTTCTCCAGTTTTGACTGGTAACCCATTGAGAGATGGAGGAAAAGATATACGAGTTGGATACATTGGAGTGCCTGTTCCTAGTACACATATTAAGATTCTGGATGATGATGGAAATGAGGTTCCAGTTGGGGAAAGAGGTGAGCTTTGTGCTAAGGGGCCACAGGTAATGCAAGGTTATTGGCAAAATGAAGAGGCTACCAAAAATTGCTTTGCAGGTGAGTATTTCAAGACTGGTGACATAGCGGTGATGGATGAAGATGGATTCTTCAAAATTGTTGATAGAAAGAAAGAAATGATTCTTGTTTCTGGATTTAATGTTTATCCTAATGAAGTGGAGGATGTAATTGCAAGTCATCCGAAAGTAAAAGAAGTAGGAGCTATCGGAGTTCCTGATTCGAAATCTACTGAAGCAGTAAAAGTGTATATTGTAAAAAGCGATACATCTCTTACTGATGAAGAAGTTCTTTCATATTGCAAGGAAAACTTAACAGGATATAAGAGACCTAAATACATTCAATTTGCAGATGATCTACCAAAATCTAATGTAGGAAAGATCATGCGGAGACTAATAAAAGAGGCTGACGCGAAGGAGAATACCTACGCTTAGTCTTTCAAAATATCACTTATTTCAGAATAAGGAATAGTTATTGACGATGGCCCCATCACGTATGGGGCTATTTCGTAACTGTTAAAATATACATTTAACCCCTGCTTGGTTAGACCAATATTTTTGGTTAATTCAAACTTGCCATTTTCAAAGAAATATCCCTTTTCTCCAAGATCATCTCGGTCACTATAACCCTTTGATTTTCTAAAGTACTTTTCAGCAACCTTGGTCAGTTTACTCCAATTTGTAACTAAGTCCTTTCCAGAAAGTTCCTTCTTACTTTCCCAGTTGTAATTGATATAGGTCAATTTAGTATTTCCATGAGCTCCGCCAGTATAGGATTTTTCTTGTACAGCAATACTCAGAATATTACCATTAATATGTGAAATTTTGGCTTCAACATTGATGTTCCATTTTTCAGATATATCATTGTATTCCTTGATGAACTTTTCATAATCAGCCAGGATCATGTCGGCAACCTTATCGGGATCGGATGTTCTTACTTTGGTGTCGGGAAGATAGTCCGCTAAGACCGTCGCGATTCGTTTGTTGATTTGTTTATTAACAAACTTGGAATTACTTCCATCATAACTAGGGTAGGTAACTACAACTTTAGCACATGGTTTAGATTCATCAGCGCAATTGCCAAATGATTTATTGATTGAAGCTTCACTATACGAGATTTCTTCGGACACTTCTTTTTTCACTTCGTCTTTGATGGTGGTTGTGCCATCAGAGTTATCACTATTCTTTGCAGCTTGATCCTTTTTGGAATCATTGGATATTTCTGAATTGTCCTGTCCAGAAGAAGGAGTTTCTTCTCCTTTCTTTTTAGGGAATTCACATGATAGGATGGTGGCAAAAGCCAAAATGATAATAAAGACTGATTTGTTCATATTAATAGCGAAATTTCAGAAACGAATATAAATGCTTCTTTTTTCGAGACAAACGTAACTGGGATATTTAATTTCAACCCCTAAAATCAATTTCCTGACCCGCATTTCTTCGATTCCAAAGAATATTGAGCCATATAGTTACATATTCACTTACATTTGCTGCAAAATCCAATCAAAACTGTTTAGCACGATGAAACAACTTTACATTTTATTTACATTCATCTTCATCTCGGGCATAGCGATTGCTCAGGATCCAGCTCCTGCAGATACATCTTATTGGAAAAAAGGTGGTGCAGGAACTCTAACATTTTCCAATGTAACACTTAGCAACTGGGCAGCAGGAGGAGAAAACTCGGTTTCTCTAAATGGCTTCCTTGGTCTGTTCGCAAACTATAAGAAAGCAAGAACTACCTGGGATAACTCACTAAACCTTGGGTATGGTTTACTGAAACAGGGTGAAGGAGATTTCGTCAAATCTGATGATAAGATCAACTTTGCGACAAAATATGGTTACCAGTTAAACAACGAAATGTCTAAGTGGTACTTCAGTGCACTTCTCGATTTTAAATCTCAGTTCGCCGAAGGTGTGGATGAGGCAGATAGCGTTATCAGTAGATTCATGGCACCTGGATATCTGATTGTTGCAACTGGTATTGACTACAAAGTAGGTGACGTATTTTCCGCAAACCTGGCACCTGTAACGGGTAAATTTACATTCGTTACAGATCAGGCTTTAGCAGATGCTGGAGCTTATGGTGTAGATCCAGGGTCTAATGCAAGAGCTGAGCTTGGAGCATTTCTTAGGATGCAATTCAAGAAAGACATTGTGAAAAATGTTAACTATGAAACACGATTAGAACTCTTCACAAACTATATCGAGAACTTTGGAGATATAGATGTCAACTGGGAGAATATCCTGGTTATGAAGGTTAACAAATTTTTATCCGCAAACCTTATTACTCAGCTGATCTATGATAAGGATATTGATATCGAAGTTGATAACAATGATGATGGTATAATTGATGAAGTGGGGCCTAAAGTTCAGTTTAAGACTGTATTTGGAGTTGGTTTAAGTTATAAGTTTGGGGATCAGTAAGTAACTGAAACTTAAAAGATACGGAATGGAAGTTAGGTGACTAGCTTCCATTTTTTTATTATTAGGTATCTAAGTCTCTTCTTTGATAAGATGAACATCTCGTTGAGGAAATGGTATTTCTATACCTTGTTCTCCAAACCTTTTAAATATTTCAAAGTACAACTCGCTTTTTAAAATACTGGGTTTGTCAGTATGAGTAGTGGTCCAAACTGCCAGGTAAAAGTTGAGTGAACTATCTGCAAACTCATCAAACAAGACAACAGGAGATGGACTTTTCAGGATACTTGGGTTGTCTGCGGCTACATCTAATAACACTTTTTTTACCTTCTCTGGATCCTCCTTGTAACTTACTCCAACAGGAAAACGAAATCTTACATTTCTGTCATTGTGGCTCCAGTTGATTACTCTTTGTGAGATAAACTCAGAATTTGGGACAATTATAGAAATGTTATCATTGGTCTGAATGGTTGTAGCTCTTACAGAGATTTTGATCACATCTCCTGCAACACTACCGACTTCAATTCGATCACCTTCTTTAATTGGTTTTTCCAAAAGAATAATGATACCCGAAATGAAGTTATCGGTGATGTTTTGCAAACCAAATCCAATACCAACACCAAGTGCACCTGCCAGCAGAGATAGGGCACTAAGATCAATTCCCGCGCTTTGTACGATTATTATAGAACCTATTAGTAGAATGAGGAACTTGGTAATTGTACCAATGGTAGATCCTACGCCTTGTTCCAAATTGGCCTTTTTTAGAACGCGTTTTACCAGAACAGATTTTGACTTAACAGCGACAAAATTGAGTACGACAAAGGCAATTAGGATGTAGATGATTGTGCCTAGGCTTATCTCACTTTCTCCCAATTTGAATAATGGGGTTGTAAATAGCTCCATCACATATTGGAAGCCACTAACAAATCGTTCCCAGAAAGCTGTTGCCTGTTCCTTCATGTTCTCAATATAATACCTTTTTGATTATTCAGACTTGAAAAGAACCGAACTGTCACCGTAGCTTAAAAATCTATAATTGTTTTCTAATGCTTGATTGTAGACTTTTCTCCAATCTTCACCAATAAAAGCTGCTACAAGAAGTATCAAAGTTGATCCAGGCAAATGGAAATTGGTAACCAGTGAGTCACAAACTCTGAATTTATACCCAGGGAAAATGAAAATCTCAGTTTCTCCAATTATGCTCCCCAGGTTTTTTCTCTCCATGTAGTCCTTCACAAAAGTCATGGATTCATTCAATGTTGGTAAAGAGAAATGATTTTGATAAGGATATAACTTTTCGATGTTGAAGTCTGCTTCTGGATTGTTTTTCAGCATAGCACCAAACCAATACAAGCTTTCCAAAGTCCTCATCGAAGTTGTTCCAACAGCAATTATCTTATTCGACTTAATTATATTCTCAACATTCTCCAAAGTCACAATGATCTGTTCAGAATGCATTGGATGTTCCTCAACTGTTTCTGCTTTAAGTGGTTGAAAAGTTCCTGCAGATACGTGTAGTGTTAGTTCATCTTTAATGATCGACTTTTCTTTGAGTTGATCCAGTACTTTTTCTGTGAAATGAAGACCAGCAGTTGGAGCAGCTACAGCACCATCTATTTTTGAATATACTGTTTGATACCTTGGTTTGTCTTCTTCTGTTACTTCTCTTGAGATGTACGGTGGTAGAGGAACTTTCCCAGCCAGATCAACTACTTCAGAAAATGAATGATCAGTTCCCCAGTGTAATTCGATTATTTGGTTTTGCTTATCGCTCCATGAAGCCCGAAGTGTGAATTTGCCCCGATCTGATTCGATTTCTTTCTCAAGAACCTGATCTTCTTTCCATTTTTTTGCATTTCCAACAAGGCACGACCAGACAACCTTTTTGGTAGTTGCCATGTTCTCACTCATGATATGACTTGGTTCCATTGGTTCAAGTAAGAACACTTCAATTTGGGCTCCTGTGGATTTATGAAATAAAATCCTAGCCGGAATTACTTTAGTGTTATTGAAGAACATATAAGAATCTGATGGTAACAGGTCCTTAATATCAGTAAAGTGATGATGCGAAATATTTCCTTCCTTATAGCAAAGTAATTTTGAGGCATCTCTGTCTTTCAGCGGATGCTTCGCAATTTTATTGTCAGGAAGTTCATATGTATATTGCTTTAAGTCTACTTTTGACTGGTTCATTGTGTCTTAAAATTAGAACCGCAAATTAATTGAATAAATACGACCCAAATGGCATTAAGACTTACTTATACTCCTTATACCCTAAAATTTAAATTCGATGCAGGTACTTCCAGAGGTGTTTTGAAAGAAAAACCTACCTGGTTTATCAGAGTTTTTGATGAGAGTAATCCAACAAAGTTTGGACTGGGGGAAGCCGGGCCGATTGAAGGGTTGAGTCTGGAGGATATGACACAGATGCCATTTGAGTTAGAGAGAGTTTCTCAGAAAATTCAAAAACACGGAATCCTCTATGATGATCAGGAGATCTTTGAATTGGCACAATTGATTGTGAATCAGGAATTTCCAAGTATTCGTTTTGCAGTTGAAACAGCATTGTTGGATTTAAAGAATGGAGCCAATAGAACGATTTTTGATGAGTCTTTTATCCAGGGGGATCAGCGAATTCCAATCAATGGTTTGATATGGATGGGAGATGAGGGTTTTATGAATGATCAAAAGGAAGAAAAGCTGGAGAAAGGTTTTGGTTGCTTGAAAATGAAAGTGGCAGCCATTGATTTTGAAAAAGAGATTGAAATACTGAAAGATATCAGAAGTAGGTTTTCTGAAGACGAATTAATTCTTAGAATTGACGCCAATGGAGGATTCGAAAATAATTTGGTTCTGAAGAAACTTGATATGTTGGAAGGGCTTGGGCTGCATTCCGTTGAGCAACCAATAATGCCGCGTCAGCCTGAAGCTATGTCATTAATAGTTGAGAAGTCTCCGGTTCCAATTGCTTTGGATGAGGATCTTATTGGACTTCACACAGCTTCACAAAGGGCTGAGCTCTTAGACTACATCAAACCAAATCATATTGTCATTAAACCAAGTTTAGTGGGAGGTATCAAATCAACTATGGATTGGATTAAAGATGCTGAGAGCCGAAATATTGGATGGTGGATTACATCTGCATTGGAATCCAACATTGGTTTGAATGCGATTTGCCAGCTGACAGGACTTTATTCACCAACGAACCATCAGGGATTAGGTACTGGACAGTTATACCACAACAACATTGAATCACCACTTACTGTAGAAAATGGTGAAATCTATTATGATATTTCTAAGAAATGGGGTGTTGAGGATTTAGTGGGAGTCTTATAGCAGTCTCTCTCGAAGTATTTTGGCTACTTTCGGAACTCCTGTTGTCGCATTTTCTTCATAGAATTCCAGATTCAATCTTGGATGTACTTCAGGTATGCTTGGGTCGATAATGTATTTTGGGATTTCATCACCAATATAATCTATTAATCCAGCGGCTGGGTATACCACCATAGATGTGCCAACTACCATGAAAACATCAGCGCTCATTGCTTCTGCAGCTGCAACCTCCATCATCGGAACCATTTCCCCAAACCAAACTATATGAGGTCTTAACTGACTTCCTTTTTCGCAAGTATCTCCTTCATTGAGTTCCCATCCATCCATATCATATACCAATGATGGGTCAAGTGTGCTTCGGGATTTGAAAAGTTCTCCATGCAAATGAAGTACGTTAGTACTACCAGCTTTTTCGTGGAGGTTGTCTACATTTTGAGTGATGATGGTGACATCAAAGTCTTTTTCTAACTCAGCAAGAGCGATATGACCTTGGTTAGGTTCTGCAGTTAATGCTTGTTTTCTTCTTTGATTATAAAAATCCAGTACTAGAGCTCTGTTTCGCGCCCACCCTTGGGGAGATGCGACTTCCATTACGTCATGCCCTTCCCAAAGACCATTTGAATCTCTAAAAGTACGAATCCCACTTTCTGCACTGATTCCAGCGCCAGTTAATACTGCAATTTTCATATCCTGAGTTTTTTCTCAGGGAGAAATATAAAACAATTTGGAGGTTAGTTCATAGGAATCTCCATTAGTTAAGTTGATGGTCACTTTAAAACTAATAGGGAATGCTTCTTCTGGTTGCCTTTTGTATCGCAATTGAAGAGCAATAGGCACTGGGTTCACAATTCGATTGAAATTGCTCACACTTGTAGATACTGATTCTCCATTCCACTCATCAAATGTAATGATGTCAAAATCGTCATTAAAATTGATCGTATTGGAGATAGAGAATTCCACTTCCAGGTTTTCAGTTATAAAAATGCTTGAGATAGAGTCTAATGGAGTTAAGGCTGGAGGTGAACAAGCCATTGCAGAACCAAATAATTGACCTGTAGTTGGAATAGAGGCTACAGTTTGGAAGTTGGTGTTTACCAATAATGAAACACTATCAAATCTAATCGTGTCTAAAAGCTCTATTTCATTAGAACTGAAAAACACACCCTCAAATACATTTTCTGTTAGAGTGAATCCTGTCACTTCAAAGCTTGAGTCGAATCCGCTACACAGGACGTCATCTTCACAACTTAGCAAGTACATACCTGCCGTGAAGCTAAATATCCACACCAAAAAAACTTTACTTATAACTCTCATTTCCATCCAACTTAGTTGTGCCTTAAGGACACATGAACCAGTAAATTGGTTCTAACATGATACAAAATTATTCTAAACAGTTAAAAATCCATTGGTTTTGGCCAACTTTGAACACTGCAATTTGTTATTAATCTATGAGTGGAAAGACAAAAGCCTGGATAAAAGCATTTCGTTTGAGGACTCTACCTCTGGCATTTTCATGTATTGGTATGGGAAGTTTTTTAGCAGCAGCAGCCGGAGCTTTCCGGTGGGAGGTGTTTGTACTTTGTGTATTAACTACATTATTCCTTCAGATTTTATCCAACTTGGCTAATGATTATGGTGATTCTGTGTCTGGAGTTGATGGTGAACACAGAAGTGGCCCATCAAGAACTGTTCAGGATGGTTTGATTACCAGGCAGGAGATGAAAACATCGTTGTACTTATTTTCGGTATTGTCTTTTATTAGCGGCATATCGCTATTGATTGTAGCACTTGGATCGAATTGGCAGATAATTGCAGCTTTTGTATTAATAGGTTTAGCGGCAATCTATGCTGCCATTAAATACACATCAGGGAAAAATCCGTATGGATATGTAGGGCTTGGAGATTTATCGGTATTTATCTTTTTTGGATTAGTTGGAGTAAGTGGAGCTTTCTTTCTATACACCATGAGTTTTGATGCTTCAATATTACTGCCAGCTTCAACTTGTGGCTTATTTGCTGTCGCAGTACTCAACCTGAACAACATCAGAGACATTAAATCCGACGAAATTGCTGGCAAAAGATCTATCCCAGTAAGGCTAGGTAGAGAACGCGCTATATATTATCACTGGTTCTTATTAATTACAGGCTTTTTGTTGTCGGTAGTGTATGTTTTTCTCAATTACAAGTCACCGATTCAATTTGCCATATTGCTGATTTTACCTTTGTTATTTGTTAACGGAAAAGCCGTTTTAACGAAGAAAGAAGCCATGGCACTTGATCCGTACCTTAAGCAAATGGCCATATCCACACTTCTATTTGTTATTATTTTTGGGTTATCAAATACACTGATTTGAACAATTAAATATTAAAAGATTCCAAATTATACCATCAAAATTGAGAATGTGTGATAAAAAAAATTATTTTTAAGTTGGTATAATCACCAGAATTCTAACAATTCCGATACATGAAAAAAATTCTTGTGCCTTATGATTTTTCTGAGCAGTCAGTTTATGCCTTGCATCTGAGTGCGCAGTTTGCTGAAGAATTTGATTGCTCCGTAACCCTAATGAATGTAATTGAGCATCCCACTGTTGATTCATTTAAGACAATGGGAGTTAGCGATTATGATCCATTGGAGAATGTATATATCATGAAGTTGATTGAGCAAGTGAAGGCAAAAATGGGGGAGCTAATGGAGAACCCAGAATACTCAAGCTTCGAATTGATGTACAAGATTGTATTAGGAAACCCAGTAAATGAAATTGCATCTGAGGTCAATGAAGGCGAATATGATTTACTTGTAATGGGTACAAAAGGATCCAGTGGTCTGGATGAATTCTTTGTTGGTTCAAATGCTGAAAAGATTGTAAGAACTGTGAAGTGCCCTGTCATCAGCGTTAAAGAAGAAGTTGATACAGAAGATATTGATGAAATTGTTTTCGCTACCGATATGAATAAAACCAGTGCTCATTTTATGGAGCAATTGAAGGTTGTTCAACATGCATTTGGTGCGGAGTTAAGAATAGTTAAGATTAATACACCAGCAAATTTTAGCGATACACATTCAGATATCATACGAATGAAGAAGTTTGCTGAGTCCCATGATTTGGAAGACTTCTCATGTGAAGTGTACAATTACATGACCGAAGAAGAAGGAATTGTAATGTATGCTGAAGATATTGATGCTGGCCTAATCGCACTTGGAACAAGCCAAAGAACAGGTCTGAATCACCTTTTGAATGCTAGTATCGCAGAAGATGTAGTGAATCATGCTAAACGTCCTGTCTGGACATTCAACCTGGACGCGTAATGGGGAGGAAAAACAATCATAAAAACAGAAAGGGTGTAGTCTACTCAACCAATCCAGATTATGAGTATGATGAATTTGGCGACTTTGAAGATGAGACCTTACCACCTGAAGAACAAAACCTGAGAGTTCAACTCGATAAAAAAGCAAGAGGAGGGAAGCAGGTAACTCTGGTTACAGGTTTCGTTGGAACTGAAGATGACTTGAAAGACCTTGGCAAAGCTCTTAAATCCAAATGTGGGGTAGGAGGAAGTGCTAAGGATGGTGAAATTCTTGTTCAGGGTGATTTCAGAGATAAGGTGCTTGCAGAGCTACAAAAGCAAGGTTACAAAGCCAAAAAGATTTAATTAACAAAAAGAAAAACTCTTCCATTCTTTGTTTTTAGCCATATCGGTATAAATTTGCCGCCGTATGCAAAATAACTCACATAAAAACTTTGATTTCCATCATCTCCATCATTCCTAATGATCGGAATCAACGCTTGCATATAACAATTTTACCTTTTCATTACTTTTCTTATTTATTCACATATTATTTATCCTAATTAAAATGGAAGTTCAAATTAGAATTGCGGTTCAAAAATCAGGTCGTTTAAGTGAAGACTCTTTGAAACTGCTCAAAGAATGCGGGATTAAGTTCAATAACGGAATCAAAAAACTGAAAGCCGTTTCGCATAATTTTCCAATTGAGTTTTTATTCCTAAGAGATGATGATATTCCGGGATACGTTGAAGACGGAATTGCTGACCTAGGTATAGTTGGAGAAAATGTCCATGTGGAGAAAGGAAAGAATGTAAATGTTATCAAGAAATTAGGTTTCTCTAAATGTAGACTGTCTTTGGCAATTCCTAAAAACGAGGATTATACAGACGTCAATTACTTTCAGGGGAAAAATATAGCCACATCTTACCCGGGAATCCTAGGTCAGTATCTTAAGGAGAAAGGTGTTAATTCAGAAATACATGAGATCAGCGGATCTGTTGAGATAGCTCCAAGTATTGGTTTAGCAGAAGGAATTTGTGATATTGTCAGTTCTGGTAGTACATTGATGAGTAACGGATTGAAGGAGGTTGAAACAATCTTCAAATCTGAGGCTGTATTGATTGGAAATACTGACTTGTCTCCAGAAAAAGCTGAATTATTAAATAAACTCTTATTCAGAATAAATGCAGTTCTGGAAGGTAAGAGCAATAAATATGTATTACTTAATGCCCCAAATGATTCACTGGAGAGAATTATTGATATTCTTCCAGGGATGAG
This sequence comes from Cyclobacteriaceae bacterium, assembly GCA_965228955.1. Classification (GTDB taxonomy): domain Bacteria; phylum Bacteroidota; class Bacteroidia; order Cytophagales; family Cyclobacteriaceae; genus JANSWY01. Next base: position 1,382,943 of record OZ245848.1, read on the forward strand.
AAGCCCAACAGTTCTTCCTTTGGCACAAGAAGGCTGGAGTTCAATTCATTCTGTGATTAATGAAGATGTATTCTGGGATAAAATTGAAGAGCTGAGACAAGCAGGCGCAGAAGGAGTATTGGTTGTTCCAATTGAAAAAATGATCAAGTAATCATGAAAGTTGTAGTTAATCCTAATAAATCGGAATGGGCTGATATTATCGCAAGACCTACTATCAATCAATCCAAGATTGAAAGGGTTGTTGAGCCTATTTTAGAGAAGGTTAAAAGAGGTGGTGATAAAGCGCTAAGGAAACTTGCTCTTGAGTATGATCATGTTGAGCTAGACGATTTATTTGTCGATAAGAAGCAATTGAAGCAGGCTGAAGAACACGTTCCTCAAGAACTGAAGGATGCTATAAACCTCGCAAAAGAAAATATCTGGAAATTTCATGAAGCTCAGAAGCAGCCAGAACTTATTGTGGAAACTACTCCAGGAGTTACTTGCAGAAGAAGAAGTGTAGCAATCGAAAAGGTTGGGTTGTATATACCTGGTGGTACTGCACCATTGTTTTCTACTGTATTGATGCTTGCTATTCCAGCAAAAATTGCTGGATGTTCTGAGATTGTAATCAGTACTCCAACAAATAATTTGGGAGAGGTAAATCCAATAGTACTTTATACAGCCAATCTACTTGGGATTAAGAAGGTATTGAAATTAGGAGGTGCTCAGGCAATTGCTGCAATGTCTTTCGGTACAGAGACTGTTCCAAAAGTTGATAAGATTTTCGGGCCTGGTAATCAATATGTCACTGCTGCAAAGCAAATGGTTAGTAGAGATACTACAGCTATCGATATGCCTGCGGGACCATCGGAAGTATGTGTGATGGCTGATAAGCATGCAAACCCAGCATTTATAGCAGCAGATTTGTTATCTCAGGCTGAGCATGGGGTAGATAGTCAGGTGTTGTTGGTTTCAAGCAATGAGAAGTTGGCCAAGAAGGTATCTGAAGAAGTAGACAAGCAAGTCGCGAAACTTCCAAGAAAGGATTTGGCAACAGCAGCTTTGAAGAACAGTACATTAGTGGTTCTGGACAAGAAATCAGATATGTTGGGTCTTGTGAATGAATATGCTCCGGAACACTTGATAATAGCAATGCAAGATGCCGACGAAATTGCTGATAAAATCATCAATGCGGGTTCAGTATTTATAGGACCTTACACCCCGGAATCTGCAGGAGATTATGCAAGTGGAACAAATCACACACTTCCAACTAATGGTTGGGCCAGCACAACTGCAGGTGTAAGTTTGGATTCCTTTGTGAAGAAAATCACGTATCAGACAATTACGAAGAAAGGATTGATTAATATTGGAGGTGCTATTGAAAAAATGGCAGCTGCGGAACATCTTGATGCACACAAAAATGCAGTGAGTATCAGATTAGAGGAGATTAGAGACAACAACTGATAATGATTAACATTCAAGATCTTATAAGACCACACCTCAAAGATCTGAAGCCATATTCGTCAGCAAGAGATGAATATACTGGCACAGAGGGAGTGTTTTTAGATGCCAATGAAAATCCATTTGGGTCAATTGGTGGAGGTGATTACAATAGATACCCAGACCCATATCAAAGGAAATTAAAGCAGAAGCTAGCTCAACTCAAAAGAGTTCCTGCAAATAGAATATTCCTTGGTAATGGAAGTGATGAACCAATTGATTTGCTTTACAGGGCGTTTTGTGACCCAGTTCTTGATGAGGTGTTAATTATGCCACCCACATACGGGATGTATGAGGTTTCTGCTAATATCAACAATGTCTCTATCAAAAGAGTCAACTTAAGACCAGATTTCCAGATAGACCTTGAACCTGTATTAGCGGCAATTACAGATCATACAAAAATCATTTTCATTTGTAGCCCAAATAACCCAACAGGCAATAGAATGAAGTTGAGTGATATTGAAAGTATCGTTCAAAAGGCTCCTGGTTTAGTAGTTATTGATGAAGCTTATATCGATTTTACGCCTGCAGAAAGTATGGTGCATGAGCTGAAGGCTTATTCCAATGTTGTTGTGCTACAGACATTCAGCAAAGCCTGGGGTTTGGCAGCTATCAGACTTGGAATGGCTTACGCACACCCAGAGATCATAACTATTCTGAATGCGATTAAACCTCCATATAACATCAGTAAGTTGACTCAGGAGGAAGCCCTCAAAGCTTTAGATTTGGAGCAGGAGAAAGATTTGGTAGTGAGGGATATTTTAGATCAAAGAAGGAAATTGATCGAGGCATTGGATGAATTGGATTTGGTTGAAAAAATTCATCCAACTGAGGCAAATTTTCTACTTATGAAAGTCCCAAATGCTGAAGAACTTTATAATTTCCTGGTTGAAGAAAAAGTGATTACACGAGATAGAAGTAAAGTAGAACTTTGTGAAGAATGTTTACGAGTAACAGTAGGTACACCTCAGGAGAACGATGCTTTTATTGACGGTCTAAAAAAATATTCTAAGTAACTACCACATGTTTTCAAGATCCTCAGGAGTATATGTATGGTTTCTGGAATCATACATAGACTTTGGTTGAGGTCTTTTTACTTTCAGTTGATCTTTATTAAATAACCTATACAAGAGAGATAGGGGAGTGAGAAATAGATAAAAAAGAATAGTCAATATTATTCTTGAGTTTATCCACCCCAGGATTTTAGCAATTCCAAACCATACCCAAAGAATTGCCTTAGCTGCATTTGAGCTAAATAGTGATAATATTAAAACAGAACCGCCAATCCAGAGAAGTGGATATGCTTCACGATCCTTCAGAAAGTACAAGAGCAGGAATAATCCTGTGAACCCTACAACTATTACAAGAATAGATTTTCTTTCAAAGGATGTAAGGTTCTTCATTAGAATAATGAATAAATAAACGGAGCTGCAGCACTATTCCCACCAATCACAATCAGAACACCGAATAATATGAACACAAGGATCATTGGTACCAACCAATATTTTTTTCGCTCCTTTAAAAATTTCCACAGATCAGATAGAAACTCCATATCTCATTAAAATCGCTTTTGTATCAATTTATTTAATTCTTCCGCGAAATACTCGTACCCATATTCACTTGGGTGCCTGTCACAGTCTTGGCTAAAGTAAGGAAAAGTAAGGTTTTTTTCCTGAATGTGGCTAATTGCATTGTCGTACATGCTGTAATACTCCACCTCCAATTTCTCGCAGATGTTTTTGATACGAGAGTTAGGTTGCAAAGGGTTTAGGGACACATCATATTTTGACGTGCTCAAGGAAATCCAGTTTTTATCAATTTGGTAAGGGTCTGGTAATTGGATGAGTATCAATTTGGAACTGTCTGCCGTTATGAGGCTATCCATTCTTTGTAAAGATTTTTCAGCAATTGTGTAACCGCATTTTAATACTTCAGTTTCATTGGTGATATATATATCTGTCAAGCCCTGCTGAAAGTCGGCTTTCATGTTTACTAAACTTTGCAAATACGACATTAAAGTTCTACTACCTTTTTGAGCTAGATTGAAAATGTACAGACCTTGCAATTTGGAATTGAATACTTCTGGTTGTTTGTATTTTGAGATTTCGGCTAATACTTCCTCTTTTGACCCAATTTTATATTGAAATTCCAGTTCTTCAGAAATTAGCCCTTCATTAATGGCTTTAAAATTATCATAGGGGTCATTGTAATTCAGGTAAAATAGGAAGACATAGTCTGGCTCAAAATGAGTAATAAAATTCTCATACAGTGCCAGCTCGTGAATAGTTCCAAAACCGCCACTAACACCGAAGTTTAATATTTCATATTGTTCCCCAAGTTGTTCAGTCAACATAGATTGTATGGTCGAAGAATCACTAGACCCAAAGCCTTCTATAAATGAGTCGCCCAAAAGCGCAATTCGGATTTTGTCTGTTTTTTTCGGAATGGAAACTTCTATTCCTCTCATTCCAAGCTTGTTAGTTGTATAGGTGACTTTAAAGCAGTCCTTTTGATGTTTGGTTTCACTACTTGGGTAATGCCAGACCTTCCAGTATTTATTATCAACAAGAAAAGATTTATCATGACTTTCTTCCACAAGAAAGGATTGATCAGTACTGAAGACTACTCTTAGAAGGACTTCCAAAATCAATAAAGAAATAGAAGTACTGACAACAATCAGGATCAGGTTTCTGGGATCAAATCTTCTTTTCATTAATCCAGCACTAAGTTTTTGTTTTCAGGTTTTATCAATGGACGTTCAGGTTGCTCTGTCTTTTGAAGAACGAAATTATTAATTACCAAAATATCCATCTCCGAACTCATAAAGCAATTGTAAGCGTCTTCAATTGTGTTAACTATTGGTTCACCTCTAAGGTTAAAACTGGTGTTGATCAAAACAGGACAACCAGTTTCTCTTTCAAACGCTTCAATCAATTCAAAATATCTGGGGTTAGTCTCATTGTCAATGGTCTGTATTCTCGCCGAGTAATCCACATGAGTGACTGCTGGTAGGGTAGACCTTTCGGTATACAGTTTTTGATTGAGTTCAAGTCGATTATAACCTGAAGGAACTTCTTTTTTAATTTTATCCGAAATAGGTTTTACCAATAACATATAAGGTGAGTCCTCATTCAAGTCGAAGTATTCTGATGCCCGATGCTTTTTAACCGACGGAGCGAAAGGCCGAAATGACTCTCTGTACTTAATGCTGAGGTTTAACTTCTTTTGCATTTCGGGATTTCTTGGATCAGCTAATATGCTTCTGTTTCCTAAAGCTCTAGGACCAAATTCCATTCGTCCCTGGAACCAACCAATTACTTTCCCATCTGCAATTGATTTTACAATCTCCGCCATCAACACACTATCAGGAATTAATTCAAATGCTGCTGATAGTTCATTCAGCTTATTTCTAATTTCATCATCTGAATACTCAGGTCCCAATAAAGACCCTTTCATCAAATCCCTGTCTTGTGTTATCTCTCTTGGTTTTTCAAATTTGATGTGATGAGCAGCTAGGGAAGCACCCAATGACCCACCAGCATCACCTGCAGCAGGTTGAATAAATATCTTTTCAAATAAGTTGGCAGATTCAAGTTTTCCGTTAGCTACTCCATTTAATGCCACTCCGCCTGCTAAACAGATATTTTTCTCTTTTGTGAGTTTTTGAGCCTCCATGGCCATTTTGAGAACGATCTCTTCAGATACCCTTTGAATTGCAAGCGCCAAATCACAATGCTCCTGACGTATTTCAGATTCTGGTTTCCGTTTTGGTATTCCAAATAGCTTCTCCCATTTCCGATCTGGAACCATCTTAAGGCCGGTCGAATAACTAAAGTATCGCTGATTAAGCCAAATACTACCATCATCATAGATTTGAATCAACTCCGATTTGATGGTTTCAATGATTCGATCCAGTTTCTCACCACTGTTTCCATATGGAGCTAATCCCATTAGTTTGTATTCTCCTGAATTGACTTTAAACCCGAGAAAATAGGTAAATGCAGAATATAATAAACCAATTGAATGTGGGAATTTCAGTTCCTTTAGAACGGTTATAGAAGATCCCTTTCCATGACAAATTGATGCTGTCGCCCATTCGCCAACTCCATCAACTGTTAGAATAGCTGCACTTTCAAAATTACTCGGATAAAAGGCACTAGCAGCATGTGATAAGTGATGTTCTGGGAAAAGAAGCTGCACATTAGAATTATCGCCTATTTTTTTTAATTCCTGCCTGATTATTCGTTTCAGGAATAACTTTTCTTTGATCCAAACTGGAATTGAATTAATAAATGACCTAATTCCTTTAGGAGCAAATGCATAATATGTTTCTATCAGCCTTTCAAATTTCAGGAAAGGTTTGTCATAGAATGCTACCGCATCAATATCACTTAGCAATAGCCCAGATTCTTTTAAACAATACGCAATTGCATTGGATGGGAAAGCAGGGTCGTGTTTTTTTCTGGTGAACCGTTCTTCCTGGGCAGCTGCAATAATTTCTCCATCCACTAAAATAGTGGCGGCAGAGTCATGATAGAATGCGGAAATCCCAAGAATATTCATTGCCTTAAAATTGGGTAATAATTTAATAACTAAAGGAAGTATTAAATATTAAATAAGAAGACTTCCAATTACTAACAATGCATGCCTATATTTGGCGATCTTTTTGAACCTTATATACCATGAAAAAAGTCCTGTTTATAGACCGAGACGGTACAATTATATCTGAAACGGAAGATGAGAAAATTGAAAAGATTGAAAAGCTCAAGTTTTTACCTGAGTCTTTGTATTATCTCCGAAAGATTCATGATGAACTGGATTATGAGTTAGTCATGGTAACTAATCAGGATGGTCTTGGAACTGATGCTTTTCCTGATCATGAGTTTTACCCTGTTCATGAGTTTATTTTAAGAACCTTGGAAAGTGAGGGAATTCATTTTTCAGCAATTCATGTTGATGAGCATTTCGAACATGAAAACCACCCTAACAGAAAACCTGGCATTGGAATGTTGACAGGCTACCTGGAAGGAGGATATGATATTGAGAATAGTTATGTTCTTGGTGATCGGGTAACTGATGTTCAGCTTGCGAGAAATCTAGGTTCAAAAGCTATCCACATCTGGCATGAGGCAACAACTGATGCTGAACTGACCACTGAAAGCTGGAGAGAGATCTACGAATATCTCAAAATGGGACCTAGAGTTTTTGAGGTTACCAGAAAGACAAACGAAACTGACATACAAATCAAACTGAACCTTGATGGCTCAGGAAGAACAAATATCTCGACAGGTTTAGCTTTCTTCGATCATATGCTGGACCAGTTAGGGAAACACTCACTTTGTGATTTAGAAATTACAGTGAAGGGTGATCTTGAAGTTGATGAGCATCATACAATTGAAGACACAGCTCTTGCTCTTGGTGAAGCCTATCTTCAAGCCATTGGATCGAAAAAAGGTATAAATCGTTACGGTTTTGCTTTGCCAATGGACGATGTTCTAGCACAAGTAGCAATTGATTTTGGTGGTAGACCATGGATTGTGTGGGATGCTGAATTCAAAAGAGAGAAAATAGGTGATATGCCTACCGAGATGTTTTATCATTTCTTCAAATCATTTTCAGATGCTGCTAAGTGCAATTTGAACATCAAAGTTGAAGGTGACAATGAGCACCACAAGATTGAAGGAATATTTAAGGCATTAGCTAAATCCATTAAAATGGCGGTTAAGCGTTATGTTGAAGAGATTGATATTTTACCGTCAACAAAAGGTGCTCTCTAAAGCATAGTAAGTATTTCAGGGTTGCGAAAACCTATTATCACTGCTATTGCAATTCCCAGAATTAGTATTGCTTTTCTACGGATGTTTAGTCTTGTCTTGTTCATGTTACAAAGTTGAACAAGGCTGCTTATCATGCCAAAAAATGCAGGTGAACAAAAGGTAAGCTTGGCCTAATTTGTTAGTAATTGATCAGTTAGAGCCCTTTTGAGAGTTAACTTACAGGAATGTTTTCGTCAAGCTTTATGAGATAGTCTGTGAGATTTTCTTCATGCACAAGATCAAGTTTTTTGCGTAACCTGTATCTGGCTGTTTTAACACTTTCTGCCGAAATGCCGAGCATTTGACCCATTTCTTTCATAGTCAAATTCAGACGAATAAGTGCGCATAGTCTTAGGTCATTACTTGTTAATGAACTGTTTTGCGACTTCAGTTTAACAAAGAAATCTTTATGAACACTCTCAAAATGGAGTTTGAAATCTTCCCAATCTCTGTCAACCTGCTGGTGAGTATCTACAATTTTCCCAAGTTTATTAACCTTAGAACTGATATCCTCGTTTGCTGAAGCTTTGATTTGCTGGATTTCGTCTTTCAATTCTTCCAGGAGTTCATTTTTACGAATAAAATTGACTGTATAAGCAGTAAGCTCCTGGCCCTTGGCTTCAAGCTCTCTTCGCAGCTCATCTTGCTTTTCCTGAGATCGTTTCTTGTTCTTAATCATCTTCAGCTTCTGAGTTCTGATGATTAAGAACGCAATAATAGCCAGCAAAACTAGTGAAGAGATTCCAAGTACAGCCATCAGTTGATTTACTTTCGACTTCTCTTCAAGTAACTCAATTTCTTGTTTATCCAGAATTAGTTGAGCTTCATGCTTCTCAGACTCTATTCTTGAATGAAGGTTTGAAATGTCTTTGGCTACTGCTTCATTAAATATGCTGTCCTTATATAATATGTGCTTGTCGTAGTAGTCAATTGATTTTTTATAATTTCCCTTAGCCTGGTGAATTAGCTTTAGGTCAAGATAGATGTTGCTAAGCCATTTCAAAGACTTGATATTCAATGCTACTTCTTCAGCTTTTAGGGCATACTCCAATGCATTGTCGTATTCTTTCAGTTCAATGTAGATGGAAGCAATGTTTTCATATGTTTTTGCTAATCCATCTAAATCATTGATTCCTTCACTCAGTAAGGCAGATATTTTTAAGTGTATGATTCCATCCTTTTTTCTTCCCATAGCCTTATATAGAAGGCCAAGTCTATTTAAACTTTCTGCTTTACCATAAGTAAAATCTGCATTATTATGCATGTTGTAAGCCTTCTTTAATATCTCCGAGGCTTTGTCAAATTCTTTTTGAAGAATGTATATATCAGCAATCTTACTGTAGGTTGTTGCCACTCTGCTATCCTCACCTTGATTAACAAATATTTCATTAGCCGTAAGGAAATGATCAAGGGCTGTTGTAATGTCGTTTTGGTCTGCGTAGACCATGCCTATATTCATGATGCAGTTTGCAATACCCACAGAGTCGGTTAGTTCTTCGTATATTTCTTTCGATGAATACAGGTGCTTAAGAGCGGGCTCATAATTACCGGTTGCCCAGTGACCAACACCGATAACTCGATCAGCATAAGCTTTACCAGGTAAAAAGTCTTCCTTCGTTGCGATAGCCAAGGCTTTGTTACCATAACTTATTGATTGATTAGGGTCAACAATCCAATATTCAAAACCTAGATCGTTATTAGCCTTTATTCTTTTAATAGCTGATAATTGATCATTTTGCAGTACTAGTTTTAAACTGTCAATTTTTAATGTTTGAGATATTGCTGAATTGACGGTCAGAAGGAATGATAAACAAAAAACCCCTATGATTTTCATAAGGGTAATTGTACGTAATATTTTTCGAATTTGTTCTCGCAAAATTCAATTTCTATAATCTGTCCCAAGGGATTCTTGTAAGCATTAAAAAGAGGGAAATTCCAAAGAAAATTGCTTGAAATCTAAACTTTACTAATGCATCAGTCGATTTTTTGCTTATTGATCTACCTACCTGCGCTGCAATTACGGCTAGAATCATCACAGCAATATGCTCTACTGCCCAATATCTCAAGTCTGCATTTTTCATTGCTGCTCCGAAATTTTGGAATGCGGATTGAGTAATTGGACTAAGGAAAACGTAAAGAATGAGCCCGATCAATAACTGAAGGTGCATCATTCCAACAAATCCAGCAGCCATACCATTATCTCCTTTTTTATACTCAGATCCACTGAATAGCCCAATAAGAGATTTTACCACAACCGCCACTGCTACAAGAAGAATAATCCATCTTACCCAGGAATGAACGACTAAAAGGAATTCGTACATAGTGTTTTTTTTGATGGCTAAGATAAGTCAAAAGTTCATATCCTGTTGTCATTTTGAGTACAGCTTAGTGAAATCATTAAACAACAGTTTAAAGAAATCTTCATACAATTCGAGTCTGTTTTTAGCAAGTTCAGCGTCCTTCTCATTTCAAAAATCCCATTTCCTGTGTTATAACATCAAATCTCAAAGCAGTATGGCCATTGTAATTGAGTTCAATCTTAAAACAAAAACCAAAAATCTTATACACATGAGAACGATGAAAATATTCTTATATCTGGCTTTCATTCTTGCCTTACCTTTATTGATGGTGAGTTGCGGTGATGACGACAACATGGATGGGGGAGATGATAACGCTCCAGGATCTATTGCCGAATTAGCTTCAGCTTCTGATGATCTGAATACATTAGTAGCTGCCTTAAGTCAAGCGGGTCTTGTTGAAACATTCTCAGATCCAACCGCAGACTTTACAGTATTTGCTCCAACTGATGATGCTTTCGCAGCAGCAGGCATTGATTTAAATACTATCGACAATACTACACTAACTGCAGTTCTTCAATATCACGTTTTGACTTCAAGCGTTTTATCTACAGAACTATCTAACGGAGATGTTACAACTTTGAATGGTGCAGCGGTGACTGTGGACCTTACTGATGGAGTGAAAATCAACGACGCAACAGTTACGCAAGCTGACATTGAAGCAAGTAACGGTGTTATTCACATCATTGACAAAGTTTTACTTCCTCCAACTGAAGATAACTCGATAGCAGGATTAGCTCAGGCAACTGAAGATCTTTCAATTTTAGTAGATGCTTTAATAAAAGCTGAATTGGTGGAAACACTTTCTGGTTCTGATGATTTCACGGTATTTGCACCAACTAATCAGGCATTCATAGATGCAGGAATCGATTTGGATGCAGTATCAGTAGAAGATTTGACCAACATTTTGTTATATCACGTTCTAGCTGATCCAGTTACTTCTGATCAGTTGAGTAATAGTTTTGTTGAGACACTAAATGAAACTTACGTTGAAGTGAACATAGATGGTGGAGTAAGTATAAATGACGCAAGTGTTGCTACTCCAGACATTGCAGCAGATAATGGTGTTATTCACATTATTGACAAAGTATTATTACCACCTTCAGGCAACATTGTAGATATAGCTATTGATGCTTCAACGGCTTCTGCTCCTGAGTTTACAGCTCTTGTTGGTGCAATCACAAAGGTAACAGAAGATCCAGATCTTGCTGATCTTGTATCTGTGTTAAGCGATGAAGATGGAGATTTCACGGTATTTGCTCCTACGGATGCTGCATTTAATAATCTGTTAGACTTCCTTGGAGCTTCAAGTCTCGATGATGTAGACGCTGCACTTTTACAGGATGTTCTTCTATACCATGTAGTTGCAGGAGATAGAGTGTTCTCAACAGATTTAGAATCAGGAGAATTAGAGACTGCTTTAGCAGATCAATTATTAGTTCTTGATGCAGGAGAATTGTCATTAGCAGATGCGGGTACTTTGGCAGACGCCAATATTCAGACAGCAGCCGTAAATATACAAGGAACAAATGGTGTGATTCACGCAATAGACAAAGTATTATTGCCAGCAAGATCAATCATGGACCTTGTAAACTTCAATGCTGAATTCAGTACATTAAAAGCAGCTTTAGAAACTTCAGAGCTAACTGAGACCCTTGCGGATCTTGAAAAAGAATACACGGTGTTTGCTCCAACAAATGATGCATTTGCTGACTACCTTGATCTTGCAAACATCTCAGCAGCAGATTTATTAGCGAGTCCGGCTCTTTCTGATATTCTTCTATATCATGTTGTTACTGGAAGCGTTTTTTCTGATGAGCTTTCAAATGGTTTCGTTACAACAGTTAACGGACAGGCAGTAGAGATTGATTTGTCTTCTGGAGTAGCAGTGAGAGATGTTAGTGCAGCAACCACTGATGCCTCTGTTGCAATTGCAGATTTAGCAGCAGGTAATGGTGTTGTGCATATAATTGATCAAGTATTAATTCCAGAAACTGATGACAATATTGTAGATGTAGCTTCTGGAAATGATGATCTTTCTACACTCGTTAGTTTGCTTTCAAATTATCCTGATCTGGTAGAAGCGTTAACTGATGAAGCCGGAAACTTCACAGTATTTGCTCCAACAAACGCTGCTTTTGATGAAATCTCAAACATTACAGCAACGCTTACAAGCGATCAAATCAAAGAAGTATTACAGTATCATGTAATTGATTCAAGAGTTTATAGTTCTGATTTATCAGATGGTCAATCTCCTGAAATGTTGAATGGTGAAACCATTACAATCAATATTGATGGGTCAGTAACAATCACAGATAAGTCGGAGGCCAGCGAAGATGCAACTGTAACAGCTACGGATGTACAAACTATTACAGGAGTTGTTCATATCATTGATAAAGTAATAATTCCTGAACTTTAATTAGAGTTTCTAGTTACCTCTAAGGGCCAGTCTTGATTTGTGAGATTGGCCCTTATAAAAACGACCTAATGTTTAGTAATTCACTCAAGCAAGTATATATTCTTTTATTAGGGCTATATTCAATAGCTAACATCCTAATACTCAATGGCGACAGGTTATATGAAGCAGAATTAGTTTGGTATCATTTAACCATAATCGTGTTTGCTTTAGTTTACGGCATTTGGTATATCAATTTGTGGATTCAGAAGTATAGAATCAACTTCCCAACTAAGATCCATACTTTGTTAAAGCATTTCCTGGTAAGTCTTGTTGGTATTGCGATTTTGTCTCTACTCTCGGTTCTAATTACCGGTGTAATTCTTGGAGATCCGTATGGAGCTAATGTTGTTAATATCAAGTTGACTCTGGGATTTACATTCAGAGTGAATTTGTTTCTGAATAGTATAAATGCAATAGTTTTTTATAATGATCAGTTTAGAAGTAAGGCAGTGGAGGCAGAAAAATATAAGTCATTATCAGCTCAGGCAAATTTTGAAATACTGAGTAATCAAATCAATCCTCATTTTTTATTCAATAGTCTAAATGTCCTATCAAGCCTAATTCATAAAGATGCTGATCAGGCGGATGAGTTTTTACATAAGTTAAGTGACATCTACAGATACGTCCTTAAGAATAGATCTAATGAAGTGGTGACATTCAAAGAGGAATTGGATTTTGTAAACGATTACCTCGATTTATTAAAAGTCAGATTTGCCGAAGCACTGAGTGTCAACATGGATCTAAAGGGTGTTGATTCCAGTTTGTTCATTCCACCTGCGGTATTGCAGTTATTGGTTGAAAACGTAATTAAACACAACACAATTTCGAAATCACATCCAATGACGATTTCAATTAAATGTCAGGACAACAAGCTAACAGTTTCGAATGAAAAGAAGCTTAAAAAAGAAAAAAAAGAAGCATCTGGCATTGGACTTAAGAACATTTCGGAGAGATATAAGTTCTTAAATGAGGAAATCGAAATAAAACAGGATGCAGAGCACTTTTCAGTGACCCTTCCATTGATCAAACTTTAGACTATGAAGATAATCATTCTTGAAGACGAACTTTTTGCTTTAGAAAAGCTGCAAAGTTTAATCGCTAAATATGATGAGTCGATTGAAGTAGTTGCGACTGCAGATTCTATTGAGAGTGCAATTACTGTTTTTAATTCAGGTGTTGAATATGATCTTCTACTATGCGATATAGAATTGGCTGATGGTTCTAGTTTTGAAGTTTTTAAACAAGTGGAGATAAGCAAGCCAGTAATATTTACAACTGCTTACGATCAATATGCAATGGATGCTTTTGATGTTTATTGTATTGATTATCTACTCAAACCTCTAAGTTTCCCCAAATTGAAAGAAGCTCTTGACAAGTTTAAAGAAAGAGTTAAGATGTTGGATGAGCCAATCACAGCGGATTTGGTGAAAGAAATCATTAGTCATCGGGGGCGTGGGAATTACAAGAAGAGGTTTTTGGCGAAATTGGGTAATAAATTAGTGTTCAAAAGGGCAGAAGAAGTGTCTTACTTCTATGCTGAAGGTAAAACTGTTTATTTGGTAGAAGCTCAAAAAGGACACAAGTTTATAGTAGACCATAGTCTGGAAGAACTGGAGAAAGAGCTGCTTGACCCAGATAATTTTTATCGAATTAACCGATCATTCATTGTAAATCTTGATGACCTCATGGAAATTAGAAGTTATCATAATGGAAGGTTGAAATTACATATCAATACGCACTGCGAAAAGGACATCATTGTCGCCAGAGAAAAGGTGAGCAGTTTTAAGAGTTGGCTGAATCAATAATTAACTATGAGATATTTTTTAATAACACTGGCAATAGTTACCACCAGTATCTCCCAATCTGTAGCACAAGAAGTAACTAAACAGGAGTTTGACTCACTAAAATCTGTGGTGTTTGACCTTAAAACAGACATTGGGCAGATTGAATTAAATCTTCAGAAATCTGAGAAAAAGTTAAGAACAGGTATGCTGATTTCTACAATTGGCTATTCTGTTGTAATAATTGGTGGACAATTGCTTGGTGGTGAAAACAATGACCTTGGGGAAGCATTGTTATATACTGGTGGAGCAATTGGAATAGGAGGTACTTTCATGTTGTTCCAGGGATTCAAATTGCTCAACCAGTCTAAAGTAAAGGGTTGACGTTCAGCCTTCGTCAAGTTTCCTTACTTACTAAATAACTAACATAAATCTCGTTCTGCATTTTTGTTCTGTTTTGATTAGTAGCAGTCTTTTCGGGTTGAGTAAGCCCACAAGTACTGCAAGATGCCTGCAGTAAAGCCAGACAAATCAGAGTTTTTGATAATGATTTCATTTTACGGTCTTTAATCGAATACTTCAGGAAATTGTAATGGTTACGGAAAAGGCTATTATTTTTCATTCTATTCTTTGCTGGTAATTGCCCTCATTTTCGATTAAATTGTTAATAGGATTTGTTACGCTATTTTTAGGTTGGCCCATATGTCTAAAGCAAGGAAAATCAACTTTACCATTTTGTACTATCTATGTTCATTAGTTGTGCTAATAATCATTAATGGCTTTTTGATTTTTTACAGTAACAAAAAGGTCGATGAAGCGAGTGCCAAGAAAGCTTCGATCCAAATTATAGAAACTAACCTTGACGGAATTGAATCTGGTGTTTTAAGAGGGTTTGATGCAGGTTTAAGGGGATATGCTTTTGTTCAGGATGAGGAGATCTTGCATCCCTACTTATTTGCATTTGATTTATCTGAAGAAATCTTTGCCAGACTTGATCAGGAGGTCAAGAATTTTCATTATGACCCTGCAAATATTTCAAAACTAAAAAATACCATTGATAGCTATGGAAATTATATGGAAGGCCTTAAGCAAATGGTAGATGACGGTGATTTGGAATCCTTCAGAGCGGAACTATCTAAAAACAAGGGTGACGAAATATGGCAAGAATATAACCTCGTTAGGGTAGACCTGAAAAACTATCTTGGAGGTCAAATCATTCGAATGAATGAAGAAATTGAATCGTTCCAAAAATATACCTATCTGACTCAATTATTTAGTATCGCACTTGTAGTAGTTATTTTATTTCTGATCTATAAAAAAATAGTCTCCTTTGCCAGAGAGAAAAATGATTATATCAATAGGATAGAAGTTGTCAATAGCAAGCTCGAAGAAAGTGAAGAATTCTTAAGGGAAGAAGTAGCAAGCAAAACAAAAGACCTCAGGGTAGCCAACTCCGAACTAAAGGATGCCTTAGAAGAAATGAAAACCATGCAATCTTACATGCTTCAATCAGAAAAAATGACTTCTTTGGGTACTATGACCGCTGGTATTACACATGAGTTTAATAATGCTCTGAACCATATAAAAGGAGGTGTGCAAATTATTAGTCAGTCTTTGGAAGAGCCAGATGAAGAAATGGATGAGGAAGACGGAGAAGTGGCTAAAAATATCATGGATGACGGAATAAAGAGGATTAGCAAGATTGTCAATTCACTACAGGTTTTTTCCAATAGAAGTGATGCGGAGGTTCTCAAGACCGATATTCATGAATTGATTGAAAACTCAATTGTTATTCTGAAGTCCAAGATTGATGATGATATTGAATTGATCAAAAAGCTGGATCTTCAAAAGGAGCTGTTTGTGAAGAGAGCGGACATGCAGCAAGTAATTGTACAGTTAATTGACAATGCAATTTTTGCTGTTAATTCTCACAATGAGATTGTAAAGAAGAAGATTGAGATCTCAACAAGACAGGAAAGTGACAAGGCACTAATTGAAATTTGTAATAATGGGCCGGTCATTCCAGAAGAAAAGCTAAGAGAATTATTCGATCCATTTTATACCACAAAAGCACCAGGAGTTGGGACTGGGCTTGGACTTTCTATCTGTTATTCAGTGGTAACCAGTCATGATGGAGCTATCTATGCCCGTAATGAGGATGGACTTGTAAAGTTTCAGGTGGAGTTGCCAACTTAGTTCTTTAAGACTTTTATGTGTGAACCTACTTGAAAGTAGCTGATAATTTTATCACTCATCAATATATCATAGTAATTAAGCTTTTCTCCAAAGAATGTTGCTTCAGCCTTCTTATCTATTAATAGGTTTTTGACATCATTTACATTTAACCAACCCACAGTTTGATCTAAGCCATAAGGAGAATCATCAGCTCTTAACGTCATACCTATAGCGTAAGGGTTAAGCAGTTTTTCTCCAGATTTTAGATCAAATTCAGCCTTTTGAGACAGCAAAAAAATGGTTAATGAAAGTGGTGAATACAGGTAGACCTCATCCTCATTATATTCGAATGGATCCGCAAATGGATCTATGGCAGGTTCAATCATTGTTATAGCTTCCGTGTATTCCTCTTTGGTCATTTGCTTTTCCAAGGCATTAGTCCAGTATATTTCTAATTTATCAGTATCTATTGCTTCCATTAAGTATCGAGATATTTCTTGTCCTTCTGGTACCAATACATTGTTTATAGAATCATATAGGTCGATTCTTGATACCTGGTTGTTGGTGATTTTTTTGATTTGGATACCTGAAGGAACTTGTGCCAATATACCTTTCGGATCATATTCGGGATCTGAGAGACCATTTTTCAGAGTGCCATTTACGGAAATAGTATCTCTTTCTAACTGATTGGAATATTGATTGACAAGAGGAGTTAATAGGTTGGTTAGAATCGCGTCGGAGAGATATAGGACTTTTGAACTTTGATATTCCTCAAAATCTGAGGTGTTACAGGATACAAGGTATTGAATATTATAGCTACCGTAATATCCATCGGGGTTATAATAAATGTCAATTACAGTATTTTTAAAAGGCATTCCCTTAGGCTCCCGAAAAGCAATTTCAAATCTGGGATAATCTGAGTATTTATTACTAAAGTTGATATCCAGGTCAATTGAGTTTCCTTCTTTATGAAATCCCTTGATTTTGCCTGATTTTAGAAGTGCTATTAACTCATTTCCAGCCTTACTTTCAAAGAAATACCGGTAGTATAAATTCGTAAACCCATTGGCATTCCAAAAGTAAAATAATTCAGGCTGATACCACAAGTACCCTTCTTCTGAGCAGATTTTAGCAAACTCTTCAAATCTAAATGAAGCAAGATAAGTTCTTAAACCAGTATGACTGACATATTCCGGTACGTATAAATTGATATAATTAATCCTCCTGTAGTATTTCTTTTTTTTGAATCCTATTGTT
Organism: Cyclobacteriaceae bacterium; assembly: GCA_965228955.1. Taxonomy (GTDB): domain Bacteria; phylum Bacteroidota; class Bacteroidia; order Cytophagales; family Cyclobacteriaceae; genus JANSWY01. The sequence continues at coordinate 1,400,269 of OZ245848.1, forward strand.
TCATCTAAGCCAATGATTGAGATTTCACTTTCTAAATAGTAATCATCAGACTCATCCCACCAATCAAATGGATCTTCTTCAAAACCAGGTAGCTCCATCTTTTCCTTAAATTCTTCAAAACTCAATTCATTAACCTGACTGGAATCCGAAACCTCATAAGCCTTTATTTTGCCCTGTTCTAGAGCATTAATGAGTATTCTGGGTATTTCCTCATTGTATTTGTGAAAGGACCTATTTGAGTCATTCTTTAGATCAAAAAAAGTAAGTGTTCTTAGTTGTTCATTCACTTTCTGAACCTTTTGACCAAACGTGATTAAATGGGACATTATGAGGACTAGAGCAAGAACTATTCTGGACATGACGCAAGCTTTTCTATTAATTTAAATAAATTTCTTCACAGATACTGGGGGTGTATCATGGTTGTTGGGTCATCAACTCAGAAGATATGGAAGAACTTGCAAAATTCAGGAGATTGTTTGATTGCCATTTCACCCCTTTAGTGAAATACTGCTACTACATTACCAAAGACAAAGATCAGTCAAAGGATATTGTTCAGTCGTTTTTTGTTTCAATCTGGAAGGATGGCAAATTATCAGAGATTGAATCCTTTGAAAGGTTCGCCTATCACTCGGTGAAAAATCGGGCAATAAATTACCTGAGGGATTCCAAAAAGTTTGATCGGTCTCAATTACCAGAAATTGGTGAGGAGCCAACCATTCATCTTGATCCTAATTTTCCAAGATATCTTCTTGAAGCAGCGATTAGAGGCCTCCCTGATAAATGCAGAGAAGTTTTTATGCTGAGCAAATTTGAGGGACTTACCTATGAAGAGATAGCAGGAGTTCAGAATCTGTCGGTTAAGACAGTTGAAAAACACATTGGAACGGGCTTACAAAAACTAAAGCTCACATTGGCGCCATATAAGCACTTGTTTTTGGAATCCAATTTTGAAAAATAGACCCAACAGATAATGGAAAATAAAAAAGATCGGGAGTTTGATCGAAAAATAATGGAGTTGGATATGATGTCTAATGACCTTGTTTCAGAAAATGAAAAGGAATTGGCATGGAAGGATATTTTAAATGAAATAGAACCTAAAACGAATCGTAGACCAATGATATATTGGTTAAGTGCTGCCGCGGTAGTATTACTTTTTACGGTTGGCTATTTGTTAAATCAATCAAGTTCAAGTATTTACGAAACCTCCGCAAATGAAATACTTGCAATAAACCTGAAAGATGGTTCCCAGATCTCAATCAATGGGAATAGTCAAGTGGTACTTGATGAGGATTTTGGAGAGGAGTATAGAAAAGTTAGTTTGCTTGGCGAAGCATTTTTTAACATTTACCGAGATGAAGCAAAACCTTTTGTGATATCTACAAAAAATGGGTCCATCACAGTATTGGGCACATCATTTAACGTATTTACTACAAATTCTCAAACTGTTGTTTCAGTCAGATCAGGTTTAGTGAAGTTAGAATCTGATTCAGAAGAAGTGCAACTTCCTAAAAATGAAAAAGCATTGATCCAAGAAGATGGCAGGATTACCCGGCTAAACTGGAATCAAAATGACTACTCATGGTACACAGGGGTGTTAGAGTTCAAGGGTGAATCGCTGGTTGAGATTTCGAATAAATTAAATGATCTTTTTAAGAAGCAGGTGAAAATTGCTAGTGCTGTTGAAAATTGCACAATCTCTGCAAAGATTGAGTTTGAGACTATTGAGGATGTTTTGGATATCATAACTGAAACCCTTGAATTGAGCTGGAGAATGGATGGTGAAACGATAATCATAGACGGAGATGCGTGCTAGTTTATTGATTTTGCTTTTATTGACTGTCGGCAAAGTTGCTTACAGTCAATCCAGCCTGGATAATTCCATGTTGTTCAAAGATTTCATTGCATACATAGATGAAAACTCCGATTACCGATTTTCTTATCCTGACGATATAAAGAATAAAAGGTTAATCATTAATGAAAGAATCAATATTAATGATCCTGATTCATTTAAGGAATTTTTGGAGACCGCTGGTATTGCTATAAAAGTCAGGAAGAATCTCTTGATCTTCAAGAAGGTTAAAGTATCTCAGGAACCTGTCATTTCAGAACAGCAAAACGAAGTTCAAAATAGAGTTGTTTCTGGTTTTGTAAGAGATGGGAACTCAGGAGAAAGCCTCATTGGAGCACATGTAATTGATATTGCAACTGGGCGCGGAGTAACCACTAACTTATACGGTTTCTTCAGTTTGACCCTAACAGGAGATACTATTGAAGTAAGCTACATAGGCTATAAACCTCAACGAGTAGTAGCAAAACCAAGTGTTTCAGATTACGAGTTTGGTTTAATTCCATCAACTAAAATGCTTTCTGAAGTAGTTATTACCAGTGAAAGAGAAATTCAGGAAATAACTGAAATGAGTAAGGTTACTCTTCAGCCGGAAAAGATTAAGAAACTACCGGTATTCATGGGTGAAACTGATGTAATGAAAACTCTTCAGTTATTACCTGGAGTTCAGTCAGGTAATGAAGGTTCATCTGGAATATATGTCAGAGGAGGAGGACAAGATCAGAATCTAATTTTGCTGGATGGAGTACCTGTTTATAATGCCAATCATCTATTCGGCTTCTTTTCAGTCTTCAATGCTGATGCAATCAATCAAGTCTCTTTAATCAAAGGCGGTTTTCCAGCCAGGTATGGTGGTAGGTTATCTTCAGTTATTGATATTCAAATGAAGGAAGGAAACATGAATGAATTTGAAGGAGAAGGTGCTGTTGGATTGATTGCATCAAAACTTACATTAAGTGGCCCTATTAATCAGGGGAAGACTTCATTTATGGTTTCTGGAAGAAGGACTTACATAGATGCTTTAACAGTTCCATTGATGAAATGGTCGGGCGCAGATAGAGTTTTTGGATATAATTTCTGGGATCTCAATGCCAAAATTAACCACATCGCCAACCCAAAAGATCGGTTCTATTTGAGCTTTTATTCTGGTAGAGATAAATTCTATAATGACTACAAATTCAACCAAATAGCAGACATCAACGAGAAAGAGCATTCAAATATAAACTGGGGCAATATCACTTCTGCTTTCAGATGGAATAGAAGGTTTACAGATCGCTTGTTTGGTAATCTAACTGCTACTTACAGCAGATATCGGTTTGAACTAGAAACAATTTTAGATTACAACTACGGTGAGTCAGTTGAATCGCCAGACCTGTATAGGGAGAATGATTACTTCTCAAACATTCAGGACCTGAGTGTGAAAATGGATTTCGATTATTTTCTGAATAATAATCATCAAGTGAAATTTGGAGTAAATGCCATCAATCATCAGCTAAAACCAGGTATATCCAGCTTCAAATCTCATACAGAAACTGATACGACGTTTGGGTCCACCAAAGTAGATCTGAATGAGTTTTATGCATACCTGGAGGATGAATTCAAATTATTCAATTCAACTAGCTTGAATCTAGGGCTTCACTTCTCAGGAGCTGAGGTGTCCTCAAGGAATTACTTCTATCTACAACCTAGAATTTCACTGAACCAAAAAGTCACAAAAAGCTGGTCAATTAAAGCTTCATATGCGAGAATGGCACAGTACATTCATCTTTTAGTTAATTCGGGAGTTGGGTTGCCAACAGATCTCTGGGTACCGAGTACTGATTTAGTCAAACCTCAGATTTCTGATCAGGTTGCATTAGGAGTGGCATCAACATTTATGGGAATGGAAGTATCGGTTGAAGGTTATTATAAGTGGATGGACAATTTGATTGAGTACAAAGAAGGGGCAGGATTTCTGGATATAGATAGTGAGTGGGAGCACAAAGTAGAATTTGGAAAAGGAGATAGTTACGGAGTTGAATTTTTTGTGCAGAAAAAAGTTGGGAGGTCTACGGGCTGGGTAGGATATACATGGTCAAAGACTACAAGGGAGTTTCCTAATTTAAATTTTGGAGAACCATTTCCATATAGATATGATAGAAGGCATGATGTTTCGGTCGTTTATAATTACGAGTTGAATAAAAGAATCAATGTCAGTGGTGTTTGGGTGTATGGTACTGGCAATGCAATTACTCTACCTACTGCAAGCATTCCCAAAGCCACATGGGATTCAAGCGGCCCATCTTATGAGGAATTTGTGAAGCAATACCCTGGTCGAAACTCCACCAGGATGCAGGATTATCACCGTTTGGATTTGAGTATTAGTTTTAAGAAACAGAAGAGATGGGGAGAAAGGTCTTGGGTATTTGGAGTATACAATGCCTATAGCAGGCAGAATCCAACATTCATTGATTTTGATGATACAAAACCCAACGAAAAACAATTCAAGAAAATCAGTTTGTTTCCAATAATTCCTAATGTCAGCTATCAGTTTAAATTCTAAAAAATGAAAAGACTTCTATATATCATATGTGTGGTATTTATAGCTCAAAGCTGTGAAACGCCAATAGATCCGAAGTTACCGGAGAACGGAAGTGACTTAGTTGTTTATTCATTCTACAGACCTGATTCAAGGATTCAAATGGATGTGTTTAGCGCAATCCCAATCCTAGATGTAAATAGTTTCCAAAGATTAGAAAATCTGGAGGTAAGATTAAATGTTAATGGGGATTTCGTTGAAGTGCTCTCAGAGGAAAATGGATCGTACATATCGTCAATATTACCAGAAGAAGGCGATACATTCTCTTTCGAATTAATGAGTGAAGATGGAATGGTAAGTGCATCAAGCTACATCCCGGAATCTGTTGAGATTCTAAATGCAACATTGTCCAGAGAATTAGTGGATATCAACATCGGCGAATACGGATATCCAGCGGAAGTGACGTTTCAAGATCCTGCTGGAGTTACTAATTACTATTCTTTGGAGGTGTTTGTGGAAGAGTGTTCTGCTGGTTGCAGTGATCAAGCGATTGAAGGAGAGTTAAATGAAGTGTTAATTGAAGATCTTGATGTTGATACGGGAGGGACTACTGATGTCATAATTGGAGGAGGGCCGGAGGCTATTGATGGTTTCAGATACCTTTATTTTGAAGATGACAGTTTTGATGGTGAAGTTTTTACATTCAACTTCTATATCATCCCAACACTTCTCAACTTTGATAGAAGTGATGATGTCAAGGTGCGGTTTGTATTAAAATCACTAACTAAAGAATACTTCGATTACCTGTTAACTTCGGATTATCAACTCACTTTGGAGGAGGAAGGATCCTTGTCGGAACCAGTTCAGATTTCTACTAACATTAATAATGGGATGGGTGTGTTTGCAGGGTATAATTACAATGTCTATTCATTGCAACCATAGTATTTAAAAACTTCGTGGGGATTTATGCAACTTTAATAAGCGCGATTCAGTCCTTATTGTATGATTGAATTTCCAGGAATCAATGGTGTTGTTGTTGCGATAGTTTTTGGTTTGCTTCAGGGATCGGCAATTATTGTCTTGTATCTCTTCAAAAGAAAAACAGCGAAACACAGATATCTAATCATGTTTTTAGCGACACTGCTTTTTGTCCAATTGTATTCCTTTTTTATTGCTTCAGGCTGGATGCTCAATTTTACTTGGTTGTTAAATACTAATGTGCCATTTACATTGATTTTGGCACCACTGGCATTGTTTTACACTTATGAGTTGTTGGGAGTAAAAATCAAACCCTTTGTTCTGATTCTTCACCTACTTCCAGCAGTTTTGTACTTTTTGTACTCATTCAATTTCTTTCTGCAAAGCGATGCTTACAAATTCAATATCATTAATCAAATGATTGATGCTGGATTGCCAGCCAGACCTTACACTAAGAGATTTCCTTCCGATCCATGGGATATCCAGGGGTGGGTAGTTGTTGAATTGATCTCAGTACAGCTTATTGCTTACGGAATCTATGGAACCGGATTTGTATCCAGATTCAAAGACAAAATTTCTGGTATTCAGAAATCATGGACAATCTTCTTAAATATCATTTTAATCGGAGCAGGAATTACGCTTTTTCTTTCAGAGGGTGGAGTTGTAAATGGATATGTATTCTTTGAAAGTCCATTTCCAAGGTTTTCGGGGGATGTATTTAGTACACTGGCTTTATACAGCATGACACTTTATTTGATTTTTAACCCAGATATTTTGACGGTTGGACAAAAAAAGTATTCCAAATCTTCTTTGAGTACCGATTATATAAAAGCAAAACACCACCAACTGATTAAGTTGTTTGATGAAGAAAAATTATATCTGACCCCAGGATTTAATCTGGACATGCTTTCAGCTGAATCTGGTATTAGTAAGCATCATATATCACAAATACTAAATGCTGAGGTAGGGATGTCGTTTCTGGATCTTACGAATAAATACAGGATAAAAGAGGCCCAGGAAATACTAAGTGAATCTCAATTTATAAAGATGGAGGTACTTGCCAACCAACTTGGTTATCGCTCAAAGTCTTCATTTTTCAATGCCTTCAAAAAAATCACAAACACCACTCCAGGGGCGTATCAGCAGTCAGTTTGAGTATTTTCCAATTGGATTGAACTGAGTTTGAACGGATGTCAGGTTTAATTTGTGACCATTCACCTATCTATGGGAGAAAAAAGGTTATGAAAAAACTCATATTAAAACTCTCATTAGTTGTCATGTTCTCAGGTGCATGTTTATCCCAGAATCTTTCAAAGGAAGAATGGTTAGAGGATATCCAGTATCTAGATAAGAAGATTGAAAAGCAATTTGTGTCATTTGATCCAACAGTGAAATCAAACTTTAAAACCGAGATCGATCAATTGAAGAAGAAAGTTGGTGAACTTGAAGATTATCAAATCGCTTGCGAAATAATGCGTTTGATGTCGTTACTGAAGGATGGTCACTCAGAGCTCAATATAGGCCATGCGAATGTTGGTTTCATCAAACTACCGTTGTTACTGTATTTCTTTGAGGATTCACTATATGTCATTGCAGCCCATCAACAATATCAGCATTTGATAGGCAAGTCAATATCCCATTTCAATGGCATGGCAACCTCAAAAGTGTTTGCAACACTAAAAAAGAGAATGTCTGCTGATAACGATATGGAATACCTTCATGCAGCACCAGGCTATTTGATTCTGCCAGAGTTATTGGAGTGTATTGGTGTATCTGATGATCCAGGTAAAGTGAAATTGTCTGTGGGTGGTGAAACCGTGGAGCTTGCAGGTATTCCAAGAGATCAATATAATAATGGTAAGTGGTCTACAACCCATAGTATTAATTCGATAGAAAGACCATTATATCTTTCTGGCTATGATAAATACTATTGGCACAAGTATCTGGAAAGTGAAAAGGCTATGTATTTTAATTTTAGAAGAGTTAATAATCAAAAAGGGAAAGAGTCCATTAAGAAGTACATCAAGAGACTATTTGACGAAATAGACCAGGTAAAACCGGAAAAACTGATCATTGATTTCAGACTTAATAATGGAGGTAATTACGGCTTAAGTAGACCCTTAATTGATGCAATAGTGAAAAGACCATGGTTGAATCAGTCTGGTAAGATTTGGGTTGCTAATGGAAGACGAACATTCTCCGCTGCTTCAGTTGCAACTATTTATTTAAAAACAGAGACGGAGGCAATCATAGTGGGAGAACCAGGCCGAACTCATCCTAACTGGTCTGACAATAATGAATACATGAACCTGCCAAATAGTAATTACTTACTGGAATATACTACCAGAATAAAAGAGCACTGGCCTGAAAAGCCTGATTTGGACAGAATCCCTGTTGATGTTTACATACCACCTAGTTTTGAAGCATACCGATCGGGAGAAGATGTAGTGATGTCCTATATTTTGAAACAGCAATAAACAAAAAAAAGTCCTCACTCAGTGAGGACTTTCTAAACGTTGTTGATTGGAAGTTTAGAATGCAAATCCTATTGCAAAATGTAACTCAGGAGAGAAACCTTCAAATAGGTCTTCACTTTCAAATGAATCGCCATCTCCTTCTTTTACATTTAGATTAAAGTCTGAATATTTTCCTCCGAATGCCAGGTCAATGATGAAGTTTTCATTTTTACCCATTAACCACTGCATACCAGCTTTAGCACCAGCTCTGTAAATGTTTAATGCTCCTTTGAAACCTGAGTCACCATCTTTTACTGTGAAGTTGTTGTACTTCATGAATGGTGCTACATAAAATCCGTCCATGGCATTTTTGTTAACATAAAATCTGAATTCCGGTACAAGACCCAGTCCTGAGAAACTGTCTCCACTGTTGTTAAAACTGAAGTAAGAAACTCCTAACTGAGCTGAAGTTGATTCAGAAAATTTTCTTTCATAGTTTACTTTTCCCAACCCTACAATTAGTCCTAGAGGGTTTGCTTTAAATGCGTTGTTTTTACTTGAACCGTCTTGTGCAAATACTGCTGATGAACCAAGAATAAAAAGTGCGATAATTAATGTGAGTTTTTTCATTGTGATAATAAGTTATGTATTTTGTTTTTGATATCGGTCAATTTACAAATGGCGTGCCAAGAATTTCAGTGGTTGGAGAAATTATTCAATTATTTAATGAAAAAATTCAATTGTCCTTTAGGTAATTCTTTTTTAAGTCGCAGAAAAACAGATTGTTATGTGTTTTTATTTTTTTGTAAAAAAAATATTCTTTTTTTGAAGGGCCCTGATTTTGGGACCTAATCTTGGAGGTAGTAATAATAATTGGAGCCCACCAATATACCTGTTCAACTCAAATTTTTCCTTTTCATCCTAACGAAAGCGTTGTATGCAATTAGTTTGAATAACTTGAATCTTATCAGCGGTAAACCTAAACCAATTCAACTATAAGCTATGGTAGGAAATAATATTTCTCTAACCTCATTGGAAAAGAGTGAAAAAGGAAATGCAGGCACATATTCCTCAAACATCAGGACTGTATTAAGTCCGGATTTAAACCTTGCAATTATATCAGGAGATTTTTGTGATTCGAAATCAGTATCTCAGTTAGAAAGGCTATTGGAAAGCATCAAGGCCCATCTAATTACGTCAGATCAGCTAACAATTCACCTTGCTCTTCAGAAAGTGGACCAGGATGCGATTGGTTTGCTTGTAGATCTGATCAGGATTTTGAATATAGGGTCATTAATTGACAAAGTAATTTGCTTACATTGGGTTACTTCAGATAACCCAGTTGTAAACAGGATAGGAGAGGAATTTCAAATGACATGTGCATTTGAATGGAAGAGCCAATAAAAAAGGCTGACCAATCCAGTCAGCCTGATTGTTGATGAATTGATTTCATTCTTTCCCAATGGAATCTACTGGATTAGCCCTTGCTGTAAATAATATCTTCGCTGAAACGGATATAAGTACTACAGCCAGAGCAATACCACCTCCAACTAGTAGATAACTTAATTTTACGGTTGTATGGTAAGCAAAAACATTGATTACTTTAAGTGCTACAATGTAGGTTGTGACTAGGCCAAGTACAGCTGCTATACTATACAATATCAGATATTCCTTAAGTAAAAGTCTGAATAAATTTGAAACACCTGCTCCTAGTACCTTCCGGATTGCAATCATCTTTTGTTGCATTTTGGTTGAGTGGGAAACGAGACTATAAAGTCCTAGAGCAGCAAGGAAAATTGCCAGCACAGAAAAGAATACAAACATCTTACTTACATTTCCTAATGTTTCAATATAGCTTCTGTCGAAATTATCTTCCAATAACTCAAATTGTATTGGTTCATTAGGGAAGGCATTATTAAATGTATTATTCAAATAAGAAATGGTTTCTTCTCTATTTCCAGAAACTTTAACTGATATCAAGCTATAGTTTAGTCCTTGGTTTCTCACAACAAGTCCCATTGGTGGGATCTTCTTAAACATAGTGAAATCATTGAAGTCTTTTACCACACCAATTACATGGTATGTAGTGTTACCTGATTTCAATTGCTTACCAATTGCTTCATCCCAATTAAAATACTCCTTCGTGGTTTCATTTACGATGATGCCATTTGAGATGTCAGTAGAAAATGATTTGTCAAAAGATCTTCCAGCCATAAGCTCCAAACCATATGTCTCTATGAAATCTGTGTCCACACGATGAATTCTCAGCTTCACATGTTCAGTTTCGTTGTTATCCTGCCATTCCACTTGCAAAGGATCACTTCCAAAATAGGGGCCTGATCCAGATAAACTTACGTTCTTGATGTTACTATTGGATAGTAGTTCCTGTTTGATAGATTTTAATTTTTCATCTGGATCACCATTACCCAACGTGACATAAGTTCTGGCAAGATCAAATCTGTCAAATCCGATATCTCTTGTTTCCAAGAAACTAATTTGCTCAGCGATTAATATCGAAGTGAAAATTAATGGCATAGCTATAAATAACTGAAAAGTAACAAGGAACTTTCGAGATATAGACTTTCTGCGCAGAGAGGAATTTCCCTGAATAAGAGCACTGATTTTGAGAGCTGACAGATAAAGAGTAGGATACAAACCTGTAATTATTCCTCCCAGCAATGCAAATAAAAATACCTGACCAATAAATCCAGAACTGTTCATGATATCCAATTCCAGTGGCCTATTAACAATCAGGTTGTAATAGGGTAGGATGAGGAAAGTAAGACCAAGTGCCAATACAAATCCAATAAGAGCGACAAGCAGTCCCTCTATCATAAATTGAATAGCGAAGCTACCTCTGGAACCACCCATCACTTTCTTAATGCCAATCTCCAGTTCTCTGTTGATTAATTCAGCAGAGGTGGAGTTCATGTAGTTTAAAGCAGTGATTAAGCTGGTAAATATTAGCACTATATAGAAGAGGTATATGATAGTTTTAGTACTACCTTTTCCTATTCCCCCTCGTACTTTTGAAGTGTCAAGATATACATCTGATAATGGCCTTAGTGAAAGTGTTTCAGTTTGATATGAATTTGGTTCAATGTGCTTATCCAGGAATTTTGAAACACGAGCATCTACCAGGGATGCAGTAGCGTTTTTTCGAAGCTGAATATAGCAAACACTTCCTCTTGAATCCCATGTTTTAAGATTGTAATTATGTAATCGGGTAATGGTGCTGAAACTTAGAATATAATCCATCACAAGGTGTGAATTATGTCGATAATCCTCAAAAACTCCAGTGACTACCGCATCTAGTTCTTTATTCAAATTGATCGTCTTGCCTAAATATTGGCCGTTCGGAAAATATTTATGAGCCAGAGTCTTAGAAAGAATAATGCTTGAAGGATTTTGTAGAGCGGTTGTTTGATCACCTTCCAGAAGTTCTATTTCAAACATTTGTAAGAATCCATTATCCGCAAATAAGCCATTTTTTTCATGCACAACTTGTTCTCCTAAGACCATGTAATCCGCAGTTTTTCTCAAGTTGACAGCTGATTTAATTTCTGGTACTGTTGCTACCAGTTCATTTGCCAAAGGGTAGGGGGTATTATCCCATGTTTCCTGAATTTTTTCACTTTTAAATTCCGTTTCAACTCTGTAAATATTTGGGTTAAAAGAATCGTACGAGGTTTCATATTTGATATAAAGTAACATAAGCATGATTGATACCAATCCAATGGTCAATCCACTGATGTTAATAAGTGAATGGGTGCGGTTACGATACAGCCTTCTGATCGCAACCAGGAAATTGAGTTTTGACATACCTAAATAATTGAGTTTGAGACCTGAGTAAAGAAATCTTATCATCCTGGGACGAAAGAGTTTCAAGACTTCACTAGTAAATATCCTACGGGCTTTTTTAATGCCTTTTTCCTCCACATTTTCATAAAAGAACTCCAACAAATCTCCTTCAATGTGATACCGCAAATCCCTGCGACAAAACCATCTGAAGAATTGAAGTACTAACCGTGGAGGTTTAGGATTCAAATCGATGAGAATTTAAGCTCAAGGATTACCTGTGGAATAGAATCCCACAATTGATTCCTCATTTCCTTAGTACTTTCAAGTGCGTTCTTACCAGCAACTGTGATCTGGAAATACCTTTTAGGTCTTCCTCCGCGTTCGTTAGTTACTTCTCCATCTTGCGATGTTAGATAACCTTTTTTTTGAAGTCTGTCAAGGCAAGATTGCAAAGCACCAATACTTACCTTTCTATCCATTTTAGTTTCAATCTCCTTTCTAATTGAAACACCATAAGCCTGACCATGTAGAATAGCCACTGTGAGTAATACTACCTCTTCGAATTCACCAATTTGATACTTTCCCATAGTTTATTCCTATTTGAAGTATTGCAATTATAAGGAGTATATAGGTTAATTCCTAATTGAAGTATTGGTAATTAATATTGGAGCTGTCTACTCAGCCCTCAAAACGTTTGCTGGATTTGTGTTTGCGGCTTTTAAAGTCTGGTGACTGATTGTTGCAATAGCAACTAATAGCAGGGCTAACCCGGCCGTAATACTTATCCACCATGGCATGTCGATTCTGTAGGAGAAATTATCCAGCCATAGTTGGCCAAGAAAATATATCAAAGGCCAGGCAATCAAATTTGCTATTAGTATTAGTGCCAGAAACTTTTTGGACAATACAAGTAGTATTTCCATAGATGATGCACCTAATACTTTACGTATTCCTACTTCCTTGGTCTTAGCCTGAATGGAGAAAGCGACAAGTCCGTATAATCCCATACAAGCCAAAATCATTGCAAGACCACTAAATAGGTTGGTGAGCTTAGATAATTTTTCTTCCTGAATGTATAGATTTTGTATTCCGTCATTCAAGAAACTGACCTCAAAAGGGGAGGACTCCACTACGCTATGCCAATTCTTTTCCAAAATTCTTAAGGTTTCTGGTAAGTCACCTGGAGCAACTTTTACGAGCATTAATTCAGTCGTTGTAAACGGCATCACAATAGCCATTGGAGATATTTTGGCATGCAATGAGTTAAAATGAAAATCTCTAACTACCCCAATAACCTTTCTTTCCTGACCCGTGAAATTGAGTCTGGTTCCGATAGGGTTCTTTAACTCCATTAGCTCTACAGCAGTTTCATTTAAGATGATTGCTGAAGAATCAGTAGGAAAGTCTTTGGAAAAATAACGACCTTCAACTAATTGTATATTTGTTAGATCCAAGAAATCGTGATCAGTTTGATAATAAGCCAATTGGAAAGCCTCATCCTCAGGTGCTCCAGATAATCGTGCAGGCCCTGACGCACTTCCTCCATCAAAACTATGACTGCTCATCGAAACATGGACTACTTGAGGGTTTTGTAGGAACTGATCCTTTAGAGCATGATAGTATTTGGCCATGTCCTCCCTTAGTACCTTTATTTGAAGGATGTTTTCCTTCTCAAATCCTAGATCTTTGTTTTGAATGAATTTTATCTGCGACAAGATTAAGAAGCTTCCTGCGATCAGCACTACGGAAATTACAAATTGAAAGACCATCAAGCTATTTCTGAGCAGTAGACCCATCCTCCCGGTTTTTAGATTGCCTTTCAAAGCAACTATTGGACTAAACCCAGAAAGAATCACCGATGGATATAATCCAGAAAGAATACCAATGATTAATGAGATTAATCCGAATATCGGAATTAAATACAGAAATGATTCAATGTCAGGTAATGCTAGACCAAGCTGCCTTTCAAGATATGGCTGTAAGGCTAAAACAATACAGGTTGCAAGTACCAGACTAATTGTGCTTACAACTTGTGACTCCACTAAAAATTGAGTGAATATTCTTGATCGAGCAGCGCCCATTGTTTTTCTTAATCCAATTTCTTTACCACGCCCCAAGGAGAGTGCAGTGGACAAATTCGTGAAATTGAACCCAGCCATGACCAAAATAAGTACTGCAATAACCATAAGACTATAAATAGTTGATTTATTGCCTGTCCTAATACATTCACCGACGTTAGTAAAATGATTTGATCCAAGGTAAATAGATGACAAGGGCTGGAGCTCTGCTTTAACAGAAATATTGGCTCTGTTAAAATTTTCTTTGTAAAGTTTTACAATTTGCTCGTTGATGTTTGCTACATCTGTTTGTGATGACACCAGAGCATAAGTATGAAAGCCCGCCCAACTCCAACTGTTTAAGTCCGCCAGATAGCCATCAGGAACTACAAAAGTTTCAAAGGACATAAGCATATCAAATGTGATATGAGAGTTGCCAGGAATTGAATTTAATACACCTGTAACAAGGAGACTTTTATTATTATCCAGTGTAACCGTTTGTCCCATAGGGTTATCCTTCCCAAAGTATTTTAATGCCATTTCTTCGGTCATAACAAGGGAATTGGGAGAACTTAGAGCAGAAGCTTTGTCTCCATATTTTAGCTCAAAATCAAAGATTTCAAGAAACGATGAATCAGCATAAAATACGTTCCCCTGATTGAAAATTCTATTACCTACTGCATAGGTATGATCATCCGCATATCTGAGTCGGGTGACTTTTTCGATACCCGCTACATTACTCCTGATACCTGGAGCAAGTGCGGGCGGAGTTCTTGCCCAAAATATATTGCCTGATGACCTTTCGAAAGTATTGGTAACTCTGTAGATTCTGTCGTATTTGGTATGGAACTGGTCAACAGATAGTTCATTTTTCACAAAAAAGAATATCACCATAAAGCTAGCCAGACCAATAGCCAGGCCCAATGTATTGATAGTAGCATACGCCTTGTTATTCCAAAGGCCTCTAAGGGTAACTAAAAGGTAATTTCTGATCATTGCAAGGTTGTTTGATTGAGTTGCTGAGTTTTGGTTCCTGGACAATGTAAAGCGATTGATAAATCGAATTACATCAAGCCAATAATTCACATTTGACTTGAAGCGTCCTTTGTCTTTATATTGAGCACAATAATTTTCATGCAAGTCTCCAAGAATTGTTTCGGATAGCCGATCATTACAATACCATCTGAAAAACCTGTCAGCCAGTTTCGGAGGAGTAGGAGACTGCTTCATAGTTTTCCAATGACTAATTCAGGAATCAAATCCCACAGTTGGTTTCGAGCTTCTCGGGACTCTTTCAGGGCAGATTTACCCGTTGCAGTTATGCTGAAAAATCGCTTTCTACGTCCTCCTCTTTCGGCAGTAGCTCCACCAATAGAAGATTGAACAAAACCTTTTTCTTCCAACCGATAAAGTGCTGTATGTACACTACTCATAGTGACCTTACGATTAAGCTTCTCTATGATAGCATTGGTTATAGACAAGCCATAAGCTTCATTATTTTGAGCAGCCACCAAAAGAAGTACGATTTCTTCAAATTCTCCAAGGGTGTATTTCATTGTAATTATTATTTACCCAAATGTAAAAGATATGGTTAGAACGATGAAAAAGTACAAAAGGTTATATAGTGTCTGTTTTTTGCTGGGGTATATTCAGATTGTCATACTTTCAAACCGGCCATAATCCTCCGATTGACAACAAGTGAAATCAGACCTCCAAGTATGTATGTAATGGCTAAACCAATAAAGATACCTGCAACTCCTGCAAAGTGCTTCCCAATTAGAATAGAAGGGAGGCCTAATACAAGCATCTGAACAACGATTATCAATGAGGCATGTAAAGGCTTTTGAATGGTATTTAAATTACTATTGATAATGCTTAATATTCCTTGTGAACCAAAGCCTGCAGGAACTATCCAAAGAAACAATTGAACTGTTTGGATTACTTCATCATTCTTATTGAAAACTTCAGCAATTGGGTATGATACCAGAGCCAGAATACCCCAGGAAAACAAACCCCAGCCAAATGAAAACCAGCAGCTTACTCGAACAGATTCTTTAACTCTATCCAATCTGCCTTTACCCAGATTTTGTCCAACAAATGGACCAATTGATGCAGCCAAGGCAAAAACGATACTGATAGCCAAAAATTCGATTCTGCTTCCTACACCAAATGCTGCAACAGCAAATTCACCATAGCTGGCCAGAAGAGCGGTAATTATTCCTGTAGCAACCGGAACCACCAACCTTGCCAATCCAGACGGAAGCGCTATAAACAAGATACTTTTCCAGCAACCTATCAAAACCTCCTTAGTAGGTATCTCAAATGTGATAAGCTTTTCTCTTTTGATCAAAATGTAAAAGGAGAGTACCATTGTCAGAGCTCTTGAGATTGCAGTAGCAATTGCTGCACCTTCAAGACCCAGAGCAGGGAGACCAAGATACCCAAAAATAAGGATAGGGTCCAGGATGGCATTTACTATCACCGCAAAAAGCATAATGTATGTAGGAGTTTGTGTGTCACCCGTTGATCTGATTGCACTGTTTCCTACAAATGGCACAGAAACGAAAAATAGGGCGAAATACCAGATACGGAGATACTCAGCAGCGAGCATCGCTGACTCACCCTCAGCTCCTAACAGGCGGAGTGTTGGGGTAATAGTGAATGAACCAACAATCACAAAAATACCAGTAAGCAGTAGAGTAAGAAAAATGCTATCTGAAGTTTCTCTGGCAGCTTTTTTTCTGTCTTCCTTACCAATGGATTTGGCAATCAAAGCTGTTGCGCCAATACCGATTCCCTGGATGATGCTAAATATCACCATGATTACAGGGAATGTAAAAGTAAGTGCAGCAAGTTCAGTCTTTCCCAACTTTCCAACGAAATAAGTGTCAACAAGATTGAAAGCCACCATACTAATGATACCTAACATCATTGGTAAAGTCAGCTGAACAAGTCTTCTGGAAACACTTCCTTCAGTAAGGTTTTTACTGCTCATGAATCAAGGGCTAAATAGTTGGATGTAATATAGCTGTTAGCTTCTAAATTAATGTAAACTTAGAAGTATCAAGATAGGTCATAACTGTGCCCAAACTACCTAAAGCGGAAATAAATTTAAGTCTACTTTTTGAGGCTAAGTACATAAACCTCAGAATTCATGCAAAATAGGGTTGAGCTTTAACTTTTACCTCTATATGTCGGCGTATTCCAACGTATCACTATTCCCACTACTGAAATCAGTATAATTACAATTTGTATATGGCCGATATGAATAAATGGAATTGGGATATTTAAAAGTAGAATCAACATATCAAGGTTTTTGATTGCTGATTTGTTGTTGAATCTTATTACTCTTACGACATTAAGGATCCCAACTGAAAAGAATAGATAATATTGGCCTAGAGTTATATGTTTAATGATGACTAAATAGTAGCCTCCCATTGTAAACAAAACTACGTTAAGTATAAATACTGTAGTTAGTAGATAACTTTTAATTGGTGAGTTCATAAATCAATAATCAACGGCTAAAGTTGAACTGAACTAGTTCTGCTTCAACTTGTATTTTTACCACTAACTTAGTTAAAGGATAAGCTACACATTTAAAGTCGTATCCTCATCAGAATCATCCTGATATTAAACTCAATTTCCTTAAACAAAAAAAGCTGATCAAAATTGATCAGCTTTCTCTTATGTTCGTCGGGGTGGCAGGATTCGAACTACCTACCCTTATATCTTGATTTTCAATATTTTACTAACACAATTTCAGTAGAGGGCACTGAATCGGGCACATACTTTTTGAGCCTTATTGCATTAAATATAGTGAAACACAGTGGTATATTGTAGGACCGGATTTGAAAACATAATAGCTCAAAATTTATTTCTAACTATTAAGAATACTATAACTATCTTTGTCCCTGATCACCGCCCGGTGATCAAAGACAGATGGTTGATGAATAGAAAAAGCAAGCTACTTTGGCTTGCTTTTTTAATACATTCCAATAATTATTTCGATTTTGCTCAAAAAAGTAGGATAGTTCCAATTTCTATTCCAGCATATTTGGACTGGGTAGGAAATTGATCGGTTAATAGAGTCTTAATACCTTTAAGTGTGATTTAATACAATTTGTTGGTACTTGATTTCATAAAGTATTTATATACTTGCGGATTACTAATAATCAATCTAATCTTAATGAAAACATTTATCAAACCATTAATCCCACTGATATTTTTAGGAATGTTGGTTGGATGTAAAAATGAAAATGAGTTAACCATCGAAGAGGAACCGACTACAAGGATGGAAATAATCGACCCCTTGGCAGACCCAGTACTCATGGGTATTATCCATGATTTGGGTGCCGTTAGTTCTTCGAATGGTAGAGTACAAGAATTTGATATAGTTGAAGTTGATTTTTCCGAAGCAATTATGTCAATAAATGAGATTCAGGATATCACTAGATATTCTCTTCGTTTAACCAACAACACTCCATTAGCTTACGAAAATATCATCTTCAAAGAAGAAGATGGTGAAAGTTCAGCTTACATTATGAGTTATTACCCCGATTTGAATTGGGTTTATCGAAATGGTGGACAGATTGCAGGCGAGAACTTTACAGGTATCTTAGAAATTTCAGAGTTGGATAAAAGTCTAATCGCCAGAGTTCGTTTTGAGAATGGAGAGGGATTTGAAACCGCAGATTCTCCTGCCGCAAATGGAAGAAGCGAAGGAGATTGTGATGATAGGGTTGCTGACGATGATTTCACGGATGGAGATATCCCAGACCTTCCAGACAGTGGAGGAGGAGGAGGATCATGGGATCCTGGAAATTGCTGGTGGCACTTACATGAAACAGCAGGTGTTTTAGGAATTATGATTCATTGTAATGGAGAGCCTGCAGTTTGGAGAAGAGTAAGGACCGAATGTGAACCTATTCAGATTCCAGACACACAAGATCCTGATGGAGGTACAAGTATTGGTGTTTTATCGGGTTCTGGTGACTCTGAAGAAGAAGCTTTGAACCTTTTGGAAGCATTAAAGGATCGGTGGGAAGAAGGAATAACCTTGTCAGAAAACTTTCAGAATGATGAGTGTCTAATGTCTATTTGGCAAGCTGCCCTGGACACCGATGCAGCATATGATATGCTGAGTACTTTTTTTGACGGACATCCTGGACAAAATTTGACACTACACATGGAGTCTGACCCTCAAGTTTTATGGGATGTGTATAAGATATTTGAAAGCAATAATTATGGCTTCACAAAATATGTCTATCAAGATGTTTATGTTGTTGCTAATTTTCATAATATTGGTGATGCAAGCTCCACTTTCATTTCGTTAATTTTAGCACATGAGTTCATCCATGCTAATATGTGGAATCAGATTTACAATGAGTTAACATTACATTCCGATCTTACGTATGACTATAATGAGTTGAACAAGACGTTCCCTGAGTTATACAATGACTGGGTTTCTAATGGATTAGGATATGCCTCTCATGAATTCGTTGCAAAGTATAGAGAATCAATTATTGATTTTATGAAGACCATGGATATGCAACTTCATGGAAGCCTTCAACCAGAGTCTAAGTATGAATTGCTATCTTGGATAGGTTTGCATGAAACTGATGAGTATCAAGAAGCAATTGCTAGTGGAGCCATCGATATTAATGTATTAAATGCAATTAGAAATAATGAACTACAAGCTGGTCGTTGTAATTAGTATGATTTTCATTACTCAATCGTTGAGAGCACAACAACCTTTCGAAAAATCTTTTAAAGATTGTGTCGAAGCATCTCATGCAGCGGAAGAGGATGTGCAAAAGGATTCGATTAGGTTTTTTACTTTGAAATCTGGATACGCAGATCCGTCAGACCCATTAGATAAAACTATCGATTCTCTTTTGCTTGCTGATTACCATATTACTACTATACGGAATGCTGATTTTGCTTGGGATTTCACTCAGAACTGTTATAATAATCGGATTCTGAAGCACCTGGATAGTTCATATTCATCTCCTATAATATTGGAGACTTTAAAGAAGGCTGAGTTGTTGTTGAAAGATTGAGGAGCCTTATAGACAGTAATATAAACTCTTACAAAGAATTGAAGTTATCAGCATTTAGATATTATAAGGGAGAGATAAAGACATTTATCTTTCCCTTTTTTTTATTGAGCCTTTTGATGCTGAATAATGAATGCATCAGTCAAAACCTAGATACAATTAACGTAAGGCAATACATTGAAATTCATACTGATGGAGAATTGTCTTTGCTTCAAGGCAAAACAAAAATTCCTGGAACATTAATTAGAACTCAGGAAATAATAGACTTGGATATTACCATTTCCACCAATAGTTCCATTAATTTTTTTGATTTTCAAAAGGGAGCAAATAAATACGCTAATATTACTATTAGGAACCCAGGACCTAAATTTCAAATTCAAGTTGACTATTCTGCCATACTTAGTAATTACGATTTACTAGCAGCAAAGAGTAATCCTCAAAACCTAGAATTGGATGATAGGGACCGAAAAAAGTACTTAAAAAGTAAGCAATTCATAAATTATAAAAATGGATTTGCAAAAAAGAATTTACCTTCATTTGAAGCTGAAAATGAAATTCAGTTGGTACAAGAGATTTACCATTTTGTTCAAGACACTATCAAATTTGACCCTTTATATAAATACCGTAACTACGACAAGTCTATAAAGCATACGCTAACTAATGGTATTGGTGATTGTACAGAATTCGCAAGGTTAATGATTGCATTATGCCGTAAATCTGGAGTTCCAGCGAAGGAAATATATGGATTTATGGTAATTGGAGGAGAAAGATTGGCAAGGCACAACTGGGTAGAAGTCTATTTTAACGACTATGGGTGGGTGACATTTGATCCAACGACAGGAAATGCTATAAGCTTTGAAGAACTCAAACATAAATACTTAAAATTATCAGAAGGTACTGTTTACCCAGACCCGTTTACCACTTGGGAAAAAACAGAATGGAAACCAAGTACTTTTAAACGCTACAGAAAAGTAAATCATGGTGAAATGGTTCGCAGCTAAATCGCATTTCAACATTAACCTGTAATCATTACTATGAATATATGCTCACTTACACTTTTCAAGTTAATAGCAGTAGTACTTATTTTCATCTCTACTATATCAGCAAAAAGCCAGGCTTTTGAGTGTGTTGAAGCCAATAATAATTTGATTAATGTTTGGCAATCTAAAAAAAGTAGTTTTGAGTTTATAGATAGTCTTACAACTGCTGATTGTGGATTATTAGAAGCTTTTTATTCTCAACAGAACTTAGATTCGATCTCCAGATCAATTTATAAGTTCGATGTTGCACTTAGTTGTGGATTCATGGAAGTCTTAGAGCCAAATTTGCCAACAGGAGTTAATGTAGACCTGAGAATATTTCAATTCTTTGATGATGAAAGAATTAGAATGTATTCATTCTATAAAACTGATTCTATGGTTCATAGAGTTTTAACACAATTGAATTTGTCAGATTTGCAAGTGTGTCAACAAGAAGCAACAATTGTGGATTCAGAAAATGAGTTTATGTTACGAAGAATAAAAGAACTATCCATTGAATCAGGAGTATTCAATCAGCCGTTGGCTGGTTCAAAACATGATGGAGGAGGTATATATGCTATCGCAACTCAAGATGGTGGAAATGCAGTTTATCTGTTTAGCACGAATCTTGCGGAAGTAAGTAGAACACTAAACAGTCATGTAAATACATTGACGCGCTAATTGTTATCAATATTTAGATTCATTTAAGAGCCCTGCTTCAATTCAGAAGCAGGGCTTTTTTAATACACATTCACATTTTTCTTAATACATTTTAACCATCCATATCCAATAAAACCGGATTTTATTACAATATATAATACCGTTTTATGTAATTTGAGTCCGGAAACATTAGAGTACCATTAATCACTGTTCGCGATTGACACAACCATTTTCTGAGCTTCTTGAAGGTTTGGAACAGAAGCTTATTGATATTAACCAGTCCAACAAGTCTAGAATAGACACCTGTGCATATAGTATTCAAGCCTGTCAATACTTCTTGGCCAAGCTCAGAAAACACTATGATGCTATCACATTTGAAACCCTCGAGGATGAAATTAGCTTCTTCAAGAAGATAAAACCTAAAATTCATTCTGAGCTATTGTATCAAATAGAAGTCTTTGAATACTACCGCACCCTACCAAAAGGAAGTGATGACGCTAAGAAATCACACATCAATAGTCAGCTTGATAAAGCAGCCAAATACCTATCAAATCATTGTGATTTACACAGCTATATGACCCTTGGTTATAAACACTTAGATCTGATCTATTTTGTCAGGCAAGATTTTGAGCCACTCGTCCATGGAAGGCTGGAGCCACCCTCAGATCAAAACTTCTCTTCACCAGCAGATGTCACAGTCTCAAAACTATTAGCAAGAGATAAATACATTGGATTTCTCAGAAGTGAGCTGCATAACATCGAGAATACCAACTTTGTACCAACTTGGAATTCGGAGGATAAGTTAAAGTGGGATAAATCTAAAACAGACCTGGTTGAATTAATATACAGCCTCCACAGCTCAGGAGCGATCCCAGGGGAACTAAAAGAGGTATTTCAAACAGTAGAAAAACTATTTGATATCAAACTTGGTAACTATTATCGCACCTATACCGATATCAAACTAAAAAGGAACCCAACTAAATTCATAGATGATTTGAAAATCAGTTTGTTAGAAAAAATCAAAAAAGAAAACCAATAAAATTAATACCAACTTGGGATCACCTTGTGAATAATTAATTCCAATTGTCATCAGCTTTGAACATCGATAATTAAACAATAACAAATGATGACAGCAACTATTATTACATCAGATGATTTGAGAGATTTCAAAGAAGAATTACTAGATGAAATCAAAACCATTCTTACAGAACATCAACCAGAAACCAAGAAGTGGTTAAGATCCGCAGAAGTAAGAAAACTATTAAATCTCTCACCAGGTACACTACAGAATCTTAGAGTAAATGGAACCCTTCCATTCACCAAAATAGGAGGGGTTATTTATTACGATTATCAGGATATTGTAGAAACTCTGGAATCAAATAAGATCAATTAGAGTGGACCAGGCAAATTCACCCTTTGAGGAGGGAGTCCGTAGGGCAGGAGGAGTAAACTACATCCGCCACATGAATGCCTGGTACGAAAAAGTCTTTGAAGACCAGCGACTGAAAAGTACACATATAGCACTATATGTTGCGCTCTTTCAGTGCTGGAACCTTCATCGATTCAACAACCCCTTTTCAATATTCAGAACCGAGGTTATGCAGTTGTCTAAAATAGGGTCAGCCAATACATATACCAAATGCATCAAAGAGCTAGATGCTTGGGATTATATTCAGTACATGCCAAGTAAGAATCCACTAGCAGGAAGTAAAATACACATGTACAATTTTGATAATAGTACTGATAACACTAGTGATAATAGTTCTGTAACAGTCGTGCGACCATATATAAAACATAATAAACAGACTAAACAATTAAACAAAGACCATCAATTGAAAAAAAATTATGAAGAGCCACTCTAAAAAAAATGTACAAGCGGACCTGGCGAAATATACACAATCCAATTCCTCCCTACAGGTGGGTACGAAGGTGTTTAGCTCCCCAATGTTTGACTTCTACGAATGTCTCAGATTCCTGGAGTCAACAGGTAAAAAAATCTATGGTTCCCACTTCAAGGTATTACAAGAAGACCATGAAATAATTTTCAAGTTATTCGTCTATTTCTTCAAGGATCAAGAGAACGCTAAAACTTTAGATATTAATCTAAGGAAAGGAATATTACTAATGGGCCCAGTGGGATGTGGCAAAACATCTCTCATGAACATCATGAAATACATCAAACCTCCACATGAGCAGCATATTATGATTTCAACTAGAAAAATTTCTTACCAGTTTAGTCAACAAGGATATGAAATAATCCAGAAGTACAGTGACAAATCTTTCATTTACAAACCCCAAGGATGGATACCAAAAACATACTGCTTTGATGATCTAGGAGTAGAAAATAACCTGAAGTACTTTGGAAATGACTGTAATGTAATGCAAGAGATCCTCCTCTCCAGATACGATACATTCATTACACAAAAGATGCTAACACATATAACAACAAATCTGGACAGTACTGATCTTGAAAAATTCTACGGTTTGAGAGTAAGAAGCAGACTACGAGAAATGTGCAATGCACTATTCTTCAATTCAGAAGTTGATAAAAGAAGGTAATCAGAAAGCTAAAGACAATAATTCATTAAAGTTATCTCTATTTCCTATGATCTCATTCGTCGATTCTCCTCGAGTTTTGCCACTCACATTTTTAAACTCATTTATACGTGAAGGATTTAGGATGAAAGAGTGAAGTGGTATTGTTTTCATAGTGATATTATCTATATGGTAAAGGTTCAAAACCGAAGCATTTTCTGCAACTTCGTAAAGTTTCTTAACCTTAGAATTAGACTCTTTTTCTTGGGTATATTCCAAGAAACTTTTCTCAAAAGCGTACAATTGGTCATCGTAGTTGATAAATCTATTGAGTTCTTCAGCGACTAGAATCTCTCTAGCCATTCCTGACAAATGATTTTTCACTTCCTTTAGAACATTAATTCGTAGAGGTTGATAATTATTTTCATTGAATGCACTCATATTTTCACTGAGATACTCCAATTGAGATTTGTATGTACCGGGTATTTTCTGTTCAAAATCAGCAGAGTTAGTATGGATACTATTAGCTAAGTAGAATTTAGCTCTAATTAGAATGGCATCATTTATTTTTAAAGTGGCAAAACCATTAGCTGACTCTTTAAACTTCAGAACTTCAGGAAGAGCTTCCTCAAATTTCCTGAAAGCTTTGTAAATTTCACGAGCATGAATGTTTCTTTTATCTACAAATTTTGACATTTCTGCTGAAGACCCATTGTTATTTCGTATTCTGAATATTTCAACATGATTTTTAATCATATTGAAATAATTGGCATAGATCGTAGTGTTTAGAGAATCTAAATACCTGTTAAACTTCATTGCGTAATTCATTTGAATATTCAAAACATCAAATTCACCACTTTCTGGAGAATTATCCATTATGCTATCAAGCTGAGCATTAGAGTACCAATTCTGGATTCTTGAGTTATTTTTTAATATCCCAGAGCGGATTGAAGGTACATCTTTTGCTTCAATCGGACTAGTTAAATAAGATTGGAGGTAATTTTTGGCTAGAGCAATGAAATGATTAGGGTATACAGTTCCATCTTTTGATTCAGATCCTAATTTTATACTTTCAGCCGCTAAGCAGGCAGTGACATATTCATCAATTTTGTTTTGACGAATGTTCCAGTTGAGATAAGCCGCAATAGCAAAATTGTCAGGATCATTTGGTGTCATCACAATTAATTCATCCAGTTGATTTCTAAGCATCCCCACATATTCTATGTTATTTTTTAGTATTGGCAATGCAAATACTTCTCTAAAAAGATCACTTTTTTTCTCAAGGGCAATATACTCCATAGAACCACTGTTCAAATTCTTCAGAATAGCAGCATGAAGAGCCATATCTTTGAAATTAAATGTCCTTAGCGCATTATCAAATCCAACTTCGTGATCAACTGAAATTTGTTCTATTTCTTGCTTTGGACCAGACAGAAAAATGAAGTTCAGAATAAAGTATACCCCCGTTAATACAGAAATTCGAAACCCTATTGCTACTACTTTATTTTGGATACTTTTGGATTTGAATTTTTGTCCTATATTTTTTAGATCACTTAACTCTACATCCTTCACATGGATATATACTTGATAAAATATGATAGCGATCAAAGCTCCAACAAGCAAGAACCTTATTAGATTAAATCCGAATAAGGTTGAGAATCTTTGAGCTCCAGAATCCAAAAATGAGATATTATGTCTCAAACCTTCATTGAATTTGTCGATATTAACTGATAATGCATCATTCAATTGAGAAACGGCATCATCTGATATTTGATCCAAATATTGAAGGTTTTCCTTATTTGATTTATCGAATTGTCTAAGTCTAGCATTCATACTATTATCAAGGAGATTGATATTTTCACTTAACATAGCTCCAGATTGATCAACCAGATCACTCATTATTCCATCAAATTGGTTAAGGTTCCGATTAAGTACAGTGTCCATAAGTTTGATGGATTGATCCATTCTATTGCCAAATTGATTGGTTGCATTTGCCAATACTGGCGCCATTGCGCTAGCAAATCCCTGCCCAAACCTTTTGCCACTACTTCTTCTTCCTGCGTAGGAATCTTCATAGTTGCTTATAACGGCTAGAGTGAAAACAAAAAACAGTGATATACACTTCTTAATTGATAGTCGCATTTTGATATTGTTGATCAGTAATGTAATTTGAAACAGACTTGATTTTTAATTTAACCAAAAAAATCGTGAAATATTCAGTCTTACTTTATCTAGTTTTGATTGTATTTGTGGTGAGTTGTTCAAACAGTTCCAATCCACCTCCACCTCCACCAACAATATGTGAATCTTTTCTAATCGAGGAACTTGAGGGTGATTGTGGAAGAGCAGGAAACGATCCCCCTGGATCTTGTGGAAAAATAAGATATTTAAAAAATACAGGAAGTAAAACAATCAAAGTTACTCTTACAACAACCTGGACATGTGCAGGTAATACAGGAGGTCCTTTTGGACGAACATTTGATTTGCTTCCTGGTAAACGCGAAAGGTTGGGATGTACAAGATCATGTAATGAGCAATGTACTCAAGAATGGAAATTTGTTTACCAATGCTCTTATAAATGAACGGATTGATATTAATGAACGGATAAACACTCAATTCCCACCGTTATACGCATACTTTTGATATCGACTTCATTTATTATAATTTTTGCGGGATAACTAATTATTAAAATCTCAAAAAATTATGCTCATGAAAAAGTCAATATTATTAATCCTTTTTGCTATGGTATTTTCATTCATTATCACATCTTGCTCTACCCAGGATGATGTTATATCAGAAATGGAACAAACAGAACTAGAGTCACCTGCAACAGATGGAGACGATAACGATGAAGTACCTCCAGGATCAAGTGGCAATTAATTTATTTTAAAGCTAAATGGAGAAAAAGGCAGGTAATCTTGCCTTTTTTTTTATCTTAGCTCACATGAGAAAGTTAATACTGTGGGTCGGTGCTTGTCTTTTCTCATATTACGCATATTCAGGCATTGAAGAAGACATCCAATCCAATTTCGATCAAGCATACAGTTTTTTCGCAACCCAACAATGGGATAGCTCATTGTTGATCGCCGAGAAAACATATCAATTAGCTAAGGATAAAAACAATTCTTGGGGAAAAGCCAACTCCCTTTTTATAAAAGGTTGGTCACTCTATAAACAAAACGATCTCTCTCAGGCTCTCGTTCACTATTTGGAAGCCCTTAGAGTGATGCAAACCGAAATGGATCCAAATGATCATTCATTTGATAGGTCTTCAATTCACCATAATATAGGGCTGGTCTACACTTACTTCAGTAACTATGATGAAGCAATAAAATTCTACAATGAAGGTCTGGTTATTGCAGAAGAATACGATCATCAGAAGCTGGTTGCAAACTTCATTTACAACCTGGGCAATGTTTATAAATACAAAGGAGATTTAGCTATGTCCGCTGACTATTTCCTAAAAGCAAAGCTTAAGGCATTTAACTCTCAAGACAAGCTTAAATATTTCAAAACAATCAACCAATTAGGTTTAATTAACAAAGACCTTGAAAGATATGATTCAGCTCGCTTTCTTTACCAGGAAGCGATATTAGTAGCAAAAGACCTTAAGAAGCCTGAAAAACAGTTGGCAAAAGTCTATCACAATATTGCCAATACATATCTATTGCAAGGTAACTATGACTTAGCTGCTAAAAATTTCGAAAAAGCTCTGGAGCACAAGCAGCTTTTCATAACACTTAACGATTACAGTGAGATGTTGGTAAATATCCAATTGTATAATGAATCATTGAAATACGCCGAGATGGCACAAGAGCTTTATCCGGATCAGAAACTATCCGGAGAGTCAGCGGTAGTCTACAGCACACTCAGCAAGGCAAATTACGCCTTGGGAAATACAGATGGAGGATTGAAATACCTGGAAACTTATATGTCTGAAATTGATAGGTACCTTGATGAGAGAGAGTACTCAAAGAAATTAGCAGATAGCTATCAGATCGACCTCCTCACGAAACAATACTTTTTAACTCTCGAGCAACAAAAGAAAGAGGCAAAGATTGCCAGCCTTTCCTGGTTCGTAGGATTAATCATCGTTGGGTTCTTATTGGTATTTGCTATCCAAAGATACATTGTACACCATCGAAAAGTACAAGCTACAAACGCCATTCGTGAAGTCATAATGAAATCAGAGCTTTTAAGGGAGAGCCTGTAGGTCTGACTTTAATGCTGAATTTAAGTTCTCATTTTAGGTTGAGATATCCATAAAATACCCAAGTATGGGTATTGAATTCATCCATTTTAATTCTGAGCTTGGTTTATGAGATTTTTGATATTAGTCGTTTGTGTTGTACTATTTATTGATGCGTTGAATGCGCAAGACGCAAGATTTTTCCAACAATTTAATCAGGATATGAATTTAACCGTTCCTCTATCATATGCAGCTCCTGCGATGTGGACTAAAAACTTGATAGACACGGCAACATTTACTGAGCCAGAAGGGAAGAAAGGGTTTTTAATTGAAGCAAATATTTTTTTAAAAATACCGTTATGGCAAAAATCATCATTTTATAATACCAGAGACCGTAATAACAATAAGATCCGGCCCCTGTTTGGATATAGTAGATTCTTCATTGATTATGGGGTGACGAGCAGGGTAGCCAGAGATGTACCTTCCTTACCAAGCCTGCCAATTACTAACAGGTATGGACTTAGATTAGATAGGATACTTCTTCTCCGTTACAAGGGCCAGAATGATACAAGCTTTAAAAGGATTAATTTCACGCCATATGAACACAGTAAAGGATTTGAATGTCTAAACAATAAGGATTCTGCCAAATATGTTCATAAATTAGAGAAAAATGGCGTTTGGAGTTCAAAACTGGCAAACACCATTGATGACTGGAAAAAATGGAAGTCTTATTTCTACATTTACGGATCGGCATACTTTCATCACTACTCTAATGGGGGTACTGAAGGAGCAATTGATTCGACTACAAATAGAAACGATTATATCGCTGGGAATTTCTCAACATCGTTTCGAAGGTTTTCTTTAGGTGTAAACATTCATCAATCAAAATCACATAGCAATAAGTGTGGAGAAACAATCAGGATACGGCATTATTTGGTAGAGGTTGGCTTTCAACGAGAGTTAGGGGGTGATTCAACATTTTTTGAGTTTGAAAAAGGTCAGAAAAGGAGCTATGGAAGAAGACGGCTTATGGCGACACTCCAAGTTTTACAGGGATTTCAAAGAAAACGTGTTGTGCCATATTTCAGAACACGTTTGGATATAGAATATATTCTTACAAGTAGGTCTAACATGACTAATTATACTTATGCTGAAATTGGAAAGTATCACAAGTTTAATATTCATGCATATGCCACTTTGCCATTGAGATATTTAGCAGGCGTTGAACTAATGGTTCATTATTTTCGAGGAAGAGATTATCTAAATATCAGATATGACAATCCAGTACAGATAGTCCAGGTGGGTTTAGTCCTTGATTTATTTCAATATTCTTTTCACGGCCAGATTCCTGTTGCTAGGTAAACCATTCAATTACATCATCGATAATAAAATGGGATTGCTTTTCAACTAATTAAATATAACAAGCCTTTATAAATGAAACCAATCAATTTGATTTCCTTAGTTCAAGCTCATCAATCATTAGAGGATACTCAGTTTTCTAGCTTTTGTGAGTACTTCCAGATTCAGTTCAAAGATCATGAAGTGGACGATATAAAATCTCTCATTGCTTCCATTACGAATGTTACTAAGCAATCAAATATATACGACGATTTCTATGTGGGATATAAGATTCCTCAAATAGGTAAAGAGTTTGATTTATTGAGGTTTGGAGATAGCATAATCAATATTGAGTTGAAAAGTGAGTTTGATGAAAGCAAAATTGTAAATCAACTAATTAGGAATAAATATTATTTGAGCTTTTTAGAAGGTGATTTATACAGCTTTACTTACGATTCTTCAACCAAAAGGATGTTTACACTCAATGAAGTTAATGAATTGAGTGAAATCGAATTTAAAGAAACTGTTTCATTACTACGATCTCAAAAAATTAAAGAAATTCAAAATTTGGATCTACTGTTTAATCCTTCAAATTACTTGGTCTCGCCAGTTAACGCTCCGGAAAGATTTCTTGATGGAGAATACTTTCTTACCGATCATCAGGAAATGATTAAGAAAGAAATTCAAAAGCATAAAGGTCCACAATTCTTTACTGTTCGGGGCAAGGCTGGAACTGGTAAAACTTTGCTTATTTATGATATAGCCAAACAATTTTTGTCAGTCGAGGAAGTCCCAATTCTAATGCACATTGGAAAATTGAATAGTGGACACTCTCACTTGAATCATATTGATGGATGGCAAATCATATCAATTAAAAATTACGGACTTCTCAAAAGTCAGGATTTTGATATTTTGATTATTGATGAATGTCAAAGAGTTAATCCATATCAACTGGAAGAAATGATAAAGCTTGTTAAATCAAAAAAGTCAAAATGTGTTTTTTCTTATGACATGGAGCAATGCTTAAGAGGCGAGGAAGAGAGGAATAATATTGAAAACATTATAAACACAATTGCAGACCCTAAAATCTATACACTTAAAACAAAAATTAGATCGAATAAGGAAATTGCATGGTTTATTGTAGGGTTATTTGATATAAGTGCAAGAATTGAAAAGCTGACTAGAGACAATATTAAATTGACTTACTTTAGTCAATACGAAGATGCAGTTAAATTAATGGCTGACTTAAGTGAAAAAGGATGGAAAGTTATCAATTACACCCCAGATCGTTTGAGGCAATTCCCATATGAAAAATCAAGTGTTCCATTCGAGGAAGATAATGCCCATTCTGTTATTGGTCAGGAATTTGATAAAGTGGTTGCTGTAGTTGATCAGCATTTCATATATCATGAGAATAAGCTCATAGTACAATATCATGCTTATTACGATCCTGCCAAAATGCTTTATCAAATTATGACAAGAGTAAGAAGAAAATTACATGTCATAGTAATAAATAATGCCGAAATATTAAACAGATGCTTGGATATGCTCATTCCAGTGGAAGCATCAAAAACTAAATAAGGTAATGTATTAATATCCGAAAGTCTACTTGAATATCACCTTTTATAACGTTTACCATACAACCACAATCCTCCAATCCAAATCAAAATAAAAGCTAAAATCTCATACCAGGCCATCCATTAAATATAGCCAGAATTCATCATAGGGTTATCCTAAAATCCTCAGGAAGATTATTTAGCCACTCTCTTATTTTCTGTTCTTCTGTATTATCAGCTAAAGCATTTACAGAGGATTGACGATAATATATTTTACCCTTCTCAATTCCCTGATAATTTTTTAACGCATAAATAGGATTATCGTATTTGATAACAGGAATTTCTATTAAGCCAAATGAATTTCCAGCATATTCAATTATTGAGTACGTGAATTTAACACGTTCTGATAGCTTATCTAATAATTTATCTTGCAGGTCAGCGTCATCAGGATGGATTTCGATATTGCTATATTGTTTCTCTCCAGATCTTCTGTCAATTTTCACCCCAAATATTATATAAGCGGGATCCGTTCTTCTAGTATTTGCCATGCAAATAATGTCCTTTAGGAGTTTTTCATTTGCATCCTTTTTACTAGCCTTAAAGTCATACATTTTCCACTTAAAGTCTACTATGTCATTTTCTGGTTCCAAAAGGAGTCTTTGAAAATTTATTTTGCGGACCTTACTGGCTTCTAAAATCGCTGGGACTACTAAGTTTTTAAAATCAATGAATACTTCATTTAATTTGATTTCAGAGCTCCCTAAATATTGCAATTGAATTCTTTGAGGAGATGAAATACTATATTCATATTTAAATATTCTAAAATTCCGAACATCTAAGTTTTGAAAAGCTATTATAAAACGAGGAAGGAAATCAGGACTTCCGAATTCACGTATTGTAAAAAAACAAGACTCGTTTTCTTTAGAATAATGAAAATTCAAGACTGGTTCTACGTGAAAAGGGTAAGGTTGATTATGACTCCAAACAAACATAAAGTCATCAATCACAGACAATATTTCGGCAGTGGAATACTTTGATAATTCTTCGCAAATATTCTTATCTCCTACAGTGAGTGTTTGAATTATTTTTCCATTATCATCAACATTCCTAAGCTGACTGAAAATTGAGCCAGAAACATCATTTACCACTGCTATTTTTATCCCAAAATATGTATTGGTCAGTATTCCTGTTTTAAATGAGTGTGGTTTTGTTTTTATCTCAAGTTTCATTGCCGACTCTTAAATTGTTAATTACGTTTTCCTGTTAAAAATACCTGAATTCAGGTATTTCATCAATCCATCCGATAAACCATATTAGTATTAAAAAAAATGGTATGACTAATAAAGAAGCCAAACTACAGATGTTGGACAGATTCACAACTATTTATTCATCTAGTGCTATCGCATCGTTGATAGGTTCAGCCACCGTTTTTGCAAAATCAAATGAAAGAATATTTTTAGGAGTACTAGGGGCTTTCTTATTGATAGTATTTGTGATTTCACTAATGGCCTTTGTGGTGAACATTTCAAGGATGCGTGAATTTATTCAAAAAACTAAATTACCATGAGTTGGATACTAGAATACGAAAATTACACCATGATATTTTCCTTCGTTGTTGGATTATCGCTACTATTAGCATTGTTAGGATTGATCATTCAAACAGAGAAATTCTATTCCACACTGTATGAAGAAGGATCAGAAGACCATATGCCAGCACCAGAACTAAAGCTGAAGTATCATGACAGCAAAAGTGTATTTCATTTTATCAAAACAGGCCAGTTCAAAAGGGCATGGAGCAAATTCTGGATATGTCTTTTTGGAAATAGAAACACCAAGGAATAATATGCCTAAACAATCATTTATTTTATTATCAAACCCAATTAAATAACAACAGATCAAGGATCACCAAATGAATCCATATCAGCCCAAACACTATTTGCATTTTGGAGGATTTTCTCACAAATTACGTGAAGCGGCACTTTTATCTCATTTATGTATTGAGAGAGGAGTGCTATTTTTATTAACAACCAGTAACAACATTTCATGGCTAAAAAAGCTACTAAACAAATCTCAATTGAAGAATCCCTTTGGAATACTGCCAATAAACTCAGGGGGAAAGTAGAATCATCCGAATATAAACATGTAGTCCTGGGCCTGATCTTTCTGAAGTTTGCTGCTGATAAGTTTGAGGCACGGAGAAAGGAACTCGAGGAGGAGGGTAAGGAAAAATACCTGGAGATGAAAGAGTTCTACAACATGAAGAATATCTTTTTTCTTCCTCTTGAGGCGCGGTGGTCTTTTATCATGGAAAATGCCAAGCAGGAAGACATTGCGCTGAAGATAGATACTGCCCTGCATACAGTTGAGAAAAATAATCCTTCCCTGAAAGGTGCTTTGCCCGACAACTACTTCTCTCGCTTGGGCATGGATGAAAGTAAGTTGGGTGCGTTGCTGGATACCATTAACAACATAGACACCCTTGCGGACGAAAAAGAAGACATTGTAGGCCGGGTGTATGAATACTTTCTGAGCAGATTTGCAGCAGCTGAAGGAAAAGGTGGAGGAGAATTCTATACCCCTAAATGTGTGGTAAACCTGATAGCAGAAATGCTGGAGCCCTACAAAGGAAAAATCTACGATCCCTGTTGTGGTTCCGGGGGGATGTTTGTGCAGTCCATAAAGTTTGTGGAGAGCCACAATGGGAATAAGAAAGACATCTCCGTCTATGGACAGGAATACACCGCTACTACTTACAAGCTTGCAAAGATGAACCTCGCCATACGGGGTATCTCAGCAAACTTGGGCGAAGTACCAGCAGACAGCTTCTTCAAAGACCAGCATCCCGACTTAAAAGCCGACTATATCATGGCCAATCCTCCCTTTAACCAAAGCGATTGGCGTGGCAAAAACGAACTGGTAGATGACCCCCGATGGAAAGGCTATAATATACCTCCTGTAGGGAATGCCAACTATGCATGGATTATGCACATGATCTCCAAGCTTTCCGAGAAAGGCACAGCAGGATTTGTGCTGGCCAATGGCTCTATGAGCTCTAACACCAGCGGAGAAGGAGAGCTACGAAGGACCATGATAGAAAATGATTTGGTGGACTGTATGATTGCTTTGCCTGGGCAGCTGTTTTATACAACACCAATTCCCGTTTGCCTGTGGTTTATGACTACATATAAAAAAGAAGATACAGAAAAGGGCTACCGTAATAGGGAGGGTGAGACACTCTTCATTGATGCACGGGAAATGGGTATTATGATTGACCGAGTACATAGAGAACTAACAGATGATGATCTTAAAGTTATAGCAAAAACCTACCACGCCTGGAGAGGTGAAAAGAAGGATGGGGATTATGAAGATGTTCCGGGTTATTGTAAGGCTGCTAGTCTTAAAGAGATTGTCTCGAATAATTATGTATTGACGCCAGGCAGATTTGTTGGGATGGCTGAATTAGAGGATGATGGGGTGCAGTTTGAGGAGAAGATGAAGAGGCTGACGGAGGAGCTGATGGAGCAAATGGAAAAAGGTCAAGGACTTGATACACAAATTAAAGAGAACCTTAGGGTTTTAGGATATGAATAAGGGTTGGGAAATTAAGCAGATGCATGATATTGCTGATATTGTAGATTCACGTCATAAAACCCCTAATTACTCGGACGTGGGATTTCCGATGGTGAGAGCAGTTGATATAAATAACGGTATATTGAACTTATCAGGAACAAGAAAAGTATCTGAGTTAGTATACAAAGATTTTTCAAAGGGTAGGAATCCTCAAATCGGTGATATTCTGATTTCAAGAGTAGGACATTATCTTGGTAAAGTAAGTTTTGTTTCAAGTTTAGATAAATTCTGCATGGGCCAGAATATTGCACTGATAATACCTGCTGAATCGAGTAAATTCCTATTCTATTTTTTAAAATCTCCATTTACTACGAATCAAATAGAAATGCAAAAAGTTGGTGCAGCACAGCCTACTTTGAGTTTGAAAAGCATAAAAGAATTACATGTTTACCTCCCTCCACTCCCAGAACAAAAAGCCATCGCCCACATCCTTGGAACCTTGGATGACAAAATAGAACTCAACCGCCAGATGAATGAAACACTGGAGGAGATGGCGCAGGTGTTGTTTAAGAGTTGGTTTGTAGACTTTGATCTGGTGATAGATAAAGCCCTGGCAGCAGGGAACGAAATCCCGGAATCCCTCCAAAAAAGAGCCAAACTCAGAAAGGAACTCGGCAACATACGCAAACCCCTCCCAGAACATATCCAAAAACTCTTCCCAGACCGCTTTGTATTTACCGAGGAGTTGGGTTGGGTGCCTGAGGGGTGGGAATCCGCAGTTATAGCTGATTTTGGAGACGTAATTGGAGGAGGCACTCCATCAACAAAGGTGCCTGAGTATTATTCAGAAAGTGAAATTCCATGGCTAAGCCCAAAAGATTTATCAGGATTTAAGTGGAAGTTTATTTCAAAAGGAGAAAAAGATATTTCTGAACTGGGTCTTGAGAAAAGTAGTGCAAGGCTATTACCTGAAGGAACAGTTTTGTTTTCATCCCGAGCTCCAATTGGGTATCTGGCGATTGCTAAAAATGAAGTTTCCACTAATCAAGGATTTAAATCCATTGTACCAGCGAAAAAAGAGTATACAAATTATCTTTTTTATTTCCTGAAATCGAATGTAGCATCCATTGAAGCTATTGCATCTGGATCAACATTCAAGGAGATTTCAGGTAGTGCACTCAAAAATTATAGTCTTATTAAACCTGAAATTGGAGTTTTGAGACAATTTGAGAATCAAATTACTGATTTCAACAAGAAGT
The DNA here is from genome assembly GCA_965228955.1 of Cyclobacteriaceae bacterium. Lineage (GTDB taxonomy): Bacteria > Bacteroidota > Bacteroidia > Cytophagales > Cyclobacteriaceae > JANSWY01. Next base: position 1,436,107 of record OZ245848.1, read on the forward strand.
TCAATTTCATGCAAGAGCAATCTTCGGTTTTGACTTCCTTACGTGATTCTCTGGTTCCCAAACTTATTTCAGGAGAACTTCGAGTCCCTGAAGCTGAAAAACTAATCACAGATCATGTCTAAATCCACTTCCAAATATGATGAAGCCTCACTGGAAGATAGTTTTGTAGGACTACTACAGGAACAAGGATATGACTACCTGACAGGAAATGAAGTGCGAGATCAGTATGGTGTCCAGCAGCCTGAAGTGAAATATGGGCACAAAGTCTCAGGTGAAGTGCTTATCAGGCAAGACCTGGAAGACTTTTTGCATAAGCAATACAAAGCTGATAACATCACCTCCCAGGAAATAGAACGCATCATCAGAGACCTGGAAAACCTTCCGGCTTCAGACCTATATGAGACTAATAAAACCATTCATCACTACATATCCGCTGGTGAGAATTTCAAAAGGGATGATTTCAAAGAAAAAGATATCCATGTCCAGCTTATAGATTATGAGAATCCAGCTAATAATACCTTTCGGGTAGTCAGCCAGCTGGCTATTGAAGATTTAGAATATCGCATCCCGGATGTCATTCTGTATATCAATGGACTACCCTTGGTATTGATAGAACTTAAATCAGCCATCCGGGAAGAAGCTACCGTTTTCAATGCTTTTGAGCAGGTCACCATTAGATATCGCAGAGACTTGCCTGAGTTGATGAAATACAATGCTATTAGTGTGATCAGTGATGGTGTAAATTCAAAGGCGGGCTCTATGTTTGCCTACTATGAGTTTTTCTACTCCTGGAAAAAGGTCACTGGTGAGGAATCAGTGGAGAAAGAAGGTATAGACAGCACATACACACTTATCCAGGGAATGCTCAAACCAGCGCGTTTACTGGATATCATTCAGAACTTTATCTTCTTCCCGGATACCAGTAAAAAGGAAACCAAAATCCTTTGTCGGTACCCACAGTACTACGCCACCCGCAAGCTTTTCGAAAATGTAAAAGCACACCTAAAACCGCAAGGTGATGGAAAAGGGGGTACGTACTTTGGCGCTACCGGATGTGGGAAAAGTTACACCATGATGTTTCTTGCCCGCTTGCTTATGCGCAGCAAGCACCTTTCCAGTCCCACCATAGTTCTCATCACAGACCGCACAGACCTGGATGAGCAGCTTTCAGGGCAGTTTGAAGGAGCCAAGACTTACATAGGGGATAACATGATAAAATCCGTGGAGAGTCGCCAAAACCTAAGAGAACTACTCCAGGGCAGGAGTTCCGGAGGTGTTTTTCTCACCACCATTCACAAGTTTACAGAAGATACTCAGCTCCTTACAGATAGGCCCAATGTCATTTGTATTTCAGATGAAGCCCACAGAAGCCAGGTCAACCTGGATCAGAAAGTGAAGGTCACTGAAAAAGGTGTGAAGAAATCTTATGGTTTTGCCAAATATCTGCATGATTCCCTGCCCAATGCCACGTATGTTGGATTCACAGGCACCCCGGTAGATGCTACACTGGATGTTTTTGGTCCCATAGTAGATGCCTACACCATGAATGAGTCGGTCTCAGATGAAATTACCGTCAGGATCGTATATGAAGGCCGGGCAGCCAAAGTAATTCTGGACAATGAAAAGCTACAAGAGGTAGAGCGCTATTATGATGAGGCAGCTGAGGCAGGTGCCAGTGAGTACCAAATAGAGGAAAGCAAGAAAGCCACTACCAAAATGAACATGATCATTGGAGATCGTGACAGGCTTAAAGCAGTTGCAGATGATTTTGTACATCACTATGAAGAAAGGATATCAGAAGGCGCTACCGTAAAAGGGAAAGCTATGTTTGTGTGCTCCAGCAGGGACATTGCCTATGAACTCTACAAACTCATCCTGGAACTTCGTCCAGAGTGGGAAGAGATTAAAACAGCAGAGGAAGGTGCCATCCTCACAGACAAGGAAAAGAAACTTCTCAAGCCAATGGCCAGGGTAAATATGGTGATGACCCGAGGCAAGGATGATCCTAAAGAGCTATATGATCTACTGGGTACCAAAGAGTACAAGCAGGAATTGGATCGCCAGTTCAAAGAACCCAAATCCAATTTCAAGATCGCCATAGTAGTAGACATGTGGCTTACTGGTTTTGATGTGCCTTTCCTGGATACCATGTACATAGACAAACCCATCCAGAAGCATACCCTTATCCAGACCATTTCCAGGGTAAACAGAAAATTTGAAGGCAAAGACAAAGGTTTGGTAGTGGATTACATCGGGATCAAACGTCAGATGAACCAGGCCCTAGCCATGTACTCCAAAGAAGACGAGCAAAACTTTGAAGACATACAGCAATCTATTACCGTGGTGAGGGATATGCTGGACATCTTGTCGAAGTACTTCCATAAGTTTGATAGTTCGCTTTATTTCTCAGGTAATTCTGTTGAGCAACTGGAGACTCTCAATAAGGCCTCAGAATTTGTACAGCTCACCCAGCAGCAGGAAAAGCGTTTTATGGATTTAGTAAAGCGGCTAAAGGCCTCCTATGACATTTGCTGTGGTAATGAGACTTTTACAGATGAAGAAAGAGACCAGGTACATTTTTACCTGGCTGTACGCTCCATTGTCTTCAAGCTCACCAAAGGCAATGCCCCGGATACTGCCCAGATGAACATCAAAGTCAGGGAAATGATCCAGGAAGCCATCCGTAGTGATGGTGTGGAAGAGATCTTCAAACTAGGAGATGACCAAACCACCCAGATAGACCTTTTTGATAAGGACTACATGGAAAAAATAGACCGCATCAAACTCCCCAACACCAAGATCAAACTCCTGCAGCAGTTGCTCAAAAAAGCCATAGGAGACCTCAAAAAAACCAACAGAGCCAGGGGTATAGATTTTACGGAGAAGTTTGAATTACTAGTAGAGAAATATAACGAGCGAAAGGAGCAAGATACACTAGAAGGCAGAGTCTATGAAGAAATGGCAGAAAGCCTCACCGAGATGATCATCGCCATCAAAGAAGCTTACTCAGAGGGAGACGAACTAGGCATCTCCTTCGAAGAAAAAGCCTTCTATGACATCCTCAAAGACCTGACTCACAAATACGATTTTGAATACCCGGAAGACAAACTCATCCCACTAGCCCAAGCGGTCAAAAATGTAGTAGACGACAAAGCCAAATACACAGACTGGAGCAAGAGAGATGACATAAAAGCAGAACTAAAAGTAGACCTGATTCTCTTGTTAGGAGAACATGATTACCCACCTGTGGACCGGGATGAAGTGTACGAGGAGATCTTTCAGCAGGCGGAGAATTTTAAACGGTATAGTGGGTAATAGAATTGAGTAATTTTTTTAAAGCCTGAATTTATGAAAGACAATCCCAATAGCGAAGAGAAGGAACAGTTACTTCATGCTTTCGAGGAAAAGTGGCCATTAAAGTCGTTAAGTGAAATGACTCTAGTAAAATATGCGCTTGGAGGAGAAAACTATAAAGATTCTTTCAGTTATTGGGTAGAAACTGAAGCGGATGCTCTAGGTTCCGTAGGAGGTATTGGTGGAGGAGGAAGCTTTAAGCACGGGATATTTGTGAGTCAGAAATCTTACGATGATACTAAAAACCTAAGTGATCATCATTACGCTTGGTCTAGAAAATATGGTGACAACTCCTCGGAGGCTTTTGAGCAAATAAAATTGTTACTAATCCAAGTTGCACAAGCAGCAAAAGAGGGAAATTGGGAAGCTATAGATCAGATTGACTTTTACAATCCAGTTAAATGGAAGTGGGCTTTCCTCTATTCCAACAGACGACTTTTTCCAGTTTACAAGAAAGAAGCATTGCAAATAGCAGCCAATGAACTAGGCTATACAAAATCAAATGCATCTTATCCTGAACTATACGATTATTTGATTTCACAACAGCGTGAAGAAGAAAGTTGTTTTGATTTAGGTGCTAGATTATGGTCAATTTATCTTGATAACGTCCCTGTGAATTATTACATCTTAGGATCAAAATATGGAGAAAACGCAGATATAGACGTTTTTCCAAAAATGTTTGATCGTAATGTTATTGCAACGGGTTTTGCATCTGGATATGACCTTGAACCTTATGTGGGCAAGACACAAAAAGATATAATCGCTTATCTGGAATCGAAAGATGAGCCTAGTAATTCCTATAATGCTCTGAAATACTTTCTCAATATAAAGCCTGGAGATAAAATTGCTGTCAAGGCGGACGGAAGTCCGAAAGGTAAGAAAGCATTCCTTTCCATCATTGGTATTGCTGAGGCTATAGGGGATGAAAATTATTATGAACATGATCCAGGTGACTTAGGACACACGATAAAAGTAAAATGGATTAAAGCTCCTGTATACAAAGAGTTTGAGCTAGGATATGGGAGAACTATTCATAAGCTAAACGATAAAAGTGTTATTGATCAAATATTCAAATCAGAATACATAACTGTTCCCATGAGTGAAACCAAAGAACACATTGATCCAGCTACAATTCAAAATAACTCACTGAATCAAATATTGTATGGGCCTCCAGGAACCGGAAAAACTTACAATACAATTGATATTGCCGTTAGAATTGCTGATCCAAATGGATACTCTACAGAACATTCCCTTAATGAAAAACTATTCAATGCACTAGTTGAAAAGGGACAAATCGTCTTCACTACATTCCATCAAAGCATGAGCTATGAGGATTTTATCGAAGGGATAAAACCATTGGAAATGGATGGTGGAATAACCTACCGAGTAGTTGATGGTCTATTTAAGCAAATTGCAAATCGCGCAACCTACAGCCTCTTCAAAGAAGATGATCAATCAGATATTGATAAACATGAGTATTTTGATGAGCTATTCGAGAAATTCTTAATCGATCTACAAAACAGAATAGATGAATCTGAAGATATTCTGAGACTTCCATTAAAATCAAAAGGGTATAATTTAAAGATACTTTCAATAGATGATGACAAGATCTTAACCCAAGGTGGTACAGCTGAAAATAGTGCGAATGTTGAAAAAGAGAAAATCAGACTATTGTTCAATAAGTTTGAAAAAATCTCAGACATCCAAAATGTGGTAGAAGATATTAGAGGAGTGGGGCCTGGTTTGGGGTGGTCATCAAACTACTATGGCATATTTAAGGCACTAAAGGAATTTGAAAGCACATCAGATTTAAGTAAATCTTCTTTTAGAAAGGAAGTGGATTCAATAAAGTATGAGGACGTAAAGTCGTTTATTGCCAATTTAAATCCAAAGCAGCAAACCTCACTTAAAATTGAAAAGGACATCATCAAAAATTATGTCCTGATTATTGATGAGGTGAACAGGGGAAATGTTTCTTCCATTTTTGGAGAGCTAATTACACTGATCGAGCAAAATAAAAGGTTGGGAGGCACAGAAAGTAGGGTAGCGAAATTACCTTATAGTAAGTCTTATTTTGGTGTGCCAGCTAACCTGTATATCATAGGCACAATGAATACTGCTGATAGAAGTGTAGAAGCTCTGGATAGTGCATTGAGAAGACGTTTTGATTTTGCGGAAATAGCACCAAATTCCAAAATTGTGGAAGATGTTACGATAGATGGAGTCAACCTAAGAAAGGTATTTGACACGATAAATAACCGGATTGAATTCTTAAAAGATGAGGACCACACGATGGGGCACGCCTATTATATGAATGTTAAAACCCCGGCAGATTTAGCGAATACCTTCAATCGGAATATTGTTCCACTTCTTAAAGAGTACTTCTTCAATGACTATGGAAAAATTCAGTTGATCCTTGGGAAAGGATTTGTAAAAAAGGGAATAGAATTGGACCAAAATCTATTTGCGGAATCAGATATTGATGTTTTACCACAGGATACTTTTGAATTTATGCCAATTAAGGCATCCAACGTAGTATCCGCGTTGAAGAAAACCCTGAAGCAAGGTGAGTAGCACCAAGACGATACAAGTCTTTGAGTGGTCATCATTGAAAGTAGGAGAGTCTTTTCAAGGAGTCACTTTTACCCAAAAACATCTAGATGCACTAGGTAAGTATGAACTGAGCAGTCCAAACACGTCTTATTTCAAGACGCTGATCAACCAGGTAAGGTTCAATCAATATGTTGGGGTAATCAAAGTAGGAGAACTTACCATTGAAGTATTACCCAAAACAGACAAACACGAACTCAGCAAATCTCAATGGCAGGATATTTTGTTGCAAATGCTATTCAGAGCTTTAAGTTTAGATTTAAAAACTACTACTCAAGCGGATATAAGCATTCGACAAAAACATGTGCTTGATAGCTACATTTTTCTCTTCCTGCAAGAAGTGGAAAAACTGATTCATCAGGGTCTAGTGAAGAAATACAGAAAGAACAGAAGTAATCAGACATCATTGAAGGGCAAGCTACTTGTTGGGAAGCAAGTGACTAGGAATGCAACTCATGCGGAAAGGTTTTATGTAGAGCATACTGTCTATGACCAAGACAATATATTCAATTTTCTCCTGCAAGCTACATTAGAGTGCATCTTGCAAATTGGTACTCTTGAAGCTCTAAAAGAAGCCCAATCTTTACTGCTCTTTTTCCCAGAGTGTGTAAACAGACCCGTCACCCAAAGAACTTTTGAATCATTAGTTTATGATCGAAAAACCAAGGATTACGAGCGAGCCATTGAATTAGCCAGAATCATTCTTCTCAATTATCACCCTGATATAAAAGCAGGAAAAAATACCATCCTGGCAATTATGTTTGATATGAACTATTTGTGGGAGTCTTTTATTTACTATGCATTAAGAAAAGCAGGAGCAAAAAAAGGTATTAAAGTCACCGCTAAAAGAAGAAAACCATTTTGGAGACCAGAGAAAGGATATACAGTTAGCATCGTACCGGATATTCTAGTGGAGTTTAAAGGCGAAAACTATATAATCGATACCAAATGGAAATACAAATCCAGACCATCTGTTGAAGATTTGAGGCAGTTATTTGCGTACGGGCAGTATTTTGATGCACCACAGACTTTCCTACTATATCCAGATAATCAAATTGAAAAAAAAGTAAGAGTTAAGTCTGGAGTATTTAAAGAACCGGAGAGTAACATCTACCAAGAAGGCGACTTTCAATGTGGCTTACTATTTGTAGATCCAATTGAAGATGGGAAACTGAATGAGAATATAGGAGAAGAAATCTTATCAAAACTAAAAATGGGTTTACGATGAATACACATCTAATTGAGCTTTTATCAACTTCTAACATACTCTCATATTCAAGTGCCTGCATCCAAGTCCATGAAGCATTATCAGAGCTCAAGGAGGAGGGTTTTAAAAGGGTAGTTATTCCAAGTAGAGGTGCATATCCTTTTTGGAACGGAGCTACTAGTACTACCTACATTTTATTAGGTGACAAATTGCGGAGTGTGAAATTTAACTCTCATTGGGATATATGGTATTTGCCATATACTTCAGATTGGGAACAAGAAAATATTGAGTTGGAATCAAAGAGAATTCGTAAATTTTGGACTAAAATTCTCACAGACACAATTAGAGGTAATTCCAGTCCATACACTAAGTTTTATAATAATACCATTGATATAATAGGAGAGCGACTAACTGTAAACACAGGTGTACTGAAGCTCGACAAATATCAAGGGTCAAAGTTAGAAAATGAGAAGTTTATATTCATTGACACAGCGATTTCTGGGCAGGCAATTTCAGAAATTATTGAATCCTTCAATGATTTCAATTTAACTGATTTCTATATAATACTAATAGTTGACTGGGATGGTTCCAAATTAAAATCACAGTACAAGGCTATAATAGAAAGGGAAAAACAGAAAGGACGACTAGTCCAAATAAATGTAGCACGAATCTTTTCAGAAGATGCTAGTCCTTTAATGAATGGGGGAATATCAAGTATTGTATTTCCTTCATTGATGGAGAGAGCATTTAACGAAATTTCTGAATTTCAGCGTAATGGATTAATTGGAGCAGGGCTTTGGTTTATTGATTCATCATCTCACTTAATAGATCAACATCCAGAGTTAAATGGAGTTAGAGGAATAATGGCTGATCTAATTCGAAGTGGTTTAAGACAAAATCTTGGTATTGAAAAAGAATGGTTTACTCAATACACTAAGAATTGTATTGAACAAATGCAAAAGTGGCTAAGTCAATATCAATTCAACTTAAGAAAGGGCCACACTACTAAGAAATTAGTCTACGATAGGATTTCGTCCAGCACAAATTCATTTGATGATCGTGTTAGTGTATCATCATCTCACGTTATAAGAGTTGATATTCCACAAGATATTATTACAAGGTGTTTAAAAGTAGTCAGATAATTCTTCTGTTATTAAAATTGAATAATAAAGCTGACTTAATTACCGCTTGAATCGAATTTACTTACGATGAATTATGTCCTGCTCATTTTCTGACACTGCAAAACGCATTGGTGCCACTTTGAGTACATCGTTATTGTTAAGATTTCGTTCTAGCTTTTTCTGCAGTAATTTTTGAAATGGAGAAGGTTCTACGGCTTGTGTGAAACTACTTTCTAAACTAAGCTTTTCTAAAAGTTCTGGAATATTAGTTGATTTTTGTTTTATTTTATTCCTTTTCTTTTTTAGTCTTAAAAGGCCCCTGTCTTTAATTCTGGAGATTTTTAGATATAGATTGAAAATTTCATCATCATCATATCTATTATTCCATATCCAATAGAATATTTTTTTTGGTAAATAGCAAGTTGAGTTTTTGGTTCTACTGTTTATTGCAGAACGTGCTTTTTGTATTACTACTTCTCTTTGAATAATCATAAAACATGTAAACGACTTTTTTTGATTAAGGATATATTAGTTACTACACGGAAAATGGTGATGTAATTATGATAATACTGAAATTCTCAACCTTAATGGTAAACTATGTCCAAATCAAACCTAGTTTATTAGAATAAAAGAGGTGGCCATTGACCAAGAGGGAAAAACAAGCCTGTAGAGAAACTTATTATTAGTTGAATACAAAGAAATACCCATTTTCAGGTATTGTTTAAATCTAATAATTCTCTGAACTTGAAAATGCTGGAATTACAAATTTTATCTAATTTCTCATTTTAAAAATTCCGTGTTTATGAAATTATATAGAATAAGATTTCTCTCTCTGAGCTTAGGGTTTTTACTACTATTTAGTAACTCTAATGCACAGGATCTGAAGATCATTCTTTTAGCAATTGGACAAAATGATGCCCAATTAATAATAGGACCAGAAAAAAGTCTCTTAATTGATGTTGGAGGAGGTAAATCGAATGCTGAAAAGGTAGCTTGGACTATTTTTAAAGAGACAGGAAAAAAGTCTGTCGATTATTTTCTCGTATCACACTACCACTCTGATCACATCGGAAGAAAAAGCGGTTATGGAATTTGGTATTTACTTGAAGACTTGCAATATAAAGTCGTCACTGTGATTGATAGAGGTGATAATACTGAATACGGAAAGAAAACAAGCCCTCATAAAAACTACATTGCTTCGATTGAAAAATGGAAAGCTGACAAACGAATCAAGAAACGAATAACAGCTAAGTTAGGAGATTCACAAATTGATTTGGGGGCAGGAGTGAAAGTAGAAATAGTGGCGGTAAATGGAAACGATGAGTTAAGAAAAAAGAGAATTCAGGATCCAGATTTCTTTAAAACTTACCCTGCTAGTGAAAATGATTACAGCATTGCTCTGAAAATATCTGTTGGGGATTTTGAATATTTTACTGGTGGAGATCTTTCTGGTAAATCGAAAACTAATCAATATCAGGGGGGCAATAAAAGCAGTTATAATGATATTGAAACTTCTATTGCTGAGGTAGTTGGGGATATTGAAGTATTACGCTTAAATCACCATGGTAGTGCTCATTCATCTAATCCTATTTTTGTGACAAAGTTGGATCCTGAGATTTCTTTATCATCGACCGGTCAAGGAAATAGATATTCACACCCAACCGAAGAAGTGTACGATAGAATGAAATCTACCTCTCAAGTATTTGTAACCTCTGGAGTGTCTACTCGAGAATGGGACAATGATGATGAAATATACGATGATATTGTTGGAGATATTGTGATCGAAGTTAATTCTGAGGGTCAAAATTATACAGTGAATGGTATGAAAATGAAGTCATACTCTGAAGCAGAGGAACTCTCTAACATAGATGCCCAGGAGACTTTTCCAATGTCTAAATCCACGCAAAGTTCAATCCATTGGTCAAAAGCCAAAAATCATATTGGAGAAACAGTAAATGTTATTGGGAAAATTGCAAGTGTAAAAATTCTTGTAGATGGAAGACCGGCCTTCCTCAATTTTAGCCATGATATTAAGGAGTTAAGTGGAGTTATTTTAGCTGATGATTTAAATAAATTTGGTGATTTGACCGCTAAATACGGTGGTAAAAAGGTTATATTAAAAGGAAAAATAACCTCTTACAAAGGCAACCCACAAATTTTAATCTCAGACCCCTCTCAAATATTAATTCTAGATCAGACTAATTGATCTGAAATAATATATCATTAAACCGTGTATTTATCAGAATATATTAATGAATGAGCAGAAATTAAGAAGTCAAGTAGGGCTTGATATTGGAGATCTCGAAAAAATCTCAATCGATCTGGATGAGGTGTTTGGTTTCTCTAAGACAGACCCTAACAATGCTGTTTTTCAGGCAGCTGAATTTGAAGATGCCATTGAATCAGCCATTAAAAATATTAAGTCAATTATTGCTGATGGACTTAAGAAAATTAAACTTCACGGAAGAAGGATTATTGAGTCAATAACGATTGATTTAGTAAATCACTATCAGTTTTATGTTGAAAATTTGAAAGATAGAGCTGGGGATTTTATCGCTAGCGTAGAGTCACTAATTAATTCATGGATAAGTTTAATATTTAATTCACTGATTAGGTCGCTACCTGAAGAAGTGCAGATAGCTGATAATACTTTACGCATAAAAGAATTATCTATGGAGAGATCAATAGGAATTAAAGCGGGTTTTAAGTCAAACCTATTGGATTTATTCAATCTTGTGGGGGATTCAAATCTTAAAGTGATAACTACATACAGAATTGATGAATGAACTACCGAGACCTATATAGAAATGTATATCAACCATTATTAAGTGATAATTCAGTTAGTGGGCGTCAAGACATTTTAGAATATTTCCCAGATTTTTACCACTCCGCGCTACAAATACCAAACAATAGAAGTTACTTTGATTACACTTCCTTTTTTTTATATTCTACTACTCCTTTTTATAAAAAAATAGACCATTTCTCATCAGAACAAGATTTGTTGGAATTACTTAATTCCAGAGAATCTGGTAGTGCATTAAATTGGATAACTCAATTTACTTCCTACTTTCATGAATTGCGACATTTTCATGATCTGATAGGTACTGTAGCCGGTTTGTATAGATTAAGATTAGTAGTAAATGATATCTTCCAATTTTGGTTGGACTACATTATTCAAAAGCAAAGAACAGGAAAGAGAGTAATTCAATATAATCTAATCGAACAATACGTAATAGGTGATTTAGGAAGTCTCAAAAACTATCTAGATAAACATATTAATAACAGAGTAGAGCTATCCTTGTTTGATGGATCTTTTAAACCCCAAAGTGGGGAACCAATATCGGATAAAGAGTCCTATATAGGTTTTACAAATAAAAAGACTATACCCATCAGCAATTTAAGAGGAACAAAGTTTCCAGTAGAGAAAATTGATAAGACTTTAGAGTTAGACTTTGTACCATGTGTACCGATTTACAATAGGCCTGGAAAATGTATGCACATTCCAGTTGGGTTTCGTCTTATGACAGAAAATAATGCTTGGCAAGTTCAATTTCACATTATTGAGAGCTTGTTTGGTAAGTCCTATTCCTCTGAATTTAAGTCCCAGCAGGTAATTTCTAATCAGCTTACGAGCCCTTACCTCACGTTGGATTTGTATTTAAGAAAATACGGTGAAAAGTACTATATGAGTTATTTAGGTTTTGAAATTGAGAAAGCTCTTAATTCAAGTGACATATTAAGAAATGATATAAGATATCTTCCAGGATGGAGTTTTGTAGAAAGGATCAATGAAGAAAGGCTGCTAAGGTCTACTTCAACACAATATCACTTAAACTACCAGTATAGTGCAGAACTTCTAAATCTAGAAGAATCTCTTGATAAGCATTCATTTTTCAGCTTAAAACTAGCAAAGTTAGCTGTCGCTACTAATTCTCAAATACTGGTTCTCGTCGCAAAGGTTTATATTGAAATGCTAAGGTTGGGGTATGATTTATTGGCAATTAAGAAGGAGTATCCTAATATTTTGGGAGACCCTATTTCGTATTTATCATTATGTGATAAGCTGCCTAAACCACCAATCAGTGCTATTCCAAAAAAGAAGAACGACTTTCATTTTGCTGTTACTTTGGAAACTAATAGTCAAGTTACGGCTGAAGAATGGAGGACTTGGTATTTACTTGTAAATTTTACTGCCCAAAAAAACTTACACAAAAGGAAGGTTTGTCCGATAAAAGAAAATGATCTCTTCTGTAACCTCAAAGGTGGAGATTGTGAAAAAAGACCTTCAATTAAATGTAGCTTTCATGAGTTAACAAGAGATGTTTAACTTCTTTTTGCGTGCCTTGAACCATCAACAGAATTTACTAATTGAATCATTTATCTGAGGTAAATCGGAGTTCGTCTTCAGTCGTCGAGCAAAAGATCACGCCAGGATTCACCACAAACTTCGTACCTCAGCACATGGATCACATAAAGTGGCCAAAGGCCATCCTGTCATGCCTTTTGCTTCTCCTCCTTCATCCTCACGGCAGTTCCCTCTGTTCTCCTGGCCACCTCATTACATTTCGTTCCTTCCGTCACTTCATTCCATTCGGCCACCACTCGCCCAGCCACTGCCCATATTTATGCTCGCCTGCGGCCTCAGTCAGTAAAGTCGTTCCTCCCACTACCAGTCGGGTTATCACCCTTTTCCTGGATAGGCTTCCTTCGGACTCGCGGACGGCTCGCCCCACATACCCACCGCACGCTCAAGGCTGTTTTACCTGATTTTCGATTTTTACTCATAATTTGAACCGAGAATACCTGAACCTAGGTATTTTTAGCTTCCAGTCATTTAGACATCTTTACATTAGGAAGTAGATAATTTCAATAATTCTTCAAAATGGCCGCAGAAAGCATAATTGGTTCTTCAATATTAAAAGCAATTGCAAGTAAAATAGCGCTTGAATCTTACGATCTTCTAAAGGGATATTTCACCAATAATTCGAAAAGTATCGTTGAAGATTTACCCGAGTTAATCGAGAATCATATGACTGAGGTCGTGAATTGGGTTAGTTCTATTCAAATGTTGAATATGCCCAACGCAAAATCAATTGATGAACAATCAATTGAACTCATGCTAAATGGTTATCTCAGAAGGCAGGGTGCTGTTTCAGGAGACAAGTTTTTGGAAAATGATGTTCTAAGAAATGAAAATAATTATGTGATTCTTGGAGATCCTGGTGCAGGGAAAACTACCACCATTAAACGATTGATAAAATCGATGTTAGACCCAAACTCTAATGAGGACATCCCTTATGCTTTCCCAATTTTAGTAGTCCTAAGGTCAATCAAAGAATCAAAAAGTCTTCTCAAAGTTATTGCAAATAGTATTGGTCTGCCTACTAATGAAACGAAAGAGAACAATATAACTGAAACTAAAATTGGAAATACTGACATCATAGATGCACTAGCCCAATTCTTAAGTCATAACAAGGCTATTATTTTTTTAGATGGGTTAGATGAATTGGACCTTGAGATCCGTAAAAAATTCATACTCGAAATTGAGAAACTAAGTTTGAAATTATTTCATTCTAAAATTATTCTAACAACCAGAACCAGCGACTATGATAAAACAATTCAGAATTTTGTGTTGTGTGAAGTTGAACCTTTAAATGAGGATCAGATAAAGGTTTTAGCAAGTAAATGGGTGATAAATTACTCCAAGTTTCTTTCGGAACTTAAATCAAAACCATACGCAGATGTTCTGAATAGACCACTTTTTCTGACTTATTTACTGACAATATTTGAAGCGAATGGTGCTCTGCCAAATCAACCATCTCAGATATACAGATTGATAATTCTATTAGCACTAAAAAAATGGGATGATGATCGTGATATTGAAAGACGATCTAAATACGGTATTAATTTTGACTACATCAGGAAACTCGATTTTTTATCTGAAATTGCATATCAACTTACATATCAGATTGGAGGGAAACAATTTTCAAGGTCCAATTTAATAAGGGTTTACAATTCAATAAATGAGAAATATGAGCTTCCTGCTGAAGAATATTTGGATGTAATTAAGGAAATTGAATCTCACAATGGGATCATCAATGTAGTTAATTCTTATACAGAAGTTTTTGAATTTTCTCACTTGTCGCTACAAGAATATTTATGTGCTTCATTTCTGTCAAAACAAACTTTTTCAAGTCTCTTATATGACTACTTCAGAGACTATCCCGAACCTCTTGCTATTGCAGTTGCAGAAGCACAAGAACCAAGTCAATGGTTTTCAATATTAATATTGAACTCTCAATCAAAAAGTATCAGGAAGTCATTAGGAGTAGAACAACATTACAGGTTACTAAGTAGATTGATCACTGAGAAACCACGATTTCAAGTATTAGAAGAATTGGGGCATGCATTAATATATCTTGCATCTAGGTTTAGCCGAAATTCTGACTTTGATAAGTTTTTTATTTTTCTTCTAAACGATAAGAATGTCAAGAAATCTATTCTATTAGCACTTTCTAAATATGTTGTCAAAAGGAAGGAGTATTTATCCTATTCAGATGGATCTGTGCAATTTAGTTTAGTGTATAGAGTTCTTCAAATTGAATCCAAACATCCAATATTATTTCCTCAAGGAGGCTATGTCAGAAGCAGCTTATTATCAATGATTGGTTGGGATTTTCCTTCTGATCTATTACAATAAAAATCCACCAAAGGTAAGTGGCTCCCCAATTCCAGCCGCACCAATTAAAAAGCAAGGCCAGAATTGACGGGCTGTACATAACAGCTGATCCTCCTGGCCTTGCTTTTTACCCCCGCCACTTTCTGGGAGCGCTTTCTTTTTTTCTCTTTTTTCTTTTAAATGATTTACCTCTTAAGTTTTGACCTGGCAAACCCAATCACCCATCTAAGAAACATCGATACAAAGAAACTCACGCAAGCTCCAATTGCTCCAAGTATTACCGATTTTCCAATATCATTAAAGCTCAGACTATGGACAGTGGAAAGAACTGTTCCTCCCACTGTTCCAATAATTGTTCCTTTATCTGATTGTAACATGTTAATTAGATATCACTACTATCAGAAGAATCTTCTAATTCCTTGATTGCATCGATTTGAACAATACCTAGCGAATTATAGGAGCCATTCTTGAGTGGATACATCACACCATTTACCTCTTGTAAAAACTCCATACCAAGTACCAAGAATAGCTCCTGAGTACTGTTTGCAGTTAATGAGACAGAAAGGTCTATCTGAGCTTCAGATTGCTGACCAAGTTCCACTTCAGAACTCTCAGCTTGTCCAAATTGAAAACTCTCGTTCTCAAAATCAACTTCTGCAGCACCAACAGAAAACTTAACATGCGACGCACCGGACGGAAACGCAATAGTATTACCAGGAATAAATTCAGGAATAGATACCGATAATACCCCAGACACCCTATCAATTGAAGGTACATACTCAGTGTACATTGTAGCGGTTAACTTTGCATCTGCATTAAAGTCAAAACCCAACAATATAAATAAGTCTCCAGAAGATACTTGCCTTTCGCCTCTCACATTCTCCTGGTCACTTTTAATCACTTTAAGTATTTCCTTGGTCAATCTACTAGTGACTTTCGAGTCAGAAGCATTCTGCAGCAGTAATCTAAAAGCATTTCTTAGTATTCTACCTGCACGACCAGCTCTTCCAAATTCGGATCCGTTTTCCCTGGTTCTCTGAAAGGCAGGATCGTTCTTAATTCTGTCCGCATCGACACCACCTTTTTCACGTGCCAGATAACCATCTTTACTCTTGTAGAAGGACACATCTCCGATGGTTCCTTCCAATTTGATAATTCCTTTTTGTCTTGCCATAATTCGTAAAAAGTTTTGATTATGACTGAAAAAACGCATATTTAGGATAGTATAGCAAAAGACAAAATCCGGCTTTAGTAATATTTGCAACTTATTGCCGAACATGCCACATACATCAAGTATAGATAATGTATTAGATCAACCAAATGAGAATAAAGAGACTTATAATCTATCCAAAGGATATTCAAAGAATTACTGGTAAAAGTGAGCGTTATGGTAGACAAATGATAAGAAGAATTAAGGATCACTTAAAAAAAGATGATCACCATTTAGTGACCATCCAGGAGTTCGCTGATTATACTGGTTTGGAAGAAGACCTGGTCAACCAGTATATTGATTAGACTCATTAACTGTCACTAGTTTATCCTTCAACACTTTCATATCACTACTAACTTTGGATCTTACCACTTGCGCATAGATTTGGGTAGTTCTAAGACTAGCATGCCCCAACATCTTGGAAACCGTTTCGATAGGTACTCCTTTTGACAAAGTAACGGTAGTAGCAAAAGTATGACGAGCCAGATGAAAAGTAAGGTTCTTTTCAATCCCACACAGGTCAGCGATCTCTTTTAAGTAACTATTCAATTTTTGATTTGACAAAACAGGAAGTAGCTTGCCTTTAGCCTGAGATTTGACATCATCTTTATACTTTTCAATTATTTGATGAGCATGAGGTAGGAGAGGGACAGCAAAGAACTCTCCTGATTTTTTTCTTTGGCCTTCAATCCAAGTATCCCCATCAATACCTTTTACTATATGTGTTGGCTCTAAATCATATACTTCCGCATATGAAAGACCTGTAAAGCAGCTAAAAACAAAAAGATCTCTGACCTGCTGCAGTTGAACTGTTTATTAATAATGTTGCTGAGTTCCTCCTCATTCAAGTAGCCCCTTTTAGTTCTATTGAATTTAGGTGAGAATTTAGCAAACGGATCTTTGTCCAACCATTCTATTTTAATAGCCAGATTGATCATTTTCCTCAGTCTCTCTATATGTTTCATGGTAGTATTTTGACCACATGGTTTCTGATGGTCTTTAGGTTTGTATGACTTCAGGAATTTTTCAAAGTCAACTACAAACTTGTAATTCAACTCAGTCAAGAAAATGTCTGATCTACCAAGTTTTGATTTTAGAAATTCTGAAACATACTTCTGAGTTGTTTTGTAATTCTTAAGAGTACCCCACTCCAATTCGCTTTTCATTTCTTCATTGTGATATTGAATTAGCTCCAATAGTGAAGAGGACTGTTCATCAGCTCCGGTGAACCTATTTTTGACAGCCAAAGCA
Organism: Cyclobacteriaceae bacterium; assembly: GCA_965228955.1. Classification (GTDB taxonomy): domain Bacteria; phylum Bacteroidota; class Bacteroidia; order Cytophagales; family Cyclobacteriaceae; genus JANSWY01. The sequence continues at coordinate 1,453,539 of OZ245848.1, forward strand.
GTAACAAGTTTACGTTCCTTTTCGAGTTGTTCTTTTGATAAGAATATTTGATGAGATACATGATGAAGATACTCAGCGATATCATGGTCTTCTTTAGTTGTAGATTTGAGTTTACCAGCCTTTTCATTCCATTTGTTAAGAGGAATTCTTCTTTTTAAAGAAATGTCAACAGACCGCTTATTTACAGTGATTCTGACATAGAGAGGAGCACAGTTATTAATCGCTTTATATTTCTTCAAAAAGAAGCGTACTCCAAAGGTGTTAAATGAGGTCATACAATTACTTTTTTAGTTTTTAGAATGTTTTGAATAGTGTCCTAATTTAAAAGGGCACAAAATCAGCTCAAAACAGCACATTCCTATTCAAATTGTATTGACTTAACTAGTTGTAATACAGGTAGTTAATCAATTGTGCCCTCAAGATAATAAATAAAAAGGGGCACTGAAACGGGCACATATCTATTGAAATTGTATGAATAAAATAGAAGGGAATAAAAAGAAAAACCCCTTAAATCATAAGATTTAAGGGGTTTTACCGACTTTAGATCGTCTGTTCGTCGGGGTGGCAGGATTCGAACCTGCGACCCCCTGGTCCCAAACCAGGTACACTAACCGGACTGTGCTACACCCCGAACATTTTCCTTTGTAATGTTCCCACTCATTGTGTTTCTGAATGGGAGTGCAAATCTAGAAGTTTTCTTGAATTTTAAAATGTTTTGGGACCTTTTTTTTAAGAAAATTTTTAGGCCCCAAAATGATGTTTTATTCTGATGTCTTTTCCAATGAAGAATTGTACTTAGTCATTGTGTGAATTGGGGTTCCATCTTCCATAGTTCCTTCGAAAATCACGTAGAATTCACCTACCAAATCGTTGTGAGAAACAGTTAGAGAGACTCTATCCTGCGCTTCTTCACTAAAACTAACATTTGGTGTGTAATTCACTAATGGATTGAATAAAGGTACTGAGGAGTCTTCACTGTCGAATGAAATTTCACCCACTTTGTACGGTAGTACACCAGTCAATTCTATGTAATTTGGATTCATGTCAGTAACAATTTCGGTTGTTTCCAATTTTACTACTCCAAACCTCCCCATTTTTCCATATAAGTTTCTCTTGGTATGTGTATGTGCTACACCGTATTTTACAAATTTCTTAGGATCTAAAGCTTTTATTTTAGCTTGATCAAAAGTAGGGACACCATTTACAATAAATAAAGGGCTACCGCCTTCAATAAACTTATTCTCGTCATCTGAAAATACCCTGAATACCCTTTTACCTCTTCTGGTTCTCATAGCTAGTCCTGGCATTACTTCCATTACAGCCTCTTCTACTGTTTCGAATTTATAGAAGTCGTTAAGATCTCTTTCAAAATCTAAAGGGACATTAGCTGCTAATACCTCTTTTCTCTCTGGGAAATAAGAAGCGTAGTGCTGGTTTACTTTGGATACACTTTGAACAATTTTCTTCGCTTCACCAGAAGCAATTGCTGGTTTTAGACTTAGAAACTTAGGTGCATTCAAAGTAGTAGTTACGTCTGTGTCTAATTTACGCCCTTCCTCACTATATGCCTGATAATAGAATTTGAGCTTGCCACTAAATATGTTATAAAGCTTGTAATCGAAATCCTGCTTGTCAATTGGAGCCTCGAAGATCACGTTTGTAGTAGGGTTATAGAAAGCAATCATATCTGGTCGATTGACTGTATCTTTTAAACTTAGATCTACAGTAGCGAAAGTTGAGTACGAACCTGATAACTCTGGCATTTCTACCTTTCCATCAAAGAATATCAAGGCATCATTCATGCCAATGAATTCTTCATTCACTAAGTAATAACCTATTTGTGGAACTTCTTTGATAAGGGTTTCAGGAATTAGTCCCTGTGAAACTATATTTTTAGAGTATCCAGATGATGGATCAATAAATGCAGCACTTACCACTTTCAATGAACCATTTACAACACCTGAGAAATTCTTTTGAATGTTCACTTCCAGCTGTTCACGAGGGCCAACATTTGATTTGCTCAATTGAATACCCATCGGCTTTTTGTTGTAAAAAGAAATGAACAGAGATCTTTCATGAATTTTGCCAGTGTTGTCTGAAACAATTTTCAGTTTCCAAAGACCATCACTCAAGATTGAGAATGGGAACTTTACGTTAGTTCCTTTCTGGTTAGTAAGATCTGCATTTCCAGTAGCTTCAAATTTTCCATTAGATAAGGAAAGAGATAATTCACCAGGATTAGATAATGAATCTGCAACTGTAATGTTCACTACTACCGCCTGAGCAGCATTGTCAATATTTGTTTTGATACAATAACCAGTCTTTTTTAAGATGCCTGGAAGGAAAACCTCGGTGGTGTCAACACCATTCACAACTTTGAAGCCTAACTCATACAAGCTATGTGGAGGTGTAAACTCAAAAGATGCATACCCTAGTGCGTCTGTTTTTAATTTAGCTATTTCCTCTAAACCATCTGTTATTTTTAAACTGTCAAATGCATTAGATTTAACTGCAAATTTTGTGTTACAGCCACAAACTGCACTTTTACCCTCAGCTTTGATTGTAACGTCATCAATATATGAGGTTTTTGGTGTTGCAGGATTACCTCCAACGTAGAACGCCTTGCGGGATAATGGGCCGTCATTTTGTTTAAATGAAAGTTGATAGTAACCTTCTTCTAAATCAAATGGCACAGGGAATACTGCACTACCGTACCCATCTTTTACTTGAAATTGAAAGGCACTTTGCAACTTTCCTGACTCTGACAACAGGTATAGGTTTTCGGAAATGAACTTTGGCGCATTTCCAATGCTTTGAGCCTCAATAAGTATGTTATCTCCAGGGAAATAAAATTCTCGATCTGTTGAGATTCTAACTTCCTGAGCTTTTATAATTCCTGATAGACCTAATAGTGCTATCAGCGTGTAGATCTTGATGTTCTTCATAATTAATCCACCCAGAAAGATGGTTTTTGATTTGTACTGTTGGAAAGAATTAAGCAGCTGTTATTGATACTATCCGACGGGATTCTTATTCCCAAATCATTTTGATCAATGAATACCTGAATATCTTCAATTGCAGAAGCACTAAAGGTACCCCAAACTAACTCATCTTCTTTATTAATATTTCTAATGTTTCCTGCTACTTCAGATGAAGGAACAGCAAACAAAGAACTTTGACTCTCATTTTGCTTCGCAATTTGATCCCAGAAGTCATAAACATCTTCATTCAGGGAGTATTGTTGTACGTTGAGATATGTTTTTACATCGAAATTATCAGCATTTGCAGGAATGCTGAATGCTTTTCTACCGGTAATGTAGCTTCCATTGGAGAACTGATCATTGAAAACACTTAATGGGTTGCTTGTACTTTTCTTAACCCAACAATTACAACAAGTACAATCTTGAACTCCATTTGATTGGCTACACGGTAAAGGTGACACTGTAGGTGTACCATTCACTCTTATTGTAAATAGTTCTGGGAAGGTCTTTCTTTGAACAGTTCCATTCCATTTCCATAAGTAGAAGTTCCTCTCTTCTGCATTATCCTGGAAGTTAACGTAAACATCCACATAAGGATCTTCTGTAATTACCCCAAGTGAGTTGGTTACAGATTGGAATGAAACATCAAATGAAATAGAATCAATATCTGGAACAGGATTAATCGTTTGTACTGAAGACTGATAGATTTCTCCATCTATTTCTACGGATATGAAATAGCTATGTCCAAGTAGTCCTTGAATTCCAGTTGGGCTTGTCTGATAGACTCCACTTGAAACCATTTCCATTTGTTCAAAAGCTCCATCCAGATCATAAAGTGTCACTATAGCGTTGTTCACTTTATTACTGCTTGTATTAGATACAGCGTCAAAAAATGGGACTGTTCTATAGATTTCAACCGTGTAAGGGCCAGGATTTGTAGTTATTTCTCCTTGAATGACAAGTTGATTTTCCTCTTCCTCATCCACTTCAAAATTTATGACTGAAACACAACCATAAATAGTTGCTACAAAGGCCAGGGGAATTAAGAATCCCCATTTATTGAATATATTATTGAGTGATCTCATCTCTTAAATTGAAATTTCTTAAGTATTACCGCTTCGTTATCTCCATCTATCGTTTCCAGGTCAGTGAAATAGATTGCATCTTCCAAATCACTAATTGCCAGGTAATATGGTCGCAAGATACCAGCTTGAAGTGCTAGGCCATCTTGTACTGTTCCATCACTTCCAGCTATTAACTCGTATCTCTGGGTTCGGTAATTTATTTCATAGATTTTACCTACTTGTGTGATAGCATATAGCCTGTCTCGTTCAGGTGAATATGAAATTGCTGCAGCGATATCTGGTAAATTAACTAATGTTGATAGTGTATTATCAGCAAAGATGTTTTGTGCGAACAGGATATCTGCGCTTGCTCTATTTAGAACAAAAGCATTTCCCGAACTATTGAATTCCAAATTTATTGGACACTTCAGAATTTCACTTGATGGTTGGAGTTTAGTTAACTCAAAGTTTCCTGTGAATGAGCTGACTCTTACTTCATACAGACCTTCGCAATCAGCAAAAAATCTTGTTCCTCCTAAAGTGGCAACATCCGTTGGTGTTTCCAATGGGTTTCCTGAAAAGAAAAAGCTTAAAGATTCGTCAGCAAAATCATAAAAAAGGACATTAGGCTCAGATGCTGTAGCCATGTAAACCCCTGTGCCCCATGCAGCACCACCATATGTTCCTCTAAATGAAGTTGGTGTTTTATCAAGTGTCTCTGTAAATGGATCATATACTGAAAACCCTTGACCATTTGGTGACTCCAGAGTACCAAGGTTACTGATTACAATCTTACCATTGTTAGCAACAATGATTCCTCCATTACCCTTCAGATTGGTAGCAACAGTTTTAATAAAGCTTTCATTAAGAAGTTTGAAAGTAATAGGGCTAGAAACAGAGCTTTCTTCTGCAGCTTGTCCATCAGGCAAGGATAGAATATGTACTGCTAACTCATTGTCCTCTTCAATCACTGATCCATCTACAGTTTGTAACCCAACAGGGACATTTAAAGTGTAGTTTCCTTCTCCTTTATCAATAGCTATGTATTCATCTTCATCAGCCTGGTCTGCGATTTCAGCAGTCATATTAAAATCTGCATCAGTGATAAAAAGCCTGTAACCACCAATAGAGGAATTGTTTACTGGTTCTTGAAAAGTTATACTGATGTCCTCGGTAGAGTTAAAGTTACCAATATCCAATACTGTGACATTGCTTACAGGTGTTGCTTTATTACTAAGTTTGAATACATTGGAATTTGTAGATAGTTTGCTGTCCAAACTGTTGTCGTTTGAAACAGATAGGACGAACGCAATATAATTTACCTCTTCCACTAACGGATTATTAGAAATATCTGTAATGCTAGCATCAAGAATGAGGTCAGTATAATCTCCTTGTACCGGGATTCTATAAAATGATGAGTTATTCGCTCTGATTACGGTATTCAATGAGATTTCTTCAAATTCGTCTATTGCAACCACAACTAATTGATATTCCAGAATGGAAGATTCATCATTTGGTGCAATAAATGAGATTGATAAATCTGAACTGGTATTTGTACTACCAATGTCACTAATATTTATGCTTGAAACAGAACCTACCTGAGGTTTTAGTTCAACGGAATTGTCGTTTTCAAAGTCACACTGCATAAAAATTGCAGCTGACAATATGAGATATGTTAGTTTTTTAAACATGCTCCCTAGAATTTAAAATTGTAACTGATTGATGGGAAGATAGAACCAAGTACACTTAATTGCTTTGCAAGTGGATCTGTTCCGGAATCTTCGAAGAAAACAGAATAAGCATTCTCTCTGAAGTACACATTATATACCCCGATTGTCCAATAGCTTTCAAAGACTTTTTGGATTTTGTGGTTAGGGAATATATCAACCGCAATGTCTAACCTGTGATAGTCTGGTATTCTATAAGAGTTTCTTTCCGAGAAGTTTTTGACAACAACATTGTCGATTTGATACTTGGAAAGAGGTACTGTAATTGGACGACCGGTGCTATACTGGAAATTCCAATTTAAAGTAACCCTGTGATTGAATTTATAACTACCAAATAACTTTAGGTTATGAGGTTTATCAAAGTTTGAAGGGAACCAGTTACCACCACTAATTCTTTCTTCCTGAAACTCAGAATTAATTCTGTTAAACGATCTGGAATATGTATAGGACAACCACCCTGTAAGCTTTCCAGTATTCTTTTTAGCATAAAACTCAGCTCCGTATGCTGCACCTCTTCCTTGTAAAAGGTCGGTTTCAATTCTAGGGTTTAAGATCAGATTAGCTCCGTTCTTGTACTCCAATACATTATTCAGCTGCTTATAATACACCTCGACAGATGTCTCGTATCGGTTATTTTTAAAGTTTTGATATATACCAGCGGAGTACTGATTACCAATTTGAGGCTTGATGTGGTAACCCGATGTTTCCCAGATATCAAGAGGAGTAATAGAAGTCGTATTACTTAAGAGGTGGATGTACTGGTAAGTTCTGGTAAAACTCATCTTAAATGAGGAATTTTCACCTAAAATGTATGTCAGACCAAATCGTGGTTCCAATCCATAAAAAGCTTTCTCCTTCTTACCATCTACCTCTAAGGAATCAATGATTGTGTCTGCAGATTTTGGCGCATTAGGATCGTATTCATAGATTGTTTCAGTACCAATCTTGGTGAAATTAGATAACCTTAACCCACCAGAGAATCTGAAGTTTTTTATGCTCTGGGTTTCTGCCTGTATAAACGCTCCAAGATCCAGTGCTTTTGTTCCTGCAATCTTAAAGTCATTTACCTGTGAGTTTTCTCCTCCGATAAGTTCACCTCTGTTTATATCATAATATGTTCCTTGAACACCTGCGGTTGCAGAGAACATTGGATGGTCATAAGAAATATGGTGATTCGTTACGTAGTAATCTATCTGATATTTTAAATCAAAATCGAGACCTTCATCTTCTTCCTGTACCAAGTAACTGTATTCACTCTTGTTAATATTCGACTGAAGTGAAATTCTGGAGTTGATTGCCTGCTGATATTCCAGGTTGATTGCCTGTGTTTGCCAGTTGTAAATTGTATCATTCAAAAAATTGAATTTATCCTGGCTTAAGTAATAGTTAGCAGATATCTGTTTTGACCAATCTATTTTGTGAGTGACTTTTGCGTTTATATCATAAAAGTTGGCACTACTTGCTTTTACATTAGGGTTACTAAAGCTATTCAATAGCCAGTCACTGTAAGTACCTCTTGCTGCAAGATAGAATGAGGTAGAGTCTTTCTGGATAGGACCTTCCACAAGTACCGAGCTATTTGCAAGACTTATTCCACCCTTTCCCGAAAATTGTTTGTAGTTTCCATCTCTTAAAGCAATATCAAGTACTGAAGATATTCTTCCTCCATATTCTGCAGGTATGTACCCTCTGTAAAATCCTACATCTCTTACCACGTCTGGATTAAATGCTGAGAAAAAACCTAAGAAGTGAGAGTAGTTGAAAACAGGGCTACCGTTTAATAGTACCAGGTTTTGATCAGAACCACCACCACGTACGTTGAATCCCTGTGAACCTTCTCCAACGGATGTAACACCTGGAAGAAGCTCAACAGATTTTACGATATCTGCTTCACCCATAAGTGACGGTAACTTTTTTAGTGCGTCAATACTCATGATATCTGCTCCCATTTTTGTGTTGAGAACATTCTCATTATCTCTCTCAGCAGTAATTACAATGTCACTTAGTTTGATCACACTTTCGAATAGTTCGATATTCAATCTACCATCGTATGAAATATTGATGGTCTTGACGTCATCTACATATCCTAATGCTGAAATGATGATTTTGTGCTTACCAGCAGGAAGGTTCAATTGGAAGTTTCCATTAACGTCTGTTACAGTACCAATAGACTTGTCGAAATTAGTAACATACCCTCCAATAATAGGAAGACCATCTTTTGCATCAGTGATAACTCCAGATAATGTACATAACTGCTTTTTCAAGCCATCAGGTGAGCTGATTTCTATATCAGCATCTTCTGAAACAACCTGATCATCACTAGTTGAGATAGCTTGTACTTCTCCTTTGTATGTGAAAAAATAAGTTTTTGAATCTGTACTCACCAAATCCAGTTCACGGACATCAGCGATATCCTGAAGAGCTTTTTGGACAGTCTGTCCTTTATACTCTCGCTTGACTACTTCTTCGGTAAAAAATTCTTGTTTGAAATAGATACGAATCCCGTATGATTCTTTTATCTCGTTTAACAAAGACACGTAGGTTTTACCAGCGGTATTAAAGTCAATTTTTGGCTGTACCTGTGTTTGTGCTAAGGTGTGTAGGTTTGTGACTAGTATTAGTACAAACGCCATCCATATTCTGCTCATAGTAGCAAATACATTTCGGGTGTAAAAACCCCTAAAGTTTGACCATTTTTTTTTTGTGAGAAAAGTATTTGTGTTGGTTGGGTATTTCTCTGTTCCTGCGGTGTATTTTCTGTTTTCAATTAGGATTTGCTTTTCATGTAAAAAAGGTAATGTCTTGAACCAGACAATTGCTATTTTGATAGATACTACAGAAACTGACAGATAGAGTTAATGTTTAAGAAAGGTGTTTTGTTTTAAACGCGAATCTTCGCAGAATCATCTCCGTTTATTTATATCACGAATATTTTTAATTTATATGAGTTCAACAAATCACTATATACATGGTAGTTCAGAGATTGAACAAGAGAGACTTGCAAAACTCAATGATCTACTGAATAAAAGGTATTTAACAGAAATTGAACCTGTGGTCTGCTCGAGAATTCTTGATATTGGAGCAGGGCTTGGACATTTGACAAGATTATTCAAGTCAAAGTCTGCTGCTGATAGTACTGTTATTGGAATTGAGTTGGATGCTAATCAGTTAGCACAAGCCAGGGAACTGTCGGTCAGTTATGAGGGAATAGAGTTTAGGCAAGGTGATGCTCAGAAACTGGAGCTTCTGGAAGAGGAGTGGGGCAGTTTTGATTATGTACATTCCAGGTTTGTTCTGGAGCATGTTCAAAACCCGTCGGTTGTTGTTAGGTCAATGGCACTGGCTGCTAGCTCTGGAGGAAAGGTAGTAATTGCTGATGACGACCATAGCGCATTAAAAATTACACCAGGTATTGAAGGGTTTGATAGATTATGGGAGGCGTATATACAATCATATATCAATTTTGGCAATGATCCATATGTAGGTAGTAAGTTGGTTTCTTTGTTAGTTGAGGCAGAGCTTAAACCAATTAAAAATGGGTTTTCATTTTTTGGGGCTTGCAAAGGAATGGAGGAGTTTGACGGCCATGTAAATAACCTAATTGGTATTATTGATGGTGCTATTGAACCGATTTTAGAGACAGGAATTTCGTTAGATGAATTCAAGGACACCATGATACGTATCAAACGATGGTCAGACTTACCTGATGCAGCGATTTGGTATCCAATATTTTACGCAATTGGTCAGAAAATCTGAAGTCAGCTATTTCCTCTTTACCAGGATATAAATCAAATAGACCCATGGGGCGCCATGAAGTACCAGATCAAAGTAATCCATAGGTTTCATACCATTTGCGCCACCCAAGACCCAACGAATTTTACCTATTAAATGGGGCTCAGGAGTAAATGGCGCTAATCCCAATGTAACTGCCAATGCAATTGCAAAAATTAGTTTTCTATTTCCTGGAGTTGCTTGCATAGGTTTTTAGCTTTAGAGTGGAAATATATTAACTACTTGCAAATTATACATGAATGGTACTTGAAATTGCAATATTGCAGATTAAAGAGAGTAAAATTGACACTTTCGAAGAAGACTTCCGAATGGCGTCAAAGTATATTGCTTCAATTCCTGGTTACATAAGACACTCACTTCATAAGTGTCTGGAAGATGACTGCAAGTATATGCTCCAGGTCCAATGGCAAAAATTGGAAAACCACACAATTGGTTTCAGGCAATCGGAGGTTTATCGGGAATGGAAAAGGTTATTGCACCATTATTATGATCCATTCCCGATAGTTGAGCACTTCCAAGAGATTGAGCTTTAGGCTATAGACCAAGTCGAGTCAATCCAATCACATACAATATCTCAGCTTTATTTTTTTGGAACTTGACGAGGTTTTCAAGGTATTTCAATTGAGCAATAATGTATTTATCCTGTTGCACATTGAATTTGAATAGATCACTTTCACCTGTTTGTAGATTAAAGAATTCAGCGTCTAAAAGGCGCTGATAATTCTGGGACATTGCTAAATACTGATTGGCCAGGTTGCTTGACATATTAGTTTCTGCGGATTTGCTAAGTATATCATTCCGAATCTGTAATCTTAACTGTGACAAATTATATTGTTGACTTTCAATCTTCAGATTGGTTTTTTGGATTTTTCCTCTTTCCTTTCTTAAAAACAGAGGAAAAGAAAAGTCAACACCTAGCTTATAGTTATCAGAGAAAGTGGGACTTTCTATTTCCCCACTCGGAGTTACAGGTGCATTAATTAAGGAGTAGGAAACATCAATTTCAGGTTTAAGAGATTCCTTGTTCCACCTGTTTTGTACCAATAATTGATCGATTTTGAGGTTGGTTTGTTGGATTTTTGGGTGGTTTTCGTTTGACCAATCTATCAGATCTGGGAGGGATTCTGCAGTTACGGAATTGTTGAAGTTTGCCAAGGTATCCGGAACTACTTCTTGCTTTAACTCCAGAGGTTCTGCCAATTCGCTCCACATATGAGTTGAAACCTGCAATCTCGTATTAACCATATCAAACTTCGCTTTTTCATAATCGGCTAACCTTGTCTGATAAGTAATTTGTGCTTGTATGGTATCAACCACGGCAGCCTCACCAAATTCAAAATCCAGCTTAACCCGATCGAAGAGTTCTTCCGCTATTGCCGTACTTTGCTCCATTAGGACAACCGTTCTGTAGGCAAGGTACCATTCCCAATAGTCCTTAATTGCCGTAAGCAAAATTTTATTAGTCATAAGGATTTGCTCAGATTCCGCATAATCCTGATATATTTTTGCTTGCTGTAAGATTACCCTTCTTTCATCAATTACAAGTCCTTTACCAAGAGGTAAACTTATTCCTGCGGATACTTGTTGGTTATTATCGGAATCTGGAATACTGTTTTGGGGATTCAGATATACACCTTCATGCCTATTGAAGCTAATTTTAGGATCAAATGGTAAAGCAGTCGGAACTTTTAACGTTAAATCCAACAAATCATAATACTCATCTTTGAAGTTTTTCAAGTCATAAGTACTTTGAAGTTTTGGGTCAAACTGACCTTTTGCTGAAAGTAGCTCTGCCTCAGCCATACCTATTTCCAAATCAGCTTGTTTAACAACAGGATGATTAGCTAAAACTAATTGAATATAACTATCCAAGCCCAAAATTGAAGCCGTAGTGGAATCTGTTTGGGCAAATCCGTAAAAGGAGATGCTCACAAAAAATGACAATAATACTATTCTCACTTGTTCTTTTGTTTTTTCTTGTCGTCTTCAGATTTTACATTGTCAGTTCCGGTAGGATCGGTGTAAAGACTAGGAGGGAAACCATTTAGTTGTCGCCATATTTCATACCATACCTTCACATTGTCAAGCATTACCCAACCTTTCGCTCCGGATCCTAACCTGAGTTGCTGTGGCCACTCTTCATCTTCTGGATCAGGTATAACCAAAATTCTAAATTGACCATTTTCCGCATTTACCTTATCAATTACTTGAACGAGCCCACCAAAAGTTCCAACAGATACACTAGGCCATCCAGAGAACTGTAATGATGGCCAACCGTCAAATTGGATTCTTACTTTTCTACCCCTTGTGAGAAGAGGAACATCCATTGCCTGCACATACATTTCAATTGCCAGATCTGGATTTTCGGGTTGAACAGTAACAATTGCTTCACCTTCCTTAATAGTTTCTCCAATACCTGCTCTAAGAGCTTGAACAACAAACCCGTTTTGTGGTGCAAGTAAAGCATATTGATTTCTTCTTATCCTAACATTGTTAAACTCGTTTTTCAATTTTGCGACAGAACCTTCAGTATCGTTAATATCAGCTAGTGTCGCCTGTAGCTCGGTGGTTGCTTTACTGATTTTTTCAGCATAATCAGCTTGTATAGCTGCTAAAGAGGTTCTGGCAATCGAAACAGAAGCCTTGCTTTGCAGATACTTATTTTCCTGACTCACCAGTTTAGCTTTTGCGGCCTGGAATTTGGATTCTAACTCTCTGTACTTGTTCAACGAAATGTTTCCAGACTCAAATCTCAATTTATTCCTGTCAAAGATATTACTGGAGTTGGTGTAATTAATTTTTTCTGCCTCCAACGCAATGCTGTCGCTTTCCAGTTTGAAAATAGACTGATCAATCTTATTTCTGGCCTGGATCAATTTGGCATTCAAGGATTCTCTGAGTGCCTTGATTTGATTTTGATAAGCATCTCTTTTCAGCTCTTTAGCGATCAAACTGGATTGTTTAGCATTAATTTGCTCCTGCATTCTCTCCAGAATTTCTGGATCAAAGTATTTGTCTTTTGTCTCTGCCAGTTCCAGAATTGTGTCTCCAATATTCACATATTGTCCTTCACTTACGTGCCACTTCTCAATTCTTCCTGGAATTACAGATTGAACGGTTTGTGGTCTGTTAGCAGGATTTAAAGCAGTAACCTTTCCTCCTCCTCTGATGTTTTGCTGCCATGGCATAAATAGCGATATTACCGCTACAACACCAATTGCAATCAGTACTCTTGCTAAATATATACTAAGGAATGGGGTTTTAAGTACTTTGAGCGAATAAAGCTGTTTATCCGCTAACCTGTCGTTGATATTATCTTGTGAAATGTTAAGCATTAGTTCAGGTTTTTAACAACTTCTTCAATATTTAAAACTTCTGTCATTGGACCATCTCCGATGATTTTTCCTTTCGTTAGGTATATCACTCTATCGCATGCTGCCATTATTAACGGATCATTTGATACTACGATTAAAGTCCAAGAGTGTGTGTCATCTGTGAGTTTTTGAATGAGATCGAGCCTTTCGCTCTTAGGGAAACTGTTGAAAAAGTCATTCAGAATGAGGACATTCGGATCCTTAGCGATACATCTTGCAAGAATCAATTTCTGAATAAATGTCTCTGAATATCCTTTTCCTGCACTTAGTACCTGTGTAAGTAAGCCCTCAGGTAAACTGTTGATTTTTTCAGAGAGTCCTACCATTTCAATTGCGTCAATAGCGTCTTTCTCAGTAAGATAAGGTTTGCCAACCAGGATGTTATCCAGAATAGTACCTTCAAATATATCTTCTGTAGATACGTTTTTCCCAATCCGGTCTCTCAAATGAACTCTATCCAGGTCTCTCAGTGAGTACTTATTGTATGTGACGGATCCCTGAAAAGTAGAATACATTCCTGCCATAGCATTGATCAAGGTTGTCTTTCCAGATCCTCCAACACCACTAATACATACTTTTTCTCCACTTTTAATGTTCAAGTTAATGTTGCTAACAGCTGCAATACTTGTCCCAGGATAGTGATAAGTAAGGTTTTTAACATCTACTTCAAAACCTCCCTTACTATCCTCAGAACTAAAGTCTAATCCACCTGTTTTCTCCAGTGGCAGGTCGGTTACGTGAGCGATTTTATCAACAGCAGTTAACATGTCGTAAACTACATCCATGTAGGTAATGATCTTTTCAACAGAGTTTAGAATCAGAATGATAATTACTTCTGATGCAACAAACTGACCTAGAGTAATCTCTTTTTGAACAACCAGAATCGTACCCATAATTAATAGACCAGCGGTAATTACAGCTTTAAAAAGCAATACATATGAATACTGTGAAACAAGGATTTTGAAGTGTTTTCTTCTGTTTTTTAGGTAGTTGTTAACGTAGTAATCTGTTCGCTTTAATGGTAAATCAGTAGTGCCTGAAAGCTTGAAACTGTAAAGTGCTCTTGCTAATTCTTCCAACCAGTATACTGCTTTGTATTTGTATTTAGATTCCGTAATAGACGTTTCAAGTCCCTTTGGCCCGGTAGTATAGAAGATCATGAATAGAATGAATATTAAAGCCAGACCGAAGAATACAAAGAATGGGTGATAGAAGCTAAGTAGCAACAAACAAAAAGCTATCTGAATGATACCTGTTGAAAGGTCAATTAATAGTTTCGGTAACCCTTTTTGAATGGTAAGAACATCAAAAAACCTATTCATCAATTCTGGAAAGTGCAGATTGAGAACAGCTTCCATTTTTATTCTTGGCACTCTATATGCAAATTCAAAAGCAGCTTTTGTGAAAACACGCCTTTGCAAATATTCCACAATAGTAATTTGAAGGACTTGTAAGACTCCAGAACCTAATACTCCAACAATAATTATTGCAATAAGGAAATATATTGAACTAAAGAATACACCACCAGAAATCAACTCAATTGCGGCCTGAATTCCAAGAGGTAGCACCAGACTAGTAACACCAATAATAGTAGCATAAACATAGACATAGAAAATGTCCTTTCTATCTGCAGACAAGAGATGAAAAAGCCTGGATACCGGCGATAATTTTTCATTTTGTTGACCGGTATATGTACTACTTCCAACTACACTTTCATAGGCAAAAGCAGTTAGGAATATAATTTCACCACTAGAGTTGGTAATCAAAGATTCAGTTGCTATTTCAGAAAAATCCTGCACATCAACCTCATCAGAATGAAGCAAAGAGATTTTCTTACCGACTTTCTTAATGGTATCAATAATTCCTGGAACGATATTATTCCCATCCCTTACAAAAAGTATCATTGGGGCGTCAAGGTTTTCAATGAAAATTTCAAGATCTTCTCTCGGAATTTCCTTTTTGATGTACACCATTCCGGTATTATTAGCCATTTCAGTAAGGTCCCGAATGAATTCACTCATGTCGTCCAGGAAGTAATTCCTTAACAAACCATCTGATTCTCTCAAAACTCCACTGTCCAGGTCTAAACCAAGTCTTTTTGCACTATTGTGTAAGATTCTAAGAATATGATCACTATCTAAGGTAGCCTGATTTACCGCTCTTTCGATCATTTTAGTCCAAGTTTAAGGTTTTGAATAAAGTATGAATTAGGAATTGGTAAACTTCACCATCCAAATCCTGAGTCTTATCTATCTCTGTTAAGGATGGAAGGTGCATCGCAAAAAATGCTTGCTGATGAGATGCTTCTAGCAAAGTACTTACAATAGCATGCGGGTAAGCATAATCAGGATTCACATCTTCTATCACAAGTGCAATCTTATGACATAAATCCTTATATCCTCTAAATAGCCCTTCTTTATTTATCTCATCTACTTGTTTGGTCAGATATGTTTTATCAGATTCAGTCATTACCACTCTTTTCAGACTAGATAGGTCAATATCTGCCGACTCTGAAAAAGAGGTGAGTTCCGACTTATAGGTAACTATTTTAATGATTTCAGTCAGTCTTTCCTTTGGGTCACTGAAATAGTGCATTTTGATATCGATAAGATAATCGATCCACCTCCAGTACAATGTAGTTAAGTAGAGTAAGAGCTTTTGCTTATTCTCAAAATAACGATAAATGGAAGCTTCGGTTGACTCAATGGAAGCCGCTAGTTTTTTAAAAGTAAAATGTTCAAACCCCAATTCATCCAAGAGTTGAACACTACTTTTAATTATTTTTTTTCCTAATTCCGTAGAATTTGGATCCTTGAGAAAATACTTCTCAGGAATTAAAAGTTGAACAACTGACATAAATAGTAACCATTTAAAAAATGATAGTAATACTATCAAGAACAAAGGTAACACTACTTTGTTCTAAAATGTTCACGGTTTTTTTAATTTTTTGTGGATAAATTATTCAAAGACAAAAGAGCGAAATCCTAAATTCTAATAACTAAATCCTAAAACTTTCATAGAGAAGTCTAGTTTGCCTCAAAACTCAAAACTCAAAACTCAAAACTCAAAACTCAAAACTCAAAACTCAAAACTCAAAACTCAAAACTCAAAACTCAAAACTCAAAACTCAAAACTCAAAACTCAAAACTCAAAACTCAAAACTCCTGGAACCCGCAAATCCGACGAAGGAGGAAAACTCGCTAACTCGCAACTCGCAAAAAAAAGGCCGTCCCATTTCTGGAACGACCCAACATAGAGCGTCAAAGCGGCAAATCTACTGTTTCACAAATCGTTTGATCAACTCTTGGTTATTAGATACTATCCTAACTAAATATGTCCCAGGTGTTAACTGAGATATATTTAACTGATTACTTGTTCTATCAAATTGAATATTTTCAATAGTCTGTCCAACCATAGTCAATACCTGCACTTGGTCAATTTCTTGATCGATATAGATGTTGAGAACATCCGTGGAAGGAACCGGGAAAATCTCTGCTTGAACCTCCGGTTTTGCAACTTCTTCCATCGACTCATAAAGACTCTTTTCATTTCCGGAAATACAGAAGTTGGTAGATTCCGAACTTCCAAAGTCTCCTCCAGAAACAATTATTCCTGAAGATCCAGTCAGTGTGTAGCTTCCATTGCCATATCCACAACAGATTCCATCTCCATAGCTATCATTTATAGTAAATGTGTAATCGCCATTTGCTAATCCTGTAAAGGTTTCAGTAACTGTAGATCCATCGGGGTTTGCTGTGCTGTAACTATCAGAAGCAACTGTACCTGAAGAATTGCTCAGTGTCCAAGAGGTTTCCTGAGGGTAATTGTCAAGAGTTATGCTAAGTGAAATGTTACCAGTTTCACAATCTCCAGGAGGGTTTGTAGTTGGAGCGTATGTCGCATATATCGAGTACAAGTAGTTCGCGGTACTACTAGACCCAAAAGTAGAAGGCATTCCACCAGACCATGTTGCGCTAGCTTGGGCCCTTCCTGGGCTTCCTGAACTGTAAGCAATTCCCGGGTTACTTTCATATACCCATGCCAGCCAAATTGTAGAGCCACCAGTTACAGTTACTGAACTTGTCAGATTAATTGTTTGCCATCCAGTAGAGGATGATACAGGAGTAGCGCTGGTGGTTGCAATTCTGCTACCTGGGGCGCTTGAAGTACCATCATATACAGCGAGAATCATATCTCCCGAACCTCCCTGATGATACATGGAAATACTGCTTATTATTCCTGTTTCTGGCATTGTGTAAGGCATTGCTCTTCTATTGGCACTAGTCGAGTTAGATCCAAATACCGTTGTATTTCCTACGGTTTCTGTAGCGCTTCCATCTGTGACTGTTATATAACCAGATTTTGTTTCAGTGTCACTGCCATTTGAACCAGATGCGGTTAAGCTTACACTGTATGTTCCAGGTGTATTATATGTTACACTTGGGTTAGTTTGAGAGCTGGAAGCAGGGCTCCCTCCAGTAAATGTCCATGAGTAACTTGTTGCATTGCTTGAACTGTTGGTGAATTGCACGGAGTTTCCAGCTACTACGGTCGTAGGGCTAGCCGTAAAGTTTGCTGTAACGGTGGGAGTGGAGCTTCCAACCCCATTTGCCGGCATTTGACTGCCCAGACTGTTAATGATATCCACATTGTCATGTCCTCCATTAGTACATCCACCCGTATTGTGAAGTGCAATTACCAGGTTATCAGAATATCCTAATACAGGGGAGCCTGAGCTTCCTCCTTCTGTATCTGCATAATATCTTATAGTAGATCCAACAGTTGCTACATTTGAGTAATCATTTGACTGATCATCCCAAACAGATATTTGTTTTCCTTTAGCTCCTGGGTGCTGAGGGATATAAATTCTTTCTCCTACGCTTGGAAGAGTGGATCTGAAACTAAGATATCCATAGGTTGTAGATAAGTTACCAGGCAGTTTTACCAGTGTGTAATCATGAGTGGAATTTGTTCTGATCAATGTGCCTGAAGTGGCAGCAATTGTTCCGCGACATGATAAGAAGCTACCACAGTTTGTGTTACAAGTAGCACCTTCTCCCATGAATTCGTATTCTGTATTGTTTGCTGTTGATTGGGAACTAATGCAATGGTTATTGGTCATTAGGTGACCCTCACTTCCAAGTAGCCAGCCAGTACATGCACTTGAGCCATTAATGTAGAGTCGACTTACCGCTCTGGCTTTATCATACATATCTGTACCTTCATGGCATTTAGCCCAATCTTTATTGTCAGCGCCGCAAATGGATCTTCCCTGATCTTCGAATATTTTGTTGATTTCTTCCGGGGTAAAGCCATATGCTACTTTATCAATTTCAAAACTCGAAAGTTGATTTGATCCGGAAGAGTAAAGTCTAACAATCGCTTTATCAGACCAAACTCCTCCAGACCAGAATTCACTAATAACTGCTTTACCATCCTGAACAACTTTTCCATTTCCCCGGTATACCAAAGACTCATCGGTTTCAGGAGAGAATATTTCGATGTAATCTCCAGGAGCTAAATGGAAATTTTTGAAGTGAAGTTTGACATATGCCGCATTCTTTTTAAAAAATGTTTCCTCATAGTGTAATCCAGATGTACTAGATGACGGAATGCGTTGCTTGATATTGAGTTCATGCTCAGTCCCGATTTTGAATACATCATCCTGAGCAAAAAGTGGAACTGTGGCAAATACACAGCTGCATAGCAAGGCAAGCCCTGCTCGTTTAAATAGGTTCATTAGGTTAGCAAATTATAGGTTTAAAAAATATTATTACAAATAACGGTTTTAACGTACGAATAAATTTTTACTAATGCCAATTTTGCCCCAAATTTTCTTTGGTATGATGTGAATATTTAAATGAAAGGGAAGGAGTTAACTAATTTTCAGTAACTCCTCAACAGTTCTAAAGGCAGAGATTCCAGCTCCATGAACAGTCGCTAAATCAGATTCAGGAGCATATGCTTCTCCTGCGAAAAAGATTTTATTCTCAATGGATTCTCCCAGAATTGGTCTGGTACTATAATCGCTATAATGGGAGTAAGAACCTTCTATATATTCTTCTGCAGTCCAGTTTTGAACTACATGTTTCACATAGTATTGGGAAGCTTTCCCATCAAACATTTCATCGAGTTCACCCATGAATTTTGCAAAGATTTCCTCATCAGAGCCCAGGTCAGTATATTCTTTGGCCTGAACTCCTACTGTGAATAATGCCAAGACATTGCTATCAGCATTTTTACCAAAAGCTGCGTCATAGATTGCTTTATCCCCTTCTTCCTCGGAAGTAACATATGAAAGTAGGCCACCATCAATTACGATATCAGGGTAAAACCTTTCAGTAAACTCTACAAAGATTTTGAGACCAGCAGGCATGTCTACACCATTAAGGGCTTCTATTTTGGATGATGGAAGTGATGGTTGAAAATTGATTCTTTCATTTATCAGGGTTGTTAGTGGAGTTGCAAGAATTATTCTATCCGCCGTGTAGGTATTATTATTGGTGATAACTTGAACCTGATCAGATGAATAATCAATTGTTTGCACAACTTCATTATAAAGTATGTTGTCGCTTATTGAGGGCACTATATATTGATCGAAGAAATCGTACCAAGTGGTGCTCTTAAATTTATACTCCCCATAGAAGTTACTGAAGAAGTTACGTTTTTTAAGCTCATTATTTTTCCAGACATAAATTGTCTCAGGTCTATAATTAATAATGTCTATCGATGCATCCTGACTTGGGTCATTGATCAATTCCGCCAGTATTGCTGGGTCTGTGTGTATCCATTCTGCTCCTAAGTCAATAGGGAAATCTGCAAAATCTCCAGCTTTCTTCACTCTACCTCCAAAACTGTTTGAAGCTTCAAGAAGCGTATTATTGATTCCATGTTGTTGCAGTAAATAACTAGCCATCATACCAGCGGATCCAGCTCCAATGACGATAACACTCCCTGAAAAGTTTACATCAAAGCTGTTTGGTAATTGTACATCATCTCCACAAGAAGAAAGCAGAGATGAGAGAAATGGTAGTCCAATTCCAAATGCTGCGGAGTGTTTTAAAAACTCTTTTCTGTTCATGATGCTGCTTATTTTGAGTTGATAAATAGATTGACACCCAGTTCAGTGAATAGAATTGCTCTGGATTCTTCGATATCTGAAAGTATTATACCGTAGGATAGCTTACCAAATAACCCAAAACTGTCATTGATATCTCTTCTAGCCATGTAGTTTATTGTGGGAATCCACCTAGTCCTCCAGATCCGGTTGTTTTCAGTTTCACCAGTTCCTAGGTTTACTGTGTATGATTCAATTTTACTTTGTTCGGCATACCCAAATCCAATTCCAAAATAGTGCCCGAGCTTTTTATCAGGTTTTTTCCAGTTGTATCCACTTTCAATATTAGCCATGAGGCTGGTGTGGTCATATGGGAATAAATATGCAGCAACTTGGACTCCACTACTTAAATAATTATTGTTTGATTTATTGAAATCTGTTAATTTGAAATTTGCTCCTATTTTCACCCCGGGCTGGACCAGTATTTCTCCAAAATACCCAATTGATATTGATTCCAGGCTTTGAGAGTACCCTGTATAAGAGATTACATAAATCAATAAGAAAATAGGAATACCCAATTTGTTCATAACACAATCATTTCTAGTTATACGATTTATAATCCAATTTCTTATGTTACACCAGGTAATATATTATTGAATATAATTTGATTTTACCTACCAATAGTGATCAAAACCACTAATTATAGCGATTGATTCTTGATCTCTGATCAACCACATTTGTATCAAGTAATCGTATAGATACTTCTGGTTATTAAGTACAAAAATTCAATTAACTGAATTCATAGGTTTTGATTGGAACCCGATTTTGTCGGGTTTTAATTTTCCGAAACTCGCAACCCGCAACTCGATACCCCGTAACCTGCAACTCAAAACTTTTCACTACATTGTCCAAACTGGACCAGTCCAGCCATATGCAGCTTCCTACTTTTGAAACATGCAAAATCAAACTCAAATAGATCGACTTAAAGATGTGAGAAAATACATCGACAAGAATTTCCATCAGGACCTAACTGCTGCGCACATTTCTGATGTGGCCTGTTATTCTTACAGAAATGTGAATAGAATTTTCAGAGCCATTTATCATGAGTCAGTGGGAAGTTATGTACTGAGGTTGAAATTGGAGAAAGCAGCAAAGGAAGTACTTTATTCAGAGCGCAGTATTACAGAAATTGCCTACGAAGCTGACTATGGAGATTTGCAAGCTTTTAATAAGGCTTTCAGGAATCAATATGGAGCTTCACCAGCGCAGTTTCGAGAAAAGAAAGTTGCTGAGTTTGAATCATGGAAAAAACAAAAAGAAGAAGCTATGAAACAAACCAGTGACATTCAATTCAAATTTGAAAAACTGCCTGATACAAAGGTGTTACTTCAGCCATATCATGGACCGTATGATATCCAGGCAATAAATGATAGTTGGGAATCTCTAATAGAATATGCAGACTTCAAAAACCTGATAACAGATGAAACCTATTTCGTAGGAGAAATCTTGGATGACGAAGAAATCACACCCAACGAGAAGCTAAGGTACAATTGCGCGATTACTCTTCCGAAGGATACTGACATTGAACCTGAAGGCTTCCTGGAAGTCAAAGTAATTCCTAGTCAGAAATATGCTGTATTCACACACAAAGGCAGCTATGAAACCATGGACAAGACCTACGAAATCATCTATGGAGAATGGCTTCTCAATCAAACAATCGAACTAGTAGACAAACCAATACTCGAGATCTACCTCAATGATGAGTCTCAGGTAAAGAAAAGCGAATTGCTTACTGAGATTTATGTGGCGGTGGAGTAGACATCAAGCGATTCGTCATTCCTGACGAAGCGAAGCGAAGATCAGGAATCCCGTCAAGTATTGCACTAACAGATTTCGTGAGTACTAAACTTTACGGGATTCCTGATATTTCCTCCATTTCATTTCAGAAATTCCGGAATGACGGTGGGTGGACGACAATAACTCAAAACTCAAAACTCAATTTCCATGCAAGAATTAATCAAAACCATAGAAGACAATCTAGGATTGGTCATTCTAATTATTTTCGGATTTTCAGTTACGCTCGCAATTATTGAATTCTGTTGGGAGCTTTATAAGAAAAAGATTGATAAGTGGCGTTTAGGCGAGATGTGGGCTAGTTTAAGTGTCTTTATACCAGCCCAACTTACAGAGAAAGCAGCAACTGCAGTATTTCTGTATGGCTTCTTTTTTCTGGCGGATTTTATTCCTTGGCAGATACCTGTTAATTGGTGGATAACCATCCTGGCGATACTTTTTGTGGACCTGCTTTATTATTGGGAGCATAGGTTGGAGCATCAGATCAGAATACTATGGAGTTATCATTCAATTCATCACAGTTCTCCTATTTACAATTACACAACTGCTTTGAGAGTATCCTTTATAGACAATTTTGTGACCTGGGTATTCTTCCTTCCTGCAATTGCGATTGGATTTCACCCGGCAGTTGTGCTATTGTCTCTCGTATTTATCCTGACCTATCAGTTTTGGATTCACACCGAATTAATTCGAAAAATGGGATGGTTTGAATACATATTCAATTCGCCAAGCCATCATAGGGTACATCATGGATCAGACGACATTTATCTTGATAAAAACTACGGTGGACTTTTAATTATTTGGGATAGAATATTTGGGACTTTTCAGAAAGAGGAATTTAAACCTACTTATGGGTTGACGACTCAGATTAATACAATCAATCCTATTAAGATTCATGCTTATGAATACATTGGAATATTTAAAGATTTGTGGAAGGCAAAAAGTATTAAAGAGGCTTTTGGGTACTTGTTCAAAGCACCAGGTTGGAAGCCTGAGAAGCGTTGAGTTTTTGACTGGATGCCGGTGATTACTGGCATCCTTTTTTATGGACAAACAATTGCGATAAGTTTTAATCCTTCTGAAGATCGCTCAAAAATGTATAGCTCCATGAATCTCCTGCCTACGTGCATAAAGCTGATTCCAGAGACTTTATTAGACCTATCCATAAATACTATCAAATCTTGTGGTGAATGTCTTTTATAGCTATTCACAACTTCTTCGGTGAAGATTATTTCTGGTAGGGACTCTATTGAATCTTTAGATACCGGAGCAAAACTGAAATCACTTGGATCAAGATTATTTCTAAGACAACCGTATATATCATTTGCCATTAATTCTTCATAAGACTTTGAATCAACCATAGAATTCAAATAACAAACAATATTTTCTACAACTTTCTGATTTTCCAATCCAAGGTCTGAAAATTTACTGTCCTTTACCTCCCTTGAAAATTTCGGGTAGCTACCATATGATTTCTTAGTCGAATCTTTGATCAGTTCGCAATCTTGGGGCGCTTTTGAAGGATAGACAACAGTTGAAATAATTAAGAAAATGAAGATGTAGATGTTTCGGGGCATGTGCAATATTAAATATCCTGCACAAAAAAGATAGCATTCTTATTCAAATCATAAAACCCAAATTCATGTGTTCCCCAGGGAGTATTCATCCTTAGTTTGTCTTCAGTGATAGTTTCTCTTTCTACAAATTCGTCAAAGTAAGGCTTAACGTCTTCAACAAAGATTTTCATTACTCCAGCAGTGACTGGATCATCTGCTGTTCCGTGATGAAATTGAAGGTGGAATTCTATATTGTCTCTTTTGAATCCTGCATATCCGTCATCACCAAAAACACATTTAAAACCAGCATATTTTTCATACCACTCACTGTCCCGTTGGATGTCAGCCGATGATAATACTGGTACAATAAACAGAGGTTGAGAAATTTCACTCATTTAATTATATCTCTCTGGTCTTTCAAGTACATCTCTGAGCAATGAAATAATTCTTTTCTCATCTGAATAGTTATTGTAATAATCTCCACCGACAAGCGGTGCTCTCTTGGCTACTTTTTCTTTGCCCACCAGATGCTTGTCACAACCTGCAATCAACTTCAAAATCGGGTTGTTGGAGTCTAGTGCATATAAATGGTTAAACTCTTCAACATACTCATTATACCAATCGTGGATTTGACATAGTTGGTTTAGAGAGTTGAAATAATGGTTCAAAACATTCTCTTTACCGGATTTGAAAATGAATAAATGCCTTTGTTTTCTCGTAAGCTCTTCGTCAATGTGCATTGACCATAGCTTAAGAACATCTTTGTGTGTTAACTTCTTCGAAAAGTAGATTAGGTCTGTTCGGAATCTTGAGGAAATAGCTGTACAGCAGCTCCCAGTTAGGCCTTGGATTAGGTCCTTAAAACTTTGAGCGGTGTGTTTCTTGAATCGATAGTGTGCAGCGTATTTGCCTTGAATGGATATCAAGCAATACATACATTTACTGGTTATGTTGTTTTTTGGTCGTAATTCTACCTCTAGAAGATAAACAAAAAAACTCACATAATTGTTAAATTATTGATTCCAAGTACTTTATAACCTCCTGATTACCCTTAATTTTAGCCTGATCCAAAGGTGAATTGCCATTTTGGTCCTTGATATCCAGACTAGCGCCTGCCTTTACGAGTAATTGAGTCATTCCTAAATGTCCGAAAGTAGCAGCATAGTTTAAGGCTGTTGCTCCCTGAGAATTTTGGTTATTTACTTCAGCTCCTTTTGATAATAGAAGTTCTGCTAATTCCAGATTTCCTTTAAAACTCAATCCCATTAAAGCTGTATTTCCAGCTGCGTCTCTTGCATTAACATTAGCTCCATGGTCAAGCAATGCTTCTACTACCGACTTAGATCCCTGATAAGTAGCTAATATAAGAGGAGTGAATCCACGTTGATCTGGAGTTTCTGTCAATTCTGGATTTTCATTGAGAATACTCTTGATTCCTTCAATGTTCTGAGTGCCGATTGCTTGAAATAAATCCTGAGTTAATGTCTGATGCATAATTATTTAACGTTTTAGTTGTTTACTCAATGATAGATTAATTAATTTTTATAAAAATTATGAATTGATAAGTTAAGCTTATGACAATAACGCAATTGCATTACGCATTACAGCTTGGTAAATATCAAAACTTCAAAAGAGCGGCAGAAGTTTTATCAATCAGTCAGCCGGGTCTTAGTTTGCAGATCCAAAAGCTTGAGGATGAAATTGGAATCAAGCTATTTAATAGGAGCACTACACCATTAAAAGTTACCAAGGATGGAGAGCTTTTCCTAATCAGGGCTCAGGAGTTGGTATCCGCAGCAAGACAGTTAGAGAATTTTGCTTCTGCATTACAAGAAGATTTTTCAGGTACTCTTCAGATCGGAATCATTCCTACATTGGCTCCTTTCCTTTTACCGCTTTTCAGCAAATCAATTCATGATAAACATCCTGATTTACAATTGGTCTTCAAGGAGCAAATCACAGAACATGTGGTTAGAAATGTGAGAAATGGAGATCTTGATGTCGGTATCATTTCAACCCCAATTGATGTATATGGTATTAAACATATTCCTCTTTTTTACGAGAGGTTCTATGTGTATGCTTCTCAGGATGATTTGCGTGATATCCAGGAAGTTAGGATTGAGGACATCAATTACAATACATTGTGGTTACTAGATGAAGGTAATTGCTTCCGAGACCAGATCAATGATTTTTGTGATTTGAAAACAGTCCGAGAAGGCAAGAAATTTATTTATCAAAGCAATAGTATTGATTCCCTTATAAGGATTGTAGACAATAGAGGAGGTTACACGATTTTACCAGAGCTCACTACACTGAGTTTGAGTGACTATCAGGAGGACTTTTTAAAAGTTTTTTCAGGTAAGCCCAAAGCCAGGGAAATTAGTCTTATAATGACTCCAAATTACGATAAGGCCCGATACATTAATCTGTTGAAGGACTACATCACCTCAAATATTCCTCATCATATGCTTACCAAAAATGACTATGAAATTGTAGATCCAAACATTCAAATGGCTTAATAGTTATTTTCCTATTAAAGCTGATTTTCTTCCTTTTTTAAGAAAGCTGAATTCTTTAAATTATTAGCACTTCGAAGTTGGATGTGAGTTGATAAGTTTTGCTTATAAGTGAATAAAAATAATAAATAAACATTATCATAAGTTTACCTCAAACAATCAATCTTTAAACATCAAAACATGGAAAACATTAATCCTAGTGAAAGGAATTACAGTTCGAATGGCGCTGAGAAGTGCCCATTTTTAGGTGGACAACTTAACCACGGAGCTGGAGGAGGTACTTCCAATCAAGACTGGTGGCCAAATCAGTTGAAATTGAATATCCTTCGTCAAAACTCCTCTTTGTCGGACCCAATGGACAAAGACTTTAATTACGCAGAAGAATTTAAGTCGCTTGATCTAAGTGCGGTAAAAAGCGATATCAATGATTTAATGACTAAATCACAAGATTGGTGGCCTGCAGATTACGGTCATTATGGTCCATTATTCATTAGAATGGCTTGGCACAGTGCAGGTACTTACAGAATCTCTGACGGCAGAGGAGGAGGAGGTTCTGGTACTCAAAGATTTGCTCCGCTCAATAGCTGGCCTGACAATACAAACCTTGATAAAGCAAGACTCTTGTTATGGCCTGTAAAACAAAAATATGGTAAAAAGCTCTCATGGGCTGACCTTATGATTCTTGCTGGAAATGTGGCTTTAGAATCAATGGGATTCGAAACTTATGGTTTTGGAGGAGGACGTGAAGACGTTTGGGAGCCGGAGCAGGATATTTATTGGGGTACTGAAAGCGAATGGCTTGGCGACAAAAGATATACAGGAGAAAGAGACCTGGATAGAACTTTGGGAGCAGTTCAAATGGGACTTATATATGTAAACCCAGAAGGACCAAACGGAAACCCAGATCCAAAACTTGCTGCTCATGATATCAGAGAGACATTTGGTAGAATGGCAATGAATGATGAGGAGACTGTAGCACTAATTGCTGGTGGACACTCATTCGGTAAAACACACGGTGCTGCAAGCGATGCGGATCATGTGGGTAGAGAACCTGCAGCGGCTTCCATTGAAGAGCAAAGTATGGGATGGAGCAATAGTTTCGGTTCTGGTAAAGGTGGAGATACAATCACTAGTGGACTTGAAGGAGCCTGGACTACCACTCCTACAAAATGGAGCAATAATTTCTTCGAAAATTTATTTGGTTATGAGTGGGAGTTAACAAAAAGTCCGGCCGGAGCACATCAGTGGAGACCAAAAGATGGTGCAGGAGCAGGTTTAATTCCAGATGCACACGATTCATCTAAAAGTCATGCACCATTCATGTTGACTACAGACCTTGCATTACGGTTTGATCCTGAGTACGAGAAAATTTCAAGAAGATTTCATGAGAATCCAGATCAGTTTGCAGATGCATTTGCAAAAGCATGGTTTAAGCTTACTCACAGAGATATGGGTCCAAAAGTAAGATACCTTGGACCAGAAGTTCCTGCAGAAGATTTAATCTGGCAAGATCCGGTTCCAGCTGGAAATAGCAATTTAAGTGATCAGGATGCTGAGGATTTGAAGAGTCAGATATTGTCTTCCGGACTTTCAGTTTCTGAGCTTGTTTCTGCTGCATGGGCATCAGCTTCAACTTTCAGAGGATCTGATAAAAGAGGAGGTGCAAATGGAGCAAGAGTAAGATTAGCTCCTCAGAAAGACTGGACAGTGAATAATCCGACACAGTTGGCGAAAGTACTTTCAACTCTTGAGGATATAAAGACTGGTTCTGGTAAAGACGTTTCAATTGCAGATCTGATTGTTTTAGCAGGTAATGCAGGAGTTGAGCAAGCTGCTAAGAATGCAGGTCACATTGTTAAGGTACCATTTACACCGGGTAGAGGAGATGCCACTGAAGAACATACAGATGTAGAATCATTTGACGTATTACAACCAGTGGCAGATGGGTTCAGAAACTATCTGAAGAAGCCATTTGGAGCTCAGGAAGAGGAGATGTTGATTGATAAAGCTCAGTTGATGACCCTAACAGCGCCTGAAATGACTGTTCTTCTCGGAGGAATGAGAGTAATGGGTACCAATTTCGATGGTTCCAAGCATGGAGTATTCACTGACAATCCTGGATCATTGACAAACGACTTCTTCGTGAACCTTTTAGATTTCAACACAACATGGAAGGCGACTTCAGATGCTCAGGATTTGTTTGAAGGAAGAGATCGAGCAACCGGAGCAGTAAAATGGACTGCAACCAGAGCAGACCTGATCTTCGGTTCAAACTCTGAATTGAGAGCATTAGCTGAAGTTTATGGATCTTCTGACGGACAGGAAAGATTCGTAAATGACTTTGTAGCCGCTTGGGCCAAAGTGATGAATCTTGATCGTTTCGATATTTGATTAGAATTGATTGATTGAAATAAATTGAAAGTGGTTTCTATTTGGAAGCCACTTTTTTTTGTTTCTAATATAATTATTGGCTTTCGAGCACTTTAATAATGGGCTAGTGCACCAATGCTGGATTCTCTATAAATATTCTAAGAATATTTTGAATTATATTAAAGTTGTTAGTAGTTTTGCCATTCACTAATTTAACACTACCTCAACTGCCAGTCGAAATTGAGTACACTTAAGCCATTTGTTTTTGTAGTATGTCTACTATTCACTGCTACGTTAATCCATGCCAACAATGGAACTGAAGATTCTAGTGATGAATCTAAAGCAGCTACACTATTAAGCTCAGCAAAAAAGCGACGACATTTTAAGACTTCTGTTGTAGAAAGACCTTCTCAGGAAAACTTTGTAATGGAGGAGGGTCCAATGATCGCTCCACAATTTCAGGATTCTGTTGATCGTATTGCCGGATATATTGCAGGGCTTGAGCAAAGAATTCAAGAAGAGAACCGTTATGTGGATCAATTAAATGCCCAGGCACTAACTGAATTACCGGCTGGAATATCCAAGACTATTGGTAACCTCACCTATATGGTGATGATCGATCAGATTAGGGCATACCCTGATCATGCTGAAGTTGATGCTTATATGTCTTTTATTGCACCTGAGAACAATAAAAGATTAAACTTCATGGCAAGGGGGATCCGAATCAATAGTAGAGGAGGGTTTTCAGGAGATGCCAGGCTTGAATTAATTGGTGATTTTGCAATAAATGAAACTGGTGACATGCAGGTCACTTTAAAAGGGGGTGACTTTGGAGGGCCAGAGTTTGTTAGTCCTACTTACGTACTTTTTGATTGCGATGGTTATAAGGAAATGGCGGTTGCAGCTGAAGTCACGGTTTCGAAAAATATAATGTTGCCTGAGAAGCCTAATGGTGAATTAGACAACAGTAAACCTTATAAGGCTTCATTTAGCGTTGCAATGTCTGACTGGAACAATAAGCTGGCAAGCATTAGCTTACCTCCATTTCAGCTGCCAAATCTGGAAGGTGTAGGGTTCACCGTTAAAAATGCAGTTTTAGATCTTAGTGACCATCAAAATTCTACATTGGTTCAGTTTCCATCCGGATATTTGACTGACTATTATGGAGATATAGACCCCAAGATGTGGAGGGGACTATTTATTCAAGAAGTGGAAGTAAGACTGCCACAAGATTTCGAAAAACGAGGGGACAACTCCCGAATGGAGTTTGGTGGAAATAACTTATTGATTGATCAGAAGGGGTTTTCTGGTCTGGTTAGAGCCAATAACCTTGTTACGTTAGATCAGGGAAGTATTGGCAATTGGTCATTTTCATTGGATCAAATTGCTATTGGTTTAACCGCTAATAGAATTCAGCAGGCCGGATTTACTGGAAAAATCGAAATTCCTGTAATGGAGGGGGATTCCACCAGCTTGTTAAATTACGACGCTCAAATTAAACCAAAAGGAGATTTCTTGTTTGCAGTTTCAGTGAGGGACAAACTCCCATTTAATGTATGGAATGCTGAGGTTGTACTTCATAAAAGCTCTACAATCAAGATTCAGAAAGTTAATGGTAAATTAAGACCAGAAGCATTGCTCCATGGAACAATGACTATTGATACTCCAATGGAAACAGGTTCCAGTGAGAAGGGAGTCAAATTCAGCGGAGTTAAATTTCAAGGTTTAAAAATTCAATCAGTTGCACCTTTTGTTACCGTCCAATCCTTTTCTCTTGGAACTGAAGGGGAAAGATCAGAGACAGCCAAATTTCCTGTAACCATTAATGAAGTATATGGCTCAATTCAACAAAAAGATTTAGCTCTTGGAGTCGACCTTTCTATTCATATTGGTGACGCAAAATCTGGGTTTGGAGCGGATGGTAGAATAACTGTTTTGGGTGAATTATACGAGTCTGGAAGTGGAAAGTTAAAGTCGAGATTTACTGGAGTTGAGGTAGAGAAATTTGGCTTGGATGTCAGTAAGGGGTCATTGAGTTTCAAAGGAGAATTAATCCTATTCAAAAAGGATGAGGTCTATGGAAGAGGGATCAGCGGGACAGTAGAAGCTACTTTTGGAGAAGGTCTTACCGTTGGTGCAAAAGCATTGTTTGGAAATGTGGACGGCATGAGATATTGGTATGTTGATGCAATGGTGGAGTTATCGTATGCTAGCCGAATTCAATTAGTCCCTGGTCTGTTAAACATAAGTGGTTTTGCCGGAGGTGCTTATTATAGAATGGCTATTGATAACTCAGGAAACCAAAATCCAATTGGTATATCCAGGTCTGGAGTTAGTTACAAACCGGACTCAACAATGGGACTAGGTTTGAAAGCAACAGTGTTACTATCAAGTGTGACTGATAATGTAATGAAAGCTGATGCTACCTACGAAATGGCATTTAATGCAACAGGTGGAGTTAGGTATATTTCGTTTACAGGTAACGCATTCATTATGAGTGCAAATGCAACTACTGGTGACTTGACTGAAACGGCAAAGCTAATGGCAGCCCAATCGGCAGCTTCAAGATCCAATTCTAATCCGGATGGACTGTTAGACTCATCAGATGAAAATGATCCTTCCAACCTGCAAATTTTTGGTAACCCCACAAGCAAAGGTGCGGCGGTCTGTGCTCATCTGCATATGGTAAAAGATTTTAATAATAAAAGCTTTCATGCGGAAGCAGTCACTTATATCAATGTTGCAAATGTAATTACCGGAACTGGTCCTAATAATAGGGCTGGTTGGATGGTCATGCATTTTTCCAAAGAGGAGTGGTATATATATGTAGGGTACCCGGATCATGATAAACGAGTGGGTATAAGCTTTGCAGGTATTGCACAGATGACAGCCTATTTTGTCACAGGTAGCAAAATTCCTGGATCTCCACCACCTCCTTCCAATGTAAGTGAAATTCTGGGAGATATTAACCTGGACTACATGAGTGATCTCAATTCATTGAAAAGTGGAGGAGGTATAGGTTTTGGTGCTGAATTTAGTTTTGATACTGGTGATCTCGAGTTCCTGATATTCTATGGAAGGTTTGCCATGGGGCTAGGTTTTGATGCCATGTTAAAAGATTATGGAAATGCCAGCTGTGAAGGAAGAAGCGGTCAATTGGGAGTAAATGGATGGTATGCAAATGCTCAGGTTTATGCTTACGTGCAAGGGAAAATAGGAATTAAGGTTAAGCTATTTGGTAAAAAACGCAGGGTCGATATAATAGATCTTGGGTTAGCCGCCATTCTGCAAGCCAAACTGCCAAACCCAACATGGATGCGAGGAATAGTTGGAGGAAGGTACAATGTTTTAGGTGGCCTTGTGAAAGGAAGGTGCAAGTTTGAATTTGAAATTGGAGAGGAGTGTGAAATTCAGCAGGGAGGAAGTGTATTAGAGGGATTAGAGGTAATCAGCTCAATAACTCCTTCGGCACATGAATCTGATGTCAGTGTTTTCAATACTCCACAGGTTGTTTTCAATTTTGAGATTAACAAGGAATTCTCAATGCTTGATCGTGACAATAAAAAGAAGAGTTTTAAAATAGTTTTGGATGAGTATAAAGTATCTCACCAAAATGCTCCTCTGACAGGAACAAAAGACTGGAATAATGACAATACAGTTATTGTTTTTAATTCAGATCAAATATTACCGGGAGAATCCGAAATTAAGGTGTTTGTCAAAGTTTCATTTGAAGTGAAGGAAAACGGAGCTTGGAAGAAAGTGGTCATCGATAATGTGCCTTTAGCTGAGAGTAAATCCATCACTTTCACAACCGGAGAGGCGCCAGACTTTATTGAGCCCAGTAACATCACTTATCGTTATCCTCTTGAAAACCAATATCTAATGTATCCTCAGGAAGTAACCCAAGGGTTTATTAGAATGAGACTTGGACAGGATTATCTCTTTACTACAGAACAGGGTTGGGTACAAAGAGTAAGAATAAAGTCTGAGAGTGGATATCAGAAGTATTTGAACTTCACCTATGCTAATAAGCAAGTGACCTTCAATATTCCTTCAGATGTTCCGTTGAATCAAGTTGTCAGTTTTGAAGTGATAAAGATTCCGACAACAGTGGCTGATGCAATTGATTCTAATGTAGAAGATGTTGTGTCTCAGGTAAATCTTGGAGATGCTGATATAAGTACAGAAATAACAACTAGTGAAGCTGTTGGCTCCCTTGAAGATTTACAAGAAAAGATACTTTATGGAAATAATGTTAGGACTAGTGCCTACAAAAGCCTTGCTGATAAATTTCAATCTCACACTAGGTATTCAATCGTTCGATACCTAGTAGTACCAAGGGTTCATAAATTGAAATGGCAGATATTACCTGCTACGGAACTTTTTTCAGATGTTGAGCTTAGTGGAACTTCCAATTTTGAGCCTTTGGTTCAGTATCAGGCAGTAAATACAAGTAGTAACTGGTTCAATAACAAAATATTTCCTCTAATCTATGAGAACTACCCTATTAATAACAGTATTAGAATAACTCATAGATCTGTTAATAACCAAAATCCAGCCCCTACTGACAATATTTATTTCTATCAGTTTAATCAGTTAAGTTCGGACCTTTCCACCGCTCCAACATCTGGAACAGCTATTCTATTCTACAATTTAGGTTTAACAATATATGATGATTACTTGCAATTGAAGACAAAGGCAGGGCAGTACATTTATTCTGGAGGAGCTACCAATGAGAGGATTAGTAATTTATTGAATTCTCATTTCCCTATACTATACCATGATACCTACAAATTCAAAGTGGGATATAAGGTACCTGGTTTATCAAATACAAATTTCAAATATACCCATACATTAAACTATCAATAGACGCTTGAAAATACGGGATTACATATTGACATTGATATTATTAGGTGTGTTTGCTCATTCCAATGGACAGGAGTCTACCGGTCTTGCAATGTTGGCAAAATCTGATCAAAGTTCAATCCATATTCGATGGGCCCCTACTGATCCCCTACTATGGCAATTGGGCAATCAGTTTGGATATATTTTAGAGAGAACCACTTTAGTTCGAAATGGTAAAGTATTACCATCAGACCAAAGGGAGACTAAGAAGCTTACACCAAGATCTCTCAAACCTCTGCAATTACAAGACTGGGAGTTGTTGGTGGATGAGAATGATTATGCAGCCATTGCTGCTCAGGCAATCTACGGTGATGATTTTCAATTTTCATTTGATGATTCTGATGTGTTAGAAAGCATTAATAAAGTTAAGGAACTTGAGTCCAGGTTTTCATTCGCTCTGTATGCTGCTGATATTTCCCTGGAAGTAGCAAAAAATTCAGGGTTGTACTTTCATGATGAAGAAATCAATCCCGATGAAAAATACCTTTACAGAGTATTTATAGGAAGTAACGTTTTAGTTGAGGGTGTCAACCTTGATACTGCTTCATATTTTATAGGAATGGATGATTATTATCCATTACCAACTGTAGATCAATTTGATGTCGAATTTAGAGATCTCGCTGTAACATTTGTTTGGAATTATGCGGACTATAAGAGTTTTTACACCAGCTACATAATTGAAAAATCGGTTGACGGTGTGAACTTTGAACCCATTAGTAAAGAGCGTATTGTACCTACAATCAGCGAAAGAAAAGTTGAATCCAGAGTTGCATATTACACTGATTCTTTATCGAACAATTCAGAGTCATTTAGTTATCGCTTGAGAGGAGTTTCTCCTTTTGCAGAAATAGGTCCTCCTTCCGAGGTAGTGGCTGGTTCTGGTGTTCCGAATTTTGAATTTTCACCAAACATTACGCTGGTTGATACAGTCAATAATGAAATTGTAAACCTAGAATGGGAATTTCCTACTGATGGTAGGGAAATGTTGAGAGGTTTTAAGGTACTAAGGTCAGATAATGAAGGAGCGGGATATTCTGATATTAGTGGTCCTTTAGATTCTGGAGTAACATCTTTTACTGATTCAAAACCTAGGTACAGCAATTATTACATTATTGAAGCCACTAGTATCGATGGGCAGGTTACAAGATCTATCCCGAGGTTTTCTCAATTGGAAGACAATATTCCTCCAGTGCAACCGGTAGGATTAAAAGGTTCAATTGATACAACAGGACTTGTCACACTAAGTTGGACACCAAACCCTGATTCCGACCTAATTGGCTATCGTGTGTTTAAGAAAAATTTCAGACATGAAGAACTTTTACAAATTACTACTGAGGTAGTTGAATTTAACGGTTATACAGATACAATTAGTCTCAATACTTTAACTGAGTCTATTTATTATGCGATTCAAGCAATTGACTTGAGATACAATGAATCTATTTTTTCTCAGATCATTAAACTAGAAAAACCAGATCTAATTCCACCGGTTCCTCCAACTATTAGCAGCATTAAAGAGGTTGATGGTAGCAGTCTAATAACTTGGATTGTAAGCAGTAGCGATGATGTGATTGGATACCTTATTTATCGTACTGAGGATGGAGTTGATTGGGAGCTGGTAGGTAGTGTTGAATCTAAAGAGTTGTCGCTTTTCAAAGATGAACTTGTAGTCTCAAATACGAGGTATGACTATTTGTTGGTAGCGATGGATGATAGCGGTCTTGAGTCAGAACCAAGTGAGACAGTTTCCATTAAGATTAGTTCCAAAAATGACTCTCCATCAGTTATTGCAAAGGCACAGCAAGGTGGGATTCTATTAAGATGGAATGGGAATAGGGAAGATATTAGGAAGGTGAAGATTTATAAATCAATGGGAGATCAGGCTTTGTCATTATTTCGCTCGCTGGAAGGGAATTCAATTCAATTGCTAGATGATCAATTGATTATTGGTAATAAATATAAATACCAGGTCCAATTTGAGTACATGGATGGAACCAGTTCAAAGTTTAGTACAAAACTATCTGTTGATTATTAATTAGAGTTGTAATGAGATCAAGTGGTTTTAAAATATTGGTTGTTATATTCTTGCTTATCACTAGCATCAGTGAAGCTCAGGTTTTACCAGCATTTTCAATTGGTGACGATTTGCCTGGGTTAACTTTCAGTACCACCTTACAGAAACCTACTTTGAGAGAGACTAAAGATTGCACTGGAGTATCGGGTCCCTGCGTTCCAGTTTCCTCAGTTGCAGAAGGTGAGTATACATGTGGAGATAAGTCTTTCAGTCTTTTAAGAAGCCATTCACAATCTGCTGGTACTCATTGGTTTGTAAAAGATGCAACATCAACCAGACACAAATATTTTGGTTACAAAGGAGGGGTCACATTGCAAGAAGCTTCAATAGAAATAACTGATGCTGTTAAGGGTAATATTGCCTCCGCTTTAGGTGTAGGTAGTTGGGAGGATTTATATGGTGTTCCTCTTACATTTGTAAGCTTGCCGGATGTTTTCAATTACGCAGCTCAAAATACTCCAGAAGCGAGTATTGCATATCATTTTTATCCTCCGATGGAAGTGAATGTTACGTCAAATGATGTTTCATGTAATTATGCTGAATTTCCATCCCAAAATGACCCAACTAAGGAAATTGACGGAGAGATAATAGTAACTTTTCAGCATTCAGATCGATACAGGGTTCAAATTGAAAATGTACCTGTAGCTCCTGCAGAGGTATTGAATTTTGAAACTGATTATTTGAACTTGAATGCCGGTGATTACATTACCTTTCGTGGAGAAGAAGTAAGTGGTAGTTTGGGGTGGAGAGCGTACCTAAATGGAAGTTCAACACATTTTATGGAGGGCTTTGAATTTGGTTTAAATCAAGGAGAATATAAAGTTGTTTTGGAAACAGCAAATGATCCGGATGATCCAGATGGTGAGGTTGGAGATTCAAATTGTACTGCAGGCCCATTTTCCATAACGATCGGTGAGCCAACCGCAATTAATTTTAAATCTTCATTTCCTGATCCTTCCCCGACGAGTTGTGATTATAGGTCTGATGGTACTATCACAATTGAAGGGATTAATGGTACTCCTTTTTCGGGTAATCAATATCAGTATAGTCAGGATGGTGCTAACTTTACTGCTGCCAGTGGTTCTCATACATTCACAGGTTATGGGGGTTCAACTTCGGGAATACCATATACCGTTTATTTAAGGGATCAAAACGGATGCACAATAAATAAAAGTGCTACAGTCACAAGCCCGAATGAATTAGAAATTACAACCACAGATTTGGTAGTTAATCCAGTAACTGGTTGTTATGGTGATACCAACGGCTCCATAACAGGAGTTAAAGCTATCGGAGGAACAAAAATTGGAGGCACGAATTATGAATTTAAAATCGGGAGTCAATCATATGTGGAAACAACAAGTCATAGTAGAACCGGCTTAGGAGGGGGAAATTATACAATTGAAGTAAGAGATGACAATGGCTGTACAGCAGATATAACAAGAACAATTACACAACCAACACAACTTACTAATGCATCTGGTTTTCCAGTATGGAATGATGTAAGTTGTTTTGGGGGAAGTGACGGTTCTATGGAAGTAAAAGCTACGGGAGGAACTCCTTTCAGTGGTGGGCGATATAAATATACAGTTTCCGAATTGACAGATGGTGTAGTCGGTACTGAAACTGCTGTAGAGTTTGAGTTTACCGGGTTGCCGGAGGGTGTGTATGAAGGGGTTATCGAAGATGCAAATGGTTGTACGACTGGTACAGGAGGTAGAGGAATATATGATCCTGCATCAGCGGTTGCTTTTCGTTCAGGTTATCCAATAGTTCGTGCTCCTACTTGCCAAGGTGGGAGTGATGGTGAAATTTTAGTTAGGGCTATTGGTGGTACTCCTATCGGATCGAGTAGCTACGAATATAGTATCAACGGTGTTGATTGGTTTGAGTATACTGCAGTTGCCAGCTATACTTTTGGAGGTTTAGAAGCCAAGGGTTATACAGTTTACGTGCGGGATTCTAAAAACTGTGAAACTACTGTAGAAGTAACGGTCCCTGACCCAACTAACGGAGTAGAGCTCTCTGCAGTTCAGACTGGAGCAGGTTGTTCGGGAGGTAATAATGGGAAGATTACTGTTTCGGCTTCAAAAGGAGATCCATGGTATCAAAGTGGACAATTAAGGTATAGATTTAATATTGATGGAGGATCGTATACAAATACGAAGACAAGTCATACATTTACAGGATTAATTCATAACCAAACATATGAGGTTTGTGCTCTTGATGAGCTAGGCTGTACAAGTTGCCAGGATGTTACAATCTCTTTGCTTCCAGCTAGCTCAAGGTTCAATGTGTCGAGTTTTTCTCAATCAAGAATATTATCGTGTGGAGATGGTGCAATGAGAGCCAATTTTAGTAACAATGATGGAACCGTAAGTGTTGTTGATTTAGAGTTATTCGAAAGTAGTTGGAAATCTGTGAACTCTTCCTCGTATACTGTGAGCCTTGGTTCTGGAACGGTGAGTTTTGGAGGACTTGACAAAGCTGGTCAATATCGCGTGACTCTAACTGATGGGTCAAATTGCGTAACAACACCCGTTACAGGCACCCTGAATCAATCAACCCCTGACATAACTTTCTCCGCAGTAAGATCACATGTAAGGGAGGGAGATGATTTTTATTTCTGCGATGATACGAGATATGTGCGATTAAACTTTTCGGGAGTGGGTTCTACAATGAGAGTTAGAATACTTCAGGGAGGAGTTCAACAATACCAATATACAGGAGCAAATACCACTGTATCATTTGAGACTGATGATACTGGAACATTTGATGTAGAACTTTATCCAACAAGTGGCTGTACCGATTATGAAGAGTTCAGCTTTGGTATGTTTTATGAAACCCCATCTGTCACAGTAACCCCAAAAGACTTATCATGTAATGGCGATGGTTCTGGAGAGCTCGCCTTTACTGTGACTGGTAGCAGAGAGACCTACAGCGTATCCTACAACGGAACAAGCACCTACCAAAATGTTAATGGATCAAACCAATATACCAGAACCGGGTTATCTGCTGGCTCTTATAATTACCGTATTCAAGACGGAGACAATTGTATCTGGGATTTTCCGAATGCTACCATTACACAACCTGATGTACTTGAATTCTCTACTTTGCCATCTTTCTCTGATATAGATGGATATGAAATTTTATGTAACGGAGGGACTGTTGATGTATCAGCCACTATTGCTGGAGGAACAGCAAATTACGCTGTGAGCCTCACCAGGTCAGGTACAAGCGGTTCCACAAATGATAACGACGGTGACACAGATATTTCCTTTTCAAATATTGGTGCAGGGGATTACAACTTAGAAGTGACTGATGCCAATAATTGTAAAGTCGATACGGATTTCACATTAGATCAGCCAGTTGCATTGTCATCCACTCAAATAAGTAGCACTCCACCCGTCTGCCCAAATGCTGATGACGGCTCTTTCGTTGTAAGGGCAGCAAATGGAAATGCCTTCTCAGGAGGTTATAGATATGAAATTATAGGCCTTGGAGCTTTAGGTGTAACTACCAATACAACAGGAATTGATTTCGGTAGCTACCAGTCCAGCTTAGGAGATCCAAACCCAACTACTGCAATTACACAAGCAACATTTACCAGGCCACAGGGAGAGTATATTGTTCGGATGACTGATAAAAACGGTTGTACCACAGATCGCAATGTTACAATTAGTGGCCCAAGCAACCCATTGACCATTGGGTTTTCAGTGGAAGCTGCATCTTGTGATGAAATTGATGATGGAGTGATCACCATATCGGCAACTCTGGGAGCTGGTTCGTATCGCTACTATGTCAATGGAGTGGAATCAACTAATGCTGACAAAAGAATTTTTACAGGCCTAGACGGTAATACCGATTATACTATTTCAATACGAGACGCCAATGATTGTGAAGTGTCACAAAACAATGTGTCGCCAGGTATTATACTGAATCCAGTTGATGTTGGTATTGAAAATATTACAATCCCATTTTGTAATTCTGCGAATGGCTTAGATAATACAGCGACAATAGAAGTTAGAGGTGCTGGAGGTAAAACTGGCAATTTCTCTTTTTCTCTTAATGATGAATTTGGTACTTATGTTGATAACGGAACAGACACCTACACGTTTACAGGAGTTTCTCCTTCGGTTCCCGGAGATCATATCGTTTATGTGAAAGACGATGTGGGTTGCATAGGACAAGTAAACGCTACAGTTAACGAAGCACCATCAATTCAGCTCTCATATGATTATAACCTGGACCCTACCAGAACACAGTCTGAATACATACTCTGCCCAGGCGAGACTTCAGATCTTACCGTAAATGTTACTAATGGGAATTACCCAATGTCGGTTTCGCTAAGCGGAACAACTGAAGCAGGAGCAACTTACGGTCCAATTAACCGAACTGCTACAGTTAGTGGTCAAACATTATCATTTAATGATGTACCTGCCGGAGATTATCAGGTTGATGCTGCAGATGATCAAACTTGTGAAACAACCTCTGTATTAACACAACTTCGGACAGCTGTAAAACCAACTGTTAGCACTGCACAAGGTAAGTCATTGAGGTTTCAAAGTGGTGTCAATTACCATATTAGTTGTAATGGCGGAAGTGATGGAGAAATAAATATTGTTGTTGGTTCCGGAGAGTTTGGCGATTTTAATATTGAACTATTTGCTGATGGTACTACCACTGGACAAGTTGTAGGTGTTGCTCAAGGAGAGACTGCAATATTTAGTGGCTTATCGGCTAAAAGTGGGGGTTCAACCATTGATTATACTTATGAAATTTCTAATAATCTAAATCCATCATGTACATGGACATATAGTGATGTAATCAACTTAAACGAGCCAGATGAGCTGCAATTGGTTGATCATTATTCAACTCCAGGTCCTTTTAATGGATATGAAATTGATTGTTTTGGAAATGATATCGGATATCAAGTAGAGTTCTCCGGAGGTATTTATCCATTTACAATCAGAATCAATGACAATAGTGATGGCTCTTTGGTTGATGTTCAGAATGTGACTTTAGGTTCATCTAAAGAGACTTTGTTTAGCGGTCTTGTTGAAGGTAGTTATACCATTACACTACAGGATGATTTTGGAACTACCTGTCAGGTGACTGATAATTTCACCTTGGATGCTCCTCCTTTGTTGGTACCTTCTTTTAGTGATATACTAGCTCCTAGTTGTCTTGCGGGCACAGATGGATCAATAACGATATCGGCTGCAGGAGGTGTTCCTGCATCAGGAGAATACACTTTCAATATTACTGATTACTCCCTAACAGCACCATTAAACTTGTCAGGAGAAACTTGCGAAATTATAGACGTATCGTCAATAGTAGGTAGTCAAGCTGTGTTCGCTCTTCCTTCCGGGACATATGATTTTGAAGTTGTAGATAATAATGGTTGTACTCAAAGCTTAGAGGATTTGGTAATTCCACTTCGGTCTTCACCACTTCAAATTTCAAGTGTTGTGGCAACAGAAACATCTTGTTACGGTGGTAACGATGGTACCTTGACAGTTCAGGCAACAGGTGGAACTACACTGCCAGGTAATGAATATAAGTTTACACTAACCGGAGGGAACCTCAGCACTCCATATGAGTTATTTGGAGTTGGGCAAGTGACATTCGAAAACCTTGAAAGTACAGATATTGTAGGGACCTATGAAGTGTTTGTTGAAGATGCTGATGCTTGTTGCGAGATATTAGGGTATAATTACAATGAAAATATTACTCTTGGAACACCTGATCCGGTGGTTGTGACTTTGGTTTCGGCAGAAACGGACCAACCTGATTGCTTTGGTGGAACTGATGGGAGTATGTTGACTATCCAGGCAACCGGTGGAGTTCCTCCATATGAGTTTTCTACTGATGGTACTAACTTTTCCAGTAGTGCTTTAGGTGATAAGTTCAGGTTAACCAATATTGAGGGAGGGCTGAATTATCAGTTCTATGTGCGAGATGCCAATTATGTGGTTACTCAACCTACATGTGTAACACCATATGATTATACACTTCCTGATGGTCCGCAAATTGAGATCACAGTTTCAAAGGACAATGCATCCTGCTTTGGAGCCTCTGATGTGTCATTTGAGACATTTGTTGCATTTACGGGATCTTTAAGAGGCCTGAATACTAATTCAATTATTGATGAATCCGCATTCACCTATGAGTGGAGAAACTTAGATACTGATGAGGTAATTGCAAATACTAAAGATGTTAATAATCTTGGAGCTGGGAATTACAGAATATCTGTGAGTCGTGTAGGGACAGGTTGTTCTGAACAAAAAAATGTAACTGTTGGTCAACCTGTTGAACCTCTCTCTGTTGATGAAACCGAAGTGTTCAATGAATCGTGTAGTGGTAACAATGATGGAGCAGCAATGCTTACCATTTCTGGTGGAGCTCCTGTAGCAAATCAAAATATGAGATATTCTCTAGATGGAGGAGGAACATTCCTCACACTGGGGAATGATTTTGTAATTAATGGGTTGTCAGAAGGTAACTACAATATAATTATTCAAAATGGTGAAGGATGTCAGGCATCAGACTCATTTGTAATTGATGCTTATGAATTAATTGTAGATGCTTCAATTTCTAATGAAGTATCATGTTTTAATGGTGCTGATGGAGAAATAACGGTTGATGTTTCCATGAATTACCCTGACTTTACACTTCCTACCCAACTAGAGTATAGTTTAGACGATATCGATTACCAGGTCAGTAATGTATTCAGTGGTCTATCATCTGGGTATTATGTCATTTATGTCAGAGATCAAAGCAATACCTTATGTACAGGAGCCTCAGGCACTGTGACAATGGAAAACCCACTGGAGATAGTTATTGATGCGTCGATAGAATCTCAAGAGCATTGTGATATGGGTGATGGAGTAGCCAATGTCACAGTTACAAATGCGGTTAACCCTGTCATTACATGGCTGGATTCTGATAATAATATTGCTGATGGAAACAATTTAGCTGCTGGGAATTACACAATTAGAGTTACTGATGATAACAGTTGTCTAAAAGAAGTTTCATTTGAAATGACCGAGGCTCCAACAATGATATTAGCCACTACGGTTACTGAGGATACATATTGTCAATTACCACAGGGATCTGCTGAAGTGGATGTTACTAATGGTGAGGGTCCATACACATATACTTGGGTAAACGGAAGCCATACTTTAAACGGTCAGTCAGTTAGTGGAATGTATGATGGTGAGTACGAGCTCACAGTTGAGGACAGTTTCGGTTGTCAGGTTGTTACTACAGTTACTATTCAGAATGAGGAAGCATTTACAATTGAAGTTCTGGAAATTGTGGAAACAGCATGCGGAATTAGTCAGGGAGAAATCAGTTTGCAAGCCAATGGAGACTATGGGCCTTATAACTACTCATGGGATGACGGATCAACTGGTTCTTCAAGAACAGGGTTGTCAACTGGATTGTATCAGGTTACTGTAACTGATCAAAGAGGATGTAGCCAGGACTCGATATTTTATGTTGCTCCAGAGGGAGATGTAATTACCAGTACGGCCAATGTAATCCAACCAGTGTGTGAGAATACAGCCGGAGAGATTGAAATCACCGATGTTACTGGAGGTACCGCACCTTTCACTTATTCATGGTTTGATGAAGACCTTAATTCTATTGGGTCAAATAATTCTGT
Source organism: Cyclobacteriaceae bacterium (assembly GCA_965228955.1). GTDB lineage: Bacteria > Bacteroidota > Bacteroidia > Cytophagales > Cyclobacteriaceae > JANSWY01. The sequence goes on from OZ245848.1 coordinate 1,496,472, forward strand.
AATTACAGGTTTAGGTGTTGGTTCATATTATGTTGCAATTGAAGATGCCTCTGGTTGTGAATTTCTTCAACCTGTAATAGTCCTTTCATCCGACACATCACAGGAACCAGTAGCCAATGTCAGTATCTTAAATAGTCCCTACTGTGATGAGAGCAATGGAGATGTGTCAGTAGAGATGTTGACTGGAACAGCTCCGTTTGAATTGATATTAACCAATAGTATTGCCGAAGAAGTTGCAACTATTAACACAACCGAGAACTCAGTTGAATTGAATGACTTGGGGGCGGATAATTATGAACTGTCAATAAAGGATACAAATGGCTGTGAAATTACATCAAGCTTCTCTCTGGAGGAGTTAGATGACCCGAGTATAACAGTAGACAATATAATTGCAGCTACATCCAGCATTCCTGCAGGGTCTTTCGAAGTTTCTATTTCTGATGATCATGGTTCAGCATACCAATATTTCTTAACAGATGCAGCTTTGTCAACTGAGACCTACAGTTCATCTCCGATTGAAAATTTAACTGCTGGGGATTACACTGTATATGCTGCGAATGATGAATGCCAATCTAATACCGCACTAGTATCGGTTCCTTCCTATGATGACCTGGAACTTACTGTTGTAAGTATTCAACAAAGCACTTGTGAAAATGCACAGGATGGATCTATTGAAGTGTCAGTAAGCGGTGGTTTGGAACCTTACACATTTACCTGGAGTCATGATGCCTCAATTGATGGATCAATGGCAGCTGGTTTAGATATTGGAGACTATGTTATTACTGTAGAAGATTCAATTGGGTCTTCAGCAACAACCGAAATCTCTCTAAGTGTACTTTCTGATATGGAAGTAGTGAATACTGCAACAGTGGAACCACTTTGTTTTGAAGGCTGTGATGGTTCAATTGAGTTAACAATATCTGGAGGAAGTGGCAATTACAATGTCGTTTGGGACAATGGACAAAGTGGAGCTGCAATCAGTAATCTTTGCGCAGGCACCTACACTGCTTACATTGAAGATCAACTCAATTCTGCATGTTTTCTGGAACACGTTGTAGTGATAAATCAACCATCAGAAATTGAGATTCAGACCTCAAACACTTCTAGTCCAAGTTGTGTGGGAGGAAGTGATGGTACTCTTACATTGACCGTCTCAGGAGGAAATGAAAGCTTTGAAATTACTTGGCCAGATGGTCAAACCGGGTTGACAGCATTTGGGCTTTCAGCGGGTTCATACAATGTAGAGGTAGTTGATATAGTTGGGGATTGTGTTCATCAATACGAGGCAGTACTACAAGATTCGGATCCTATTTCAGTTGTGAGTGCTACATTGGTGCAACCATCATGTTACGGAGGAGCTGATGGTTCAATTACAGTTGTACTTGAAAATACCACAAATCCTTTGGTGACATGGAGTAATGGAGACCAGGGTTTAATCGCTTCAAATCTTTCAGCTGGTTCTTATAGTTTTTCATTACTGGACGCAAATGGTTGTGAATTTGATTCGTCCTTCGTTTTAGGAGAACCTACCGAGATGATACTGACTGAATTGTCAACAACAGAAACACTTTGTGCAACTTCCAGTGATGGTACAGCAACCATTGAAATCGAAGGGGGAACTGGTGCCTATTCTGTAGTTTGGAGCAAAGATGGGATAACGCTCTCAAGCCTTGAAAATCAACTATCTGTATCTGGATTAAGTGAGGGAATCTATTCGTTTGAAGTAACCGATGAACAAAGCTGTCGGTTAATTGGAGAATTGCAAATGTCCTCACCTACAGAGGTCACGATATCAGAGATCATATTAGTTCAACCACTTTGTAATGGAGACTCTAACGGAGAGATATCGGTGGAAGCGACTGGAGGTACAGCTCCATATTCATATTTTATTGATGGATCGGCGTTCGATCAAACTGCGACTGGGCTTGCATCAGGATCATACGATATTCAAATAGTAGATTCAAATGATTGCTCCATCACAGAAACAATTGTATTAGAGGAACCAAGACAGTTAGCGATTGCATCAACCGATATTCAAAATGTTTCATGTTTTGAAGGCAGTGATGGGTCCATTGAAGTAGAACTTTTTGGAGGAACAGCCCCTTATGAATTTATTTGGTCCACAGGTTCAGTAGAGAGTTCAACCCACAACCTATCTGCAGGAAATCATAGTGTTACTATTACAGATGCGAATGGGTGTGAAATCTCAGAAGAATTTACCGTTGGGCAACCTGATCCAATATCTCCAATCAATCAAGTTCTTGTAGACCCAACATGCTATGAAGGTGAGGATGGTTCTATCTCACTAGGTGCTCAAGGAGGAACAGCTCCTTATCAGTTCTCTTGGGCTGGAGGTCAGGAAGGAAGTTTTATTTCTGGATTAACTGATGGAGATTATTCGGTTACGATAACGGATGATAATGATTGTGTACATACAGTAGAGTATTCTATTAACGAACCTTCGGAATTATTCATTACCACGCTACCTGGTAATACTGTTGAAGTTTGCGATGGCGGTGACGCCATTCTGGATGGTGGTGAAGAGTGGACTGAGTATCAATGGTATCATGAGGATGAATTCTTCTCGTCCGACAGAAAGGTAATGGTGGAAGATGCCGGAACTTATCAACTGACAGCCTATACTGAACAAGGATGTTCGGCAGAAGAGTCTGTCAATGTAGAAGTTACCGAGAATCCATTAAATGCTGACTTTGTTTTTGATAGTGACATTGTAATCGGTGATACCCTCATAATTATTGATGTCTCATGGCCAATACCAGAAAGCATCCAATGGGTTATTCCTGATTCAGTAACAAGACTCTCAGCGGATGAGACAGTATTCTTCCAAAGTATAATCTTCCCAAATCCAGGAACTTACACTTTCGGAATGTACGCGTATGATGATAATTGCTTTGACTATGTAGAGAAAGTGTTTACGGTTACAGAAAGACTTTCAGAAGAAACTGCGGGAAGAGTAACACTGCTAAATGAACCTACAGTAGTAAAATCAATAATATCTCCAAACCCAGGTGATGGAAACTTTGATGTGGAAGTCAAGCTAGACAGACCTTCTCCTGTTGAGATTAGATTGTATGATTTTGATAGGAATTTGATCGATCATCAAAGAAAAGATAAAGGTGCAATTACCTATGAGTTCGAAGTAAGAAAACAAGGACTTGAAGCAGGAATATATTTATTAATTATTGAATCAATGGGCTCCACGAAAGTAGAGAAGATAGTAGTGAGATGATGAGGGGAGTAGTATATATCGCAATTTTCTGTTTGATAACCTCTACTGGGTTTGGTCAGACATTTACTGATGCCTCAGTTACAAATTTACCTGATCTGACAGATAGTGAAGGACACTGGTTTGATGTAAATAATGATGGTGATTTAGATTTTGTAATAGCTGGAACAGAAGAACTTGGAGCTGATTACTTCAGAATATTTACCAATAATGGTGATGGGACTTTTGGAAACACTACAGGTGGTATTACCACATTGAGCGACATGAGGTTTGCTCTAGCAGATTTTAATCATGATGGTTTTATTGATATTCTGGTTCAGGGAGAGGATGGCAGTGGAGACCCAGTCACAACCTACTATGAAAACAATGGGAATAGTACTTTTTCAGCAATTGATAAATCTCTTGAAAATCTGGAGGATGGTGATTTAGCGACTGGTGATTTAGATAATGATGGAGACATTGATATTGTTCTTACTGGTAGAGATAATTCAGGATCTAGGCAAACCATCATGTATCAAAATCAATCTGGTGTTTTTAATGAGGTAAGTAATTCTTTTTCAGATGTAGCCAATGGCGAAATTAAGATCTTTGATGCTGACAATGACGGAATACTCGATGTACTAATAACTGGAGTAAACAGTGCTCTTACAAGAGTTGCCAATCTTTACATAAATGATGGAGAGTGGTCCTTTACTCTTAGTGGAAGCAGCTTTACAACAACATCTTTTAATGATATCGAGATTGCTGATTTCGATCTCAATGGATTCCTGGATATTGTGATAACAGGACTTTCTTCTGGTGGAGAAAGTAGTGAAATATACTATAATACCAACGGGACATTTTCCAATACAGATATTGGACTTGAGGATTTAACATCCGGAGTAGTTGCTGCTGCAGATTTAAATGCAGATGGATATCCTGATATTCTAATTTCTGGTCAAGATGGTGGTGGGACATTGAGCCTGACCTATTTAAGGTCAGATGGTGCTGGAGGTTTTGATATTTATACAGATCCGATTGAGGAAATTAGCAATGGATTTATTCAGTTGGCTGATTTTGATGGAGATAATAATGTAGATATTCTTAATAGTGGATCTACCGAAACTTCACTTACATCAGGAGTTTTTGAAAACGATACAACCGCAACTATAACCATGCTTTCTTCTCCAACCTCATTGTCTTCAACTGTTAATGAAGATACGGTGAACCTGACATGGAACTCCGTAACCAATGCTACGTCCTACAACCTGTATGTGAAAAATGGAACAGAAGATACCATCATAGTAATGCCAACTGCAGATACTGTATCAGGGTTTGTTCGACTTGCTAACTATGGTAATGTAACAATTGGAGATATCACTTTATCGGGATTGCCGGAAGGTAACTACACATGGGCAGTTCAGTCTTTGAATGGAAGTAATCAGGGATCTTCATTTAGTGCTACTGAAGAATTTGAGATTTGCTATAGCTTCACCATCGGAAGTGATACAGCAATCTGCTATAATGAATCTATTTTGTTGGAAGCAGGAGAAGGAACTGATGATGTAAATTGGTATTCCACAACAGATGGTTCATTAGCTTCTTCAACATTTCAATTTGATTATACTGTTCTGAAGAAAGATACTATTGTTGCTGAAGTGAATAAAGCATTCGGTTGCACAGTTTATGATAGTATAATAATTGATGTCATCGATTTGCCAGATTTTTCGCTTGGATCGGATACAAGTATCTGTTTTAATGAGCAAATAGAACTTAGTGTGATTGGTTTTGATTCTGTTAATTGGTTTTCAACCAATAATGGGTCAAGTGCTTTGTCAGAGGATCAGGAAAGTTATATTCATACCGTTACAGAAAAAGATACGTTGATAGCTGAAGTCTTTAACAGTAGTGGTTGTGTAAATTATGATTCGATAATAATCGATGTTATTGATTTACCTTCTTTTTCTCTTGGATCAGATACTTCTATTTGTGATGGAGAATCACTTGAGCTCTCTGTTAGTTCCTTGGGAATAATAGATTTGGACTCGGTTAATTGGTACACCATGAATGCTGGCTTAACACCAGTTTCTTTAGATCAAGAAAGCTACACACATTTGGTAGAAGAAAAGGACACAATTGTTGTAGAGGTATTCAATACATCAGGATGTTTTAATTATGATTCGATAATAATCGATGTTATTGACCTTCCAAGTTTTTCTCTTGGCTCAGATACCAGTGTTTGTTTTGAGGAAAGCATTTCATTTTCGGTTAGCTCATTAGGTATTGTTGACCTTGATTCAGTGAACTGGTACACCGTAAAAAGTGGCGATGAACCAACCTTAAAAGACAGTGAGGACTATGATCATTTAGTAACTGAAACCGATACCGTGATAGCAGAAGTTTTCAATTCTTCAGGCTGCCTATATTATGACTCGATAATAGTAACCGTCATAGACCTCCCAACTTTCAGTTTAGGTAGCGATACTTCAATTTGTTACAATAGTGAAATTCAGCTCTCAGTATCTGATTTAGGTATAACAAATCTTGATTCCGTAAACTGGTATTCAGTTGTGAATGATATTGCTGTTAGTTCTAATTCTGAAGATTATGATCACCTGGTCACTGAGAAAGACACTATTGTTGCAGAAGTCTACAATACCTCTGGCTGTATTGGATACGATTCTATCATCATTGATGTAATTGATCTGCCAAGTTATTCATTAGGTTCAGATACTTCTATTTGCTTGAATGAATCGATTACTTTTTCTGTTACTGATCTTGGAATAACCGATTTAGATTCTGTGAACTGGTACACCACCATTGAAGGTTTAGTGTTGAAAAATAGTGAATCTTATGAGCATGTAGTAACCGAATTAGATACAGTAATTGCCGAAGTTTATAATACATCCGGATGCATCGGTTATGATTCAATAATTGTAGATGTAAATGACCTACCATCTTTCGATCTTGGAGAGGACCAATCTATCTGTTTTGAAGAAACTGTAGAAATATCGGTTAGCGATCTTGGTATAGCTGACCTTGATTCTGTGAACTGGTACACTACTTCAAACGGTGATGACGCTATCCTAATGGATAATGAGGTATATGAATATGTAGTTCAGGAAAAAGATACAATCATCGCGGAAGTCTATAATACTAACGGATGCGTTGGGTACGATACTATAATTGTTGATGTTTTGGCCCTTCCTGAGTTTAGCCTTGGCAATGATACAAGCATTTGCTACTCCTCTGAAATATCATTTGATTTGAGTTCTTTGGATATTGAAAACCTGGATTCAGCCAATTGGTACTTAACAAGTAATGGTTCAGCGGCGGTTCTGGAAAATTCACTTACGTACAACTTTCAAGCTTTGGAAGAAGATACCATAGTTGCTGAAGTATTCAATACCAACGGCTGTGTAAATTATGACTCCATAATTATTAGTATCCTGGATCTCCCAGAATTTAGTTTAGGAAATGATACTTCAGTGTGCTTACAGGAAGACATCCTGCTTTCATTAAACCTTACTGATATTTCTGAAATTGATTCAACTAATTGGTACTCAGTAACAGACGGATACTTAACATCTACAAAAAGTGAATACACTCATACAGTATTAGCAACTGATACAATAGTTGCAGAGGCTGTTAATAATGCTGGTTGTTCGTTCCGTGATACAATTATAATTGAGCAAATAGCATTACCATCATTTTCACTGGGGAGTGATACCGCAATCTGTTTTGGTTCATCAATATTACTGGAGGTTACTGAAGCAGGAGACTTGGGCATTGATCAGGTTGATTGGAATGCTTTCGTAGAATCTGGGCTTCCTTCTGATACCAATAGATACCAACACGAAGTAAACTTCCTGGATACACTTACTGCAAAAGTGACTAACGAAATGGGATGTATCAACTATGATACGATCATCATTTCGTCTATTGATCTTCCAACTTTTGATTTAGGAGCGGATACTTCATTATGCTCAGGATCCTCTATTCTGTTGCAAACCAGCACCGAATTTATTGAGACTAATTGGTATGGAGGATCTGGTGATGAACTTCAGGAAAACTCATTTTTCTACAACTATGCAGTGGGTCTTGATGCGTCTTCCGAAGTGATAGCTGAATTTACCAGTGTTGACGGTTGTGTAAACTACGACTCAATTACTATAATTGAAAACATGCTTCCTGAGGTAGACCTGGGAGAGGATCAAAGTTTGTGTTTTGGAGATACTTTAAGATTGAATCAAACAGGATTGGTTGTGGACTGGGGTACAGTGGACTCTGGAGAATTGATACAAGATTCCAATGATTTTGAAGAGGTTTTCGCTGAAAGCCAGGACGTATGGGCTGAGTTGGAAGATGGAAATGGTTGCACCAATTCTGACACAGTAGCAATAACCATAAATCTGCTTCCTGAGATCAATATACCTGCTGATACTTCTGTATGTAGAGGTGAATCCATATCATTTGAAACATCAGAATTTGCCACAATTCAATGGAGTTCTGAAGAAGGAACATCTGGAAGCGAAACTGTTTTTGAATATCTGGTGAATCAAGATGATGAAATTGTTCTTTCGGTAACGGATGGGAATAATTGCTTCAATAGTGATACAACCATTGTTACACTGGAAGAACTTCCACAGTTCGAGATAGGAGATAACCAGGAAATTTGTGACGGAGATTCAATAACAATCACATCCATAAATGAGATCTATTCAATGGCTTGGTTCTCAGAAGCACAGGGCCTATTGGATAGTGCAGTATATGACATTTCTTATCTTCCAAATGCAGAAGATATTGTTACAGCTATTGGATATAGCGAATTCGGATGCACTGATACAAGAGAGATAAGTATTGCAATAAATGAGCTACCAGGAGCAGACGCTGGTAACGATACACTAGTTTGTAAGCAGGCACCAGTAATCTTAAACACAGATGTTGGAACAAATAATACTTATGAATGGTTGCCAACAACTTACCAGGAAGAAATAGATGGAAATCTTGTTGCAAGCCCTACAGAAACGATTTCCTATCAGCTGAAGGTTACAGGTCCAAACGGATGTGAAAGCATAGATAGTCTCACTGTTACTATAAATGCAGACAACTTGCTTGATGCGGGAGAAGATATTGCTATTTGCATTGGAGATGAAATTAGAATTGGCGGTGCACCTACTGCCACAGGAAGCTCATTCGGCTATGAGTATGAATGGATTCCTGCGACAAATCTTGACAATTCCAATTCTTCAAATCCAGTTGCAAGTCCTGAAGAGACCACAACATATAGAGTATTAGTATCAACAGGAGAATGCGCTGTGGATACAGCTGAAGTGACAATTACCGTGCATGAACTACCAGTAATCGAAATTATTCAGGATACTACGATCGGAGCGGGAGAGGAGATCACATTATTTGCATCTGGGGGAGAATTCTACGAATGGTTCCCAAATACAGCACTCGATAATGATGAAATCTCAAATCCCACTGCAAGTCCGGTTAGTGAAATAGTTTATGAGGTTTTGGTAACTGACGAGAATGGTTGTGAGGATGTAGCTGAGGTGCGAATAAAAGTCAACAATGCATTCTTTATTCCAAACTTATTTACACCAAACAATGATGGACTAAACGATCGGTTTACTCTGTTTGGAGATGGAGTGAGGGACATGGTGTTTAGAGTTTTTGACTCATCAGGAGCGATTGTTTATCAGGCGAATAGTTGGCAGGAAGCGGAACAAGAAGGATGGGATGGCACTATTGGTGGAAGTCCTGCTCCTAATGGAACTTATATTTGGTCAATAAAGGGATCTTACTTTAATGGATCTGAAGTGAAATTTGATGGTAAAACCAAAGGTGTAATTCGGTTATTGAGATGATGGGAGGAATGAAAACATATTGGTTAATACTGATTGCTTTACTGATTGGGGCAAAAGCTCAAAGTCAGGTGAACTTTAGTAGGTTTGAATACAATCCTTTGCTGACAAACCCTGCAGAAGTTGCAGCTTCAAACTTCTATAAACTGGGCTTTAATAATAGAAGAGTAAACCTCGATCAGGGCATTAGATTAAATTCATCGCAGTTTTATGGCATTATGCCATTAGTCAATAAAGACCTAAGGAAACTTGGAGGGATTGGTCTTCAGTTTATTGAGGATGCAGAAATAGGAGGGACCGATTTTAAGCACCAGGAAATTAACCTTTCATTGGGATATAATTTGTGGATCACTCCTAATCAGACACTTTCATTTGGGATTAATAACAGCTTTCACCAAAATAGAATTGCGGTAGAAAACTTCACAACTGGTTCTCAGTGGGTTAGAAATGTAGGATACGATCCTTCAATGATTTCAGGAGAGCAATTTGAAGAAGATCAGGTATCATATTACAGTATTGGTAGTGGAATACTTTGGAGCCAGCATGACGAAAACCGTAGGAGAACATTTGAGCTGGGATTGGCTATGTACCACCTTAATCAACCAGATAATTCATTTTTGGGTGAGTCAACATCCCTACCAATGAGCCTTAGTGCTACTGGTGGTTTCAGAGTTTTGGACAAAGAGAAATATAGTATTTATCCATTAGTACAATACACAAGGCAAGGAGAAATTGATCAGATTAATGCGGGAGCAGTAGCGTCTTTTTATTTCCAAAATGATAATCCATTCAATCCAATAACTAATGGAAATCTCGATGTTTCATTACGGTATCTACAAGACCAGGCGATCTCCATGGGAGTGGGAGTGGTGCAAGACTTTTATGATGTTGGATTCTCATTTAATATCCCGACAGGGAAAGAAGTGGACAAGGTATACAGAAATGCGATTGAATTCTATGTCGTGCTTAAAAAAACAGTTAAGACAAGAAAGGTAGTTGCTACCAGAAGAATTGATAATTACAATGTTGGTCAGATTAGACAATTTTATAAAAAACAGGAATTGCTGGAACAAACATCCATTGCTGATAATGATACTGCTAGTGCTGTTGAAGCTCTTCAGTTTAAGTTTAAGAAGAATCTGAATTTTGAATTGAATGATAGTAAGATCAACAGTTCATCAGAGGCATATCTTAACGATTTAGCCCAGGTAATGGAAGAAAATCCAAATTTGGGATTGATCATAATTGGACATACCGATAACACTGGTAGTGAGAAAGTTAATGAAGAAGTATCTCTTGAGAGAGCACAATCAGTAAAAGACTTCCTTGTTGATAAAGGAGTTACCGGAAGGCGAATTAAAGCAGTTGGTAACAGCTATAACGATCCTTTGGTGGAAAATGACTCCCCAGAAAACAGGGCTAAAAATAGAAGAGTGGAATTTATTTTATATGAAAAATAGAATGAAGAATATTCTCCATATAATCAATCATAAATCACCTGGAACTCAGTTCTGTAGTGACCATTATTCTATTGATAAATTTTATCACAAAATCATCTGTAAGGCTTGAAACGCATTCAATACATATTACTAACACTGATACTAGGAGTATTCTTATTAGGGAATAATTCAGCCCTAAAAGCGCAGGATTTCCCTGTAGAATCAACAGTTCAGTTGCTTCCACCACATCCTCTGAAGTTATCAGATTACATGGATGAATCCGGAAATGGAATAATTGCTACCATAGTCCTTAAGGAAGCAGGGAGGATTCAGTTTCCTGTTAGACTTAGAATTACAATTGAGGGGCAGGAAGTACGTGTTGTAACTCGACAAACTTACATTCCACCACCGATATTTTTGGATGGTAACGTTCCTGCTATACTGACTGGAGCGGATTTAGCAGGTTATTTCAATTTGAGGAATTTAGAAGTATCTGGTAGCGCTGCAAACTCCGTTACGAGAGGCCAACCTTTTCCTGAAGGTGTTTACCAGTTTAGAATAGAAGTACTGGATTATAACAGAGGAAATGTAATCTCAAATGCAGGTGCCACTATGGCGTGGTTGGTAGCCAATGATCCTCCTTTGTTGAATTTGCCTGCTAACAATTCAGTGCTAGAAAGAACTATACCGCAGAATATCTTATTTCAATGGACTCCAAGACACACAGCCTCTCCAAACGCGGCATTTAATGTGATCTACAGATTTGAGATGGTTGAGATAAGACCAGCGGGTAGAAATCCAAATGACGCTATACTTACTTCCAATAAGATTTATGAAACTGACGTATTTGGTAATAACCTGATTTATGGACCAGGAGAGCCTCAGCTTATAGCAGGGATGGAATACGCCTGGAGGGTAAAGGCGATTGATGAAAGTGGGAAAGATTTATTCTCCAATCAAGGATACACAGAAGTGTTTAAGTTCACGTATGGTGAGGCTTGCCAGGAACCGGATAACCTGAAGGTGTCTACATTCAACCACAACTCAGCTACTATAAGCTGGAATACGACTGTTGAACAAGACAACTATGAAATACAAATCAGAAAGGCTGATGAGGTTAATGGCAAGTGGCATACTTACACTTCACAGACTGGTTCGGTAGAAGTGCCATGGTTGGAAGCCAACCAGACTTATGAATATCGTGGTTCTGCTTATTGTCTCGGGATAAAAAGTGATGAAACCGAGAAGCAAGAATTCACCACTCAAGAGGTTCCGCCTTCCACATGTGGTGATGATGATGTGGAGTATGTTCCTTTAAATAATGAGCCTGTTGAGACATTGAGATATGGAGACATTATATCTGCTTCAAACTTTGATGTTTATGTAACTGCTGCAGAGAAAAGCGGGACAACTTTCACCGGAACAGGACTAATGACCTTGCCATTCCTAAATGCCATTAGAGTCCCAGCTGAATTTGAGAATATTGGAGTAAATACGGATTATGAGTTGATAGATGGAGTGATAGTAACGACTCACTCACCAGTAGAAAATGTACTAAACCTAGACAGTGCCTTCAACAACAATGATGGTGCGGATTCATATGTTGATGACGTTACAGATGCTACCGGAGCGGATACAGTCATTACCATAAACGATGAAATAGACTCAGTTTATGTCACTGACAATGGTGATATTATTGTAGTAACAACTGATGAGGAAGAGATTGATATCGGAAATGTTGATGATATCACGGATACAAGTGAGGATGGGCAGGAAGTGCTTGCGATTGTAGATGAAGATGGGAATACCTACACAGTAGATGGGGATGGAAATGTAGTGCCAGTTGGAGATATAGATTCAGGAGGAGAACAACAACCCTACAATCCATCTGGAGATGAAAATCGCTTTGATTTTATAGTCCAGTTTGAAGAAGACCCAAATCAGCTCAATGGAGGATTTGACAAGAAGGATTATACGGTACATAATCATTATGACACCACTACGATCAAGGAAACGCTCATCGATATTCCTTGGAAATCTGTTGTGACTGGAAGGACAGCATACGTAAAGGCTTCCTATGAAGATGAAAACAGTTCAAACGTCATCTTTAAATCCAGCTACGGCTCCAGACCTGCCCAAGGAACAACAGTTGACGGAGTTACCGAGCAAAGAATACTAATACAAGGTAGATCCGACGGTACCACAGAAGAAATGTATGCCGTGGGTGTTGATACAGTTGGTGGATCGTATTACGAGGAAAACCTGGGTAGACTTAATATCATCACCTATGATCAAAAAGATATTGATATCACGCTGGTCAATGTAAATGGAGACAATACAAGTCTTCCGAATTTGCAGAGACAGTTGAATGATATCTTGGGGCAAGCTGGAGTGCATGTTAGTTCAGTGACTACAATTTCGGACTTATCCGTTGAGGATTGGGACAAAGATGGTGACGAGAAGTTTGACGATGGAGATGGTAACATGTTCTCAAGCAGGAGTCCGGAGATGAATAATATTAAGAACACCCTAAGGCGAACTTCTGGAATAGATAAACACACCTACTACATATTTTTTGTCCCTCATCCTACCAAATCAGGAACAGGAAGAGTGGGTTCTATGCCTAGAGGAACTCAGTTTGGGTTTATATATACAGCCAACGCACAAGGCTCGGATATCACAAAAGTTATCGCTCACGAATTAGGTCACGGAGTTTTTGGCTTGAAACATACTTTCAGTGATTACCCTTCAATTTCGAGAAACTCTTCAGATAACCTGATGGATTATAAGCAGGATGGAAGGAAACTTAGAAAATATCAGTGGGATCAGATGCATGATCCTGGGGTTATTATTGGGTTGTTTGATGATGAAGAAGATGTTGCTTATGTTAGTGCAAATGCAATTCTAGATGTTGCGGGTGATGGAGTTTCAGTAAGTAACAGTAGATCATTCGTAACTCCGGCTGGTCAAGTGTATACTGTTCCTGAGGGAACTACAAGACTGAGTTTTACATCAAGTACTAAAAAAGCGCCATTTGGGTCTTTAACAGGTTATTGGGTTGGTAGTTCTTACTATGTTGGTGTTTACAGTGGGGCAAACTTCAAGGGATATGCGCTTATAGAAAATATTTCAACTCGTGCATTAAAGAAAAATGCAAACGGTTCTATTCAATATGAATCTGAAAGTGAAACGGCTGCACTTAGTCCAGGTTCTCCTGTTATTTTGGGGTATCCGCATGATGGAAATACTTATTTCACCTCTGTAGAATATCAATCGTTACCTAGTGCAGGTATTTCAAATTATGGTAATGGGGTCCTAAAACGAAATATTGGATTATGGTCCCTAGGTGCAGGTAAAAATTTAACGTCTGCTACAGACAATAGTGCTGCAAATGTTTATGGGTATCCAAGAAGCATTTCTTTTGATGCTGAGTCAACATTGCAAATAGAATGTAATGGTGAATTGGAGGCTGATTTATTGGCCATATACCAGAATCATCCATGGATGCAGGATGATAGCCCTTTTAAGCCATTGATTGTTGCAAATCCTTGTCTTCTATTAGGTACATATAAATACGGAGAAGGTCTGGGATATGAAACTGAATTCATGAAAAACCTCAAGGCAACTGTAGGAGGGGCTTTGGCTATAGGAATGTTGCCAGCAGCAATAGGAATTATGGGACCTGTTATTATTGAGCAATATGGGGCCCAGAAAGCGAGAGAGGTGGCAATTGCGATGACTGTAGACATGGGAATGCAGGTAGCTATCTCAACCGCATTTGAAGGTAAATCCTTCGATGATGCCATAGCAGATGCGGATTTCTATTCTGTAATGACTTCCGGTTTTGAAGCACTTTATGACAATACATATGTAACAGTTGGGGCTGGCTGTTTGCTTGATGGGTTAACAGATGATGGTACCCTAGACTCTGATGTTACTTTGGAAAAGTTTACAGCCGAATGTGCGGAAGGGGCATTTACCAATCTTCTAATGGAGAAGGTGTTTAAGGCTTCAGGTAAGGTATTTAAAAGACTTCTAAATATTGCAAAGACCAAACCAGCAAGGTTTGGATTTGGGCTCGCGAAGTTGGGTATTACGGATCAAGCAAGAATGCGATCTGTTTGTGAGTACCTGGGACTAGATGAAGCAACGATTAATAAAGTGCTTCCAGCATGTTTCGCTGCAGGTACGATGGTTACTACATGTGATGATCAGCTCACCCCAATCGAATCACTAATTATTGGAGATCAGGTGTTAAGCTACGATTTCAGGAATGAGATGGTTGTTCCTTCTAAGATAATTGATGTGTTTAGTAGAGAAGTTGAAAAACTGACAGTTGTTTACACTTCTCTTGATACAATTTACACTACGGAAGATCACCCATTTTATGTAGAAGGAGACTGGATAGCTGCTAAGAAGCTTAATATTGAAGATAGGTTACTAACGAAAAATGGAACCACTATTCAGGTTCAAAGGATAGAGTCTCTGGATAGTACAATACTAGTTTACAACTTCGAGGTAGAACGCTACAATAATTATTTTGTACATAGCTCTTCTATTCTGGTGCATAATGAGTGTAAGCCACTCTCAGAAGATTTATTGAAAGTTTTGGATGGTCTGGATCCTGATCTTCAGCTTAAAGTTGCTAATTTGGGGGATGCTGCTGAGGATTTCCTGAAGGATTTGACGGGTAATCCTGGGATAAAGGAATATGTAGATGCATGGGATTTTGTTCGGAGAGCAACAGGAAGTAATAGTTCAAAAAGACTATCTGAAGATATTTTGGAATCTGTGAACAAACACATGGGAGATACAGAATTTATGAGGATTGTTGGGAATGGTAAGATTGGTGATGGAGAAAATGCTTTCGGTGAATTAATTAGTAAATATGCCGGTAAGTGTAAAGCATGTGATAGCGGAAATCCATCCAATTATTTACCTGACAATCCCAAAGACTATATTGATAAGGTTGTTGAGCTCACAAAGAGATATTCAGATAAGAACGGAATTGATATTTTTAAGGAAGCGAAGAAGGCTTATAGCAGTCAAGAAGGAGCATGGCACGCGATGCAGCACCTTGATAAATTAAATCCGAAAAATGTAAAACAAATTGATGCGAAATTTGAAGGTGATGGCTTACCATGTGATGATTGTAGGTTTGACGTAGAGTTAATACCAACAGTCTCTGCACCATTAAAACTAATAGAGTATAAATCATATTTAGATGCATCTAAAATCCCACTAAAACAGTTTAAAAATTATTTGAATGACGTTACGAATATCAATCAATTTAATTATATCTTCAGTGAAGCAAAATTAGATTTGGATGATGCCAAAGAAGGTATGAAAAATTTTTTAATTAGCAAGGCAGACGACCTCTTTAAGGCTCCTGAACAGGGTGGAGTAGGTGTTGATAAGATGAAGCAGCTATTTCAATCGGCTGGAGTTACATTTAATAATCCAATGCAATTTAAGGCAGCTTTAAATAATAATTCTAACTTCAGAAAATATGCTACTAGCTTTGTAGATGTAAACTAGATGGAACTCAACAAAATTGAAGAAAAGGAAAGTGTTAATAGCTTTAGTGTTACCGATCTCGGATTAGCACTTTGGATGAATGGTCAAATTTTTTTTAATAAAGATTTAATATTTGAAGATCCTTCAAATACAGTTTACTTTCAAGATAATGTAATTCTGGCAGTAACAAATGATTGGAAGGACTCTGTATACTTCGATTTAGCAGGAAGAACAAAAAGTATCTTAAAAGATATTGGTGGAATTGAAACTTTTCTTGACAAATCATCTGCGCTATATAACAAATGGAACGACGACTACACTCAGTCTGTTACCCAAAGGATTGACCTATTATCCGGAGAGGTAATCTGGGAAAAAGAAACATTTTTTGAAAAGCCTTATTTCTCCGATGGACACCTTTTTGGTGCAATGGAGTCCAAGTTATATCGAATTGAACCAGATACCGGAGATATTGTATGGCAAGTTAATCTTGTGGATAAATATGGTTCTTATTTATCAAATGGATTGAAGTATCCGATGGATGTTCAATCATATATTGGAGTATCAGGAGGACGTATATATTTTAAGGCAGGTAATAGACATGTTTTAGGATTGGATATCGAAAGTAATGAAGAAGAGCTTTTTTATGAGTACCTAGAGGAAGATGTTATATTAGACAATCTTAGATTAGATAGCCATAAAAATGTAATTTTTTCTTTAGGTGCAAGGAAATATTTTGAACTCAATTTGAATAACTCAAAGACTAGGATAATTTCTATCGATACTCCTTCCAAGCTTACTAACTTTGAATTTTCTAGGTTAGGTTCGTGGGATGATAACGTTCTTTTTTTCTGGGAGGGTAGCAGGAATGATAGTTTCGGAATTCTTGACAGGAACAGCATTGAAATCAAGCTCAGCGCAGACTTGAATTTTGATGGAAAAACAGGGATCAAACAAATCCAGCATCATAATAGTAAGCTTTATATTTTGGATTTAAAAAATTGTTTACACGTTTTTGATATTATCGATTTTTGAAAATTTTTACTCTTCAAACTCATTTTAGAAAAACAAGGAGATTTAATGTATTTAAACATTAAGTGCTGATTAAAGAATTTCTGGAAGCAATATTAGTAATTGACATAACGTCTTATTTTGAATAACCATGCTTAAAAAACCTTGGATAAATTACCTTTTTACTGGATTACTTGTCACTGCCTTTATCATATACCTGTTCATGGGAGGGTATGAAACTCAAACCAATATGGAGGTGTCAACGAGGGGAGTTAGAAGACTATTAAGTGTAGGACTTGCATTCTTAGACAGAAAAATTGGCCCAGTAGGAGTGTATGGAGCATTGACTTTGTTGAATCTAGTGATGTACTATATGGCCTATAGTGCATTTAAGAATCCTGAAAAACATAAGGATGACTAGTCCTTAACTCTCACAGGATTGGCCTTCTATCAGTCGCTCGGTTTTACCATCTCTGGCTTAAGTTTAGCCCAGCGCAACTTAAGCTTGCTAATAACAAAAAATTATGAACGTAGAAGTTTGTAACTTCGATTTATTAGAGAACCTATTCCAAAAAGGGATAGGTTCTTTATCTTTAAGTATCAACCAAAAATTAACATGTCATCCAAATACACAATTTCAGATCATCAGGCTCCTCATTTTATAACCTTTGCTGTCGTTCAGTGGATAGATGCTTTATCAAGACCATTGTACAAAGAAATTATTTTGGATAGCCTCCGTTATTGTCAGTCTAAAAAAGGACTAATCTTAAATGCCTGGGTACTAATGAATAATCATGTTCATTTAATTTGTGCAGCTGCGGAAGGACAGAACTTATCCGATATCTTGAGAGATATTAAAAAATATACAAGTAAAAGATTACTAGAAGAGATCACCACTAGTTCTTTGGAAAGCAGGAAAGATTGGATGTTATGGCTATTCAAGTCAAATGGCCAAAAGAATTCAAACAACAAGATTTATCAATTTTGGCAGCAAGACAATAGACCAATTCAATTATCAACTAATGAAATGTTAGATCAGAGACTGGATTATCTTCATAAGAATCCAGTAAAAGAAGGTATTGTATATGAAGCAGAACATTATGTTTACAGTAGTGCGAGAGATTATTGTGGGTTGATGGGTTTGTTGCAAGTAGAAATAATTGAGTGAATGGCAGTTACAAACTGCCGGTATTTGTGGACTTAAGTTGAAAACTTAAGCCAGAGTCGGCTTAAAATTGACGTTGAGTCAGAGTATATTCCGCAGTTTGTATATGAAGGAGATTTTAATAGTTAATTCCTGCTTCAGGTAAAAAACGCTCCCATTAATTATGAATATTCAACAAGGTTCATCCTCCTATTTGAGCACAAAAAACAAGCAATGATCGTTTTGATTATTTCTGAATAATGAAAAATGACAACCCAGTACAGTATCAAAAATCTACAATTGGATTTAGGTGTTCGATTCCCATCTAGATTTAGCCAATTAATTCAGGAGTACTTTGGAAAAGAAATAATTCTTAGGTTACCTGATGAGGATTACCGAATACTTTTATCAGTTAGTTTGCAGGGTAATATTAAGGATTCAGATGAACAGTCTGTTCACTTGTCAAATGAAATGGATAAATGAGCTGAATTTTCATCTACCAATAAAAAAATACCCTTTGCTAGAAATCTCAGTGGTGATAAATTTAAATATCTGTTTTTTGAAGGGGCAGCTGGGCAAGAGTGTGAAGAGAGAGTATTTTTTACAGACTTTGATTCTGATATAGGTAAACTGGAAATAACTCAGGTAATCAATCTGTTTGATGCCAAGGTTATTTCTAAAAATGAAGACCAAATAATACTTAATTGTAAGTTGAGTTCAATACAAGATCTTATTAATGATTTTGTAACTCCAATCCCAATTGATTATTGGGAAAAAAGCTTTGGACTAAATACAGCTGAAAATAAGGAAAAGCATGATAATGGATTTGCTGTTCGGCAACATGCAATAAATTATGTTTTGGATGAAGAGTCTGAAAGCATGGCTAAGTTTACGATTAAGACATTATTTATCAAGAACGAGCTTTTGTACTTTACTAGTCTGTCATACGGAATTGATAATCCAAATTTAAAAGGCTCGATAGATTACAATGTAGATTACAGAATATATTATTACAAACTTATCTGTATAATCGATGCATTGAATAAATCAATGGAGGTTTCAATCAAACAAGGAATAATTAGTCAAAATGATTTTTTAGAATTAATACAGATTGATAAACTTTATGAATTTCCAAAACAGCCGTTTACTACTATTGAAACAAAGAGAATTCATGAATAGTATGGGCTATGGTATACCGTCCCTAGCCCACGTCTGAAAAAATGGAGACGCGCAATCGAAAATGTTTGTTGTCACCAAAAAAATATAGATCCAGTGTAATTAAAGCTAGATCTGATATTTTAGCCATCATCATTCCTTCAACATTATTTCAGAAAAATACAAATCTCTTGATTCAAGAAGGGGCTGCTTCCCCACCTCAACCCCATAAAATAACCTTAAAGCAAGAAAGTAATTCCTCAGTCCAAAACCCCTAATCAATCTCAGGAATAAAATAATAAATCAAGTCTGGTTCTACTTCAAATAGGGAAGCGTTTCCTATGCCTTTTTCGTAGGTGTATTTTTGTTTTACTGGCAGGTTTCCTGTTGCTCCGGAGAATTCTGACAGGTACATGGAGTCAGTGTAAGACAGAGACAATTTCTGCATCTGACCGTCTTTTTTACCATTAGTTGTTGCGTACATTGTAACAGATGAAAGTAAAGCTCCGGTATAATCAAATTCATAGAATAGTCTTGGGACAAATTCCCCAGCATTACCCATTTCCATTACCTTGACTTCCCTGTACTGATTGCCTTCAATTTCAGCAACAAATTTTTGAGCTATTTTATTATTTACCCTTGTTTCTAAAGTAGAAATCAATCCATTTGAATGATAGGACAAAGATATTTCTGGAGAGGTACCAATCAGTTTCCAGGTTGCTGGTCCGGATGGGTTATGCACTCTGCGGTAGCTTTTTGCTAAAACCTTTACCAGATTATCACCATCATAAGTGAAATTTGTTCTTCTTACCCTGGCACCACCTTTTTTTCTAAATTGAGCTAAGTAAACAACCTTACCATTCTCCACTTTTATGGTATCAGTTTCTTTTTTACTCTTCTTTATTTTTTTCATTAGCTCTATGTCCAGAGCGCCATCCGCATAAGGTGATGGTATGTACTGACCTACTACAATATTGTTTTCAATATCATACTCATACTCAAGATTTTCCAAAGGAAGCCACTGGTTGTCGTTAAAATGCTTCTTTGTTTTTTTGACCAAAAGCCCCTTTTTATTGTATTTATACTCAAACTTATATTTTGGCTCAGTAGGATTTTCGAATGACGACTCCTGCGTTACTCTTTTGCTTCCAGATTTCGAAAAAAATTGTTCCACTCCTTTGTTCTTCTGAGCATAAGTAGGGAAGATGATAATGACAGTGATTAATGCTAATAAGATTCTCATTTTGATAATTTTAGATTAGATAAATTGATGTGTTGCAAAGGGAATCAAATTCAAATCAAAATACAAATAGTACAATCAAAGATCAAGCTACAAATCCACTATTTATGGAGTTTTAAAGAAAATTGAATGATAGTCCAAGTATCCTGTATTCTTAGGATAAAAACCAATGATTAGAACCAAGCAACATTTCCCCATCCCACTAAAATCTATTAAATTACACCAAAATTCGACATCCATTTGGCAAGCACAAACAATCCGATGAAATACCTTAAAATTCTCATTCTCTTTCTACTTACAACACCAGTTCTAGCTCAAGAATCTTTATCAGATTTATTGAACAATGCCATGGCCCAGACCAGGCAAGGAAGTTATGTGTATGTCACCAACAGTCAGTTGCAGAATGCTTCCGGCTTAAGTGCAGGAATTACTTTATTGGAAGGGTTCGCTCAGGACTCCTCGGTAGATGTGAGGAGAAAGTCTTATTACCTGGCTGCCAAACTAAGCGAGTTGAATAGTGACCAGAATACTTTAATACAATTGTCAGATATTATCGTAACAGGGATAAACGATGAAAATTCTGGAATAGCCGGGAGTTGTATTGATTATCTCAAGGAATTTAATCGCGCTAATGTTTCAAATGCTACATTGGGTTCTTTGGTCAATGCCCTAACTCAAAACCCACCTCATATTGAAGAACTAGTGAGACTGGTAGGCTATCTTAATCCTGATGGTGCATTGAATGTTGTTTCTGGAATGGCAGGAAGTGACTCATTATCCATGCAGATAAAATGGAGTTGCAGGCTTGCAATGATGAGGATGGGTGATTTGCAATACGAAGACTTCATACTGCAACGTGTTCAGCGACTTGGTGTTAATGATGATGTAGTATATGAAGTTTTACCAGATCTTGTTTATTCCAGATCACCACAATCTGTAACCTATCTGGTGGAATTAGTAAGAAGTGATGCACTTGATTGCCAGCCTGCAGATATGGAGGTTTCGGGCAACATTACCTGTGCTTACAGGGTAATGGAATATCTAGGTGCCATATTCCAGGACTTTCCTTATACTGTGCAGGATGGTGAATTACAAACTGATGATTATCCTGCCGCTCTGGCTGCAGTAAGAACCTGGATTGACCAACAGAATGGCAATTATCAATTAATCCTTGATCAATACTAGAAGTTGTAGTTGTAAGTGAGAGTTGCGGTTGTTTCCGTAAGACTGGCCACTGATTGAGTAGCCCCTCTATTTAACGTTACCACATTTAAGTTGAAATTGTGCTTTTTCAATAGCTTATATGCCAGGCCAAGTCGGACGTTGAAGACTTTGCTTGCTTTGGCACCTGAAGTTTTTGCGTATGTGTAGGTAGTAGCAAAACTCCCTCTTAGTTTCTTATCCAAAAATGATCTACTCACTGATATATTAGGAGACAGTCCGGTACTTCTGACAGTTGCAGCTTCGTTCAGGTACCCATTTACTGAAGAAGTAATGGTGAAGGACGATGGAATGATGGAGTAGGTATAAGCCGTATTCATATTGTAGAAAGTGGATCCACTATTTTGTTCTTCTCCTCCCTGATTGTCAGTAGAAACCTGGTAAGACAAGTTAACATTCAGATTCTGTCGATTTTCTTTGGTTTGCTTCAGAATATAGTTGGTGTTGAGGTTTGCGTTTTGAGAAACCTGTCTAAAGTTCAATGTGTCTAGATTATCAAAAGGTGTGAGGTCATTTATTTGTTCGAAGCTAGGCCTTACATTGGTAAATGATTGGAAATTAGAATAGCTTCCATTGAAGCTTAGTTGAGGTTTGGGTGTATATGAAACGTTCATGGATCCAACCCAACGTTCAAAATCACTTAGCTCATCACCATTTAGGTTGTTCTTTTGAAGACCGGCGTTAACAGCAATGTTAACTTTCGATTTCAATACACTTACAGCGAAGTTTCCTGTGATGTTTTCCAGGTCATTATTGAAGAAGTAAGCTCCATGTGTTTCGTAACCTGGATCAATTCTTTCATAATTAACTCCAACAGAATATGTTTTTCCAGAGTAGGAGAGTGATGAATTAAGAGCATTGTAGAACTCGGTTGATGCGTTGGTCTCATGTAAACTTCCAACCACAGTAGCAAGACCACTAGGGTTTCCTGTCACTTCATCGAGTTGATGATTTCTTGTAAGTGATGAACCTGCGTACTCCATTTTTAACAACAGGTTTTTAGTAATTGATTTTCCAGCTGCAACACTTATTACCATATTCGATTCTGCGAATAACTCTAATGAATCCAAGCTTTCCGTTATGGAGGTTGGATCGTCTTTGCTGGAGAATAATATCAGGTTTACAAAATCTGCATTTTCACCTTGATAACCAATCTTAACACCCATTCCATTTCTTTGGTAAGATGGATCTACATTGCTGGCTGTGTCGTATTCAACTGCCTTTCTTAACCTTCCATACATTCCAGTGGCATTCCATTTACCAAGATTGGTTACCTCTAATCCACCTCCGTAAAATATATGCCCAGCCAAAGAGTATTTTGAAAAACTCATTGAGTTATATCCAACATAACCTTTGAAGTTCTTGTAATAAGGCTGCATTGAAAACTGGTTAAACGGCTGCTGAAATGAAGCATTCTGATTAGAATAAGAAAAGCTAAGGGGAACGGCTATACCAATAAAGTCAAAACTTAGTGAGCCAGTAAGGAAATAGTTGTAAGGATCTCTTCTCTGTTCTCCACCATAAGAGGTATAAAATACCTGATTTACATTGAATCCACCACTCACTTTCACAAGCTTACCACCATCGAATACACGATTGAGGTCCTGTGAGAAGCTCATGTGAGAGAAAAATATAGCAATCACTAAAAGAATACGTCCAAAGATGGCTTTCAAGAGGTGTTATGGCTTTTGAATCAAGTCGCAAAACTAATTAATAACCAGTTGATTCAGAAAGATTTATTGAATAAAAAGAAGAAAAAATATAAATGAAATCATGATATACTGGATTGAACGTCTTCAGTACATCGTATTCGGATTCTTAGAACTCTCAGGAATCTGCTGAATTGCATCCCAATGCTCACAGATCTTCCCATTTTCATCGAACCGGAAAAAGTCCATTGTGACATATTGGTCATTGCCTGGCCATGTTTGGTGAGTATGTAATGCTACTAAATCTCCTTCAGCAATACATCTCAAAAACTCAATTGACTTCTCCGGATATTCTTCCTGCATTCTGGTGAAATAATTGATAAAACCATCTAATCCATCAGCTACATCAGGATTGTGCTGGATATATTCATTGCCTACATATGTATCAATGGCTTTCTGGGGTTCACCTTCATAAGCCATCTTATAAAAGGCTATTGCATTTTGTTTGTTTTGCTCGAGGTTCATTGAATTGAATCTACAATTTTTTTCTGAATTAAACTTAATGCATAAAAGCGGTTATCTTAGACAGAAATCAGAGACCTACTTTTCATCTAAAATTTAAGCTCTTCAATAAATGCTAAAAACTTTAACCTTTTCGATTGCGCTAACACTAAGTATATCCTCATTTGCACAACCAGGGCGAGGTTACAAATCAATTATAATCGACGAGAAATACGACCACACTAAATGGACCACATCTCCCTCGGATATCATCTACCAGTTTGGCGCATTTACGAGTTCCTTTGACTCGCAAGATGATAATAATGGAGATGGAAAAGGTGATAATTGGGGAATACCTGAATGGGTTTCCTATGAAATCAAAAAAATCCCAAATCAAACTGAAAAAGGAAAAAAACCAAGCAAGTGGTTAACCGATGATAACCTTTATCAGGAGAAAGTAGCTCCAAATGATGCTAGTTACCATGTTAAAGGAAGTAATTCAATTGACGAACTTGGACGAGACTCAAGATATGTCAGGGGGCATTTATGCATGAGATTGATTGCAAGAAGAGTTGGTTTGAATGCAGAATATAATAGCCACACGGTGTTAAACGCCGTACCGCAGTTGCAATGGCAAAATGCTGGTTTGTGGCAACAGCTGGAATATGAAACCATGAAGTGGGCAGAAAAGCATGAAAGAATTTGGGTGATTACTGGTCCTGTTTTCTATGGGAAAAATCCTTCGGTATGGTTGGGTCAACAAGGAGAAGTGCCAGTAGCGGTTCCGGATGGACTATTCAAAATTGTAATCAAGGAGGTCAACGGCAAACCAGAGGCCTTAGCATTTCTTATCCCTAATAGATTGAAATCTGAAGTTGATAGAGATGACTATCACTTATACCTAACAAGTGTTGATCGCATTGAAGAACTGACGGGTTTAGACTTCATGTCAAATGCCAATGATATTAAAAACATGGAAAAGAGAAACGAAGATTTAACTAATAGTGAGAAGAAAACGGAAGTAGCTTCCTGGTAAGAAAACTTCCTAACAGCCGATTATTTATTCTTCAATTTCAATTTCTCCTTATAAAACTTCTTATCAGCTACATAAATCTTCTTTCTCACCTCGCAAAAAGTTTTCACTCCAAGCTTATCCTGAAGTAATGTGACCTTGGAAATCTCAATTTCATTCTCTGATGCTACTCGCTCTTTAATCTCAGTAATCTCTTCCTCACTGTAAATAAAGTCTGCATATAAATGCTCTTTTGCAGGGCGCTTAAATAGTATTTCCGCTGATTTATCCCACACCACATAATCATCACCAATGATATTAATCAATTGTACCATCGGAATAGGATCAACCGCAGAAAACATGCTACCACCGAAAATGGAATTGACATAATTTCTATTTTTCCAGCTTATCGGAAGTTTCATCTTTACCGTCAATAAATCTTCCGACGCTTCAATGATTCTACCTGTACTTCTTCTGTACATTGGAGACCAATTGAAACCATGCTTGAACAATGCACTTTTAGAAAATAATTTGGGACCTACCTTGGCGATTTGTTTGTATAATGACACTCTTCCGTTCTATTTATTCTGATAAGATTCGATTGCCTTAATATAATCTAAAGCACCCTGTTTTGTTTGATCAATTAAGAAGCCATCCAATTCAGACATGTTTTCCTGGACCCAGGAAACTAACATTGCTCTGTTAGATGACCACTTTTCATCATCCATTGTTACATAATGAAGTACTTCAGACTTATGGATTTTATTCTCCTTAAATGTAATTCTATGCTTAGTAGTCAGGGGCATTTCATTCAAAAATAATACTCTTATATCTGATTTGCTCACAGTAACTTCAATGGCCTCATTTATTTCCTTCATTTCAATTATCTCATAATTTGGGTGAAATACTGAGTCCCACGATAACCAGTTTTGATATTCTTCAATAGTATAAACCGAATGATAATCTCCCTCCGAAACTCTCACACTATCAAAATACAAGTTTCCTAATTCTGCAAAGTCTGAATCGTTCAATGCTTCATAATATGCAGTTACTAATTGAGATTTATCAACTTGTTCCTTTTGTGGCTGGCATGAAGAAATGATAATTGAACCGAGTATCAGAGTTAAGATTAGACTTAGACATTTAGACATATTGAATTGATTTTTAATTGAAGACAAACTTCAATATTAATCAAAAGGAATTAAATCAGGAGGCAAATATTGAGTTTTTGCGACATCTGAATTGAAAATATCAAAGCTGTAGTGTTGGTAAATACTAGTTTTGAATTCAGTTATAAGTCCAGGAAATTCATCAATGAAATCTTGAAATTCTATAGTTGAAGAAAGTTGGACCTTGTTGGAGATTATTTCTGTAGCAGCAATTGTAAGTGTTAAATTGAATTTGTCTTCCTGATTCAGGTGATGCACATAGTCACCGATCAGTTTTACTACTTCTTCCCTTGCTTTTTCCAATCCATTATTTGTTAGTAATATCCAGGCAAGTCTAATATGTGCCTCATGATTAAATAGGGAAGGAAGTAATTCACAACTGCTAAAAGTTTTCAGAAACTGCTCATCTGTTAATTCTGTGTGGTTTTTCATTGCGATAGTCTTTGTTTAGCTTGAACAAAGAACTAAAAACCAATAAACGATTCCATTTACATTTGTTGAGAAAGCTGTTTCCTTGCTCTGCTCAGTTGAGTTGGTGTGATGCCCAAATATTGAGCTATGTAGTAATGAGGGATTCTATTCAATAAGCCGGGATAGTCTTTTAAAAATAACTTGTACTTTTCCACAGAATCTAAATTGAGAAGAGAAACTAATCTAGATTGTAGCTGTTTATTCAACTTCTCAAATTCTTCATTAATGACTTCTGTGATCTTTGGGTCCTTATTAACCAGAGACATCACTTCAGAATAGTTAGCAATTGAAACTACACAATCAGTCAATGCCTGAATATTCATAGAAACATTTGCATCAGGAATGTAACTACCTACTATCATATCACCTTCCTGATAAAAATGAGTTGTGATTTCTTCTCCATTACTTCCAATAACAAAGCCCCTGAGGACGCCTGAAGACACTTTTCCGATCTTTGTGCATGGACGACCACTCCTCAAAAAGTACTCTTCTTTCTTAAGGTTTTCATCACTGTGAATCGACTCATTTATGGTGCTCATAAGATGTTTAAATGAATTTAATTTTCATTAAGATAAACTTTTGGTCTGATTTTTGATTTTTCATGATTGCAAAACAAAAACTTAAGATGCCATGAAAAAAGTAGCTTTTCTATTAATAGCTGGAACTCTTCTGTTTTCAGCATGTAATTCCAAACTCAAAAGGGCTGATGCCAAATTAAAGGAAATTGAGGCACCATTTAAAGGTGGTAAATATTTTTCTGATAAGAAGAATTATAGAGCAATAGGCGAGGGTAAAGCACTCGACCTAACAGTTGCCAAAAGAATCGGTGAAACCAATGCAAGACTAGCAATTGCTTCTCAGATTGAAGTGAAAGTTAGAAGTGTTGGAGAACAGTTTCTACAGAACAGGAACATTTCCAACAAACTGGAAACGACTTCCAAGTATGAAGATCTAACAAGAACCGTAATCGATAAAACGCTAAGAGAAGTTAAAATCATCGATCAGAAATCTTTCCAGAACAAGAAAGGTGAATTTGTACACTATGTTGCCTTGGAGATGTCTACTTCTGCTGTTGAAAATGATATGGTAGAAGGAATCAATAACGATAAAGCTTTAAAGCAGGATTTCGAATTGCAGAAATTCAGAGAGATCTACCAGGAGGAACTTCAGAAGTTTAAAGAAGGCAACTAAAATGAAAAAGATCCTCACCCAGCATTTGAAGTTCGCAATATTATTATTTGCCGTAATATGTTCCAGCCACTCTGGTTTCAGCCAAAGTAAAAAGGCTCCTGATTGGGTGTGGTCTACACCAGTGCATGGCAATACCTACTATGGAGTGGGTATTGCCAAACTTGATCAGGACAACTATCGTCTTTCAGCACGTAAAATGGCTTTGCGTGAGATTGTCGAGAAGATATTTGTTTCTATCAACTCTACATCTGCACTTTCTCTTGATTATTCTGATGAAGAGATTGAATACAAACTAAAAGAACAAATTGATCTTGCTTCTTCATCATTGCTATTAGGCCATGAAAAAATGGATGATTGGATCGATAAGAAGACTGAGTCCTATTATGTACTATTCAGACTGGATAAGGATATCTATGAGAAAGAGAGAGACCTATACTTCGAAGAAATCCTCAAGAACATAGAAATCATTCAAGGAGATGCTGAGTTTCTTCTGAATTCGGGTGAATTGACAAGTGCTATTTTGAAAACCTCTAAGTCATTGAAGATTTTGAATGATGAACTGTCAATAATGCTTGAGCCAAAGTACGAAAATGCACTCAACAGCAAAAGACAAGAGTTGTTAATTGAGCTGGAAAGCCAGCTAAGAAGAGTTCAGTTCAAACATAATGCAACATACGTATTTGACGTGGAGGATCCAGAACCTCTTACCATTTCACAACTTGCTTATGATAAAGTCAGTCAGGAAGTGTTACATAAGTTGCCAATTAAACTAATTACTCACCACGGAGATGTATTCTGGTATGAATTCACAGATTATATTGATGGTGATCAGTTGAAGATTTACGGACTTTTCCCTGAGAATAAGTATGCGAAGATCCAACTGGAAGTTGATTTTCCAATACCACATGATGTCAAAAGAGATTTAGATCCGTCTATTTGGGAGAGCTTGAAATCGAATGTGATTACGGTAACATTTAAATCGTACGCCATCAATGTTATCAGTAAGAACACGCCCAATAAGTACATTGATAAGTCTTATTTAAGGGATTATCTGGTCTATATTTTTGAAGACCTGGGAATACATCAGCCAGCTCCTGGTGAAATTCCTTTGATGGAGATGGAGATTAATTCAACTAATACCGTTCGGAAATCTTACAATCACTATAGCGCTACAATAATGGGCGATATCCAGATCAGAGATTATGCTTTTAATAAGACGTTGTTCAGTTACAAATTTCAACCAGGGATATCTTCTGCTCCAAGTGTACAGGTAGCAAATAATGATGCGATGAGAAAACTGATCGACCAGAATGCTCCTAATTACCTGGAGGACTATTTAAAGTTTCTTTGCTCGAAACATGGTAGTAGGAGGTTGGCGGGGGACTAATTTGGAGTTCTGAGTTTAGAGTTTTGAGTTTAGAGTTTAGAGTTTTGAATTTAGAGTTCGGAGGTTTGAGTTTGGAGGTTTTTAATTTCCTGGATGAGTGATTTGGTTCTGGTTGGAATGAATAGAAAGAGCCAGAAGTTGAAGGCTGGAACGGAATTGAACATGATTAAATCTTTTTCGCAATAAAAGGTGGTGTAGCTGGGAAGGCCCAATAACCTGAATTTTACATAGACCTTCTTTTCCAATTGGTTGTTGTCAATGAGTTTATGCTGAAATGATTTAATTACCTCATGACAGATTTTGAAATTATCGTCTTCTGAATTCTCGTTTTTAATGGTGTGGATGGTGAAGGTCTTGGCCCACTTAAAGTACATTAAAGTAGATAAGGCCAGAGCAACAGATAAAAATATGACCCATGTCATTATCGTTCCATCATCGAATTGATCTGCGACAACTCCTCCTACGTAAAAGTTTAATATCACTCCACCCAGAAACAAAAGATAATCCCTGTAGTCCTTTTTAAATTTGGCCATTTTCAATTTTTAGGATTTAGAAATTACAATTTAGGATTTAATTCTAAACCATCGCCATCTCCCGATTATACTTATTTCTATACTCCAGCGGTGTTAATCCGGCATAGCGCTTAAAGAGTGTTCTGAAAGTTTTGTCATCATTATATCCTACAGTGATCATCACCTGCTGAACGTTTAGCGTGGATGATTCCAGTTTCTTCTTTGCAGCTTCAATTCTTACTCTCTGGATGTATTCGATAGGAGTATTGTTTGTAGCTTTCTTGAATCTTCTGATGAAGTTTCTGGTACTGTTAGCAGTTTGCTCCGCCAGTGATTCAACACTTAGTTTTTCTGAATAGTGAGTTTCAATATATTCCTGCGCACCAATAATTTCCTGATCTGAATGCTCTTTTTGACCATTGAAGATTACAAATTGATTTTGGTCCAGCCTGTCAAAATCTATCTCGGCTACTTTAGAGCACCAGATGGCGGTTTCTCTCCCGTAGTTTTTCTCAACAAGGTGTAATAGAAGATTTAAAAATGAATAGGCCCCACCACTAGAATAAATGCCATTATCTTCACTAATGATCTTTTCCGGAATCAGATTTACTCCAGGATATCGACTTTTAAACTTATCATGGGTCAGCCAATGTGTGGCACAAGACTTTCCATTCATCAAACCAGTCTCAGCCAACAAGAATGCACCTCTGCAAAGACTTGCAATTTCTGAGTTGTTCTTTACCCGTTGTTCTTTCATAAAGTCCACAAACTCATAATTAAGCTCAATTTGCTTTTCAAGGTCTCCAACAATTCCAGCGACAATGATCAAATCTGTTTTCTTAATATCATCAATAGTTTTGGTAGGTGTCACACTAAAGAACTTACTATAAGCCTGAGGCTGCATGGAAATGCCCACCAAATCGATTTCAAATAAGTCTTCAGTGCCCAGACCATTTCTTTTATAGTAGTTGTTGGCCATTTGAAATAGATTGAGCGAACCTATTATAGTATCTACTATTGCCGTTCCTTTTGGGACTAAAATGCTGAGATGCTTCATAAAACAAAGGTAATTATTCAATTTGTCCTAATCAACCCTGTGTGTTGTCGTAAAATGCCACCTGTAAAGGTGTAAATACGACATAGCTTTGAATCATCATTCAAACAAAAAGAACAAGAAAATGGAAAATCAAAACATCACAGTATTCTATAAGTGGACAGCTAAAGAAGGAAAATTTGACGAGTTGAAGTCGATCTATGACGAGGTTTATAAAGAAATGAAAGACAATGAACCTGGTACTTTGAGCATGCAATATTATTTTGACAAAGACCAGAATGCGTTGGTAGTTAATGATTTGTTTGAAGATGGAGCCGCACTTGGTGCTCATTTGGGTGGAACTGCGGCTCATCATTTTCAAAAACTAAGTGAAATTGCTGTTCCTGGTCCTTTCTTCTTCTGCGGAGATGTGCCAGAAGATTTAAAACAAGCAGCAATAGGCATGAGAATGGGAGCGGAGTTTAGTGATCAGATAGGAGGGTTCTCGAGGAACTGATTTTAGATTTATAGCTGAAGATTAAGGCCCTGGTTAGAAATGATTGGGGCTTTTTTTAGTTCTTAGTTTTTGAGTTTTGAGTTTTGAGTTGACTGGAACGTGTCACGCGTTGCGAGTTTATCCTCTTTCATCGGATGTGCGAGTTGCGTGTTTCGTGACTTCACAGAATTTATGTATTTTCCCTTTAGGGGTCAGGGGTGTTGGAGGGACGAGTTTCTTGATTTTGGTTTTGACTGTTGACCGGAAACGTGTTACGGGTTGCGAGTTTATCCTCTTTCATCGGATGTACGAGTTGTGACTTTCGCATTGCACTCAATTCATCATGGTCCACTCCTTTTTTATTAGTCTGAGATAAAGTAATCTAAATCCTCCTGACTAACGTTGTTTTCTCGACAATAAAATTCTACCTCTTTATTCCATCTTTTTTCTAAATCACTGGAAGCTTGACTTTTTGTGAAAACTTGTTGAAAAGGCCTGTCATCATACACTTCAATAAGAAGTTTGTTGATACGTTCAATAGGCATATTTGATTTTCGAGGATTTTTCTCACGGCTTAATAATGCCTGTTCTACATTTTTCTGGATATCTGGATCAATCGATCTATTTACGTTAAATACAGTACTCAATACAAGAATTTTTGGTCTTTTGTTTTTCTCTAGACATGCCTTTAATCGCGAATGGCCATCAAGTAAAACAAATGCTTGAAGTGAGTTGAGGTACCAAACAAGAACAGGTGGACATTTTTCTTGATCTACAAGCTTCTTAAACCATTTGACTCGGCTAGATTCTTGTTCAGGTTCATCCTTTAAGGAAAACAACTCAAAGTTCCCATTAACATACCAATCTACGTATTCAGGATTTTTCTTTTGATAAGTTTGGTCTACCTCGTAAACATGCCATGTTGGGAATCCACGAGGTGGTTGCAAATTATTGTTGTGGTTAGGAGTACTAATATGCCAAATGGCATCATACAAAAGAGAATTTTTTGAGTTGCTCAATGACGATAAAAAAAATCTACTCCAGTTTTTAGATTCAGTACCAATTGATTCAATATCCATGGAAGTAATTGGGGTGATTAATGGCTCGGTGTGAGTATATTTCCTATTGCACAACAAATTAACACCACACCAGTCTGACTCAATTTTCGCCCAAAAAATAGCAGTGCCGTTGGATACCAACCTGAATTTACCATTGGTACCAGATTCCAGACGAGTAACAGGTTTAGGAGCACCTGAAACTGTTACCTCCAAATGCGACCAATTCTCTAAATCATCATATTTGTCTTTCCAATGTAACTCCATCCTACAATTCTTGATTTAAAGAATCAATCAGCTCTTTAATATTATACTTTGGCTCATACCCAAGAATTCTCTTCGCCTTCTCAATCACATAAACCCTATCAATCTGGGAAGGCATTTCCCAATCTTTCTCCTTATACAATTTGAATATTGATGGAATCTTACCTTCTAATATCTCTTTGGTATGATGCATTAAATCATGCAAGTCCTCCTGACTAAATATGGGCTCTGCAGAAATGTTAAATACTTCAAAATTCTTGAGCTCTGTTTCCAACGCTAACTGATGAGCATAAGCAACATCTCTCACATCCAGTCCGCGATACATTCTGTAAAACACCTTTTCAGGAAGTGGTTCGTCCCAGAATCTTGAGACTCTTAGTACAACAGTTTTTAGATTCTCCTGATTGAAAAAGTCTTTGCACAATTCCTCAGCAGCAATTTTGGTGATATCGTAAATGTCTCTGGGTTTGGTTTGAACCTCTTCGGTAATCCAAACGGCAGAATCATTATTACTCATACTTTCTCCGTACAAAGAAGTTGTGCTCGTATAAACAAATCCTTCCACTCCGTTTTTGGATGCGGCTTCCAGAAGATTTAAGGTTCCCGTGATATTGGTATCAACAAAATCTTTCCTGCTATGAGTCGCAACATGAGGAGCATGCAGCGCGGCGGTATGAATTACATAATGAATGCCCTTCATCGATTCTGAAATAAACTCCTCATCAGTTAAGTCACCAATAAGTTTTGTTTCAGGTCCTGGAATTCTGTCTAATCCAATCACTTCAAATGAAGACTGTAGAAGCTTAGCAATTTGACTTCCGGAATGGCCGGAACTTCCGGTGATGAGTAACTTTTTCATTTAACTACTTACTTTAGATGAGCTTGCTGTAAATCTACAATCGATTCACCTTTCCTTCGTATCGCAAGCTTACAATATTTTTCACCGGAATTAGATTGAGATTCCAGCACTACAAGCTGACCACCCACTGCTTCCATCAATTTCCTATCGTAATTCATCAATTTGTAACAGGCATGGGCATTTCCTGAACCTCTCAAAGGACAATGCAAATGAATTTCAGCATATGCTGTATCATCTTTGATTTCGGATATCTTAAAATGTTTTTGTCCATCTGGAGGCATAAGATCAAGCCAGGTTTGGGCGAGTGTGTTGAGGTCTTTAGTTTTTGATGGTTTATTGAGTAGGATATTAACTTTTGCAGATAATGAGGTAAACCATTTGGTTAAGAAACTGAATGCAGCTCTTTGTGCTAAAAATGAATAAAACTTGAGAAGAGCATTGAATACACTTTGTTTTTCAAGCAGTTTTTTCATTCTAAAAAGATAAGGAGCCTTAAATGAATATCCTACGCCATCACAGAAACCATCTCCAATACTTGCATTCCCAACTTTCGATCACCAGAAATTTCAATCTTCTCCAAAACTTCCTCAGGTCTCAAACTTTTTGAAAACAACTTCCAGGAAATATCAAATGGTATGGTAACTGTAGCATCTGGGCTTTTATCAGTCTTATCCACCAACTTCCATTGATCAGATTTTTCCAAATACCATGAACCTCCGGCATCCGATGTGACTTGCGCTTCTATTAAGGTACCAGCGTCAGCTTCTACCGATCTAAAAGTATGAGGAAGCGCCATGAAAAAAGTATCAATCACCGGATAGAAATACTCTTTATTCATGATGGTCATATCACCAATCGTATCCCTGATCTGCTGCTGATGATGCCATCTTTCTGTGTATTCTCTGGCAATATGCATCCAGTTCAGACTTTCATCTTCACCAGCCCATGAAACGGCGAAAATAGCTTTATCAAATGGATCCAATGAACAATAGTAATCCGAAACCATATCGCCAGTCAATTCCAGAAGCATGGTAATTACCTGAGGACTTAGTCTTTTCGATGCGTTTACCCAATCAGCATTTAACTTATTCAACCAATCCACCAAATCCTGATAGACATTGATTTCAGGCATTTGATCCCCGAAATACTGATCTCTTTGAAGTGATAATACTCTTAAGTTCCCATCAAGCAGGTGACTGGCAACATCTTTGACTTTCCATTCTTTGGCAATGGTCTGGTTATTCCAATCTGAAGGAGAAAGTGATTTTAATAATTCAATGAGCTTTTTGTCGAGAGGGTGGAAGAGGTCTCGGGGATCGATGGGGATTTTTTGTTGCTTCATGATGGATTAACCTTTGATGTAATCTAGGAATTATGAAGCAAAAGACCCCAGAGGAACTCATTAAACTCTGGGGTCTTAAATATTCTAATTCTTAAAGTGCGAATTCACCAACGGCTTTCTCACATCCTTCCCAGTTGATATTGATTGTTTCATCTGAGTAAAGGAATTCTTCTGGCTCCAGCAAATCCGGGAACCCAGACCATCCGGCTGTCGGACCGTAGAAGTTTCCTGATTTAGCTTCTTTGTCCATGGAGGCTCTGATAATTCCGGTTGCACCATCTTCCTGAGATTGTGCCTGTTTCATTAATTCAGATTCAGCTTCCATTCCACCAGCTTCAGCAGTGGTAATCTGCAAGTTGGTAGCAGCCAAACCTGGGTGTGCCAGTAACGGAAGAACATTAGTAACACCAGCTTCTTCCAGTTTTTTCTTCAAACCATAAGTAAAGGCACAGTTGGCCAATTTAGTTTGATGATATCTTTCCCATCTTGGGCCCTGGAAACCAGCGTTTTCTTCTTCAGTTCCATCTCCCCCAAGATTTCCTCCATTCTTTCCAAAGTACTCAGCAGAAAGAGGTCCTCCAAGTCTTGCCATAGAAGAGTGATTTACAATTCTTGCTTCATCACTTTCTTTCAAAAGAGGGTAAAGCTCCTTGGTTAGAAGGAAATGCGAAATCACATTTGTTTGCATCTGAACATCATAACCATCATTTGTTGCTTTATCTGGTAGTGCCATTACTCCAGCATTATTGACTAGTACATCCAGCACTTCATAATTCGCTTTGATTTGATCTGCTGCTGCTCTTACACTATCAAAGTTTTGTAAGTCGCAAGCTACTGCTTCAAATTTGCCATTTGGAACTTCTGAAGTCAGGCTTTCCAGCGACTTTTGGGATCTTTCACTTTCTCTGTTGAGCAAGATTACTGTTGCTCCTTTTTTAGCCAGTTCTCTTGCGCATACATAGCCAGTTCCACTTGTAGTTCCGGTTACTGCTGCTACTTTCCCGGTCATATCCTGGGAATGGTTGTTTATTACTTCATCCAGGTGAAGTGTTTTGATTTGGTTTGTCATGATCTATTTCTTTAATGTTATGATTCAAAGGTATGATCAGGTCTTGTCTTTGGTTTACACATATTTCTGAGTGAGTAACACAAAATCCTGATCTTCAAAATAAATTCCCGAATTGACCTACATCTTCACTTTCATGATATAATATGGCAATACAGATTCATCCTCCCCACCAGTGAATGCAGGCGATTTGTGAAGCTGATTCACCGCAACATACAACCAGCCATCCGGCCCAATTCTAACATTATCCGGCCAAACAATTCTTGGATCTTTTCCCAACACCTTCAATTCACCATTCTCCAAAACATCAATGCTTCCATTACCTAAATTGGTGAAATAATGCTTACCACCTCCAGTAGCCACACCATCTGAAATAGGTTTTGGACCAACAGTCTTTAAACTACTCTTCATCACCTCATCACTTTCTCCATTTCTAAAACCAGCTGCAGCTACACTATACCATGATTCACCATTCATTGCTCCATAGTAAATAGTTTCCCGATCATCTGAGATCGTAATTGGATTAATCCCAACTCTGGCAGGAGCACCCTGGAAGTTTTGAATTACTCCATCTATCATCATATTAATATCCTCCGATATCATAGTGCTGTCGGTGAACTTTCTGAATGTGTTGTTTTTAATATCAATGGCGATAATTCCAGTATCACCAAAATCAGCCAGGTAAACCCATTCGTTTACATCATCTATTGCTAAATCCTGCGCAAAGCTTGTTTTTGGAGCAATGTCTCCTGGTACTTCAAATCTGAATAGTTCTTCACCTGTTTCCACATGAAAGGCAAAGACTCTGGTCTTTCCGGTAGATAGTCCTGCATCAACCACCCAAAGGCGGTCTTTATTATCTACAATGACACCTAGCGGGGTATCCAAACCTGTGGTCACCTCAATACCATTAGGGGTTTGAAAACTGCTATCAGGGAAGGCGGTGTAGCTTCCATCTGGAAATACTTCAACCAATTGAAGGTCCTGTCTTCTCAAAGGATGAACAGTCATGAATACTCTTCCATTTTTAGAAACAGCTACATTTCCCGGGTTGATCTCCAGTTCGGCATAGACTTCTACGGTTCCTGGTGGTGTTGGATTACTTTTAATTTGTTCGTCTGGTTGTTTTTTTGAGTTGGACTGACAACCAATTAAAATGACACTGAGCAATGCAAGGATGCTTAGGTAGTGTTTTGACATTTGTGTTTTCTTTTAAAGTTTCAGATTGCAACAATCGATGCAGATAAATAGTGCCAAAGTAGACCTAACTCTTATCCACAATTTTCACGATCTTATCATCATTGAATTCAAACAAGGATTCTCCTTTTAAGTTCAGCGTATCTCCGGCTTTCATGCCATTGGGCAGATCAATTTTGAGTACCGCACTGTAATCAATTTTTACAGTAACAGCATTTTTATTGAAATCCCATACCTCAACAGTTTGCGTCCGACTAGAGAAATACCCTGTAGCAGCTTCAGCTTGTTGCTTAAATGCTTCTATTCCATCTGTTCTAAGGTCTACTGCACCGTTAGAAACATTTTCAAATACCACATTTTCATCCAGGTTTTTGATCATACCTGGGATATCAAAGCTGTTGTAAGAATTGATATAGCTCTCGATGATTTCTTTCTGCTGATCTTTCATGGTTGGTTTAGTTTGACAGCTTGTAACTATTAAGAAAATTAAGATCGGTACTAATCTTGAAATGGTGTTCATGATTAATATGGTTTGGCTTTATTAAAGCTAATCTTTAATTCTGAATCATTCAGTGGAAATGAGTTCTAATTTGGTGGTTGATGGAGTGGTACATTGTCTTTTTAGCCTCAAAATACCTAGTTCTGGGTATTTTTAAATGGTGGGGGATTGGGGATATTTATGGTTTAAAGCATTGACAAATGTCAATGATTCATCAATGCACGATATTCCCAATTGTAGTAGTTTGTAAACGCTTAAATACGGTTAGGTCATACAATGAGTGATTTGAGTGTTATTGGTGGGAGAAATTGAAAGGTGGATAACACGTATAGAGTGCGTGTTATACTAATGTTAGACATAACTTCACGGCATGAAAATCCAATCCGTCAACATAAGAAATTTTAAAGGTTTGGAGGATATTCAGATCAATGAACTCCAAACTGTGAATGCGTTCCTTGGTAAGAATAATTCTGGAAAGTCTAGCATTTTACATGCAATTGACATTGCTTCTTTAGCGATGAGCCAAGGTGGATGGGACGCATTTCAACCTAAACTTCAGATTAAAGATTTAATCAATAATGTTGGGGGATTTGAAATTTCTACCACATACGATAATGGCACAACGGTTACCGTAAACACTAATGATGCGTACTCTCCAACATTTGATGGGTTGAATGATAAAAATATCATCCCTAAAAGCATATTAATCTTGCCAGATGTGGGAATTGGATTGGCTACAAGACAACATAGAACTCCAAAGTGGATTTACAATCAAATTCAAAATAAGAACTTCAATAATGTAAACTCCCTTGAAATTCTTTATGCAATCAAGTTTTATGCTGAGAGAAATGAAAAAGAGTTGACAATTGAGAACTACAACTCAATTGTTTCTGAAATATCCAATTACTTTCCTGATATCTCTAACATAACAAGTAGTGTAACTGATGAACACGTTCCTACTTTAACATACCATGAATACGAAAGAGACTTAGATATTCTTTATTCTGGAACTGGCTTAAAGCACTTTCTTGATATTCTTGTAAAAGTAACCTTAAGTGGAGCTAGTATTGTTCTATTAGATGAACCTGAATTAGGCTTGCACCCAGATCTGCAAAGAAGATTCTTTGAGTACCTTCAAAGACTAGCAGAAGAAAAGGATCTGCAGATATTTCTTGGAACACATTCTCAGGTAATTTTAAACTACACTGAATTCATAAATTTCTTTAGAATTAAAAATGATTCAGGAAATCGAACCATCAACCATGTTGCTAGCGAAGCAATTCAGACAGTACTAAGCGATCTTGGAATAAGACCAAGTGATGTCTTCAATCAGGACATTTGTCTGATGGTTGAAGGAGCATCCGAAATAATATTCTTTGAACATGTAATCCGAGAATTATATTCTGATGAGTTTGAGAAAATTGGATTTGGAATTATACAATATGGCGGAGGTGCCGCTGATGGAATCATTAAAGGTTCAATAAGTGTAAGTAACATAGTACCCGCTCAGAGCTATATTTATTGGATTAGGGACAGAGATGCTCAACCGGATGCAAATCCATCAACTTCATCGAATCAATTCAAACGAAAAATCGAAGAAGATGGCTATGAATGTCACATTTGGAATAAAAGAGAGATTGAGTATTACTATCCAAGGGAGCTTTTAGTTGCGGCCCAACAAGGTGATGCTGAAAAAGAAACTCAGGTTTTACAGATACTTGATGGCGATCAGAGTCAAAAATTCAGAAATGCAGCTTCTGAAAATGAGCTTTGTGTACCGGAAGGCAAATATTTGAGAAGACTCTTAAAAGATCACTTGACAGATGTAGAGATGCTGGATCAAGAGATTAAAGATATAATCGAGAACAC
The DNA here is from genome assembly GCA_965228955.1 of Cyclobacteriaceae bacterium. Taxonomy (GTDB): domain Bacteria; phylum Bacteroidota; class Bacteroidia; order Cytophagales; family Cyclobacteriaceae; genus JANSWY01. The sequence continues at coordinate 1,535,867 of OZ245848.1, forward strand.
ACTGTCAATATGGAAAAATGAGATTCTTGGAGAAGAATAACTATGTCTAACAAACACTAAAATGAATATGCGAACAGAGCTTTTTGAAAAGACAATGCGAGCCAGAAAAACACATTTTAGTTGCTCCAATAACTGTAAGAATTAAATGTGGGATTTATTAACAACTTTAACGAGATACTTAAAACTTAAACTTGATCAGGGTTCACAGAGTCAGGAACAAGGAATTCAAAAGAAACTCCTTGAAACAATTGAATCCATTGAGCAAGGATCAAGCAGAATAACAACATGGTCGCTTAGCGTTATTGGTGGATCGATGATAGTATTTATGAATGGAGAATATGTTCAGCCAAAGGAAGAATACTTTAAGTACTCTTACTTACTTTTTGTAATTGGTTGGACATTACTAGCAATTTCTATTTCTTATAGCAAGCTAATCACTGGGCGCAAAATGGCGGCAATTATAAATGTTGACAATACAAAAGATTTAAAGAAAAGTTTATTGAAAGTAAACAGACACTATACAAGTCAACTCAGGTGTTTCAATTGGGCTTTAGTGATATTCGGACTTTGGTTGATCTTGTATTTTATTTGGCGAGTTTTCGGTGAACAACTAAAATGTCTAATTCATTAAAAAGAACAATTATGGCTGAATGTAATCCTGAAGTTTGTTTAAAAATACCTTTTCCAAGCAAATGCGCTGAATACTGCATAGAACGAGTATTGAGAGTTGCAAGACCAAATGAAAAAGTTGAGATTCTAGGGATGGACCGAAGTTTGGCTGGAGCCATTTTTGAAGCCTATAATTCAGGAAATCGTATAAATTCCTTTGATGACCTTCGTGACAAGTTAACATTTGAACAAGTGGCTTCAATCAAATCGATTTTTGCCAACATAAGTCAAGAGCAGTTGAACTATTTTGTGTCTAGAATGAGATAAAACGTCCGAGCTTACAAATGACGGTTGGAGACTCTCGTTATTTTAAGTCTTCCGAAGGGCGACTTAAAATCCAAATAATCACGAAGGTCTCCTGACCTGTTTCCATAAAAAAAGCACCTGCGAGAGTGTTCAGAAAAGGCTAATTTTCAGTTCACTCCCCCTCAACCAACTCCAACCTAACAATCGAAGGCTGATAAGCCTTCACCAATTCATATTCCCCTGAACAGCATGGAAACTCAGATATTTTCCATTCCCAGTATATTTTGAATTGTTTATTGAAATACTCCTTGTTTTCAATCATTTGGTAGGTATCATCAATCAGTTCGTATTTACCAAAGTCATTGTTGCCAAAACCAAAATCAAAGGATTTACCCGTGGAATCTTCAAAGTCAATGTGAAAGTAATCCCCAAAGTCTACTCCTGTGAAAGTGGCTGTCATTGGTTTTTTGGTTCCCCTCCAGTGATCCTGGGTATATTGTAGGTCTTGAATGAGTTCACCTCTATATCCTTCCGGGCATTCTATTATTAGTGAATCAACTTTCCAGTTGGAATAGTCAGTGGTATCATTGGATTGTGCATTTAACACATTGCCAGAAATCAGAATTGCTGAGAGGTAAATAATATGTTTAACTAAATCTAATCGCACTAGTCTCTATTCCATTTAGTGAAAATTAATGCATCCTCTGAATACTCACCCCATCCCGTCCATAGTTTCTTGAGCTCCAGGGTTTCACCGTCAAAATACGCAACAGTATAGATTGAGTTGCGTGGAGGACAAGCTTCGTTTCTTTGCTTGAGGTCTTTGGTTACAAATGTTTTTTCGTTTAGCCAGTGAATTGCTAACGTATCAGGGGACATACAGCCAGATTCATCTCTCCAGATAACTCTATTGTTGCCAATAAATTCAAATCCTGCACAGTTGGCGGTTTCCATGACGTATCTGCCCTTAATATTCTCAACTTGTTGCTGGCTCATTACTTTGAATGCAATGCAAATGAAACCAAGTAAAACAATAATGAATTTAGTTGCTACCCTCATTTTCTTCATTTGAAATTAGATTTTGAAAATGGTCGTACTTTCTCCAGATAAATATAGGACCTGCTATTAAATTGAAAAATATGATCAGATATGTCCAGTTCCATCTAGTGGACCTTGCTAAATGCTTAATGGACCAAACTCTTCGAATCAAAATCACGAAATGTAAAATAGCCAATACCTGAAGCGTAGCGGTTTGAATATAATATACTTTCATATTCGGGACTAGCCACTGAAATTCATATGGAAAGGCAAAAGTAAAACCATACCCAATGAATAATATATAGGGTAGGGTTAGTAGGATTTTTGTTGAAAGTCGCATGAGGACTAGCCTTTTAGCTCATCTACCAACTTCCTAATCATCTCAACACCCTTCTCCAATTGCTCTTTACTAATAAACTCATTCGCCCTGTGCGCCTGAGCTATATCTCCAGGGCCACAAATAATACTTTGGAATCCCCCCAGTGAAAATTGCCCAGCCTCAGCAGCATAGGAAACCGCTCCAACTTCTGTATTTCCTGTGATCTTTCTGGTAAGATCTACTATATCATCAGCCTCAGAAGTATCTAACGGAGGAACAGGAGGATGGTCTTCAATGGTCTTTATCTCAAAATCAGGGAATACTTTTCTTAGTTCTTGTTCTCTTTCCCTGCAGTGGTCTTCAAATGCTTGTTTGATGGCATAAAAGTCGTCTTTCGGAATTACTCTTACATCCCATCTTATAGTCACTTTATCTGAAATAATATTAGCTGCAATTCCACCATTGATCATACCCACATGAAGTGAAGTATGTGGTGGCTCAAATCTTTCATCCTGGCTCCCGGACCCAACAATCTCTTTCATCTTATCCTCAATCCAGAGCACCAATCTGGATGCCTCATGAACAGCACTAACCTCCTGCAAAATCCTGGAACTATGGCCTGCAGATCCATTTACTGTTGTTTCCAGAATGGTCATTCCTTTTTGCCCAATAACCGGTTGCAACATGGTAGCTTCACCGATGATCGCGTATTTAGGCATTTCAGAATAATGACTTTTTATATGCTCAATCAACTCCGGAGCAGCCAAACACCCAATTTCTTCGTCATAACTAAATGCAAAATAGATTGGAGTTTTCAAATCAGCTTTTACCATATCTGGCAATACTGAAAGACAACACGCCAGAAAACCTTTCATATCACAAGAACCTCTTGCATAAAGCTTTCCATCTGATTTCTCTACCAGCTCAAATGGATCAGTCTCCCAATTCTGGCCTTTCACCGGTACAACATCGGTATGCCCGGATAGAATCACTCCACCATCAACTGCCGGACCTATTCGGCAATGAAGAGAAGCTTTTGTTCCTTGTTCGTTTGGAACCATCACTGCTTCAACTCCATGTTGCTCCACAAAGTCTTTGATCCAATTGATGATTGTAAGATTACTTTCACCTCCCAGAACAGGGAAGGAAACAAGTTTTGCAAGTATTTCTTGTGCTGTCAATGTTGTTTGGGTTTTTTAATGGTTAATATCCTATGGCCACCGCCAAAATTAAGGTAAGCCAGGAAATTATTAGTATGATGACCACCATTGGGAATATAAACTTGAGCCATCTGTCAAGTGGAACTCTACACATACTCAACATAGCGATCAATCCACCTAGTGTTGGGTTAATAAGGTTGGTGACTCCATCGCCAATTTGGAATGCCAAAATCGTGGTTTGTCGGGAAAGGCCGATTACATCTCCTAACGGAATCATTACTGGTAGAGTAGCCAATGCCTGTCCGCTTCCGGATGGGATAAACAAGTTAATCACACATTGAGATATCGACATACCCACAGCAGATCCGTAAAGCGGCAGCTCAGATAACACCTCAGCCATGTGAAATGAAATGGTATCGCCAATGTTTCCTTGTTCCATCAAGACTTTAATTGTGGAGGCATATCCCACCATAAAGGCTCCAGGTGCAGCTTTACCAATAGATTGTAGAACAGTCTCACTAAATTCTGTTGGATTCATTCTACAAACAATTCCACTAGCCAATGCAATCATCAAAAAGATGGCAGAAAGCTGATTGATGTACCAGCTATAATTATATATACCGAATAGAATTACTCCCAGACCAATTATGAAAATGGCAATTACCATCCAGTTCGATCTGGTAAGTGTGTAGTCTTTAATTTCTTTTGAAAGCGATATGCCTGATTGATTAAGACCTATTCCAAGACTTTTCCCAGGTGACTTTAAAATCTTCTTGAAATAGCGGACATTGTAATATGCCATTAAGCTCAACCCTGCAAAGCAAAGTACGCTTCTCAGAAGAGCACCGGAAAATAAAGGGAGCTCAGCTAATTTATGTCCTGTTCCTACTGTGTAGGGATTAATAGGGGATAGACCAAACCCAATAGTCATGGCTCCAACTGAAATTCCAGCAGCAAGTACCAGATCTCCACCTAATGCCAGACTTAATACTGCTGCAATTGGCACCATCGCAATGTTGTTTTCATAACCCACGGCTACTCCAAGAAGCCCATAAACGAAAGTCATTAATACAACGATCAAATACCTTCGTTCAAGTCCCATGTTCTTCACCAGAGTCCCCACAGCATTTTCAACTGCGCTCGACTTGTCCATGATTCCAAACATGATACCAGCAGCAATTACAATGAAAATGATTTCAACGGCAGTTTTAAAACCTAATGGAATAGCGATGAACATATCCAGTAAACCAACCGGAGTTTGCTCAACTGTGTGGTAAGACCCAGCAACAACACGATTCCTGCCATCTACTTCCACCCGCTCGTAGGTGCCAGCTGGCAGGATGTACGTTAGTATAGTAACAAATATGATGATCCCAAAAAGCAGCGTTACTGCGTGTGGAATTCTCTCATACCATGCTTTTGAAGGGTTCGTAGTAGGTTTTTCGATTTGGCTCATGTTTAGAAGCCTGCAAAATAGTTAAGCACGGTAGATTTATAAACAAAATGTCCAAAAATGATCTAAGCCACTTTTACCTTGATTGCAGCAAAATAGATAAATGAAATAAATATCATTCCACCTACAAGTACCCAAATCCATGGTATTCCTGTGTCAATAGGGGTAGGTTGTCCAATAAATACAAACCCAGACCAATAAAATGGATGGGCAGCCTTGCCGGAAGCCGATTCCAAATAAGCAAGTTTAGAATTTCTCAAAGCTTCATCTTTAGATTGACCCTCGGCGAGGTTCTCGTAGAACGCAGACATGATCTCTGGTGATGCTTTATCTGAACTTGGCCATAGGCTTACCAGACAATTTGGACTTCCTGCATAAGCAAATGCTCTGGAGAGACTCATTACACCTTCTCCACGTTTAATTGAACCAAATGCAGTATTACAAGCACTTAGTGTCACCAAATCAGCATTGAGCTTTAAATTGAATATCTCATGAGCGTGTAGGTAGCCATCATCTTCGGAGTTACCTTCTTGCTGAAATACAAGTTTACTTTTGCTAGGGCTATAATCATTTACAATTGCATGGGTAGCAAGGTGAATTACACCAAAGTCTTCAGCCTCCTCTTTAAATTTGGTCTCCGTTGCTTCTTCTCCAATTATCGTATTCCCCTGAAAGATTTCACTAATTTGTTGTACCTCTTCCTGAGCCCCAGGCAGTGAAAGAACTATTGATCTTAAATCTGAATTTACATTTGAATTAAGTTCCGAATTGATTGATGCGATATTCTCGCTGAACTTCGGTGCAAAAGCCAATAATTGAGAATTATCTGCATTTGACTCCAGATTTCTAAAGTGTTCAAAAAGCTTCAAGCTATAATCGTAGGATATTGAATGTTTTGAGATCAAATAATCTTCCTGCGAATTGGCCCTCAGTAAGTCGAATGGAAGATAGTTGAGAACTCCATCTGGAATAATGGTGATATTAGATGCTGTTAGGCTTGATGCTATAGGTTCGATTAATGCATTGTGAAGCCTGGCTGTAATTTCTTCTAGCCCAGTTTCGTCTTCCAGTGAAATCATTTTGTTACGTAGATCTAAAATGTCATCCGATAAGGTCCATTCTTTCATGGCTATCTTTAGCTCATTCGCAGTGATTGAGAAGATGTATATTTTATCATTGTTGATTGAATATGAAACAATTGCTCTGTCTTCATTTTCTAGAATAGATTGTATTTTATCCAGATTCAATTCATCGTTGGAATACTTGTAAGCGAAAAATGATGGGTTCTCCTCTTTAAGCTTATCTAAAATTGAATTGTCTTGCTTTTGTACCTCATCCAATGAATCGATTTTGGCAAGTAAATCTGTTTCCAGGCTATCAAGATTGGTGAGTTCCTCTATATCAGATTCCAATCTTGAAGCGATTACTTTCAAGGAATCTCTACTATCCAAAATTGTCTGATCTACGCCAGCTGTATTGCTTTTCTCTGTTTCCGTGATAAAGTCCATCAGAAGCAGCGATTTATTGGATTCTGACATTAACAATGCTAATTCTGCCCATCTCTGGTTTGATGATTTTATGTATTGATCATAGCAAATATCAATTGCAGAAGTATAGAATGTAGTTGCTTTTGTGGTCTTTGAGATTTCTCCGGTGAGTCTTTTTCTTTTAGCGCTAATGTCCTGATGAGTTTTAGATATGTAGAGGTAAAGAGAATCTACAGATTCATTTTTTTCATGAATTAGATTCATTGTCACCCGATTTAAATCAATTTCCAGATAAGGATCACGGATTTTTCCTGAGGGATCTGATACAAGTTGTCTTGCACTGTCGAGGTACGTTTCGGCCAATTCAAAATTTGACTGTTTCTGTGCTATTCTGGAAATACGGGTGTAATCATAGATCGCGACTGTTGTGTTGCCTCCATATATTTGCCGCTTTAATTGTAAGCCTTCTTTACTGTACTGTAAAGATTTTTCAAGGTCACCGATGTTCAGCAGGGTGGAAGCAATTTTACTTTTAATGGCTGATTGGTTGTAGAGATATGTTGGATACTTTTCGAAGTACTCATAGGTTTTGCTGAGATAGTAATCAGCAGAGTCATACTTCTTCATTTCCGAATAGGTAAATGCTGCAGAAGAATATAAATCAGCCATTTCATTCCTTAACTCAGGAAGTTGAATGTAGTAATCGATTGCTATTAAAAGCGAACTTAACGATTGTCTGGCATCATATACATAGGCATAAGCACTCGAAATGTTAATATGTAAAGTGCCAAGAAAATCAAGGTCTGGTTGATCCTGTGCCGTTTCTATAATTAGTGCTTTTTGATAAGATTTGAATGCTTCATCAATTTCACCCATTCCAGAGTAAACAATGCCAAGTAGCATATAAGGTCGTTTTGCTATTGAAGAGTTTTCGGGGGCATATTGATTGTAGTATTCCAGCAATTGCTCAAGCTTTTCGGACGAGCCTTTGTAGTCTCCGAGATAATACTTGATTTGAGCTATTAAGCTGAAAGGGGAACCAATTTTACTTAAATCTTCCTCTGTTAGGTTTTCTGATAAGATGGATTCACCAATAACAATAGATTGGTCTGCATAAAAGGATGCTGAATCCATTGCACCCATGTTGAGAAAGCCTTGAGCTTTGAAGTCCAAAAACTCTACTTGATTTACAGACTTCTGTTGATTGGTTTCTTCAAGATAGGTTAAAGCAGCACTGCAGGATTTTAAAACTTCAGGATAATTCCCCTGAGCCATGTAGGCTTTAATGATTCCGAGATATGCTTGATTTACTTCTGTTGAAGAGGAATTTGATGTGATAATTACATTGAATTCTCTGGTTGCTTGCTGGTAATTTCCAGCCTTCAAAAGCTCCTCCGCTTTGTTGAGTTGTGTGTTAGATTGTCCGTAGCACAGGCATGCGACGAATAACAGACATATTGCTGTCTGCAGCGATTTGGCAGTCATGTGGAAACGATGTTGGTGTTTGTATATATGAAGTTAAAGGATTTTTTTCATAACCGTATTCTTATTGGTGAATCAAGGCAAGAACTAATTTGTCCAACGGGACGTTTTTAACTAACTTCATAATTCGGTAACCCTTTCAAACACGCTCGGATTTGACTTTAGCCATTGAAAAGAATATAGCTGCGCTGGAAAAACGGCTATTTGAAATTGTTGGAATTATTCTGTTCCTGTCGATGGGAGTTTCTTTTGTAGAAGGAATTCTGGTTGGAAGCAGGATTCTCATAATTGCATTCAACGGAATTATGTCTTTCACCGGGGCGTTGCTTTTTTACCTTTCCAGATTCAAAGGAATATTTGAGCCATTGAGATACGTTATGATCGTATTTCTAAATGCCTTTTTGATTTTCTATTGGTATTACCTGAGCGGAATATTCGGACCAACTTCCCCTGGTGCTATTGCTGTTGGAACTGTTTCTATCATCATTGCCAGGTCAAACCACAGAATATATGTCTTTGCAATTTATTCTGTGATATTAACTTTCCTGGCTCTTTCGCAGTGGCTCACGGATTGGGTGCAATTAGATGTAGTCATCTACGATACAATATTTATCGATTACGCAATTTTTGGAGTTTCAGCACTTCTCATCATTAATTATCTGAAGTCTAAATTCGATTTGGAAAGAAAAGTCATCAGGACTAAAAACGAGGAGCTTGAGCAGTTGAATAATAAACTTAAAGAGACTATTGCCGAAAAGGATTTTGCCATTAAAGAGCTGAAGAGAACACAGCATCAATTAATTGAATCTGAAAAATTGGCCTCAATTGGGAAGTTAACTGCTGGCATTGCACATGAATTAAATAATCCTTTGAACTATGTTGGAGGATCGGTGCAGCCTATGAGGAGAAACCTTGATGAACTAAAGGGCTTAGTAGCAGATTCCAAAATAAAGTCATCTCCAGAGTTATTTGAAGAGTTGGATTTATTGATGAATAATGTGGGGCAGGGAACTGAGAGAGCTAAAGTTATTATTGATAAACTTGGGATTTTACTACCTGATAAACTTGAGAATGGTAACTCTGAAATTGAAAAATTCCAATTAGGAGACATCATAGAGCCTTATATTAAAGATATCAATGAGGAATACCCTGAGGTAGTTTTTAAATATCATATTGAAAAGTCTTACCAGGTTACGGTTGATCCTGGAGATTTGAGGGTTATCTTATCAAACATCATCGCGAACGGGATTCAATCTGTACCCAAAGAATCCACAGCCAAAATTCATATCGACATTTTCACTTATGCTGAAAAAGTGGCCATACAGGTGGCTGACAATGGTTCGGGCATTGAAAAGTCAGATCTGCTTAAAGTTCAGGATCCTTTTTTTACAACGAAGGGAGTAGGAGGAGGTAAAGGGCTTGGAATGTTTGTTGTTTATAATCTTGTCAAACTCCATAATGGAGAAATTGAGATTGAAAGCGAAATTGGAGTGGGAACAACCGTCAAAGTACTCTTTCCTTTCTTAATGAATTAGAAATTAATATTCACTACAAAGTTTACCAGAATCTGATCTGCTTTGTTCAGATAAAAGTTCGGATTTTCCGGTGTGTTATTACTGGCTTTTTTGTAAATCAACAATAACTCAGGTCTGACATACTTGAAATTTTCATGATGATAATATAGGTCCAAATTCCATTGCGTATAAGAAGGGAATGCATACTTGTTTCTCAAAGCATCTGTTGCATCCTGTTTCCAATGATGACCAACACTGAAGTCGGACTTAATTACATTTTTCTTCCAGGAAATATTTCTCTTGATTCGGAATACCAGAGCGTCATTGGCAGCACTTCCTTCGCTTCTCTCTCGCTTTTGAAAGCTGAATAACTGTTCAATACCCCACTCACGTGGAAACATAAACTTCCCATTATCAAAGATGTGATTGTACCCAATGGACACTTTAGTGCCATCAAGATTCTTAGCAACCTGTATTCCTACAACCTGACTGGAATTGTCCTGCATATATCTTAAACTGTCAATATCATTTCCTCCATTTCCAATGCGGTTCTGAAGCAGGAACTCTGTACTGATTGATAAGTCGAGGGTTTTTACATTAAAAGTGGGTTTGAAATAGTATAGGTTAAAAAGGTTGTGTGCCGTATAATTCCACATATTGACCACCATACTGCCAGTAGGCTTCCATTTAACTCCACCAACCACAAGAAATTTTGAGCTTGTATTTCCTGCATACTGGCTTCTTGTTCCCTGATTATTTCTTCCGACCGGATATTTTCCAATGCTTTCTCCAATTCCAAAAAATCCGTTAGTCGATCTAGGAGCTATCCTTGATATCAGTCCTAATTGAGTAACTACCTTCGGCTTCTTAAATTGATACCATCCACCTTCTACTAAAGTTGGAATCATATTACCATCTTGCGGATTTAAGAATGGTGTTTTGAGTTTCATTCGGCCAATTCTAATCTGATGAGATTTAGAACTATATTTTAAATTCAACTCCCCAAGCAACACCACCAGCCGATTGTCAAGATTTAATCTGTCAAATTGCATGGAGGTGTATCTTCCCACTTTGCCTGTTTGTTCATCCGGTACGGTCAAATCCTGGACATTAAGGTTGTAAGTACTGTAACCACCCACACTAAATTGAAGTGCTTCTGAAAACTTATACTGATACCTTAAATTAAGTCCTGTGGCCAGTGCTTTGAAGTCTTTTAAGTCTCCCTTGTTAAAGCTATTTAACCAGTAATTACGCCATTGCCCATGTATTTCCCCATAGTTTGAATCCTGTGCATGTAGCGAAATTGAGACCAGAACTAGCAATATCGAAAGGGACTTCTTCATTTGGTTTTTATTATGTTGTGTTCCTCTTTGTAGTAGGAAATAATAGGTAAGAAGGGACCGTATTTATGTTGAGAAGCACTGAAAGAATCTTCCCACGGACCATATGGTGTGGAAACTGGTTTCAGCTTCAGGTCTGGAAAATCATTTTCTGCATTGGGCTTACTTGGCCTTGGAAAGCTATTGATATAAGCTGCTACATGATATGACTGCTCATCGGTGAGCTTAGGATTATCCCAGGAAGCCTGACCAAAAGGCATACTCCCTTTAATAAAAGCTGCAGCCGTTAACACCCGGTGCATTCCGGCCCCATGATTGTAAGTGTCGTTTCCCCAGAGCGGGGGATACAGATAACCTTTTGATGTATCAGAATGTCTTACGCCTTCTCCATTTTTTCCATGACATGATGTACATTCTGTTTCGTATATCTCTCGTCCTGCTATTGTATCTGCAGGAATTGCAGGGATTTTAAGATCAACAAAGCCTACAAAATCCTCTATTTTCTCTTCTGGTAACCCCTTGCTGATCCAATTCATGTAGGCTATAATGGCTTCCATTTGCTTGGAGTCATCTGGTAGCTTCCTACCATTCATACTTCGCTCCATACATCCATTTACTCTGTCTTCTATACGCCCCACTTTGTTTTCCCGGTCTCTGAATTGAGGGAACCGATGCGGAACACCAATCCAGCTTGCTGATCCTTTTTGAGTTCCGGCCTGGAGGTGACAGTTTTTGCAGGCCAGGTTATTTCCAGAGAACCGGTTTGCAGGGTTTTTTACCTGAGGTCCCATCCATTTTGATGTTTCCGTAGCTAGAAGAAACCCATATTTAATTAATTGACCATCTGGCCCCTCAGGTAGATCATTCTCAAGGTCTGGCACTTTCCATGCTTGCGATTTTTTAGACATAAGGATCTCAGGGTAGCTTATTATAGTAACTGTAGCTACCGTCAAGAAACTTACAAGAATGGAAAGAAATATGCTGAGCCTTGAAACTAATAGAATTAGTTTGTTCAGGCTCATTTTAGTGTGGCAATTTGTGTCTTAAGAGTCCATAAACATACGTACCTAAAACCGCAGATGCGATTACAGCTAATATTACAAAAAAGCCGTTTCCTACCAGAATAAACATAGGGCCCGGGCAAGCTCCGGTCATGGCCCAACCCAATCCAAAAATGATTCCTCCGAATAAATATCTTGGGATACTTACTTGCTTAGGGTTTATTTCAATTGGTGTGCCGTCAACAGCCTTTATGCCTCTTCTCTTGATAATCTGAACCGCAATGATCCCAACCACAACCGCTGTTCCTATCACACCATACATATGGAAAGACTGGAACCTGAACATCTCATAAATTCGGTACCATGAAATAACCTCAGCTTTGGTGAGTGTTATTCCAAAAATGATTCCGACGAATATATATCTGAATATTTTCATTTATCTCTAATTATAATGTCATTAAATGTGGCAGAATCAGATAGGTCATAAATAGTCCGCCAATAAAAAATCCTATTACTGCAATCAGCGAGGGTAGTTGAAGGTCACTAAGGCCACTGATAGCATGACCAGATGTACATCCACCTGCATATCGTGTCCCAAATCCAACCAGAAATCCTCCAACTATCAATAGGATAAAACCCTTCAGTGTGAATAGATTTTCCCAATGAAATAATTCAACTGGTACAATGTCCTTTCCGGGATTCGCAAATCCCATGGATTGCAATTCTGTAATTGTTGCTTGAGAAATGTTTACCGTAGAATCAATTGTTAAATATTTGCTCGCAATGAATCCACCTATGATCATTCCACTTGCGAATATGAGGTTCCAGGTTTGGGCTTTCCAATGGAAATCAAAGAACTCACAGTGTTTTCCGCCCCCAATAATCGAACAAACTGTCCTGAGATTTGAAGAAATACCAAAACTATTACCTAGAACCATCAGCGAGAACATCACCACGGCAATTAGTCCGCCAGCCACGTACCATGGCCAGGGTTGACTTATATAATTTATAAACTCGTTCATTTTACATTTTAAATTCTACTCCAAAAGTAGATGGTGATTAAACTGTATGTTGTAACATTTGTTACAGACAATTGATTCTTTGCAGATGTTGATTTGTCGGTCAATAGACCTTTGCGTCAACCCGGTTAAGAAGCGTGAAGTAATGAAAACCCATATTTCTTTCTGTAATCGTTTGGTGTAAAGCCTGAATACCTGTTAAATATGGTTCGAAATGTCTTGGGGTCATTGTATCCTACACGATACTGGATTTGGGATATGGGTTCGTCTCCTGTAGCCAAGAGCTCTTTTGCTGCTTCAATTCGCACGCGTTGCAGGTATTCATTTGGTGTATTTCCAGTAAGCTCCTTAAAACGTCTGCTAAATGTGCGATCTCCCAGGTTTGCCATTTTTGCTAGTTGCGAAATGGTGATCTTTGATTGATAAGATGATTCGATATACTCCTGAGATTTCTTGATACCTTCATCATTATGTGCTTTTTGCCTTTCGAAAATCATAAACTGACTTTGGCTTCTTCTGGAGTAGTCTACCTCATAAATACTGGCCTGCTTCATGGCAATTGATTTGCCAAAGAACCTTTCCGTTAAGTAAACAATCATATTCAGAAATGAGAAGGCTCCTCCACTGGTATAAAGGCGCTGGTCTTCTGTAATAATATTAGTTTTCTCAAAATGTGTTCCCGGAAAAAGCGAGGTGAAATAGGGGGCAAATGCCCAATGGGTTGTACATCTTTTTCCTACAAGCAATCCAGCTTTTGCTATGAAAAATGACCCTGTACATAAACTAGCCAGATGAGTTCCTTGAAGATACTGAGTTTTTAGCCATTCAATAAGTTCTCTATTTTCTTCAATTGCTCCCTCCAAATTACTTTTGAAAGCGGGTATAATAATTAAATCAGCTTGCTTGACATCTTTCCAGTGGCATTCTGGTTGAATCTTAAACAGACCATTGAAACATTCCGGAGCAACACCGCAACCAGCTAAAGTCAGTTTGATGTCTTGACCACTTTCGTTTATGGCAAAATTCAAAAGTTTATAAGTACCAACTATTGAACTCAATACTATATCTCCTTTGGGTACAAGGATAACAATATTTTTCAGGGTGTCCATTTTCACATCTTTAGGTGGTAAAACGGAAATCTAAAGAAGCTGGTTTGTTCCGCTTATCACATTGTCCCGATACCCCCATAGATTGTTCAAATTCCCACTTTTAAGCTCTGGAACTGATCTCTAGCTTTACTCAAAAACGAATTATGAAAACAATTTTACTTATTACAATGGGACTTGTAACATTTAGTTGGTATCCCAATCAAACCATGAAGAATGATGCCGAAATTGAGTTTTTGTTCAATTACCTGGATGAATCATATAACCATTTATCAACTACCTTATCTACTATTGATGATGACCTCTGGACTTACAAACCTAAAGACGGAGGTTGGAGCATTGCAGAATGTGTTGATCATATTTGGGTTGCTGAAAATGGGATATTCATGGGTATGCAGAAATCACTGGAAGCAGATGCTGATAATTCTAAAAGTCTTAAGTCCAGAGATGGGTTGGTGGTGACTTTTGTTTCAGATAGAGGCAAAGTAACGAATACTCCACTTCCTGCGCCGGAACCATCAATGACTAAAGAAGAATTTATAAAATCATTGGCTGATTCCAGATTACGAATCAAGGAGTTCTTAAGTAAGAACAGAGGTAAATTAAGAAACCATTTTGGTCAAGCACCATTTGGTGAAGTTGATACTTATCAGTTGGGGTTAGTGGTTGCCGGGCATGGTATGCGTCATACTGCTCAGATCAAACAAATAATAGGAGAATACACAGGAGAGGCAGTTCAATACTAACCTAAAGCCCTAATTACCAGCCTCTTTTAAGCTTTTATTTAATTCTTTTATTAACTCATGGTTTGCATTCATGGACCCTTCTAAGGTGGCCAGATAATAACCGATTCCCATTCTAAGCTGGGAAATCAATGGGACAAAATAAGGATGACTTATGGTTCCCTTAAGCTTTACAGTGTCAATGGTAGAGACACCTTTGTAAGGAGGGAATGTACGATCGGATTTGTCGAAAGCTACGGCATTATTGAATACTTCATGTTCTTTGAGGAAGAAGGGCCTTGTTTCGGTGACGATCATCTCGTTAAACTCTTTGGTGGCTTGTTCCACCTGGTTTAATCGTACGAAGTAATTGTTGATTTGCTCTCTAATGTTATTATTTCTGAGTTTCTCGATAGTAATTTGATGATTACTTTTCGTTACCGGATTGAACTGGATGTTGCTCACCAGAAAATCTGGTAGAATACCTTTAAGTGAACCTTTTCCAGCTGCAATATCATTTAGTTTAAAATATGTATCCAGGTAATCATTGTAAGCTCCTTGATATTGAACAAATAGCGTTGAATCCCTTTTTAGGTCAGAGATTATTAACTGGTAGCTTTCGAGTTCCTGTTGATTGAGTTCTCGGTCTCTGTTCCAGTCGTCTATTTGTATAGCCACTAAAATACCGACAACAACTAATATGATCTCGCCTAATGAATAGGCCAGATACAAGGCGAACTTACTTTTTAGAATCATTTTGTTTCGGATTCTTTTTAATAGAAGCATGCAGACTGATACTTATTGAGTCATTACAAATTCAGAATTACTTACGACAGGGTTTAATTCAACTTTTGTGATAATCATTTCGAATACCGTTTGTCCATCAGCAGTTTGTTTGATATTTAGGGGGATCAGATATTGGTTGTCAATTAGATCATAATCACTAAAAATAAGCGTTTGCAATTGCCCTGCACTTGGACCATTTTGAATTGTCGTTTCCTGGCAGATAGATACTTTTTCCACAACGTCCAAGTAGTAGTAGGATATATCATTAAATGAAACTCCATCAAATGACTTATCCTCTCTTTTTACACGGATTTTATAGGTTTGTCGTCCTTGTTTTTCAACTTTCCCCATTAAATCTACAGAATAGTTTTTGGGTTTGTAGTCAAGTAGAACATCAGGAAAATCATTCATATCTAATCTGAAATTTGCTGTTTCTTCAGCATTAGATATTTTCGGTTTGAAAGTTGCAAAATCTGTACCCCATAAGACTTTCCCATCGTAAACGTTTTGCCTGAAGGTATTTCCATTAAATGTTATTTCGGTATACTGTCTACCGTCTTTATAAATAACCTGTTCAAATGGGAGTTCGATACCAGACTGATAAAAGGTTCCGGTCATTCTAAGGCCTTCCAAATTTCTTAGAAATGATTTGCCACCTACGGCTTCAATATAAGAATCCACAATTTCATCCACAGTTTGGGCCTGACTAAAAGTTGTTACCAGAATTAGTATAAGTGATAATAGTTTAGACTTCATAGCTTTTTGTTTTCCCGAATAATTAATGTCCTGATTGATCCATTGAAGATAATGTATTTATTGTTCTAAGTTATTTTTTGAATTGCAGATTTTTTTTGTGAAATGCTGAGATTTTTTTGTAAACGTCTCATAATTAATGTGGTACATAGATCTGAGTACCGTTGGCTTGGAATTATTTTATTATATTAGACATAACCAATATCATGATCCGCAATGAAAACTATCTCTAAACTATTAGTACTGTCAGGTACATTATTTTTTTTTAATTCTTCTTACGCTCAATTTTCTGGTTCCGGAGCAGGGACTTCAGGAGATCCATATTTAATCACTTCTCCAGCTCAATTAAATGAGGTGCGGGATGATTTAGCTGCATTTTATAAACTATCAAATGACATTGATCTATCCACTGAAACCGGAGATGCCTCTGGTGCTTTCTGGGATAATGGAAGAGGCTGGGACCCAATTGGCGAGTTCAGTTCTTCCCCTTTTACCGGAGAGTTTGATGGAGGAGGTTTTACAATTGATGGGCTAACAATTAACCGGGGTACAGAAAATTTTGGAGGCCTTTTTGGCTATACTGATGATGCAACAATCAAGAATGTCACTTTTACCAATCTGGATATCGTAGCTGATGAATGGTCTGGTGGGGCAGTCGGCTATATGATTGGGAGCAATGGACTTATGGAAAATGTTCATGCTGCATCAGGAACAGTTGCTTGTACAAATTATGTCGGAGGTTTAGTTGGATGGAGCGAATCAACCATTACTGAATGTTCAGCCACATTAAATGTTTCCGGAACCAATAGAATAGGTATACTACTAGGGGAAAACAGAGGTGACATTGAAAAATGCTACACAATTGGTCAAGTAACTGGGAATGCTTTTATAGGAGGCATAGCGGGTAATAATGACTCTGATGGAAAAATTACAAATAGCTATACGGTCTCAGAAGTGAATGGACAGCAATCTACAACAGCAGGAATTACTGGGTCCAACCAGAGCTCTACATCTCTGTCAATAAGATATGTTTATACCGTGGTAGATGTAACCACGGATGGTGTTGTGGGTAGTGGTTTAATTGGAACAGGAACTTCATCAATTGATACCTATAGTGACCTGGGGACTTGTTCGGGAACGGTGACTACTGCAGAGATGATTGATGAGGCTACATATGAAAATTGGGATTTTTCAGAGTCTGGGGCCTGGACAATTGCTGATGGGACATATCCATATTTAAGATGGCAGAGTGCTGCAATAGCAGAAAACACGCCGGAAGATTTTCCTGCTCCAACACCAGATGAGACAACATTAGCTGATCTCACTTATCAATGTTCAGTTGAATCACTGACTTCTCCTACAGCAACTGACAATTGCGATAATGAGGTTACTGGAACAACAGATCAGACATTCCCAATCACGGAGCAAGGTGAATATACAATAACCTGGAGCTACACAGGTAATAATGGCAAAACAACAACCCAAACCCAGAACATTACAATTGATGATACAACTGCTCCGGAACCTACATCAGATACACTTAGTGCAGTTTATGGTGTTTGTGAAGTAACATCTCTTGATGCTCCTACAGCTGATGATAATTGCGATGGAGAAATTGAAGGTACAACAGATACTCAACTCCCAATTACAGCTCAGGACACTACAATCGTGACCTGGACTTATACAGATACTGAAGGTAATTCAACCACACAACAACAAGCAGTAATTCTTTCCGATGATGATGCTCCAGTTCCTAATGTAACAACACTGGACGATGTTATTGCGGATTGCAATGGCCAGATAACCTCGTTAGACGCACCAACTGCAACAGATGCCTGTACTGGTGAAATAACAGGTACTACAGACATTACATTACCAATCTCAACAGTTGGTGAAACTGAGGTTGTCTGGACCTATGCTGATGGCAATGGGAATGAAGTAACCCAAACACAGACTGTTATTGTTCCCATAACATACGCAGTTGCTGAAGATACAACCATATGTGAAGGAACGAGCTATACATTCCCTGATGGTACTTCAGGAACAACTTCCATGGAATATGTGAGCACACTTTCTTCAATCTACGGATGTGATAGTGTAATTACCACAACTTTAACCGTACTGCCTTTACCTGAAGTAGATCTTGGAGAGGATGAAGTATTTGCATGTGTAGGAGATGAGCTTGCATTCGGAATAGATGAAGACGCTACGGACTTTGCCACATATTCGATAAATACATTATTTGGGAATGAGGTAACAGATGATTCCCTGAGGTTTACATTCAATGAGACATTTGCAGCCACAGCAAGCACGCAGGATGTATTTGTAACAATTAAACTAACTGATGACAATGGTTGTGTGGGAACTGATCAGGTAGTGCTCAGGGATAATACACTCAAGAACTGGGCAATTGGAGGAGTCCAGAACTCTGATCCTACAATAGTAATTTCAAATACTATTCTTCCAGAGACTGCAGATTCATTTGAATGGGATTTTGGAGATGGAAATACAAATACTGCTGATATCAACCCTACCCATACGTATGTGGAAAACGGTGTTTACATTATTACACTATCGGTTTTCAACGAATGTGATAGTGATAATCTTTCCGTAGAGGTGACTATAAATAATGCATGTACAGTGGATGATGCTTCGGTTTCTTTTGTTGAAGGAACAATAACTGCATCTGCTTCAGGATTTACTTATCAATGGATTGATTGTAATACTGATCTTCCTATTTCTGGTGCAACAAGTCAGAGTTATACTCCCGATGCAATTGGAAGTTATGCCGTGGATATAAGTGATGGTAGTTGTACGGTACGCTCAGAATGTACAGTAGTGATTGAACTACCTCTGAATGTAGGAAGGGAAATATTTGTTAAGGTTTATCCAAATCCTGTTTCTGATAGATTGAGAATAGAAGGGAATATTAATTTCTATCAGAATGCATTGATAATTGACATGACAGGAAAGTCAATTAAACAGATAGCTGACTTGCAACAAGAGATTTCTACTGTTGACTTAAAACCAGGAATCTATTTTCTGAACTTAATTGGCGAAAACACTAACAGGAATATCAGATTTATCAAGGAATAGAACAGTTATTTAGTTCTTTAGAAATGACATTACAGGCCCCAGACTTAGTTTGGGGCTTTCTTCCATCGGGACATGTCCAATATTTTTCAAAATCACGAGTGTATCATTAGGTAAGTCTTGCTGAAACTTGTAGGCATTTTCCAGTGGAATCAATCTATCCTGGTCTCCCCAAAGTATGAGTGTTCTCTGACTGATGTTTTTAATGTTTCGGTAAGCCGTAGTATCTCTTTTCATATTTAAACGATCTACAAAAGCCTGTCTGTTACCTTCTCTAAGGGTTAATTCAAAATATCGATCAACAAGTGCTTCTGTTACCTTTGACTTGTCTGCATAGACATTTTCCACACTTGATTTGGCCATAGATTTTGGAGTGATGTAAGTAAATACATTCTTGATCATGGGAATGGTTGCTGCTTTGAATGCGATTGGCACACTTTGCGATTTAGCTGGATACCCGGTAGCATCAATTAATATTAATTTATCAACCATGTCAGTATATTGATCTGTGAACTTCCAGGCTATTCCTCCACCAAGAGAATTTCCTCCTATTACACACTTATCAACCTCAATAGCAGTCAGGAAATTATAAATGAATTCTGCATAATGTTCCATTGAGTAATTTCTATCGGGAAAAGGTCCAGTGAGACCATATGCAGGTAAGTCCATTCGGATTACGCGGTATTCTTTTTTGAGCTCAGCCGTCCAGCCATCAAAAGTGTGCAGACTTGAGCCAGTTCCATGAATTAATACAATAGGAATTGAATCATTTGGATTTCCCTCATCTCTGAAGTGTACATTCATACCATCAACAGCAATAAAAGAGGAGGGAGCCTTGGCGTATTTTGCCTTTAATTCTTCCAATGGGATGTCTTGATGACCGAAGAGAATTACGGCAATAATGATAATTGCTGCCAGGAATATAAAAAGTACTTTAATGAGTTTCGAAATGGTTTTCATATCTGAGTAATGTCAAGTCAAGATATGAAATGGAAATGAGAAGGCCAATCCATTTTGTACCACGATGTTGACTGGCCCTCAATATTCTTAGTCTGCTTCCTGAGTAATAACGATGCTATCAAAGTAGTTTCCAGCCTGGAGTCCAATCACAAAAGTTCTCTCGGCTCCTGTGTTGTTTTCTGCAAGGTCTATTTTGATTGTTGTTTTTTCAATTCTTTCAAAAGTGATATCGTCTCTTGATATTTCGAAGCTGTCATCGGTTGTATCAGTTCCTTCAAAATTCTCATAATCATCGACATCAGTTCTGATGCTAATCAGCCACCATAAGTCACCTTCAGTTGTTATGGTTTCAGAACCTGCTCCAGCAGAGAACGTCAATTCATCATTAGACAGTTTAATGTTATCATCCCATTTGCCGACAGGTTGATCTTCACAAGACATGATAGTGATTACAGAAAGCAGTAGTAAGAAAGTTAGTTTGATGTTCATAGTTTGTTAAGTTTTAAAAAGTTTAATTCGTGTTCATCAGGTTGACACAGGTATAAGATTTATGGTTGGGAGGAATGACTATTTATTTAATAACTTAATTTTTGCTTAACATATCATGCTAAGCATCGAGTAGTTTATGCAGGTCATAAAGATGCTTATGTTATGCATCGAGCGCTTTGTGCAGTGCATCTAGCAGGGTATGCAGTGTATCGAGCGCTGTATGCAGAGCATCGAGTGGGGTATGTTAACCATCGAGTAGTATATGTTATGTATAGAGCAGCGTGTGCAGACTATCTAGCGCTTTGTGCACTGCATCTTGCGGTTTATACAAAGATCAGGCAGTTTCTTCAGTTCCAGTTTTTAGTTTAATCAAAGTCATGATCATAAAGCCCATTGCAATAGGAGCTAATAGGAAAGGAATCATAGCAATAGGGAAAAGGTTTGTGACATGTGTGGAAGTCAAAGAGAAAATTTGGAATGGAGTGTCAAAGCTAAGTATTCCAATTCCGTAAGCCCATGCAAAGTCTGCGAGACCAAATAAAACTGTGTAGTAAGCTGCTTTTCGGGGGAAGACTTTCTTGAACCAATATCTAATAAGGATAATTGATGCTGCAACACCTGTAATCACGTCACCAATACCAGCCCAGTAGGCAAATTCGGGACCAACATTGCCTCGGAAATATTCAAACAAGTAAAGTCCTCCAATGATTCGAAATGCCTGTACGCCCAGAAGCCATGGTAAGCTGATACCTTTCGGAATAAAGTAGTTTGGCCATATACTTACAAGAACAGGAGGGAGAGACAAACTGGATAGTATAACAATTGGCATGATATAGATATTATCAAATTGAAATTGCCAATTGGTTACGAAGGAGGTCATCACATACCCGTATGTAATAACACCGATCGTTAAGAAAAGAGCCTTCCGCCATCCTTCACCAGCAAGGTAGTATGTGGCAAACAAATATGGAGGCACAGAAACCATTGAGACGACAATGGAGATGTAAGTGAGATTGGAAAATTCTACCATAACAAACTAATTAGCAATATGAGAATGTGTTAGTCATATCGCAAAGCTCAGTTTGTGGGGTCGGAAAAAATTTACCCTATGGTAAAAAATGGGAGGAAGGGTTCCTTGCAGTTCGGCCGGAGGCTGGGAGATAATGGTCACTCGGTGAAACCGAGCGACTGAGAGGGACTGAAGGGGTGACTGAGGCCTTTTTGATATTGTTCGGCTGGATTATGAGCCCAGTCGCGAATACATCTGGTATATAACTCGACTAATTACATGCTTCTGTGTCACCTTGAAAGGTCCAATTAAATTCGTCAATCAGTCTGTTTCTGGAAGAAATGCTTTTACAAAATTTTAATTCTCTAGCACCTAACACTATATTACTTGGCACACTTTCAAGTTGGCTCCAATTCATTAGTGTATCATCATAATTTTCAACAGACAGGTTTGTGTTGTTTAACAAATGTACTGCTTCTTCCAGGGAACTTATGTCCCAAGTACCTAGGGATTGATTAAATGAAGATGCACCTGAGAACATTCTTTTCATAGATTTTACTTTACGGACATTCCATGTATCTAAAGCTTGATTAAATGCCTTAGCTCCCTCAAATACCACGTCCATTTTAATCACATTTTCAATATTCCACTTTTCAATTGATTGATTAAATGATTTAGCAAATCGAAACATGTATCCAATGTCCTTTACATTAGTAGTATTCCAATTTCCTATTGGCTGATTAAAGGACTCAGCTGAAAAAAACATAGCCCTCATGTTAGTGACATTGCTTACATCCCAATTATCCAGAGGTTGATTAAATAGTTTAGTTCTGTAGAACATGTAGTTCATATCTAGTACTGCACTAACATCCCATTCTCCGATTGGTTGATTGAATGCAATTGCACTGCCAAACATAGAAGCCATATCGGTGACTTTACTAACATCCCAGGAACTTATATTTTGATTAAAAACAATTGCAGCACTAAACATTGATTCTAAATTTTCCGCGTTGCTAACATTCCAATTAATGATCGGTTAAATGTAATCAAGTTCCCAGATTCTGTGGATCTGGGAAACTAATCAACTGAAGTCCAAATGCAATTGTCACAATCTTAGCAAACCCGATAATACTTTATTAATATGCTCACTTCCTAACTTTTGCTGATCACCCACGATGTAATCCACCAGAATTCCATTTTGATCAATAATGAAAATCAATGGTACTCCTGTTTTGTTTAAGGCGAAAAACTCCTCCAATGGATCTCCCTTAACTATCTGGTAGGTAATCTCTTTTTTCCTGGCCAAAGCAATTGGGTCTCCCTTCTCCATATACGTTGGGCCGAGCACTACCAGTCCTTTGTCTTTGTATTGTTCGTGTAACTTTTGAATTTTAGGCATAGCTGCAATGCATGGTCTGCACCATGTTCCCCAGAAGTCTAACAATATTACATTTCCCTGGAGCTCAGAAACTTTGATTTTCTTATCATCATATGTTTCAAAACTGATCTCTCTTAGATCAGAACCGATTTTTGGGCCTCCCACAGAAAACTCCTCCGTGGTTGTTGCATTAGGTAAGGACCAGTCAATTCCAGGATCACTGCTACTCCATTCATATGACAAAACATTATAGGTTGTGGTTTGCTCTCCAGGAAGCACGATTTTCTTTATTTCAGAATTATTTATGTCGATCCAGAGGTTTGCCCTAAACCCATCTACCTCAAACTTTACTTCTTGTAAATCACCATCCAATGATCCAGCTTTCGCTCCTAATTGCTGAGCGTTTGCTAGTAACATTGTACAATTAATTAGTAAACCATATTGATCTGCTTTTTGATTAAATAGTAATCCTCCGCTTCTTAGTAATGTACCACTGATTATCTTGTCTTTCCTGGTATCGTAATAATGAACATTTCCCGAAATCATGTATAATTCAAATTGCCTATCACCCATGACTTTCATTTTGAAGTTTTTAAAGGGATATGGAGTGGTTCCTGTCCAGTCGAGTTCTGCAGTGATGGATCCCATACTAACTTTGTTTGGTTGGTTTATTTCAAATTGATAGGAAAGAATTGGGTGACCTTGAAACTTCTGAAATGTTTGAGAGCAAAGGGATTCGATATTGACCTGAGCACTTAATGATGAGATAACCAGAAGCATCCCTGCGATGAGTATTATTGACCTTTTTTTCATTTTAGTTTTTAATTTTTGTTGTGGTCCAAATATCTCAATTATCGGTTCTCAAAGATGATTATACAGTTTTCAAAAGCTTTGCAAAGTGTTTTCATTTGTTGAAGACACGTGATTAAGCGTTTCTTAGGCACTCCAGCGCCACTTTCCCTGGTCCAAGGAAAATAATTCTGAGGGTTTTGAGATTACCTAAATCCTTGCTGAACGGAACAGTTAACTTACTTTGACCATCTATCGCAACTTTCAAATAATTATGATCGGTTCTAATATTGATCTGGCTTTCGTTGATCATAGTTAGTGCAGATAAATCATTTGAGCACGCCAGCATTTCCACCTCCCCGGCGATTACTCCACTGGCACTGTGACATCCTTTTGAATAGATCGGAACTTTTAAATCTCCCTGTTCCCCACGAATTACAATTTCTGCTACATGACAGCTGGTATTAGATTTAGTCTCTAGAAAACCGAGGGATAATTCAAGGTCAAGTAGATTAAGATTGATAGAATCAAGTTTTTTATTACTGATGCTAAATGCTGAGAAGTAGACATTTTCCATACCCAAATGATGAGCGATGGCTAGTGAATCATCTATGGTTAGATAATTTCCATTCCATAGATCATCAGATGCAACCTGAATTGGATTGATGTCGCATCCATCTCTCATAATAGCAGTATGCCATCCATCATGTGTGATGTGAACTGATGTTGTTTCCAGGGTTTTTCCATTATCTGTAAGTTCAACCTGATAGAAATCGGGGTGGAAGTAGGTGGCAGCAATGAAGTCTTTGGTGTTATCCATCTTAACCGTATAGATAGGTTCTTTGGATAGATTTAGCTCCAGAGAGTTGGCTTTATACTGGTCAAGATTATAATCAAAAGAGACGGTTGCCGGTATTCCATGGTAGGATTCCTGCCTTGGTTTGATTGAGATGTTTTCAATTGCAGGTTGATCCAGACGAATGTAAACAAATGCTGAAAATATCACCGCCAATAGAATTGCGATTGAAGGTTTTATAAGACGTGTAAATTTGGATGGTTGATGCTGTCTTAGTTTAAACTCATGCCATGATTTATACTCCAGGGCCATTGCCAATGCATCCAAAGTTTTGATCTGCGGTGTTTTTTGGAATTGCTGGTTCCACAATCTTCTCAAAGTAATGGTACTAATTTGGATACCAGAAGATTTAAAGATCTCCTCCGACAAATATTGGAAATCTCTTTCAGCTAAGTTGTCCTCTGGTAACCTATGTTTTTTTGCTATCGAACCCAGACAATATTTAAGAAGCGCTCTTTCATTTTGATAACTCATTGGATTTACGTTTTGACCTAAAATGAAGATGTGAATTTTAACCAATAAGTTGCATTGCATTTATGCAACGATGTAAGTTGTTTATGTAACGATGTAAGTTGCTTATGCAATGATGTAAGATGAGTTTGCAATGATGTAAGTCGTTTATGCAGCCATGTAAGTAGTTTATGCAATGATGTAAGCGGGTTAAGCAGTGATGTAAGATCAGTATGTAATAATGTAAGTTGCTTAAGCAGTGACGTGAGCTGCCAATGCAATGAATTTTAAGTGCAGTGCAAAGTTTTAGAAATTCCAATTGAATGTGTCACACTTGAATTGTAAAATGAGTCTAACTAATTACAAGCCTTTAACGAAATGAATAAAGATCATCAAATCATTATTGAGAATGCACTTCAAGGAGATAAAGAAGCACTTGAAAGCATTGTAAAAAGTGTGAAGAACCTGATTTACAATCTTTCACTGAAGATGCTCTTGTTTCCCGAAGATGCTCAAGATGCTACACAAGAAATCTTGATTAAAGTGATTACACATTTGAGTTCATTTGAGAGGAAGAGTTCTTTTGAAACATGGGTATATCGCATTGCCAGTAATTATTTGATTACGGAGAAGTCAAAGAAGAATCGGCAGGCAAAAAGGATTTCTTTTGAAGATTATGCAATACAAATAGATAGTGGGCAATCTGATCATGTGATGCACACTTCTAACTACGGAGAGATTAATCTCCTTGAGGAGGAGGTTAAAGTGAGCTGTACACATGGTCTGCTACATTGCCTCAACTCTACAAACAGGTTGATTTATATTCTGGGTGATGTTTTGGATTTTAACAGTACCGAAGCGGCAGAGATATTGGAGATAACTCCGGCTAGTTTTAGAAAACAGCTTTCAAGATCTAGGGATAAGATTCGTAATTTTCTGACTTCCAAGTGTGGAATTGTAAATGAGGAGAATCCCTGTAGATGCAAGCGAAAAATCGATTTTCTCATTGATCAAAATATGATTGAGCCAAATGCATTGAGGTTTGCTCATCAAACAGATAGAAGCATCGATTTGATCAATAAAATAGATTCACTCGATAGAACTCTTAGTGTTTTTAGATCGGTTCCAGTAATTGAAGCCCCAGAAAGCGTATTGCAAGAAGTTAAACAAGTAATAAAGTCAACAACATATTAGTATGAAGGAATTAATTGAACATTATGTATCCATTTGGAATAAAAATGGGGTTTCTGAACTGGAAGAAGTTTTTGCAGAGGATTCAAAATATTAGGATTCTGTTCAATCGGGTAATGCAATAGAAGTATTGTCTGGAGCAGTTACCGGAACTTTCGAGTCATTTCCGGATGTAAAGTTTGAGATCACTCAATTGACAGTTAATACAGGTGATCAGCTTTTTTTAGAATGGAAAATGACAGGAACCAATACTGGTCAGTTTTATGGAAATCCTCCGACGGGGTGCTCAATTGAGATTAAGGGGTTAGATGTAATAAGTGTTGAAGGAAATAAGATCAGAGAAATAAGAAGTTTCTATAATACGGGATTGTTTAACCTACAACTTGGACTTCAATGAACATAGTTCCAATACCGGAGAAGATGCAAAAGTTTTATGGCACAGGCACAATGCTGCATCCTGATAAGGAAATGGTGGCGGAGCTTGTCCAGGAGATTCCATTTGGCAAAGTAGCTACTATTGATACTATTTGCGCCAAGATGGCAAAACAGCAAAACACCGATGTTGCTTGCCCTATGCGTACAGGTAATTTTGTAAAAGCTTTGACTGAAATGTATTCTGACAAGGAAACATTAATTCCATACTGGCGAGTTATCAGAAACAATCATTTGTTGATTAATTCACCGCTTACTGAAAAGTGTGCTGAATTGCTGATACAAGAAGGTTTTAATCTTCAGCAAAATAGTAAGGGTGTGTACAAGGTAAATGGACTGGATGGAAGGTTATATGCTTTTTAATCTTTCGGTTAAAGAAATATGCACTCAAAGCAAATCGCCAGAGTGCATATAAACCGTAGCTGTCTAAATTTTGAAAAGGTCAGTGGGTTCAGGCTTGAAGCAGGTCTGTGAACCTTTCTTTATTCAGGTAAATGAATAGCAGACTTATAACTAGACTTACTGCTGCTGGTCCTATTCCAGCAGGATCATGGATTGCATGAAAGACAGTGGCATTAAACATTATTGCGGTGATGAATACCAATGCAAGCGGTGCGAATTTATTTGTAGCCAAAGCTAAACCCGCCAGTAATTCCAATACACCGATCAGTTTCAGAAAACCTGAGTTGATATAAATCTGCATTAAAGTACCGCCATCACCTGGAGGATTAGGAATTTCTGTGAATACCAGGAATTTATTTAGCCCTATGGTCGCAATGAAAAGTCCCAGAACAATTTGCAGTATTTTTAGAATTCTTGTTTTCATGGTTTTGAACTGATTTAATTCTGTAACCAATTGAGGCTGTACTTAGCAACTTCTTCCCATCCTGGTGCTCCACAGATGAAATGATCCTTGCTTTCGAAGAAGTTGGAATCAACAATGCTGTTTTCATCAGTGTATTTTTTGATTGTTTTCTTGAGGAGAACATTTGGAACAATTACGTCTTCCAGTCCGCCAAGGAATAGCATAGGCGCATGAGGTTTTTTGGTGTCTATTTTTGCGATCTTCTTAAGGGCAGCTCTTGGAGTTTGCCGGCTTTCAGGTACTGCGAATTGTGTGAATAATTTATCCGACTCTTCTCTTGTTAATGTATTCGCTATTGAAAAATGGAACCACTTTTTATACTGGTCTTCTGCTGGATTGAAAACTGAATTTCCCTTGAATGGACTGATTACTTTGTTGTTGGCTTTGATGAAACTTGGTTTAAATGTACTCACTCCTTTAGGAGGTGCACTGCTGATAAGAATTGCTGCTTCTGCTCTTCCTGACTCAACTAGTTTTTGTGCCGTGAGCCCACCAAATGAGTGACCGATGAGAATTGGTTTCTCTGGCAAACCGTCAATAAATGTTTCAAGATTAGTGATCCAATCTTGAAATTGAACATCTTCAAGTCCTGCAGGAGGATTAGCTCTTAGATCTGTGGGATTGCCCTGGTGTTTTGGATTTGCAGGTGCGTAACAGGTGTATCCGTTGCTTTCAAAATAGGCTTTCCAATTATCCCAAGTGTGATTATTCATAAATAGCCCATGTATGAATACTATAGTTTTTGATTTTAATTCCTTCTGTTGCATTTTTTCCTGATTTGAGTTCTGAGAAAATATTTCGCTGCTTACAAAGAGTAATGCGACTGCTATTAGAGTTTTAATTGATTTCATTTTTGTAATAATTGATGTTTCAAGCCTGCTTACTATAAAAGGCTTAACTGGTTATCTATATCACAAAATTGATAGGAGGGAGTCGCAATAAATTTACCCTATGGTAAAAAAGGAATTGATTATAAATTCTTTCTGATTCTACTCAGGCTTTGTTGGGTAACACCGATGAAGGATGCTATATGTGATAGTTTGGCTTTTTGAAATATCTGGGGGTGTTCTTTCATTAAATTCAGGTAGCGTTCTTCGGCGGTTTTGGTATGAATGCTCATGATTCTTCTACTCAGGACCATAGCAAATTCAGCATTGATTTTCCTGAAGGCCTCACTGGTTTCCGGAAGGTGGGTGATGAGTTTTTCTAATTGATTGGAGCTGATCAACATTAGCTCGGTATCCTCAAGTGCTTCAAAGAATAGAATGTTTGTTTCTCCCTTGACATAGCTGAAAGGAGAGGTGATTATGGAATCTTTTGAGCAAAACCAATGTGTGATTTCATTGCCTTCCAAATCAAAGTAGTAGACTCTGACAAATCCACTGAGAACATAGTACAGGTGAATACACCTTTCACCACCTTTAAGGAAAACTTCCCCCTTTTTTACGGATTTATTCTTCAGGCCCAAATCGAAATCTACATTCCATTGTTTTAGCTGATCAATATCGATATATGGTTTTGAGCTGAACATGTTTTTTGAGATGAGACAAACCTAATCACTTTTTAGGGGAGGAGAAATAATAAAGGTCGCTGTGAAACGACCTTTATTATGATTTTTTATTGATAGGATTTACTAGCCAAGAAACATTTGTCTTATTCCTTCCCTGAAATTTTCATCTCCGACTTCATTTCTTTGAGCATACAAAGCTTTCGCATCTTCACCTGCGACATATCTAAGTTTGTTCTGACTATCAGTTGCCGCTTCATATACTACATCAGCAATTTGTTCGGCTGTGGAGTACGTTTTTTGTCGCTCTGGATCCATGAATGTGGTCATAACTTTCTGCATTGTTTCACCATAGGCATCATGAGAAGTTATGTCAAGAGATCTTCCAGCAAAATCAGTTGCAATACCTCCTGGGGATACTGTTTTTATTCCAATTCCAAATGGATTCAGTTCAAATGCCAAGCTTTCACTCCAACCTTCAAGAGCCCACTTAGTTGCGTGGTAAACTGAATTGAAAGGGAATGTAACGAGTCCACCAATTGAGGTTGTTGTGATGAATAGTCCACTTTTATTTTCTCGGAAGTGAGGGATAAAGGCTTGTGTTACTCTCAATACTCCGAGTAGGTTCGTATTCAATTGCCTCACCAGCTGGTCATCAGACGCACCTTCAAAAGGACCGGCCAATCCGTATCCTGCGTTGTTGAAGACCACATCTACTGGTCCCATTGCAATAGCTTTCTCTGAAGCAGATTTAATTTGATCAGTATCCGTTACATCGAGTTTGAGTAATTCAATGTTTTCGATTTTATCCAGCTCTTCTTCTTTTTCTGGGGAACGCATAGTGGCAATTACGTTCCATCCATTGCTGGCAAATAGTTTAGCAGCAGCCTTTCCTAGTCCGGTGGAGGCTCCTGTGATAAAAATTCTCTTTGACATGTTATTGGGGTTGTTTGGTTTTAATAATGAATAATATACACCTCTTGTGGGAGCAATATGTTTCTCCAAAGTGCTTATTAATGATTATTTAATATGACGATTGAGTGATTGATAGATTGTAGTTGTGCGAAAAATGATCTCTATGTGAGGGAGACTGTGGTTGGCAAGGATGAGATTGGGTTGCATGTAAACACAAAAGTCCCCTAAGTGGGGACTTTTTATGAATGGATTTCAAATTTTCTTATCGACCAGAAACCTTTTCTTTCAAGGCTGCATTTTCTTTCTCAAGTTGCTCAATTCTTTCTGTTTGAGATTTTACCTGCTTGTTCATGTCGATCATGTAGAGGGTGAGTTCTTCTATTTTCTGCAGGAGTTTAGCGTCCATCTCACCAAGGTTAATTCCATTTTCCAATACATCAGCTTCGCTTGGTATTGCTGGAAGGTGACCGTTTTTGGAGATGTGGGTTTCTACTTCTTCAAGGGTTGGTAGGTCATAGTCTTTAGCGAAAACAAAATCAGACCAGCCATTCGCTTCTACTTTAATTTCTCTTGCTCCGATTGAGCCTTCTACGGCAAGTTTGTGGGTTCCTGTCGAGATAGTGCCTATTCCCATAGAACCAGACGCATGTACTGTAATTCGATCATTTCCAATTGCGTCTTTCAATTGCATGATATACCGAGTGCCAGAATCTCCTCCAGCCTGGATTAGTAATCCGTGACCCGATGGATGTGCATTTTTTAATGTTGCGCCAAAGGCATATCCTGTGCTATCATAAACATGCAGTTTGGTATTGGCATTTGTTGTACCAATGCCTACATTCCCATTAAATGGGTTGAGTAATAGTTGATATCCTGTTCCTGTTCCATGACCTTGAATACTTGGGCGATCATCATATGTACCTATTAGAACCTCGCCTTTGTTGTTTGCATAATTTCCGATTCCTGCTTGCCAATTGGATGGAGTCAATTGACCGGAAACATCACCCTGGTCAGCAACATGAAGGTTTTTATCTGGATTATCAATATTTAACCCAAAGTTGCCAGTTACAGGGTCTATACCTACTACATTTCCAGCAGTTGAACCCCAAATTCGTAACTTGCCAGATGTCTCCATGAGGTATTTCCAGGTTCTTGAAGTTCCTGCATTTCTAAATTCAAGGTCTGTACTAGTTCCTGATTTCCTAAGTGTTAATAAAGAGTTAGTCGCTAAAGTTCCAATTCCTATATTTCCATTAGAGTTGAGCACCATATTATCCTGGAATCCATAACCAAACCTTAAGTAGTTTCCAGAACTATGGTCTTGTATGGTAAAGTAATTTCCTCCTGTAAAGTCTCCATCACTATCAAAGAGTAGATAATTTCTTAGTTTCACAGATTCTTGAGTTGAGATAAAGTGGTTACCTGTTTGTACTAAGTTTCCATCGTTGATAGTAGCGTCTCCATTGGGTGGGAAATTGTTGGATTGTCCGAAGACATTATTGATTAATGGAATAAAAAGCAGAATAAGAATTATTTTTTTCATTTCGATAGTTAATTATGAATCACATTTCAAGATACAATTGGACCTTCCAATCTCTTAATGCATTAAACAGTATATGGATACTCGACATCATTGATGAATAATCGACTTCCGGTTAATGATGCAAATATATTACTTCGGACTGGAATAATTATTTCTTGCTCAAAGAATACAAGAAAATACTTTCGCTTTTACCCCTCATGGTGTAGGTGCCAATTTCATTGCTTTGGAATTGCTTTGAATGGTCAAACAACTTCAGCAACCTTCTGGAAATCACCAGTGGGGCATCTTTTTCTTTACACATTTCGTGCATTCTGGCTCCTGTATTGAGTACATCTCCGGTGTAGATTAGTTCTTTCTTAGTCATGCCTATTTCACCTTTTGTGATTGGGCCGTAGTGAAGGCTGGCTTTTATGGTGGGGACAAGGTTGTATTTTTTGAGGAATAAAGAATGTTTTCTGCTTAACTGTTCCTCAAAGTGGAAAAAGAGATTTAGTGCATTATTATTCAATATGGCTTTATCAATCTTCCATGATATCACAATCTCATCGCCAATGTATTGATAGATTTCACCTTTGAACTTTCTCACCGCCGGTGTTAATATCTGGTAAAAGTCTCTTAAGAAATTGAAGTATTGGTTTGATCCTAATTCTTCGGCTATGGAGGTAGAATCATTAATGTCGCAAAACATAAAAACCCTGACTTCTTCTTTTGGCAAATGATAGTCGCCGGTAATCCAGGATACCAGTGTTTTGGGATCTAGTCTTTCTGCAAGTCCAATGAATAAGAAGATAATCAAGGTCCCTGCTGACCAGATAAGAATGTACTTTAAGAGAAAAGCTACATGATGAACTGATTCAGTTTCAGATAAGTAGACTTTCCAGTAAATGATTGATGAGTACGCCAGAATGATGGCGAATGTATAAAAGCCTACTTTAAGTGCTATAGAAGGATAGAAACTGATCTTTTTAAGAAATGGTCTTAACCAGTTTTGATCGATGAGTATTGCTGGTATTCCGAAAATGATAGGTGGAGCCATTAGCAACCAGAAGTCTTCCTTAAAATCTGTGAGGAAACCATTTTCTGCCTTTACTAAGGTCTCATAGAGGAAGGCTATGAGACCCACCATCAGCCAGTAAAGGATTATGAGTGTAATTTTCCTCAGCTGAATGTCGCTCCACCAATTTTCTACACGTACCAACTTCACATCTTCCTGTTGTGTGCTACAATCACTATCTATTCAATGTCGACGGGCACACATAATCCGTCGTAGGAATCTTTGATTGGGAAATGGCTTTGAAACCACCCTGGATGTCTACTACATCATGAAAACCTCTGGATTTTAAAATTGAAACTGCGATCATCGATCTGTATCCTCCAGCGCAGTGGACATGATACTTTTGATCGTTTTTCCATTCTTCCATGTTTTCATTGATGTAGTCCAGTGGGATGTTTCCAGCATCTTGCACATGTTCTGCCTGATATTCCCCGGGTTTTCTTACATCTACTACATTTAAATTCCCGTTATTAAATCTTTCTTCAAATTCTTCTGAGGTGATTGACTCTACCTTATCGGTTTCCTTTCCTGCAGATATCCAGGCTTCAATTCCACCTTCCAGATAACCTAATGTATTGTCATAGCCAACCCTTGATAGTCGGGTCACTACTTCTTCTTCTCTGCCTTCTGATGCTACATAAACAATAGGTTGCTGTAAGTCAGGGATGAGGGCACCTACCCATGGTGCAAAGCTTCCGTCAATACCGATGAATATTGAGTTTGGAATATGTTCTTTCGCAAATTCCTGAGGTGTTCTGGTATCTAAAACAATAGCTCCTTCATGATTTGCAATTGCTTCAAAAGTTTCCACATTCAGTGATACTTTTCCTTTTTCAAGAATTTGATCAAGACCGATTGTATTTGCTTTGTTCATTGCCACATTCTGAGCGAAATATTGTGGAGGAGGTAATAGTCCATCTGTTACTTCTTTGATGAATTCCTCTTTTGTCATATCCGCTCGCAGGGCATAATTGGTATTCTTTTGATTGCCCAGAAGATCAGTGGTTTCTTTACTCATGTTTTTCCCGCAAGCAGAACCGGCACCATGAGCTGGATACACAATCACATGATTGGCCAAAGGCATGATTTTATTTCTTAAACTATCATATAGCATACCTGCCAGGTCATCCTGCGTCACATCTCCCTTTTGAGCTAAATCAGGTCTTCCTACATCACCAATGAATAAAGTGTCACCACTGAATATTGCGTGCTCTAAACCTTTTTCATCGATTACCAGGTAAGTTGTACTTTCCATGGTATGACCCGGAGTGTGTAATACTTTGATTTTGATCGCTCCAAGTTCAAAAATTTGTTCGTCCTTGGCTTCAATCATGTCAAAAGCAGTTTTTGCACCTGGGCCATAAACTATCTGAGCTCCGGTCTTATCTGCCAGGTCAACATGACCTGATACAAAGTCAGCGTGGAAGTGTGTTTCAAAAATGTATTTGATTTTAGCATTTTCCTTAGCTGCTTTTTCGATATATGGTTTTGATTCTCTTAGAGGATCTACGATAGCTGCCTCACCATTGCTTTCAATGTAATAAGCACCTTGAGCAAGGCAACCGGTATATATTTGTTCTATTTTCATTTTAATCTGATTTCTTGAATTAATTACTCAAAAATACGGAGATGGGAGACGGAAGATTGTAACAATTGTTACTCAGCAATATTGGATTGCAAGGCGTATTCTTTGTATCGTCCTTCGTTGTGGGTGGTGGCATATCTTACTGCCTCATTGAGGTCCAGGAAGATGTGTTCTTTTTGAATGATTTCGTTGAGTCCTGTCTTTTGTAAAATATCCCGAACAGGCCCAATTACATCACAAAGCAGGAATTCAATGTTATTTTCTGCCAGATAGGTTAACAGGTCCTTTATTCCCTGGGAAGCCGTAGCGTCCAGATGACTTACAGGTCCGGCATCCAGAATAATGGTGTCAATACGATCATTTGATTCGAGAATAGCATTTTCAATATACTGTCTGAAATATTGAATATTGATAAATGTCAGAGGAGCATCAACTCGAAATATCATGATGTTTTCCCAAACTTCCAGGTCTTTGAAACGATGAATGTTTCTAAACTCGTGATGATCTTTCACTCTACCCAATCGTGCAATATGTGGGTATGCAGATTTGTAAAGCAAATAGAGAATTGAAAGTACAATTCCACTCACAATTCCTGGTACCATACTGAAATTCAGAGTGATTATGAAAGTAGCCATGAGAAGGGCGAATTCAATTTTGCTGTCTTTCCATAATTGCCGTGTATACTTAAGATCAATTAACCCAACAACAGCCACCATAATTACGGAAGCCAATATTGCTTTAGGTAAAAAGTAGAATAGGGGAGTAAGGAAAATTAAGATTAACGCGACAATAACCGCACTAATCACGGAAGAGAGGGGTGTTACCGCTCCAGTTTGATCGTTTACAGCTGATCTTGAAAACCCTCCAGTTACTGGATAAGATTGAAACAAGGAACCAACAAAGTTTGCCGCTCCCAATGCAATCAATTCCTGATTTGCACGTATTTTGTGATCTCGTTTTTTGCTTTCTATGGCTTTTGCCACAGAGAATGCTTCCATGAATGCAACCACTGATATAGTGAGTGCGAGAGGAATCAGTTCTGAGACTTCTTTTACTGTGAGGTCTGGCATTTTGAATGCGGGAAGACCCTGAGGGATACTTTTTACAATGCTTACACCACCTTGGTCTAGTTGGAAAAGATAAACCAGCACGGTTCCAATTATCACTGATAGCAGAGCTCCTGGGATACTATTGTGGATTTTCTTTACACCTTTGATCAGGATAATCCCTCCAATTCCAAGGAGTAAAGTGATCAAATGTGTAGCTCCCAGCTGAGAGAAAGCGGATATGACAATTTCATAAACCCGATTACTTTTTTCGATCTCTACTCCAAGTAAATGTTTTAGTTGATTAAGGCCGATTATAATAGCTGCAGCAGAAGTAAAACCACTGATGACAGGTTTAGAAAGCAGGTTTGTTATAAAGCCCATTCTAAGCACTCCAAGCAGAAGTTGGAAGATTCCCATGAAGGTGGCTAGTAGAATAGCAAAAGCAATATAGGTATCTGTTCCTTCTGTTGCTAATACTGAAACACCAGCGGCAACCAGAAGAGAATCCATTGCAACAGGTCCCACAGCTAATTGTCTTGAAGTACCCAAGATTGCGTAAATCAATTGTGGTACAATCGCAGCATAAAGTCCATAAACAGGAGGTAAGCCTGCGATAAGCGCATATGCCATTCCCTGTGGAATCAACATAATTCCTACTGTCAGTCCAGCGAACAGGTCTTTACTGAAATATTCTTTTTTATAGTTAGGCAGCCACTCCAGTATAGGAAATATCTTTTGCATCATAGTCATAGTCTTATAGAAGCAAAAGTATGTTCCAGAATATGCGCTATGTGTAACAATTGTAACATTGTGGCTTTACAGGACCTCTACTTTGTTTCGGTGTTGTTCTATTTTTCCTTCCCCTTCCAGTTGTTTCAGCAATCTTGAGATCACTACTCTGGATGTATTGAGTTGTTTAGCAATTTGCTCATGAGTCATGTTGATGCTGAATGAACCAGTTGCTTGTTTTGTGTCCAGGAGAAACTTGTAAAGTCGTTCATCCATTTTGAGGAAAGTAATGCTATCAATAGTTTCCAACAGCTCATCAAATCTGGACTGATAGGCAGCAAATACAAATCTTCTAAACATTGGGTACTTCTGAACCCAGCTATCCATATGAGCTACGGGGATCATCCAGAGAGTGGAATCTTCCTCAGCAATCAATTTGAAACTACTTTTCTTGCCTTCAAGACAACATGTAATTGACATTGCGCATGTTTCTCCTCCTTCCAAATAATAGAGAAGAATTTCTCTTTGGTCGTTATCCTGCCTCATGACTTTCAACAACCCATCCAGAACAATTGGCATCTCCGTATTTTGCGAACCTGGACTTACGACTACCTGGCCAGCAGAAACTTTTTTTATTCGTCCCAGAGAGATGAATTCATCTATTAATTGTGGCTCCAATTCTGCCTGAAGCATTCGGTCTCTTAACTCTTCGCTCATACATCATAAAACTACAAGTATTTTTTAAAAGTTCGTGAAAGATATCAATACTACAATTAGGACATTGCAACAAAATTTTTATATTTACGTCCAATACTACAAATAGGAGATTGCTATGAAAAAGTATCAATTAGGTGAATTCGAAGAAATTGTACTTCTGACAGTGGGCGTGTTGTTTGATGAAGCATACGGAGTTGCTGTCAAGGAAGAAATTGAAAAAAGACTCAATAGAAAGGTAAGTGTGGGTGCTTTACAATCGGCGCTTAGACGAATGGAGAAAAAAGGTTATTTATCGAGCAGAGTGGGAGAGACCAATGAAAAGCGTGGGGGTAAGCCGAAAAGATTTTTCAATATCACAGCACTTGGTAAGGAGGCATTGGAATATTCCAAAGACATCCGAACAGAGCTTTGGGATTCAATTCCAAGCGTAGCACTCGATCTTAAGATTGTATGATCAGAAAAGTAGCAGATCGATTATTTAAATGGTATTGCAATCCTGAATATTATCCTGACATACAGGGTGATCTGGAGGAATTATATTCGGACCACCTAGAACAAAATAAAAACCTCGCAGGGCTGAAATATCTGGCTGACGTGATTCTCTTATTCCGTCCCGCATTGATCAGACCCTTATTCAAAAACTCAATAATAAACTCAGCAATGTTTAGAAATTATCTAAAAATCAGTATTCGTAACCTTCAACGACATAAGGTTTACACGGCAATTAATGTGATCGGACTAGCCATTGGATTGGCTGGATTTCTGTTGATTAATGAATATGTCAACTTCGAAAAAAGCTATGACAGTTTCCATCATGACGCAGATCAAATACACCGTATTGGGAATTTATCTATGTCAAAT
The DNA here is from genome assembly GCA_965228955.1 of Cyclobacteriaceae bacterium. GTDB lineage: Bacteria > Bacteroidota > Bacteroidia > Cytophagales > Cyclobacteriaceae > JANSWY01. The sequence goes on from OZ245848.1 coordinate 1,573,434, forward strand.
GGAGCCATTGAAGTAAAAGATGCTATGGCATCATACCTGGCCGGCAAAGTTTTACAAGACGAGATACCAGAGATTACTAATCATACAGTCACGAGAAAGCTTGACCGCATGATTCTTAGAAATGCCGGCTCCACTTATATTGAAAAAGGTGGTGTTTCCGCTGATGCAAGATTCTTCGATTTCTTTAATTATAAGGTGCTACAGGGTGATGTTGATCATTTCTTTGATGATCCTCATGCGGTTGTACTCACTCAATCTAAAGCAAAGTCTTACTTTGGGGATGCCAATCCTGTGGGACAAACCATTGAGATGCTTACGCCTAACAAAGTGACATTAAAGGTTACAGGACTATTGGAGGATATTCCAGCGAATACCCATTATCCATTTGATTTTCTTGTATCTGATGGGATTATGAAAGAACGTGAAGATTATGAAAACTGGAATTACAATAACTATTATGTTTATGTAAAGGTGCAGGAAGGTAGTGATATGGCTGCTTTAAACGAGAAATTACATCAGGCTTCATTGAAACAATTTGGAGATGATACCTCTGAATTTTTTGATGCCTACCCAATGCAGGATATCTATCTGAAGTCAGACTATTCTTATGAACCACATATTATGGGAAGTCAAAAGGCTGTTACTTTTCTTACTGTCATTTCAATTTTTATTTTGGTTATAGCATGGGTGAATTATGTGAATCTTTCAACAGCCAGAGCAGTGGACAGAGCAAAAGAGGTTGGGCTGAGAAAGGTAGTTGGCGCTTTTAAGAGACAATTGATAGGGCAGTTTCTGTTTGAGTCATTTTTCATAAATGCACTTGGAGCCATTGTTGCATTATTCCTGGCGCAATTAGCATTACCATACTTTAATATTTTGGTAGGTAAGGAATTAGTTGGGGATGTATGGAATTATTGGCCATTCCTTCGTTCTCTATTGATTTTTACTGTTGCAGGAACTATCATTTCTGGTGTTTATCCATCACTAATTCTTTCATCTTTTCAACCTGTCACCGTGCTAAAAGGCAAATTCAGGAATTCGAAGCAGGGGGTTTATTTGAGGAAAGGACTTGTCGTGCTGCAGTTTACGGCTTCATTGGTTCTGATCGCTTCGACTTTTACCGTTTACAGACAAGTTCAGTTTATGAAGGGAACTGATAAAGGAATCAATATTGATTACGTGGTTTCATTGACAGTACCAAGACCATCCACACCGGAGGAGCGAAAGACTTATCAATCTAAAATCAAGTCTTTCAAGGAGGAGCTAAGAACTAATCCCGATGTTTTGTTTGTAGGAGGAACTTCCAATCTCCCAGGAGGAGGCCATGATGATATTAATGCGACTACCGATAAGCTGAAAGTTATTGGGAAATCAGATTTCCTTGAAGGTACAACTTATATGCAATGGAATGATGACCATTTTATGCATGCTGTTGGGATGCAACTGGTAGCTGGAAGAAACTTTGACAGAGAAATGGCTTCAGATTCAGCAGCTATGATTCCAAACCAGTCATTTTTGAGAAGACACGGAATTAGTGATGATAAAGAAGCGATTGGATTACAAGTGAGGTGGGGAGAACATGAAAAAGCGAGAAAGTATAACATCGTGGGAGTTGTGAAAGACTGGAACAGAACAAGTCTGAAAACTAAAGTTGAACCTACAGTATACATGCCCTGGATGAATCCAAGAAGCCTTGCAATTAAACTAAATCCAGAGAATTACAAACAAGCTATTAAATTCATCGATACCAAGTGGTCTGAGTTTTATCCAAATGTACCTCTTACTTATAGTTTCCTTGACGAAAGATTTGACGCCCTCTACAGGGAAGATGAGAAATTTGGTAATGTTTTCGCAGTATTCTCAACATTTGCCATTCTTGTTGCTATGCTTGGTCTGTTTGGATTGGCTTCATTCTTATCAATCCAACGAACTAAGGAAGTTGGAATAAGAAAAGTACTTGGTGCAGAAATCAGTCAGATTGTGGTGATTTTCTTTAAGGATTTTATTTGGTTATTGGGGATTGCCGCAATAATTGGAATCCCATTGATCTATTTCAGCATGGATCAATGGCTGAACAACTACGCTTACAGAATCGATTTCCCTTGGGCATTGGCGGCTTTATCTCTGTTTATTGTTGTTGCTTTCGCTCTTGGTACTGTCGGGTATCAGATTTATAAGGTAGCGGTGATTAGTCCGAGTAGGACTTTGAAGTATGAGTAGAATCTGCTAAAAGGACAACCGTCATTCCTGACGCAGCGAAGCGAAGATCAGGAATCCCGAATTCGACTAGCACTCACAGATTTTCATAAGTGCTTCAAACTTCGGGGTTCCGGATATTTCATCCGCTTCGCTACTGAAATTCCGGAATGACGTCCGTTAGTTTTTTTTGTTACTCATACCTCAGTGCATGACTTGGATTCTTCGTGATGGTTCTAAGAATTGCAAAGCTTACACTGGCAACTGCTACCAGAATCAATATTACTGTTGTGATTGCAAATGGTACTAACCCAATTTCTGTAGCGTACGCAAATTCTGAAAGCCACTGTTTCATGATGTAAAAGGCTGTTGGTAACCCAATGATTGTTGCTACCCCAATAATCTTGATGAACGACTGATTTTCCATCCATAGCAGATCAGGGATTCGGGCGCCTAAAACTTTTCTGATACCAATCTCTTTGGTGCGTTGTGTAATCACTAAGTAAGCGATTCCTAACAGACCCATTGCCGCTAGAATTAATGCGATTACAGAAAAGATATTGAATATCTGAAAAGCTCTTCTTTCGGAATTGTACAGATTATTCAATTGATCATCGAGGAAAGTTATCTCTGGTGCGAATTCAGAATCGAATTTGTTGTGAACGGCTTCAATGGCCTTTATTGTTTCTGGTACGTTTTGGCCATCAATTCTGATCATTAATTTGCTTAAAAACTGAAGGCCGACGGTAACAACAATTGGTTTTACCGGCTCGTGTAGAGACTTGAAGTTGAAATCTTTCATAACTCCCACCACAGTTCCTTTTCTATCACCACTTTCCCATCCCCACATGATTTGTGAATTAGGTTCATTGAGGTTTAGTAGGTCATATGCTGTTTGATTTATAATGAAATTCTGCTGAGATGAATCCAGTTTACTTGACTTATCAAACCATCTCCCTGATTCTAACTCAATTCCCAAAACCTGAAGTCCATCGAAATCTACCCAAAGCTCAGAGGCAGGAACTCTATCAAAAGGATTTGATTCATGGAATAGGTCATTTTGATTGAATTGACCACCAGGGACATTTGAGATTCCTCCGGCAGCTATCACACCAGGAATTTTGAGCAGTTCGTTCTTAATAGTTTCTCTGGATTGCTGCTCGTTATTGGTGTTTAATTCCAGCACTACTAATTGTTCCTGGTTGAAACCAACGGATTGTGATTCCAGGAACTTTACCTGATTCAGAATAATGATACTTCCAAAGATCATTATTGCACTCACAGTGAATTGAACTGTAATCAATAAATTTCTCTTCCAGGCACCTTGCCTTTGATTAATGAATTTTCCTTTTAGAACTTCTATTGATTTTATTTTACCTATCGTTAATGAAGGGTACAACCCACTAATTGCTCCAATTAGCAGTACTAATCCCAAGCCTGAAATGATAGTCTTGAAGCTGAACAATTCACTTATTTCAATGGATTTAGCAGCCAACTGATTGAAACTATCCAGGACAATCGCTCCCATTCCAAATGCAACTAATAAGGCAAAGAGGCAGGTAAGAATCGATTCTCCAATAAACTGGGTGGAGATTGAATTGTTGGAAGCACCAAGAGTTTTTCGTATTCCCACTTCCTGTGCTCTTTCAAAAGATCTGGCGGTGTATAAATTGATGAAGTTAATGGAGATAATGATTAGAATGAAAACAATTGAAGCTATCAGGATATATACATAAGTGATACTACTGTTGGTTTCCAATTCCCACCTAAGCTGACTTTGTAAATGAATATCTTCAATAGGCTGAACTCCGAAAGAAACAAACCCTTGTTGAATCGCATCTACTAATTCCTTTTCAACACCTTCGCTATATTTTAACACCCATTCTGAAAGTGCCGCTTCTAACTTTTTATGATCAGTTCCATCTGCCATTTTGATATAATTGAAGTGCCCTGGATCGCTCCAGCTCATCCATCTGGCATTTCCGGGATCAGCTTTTAGGGATGCATACGGGATGATGTATTGAGGGTGAAAGTGACTGTTCTTCGGAGGGTTTTTCATCACGCCAGAAATCAATCCGCTTGATCCATCTTCTGCTGCTTCAAGAGTTTTTCCAAGAACATCTGTTGTACCAAAGAATCGAGTTGCCATTTCCTCTGTAATTACCACTGAACCAGGAGATTTTAGAGCTGACTTTTCGTCACCAGCAATAAGTTCAAAATCAAAGACATCAAAGAATGTGCTGTCTGCCGCAAAACCATCTGGAATTTTGAACATGGTATTATTCTCAGGGTTCCTGATGTATCTTGATTGCAGCGTCAATCCCGGTCCGTAAAGAGGAGTTAAAGTAACAGCACTTACTACTTCTGGAAAATCATTGACCAGGGCCTGCGCCATTGGGTGCGGTGTTCTGGTTTGAGGGTTGGAGGCCTGAAGTGTTATTCGATAAATATTCTCTGAACCATTATGGAATTTGTCGTAGGAGAATTCATCTGCTACAAAGAGAAAAATCAATAAACAACTTGTAAAACCCAGGATTAATCCTGACAAGTTAATGAAGGCGAAAATCCTGTTTCGCTTTAAGTTTCTGAGATAAACTTTTAGAAAATTTGAAAACATGAGCATTGACATTTGTACATCACCGAAAGTACTGCTCATTGTTGAAGAATCGCGTATTTCCCTATGTTCGCGGCGTTCGACCTTATCTTCCCGAACGTCATTTTCTCTGAATTCAGAAGGTGTTTTACCCGTGATTTTCTTGAAAGAAGTATTGAATGCAGATTTGGATAAATAGCCTACCTGTTCTGCTATTTCTTCAATCTTGTAATGCCTTGTTTTTGGAGATTTTAATAGTTTCTTAGATTCTTGGACTCTGTGAAAAGCCATAAGTTCAAAGAAGCTCATCTCTTTTGCTTCATTAATCACCTGTGAGAGCTGGTGAGTTGAAGTACCAACCTTTTTAGCTAATCCTGTCAAGGATGCATTACTATCCAAATGAAACCCTTCACGAATTTGAAACTCAAGCTTTTGTAGTATTTCAAATTTTTCTTTTTGATCGAGTGTGGATTTTGCGTATTTGTGTTCTTCGAAGAAAGGAGAAAATGCGGTTCTGGAATTAGAGTATTTGATAATTGCCAATAGCCCTACACCAATCATCGAGTATTGCATTACAATGAAGCTAATGCTATTCAATTCATTGAAGTAAGTGCCTGCCACGCCAATAAGTAGTATCAAATTGATCAGCAAGAAAAAGCGATACCATTCCAGCTTACTACCAGAGCCAATAAACCATCCTGTTCCTTTGGTTCTGAAAACATTTGAAAAATATCGTATAGTGATATAAACCTCTATCAACAGAAATGCTGGAAGAACATATTTTAGTAGACCTGTGAAAGTGATCAATATCCAATACAGAATGATCAATGGAACCGGAATAAATAGAGACTCCCATTTTTGCTGCTGGAGAAACCAAAACCGTGTTGAGATTCTTAAGGCGGTTGGAATTACCGCAATAAGGATGTAACAATATTGAGGAGCCCAAATACTGATCAAACCTCCCAATGTAAACACGCCCCAATAATAGGCTGACCAACTACTATTGTCGGTCTTTCTAATCAGAATCAGAAAAATCAGGGAAGTAATACCTAGTAAAAATGGGATGACTGCCTCCAAGGTTAATTGCTTTTTATCAGTGAAAATAAATCAAAAAATACCTTTCGGCCATTATTCAGGGCGATTTCCAATATGTATCGAGCCTTTGGATTGAGTTTCTATTAATTGTTTAATTGTAAGTTGTTGATATTGAATGGTTTGTGAATTTCTTAAGTTGTTCGATTAAACCATTTAATTCTTTTCATTTCTAAGGGATACTTAACACTTGAAAATAATAAAAGACTTAAATGGTATAATTATGAAGACTACAAGGTATGCTATAGGATTGATGTTTGTTGCGGGTATTTGGTTAAGCTCATGCAACGACGAGAGTGATGATTTGACTACCGAAATATTATCGGAAGAAGTAACTGTTGCTGCGGACTTGACAGATGATGAAGCGCAGTTTGAGGACTTAGATGATTTGGCATCTGTGGCTTTTGAAGTTGGTGCAGGTAGTACCGCTGGAAGAATGGATGATGAAACAGATGATGATAGAATTGATGTGGGATGTGCAGTAAAAACCTGGACGGATTCAACGTTAACTATTGATTACGGGACAGAAGGCTGTACTCTTCCTGACGGACAGGTTAGAAAAGGAAAAATTCATATTACCTGGACTGGTAGGAGATGGGAAGCTGGTTCTATAATTACATGGGAAGCTGAGGATTTTTCAATTAATGACAACTCTATTATTGGTAAGAGAACACTGACAAACCTGAATGACTCCAATGAAGAAGCACCACATCACAACATTGAATTGACTGGTGGACAAATCAAGTTTACTGATGGTACAACTGCTACAAGAGAAGTAGATAGAGAACGAATCTGGTACAGAGGTAATAACCCTTTGAATGATGAGGTTCATATTCTGGAAGGTAGTATGGCAACTGGAAAAACGAGATCAGATGTTAACTACAGCACGATTGTATTAGAAGATATGGTTTATTTAAGAGACTGTAGAGTGAATGGTAGAAGAAGATTCATCCCAGTGCAAGGGGTGAAACAAGTAACAAAAGAAGGCGAAGTATTCACAATTGATTTCGGAGATGGGACTTGTGATACTTTGGTCACCATAATTGATAACGAAGGAAACGAAAGAGAAGTCGATTTACTCGATTTGTAATAGCTGGTTGATTAAATGCCGGCCCAAACGAGGGCCGGCTATTTTTTATTCGTATCTGATACAGTCTGTTGGGTTGCTTGCAGCTGTTTTGTAAGTTTTTAAAGCAATAGTTAGGAATGCGATAATTCCAGCCACTAAGCTTCCAAGAATAAAGACCATCCAATTTTCTGCCAGACCAATACGGTAAGCAAAATCATGGAGCCAATTCTTCATAAAGATCCAGGTTAATGGCATTGCTACAACAGCTGCGATTACAACAAGCGTTATAAATTCTTTGGAGATAATTAGTATTACTTGCTGAACTGATGCACCAAGTATTTTCCTGATTCCCAGTTCCTTTTGTCTTTGCTCCGCAGCATATGCAGCCAAACCAAAAATCCCCATGCAAGCTAGAAATATTGATATTCCGGAAAATGATGAGAATACCCGGGCTTGTTTTTGTTCATCAGCATATAGTTGATCCAGGCCTTCGTCGTGAAATTGATAGGTAATTGGGAAATTTGGAGAGTGTCTATTGAATGATTCTTCAATGTGTCTTAATGTATTTGGAATATCAACATCATTCATTCTAACGATGAACCTTCTGTGGTGTGTGTATCCCATAATTATAGCCTGAGGTTCTATCTCATTATTTAGAGCAGTGAAGTGGTAGTCTTTTACAACGGCTACAATTCTCCTGTCAATACCAAATCCCGGAATAGTGACTTTTCTACCAATTGCCTCTTCAGCAGTTAATCCAATTTCAGCAAGTGCCTTTTCATTGATCATCATGGCCATGCTATCGTTGTTGGCAAAACTCCTGTCGAAATCTCTTCCCGCAGCAATTGGGATTCCTAATGTTTTTAAATAATCTGTATCAGCAAAGGCAGATCTCACTTTAGGGTTTAGATCTACTCCACTGATCTGTAGAACCGTACCATCATGAAAGCCTCCAGGTTCTCCAGAAGCACTGGTTACAGATTTGATATTTTCATGCCTGAGAAGATCATTTTTGAACAACTCATCGTTTGATTGGATTTCCTGGTTATTGATGTGAATTATCAAAAGTGATTCTTTATTATAACCCAAGGGTTTACTTTTCATGTAATCCAATTGAAAGCCAATCAGCAGAGTGGCAATGATCAGAAATATGGATAATGAAAATTGCGCAACTACCAATCCTTTCCGAATGAATGAATTCTTCCCAAGTAGTATTTTGCCCGATTTTAGGATACTTACAGGTTTGAATGATGACATTAAAAGTGCCGGATATAATCCGGAAGTAATTAATACTACCAGCATTAGTCCAACCATAAATGTAATTACGAATTGATCGGCCCAATTAAATAAAATATCAAGGTCAAAAACACTGTTAAATATTGGTTTAACGGCGATGCTTAACCCGATTGCTATTAGCATTGATGCCAACAACAACATCATTGATTCTCCCAGAAACTGAGTGATTAGTCTGGTTTTCTCTACTCCAAGTACCTTACGAACACTCACTTCTTTTGCTCGCTTGAATGCCATGGCAATTGAAAGGTTGATGTAATTGAAGCAAGCAATGAATATAATGATTACACCGACCGCTCCCAGAATTATCAAGCTGCTTAAATCGCCATGAACAACTGGGTCAAATCTTGTTTTGTTATTAAAGTAGATATCTTCAAGTGGTTCTACTTGCAGGCCAATCTTAGTTCCTGAAGCCTCAAAATCATCTCCGAAGTACTTATCCATAAAATCTGGAAATTGTGTGTTGAGATATTGTGCTTGTTGGGGGGTAGGAACGTTAATGTATGTCACCAATCCATTATTCCACCAACCATGGAACCAATCAAAACCTTCAAATAATTCAATGGAAAAAACCATGTTGAAGTCCAGGTGTGACTTTGCAGGCAGGTCGTCCATTATTCCGGTTATAGTGAATTTGTACTCATTATCCACTTCTATTATTTCTCCAATGGGATCCTTGAAGCCAAAATATTTGGTAGCAATCTCCCTGGAGATTACTACTGAATTAGGAAGACTAAGAACATCCCCGGGATTGCCCTCAGCTAGTGGATAAGAGAAAAACTCAAAAAAGTTCTTATCTGCAAATATCATCTTGTTTTCCTGAAACTTTTTATCGGCAATTTTTACTAGCCCGTTCTGAGGAAATGCTCTGGTAGTGGAGTTAATGGAAGATGGGTAATCGTTAATCAGAGCCTCTGCATATGGACCTGAAGTTACCCCGACATCATATGGAGCTCCATTGATTTCTGATGTCCTGATTACCCGATAAATATTTTCCTTATCGACATGAAAACTGTCGATGTTCAATTCTGTATTGATATAGAAGTAAATAAAAATTGTACTAAGCAGTCCTATTACAAAGCCAAGTAAATTAATGCTGGTACTGACTCGATGCTTGAATAAGCTCCGCACAGCGATTTTGGGGTTGAAAATAAACATAGATCCTGAGTTTTTGAGTTTAAAGAATTTGAGCGTAGATGGCCGTAAATAGGTGAGCACCTGAATCCAAAATCTGATTTTACTAAATCGATTAGCTTCCTCGGACATAATCCAATAGTACTCATAGAGATTGCCCTCTATTTCTTCCACTAGCTCAGTTCTACACAAAGCACGAATGAGTCTGATAGAGAAAGTAGGAGGGGTATGTTGTTGGTCAGACATGAATGAGTTTTAATGCGTAATCAGGGATTTGTCCCCACATGCGGTTTCTTGTCTCGTATATTTCAGAAAGAACGGATTTACCAGCTGCAGTGAGCTTGTAAATTCTTTTTCTCCTGCCTCCTCTTTCTTGTGTTGCACCTCCAAGTTCGGATTCCAGAAGACCTTTCTTTTCAAGTCGGGATAAGGTTGCGTGCAATGCACCCATCACAACAGAGCGATTGGCTTGTTTCTTAAGTTCTTCTTGTATTCTAATGATATAAGCATCATCCTGAAGTATCACAATTGTGAGTAATGTGAGCTCCTCGAATTCACCAATTTTGGTTCCTTTCATTTTATTTGTTTCTATTTTGCATATAAAGTTACGCAAAACGATTTGTATTTGTTTCTATAAAGTAGAAAGAAATTGATTCTTAAGGATTATGGAATGCGATATAAGGGAGGTTATTTATAATCGTAAATGATTGAATATGCGGTTTTTCCGTTGTACACAAAGACTTCTTTTTTGAGTAATCCTCGTTTATCATATTCGTATCTTATCTCATCAGTCAGGTTAATCAATTCGTCAGTATTACTATATGATTTCCTGCTAATCATCAAATTCCCCTCGTATTGATATTCAACCCAGTGGTATCTTGAAGTTGTATCGAGTAAATTCAGATAAGTAGTTTCCTTAGTAAGGTTATTGTCTGAATCGTATTGGAATATTTCCATTTTGCCAAATGTTGAATCCATTTCAAATTCCAAATTGTGAACTCCATTTTGGTAGACATTTAGCCATCTAATATCATGGGTCGTTAATTTTCTTATGAGGTTTTGGGAATTCCCATCGTATTTGAAGCTTGTAACTGTAGGTAAGTCGAGTGACTTATATAATTGCTGCTCTTCTATTAATCTATTGAGGCTATCATAGTAATAAGTTTTTAAATAATCTCCGGGATGAAGTTTTCCAGATGCTTTAGAAGTTAAATGAGTAGTCCTGGTAAGATTATTTCCTTCGTACTTATAATAAATGTGGAAGGTGTCTTTGTTATATGTGTATTTCGATTTGGAACCCAATTTTCCATCATTCGTTAACATTTTTATCACGATTGTAGTGTCATTGGTTGGTCCAAACAGTCCGATGTATTCTTTGTCCCGAGCTGTAATCGATTCTGTTTTGTGGATGCGTGTTTCTCTCACTAAGTAAAGTCCCAAGTATTCAAAAATGGTCTCATTTGAAGTGGCTACTACGTCATAAAATGGAGAGATGATCTTTTTTCTGGTGCATCTACCTTTATAATCAAATTCATAATTGCCCACTACTAGATTTTCGTATTTCGGATCATCGTCTTCCAGATCAAGCGTTGCTTCAATTTTGGAAATCTTATTTTTCGTTATCAATTCAGTTGTGACTCCATGAGGTTGCGCAATTGCAATGAACGAAGAGAGTAAGAAAAAGCTGATGATAATCGGTTTCATATACGGTGCTTTAAAAGACTGTTACAATCTACATTAAAACGAATATTGAACTCTCAAATAACTCAAATAAATATTAGGACCATCATCCACGATAAATTGTCCAATTAGATTGACATCAAAATTGTCCATAGGAGAGTAGGTGATCATTGGACTTAGCAGAACTCCACTCTCTCCAGGATAAAATAGAATCATGGTGCTTCCTGTGATCAAGGGATGGAAGTTGTAGCTCGATTGTAAAAATGCAGACCACTCAGTTGTGGAAATTGACCTGACATCCAGGTTTGCCGGGCTGGTGTTGATAAAGGTGTTGCCTTGAGCTTGATCAGCATATGAATTGTATAAAACGGATCCATTGAAATAAAGTGAATTTGGGAATGAATAATCTGAAGAAATGGAAACCAGAATGTCACCAGCATCATCAGTATTAAGATCATTGAAATAGGTAAATTCTCCTTTGAATCCTGTAAGTCCAATGTTACCGGCCCATGCACCTCCGGTAACCAGATTATTTTTCATGAACCCTCCAAGCACTTGTAAATCATAGGTGCCAACATTCCACTTATAGAGCCCGGCACCAACAAAATCATCCCAATCATCCGCCATCTTAACAGCAACCTCATAACCACCAGCATAGCCAATATACTTCTGAAACCTGATGGCATCACTTCCGGGTCTTTCTGTATAATCGAAATCCAGAAGTGAGTAGGCGTTGAAGACATCATTTGGGTTCCAGGCAAGGTTTACTCCCCAGTTTATCCTTTGCCTTCCAACTGTTAATTGCCAGTCATTCTCAGACCACTTTAAAGAGGCCCTGTCAATCATAGTATGAGCTACAATTTTATCTCCATTGGTTCTGGCGCTTAAATCGAAATAGTCGTTGTTGATATCAATTAATTCAGGATAGTTGGGGATGCTTTGAACAAGATCCCCACTAAATATTCTATTCCTGATTTCAAGCTTACCCTCCAACTTTTGGGTTGGAAACCACCTCAGGTTAATTCTATTGTGAATTAAATTATCAACCAAAGATGAATCAACGTCCTCAATGAAAGTGAAGGTGACCAAATCCTTGATATATCCGTTGATTTCCAGTTTGGGCTCTTCCTCTTCCTGAGCATAAGAATGAAAAGAAATCAGGAGTAGACATAATGTGAAAAGCTTAACGAGTTTCATCTGACTGAACTTTCCCATCAACTATTGTGATTACCCTCTTTGCTTTGTCGATCACCCTTTGATCATGTGTAGAGAATACAAAGGTGACGTTCTCCTCTTCGTTCATTTTTGCCATAATATCCAGCAAAGCTGATGTGGATTGGCTATCAAGGTTTGCTGTTGGTTCATCTGCAAGGATAAACTTTGGCTTAGAAGCTAGGGCTCTTGCTACCGCAACTCTCTGTTGCTGACCTCCGGAAAGCTGTGCAGGTCTTCTTTTACTGGTTTCTGCGATTCCCATTTTCTCCATTAATTCGGCAGACCTGAAATCTCTTTCTTCTTTACTTCTTTTTTGAAGTAGCATGATAAATTCTACATTCTCCTTGGCAGTCATTACCGGAATGAGATTGTAAGATTGGAATACAAACCCTATGTTATGCATTCTAAAATCAGTCAACTGGGGCTGATTTAAGTTCTTGATATCAATTCCATCAATTACTACTTTTCCAGAGGAGGGATTATCAAGTCCTCCAATCATATTGAGCAGCGTACTTTTCCCGGATCCTGATGGACCAACGATTGCTGTGAATTCACCTTCTTCGATGTTTATGCTTACATTGTTGATGGCATGAACAGGAATGGTGTCAGGGTTATATGTTTTTACCAGATTATTGGTTTCAATTACATTCATGATTTTAAATTTTTCTAATTGCATCAAGTGGATTTAATCTGATTGCTTTAATGGCTGGGTATATAGCACCCAGAAAAGCTGTAATTAGTACCACTATCATCAAGATTGGATAAGTTGAAGTACTGATTTCAGGGAAGAATACTGCATCCATTCCATACTCTTTCAGTGCATCTGAATAGGTAGAAAGATCTAATCCTTTCTGCCCAAGCCAGAGGTTTGTTAGATACCCAAGAAGGAGACCGATTGGACCAGCCAGAGCACCCATCAAGGAAGTTTCAAGCATTATCATACTAAAGATGCTTTTTTTATGCATCCCAACAGCTTGCAACATTCCGATTTCCTTGGTTCGTTCAAGTACTGCCATTAGCATAGTATTGATGATTCCAAACAGCAATGCCAACATAATGATGCCAGTAAGAATTTGCTTAGTCACTACGGAGGACTCTTCCATTAAATTAAATTCAGGAGCCACTTCTTTGTAGTTTCTGACTTTGTTTGAGGTAACATTTTGAAGTTTGCTCTGCATTTGCTCAATGTCCTCACTACTATTAAGAAGGATCGCAATTTCATTCACACCTTCTGCTCCGACCAATCTGTTGAGGTCAGATTTTTTCATGTAGATCACTCCTTCATTGATTTTAGGAGATTTCGAGTCAAATATTCCTTCAACTCTGCAGGAAACTGCGGTGATATTCCCTTCATAGTCCTGAAAGGTTACTACTACTTTGGACCGTATTTTTATTTTCAGTTTTTCAGCAATCTTCTTACTTACTAAAACTGGGTTCCTTTTCAGTTTATTGAAATAATTTCCATCAACTAACTGTTCTTCAAGAGCTGTTGTTGTTGCTTCCTCTGAAGGATCAATTCCGTATATCTGCACTCCAGTATTAGTTTTTGAACTGGCAATCATACCGTTTAGCTTTCTTCTGGACACAAATGATTTGACCGTTGGATCGTCGGAAATTGCCTTTCGAATGTCCATTTCATCTTTGACTTCATTAAAGACGTCTGGTTCAATCAGGTAAGCAGAATTGTGAATTTGAATATGAGAATGTTCATGATTGATTGCATTTCTTGCAAATGCAGCTCCGAAACTGTTGTAGAAAGCAATCATAAATATGAGTGCCCAAACACCGATTATTATGGCTCCAATGACGACAAAGCTCCTGCCTCTAGATCGCCAAATATTTTTCCAGGATAATGACAGTATCATTCTTTTAGTGCTTTAGCGATTTTTAAATTTTTGATAGCTAGCATCGGGTAGATCCCCAGGAATATGGAAATCAATAAAATAGCCAATGCTTGACTATAGTAGATAGTTGGTTCCAGTGCAAAAGGTATAATGGCTTCATAACCGAATTTTTCATACGCTTCTGCCGCTGAACCAGTAAACTCAATTGGATTCATCTTGAAATAAATAGTCAATGGGGTAGCGGCAACTAGGCCTAGAAACACACCAAAAAATGTAAGAAGTAGTATTTCCAAGGCTACCATTGCCTGAATCTTAACTTTCTTCATTCCTATCGAAACCAGAATACCAAACTCATATGTTCGCTCTTTGGTCATCATGAGGAATGTTCCAAATATTCCAAATCCAATCACTGTGTATAAAATGTAAATCATTATCAAACCACTGTAATAATCCAGCTCAATACCTTGAATCAATTCAGGCATCATTTCCTGCCAGTTCCTGACACTTAGTTGTTGGCTTGTCACTTGTGACTTTAGTGAGGTCTGAATGATATCCACGTCAGATTCATCATTCATCAAAAGTGAATAGGAAGTGATAATTCCCTCCGCACCGAAGAAATCCTGAGCCATATCAATGGTCATGTACATAGCTGCCTGATTCAATTCAGGGACAGGAAATTTAAGAAGTCCTTCTACTTTGTACTTTCCAGCGGCATTTACGCCGTGGTAGCCCTGGCTGATGAAGACTATTGTATCACCAACATCAACTTTCAGATATTCTGCAAGTCCTTCACCAATGATGACACCTTCACCAGTTAAGTAAGAGCCTTTGGTCACTTTCTTATCCAATAATGTCAGCCTTGCTTCTTTTTCAGGATCAATACCATTTACTAAAACACCTTTGGTTTTTTCTTTGAAGGAAGCCAGGGCAAAAGAAGTGATTCTTGGAACCGCTACATCCACTAATTCGGAATTATACTTTAGATCATTCAGAAGTGATATTTCATAACCATTATCAAGAATTTGTTCATCCCAATATTCTTCTTGGTGTATGGCCACATGACCAGTAAGAAATCTGACCGAATTATCAATCATTCTCTGATATGAACCTAACTGCATTGACTGCATCAATACTGCGAAGAATACACCAAAACCAATAGAAGACGCGGTAATCCAGGTCCTCTTTCTATTTCTCCAGATGTTTCTCCACGCTAAGATTAAGTACAGCATTATCGTACCCTTTTCAGGTTTTGGATGGAGAAAAAGCTATCATCAATGTCAATATCAAACTCAAAATCCTGATAGGTGATAACTGTCTTCTGATCGGGATTTTCTGCTGGTATCATTTCCATTCGGGTCGGAATCATTCTGTTTCCAATAGATCTGATTTCAGACATGGTCATTGTATTGGTCAGAAATTCATCTTCGTCGTAGTATTTAAAGATCAATTGGTAATAGTCTTTCTTAGTAATGTAAGCTTCAATTTTACCCCAGACTACTGCAGTTTCTTCTTTAGGAATCAATGCAATTTTCCAGGTGTCATATCCAGCGATGGTGGTATCACCAAGCAACTCATGGGTATAATCTACTACCATGGAAGATTGATTCACCAGATCGTCATTCGTGAAGTCGGATCCCATCCAGGATTGCATCATCATGCTGGGTGGTAGTTTTACAATTCGGTCAATACTTGGTTGCCAGTTCCAGAGTTCTTTCTCTCTTTTCAGAGTACCCGTTCCTTTATCTCTTGCAGGAGCGGTAATGAGTACAAGGCTATAATCAGTGCCCTTACTCCATGTTTTCATACTGATTTCTCTCGTCCATTTTGGCCGAACAATCGTCATGGTCATAGTACCACGATTGGTTTTTCCCTGCATTTTCTCGTCAGCAGCTTTAATGATTTCAGTAGCCGTTTGAGCATTTGCAAGACTGCTTAGAAAAAGTAGTATGACTAAGCCAACAGTTTTCATTTTGTACAGTATTTGTTGATTAAATAATTTTCAATTTCATCTAGAGGGTAATCCTCTTTTATAATCATATATTGGAATCCAATACCATCAAACATCACAGCGATAAGTCTGGCTTCTTGTTTAGCATTTGGTTCCCCAAGAGCAGTTAATAGTTGCTCCAATAGTTGCGTATATCCATTGTACTTTTCGGTAGCAAGGTCTTTTACAAAATCAAATTTATCGACCTGTAGTGCCAGTTTTGATACAAAAACCCATTGCTGGAAATTGTCTCTCAATTCCTTGAAAAATACCCTCAATACATTTTCCAAAGTCTGACCGGGATCATTCCCAATCACATCTTTCATCATGTCAGCTTCAGAGCTATTGAGACGATCTATTAGCCCTCTAAGCAAATCTTCTTTGCCTTTGAAGTAATTGTAGAGCAGTCCCTTTGAGATACCAGCTTTTTCAGCAATCATGGATATCGAAGTTGCGTCATATCCTTGCACCGCAAAGAGCTCTAAGGAAGCATCTAAAATGTTATTGATGCTCTGACTCCTGACTTTGTTATTTTGTTCTTTAGATCTTGGGCTCATTTATTGACTGAACGTTTGGTCAATTTTAAAGTTGTGTTAAAATCAAATAATTTCAAAGGGTAGTCGGAGAAAATATAAATTGGTTCAAAAGCTGATTAAAATATTTTGAAAGGAGGTGTAACAACTTGTCTACGCTAATAGCTAGAGATAAAGAATGGAAATTTTTAAATTTCAGGTTCAAATCAGTGTTTATGGCAGATTATAGAAGGATAATTTCTCTGGCTTTGGCTACTTGTGCGGCAATGTCGTTGCACTTACTCTGTTTTGGCCAGTTATCGGAGAAGAAGACGCAATTGCGAGACAGTATACTAATGGAAATATCAAAGTCTCCATCCGACTCTACACTTGCGAATTTGTACAATGGAATGGCCTCTGTTTATTATAGAAATGACTTTAATCTATGCAATGCTTATTTGGATACGGCTATAGTTTACGCAAAGAAATCAGGTTCTTTAAAAGAACATGCCTGGTCCTTACGGATTAGAGGGTCTGTTGTGAATCTCACAAATTCAGAAGACGACCCCAAAAAATACTTTCTGCAGTCGTTATCCCTTTCTGAGTCTATTAATGAAGATAGAGAAACCGCCAGGACATGTAACGTTTTAGGTGTTTACTTTAAACGCCGGTCTGCCTATGATTCCGCTCTTATTTATTACAAAAAAGGATTAGGACTTGCTAAGAAAATTGGTGATCTCGTATTAACGGCCCGACTATTAGGTAATGTGGCGAATGTGGAAAAGAGAATTGGTAATTATGATAATGCAATAAGTGGTTATCTGGAAGCAATCGCTTTAGCAGACTCAATTGGAGCAGAGTCTTCCAAAGGCTCAAATCTTATGAATTTGGGCAACCTCTACACACTCAATGGAAACAAAGTGGAGGCAATTGATGCGTTTATACAAACTAAAGAGATTGCTGAGAAAACTAGTGATTACCAGTTGTTGGCATATGTGATGAATAATTTAGGAAGCCTCTACATTGGAATTGAGGACTTTGAAAAAGCACATGAATCATTAATGAGTTCCCTGGAGGCAGCTGAGAAAATTGACTTAAAGAGAATTATTTCAGCCAATTACAGAGACCTAGGAAATTTAAGATTTAAGCAAAATCAAATTAAGGAGGCGCTAGACTATTTTCTAAAGTCATATGATGTTGCAATAGAAATTAATGAAGAAGGCAGAATAGCTGAAGCCAGTGCTTATTTGGCAAAATGCTATCTCTCGTTGGATGATATGGATTTAGCACTTTCCCATTACAACAAGAGTTTAGAAATTTATACTCGGTTAGGAGAAAAAGAATCAATTCCTGGAATTCAGATAGGTATAGCAACAGTATACAACCAACAAGGCAGGTACATCGAAGCTCTGCAATTGGCAAAAGACGGCACTACTGGTGCACTTAATCAAGGTAAAGTTAGTTTGATATCTGGTGGTTACAATCAGCAATTTCAAGCACAGGAAGCTATCGGTAATTACAGAGATGCTTTAAAGAGTCACATCAATTTTAAAGAGTTCAATGATAGTCTTCTCAATGTGGATTTGGTAAAACAAATAACGACACTTGAGAACGACTATAAATTTGAGCAAGAGAGAGAGGAACAAAAAAGGTTGCAGGAAGCAAATGAGGCAGTGTTGAATTCTCAGATTTTAGCACAGAAGAACCTTCGTAATGTTTTCATACTAGGGACTGGGATTCTATTGGTTATAGCTTTCTTCACATTTAGAGGTTATCGTAATAAGCAGAAAGCAAATGCTATACTCAATGCAAAAAATGAAGAAATATCAAACCTGAGTAGATTTCGTGAGGCTATGACTGGTATGATCGCCCATGATTTGAAAAACCCATTAGGAATCATCTTAGGAACGCAAACTGAAAAACCATCTACCCGCCAAATGGCTCGTCAAATGTTGGGTCTGGTTAACAATATGTTGGATGTACACAAGTTTGAAACTACGGAGGTAGTATTGGATATGACCAATGTTCAATTTAATCAACTGATAGCAGAAGCCACGGAGCAGGTAAGACCATTGTTATCCGAGAAAAACATTGATATCAAATTTGAGTTGCAGGAGTCGGTTGAAGTAGATATTGATCACGAGTATATGTTAAGGGTATTTGTGAACCTATTTACCAATGCAATTAAATATTCACCAAACAATTCCACAATTTCAGTCATTGCTGAAGTGATAGGATCAAAATTACAAATTTCTGTTTCTGATCAAGGAGAGGGAATTGCAACTGAGGACCAACAAAGGATTTTTGAGAATTTTGGACAAGTCAACCCCAAAAAATCAGGGGGAGTTGGAAGTACCGGGCTTGGTCTTAGTTTTTGTCAGCTTGCATTACGAGCACATGGTTCAGATATAAATGTTGATTCTAAATTAGGAGAAGGCACATCTTTTATTTTTAGTCTTGAAATATCTGGAAGCAAAAGTGAGCATATGGAGTCTGTCGAAACTGGAATATTCAGAATGACTGATTCCGAAAGAGACATGGTGATCAATATGATTCCGGAATTAAGAGCAATGAAGTTGCATCAGGCATTTGCGATTGAGGAGCTTCTGGAAAGTATTGAAAGTGATAGTCAGCAAGTTTCTGAATGGACTGAAAAGGTTATTAGTGCCGCATATGCTAATAATGAGGAGCATTATAATGAATTGTTGGACATGGTTGATCAAAAGAATTAATTCAATGAGAATTTATCAATTTAGTCTGACGTTCTTTTTGATTTTGCTTTGTCAATCAAATTCATTTGGTCAGGTCAATATTGATAAACTGAATCAATACAAGGAGCAACTAAAGTTCATTGGTGAGTTCAGATTAGAAAATAAGGATTCAGCTTTGGTTTTAGCTCATCAGAATTTGCAGTTGGCAGAGGCCTCTGGCAGTTCGTGGGCTCTTGCAAAAGCACATACCCAAATCGGTCTGATTCTGAGAAACCTATATCAATATGAAGAGTCAATTAGCTATCATGAAAAGGCAATAGAGTTTGCAAAAAAAAGTGACTCTTTGAGTTTGATGCCAGATTTACTCAATGATTTAGCACTCGCTGTAATATCAATCGATCAGGATCAGAGGTCTATTAACCTCCGGTTGCAATCAATACCTCTCTATCAGAAAATACAGGACTTTGATGGAATGGCTAATGCGTATTATAATCTGGGATTCGACTATAAGTATGTTGGGAAAATTGATAGTGCGGTTTACTTTTTAGAAGAGGCTAGCAGTATTGGTGATCGGCTTGGTATTCATGATCTATACATAATGTCGAACAATGTCTTAGGCAATATCAGATCTGATGAAGGAAGATTTTTGGAAGCATTAAACTTTCAGCAAAAAGCACTGAAAAGAGCTGAAGAAACTGAGGATAAAGGTGAAATAGCTACGGTCTTAAGCAATATTGCCATACTTTATAAGAATTTGGAAGACTTTGATAGAGCTGAGGAAAGTTATCTTAAGGCTATCGAAATGGCGAATGATTTGGGAAGAGATGATGTGCATTTTACCCATTTTAATATTGCTATTATGTATTCAGATTTATCTCAAAATGAGAAGTCTAAAGAGCAATTTTTGAAAGCGTTTCAAATTAGAAAAAAGGTCGGAGAAAAACGGTACATTCTAACCGCTGCGGCTATGTTGGCTGATATGTATCAAATTCTGGGAGTTCAGGATTCCAGTGATTATTTCTCAGAATATGCAACAAGTTTATTAAGTAAGGTTAATTCGAAATCCTCTATAGCTAGTGCACTTGAGGTGCTAGGCAATGTCAATTTGAATCAGTCAAATTACAAAAGTGCTCAAGAACAGCTTTCAGAGGCTTATCGGATATATAAGGAATTAGGTTACGAAGATGCTTTGTACGATGCTGCTTACAGTTTGTTCGTGCTGCATAAAAAGCTTGGTAATTCCGAGCAAGCTGTTAGATTTCTCGAAGAATATATTCAACTAAAGGACAGTATTGTGAGTGAGGAACAAATAATGGCGATAACCAGGTTGGATGAGGGATATAAGCATGATAAAGAGATTCTTCAAAAGCAAAACGAAATCAGTCTGCTGGAATCAAAAGAGCAGGTAGCTAATCTTAAAGTAACCTTGTTGATTATCGGAATTGCAATAATTGTGATAGCTGGATTTTTAATAGCCAGATATTTATTACTGAAGAAAGAAAGAAAGAAAAAGCAACTGGAAGAAGTATCCCAGTTTAAAGAAGCAATGACCGGTATGATAGCTCATGATCTGAAGAATCCACTTGGGGTTATCTTGGGCACTGAATCTGAGAAGCCATCAACCAGGTTAATGGCTCGTCAAATGCTTAATCTGGTTAACAATATGCTGGATGTTCATAAGTTTGAAAATACCAGTGTTAAATTAGACTTGTCATCATTTTCTCTTCAGACAATAGTAGCTGAAGCGACCGAAAATGTTAGACCATTACTTTCAGAGAAGAATCTGGTCATAGAAACTTTAATTGATGAGGACCTATTGGTTCAGGCAGATCATGAATACCTGTTGAGGGTGATGGTTAATCTTTTCACAAATGCCATTAAGTACTCACCAAACAATGCATCGATTAAAGTAATAGGAGAGAAATTTGGAGACAAAGTATATGTATCTGTAAAGGATGAAGGCACAGGAATTGCAAAAAAAGATCAGCAAAAAATATTTGAAAGTTTCGGCCAGGTTGATGCAAGGAAATCTGGTGGAGTTGGAAGTACCGGACTTGGATTAAGTTTTTGTCAACTTGCAGTGAGGGCTCATGGTTCTGATTTGTTAGTAGAGTCAGAAATAGGAAGTGGTACTACATTTATGTTTGAGTTAGATTTATCTAATCAAGGAACAGTTGCTGATTTGATGATTAATGATTTAACTTTTACAATGAGCTCAAATGAAAGGCAAAAAGTGATTTCCAAAATACCTGAATTAAGGTCTAAGAAATTACACCAAGCCTTTGAGATTGAAGAAATATTGGAATCAATTAATTCTGAAAATGAAATGGTGAATTCATGGACTGAAAAAGTAATTAGTGCTGCATATGCAAACAATGAAGTGCATTATAAAGAACTTTTAGACATGGTGGAGGAAGAATAATCGATGAATGAAAAAGCTGATTTACATATCATTCTCACTATTAATGTTTACTTCATTGCTTTATGCGCAAAATGAAGAAATAGATAGCCTTGAAAATGAACTTTCTCTGGCCGAGCCCGATACTAACAGGGTGTTGCTTTTAAATACTCTTGCTTACAAACTACATACCTACAATCCTGAAAAAGGCATTTCATATGCAAGAGAGTCCATTCGGTTAGCATCCAGCCTTCAATTCGATAAAGGAAGAGCCCATGCTTACAATTCGCTTGGAGCTGGTTATTGGAACCAAGGGGAGTTTGATAGCGCATTGCTATATTATACAAAGTCCTATCAATTAAATGATACGTTAGGCAATGCTAGGGGAGTAACAGGAGCGCTAAGTAACATGGCCATCATTTTTGATAACCGTGGTGATTACTCAAAGTCAATTGAGTTTTATACCAGAGCCCTGGAGGAAATGGAAAAAAATGGCTTTGACTCTTACATAGCGATAACTAGCAATAATCTGGGGTTAATTCTCCTAAAGCTTGGTAGACATGCGGAAGCTCTCGACTATTTTAATCGGGCCATAAAAATTGGAGAACCTTTGGAAATGACCAATTTGGTGGGTCCGGCCTGGATTAATATCGGCAAAGTATATAAGGAAACTGAGGAACCGCAAAAACAAGAAGAGGCTATTAATACTGCTTTGAAGATTGGAAGAGATACAAAAAGTAAGTACGTCACAGCCTTGGCGATAAACAATCTGGGCAGATTTCACGATGGTAATGGTGATTTTGAGAAGGCTCTCAGTTGTTACAAGGAAGCATTAGCAATCAATACAGAAGTAGGAAGGAAAAGAAGTATTTCATCCAATCTAAATAACATTGGTTCTACGTACAGGAAATTGGGCTTATATGACTCTGCAATCCAATCCATTCAGAAAGCACAAAAAATTGCATTAGAGATTAACCATAGAAGAGCTGTAGTCACTACCCACTATCAATTAGGCCTTACACTCAGAGAAAAAGAAGGGTGCTCGGCAGGGTTATCTAGTTTTATTGATGGGCATTCGATTGCAGAAGAGGCTGGTGAACTTGTTATGTTCAGAGATATCAGTAAAAGTCTCTCAGAGTGTTACTTTGAATTGAAACAGTTTGAAAAAGCATATCACTATCAAAATCAATTCATTATGGCCAGTGATTCATTGATCAATGAAGAAAATATAAAAGAATTGGCCATGGTTGAAGCTAACTATGAATTTGAGAGCCAGTTGGCAGCTAAGGATAATGAAATAATGCTTTTAGAAGCCCACGAACAAGTGAGTAACCTTAAACTACTTTTAGGTCTTGGTACGGCATTGATTATTCTAATTGTAGGGTTCTTCATTGCCAGAAACAAACTCAAAGCCAAGGCTCTTCAAAATGAGCATTTTAAGGCTATTGGTAAATTCAAAGAGGCAATGACAGGAATGATTGCTCATGATCTTAAGAACCCGTTGGGTATTATTCTATCAACAGAATCAGAGAAGCACTCCACTCGTCAAATGGCCCGACAAATGCTGAACCTTGTCAATAATATGTTGGATGTGCACAAGTTTGAGAGCACAGAAGTAGTACTCAGTCCTGCTCCATTATCACTTCATTCGCTGCTAAGCGATGCAGTTGAACAAGTTAGACCGTTACTTTCTCAGAAAAACATGAATGTTCAACTATCTATCGATCCTAAATGGGTAGTGAAAGCTGATCAGAATTACATGCTTAGGGTATTTGTGAATCTGTTAACCAATGCCATTAAATACTCTCCAGTAAATGATTACATTGAGATCAACGGAGTTTCTAATGAATCTGGTCTGGTTGAAATTGAAGTTAAAGATCATGGTTCAGGAATCGCTAAAAATAATCTTGAAAAGATTTTTGAGAATTTCAGTCAGTTAGACCCCAAAGCATCCGGAGGAGTTGCTAGTACAGGTCTTGGGTTAAGTTTCTGCAGATTGGCAGTAAGGGCTCATGGTTCTGAATTGTCGGTAGTGTCGGAATTAAAAAAAGGAACTGCTTTTAAATTTTCTTTGCCGCTGTATGGCGAAACAGAGGAAGTAGCTCGTGATTTCTCAAAGGAATTTGTATTCAAAATTTCAGAAGAGGATCGGGATTTGATTATTTCTAAAATTCCGGAATTGCGATCTAAAAAGCTACATCAAGCATTTGCTATTGAGGAAATACTTGCAAGTATTGAAACAAGAAATGAGGCAATCAAAGATTGGACAAATAGAGTTGTAGATGCAGCTTACACCAATAATGAAAGGTATTACAATGAACTATTGGATTTGATAGAGAGGCCTAACTGATATTTTAGGGAAAGACATTAAATAAAAACGGTCACGCTCGGTTTGTCTGATACGTTCGGTTTGTCCCCTGACAAACCAAAAAACCACCCATCAAAACCGATCATAATAATGACTAACAATACCAAACTCATCAAAACCACACTCATAATAAGCAGCTGACGACCATTTGTAGTCCGCTGGTTTCTTAACAAGACTCCATCTTTCTTGTAGAGGATTCATATGAATGTAATTCAGTTTTTGTTCAAAAACTCTTCTAGACCAAATCTTTATAGCTAATGCATCTCTTTGCCAGAAACGATGATTGCGCGCGTTCGTGTTTTCGTAATAAGGCCAAACTCTTTGAGGATATGCATCTCTGAGAAATACAAGAAAACGAGATCCTGTCCACTTATTAAAGGAAGCATGAGGCATTTCTTTGCCATTCTTTTCAATCATTTCCCAAAGTATATGCATGTGATTGGGCATAATTACATAGCCATAAACTTTGATTTTATTGTTTTTGATAAGCCATTGGAGTTGATTAATTATGACAAGTTTAAGGGTTTCATGACTTAGAAGGTTATTCCAATTATTTATTGTGTTGGTCCAGAAATAGACTTCTCCTAAAGACATATGTGACTTTCTTCGAACAGGTTGCATTGTTCGAATTTAAGGTGCTGGAGTCTTTTATGTTGGGACTTTCGAATTAGGTAGTTTCTTTCTTTATGGTTTGTCTTCTTTGGAGATATTAACTAATCTCCATTATCAAATTTCTCAAATGATCTTCCTCACTTAATCCCATTTTCTTCTTCAATCTTGTTAGTGCTGTCCTTGTGCTGGAAGGAGAGATATTAAGAAGCCTTGCAATTTGCTTATTATCCATTCCTAATTTCAGATAAGCACATAATTTCAAATCCTTATGGGATATTTCGCCATATCTTTTGTGTAGAATAGAAAAAAAATGTGGGTGAACTTCATCAAAATGCAATTTGAAAGTTTCCCAACTGCTATCAATATCAATATGATTGTGGATTCTTTTTCTTAGTGTGGTCAGCTCTTTTGAGACATTGCCATTGTCGGAGGATGCTATTTTCTCTAGTTGCTCAATATCATTGTGGAAATCCTGAAGTAGGCCGTTTTTCTCAACGATCAACATGGATGTAGTGCTGAGCTTCCTATTCTTAAGTTCTATTTCATTTTTTAATAGCTCTTGAATCGCTTCATGCTGTTCCTTAATTCTGATGGCAGTATTAATTCTCGCTGTTAGCTCAACAAAATCTACCGGTTTTCTAATGTAATCTACAGCTCCTGCCTCCAGAGCAATTTTTAAGTCTTCCGAACTTGTCATTTGACCTGTAGCCATGATTACCGGGATGTCATGGGTGGCTTCATTATTCTTAAGGGTTCTGGTCGCTTCTATACCATTCATAACTGGCATATCCCAGTCCATTATGATCATGTCAGGTAATTCTTCCTCAGCAACTTTTACTCCAATTTCTCCATTAGACGCATTGATTACTCTGTAGTGACCATTCCGTGCTTTTAGCTCACTAGCAATCATTCTGATGATCTCTCTTTGATCATCCACTATAAGTATGGTTTTCTCGTCCATTTAATAAAATATGTTCCACTCTATGCTATTCCACTAGCAAGTTAAAGGTAATGCAAATTTGCAAACTAACTATTTCAAAGGGTCTAAAAATGCTTCGTCTACGCATATTGTAAATTCATCTACCGCTTTTGCGGACTCGTCCCAAAAATGTGCATTTTGGTCGATTTTGGACGTATTTTAGTGTAACACTTTGTCTACGCTCAGCAATATAAGAGTAACGATTTGTGCACACAATTTTCTACATAAAGGTCTATTCTGAACCTACTTTTGTAATACAGCAAATAACACAATCCGATTGGAATCAGTTGACAAAGAGTTTGAATTAGCTACCATATGATGTTAAAAGGTATTTCGACTAACATAATCAGCTAACCACCTTACAATCAATTCTCTTCGTCGAAGGATGACAATAACTGATTGAATTATTAAATAAATTATAAGTAAACAAAACACTGCCGTTATGCTTAACACCACCGCCAAAACACTAAGCAATAGTGTCAAATTCTTTATTGCACCTACTTTTTTTTTAATCTATTTCTCGATGTACTCAAATGCCCAAGTATTGAATGAATTTCAGGGTACTGGATCAGGAGTGAATGTTACTTCCAGTAATTACAATACCTTTTACGGGGATAGTACAGGAACACAATTAACAAATCAACTAGGCCAAAATACATTTGTTGGATTTGGAGCTGGGAAAGTTAATACAACTAATGAGATTACAGCTGTTGGGTATCATGCTGGGTATAGTAATACCACAGGATTCGATAATACTTTCATGGGTTGGAAAGCCGGTGAGGCAACAATTACTGGAGGCGATAATACTTTTTATGGTACAGAAGCTGGCTTATCTAACACTACTGGGTATGATAATACTTTTGTAGGTGAGGAGTCTGGACAATTAAATACCACTGGATATGAAAACACCTTTATCGGTGAGGATGCTGGTTTCAGCAATACTACCGGATATAAGCAGGTATTTGTTGGAAATGAAGCTGGAATTAGTGCAGGTACTGGCTACAGGAATGTGGCTGTTGGTTCGGAAGCCATGTCAGATGTTAGTACAGGCCATCATAATACTTCTATAGGTGACTCTGCAGCAATTGATGTTGGTGCGGGTGTTTACAACACTATGGTGGGAGCTGCATCAGGAGTCGCTACAGAACATGCAGATTTTAACACATTTGTTGGAGCAAGGTCTGGTTGGGATAATAACCGAACAAATTCAATAACAAATGCCAATAGAAATACATATGTTGGTTACCAAAGTGGCGCTGAAAATAGAGAAGGAGAAGATAATGTAGGAATTGGGGCCCTGGCTGGTTTCACACAACAATTTCCTGTTGGTTGGGGCAGTAATACTTTTGATGGTTCCGCAAGTACAAATAGAAATAGAACTATTTATATTGGGGCAGCTTCAGTTGCTGCAAACAACGATATTATCACGATGGGCTATCACTCTTACAATAGAGGAAGATATGCCATAGGCATTGGGAATGAATCTGATTTACTATCTGCGAATGGTGCTATTATGATGGGATATCAATCCATGGCAACTGATAATGCAGATTCCTCAGTGGGAATTGGTTTTCAAGCCAATATTGCTCAGATGAATGCAGTAGGCATTGGTAGGAATGTTGATGTTGATAATGCGAATGCAGTAGCAATTGGTGCAAAAACAATAATTCAAGGGGACCAGGGAATCGCGATTGGTTCCGGTGCTCAGGTTACTGCGGCAAATTCTATTGCAATTGGATTTGGAGCAAATGTAAGTACAAGCAATGAAGTATACATTGGTAATAGCTCTATTACGTCTATCGGAGGCTCTGTAAACTGGACAGCACTCTCGGATGGCAGGTTTAAAACAAACTTGAAGGAGGATGTTCCTGGATTGGATTTTATAAGAAACCTGAGACCAGTTACTTATAATTATGATCCCAATAAAATGGTCTCGTTCAGAAATGAATCTGGAAATCTGGATGGAGATGCGAAAAGAAATACAAGATATACTGGTTTTATCGCCCAGGAAGTTGAAGCTACTGCTTTAGAACTTGGATTTGATTTCAGTGGAGTTGATGCTCCGGAAAATACAGAAACCGGCATGTATGGAATTAGATATGCTGAGTTTGTTGTTCCTTTGGTCAAAGCAGTTCAGGAATTAGAAGAAAAGGTTGAATACCAACAACAAATTATTGACCAACAAATCCAAATGTTGGCGGCATATGAGGCATCCACTCAAGAAGATATGAGTCAAACACTTCTTATTCAGGAATTACTGAATAGAGTCAAAGCTCTGGAGAATGAAGCTAAAGCCAACACGCTGAATGCTTTGGAGACAACTTCTGTAACTGGAAACAATAATTAAGATGAACTGCTTCAGGCAAAAACTGATTGCCTCGGCAAGGCCTTGGTTGTTATGTTGTATCCTAATGGGTTTTGCGCCCTTCTTTGTGAATGGGCAGTTAACCGGATTTGGTACTGAAATAAAGCTGAACAATACAACAGCGAACGCTCAAAGAAACCCTGCGTCCTCAATAAATGATTCAGAAAATCATGTAGTTGTATGGCAATCTTGGGGGCAAGATGGTGATGGCTGGGGGATTTATGCGATTGCAGTTGCAAATAGATCCGCTACCCCTTCCGCTGAAATTCTTATCAATACAGCCGTAACCACCGGTTCGCAGCTTAATCCTGATGTTGCAATGAGCAGTGACGGAGATTATGTCGTTGTTTGGCAGGATGAGTCTGCAGATGGTGATGGTTGGGGCATCTACTATGGTATGTTCAACCTGGCAGGAAGTGCATTGCAAGTGAATACTCTGGTAAATGGTACTACAACAGGAAACCAAAGATTACCTGCTGTAGCGGTGGCTGGTAATGATACCTATGTCTTAGTTTGGGAAAGCGAAGGTCACATATTTGGTCGTTTAATCAATGTAGATGGAACTTTAAATGGTGGAGAATTTCAGATAAGTACTACAATGGCTGGTTCAAGACATAGTTATCCTTCTGTAGCGATGGATAACAGTGGTGGGTTCGTTGTAACATGGCAAGCGGTTAATACTTCAGGAGAGTCAGTTATTTTGGCTCAGCGAATGTCTTCTGCAGCTGTAGCTCAAGGTGGGATTTTTACAGTTAATAGCGAATTGACAACAGCTAAAACATCGCCTTCCATTGATATGAATAGCTCAGGTGAATTCGCTATTGCATGGTCTAGTTATGGGCAGGATGGAGATAATTTGGGAGTCTATGCAAGAAAATACGGTAGTGACGGTGTTTCTCAAATCAGTGAGTTTAAAGTAAATACGGATGATACTAGTGGAGCTCAAACGCAGGTGGATGTGAAGTTGTCACCTTCCGGAGTTATGCTATTCACTTATACAAACTATGCAAAGGACGGAGATAAAGCGGGTGTTTACAGTGAGGCATTTAAACCCGACGGAACTAGGTCCGGTACTCCAATTCAAATAAGTACCACAACGGCAGATAATCAGATGAATCCTTCTGTGGCTTTTGTAGAAGAAACAGATCCGGTGTTTGTGGTCTGGCAGGATGGTCTATTCGGTTCATCGACTTCAAGAGATGGTAGTGATTATGGTATTTACAGAGGAGGTTTTATTCTTGCTGATATAGTGGATCCAGTTGCAGAGGTTCAGGATATTAACTTGTATTTGGATAACACTGGAAATGGTTCAATTGTAGCTGCAGATGTAGATAATGGAAGTTCCGACAATGTTGGTATTACAAGTATGACTGTTGATAAGTCTGCATTTACTTGTGCTGATATCGGAGAAAATACTTTGGTCTTTACTATCGAAGATGCTGCAGGCAATTCAGTTACTGCTGGGCCGAAAGTTACAGTGATAGATACAATATCGCCAGCACCTACTGTGCAAAACATAACTGCTTACCTGAATGGTGCAGGAACATTATCTGTGACAGCTGCCGATTTTGATAATGGTAGTACTGATAACTGTGGAATTGCAAGCCTGGCTATCGATAAAACTGATTTTACATGTTCTGATGTGGGTGTGAATTCATTGACTTTCACAGTGACTGATAATAGCGGAAACTCTAAAACTGCTGGTACCCAACTTACAGTTTTGGATACAATCTCTCCATCAGTTGTAACACAGAACATTACAAGGTATCTTGATGAAACTGGTGTTATTAATATTACAGCAAATGATATTGATAATGGATCAAGTGATAATTGTAGTATTTCAAGTTTAGTTCTTGATAAGACTTCATTTACCAATTCTGATCTCGGTGCTAATAGCGTGACTTTGACAGTAACGGATGCATCAGGTAATTCGAAAACTGCTGTAGCAACACTTACGATATTAAAATCCACAGGTACCATTGCATTATCGAATTTGAGTCATACTTACAATAGCATGAGCCCAACTGTCTCTGCTGTTCCAACACCTTCAGGTTTAACAGTTGATCTTACTTATTTGGGTATTAATGGAACTGTTTACCCTGTTTCCAGTATTGCCCCTGTCAATGTGGGAGAATATACTGTTACAGCTACAATCAATGATGCAAATTATGAAGGTAGTAATACTGGAACTTTGATAATAAACGCCAGAGCATTAACGGTAACGGCAGATCCAAAAAGCAAAACGTATGGAGATGCTGATCCTGCATTAACTTATCAGTTGACAAGTGGTGCACTTCAGGGTAGTGATGCTTTAAGTGGTGGATTGAGCAGAGCAACTGGTGAAAATGTTGGAAGTTACAGTATTGTCCAGGGGACTTTAGATGCTGGTAATAATTACTCAATTACTTATGTCGCAGATAATTTAACAATTGGAACAAGAGCATTAACTATTAAAGCTGATGCAAAATCCAAGACCTACGGAGATGCAGACCCATCACTTACCTCACAGATTACTTCAGGAGCACTACAGTTTAGTGATGCATTGAGTGGATCGCTCACTAGAGTAGCCGGAGAAAATGTGGGTACATATGCCATAAACGTTGGTACATTAAGCGCTGGAAGCAATTACGATGTTACCTATGTCAGTGATAATTTGACTATAGGAACAAGAGCAATAACTGTAACTGCTGATGCAAAAATCAAGACGTATGGAGATGTGGATCCAGCACTGACATACCAGTTAACTACCGGTGTACTTCAGGGAGCTGATGCGTTTAGCGGATCGTTAACTCGTGATGCAGGTGATAATGTTGGTACCTACTCTATCACACAGGGTACTTTAGATGCCGGAAGTAACTATTCTCTTACTTATGTGTCAGCCGATTTGACCATTGGTGCAAGAGCAATAACAATCACAGCAGATGCTAAAAGTAAAACTTATGGAGATTCAGACCCTTCACTAACATATCAAATTACTAGTGGAGCACTACAAGGTGGGGATGTACTAAGTGGATCAATAAGTCGTGTTGCAGGAGAAAATGTGGGTACTTATGCTATTAACCAGAATACATTGGATGCGGGATCAAACTATTCTGTTACCTATGTATCTGATAACCTAACAGTTTCTACCAGGGCATTAACAATTACAGCGGATGCTAAATCTAAAACTTACGGAGACTCAGATCCAGCTTTAACGTATCAAATTACCAGTGGAGCTCTTCAATTTAGTGATGCTTTAAGCGGATCCCTTACAAGAGTAGCTGGTGAAGATGCTGGAACATATGCCATAAATGTTGGAACTTTAAATGCAGGGAGCAACTATGATGTGACCTATGTTGGAGATAACCTTACAATTGGTTCCAGATCTATAACCGTAACTGTTGATGCTGTTTCTAAAACTTTCGGAGATGCGGATCCAGCGTTTACATATAGTGTAAGTGGAACTTTACAGTTTTCAGACTCATTTTCTGGAGCCCTAAGCAGAGCTGCCGGAGAAGATGCCGGGACTTACGCCATTAATCAAGGTACTTTGTCGCTACCGGCAAGTTATAGTATCACATTTAATGGTGAGAACCTCACGATCAATAAAGCAACTCAGACAATTACGTTTGCACCAATTGCAATAAACCTTGCGGAAGGGAATACTTTGACATTATCAGCAACAGGTGGAGCTTCCGGCAACCCAGTTGTTTTCAGCTCGAGTGATCCTTCTATTGCAAGTGTATCGGGCAATGTTGTGACGGTTAATCTGGAAGGTCCTGTATTTATTAATGCGGATCAGGCTGGGAATACAAATTATGAGGAGGCTACAACGGTAATGAATTTACTTGCTATTAGTGAAGTATACATTTGGAATGGAGCAATCTGGAATTCTGGTTCAACACCTCCTGTGAATAAATCTATAATATTTGAAGGGAGTTATACACTATCAGGGTCAATGGAAGCTTTCAATGTATTGGTAGATCCAGGTGTGACGTTGACTTTACAAGCAGGTGCATCTCTGGTAATGAATAGTGACATTGATGCAATAGGAGGGACTGTAATTGTTGAATCTGGCGCATCGCTAGTGACATATGGCGCGATTACAGGTACTGATTACCGAGTAGAGAGAACCACAACTTTTGATCAAAGCACAGGTAGGTACAGTGTAGTTGGAACCCCAATTACCAATGCAGATTTCTCAACTTTAGGAGCGAGTGCATTAATATATGGATATGATCAATCTGAATTGTATAATCCAAGTGGAAACGAAGGGTTAGATAGATTTAAGACTCCTGCAACTTTAGGGATTACTGAGTTAGGAGTTGGAAGAGGGTATTTTAGTGCTTTCACAGGAGATGTGAGTGGAACCGTGAATTTCATAGGTACGCCTAATACTGGAAATATTGATGTTGCTCTTGATTTTACAGATCACGCCGCTGCAGAAGAGACGGATTTTGAAGGATTTAATCTAATCTCAAACCCATACCCATCTGCCATTGGCTACAGTAGTTTTATGACTACAAATTCAGCAGCTGATATCAATGGCTCTATTTACTTGTGGGATGATTTTGATTCTCAAACTGGTAGAGGTACAAATTCAGATTACTTGATTGTTAATTCTCTTGGAAATACTGATAGTAGATCTAACGGTGAGGCGAAGTGGGATGGTAATATTAGAAGTGGACAAGGTTTCTTTGTTAAAGCAAACTCTGCTACCACCGTATCTTTTAATAATTCCATGAGGGTCACGGGTAACAATTCTGATGGAGGGTTTTACAGAGTTGATGAGGCTGAGACCAAGTCTTTAAAATTGAAATTGAGTAATGCGTCAATTGCGAAAGCCATTATTGTAGGGTTTGCTCCGGATGCAACCATTGAAATGGACGCTCAATATGACGCTCCTTCCTGGAGTGCTGATGAATTCTCTTTTTATTCAATAATGGAAGGCAGACAGTTAGCGATCCAGGGATTGCCTCAATACTTTTCTGGGGAAATTGCTCTTGGTATGAATTTGTTTGAAGAAGGGCAGCAAACCATCTCATTGATGGATCAGGAAGAATTGGAAGGAATGGATGTGGTGTTCTTAAAAGACAAGCTCACCGGAGAGGTGATTAACCTTAGAGAACAATCCTATACTTTTACTGCAAACGCTGGTGAAACCAATGACAGGTTTGTCCTACAAGCGTTCCCTAGCAATGTAACGGATGTTGAGAATAATTTGGACCTTCAGGTATTTAGCTACACTGATCAAAGTAACCTTTACGTAGTTTTCAAAACAAATGAAATCAAAGAAGCCCATTTCAAGATGTTTGACTTGTCAGGTAGAATGATGCTAAGTGAGAGATCTGAAATCAATGCAAACAGATGGCAGGTTGCCACAGATAAGATACCAACGAATATGTATTTGCTAATCGTTCAAACAGAAAAGGGGATTTGGAAGCAGAAGGTTAAAGTGGAGTGATTAATTCCAATTGAATGGTGTAACCCTGCCGGATATTTACGCCATGCCCCTTTTCCTCACAATTAAAGAAAATGATATGAAGAGATATTTGATTTATGTATTTATCGCAGGTTTATTTATACTCACTTTACCAGTTTCCTTGATGGCTCAGGGAGGACCTCCTGCTACACCAATTGATGGAGGCTTGTCCTTACTACTTGCAGCTGGCGGAGCATATGGTATCAGGCAGATAGTAAAGAATAAAAAGAAGTAATTCAGTTACCCGAACCAATTCAAATAAAAATCCCGGTAGCACCGGGATTTTTTTGTTTGTGAATAATCAAAATCTATTTGTGAAAATCTAAAAAATAAAAAATACATCGAGACAAAATACTTCGTCTATGGTTTTGCACGATTCGTCTACGGAAATTGCTGGTTTCATCCTCTGAAAACTCAGTTTAATCGATCTTAAAAGCCCATTAAACGCACTTATTTGTAACACTTTGTCTACACTTACCCCACTGTGATGTAACGCTTTGTGCACGCCCTTCTTTATGGTCTGGCTCGCTCTGACTCTACTTTTGTATTACAGCTAAAAACACAATTCCAATTTGGAATTAACAACAAGCAAATTATTGCGACTATGACAAAACACACTGCTAATTACATCCAGGACCGTGCGGAACACACAGGTCGATTGCTTAGGCTTATAACCTTAGGAATCTCATTCCTACTGTTATCAGGTCTGGCTCTGAATTTGAATGCCCAGTGCCCAACGCCTACGAATGATGCCACAATGGCAACTACAGGCTCAGGTGCGAATCCAGCTACTACACTTGCTCCAATTTCTTACATTGGAACGGTAACAGCCGGAGCTGATGAAACAAGAATGCTGGTTTACATGAATACTGTAGACCAATTTGATATTCCTTCCGAGATTACGGCTGCAGATTTACCGGCGGTAACAACTTTTGGAGCTGTCGTAGATTATAATGGTAAAGGTCAACAGTTAATGACCAATTATAATCAGGCATCTTCGATTTTCTTTGTAGCGAGTAATCTTGAACCAAGCACTACTTATTACTTCTATACAGTAAAAGTTGCTCGATGCGGTACTGAGTATTCGATAGATAATGAAGTCGTAGCAGGGAATGTTATGGCAAGAACAACAGCTGCGGGTCTTTCAGAAATAATTACAGCAAAGGATGTAGTTTTTGGTACAGCTGGCGATTCAAATATCCCTCTTAATTCTTTTACGGGTATATCATCTCCAACTACTCCGACTGGATATGTGATCAAGTTCAATAACTCCAATTCTTTTACACCCATTTCCAATCCAACTGACCCTGCGACTTTAACGGCAAATAATCTTTGGCAAGATGCTGGAGAGCAAATTGTGTATGTTGGTAATTCTGAATCACCAAATATTGACATTACAGGGCTTGATGCTGACACTGAGTACTATTTTCAGATTTATGCGTATTACGGACAATACTTTCAACAAACTGGTCATAACGCTATCACTACAACAGCAGGTTTCAAGTCACCAGCTACTATTACTTTGACAGGGAACACTGCTACAAGCATGACTGCTACGGTAGATGATTCAGATTTAGTGTTGTCAGCAACGACTAATTCTACAAATCCTTTGATTTATCAGATGGTTTCTGCTCCGGCCTTCACCGAACTCAATGGTTCCACCATAACCTTTGGAAAGGCAGGCGTCATTGAAGTGGATGTGATCGCTCAGGGTGACGCAAGTGTATACACAACCTCAGAGAGAATAACAATAAGCGTTAATAAAACAGCTCCTACAATTACTTTTGATCCTTTTACAGTTCAGGCAAATTCAAAAGCCATTATTCCATACACTAGTTCTTCCGATGGATATCATACAATTACAATAGAGGGTTCTGCTAACGGTGCTGTCCTTTCTGGAATCTACGATGATTCTATCACTGTAGCGGCATCTGGCAACATGACGACTTTGCGTCTTTCAGTACCTGAAACCGATTATCATCTTGCCAGTTCTTTGGATACTTATGTAACATCTATCGCGACTGGAGGATATTTTACTACAGATGACAATCTTTGGTCAATAACAACTGGTGGTACTGCAGTTTCAGTAATAGATTTCTCTGCTGACCCTACTGCAACAGGTAAAAAAGGTTATAGTACAGCCTTTATAAACGATCAGATTTGGGGAGTCACCTCTGAAGGGGGTGCCAACAATAAGGGTGGAGTTTATAGAGTAGATCCAGATGGTTCTAATTTTGAGTTAGTAGCTAGTTTTACTTCCATTTTTAGTAGTGGTTTCCCAACTAGTATTCAGGAGTTTAATGGCAAGGTTTATGGTTTAACCTTCCAAGGAGGTTCCCAAGGTGGAGGTACACTATGGTCTGCTAATTTTGATGGAACTGGGTATACTGTTCTTCACGAGTTCAGTAGCTCATCAGGTCTGTACTGGCCGTTTGGTCATTTGGTTGAATATGACGGCAAGCTATGGGGTTCTACCTATTATGATGCCACAAACAACCGTGGGGGTATCTTCTCTATTGACTATGATGGTAGTAATTATGCAGTGGAATATCTGTGTACATTTAGTGAGCCCAACCCTCAATACGGAATAACGCTTTGGAACGGTATACTTTGGTTTCCTTCAAGCAACAAAATATATGGATTCAATCCTACAGGTAAGTACATTCAGTATACACTTTATCCAAACGGAACAAGTGGCGCATATGAGCCGGTAGTGATTAATAATGAATTGTGGGTGGTGAATAATTTATACATCGAAAAATTTACAGGTGTTTCAGCATCACCAACAATTATTCACACTTTTAGCAATGCAGATGATGTAAATAACACACAGGGGCAGCCTTCTTTTGATGGCGTACGCATTTGGGGTACGGCACAAGATGCTACCGCCAGTTTCCCAACAGTATATAGCTTGTTACCTGACGGATCAGACTTTCGTCAGGAATATAAGGGAACAGTTTCAGGTCAATTCCCAAGTAATAACGTTACCATCTATAGTGATATTCAAAACCCTACAATCACTTTTGCTAACCAGACTGTTGAACACCTAAGTGTGACGCAGATAGAAGCACAAACTAATTCTACAGAAGCACTTACATACGAGCTTATTGGCGATGCAACTAGCTCAAACCTAAATGGAACTGAGTTCACCGCTGGGAATGCTGGTACATTAACTGTCAGAGCTTCTACAGCTGGAAATAATAAGTTTAATGCAGGTTTTACAGATGCAACTTTTACTATTATTCCTACCAATCCTACTGCAACATTCAGCGATATTACCGCTGACTTTGCTGATCCTGCAGTGACTCTTGCACCTGATGTTACAACTTATACAGGTGGCACCATCGCTTATGCATTCGTAGATGGCGGAAGTACAACATCAACTGGTCCTAATACAGGTAGTAGCATCTCTGGTAATCAATTAACAATTGGGACACCTGGAACAGAGACCATTAGAGCAACCTTTCCTGCAACCAGTAATTTTAACGGAGCAACCTTTGATTTTCAATTGACCATTAACAATGCTACCGCAGACCTATCAGGATTCGTAGATTTTACTACTCAGATTGGTCAGGATAACCAAACACTGAGCGTTTCAAGCGCACCAAATATTGCTGTGAGTTATAACCTGATAACTAGTAATACAGGTTCATCTTTATCTGGAGCTAATAACTCGGTATTTACAGTGGGCAACTCTACGGGGGTGGAAACTATACGTGTTACGGTAACTGAGGCTAACTATAACGCAACTACGAAAGACATTGTAGTGACAGTTGATAAGGCTTTGGCCAATATCACCTGGAACCTACCTAATGAGTGGTCTCATGCGGTTCCTTTGAATACGACTAACATACTTAATGCGACTGCAGATATCCCAGGATCTTTCAATTACAATGTTAATGGTTTTAGTTTGACTCCAGGTTTTACACGTTTGTGGATTGTGGGTACGAGCTATACCTTGACAGCAATTTTTACACCAGATGATTTGACGAATTATCAAGTGTCTTCCGTAAGTGCAGCTGTAACCTCTGCTAAGGAAGATCTAGTGATCCAGCTTGATGATAAAAACAAGAATTCAGCCAGTGCTGACCCTGCTTTCACCTATACCTTGGTGGAAGGGGTTTTGGTAGATAACCTGTTTGTACCTATGACACGTCAGAATACAAGTAATGTAGAAGGGACTTATGCCATCACCATTGATAATACAGTACAGTCAACTCAAGATGACGGTGAATCGGCTGATCTTATTTGTCCCTCAGGTTTTTGTGTTTGGGGAACTGGCGATTTCGTGATCTATCAGGAGAAGAGTTCTTACTATAACATTACGATACTTGATGGTGAGCTTACAGTTACGGATAAGACAGCTTTGAATGCTGGCGATTTGACCTTCAATGCTCCGGGTATGACTTATGATGGTACACCAAAGACCTATACGGTAACTCCAAATGTGGCACTGAGCCCGGCCTTACCTTCTGGCGAAGTAGACCTAACTTATGAAGGTATAGGTAGCACCAGCTACGCAAGCAGTAGTGCAGCTCCTACTGATGGAGGTACTTACCGGGTAACAGGAACTGTAAATGCCAGCAATGCTAACTATGGAGGTTCCTTGTCGGAGACCTTTACCATAACCCCGGCGACTACTAGTATTACTTTGAATCTTCCTGGATCACCTTTGCCTTATACAGGTTCACCTCAAGGTATCAGCCCAACGGCTAACGATGTAGATGGTAATCCTACGGTAGAACTAACTGCCGAGTATTCGGATGCCTTTGCGAGTAATTTTAGTACTACAGCTCCTACCGCTTCGGGTACTTATAATGTTTCAGTAAATGTATCAGCTTCTGCAAGCTCTAATTATACCGCCACAGAAGCCACTGGAACTTTTATTATTGAAGCAACTACACAGATAATTACTTTCAATCCGATTCCGGAAGTGGCATGTGGTCAGACTCAGATTGATCTCACTCAATACGCTTCAAGCAATGTGGGCAATACACTTACTTTTACTAGTAGTGATCCTGCAGTTGCAACAATAAGTGGAGGAATTGCCAATATAATTGGGGCAGGGACCACAACAATTACAGCTTCTCAGGTTGGTGATATAAATGCCGGTGCTGCTGTAGATGTTACCCAGGATCTCACGGTCTCAGCTTCTCAGGAATACTTTAGTGTAGATAACCCAGCTGATGTTAGGGTATGTAATTCATCTTCCTTCGTGTTACCAGGTTTAACAACTGGAGACTACTATACTGAAGCAGGAGGGACTGGAACTATGCTTAGTGCCGGGGCTACTATTACAGAAACAACAACGCTTTATGTCTATGGTGTTTCAGCTGTAAATGCTACTTGTACGGATGAAAATAGCTTTACAATAACAATTGGACCTGTTCTGGTAGATGATCTTGCAGATGTGACGGCAACTGGTTCATATACTTTACCAGTATTAACAAATGGTAATTACTTTACTGCAACTGGTGGCACAGGGACTCCATTAAATGCGGGAGACCAAATTACAAGTACGCAAACTGTTTATATCTATGCGGAAGAAGCTCCAGGATGTAACAATGAGACGAGTTTTATTGTAACTATTGAACCGAATCCTGCACTTCATTTTGAGCAGGTGACGAACTATACGGATTACGACTACTTATCTGTTCCAGATAATAATTCACTTGATTTCACGGATCATTTTACCTATGAGGCGTGGGTAAACTTTGAGCAACTCACTGAGCTATCGGCTGGCTTTGGATGGAGATGTCTGATGGCTAAGTCTAGGTATACAGATTCTTATGCCTTGATGTATTATCCGGGTAACAACACACTAAGATTTTATCATGCAGGATTCGCTGGAAATAATACCGATTATGTTTGGTCTACTTTAACAGCTGGTTCCTGGCATCATGTGGCTGTCAAATTAGATGGGACAAACAATAAGGCATCTATTTTAATTGATGGTGTTGTAGTTGCATCAAGTACAGATGGAGGAACAGGCGTGCTGGTACCAAATACTGAACCGTTACTGATTGGTGCTGGCGATAATCGATCAAATGATCCATACCCATTTGATGGAGCCATGGATGAAATTCGTTTCTGGAATATAGCTAGGACTGACAGTGAGATCAGCAATTATAAGGATATCAAACTTCAAGGTAATGAGTCAGGTCTTGTATTGTACTATGACTTCAGCGAAGGAACAATTGATGGAGACAACACTGGATTGAGTGTAGTTCCGGATCAAAGTTCTTCAGGGAATGATGCTACATTTAACAATTTTGCGCTATCGGGCAGTGTAAGTAATTATGTGAATGGATCAGGAAATGGTGTTCAGGAGGGAATCTCTCAAACGATTACATTTAATGCACTCTCAAATGTTACTTTCGGAGATGCGGGATTTAGTTTAAGTGCAACAGCTTCTTCAGGCCTTGATATTACTTATGCCAGCTCTAATACATCAGTTGCTACTGTCTCAGGAAATACTGTTACAATCGTAGGTGCTGGAATAACAACTATTACAGCCTCGCAAGTGGGTGATGCTACGTATTTGCCTGCCGGAAATGTTGATCAAACTTTAACAGTAGATCCTTTTGCTACATCGATTAGTCTTAACCTTCCAGGGACCAACCCAGCTTACGACGGATCAGCTCAGGCAATTTCTCCAAGTGCAAATGACATTAGCAGTAATCCTACTTTAGCATTAGTTACAGAATATAGTGTGTCAGGTATGAATAGTTTCAGTACTACTGTTCCTGTGGATGCAGGTACATATGACGTACGTGCAAACCTCGACGGTGAAACAAACTATTCTGCTTCAGAGGCAACCGGCAGCTATACAATAGATCAGGTGGCATTAAGCATCACAGCCGATAATAGAACAATTACTTACGGTGACAATGCGAATACTGGAAATACTGTTACCTATGATGGTTTTGTAAATAGTGAAACAGCAGCTGATTTGAGTGGAACATTGGCTTTTGCCAGTATCTCTCAAACTGATGCTGGATCCTATACAGGAGCAATTGATCCTTCTGGTTTAACAAGTGCCAATTATAGCATCAGTTATGTCGCTGGGGACTTAACAATTAACCAGCGCGCTATTACGGTAACGGCTGATGCTAAGTCCAAAACGTATGGAGATGCTGATCCAACATTGTCCTACCAGGTCACAACTGGTGCACTTCAATACAGTGATGCATTTACCGGAGCTTTGTCGAGAGCCACAGGTGAGAATGTAGGAACCTATGCAATTAATCAAAATACTCTTGATGCTGGTAGCAATTACGTACTGACCTATGTGTCGGATGATTTGACTATTTCGGAAAGATCATTAACCATCATGGCAGATTCTCAAACCAAGGTCTATGGTGATGCAGACCCTACACTGAGCTATCAGATTACGGATGGAGCGCTGCAATTCAGTGATGCTTTATCAGGCGAGGTAGTAAGAGTTGCTGGTGAAACAGTTGGAACATACACAATTAACCAGGGAACACTCACTGCCGGAAGTAACTACTTTATCACTTATATAGGTAACATATTATCAATTACTGCAAGACCGATTACAATCACGGCTGATGCTCAGTCCAAGACATATGGAGATGTAGATCCTGCCCTTACTTACCAATTGACAAGTGGTGCATTACAATTCTCAGATGCAATTTCAGGTGCTCTTTCAAGAGCTACAGGTGAAGACATTGGAACCTACGCGATTGCTCAAGGGACATTAACAGCAGGAAGCAACTACGTAATCACTTTTGTTTCTGATGATTTAACAATTACTGCTCGATCCCTTTTTGTAAGAGCTGAAACGGTGAATAAAGTGTATGGAGATGCTGATCCATCTTTTACACCTGTTATTGCTTCTGGTTCTTTAGCATTTAGTGACACATTCACAGGTAGTCTTACACGTGATGCGGGTGAAGATGCAGGGGCTTATACTATCAGACAAGGAACATTAACTGCAGGTCCGAATTATGCAATTACTTTCATAAGTAATGGAGCATTAAATATCACAGAAATTATACTTACTGTAACCGCGGATGCTAAGAGTAAGATTTATGGAGATGCTGATCCATCGCTTACTTATCAGCTTACAAGTGGAACATTGCAATTCTCCGATGCGTTTACAGGAACGTTATCAAGGGATGCAGGAGAAGACGCTGGTGTCTACACCATTACACAAGGTACCCTTAGTGCAGGCAGCAATTATTTCATCAATTATGTTCCTGCTGATTTAACTGTAAATTCTAGAGCTCTGGAGATTACTGCGGATGCAAAAATTAAAACATATGGAAACGCAGACCCTTCTTTAACTTACCAAATTACAAGTGGTGCATTACAGGGTGGCGATGTACTTACAGGAGCATTGTCGAGAGATGCTGGAGAAGATGTAGGTACATATGCTATTAGCCAAGGTACTTTGAGTGCTGGAAGTAACTATGATGTAACATATGTTTCGGATAATTTAACAATCGGTACAGCTGCAATTGAAGTTACTGCAGATGCACAAGCTAAAACTTACGGTGATGCTGACCCAACGTTATCCTATTCTATTACAAGTGGTTCCTTACAGTTTTCAGACACATTCTCAGGTGCTTTAACAAGGAATTCCGGGGAGTCTATCGGTACTTATGCAATTAATCAGGGGTCACTGACTGCAGGAAGTAACTACGTGTTGTCTTATATTTCAGATGATTTAACCATATCTACGAGAGCAATAGAGATAACTGCTGACGACCAAAGTAAAACTGTTGGTGGTTCTGATCCAGCTTTGACTTACACCATTACAAATGGAGCTTTACAATTTAGTGATGTTGTTTCGGGATCATTAACCAGAACTTCGGGTGAAACTGTTGGTGATTACCCTATTACTCAAGGTACATTGGATCTAGGATCTAACTACAACCTGACTTTTGTTCCTGGTACATTGACTATCACAAGTAAGCTAACTCAAACAATTACATTTGGCCCATTAGCCGCAGTGACTTTTGGAGATGCAAACTTTGACCTAAGCGCTACTGGTGGTGCATCTGGAAATCCTGTAACATTTGTGAGTTCAAATACTGCAGTCGCTACGATATCGGGAAATACTGTGACCATTGTGGGTGGTGGTACAACGAATATTACAGCAAGTCAGTTGGGAGATGCAACATACGAAGATGCAGCCGATGTGGTGCAGTCACTAACAGTGAATAAAGCTTCACAGTCTATAACTGTAACGACGGCTACATCAATGAATTTAATTGATAACAGCTCTATAGTTTTAAGTGCCACAGGTGGAGGAAGTGGAAATCCTGTTACATTTAGTCTATTCCCTGGAACTGATGCTACAATAGCAGCAGATGGGGTGACTCTTACTCCTAATTCAGCGGGATTAATTAATGTAAACGTAAACCAAGCAGGTGATGATAACTACGAATCAGCATTCACCATTTTTAGTTTGTCTGTTAACGAGCTATACGTTTGGGACGGATTGGCATGGAACAGTGTGAGTACACCTCCTAAAGGCAGTGATATCTTATTTGCCGGGAACTACACCTTATCAGGTTCTTTTGAAGTGGAATCTGCAACAATACAAACTGGTGCTACAGTTACCATTCCTGATGGATCAGTTTTCA
Source organism: Cyclobacteriaceae bacterium (assembly GCA_965228955.1). GTDB lineage: Bacteria > Bacteroidota > Bacteroidia > Cytophagales > Cyclobacteriaceae > JANSWY01. The sequence goes on from OZ245848.1 coordinate 1,616,557, forward strand.
TCAGTAATACTGAAATGAATTCAATAGACGGATCTGTGGTTGTTGAGTCAGGCGGATCACTAGTTACTTATGGAGATGTATTTGGTGCAAATTATACAATTGAAAGAACTACAACTTTTGATCAGAGCACAGGTAGATACAGCATTGTTGGTTCTCCAATTCAAAATGCAAACTTCTCAGTACTTGGTTCAAATTCACTAGTTTATGGATATGATCAATCTGAACTATATAACCCAACAGGTAATGCGGGTCTGGATAGATTCAAGACTCCTACTACCTTGGGAATCACCGAAATGGCTGTTGGTAAAGGATACTTTAGTGCTTTCACTGGAGATGCAAATGGTCAAATAAATTTTGTTGGTACTCCAAATACTGATGACATTAATGTAACTCTTGACTTTACTGATCATGCAGCTTCTGAGGAGACTGATTTTGAAGGGTTTAATCTAATTTCAAATCCATACCCATCAGCCATCAGCTACAGTAGTTTCATAACCGGAAACTCTGCTGCAGATATAAATGGATCAATTTATTTATGGGATGATTTTGATTCTCAGAACTCCAGGGGGGATAATTCCGACTACTTAATTGTCAATACATTAGGGAACACTGATAGCAGAAGCAATGGGGAAGCTAAATGGGATGGCAATATTAGAAGTGGTCAGGGATTCTTTGTGAAGGCAAATTCTGCAACGAGTGTTTCATTTACTAATTCAATGAGAGTGACAGGAAACAATACGGATGGCGGATTCTTCAGAGTAGATGAATCAGAAATTCAGTCTTTGAAATTGAGATTAAGTGATGGCAATTCCACAAAGGCAATTGTAATTGGATTTGCTCCGGATGCAACACTGGATATGGATAGTCAATATGATGCAATGTCATGGAGTGGTAATGATTATGCCTTCTATTCACTATCAGGCACTAAGCAATTAGCAATTCAAGGGTTACCTCAGTTCTATACTGGAGAGATTGCTCTTGGATTTTATGCAAGTGAAGAGGGTCAACAAACTATTTCTTTAATGGATGTAAAAAACCAGGAAGGAATTGATGTAGTATTCCTAAAAGACAAGCTGACAGGTGAAGTAATCAACTTAAGAGAACAGTCATATACGTTCACAGTGAGTGCTGGTGAAACCAATGACAGGTTTGTGTTGCAAGCATTCCCTAATAATGTAACAGGTGTAGAGGAGAAGCTGGAGCAGCAGATATTTAGCTACTCTGATTACGGTAACCTCTATGTGGTATTCAAAACGAATGATATCAAGGAGGCTAATTTCACAATGTTTGACCTTTCAGGAAGAATGTTGTTAAACCAGAATTCCGAAATTAATGCAAACAGATGGCAGGTGGATACAGATAAAATACCTACTAACATTTACATACTAATGATTAAAACAGAAAAGGGTATTTGGAAACAAAAGGTTAAAGTGGAGTAATGTACTTGAAGTCCAATGGCATGGTGTTTAGCTGGTAGATCAAAATGGCACCATGCCCCTTTTTCTTAACTATAAATTGAAAGACATGAAAAATATGATATTTAGAATTGCAGCAGCTCTAATGATGATTTGTTTGCCTATGACAATTTTCGCTCAGGGAGGTCCACCTGCAACTCCAATTGACGGTGGGCTATCACTGCTACTAGCAGCTGGAGGAGCCTATGGAATCAGGCAGATTGCCAAGTCCAGAAAGAAATAGTTTTACAGGTCTTCCTGACTAGAGAAGACAAAGAATGGGAACTAAAATCTAGTCGCAAGCTACGGATCTAGTCAATCCGAAGTGCTGGTTAAATCCCGGGTTTTAGCACCTGGGATTTTTTTATTGGTTGATATTTTGATCTTCTATCAAGCTATTCTTAACTTCAGTCCGAGCACAATCTGGATAAAAGGTGAGAAATCGTAAATTCTATGTGCTCCCATACTACTTCATCATCAGTATTTTATGATTCAACCTGTATCATCCAAGAACAATCGAATAAAATGAAATAATAAGTAGACCTGGAATATATTTAAGTAACTAAGTATTCTTATGACAGCATCTATTCTAAATGCTATTTTAAAAATCGGTGACCTTAAGAACGAAAAGAAGAGCCTCAGAACAGTAAGACTACTGCAGGTTTATCTTGCGATTTTTATTGGAATAGGAGGAATCGTTTGGGGGATTATAGCAGTCTACTTTGGGCTATATACCAGATCTTTAATTCCTTTTGGATATACGTTAGTTACTTGTCTTAATCTATACTACTTCCATAGTACCAGGAATTTTGGAGTTTTTAGATTTATACAAAACACAATAAGCTTTGTTATGCCATTTCTGTTTCAGTTGGCATTAGGTGGCTTTGAATCATCAGGGTTTATCATGATTTGGTCTTTGATTGCATTGACTGGATCTTTAAGTTATGATTCTAAAAGGAAATCTGTTGCTTGGTTATTACTGTTCTTGGGACTTGTTGCAGTTGCCTGGCTTTTTAATGATTATGCAAGAATTAACCTTAAACCAGATATTTTGGAACCGTTTTCCCTTTGGTTCTTAATTCTTAATACCTGTACTCTGGCATCAATGATTTACATAGTTGTACTCTTTTTTGTACAGGAATTACTTAAAATCCGAAACTCTTTATCTAAGAGCAGAAACAATCTGAAGGAAGCCATCTCAAACCTTGAATCTACTAAAGAAGAGCTGGAGGAGAAAAACATCAAACTCACTGAGCATAATAAACTCAAAAGTAAATTTCTGGCTACAGTCAGTCATGAGATTAGAACTCCGCTTAATGGAATAATGGGCCTTACAGATTTGTTATCGACAACCAAGCTCAACAATAATCAGATGAATTATGTTGAGACCCTGCAAAAGAGCAACAAGATATTGCACAGACTTGTTAATGATGTACTTGATCTTACGCAGATTGAAAGTAATAAATTGTCCTTTAGCATTTCCGCATTCCAGCTACATGATGAGCTCAGCCACATATTAGAATTACTTGATGTTAGGTTCAAACAAGCCAACAATCCTAAAGTCGATTTTAAATATTCGGTGAGCAATGACCTGAAGCAGATAGTAAAGACCGATAAGACCAGGCTGAAGCAAATACTCATTAACCTTATTAATAACGCCTTTAAGTTCACTGAGCAGGGTTTTGTTGAAGTGACGGTTGAAAGTATTTCTGAATCTGATGAGACCAATAGAATTAAAATTGAGATCCAAGATACAGGCATTGGCATTCCTGCTGAAAAGCAAGATTCACTGTTTAAAGAATTCTACCGAATAGACGAGTTGCACAAAGAAGGTGTTGGATTGGGCTTAAGCATTACCAAGAAGATTGTTGATCTAATGGGAGGTGAGTTAACTTTCACAAGTATTCATAAAAAAGGAACGACATTCACTGTGATTCTTCCTTTACAGGTAACAAATGAACTTGCTATCAGGGAGGAGATTCCAATCAATATAGATGATATCAAAAACCTCAAAATTCTCATTGCTGAAGATAATGAAGTGAATAGACTGATCGTAACTAAAATGCTTGAGAATAATAAAATCAATGATTTCGATTTTGCATTCAATGGAAAAGAGGCTGTTGAGAAGTCTAAAATCGACAACTACGATTTGATCCTGATGGATATCAATATGCCTGAATTAACAGGTGTTGAAGCTACCAATGAAATTTTTAATTACTGTAAAGAAAATGATCTACCAAGACCAAAAATTGCAGCCCTGACAGCCAATGCGATGGAAAATGAAATTAAGTTTTATTCAGATCTTGGGATGTCCTTTGTGCTTAATAAGCCCTTCACTTTTAATCAATTAGCGACAAACATTTCAAAGGTAATGAACACCAGTAAATTGATTGATTAATTGCTCCAGTCTGTTTTTCTTGGAAATTTACTTTTTGTAACACTTTGTCTATTCATATGCTATGCGTGTCAACGCTTTGTCAACTTACATCTATTTCTGGACCCGCATTCAATATTTAGTTTTGTAAATGACTAGAAACAGTGGTTTTTCCATTGTTTTAAAAAATGCGACTAATGAAAAAACTAAGACAATTCTCGAAACAGCGGAATTCCAATGGAGCTGGAATCTCCGAAATACAAATGAATAACACCGCAGAAGCTGATTTGAATTTCATTCTAAAGGTTCGGTTGGTAGCGGCCTTTTGGTTTATATGTGCAATAGTAGCTTGCGGAGTGGCTTTTATTTAGTGATTAATTCTCTACTGTGCCATTTTCTAAAATAAGGTCATAAAAATAACCTGATCCAAAATCCTTTTTGAGTGATACTACACCAGAAATTTTAATCTGATGCCCAACAGGAACGTTTGATGAAGAGGTAATCACCATATCAAAATCATCCATGCTGCCATCTTTCAAATGAATCCAATTCCTTCCCATTATCTTGGCATTGACTTTTGTACAGGTACCTTTTAGGGTAACCATTTTTCCCTCCAATTGGTCTTTCTTACTGACTAATTCCGCAATTGAAATTACACCACCACTCGTAGTGCTAATCTGATTATTACCTTCAATAGCATGAGTTTCAATATCCTGCTTAACTGGTTCATTCGTTCCATGACTTTCCGGTACAATTGAAGAGACCAGATATAATTTGTCGAATGTTCTTTTGTATTCCTTACTTTCGAAATTGGTCTTAAGTAATCCATTCTTGTAATAATAGATGGCGCCAGGTTTAACATCCATTTTCTTTGTAGCAATCCAATATTCTTGTGAAGCTTCTGTGACCCTTAAATAGACATATTTTGATGTTGGAAGTACTTCCTGAACCACCACTTTATGAAATATATCTGATCGTTGAGCCTCTTTTTGATTGTCAAATGTAATTTGATGTCCTTCTGGAAGCTCAACTTGCTTGAATGGATTCTCTTTTGTCGTCACTACATCTGCTTCAATTACTTTAGGTTGGTTTGAACATGCTGATGTTATCATCAATAAAATAGCGGGTGAAACGTTAATCCCAGTTTTTACAAGTTGTTTTATTAATCCAGTCATCATTAAAACCTTTTAGTTAATTGAATATTGATTCTGCTTTTATATTCTGCTTTTCTGAGGGATAATTCTACAAGTCCTCTTATCGTCATATTTTGTCCAAATCGGTAATTGGCAGAGGCTCCCATGAATTGTTGAATGATAGTTGTGTCTCTTTCCGGATTGTAACTGTATAATACACTTCTTAAATAGGTAGATATATTGATTTTGTTGCGGAAGTAATATCTGTTGTGTCTGAAAGTTGTGGCAAGTGAATTCAGATATGAAGATTGATTGAAATTTAAATTACCACTTAGAGTTCCGCCTATTATAGGTGCATTTCTTATAGTTGCAAATGCATTATAATTATCTGATGCATTCTGCAGGTTATTTTGATATCTTTTCCCGTAGGCAAATCCAACATTGACACCTTTCATCACCTTCAAATTGACTCTTGCTCTAATCCCTTGTCTCATCTGATCATCTGCAATGAGTTGTTCCAGATGTGTTTGGAAAGTTTCATAGAATATGATGTTTCTTCTCGTATCATAACTCAGCGATAATCTTACCCGTTTTTGTAATCTCAAATTTGCGGATACATGAAGGTTTGTAAGCCTTGATCCAGACTGGTTTCCTTCTGAATTTAGATTGTATAGATCAAGTTCTGCTGAAGAGAAGAAATTAACCCCATGACCCAAATTGGCTAAACCCTGAGCGTAAACGTATCTTCTGTCAATCGCTCCACTATTTTTTTGTTCAAGCACGCCAATCGTTGTTTCAAACCCGCTTTTCTTGCCAGAATAGGAGGTCCCCAAATAAGCTCCATATTGAAATAGATTACTATCAAACTTATTATTCTGATGATTTGGCCTAAACCCAGCAATTCCGCCCATATGTACACCCCCAATTGTCTTTTCCAGGTTAATTCCATCAACCATCCCAAGAGAAGCAACCCGTCGATTAACTTCCCTACCTAAACTGATCCTATGTGAATTTGCCTTCTCGTGTCGGATCGCAAATTTGTAGATGTTGAATAGTCCAGGACCTTGATATAAACCAGTTTCTGAAGCTTCGAGGTTTTGCCGGTATATGAGATAGGAGTCAAATGAAAAATTAGATTCCTCTATTTGATCCGCCCGGAATTTAACTCTTGCCATATTTCTGGAGCTGAAGTCTTCTGCAGATGAAGCAGATGTGTAGGTGGCTATTGAAACTGAGCCTCGGATTTTTTCATTTTCCTTTTTCAAAGGTTTTGAGACAATCTCATTGGACTTCTCCATTGTTATGATTCTTCCTTGAAATTGAACCAGATCCCCTTTTGAAAGACTTATTCTGGCAATAGGTTTTCCCACACAGGAAAGTGAAGATTTTTGCTCCACCACTATAGCAGGCACCTGAGTACTGTCTTTATTAATAAAAAGTGTATCTCCAGCCAAAATACTGCTTGTATCTTCAAATCTGATATAAACTCTGCTGGAAGTGGTATATGAAACCTTCCCAGACTGAGGTTTAGCTTTTTGCTGAGCTAAGGAAACACAACAAATAACAGTCATTGATGCTGATGCGAGTAATACTTTCAAGAACTTTCTCATATACATCATTTTATTATTCATTCCCGTTAGGGTGACATCTCAGACATTCTGTGCTCACATAGGAGTATCCATTCACATCATCATGTTCATCATTCATATCATTTCTATTGTGTTCATGGCATTGCAAACAGCTAAAGACTGAATAATCATTTGGTTGTATGTGACATTCCGTACACTCATTCCAGACTCCTCTTGCATGATTTCCTCTTGTAATAGGGAAGTAAAGATCATCGTGATCAAAATCTGCATTTTCCCATCTTGTGATATCATGACAAGAAGCACAATCAGTTGAAAACCCTACTTGCTGATGATTTGGGTCGGTGGTTTCATTATAGTCCTCTAGATGACAGCTTAGACATTCAGGAGATGCCTCGCTAAAGTTTTCAGATAAATGACATTCAGCACAATCATTGATGTCATGTCCATCTATCAGAGGAAAGAAATCGTGATTTCCAGCACCCAACGTTGACCAGGAAAAAATGGTATGGCAATCGTCACAACTGGTTCCATAACCAACTTGCCTGTGATTCGGGTTTGTGGTAGCGATGTAATCTTCTCTGTGACAGGAGTAACAGTCCTCAGAAATATCATCGTCGTAGTTTCCGTTTTGGTGACAATCTGTACAAGCCACTGCATCATGTCCACCCAGGAGAGGGAAGAAATTATGGTCCAACATCTGATCGTCCCAGCCAAATGCTATCGCATCATGGCATTCCGTACAATCAGTTGAATATCCTTTTTCTATATGATTTGGGTTCTGGGCTGTGTTGAAATCTTCCAGGTGACAGTTAATACAATCATTTCCCAACCGATCAAATCTTAAATTAACTTCATTGGCATGACAGTCAACGCAATTCAAAGTGGTGTGAGAACCAGTTAACGCAAACCCATTTTGATCATGAAGCTCTGGAATATTGTCCACCAACCAACTGGTCTCATCATGGCATCTTGCACAATCTCTCCCAACGGACCCACTGTGAATATCTTCATGACATGATGCGCAATATGATAATACTTCACTAAAAACCATAGATTCATGACAAGCTCTACAGTCTATCGCTTCATGGCTTCCATTGAGAGTAAATTCTGTGGTGTCGTGATCAAATAGCAATGGTTCGGTCAGAGTCCACCAGTCGCCTGCTATGTGGCAGGCTTTACAATCTTCATGCACGGACTCTCCATGAGGAGAAACCTCCTGAGCCATTGAAGTCCAGGATATGAGGAACGCAATTATTGAGTATGACAGTCTACGCATTCGAATCTTTGGATTTTATATTCAACAAAGGACTGATCCGCCTTTTCATAAGTTTTGTGGCAAGCATCACAGTCGACAACTGCGTGTCTGCCTTCCAATGGAAATTCTGTCTCATCATGGTCGAATAACCTTGGATACCAATTTTCAGCATCGTGGCACCTGGCACAGTCATTTACTCCTGCTACCAGAAATTGGCTGCCGTGCTGATCATCGTGACAATCCACACACTCAGAATCAATGTTTCTAAAAGCCCATTTTTCTTCGTTTAAATGGCATTCAAAACATGGTGTGGCCATATGTCCACCTTCTAGTGGAAAATCTGTTTCTGCATGTCTTTCTACAGAATAGGATGTCTCTTCAAACCCAGCTTCAGTAGAATGGCAGGAAGCGCAATCTTCGGTAATTCCATTAGTGACAAATTCCCCTTCATGATAGTCTTCATGACAATTTTGACATTCGGAAAAGTCTATTGGGTCTGTGTAGTTTTCAGTTGTATGGCATTCCTTGCATTCTACTGGAATATGCATTCCGACCAAAGGATAATCTGTTAGATCATGATTGAAATCGGATAGGTCTCCCATAGCGAACCAACTTTCTTCGTTGTGACATTCAGCACAATCAGTTCCAAATTTTCCTTCGTGTACATCATCGTCCTCATGGCAAGTGAAGCATGAGTTTTCATCAATTCCATTCTGATCCTGAAATGCCGCTAATGGATCACTGGTTTGTTGATGGCATTCATAGCATGAAACAGCCTGGTGGCTTCCTCGCAATTCAAATTCTGTTTGATTATGATTAAAACCCTGATTACCGATAAAGGAAGTGAAGGATGCTACTTCATGACATTGCATACAGTCTCCTGGAAGTTGGGCATTGTGGGAATCATCATGGCATGATTTGCAATCATTGAATACAAGGTCTGCAAACTCTTGAAATTCCTTGCCGTTTCTGGTAGTCATTGGATGGCATTCCAGACAATCTACATCAACATGAGCTCCTTCCAACGGATAGTTAGTTTCATCATGATCAAATAATGGAGCAGGGCGAAATGCTTCTATATCATGACAAGATGCGCAATCATTATTGTTGGTTAATGTTCCTTGGTGGAAATCATCATGGCAAGAGATGCAGTCTTCATTTAGTCCAAGGAAAGTGTCTTCTCTTTCTCTTATCTCAGGATCTTCAATATAATCGGGTTTATGGCATTCTCTGCACTCTATTACATCATGTTGCCCCTCCAAAATGTAGGTAGTTAAGTCATGATTGAATGTATCTTTGTCAAACCTCATCATGTCAAAAGTCTCACCGTGGTGTTCACTATGACATGTGAAACATTCCTGGTCTCTCACCTCCTGACTGGAGTGATAACCATTATTGGAATCAATTAATGATTGAATATCATCATGGCAGTCTAGACACTTCGTGCTGGAGACAGATTTTCCCAGGTCGTGACATAGTGTACAATTGGAAATTCCTTCGTATTCGGCATGAGCATCTGTTAGTTTGCCCGGAGAAATTTGAGCATAGGATAGTTGAGTGAGCACCATGAGAGAGAAGACGATATGTAATTTGACCTTAATCATCCGTGCTTTTTCAGTATATAGTTGAACCTTTTAGTGATTTCTACACCAACACCCTGCAAGAATGAAGTAGGTAATTCTCCTCCTGCGAATATGTATACTTTGTCATTTTCAATTTCTCTGGTGCCTGATTCCTCCTTTAGTAACACAGAGCCTTTATTTATTGATACCAGATTGGAGTTGTAGGACACTTTTAAAGTACCTCGATCAATTGCATCAGTAATTTTCTCCTTATTTTTTGGTTTGATCCTGGAGAATTTGTCTTTGCGGTAGGAGAGAAGCACATCGTTATTATCCATCAGCATCATAGCGGATTCTACAGCAGAATCTCCACCACCTACAACAATAATTTTTTCATTGGATATCAATTCTGGTTCCAGGAGTCGATAAGCTACATTTTGTGAGTCTTCGCCTGGTATACCGAGTTTTCTAGGGCTTCCTCTGCGGCCAATTGCAAGGAGCACCTGGTTGGTGATGTATTCTTTACCTGTATTGGTTTTTACTTTGAATGTCTCATCCTGTTGAGGAATAATAGATTCAACTTTGGTGTTTTCATGAATGGTTAAATCATGGTCGGCAATGATCTTGTTCCACAATTCAAGCAATTCATCTTTTGAAGTAATGGTTAATTTTACTTTCCCATGAAGAGGTAATTCCATTGGTGCAGTCATTACTACCTTAGTTCTTGGGAAGGTGTAAACTGTTCCACCAAGAGAATCCTGCTCCAACGTGATAGAGCTCAGTCCTTGTTTTTTAGCTTCAAGAGTAGCTGAGATCCCTGCCGGACCTGCACCAATAATTACGACATCAAGTACTCCATCAATAGAAGCTTTCTTGTGTTTTGCGATATTTTCCAGTGCTTGTTGGCCTTGTTCAGCACTGTTTTTGATAAGTCCCATTCCACCAAGCTCCCCAGCTATGTAAACACCCTTCATATTGGTTTCGAATTGAGAATTTACATGAGGAAGGTCTACCCCTCGGCTTTCTGTTCCTATTCTTAAAGTAATAGCTTCAATTGGACAGGCGTGGAAACAGGCCCCATGACCAACGCAGTTGGTTGTGTTAATTACAGTGGCAACTCCATCAACCAATCCCAAAATATCTTTTTCCGGACAAGCCTTCACACATGCACCACTTCCAATACACGTGTTTAAGTCAATATGTGGATAGAGTGAAACTGGTTCAAACATACCTTCTTCCTTGGCTATCGCTACTTTTTCCTCAACTTCCTTAGACTTCCTGTTGTGTTGTCTCAAATAGAAGAAAACAATAATTCCGCACATCAGGAATATGATTCCGTAGATTAATATTTCTTCAATCATCACCATCAGAATATCCATGTATAGCCAAATGCCAGGGTCACTGCCACATGAAGTACAACAATTATTAACATGATCAGAGCGAAGGGAAGGTGCGCAACATGCCAGTATTTAAATAGCTGTTGCATCTTCTTCAATCGGGAAATTTTACCGGCTAAATTCAGTTCTTGCTTTACTATTCGTAAAATGGATTTCCTTTCTTTTTGGTCAAATGAGGTAGATTTTAGCTGCTTCTTGATCAATTTTAAATTCTTCCTTCTGTTTCTTGAATTGTGGTTGTCGGTAGTTTCTTTTAAGTTTTGAATGGAAATGCTAAGATCCTTGTCATTCAGTAATTGGATTTGTAGAGAGGCTGATAAGCTATTTTGAACCTCATGAATTTCTTGTAAACTCAATTCTCTACCTTCAATGGTTCTGGGTATCTGAATGTATATAAACCGTCCAATTACTCCGCTAACTACTACCGCCACCATACTCCAAAATGCGATCGAAACAATTCCGCCAAACTTGAAGGCGGTGTGAAACAGGATCATTATTGGTCCAACTGTGCAGAGGAATATATGGAACTCAAGTAGATACCTTAGTCTGATCCACTTACCAAGAAATTCGTAGCGTTTGTGAAGGATATAAATCACTACGCCAATTAACATTAGTAGAGTTCCTACAATACCCAATCCATGCCCCATTAATCCACTTGGTTTAAACCAGTCGTGGTTTTCCAGGTAGTAGCGTTCTTCTAACGGTGTTGTGTAATACTGATAGCCTGTATAGGATAAATAACCAGTTACCCAAACCGTGATAGCTACCATTGTTCCCACGTAAATGATATGTGCTACTTTATTCATTTAGAGAACGATTTTGAATTTTCTTTTTTTCCAGTATGCTGCTACACTGATTGCAAATAGCATGGTTACCACTAGGTAAACCCAGGTGGGAATTGGAACCGGATCTCCTGCTGCATAGGAGTGAAGCCCAGATAAATAATAATTCACTCCATAATAAGTCATGATCACTGAGGCCAGCCCAAATATTGTTGCCAGGTTGTATGAATACAGATTGTACACCTTAGGAATGATCCTCATGTGAAGAATGAATGCGTAAATTAGAATAGTGACCAGTGCCCAGGTTTCTTTTGCATCCCATCCCCAATATCTACCCCAGGATTCATTTGCCCATATACCTCCGAGATAAGTTCCTGTACTGATCATGATTAAACCGCCAATAAGTGTGATTTCACTTAATAGGGTCATTTCTTTTACTATTCTTCTTATGCGTTCCTTGTTTTCGTTGGAGAGGAAAATCAATAGGATCAGGTTAATGATTCCAATCATCGCTCCCAGCATTAGAAAACCGTAGCTGCCAGCCTCAAGGGAAACATGTATGGTTAACCAATAAGATTTAAGCACCGGTACTAAAGGTGTTATTTCTGGGTCCATGTGGCTTAGAAGTGCAACAAGTAAAATGATTGCCGAAAGGATGTTAGTAGCAGCCAAACCACCCCAGGATTTTCTGGTGAAGATGATTCCGGCTAGAGTAGTAGTCCAAGCAATGTAGATCATAGACTCGTATCCATTACTCCAGGGTGCTCTTCCTGACACAAACCACCTGATTGCCAACCCACCTGTGTGAAATATGAATCCTGCAATCAATATTCCCAACAGAACTTTAAAAACGATTCCGGTATTACTCTTTGGCTTGAAAACGGAATAGAACAAAAAGAAAAGAAATGCCAGCCCCATCAGTGTGTAAAATAAGGCCAGTCTATTGAAGACTTTTAGATTATTCAATAGTATCTCTAAATCGATTTTTGATTGAGAAGGAACTACGGAAGCTCCATTAGCCTCTTGATAATTTTTTAAATCAACAAGCAATTGGTCGGCTTGTGAGTAGTCTCCTGATTCGATACCTATTCTCAGTGCATTTTTGTAACTGGAAAAGAATTGATTGCTGACTGAGCTGTTGTTATGATTACGTCCATGTGAGACATTCGCAACCCATGTATTGTTTTGGTCACCTTGAATTGGGATTACCCGAAACATTCTTCCAGAGAATACCATATTAAGAATGTTCACCCTCTCATCAACCTTAAGAAGTTCTTTTTCGAAAGTTCCTCTGTCTATTGGTTCCAATCCATAGGCCCGCTTAACGGGATCACTTAATTTGTAACTACCATTTGCATTGAAGAAGTCACTGTATTTTGCGTATTTCTCTTCAGTTCCCAGCAAAATCTTCAGGTCCGGATGTTTACCTAATTTTATTAATGGAATATGATACCAATCTGATTTGTTTATGAACATTCCCAGAACAACCTGATCTGCATTTAGGCCCTCTATACTTTCTTTTCTACTTACCTTTCTTAATATTTCCCTGGAGAGTGTATGCATAGGCTTCATCCTTCCACGATGATCCTGAACTATTACTTTGCTGAAATTCTTTGCATGCTCCTCGCTAATTGTAGTTTGGAGATTTCTTTGATCGATTACGGTTTGAGCATTAGTCTGACTTACTATAAATAAAAGAATTGCAGTGGCGGCCATTCTCATTTGCTTCAGTTGTTTATTCACCTGATAGAAACGACTTCCTTTATGCAATAGAGTCAAAATCATTCCCAGGGTCAGTAGGAAATAACCGATATAAGATATTAGCGAACCCCAATAATCATGATTAACACTTAGATAGGTCCCTTTTTCATCTCTGTCGAATGAGGACTGAAAGAATCTGTATCCGTCATAATCCAGAATGTGGTTCATGTATATCCTGAAATCTTTTTCCAGGTTGATTCTGTTATCATACAAAGTCACTTCACTTGCATAAGAAGCGGCGTTATCCGTTCCGGGGTATCTCTCCATCATGAAATCGTGCAAATAGATATAGAAGGGGAGTTGAATTGGTTTTGAGCCATATGAAATGGTCAGGCTTAAATTCTCCGATAAAACATTTGCTTGCTTGCCCGGAGAACCTTTTTGGCCATACACATAAATCTTTTGCGCAATCCCGTCAATAGTAATATTGAGTTTTAGTGCAGTTAAGCTTTCACGTTTGACTTTTTGGTCTTCAGATGATAACTCAACAACTCCATTAGGTAAGAACTCAGCAAATACAAAGCGATCTTGACCGAGTGTGTACAAAGATCTCAACATTAATGGGTGTGGGCCTTCTTTAGAAGTTAAGGTGCTTTTTGACTGAGTAGCCATTATCATTTGGGAAATGGTCTGAGTAGTTTGAAATTTCAGATTCCCATTTTCTAACCAAATATTCATGGCATTTGGTATTGTCTCATTATTAAAGTTGAAAAGAGTATTGTGGATTCTTTTTCTTTGACCTTCTGCCAAGAAATATTCTTCTCTGCCTGTTGCACCACCAACAACTATTTTCAGTAATGGCACACCGTTTGGGCTGCTTACAATGTTCCTTACAGGATTTGGAATAAATTGATCAACTTCCACTTCAACAAGGCTTCCATCGATGAGATAAGATTCTTTCCATGCGTTATTTCCAATTGAAGCAAAAAGTACTTGTTCGTCAAATGTGTAAGATTTGCCATTCTTCTCAGCTTTGAACTTAAGAAATGTTTCAGAAGACAGGATTTCATTGGATTGCCCATTTTTCCTGATATGCATGACGCCTTCATATCCTACATACCTGGTAACAGCTGCTCCAATCAGTATTACAATAATAGCAGCATGAAAGGCCAGTAATGCCCATTTCTTTTGCTGTACCATCCTAAACCTGAAAATATTGAGAATGATAGTTCCTCCGAACAGAGAAAGAAGGAGTGTAAACCACCAGGATTTGTATATCAGTTTTTGGGCCGCACTTGTCCCAAAATCATTTTCGACAAAAGTGGCTCCACCTATAGCGATTGCAAATAAAAGAATGTACAATCCAGCAGCTCTGGTGCCAAACAGAGCAAATACAAATTTTTTAAATCGATCAACCATTGACAATCAGATTAGATAATCTTATTAAGTCTTTTTTAATATTCTATTGGTTGTGTTGTAGCGGGAGTGTTAACCTGAATATTCAAATTAACTTAAATTGTCAGTATTTATTCTGCAGCTAAAGTGAGGTGTAACACTTTGTCTACTCTTAAATTGATTTAGATACCAGATTTATTAATGCAGCGAGAACCCGTCCTGTTTTTTTCATCAATACAGGTACGAATCGATTTGATAACTAAACACCATTCTTCCAAAATTTATTGTGTGAAATTATTTCTGGTGTAACACTTTGTCTACGCTTCGTGATCAATGTGTAGCGCTTTGTCAACAGTAGTTCCTTTATAAAGGAGTTTGGCCAAACTAGATTTGTATTGACTATAAAATCGAGATATTCATTTGAAGTCTCTAACTAAAAATTTGCGACTATGACTAAAATAAAAAACAACCTGATCAATATGTGGATGCATGAAATTTTGTGCAACTAATGCAAATGATCACTATGGAATCTAAGACCCAGCTACTTCATCGAGTCTTTACTTTGATTCGTCTAAAATCTTTGGATTACTTCGAACAAAGCACAAAGAATTGGATGAGGTTATTAAAAGGAACAAATACTTTTACCGTTGATCGCAATTGCTATACGCGATCAAGTTGTTGGAACCCTAATTATTTAGAAATGAAAATGTTCACCAGTGGAAAGTGGGCTATCAAGGCTATACCTTTTTTGGTATTTACCCTTTTAGCTACGACATCTTTTTCCCAAGATTTAACAATTACTTCAGTAGTCCTCAAAGGAGAGGATGTGCTCATCAACTTTGATCTAAACGATGATGATTTGGATCATAAGTATAATTTGAGCCTTTACAGTTCAACAGACAACTATGTGCAACCTTTGAAAGAAGTAGAGGGTGACGTAGGGGTAGATTTAACTGTAGGGGGAAATAAGCAAATCATTTGGCATGCAAAAAAGGAGCTTGGCGATGATTTTAAAGGTAATGTGGCCCTTGAAGTTAAAGGAAAGCTTTACATACCTTTCGTTACGCTCAACAACTTTGATGATATCAACTCAATGAAAAGAGGTAGACCCTATAATGTTACATGGGCTGCAGGAAGAGGAAGTAACGTGCTTACCTTCGATCTTTACAATAAACAGAACGAGCTAGTTCACACTTTCACCAATATCGCGAATGTAGGTGAGTATGAATTGGAAATACCAAAGGATGTTAAGCCAGGAAGTGATTACAGAATTAAAATCACCGATCAAAGGAACAAAGAAGATGTTGTGTTTACACCAACATTTAAGATAAAGAGAAAAGTACCACTATATGTCAATATCGCATTGGCAGGTTTAGGCGGTTCTACCGGTTACTTACTTGTTTCCAATTTAGGAGGCGAAGGTGGAGGTACTGAAGATGTACCACTTTTAGATGATCCTATTTTACCTTTTGACTGATACTTCAATGAAACAGATACTAACAACACTAGCAATATTCTGTGTTCTTGGAGCAAGTGCACAGGTAAGCAACGATTTTAACACAGATGATGGAGGTTGGGAAGCCGCTTCCAGTCCATCAGGTACTTTTTGGGAATGGGGTATTCCTAATGCTACTCAAATTAATGATGATAACGAAGGAGGGGGCAATGCTTGGGTGACTGAGTTAGACGGTGAATTTACAAATACAAGTTATGAAGTACTATGGCTGACATCACAGTCTTATGATTTGAGCTCTTTTACAACGGGTACAGTTTCATTCGGAATCAACTATGATCTGTACTTTAATACTGGTTTTGGGGAATATGATGCTATGCAGTTCCTCTATAGTACTGATAGCTCAAACTGGAGTATACTCGGCTCAGAAGGAACAGGTACAAATTGGTATAATGGCGCTGGGTTTTCCGGAGATGGTTGGACCGAAAATTCAGGTGGATGGCTGCAGGCATCACATGCAATACCTTCTGAGTTATTTGGCGAAGGAGCGGTTTACTTTAGATTTGAAGTACAAACAAATGTTGAATCTGGTGCCTATGGTCACGAAGGTTTTGCATTTGATAGTTTTGTACTCTCAAACCAGAGTAGCGATTCTGAGATTTTAACAATGTCTCTTACCGAAGCTGTGCTTCCAATAGAAGTTGATTCAGCTTCAAGGACTATAAAAATTGTGGTTGATCCTGCTACTGATGTAACAAGCTTAGCACCAACTTTTACAATTTCAACAGGAGCAATGGTTGATAAAGCATCAGGAAGTACCCAGGATTTTACAAATCCTGTTGAGTACGTTGTTACAGCTGAGAATACTTCATTTTCTTCTACATGGACAGTTTCTGTTGTAAATCCGCAGTTTGATCTTGCATTGTTTCCAACTTCTGGTATCCCTGGAACTGAGTTGACAATATTTGGTCAGTCATTCAGTACAACTACTACTGACAATGTTGTGACTCTTGGCGGTCAATCCGTAACTGTAAATAGTGCAACTGCCAATAAATTAACAATTACAATTCCATCAGACGCCTCCTTGGGAAGGAATACTCTTTCTATTGCAAGTAATGCCTCAGGTTCCTATAATGACGCGAACTTCAATGTCCTATTAGCAGATGCTGACAGATTTGTTGATGACTACACCGAGTCTGATTTTAACTTTAATGTATCGGTGGTAAATACAATGGCTGTTGGTGATTTTGATAAGGATGGAGATGTTGATGTCGCATTTGATGATTTTGGTAATCTGAAAATTGCGACATTAGAAAACGGCAGAGTATCAAGTATCGCTACAATTGCTACCTCAAGAAGTGAAATTGCTGATTTAACTTCTGCTGATATCAATGGTGATGGATACCTTGATGTGGTTGCGGCCGGTGAAAGTATCGGTTGGTTCGAAAATAATGGAGATGGTACGTTCGCTTCAGAATTGACTGTTGCTGACACAGACTTTGATTACGGTATTAAGGTTTTTGACGCTGATGGTGATTATGATTTAGATATTATTACAGCATCAGGTTCTGGGGTTTCGTTATTCAAGAATAGTGGCGGAGGTACATTCGCTGAGGTTATGTCTCCAGCATCAGGTATCGGTATTCCAGTAGATTGGGATGCAGACGGTGATATTGATATGGTAAGCACAAATGCCTCCCGAGATGCAATAATCCTTATGGCAAATGATGGCTCTGGTGTGTTTACAGATAGTGATCTGTTAACGGGTCTTTCAAATCTTGACTTTGTACAAGTGGGTGATCTTGATAATGATGATGACCTGGATCTCATATTTTCTACTTATGATCAGGTTTCAACCTTTACTAGTACAGTGGAATACAGTTTGAATGATGGAACTGGTACAATGGGAACAGCGGTGAAAATAGTTGATGAAGGAGATACCTTCACTGAAAAGATGGACCTGGGTGACTTTGATGGAGATGGAGATTTGGATATAGTTCGAGTTCAAACCGATGGTTCAAGTCAGGTACTTCAGGGATTTACCAATAATGCACTCACTTTTTCTGCACCTACGGTTATAGAATCACAATCAGATGGAAAGGGATTGGTAATCGTCGATATTGATCAGGATGGTGACCTGGATATCCTTCATGAGGCTTCATTAGGAGGTGGTAATTTCCCATTACATTTAGGATACTATACAAGCAATGACGTAACTAGTTTTGCCTTCCCCGAATCCACAGGAAATACAACAATCGATGATGCGGCATTTACCATAGAAGTAGAAGTTACAAATGGCGCGGATATTACTGCATTAACACCAACAATCGAATTGTCAGCTGGAGCAACAGTTTCACCTGAATCAGGTGTGGCTCAGGATTTTAGTGCTAGTGTAAATTATACAGTTACTGCAGAGGATGGCACTGAACAAATTTGGGTAGTAACAGTGATTTCTGTGCCATCAGCACCAAACTTAACTTTTGATGCATCACAGACATCTAGCTCTGAAACATCATTAACATGGAATGAGACAGCTAATACTGAATCGTACTCACTTGAAGTGAGCGAAGCAAATGACTTTAGTTCTTTCTTAACAGGATATGATCCATTAACAATTTCTGAACCAAGTGTGACTGAAGAAATTGTCTCAAGCCTGGACGCTGGTAGTTATTATTATGCAAGAATCCGTGCAACAAACTCTATCGGTACAAACTCTGATTACTCTGATACAGTGGCAATTTTAACTAAGCCAGCAGACCCAGTATTAACTGATGCGGATACAGCGGATATTACACAGACTTCTATCGGGCTTTCATGGGAATACGATACAACAGTGTTTGATACATATGATATCGAAGTTTCTGATACAGTTGATTTCACAACACTTTTAGCAGATTATCCAGTAACATTAGATACATCTACTTTTGTAATTGGTGTTGATTCATCAACTACAGCTCTTTCTCCTAATACCGAATATTTTGTAAGAGTATCAATTAGAAATGCGACTGGAATATCAGGTTATTCAAATGTGATTTCTGCATTTACAAAACCAAATACTCCTACACTTACTGATTTTGCTACTGATGATATCAATCAAACTACTGCAAGATTATCATGGGATCCGGTATCCGGGGGAACCGATAGTTATTCACTTGAGTTATCCAGTACAGATTTTACTACAGCAACTACGTTGCTAACTGATTTCCCAGTAAGTGTAACGGATACCACATTCGAATTTGGTGTTGATCAAAGCACTGCGGCATTAGAATCTGCAACTGAATATTGGGTTAGAATGAAAACAGAAAATAGTTCTGGTTTGTCTGGCTACAGTAATGTGGTGTCATTTTTGACACGACCGGCAACTGTAAATGCAACAACTGCTTCAGATATCACAACTACCAGTTTCAGTGCTAATTGGGACGCAGTTACAGGAGCAGATAGTTATTATCTGGAAGTATCATCAGATGATTTTGCAAGCACAGTATTTACTGAAACATTAACAACTGAGTTAACGACTTCTATAACTGGTTTGTCTAGTGCATCAAATTATAAGTATAGAGTTTCGGCGATAAATGCTACAGGGTCGGCTCCTGCATCAAATGAGATTTCTGTACTTACGTTACCAGATGCTCCAGTAGTGAACTCTATTGCTAATGCTGACATTACTCAATCTACTTTTGACTTAAGTTGGGCTGCTTCTTCTGGAGAAATTGACAATTATATTGTAGAAGTTTCCAGCACTGACTTTAGTGTTGATACAACTTTGTTGGCTGATTACCCATTGACTGTAACAGGAACTTCGTTGGTTATCGGTTCTGATTTGGGGACTGCTAGTTTGGATCCCGGTTCTGATTACTGGATCTTGGTAAGAGCTAATAACGCAACTGGTGAATCTGATAATTCCAATGTGGTTACCGCACTAACTATACCTTCAGACCCAGTGGGATCTGCGGCTACAAATATTTTGGCAAACTCATTTACTGCAAATTGGAGTTCAGTTGTTGGAGTGGATGGCTACAATATTCAGGTACTGGATAATAATTCTAATACTGTATTTAACGACAGTACAGTTTTAACCTCGCAGTTGATCGATAATCTAGCAGATGGAACTCAATACAGATATCGAATCAGAGCATATAATGCTACTGGTGCTTCTGGATTTTCAGATGAAATTATTGCTACCACAAATGAAAACCCCGGTGTTCCTTCTTTGAGTCCAAATAATGTGGACGAAAATGTGCCAGTTGGAAGTTTTGTTGGATTGTTTTCAACTCAAGATGACGCTAGTACAAGTTTTGTTTACTCATTGGTAACTGGAAATGGTGATGATGATAATGGGTTGTTCTTTATTGATGGAGATACTTTGAAAACAAATGCAGTATTCAACCATGAACAAACAAGCTCATTTAGTGTGAGAGTTCAAACAGATGATGGCTTTGGAGGTGTAAATTCCGGAGAGTTTGCAATTAATGTGAATGATGTGAATGAAGCACCTAATAATATTACTTTCACACTAACTTCTAGCCAATTTACAGGTTATGATGCTGTAGAGACAATAATTGGAACATTCCAGGCAGAGGATGAAGACGAGAGTGATAACGTATTCACCTTTGAGGTAGTTGATGGAAGCGATTACTTTGAAGTTGGTTTAGATAGTAGATTGTTCAATACTGCAGTGTTTGAAACTGAAATTGACTCCACAATTACAATTTCTGTTAGGGCCTCAGATGATAATGATCCTCCGGCAAGCATAACGAGAGAATTTGACATTTTCATTGAAGCGTTTGTAGATAGGGAAGACCCTGTAATTGTTCCTAACCCTTTGAATCCGACAAACCTTCTTTCCGGAGGCAATCCAGTGACATTGGAAGCAACTGTTACGGACTTTAGAATTGGTGAAGTAAGATTCTACTCTAAGCTGCTTACAGATACTGTGTTCACTTCACAAGTGATAACTGGGACAAACAATGTTTACTCAATAACTATTGCAGAAGAGGATATGGGATTGGCAGGAATTGAGTATTATTTTGGTGCAGTAGATGCTGCTGGGAATGATACAATTAGCACTAGAACTGGTCTGGCATTAGAATATGAAGGTGGCTCATCATCACCAATTGTTGAGTCAGTTCAAAGGTTTGGAAGAACAGTTGATAATTATCAAGTATTGTCTATTCCTTTCAGATTTGAGGGAAATGCTAATCGTGTCATCGAAATTTTTGATGAGTATACAAGTGGTATTCCGGATAATAAAACCTGGAGAATTATTCGATATGATAGTAATTTAGATTCACTTATCAATCTAACAGCCACTTCGGAAATTCAGCTTGGTGAAGCATACTTCTTTATTGCAGTTGAACAACAGGAGATTACTGTTGGAGCAGCTTCTATTAACTTACAAGACCCATTTCCAATTGAACTAAAAGCTGGATGGAATCTTATTGGCAATCCATACAACCTTGATGTTGATTGGAATTCTGTAAGAGATAATAATAATGCAAATGGAATTGTTGGACCTCTAAGAGTACTTGATCCAAATAACAATGAAACATGGCCTACAAGTACCGTATTGAGAAAGTTTGAAGGAGCTTTTGTTCAGGTTACTGAAGATATTACGCTAAATATTAGTTATGCTGATGCAATACTAAGTCTTGGTAGAATGGAACAGTATGTTGAGGAGGAAGACCCTGAAATCGACTGGTATTTACCAATAACCATCACTCAAGATGAGGAATTTAGATCTGCTGGTATTGGTATGGATATAGATGCAGATCTGGCATTTGACGGTTTAGATAGACTGCAAATTCCAAGGTGGTTTGAGTACCTTGAATTCAGCTCTGTTCATCAGCATGAGAAGTTCAGAAAGTTCAATCGTGATATTGTTCCACTTTCTGATAGGTATGTATGGGATATCGAGGTTTCGTCCAGTACTGTTGGAGCTTCTACAATCTCATGGGATGCTGAAGAGTTCAACTCTGGTTATCTAAAATTATTAGATAAGAGCACAGGTAGAGTGATTGACATGCGTGAAAACAGCTCAATACAAGTTCACACAGATGGTGTAACAGAGTTGAGTATTATGTATACCACAAATCCGAATGATACATTTGAGTTTGATGAGATTGCAGTAATGGCGGCTTATCCGAATCCAATGGATTATACCATGTTTGTTCCTGTAAGCTTACCGTCAACAGGAAGTTCATACGATATTAATATGGAAATTATTGATTTATCTGGTAAGCAGATATTCTCAAATCAGATCCATAAACTAGGTGGGGGTAATTACCAGTTTGAAATTACTCCTGACAATCAAATTCCTTCAGGAATGTATATCTACAAGGTTTCCGTAATTTCTGACGGAATTGAAAATGTTTACACTCAAAGAATCTCTGTAAAATGAAAATATTAGTAAGTATATCATTAATTCTGATTTCCAGCTTGACATTTGGTCAGCTGGTTGGAGATCAGACGAATGCGATCAAGTTAGACTTCACAGCAGAGCCACTGAAAGGTGAAGTAGTACTTCCAACAATTGCCTGGGAGTTTCCATCAAGAGAATACACCAATACGCAGGAAAACAAAGCGCAGTTTGTTGCTACCATTAAGTCATCAACGCCAATAGATAAGATTTTAATCGGAATTGGTAAGAAGCGAGGTGATTACATGGCGACCAGAACTGTGGAGGTTCCTGAGAATACTTTGAAATATAGACTGGATAAAGAGATCAATCTCTTTGACGGTGAAAATGTAATTGGTGTAACTGTAATTGATAAGAATGGAGGAGCTGTTGAGGATTACAGAAACATTCTGGTTGGTTTTGATGCAATTTCTAAGGCCGTTGATATTAACAGAAAAGATTACGCATTAGTAATTGGTACTGATAAGTACGATCACTGGACAGATCTTGTAAATCCTGTATATGACGCTGAAACTATATCTGGAATCTTGGCTGATAATTATGGGTTCGATTCGGAACTGTTAACAGACCCATCGCAAGAAGAATTCCTGATCAAACTGAAGGAGTACTCTCAGAAGAAATACAGACCTCAGGATCAACTAATAATTTTCATCGCAGGTCACGGTCAGTTTGACGAGACTTTTGGTGAAGGTTATATCGTAACAAAAGGTAGTTTGATGAATGATGAGGCCAAAACAACCTACATTCCTCACAGTGTCTTGAGAAATGTGATTGATAACATTCCTTGTGAACACATCCTATTAGTGATGGATGTATGTTTCAGCGGAACTTTTGATCCAGTGATTGCTAAAAGTCGATCAGCTATCTATGAAGATCTGGATGATGCAGAGCTTTTGGTAAGAAAACTATCTAAGAAGACAAGAAGATATCTTACTTCTGGTGGTAAGGAATATGTGTCTGACGGTGTTCCTGGTCAGCATTCACCATTTGCACAGAAATTCATTGAAGTATTGAAATCAAGAGGAGGAGAAGACCGAATCATTACTCTTCAGGAGATTTATCCAGTAATGCAAAGATTAAAGACTCTTCCAAGAACAGGAGAATTTGGAGCAAACGAAAAGGATAGTGATTTCGTTTTCGTAGCTCAATAAAGAAAATAAATTGAGCACTGTAAAGCCGCTTCCAGATTTTTGGGAGTGGCTTTTTCATTCACTTTTCTGAAAGGTAGCTTTTCCAAATAGTTCATACCCATTGCTCCTAAGTACATAGTCTTCCACCACTATGGTACCATCTGATTGCAACTGATAAATAGTTTTTCCTTGTTCTGTTTCAGGAGATCCCCATATTGAAGTCAAAGTATTCGTTTCTGTATTAAATATTGACCCTACTTCTACAAACCACCCTCTTGAATCAAACCAGTAACCTTTATAACGATTTTCATTGATTGGTTGATAAAAAGCTTCTACTTCAAACCTAGGATATTGACCATCAATGATCTTATTAGAAAACTCTAGTTTAAGGAATTTACCTTTCCATTGATCAGTCCAGGACATTTGAAATTTCGCGGGTTGGTTAAAAAGTAAACCTTCACCTTCCCAATTCCCAAGAATCCATTCCGGTGTTTGCGAATATGAAAAACAGAAAAACAAGCTAAATATCAATATAAGACCCAGTTTCTTCATGTTGATGCTAAATTTTAATAGATAATTTAAGGAATTTCTAAATGTGTCACCCTAATGTCTACTCTTTACTCATTGAACAAATTCGGAAAGTGCCGATAATTGCATTATACGTTTCTGGCATGTGTCATAGTTTATATTCAGAAACGTTTGGAAATAATCATAGTATGAAGTGGAGTTCAAAGCTAAAACATCTTAGTTACGGTTTTGACTGGTGGATTCTAATCCGCATGGGCATAATCGCGCTCCTATTGTTCGTAATCGCAATAGGAACGCTATTTGCCTAACAGTTGGGAATAGGAAAGAATTTGGAAAGATCGCTGAGACGAAGAAATTAACGAAGAGGAAATAGAGTGTAAAAATCTTATCTGGCGGTGCATTGGCAAGAATTGGAACACCTTTATGGAGTTCCATTCTGCCAGTGTTTTTAAAACGAAAAAAATTAACGCTTGCAATTGGTGATATAAGAGAATCAGATTCTGATTCTTTTTTTATTTGCAGACAATTCAATTCTGAATTAGTTTTCCTTCAATGTCTCTGAAGGTTCTGAAAATCTACAATACTTACACAGATCAAATAAGGCTACTACTTGAGAATAATCCGATTGGAACTCCTGGTGTTAGCATGGTATACCAACATAGGAGGGTAGAAGAGAAACTACAGCATATTGTTAAACCTTTCTACGTTAATCTGGAAAGAAATGGAAACCTAATCGGTACCTGTTGCTTTTGTGAGAGACCTGAGGATGGTCACATCAATTATTACATAAGGTATTTTGCTTTTCAGCAGTCTAATCGTGTTAAACGAAATAAAGGAGTAAGCAAATTAAGGTCAGGATCAATCAGTACTGATGTTCAAAAGATATTAGAAAGTACTGAATTTCATAATCCCAAGAATAAGCCAACAGTCTTTTATGCGTACCTCGACCCCTCCAACGAACGATCTAAAGTGATATGCGAAAGTTTCGGATTTCAACAAGTTCGAAAGTTCCAGTCTATATTGATAAGCCGGTTCTCACCTAAAAAAAGATTGGAAATAACCAAAGTGGCCGGTGAGGAGAAAAATGAAGTGCTAGGTGAGCTCATAGAGTTTTATCGGGACTATAACTTTTTTAATCTTGAAAACATCTTCTTTGAGGATAGCTATTATGTCTACAAAGTAAATGGTGAAATTGTGGCGGGTATTCAGGCAACACATGAAAAGTGGTTCATTCATGAGCTTCCTGGACTAATTGGTAGTCTCATGCTAGGAGTTCTTTCAAAACTGCCGTACTTAAATAGATTAATCAAAAAGGATTTTTCGTTTCTGGCTTTGGAAGCCTTGTTCTTTAAGGAGAACCATGAAGACAAGATAGAACCAATGATTGAGTCAATCATGCATCTAACAAAACATCATGTGGCTATGACAATTGCTGATCAGGAAAGTGATCTATTTAGATTTTATTCAAGCATTAACAAAGGGTTTATTTCAAAAGTGAATCATCCCAAAACAAATAGTGTAATTGCGAAAATAAATGGGAAACTGAATTTGAATAACCAAAAAAACAGGCCTTCTTATATCTCAACACTTGATTTGACTTAATTATAGATAGTGGTTATACAAGAATAGAAACTATCGATTTGAATTATAATTTTTCCTTTATTTCTTTGCCGCAAATAATACATCTATGATTGAATTACAGGAAGATAACTTACAGCAAATTGTAGCTGAAAACGATAAAGTGATTGTTCAGTTTGGAGCAACATGGTGCGGAAACTGCAGAATTGTGAAGCCAAAGTTTAAAAGATTAGCTGGTGAAAATTCTGATTTTCAATTCGTATATGCCGATGCAGAGAAATTTCCTGGAGTGAAAGAATTGGCTGATGTGAATTACCTACCAACTTTCGCCGGTTTCAAGGGAGGAAAATTAATAGCTCAACAGTCTGGTAACAAAGAAGAAGTTATAAAACATATATTAAATGAGGTTGCCAATAATTAAGCATGTTGTTCAATTCATCGGTGAGAACGATGAAGACTGGGTTGTAGAAACAATAGAATTGTTGGAACACCTGGCTGAAGCCAAAGGCATCAAGGATGAAGAACTTGATGTAATTGGAGAGCTGCTTTCTAATTTATACGGTTCAATTGAGGTCGCTAAAGACATAAAAGGAGGAAAGCCTGAAAAGGAAGCTCTAAATGACTTCATGAAAAGAGTTACTGGGTCTATTAGTTAATATTTGAATTGTTCAATTAAGTATTTGAATAATTATAAAAAATAGATTTAACGATTATTTTGAAGGTTTTATCTAAGATGAAGTCCCTGTAGTCGAACATATCTGATTTTGTGATTTTTTTTCAGCAATTTCAGGATATCACTAAACGAAACTACTACTATGGGACTTCAAATTCTGATCCACGAATTTTATTGTTATTTATTAGAAGAGGTTATTATTCCCTTAGCAAGGTACTAATCAAACATTTAGAGCAGCTATTGGGTTTTACAGCTAAAACCTAATAATGCCAAGAAGATTTTTAGTTGTAGGAGGAAGTTCGGGAATCGGGCTTGAAACTACAAAGAAGCTTACCTCTGAAGGACATGAGGTAATCAATATGTCAAGAACCTCCCCAAGTTTATCTTCAGAATTACTTTCACATCATTCGGTTGATGTTTTAGGTGAAGAAAATCTACCCGACCTTGATACCTCATTAGATGGACTTGTTTATTGCCCAGGTTCAATTAACCTGAAACCATTTAGAAGCCTAAAAGCTTCTGATTTTCAAAAAGACTTTGAAATTAATGTTTTGGGTGCAATCAAAGTAATCCAGAAATATTTGAAGGCTTTAAAGGAAGCTCAAAACTCATCAATTGTTTTATTTAGTACAGTCGCTGTTGGTACCGGGATGTCATTTCACAGCTCAGTATCTGCTGCTAAAGGAGCGATTGAAGGTTTAACAAGATCACTTGCTGCAGAATTAGCGCCATCGATAAGAGTGAACTGTGTGGCCCCTTCAATTGTTGACACTCCCTTAGCCTCAAGGTTCCTATCCAGTGAAGAGAAGATTGAAGCATCAGCAAAAAGACACCCACTGAATAGAGTGGGGAATGTCAAAGATGTCTCAGAAGGAGTAAAGTATTTACTTAGTGATTCATCCGGTTGGGTGACCGGACAAATACTTCCAGTAGATGGGGGGGTATCATCAATAAGAAATCTATAAATGAAAGTTCTACTCACAGGATCGACAGGTTATATCGGAAGAAGATTGTTACCGCTTTTGGTTGCAAAAGGCTACCATGTCGTATGTCCTGTGAGAGATAATAGAAGATTTGACTTTGAAGATTTTAATGAGGATTTTCTAGAGCACGTTACAGTTGTAGAATGCGATTTCAATGATCTGGACTCATTATCTCAATTACCAAAAGATATTGATGTAGCCTATTATCTAATTCATGCCTTAGCATCTAAGGACCAGGATTTTAAATCGCTTGAACAAACATCAGCTTCTAATTTTGCTTCTTACGTTAAGACAACAAATGCTAATCAAATTATATATCTGGGAGGAATTGCCAATGATCAGCAATTATCTCAGCATTTAGATTCAAGAAAAGGAGTAGAATTAATTTTATCCGAATCAAATGTGCCACTCACTGTATTGAGGGCTGGTATTATAATTGGATCTGGTAGTGCTTCTTTTGAGATAATCCGAGATTTAGTAGAAAAGTTACCTTTTATGGTAGCACCGAAATGGATCAAAACCAAATGTCAACCGATTGGTATTGCCAATGTGTTAGACTATTTGGTAGGGGTAATCAATGAAGAGAACTGCTATAACAGAGTTTTTGACATTGCGGGTCCAGATATCCTTACTTACAAGGAAATGATGCTTGGTTATGCTAAAGTCCGTAAGCTTTGGAGGAGAATAATGATTGTCCCGGTGTTAACCCCAAGACTATCTTCCCTGTGGTTATATTTTGTTACTTCGACCTCTTATTTCCTGGCAAGAAATCTGGTAGATAGCATGAAAAATGAAGTAGTAGCACAAGATTCAGATATTGATGAAATACTTCGATTGACTGATAAGTTATCTTATCAAGAAGCCTTGGAAAGAGCTTTCACAAAGATTAAACAAAAACAAGTCGAAAGTTCGTGGAAAGATTCCTTTTATAGCCATGAATTTAATAAACTATTTATCCATCAAATGGAAGCTCCTTCATTTGGCTGCTTACTGGATCATCAGGAAATTGAATTTAATCATGACCCAGAATTAGTAGCCAGGAATATTTGGAAAATAGGAGGAGAGAATGGTTGGTACTATGGTAACTTTTTGTGGCAGCTTCGAGGATTTTTAGATAAGCTAGTTGGAGGTGTTGGTTTGAGAAGAGGAAGAAGAGACCAGTTTGATATTAAGAATGGAGATGCACTCGATTTTTGGAGAGTCTTGTATGTGAACAAAGAAGAACAGCGGCTACTCCTTTTTGCTGAAATGAAACTTCCTGGTGAGGCCTGGCTGGAGTTTAAGATTAAGAAGTGCGGAGACCATCACAAATTATTACAGACTGCCACATTCAGGCCTCTTGGTTTGATGGGAAGGTTATATTGGTATCTTGTAATCCCATTCCACTTATTCATCTTTAAAAATATGGCTAAGCGAATAGCATACAATATCTAGCAAACAAAGATCTGTCTTGCTCAGTTATGTCCCTAGAACAAAAAAACAAATGGAGCAAGGAAAGCCTGAGGTAAGTATTTTTTGGTTTAGAAGAGACCTACGAATAGAGGATAATCACGGTTTATATCAAGCATTAAATGGAGATTATCCGGTTCTGCCAGTCTTTATATTCGATACCGAGATTCTATCAAAACTAGAAGATAAGTCTGATGCAAGAGTTTCTTTTATTCATCAACAACTAATAATGATCAATCAATCCTTGATTGATCGTAATAGCTCATTATTAGTCAAATCAGGAAAACCCATTGAGATTTGGAACGAGCTAATACAGGAGTATGACATAAAGGCGGTTTATGCCAATAGAGATTACGAACCGTACGCCACTCAACGAGATAAGGAAGTTTATGAGTTTTTGAAAACTGAAGGTATAAAGTTTTCAGGCTACAAAGACCAATTAATTTTTGAGAAGGATCAGGTAGTTAAAAGTGATGGCAAACCATATACTGTATTTACTCCTTATAGCAAGATCTGGAAAAAGCAACTTCAGGAAGATATGATTAAGCCATTTCCTTCTGAAAGTATAGAAAACTGGCAGCAAACAGAGCCTCAGGAAATATTATCTCTTAAAGATATAGGGTTTGAGCAATCAGGTATTTCATTTCCATCCGAGGAGATAAAAGATGAAATAATTTCAGACTATCACAAAACCCGTGACATCCCTTCCATTCATGGCACAAGCCGACTGAGTGTGCACTTAAGATTTGGTACAATTAGTATTCGAAAACTTGTGGCGCATGCCATCAAGCAAAATGAAAAGTTTTTAAACGAGTTAATCTGGAGAGAATTCTACAGCGCTATACTTTGGCATTTCCCAAGAATAGTCAACGAAAACTTCAAGCAACCTTATGACTTGGTTGAGTGGAGAAATAACGAAGAAGAATTCGAAAAATGGAAAAATGGAATGACTGGATACCCAATTGTTGACGCAGGAATGAGGGAATTGAATGCTACCGGACATATGCACAATAGGGTTAGAATGATTGTCGCTTGTTTTATGACTAAGCACTTGCTTATTGACTGGAGATGGGGAGAGGCCTATTTCGCTTCCAAGCTGCTGGATTTTGAATTGGCTTCCAACAATGGAGGCTGGCAGTGGGCTGCCGGTACAGGTGTTGATGCTGCTCCATATTTCAGGGTATTTAACCCATACACCCAGGCAGAAAAATTTGATCCAAATTCAAATTATATAAAACAATGGGTGCCGGAATTAGGTACAAGTAAGTACCCTAAGCCAATTGTTGAACACAAGTTTGCACGACAAAGGGCGTTAGATACATATAAGAAAGCACTTGCTGGGGACTAATCCAGGGGATGACTTTTTGAATCAACTAAATCAGCTAATTATGCACGTTAAGAAAATTGTAGAATCCAGACTTACCGAAAAACAAAGAAAGCACGAAGCGATGCGAATGAGCATCATCCTGTTTCTTGGTGCCTCCACTGTAATATTTCTGGTCTTCCTGTTAATTGCTTCTATTCAGGGACTCCCAGATGTTACCTGGCCAAATTATTTAAAGGTCAGTACGATTAGCATTCTGCTTTCAAGTATTTTCCTGGTCTTAGTAAACAATGATCTGAAAAATGACCACTTCGAACGTGCACAAGGTCTGATGATTTTGGTGATTTTAAACGGAGCGTTGTTTGGTGTTAGTCAGGTCACTACATTAGGAAGCTTAATATATGGTGATGTTCCTCGCAATATCTTGATCCCAATTCTTTCTGTTCATTTCCTACACATCGTTATCGGTCTTGCTTTATTGGTAGTTCAGTTAATCAAAATGCGGCAATTTGAAATTCACTCTAGAAGAATAAGTTTCGCAAATAATGTGAGCCTTTTCTGGCACTTTTTGGGAATTTTATGGGTAGGACTGATAATTGCATTATAATTGTATTTTGAACACTTATTTCCCGTTCAGCAAAAATAATTCCTGCTTAATGTTAATTAATGCTGATTGATTTGGATTATTGTTAGATTTGAAGGTTATTTTAGTTGGAAAAGGACTTAACCGAACACACACCAATTCTAAAATGGTAGCGGTGAACCAATTTTTGGGGACTTAAATGGAGCTAGAGATCGTCAAAAGTAGTATTACTGACTTACTTAGTAAGGCATACACAAACAGAATAAATGATTTGAAGGGAAGCGTTATGCTTGCTGAAAAGGCATACGCAATGAGTATTGAGTTGGGCGACAAAAATCTGATTGCTGATTGTCTTAGCAAATTATCCCTTTTTTATATGATCATGGGCGAGAATGAAGATGCCTTCAAACTCGCAGAAGATTCACTTCGAACCTATCAGGAACTTGGCAATGAGCAGGGAATGGCAGACGCTATGTATAGCATGGCCGGTATCTACTATAAGACCGATAACTTCAATCTTGGTCTGATTTACCTTCTGGAGTGCCTTACGATATACAAGAAATTTAATGATTACTATAATATGGCCCGTGTACAAAAGTCCATGGGTACCATTTATGAGTATTTCGGTGATGATGTCAGCGCAATTATTTCTTATGAGAATAGTATTAAAGCTGGGAAAAAAATAGGCGATGAAAACATAGTTTCTAATGCCTACAATCCTCTTTCCGGAATCTATCTGAATCAGGGCAATGTGGAAAAAGCCATGAAGATGATTGAGGATTCCATCCAAATGAAACGGGATAATAACGACATTCGTGGACTGGCATTTGCATTGTACGGAAGAGGAAAAATCTACGCTAAAACCGGTAGACATAAGTTGGCAGAGACAGATTACAAAAAATCAATCGAAATCCACGACGAAATGAGTGAGCGATTGGGTTGTGGTATGTCCTTAAGAAAATTGGGTCAATTGTATCTCCAAATGGAGGAATATGAAATGGCTCAGGAAACAATTACAAAAGCCTTAGAAGTAAGTACCAAGTATAACATTGCGCTCATAAAATTCAATTGCTATTACCACCAATATGAGCTTTCCAAGAAGAAAGGGAAAATACAAGAGTCTCTTGAATGTCTGGAAAGATATGTAGAGGAAAAAGAGTCGGTGATTAATTCCAGGACGATGAAAGTAATTGAAAGCTATAAGGCAGTTACTAAAATTGAGTCCCTGGAAAAAGAAGCAGAACTTCAAAAGGAAAAGGCAGAGATTATTGAAAAGAAAAACCTTGAACTTGATTCATTTTTCTACAGAGTATCCCATGACCTTAAAGGCCCAATCACGAGTTTACTTGGATTGGACTTTGCTGCACGTGAAGAAGTGAAGGACAAGACAGCTATTGGCTATTTTGATATATTCCACTCGCAGGTTCGTAGAATAAACAATATTCTGGATGAGCTGATTAAAATCACCAGAATGAACCATCAATCTGATGTAAAACAAAACATTGATTTTGATAAGATGATTAAGGATTGTATTTCTTCTTATCAATATTTAGGGAATTTTGGTCATGTTAAATTTAGTACTGAGATCTCGGATGCCATTATTTACGAAGCTGAATGGGCGTTTGTAAACACCATTATTCAAAACCTCATAGAGAACAGTATTAAATACGCAAATATTGATCAGGAAGAACCATCAACCATTATAAAGGTTGAATCTTCAGATACTCATATACATATTTCAATTCATGATAATGGAATTGGCATGGATAGCGAGACTAAGGATCGAATATTTGAAATGTTTTACCAGGCCAATAGTCTTGCTGAAGGTACTGGATTAGGAATGTACATCCTTAGTAGGGCTGTCGAAAAGCTTAATGGTAAAATGGACGTGGAAAGTGAACCTGGAGTAGGCTCGAAGTTTTTTGTATCCCTTCCCAAGCATTATTGATACTTATCGTCAATAACCAGCAGATAATCGAAAATTTTAGTAATTCATGCCCTCAGACGCAGCATTAGATTAATAATTCAATTATTAATATTAAAATTATTATAAATTAGTACCACACGGGTTAACCGTAATCAACTTAAACCAATTATTCTATGAAGGGTGTATTCTACTTTCTTTTTCTCGCGGCTGTATTTCTCGGAATATTCATTACATCCACAATTTTTCATAAAAATGAGGATCTGGTGACTTCAGAAGCAGCTTTGAAACCTGATTTGTTATTGAGTAACTCAAAATACTACGTTCAGGAACATGCTTATGACAGAAGTTTGCACCATCTGGATCTTGCTATTCAGGCCATGAGAAAAATTGAAGAGCAGCTTGATGATGAAGGAGTTTCTATTCTTGAAGGCTCCATAGATAAGTTGATGGTCATCCACAAGGAAATTGAAGACGACTCGCTTAGTTTGTCAGATATGGATTATGCTTTTTCCAGGGCGTTAGACGCATTAACTTTTGCAGAATTGAAAGTTTCTGAATTATTACTTGAGACAGATCATGATGAACAAGCAATTGTAGCGTTGAAATACGGAATGCTACACCTTAAAAATGCACTTAGGTTTTCAAGCGGTCACAAAAAAGATTACGAGATTCATATCTATGATGAAATAGATTCGCTTCTCGCCAGCAAATCACTCACTCATGATGAGATTAAAGTAAGGTTGGAGCATCTTATATCTGAGTTGGATGAATTAATAAAAGAGGAGGACTAATCCTTCTTTGAACAAAATGCACTTCTAATTGTAATTTTTTATTATTTAATTGTATTTTTGCTAAGCTGGTTTAATCAGCAAACCGGTCCACTGTTACGAATTCAATCAAAAGCGCGTATTAATTAACACCAGAGATATATACTATTATAGTATATTATAAATACTCACCGGCTAGGAGCATAATACACTAATTAATAGTTGGCTAAATGGTGCAGAAAATGGCTTATCATGAAAAAAGGGTGTCGCTACTTATTGTAGTAGTGATAGTAATGTTTTGTCCCCTCTCAAATAACTTATGGGCACAGGACAATGGTTCTATAGGTATCGGAACAGAAACTCCAAATTCCAATGCAGTGCTGGAATTGGTTTCTCCGGGGAACAACCAGGGTTTACTCGTACCCAGACTAACAACCGCTCAAAGAACAAATACAGATTTTACTTCCAATTTAAGCGACCTGGAAAATGGTTTGCTGGTATTTGATACTGATCAAAATGCATTTTTCTTTTGGATGACAAACCAATGGATTGAAGTTGGAAATACTCAGTTCACAGCAGGGAGTGGGATTGAAATTTCTAATGGAATAATTTCCAATACCGGTGATGATGATGCGGATCCATCCAATGAAATTCAGACCATAAGTATTGTAAATGATTCACTAGTTTTATCAAACGGTGGAGGATCAGTAGCAATTGATGCAGACAATAGTGATGAAATTCAAAACTTAACTTTCGATGAGGCTACTAATACGCTTTCTATCTCTGACGGTAATGATGTTGATTTGAGCACCTGGATATCAGAAAACGACTCTGATTCAACCAATGAAATTCAGGACCTTCAGATTGCTTCAGATATATTGTCAATTACCAACAATACCTCTGCAACTGATATTGATCTTTCGGGCTATCTTGACAACACAGATGATCAACAATTAACACTTACTGGAACAGATTTGTCAATTGAATCTGGAAATACTGTTGATTTATCCACCTTGGTGGATGATTCTGATGCTGACCCTACAAATGAAATTCAGGACCTTTCATTATCAGCCTCAAACACACTGACCATTACCGGTAATGCTTCTGCAACCGAAATTGATCTTTCACCCTTTTCTGGTACCAATACAGATAATCAGAGCCTGACCTATGACAATTCAAGCTCCTATACAATTAGTATTTCAAATGGTAATACCATCGACATTTCAGACCTGAAAGACGATAACGATGCTGATCCCACTAACGAAATAGAATTACCCTCAACAGCAACTACAGGAGAAGTATTGGTTTATGATGGTTCGAGCTGGGTAGCGGGCACAGATAATGTGGATGATGCAGATAATGACGCAACAAACGAAATAGAACTTCCTTCAACAGCCACTACAGGTGATATTTTAGTTTACGATGGTGCAAATTGGGTAGCAGGAACAGACAATGTTGATGATGCAGATAATGACGCCACAAACGAGATTGAGTTGCCGGCAACAGCTGATAACGGTGATGTTTTAACATATGCAAGAGGAGTTTGGATTGCCGGAACAGATGATGTAAACGACGCAGATAGCGACCCTACTAATGAAATAGAACTGCCCTCAACTGCAACTACAGGGGATATCTTAGTATATGATGGAGCTAATTGGGTTGCGGGAACCGATAATGTAAACGATGCAGATTCTGATGCAAGTAACGAGCTTCAGGGATTAAGCTATAACGCTACTACCAATGCATTGTCAATATCAACTTCCGGTAGCGCTTCAGTAAATTTGAGTGAATTAGATGATACATTTTCAAGCCCTTGGAGCGATGATGGGAGTACGGTTACATACTCCGGGGATTACGCTACGGCCAATAACTTCGTAGCAAGACCAAACTCAGAGATAATCTCTATTTCAAGTGGTAGTAATACGATTACGAGAGATCAAATAAAATTTAGTAAGATCATCCAAATTAAAGGTGCTGATGCAGCAAACGTCAGGGCAATCGAACCTGGTGTGGATGGTCAACAATTGATATGTATAGTAGTTGATACACAAGCGATATTTGTAAACCAGGATAGCGGAGCGGGTACTAGCCAAATTATATTGTCCGCTAATTCTCATACTTTGGGAGCTGGAAGTACAATTCACTTAGTGTATAATGAAGCCTTAGGTGGATGGCTGGAAATAAGCTATTCGATCGCGGCTGGAAGAGGATAACACATTTTAACAACTTTAATTTAAAATCATGAAATCTGCCAGGCAATTAATTTTGCTAATACCTATGTTGTTTGTAGCTATGTCACTTTCTGCACAACAGGGGTCAATTGGAATGGGGACTGAAACCCCCAACTCCAATGCTGTCCTGGAACTAGTTTCCCCAAATAACAATCAAGGGCTTCTTGTGCCAAGGATGACCACAGCTCAGAGAACTGACGTCACATTTACAGCTAATCTATCAGCAGTAGAAAATAGTCTGCTTGTATATGATACAGATTTGAATCAATTCTTTTTTTGGGTAAACGATGATTGGATGACTTTCTCTCAAGCATCGAATACACAGAACTTGTCATTTGATGATCAAACATTTCAATTGAGCATTGAAAACGGAAACTCTGTTGATCTTTCTGTCTTTATTGATGAGTACGATTCAGATTCCACAAATGAATTGCAGACGATCACCTATTCAAATGATACACTCTTTTTATCAGGTGATGGAGGGTCGATAGGAATTGATACAAGCAGTACGAATGAGATTCAAGACCTCTCATTAAGTGGAACTACTTTGACGATTACAAATAACACGTCAGCAACAGCTATTGATTTAAGTTCAATAGATACAGATACTGATGAACAAACTCTTTCTTATGATAGTGCTAGTTCCACGCTTTCAATATCAAATGGAAATTCAGTGGAGTTGAGTGATTTAATCGCAACAGTAGATGGAGATTCTACAAATGAAATTCAAAGCCTGACATTTGATGAAGCAACAAGCACACTTTCCATTTCCGATGGGAACAATGTTGATTTAAGTACCTGGATTTCAGAAAATGATTCAGATTCAACTAATGAGATACAAGATCTTCAAATAGCTTCTGATATATTATCTATTACAAACAATACATCAGCTACAAATATTGATCTGACTGGGTATCTTGATAATACTGATGAGCAGACACTCTCATTATCAGGAACGGATTTATCAATTACAGATGGAAACTCCGTAAGTCTGGCTAATTTTTCTCCAAGGTGGTCTATATCTAGTAGCCTGCTTTTTTATAACTCTGGCAATGTAGGAATTGGAACAAGCGTACCAGATAAACAATTACATCTTTTCAATGGTACAGCAAGTTCATTAATTGAAATCGAAGGCCCCTTTAATACTGCGGGTGAAGGGGCAGGTGTCAGATTTACCGAAGAGTTTGATACAGATTATGGGTTTGATCTTTTCTATGAATCAAGCACTAATGAATTGAAATTCCGAGCAGTGGAGCTGGATGCGGTTACCGTAGATGATATTATTTCCATGGATCGAACTACTGGGGATGTAACAATCACTAATAATATTTTGACTCCACCAAGTGGTACAACCACAACAATCTCCGGTTCAAACCAAACCTTAACAGCAATTTCTGAACGAACAGTGATTGTGGAATCTGGCGCGGATGCATCTTCTGTAACAAGAATTTCAGCTGGCCAGGATGGTCAGGAACTGGTGATAATCGGTGGACCCTCAGGAATTGGGACATTGACTTTCTTTTCATCCGAATCAGGTGATACACCCGCAACGCAAAGAATTAAATTAGCTGCTTCATCCAGATCAATTGGGGATGGGGATATTCTTACTTTAATGTACGTCTCAGCACTTGGATATTGGATGGAAAAATCATATGCCAATAACTTCTGGGATGTTGTAATACTTAGACCTGGAGGAAAATGAGAAAAATATTAATTACTCTAACATCGCTTTTCTGGGTGATGAGTGTAAATGCTCAGAACTTGTATAACGTGAACGGGACATTAAGTATTTCCGAAAATGGGGTGCTGAGTGTGAGCCAGAGTTTCGTAAATGAAGGTACTGTAATCAATAATGGAAGACTAGTAATTGGTCAGGATTGGCAAAATGATGGTACTTACAGCAGTGACTCTGAAGGAGATATAGTTCTCAATGGAGAAGAGGAGCAATACATTAATCACAACGCTCAAACTTTTAATAACGTGACAATCTCTGGTGGCGATAAAATTTTTGAAGCTGACCTGACAATAGAAGGTGAAATTGATTTTTCTGATGGTAAATTATTTTCAGAGAATGGAGCCAGACTAATAGTTGGTCCAAATGCAATCGTCTCAGGAGGATCAGAAACAAGCTACGTCGTTGGATCTCTCTATATATCGTCAGGATCAAACAGATTCTACCCTGTTGGGACTGAAGAGCTCTACTTGCCAGTGACATTATCTGAAGTTGAGGATACAGAAGCAATTATTGGTGTAATTGCTCATGAAGGTCAGGCATCAACTATACTTGATAATACAATCTCCGCGATTAGCCCGGACTATTATTGGGAAACTGACTTGATTGAAGGAACAACGTCAGAGGCTAAGGTTAGATTGGAATTTAGAAATGCGAACTTCATAGGAGATGTATCTAACATTACAATAGCAGAAACGGATGACCTGGCAAATCAATTTGAAGATCAAACCTGGGGAAGTAGAGGAGGAGATCCAGGTGAAGGTTTTGTGGTTTCTAAGGAAAGCTTAGTAGGACCCTATTTTACAATTGCAAGGCTATTTGGCATAGAGGACCGACCTCCAGTTAATGTTTTGAATTTACTGACACCTAATGGTGACGGTTGGAATGACTTCTTGGAAATTGAAAATATTACTGCGTATCCAGAAGGTGTGGTTACTATTTTCAATCGTGTCGGTAACA
Source organism: Cyclobacteriaceae bacterium (assembly GCA_965228955.1). Classification (GTDB taxonomy): domain Bacteria; phylum Bacteroidota; class Bacteroidia; order Cytophagales; family Cyclobacteriaceae; genus JANSWY01. The sequence goes on from OZ245848.1 coordinate 1,654,932, forward strand.
AGCTATATGAAGTAGTTGGTTACGACAATGATGAGATTCGATTTACTGGTGTTTCAAATCAAGGAAATACTCAGGAGCTAGCAGAAGGCACTTATTTTTATGTGATAACTGAAAACGGAAAAGAATTAGCAAGTGGATTTTTTGAAATCATAAGATGATGAGGGTATTTATTCTATTAATTGGTGTTTTGGTTTTTATAGTTCCTTTTGACTCCAAAGCACAGTTAGATCCACTTTACAGTCAGTATCAGTTTAATCAATTAATGATAAATCCTGCATATGCTGGTGCATATAAGAGAATTAGTTTAGGTGCTAACACAAGAGTACAATGGGCCGGACTGGAAGGGGCTCCTGTCACCAATACTATTACCGCGAGTAGCTCAATTGGTAACTCGGTAGGAGTAGGAGCTATGTTGATTGATGACCGACTTGGAATCAACAGGACAACCGAATTCAATGTCTCAGGTGCGTACTTTATCAATACAGGTCTGAACAGACTTGGTTTTGGAATCCAGGGTGGCCTAGTTAATTATGGATTTGACTTGAGCAAACTGGATGAAGATGTTCTGGGTGATCCAGAATTAGTTTTGACTAACGAGGATTATACAAAGCCCAATTTTGGAACAGGAATATTCTATTTAGCTCCATCGTATTATGTTGGTTTTTCCATTCCAAGAATTCTTGAGGTAAGTCTGGAGGATGGTGTGGAGGAAAGCACTCGATATAAGAGACACTACTATTTCTCAGGAGGTTATGTATTGAATACAAAGAACTTTGTTGATATCAAACTGAGTTCGTTGCTTAGGGTAGTGAACGGTGGTACATCAATTGATTTAGGAGCTACTTTTATTTTGAGCGATATGATATGGGCTGGGATTTCATTCAGAAACCTAAATAGCGCAATTCTAACAGGTCAGGTTCAGATAAATGAGCAGTTTAGAGTTGGATATACTTTTGAGTTACCAACAAATGATTTAATTAACTCTTCTGTCGGTACTCATGAGCTTATGATCGCTTACGATTTAGCTCCATTGATGGGGCAAACAATTAGTGCAAGATACTTTTAACAAGAAAACAGGCTGACAATAGAAGGTCAGCCTGATATTACAGCTTAAACTAATAAATAGAGTAGTTAAATTTTTCTAGTAAAGTACTCCTAAAGCCGTTTGGTCGCTTGAAGTAAATGGTCTGTCACCTTCTGGGCTTCCACATGCCAACATCCATGAATTTGCAGATGGGCCTGTAGGCGTACCAGGTATATAATTTGCTCCTACACCTCCATCACCTTCATTGTCAGTTGACCCACCACAACTGTAGCTTCTATCCATATAGTCTGTATGGCGGAAACCAATGCAGTGCCCCATTTCATGAGCGATTGTAGTTGCTATTCCATTAATATTCGACACATTGTCATAATAAGCTCTGGTCATTAAGATCTCGTTATGAGGATTTCCTGATGCAGTTGGGAATCCAGCTGAACCAAGAATACCAAAGAACCTGTACCACCAAGGAGAAGCTCTTATTGTCATATCAGCTCCGCTGGAACTGGATACTCTTTGGAAAGTTAATGTTAAGCTCTCAGCATTGTATCGGGCAATCGCAATATCCGTTGCGTCTACATATCTCTGAGGCATGTTCACATAGACACTGATTACTCTTGGAGTTCCGGTAACTAAATTGTCCGTTGAATAATGTTCAACATTAGGAACAAGATTCCCTGGACTCATTTTATCAAGGTCGGTCAACGAGATGTGAATATCTTTTTCAATGATCAAGGTATTATTGTAAAGTATTACATCCTCGGTGCTGAAACCAAGAGCTTCGATTTTATCAAGTACGGCTTGCGAAACTTCCTGAGCTTGTGGTGCTTCAGATTCTTCTTGCTGACATGAAAAAAAGGCAATAGAAAAAAGGCAACAGATAGCTGCCCATCTGAGTGATTTATACATAATAAAATATGGTTTGGTTAGATTCTAAAAGAAGTGTAATTTTTTATTATTTCAAAATGATTGAATAATATTTTTAAATTCGCAATAGAATGTGTTATCATTTGATAATATGATAATGAAGTTGATCTTGATTTTAGTTCTGAATTATTTATAACAAATAACGGTATTATATACTTTGAGAACTAAATTCTAAGATTTATCGCGAGAATATTTTTACATTTGTCTCCAATCCAAATGAAAATTGATAATGAAAAAAATATTATTAGCTATCTCAATGATGGGGATTCTATTTGCTTGTTCAACAACTTCTGAGAATAGCACGAAAGTAGAAGGAACTCAGGAAGCTGTTAACACTCAAGGTGAGGCAGGAGATTTTTTAACCTTCGGAACTTCAATTACTTCAGACAATGCAATGCCTGCTCAAGATTTTTTAAGTTCTTTCAATGATGATTCCACTTTTGTAAAGCTTACTGGCAAAGTGGACGCAGTTTGTCAGAAGAAAGGATGCTGGATGAATATTGATCTTGACAATGGAGAAACCATGAAAGTTACTTTCAAGGACTATGGATTTTTTGTTCCAAAGGACATTGCTGGCAAAAAGGTGGTAATAGAAGGTAAGGCACTTAGAAAGGTTACTCCAGTCGCTGAATTGAAGCACTATGCTGAAGATGCCGGCAAATCACAAGAAGAGATTGATGCCATCACAGAAGATAAGAAACAAGTAGTATTTGAAGCAGAGGGAGTTTTAGTTTCTAAAATCTAACTTATCAAAAATATCAAATTGATATTAACCTCAGGAATGATATAATCCTGAGGTTTTCTTTTTTTGAAATATTCTTCTGAAGCTGTTTCCTGCCAGCATTCCAAATCCGGCTGCAATTCCTCCTATGATTGCAGATAATATTAACAAGGACGTTACATCATTAATCATGGGAATTAGTTCTACAATTTTAGTAGACATAATTGAGTCTGTTTCTGTATCTACCTTCCATGCATAACCTAACCATAGAATTCCTCCTCCCAGGAATCCACTCACAAAACATCCGAATGCATTTCCTGGAATTAGAGCGGCAATCAAAAAACCAACAAGTACTATATTCCACCAAGGCATGATCGAGGATGCAAAAAATGATATGCCTGCTAAAAGTATAATTCTTAATATTAATCTCATGTCCTCTTAGTTTTGAAATTTAACTTGTCCAACAACCTGATCTATTTTAATCTCATCCTTAGAACCAAAAAATAGCTCATTGTATTCTCCATCTGCCCAATCTTCAATCATATGTCCCCACAATGGATTTCCAGGATTACCAGATTGACTTCCTGGATATACTCCCCAGGCTTTTACCTGGCCATCTCCAAGTTCTACAACCATTCTCCAACTTGGACCGTGGGTAGTACTTGCCGCATTAACAATATTGTGATTTCCACCAATCTTTATTTCAGAAACAGTAAAAGGATTCAGGCGTGCTAAATGTTGGGCCCTTGTGTTTTTGAATTTATACCATTCTATTGTCTTACCCGTTGCTTTTTTCCAGTTCTCTACAGAATCCACCGCCTGCACAAATGATAAGTTGATTAGATCTGTGAGTGTCTCCACTTTGTCGGTCTCTTGTATGTCGAATAACTCCAGGTCAGGATAATTTTGCATGGCGTAAAAGGAGTTGTAAGTTCTAGGTCTTCTTAACGCCAAACTATCACTTCTAAATTCATCCCATGCATTCTTCAAAAGGAAATCCTGCCACATTTCGAAGATACTTGGAGCTTTGTTCTCCGGGTTATTAAAGTAATCCCATGATTTCAATAACTCAGCATACTCTAATTTTACTCCAACAAGCTGAGAAGAGTCCAGCGAATCTAGCATCATTGGTAAATTTTCAGATGCTATATAATTGAAGTTATCATTTTGCAACTCCATCAGATCCTTGGTAGTGATATCATTCATTACAAGCAATCTTTCATTAATCCTTCTGTTTCTATAGAACTCAAATGAGTGGTCATATATGTAATAAGGATATGTGGAGTCTGCCGGGTGCTGATTAGCTGAGCTCACCCATCCACGTGGATCATTTTTTACATGGACATTTTGTTCTCTTGGAATGAAGCCTTGCCATTCGTGACTTCTTTTTCTTCCATCCAACAGGAACTTACCTTGATTTTTCCACTTGATCGGATATTTACCATGAATCCACAATGCATAGTCACCAGATACACTACCGAAAGAATAATTTTGGGGAGGCCCGGTAAAGTAAGTGAATGCTTCAACAAAATCATCGTAGTTTTTGGCTCTGTTAACCTTGTAAACAGCCTTGTACTCCAGTGATGGATCATGGCTTGTCCATCTCATAGAAAAATTAACTTTCTGGCCGTTTCCAAGAAATGTCTCATCGTAAGTTACAGGTCCATGGTGCGTATATACTACTGTATCATAGAATGTATCTCCACCCAAAATACCGATCTCTTCAATTCTCTTCTCTGTTTTTAACCATTTATTGTCATATAAGTATTCCTCACGTTGATCATTTTTAAACTCTATGTAATACCAATCAACCAAATCTCTTTGTGCGTTGGTATTTCCCCATGCAATGCTGTCGTTGAAACCGATGATTACACCCGGCATGCCTGGTACCGTGCTTCCCATAACATTCATCGTTGGGCTGCTAAGGTGTGCTACATACCATATTGAAGGCAAGTTGATAGCCAGGTCTGGTTCATTACATAAAATCACCTTGCCATTTGATGTTTTGGATGGGCCAATTACAAAACTGTTGCTACCATTTTGAGGGTTTGGCTTTTCAATAGTATTCCTGATTGTTACATCAGGATAAGTACTGTCAGGAATTCCAATTGGTTCTGGTCGGAAAGCCCATTCTGTTCCGACTGGAATGATTGGATCAACTCCTGGAAAGTAGTCCGGGTTCAATTTGTTGAATAGCTCTGGTCCAAGCATCTTGTATGCATTGGTATTTTCCAAATCACTTTCTCCACTGGACAACATATTGGCCATCGATTTCATCATGATACAACTTTTCAATGGTGTCCATTCTTCAGGCTCAAAATTCACCAGTTTATATTCAACTGGATAAGACTTAAAAGAAAGTGAGTTGACGTATGCGTTTATACCATTTGTATAAGCTTCTAACATGGCCATACTTTCCGGATCCTTTTTGATTTCTTCGAGAAGCCTTTCTGCACCAAATGTCAGCCCTTTTCTTCTTTGAGTCCTATCAAACGTTAATGCTCCTTCACCAAGGATTTCAGAAATTCTCCCGGCTGTCGCTCTAACGCTCATTTCCATTTGCCAAAGTCTGTGGTATGCTGTTAGGTAGCCTTGCACAAAGTACGCGTCATTGTCATTCTGCGCATAAATATGTGGTATTAGTAATTCATCAAATACCACATCAACTTCTGCTTTTAAGTCTGGATGAGAGATGATTTCATCAATTGATAATGATTCTTTTTCACCATTTGCCCAAATACCACTGAAGGGATTTAATAGTTTTCCCAAAGGAGGAATCTCTTGGTATTTGATGTTTAGGAATATTGTAAGAGATAGGGTGATTAATGCTGTAAAAATGAACCGGAGTACTTTCATGCGCGAAAAATAGAATAATTTAAATGATTATCATAATTTTCATCCAATATTAAAAATGTTATAATTATTCAATTGCTAATGATGTATCCTCAAGTGATAAAACCGTGTTTAGATTGGCTTCTTGCTTTGGTGCTTGTGATACTTACTTTACCTCTTTTGATTGTGATAACGGCAATATTAAAGTTGATACAACGGGATGCTTTTTATGTCCAGGAAAGACCCGGAAATAATGAGGAAATATTCAATATATATAAATTTAGTACGCTAAGATATAGTGGCACTATTGACGAAACCCCATCCAATAATTTCACAAAATTTTTGAGGAAATCTTCGCTCGATGAATTACCTCAGTTGATAAATGTGTTGAAAGGTGAAATGAGTTTTGTTGGGCCCAGACCTTTGCTTAAAGAATATCTTGAGTTATACTCTGAGACCCATAAAAAAAGACATGATGTAAAGCCTGGAATCACGGGGCTTGCTCAGGTAAATGGTAGAAACCTTATTTCCTGGGAAGAAAGACTGGACCTGGATTACCAATACACTAAAAAGATCTCATTCTTACTTGATTTAAAAATCGTTCTGCTTACATTCAAAAATCTTTTTTTTAAGTCTGATATGGGATCAAGTATTACAATGCCCAGATTTAAAGGATATCAATAAAAATTGAAACAGACGAAAAGAATATATCTATCACCTCCTTACCAAAATGGTACAGAGAAGGAACTTTTAAGCCGGGTTCTGCAAAATAATTGGTTGTCTACTGTGGGACCAGAATTAAAGCTTTTTGAGGAATCGATTAAAAGTGTCATTGGACAAGAAGTGCTAGCCGTAAATAGTGGAACTTCAGCTTTACATTTAATATTGAGCAGGATAGGAGTGAGTCCAGGGGATGAAATATTGGTTAGTGATTTAACTTTTGTAGCAAGCATCAATCCAATCAGGTATTTGGGTGCAGAACCAATTCTAATAGATAGTGAGCGACTTACATGGAATATTGATCCTGATATTCTTGAGGATGTTATCACAAACAAAATTGAAGAAGGTAAAAAGCCAAAGGCTGTGATTGTTGTTCACCTTTATGGCATGCCAACTCAGATAGAAAAGATTCACGCAATTTGTAAGAAATACCAGATCACGCTAATTGAAGACGCTGCAGAGGCTTTAGGGAGTTCTTATAATGGAAGGGCACTGGGTGCCTTTGGAGAATATGGGTTTCTTTCTTTTAATGGGAATAAGACTATTACAACCTCAGGCGGTGGAGCAGTGATTTGTTCAAAAGAGGAGCTTGACCATTTTTTGAAATTGGCAACCCAATCAAAGGATGAGGCATTACACTATGAGCACTCAGAGCTGGGATACAACTACAGACTTAGCAATGTTTTAGCTGCCTTAGGTTTAGCTCAAATATCTGATCTTGATCATCGAGTGAATAGAAAAAGAGAAATTTTTGGAAACTATAAAAAGCACTTAAGTGACTACATGGATTTCCTTGAAGAGCCAGAAGGGTATTTTAGTAGCAGATGGCTTTCATGTGGATTGTTTAGAGTTCCGGTTCAGATCGATGCACTCATCAAGAAATTAGATCAGGAATGCAATATAGAATGTAGACCAATCTGGAAACCGATGCATTTACAACCTTTATATAAAGAAGCTACATTTTTTGGAAGTGGTGTGTCTGTGGATTTATTCAAAAACGGAATATGTCTTCCAAGCGGAGTTGGACTCAGTCCAGAAGATCAGGAATATGTAATAGATTCGTTTAAAAGGATTATCGAACGTTTATAGGAAGGAAAAACTCTAATTTCACTTCTGCTAACCAGTAATGATCATTATTACCAGGATCCCCTCTTCGACCACCTGGAACCATTTGATCATAAGCCTCAACATTGACTAATGGGATTTCATCCTTTCTGTTTGAAAGTAATTCCTGAGTGAGATTATCATATGGTCCTCCATAGGTATTTGACACATCATCTAGGTAATCTGTAAATGTTACCCGATAACCCGCTTCAAATATGACGTTCATAAACTTTGTAACTCGTCCCTTGAATCCAATTCCTGCTGGAATCACCAAACTGTATTTGCCATATTTTAGCCCCTCTGTTTCATACTTCCTGAGAAATAGCTTCTCACCACCCAACTTGGCGTATGGATTATACCTCATAACCCCAACGCCAACAGCAACAAAAGGGTCCCAGGTTCTTCTTTTGTGGTATTTGCCACTATACTTATTTAAATAGAAGATCCCTTGTAGGTTGAACTCAATATTATTGGATTGAAAAGAAAGGTTTCTTTGTCTGGCGAAGGAAGAATCTGCGGCATTAGTATCATTGCCTTTAAGGCCAAAGAATGTTAATTCTACCCGGGCACCAACATGATCGTAAAGACGAGCCTCAAACCCAAGATTTAGATTTCTAATACCTGTAGCCAGGAGTTTTCCATGATTTAATTCTCCATTGTAACCATTTCTTCCAATACCAATACTGGTGCTGAAATAACGATCATTAAAGATGTTACCAAAGAAATTTTGCGCATTGCCTACTAAAGGCATGGCAATCACTACTAATATGATGATTCTTCTGTAAAACACTTGTTGCAACACAAAATAAGATCTTAAAAATACAAGAATCCTGATATAGAAACGCCCTATATCAGGATTTATTTGTGTTTTTTGCCAGTTACAACAATATAAGGTTAGTTATCTGCGCCCACAGACATCTTATTAAACATATATCGATCTATTTTCCAGGAACTATCTTCTTTTTTAAGAATAAATAGTTCCCGATTTTCTTCATCTACAGTTTCGCCAGTAGCGTGAATTAAAGTAGTCCCTTTTGAAGTTGATCTTGCAAAGGCGTAATCCTCTACTACCTCAATCTCATCAATGGTAAAATCAATACTTAATTCAATGGAGCTAAATACAAATTCGTAAGCTCCTTTGATTTGATCTAAACCAATTGCAGTTGGTCCACTACTTGGCATAAACACTCCATTTCTGGCATATAATGGTAGTACATTTTCCACCTCAGAACTGTTCAACGCATCACGGTACTGTAAAAGCACCTTTTTTACTGCTTCCTTTTGTTCCATTTTCATCTTTTTAGAATTTTTATTGTCCGGTTTTGTTTGACATGCCCCTAGAACTACCAGGAGCAATTTGAAATATATTATCTGTTTCATGTATCAATGTTTATGATACAAAGGACCAGAAAATGGGACAGAATGACCGTTGATGTTTTTTAATAAATAGTCTTAAACTAGTTTAAGTATTTGGCTACTTTTTACTCATGGTATTCCTAATCCGACTTAGAAATTCAGGAGTTATACCTAGATAGGAAGCTATTTGTGTGTTGGGTAAACGATTTTGTAATTTGGGGTACTGCTCAAGAAATGAAAGATACCTTTCTTCCGCAGTGGAACTAATGGTTTGTAGCAATCTTTGCTGTAATTCAATGTATTGATTTTCTACCACAACTCTAAAATTCCTGTCGAACTTAGGAAAGTTAGTATAGAGGTTGATCAGATCATTTTTTCTCAGTTCAAATACTTCTGTTGGCTCAAGCGCTTCGATATAAAGTTCACTTGGCACATCATTATGGAAACTGCCAATATCTGATATCCACTCATTTTCAATTGCAAATAATAAATTATGTTCCTTAGCCGCTTCATCTACCTTGTACATTTTCAAACAGCCCTTTAGTACAAATATGTAGTTTCTGCATTTTTCTCCCTGAGAAAGTAGAAACTGCCTTCTCTTTACTTTTCTATGTATTAAACATGTTTCTAAACGTTGGATTTCCTGTTGGTCTAGCGGAAGGTAATTATCAAAGAACTGAGTAATTTGCTTTATTGACATTGATTTCAAATGCGTAGATTTTCTAAAATTAGCTTATTGTTATCAATTGACCAGATTCCGGACACATTTGATTGATAATTACCATAAAATTTTGTGGATACCCTAAATGCAATTAGTTTCACAAGATATTTTGAACAAAGGTTCAATTTGTACAGTTACCGGCATAATTGTTCCTCATTCAATGTTATATTACAGTTTGGGACAATAGAGTGCTTTAAGCAAGAAACATGATCCGATACAAGTTTTCCAAACAGATTAATCAAGAATTTACTGCAATTTTGAAAAGCCGTGTCAACGCCTATTTCAAAGAAACTGACCTTAGCCAAAATGGTGGAGCTCAGATGATTGTGAAGTCTATAGTAGCGCTTTCATTGTATTTTGGACCTTTTGCGTTCGTTCTTTTCAGTGGAGTAACCAACCTATGGATACTTTTTGGATTATACCTATTGATGGGTTTAAGCGCTTCTTTTATCGGAACAGCAGTAATGCATGATGCACTTCATAGTTCTTACTCTAAGAATAAGGCTATTAACTATATCATGGGAATCTCGGCAGTAATGCTTGGTGCAGACCCAAATATGTGGAAGTTTCAACATAATGTGCTTCATCATACATATACCAATATTGAACATGCAGATGAAGATATTGCAAGTCGTTATGTGTTTAGGTTCACTCCAAATCAGCCTAAAAGATGGTTTCATAGATATCAGCACATTTATGCTGTATTATTCTATGCAATGTCTACGATTCTTTGGGTGACTTATCGGGATTTTGTTAAGATAGTTACCTACAAAAAGAAAGGCTTAATTAAATCAAAGCAGGAGTTCCGTAGACTTTACGCTAAAATGGTGGTAAGAAAAATAGTGTACTATTCAATATTTATCGGTTTACCGATTTTATTAACCCCATTATCGGTTTGGATCATTTTGGCGCTTTGGGCTGCCATGTTAGTAGTTACAGGTGTTTTACTTAGTTTGATATTTCAATCTGCACACGTGGTACCTTCAACAGAATTTATATCGCAGGATTCTGAAATCATTGAGCAAAACTGGACAGTTCACCAAATAGTTACTACGTCCAACTTTGCCATGCACAATAAGGTGCTTTCATGGTTTATTGGTGGATTAAATTATCAGGTAGAGCATCATTTGTTTCCCAATATTTGCCACATCCACTATCCTAAGATTGCCAAAATAGTACAAGCAACAACCAAGGAGTACAATCTTCCTTATTTTGCTGAGAAGACATTTTTTAGTGCAGTTTGGAAGCACTTCAAGATGTTGAGGGATTTAGGCAAGAAAGAAAATCTGGTTACTGCTTAAATTCTTCTTTTAAGATTGCATACATGTAGTTGTCGGACCAACCGGTTTTAAGAGGTAAGGCTTTTCTGAACATCCCTTCTCTGGTCATTCCGATTTTTTCCATGACTCTTATGGATGCTTTGTGATCAACTGCACAACCTGCAGCTATTCTATGTAAATTCAAAGTTTCAAAACCGAATTGAAGTAATCCAAGTGACGCCTCTGTAGCATAACCCTTTCCCCAATGATTTGGATGGAATTTGTACCATATTTCTCCACTTTGGTATTTAGGGCTTCCTAAATGAATGGCAGCCATACCCAGGAAAGTATTTGTCTCCTGGTCTTCAACTGCAAAGCAATAATTCTTAATATCAAGTTGTTCATGTGCACTAACCGTTTGCCTGACTACCTTAATAGAATCCTCCATATTCTCAGGAACCCCCAATGTGTTGAAGTAATCTACTTCCGGGAAGGAATGAATTTCATGAATTGCAGCAGTATCAGATAACTCAACAAGCCTAAGCTTTAATCGATCTGTAAAAATGATTGGCTTTTGCATGTTGTTAATTTACAACAGATGTTTCGGGACGCTTAGCTTTTCTCAACCTATTTTTATAAACAAGTGCAATGATTAAACTAACGAATGGTAAAGCACTAATAAAATAGTAAACGTAATGCCCAATGATACCATAAACAGCAGCTGCAACTACTGGAAATGCTGCCATTGCAAATGAGCTAATGGATTCACTAATTCCCATGATTTCACCCTGTTTCTCGGGATTTGCATGAATTGCTGTAAGTGCAGCAAATGTTGGGAAACTAAGGGAAAGCCCCAGGTTCATAATGTAATAAAAAGCTATGAAGAGATAGATGTTATCCGTTAGAGTAATTGAAAAGCATCCCACCACACAACAGAAGATTCCAATAATGAGGGTATTGAATTCACCAAACCTTTGGATAAACTTCTTCGATAAAAAGGCCTGATTAAAAGCCAGAAAAATCCCAACTACAAATAGAAAGATGCCCAACTCTTTTTCATTGAAGTTGAATAGGTCTATCAGAAAAAGAGCTATAGTAGCGATATAACATGCCATCATTACTGAGAAGAAAAACTTCATTGTGAAGATCAGCTTGATGATTGGCTTTGGGTTCACTTCTTTGATTCTCTTAAAGATAAAAAGACTCTTGACCAGAGATTGCTTTTTTTGTTTGTCTCTGTCGCTTGTAGGATGAGATTCCTTTACCCAAAGAAAAATGGTAACCAAGGTGATGACGCTTATTCCAATTGCCGTAAGCAATGTTCCCATATACCCCAACGAACCTGATGCCGTGAAACCTCCAAGCCCCGGACCAATTATCATTCCTAAACCAGTGATTCCTCCCAGATAACCAAAGATGTATGATTTCTCTTCACGTGTTGTGATATCAGCTACATAAGCATTTGTAACAGATACATTCCCACCTGTGATGCCATCCAATATTCTTGAAAGGGCGATAATCCAAAGTGGTAATGCAAAGCCAAACCATGGAACATCAGGAAGGAATAGGGCAAATAGGAATACGAACCAACTAAGCAAAGTACCAGCCTGACTAACAAGCAATATTGGTTTTCTTCCCTTGGAATCAGAAAGTGCTCCAAGGTATGGTGAACCAATGTACTGAAATATGGAATAAAACGTAAGCAATAACCCATATACCCATTTAGGTGCTCCATAACTTGAAACAACAAAAGGAAGGATTGGCATTAGAATACTAAAACCTAAAACATTTACGAAATGCAGGAGATAGGCAGGGATTAGTTTTTTGTTCATGTCGGTGTTGTGGCTGATGGCTTTATTGTCATCGCCTCAAAAGTAACAATTGCCTGACCAATTAGTTCATTGTCATTTTATTTTATCAGGAAGCTTTAAAGTCAAAAAGGCAAGATGTTCATACTTTTTATAATCTGTCCACAGTATATTTAGATATGCTTCGTAAACTTTTATTAGTAGTTGTGATTTCATACTTAGGTTTAGATTCCTTTTCTCAAAAATTAGGAAACCGAGACATGCATAATGCGCTATATCGAAGGGATTATGATAAGATAATCAATGCGATAAATAGTGGTTCCGACCCTTTGGCACCAATCATTACAGGTGGCGGTGGAAGACGTAAATTACATGAGGTAATTATGGGGAAACCAAAAGGTGGAGCAAGTGGCACTGATCTGCTTGAAAAGATTTTGTCTCATGAAAATAGTGAGAAGCGGGATCAAATAATTGCTCTGATTAGAGAAAAAGGCCAGAAAAGTTCATTGATAGGGTTTTGGCATCTCATGGATTTTTTGAAGCACACCCATAATCTGAAAGATACTGTCACACTAAAATGGATCATTGATAAAAAGGATAATCCACCAGTGGTTGCACTCGGTGAAGCAGTTGAGATGCGATATAATCCATTCATCAATTACACGGCCAAAAAATATGGGTGGTCCGCAATCAAGACACATCTGGTCAGATACGGGTTTTGCTCTGATTCTACAGAGTTAGTGGAGGCTATGATTGATAAGTACGGTGTTTACCCCAGACGAAAATATGGGATAAAGGCAATTGATGTTTTGGAATACCAATTCGGCGATTGTAGAGATGATTATAAGTGGATTATCACAAAGCTGTGGGATGGTGGCTCAAGGTTTGATCAGCGGAATCATATTAAAGAGACCATTCAGGAAAATGCTGTGAGGACCAAGGATTTACTTCTTTTAAAACAACTGGATGACCTCACTGACATCAGTCTAAATGTTGTGAATAGCAAAAAACAAAATCTCCTTCATCAAGCTGCTGGTCTTAGGCAAATGGAAATGATGCAATACCTGATTGATAGAGGAGTCAGTCTTAAGGCCAAAGACATTTATGGGAAATACCCGCATGATTATGCATATGAGTGGGATTTTGAAGTTAGGAAGTTACTCGGAGATAAATTATCGGTTGAGGAACAAAATACTATGTTTCTTACTCAGATTGCTAAAAGAGCTGAGGAGTCAATCACAGATGAGGAGCGCAAAAAAATTAAGAGCATCATTGATTCAGATCAATTCATGATGGAAGTGCTGCAAAGTACAAGAAGTGATATTTCCATGAAGAAGTTGAAGCCAAACTATAAGGAACTTATTGATATTGCCGAGGAAAACAGGTCCTGGTATTTGTTTGCTCAGCTATATAAAAATGAAAAGTGGAAGTATAAGCCTGTTCTGTACTACAAGAAGTTTTATGACAACAATGAGTCATTCTTTTTTGAATATATGATTCCGCTTGATGTGGAACTGGGAGAAGACTTATTTGATAAAATGATTGATCGATGGAGTATGGAACCACAGTATCTCAGGGATGTGATTTTTAAAAGCTATTTGATAAGGAAAGAAATGAATGGACTTATCTCGTTCGAAGATCCAAATGGGAAATCATTAATAGACGGTCAAACGTTTGAAGAGATTGGGGACCTTTATCCTGGATATGCCAAAGCGAAACAAGATGGCAAAGTAGGAGTGGTAGCAATAGATGGTGAAATACTCATTCCATTTGAATTTGATTCAATTTATGCAGCCAACATACCTGGACTCAATGCTTATTACGCTACAAAGAGTGGTAAGAAACTGATCTTTGAGATTCAGTCCAAAAACGGATTTGAAACAACACTGAAAGAAGAAATTGCTGAGGATCACATCTTGAAGGTAAGGGTATTTGTGAATAAGTCAGCTTATTACATTGTTGAGAGTTCAGGTAAATACGGATTGTATAAACAGTTTATAGATGGTTTGTACCTCAATTTTGAGCCTGAGTATGATGAGATAATGGCTGTTACTTATTACCACATCGCCTTCAGAAAAGGTGAGAAATGGGCTGTGGGGAGATTTGGAAGTTCTACTCCTAAACTGAAATTTAAATACCAGGATGTCAAAGCCGTGAAGGACATTGAAGTACAAGTAAAAAGGAAAGGTAAGTGGGAATCGTTTAGAAACTACTAAATCATTGTTCCATCTTCATAATAAGTTCGGTTGTTTTATTCCCTTCGGTTGTTCCATCTGCCCTGTAGTATATGTAATCAAACATTTCATACTGTTTAACATCTACAATTGCCCCAGCTTTAAGGTTAGGTATATGGAATGGATCATTTTGAAGAATACCTTTTAAATCCTCTCCACTCCATTTTGTAACTTCCACCCACATCCATTCATTGCCACCATCGCTGGTCTTAAATGGACTCTTTACCATTAGTACAGATCCTGGTTCTAACCCTGAATTAAATACAGAGCGAAGCTTTTCAAAATTTATTTTAGCTTCCTCACTTAGTCGTAGTAGTTCCTCATCATGTGATATGTAACTTATGTCCTCATCTTCGGCTCCAAATAATGATGTCATAATGGCGTCTTGCTCTTGTTGAGCGAATTCATAATCCGTATCTTCAAATACAATTTCAAACTGTTTATTGGCAGCATCTCCCTGATGCGGTACTATGTCTTTAAGTTTAACTGTGGCTTTTAGTTTTGCTCCTTCCAGTAAGTCCGAGGTAAGACTTTCAAATGCCAATTTGTTTTTGATGGAATTAATATCAACTAACATCGTGGAATCATAATAGATGCTGTCCTGTTCATACCAAAGCTGAACAACTGCGTTCATCAAACTACCAAAACTAGCCTGGTTTTTACAACTTATATTTTGAATAGAAAGGTCTGGGAGGCCAAACTTTTCCATACCCAAAGTGACTGCTCTACAATATTCCGTGTCTCTGTATGTGTGAATTGTGATGTGAGCAGGAATATAAGTGTTTTCTGGTTGGAGATTCTTCAGCCTTAATGTTTTCCAGCTTTCTGAGTTGAATGCTTCATAAGTAGTATAATCCATTATTAGGCAAGACCTGCGGCTACTTATTCTTTCAATATATTCTGCAATCTTCCTTTGCATTTCAGCAGCATCTGTATTAGGTCCAATAAAGCTTAAGGCAACTGCTGATTTTGGATTCTGAAGGTCCGCAATTTCGTTTTCATTAATTCCTTTTGAATAGCTTAGATAATCTGGGTCAGGTGCTGGAAAATCTTCCTTTACATTGTTGAACCATTTAAATGAAACCAGATTTTCAGTTATAGAATCAGGAAGACTTTCAACTTGTGTGAAGGTCAGTCTAAAAGTTTCGTCGATCGATTTTTTTATGAAGCTTTCATCTGTTTTATCATCTAAAAAGTATAAGCCAATAGATATGTAGTAGTAAGGGCCTTTAATGGCGATACGTTCCTTTTCAACAGGAGAAGAACAACCAAGAAATAGTATAATCGAAAATACAGAGGTCAATAGTCTTTGAAGCATTTTGAAATGGTTTTTCCAAATGTAGTTGCTCACAATGATAAGTGCAAAAATTACCTATTCACAATATCAGGATTCCCCATTAGACCAGCTTGATAATTCCTAATGCATTGTCTGATTTGATCCTCGTTATTCATTACAAATGGACCGTAAGAAAATACAGTTTCGTTCAACGGTGCTCCACCCATTACAAGAAACTCCGATTTGTTTTCAGAATATATATTGATAATGCTTTCTCCTCTTTGATATAGTGCCAGGTGATGTCTCTTCAACTTCTTCGCACCATCCAATTCCAGTTCTCCATCAATGAGGTAGATAAATGCATTGTGAGTAGGGTCGGTCGGAATGTCAATTCTTCCATCTGGCTTCATTTTGATGTGGTAATAGAACGCTGGTGTCAATGTTTCGATAGAAGACTTTGCATCAAACAATTCGCCCAATACAACCTGAGCCCAGTAATTATCATTTTCTATCAATCCCATGTCCGCCTGATTCCTAACAAGTGTACTTGGGTCCATGAACTTATATTTTGATGGAGTATTTAACCAGATTTGAAATCCATGATAGGAACCACCTTCCTCATATAACTGCTGTCCTGATTCTTCCATGTGAATGGCTCCCTTGCCCGAGTTAAACATCATGAAATCACCTTTCTTAATCTGGAAATCATAATTTAAGCTATCCTTATGGTGTCCAGAACCCTGTAGAAAATAAGTAGTAGGAGTGACCCCAGCATGTGGATGGGCGTTAACTCTCAATGGGTCAGCTCCTGGTTGAAGGTTTACCGGTCCAAACTCATCTAACAATACAAAAGGAGACACATGATCAACATGATTCCCAGCAAAAGCACGCATTACAGGAAGGGTTCCAACATCAACTCCTTTGGAATTCAATATCCTGTGAATCTTTCTTCTGGAAGCAGAGTGGTACATTCCGGAGTTGCTCACTAGCATTGAGGTTCCGGCTATTCCCATTCCAACGATTGCGGAGGTTTTTAGAAATTCTCTTCTGATCATGATCGGTGCTTTTGAAAGAAACCAAGATTTTTTAGAAAATGTTCAATCCAATTAACATTTGTCTTAACATAATAAATTTTGCGCTATCTTGTTATAAATCAACAACAACGAATTCTGCCATGATACGATTTGCTTCGATACTGATCCTACTTAGTATCACTTTCCTAAGTTGCAAGAAAGATGATGATGCTACTGATGACGATACTACCACTCCGCCAGAAGACACCTTCTTTTCACAGTATGAATCCAGAAATTTCTCCATGGGATTTACCTCCTGGCCATACGGACCAGATGCAGAGGATGTCTCTGATTCCTATTCGTTTCTCGCTGCGAATGGTGATATCTATACAGAGCATGTAGATAATTCAATACCTTGGGAAGCCTGGATAAATGACCTGGATTTACCAACCGAGTTTGTAAATGAAATTGCCTTCAAGAAGTCGAATAAGATATCAGGGATTGACTTCCTGCTTTCAGTAAGTGTTCTCAATATTGATAGAAGCGATCTTGCAAATGATTTTGATGGACAAACACCGGAATATACAAGCATCAATGATCCAGATATTGTGGAGGCTTATTATAAGCACATTGATTATCTGGTTACTGAATTAGAACCAACTTACCTGGTGATCTCAATTGAAGCTAATGAGCTGCTGATCAATTCACCAGAAAAGTGGGAGGGATATCAGCTGATGATCGCGGATGTTACCAATCAGATTTCCACCAAGTATCCTTCATTGATGATATCGGAATCCATGACGCTACATAACCTGTACAGCCCTGATATTGCAGATGTGGATGCCTACCTGGATGAAGTGATTCCTCATATGAATAACCTGGATTTTGTAACGATTAGTTTTTATCCGTTTTTCAAGCAACAGCATACCATTGCAGAATATCAAGCTGCTTTTGATTTCCTGCATAGCGGTGTGAGCAGACCAATTGCTTTTGTGGAAACGGCGCATCTCGCTGAAGACTTGTCAGTAACCGGCCTTGATCTCTTCATTACAGGTAATGAGACAGAACAAAACGAGTATCTTCAAACATTATTAATCAATGCCCAGGAACAGAATTATGAATTCATAATCTGGTGGGCCCATAGAGATTTTGATGAATTGTGGGAGACTTTTCCTGAGGAGGTAAAAGACCTTGGTAAACTCTGGAGAGATACTGGTCTTCTTGATGAAGATGGAGAGAGTAGGGAGGCTTATGATAGTTGGTTGGAGGCTTTTGGGAAGTAGAATTTCCAATCTGCCGAACTTTGTGGCCAAAATAAAGTTTAAGAACACAATACAATTGCGACTGCAGAAGGATTAAAAGTCACTGCAGAAAGACAAATGACCAGTCATATATGTTTCTGCAGTGGTTATATATGATTCTGCAGCGGTTATATGTGTTTCTGCAGTGGTTATATGTGTTTCTGCAGTGGTTATATGTGTTTCTGCAGTGGTTATATGTGTTTCTGCAGTGGTTATATGTGTTTTTGCAGTGGTTATATATGATTCTGCAGCGGTTATATGTGTTTGTGCAGTAGTTATATGTGTTTCTGCAGCAGATTGTCAAATTTCTACCAATAAAGAATTCCATCCAGGGGGGCAGTCGTGACCAGGTGGGTACCGTAAATTAATGGTAAAGCGCGCCTACGGAAAGGTAGACGCGCTCAAGGATTAAAAAATAACTTATTCTACAACCAATCTAATTGTAGTAGATTGATCTCCAGTAAGTTTCATGATGTAAACTCCTGGTATTAAAGCTCTTAAATCAAGAGTATGATGCTTTTCTAAAGGCTCTCTTATGATTTTCGCTCCTGAAAGATCGTAAATTTCGGCACTTATGTAGATATAATTGTTTTGATTGATTTCCAGAAAGGATGTAGTTGGGTTTGGACCAACAGAGATCTCATCTATTGCTGAGTTTGTAGATACAGCCATTGCAACTTCCACATCAAAATTAATTGTCAATGTGTTTCCAATTTGATCCTCAGCTGTAACATCAATCATTGCACTTCCTAATGCTACTTCAGATATTGTAAGGGTATTGCCATCAATGGAAACTGTAACCACTGATTCATCCAGGGACGCAGCGGAGAAAGTAAGTGCGTCATCTTCAGGGTCACCAAATTTTGTTGAAAGATCAATGGAGGTTGAACCAAAACCCTCAGTCAGGATGATGTCGTTTAAGGCTTCTTCTAAAGTAGGTTTGCCGTTTACACTAATGTCAAACACATACTCTACTAACCCCTCACGGCCATCTGCTGCACTTATTGATATTGAAGTAGATCCAATACCCTCCTCAATAATATAAAGCTCGTCTTCATTGAATGAAATTGACACAATATCAGTATTTCTACTGCCTCCTGTAAAAGTCAGAATATCTCCATCAGGGTCAGTAAATATTTCAGAAAGAATTACTGTATCAGCATCAAATCCTTCTGGCAAAACAATTTCTTCTGTGAAAGGATTGGTTACTTCAGGGTGTTTGTTTTTTCTAAATTTCAGGATATTTCCTCCACCATCAGTTCCACCTTGTCTTGTTGCGAAATAGAAAGCATTTTTGAAATACACAGGGCCTGGTGTAGCATCAATTCCACCTTCATAAGTAAGTTCAATAAGTAGCGTATCAAGGTTATTTACCAGGTCCCACCCGAATAATGATTGACTTGTGATTCCAAATAATGAATCATTTTCTACGATCAATCGACCTCTTCCAGATCTAATGATGTCCTCACCAGCTAAGTTTGATCCATCATAATCGAATGATACAAACCTTCCATGTACTCCTAGACCATTTCCCGTGTACAAACCATATAATTTTGATCCATGAGATACAATTGATTGAGGGTTAGTTCCTTCCTGATCCTGTCCTTGAACAATTGTTTGGAAGTTTCCTCCATCGAGATCCATTGAAGCAAAGCTACCACTGGAGGATGTGCCACCCGTACCATCATCATATGGAATTCCGCCCCCATTGAGGAAGGCAACAAAGATTTGATCATTTGTAATTGTGAAGTCCACTGGATTAATACCAGTGTCTATATTTGTATTGTTGTAAATTTTTGTGAACTCTGTTCCGTCAGATTTGATTGTGAATATGCTTCCTTCATCTTCCGATGAAAAAATAGCACTACCCCAAATTACGGAATCAGTAAAATACTTGAACCTTACTTGAGACGCCTCCGAAGATTCGAATTCTTTTAGAAACTCAAAGTCACCCGTTTCAGGAGTGTATTTAAACATTTTTCCTGTGCCACTTTCACTTGAGTTTGTAGTTCCGTATAAAACATTATTGCTTGCAACAATATGATATGGGTCTGAAGCCTCACTATCAAAGGATCTTATGACGGTATACCCATCACCATTTTCATCCATACGAATCAAGGCTCCAAGATCATTATCACCTCCGGCACTTGTGACCAGGTAGATGGAGTCGCTGGTAGCTGTCATGTCGTTAACGATGATATCAAAATCAGAACCTTCAAAATCTCTTATGACTTCCAATTGGGCATAAGAGGCTGAGTGAATTAAACAAAGACTACAAACAATAGTCAGTATAGTAGAAGTTTTCATGGGTTAAATAGATTTAACAAATGAGTTGAATAAAAAATCATTAATTGTATAGAAACCACGAAGGTAATCCAAGTATGGAACTATTGGTAGGATTAAATTGAAATATTAAGCTCTTATGCTGTGCTTTTGCGTGAACTATTATTAGGTGCTTCACGCTACATAAACTTGTCAACTATGTATTTGCTGTTTATTAGCTAATCAGCTGTGACTATATATTCCTTCACTCTCCTGGCACCTTTTTTCTTCAGGTTCTCTGTGTGTGTATCATAAAGGGCTTTGCATGTCTCCTGAATTTTTTCTTTGCCGATCGATTTCCATACGGATATATCTGTTTCCCTGTCCTTATTAAGAAGTCTTTGGGAAAGATGTTCTATTATCCGGAAATTAGCAATTGGGTGAGCCTGGTTTGGTAGATCTGCTCCATTGCGGATAAACATGTCAAGCTTGTCCCAGAAACCATTATCCAATAGTACTAACTCTGTAAGTTTAGCACGGTATTCCAGGTCTGGTCCTTTTAGTTTGGGAAAATTTTGGTAATCACTAAAGTGTTGTCCTTCATGATGCAGATAACTGATCTCATAATCTTCACTTGTGGTATCGTACGATTCAATTACTGCGAATAATGCTTCTTTGGTAGCCCAACCTCCGGCATGGGACCTGTCGAATGTTGCAAAACCCAGCCATCCCTTGGAGACAAACCCTGACATTTCATTCACTTCCACGGATACCTGATTGTCTAGTAATGTGATGTCGTGAAGTTTAGTGTCTGTTTTTTTCCACAGAAATATATCTCTTATGTGAGCCGTCTTTGCGAAGGCGTTTCCATAATATCCTAAGGACTCAATGTATTGATTACAATAATCACTGGTGGTTTTTGCCAGTTTTTTCTTGGAGAATTTTGCAAATTGAGGCTGCTGTTGCAGCAGATTAATAACTTTTTCCTCCAAATTTTCATCGGCTATTTTCTGTTCAGAGGGTTTGGTAAATACTTGGACCCAATAGGAGTGGAATAGCTTCAATAATTCATTAATCTGATCATTGTCCGTATACTCGAAGTGCGGATTGTTGCTTGAGAACCTGTCCTTATACTTTTTAATAAATGATTGATGTTTTGATGATAGTTTAGAGATGTCCAGGGTGTCAATAATCTTTAAACCAATATCAGCTCTTCCGTGCATGCTGTTGGTGTAAATTGGGTCCAGGGCATTTGGGTGATGTTGAGCAATCAGTGAAGATGCATAACAAAAGATGAATAGTAGACTGAAAAATAGCTTGTTCATGGATTAAATTTTGGTAAACTAAATCAATAATTTAATCCCGAAATTGTATCAGATTAACCTGGCTAGTTTTCTTGTAAGGTTCGGATTGTTTTGGAAGTAGTTTCTATAGGTTTTGATGAAATGAGATTGGTCAAAAAAACCTGCATCGAATGCTATTTGAGTTAAGCTTTTTTCTGAGCTAATGAGCTGGGATAAGCTTTCTGAGACTCTTACATTTCTTATGTATTCCCCAATAGTGGTATGAAGCTTTTGCTTGAAACATCTGGCTAAATATACCGGATGCACATTGAGTTCCTTAGCTATTAATTTCAGTGATAGCTCCTTTTTGTAATTTTCATGGATGTAGTCTGTGGCTTTTGATACGACAGATGGTTTTGTTGTATTCAACACAATTGAATTGGAAGATAAATATTCTTCAATCAAAGTTTCGAGCTCATCGTTATTGAAGCCGTGTATGAAGCCATGAATTATTTTATGGAAATGGGCAGTCTGTCGCAGACTTGTGAATTGTTCAGGGTTGAATTCCAGTTCTTCACTTTTATTGTTTTTCTTGAATTCCAGATTGAAGCAAATACTATGGCTTGACCAAAACTTATTGGAATGCTGATAGCCACCTGGTCGCACCAATATGTTGGAGTAATCAATTTCCTCCTCTTTGGATTTGGAGTTAATTCGTTCGAGATACTTGCCTTTGATTGGAGTGCTCAGGTAGGGGAGGTCATGATAATGACTTGGTAATTCCTCTCCAGCTTCGTAATGAGTGATGTTTAAAAAGTAATTTGATAGTTCTCTATTCTTCTTTTCGGTCCCAAAAAAGTTCTTTGCCTCCAATTGCATGATATATACTACGCTTTTTTAGGTTACCGGGATTCAGAGAAATGGTTACTCGTCTTTCACAAATTTAAATTCTCCGCCACCTTGTTTCAGAATGAAAGCATTCTCTTCTGGTAAGAATTCCATTTTCAACCCGGCTGCATCAAATTTGAAAAGGTGTTTTTCCACAGCTTGCAACATAAATGCTGGCTGTCCTGTTGCTTGAGCTGTAACCGTATTTTCATTTACCGTTATTGTTATTTTAAGGGGCATTGAAACTGTAGAATATGTGCCAGGGTATGCTTGAATATCTTCGATCTCTGGCTTGTATTCATTCTCAAAATCGGGGAGCTCATATTTTTTACCAAAGTAAATACTCAAAGCTGCTATTAAAATGTCATTGACAGAAGTAACAACACCATTTCCAATGTATGTAATGGTCATGTTGTCTTTTGAGAAATGACCAACCATAGATGAAAAACCATCGATTCCACCAGTATGTCCAAATGCTTTCTTACTGTTAAATGGAAATTCAAATAACCCCATTCCATAATTGTCTTTCAAAGTGGTCATCTGGCTCACAGATTCTTCTGATAGTATTTCACCATTGAACAGCTGAAAATAGAATTTATTAATATCTGAAGGAGTTGAAATTATTGCTCCAGCACCTAAAGGGATGCTCATGTCAGATTCAGGCATACTTTGCCACGAGCCTGGATAAGTGTAAGATTTGGCTTCATTGTTGGAGACTGAAATTGTACCTCCGTAGTAGGTGTTAGTTAATTCGTAGGGTTTGCAAATTCTTTCCAAAAGCACCAGATCATAAGGTCGGTCCAAAACTATTTCGATGATTATAGAGAGAAGTTGATAATTGGTATTAGAATATTCAGCTCTTTCGTTTGGTGTAAAGGCAACAGGGAGATTGTGAATTTTTTCAAGAAGTTCTTCGCGGGAAAGTGTTTCCTCCATGTATCTGTTGAAGTCAGGCTGAGCCGTTAGGTTCGCTATTCCACTTCTGTGTCTGAGCAACTGTTCTATTGTGATTAGTTCTGCATTCTTAAGGGCGGGGAAGAATTCAGATACCTTATCATCCAATTTGAGTTTTTCCTCTTCAACTAATTGCATGATGATCACCGCTGTAAAAGTCTTTGAAATGGAACCAATACGGTATTTAGTATCAGCGTCAGGCTTTACCTTTTCTTCTACATCAAGGTAACCAATGGATCTTTGATATACTTCTTTACCATCCTGATAAATGGAAAGGCTACCCATTCCTTTATTGTACTCTTCAAGTAAGTCAAAATATTGATCAAGCTTTAACTTTTCAAAAGGCTGAGATTGACCAATAGTTGAACTAAGAACGGTAAGACAGACGAAGATGATTTTTTTCATTATTTCAGCTGTACTTTTATTTCAGTGAAATCTCCCTTGTTTAACCTCTGAGATAAGTCGTATTCCAAAGTAACCTGATTATTGGATTTTTCTACAATACCATATCCTTTTACATCAATGCTCTTAATTTTTCTTTCAAATTTAAGCACGGTTAATACCTTCATTTCATCCATCATGCCCGACATATTCGGAGGGAGTTTGTCAGAGTCTAATTCCGATACCTGCGTGGTTTTTCTATAGAAAAGTTTAGGTGTCACTTTTATCTCTGTCTCGCTTTTACCAAGCATATTGGCTTGCTTGTCTTTTTGTTGCCCTTCCTGTACCAAATCCATAAGTTGATTGAATTCTTCGCTATTAGCGAAATCGAATTCAAGTCCTGTATGCATATATCCCTTTGATTTCCCACCTCTCATAAACATAGTAGTAGACTCCAGAAGGGCCATTTTATCAGGGTTATTTTTAATTTCTTCGTCTAATCTGTTAGCAATATTAAGAACTGAATCAATTTCATCAGGAAAGTCTTTCCAAAGTTTTTCTTCTACCTCTGCCATGATTTCAAGGCTATCTGCACCTTCCTCTGCACTCATTTTTGCGAAGCTGTACATCATGGTTCTCATCATAGGGATCATGTCCGCTGACATTCTGTAGCTACCACTTCCATCAGAGTTTAAAGTAATTTCTTCTTTGATTTCGCCACAAGACGATAGTACCACAACAATTAAGAATAGTGATGCAATAGTTGATGTTAATCTTTTCATAGTGAATTTGGTTTGAGTGTTCTTAAAGGAACAATATTTTAAATTGAAACACAAGATGAACTCAGGAAGAGTAGGATTAATCGTCTGACTTTCTTCCCTTGACTTCTGCAATGTATTCACCAATTTCCGAGACTGCATAGTAATCCATATTCTCAATATCCTTTGGAGTGTCCCTCACCGAAACATAATCAATGTCCAATGCAGTAGCTTTTTCTCCGATCACAGTGTCGAGCATCATAAATGTTCCAATAAGCCATTCATCGTGCTTTTGTTTGCTGTAATCATCATAGCATACTTCAATCCCAACTGCAAATGGGTCCTGCTCATTTACTAGTGGAAGGAACACTGTTTCTTCGGGATCAAAAAGCAAATCTTCATACTCTGAGACTACTTCTGTGCCTAGTGGCTGTCTAAGGTTGTAGATTGTCCAGTTTTTAACTTTTGGAGCAGTAGCAACCAATTGTTCGACATGCGAAAAAAGATCTGCGTCACCCTCAGCGGTAATGGTCAATGCATACCCGTGTTCTTCTTCATCCACTTCAAAGAATAGTCCGTCATTGAAATCGTGAATATGCTTCAGAAATTCGTTTTCTAGTTGTTCTTGTTTGGATTCCTCTAATGTGGGAAATGATTCCAGTCTTTTGCTGTTTTCCTGGAACCAGCTCCATACTTTTTCAGACTTTGATTGTTTGCTCATGGGCTGTATTGGTTACAGCCGCAATTTAATTAATTATCAAACTTTGCATCGCTCTTGCAGGAATTGTCATCTCAGTATATTTCGACTGGAGGTAATATTTATAAGTAATCTCCTGATCACTCTGATTCATAACAACCGTCACAAGGCTTCCATCCTTATTTAGGAATGATGTAGCCAATAAGTGGCTTCTACTTGGAACAGTACTTACTCTCACTGCACCGGGTCTCACAAATTTAGAGAAGTGACCTATGTAGTAATAGGAGGGGGTGTATATCAACTCGCCTTTTTCAGTATCACCGTGAATAGGAGCAAAGCAAAAGTTACCCACATGATTAGGTCCTCCATTTTGATCCAGAAGAATATTCCAGTCAGTCCAGCCCACTGTTCCTTTATTGAAGTCATTGATCATTGACTTGCCGTATCTCTCGGCATTTGGCCAGAATTGATATTTGTTGGCATCAAACCTTTCATTACAACCTTCTGTGAATAGTAGTTTTTTATCTGGGTAGGATTCCTGTACATGACCAAGGTTGCTGAACATTGGATCTCCGCCTGCCCAGTTTTCATACCAGTGAAAGCCAATACCCCAGGCATATTTAGCGGCTTCCGGATCATCGAAAATGGTATTTGCTCTGTTGTTGATCAAATCTCTATTGTGATCCCAAACCACAATTTTCTTATCGCCCAGTCCTTCAGCTTCCATAGTAGGGCCCAAATGGTTTTTTAGAAAGTCCCTTTCTTCTTCTGCAGTGTAGATGCAGGATTCCCATCTTTGTACCGCCATTGGTTCATTCTGGATAGTAATTCCCCAGATTGGCATTCCTTCTGCTTCGTAGGCCTTAATGAATTTGGTGTAATACTTCGCCCAGGATGGGTAATACTCTTCGAGCAGTTTTCCGCCTTGCAAAACATTCTTTGAGTCCTTCATAAAAGCTGGTGGACTCCATGGGCTTGCATAAAGCATTAATTTACCACCAGCAGTTTCAATAGCTCTTTTGATCATCGGGATTCTAAACTTCTTATCCCGATCAATATTGAAAGTGGATAGCTCCTTGTCTTCACCTGAGACATAAGTATAGCTTTCACTGCTGAAGTCGCAGCTATGTATAGTTGTACGGGTCAATGAATACCCAATACCCTCATTAATATCATAATATGCTTTAAGTAGCTCTTGTTGTTTGTCTTCTGGTAGTTTATGAAAGATTTCTGCAGATGCATCAGTTATTGCTCCTCCAATTCCAATAAACTCCTGGAAAGTCCGATTAGTGTTTACGAATACGCTCACTTCTGATTCCAATGGTTGCCCAGCTTTAGAGAAAGACTTGTTGTCACCTTGTGTAAGCCGCAGGTCTGTGTCTTTAGCAGTGGTATAGAAAATGGCTTGCTTGTTACCAAGGTTGAACTCGGTTTTAGGGGTTTGTTTTACCTCCTGTTTTGGAGCTTCTTTTTTGGGTTCCGAACAAGAAATAAGGAAAATAATCAGGATTGTGGTTAGAGGTAGCTGTTTCATTGTTAATAAGGTGTTGTATGCTATAATTTAAAGAATACTCTAAATATAAAGCTGTTATTCCATTGATTTTATACTCAACCAATATTGGAATGATTGACCTCCTTTGAATGAATCAAATACCCGTTTCTATTGAGCAAACAAAGGTAGCAAAACTGAGGTCACTATATTAATCGGGATTTTGTCTTTTGGAGAGTTGTATGCTCCTCCTGTAAAAATGAACGCCAGATTATCATGTGGAAAGATCATTAAGTACTGTCCCCCATTTCCGGTGGCCGTTATTCCTACTTTGTGACCGTATGATGTTTGATAAGGAAATCTCCACCATAAATAGGCATAAGGAATATTATTTATCTCAGTTTTATATGAGGTTGAGCTTTTAATCCAGATTGGAGATAATATAGCTCGATCTTGCCATTTCCCATTATTGATCACCAACTGTGCAATTTTGGCAAACTCTCTGGCTCTTAAATAGAGTCGTAACGCAGAGGAAGGGATGTCAGGTTTATTGCTGGTGTGTCCCCACTTTGGATTTGTAATATTAAGTGGGTCAAACAGGTGTTTTTGGGCGAAATCCTGTATTTCCATGCCAGAGGACCTTACTATTATTTCAGCAGCCAAAACAGTTCCCATTGAACAATAATGAGACACTTCTCCAGGTTGATTGATCATTGGTAGATCCAATGTATATTGAATCCAATCTTTCTTTTTATATACTTTATCTTCTTGTCCCTTCGAAGATTTGTCCCAATCGTTACAATCCATTCCTGTACTCATGGTAAGTAGATGTCTTATTTTGATGCTGGATTTGTCTTTCGGGAATTCATAGTGATCACTCAGGTATAGTGATATTGGGTCGTCAATCCCACCAACAATACCTTGCTCTATTGCAATTCCCATTAGTATTGAGATAATACTTTTTGATGCTGATCTTAGATCAAATTGATGATCAGATTCCTTGTTATTGAAATACGATTCTAGTAATAATTCTCCATCCCGGATAATAAGCAAGGAGTGAATATTGTGATCTTTTCTTTGTTCTAAAGAAGCAAGGAGATTGTTGATAGGTATTTGATTAATCCCAACTGAATCGAGATGATTAACTTTCCAGCCATCATTTAATAGTTTGGGAGCCTCATATTGAGCTAAGCTAATGTTGCTTAGTTGAATTAAAACAGTAAAGAAGAAAAATCGTGAAATCATCATTTCTTAAGTAATGCCGGCAGATTAGTAATGGATGCCTTAGAAGCTTATTATTTGGAATAATTAAGGACGAATTGATTGGCAACCACATCATAGAACTTCTGATTGGTGTTATCTGTCTTTTTTACTTGACCTTTGTCAAAAGTTAGAAAACCAAGGTTTCTATCACCTCTTTCAACCATATAGGAGGTAATCGCTACTTTATACCACTTCCTTGCTTTGATCTCTTCACCGTTAATGTAGTATGTGTCGTTTTCCTTATTGATTTTTCCAAAATGCAAATAACCACCACTTCCTGCATTTCTTTGTCCCACATCGATAGTTTGTAAAATCGTTTTACCCTGCATTTCTACCAATGAAATCTCGCCCAGGAAAGGAGAAATTCTGATGATGTCATATTGCGTAATCGGTCCCGGTTGAAATTTATCATCCAATCTAATTGTACCTCCATTCAGAATTGATACATCTGCTTCAGGATAGGCTGTTAAAAAACTTTGGGTAATAAGTCTTGTAAGTTTAGTACTTCTATTCCGGACTGCACTTTCACTACCATCCAGCACCTCATTGATTGTGCAAATCTCTTGCTCCGGCTTAAATCCTTTTTCTTCAAAAGCTTTATACGCTCTTTTGGTCCATTTATTCACCAGTGAATCAATCGATGGATCTTTTTTCAATTTTTCATTGATGAAAACCAGGTCTGAGTTGATTTTTAGCTGTTTCGTAGATTTGTTGTACTTAAGAGAGTGAACGAACGCACTTTTAGCATTTGCATCAGCTTTAGTAATCGGAGTATAATCATCTCCTCTTAATATGTTGATGTTTTCATGTTCATGTCCACCCATTA
The DNA here is from genome assembly GCA_965228955.1 of Cyclobacteriaceae bacterium. GTDB lineage: Bacteria > Bacteroidota > Bacteroidia > Cytophagales > Cyclobacteriaceae > JANSWY01. The sequence goes on from OZ245848.1 coordinate 1,684,044, forward strand.
TAAGATCAATCTCCGGAACCATCATAGCCAGTTCTTCATCCTGGCCAATTGATTGGTGTGTAATTGCTATAATGATGTCTACGTTTTGAGAAGTCATTTGCTGAGCGACCTCTTTTGCCTTTAATATTGGGTCTGAAATGTTCGCGTATTTTGAACGGAACGATGATAGTGTTATACCCATAATACCAATTTTTACACCATCTAATTCCAGTATTTCATATTTCCTTGTATTGGGAAACATTTCGTTATTACTATCCAGTACATTGTCAGTTATGAGTTTGAATTTCATCTCATTTAACCTCTTAAGCAGATCTGGTTCTTTGAGATCAAATTCATGGTTTCCAAAGGTGAAATAATCCCAATTCATTGCATTAAGTACATCCACCATTTGCTCTCCAGCAATTCTGGAATCATTGTGTTTTGCAACTCCAATGGCACTAGGGCTTAGCATGTCTCCTGCAAGGAAAGAATATGTATTTGGGTTTTCAGCTTTAAGATCATTAAGTAGGGTTTGAACTCTTGCGAATCCTCCAAGTTGGCCACCACTTACAGGAGCTATTTCATAAACATCATTCAGCTGTAAAAATGTGATATCTACAACACTGGGATCTGTAGGTTTTGGTGCGCAAGCACCTGTTAACAATAATAATATGAGTGATATTCGCAGCAGTTTCATCAATGTCTAAGTTTTCTCTAAACTAAAGAGAATTACTAAGATCAGTCAGGAAATTGCTAACAAATCTTACCTAATTGAATGTTATTCCAACTTCTCCGGGTTAAAGCTCATTCCAGTCAATTTCCATCTTTCTCCGTAGACTGAGGAATAAACTACTTCAAGTTTTGCCGTTTGATTTCCGAAGAGCCTCCTGAAAAATTGAGTCGACTTTTTTGATTGATTAGTTGTGATCAGGCTTACATTTTGCCCTGGACGAATCAATCTCCCTTTAGGCATGTTCGAGTAACCGTAATTTATGTTTTCAATAGAATCTCTATCAAGAGTTTTCATGAAGAGTTCCGCAAAGGATGCCGGATCTCCTTCAAAGATTGTGTCAGCATGGATGATTCTAACTTCCTCTATAAATGCAGGACCAATTCCGGTGTTAACCATTGTAAATTTATAATTGTCGTTTCCTCCATTATTCCATATTTCCAACCTTGGATAAACAGATGCATATTGTTGCTCTCTAAAAATGGTAGTTTGGTAAATGATAGTGAATAGTGTACAAATACTAATGAACATAGCGGCCATACTTACGATTTTCTCGCTGTTCCAAAATTGCTTTGACATAATCTGAGTATTTAACCTTGGGGTTTAATGAATTACTTCAGTTATTTTAGTTGGTTACTATATTAGGTAGATATAATCAAAAGAAAAAGCCTCAACACTTCTGAAGAGGCTTTTGGTACATAGCTGGCAATATAATGATTAAGGATTCCAAACTCCTGTAGCTGAAGTTTCTTTTATGTACTCTGAGATGTCCTTTGGTTTTCTACCCAATACTTTTTCTATTGTATCAGTAGTTTTAGCGTTTCTTCCATCCAGAACTTCTGTGAATAGATAATCTACTAACCAGATATAATCATCGGGAATTTGCAACTCTTTCAACATGGCATTGTATTGCTCAAAACTCAATTCTGTGAATTGGATATCTCGTTTAGTGGCTGCTGCAATTTCATCAGTTACGTCTTTGAAGGTTAATAATCTTGGGCCAGTTAATTCATAAATCTGTCCAACGTGTTTTTCATCCATAAAAGACTCATATGCCACATCCGCGATATCATCTGTATCTACAAAAGGAATTTTAGCTTCTGATCTTGGTAGTGCCACATGCCCCGCTAATATTGGCTCAAGAAACATGCTTTCGCTAAAGTTTTGATTAAACCAGTCACATCTTACTATGGTCCATTTCGAATCTGAATTCATCACGATATCCTCACACTTTTCGGCTTCAATTTCACCTCTGCCAGATAGAAGAACGATTCTTGAAATTCCCATTCTTATGGCTAAATCAGTAAATCCCTGAATGGCTTCCTGTGATCCGGGAACAGCAAGGTCTGGTTGGAAAGTGATGTATACAGCATTCATTCCTTCTACAGCAGCAGCCCAGGTTTTTGGTTGTGTCCAGTCGAATGGTATTTCGCTACTTCTGGACACAACTCTGGTTTCTATTCCTGAGTCAACCAGCTTCTTATTCAGTTTTCTGCCGGTTTTACCATTTCCTCCGATTACTAATACTTTTAGATCTTTCATTTTTCGTTTTTGTTTAATTGTTATAATTGATTTGCTTGGTTTGATTATTTGATTTTGGTCGCAACGATCAACAAGACCATTGCGAGTACTGAAAATGCAGTTCTTATAAGGTGTAGCTTGTTCCAGTCTGTTTCATATTTAAGTCTGATCTCATTAATTTTTTCCAGACTCATACCAGAAAAGTCGATTGCTTCAAGAGTATCATTGAGCGGAACATTCCCAAAGGCAGTCACACCAAATGTCCCGAAGCTGTATAGCACAGTCGCTAAAACTGTCAACCAAAACACCGGGCTAATTCCAGCCCTGAATTCCAGTCCTGAAGAGATGATCATGACAATCATGGATCCAAAGAAGATGGTAAAGAACCAAGGGTTCAGAATCTCCCGATTGATATTTTGCATAACCTCTACATAGGTCTGATCAGAGATCTTTTTCGTGCCGGGAATAACAGATACTTGCCAAGCATAAAACAATCCGGCTGAAAGGCCAGTGAGGAGGATTGCAATTACTTGTGTGCTGTTTTTAATTGTTTCTTCCATTTTACTTGATGTTTTGAGTGTTTAACCATTTCTTCAGCGTGTCATACTCTTCATTACTGAGTTTGACTTTATCTCCCTTGGGCATTCTTTTTTTGACAAAAACCTGGGTGTAGATTTTTGAAGCGTGGCGATTCATGTTTTTTGAATTGAATACCTTAAAGGGGTTTTGTTTGCGGTGGCAGACATTACATTTCGTTTCCAGAATCTCTAGCGCCTGCTTCTGTATGGGGTCAGTATTGTTGGGGCTCTGATATACAGACGTGATACTGATAAATGTGGCTAATACTAAAGTTTTCATTTCCTTTTCATTAATTATTGACAATACAAACTTGCGTGTTTGGCTAGCCAATCATTTGTTTGAAAAGGATTCTGATTTGTTCGAAAAGGATTATCGTTTTACGTCACTTGGACGGAAACCAAATTTTTTGGTGAATGCATTTGAGAATGAACTAACACTATCATATCCCACCATCCATGCTGCTTCCTGGATAGTGACCTGTTCGTCTCTAAGAAGTGTATTGGCTTTGTTCAGCCTTTCATTTTGTAGGTGCTTGAACACAGGAACACCAAATAGTTCTTTAAAGCTCTTTTTTAATTTATAGCTGTTCAGTCCTATTTGTTTTGATAACTCGGAAAGGCTGGGAGGTGACTCTATATTGTTGGCGAGGATTTCCTTTGCCTCGTAAAGCTTTTTTCTTTCGTCGGTATTAACAAATTCTTCTGAAGAACTTTCATCAGCTACAATGGCAAAAAAGTGCGAGATTAGTTCTGTAACCTGGCTTTTGAGGAACATGGATCTCATCTTGTTGGAGTAGGTATTGGTAAAGATCTTTTCAACAGCCGTGAGCATGTCGTTATTCATGAATAGGGAAGGGCCCCTTTTAAAATGCTCCTTTGTTTGTATTAACTCATTCATGTAAGAAGAATAAGCTTCAGATTCATCCGAAGGTAGTTTCTTGAGATTATTAATGGATGAAAGAATGACAATACATTGTAATGGTCTTTCCTGAGAGATGGTATGAATGAATTTGGCATGTTGGTTTGCAAAGAATGACATTGCATAACCCTTGGTGGTATCAAAGATTTCGTGTTGATCACCAAATTCAATTTTTAGAGAAACATCACCAGAGCCGTAAAATGCCATACCAATCACAGGCTCCTCAAAATCACATGTTTCAATAACAGTTTGCTCTGAGCTGGATTGCTCAAGCAGGACCATAAAATCATTGACTTCCAGTATCTCTCTGTTCATAGGATAGAAATTTACTATAGAATGATGTTGTTATGAAATTAGAATGGTAAATAAGTTGGAAGACGGAAGACCGAAGACGGAAGTTAGAAGATGGAAGACCGGCTTTTCAAGTTGAGCGATCCGTCATTCCAGACGGAGCAACGCGTAGATCAGGAATGAGAATAATAATTCTAATAACTCGCAAGTTCTCCGCAGGAGAATAATCTCGCAACCCGCAACCCGTTTTCTGACAACTGACAACTGACAACTGACAACTGACAACTGACAACTGACAATAAAGAACCTATATAAAAAAAGCCCATCATTAATGATGAGCTTTCTACCTGAGGTCGAGAGCGGATTCGAACCGCTGTACGAGCTTTTGCAGAGCTCTGCCTAGCCACTCGGCCACTCGACCTTAAAAATTAGGTTTGCAAACATAGAAATTCTATGTAATAAACCAAAGAAAAAGGTGTCTTATGACACCTTTTCTTTATTTATTTTGAAATATCTCTATTTCTCTTCTTCTGAAGTTGCTTCAGCAGAATCATCTGCTTTAGGCTCTTCCTTCTTAGCTTTCGCTTTAGGCTCTTCTTTAGCGGCCTCCTCTGCTGGAGCTTCAGCTTTTTTAGCTTTAGCGGCTGGCTTTGGAGAACCACCTTCCATTTGCTCCTTAAGAGCAGAAAGTGCCTCAAGATCTCCTAATGTAGATTTCTCTCCATCGTTGTTGATCTTGTTAATTTGATTGCTTGAAGAAGGTTTCTTCTTCTTAGGTGCAGCTTCTTTCACTTCAGTGTAAGTAGCTACGTGAGAAAGAATGATCTTCTTGTCGTCCTTAGAGAATTCAAGTACTACGAAATCAAGAGATTCTCCGATTTCACCGTTAGTACCATCTTCTTTCTTAAGGTTTTTCAAGCTAACCATACCTTCAAGTCCGTAAGGCAATTCAAGGAATGCACCTTTGTCAGACTTAGAAATTACAGTACACTTGTGAGTAGACCCTTTAGTGAATACTGTTTCGAAAGTATCCCAAGGATTCTCCTCAAGTTGCTTATGTCCAAGAGCTAATCTTCTGTTATCAACATCAAGTTCAAGAACTTTAACTTCAAGCTCGTCATTTACTTTAACAAACTCAGAAGGGTGCTTGATCTTCTTAGTCCAAGATAGATCAGAAACGTGAACAAGACCGTCGATACCTTCTTCAAGTTCGATGAATAGACCGAAGTTCGTAAGGTTTCTAACAACACCATTGTGAGTAGTTCCTACAGCGTACTTAGTCAATACATCTTGCTTAGTCCAAGGATCTTCAGTTAATTGCTTGATACCAAGAGACATTTTTCTTTCGTCTCTGTCGATAGTCAATACAACTGCTTCTAGCTCATCACCAATGTTGATGAAGTCTTGTGGGTTTCTCAAGTGCTGAGACCAAGACATTTCAGAAACGTGGATTAGACCTTCAACACCTGGGATGATTTCAAGGAATGCACCGTAATCAGCAACATTAACGATTTTACCAGAAACTTTAGATCCAACATCAATGTCTTCACCAAGTGAATCCCAAGGGTGAGAAGTCAATTGCTTCATACCTAGAGAAATTCTCTTCTTATCATCGTCAAAGTCAAGAACTACAACGTTCACCTTCTCATCTAATTTCAATACCTCTTCTGGGTGATTGATTCTACCCCATGAGATATCTGTGATGTGAAGTAGACCATCAACACCACCAAGATCGATGAATACACCGAAGTTAGTCATGTTCTTGATCACACCTTCAAGTACCTGACCTTTCTCAAGGTTCTCAAGGATTTGAGCTTTTTGCTGCTCAAGATCTTTCTCGATAAGTACTTTGTGAGATACAACAACGTTATCGTTAGTGTAGTTGATTTTCACAACTTTCACTTCCATTTTCTTACCTACAAATACATCAAAGTCTCTGATAGGCTTCACATCGATTTGTGAACCAGGAAGGAATGCCTCTACACCATAAATATCTACAATAAGGCCACCTTTAGTTCTTCTCTTAACCATACCTTCGATGATCGAGTCATTGTCAAGAGCTCCCTGGATTTGCTCCCAAGCTCTAACAATTTTCGCCTTTCTTCTTGAAAGAACTAATTGACCTTTTTGGTTTTCTTGCTCTTCGATATAAACCTGAACCTCGTCACCGATTTTAAGTTCTGGCATATCTCTGAATTCAGCTGCAGATACAAGACCGTCAGATTTGAACCCGATGTTTAGGATAACATCTCTGTCATTAATACCAACGACTTTACCACTAACTACTTCTTTTTCTTCGATTGAAGTTAAAGTACCAGTGTACTCTTCAGCCATTTTACCTTTTTCGTCATCAGAATAAGTATCACCAAATCCTCCTGACTCTAAAGAAGCCCAATCAAAATCATCGCCGATTGGCTCTAGAACGTCAACATCAGCTGCAGGAGCTGGTGCTGCTTTCTCCTTTTTAGGAGCTTTTTCTTTCTTAGGAGCTTCTGCTTTTGCTTCTTCAGCTTTTGGAGCTTCCTCCTTTGGAGCCTCCTCCTTTGGAGCTTCCTCAGCTTTAGCTTCAGCTTTTGGAGTTTCCTCTACAGTCTCCTCGTTCTTCACCTCTTCAGCTTGAACTTCTTTTTCTTTATTTTCTTCCATGTTTTTTTGACTCGTAGTTTACACTGTTATCGCTGAGTCGGACAATAACAGATTATGTTATTTTATAACCTTCTCAATTCAATTGAAAAGGCCCATCCACTCGAATGGACCGCAAATTTAAGGAATTTATCTTAAAATGTAATGCTGATGAATATTTTATTCAAGACAGGATTATTGTGAATAATTTTCTAAATTCAGGCTCAAATTAACCTAATCATGAGAAAATACTTAAACCTGGCAGTAATTACGATTTTAGTAATGTCTGCATGCACATCCAATCAGAAGTCCGCTGATCTAGTTATTTACGGAGGAACCATCTATACAATGGATGATAATTCCCCAAATGCTACTGGTGTAGCGGTTGAGGATGGAAAGATCATTTTTGTAGGATTAGAGAATGATGCCAAAAACTATATTGGGGATTCAACTAAGGTGATCAATCTGGAAGGAAAAACAATGACTCCAGGTTTGATTGAAAGTCATGCTCATATAATGGGAGTAGGGTATAACATTCTCAATGTTGATTTGATGAAGGTTAATAGTTACGAAGAATTGGTTCAGGTTGTAGAACAAGCAGCTCAGGACACACCGGAAGGAGAGTGGATTCTAGGAAGAGGATGGCATCAGGATAAGTGGGATGATCAATCCGAGTCCAGGTTCAAGGGCTTTCCTACCCATCACCTCTTGAGTGAGAAAATACCAAATCACCCTGTATTATTGGCGCATGCAAGTGGACATATGTCATTGGCAAATGCTAAAGCAATGGAAATTGCTGGTATTAATAAAGATAGTCCTCAACCTCAAGGAGGAGAAATTTTCAAAGGGATTGATGGTAACCCAACGGGTATATTTAATGAAACTGCTGATTTGTTAATTGAAAAGGTAGTTCCAAAAGCTACAATTGAGCGTGAGTCTAAGGCTCTGTCTTTGGCGATACAAGAATGTCTTGAAAATGGAATTACCAGTTTGCAAAATGCAGGATCTGCAGCAGATCATATTGATTTATATAAATCTTTTGCTGAAAAGGGTGATATGAAGATAAGACTTTATACCATGCTTTCCGGAAGAGATTCTGCCTTATTGAGCACTTATTTTAAAAGTGGTCCAGAGGTTGGATTGTATGATGATCATTTAACGGTAAGATCTATTAAGCTGTACGCAGATGGAGCATTAGGATCTAGGGGAGCATGGTTATTGGAGGAGTATTCAGATGCGCCTGGCAAGTTTGGGCATAATGTAATGCCGATGGAAGAAATTGAAGCTGTGACATTAGATGGTTACAAAAATGGATTCCAGGTTTGTGTTCATGCAATTGGTGATAGAGCTAACAGGGAAGTGCTGGATATCTTTGAAAGGACTTTCGAGACAGGTTCCAATACTGATCATAGATTCAGAATTGAACATGCCCAGCATATTGATTTGGAAGACATTCCTCGTTTTTCAGAATTAGGAGTAATTGCATCAATGCAAGCAATTCATATGTCATCTGACAGGCCATGGGCTATTGATAGGTTAGGAGAGAAGAGAATAATTGATGGTGCTTATGTTTGGCAAAAACTATTGCAGAGTGGCGCTAAGGTAATTAATGGTACAGATGCACCTGTAGAACCGATTAGTGCAATCGCTAGTTTCTATTCATCGGTTTCTCGTAAAACATTGGAGGGTACCCCTGAGAATGGATATGAAGCGGATCAAAAGATGACTAGAGAACAAGCACTGAGATCTTATACCTTGGATGCCGCATATGGTGCTTTTGAGGAGACTTCAAAAGGTTCTATTGAAGTTGGTAAGCTTGCTGACTTCACTATTTTCTCTCAAGACTTGATGACAGTGCCTGAAGAAGAGATTCTTAATACAAAGATTGAATCTACTATTGTTGGAGGTAAAGTAGAATACGTAAGGAATTAATTACTTCTTAATTCCAGCGGTGTGCTTACATCATCCTTAAAAACGGAACGAGATACTTTTGCTAAATCCAATTTGGGATCAATCAAGTGACGTTTGTTTCTTCCGTTTAGCTTGGTCATTATATTACTGGTGACTATGATGTTTGTATGTCCTTCTTTTTTGTATTTGTCTCTCAGATAATGAGCAAAGGTGATCACCAGATCTGTTTCTGCTGACATTTTTCGGTACTGTCGTCTGGTGAGAATTTCCTTAGGCTTAATTCTAATTGGCTTTTCAGTTTGATCACTTGAAACAAAAAAGAGTGAGGTGCTCCCTCTTTTAGTTCTTGTCATTAGTCTCCAGCTAAACCGATGACCCTTTTCTGTCCAGTTTACATTGTTGTCGGTGATATAGTGTCTGTGAGGTATCATGATATGGAAAATCATTAAAGCAACTAGACCTGATGTAATCCATTTCATTCTTTTAGGACTCAGGTCCATTACTTCATTTGTGACAGTAGTTTCAAGTTTGAGCTTTCTCCTTACCCAAGGAAGTGGAAAGAGTAGCATAGTCATGATAGCTGCAAAAATTGATAAGCTTCCTATTCCTAAAAGAACGAAATTCAATGAATGAAATGTGATTTGCAGTATATGACCAATTACCCGAGTTCTACTATTATATACCAGAAGTGCCGAGATGGTAAGGTCGAAGATCATACCGCAATAGGTAAAGGTGAAGGCAGCAAATTTATAGACATCAGCAGACATCCATTTAAATGGAATCTTGTATTTAAGGAATATCATCAAAGGCTCGGCATGAAATAGCCAATCAGGATTTAATTTCGAAATTCCGGAATAGGTATAAATGAGCACAAATAAGAATTGAAATATAAATACCTGCCAGTAGGGAACCCATTTCGATTTACTTTCCTCTTTAGCGAATGATAAAGCTTTATCAGCACCCGTGAACAATAAAATGAAAGCAAACCATAAAAACAGGTAGAATTTATTCAGAGTGTAGACAATGTCACACATGAAAACATAAGTGAACCCTATTAGGAAAATAATAAGGCACAGCCTCATTCTATAACCCAAAGTGATTCCAATTGCGATAATTGCCAGGAAGATGTATAAAACGTACATCCAATTTCCAGGTAAGGGTTTGATCCATTCAAATCCATAAAAAGGAAAGTGCACAGTAGAAGTAACATATGCTTCTGTTACATAGCCTGAAACCAACATTGAGACCAGATCAATAAAAAACCAGGATCCCAGAACGATTCTGATTATGGCTAAATACCTACTATTGGTCTTTTTGAATAAAAATTCCATTTAAATTGCGGGCATATTTTCAGGTAACTAAAATAGATGAATCCTAAGCGAATGCAAATTACTGAACACTCGAATCTAAAACAGTTTAATACTTTCGGAATGGATGTTACTTCCAGATATATGGTTGAAGTGAATTCAGAGGAGAATGTTAAAGAGTTAATTGGATCAGATCTATTTAAGCAAAATGATCATTTGATATTAGGCGGAGGTTCAAATGTGTTGCTGACTAACGATTTTGATGGAGTTGTTGTTCGAAACGTTATCGAAGGAAGGGAAGTGGTTGAAGAGACTGATGATTATGTCAAAGTTAAATTTGGATCTGGTGAGAACTGGCATGATTGCGTTTTATGGACTATAGAAAATGATTGGGGAGGAATTGAAAACTTAAGCCTGATTCCCGGAACAATTGGTGCAGCACCAATGCAAAATATTGGTGCTTATGGAGTGGAGATTAAGGATGTTTTTGAGGAGTTGTCTGCAGTTCACTTAGAAACAGGAATGACCAAGGTATTTGTAAAGGATGAATGTGAGTTTGGCTACCGTGAATCTGTGTTCAAAAAGGAATTGAAAGGGAAATACTTGATTATATCAGTTACTCTAAAGTTGAGTAAGAACCCAGAAATAAATATTTCATATGGAGCGATATCTGAAACTTTGAATTCATTGAATATATCTGATCCTACTATTTCTGATGTAAGCAGAGCAGTAATCCAAATCAGACAGTCTAAGCTTCCTGACCCTGCTGAAATAGGTAATGCAGGTAGTTTCTTTAAAAACCCAACTATCCCTTCTAAGATGTTTGAGGGTTTGAAAGCGTCCCACCCTAATATTCCCGGATACCCACAGGCTAACAAACAAGTTAAAGTTCCTGCAGGTTGGTTAATCGAAAATTGTGGATGGAAAGGTAAGACTATTGGGGAAATAGGTGTGCATAAGAATCAGGCGCTTGTGCTTGTGAATTATGGTAATGGCAGGGGTAAGGATATTGAAAACCTGTCGAAAGAGATAAGAGCTTCTGTAAGAGAGAAATTCGGAATAGAATTATCTCCTGAGGTGAATATTATATAAGGTCCGTCGCGTGAGGAAAGCTTCCTGCATATTTCTCAACTCCAACTCCGAATTTTTTCAGGAAATCTGCTCCTTCGTCAGTGCCAATTCCCTTGTATTCAGCGTAGCTGTTTAAATAAATAACTTTCTTAATTCCTGAAGTGTAGATTATTCGTGCACAAGCCAGGCAAGGGGAGAGTGTAACATAAAGAGTAGAGTCTTCAACTGAGGTTTTGTTTTTCACAGCATAAAGAATGGCGTTCTGTTCTGCGTGTATTGCGAGTGAACAACCGCCTTTTGAGTCTCGTGGGCATCCATGCTCAGGCCATTCCTCATCACAGTTGTGAGTTCCTGCAGGAGGTCCATTGTAACCAATACTAATGATTCTTGTATCTTTTGCTAAGACTGCACCAACCTGTCGTTTAATACAATGGGATCGTTTGGCCAGGTTTACAGCCAACTCCATATAGATGTCATCAAATTGAGGTGCTCTCACTACCAAAGTGCGGTTATGTATCCTTCTCTCATTAACAGATAGGTCATGTAAGCCACGAAACCTATTAAGTATAATGCTCCTTCTGATCTATCCAGCTTGTACTTGTTGAAAGTAAACATGAATATGAAAAGCATGAAGGTACCAATCATGACGATGTATAAATCGATGTTCATAATCGGTGAATACTCTAATGGCCCGTGAATTACAGCAGTTGAGCCCAGAACAAGAAGTATATTAAATATGTTTGACCCAACAATGTTACCAACAGCTAAATCAGATTTCTTGTGAAATGCAGCTACTGCTGTTGTGGCGAGTTCTGGTAAAGATGTACCAGCGGCCAGAATTGTAAGTCCAATTAATTTTTTATCAACACCGTAATCCTCTGCGATGCTTACAGCATTTTCAACAATCAGATTTCCTCCAAAAGCCAAGCCAGCCATACCACCTGCAATCATTAAGGTGGTTTTCAATGTCCCATAAATCTGGATGTCTTCCAATTCCTCAATTTCTCCACCTCTTCTCATATTCATGAATATGTAAAGAAGGAATAAGCAGAACATTCCAAGTAATATCAACCCATCCCAGAAAGTAGCTGCATTAGTTTCAGAGCCCTGGAATGTTGAGTCGTTTAAAAGAACGAAAAAGATGAATGTTGCTATAAGAGAGTATGGAACCTCTTTCCAAAGTGAGTTTTTCTGAACGGTAATTGGATATATCACACCCGCAACACCTAGTATCAGGAATAGGTTAAAGATATTGGAACCAATGATGTTACCAAATACAATATCATGGTTTGAAGCCGCAGAACCTGAGATTAGATTTACCACTAACTCAGGAGCCGAGGTTCCCATAGCAACAATTGTAAGTCCAATGGCGATATCCGAAACATTGAATCTTTTGGCAAGGGAAGAAGCTCCATTTACCAAAAAATCTGCCCCTTTTATCAGTAGCACAAACCCCACAATTAGGAGGGTGATGTATAATAGAATTTGCATTAAAATCCTACACTTTTAAATTTTCACTGAGGAAATATAAATATTTTTAGATTATAAAAACCAAACTTCCATTATTAAAATAACTCATTCTGGCTTCAGCCCCAAATTTATACAATTCTGCTATTTAACTAATAATTGAGATAAAACAATTTATTTTCCTATAAATCAGCACTTAACAATTATAAATTTAGCTCTTTTTTGATTGTATCTACCTTGGCTTTCAGGGTGTTAAGCTGGTTGTCATACTCTGATGCAGAATTAAGCCCCGTTTTAACACTGAAATAAAATTTGATTTTAGGTTCTGTTCCAGAAGGACGCGCAGAAATTTTTGTTCCGTCTTCTGTTAGATACTGAAGTACATTTGATTTCGGAAAATCAATTGTCTCTTCATTTCCACTCTTCAAATTCTTCATCAAGCCAGATTGATAATCAATTACTGACTCCACTGCAGAACCTGCTAGTTGCGTAGGAGGGGTGGCTCGCATATTTGCCATCATAGCTTGAATTTCCTCTGCACCAGTCTTTCCTTTTTTTGTAATTGAAACCAAATATTCCTGGTACATACCATATTGTTGATAGATTTCCATCAAGACTTCATACAAGGATTTTCCTTGATTCTTGAAGTATGCGGTCATTTCAGCAATAAATGCGCAAGAAGCAATGGCATCTTTATCTCTTACAAAATCAGAAATTAAGTATCCATAACTTTCTTCACCACCGCCAATGAATTCTTCCTTACCCTCAAGCTCCTTGATCACAGCAGCGATATATTTGAATCCAGTAAGTGTATCATAACTCTTGATTTCAAAGCTGTCGGCAATATCTTTAATTAGTTCTGTTGTCACAATTGTCTTAACTACATACTGATTGCCAGTGATCTTACCATTTTCCTTCCATTTTGTCAATAAGTAGTAAATAAGTAAGGATCCGGTTTGATTTCCATTTAGTAATTGGAATTCACCTTTGTCATTTTTAGCAGCAATCCCAACTCTATCAGAATCCGGGTCTGTAGCCATGACCAGATCAGCATCTATATCGGCAGCTTGTTTGAGTGCAATGCTTAATGCTTCACTCTCCTCTGGGTTTGGATAAACTACTGTTGGGAAATTTCCATCTGGAGTAGCCTGTTCTTCTACGACATGTACATTTTCAAAACCCATTTGCTCCAGAATTTTTGGAACTAAAGTGATTCCAGTGCCATGAATTGATGAAAAGACTATTTTTAAATCTTTTTGACTCTCAACAGCTTCAGGAGCCAGAGTAATTCCTAATATTCTGTCCAGATAGGTTTTGTCAATATCTTCTCCAATACTCTCAATTAAGGAATCGTTTTTTGCGAAATTGATATCATCGATTCCTTTAATGTTCTGAACCTCTGTAATTACATTCTTATCATGAGGAGGAACTAGCTGTGCGCCATCATTCCAATATGCTTTATAACCATTGTACTCTTTTGGATTGTGAGAGGCAGTAAGAACTACACCGCTTTGGCAACCTAATTCCCTAATAGCAAATGATAGTTCAGGAGTTGGTCTTAGTTCATCAAATAGGAAGACTTTTATGCCGTTTGCTGAAAACACGTTGGCTGTAGTTTCAGCGAAAAACCTGCTATTATTTCTACTATCATGAGCAATAGCAACTTTGATATCTTGATTTGGAAAAGCCTTTATCAAGTAATTAGCCAATCCTTGTGTAGCCATTCCGACAGTGTACTTATTCATGCGATTTGACCCCACACCCATGATGCCTCTTAAACCGCCAGTTCCAAATTCAAGATCCTTATAAAAACACTCTACTAATTCCGAGTCGTCATTATTATTAAGCATTTGCTCAATAGTTTGTCTTGTATCGTCATCTATAGAGCTTGATAGCCATGATTTTGCTTTATTAATAATTTCTACACTCATATCACTTAATTATTTTCAATATTTTTAATTAAAATCTTCTATTTTAAAATTTTATTATCTGTGCGTAATTATCTTATTTTGTAATCGTTATAAGATAATAGTTGTTTACCGAAACAAATGCTTGATTAAGCTTAAATATAATGGACATCAGAAAACTCAACCAAGATTTTGAGAAAATCGCTGAGAAAAAAACCAAACTTAGCGCATTAACGGGTGCGTCAAAGGACTTTGCAATTGTAGAAAATGAGCTCAATGAACTCTTAGACTCTTTTATTGAGAATTATGGTACTTTTTTAGAAGAAATCATTTATGAGGTGCACGATGAATTTTGCCCGGATAATGACGTACTTTCTCCGATCGCATATATCGCGAAGAAATATGTAAAAAGAGCCTCCAATAAATTTGAAGTTGAGCCTTCTGAGGGTGTTCGGGTTGATGTGGATGACTTTCCTGAGGGGAACAACAAATTAGTAATGGTTCCCTCTCCATGTCGATTGATCATTCAAAATGAAGAGGGTTTTAAAGAAACTGTATGGCAAGCTGGGAATTAATATCCCAGCTTTTCTTTTGTTCTGTCCAAAACAGTATTAGCAATAACTCTTGCTTTCTCTTCTCCTTTTGATAATTGATTTTCTAATTCTCCTAAATCATTCATCAAAGAGTCAAACGTTTGTCTTTCATTCTGGTACTTGTCAAGAATTAATTCCAAAAGTTCCTTCTTAGCATGCCCATACCCGAAGTTTCCTCCCAAATACTTTTGTCTTAATGTTTCTGTCTGATCGTTGGTTCCTAATAGCTGATAGATCGCAAAAACATTACAAGTGTCAGGGTTTTTAGGTTCTTCCAAAGGTGTACTGTCGGTAACAATTGCCATAACCTGCTTTTTGAGTTGTTTTTCAGGTTGAAATATGTCAATTATGTTTCCATACGACTTACTCATTTTTTGTCCATCAGTACCAGGAATAGTCATAAGGTTCTCATCAATTCTTTCCTCGGGAATAACAAAGGTATCTCCATATTCATGATTGAAAGCTTTGGCGATTACTCTTGTCATTTCAAGGTGTTGCTTTTGATCTTTACCCACGGGTACAATCTCTGCATCATACATTAGAATATCAGCAGCCATTAAAACTGGATAAGTAAATAACCCACCATTTACATCAGCTAATCGGTCTGCTTTATCTTTAAAAGAGTGGGCATTTGCCAACATTGGATAAGGAGCAAAGCAGTTTAGGTACCATGTCAATTCGCAAACCTCTGGAATTTTGGATTGTCTGTAAAAAATTCCTTCATCTGTATCAAAACCACAAGCCAGCCATGCTGCAGCAACCGCATTGGTGTTTTCTCTTCTAAGTTCAGCGTCCTTAATAGAGGTTAATGAATGCAAATCTGCAATGAAGAACAAAGAATCATTCTTCTCGTCTTTTGATAATTCAATAGCTGGTAATATCGCTCCCATTAGATTGCCTAAATGTGGGCGTCCAGAACTTTGAATACCAGTTAAAATCCTAGCCATTGTTTATGATTTTGATAATTAATAAAATTGAAGCGCAAAATAAGAAGAATTATTTTCGTTTCTGTATCGAATGGGGGGTAGATTACTTAATGCTCACACGGAAATGTTAAATTTGTGTTGTAATTGAAAATTGTAATAATGAGAAACTTAATTTTTGTAGGGTTAATACTATCAAGTGTCAGTCTTTTTGGTCAACAAGGTGAAATCAAATTTTTGGAGGAAACTCATGATTTTGGTGAAGTTCCACAAACTGAAGGGAAGGTAAGAAATGAGTTTAAATTTGTGAATACAGGTGATGCTCCTGTTAAAGTGCGTTACGTGAAAGCATCTTGCGGATGTACAACACCACATTGGACAAAAGAGCCTGTTGTTCCTGGTGATACCGGAGTAATTGTAGCAGAGTACAATCCATTTAATCGCCCTGGTACATTTAATAAGAGACTTACAATCAACTCTGATGCAAAAAACGCTAGGGAGTATGTTTATATAAAAGGTAAAGTTTTACCAAAGCCACGTTCTGTGGAAACAGATTATCCAACTGTAGTTGGTAACGTGCGATTGAAGAATCACACTTTTAATATAGGAAAAATCACAACAGAGAAACCAGTAGACTACAAATTTGAAGTTTATAATGATGGGGACTCTGTGATTGTTATTGATTCAGCTCTTTCTGTTGTCCCTGAATTCATTTCAATAAGTTTTAGCTCAAAATCTATTCAGCCAAAGAGTAAGGAAACAGTAACGGTTACATTTGATCCAGAGAAAAGGGACAATCTTGGATTCAATTCTGATAAAATAGATTTAATGACCAATGATGCTGTAGAGCCAAATAAGGGCATCACATTAATGACTACAATAGAAGAGTATTTCCCGCCAATGACTCCAGAGGAATTGGCGAAAGCGCCAAAATTGAATGTGCCAAACAGACTATTTGATCAGGGAAAAATCAAACAAGGTGAATCATTTACACAAAGCTTTGAATTGATCAATACTGGATTGGAGAAGTTAAGTATTAGGAAAATAACTGGAAACTGTAGTTGTTTAACAATCAAGAAGTATAAAAAGAAGATTGCTTCTGGTAAGACGATTAATCTGGAAGTGACATTTGATACTACTGATACAAGAGGTAGACAGTATAAGACGATTTCTATATTTACTAACGATCCCTCTGCTCCAACACAAACAATTGGTATCAGAGCAGAGGTAACTCAGTAGTTTATTTTAAAATATTATTTTTTCTGTTGATGTCGGCCATTCTTTCTGAGGGGTCGATTTCAACAGATTTAATTTCTTCACTCGAAACATCAAGGTCAAAGCTATAAGTAGGATGAGTCCATGGCCAGTCACTAAGCTGAACCCTTTCTAAATCACTCTCATTAGCTTTTTCTCCTCTCATTATTCTTAAAGGAATATAATAAAGCTTTTGGCTTCCATCTTTTAGAGTAACTACAATATCCAAAGGCATTGGCATTTTCCCCACTCTTTCCAGGTTAACAGTAGATCCTCCTGCTGGATTCTCTGAAATTGCAGTAATACCATAATCTATAGTATGAGTTGTATTTACCCAGTACTCGTAATACCAATCTAATTCCAATCCGGATTCCTTTTCCATGACACGTACAAAGTCATTTAGATTTGGATGCTTAAACCTCCAGGTGTCATAGTATTTCAGAAGTCCTTTTCTCATTACATCTTCGCCAATTATATATCCCAATTGATGAATAGAAACAGCACCCTTGATGTATGAACCAAGCCCATAGGCTCTGTTGCTATTGAAATGATCGGAGTGAGTTGACAATGGTTCTTCCTGTCCACCAGTTGCTAGTGCAATGTAAGTTTTATAGTAACCTGAAACTTCTTCTTTTCCAGTCACATATTCGGTTGTTAATGCCTCAGTGTACGACGTGAATCCTTCGTCCATCCAAGCGTAGTAGCTTTCATTTGTTGCTAATAACATCTGGTACCAGGTATGCATCATTTCATGTAATGTCACACCAAGCAGGCTTCCATAGGCTCTTCCACCTGTAATAAGTGTAGCCATCGGATATTCCATTCCACCATCTCCTCCCTGAATTACAGAGTATACTTCATACGGATAATCCCCAAAATTTTTCTCCATAAAAGGGTAGGCCTTAGCGATATCTGTCTGCAGTTTTTTCCAGTTCTCTGTAATCTCTTCCGTTTTGCCATGATATAGAAAATGTATCTCCGGGCCATCACCATCAATTTTAATGACATCATGACTGTAGTCTGGATCTGCGGCCCATACAAAGTCGTGGATATTTTTGCCTACAAAATGCCATGTTAAAGTTTTGCCTTTTGTCTTCACTAATTTCTCTCCATATCCAAAACCAATTTCTTCAGGGTTTTGCAAAACGCCAGTTGCTCCGATAATGTAGTTTTTATCTAAAGTTATCTTCACATCAAAATCACCCCAGGGAGCATAGAATTCTCTTGCAATGTAAGGGTGGGCGTGCCATCCTTTGTAATCGTATTCAGCCATTTTTGGGTACCATTGAGCCATTGAGTATTCAATACCTTCGGCATTCATATAACCACTTCTTCTAATCTGTTTAGGAACTTGAGCAGTAAACTCCATATCAAATACAACACTAGAGTTAGGTAAAATCGGTTCTGCCAATGTAACCTCAAGTACGGTACCTTCTACATGATATTGAGTGGCTTTCCCATTTTGTAATAGTTTTGATACTTTTTGATATCCAATTTCAGAGTCAGACAATTTGCTAATTCTATCCATAACTCTTCTGTCAGGGTCAGGGAGGTTTTGACTTCTTACATCCATCATACTACCAGGTTGAAAGGCGTTGAAGTATAGATGATAGAAGACCTTGTTCAAAGTGTCAGGTGAATTGTTATAGTAAGTAAGATTCTGAGTGCCTTCAAATTGATGAGTTTTAACATCAAGGGTAATGTCCATCTTGTATTCCACTCGTTGTTGCCATCTGTCAGGCTGTGCCATTAGAGGGAAAGCTAAAAGAACAGCTAAAGTAAGTTGTATTACAATTCGCATAGTTTTTGGGTAAAAATTCAAAGTATCAAAACAATTCATTTAATTTCTATGTTCTATAAATAACATCAAATCCCGAAATATTTCAATAAAAAATTGTTGTATGTTTCAAAAATTATGATTATTATCAGATAAGTTCAATTTGTAAACTTAAACAAATGGTTATAGAACAAGCAATTAAGTTATTAGCATCCACCGTATTAGCTGTTTTTTCAGGCGTCATATTCATGGCGGTTATAATTTATAAAATGGCAGAGGCTTTTTTTAGTCTACTGTTCACTAGAAAAAAGCCTCAGGCACATTAAATCTTAGTCGATTGATTGAGAATTAGATATCCAGATTAGCGTATCTGGCATTCTTTTCAATAAACTCTCTTCTTGGCGCAACTTCATCTCCCATCAGCATAGAAAACAAGTGATCTGCCTCAGCTGCTGATTCAATTGTTACTTGTTTCAAACTTCTAAACTCAGGATTCATTGTGGTAGTCCAAAGCTGTTCTGGGTTCATTTCTCCAAGACCTTTGTAACGTTGAACGTTCACAGAGTCTTCTTTCCCTTCACCCCCAATTTCAGTTACTAGCCTCGCACGATCATCCTCTGACCAAGCGTATTTTTCATTTTTACCTTTCTTTACTAAATAAAGTGGAGGTAATGCGATGTATAAGTAACCGTTTTCGATTAGTTGTCGCATGTACCTGAAGAAAAATGTAAGTATCAATGTTCTAATGTGGCTACCGTCAACATCGGCATCCGTCATGATAACTATTTTATGATATCTCAGCTTCTCCATATTCAAAGCCTTGTCATCATCTTCGGTTCCAAACTTTACACCAAGTGCGGTAATGATATTTTTGATTTCATCATTATCGTAAATTTTGTGCTCCTGCGCTTTTTCAACATTCAGGATCTTACCTCTAAGTGGTAGAATAGCCTGGAATTTCCTATCCCTTCCTTGCTTGGCTGATCCACCTGCTGAATCACCCTCTACAAGGTATAATTCGCATACAGCTGGGTCTTTATCTGAGCAATCGGCAAGTTTACCTGGTAAGCCGGTTCCGGAAAGTACATTCTTTCTTTGAACCATTTCTCTGGCTTTCCTTGCAGCATGACGTGCCTGGGCAGCAAGTATTACTTTTTGAACAATCTGTTTTGCCTCTTTTGGGTTCTCTTCCAGGTAATCCTGAAGCATTTCACTTACACTGGTATCAACAGCTCCCATAGCTTCAGAGTTACCAAGTTTAGTCTTGGTTTGTCCCTCAAACTGAGGTTCAGCAACCTTAACCGAGATAACTGCAGTTAGACCTTCTCTAAAGTCATCTCCGTTGATATCAACTTTTACTTTGTCAAGTAAGCCTGACTTATCAGCATAAGATTTCAAAGTACGAGTCAAAGCTCTTCTGAAACCAGCAACATGAGTTCCTCCTTCAATGGTGTTGATGTTATTTACATAGGAAACAACATTTTCAGCATATGAAGTATTGTAGCTCATTGCTACCTGAACAGGGATACTACCTTTTTCACCCTCAATAAAGATTGGTGTTGATATCAACTTTTCTCTGGTTGAATCCAGATATTCCACAAATTCAGTTAAACCTCCTTCAGAATAGAAATCTTCCGTAATAGAGTTTCCGGACTCATCTACTTCTCTGTGGTCGGTAAGTTTTATTTTGATTCCAGCATTCAGGTAAGATAGCTCTCTTAATCTGCTGGCAACTGTTTCGTATTTATATTCTGATACTGTAAATATTTCAGAGTCTGGATGGAAGTGAACGGTAGTTCCTGTGATATCAGTTTTTCCGACTTCCTTTACTGCATAAGATGGAATACCTCTTGAATACTCTTGCTGAAATATTTTATTACCTCTATGTACAGTTACTTTGAGGTGATCGGACAATGCATTCACACACGAAACCCCAACACCATGGAGACCTCCAGATACTTTGTAGGTGTCCTTATCAAATTTACCTCCGGCGTGGAGAACAGTCATTACTACTTCAAGTGCCGACCTCTTTTCCTTAGGGTGCATATCGGTTGGGATACCCCTTCCGTTATCAGACACCTGGATTGAGTTGTCCTCGTTGATTTCAACATGAATTGTATCACAATGTCCCGCAAGGGCTTCATCAATAGAGTTATCAACCACTTCCCAAACCATGTGATGAAGTCCTTTTATACCTACATCACCAATGTACATGGCAGGTCTTTTTCTAACAGCTTCAAGTCCTTCAAGAACCTGAATATTACTGGCTGAATAATTCCCTTTGTTTTCTTCCTTCTTGTCGCTCATACTTCTTTTTTCAAACAGCCAAAATTAACAAATTTAGGTCTATATGAAACCTTTGTTACCATGTTTTTATCCTATTATTTCACCATCTGTAAAATATATCATATCATTGTTGAACTAAGGATTTAGTTGATAAGATTTTTAATTACTAACCGATGAAGAAAAACCTTGCTTTATTGTGTGTTTTCTCTTGTTTCTCGACGTTTTTGGTAGGACAGGAATTATCGCCTGAGGAAATTAAACATCGAATTGATTCGCTTCAAAAAGTGAGACAAGTCCAATTCTATGAAGATGCTAAAAGTAGGATTGTGGCTTATACCAATTCTACGTCAAAAGATACCATTCTATCTCTTAACTTTTCTGATGCAAGATTGACAGAAATTCCGCCTTTTGTAGAGGAGTGTGTGAATCTAAATCGGATCAATTTGTCTAATAATCAAATTGATCGTGTTCCAAAATATTTTAAGAAGTTTGATAACCTTGAAACAATTTATTGGAGTGGAAACTCAGAAAGCAGATTTAAATTCCCAAAAATTAAATCTGTTAAGGTTATTAGAATTCGAGGTGGTGAGCTTGAAAGGTTTCCGAAACATATTAGAAAGCTCAGAGCTTTGGTGGAACTGGATTTGGCAAATAATAGGATTAAGTCTAATCCGAAATGGCTAAGTAAACTTGATAGCCTCAAGGAATTAAAACTAGATGAAAACCCTGTGGATTTATTCAGTTTTAGATATAGCAAATTCCCCAGGAATCTTGAAATTCTCAAACTCAACAAATGTGGTTTAGAGTTAATACCGCAAGAGGTTTATTCTTTGGATGTAGTTGAACTGCAATTTCGAGAAAACTCCATCAAAACTATTCCTGACGGAATTTCGAAGATGGCAAACCTGAGAAAGATCTCATTCTACAAAAATCAACTCATTGATTTACCTTCTGATTTTTATGAAATAGATGGCATGGAATCCCTTGACTTGTACTACAATAACCTGAAATCAATTAAACCCGAAATTGCCAATTTTGACTCTTTGAAAATTTTGTATTTGTCTCACAATGATTTGTATGAAGTACCAAAGGAAATAGGGGAGATGACACAGTTGGATGAATTCTATCTGCATCACAATCATTTGTCATCTATACCTGATTCTTATTCCAATTTGAAAATGCTAAGAACTTTTAGGGTGAATGATAACAATATGACCACATTTCCCAAGGCCATACATGGAATGAGTAGTCTGGAATATTTAGATATCACAGGTAATTTACTTGAAACTTTACCGTCAACTCTTTTACAATTAACTGAACTGGAACTATTTGCCTTTGAAAGAAATGAAATTAATTATCAGGATCCTGAAAATCATTCATTGCTTCTGATGGTTGAAAAAATGCAGGAAAATGGAGTGACATGCATACCAAGTATCTCTAGAGAGGACTCTCAGTAGTTTCCAACTGATAGCATTACCAAAGTGCAGCCATATACAACCTCGATTCCCTGGTCTTCTGCTAAATTTTGAAATTCAGGGTTTTCAGTTCCTGGATTAAAAATGATTCTTTTGGGATTAAGGGAAAGTATATATTCAATGTAGTCTGCCTGATTTCGAGCACTCATATACATTGTTACTGTATCCACTTCCTCAACGTCAGGCTTTTCTCTGATGTCCAGTATCTCCTCTCCGCTAACACTACCTCTTTTGATACCAATGGGGATAATGTTATGACCTTTTCCAGTTAGCTCTTCAGCAGCCATGTAAGAGTACCTTGATGGATTTGTACTTGCTCCAATAATTGCAGTTTTCTTCATAGTATTTGATTAACTCTGAATAGAGGTTGCAGGTTCATTTTGAATTGTCTCGAAGACTGCTTTTGCGCATTTTTCACCATCAATAGCTGCTGAAACAATTCCTCCGGCATAACCAGCTCCTTCTCCACATGGAAAGAGTCTCTTGATGTTGATGTGCTCCAATGTTTCTTTGTCACGTGGGATCTTAACAGGGGAGGAGGTTCTACTCTCGACCCCTACAATTTGTGCTTCATTGGTCAGATAACCTTTCATTCGTTTTCCGAAGAACTTGAACGCATCCCTAAGTCTGGATGATAAATTATCAGGAAGGACACTTCTCATATCCACTGAGTTAAGTCCTGGTTGATAAGAAGTTTCAAGCAATTCTGAAGATATTTTATTGTTGACGAAATCCAACATTCTTTGTGCTGGGGCAGTTTGTGTTTTTCCACCAGCAACCCAAGCATTTTGCTCAATCTCTTTTTGAAACTGAAGGTTAGCTAATTCTTCATGGGATTGATATTTCTTCAAATCTTCATTTTCAATTGCAACTACAATCCCTGAGTTTGAAAATTTAGAATCTCTTCTAGATGGACTCATTCCATTGACAACAATTTCTCCAGGACTTGTTGCCGCAGGAACAATGAAACCACCGGGACACATACAAAAACTAAATACGCCTCTCTGCGACTCCTGATAGAAAGTTTGGCAAACTAAAGAGTAAGATGAGGCAGGCAGGTAATCTCCCCGATTAGGTTTTTTGTATTGAATTTGGTCAATAAGTGATTGCTGATGTTCTATCCTGATTCCTAAAGCAAATGGCTTTTGCTCAATCGAAATTTTCTTTTCTTTTAATAGATGGAATATATCTCTGGCACTGTGTCCTGTAGCCAGAATTACGGCTTCTCCTTCAATTAACTCATTTCCACATTTAACACCAGTAATTTTATCAGCATTCAGAACGAAATCAGTGACTTTTGTTTCAAAAAGTACTTCACCACCAAGTTCTATGATCATTTCTCTGATATTCTGAATGATTTTTGGAAGCTTGTTTGTTCCTATGTGAGGGTGAGCGTCAAATAAGATTTCCTCAGTTGCTCCATGTGCTACCAGGATCTCAAGAATTCTTTTAATGTCACCTCGCTTCTTGGATCTGGTATAAAGTTTTCCATCCGAATAGGTACCTGCGCCTCCTTCACCAAAACAGTAATTTGATTCAGGGTTGACAATATGCTTTTTATTGATATCAGCAATGTCTCTTCTACGGGCCCTTACGTCTTTTCCTCGTTCAATAATGATTGGTTTGAGGCCGAGCTCTATACATTTCAATCCGGCAAACAATCCAGCTGGTCCGGCACCAACTATGATCACTCGCTTTTTATCATGCACTGAGTTTGACGGATGCTTATAATCAATTAGGTCTGGGATGTCTTTATCGTAGAAGTCTACTTCTAGATCAACAATAACTTTTTTACCACGAGCATCTATGGATCTTCTTTGTACCCTATAGGGAGCTTTGGACTTTTGTCCAATAAATTCTGCAAGTGCGGTGCTGTCAAAGGCCACCTCTGGAGGTAACCTGAATCTTTTTGTATTTGCCAATTTGAGGTAAGGTTTCTATCCTTAAAATTTCAGCCTCAAAATTAATAAAATGATTGATTAGTAAGTAGTATTCTTCTTCTTTGGTCCGGCATAACCAAAATTCAACCCAAACCTAATAGGAATATAGAGTTTGGTTTGTTTTACATGATCAAAGTAATTTTCAGTGTATTCCACGGTATCATATCGCTCTTGAAAATTTCGATATCCCAATCCAACTCCAAGAAAAGCATCCCAAGTAAATCCAGCATCTCCTGGGTTCTTCATCCATCTGTTTCCGATGTAAAGATCGTAGGTGAATGTGTCTTCCTGGGCATTTATGGATATAGTATTTGTACCAGATGTGTTGATTATGTTTTTACCGTGGCTTACCGAAGAAATTGATAACTGATGGCCGAAGTAGTACATTCCAGTTTGGCGATCTTTGGAGTAGAACTTTTGTCTAAGATGAAATTCAAATCCAGATTTAAAGTTTTCATCCAGAGCCAAGTTGGAACTGTTTTTGAAAAACGGTTGCCTGATCATAGTTCCAATTACTTCATAACCTAATCTCTCCTGAGTATAAAACTCCAGAGATACCGGAAGCCAACCACCCACAGTGAAAATTGGATTTGTTCCAATAATGTATGCTCTATATTCATTTACCACCGGCTTAAAAAACCTCGACTTATCCTTTTCTTCACGATACTCAGGTTTTTCGTATTGCGATTCTTTGGATATGCTTTCTCTTGTTCGGAAAATAGGTTTGTCCTCTTCATAGATTGGTTTGTAATATCCTGCAAGAGTTCCATCCGGGTTATAAAGCTTCCATTCCCCAACTCGCTTACCGTCTTTAATTTTACCTTCCATCTTAAGGGTTCCATCAGAGTAGAAACCTTTGTAGTTTCCTTCGCCTCTTCGAAACAGAGCGTAACCTTCTTCATTCCCAGATTCGTTGAAGTAGATCCATTTCCCTTCGTTTTTGCCTTTTAGTACATTGCCTTTGGCTTTTTGCTTTCCATTTTCATAGAATTCCAAAAATTTGCCACTGCCTTTTTCAAAGTTTCCTTCGGCTTTTATTTTGCCAGTTTCATAGTAAAGTGTCCAGACTCCTTCTTTTAGGCCATTTGATTCGATTCCCTCAGAACTCAATTTTCCATCTTCATAGTAGTATTTCCAAAGCCCTTCTTTCTGTCCTTCTGTATAACCGCCAACCGCTGAAACCACACCGTTTTTATGGTAATATTTCCATGGACCGTGTTTTGCACCATTCTGGAAGTATCCCTCCGCCTGAATCTCTCCGGACTCATAATAGTACTTCCATTTGCCTTTACTCTTTTGATTGGCATTATAACCTTCCATTTTCAAAGATCCGGAAGGGTAGAATTCCTTGTACAATCCAGAACCATCTTCATAATAAGCCTGAGCCTTAAGCTTTTCATCTTCATAGAAATAATTCCAGATTCCATTCTTTTTGTGATTGGTGTATGAACCTCTACTCTTCTCAGTGCCATTCTCATAGTAAAATACCCATTCACCTGATCGCCTATTGGCAATAAGCTCTCCTTCCATTCGTTTGTTTCCATTCTCATAGAAGTATTCCCAATGACCAGTGGAGACTCCTTCCTTTAATTGCCCATTGGTTTTTGGACTGCCGTTTTCATAATAGTATATCCAATCACCATCAGGTTTGTTGGAAACGTATGTTCCTGTGGAT
Source organism: Cyclobacteriaceae bacterium (assembly GCA_965228955.1). GTDB lineage: Bacteria > Bacteroidota > Bacteroidia > Cytophagales > Cyclobacteriaceae > JANSWY01. The sequence goes on from OZ245848.1 coordinate 1,710,270, forward strand.
TTTAATTTTCCGGAGTTGTAGTATGAGTTATACTCACCTTCAAGTTGGAAATCTTCCAGGTTGTTTACCGTGTAAGTCTCTTTTATTAAGGTGCTGTCAATATCGTAGTATGTGGTTATTTTTTGACCATACACAGACGGAACAGTCAATAGCAATAATGCTGTCGATATGATAACCACAAATTTCACAAATATTCTTACTCCTATTTTTCGTTAAGAATTTCCTTCATAACCCATCCTTTACCCCAATCGTTCCTTTCCTCCTCCGTCCAGATATCTGGGAAAAAGATCACTTTTTGGAACTTAGGAGGTAAAAATTTCTGCCAGTTTGTACCTCCTGTAGCACTAATAACATTAGGATCTCTATGAAGATAACGAACAGCCGACTTAAAATGAGCTAATGGCCAAAAAAGATTTGCCACTGAGTCTAATTCTCTCATTGATTTAATCGCCTGATCTGTCAGGTCATTTGATGAATGATACTTCTGATAAACCTGCCAGATATTAGTTTCTCTATATTTCTTAGCCAGGTTTTTTAACTGCTCAGAGTACTTCTCGTCAAATTGATTTAGTGTCAATGTCTTTTTGCCGGTAGCTAGTTCAGTGGCTCCACTTTTCCAGTACAGGTAATCATATAGAACATCTTCAGATCCATCCGGGTCAATTTTTTCTCGATATGAAACATTCATTAGGTTTCTGAGGTCCGTGGAGCAAATTTCAATCATTCTGTACTGAACCGATTGAAATCCGCTGGAAGGAAGAAGTGACATTCTGAATTTTAGAAATTGTTCTTTTTCCATACCATCGATCATGATTTCGAAGGAATTGACTAATTGCTGAAAGTAGCGATTGATTCGATCGATCCTCATGATGAATTTCTCCGTATTTCCTTCTTCACCAGGGATTTGCTCTATTTCCATCAGTATCAGTTTAAAAAATAATTCGGTGATCTGATGGTAGGCAATAAATATTTTTTCGTCAGGAAAGCTAGTTCTTGGGTTTTGGAGACTTAAAAGTGTATCCAGGTGGATATAGTCCCAATACGTTAAATAGTCTGAATAAAGTAAGCCATCAAGGTAAGAAGACAAATCCTGTCCCATGGCGTCATATTTCTCATCCAGCTTTTTAAGTTGTTGATATAACTCTTCCTTTATTTCCGTTTTATCCACTGAAATGGTTTTCTTTGTTACAAATTGTAAATTTGAATTAATAATTCGAGTAAAACAACACCAAATATGTCATTAGATACATTGACCCAAAATGAATCTCACGTGAACAGAAATAAGCAAGATCTGTTCGAATCACCTGATTTTTATGCATTAGATGATTTGCTGACAGATGAGCATAAGCTTATCAGAAGTTCTATCAGAGATTTCGTTAAGAAAGAGATTAGCCCATATATTGAGGACTGGGCAGAAAGAAATCATTTCCCTTATGAGATGGTGAAGAAGTTTGGAGATGTTGGAGCTTTCGGTCCAACTGTTCCAATGGAGTATGGAGGAGGTGGTTTAGACTACATCTCTTATGGTTTAATAATGCAGGAAGTGGAGAGAGGAGATTCCGGAATGAGATCTACAGCATCTGTTCAGGGTTCTTTGGTAATGTATCCTATCTATGCTTTCGGTAGCGAAGAGCAAAAAAGAAAATACCTTCCAAAATTAGCAGCAGGAGAGTGGTTAGGATGCTTTGGTCTTACTGAGCCTGATCACGGTTCTAACCCAAGCGGCATGGTAACCAACTTCAAAGATGCAGGTGATCACTATGTACTTAATGGAGCTAAAATGTGGATTTCTAATGCTCCAAAAGCTGATGTTGCGGTTGTTTGGGCGAAGAATGAAGAAGGAAGAATCCATGGATTGATAGTTGAAAGAGGGATGGAAGGATTTACAACTCCTGAAACTCACGGTAAATGGTCTTTGAGAGCTAGCTGCACGGGAGAATTGGTTTTTGATAACGTAAAGGTTCCAAAAGAAAACTTATTGCCTGGTAAAAGTGGCTTAGGAGCACCAATGATGTGTCTTGATAAAGCAAGATTTGGTATAGCATGGGGTGCAATCGGAGCAGCAATGGATTGCTATGATTCAGCACGGAGATATGCATTGGAAAGAATTCAGTTTGATAAGCCAATCGGATCTTTTCAGTTGATTCAAAAGAAACTTGCTGAGATGCTTACTGAAATCACCAAAGCGCAGTTATTGAACTGGAAGCTCGGTAAGATGATGGAAGAAGGCAAAGCCAGCACTGCTCAAATCAGTATGGCAAAAAGAAATAGTGTTGCCACTGCATTGGATATTGCCAGAGAGGCAAGACAAATCCATGGCGGTATGGGAATTACCGGAGAGTACCCAATGATGAGACATATGATGAACCTTGAGTCTGTTGTGACTTATGAAGGAACTCATGACATTCACTTATTGATCCTGGGAGCTGAGATTACTGGTATTCCGGCATTTAAATAAAATTGAGATTATTGATTTATTGAGGGTTGGCATATGTCAACCCTTTTTTTGTTGAATAGCGCTAACTATTGTATTTTTAGTATCAGTACAATCTCTCTCGCTGATGCACCTCAGAATACTGTTCACAATTATTCTATTGTTTGGTTTTATCTCTTGCAGTAAAACAAAAGAGTCTTCTGAAACCGATCAACAGGCGACAAATACATATATCAAGTCAACCGTCTCACAACTATCTTTTCCTCTTGACTTTCCAGCATCTGAACTAACTGTTTTAGTTAATAAGTTGATGCCCGCTGTTTTGGTAGATGAAAAGATCAAATTGAAAAAGAAGGGCGACTACCTCAAACTCAGAATTTTACCGATCGGGAAAGTCTTGCTAAATGTATACGGCAATAATCTTGATGTCTCTTTACCAATAAAAGTTGAGGCTATCGTGAATAAAAAGGTGGTTGGTGTTGATGTGAAGAATAAGAAGCCAATTACGTTTGAGATGAGGGTCGATCTACATACAGAATTATCTATTGATGAAAACTGGCAACTACAGGCCACTTGTAAATTGCAAGAGACAAAGTGGATCACTGAGCCAGATTTGAAAATAGCTGGTGTATCCGTCAATCTGAAAAATGTTGTAGATAATGCCATCTCCAAGAAACAAAGGAAAATTGAAGAGTTAATTTGTGAAACACTAACAAAAGTAGTCCCAATCAAAAAACAGGTTTCCAAAATTTGGGAATTGCTAAATGTTCCTCATCGGGTTGGTAAAAAGCCAGTTGAAATTTGGCTGGCAACTAATCCAAAATCTTTTGCAGCTGAGATGGATAAGAAAGTTAAGGGTATCGTACGTGTTAATATTTTTGTTGAATCTCAGATATCCATTAGCCCTGTCAATGAAAACAAAGTATCGGCCACCAGTTTGCCTGAGAATAAAAAACTAAAAAACCATCAACACGCACTTGACATGTCAATTAAGTTGATGTTGCCATTCGATTATATGGACAACCTACTCAAAGAAAGACTAAAGGAAGTTGATCTGACTTACCAGGGATTTGAAGTTGAAATAGAGGACATCAAAACGGATCACTTTGATAACAAGATTCGAATTCAGTTTTCACTTAAGGGTGATGTAGATGCGGATGTAAAAGCTTTAGCGATACCAGTACTCGATGATGATCAGAACCTTACAATTAGTGATATTTCGTTTGAATTCGATAGTGATAATCCTCTCGTTTACCTAACTGACCAGGTTTTTCATAGTACTTTGAATGATTATTTGGTTGATAACACTACGATTAGTCTTAAGAAAGAACTGAATTCCATTGACCAGAAAATAATGGAGGCTATGAATAGGTCCAAGGTAGGTGAGAAAATAGAGATGGATTTAGAACTTTCAGCAATTTCCTCTGATACCCTTTTATTCTACAAAGACAGACTGGAGTGGTGGTTTAATGTGGATGGAACCACTCGCGCAAGTTTGAATTCAAATATTGTGAAATAACTCAATTCCCAATCTCAACCCCAGGATAAAATGTACCCCATGAAAACCAATAACCGATAAAGGATTGAGTAGGTAGTAGCTTTTCACCTTCTCTTGGTCCTGAAACTGCTTCACCAAATACGTTCCACCTTGTTCCTTCATTGTCTTCCATTACAACTGGTAGTGATCTTGGTATGGGTCTAAACTCTAATTGTGTACCATCCGCCAAAACACTCTGAAAAATCATGGCGTAGTTGTCGATATCATTTCCAAAAATAACAATCGGAGTACCTTTGAATACATCATGAATTAAGGCCACCTCATCTGTCATTTGTGATAATCTATACGTTTTAGCATCTCCATCATCAATAATCCCAACAACCCTTTCCTTATTGTGAAGCCTATTGTCTTCTACATCTACCGGGAACAGTAAAAAGGAATCATTCCTATAATCCCGGCCTCCTATGAAGTATGGGAAGATTCCATAGCTTCTATCGATACCCGTGTTTCTGGTAACCACTGTAGATTCTGGAAACATTCTTTTCCATGTTCCCCAGGTAGTTTCAAATACCTGATATGTTTCTGGTCTCTCTCCAATGAGATCTCCGTTTACGGATTCTACAAGCATCTGTGACCAGGCACTGCTTGTTTTTCGATCATAAGGAATCAGATTGCTGTTATATAAAAGACCACTTACTCCAAATGTGGTAATATCTCCCTCAATTTCTCTACTCCACCCTAAAGCAGTTCCTGTAAGTGGGCAATAGTTGATTGCTATAGACTTGCCACCAATGTCATCATTAATAATCTCATGCCAATCCAAAATTTCATGAGGATACGCCCGGGTTTCGTTTCCAACTTTGAATCCCACAATTAGTTCATCATCAGTTAAAAATGAAGTGCTTGCTGCCGACTCCACTTCCGGATTAGTTAAAGCAGGAATTCCATCAACGCCAGGTCCACCACTCAAAACATCATCTCTTGGGATGCTCCAGTCACCGTCAAATAGTGCTCTTGGATTATCATCTCCACAAGAGCTTAGTAAAAGACCTAATATGCAAATCGTGAGTAGCTGTTTCATTTTATATTGATGTCTAGTTTTTTAGAATTGATTATGTATAGGAAACCACCATTGAATCTCATGGTAGGAGTTAGTTGAGTGCCTTCTAACCGACTGTAAACCGGGATCTCTGTTGAAAGACTGAATGATAATTTCTCATTGATCACACTTGTAATCGATGGAACTAAAAAGACCCAATCACCACCTGTATTTGGGAGTCTGATATCGTTCTGCCTATCCTGATCAACAGTTCTGTATCTTAAGCCTAAAGAAGGATCCAGAAATAATGAACCAGTATGAAATCTATCACTGATTCCAATAAAGCTTTGAAACTCATTCGAAAACTTAAATGACTCGGAACCAAGGTATTCATCATTAGTTCCTTTCAGTGCGTAGGTAAAAGTTCCAAATACTGAAGTCGTTGGTCTTAAACCAATATTCCGGATGTAATTAGTCCACACGATACCATCCCATGCTCCGCTTCCAGGTTGTAAGTCTGCATTTTCTGTAAAACCATTGCTTTGTAAATCGGATGCCCCTGTTGGCAATTTTGGGCCAGCACCAATAGTCAGGGATTGATTTGAAGAATTGATCAACTGATACTTGAGAAGTATTACAGCATCACCTATTCCTCTAGTAGTGGCTGTATTAACATTTCCAAATTGAGTAATCTCTCTGGTTTGAGTAACATAAGAACCAAATAGATCTACTGAAAATCGATTATTGATGGAATACCCTAATTCAATTATTGTCGAATTGGTCAAACGCTTTCTTGAATCATCTGAAAGTTCATTTGAACCTGCTTTTAAAGTATTTAGGATATTAATATCGTGGCTAATGCTAATTTGAAAGGTGCCATTTTTTCCAGGCGGTAAACCCAGATTTCCGGAGAGTGGGACACCACCAGAGCAACAGGTTTGAGCAAATGCAATCTCTGCTGAAAGCATCAGGACTATAATAGGCAGGTATTTGAGCATGAGCTATTCGTTTCAAGTTGCAACGATATAACACGCTTTGTGATTCCTGACCTTAGTCGGGAACTTGACAATGGAGATGCTTATTTTGGCATCAGCAGCCAAACTCGTCCATAATGGTTCATGAAGTTGGCAGTTTTGAATCCTTCATCTCCAAATCCACAATAGATATCAACCCGACCAGGACCTTTGATAGCTCCACCACGGTCCATGGCAAAAAGGATTTGGTATTCGTGTTGAATGAAATTACCCAAACTATCTAGTTGCGGAACTTCAGCTAGTAGAGCACTTCCAAATGGAATGAAATTAGTATCAATGGCACTTGAATACTTTGGTACCAGGCTAACACCAGCAGCACCTTTTGGAATTGGATCTACAAGTCTGAAGAAGATATAGGATTCATTGATATTTAAAATCTCTTCCTCTTTTTCGGGATGCTTATCAAACCATGCTTTGATAGAAGAGACAGAAATGTCTTCTTCGGATATAATTCCATTGTTTACAAAATACCGCCCTATGCTCTTATAATCGAGGTTGTTTTTGCCTCCATAAGCGAGGATTTTCTTGGTTCCATCTTCAAACCTGACAAGTCCAGACCCCTGAACATGCAGGATGAAATTATCAAACCGACTTTTGCACCATGCTATCTCCAGGTTCTTGCCAGCAAGTACTTTCTTAGAATCAATTTGTTCCCTGGATGGAAGTTGTCCTTTCCATCTTTTAGGAATTCTATAAAATGGATATTTGAATACAGAATCAGGTTTACTTCTTACATCCAATTCAGGTGTGAAATAGCCGGTGAAATGTACATTGCCTATACTATCTTCCCCTTGTAGCTGATAGTAATTGAAATTATGCATCAGTGTACTATCGTTAATTTCATTAAGGGAGCTAAGAATAGAATAGGTTTCTTTTAATTCTTTAAATCCAATTTTTAGATTACCAATTGTTTTAGTCGCATTATGCCTGGCAGCACGCACAATCTTCCTTTGACTTTCCAATGCTTCCTGAAAAGCGGTCATTTCTACGGAAACTGCAAAATCCTGAATACTATCTTTTCTAAGGACTTGTGGAAATGAAAGGTCGTAATCTCGCTTGCCATTGTCTTCTGCAACGGAATCAATAAATTCTTCCTGTTCTGTAACTTCAGAAGTGGTTTTGGTCCGGCAACTGATGACCAGAATACATAGATAGATCAGGTAGTGGTGACGCAACTGTCATATGGTTTACTTGAATCCGCAAAATAAGGTTTACAGATCAGGATTTTAAAGTAATTCAAACATTGTTTTCCACAAGCGGTTTCTAAGTGACTGGTTTTTTTGATTTTTTTGAACCTAACAAGAATTAGCTGACTAAACATGAATTCATTAAAAACACTTATTACAATATTTTCAATGGCTATTGTTTTCAATACAATAGGCCAGACGAATGAAGAGACTACTTTCCAATTACAAGAAATAATCGACAACAGTTCACCGGATCGATTAGAAAAGGACATTCAAAAACTGGTAGGCTTTGGTACCCGTCACACATTGTCGGACACAGTATCGGAAACCAGGGGAATTGGTGCCGCAAGAAGATGGATCAAATCTGAGTTTGAAAAAATATCTGCCGATTGTGGAGGTTGCCTTGAAGTGACGTATCAAAAATCGATGGTAAGAAAAGGAGATAATGCCAGGATTGTGAAGCCAGTTCAGGTGGTCAATGTGATTGCGATTCAACGAGGAACGGAATTCCCAAATAGATATGTAATCATGAGTGGGGATATTGATAGTAGAGTTTCAGATCCAAATAATTACACAGATGATTCTCCTGGAGCCAATGATAATGCAACAGGAATGGCAGGAGCAATGGAAGCGGCAAGACTATTGACTAAATACAAATTCCCATCAAGCATCATTTATGTAGGATTATCAGGAGAGGAGCAGGGCCTGTATGGAGGTAAGTTTATGGCTCAAATGGCCAAAGAGGAAGGTTGGGATATCATTGGAGTTCTCAATAATGATATGATTGGAAATATCGAAGGAGTTGATGGAGTGATCGATAACAAATCATTCAGAATCTTTTCAGAACCGACTCCAGTGACAGAAACTGATGAAGAAAGAAGAAGACGCAGATACTATGGTGGAGAAATAGATGGAGTTTCCAGACAGCTTGCAAGATACGTTCATAAAACCACCCAGACCTACATGCCGGGTATGAAACCTATGATGATTTATCGTTTGGATAGATTTGGTAGAGGAGGACATCATAAGCCATTCAATGATGAAGGTTTTGCAGGAATCCGAATTATGGAAACTCATGAAAACTACAACAGACAACATCAGGATATTAGGACAGAGAATGGTATCAAATACGGTGATGTTATTGAGAAAGTGGATTTTGATTACTGTTCTAAATTGACCGCCGTAAATGCAATTAATTTAGCCTCATTGGCACTGGCACCACCGCAACCGAAGGATGTGAAAATAGGAGGGATTGTTCAGCCAAGTACAATACTTTCATGGAGCAAGGTAGATGCGAAGAACCTCAAAGGTTTTACGATCTACTGGAGAGACACCACTTCACCAATCTGGCAATATTCCAGATATGTAGGAATGGTAGAAGAGTTTACGTTAGAAGGAATTGTGATTGATAATTACTTGTTTGGCGTAGCTGCAGTTGGGAAAGACGGAACTGAAAGTTTGGTAGTTTTTCCAAGTCAGGTTATGCGTTAGGGTGGTTGAAAGACAGATAACCATTGCAGAAAGACAGATAACCGTTGCAGAAAGGCAAATAACCATTGCAGAAAGACAGATAACCGCCGCAGAAAGGCAAATAACCGTTGCAGAAAGACAGATAACCGCTGCAGAAAGGCAGATAACCGCTGCAGAAAGACAAATCACCGGTTATATATGTTTCTGCAGTGGTTATATATGTTTCTGCAGAAGAAAGCCTTTATATTCTTAAGAGAGAAAAAAAGGATATAAAAAAAGGTTCCTGATGCTCATAGGTCGCCAAACCATATTTTGAGCCCTCAGGAACCAACCCTAATTCTAATGTTATTTAATGTCCTTGCGATTTAGTCGCCAGACAATTATTCCGATGAAAATACCTGTCCATGCCAGCGCAATTAATGTAGGTTGCCAAAGAATTCCACTCTGTACTTCCTGAAGGAAATACTTTGTGAAAGGAACCTCAATTAGTCCTGTGGTCATGTTATAGTAGCTGGAAGGAAGAAATGGTTCAATCCAGGCAGTGTTATCTTTCAAGGGAGAGTATTTCAAAATAGAACCTACAACTGGCTCGAGGATCAATGAATAGATCATTAGAAATACAATCACAAATCCAGTCTTTCGGATAATAATGGCCATCATCAATGCAAAGCAGCAATATTTAACCATATCCAGATAGTACAGGAAGAAGAACTCTAAATCTGCAAATATGAATTTTGCTTCAAATACGTGTGAGTAAATTGACCCCACTCCGAAACCGCATATAAACAGAAATATCGAGCTGACTAATCCCAACGCCAGAATCAATAGAATCTTAGAAGTAATGAATTCCTTCTTGCTGATTCCGTCAATTATGTTTTGGCGCATTGTATTGAATGATAGATCATTCGTAATAGATATTACCACAATGAAAGCCACAAGAATCTTTACATATGTCCCCAGGAATGTGATATTATGCCAAACATCAGGGAAATCATATATTGGGATGATTGTGGGATCAATGCCATTAAAATCGGCTCCTTTCGACTTCAGGAATTCTAGAAAAAATACTCCTCCCGAAGAAATAGCCAATAGCGAAAATAGGTATAGACCGAGTAAAACCCAGAATACTCTGTAGTTTCTCAGTTTTAACCATTCTAAAGTAAGTGCTTTTACCATATCAATTGAGTTTTTTGATTTGAGAATTAATTAGGATCAGTTTTCATCCAGGATTTTCAGGAATTCCTGTTCCAGTGACTTGGTCTGAGGAAGCAACTTCTTCAGTGTAATGTCATTTTCGAAACAGTACTGATTGATGTCTGCCGAAGTGAAGTTTTCTTCCAACTCTACTTTTACAGAACCATTCTCATGTAAAGCACTTTTGGTGCCTTTGAAAGTCTCAATTGATTTGAGTAATTGTGCATTGTCATCTCCGGAGATCTCCACAATATTGGTTTCTCCCAGGATGTCTTCAACTTTTCCATCATGTAGCTTTACACCTTTTCTAAGGATGCAAAAATGTGTACACACTTTCTGTACTTCATCCAGTAGGTGACTTGCAAAAATGATGGTCTTGCCTTGTCTGGCAATGTTCTTAATGATGTCTCTAACTTCAGCAATTCCTTGAGGGTCCAATCCATTTGTTGGCTCGTCCAGGATCATTACTGGTGGATCATTTAAAAGAGCTGCTGCGATAGACAGCCTTTGTTTCATCCCCAAACTATATGTTTTAAAGGGATCGTTTCTTCTCTCGTAAAGATTTACTTGTTTGAGGACTTCATCTATTCTATCAAAACTGCATTCTTTAATATGTGCCGCAACCCTGAGGTTTTGCACTGCAGTCATGTAATTATAGAAACATGGGGTCTCAAGAATAGACCCTATTTTTTGTCGACTTTTTACTGGATCTTCTCCTCCAAACCATTGGTATCCACCATCAGTAGGAGCAACAACATCCAAAATCATACCTAGCGTGGTAGTTTTACCACTACCATTTGGACCAAGAATACCGTAAACCTGCCCACTGGTAATGGTTAGATTCAAGTTATTGACGGCCTGGATCCTCCCGTATTTTTTCGAGAGACCGTTAATTTCGAGTATTTTGTTCAAAGTAATTGAGTTTTTGTTTTTGACCTTTTAATCTCTTATTTCTCTTTCTACATAGTCTTCCTGGTTGTTATTTCTCCTGTTGTTATTCGTAAAACTGCCCAATTCAAATATGTTGATCATGTCGTTTTCTTTAAAGCCTTCCATAAGGGTTGGGATCTTTTGGAAACCAATTGTACCCTTCAGGAAAAACATTAGGAGATTATCACCATCCTGACCGAAAACACCTATCATTTCTTCCCTGCTGTCGTTCCCAAGTATGATAAGTGTCTGGCCACCTCCAGACATGCTTGCATATTCTTCAAAATTCCGGTCTTCATACCCTCTCATGACCTCTTTGAATTCGTTTCCTGCTGCTGTGGCTGAATCCAATTGATAGATCAATAATTTCTGAATGTCATTTACCATTTCGTTGTAGTCTGGATTTTGCGAAATGTTTAACATTCTAAGCGTACTAGGGTAAAGACAGAATTTGTAGTTGCTTCTATCTTCTGCAAATTCTTTTAAGGGAGCCTCCTGAGAGAATCCCTTGAAAGTTAAAGTTGCAATAAAAAATATTGTTATTGTTATTCTCATTGTAAGTGCTTAGTTGCCGTCTCCGTCACCAATTTTACTTAGGTTTTCAAAACCGTCAACTTTCATGCTTTTAGCAATTTTTGAGATGTTTTTAAGGTCGATCTCTCCGTAAAGGCTAAGCAATACGAATTTTTCGTTTCCTCCAACTACCATGATCAGTTCTTCAATCTTACCATTAGTGTCTTTGATGGCGAACTTCATGTTTTCTTCAGCATCAGTCACAGTCATCAATTCATCATATCCTGACTTGTCAACTTCTGAAATTGCACTTTTATAAAGTTTGCTTGAATCTTCTACTTTTTCTCCTACTAAGACTTTTAGACCTTTTAGTTTGCTAACTGCTTTAAGGAATTCTTCTTCTTCCGGAGAACCGGCCTCTAGTTCAGTGAAAAGCGAAAACATTTTTGCGCTCACTGAAACCTTTACAAAATCTTTGTTGTCAGCATACTTTTCCATGTAATTTTTTACAACTGCGCCCTGAGCAAATACAGCTGCTGACATTACTACTAAACTGAGTGTTACGATTACCTTTTTCATTTTAAGTTATTGATTAATAAGTTCTTCTGCTTTGTTAATTTTTTTCAATTCTTTGGAATACTCGTTGCTTTCATTCAGATTACTTGAAATCATCATGAGGGCATTCCTGGTTACTTCATAAGCTTCCTTGGGGTCCGTTACGGCAAATGGATCTTCTTTTCTGGAATCATTAAGTGCGATGAAGGCTACCATTAATCCTATAGTTATTGTGGCAGCAACCGACATCCATTGAATGCTTGGGAGTTTTCGTTTACCAGGTGTAGACCCTTTGTAGGTCGATTGTCCAGCAACATCAATTGATCGGAAGTATTGACCGTCATTCGTTAATGATGGATTTTCTTTGAAATAAGATTTAATTTCTTTTTCCTCTTCCAGTGTAGTTTCACCTTCCCAGTACTTTTCCAGCAATGATTTAATTCGCGATTCCATATGCTTCTACATTTTGCATTGTTTTTCTCACTTTCGTTCTTGCTCTGTGTAAGTTCACCTTTACCTCATCCAAACTGATTTCCAGTATATCTGAGATCTCCTGATAGCTCATCCCTTCCACCTCCCTAAGGTGAAAAGTATCTTTTTGTTTGTCGGGTAGCGAATCAACCGCTTCCCTAAACCACCTGTATTGGTCTTTGAAGATCACGTCTTCAGTGGTGGAAGACTGGTGCACCATTTCTTCCTGATAATCCAGAGTGGTAAATCTATTTGTGCGTAAGGCATCCAGACATCCGTTTCGCACAATTCGAAATACCCAAGCTTCCGGATTTTTTATCTCCTTCAATGTGTCCCGCTTGTTCCATATTTTCAGCAAGCATTCCTGCACCACGTCCTGGGCAGTTTCTGCTTCCTTTGTGATTGCGCAAGCGTACCGAAACATTCGGTCTCTCACAGGAAGGACTATTTCATTGTACAGTAATGACGATTTTGTTCTGGATGCCATAATTACACGAATGACGACCAACCCCATTGAATGTTACAGGGGGTATGAAAAAAATATTAGAAAAATTTATTAACTATTGGTAATCAGTAATTTATGGTGTAAAAATAATTGATTTTTATTGAAATAATACCTTTCTAGGTGATTCACCTATTTTTAAAAACTCAGTAAATCCCTCTTATATAGGGTTGCTCATCATTCTAATTTTGAGTCATAATTGAAATTGTAACAATGAAACTGACACAAGATTTGATTGACCAGCCAACAACAAATTATTACAAGATGTTACAGGATGAAAGTGTGGTGAAAAACCTTTTGCCACAATCTTTCATTATCAATGCCCCAATGAATAGGGTAGGTGGTGATGGCTACCTGGTATACCGGAATATGGATTATACCTATGTAATCCTATTTGATTGTTCCGGACATGGGCACATGGCCAGCATGATGACCAGGAAATATCTTATGTGTCTAAGGGTTATTCTGGAGTCTAACCCTGGGCTGGAAGTTGGGAAGGTCTTGGACTTCTTACATGATAGCATCAAAGAGATGTTTTATTCTAAAGGAGGAAGTTCAATGGTTAGTAGTGGAGCAGATATTGGAGTAGTAAGGATTGACAGAGAGAAGAATATAATCACATATGCAAGCGCCAGGAGTCCAATATTGATTGGTGGTGAAAAGGAAGTTGCTGTTAAGAAATTAGACAGGGTACAGGTGGGTGAGCATTTTGATAAAGAGAGAAAATATACAACAGAGTCTATCCAATTGAGACGGGGAGAAAGTGTAAAGTTCTATTTATTTAGTGACGGAGCACCCGACTTATTTGGAGGTCCGGATAATAAGAAGTTGAGAATAGATGGGATTAAATCAATGGTAGAGGCGAATATTGATTTGAGTATGGATGATCAGAAGAGTGCTATTCAAAATTATTTCTCATTCTGGAAGGGTGCTAATAATCAGTTGGATGACCTGTTGTTTTTTGGATTTGAGTTTTCGAGTAATTGAGTTTTAATATATAGGTTAGGTTAGATTGAGTTTTTAAACCTGCAAGAATGTCTTGCAGGTTTTTTTATTGCTTAATCCATAACTACTCCTTGTGCTCTGCCACCTCCGGATACAGCTCCGCTGAAGCTATTGGTACATGCTCCAGCATAAGTGTTCCAAACTGTTGCATTGATTTGGAATTCCACATTGTTTCTTACAGAAGTCCATCCTACCCATTGAGCAAATGCCGGGTCACATGGATTGGCTAGTTGTGCTCTGTGCATGATTACAAAGCCACCTCTCGTAAGCGTTTTTTGGAATCTTCTTTCTCTCCATCTTCCATTGATCCATCTCCATCCTTTGGCATTGGAACCAAAACTTCTCCATAACCAGAAATTATTGATGTAAACTCTGGCTCTCAGACAGGTTGGGTGACCTGTGTTGTCGGTAAATTCCGTGCACATTCTAAAAGTTCTACAACCAGCAAGACCTCTTTCAGCCTCTTCACCGCTTTCAAAACTTACCTCACCTTTGATATTTCTTACAGTATCAAGAATATTGATTTGACTTTCCTGATTGATAAAAAGTTGGGCATAGGTTTCAATACCGTATAGTTCTGCAGGGTTTTCTTCCCAGTTTGGTTTCTCTCCGGCATTAGCCAACCATTCATCATTTTCGGATTTGATTTTTTGCCATAAGGTTTCAATTGGAAGTTGATCAGATATTCCTTGTTGAACATCCAGGTAATCAATTTCATCTTTTTCAAGAAGGTCCTCAATCATAAATGATACTTCTTCCTTATCATACTGATCTGTAATTTCAGGGTTTTGAAAAGCAACTTCTATCAAAGCATCAATTTCATCACCATGCTTTTGTTGCCAAACAGAATCTGAATAGGCAACAGATTCATAAACTGGACGAAACTGTTTTTCTGAATTGACTACAATCATACCGTCTTGATGTTCCAATGATCGGATGTCGATGGAGCGAACGATTTCTTCTTTTGCAGCTTGGAGTGTTTTTACAGATTCCTGATAAGCAGAGGCAAACCGTTTGTCATCCATGAGGTCCGGTTGTTTTAGTGATGTCAGTTCGGCTGTACCAATTTTGGACTGACTAAAGTTTGGTTCAACGGAATCAGATTCTTCCTGGCAGGCAGCAAATAGTGCTACCAAACCAATTAAAATAACTAGTTTTTTCATTGTGAATAATGGTTTTAATAATTGTTAAAGTGTTTTAATAACCTTACCAATTCACCTTAGAGACTTTGAGAGATTGTACTCAAAATAGCTGTGGATAGATGCTCAATGTATCTTGCGTAGATTAGTTTGGTTAATGCAAGAGTAGTGTAATAAGATATTATTACAGTTAACGGTTTAGTGATTGTCAGTTCCTATCGAGTGTTTGGTGGGGATATTTGAGGATTCGTTATTAATTGAAATTCAATTGATTTAATATTTCTTGCTCCAACTTATTTATCTCTTCCGATATTTCTGGCTTTAAGTTTTCGAGAGACTTCTGCATTACAATAACTCTTTTTTGGATAGAGTGAAATTGATCAAGTCGATTTTCAATTTTGTGTAGAGTCATTGTTTCGAATATCATTCCACCTAATATATGGTCTTTCCAATCAGTGACATTTTCGTAGTGGCTGTTATGAGGTAATTCAAAAATTAAATTAAGTTGATTGAGATATGCTCCATACTGAGAGAATAGTTCTTCCAGATATTCCAATTCAACAGCCAGAGATGGACCTTTTCTTCCTCTAAAACCCAAGGCCAATATTCCTGCTCCAACCATGGAGAGAAACTGCTTTTCTCGGTCTTCCCAGATTCTATCTGTTATGCTTTCAAGTTTTTTAATGATTTGTTTGCCGTTAGATATTGCTGAGTCAATTAACGCTTTGTTGATTGTAATCTTCTGAAAACTCTGATTAAGGCCAGGATCAATTGATTTTATTGACTTTAGTAAGAATAATTCATACTCTTTTTTAATTGTGCTTAACTCCTCCAGTTGACTTTGTAGAAGTTGCTTCTGCTCAAATAGTTCTTTAGAAGTTTGCCTGCATCGTTGCAATGCTTGTTTTGCAGCTCTGTATTCTTTGTCGAGATTTAGGTGATGGTGTTTCTTGTTGAATAGAGAATAAATAGTTAGAATAATTTGCGGACGACCAATAATACGCTGAATCGTTTCAAACTCTTCAATTGTTTTGTCCAGGTTAATAGAGTTGTTTATGAGCTTTTTGTTTACTTCGATTAATTGACTTTGATGGTGATCGAACTTGTTTGTTTTAAGCTTTAACGCGTTATATGCCTTGAAATCATTCATCATATGGTTGAGATAGATATGGCAAATATATGATGCTATGCAGTTTCTATTTACCAGATTTACTCATTTTATACCAATCCATAAACTCATCAATACCTTCAAATGTCTTCATTAAAGGTTTATATCCAAGTTTTTCTTTTGCTTTAGAGATATCCAGTGTGAAGCTGTTTGAAATTTGACTTATTCCGTAGCGTGTTAGGGCTGGTTCAGTGCCTTGATTAAATAAATTTGTAAATACCTCTGAAACACCAGCTGCAAGCATTGCCAGGGACTTATTCACATGCTTTGACGGAGATGGTAAACCGAGATTGTTAAACGCATGATTCAATCCATCCCAAAAATTGATAGGATCGCCATCTGTGATATTGTAGGCTCTTCCATACGCATCTATAGGAGCATGAAGACAACAATTTATTGCTTCGATTACGTTTCTTACACATGTTAGGTCACAGATATTCTTGCCATCTCCTATTATTTTCAGCTTTCCTTCATCATATGCTTTTAATACCCTTGGGAAAATCACCGTGTCTTCAGCTCCAATGATTGCTCTTGGTCGTAAGGCGATAGTTTGGATCGATTTACCATTTTGATCGAGAACGTATTTTTCGGCCATTAATTTAGTCTTGGCGTAATTGTTGACCATTTTCTCGGGAAGCGGATCATCTTCAGAAATGTTAATTCTATCGGCGTAATTGATGTATATGCTGGGAGTGGAAATGTAAATGAATCGTTTCACGCCGCTCTCAATACATGCGTCAATGAGGTTTTTTGTTGAGACGAAATTTGATTGATAAAATGCCTCAAATGGGCCAAAGGGAGATGACAAAGCAGCACAATGAATTACGGTATCTACACCCTTGGCTAAATCCTTGCAGAAAGTACTGTCTGATAAGTCTCCACTGACGAACTCACAATGATGTGATTCTAATTCCGTTTTTCGATGATTCCTTCTGGATGTGGCAATGACATTGTATTCTGAAGTTAAGTCACCAAAATATTTTGACGTTCGTCCTCCTAAAAAACCTGCAGCTCCTGTAACTACAAGCTTTTCAACTCCAGCCTCTGTCATTCTTGATTTAGATATTCGATTATTTCAGATTACGCTTATTAAGAACCATAACGGGAATATCTGACTTTTTAGTGAGTTCAGTCGCAAAAGAATCCTGGAAGAACCTGAAGATTCCTGATCTGGCATCAGAAATGATAGCGATCAATCCAGCATCAATTTTCTCCGCATAATATAGAAGACCCTCCATGTCATCTTTATATTCCACCACACTGATTTCGTAGTTAGATAGTTTGGCGGCCTGCGCGAATTCATCTAAACCGTCATGAATTTTTTTCAAAGAAGCTTCACCAGGTTTCACCACATTCACTACATGAACTTTAGCGTCAAAACTTTCAGCTACAGCCTTGATCATTGGCAAGCTTGCTCCTGGATATTTTTCTCCAATCAGGTCAATAGCAAGCGTAATGTCAGTTAGGGAATCAAATTCAACATGTTCTTTCAATGAGATCACAGGAATGTTAAGATGTTCAATAAGTTGCTCAGTGTGATTACCTGAGAAAAACTCCTGTGCACTTTCTTCACCAGTGGTGGCAATAATCACCAAATCACACTCGAATTTCTTTGCGTACTTTTGCGTACCTCTTAGAAAACCACTGGATCCCAGTCCTGTATGGATTTTAACGTCATTACCTAGATGCTCAATCGCTTTTTTTAACTTTTCTTTATTGGCTCTTACTAGCTGTAGGTTATATAATGTTTCTTCGGAAGTTTCAACTAATTGGGTGTCTCCACTGACCAGCAGTTCAGCATCAAGAGGGAGATCTATAAAGTGAATTAATTCAATTTGAGCACCACTGAATTTTGCGATATCGTAAGCGAAATTCAATGCATGGCTAGATAATTCAGAGAAATCGGTAGGGACAAGTATTTTTTTCATTGCGGGGTACAGTTTTGATGTAGAAATATTAATCAAAAAAACCGAGAAAGACCTATTAGACTGACTAAAATCAGTTATTAACAATTTGTGAAATCCCAGAGATAATCGAATCAAACCATTTGTATAAAACCTTCAAACAGATTCAAATCACGACTGTTAATTGTGTAATTTGGCGATCGCTTTAAACATAATATATCTTAAAAAATGAGGAAGGTTTTACCTATTATTCTATTTTTTGGGATCTTCATCTTTAAAATACAAGCCCAGGAAAATTTCCCCACAAACGGGCCTAAGGACGAAAGACCTCAAATCTATGCATTCACCAATGCAACAATTTTCACAGATTATCAAACGAAGTTAGAAAATGCTACAATAGTCATAAAGGAAGGCAGAATTCTTTCAGTTGGAAGTTCGGTTTCTATTCCTAAAGGTGCCATTGTAAAAGACATGCAAGGGAAGTTTATCTATCCATCATGGGTTGAACCTTATGGAAATTATGGTCTTCCAGAAGTGCCAAAAGCTAAGTCAAGCTGGAGATCAAGTGCTCCGCAGTACTATTCTAAAAAAGAGGGAGCTTATGGATGGAATGAGAATGTATTGGCAGAATATGATGCAGTAGAAAATTTCCAGATGAAAGAAAAGGACGCCACAACTCTTAAGAAATTAGGATTTGGTGCTGTCAATTCGATAATGGAAAATGGAATAATCCGAGGGACTTCCACAGTTGTGTCGCTTGCGGCTGCTCCAGACCAAAATGTCATTATTAAGGATAAGGGTTCACTCAATATGTCATTTCAAAATGCAGCTTCGAGTCAGGCTTATCCTAATAGTATCATGGGTAGAGTAGCGTTGATCCGACAAACATATTATGATGCGGAATGGTATAAATCCTCCAATAATCAAACTCAAACTAACTTGTCGCTTGAAGCATTTAATACAGCTCAGAACTTACCAGTCATTTTTGAAGTAAATGGGAAACAAAGGGTTTTGCTTGCTGATAAAGTAGGAGATGAGTTTGGTAAGCAGTATATCATAAAAGGAACAGGAGATGAATATCAGCGAGCTCAGGATATTAAGAATACTGGAGCTAGTTTAATACTACCTCTGAATTTCCCAAAGGCATATGACGTAGATGATCCATATCATGCACTAAGTGTTTCAATAAACCAGATGAAGCACTGGGAAATGGCTCCAGCAAATGCGAAGCTGCTTAATGATCAGGGTGTGGAGTTTGCATTTACTGCTGACGGACTGAAGAAAAAAGGTCAATATTTAGAGAATATCCGTACCACTGTAAAATATGGTTTAACCGAGTCTGATGCTTTGAAGGCCATGACTTACACTCCGGCAAAGCTACTTGGAGTTCAAAACCAGGTGGGATCCTTGAAAAAAGGAATGCATGCCAATCTACTTATCACATCAGGAAACATATTTGATACGGAAACCACACTACATGAGAATTGGGTGATGGGAACCAAAACAGTCATAGTTGATATGGACACCCCGGATAGTTCTGGTAAGTACGATTTAAAAATCGGTTCTGATGCTTATTCAATGGAGATAAACGGGAAACCAGGTCGGCACGGTGTTAAGATCAAACCTAACGACTCGACTGATTACAAAACAAAAGCAACATTCGAAGGAGAAAATATCAATTTCAGTTTTAAAGCAGGTGAAGACCAAGAAGGGGACATCCGAGCTTCAGGTTATGCTGTTACTAATGGCTTCAAAGGAAAGGCTCAATTAGCAGATGGCACATGGGCAGACTGGAGCGCTACTCGCTCAGGAGACCTTGAACCGAAAGAGAAGAAGAATAAGGAAAGTGATAATGCTCCTGAATTGGGTAAGGTGATTTATCCTTTTGTGGCCTTTGGAAGTGAGCAAATTCCTCAGCAGGAAACAATTCTTTTTAAGAATGCTACGGTCTGGACAAACGAGAAGGATGGAATCTTAACCAAGACAGATGTTTTGGTAAAGGATGGTAAGATTGCCCAAGTAGGGAAAGGTATTTCTGTATCAGGCGCCAAAGTAATTGACGCAACTGGTAAACACCTCACAAGTGGAATCATCGATGAACATAGTCATGCTGCACTGAGTGGAGTAAATGAAGGTTCCCACGCCGTAACCGCGGAAGTAAGAATGTATGATGCGGTGAACGCTGAAGATGTTAATATCTACAGACAGTTAGCTGGTGGGGTAACCGCTGCTCAATTATTACATGGGTCAGCAAATCCTGTTGGTGGTCAATCCGCTTTAGTGAAATTTAGATGGGGCATGTCACCTCAGCAAATGAGAATCCAAGGTGCTGATGAGTACATCAAATTCGCACTCGGAGAAAATGTAAAACAATCCAACTGGGGTGATAACCAAAACATAAGATTCCCTCAAACCAGAATGGGAGTGGAGCAGGTCTACATGGATGCATTTACCAGGGCAAAACAATATGATCAGGAATGGTCCAAATACAATGCACTTTCTGCGAAAGCAAAAAGGGCAGCAACAAAGCCAAGAAGAGATCTTCAACTGGAGGCATTAGCAGAAATTATTAACAGCGAAAGATTCATTACTTGTCACTCTTATGTGCAATCTGAAATCAACATGTTGATGAAAGTAGCGGAGAAGTTCAACTTCAATATCAATACTTTCACTCACATTCTGGAAGGATACAAGGTTGCTGACAAGATGGCTAAACATGGCGCTGGAGGAAGTACCTTCTCCGACTGGTGGGCCTACAAATTTGAAGTGAAAGAAGCTATTCCATACAATGCAGCATTAATGACACAAGCTGGTGTAACAGTTGCAATCAATTCTGATGACCGTGAAATGGCAAGAAGATTGAATCAGGAAGCTGCAAAATCAGTGAAATATGGTGGAGTATCTGAAGAGGAGGCATGGAAAATGGTGACATTAAATGCTGCTAAACTTCTTCATTTAGATGATAGAATGGGCTCAGTAAAAGTTGGTAAAGATGCCGATTTGGTACTTTGGTCAGATAATCCACTTTCGATCTACGCTAAAGCAGAAAAGACGATGGTGGATGGTGCCATTTATTTCGATCTTGAAAAGGATGAGATCTTAAGACAAGAAATTGAGAAAGAGAGAATTCGCCTGATTAATAAAATGAGAGGAGCAAAGAAAAGTGGCAAACCAACACAAAAACCTTCTCCTAAGATCGATCATGAATGGCACTGTGGAGATATAGTTATTGAAGGAAATTATGGTTCAGAAGAATAAAATGATGAAGACAATGAAAAGAATTATATCATACATCACGGTCATTCTTTTGACTGTATCAAGCTTAATGGCTCAGGTTCCTGAACCAGCAGCACCGCAGAGTGGCTCGATTCTACTTACTGGTGGAATTGCTCATCTTGGTAATGGAGAGGTAATTGAAAATTCCATTATCACTATAGAAGACGGGAAAATTGGTGTGATTGCCAATGCGACATTGGTAAGAATGGATTTTTCTCAGTTTGATGAAAGAATTGATATCTCAGGAAAGCATGTTTATCCCGGACTGATCCTTCCTTCTACAACATTAGGTCTGGAAGAAATAAGCGCAGTAAGAGCAACAAGGGATTTTAGAGAGGTTGGAGGAATCAACCCAAATGTGAGGAGCCTTGTGGCGTACAACACTGATTCAGAATTGATAGCAACACTTAGATACAATGGAATACTACTTGCGCAGGTTACTCCTGAGGGAGGAACTGTTTCAGGAAGCTCGTCTATCATGATGTTGGATGGCTGGAACTGGGAAGATGCAGCTTATACCATCGATGATGGTGTACACATCACCTGGCCAAGGAAAAGGTTTGGTCCAAGATGGTGGATGGGTGAAACTGAGGGGAGAGATAATAAGAATTATGCTAAATCAGTTGCTCAAATTGCCAAGTTGATTGATGACGCTAAATCTTACCACGAAATCTCTGGTGACAAGGAAATCAATATTAAGCTTGAAGCATTAAAAGGAGTTTTAGATGGTAGTCAAAACCTTTATCTCCACGCAGAAAAGAGATCGGAAATGATGGAAAGCATTCAATGGGCTAAGAAAGCAGGAATACAAAAGATCGTGCTGGTTGGTGCGAGTGAAGCATACTACTTAATGGATTTCATCAAAGAAAATGATATTCCTGTTATACTTGGAAATGTGCATGACTTACCAACAAGGAGTGGTGAAGATGTGAATCTTCCGTATAAGTTACCATCAATCTTGGCGGAGAATGGAATTTTAGTTGGGTTAGCCTATGATGGCAGATTAGCATCATCCAGAAACCTACCATTCTATGCTGGAACAGCTGCGGCATATGGTCTAGATAAAGAAGAAGCTTTGAAACTGGTAACCTCCAATACAGCGAAAATTTTGGGAATAGATGAAACAACCGGAACTATAGAGGGAGACAAAGATGCTAACATCATCATCTCAACAGGAGATATTTTCGATATGAGAACCAATAATATTGAGATGGCATTTATCCAGGGAAGAAAAATTAACCTGGATGGCAAGCAACAGGTTCTGCACGAGAGGTTTAAGAGGAAGTATGGTGGGAAGTAATTGACACCAAATCTCAAAAAAAGGCTGAATTTTTAATTCGGCCTTTTTTTTTGATACATTTGAGATGGCCTAATTAAGAATAGGGCAACTAAATAACTATTCGATAACCTAAACCAAATACTATCGTGAAACTCTTTAGACACTTTATGAGTGCTGCTATGGCTGTACTCCTATTTACCTGTGGTCCCGACGAAGCGCCAGAAGATGCAGAGGGGCAAATCTCTTTTTCAATTCAAAACATATCAAACTTACCTTCAGGAGGTAGGGCGGAGGCAGATCCTGCAGATATTACTCATGCATTAGTCACTATTGAAAATAATTCCGGTGAGGTCGTACTTGATCGGGAAGAAATCAATGTGACAGCCTTTGGAGATGGATTTATTACGGACCCTATTACTCTTGTTATTGGAGATTATAATCTGACAGAATTTGTCCTTTTGAATGATGCTGATGAAGTGATATTCGCTACTCCTACTGCAGGTTCAGATTTAGCCTACTTAGTTGAGAACCCTCTGCCAATGTCTTTTACCATACTTGAGGGAGAAACAGTTGAGTCATCACCAGAAGTAATTGATGTGACTGCATCAATCCCAGAACAGTATGGATACTTCGGTATGAACTTCATAATTATTGAAACTTTTGATTTGATGATTTCTACGCTTGAGCAAAATACTTCTGGTTCTTATTACCCAGTGGAATATCAGTTGGATATTAGTTCTGGTGGAAGTGAAGTTACTAGTAAAAGCCTTCCGGTTGGGGTTTCGGTAGTCAAATTAAGAAGTGATGTTGCTGACTATACCCTAGATATCACTACTACCAATGGTGGAGAATTTAATGGGTCCTACACGGTATCTGAATTATTAGACCATGATGTAGATACCAATAACCCACTAACTATTTTAATAGGAACAGATGGAGGTACTTCAGTTGGTGACCCATGCACCAACAACGCTGAATGTGGAAGTGGTTTTGTTTGCCATAACGGAACTTGCCAAATTGACGCCAATGGAGATGGGATTCCAGATGAGATTTGTGGTGACGGGATTGATAATGATGGCGATGGAACTGTTGATGAAGGTTGCTCTGGGACTGATGCAGATGGAGATACTGTAACTGTTGAAGCCGGAGATTGTGATGATAATGATCCGGCAGTTAACCCATTGATGCCTGAGGTTTGTGCTGATGGAATTGATAATGACTGTGATGGTTTTGTTGATGAGGATTGTGGAACGGATGCGGACGGAGATGGAGTCACTGTGGAAGCTGGAGATTGTGATGACACCAATGCGTCAATCTACCCAGGAGCCACAGAGATATGTGGAGATGGAATTGATAATGATTGTGATGCGCAGGTAGATGAAGGGTGTGGTACGGATGTAGACGGAGATGGAGTCACCGTGGAGGCTGGCGATTGTGATGATACTGATGCTTCAATTTATCCGGGAGCCACTGAGGTATGTGGAGATGGAATAGACAATGATTGCGATGGAACGACAGATGAGAATTGTGGTACTGATGCAGATGGAGACGGTGTAACTGTAGAAGCCGGCGACTGTGACGATACAAATCCTGCGGTATATCCAGGTGCACCAGAAATATGTGGAGATGGAATAGATAATGATTGCAATGGCTCAGATCTTCAGGGAGCTACTTATTATCGTGATGCTGATGGAGATGGCTTTGGGTCCTTCTCTCAAATAACAAATTCTTGTACAGGCCCACCATTAGGTTTTGTTTCTAATGCTACTGATTGCAACGATTTTGATCTTACAGTATACCCTGGAGCACCAGAAATATGCGATGGAGTTGATAATAATTGTGATGGATCTGTCGATAACGACTGCTTGCCACCAGAATAAAATGAAGTCTCATTAAAATAAAAAAGGCATCTAATTAATGGATGCCTTTTTTATATTAATCTACTTTAGCAATTACTATCAAATTAGCTATTACTCTAGCTGCTAATATTGCTTCCAGATACGATGGAAAATGACTACACACAAAATATCGAACGTGCTGTTGAGTTCATTGAGATGAACCTAACTCAACCTTTGACGGTAGACATGATTGCTCGGGAAGCATGTTATTCTAAATTTCATTTTTTGAGGATTTTTGCTGCTCACACTGGTGAAAACCTGGGTGAATATGTAAGACGAAGAAGGTTAACAGAATCTGCAAACAAGTTAATATCAACTGAACAGCTCATTCTTAATATCGCTTTAGAATATCAATTTGAATCTCAGGAGGCTTTTACCAGGTCGTTTAAGAATGTTTATCAAATGACTCCTGGTGCGTATCGAAAAAAAGGTGTAGAACAAGTCCTTTTCCAGCGTCGAACTTTTTCTCAAGAAACATTAAGACACATGAAAAAAATGAAAATGGAGCCCGAAATTAAAATTGCTGGAGACAAGATGTTGGTTGGAATGTCGTCAAAGACATCATTAAACAACAATAAAATCCCTCAAATGTGGCAGGACTTCCTGAAAAGAATTCCTGAAGTTAAGAATAGAGCAAATACTGACAGATTTCTCTTAAACAGATTCAATCCCGATTTGAAAGTAGAGGATATCACTGATGATTGGGAATTTGAGAAATGGGTTGCAGTAGAAGTGGAGAGCTTTGCTAGTGTGCCCAAAGATTTGGAAACTCATACGAATCAAGGAGGTAAATATGCAGTTTACATTCACAAAGGAACGGTAATGACCTTTGTAGAAACCAGTGCTTATGTGTTTGGAACTTTGTTTCCCAAAACGGGATTAGTATTTGATGAACGAGATGATTTCGTTCGTTACGGACCGAAATTCCTTGGACCCATGAACGAGGAATCAGAAGTAGAGATTTGGATTCCCATTAAATGATCCCATTCCATATGGTATTCCAGTTCGTCTTCACCTACGGTCTGGAAGCCATTTTTGATATATAAATTGAAGGCTGGGTTGCCCTTTAAAACTTTTAGAGTTATTGATTTTTTCAATGAGGTCGCGTAATCTTTTATCTGTTTCATAATTCTGCCACCAATACCTTTACCCTGATATTTAGGCATAATTTGGAACTGAATGATTTCAACACTTGAATCAACATCAATGTATTTTATCATTCCTGCATTTTTCCCATCTGTTTTAATCAAATAGCAATCATCAAAGAAATCACTCACACGTTGCATGTGCTGTTGATTGCTCATACGGATTCCTGCATTGGCTAAGTGATCAAACATAGTAAGTTTTCTCAGCTCAAACAGAAATGGCTTGTCAGATTCTTGTGCTCTCGATAATGTTAACCCCATGTTTTTAAAGAAGTTTACTAACTTAATGAATAGTAACTCTATATGCTTATTAATTGGCCGAAAAAATATTGCTGCTCCCTGACAATTCTCATGATATTAATCATATCTGACGGTTTTTGTCAGACCAATGAATTACTAAACCTTAGCATAATGCATAGGAAATCTGGTAATACACTGGAAACATATGATTCACTACAATCGGATTCAATAATACACTACTACAAATCAGGATTTAACCCATATTTCAGAGTTTATTCATTTAAGATCTTAAAAAAAGATGTAGCAATCGATTGGGTGGAGATAGAAAGCTGGATAGATAAAGAGAAGAAATCACACAAAATTCAAAGACTCACTACACTGAATAACAGGGTCCAATTTGTTGATCAGTATCTGAATAAGGAAGAAACCAGAGTCGTCTTGAATATTTATTATACCAAGGAGTCTTCTTCAGAACAATTCAACTTCCGAATTAATGTGGAATTGGATCAGTCATTTGATTAGATTACCCATATGTCTACTCCAAGCAATTTCGAAACACTAAGAACCGATGATTCCAGATTTGATGGCATTCGGGATTTCCCATATTCACCAAATTATTTAGAGTACGGAGATATACGAATGCACTATGTAGATGAAGGAAAAGGAGAAGTGGTTTTAGCTTTACATGGCGAACCATCCTGGTCCTATTTGTATAGGAAATTTATACCTGTTTTATCCCATTATCGGTTTATAGCTCCGGATCTTATTGGCTTTGGTAAGAGTGATAAAATTGTAGGCTGGAGGAATTACTCATTCGATTTACATTTCAATTCTCTGAAGCATTTTATTGATCATTTGGATTTACAGGACATTACATTAGTTGTTCAGGATTGGGGTGGATTGCTGGGATTGAGTTTGCTGGGTGAATATCCTGAAAGGTTCAAAAGAGTAGTGGTTATGAATACCTTTTTGCCCAGGAGTAAACCTTTGCACTTATTTTTTAAGGCATGGGTTAGTTTCGCCAAATATCATCCTTCTCTACCCGTGGGTCTGATTTTGCAAAGAGCTACCGTATCTAAACTATCCAAAGAAACATTGGCTGCATATAAAGCACCTTATCCAAGTGCCAAATACAAAGATGGAGCAAAAGCATTTCCTCAGCTTGTACCGGGTAAACCAACTGCTGACGGTATTCAGAGAATGAATAAAGCCAGAGAAACATTGTCCAAATGGGACAAACCAGCACTGGTGCTATTTTCTGATAAAGACCCAATTATGTCTGGGCTGGAAAAATTCTTTTATAAGTTGATTCCAACCAGTGGAGATCAAGAAAAGATAATCATCAAGGATGCAGGTCACTTTCTACAGGAAGATAAAGGAGAGGAGATAGCAGGATACATTGACCAATTCATAAAAGGAGAACTCACCGTAAAATGATACCAGAAGGACTCAAGAAAAATGCTGTGATATGCATTCTCAGACATGAAAAACAATTTCTTCTATTAAAAAGACTTAAAGAACCCAATAAGGACATGTACACACCGGTAGGAGGTAAGATCGATCCTTATGAAAGTCCATATGATGCTGCAATTCGTGAGACATTTGAGGAGACTGTTATCAAAGTGGACAAGATGTTATACTGTGGATATTTAATTGAAACGTCACCTACAAAATACAACTGGTCAAGTAGTGTCTATTTGGCTGATATAGATATGCAACCACCTCCACCATGCAATGAAGGAGATTTGAAATGGATACATTTTGAAAATGTATTGGATGTGCCCACACCGCAAACAGATTGGTACATTTATCAGTATGTGATGAATAACAAGAAGTTTGCATTCGCAGCTGAGTTTGATAAATCACTGCAATTGCTGAAAATGGAAGAAGAATTGGAGGGATTAGTAGTATTTGCCAAATAAAATCCCAGGTATTGCTGTTAAGAGTAATGTGTTATTCTGTTAATGATATGTAATTTTCATTGTTGATTTTTCAATGAATCAAACTTTCTGTTAATAAAACCGCTATATTTGCCCCTTTTTTAAAGAATGGGCCATGCGACGACTATTTCATAACTTCACTCATAATCCTAAAAATGACATCCTTTCAGGTCTTACTGTAGCACTTGCGCTAGTGCCAGAGGCTGTTGCATTTGCTTTTGTGGCTGGGATTGATCCTTTAGTAGGTTTGTATGGTGCCTTCATGATGGGTATTGTCACAGCATTATTTGGTGGTCGACCTGGGATGATTTCCGGAGCGACTGGTGCAATGGCTGTTGTGATGATCCACTTGATTCAAAAAGGAAATGAAGTTGGTCTTGCACTTGATAATCCAATTAATAACCTGGGACTCCAGTGGTTATTTATTACACTTCTTTTTGTTGGGTTAATCCAAATGTCTGCGGGCTTTTTAAGATTAGGAAAGTTTGTGAGATTAATTCCACATCCTGTAATGATGGGTTTTGTTAACGGACTTGCTATAGTGATATTCCTTGCTCAGCTGGGAATGTTCAAGGAGAATGTTAACGGTACTACGCAATGGCTTCAAGGTACTGAGCTTTTTACAATGCTTGGGTTAGTAGCTTTAACAATGGCAATTATGTTCTTATTGCCAAAACTAACTAAGAAGTTACCAGCAGCATTGGTGGGAATAGTAGTTGTGGCGATGATTACAATATTTGGAGGAATTGAAGTAAGTACTGTTGGTTCATTCATTAGAGATGGTGGAGGTTCTGGTCTTGAGGGTACTTTACCTTCTTTTCAATTTCAGATTTTTGGACTGATTGACACTATTACGGGACATTGGGATTTGGTGATCACAACGGCGTTTTTACTGGCGGCAGTTGGATTAATTGAATCATTAATGACTTTGAACCTTGTTGATGAAATCACAGAATCCAGAGGAAGTGGTAATAGGGAATGTGTAGCTCAGGGAGGAGCGAATATTCTGAATGGTCTATTCGGTGGAATGGGTGGTTGTGCTATGATTGGACAATCAATCATCAATGTGAACTCAGGAGGAAGAGGTAGACTCTCAGGTACTATTGCCGCCATCGCGTTATTGTGTTTTGTATTATTTGGAGCTCCGCTAATTGAGCAAATTCCTATTGCTGCTTTGGTTGGTGTAATGTTCATGGTTGTAATAGGAACATTTGCTTGGAGTAGTTTTAGAATCATAAGGAAAATTCCTTTGGCGGATGCTATTGTGTTGGTGGCTGTATCAGCAATTACAGTTTGGAAAGACTTAGCAATCGCCGTAATTGCGGGAGTTATAATTTCAGCTCTTGTATTTGCTTGGCAAAATGCTACAAAAATTAGAGCAAGGAAGAAAATGAAATCAGATGGTACCAAGGTTTATGAAATTTGGGGGCCATTATTCTTTGGTTCAGTACAGAACTTCAACGCTAAATTTGACGCTAAGAACGATCCTGAAAAAGTAGAGATTGATTTCATTGAATCAAGAGTAACAGACCATTCAGGAATTGAAGCGATTGATAATTTGGCTCATAAATATTTGAAATTAGGTAAGCAAATTAAGTTGACACACCTTAGTCCGGAGTGTAAAACTCTACTTCTAAAAGCAGATCCTAAATTCAATGATATTATTGAAACATCAATTGATGATCCAAGATATTACGTAGCGACAGATACAGTAGATCAGGAAGTTTAATCTGCTTCTATTGGGGTCTCCCAGTATGTTCCCTTTACAATCTGGTTATTCTTGACGTTGAAGTAGATTGACCTATTAAGGTGTTCAACCGACACTTTGTGCGTGATAGAATCATTTCTAAACTGCAATCCTTTCATTTTTTGTCCATCCTTAAAATAAAATGACTCATTTAGTAATGCTCCATTCTCAAACTGAGCTTCCCAAAATGTCTCCCCAGAGTAATAATAAGAAATGGCCTGACCATCTAACAGACCTGATTGATTGAATATGTAGGTTCCGCTTTTTTGGCTGTAATCAAAATAAGTTGTGACCACTTTATTGCCATTTTCATCATGAGAAATCATATCATCAGGCTTACTATTTATACTGATATAATGACTATCAGATTCTAAATCGTCTACCATGTCATAGGCGGTTGTTGGATTTGACATGATACTTACAAATCCATAGGATATGGCAAAGACAATCACTCCTGTCACCAAAAGTCTAATTATGATGATTTTCAGTTTCGTCCTGGGGAATAACGGAATTGGCTGATTAGGTTCAGGAGGCTTTCTGGCAATAGTGGTTTTACCGGTATACCTTTTTACCCTCGAAGGTTCTCTAAGTTTTCTAAAGAACTTTTTCGCCTTTCGGGTATAAACTGATTTTCGCATTCCAAAACCCATGTAACCCATATTGCTAACGATTGATGTATGATATATTTAACGTGACTATTAAAATCTGGGTTTACTGGACCTTCTTGGTTTTGGTTTTGTTTGTTAAATCATAGATGTAAGTGTAGTCATCATTTGTCTGGTTTGCAGCCATAATTCCTGGTGTGTAAAAAAGCTCAATTTTATCATCCTCATCTGACCATTTAACAGACCCATTTGAGACTTCATCTTCGTAAACCACTTCACCTACAGAATTATAAACAATGAATTTTATAAGGTTACCAGGTGAGCTTTCCAGAGGTGAGGCTTTTTGACAAAGTACGTAAGTATTTGATTTATTCGCTTTGCATTCAGTGTCATCTCCCAAGGCTGTCTGAGCGGTTGTTTGTAGCTTATCCACGTTATTTGTTTGGTTTTTTGAATTCTTACAGCTCAACAGAAATACTGTGCAAATTATAGTGACTACAAGAGTAATTCTTTTCATTTCTAGTGGTATTAGGTGGATGTTATTCACAATATACGCATCTTTTTTTAACTGAAGTGCCGTTATGGCAGTAGTAATAATTTCACTATCTTTATTCAACACGCCAAATTGTAATATTTATGAAATCCAACCCTAAGAAGCTTTTAGCTTTGTCCACAATTTGCTTGTTATTGGTTGCAGGCATTATCACATTCAAAACCAATCAAAAATCAGAAAGAGAAAAATATGAGGCGTTTCTAAGAGAACACCCTTATATGAATCGCAATTTTGAGGAGGTATCGAGTCTTCCTAAGCAGGATAGGCCGGATCTGGCTTTTGAACATGAGTATCTAATTACCATGGACCCCAAAACCAAAAGGCCTGAAAGAGATCGCTTAATGAAAACTTTCAAAGACCTTAAAACACAAAATTTGAGGCTGTCGGATGCCCCTTGGGTTGAAAGAGGACCATCAAATGTAGGTGGAAGAACCCGTGCCCTTGCTTGGGATCCCTCAACAACTAACAAAGTCTGGGCAGGTGGTGTGACCGGAGGACTTTGGTATAATGAAGACATCACAATCTCTACTTCAGAATGGCAAGGAATTGACGACTTCTGGGATAATCTATCAATCACCTCAATTGTATTTGATCCAAATAACTCCGATATCATGTATGTTGGAACTGGTGAAGGATGGGGAGTTGCTGCCATTCGGGGAGAAGGTGTCTGGAAATCCAGTGATGGTGGGGCAACCTGGTCGCAATTAGCTAATTCAACTGGTTTAAATTTCGTAAATGACATGGTCATGCGGGACGAATCTGGAACCAGTGTTCTCTATGTAGCTTCAACAAGAAATTACTATCAAGGAAATAATCATGGTTCTAACGGTGTTTACAGGTCTGATGATGGGGGATCAACATTTACACAGGTTTCCACGATTGGAGCTACCGACTTAAGTTTGGCTGCAGATGATAGAATCTGGGTAGGTACAAGCTCTGGAGATGTTTTCTATTCTGATGGCGGAACAAGTTTCACAGAATCAATTAATACAACTAATGGAAGAGTAGCCCTTGCTGCTGCTCCTTCTAACGCCAATTATGTTTATGCATTGGTGGAGAATTCTTCAGTGGTAGAAATGATCATGTACACGGATGATCAGGGAGCAACCTGGAATACGACTAATGAACCGGCGGATGTAGACAATGGTATACCAGATACTGACTTTACAAGAGGACAAGCTTGGTATGACCTGATCATTAAAGTGGACCCACTCGATGAGAATACTGTAATTGTAGGAGGAATCGATTTATTTAGAACAACTGATGCAGGTACCAATTGGGATCAGATTTCGAAATGGTCCAATAATAATAACTTAGCCGCATTGGGTGTGTCTCTCGTTCATGCTGATCAACACGCTATCGTCTTTAAACCTGGGAGTTCTACGGAAGCAATTTTTGGAACAGATGGAGGAGTGTATTATTCCTCTGAAGTTCAGAATTCGGGAAGTTCAGCAGTGATAAATAGTAGAAATACAGGTTATAATGTAACACAATTCTATACTTGTGCGATTCACCCTGATGCGGGAGAAGATCAATTTCTGGCAGGAACACAGGATAACGGAACTCAAAGGTTTACCACTGCCGGAATAAATGAAACAAATGATGTGTTCGGTGGTGATGGTGCTTATTGTGCGATTGACCAGACAGAGCCAAGTATTCAAATCGTTTCATACATTCGAAATTATTATGGGGTATCAACAAATGAAGGACAATCATTTTCAGTGGTTACATCAGATGTTAATTCGGGACTTTTTATTAACCCTGCTGACTATGATGATAATTTAAACATTCTTTATTCTTCATATGATGAAAACAACATCCAACGAATCACTGATATCGGTGGATCTGAATCTGTTGGGACGATATCTGTGAGTATGGGATCTACAAGTTCGCATCTGAGAGTTTCTCCTTATACGACAAGTTCAACAACCTTATTTGCGGGTACTTTATCTGGACGGGTTTACAAAATAACGGGTGCAGATACAGGCTCACCAAGTGTCACAGAAATCACTGGATCATCTTTTCCAAATGCTACAGTTTCATGTATTGAAATTGGAGCCGATGAGGATGAGCTGTTGGTTACATTCTCTAATTATGGAGTTACCTCAATCTGGTATTCCAATGATGGTGGATCATCTTGGGAATCAAAAGAGGGAGACTTTCCTGACATGCCTTTGAGATGGGCATTGTTTAATCCTCAAAATAGAAGTGAAGTTATTCTTGCGACAGACTTGGGTGTTTGGTCCACAACAGATATTTCTACTTCTTCTCCTCAATGGTCGGCCAGCAATGTAGGGTTAGCCAATGTAAGAGTTGACATGCTTCAATACAGAACCAGTGACAATGAGGTGATTGCTGCTACTCATGGTAGAGGATTATATTCCTCTAACCGATTTGGAGCCGGTGCACCTAGAGTAGATTTCTCAGCAGATCAAAGAGTTAGTTGCGCCGGTGACTTGACCGTGAACTTCACAAACCTGACAAGTAGTAACCCTGCTGCAACAAGTTTTGCGTGGAGCTTCCCTGGTGGGTCACCTTCATCTTCTACTGAGGAAAACCCTCCAAGCGTTACATATTCAACTCCAGGTATATATGATGTGTCACTTGTAGTAACTAACGATCTAGGAGAAACAACTGAAACAAAATCAGAATACATAAGTGTTGCCAGTGCATTAACACTACCAATATCTGAAGGTTTTGAAGGATCTACCTTTCCACCTGATTGCTGGATAGCAGTTAGAGGGGATAATGGTTTGGGTACAGGATTTGACTGGAGCCAATCAACAACCACAAATAGTGGTTCAGGAGCAGCATTTGTAAGGTATGAAAATGTTACGGGTGGCTTAGCTGAAGATTGGTTGATTACACCGGAAGTTAACTTATCTGGTGGGTTCAATAGCACGATGACTTTTTTTATGAAGGATACGTATCCTAATGATTTTGGATCAACTTACCAAATTAGATATTCTACTACAACGCAATCAGATTTGTCGTCATTTACAGTTCTAGAAGAATGGGGAGAAACTGATATTTCAACGGATTGGACTCAAAGGACAGTTGATCTAAGTAGTTTAGACGGTTCGGAAGTTTATTTGGCTTTTGTTCTCATCCAGGATGATGGTGACGATTGGGCGCTGGATGATGTAGTAATTTCTTCAACCGGAACAGTTGAGATTTCTATAAGTGGATCCATGGAATTTTGTGAATCTGATCCATCCACATTAAGCGTTACAGAGAACGCAGAATATACATATCAGTGGCAATTAGACGGGGCTGATATTTCGGGAGCAACAAGTTCAGAATATACTCCAACGGAATCTGGTTCTTACTCAGTTAACGTGACTTTTAATTCTAATACAATTACTTCCGAGTCTATAGATGTTGTTGTTGACGCAGTACCAGAAATCACTAACCAAACAGGGGATGTGTTTGGCTGTACTGGAGAGACAACAAGTTTTGAGGTTGAAGTTGAAGGTAGCGGCTTGACTTACCAATGGTACTATGAAGGAGCTGTTTTAGAAGATAGCGATGTAATTAGTGGAGCTACCACTTCAACGTTGAGTATTTCGTCTCTGGAACTCAGTATGGAAGGTACTTACAGTTGCGTCGTGACCAATGGGAATTGCGAAAGCGCTTCGCCGGATATGGAATTAACTATCGTAACAGCACTTACCATTTCAACTCAGCCGGAAGATGTTGAAACTTGTCAATCGGAGACTGTACAGTTTTCAGTTTTCGCCTCCGGATCAAATCTATCTTATCAATGGCTACTAGATGGGCAAGCCATTCAAGATGATTCGCAATACTCAGGTGCAACAACTGATGAGCTTACTATTACAGGTGTTACCACGGATATTAGTGGATTATACAGCTGTATGGTCAGTAGTGATTGTGAGCCACTGGAGTCCGATGAAGCAACTTTGACTGTCAATGTTTGTACAAGTACTCCAGGGAGTCTTTCCAATGTAATTGATGTTTTTCCAAATCCTACCAATGGAGAATTTCAAATTGACTTTGGACAAATTCAATTTGATGGTCCAATCAGTATACAGGTCATTGGATTGGATGGAAAGACTAAACTTTCTAAAGAGATTATTCAAAACAATAAAACCCAACATGCTTTTGATTTAACAGATTTCGCTAAAGGAATGTATGTTATCAGAATCAGTACAGAGCGACAAACTTTTACAAAATCTATTATTGTGGATTAACGCAGATGCAATTTTCGAATAACGAAAGGACGGGTGTGAACTCGTCCTTTTTTTATTGGCACTACATCGAAATCTGTTTTTTGTACAATCCTTAAATCATCCATTTCATCGAATACTGGCACGATCTTGGCAACATCCCTCGAAAGGATTAGTTAAATTATATAGAAGATGAAAACTGAGGCTATAATACAAATGATGGAATGGGTCCCTTCTGTAGTTGGGGTGATTTGGGTGTTTTTGACCATATTGTTGCTTATCACAATTAAGGTTGTAAGACAAACTCAAAGTGAAAAGTCCGTTCAGTTTTCTAATCTGATTTTTCTTTTACTTGCAAGTTGCTGGCTTCATCCAACTTATATTTTTGGTTTACAAACATCAGCTGGATTCTTAGGCTGTTTCTTAACGCTTGCGATTACTATGATTATGATTTATAAACTACAAAGTGTGTCAAAGTTAGCAGCTTCGCTTATGACCCCTGTGTTATTATGGAGTGGTTTTGCTTCTTTATATACTTTCTTATTGCTTTTGTAATAGAGAAATGAGCTACAGTCAGTAAATTACTGAGCATGAAATGGTGGCCATTAATTTTCTTACTCCCTATCAATAGTCTGTTACAAGCTCAGGATATACCGTCTGATCAATCAATCGAATCACTTAGCGAAAAGATTAAGATTCTAGAAAGAAATGAATTAGTACAATCAATGGCTCAACGGTCTTTGCTGATTCCTTCTTATCATCCAATAGAGAAGTCTCTTATCGCTGTTCAGTCATTTAATTTCTGGAAGCACTACAGTAAGGAATCGTTGGTTTCTCATTTAAATGTGTATTCATCTCTCCATTATGCAAACAAAGCGATGGATCAATTATTTGCGGAAGACAGCAGTGTAACCTTGGAAAGGAATAATTTTTATCAAACCATGGCCCATACAGAATCTGTTGTTTCAATCAAGTTCGGTACTGATCCTAATAGCTTTTATTCTGCAAGTTCGCATGGCGAGGTTTTAAAATGGAATCTTGATCAATTAGAAGATATTCCCAATTTAGTTTACAACGAAAGGCATTTATTGAGATCAATAGAAGTGAGTGATGATAATGAGTGGTTATTAATAGTTACAAAAGATAAGGGAGTAAAAATTCAAAAAACCACCAATGATATTGATGGTGAACCAGTTTTCTTTAATGATCCAGAAGTAGTTCAGTCGGCAATATTTGTACCGGGTAAGAACCAATACTTGAGTGTAAATGATAAAGGGCATATGAGAATAAAAGGTTTCAATGCTGATACAACCACTATTTCAACTATTGACGCAAAAGTTCTTACTCTGGCAATTAATCCGGAAGACGAAACAATTTTTGCCGGTACTGAAGAAGGTCAGTTGAAGTACTGGGAAGAAAGAAAGGAAGAAATCACAGAAGAGTTTGAAGGCTCTTATGCAATCAATGCTCTTGCGATCAGTCCAGATGGTAAAATGCTAGCGGTAGGAAGAGAGAAAGGTGATGCGATACTGTGGGACATGGAAAATGAAAAGGTACTTAGAGTTATTTCAGGACATCAATCCGCAATTACAGATCTCGACTTTCATCCAACTCAACCGTTATTACTTACTTCAAGCCGAGATGGAACCGCAAGAATTTGGGACCTAAATAATCCAAAGAAATTCCCAATTGTATTGGATGATCATTTTGATTGGGTCCTATCAGCTTCTTTTGATACTACTGGTGACAAGATCATTACTGGATCCAAGGATAATTTCATTAGAGTCTGGCCATTAGATCCTCAGGTTTTGGCTAACAGGTTATGTGAAATGCTACCCAGAAACCTAAGTGCCGAAGAATGGCAGGAATATGTAGGTTCCCAAATAACATTTCAAAATACCTGTCCTAATCTGGATAATTGAACGCCCAGATATTATTCGTTTCTTAATGACTTCACCGGATTGACTATCGCTGCTCTGCGGGCCTGATCGCTCACAATTAATAGTGCGAACCCAAGTGCAACAACACCAACCACCGGAAAAATCCACCAGGCGATATCAATATGGATAGGATATCGCTCCAGGTAGTTATCCAGTAAAAACCATGAAATTGGTGCAAAGAGAGCGAAAGCAATGATTACAAGGATTGAGAAGTCTTTCGAAATCAAAGCAATGAGACTGGATACAGATGCACCTAAAACTTTTCGGATGCCGATTTCTTTTATTCTTTGCTCTGCTGTAAACGAAGCTAACCCAAACAATCCGAGACCGGTAATGAAAATTGTCAGAATTGAGAAAATGGTTGCCAGTTTTCTGGTAAGAGTAATTGTTTTGAATTTCTCTTCATAATCAACATCAACAAAAGTGTATTCAAATGGATATGCGCTATTGTATTGCTCAAATATCTTTTGAACTTCTGCAAGGTTGGCGTTTAAGCGGTTGTTCTTATTGAGTCTAACAGTTACAATCCCCATCCATCTCGGGTGGACTATTGCAAACATTGGTTTTACTTCTCTATAAGGAGACCCCATTATAACATCATCATAAACTCCAATTAACTTTCTTTTGTCGCCCCATAACTCTAGTTGAGTTCCAATTGGATCTTCCAGATTCATTAAATCCAGAGCAGCTTTGTTAATAATGATTGCTGCTGTATCAGTAGCAAAATCTTTGGAAAAATCTCTACCCTGAAGTACGTCGATACCCATGGTCTTTGCATAGTCGTAACCCGCTGTAATAGTGGTGAAAATTACCCTTTGCTCATCCGGTTTTCCTGGCCAGCTTACAAAGTTGTTTGAGTTAATACTGGTAACAGCACTATTTGATCTGGTAACTGATTCAACTGCTCCTGATTGAAGTAGTGATTGTTTTAACGCATCATAGCTATCTTCAATTTGATCATTGTTTTCAATGCTAATCAGGTTCTGTTGATCGTAACCCAATTCTCTGTTTTTGATAAGATCAATTTGTTGGAATATTACCACCGTACTGATCATTAACAGGATAGAAAACCCAAATTGAAGGACTACTAATATTTTTCGGGGTGTAGTAGCTCCTTTGCCAACTTTAATGGTGCCTTTTAAAGTTTTTACTGGTTTGAAAGATGAGAGGTAAAATGCAGGGTAGCTTCCTGACAGTAGACCAACAAATAGAATTCCAAGTATTGAAGTAGCCCAGAAGTATGGAGAAGTGAAATCAATGAATAGTTGTTTATCAACAAGGTTGTTATACCCAGGTAAAACAAGTTCAGCTAAGAAAATGGCGATAACATACGCTAAAAAAGTAATAATCAATGATTCACCCAGAAACTGCATGATGATCTGAGGTCGCTGCGATCCAAGACTTTTTCTGATACCAACTTCTCTTGCTCTTTTTTCAGATCTGGCAGTAGCTAAATTCATAAAATTGATACATGCAATAATCATGATGAAGAAAGCAATAACTGTAAATAGCTGCACAAAATCACCTCTTCCGCCAGCCTCTTTTCCTTCTTCAAAATTGGAGTTGAGACGCCACCTTTCCATCGGGTGAAGAAAGAATGATCTTGGGATATCATCTTCTCCATTTTCAGCAAGCATGTTTTCTGTCGCCTTTTCAACTAGCAGCTCATCATTGGAACTTGATAATTCCACGAATACCTGAAAAGAATAATTCCCCCAATTCGTTTTATTATTTCTAATCCATTCGTTATTGGCCTCCCGGTGTTTCCAGGGCATAAGATATTCAAATTCGAAGGAGCTGTTTTGGGGAACGTCTTCAAGGATCCCAGTTACTTTCAGGAGACTTTCATCGTTTACCTTGACTATTTGTCCCATAGGGTCTTCATCACCAAATAGAATTTTAGCCAGGTTTTTTGTGATAACGATAGATGATGGATCATCCAAAACAGCATCAGCTTTACCTTCAGCTAGTTGGAATTCAAACATTTCAAGAAACTCTTCGCTAACGTAATAACCTTCCTGAATAATTCTGTTATCACCATTTGCCAATAATCGATTATTTCCCCATCCTGCTACACAAGTATTGACAATATGACTATCGGCGTTTTTCATTGCCTCATATGTAGGGAGTGGAACAGATGACCAGGAATTGACAGTGCCATCAAATTCGGCATTTACCCAAACCTGATACAGCTTTTCGGATTTTGGAATGAACTTATCAAAGGAAGTTTCATCGTTGACCCAAAGTAGAATCAATAGACTACATACAATTCCAATTGAAAGACCAGCAATATTGATGAAGGAGTAAAGTCCGTTCTTACGGAGGTTACGTAAGGTTACGATTAGGAAGTTCCGGAACATAGAAAATGAGTTTTTGACCTTTAATAAGAGACAACCAAAGAATACAAAGGTTGCAATCTTTGATTGTCACTTGTATGAATTACTGGTCAAACTCCGGATGGTTACAGGAGAATTGAAAAAAAATTATTCTTCCAGGTGGAACCGGTAGATTAATTTGATTTTGAAGCCAAGTCCATTATCAAGATCTGGGTTTAATCGGGTTCTGTCATCTCCAACAAGTAGTGCTGAAATACCATAATCAATTTGATCACCCTGGTTGAACTGTCCGTAATCATTGAGTGAATAGACACCTTTCAATTGTAGTAGAATGCTCTTCTTAAGGAGATTGAATTGCACATATGTGGAAATTTCCTGAGAGTTTTTATGAGCGTAGGTATCTGCAAAATTATCACCACTTAAAGCATAACTTCTCACAAAAGCCCTAAAGTCAGAGCCAAGATTTACATACTTTCCTAAGCTATAGTTTACATCATAAGTGATGGGTAATGTAGCATTGGCTTCAAAGCGTTTGTTTGGTCCTTGGTAGTATAAGCCAAGTAATGGTACGAAGAACATTCCAAATTCCTCTGATGTGGTATAGACTCCAAATTTATATTTGAAATTAGGCTTAGTGGCCACACTAAATAAAGCTATTCCACCAAACTGAAAATCGTCGGAACTCATGTTTTTATAGTCCCCGGCAACTTTTGGCAGTAGGAGGTAGGTTCCAGAAAACCGCTCGTTGTGTTTTACACTTAATCCAAGCTTTAAAGTAGTTGATTGTAAATTGATACTTGGTGAAGTAGGACTGAGGTTAAGACCATTATTAGTGTAGTCGACACCAGTCAAAAATGCGATTTTATCATTTAATACTACTGGATAGGTTAAGCTTGCATCAATATCGCTTATTTGAGTTGTACCTTCCAGGTCTGAAAAAGTGATCTTTTCTGTGTTTCCTACTGATAGCTTAAACAGGTCAACGTATTGCTGTGCTGATACTGTACCAGCTACAAAAAATGTTAGGAGTGTGATTAAATATCTCATGACATGTAGGAGTCAAAATTAATACCAACTTGCCATATTGACCTTGAAATGTAGGTTTTGTTGACTTATGACAACTTTTCAGCAAGCATGATTTCTCCACTTACTGTTCCCTTTTCATTTATATCAAGCAAATTGAAATCAACTAATTGATTCACTAGTTCTTTGTTGTATTCAGTTTCAACTCTGACGTAATTATGAGTAAACCCGAACATTCTTCCCTGGTTTTCTTCTTCTTCAAACAACACTGTTGAACTTGTCTTCAGATTTTGCTCATAGAAATGTCTTTTCTTCTTATCAGAAAGAATTCTAAGCATTTTTGAACGATTGTTCCTTTCAACCATTGGCACAACACCATCCAGTTTTATTGCATTTGTGTTATCTCTCTCTGAATAAGTAAAGACATGTAAGTATGAAATATCAAGTTCGTTCAGGAAATTATAAGTTTCGTTAAACTGATCTTCACCCTCACCAGGGAATCCAACAATTACATCAACCCCAATACAACAGTGAGGCATCAATCTCTTAATGGTTTCAACGCGATCAACATAAAGCTCTCTCAGGTATCTTCTATTCATCGCCTTGAGAATCGTATTGCTTCCTGATTGTAGTGGTATATGAAAATGTGGAACGAACCTTTTTGAGTTAGCTACAAATTCAATGACTTCATTACTTAATAAATTAGGCTCAATAGAAGAGATTCTAAATCTTTCAATTCCTTCTACTTCATCTAATGCTTTTATAAGGTCAATGAATTTCTCTTTTCTTTTCCCGTTTTGAATACCGAAATCTCCGATGTTAACACCAGTTAGTACAACTTCTTTAACGTCGGTAGCCGCAATTTCCTGAGCAGTTTTTACGATGTTTTCGATACTATCACTTCTACTTTTCCCTCTAGCTAATGGGATGGTGCAGAAAGAACATCCATAATTACATCCATCCTGAACTTTCAGGAATGTTCTGGTTCTATCGCCGTATGAATATGAGGTGTGGTAATCTTTTGCATCATATACATCACTCGCGTATATCTGTGGAATCTCTTTTCTCTCAAAGTTTCCGAGTAGTTCCAGAAGTTTGAATTTTTCCGAAGCGCCCAGAACAGCATCTACTCCAGGGATCTCTACAATCTGTTGCGGCTTTAACTGCGCATAGCAACCAATAATAGCCACAAAGGATTCAGGTGAATTCTTCTTTGCCTGCTTTACTATTTGTCTGCACTTTTTATCTGCGTTTTCTGTGACAGAACAAGTGTTGATAACAAATATATCTGCACCCTCTGTAAAGTCAACACGCTCATAACCAGCTTCCTGGAATGTTCTCGCGATTGTTGAGGTTTCAGAGAAATTTAATTTACAGCCTAGAGTATAAAATGCTACAGTTTTCATCGGAACGCAAAATTAGGAATTAACTTGTTAATAATCAGTATGTAGAGATGTTTTAGATGAATCGTCCACCTAGGAAGACATGTATTGAACATCGGATTGTTCGTAATCGGACTATATTTATGAGTTGTTATTTTATATTGAATTGATAATCAGTTATTTAGGTGTTTTGGCACAATTATTAACTATGAAATTCAAAACTTACTTACTTACCTATGCTTAAAAATTTTCTTATTACCTCGTTTAGATCACTGCTGAGAAACAAGTCTTATTTAGTATTAAGTACTTTGGGACTTTCTCTTGGAATTTCATGTGTTATTGCTATCTATTCAATAATTGATTTTCAGACAGGGTTTGATCAGCACCAGAAAAACTATAATTCGATTTATCGGGTAGTTGGCCAAATTACAATTGGAAACGAGGATGTTCAAACACAAACGGTTCCTCATCCATTATCTAATGCCATCAGAGAAGAATTATCACAAGTAGAAGCAATGACAAATACTTTCATGCTTCAGGAGCAAGTGAATATTCCTCAAGCAAATAGTGAGGTGAAGAAAATTAAGCAAAATAGGATTGCTTTTGCTTATAATGAGCTTTACGAAATTCTTTCATTCAATTGGGTAGCAGGATCACCAACTGAAAGAAACGACAAAGAGGCGGTTTACTTAAGTGAGACAACAGCCAAGAAGTTTTTCGATATTAAAGAAGACGCTTCTGCTGCGTTGGGACGAACAATCATATTGGCTAATACTCATAATTTGGTTGTCAAAGGAATCTATGAGGACCTACCATTAAAAACTGACTTCCCATTCGAAATGGTGACTCATTATGAGAATCAACACAAGGTGAATCCATATTTCAATGAAGGTAAAATTTGGGCATCTTTAAATGGGGGTACGCAATGTATTCTCAAATTAAAGGATGCAGCATCTGTTGAGAATTTAAAAGCAGACCTTAATAAGTCATTTGAAAAACATAATGTTATAGAAGGTCTTTCTCTTGATGTTCAATCTATGAACGAGATTCACACTGGTGATGTAGGTAATTATAGTGGTATTACTTTTCAGTCTACTTACAAGACGATTTCTTATACGTTAGCTGTATTTCTGGCAATTATAGGAGCTATCAACTTTATCAATCTTACAACTGCAAGAGCAGTAAAAAGAGCAAGAGAGGTTGGAATCAGAAAGGTACTTGGGAGTAAGAGAAGTGATTTGATTTTTCAGTTTCTGTTGGAGACATTTTTAATCGTTCTTGCTTCGGTAGGAATAGGTTTTTTCCTGGCTGAACAAATTCTGGTTTTATTTGAATTGGGATTTGGGCTGAATATGCATATGTCGGAAGTAGCCATTTCCACATGGATCAAATTTATAATTGTGGTTTCTCTTGGAATGACATTGCTGAGTGGAATCTATCCGGCATTGGTACTTTCAGGTTTCTCTGCATTATCAGCTATGAAAATCAAAGTTTCAAATGTAGACAGACAAAGCAAGCTGCCTCTTAGAAAAATCTTAGTAGGTCTTCAATTTGGCTTCTCGATAACCCTTATGATTTCAGCAATGGTAATTTATTATCAATTGAATTACATGAAGAATCATGATACAGGATTTGATAGTGAAAACATTATTTCATTGAGATTCCCTGCCCCGGATATAGAGAAGCAAAAGCAGCTTAAGAGCCGGTTGGAACGGTTCCCGGAATTTGAAAAAGTATCACTTCATTTAGGAAGTCCAATTGCAAGAACTAACAATACCAGCCAATATTTTAATCCAACACTGGGAGACGATCAAACTTTCACAGTCAATGTGAAGAGCATAGATGAGAACTATCTTGAATTATTCGATCTTAAGCTGCTAAGCGGAAGAAATGTCTTAACAACAGATTCCGTTGATAATGTCATTATTACCAAACTTGGAGTTGAAAGATTTGGCCTGAATAACCCACATGAGGCGTTAGGACAGATTCTTCAATCAAGATATGATAGAAAGGTTAAAGTAATAGGAGTAATTGATGACTTCAATGTTGAATCTCTAGAGTCAGATTTGACGCCAGTTTTCTTGCAATATAATCCTCAGGGATATTTTGAAATGGGATTGAAACTGAGTGCGCAAGCTAGTCAGGATATTCCAGCTACAATTGAACTTGTGGAAGAGAATTGGGATGCTGTGTATCCTGAATTGTTAATCGAGTACGAGTTCGTTAGTGAGCTGATTGCCAACAAGTATAGGTTTGTTGATGTAATGGGAAAATCAACTGGCTTCTTCGTATTAATTGCCATCTTAATTAGTGTCTTGGGACTTTATGGTTTGGCAGATTACATGGCTAATGCCAAAAGAAAGGAAATTGGTATAAGGAAAGTGGTAGGAGCAAGTGTAAAACAGATTCTATCAATTTTTGCTAAAGAGATTTCAGTAATCCTAATAATAGCTTTTGTGGTATCATCCTCAATTAGCATCTTTTTGATGGATAAATGGCTAAACGGATTTGAATATAGAATATCTATTGGATACGAAATTGTGTTAGGTGCATTATTTGGCACGGCAATTGTAGTAGTGATGTCAATAGGTTATCGTTCTTATAGTGCTGCTCGCATCAACCCTGCGACAGTTTTAAAGGACGAGTAAAAAGTTTAAGCGTGAAGATTGAAAAAGCTACCCTTGTAGGGGTAGCTTTTTTTGATTTCTTGTTGATATAGAGGAAGTTAAAACTTCAAAATTGGGTCTTCAAAAAGTGGTGGCAACCTCACTCTAGACTGTGTTTCCGTGTGCCCGGTTATGATTGCCACTTTAACCCCTGCCGCTCTATGTATCGGTAAGGATCACACTTTAACCTTATCTTTAGTATCAAGTTTAATCCTGTCCTCCTGCAATTTAACAGCTTCTTCGTGAATTGCATCTAAAAATGCCATCATAAATTTTTCACTTAAGCCTTTTGTCTTTCCCATGTCAACTCTTCCCTTAGTCACTTTCTCCCAGCGATCTTTCTGAAATACCGCTAAATTGTTCTCTCTTTTGTAGTCACCAATAGACTTTATGTAGTCAAACCTTTGAGATAATAATTCAATGATTTGCTCATCTACATGATCAACATTTTGTCTCAATCTTTCAATATCCGACTGTAATTCCGGTCTGGCTTCTACAGATTCTCTGATTACC
This sequence comes from Cyclobacteriaceae bacterium, assembly GCA_965228955.1. Lineage (GTDB taxonomy): Bacteria > Bacteroidota > Bacteroidia > Cytophagales > Cyclobacteriaceae > JANSWY01. The sequence continues at coordinate 1,755,043 of OZ245848.1, forward strand.
AGGTTGTTCATCAACTCATGAAGTGCGTCTGGTGTAATTTGTTGTTTAGCGTCACTCCAAGCGTTATCAGGATCGTGGTGAGTTTCGATCATGAGTCCATCCAGACCAAGGTTCAATGCTTTTTGAGAGATTTCCTGGATCATTTCTCTGTTACCGCAGATGTGACTTGGGTCGCAGATAATTGGAAGTTCTGGTAATTCTTCTTTCAACCTTAGGGCATAACCCCATTCTGGATTATTTCTGAACTTAGTTTTAATTGTACTCGAGAACCCTCTATGAATAGCCCCTAGTTTTGTGATACCCACTTTGTTAAGTCTCTCCATTGCACCAAGCCATAAAGCCAAATCAGGATTAATTGGGTTTTTTACGAGAACCGGAATATCAACGCCCTGAAGCGCATCACAAATTTCCTGAACCGAGAATGGATTCACTGTAGTTCTTGCACCGATCCAAAGAATTTCAATTCCTGCCTCAAGTGCTTCTTCGACATGTTTAGCATTAGCTACCTCCACAGTTACTGGGATTTCAAGTATTTCTCTGGCAGCTTGCAACCAACCTAAACCTTCTTTCCCGATACCCTCGAAAGTTCCAGGTCTTGTTCTGGGTTTCCAGATACCAGCTCTGAATATATCTGGCTTGGCACCTTTCATTCCTTCTGCAATTTTAATAATCTGCTCCTGGCTTTCAGCACTACACGGTCCGGCAATGATAGGGTTGGTATTGAAATCGAACCCCCAGTCCGCAATGTTTGTAATCTCGATTTTGCTACTCATGGCTTTGAAATTTTAAATAAAAAAAGCCTGGTCCGTTGTTCGAACCAGGCTTTGTATTTCTTTTTGTTTTGTTTCTTATTAGTCAAGACAAACCCGATCCGAAGCTATTGTTCGGTAATAAAAAAAGTAAAAATAAAATGGGTTCTGTCTTTTGATCATGCTGTAAACGTATGAGGCAATTATTTCAATTGCAAGGATTTTGTTAAAAAATTACTGTTACCATATCATAATTTAAAAAATTAGGAAGGCCCCCCACGGGCGGATTTCCTACATGGGAGACCATTCCACATCACCAGCTATGGATTATCTTAAAGCTGATATGTGGAGATTTTAGCAATAGGTAACAATTGCATCTATTTTACATATAAATGTATTATTCCCTGAATTATTGCTTTGGCCTCACATTTATTTTTATTCCATTCTAAGTTGTGTTGTTGGGTTAAGCTTCGCGGTAGAAATTGACTTTTGAGCAATAGCAACCACAACAATGGCAAGCATCAATATTGCTGGTACCACAAAATTAATCCAGCTAATTTCCATATGGTAGGCATAGATGATATCCAGAAGATTTCCAATTACAAAATTTCCAAGTGCCAATCCAATAACACCAGAAACCCCGACGACCCAAATCAATTGATTGTTGATCAATTTCAAAATAGAACCTCTAGATGCCCCAAGCACCTTCCTGATTCCAAACTCTTTAATTCGCTTTTGTATGGTTAGAGATATCAATGTGTAAAGCCCCAGAATAGTTATCAATACAGCTACAACAGCAATGAACACGTTTATATTTAGAATGATATTATTTGTTTGACTTAGAGCTTTGAGGACCTTTTCTTGTTTGTAACCCCGATAAAGTTGATTCGGGAATTGGGTGTACCATACTTCTTCAATTGTACTCATAAGCTGATCAGAATTTTGGGAGGTACTTACGACTGTAGCATACCGATAATCAGACTCTGGAACAAGTTGAATAATTGTAGGTCTTATTTTATTTGTCAGCATGATTGGCTTCAAATTGAAATCGTCCACAAGTCCGATTACGGTTGATTGCTGTCCGTTTATAATCATGGTTTTATTCAGCATATCACCCCCAAGTTCTTCGTTCAGCATGCTGTTTATAAGAATGTTGTGCTGGTTCTCTTTGTGCTTCTTGTTGAGGTATTGCCCCTGTTGCAGTCTTACTCCAATGCTTTCGATATAATCCATTCCAGTTCTCAGTTGGGAAGCCTGGATTTCATTTGAAGCATAAGTTACAGCAACATCTGTGGCGTGGAAGCCAACGACATCTTGTGTACCTGTTATGCTTGAAATGTTCGGGTTTTTACTTAATTCATTCGCAAGTACATCAAATTGATCTGGAGAGTTTAGAGGAATATTCACAGTGTTGGAAATACTGTAACCTCTATCAAGATTCTTTTGATATTCACCATTTTCAATGAATACAAGCAGCGCAAATACATTGTAGAAGCAGACTATGAATTGAAATGCCAATAACCCTTTAAACAGTAAATTCTTTCCAGAAAAACGAACCTTGTTCTTAAGGATTTCCAAAGAGTCGAATTTGCTAATATAAAATGCAGGGTAAGCACTGGAGAGAAAAGCAACCAGCGAGAAAACAGCTACTCCAAAGAGTATAAGGTTTGTCAAATCAACCATATTGAAATCAACCAGTTGGATATCAAACATAGCATTGTAATATGGAATGATAAAGTAACTGACTCCTACAGATATCAGAAGTGCAATTAAGACCATCAAAGTGTTTTCTACCATAAATTGAATGATGATTGTTTTTCTATGGCCACCGATAATCTTTCTGATCCCGATCTCTTTCAGTCTTTTGCCGGAAATGGCAATACTGGTGTTGATATAATTGAAGCAAGCAAGAAGTAAAATGGTAATAGCAGAACTAATTGTTCCTAATACAGATGCTGGGTGGAGATAACCCATGAAATGCCCTTTGTACTGTTGGTTTTCAAAAGAAGGCCAGTCAAGAATGGAATCTATCCTATACGACTCCACTGGAAGGTCTTTGTTCTTGGAGTTTTGAATTTTGAGTTTTGAGTTGAGTTGTTGTTTGATTGAAGAGATTGATTCGGATGTTTTTATGAATGTGCCATCAATCCATTGATCCCAGCTGGCTTCATCGACATGATAATACTTCTCGTAGTTTTCGAATGGAGCGAGCATTGAAAAGTAGAAACTGGTGTTTCTTGGGGCCCTTTCGATTACACCTGAGATTTGATAGGTGACTTCATTGTCATCTGGAAGGAGTATTTTGATCACTTCTCCAATGATGTTTGTTCGATCAAATAGCTTGAGAGCAGTCTCATCATCAATTACAATGCTTTGGCTTACATTTGAGTTGAATGCCCTGCCATGTAAAAACTTGAATGAAAACATTTGTAGATATTCCTGATCTACGAAACCAATATTTTCCTGGAACAGATTATCTCCAATTTTGAGGGTTACACTGTTTCGGTGAAATCTGCTGGATTGACAATTAGGAATTTGATCTAAATGATTTTTGAGCGCAACAGGAGTGATGCCCATTAGTTTATTATCCGAATCAATATCTCTAACAGCATTGATTTTGTAAAGCTCATTCGAATCATCAAAGTATTGATTGAATGAATTGTTGAATTCAAAATTGAAGTAGCCTATGATGCAAAGTGAGAATGCAATGCCCAGACTGAAGACATTGACACTAATAAAGAACTTATCTTTTTTGAAAGCTCTTACTGAGGTGAGTAGGTAATTCTTCCACATAATTATTTTGAGTTTTTTTCAAATGTGGAAAAAGCAGCACCATCAATCGTCCAGATCGGTCGGATTGGACGTGTTGGACTTCATATTTTTCTTGAACTCACTAGGGGTAAGGCCTTCTCTCTTCTTAAAAATGCTATTAAATGAAGACTTGGAATTAAACCCACAATCCAATGCAATTCCCAATATAGATAAGTGACTATTGGAAGGATCTATGCTTCGGTTTTTAAATTCCTCGACTCTAAATCCATTAACATAATCGTAGAAGTTGATTTTTAACTGATCATTTAAAGCCTGAGATAGATAGTGCTTTCTGGTGTCTGCCATTTGTGCTAAAGAATCGATATCCAGTTTTGGGTTGAGGTATGGTTTATCGTTATTCATTACTTCTTCTAAGCGATTTGTTAACTCAACTAATACGCTATCAGGAACTGCAGATTTCTCATATTTAGATTTGGTATTAGATTCTTCAACATGAGAATTTACAACAGGAAGGTTAGTGAATATTGCCCTTTGTCTGATTCCAAAGAAACCAATAACTACAATGTTGAAGATGATGACAATGGCAATAACTTTGAAGCTGAACAAGAAACCAACCCATTCAAATTCACCGGCCCAAACAATTAAAAAGGATATCCAAAAACCAATAATTTCCAATAAGATCCAATGCCTTAACCAACTCAGAGTTACTTTCTCATGATAAGAAAATTCATTTTCAATCCTGTTTCTATGTTTGAATAGAAGGTGGAGGCAAATTGCTGGGTATAAAAAGCTGAAGAAAGCCATTATCAAAGCATAGTATGTTAGGATAAATGGCAGTTTTCCTCTTAGGTGAATGAAGCCATCAACCACCCAAATCTCAGTATCTTCCTTGAAGAAATGATAGTACAACATTGTTGATGTCACAATTAGAAAAGGAAGGAAATGATAGATATAGTTTTTTAATTCAAACTTTTTGGGCTTTACCAACGCACTTACATAGAAGTAAAGTAGAGGTGCAACGAAATAGGGAAGTAGCCCTATGACAATTAAAATAGATTGGTTGTATTGATCAGTGACTTTTTCGAAGCTCAGGTTGAAATAGTAGAGTTGAATAGCATTGAGTATTAGCCAGGTGAGCAAGATATAATCGAAAACCTTCTTGCCACTTTTGGTAAGAAGTAAGGCACTTAAGAAGAATGCCTGGGCTATTCCGATGTATACTATTATGGTCATTAATAAGATCTATTCTAATGTTGAAAGCTAATTCAGATTTAGTCGATTGCAAAAAAAAAGCCGCCGTTAATTAAAACGACGGCATTTGGGAAGTAAGTGTTATTTCTAACGTTGAGCTAGTCTAATGTTTCGAATGATTTGAAACGACTTAACTCAATTTTTTCCATTTCCTCCTGGTAAGGTTTCCATTGCTCCTCAAAGAATTTGTTTGTGCTTTGAATTGCTTCATCCAGCGAATCTTCAGCTTTCTTGATCAGATCAAGTTCAGTTGCAGTTGGAGCGCCTTGTTGATTTCCAGTATAAAAAATGGCCCATCCTATTCGATTACTTACATATTGCTTGTAATCCAGGGTAATTCCTTGTCTCTTATCTTCTTTGCCGATGAAGATATCAATTTGATTTGATATACTATCACCAATTGCCTTACTTTTTTCTATTTGGTCCTTAAATTTTTCTTCACCTTCTTTTTTAAGGTCCTTTAAAAGTAAATCTGCCACTTCTTTTGCCTCTCTTAGTTGCGTCACCGCCTTCTCAGATCTGGCTGTGAAACTTTCCAGTTTCTTAAGAGCATCATACTTTTTCTCTAGATCCGCAATATTAACAACTATTCTTGGATCATACCTTACTTCTAGCTCAGTAGAATCAGATTTATCACCATAAATTACTTTTACCTTGTATGTTCCTGGTAAAACAGTCACTCCAGAAGGTTCGTTTCCGTTTTTCTTAGGAGCCGTTCTGGAAGGTCCCTGAACGCCTTTTTCATTAAGTCTCCAATAGGTTCTGTTAAGTCCTTCGTCTTTTGGAGCTTTTTGTTTTAAAGTTCTGATCAACTCAGAACCTTTATAGATTTCGAAAGTCAGTGAGTCATAATTGACTTTTTCTTTCTCGTCATCTTTTGCAGTGTCTTCTGAGCTATTTGCAGTCTGATTCTTCTTGCCTTTTTTCTTTTTGGTGTCGGTTGGAACTTCGTCTTTCTTCTCTTCGGGTTTATTGAAGCTGTAAGAAATCATTGCACCTGTTTTTCTGTTTGTACCATTAAACATGGCGTCACCACCAAACCTGGTTCCAGTAGGTTGCTGACTAACAGTGATGTAGGCTGTAGGAGGGGAATAGATGTTTACAGTTTCTCTCAATGCTCCAGAATTTCTAGCTATTTCTCTTAACGGTCTAATGTCGTCTAACACATAGGCAGCTCTTCCAAATGTACCAATCACCAGATCGTGCTCTCTAGGTTGAATTACCAAATCTTTTGTAGAAACGGTTGGGTATTCATTAGTCCATTTAGTCCAATTGTTTCCGGCATCAATAGAAACATAAAGTCCATCATCAGTTCCAAGGAATAGCAATCTTGACTCTTCAGGGTCTTCTACTATAGAAAGGGCATAACCAAATACTTTATTCTCATCTACAATTCTTTGCCATGTCTGGCCAAAGTCTCTAGTTCGGTATGCGTAAGGATTGTAATTGTATCTTCTGTAGTCATTAACTACAATTAGCGCCTCTCCAGCATTTTTAACGGAAGGTTTAATTTGAACAACCCATGAACCACGAGGCATTCCAGTTATATTGTTGGTTACATTAGTCCAGGACTTACCACCATCTTTAGTGATTTGAACTACACCATCATCAGTACCTACCCAAAGCACGTCTTTTTGAACTGTGCTGGGAGAGATTGCTAAAATTGTAGTGTGGTTTTCAGCTCCAGTAGCGTCCATTGTAAGTCCACCACTTTCGTCTTGCTTTTGCTTCTCCGGGTCATTTGTAGTCATGTCCGGAGAGATAACCGTCCATGTCGTTCCTTTGTCGGTACTCTTGTGAACAAATTGACTACCAAAGTAAATAGTGTTGTTATCATATGGATCTTGTGCAATTGCAGCATTCCAGTTAAACCTTAATCTCATTTCAGGATCAGGATGTGTTGGTCGGATAATATGATTGTATCCGGTTTCTTTGTCATATCTCGATACAAAACCTTCCTGAGACATGGCATATCCATATCTGGTATCATCAGGATCTGGAACCACATCGAAACCATCTCCAAAAGCAAGTTCCTGCCAGTAGGAGTTTCTGATTCCCTGTGCTTTCAATACATACGCAGGACCGCCCCATGAGCCATTGTCTTGCATACCTCCATAGACATTGTATGGAAATTCATTATCAACACTTATATGATAGAATTGAGCAACGGGTAGATTCTCAACAAATCTCCATGTTTTACCTCCATCTTTTGTGATATTCAGTCCTCCATCATTACCATCAATCATAAAGTCAGGATTTGTAGGGTGTATCCACCATGCGTGGTGATCCGGGTGTACTCCGTTATTCACACCATATGCAGGCATTAATTGTGAAAAGTTTTTACCACCATCCTGGCTTACATTTACATATGTGAAGATTGAATAAACCCTGTTTTCATTTACAGGATCAACATAGATGTCTGAGTAATAAAATGGTCTGTTTCCAATATCATTCTTGTCGTTAACCTTGGACCATTTGAATCCTCCATCTGTACTTTTATAAAGTGCATTCTTTTTAGATTCTACAAGTGCATATATAATGTTGGGTTTGCTTGGTGAGATTGCTAAACCAATTCTCCCTAGATCTCCTTCCGGTAAACCATCTTCATCGGTTCTTTCTTCCCATGTTTCACCTCCGTCATGAGTGATATATAATCCAGAACCTGGTCCGCCGGATTTAAATGTCCATGGTTGTCTTCTGTGCTGCCACATCGCAGCAACTAATTTATTTGGATTCTTAGGATCGATTACAAGATCAGCAACCCCTGTTTTGTTATCTACAAATAGAATTTTCTTCCAAGTTTCACCTCCATCGGTAGTTTTATAAACTCCTCTTTGAGAATGTTCTCCCCATGGTGAACCAATCGCTCCAACATATACAGTATTTGGATCAGTTGGGTCAATGATTACACGGTGAATGTGTCTGGTTTCCTCTAGTCCCATTGATTTCCAGTTCTTACCTCCATCAAGACTTTTGTAAACTCCATATCCGCCATTCAAACTATTTCTAGGATTACCTTCTCCTGTACCTACCCAGATAACGGATGGGTTTGATTGTTGAACAGCAACTGCACCAATGGATGCTGTTTTTTCATTATCAAAAATTGGCTCCCATTTAATACCTCCACTAGTAGATTTCCAAAGTCCACCTGAAGCTGTGCCAGCATAGATGATGTCTGGGTTGCTTAGTACTACATCAATGGATGTTACCCTTCCACTCATTCCCGCAGGACCAATACTTCTTGGCTTCATGCCTTTGAGAAGATCCATATCAAGCTTTTGGGCGAAAGTTGTGTTAGAGGACAGTAGTCCAAACATGAATAGCAATAAGTAAATTTTCTTCATGAGATATGATTAATCATTGAACAGGTCGGCAATCTAATCTAAAACCGACCTTAGACCAACCAGAGATCAATGAATGGAGATTGTGGGTGATAATTGGAGGTGTTAAACGAATTTAGATTAAGGGTTTTCCTGATTTATTTAATTAAAAGTGAAATAATTTAAAAATATTATAACTAGTTAAGTGTTTGTTATTCAGTTACTTGAGTTTTTATTGTGATTTTTTATATGATTTTTTTTAAACGATCATTAAACCATTGATCACCTATCACATCTAAGGGTGCAAATGGTTAACAAAAATGATACTAACTAAAAAACTTATAGCAATGAAGAGAATTACATTAGCACTTGTCAGCATCCTCACAATCACTTTTATGTCATGTCAAGATGAAGTAGGTACTGAAACCAGCATCGAAGCTGCTCTATCGGTCGCTGATCTTGATACTGAGGAGTCAGTTGATGCTTCTTATGAAGATATTGATGACATTACTGAGGCTGGAATGGAAGATGTGGCTGCACTTTCTCAAGGAAGATTCAACAGGAGGGATGTTCTGGAATGTGCTGAGGTAACTCACGATACGGTAAATCAGACAATTGAAATTGTATATGATAGCCTTTCAGGATGTTCAAACCCATCCGGTAGAGTGAGACATGGAAAAATACTAGTTTCATATAATAGCACAAGATATGAGATTGGTGCTTATAGGGAAGTGACGTTTGAGGACTTCTATTTGGATGATGTTAAAGTTGAAGGAACAAGAAGAATTGAGAACATTACAGGAAGCTCTGAAGATGCACCTAAATTCCAAATTACTATCACAGGTGGACAGTTAACATTTGCTGATGGTACTACAATTACAAGAGATGTTGATCACATTAGAACTTGGTATAGAAGTGAAAACCCGCAGGATGATTACGTGACTTTAGAAGGAACTGCATCTGGTTCTAGAAGAGATGGAGTATCATATACAGCTGAAATTACGGAAGCTTTAACATTCATGAGATCATGCAGAAACCAGGGATTCATTCCAGTATCAGGTACAAAAGTGATCACCGGAGAAAGTACAATCACAATGGATTTCGGAGATGGTACCTGTGATAATCTTGTGGATGTAACTACAGATGGTGTTACTGAAACGATCGAAATCAATCCGAGAGGACATAGAAGAAGAGGATAAGAAATTAAAGACTATAGTCGATCAATGCGACTTTTGTGAGGTGATGATGACCGGGATCCAGTAGGGTTCCGGTTTTTTATTGGTCTTTAGATTGTATTGGCCTAACCTGTAATTTCTTTATCCCAACGAATTTGACTTTTATTCATCCTATTAAATGAGTATCTTCTACACATTAACACAGGGAACTTATAAACATCTACTAGCTATAGGTCCTTCACACCGAAGGTCAGTTTGAAGTTACTTGTTCAAACTTTGTGGGAACTAATTCTAAGTAATGAGAAAACTAATCAATCGATTAAAGTTTCGTAGTAAACTTTTAATCATAACATTGGTACCAATTTTCGGGCTTATTCTGTTCTCAATCATCTTATTCAAATCAAACAAGGAGCGACATTCTGAGATGCAGTCGCTTCAGCAGTACATTGAGTTTAGTGAAGTAATTGGATCGTTGGTTCATGAAATTCAAAAGGAGAGAGGTAATACAGCCGGTTTCCTTGGAAGCAAAGGAGTCAAGTTTAATTCAGAACTTAGAGCTCAACGAAAGCTTACAGATCAGAGATTGGATCCTTTTAATGCTTCCGCGGAGTTTATTATGACACAATCCGTGCAGGGAGGCATCAATTCCAGAATAATCCATGTACAATCAATATTGAAGAAATTAGGCAATGTTAGAGCTAGTGTATCTCGGCAAGATATGCCCTTGAAAGAGGCATTGGGATACTATACCTCTATTAATACTGAGTTGCTAGATATAGTTGCGGGTTTAACAAAAGTAAGTTCAGATGCTTCTCTGGTTGCTGGAATTACTTCCTATTCTAATTTTATGAAAGGAAAGGAGAGGGCTGGAATAGAGCGAGCAGTGTTGAGTAATACTTTTGCTGCAAATTCTTTTGGTGATGGAATGTATAAGAAGTTCGTTGAGCTGGTTGTTGCTCAGGATTCCTATTTAGACGTTTTCATCTCAGTAGCGGATGAGCCAACAATTGATTATTTCAAAAAAAGTCTTAAAAATAATGCGGTTGAGGAGGTGAATAGAATGCGCAATATTGCACACCAAAACCAAGCTTCTGGAGACTTTGGTGTTGATTCTAAATACTGGTTCGATACCATCACCAAGAAAATAAACCTATTGAAAGGTGTGGAGGATTATATTAGCACTTCTCTCAAATCTCAGGCTAAAAGTAAAATGCAAAATGCATATATGATCCTGATTGGTTCCTTAGCGTTTTCAGTATTAATCTGTTTGATTTCTATTACGGTTACTTATTTTGTCATCAAAGATCTGGTTGAAGTAATGGGTGGAGAACCAAGAGATGTATTGAAGAGAGCACTGAGAATTGCAGAGGGAGATTTAACATTTGATGTAAACAGTTCCGCAGATTCCAAAGGTTTATTAGGAGCAATACATAAAATGTCTACGGTGTTGAAAGATGTTATTGTCAATGCAAAATCTTCTGCAACACAACTTTCAAGAGCTAGTACAGAATTGAGTGGAATATCGATGCAAGTTTCTGATGGTGCTTCTCAGCAGGCAAGTTCAGCACAAGAAGTTTCTTCGACCATGGAAGAAATGACTGCAACGATTGAAAGTACATCTAATAATGCTATTAAGACTTCAGAAGCCACGCAAGACTCCAGTGTTTTGCTTAAAGACACGACTGCTTCAATCAGATCAGCATTAGAATCGATGAAGAGGATTGTTAGCAAAATTTCAGTGATAGGGGAGATTAGCCGACAAACGAATTTATTAGCGTTAAATGCAGCGGTTGAAGCTGCCAGAGCCGGAGAACACGGCAAAGGTTTCTCAGTAGTAGCGGCTGAAATTAGAAGGCTTGCAGAAAGAAGTCAGGATGCAGCAAAAGAGATTGATGAAGAATCTGCTAGTGGAGTTGCGATAGGAGATGAGGCATTTGGTAAATTGAATGCAATGAATGAGACCTACGAGGAAATATTGAAACTGATTCATGAAATATCTAATTCCAGTCTGGAACAGAAAAATGGAACCAATCAAATAAACGGTGCTGTACAGGAATTGAACGAAGTAATCCAATCCAATGCTGCTAATTCTGAAGAAATGGCAGCTAGTGCGGAGGAGTTAACCGCTCAATCACAAATGTTGCAGGAATTGGTAAGCTTCTTTAAAACAGAATTGGAAAGAGAAGCTATACCGATTGTAAATAATGATGAAGAAAATCAATCACCATTTATGAAAGTAGCATCTTTTTAGTTTGATTAGTCACTGGTAAAAGCATAGGAAATGATATTAGCGCCCATTTTCAATGCTTTTTGTCTGACTTCCTCAGGATCGTTGTAGATGGATTGATCTTCCCATCCATTTCCTAAATCACTTTCATAGGAGTAATAACAGACAAGTCTGCCTTCATATATTATACCAAACCCCTGTGCTGGTTTACCATCATGTTGATGGATTTTTGGTGGGCCTTCCTGGAAATCGTATTTCTGGTGATAGATTTCGTGGCTATAAGGCAATTCAACAAACTCTAAATCTGGGAAGACCTTTTTCATCTCCAGTCTAATAAATTGATCTAACCCATAATTATCATCGATGTGTAGAAAGCCACCCGAAATGAGATAGTTCCTTAAGTTCTCCGCATCAGAATTGCTGAAAGATACATTTCCATGACCGGTCATGTAGACATAGGGATACAAAAAAAGCTCAATGCTTCCTACCTCAACAACTTCTTCGCTTCGATCAATATTGGTCTTTATGTTACGGTTACAAAACTTGATTAGGTTTGGTAATGCGGTTTTATTGGAATACCAATCTCCGCCACCATCATATTTCAGTTTCGCAATTTTTATATCCTGTCCAAACACAGAAGAGGATAGGAGAATAAAGACAATAAGTAATCTCATTTATTAATTTCCAATTAATGCTTTCAAATCATCAACGGAAATATCTTTAAAATTGTTGATATTAAGATCAGTATTGGTCAATTCTTCTTCTGAATGGGTCGTTATTAGGCCAATTACTTTGGAACCAGCATTCTTTCCTGCTTCAATTCCTAGCAGAGCATCTTCAAAAACAATGCACTGATCATTGGGCAAACCAACTGCGTTTGCACATAGTTGATAGACTTCCGGGTCCGGCTTTCCTTTGGACACATGTTTATCATAGATGATGCCATCAAAGTAGTTTCTGATATCAAGACCATCAATGGTGAACTCTACATTTTCAATTGGAGCGGATGTTCCTACAGCCATTTTGATTCCAGCAGTTCTGGCGTTATCCATGAAATCTAATAGCCCTTCAACTGGGGCTAAATCAGATCCATAAATCTCTCGGTAAAGAGCTTCTTTTTCTTCACCAAACTTTTGTGCTTGCTCATCAGAGATACTACTGTCAAAGAATTCCTTAACAATTCTTTTTAAGGTTTTTCCATTAACATTCTTTTTGTATTCATCTTCCGTGATGGACTTTCCATGTTTCTCAAAAAACTGAATCCATGCCTCTAGATGATAATTGTGATTATCCACAATGACGCCATCCATATCGAATAGCAGTCCAATATTTTTACTCATACCAGATTTAATCAAATAGTTCTAAAATTGGTTTTCCGTCGGAAGCACTTGGTAATTTGATCTCGTACTTCAAACATAGGCTGGGTATGATGTCGGTTATTTCGTGATATTTGGCAGATTTCTGAGCTTTGATCCCTTTTCCATAGATTAAGAGTGGAACATGTGTGTCATAATTATATCCAGAACCATGATTGGTTCCCGTTCCTCCCCATCTCGTAGGAAACCATCCTGATTCAAACACAACAAAAACATCGCCAGATCTCTGAGGGTTGTATCCTTTCTGAAGTTTTCTTCTAATACCTTCAGTGTAATTGTTTTTCATTAAATCAGTAGAAGTGAATGCAGCTTTGATTCCGTCAAATGTCATCAACAAATCTGCTATATCTTGCTGGAATTCCTGAAGAGACAGCCCTTTCTTTTTTATTAATTCTCGGTTAAGGAATATTTGATTACTTCCAGTATTTAGGAACCATTCCCCTTCTCCATATTTGTCATTTGCGTATTTGCCCACTGTGAATTTTATAGGAGAAGCCTGTATATATCCTGCAGGTGCGTTATTATCCATCAAATATTGAGGGACTTCCGCTACTGCATGATCAGCGGTAAGAAAAACAGTGTATTCTCCTTTACCAACTTCTTCATCTAGTGTTTTGAGTAGCTTAGCCAATTCCAGATCAAGTCTTAAGTAACAATCCTGTAGCTCTACGGCATTCGTCCCAAATCTATGTCCAATATAGTCAGGAGCCGAAAAGCTGATTGTTAGTAAGTCAATTTCATTATCCGCACCTAGTTCTTCGGCTTTAATGGCTTCCTCAGCTAATTCGCGGATAACAGTATTTCCCCAAGGGGTGGAAGGGAGTAATCCATAGTGCCCGGACTTTTCTTGCAATGCTTTTAAATCATAAGGAAAAGTAGGAGCCAGCTCTTTATCAATTCTACCCTCATAAGGAGAATCATCAGGACCACTTGAAGTGTATTCTTCAATTGGTAGTAAAGTATTCCAGGTCTGACTTAAGTACTTTTTAACATTTCCTTTATCGTTGTATTTTTTTACCCATTTTGGTAATTCGTTTCTGTAATATTCGCTGGTTACGAAATTTCCGGTTTCCCAATCGTACCAGTAGGCTCCATTAGGCAAATGGCCAGAAGGAAGAATCGCTCCTCTATTTTTTATAGATAGACCAATAACTTTTCCTCTTTTTTGAGTTTGTAATCTAATTTCATCTGCCAGATTTGTGACGATCAGATTTTTTGGAGAATACATCCCAGAATTATTCTCGGTACCAACCGATTTAACAGTACTGTCACCAACACAATTTATTTCTTTGCTTAATTCTTTTGAATACCATTCATTTCCAATGATTCCATGATTAGCAGGAGTTGTACCACTAAATATTGAAGCGTGACCAGGGCCCGTATTAGTAGGGGTATAGTTATAGTGAGTATTCAGGGAGTAGAATCCATCATTCATTAACCGTTTAAATCCATCATCTCCAAATTTGTCTTCATATCTGTAGAGATAATCAACTCTCATTTGATCTACCACAATGCCAACAATCAGTTTTGGTCTTTCCTGAGATTGGGATAAAGTAGGTTTGAGTATAGTGAATAGTAGAATTATTAGTGCAAAGCCCCTCATATAATGTTTAGTTATTCTTCGATAAACGAATCTGGCGCAATTTCATTAAAAATTATGAATGGCACTAATCCATTAGAATATTAAGCTGTTATTTACTTAACCTAGTGACTGGAGTTTTCCAGGTAAGCAGGATAATTATAGAATTCATGAATCAATTCTGCAATGAGACCTGTCCAGCCGGTTTGATGAGAAGCACCAAGACCTTCACCGTGATCACCGTGAAAATACTCATAGAATAACACATGATCCTTGAAATGCGGGTCATTTTGATGTTTTAGTTTACCTCCATTTACAGCTCTATGACCTAATTCATCTTTGCTGAATATCTTCAGAAGTCGTTCGGTCAATTTGTGAGCAAGTTCTTTTAGGTGAACATATTCTCCACTATTTGTTGGATATTCTACTTTAAAGTCTTCACCATAATAATGGAAGAACTTAACTAATGATTCGATAATCAAATAGTTCATCGGGAACCAAATTGGCCCTCTCCAGTTGGAGTTACCACCAAACATTGAGGAATCAGATTCGCCAGGTAGGTATTCAATCGAAAGTAAATCGCCATTTATTTGAACCTGATACGGATTCTTTTCATAGTATTTGGAAAGTGCTCTAATTCCATAATCGGATAGAAATTCTTCAGGGTCCAGCATTCTGTTGAGGATTTTTTTCATCCTATGTCCCCTTAAAATTGATAGCAACCTTCTACCACTTTCTCCTGGATTTTGCCATCTGGCCACCAGGTTTGCAAGTTTTGGTCTTTCCTGTAAAAAGAACTCCAGCTTTTCCTGAAACTCGGGTAGCTTTTGGTAAGTTTCATCTACTAATATTTCAATAGCAAATAATGGAATCAACCCTACCATAGATCTCACTTTCAGAACTTGATTCTCCTTATCAGGTCTATGCATCACATCGTAATAGAAACTATCCTCATCATCCCAAAGGTCTACATGAGTGTCTCCGATATCATTCATGGCTCCAGCGATATACAGGAAGTGCTCAAAGAATTTGGTGGCTGTGTCCTGATATACTGGAAACTTAGCTGATAAATCAAGAGCGATTCTCAACATGTTTAGAGAGAACATTGCCATCCAACTTGTACTATCCGCTTGCTCCAGTCTGGCGTGTTCAATGATCTGGTGGTTTCTATCAAATATTCCAATGTTATCCAAACCAAGGAAGCCTCCTTCAAAAACGTTGTTCCCATCGGTATCTTTTCTATTTACCCACCAGGTAAAGTTCATCATGAGTTTATGAAACGCTTTCTGAAGGAATTCATAGTCACCTTCGCCGTTTTCGGCTTCATCCATTTTGAATACACGCAGAACAGCCCATGCATGAACTGGCGGATTTACATCACTAAAATTCCACTCGTAGGCCGGAATTTGACCATTAGGATGCATATATCTATCCTTAAGCAAAAGAATCAATTGCTCTTTTGCAAAATCTGGATCTATTCTCGCAAGAGGTATACAATGAAATGCCAAATCCCAGGCAGCATACCAAGGGTACTCCCATTTATCGGGCATACTAAGGATGTCATGATTAAATAGGTTTTGCCAACCTGAGTTTCTTCCTTTTTTTCTGATTTCAGGAGGGGCATGCTTACCTTCATCTCCATGGAGCCATTTTCTTACATTGTAGTAGTAGAACTGTTTGCTCCACATCATTCCGGCAAATGCCTGTCTTTGAATATTTTTATGATCCTCGTTGGTAACTTTTTCCTGAAGCTTGTGATAGAATTGATTCGCTTCAGCAAGTCGGGTTCCAAATATTTCTTTAAAATCAACAAAAGGATCTCTGTGCGGCTTATTGCTGATTCTGAATGTTATTTCAACAGGTTTGTTTGGTGTGACATTTACCCAATATAATGCGGCACATTTGGTGCCGGTATTACGAGGGTTGATTGTTTTCTTGCCTTCAATCACATATCGGTTAATTCCGTCTTTTAAGAACTTGGAATTGTTAGCTGTCCCATAAAGTCTTTTCCTATTGGTTTCGTTATTGCAGAAAACAATTTCATCAGGTCTTTTTTCAAAGTATACAGAATAATTACCTAACTCATGGTGACGAATGTTAACCCTTGAATCCCCTGTTTGCTTCAGTGCAGGTTTATGTGTTTTATTTCTTGAGGACCAGGTGTTTCTAAACCATATAGTGGGCATTATTAACAATGGAGATACTTCTGTTCCTCTATTGTGAATCGTCGCTTTTAGGAGAATGTCGTCAGAATCGGATTTAGCATACTCCATGACTACATCGAAATATTTGTTATTATCAAATATTCCAGTGTCCTCAATTTCGTATTCTCTTTCGAGCCTGCTGCAAGCTTTGTTGGTGTCTACAAGATCTGAGTAAGGATATTCACCTTGAGGATACTTATATAGCATCTTCATGTAGGAGTGTGTAGGCGTACTATCTAAGTAGTAGTAAAGCTCTTTTACATCTTCACCATGATTCCCTTCTACTCCGGTTAGCCCGAAAAGTCGTTCTTTTATTATCGGATCTTTCTCATTCCAAAATGCCCAGGAAATACAGATTTGTTGATTCTCATCACTGATACCACCGATACCATCTTCACCCCAACGATATGCTTTGCTTCTGGCCATGTCATGGGTCAGACTTTCCCATGCAAGTCCACTTTCGCTGTAGTCTTCTCGGACAGTTCCCCACTGTCTCTCTGATAGATAGGGTCCCCACTTTTTCCATGGAGTACCGGTTCTCGCCTCTAGTAATCTTTGATGTTCCCTTGTCATATTGAGCGCGTCAAAGAAATGAAATACACGTTAATAATCAAATCGAATTATTGGCAAATGATAACATTAATTTTATGATATCGTTTGCATTTTACAATTGCGTAAAAATCAATGATGGGAAGTTGTTTACTTATTCAAATTGCTTAACAATTTCTCGCGGTTTTTGTTCCGTTTGATCCCGAAGATAATCATTATTGGCATGTAAAGCATGTACATGAAACCAGAAACGATCCCAGTTATCATGGTGTGCGGAAATATTGCTGAAACCAAAACAGAGAAAAATGGTACAGAGCCCATCAGTGTCATACTAAAAAGTCCGGAACGTGTATCGAATATCTCAATCTCATTTAATTCAAGTTCTTTCTTCTTGCCAAGGGCATACTTGTAGAGTAATGCTAAAGTAAAAAAGATAATGGCCGCCATTGATCCATAGACCATCATGAGTTGAGGCATATCATTTCCATTGATCATATTACCAACATCTTGCCAGTCAGACGAGTCTATTCCAAATAGGCTTAGAATCATTTTGCCGTAAATCAGTGTCAGAAGCTTTGCCAGAAATTTTAAAGGGTGAACGAAGAATAGAATAAAAAATAGGAGTACGGCATTAAGACAAACTACATAGTTGTTTCTAAAGCCATATCTGAGGAAAAATAAAAAATGTTCATGCCATATATAAACAACAAGAGCCATGCAAAGTAGAAAAGGAACTATGTCAGCAACAAACAAGATCATTTGATCGAACTCATAAGAGACTTCAGTTTTGAGTACCAGCATGGTAATAGCTAATGCGAATACGGCATCACTGAAGGTCTCCAGTCTAGTTTGTTCCTCACCCCGGAATCTAAACTCTTTGTTCATTCCGATACGGTGTGCTTTTAATCCAGATCTTGTCATGGCGTTAAATTTGAAGGCTGAATAAGTATCAATAATACTAAATTTTCTCTGCTTTCCGGCATCTTAAACGAATGTGGATTTAAATATTCCAACAAACAGGGTAAAACAATATTTACCATATTATTTTTGCCGCATGTCTGAGAAAATTATCATCCTTGATTTTGGTTCACAATACACACAGCTAATAGCAAGACGAGTAAGGGAACTCAATGTCTATTGTGAAATCCACCCATATAATCACCTGCCAGAGTTTGATGACTCTGTAAAAGGTGTGATCCTTTCTGGAAGTCCTTGTTCCGTCAGAGAAGAAGATGCACCTGATTTAGATATTGATTCATTACGAGGCAAATTCCCTGTATTGGGTGTTTGTTATGGAGCTCAATTGCTGGCAAAAAAATATGGTGGAGAAGTGTTGCCTTCAGAGATAAGAGAATACGGAAGAGCAAAACTCACCAAGGTTGATAGTCACTTTGACTTATTAAAAGAGATTTCTTTGGATTCTCAGGTTTGGATGTCACACAGTGATACCATTAAAACTTTGCCTGAAGGGTTTGATATTATATCAAGTACGGATTCAGTTGCTGTTGCGGCCTTTAAAGTACATGATGAAAAGACATACGGAATTCAATTCCACCCTGAGGTTACTCACTCTACACAAGGGAAAATATTACTAAGAAACTTCGTAGTTCATATCTGCCATTGTTCTCAAGATTGGACACCAGATATTTTTGTTGAAACAACAATTGCTGAACTTAAAGAAAAGTTAGGTGATGATCAGGTTGTGTTGGGTCTTTCCGGAGGTGTTGATTCTTCGGTTGCTGCTACACTTATTCACCATGCAATTGGTAGCAACCTCCACTGCATATTTGTAGATAATGGACTTCTTAGAAAGAACGAGTTTCAAGATGTTTTGGACTCATACAAAGGAATGGGTTTGAATGTGACTGGTGTTGATGCGAAAAATGAATTTTATGAAGCCCTGAAAGGTTTAACTGAGCCTGAAGCCAAAAGAAAGGCAATTGGTAGAGTATTCATTGAAGTTTTTGATAGAGAAGCTCACAGAATCGAAAATGTGAAATGGTTAGGTCAGGGTACAATTTATCCAGATGTAATTGAATCAGTTTCTGTAAAAGGTCCCTCTGCTACAATCAAGTCACACCACAACGTAGGTGGCTTACCTGAAAAAATGCATTTGAAAGTTGTTGAACCTCTTAATACACTTTTCAAAGACGAGGTAAGAAATGTTGGTAGAACTTTAGAGATTGATGAGAAGATCTTAGGAAGACATCCATTTCCAGGTCCTGGTTTAGGAATAAGAATTTTAGGTGATATTACAGCTGAAAAGGTTGCTATTCTTCAGGAGGTAGATCACATATTTATAAATGGTTTGAAGGAATCTGACTTGTATGATGATGTATGGCAAGCAGGAGCTATGTTGCTTCCAGTTCAGTCTGTTGGAGTAATGGGGGATGAGAGAACATATGAGCAAGTAGTTGCTTTAAGAGCAGTAACTTCAGTTGATGGAATGACGGCAGATTGGGTACACTTACCATACGATTTTCTGGCAGATGTTTCCAATAAAATTATTAATCAGGTGAAAGGCGTTAATCGCGTAGTATATGATATTAGCTCTAAGCCGCCTGCAACAATTGAATGGGAGTAATATGAAACGTTCGATTTTTATCCTTTTCCTGGGACTAATCTCATCAGGAATTTATGGACAAAAGAATTTCCAATCCGAGTATTTAGAAGCTAAAAGACTATTTAGCTCAGGAGACTATAAAAATGCAAAAAATGCATTTCTGGAATTAAGTCAGCCTGAGTCAGGTAATAACTTTTATCAGTATGCTAGTTTTTTCTCAGGTCTCAGTTCTGTGAAACTAGGTGAATTTGAAGATGCGAAAAACATGTTTCTACAAATTCTTCAGAAATACCCAAAATGGGACAAGAAAGGAGAGGTAAACTATTGGCTCGCTCATGCATATTTAGAGTTAGGTGATCACGAAAGGGGTTTTGAGAAAGTAAGTAAGGCTAAAGGTGATTTATTAGACTTAAGCATCCAGCTCAAGAAAGAATACTTATCAAAACAAGATGATGCTGCAATTAGTGGTTTGTATTATTCATACTCTGGAGATAAACTAATTGCTCAGGAATATGCCAACAGATTGAAGGAAGGTGATCTATCTGAAAATCAAGAATTACTTCTGGAAATAATCAAAGAAAATGATCTGGATATTCGGGACTATGTTTCTGTGAACTATGATAATATCAAGAAGGATACATACAACATAGCTGTCTTATTACCTTTTAGGTTTGATAGCATTGAGAACTTAGATGGTGTGATGAGAAACAGGTTGGTGATGGATCTTTATGAAGGACTGAAATTCGGTGCTGAGGAATTGCAAAAACAGGGCAAAGTAGTCAATATTTACCCTTATGACACTAAAGGAAAGTCTATATACACTCAAAGAATCCTACAAAAAGAGGAATTGAAAAGCATGGATTTGATTTATGGGCCATTATTCCCTGGTGCTTTCAGAGAGGTTTATGATTTCTCTGCCAAGTATAAAATAAACATGTTTAACCCGATTAGCAGTAATCCAAGTGTAGTAGGAAACAATCCCTTTTCATTTTTAAATAACCCAAGTACACCAACTAAAGCACAGCAATTAGCAGCTTTTGCAAATGAGACTTTTGAAAACAAGAGAGCTTGGGTGATGTATGAAAAAAGAGATTCCGTATATGCAGCAATTTACAGGGATGAACTTCTTGATTATGGATTTGAAGTAAGCAGATTTGGTGAGTTAAATAAAGAAACCATCAGACCGATTATTGATACATTGACAGGTGTCTATGAAATTGAGCTGGCTGCCGATGAAGTGGATTCTGTGAAAGCAGCATACCCGGAAATTGAAATCAAAACCAAGAGATATAGAAACTCTTATGAACGCTATAGCTATTTTGAGAAGTACTGGGTGGAACCAGATAGCCTTGGGCACATATTTGTAGCGTCCAATTCCAATTTATATGCGACCAACTTTGTATCTGCAAATATTACCAGACCAGACACAATTGGTTTGGTTGGGCAGGATGCCTGGTTGAATATTGAGGTGATCTCCTATGATCAAATGGAGAATATAGGTCTCTATCTGTGTCATCCTCAGTATACGGATATTAACAGCGACAACTATAAGTCATTCCAATCATCATTTCTCAATAAATTCAAAGTATTACCATCCAAAAACCATTTGATTGGATATGAGTCAGTTATGTTTCTGGGTAACATGATGCATGAGCATGGCAAGTACTTTCAGGAAGGTTTGCGAGGAGGGGAATTTGTTGAAGGAAATATTATGTCTGGATATAAATATGGACTTGGTAATGACAATCAGGTTGTTCCTGTAGTTAAGGTAATAGAGAGTGAATTAATAAAATCGAATTAATAAATGTCAGTAGATAAAAGTCAACAACTATTTCAAGATGCCCAAAACTATATCCCTGGTGGAGTAAACTCACCTGTTAGAGCTTTTAAGGCAGTTGGAGGGAACCCGTTATTCATAAAATCAGCAAGAGGTGCTTACATGACAGATGTTGATGGAAATGAATATTTGGAGTTTATCAATAGTTGGGGACCTATGATTTTTGGTCATGGTAATGAGAAGGTTTTGTCTGCTGTACAGGAAGCAATAGTAAATTCACTATCCTTTGGCGCACCAACTGCCATGGAAGTGGAAATGGCCAAGTTGATCACTTCTATGATCCCATCTATGGACAAGGTTAGAATGGTGAACAGCGGTACAGAAGCTACTATGTCGGCTATTCGTGTTGCAAGAGGATATACAGGGAGAGATAAAATCATAAAATTTGAAGGTTGTTATCACGGTCACGGTGATTCGTTCTTGATCGCTGCAGGAAGTGGGGCAATTACTATGGGTGAACCAGATAGTCCGGGTGTGACGAAAGGAACAGCTCAAGATACTCTTCTAGCTCCATTCAATGACCTTGAAGCTGTAGAAAACCTGGTAAAGAACAATCAAGAACAAGTGGCTGCAATTATATTGGAGCCGGTTGCAGGAAATATGGGATGCGTATTGCCTGTTGATGGTTTCCTTTCGGGTCTAAGAAGTCTGTGTGATCAAAATGGTATTCTATTGATCTTTGATGAGGTAATGACAGGCTTCCGACTTGCGGCAGGGGGAGCTCAGGAAGTTTATGACATCAAACCAGATCTTACTACTCTTGGAAAAATAATTGGAGGAGGAATGCCGGTAGGAGCTTATGGAGGAAAGGAAGAAGTAATGAACTACGTTTCTCCAGCAGGTCCGGTTTATCAGGCAGGAACACTTTCCGGGAACCCGGTGGCAATGGCGGCAGGATATGCTGCTTTGAAGCAAATCAATGAAGATCCTGAATTATTTCAAAGATTAGATCAGTATACCAATATAATGGTGGAAGGAGTGAAGCAGATCTTAAGAGGTAAATCACTGCCTTATACCATTAATCAAATTGGGTCTATGTTTAGTGTCTTTTTCACTGATGAAAAAGTGATTGACTTTGAGACCGCTAAGTCTTGTGATACAGCTAAGTTTGGGAAATACTTCCAAAACATGTTGCAGCAAGGAGTATATTTAGCACCTTCTCAGTTTGAGACATTGTTTGTTTCAGATGCTGTTAAGCAAAATGAGGTAGCACACTTTCTTGATGCATTCGAAAAATCTATTCTGTAATTAGTAGAGCCAGAATGAAGCAACAATTTCGATTGCCAGTCCTATAGTCAGAACAAACCCATACATCCAGCCTGTAAGCGCAAACTTCACTAATGTTTTAAACCAATGCTGTTTGTAAACAGTGATGTATGATATGTAGGAATATAGCGTAACAAGTATAAGCGCAATTATCAATGTGACATTCACAATATTGGGATCAAATATCAGCGCTACCAAAAACGCCAAACCATAGAAAAAGAATGCTACCGAATGGATGTGCAGTGAGTGTATTAAATGCTGAATGTACAAGATCTTTCTGGTTACATATAGGAACTTCAATATTAATGCGAATAGTGGTAGCATGAGAAACATCATGATTGGCAAATTCTTCAAAGCGTATTCAAAAAATGTATCCGAAGACCTTCCAACACGCACGATTTGACGAGTGAGTTTTGCTCTGGTGGCATCCATTTGTTCTACATGCATGGAATCAAGAATATCTTGTGTGCTATAGTTGAGATCATTCTTCATGCCACGGAAAATCCTCCATTGGGCATTGGTCATTGGCCATCCACTATCATCATTAAATATACTGTCTCCTAATGTTGGGACTTTGAACCCTGTAGAGTCGAATTTTGATCTGAATTGATTAAACTTTTTTTCATCTACCCCAAGACTATCCAGATTTAAACTGTCAGCCTTAACGAATGCATCATTTATATCAGTAATGATGTCTTCTGGGATTTGTTCGAGTTTAACACTATCAGGAACCGGGTTGGTAAATGCTTGGTTGTCCTCTGAAAACAACTCGGAATGCTGATCGAGATATAAACTCATCAAAAAGAAATAGAATAAACTAACAACCAAATAGAGTCTAATAGGGTTAGCATAGTTTTTTCTTTTTCCCTGGTTGAATCGATTCGTCAGAAACCCGGGGTTGATAAGAAATGGAATAATGGACCTGCCAAACCTTGAATCCAAGGAGAGGTAGTTGGAGAAAAACTCGCTGATTAGTTTTAGAAATGAAATATTGCGATCATCATTTTCTTGTCCACAATGCGGGCAGTAATTAAAATCTACGCTAATGCTCTTACCACAATTAAGACAAGTGTCTGATTTTTTCCACCTTTTCATTCAGAGTCCATCTTTTTAATTTGGCGGTTAATTAAAAAAGAAATTCCCCAAAGTCCAAGTGCAGAAAGGGTGTAAAACCATTTTTCCTCATCATACCTCAATCCAATATAGAATAGAATAATAGCTCCAGCTATAAACACCCAATTTAGAATAATTAGTAATTTTCTTAATTCCATTATAAATACTTTGTAGCTTCTTTTAAGTCCTCCGGTGAGTCAATACCAATACTCTGGTGATCGGTAAATGTCACATTTATTTTATATCCATTCTCCAACCATCGCAATTGTTCCAATGATTCTGATAACTCTAATGGGGATGCCTCCAATTGACTTATTTTTTTTAATATATCTGATCTGTAAGCGTATATACCAATATGCTTATAATATTGGGAGATACTCATTTCGCTATCATTTCTTGAGTAAGGAATCTTGCTTCTGCTAAAATATAAAGCTTCATTTCTTTTATTGATTGCAACCTTAATTTCATTTGGGTTATCCAATATTGAATGGTCTTCAACTTTTTTTAGCAGAGTTCCAATTTCAACATTTCCATCTAGAATTGAATTTAGATTTTCAAGTGTCTCAGGATGCACAAATGGTTCATCTCCCTGGATATTTACTACATAGTCATATTCTGGTGCAATAGTTTCAAGTACTTCATTACATCGCTCAGTACCATTCATATGGTCTGATAATGTCATCATGACATTGCCACCTAATAATTTAATGTGATCATATATTCTGTCATCATCAGTAGCAACTACTAAATCCGAATAAGAATTACACTTTGAAGCTTGCTCATATACTCTTTGAATCATCGTCTTGCCTCCAATATCTACCAGAGCCTTACCAGGGAACCTTTTGGAAGCATACCGACTTGGAATTACACCAAGAATTTTCATTCAGCAAACATGGGGAATCGAATCCAATTTTCAGGAAGTTTTCTCTTTTACTTTTAAAGATGTTCCTTCTTCGGCGATTACCTCAATTTCTACGTCTTTCTCAATATAATTGCCTCTGGCAAAAGCATCATAGATTTCTCCATCTATCATCACCTTTCCACTTGGACGTAATATCGTATAGGCTGTACCAACTTTTCCCACGAAAGATTCTTTTTTGAAATTTGAAGTGTAGCCCTCAGATTTTTCCATAGTCTCAGATAACGCAATTCGTTGAAACATTTTGGAATTAGCCAACCTGGCACCTCCCAAAAACACAACAACTACTGATCCCATCAAACCTGTTATTACTGCTGCAGAAGCAAATAACATTTCATCCAGACGAACAAATGAGAAGTCAAAAGCGTCATTGTTTACCATCATTAGGATCAAAGAACCAACGGTACATAATATTCCAAGCACCCCGGCAACACCAAATCCCGGTATGACGAATATCTCCACTGCTATGAGCACAATACCTATGAAAAAGACTACAATTTCCCAGTTGGCAGCCAGACCATTAAGATAGTATGGAGTTAAGTATAAAATTAGAGCAATTACGCTGGCCATTATTGGAAAACCCACACCTGGAGTTTGCAATTCGAAATACAATCCTCCTATTATGACTAACACTAATATTCCACTTACAAACGGGTTCAAAAAGAATGCAATGATTTTTTCAGAAGCACCGATTTCAAATTCTTCAAGGTCGTAATCTGTAACTCCTGATCTTTTAAGTATTTCATCTATACTTGATACCTGAGCCTCGCAGAAACCATTTTTAATAGCTTCTGAAGTAGAAAAAGTAATTACTTTGCCATCCTCGCTTACACCTTCAACGACCAATGTTTCATCAACCATTGCTTCAGCGATATCTGGATTTCTACCAGTTGCCTCAGCTGTAGATCTCATGATTGACCTCATGTAACTCTGGTATTTATCTGGAGCTGCAGCGCCATCAGCAGTAACCACAGTGGCTGCTCCAATGCTCGCTCCGCTAGCCATGTATATACTGTCACAAGCGATGGATATCAATGCTCCAGCAGAAGCAGCATCTTTATTGATGTATACATAGATCGGTTTTTCAAAATTGAGAACCCTGGTACGGATATCATCAGCATCATTTAATGCACCTCCATAAGTATCCATTTCAATGATCACGTAATCTGCATTTATTTCTTCAGCTTTTGTTAATGCCAATTCTGTATATCGGTTGGATCTTGGGTCGATATCCTCCTGGATCTTCATTAAAAATACCAAAGGTTTCTTTTCGGAATCCTCTTGAGCGATACTTGCGGTAGGATCAATATTGAAGATAATCAACAGGGCTAAACATATAGTTGCTATTCTCATTTTCAATTTTTTCTATAGGATGTAATTTTACTTAAATTTTAACAATTATTACTTGAATAATATTCCATACAAGTTTCATTTTCAGTTTTCTGCTCCAATATGGAAAACAGAAATCGATCCCAGGTCAAAATTACTGGGGATTGAAATACGGAACTCTAAAGAACATTGGGTACAGTTCAATTCTTTAGATATTTCAAATTTCTCCTGGAAACTACAGGATTTTAGTTTCGAACAAGAAAGGTGGTGGTCGGGAATAACAGGTGTAATGGAAGATGGTATCATTATACACGTATACGAAAACGAAGATAATCCGGATTTAAAATCTTTCTTTAAGATTGGTTTCAATGGTGAAATTGAAGAAAATATTCAGAAAATTGAGAATGAAGGTAATAGCAATGATGCAGTAGATGTTCCAATATTCTATGATATTGAAAATGAACACTTCAAGGAGTTTCAGGAGTTTGTGGTCTCAGAATTGAATGTGCACCCCCAACTAGGTTGCGACTATCTTGAATACAATGATTATATCATATTATCTTATTATGTTCGTTCTAGCAATGGGTTCGATTGCTTTCTTCTGGTTGTTGATCAAGGTGGTGAAATCAGAAGTGTGGATTTATTGGAGAAGCAATTGACAGGCAAGATTGGAAAGCCATATTTTATTGTTGGCGATAATTTGTTTTTTATAAAGAATAAAAGTGAAATTTGTGTCTATGACCTTTCTTAGACTAATGTTGATTTTTGTTGGTATTTCAACAGCGTCTGTATCGCTTGCCAGCATAGAAGTAGATTCTCTCAGGCTTGAGAAAAGAGATGACGGAACATTTATTATTCATCGAGTAGAGTCGGGGGAAACTTTATTTTCATTAGCAAAACGTTACGGTGCTGATTTGGCGAAAATTGCTGAGGTAAATAAGCTTGATGGTTATTCAATTAATATTGGACAGATTCTGGAAATACCTCACACAGTTGAACCCAAAATTGTTAAAAACGACAAATCAACCTACCATACGGTAAAGAAAGGGGAGACACTTTATGCTATATCCCACATTTACGGAGTGAAGCTCTATGACCTGAAAGAATGGAATGATCTGAAAGATAATGCTATAAATGAAGGGCAAATTTTAATGGTTGCTAAGGATGCGAGATTAGGTTCTTCTACGACAACAGCTAATTCTAATTCATCAAGGGAAGTAACTACCACTAATAACACAGAGACAACTGTAGTTGAATCTGGAAAGACGCACAAAGTAAAAGCGGGAGAAACTTTGTACGCAATTTCGCGCCAGTACAATGTGCCTGTGGATCAGCTTCGGAAGCTCAACAACATGAGTGATAATAATATTTCGGTTGATCAAGTATTAATAATAGCTGGAGGGTCAAGTTCTGTAACGGAAACAACTAATAACACAACTGATAGCAATACAGAGATATCAAGTAATCAAAATTCATCTGGTAATACCACAACTACAGTACCTACACAGACTAGTAATAACACAGAAGTGACGGATAATACGGAAGTTGTTAAGGTAGATTCTGTTCAGACCAATGAAAAAAGAAAACGATTTGGCAATTCAGATACCCCTAGGGAACCAGGGGAGTTCAATAAAGTCTTTGAGAAGGGAATGGCCATGAGAATTGAAAACTCTCCAAAGACAAAAAAATACCTTTGTTTGCATAGAACACTTCCAATTGGTGCAATTATGCAAGTAAGGAATTTGATGAATAATCAAAGTATTTTTGTGAGAGTAGTAGGGACCTTACCCGAGATCGGGGGGAATGAATCAGTACTTATACGATTGTCGGATATTGCTTATCAAAGGTTAGGTGCCTTAGATGCTAAATTTCCAGTTGAAATTTCCTACATCCCAGAGTAATTGG
Source organism: Cyclobacteriaceae bacterium (assembly GCA_965228955.1). GTDB lineage: Bacteria > Bacteroidota > Bacteroidia > Cytophagales > Cyclobacteriaceae > JANSWY01. Next base: position 1,783,177 of record OZ245848.1, read on the forward strand.
ATCGAAATAATCTAAAAGACTTTTTGGATCAAAAATATGCTGAATACAACCAGCCAGGTTTTATTGAGCATGATCCGGTATCAATTCCACATCTTTTTTCAAAGAAGCAAGATATTGAGATAGCCGGATTCTTTGCAGCCACATTCGCATGGGGTCAGCGAGTTACCATTATAAGGAAGTGTAAGGAGTTATTGCAGATTATGGATAATGATCCTCATCAGTTTATGTTACATTCTTCAGAAGAGGATCTGAAGGGGTTTGTTGGATTTAAGCATCGTACATTTAATGATACGGATGCACTTTATTTCATTCAGTTCTTTAAGCAATTTTACAGGAAGCATGAATCTTTGGAGGATGCATTTGCCAAAGGCATGTCTGTTGGAGATGAAGATGTGAAAACTGCTTTGGTTTCATTTCACAATTTGTTTTTTGGTCTGCCCGATTATCCCAAAAGAACAATGAAGCATGTAGCCACTCCTGCGCGTAAATCTGCTTGTAAACGTATTAATATGTTTTTGAGATGGATGGTTCGCAAGGATGATCGCGGAGTAGATTTTGGAATATGGGATAACATCAAGCCTTCACAACTTATTTGTCCTTGTGATCTTCACGTAATGCGTGTAAGTAAGAAATTAGACTTAATAAGCAGAGATCAATCAGATTGGCAAACTGCCAAGGAGCTTACAGACAATTTGATGTCTTTTGATCCAATTGATCCTGTAAAATACGATTTCGCCCTATTTGGTTTAGGGGTTGAGGAAAAGTTTTAAGCTTTCCAGGTATCTGGGTTTTCTCTCCAGTTTGAAAGAGTTTCCAGTTGGTCTGGCTGAATATAACCCATACTCTGAGCTTGTCCCAACATTTGATTATAGTTACTCAAGCAAAATGCGTCTACACTTGCCTCCGCAAAATTCTTCTCTGCAATGTCAAACCCATAGGTGAAAATTGCTCCCATTCCCAGCACGTCATAGTTTGAAGCTTTAAGTGCTTCTGCAGCTTTCAATGAACTTCCGCCTGTGGATATTAAATCTTCTATGAGAACCACCTTTTGACCAGGAGTAACCTTGCCTTCAATCATGTTTTCCATTCCATGACCTTTTGGCTTGGACCTTACATAAATAAAGGGGATGTTGAGAATATCAGCGACTAGTGCTCCCTGAGGAATACCTGCAGTAGCAACACCTGCTATCGATTCAACTTCTGGGAACATCTTTTTTATTCCATCAGCCAGATGTTCTTTTATTTCAGATCTTATTTTGGGAAAAGAAAGGGATAATCTATTATCACAGTATATAGGTGAATTCCATCCGGAGCTCCATTTAAAAGGATCTTCCGGGCTCAATTTGATTGCTTTAATATCAAGTAGATATCCTGCTACTTTTTTTGCGATTTCCTGATCTAAAATTTGAATTGACATGCTGCGAAATTAATATAAATTTTGTCCTCATTCATCGAATTTTTTCAATTCAAATCAACAATTTAATTAATTTGTAACATCACTGGATTTCTCAATAGTTATGAAACTTTTTATCAATGACATCCCGGTAATTCTGGAGGACCTTTCTGCCATAAATGATATGGAAAAGTATGATGTTGTATTGGATGGAACAAAGAAAAACATACCTCACAAAAAATTAATTGATGATGTCATTATGGTAAATGCTTCACCGGAGAAAGTAGATCAATTGTTCAAACTTATGACCGATAAAAAATTCAAACAGCTTGATTCAATTACTTTCGGTGTTGAGAATAAAAAGGAAGCAGTAAAGTACATCAAATCAAGATTTACGATTGTTGAGGCCGCAGGAGGAGTGGTAGAAAAGGATGGAAGGTTACTTTTAATTTACCGACTAAAAAAGTGGGATTTACCAAAGGGTAAATTAGAAAAGAAAGAAGGAGCAAAGAAGGGTGCTGTAAGAGAAGTTGAAGAAGAGACTGGTGTAAGAGTTGAACTAGGAGAAAAAGTATGCAAGACATGGCATACTTACACCAGGAATAAGAAATACGTATTGAAAAAGACTCATTGGTATGCGATGGGATGCTTGAATGACGAGGAAATGGCACCTCAGACGGATGAAGGAATTGATGATGTACGTTGGATGAACATTTCAGAAGTCAGAAATGCACTATACAATAGTTACAGAACTATCAGATACGTTATTCAGGAATACAATAAGCTGTTGAAGAAATCACAGTTTGTAAGGTAGAAACTCAGAGACATCACCATCATACTTATGAACTTCTCTGATAATCGTAGAGCTTACTGATGCAAACTCAGGGGAGGTAATGAGGAAAATTGTTTCCAACTCATCATTCAAGTGACGGTTTATTTGAGATATAGAGTTCTCATACTCAAAATCTGTGGTATTTCTTAACCCTCTCACAACAGCTTGAGCTTTTAGTTTCTTAGCAAGATTGGCGGTAAGCTCATTATAAGTAATCACTTTCACCCGTGGCTCATCAACATATACAGACTCAATTTTCTCCACCATATAATCTATGTCGAAGTACCTCTTGTTTTTTGATGAATTATAGCCAATACCTACATAGATTTCATCGAAAATAGATAGACTTCTTCGTACGATATCATCATGGCCCTTAGTATAAGGATCAAATGAACCGGGGAAAATGGCAATTTTAGTCATTAGTCACAAAGGAATATGCTGAACACATCAAAATATTGATGATCCATAATTTCGTCAAATTGATATCCGAAATTTAAGTACGAGGGTTTGCTTCCAAACGAAACGTTACGGATATATTTATTAAGTAACTCGATGTGCTGAGATTGATGCTTTATATTACCCCAAACCAGAACTTTGCTGTTTTTCTGACTTAGGCTAAGCTCTTTGAAAACAAGCATCATGTACTTTAGGTAATCATTACTCTTTCTAACAGCAAATTGATTGTAGTACTGAAGCTTTTGATTCATTGTCACCACCATATGTAATATGCCTGCGTCGATTAAACAGAACATAGTTTTTTCATGGGTGTGATCATCGTATCTTAAAACACCTTCTATGAAAGCGCTACCTTGTTGGATAACCTGAATTTTCTTTTTTGGATATAAAGATTGAATCCAGTTTACCAGTTTCTTATCTGCCGCAAATACATTTACTGCATCACTACCGATATGTTTATAGTAGGTTACCTCCTCAATATTCTTTTTGATCTCACTATTAATTACTAAATAGTCAGAAACATTGTCCTTAAGGAAATGTGAAGAAGGAACAAGGGAAAATTTATGAGTCTTTAGCGAGAGCTTAATGGAATTCCAAAACCCAGCTAATAAAAGGTGATGATTATCAAATAATGAATGCAAGACCTTCAATCTTGTGTTGATGGTCTTGACATTCTCAATTCTATAGTCTTCCAGGATTAGACATTTGTTGTCTCTGGTATCAGTTACACATAGTTGAAAGTCCCTGATTCCTACCTGCAAAGACAATGAGTAATGATGTAGGTTGTCTACATCAAATTTCTCATCTTTTATTTTCTTTACAAGCTTAAACGTAGATGTTGCTGCTGTATCCAAACTTTTTTACTCCCAGTTTCCTGCTACGGTTACAGTGTTTTGAGAACCAAATCTAAGTGGTTTTCTTGTATTATACTCACTTTCCTCGTCTCTTCTTGGGTCAACTGGTTTAGGGTTCCAAACCTCGATTACGTCAACAAGAACACCACTTTTTGTTATCTTATCAGCTCTCACTTCAAATTTCACATCATCGTAAACAGGTACATGAGCTAATCTTGATAAATCGAAGTTAGGAATTTTAGAGAAAATGGAATCCTTCACGGAAACAGTTCCTAAAGTATCAAGTTCAATGTAGATACTGTCTGCACCGTAATCCAAAGGAATTACAATCTCTCTCTTATCTACAAGGTAAAATCTACCACTATCAATGAAATTGATTAGTTTATCCCAATCGCTGGTATATTGTCCGTTAACAGAAAGGAAAGCAGTCTGAGCATTTCTGATCAACTTTAGTTGGTTGATAATCTGATCCTCCTGACTTGCGATTTTCTTTTCAGTATTGATGCTAGTTGCAATGCTGTCAACCAAGTAATAAGCAAGACCGATTGCAACAAGAAGGAATACAATAGTAAAAATTCGATTTGAGTTCATTTGTAGATTTTTTTTGCAATTATAAATATTTTATCAGCTTTTACATAATGAAGTAAATGGCTAATTCAAGTATTTAACCTCTAAATTTAAAAGGCTGTCAAAACTAATCAAACCTTCTTTATTTTTCAGCCATCCAAACACTTTATGTAAATTTTCATGATGAATGGCATTAATTTCTGATTCTGATACAAATTTCACCTCTGAAATTATTTGCTCTCCATCACCTAATTCCGGGTCTTTTCCCGTCATAAGTTGACCTCCTAAATGATTTACAAGGAAGAATAACTCGATAGCATGTAAAGGGTCATCAATCAATTCATTTATGAAAATTAGGTTTTGAACTTCAACTTCAAGACCTGTTTCTTCCAGAAACTCTCTCCTTAAACCTTCAGTAGCGGTTTCACCAAATTCAACCCCACCACCGGGCGGTATCCATAGAAAGCCGTTTTTACCAATTTCATTGTGCTTAACAAGTACTAATTTGTTATCCTTTATCAGAATACCACATGCCCTTACTCGTATCTTTCCCCCGTATAGATCTTTAATGGAGTCAGAGTTTGTCAATTCCCTAGTAGTTTAATTTCTTTGTATGAATCAAATATACGATTTTGACGTTACCTGTTAAACTAATGTTAAAATCTTATGACTCTGAAAAAGTCACAACAGTTTTGACTTATTTTGAGTTGAGTTATTGAATTTTAAGCGATCCATATGAAAAATTTATTAGCACTTTGTCTGTTTGCAATAGTATCAACTGCGTCATTTGCTCAGGAAGCAACTCCCGTAGTGGAAGAGGAAAAACTAACGTTAGATGGTCCTTACATTGCATTCTTTGAAAAATCCCACGATTTTAAGGACATTACCCAGGGAGATAAAGTTGAACACATATTCGAGTTTGAGAACTCTGGAACCACTCCATTAATTATTTCAAATGTAATGGTAACTTGTGGATGTACAGCACCTGATTGGCCTAGAACCCCAATTGCTCCAGGAGAAGCTTCTCAAATAAAGGTTGTTTTTAACAGTACAGGAAAGATTGGAAGACAAAACAAAGTCATTACAATTGTTTCAAATGCAACAAACAATCCTGAAAAAATCAAGATTGTGACCAACGTTCTTGCTCCTCAGAGTTCTGAAGCCGGAGAGTAAATAAAGAAGAAATGAAAATTAGAAGCCAACATTTAAGTGTTGGCTTTTTTTATGCCTAATGCTAACATAATCCAACCGGCAATAAAAAATACACCTCCTACTGGTGTAATAGGCCCAAAGAACTTTAAAGACGATATGGACAGCATATACAATGATCCGGAGAAAAGTATGACTCCACTCAAAAACATCCATCCAGATATTGCCACCAATTTTTGTTTAGTAATGTGATATATCAATCCGGTTGCAATTATTCCAAGACTATGGAATATGTGATATAAAACCCCTGTTTTAAAAGTTTCTGTTGACCCATTTTCTGTGAGTATAGCCTGAAGTCCATGAGCTCCAAATGCTCCAATCGCAACAGCCAGGCCAGAAAGTATTGCACCTGCTAACAGAAGGTTTTTGGTCTTACTTTGCATAGTTCCTAGCTCCAAAAATTGCACTTCCAATTCTAACCATATTGCTACCTTCCTCAAGGGCTAATTTGTAGTCTCCACTCATGCCCATTGAAAGTGTATTTGGGTTGAGATTTGGTAGATCATATTCCGGAAGAGAATCATATAACTCTTTCAACATGCGGAATTCTTTTTTCACCTGATCAGAATCCGATGTGTTTGTAGCCATTCCCATTAAACCAATAATGTTAATTGAAGAATATTGACTGAATGATTCAGAATTTAGAAATTCAGTCAATTCGTCTGTACCGAACCCAAATTTGGTGTCCTCTTCAGCAATATGAACTTGAAGTAAGCAGTTTATAACTCTATCATTTTTAACGGCCTCTTTATTAATCTGACTTAATAGCTTTTCTGAATCAACACCATGAATTAGATGTACAAAAGGGGCAATGTACTTCACTTTGTTTCTCTGAAGGTGTCCAATCATATGCCATTTGATGTCTTTTGGCAATGTTTCGTGCTTCTCCACCAACTCCTGAACTTTGTTCTCACCAAAATCAAGATGGCCGTGATCGTAAGCTTCTTGGATGTATTCCTTAGGTTTTGTTTTACTAACAGCTACAAGAGTGAAGTCAAACTGATTATTATCAGCTATGATTCTTTTTATATTTCCAGAGATTTCGCTCATTTTGTTTTGAGAGTTGCTTTGTTAAAAAGAAACCAATTATTATTGTTTCAGTAATCTTGAATGTATGGCAATATTAGGAACATTACTCAAAAAAGGTATTAGGTTACGCGAAAGTATTGAGCAACAATTTTCATCACCAGTAGACCTACAGAAAGAAGAATTAAAGAAACTTCTTATCAACGCACGAAATACAGCCTTTGGCGATCATCATCATTTTAATGATATTTTGTCCGGGTTTAAATCTCACCATAGTTCATTGTTTTATCAAAACTTCGTAAACAATGTTCCGGTTCACTCATATGACGATATTTATGATAAATGGTGGTCACTGGCGAAGGCCGGAGAGTCTGATGTCTGTTGGCCTGGTAAAATCAAATATTTTGCCCTGAGTTCAGGAACTTCTGGTGCAGCTTCAAAATATATCCCTATCACCAAAGACATTTTTAAGTCAATCAAGAGGACCAGCATCCGCCAAATTCTTACTCTTTCCAAGTACGATTTGCCTCATAAGTTTTTCACAAAGGGCATATTAATGCTTGGTGGTAGCACGGATTTGCAACAACATGGTAATTACTTTGCAGGTGATTTAAGCGGAATCACCGCGAGTCAAATTCCATTTTGGTTTCAACACTTTTATAAGCCCGGAAAGAAAATCGCAAAGACAGTAGATTGGAATGAGAAGCTAGATGAGATTACAAGAAATGCAAAAGACTGGGATATTGGAATCATTGTAGGAGTTCCAGCATGGCTTCAAATCCTGATGGAAAAAATTATAGACCATTATCAGGTGGGAACTATACATGATATTTGGCCAAACCTGCAAATTTTTGTACATGGTGGTGTCTCTTTTGAGCCGTACAAACAAGGTTTTGAAAAGCTTTTAGCAAAACCACTCATCTACATGGAGACCTATTTGGCTTCAGAAGGATTTATTGCTTTCCAGGCTACACCAGGAGCTAAGTCTATGAAACTGGTATTGAATAATGGTATTTTTTATGAATTCATTCCTTTCACATCCGAGAACTTTACAGAAGAAGGTGAACTAAAGGAAAATCCTCGAACTGTAATGATAGATCAGGTAGAGGAAAATAAGGAATATGCAATTATACTCTCTACTAATGCAGGAACCTGGAGATATATCATTGGGGATGTTGTGAAATTTAGTTCGGTTGAAGATTGTGAGATCGTAATAACTGGTAGGACTAAACATTTTCTTAGCCTTTGTGGTGAGCATTTATCTGTAGATAATATGAATAAAGCTGTTGAGCTTACAAGCAAGGATTTAAATATTGATATCAGAGAGTTTACCGTTATTGGAGACTCATATGAGACCATGTTTGCTCATCATTGGTACATAGGAACAGATGATGAAATCAATCAGGAAGAAGTGAAAGTTAAGATTGATTCACATTTGAAAGAGCTCAATGATGACTATAAAACAGAAAGAACTTCAGCTTTAAAGGAAGTGTTTGTGCATGTTTTGCCAACTAAGGCCTTTATTCAATGGATGAAAAAGCAGGGTAAAGAAGGTGGACAAAACAAATTTCCAAGAGTATTAAAAAAGGCAAAAGCACAGGATTGGAGGTCGTTTTTGAGTGAAGAAAACCTTATTACCGAAGATCTGCCTACCGAAGTTTAAGAATTCCCATATAAAAGTTGGTACGATTTATGCCTTTGTTTAGACCGTACATCGAATTTGTGTAACACAAGGTTGATGAATTCGTAATGTACATTGTTTGAAGTTCAACATAAAGTGTTCTTCATTTGCGAACATTTTTAACTAATTCTAAAAATGACAAGGTCTATACTCACTCAGGGATTACTATTATTAATCACATTTAACTCGTTTGCTCAGGTTGGTTGGAACTGGCCAGAGAACGAAGAAATGTATGCTATGGCGAAAGAAAAGCAGGCATACTATCAAATTCAGATGCTCCAAAAAGATTACAATGGTGCATTATTCACTCTCAATTGGTTGTACGAAAACAATGGGAATTTAAACCCTTCTATCTATAAGGATGGTGCTAAGAGTATCGAACAAATCCTTAAAGAAGAAGCGGACAATGACAGAAAAGTCAGACTTCAGGATTCATTATTGTGGATGTACGATCAAAGAATCAAACATTTCAACAATGATAACAGGGTGCTGGATCGAAAAGCTTACACTGCTTTTAGGTTGTATTACAAAACACCTTCTAAATACTCAGAAGTATTAAAGTTGTATAAAGAAGCATATGCCCTGAACGGTGAGTTTGTTTCTGATTTCAACTTAACTCCATACGTCACAATTGCATCATACTATTACAAAACTAAACCTTCCGAAATGCCAATTGAAGGTGTTTTAGAAGTTTATGATGAGGTATCGGGTATTCTGGATGCTAAGCTGAAAACTGGAGATGCTGAGAAACTTGAGAAAGAAAGAAATAAGATAGATGCTATCCTGAGTTCATTCGGTGATATTATCAATTGTGATTTCATTGAAAAGAATTTTGTTAGCAAATTCAATGAGGATCCTACGGACATAGGTGTTGCTAAAAAGATTTTCTCTTATAGTTTGAAAGCAAAGTGTTTAGATCAGGCATATTTTCTAGATGCAGCTGAAGTAGTTTATGAAGGAGCTCCGACTTTCGCATTGGCAAGAACATTGGGAGATAAGTTTTTCTCAGACAAACAATACAACAAATCTTTAGAGTACTATGATGCTGCCTTGAAATTGGCAGAAAACAACGAAGATAAGTCAGAAGCACTATTAGGAATGGCATCAGCATATGCTAAAAAAGGAGCTAAAGCCTCAGCTAAATCCAAAGCTTATGAGGTTATTAATTTAGGATATAAGGCAACTGCTGCTTATAACTTAGTAGGTAACTTATATTTTACAAGTTATGAAGACTGCAGAAAAGGAAAGAGTAAAGTCGAGGATAGAGCTATTTTCATCGCCGCATACAACATGTATAAAAATGCAGGTAATAGCGCTCAGATGGCAGCAGCCAAAGAACAATTCCCTTCAATCGAAGAGATTTTCAGCGAAAACTATAAAGAAGGAGATGAATTGAATATCGAATGCTGGACCAGCGAAAAAGTGATTCTCGAAAGGAGATAAAAGTAAACAATATTGATATAGAAGCCATTCCAATTCTGGGATGGCTTTTTTTTGGTTGAAACAAAACTGTTAAACGTAAAGTTGGAGCGGTATGAATAGAAGAATATGGTTCTTAATATTCTTTCCGCTAATAGTTTGGGCTTGTGCTGATGATTCCGCTAGCCCAGGACCTGACGAAGAAGAAATTATTGAAGAGGAGGAGATTGATGAGATAGATACAGTATCAGCATCTCCAATTTACCTTAACTTCTTAGCACTTGGTGATAGCTACACTATTGGTCAAAGTGTCCTGGAAAGAGAACGTTGGCCAAATCAGTTGGCGGATGCACTAAATATGAGTGAATATGATGTTACCGTGTACTCTCCAACCATCATAGCAAGAACAGGGTGGACCACCCAAGACTTGAAGAGTGCAATTGCTGCAGAAAACCTTCCAAATACATACAACTTAGTCTCTTTACTAATTGGAGTTAATAACCAATACCGTGGTTATCCGATCGGAGAATATCCATCAGAATTCGAATCATTGCTTAAAATCGCAATTGAAAAAGCTGGGGGAAACAGCGGTCATGTAATTGTCCTGTCAATTCCAGATTATGGATTCACCCCATTCGGAGAAAGTTATCAGGAAGTGATTAGTGAAGATATTGATGAATACAATGCTATCAATAAGGAGCTCTCAGAGCAATATGGTATTAAATATTATGATATAACACCAATTTCAAGATTGGGATTGCAAATCCCTTCATTAGTTGCCTCTGATAATCTTCATCCTTCTGCCGAACAATATTCTCAATGGGTAGATTTGATAATGGGTGATGTTGAAAGGTTAATTAGTCCTTATCAGTAATTACAGAATATTAAAGAAATAGGTTATTCCTCCCATAGCTGAGAATTGACTTCTGTTTGCCGTAGAATATTTTACCTGGCCAAAAGCAGCAATCCGATCAAAGAACATAAACCTGTAAACAGTTCCAGCACCAATGTTTACTCCTGCCTTACTTACCTTTAACTCAGTTCTGCTATCTGTAGTATTCCTGGCATATCCCATCATACCATAGAAGGATAGTTGCCCAGGCATAAAGTAGTACCTAAAATCAACATTGAGAGTATTGTAAAGGAAATCCGGACCGTCAAAGTAATATTCGTAAGTAGGTGCTACAGCAAAGTTGTCAAGCAGTAGATACTCTGCGCCTCCAGTGATTCCAAACTCTTTTGGTTCAGTTCCATATGTTAAGCCAACAATGGGTCTTAAATCACCGATAGTTTGTGCGTTTAAGTTGAGGCTAAGAACAACCAGAATAAGACCTAAAGTATATCTCATATGCTTAAAAACTAATTAGGCGACTATTTATTACTTTAATCAGCCAGTATATTAACCATAAATGTGGACTTGTGGAGCATCCAGATTAGGAAAAATACAATGGCCCACATGAGGTAAGGGTAATAATAGTCTGTTGTGTCTTTGTACTTAGATTCCTTGATTTCCGCTTTTTCCAGTGTGTCAATTTCTTCAAATACCTGGGTTAAAGCCTGATTGTTTGATGCACGATAAAATTTCCCACCCCCAATTGTGGCGATTTCCCGGAGAGTAGTTTCATCCAAATTGTTTTCAACGTATTTGGTTTTACCAAAGAAGTCGACTCCATAAGGCACGCGACCTTCTTTACCTATCGCGATAGTATAAATCTTGATTCCGTAAGCATTCGCTAATTCTGCAGCGGTTATTGGATCTAAATTCCCTGCATTACTTTCGCCATCACTAAGCAGAATCATTACCTTAGATTTGCTATCAGAGTCCTTCATACGATTAGTAGCAACTGCTAATGCACTACCAATAGCCGTCCCTGGGTTTTGAATCAATTCGAATGTGATGTCTTCTATGTAGGTTCTTAATAGATCATAATCGGTAGTAAGTGGTGACCTTGAAAATGCATCCCCGGAAAATACAACAAGACCAATTCTGTCCTGAAATCTTCCATTAACGAAATTCATAGCTACTTCCTTCACCTTTTCTAATCTATTTGGTCTAAAGTCCTCAAGACGCATGGATTCACTAATGTCAATCGACAACATGATGTCAATACCTTCAGTCCATTGCTCCGTCATTTCATTGGTTTTTTGAGGTCTTGCCAGGGCAACAATCACCAACATCAAACTAATCAATATGTACAATGGTGGAACAAACCTGAAATAACTAATTGGATCATTCTTAATATCCTTCTTGCTAAGTGCAATTGATAGTTTTTGGCTCTTCAATGTGAACAACCATCTAAGTAATAGAATAATGAGTGGTAAGGGTAAAAAATATAAAAAGAATGGATTCTCCCAATCAAAGCTTTGCAACCGAGACCAGCCGAACCAATCAAGAGAAAACCAGTCATTAACTGATTTGCTAAGTGCATCATCCATTTTTCACCTCCTTCACTTTTTCATTGTACCTATCTGAAATGTAATCCTCCAGGGATTCGAAATCACGATGAATATTTTCTAATATGATTTCTCCGTAAACCGATTTGTCAATGTTTTTGAGATTATCAGAAAGACTATTGTTCTCCAATCGGGACAGTAATTCCTTTGTTGTCAGCTTTGTATATGGTTTCTTATCTAGTTTCTCCAGATATTTCTTCCACAGTGTTATACCAGTTTCTGCTGTCTTGTGAGAATTCTCTGTTTTCAGCTTATGTAGAACCGAATCAAAGGAATTACTGAATTTCTCATAATCAGTTTTTAAACGCTTCAGCTTAAAGTATATGCCAATTCTCTTACCAAAAATTACAAGAAGCAGTATGATTGTACCGATAATGGTAAATATCAGAATGTTAACCAAAGTGAGATTGAAATCCGTGTCGACTTCATTATAAGCCAAATTACTTTTTAAAGAAGTAGTATCCGTCACCTGGGCTACCAGTTGTTCCAGTTGAATAGAATCTGTATCAGCAAATATTTTGACACTATCATTGGTTGTCAGGAGAAATACTGGCAATTCCAGTTTCTGCCACTCATCTATTTCGAAACTTACTAGTTCATATATTGTACTATCCTTTATTCTGGAAGAATCTAACCTTGATGTGTAAAAACCTTTCGAGACATCTTCAAAACTTCCAAAAGTGTAAGTGCTGTCAGGGAAAATGATTTCGAACTTCTCAGGATATGTAGCAGTCAAATAATAATGGATAGGAACTCCAATTTTTAGTGTGTCCTCAACGAATCCACCCTTTACTGTGATTTCCTGACAGAATCCCAGTTCGCTACTTAAAATCAATGCAAGCAATAATACTTTTCTCAATACTCTACCTAACACTTTTTAACGACTTGTTTCTGACTTTAAATAATTTAATAAGCTTTGGAACGTAATCCTCATCTGTATTGATGGAGACATAGTTAACCTGATTCCTGGAGCAAAAATCTTTCAAATCTTTTTTGGTTCCTTTAAAAATCTCGTCCAGGTTTCCTCTGAATCCGCCTGAAGAACTATTGATCCAAATGGTTTTTCCTGATTCTTTTTCATACACCGGAACAATACCTAGTTTAGGAAAAAATGTTTCTCGTTTGTCTGAAAGATGAATAACAACCAAATCATGAGATCGGGCCATCGCTTTTAGGTTGTGAGTATAACCTTCATCTATGAAATCTGAAATAAGAATAATTACGCTCTTTCTCTTAATCATTTCGAGAGCGTACCTAATGGCTCCAGCTAGATTTGTCTTTTTCGATTCAGGTTTTGATTCAAATATCTTGGACACAATTTGATAAGAGTGTCTCATTCCCTTAGCAGGTTTTACATATATCTCAGGCTTATCAGTGTAACCAATTAACCCGACCTGACTATTTTCTTTTATCGCTGCAATTGAAAGTAATGCGGCAATTTCCTTCGCAATATCAATTTTTTTAGCTCCTTCATCTCCAATATCCTGGGATGCACTCATGTCAACAATGAAGAAAACTGTTTGCTCTTTTTCTTCCTTGAATGTTTTGACAAATGTACCATGACCTTTCGCTGAAACATTCCAATCTATTGTTCGTACATCATCTCCGTATTGGTAAGATCTGACATCATCAAACTCCAATCCGGAACCTTTGAATATAGAATGATAGTCACCTTGCATTTGCGAAGTGATCGCTTTTCTAATTCTAATCTCGTATTTCCTAAGTTTTTTGAGGATTTCCTTCATTAGAAGTAATTTTGATCTTCAAAAATAAGTTATCGTTTAATAACTACTCATTTGTGAAAAAAATATTTTTAATCATACTGGTAATTGTTGGTTTAGGTTGCACCAAAGAAGCAACAATTCCCGATGATATCCTCCCACAGGAGAAAATGATCGAAATTTTGATTGATATTCACCTTCTGGAGGAAAAAATCGACTATTTAAAACTGGAGAAAGATACTTCATTAATGCTGTTTAAAGCTTATGAATTTGAATTGCTTAAGGAACATGAAGTTGACACTTCAGAATATCAAAAGAGCTACAGATGGTATGCCAGTGAGGTAAGAACAATGTCTCGCATGTATGAAACCATTGTAGATTCTTTAAATGTTAGACACAAAAGAGTATCAAAAAAGAGTAAGGTTGATGACGAAGGTGAACCGGCTAAAAAAAGAAACCGGCCAAGGAAATTGAACCCTACCAAGCAAAAAGCTGATAAAGAAGATGAATAATTATCCCTCAGATATCGAAAGGAAATTAGGTTTCGATATCATAAGAGAGAAAATATCGGGACACTGTCTAAGTTCGTTGGGAGAAAACTTCGTTGGAAAAATCTCTCCGTCAACAGATCCTTCGCAGATTACGAAACTACTTAACCAGACCAATGAATTCAGTAAAATTCTGACCTCTGGACAAAGTTTTCCGGATTCACATTATCTGGATGCTTCTGATATGCTGAAAAAAGCTTCAGTGGATGGAGCATTTTTGGATCAGGATGAGTTTTATGACTTGAAAGTAAGTCTTGTTACGATAGAAAAGTGTCTCTCATTTTTTGAGACCAATAAAGAAGAATATCCCAATCTCTATCATACAAGCCAGGGAATTGATTTTCCGAAACCAATCATAAAGGAGATTGAAGCAATCATAGATGAGAAAGGTCAATTACGTGATAATGCTTCACAGGAATTGCAGCAGATCAGGAGAGATCTTGTCAAAAGTGAAAGTCAGGCCAGAAACTCGATAAACAGTATCATGAAGTCCGCTCAGAAGGATGGTTTTTCTCCAGATGATTCTGGACTTACTGTTAGAAGTGGGCGTTTGGTGATTCCGGTACTTGCAGAACATAAGCGAAGATTGAAGGGCTTTGTGCACGATGAGTCTTCTACTGGTCAGACAGTCTATATAGAACCTGCTGAAGTTTTAGAGATCAACAATAAGATCAAAGAGCTTGAATATCAGGAGAAAAGAGAGATAGTTAGAATACTTACAGCTCTTACAGGACAACTAAGACCTTACATCAAGGAAATTAGCAAGTCCTATTTCTTTTTGGGAATGGTGGATTTTATCAGAGCTAAAGCGAAGTTAGCTTTGGAAATCGATGCAGTTATGCCAGAGATTTCTGGTAAACCAACATTAGAATGGTTTGAAGCCAGACACCCTATTTTGCAGTTTGCCCTGAGGGAACAAGGTAAAAAAGTTATTCCTCTCAGTATTAAATTGGACCAGGAAAACAGAATTTTACTTATTTCGGGTCCAAATGCGGGAGGTAAATCTGTTTGTTTAAAAACAGTTGGTTTAGTACAATACATGTTCCAGTGTGGACTTTTAGTGCCGGCTTCAGAAGTGAGTGAATTCGGTGTTTTTTCAAAAATCTTGATTGACATTGGCGATGATCAATCACTGGAGAATGATCTAAGTACATATAGCTCTCATCTTACCAACATGAGAGAGTTTATGGATCAAATGAATGGCAAGACATTGTTCTTGATTGATGAATTTGGAACCGGGACAGAGCCTCAGTTTGGTGGAGCAATTGCTGAGGCGATATTGAAGCAGCTTAATCACAAAAGAGGATATGGAGTTATCACAACTCACTATGCGAATCTGAAGAAACTTGCTGAGAAGAAAGGAGGCATCATCAATGGTGCTATGAAGTATGATGTTGAAAGACTGGAACCACTCTATACTTTAGAAATCGGTAAGCCGGGAAGTTCATTTGCGCTGGAAATTGCGGGTAAGATTGGTTTAAGTAAGGATATTATTGCCTCGGCTAAGAAACTAGTGGGGCATACTCATGTAAGGTTTGACGAGTTGATCAATTCTTTAGAGAAAGAAAAAAATCAATACAAGGAGAAGTACGAGAAGATCAGTAGTCAAGATAAAGAACTTGAGCGAGCAATTAAAGACTACTCAGATCTTAAGAAAGTGATCTCTGATGAACAGAAGAATCTGATCAAAGAAGCTAAAAAAGAAGCCAAGCAAATTGTCGAGGAAGCTAACCGTAAAGTGGAGGCTACTATTCGGACTATTAAAGAGAGAAAGGCCGATAAAAACGCTACTAAGAAGGCTCGTGAGAAACTGGATCAATACAAGGGTAGAATCGAACACGATATAGATAAGTCTGAGAAGAAAGTCAAAAAGCAGCCTGGAAAGAAAGAGTTGAAAGTAGGGGATAAGGTTAAGATTTCCGGACAGGATGGGGTTGGAGAAGTAGTTAAATTAGAAGGTAAAAAGGCTGAGGTAAATTTTGGATTGTTTAAATCATTAGTTAAGCTAGACCAACTAGAAAAAGCCACAGGTTCACGACAAATTCCTAATGAAAAGAAAATTAAGACAGCTGTAAAAGGTATTGACTTAAATCAGCGAGCAAGTAATTTTAAGAGTGATCTTGATGTTCGGGGAAAAAGAGCCGAAGAAGTAATTGGAGAGATAGATTCATTTGTTGATCAGGCAATTATTCTTGGTTACAATCAACTCAGAGTACTTCATGGGAAAGGACATGGAGTATTGCGGGAGATTATTCGAAATCATTTGAAGCAAAACCCATCAATTGCTCAAATGTCGGATGAACATGTTGATTATGGAGGTGCTGGTATTACTGTAATAACACTAAAAGATTGATTAAAACATATACAAAAAGCCAATTGGCTTTAAGGAATGGTCAGGATAAAGAGGAGATCTGGGTGGCGTATAAAGGAGATATCTACGATGTGACAATATCTCGACTCTGGAGAAATGGGAAACATTATGAACATTGGGCAGGTCAGGATTTGACAGATGAACTTCCAGATGCTCCACATACAGAAAAGGTTTTTGAAAAATTTGACGTAGTAGGAAAACTACAGCAGGCATGATAGTAATTGCAGACGCAGGAGCCACAAGTATTGATTGGAGACTTATTCAAGAAAATGGACAAGTAACTCAGGCGAAATCTAAAGGATATAATGCTTTTCAGCAATCAGAAGAAGATCTTATAGTAAGTATCAAAGATGCAATGGAGCAACTTGAGTACCCAAGGGTCAAGAGTGTTCATTTTTATGGCGCAGGAATTTCTTCAGATGAAAACAGAAGCAAAACAGAAAAAGTGCTTAAAAGCGAAGTTTCTGCAGTTGAATTTTTTATTGAACACGATTTGTTGGCGGCAGCCAGAGCCTTGCTATTAGACAAACCTGGAATTGCTTGCATATTGGGAACAGGAACAAATAGCTGCTATTACGATGGAAATAACATAATAAAAATAGTTCCTTCTTTAGGGTTTGCACTTGGTGATGAAGGGAGTGGAGCATCACTTGGTAGAAATGTTATTAAATCATATTTGAGAGGAGATATGCCAGATGATCTTTCTAAACTATTTGCAAAACGCTATAATCTGGAAGAGAAAGAAGTCTTGAAAAATATCTATCAGGGAAGTACACCGTCGCAATATCTTGCTTCATTTGCCAAATTTTGCTTTCATCATAAAAAGCACCCGTACATTTATCAATTGATTTATAATGAATTCAATAAGTTCTTTGAAAATATTTTAATGAAATATGAGCAAGCAAAAACTGCTCATGTAGCTTTTAATGGATCAATAGCATTCTATTATTCGGATATTTTAAGGCAGGTTGGAAATGATTCTGGTGTAGCAATCTCTACCATTATGGAATCTCCAATTGCAGGACTTACACTATATCACCAAAACACACTTTCATGATAACCGAGTCAGCATCGAATTTTGATAACCTGGAGAAAAAGAGCACAAAAGAACTTTTGGAAGGTATCAATAAGGAGGATCACACAGTTCCAGAAGCGATAGCAAAGGTAATTCCAGCTATTGAGCAGGTGGTGGATCAGATTGTAGAGAGAATGAAAGCTGGAGGAAGGCTATTTTACATTGGAGCAGGAACTTCTGGCAGGCTTGGAGTAGTAGATGCTTCGGAAATTCCTCCAACATATGGAATGGACCATGGAAAAGTAATTGGACTAATTGCTGGAGGTGATGGGGCTATCAGAAAGGCAGTTGAATTTGCAGAAGATAGTACCACCCGAGCATGGCTTGATTTGAAAGAACATAATATTTCTGATAAAGACTTTTTAATTGGTATAGCGGCCTCTGGAAGAACTCCCTATGTGATTGGTGGAGTTAATGATGCCAAAAAGAACGGAATTGGTACTGCCTGCATTACATGCAACAAAGATTCTGAATTAGCCAAATCGGTACAATTCCCAATCGAAGTAGTAGTGGGGCCTGAGTTTGTTACTGGAAGTACAAGAATGAAAGCTGGTACAGCGCAAAAATTAGTGCTCAACATGATTAGCACTACGGTAATGATTAAACTAGGTCGTGTAAAAGGTAACAAAATGATCGATATGCAGCTGAGTAACAATAAGTTAGTTGATAGGGGCATTCGAATGATTATGGAGGAATTGGGTGTAGATGAAAATAAAGCCAAGGATCTGCTCAATACTCACGGTAATGTAAGGGAAGTTTTATCTAAATATTAACCTGATGTTAACATAAAACAGTAGGTACTTATGCCTATTTGTGTTATTACTTCTGGTTTCTGTCAATTGTACCCTGTTTAAATGTGAATAATACCCATCGAAATATGTCAATGTTAACTTAATGTTAACAACATTCACAAAAAATTAAAGTACCATATTCAGCCATCTCCACTTATACCATATAAATTTGCGCTTGGAAGTTTGAATTAAAATTATTTCTAATGAAGAGAATTTTACTACTAATGATGGTTAGTGGATTCATATCCATTAACGCGTTTGCACAAAGCAATGTGCAGGGATTCTTGGTTGATGCAGATACGGAGGAAGCTCTAATTGGAGCTGCAATCAGCATCGCCGGAACTACTACGGGAACAGTAACCGACATTAACGGGATGTTCGTTCTAAAAAATGTACCTTCTGACGCAAAATTGACTGTGTCTTATGTAGGTTACAGAGACACTGAACTAGACCTAGCTGTATTAGGTACTGGAAATCTAGGTAACGTTAAAATCAAGGCTGATGTTATTGGTTTGGCTGAGATTGAGGTAGTTGCTTCTGTTGCTATTGACAGAAAAACTCCAGTTGCTGTTTCTAGTATCGGAAGAAAACAAATCGAAGAAGTAGCTAGTAACCAGGAATTTCCTGAATTACTTAAAACTTCTCCAGGTGTATACGCTACTAAACAAGGTGGTGGATACGGAGACTCTAGAATTGCTGTTAGAGGATTCAACGATGTTAACGTTGCAGTACTTATCAATGGAGTACCAGTTAACGACATGGAAAACGGTAGAGTTTACTGGTCAAACTGGGCTGGTTTAACTGACGTTACAAGAACAATGCAGGTACAAAGAGGTCTAGGTGCTTCTAAAGTAGCTGTACCTTCAATTGGAGGAACAATCAACATCCTTACTAATACTACTGAAGCAAACAAAGGTGGTTCTCTTTACTATGGTAGAGGTAACAATAACTACGAAAAAACTGCTTTCTCTTTAAGTACAGGATTAACTGAAGACAACTGGGCTGTTTCTATCCAGGGTGCTAGAATCACTGGTGATGGATGGGCAGAAGGAACTGAGTTCATTGGATGGAACTACTTCTTCAACGTTTCAAAAATTATCAATGACTCTCACACAATCTCTTTCACTGGTTTCGGTGCTCCTCAAAGACACGGACAGAGACAAAGCAGACTTTCTGTTAGCGATGTTAGAAATGCTCCTCAAGGAAGAAGATTCAACCCAGACTGGGGAATCCTAAACGGAGAAGTTGTACACGTAGAAGATAACTTCTACCACAAGCCACAATTCTCTTTAAATCACTACTGGACAATCGATGCTACTTCAGAATTATCTACTGCAGTCTATGCTTCATATGGTACTGGTGGTGGAGGTGGAGCAGCTGGTACTGCTTTTGATAGAACCGGGGATCAGTATAGCCCAATGGATTTAGATGCTGCAGTTGACAGAAACCTTGAAGCTACTGATGGGAACGCAATCAGCTACCTACGAGCATCTAGAAACGACCACAACTGGTATGGAGTACTTAGTACTTATACTAAAAACGTAAGCCAAAACTTCAACTTCCTTGCTGGAGTTGATTACAGATACTACAAAGGACTTCACTTCTCTGAAGTAACTAATTTACTTGGAGCGGCTTACGCACTTGATAATAATGATGTAAACAACCCTAACAGACAGCTTCAGGTTGGAGACCAGAGAGATTACAACAACGACGGTCTTGTAAACTGGGCTGGTGGTTTCCTTCAGGGAGAGTACACATTAGGAGATCTTAATGCATTCGTTACTCTTTCAGGTTCTAACACTCAATACCAAAGAGTTGATCATTTCCAATACTTCAACGCTGAAAACAGAGCTGCTATCCTTGCTGATCCAGCTGTAAGAGCTCAGTTTGCTGCAGCTTTAGGTGATGATGATGATGTTGAAAGCGCACTAGCTTACGAGCAGGAGTCTGAAAAAGCTAACTTCTTTGGATATCAGGTGAAAGGTGGTGCTAACTACAACCTTACAAGAAATCACAATGTATTCGCAAACCTTGGTTACTTCGAAAAAGCTCCAGACTTCAGAGCTGTTTACCAAAACTTTGCAAATGGTGTTAACGAAAACGCTGAGAACCAAAAAATCTTAAGTTTCGAGCTTGGATATGGTTACAGAAGCAGTACTTTAAATGGTAACATCAACTTATACAGAACTACTTGGATGGATAGAACTTTCACAAGAACTATCAACGGAGATGAGCCAAACGAAATCTTCTTCGCTAACATCTTAGGAGTAGATGCTACTC
The DNA here is from genome assembly GCA_965228955.1 of Cyclobacteriaceae bacterium. Lineage (GTDB taxonomy): Bacteria > Bacteroidota > Bacteroidia > Cytophagales > Cyclobacteriaceae > JANSWY01. Next base: position 1,803,854 of record OZ245848.1, read on the forward strand.
ACCAGGGAATTGAAATTGATGCTGGATGGCAGCCAGTTGCTGGTCTTGACATCAGAGTAATGGCTTCTTTCGGTGACTGGACATGGCAGAACAACATCGATTCTACTCAAATCTTTGATGAGGATAGAAACGTTGTTGGAACTATCGACAGATTGGCTATTAAAGGTCTTAAAGTTGGTAACGCTGCTCAAACTACTGCAGCTTTCTCACTTGACTACAACCTTACAAGCAACTTCAAGTTTGGTGGTACTTTGACTTACTTCGGAAACAACTATGCTGACTTTAATCCAATTGACAGACAAGTTTCTTCTGATGTAGAGAACATCACACCGGTACAGCCAAGAAAATTAGATGAATTCGCTCTATTGGATGTGAAAGCTAATTACAGATTCAAGGTTGGGGATAATGACGCTGCATTATATGCAAATGTTACTAACCTACTTGATACAGAATACATCTCTGATTCACAGGATGGTAACTTAACTCCAGATGCTGCTTTACACTGGTTTGGTGTAGGTAGACAATTTACAGTAGGAATGAAATTCAATTTCTAAACCATCTAATTATTTAATAGTACAGAAATGAAAAATTTAAGATATCTATATATTGTACTTCTATCAGTGGTCTTTGCTTGTGATCCACTAGAAGATACATACGATGAACTAGATGAAGCATTCCCAGAATCAACTCAGGGATTCATCGCAACTCAAGAGTATACTTTACTTTCTGAGGACTATGGCACAATTGCTTCTGCATTAAATGCAAAAGGAACTGTTGCAGACTCAGCACTTGCTGATTTCGTTGAAAGTAATGAAGCGCTTAATGCTTCAGTAAGCCTTTCAGAGTTTATGCCAAGCATTCTAAACGGAATGTTCCCTCAATTAAATGATGGAAACGCTGTTGTTGTAAACTATAACCTTTACAATGCAGATGGCGAGGATTTCGCTGGATATAACAATGCTGTTACTTATACACTTGATGGCGCTGATTATGCAACAGCTGGTGGTAGCAATGCAGTACTACAAGTATTGTCATCTGAAGCTACTCCTTCTAGTGTAATTCCTGCAATTCTTGAATCAAATATTCAGGATCCTGCTGAAGGACAATTTGCACTAGCTAGATTCGATTATGTTGCTTCTGTAAGTGAGGTGCCACTTCCAGATCCAGTATTTAAGTTAGTTGATGGTGATGATATCTCTGGATTCACTACTGTTGATATTACAATGGAGTCTGCTGACTATGAAGTGTTAGTAAACGAAACTCAAAGTGTAAGAGGTGATGACTGGATCGATAGCTTCGGTACTTTAGAGTATTACTTCGGTGCTAACTCATTCTTCGAGAACTTTGATGGAAGAATTGATGATACTTCTGGTTCTTCTAACAACAGAAAGAACTGGATCGCAGATAACAGTCTTGATGATGATATTTTTGATGGATCTGCTGATTACGAGGAAGATTCAATCAGAGTTGAAGCTAGATTCAATGAAGGTATCGCAAGATATTTATCTCTTTCTTACCCTGATGCATTAGCAGCTGACGAGATCGTTTATAACGTTACATTTGACGTTTGGTATGGTAACAATGGTGGTGGTGTTTCATACACTAGATCTTTCATCATTGACGAGAGTGCTACAGGTGACGTAAACCTTGATTCTGACTTCCAGGGTATTTACTTCGAATTTGACGGAGATGAGTGGGAAGAAGTAGATAATACTTACTACCTGTCAGCTGAAGATTACAATTCTATGGGTGATCCAGGAAGATTCGATAACTTCTCAAGCAGTGCTCCTGCTGACGCTTACTTACCTAGCTTCTTAAGCCAGGAGTATCCATTCGCAATTGAGGGTGAAGAGCTGGTTGTAGTTTACAAATTCTTCAACGGTAGCGTTGTTACTATCCCTGAAAAATATACATTCACTAACGGTGAGTGGACTGGTCTATTAATCTCTGAAGTTGACGAGCAGTACATCAAGAGTGAAGGACAGTGGAACCTTGATCCTACAATTGTATTCACTATGACTAGTGATGACTATCAGATTATTGTTGATGCGGTTGCTCCTGACTTCCCAGATTTAATCAATACTTTCGGAACTGCTGAAGACCTTTACGGTGCTGACTCATTCTTCGAAAACTTTGATATTAGAACTACTTCAAAAGAAGGTCAAGAGATGTATGATGGTTTATCCACTTCTGAGGCTGAAGCTCTTGCAATCTCTCAGGTTGGAGTAGGTCTTGAAGTACTAATGGGTATTAAATTCTCTGATCAGGCTCCTCAGGTAAGTGGTATTGATGTATTCGCTGAAATTACTAGTGCAACTTACGATGGACAAGACGGATTCTTATTTACTAAACTACAGTGTGTTGACGTTGGAGTTTGGGAAGTAGTAGAAGGACCTGTTGTTCCTTAATTAGAAATTCAATTGAAATAATAAATGAAAAGCTACCATCTTTGTGGTGGCTTTTCTCATTTTAAAAATATTAACCCATGAGACTTAGGATCATAGCCGTTGTGGCTTTTATGTTTTTTTATGCCTTTGGTAATGCACAACCAGAAGGATATTATGATGGAACGGACGGACTGACTGGAGAAGAATTGAAGAACCAACTTCATCAGATCATTAAAGGACATACCACATTTACTTACGGTGAAGTTAGAGACCTGTTAAGAGACCTGGACGAAGATCCTGACAACTCAGATAATGTAATATTGATCTACTCAAGAAGATCGATATCAAAAAGTGATTTTGCCAGCAACAATGAACCTGATTTTTGGAACAGAGAGCACGTATGGCCAAAATCTCATGGATTCCCTGATGAAGCAGATACTGCTTATAGGGATGTACACCATCTAAGACCTTGTGATGCTACAGTCAACTCTTCTAAGAGTAATAAAGACTTCAATTTTGTTGAAAACATTGAAGCAAATGAAGAAGGTGAAGCTGCAGATACCTACACCGATAGCGATTACTGGGAACCAATTGACGAAGTAAAAGGAGATGTAGCCAGAATGATATTCTACATGGCTACTCGTTATAATAGTTCCGAATTGGATCTTGAAATTATGGATGGTACCACGTCCAGCCCTGATCCTGAAATTGGAGACTTGTTGGCATTGCTACAATGGCATCAACTTGATCCAGTTAGTGAAGAAGAAAGATTAAGAAACGATGGCGTATATGGATATCAGGGTAATAGAAACCCATTCATAGATAACCCGGATTGGGTTGAAGACATCTGGGGATCAGCAACTGATCCACTAATAATTTTAAGCCAAGGTGCATTTACTGGAAATTTTGACAAGATCCCTTTTGGGGAGTTTCTAGTGGAATCATATAGTGTTAAAGCCTACAATCTGGTGGACGACCTAACAATCACTGTGGATGCTCCATTTTCACTTTCAACTGACGAAACAAATTACAGTAACTCAATAACACTTACTCCAGTAGATGGAGAAGTAAATCAAGAAATTTTTGTGAAAGCCGAACCTCAGCAGGAGGACGGTTTGACTTACAACTCAAGTATTAGCCACACCAGTACAAACGCCACAACTCAAACCATATCTGTCACAGTTACGGAAGGTAATTTAGATATGATAGATATTTCAACTGCAAGAGATAGAGGAGTCGGAGAGACCGTTTTTGTAACTGGAGTTGTAATTGGCGGTGAAAATAATAGTTCAGCCAACAGAGTGATTTATGATGGCACAGCGGGAATAGTTGTAAGAAGTTTTGATGATGGCAATGAATCATCGAACCTGATGTTGGGTGATAGTGTAAACGTTCAGGGTACCTTATCTGAATACAACAATCTATTACAGATAGAAGAGTCCCCAATAACAATTGATCTAATATCTCAAGGGGCTACTTTGCCTGAACCAACTCTATTAGCAATTAGCCAGATAGGTGAAGAATATGAGTCTCAATTAGTAAGACTAGAGAATCTCACGTTTGTAGAGACTGGTACTTTCCAGGGAGGAGGAGCTGATGGTAATTTCACCGTTACTGATGGAGCAAACAATCTGGTATTTAGATTAGGTTCATCCAGCCACCCATTAGTAGGTGAAGAGATTCCAACTGGTGAATTTGATTTGGTGGGTTTTGTAGGTCAGTTTGGAGATGATTATCAAGTTTCTCCGAGATCAGCAGCAGATTTGGTAGTTAGTACCCCTTCTTCAATTGAGGATGCTAGGCAAGAGGATATTGGAGAAGAAGTATTTGTAGCAGGTGTGATCATAGCTGGAGAAAACAATAGTTCTTCGAACAGGATTTTGTTCGATGGCTCTGCGGGAATCGTTGTGAGAAGTTTAGAAGATGGACAGTTGTCTGCAGATCTAGTTGCTGGAGATAGTGTCATTGTAAAAGGTTATTTGGCTGATTTCAATGGAACTCTACAAATTTCTGAGCAGCCAATTACGATTGAACTAATTTCTTCAGATGCAACTATTCCGGACCCACAAAGTGTTACATCAATAACTGAAGTTGGAGAGGATTATGAATCTGAGCTGGTTGAACTGCCTTATTTGAGTTTTGTTGAATCAGGGAGCTTTGAAGCTGCAACTACATACACATTGACAGATGGAACAAATTCAATTGGATTTAGGTTAGGTATATCAACTCATCCTTTGGTGGGAGAAGATATTCCATCCAAAGATGTACAAGTATCAGGATTTATCTCTGATCTGAGTGGAACGTATGCTATTCAGCCACGTTCAGCAGATGACTTTGTAATTTCGGATGTTACTTCTACTAGGGAAGAAATAATGGCAGTTGAACTTTATCCGGTTCCAACATCAGACTTTGTTAACTTATTCTTCCCAGAGGTTGCTGAATGGCAATATGATATCACCACTTTAGCTGGTGAAATTGTAATGTCGGGAACAATTAAAGGAGGAGAAGGTCAGTTATCATTGAGAAATATAAATTCTGGAGTCTATTTGCTGTCATACAGATCTGGAAACATTGTAATGACAACCAAGATCATTAAGGAGTGATTTAATGCACGATATTGAACCGTACCACCGCTGGCAACAGTACTACGATTCTTCGGAGGATCCCTATTCGCCCTTTGAAGGGAAGCAGTATAATTATGACCTTTTATCCGAGACTATATACGGATATTACATAGCGCCAGGGTGGGACTTCTTCGGTTCAGAGACACTCTATCTGAAATTATTATATGTTGATTATGATCAGGGATACGCCATCATAGAGTTTATTGGCGAATGGAACGATGCTCTGCATAATGATATCATGCATCTGAAGAGAAATATTCTAGAGCACCTTAGTTATAATGGTGTGAAGGAATATATCCTTCTCGGTGAAAACGTTATGAATTTTCACGGGTCTGATGACTGTTATTATGAGGAGTGGTTTGAAGAAGTCGAGGATGGATGGATAGCAGCTGTTAATTTTAGAGAGCATGTAATTGATGAAATGACTAATTATAACATAGATAGTTACATCAATTTTGGCGGCACATTACAAATCCCTAACTGGCGAACACAAAAGCCTGGATTTTTTCATTCTAAGGTAAAAGGCCTCATTTCTCGCAGAATTGGGGTGTAAAACCTTCAATGTCTCCCTAATGTATACCTACTAATATTTTCATTTCCTTGGTGAGTTCTCATATTTGCTTCAGGAGAATTAGAGTGGAATGAGATACATCAAACCCGTCAGTGCCTCGAAATCCTCTGGATTATTGGCAAAAGTATATCACATGATCAGTAAGGACTTTCTTCCGGTAGGTAAACTGCCCGGAGGCGATCCAGCTAGTATACATTCACTTCATCCAACTCTGCTTCAGGCATGGTGGAATGTGATGAGAGAAACTGTGATGGTAAAGGAACATGTTGAGAGGAATTATAAGGAATCAATCGCCACAGCTGTCAGTTTGTCAAATGATTGCACCTTTTGCATAGATCAACATGCAGCAATGCTCGGAGCTTTGGGAGATAAAAAAGGAGCAGCGGGTTTACCGGTTTGCGATCTTTCTGAAATAGTGAACCAGAAGCAAATGAAGTTAATTTATTGGGCCCTGAGTCATACAAATAAAGAATCCTATTTTGTAAGAAATACCCCATTTAACAGAGAGGAAGCTCCAGAAATCATCGGTACAGCACTGTTTGTTAATTATGTGAATCATCTGGTTGAAATATTCCTAAAGGACTCACCACTGTCAGTGGAGTTTAAACTGGTGCGATCGGTGTTGAGGAAAATCAACTCATTATTTCTAAGAAGAAAAGCAAAAGAAAACCTTGAGCCTGGAATTTTCGATGATCCTGATGATATTGATGATCCCAGGCTATCTTGGTTAGATTCTAATTTGAGAATAAAGAATGTTTGGGTATCCTTTTTGAAAGAGGCAAACAAAATAGCCAATGTTCATATTCCGGTAGATTCACAAGCAGATTTTCTAGAGGCATTATCAGAATGGATTGGAGTTGTTGATGAGCGGAAAACAGAAGGGGTAGCCATTCTAGGAAAGAATGCCATGACGACTGCTTATTTGAAGAAAGCGGCATTTCAACCTCAACAGATTTCAGAGAAAGATATCAGTGCGTTAAGAACTGTAGGTTATGACGATAAGGGAATACTAGCATTAACCTCATGGGCCAGCTTACAGGCCTCTATTAGAATAGGTGAGTGGTTAGGGAAATCCTTTATGAAGGATTCAGATCATAAAAAACCCTCTACCCAGATGCGAGTAGAGGGAGAGTTTGAATAGAAAATAATTGTGATGCGTAACCTACTACGCGGTATAGAAGTTTGTTACTACTTTCTTATCGATAAGTGATACGTCTTCTTTTAATTGCTTTCCTCTGTATTCAATTACTTTGTTAAGGAATCCAACTGCTAGGTCAAGGTTTTCTTTTGCGAAATCTTCACTTGGTTCATTTTTATTGATTGCAAGTACTGTCTCTTCAAAAGAGTACTTTAATTCAATCTTGCCAGAATCAACAAACTGTTCCTGAAAATCCTTGATGATGCCAATATGAGTGTTGCATATTTTATCTTCACTTAGAAGTATTGCTTTTGCTCCAATTACAAACGCAGCATAGCTATGATAGATTGAATCTGCAAAATGTCCATTCTCCAAAGTGCTTGCAGCAAGATCAATTTTTTCTTCAGCGTCTGCTAATACGGTGGTGATAACATCCATTGTAACAGCAGCACATTCTCCAACACCTATCTCAGGCTCGAATAGCTCTGTCTTACCCCAATCTGAGTAATCTGCTTGGTCAAGAGTCTCAACATTTGCAAGAGGCTTTAAGAGGCCGTAAAAATACATTTTACCATTTCTCTGATAGTAATCGTTGAAGTATTCTCCATCCAGTCTGTGTTCTTCATAATCTTCTAAAAGATTTGCTACTGCAGCTGGGATTCTCTTTGATGGCAGTTTTATTACCTTATCAGCAATGAACCCTTGACCATTTTCAGCAACCCCACCACCAATTACGACTTGCATTGCTGGGATAACCAGATTGCCATTCTTGATAGAGCTACCATGAAAACCAATATTAGCGATCATATGCTGTCCACAAGCATTCATACATCCACTGATCTTGATCTTAATTTCGGAATCCTTTACAAGATGTGGGTATTGCTCTATCAACATTTCTTCTAACACAGCTGCTAAAGCTGTACTATTGGTTACTCCAAGATTACAAGTGTCAGTACCTGGGCAAGCTGTGATATCAGCAATGGAATCAAAGCCAGGCTCAGCCAGCTTTAATGAATCTAATACATTGAATAAATGGGGGAGATTCTCTTTAACAGCGTATCTCAAAAGTATTCCTTGGTTAACTGTAATTCGGATATCATCTGCTACATATCCCTTGATAGCATCTACAAACTTGCGTGCATCATCAGAAGAGATATTTCCCAGTGGAAGTTTGATTTTTACTGAATAGAATCCATTCTGTTTTTGTTCAGATACATTTTGTTCTAACCAATTCTGATATTTGGTCTCGTCAACAGGTGTTGTAGCATCTGCTATTGTCAGAGATTGTTTGCTGAACTCTGGTTCATCATAATCGATGAAGAACTTTTGTGTTTTATTAGCTTTCTTTTCTTCTTCAACAAGTTTTAAGTAGCCTTCTAAACCAAGTCCTCTTTTCTCATCAAGAAGGAATTTCATTCTTGCTTTGTGTCTCTTTTCTCTTTCGCCATATCGGTCGAAAACTCTGATTCCAGCTTCCATGAAAGGAATGATGTCCTCAGCCGGGAGAAACTCATAAGCTGTTTTCGCGATCATTGCCTGGGCGCCTAGACCACCACCAATTACAACTTTAAAGCCTTTTTCTCCATTTTGAATTTTTGGAATAAACCCAAAATCATGGATATATGTAAATGCAGAATCTTTTTCACTTGATGAGAAGGCAATTTTTACCTTTCTTCCCATTGCCTGACAAATAGGGTTTCTCAGAAAGAATTTGAAGGTTTCTTCCACATACGGAATTACGTTGAATGGTTCATCCGGATCGATACCTGCTGAAGCGGATGCAGTAATATTTCTGACTGTATTTCCACATGCTTCTCTCGTTGTTACTCCTTTCTCTTCCAGCTTTGCCCATAGTTTTGGGGAGTCTTCCAGTGTTACGTAGTGTAACTGGAAGTTCTGTCTGGTGGTAGCGTGGAGGTTTCCATTACTAAATTCATCAGATAAGTCAGCTATTCTCACAAGCTGCTCTCCGGTGATTTTTCCATAAGGCATCTTAAGGCGGATCATCTGAACCCCTTGTTGTCTTTGACCATAAACACCTCGGGCAAGTCTAAAAAGTTTAAACCCTTCTTCGTCTATGGTTCCTAATCGGAATTTTCTGATTTTATCCTGAAGCTCTATAATATCTTTTTTAGCTTCTTTGGATACTGCATCATCGATTACTAGTGCCATTTAATTGTTTCTATTTATGTTTTCTATTCAAATTCTTTATTAAAAAAGCCCCTTCAGGTTATCCGAAGAGGCTTATATATTATAATTATCAGGAACTCAACGGATATAGCTATGTCAGGTAACACCTACAAGTGATACAACACATGTTGCAACATTTCATATCTATTTTATACACTGACATCTTCCTTTATACTTGTTTTAATTAGTGCGTTTTCAATATCTCTAATAATATCCTCAACATTCTCCAAGCCAACTGATACACGAACAAGTCCAGGAAGTATTCCAACTTCAAGACGTTCTTCATCTGTCAATTTTGAGTGTGTTGTGGATGCAGGATGGGTTACTGTTGTTCTGGAATCTCCAAGATTGGCTGTCAGAGAAAGCATCTCAAGACTATTCAAAAAGTCACGACCTCTTTCGATTCCACCCTTTACTACGAATGTTACCAATCCACCGCCGTGTTTCATCTGCTTTTTAGCAAGCAAATGTTTTGGATGCGACTTTAGGAACGGATATTTTACTAATTCAAGTTCCTCATGGCCTTCCAGATACTCCGCTAATTTCAAGGCATTATCGCAATGTCTGTCCATTCTTACATGTAGCGTTTCAAGACTTTTGGATAATACCCAACCATTAAAAGGAGATAGGGCAGGACCTGAATGTCTTGCGAAGAATCTTATTTCCTTGATTAAATCTTTTCTTCCAAGAATAGCTCCACCAATTGCTCTTCCTTGTCCATCTATGAATTTTGTAGCGCTATGCGTTACTATATCAGCACCCCATTTTGCTGGTTGCTGTAGGTATGGAGTTGCAAAGCAATTATCAATGTTAAGAATTAGATCATGCTTTTTGGATAGCTTTCCTAACCATTCCAGATCAATTATATCCAGCCCTGGATTTGAAGGAGTTTCTGCAAATATCATTTTAGTATTTGGCTGAATCTTTTCTTCCCACTCTTCCTGGTTGTGGATATCTGCATAAGTATGAGAGATTCCCCATTTTGGAAATACTTTGGTAAATAGCTGATGCGTAGAGCCAAAAACTGATCTTGAAGCCAGTACATGATCTCCAGCGCTTAGCAGTCCCGCCATACTTGAAAACATTGCAGCCATTCCAGAGGCAGTTGCAATGCCATCTTCAGTTTCTTCCAGCAAACAAAGTTTTTCAATGAACTCGTTGTTATTTGGGTTTGAGAATCTGGTGTAAATGTTACCTTGAATCTCATCAGCGAACAGAGCTCGTGCTTGTTCGGCATCTTCAAAAGTGAAGCTTGAAGTCATGTAAATGGGAGCGGAATGCTCTCGGAATTCACTTTTAGATGCTTGCGTTCTTATCGCTTTGGTTTCAAAATTTTGATGTTCCATGTCCAGGAATCAGTTTAAAAAGTTAAATGGGAAATGTGTTACTTGAAATAAAATTGATTGGTCGCTATGAATTAGCAACAACAGCAGCAACACCTGAAGGACATAGCAAAGTTTTGAGTGCTTTGGTACTTTCTTTTGTGCTTAAAATTGTCTGTGTAAATCATATGTCGTCAATTTATATTCTTCCCAACTTTTGTTGAGAAATCAGGAATTGGCACCTATTCCAATTTGTGGAGGTTGCCAGAGGGTCATAGAGCCTGTCTCTCGCCTCATTCTTTATAAATCAACTATCTCAGAGAGGTAATTGATGACGTAAAGATAGAACCACATTTTCCATATTCGCAAGGGTTTAGTGAAATTTTAATATGAATTTTATCTTAACAGACGTTTTTGTGACGAATTCTTATAAAAAATGGTGGGTTTTTAACCTTTTGGTCTCGTTTCGACCTTCATTACTTGAGCAGCCCCATTAATTAAGTACCTTCTTCCAGATTTATGTTCCTGGCAAACTAAACGGGTTCGTTTCTTCTCTAAACTTTTGTAGATTTTGTTTTTAAACTGGAAGTAGCTTCCGATTGGAAGGTCCATTAGGAGTGTTTCATTGTCTTGTGATGAATACCCATTCAAGACCCTGGTGAGGTTGGGGTCTGTACAACTAGTAGCTGCTGGGTTTTTGAGGTAACCAGCTAGTGCTCTCAATACTTCGTCCGGCAATACTTCCGGTGTAAGTACTGGAAGGCTCACTTTTTTAAAGTTGTCTTTCCATTCTTTTCCGTGGGGCATGACTTTGCGACCATATTCCTTATGGGTGATATGATGAGCTACTTCATGTAAATATGTAACCAGAAACGCATATGGATTCAGATTGTGATTGACTGTAATGGTAGATTTATTGGTCCTTGGGTCAAACCTGAAATCTCCTAACTTGGTCTTTCTTGCCTTAGTGATCTTGAATTCAAATCCCAGTTCCATCCATAATCCAAAACAATATTTGGCCGCTCCTTCAGGAAGAAACTTTTGAAATACAGGAAGGAAACTGGATCTTTCGGTCATTTATTTTTGTCTGAAATACAATCTTATTGGTACTCCTGAGAAATCGAAATGCTCCCTCATTTTATTCATTAAATACCTTTCATAAGGTTCCTTGATATACTGAGGAAGATTACAGAAAAATGCAAAAGTAGGGCTCTTGCTAGGGATTTGAGTGATGTATTTGATTTTGATGTATTTCCCCTTTAATGCAGGTGGTGGATATCTTTCGATTTCTTCCAGCATTACTCTGTTTAGTTCTGAGGTACTTATTTTTTTAGTTCTGTTCTCAAACACCTTAATCGCCATTTCAATGGCTTGGAAAATTCTTTGCTTATTAGTTACAGAGGTGAATATTACTGGGATGTAACTCATGGGACCCAGCTTTTCAGCGACCTCTTTTCTAAATTTGTCAGCAGTTTTACTGTCTTTCTCAATTAAGTCCCATTTGTTGATCATCAGCATGATGCCTTTGTTATACTTGTGAGCCAATGCAATAATATGCATATCCTGCGCTTCAAGACCTCTTTCGGCATCTACAATTACAATACAAACATCACTATCCTGTAAACTTTGAATGGATCTTAGAACTGAATAGAATTCAATGTCTTCTTTTACTTTGGCCTTCTTACGAATTCCAGCTGTGTCTGTAAGGATGAAGTCCTTTTGATACATTGTGTATCTGGTATTGATGGCATCTCTGGTTGTACCAGCTTCATCGGTAACGATGCTTCTTTCTTTTCCTAACAGGGCATTGAGAAATGAAGACTTCCCAACATTTGGTCTTCCTAAAATCGCGATTCTTGGAATTCCTTCCTCTGGGTTTTCCTCACCTTCTTCCTCGAAATGAGAAACTACTTTATCCAGCAAATCACCTGTGCCTGAACCACTTTGGGAAGAGATAGCAAACATATCTTCACCTACACCTAAAGCATAGAATTCATTAGCAGCAAACATTCTTTCTTGATTGTCAGCTTTGTTCGCCACAAGAATAACTGGCTTTTTTACTTCTCTTACAACATTTGCAAAATCAGTATCCATTCCTGTAATTCCGTCCTTGCAATCAACCATAAAAAGGATCACTGAAGCTTCTTCCAGTGCAAGCTTAACCTGCGTTCGAATTGCTTCTTCAAAAATATCATCAGACCCTGTAACGTAACCTCCTGTATCAATTACAGTGAAGTATTTACCTGTCCACTCACCAAAACCATAATGACGGTCTCTTGTAACACCACTCTCATCATCCATGATCGCTTTTTTTCTCTCGATCAATCGATTAAATAGTGTTGATTTACCCACATTTGGTCGTCCAACTATCGCTACAATATTTGCCAATTTCTTCTAATTCAGATTACTAATTTCAAAGCAGCGACAAAGATAGGGTTTTAAGTTGGAAGACGGAAGCTACGGGTTTCGAGTTAGCGAGTTATTTGCTTAGACTTGGTGTTTGTAGAGTCTGTTATCAGTTGACGGTTTACAGTTACTTGCAGAGTGGTAAAAATTCCAAATATTTTTATCGTTTCACTGTAGAAATTCCAAGTGAAAGATCCCATTGGAACTAATACTTTTAATTTTTCTAATCCTCCATTCTCCTGGGGGGACCTATTCTTTAAAATTCAGAGATCAAAAAACGTAATGTGACAAACCCGTTTGCCTGACAACTGACAACTGACAACTGACAACTGACAATAGTTCTTGACTCGCTATCCCGAATCTCGCAACTCGATTTAACAATCAATTCTTATACCCAAACTTCTGCAACTGCTTATTCTTCTTCCTCCAATCGTCTTCTACTTTTACGAAAGTCTCCAGATGTACTTGTTTTTGGAAGAACTCTTCCATGTCTTTTCTGGCTTCAATACCTACTTTCTTCAGTGCAGCTCCGCCTTTGCCGATAATTATTCCTTTTTGGGATTTTCGTTCTACGTAAATTTCAGCTCTAAGCCTTATGATTTTTTCGTCTTCTTTAAATTCAGTGACCACCACTTCACAGCTATAAGGAACTTCCTTTTTGTAGTTGAGGAAGATTTTCTCTCTGACTATTTCTGCAGCAAAAAAGCGTTCTGGTTTATCAGTGAGTTGGTCTTTAGGGAAATAGGGTGGGTGTACTGGTGTGTATTTTAATATCAAATCGAATAGTGGATCTACGTTTGTTTTTTCTAATGCAGATACACCAATTATATCCTGAACATTAACTGTTTCTTTCCAATAGTTAAGTTTATCCTCAACCTGAGAGCCTTTTCCCAAATCAATTTTATTGACAACCAGGATAACTGGAATTCCACTTTTTTGAATTCTGTCCAATATTTCGGTTCCATCAAATTTCTCTCCTAATTCCACGACCCATAGAATCACATCAGCATCTCTTAATGATTCCATCACGAAATTCATCATGGATTCCTGAAGTGTGTATTGCGGATCTATAATTCCTGGGGTGTCAGAATAAACCAGCTGAAAATCTTCACTGGTAAGGATTCCGAAGATTCTGTGCCTTGTAGTTTGTGCTTTTGAAGTAATGATTGACAGCCTTTCTCCGACTAAGGCATTCATTAGAGTTGATTTTCCGGCATTGGGTTTACCAATGATTGAAACGAATCCTGATTTGAAGTTCTCCAAGCTTTTTTTCTGCAAATATATTAGAGTATTGATTCAAAAAGGAAATCCCCAATTGTAGATTGAGGATTTCATATTTTTAGTTTGATGGTTAGTTGGTTTTTACCAGGTTATAACTTACACTACACCCTGGGAGATCATTATCGTCATCTGAAACCACAGAAAGGGTGGTGCCTGAAAGTGTATACATTAATCCATCATCCTCAAATTCACAATCTTCATCTGAATCATCTTCACAAAGTAAAATAGTTGTTGAGGAAACTACAATGTAGCCTGTCTCTGTATCAGATCCATTTCCATCATCTGGAAAAACGAAGGAATAGGAACAATTTGCAGCAATTGTGAGCACTGGACAGTCTGTGCATTCCTCAGTTCCCTCCTGAGAGGAGTCATCGCAGCTTGAAGCAGTTATGGAAGTAAGTGTCCATTGACCAACAAATGGTTCGAGAAGATCTGCTGGGTCAGAATCTTTCGCAAGTGTGTAATTGATGGTGCATCCAGGGAACTCATCGTCATCCGATGTGGTAACAGTAAGTGTATTTCCAGAAAGCACATAAGAGTCTGGTGTGCAGTTAGTGTCTCCAGATTCGCAAAGAGTTAATTCTGTTTCAGTAACATCTGAAATGATACCAGTTTCATCTACTGTACCACAAACTGAAACCGTATATGATCCATCAGATGAAATAGTAATCAACAAAGAACTTGAATTGTTCCAGTCAAGTGTACCGTTATAGTCTGACATTGTGCATCCGGAATTTGATTGAGTGGTGATCATCCAGGTGCCAACAAGTGGGGCTAAAAAATCCTCCTCTTCATTGGAGGAGCTATCATCGCTGCAGCTTAAAAAAAATACTACAGGAATCATTAGAAATAGGATTGGGAATCTTTTCATAGCTTTTGATTTTGTGAACAAGTTTGTGTGCGTCTTATAAGTTACTGAAAATCAGCATGAAAGTCAATGTGAAATCATCAGGGTATTTACTGGTTTAACCAACTAAAAAATCAGGTGCTCAGATAAGTGGATTTTTAACTTAAGTTGTTTCAAAAGTAATGCAGATCAGAAGGAGGGGATATTACTCAACGATTGTATTACCTGCGACATGAAAAGACTATTATACGCGTTATTTTTTATTGCCATTTTTTGCGTCTCATGTGGGACTGATGATACTCCAGTGCCGGAATTGCATGAAGGGGTTAGCATGAGAATTAATATCACTGATGAGCATTCATTTCTGAATTATTCAGATCTGGATAATGCGGAAATTATCTTCTCGTTGCATTCTGTTTCACTTCAGGAAATTTCAAGTGTTAAAATCTTTGTGGAATATCACAATTTTGAATCGGATTCAACTTACCCTTTAGGAGAAGCTTTTCACTTTTTACCTACAGATTTTAATGCTCAGGGTGCGATAACCGACATATCTTTTTCGACAGAAGATTTATTAAGTGCAGTAAACTTAACATCAACAGATGTGATTGGTGGAGGAGATTTATTGACATTTTATAATGAGACAAGATTAAGGGATGGTCAGATTTATTCCGGACCGTCAGTTAGTGATTCTTATATTGATCCTTTGTCATTTTATGACAATTCGTCTTCAAGTTTTTCTGAAGGCTTCATCGCTTACGTGGCTTGTCCTTCTGATGCAAGCGATTGGGAAGGAAAATATGAATCTACCACTACTTACGTTACTGTTTTTTGTGATAATGAAATTGGATGTGAAACTTCTCGAGAAGCAATTATTACAAGAGACTATTCACCTGAGCCTTTCAAATACCGGACTTCCAGTCACGATGGTGGTTTTTGGGGTGGGTTCGATGAGAATTCCTATGACCGAATAGGTAAGTTTTTTGATATCTGCGGCAATCCAGTTCTTTTGCCTTCTGAAACAGGATACGGAGAACACGAAGATGCTGGTGGGAGTTTTAGAGATCCTGCAACTGGTATTTTTGTGATAAACTGGTGTAATTACTTCAATCCTGTTTGTGGTAGAACAGAGTTTGTGCCAATAGATTAATTACCTCAGACCAATTACTTATTATTTCATTTGATTTTTTTGACTTTGAAAGTTATTCTACGATTTCCTCTTTTTCATCTGTAAGTGAGGAAGATTTGTTTTGATATTTATGATCCAGAACCCAGGCATAGACAGGAACAGTAACTGTCCCAAACAAAATGAACATAAATGTCCAAAGAATTCTGAGCGGCAAATTCATCTGTTTTATGAACCAGATTCTAATTAGAAAAAATATTATAGCAAACCACTTTGCAACGTGTAGCCCCATTAAGGAATTGATGAATAGATCGGAATCAAAATCAATGAACTCAGTCAATAAAAAGATGCTTAAAAGTATTTCTAATACAGGACCTATTGTAAATCCAATTTTAGCTGGAACATTCATAGACTAAGGGTTCAATCAGTATAAAAACGGTTGATAATTATTGTTCTTTATTTAAACAAAAAAACCTCAGAATTTCTCCTGAGGTTTTGTCTTAGTAGCGGGAGCAGGACTCGAACCTGCGACCTTCGGGTTATGAGCCCGACGAGCTACCAACTGCTCCATCCCGCGATATGGGAGAGCAAAAGTAAGAGATTGTTTTTAAAATCCAATAAACGATCAAAAGAATTTTAGAAAAAATAATTTTAGACTAATTCTTACTTTACAATTAGCGTCTAACTGGATTAAAATGTAAGGACATTATTAATGCTTTAGTCATAAATAAGTACTTGATTATTATAGTCATCCAACATGTCAGAATGTGAGTTTTATTGGAATAAGTGTGAAAATCACGTTGTTTGAAGTATCTTTATAGTCTTCATACAAAAAAGCTAGATGCTGGAACACAGTCAAATCGCTAGCTACAACTTTCGGGGGTAGGACATAACAAGATATTTTAAGTATATTAAGTTCTTAAGGACTGCTAAACCATAAACCGATGTTACTAAGAAAACTGTTCCCGTTTGCTTTGGTCTTCTTATTCCATTCTGGATTTGCTCAGAACATAAAGATCAATAGTGTCAATGAATTGAATGGGAAGATCACGGTGAATTTCTCAATTACACCAAAAGTCCAGGGAGAAAAGTACAACCTGGAATTATTCAGCTCACACGACAATTTTAGAACGCCAGTAACCCACGTGGAAGGAGATATTGGAAAAGACATTAATTCCTCCGGTACCAGCCTTACAGCAATTTGGGATGTTAGAAAAGAATTGAAACGCTACACCGGTGATATTCAGGTTGAAATCAGAGGGTCAGTTTCCTATCTGCCAATCAATATGGTTGGTAATGTGCCTGGAGCAAAAGCAGGAAAATCTATATCCATTCAATGGTCAGGAGGTGACAACAACGACAAGATCAAAGTAGACTTATATAGAGAAGGGGTCTACTATTTAAGCATCGGTACAATAGATAATTTGCATGTTTACGAATGGTTTTTAAGTAAGGATATTGATAAGGGAAAGGCTTATCAGCTAAAGCTTACTAATACCAATAAAACTTCTGAGTCATTCCTTACAGATGTTTTTACCATTAAGGGATCTGGGGGAGCTGGAAAAATCTTAATTCCATTGACAGCAGCTGTAGGTGCGGGAACTTACTTCCTCGTAGCAGGAGGTGATGATGATCCTACAGAAGATTCGGATCTACCAAACCCTCCGGGACCACCAAGCAACTAATAATCATCTCAATTAATACCTAATTCAACTCACGTGAAATATATATTTACTCTTTTATTTACTGTTAGCACGTTGTTATCGTTTTCGGGCACCATTGACTTAAATGATGGTGAGGAAAAAGTAATGGGAACTGTGACACTGGCAGGTACAACGGACTTGACTACCGAGAATCCACTCGTGGCAAGCTCTACCAACAATATTCTGATGGCATTTACACTTACCTCAGATGGTCAGGATACTATTACTACAGTAGAGTTCAATACTAATATCGATTTAACAGGAGACTTACAGCTAGCAACCTCCAGATTATATGTTTCCTCAACTTCTGAGGTTGATTACTCTATGGAGCCATATTACGCTCAGCAGACTGGAAGCAATATTGTGGAATTCACCAACATGGAGCAACCTCTTACTATATCTGAGCTTTATTTCTTTCTGGTAACTGATATTTCTGAAGATGCCAGTCATAACTCTTCTGCGATTCAGATTACGTTATCGACTGATAACATTACTCTGAAAGACGGAACAGTTGCAGGTGAGACTTTGAGTAGCGAGAACTTTATTTTTGAAACTATTTGTGCTTCCAATGACAGAGCATACCTAATCAATTTATTTAATTCCACCAGTGGTGGTTCGTGGACTAACAATGACAGCTGGACAAATGGGGTGCCGTTATCTGATTGGTATGGTATTACTACTAATGAGAATGGATGTGTGTCAGAGATCTTGCTAAGCAGCAATAATATAGTGGGTGAGATGCCTGAAATTCCGTATGGAGCATTAATGGAAACCAGAAATCTTGATTTGGCGGTAAATCAACTTTCCGGAGGGCTTCCGTCAAGTTTAAGTAATATGTCATCAATTGTAGCTCTATCATTACAGAGTAATCAATTTAGTGGGAGGGTTCCATCAGTATTGTATATTCTAAACACACTAGAGCAATTACGATTAGGTGATAATCAATTGTCTGGTGACATTGCACATGCTATTCAAAACCTATCTAGTTTGCAATTGCTAGACTTATCTGGTAGCGGTTTTGAAGGTAGAATCCCAAGTTCTTTAGGAAACATTCAAACCTTAACAGAGATTTATTTACAGGACAACTCATTGACAGGACCAATTCCAAGCGAGCTTGAAAATCTCGTAAACTTGCAGAGGTTTTCAGTGGCGGGTAACACTGGGATTACCGGTGGGTTTCCAGAGTTTCTATATTTTAATCCAAACTTAAAAGCAATAAACCTTGATATAACATCTTTGGCAGGATCTATCACCGAGGATATTATTAATTTGGAGTTAGATAATTTTGATATTTCATCAACACAATTGTGTGAACCGACTTCTACTGCATATACTAATTGGACTTCCACCATTACAAATTATGGATCAAGTACAATTTCCTGCGAAGCTGGAACAATAAATGGACTTTCCAAAGGAATTACAAACGGCAGGTTAGGTGGAGGGGACACCGATCAAGCAGTTGCCGGGTTTTCAGTTTCAGCTAGTTCTGATACCGAGTTGACGGATCTTACTTTGACTACATCAGGAGATTTGTCATCTTTTTCTGATTTACGCCTTGTTTTATCGACCGATGATGATTTTTCAACATCAGGTGACAACTCAAATATTGCTAGCTTTTCAATAAGTAGTAATTCAATTTCAGTCTCAGCACTGACAGTGTCTGTTGGTACTGGCGTAACCAATCTATTTATTGTGGGTGATGTATCATCATCGGCAAATCGTGAATCTGAGAATGTTGAATTTGACATTGTGTCAAGTAACATTACATTGTCTAATGCAGATGTATTCGCGTCTTCCACAATAGAATTTGGACCTTATAGTTTTGAAAGTACGCAAGAGTCTAGAGACAGAGCGGCTCTTGAAGCATTTTATGTGACTACAAATGGTCAAGGTTGGTATGGTAGTGAGAACTGGTTAACAGATGAGCCGTTAGCTGATTGGCAGGGAATTACTCAAGGAGGATTGATTGCAGGAAAGTGGAGCACCAATGGAGATGACCTGGCAACATTTAAAGATTATACCTCATTTCCTTCTGATCCTGAGGAACTTTTTGAATTAAATCAATTCGAAGCATTTAGCGATATTGGAGATAACTATGGGCTAAGAATTGCAGGTGTTTTTGTAGCTCCCGAATCAGGTGATTATACTTTTTGGATTGTTGGAGATGATGAGTACGAGCTTTACCTGAGCCCAGACAATACCAGAGGGAATGCCTCTTTGATTGCAAGTGGAATTGATCAATCACAATATGATTGGACGGCAGCCGCATCACAACAATCCAATGCCGTATCATTGGTTGCAGGTAATGAATATTATATTGAAGCAGTATTTGTTGAGTTTGGGGGTTCTGATCACCTGGCAGTAGGCTGGACTTTACCTTCGGATGCATCTACTACATCGGGTCCAACAGAAATAATTCCAGCTAGTGTTTTTGTAAATGACAAAGGGATAGAAGCAATAGACTTAAGAGGTAACAATCTATCCGGAAATCTTCCAGGGGAAATTGGAAATCTTACGGATCTTAGATTTATCAACCTGCAGGAAAATAATATTAGCGGAGCAATTCCTTATGAAATTGAAAGTCTGACTAACCTTCAAAGATGGGTGATATGGGGAAATCAATTAACTGGTGAAATTCCTACTTCAATAGGTAATCTTTCTTCTCTTGTTCACTTTAACTTAGACAATAATAATATTGGTGGATCTATACCAACGGAGATTGGCAATCTAACTGACATGCAGCTATTATCATTAAGTAATAATGGCTTTAGTGGAGAGATACCAGCAGAGTTAGGGAACTTATCATCTCTTTATTTCCTCAGAATCAATGGAACTCAATTATCAGGAACAATTCCTGATCAAATTGGCAATCTGACCAACCTGACGTTCCTCAATTTAAATGGTAACAATTTATCTGGCTCTGTACCTTCAACTTTTAATAACCTGACAAACATGGTTACATTGTCCATGTACGGTAATGAATTATCCGGGTCTTTTCCTGACTTTAGTAACCTGACTAGTTTGTCAATTCTGAATCTTAGGGATAACGATTTTTCAGGAGAAATTCCAGCGTATCTGAATGATATGACCAGCCTAACCCAATTGTATTTAAGTGATAATGCTTTTACAGGTCAACTTCCGGATTTGCAGAATTTAACCAATCTGGAAATATTGTGGTTGCACAGAAACTCTCTGACTGGTCCTGTTCCTGTAAGTTATAGCAACCTGACTTCCATGTTGCAGTTTGCATTTTTTACTACAGGGCTGTGTGAAGTCACTACAGATGCAAATTATACTGCATGGAAAGATGCTTTAGGAAACCAATACTACCCTACTGGATTTACTTGTGATAATGCATTGTTTTCCGGATTGTATGATGAGCAGAGGTACTACCTGCTGGATTCTGAATCGGATGTTCCATTATTTAAATGGATGGTTACATCAGAGGATGGTGGAACTTTTGATGGAGTGACGTTCAATTATACAAGGACACTGGAAGGTGAACTTTCTAACTTCAGGGTAATCCAGTCTACTGATGATAGTTATGAGACAACCGATGATAATGTGCAATTGACTGGATTGACAATTGTAGATGGAACAAATAGCATCTCAATAGATGGTTTTGGCCAGACAATGAGCTCCGATCCAGTCTATTATATTCTGATAGCAGATGTTTCTGGAGGGGTAAACTATAACAATGCCTACATTCAACTACAAGTTACACAGGATGATATGAGGTCTACTGACATAGCATTTAATGATGCTAGCTGGTACAGTGCTGATTACTTCTTTGAGTCTATTTGTTCAACCAATGGCAGGGGAATCCTAACAACATTTTATAATCTGACCAGTGGTAAGTCGTGGTTTGGTAATAATAATTGGACTACCCCAACTCCTCTTTACTTCTGGAGTGGAGTGACAACAGCTCCCGATGGTTGTGTGTCTGCTTTAGAACTGTCAAATAATAATATTAATGGTACTATGCCATCCGGGCTGTTGGGTAATCTTTTTGGATTGACAACTCTGCAATTGCAAGACAATAACCTGAATGGTGAAATTCCATCTGATTTTGAATCATTCGAGGATATGGTGGAATTTGACGTTGGAAGAAATAACCTGTCTGGAAGTATTCCAGATGTATTTGATAATTGGAGTCAGATAAACACATTTGGTGTAGCGGGTAATAACCTTGAAGGTGAGATTCCTGCCAGTCTGGGAAATAATACGAGTCTGAGAAATTTGTATCTTGATAGTAACTCTCTTTCCGGAGAGATTCCTTCTACATTTGATAACCTTTCACAATTAGAGCAACTGTTTGTCGCTTATAATGATTTGTTTGGTGCCTTTCCTGTAGAGCTTACTACTTCTGGAACATTGACATTGGTAGGATTTGATAATACAAATATATGTGAGCCATTCTCATCATCTCAATACAATACGTGGAAGGATAATGTCATTGCAACGGGATTTTTCTCAGGAACAGACATTACCTGTGCCACAGATACGGAAATCACAACTTTTGCATTTTTAGAAGATACTGCATCTGCAGATTTTACAAATGCACCAACCATTTCATTTTTAATAAATGAATCTACTGATGAAAGATTCCTAACTGCGGAATATACACTTTCAAATGGAGCCTCTGTATTGGTGTCAGATGTAGTGCAAGAAAGTGGAGTTACAGTAAACGACTTTACAGATGATGTAATATATCGCGTTGTTGCTGAAGATGGAGTAACTACTCAGGATTGGACTATAAATGTCAATAGGCCGGTAAATAATGAGGCAGACATGACTCAGTTTTCGTTATCACAGCAGACTGGAGCTGCAGTATTTTCGACAACTGAAGATGTAGTTGATATAGAAGTAGTTTATTCAACAGATCGTTCTACCTTGGTTCCGGAATTTGTGTTGTCACCAGGAGCTACTTCAACTGTGAATGATGTTTCTCAGGAAAGTACTGTTACTGAAGTTGATTTCTCATCAGGCTCTGCAACCTATGTGGTAACTTCTGAGGATTTAGCAGTTGTGAAAAACTGGACTGTAAATGTATCTGTAGCTTTAAATGATTCTGCTGACATCAAGGCTTTAGCAGTAAATAATGTAGGTGATATCAATCTAATCGGATACGGAGTTAATTCGGATATTGCATCTTGGTCTATCGGTGTTTACAATCAGGCAAGCTTCCCAAATTTGATATTAGATTACGAGCTATCTGGCGATGCAACCGCATTTGTAGGAGGCGCAGAGCAAACAAGTGGTGTGTCATCAAACGATTTCACTTCCGGTCCTGTAGAATATTTAATCAGGGCGCAGGATGGTACAGAAAGAACCTGGACCGTGGAATTGGAAATATCACCAAACATTGATACTGAAATTACTTTGTTTGAAATTGATGGCCAAAATACGGCAACATCCTATGATAATAATACAAGATCAATCAGCCTGGAAATGCCTGTTGGAACAGCTCTTAATAATTTAGTTCCAAATTACGATTTGTCCTTCGGAGCAACCGCATTTGTCAATACAATTGAACAAGAATCTGGTTCTACTGTAGTAGATTTCTCTCAGGGACCTGTTTCTTACCTCATTAGGGCTGAGGACGGTACCACTTCTGAAACATGGACAGTAGAGGTAACAGCACTTGTAGATAATGAAGACCCACAAATAGAAGGGCTCACAACTCCATCGACTTACGACGCATCTGGCGGAGGCGATTTAGAAGTTATTGCCAGAGCCACAGATAACCTTGGGTTGGAATCGGTGAGTATATTTTATAAAAAAGCTTCAGAAAGTAGTTTTAGTTCGGAAGAATTAGCGGCAAATACAGATGGGAATTATTCCAAGTTGTTTCAGGCGAATGATTTGGATAACATTGGAATCAACTATTACTTCCAGGCTATTGATGGGGTAGGAAATACAGCTTCAACTGATGTTTTTACTACGAGAGTTGTGATTGCAGATGATAGTAGAACAATCACAAATGTTTCATCTGGTACTTCTGTAGAGAATTATAGAATTATCGCATTTCCTTTTAACAATCCAAGTGCAAGCGCATTACTTGATGAGTTAGGAACTTACGATAAAACGAAGTGGAGATTGCTAAGGTGGAATAATGGAAGTTATCAGGACCTGGATCAGTTTAATTCTTTGAGTGCTGGCGTTGGATATTTTTATCTTAGTAAAGATCCAGTATCCTTAATGGTGGGAGGAGAAAGTGTAAACCTTATAGCAGGGGAATATAGGTTTCCATTAAACTCTACCGGTTATCATCTCATTGGAAACCCATTCATAGGGACCCTGACATGGAGTGAAGTTGTACAATACAATATTGATAATGGCTATATTTCATCTGGAGACGTATCTACCAATTTGATTGGTTATGTATCTGGTGAGGTAAATAGGTCTACACTTAGTCCCTTTGAGGGAGCTTGGCTTCAGGTCAATTCAGGGTCTCCTAATTTTGTAATTCCTGTTACAGCCAGTAACGGATCTGGGCGAGAGGATTACTCTATTGAAGATCCTACGTCATTCAATCTAAACACATCAGATTGGGAATTGACTTTCTATTTAAAAGGAAAAAATTTAGTGCATAATATTGCTGGTGTTGGGTTAAATAGAAATGCTTCTGAAGCATTTGATCATCATGATTTAAACCTGGCTCCAAAATTCTCGGAATATCTTTCTTTGGTAGTGGACAATCAGTTCACCAGGAATATTAAGCCTAATAATGGAATTGTTAAGTGGAATGTAAATGTTAATTCGACCTTGAATGAGAAAGAGTTTACTCTGGCTTGGGACCAACCATTAAGTAATCAATACAGTTTGTTACTGGTAGATCGCGGTTCTTTTAGAGTTGTTGACCTTTCCAAGGTTCAGGAAATATCAATTAAGAATGATCCGAATTTGAAGTATGAGCTTGTATTCGGGAGGGAAGATGAATTATTTGAGTACCTAAATTTGGATTTCTCAACTATTTCATTACTTTATCCTAACCCAGTTGAGGATCACATCAATATAGAAATGTATAGTCACATGGATGGTTGGGTCAATTGCGAACTTACCAATTTGAATGGTCAGGTACTGGTTAACCAGGATTTTATGGCATTGAAAGGGTCTAATACTCTGCAGATGTCGATGCAACAATATTCCAGTTTAAATGGAATTCTATTGTTAAATATAACTACTCCAGACGGACAAACTATCTCACGCAAAATCATAAAAAGATGAAAAAGGTATTAATAATTGCAATGGCCGTAATGGCGCCATTCTTTGTATTCAGCCAGGACTTTTCAGCAAAATCAGAAGTTATTAGTGTTGATATATCTCCAGGGGCTCCAATTGTTACCTGGATGAACCCTATTAAAGAGAACCTGGTCAGTAAGCAAAAGACAATGGCGTTAAAGCTATCGGTTCAAAGTCCTTCTCCTATATCGGAAGTAAGAATTCTTCAGAATGGTCAGGATGTGAGGATGTCAAGGGGAATCGGGATTTCAAATTCGGGATCACAGGAGATAGTGGAGCAGCAGGTGAATCTTGTCGAGGGAAAGAATGAGTTTGAAATTACGATTTTAAATGAAGAGGGCGGAGAAGCTACAGTTTCACGAACTATATCGTATAATTTTGATATCATCGAGAGAAATGATTACGCTCTTATTTTCGCTATAAATGAATACGATGAGTGGAATGATTTGTCGAACCCAGTGTTTGATGCTGAAGCCGTAAAAGAAGAGTTGGAGAGCTACTATGGATTTAAGGTTGAGCTAATCTTAAACCCAAAGAGGATTACAATTCTTGAGAAGATTAGAGAGTATGCCGCTAAAACGTACTTGCCAAAAGATCAGCTTCTCGTTTTCTTTGCCGGACATGGTAAGTTTGATGAAATCACGAAAATGGGTTATTTGGCAGCACAAGATTCCAGGTTAGACGATATCGTAAGTGATAGTTATATATCTCATTCTGCATTAAGAGATTATATCAATAACATTCCATGTGAACATACCCTTGTTTTGTTGGATGCTTGTTTTGGTGGTACGTTTGATCAGCAAATTGCCAGGGCTGGTAGTAGAGGACAAAATCAGTTTTTTGAGTTAACCAAGACGGAGTTTATTCAAAGGAAATTAAAGTATAAAACTAGAAAGTACCTTACATCAGGAGGTAAGGAATATGTGCCAGATGGTACTCCTGGAGCTCACTCTCCTTTTGCAAGAAAATTTCTGGAAGCTCTTAGAAACTATGGTGGGTCTGATCAGATTTTGACTTATACAGAGTTGATGACCTATTTTGAGGCGCTTGTTCCTCAGCCTAGATCTGGTGAATTTGGTGATAATGCTCCTGGAAGTGACTTTATATTCGTTGCGAATTAGACTACTACCGGTATTTATACTATTTCCATTATTTTGCTTCTCCCAGCGCCAACATACTGCGGGTGCAAAAATGGAAGATCCTATGTATGACAGCCTTCCGGTTTTAGGTCAGGGATTTCGAGGGTCCATACCTAAATCATATTCACTGAAGCAATTTGCTCCGAAGGCTGGTAATCAATTGAAGTTTAAACATTCAGTTGGATGGTCAGTGGCCGGATCGGCTACAATTTTGGAGTCCATTGGATATGGGAGAATTAACAAAAAGGAAACTACACGAAATATGAAGTCTCCATATTTTGTTAATATGCTATTTGCAGACAGTATTGATGTTTGTAAGGAGGAGGTGCCACTTGGAACTGCATTGCATTTAGTTTCTGAATTTGGGATGCCCAATCTATTGGATTACATAGATATCTGTCCAACTAAGTCGAGTAAAAAAGCACTAGATAAGGCATCCAAATCCAACTTCTATTCCTATCAAAAATTATTTAACAGGTCTGATCCCGATCAAACAAAACTGGAGAGAATAAAATCAAAGCTGGCATTGGATAAACCTGTGCTGGTTGCGATGCATGTACCTTTTTCTTTCCAAAACGCAAAGGAATCATGGCAACCTACGGAGTTGTATGATGAGTCTCTTCCACTTCAGTCCATGGTTGTTGTGAGCTTCGATGATGAGAAATTTGGCGGTGCTTTTGAAGTGCTGAACAGTTGGGGAAATGATTGGGGAAATGATGGATATATGTGGATCCCTTATAAGGAAGTTCAATTTGTTAGGTATGGCTTTTCAATGGAGACTAAATATTCTGGAGATGAGCCATTGAGTTATACCGGAAAGTTCTCATTAGAGCTGGCTGATAGTACAGAAGTTGCAATTGAACCAGGAAAGCAAAAAGGTGTCTTTCACCCTCTAGTAGGGGAGAAGAATTTCGCCTTTCAACTTAAAGGAGAATCTAATAAGCCTGTTTATGTGAAGGTATACTATAAAGGAGCAGGAGGAGAGGTTTCACCAATATATCCATCTTCCAGTTGGAGGAGTGCTTTGATTGAACATACATTCAGGAACTATTCACTTCCTGACGAGTCCAATCATTATACAATAACTGAAGAAAGTTTTTTTAAGTTATATGTCTTTGTCTCCCCAGGAGATATAACCAAAATGGATTTTACTGCGCTGGTACAATCTTCAGAAACTACTTTCGATATGATCAGAAGTGAAGATTTCAATTTTGGAAGAAATATCGTTTGGACTGCAGATGAAGTCAAATATTTCTCGAGACTTCAGACTGATCAAATTATACCAATGATTTTTGAGTTTGATGCCAATAAATCAATAGACTAATAGCTTTAGTGAATTGGTTTTGGTCCTTACTTTTAACCAATCTTCAATTTTCTTGCGTTCAGAGTTTTTGGGTCTTCTCGAAAATTTGACGTAAGCCAGGCATACGGTATCTGGTTTGATACTGTCCATTTCATATATCACAGAATTAGTGATCGAAAACTCAGTGACCGTATTGTATTGCGCTTTGAGCTCCCGACTAATGTCTTCTACTGGTAATTCTTTTGATTTGTACTTCAAGATTTCATTCTCCAGGAAGCTTATTTGTTCTTCCTTTCCCTTGATGATTTCATTATTCTTTTCATACATTTCCTCAATGATTCCAACTTTTATGTCTTGTTCAATTCTCACAAAAGTTTCATCGCTCATCGTGTCTTTAGGAATATACCCTTGTTGCACAATTAGCGTTGCTCCGTTAAGCCCATTTTTCTCAAGTTCGGAATTTATTCTGTTTATCTCATTTTCTCCAATTGGTTCTCCATAAAGCGTTACTTCAATAGTTTGAGATTCAGCATCTGCTTCCTGTCTGATGATCTGGGTCTGCTCATAATCAAAGTATTTACTAACGAACTGTTTTGAGTTTTGCTCAAATATGGTTTTGGTCACTAGATTGTAGGCCATTATAATACTTGGTATAATGGTTATCAGAGCACAGAATGCTATAAAGTTCTTAACTCTTCGTTCTGCCGAAAAGTCTTCAAATTGCTTCTTAGGATAATTCAGTAGCCTGACTATTAAAAAGGTAGCTACTGTGATAAATACACTATTAATTGAAAACAAATAGAATGCGCCTGCAAGGAACAACCAATTACCGTTAGCTAAAGCATACCCGGCTGTACAAAGAGGTGGCATTAGAGCAGTGGCAATTGCCACACCTGGAATTGCATTACTTTTCTCTTTTCTTGATCCAGCAACAATTCCCGCCAATCCACCAAAAAATGCAATAACTACATCCCATAATGTTGGGTAGGTTCGGGCTAATAATTCTGATTGAGCTTCATGTAATGGTGTTACCAAAAAATAGAGTGCAGAAGTTATGACGCTTATACTTACCGCAATGGCAAGATTGAATAAAGACTTTCTAACAAGTGGTAGATCATTAATTCCCGCACCAAGGCCAATACCCATTATAGGTCCCATCAGTGGAGATATGAGCATTGCACCTATTATAACTGCTGTTGAGTTAACATCCAGTCCAATTGAAGCTATTAAAATTGCGAATATTAAAATCCAGAGATTGGTTCCTCTAAACTCAACTCCTTTGGTGATGTCTGCGATAGTTTTTTCTTCTTCCTCTTTACCTTCATGCAGATCAAAAAGATCTTTCAAAAATATTCTAAAGAGTTTCCAGGGATTTCTAGCCATTGGTCAGTCGAATAAGTCCTTAATATAGGAAAAAATGAATTATTGATTCAATCTATTGATGCTTCAATTTTCGCACCTTTTGAAATGTGACATGCACAAACCAAATACTGATTATTGAAAGTAAAGCTCCCAATAGCATAGGTGCTCCAGGGAAATAAATTTGGCCTTCGGTCACATCTGTGAAATATGCGAAAATAGTTGTCATCATTGGGGGACCAATAATTGATGTTACAGCAACCAGACTTGTTAATGCTCCTTGTAATTCACCTTGTTCATTTGTTGTCACTTGATTGGACATAATTCCCTGAATTGAAGGGCCAGCCAGGCCTCCAAGAACGTACGGAATAAGAAATGCATAAATCATCCAACCTTCAAAGGCAAAAGCAAATAGAATTAAGCCCACAGAATTGAAAATAAGACCAGTGTAAACTGCTGCGTTTTCTCCGATTTTTGGCACCACAATCCTAATAAGATAACCTTGAACAATTGCGACTAGAAGACCTACGAAAGCGAGGGACCACCCAACATCCTTTGGCGACCAATCAAATCGCTCAATTGTAAAGTATGACCAGGTACTTTGCACGGCATGAGCTGCGATGTATAACAGGATTAATGCACCTATCATTCCAAATAATACAGGATACTTATTGAGCTGAATTAATGAACCGATAGGGTTTGCTCTGGATATATCAAATTTCCTTCTATTCTCTTTAGAAAGAGATTCTGGAAGAATGAAGTAACCATATAACCAATTAAGGAGTGTTAGAGCTGCTGCAGCATAAAAAGGTACTCTTGAGCCATATTCTCCCAATACACCACCTATAGCCGGACCAATAATAAACCCTAACCCAAAAGCAGCACCAATAAGCCCAAAGTTTTGAGCTTTCTTTTCTGGTGGGCTAACATCTGCAATATAAGCTGATGCTGTGGTGAAACTGGCTCCAGCAATTCCTGAGATAATTCTTCCAATAAATAACCACCATATATCAGGTGCAAGTGCTAAAAATATGTAATCAACACCAAAGCCAAATAATGAGATTAGTAGTACTGGTCTTCGGCCATATTGATCGCTAAGTCCTCCAAGTACTGGAGCAAATAGAAATTGCATACTTGCGTATGCAAATATTAAGAAACCTCCATAAATTGATGCATCACTAATAGAGCCGTTAATCAATTCCGCAATTAGGTTAGGGAGAACTGGTATAATAATTCCCATTCCCACTACATCCACCATGACAGTGATAAAAATAAATCCTAAAGCAGCTTTACTGTTTTTCATTGCGGTCTAATTGAACCGCTAAGATATAAAGAAATTGGAGTGAATGATGTTATTAATTAGGAACCAAGATATCTGGTTATTTCTCTTGGCTTTACTTCCATAGTTCCAAGCAACTCAGCATACCATTTGCTGAATTTCTTCTTTTCTATTTTTATGTATCTTGGTTTGGTGGATAATGCCGAAAATTGTACTCTCTTCGGTCTGGTGTGAAACATTTGCCTGAAAACAAGACTGTGAAGAACTGAGTTGTCTTCTACTTTCAGCACTTTAAGCATGCCGTATTGTCCCTTCGCATTTTTGATAGTATATAAACCACCTTCAACAACCTTAAGACCTTTCTTTTCCGAAAAAAGAATAAGTGATATAAACAACATTAGGGCTGGCACACTGGCCATAATAATTAAGTCCATAGCGAAACGACTTTGTTATTTCCTGAGTAAATTCTTTAACTATATTAACAAATCTATTCCTTTTCTGGATAATGATTCAGAGAAAATTAGATGAATAATGACAAAATATAGACAAAAGTCTACTTATTGTATACTGCCTAAATCCATTCTTCGTTCAGAAGGCATTTTTGCACCCATCACTTGCCTCCATGATTGTAAGTATTTGAGCAATTCATCTGCCTTTTGAGGTTGTTTTCTGACCAGGTTTTCGCTTTCGGTTGGATCCATTTCTAAATCATAGAGCTCAACATAACGACGTGATAATCCATATCTACCCTCATACCACTCTATAAGTTTGTAATTACTGCTTAGGATAGCTCCTGCTGGCGACATTCCAGATTCACTATTGTAATGTGGGTAGTGCCAATAAAGCGTGTTTCTTGAGACTCCTCGTCCTTCAAGAAGCATTTTTGATAAGTCCAGTCCATCAAAGTCAAAATCGGCTGCACTCGCATTTGTCAAAGCAAGTATGGTAGGGGAGAAGTCTATTGTAGAAACTTTGGCGTTGTTTACTAAGCCACTACGAATATTATCTGGCCAGCTAAAAATCAAAGGTATGCGTATTCCTCCTTCATACAGTGTCCCTTTGCCTCCTTTGAAATTCCCCTGAGATATTAACTTTTGATTTCCTCCATTGTCGGAACAGAAAATGACTATTGTGTTGTCCAGTAGTGATTGAGATTTTAGTGTTTCAATAATTTCACCAATACTGTTGTCAAGTCTCTCGATCATTGCGCCAAGAGTGGCATTATTTTCATCACTTTGTGATAACGGATCTTCATTGTAATTCGCTATTAAATCTTCCTGTTCTGCTAATGGCTCACTTACAGTATGATGCGATAGGAATAGCACAAACGGACTCTTTTTATTTTGCTTAATAAAATCTATGGATTTATCCGTAAGTTGTCTTACGAGATGTTGATCGTTGGCAGGTGTTGATAATCCTTTTGGAGTAATTTCTGCAATATTAAAGCCTAAGCTGGCTGCATCAGCATTTATTCCTTGTGGGCTTCCTTCAAATTTCCAATGGCCAAAAAATGCAGTCTCATAGCCACGGGATTGAAGTGCTTTTACAAATGTGGTTTCTGTACTATCGAGCCATTGGTTGGTTCTTGGTTCTAATAATTTTCTGCTACCAGGTTTCGGGATATTGATACCATTGGTCAGATTGTTTCTAATCGGATACTTTCCGGTAAAGATAGATCCAATATTAGGAATCCCTAATGGGGCTGAGGCATAGGCCCTATTAAACCTCATTCCATTTTTTGCGAGTTGGTCAATGTTTGGGGTATTGTAAAATTCGCTCCCATAAGCTCCAATTTGCGGGGAACCAAGGTCATCAACTAGTATAAATATGACATTTGGATCAGATGGCGCTTTATCAAATCCACATGAGCTAACTAGCAGTATAGACAGTAGTAAGAGGTAATAGTAAAACGTGTTCAACGAGTTGAATTAATTTGGCTAATAATAATTTTTCTGCTGGTCAAAATTATATCTGCAAATTAATGAATTGATTTGGCAATTAAACACTCTTTTGATTACGAAAAATGAAATTTTCATAATGTTTTTTACCTTGAGGAATGATTTATTTTTGATTGCAATCGTTTGCTCAAAATAATGTTTGTTATGTTAAGGTTATTAATAGCATTTATCTAATATATTTGTGTTTCCTGTAAAATAAATTGAAGGTTTTTGAAATAATTTTAAAAAATTAGACTGAAAAATGCGAGAATTAGTAGTTGGTGTTGATATCGGTGGTACGCTAACCAAAGTTGGGATCGTAGATCAAGAGGGTGAAGTATTGACTCATTGTGACTTTCCAACAAAGGATTACAGGGAATTAGAAGCCTACCAAAAGGCTTTAGTTGATCAAATAAGAAGACTTGAACAGGATATTGAGGGTGAATATAAGTTAGTTGGTCTGGGCATTGGAGCTCCAAATGCTAATTACTACCGTGGCACTATTGAACACGCTCCAAACCTCGACTGGAAGGGAATTGTTCCGTTTGTTTCGGAACTTGAAAAGCTAATTGACTTACCAATCAAAATGACTAATGACGCTAATGCGGCTGTAATTGGTGAAAAGATTTACGGTAATGCCAAAGACATGAATGATTTCATGGTGATTACCTTGGGAACAGGTTTAGGAAGCGGAATCGTAAGTAATGGGAAATTGATTTATGGGCATGATGCTATGGCAGGTGAGTTGGGTCATGTTGTAATTGAAGAAGGAGGGAGGCTTACAGGACTTGGAAGAAGAGGTGGTTTGGAAGCATATGTTTCTTCTACAGGGCTTAAAAGAACTGTTTTTTATTTACTCTGTGATTCCATGGAAGAGAGTCCACTTAGAGATGTTTCTTACAATGATCTGCACGGAGAATATATCACCGAACTTGCTGAAAAAGGAGATCCAATTGCAACAGCTGCCTATCAAATGACAGGCAAAATCCTTGGGAAAGCATTGGCTAATTTTGTAACATTCTCGCATCCAGAAGCTATTTTCTTGTTAGGAGGTTTAGCAAAATCTGGTAAATGGATTTTTGAACCGACTCAGAAGCAACTTGAGGAAAGCTTATTGCCTATCTATCAAGGAAAGGTAAAGCTGTTGCCTTCTGGTATGATGAATAAGAATGCTGCTATATTAGGTGCTGCTGCTTTAATATTAGAAGAGCAATAGAGCTTAGATATTGTATATTATAACTTATAAAAAAAAGGCTTCTAGTTAATAGAAGCCTTTTTTAGTAAGTTGTATGGCTAGGATTTAGTCCTCTTTATTTGCCATCCTTTTTCTTTCATTCTCATCGAGATAAATCTTTCTCATTCTAAAAGTCTTCGGTGTGATCTCCAACAGCTCATCTTTTTGAATGTATTCCATTGCTTCTTCAAGAGAAAACTGTCTTGCAGGAGCAATTTTAGCATTGTTATCAGCACCAGAAGCCCTCATGTTTGTTAGCTTCTTACCTTTTTGAATATTTACGACAATATCATTGGATCTGCTATGCTCTCCAATTACTTGACCTGTGTATACATCAATTCCTGGATCAACAAAGAAAATTCCTCTATCCTGAAGCTTATCGATTGAATAAGCAGTTCCTGGTCCGGATTCCATTGATATTAATGAACCATTAATTCTTCCCTGAATTTCACCTTTGTATGGTTCGTATGATTTGAATCTATGATTCATCACTGCTTCTCCAGCAGTAGCAGTAAGGATATTATTTCTTAAACCAATAAGGCCTCTTGCAGGAACATCAAATTCAAGGTGCTGTACATCTCCTTTTGGTTCCATAATTGTAAGTTCCCCTTTTCTCTGAGTCACTAATTCAATTACTTTTCCAGAAGACTCTTCAGGTACATCAACTACCATGTGCTCAATTGGCTCATGTCTCTGGCCATCCACTTCTTTGAAGATTACTTGTGGCTGTCCAACTTGAAGTTCATATCCCTCTCTTCTCATTGTTTCGATCAATACAGACAAGTGAAGTATACCTCTTCCGTAAACGATGAACTTATCCTCAGTATCAGTATCCTCAATTCTTAGGGCAAGGTTCTTCTCAGTTTCTTTATAAAGCCTGTCTCTCAAGTGTCTCGAGGTAACAAACTTACCGTCCTGACCAAAGAAAGGTGAGTTGTTGATGGTAAACAACATACTCATTGTAGGTTCGTCAATGGCGATCCTTGGAAGGATATTTGGATTTTCGTAATCAGTAAGTGTATCACCGATATCAAAACCTTCAATTCCGGTTACAGCACAAATATCACCGGCTTCAACTTCAGTTACTTTCTTCTTACCAAGTCCTTCAAAAACATGAAGTTCTTTGATTTTTACTTTCTGAAGGCTGCCATCTCGTTTGCTTAGACCTAATTGAGCACCTTCCTTAAGAGTACCCTGTAAAACTCTTCCAATAGCAATACGTCCAACGAATGATGAGAAATCAAGAGATGTGATTTGCATTGCAGGAACTCCTTCATGTTTAGGAGCAGGAGGGATTACATCAATTACTGCATCCAATAATGGAAGAATGGAATCGGTTTGGTTTTTCCAATCTGTAGACATCCATCCTTGCTTAGATGAACCGTATAGAGTTGTGAAGTCTAACTGCTCTTCTGTAGCATCAAGATTGAACATCAAATCAAATACTTGCTCGTGTACCTCGTCTGGTCTACAGTTTTCTTTGTCTACTTTGTTTACAACCAAAATTGGTGTAAGTCCTAAGGAAAGAGCCTTCCCAAGTACGAATCTTGTTTGAGGCATAGGACCTTCAAAGGCATCAACCAAAAGGATTACTCCATCAGCCATTTTTAAAACTCGCTCTACCTCTCCACCAAAATCGGCGTGACCAGGAGTGTCAATAATGTTAATTTTTACTCCTTTATACTCAGCAGCTACGTTTTTAGAAAGAATGGTAATTCCCCTTTCTCTTTCCAGATCATTATTGTCCAGAATCAACTCACCCTTTTCCTGGTTTTCCCTAAACTCCTGTGTAGCATAGATGATTTTATCTACTAGAGTAGTCTTACCATGGTCAACGTGCGCAATAATTGCGATATTTCTTATACTGTTCATGCCTATTCCAAAATTGAAGCTGCAAAAGTACTGGAATAATTAGCAGGAATGAAGTGTTGTTTAACATTAAGTTTAAAGAAACTCAGTATTATGTGTTTTTTTGGTTCCTGAGAGGGGGCTTATTGGAGGATTGCACAAGTGTTTTTACTTCTTTGTCCATATAATCAATTTCCTCTTGAGTTAAAAGGCTTTGTAGTTTGTTCTTTTTTATGTCTCTAC
This sequence comes from Cyclobacteriaceae bacterium, assembly GCA_965228955.1. Classification (GTDB taxonomy): domain Bacteria; phylum Bacteroidota; class Bacteroidia; order Cytophagales; family Cyclobacteriaceae; genus JANSWY01. Next base: position 1,839,036 of record OZ245848.1, read on the forward strand.
GAAGTACAATATAAAGAACGAGATATGAGACTGCTGGAACGGCACAAGTAAAAAGGAACCATTTCCAGAATGACCTGCCATATGCATGTGCCGTATACCCTGCGACAAGCGGAATTGCCAGGTAAAAAGCGATCATCATAAAAAACAAGTCCAGGATCATAACTCGAAAACGTTTCGATGTAAGTTATTGTTCAGTTTCCAAAGAAACTAATTGAGATCTTGAAACATTAATTGATTTCTGTAAGTTCGGTTAAAAAATTTGAGGAAATAGGTCCGAACCTATCGATTTGGACGTTACTTTGATTGCAAGTGCGATTATTTGCTGAAAAACTTAAAATGAAAATGAAAACTTTTTTAACAACATTTCTTATTTCTTTATCATTCTGGACAGTTGCTCAGGAAAAATGCACACTCACTGTTGAGATTACTTCAATCAAAAAGTATGAAGGTAAAATTGCAATCAGTATTTATGATGAAACCAAAAAGTTTCTGTCTGAGGATGTGGTGCAAGCTACAAGGAAGGATTTGATAGACAGTAAGAAAGTAATTTTTGAATTCAATGAATTGCCCAAAGGTAAGTATGCAGTGGCTGTATATCATGATAAGAATTCAAACCTGGAATTAGACACCAATCTCGTAGGAATCCCAACAGAGCCATATGGATTTTCCAATAACCCTTCTACGATGTTTGGTCCTCCATCCTTTGAAAAGGCCAGTTTTTTAGTTGACTCACCTTCCAAGCATATTGAGATAAGCTTATGATCAGACTGAATTTTGGATCGGTGCTTGGAAACATGAAGTCAAAGTATCCGGTCATTTATTATTTGGGGTTGGCTTTATGGTTCCTATCCTTTGGGCTTATTATGCTTTGGGTTTTTGATGATCAAATTGTCACTGGTATCAATAGATGGATTAAGCCATTGAAGTTCAGCATTTCCATAGCAATGTTTCTTTGGACTGTAGGTTGGTATTTACTCAATTATGAGAAGACCAAGCTATTAAGGTTTATTGCATGGGGAGTTAGTATATCTATGTTGATTGAGATAGTGGCCATTGTGCTACAAGCTGCAAGAGGTGTAGGTTCTCACTTTAATACTAATACAGTATTTGATGCAATTGTTTTTTCAGCAATGGGTAATGCGATAGCTTTTAACTCTGTTCTGTTATTAATTCTAGGTTTTTTTATTGCATTTAGAAAGCCTCTAATCAATCATGAATATCAGGTGGCTATGGTGCTTGGAGTATTTGTTATCCTGATTGGTAGTTATATGGGGACTCAGATAATTGCCAATATGGGACATTCAATAGGGGTTGCAGAAGATGCTAAAGGTATACCCTTTCTAAATTGGAAGCTGACAGGAGGTGACTTAAGAGTAGCTCACTTTTTTGGGATTCATGGTTTGCAGCTCTTTCCATTACTTGCTTTTATGATGATTGAGAAGATACGGCTCCCATTTGTGAATGGAATTCTTTTGGTGACTACACTCGTTTATAGTGGGATTATTTTCTGGCTTCACATTCAGGCTAGCAATGGCATTCCTCTGATCTAATCTTAATAAAGACAATTGAACTTCTCAATTGTCTTTATTACTTTAATAATGGGTTTAGATTTTAACGGGGCTTACTGTATATCCTTCCTTTTTTAATAGCGCCAATACACCTTCCTTACCACCTAAATGTCCGGACCCCACAGCAATAAACATTGATTGATCTTGTGAGACTTCCTTAATGATTGGGACCCAGTTTTTGTTTCTATTGACAAGTAAGTCGTCTTCATAAGTAGCGAACTCAGGGCTGGATTTGAGAATGTATTTATATAAGTTGTCCGTGTTTTTAGAAAGATATGCTTCTACCAGACCTGCAAAGAGATCTTTGTTCTTTTGAATATCTGTGCCATCAACTAGCCATTGAATCATTTCTTCCTGCGGAATTTTATCAAATAGGCCCATCTGAAACTCTACTGTTTCAAATCCCTTTACTTCTTTTTCATTTTCTGCGGCCAGCTTGGTGATTGTTCCTTCGTATGACTCTATAGCACTACAGTCTAAATACTTTGTATACATCATGGACATAAGCGCGAAGGGCTTCATAATTCCGAGTTGATCTAGTCCGGTACCGAAGTTTTCTTTGAAGAATGTGTCAATCTTTTCCTTGTCTTCAGGCTTTAAATCTGAACTGAAATTTTTCATTCCTGGATTCATCATGTGTTGTTGCATCTTTCCCATGAATCCAGGTTCGTCCATATCCAATTCCAGGTAGACAACATCACTTTCAGTAAGAGCTGTTTTTGCAGCATCAAACATTTTGAAATCATCCGGACAAATGAGGTGGATGGTTCCAAACACATATGAAGGTTTGGAGAGACCATTACCTTCTATTTTCCACAATAGACTTGATTCTACATCCTGCGCTTTACTTGTAAAGGATGTTAAAATAGCTACTAATACTCCTAGTAGTGTAATTCTGAGTTTTTGACCTTGAAGTTTCATTAGATTTTGTATTTAATTTCCTATTTAGTAGCAAACCCATCTGATTTATTACACACCAGTAAAAATTTTTATTCTTTACACCTTCTTGTGGAATTCATTTTGTAGTCGATTTGTCATTTTTTGTAAAATCTTTTTCGATGCAATCGATTTCATCAAATTAGCCCTGATTTTGGATCCTGTTTTTGAAATATTTTCAACTATTTTAGTGATTAGAAAAAATGTAGAAGTATAATGAAGATAAACATCACAGCAGCTCTTTTGCTGCTTACCATTAGCTTGTCTTACGCTCAGATCGTCACTATCTCACCATCAGACGCTGACGGAGATGCTGAAGTAACCCTTACATTTGATGCCACTCAGGGAGATGGTGGACTAGTCGGAAATGACAATGTCTACATCCATGCTGGAGTAGTACTTTCTCCAACGGATCAGCCCGGAGGTGGAGACTGGTCAAATGTTGTTGGAAACTGGGGACAGGACGATGGAATAGGGCAAATGACTGCCGTTCCAGGCCAAACTGATAAGTGGGAAATTACTTTTTCACCAAGTATTAGAGATTATTTTTCTGTTGATGAAGGAACCACAATATTCTGGATTTCCATGGTGTTTAGAAGTGCGGATGGAAACACTAAAGGTGCAGGTACTCCAGGTAATTTTGATGGAGGATATGTAGCGGATAACGGAGATATTTTCGTTCGCCTTGATGTTGGAGAGTTTGTAACATTCTCTGACTTAGAGGATGAGTATTTCATCGTTGATGGAAGTTCAATAGATATAACAGCTGAAGGATCAAACCAAGCTACCAGCATGGAATTACAGGTTGATGAAGGATCTGGTTTTGTTTCTTTAGGTACTGAGGCTGACGTAACTGAAATCACTAAGAGTTATACACCTTCTGGAGAGGGTACGGTTTCTGTAAGAGTGTTAGCAACAATCAATGGTGAAGAAGTGGATAATACCAGTTCAGTCACAATTAGTTTTAGACCTGAGGTTGTTGTTGAAGCAATTCCATCCGGAATAAGTGATGGGATTAATTATGATGACAGTGACGATACTAAAGTGACACTTTCACTTTTAGCGCCAGGGATTGATTTTGTATATGTGGTTGGGGATTTCAATAACTGGGAACTTAATGATTCCTATGTTATGAAGCAGGATAGCAATGATCCAGATAGGTTTTGGTTAGAAGTTACGGGTTTGACAGCAGGAGAGCCATATGTATTTCAATATTGGGTTGAAGGAACGGTGAAGATTGGAGATCCATACGCAGATCAGGTTGCTGACCCATGGAATGATGACTTTATTCCTGCGGAAGTATTCCCAAATATTCCAGAATATGATTTTCAGGATTATGCAATTGCTACAGTAATAGAGACAGCTCAGGAGGAATTTGTATGGGCTGATTCCGAGGATACATGGGAGAGACCAGATCAGCAGGAACTGATCGTTTACGAATTATTGATGAGAGACTTTATTGGAACTCATTATTATCAGGATTTGATTGATACATTAGATTATCTTGAGGATCTGGGAGTGAACGCGATTGAATTCATGCCAATAATGGAGTTTGAAGGAAACGAAAGCTGGGGATACAACCCAATGTATTTCTTTGCTGTTGATAAATACTATGGTACAAAAGACGACTTAAAGGAGTTTATCCAAGCCGCTCATGAAAGGGGAATTGCAGTCATCCTTGATATGGTATTGAATCATGCATTTGGTTTAAATGCTATGGTAAGAATGCACTGGGATTCTCAATTGAATACTGTAAGTGCAGAAAGCCCTTGGTTCAACCAATATGCAACACACCCGTTTAATGTTGGGTTTGACTTCAATCACGAAAGTGAATACACCAAGAAGTTTGTCGATGATGTGAATAGATATTGGATTGAAGAGTTCCACTTTGATGGATACAGATTCGATTTATCGAAAGGGTTTACACAAACTAATAATCCAGATAATGTTGGTGCGTGGGGTCAATATGATCAATCAAGAATCGATTTATTAACTCGAATGGCAGATGAAATCTGGGCTGTTGATCCGGAAGCATATGTGATTTTGGAGCACTTCGCGGATGGTTCAGAGGAGACTGTATTGAAAGACTATGGAATGATGGTATGGGGTAATAACAACCATGACTTCAGAAATCTTTTGAAAGGGTCATCTACATCTAATTCATATGGAGGAGCATCGGATTTCAGCAGAGTTTCTTACATGGAGAGTCACGATGAAGAAAGAGTGGCGTTTGAGATGAAGGAATTTGGTAGCTCTAGAGGATCATATGATATCAAAGAAGAAGAAAACTATTTCCAAAGAACTAAACTGGGAGCAGCATTTTTCTTCACACTGTCAGGACCTAAAATGCTTTGGCAGTTCCAGGAACTTGGTTATGATATAGAATTGAATGATGATAGGTTGGCGAATAAACCACTTCCATGGGGTGATGGTAATTTAGGCTACTATGAAGATGAAAGAAGGCAAGCTATTTATGATGCCTATGCAGAGATTATTAATCTTAGAGCGGATAACCAGGACTTATTCAACGAGGGGACTTATGATAATACCTTGAATGCATCATCAAAAAGAATTAAAGTTTCTCATGATGATAAAAATCTAATCATAATAGGAAACTTCAACCTTGACTTTGCAAGCATAGCACCTCAGTTTACTCAGGCTGGGGATTGGTATGATTTTGCTACAGGCGAAAGAATATCTGTTTCAAGCTTGTCTCAGACATTCTCATTGGCACCAGGTGAATATATGATATTCAGTGATTGGCCAATTAAGGATGTTCCAGAGGTAACTTCAGCGTCATCAGGTAATCTGGTTGATTCAAGAATATATCCGACTTTCAGTGCTGATTACACTGTATTTGAAGCAGGATCTTCAGTTAATCAATTGAATGTAATCGCGACATCTTTGGATGGAAGAAGAATAGAATTAAATCACAATCAAACCACAGACAACAAATATCGAATTGATTTGAATGTTTTGAATGAGGGTTTATACATCATTGAAGTTCGATCTGACCAGGGCTTTTTCAGCACTAAATTGATCAAGAATTAATTGAGCATTCAGAAAAGTTCTATCAAAAGGGTGTCCTGACAAGGTCACCCTTTTTTTATGAGTAAGTCATTTAGTTCTTTGTTCTTAGTTCTTGGTTGTTTGCTTGGTACATTGTTCAAATGGATTGGCATTTGAACTATAGCCTCCATTTCGGGTTGTTTAGTTTTCTTATCCAGTATCTGTTACATAATGTCAGATGTGTAGAATCTTTTGTCTAGTGTCTTTTATCTATTGTCTTTTGTCTCCTTTTCGCTGTACCGTTATTTGTTAGGTTTCTGAGAAATATGTAAATTTCATTAGAATATCTACTAACTATCAATCATGGAACAATTAGAATTTGAAAACCTAAGAATCGGTAATGTAGTACTGAAAAAATCTGGTGAAGAAGTTGAGATCACATCAGAAGAACAGATTTCTGAAATGTCTCAAAGCAGTGAGGATTATATGGGGATTCAGCTTGTAGAGCAAGATTACATCAATAACGGTTTCCAAAAAATGGGTGATGATGATGATTATTACTATTTATTGGAATTGAACGATTCTGAAATTGAGACAAGTGAAAAGAGTATGCATTTTCATCCTTTGGATGTAGATGGCATCACTGTTTTGATTCATTACAGACATGAGTTGGAGAATTTAATTAGAGAAATTCAGGAAGGATAGAATCCTCCCCTCATTTCTCATTTCCCAGATGGTCTCTGAAGGAAATCCTTTATTTGCCTCCTTTACCGGTAAGCTGCTTGGCCATTGCAGCTCCTATCAGAGACTCAAGCGGGGTACCACCATTTTCATCGGCAGTAATCATTGTTGTAGGGAATTTGATTTTTGCTAATTCAGCAGCCACTCCTACGGATGTTTTGTATTGCCATTCTGCTCTTTCCTGAGGAGTTAATCCTGCAGAAACTAATTTGGAATTCTCATAAGCCTGTGCGTCAGCAGCAACTTTTCTTTGCTTAGACTTCAAGCGCTCTGTTTCAAGTGCAATCGCTGCAAGTTCTTTGTTGGTTCGCTCTTGTTTAAGCTTCGTTTCAATAGCAATCAATTGTTTCACTTGCTCTTTCTCCTGATTTACTCGCTCTGCAGCTTTGTCTCTTTCACCTTCAGCGATGATTCTGGATTGAGCAGCTTTTGCAGTCTCTACTTTCTGTTGTTCTATCTGCCTTTTTGCCGACTCATCTCTTTGAGCTTCAAGTCTTTGCTTAAATGTTGGTTCCAATTCCACATCATCTACTATGACCTGCGAAACAATGATGTTGTTTTCAGTAAGCTCATGTGGGATACGCTTTGGTAAACCATTTTCCAGAACTTTCTCAACAGTGTACTTTGTTCTGATCTCTTTGATATCCCTATTTACATCTGATCTTTGAACATCTGCATAAACTGTGTCTTTGTGCTCAATCTTGATTACTGCATAGGCACCATCCTTCAATTGCTCATCCAGTGTCTGTCTAAAGCTCTGTGCCTCACCAGAGATGTAGTTCTGTGCGGCAAACATGTATCCAGTATTGTTAGTTTGCTCTCTAATTGTAGGAATAAGCGTGTTTTGCACGAGATTATCCATACTTCTGTACTTAATGGCCAGGTTTACGAATGCTTCTTTATCTGTAGGTAATTGAAATCTACCTGAAAGCTTTACGTTTGCTGTGACCTGATCAATAAATCTGATAGGAATAGGGCTCATGACACCTTCTATATCCTTAATTGATTCACCATTGTCTACTACTTTTACGTCAATGTACTTTTGCCATGGTATAACCTTTGCAAATCCTCTGAACTTGATTCCCTGAGTCATTACCACGTCTGTGCTACCAGTAGGGTAGACCATAAAGTATTGATACCCTGGCTCAGCCCAGAAGAACAAGTAGGGTAGCATGGTTACCAAAAATCCAATTGTGGCGACTCCAATTGAAACCCTTTTAGAAAACATTAACAGTACCGGGGGTGCTTTTCTGGAGACTCTGACATTCCCTTCAAAAACATTTTCCTCAGACAGATGGGGTCTCAAAAAAAGCATAACGATCCCCAGAATGATAATTATAATTCCGATTAACATCATAGTTGATAAAGTTTAAATATGTGAAGATTAAATTGTAATATTATAATAATATATACGTGAATATTGATATAAAAGGTTATAATATTTTGAATATTTATTTTTTACGGAATAAAATTTTAGGTATTTGGATTAGAGGGTTTAATTGGATCGAAATAAGAAACGATATTTTATGTATTTGCTAAGGCGATTATGATAATGAGGTGGATAGGAGCTGTGGCAGACCGAAATGGGTATTTGAGGGGAGGAGGCTGACACGCGGCAGGCAATGAGCGGTACGGCTGTTGGGTTGGAAGTGCGGTTCTTAAAAAGTTGATGGAAAGTTCCGAATGAAATCAATTTAAAAGACGTACTGAAAAACTATATTTGCCTCCTTAATTAATACAAGTCATGGCTGAACAAAAAAAGTGGGATAGATATACGGTAACTGCGGCATTGATTTATGCTAATGGACCTATTCATATTGGACACCTAGCGGGTTGTTATATACCAGCAGATATATATGTTAGGTATCTTAGAGCTAAAGGGGAAGATGTTGTGTTTGTGAGTGGGACTGATGAGCATGGTGTACCTATTACTTTGAAAGCCAGAAATGAAGGAACAACGCCTCAGCAGGTTGTAGATAAGTATTATAATCAGATAAAGAGTTCATTTGAGGAGTTTGGAATTAGCTTTGATATCTACTCAAGGACTAGTAATGATACTCATCATAAAACATCAGCTGACTTTTTTACTACTCTATATAATAAGGGGATATTTAAGGAGACTGAGTCTGAACAATATTATGACGAATCTGCAAAGCAGTTTCTTGCTGATAGATACATTGTCGGTACTTGTCCAAATTGCGGCAATGAAAATGCTTATGGTGACCAGTGCGAGAAGTGTGGAACTTCATTGAGTCCAACTGAATTGATTAATCCTCATTCTACTTTATCCGGAGCTAAGCCTGTTTTGAAAAAAACTAAAAACTGGTATTTGCCATTGGATGAGTTACAGCCTCAGATAGAAAAGTACATTGATAGCCATCCGGAATGGAAGTCAAATGTTTATGGCCAGTGTAAATCCTGGTTGAATCAAGGTTTGCAGCCACGGGCTATGACTAGAGATTTAGATTGGGGAGTGAAAGTTCCATTGAAAGATGCTGAAGGTAAAGTGTTATATGTATGGTTTGATGCGCCTATTGGGTATATCACTGCTACTCAGGAATTGCTAGGTGATAAGTGGGAGCCATATTGGAAGGATGAGAATACGAAGTTGGTGCATTTTATTGGTAAGGATAATATAGTGTTTCATTGTATCATCTTCCCATCTATGTTGATGGAGCACGGTGGATATACTTTAGCGGATAATGTTCCGGCGAACGAGTTTATGAATCTTGAGGGAGACAAAATTTCTACTTCCAGGAACTGGGCTGTTTGGTTGCATGAGTATCTAGAGGAGTTTCCAGGTAAGCAGGACATTCTTAGGTATGCATTAACTGCTAACGCTCCAGAAAGTAAGGATAATGATTTCACCTGGAAGGATTTTCAAGCAAGGAATAATAATGAGTTGGTAGCTATATATGGCAACTTCATTAATAGAGGTGTTGTTCTTACTCATAAGTATTATGGTGGAAAGGTTCCTGCAATAACTGAATTGCAAGAGATTGATAAGCAGGTTTTAGAGGACCTTAAAGGGTTTCCGGAAAAAATACAGAATTCATTAGACCAATTTAAATTCAGAGAAGGGCTGAATCATCTGGTGGATTTAGCAAGGCTAGGTAATAAATACCTGGCAGAGACAGAGCCTTGGAAAAAGATTAAGGAAGATCCTGAAAGAGTGGCTACTATCATGAATATTAGTCTTCAAATAGCGGCGAACCTTACTATTCTCAGTCAGCCGTTTTTACCTGATACAGTTGAGAAGCTTAAGAGAATGCTTAATCTGGATTCCTTGAACTGGGGAGAAGCAGGGTCAGCTGATTTGCTTGTTGCCGGGGCTGAAATAAATAAAGCAGAATTGTTATTTGAGAAAATAGAAGATAAGACAGTGGAAGAACAAGTACAGAAACTAGAAGATACAAAGAAGGCTAATGAAGTAGCGGAGGTAGAAGTAGCTCCAGCCAAGGGTGAGATTACGTTTGATGATTTCATGAAGATGGATATGAGAACAGCTACTATTCTGGAAGCAGAGAAAGTGCCTAAATCCAACAAACTATTAAAGTTTAAGGTAGATACAGGGTTGGATCAAAGAACTATCTTAAGTGGTATTGCCAAATTCTTTTCTCCTGAGGAGATGATTGGAAAGCAGGTAACTGTGCTTTGTAACCTTGCACCAAGAAAGATTATGGGAATTGAATCTCAGGGAATGATTTTAATGGCTGAAAATGCTGATGGAAGTCTGAAGCTTTTGCAGCCGCATGATGTAGCTGACAATGGAGCAGTGATTAGTTAGACTGACTCCTTATTATATAGGTATTGAAACCGCTTCAGTTATTGGGGCGGTTTTTTTGTTTGAGTGGAGTGTTGCGGGTTAGTGGGTTGTGAGTTAGATGGCCGAATACCGGGACTGAAGTTGGAAAATGGAAGTTATAAGCAGAAAGGTGAGAAATCGGAGATAGGTGTTGCAAGATATTATATCGAAGTTGACGTACCGGTCAGTACTTCATAATTCAGGTTCTGGATATTTTTTCTATTTCATTTCTTAAATTCTGGAATGTCAATCTGGTGTTTTTATGTGATTCCAACTTTGATATTCCAACTCGCAACCCGCTAACCCGCAACTCGATAAGTTTCTACGTAATTTTACCTGTCTTTGGATTGCGATTTTATCAAAAATCAGAAACACTACGTAAAAACCATATTTTATGGTCTGAAAATCACCATCAACCATAGATTTTTGTGAAAAATTGAAAAAATGCGAAAGTTTTTTACTGCTTTTTACGAAAAATCATGAGATACACCTGTCTGTTTGTGTAGTTTTCTAAGAAATTATAGTAATTTTTTTATAAGGTTTTCAAAATAGCTACAAAAAGACCCTACTTTTTTTAAAAATTTGTCAAATCGACATTCAGTGGGTGCATTTCGGATCGGATTTTTTCAAAATTACGTAATTGCTGTTGAAAATAGTGTAAATATCACCTGGGTCTATTGCCTTTTCCGTAATCCTGCCGTAATCTTGTTTAAATGTTTATAACGTAAATGCTAATTCATTGAAGCATTTGCAAAGTTTTAGCGGGTATTTTATTACTAACCTATAAAAAAGTAGAAATGTCGAACTTAATTACTTCTTTGTTGGATTCAAATGTGCTGCTAGCAGACGCGGCGGTAGCAACGGCAGAGGTTGCTGAAGCAGCAACATCTGAAGCCGTTGGAGACATGGGTCTCTTTACTGCAAACAATGTATGGATGATGCTGTGTACAGCATTAGTTTTTATCATGCACTTGGGATTTGCAGGTGTTGAAGCTGGTTTTGGTCAAGCCAAAAACACAGTTAACATCTTATTCAAAAATACTTTAACTCCTATCATTGGGTTGCTTACATATTTTATATGTGGGTTTAATTTGATGTATCCTGGTTTCGCTGAAGGTGTTGGAAACGAGGTTTTTGGTTTTGCAGGTTTCTTCCTGACATTACCTGAAGGAGGAGCAACAACTTCTTATGTTGGAGGTGGCTACACTTACTGGACTGACTTCCTGTTCCAGGGAATGTTTGCTGCAACGGCAGCTACTATCGTATCTGGTGCGGTAGCTGAAAGAATTAAAATCAGTTCTTACTTAGTATTTACTGTGATCTTCGTTGGTCTTGTTTACCCAATTGTAGGTAGCTGGAAATGGGGATATGGATTCCTTGATGATATGGGATTCTATGATTTCGCTGGATCTACTCTGGTTCACTCTGTTGGTGGATGGGGAGCTCTTGCTGGCATCATCGTTCTTGGACCAAGAATTGGTAAGTACGTAGACGGTAAAGTAATTGACAAGCCAGGGTCTAGTGTTCCTTTGGCGGTAATCGGAGTATTCTTACTTTGGTTAGGATGGTTTGGATTCAACGGAGGTTCTGTGCTTTCTGGTGATCCGGCTGCAACTTCTTTTGTTTTAGTAACTACTTCTTTAGCAGCATGTGCTGGTGGTCTTGGCGGATTCCTTACTGGTTTCTTCATGTTCAAAAGACTTGACCTTGGTATGGTGCTAAACGGTATTCTTGCAGGTCTTGTAGGTATCACTGCTGGTGCCGATGTAATTAATCCAGGTCCGGCTCTTCTGGTAGGATTCATTGCTGGTGTATTAGTAGTGTTATCAGCAGTTACACTTGATAAATTCAAATTGGATGATGTTGTTGGTGCGGTTTCAGTACACTTAACATGTGGTGTTTGGGGTACTCTAGCTGTAGGTATCTTCTCAACAAATCCAGATCACTCATTCTTAACTCAGCTTATTGGAGTAGCTGCATGTGGAGCTACAGCATTCATTCTTGCTTTTGCAATCTTCTTTATCATGAACAAGATTGGATCAGGTATTAGAGTGTCTGAAGAGCATGAGAAGGAAGGTATGGACAGTCACGAGCACGGTATCAGAGGATACACGATCGTGTACGATGAGTAATTAAACTCACCAACCTTACCTAAAAAATCACCCGGGGTGACTACTGCGACATATTCTACCCCGGGCTAATTAATCATATTAACTATTTAAGACTTTCAAAATTATGAAAAAATTATATACTACTGCAATACTATTGATGCTATTAGGACTATCTTTTTCACTTTACGCTCAGGATTCTGAGGAACCAACTCTAAGTGTATCGGGTTCAATCGATGCTTATTTCAGAGCAAACCTTAATACAAGTAATGATCCTACCTCTGGCGAAACTATCGCTCCAGGTACTTCATTCGCTAATCTTCCTGGATTTTCTCTAGGTATGGCAAACATTGTAGGTTCTTACGAAGGTGAAAAAGTAGGTGCAGTTGCGGATCTTGTTTTCGGTCCTAGAGGTGTTGATGCTGTATTCGCATCTGCGGCACCTTTAAATATCGTAAACCAGTTGTATGTATACTGGAATGTAAGTGATAATGTAACTCTTACTATGGGTAACTTCAATACATTCCTTGGTTACGAAGTGATTTCTCCTTCGTCTAACTTCAATTACTCTACTTCTTATATGTTCTCATACGGACCATTCTCTCACTCTGGTTTGAAAGCCGACATTTCTTTTGGAGAAGGATTCAGCTTCATGGGAGCAATCTTAAACCCTACTGATGCTACAGATTTCAACCCAAGTGGTGATTACTTAGGTGGTGCTCAGTTAGGTTATTCAAATGACGCTGGTGGTGCTTGGTTAAATGCATTATTTGATGACGAATTCTTCCAGATTGATTTAACAACTGGATGGGATGTGTCTGATGCACTTTACTTAGGGCTAAATGCTACTTCTGCATCTGACAACTTCGTAGGAGGTGCTATTTATGCTCAGGTAGCTACTAGTGATGCATTGGGATTAGGAATCAGAGGTGAGTATTTCCAGGATAAAGGTTTAGGTCTGTTCGCAGAAGATGAGAGTGTGATTGATGTTACGCTTTCAGCTAACTATACTGTTGGTAGCCTTACAATCATCCCGGAATTCAGAATTGATAGTTTTTCTCAGGACATAGTAGTAACTGGAACTGAATTAGATACAACTACAGATGTGTTAGTAGCAACTGATGTTGCAGGTAGCTTGTCATCATTCGTGCTGGCAGCTGTATATACATTCTAAAAAGACTTTTAATAATCCTTAAATAATCCTTAAAAACTAATTAAAAATGTCAAAATCTAAATTAGAGTACATCTGGCTAGACGGTTACAAGCCAACTCAAAGTTTAAGAAGCAAAACTAAAATTGAAAAAGATTTCTCTGGTAAACTTGAAGATTGCCCAATGTGGTCATTCGATGGAAGTTCTACTGAGCAGGCTGAAGGTAACTCTTCTGACTGTTTACTAAAACCAGTAGCTATTTTCCCGGATCCGGATAGAAAAAATGGTTACCTGGTAATGACTGAAGTGTTGAACGCAGATGGTACATCACATGAGTCAAATGGAAGAGCTACGATTGATGATGATGACAATGATTTCTGGTTCGGGTTTGAGCAGGAGTATTTCTTGTGGGATCCAGAAACTGATAAGCCTCTTGGATTTCCAGCAGCTGGATACCCAAGACCTCAGGGACCTTATTATTGTTCAGTTGGAGCAAACAATGCTTACGGAAGAGAGATCATTGAAAAGCACTTAGATTTTTGTTTAGATGCAGGAATCAACGTTGAGGGTATCAACGCTGAGGTTGCAGCTGGACAGTGGGAGTTTCAGGTATTTGCTAAAGGAGCAAAATCTGCTGGTGACCAAATCTGGGTAGCTAGATATTTATTAGAGAGAACTGCAGAGGCTTATGGTCTTGCAATCAACTGGCATCCAAAACCAATCAAAGGTGACTGGAATGGTTCTGGAATGCACGCAAACTTCTCTAACTCTACATTAAGAGAGTGTGCTTCTCAAGATATCTACAGTGAAATTTGCGAAGCTTTCGGTCCGGAAGTTGAGTCTCACATCGAAGTTTACGGTGCGGATAACGACCAAAGACTGACAGGAGCTCACGAGACGCAAGCTATCGACAAATTTAGCTATGGTGTATCTGATAGAGGTGCTTCAATTAGAATACCAATTGCTACTGTTGAGAACGGTTGGAAAGGATGGTTGGAAGACAGAAGACCTGCTTCTAACGCTGATCCATACAAAGTAGCAGCAAGAATTATAAAAACTGTAAAAGGATAGATTTTAAGGGTTATTCTTTTTATCAGTCGATCCCCGTTTCTTTGAAGCGGGGATTTTTTTGTTTTTAGTTCATAGTTTTTAGTTCACAGTTCCTAGTTCTTGAATGTCGATGATTAAAACAGATTATTTAATTGAAACTATGAACTGTGAACTAAGAACTAATTAACTAATTTTAGTCATGTTTTTTACTGATGCTGAAATTAACAATTTTGCTATCCACAGTATACGGGAGAGCTTAGGGGAGAAGGAGATATTGTTGTCTGAAGATGAGTTGTCTCTGGATGAAGATCTTACCTTAGTGCTGAAAACGTATCTGTTTAAGAAGTTTGAAAGGCCGAATAGTCTGTTTCACTTTATTCATGAGCATGACCTGAGTATGAATGAGGTATTTGTTTTTTGTCAGATGATCTTTGAAGGAGAGTCTGATTTTTTGGAGGTCTCTCAGGCGATTTCAAATTTCCTTTATACCAAATCAAGGTCCAGTAGCATTAAAACAGGTGAAGTGTACATCACCAAAATTTCCGGAGTTGTGTTTGAGGATCAGGTTGTAGATGCGATTGGGATCTTTAAGTCTGAGAATAAGGATACTTTTTTGAAAGTTTATCCGGATGCCAGTGGTTTTGGGATCAGTGCAGATCAGGGAATTAATATTAATAAGTTAGATAAGGGAGCTGTAATTCTCAATGTGGAGCATGAAAATGGCTATGTAGTTGGTATGATTGATAATACTAATAAACAGGAGCAGGCAAAATATTGGAAAGATGACTTCCTGGGAGTTGATTATCGTTCAGATGTATTTCATCAGACTCAGCAGACGATTGATGTTGTAAAGGGATTTGTTGAGCAGGGAATGCCTGAAGCTGATCAAATAGAAAAAATTGACTTTATGCACCGGTCTTTTGAGTATTTGAATGAGAATGAAGCTTTTAATCAGGAGGAGTTCAAAGAGATAGTCTTGCAGTCACCTGAGACCAAAGCTGGGTTTGATGAGTTCGTTCAGACTTTGCCAGAAGAATATAATTTTGACATGGAAGAAGATTTTCGAATCTCTAAACCAGCCATCAAGAATAATAAGAAGTATATCCGATCTGTCATTAAATTAGACAAGAACTATCACATCTACGTTCATGGAAGAAGAGATTGGATTGAACGAGGCATGGATCAGGAAAAGCAATTACATTATTATAAGGTCTACTTTGAGAATGAGTCATAGGCTTTTAGATAAAAGACAAAAGACATTAGATAAAAGACTTTAGACTTCTTAGCTACTTCTTTTCTACTTTTTGATTTCCGGTAATTGCATCTACCATTTTGGTGAAGCTTACTTTTTCACCCGTTTCTATTGACTCGTAATAGAAGTGTAATCCATCTAGTATAATCCTTGATTCACCAAGATCGTATCTTTGTGAAATCACAATATCACCTTCTTCAAGTGGAACTCCATTTATATCTGATATTTGTGGAACTGTTGGCTCTTTTGGCTTCTTCTTAAATAATCCGAACATGTTTGCTATTTAGCTTTTGGCTTTTTGGCTATTTAGCTTTTTTCTTAGCTAATTGAAGCTGCAAATTAATGGATTTCTGCTGATTCAAGAATTTGTTGGCCAACTTCTACATGATCGGATAGTAAACTTACAAATAGGCCTTGCTTATTGATGCCATGCAGATATTGCAGGCTAACCTTTCCGGTTTTATAAAAGTAGTTGTCAGAAGCGTACGATTGATAATCTTCCACAAACGGAATTTGTTCTATTGAATTAAAGTCGGAGCTACTAACAAATACTTCTACTAAAGCATTGATATCGTAAGTTGAATTAAAGTCTCTTTTATCTATTTCTTTATACTTAAAGCCATTTAATACAGCCCTAAGATCTGCGAATACCGCACTTCCAGTTGGGTGACTTCCAGCTCCTTTTCCAAATAGTAGTTGCTGGTTTGTGAATGTGCCATTTACCTCAGCATAATTATTTTCCAGTTCAACACCATAGGCGGTATTTGAAGTATCTACAAAAGTAGGAGCTACATACGCTGTTAGTTTGCCGTTCTGCTCAATTACCTTAGATAAAAGCTTAATTTTGAGTCCTTTGTTGATTGCAAATTTCACATCTTCATCCTTTATTGAGCGAATTCCAAACATTGGAATTTGAGATATGTTCACATCCAACCCATAGGCATGCGCAATTACAAGCTTAAGTTTATATTTAGCATCAAACCCATCGATATCTGCAGTTGGGTCTGTTTCTGCAAATCCTTTTTCCTGAGCGTCTTTCAAGGTTTCTTCGAATGATTTTCCTTCCTCATGTTGTTTGGTTAGGATGTAATTTGTAGTGCCATTGAAGACGCCTTGAATAGAGTTGATATGATCAAATGAGAAATGACTTTCCAGATTAGTAATCAATGGAATTGCACCACATACAGCTGCGTCATAGAGAAGCAAACCGTTTGTGTCTTTCACTATTTCTTTTAATTCAGTGTAGTGAGTAGCCAGCATCTTTTTATTGGCTGTAATTACCGGATACTTTTCAAGTAAGGCTCTTTTTACGATTGTGTAAGCCTCATCAGCATCATCAATTACTTCTACTATGATATTGATATCGCTATCATCAAAAATATCATTCTTATTATCTGTATAAAGAGATCTATCCTCTCTGCCGGGTTTGTCTAAATCTCTAACACAAATTTTCTTTATAGTAATTGGATCTGAGTCACGATGATTGACAATATCCTGCAGGCCTCTTCCTACACATCCATGTCCAAATAACCCGATTGTCAGCTGTTTCATGCCGCTATTTCTTCTTTTAGATTTTGTTGTTTACTTTCTTGTCGTATGAAATCATTTAGGATAGGCGTAAGCTTCTCTGTTTCAGTGAGAAAGCCATCATGGCCATAGCCTGATTCAATAATTTCTAAATGAGCATTTTGTATATGGTTGAAGAGCAGAACTTGTTCTTTAACCGGGAATAAGTTGTCTGTGTTGATGCTAACAATCAGGGTCTCTGCTTTAATTTGACTTAAGGCTTCCTTTACAGATCCTCTACCTCTTCCCACGTTGTGGCTATCCATTGCTTTGCTTAGGTACCAATAAGAAAAGGCATCAAATCGATTTGCAAGTTTGTCACCTTGGTAAACTTGGTAGCTACTTGCTTTGAAGTTATCAAATTGATCATTTGTTTCTTCTCTCTGAGATCTGTGATATGTCCTATAGTCTCTGTAACTCAACAATGCAATTGACCTTGCAGCTTTCATTCCTTCAATTCCAGCGTCTGGGGAATTGTTTTTCCAGGTTGGATCCACTTGAATGGCCATTCTTTGAGATTCATTAAATGCGATTCCCCAAGGTGAGTGTTGGGCATTGGTTGCTACCGGAATCAGCTTTGACATTAAATCAGGCTTGTAAATTGCCCATTCCAATACTTGTTGCCCTCCTAAAGAACCTCCAATTAATGTATGAATTTTGTTGATCCCAAGAGAAACTCTTAAAGTATCTAAAGCAGATACTATATCTCTGATGGTAAATACTGGGAAACTATGATAGTACGGATCATTTGTATTTGGATTAGTAGAAAGGGCGCCAGTCGATCCATAGCATGAGCCAAGTATATTGGCGCATACGATGAAGTGCTTTTCTGGATTTAGAGGTTTTCCTTTTCCGTAAAGTCCTGTCCACCATTCGCTTACATCTGAATTTGCAGTAAGTGCATGGCATACCCAAATTACATTATCCCCTCTTTCATTCAAGGTTCCTGCAGTGTGGTAGGTTAACTGGAACCCGGGGAGAGACTCTCCGGATTCCAGTTTAAATTCCTGATCATATTTGAATATATGCTTATTCATTTTGATTTAGATATCAGCGAATACTTCCTTCTTTTGTTTTTGATTAGCAACGTCTAAAGCAGCTCTTAAATCAGCTTTTATATCGTCGATGTGCTCTATTCCAACTGAAAGTCTTAATAGGGTAGGAGTTACACCTGTTGATAGTTGCTCTTCTTCGCTTAACTGTTGGTGAGTAGTGCTTGCAGGGTGAATGATCAAAGATTTAGCGTCTCCTACATTTGCCAAGTGACTTACCAGTTTAACATTGTCAACTAATGTTTTTGCAACCTCATAATCTCCTTCTAATGTAAAGCTTAAAACACCACCAAAACCATTTGTTAAGTACTTTTTAGCGTTTGCATGATTCACATCATTTTCTAATCCAGGATAGTTAACGTATTGCACTTCTGGTTGCTCGTTTAGCCATTTTGCTATTTCTAATGCGTTATCAACTGTTCTTTGAACTCTAAGCGACAGTGTTTCAATTCCCTGAAGTAGTAGAAAAGAATTGAATGGGCTCAAGGCAGGTCCAAAATCTCTAAGACCTTCTACACGAGCTCTGATAGCAAAAGCTATATTTGGAAGACCTAGCGGATTATTTTCACCAAATACATCCCAGAAAACTAATCCATGATAACCTTCTGAAGGTTCTGTGAACTGAGGGAATTTACCGTTACCCCAGTTGTAGTTTCCTCCATCAACTATGATTCCTCCAATGCTATTTCCATGACCTCCAATCCATTTTGTAGCTGAAGAAACAACGATATTTGCTCCTAAAGAAATTGGTCTTGCCAGGTAACCTGCAGCACCAAATGTATTATCCACAACTACTGGAATGTCATGTTTCTTAGCTAATGCAACCAGCGCTTCAAAATCCGGAACCACGAACCCTGGGTTTCCTATTGACTCAAAATAGATTGCTTTTGTGTTTTCGTCGATTAGTTTTTCAAAGTCTTCAGCTTTATCACTTTCAGCAAACCTTGCATCAATACCGAGTCTTTTGAATGCTACTTTGAATTGATTGTAAGTTCCGCCGTACAGGTATGGGGAGGTAACAAAGTTGTCTCCAGCTTGCAGAATATTGTTCAGTGCAAGGAACTGAGCCGCCTGACCTGAGCCTGTTGCCACTGCTGCAACTCCTCCTTCAAGTGCTGCAATTCTTTTTTCGAATACATCCGTAGTTGGATTCATGATCCTTGTGTAGATGTTCCCAAATTCCTTCAGTGCAAAAAGATTAGCACCGTGATCGGAATCATTGAATGTGTAGCTGGATGTTTGGTAGATAGGAACTGCTCTGGAGTTTGTTGCGCTATCTGGTTCCTGTCCGGCATGAAGTTGAAGTGTTTCGAATCTGAATTGATTAATTTCTGACATGATCTTTTAAGAATATTTTTTTAACAATAATTAATTAGAAGGCTAGGGGATTTAGTATGTGCCAATACAAGCCAGGTACTGGCTGTAATCCAAATCAATATTGTAATGTGAGAATTTTGGATTTACAGGATGTTGTTAGCAACAACAACACATACAAATCCTAGATGCGGAAATTGAGATATCCGTGATTGTAGTTTTAAGAAACTTTGTAGATGAATTACGACTTGTAATAAGATTTTTCATTTCTCTAATTCAATTTATATTCTCCCGAATGTTTACGGGATCAGGAATTGGCACCTTTCGGAACACCCGCAGGTTGCCAGAGGGTCATAGAGCCTGTCTCTTACCTCTTCTTTATAAACTATAGCTCAATAGTTTTGAACTAATCGTCGTATTGCAAAACTATAAACAGATCATTTTTAGTTCCAAATAAATTACGAAAAAAATAATCGTTGGTTATGAGAAAATCTGTAATTATCAGATTTTCAGGGTCTTTGGAGGGTTAATTTTTTTAAAAATATTGTTAATCGTTGAATTGATTCATGGTTCTTTGAGGGCCAATAGTGCAAAAAGACAGAATCATTTCACAAGCTTTGTCCATTTTGAATGGTAGTTCATCTAGTTCTGATTGACTGAAATTCTCCAGAACGTACTCAACTTGACGGCCTTTGGCGAAGTTATCATCAATTCCAAATTTGATCCGAGAATAATTCTGACCACCCGTTACAGCTTCAATATTTTTCAGTCCATTGTGACCTGCACTTGATCCTTTTGCTCTAAGTCTGAGGTTGCCAAATGGTAGGGCAAGGTCATCAACAATTACAAGGAGATTTTCCTTTGGGATTTTCAATTCTTGTAGCCAGAAATTAATGGCCTTTCCACTTAAGTTCATGTATGTGGTTGGCTTAATCAAGTGGATGCTTCGGCCTTTGTATTTGATTTCGGATTTGTATGCATGCCTTTGAGTAGTGAAGGTGGCATTATGTTCATCCGCAAGCCTATCTAGTACCAGAAAACCAATGTTGTGTCTGGTTAGCTCGTATTCTGGGCCAATGTTGCCTAAGCCAGCAATTAAGTATTTCATCTGTGCAATGTTAATAATAATGCATAAAAAAATCCTGCCTCATAGTTGAAGCAGGATTTGATATTATTTTTTGAGAGTTTCTTACTCTTCTCCTTCTGCTTCAGCTTCTTCAAGTTCGTCAGCACTCTTACCTCTAAGAGCTCTTGGAACTTCTACAGAACAGATAGAAACTAGAGGACTGTTTACAATTGTGTAATTTCCAGTCTCAACTTCTCCTACTTTCACAGATTTACCTAGTGATAATCCACTGATGTCAACTGAAATGAAATCAGGCATGTCTTTAGGTAACGCCTCAACTCTAAGTTTTCTTTGCTTCATGATCAATTTACCACCGGCCTGTACACCAGGTGCGTTTCCAGTAACCTGAACTGGAATGTCCATTTTAGCAACTTTGTTATCTTGTAATAACAAGAAGTCAGCGTGAAGGATCATTTCACTTACTGGGTGGAATTGAATGTCTTGAAGGATGCAGCTATACTCGTCACCTTCAACGTTTAATGTTACAAAGTGAGCGTTTGGAGTGTAAACCAAGTCTCTGAACAAAATGGCAGGTGCTGCGAAGTGCACTTGATCTTTTCCACCATAAAGTACTCCTGGTACCATTCCCTCGGCTCTTAATCTTTTTGATTCAGACTTTCCGAGATTTGCTCTTTTATACCCTATAATCTCTAAAGTTTTCATTTGATATATAATTAATTAATAAATAATGAACTAATTGATTCGTGATCATGAATTTTTCTGATCGCTTTTGAGAACAAGTCAGCTACTGTCAATACTTTGATTTTGCTGCTTTGTTGCTTAGGAGGAATAGTATCTGTAATGATCAATTCTTCCAAAGCAGAATTCTCAATATTTTCGAATGCCTTTCCTGATAATACACCGTGTGTACACACAGCTCTTACAGATTTTGCACCTTTTTCTTTTAATAAATCTGCGGCTTTACAGATTGTTCCGGCAGTATCAACAATGTCATCTACCAAAATCACATCTGCATCAGTAACATCTCCAATTACCTGCATTGAAGCAACCTCGTTTGCTCTCTTTCTATGCTTATCACAAACTACCATATCAACCTGGAAGTACTTTGCGTAGCTTCTAGCTCTTGCAGTTCCTCCTACGTCTGGAGTTGCGAAAAGTAGATTGTCAAGTTTTAGGCTTTTGATATATGGTACGAGGATGGATGAACCATTCAAGTGATCCACCGGAATATCAAAGAATCCCTGGATTTGTCCTGCGTGTAGATCACAAGTCATCAATCTGTTTGCTCCAGCAGATGTCAGTACATTTGCCATCAATTTAGCTGCAATAGAAACTCTTGGTTTATCCTTTCTATCTTGTCTTGCATAACCGAAGTAAGGAACTACAACAGTAACATAAGCAGCACTTGCTCTCCTTGCTGCATCAATCATAAGAAGCAATTCCATTATTGAGTCAGAACTATGACAAGTAGATTGAATCAAGAAAACATCGCAACCTCTTACGGATTCATCAAAATAGAATGATAATTCACCGTCACTAAATTTTTGAGAACTAGATTTTCCCAGCGGTTTGCCGTAGAAGGAGGAGATTTTTTCTGCCAATTCCCTAGAGCCAGAACCGGCGAAGATTTTTACTGATGACATTATAGAATCGCAGTTTTAAAATAAAAAATCCCGGATTTCACCGGGATTATTTTTAGTTGTCCGACTAGGGCTCGAACCTAGACTCTTCTGGACCAAAACCAGACGTGTTGCCAGTTACACCATCGGACAATTTTGATACCCCCTTTATTTGGGAGTACAAAAGTAGTTATTTGTTTGAATTAATGAAATGTGAAGTTACTTTTTTATTAAAAAATCCTGTCATTTTTTAATATTCATTTGATACTTATTGATAATCAATCAAATACACGAGTCAATTCAGAAATAATTTCTGCGTGTTCAGGGAATTCTCTTGCTAATTCTTGTCTGTTGGCTAATTCGAAATCCATGAAATCAAATCCCGGGGCAACAGTACAGCCAACCAGACCATATGAACCTTTCTTATTTACTCTTGAGGCGAACCAGCATTCTGCCGGGATTAATGCTTGAAAGGTCTCTCCATTTTCGATATTTCTTCCGAGTTTGATTTTCTCTAAAACACCATTTGGTTTAATGGTGAATATTTCAATCATATCACCTTCATAGAAATGCCACATTTCATCTGACTTGATTTTATGAAATGCCGAAAAGTTACCGTTTTCAAGCAAGAAATAAATCCCAGTTGAAGCTGTTCTAGCACCAGGAAATCTGTCTGGTAACCCTTTGGTTGAAATTAGATCTGGTGATCTGTAAGTTTCTTTGAAATATCCACCTTCTGGGTGTGGTTGTAAATCTAGTTTTTGGATTAAGGTTTCTTTAGCTGACATCATACTTATATTCGAGGGGCAAATATAAAATTAGGGAAGTAAAATAAGCAGCTAAAGAGTTCAATTATTGATAAATCTTAAGCTGATGTTAACAAAAGGCTATTTTAAAAGTTGTATCCAACCTTTACAACTTTCAGAATTTTCTGAGAATTTGGCTATGTAGTAGTAAGTCCCAGCAGGGAGGTTGTCTCCGTCCCAGTCATTAGAATAATTATTGGATTGATATAATTCCTTTCCGTTTCTATCAATGATAGTTAGGTCAACAGAAAGCCCTGAATTAATTACAAAATAATCGTTGAATCCGTCACCATTTGGCGAAAAGGCATTTGGGATGAATATTTCGCCATGATTAATTTCTTGGGTGTAATCTGATAGGCAATCATGATCTAAGTCTAAAGAGATCGTATAGCTTCCTGAATTCTCATATTGATGTTTGGGATTACGATCAGAGGAATTTGTGCCATCACCAAAATCCCAATAGTAGTTTCCTTCATAGTCCGGAATATTTTCAGTGAATTGATATGTGATGGTTTCGCAATTATTGACTATTGGTTCAATAGAAAAGGGATCTTCTATCTCAGGAATGACCACAACATTGGTGAATAAATATTTAACACATCCATTATTAGTGACTATTTCTACACCATATTCTGTGGTTATATATGGTGAGGCTATTGGGGAAGCTGAGCTTGGGTCATCTAATCCACTTGCTGGTGTCCAGGTATAGGTTACACCCCCTGTAGCATATAATTGGGTGTTTTCTGATCCGCATTTTACAGTCTCAGGACTAATGGAAACAGGGTCATCATATACTTCAATTGTCTCTGATGCAATTTCTTCGGTCGTACATGTAGTATCATTTTCAACTGTCAGTGTCACATGGTATGTTCCAGGAAATTCATAGGTATAGATTACGGTATCCTGATTTTCATTATTTGTATTTCCATCACCAAAATCCCAAAGGTAGGTGGAGTAGTTGGTGCTAAGATTAGCAAATGAAACTGTAAATGGTACACACCCACTATTCAATCCAGGATCAGTTCCATCTGGGTTGTTAGTGCTTAATTCTGCAACCAATGATGTAGTAACTTCTACATTGACTGATAATTCCTCTTCACAGCCATTTGGAGTAGTAATTTGTACAGTATAGGTTGTGGTAGTGTCAGGATTTGCAATAGGGTTGCTGATTAGTGTATCACTTAATCCAATGGATGGACTCCACAGGTAATCTGAGCCTCCAGTTGCTTCAAGCATTATTTGTTCTGATTGGCAAATGCTCAGTGAATCTACTATTGATACTTCGTCATCAAAGACTGAAATGATTTTTGTCACTATATCCTGTACTTTACAAGTTGTTTCATCCAAGACCAGTAGAGTCACCTCATATTCTCCAGGTAGTTCATAAGTGTGTATTACCTGAAGTGAGTCGGTGGACGTGGTGCCATCACCAAGGTTCCAGAAAAACTCGAGACCACCTACGCTGGTATTGGTGAAGACAATTTCAAGAGGAGCGCAACCAAAAGTTAGGTCAGGGTCTAAACCAGATAAACTATTGGTACTGAAACCAGCTTGAAGAGAAGCCAAGTCAAATTTGAATGATGCATTGTTGCATCTTGCTCCATTCGTTGTTGCCCAAGCGCCAGAAGTAGTAGGGAAATCATCTCCGGATGATCCGCAGGTACAAACTGATTGATAGATGATGCCCTGTTTATCGAACCTGCTGGTTCCGCCATCTACGTGATCTCCGGGCGTATTTTTTGCTCCAAAATAAGAGGCATACATAAGTTCTGATCCATCCGCGGAAAGTACCATTAAATAAAAATCACTTCCATCGGTTACATTAATGATTGCATCCTCCGTAACTGCCATACCGAATGTATTCCCAATAGATCGGGTAGAATTTCCATTGTTTGTATTCACATTGCCTCCCCAGCCACTTAAAAATATATTCTCGCAATCATTAGCAAGAAACGCAGTAGGGGATATATTAACACTTCTGGTACCAGAACCGAATACTGTTGAGAACTTAGTGTCAGTTAAGGAATTGTCAAATTTGTGAATAAATTGGGCGCTGTTGTTGTTTGAATACGCTCCACTAGATACTGGATAGCTCCCATGTGTTTGACCAGTAGCATAAACATTGTTGTCATCATCAACATCAATGAAATATACCTGATCATAAGCTGCTGTTCCAAGGAATGTACTATTGATTATGCTGTCATTTTCAACTGACATTCTTGTGATAAATCCGTCAACTACCCCCTGAAAGTTTGATTTATGGCTATTTAATGTCACAGGAAAGTTGGGACTGGTGGTTCCACCTCCAACTAATATGTCCCCTTGATTATTTATTTTGATTGAGTGAGCAGCATCGTCTTGGGATCCACCAAGAAAAGTACTCCATCGCATTTCATTGAGATCTGAGTTTAGTGAGAAAACGACAGCATCCGAATTGCCTCCCAGGTATTCAGGTTGTATTGAGCTTGTAACAGGGAAATCCGATGATTCTGTGCTAGATGCAATGTAAATATTATCTAAAGAATCAATTATTACGTCACCTCGTTGATAATCTCCATAGTTAGTAATTAAATCATTGATGTAATTTCCTACAGCATTCATTTTTAAAATCCCATCATTACCGCTTCCGCCAACATAGGTTGAGGCAGAGATATTGCCACTTTGATTAAGTTTAGTTACAACAATGTCCGCACCGGTGTAACCACCGAAGATTGCGAAACTTTCTCCTCCATTGAAGGTTTGGTCATAGGCATTATCGGAGACCGGGTAATTGGGTGATCCAGTGGATCCCATGATTACTAGCTCTCGTTGATTATTCACTACCAAGCTGTGTGGAGATTCTTCACTGGAACCACCAATAAAAGTTGCGTAAAGAAGATTGCTGCCGTCTTCTGTGTACTTAAGAATGGCCATATCGGTGCTGCCTCCAGAAAATGAGCTGCCGTTGGTTTCAGGGAAGGATTGGCCGAAAACAATTCCACCACTGTATAGACTTCCTAAATCATCGAAACAAGCGGTATATCCAAAATTATCAGAGCCTGCTCCTGAGAATGTTGAGAATACTAATTCAGGATCAATAAGTATTTTATGGGACGGATTGTAATCACTTATTTCAAAACCTATTTCGTTTTTATGATTGATCTTAAACTCACACTTAATCGGAACTTTTCTGCCGGAGCTGTTTATTGTGTAACTAACAGGCCTGTTTTCCATTATGGAATGTGAATTTGCAGAAATGAAAGAGCAACCATCTTCAAGGTATAGTTTCGTA
This sequence comes from Cyclobacteriaceae bacterium, assembly GCA_965228955.1. Taxonomy (GTDB): domain Bacteria; phylum Bacteroidota; class Bacteroidia; order Cytophagales; family Cyclobacteriaceae; genus JANSWY01. The sequence continues at coordinate 1,865,371 of OZ245848.1, forward strand.
TTGTTGCTGTATTTGAATTTGATGTCATTCGGGTTTGATCCTTGGTGTAAGATCAAATCATATTTCAGGGATCCGTTTTTGTGGAAATAGAATTCAAGATCTATGTCTTGGTAAAGATTTTGAAATGAAATGGTCTGAAACGCCTTACAGTTCTCAGCCCAGTTTTTCTTATCTCCGAGATAGTAGTTGTAATTGGTAATTGATTGATTCTTTGTTTTGATTAATGCGTTTTTGTTGGCTCCCTCAAACTCCACATCTATCCGAGTAAATGTTTGATTATGGTTAAAGTGTGTAGCAATGTGATCATGCGGATCTGTTTCTTGAAAGTCTTTGAGGAAATAAGAGACTTTAGAATTATAGATGAGAATCATACCATTAGGTACATCTGCTTTGAATTTTATACCATCAGGCCATTGCCCCTTATTTTCAATGAAGGCTTGCTTATTAGATATAGTTTGTCCGTCTACCGTAAGTATATAACCTACGAAGCATATCAGGATTGCACCGAACCTTAAAAAGGATTGTACAGGATAAGGCATAGACATGGTTTAGACAATTTAAATTATCTAAACCATTACTGTTGCATGCCAATATTGGATTTAATCAGTTTTTGTAACGTTGGAGACCCATTCAAAAGCATCTTTGAATGCGATAAGCCATGGAGAAACTTCATGGTTTAATTTACCAGCTGGATAATGTGGCCAATTCCATGGGAACATACTTCTTTCCAGGTGTGGCATAATTGCCAGGTGTCTTCCATCATTTGAAGCTACCGCAGCTGTTGCAAAATCAGATCCATTTGGATTAGCTGGATAGCTGTTATGACTGAACTTTGCGACAATGTTAAAGTCAGATTCATTTCCTTTAAGATCAAACTTGCCTTCACCGTGGGCAGACCAGATTCCGAGAGTTGTGTTACCGAGACTTTTTAGAAGAACCGTATCATTTTCAGCAATATCCACAGTAGTGAATTGGCATTCAAATTTACCAGAACTGTTATGCTGCATTTTTGGATGGTTTGATTTATCTGAATAGATAAGTCCAAGTTCCATCATCAATTGGCAACCGTTACATACTCCTAAACTTAATGTGTCAGATCTTTTATAGAAGTTTTCAAGAGCTGCTTTAGCTTTTGGATTGTAAAGGAAAGTTCCAGCCCATCCTTTAGCACTCCCAAGAACATCAGAATTACTGAAACCACCAACGAATACGATGAGATTTACATCAGTTAGATCCTCTCTTCCTGACACGAGATCAGTCATGTGAACATCTTTCACGTCAAAACCAGCCAGATGCATCATGTAGGCCATTTCTCTTTCTGAGTTTGATCCTTTTTCTCTGATTACTGCAGCTTTGATTCCTGACTTAGAATTTCTGTTGAAGTTCAGGTTTAATGAACCTGATTGTCCATCAAATCCTTCTGGGAATTTATATTGAATTGGTTGTTTGCCAAGATTTGATGCTCTTTCATCGGCCAATGTTTCTGTTGATTGGTGACGGTCAAGAAGCTGTGAGGTTTTGAACCAGATGTTTCTTTTCTCTTCAATACTGAATGAATAAGAATCTTCACCATATTTTACAGAAGCAGTTCCTGATTCATTTGGCTCTCCTATGATGATTGCTCCAAGATCTGAAACCAAGCTTTCAGCAGTAGCATTGTCAGCAACTTGTAGGATAAATGCCGGATTTTCGTTGAAAAGCGCATTTACTACATCTTTTCCCCCAATATTAGTAAGATCGATGCGCATCCCTAGTTTTGAAGTTGGGAAGCACATTTCAAGTAATGTTGAAATTACTCCTCCGGAAGAAACATCGTGCCCTGCCAATATTTTTCCTTCAGCTATGAGATTCTGAAGTGTCTTGAATGCTTTTTTGAAATGATCAACGTCAGAGACATTGGCAGATCTTTCACCAAGCTTATTTAGAATTTGAGCAAGGCTGGTTCCACCAAGCTCGAAATCAGATCCTGAAACATTTAGGTAAACCAATTTTGAACCTTCATTATATTTTAAATCAGGGCTTACTGTTTTTCTGATATCGCTAACTTCTCCTACAGAAGAAATGATCACTGTACCCGGGGAATATACTACATCACCATCAGGGTATTTTTGTGTCATGGAAAGAGAATCCTTTCCAGTAGGAATATTGATGCCCAATTCAACAGCAAAATCACTAACTGCTTTTACAGCTTCATATAATCTTGCGTTTTCGCCCTCATTCTTTGCAGGCCACATCCAGTTTGCACTAAGAGACACTCCTGATAAACCATCAGAAAGTGGTGCCCAAACTAAGTTTGTAAGAGCTTCTGTAATGGCAATTCTACTTCCTGCAGTAGGATCTACTAAAGCAGCGACAGGAGCATGACCAATAGAAGTAGCTACTCCTTTATGACTTTTGTAATCCAAAGCCATAACAGAGACGTTATTAAGAGGAACCTGAATTTCACCGGTTGTTTGTTGGGTTGCCACTCTTCCGGTTACACATCTATCAACTTTGTTTGTAAGCCAATCTTTACAAGCAACAGCTTCTAGTTGAAGTACTGAATCAAGGTACGCTTCAACTTTTGAGTTGTCGTAAGTTACTTGACTGAAGGAGCTATTTGATTTTTGATCCGTTAGTATTGTCTTAGGTGATGAACCGAACATATGGCTAAGTTCCCAGTCCATTGGGTTCTTACCAGACTTCAAATTTTCGAAAGTGAATTTCTTGTCAGCGGTAGTTTCTCCAACAGTATACATTGGAGCTCTTTCACGCTCGGCAATTTTTTCTAGTTTTTCAAGATGGTCTTGTTTCATTACAAGTCCCATTCTTTCCTGGCTTTCGTTACCAATAATCTCTTTATCAGATAGGGTAGGGTCTCCAACAGGTAGTTTATTGACATCAATTACTCCTCCGGTATCTTCAACAAGTTCCGATAAACAGTTTAAGTGGCCACCAGCACCATGGTCGTGGATTGAGATAATTGGATTTTCATCTTCCTCAGCCAATCCTCTAATAGCGTTGGCAACACGTTTTTGCATTTCCGGGTTGGCACGTTGAACTGCATTTAATTCTATGTTATTACCAAATTCACCAGTATTCACAGAAGACACAGATCCTCCACCCATACCAATTCTATAATTATCTCCACCAAGCACAACTATCTTCTCCCCAGGCTCGACCTCTTTTTTAAGAGCATCCTTTTTCTTTCCGTACCCAATTCCACCTGCAAGCATGATTACTTTGTCAAAACCATACTTCTTGCCATTCTCCTGATGTTCAAATGTCAGGACACTACCACAAATAAGCGGCTGTCCAAACTTGTTACCGAAATCAGAGGCTCCATTAGAAGCTTTGATTAGAATATCTGTTGGAGTTTGGTAGAGCCATTTTCTTTCTGGTAGGCCATTCTCCCATGCTCTGTCTTTAGCAAGTCGACTGTAGGACGTCATGTAAACAGCAGTTCCTGCCAAAGGCAAACTAGCTTGTCCTCCAGCCAACCTATCTCTGATTTCACCTCCGGAACCCGTTGCAGCACCATTGAATGGTTCAACAGTTGTTGGGAAGTTGTGTGTTTCAGCTTTCAGAGAAAGTACTGATTCAAAATCTTTGGTTGCGTACCAATCTGGCAATTCCGGAGATTCAGGAGCGAATTGCTCGACAACCGGGCCTTTGATGAAGGCCACATTGTCTTTATAGGCAGAAACAAGGTTGTCCCCGTTTTCCTTAGATGTTTTCTTGATTAGTTGGAATAGGGTAGTAGGCATTTCTTCACCATCAATGATGAATGTGCCATTAAATATTTTGTGACGACAGTGTTCAGAATTTACTTGAGAGAATCCGAAAACCTCACTGTCTGTAAGTTTTCTGTCTAGTTGAACACTGACTTGATCTAAGTATTCTATTTCTTCAGAGCTAAGTGCTAATCCCTGCTCATTGTTGTATGAAACGATATCTTCGATTTCTTTTACATCCTCAGGTTTGATGTCTAATGCAAATACATCCTGATCCAGGACTTCATAAGTGCTTTGAAGCATTGGGTCAAAAGATTTGCTGGTTTCGTATGGGAAGAATTCTTCAATTCTGGTGATACCCTCAACTCCCATATTTTGAGTGATTTCCACTGCATTTGTACTCCATGGAGTCAACATTTCCTTTCTTGGTCCTACAAATTTTTCATCTATTGTAGAGGTGCCTGTTGGCTTGGCATCACCAAAGAGCCATACCAGCTTTTTAGTAGTTGCTTCATCGAAATTGGAGGTGTGATCTACTGCGTAAACCAGGTCAGAATTTTTCCTAAAGAATGTAATCATGGAATGCACTTGTTTGAAAGCGCAAAACTATGAATTCTAAGGTTTAAGTTCTAGGGAATTGAAATCAAAGTTTTGGGGAGACTGAAGTTGGAAGATTGAAGACCGAAGTTTGAAGTGTTGTTTGGTCTTTCAGCCTGACTGGTAGAGCTTTAATAAGAATAGAGCGACCATAACTTGATCGCCCTATCAATAATTTAGAAGTTCCAGAAAGTTAAAAACAATTTTTTCTTATTATTTCGAACTCTTATTGCTCCTCTTCTGGAGGTGTACTCTCACCGGTTATAGAAAGCGAACTTGTGGTTCCGGATCTGGATCCATTTTGCCAATCCAGTTCCACCTGCCAGGTTACACCATCTGGAGGCGTTAAGACAATATTTGCGTTATTCCCTGATGCTGTAATCCACCCGCCTGATGGCAATGTCCTGTATTTCCAGGTATAATTAATTGATCCGCAGTAAGAGCCTCCTTCAACATTTGCAACAATATAGAATGGCTTTAAACTTCCACTTGGAGGTTGTATTTCGGAGGGTAATTGCAAAGAAATAATACTTATTGAGGTGAATTCATTTTGAATTGTGCGTGACTTCTTTACTTGCACGGTTTCATATTCGGGATTTAGAATTGTTAATGAAGTCTCATAAGTTCCGGTGCTTGAATAAACATGTGATGAATAGACCGTTGAAGTTTCTTCAATATTTCCGTCACCAAAGTCCCATAGATATCTATTTTCACCATTCAATGGCTTATCTCCAGTGTGTTCAAAATTGGTGCTTTCGTTGACCACATGACAGCCTGAAATCTGATATGTCCCACTGAGAACATTAGTTTGAGTTGCGTAATTGTATCTATAGGTTTCTACAATATCATTGTTATTGTCTTTTATTGATTGAAGTCTATGTGCGGGATCATAAGAATAATAAGATGAAATGTTATTTGGGTCTTTTATTCTAGTGACTCCCACTAAGGGATCCCAAGTGTATTCAGTACGAAACTGTGAACTTCCAGAGCTTACGACACTAGCCGTTTGCAATGTGTTTCCGTAACCGTATTCGTTAGTTTGGGTAATACCATCAATTCCTGTAGAACTTAAGAGATTACCTCTCGAATCATAAGAAGTGTATGCTATTTGTTCTTCAAAATTCACATTCCCATCAAACTCTAGTTGAGTCTTCTCAGCTGATAAATCTAAATCATCGTATGAGTTGTCAATGGCATGTCCCACAAGATCTCTTGTGGGAACTAAAATGGAATTATCAGTATCGTACTTCCATAAGTTGATTTCTACTTTTTTCTTATTTCCATTGATTTCGTAAATCGTTTCAATTGGACTTATTACGTTCCGAGCCTTCAACCAGAATAAACCACCAGCTTCATCAGACAGCCCTACTAATGGAATTGATGAAAATGGGAGATCATGTGGATATCTGTAATATGTTTTTTCACTGTGTCCATCAGGGTAAAGAACTGACTCTGTACTTGCCCTAGGAGGGTTATTGTTGTATGCATAACTTGTTGTGATATCAAAATATTTTGTGTCGTCTGATGGATCGTAAGTTCTGTTGGTAACGGAATTTAACCTGATAAAACCAGTCTTGAAATCGTATCTTCTAAATCTTAAATCCCATGTATTTCCCCATGCAAGTTCACTTACTACAACTGCTGGAACAGTTGTTTCATTTACAAGAATGCTTTCATCGTAATTGTATGTGGTTTCTGTTTGAATATTTCCATCACTATCGAATGATTTTACGTTTTTGAGGCGATTCCTAAAGAAACCTAAATAGGTGTCTTGTGCAAATGGGTGTGTGTTATAATTCCATCTACCACTATAATAAATTGGGAGTCCACCAACAGAACGGAGGTAATTAGCATACAGTAATGAGCTTTCATCCGGGAAATCTTGGAAATCATCATATTTGTACGTTGTGTAACCCTCATTTGGGTCCGTCACAGTCACTTCATCATAGACCAGATGATATCCGTTTAGGTCAAATAGGTTGCTCAGGGAAGAGGAGTATCGGTTGATAGATTTTGCAATGCATTGAGAGTTTTCAAATTTATCATATTTGACGTAATAATTTGGATTGCCTTTCATTGTCAGACCACTGTAACTATAGCTCGTTTCCAATTCTTGCGATCCGTCACTTTCGAAACTTTTTGCAATTCTTAGCCCTCCAATGTAGATAGTATTGGATCCATCTAGGTACTGATTTGGCTCATATTCAAATCTTCTATATCCTCCAGTTGGAAAATTGATTCTGGTCAGAATATTAGCTGACTGCTTTGTTGATGAAGAAGTTCTATCTGCCCCAGAAAATGAATATGTATCATCCGAATATTCCACAACATGAGTAGAAGAATTGTCTGTCTCATCGTTATAGTAACCCCAATGATCATATGACCTTGAATGTCTCGATGGCAGGTTGGTGCTTTCGTTGTAAATGAATTCAAATTCCTTCAAATCATTTAGTAATTGATTCTTGACCGAAGTTAATTTTAATCTCTGGCAAGATTCAGTAGTTCCACTGCAGTTGGTCGAAATGAAGTATCCATAAGATAGCTTTACGTCCCGAACTATTTTATCACTCCAGTTTTCAACATATATGCGGGAATATGAAAGTGCTCCGCTCAGGTCGGTTCTTCCCGTATTAGTTTCGAACCGAATGTCGCCATAAGGTGATGAAATTCCAACAAGGTATTTAGGGCTTTTTATTGTTGTGGTGATGTCTTTTGTTTTTTCAGAAACATCAAGATTTTTACCATCGCATCCATTGCCAATCTCTTGAAAAGCATACTCTCTTTCTTCGAACCTGTTTATTGATTTAAATGAATAGTCATTTCCAGTGCTATAAGCGAAATTGATTTCATTTCCCCTCAAAGTATGGATTTTATGCAGATACCAGGTTGTGATATCTTCCAGGACATCACTTTCACCATGAACCGTTGATCTTGTGGTTCCTCTGTAATTTGCTGCATCACCGAAAACATAAATATTTCCTTCTTCGTCAGTCACTTCAAATTCTGTAATCTCACCATCGCCAGAATCATCAAATTCCGCTTCAATATGTACAGCACTTTCCGGGATTGTATGGATGTTTCTGTCAATGTCAAAAACGAACATAATTGATCTCCCATTTATGTTAGCTATAAATTGGTCCGGCTGTCCATCCCAGTCTTTATCATAGACTTTCTTTAGATCATCTTTATCATAGTTGGTTGGATCTGGTTCATTTTCAAGGAACTGCATTCTTTTGTTAGTTCCACAATATCCATTGGAAGATTCATCTGGTAAGCCTTTTATCGTTCTTGAAACCTGGCCACCGGCCTGAAGTGCCCAACCTAGGCCTACACTGCTTGCTGTTTCATTAACTTTAATTCCGGATGCATGATACCCCAAACCTACAGTTAGTTGGTAATCATCAACACCAAGCGTATATATTGGAACATTTACTCCTAAAGTTCCTGTGGAATAGTCAACAGGAATTTTTCCAAACTTCGCCAGTGCTGCGGAATTTGCTTCAGGAAGAGCAATTGAGTTCTGAGCATTGAGGTTAAAAGTAAATAGATTAATTATAGACAGTATTAGAATAGATCTTTTCATTTTTAAATTAATTCAGATGTTTGATTTTTGCTATTTCAGGTATTGTAAATATTTCGAGTTCTCTCCTAGAAAACACCTTCCTTCAGATTTTGTATTGGCAATTTTAAAATGCTCACTGGCTTCATCTATTAAGTCTTTTTCGAGGGCAATTAGTCCTTTAACAAAGTCTATATCGCCAACATCTTGTCGTTTATCAATACATTCTTCTAATTTCTTAAACCAATTATCAGCAGAACTTAGATCTTTTATCTGAAGGCTTATATCCACTCCTGTATTTGCAACGATGAAACTTTCGGGAATGTCAGATTTATTGTTGGGAATGCTTTCCCAAGCATTTTCTAAAAGTTTTAAGCATTTACGAAAGTCTTCCTTCTCAAAAGCTTCGTTTACATCATCAAATACTTGCATTAAATCTTCCATACTGACTAAATGTTATTTTTGATTGTTTCGAAATATTTTGGGTCCTCACCTTCGAAAACCTCGTAACCTCCCAACATATATGCTCTCATAAAAAACTCTTGTGATTTATCAAACCTACGAAAATCGTAATTAATTTGACCCAAGCAAAAATTCACATATGGGTTTTCTATTCCACCTGGTGATTTGTAAGACAATTCATAATAAGTATTTGCATTTTCTAAACCGCCTAATTCGTAAAAGCCATCGCCTATTGCGGTTGCTAACCATGTAGTAGCTTCCCATTCCTCTTTTGGAACAGGTACTAAGCTTAAAGCTTTAACATTTAATTCAATAGATTTTTCAATTAATCCACTTTCGAACATCTCATCGGCCTCTTCAGATAACGCAATTATTTTTGCATATAAGTTTTCAGACAATTCCATTTTTTAACAATAGATTTATTCCCACATAAGTGGAGGTAAATATCTCTGCTTCAATTTAGCCCCATCCGATCGATTTTTACTAAACAACTCCAAATAGTAATTTTTAGGATCTCTCATCCATTCTCGAACTTCTTTACTCTTTGGTGCATATTTATGTCTTGCAGTTTTATTCCACCATGTAACAGCATCGGTTTTGTGAGCCATATCAGCCTTACTTATATTATACCATTCATTATCATAAGCTTTAAAGTAGGTTACATTACCAACTTTTTTAAGCCTTTTTTCTGCGAGCATTTGAGCCTGTACAGCCAAGCCGGTTTTTGAATATTTACTTGGGGTTTTTCCTAAGTATTGAAGTCTTTTTGAAACAGTTTTCTTTCCATGATTAGGATCATATTTTGTTCTAGCTTTCCTTGTTGCAATTTGTCTAGGGTTACTGATAGTTCCTGTCCCCTTTATGCTGGCTCTTTTTCGATAAACTCTACCAGAATATGATCTTATTGATTTTCTGGTGGATCTCATCATTCGACGAGATGTACGACCAGTAACTTCTAACATCTCATCTCCGAATCTGCTTCTAGAAGTACCAAGTCCGGCTATACCCTCCAAAAGAAGCGTTTCCATGGCGCGCTGATCTCCATTAAACGCATTTACAAATATATCACCACCAAGTAAATGGAACGGTACTTCCAAAATGAAATTACCGGTATGTTCTCTACCGAGTTCCTTTCTATCAGTTCCAAAAATTGCCCTTCTTTCAGCTTCTTTTTGTCTTGTATATACAATAGGTTCGATGAAGAGCCCATAGAGAGCATCTCCTGCTTCACTAAACCAGTTTGTGATAGCGGATTTAGTACCAGTGGTGCTTGTTGGGCACGGACAGTCCCCATTTGGGTCATTTAAGTTGATTGGGTTGTTCCATCCAAATTGGTAGGGAGAATAACCAAGTTGCTCAGATATATCTGCTAAAGGATCTACATTTAAGAACCTTGCAGTAAAAGGATCATAAAGTCTTGCTTTGAAATCATAAAGTCCAGTTTCTGGCTGCTCTTCATTCCCATTAAATTTATAGTTGTTGTTTGTTACAGTATTGTAACTATAGAATGTCCCACCAAAAGGGTAGTAATCAGAAAGTTGAGAAACTTTTAAACTGGAAGTAGTATGTGTATGTGTAACTTGGAAATCGTCGAAATACGCATTGCTTGATGTGGTAATACTCTCATTTCCCAGATACGTGTATAAGTATCCATTGTATGGCACAGATATTTCAAGCTTTAAGCTTGTCATGTTATTGTATGCTTCGTATGGAATCTCAGCCCAACCATATATCTCATTTGAGTAGTTTTCATCAAATAAAATGTAAGCAATGTAGGCACGTGGTACATTGTCATTTTGGAATGACATTGCTCCAGCAACCGGAGCATGATTCTGAAACTCCTGAAATATGACGCTGGTTTCTCCTGTCGATGAATAACCAAATGCGTTAGCTATCAAACCTGCCATACTGCCAATTACACTAGTTTTTGAACCTGTATTACTGGAGTAGGAGGCATTGACTTTCATTTCAATGTGGTCTCCGCTAGACACAGTTAACATTTTTGCAGGGCCAACTTCTCCTATGAGTAAACTTACATGGCTAGGGTTTGGAACCAGCAAAGTTGACTCGGTGGTATTTATTGAGGTGTTTTGAATTCTAGTTTCACTTATATTCAGGAAGTCATTTTCTTCTATTAGAGAGTTTTGGTCTTCCATAGATGCTCGAAATACTTCAACATCACTTAAATCGCCATAAGCTACTCTGATGTTTCCTAGATGATCTTTAAGATAATGTTCGTATTCAAATTTGTTACCAACTTTTAACGCTCTTCCATCAGAGGTGTAAATGAAATCCAAATTTGTAGAACCGGATTCCTCCACATATTCACTAAATCCGGTATAATACCTGGAGTATACCAATTGGCCAGATGGTTCAAAGTAACTCATTGATAGTTTGGAGCCATCTGAATCATATAAATACGTGATTTTACTATTATTTTCGAGTTCAATTTCTTGAGGTAGATTTAGGTGGTTGTATTTAATGGATACTATTTTTCTATTGAGGTCTTCTATAACATTTCCATTTTCGTCATACACATACTCTCCATTAGGAATGGTTACGGAATTGTTATTAAAACCTGCTTCATTACCATTATCCTCAATTTGAACCAACCTGTTGCTTCTATTATTATTTGCATAAGAGTAGGTTAGATCATCAATTTCTGTCTTTACACCTCCATAAGATCCTTGACGTGTTAGTGTTAGAATGTTTCCATTTTTGTCATAAGAGCCAATTGAAACATCGTAAAGTCCAACCTGATCATTCCATGAGCCGTTTTGATCAATCGCATAATTTGAATTTTTTAAACGATCACTTAAATCGTATTCAAAGCCCATGATCTGCTGTTTAGAAGGATCAACCATATTTCTTGATTGCCATTTTATGGCGGAAATATTTCCATCATAATTCTTGGAACTGGAGTTGTTGCCAATTGCATATTCCGACTGGTTGTAAATTAATTCTTGCCCAAAAAGGTCATTTGTATCGTCATTAGTAATTCCGTCGTTAGCAAAATCACTATTGTTGATTGAAATAAGCTCTCCTTGAATATTATATCGCTTGTCAATGGATTGTAAATATTGGTTGTTACCAATTCCATGAACATTTACCTCGATTGACTGTCCTAATTCATTGTATTTGAGATTTGAAAGTTCAATTCTTTCACCATCAATTGTTTGAAATACTTGACTTAGAGATCCATTGTTTTCATTAAATACATATTCCTGAATTACTACGATACTACTTTCCGCACTTGAAGAATGTGTGAATTCAGTTTCAATTATCCTTCCAAGAAAATCATAAGTATGTACAGTCTTTGTTACGCCATCTAGTATGTGTTCTTCAATTAAACAAAGTGGTTGGTAATCTCCATCATAGTAGATTACTGAGTTCAACCATTTGTTGGAACCAATTACACGTTTCTTTCCACCTGTCACATGCTCAAGAACATTTTGATTTCCATTACTGTATTGAAAATCCAGATTTTCAACGTCCCAGTTTGTGTTGTTAAGAAAACTGTAATTATCATTATATGTGACTTCCAAAACGTCTGAAGCAACTATACTTGTTGGAAATGAAGATGTTAGTGTATAGCCTACCTCTGAATTTGTCATTGTCTCAAATCTGTTATCAGAATTTAAGGTTGTAGCGTCACTAATCAAGGAAGAGTGCGATTTGTTAGATTTGAATATGCCCGTATAAATTTCGCGATTGAATCGGTCGTATTTGAAAAATGTCCATTCCTTGGTGCTTTTAGATCTTTGGACTCCATCTTGAGTTAAGACAAGCCTGTCCCATTTGTCGTAAACGTAGTACTCCCAATCAATTCCCGGAACCTTTTTTGAAATAATTCTTTGCTGGTTGTCGTAAACATATTGATAAGCTAATTCATCTACATCATTACTTGTAGGAGAATTAATCGCTGCAAGGCTTGGGGGGATAACCATAGTTACATCTCCAAAATCGTTATGGAGATAATAAATCTCTATCCATTCGGTTGAGGATTCCTTTACCTTTGTGCAAATTTCAAGACCCTTACTATCTGTATAAACCTTGCTGACTTGACCTCCTTCCGAAGTTATTGTTTCCACAGTTAATTGATTTGCTGGGTATCCTCCTGAAACAGATTGTAGAATTCCTCCAGAAAATTGCCACTTTTTTATTTCATTGGCATCATTTAAATGATAAGAATAGGAGGTATGATAGTCATTGGTGCCTGCTACCCAATCCTCTCCTGGTCCGTATGATTTTAGTACTCTATTTGCGGGAGAGTTGTCATACACTGTTTCACTATACGGTCTGGAATCGTTTGCGACCAACTGCTCAGTATTATAAAAATTGGATTGCTCAGTTTCGGAATTGTCTCTGTATTGCCCATTACCAGAATCAATTGCATAAGATAGATAGGAGTACCTCTGTCTTCCGGAGTTGTCGTATTTGTTAAAAGTAATCAGGTCTTTTGAAGATGTTGTTCCCTTCACCGTGATGTGCTGATCTGACCTTCCTAATCCATCAAGATAGGAATACTTGACAGTTTTACTACTAATGTCGAGACCAGATACACTATTCAGATCTTTTTGTCCGGCAACTTTAATGCTTTCTGTTCTCAAAAAATTCTTATTCTGGGAAGGGGGTACATTTTCGGTACTCCCGTATTCTTTTATGAAAAAAGAATTACCAGAGGTTGCTGTAAAAGTGAATCCTGGAGTAAGTGTTACGCTCTCCGTATAGTAATATGATTTATCCTCGTATCCAGGAATATCTTCATTAACGATGATTTTTACAGGATCTTGTGAGTAGATGGTAGTTGATGAAATTACCAAAAATAGCAAAACAGTTAGTTTGTTCATAGATTTTTTAGGTTGTGAATATTGACAGATTACTTAAAGATGCAATAGTAATTATATTTTAGTTCAAACAGAAACTTGTAGAAATTCTTTTTTGAGTCGGAAGCAATAAAAAGGCAGCCCTTTCAGAACTGCCTTCATCAAATAATAGAATTGTAATATTATTAGCTATTAAACTTACCTTTTAGCATAGCAAGTTTTGCTTGAAGATCTCCTTCGGGTTGTCTTTCTTGTTTTCTATTGTCTTGTCTACGGTTATCTTGTCTTTTGTTTTGGGGCTTTTTCCTTGAAGGAGCTTTTTCCTCACCTTTCATAGACAATGAGATTCTTTTTCTGGCTACATCTATGTCAGTTACTGTTACTTCTACTTTTTGAGAAACCTTCACTACTTCATTAGGATCGCTGATGAATCTGTTAGCCATCTCACTTACGTGAACCAATCCATCCTGGTGAACTCCAATGTCTACAAATGCACCGAACTTGGTAATGTTTGTCACAATACCCGGAAGCTTCATACCTGGACGTAAATCTGTAATTTCATTCACACCATCCTGGAATGAGAATGCTTCGAATTTCTCTCTTGGATCCCTTCCTGGTTTTGAAAGCTCCTCAACAATATCTTTAAGAGTTGGAAGTCCTACAGTATCTGTTACGTATTTGTCCAGTTTGATTTGACCTTTCAATTTTGGGTTTCCAACAAGCTCTTTTAACTCAACATTGAGGTCTTTGGCCATAGATTCCACAATGTGATAACTCTCCGGGTGAACTGCACTTTGATCCAATGGATTTTTTGCTCCTCGGATTCTGATGAAACCTGCTGCCTGCTCAAAAGCTTTTCCGCCAAGTCTGGCAACATTTTTCAATTCGTTTCTATCCTTAAAAGCACCATTTTCATTTCTGTATTTCACAATGTTCTCTGCCAATTGTGGACCTAATCCAGAAACATAAGTCAATAGCTCTTTACTTGCAGTATTCAACTCAACACCAACTTTGTTCACACAGCTCATAACTGTTTCGTCAAGGCTGTGCTTTAATAAGTTTTGATCTACATCATGCTGGTATTGTCCTACACCGATGGACTTTGCATCAATCTTAACAAGTTCAGCCAGTGGATCTGCTAATCTTCTTCCGATTGAAACTGCTCCTCTGACAGTAACATCGTGATCCGGGAATTCATTTCTGGCTGTTTCCGAAGCTGAGTATATTGAAGCTCCACTTTCATTTACCATTACAACCAGAATTTCTTTGTCCAATCCTAAGCTTTTGACAAAACTTTCTGTTTCACGACTTGCAGTTCCGTTTCCAATGGCAATTGCCTCAATATTATATTGATCAACCATTTGTTTCACAACTGCTCCAGATTCCATTACTCTCTTTTGCGGTTCGTTTGGATAGATAGCTGTGTGATCAAGTAGTTTTCCTTGCTCGTTTAGTACAACCAGTTTGCAACCTGTTCTAAATCCTGGGTCAAGTGCTAATACGCGTTTCTCGCCAAGAGGAGCTGCCATCAATAACTGGCCAAGATTTTCTGCAAATACTTTAATTGCTTCTTCATCAGCCTTTTTCTTGGTGCTGAGTCTCGAATCGGTTTCAAGAGAGGGCTTTAAAAGTCGCTTATATGCATCTTTGATCGCAATCTCAACTTGTTCAGAAGCATCATTGTTTCCAGTCACAAATTGCTTATTTATGATCTCAATAGCTTCTTCTTCCTCTGGAGCGATATCCAAAGAAAGGATCATTTCTTTTTCACCTCTTCTCAATGCCAGTAGTCGGTGACTAGGTATATCTTTTACCGACTCATCCCACTCAAAGTAATCTTTGAACTTTTGTCCTTCTTCTTCTTTTCCAGGCATCACTTTCGCACTAATGTGTCCGGTTTCTGAGAATAGGTCTCTGATTTTTGCTCTTACTTCAGAGTTTTCATTGACCTGTTCAGCGATGATATCTCTGGCACCCTGAAGAGCTTCTTCAATTGATTTAACACCTTTCTCCTCATCAATAAATTTCTCAGCTTCAGATTCCGGTGAGATATTACCTTGTTCGAATAGAACTTTAGAAAGCGGCTCAAGCCCTTTTTCTTTTGCCTGAGTTGCTCTTGTTTTTCTTTTTGGTTTGTACGGCAGGTATAAGTCCTCTACTTCAGTAAGAGTTTCAGCATTAATAATTGCCTTTTCCAACTCAGGAGTAAGCTTTTCCTGATCTTTAATTGTCTTTAATACAAACTCTTTTCTCTTATCAAGTTCCCTGAGCTGATCTAATCTGTCTCGAATAGCCGCAATAGCAACTTCATCTAAACTTCCAGTTACCTCTTTTCTATATCTGGAGATAAATGGTACGGTTCCGCCTTCATCTAATAGTTCAGCAGTAGCCTTAACTTGTCTTTCGTTGATGGATAGCTCGGCGGCTATCTTTTTATAGTGGTCAATACTCATTTGGTTCAATAAGAGTTTTAAAAATGCCGACAAATATAATGTCTTGATTATTGAGAAACGTTGAAGAAATTGTAGAACTTTTCCACATCAATAAAAATTCTTGTTAAAGTAAAGAAATGACAATCTTATCAAACCAAATTTCCATTGATACAGACCTTGATAAAGCATTTAGGTTTATATCCACTTTTGAAAATATGCCGAAGTGGAATTATTATATATTGGAGGTGAAGAAATTAGGTGATAATGGAAAATATCATGTGATCAGAAAGAATGATGAGCAGAATTTTGAATTACTTGAAATTGAAGAGAATAAGAGATTTTTATTGAAACTGCAATCCTCGAAGTTGATCACTGTGACCAGGGAAATGATATTTCATTTTGAAAAGAAAGTTCTTCTGATTGATAATATTAAAATTGATAGTATTCTTCCCGGCTTTATTGAACGGTTTGCTTCTAAGAAAATACAGGAGGCAGTGGGAGATAATCTAGGAAAGCTCAAAGAATTGCTTGAAACAGGCAAAACCACCTTGCAGGATGGTAGGGAAACGACGTTTAACTAGTCCTTCAATCCCCGTAATTCCGCCCATTCCGTCCAGGATCCGTCATAAAGCGATTTATTATTGGATAATCCAGCTTCCTCAGCAGCAAGGAGTATAATACATGCTGTAATTCCGGAACCGCAACTAAATGTTAATTCTTCATCTCCGAGATCAAGTTTTTTAAATTCAGAAATCAACTCTTCTTTTGATTTCATTTTACCATCGCTCAGAATATTTCCAAATGGAAGGTTTTTGGATCCGGGGATATTACCGCTTTTTAGACCTTGTCTGGGTTCTGGAGTTGATCCATTAAATCGTCCGGTTGATCTGGCATCAATTATTTGGGATTTTGAGGACTGAATGTTTGAGGTTACAAACTGATGATCTTTTACAGCTTCAGAATTAAAGAGAGCATTGAAGTTTCCTGTTGATGCATCTGTTATCAGTTCTGAGACTATAGGATAGTTATTTTTTGTCCATTCTGGCAAACCACCATCCAACACATACACATCTTGATGCCCCATTGTTTTGTACATCCACCATACTCTTGGGCTAGCAAACATTCCTTTATTGTCGTAGACAATGATTTTACTGTTTTGGTTGATTCCAAGATTTCTGGACTGCTCTTGAAATTTTTCAACCGTTGGGAATGTGTTTGGAAATGGACTAGATGTATCACTAAAGTCATTCTTGATGTCAAATTTTCTTGAGCCGGGAATAAATTGATCTTTATATTCCTCAATTACGCCTTGACTTGAATCCAGTATGATGAGATCAGGTTGATCCAGATTTTCTGATAACCATTGGGCTGAAACTAAGTTGCTCATAATTCTAATGTTCAAGTTTTAGCCATTCACCAACCATTTCATGATGTCGGGCTTTTATTACGTGTTTTTTGCTATCTGTAAGTTCAATAAACTTATCGAAAAATGACTCTTTTATGATGTTGTCTTTACTACCAACATAAACATTGACAGGAATATCATGCTTTTGAACTGTGGTGGCAAATTCCTTAATAGGAGTTCTTAGGTGTTTCAAATAAGTCCAGCTATTATATACCTTGATGCGCTGACTTTTAGACTTCAACTGCAAACGAGCAAACTTGGTCATGCTTGGGTTGATAAGTTTGTACCTGTCCAGGAAATCACAAAGACGGAAGAACATGTCTGGATTTTTCATTTGATGCTTAAATATCGGATTCCCAATGGCACTTACAGCAAATCGATACCAATACGTGTAGTGAAAACCATCAGAAGCAATTACCTGGCAGCTTTTTATCCTTTCAGGGTGATCGCAAACAGATCTGATTAAGAATCTTCCTCCCAGACTAAAAGAAATTAAATGAAAATCCTGAATATCATATTTCTCAGTTAGAACCGCAATCGCTTCATTCCAATGAGACGGTCTCACATGGTCATGAGGAACATCCGAGTCTCCGTGAAAGGGCAAGTCAAACGATATAATCGTGTGATTAGGGTACTTTGTATGAACCTGATCAAAGAGAGTAGCGTCTTCACCGAAACCATGCAAGCAAACAATGTACTCAGGACCACTACCTGTGATTTTGTAGCTCAGCTTGGAGTTGCTGTTGATTATTATCTTGTCTCTCATCTTACTTATTGCAATAAGCTCAAGTCTCTATTATGCAAATATGCAACTGGATCAACATTTTTTGCAAATACTGCAACTAGCAGATTTACATAAGTCAATATTTGCATTTTCATCACAAAACATATCAACGATGAAGGTGAAAAAGGCAATATATCAGCTGTTGAATCTTCTGAACTTCACCTTAACACCAAAATCTTAATATGATATGAATTCAGTAATCAAAAGAAAGAAAGCAAGAATCACCTTATTGCTGGTTGGTATTTTTTATTTCATGCTTTTTAGTGTTTTTGCTCAGAACAAGGAAACCATTGCTGTCATTAGTATTGACAGTAAGAACATGGAATACGATAATGAAGCCATGGCCAGCATGATCAGATTGGAGTTGGAGAAAATCGATGTGTATGAGGTTATGGATAAATATGATGTCAAGGATATGATGGAGAGCTATCAAATAAGTCCTGAGACATTTGGTAAAAATGCAGTTGTTGGGGCAGGTAAATTATTGGGCGCTAATAAAATGCTCACCGGTAGTGTGGAGAGGTTTGGAGAAAAGATCATTATGATATTGCGACTTGTTGATGTGGAGACTTCCAGAATTCAAAAGACAAGTGTGATGGAGTTTTTGAATGTTCAGGAGGAGATACAATCCATGTGCATGATTGCTCTCAATGAATTGTTGGGTCTTGAAAATGACAAGCATCTAGTAGACCTTTTAATCAATTACAACTTACCAATAGCCACAAAAAACACACTGGCCAATCTAAGCGGTCCAAGAATGGGTATGATTTTTACTGGTGGCGATACGGGTAAAAGGCTACAAGATTCAGAACAGAATGGAGGATATGATATGTTTCCGGTTAGCTCAATGTTTGGTTACCAGTTTGAGAAACAATATTTAACATCTGGAGATTTCCAGGCGTTAGTTGAAGTTATTCCAGCCATCAATGGTTTGGAGTCAGGGGCATTTATTCCATCATTATCGATTTTAAATGGTTTTAGATTCAATAATTCTGGATTTGAATTTGGAGTCGGGCCCATTGCGAGAATATCAAAAGTGAAAGAAGGGTATTTTCAGGATGGTAATTGGATTCTCGCTGAAAGACAAGCGCCACCGGAACGAGTAGAGACAATTAAGAGAATAGATAACAGAGGAACCCATGAATTATCAATGGGGTTAGTTCTTGCTTTTGGTAAGACCTTTCACTCAGGTTATTTGAATGTACCAGTTAACGTTTATGCAATTCCAAAAAAAGAGGGAACTACTGTTGGGATAACCTTTGGGTTCAATACCACAAAAAAGCCAAAAATTTAACTTGAATTTGGGAACTGAATAGCTTGTTTTAGTCAAATAGTTTCTTTCAGTTTCCATCAAGTTTCCAATATGAAGTGAAATAAAAGTGATACATAAGTTAGTTTTAAAGCACTTTTTCCAGTTGAGAAAAAGTGCTTTTTTTGTATGTATAGACCGATTTTAAAACT
The DNA here is from genome assembly GCA_965228955.1 of Cyclobacteriaceae bacterium. Lineage (GTDB taxonomy): Bacteria > Bacteroidota > Bacteroidia > Cytophagales > Cyclobacteriaceae > JANSWY01. Next base: position 1,884,610 of record OZ245848.1, read on the forward strand.
TTTTTTAAAATAATTGACAATTCATAAAACAATTTGAGCCTTCACACGTCATAAACTCTGGAAACTATGGAAATTACTAAAGTTTCCGCAGTAACTTTAGGCAATTAAACTATTAGTGTGAAAGAAAAGATTATTGAAGGGTCCAGCCAATTGTTTATGAGGTATGGCTTTCGCAGTGTCACGATGGATGACATTGCGTCCAATCTCGCAATTTCCAAGAAAACAATTTATCAATTCTTTAAAAACAAAGATGATTTAGTTACCACAATCAGCTCAGCACATATGGAGATGGAGAAAAACGATTATTCAAAAATCGAATCTGAATCCATCAATGCAATCGATGAAATCTATGAAGTATCAAAATGCTTCAGAGATCATATGCATGAAGTTAATCCAAAAATACTATTTGAGTTGAAGAAGTACCATCCGGAAGCATGGGCCGTGTACACTAAATTCAAAACAGAGTTTATCAAAAATCATATTGTAAGGAACATCCAGCGAGGAATAGAAGAAGGGTATTACAGAGCAGAATTAGATGCTGAAGTACTTGCTGCATTTAGAGTAGAGCAAGTAGAAATGATTTTTGACCCACAAGTATTTCCTAAGGATATGTTTGATTTTCACAACGTGCAGATGCAGTTGTTTGATCATTTTGTCCATGGATTGCTTACAGAAGAAGGAAAAAAATTACTAGATAATTATTTACAATCACAATCAAAATCGACGCTCATATGAGAGTAGTATATTCGTTATTATTTGTTCTACTTTTCACTGTAACGGTGGAAGCGCAGGAGAGTGAAAATGCGTTTACCATTCAACAGTGTATCGATTATGCCAAGGAGCATAATGAATCGCTTAAGATTGCTGATCTTGACAGACAAATTGCCAAGGGAACAATCGGAGAAACCAGGGCGCTTGGCCTACCACAGGTCAATGCATCTATTGGTGTACAACATAATCCAAACATTCAAACCAGTTTTATCCAGGATTTTATTTCTCCTGCGACCTATGAGGTACTTTGGGCGGAGGAATTATTGGAAAGACGAGATATTGGAGAGCCAGCTGAGTTTCCTGTACAATTTGGAGTCCCAAATACTGGTAACGCTGGTATTAGTGTTTCACAATTACTTTTTAACGGATCATATTTTGTTGGTCTGGAAGCTGCTAGATCGCTGAAAGACTTGAGACAAAAAGAGTATGCTCAGACAGAAATTGAATTGGTTGAGAATGTGACCAAAGCTTATTATCTGGTATTGATTACAAGAGAAAATGTGGAATTACTTGCTAATAACTTCGCGAGGCTCGACAAGCTATTCACTGAGACTTCCGCAATGTATGAAAATGGATTTGCGGAGAAGATCGATGTTTCAAGATTGAAAATTCAAAGAAACAACCTGAAAACAGATCTTGCGACTTCCACTGAATTGCTGAAAGTTTCATTAAGTACATTAAAACTTCAAATGGGAATGCCAATGAGTCAGCCATTGACACTTGTTGATGATTTAAGCTCAGTTAAAGATGGCTTACAGGAAGTTGATGCTTTAAATGGTACTCCTGCTGATAGAATAGAGTATTCAATATTGGAAGAAAATAGAAATCTGGCATTGTTGGATATTAAGAACAACAAAGTGCAGTATTTGCCAAATGCTTACTTAGGATTCAACCACGGTTGGACCAGTGGTACAAATAGCTTTGGCGACCTGTTTAATTTGAATGATGAGACTTGGTTCAAGTACACAAACATTGGTGCTACCATCAATATTCCAATTTTTGACGGACTTGAAAAGAGATACAAAGTTCAACAAGCTAAAGCAACATTGAATCAGGTTGAGCTTGGGATGGATCAACTTGAGAATAGTATTCAACTGGAAGTTCAGGCTGCAAGAATTAACATGAACAATGCTATTCAAAATCTTGAGAACCAGGAGGAGAATGCTGATTTAGCTGAAGAAATCTATGAAATTACGAGAATTAAATATCTGGAAGGTGTAGGCTCAAACCTGGAAGTTATTGAGGCTGACACAGAGTACAAAAATTCTCAAACTAACTATTACAACGCATTGTATGATGCGATCATATCTAAAATCGAATTACAAAAAGCCCTAGGCATCCTAAAATAATTACGGACCATGAGAAAGTTCAAAAACTACTTTAACGCATTATTTGCTACTATTATCGCTGCTACTATACTAACTGGATGCGGTGGAGGAGATGCAGTTTCCGTTCAGTCTATCATTGAAGCTGGAGATGTAAACCAGGCTCGTGAAAAAAGAAAGGAACTCTCGACGCAACAAAGAAGTCTTGCTGATGATATTTCCAAGCTGGATGACTTTATTAACAACAGTGGGGAACAAAGAAATATCCCATTGGTAACTACATTTAAAGTGGAGAACAAGCAGTTCAAACACTACATCGAATTACAAGGAGATGTGACCACAAAGCAAAACGTTTTGATCTATCCTGAAATGGCAGGAACACTTCTTAAAGTTCATGTTACAAAAGGACAAAGCGTAAAGAAAGGTCAATTACTTGGAACAATTGATGATGGTGGTATGAGAAACCAACTTAGTCAAATGAAGACTCAGTTATCACTTGCCAAGACTACTTTCGAAAGACAAGAGAAGCTTTGGAAACTGGATATCGGAAGTGAGATTCAGTATCTTCAGGCTAAGACAAATTATGAGGCACAGGAAAGTGCTGTTAAGCAAATGGAAGAACAACTAGGTAAGTTTTCAATCAGAGCACCTTTTAGTGGAATCATCGATGAAATTATTCTTGATCAGGGAACAGTAGTAGCTCCAGGAACAGGAGTCGCTGTATTCAGAATTGTGAACTTATCTGACATGTACCTGGAAGTAGACGTACCGGAATCTTATGTGGCAAGTATCACAAAAGGAAGAGAAGTTAAGGTGTATTTCTCTGCATTGGGTGAGACGATTGATACTTATGTGAGACAAACTGGTAATTTTATTAATCCAGATAACAGATCATTCACTGCGGAAATTCCAGTTCCAAATAAGGATGGTGTCATCAAACCAAATATGACTGCTAAAGTTAGAATCAACGATTACACAAGTGACGAAGCAATTTTGATTCCACAAAGTGTAATTAACGAGAACGCAGAAGGAGAACAATATGCATTCCTTGCAAAGGATGTTACAAAAGATAAAATTGGTAAGGCTGAGAAAAGTATCATTACTACAGGTAAAACTCAAGGTGATTATGTAGAAGTACTTACTGGAATTTCTACAGGTCAAAACATCATTGAGGAAGGAGCCAGAAGTGTGAAAGACGGCCAGGATGTAAAAATCATTACTCAATAAGGTTATGGAAGATCAATCTAAGAAAGTAAATAAAGAATTTGGACCATCATCATGGGCAATTAACAACCCATCGGTGGTGATCGTGATGATCGTGATATTCCTGATAGTTGGTTTATCATCCTACTTTTCTATGCCAAGGGAGGATTTTCCTGAGGTGAAGGAGACAAAGATTTATGTAAGTACACCTTTCCCTGGTAATACTGCGGAAGATATCGAACGACTAATTACTGACCCTCTTGAAGATGAAATTAAGAATATCAGTAATGTAGTGGAATTTACTTCCACATCTCAGGAAGATTATTCCATTATTACAGTGGAGTTTGATGAAGGTGTGTCGGTAGATGTTGCTAGACAGAAAGTGAAAGATAAGGTAGATGGTCAGGTGGCCTCTGAGGATTGGCCGTTATTTAATGGTGCCAAAGTTGAGCCGAACGTATTTGACCTTGTGCTTTCTGAGGAATTCCCTATTCTAAATATTAATCTTACTGGAGACTATCCTGTTCAGAAGTTGAAAGAGTATGCGGAATATCTGCAGGATGAAATTGAGGAATTAGAGCAAATTAAAGCTGCTGACATTAGAGGTGCTCAGGAGAAGGAAGTTGAAGTTGCAGTAGATATCTATAAGATGATGGCAGCAAGAGTGAGCTTCCAGGATGTCTTGAATGCGATTGCTAATGGCAATATGACCATGTCAGCTGGTAATATGAAAGCCAGTGGACAGAGGAGAACAATTCGTGTTCTTGGAGAAATTGAGCAACCTAAAGATCTGGAAGACTTTGTAGTGAAGTCCGAAGGTAATGCTCCTGTTTATTTGAAAGACATTGCAACAGTTTCTTTTGAAGAAGAGGATAAAACTACATATGCCAGAGAGTTTGGTGATAATGTGGTAATGTTAGATATCAAGAAGAGATCAGGTAAAAACATGATCCAGGCTGTTGAGCAGATCAGAGAGATTGTAGCGACAGCTCAGGCTGATGTTTTTCCTCAGGATTTGAATATTAGTTTTTCTAATGATTCATCTAACAGGACTCTAAACCAGGTTTCTGACCTTGTAAATAACATCATCTTCGGTATTATTCTGGTGGTAACAGTATTGATGTTCTTCCTTGGGTTTAGGAATGCGCTTTTCGTAGGATTTGCAATACCAATGTCTATGTTCATGTCTTTCATGATCATATCATTCATTGGATATACCTTGAATACGATGATCCTTTTTGGATTGATAATGGGACTTGGAATGCTTGTAGATAATGGAATTGTGGTTGTTGAAAATGTATATCGTCTGATGGACGAAGAAGGACTATCCAGATTTCAGGCAGCTAAGAAGGGTATTGGAGAAATTGCATTTCCAATTATCATTTCTACTGCAACTACTGTAGCAGCATTTATTCCACTTGGAATGTGGCCTGGAGTTATGGGGGAGTTTATGAAATTCTTCCCAATCACACTATCCATTGTATTAGGGTCGTCTCTATTCGTAGCAATTTTCATGAACTCTATGCTTGTTTCACAATTAATGGAAACAGGAGAAAAAGAGCTTACTACTAAGCAGCTGATTAGATTATCTATTATCCTTGTTGGTTTTGGAGCTTTCATAATGATTGTTGGAGGAGACGCCAGAGGTTTAGGTAGTTTGATGATCTTCACCGCATTCATGTTCTGGATTTACAAATTTGTGTTAAAGAGACTAGCCTTGTGGTTTCAGAGTACTATTTTGGTTTGGTTTGAGAATTTCTATGAAAAGAGATTGAAGTCAGCTTTACGAGGAGGTAACGTCTATTGGTACTTTAGTGCTACAGCAATATTATTGGTAGCTGCTATGGTAATGTTTGTTGGCTCCTTGGCGACTCAAAGAACAAAAGTGGAATTCTTCCCAGATAATACCCCTAATCAGATCATTGTATATATTGAATATCCTCAAGGTACTGCAATTGACAAGACTAATAAGATTACATATGAGATCGAACAAAGAGTTTACGATGTAATCAAGCAGTCTAAATACATGAATGGAGATTTGAATGTTCTTACACAATCTTCAGTATCTCAGGTAGGTGAAGGAGCGGGTAACCCAATGACTGATGGAGGTTCTGCTGCTGAAATGCCTCATAGAGGTAAGATCACAGCTTCCATGAGAGAATTTAAGTTCAGGGAAGGTCTGGATTCTGAAAAGTTAAGACAAGAAGTTCAGGAGGCATTAAGTGGAGTTTATCCAGGAGTTGCCATTTCTGTTGAGAAAGACCCGATTGGTCCGCCGGCAGGATATCCAATCAATATTGAAATCAAAGGTGAGGATTATGATCAACTAATTGCTTTTGCTGAAGGTATGAGAAACTTCATCAATACTAAGAATATACCAGGTATTGAAGAGTTGAAGATTGATGTTAACAAAGGGAAACCTTCAATGGAAGTGGTTGTTGACAGAGAGAAAGCCGGAGAGTTAGGTGTCGCAGTTGGTCAGGTTGCTAGTCAATTGAGAAGATCTGTGTTTGGTGAAAAAGCAGGTGTTTTTAAGGAAAATGGTGAAGATTACGACATCAATGTGAGGTTCGATAATGATATCAGATATAATACCAGTGCGATATTTGATCAGAAAATTATTTTCAGAGATCAAAGTTCTGGAAGAATCAAAGAGGTGCCTGTTTCAGCAGTTGCTAAGCAAAGAAATACCTCAGCGTTTAGCGCCATTAAGCATAGAAAGGGTAGTAGGGTGGTAACAGTTTATTCAGGGCTACAGCCTGGTTATACAGATGCGGCGGCAATCGTAAATCAGATTAGAGCTGAAATGGAAGGGTACCCTATTCCAGAAGGTATCAAGACGCCAGATTATACAGGTCAGATTGAGGAGCAAACCAAACAGATGGAATTCTTAATGGGAGCATTCTTTGCCGGACTAGGTCTAATCATGTTGATCCTGGTATTCCAATTTGGAGGAATCTCCAAACCTACGATTATTATGATGGCGATCTTCTTATCACTAATTGGAGTATTTGGAGGAATCGTGGCAACAGGTTGGCCATTTGTGATCATGATGACCATGATGGGTATTATCTCGTTGGCAGGGATTGTGGTTAACAATGGTGTGGTACTTCTTGATTACACACAGTTATTGATTGATAGAAAGAAAGTTGAATTAGGTATTCCGGAAGAACAATATCTTCCTAAAGAGCTAGTTATGGAACTTACAGTTAAAGGTGGAAAAGCGAGATTAAGACCAGTAATTCTTACTGCGATTACTACTGTATTAGGATTAATTCCATTAGCAATTGGTCTAAATGTAGATTTCTTCTCACTCTTTACCAATTTTGATCCACAAATCTATATTGGTGGTGATAATGTAATTTTCTGGGGACCACTGGCATGGACTGTAATCTTTGGACTGATTGTAGCGACTTTCTTAACATTGATTATTGTGCCTGTACTATTCACAATAGTTTACAGATTGAAATACTGGTTGTTTGCTAAGAAAGCAATGACTTTAAGTGTAACCAATAAAGAAAAAACAGCTCAAGCAGCATAATCTTTTTGAACAGGTCACTATTGGAATGCGTTAATTCCTTTGTGACCTGTTTTATTTTTTATATTACCATATGCAAGTATTAGGACTCTCCATCGCAATAACAATCTTCGTTCTACTTGATCTCTATGTATTTAGATTGCTAAAAGATGCTACTGTCAAAAGTCATCGATTTGTAAGGAGAGCACTTTATATAGTTTATTGGTTCTTTACCGCTGTTGTAGTTACAAGTTTTATTATTGGAACTCAACTTGATCCTTTCACACAAAGATTCCTCAGAGTAGTACTATTTTCAATCGTTTTTATCAATATCACTTCCAAGCTCCTAAGTGGTCTGTTTTTATTCATTGAAGATATCGTTAGAGGTATTCAATGGATTATGAAAAAAACAGCTAAGAAACAGACTGAAGAAGTTGATGAATCAAGGTCTGGTTTTTTAAGGAAGACTGCACTTGTAGTTGGGTCCTTGCCAACAATTACTATGGGATTCGGAATTGGAGGAGCTTACGATTACCGGGTAAGAAAGAAAACGCTCTATTTTAAAGATCTACCAAAAGCATTTGATGGTATTAAAGTTGCTCAACTGTCTGATATACATTCTGGAAGTTTTTACAATAAAAAAGCAGTTCTTGGAGGAATTAATACAGTTCTTAGTGAGAAACCAGATGCCATATTTTTCACAGGGGATCTTGTGAATGACCAAAGTAAAGAAGTGGAGGAATACATAGATGTGTTTAGCAAGTTAGATGCACCTCTAGGAGTTTACTCAGTAATGGGAAATCATGATTATGGCGATTACCGAAGATGGCCTTCCGCTCAAGCTAAGCAAAAGGACATTCAGAATCTTCATAAAGCCCATGAGCTTATGGGTTGGGACTTATTATTGAATGAGAACCGAGTTCTTAAAGTTGATGGTGAGGAAATAGCCCTTCTTGGAGTTGAAAACTGGGGTAAAGGAAGGTTTTCAAAGTATGGAGACCTTGCGAAAACATATGAGGGAGTTGAAGACCACCCATTTAAAATTTTATTATCACATGATCCCAGCCATTGGGATGCTGAAATACGCCCAAAATACTCTGATATTGATTTGACACTCTCAGGTCATACCCATGGATTCCAATTTGGGGTAGAGATTGGTGACTTCCGGTGGAGTCCGTCAAAATACATTTACAAGCAATGGGCTGATCTTTATCAGGAGGGAGAACAATATATTTATGTAAATAGGGGTTTTGGTTTTATAGGGTATCCTGGTAGAGTTGGAATTTTGCCAGAAATCACGATGCTCGAATTGAAACGTTCTTAAAAAAATTACATTTTCTATCCAACCATATTAGGGTTTTGGTTGTCTAAGAGGTATTAAGGTTAGTAAATAACTATTCATTAAAGACATTTGTCACAGGTTGATAAGGTGATTTTTGTTAAATAGGTGATTTTAAAGAGGGGATGATTTTTATCCCCTTTTTTGGTCTTAGTGTTTTTTTATTTTTTAAGTCCTGAAAGTTTACATTCTATAGGGATGACACTCTCTGAAGTGTTTTAGGAGAAATATTTCAGGAATTTATGAAAACCTTACTTAATCTCAATTCTAAGGCTATTCTCCTTATATTCTTGTTAAACAGCTGTGTCTCCACTATCAGTTTTGAAACAAAAGATGATGATGGAGACGATAATCTTGTTGTCTACGGTGAAATTACTGATAGCCCGGGACCTTATTCTATTGAGATTTATAAATCAACACCTTTCTTTGAAGCAAATACAAGTATCGGAAATGCAATTGTTAGAGATGCTCATGTTGTTTTACATGATATTGAAAATAACTATTCTGAGGACTTAGTATTAAGAAATGGGAAATACTGGACTTCAGAAAATGGAATCAGGGGAGAGGTAGGGAATGGGTATTTTTTATCAATTCAGGTTGAAGACAAGGTTTATCAATCATCAGTGCAATACATATTGCCGGTAGCAAAAATTGACTCGGTCTCTTATGAGGTGGTTTATCTTCCTCAGGTTGTGAATAATATTACGAAGGATTTCCCCTATGCACAGCTATATGCATATTTCCAGGATGATCCTAACACGACCAATTATTATATGTGGAAGTGGTCAGGAATAACTCAAATCAAAACATTTCCGGAATTGCATTTTTTTAGAGAGAACAACGTAGAGGTACTTGATCCATTACCATGTAGTGGGGCATTTGGTGAAGCTTGTACCTGCTGTGATTGCTGGGTCCAACATGGTACCGAAAATCCCTTAACCGTATTTAGCGATGTTTATCAAAACGGGAGCTACATTAATGAACACCCCTTATTCTTAATACCGATTACTTCTAATTTGTTTGATGTGGAGTTACGTTTAAGTGTCAGACAACAATCTATCAACTCTGATATCTACTCTTTTTGGAATCAAATTGCAGGGCAGCAGCAATCACAAGGAACCATATTTGCGCTTCCTCCAGGGACTGTGAATGGGAATATTCGAAATATAAATGATGATGGAGAGGTGGTTTGGGGTGCATTTATCGCATCAGCTGTTTCAACTCATTCGCAATTTATTTCCAGGAGTGATTTTGACTTTAGGTTTCCAAAGGATACTATCAAAGAAAGCTGCCTGACTGTTAATAGCAGCACCAACATTCGTCCGGATTATTGGCAGGATTAATAATCAATTGCCTTATAAAAAACGTTGCATCATTGTGATTACTTGCAGTTTTTGATAATCTTAGTTCAATAAGAATGCAATTGGATTTATGATTAAGAAGCTAGCTAAGAGATTTCATGACCTAAAACAACTTGTTGAGGTGGACATTTGGAGAGTTAATCTCAACCGCAAGTCATTCAAATTTCTGTTGCTTCGGAATCTTAAGGTGACTATCATCGCTGTTAAGGGCTTTTTTAATGATAGTTGTGGAATTAAATCGTCGGCACTGACTTATTTTTCACTCTTGTCGATCGTACCAGTATTAGCCATTGCTTTTGCAATTTCCAAAGGGTTTGGATTACAGAAATACCTGGATGGGCAACTAGAACAATTATTTCAAGGTCAAAAGGAAATTCTTGAGCAAACTACTGAGTTTGCAAACAGAATGTTGGATACTACAAATAGTGGTCTCATTGCGGGTATAAGTATTCTGTTTCTTTTATATGCTGTAATTAGCCTGCTAACCAATATAGAAGATATTTTTAACGACATCTGGGAAATTAAGAGGGGGAGGAGTATCGAAAGAAAATTCACAGACTACCTTTCAATTATAATTGCCGGACCCATTCTTCTCATTCTTTCCAGTAGTTTAAATGTATTTATTAGAACTGCAGTAGAAAGCTACACTGATAGCTTTGAAATTCTACAAAGTGTAAAACCATTTCTTCTTGTTTTATTAAAACTTACCCCATATGTATTATTCTGGCTCCTGTTTACATTGCTTTATATGGTGTTACCTAATACAAGAATAAAGTTTGGGGCGGCACTGAAGGCAGCACTTTTGGCGGCAGTGATTTATACAGTGACACAGTGGGGCTATTTAGAGTTTCAAATTGGGGTTTCCAGATACAATGCTATATACGGTAGTTTTGCGGCATTGCCACTATTCTTAATCTGGCTACAAATAAGCTGGATGATCGTATTATTTGGGGCAGAGGTGGCGTTTGCTTTACAAAATGTAAATACCTGGGAATATGATAGTGATAAGCTAAGAATTAGCCAGAATATGAAAAAGAGAATGGCACTTCTTGTTGTTTATCATTTGGTTAAGAATTTTGAGAAAGGTGAAGCACCATTAAATTCAGATTCATTAGCAGACAGAATTCAAGCACCACTTAGATATGTTAATCAGGTTCTTAAGGAACTAACTGAAGTAGGTGTTGTCTCCGAAGTGATTACTAAGACGGATGAACCGGCATATCAACCCGGAACTGATTCCTCAAATCTAACCGTGCAATTTGTGATCAATAAGTTAATTGATAGTGGATTGAAAGACGTGCATTTGGTAAACTCTGAAGAGCGAACTCAAATAGAGAATTGTCTGGAACTTATTGATTCAGATAAGCTCAAATCCAAGGGTAATATGTTGCTGAAGGATATCTAACTTATTTACTTCTTTGCTTCATCGACCATGTGAAGTAGAAAGTGCTAACCACAGTACCATCTTTTAATCTCCCAACAGTTTTTAGCTTCACTGATACCGACTCTCCAGTATTGATACATCTTTCAACTGCTTCAGTTACTTTGTCCCCATCTTCGCAAGTAAAGTAAGTTCTCCCGTTTGCTTTCTTGACAAACTCTGATTCTAAATCAACAATAATAAAAGCGATGGAGGGTTTAATCCCTTCAATTCCCAACAAGACTAATGCAGCAGTAGAAAGTTCTGCGGCCATACTCTGAACGGCAAAATAAATCGACTTAAATGGATTCTTATTAAGAAACTTAAAAGGTACACTAGTCATACATTTGGAGCCTTCGAGTTCCCTAAGCCTTAATCCTGCTATCCAACCAGCGGGTAATTGTGTCATGAGGAAGAACCAAAAGAAAAATGGGTTCAACATTTTCTTTCTGAACTTCTCTTTAATTGGGTTTTGTGTTGTCGTTGTTTCCATTACCACCAGATTGTATAGATTAGAATTAGCATAATAATAACAGCTAAAGCCATTAAATTAAAGACTTTCTTTGATTTATATAGGGAACTGTGAACTTCGATGGCATTATCATCATAATCTGTAGGATGCGTCAGGAACAATGACAGTGCGACCATTGCTGCTCCCATAAGATGTATTAAAGTTTTTCCAAGAGGTGTATGTAAACTCAATACTGTATCGTGGAACATTTCTTTATTTCCGCCTTCCATGATGATGAAAAGAAATAAGCAGCCTAAAACCATCAGAAAGTTTTGATCTTTCCACTTGAAATCTTCCTTATCCATCAGACTGAAAAGAATCATCAAGAAACTAAGCAGAAAGAACATGAATCCCATTCTGTCTAAAAATGGCGCATTGGAAAATGCTATAAAAATTGCTGTGAACCAATTTTCTTGCATCGATTGATATAGCTCAGCATTGCCAGACTTAATTACAATAATCGATAATTGAACTATTGCTGACACGAATGTAACAATTACCACGGCCATAGCACCTTTGGCAGTTCCTTTCTTCCAGAATAGACCAAATAAGAATATTACAGTTACTCCAGGCGTAATAAATCCTGAAAACTCCTGTATGAACTGGAACATTTGATCAAATCCACTTAAAAGCGGTGTTACCAGGCATGCAACGATAATGGCAACCAGTCCAGCAACTCGTCCGATTGTAACCAGATTATTTTCAGATGCATTTTTATTTAAATAATTCTTGTAAATATCCATTGTGAATATTGTGGAAGTACTATTCATCATGGAGCTGAGAGAAGAAACAATTGCTCCAATTAATGCAGCAAATGTGATTCCTTTCAAACCCATAGGTACCAGTGCTAACATTGCTGGATATGATTTGTCATTCTTTATGAGACTTTCACCAGTATCACCATCAACGGAAGTCATTAAATCAATGATCTGCGTATTGCCATTTTGTACCAGATAAAATGCAGCAATTCCCGGCACTACTACTATCAGCGGCATTAAGACTTTCAAGAATGCGGCAAACGCCATTCCTTTTCTGGCTTCACCTAAATCCTTGCCAGCGAGAGCTCTTTGAGTGATATATTGATTGCAGCCCCAGTAAGCTAAGTTTGCAATCCACATCCCTCCAATTAAAATCGTAACCCCAGGGAGGTCTACATAATTGGGATGTCCATATTCAAATATCATATCGAATTTATCAGGAACATCCTTAGCTAAGATTGAAAAGCCTTCAATAAAGCCTCCACCATCGCTAACTAAATTCATGGCGATATAAGTGGTCATAATACCACCAATCACTAGAAAGATAACCTGAACAATATCTGTGTAGGCAACAGCTTTCAAACCTCCATATATGGAATACAATATTGAAAATGCAGCTAGTCCAATAACGCCGTAAATAAAAGGGACTCCAATCACAGTTTCGAGAGTTAAAGCTCCTAAAAACATTACTGCTGTAAGATTTACAAAAACGTATAACAGAAGCCAGAAGACAGCCAAACTTGTCTTTACGCGATTGTCATACCTTAACTCAAGGAATTGAGGCATTGTAAAAATCTGCTTGTCGAGATAGATTGGAAGAAAATACTTTGCAACGAGAAGTAAGGTCGCGGCAGCCATTAGTTCGTATGCTGCAATGGCCATTCCCATTACATAACCGGAACCAGACATGCCAATAATTTGCTCGGCAGAAATATTTGAAGCAATCAAAGAAGCTCCAATGGCGTACCATGGAAGGCTTTTGCCGGCTAAGAAATAGTCTTTGGATGTTTGGGATTCTCCAGATTTCTTTCGGCTTACCCAGATACCCAGACCAATTATGAATAGTGCGTAAATAGTAAATACGCCAATGTCTACATTTGAAAATTCCATATGAACTGTTGAAACAAAAACTGCATTATACTACAATATTCCTGTATTTGCAATCCTTATTCTGCCATTTCAGATGAAGTGAGATTTGAAAAGAATATGCTGTTGAAGATCAGTTTATAGGTAGCATGTGACTGACCTCTGAATTGTGGTCGGAATCCAAATACTATGTATTGGCCTTTTCCATCTGCAATTGAAGCCATAGCAATCTTACCCCCAATATATTTTTTAGGGTTGGTTGCATAGCCACTTTTTAGAATATTTTCTTTGCTATAAGATACAAGCTTATTCACAGCAGGGGTAGGGGCTTTGTCAACTGTATATTCCAATCCGCCTTCACCTTTGTTAGATTTTTTAATGATGTCAAATGCATTGCTTCTAGAAAAGGAAACAGATACTTCTTCACTCATGCCTACAGTGAGTAAATTTTTCATGCTTACTTCTGCCGATATTAAAGATCCCGGAATAAAGAACTTACTGCTTTCTACACCTTTCGTAGTGCTTTTAAGAGGCAATCCAAACTGGTCAATCACAAAGTTGGAAGCTTTATCAAATGAAATAAGCGTACCTCCATTTTGTACGTATTTTTGAAGTTTGAGTGTCCCTTCAATTCCTAATCCCCCGCAAAACTCAGGAGGCATGGTGCCTTCAGTATGACCATTTAAGATTCTATTGGAAGATTGACTTGGGAGAATAATGGCATCATAAATGGAGAGATCGGATTGCGAAATATTATCGTCATGTAGAGTATCCCAATCAAACTCATACTGATCCAGAACGAATCTTGTCCAGCCTTCATCCATATTAGCAACCCATGATTTGTAGATGCCAACCTTTTTTGTAGAGATTAGGTGAGTATCTTCTTCAGGCCGTGACTTTATAAACTCGCCATTCATGACCAGTTCCTGTCCAATTTTTTCTAACCCCCTTGGACTGATTTCAGCAATGTAAAGCTTCGATTTTTTGTCGAAATGTACTTCGATACCCTCTTTTGTTAGTCTGTTTATTAGCTTATACGAATCGTTATGCTCTGCACTAAATTGGAAATAATTGCCCTTACCTGAAGTGAAGATTCCCTTTTTCAAGGCATCAGTTAAAGGAGAGGTTTCTAAATCTATTTTATTTTTCACTTCAATTACTTCAACATCCATCTGGTAGGGCAAAGTCCAACCTGCAAGATCATATGGAGGCTTCACGGGTCCACCTGGGTATTTCTTTTGTATAGGGTATTCCTGTTTTGTTAGTAAGTCTTTGATGTAAGGATGGAAGCTTTGGTTGCTGTAAATTACAACACTCCCTTCTTCAACTTTATTACCCGCTACTGAATTAGATTTGTCTAGTATTTCAATTTCTATGCCTCCATTTTTTAAAATTTCTGCAAGGCTTAATACCTCTCCATAATCCTTTTGATTCTTTGGTAAAATGTAAGCATATGGTTTTTGTTGGTCTAAAATATCTCTTCCAATTTGATAAATATTTCTGAGGTAAGATTCCTTTCTATCAGCTGCTAAGTTCAATAGAGCCATTGATGCCTCATACATGTAGGAAACAGCTCCTGAGAACTTAGATTCGCCACCTTTCCATGGGTTAGAATAGAAAATAGAAGAACCATCTGACGGGAATTGGCCACCAATATATTTCGGGACTGAACCCTCATTGTACATTCTCGGGGTAGGAGTTGCATGTGCAGTTTCTGTTAGAATTCCGATCATA
The DNA here is from genome assembly GCA_965228955.1 of Cyclobacteriaceae bacterium. Taxonomy (GTDB): domain Bacteria; phylum Bacteroidota; class Bacteroidia; order Cytophagales; family Cyclobacteriaceae; genus JANSWY01. The sequence continues at coordinate 1,899,635 of OZ245848.1, forward strand.
TTGTGAAAGTAGGGGACAGTTCTCATGCCTCCATTCCACCACATACTAAATCTGTAATTTGAAACAACCCCGGGCATTCCTTTAAGGGCTAACCTATTGGCCATAGACATTCCAACAATATTGGTTCCAGTAACAATTGCTGGATGAATGTTTGGGTTAACCGGATCCGCAAAAGGGGGGACAAATATTCTGGCCCAGGAAGGGGATGTTTGATGGTGATTCAGTACAATCTGTGGATACCATTCATTGTATAGTATGTTGTTCACTGCTTTAGTTTCCGAAAGGTTATTCATAAACCAATCCCGGTTGTTATCATGTCCAGCATAATAGTGATACAGCCTTGGGGGAGAGGTTGTCTCATAAGGTGTCCCAAGGTTAGCTTTGTACCATTTTTCAACTATTTCCAGTCCGTCTGGATTCATCACTGGCATTATTAAAGTGATTACATTTGACCGGATATTCTGATATTCCTCTGAATTATCAGTCGCTAGATCGTAAAGAAGTTGAGGGATCATTTGTGATGTTGCCCTTTCTGTGGCGTGTAGTCCTGCATCTATCCATACTACGGCCTTACCTTCTCGAACATTGGCCTGGCTTTTATCATCTCTAATTCTTGCAATTGCTTGCTCTTTTGCGATCCGCTTGTATTTTGACAAGTCTTTTAGATTTTCCTCGCTTGAAATTGTAATCAGTAGAAGAGGTTTGCCCAGTTCAGACTTTCCAATTTCTTCAATAATCACATTATTAGATGTCTGTGCAACGTGATTGTAGTATTTATATAGGCTATCGTAACCAATTAATTTGAAGTCGTCACCCGGTTGATATGAGAAAAACTCCCTTGGTGTATTCTGAGCAAAGGAATGCAAAGTGACAAGTAAAAGGAATGACAATTGTAGAAACCTAATCATTTTGGAATTCATCTATTTAAGATTGGAATATACCAAAAATGAAAAGAATGGAATTATAAATTATTTGAAATGCGATACCAGGGGATAGTCGGTATTGCTATTTTGTAGCGCCAGTTACCTTTTCTTTACCGTATTCATCTGTAAGGATTTTCTTCTTTTCCTGGTTCATGAAGTAACCTTCGAGTCTACCTTCAAATAGCTTAACTATAAAGAAGGTTGCTACTTTAATGAAGATGGCAACATATGGATGCCAGTTTAATGAATCCATTAAACCTTCAAGGGTGAATTCTTCAATTATGAATAAAGTAATTGCAATGAAATAAAGAATGGTAGAGGCTCTTCTACCAACTCTGGCTTGAGCTAGTTGGGTAACTGTAGTTTCTAGCTCAAGGTTTTGCTTTGTGATTTCCTTGTTCTGATCCCGAATTTGCAGGTTGGCGCTATCAAGCTTTTTCTGCAGCCTGTCGGATACTCTTGTGATTACCTTTGCCTGAGCAATTAGTTCATCATATTGTTCCGAAAAGGATTCTAGATCTTCTTTATAGATCGTATGAGCTTCAATCTTGTCTTTGAACTTCTTTAAGTTGTTAACTTCGTCATGATAGAGCTCTTTCATCTCGTCCGTTCAGGTCCTACTTACTCCTCAATTTCCATGAAGTTGAATTCCAAGTCAAGAAGGTCGCAATAGTCTTCACCCGCTTCCATCATGTCTTCATCTCCTTCTTCATAATACCAATTGATGATAACAGAAATTCCTCCATCTTCAAGTTTCCCAAGTCTTTTGAATACATCAAATAGACATTTCGACGAGCTAGTATTGAAATATTCAAATGCGAAGTTTGCTGTGAAGCTATCTTTTCCACTACTAGCATATTCTTCCAGATTCTCAATCACTTTTGCGTAAAACTGAATTGAGTTTTCCGGACTAGATCTTCCTCTCATTTCGAGCATTCCCTCGTCAGGGTCGAAATTGATAAGCGGGGTAACTTTCGTTGGTTCTATAAATATCTTTTCCATATTTAATCAAACACCTTAATTAAGTTCTCGTGGTAATCTTACTTGCAATGTGAAGTATGTAACTTCATCATTGACTGGTTGAAATTTATATCTCAGTTTCTGTCCTCCTGTTTTTCTGGCAATATCAATGAATCCCAGACCTCCAGTACCTTTGTCAGAAAACTCTTGTTCGCTAAGTGCCGCTTTGTACATGGCTCTCAACCCATCGGCATCAACTGAGTTTATATCGTCCAACCTTTTTTGAATTTCCTTTGTTTTGCTGGAAGGTACATAATTTCCAGTTTGCAAGCTATAAAATCTTTTCCTAGCTGCAATCAAAATTAGCGCAGATTTCGAATCATAGGAGCTGATTAGTGTTTCATCTGCATTTACTTCGTCTAAGTGATAGTACAAATTTTGAATACACTCAGTAGATACATTGTAAAACTTTTTCTTGACTTTACGATCCTGCTCCAGCTCCTCCAGTCTCTCTTCGAGAGTAGATATCATCGATGTTACTAAATCAAAGGTCAGCTCACCTTTGTACATCAGGATGATATTCTGATCGTAAATATTTTTATAACTTCTTAAATAATCCATAGTATCACTTATTCACGAAATATTATCATGAAAAATTAAGTATTATTTTTTACTTATTCCAAATTATAAATATTTAATTTTCAACAATTTGGAATATAGTTCTTAGATCAATTATTTAAACTTTAAAACCGAGCAACATGACGTCATCAGTTTGCTCTCCTTCACCTTTCCATTCCATGAATCGGTTTTCGATTATTTCCTGTTGTTCCTTCATTGGTTTATCTCCAACTTCAACAAACAACTCTCTTAGGCGCTTAGCCATGAATTTTTTATCTGATGGTCCTCCGAACTGATCTTGAAACCCATCGGAGCAAAGATATATCTGATCTCCTTTTTCTAATTGTAGATGACGAACATTAATTGGATTTTCGCCTTCTTTTCTGGCGACCATACCTCCAAGCATTACTTTATCTGCTTTCTCCACCATTAGTTCACCATTTCTTAAGATGTATAATGGAATACCCCCACCGGCATAATCAAGTTCAAATGAATCAAGATCTATCACACAAAGGCCCATTTCCATTCCATCTTTACTGTCATCACCTTCTTGTTTTAACTCATACTTGATCTCTTGGTCCATCCTGGTGATAATCTTGTCAGGATCCAGGTAGTTCTGATAGTAAACAATATTTGTAAGCAGGTTATTACCCATCATAGACATAATTGCTCCTGGTACACCGTGACCTGTACAGTCTGCTGCTGCCACTACGATATACTCATTAGCACCTCTTGTCATTCTTTCAAACCAATAGAAGTCACCACTTACTACATCTTTAGGTTTGTAGATTATAAGTGACTCTTTGAAAATGCCTTTTAACATTTTCTGGTTAGGTAACATCGAACGTTGAATTCTTTCAGCATAGTTGATACTAGCTGTTATTTGCTCATTGATGTAATGAATTTCATCTGTGGTTTGCTCAATTTCTTTTTTCTGATCAGATAATCTCTGATTCAGATTCTTTTGCTCCTCTATTCTATTAACTAAGGTAGTAGCAGTGTTTTGGATTTGTTTAGCTACTCCACCAAGTTCTGCTGACTCATCAATGTCGAGTTTGATCTCAAGATTTCCTTTTGCTATTTCCTGTGCTGCACCTTTCAACTGCTCAATTGGCTTCACAATTGCACCAGCAGCACCAAACGCAATACCACCTCCAACAACAATTACAGCTGCTATTACTATAATGTTTCCTGGAAATAAGTAAAATACGCCTCCACTTATGATCAGTAGAAAAACTGAAAGAAGGACAAGTTTGGTTCTGATGTTCATTGTGTTAATGTCAGTTTGCTCAATTTATTTTCTGCAAAAAAATGCTCTTGTTAATTAAGATAGTCTTTCAAGCAGTACAAAAATATCAGAAAAAATGAAACGAGATAGTCCAAAGGGTAATTATTGCTCTCGATTTAAATACTTTTAAAAAATGCTTATCTATTAATTCTAGTCAATTAATTTTATAATTGGACTATTAATAGGATAAATATCTAAGTTCATCGAATTTAGGTATTATACAAACTTTGATATGATGGCTGAATCATTATGTTTGCAGAAAAAAAAGCACATATGAGGGGTATATTCCTTCTTTTTGTTGGTATTTTTTTGCATTACCAAGCTCGTACTCAGGACATTACAATTTATAAGAGTTCTCATAACTATGAGGTCACTGTAGCTAGATTGGACTCGATCCTTCAAGCGAAAGGTCTAACGCAGTATAAAACGGTAGTGAATGACCTTGAATCTGATACGATATCTTCTCAGAATAGAGTTTTTTCTTTTGAAGATAAAGACCTGTCACTAAAGATTGCAGCATGTGAACCTTCTGCAACATTAGATTTACCACTTCGAATTGTTGTATGGTCAGAGGAATCAGAGGTTTACCTTGGATACATCGACCCTTCATTTATGAAACGCCGATTTCGAATCACGGATTGTAATGATCAAATTAAGGGTTTAACAAAAATATTAGTGAGGGTAATTAATGAGTGTATTAGGAAAACCTAGATAGTCTCAACCATAAAGCTGAATTGCAACCGCTCCCACAAAAATTTGATTTCTCCGGAATTTTCAATTTTGAATTGCATTCTTTCAACCAGACTGTCAAGTTTAACTGGAGTGACTTCCATGCGAATTGCATCTTTGGATGGGTCATAATTATAAGCTCCCCATTGGTCCCAGACTTTGTTAATCATCACAGTCCATTTTGATTCTCCTGGCACAGTAAATAACGAATATTTACCACGCTTTAGAATTGTGTCGTTTATTCTAAGGTCAGCTGAGGTTTCGAAGATAGTGGCATCATTTGCACCGGTTCTCCATATTTTGTTGTAGGGAACTAAATCTCCCCATATTTCTCTGTCTTTTACACCGGGGGAACTGTAAATTATCTTTATCTGGGCTTCTCCAACCTTGTTTTCAGTACTTTTAAGTGGGCTAGGTCTTTTTGATCCAGCTTCACCTTCTGCATTTCTCATTTCTCTGCAGGAAAACCCTACTAAGGCAATTGCCAATACTAAGTACGCACTCTGTATTCTCATAATATTATAAGGGGCGAATATAAAAAATCTAAGTATTATGTAGGTTGGCTGTGTTCAATAACTATACGGCTGTTGTTCTAAAACGATCATTTTACAAATAGGTTTCATTTAATAATTGCTTGAAAAACAGTTGTTTAGGTATTTGGGTATACTTTTTGTTAGTTACAAAGAAAAAATCACAATTTGATCATATGGGCGTAATTGGTATTGAAATCCCTCGACTTGATGAGCATCAGGATATAGAGGTTGAAGTTAAAATCAACGGAATAAAGAAACAGTATAACTACAGAGTGGAGATTTTCTATTGGGAGGAGTGCCCTTTTCCTACTGAAGATCGTGTAGAGTGCATTAAGCAACTGGTTCAAACGTATCACAATGGTTGGGATCTCGCACACATTGGAATTCCAACAGATGACTACATTCCGATTACATTCAGGAAAAAACGAAAGTAAGCTGCTTTTTTCGTTTGTTTAATTGCTTTGGTTTACCGAAACTTGCTTGAAGTCAATATCAAAGCTTTTAAATATGAAATTATTATCCGCTTTATCTTTTTTCCTGTTAGTTACATTCGTTTCTTATTCACAGTGTGAGTCGTGCAAAATGTTGGATGATGAAAACTCCGACTATTGTTTTACACATAGTGAGTTTGCTGGGTTTTGTATTCAGTTTGGAGCAAAATCTGAGACTTTCAAATTCAAAGGAGCGAAGAAGATTAAGGAAATCAAGATTGGGTCAGTGGATGATCTTTCATATCTTAAATCCATTGCTTCAGATAAAAAATTAAAGCTGTCAGCATCTGATATACTCTTCATAAGAGAAGCTTTAGCCTCATGGAAAGTTGAGGAGAGGAAATATGGTTATAAGTACGAAACAAGCGGTTTAGGTATCAAAATGATTGAAGAGGGAGATGGAGAATTACCTGAGAACGGTAAGACTGTAACAGTTCATTACACAGGGTATCTTGAGGACGGAACAAAATTTGACTCTTCAAAAGATCGTAACCAACCATTTTCATTCAGACTTGGACAGGGCCAGGTAATAAAAGGATGGGATGAAGGAGTTTCAAAACTTAAAATAGGTAGTACGGCATGGTTGATGATCCCACCAGATTTGGGTTATGGAACGATTACCAGAGGACCAATACCTGCAAATTCAGTTCTTTATTTCGAGATTGAAGTGATTGAATCTAAATAATCACTCAGTTTAATGTATCAATAATACTACAAAAGATTGATTGACTAGAGGTCGATTTTTGATAGAACCTCTTTTACCAATTCTCCTACAGTATTCTTACTGATAAGTGATTCTCTGTAGTCTTGGGCAAGGAAGTCAGAGGCTACTGTATGATCCAGCATCTCATTTAAAGGGTCGTAAAATCCATCAACATTAAGGAGGGCACAGGGTTTTTTGTGATATCCGATTTGCGCCCAGGTAAAAACTTCAAACAGCTCTTCCAAAGTGCCAATTCCACCAGGAAGAGCTATAAATGCTTTTGATTTATCTGCCATAATTGCTTTCCTCTCATGCATTGTTTGTACAGTGATCAACTCTGTTATACCAGAGTGAGCAACCTCTTTTGTGAAAAGCTTTTCCGGAATAACACCGATTACTTCGCCTCCGAGAGCAAGCATTTCGTCTGCAATCACTCCCATAAGCCCAACCTTGCCTCCACCATATACAAGCCCAAAGTCATGATCCACCAGATGCTGAGCAACTTCTTTAGCGGTATCTACAAATACAGGATTATTTCCACTTCGGGAACCACAAAAAACGGCAATGTAACCTTTCATTCTTAGAACGGAAGATCGTCATCAGCTTGTGGGCCTGGAGCATTTGAAAGCCACTCCGGTGGATTCATATCACCTGTATCAGGTGAAGAGCTTTCTGGTTGAGCAATATCATTCACTCGCTCTACTCTCCATGCTTGTAAAGAGTTGAAATACTTTACTTCTCCATTTTTATCAGTCCATTTTCTTCCCTTCAGGTTAAAGGAAATATTTATCTCCTGACCTGCATCAAAGGAGTCAAGCTGTTCACAGTTGGTTTGGATTAGCTCGAATTTCAGGAATTCTGGGTATTGTGGATTCTCTGCATATTCTACCACAAATTCTCTTTTACGGAATGAGTCGGTGATATTTTGGGTCTCACCTTTTTCTAATAGTTTGCCTTTGATATTCATGATGCAAATATAGAATTCTCCAGTCTAAAAATCGAAGGTTAATTGGGTTCCTAAAGATTCTTTTTCTTCTGAGAAATTGGAAGTGCCCAATCCAAGCAGTCTGATGCTTTTTGTAATCAGATTTTCTTGTTCAAAGATTTCGCGGTGTAGTCTTTTGAGGTCTTCTAAACTATTAATAGGGTGATCTGTAGTTTTACTTCTGGTAATCTGGTGAAAGTCTGAGTATTTAATCTTAATGGTGAGCGTTTTACCAAACGTTTCTGATTTTTTAATGCGTTTAAAAACAGTTTCAGCGATTTTATCAAGTGCTTCTGACACTGCCGGTAAGTTTGTAAGATCCTCTTCAAATGTATTTTCAGCACTAACAGATTTTCTTTCTCTGGATGGGTTGACCTTGCGATTATCTTCACCTCTTGATACATCAAAATAGTATTTGCCTGATTTTCCAAAGAGTCTGGTCAGATCATCTAATGACCGTTTTCTCAAATCATAGCCTGTAAAGATTCCCACTTTATTCATCTTTTCTGCAGTTACTTTACCAATACCGAAAAACTTATGAACAGGTAGTTTGGCAATGAACTCCAATGCTTCTGAAGGCAGAATGACATATAATCCATCTGGCTTGTCCATATCCGAGGCTGTTTTGGCGAGGAATTTATTGTATGATATCCCAGCAGAGGCAACCAAATTTGTTGTCTCCTTAATGCGTTGTTTAATCTCTTTGGCAATCAGTGTTGCAGATGGTAAACCTATTTTATTTTCAGTAACATCTAAATACGCCTCATCCAACGAAAGAGGTTCAATTAGGTCCGTGTAGTCATGAAAAATCTCATGAATTTGCCTTGAAACTTCTTTATAAACATCAAACCTGTGTTTGACAAAAATGAGGTCTGGGCATTTCTTTTTTGCAATCACAGAACTCATTGCAGACCTTACCCCAAATTTACGGGCCTCATAACTTGCCGCTGCAACAACTCCTCTCTGGCTAGAGCCACCTACAGCCACAGGCTTACCTCTTAATTCAGGATAATCCCTTTGTTCCACCGACGCGTAGAAGGCGTCCATATCGATATGTATGATTTTACGATCCAAAATTTGAGAGAAAGCTAATATATTTGGCAAACAATATATCAATACGATACGTTGGGAATATTAGGTTTATGAATCGATCAAAAAAGATATTTTTGGCAATAGCAGCCATTTTTTTAATCATCATGATCATTTTTGGTTATGATATCTCTCGAAGAACCACCTGGCCAGGTGCAAAGAAAAATTTAAAGGAAAGAATAACTGAGTAAGATGAGCGAGAAAAGAGGTAAGAAGGTAGATCTGAGTAGAGTTGATATGGACAGAATGAAAGAAATGACTGTTGCAGATCCAGGTCTTATCGAATTTGCTCATACTGTGGGTAGTGCCTTAGTTAAACCGATAGATCAAGGCAAAACCAAGGGCAAAGCTATTGCAGCGATGCATGATCAAACCCATAGGCAGTTCAAGCAACTGTATGATCAAATGCAGACTTTGGTTAATCAAGCTAGAGATTTGCAACAAAGAGTTGACATTTCCGAGAGGATTTATCTAGCTCAAATGAGCTTTGAGCCGGTAATTAATTACGACTACTATCTGTACGAAAGAAAGGATGGTACCGACCTTTTATCTATGGTGTCCCCACAAGAATGGGGTAAGAAATTCCCCTTCAATTTGTATATTGCTCATGTAAAACTACTTTCCGATCATACCTGGGAGGTTATAGAAAGCCCAGGTCAGGATTTGTAGTTAGGAATAGATTGAGTATTACAAACACCGCCTAATTGAAAGTAACACATTTTTTACTTGGGGTTTTCCTATTGATCCTAAGTCCGGCCTATGCTCAAGATGATATTGATAGCTTGAAATACGAGCTAGAAATTGTTTCTGATGATTCCTTAAAGTCGATTCTGCTGGTCAATATTTCCAGAGAGTTTACATCTTCATATCCAGATTCTGTTTATTTCTATGGTATGAAGGGATTAAAGCATTCCAGACAATTTGGCTTCAATTTATATGAAGCCAGAGCTGCACAATATATTGGGATTTACTACAGAAGAAAAAATAACCCCGATAGCGCTTTATATTATTTCAATATTTCAAAAGTAGGTTTTGAGAAAGCTGGTTCAGAAGTACATCTGGCCGGCTTATATGTTAGTCTGGGGAATTATTTAAAGTCCCTGGATAAAATTGAGGAATCCCACTCTTCCTATTACCAGGCTTTGGAAATTTTTGAAAGACTTGAAAACCCCAAGGGGATAGCTTTTACATATGCAGGAATAGGAACTCTTTATGCGTATCAAAAGGATTATCAGAGAGCAAAAGAGTTCTTCATTAAATCATATCACAAGTTAACAGCTTTGAATAGCATCAAGTCCACATCTTCTGTAACATCAAACCTGGCTAGTATGTATCTAAAGTTGGATCAGTTAGATTCAGCCTACTACTTTTTAAAGGTTACACAACCAATAAAAGAAAAACTGAATGATCGAGTTGGTCTTGCAACATTATATAATAACCTGTCGATTGTTTTTACAGAGAATAAAACCTATGACAGTTCACTACATTACCTAAATAAGTCACTCCATTATGCGAGGTTGGTTAATAATCGTGAAAGCCAGATAATAGCTTATAATAACCTAGGTGAAGTGGCCACACTATCTAAACAATTTCGACTCGCTGAAGCTTACTTGGATTCTGGTTTTAGATTGGCAACAGAAATAAATAGTATCAAAGAATTAAGCCATAATTGGAAATATAGATACAGGCTTGATTCTACAAGAAAGAACTACTTTGATGCATTGGAAGCGTATCAGAATTTTAGAATTCTGGATGATAGTTTATCGAATTCTGAGTTGAAATCCAGGATGGCTGAATTTGAAACTAAATACGAAACAGAAAAGAAAGAAAGGGAATTGGATAACCTATCGCAATTATCTGAAATTCAATTGTTACAAATCAAACAGCAACAATATCTTTTGGTAGCGGGTTTTGCTTTGTTACTTCTGATAGTAGGAGGTGGTTTCCTGTACTACAGACAAAAGAAAATTTTACAAGAGCAGACATTAAGTAGCGTAGAGCAGAAACTACTCAGGACTCAGATGAATCCACACTTTTTATTCAATGCTTTGATGTCAATTCAGCAATATCTCTTTCAGAATAAACCAGAGGAAGCCGGAGTTTACATGTCGAAGTTTGCCAAGTTGATGCGTCAGATTTTAGAAAATTCCAGGCAAGATTATATTTCAATTGAAGAAGAGGTTAGTACCCTTGAAAATTATATTCAATTGCAGAAGGTTAGATTTAGGGATAAGTTTAATTATGAGATAATAGTGTCAGATGAAATAGATCCAAGCGAGACTCATATTCCTCCCATGTTTGCACAACCATTTGTTGAAAATGCAATTGAGCACGGTTTAGCCAATAAAGATGGAGATGGGTTATTGCAAATAAGTTTTAATCAAAAGGGGGATATGATTCACCTTGAGATTTTTGACAATGGTGTAGGTCTCACTCAAAGTGAGGTAATGAGATCGAAATACAAGGAGCATAAATCGCTGGCAACTCAAATAACCAGGGAGCGATTGGAAATATTTAATGCTATATTTAAGAAGAAAATTGAGCTATTCATAAATTCTGTTGTTGATGAAGTGGGACAAGACTGTGGTACAAGAGTAAGTTTAATGGTACCATCAGAAATGCAATAATAGAAAGAAATTATGCGAGCTGTTATCATAGATGATGAGGATTCTGTAAGAGAAACGACCAGGACATTAGTCAATATTTATGCTTCTGATATTGAAATATTAGAGGAAGCAAATTCTGTTTCAAGTGGATATGATGCAATTTCACGAGTGAAGCCGGATTTGGTTTTTCTCGATGTGGAAATGCCGGATGGGACAGGGTTTGACTTGTTAAGTAAATTTGATAACCCAACTTTCCATATAATATTCATCACAGGTCATAATGCCTATGCAATAGAAGCATTCCGTTATAGTGCGATTGACTACTTACTAAAGCCATTGGATCCGGAAGATCTAATTAACTCAATTGGAAAGGCACGACAAAAGATTGATGAAAACCTTAATAAACTTAAATTACAGGCTTTTTTAACAAATATCTCTCAGGGTTCAGGTTCGCCAAAAAAGATTATTCTTTCCGATTCAGAGAGTGTCTATTTGATTGAGACATCCGAAATTATCAGATGTCAGGCTGAAGGAAATTATACCCGATTCTATATTAATGGTGATCAGGAGATTTTGGTTTCAAAGACTCTGAAAGAATACGATAATTTATTCAGTTCAAAAGACTTTTTTCGAGCACATCAATCCCATCTAATCAATCTTCAGCACTTTCTAAGATACGACAAAAAGGAAGGTGGTATTTTAGTGATGAAAAATGGTGATGCAATACCAGTAGCGGTTCGCAAGAAGGATAGCTTATTCGAAGCATTGAAAAACATATCCTGGGGTTGAATAAAGAAAATTCAATTTATTCGAAACAATTCCACTACACAAATAGTCTTTCCTACATCTTTTCAAAATATTAGGTTATGGTAATAGTCGATTAGGCGTTGCAGGTAACTGAAACTGTGTCTCTTTGGATCTTTAGCCAGCTAATGGCCTATCGGCTATTGCTTTTTACCATAAACCACCTACCAGTAGGGTATTTTTCTGTTTGCACGTATAATACCAAAAGGATTACTGATTTACATTTTAAGATTTTACGAAAGAACTACTCAAATTTACATTTACAGCAACGACAGCCCTAATTAAAACAGTTAGGGCTTTTTTTATGTTCCTTCCATAAACGGAAAAAATATTTTCATCATCAGCCAACCATTTTCATAAACAACTCCGTTTGGTTCAAAATCGATATTAAAAACAAGTCTAATGAATTTAAAAATTCCCATTTATTCCTTGATAGTCATTTTAGGGCTTTTTCTGTTTTCATGTGCAAATGATAATGAAGATGGATTAGCGGTAGATTGCTCCGGCAGTAATATATCTGTTTCAGTTTCTACTGCAACCGAGGCAACTTGTACCACATTAGGTTCTTTGGAACTAGCGGTCACAGGAAATGAAGGTAACGTTTCTTTTAGCCTGGATGGCACCAATTTTGATCTAAGTAATGTAATTACTGGTTTGGCAGCAGGTAGTTACAGCATTACGGTTAAAGATGAAAGTGGATGTACAGCTTCATTGGAAGCATCAGTTGCTGCATCTGACGATTCAATAGAAGCAAACCTAACTGTATCGGAGACAATCTGTGGAACTAATGCTGGTCAAATTGAGATAACAGCAACGGGAGGTTCTGGATCTTATGAATACAGTATTGATGGAGAAACTTTCACCACTGAAGCAATCTTTTCAGGACTAAATGCGGGTTCTTACACAGTAGATGTAAGGGACGGAGGATGTGAAACTACTTTATCTGCTAGAATAAGAACTGGTGTTAGTTTAGAAAATGACATCATGCCAATAATTAACAGCAATTGTGCAATCACGGGTTGTCATGCAAATGTGACTTCTCCTAGATTCAACAGTAAGGAAGATGTTATAGCTGCCGCTGCAAGAATTAAAGCAAGAACACAAGCTAAAACAATGCCACCAGCAAGTAGACCAGAAATGTCTCAGGAAGAGATTGATTTAATCGCATGTTGGGTGGATGATGATGCACTGGATAATTAAAAAGACTTTTAAACAATTTACAATTATGAAATTATTTTTTTCAGGAGTATTGATGCTTTTAGCTGTTCAGCTTAACGCACAAAAATTTGTCTCAAACGAAAGCTTTATTAAGTTTTATTCTGAAGCTCCTCTCGAGGATATTGAGGCAACAAATGAAACGGCCAAAAGTGTAATTGACATGTCAAATGGGGACTTGGTATTTGCAGTGACTATCAAAGATTTTGAATTTGAGAAGTCTCTCATGCAAGAGCATTTTAATGAAAACTATCTTGAATCTGAGAAATATCCCAAAAGTACTTTCAAGGCTAAAATTCAGAATTGGTCTGGAGCAAAAGGAGAGTCAACAGTTAAGGCCGTTGGTCAATTTGAAATTCATGGGGTAACCAAGGATGTTGAAATAGAAGGTAAGATCAACTACTCTGATGATAAAGTGGTAATTGACGCAGTTTTTCCAGTGAAATTACAAGACTATAAAATCAAAATACCAAAAGCGGTTTTTTACAATATAGCTGAAGAGGTGGAAGTAACAATTAAGTTTACTTACGCACCTTACAGTTCAAGTAATTAATTCCTCTACACCAAATACCTAATTGATGAAAAAGATTGTATTAGTATGTTTCATGTTGATCCTAGGTCACTGGTGCGTGGCGCAGGATGAATTGATGGATATTCTTAATAGCACAGGTTCGGACTCTGATAATGAGTATGTAACCGCAACCTTTAAGAGTACCAGACTATTAAATGGTCATAGTGTTGAGACACGTACCGGTCACATATTGGAGTTTGTGATTAGCCACCGTTTTGGTAGAATTAATTCAGGTGTGAAGAACCTATATGGGTTAGATCAATCCTTTGTGAGGTTTGCATTGGAATACGGAATTACAGATCAGCTAAATGTTGGATTTGGAAGATCATCTTTTGATAAATCATTAGATGGATTCATTAAGTACAAAATTCTTAGACAATCCAAGAAATCTCCTGCGACAATTACGGCTTTTACTAGCATGGCAATTGATACCAGGGAATTCACTGCGGAGGATCCGAGATCTGAATTTAAGTATAGAGTTGATTATACTTATCAGTTGATGTTGGCTAGAAAGTTCAACAGCAACTTATCCATTCAGCTAATGCCGACCATGGTTCATAGAAACCTCGCACCTGGTAGTGAGGATAATAATGTTCCGTTAATTGGAGTAGGGGGACGTCTTAAGTTTACACCAAGAATGGGTATTAACTTGGAATATTATCATCAACTAAGAGATAGACCAGAGGGGAATTATAACTCTACATCATTTAGCTGGGAAATTGAAACTGGAGGACACGTTTTTCAATTGATTTTTTCTAATGCTACTCAGATGATTGAGAAAGGTTTCCTTACTGAAACTGAGGATGATTTCTGGAATGGAGATATTCATTTTGGATTCAATATTTCCAGAGCATTCAATCTGAAACCAAAAGGCTGAAAATAAAAAGAGGCTGGATATTTCCAGCCCTCTTTACTTTGAGTTGTAATATGAAGAAATTTCTGACGCAAAGAAAGAGGATAAATGCTAAATGTTTGATATTTAGATTGTTATATAAGCGTTGTGTTTGCGCTGCTGGTAGTTAACAATAAGGAAACACACTAGCTAAAAAGTCCATTCAGTTCCACATCGATTTTGCTTACAATGTCAGCATAATCTTCTGGGTTTGAAACAAAATCCAGATTATTCACATCAATGATCAATAATTTCCCATGGTCATATTGGGAAATCCAATCTTCGTAATGTCTGTTAAGGTTTTTTAAATAATCAATTGTGATGGCATTTTCATACACTCTTCCACGTTTCTCTATATTGGCCACAAGCCTTCCAATATCTGCTTTTAAGTAAATCAATAGATCCGGTGGCTGAATAAATTCCTCCATCGATTGGAACAAGTGAAGGTAATTTTGATAATCTCTTTCATTGAACTTCCCGGAACCATATAGACTCTTGGCAAAGATGTAAGCATCCTCATAAATAGTTCTATCCTGAATTACTGTGTTCTTCCCAGCTCTCACCTCTTTGATTTGTTTGAATCTGCTATTGAGGAAAAATACTTGTAAGTGAAAAGACCATTTTGGCATATCCTCGTAAAAGTCCTTCAAATACGGATTTTCATCCACTGACTCAAATTCCGCTTGCCAGCCATATTGTTTGGCCAGTTTTTCCGTTAAAGTTGTTTTACCAGCTCCAATATTGCCTGATACCGCTATATGTTTGATTGATTGCTTCATATACTGCTAAAATGTTGCTCTCAAAGAGATGCTAAAGTTACGACCAGGGGCACTTATTCCAGAAGAATATGGTCTGTAATGTTTATCCAATATATTTTCAATGCCCCCATTGACTCTTAGGAATTTATTAATTTGATACGAACCCCTCAGGTTCAAAGTATACCAGGCCAGTGACCCGTCTGATGTGTAGATCCAAGTTTTGTCTTGCTCTGAAGGAGCGAGGTTTTCAAAACTTCTGGAACCATTGTATTCACTGAAAAATTCTAGTTTCAATTTGTGCTGCTGAAACTTTACAGATGTTTTACCAAAAACTGGAGGAGTGTGTCTCAGAGGATCATCATTTGATATGTCTCTTCCATCTGTATAGTGTAATGAACTTGTAATTGCCCAATTTGGATTTAGCTGGTATTGTATTTTTCCACCAACTCCATAGATATGTGCCTTATTGGTATTTTGCTGAGCGAAAATCTGAAATTCCTCTGCTCCAATTGTAATCGTGCTGGAACCTTCTACTTCAAATGGCGCTCTTACAATTGCATTGTTTAATCGGGAATAATAGGCTACAACATCAGCAGTAAACTTACCTTGAATCTCCTTTTTGTAGGAAATTTCCATGTTGTAGGAAGTCTCTGGTTTTAATTCATTATTGGGTATAGTTACCTGATCATCATCTAGTTCAAATACCTTACCAACGTCATCAATATTAGGTGATCTGAACCCGCTCGAAATTAACCAGCTGAAAGCATCCTCATCTGTGATTTTGTATACAATCCCTGCAGTTCCGTTTAACGCAGCATTTGATAAGTCAATTGTACTAGATGATAGTAGCGAGGCTTCACTATCTGAAGTCTCTCCTGAAACATTAACCTGACTAAACCTTGCTCCAGCATTCAAAATTAGATTTTCTCTAAGAGGCTTTTTATAATTAGCATATGCTGCATAAGAAAGATACTCACTACCTAGATCCGGATACCTTGATGCGGTTACAGATTCTTCGCCAGTATTTATATTAGTATTATATGCTTCAGAAGCGACATCATTAAATAGGAATTCCAAACCGTAAAATAGGTTCCCTGACCCAATTGACTTATCGAAATCAAGATTGACGTTAAAAATATTTACACTTTCAATCTGAGTTCTCTTGTTTTCACTATCCACTCTTCTGTCGTTTCTACTTTCTTCATAGTCCTGATAAGAGAATACAAATTTGGCTTGATCATAAATTGGATTGGACTGATAACTCGTAGCACTAACTCTGTGCATCATCCATTTTTGTGGGCCATAATACCACTCAGCATTTCTCAAAGATCCATCCTCATTTGTTTGAATAAGGCGATCGTATCTTGGTATATCGGAAGTAGTAGAGAAGTAAAAACCATAATCAAGTTCAAATAAACTGGATAACCTGAATTTGATTTTGTTTACTGTATTGAAGAGATTGTAATTGCTGAACTTCTGGACATTAGGATTATTATTCGAAACAACACTGTCAATTCCATTTATTCTCTCAATATAATTTATTCTCTTACCATAATCGGGGAAATCACTTGTTCGGTTGCTTCCTGTTCTAAGATCAGAAAAGTCTGAATAGGTTACAGAACTAAAGAGTGCGAAATTTTCTTTTCCCAATTCGAAATGTAGGTGATTGGTTTTTTCATTTGCTGCTGTGGCATATCTCGAAAATGCTGTAGCATTAAACAATGTGGCATCACTACTAGAAAACTTAGGGTTAATTGTATGAAAGTCTAAAACTCCGCCTAAGGCATCACTACCATATATTACGGACCCAGGTCCAAAAACTACTTCCGCACTTTCCAATGCATTTGGATCAATATTGATCACATTCTGGAGATTACCGCTTCTGTAAATGGCATTGTTCATCCTTACGCCATCTACAACCAGAAGGACAGAGTTGGCTGCAAATCCTCTCAACATTGGGCTACCACCGCCAAGCTGACTTTTTTGAACAAATACTTCCCCAGAACTATTCAAAAGATCAGCGGAAGTTGGTGGATTATCAAACTCAATGGTTTTGCCATTTATTTGTAGGATGTCATTCGGAATCTCCGATTTGTCTTGTTCCCATTTATTTGCAGATATCGTAACTTCTTCAATTGGGATAATTCTCTCCTCCATTAATATTTTAAAGCCTCTCCTCGCAATATCTTCATAACTAATTATGACTTCCTGGTAACTAGTGTGTTGAATCGTTATGATGTCAGTATTCTGGAATTTGCTAAAATCAGCTCTGCCTTTTTCGTCTGTCTGCACTGAACTGGATGCATCAGAGTTGTAAATTAGGGCGCTAGGGATAGGTTTTTTTGTTGCCTTATCAATGATTCTTATTTGCTGAGCTTGCGCAAAAAATGTCAGCAAAATCATTAATGTAAAAAGTAAATGTTGTTTAATCACTATCAAATCTTCTATTATTCCCCTCAACGGCCGCAAAAATACTGCCGAAATTAGTTTATTTATGTCGCACAGGAATAATTTTGTGACTTAATTTTTGCAGAATGCCAATCATTGAAACATCATCTTACAAAAAGAAACCTGCGTTACTTATAAACGCTCATTTCGAAACTATTTACCCGAGTGCTTTCAGGAAAGTTGAAGGCGTCAATTATAACCGTGAAAGACTTGAATTATCTGATGGTGATTTCCTGGATATTGATTGGTTGAAAAACAACAATGATAAAGTTGTAATTGTGTCTCATGGCCTTGAGGGTAGTGCCAATAGACCATACGTGATGGGAGCTGCTAAGCTATTCTCAGAAAATGGCTGGGATGTTCTGGCATGGAATTATAGAAGTTGCAGTGGTGAAATGAATAGGAATAAGAGACTTTATCACCATGGGGTTACGGA
The DNA here is from genome assembly GCA_965228955.1 of Cyclobacteriaceae bacterium. Taxonomy (GTDB): domain Bacteria; phylum Bacteroidota; class Bacteroidia; order Cytophagales; family Cyclobacteriaceae; genus JANSWY01. The sequence continues at coordinate 1,917,684 of OZ245848.1, forward strand.
TGATTATGAAGCTATAGTCAACAAAGCAATCACAGAGGGATATTCAAAAATTGGCCTGGTAGGTTTTTCAATGGGAGGTAGTACTACTTTAAAATTCTTAGGAGAGCAAGGAGAGAATGTGCCTGAACAGATAGTAGGTGCTTCCGTGTTTTCTGTGCCCTGCAATCTTTACAATTCTGTTGAAATGTTGCTGCTGCGATCGAATTGGTTTTACAAAAGGAGGTTTATCAAGAAGTTAGTTAAGAAAGTAATTGCAAAAGCGGAACAATACCCTGAGATAGATGTCACCAATGCTGATCAAATAGATACGTTTGAAGAGTTAGATGATCGTTTTACTGCTCCATTGCACGGTTTTGAAAATGGGATGGATTTCTATGAGAAGTCGACATCAGACCAATTCTATTCAAATATTAAAAAGCCAGTGCTATTGGTTAATGCATTGAATGATCCAATGTTAGGTGACAAGTGCTATCCAATTCAATTAGCAAAAGATCATGAGTATTTATACCTGGAAACACCAAAACATGGAGGACATGTAGGATTTATGGTATCAGGCGATGAGCACACCTGGAGCGAACGTAGGGCATTGGAATTTTTATCTGGGTTGGTTTAGTGAAAAAGGGACCTGGAATAGTCCCTTTTAATAAATTTTGTTACAATTACTGAAGCCCGATTATTCGTCTCTTAGACACTCTACAGGATTTAATAAACTAGCTCTTAAAGCTCGATACCCGATTGTTAATAATGTGATTGCAGCAATAATCAGAAGTGGCCCTGCAAAAACAAAAAGACCAAATTCGAATTGATAAGCAAATTGCTCCAACCAGTTATTCATAAGCCAAAAGCCAATTGGTAGTGCAATAACTGCAGCCAAGATAATAGGAGCAAGGAAATTTCTGGATACCAGCCACATTAGGTTTTGGATTGAAGCTCCTAATACTTTTCGGATTCCTATTTCTTTGGTTTTTCTTTCAATAATAAATGAGACTAGACCTAGCATACCAAGACAGCTGATAAGAATTACCAGCCCTGTAAGCACTTTAAATAATGTACTTAGTCGTTGTTCAGCTTCATATTGCTGCTCGAAGCTTTCATCAAGGAAGCGATAGGAAATTGAGTTGATGGGATCAATTTCTGTCCATTTATCTTCAACAAACTTTAAAGTCTCTTTGATATTTTGCCCTTTCATTTTAACCGTAATTCTATAAAGACTATTCTTCGTTTTTTGAAGTAACATTGGCTTGATAGGAGTGTGAATTGATTCAAAATGGAAGTCTTTTACCACACCGTATATTTGTCCATCCACTCCACCATATCGTAGCTTCTTCCCAATTATTTCATTAGGATCTTGAATCCCCATTGCTTTTACAGTTGCTTCATTGATAATATAATAGCCCAAAGAGTCTACATCCATGTAAGACCGAAAGTCCTCTCCAGCAACTAATTCCAGACCAAAAGTTGATACAAAGTCTTCATCGACTCTTATATAAGGAAGCCTAAAGCTAAGTGCCTGAGCAGAATCTCCTTTATAAAACTGAGCTCCCTGGGAATCTGCCAAAGTTCCGGATGGAATTCTGGATGAAATGGTTCCTTTGTCAATATTGGGATGACTAATTAATTCATTCTTTAATAGATCAGCTTTATCGCCTAAACGGAATGCCGAGATATTGAGCATTTGATCTTTATCATATCCAGGGTCAGAATTGAAAATGAAGGATATTTGGGAGTTGACAACTATCAGGGCGAAGATGAGTCCAACAGCAACTACATATTGAAAAGTTACTAAAGCTGACCTAAAGTTGAATCTGTTATAAGTCATACCTGACTCTCCTTTCAAAGAGACAATTGTGTTTTTAGCTGATAAATAAATAGCTGGATAAAATCCTGCAATAAACCCAACTCCGACCATCAATAGGAGTATTAGGATGACAAGTTTAAAGTCTTCAAAAATTCCAAATGTTAGGTTTTTACCAACATAATCATTCAGGTAGGGCAGGGCCAGGAAGACCAGAACAATTCCAACGACTAATGAAATCATGGTAATAAGAAATGATTCTGTTATAAACTGCGCGAACAAAGATTTTTTATTCGCTCCTACCACTTTACGCACTCCAATTTCTTTCATTCTTCTTGAATACTTTGCAGTAGCAAGGTTCATGTAGTTTATACAAGCGATAATAAGAACTAATATTCCTACTACCGAGAAAATATATACTTGCTGTAAACTTCCATTATTTTCGATCTCCCCCTGGATATTGGAATTCAAATGGATAGAAGTGAGCGGTTGAAATACAAAATCGTAGAACTCACTTGCCTTTCTGCCATTAAATGGCTGTATATATTTATCAAAGAATTCATTGCTTCTTGCTTCCATTGACTCAGGCTGAGTACCTTTCACAGTTTTGACATATGTGAGGTAATTATAGTTTCCTCCAACATTATTAACAGCTTGATCACCGGCAATAGCTGCGTAAATGGCGAAAGGTGCTAAATATTCGAAGTGGAAATGTTGTTGCTCTGGCATGTTTTCATAAACACCAGTTAGATTGAACAACATACTTTGCCCTCTGCTTTCTAATTTGACTGTCTTAGAAAGTAAATCCATTTCTTTCCAATTGTTTCCGTAAAGTTTGATTGCTGCACTTTCTGAAATTACAATTGATTTAATGTCATTGAAAGCCGTCTCTGCGTTTCCAATGATGAATGGAATTGTGAATATATCAAACACGTCAGGGTCCGTGAAGATCACCTGCTCCTGTGGGAATCTGGAATCTCCTATTAAGATATCAGGAAATGCCCATGGGAAGAACCTTGTTGCGTGGGTAACCTCAGGAAAGTCTTCTTTAATCCTTGGTGCATGTCCTGCACTTGCAAATGCCCATTGTCTGGACATTGACCCATCGCTATTGTAATTCTTTACAGTGACCCGAAAGATTTCATCTTTGTTTAAATGATGCTGGTCATAGCTCAATTCATCTATGACAAAGAGCGCGATCAGTATAAATGATGCCAGGCCAGTACTGAGGCCGATAAGATTGATAGCTGCGGAGGCTTTGAACTTCCAAATGTTCCGCATTCCGATTTTGATGTAGTTTTTAACCATGTCTATTTGTATTTTGAGTTTTCTAAAGGGAGTCCAGGCTTTCATCATTGCTGGACGAAACAGACGGATGACCTGCCAGGTGTACCATAACCTGGTTTTGCTTAAGGAATGATTTCTAAAATAGATTTGATATTCTTCTTCCAGATCTCCAGAAATATCTTCCAGATACTCTGGATTAATGAACCATTCCAAAAATGCGGTAATTCGCTTAGGGGGAAGGTGCTCCATGAATTATTTGTCGAATTCAAATGCAACATTGGGAACAGCAGCCCACAGTAAGTCTCTTGTTGTTTTTGCGTGATCCAGGGCGTTTTTACCAAGTTTGGTTACTCTAAAGAATCGCTTTCGTTTTCCACCTCTTATGGCCGTTGCTTCACCAAATTCAGATTCCAGATAACCCTTTTTTTCCATTCTTCTCAAAGCAGTTTGTAATGCACTTACACTTACTTTTCTCTTAAGCCTGGACTCGATTTCATGCCTGATGCTTACACCATATGCGTCTTCATAAAGAATAGCCACAGTAAGCAAAACAATTTCCTCGAATTCACCTAGTTGATATTCTCTCATAGGATTGATTATTTAATTACTAAATGTAAATTTAATAATAATATTACTAAATGTAAATTTTATGAAATTTAAGCGTGGTGTGTATACTTTTAAATGGAGTTGTTCAATTTGGGCTGTGCTTCTGAGTGGCAGTTGACGGTTGACAGTTAACAGTTAAACGGTCAACCGTGAACCGTCGACTGTTAACAAAAAAACGGGCTCCATTGAAATTCAACGGAACCCGTCTTATTTGATAGTGCCCCGTGGGAAACTATCAAATTCCAAGTCTGAGTATTTAAGAACTGCATTTTTCGGTATGCCCCCCTAAGAGCTCAAACCGTCCAACTTTAACCAAATTAAGAAATCATCTTTTTCCGACACTAAATCCCGTAAGAAGTAGTGAATTTCCAAGTTTCATTCTTAACTTCGCCTCTCCATTCGGATCGTCCTTGATCCCCTTACTTGGTTTAATAAAGGTAGCTATTCAAAGCTTAATGTCAAGTCTTTCTGATGTAATGTTTTCCACGAGTTTACCACCTGATTTCCACGTAGTTATACACGTGTTATCCACAATTTAGTATTTCGGGATACTTGGATCAATTTCATCCGACCATGCAAGGATTCCTCCTTTCAAATTGTATAGATTATCAAAATCATGATCCATTTGAAGTACAGCAATTGCATTAGCACTTCTTTTGCCACTTCTGCAGTGTACCACCACAGGTTTGTCTTTTGATACTTTATCAGCGTTTTCAGAAACTGTGCTTAAAGGAATAAGTTCGCCATCAATGTTGGCTACTTCATATTCATTTGGCTCTCTTACATCAATAAGCTGGAAATCCTTTCCAGCATCTCTCCACTCTTTAAGCTCTGTAACAGTAATCTCTTTAATCACATTTGCCATTTTATATACTATTTATCTTTTAAAATCTCTTTAATACTAATTTAGAAACAGTTTCACCAATCGATAATGATGATGTTGCCGCAGGAGAGGGTGCATTGCAAACATTAATGTAGTTCTCTCCTTCAGAAATTAGGAAGTCATCAATTAATCCTCCTTCTCTATCACAAGCTTGTGCTCTTACACCGGCTCCACCTGGAACAAGGTCTTTCTTGGTGATCTCCGGCATGAGCTTCTGCAGTGCTTTAGTAAAAGCGGTCTTGGAGAAGGATCTGTACATTTCACCCATACCTGTTTTCCAATATTTACCAGCAACTTTTCGGAAACCAGGCCATGCCAGACTTCCCATTAATTCGCTCATATTGATATCGGTCTTTTTATAGCCTTCTCTTCTGAATGCAAGTACGGCATTCGGGCCTGCTTCAACTCCTCCATTAATCATCCTGGTAAAATGAACACCAAGGAACGGGAATGCAGGATCAGGTACCGGGTAAATCAGATTCTTAACAAGTCCACTCTTTTCGTCAGAAAGTTTGTAATACTCACCTCTGAATGGTATTATCTTATAATTGATATCCGCGCCTACCATTTGAGCTACTTTATCAGAAAATAGTCCGGCACAATTAATAACAAGACCAGTTGTAAATGTTCTGTTATTAGTTACAACCGTCATTAAGCGGTTGTTTTTGTTGGGCTTAATTTTAAGAACCTTTGTACCAGGAAATATTTCACCGCTAAAGTGTCTAACTATTTCAGCATATTTATTTGCCACTCTCACGTAATCAATGATTCCAGTCTGAGGAACAAATATTCCTTTCACACCATTTACATGAGGTTCAATTTCTTTTAATTCGCCTTCTTCTAACATCTTAAGATCAGAAAGTCCGTTTTCGTTCCCTCTCTTATAGATATTATCTAAAGCAGGTAATTCATCATTTGAAGTGGCTACTATTACCTTTCCACATAATTCATATGGTATCTCTTCTTGATTACAAAAATCAATCAGTTGATTATATCCATCAATACAGTTTCTGGCCTTCATACTTCCTGGTTTATAGTAAATTCCAGAGTGTATTACACCACTGTTGTGACCTGTTTGATGTGTAGCGAGTTCGCTTTCTTTTTCTATGATAGCAAGTTTGATGGTTGGATTGGCTTGCTTGATTTTCAAAGCAGTAGCTAATCCCACAATTCCCCCACCAATAATTACGGCACTGTACATGCGGCGAATTTAATCTTTATTACAATCTTTCGTACAACTTATTCTCAGAGAATTTATATACTAATTCAGGAAAACTTCAATTGTTCAAATATGAACACATTTATAGTGATGACTGTTCGAATTAGTAAAAATTGTTAAAATATGTTAAGGAAATTGTTCAACCAGTTGTAGCGAAAATATTTAGCTTATCACATCAAAAGTTCCACTCATCACGAATATGGGAATAAATGCAACTTATGCGACAATATCCCATAAAACTTATAAGGTCGCCTATTATTTAACTACATAACTTAAAACTCAAATGAAAACCAGGCAAATTGTAATTGTCGGGAGTCTCTTTGTGCTTATTGGTGGGTCGCTTTCTTTTGCCGTAATTGCACCAAGTTTCAAACCAGAACCTCCTAAAAAAGAAGTAGCGGAAGTCAAACGCTATGTAAAAACAACCCCTGTACGATATGATGATGTTGCTACAGAAGTGGTGGCATATGGAAGAGTTCAAACTGCAGAATCTTTGGATTTGATCGCTGAAGTTTCTGGTCGAATGTCTCAGGGAACTATCAGACTAAAGGCAGGTGAAAGCTTCAAGAAGGGTACATTGCTGTATCAAATTGATGATACAGAAGCGAAACTTAATCTTCAGGCACAGAAAAGTAATTTTTTAAGAGATCTGGCCGCTATTTTACCAGATTTGAAGATTGATTATTCGGAAAGCTATTCTAAATGGGAGAATTATTTCAATAGCATCGATATTGAGAAATCTCTACCGGAAATCCCTAAAACTTCAGACACCAAAGAGAAGACTTTTCTGGCTACAAAGAATATCTACAATTCTTATTACAGTATTAAGAGTGGAGAAGCAAATCTGAAAAAGTTTAGGTTCTATGCTCCATTTGCTGGAAGTATATCAATGGTCAACTTACAATCTGGTTCATTTGTCAATCCTGGAGGAAATATTGGAAAGATATTGAAAACTTCCAGCCTTGAATTAAAAGTGTCAGTCGAAACCAAAGAAGTACCTTGGATAAGAAAAGGTGCTGAGGTATTGGTTACTTCTGATGAGCAGAATGTTGCCTGGAATGGCTATATAAGTCGAATTGGGGATTATGTGAATCAAAATACTCAATCGGTGGATGTATTCATTGCAATTCAACAAAATGGGTCAAGATTGTATGATGGACAATATCTTCAGGCATCAATCCCAGCTGAGCAAATCAAGGATGGGATGATCATTCCTAGAAACGCCATTTATAATAGTAATGAGGTGTTTGTATTGCGGGATTCAGTTTTGAAAAAGAAGAACATTAATATCCTTAAGACTAATCCTGAAACTATCGTTTTTAATGGATTGGAACCCGGAGCAGATTTAGTTGTTGAGCCATTAATCAATGCGCACAATAATATGCGAGCATTTAAACTTGAAGAAGCAGAACCAGAGCTAAATCTTCAGGGAGAGATCAAGGGTAACGATCAGGTATCATCTAAATAACTCAACGCTATGTTTAGTTCGATTAAAAACTTAGTCGCCTACACGGTGCAATATCCGATTGTGGCTAATGTAATCATTGCGATTACTTTGATTGGTGGGATAATTAGTCTGGTGAATACCAATAAATCGTTCTTCCCATTGAGGAGTGATAAGGTAGTTTCAATTACTGTTGCTTATCCTGGAGCTTCTCCGGAGGAAATGGAAGAGGGTGTTACTCAAAAAATAGAGGAAGCCATTTACAGCATTGCAGGAATTGATGAGATTAATTCAACATCATCTGAGAATGCTGCCAATATCTCTGTAGTTACACTTGATAACTATGATATTGATGAGCTGTATACAGAAATCAAAAACGCCGTTGATGGTATTAGTTCTTTTCCGGCAGGAGCGGAGAAGCCTATTATATTCAAACAAAAACAAATGAGTACAGCCCAGTGGCTGGGATTGACCGGTGATGTAGATCTCAAGACACTGAAGATGTATGGTAAAATAGTGGAGGAAGACTTATTGGCTTCCGGGGTTGTGTCTCAAGTGAATGTTGTTGGCTTCAATCCAGTAGAAATATCAATTGAGGTAACTGAGCAAGACTTAAATAGATATGGGTTGACTTTCGATCAGGTTGCTGGGGCAGTTAGGAATAATAATAAGGATATTTCTGCAGGATCTGTCAAAACTGTACGAGAAGAAATCTTGATCAGGTCGAACGGTAAACAGACAGAGGCAGATGCCATTGGTGATATTGTACTTAGATCAAATCCGGATGGTAGTAATCTGTTGTTGAGAGATGTAGCTCAAATCAAAGAACAGTTTTCAGATCAACCAAATAAGGCCCTTCTCAATGGTAGTGAAGCTGTATTCATAGAAGTAAAGAAACTTGAATCAGAGGATTTAGCTGTTATATCTGATCATGTGAATGCTTACATAGATGAGTTTAATGATAAGTACTCAGCGGTAAAACTGGAATCTACCTGGGATTTCAGAACGATGTTGGATCAAAGACTAGATCTATTGACTAGTAATGGAGCTGTAGGGTTACTATTGGTTCTTGTTTCATTGGGACTATTCCTTAGTTTGAGATTGTCTTTTTGGGTTGCATGGGGTATTCCATCTTCATTCCTTGGGATGTTCATTCTTGGGAGTTTTATAGGTTTTACTATAAATATGATCTCTTTATTTGGGATGATCCTGGTAATCGGAATTCTGGTGGACGATGGAATTGTGATAGCGGAAAATATTTATACTCATTTTGAGAAAACCAAGAATCCAATAAAGGCTGCAATCAACGGAACAATGGAAGTACTTCCAGCAGTATTTACATCTGTTACAACTACAATCGTAGCATTCTTGCCACTGTTCTTCCTGACTGGCGGATTTGAATTTCTAAGAGATATGGCGGTAGTAGTTGTCTTTAGTCTTGGGTTTTCATTATTGGAAGCATTTTTTGTATTGCCAGCTCACCTGGCAAGTAAGAAAGTCTTAAGTGTAAAGAAAGAAGATACCAGAAGCTTTAAAATAAGATCTAAGATCAATCAGGTAATTGATTTTATGAGATATGATCTTTATGGAAACGCACTGAAGTTTACAATGAAGTACAGAGCGATTTCCTTCACGGCATTGGTTTGTTTGTTCATTATCACCGGAGGATTCTTTGCAGGTGGATTTATCAAAGCTACTTTCTTCCCTCAGATACCTTTTAATAGCTTCAATATCGATGTGGCATTTAAGCCTGGAGAAAGAGAAGCTAAGGTCGAGCAGTATATAGATAGATTTGATAAGGCAGTCTGGGCTGTGAATGAGGATTTAAAAGAAGAGCTAAATACTGAAGATAACTTGATCAATTACACATTTGCAGGTATCGGCAATACTTCAAATGGTTCGGAATCAGGTTCTCATGCCGGGAATATAAATGTCTTCTACAAGGAATTAGATGAATACGGAATCAACGCATTTGATTTAATAGAGAAGATATCTGATAAAATTGGTCCCGTACCAGAGGCTGATAAGTTTAGAGTAGGGGGTAGCAACCAATTTGGTAAACCTGTTAGTGTAAAATTAATTGGGAAAAATGCTGTAGAGCTTAGAAGCGCAAAGGCATTTCTCAAAGAAGAACTGGCCAAAATCAGTGAATTAAAGGAAATTCAGGATGATGAGGCAATTGGTAGGAGAGAGATGTTATTTGACCTTACTACACAAGCATATTTCCTTGGATTAAATCATAATGATATTACTAAACAAATTCGTCAGGGATTCTTTGGCGAAGAAGTTCAGCGTTTCATGAAAGGTGATGATGAATTAAAGGTTTGGGTTAGATATCCGGAATCTGGCAGAATCACTGTTGGGCAATTGGAGTCCACTAAAATCAAAACCTCAAATGGTGAGCAGTTTCCGTTAACTCAATTGGCTGATTACACGGTGGAAAGAGGTGTAGCTGGTGTTCGTCATTATAATACAAACAGAGCAGTAACTGTAGAAGCTGACATGGTTGATCCATTTGGCGAAGTGCCACCAGTATTAGAAAGAGTACGAAATGAGATAGTGCCTCAGCTTGAATCTAATTTCCCATCTGTCAAAGTGGATTTTGGTGGACAAGCAAGAGAAAGTAACAGGGCCATGAGCCAAATCTTACTATTCTTCGGAGGTGCATTCATCCTGATCTTCTTCATTATCATGTTAACATTCAAATCTTTCTATCAAGCGGTGATGATCATCATGATGATTCCTCTCGGATGGCTTGGTGCAATGTGGGGGCATGGAATTGAAGGGCATCCTGTATCAATATTAAGTGCATGGGGTATGATAGCATTATCTGGTGTGATTATAAATGATGCGGTTGTATTCCTGGCAAAATTCAATTCACTGATCAAAGATGAAGGTAAATCTGTATATCAGGCGGCTTATGAAGCTGGTATTGCAAGGTTCAGAGCGATAATGCTGACTTCACTTACTACAGTTCTTGGACTTTGGCCATTAATTATGGAGACAAGCTTTCAGGCACAGTTTCTTGTACCTATGGCAATTTCTGTTGCTTATGGAGTATTAGTTGGGACATTCATTATCCTATTATTCTTTCCAGTAATCATTTTGGTATTTAATGATGTGAGGAGAATAGCCACATGGCTTTGGACTGGAAGAAAACCTACAAGGGAAGATGTAGAGAGAGTGCTTATAGATGAAAGAAGATTAGAAGAATATAAGGAATCAGCTTAAACAAGGGATCATGAAATATATATTAATAATCATATGCGGATTGGCTTCTCTTAGTTTAAATGCTCAAGAAAGCCTAAGCTTATCTCAAGCAGTAGAGCTGGGGTTAGCAAGGAATTTTGATATCCAAATTGAAAGGGGAAATGTAGAAGTAGCCTCAAACAACAATAGTTGGGGAGAGGCAGGGGCTTTACCTAATATTACGTTGGATGGAACATCTAATAACTCTATTACGAATCAGAATAATGGTAATCAGTTTTTCAGTGGACAGACGTTTCCTGGTTTTCAATTAGACAATCAGATCAATACGAGCATTGTGCCTTCAGTAAATCTAAACTGGACCCTGTTTGATGGAGGAAGAATGTTTATGAATAAAAAGCGTCTTGAGAATCTTCAGTTGGAGTCGAAAGGGAATGCGGATATTGTGATTGCAAATACTGTTCAGGCAATTGTATTGGGTTACTACCTTGCAGTTCTTGAAAAGGAGAGATTGGATGTGTTTAAAAGGCAATTGGAATTGTCGAGTGATAAGTACAACTATACCAAAGTCAAAACAGAACTCGGTAGCGCCGTGACTTCTGATCTTCTATTGGAGGAAAGTAATTATCTCAATGACTCAATTAACTACATCAATCAGGAGTTAAGTTATAGAAATGCTCTTCGATCTTTGAATATTCTTTTGGCAGAATCAAATATCGTGAGAGACTATAATTTTACAGACAAGCTCGAGGATGAAGTAGAGGTTCTGGATTATGGATCATTGGTTTCTAAACTAGAAGGCGGAAATCTCGATTTGAAGAAGCAATATCTTACTCAGGCTGTATTGAATAATCAGGTTCAAATGGCAAGAGCCGATAGATTGCCAACTATTTCTACACAAGCAGGTTATCGTTGGACGAGATCAGTACAGGATATCACCAATGCCAGATATACCGGAGATAATCCAAATTTTGCTTTACCAGATGAAACAGCCATCAATAAGCAAGGAGTTTATTTTGCGAATTTTACTTTGTCATTCACACTTTTTAATGGGAATAGAATTAACAGGGCAATTGAAAATGCGATGATACAAGAGGATATTGGTAACTTAAGAGTGGATCAATTGAAGTTGTCTTTGAATAAGGATCTTTCTCAGTTTTATGATCAATACAATGTAAGACTAAACTTGTATCAGATCAATCAGCAGCTTGAAAACTCGGCAGGAACCAACCTTGAGATCTCTCAGGAGAAATTCAAGTCGGGGACCATTAATTCGTTTGATTACCGGACGGTTCAGAATAATTATCTGAGTGCTTCCATTCAAAGATTACAAGCATTGTACAACCTAATTGATTCGAAAGTTTCAATAAGGCGGATAACAGGTGAATTAACTAAGAATCTATAAAATTGAAGCCAGGTATAATGCCTGGCTTTTTTATTAGTGATGGATTCATTTATTTTCGGAGTTGAATTATCATAAACTACATGGAGAAGAAATCGATTTTGAGCACTGACAGGATTGTAGGAATTTCTGCAATCGTCATTAGTCTAGCGACTCTTACTGTTTTAATCTTTCAAACTAACTTGATGCATGAACAAAGGCGTCAATCTGTCTTTCCATATTTGATGATTGGTAACTATGGAACCAACACACCTGATTTCAAAATTGTCCTGGAAAACAAGGGAGTGGGACCAGCATTAATTGAATCGGTAAAAGTGAGTTACCAGGATTCCACTTATTTAATGGACTTACCAAACTTTCTTTATCAAAATATTAGAGAAATGGATTCCATTTCAAACATCTATCATAGCAATATTTTCGAAGGCTATCTTATTAAACCTGGTGAACAAATTCCAATTCTACAAATTGATAATTCTCTAAAGGACGCAACTAAACTCTTAAATGTGTTTAGAGACTTACAACAAAATGGAAATCTTGGTTTTGAAATAGTTTTTAAGTCAATCTATGACGAAAAGTGGGTGTTAACTGATAGAGATGCAACACCTAGAGCTATAAATTAATTATCAGATCAATTTGATTAAAAACCCTCAACCCAGTTAATCAAGGCCGCTTTTAGGAAATGTCGGGTGAGTGTCGGGTTAATGTGACAGGCATTCAGCAACAAAATTCGTGTGGTAAACATATACTTGCATAAGTGATTTGAAGTCGAGTAAGTCAAATCATGAATTGAATCAAAGTATTAGACTTTACTAAAATGAAACAACCACAATTAGGAAGCCTTATCACCAAAGCCAGAAAGGAAAAACGCCTTACTCAGGAGGAGCTGGCTGAAATGTGTACGGTTAACGTCAGAACAATTCAGCGCATCGAGGCTGGAGAAGTGAACCCCAGGTCATATACACTCAATATCATTTACGCGGCTCTTGAATTTAATCCGGAAGGAGTTGAAAGAACTTTTCTTGGAACCTTTAAGAATCTATTTTATCCAACTCCACAGTCCATTAGTAATACCAATCAAAAAGTATTGCTGATTGCTGGTATGATCGCTGGAATTATCTGGCTTTGTATGGGAATTTTTGATCTCTACCTACTTTTCACTTATGGAGAAGATGGGGATGTAGATATTATTACTGGAGGGATTTATATCTTGATCTATTTCTTTTCTGCCTTTCTTTTCTACAGAGGCTTTCTGTTTCTCGGAATAAAGGAATCGAGTAACATACTCGTAGTGGGAAGCTACTTTGTACTAGTTGTAACCTTGATTCTGTCAGTTGTTCAGACCATAGCCTTATTTCAAGGTTGGTTTATGAATCCGCTTTTGGCGATTAGTGAATCGGTATTTTCTGGAATTTCGGGAATAGCGCTTGGTTATGGTGTGTACTCCATCAGAGAGAAGTATGGTACACCTGCAAAGTTGGGAGGAATCTTAGAGGCTATTGCAGGATTCACTTTTGCGATTGTTATTCTGGCACCAATTGGGCTCATGCTACTTGGTCCGGCAATCATTTGTGAAGTTCTGGTTCTTTATCAAGCTAGTACATTAATAATTGAAATAAATAATAAAAACGATGATGAATCTAATGACTAAAAGAATGTCAGGCTTGCTGCTATCACTTCTGATAGTTTGGCAGGTAAATGCATGTACATCATTTTTTCTCCACCAAGGTGATCAAATGATTATGGGTCGAAATTATGATTTTGACTTTGGAGATGGCTGGATGATTGTAAACCCAAAAGGCCTACAAAAAACAGCAGTACCTTACCCAAATGAGGTATCAGCAAAATGGACAGCTAAGTATGGTAGCATAATCTTCAGCCAGGTAGGAAGAGAAGGACCAACAGAAGGCATGAATGAAGCGGGTTTGGTTATTGCTTGTCTGATGCAGGAGGGATCACAATATCCAACTAAAGACAACCGACCTATGACTGACGAACTGCAATGGATGCAATACCAATTGGATAATTTTTCAACTGTACAAGAGGTAATCGCTTCTGATAAATCTGTAAGGATTACCAATAAGGCATATACCAAGCTTCATTACATGGTCGCGGATGTCTCAGGAAACTTTGCAGTAATCGAATTTCTGAATGGTAAGATGGTCGCTCATCTAAATGATTACCGGACCAAGGGATTTATTTGCAACGATACTTTTGAAAAGAGTGCATCGGATATGCAAAAATATAAGACCTATGGTGGAGCATTGACAGATCTAACTAAATACAATCAATTTAATCCAGAGGAGGCAGTTTCGATAGGAAGTTCAGGAATTGCTAAATATAATGGTGAGAATCTAGAAGAGTTTGGGTTCGAGGTATTGGAAAATGTTAGAGCGTTGGAAGGCTGGAAAACCAATAAACCTCAATATGGTTCACAATGGAGTGTCATCTACGATCTAAAAAACAAGTCCATCGCTTTTAAGACAAGAGAGAACAGAACAATCAAAAGAATCCAACTAAGTGATTTTAGTTTTGACTGTTCCACTGAAATTAGATTGAAGAAACTTAATGAATTGGAGCAGAATGTTAAGCCTGGAGATCTAATTACCCTTACGAGAGATTTAAATCTGCAAATAATGATAGGCTTTTGCGATAAATGGTTTGGAAAGGGTTACATGCCCGTGCATTTCCTGAAAAGTGCCAGCGATTGGACTTTTGGTTACAGTTGTGACAACAATGTGGCAAGTGTGGATGATTGATTAATGGATTATTAAGGCTTGGTACCAGCCTTATTTTCTTGAAAAGAGTCTCCTATCCAAGTCAAACCCCATTTTTACTACCCATCTTCTTGGGTAAATTTGACTCTTTCCAGTGTGTCCGAAATTGTAAAGCAAGACTACCTTACCATTGACAATCGAACTAATATTAAAACCTCTGCCAACTCCAATCAAATAAGCTCTTTTCCAATCTGGATTGATGCTTTTCTCCGAATTAAATAATTTTTGTTGTTTCAAGTTCTCTTGTTCGGCATAAGCGAAAAATCCTTTCATGATATCGTAATTGGCAAAAAAACCAAACCCATAAGCATCTTGTTGGTTAGTTCTTGATAGAGAATCTGTTCCAAAGTTCTCTCGATAGGTGAAGCTTGCTCCAACCACAAACTTTGTATTAAATCGATAACCAACTTGCGGTGAAAAATCTATCACAATAGGGGAGGTGCTGGCCACATTGAAGGTTCCTCCAAAGTAAAGTCGCTGCTTGAAAGGTTTGTCCTTCAATGAAGTTCGTTTCACGGCAGTAGATAAATCATTTGAATTAGGCAAATAAGAATACTTCATCTTCATGCGTTTCATCTTCAATTGTGCTTTTCGGATAGCCTGGCTTTGCAATGCATAGTTTTTTGCTTGCTCCATACCAACTTGCTTCATGTCAGTCTGATGTAGCGAATCCATTCTCACTCCACCAATGGTCTGCATTTCATTGACTTGGTTCATTAGGGTGGAATGTTCAGATCCAAGTTTTCCAGCACTGTGTTTGGAAGCAGTTTTAGCTAATACATCGTTCATTCGAGCACTTCCATTTGCTCTAAGCAGGCTGTCCCTATTAATGGTGGAGTCTTGGAGCATCATCAGTTCTTCGTAACCACCGTTCAGTCCATAATTCGCTTTTAAGTACTCAGCTACTCTGGCTTGAGCCATTGAATCTAGTGCGGCACTATCTGGTAGCTGTTTATATTGGGAATAACCGGAAGTATCAAATGGCATATCCAGTGTATCAAAAGCTAGTTTGCCTTTTTGTTTATAAGCGTTATGAAGGCTGTCCAATTTCTTGTCCATCATTTTGTCATAACGCTTTGCTGCTTTTGTGCTGTCTTTCGTATAGAGCTTTCTATATTTCTTTAGCCTATTCCTACCGTTTTTAGCCTTTTCAACTTTACTGAGATGTTTTTGAGATAGGTTTACCTTAAAATTTATTTGAGCTGTAGTTTGAAGACTACAGCTCAATAAAAAAAGCAATATGATTACAGTGTTTTTCAACAATTTATTGTTCAACAGGGTTACTACCATCAGGCTCAGGCCCTATTAAATATATTATATTTGAAGTTATTGTTTCATTACAGTCATCAACTACTTCCAATTTAATTTGCCAGGTGACGTCACTAGGAACACTAACCTGGATATGTTGCCCATCAGCATTTAAATCTAGCCAATTACCTGATCCCGAAATTCCATACTTCCAATTGTAGCTTAGATTCCCACATGTGTACCCCAAAGTTCCTGCGGCACTTACATTATAACCTGTCTCAGGTTCTCCAGTACTTGAAATACTAAATGACAATGGCGTGTCGAATATTGTTATTGGCAATATCTGCTGAGGAGTTTCTTCATACTCTGAATTAATTATTGTTAAAGATGTACTATATCCATCTGCTGAAGCATAAGTATGCTGAACAGACTTGCTAGATGATTCTAATATAGTTCCATCTCCAAAATCCCATATGTATCTGTTTTCACCATACATAGGGTCATTTCCTGTGAATTCAAAAGTTAAAGATTCACCAGATTTATTTTTACCTGAGATATCGTAAACGGCGGTAATCTGCTCTGGATTGGTTCCAAAATTATACCTATGAACCTCTTTTATATTTCCCTCTTCATCAGTTGCATACTTCATCCTGTTTAGTTTATCGTAATTGAAGTTGGAAAACCTTCCATTTTGATCCGTTAATTTTGACAAACCAACAAATGGTATTTGATCATAGCTGCTTTGAAATGAATTTGATAACTGAGAGCTTACCAAAAAGTTATTGTGACTCCATGAATAGGATGTTTCAATACCAGCACTATTTATCTCTTTAATCAGATTTCCGTTGTTGTTATAATCATCAAATGTGTGGATTGCTTCATATTTTGAATCCCAAAATAAAGTTGTTCCGTTAGTATTGAGTGTAACAGGAGAAAACTCACTATCAGTGATAGGTTCTGCAATAGATAAACTTAACTTTTGGTATGGTAGTGAATAACCATTCCCGTCAGTATTGGACTCGAAATGAGTTGCTCGCTTCCAGGTAAAAAGTTCACTTCCAACAATTTTATAACTTTCATTTGAAGAGTTTCTGGCATAGTGAACAGTTTCTATAGGAATTCCGGTCATTCTATTAGTTGCCATTCTCCAGTATCCATCTGCATAAACACCAGCAATTGATGGTGATGCCATGTCCTGAATATCGGTGATATATGTGAAATCAGTTTTACTAGAAACGCCGGAGTTGTGTGTGATTGATGTGTTTCTTGCTAATGAATAACTGTCTGATTTCCTGACGTAATTTGTAGTTTTTGTTAATTTCTTACTCTCATCATTTGGATCATAGATAGTTTCTACAGTTGAATTTAAATATGTTGCATTATTCTCTTCAGCATATTCGCCTATATAAATTAGTTGTAATCCATAGATGTTGTCTGTTACTCTTAAGATTGATCTAAGTCCTGGAGCGATTAAATCTTCAAATTTGATGAACTTAGAATAATTATTTTTCACAGTTTTTAATAAATTCCCATTTGAGGAATACGTATTTGATTCTTTAAGTAAACCTCTTTCAAAGAAATAAGATCGACTTGGTGGCGCATAAGGTGGACCATTAGGATCTATTAGATTCCCATCATCGTCATGGTAATCATTTAGATCAATAAAATCAGGTTTATCACTAAAACTGTGGTAGCTGAATACTTCTTTCGAACCGTCTCCATAATTAGCTACTACTCTTGAATAACCTACATGATATCCATTTGGGTCAAACCTTTCAGTTAATGAGCTGGAATGAAGGATTTGACCTGTAACTCTGCAATCCCATTCATTATTATTGAACGGGTCTGATGAGTTAAGACTTGCAAAAGGATGAAGGTAAACTGGAGTATTGATTCTTGTGCCACTTGACTTTCCTGACTCAAGTTTGTATTCAAAATTGAATGTTATATCAGTGGTTCCTGGTCCAAAATTTTCAATTATGTTTTTTATCCGAATACCTCCTGCGTTATGATTTGTATTATCTTCAAGGTAAGAATTTAATTCGTAATCAAAGGATCTGTAACCCCCAGTAGGATATATGATTTTTGTTAAAGAACCGGCCTTACTACCTGATAAACTCGCAGACCTATCGGCACCATTTGTGAAATAAGTTGCTATGGTCGGTATCAAATAGTTTTTTGTGTTAGAGTTTTGATATCCCCAGTGATCAATTTTTTTTGTATCTCTACTTTCTAAAGGAGTAGCATCATATTCGAATGTGTAAGGCACTGCAATTTCAGAATTATTAGACCCATTTGGCACTTGACCAAAGGATTTTAACCTCAACCTTTTACATTTCCAAGTACCACAACCTGAATCGAAATAGTCATAGTTAAATTTATATTCTGATATTTCTGTTCCAGCGTAGCTAACCAATTTAATATTATCAAGGTATAATCCACCTGTAAGGTCATTTCTACCTGCTTTGTTTCCGAATAATAGATATCCGGAATCATTACTTATTTTCTTAATACTTTTTGGATTGGTAATTTTTACACTTGTGAAGAATTTAACTATTTGGTCACTGCAAATTGGAACTGACGGGTAACATCCTGGCTCTGGTATAACTTCTTCTTCAATTACCAGTTTCTTCTCGCTTGACACCTCATATTCGATTGGGTCTCCTGTCTGGTATTCAAGCTCAACTTTTTCATTGTAGAAACTGATCTCTGATAGATACCAAGTACTGATAAACGTGGTGGTTTCCGGATCTGGAGCTCCAGGACATGGTGAGTCGTTCGATTGAAAAGATTCTGTTGTCTCAGTAGTATTTGATCCTTTACCAAAAAAATATTTTGTTCCGTTATCTAAAGTGATTGTCCAATAAGTTTCAGTGCTTTTCGGACCAATAGCTGGTGAGATTTCAAAATCACTTCCGGGTACCGTGAACGGTGTGCCGTAGGGATCTATGAAAAACCTTCCTGCAATTCCATTCATACTGAAATAAAACACATCTGGTTCTCCATCCCACAAGTTGGCTGCCACTTTTTTAAGGTAATTATCATCAACTGGCCCATTTAGAAGTTGCTGACCTCTCAAATTTGTACCAACATAACCTTCTTCGTGCTCGTCTGGTAACCCTCTTACTACCCTGGTGATGGCTCCACCTGCATTTAATTTCCAACCAAGCCCAACCGAACTTGCCATATCATGAACCTTTACTCCCGAGGGGTGATAACTTATTCCTACAGGAACACTAAAATATTTATTGCGTGATTCAAAGTTGTAAATCGGTAAATTAATTGATGCAGTTCCAGTGTAATGGTTCACTGGAATTTGTGCGTATTTAAGTAATGAACTTGCCTCTGGCGAAGGCGGAATTATTGGTGCCTCGGTAAGTTGTGTTTGTGCTAATACCTTGAAGCTACTTAAGACGATTAATAGAGAAATTAGAATTATATTCTTCATGTTTTTAACAGTTGATGGTTGTGTTAATTGACTAACAGGGTTTACTTTTTTGAGAATGCCACCTAAAGAATTGATTGATAATACTGATCAATGTTATCCCTATGATTAATATATAAGTCAACATAGTATTGCACTTCGTGACTTGTTCCTGTTTCAAGAGTTTTGTTTGTGAATTTATCAACAATGATTGGAGCGTTTCCTCCAATCATTTCACCAAAATCTTTAGTTTCCATATACTTTCTCGATTGATAAAAGAACACCCATCCAAATTCGAAAGACATGGTTTCGTCTTCTAAAATCGCAAGATCTATGTTAGATAGTTTTCCGATTTCATCCACTTTCTTACTTACAATAAGCGTTGCTTCTTTTATAGTTAATTCTTTCATGTTTATAGTCCTGTTGTATGCAATAACCAAAGATCTGTATAGGAAGAGAAATCCGCTTCCTTCATAACCGCAGTGCCAGCTCTTTGGAAATCTAGAAACTCTATTATTCCATTTTTATTTACAACGTTGAAATAGTGACCATCTACACCTACACCTCTGAATCCAAAAACTACTGCTGTAGCACCATCTCCTTTCGAAAGAAGTTTTTCGGTAATAGTGTCGATTGTATTATTTTGCCCCCAATTCCAAACCTTTAATCCAAAATATTCTGCTACTTCTCTCACTTTAGTTACTCCACTATTTAATGCAGAAGAAGGGAACCCTTTTAATGTTGCGTCACCAGCTATTGCACAATTTGCACAATTTTTTGTGCCTTTTAAGAAATTAATAGATCTATTTTGTATTTCATTGCCAGTACCTGCTGCAGCTTCAAGTGTCTCATCAACCCACTTTACTGCATTTCCAGATTTGGGCAAATTTTGAACAAGCGATTTAGTGCCAAAAACGGTACCTCTCACAGCCATTTGCGAACCGAAAGTTCCATAAATGCCACCTAGAGAAAAATCCATTACATAGTAATTAGTCTCCAGGATCTGATTTACACCTTCAATTTTAGTTTTGGTAGCTTCCACCTGCTCCATTTGATGGTGCAATTTCATCACTTGTGGAGGTGCAGGATGCTCATCTTGGTGATCCAGGTACTGTTGGTATCGTCTGTTAGAATCATGCTTAAGGTTTACTCCCTGGTTGATTTTCTCAAAGCCATTAAAAAAATAATCGTAAGCGTATGTGAATACTCCAAGCAAGCTTGCGCCAGGTTGTAATGGAGCACTTGCCTGAGCATTTCCTACATGCACGGCAAAAGGTAATTTTTCTGCTCCTTCTAGTTCTATGTGTGCAACTACGTGGTTCTCACTAAATGAATAGACACTATTGTAATCATAGTCCTCAGCAATAGGATCCAGGTTAAAAAATCTTCCTAGTGCAGGGTCGCTGTTCCTATATTTATAAGTATCCCAGTTTAGACCATAATCATCCTGGTGCTCTTGACCCTGGAACAAATATTTGTTTTGGTCATGCCCGTCATCAGAATATGACAAGCCTTCCATTTTTAGGCCAAACGGATAGTAATCTGTTGCTTGTGTAACAACCAGGGAGCTAGTGTTTTTAATATGTTTAATACTGAATTCATCAAAATAAGCCACAGCACTTGCACTGGAACTTTCATTACTTAAGTAGATATAAATCTCACCATCAAACGGAACTTCCAATTCGAGGTGCAACTTTTCCATTTTGTTTAGAGAGGAATATTTTAATTCTGCATAACCATATTGGTTCTGTAAGTAATTGTCGCTAAGAATAATGTAGGCCAAATAAGCACGAGGTGTTGAACTATTGCTAAATGACATCATACTCGCCGAAGGAGCATTATCATTTAGAGCTTGATATAAATTAGCTGTTTCTCCAGAATTTGCTATACCAAAAGTTCCTGCAAGTAAAGCAGCGATATTACTTATCGTGTTATCATTATTAGAATTGCTATTTGTAAAAGCTCCATAAACATCTAATTCGAAAAAGTCACCTGATTTTACTTGAATGGATTTCGCTGGGCCAACATTTGCTAATACTTCAACAACCTCATTTGGGGTAGCAATTTGTGCTGTGGACTTGGTTTTATTTAAAGCCTGATTGGTGGTTCTATTTGTTACATTTATACCATTAAAGTCTGACTCCTCGCGAGTAGAATTCTCGGTTTCCATGGTTGCAAGGAAATAGTCTGTATCACTTAGTTTTCCAAAACTTACTCTTACATTGTCTAAATGATCCTTAAGAAACCTTTCATGTTCAAAGTCCTGGCCAATTTTTAATGCTCTTCCTCCCTCAGTGTTTAAGAATTTCAACTTTGTAGCACTATTCTCGGTCTCATATTGCCCGATTCCAGTATAATGAATCACCTTTTCTTGTTGGCCGGTGGAGTTGATTAATTCTTTGGAGATTTTAATACCCGAAGCTGAGTAAGTGAATTTTATTTGTGATCCGTCTTCAAAATCTATTGTAGTTGGCAGGTTGAGGTGATTGTACTCAATGGACGTTAGTCCTTTATTTAAGTCCTCGATCATATTGCCGTTACCATCGTAATAATACTCAGTATTCATTGATACAGCATTATTGTCGAACCCAGCTTCATTTCCAGCGTCCTCAACCTTGATTAGTCTGTTACTATTGGATCCGTTTGCGTAACTATATGATATATTATCAATTGTAGTTTTGGTGTTGTTGTAAAGGCCTTCCCTGGTTAATGAATTGATATTCCCATTTTTATCATATGACCCAACACTTACATTGTATAACCCTGCGTCTTTATTCCATCCTGTGTTATCCTTAACAGCATAATTGGATGAACTGAATCTATCGGCCTTATCATAACTGTATCCTAAGATCTTTTCAGTCGGAGCATCAATTAAGTTATTGCTACTCCATTTAATGGCGGAAATATTGCCATCATACATTTTGTTTGTAGAAGTACCATTGATATTATAAGTCTCTTGATTGAAAATTAGCTCTTCACCAAACAGGTCATTATTATCATCATTCATGTCTCCATCATTGGATAGAGTACTGTTATTGATCGATGTTAATATTCCCCTAATGTTATACCTCATGTCAACAGATTGCAGGAATGAATTTCCGTTATCGTAAGACATTAGGTTTGTTTCAACTACTTGATTAAGTTCATTGTAGTTGTTTTCATTGTAAAGGATTCTTTCTCCATCATTTATGGTGAAATAAACTTCTTTAAGGTTTTCGTTATGTAAATACACAAACTCTTTTAGAATCTTTACCTCTGATTCATGGATGGAATTATGCCTTGTGAGGGTTGATAAACTTATTCCACTAAATGATAGGTTGTTGGAAACAACATTGGTACCTCCAAGATTATGCTCGGTATGAGACTGTATTGTTCTGTACAGATTATCATAATAAACTACAGAGTTCAGCCATTTGGTAGTTCCCAGAATTCTTGTTTGTGATCCTGTTGCGTAACCTTTTACACTATTGTTATAACTCGAAGGAAATCCCGTTTCGTTAATGAAATCATAATTTAGGTTTTCAACATCCCAGTTATTGTCTAAGAATGTATAATCGTCATAATAATTGATTTCAATTATTTCATCTGAGGAGATGAAGTCAGGAAATGAATTTGAAATTGTATAGGTAGAACCTGTTCTTGATTCGAACCTTGCTAAACTATTGTTCTCGTCTGCATCAGCTATTAATTCATCATGAGAATCATTTGAAGTTAATATTCCCTGATACGCTACACGGTTGTGGTTATCATATTTTGTAAATGTCCATTCTTTTGGGCTTTTAGATCTTTGAACACCATCTTGGGCAAGGACTTGACGTCCCCATTTATCGTACACAAAATATACCCAATCTGCTCCTGGTAGTTTTTTTGCTTTGACTCTTCTACGTTTATCATATTGATATTCAAAAGCTAATTCATCGACATCATCAGCTGTCGGGGTATTGATATCTGCTAATACAGGAGGAATTACGAATACTACTTCACCAAATAGGTTGTATATGTAGTATGTACTTAACCATGTGTTTTCATCTGCTTTGACACTTCTACAAAGCATCAATCCTCTTCCATCTTTGTATTCTTTTGTTACTTGGCCTCCTTCATATGTTTTGGTCTCTAGGAATACTTCATTTGCACTATTTGTGCCACTTACCTTTGGTAATCCATTTTGAATTATCCAATTCTTTATCTCGCCAGCATCAGCAACACTATGATCAAAAGATATTTTGATGTCCTGATTTTTCCAATCTTCTCCAGCTCCATACTGTGATAATACCCTGTTAAGCGGTGAATTATCGAATGTGAATTCAGTAAATGGTCTGGAATCATGAGTTATTCCGTTTGCTGTTTGATAAAAATTAGACTGATCGGTCTTTGCCGCACTTTGAAATGCACCTGTAGAAGAGTTTGACACATATGATTGATAATCAAATGGCATTCTACCATTTTGGTCATATTCAACGAATTTCACTATGTCTTTTTTGAGGGGAGAACCTTTCTCTATTACAGTTTGAGATTCCCTTCCTAGACCATCAACGTAAGCAAAAGTTGTTTCCTTTTCAGTTTCATTTAATTCAGATACTTGTTGAAGGTTCAAAATGCCATCAACTTTAATGAGTTCTGTTCTGACAAAGTTTTTGTCCGAGCTTGGCGGGTTATTGTAAGATCGTGGGTAGTTTTTTATTGTCAGACTGCTGTTCTCAGTTGCAGTGAACTCAAAGCCAGGCTTTAATGTAACTGATTCCACATACAGATAGGAGAAATTATCGTATTCATCAATTTCTTCATTCACTATAACCTTTTCTGGGTTTTGTGATGCAACAAAGAATGGTAGAATTAATGCCAGATGGATCAATAATAGTCTAAGTCGATGCATAGTTTATTTTGGTTGATAAATTTTTCAGATAGTATTGCCGCAAAATTAAATGTTAGTTTGAAAAAGTCAAGGATCATCTAGAGATTTTTGGCCTAAACATTTGATAACTCCCCGTAGGTTTTCCCACCTGTGGTTTTTGATGTTCGCGAGGACTCTGTCCATTCCTTTTGGTTATACGCTATTTCAGAACGCTTCATGTTTATATCTCGATCGTCCTTGAACATAAGAAGGTAAAATATGTAGGGCTAATCCTTAGGTCTTTTAAAAGTTGAGGACAACCTTGGAAAGAGGAGGTTGCCCTTATTTTAGTTTTGTGAGGGATCTGATCCTCCTTCTTCAGGGCCTACTAAGGTTATTATGTTGGAAGTTGCTGATACATCGCAATCATCCACAACATGTAATTGAACTTGCCAGGTTTCACCTTCAGCTACATCAATTAAAACTTCGTGTCCTGAAACAGGTAAATTAAGCCAAGCTCCACTTATTCTGTATTTCCAGCTAAACTGAGGGTTGCCACAAGAATATCCTAATACACCTGTTGCTTCGACTACGTATCCTAATCCAGCACTTCCATCAGTATTTGCAATTGTGAAATCGTAAGGTGTGTCATATATGTTAATAGGCAATGACTGTTGAGGGTTTTGGTCGTACTCAGCATTAATCACTGTGAGAGACGGACTGTACTCACCAGCAATAGAATACTGATGTTGAATAGTTCTGGCTGATGATTCATCAATATTTCCATCCCCAAAGTCCCAAACATATCTGTTAGTTCCATTCATCGGTTCTGGGCCAGTGTATTGGAATGTAACATTTTCGTCTGGCTTGTTGAGGCCAGAGATATCGAATGTTGCTGTTGGTGTGTAGTCCTGATTAGCATAGTGGATTCTATATGTTTCAATAATATCACCATTCTCATCAGTAACATATTGAAGCCTGTTTAAGGGATCATAATGTCTTGTTATAAAGTGCCCATTATGGTCAGTAATTTTCTTAATGCCTACTAATGGATAGTGTTCATATTTTGTCTCAAACTGTCCGGTTGATTCACTCTTTATTAATACATCTTGGTGCTCATATTCATAATTGGTGCTCAGGCCGGATCCATCATCAGTCACAGAACTAATATTTTTGGTGGTTGAATTATAAATATAGGAATTACTTAATTCTAATCTACTATCGATTAGCAACGAATTAGATGAAATGGAAGCCTCTGAATAATTTGCAAGGCCAGTACCAGTTCTAAGGTTGTAGATCTTTGAAACGAATCCTTCTGAATTGAATTTCGTTAACTGAGCGCCGGTTACTAATGTTTGAGAACCAACTTTGGTAGACTCAATTGTTTCTATAGGTGTTATTATGTGGTTGGTTCTTAGTTTGTGAATCGCTTCCAAATCATCGGAGCACCCCGTACAATTTTGAGTGAATTCAGTAGGGTATTTGTAATTCACAATTATTTCGTCTCCATTAAGTATTGTAGTCGTTTTTTCTTTAACAGCAGTTCTTACGTCGTAACCAAAGGATGTTGTTGTTACATAGGTGTATTCATCAGTGACTTCTTCAAACCGGGTTTGATCTATATCTGAAATAATATTGTTTGTTACACTTTTTAGCATAATTGGATAAACGTCTGAGAAATATTTTCCAACTACAAATGTATTGGTGAACTCACTCTGATCGATGAATTTTAAGAGGTGGTGAACTTTGGTATTCTGATATCTGGATATTCTCGATTCATCGAAAAAATAGTCTCTCGATTCATTAAGAATTTTATCACCAGTGGAATTTTTTACTTCAATAGATTTTTGTAAACCTCTTTTCCAGTATCTACTAGTCTGGGGAACAAACGGAGGTCCATAATATCTGTCTATTCTTCCATGCCTGATTGAAATCCCTTCTCCGCTTATTGATGGTTTATCATCAGGGTAGTCATCAGCTGTGAAATAGTTATATATTGTGGAACCACCTGAGCCATCTGTAACTTCTACTTTTGCATATCCTTGTGCAACACCTCCTAAATCAAAAAGGTTAGTCAGGGAATTGGAAAAAATAAAAGCTGTCGCCGGTTCACAATCAGTTGCCTCCTTGTTGTCGTCAAGTATGAACGTGTTTGATCCATCACTATATACTGTGAAATAGTATAGTGGCGTTTCAAATCCGACACCAGAGTTGTGGTAGTTGTAATTTTGCTCCAATAGATTACCTTCGGCATCTGCAGTTTTTATTTTTTTGATTCTTAAACCAGAATAATTAATATTATTTACTTTGTTAATTTCAAATTCAAATTCTTTATATCCCCCAGAAGGGAAGTGAATTGATTTCAACATATTTGCTTTGGCAAATTCTTCATCAGGGTATTTAGAAGCACCTTGAATTACTGTGGCTCCATTCTTGTTTTTCATTTCTGGAAGATTCTTAAATGATGGGGATCTTTGGGCATTAAAAAAGCCATAATGATCCACTCCATACTCATGCCTTGGAGGAAGTTCATATAAGTCATATTGGGCAGGATCTGTACAATTATCACAGATATCATATGTCTGATCATTTAAATATGTGAATGAAGCCAGAAGTTGAGTTAGACCATTTGCGGTTTCACTAATTTTATCTAGTTTAAGTCTGTACCAATCTTCATTTAGCGAAGGGTTATCTGATGAGAAAGGGTGGAAAAATCCATTAAAAGCATCGGAAGCATCGAAATATGAATGATCTAGATCAAATTTTGTGATTTCATTATTCAAGTAATCCTTAATTACAATTTCATCTAAGTACGCCGAACCTATATCTAAGCGTGTGGTATTATACTTGAATTCCGCTTTTCCTAATCTTGTGACTATACTTGTTAAGTACTTAGGATCAGTTATATCAACTTTGTGATTGTCCGTTGAATAGGATGTAGACGTAGGATTTGTCCCACAAAGTGGGAAGTGAACTTCTAAAGTTTCACCGTAACTATAAAAACTGTAACTGGAATATGTTCCGTAGTTGAAGGTAATGTCATAAGGTGAGTTGAAAAGATCAATTTTATTCAAATACCATGTTGAAATATAATCTTCTTCTACCTCTGTGCCTAATCCAGAGGTTCTTCTCATAGTAGATTCCTCCTTGGAGGATGAACTTTGTCCAAAGTAATACTTGTTTCCACTTTGATCAGTGATTATCCAATGCCCTGTATCAAAAGTGCCAATCTTTTCAATTAAGACTTCTTGAAAAGGCATGGTGTATCCGTTACTGCCATCCACAATAAACTTTCCACCGCCTCCTGGTATTTGGAAGTAGAATAAATCCTTCTCTCCATCTTTATCTCCATACGCAACATCAATTTTTTCGCTATTAGTAGTTGGTATGAGATAGTTGTTTTCTGTATCAGGAGCACCTCTGACAACACGTGTGATTAGTCCTCCTCCTGTAAGCCTCCAACCTAAGCCTACCGGTCCGGCAATATCTTGTACTTTTATTCCTCCGGCGTGATACGTTAGGCCAATTGGGATTGAAGAGCCTTTATGGTGTGCTAGATCGAAAATTGGGATACTTATATTAGGTACACCAGAATAGTGGTCTACAGGTACATTGATTCCTCTTATCACACTACTAGCAGAAGGAGAGGGTAGTGTTTGAGCAAAAATGCTTCCTGTAATTAATGACAGAAGTAGAACTTTAATATTTCTCATTTGATGATAATTTAATCTGTTAGATAAGATCTGAATTTTTCAAAGAAATAATCGTTATTTAATACAATTATATCCTGTTCATGTGTTTTGTACGCCACAATTCCTTCAATCCCTAATGCGTCAATCAGCAAATGATGTTTTTTAGGATCAATTTGGGTCTCTAACCAATATTTTGGAATATTTATATCTTCAGCAATTAGTGTGTCAAGTACTCCTTGGTCTAAGTCTTTAAAAAATTTGATTTTTATAAGATGACGTTTAATTGTACTTATGAATTCTGACGACTCACGGAAAGACTTGAGTTTCAATCTATCTACCGAACTAAATTCGCGCAAACTTTCAAGGATGTCTGATTTTGATATACTAATTCCACTGTTATAATTCTCACACAAAATAGAATCAATGAACCTTGAATTATTGTTCTCAAATTCTTGACTTAGTAGAATTCTCCAATCTTTCAAAGGGATTCCTTTTACAAAAATTGATCTTGGAGTCCTAACTTTTGCGAAAAACAACAATTCTGGATGGGAATGTCTTAAACTATCCAATAGTCTTATAGATCCACAATCTTGCGATATTGAATATTGAGAATTTAATATCAATAACAATACAACAATACCAGACTTTTTTGCTATTTGATCCATTTTAGTCTTTTTGCTCTTTTCTTCCCTTTTAGTGGTTTAGTGTCCCAGACATCTTTTGTAACTTTCGAGCTGCCTTTACCATACCCTACTCTTGGAGATATCCTGTTAGCCTTTTTTAATTTTTTATTTACTTTCCTAATCGCTTTGTTTGTTTGCTTTACGGAATATTCTTCTGCTGGGCTTTTCCAGAATTCCCGCAATGGTTCCATTTGATAAGGAATAGCAGCAGCCTGGAAATAGCTATAACCAAATTTTTCTCTCAAGTACGCATGCCATAATTCATGTATTAGTAACATTCCAGATGGATGTTCAACAGTGTTGTCAATATCAAATTTTTCTCTAATCGTGGAATTCCAAGTTATAGTGTTATCAGCAGATCTGTATTCGTTATTACCCCAATGAATGGAGAGACGTCTTTCCTTAGCTGATTTAGCAAATTTCGTTCTTCGTACTTTATTTTTCTTGTTAAGATAGCGTACCATTCTTCTAACTTGCCCTGAGTTATTCGCGACATTTACAAAGTCCGCCAGGTCTTCCTTAAACTTCCCTAGGTCCACATTAATGTTACTAAAGTCTATGGGTTTACCTTTCCAAATTGGTTCAATACCATCAACCGGAATGTATTTATATGTTTTTCCACCTCCTGACATTGCAACAACCTGCTGCCTAAACATTGCACCGCCAAGAAGTCCGCCACCAACAAAACCACCGGCAGCCCACATCCAATCTTTTCTTTCCCATTTTCCAGGGTCCCAACCTCCAGAAATGGCTCCAGCGGTGTATCCACCAACCGCTGCTCCAATTGCGGCGGTCCACCATACCCATCCCCCAT
This sequence comes from Cyclobacteriaceae bacterium, assembly GCA_965228955.1. Lineage (GTDB taxonomy): Bacteria > Bacteroidota > Bacteroidia > Cytophagales > Cyclobacteriaceae > JANSWY01. Next base: position 1,946,993 of record OZ245848.1, read on the forward strand.
CAGGATCTGTACCCATAATTGGGTTATTCCCCATTCCAAGATAAGGGCTTCCAAACTGATCATATGGATCAACGCTTGTCCATCTTCCAATTTCTGGTTGGTATGCTCGTAGTGCAAACATGTTCCAGTTAGTTGACTTGTCCCATTCACTGTAAGTCCCTTGATATCTGAAGTTGTTTTCTTCCTCAGATTCATCCTCAAAATTTTGAGGGAATGGCATTCCGTAAGGGTAGTAATCCATGGTGCTGGAAACCTTTAAATCTTGTCCACTTTTTTCATGAACGATTAAAAAGTCATCAAAATATGCCGGGTATACTTTTGTGCCTTCTTCTTCATTGGCTGCATAAATGTACATGTAGCCATCTACCGGTACCGTAATGTCCGAGATGCTTAATTGTTCCCACCTGTCATCAGCATGGTAAGAAATTTCAGCATGCCCCGATTGAATGTGATTGTAAGCATTATCGAAAATAATGTACTGTAAATAGGCTGCAGGCTCATTGGTTGTGTTGTTAGACCCACCAGAGAATAAACCAGTAGCTCCTGTACCAAATAAGTCTGTAAATGCATCATAGGCTTCTTGAGTTGCACCGCCATTAGAAATTCCAAAGGACGTTAAAATGGTCGATAATATACCAGGGTCCACAGGATCTACATTACTGCCAGTTTCACCTGCGTCATATCTTGCAAAAATTTCCATTGAGATAATGTCGCCATTTGAAACTGGTAGCATTTTGCTGATACTAGTTCCTACACTAGCTTGCAATAGTGATTCATTTCCAAATTGAGTATGATTTTGACTTGTGTTTCTGGATGCTGATACTTCGAAAACATTATTTTCTTCAGAAGCATATTCGCTTTCCATTGAAGCTTGATAGGCTGATCTGTCAGGTAAATTACCGAATGTTACTCTTGTATTTCCAAGATGATCAGTCAGGTAATATTCTTGAAAATAGTAACCCTCAAATTGTATTGCTCTTCCTTCTGAAGTTCCAACAAATGCAATTTCATCCATGTAGTACTGTATATCGCCAATGTAATCTATCTTTTCAATGACAACATCATCATTGTCAGCGTCTGGAATAGTTACGGTTTTGCTAAGTGGGGTGCCAGATGCATCGTACAGGAAATCTACCGTAAGACCGTTGTAAAATTCTACTTTTTCTGGTAGATTAAGAATATTGTAAGTAATCAAAGTTATTTCCTTACTTAAGTCATCCTTCATGCTACCATCATCATTATATTGATATTCTGTAGTTCCGGTACCTGAATCTAACTTGTCATCAAAACCATACTCATTTTGAGCATGATCCTTAGTGTTCTTTAATTGATTGCTATTTGCAACATATGTGAACTCCAGATCATCAATTTCGGTTTTTACACCATCAATATCAGCAAATCTCTCAACTCCTTCAATATTACCATTGTCGTCATACCCATCAACAGTAACGTCATAGTCACCTAAATCACCAGTCCAATTGCTGCCATTTTTTGAGGCATATTCTGCAGTTTTGAATTGTTGGATATCGTCATATCCGTAAGCATAAATCTGTTGTTTTGGCTGATCGACAAGATTGTCAGTCATCCATTTTACAGCGGTAATATTTCCATCATACCTTGGGCTGTTGAAGCCAGATTCATTATTTTGATAGATAAACTCGATCCCAAATAGGTCATTATTATCATCGTTAATAGCTCCATCATTTGTGAGAGTGCTGTTATTGATTGAAGTCAACCACCCTCGAATGTTATATCTATAATCAATGGATTGCAGGAATGAATTTCCATTATTAGTAGAATGCAAATTTTTCTCCACTAATTGATCAAGCTCATTGTATTCATAACTTGCCAAAATAAATGAAGGCTCGCTATTGAATTTACACACTTCCTGGAGTAATCTACCACCATGATCGTAGGTGTATTCCATAAGGACATCTACATTGCCATTGGTTGTAGAGTGCTGTAAGAAACTTTTGACTTCTCTTCCTAACCAATCAGACTGAGAACTAATGATGTCAACTCCTCCAAGATGGTTTTCTGCAATTGCCTGAAGTGGATTTAGGTCTTCATCATAATATACTACCGTATTTAACCAAGTGTTTTCTCCTAGTATTTTAATTTTGGATCCAGTTGTTTGACCTAAAGCGTTAGAGGCCTGAGTTCCTGAAATCTCAGAGGGTAAATTCAATGAAAAGTTATTGCTTTCAGTATCCCAGTTAGTTTGATCTTTGAAATCATAGTTGTCGTAGTAAGTGATTGAAAGTAAATCAGATGAGCTTACACTGGTAGGAAAGGTTGCTGCTAAGGTGTATCCAATACTATTATTTGCTACTGATTCATATCTGTTTGTAAACCCTGCTACTGTTGATGCAAGGCTACTTCTGCTTGCACTGCTGTGGTAAATTCCAGCAATAATTTCTCTATTATATTGGTCGTATTTTGTGAAAATCCAGTCGTTGCTGTTTCTTAAGTGTCCATCTTGAGTTAATACTACGCGATCCCATTCATCATATACGGTATAAATCCAATCGGCCCCAGGTGTCTTTTGTTCAACTAATCTTCCTTGATTATCATATTTATATTGAAATATGAGCTTGTTCATGATATCTGTGGAAGGGTTAGTGAAACTCACTGCTAAAGGCGGTATTACGAATCTTTGTTGACCAAGTTCATTGTAAACGTAATATGTATCTAAAAATGAGTTGTCAGCTCTTACAACTCTTGATAAAACAATTCTTCCATATGAATCAGCATATGATTTAGTCACTAAACCACTTTCATCGGTTGCTGTACTAACCATAAGCTCTTTTACAGAATACTGGCTGGTAGAAACTGGTTTGTCGTTACTGATTGTCCAAAGTTTAATATCTGTTTCCGTATTAAGATCGAATGATCCCGTACTTCCTATGTCATTCGTTTGCCAATCATTTCCAGGTCCGTAAGCCTTGTCTATTCTTTGAAAAGGAGAATCTTCATAATTATATTTGGAATAAGGTTTGGAATCAGAAGCTACTTTTGAAGTTCCATTGTAAAAGCTAGTTGCTTCTGTTCCAGTGTTGCTTCTAAATTTTCCTGATTGGGATGAGATTGAATAGGGAAGATGACTTTCATCTTCTCTACCACCTTTATTATCATTATAAACACTAAATGCTACAATATCTTTTTTACCTACCGAGCCTTTAACAACTACTTCCTGCTCACTTCTGCCAAGACCATCAAAGTAAGAGAATGATGTGGTTTTACTGTTTTCATCCAATCCAGCTACATCATCTAAAGTTTTAATTCCAGGAACTTGCATAACTTCAGTCCTTACAAAGTTTTTGTCCAAGCTTTCAGGAGTATTATCATTTCTTCCATAATATTTTATGTAGAAACTACTCCCACTGGTTGCAGTAAAAGTAAAGTCAGGTTTAAGAGTGACCGATTCGATATATTGGTATGATACATCTTCATATTCTGTAATATCCTCATTGACAATTAATCTTTCCGGATTTTGAGCACACAAAAAAATGGAGTTTGCGCACAGAATGACGAATAGAGATAGTGATTTTAACATGATGTATTAGGTTGATAAATTACAAGATAGTATTTTAATCGTGGCGAAGTTAGAGTGTTATTTAGTTATTTGCAAATATGAAAATTCTTAAAAAAAGCAATCAGAAGTCTCAATACCTATCCCTAACCATCTCCAAAACTCTCTGCATCTCCTTCTTAACTACACTTGACCCATTTGTATAATTATTATTCATAAAACTAAATACCAGGGTTTTCCCAGATTTCGTTTCTAAGAAACCACTTAAGCAATGTACATTACTCAATGTGCCAGTCTTAGCAAATACATACGGTTGATCAGCTTTATACCAATTTTTAATGGTGCCAGAAACACCACCTGCAGGTAAATAACTTTTTGCTTTTTCAATACCTATTTCGTTTTTTATCAGAATCAATACTTCAGTCATACTCCTAGGTGTCACAAGGTTGTATCTACTTAGGCCAGAACCATCTCGCCAGACTGGTAGATTACTGAAGGATTTGAAATCGTTGAGTTTCATAGATTGAATGAATTTGTCGGTATCCCATCTGAAACCTGCGTGATTTGAAGACATGAGTAGTAACTGCTCTGCAAGAAAATTGTCACTGGCTTTGAGCATACGGTTATAGACAATAGGTGCGTTCAATGAAGTGACTGTATTTGTTAGATTCAAAGTAGTATCCCAATACTGTACTTTTCTTCCCAACTCCTCCTGAAGCATTTGAGCAACTAATCGATTTGAGGTTTTATAAGGGAGGTCCTTTGTTCCTTTTTCACCGGAAACGACAAAATAGTTATAGAGTTCTGAACGTCTTCTGTGATGTATGCCATTAATCTCTACAAGATCTTTAAATACCGAAGGTTGAACAAATACACCGGTATCAGACACAGAAATGGAAACATAATTACCATGAACTGGAAAGCTTGAAAGTTCCACCTGGAAGTTATACGGATAATCATCCCATGCCCATCCACTGCCATATCTTTGATTTACTTCTCCGTTTGTAAGCACAATCATCAAGGAATCTGATACATTTTGTAAGAACTCCAAAACAGGCTGTTTATCAAACTTTGGGTGTAAGAATGTGGGATCTCCAGTTCCTTGAATCAAAATTGAGTCTCCCATATACTCATACTTTAATCCAACAAGTGTATCGCCAATTGTAGAGGAAGCAGCATAAAATGTCAGTAGTTTGGTTGTACTCGCTGGAATAAAATGTTTATCGACATTTTGTTCGACTAAATATTCACCGGTTTCAGGGTCATATATGGCCAAGCCGGCAAAGTGTTTGCTGAATACATCACTCGACTTGATTGCAGATTGAATTTTCTTCTGGTTACTAAATTGCTTTAATGAAGTGCAACCGCTCAGGTACATTGTTAAGACAAGAACACAAATATTTAGCAGACTTTTCAAGGCTTTGATTTATAGTTTTTCAAAGAAAGTAAATTATGCTTAAATGGAGGGTTGTTTTGAGTTTGGAGTTCTGAGTTTGTAGTACTTGTTATTTGATTTTTGAGATTTTAGATTTTGTTATTTGCATTTTCACTTTAAGAGTCCACATTTCAGGCTGATCAAAATCAGGGAGTTGCATTTTTGATTGTAGGAATTTTGTAGTTATTTTGGGGCAGTTTCACTATGATGGATTTTTTCCAAATTCCGACCAAACTATAACATGGGAATATTAGAACTCATAACACTACTGATTTTTATTGCAGCAGTATTCACACTCATTAACATTACTGTCCTAAAACTACCTTCTACAATTGGTTTGATGGTAATTGCTCTGGCAATGTCACTTTCAATCCTTCTACTGGGTACATTTTTTCCTGATTTGAAGGTGGCAGCCCAGGATATAATGGGTGAATTCGACTTTAAAGAAGTACTTCTTAATGTCATGCTGAACTTCCTGCTTTTTGCAGGAGCCTTATCCATAAACCTGAATAAACTTCTGGAAGAAAGGATACCAGTATTGGTATTAGCTACGGTAAGTACACTATTGTCCACATTCCTTGTAGGATATACAATGCTTTATGTCTTTCATGCTGTAGGTTATGAAGAGGTTGAATTAATACATTGTCTACTGTTTGGAGCACTTATCTCTCCTACGGATCCTATTGCAGTGCTGGCTCTTGTGAAGAAAGTAGGGATTTCCAAAAATTTGGAGATTAAAATCGCAGGAGAATCGCTATTTAACGATGGGGTAGGAGTTGTTGTATTCCTTACCATACTGAATATTGCAATGGCACAGGCTGGTGTTGAAGGAGGTCACGGACATGGAGGAGGTGAGATTACAGCCTGGAGTGTAGCCGCACTATTCGGACAAGAAGTATTTGGAGGTCTGGCTTTAGGAGCTGTATTTGGTTTTCTAGGATTTAAGGCATTAGACTTCATAGAAAATGATCATGTTGAATTAGAAGTGCTTGTAACAATTTCACTTGTGATGGTGGGAGGAAGAGTGGCAGAATTGCTACATGTATCTGCTCCTTTAGCAATGGTAGTTCTAGGATTGTTCATCGGTAACGAAGGAAGAGATGATAAGCTAGCAAGTGCCACTGGAGAATATGTGTTTAAATTCTGGCATTTGGTTGATGAAGCATTAAACGCAATTCTTTTCATCCTTATAGGACTTGAGATGATTGTGATATCACATGCGTTTACACTTGATCACATGTTGGTTGGAGCGATAGGAATTGTAGTAGTTCTTTCGGCGAGATTCATGGGGGTAGGTATACCAATCAAGATAATGCAATTGAAAAGGACATTTGAACCTAAAACTATTCAAATTCTAACCTGGGGAGGTCTCAGGGGGGGGATTTCTGTGGCATTAGCCCTCTCTTTATCAGAGTTGGATATTATGAGCGAAGAAATAAAAGAGATTATAATTTCTACTACTTACTCTGTGGTGGTATTTAGTATTCTTGTTCAAGGGTTGACTATTGGTAAACTCCTTGAAAAATAAACTTTCAATAATTCGGAAAGTAATTTTTTTTGTGGAAATTCGCAATAATTAAAGTACGTATAAAATAAACACATGTGATTAGTAAAAACAAATTCCATGTGACCTTATCAAATCAATTATATACAGATGAAATTAAGTTTAGCTGAAGGATTGTATTTAATCGCGCTGGATGACGAGGAGGGAAGATTACTAGCAGCAGCGGAAAAAACCATTACACCGGGATTGATCAGCGCTTGCATCATGGAATTATCCATGTTGAAGAAAATTACTTTTGAAAACAAGAAGATATCAGTTCTTGATTCTCATGGAACTGGTAACAAGATATTAGATGACGTTCTTAAGGATATGAAGGATGGAGAAGGTGTTGTAGAGGCAGTTGTTAGAATTGCACCAAAACACAAAGACTTCCAGCATGATCTTAACGAACTATTAGTTCAAAGAGGAATTCTAAAGAAAGAGGCAACAAAGCTTTTATGGATTCCATTGTCTGAGAGAATGGATAATGCAAACTATGCATTTGAGGGTGAAATCAGAAAAGGACTTAAGAACATAGTATTAAAAGGAGCCAAGGCTTCTCCGGCATTTGTGATCTTACTTTCATTAATCGCTGATTGTGGTCTGCTTGAAGAGGTTTTCCATGACAAGGATGAACTAATTGATGCAACGAAAGTTGGAAAAGATATAGCAAAAGCTGGAATCATCGATCCTGAAAAGGAAGATGCTCTGCAAGAACTAAAAGAATACTTTGAGTCTTTCTAAGGAGATTCAGTTTAACTAATAATGAAAAAACCGTTCTAGTATTTAGAACGGTTTTTTTATGTCGTATAAATGTGTTCTTAGATAACCATATAAGAATTACTCCTCTTCTTCAATAATCTCCTCATCATCACCTCCTTTGTATTCCAATGTGTCTATCGGTAATACAGGGATTTCATTAAATTTCGTTTGTAGTAAATACTGATTCTGGCTTTTTACCTGATCTACCGTAAGTCCCTCAAGACGTGATATGATTCTTGCCTGGTTTTCCAAAATGGTTTTCTGATAAGCAATAATTGAATCCTGTCTTGCAATTAGCTGCTCTCCGCTAATTGCCATAAAACCAAAACCTTCATGAGGATTGTTTCTATCTCGTTCTAATATCAAATATTCAATACCACCAACCTTTATCCTCTGGAAGTGACTAGGAGTATTAATATGGATCTCTCTCGTCATACTGCTTTCAGGGTTGACTTCCCGGTTCTGACAACCAGAAAAAGTCCCAAAGATTGAAATCAGTATAACTGAATATAAGATATGTTTTGAGTTAATGTTCATATCTAGTTGATTCTGTCTCTGAAGTAACCTTCCTCTACATTAAACACCTTCTTTAGCAGTTTAAAGGCTTTACCATTAAGAATAATGATTAAGTAATCACCAAGCGCAACTTTCACATCTCCCAAAGGATTCTTAATAAGCTTTCTCTTGCCGTACTTATCTCTTTTAGTAATTCCTATAAGAATAGAATTGTATCTTTTCTTTAAATCAAAGAATACCTCCTGATATGGCTTGCCCAAATATGGGTTTGTATTTGCTACAATGAACTGCTTAACATCATAATCACTATCCGATTTAGCAAATGACATGATAGATTCACTGTAAGAAGCAACATCAGGCTCGAACATATAACTAGCCAAAAGCTTAGAAGAAATCTCATGACTTGAAAGGGCATTTGAAACACCAGCAGAAAGGAAGGTGTTTTTAAGGTCTCCATTTTCCAAAGTCACCACAAATTCCAAATCGTTGAAAAACTTCTTTAAGTTCAATACATAAACAAGCTTCTCAGTATCATCTTCGAGATTAATAAATACAATTGAACACTCCTGAATGCCTGCCTTTTTCAACATATCATAATTGTTGAAGTCAGTAAAGAGTGTGTAGATATTTCTGGATTTGTATTTTTCTTTAATCAAGTCAACATCGTCTTTATTATTGGTAACGATTGACACTTCTTTTCCAACTCCAACCAATTGGTCCGTAACAAGCTTACCAAACTCATTCCAACCTATGATAACTGCATGATTCGTAAAATTCGAACCAGAGTATCCTAATCTTTTATTCTCCTTCAGTGTTGCCATAAGCGTTGTAAATTGACCTATTAAAATACCGTAAATACCTAAACTTAAAAATAGAAAGATGTAACCAATCATTCTGCCGTAAATAGTACTTGGGAATATGTCACCGTAACCAACTGTGGTTAGCGTAACAAGAGAGTACCAAATAGCATTTGAGTAGGAATCAATGTTTGATTGTTCACTGTCTTTTTCAAAATAAACAAGTAGTAGAATTAAAATACAATAGATGACGACACCTATCGCAATTTTCAAAATTGCATCTAAATGTTTTTGCTTCTTTACTAATTCAAACATATATCGTTGTAAACCAAAGTAACCAAATATAGCTAAAAGATTGAATTACCCTAGTAGTTATTTTTTATTTGTTAAGTGTTTGTGAAAGCTGGCTTATTGACTCAATTTCCAGTTTTTCTGCATGCTCCCGTCGCATCATCAATGCAAATGTATTATTAAATCCGAATTCAGGTAACCATTTTATTCCATATCTGGATTGAAACTGACTTTTCACATATTCATAAACCGCATTTCTATCATGCAAAATTTCTTTTATCTCTTCATTTTCAGGCTGCAAAATTACAAGCAATCCCGTGCCAGTATATTCCGGATAACAATCAATCTCGCCAGCATTTAGTGCGTCGAATAAAAGTTTTGTTCCACCGAACCCTAATTTTAATGAAACCTTTAAGCCAGTTTCTGCTTCAATTAACTGCCCAATGATATAAGCTAGAAGGTAGTTTTCAGTAAATGCTTTACTACCGATAATGATATCTGGGCTATCATTATCTTCAATGAATTTTGCTTTTACTCCAATGGAGTTGAGGAATTCTTGAGCAACCAGCTGTGGATCTTTTTGAGACTGATCTATCTCGGAATTTAATTCCGCCATTTTTTGATTGTTGATGATGGATTCAAGCTTGGTTAAAGCGTTTTCAAGCTGAGGGTATTTATTCAATGTTTCCTGGCGAAATAGCGGAGCAGCAAAATATGGTGGGAAGTACCCTTTATCGTCTTCCAGTAATTTTAAATCAAAAGCCTTTATTCTACCATCAGTACTGAAACCATCAATGACATCAACTTCTCCAATACGAAGTGCCTCATACATTAATCCAATTTCCATTTCCCTTATCTCCAAAGGAAGCGCATAAAGTTTATCTAACCCAACAAATCCGTCTTCGCGCTGAATGAACTCAGAGTTAAATCCAGCCACTAACTTATCTGTCTTATTTTCAGGCCATACTGAAATGATGGATAAGATGAATATAGATACTACAGCAATCAAAGGAACAGCAGGCTTCTTCTGACTTACCTTTTGCACTATTCCCAAGAGCCCATCAAATGCCAGAGCCATTAAGCTTGCGGGTATTGCTCCAGAAAGAATCATGTTTACATTGTTCAAAGAGATTCCGCCGAAAATGGATTCTCCTAGTCCACCCGCTGCAATTAGGGCACAAATGGTTGCAATTCCTACATTTATCACCGATGCAGTTCTGATTCCAGCCAGAATAACCGGGCCTGCAAGTGGTAACTCCACCTGAATTAATTGCTGAGTTTTTGTCATTCCCAGTCCAATAGCTGCTTCTTTAATTGCAGGATCTACTTGCAGTATTCCTGTGTAAGTATTTCTAACAATTGGTAGTAATGCATATAAGAACAATGCCACTATTGCAGGAACTGCTCCAATTCCAAGGATTGGGATAAAGAAACCAAGTAATGCAAGACTAGGTATTGTCTGAATGACGTTTACTATTGATAGTATTGGATTAGACAGTTTTTGATGCCTCGCAATAAAGATTCCAATTAATGAACCTACCAAAGTGGCAATAAATAACGCAACAATAGTTAATTGAAAATGCTCAATTGTTTGGTCCAGGATTTCGCTAAGGTTATTTTCAAAGTAGTCGACAAAACTCATGACTGGTCTTTTAGTGCGTTAAGAATAATGTCATCTTTTTTGAAGAACTCTTTGTTTCCTTTTATTCTGACATATGTAACATCCGTATACAGTAGGGTTAATACTGATGATGTTGCTTCAAGTTCCAAAATATTACCATTAGCCTCTGATTCTGAATATAAATTTTTGGTGATTGCCTCAATTGGGAGATTTTTAAATCGCATGAATAACCTATCCGATCCAAGGAAATCTTTAACTATTGAATTTGTATTGTTTAGCAATTCTTCTTTAGTTCCAATAAATAAAATTTCACCATCATGTAGAATACAAATTCTATCAGCCAGGCGCAGAGCCTCATTTATGTCATGAGTTACAATTACTTTGGTAATCCCCTTGAGTTCCTCAATATGCAAGAAGTCCGATTGCATCTGATCTCTCAATATAGGATCCAGAGCACTAAAAGGTTCGTCCATCAAAAGCAACTTGGGTTTGTTAGCAATCGCCCTTGCAATTCCAACACGTTGTTGTTGACCTCCACTGAGTTGTGCGGGAAATCTTGATAAATAGCTTTGATCCAACCCGATCTGGTCAATCAATTCGTTGACTCGTGAATCTATTTCATCTTTTTCCTTCTTTGCAAGCTTCAGGGGCAAACCAATATTCTTTTCAACGGTCAGATGCGGGAATAGGCCGACATCCTGAATCATGTAGCCTATACTTCTGCGAAGGGAGTTTTCTTCAATTGAATCAATATCATGGTCGTTTAAAAATATGGCTCCTGAGTCCATAATAACGAGCTTGTTAATCATCTTAAGGGTAGTAGTTTTTCCACTTCCACTTTTACCAAGTAGACAAAAGCTTTCTCCTTTTTTGATTTCAAAATTGAGGTCATTTACAACAATATGGTTGTTGAATGCTTTTTTTACCCCCTCGAATCGGATCATTTTCGTTTTTTGGGTGAATTTATGTTGAAATCATTGTCGTCTATTGCATTTTCAATGATTATCCAATTTATTACGCCTAGTTTTAAATATAGTAAACATATTTCAATGGGTAGACATTCGTACGACTATGGCGTGATTGGGAACTGTGCGTTCCTTGCTTTTGTAGATAAACAAACCAACATTGACTGGATGTGTTGGCCAAGGTTTGATTCGTCTTTTATTTTCGGAGGAATGCTGGATAAAAATAAGGGGGGAGAGTTCTCCATTAAACCAGCTGATGAGAACTTTGAAACGGAACAATATTATGTCGAGAATACGAACGTCATCTGTACAGAGGTAACATGTGATTCTGGTAAATACAAAGTCACTGATTTTGCACCAAGATTTTATCAATACGACAGATACTATAGACCCCTAATGCTGATAAGAAAGGTTGAGCCAATTGAAGGACAACCAAGAATTAGGGCAATATGTCATCCTGTAGGAGAGTATGGTAATACAAAACCAGAGAGAAGCATGGGAAGTAGCCATATTCGATATCTTGGTCTTGATAAACAAATGAGGTTAACTACCAACATTTCATTGAACTACCTAATCCACGATGAGTACTTTGTGTTGAATGATACGAAGTATATGGTTCTGACTTATGGGCCTCCTATGGAAGCTCCATTGGCTGAGACTTGTGATGCTTTTTATAATAAAACGGTTGCTTACTGGAGGAAATGGGTTAAATCAACCAGTATTTCTACGTTTCATCAGAAGATGATGATTCGTTCTGCATTAATTTTGAAAATCCATCAGTATGAAGATACAGGAGCAATTATTGCAGCAGCTACTACAAGCTTGCCTGAATCTCCGGGAAGTACAAGAAACTGGGATTATCGTTTCTGTTGGATGAGGGATACGTTTTATACATTAAATGCCTTCAATAATATTGGTCACTTTGAAGAGCTGGAAAAGTACTTTAATTATATAACCAATATCGTATATAATGAAGGTGATAGGTATCAGCCACTTTATGGAATTAGTCCTAGTAGTAAGCTGGTTGAAGTCGAACTAGATCTGGAGGGTTATCAGGGTAACAAGCCGGTTAGGATTGGTAATGATGCTTATACCCATATACAAAACGATGTATATGGTCAGGTTCTGGTTTCTTTATTACCATTATTTACCGATGGTAGGTTCATAATCACAGAGCGTTTTGAATCTAAGAACCTTATCATCAAATGTCTGGACATGATGGAACAGACAATGGAAGAAAAAGATGCAGGTCTTTGGGAATTCAGAAATCTTGCTCAATATCATACCTATACATATTTGTTTCATTGGGCAGGTGCTTGTGCAGCATATAAGATGGCAACCGCTATGAAGGATGAAGCCATTGCAAAGCGAGCAGTTAAGATACGAGATGTTGCTGCTAAGAAAATTGAAGAGTCATATGTTCCATCAAAGAAAGGTTATGCTCAAGCGATAGGTGTTGACCGAATGGATGCAAGTACGCTGCAGCTGATCATGATGAGTTTTGTACATGGAGATACTCAAAAAGCAAAAGATCATTTGGTTGCTTTGGAGAAAGAGCTTGCAGCAAGTAAAGGATTATTCTATAGATATAAGCACCAGGATGACTTTGGTGAGCCTGAGACTACATTCTTGATTTGTGCTTTCTGGTACGTTGAGGCACTAGCTTGTGTAGGACGTGTTCCTGAAGCGATCGAGTATTTTGAGAATCTTATTAGTTACGCCAATCACGTTGGATTACTAAGTGAGGATGTCGACGATAAAGATGGAAGCATGTGGGGTAACTTTCCACAAGCTTACAGTCACGTTGGGTTGATAAATGCTGGAAACAGAATAGCCAATAAGCTGGATCTACCTTCATTCTATTAATCAGATTCTTCAGGAGGAAAGTCTTTCATTGCTTTCTTGATTCCAAGTTGGATTTTATCCAGAGGCACAGTTTGATTATAGGATAAAAGTCTTCGGGCATTTGATCTCCATATCAATTGCCCTTTTTTTCTGTCTGCAATGTCAATTAATAACGATCCATCTATAAAATGGAAAAACTCCTCTCTGTATGGAGCCCAGAATGTGAGTTCATCGTCATGCATATTAACTCTTCTGAAATAGGTAGAGTCTTCCTGGAAAATCAAATGAAAGTTGACAAGAATATCAGAGTTTTCATCCCCCTGGATGTATCCTTTGGAATGCATTTCAGCGGCAATAACATTGGAAATGTTGTCAATTAATGAGCTATCATAAAGATAATCCGGACCAGTATAAATTTTGTTGCAATCAAGCCAGCACCAGGTTTTGTAATCACTAAAATTAGTTTTCTCGTCGTATTGGGTTTCGACCTTGAGCGACATGCAAGCTGGAAGAAATAGAATAAAAAAGACCAGATATCTCATTCTTATTGTTGTTTAAACAAATAAGGAGATATCTGGCCGTTAAGTTTTTGATTGCTATCAACCAGTTAACTGATTATTGTCAGCTGGCTTATTCAGTGAGCTGAGTCAGTAATTTTCTCACTTCTTTAAAAGACGGAACACTGTATTTAGCAGCACTGGTGGTGCTTCCTACTTTAACAGTAACAGCTTCATCTGGCATAGCGAGGAAAGTATCTTCATCCGTCCAATCATCTCCTAAAGCAGTGATGAAGTCAGCATTGTATTTTTCCAGCCAAAAAGTTGAAGCTCTTCCTTTATTTACTTCAGAGTTTTTGATTTCAACAACCATGTCGCCTTCAAGGACATTGAGGTTCTTATTGGCAGTGATGTATTTCAAGTGGCTTGTCAATTCTCTTGTTCTTACTTCACCCAGTCCGGTTTCTACTTTTCTGTAGTGCCAAACCAGGCTGTAGTCTTTAACTTCTACAAAAGAACCCGGGGTTCTGTTGACATATCCGTCTAAAACCTTTTGAATGTTTGCTTTCCATTCATGTTTGAGGTTGGCAATTGTTCTCCACTTCTTGCCTTTCTCTTTTAACCAAACACCATGCTCTGCGATTATTTCAATATCATATGAGCCTAGCCACTCTTCCAATGTGTCTCGGCCTCTTCCACTGATTACTACAACATTGTTGTTCTTATCTGCGGTTAGGTTCTTCATTATTTTCTTCAACTCTGCATCTGGTTTTGATTGAAGAGGATCTGCGTGGAAACCTGTAAGAGTTCCGTCGTAATCCAGGAAAATAAGTCTGTTTTTACTCTTGTCGTAACGCTTTTTGATTTCCTTTGAAAGCTTCTCTGTAATGATACTTGTTTCAAGAGACTTCTGTTGCTCTTTCACAAAATTCAATCGTTCCATGAAAAGGTTGACCCAGTGGTGGATGTTGTACCTTTGTAACGATTCCTGCATTGTTTGCATGTGCTTCATCTGCTCTTCCTCAGGCATAGAGAGTGCAGTTTCAAGTGCAGTTACGTACTGTTCTATATCATTAGGGTTAATCAAAATTGAATCTGAAAGCTCTTTAGCTGCACCAGCCATTTCACTAAGAATAAGAACACCCTTCCTGTCAAGTTTGCTAGCAATGTATTCTTTACAAACCAGGTTCATTCCATCTCTCATTGGGGTAACCAAAGCTACATGAGCCATTCTGTAAAGAGCCGAAAGACCATGAAGAGGGAAGGACCTGTAGAAATAATGTATTGGAGTCCAGTTTAGTCTACCGTATTTTCCGTTTATCCTTCCAACCAAAAGATCCACTTCTTCTTTTAATTGTTTGTATTTAGGAACCTGATCACGAGATGGTACAACCACCATGATCAATGATACTTTATTTAAATATTGAGGATTTCTTTCAAGAAATAATTCAAATGCTCTTAGACGTTGAGGAATTCCTTTGGAGTAATCAAGTCTGTCTATTGAAAGAATTAATTTTTGATCACCAACCGATGTTCTGTACCTAACTTCTCTAGCTATAGTTTCGGGAGAAGCAGCGGTGGTCGCATATCTTTCGTAATCGATACCCATTGGTAATGCGTCAACTAAAACTTTTCTTTCTGGTAAATTGATCTGACCATTTGAATTTCCAAGTCCTGCCAATCTGTTTACTGAAGAGAGAAAGTGACGCATGTCATCATACGTGTGGAAACCAAGGAAATCAGATCCCAGCATACCATTTAGCAATTCTCTTCTCCATGGTAGTAATCTGAAAGACTCATATGATGGAAATGGAATATGAAGAAAGAAACCAATGCTCAACTTTGGAAATTTGGCTCTAATCATTTCCGGAAGGAGCAAGAGCTGGTAGTCATGAATCCAGAGTGTATCATCTGGTTCGACTACCTCTTCCAGGTACTTTGCGAACTTTGCATTTACTTTTTGGTAGGCTTTCCAAAGATCTTCATTGTAAACCACATACTGGTTGAAATAGTGAAAGTTTGGCCATAAGGTTTCATTGCTGAATCCTTCATAGAAATCCTCAATTTCCTGGGCGCTGAGAAACACAGGTTTCATGTTTTCTTTAGCCAGTTGTTTGGTTATTTCTTTTTTCTCAGCGTCTTTGGTTATGGCTAAACCGGGCCAGCCAACCCATATATTTTCTCCTTGTTTGTAAATTGATCCAAGACCAGTAGCAAGGCCACCTTCACTTGGTTTGTAAACTAATTCTCCTTCTTCTTCACTGATTTTCACAGGAAGGCGGTTAGAAACAATTATAGTTTTAGACATGAGTCACTGTTATTATTTAAAGAGATTACATTTTGGGTTATTGTTGTCTCTTAAATATACAGTATTAACGACTATTAAATGCTCTTAGCTTTATTTCTGTTAATCTTCGTTTAGTGTCCAATGGGAAATCTCCCTTCATCATCCAATCGTAAAAGCTTGGTTCTGAAGATAATACTTGTCCCACAGGTTTTCCTTTGTGCTTTCCAAAATTAAAGACTTCTTCACCTTTATCATTGAAAACCATTCTGCCTGCTAGATCAACCATTTTTCTATTGGTTAATTCGTGAAGCACTTTCATGTCGTTCTCAATAGTGCCAATTTCTTTACCACTTAGATCTTCAACAGTTTGGCCGTTGTACATCTCAATCTGAGATTTTAACACTTCAAAAGTCGCTAGAGTATCTGCCTCTGCGCTGTGAGCGCCTTCAAGCTTTTTGCCACAGTAAAATTTATAAGCCGATGACAAGTTCCTTTTCTCCATTAAGAAGAATATTTTCTGAGCATCCACTAATTTTCTTTGGCTTACTTCAAAGTCTACATTAGCTCTTAGAAACTCTTCAACCAGAAGTGGAACATCAAATTTTAATATGTTATATCCAGCTAAATCACACCCCTCGAGAAATGAAACCAATGATTTTGCAATCTGCTTGAAATTTGGTTCATCTTTTACATCCTCATCATAGATTCCATGAATCAAGCTGGATTCAGTTGGAATGGGAATGGTGGGATTGATTTTTCTGGTTTTTATTTCAGTTTCTCCATTCACCAAAACCTTCACAATTGAGATTTCAACGATGCGATCGTGAGCGATGTTAGTGCCGGTTGTTTCCAAATCGAAAAATGCGATTGGATTTTTTAAATTTAATTTCATTCTTAAAGATGGTGTTATGAGAGCGCTTCGATAAACTGTGATTCTTTGATACCAATTCTTTTTAGAAGTGTATATGCTCCCTTCAAATATGTAGTGTTGTATGCTGCAGCTTTATCTTTAGCCAGATATTCCTTCTCTATTTCAAGTACTTCTACACCGTTCTGTGTTGAAACTTTTGGAGCTTTATATTCCAAACGTACAACGTCTTCTCTTTCTTTTTTACCGATCAAAGCACTCGCGCTATCTTCATCATTATAAATGACACATCCAGCTTTTGGGCTTCTGTCAAGCATTTTTTCATATTCTCTCACAGCGCCATCAAAATCGTCTTCTTTGTCGTTTATGGCAGTTACAAGTACAATATGATGCTCGTAATTTCTTAAGTGTTCAAGTGCGCAGAGAGTAATTACTACCGGGGCATCTGTTACTTCAATATCACTTTCGTTATCACTGGATCGGAATGAGATAAATGGCTTTTTGGAGTGAGCCATTACTTTGTTAACAATTTCAAATACTTCCTCTTTCCCTTCTGAACCAGCGATTAGGATTCGCTGTTTATCTCTAATTGCTTCAAGCATGTAGTTTCATAATATGATTCAGCCAAAAATAATGGAAATTGGAAGTGCCGCAAATTATCCGGGACTAATATTTGTTAATAACTTGGTGGATAACTACATCGCATTTTGTGGATACACGAATTTGTTTTTCAACATAAATGTGAAAGCTGTTCGTTACTTTTGTAACTCTTTTCACCCCTAGGTAAACATTTTTATAACTATTTAACTCAGTCAGGATCTACACGAATGGATAGCAGTAAACCGTCCTTAAAAGTAACCAGCGCAAACAGAAGGGTAACCCCATCAGAATTATCTACTCAATTAGGCAAGTTACCTCCGCAAGCAGTTGATTTAGAGGAAGCAGTACTTGGCGCACTAATGCTTGAGAAGGATGCATTAACTACGGTTATCGATATTCTTAAACCCCAAAGTTTCTACAAAGATGCCCACAGGTTTATCTATGAGGCGATTGTTCAGCTATTTAATAACTCTGAACCTGTGGACCTTTTGACGGTAACCAACCAATTAAGAAAAGATGGTAAACTGGAAATTGTTGGTGGTGCGTATGTGGTAACAGACCTGACTTCCAGAGTTAACTCTGCAGCTAATATTGAATTCCACGCAAGGATTATTGTTGAGAATTCAATTAAGAGAGAGTTGATCAGAATATCTTCTGAAATTCAAAATGATGCTTATGAAGATACGACTGATGTATTTCAATTATTAGATAAAACAGAATCTTCACTATTTGAGGTTTCTGAGTCTCATATAAGAAAGAACTATTCCAACATGAGAACTTTGATGCATGAAGCAATCATGGAGTTGGAAGAGAAGAAAAAGCATAAAGATGGTCTGACAGGAATTGCCAGTGGATTTACTGCTCTTGATAGAGTAACCAGTGGATGGCAACCTTCGGATTTAGTAATCATAGCAGCTAGGCCTGCGATGGGTAAAACCGCATTTGTAGTTTCAGCCCTCCGAAATGCGGCTGTTGATTTTGGTCATGCTGTAGCAATATTCTCTCTGGAGATGTCAGCAGTTCAGTTGGTAAATCGTTTGATTTCTGCAGAAGCAGAATTGGATAGTGAGAAGATTAAAAAAGGAAACCTCGCTGATTATGAGTGGGAGCAATTAGTTCACAAAACTTCAAAACTTACCGAGGCTCCTATATTTATAGACGATACTCCAGGTCTTAGTATTTTGGAATTACGTGCAAAATGTAGAAGGCTTAAAGCTCAACATGATATTCAGCTTATAGTAATTGACTATTTACAGCTGATGTCTGGAGATTCTTCTAAAGGTGGAGGAAACAGGGAACAAGAGATTGCATCCATTTCCAGAGCGTTAAAAGGGATTGCCAAAGAATTGAATGTTCCGGTAATTGCACTGTCTCAGTTAAGTAGGGCAGTGGAGACCAGAGGAGGAGATAAGCGACCACAGCTTTCGGATTTGAGGGAATCAGGTTCAATTGAGCAGGATGCTGATATGGTAATGTTCTTGTATCGTCCAGAATATTATGGAATCACGGAGGATGAAAATGGAATGCCCACAGTTGGTATGGGAGAGGTTATCCTGGCAAAGCACAGAGCTGGTTCATTGGAAAACGTGCAGCTTAAATTCATTGGTCGATTCACAAAATTTGCTGATTTAGATGGCGGAGCAGTAGGAGATTATTCAGGCGGCTTCCCAACAACTGGCATGCCTTCAGAATTTTCAAATACCATTACTTTGCCAAGTAAGGCAAATGAAGACAATAACAACCCATTACCAGGTCCTGGACCTGATGAAAACGCCCCGTTTTAATGATGAAAGCACTTCAATTAGTTGATGAGGAAAGCGATAAGATTGCTTTTCGTGAGATTGATATAACCAAACCGGCAGGAACTAAAGTCCTTATTAAAATAAAAGCAGCGGCACTTAACCACAGAGATCAATGGTGCCGACAGGGAATGTATCCTGGCCTGAAATATGATGTTACGCTTGGATCTGACGGGGCTGGAACTGTAGAAGAAATCGGTAAGGATGTTGATCAATCCTGGGTTGGAAAAGAAGTTATCTTAAACCCAAATATAGATTGGGGACCAAATCCTGAAGCACAATCAAACTCTTATCATATTCTGGGAATGCCAACCAATGGTACTTTTGCTGAATATGTCTTGGTTGATGTTGATCGTTTAGCGATTAAACCTGAACACTTGTCTTTTTCGGAAGCTGCTGCATTACCACTTGCAGGCCTTACAGCTTACCGTGCATTATTTACAAAAGGACTAGTTAAAGAAAGAAGTAATGTTTTAGTAACTGGAATTGGTGGTGGAGTAGCCCAAATGGCTTTTTTATTAGCTAAGGCTGCTGGTGCAAATGTTTATATCACTTCTGGAAATCAGGATAAGATTAATTTAGCTACAAAAAATGGAGCTCAAGCTGGATACAATTACAAGGATGAGAACTGGGCAAAAACTGCTAAAGCTGAGTCCAAGGGATTTGATGCCATTATTGATAGCGGAGGAGGAGAATTATTAAATCAATATCTGAAAGTGATTAACCCTGGAGGTAGAATTGTTTGCTATGGCTCAACATCTGGGACTCCAAAAAACCTTGATGTCTTTAGATTATTCTGGAGTCAGGCTTCAATTCATGGCTCGACTATGGGCAATGACGAAGAGTTTGTTGAGATGATAGATTTTGTGAATGAGCACAAAGTTATTCCAGCTGTAGATTCAGTTCGCCCTTTTGATCAGGCAGTTAGTGCATTTGATGAAATGAAGGCCGGATCCCAAAATGGGAAACTAGTATTAGAATTTTAATCCATATCATATTCAAATAAGAAATTTTGATAGGCGTTGCTTAGTTCCTTTAGAGCGTGAGCATCGCCTTTCTTTTTGCAATGTTCAATTCCACTCTCGTAAACATCCTTGGCCAAATCCAGATCATCCAGTTCAATTAGAACCTCAGCAAGGTGATAGTAAGTCCCAACATATAAAGGATCTACTTCAACTACTTTTTGGAAGTATTTTTTAGCCTCTTCAGGTTGATTTTCCTTATATTCTAATCCAAGCGCATGCAACAAAAAGCAATCTTGTGGGTTTGTTTGTAAAAAAGCATTTAGTTGGTTAATCCTGTCGGTATTCATTCCTTCAATTTCTTTATTTTACTAATCGTATTAACTAACTTCACGCAAATTTAGACAACTAAACCTTAGTTATACATATGAACATACTAGTCTGTATCACACACGTACCGGATACAACTTCTAAAATCGCATTTACAGATAATAATACCAAGTTTGATAAGAATGGCGTACAGTTCATCATTGGTCCATACGATGATTATGCTTTGGCCAGAGCGGTAGAACTGAAGGAAGCTTCAGGTGGGAAGATAACTGTTTTGAATGTTGGTGAAGCTGAAACAGAGCCAACGATAAGGAAAGCCTTAGCAATTGGAGCTGATGAGGCAATCAGAGTGAACGCTTTCCCAAGTGATTCATTCTTTGTTGCAAATCAAATTGCGGCAATTGCAAAAGAAGGAAACTACGATTTAATACTAATGGGTAGAGAATCAATTGACTTCAATGGAGGTCAGGTTCACGGAATGGTAGGAGAGATGTTGGGAATTCCTTCTCTTTCCCCAGTAATGTCATTGGATATTGATGGAACAAAAGCTAAAATTTCAAGAGAAATTGAAGGTGGTAAGGAGTATATCGAGTTAGACTTGCCTTTCGTTGCTGGATGTCAGGAGCCAATTGCTGAATGGAAGATTCCAAACATGAGAGGAATTATGTCTGCAAGGACAAAACCATTGAATGTTGTAGAACCAAGTGATAACACGGTTCAATCTGAAGTTCAAAACTTCGAACTACCTCCAGCTAAAGGAGCTGTTAAAATGGTAGATGCCGAAAATGTAGGTGAGCTTGTGAACCTATTGAAAAACGAGGCAAAAGTTATTTAATCATTTACCCAAACTTGAATTAAGAAAAAATGTCAATATTAGTTTTTATAGAGACTGACGAAGGAAAAGTAAAAAAATCATCATTGGAAGCAGTAAGCTATGCTGCAGCAATGGGTGATGAAGTGATCGCATTAGCATTTGGGACAGTGGATAGCGCTGAATTAGCTGCTACTGGTAAAAATGGAGCAAACAAAGTGCTTCATATAAATGATTCAAAACTTGATCAAGGTAATATTCAAGCTTACGCTACTGGAATTGCAGCAGCAATGGAAAGCACTGGATCAAGTATCTTGGTTTTAGCTAAATCTTCTCTTGGAGATCCTGTTTCGGCAAGAGTAGCTATAAAAGTTGGAGCTAGTTTGGCTTCAAATGTTACTTCTCTTCCTGATACTTCAGATGGATTCAAAGTAACAAGATCAATCTACACAGGTAAAGCATTTGCAAATGTTTCCCTAAATGGTGACAAAAAAATTATTGCAATCAAAAAGAATGCTGTAGATTTAAAAGAAGACGGAGGGGATGCTGCAGTTGAGGCATTTAGTCCGGAAATTCCAGATTCTGACTTTGGAGTAACTATTACATCGCAGGAAAAAGCAACTGGAGATGTGTTATTACCAGAGGCGGATATCGTTGTTTCAGGAGGTAGGGGACTTAAAGGACCTGAGAACTGGGGTATGATAGAGGAGTTAGCCAAATTGTTAGGAGCAGCTACTGGTTGTAGTAAGCCTGTTTCTGATGTGGGATGGAGACCTCACCACGAGCACGTAGGTCAAACTGGTGTTAAGGTAAGTCCAACATTATATGTAGCAGTTGGTATTTCTGGAGCTATTCAGCATCTTGCTGGTGTAAACTCGTCAAAAGTTATTGTAGTAATTAACAAGGATGCAGAAGCGCCGTTCTTTAAAGCAGCAGATTACGGAATCGCTGGAGATGCATTTGAAGTTGTACCTAAGCTGATAGAAGCACTTAAAAGTGCTAATTAATTTTGGAAAAAATAAAACTTGAAATACTCGGATTATCTTCCAGTCAATCTCAAAGCGGTTCTTTCGCATTGGTATTGGGAGAATCATCAGGAAACAGACGATTACCTATTATCATCGGTATGTTTGAAGCTCAAGCAATTGCCATTGAAATAGAAAAGATCGTTCCAAACAGGCCAATGACTCATGATTTATTTAAATCATTTGCATATAGCCTGGGATTTGAAATCAATGAAATCATTATATCAGATCTGAAAGAAGGAGTGTTCTTTGCAAAAATTGTCTGCAATAGGGATGGTGATGTATTTGAAATAGACTCAAGACCTTCTGATGCAATTGCAATTGGTCTTAGGTTCAATGTGCCTATTTACACATTTGAGTCCATTCTTACTGAAGCCGGAATTGTACTTTCTGATGATACCGAAGAGGAGATGACAAAGTTACAAAAGACTGAAGAGAAAGCTCCAGCAGAAGTTACAAAAACCCCAAGTCTGGATCAACTGGATAGTCTTACATCGGATAAATTGCAGGAAATGCTCAATGAGGCTCTTGATAAGGAGGATTATGAGCGAGCAGCAAAAATTCGTGATGAGATGAACAAGAGAAACTGAGTGAACGAGAATATTTAAGGATTAAGCCGTTAAATCATGCGTTTAACGGCTTTTTTTTATATCTTTTCATAGAGAAAAAGGGGATAATAAGCATTCTATCGACGACTTGCCCTCGTCTATCGAAAATAAACGGCAACCTACCAGATATAGAGTACATTTGTTATGGTTAAGGAGGGGTCCTAAGCATTCGGATGGGGACTATTACATCTAACGCAAAGACCTCACAGCATATCAGTCTACGGGAAAAATTGTTGGGAATATTTATTAAATCGACACAATTGAAATTATGGTAACATCTAGGATGAGGCATTTATTTTTGGTAGCATTTACGCTACTATTCTCTCTTCAGGGATTTAGTCAGGATGAAGTAACTTATGAAACTGCATCCAACATACTTACCCTGGCAATTTCAAAATATGATAACAGAGATTTCGATGGAGCTATTGAATACAGCTTGAAAGGAATGGACCAGGCACAACAGCTTGATGACGATGTTCTCATTCTGAATTTTAATAGTATTCTTGGAAATTCCTACCTATCTACAAAGAAGTACAGAGATGCCGCCAACTACTTTCTTCAAATAAGCATCACAGCAGAACAAAGTGGAAGTTTTCTTACAGCAGCCAACGGTTATTTTGCACTAGGTAACACCTATTCTGATATGGGAGCATTCACCAATGCAGCCCAAAACTACAATTATGCTCATGACTTTTTTGAAAAAGCAGGAGATAGTAATGGAAGAAAAGATGCTCTGGAAGGAACAGCATTCAATTACTTTTTTGCAGAAGACTATGAAAATGCTACCAAATACTTTGATCAACTTCTTGCACTAGGCGGTTCCAATGCCAATGTTGCCTTCACAGCCAATAAGAAAATCGCCGAGTCATTTGAAAAAATGGGCCAGCCAGGAAGAGCAATTCCACATAAGATTGCAGTATATGATTTACTAAAATCAAGAAATAAGAGAGTGGAATTGGCACAGGTTTGCGACGATCTGGCTAATCTTTACATCCAAACAAGAGATTACAGCAGCGCAATGAAATATGCGCAAGAGGCAATTAAGTTCAATGGTAGCAATCCTTCATACACGACAACACTTGCAGCTGCACACATTGCAAATGGAGATGTCGCTACTGCTTCCAAACATTTAACTGAAGCATTAAACCTGGCAATCATCAATGAAAACGAACTTTCTAAAGCAGATATTTATAATTACCAAGCACAAGTCTTCTATAGAAATGGTGACAATTCAAGTGCATTGAATTTACTTGGAAAAGCTGAAGCTATTGCCAACCCGAATAACTTGATAGAAGCATTGGAGACCAACTATCAGTTCGGAGCTGAAATTGCTTCTGAGGCTGGAAATAGCACAATGTCTAGCACTTATAACGCTAAGCTAACCGACCTTAGAAATCAGAAGAAAACAGCTGCTAATGTTACAAAATCCAGAGTAAGGTCAGCAGATAAAATTGCAACAGATTATGATAAGCAATTAAGATTGGAGATATCTCAGCAAATGAGTGTAGACTTAGCCAATAGAAAGACCGAGTTAGAATCAGAAAAGAAAAGGCAGCAAAGAGAGTTGTTATCTCAGCAGAGACAATTACAGGAAAATGAAGCAACAAGAACTCAGCAGGAAAATCTAATCTTACAACAAGAGCTTCAGGCAAAAGAGAGACAACTGCAGATTACTAAGCTTCAACAGGAAACAGAAGAAGAGAAGCAAGCTAAACTTGAAAAAATTAAGCAGTTGGAGGCTGCTGAACAAGTTAAATTAATACTTGAGCAAGAGAACAGATTAGCAGCTCAGGAAATTGAGGTAGCTGCTGCAAACAGAAAATTCTTCATCGTAGGGATTATTGGAGCGATTCTAGTCGCATTAACAATGATTGTTGCTTTCTACAGAGTTAACAAGTCGAGAAAAGTTATTACTGAACAGAATCAAAACCTGGAAGAGCAACAGAAAACTATTAAGAAAAGAAATCTTCAGTTGAAGAGAAGTTCGGAGCACTTGCAGAAGTCCAATAATATGCTGAAAAATGCACAGAAGAACCTGGAGGATGCTTTGATGGAGGAGCAAAAAGTAAGAGCTCAGCTGGAGAATACAAATAAAGAATTGAAAGATACTCAGGTACAATTGATTCATGCTGAAAAAATGTCTTCACTTGGTCAGTTAACTGCAGGTATCGCACACGAAATTAATAACCCGATCAACTTCGTTGTAAATAGTTCGAATATCATCAATATGAATTTCGAGGAAATGAAGGAGATTTTCCAAGCGCTGATGGAAGTTAGAGATAGCGAACCACAAGAGGTGAAAGATCTTGTACAACGAATAGACCCGGAAGAGCTGGATGAGTCTCTTGAAATAGTTGCGGAGATGCTTCAGAACCTTAATTATGGTGCCGATAGAGTAACAGAAATTGTGAAGGGACTTAGAACATTTTCAAGATTTGATGAAGCCGAAATCAAGATTGTGGATCTCCATGAGAACCTTGATTCTTCACTTCTTATCCTTAATAATAAGTACAAGGATATGCAGCTTGAAATCGTTAAGGAGTTTGATAAAGATTTACCTGAGATCGAATGCTATCCAGGGCAGCTTAACCAGGTGTTTGTAAATATCATCAACAACGCCATTGATGCAATTGGAAGTACGGAGCAGCCGGGTACAATCACTATTGGGACCAAGACATTGTCTGATGAGAAAATTACAATCTCAATTAAAGACACTGGAAATGGAATTCCGAAGGAAAACATTGAGAAGATTTTCGATCCATTCTTTACAACAAAGGATGTAGGTAGTGGAACAGGTCTTGGCCTTTCAATTTCACACAGTATTATTGAACAACATGCCGGCGAAATAAATGTAAATAGTGAAGTAGGAAAGGGGACAGAGTTTGTGATAACATTGTATAAATCCTTATTTTCGGCAAAACAAACAGGAGAAGTCCAAGAAGAAGTGGCTTCCAACTAAAAGAGGAATTACGCAATGGCAATATTTAAGGATCGCCTGGATGTTAGAAAACTTAATAAATACAACATCCTATACGTTGATGATGAGGATATTAACCTGAAAGTATTCAAAGAAACTTTTAGGAGAGACTATAATGTCTACACGGCAACCAGTGGTAAAGAAGCTCTGCAAATGATTGATGATCACAAAGAAATAGACCTTGTGATTACGGATCAGAGGATGCCTGAGATGACTGGAACAGAGCTGTTGGAAAAGGTTGTCTTAAAAAATCCAGGAATCTTAAGGATGATTATGACTGGCCATAGTGACCTGGAGGTAATCGTGAAAGCGGTTAATGAATATGGTATTGATCAGTACATCACTAAGCCTTGGAATTCGGATAGTTTAAAAGATACATTAGATAATCTATTAGCAAAATATTCAAAGGAGAGCATTAAAACTGGAGGAACAAAATCTTCTAATGGTCAAGAGGAAGATAAGGTAGCAGGATACGCTCAGACTCTGGTTAATATTAATGAAGTGCGAGTAGATCTTATCAGAAAGCACTTTCCAATGCCTTTGGTAATCAATTATTCCAGAGATTCTGAAGGTAAAGAAAATATGCTGGTGTTTGAAACAGAGGACGAAAAGTCAATGTTGGCCTTAATGATCAATTGTTCTGTTTCCGAAACTCCAGGTAGTATGATAAAATCCTTTTTACTTGGGTATGGGAAAGGATATTTATTAGAAAATAAAGATTGCACAGCAGCAGCATTTTATGAGTATATGGTTACAGCTGCAAGAGATTTTTCCAAGAATCATTTTCATGACAATATAAAAATCGGGATTACAGTATTTAGTCATGTGGATGGTAGAAAGGAAGATGAAATAATTACCAACACGCATATGTTGTATGGTTATAAAAATGATCAACCTATGGATATGGAGACTGTTGTAGGATCCAATGAAGAGGTGAAGTCTGATGATAGTAAAGTATACTATATCGGAGAAGATCAATGTGATAAACTATACATCTATGCAATTGATACACTTATTGATAAAGATATTTTTGAAGGTAATTTGTTAATTAAATTACAGGAGGGGCAGGAGATGTCTTATGGCGAATTGATTATTTCGTTGCAAGCATTTTTGAATTCTTCGGTATCCACAAGCGGGGTGGACAAATTTTCTCTAATTGGGTTGGATTACACGATCGAATAAATTGTAATATTCGATGTGTTTGGGTTTCTTTGTGCTTCAGCACTTTATTGGAACAGAGGACAAATTACTTTAATTCTTAATTTTTATTAATTAAAACGGGAAAAGTATGGTTCTTAGGGACACAGCCAAAGACATTGTTGACAAGCACAACATTCTGTATGTAGATGATGAAGAAATCAATCTGAGAGTATTCAAATCTACTTTTAAAAAACACTACAACGTATTCACTTGTACCAGTGGATCTGAAGCATTGGAACTACTTCAGGAAAAAGATATTGAACTTATCGTCACTGATCAGAGAATGCCGGAAATGAATGGGACCGAACTTTTGGGTAAAGTTGTTCCTAATCATCCAAATATCTGTAGAATGATCATGACAGGGTTTAGTGACCTTGAAGTAATCATTCAGGCGGTAAATAATTATGGTATTCATCAATACATTACCAAACCCTGGGATTACCAATCATTAAAAAGTACATTCGATAATTTCCTTACTAAGGATACGAAATTAGAACTGAAGGAAGAGCCTGCCCCAGCTGCACCAAAAGAAGACCAGTCAGATTTAAAGAAATTTACGGAAGCCTTGATTAGTAATAAGGCGGATAATATTGAATTAGTTGGCAAGCACTTTGAGGATTCCTATCTATTAAACTATTCCGATTCTTGTGAAGGGAAAGAGAATGTATTCATCTATGAGTTTAAGAAAGAGGATGCACTTTTAGGGCTGACGATAGGTTGTGAAATTACAGGTATCAGAGGGACTATGATTAAAGCAAATGTTGAGGAATTTGCTAAAGATATTCTCTTGTCTAAAAAGGCATTTAATCCTGTAGACTTTTACAAGGATTTGATTGATGCGACTTCTGCTTATTTGAAAATTTTAAATATGGCTGGGGACGAAGTGCAGATTCAAATGATGTATAAACACGTCTCAAAACCTAACGTTTGGATACTTACTAATTCAGACGCTCCATTATTTTACAAAGATGGAAATCAGGTTGAACTTAAATTTCATTCTAGACTCTCTACGTATAATCTGACCATTTACAGGCTGGCTAATGAAATTTGTGATCGTTTTTATATTTATTCAGCAGATCACGAATCTGACTCTGGGCCTTTTGTGAATGAATTGAAGGAGAAAATCTCAGCTGTTCAAAACAATGACAAAGAACTTAGAAGAATTGAGTTGCAGTCATTCGTTGATTTTAGCATCACCAACAACGGGGTAGATAAATTCGCTCTATTAGAGATAGGAGTGTAATCCATTAAGAAAGTTTTGCTCAGATTCCACTGCATTGATTACTAAAGTTTTAAATTAGCGGTCGGAAAAAGAATTACTACTAAATGGATTACCTAAGAGGCCTGCTAGGTCTTGCATTTCTTATTGGATTTGTCTTTTTATTTTCCTCAAATAAGAGAAAAATTGACTGGAGACTTGTAGGTGTTGGACTGATACTTCAAATAAGTTTTGGTTTATTAATTACCAAAGTCTCTTTTGTCTCGAAAGCATTCAGCTGGATCAGCTCCAAGTTTGTGATTTTGCTTGGGTTCTCCAATGATGGAACTAAGTTTCTGTTTGGTGAATATATGATGAACTCCGATAATGTAGGTTTCATATTTGCATTACAGGTTCTTCCAACAGTTATCTTTTTCTCAACTCTAACAGCAGGGCTCTACTACCTTGGTGTACTTCAAATCATTGTTAAGGGTATTGCCTGGGTGATGGCCAGAACAATGAGGCTGTCTGGAGCAGAGTCACTTAGTGCTGCTGGAAATATATTTCTAGGTCAGACAGAGGCTCCATTGCTGGTGAGACCTTTTGTGCCTTCAATGACCAGGTCTGAGCTAATGTGCTTGATGACCGGAGGGATGGCGACAATCGCTGGTGGAGTGCTTGCAGGATACGTTGCTTTTCTTGGAGGTGATGATACAGCTGCAAGAGCTCAGTTTGCAACCTATTTACTTAGCGCATCAATAATGAATGCACCTGCTGCAATCATCATGTCAAAGATTTTAATCCCTGAATTACATAAAGATCAAATCAATTCAAGCCTTGTTGTAAATTCAGAGTCGCTAGGAGTGAATCTGGTGGATGCCTTAGCAAAAGGGGCTGCAGATGGTTTGAAATTGGCATTGAACATTGGTGCTATGCTACTAGCATTTATAGCCTTAATTTTTGCTATAAACTACGGACTTTCAGCAATTGGTGATGTGTTTGGACTTAATGAATGGGTAAGGACAGCAACAGATGGTAATTTTGATAAGTTCTCACTGGAGTTTATTCTTGGTCAGGTATTTAGGGTCTTTGCATTTTTGATGGGAGTGGATTGGGATGAGTCTGCACTGGTTGGAAGTCTTTTAGGTCAAAAGATTGTTGTAAATGAGTTCGTAGCTTATCTGGGGTTAGCAGATTACAAAGCAGCTGGATTATTAAGTGAAAAGTCAATTCTAATTTCGACATATGCACTTTGTGGTTTCGCTAATTTTAGCTCTATAGCAATACAAATTGGAGGAATCGGAGGAATGGCACCAACTCAGCAAGGAAATCTTTCTCGTCTAGGTTTTAAAGCGCTCCTGGCAGCAACTGTTGCAACAATGATGACTGCAACAATAGCTGGTGCCTTATTCTAATGATTTAATCCCTTAAGTATTAATTGGGCAGAAGCCTTGTTAGTGGCTAGAGGAATGTTGTGTACATCGCAAAGTCTCATTAACATTTGTACATCAGGTTCGTGTGGATGCTTATCCATTGGATCCCTGAAAAAGACTACCAGGTCAAGTTTCTTTTCTGCTGCCAATGCTGCTATCTGAGCATCACCACCTAATGGTCCACTTAGGAATCGGTGTACATTCAATCCTGCATTTTCTACATGGCTACCAGTAGTTCCTGTTGCTACTAATTCTGCTGTGGTCAGATACTCTTTGTTTTCTAATAAAAAAGCCACCATATCGGCTTTCTTACCATCATGAGCAATTATTGCGATTTTCATATTAAGTCAAATTGATGTTCAAGAATAAAGATGAAATTCGACAATTACCGTTATCGGCTAATATTTATTTGAAATAGAGGGTTCTGTTCATCCGAATTGTATAAAAATTAGTTCATGTAATTGATTATATGATAATTATATCGGATTATTGAAAGTTACTTCTTTAACACTGTAGTAGACAAATGAAGATTAGGAATACAATAAGGCGCAAAGCGCTATTATTGGTATGTGGCTTATTATTATTGCTATCAACAGCTTACGCCAAGGAATTCACAATTCTGGTTACTTCAGCCCCGAACGTAGCATCTGGCGAGAGTATATTCATGGCAGCTAACATCAATGATTGGGATCCTTTCAACATTAAATATCAATTAAAAAGAATTGAAAACAGATACTACTTAAATGTCTCAACTAAGGAGGAATACTTACAATTTAAGTTTACGCGAGGAAGTTGGGAAACTGTAGAAGGAGATGAATTAGGACATAGAATTGATAATCGACTCTTGTCTGTAAACGAAATCAAGGATACCGTACATTTCAACATCTTAGGTTGGGAAGATATTAAACCGAACGGGGCTATTCATTTACAAATTATTGACCAGTCCTTCGGTTCCATTCACAATGATAGTCTCTTTGTGACCGGAAATTTCAATGGTTGGAATCCAGGTGAGGAGACTTATCAATTACGAAATACAGAATCTAATATTTATATGGTTGAAATCCCTTATTCAGGGAATATTTTGGAATATAAATACACCAGAGGTTCCTGGAATACAGTTGAGGGTAATGAAGTGGGGGAAATAAGGAATAATAGAATATTAATACCTCCATATGAGGACATACATGTTGATACAATACTAACCTGGGAAGACCTTGGTACTAACAGGAGGTATCAATTTTTCATTGAAAAAGTTCCAAAACGTACTCCTCATGATGCTGCTATTTACGTTACAGGAAATTTTAATGATTGGGATCCTAAGGATGATCGTTATAAAATGCAATTGGGTGAAGATCAAACCTACTACATCAATATTGAATCGGAACTCGATACACTTATTTATAAATTTACCAGAGGAGATTTTAATTCAGTTGAAGGAAGGTACAACGGACTTGCACGGCCTAACAGAATCACAATTTATAATCATCAGGATTTTCCCGTGATTACGGAGGTATTATCATGGGAGGATTTGAATGGTGACTGGTTTAATATATATGCGATTACTCTGATCGTGCCATCTATAATAGGCGTTTTAATTTTTTTTGCGCTTGGGGGACTACAAAATTCACGTCCAGCTAATGAGATATTACGTTGGTTAGTCCTGATTTTGAGCATATCACTGATGTTGAGAATAATCCCTTTTTATAGAGAGGTTTTTAAGCTATTTCCTCATGTTATA
This sequence comes from Cyclobacteriaceae bacterium, assembly GCA_965228955.1. GTDB lineage: Bacteria > Bacteroidota > Bacteroidia > Cytophagales > Cyclobacteriaceae > JANSWY01. The sequence continues at coordinate 1,978,633 of OZ245848.1, forward strand.
CTATTTGCGGATGTAATTTATTTTCTGTTTCCAGTCTTGTCGTACCTCTATTTCAGGAAATTATTCGATATAAGGAGTCAGCTAAGTCCTACGATAATTTCAATGCATTTTCTGCCTATTATAGTGTTGGTGATTTTGTATCTGCCATTATTTCTCACCAGCAGAGATGCTTTTATTAATGAAATAATGGATCAAGACAATCAGGTACTTTTCAGGTTTGTTGGTTTTGGTGGGCTGGTCTTTAGCTTTGTTTACTGGTACTTAAAAGTGTTAATTCAGAGGAAGTATGTTTCTAAAATGGAAGAAAATTTGTCTTTTGATGTCAATCTCCGTTATACTCGTTCAATAATTTTAATAGGGGGGACATTATTATTCTTCTGGGTGTCTATTTATATCATTGGTTTAGTGAATGAAATATTTAATCTCGATGTACTAAATGTGGCAGAGGCTTTGACAGATGTGTCATGGTTGGTGTTTAGTGGATACATTTATTTGTTCGGTTTTTTTGCAATACAGAAACCAGAGTTATTCCTTATTAATAATAGTGATGAGCTGACTGTGAAGTCCAGCTTAGTTGACAGTAGCGAAATTACAAGACTCATGTCAAGATTAGATCTTTATATGTCTGAACAGAAGCCTTATCTGAATGATCAATTGAGTCTAAGTCAGTTAGCCAGCAACCTGAACGTTACAGATCATACTTTGTCTAAGGTCATCAATGAAGGATTCTCAATTAATTTCTATGAATTAATTAATCGCTATAGAGTGCAGGAGTTTATTGAAATCGCATCCGATCCTAGAAATGCGAATAAAACGTTTATGGGATTGGCTTACGAAGTTGGTTTCAATTCTAAGAGTACTTTCAATCGGTCTTTCAAAAAAGAAAAAGGATGTACACCACGTGAGTATTTTAAGCAATCAAATTCCACAAGTGTAGTCAGTTAATATTGTTGTTTATAGAACCAATGCAATGTTTCATTATTTCCATTGCGAAGGAAGATGAAAAAAGCCCTGCAAGATATTCCTGCAGGGCTCTGATATTATTCAATAAGAAATCTTAAGTATACTTAAGGTTCTTTTTTGGAGACCCACTCATGATTTCATCATTTGCAAAATCTTTGTACTTCTCGAAGTTTTCGTTGAAAGCGTCTGCCAATTCATTCGCTTTTTGGTAGAATGCAATATCATCCTTCCACGTTTCTCTTGGGCTTAGTAGCTCAGAAGGAACATCAGGACAAGTCATTGGAATTTCCGTTCCAAAAATTGAGTGCGTTCTATATCCTACATTATCAAGAGTACCATTCAATGCAGCTGTGATCATTGCTCTGGTGTACTTTAGTTTGATTCTTGAACCAACACCATAAACACCACCAGTCCAACCAGTGTTCACTAACCAGATCTTAACATCGTATTGTTCCATTTTCTTTCCTAGCATCTCAGCATACTTAGTAGGATGTAGAGGAAGGAAGGGAGATCCGAAACAAGCGCTAAAAGTAGTTTGCGGCTCAGTTACTCCAGCTTCTGTACCAGCAACTTTTGCAGTGTAACCAGAAATGAAGTGGAACATTGCTTGTGATTTATTCAATCTCTGAATAGGAGGTATAACACCAAATGCATCACAAGTAAGGAAGAATATGTTTTTAGGTATACCACCTACTGAAGGATCAACAGAGTTCGCAATGTGATCAATTGGGTAGGCAGCTCTTGTATTTTCAGTTACTGAAGCGTTTTCGTAATCAACAGTTCTTGTACCAGGCTGGAATCTTGTATTTTCAACAATAGCACCGAACTTAATAGCATCAAATATTTCAGGTTCTTTCTCTCTTGTCAGGTCAATTACCTTGGCGTAGCAACCGCCTTCAAAGTTGAATACGTTCTTGTCTGTCCAACCATGCTCATCATCACCAATCAAACCTCTATTTGGATCAGCAGATAGGGTAGTTTTTCCAGTTCCAGAAAGACCGAAAAATATCGCGGTATCATGATCTTTGTTTCCGATGTTAGCTGAACAGTGCATTGAAAGTACATCTTTCTCTTGAGGAAGAATGTAATTCAATACTGAGAAGATTCCTTTTTTCATTTCTCCTGCATAAGCAGTTCCGCCGATAAGGATGATTCTCTTGCTTAAATTGATAATGGCAAAATTATCTTGTCTCGTACCATCCTCAGCTGGATCAGCTTTAAATTCAGGAACACAAATGATTGTGAAGTTAGGATCAAAAGACTCAAGCTTGTATCTGTCTGGTCTTAAGAACATGTTGTTACAAAACAGATTGTGCCAAGCTTTAGTGTTAATCACTCTTAAGTTCAATCTGTATGTCTTGTCAGCACCTGCATAAGCATCTCTCACAAATACTTCCTTGTCCTCAAGAAATGCGATCATTTTTTGATGAATCTGATCGAATTTTTCTTCAGAAATTGGAATGTTTACATTTCCCCACCAAACAGTGTTTTCTGTTTTGGCATCCTTTACGATAAATCTGTCTTTAGGAGATCTACCAGTAAATTTACCGGTATCGGCCATTAGGGCGCCAGTATCGGTTAATGACCCTTCACCTCTTTCCAGTGCTTTTTCAATTAATTCAGCGGGAGTGAGGTTCCAGTGAGCGGACTTTACTTTAAATATTCCAACTTTTTCTAGACCACTTTCGGACGGTTTTAATCCGATTTCTTGCATAGTTTGTACGATTTGGATTATACTTGTTCATTTGTCGGGCAAAAATAGAAATAAATTGTATCAGAGTTCCCTCTTTTTGAGTTTTTCTTTCAGTACAAAACACGCATATATGCCCGTTTCAAACGTTTGTAAGTTTTCAATCAATTAAATCAAGTAACAACATTAAACTATGTCATCAGTAACAGTTAATGACCCTAATCATGCTATGAATCAAAGGCAGGTCTTCGGACATCCGGCTGGGTTATATATTTTATTCTTCACAGAACTTTGGGAGCGCTTTTCTTACTATGGGATGAGAGCTCTTTTTGTTTTATTCCTGACCGCAGAGATTTCTGCTGAAAATGCAGGGTTTGGTTGGACCAGAGGTGAAGCGCTATCATTATACGGTTGGTATACCATGTTGGTATATGTGGCTTCAATCCCAGGAGGAATTCTTGCTGACAAAGTTTTTGGGCAGAAGAAAATGGTTGTCATAGGTGGTATATTATTGTGTATAGGACACGGAGTTTTGGCAATCGAAGGAATGTGGGCTTGGTATGCTGGAATTAGCTTGATCATTTTAGGTGTTGGTGGATTAAAGCCAAATATTTCTACAATGGTGGGGGGACTTTATAAACAAGGTGACGAAAGAAGAGATATTGCTTTTACAATTTTCTATATAGGAATTAATCTTGGAGCATTTGCTGCTGGTTTGATAATCGGGCCACTAGGTGAAAATGTTAATTGGCATTACGGGTTTGGATTAGCCGGAATTGGAATGGTAATTGGACAAGCCATGTTTGTTTGGGGGACTAGATATCTAAAAGGTGTAGGCGAGCTTGAAGAGAAAAATGAGGAAAGTGATGAGCCCAAAGGACCTTCTTATATATCCAAACTATTCGCTAACAAGTTGGCTCTTGCTCTAAATATAGTAGTGCTACTACTTGGAGCTTACATTATATATGCTGGAAGTTTTGGATATGGTTTACTGGTAATGGGAGTTTCTTTTTTTGTAGGATTCTTTACACTCATGCTTGCAGACCTGGAAGGTATTGAAAAGGATAGAGTAGTAGTGCTTGTTTTAAGCTATTTAATAGTAATCATATTTTGGGGAGCCTTTGAGCAAGCAGGAGGACTAATGAACCTTTATGCGAGTGAAAAGACTGATAGATTAATAACAATATTCAACCTGGATCTAATTTTTGGTGTGGCGATTGCCGCATTGGCGATTAGGGGAATTTTTGGTAAAGTGAAAAAGCAGGAGAATTTCATGTATTGGTTCATAGGAACAGCCGTCCTAGCTTTTATGTTCTTTGCATTACGAACTTTGGTGTTCACTAAAGGAGGGGATGGTATACCTGAAGGAATGTATCTTGTTCCGGCAACTGTATTCCAATCTGTTAATTCATTTTTCATTTTCACGTTGGGAACAATGATTGCCCTTTACTGGTACAACAGAAAAATGAAAGGAAAAGAATCTGGTTCATTGTTTAAAATGGCATGGGGTGTTATTATTATGGGGCTTGGATTTACATTCATGAGTATTGCGACAAAAGAGTGGGAAGCAACAGGTGGATCAGGAATGGTATGGCTCGTTTTAGCTTACATGTTTCATACAATTGGAGAGCTTTGCCAGTCTCCTGTAGCTATGTCGTTTATTACGAAGCTAGCTCCAGCAAAATATGTTTCAATTATGATGGGATTCTATTTTGCTGCTACTGGATTTGGTAATAAGCTGGCAGGTGCACTTGGAGAGTATTCTGAAAAAGCTGGTGAGTTTGAAATATTTACCGGAATAACCATTTTCTGTGTGGTATTTGGTGCATTAGTATTATTACTAATGAAACCTCTTAAGCGTCTTACTCATGGTGCAGAAGACTTACAGGAAGAGGCTACCTAATTGGTTTGAAGAAAAGAATTAATAGAAAGGGGCTCGTTTGAGCCCCTTTTTTAGTTTAGATCAATTTCTTCAATGATACTTGTAGATATGTATCCTGAAAACAGCCCATATCCATTCTCGATATTGCTGGTAACAAAAACCGGTTGAGCAAAAGGATCTCCATCGTTCCAGTCCTGAACCTTACTTGACCTTACATAATTGAAATACGTCTCATCGCAATTTCTCAATACTAACCTTTTCTGAACCGCTGTGTCCTCCCAGTAATCAATGAATACCTGAAAGTTCTGTCTCTGCCCATTAAATGACTTGTCGTCCACTAATACACTATTTCCCCAGGAGGAAGGATCATCATCAAATTCCGAATAATCAAGCTCCAGGTAATCCACGTAGATAAGGGTATCTATACCTATAGTATCTTCATAAAATGTCTCAGTTATTTCATCATAAATGACATCAATAATTGGCCATTCAATTTGAGTGTAAGTAGCTATTTCATAAAAGTTTTCTTCAGATCCATTGTCATTGATTTCAAACTCCCAAACCAATTGTGGGTAACCATTACGATTAGTAATTCTGATGTCAACAGTTGAGATTGTAGGCGTACTTGAGGGCAGCAAGAATTCACCACTGATAGATTCAAAGCCATTTTTGGAAGCACGAATTTCATAGTTTACCCCTGGTGTAGGATAGACATTTGACCGATATATACCATTGCCAGTCTCTTCAAAAAGGCCAACTTGATTGCCATTCTCGAAGAGTTCTATGTTTGCGCCTCTAACTTGAGTGAATTCATCTTCCTCAAGAATAAAAGAATCTTCAGAGAGGTCGACAACAATGGTGCTGTCAGGGTTAATTACAGAATTAAGAACCAACCTTGTTGGCTCTTCAGGAATCTCCACATCTAATACGATTTCACAACTTGAGAAAATTAGTAGTAGTGTGATATATGCTGTTAATTTTTTCATGGTATTAGAATTTGAAGCTATATCTAAGGAATGGGATAATTGGGAAGACACTGTACTGGACAAACTTTTTATCACCGTTTCTTGTGTAAGCTACGTCCATATAAAAAGCGTTAGCACGGCTATAAGTATTGTAGGTTCCAAAAGACCAGGTAACTTCACCCCATCTTTTCTTTTTTGTACGGCTAACACTCAAATCAAGCCTGTGATAGTCCCGCATCCTAAAAGAATTTCTACCATTGAACCTTTCAACCTCTCCGGCCCAAAAACTATCGGTATTAAACCGTTTGTACCTTCCTTCTGGGAGTGAGATGGCATTACCTGTTCCAAAGACCCAAGCTCCTGATATTGAAAGGTTTTTGGAAATTTTGTAGGCAGTAGTAATTGCAAGATCATGTCTTCTATCAAACTTATATGGAAAAGGTTCTCCATCATTGAAGGCCTCAAATGTCCTGTATGTTTTGGACCATGTATAACCTATCCAACCAGTTACTTTTCCTACTTTTTTGTTTAGAAATAATTCTAATCCATAGCTACTACCATCTCCAAAAACAATCTTATCCTCCCAACTGTCTGTGGTGTTTAGATATGTCGCTCCCTCTCTGTATTCAATCAGGTTATTCATTGTTTTATAATAGGCCTCTGCACTCACCTCATATCCATGGGATAAGTTTTTGGCCGCCCCAATTGCAGCTTGCCACGCCTGTTGGGGTTTTACCTGATCTGTTGTAGGAACCCATAAGTCTGTAGGTAGTCCAATGCCAGCGTTAGTCAAAAGGTGAATAAACTGAGTCATTCTTACAACCGATCCTTTTATGGAAGTAGTGTTATTCAACATGTATCTGGCAGATAGTCTTGGTTGTATTGAATGATACATCTCGTTTTCAACAAGAAATCCAGAATAGTGCAATCCCAGGTTTAATTTGAGTTTTGCAGAAATTTTGTAGTCATCTTCGATATATGTGAAGTACTCAAACGCTTTCGTCGCGTTTGCACCGAGAGTGGTGTCTGATGAGAACGTTTCCTTTAATGAAAGTGCTCCTGGTTTGAATTTATGATAAGTAAGATTCACACCTGTTTTAATTTTATGATTAGGAGCAGGGTCATAATCAAAATCAGCTTTAAGACCTATATCCTGAATTCCTGATAAATATCTTATGGATTGCTTGTCAGTGACAATCTCATCACCTTGAGGATATGTGTCTTCAAGTTTACTGAATATATCAAAATTAAAGCTGCTATATGTTGCTGTCAGGTTACCAAATAGTTTTGGGCTATATACATGATTCCACCTTATCGCAGTGGTTGCATTTCCCCAATCTAACCCTGATTCTTCCTTATATTGATATTCTTCAGACCCATTAAACCAAGTATCATCTATTCTTGCGTATGCATTGTCTCTTCCTAAATAGCTACTGACAAACAATCGATCCTTTTCACTGAATCTGTGATTTACCTTAGCATTCAAGTCATAGAAATAATAACCAAATGTTTCATCTCCTTCGGTATTAGCTTGGATTAGAGGCCTGGTCAGAAGATCAATATAAGTTCTTCTACCTGATATAATAAATGATGTTTTTTCAGATTTTATCGGGCCTTCCAGAGTGAGTTTAGAGGAAATAAGCCCAATTGAGCCCTCACCATGGAATTCTTGGTTGTTTCCCTCTTTCATGCTGATATCTATCACAGATGATAAACGTCCACCGTATCTGGCTGGAAACCCTCCTTTGATCACGTTTACATTATTGATTGCATCTGCATTAAAAACGGAAAAGAAACCGAATAGGTGAGAGGCATTATAAACTGGGACTCCATCCAAAAGAATTAAATTTTGATCAGGTCCACCACCTCTAACATATAAACCTGAGCTTCCTTCACTACCTGATTGAATTCCTGGTAGTAATTGAATGGTTTTAAGGATGTCTACCTCTCCAAGAAAGGCTGGTAGCTCTTTGATTTGTTTAATTGAAAGATCAACTGCACTCATCTGGTTCTGTTGAGCCAACTCCTGTTCTGCAGATATGACTACTTCTTCCAGCAGAAAGTCTGTGCTTAATTTGAAATTGTGTGTTGTGTTTTTTGTTAGGTCCAGCTCTATTTCCATAGTGTTGTAGCCAACATAAGATACCGAAAGCTTTGTGGTTCCAGCTGGTAATGTAAGACTATAGAATCCATATAGATTCGAGGTAGTACCTTGTTTTAAATTAGGTTCATAAATGGTTGCCCCGATTAAGTTTTCTCCGGTTGAAGAATCCTGGATGTAGCCACTTATCGTGTAAGACTGACTAAATCCACATAGAGTTATGCAGCAACAAAAAGTTGCCAGTAAATTTTTCATGTGTTAAGTGATGATTAGTATAATTTGGCTAACGCCGTTAAGTTTGAGTTTATTTTATGACACAATGAAATTGCAGAAGGTTGCTTTCTAAAAAATAAAACCCTGTATCAACGCAATTCTACGTCAATACAGGGTCAATTAGATAATCCCTAACTAATTCTGCTAATTATCCATCAGAATCGAGTTGTTGCTCCAAATCTTTTATCATTTGGTCAATGGCATCATCTCCGTTTTTATTTTTCTTTTCTTTCGCCGGTTTAGGGGATCTTATTTTCTTTCCTTTATCTGGGTTCCCGATTGCAATGTTTAATCCAAAGCTGAAGTTCACTCTTTGAGTGTTTGTCAGATCAGTGTATTTAAGAAGCCCGTCAGCAACGATATGTAACTGCAGTAAACCTGAATTTAGCATCATTCCTGCACCGAAATCAATTGGTTGCTGTGGAGTTTTTGAGAATGTCCCTGATACAGCTAGAACTCTACCTACTTGTTGGGTGTATCCTAACCCGATAGCCGTCCTAAGTTCACCAAATTCGAAAGAGTTGGCAAGTGTTGCACTTGCAGTACCTCCTTTAGTTACTTGATAGCTTGATCCCATAAATACACTAGTATTTAGTGAAGTAGCGAATTTGGTATCTACAGTATCGGCCTCAAAGACATCTTCAAATTGCTCTTGAAAGTTATCACTGAAATTGTCAGCTGTAATATCTACTCCTTCAAATACAACAGATTCATCTTGAATAGAAATTTCTTTGGCAGCAGTATTCCAATTGATAAAGCCCATATCGTTGATAGCAAAATTGAAATTCCATCTGTCGCTAAAATAATACTGAGCACCAAAATCCAATGCAAAACCACTTCCTCCAAGCTCACCATTAATTAAACCTTCATCCACATTGTCTTCATCATCAATATCGATTCCAGCCATGCGCAATGTCGCGTTATTGAATGTGAATGTAGTCTGATAGGAATTGCTATTTGTTAATATATTAACAGCGGCCTTATTGTCTAGTTCAGCCATTGCCAACCCAGCCAGATATTTAGCTCGTCCACCAACTCTAAAGCTTTGACCCGCAATTTCTAAATCTCTACTATAGCCAACACCAATCTCAACATAACTCATTGCTCCAGCCATAATATCATCAACCACATATTGCTCTCCCAGATATTCACCATTTCCGTTCCATGCCCACCGAGCAATATCTTTCGGCATACCAAACGCAAATGAGTTTCTTGAATTAACAAATAATGAGGCAGCCCCTGTTTCGCCCATTCTAAATCCTAATCCAAATACAGGAATATTGGTGTTGACTCCAATAAAATCATTACTGCTGCTATTGAGGTAGCTATCAACTTTCACTCTTACTGAATCGCCAGTAACTTCAAATAGATCAGAATAGGCAATTGGCAGATTTACATCAAAATTTAAATTTCCTAATGCAGGAAGTGAGAAGTAAAAGTTTGATCTCGGGAAAAATGAGGCGTTTAGATCTTGTGTGTAGATCAGGTTATCTCTCATGTGATATCTTGTGATATTGATCTGACCCCAACTCGTTGAGCTAACCAATACGATTGTGCAAATTATTAATAATCTCTTCATGGTTATTCTTGGTTAAGATCAATTTCAATTCCAGCGAGTATTGCGACTCTGAAAAATATTTTCTGGTCTGTGGTTAACCTGGTGGTTTCTCCCTCCGCACTATTTAAAGTTAGCGTTACAATTACATTGTCTGAATCCAGTAATAGATCGATTTCATCGGTATTTAATGCGAACGCTGCAGGTTCTAGATCTCGATCATCCACTAAATCGAAATCTGATTCCTCTACATTTTTCCCCAAATTGAATGTGGTCGAGGCATATGTTGTATCCATTGCAGAATTCACAAACCCTACTCTCGCAGAAATATCAATGGGGATTGAGTTTTTGTACGATAACTGGACTCTAACAGAATCACCTTCAGCGACATCTTCTAGGTCCGGACTTTCAAAGTCGACTGTTTGTTCAACATCAGTTATACGGGCATCCAAAGGTAAAATTGCAAGCCCGGAGAGGTTCATAAAAATATCATCATCGTTTTCAGGGATAGTCACAAAACTTCCAGGTTCATTTTGGATGTTAGCTGTAACATTGAAAATGAAGTTTGTTGGAATTTCTGAAAACACTTCATCAATATTGGTTGATTGATTATTGATGCTTATTGTGTCCAAGACAGGTGTTAAATTATTGTAGTCAGGATCAAAAGTAGGAACAGTAGTAATATCACCAATTGTAGGATCCAAAATTTCAAGAACTCTACCATCTGGTGATTCGTTGGTGATTGCTCTTATTCCTGAAAGATCAATAGAAATTGGGAGCCCTAAATAGTTTTCAACATAGAACTCAATGCGAGGATCTGAAAATTCGATGGAACCATTCGAAAGATCCTCTAAGCCATTAAATTCTACACTTTGTGAATCCACATCAAATGTTTGTTCAGCAAATGCCCCTGTAATACCAGCAAATGATCGTATGGTCATGTCACCTGTTTCAACGTTTACGAACACTAATGTGCTATTTGTAATTGACTCCCCTGGTTGAAGAATTACATCCTCTACCATTAGCTCAAATTCTACAATGTTTAATGTATCGTCTGCTGGATCATCAATATCCCTTACCAGCTCAAAGCTAGTGTTAGATCCAGCAAGTGGAATAGGGGAGGATTCATTCCTGTTTTCATCAACACTTAGTGCAATTGAAGTTTCAGTATCAAAGGTATTTAGGGCCAGTAGGTCATATTGGAAATCAAGGCCTGATAATTGAAATCTAAAGAACCCATCTACGAAATATAACTCGTCTACTGTAGAGCCACTATCCGCTATAAACTCAAATCTTAAGGTGTCAATTAATTCATCGGGATCAATATCCAGTATGATAGGAATTGGTTGATTTGCAAGGTCATCTACCAATTCAAATAATCCTTTGGGCTCAGAGAATATATTCGTTAATGTTCCGCCAACAGGAGATAGGTCTACAGTTCGGAATGGTCTAAGTTGTTTTGTCTCTGACACAGGGTCAAATTCTATTATATCAGTGTCATCCAGGATATCACCTTTGGTAACGGTAAATGGATCTATCTCGAAACGAAGTTCCAGAACGTCAGAAGATGTTGAATCAATGATCAGGGTGCTGGTGTCTAGTTCTTCCAGCAATTCGCTCATAGAATATTCAGCAAATCCTAATTCAACAGCATATATGGGAGTAGCGTTATCAGCATACAGATTGTCTAGCTTGAGATCGTTGAAATTACAAGCCAACATAGACATGCACAGTAATAGTGCAAACAAATTTTTTCGTAAATACATTGAGTTTAATTAGCGAACTAATAAAATAATTACTGGTTGCTACAAAACTGTAGCTTAAAAACGGAAGTGCAAAAAGATTAGTCGCGTGTTACTATTGACTAATCGAAAAGTTGGTGATTTATACCGAACATGGTATCTCTTCAACCTGAATTCGGCAAATATACGGAAAGTTTGAGTTCATAAGGGTGATAGTTTAGTTATGTATATAAATAGAACACGGACAGTGAAAATATACCTACCCCCAATAACAAAAAAAGAGCTGATGATATACACCAGCTCTTTTTAATATTTGAATATGATATTTGAATTACATCATTCCACCCATTCCGCCACCTGGCATTGGAGGCATAGCAGGTGCATTTTCTTCCGGCTCATCTGCAACTACACATTCTGTAGTTAACAATAATGAAGCAATAGAAGAAGCGTTTTCAAGAGCTAGTCTGGTAACTTTCGTAGGGTCAATGATACCAGCTTCGAACATGTTTACATATTCGCCATTTGCTGCATTATAACCAAAGTCACCTTTTCCTTCTCTTACTTTTTGAATAACTACAGAACCTTCACCACCAGCGTTTGCAACAATCGTTCTAAGAGGAGCTTCAATAGCTTGTCTTATGATGTTTACACCTGTAGTTTGGTCAGCATTCTCCAACTCAACGCCTTCAAGAGAATCAATAGCTCTGATAAGTGCTACACCACCACCAGCTACAATTCCTTCCTGAACTGCTGCTCTTGTTGCGTGCAATGCATCATCAACTCTATCTTTCTTTTCTTTCATTTCTACTTCGGTAGCTGCACCTATGTAAAGGATAGCAACACCACCAGAAAGCTTAGCAAGTCTCTCTTGTAATTTTTCTTTATCGTAATCAGAAGTAGTGTTCTCGATTTGCTGCTTGATTTGGTTTACTCTACCTTCGATATCCGCAGCTTGACCAGCACCATTTACGATTGTAGTGTTGTCTTTGTCGATATTGATTTTCTCAGCTGTACCAAGATAATCGATAGTAGCGCTTTCTAGTTTGTAACCTCTTTCTTCAGAGATAACAGTTCCACCAGTAAGAACAGCGATATCTTCCAACATTGCTTTTCTTCTGTCACCAAAACCTGGAGCTTTCACAGCAGCGATTTTCAGTGCACCTCTGATTTTGTTTACAACAAGAGTTGCAAGAGCTTCTCCTTCAACATCTTCAGCAATGATTAATAGAGGTTTTCCAGTTTGAGCAGTAGCTTCAAGGATTGGAAGTAATTCCTTCATGTTAGAGATCTTCTTGTCGTAGATCAAGATGTAAGGGTTCTCTAACTCAGCTTCCATTTTGTCAGTGTTAGTAACAAAGTATGGAGAAAGGTATCCTCTGTCAAACTGCATACCTTCTACAGTCTTAACTTCAGTTTCAGTACCTTTTGCTTCTTCAACAGTGATTACACCGTCTTTACCAACTTTGTCCATTGCGTCAGCGATCATGTTACCAACTTCTCTGTCGTTGTTAGCAGAAACAGTTGCAACCTGAGCGATTTCACTTGAATCTTTGATCTCTTTTGATTGAGACTTAAGGTTCTCAACAATTAAAGAAACAGACTTGTCTATACCTCTTTTAAGATCCATTGGGTTAGCACCAGCAGCTACGTTTTTGATACCGTGGCTGAAAATTGCTTGAGTAAGCACAGTTGCTGTAGTTGTACCATCACCAGCATCATCTGCAGTTTTAGAAGCAACCTCTTTTACCAACTGAGCACCCATGTTTTCAATTGGCTCTTTTAATTCAATTTCTTTAGCTACAGATACACCGTCTTTAGTAACAGTAGGAGCGCCGAATTTCTTGTCAAGGATAACATTTCTACCCTTTGGTCCTAAAGTAACCTTAACTGCATCTGCTAATACATCGACACCCTTCTTGATCTGGTCTCTTGCGTCAGTATCGAAAAATATTTCTTTAGCCATTTTTATATCTTTTTATTAAGTGATTTAGAATTATGATTTGGAATTAAACAACTCCGTAAATGTCAGACTCTTTCATGATAAGGTAGTCTGTTCCTTCGATGTTTACTTCAGTACCAGAGTACTTTCCATAGAGGACAGTGTCACCAACTTTTACATTAAGAGGTTCATCTTTCTTTCCAGTACCAATAGCAACAATTTCTCCTCTTTGAGGCTTTTCTTTTGCTGAATCAGGAATGATAATTCCTGAAGCCGTTTTTTCTTCCGCTGCTGCAGGCTCCACAAGCACTCTGTCAGCTAAAGGTTTGAAATTTACTTTAGACATTTTCGTTAAAAATTTTTAGTTACTGTTTCAAATATCATTTTGTCATATAACATGACAGTGACGGTATCAGCATTTCTTGTGCCAATGTGATTTTTGGTGCAAAATGTCAGGTTTTTTAATGCTCAACCTGACAACCAAATACCAAGCATGACAACTTAGCAGATTTTGACAATTTAACAGTCTTTGATTATATTCTAGGTTAGTAAAATCAACATCTAGATTTAAAAGCTTGAATATGGAGAAATTGAGAAACGACTGGATTACAGATGGATTGGTAGATTTTGAATACAAGAAATATATACTTCTGGCTTATCTCCAACATGTAAAGGAAAATTTCGACTATTCAAGGCTATATCCATTTATGTCTGAATTAGTATTTCACTATCAGAATTTGATGCAGGTAAGGGCGAACAAGACATTGCTTTATGAGAATTTCCCACAGACTATTTCTAAAGCTGACTTCTCAAAGCTGAGGCTTAATTACAAAAAGATAATTGAGGATGATCAGGTGATGGCAGAGATAGAACAAATTTTGGAGTATGCCATTCCTAAAATGAAAGCAACTATTGAAGAAGGGAAGGAGCTTTATGAATTTGTAGAAAGCAATTTGGAATTGAACCCCATCGGAGTAGAGCCGCTATACAATAAGGAAGGTTATTTGTTTTTAGCTAAGGACAAGGATCAAGAAATAAAGATTTTTCAATATCAGGTTACTGTGTTTGAAAATTCATCCGAAACATACAGAGGAGTTAGTGCGGAATACAAGACAACTGAAATAAGAAGTATCTCTAATACCTACGAACAGATCAAAGTCCGGTTAGCAAGAAAAAATAAAAGCTTGCCAAATCCAGCAACATTTCTGGTATTTAGCAAGCTTAGTTTTCCTTTATCTGAAACGCTTCTGCCTATTGCAAAGCGTCTGTTAGTAAAATCTATAGGATAATCTACTGAGCAGTGTCTGTAAGATTCAACTCGTTTGTAGCTCCATTAGACGGAAGCTCAGTCTGAGTTGGTGCACTATCCTGAGAGCTCTCAATTACTGAGTTTTGAGTAGCTTCTCCGTTGTTTACAAAAAACTTAGTTGATAGAGCCATTACCATGATAGCAATTGCAAACCACCAAGTCAGTTTTTCAAGAATGTCGCTGGTTTTTTTCACACCCATTACCTGAGACCCTCCAGAACCACCAAATTGGCTCGAAAGTCCTCCTCCTTTTGGATTTTGTGCCAACACCACTAAGATTAGTAGTACTGCTACTACAATCATCACACTTACAATTACTGCATACATAATATTATGACTTCTTTAGTTCTTCAATTCGAGCTGCAAAGTAAGCTTCTTTTTTTGGAAATTTCAAAATTAATTTCTCGTAGATCTCTATCGCTTTTTGAAGCTTTCCCTGGTTCTTATAAATGATTGCGAGGTTCTCGGAGATCATTTCATCATCAGGTTTTTGACTTTCTGCAGCCAGGTCTTTTGTAGCTTCTTCTTGCTCTTCTTTTTGAGCAACAGGTTCTTCAGGTTTCTTCTTTTTCTTTGGAGAAGGCATTTGAGGATCAGTCTCGATGAATTCGTCAATTATTCCACGCTGCTCGCGTAGCTTTCTCATCTTTTCTTTCCTTAACTGACCTGCTCTTTTCTTATCTTTTTTGATATCAAACTGATCGTCCTCTCTACTGATAAAACCTTTCTCATCATTTACTTCAAGGTCAAATGATTCTTCATTGTCTGGTGTGGAGTCATCTTCAACAGGTGCTGGAATATCATCTATTTCTGGCTCTGACTCTTCGGTTTTAGCCTCAGTTTTTTCAGGAACGTCAGCCGCATCAGTTTCAGGCTCTTTCTCTGGTTCCTCTTTTATATCCTCTTCCTTAACTTCAGCTTCAGTTTCACTCATAACTTCCTCCATGATGTCTTCTAACAACTTGTCGGAACCTTTGGCATTTTCATCTTCAACAGCCTCCTCGGATGCGTTTGCATCTTCTAGTTTTGGGGTTTCCTCGGTTTCAATCTGCTCAGCAGGTATGTTTGCAGGAGCCTCATCTTTTGGTGTTACTTCTGCTTCTGGAACTTCTGATTTTGATGTTTCTACTTCAGGGATGTTAGTCGCTGTATCCTTTGCACTATCAGTTTCTGCTTTTGGTTCAGATGCTATCGTTTCTTTAACCTCAGTATCAATTGATGAAGAAGACTCCTCTGTAGTATCTTCTTCTTTTGATTCTTCAGGTTTGACTGCATCAGGTAGTTTCTTAACCTTTTGAACAACCCTTTTTGTGCTTCTTCTTTCTTTCTTTTTCGGCTCTTCTTCAGGCTCTTCAGCTTTTGCGGTTTTATTTGAGCCTTCAATAAGTATTTTTCCACTATAACCTGAAGACTTAGGTTTTGGAATCGATGCTGTTTTAAACTCAACAGGTTTTACGTCTTCAATTACAGGGATGGATTTGTTCTCGCTTTTAGGCTCATCCTTCACTGCATTTTCTTCACTTGGAGAAAACTCTTCAGCAATATCTTTTGTTGAAACTTCCTTCGACGTGTTTTTAACTTCTGGAGTCTTTGACTCCCCCTGGGTAGCATCTTCTGTTGCAGCAGGTTCCTCAACTGTTTTCTCTTGCTCAGAAACTTTTTTTAGAGCTGCTTCTACAGCATTTCTTTCTTCTTCGTTTTGAACCCAATCGTCAAACTGTTTTTTATTCTTTTTGTATTCTTCCAGTTCTGTCTTCATTTCGTCAATGATCGAATCTGCATCGAAATCTGACTTTTGAAGATCTAATGGAGGGATTTTGTTTCTTCCTTGAGGCGAAGGAGAAGGTGTTTCTTTTTTGGTAGCAGAGGGTTTGGAGTCTTCCTTCTGCTTGGGTTCCTCTTTAGGAGTTGGGGCCGCTTTTGTAGACTCTTTCGCAACAGTTTTTTTGGCAGTTGGTTGCTTCTTAAGAGGAGCCTTCGTTTCTTTAGGTGGTTCCTCAGCTGGCTTTGCCTTTGGCTTTAGAGCCTCCTTTTTTAACTTCTCATCTTCAGCAACAATCGCTGCTTCTCGTGCTTTGTCTTCTTCCTTTGTTATATCAAGAAAAATAATATGGTCATTGATATATTTTTTCAGTAACGCTCTGTCAGTACTATATACAGCAGCAGAACTTATTCTCCTGGAAGTTTTTGGGTGTTTTACGTTTTTACTTCCCCTTGCCAGCACTATATGTGCGGTTTGAAAATAGGGGAACTGCTCAATCACAGATTCCAGCTCGGTAACAGAATCTTCTGTGGCAGTGTGCGGCTTACGAAGTAAATCAATAAACTTCTGTTTATTCACTTAAAATGTTAGTTGGTGACAGCCTTTAAAGATAAAGAAATTTACCAATTTGCCACAGAGCTGTTGAATATATCGATGATTATTTGCTCAAAAATCTCATCAACAAACTCTTCTTCAACACTGGCTAAATCGATAGTCTGATCGTAATCTTTGAAAAAGCTAAATTTCTTGTCAAAGTTAAATGTTTCGTCTTTTATATTGACATAAACTGCAGACACAGTTATGGTGATACGCATTTGGTTTGCAAGGTCAACACCACCGCTTGTACTTGCAGCATTAGCGGCAACCGGAGTGAGCGTATAATTTTCAATAAAACCTTCTAATTGCAGATCTCCCTCACCATCAACAAGAATCAAACTAGTGTTTTGTTGGAAGTAGTCCTTAATTTGTTCTGTGAAGTTTACACTCATCGTAGATGGACCGAGAGGAGCATTGTTATAGAAGGTTTGGATCGACATAGTTTTGACGTCACTTCCAAGCGTAGAACCGGTAAAACTATAAACCCCACAACCTGAAATATAGAAAAATGATAAAAAAATTACGAAGTGAAGTTTATTCATCAATTTCATATTGTTTAATCTTTCTATAAAGTGTTCGCTCTGAAATCCCTAAGTCTTGAGCTGCGTATTTTCTTTTATTATTATTCTTTCTAAGTGCCTTGATAATCAATTCCTTTTCCTTCTTTTCGATTGAAAGAGATTCATCTTCAGCATTAATGTGCGTAATATCCTGAACATTCTCTATGAATTCCTCGTCCTGATGTTCTCTTAAGAGGAGCGGTTCGGATTCTACAGGTAGTGCTTGAACTGTGGATTCACTCAGCCCGTCATGTTCATCAAACAGGTTTCCATGTTTTTCCAGAATTTCGCTTTTAGAAGTTTCACCCTCAAGGATTTGATGAATCAGTCCTTTCATTTCATTAAAATCCTTTTTCAGATCAAATAAGACCTTATACAGAATATCTCTTTCACTGAAATCTTCTTTGCCGCCATTATCTCTACTAACTACTGCAGGTAGTGAATTATTTTGAGAGGGCAGATATTTTAGAAGAATTTCTCCACTTATTTCCCTGTCCATCTCCAATACTGACATCTGCTCAACCAAATTTTTTAGCTGACGAATATTTCCAGGGAATCTAAATCCCAGTAGGATCCTTTTAGCGTCATCCGTAAGTTGTATAGGCTTTACCCGATAAGTTTCAGAAAAATCAGATGCGAATTTTCTGAATAATAGGTCAGCATCTGTGCCTCGCTCCCTTAATGGAGGAACAAATATTGGAACTGTATTTAATCTATAATACAGGTCTTCTCTAAACTTTTTAGATTCTACAGCACTAATGAGGTTTACATTGGTAGCCGCAATTACACGAACATTTGTTTTCTGAACTTTTGAAGAACCAACTTTTATAAACTCACCGTTTTCCAAAACTCTCAGAAGTCTTGCTTGAGTATTAACTGGCATTTCACCTATCTCATCCAGGAAGATTGTACCGCCATTAGTCACCTCAAAGTACCCTTTTCTGCTTTCGTGTGCTCCGGTGAATGCACCTTTTTCATGACCAAAAAGTTCAGAGTCTATTGTTCCTTCTGGAATTGCTCCACAATTTATTGCAATGAACTGTCCATGTTTTCTGGAAGAAAGTGAATGAATAATCTTAGAAAATGATTCTTTACCACTTCCACTTTCTCCAGTAATTAAAACAGACATTTCTGTTGGTGCAACCTGGGCAGCTACTTGTATTGCATGATTCAGTTTTGGAGAGTTTCCAATAATACCAAATCGTTGTTTTATACTTTGAATTTCGGATTCTTTCATATGTTAAACGAGCTCTCCAAATAAAGTCGCAGCAGAGCAATCATTTATTTTAACATGAACATATTGTCCTTTCTCAAGTCCTTCTTTTCTGTCGAAAATTACTACCTTATTCGCGCTGTTTCTACCCTGTAGTTGTTCTTCAGATCTCTTAGAAGTACCCTCAATTAAAACCTCTACAGTTTTGCCAATATCAAGTTTATTTCTTTCAATGGAAATTTCTTTCTGTCTAGCAATAATCTCTTGAAGTCTTCTTTTCTTGATTGGTTCAGGAATATCATCTTCAAACTTTTTAGCGGCCAAAGTCCCAGGTCTCTCAGAATACATAAACATGTATGAAAAATCATACTTCACATAATCCATCAGAGTCAAGGTGTCTTGGTGCTCTTCTTCCGTTTCAGTACAGAATCCAGCAATCATGTCAGAAGAAATTCCACATTCCTCACCTAATATATTTCGAATTGCATCCACTCTGTTGAGGTACCATTCTCTGTCGTAAGTTCTATTCATCAATTCCAAAACCCTTGTGTTGCCACTTTGAGCAGGAAGGTGAATGTATTTGCAGATGTTATCATACTTTTTCATCGTATGAAGTACTTCATCTGTAATATCCTTAGGGTGGGAGGTAGAGAACCTAACTCTCAATTTAGGATCTACTTTTGCAACCATCTCAAGAAGGTTAGCAAAATTTACTATTTCGGAAACACTTTCCTCATCCTTAGCTAAGGTTGAATTTAATCTAGCCTTGTTATTCTGTTCAGGAGACCACTTGTATGAATCAACATTTTGTCCTAGAAGAGTTACTTCTCTGTAACCATTGTTGAATAACTCCTGAGCTTCAGCAACAATCGAATGAGGGTCTCTGCTTCTTTCCCTTCCACGTGTGAATGGCACAACGCAGAATGAACACATATTATCACAGCCTCTCATAATTGAAATAAAGGCTGTCACACCATTTGAATTCAATCTGATAGGACTGATATCCCCGTAAGTTTCCTCTCTCGATAAGAAAGTGTTAACTCCTTTGCTTCCATCTTCAGCTTGTTTTACCAAAGCAGGAAGATCTCTGTATGCATCAGGTCCAACAACTATATCAACAATTTTCTCCTCTTCCAGCAACTGAGCCTTTAATCTTTCAGCCATACAACCCAGTATACCGATTAGCATCTCAGGTTTTTGGCGCTTGATTTTGTTAAAATTTTGAAGTCTGTTTCTAACAGTCTGCTCGGCCTTTTCACGGATTGAACAAGTATTGATAAAAACTACGTCCGCATCTTCGAAATTGGATGTTGTATCAAAACCATCTTTTTTCATGATAGAGGTTACAATCTCACTATCAGAGAAATTCATTTGACATCCATAACTTTCTATATATAATTTCTTTTCTGCGGTTTTAGAACCTTCTTCACTTACCTTAACTTCACAACTAGCAGCTTCTTCTGCAGAAATGATATCTATATCTTTAATTAAATCCATTTTTGGAAATTGGTATTTTAAATTTCTGAGGTGCAAAGATAACAAGCTGACAACCAAATGACATATTGTCAGTAAAGAAAAAATGTTAATCATTATCTAATCGATGAATAGCTGCCATAGATTTAATTCAGAATTAACAAAAATTGACTGATGACATTGATAAGAGAATTGAATGGTGTTAGACCAAATTATGGAGAAAATTGCTGGTTTGCTGAGACAGCAGTAATAATTGGTGACGTCAAAATGGGCGATGATTGTTCTGTTTGGTACAATGCAGTTGTTCGGGGAGATGTACACAGCATTGAGATGGGCAATAAAGTGAACGTTCAGGATAATGCTGTCATACATTGTACCTATCAGAAAGCAAAGACTGTAATTGGAAACAATGTTTCAATTGGTCACACCGCAATCGTTCATGGCTGTACCTTGATGGATAATGTTTTGATTGGTATGGGGGCAATGGTAATGGATCATGCAGTAGTTGAAGAGGGAGCACTAGTTGCTGCAGGTGCTATTGTGTTGGAAAACACTGTAGTCGAAGCAGGATATATTTATGCAGGTGTTCCAGCAAAAAAGATAAAGTTGACGGAAGGCAACAGTAAAGAAATGATTGAGAGAATAGCAAATAATTATGTCAAGTATGCAAGCTGGTACAAAGATTAAGAAACCTGAAGAGGGTTTATATCACCCTTTCTTTAAAAGATATATGGATCAGATTTCTGAAGATCAGGATTTAATTACTTTTTACATAAACCAGTTTGATGAATTCAAGGATTTTGTACAATCGGAACTAATGGCAATTCAAAACTATGCTTATGCTGAAGGTAAATGGTCAGTGAAAGAAGTAATCGGACATTGTATCGATGTGGAACGAATCATGAGTTACAGACTTCTCAGTATAGCCAGGGGAGATAAAACATCGCTCCCCGGTTTCGATGAAGATCCTTATGTTGAAGAATCCAATTTTAGTAAGAGATCAATGGAAAGTTTAGTCGAAGAATTTGAAATAGTTAGAAAATCCACGATGCTCTTAATCAAAAACTTGCAATTATCGGATTTTGAAAGGGTTGGTGAATCAAACGGGAGCCCTACATCAGTGAGTGCTCTGGTTTATATGATTCCAGGACATTTGGCGCATCATGTACAAGTCTTAAAAGAAAGGTATCTTTAGGTATGTTCTACTTTGATGATACAAAGAAATATCCAATTCAAACTGAATCCAGAGTTAAGATCAGGTTTCAGGATTGTGATCCACTTCAGCATTTAAACAATGCAAAGTATTTTGATTACTATTTTAACGCAAGAGATGATCAGGTTCCAAAACTGTATAATGTAGAAATGGCCGATATTTTTCTTGCGTACAAAGCAGCGTGGGTAGTATATAATCATCAAATAAGTTATCTGAGACCAGCAACAATAGGAGAGTGGGTTAGGGTTTATTCATCAATCTTATGGTTTGATCAAAATACGGTTGTAGTTGAATATTACATGACTGATGATCAGGAAAGTCATTTGAAAAACATTCTTTGGAGCACCTTGAAATTCGTTGGAGTCAAAGATGGTAGAAAGGTAGATCATCCGGAAGATGTTCTTAAATTCTTGAATGCAACTAAGGATCCAAAAGTAGATTTCGAAAATATCACCTTGTCTGGTAGGATTAAAAATATAAAAAGGAAATATCAATGAATTTTTTAATACGAATGATACTGTCAGCAGTGGCAGTTTTGATTGGAGCCTATCTTTTACCAGGTGTTCATGTGGAAGGCTTCTTTACAGCATTTTTGGTTGCATTAATCCTTGCTCTTCTTAATGCAACAATCCGACCAGTTCTGGTAGTGTTAACTATTCCAGTTACCTTTCTAACACTAGGCCTTTTTTTATTGGTTATTAATTCTGCCATGATTCTTTTGGCAGATTGGTTTATATCAGGGTTCGAGGTAGATGGGTTTTGGTGGGCGTTGCTATTGAGTATAGTACTTACAATCTTGAATTCATTCTTTTCAGATGCAAAAAAGGATAAAGATTAAAAATACACAGGACACTGTGGATCCTTCTTGGCATTTCTGATTTTGATTCTGTAGTTCACTAAAATTTCATGAGAACCTGGAGAATATGCATTGATAGAAGATGTCTCAGTTTCGTATGCATAACCAGCTCTAAGGTTGTCGTTCAGAATCAATTGGAATACGAAGGTTAAGGCATTACTACTTCTATAGCTAACTCCAGCATAAGCCACACTTTCAAATATCAAATTGAAATTCAAGTCAAACTGCGGCTTTGCATTTTCCTGGAACCTCAATAGGACAGAAGGGTTTAATTTGATAAGCTTTGACATGGTGATTGCCGCTCCCGCAGTTCCATAGTAATACCTTGATTCACGGGCCTCACTGTCTATCACATTGGTCACTTTATTTTCAAGTATGTAAGGAACAGACAATCCAACAAAGAATTCTCTATTGGCCAAATAAACACCAGTACCAAAATTGGGATTCATCTTACTCTCATTTCCTGATAAAAGAGGATCATCCAGATTGAAAAGATCCAATCTGCTGAAATCAATTTCTCTGTTATCAAAACCACCTTGGATACCCATTGCCAGGATAGCTCCACTCATTCTGATTTTGTAAGCATAACTACCATAAAATCCAGATTGAGTAGTAACTCCTAGTTGGTCCCGATAGGCGGCAATTCCAATCCCAATTCTATTTTTCTTGAATGAACTGTGTGCGGTTAAAGACTGCAATGTTGGAGCCTCATCGATGTTCACCCATTGATCTCTGTGAACAAACGTAGCACTGAAAAGATTTAAACTTCCAGCATAGGCTGGGTTAATCAATAACCCATTGAACATATAAGTCCCTGTAATAGGTCTTTGCTGGGCATATGAAAACTGCCCAGCAAAGAATATTGCCATTATTAATACTAATACCCTGTTTATGTGCATAACAAATTTGATCGCTATCTAACTAGTTGAAGGAATCCTTGAACATTTCTACTTCCATCTCCTTTACTAATTACATAGTAGTAGGTTCCTTCCGGAAGTCTGGTTGCCCCAAGGCTTACACCAGTATTCGCATATCCTTCAAATCTAACAGTATTATTATCATATCCCTCAACTTCGTAAACCTTCGCTCCAGCCCTGTTAAATATTTCAACGACGTTATTAGGGAAATATTCGATACAATCTATTAAGAAAAAGTCATTTTTACCATCTCCGTTATCAGAAACTCCATTGTAAACTACAATATCAGTTCCAACTGTGAAGTAAGCTACGGTAGCACAACCACTTTCAGCTCTGTAATAAACCGCATGGTTTCCTGGAGGTGCATTCGTCCAAGCCTGGTTATTTCTGTTATCTTCTTCGTCATCCAGATTAGGTATTCCGTCTCCTGTAATTGATCCAGGTTCTACATTAGCATACCACAATACTGTATCAGAAGAAACGGCATTTGTAACACTGATGAATGCCTGACCTGAATATAGCTGAGATAACGATGCATCTTCTGCTCTTACACATGAGTTAGTAACAACTTGTACTGCAATCTCTGGCTCGATCGGATCGAAGAATACTCTAATAGATGCTCTTTCAGATACACAACCTGTGTTGATATCAGTAGCGATCACTTCGTAAGTAGTAGAGTCAAGCCCTCCAATTGAAGCACCAGTATGGATCAATGTATTTGGATCGTCTGCTCTGTACCAATCGAATGTATAATTATCAGTATCACCACTTATTGAAGCTCTTGCTTGACCGTTAGGCTCACTACAGTAAGTTCTGTTCGCAATAAGCGCAACACTTGGTAATGGAACTTGCTCTGTGTCATCTGTTATTGTGAAGAACTCAAGGTTGTCACAACCCGTAATCAGGTCAGTAATCAAGACCGCATACGTTCTAGCTTCCAATGTATCAACTCTTAGTCCAGTGTAGAACGATGAAGTAGCAGTAGTATCTGTTCCTACCCACCAGTCAAACTGGTATCTGAAGATATCGCCTGAAGGAGAACTTACTGAGAGGATACCATTAGGTCTTGTAGGGTCACAATTTGTAAGTCCAGCTTCCATGTTAAACTCAATGTCAGGAGTTTCAGTCATGTCTTCAACTACAACTTGAGTAACATTTGATTGACAGAAGCCATCAATATTATCAATTACAAGCACTGAATACGTTCCATCAGGTAAGCCTTCAATGAATCTTCCAGTAGTATCGGCATCTGCCGGATCTGGATCCGAAGGAGTTCCGAAGTACCAGTAGTAGCTGTAATCATTCACACCTCTAAGTGGTTCGATAACTGCAACACCTACACTACCATTTGGATTAATACAGTTTGTATTAGGTGAAGAAGAAGTACTTAGCATAATTGGCTCAGGAATATCTTCACTAACTCCAAATATCTCCTCCGATGTACAACCACTAGCGAGATCTGTCGCAACAACTCTGTAGTCTGTTGCATCAAGGCTATCTGCAGTCGCACTATTAGACTCAATCAAATTACCACTTAAGTCATACCAATCGAATTGGTATAGAGCAGGATCTGATGAACCATTTGCCGCTACCGTTAATGTACCGTTAGGGTTCGATGGATCACAATTTGTTTGTGGAGTAAAGAATGTAAGAGTGATTACAGGAGGAGCTGAGTTGTCTTCAATCTCAACTTCAAATGTTCCTGTCAAACACGCTGTAGTATTATTCTGTCCAATCACAAAGTATGTTCCAGCCATTAAACTATCCATCACTCCGTCTGTTACAGTTTGAATTGCCGTAGCTCCAGAACTAGGATCAGTATCGTACAGGAAGTAAGTGTAATCTGTTATGCTTCCGAAGGATACGCTAGTTACTGTTATAGAACCGTCAAGTGGGTTACATGTAGTCAGATTCGTAAATGCTAGTTCCATATCAGGAGTCTGGCTTACTCCAGGAACATCAATGTCCTGAGTAATTGTACAACCCGTGGTAGTATTTCTAACGAATGCGGTATATGTACCAGCATCAAGTGAAGATGCAGTACTAGCAAAACTCACTGTGTCATTACTTGAGTCAATCCATCTGAACTCGTATGTCGCATCAGTCAATTCTGTCTCACCATCAGCAGTAGCAGAAACTTCACCCGTTGCTGTTCCTCCTGTACAAACTGAATCTGCTTGTACTAGTGTTACAAGTAATTCCGGAAGGATAGGGGAGTCATCAATTGTAAATTCAAATGGACCAGAAGTACAGTTATCATCGTTTTTCAATACTTCCACAGAGTAATCACCAGCAGTTAATCCGCTTATTGATGAAGTAGTTTCACCAGTAATTATAGCTGCTCCGGAGTACCAAGTAAATGTATAGTCAGTATTGAATGTAGCTGAGCTTACAGAAGACCCATTGTATGAGATCTCTATAACTTCTGCGCTACCATTGCCCATACAATCAGTTTGAGCCACAAGGTTGACATCTTCAATTATCGGAAGTATCTGCTCATTGAATAGTTCAACTTCCTGTTCATTTGTACAACCTGTTGTTGTTTCAGTTACTACAACTGTATAAATACCCTCATCCTGATTTGTTATCTCATTTGTGTTACCACCATCTGCATTGTCAACCACAGTTGTTGTTCCAGATCCGTCGTACCACTGGAATGAGTAATTAGCAAATTCAGCATCTGAGGAAGAATATCCATCTACAGTTGTAATTGTTAGTGTACCATTTGAAGTGATACCACAACCAATATTGGCAACCTGATCAAACGCAAGTTCAGGAATCATTGTGCTGTCAGGAACTATCACATTCAATACAGCACTCGCACATTCACTAGATGAATTTGTTGCAACAATGAAGTACTCACCAGCATCAAGGTCCGAGGCAGTTATACCTGCAGATCCTACGAATGGAGATCCTGTGATATGAGTACCATCTATACTATCCATTCTGATTGAGATACTGTAGTCTGCTAAAGTACCAGGACTAATATCAGAATCAGTTATTACAATTTGTCCATCTCCAACATCGGTAGTACAGATTCTATCCTCAGTGATTTGAGCATCAGGAATTGTAACTACAGGTATATCATAACCATCATCAAGTATATAACTCTGAATAGTCTCACAACCAGTGGTTAAATCAGTTACTCTTACAGTGTAAGTGTTTCCACTTAAGTTCTCAAGAATATTTGCATTAACTGGTGTTCCAGAATCAGTACCGTTATTAGCATGTGCTGTAGATGTGTCATCTCCATCAAACCATTCAAATGAATAACCTCCAGCCGAAACGCTTCCGTTTGTTTGAGCTTCAATTGAAATGCTTCCATCAGGATTCACACAATTCATGTTAGCAGAAGAAGCTGTCAGAGTTAAATCTGGGTAAGCCAGGTCTTCACCAATTTCGAATGGAACAAAGTCTGAAGTACAGTTGTAAGTCTGATCGTAAGCAGTCACATAATAAGTTCCTGCAGCAAGATCAGTAGGCTCTGCACCTTCTGTGAATGTTCCAATAGTTGTGAATGTGCTATCGTAGTATGTCAATGTATATGTTGAAGCTACAACGGATCCTAATCTTGTAGAAGTAGGAGAGTTCACAGTAAACGTTCCATTATCTGAAGTACAGTTAGTATCGTCAGAAGTCGAAGCAATAGAGATTTCAACTAGTACATTGTCGTTCTCAAGAACAAACGTTGCAATACCCACACAACCATCAGATCCTGCGGTTGGTCCTTGATCTTCAACTTCTACATAGTAAGAACCTGCAGCTAAACCTGAAATAGTGGCCGTTGTTACATCTGTTGGATTAGAACCATTTCCAAGATCCTGACCATCAGCTGCGATAAGCGTACCAGAGTTTGGTTCACCTATGTACCACGCATATGTATATGTACCTCCATCATCATTTCCAATAGTTGCAGTTAGAATACCGTCAGCATCAAATGTTCCTAGTGAAGGATCACAAATAGTATTTGAAGTAGATGTGATACTCACCTCAGGTAATGAGGCAACATCAAGAATTTCAAACTGAACTGGAGCCGAAGTACAACCTGGTGCAATAGCACTTCCAGCATCAAATGAAGCTGTCAAGTAGTAGATTCCTGGGCTTAATGATGTGAAGTCAGGGTTTCCAGTTTGACTTGTTACTGTACTAGTCAATTCAACATCATCATATAATGTGTAAGTAATGTCTCCATCATCAAGGAAGCCTGCACCACCTGTACCAGTGATAGTAGTAGCGCCATCCTCGTTAGAAGTATAAGTTAATTCTGTTACTGAGATATCACCATTATCAGGAGTACAGTCAGAAACATCATTTGAAGTACTTGCACTTATTGTTAAGATATATGGATCATCCTCAACCTCAACAATGATCTGATCCACACAACCGACACCATCAGCCGCGGTTCCTAGAGCTGTTACTACGATTGTGTAGAAGTTAGCTTCTAAGCCAGTAGCTGAAGTAATATTAGTTCCACCTTGGAAATTAGTTCCAGTTGTTCCGGAACCTTCATACCATTGGAAATCATAGTTATTCTCATCTGTGTCAGGTGCGGTTATTTCAACAGTAATTGCACCGTTACCACCTGAACAGTAATTATCATCATTCAGAACTGTAACATTGATAGTAGGCTCAGTACCTTCCTGACCTACAACAACCTGATAAGTACCAGATACACAACCCGTAGTTTCATCAGTGATGATTATGTCGTAAGTATCAGGCTCAAGACCAGAGATTGTTTCAGGATCTGTAGATAGCGCAAGAGCTGCATTATCTGAGGTGTTTGTGTTAACACCATCAATTGATATAGTATAGTCAGTTATTGCTCCACCACTACCTGAGATGTCTGCAAAGTCGATTACAATTGAACCATTTGCAGGTGATGTACAATCAGTCGCTGGGTTAGCTGTTACATTCGCTACATCCAGCGTCACATCTGTGAAGTTAGATGTTAATGTAAACTCACCCGAAACTGTACAACCTAAGTTTCCTGTAGTGTTGTCAGTAACTTCTACCCAGTAAGTACCTTCAGAAAGATTTGAGATCACTGAAGTTCTAGTACCTGACTCATCAATTGATACAGTAGAACTATTTAGTACATCTGTATCATTGATAGGAGTGGATACATCACCAGTAGCTCCTAAGTACCACTGGAAGTCGTAGTTATCATCAGCATCTCCTGTTACGGTAGCAGTTAATTGACCAGTCGCTTCAAGTGAACCGAATGAAGGATCACAAATTGTGTTGGCAGCATCTTGTACAATATCAATTGTAGGATTGTCCGCATCATCTTCAATCACAAACTGTAAACCAGGAGTCGAACAACCAGGGGCAATAGTTCCTCCAGTAAACTCAGCAACTACATAGTAGGTGCCTGGGCTTAAGCTAGAGAAGTCTGGGTTACCTGATTGAGGTCCGGTCACAACACTTGTTAAAGCGGCATCATCATATAATGTATAATCAATATCGGCATCATTGAGGCCAGCACCAGTGATTGTTGTTGCACCGTCTTCAGCAGAAGTATAAGTCAATTCTGTAATTGAGATGTCACCATTGTCTGGAGTACAATCAACTACATTGTTTGAAGTGCTATTTGTAATCTCAATCACATAAGGATCATCCTCAACTTCTACCACAATTTGATCCACACAACCAATACCATCAGCAGCAGTTCCGAGAGCAGTTACTACAATAGTGTAGAAGTTAGCCTCAAGACCTGTAGCAGATGTTACATTAGTTCCACCCTGGAAGTTAGATCCAGTTGTGCCAGTTCCTTCGTACCATTGGAAATCATAGTTGTTCTCATCAGTATCAGGAGCTGTTATTTCAACAGTGATTGCACCATTTCCACCTGTACAGTAGTTGTCATCATTCAGAACAGTAACATTGATAGTAGGCTCTGTTCCATCCTGTCCAACAACGACCTGATAAGTATCAGATACACAACCTGTAGTTTCGTCAGTAATTACGATATCATATGTATCTGGCTCAAGACCTGAAATTGTTTCAGGATCTGTTGAAAGTGCAAGTGCTGCGTTATCAGAAGTGTTTGTATTTACACCATCAATAGAGATTGTGTAATCAGTAATTGCAGCTCCACTTCCTCCAATATCTGCAAGATCAATTACAATTGAACCATTATTCGGTGAAGTACAATCTGTAGCAGGGTTAGCAGTCACATTTGCAACATCCAACGTCACATCAGTGAAGTTAGAAGTCAATGTGAATTCACCAGAGACAGTACAACCTAAGTTAAGAGTTGTATTGTCAGTGATTTCTACCCAGTAAGTACCTTCCGAAAGATTCGAGATCACTGAAGTTCTGGTTCCAGACTCATCAATTGCCACAGTTGAGCTATTCAACACATCTGTATCATTGATAGGAGTGGACACATCACCAGTTGCACCTAAGTACCACTGGAAGTCATAGTTATCATCAGCGTCACCTGTTACGGTAGCAGTCAATTGACCATCAGCTTCAAGAGCACCGAATGAAGGATCACAAATTGTATTAGGAGCATCCTGAACGATTGCTACAGTTGGGTTGTCTGCATCATCAGCAATTACAAATTGAACAGGAGCAGAAGTACAACCTGGGGCAATAGTTCCACCAGTGAACTCAGCAGTCAGGTAGTAAGTGCCTGGGCTTAAGCTAGTGAAGTCTGGGTTACCTGATTGAGGACCCACAGCTACAGAAGTTAAACCTGCGTCGTTGTATAATGTATAATCAATATCTCCATCATTCAGACCAGCACCAGTAATAGTAGTAGCACCGTCTTCATTAGAAGTATAAGTCAATTCAGTTACAGAGATGTCTCCGTTATCAGGAGTACAATCATCCACATTGCTAGAAGTACTGTTGGTGATTGCTAAAGTATAAGGATCATCCTCAACTTCAACCACAATCTGATCCACACAACCAATACCGTCAGCAGCAGTACCAAGAGCAGTTACAACGATAGTGTAGAATCCAGCCTCAACATCAGAAGCTTCATCACCACCAGAACCAGCACCATCAACACCAGCTGTAGGTCCATTACCTGGAGAACCTTCAGCAGTAGTCCAAGGATCTGAAGTGTCAGTACCCTGGTACCAGTCGAATGTGTAGTTAGCTTCATCCGTATCAGGCGCAGTTACTTCAATTCTGATTGCACCGTTTCCACCAGTACAGAAGTTGTCATCATTAACAACAATTGCATTGAGTGTAGGCTCAGTGCCATCTTGTCCAACTTCAATCTGATAGTTAGCAGATACACAACCAGTTGTTTCATCAGTGATGACGATGTTATAAGTATCAGGAGCAAGATCAGTAATGATTAACGGATCAGTAGCAGCACCTGGAGTGTAAGTTGCATCATCGGCAGTAGTTGTTTCACCAGCAATATCAATTTGATAGTCACCAAGGTTAGCACCACTACCAGAAACATCTGCAAAGTCAATTTCGATTGAACCATTGTCTGGAGAAGTACAATCTGTAGCAGGGTTAGCAGTCACATTTGCAACATCCAACGTCACATCAGTGAAGTTAGAAGTCAATGTGAATTCACCAGAGACAGTACAACCTAAGTTAAGAGTTGTATTGTCAGTGATTTCTACCCAGTAAGTACCTTCCGAAAGATTCGAGATCACTGAAGTTCTGGTTCCAGACTCATCAATTGCCACAGTTGAGCTATTCAACACATCTGTATCATTGATAGGAGTGGACACATCACCAGTTGCACCTAAGTACCACTGGAAGTCATAGTTATCATCAGCGTCACCTGTTACGGTAGCCGTCAATTGACCATCAGCTTCAAGAGCACCGAATGCAGGATCACAAATTGTATTAGGAGCATCCTGAACGATTGCTACAGTTGGGTTGTCTGCATCATCAGCAATTACAAATTGAACAGGAGCAGAAGTACAACCTGGGGCAATAGTTCCACCAGTGAACTCAGCAGTCAAGTAGTAAGTGCCTGGGCTTAAGCTAGTGAAGTCTGGGTTACCTGATTGAGGACCCACAGCTACAGAAGTTAAACCTGCGTCGTTGTATAATGTATAATCAATATCTCCATCATTCAGACCAGCACCAGTAATAGTAGTAGCACCGTCTTCATTAGAAGTATAAGTCAATTCAGTTACAGAGATGTCTCCGTTATCAGGAGTACAATCATCCACATTGCTAGAAGTACTGTTGGTGATTGCTAAAGTATAAGGATCATCCTCAACTTCAACCACAATCTGATCCACACAACCAATACCATCCGCAGCAGTACCAAGAGCAGTTACAACGATAGTGTAGAATCCAGCCTCAACATCAGAAGCTTCATCACCACCAGAACCAGCACCATCAACACCAGCTGTAGGTCCATTACCTGGAGAACCTTCAGCAGTAGTCCAAGGATCTGAAGTGTCAGTACCCTGGTACCAGTCGAATGTGTAGTTAGCTTCATCAGTATCTGGAGCAGTTACTTCAATTCTGATTGCACCGTTTCCACCAGTACAGAAGTTGTCATCATTAACAACAATTGCATTAAGAGTAGGTTCAGTACCATCTTGTCCAACTTCAATCTGATAGTTAGCAGATACACAACCAGTTGTTTCATCAGTGATGACGATGTTATAAGTATCAGGAGCAAGATCAGTAATGATTAACGGATCAGTAGCAGCACCTGGAGTGTAAGTTGCATCATCGGCAGTAGTTGTTTCACCAGCAATATCAATTTGATAGTCACCAAGGTTAGCACCACTACCAGAAACATCTGCAAAGTCAATTTCGATTGAACCATTGTCTGGAGAAGTACAATCTGTAGCAGGGTTAGCAGTCACATTTGCAACATCCAACGTCACATCAGTGAAGTTAGAAGTCAATGTGAATTCACCAGAGACAGTACAACCTAAGTTAAGAGTTGTATTGTCAGTGATTTCTACCCAGTAAGTACCTTCCGAAAGATTCGAGATCACTGAAGTTCTGGTTCCAGACTCATCAATTGCCACAGTTGAGCTATTCAACACATCTGTATCATTGATAGGAGTGGACACATCACCAGTTGCACCTAAGTACCACTGGAAGTCATAGTTATCATCAGCGTCACCTGTTACGGTAGCCGTCAATTGACCATCAGCTTCAAGAGCACCGAATGAAGGATCACAAATTGTATTAGGAGCATCCTGAACGATTGCTACAGTTGGGTTATCTGCATCGTCAGTAATTACAAACTGAACAGGAGCAGAAGTACAACCTGGGGCAATAGTTCCACCAGTGAACTCAGCAGTCAGGTAGTAAGTACCCGGGCTTAAGCTAGTGAAGTCTGGGTTACCTGATTGAGGACCCACAGCTACAGAAGTTAAACCTGCATCGTTGTATAATGTATAATCAATATCTCCATCATTCAGACCAGCACCAGTAATAGTAGTAGCACCGTCTTCATTAGAAGTATAAGTCAATTCAGTTACAGAGATGTCTCCGTTATCAGGAGTACAATCATCCACATTGCTAGAAGTACTGTTGGTGATTGCTAAAGTATAAGGATCATCCTCAACTTCAACCACAATCTGATCCACACAACCAATACCGTCCGCAGCAGTACCAAGAGCAGTTACAACGATAGTGTAGAATCCAGCCTCAACATTAGAAGCTTCATCACCTCCGCCACCAGCGCCATCAATACCAGCAGTTGCACCATTACCTGGAGAACCTTCACCAGTAGTCCAAGGATCTGAAGTATCAGTACCCTGATACCAGTCGAATGTATAGTTAGCTTCATCAGTATCAGGAGCAGTTACTTCAATTCTGATTGCACCGTTTCCACCAGTACAGAAGTTATCATCATTTATAACAATTGCATTAAGAGTAGGCTCAGTACCATCTTGTCCAACAACTACCTGGTATGTGTCAGAAAGACAACCAGTAGTTTCATCGGTAATAATGATGTTATAAGTATCTGGTTCCAATCCGGAAATTAATTCAGGGTCAGCAGACATGGCCAACGCAGCGTTATCACCAGTGTTAGTATTAACTCCATCAATCGAAATTGTAAAGTCAGTTACTAATGTTCCAGATCCACTAATATCTGCTAGATCAATCGAGATCGATCCGTTTGCTGGAGATGTACAATCTGTTGCTGGGTTAGCAGTCACATTTGCAACATCAAGTGTTACATCAGTGAAGTTAGAAGTCAATGTGATTTCTCCAGAAACAGTACATGCTAAGTTAGCTGTCGTATTGTCTGTTACCTCTACCCAATAAGTACCTTCCGAAAGATTTGATATTACTGATGTTCTGGTTCCAGATTCATCAATTGAAACAGTTGAGTTATTCAATACATCTGTATCATTGATAGGAGTAGATACATCACCTGTTGCACCTAAGTACCACTGGAAGTCGTAATTATCATCAGCATCACCTGTTACGGTAGCTGTCAATTGACCATCAGCTTCAAGTGCACCGAATGAAGGATCACAAATTGTATTAGGAGCATCCTGAACGATTGCTACAGTTGGGTTATCCGCATCATCAGAAATAGTGAATGCTCTTTGAGCAGATGTACATCCAGAAGTTGCAAAGTTAATTTCAATTAGATAGTCACCAGGTGATAAACCGTCAATGATATTGTCATTATCAGCGTCAGTATCAACAACACTAGTACCATCCGTTTGATATACAGTGATATCGAATGTAGTATTCAATGCTCCATCAGCAGGATAGGTGTTTGCATCATCACTGAATGTGTTATAAGCATCAACACCAGTCAATTCAATTTGGCCATTATCTGGAGTACAGTCTGTAACATCGCTAGTATTGAATGTAAATGTTGTTACATCATACACATTATCCTGAATTGATACTGTGATAAAACTGAAACAACCCTCATCTGGATCAGCATTATCCGTCACTTGTAAAGTGTAGGTTCCTTCACTAATTCCAGAGATTTGAGTTTCTGTACCACTTGGATTTCCTTCAGTTCCTGTGAATGTGGTAGTACTTGAAATATCTCCAACATACCACTGGTAGTTATAATCGCCTACTGCGGATCCCAAGTCAATTGTAATCTCACCATTAGCTGTAGTACAACTTGTGTTATTGGTTGAAGAAGTCTCCGTTAGGGTAGGGTTTGAAGACCCATCATCTACTGTAACTAAAGTAGCTGTTGATTCACAAGAATTAGGATTTGTTACAACCACAGAGTAATCACCATCTTGTAGGTTTGAGAACACATCAGCAATACCTGAAGAAATCGGTCCTTGAATAGCTGTAGCATTTCCTACTTCATAAAGCTCAGCAGTGTAATTTGTAAGTGAATTCCAAGCGACAGCACCAGTACTGTTAACGTTTACGGTGTTTATTTGAATTTCTCCATTATATGTGGCAACACAATTCGTGTTATCTGTAGGAGTTACTGCAACCACCATGTCATCTGGATTCTCAGGAACCTCATATGTGTATGTTGCAGTACAAGCATCTCCGCTTCCAACCGAAACCGTACCATTTGTAATTCTTACAGTGTATGTTCCAGCAGGAATGTCAGACACACTATTTCCAATTGCGCTAATAGTAGCCGATGGATAAGTAGTTGCTAGATCTGGATCTGTAACATCATCTCCGGCGAACCACTCATAAGTATAGTCGGTTGATACTGTTGCATCATCTGTTCCATCAATAGTCAGTCCTCCAGCACCATCATCTAGTACTCTATCAATTTGCTTAATCTCAATTATACCATCTGAGTTTGCAGCTACACCGTCGCAATTAGTGTCACCTGTTACTTCAACATAATTAACATCAGTTGCATCTATATCTAATTCGAAGAATCTATCCTCTATTTCGAAGGTCACAGAAGGAGATAGACAGAATGCTATACCTTCCTGAGCTGCCATTACTGTATAGTTTCCGGCAGTAAGTCCACTGAAGGTATATGTATTTTCTACATCATCAAATCCAATTCCAGTAGTACCGAAACCAAGGTCCGCCTGATTTTGTCCAGTGATTGTACCTTCAATCACTTGAATGTCGGCATCCCTTGTTGGTGTAGGCCAATAACCATCATTGATTACAGCTGTGATAAGTTGGCCATTTTCCACAACTGTATTTCCAGTAGCGAAATCATCAACATCACCACCAGTGAAGTCTGCAACAATGTCTGTTCCAGATATGGAAGTAATATCAGCGGTACTACCACTAACTGTGATGCTCATTCCAACAGTAAGCCCAGTTGCATCCGCAACAGTGAATTCCAGGTCCATATCAGGTGACGGTAAAGGATCTTCACCTTGGTACAAGAATACCTGATAGTTAGCGTGAGAGTCACCAGTACTTTCTGCGTCAATTAGTGTGAGAGTAATATCAACTACACCTGTTGCACCACCTTGTCCACCAGTAACACCATTGGTATTATCTCCAGAAACAATCGCTGTACCCTCATATGGTTGACAGTTATTGCTATGGGTAATAACCGTTGGAACTGCAAGGTCAAGTCTTGGTGCTTCCTGGTATGGTAAGAAGAATTCGTATGTTTCTGTACATCCAGTTCCACCAGCACCGTCATCTATTACAGTCACCAAGTATGTTCCATTAATGAAACCAGTATTATTTGTTCCATTGACCACCACAGCACTCACACCTGGTGTTGCTGTTGCATCGGTAAACAATGTATTATTTGATTCGTCTTCAATAGTTACATTCACTGTTGCACCACTTGCGCCAGTAATATCTAGTGTGAACTCACCTTCATCCGCGCTACAATCTCCAGGAGCTGATGTTACAGTCTCAGAAATTGTCATTGTAGCTGAAGGTGCTCTACCAAGATCAATACTCATGGTGTCACTCACACAACCAGTTTCCTGATTTTGAATAACTGCATAGTAAGTGCCTTCAGGTAACGTAGTAACTACATCGCCATCAGCAGACACTGTTCCTCCAATGGTAACATCATCTATAGCAGTAGTTTTATCCTCTCCAAACCAGAACCAATTGTAATCTGTAGCAGCACCTGTTCCAGGAGTACCTGAGATTTGTCCATCTGGAGTATTACAGTCTGTCACTTGAACGTCCTCCGATAGTGTAAGGGTAGGGTTACCAGCAACCACTGATCCGACAACAAACTCAAGGTCTGTGAAACAATTTGTAGCATCAATAATTACTCTTACTGAGTAAGTACCTGGTGCAATATTATCCAGATCGTCTCCAGTTTCACTAGCGATCAAAGTACCTGTTCCTATTGTTGCGGTTCCACCCGTATACCACTCGAAAGTGTAGCCAGCTGGGTTATTGCCTGTGTTACCATCAGGATCAACATCTATATTACCGTTTGCAAAGTTTGTATTATCACAACTTTCAGAATCAGTTATAGTTGAGTTTGCACCTGATAAGTCTGGGTCTGTGGTGTTGTCACCAATTGTGAAGGCCACCGGAGCAGACTCACAACCTGTAGATTTATTAACTGCGATTACTTGATAATCACCTGCATCTAAATCATTATAAACTCCTGCATCAGCAGAACCATCTGTAGTGATGATTAAGCTTCCTCCAGAGGTGTACCATTCAAAGTCGTAGTTTCCAATTGCATCAGCCACTCCGTCACTTGTTACTCCTGTTACTTCGTATTCACCATCGTATGAATCAGATAGTCCCGTAGGATCACATATTGTGTTATCCTGATTTACTCCTGAAGCACTTATGGCGATAACTGCCAGGTCATCATTAATTGTAAACTCTTGTTGGATTACACAACCAGTACCTCCGTTACTAGCATCATTATCTGATGCTTCCACGTAGTATGTTCCAGCACCAACCTGGCTCAGGCTTGCAGTTGCAACACCTAATGCATCAGAATTATTTCCCAGGTCATCACCGACATTAATAGCAGTACCTCCGCCAGCAATCGTTCCAAAGTACCACTGGTAAGTGTGTCCAGTTGTAATTCCATCAAGAGTGATAGACGCAGAACCATTAGCTGTTCCAGTACAATTTGTATTGTCATTTGTAGTTGTAGCTATTACTGGAACCGGAATATTATCATCAATTTCGAATTGATATAACGCAGACTCACAACTTAAATCGTTAGTGATTCTGATAAAGTAAATTCCAGGAGCAAGTTGAGTAGCGGCAGGGAAGGTGTTAGTTCCACCGTCTGCAGCAACATCAAAAGTCTTTTCTACTGTTGTTCCATCAGATTGAAGAACATCAAATACGTATCCTGCGGTCTCTAATGCTTCAAATGCCGCAGCAGTATTTGTTAGTGCTCCGTCAATAGAAATTTCGACTAATTCAACTTCTCCATCGTCTGGAGTACAGTCTGTAGCGTCTGTAATATTTGCACCAGTTACGGTTACAGAAATATCAGCTGGATCATCAGCAATTGTTGCACTAATATCTGCATAACAAGAGCTAGAAGGATCAGTACCATCTGTAACTCTTACCCAGAAGATGTCATCTGCATCAACCATTGAAGGTAGGTCTTCAAGAATATTACCAGTATAAGCACCATCACTGATAGCAAGTGTTGCACCGTTATAATTTGTAACACCAGTTACGATCAGTGTTGAATTTGTAATGTCTCCAAACTCAGAAGCGTCATCTCCAATATACCATTCGAATGAGTAGTCATCAGCGGCATCTGCATTTGTTACAGTAGCTGTGATCGATCCATTTGGTGCAGCACCTGAACAGTCAGAGTTATCTACTACGGTCAAATCAGGAATTGGAGTGTAAGAGTCATCAGCTATTGTGAAGTCTACAGATCCAGATACACATTGAGATGAAGTTCTTGTGATAATAACTGAGTAATTACCAGGAGTTAATCCAGTAATTGAGTTGGTAGTACTTGGCCCTTGAATCGAAGTGGCTGTATTATCAAAGAATTCATATGTGTAATCACCAACTGCAGCAACCACAGACGCATCTTCAGTAACAGATGTAATTGTGAATGAACCATTGTCCAGTCCCGTATTACAATCTGAAGCTCCAACGTTAGTTACAGCCCCAAGAGTTATGACAGGAGCATCTTCTGTTATTTCAACAGTAACAGTATTAGAACATCCGTTACCAGTTCCATCAGCATCGTTCACTTCAACAGTAAAGAATCCAGCATATACTCCGGATAGGGTAGCAGTAGTAGCACCACTAGGGAACCCAGCTGAAATATCATCATTTGCAACTTCGTTACCTGCAGTAGCAGAAGTTCCTCTATACCACTGGTAAGTGTAGGTTCCTAAATCATCGTTTGTGATCGTTACTGTAGCCTGACCATCTGGGCTTGTTCCTCCTGCACAAATAGTAGATGGAGCATCTTCAGCGGCCGTTAGTGTTGGAACTACGCTATTATCATCTATTTCAAATTGATAAAGAGCTCCCACACAACTTAAATCATTGGTAGCTCTGATATAGTAAGTACCAGGGTCTAGACCATCTGCAGAAGGGAAGGTGTTAGTTCCTCCATCTGCAGCAATATTGAATGTCTTTTCTAAAGTACTAGCATCAGATTGCAATACATCAAATACATAACCTGCAGTTTCAAGTGTTTCGAAACCTGCAGCAGTATTTGTTACTGCTCCGTCTACATCGATTGCTGTTAATTCAATGCTACCATTAGTAGGTGCACATTGATCAGCGCCAGTTGCAGTCGCAGCAGTAATAGTAATATCTGCCGGATCATCAGCAATAGTGGCACTAATATCAGCGTAACAAGAACTTGAAGGATCTGTACCATCAGTTACTCTTACCCAGAATATGTCGTCACCGTCTAGCATTGACGGAAGGTCTTCTAAAATATTTCCAGTGTATGCACCATCGCTAATTGTTAATGTTGCACCATTGTAGTTTGTAACACCACTAGTTATTTCAGTAGAATTAGTAATGTCTCCAAATTCAGTAGCATCATCTCCAATATACCATACGAAAGAATAATCATCAGCTGCATCCGCATTCGAAACAGTTGCAGTGATTGATCCATTAGGAGCGGCACCAGAACAATCTGAATTGTCTGAAACAGCTAAAGCTGGAATTGGTAAATATGAGTCATCAGCAATTGTGAAGTCAATTGATCCTGATACACACTGAGAAGATGTTCTTGTGATAATTACTGAATAGTTACCTGGAGATAAGCCAGTTATTGAATTCGTGGAACTAGGTCCTTGAATAGAAGTAGCAGTATTATCAAAGAACTCGTATGTGTAATCTCCAACCGCTGCAACAACAGATGCATCTTCAGTAACTGAAGTTATGGTAAATGAACCATTATCCAATCCTGTGTTACAGTCGGAAGCACCGACATTAGTAACTGCACCAAGAGCAATTACCGGCTCATTTTCGGTTACCTGAACTGTTACAGTATTTACACAGCCTGCGCCAGTTCCATCAGTATCCGTTACTTCAACAGTGAAGAATCCAGCAAATACTCCTGACAGGGTAGCAGTAGTCGCTCCTGAAGGGAATCCAGCTGAAATGTCGTCATTGTTGACCTCATTTCCAGCAGTCGCTGAAGAACCTCTGTACCATTGATAAGTATATGTTCCTAAATCATCATTTGTTATTGTAACAGAAGCTTGACCATCAGGACTTGAACCTCCGGCACAAACTGAAGAGGCATTGTCTTCAGTTGCAGTTAATGTAGGGACTACACTGTTGTCATCAATTTCAAACTGATAAAGTGCACCAACACAACTAAGGTCGTTTGTCACTCTTATAAAGTAAGTACCTGGTGCTAAAGCATCAGCTCCAGGGAAAGTGTTTGTTCCACCATCAGCAGCAATATTGAAAGTCTTTTCTAAAGTTGAAGCATCAGATTGTAAAACATCAAATACATATCCAGCAGTTTCGAGAGTTTCAAAACCAGCAGCTGTATTAGTAGTAGCTCCATCAATTTCTAGTGCCGTAAGCTCAATGTTTCCATTGGATGGTGTACATTGGTCTGAAGCAGTAGGGGTGGCACCTGTAACAGTAATGTCAGCAGGATCATCTATGATAGTAGCACTGATGTCTGTGTAACAAGAGCTAGAAGGATCAGTTCCATCTTGAACTCTTACCCAGAATATATCATCACCATCAGCCATTGCTGGAAGTGATCCTAATACATTTCCGGTGTAAGATCCATCGTCACCTATTGATAGTGTATTACTGTTGTAGCTAGTTGCTCCACCAGTAATCATTGTCGATGCACCTGTATCTCCAAATTCTGAGGCATCATCACCAATATACCAAGTGAAGCTATAATCATTAGCTGCATCTGGATTTGTAATGTCGACCGTAATTGAACCATTTGCTCCAGTAGTAATACAGCTAGAGTTATCAACTACAGTTAGAGATAGAATAGGAATTACAGATTCATCATCAATTGTAAACGGTAGAGATGCTGAAGTACATTCAGAACTATTATTAGTAATAATCACTGTATAGTTCCCAGGACTTAGTCCAGAAATTGAATTTGTTGTATTTGGTCCTTGAATAGAGGTAGCAGTGTTATCGAAGAATTCGTAATTGTAATCTCCAACTACTCCAACAACAGTTCCGTTTTCAGCAACATCGTTAATAGTAAATGATCCATTATCCAAACCTGTATTACAATCAGAAGCACCAACTGTTGTAGAAGCGTCGATGGTAATTGTTGCTGGATCGTCAGTGACCTCTACTGTAACGGTGTTCGTACAACCTGTACCGGTACCATCAGTATCAGTAACCTCGACTGTGTAAAAACCTGCATATACTCCGGATAAAGTTGCAGTAGTAGCACCAGAAGGGAATCCAGCTGAAATATCATCATTTGCAACTTCATTTCCACCAGTAGCAGAATTGCCTCTGTACCACTGATAAGTATATGTTCCTGTATCGTCATTTGTGATTGTTACAGTTGCCTGTCCATTAGGGCTATCACCACCATCACAAATCGTAGAAGGTGAATCTTCAGCAGCAGTTAATGTAGGTACTACACTGTTATCATCGATTTCGAATTGATAAAGAGCGCCAACACAACTTAGGTCATTTGTAACTCTAATAAAGTATGTTCCTGGATCAAGAGCATCAGCGCCAGGGAAAGTGTTTGTTCCACCGTCAGCACTAATGTTGAAAGTTTTCTCCAATGTAGATCCATCAGATTGTAACACATCAAATACATATCCATTGGTCTCAAGAGTTTCGAACCCAGCAGCAGTATTTGTAACAGCTCCGTCAATATCAAGAGAAGTCAACTCAATACTACCATTTGAAGGCGTACATTGATCTGAACCAGTAGGTGTCGCCGCAGTAACAGTGATATCATCTGGATCATTGATTACTGTTGCATTAATGTCAGCATAACAAGAGCTTGATGGGTCAGTATCATCTGTTACTCTCACCCAGAATACATCACCAGCCGTGTTTTCAGTTACGTTGTTAAGGATGTTTCCAGTATAAGCTCCATCTGATATCGTTAATGTTGTTCCATTATAAGCAGTTACGCCTGAAGTAATTGCTGTTGAAGATCCAGGATCGCCAAAGTCTGCAGACGCACTTACATACCAAGTAAATGTATAACTGTCAGCAGCATCCGGGTTAGTCACAGTTGCAGTGATTGATCCATTTGCAGCAGTTCCAGAACAGTCTGAGTTGTCAACAACAGCTAATGATGGAATTGGTGTTACTGATTCATCAGCAATAGTGAATGGTAACGAAGCAGAAGCACATTGTGAAGTATTGTTAGTAATAACTACACTATAGTTACCTGGAGCTAATCCAGTAATTGAATTTGTTGTGCTTGGTCCTTGTATGGAAGCTGCTGTATTATCGTAGAATTCATAATTGTAATCTCCTACAGCTCCGACAACTGTTCCATTTTCAGCAACTGCGGTAATTGTAAATGAACCATTATCTAAACCTGTATTACAGTCAGAAGCTCCGACATTTGTAGATGCGTCTATTGTAATTGTTGCTGGGTTATCCG
This sequence comes from Cyclobacteriaceae bacterium, assembly GCA_965228955.1. Classification (GTDB taxonomy): domain Bacteria; phylum Bacteroidota; class Bacteroidia; order Cytophagales; family Cyclobacteriaceae; genus JANSWY01. The sequence continues at coordinate 2,020,528 of OZ245848.1, forward strand.
TAATTTCAATAGTAACAGTGTTTGTACAACCTGTACCAGTACCATCAGTGTCAGTAACTTCAACAGTATAGAATCCAGCATAAATTCCAGACAATGTAGCACTAGTCGCTCCAGAAGGGAATCCAGCTGAAATATCATCATTTGCAACTTCATTTCCGCCAGTTGCAGAGTTACCTCTGTACCACTGATAAGTGTAAGTTCCTAAATCGTCGTTTGTTATTGTTACAGAAGCTTGACCATCTGGGTTATCACCGCCAGCACATATAGTAGAAGCGGCATCTTCAGAAGCTGTCAATGTAGGAACCACACTATTATCATCAATTTCGAATTGATACAGCGCACCCACACAACTTAATGCGTTAGTTACTCTTATGTAGTAAGTGCCAGGGTTTAAAGCATCAGCACCAGGGAAAGTTCCACTTCCACCGTCAGCGCTAATGTTGAAAGTCTTTTCTAATGTTGAAGCATCTGATTGTAGGACATCAAACACATATCCATTGGTTTCAAGTGTTTCGAAACCAGCTGCAGTGTTTGTAACTGTACCATCAATATCTAAACCTGTAAGTTCAATACTACCATTTGCAGGAGTACATTGATCAGATGCGGTAGGTGTAGCAGACGTAACTGTCATATCCTCAGCATCATCAATTATTGTAGCATCGATATCAGTATAACATGAGCTTGATGGGTCAGTGTCATCTGTTACTCTTACCCAGTATACTTCACCTGTAGCGTTTGCTGGAAGGTTCTCTAAAACATTTCCAGTATAAGTCCCATCTGTAATGTTTACAGTAGCTCCGTTGTAAGTATCTCCATCATTTATTAAAGTAGATGCGCCAGTATCTCCAACATCTGCTGAAGCTCCATAGTACCAAGCGAATGTATAACTGTTAGCAGCATCAGCATTTGTAACAGTTGCTGTGATAGAACCATTTCCTGAAGTGCCAGAACAGTCTGAATTATCAACTGTTGCAAGCGATGGGATAGGAGTAACCGACTCATCAGCAATTGTAAATGGAATACTTGCAGAACCACACTGAGATGTATTGTTAGTAATCACTACACTGTAGTTACCAGGTGCAAGATCTGTAATGGAATTGACTGCACTTGGTCCTTGAATAGATGCTGCAGTATTATCAAAGTATTCGTAGTTATAATCACCTACTACGCCAACTACAACGCCATCTTCAGCAACATTATCAATGGTGAAAGAACCATTATCTAAGCCAGTGTTACAATCTGAAGCTCCCACAGTTGTAGATGCATCAATTGTAATAGTAGGGAAGTCTTCAGTGATTTCAACTGTCGCTGTGCTTGTACAACCTAGTCCGTCACCATCAGTATCAGTTACTAGAACTGTGTATTGTCCAGCTTCCTGATCTTCAAGAGTGGCGGCAGTTCCTAAAACTGTTCCACTTGCGGAAGTTCCTGCGTACCATGCGTAGGTGTAATCTGTGCTTCCGTTTGCGTTATCGATAGTAACTGTAGCAGAACCATCTGGGTCTGTTCCTCCAGCACATATAGTTGCTGCGCTTACTTCAGTTGCAGTAAGATCAGGGTTTGAAGCATTGTCAATGATATCATATACCTGAATGTTGGAAATACAACCTGTAGTGTTATCAGTAACTCTTAACGTGTATTGTCCCGCAGAAAGATCACAAAGGAATGGATCCGTTTCAGATCTTAAGTTAGCTGCGTCTACGGTATTTCCATCCCACCATTCGAATGAGAAGTTATCGAAGTATGGAGTAAGGAATATTGCTTGATCGTTGTTTGAACCACCCGTTGAAGAAGTAAATCCAGCAATAACATCAGAATTACCGCTGAAAATATTTGTTACAATATCATCAGTATAATCGATTCTCATTGAACCATCTACCCAAACTTGTAGGTTTTGATCAGATCCAACTTGTGTTACAACGATAGTAACCTGAAGTGTATCACCATTTTCTACATTGTCTTCACCGTCTCTAATCTGTACCGGAGCAGTAGTTTGCACATCCACATTTCCATTAAGGAATAAGTTCATGTGGTCATAGCTAGGATCACTGACGTCACCGTTTTGCCATGTATCAAATTCTATGGTTATTGCAGGTTCAATTTTTGATTCTGAACCAGAACTAGTAGCTGCATCACCAACACCAAGGTTTCCTCCAACTCGTCCTCTTGCGTCATAACCTCTACTGTCTCTATGCATAGTAAATGCTATACCATCTGCACCTGTATTGTCTTTATCTCCAAGGTATAGTTCAAAGTCAAATCTCAAAGGTTGGCTAAGATCTAAAGTGTCACCAAGCCAAACTCTACCAAATTGATTATTTGTAGCAGTTGTTAATTGGAATCCATTGTCTCCAACTGCAGTAGCATCATCAAGAATAACTGAGTTACATGATGATATTGCTTGCCAAATTTCTGTGTTTTCAACTCCGTTGATTGTAGTTCCACTTAAATCCAACGCAGCTACAATGCTACCATTACCAGGAGAGCTACAATAAGTATTGTCGTTTACTTCGGAATTAGCAAAATCAATTTCCGGTATCGCAGTTTCATCTGTGATCGAGAATTGCTCACTGAATGTACATCCATTTGTATTGTTTTCAATCAATACAGTATAAGTACCACCTGGAATCTGAGAAAGCTCACTATTCGTAGATGTTACTGTTACTAATGCATCTGTAATATTTGCAGTTACTTCATCTGAAGCATCAGTTGAAACTCCAACGAACCAAGTCCAGGTATAATCAGATACATCTCCTGTTGTAGGAGTCACACTGATCTGACCATCGTATGTTCCAGATGCATTTGCCGTAATATCACAAACAGTATTGTTGTTTGTTCTTGTTGCATCAAGATCCGAATCTGGGTTATCAGGATTTGCAGTGATTTCAAATGTAATTGGATCTGAATCACAACCTCCTTCTGCATTGTTTCTAACCGTAACAGTGTAGAATCCTTCAGCTTGATTAGATAATGTATTTCCTGTTTCACCAGATATCACAGGGTCAGAAGTTGTACTTCCGTTGTACCATGTGAACTCGTAATCTGTATTAGGGAATGTTGCTGAAGAACCATCAAAAGTAACTGCTGCAGTTAATGACCCAGTGAAAGGAGTGTTTGTGTCATCACAAACCGTATTTTGAACCATGTTATCTAAAGAGATTACAGGTCTGATTAAGTTTTGTGTTGTAGTATAAGAAGCAGTTTGAACACAGCCAGTGCTTGTATGAATCACTTCAACTGTATATTCAGTAAATGCTGCTAATCCACTAGCATATGAGCTGTCTTGTCCAGAAATTGGACTACTGGTATCGCTTCCTAAATACCATTGGAACGTATATCCATTAGTTTCATTTAATTCATCTGGGTTGCTATCCTCTGAAGCATACGCTCTCAACTCAGCATTGTCAGTCAAACAACTTGTAGATGGTTGTTCTTCAACAATTGTCAAATCCGGAACAAACGGATCGTCACCAACAGTAACTGTTACAGGGTCACTTTCACAACCTGTTTCGTTACTAACAGCAACTACAGTATAGTCTCCTGAAGCTAATCCGCTAAGACTATTACCATCTTCAGTTCTTCTATCAGACTCATCAACCAAACTTCCATCATACCATTTGAAAGTATAGTTGCTATTACCATCATCCATGTTAACTCCTGCAAATCCGTTTACTACGGAAACATCACAACTTGTATTGTCAGAAGTGAAGCTTGATGAAATTGTAAATGAAGTAATGTTTTCAGGAATAGTGATACTGATAATTTCTGAACAGTTGTTGCTCAGGTTAATTACTTCAACCCTGTGACTTCCACTATTAAGATTTGAGAATAATTTACCTGCAGTTCCATTTGTAATGGTGTCTCTTTCAACAAGGTTTGATTCATTGGTATTGTTACCTTCAAAGATGCTGAACTCATATCCGTCGGCCGGTTCTATAGTACTGCTTGCAGTGATTAATGCTGTACCATTTCCTCCAGTACAATATGTATTTGCAGTAACCATGTTTCCAGAAAGGATAGGTTCATCTCTTTCTAATGGAACCTGCATAGAGTATTCATCCGATACACAATCGGTATCAAGGTCAGTAATTTCAATAGTGTAGTTTCCAGAGTTTAGATTAGGAAAATCACCAGTATTGTTTGAAGCTAAAACAGTTCCAGAAGCACTGTTTCCATTATATAAGTCATATTGATAATTTCCAGAACCACCTGTTACAACATTAGGGTGAGTAGCATCAATAGCTCCATTGTTAGGGTCTGCAGATCCACCCGAACACGCTGTTCTTGCAGTAATTACGATGAATGAACCATCAATTGTAGGGTTAATGATTGTTTCAGTAACTGTTACTACCTGAGTATCAGAACAGTTGTTATCATCGTTAGTAACTCTAACAGTATAATCACCAGCAGGTAAGCCCCCTAGAGTATTAGCATCTACTAAGAATGCACTAGGAGTGGATGAACCTGGAAGTGACTGGTTATTAGCAGTACTGTTTCCAGTAAACCATTCGTATGTAAATGTTGGGCTGCCAGTAGCAGTGGCAGACGCAGACACCTGACCGTTACCGTCCCCACATGATGTGTTTTCAGTATCTAATGTCGTAGTAATATTTGGTGCACCGGTAAGGTTATTTATTGTTACAGCTAATGGATCAGAAGTACAGCTTGAACCATTATCCTGGGCTACAACTGTATAATCTCCTGATGTTAATCCTGAGTAAGTTGCTCCAGTGAAATCAGCCACGGCCTTTACTGAAGTTCCGTCATACCATAAGAATGTAACATCATCGGTAGAACTTACAGTGGCAGAACCACCATCTAGCGCGGCACAATCGGTAATGTCCGTGGTTGCATCCAATGATATGTCAGGTTGAACCTGATCAGTAGAAACTGTTAGGGTGGTTGACTCATCACAACCGGTAGTATTATCAGTTACCACAACCAGGTATTCTGTAGCACTTAAGTTTGATGCGACATTTCCAGTTCCAATTAAGTCATCTGGAGTTTGAGTTGCTCCAATATACCATTCAAAGGTATAACCAGCAGTTACAGTATCAGAGTCTACTCTAACACCTGCAGTCAGCTGCCCATTTGGTGTCGCACAATCAGTTACGGCTGCAGTTTCGTAAAGAACTAAATCAATCACGTTGCTTGTAAGAGCAATGTCGATTTGAGCTGTGTCTGAGAAACAGTTTGATGCATCATAAAGACCAATCACACTGTAGCTACCTTCAGGCATTGATGACCAAGTGTCACCAGTGTAAAGTATAGCTGAAAAGTCATTTAAGTTGTACCAGTTAAAAGTAAAGCCGTCTGTGAAGTCCCCAGTTTCTGGAGCGGTTGTACCTTCAACTCTTACGTTATCAAAGTAGTATACTTCATCTCCGGCAGTGTTATATACTCTTGCCTGGAATTGAATGGTGGATCCCGTAAAGTCTTCACCTAATGCCTGGAAGTAACCAAAATTTCCTAATTGTCTACCATTAGTTAATAGAGTATAAGAACCCCCATCTAAACTGTAGTAGAATTCTATATAATCCGCAGAAGTCTCAAGATCTCCACTTGAGAACATATCCACTGAAACATCAACTGTTTCGTATGCAGAAATGTCTATGCTTTCGGAAGTCCAGGTCACTACGGCATCAGTGTTATTACACTCAAATGCTTGTCCTCCAAAGTTATTATCTACTTCAGCTCTATTTGAGTTACCACTGTAAGAGATTGACCATGCAGTTTCTCCAGTATCGTTATTGGTTCCATCTGATAAGTCTTCAAAATCTTCTAACCATACCACCTCTGTAATTCCTGGAATTGTACCCGAATAGTAAGCTTGCGCTTGACCATTATCAGGAAGTAGGGGATCACACTTCTCATTATCCTTTAAGAAATCTGCTTGAAGTGTAAAAGGAGTATAGAATACATCAGTACTCAATTTGTTATTTCCGACATCACATTCCTGGATACTTGACGTGTTAATAGTAAAAGGAGGATCTTGGCCACCAGCGTCATTAAGAACGATATATAAATCAAACTCTCCACCTGAACCAACAACTTGCATCGTAACTTCAATACTTTCTCCTGGGTTGAAGTCAGAAAGGATTTCGAACTCAGTGTTTAGTTTTTCAGCATAAGGAAGATCTGTACTTTCCGGATCACCAGAGTAGAATGTTACAGGAAGTGCTCCCGAAAGGTCCATGTCTCCAACGTTGTTAACAGTGAATGTTACATCGAATGTAGTTTCAGGACAAAGAGAAGGAGTAGCACTGATAGGTCCAGCTAGTTCTAAGTCAGGAGAAGAGTATTCAGGACAACCTGTTTCGTTAAGGAAAGGTGCCTGGTTAAGGAATGAGTTCAATGATCTTACGTCTGAAGTAGAACCATCCTGACAGTCTACATTACCAAATACTACAGTGTGATCTTGTTGCTCTTGAGGAATTGTTAAGTCATCATCTACGTTTACATTGAAGTAAGCATGCTGATTCCAAACCGAACGAGCAGGCTGCCATACCTCACCATCTGCCGCAGCATATACTCTAACCTGAGAGTTGATTGATCCACTATAAGGGTCGAACGGTAAGCTGTCATCAGTAGAACATGTTACGATAAGTTCACTTGCACCATCACCATCTACGTCGGCAACCTGAGGATATTCATACCACGTCCTAGACTGACAATAGATCGTCTTTCTAGACGATCCATCTGTTCCATCAATAATGTGAAGTGTGCTTTCACTACGATAGACCACTTCTGCGGTCCCATCTCCATTAAAGTCAAAAACGCTACACCCAGTAAATCCAGATGAGCCTTCTTTAATCGACTTTCTCCATTTCAGTGTCATGTCATTGTTTAGACAATACAGATATTGATTCGAAACGAATGATGCATCGGGAACTCCATCATCATCCATATCCGCGATATTAATTCTACCTGATCCTCTTGTAAAGTTGTTAGTAGGATCCTGGTAAGTTAAAACCTGGTCATTTACTATGTCCCAGAAAAATATTGTGCTTGTTCCGCTAGTACTAGAACCTAAAGCACCTGGGATTAAAAGGTCCATGTTACCATCTTCGTTGAAGTCAGCAACTGATCCTAATGTAAAGTTTCTGTTGAATTGCAATTTAGGATACCAATCCCCACCAGAAACGTAATCATTCATATCTTTCAATACTGTTCGTGTACCAGTAGAAATGTTGATAGAGTATACATATCTTCCATCTACAAGTTCCAGACCAGAACAATCAGAACAGTAGCTGTCTGGAAATATATCTACAGCTACACTACCTCCACTTATATCATTTGAATTCCAGCTTCCTGAACCTGCAATTATTTTAGCTCCGGTCATAGGATCCAGAATCTCATTGGCGTGATAGAGTTCTGGAGTTCCATCTTCATTGAAGTCAGCTAGGGAAAGGTGTTGAGCTCTGCTTGAGATGCTCGAATTGATTGACCAAAGTCTTGTTGTTAAATCACAATTGTAAGCTTCAATGACATTGCTTTTCTGTCTTCTGATGAAGATCTCAGCACAATCGTCATTTTCGATGTTACCAATTGTAGCGTCACAACCAATGTTGTATCCAACATTTCTTGTGTATAACCACTCTCCGGTTGCACCATTAATAACGTTGACCGTTTGGGCAAGGTGATTGGTTGTTACTACTTCTGGAATTCCATCATTGTCAAGGTCACCAATTGAGACAGAAGCCTTATTGTGAGCTGACTCGTTTGGAGATGCCCACTTGAGCTCGATATCGAACTCTGGATTTGCTGTGGCCTCTTCCTCACAAATGATTGAGTTACCAAAATAAAATTCGGAACAGTCATTGCTATTCGCACAATCTGGGTCATAGCAATCCACCAATCCGTCACCGTCATCATCTACACTGTTATCACAAGTTTCCTGTGCAAGGACCGATCCGAACAGGAATAATGATAGAATTGTTAGATAAATAGTTTTATTAAAACACGCCATATAAGTAAAGTGAAGTTTTTTCTTTATTTAATACTATCAATCAGTTAAATGTAACCGTTTTGAAACAATAAAAATTAAATTCATGGCGTTTTTGGGCAATTTCGTCGTTCAATGGGAATATTTCACCCTGAACCAAACAATTGCATAACACCATAATTCGGGGTAAGTGTTGGTACACATACCCCAAATTGTCTAATTATAAATTTAATACTTTTTAGCGATACTCACTTAGATTATATTCAGTAGCCAATATCTAAGTTTCCTGTTTCCGAAATGATTGAACAATTTACGACAATTATCGAGCTAGTAAAATACTACCGGTTCTGTTAAACTGGCTATCAGTACCATCGCACTTCATGGCAAAATAGTACACTCCATCAGGAACCTGAACTCCATTTGCGAGACCATCCCAAACACAATTGTCAGAAAATTCTGATTCTTCAAAAATAATTGTTCCCTTACTATCAAAGATGTAGACTGTGCAAGACAGTCCACTGATACCTAGTATTTCCCAACAGTCGAACCCTAGTCCGTCACCATTAGGTGAGAATGTCTTGCGTGCCACAACATTGTCATTTACTACAACGATGGTTTCAGTTTCTCTACATACTTCTGCAGTAGTTCCTGAAACTGTCACTGTTGTATAAACTTGGGCAGGGAAAATAGTAACGTTATCAGATAGGGCATTCTCAATAACTTCAACCGGCGTCCAGGCATAGTCAGTTCCTCCGGATACTGTAAGCCCAATTGATTTCTCGTCTTGTGCAAGACTTACTGTGTCATTGACTAATGGAGTTGCAGCGCTATTTGGTGTAACTGTTAAAGTGGAGTTTGCAAAATTTGATACGATCAGGTCAGATGTACCTGAACAACCTGCATCATCAACCCAATCCACTGAGACATTAACACTGTTGAAGTCATCCTCAGTAACAGCGTAAGTAATTGAATCGGTAGAGCCTGTGTTCCACAAGTAAGATTCAAAGTTATTCGGTAGGGTGACTCTTAGACTGTCACTAGGACATTTTTCTGTGCCATCTGATTGGATGGCATGGTCAGGAATGTCTCTAATTGTAATATTATAAGGCTGTGATGAGTCAACACATTCTGGGATATCGGTATAAAAACCTGTTAACACGATATTGTAATTACCAGCAGATGTGTAAATATTGCCTGTTGAATCTACATCACCATCTGTATTGCCGTCTCCAAAATCCCAACTCCATGTGATGTCAAAAGTTGTGTTAGGGTTTGTAGTATTATTTTCAATTGAAACTGGTAAGTTGACACAACGCTCAGTTACTACGCTAAGGTCCGCTGAGAATGGTGTCAATGTAGTAAGAGAAATTGAATTGCTTTCAGATTCACAACCAGTACCGTCAATTAGAATAGCTGTGTAGGTACCATCTTCTATTGTGCTAAAAGTAGCTGTAGTAGCACCGTCTATATCTGAACCGTTTCTTGTCCATTGGTATGTATAACCATCGAAATCTGTAACAGATAATTCTTTTGAAGTACCAAGACAAAAGTTGGTTTGATCATTGGCATCTATACTAATGAAAGGAAAAGCAGTTGGTTCTACCACCACAGATCCAGCTTCACTTCTACAGCTCCCGGAGTTGATTATCAATTCATATCTTCCGGCATTCACAAGTTGAAAATCGTCAATTACTGGGTTTTCTTCGTTGGATGTAAATCCGTTTGGACCAGTCCATTCATATATCAGACTTCCGGATACACCAGCTGTAAGTTGCAGTTGCTCTCCTACACAAATTGGCCCATTTGAAGTGGGGGTGGGAGGGGTCGAAGTATCAGCATTAACTATTATGTTTACGACATCAGATGTTAAGTCACAAGTTGCTCCATCTGAGACCGTATTTACTCTGATGTCTGCATTGTCTCCGGCAGAAAGGTAAGTTTGAACATTTATTGTATTATCTGTGCCAGATTGAACAACGCTATAACCAGATCCAGTATCAATTTCCCAATTGTACGTTGTACCATCTGATAATGGTGCTTCTAAAGTTAAGTTGACATCACTACATATGATTTGCGAAGCACTAGGAGTTATGGTAGGTCTGATACAGTTTTTGTTTAAAATTACGGATATATCACCATTTACACTGGAGGCTACATTATGTGTGAAAACTAAGTCTGGCCTTGAATCTCCATCAATATCTGCAATTTCAATTTGTCTCGCGTTTTCAACTATCGAAAGGAGAATTGGAGAACCTAGATCAATAGTCGATGAAGAACTATTAATGAATATTGATAATGCATTTGTTGTTGCATTATCCCTGTTGGATACCACAAGATCTACAAGTCCATCTCCATTCAAATCCCCCAAACCGTATGAGGCACCTAAATTCTGAGCGCCAGTATTTAATTCTTGTCCATCGTCAAAAGAAATTGAACCGCCAGATGAAGTAGTGGTATTTTGGAAAATTTTCATTCTTGAAGAACTCGCTTCAGTATCAATTAGTACAATATCTTTGTATCCATCATTGTTAAAATCAGCTGCTGCTATCTCATTAACCTGTCTATCAAATTCAACGGTTTGAGCAACACCAAATTGGATGTTCCCTTCATCACTCTCGTTCGGAAGTATATAAGCATCTGCAGCTTGATCTGTAACCATAATTTCAGATAAACCATCGTTGTTTAAGTCCTGTACATCAATTCCAAAGGTTACAGCAGCACCAACAGTTATTTCTATTGGTGTTTCATTAATACTTAAAGATCCAGATGTAGAGGTGTTTTCAAATATGTGTATTGTGTTATCAGAACTATTTGTAACAATAAGGTCAATTTTCCCATTATTGTCCAAATCATTGATTGCAACTTCATAAGCGTTTCTAATGTCGTTATTAGTTTGTCTTGGGAGCTGCAGAATTACAGGATCAATTTCGTCAAATTCAATGGTTGCTCCTGTAGTTATGTTTTCAAAAACGTAAATATTAGTCGCTATTGGAGATGCTTCAGATATAACCAAATCAGCTTTACCATCAGAATTCAAATCACCACAAACAGCATATCTTGTTTTGTCAATTTCTATCTGTACTTCATTTAACACCAAATTGTCTGGTGAACTTTGATTGTCGAAAATAGATATATCTCCTCTTGAAGGGTCGTTTGGTGTTTCGTTTGACGCCACAATATCTGTTGAGCCATCATTATTGAAATCACACAAACAAAGGTCATAAACTCCTTGATTCCCAGTTGGGAACTGATTTTGAGTGCCAAGTTTGCCTACATCAAAAGTTTCTCCATCGAAAGAATACAAGAATAAATCAGAAGATGAAACCGTTAAACCGGTTACAAGGTTTGATACGTAAATATTGTCGAATGCTGCATTATTAGGCACTTTTACTTCTATCAAAGTCTCAGTGGAACTTACAATTTCAGCAATGGCTCCACCAAACCTTACTTGCAGATCGGATGACGTTGCACTAAAACCTCTACCAGTAATAGTCACTATATCTCCTGCTTTTCCAGAAGTGGGACTAATGCTTCCCACGAACGGAGATTGGGCCGCTAATTCTAGAGCGAAAAATCCTAAAAATAGTATTAAATATATTCTTTTCATTTTTGGTCTTATTCAACAGTTAGTAACCAGATTTTCTCCAATCCAGGTCTTCCTCTAAGCCTGTTTCTTTCTGATCGGGTTTGCTCCAGATCTTGTGATCTAAATATGACAACATGATATTTCTTGTCGTGGGAAACATACCCAACTATTACATCTCTGTATCCTCTTTCAAATAAGTTGTCACTTAGCCCCTCAGCTCTGTCGAAATCTTCAAATACACCAGCAACAATGTAATTGCCATGTTGTAACTCTAACAAATGTCCACCTCGCTTAACCCGTTTAGGGTCATTAGAGCTGGCAAGTTCGTCTATCGAACGGGTGTCCCTAACATTGTTATTAGTTTCATTAGTGTTATTGACATCTGTTTGCGATTGGTTTCCATTATCTGTGTTATTGGACCCATTTGTGTTATCGACGTTTTCATTACCGGTATCTGTACCAGTCTGATTGTTGTTTTCTGCCTGATTTCCGTTATCAGTCTGATTGTTTTGATTCTGATTACCATTGTCAGTCTGATTATTGGCGGTCTGGTTACCATTGTCAGTTTGGTTATTGGCCGTTTGGTTACCATTATCAGTTTGGTTATTATCAACCTGATTATTGTCAGTCTGGTTCGTTTCAGTTCCGTTATCCGTTTGATTGGTATTATTTGCCAGAGTTTCATTAGCAATTCTAATAGAGTCCTGTCTTGCAGCTTCTCTTGCAGCGGCTTCTCTCTGAGCTTTTTCTCTTTCAGCCTTTTGGGCAGCAATTCTTTCTTCCCTTTCTTTTTGCATCTGCTCTCGTCTGGCTAACAAATCGGCCTGACGTTGTTTTTCCTGTTCTCTTTCCTCCAGCGTCTTTTGATGACTCTTAATGAAAGAAGAAACGTGTTCAGCATGATGTTTTTTAGTTCCAATATGTATCCCCAAATGAACTTCAAATGTAGAACCTAGAATATCTGAATAATTTGTGTTTCCAACATCATATGCAAACCCAACGGCCATAAACTCTTTTATCTTCGCTCCAAAAAGACCTATGAACCCAGCATCCTGTCTGTAGGATCCACCTATCCAGATAAGGTGCTTCAAGTGACTTATTAAAGCTACTTCATATTGGTTGGGTAAATTGGTGTTATATCGGTACAGCACATGTGGCTCAAATGCGAAATTATCATTGATGTGGCCTCTGTAGTTTACCTTCAAAAGCATTTCATCCAGTGGATTCACTCTCACAGGACTAAAGCTTTCAGGAGTTACAATGTCGTAACTGACAAGGTTAGGGAGAGCAAAACCTACGTTGAAGTGATCAAAATGGTATGTTGCTCCGAATTCTGCTATCGTGAAAGTTGATGATTCCGCCAAAGAAGCAAATGCAGGGTCAGACGGAGAGTCAAAACCATCTGTATTTATTGTTTTGTTACCACCTCCAATGGACATACCCATTCTTAGGTAATGCTTTCGGTCAATTGACCATAAATAACTGGCGCTTACTTTTCCTCCAACTGTATTCAGAAGACCTTCAGCCTCGTTAAATGCTGTAGCACCAATACCAATACCTCCTTTAAGCGGAGTGTGAAAACTTAAATGTGAGATTGAGGGAGCTCCATCAACATTGATCCACTGTTGTCTGTACATAGCAAACAACACAGTATGACCTTCCACTCCAGCATAGGCAGGATTGTACTGGAAGGGGTTCATAAAGAACTGACTATAAACCCTTGACTGCTGCGAATACGAATGAAAAGAAAAAATCAGAATGACTCCAACAGATAATAAATATCTTTTCATAAACTTCTATTCAAACACCTAACACAATTATTATTAAATAACTTCAAAAGAAACTTAAAATTATTAAAAAATGAGGAAACCTGCACGAAAATACTACGACTGCACGTTTATTGCTTCAAAAACATAACAGAATAGGAGTTAAAGATTAAGTAAATAGTGCAAACTCTTTGACTTATTGATGATTGTAGTTTTACTTACACAGTTTAGATATTCCAGTATTAATTTTGGAAACTTGTTCTTAAGAATGTAATATTAATTGTTTAAATTGTGCTGTTGAAAACAGGTAGAAAATTAGTCCTTATGCGAATTCTTTTTGTTGCTTTATTAATTCTTGGAACCGTTCCTGCTTCGGCTCAATTTTGGTTTGGTCCCAAAGTTGGGTTTCAGCGAACAGGTTTTAAATATCAGAATGACGAGCATGTATTTTTAGTTAATTCAACATCCGAATTAACACAGAGAGATATTTATGATAAGGTAAAAGCCAATTATAACTTCAATGCTGGAGCGATGATGACATATACAGCGTCAATAAAATATGCTGTGCATGTGGAGTTATTCTACGAGAGAGTAGCAAAATCTGTTCGGTCCGCACAATTCGAATTGGATAATCGCTTCACATATAACTACCTATCGTTACCATTATTGTTGAGGATTCAATATGGCAAAGAACCACGTCATTATTATATAAATGCTGGACCAAAAATTAGTTGGTGGATGTCTGGAAAAGCTCGGATCAATGAGTCTGTATTAGGAAATGGGGATAATGAGTTTATTAACTATGACATTCGATATAATTTCAGGTCTCAACCTGCTGAAAATGAGATTGTTATTGATAACCCAAACCGTATTCAATATGCTTTAAATATTGGTGGAGGAGCATTGTTTGATATTGCCACTGGTGCTCGTGTTCAAGTGGATTTGAGGTATAGCTGGGGGCATTCGAATCTCGGATTTAACAGAGATTCCGAGTTAGAACAGTTTTATGAGAATGTAGAAGTTAGTAATCAAATGATCTCCATTAGCGTGGGGTACTTAATCCCATATAATCCAATTGACGCATTGAAAGGTAAATCTACAATGGATATTACCCAGAGGTCAATGAATAAGGCAAAATCCAAGCAGAAAAGAAATAAGAACCGTAAAGGAGGGTAAGCTGAGTGAGATAAACCCCATTACGATTAACACCTTCCGAAGGAGTGTTCTTAGAACTTCGTACGTTGTAGCACTGCCAGTAGTAGTCTACATATTTGAATTGTTACTTAATCTCGATTTTTATTGGTTAGGAATCAAACCAAGGCATATTAATGGCCTGTTTGGGATACTTTTCTCTCCATTTAAACATGGTGATATTTCTCACCTTCTTGGTAATCTTTTGTTACTAATTCCTCTTTTATTAGGAATGTTCTTGAGGTTTGGTAAAAGAACATTTAATTACATCATGCTGATATCTCTCCTGGGAAATGTAATGCTCTGGCTTTTTGCAAGACCTTCATGGCACTATGGAGCGAGCGGTGTTGTTTACGGTATGTTCTTTTTTCTTGTGGTGACTTCTATAAAATTGAAAGATAAAAAGTTATTCATCTACCCACTAATTGTATTGTTTTTATCATCTGGCTTTTGGATTGGATTATTACCAGTTCAGCCAGGAGTATCATTTGAAGGGCATGTCTTCGGTTCATTGGCCGGAGGCTTTATCGCATTATTTATAAATAATCCTAAAAAGACTATTGATTCATCTGATATAACTACAAATAGTACAATTAAAATTAATTATAATTATATATACAAAGAAAAAAAGTCGGATTAAATGAAATTGTATAATTCGACTTCACATTATTATAGTTTTTGTACATATTTGTGAAACAGATTAGCCGACGGAAACACTTTAATTGATGAATGTTCAATTGATTTTTGACTATATTAAAGGTCGCTAAACAATTATTGTGTGATTAAGGGATTAATACAATTTTTAGGTGGAGAACCTGGCGAAGAGAAGCCAATGTTAATTCTTCTCGGCAAAGGTTTCTTCATGGGGATTTTCCTGGCCTCTTACCAGATCGGTGCTGAAACACTCTTCTTAAATGAGCTCGGTGAAAATTACCTTGATGTAGCATTCTTCACGGCTGGAGGTCTTGGAATACTTGCTACTACACTGTATGTAAAGCTACAAGAGAGGATGAATTTTTCCAGTCTTGTGGTATCCAACGTCTTTCTCACATTAGTATTTCTGATTTTATTACGACTTGCATTTAGTTATCCAGACATCATTGGGTTTATCGGAGGGGTAAAGGCATTACCATTTATTCTTTTTGTAATGATTGGCCCAATCACTGCAGTTACTCTTCTTGGTTTTTGGGGAATCTTTGGTAGAATGTTCGATCTGAAGCAATCGAAAAGGATTATTGGGGGTATTGACACTGGTCAGCTTTCTGCAACTATATTGGCATTCTTTTCAATTCCGTTCTTAAACAGACTTGGAATTATAGATCAAACCTACGATCTGTTATTGATGGCGGCCATTTCGGTATTAGGAATGTTTGTTTTCGCTGTAATTGTGGTTAGAAACTATAACCTCGACAAAGTAACTCAAGTTGAAAAAGGAGAAGAAAAGCAAAAAGTAAGTTTCGCAGGTATCTTCGTGAACCCATATTTAAGGATGATGGCATTCTTCATCCTGTTTTCTATGGCAGCCAGTGTATTCATGAATTATACATTCTACACTGCAACTGAAACTTATTACCCAGAAGAAGCGGATCTTCGTGATTTCTTATCCTTCTTTAATGGAGCCATAATGTTGGTTAGTTTCTTCATTCAAAGTTTGATCAACGACTGGATTATTAGCAATTGGGGATTAAGAATTGCATTAATGATGATGCCACTTATTCTTATCCTTTTTACATTGGGTTCAATCATCTCCGGAAATATCTTTGGGTATAGTGAAGCCACTATTGGAAGTAGGGCTGAATTTCTATACTTCTTCCTCTTTACTGCACTTGGTAAGTTATTCACCGCATCACTCAAGGATGCACTTGAAAACCCTGCGTTTAAGTTGTTTTTCTTACCTCTGGATCGGAAAATTAGATTTGATGTACAAACACGTATTGAAGGGGTGATTAACGAATTTGCAACTTTGTCTGCAGGTGCATTGCAGATTGGTTTGGGTTTATTGGCCTTCTTTGAACTTATACATTATACCTACTTTGTTGTAGCGCTTGGTGGAGTAGTGATATATTTAGCGAATAAGTTATTTGGTCAATATAAAATTACACTTAAAAACACTTTGGAGATCCAGAAGCTTCAGTTTCATAATGAGGAAAAAAGAGACGAGGTTAATATTATTAATGCTCTAAGGAGTGAAGCCCTAAGTAATGACCCTGAAGAGGTAATTAACTCTTTAAAAATTCTTGAGAAAATTGATCCAATCCAATTAGAAGAAATTCTAATTTCAGCCTTACAGTCGGAGAGGAAAAGAGTGCGATACTATGCATATGTAAAACTCAATGAACTACTTTGTTTTGATCAACTAGAGGGTCTGAAAGATGAGTTGAAATATGAGGACGATCCTAAACTTATAGAGCTAGGCAAGAAGGTAATTACAAACCTTGAAAAGGCTTCAAATTATGAGTTGAAAGAAGCGAGCATAAAGAAATTAGTTAGGTCAACTGAGGCATCAGATCGTATTCTTGCGGCAAGATTGTTAAGTAGGCTTACACAAGAAAAGTATGTTCCGTATTTGATGGAGTTACTTCGCGATATTAATAATGAAGTACGAATTGCGGCCATGGTCTCGGCAGGTAAACTACAAAGACCTGAATTTTGGCCCGTATTGATAGAAAACCTGCATCTGGCTACCTACGGGAATATTTCTTTAGCAAGTTTGGTTGCTTCCGGGGAAGATGTATTGCACCTATTGGATACTGCTTTCTATAAATCAAATCAACATCCTGTAACTATGTTTAGGGTGATTCAGATCATAGGTAGAATTGGAGGGTACAGAGCTAATGATCTTTTATGGAAAAAAATCGATTTTCCTAACAAACGAATTGTTTCGGAGATTCTAAATACTTTAAGTTATTTGGGTTTTGAAGCTAAGGATTTTCAAAAAGCAAGAATAAAAATATTCATTAATAGTATTGTCGGTAATATCACCTGGAACCTGAAGGTTTTGGAAGAAATTCCTAGAGATACCAAATTAGACAGGCTTATTCGAGAGGCAATCGAGGTTGAAAATCAGGAGAATTACAGCAACATATTCATGTTGCTTTCAATGATTTATGACCCTCAAAGTGTACTTCTAATAAAGGAAAATATTGAAGTAGGGACCTCTGATAGTATAACATTCGCAATTGAAATGCTGGATATTTTTGTTGAGGATGAATTGAAGCCAATATTATTCCCTGCATTGGATGATTCAAAGATTGAAGATAAGCTAGCGAAACTTCATGATCACTATGCACCGGAATACTATAGCTCTTATGAAGATTTATTGTTACAGATAATTAACAGGGATTACAATTTTGTTAATAAGTGGACAAAGGCGCTTGCTGTCTATAGGATTGGAGAAATGGAAGATGCCGAGGTTTCAAATGATTTAATTGCAAATGTCTTTAATCCAGATGTCTTTCTTCGGGAGACAATCTGCTATGCGATATACAAAAAGGATAAAGAGGCGTATCATTATCACACAAGACGAATTAACCCTGCTTTCAAAAAAGACTTGGACAAAGCGATTGTTCCACCTGTATTCAGAATGAAGGAAGAAGATTATCATCAGAAAATGACCATTATGGAGCGTGCATTGTTTCTGAAGTCTTTGCCAGCATTTGAAAATGTACATGGTATTATCATTTCTGAGATTGCACAATGTATCGAAGAGGTTGTAGTGAAAAAGGATGTTGCAATTATTGAAGATGGTGATCCTGGTAGTAACCCACTGTATATCGTTGTTGATGGAAGTGTGAAGATTACGAAAGAGGACGGGACAACTGAACTTAAAGGTCCTGGTGAAATAATAGGTGAAAAAATAATATTAGCGAATATCAAGTTTGATTTTAATGCTTTAACAGCTGAAGAATCAGTGTTGTTTGTAATAAGTAAGGAAGAATTCTTTGATCTTCTAACTTCCCATATAGAATTAGTTTTTGCTCAACTGAATATTATGGCCGGTAAAAAACGAGTTGTGGAAGAAGACCAGGAGGAAGCTACTTCATTTTCTGTTTTTGGTGAATAATGAAAATTGATTAATGAAATTTGAATACGATATAATACTGAGTTACTCTGAGGATGACGATCTTCCAATCGAAGGACTGGAAAAAGGTTGGGTCACCAACTTTAGGAAGTTTCTCGTGACATTATTGACTCAAATTGGCAAGGAGGAACCGAGAGTTCTCATGATGTCAGAGACAAATCTTCCTGAAAAGATCGAAGAAAAGGCCGCAGTTTTTGTTGCGGTTTTATCGGATAATTATTTCCAATCTTCGAGGTTGGTGGATGACCTTAATTCATTCTGCGAAAAAGCAAAAGAGATGGGCAACCTGGACCTGAATGGATTAAGTCGTTTATTCAAGGTCGTAAAATACCCAATCGAAATTGACGAACACCTACCAGAATATCAAAGCATTATTCCATACGACTTTTTTGAGGTTGATCCAATGACTGGAGAAGCTAAGCAGTTTCACAGGTTCTTTGGGAGTAATGCCGAAAGAAGCTTCTGGATGAAGCTTGTTGATATGGCTTATGACATCTCTCAATACATCTATAATCTGACTGAAAGAGAAGAAGCTGAGATAAGGGAGGAAGTAGAAAAGTCTAAAACTGTATACTTGGCAAGTACTGGTGTAGATATGGTAATCCAAAGAGATGTAGTGAAGCGTGAATTAATCAGACATGGTTACAGAGTTCTTCCGGATCATTCTTTACCTAAGGAAGTTTCAGGTCTTGAGGAGGTGGTTAAACGAGATCTCAGAAGGTGTAGATTGTCGATTCACCTGGTTGGAGAGGATTATGGTTACAGACCAAAAGGAACTGATTTGTCTGTTGTAGATATCCAAAATCAGGTGGCTAGTAAACACACCAAAAAGATGTCCAAATACAACAGAGAGAATGACAATAAAGATCCTTTTAGTCGCTTAATATGGTTATCTCCAGACCTTAAAAACGTAACGGAACGTCAAAAAATATTTATTGAAGATTTGAAGAGTGATGCAGCGTCATTGGATGAAGCAGAAGTACTTCAAATTACATTACAGGAATTTAAGAGTATCATCCGAGAGGAACTTGTTACTGGTGGAAGATTTAATGTGGCCAGAGAAATTAAAGGATATACTCCGGAACCTGAAGAGTCTGGTAAGGAGATGATTTATTTGATCTGTGATAAGCCTGATCTTAAATCATCAAAGCCTATCGCGACTTATCTGGAAAAAAGAGGATTTAAAGTTGTTGAGCCTACATATGATGGGGACCTGGTTGATTTAAGATATATTCATCAGGAAAACCTGAGAAGATGTGATGCTTCAATAATTTACTGTGGTACAAGCACTGAGGATTGGATTAACGCCAAACTTCAGGACCTTCTTAAAGCACCTGGGTTTGGTAGAATGAAGCCAATCAAAGCTAAGGCTGTTTATATAGGAAAGGACAAAGAAATTAACAGAAAGAAATTTGAGAGTAATAGGGCAATAGTTCTTGAATGCGAGAAAGACTTCACCGAAGAGCAACTAGAACCATTTCTCCAAAAACTATTATAAGTTATGAGTGATCAAAATGTAACTTCCCAGGAAACAGGCTTCCTGGACATTTCCGAACTCATTAATCCATTTCCAGGGTTAAGACCTTTTGGTATTGAAGAAAGTCACCTATTCTTCGGACGGGAGGGGCAAAGTGATGAAGTGCTTGTAAAGCTGGCGGAGAATAAATTCGTTGCTATTCTTGGAGCTTCCGGTAGTGGTAAATCTTCATTAATGTATTGCGGTCTGATACCTACATTATACGGAGGGTTTATGACCGATGCGGGATCAAATTGGAAAATAATTGTTACCCGGCCTGGGGGTGGCCCAATTGATAACCTTGCAGAAGCACTATTGACGAAAAATAGTGATTATAATCAGCTCGGTGAGGAAGATAAGCTGATCAAGAAGACAATTACAGGAACCGTGCTTAGATCCAGTTCCTTAGGTTTAATAGAAGCAGTCAAACAGTTAAAAACATCCAACAAACAGAATTTCTTAATTCTTGTTGACCAGTTTGAAGAACTATTTAGGTACAAAAGGGTAGAGGCTCTAGAATCAGAAATTGATGAATCTTCGGCATTTGTAAACTTACTGCTAGAAGCGATCCATCAGTATGATGAACCAATATATGTAGCGCTTACCATGAGATCAGATTTTATTGGTGAATGTGCATTGTTCCCGGATCTGACTCAAATGATTAACGACTCTCACTATTTGATTCCTCAAATGACGAGAGATCAGAAAAGGCTGGCCATTGAGGGGCCAGTTGCTGTTGGTGGAGGTAAAATTGCAGGAAGATTAACTCAACAACTTCTTAACGACGTAGGAGATAATCCTGATCAACTACCAATTTTGCAGCATGCCTTGATGAGAACATGGCAATATTGGGTTGAGAATAGGAAAGAGGGTGAGGACATGGACGTCAGGCATTACAATGCCATAGGTACCCTACAGGAAGCTCTATCTCAACATGCAAATGAAGCTTACGATTCTCTTTCCAAAAGAGAAAAGGAGATTTGTGAGGTAATGTTTAAAGCACTTACTGAAAGAGGTGCTGAGAATCAAGGCATTAGGAGACCAACCAAACTTAGCACTATAGCTAGTATTGTTGGAGTCTCTGAAGATGAGGTTACAAGAGTAGTAGAAAAGTTCAGAGAGCCAGGAAGGTCATTGTTGATGCCTCCTTATGGCGTTAGATTGGAATCTGATACAGTGATAGATATTTCTCATGAGAGTTTGATGAGAATTTGGGTGCGTCTGAGAAGATGGCTGGATGAAGAATCCAAATCTGCTGAGATGTATCTTAAATTATCAGAATCAGCTGAAAGGTACCAAGAGGGTAAAGCCGGATTATGGCAAATGCCAGATCTTCAGTTAGCACTAAACTGGGAGGAAGAGAACAAACCTACCCTTGTTTGGGGTCAACGATATAATATGGCTTTCGAAAGGACAATGGTGTTCCTCGAAACCAGTAAGAAGGCGTATGAAACTGAGCAAAGAAACAAAGAACTTCTTCAGAAAAGACAGGTAAAAAGGACTAGGAATGTTGCGATCATTTTATCCATAGCTACTCTGGTTTCTATTTTCCTTGTGATTTTTGCTCAATTGCAGTCTGCTGAAGCAAATAAGTTGAGAGAAGCTGCTACCCTACAGGCCAAAGAGGCCCAGGATGCCAAGGAAAGGGCAGATAGACTAGCCGAAGAATCTAATCGGGAAGCAGCAAGAGCTACTAAAGAGGAAGCGAAAGCTAAACTAGCCTTGGAAGAAGCTAAGAGGCAAGAAAACCTCGCGATTGCAGCATCAAGACAAGCCGAGGCGCAAAGGATCCAGGCAGAAAAGAATGCTCAATTAGCTAAAGAACAACAAGCTAAAGCTACCAAAGCTGCTGAAGATGCGAAATTAGCAGAACTTGAATCTCAAAGACAGGCTAGGTTAGCACAACAGGAAAAATTAGCGGCCGATAGATTAAGATATCAAGCAATTGCACAATCCATGGCGATCAAAGCTAAAAATGTTTCACAACCAGAATTGAAAGCTCTTGTTGCAAGGCAGGCATATTTATTCTGGAAGGAATACCGTGATGAAGGGGATGAGTTTAATGGAGATATCTACGCTGGTATTTACTATGCTCTGAAAGGCCTTAAAAGTGATTCACTCAACCATTTAAAAGGTCATGATGATGCTGTTAGATCAGTAGTTTTTGATGAGGATGGAAGCAGAATGTACTCTGCAGGTAGTGATGGAATGATCCTGACCTGGAATATGGATAATGAATCAAATTCCGTGCTGTTTCAAAATGATAATGTTAGTAGAGTGGTCGGAGTTAGCCCAGATGAAAGATATCTGGCATTGGGATCTGACAAAGACAATATTTTCCTATTTGATTTGAAGAATCAAAACCAGGAACCGAAGGAGATTATAGGTCATGGAGGAGCTGTATTTGATTTAATATTTATGCCAGATAATTCTGGGTTTATTTCTGTTGGGTCTGATAAAATCATCAGGAGGAGTGATTATAACTCTTCTGAGGCTATAATCACCACTGAGTCAAGAGTTAAAGCATTAGCAGTATCTCCAAATGGGAAAATTCTTGCAGGTGGTGCAGAAAATGGTGATGTATATCTTTGGGATCTTGAGGCGGGGAACGCAATGACTACAATCTATACCAAGTCAAGTACTCCTGTTAATGCAATTACTTTCAATAAAGAAGGTAACAAACTTGCATTTGGAGATTATGATGGAAACATCATACTTTGGGATTTGACTGAAGGTAAAAAATTCGGGCCAACACTTACTGGTTTTCAAGGACCTGTTCTGGATTTGAAATTTGGGCCTAACAATAAACTACTGGGAGGTGCAAGTGCCGATAAGACGGCCAGACTATGGAATATAGACCCTGAACATATCTTTGATTTGCCAACAGTATTGGATGATCATGATGATTGGGTATTCACACTTGATTTCCATCCAAGTGGCGAGTATTTGGTAACAGGGTCAAAGGATCAGGTTATCAGAAAGTGGCCTGTTTACCCTAGTGAGATGTCATCAGAAATATGTGGTTTCCTTACTCGTAATATGTCGCAATCGGAATGGTTCCAGTATGTTGGGAAAGGTATTGACGAAAGATCCACTTGTGAAGGTTTAGAGAAAGGAACAGATAATTAACAAGTTGTAACGTTGAAAAAGAGAATTTTAATTATATCATCAGCACTTCTTTTGTTGTCTTACAACTACGTCTCAGCACAGTGTACACAAGTTCTAAATAGAGCTGAGGATGAGTTTGAAGCAGGAAGGATTTTAGGTATTCCAGCATTGCTACAGGAATGTTTAAATACAAACGGCTTTTCAAAAGAAGAAACAATAAGAGCGCACAAATTACTCACTCAGGTATACATTTTCTCAGATCAGGAATCCAAAGCGGAAGAATCCATGATCAAGTTGTTAAAAGTAGACCCTGAGCACCAGTTAGACGAAAATTTTGATCCGGCTGAATTATTTTATTTGTATGAAAAATTTAGGGTTGAGCCGATTTTTAGAATTGGAGTAAAGTTAGGTGGTAATCTTCTAACACCTTATGTAATCAACGAGTACAGTGCATTCTCTCCTGAATTCAGCAATAGAACTTATACGTCCGCAGCAGGATTTAACGCAGAACTTTCTGTTGAAAGACATTTCGCTCTTGGATTCGAAGGCTCATTAGGTTTGATGTTCCGTTCTTCTAAATATACCGTGGACAATGTATCAGACAGCACTGGCATATTATCGACAATCAACGATGCGCAATCATGGGCTAAAATACCACTACTAGCTAGATACAACTTTAACTATGGTAATAGAAAAGGACCAATCCCATACATAATGGGGGGAGTATCATTTGACTATTTATTAAAGGCTCAGTTTGTAGATAGTAACAGACAAGGTGGAACCCAGAAAGCATCCAATAATTATGACCTTTTAAGCAATGAAGAGAGGAATAGAATTAATTTCTCGGGCTTTGTTGGCGGAGGAGTGAAATTGAGAACTCAGACTCATTTTATTACAATTGAAGGACGTTACGAAGTAGGGTTGCTTAATTATGTCAACCCTGATAATAGATTCAATAGTAATGAAACTGTTTATGGACTGAGCTACGTCTCAGATGACCTTAGTCTTGGGTTTCTTTCAATAACTGTCGGATACACAAGATCCATTTATAACCCTAAGAAAAAGAAAAAATTCATCAACCAATGAGAGTGAGATTATTATTATTCAATGGATTATATGCTGCGCTATTCCTTTTAGGTGCTTCAGGCTGTATTCTAGATAGTGAAGGCCCTCAACCGGATGAAATATTCGTGAAATTTTATGGTGGTGAAGGAACTGATGAGTTAGTAGATATCGGACACATTGCTTCGGAAGATGCATATATTTTACTAGGAAATTCTAACAGCTTTTCGCCAAATGGCATTAGTGATATTTATCTGGTTAAAACCGATAATGAAGGAAATCTTTTAGATGAGCTCAGATTTGATTTAGGAAATAATGATAGTACCAGTGATGTAGCAACCTCTCTGGAAGTGATTGATAATCAATTCCTTGTGGTTGGTTCCACAGAAACGATCAATGTTAATGGTGTATTTGAAAATAAGAAAATATTTTATGCTGTAGTGGATTTCAATTTCACGGTTCAATCATCTGATACGATTTCAATCGATGGAATTGATGTTGAAGGAAACGATATAATTCAGACATCAGATGGAAACTTACTTATCCTTGCTACAACCGGTGAGTTAACAGACGTGGAGAGAGACCTTTATTACATTAAGTTTTCTCAAGATGGAATTATAGATTGGGAAAGAACAAACCCACTTCCAGGTACGGATGTAGGAGTATCAATAATTGAACTAGGAAATGGTGATTTTGCAATTTGTGCTCTTACTGATAGAACCTCGGTAAGGGGGTATGGAGGAATTAATGCGTTATATCTTGTGGTGAATGAACTTGGGCTATTAAAAAATTCATTAGCCTATGGCAATTCATCAGGAGGTAGTACAATAATTGATGATATTCCGACTAAAATGATTAAAGATGCTTCTGGTGCAACTATTATTGGGAATTCTTTGATTGGGGGGGTGGAAGAACCTTTTGTAATCCCTCTTAATGCTAACGGAGCAATAGATTCATTAAGGCCGTTGGCTAATATCCCAAATCAAAGTGACATAGTTGTGAATGATGTGGTAAGGTCCCTAAACGGGGACTACATAATGACTGGAAATTTCAATAACTATGTCCTAACTGCGGATGAAAACGACAATACACCCAAAGGTCAACAAATACTATTTTTGAGGACCGATCAACTAGGAACAAGCAATCTTACAAGCAGCCATCATGGTGATGGTTTTAATGATTCAGGAGAAGCCATTCTGCAGCTACCAGATGGTCAAATTCTGATCGGAGGAACAATAAGTTTTGGAGCATCTGTAACTAAGATGGTTTTAATGAAGGTGAATAGCTCCGGGGAATTATTGTAATTGATTCAGGTATTAGTGGTGCAAAACTTGAAAAGTTGTAAGAAAAAAATTGGCTCAAATTATTAACTCATGCAAAAGCGGTTACTTATTTTAATAGCATTATGCATTCCATTTGTAGGATATTCTCAAACAATCACAAACGCTGATTGGAGAGATAGCGATGGTGATGGAAATATAGATCAGGTACACCTGACGTTTAGTGCAAGTATGAATATCACTGATGGCGATGGTGCCGGAGGTACCGGATTAGATTGTATTACAATTAGTGGTGGAATAAATATTGATGCTACTCCTGATTATACAAGTACCAATATTGGATTCATTACGCTGGATATTGATGATATAACTGGAACCGCGACTCCTTCAAACACTATTACCTACAGTAATGCAGCTACCAACTCCAGTATTAACCTCAATGTAGGGGGTACTGAAGTCTTAAATGGGGAATTAACAGTGAACGGAGGAACTTATTCAGATGGGGCCGCACCAGCAATTACAGATTTTGAGTATAGAGATAATAACCTTGATGGGCAGATTGATAGAATACTAGTAACTTTTTCTGAATCACTAGATGCCGCCAGTGTTTTAGCAGCCAATGATCTGAGCATCACCAATGTAGGAGACTTTACAAGTGCAGCTTTTGGAACAGATGGTACAGATTTGATTACTGGGTCGGTTTCAAATGTAGAGATTACATTAGGTACACCTTCCTCTGTTCAGGATACAGAAGATGGAACAACAAATTTTGCAGTAAGCACCCAAAACGCATTCAGCATTACGGATGGGACCAACGCCAACACTACTCTAGGAGCACAGACACAGGCTTCAGTAAGTGACGGAGCAGCACCGGTCATTACAGATTTTGAATATCGAGACAACAATGAAGATGGTCAAATCGATCGGGTGTTCTTGACATTTTCAGAGACCTTGGATGCAACGAGTGTTTTAGCAGCGAATGATTTAGATATTACTAATGTAGGAGATTTTACAAGTGCCGCGTTTGGAACAGACGGTACAGATTTAATCACAGGCGCAGTATCAAGTGTAGAAATTACGTTAGGCACACCTTCCTCTGTTCCAGATACAGAAGATGGAACAACGAATTTTGCAGTAAGCACCCAAAACGCATTCAGCATTACAGATGGGACCAACGCCAACACTACTCTAGGAGCACAGACACAGGCTTCAGTAAGTGACGGAGCAGCACCGGTCATTACAGATTTTGAATATCGAGACAACAATGAAGATGGTCAAATCGATCGGGTGTTCTTGACATTTTCAGAGACCTTGGATGCGGCGAGTGTATTAGCAGCGAATGATTTAGATATTACCAATGTAGGAGATTTCACAAGTGCAACCTTTGGAACAGACGGTACAGATTTAATCACAGGCTCTGTATCAAGTGTAGAGATTACATTAGGCACACCTTCCTCTGTTCAGGATACAGAAGATGGAACAACGAATTTTGCAGTAAGCACCCAAAACGCATTTAGTATCACAGATGGGACCAACGCCAACACTACTCTAGGAGCACAGACACAGGCTTCAGTAAGTGACGGAGCAGCACCGGTCATTACAGATTTTGAATATCGAGACAACAATGAAGATGGTCAAATCGATCGGGTGTTCTTGACATTTTCAGAGACCTTGGATGCGGCGAGTGTATTAGCAGCGAATGATTTAGATATTACCAATGTAGGAGATTTCACAAGTGCCGCGTTTGGAACAGACGGTACAGATTTAATCACAGGCGCAGTATCAAGTGTAGAGATTACATTAGGTACACCTTCATCTGTTCAGGACACAGAAGATGGTTCCACTAATTTTGCAGTAAGCACCCAAAACGCATTCAGCATTACAGATGGGACCAACGCCAACACTACTCTAGGAGCACAGACACAGGCTTCAGTAAGTGACGGAGCTGCCCCAGTGATTACAGATTTTGAATACCGAGACAATAATGAGGATGGTCAAATCGATCGGGTGTTCTTGACATTTTCAGAGAGCTTAGATGCCGCCAGTGTTTTAGCAGCGAATGATTTAGATATTACCAATGTAGGAGATTTCACAAGTGCCGCGTTTGGAACAGACGGTACAGATTTAATCACAGGCGCAGTATCAAGTGTAGAAATTACGTTAGCTACACCTTCCTCTGTTCAGGATACAGAAGATGGAACAACGAATTTTGCAGTAAGCACCCAAAACGCATTCAGCATCACAGATGGGACCAACGCCAACACTACTCTAGGAGCGCAGACACAGGCTTCAGTAAGTGACGGAGCTGCCCCAGTGATTACAGATTTTGAATACCGAGATAATAACACGGACGGACAAATTGATCGAATATTCCTAAGCTTCTCTGAGACTCTTGATGCCGGAAGTGTATTAGCAGCTAACGATTTGAATATTACCAATGTTGGAGATTTTACAAGTGCAGCCTTTGGTACGGACGGGACAGATTTAATTACAGGAGCTGTATCAAGTGTAGAGATTACATTAGGTACACCTTCATCTGTACAAGATACGGAGGATGGTTCCACTAATTTCGCTGTTAGCTCTCAAAACGGATTTAGTATAACGGATGGAACTAACACTAATAGCACTTTAGGAGCTCAAACCCAGGCATCTGTTAGTGACGGAGCTGCGCCAGTTATAGTTTCCTATTCCCCTACACTTTCTGCGACAGGTGTAGCAGTGAGTTCTAACATTACAATGACTTTCTCGGAGGACATTTCTGATCAATCGACAGGAGATATAACACTAGAAGATATTACAGGACCAAATACAGATGACAGAGCTCAAGCTGTACTTGCTCTAGATATTGGAGGCACAACATCTGATGAACTGGTAATTAATCCAAATACAAACCTTTTAAACCTGAATGAATATTCTGTAAGTATCCCAGGGACTAGAGTTGACGATACTAACGGAAACTCATTCGCTGGATTGAATGGTTCTACGAATTACAATTTCACAACAATTGGTTCTACGCCAACTATCACAGATGCTGAGTGGAGAGATAGTGATGGTGATGGAAATATAGATCAGGTTCATCTTACTTTTAGTGAGAATGTCGATATAGCAGATGGTGATGATGCCGGTGGAACTGGGTTGGATTGTATTGTGATCAGTGGAGGAATTAACATTGATGCAACTCCAAATTACGATAATACTAACATAGGTTCTATTACTTTAGATATTGATGATATCACTGGAACAGCTACACCATCAAATACAGTAACATATGACAATACCGCTACAAATTCAGCTATTACCTCAAATGCTGGAGCAGTAGAAATTGGAAATGGTGAAGTGGTAGCGGGAGGTGGTACATATTCAGATGGAGCGGCACCAGCTATAACTGATTTTGAGTATAGAGATAATAATGAAGATGGTCAAATCGATAGAGTGCTTGTTACATTTTCAGAATCACTGGACGCGGCTAGTGTTCTTTCCGCCAACGATCTAAATATTACTAACGTAGGAGATTTTACAAGTGCGGCGTTTGGTACAGACGGTACAGACCTGATCACAGGGACAGTATCAAGTGTAGAGATTACATTAGGTACACCTTCATCTGTTCAGGACACTGAGGATGGAACGACGAATTTTGCAGTAAGCACACAAAACGCATTCAGCATTACAGATGGAACTAACGCCAACTCCACATTAGGCGCTCAAACGCAAGCCTCGGTCACTGATGGTGCGGCCCCAGTAATTACAGATATTGAATACAGAGATAATAATGAAGACGGTCAGGTGGACCGGGTGTTTTTAACTTTTTCGGAAACATTGGATGCCGGTAGTGTTCTTGCTGCAAACGACTTGAATATTACAAATGTAGGTGACTTCACGAGTGCTGCATTTGGAACAGATGGAACGGACTTAATAACTGGAGCTGTTGGAAGTGTTGAAGTTACTTTAGGAACAGCATCCTCTGTTATCGACACAGAAGATGGTTCAACCAATTTTGCGGTAAGTTCTCAAAATGGATTTAGTCTTACGGATGGAACAAATACGAATAATACATTAGCAGCACAAAGCCAAGCTTCAGTAAGTGATGGTGCAGCTCCTGTAATCTCTGATTTTGAGTACAGAGATAATAATGGAGATGGTCTGGTTGATCGTGTTCTTGTTTCATTTTCAGAGACATTGGATGCTGGTAGTGTCCTTGCTGCGAATGACTTAAATATTACAAATGCTGGAGATTTCACAAGTGCAGCATTTGGAGCCGATGGAACGGACTTAATAACGGGTGCAGTTGGAAGTGTAGAGGTGACTCTGGGAACTGCCTCAACTGTAATTGACACTGAAGATGGTTCAACCAACTTTGCCGTAAGTACCCAAAATGGGTTTAGCCTTACAGATGGAACAAATATCAATAATACATTAGCAGCACAAAGCCAGGCTTCTGTAAGTGATGGAGCTGCTCCGGTTATCTCAGATTTTGAATACAGAGACAACAATTCAGACGGACAAATTGATAGAGTATTAGTTACATTCTCTGAAACTTTGGATGCTGGTAGTTTCTTGTCTGCGAATGATTTAAATATTACAAATGTCGGAGATTTCACTAGTGCCGCATTTGGAGCTGATGGTACTGATTTAATTACCGGTTCAGTTGGTAGCGTCGAAGTTACATTGGGAACAGGGTCTAGTGTTGATGATACAGAAGATGGAACCACCAATTTTGCAGTAAGTACTCAAAATGCATTTAGTATAACAGACGGTACAAATTCTAACTCTACTTTGGGTGCTCAAACACAGGCATCCGTTACAGATGGTGCTCCACCAGTAGTTCTCGATTTGGAAATATTTGATGCCGGGGGAGATGGTCTTATTGAAAGAATTGATATCACGTTCAGTGAAAATGTAGACACAGACAATGGAGATGCTCCAGTAATTGGAGATCTTGGAACGCTGACACTTCCAGATGGAACAGCAATAACTACCGCACCAGCAATTTCTGATCCTGCAGGTGGTACCAATGTTGTTTCTGTAACAGGAATTACAGATCAGGTCACAATCGAAACAGGTCCTGGATCGACTGGTATTGACCTGTTAGTTGGACTTTGGGAAGATGCAGCTGGAAACCCAATAATTGCTGCTGGTGATGACTCAGAAACCATTACAGACAGTGCAGAACCAATTTTAATTTACCAGTCTCCAGCTCACTTGGGAACTGCCGGAGTTGCAACTAATATTGACCTTGTATTTTCAGAAGTACCCGTCCCAGTTACAACTTTTGATGTTACTGTGACGGATGAGGACGATGGTTCAAGCACGCAATCAATGGATGTGGTTACTTCTGGAACGGTAATAGGAGATACCTTAAGAATTGACGTAACAAGTGATCTGGACTTTAATACCAATTACTCTGTTCAGGTTGATGCATCTGCTGTAGATGATGCGGCGGGCAACTCATATGATGGTATTGCAGGATCTACTGCTTACACATTTACCACAGTTGCTTCGTCTTCATTGAGTGCAGGTGATATTGCTTTTGTAGGATGGGATGCTGATGATAATGACAACTTTGCCATTGTTGCGCTTACAGACCTGGATGGTTCATCAACTCCTTTTGATATAAGGTTTACTGATAACGAGTGGGATGGAACCTCTGCGTTTACATCCGGAGAAGGAGAAATTATTTGGACAATTAATGTATTGGTTTCAGCTGGAACAATTGTGCATTTTGGTGATGTTAATACCACTTCTCCAACAATCACAGCTGGAACTGGATCAGTTGCCAGAAGTGGTTCATTTTTAATAAACACTGGTAATGAAGCTGTTTTTGCGTTTGACGGTACTGGTATTAGTGCAGTTTCTGTTGTATTGGCTGGTATTAGTAGTGACGGAGATGCCGGATGGGGTACTTTAACTAATACTGGGCTTATCGAAGGTACTACCGCAGTTGATTTTGATGGAGTAGACGATGACCTTGATGGTGGAGAATACACAGGTTCAAGATCAGGTCTTGGTAATTTTGCAGGTTATTTGACTTTGGTGAACGACCCAACAAATTGGGCAACTACAGATGGAGCAACCGCAAATACAGTACCTCCATTTGATATGACGGCATTTACAATCGATACAGATCCTCCTGGAGTAACATCTATTACCCCAAGCCCATTGGTAATTTCGGATAGTGATGTTGGTGCAGGTAATTTTACAGTTGCAGTCTTGTTTGATGAAGCTACTGATGGAACAACAGCACCTTCAATTTCATTTAACGGAGATGTTGTGTCAAGCGGTACAATCGCTTTTACGGGTGGTGCGTGGACAACAAATACAAACACTGACGATACTTATACTGCTACATATACTGTTGCAGATGTTAATGAGACTGTTATAGATATTGACATTTCAGTAAATGGAGCTGTTGATGCCGTTGGCAATACACAAACTGTAGCAGACACAGAAAATGATGAGTTTGATGTAGACACTGAAAACCCAACGTTTACCGCTGCACACTTTTTCGATACAAATTCGGATGGAGACATTGATGAAGTTGTAATTGAAATGAGTGAAGAAATTGATGAGACCAGCTTTGAATTCGGAGATTTTACTTTTGGAGCTGGTAGTGCTTCAGCGGTTTCGACAGTTGTGAGTACAAATGTAGCAAATACTTTAGATGCAAATGATAATGACGAATATGTAACCTTAGAAGTATCTATTACAGGTACAAGTACTGTTACAGTTGCGTATGCAGGAGGAGGAAGCGGATTTGTTGCAGATGTAAATGGAAACGTAGCTGCGGATGATCCTTCAATTACTGAAGTAGATGCAGCACCACCTGCAATAATCGGGGCGGTTACAGACGATGCTGACGCTGACGGTTTAATTGATGCAATGTCAGTTACTCTTTCAGAAAATTTAGTTGATGGCTCATCTACTTTTGGAACAGGAACTTTTTCAGTAACTGGATATACTGGAGCTACGGCCTCTTCTGGAGGTGTAGATGATAATCAAGTGGATGTAACATTTACAGAAGGCTCAACTGCAGATACGGACGCCACACCAAACATTACTCTTAATTTGGGACAACTAAGTGACGGAACTGTTAGCTTGACAGGCAATCAAACTTTTTCCGGAACAACAGATGGAGCTGCTCCAGCAATATTTACAATTGATATTCAAGACACAGGTGGAGATGGGTTGATAGATCAATTAGTAGTTACTTTTAGTGAAAATGTAGATACTGATGATGGTGTTGCTCCAGTTTTAGCGGATTTTGGAACTATTTTATTACCAGATGGTGAGACTGTAAGTTCTGCAACCATTTCTGACCCAATGGGTTCATCGGCTTCTATTACTTTAAGTGTAATTGGTGACCAAATTGCAGTACAAACAGATGCTGGGTCTACAGGAATTTCTGGAGTTACAACGGAATGGACTGATGGCACTAACCCAACAGTAGATCCTGATGGCTTTGTTACTATCACAGATAGTGCAGATCCAATATTCACAGCTACTCCAGATGATAATGGAGGAGATAACAATTACACTGGTGGTGAAACGATCACATTCAATATCGCATTGTCTGAAACTGTTTCTGGAACTGTTGATTTAACGGGACTTAACTCCGGTTTTTCGAGTGCTGCAGATATGACGCCAGCAACTGGAACTACTTTGACATACACCACGGTGGATATGGTAAATGCTAACGAAGGGACAGGTATTGCAATTCCTTTCGAAGTAACTGACTTATCAGGAAATACGGGTAATGATGGTACATTGACTGTAGATATAGATAAAACTGATCCAGTTGTTACAATTAACGACCTGACTACTAATGTTGCTTCACCAGAGCTAACAGGTACAATAAGTGACAATTTATTCACTAATACCACAGTGATTGAAATCACAGTAAACGCGGGAGGACCATATACGGCTACCAATAATAATGATGGTACATGGACTTTATCGGCAGGTACAATTCCAGCATTAACATCAAATACGTATGATGTAACTGTTGCTGCAGAAGATCCTGTTGGAAATATTGGTAATGATGCAACAACAAACGAATTGGTTATTGATCTTGATGCACCAACGTTTGATACTCAAACTACCTCAACGGATGATTCAAATACCACAATTACTGTAAACCTAAATGAGACTGGTACTGTTTATTATGTTTTCCTTGCTGATGGAAATACAAATACACCAACTGGTGCAGATGTGGCAGCAGGACAGGATGGTGCAGCAGTAGCCGCTTTATTCTCTGGTTCGATTTCAGTAACATCAGCGGTTTCAGATTTTGATGAAATAGTGGCGTTAGCAGATCAAACGGATTATGACCTTTACCTGGCAGCTGAAGATGATGCCGGGAATTTACAAACGGCTGCAGAAGCTGTAATCAATATTTCAACAGGTGGAGTAAATATCACGGCTCCAACGTTATCGAATCTTTGTTTAGATGATTCACCAACCACTTTGGGTGATATTGTGATTACTGAGAGAATCTTGAATGACTTTGAAACCGGAGCATCTCAAACTTTGAGACTGGGATTACCAACTGATTTCACATTCGATACTGGAGTTACTCCGACATTGAGCGAGACAGGAAGTGATGTATCTGGACTTTCGCACTCTTACATTAGCAGCAATATATTAGAGATTACGTTTACTGTAGGTGGAGAGACAACTACAGACGCAATTACGATAGCGGACTTAGATATCCAGGCTTCAGGAAGTGCACAAACTAGTTTAACAATTACACGTGTCGGAGGTGATGCCTCAATCTATCTTGCTGATGAGTCGGACTCAAGAGTATTCGGAACACTTTCAAGTAGAGCAATTCCAACAACTCCTACAATTGAAATTGGAGCTATTACAACTACTGAAACTCAGATCAATATTGGTGATAATATCACATTAGATGCTAGTGGTGCCGGGGGTACTTACAATTGGTACTACAATAACCAATCTTCTCTGGCGGCAACAGGTGCATCTGTTACTCAAGCCGCTCTTAACGGAGGAACGTTTCCAAATAATTTTAATAACAGTTCAGCAGGATTATTCACCCTTTATATGAGTGAGAATGATGGCTTCTGTAACAGTGACTTTGCTAAAATAAATGTTTGGGTTTTTGAAGCAAGGTCTTCTGCAGGAACTACATCTTTCTTTGATAATGACACGGATGGTGATACCTTATTTATAACTGAAAATAATAATCACGAAGTTGCATTCTCTGGAAATGGAATTGGTGTATTGTCTGATGATTTAACGGGTAGTATAGATACTGCAAGGGTAAGATTTATCCCAAGCACTGCAGGTGTTGGAAGCCATGACATGGATATTACGACAACTAATGAAAGCACGGGTGAAACTTATACTTTTACCAGGACGTACACAGTAAATTCTGCAGCTTCTATTTTTAGTAATTCTCCATCTACGGAGCATTGTACAAATGGAGCGGTTCAAGCTATAGTTCCAGACCTTACAGGTTATCCAGGTGGTTTTAGTTTTTATGCTTTCGATGCTTCAGCTGGTGTGTCAGGTACTTTGTCCAATACAGCAGATTGGACATTTGACCCAACAGGATTGGGAGCTACTGAGACTGACTACACTATAACTCGTCTTTTGGATGATGGTGTTAATAAAATTTCTTTTGGAGCCTCCACTTTCACAGTGTTTCCGGAACCTACAATTTCCATAGAGAATAACGATGGTGAGTATTGTGAGAACAGTGCGGATTGGACAATAAGTGCAACACTGGATAATGGAGGAAATAGCAATACCGGTATTAACTTTTCTAGCTTCAATATAAGACAAACTTCCCCTGCTACAACGGGTTATATTACTGTTTCGTCAGGCAGTGTGAACTTTAGTGATTTATTCAACAACGCGGGAGACTATGCAGGCTTGGCAGCTTCAGGAGCTGGAACCTACGAGATTGTAGTTACCACAGCCTCAGGTAATGACCCTTATGGCGATGGTCCTGGTTGTACAACAAGTGCGACATTTACGTTTGATCTTTATGAACAACCTTCCATTCCTACATTAACCGATGTGGGAGGATCAAGTCCTGGGACTCAAACAGATTTTGAGTATTGTGATAGCGAGGTAGTACCTGATTTAACGGTTACTGGTACTGGAGAAATAAGGTTTTACGAAACTTTAGGTGCAATTGGGACAGCAGACTCTATTGCTTACGGTGGGGGTGGTACTATTGACCCATTCTTCTTGGGATTGGATGATTTAAGTTCTCTCGTTTCTTCTGGAAGTCCTGTATTTGTTAAGACATTTTATGCTACACAAGTTACAAATAGCGGAACATTCGATGGTTGTGAGAGTGACCATTTAGAAATGACCGTTACTGTGTATTATACTGAGCCAAGTCAACCTACAATGACTTCACTTTCTGGTGGGCAACTTCTTTCTAGTGGGGATGTCTTGTTAGAATATTGTTTAAATGATGTTATTCCAAATATCACTGTAGACGAAACTACCTTATTCTCAACTACAGTTACAGAAAGTTACTTCAATTGGTACCCAGATGATGGGGGAGGAAACCCTGATACAAGTAGTCCTCTTACCGTTGCAGATGCAGATAACAGCGTTATCACACCAACAGAATTAGGAG
The DNA here is from genome assembly GCA_965228955.1 of Cyclobacteriaceae bacterium. Lineage (GTDB taxonomy): Bacteria > Bacteroidota > Bacteroidia > Cytophagales > Cyclobacteriaceae > JANSWY01. The sequence goes on from OZ245848.1 coordinate 2,056,675, forward strand.
TAAATACGCTTACAGCTGGAACTTATAATTTCTGGGTAAGTCAGACAAATAATGACACTGGAGCGGGATCAGGTTCATTCGTGTTTAATGGTTGTGAATCCCCAACCAGACAAATTACAATTGAAGTATTTGATGATCCATTGGCTATTGATGATGGAGCATTGGCACTTAGCTTTGATTATGATTATTATACCTGTGAAGGAGTGGCGATTTCGGATATTGAAGTTCCCGATGAGTCTGGAGTAACTTACAACTGGTATGACGAGGACGATCTTGATTTTGCCTTTGGAGGAATCAATGATGTTTATATCACTTCAGGTGACCTTACAAATGCAGATATAATTGGACTTGGGGGTAGCAATTACAGTGAAAATACTGTTGGAACATATTACTTCTGGGTCACTAGAACAGAGGACGAAAATGCAACAACTGGTTTTGCAGGTTGTGAAGGTCCTCCTACTTTGGTTTCGGTAACAGTATTTAATGAATATAACCCTCCAATTTTTGAAGGTAACGATGATGGTGGTTCCCCAACTTCTGGAATAGATGTGGAGTTAGATTACTGTGCGGGTGACTTGACAACAACTGATGTATTTAACGCTACTGGTAATTTTGCAGCTTATGTATTCAGCACAAGTACAAGTTCGACTGATCAGAATTCAACTGTTGTGTTTAACTGGTATCGTTCAAATTCTTCCGGTGATAAAATATCCCAGATATCTACTAGTGATGCAACAGGTGCTACAGTAACTGCCAGTGAATTGTTATTAGCAGGTATTACGGTAGACCAGACCAATTATTTATTACTTACTCAGACCACTGACATTTTAGATGACGGAAATGTCTATGCAGGTTGTGAAAGTGGTGGCGTATTAATTACAGTAAATACCTGGGATATCCCATCTGCTCCTACCGCTACTACAGGTCCGGAATTTGAATATTGTAATGGGGATGCTGTAGCTGATATTACTGTAACTGGTGAGGGAAATGCAGGAGAAGAATTTAATTGGTACGATGGAGATTTAGCTTTAGTCTTTACCGGTGCAACTGCAACACAGACTGACTTAGGAATTACAAGCTCCATAGCAGACCTTGTAGAGGATAGTGTTTATACATTCTTTGTTACACAAGTTCAAGATATTGATACTCCAGCTTCTTTTGATGGTTGTGAAAGTACAAGTAATGAAGAGATTACAATAACCATTCATCCAATACCAGAAGAACCAGATATTGATGACGATATTACAGACATATGTGATGGAGACGCAATACCAACTCTTTCCATTCAAAACAGAGCACTGGGTGCAACATTAGAATGGTTCGATAGAGATCTTAATAGTGTTAGTACGGCAATTTCATTCCAACCAACTATTGTTGAACAACCTGATAGTACTTATAGATTCTATGTGAGTCAAACTACCGATGAAGGAGGTTCTTTTGCAGGATGTACCAGTGATTTGGATACAGTTGAATTTACAATCAATGCAATTCCAACAGACCCTGATACAGATGGAAATGGTGGAACAGCAAATGAATACGACTATTGTGCTGAGGATGATGTAAGTACTGCAACATTAGATATTACTTCGCCTAATGGAACCTCTACATATACCTGGTATTCGGATATTACGCTTACAACTGTAATTGATGTTGGTTCTTCAATTACATTCAATGCTGTAGATAATGATGTTGCGGCATTGGACATTAATTCGGCTAGTAGTACAGTGATATATGTCACAGAAACAGCAAGCGGAGGTTGTGAAGGCCCATCCCAGGCAGTAACCATAACCGTCAACCCGCTTCCGGTATTAACATTTTCTGGAATAAGTTCTGAGTATTGTTATGACGATGGTGCGGTTACATTCACAGCTCTGAATAATGCAAGTGCTCTTGGAATTCCTGCAAATGCTACTTATACCATCAATACTGGTGGTTTAGTAGATAATGGAGATGGAACTGCTACATTCACACCTGTTGATGCAGCTACAGCGGCTGGAGAAACCAGAACTGGTGATGCTTCAAGCCATACAATTACTTTAAGTTATACTGATGCAAACGGATGTTCAAATTCTGAAAACTTTGTTGTTACAGTTAATGCTCAACCTGATCTGACAATTGATGCAAGTGCTACTGTTGTATGTTGGAATGATGGAACTGTAACCGTACAAGGGGTAGCAGATTTGGTGAATGTAACTAGTGGTAGTTTCTCAGTCAACACTGGTGGTTTGACAGATAATGGAGATGGAACTGCAACATTGGATATCCGAGATGCTGGTATAGCTGCGGTAGGAACCGATAGTACTGCTTCTGCATCTGTACATACAATTACATTTGACTACACGGACGGAAATGGTTGTGACAATTCAACAACCTTAGATATAACTATTAATCCACTTCCTGCACTGGACATTGAGTTTGCTTCAAGTGCAACATCAATTGATGGAGGAGAAGTTTGTTATGATGACGCAGTGTTTACTATTCAAGGGATAGCTGGTGGTTCTAATGCAACAAGTGGTTCATTCAGTATTACTACTGGAGGTTTAACAGATAATGGGGATGGTACTGCCACTATTGATCCAGAAATTGCGGCAATCGCAGCTGGAGAAACCAGAGAAGGTAGTCAATCTAGCCATGATGTGACATTCACGTTCTCGGATGGTAATGGATGTCAGAATTCAATTACAAGTACGATTTTTATAAATCCTCAACCGACTTTGAGTATAGAGTATGTTCCTTCGAGTAGTACTCTGGAAGGTGTTGAAGTATGTTATGATGAATCTACATTTACCATTCAGGGAATTCAGGAAGGAATTGACGCTACTTCAGGGTCTTTTAGTATATCAACTGGAGGCTTAACAGATAATGGTGACGGTACTGCAGATATTGATGGAGCGGCAGCAGTTACTGCAGCCGGTGATACCAGAACTGGCGGAGTAACTTCACATACAGTTACGTTCACATACACAGACGGCAGTGGGTGTGATAACAGTGTTTCAAGCACATTTACAATCAATCCTGAACCAGAAGTTGATATTGAATTTGCTGCAACAGGTTCTTCGTTAGATGGAGGTGCAGTGTGTTACGACGATGCTGCATTTAATATTCAAGGTATTGCAGATGCTGCTTCAGCTACTAGTGGTACATTCAGTATTAATACTGGAGGCTTGACAGATAATGGAGATGGAACTGCAACGATTGATCCAGCAACTGCTGCAGGGGCTGCAGGTCAGGATAGAGAAGAGGACCCATCTTCTCATACTGTTACTTATACCTTTACTGACGCAAATGGATGTGATAACTCTATTTCAAGCACATTCACTATTAATCCACAGCCAGAATTAGGAATTCAGGTTGCAGCAGATGCAAGTAATTTGGATGGTCACGAGGTGTGTTTTGAGGCAGTCGCTTTTACCATTCAAGGAAGAGCAGATGATGCCGACGCAACTAGCGGTACATTCACAATTAGCACAGCAGGTTTGACAGACAATGGAGACGGAACAGCGACGATTGACCCATCTACAGCAGCTACAGCTGCTGGTGAAACAAGCGAAGGTGATGCTTCAACGCACGATGTTACCTTTACATATACAGACGGGAATGGATGTGAAAACTCAATAACCACTACATTCACCATTAATCCGCAACCTGAACTTGATATTCAATACAGTACTTCAGCAGTTTCACTGAATGGTACAGAAATTTGCTATGATGATAATGTATTTACTATAGAAGGTGTTGCTGACTTGGCTACAACAAGCAGTGGTACATTTACTATTAATACTGGAGGTTTAACTGATAACGGCAATGGTACAGCTGACATTGATCCAGCAGCTGCTGCGGCAGCCGCTGGTGAATCAAGAGAAGGTAATGTGTCGTCTCACACAGTAACCTACAACTACACTGATGCCAATGGATGTGATAATACCATTACTGCTACATTCTCAATTAACCCACAACCGGTTCTTGATATTGAATTTGATGCAACTGGTTTGACTTTGGACGGAGGAGAAGTTTGTTTTGACGATGATTCATTTGTTATTAGAGGGGTAGCTGATGATAATAATACTACTTCTGGTTCGTACTCAATTAGTAATGATTTACTAACTAATGTGACTACAGCAGGAGGCTTAACTGATAATGGAGATGGTACCGCGTCAATTGACCCATCAGTAGCCGCAGTTTCGGCCGGTGATAGTAGAACTGGTGACGCAACAACTCATACTGTGACTTACACTTATTCAGATGGTAATGGTTGTGAAAATGTAGTAACAAGTAGCTTCACAATCAATCCTCAACCTGAATTAGTTATTTTCGATCAGAACACTTCAGCCGATATTGACGATACAGAGTACTGTTATGACGAGACTTCCATAACTTTTATACCTATGGTGGACGGCTCACAGGCTACAATTGCCGGAAATGTTAGTTGGTCAATATCAACAGGTGGTGGTCTTGTTGCAAATACAGATGGTACAGCAACCTTTAACGCAAGTCTAGCAGCTAACGCAGCGGGTGAAGATAGATTGTCTGACGAGTCTACACACCTTATAACTTTTGAATACACAGATGGCAATGGTTGTTTGAATTCCGTGACCGCTTCTATCAATGTTAACCCACAGCCCGATTTGAGCATTCAGTATCAAACTAGTGGTTTGGATGTAGATGGTACTGCAGTTTGTTTTGATGAAGGTACTTTCACTATTGTTGGTAGTGGAGATAATGATTTAGCGTCTCAAAGCTTCTCAATTTCCACTCCAAATACTTCAGGTGGATTTGTGGATAATGGTGATGGTACGGCTTCATTTAATGCCAGGACAATTGCATTGGACAATGGTCAGGATACTCTTGATGTTGCCCAAACTTACGATATCACATTTAATTTCAATGATGATAATGGTTGTCAGAATTCCATGACTAGTACCATTACAATTAATCCGTTACCGGATGTGAACTTTGAAGGGGATCTGGAGAATTCAGATAATGATCTGGATATAACTGATGAAGTTCTAGAAATATGTGTAAATGATGATGACTTAAATCTTAATGGTACTCCTTCGGTATCTGCTGGTAGTTCGGGGTCTTGGTCTAGTGTAGGTCCTGGTTCTGCAACTGGTATTACCTCACAATCTGGTGATGAGGCAATATTTAATCCATTATCAGCTCGGGACGGAGATCTTTATGGTGCTGCTCAAACATTCAATGTAACATATGACTACACGGATAATAACGGTTGTGGTCAATCATATACGAAACAGATAATCGTTCATCCTCAACCGGAATTACAAGAATACAATTCTGGAGAATTTATAGGAAGGATAAAGTCATGTGAAAATGATGAGGCAGTTCTTGAAATTGATGTTCTTAATATGAACTTAAGTGATGTTACTATTGATTGGTATTCTGGTCAAAGTGCTGGTGCTACTGTTTTAGTTCAAGCTGACGGTGGTGTAACTTATACCGAATCATTAGTAGGTGTTAATAGTCCAAATAGAGCGTTTAGAGTAGTAGTAACCAATAATATAACCGGATGTGTAAGAGATGAAACAGTTACATTCCAAATTGGTCGTCAACCAGAGCCGAAATTCAGTTGGGTAGGTGTATCAGAAGGATCTGCAACTACATTTAGGGTAGATGATGATGCTATTCAAGACAATGAAGTAGAATTAATGGAATTCCTTATTCAGGACGAATCAAACAACACATTGGTTGATGCCCAAGGAATATACAATGGGGATTCAATTAATATAGGTGATGAATTGCTTTATACATTCCCAAGTGATGGAAGATTTACAGTTACTTTGACAACTACAACAATATTTGGTTGCACTGTATTTGAGTCGAGGCGTGTAAATATTATTCCTACAATTACAGTTGATGAGGATGGTTATATCGCAAATTTTGATGGTGATGCGTTTAGTTGGTACACAGATTCAGTTTCTGTAAGTGACCCTCAGGAAGATACGGATATATCTTATTGGGAACTTGGAAACCCTGGTGGAAACATTGGAACATCACCACAAGGTGGAAATGCTTGGGTAACCGTTGCTGGAGGAGATTATCCGGATGATGAGAGAAGAGGATACTTTGTTTATTCTCCTGTTTATGATATCACAAACTTACCAAATGCTACCGTTGCATTCTACTCAAGAACTCTTACTAATGATGCCAAAGATGGGGCGGTATTAAATTACTCGACTGATGGTGGCCAAACATGGAGATTGCTTGGTCAGATTCAGGATGATGGAGAACCTTCAGGTTTGGAGTGGTATAACGCTGAATTAATAAGTGGTTTAAACAAAGGTGGAGTTAATGACGGTAATGACGGATTTATAGGTTGGGCTGAGCAAAGAGATGTTGATGGATGGGTTCAATCAATTCATATATTACCGGATGCTAATAGAATCAGGTTTAGATTCTTCTTTGGATCAAATGGTGATGGTGACGCTACTGATGGATTTGCGTTTGATGAATTCAGACTGTTTGAAAGTAATAAGGTTACGATATTGGAAACATTCTCAAGCTTATATGATGAATTCAGCCAGGCAGTAAATGATTCCATTTCTTTCAGAATTAACAATGACTTAAGTCGTATTATCTGGATAAACTACTATGGAGATTTCGACAATGATGCAACCAGGACAGATCCATTGAATTCAAGAGATAGAACTGCTCCTGGAACAATGAGTACTTTCTATGGTATTAATGATGCTCCTTTTGCTGTTATCAACGGTGAGATACAAAACACTCCTGATGAAAATGGTGGTAACGATGGTGATATCGTACTCGGCTGGTCTAATGCTACAATAGAAAGGAGTGCCTTAGAAACGCCACTTGTTGATATTGAAATATTGGATGTCGCAACTGAGTCATCAGAAATTGACCTCCAGGTGACTGTATCCTCAGCACTTGAAGCTCAAACGGAGGTTGAAATCAATACTCGTATTTTGATTGTTGAAACTGAGGTAGACGCTTCATTATTGGATGATATTAGTACAAATCAATTCAATGTTGTTAGAAGAATGCTTCCTAGTCCGGATGGTTACACATTTGTAGGAACAATCAATCCTGGGGAGACAATTGGTACATACTCCGCATCATGGAATATTACTGATGTTTACGATCCTTCAAATCTGGTAGCTGTTGTATATACTCAGGATGAGGAAACTAAGAAAATCTACCAGGCTGCAACCATTCCATTAGTTGGTAAAACAAATGTGGTCACAGGTGTAGAAAGACAATTCTTAGATGGTGCAGACTTTGCATTACATCCAAACCCTGCAAATGATATAGTGAATATCACATTTGACAGACCAATAAACGAGCCAATTGAATTTGAACTAATAGACCAAACTGGTAAAGTTCTAATCAAGGGAACAGCAAGTGTAGGAGAGGAGCAAGTTGCAATCGATACCGAATTGTTACCTCAGGGAATGTACTTCATAAATGTTTACAATGAGAACATTCAATTAAAACCAAGACGATTAATGGTTACTCATCAATAGAGTGAGTAGAAGGAAATAAAAAAAGCCCGATGATCTACTCATCGGGCTTTTTGTTTATTGAAGATTTTTTTATCCTCCTGAAATACTTTCTAAATGTAAATGATGTGCATTGTCCTTAATATGATCAACAATTTTAGTTACATGTTTTACATATCGAAACAACTGATTCTCTAGTATAGCAATTTGACCATCGTACGATTCAGCTCCTATTTCATGTATTGTTTCTTTTTTGTGATGCTCAATGTACCTTTCTTCTTTACATTCTTTGCCTAAAAAGTAAATGAATTTTTCTGGGCTGTACTCTGTTTCAAAAAGTTTGATTTCTTCCAGAGTTTTCTCAATTTCCTTTGTTTTATGTACTCGGAATTTCTTTACTAGGACGTTGTAAATTATTGTATCGTAATGATGTAGGTTTTCTAAAGTGTTCAACACTTCCTTCTTAAATTCATCATCATTGCAATATTTCTTTAACCCCTCGTAAGTCTGTAGCTCTGAACTTAAGAGGTCCCAGTTAAATGTAGTTTGATCTAAACTTGCCAATAAACTTTGAGCTCTCGCATGACTCGAGCACAATAGTAATGCCGACAAGCATAGTACTGCAATTATCTTATTCATACCACTTGTTGTTTAATGTGTTCCAGTACACAAGTTACCTTATACAATAACCGATTCGGTTGATTTATTGTCCAAGCAGGAATAATTTTCGATGAATGGTGCTTTTATTACGATGAATGTTTGAAGTATATCGAGAAAAAATGTAATTATTTTAATTTTATTGAAATCTAGCTTTGAATTAAATGTATGTGATAATCCAATATAAGCTGATGTAATTCGTTACATTTATGTAATTATTTATAGTTAAACTATAACTTTATTGATGTAGTTTAAGTTTAAGTAAGGGTAAACCTAATCAACTTTATCATATCATGAGACGACTGGTAGCTACTTTGGTAGTCTTTCTACCGTTATATGCCAATGCGCAGTGTCCTCCCGGACCTTTGGGTACTGGTAATTTCCTCGACAAACCAAGTGGATGTGCAACAAATGGTTTGGACATCAATTTTACTCCGATATATAGCCAATTAGATGATAACGCTGAAATTCACATAGACTGGGATGACGGTACCGCTGAAACAGTAATTAATGTTGGCTCCACAGGGGTCCAAAGCGGAATTACATATAACACTCCTGTTCCTCATACATACACTGAAGCAAATACTACCGGAGAATGTGTTTATACAATCACATCCTATGTAGTCAGTAGCTGTTATACTCAGGAAGAAACAACAGTTGAAAATGATATAATAATTTGGAATACAGATAATTATGGTGATAATGGTTCCGATATTACCATAGAACCAATGCTTTATGAAGTCTGCGCTGGAACTTCTGCAACTATTAGTTTTACTGATGTAAGCCCATGGAATTGTACTGATGTTACTTTGACAATCGGATCCTTAAATGAATTGGAACGATGGACCCAATGGGAATATGGAGTCTTTAATGACATCACCGGAACTGTATTAATTGATGGAATTGATGAAGCACCTTATCCGTTTTCCGGGACTCTCTTTGAACATACAGTTACTCCAGTACTTGATCCTCAAGCTCCTGGAAATCAGTCTTTAGAGGTTTTTGTGCCTAATTCTGCATTGGCCGGAGAGGAGTTTCATATTAGGCTTAATAATTGGAATCAGTGTAATCCTTATGAAGACAATTCTGGTGTGCCAACAGGAAATGCTCCAGTCACTCAAGATGCCATTATAAGGATTATCGAACCACCATCTGTAGATGTAGAAACTGTTGTGTCTGGACCCTTTTGTATTGGTGAAACCGTTGATTTTACCTATTTAGGTACTACTGACCCTTCATTTTCTTATCTATGGGATTTTGGGGACGGGAATTCTTCAACACAACAAAATCCATCCCATACTTATACAAGTGAAGGTATTTACGATGTAACTGTGACCGTGACCAATAATGATGCTGGAGTTGAATGCTCAGTAGTTACTAATCCTCCATATCAAGTCACTATTTCACCAACTCCGGTTCCAGTGATGTTTATTGCTGATAGTAACAACCAGGAAGTGGATCTTAGCTTTTGTTCTTCAGATGTTATTGATCTCAAATTTGGAGTTGACTCGGTAAATTCATCTTTTCCAAATTTGGATAACACAACTTTTACCTGGACATTCTATCAACGAAATAGTACGTCAACAATTCAGGAAGTAATATCCGATCCTACTGATACGATTGAGATGTCTTACAATCTAAATGGATCTTACCTAATCACATTGGAAGCAAATGATAACTCCACAGGCTGTTCTTTTTTAACATCAGACACCTTATTCCTTTATGATATTCCAAATTCAGAATTTGAATGGACAGAAGTGTGCGAAGGTAATCGAACACAATTTTATAATATCTCAGATTCGCTGGATATTGGTGAACGTGTTAATGGAGATTACATAGTTTACTGGGATTGGGATTTTAGTTATGATGGCAACTTCAATCAGGAACTTAGAAGAACTGATTCTGACAATTTTGAATGGAATGTTGATGGGAACAATGTTACGGGTGAGCAAGAGCCAAATGCTTCAATATCAGGGCAATATAATGTTGCTTTAAGAACGACAACTGCGCTTGGATTTTGTGAAACAATATCTGTTCAGGAAGTGGTAGTCAACCCTTCGCCAATCTCAACTTTTGATTTAGATAATTATGGTCCTTTATGTCCGGGTGAAGTAGTAACGATATTAAATACATCTGTTCAACCGGAGGAAATACAATTAGCCGGTGAGACTACATATCAATTTGTTATTGATGATCTGTCGGCATCATTAATTGATACACTAAACTTTCTGGGAGAGGAATTTCAGTATGAATTTCAAAATGATTCAGATTCGGTGATATATTTCAATTTACAATTGATAGCTACATCTCCTCAGGGTTGTATTACAATCTCAGATTTTGCGAATGTTGCAGTAAATCCAGCTTCTGATAGTTTCTTCTCAGATGTTAATTACGATCCCTTGGGTAGTAACTGTTCAATATGGCAAAGTACCATGCAGGTAGATAACGCTACGTTGAACTCTGATCCTGATTCAATTGTATGGACAATAGAAAACACAAGTGGACTTGTAAATGGTTATCCGATTACCCAAGTGAGATCTGATCCTGATTTTGGTACTTTGGACTATAGCCTGGTAAACGATGGCAATACAATTATAAATTTCCAGGTTACACTTCAACCTTACAGAAGTAATATTTGCTACAATAGTCATCAGGAGGTGTTGAGAATTAGCCCTACACCTTCTTCGGAATTTACTGTTAATGAGATCGATAGCTGTGATTTCAAACTTATAAATGTTGAAGCTTCACAATTTGGACTAAGTGACTATCAATGGACTTATAATCCTGAACCTAATCTGGTTACAAATGAGTTCAATGAAATTGAATTAACATATAACAGGCCGGAATTGGGTGAAAATGAATTTAATGTGACCATACAATTGATGACTGAAAATCTTGTTGGGTGCTCTGACTCATCAGATTTTCAAACATTAGTTTTACCATTAGAAGAGCCATTAATAGCCCAGTTTGACCTCAATGTTGATACCGTTTACTTTCCTGATAATAGCTTTCAAATCACAAACAATTCTTCTGGAGATATTGTAAACTACTTCTGGGAATTCGGTAATGGTGAGACCTCTACTCAGTCTGACCCAATTGAAATCACATACAATGAGCCCGGTGAATATGAAATTACCCTTACGATATCAAATGCTTTTTGTACTGAATCAATCAGCAGAACAGCATATGTAATACCGAGTTTTCCAATTGTTGATTTTGAAGCAACCAATATTGCTGGTTGCAGACCCTTAACTGTGGAATTTACCAATCTATCCCAGTTCACAGAATCAGATAGTTTTGAATGGGATTTTGGAGATGGTATTGGAACAAGTACTCAGGAAAACCCAAACTATACCTACTTTGAAGCCGGTGAATATACCGTGACATTAACCGGACAAAACATTCTTGGAGATGAAGATTCTGAAACTAAGGAATTTCTCATTTCTGTTTATGAACTCCCAGTAGCTCGTTTTGAGGTGAGACCTGAAGTGATATACATTCCAGATGATCCTGCCTTCTTTGGAAACTTCAGCGTCGGGGCAGATAGCTATCAATGGGACTTTGGAGATGGGAATACATCTACCGACGTTCAACCAATTCACTTCTATCAGGAAATTGGAAACTACGAAGTAACACTGATTGCAACGACAAATGAAGGTTGTAGCGATACAATTACTGTAGCAAGTGCTGTACTCGCTGAGGTAGGAGGCGAGACGATTTCTCCAAACGCATTTACACCTAACACCTCTGGTCCAACCGGTGGCCAGGTGTCAGGGGAGAATGGTGTAAATGACGTATTCCTACCTGTAACGGAAAGTGTAGTAGAATTTAACATGTTCATCTACAACAGATGGGGAGAGCTACTATTTCAATCCAGGGATAAGACAATTGGTTGGGATGGTTATTTCAATGGAGAAATATGCCCACCTGATGTTTATGTGTATAAGCTGGAATTGGCATATGCCGATGGAAGTGCAGAGATTAAAGTTGGAGATGTAACACTAATAAGATGAAGAAGCTATTCTTGATAATTCTAATTTTAGGATTTGGTTTTGAGGTGTTATCTCAAGATCCTCAATTTTCACAATTCTACGCTGCACCGCTTTATCTGAACCCTGGTTTTACCGGCAGTGTAACTCAACACAGATTTGTTGGGAACCACAGACTTCAGTGGCCTGGATTACCACAAGCGTATTCTACATTTGCAGCATCCTATGACTACCATGCACCTGGTTTAAATAGTGGTTTTGGATTCTTAGCTCATACGGACCAGGCAGGAAGTGCCAATCTCAGAACAACAGGAGCAGCACTGTTGTACTCCTATTTTGTAAGTCTTAGAAACAAAATAATACTGAAACCAGCAATCAGCATGGGATATACCTTTAGAAGTATAGATTATGATAAACTGCTATTGGGCGATCAAATTGATTTTGGACTTGAAGGTGCTCCAACTTCTGATCCATTGGTCAATAGTCTTGAAAACAGAGGGTATTTCGATTTAAGCGCAGGCTTTGTGATCTACAATAATAAGTGGTGGTTTGGATATGCTGCCCATCACATCAACAGACCCAATCAAAGCATATTGAGTAGTACCAGCGAGTTGCCAATAAGGCATTCAGTTCATGGAGGAGCCAGGTTTCCATTACAAAATGCGATGTTTAGAGGTGATACTTATGCCTCTATAAGTCCCGGTTTTGTTTACAGAAAGCAAGGAACCTTTGACCAACTTGATTTAGGGTTTAAGTTTGACTACTCTCTTTTATTTTCAGGAGTTTGGTATCGTGGAGTTCCATTTCAGAAAGAAACTGATAATGGCCTAAGTAGAGATGCTATCATTTTATTGTTTGGAGTCAACTATGCAGGTTTTGAAGTAGGATATAGTTTCGATTTTGGGGTAAACAGAATTGGTAGAGAGTCTGGAGGAGCTCATGAGCTGTCAATCGTGTATTTGTTGGTCTATCGGAATACCAAAAAGGTGCATAGAAAGGAGAAATTTTTGCCTTGTCCGGCATTTTATAAGAAACATTAGTTTGAAAGAATTTTCAATCCTGACCAAATAATCAAATTACTATCTATTTTTGCATTCCTTTTTGCACGGAATCTGAATGAACTATAGTAATCTACTTAAACCAAAAGATGTATTTGAATATGTAAGTAAGGCTGCTTCTGAAATGCAGTTGGAGACTTACGTTGTTGGTGGTTTTGTTCGCGATCTATTGTTGGAAAGACCATCAAAGGATATTGATTTTGTTTGTGTTGGAAGTGGTATTGATTTGGCGAAGAAAGTAGCTTCATTACTACCAGGTAAACAAAAAGTAGCTGTATTTAAGAATTTCGGTACTGCCAGTATCCGATTTGGAAAGTGGGAGCTGGAGTTTGTTGGAGCCAGAAAAGAATCTTATAACCGTAACAGCAGAAAGCCCATTGTGGAAGATGGTTCTCTTCAGGATGATCAGAATAGACGTGATTTTACGATAAATGCTCTTGCTATCTCATTGAATGAAGGTTCATTTGGGGAATTAGTAGATCCATTTGACGGAGTAAAAGATCTAAAGAAGAAAATGATAAAAACTCCTCTGGATCCGGATATTACATTTTCTGACGATCCTTTGAGAATCATGCGTGCAATTCGATTTGCTGCTCAGTTGAAATATGATATTGAAGCGGATACCTACGAAAAGCTTGTAAGCAACGTTGATCGTCTTAATATCATTTCAAAGGAAAGAATTATTGATGAATTGAATAAAATCATTCTTTCAGACAAGCCCTCATATGGATTTCAATTGCTGTTCCACTCGGGAGTTTTGAAAATTATTTTCCCTGAAATGGCGAACCTCCATGGTGTAAAGAAGGTAGATAACTTCGCCCATAAGGATAATTTTTTCCATACGCTAAAAGTATTGGATAATGTAGCAGAGGTATCTAATGATCTTTGGTTGAGATGGGCCGCTATTCTGCATGATATTGCCAAACCTGCTACACAAAGATTCAACAAGAAAGTAGGATGGACATTTCACGGGCATGAGGATAAGGGAGCAAGAATGGTTCCCGGGATTTTCAGGTCTTTGAAGTTGCCATTGAATGATAAGATGACCTACGTTCAAAAACTTGTTAAACTTCACCTTAGACCAATAGCACTGGTTAAGAAGGATATTACTGACTCTGCGATAAGAAGATTATTGTTTGAGGCTGGTGATGATGTGGAGGACTTAATGAAATTATGTAAGGCCGATATCACCTCTAAAAATCATGAAAGGGTACAACGTTACCTTCGTAATTTCGAGTTGGTTGAAGAGAAGATGAAAGAAGTAGAGGCCAAAGATGAAATCAGAAACTTTAAACCTCCTGTTTCAGGAGAGGAGATCATGAAGACTTTTGATATTCCTCCAGGGAGAATAATTGGTGATATTAAAGAAGAAATCAAAGAAGCTATTCTGGAAGGCGAGATCCCAAATAAGTATGAGGAAGCAAGAAATATGATGCTGGAGATAGGGAAAAGGATGGGTTTGGCTGTTAAGAATGATAGTATTTAATTTGCGAGATATTTTAATCAATTAATAAACATGAAATGAGCATGATCTTCGAACGCCAACCGGTTATGAATATAGAGACCAAAAAGGCTCAACTGGTTAGTTTTTTGGAAACTGCGAATTCCATGTGACTTTGGAAATCAATTATATACACATGAAAAATGTATTTGTGCTAGTGTTAACAATTATGGTTAGCACTCAACTTTTTGCCCAGGATGCGGAGTTTAAAAAACAGCAGGAGATTTATACCAGGGCCTTAAACTATAATGATTATTTCGTTGCGAGAAATGCTTTATACAATATGATTGCATTGAAACCTGGAAACAATGGATTACTGGACTCATTAAGTATTTTATATTTTGAGCAAAAGCAATTTATCTCTGCAGGTATCGTGGCACAAGAAGCTGCTAAAGCAAATCCAAACAATACCTTAGCTCTTGAGATTGCAGCAACTAGTTTTGAAAATATTGGACTGTTGGGTAAAGCTTTGGAGCATTATGAACCACTTTATTTGAAAAACAATGATATTAATATATTGTACAAAATTGCATTCTTGCAGTACAACATGAAGAGTTATAATGATGCAGTTACATCTGCGGATATTGTTATAAATGACTCTAAATCAATAGAAAATAAATTGGTGTTTGCAACCAAAGATCAAAAGTCTCAGCAGATTAGTCTTAAAGCAGCTGCATTTAGATTGAAGGGATTAATAGAATACGATCAGGGTAATAACTCTGCAGCATTAGGACACTTTCAAAAAGCTTTGGAAATAGAGCCAAACTTTGAAGTAGTTCAAGCGACCATAGAACAAATTAACAAATAGGTATTAGCCTTTTACCAATTGGTTAGTCAGATCTTCTAACCAGGTAACGAAGGATTTATGCAACTTTCTATGATTATAATTGAAGATAGTCTTGAAACCTTGCATAGATCCTTCAAATACAACTGAAGTTTCCGTTTCATTGACCTCATCCAGTTTATAAACGTGAACTGACTTTAATAAAGATCCTTTCGATACCCAGGCAAACCGATATGGCTCCTCGTTGAATGTGATTTTAGAATTAAACCGGATTCCATTGAAGTTCCACGAAAACTCTTCATCTGAACTCTTTTCCAAATTAGAAATCTGACTATTCCAATCAGACCATTGGTCTACTGTGGTCACAACTTTCCAGACTTCAGCTATTGGTGCATTAATGATAATTGATTGCTTGTCCTTAACGGAAGCCTCCTCGTTTATTTTGCCTTGTTTTGCTAACGATTCTAATTGATCCATGAATCAAATGATTTACTAACAATTTAGGATTTTTGAATAAGATAACTTTATTAA
Organism: Cyclobacteriaceae bacterium; assembly: GCA_965228955.1. GTDB lineage: Bacteria > Bacteroidota > Bacteroidia > Cytophagales > Cyclobacteriaceae > JANSWY01. The sequence goes on from OZ245848.1 coordinate 2,072,673, forward strand.
TCCCCAATATATTTAACTCATTCTAATATTCAACCCAGTCATCAGATATCTTTTCATTTCTTTCATATTCCATTCTATAATCACTTTTAATTTGGTTAATTTGGACACATTCAAAAAGAGACATATCAAACATCATGGAAAACATTACCAGAAGAAGGTTTATAAAGTTTATAGGACAGGGTAGTGCCGGATTGGCAATTTCGCCACTGCTAATTCAAGCGTGTGCGCCGGGTACTACTGACCTGGAAGAACTTGAACTTGTTGGGATTGAACCAACTTTAAGAGATGAAGTTGTCCTTGCTGATGGTTTGAAATATGATTTACTAATCAAATGGAAAGACCCAATTAATGATAAAGATTTTTTCGGGTACAATAATGATTACACAGCCTTCATTCCATTCAGTGATAATGATGGCTTGCTTTGGGTAAACCATGAATATGTAGATCCAAAATTTGTATCTGGATACTTTGGAGATCTTGCCAGGCATAGGAGGCAGGTTGATGAGGAAATGTTACATGTAGGTGGCTCTATTGTAAGAATAAAGAAGAAAAGTGGTAAATGGGAAGTTGTTCAAAATGATGAATACAATAGAAGAATTACCGCCAAAACTATGATCCCTTTTGCCTGGAATGAGCCAATCAAAGGCAAAACTGAAGCAATGGGAACTTTAGCTAATTGCTCTGGTGGTGTCACGCCTTGGGGAACTATCCTTACTTGTGAAGAAAACTATGAGAATTTTTATGGTGATACCCATGAAAACGGATCTCATATAAATAGTCTCTATGAATGGGAAATATTCTACAATAACCCTCCTGAGCATTATGGCTGGGTAGTAGAAGTAAACCCAAAGACCGGAGATGCGAAAAAGCTCATTTCGATGGGTAGATTTGCTCATGAGTGCGCTACTGTAAAAGAACTTCCAGATGGTCGATTGGTAGTTTACTCAGGAGACGATAAAAATGATGGTTGTCTGTACAAATTCATTTCATCAGAACCAGGCAATCTTGAGAAAGGAACTTTATATGTAGCTAGTCTGGAAACCAACTCCTGGATTCCATTGGACTTTAATTCACATGTAAGATTACAAGGTCTTTTTGAAAGCCAGACAGATGTTATGGTGAAATGCCGACAAGCAGCTATCGCAATGGAAGGCTCTCAGCTGGACAGACCGGAAGACATTGAAATTGATCCTGTTACAGGAGGAGTGTTTATCTCTCTTACCAATAATATCCCAAAAGAAAATTATCATGGCTCCATCCTTAAGATAGATGAAACAGATGGTAATTATGAATCTTTAACATTTGAATGGGATACATTCTTAACCGGAGGAGAAGAAAGCGGATTTACCTGCCCGGATAACCTGGCATTTGATGCTTCTGGGAATCTTTGGTTTACATCAGATATCTCTGGTAAGTTCATAGGGACTGGACCTTACAGCAGCTTCGGAAACAACGGACTTTTCGTAGTTCGAAGAGAAGGGCCTCAGGCTGGTAAAGTAATTCAGGTTGCAAGCGCACCAGTAGAAGCAGAATTTACTGGACCAACTTTCACACCGGATGGAAAACAATTAATCCTAAGCGTTCAACACCCAGGAGAAAGATCCAAATCGATTTATGATTTTGATTTCACCAGTCACTGGCCGGAAGGAGGGAATTCTGTTCCTAAGAGTGCGGTGATCGTGATTAGTGGGGTTTAAAAAAAATGAGATCAAAGTCAGTGAATAGTTTCTAGATAAGATTCCAATTACCAAACGTACGTAGAACTTATATGATGAACTATAACCTTACTTTTAATAAAAATATTTCAGAGAGAGACTGAGTCGATGTTGTCTGTGTAAATCACCGCAGGTCCTTAGTTTGCTGTCAAAAAGGTTGTGAAAGATATTCATTAGCGAATCAGGTAAGCCAAAAAGTGGTTGGTGATAAGCAACGAGTAGAAACCCAATACTCTTGTAAAATTGATCTCTTTTAATACCTTTGCAAACGAATATTTTTAGTAATAAAATATTATTTATCACCATTAAACTATCATTTCGTCTTAACTATTGATCATCTACTATCAAGAAAATAATCATACTAAATAATAGTAAATATGATCAGCTGTCAGAGGAAAGAATAGAAAATTAGAGAATCAATAATTATTCATCAAATTAATCAATCTAAGTATGGCAAAATTAGAAATAAAATTAGGAGCAATATTAATTACCTCTCTATTATCATACAATTTAGCTCAGGCTCAAGAAGAACACAAAGTTTCATCTGGAACAAGCGGCGATGCATATATTACCATTGAAGCTGACACAGATAATAATAATGAAGGTGACAATGCCTACATGCAATTCAAACAAGATGGAGGCATTGTTGGTGCATACATGGGATTTAATCAAAATTGGGGAACAGGTACAGATGCCGATAATTTTTTTAGGATAGGAACAAGGAGATCTGGTACGGATTCCTATAACAGGTTGGTGATTAACACGGCAACCGGTGATGTAGGTGTTGGTCATGACAATCCTACGAACGGTCGACTTCATGTTTACAAAGATGCAACAATGGGTGATTGGGGGTCGATTTCTACAGCGAATGCAACAATCAGAATTGAAGATAGCGGAGCAAATATGTATTTAGATGGTAACACAATATATGCTAATGCTCTAATGAACATAGGTACGGTTGGAAACCATGACATGACTTTTGGGACCAATGGTAACAAAAGAATGACAATTGAAAATAATGGTAAAATAGGCATTGGAATTTCTACCGCAACGGAAGGGCTTGTTCACATATACAGAGATGCAACAACCGGAGGTATTGCATCTGTAAATAAGAACAATGCAACATTAAAAATTCAAGATAGTGGAAGTAGTCTTTATGTCGATGGAAACACTTTGTATACAACTGGGAATATGATTATGGGTACTCTTAGCGCAAATACAAGTTTCTCAATAGGGACCAACAATGCAGAGCGAATGAGGGTAGATAAAGATGGCAATGTAGGAATTGGAACAACTGACACCCGCGGTTATAAATTAGCCATAAATGGAAATGTTACTGCTGAAGAAATCAAAGTGGCGGTTTACCCTTGGCCAGATTACGTGTTCACACCATCATACGATCTGAAATCACTAGATCAGGTAGAGGCCTTCATCTACGAAAACGGTCACTTACCAAATATACCTTCTGCCCAAGAAGTAGAAGAAAACAACGGAATTGAGCTGGGGGAAATGAATGCGAAGCTTCTTGAGAAGATTGAGGAGTTGACATTGTATCAAATTCAATTGATGAAAGAATTAAGGTCATTAAAGGCTGAGAACCAGGCACAGCAAAAAGAAATTGATCAACTAAAATCTGATAAATAATGACTAAACATCTGAAAAATATTGCTCTGGCAGGAGTGCTGATGGTGCTCGCAAGAGTGGAATCAAATGCGCAAGTTGGAACGCTTTTTAATAACCAGGAAGTGACCGACTATATATCCTCTATGCAGCATCAGGACTATACCTATTTGGTATGGGACAGAAATCATGATGGGGATGGGTCTTTTATAGACGCAACAAGACCGATGTTCTTTTACTGGGATAATGATGATTCCAGGCTTGGTTTTTTACTTGATACAAGAAATATGACCAAACTAAAAGCTGGGTTTTATGATTTAAAACTAACGGAGGGATTGACTCTAGGAAACGGATTTGGACTTAATTCAACCGCGGGAGCATCGATCTTTACAGGTGCAGGCGGACAGACATTTTCAATCAAAGCAGGAGGATCCAGCACGATAACTACATTTATTGATGGCTCAGGAGTAGAAAAGGCAAGAATTAATAACATTGGTTATTTAGGCCTTGGGTCAACCAACCCAACTTCACCTTTAACCATAAGAGGCTCAGATCATTTGGCTGTGCCGGATGTTAGTATCAATTCAAATAATTCACTTATCTACCTGGGAAAAGGTTTGTCTGGCCCGCACGGATTCCTTTTCGGAGATCAGGAGAATAAAGGGGTGCAATTAGTTTACAGAACTACTCCAAATCAACTGATAGTTGAAAAACTAAATGACGGTGATGATGCAGAAGATCTATTCAGCATCGATTATGATACAGAATACAGCTATTTCAAAGGAAACGTTGGAATAGGGACTGCAACTCCATCAGAAAAACTATCTGTAAACGGAAAAGTAAGATCAAAAGAAGTGAAGGTTGAAGCCAACAACTGGCCAGATTACGTTTTCACCCCATCATACAATCTAAAATCATTAGACCAGGTAGAGACCTTCATCAATGAAAACGGTCACTTACCAAATATACCTTCTGCTCAAGAAGTAGAAGAAAACAATGGAATAGAGTTGGGAGAAATGAATGTGAAATTATTGGAGAAGATTGAGGAGTTGACGCTATATACGATTGACCAGCAGAGAAAAATCGATCAATTATTAGAAAGAATCGAAAAATTAGAAAATCAATAGGTATACAACAATAAAGCGTCTATTAGCATCCATTTTATTTTTGGAATAGTTCAATGGCGTTAATGAAACGTATATTATAAAATAATCCAGGTGTAGCACATACTACACCTTTTTTATTCCACCACTTTCTTACCACCTTTATGTACCGCAAAGCAAACCCCAAATACAATGCTTCAACTAAACCAAAAATACAAACCCATCCTCCTGGAAAGTCTTGAAGACCTCATGTACAAAACCTCCCTTCAACTAGAAGAACTAAAAGGACAACCAATGAGTCCAAACAGGCAGAAGCTTACAGACAAGCAAAAGTTGATTGAGGAGTTACAGCATTTGATTTCTGTGAGTGAGTAGGCACCTCATCCTCACCTCATCCGCCCTTCGGGCACCTTGACTAGGCGTCCCCCTCTCAAGGAGAAGGAGATTTCTATTTAGTTTCATGAGTGTATTTAATTGACATATTAGCGTAATTTCGTTTTAGTTTTATCTCCCTCTCCTTGAGGAGAGGGCCGGGGTGAGGTGCTTAGGGCCCGTGATGAGCCGAATCTCCTAAACCCAAAACCCAACCATCACAACAACCCATAAAACACACAATTCAAAGAAAAGAAGAACCTGCTCAAACTTCTTGGCAGGCTCTTTCACACACTCGGATCTTGTCGGCATGTTTGTTAATTGAGAGATCAATCCGCCAAGTTAATCTCCTCCTCAATCTCAAAACCATTTACTGTGGTAGTGAGCGTTACAACCGCATTACACGACGATCCTCCAGAACTGTAGTCCACACTTACGTTCTGGTCTCCAACTGCTATCGTACTCATCCCATCTTGTGGAATGAAAATATCTTCGTCAAAACAGCCTGATACTACATCGGCATCTGTAGTAGTCTCTGTGAATGAAGTCGTTTCTCCGTCTTCAGTTCTTGTTCCTAAAGAGGTGCTGTTTAATACAAAATCAGTTTCTAATGGATTGTCTTCTTCCGTTAAATTGGAATCCCAATCATAAGTAATGGTTGATTCAGAAAAAGTAATTGTTGCTCCGCTGGATTCATTGGAGACTTCCAGATTGGTTGCCATTAAAGTCATTTGGCTGTTGCCATTCACTAAGTCGTGACTCAATTCCAAAGTTCCATTGACAGTTCTGTTCTCAATAGAGAAATCAGTAAAGCTCATGGAGGCAGTTTCCATGTCTAAAGTTGTAACAACATCTTTCTCGATAACATCCCCGGGCATACCGTCCACATCTGGGACTTCCACGGTTTCTACTTCTACATATCCCGTTACCTCGAAAGAGACAACTCCACTTAGCTCAAGCCCCGCACAATCACTTGGGACTGAGCTGAAATCTAATGTGAATGTTGCCTGTGAACCATCTTCTGAAATTGTTTCCACCACCAAATCTGGCAGACACTCCTCAGAACCGGTGAATCTGCCATTTCCCGGCCCTGATGAAGTGCTACCAAATAGTTGGTCTAATCCTCCAGTCATAGTCGACATAGAGGTTGTAACATCAGTGTACTGTTCACTATTCTCTATTTCCGTAATTGTATCTTCTAATTCTTCTTCTACTTCATCCTTAGGATCACATGATTGCATCATCCAAAATCCTAATACCAGGCAGATTTTAACCCAAATACTTCTGTACTTCATTGTCATAAAATTTAAAATTTACTATTTGATTTTTGGCTAGATGTATCCGTAGAATGGGGTATGCAATAGAGTAGCTGATTCCTCCAAAAGCACTTGTGCAAAAGTATCAGAGGACCAAACTGTCGACAAGAAAACAGATATTACAAAACCTTAGCAGAAATGCTAAGTGATTGAAAATCAATAATTAAAATTCTTTAAGGAATTGGTTTACTTCATCATTAGAATCCAAATTAAGCTTGGACCTTAAACGATTCTTGGTAACATAGATGGTATTTTCTGTGGTAGAAAGCAGTTGTGCAATCTCTTTAGTAGATAACCCAAGTTTGATGTAAGAACAAAGCTCTGCTTCCTTTTTGGAAAGCTTGGGGAATTCAGAGTTTAACCGTTCAAAAAACTCCGCATTGAGCTCTTGAATATTATCTTCAGAAAACTCAAGTTTCTTTTGAGTTTGAATCTGAGAGCGAAGATCAAATTTCAGGGACTTAATTAGTTTGAAACTATCTTTTTCATTGGTTGCCTGCTCCAATTGACTTAACAAGTTTTCCCGTATCTTCACTTGCATCCTGTTATTCGCAAGAACCTGATCAATATCCTTTTGCTTTAGTGCTAATTCCTTCTCGTATGCTTCTTTCTCAAGTTCCATCAAATGGTCTGATTGCTCTTTTATCGTTTTATTTTGTTGTCCGAGGATTTCATTTTTAGTCTTTAGTATCTGTTGATACCTCACATTTTCCGATTCAAACAGGGCGATGATAATATATAGGGCTACCAACATAAAAATAATTGTGAAGTAGCTTATTGGTTCAAGTGGGTGATTTAAGATTTGATAATAATTAAGTATCAAAAATGAGCCATATCCATAAATGGCAATAGTTGCTTTACAATATTTATTCCTGATAAAGAATAGTGCTGCGCTACCAAAAGCGATATTAAAATATGATGCGCCTATTTGAGTTTCTGCAATGAAAGTGGCACCATATGTAATTGAAATAACAAAGGTTAATATACCAATTGATGCTAATTGAGTTTTGCCTTTTATATTAAGAATATAAAATGGTAAGAACCCAATGGAAGATGCCAATAACAAATAGAACTCACCGAAATAATCATTCATCCATGTGTGATGCAGGATAAATGGAATAGTAATAAACCAGGCAAGGTAGATATTGATATTCAACAACCGTGAACGCTGTTGCTCAATGAAGTCATCATGATATTCAGTGCCCTTATTGAATAACTTAATTACTATTCTACGGATAGATTTTAGCATTGCACACTCCCTATTTCAACATGCAATTTGCTAAATAAATGTTGAACTCATATGATTTTTTAAGATAGTGTCGCACAGGAGCCTCTTTTAAACAATCCTTTGCTAATTTCGCCCCATCGATCACTGTTTGATCATCAATCACATATTAACAACAAAATTTACTTATGAAAAAATTACTTTACTCACTATTCATCTTGTCTGCTTTCGTATTTGTATCATGTGATGACGAGGAGGGAGCATCTTCTGTAGTAGGAGAATGGCAACTATCTGATTTGGATTATACTTATACAACTACTACTTCATTTTTCGGTATTGAGTTAACACTTGTTGGAACAGGTACTGGCTATGACATGAACTCAACCATCAACTTCACTGACAACCCGAATGAATTTACAGGAAGTGGAAACTACAGCGTTGAGTTGACTTACAATGTAGAAGGTCAGACATACACAGAGAACGTTGAAAATGCACCATTTGATGTTGATGGAACATGGGAGCTTGATGGAGATAATCTTATTTTGGTAGCAAACGGAGAGACTTCAGTTCTTACAGTTGTTTCATACAGCGACAAAGAGGTTGTATTAAGTCAAAAAGAAACTCAGACTTTCACTGAAGACGGAGCAGAAGTAACTGCAGAAATTGACGCTGAGTTTATCTTTACCAGATAATCTTATTTATAGATATTAGGTGAAAAGGTGCGACTTGAATTGCACCTTTTTTTATTGATAGGGTTCAATAAAATTGCATAGCAATCAGAAGCCTTTGTTAGCGTAGTGTGGTCATTGCTGCGCATCGAGAGGTCCTTGCAGTGCATCGAGGGGTCCTTGCAGTGCATCGAGGGGTCCTTGCAGTGCATCGAGGGGTCCTTGCAGTGCATCGAGAGGTCTTTGCAATGCATCGAGGGGTCTTTGCAGTGCATCGAGAGGTCTTTGCAGTGCATCGAGGGGTCCTTGCAGTGCAACGAGAGGTCTTTGCAGTGTATCGAGGGGTGTATGCAGACCATCGAGCGGTTTATGTAACACCAGCGAAACGTCATTCCTGACGAAGCGTAGCGTAGATCAGGAATCCCAATAAGGTTTGCACTCCATAATATCGTGACTACTACACAATTCGGGATTCCGGATATTTCCTACGTTTCACTGCAGAAATTCCGGAATGACGGCTCAGGGAGAGTTGTTTCCAAATATTCACTTCATCACATTAATACCCCATCAAATCAGGGAATCCTAACAATTAATTGTTACTCTTACCAAAACCAAAATCACCTATGACAGCAAAAACAAACCCCGAAGTTGATCAGTACATGATTGACAAAAACCATCCTTTAACCGAGGAAATCAATAAGGTAAGAGAAATCATCCTTGCTGTACATCCTGAAATCACTGAAACCATAAAATGGAGTAGTCCCACATTCATCTACAAAGGCAACATGGCATCATTCTTTATGAATGCTAAGAAACACGTAAGCCTAATGTTCCACAAGGGTGCTTTAATAAACGATAGCACCGGATTGTTGCAGGGAGATGGAAAAGAGGGGAGAGCTGCAAAATTCAAAGATATGCAAGAGATTCTGGATCGCTCAGATGATTTGGTGAGTGTTGTGAATGGATGGATTGAATTGCAGGACGGTAATTAACTAATTTCTCAGACACCTTATTTATTTAGACAAATGATAGATAAGGTGTTCAGTTTCATCACCATTTGGATTTCCCAAAAAATAATTTATACCTTTGTAATATATTCTTCAACTAATCAAAGCATTCGTAAGCTTTGACAAGAATACAGGCCCCAACCTGTAAGCAATCTGCAAACAAATAGCCCCAGTATTTAGCAGTTGGTTACTCACAATTATCACTATTTGATAACCAGAATTTCTATGTCCATTTCGGAAAAGGGATTCGGCTAAACATTAGAGCTATGACTAATAAGAAATTAAATAAACTCAATACACTTCTGGCAAAGTCAGAAGCACTGGCACCTTCCTATAAAGGTTTGGTTGCTGATTACATGAAATTTTTTAAAGGCTCGCAAGGTGCTTTTACCGGCGAGAAAAAGACATATGAACCCCTTCCAGATACCGTGGATGAGCCTAACAGACGTGGAAACCGTCTTGTTCAGACTACTGTGAATGAGAAGTGGGATTACTTCACAACCATTGCCAACGATTACTTCGATACGGTAATGAGTATAGAAAAGTCCAATGCTGAAGGCCTTGCCAAGGCTGAATTAGTGGTAGATGGTAATTCCTGGGGCGAGTTTACTACTCTGGAACTACTTCGACTGAAGAGCATTGTTGAAAATGGCGAACTATTGAAGATGTTGGAAAACACTCCGGTTCGTTCGGATAGCGAGGAATGGTCTTCCACTTCCAGTGAGATGTACCAGGATCGTGAGGTCTCGGAATCACCTGTGATATCGGGAACTAACCGAACCACCGAGAAGGAATCTTACATCCTTCAGGATCCTAATATTGGAAAATTGCAGGATCAGTCGAGCTATACACCACAGGTTGCTCAGAAAACCAAGTCCGTGGAACTGGGGAAGTACACGGTACAGAAGTTTTCCGGGGAATGGTCACAGCGTAAGAAGGCAGCTATGCTGTTGAGACGAACTCAGTTGCTCACCAGCATTGCTGAAGCACTAAAGGAGGCCAACGATGTGGATGCCGTCAGCTCCGGACTTAGTGGAGAAAAAGTATTCGGATTCCTATTTGGGGAGTCCTAAAAGATAACAGACAATAGCTTTAGCATTAAGATTAGCTTTATCAATTCTCGGATAATTAGCATAAGTGTTGGTCTGAAGCTTTAGCATAAGTGTCAAAAGGTGACAATCATGTTGTCAGAAACGCAATAAATAGCGGGTTCGAGTCCCGTCCATGCCTCTCGGTTTGGGGCCAAAAAAGGTGTGGAAGTATAAGTGGTATATACAATTGCAAAGTCAACATAAGTCAACATGAATATTGAAACCACATGCCCAGGGCCTTGAAGGACATTGACCGTCCTGGGCTTACTTTAAAAAACAATAGACGAGATAGCAGAAATGGTATATGCAGTCGGAGGGGTCTTTGAACCCAGGAACTCCGATGTAATCTGACGTTTTTAGTCCGAGATATGAGATGGAAGTTTTGAAGGTTCGAATCCTTCTCTCGTCACTTAGTTATATTTATCAACCAAAATAAAAGGGACATGCAACTAACAATAACAGGATATTCAACAGCACTCTTTTCAACATGGTTCTTCATTGATGAATTGGGGATTCTTCTGGATGCAGGGGATGGTGTGATGGCCGGTTTGCTACAGAAATCCAGGAAGGTGAAACATGCATTTATATCACATGCAGATAGAGATCATTTGACAGGACTTTTTCAGTTTAATCAGTTGAATGCAAGAGATGGTTTGCCCATTATTCGATACCCAAAGGATTGCGGTTCGTTTCCAGCTTTGGGAGAGTTTACTTCAAAGTTTGATCCTCATGTGGGAGGAGTTGTATGGGAGCCAATTGTAGATCAACAGTTAGTTGAATTGAGAAAAGATTTGGTGGTTAAAGCAATACGTAATAATCATGTGGAAGCACCTTTAGGAACTCACAAGAGTCTTAGCTATCAGATATTTGAAAGAAAGAGAAAGCTTAAACCAGAATTTCAAAAACTATCAGGTGATGAGATTAAGAAGCTAAGAGAAACTAAAGGAGATGAGTTCATTACTGAAGACATATTAACCAATGTTCTCAATTACTCAGGTGATACACCAGTAGATGATTATTCTAAATGGGATAAATCAAATGTGTTGATTCATGAAGCCACATTTCTAACCGGGGATAATGACGTAAAAGTCGAAACTCATGGTAACAAGCATAGCTACCTGGAGGACGTTATGAAAATGGTTTCTGAGATTGAAGTTAATAAATTGATCTTAAGTCATTTCAGTAGTCGTTATGAAGCAGAGGAAATAGATAAGAGGATTTTGAAATTGTGTGAAGAATTCAAAATTAAGATACCTGTCTATAGAATGCTTCCTGGCCAAATTCATAGAGACATTCTGAATGAGAATCCGATTAACTGAATGGGGTAAATGACATTTGTTAGTATCTCTTAAGATAATTGTAATTGTCTTTTAGCCAGTGTTTTATGATATTAATCTAAACGGGAAATATTATGAAGCACTGTGTTCTCATATTGTGTTTTCTTATTCCGATACTTACGTTTTCCCAAGTTGATTCAGTAGATAGTGTGGAGACATCAAAAGTACCAGATGTATACAATTATGTCTGGGCACCTGGACATGGAATGGAGAAGGGAACCATGCATTATAAGAATACCTTGTTGATAGGGAGCACCTGGACTTATGCATTGACCAATCAATTCTCAATGGGGGTAGGTGGGCTTCCTTTAATTTTCTGGGGAGATCTATATTTATTCTATTGGCTTCAACCACAACTGACTATTCCAATTCATGACAAAGTGAAAGTTGGAGTAGGAGGTTGGGTAGGTGGAGTGTTTATGGATTTCTCCTCCTCATCGGCCTTATCATATTATACTGTCATACTTGGTAAGGAGGATTCAAATGTATCGATTGGGCCTATGCAAGTGTTTGGACAATATGACGGGAAGTTTGGGTATACAGTTAGGTTTCTTCAGCGCTTAGGAAGTCAAACATGGATTTTGGGAGAATACTATAATTTCCGGGTTGATGAATATGAGGGAATTCGCAATAGATTAAATCATTACACCATACTATCAATGCGTCGGAGTTTGAAAAAATCAGTATTGGATCTGGGTTTTGCCATCATTGCAGATTACGATTATGCATTTGTGATGCCCAACATCAGTTTCACCATTGATATCACCAAATCAAAACAAGACCTGATTGATGAGCGCAACACTAAACAAACTCAATAAGAACCAACCCAGAAAACCTTGAATCACACAAACATATCTTGGCAGTCCTTTAGTTGGGATTGTTCCAAAACCAAGAGTCACGAAAGCGTTTATACTGAGCGTGAAAGCATTAATGAAGTTGATCAACAATAACCAAAGCATTTTTCCTACTGATGAATTTTGGTGTTTGCTGAATGCTTTTCTCATCTTTTCAATGAGGAGTGTATTGGAAGACTTATCCCATTCTGAAGGATAGAAAAAGTAGAAAAGCCCAAAGGCCAATACGATGTAGAAGGAGATTACAATGGCTTTAGCAGGATCAGTACCATAGTTCACGTAGGTTCTAAGAATCTGACTAAGTCTTAGCCTGAAAAGATTCCTTAAACCACCTTCTTCCTGATAGACGTATTTATAGCGTTGGGTGTGTTTTTCCTGAAGTTCAGAATACACCTCATTGGCTGCAAGAATATCTCCGTCTTTTTTAAAGTGCTCATAGAACTTAGCATATTGCTTAATTAGTGTTCTAAACCTATCTGTATCAGCGAACTCATCAAGCTTATTACCAAAATATGGATAACCCGATAGGTTAACAGAGTCTTCCGTGAGGATGAACAGTTTGATATCACCACTCAACTGTGCCCAATCAAAATCCAGATAATTTTCAGGTAGCAGACTTTGGTGAAATGCTAATCCAGCAGGGAACTTATTTTTCTTGGCTATCAGTTTGTTTTCTATGTCCAGGAATGTAAAGGAGAGGGGCACTTTAAAATCATTTCTTAGCACATTGATCGATTGTGGATTTCCACCAATATCCAGGTACCCATATTTCAAATCATCTGTTTCTGGATCTTTGAAAGTATTATCGAGCAGATCCAGGAATTTACAATCTTCCAGGTGTATTAAAAACTGCCCTGTTCTTGTGCCTAGCTCTATGGTGAGACTGTCTATTTTTTCCTTTGAATTAATAGCCTCAAAAGAGGGGTGATCAACGAAGTGGAACTTGTTACGATCAAGAGTAAGGTCATCATATCCGGTAACATCTATTCTGCAATTGCTAGTCAGGTCAATGGTGAATTCCGATTCATAAATGTCTATTTGGGCATTATCCAGACCGTTTGACCTCAAGCTGAAACCAGGCCCGAATTTGCAGTTTTCAATAAACATTTCATTGGTAGTGATATTGTCGGCATAGAACTGATTGAGCTGGGTATGATGCAGCGCAATTACTTCAATATTGGAATTGATTAATTCCATTCTTTCTGTGCTGGCATCAGTAAGTATCAACTCTCTGATCTCTGCTGATTCAATTCTTAGAGTGTCAATGATAAATGCTTCCGCGATTTCATAAGTAACATTATCATCGACTCCCAGTTCGGTTATTTCAATAAGTTTCTCGCTTTTTATGGAGTCATAGATGGTGCAGCTAATCTCCAGAAGTTTTCCTTCATAGTATGTTTTTAGGACATGTTGGGCATCATAAGCGGCGTTGAAAAGCATGGTGTCTTGTGTGCCTATAGTCAATTCAATCTCACTATACTCATCTGTCATGCCATACAAATGCTCGTCGTATATTTTTACTGGAGTGGATAAATTATCATGAAGTTGCCACAACTCCACATGGATATCCACCTTCTTGTATGGGAGTGGTTCGCCTTGTTCGTTGGTGATGCTATGATAAACCTCTAATTGCGCGAAGGAGAAATTAATAAGCAACAGGAGGGAGGCAGAAATCAGCAGTAATCTATAAGTAGATTGGCGCATAGCGTAGATTTAGTTAGTGGTCAGAGGTAATGTGTTCTATAATATAACAGGTTCAGTCCAGGACTTCCTCCGTAAGTGATTAGAATATAGACAAATGGAGATAATTATTTACCCGATACTGAAAACACCGCGTTTGTCAAATCAAAAAAATGTGATAGTTTTGCGTAACTATTTTTGACCTGGAACTTATAAAAACTATTATCACCATTGAAACTATCTCATAACCTGAAATCTTGATCATCAACTGTCGATTTCTCAGACATTATTGTTTATAATTTTTGATCAACACTGGTTTAGTGTGGATTCATGAGTGTGTGCTTTTTGGTTCCTCAATGAGTAATTGAGAATTTGAAAAACCTGGTATTAAAATAAAATTCACAACCATGAAAATCAAAGTTCTGTTAACTATTGGAGCTATGTCATTGCTATTCGCAAAGGCAAGTCACTCCCAGGAGATCACGTTTGATGTTAATCACTTCAATGTAACTACACCATTTGGAAATATTGATCTTGGAGCTCAAAATGATGGTTGGGCTCACATCTATACCGACAGGCCAAAATTTATTGTAAATAAGCCTCTTTACATCATAGGTGGGACTCTAAGTTCTTACTCTACCAGTAACCTGAGGTTTCAGACAAACGGGTCTTCCAGAATGACCATATTGAATTCTAATGGTAATGTAGGGATTGGGCATACTACTCCGGATATGAAATTAGATGTGAGAACTGGAGAATCAAGTATCGCCAGATTTCATCACAATGGAGGATCCTTCATAAGTGGTGTTAGATTAGGTCGAACCTCTTCTTTTGGTGATATTGTGACACTTCCAACAGGTTTTGGAATCGGTACCGGGACTTCTGGCACAGGCCTTCCTCTTAATTCACAAAGTTCAAGTCATATTGATTTTTTTATAAGTAATTCTACGGGTAATGTGGGTATTGGTATAACTGATCCCAAAAGCAAACTGTCAGTAGATGGAGACATCTTTTTCAATAATAAGGCATTAGTTACAGCACAATCTGCGGATGCAACCAACATAGATCATATCTGGCATGATGATGCGGCCACTGATGGAGCAGGAGGAACCTGGAATTTTACCTCCGATGGTACTTACAAAAAAGCAGGTAATTCCAGACTTAGAGCTGGGCACGTGTACATGGTTGGTACCAATTCTACCAGCTACTTTGCTGGGAACGTTGCGATTGGGACCACAGATGCTGATATGAAGTTAACGGTACAGGGGCATGTAAATGTTGGAGGTACAGGAAACGCGAGAGTTAAAACAAGACATGTCGATGGTAAGAGCCACACAAGTGCTGATTTTGGGAATTTATATTTGAATTATGCTAGTACCTATCCTGTTTATGTAGGATCTTCAAGCAACTCAGTAGACTTGGTTGTTTATGGTGATATCAGATGTGGTTCAACCACCATCCCGACAGGCTATAAAATGGCTGTAGCTGGAAAAGCAATTATGGAGGAAGTGAAAGTTCAAATCAAATCTGCATGGCCAGATTACGTCTTCACTTCTTCATATAATCTCCAATCACTTTCAGAAGTAGAATCATTCATCAACGAAAATGGTCACCTACCAAATATCCCATCTGCAAGTGAAGTGGAAGAAAACAGCGGAATTGAATTGGGAGCAATGAATGCCAAGCTTCTTGAGAAAATCGAAGAATTAACATTACATCTAATCAATAAAGACAAACAAGTAACCAACCTGGAAAAGCAGAACGCTCAACTAGAAGCAACCCTAACCCAGGTGCTTGAAAGACTAGAAAAAGTTGAATCATCTGTAGAGAAGTAAGATGCCAAATGCTACTTCAATAGAGGCTGTTAAAGCGTCAGTGTTGTACGAGGGTCTCAAAGAGAATGGGTTCAATAATATTGAGATTCATTCATTTGAACATGATAAGAGTTTAAACCATTCAAGAAAACAAAAACGAAGAAGTTTGTAACTTCGTTTTCATAAAGAACCTATCCCAAAAAGGATAGGTTCTTCTCAATTAAAACATCATATTTCCACAACTTTAACCATCTTTATAATTCATAAATCAATCAAACAATGAAAAAACTACTAATTATCATATTAGCACTATTCTTAGCTGCACCAACTTTTGCTCAGCCGGGTTCTTATAAAAGCAAAGTCAAAAAGATGTTAAGCCTCACAGGGGCAGAGCAGACGTTCTCAGTGGCTATCGATCAAATGATGGGACAGATGAGATCTATGAGATCTGATGTAGATGCTGAAATCTGGGATGAGGTGGAAGCTGAGTTCAAGAGGACTTCAATTGATGATCTTGTTGAACTACTGGTTCCTGTTTATTACAAGTATCTCACTGAAGAGGACCTGGACGGGATAATTGCGTTTTATCAAACTCCAATCGGTAAAAAATATGCAAGCTCTACTCCGGATATCACTAGAGACTCCATGATTGCTGGACAAGAATGGGGAGCGAAGCTCGGTGAGAAGGTGGCTACTAAGTTGGCTGAGAAAGGGTATTAGAATTAAGGTATTTCGGGTTGCGGGTTAACTATTTTGATGAAGCTGAGATGCCGATGCTACTGATTAAAAGAATCGTTATTTGTTGTCTGTAATCAGTTTTTGAATTTGATCAGTTAAGTTGAGATAAGATTAGGTTTCATACTTTCGTAGAGGACAACTAACAACGGACTTACTGTGCCGGTCGTTTATACAAGATAATTCCAAAATCAAAATTCTGATCTTGGTTGTCTTCGTAAAACTGATCGTAAGGAGCTAAAAATAAATATCTACCGCCATCTGGCACGGTAATTCCAGTTCTGTCCTCTATTTGAAAGTCTTCTTCAATATCGGTTGGTAATAAACCACTTAACGTGACATTAGTTTCAAAATCAACAGGAACGTCAATAGCTCCGGGAATTCTGTTAAGACTGTCTGAGGAGTATATTTCATTTGTTGAAGAGAATACAGCAATGAGAATGTTGGAAGTGGTACTGTCGGATGATTCAAATGCACCAACTCTTTCAAGCCTCAAACTATCTCCTGGTGAAACGTCTGCTAGAGTAAGGTCATAGAATAGGGGATCTATCGCATTGTCGTTATTGGTTCTAAGAAATGTACTTTGTGCATCCAGTTGAAAAGCTGTTGCTATTTCAAACCCGTTAATTACTAATGTGTTATCGTCTTCATCAACAGAGAGACATCCTTGAAAAGTAATTGAGATCAGGGTTATAAGCAGGCCATTTAGTATAAGAATAGATTTCTTCATTTCAACACAATTTGTTCCATCTGGAAATTAAACGCCAAAGTAAGTCATTTATGCCAATTAAAAACAAAAAAAGTCACCAGTAAATCCCGGTGACTCAATTGTGGGCCGATGATTGAATAGACCTTCTATTTTTTGAATATTGATTTTGAAGCATTCATGGATCTTGCTGAACGAGTACTTACATCTGCATATTTGTAAACTCCGGTATAAGAGAATGCGAGTGAGAATTCCTCACCAATCGGTTCCTCACTATCGTAATCAAGTTCTACAACAGTCACATCATACATTAGGGTGTACTCATCACCATCTTCAACTACTCTGATGGTTCCATCTGTTACCATGTAATATTTATCGTTTGCGATATCATCTTCAGATTCAAAAAGAACATTGTTTCCATTTCCATCTACAGCGATCAATGATTGTGCAAATACCTTTTTGCCTTCTACTCCGGTCTCCAAATCATCTTCATCAACAAAGCTGAAAGTGCCGTCCTCAAAAGACTTGCCGTTTGAGAATAACTCGCAATAGATCGCAAAACTCCAGCTGTCGGACATATAGTCTTCCATATCTGCATCCCATTCCAGCTCTCCATCTGTAGTGACAAAATCCAGGTTGTAGTGGCTGTCTACAGAAGTCAGGGATGTTGGACCATAATCCAGAACCGACCCATCAATCAGTTGGTACGACACACCCTCAAATGTGACGCTTCCATCTTCCGATACATCGTTAATGTTGATCGTCACAACCCCTTGATCGGTTAATTGACCATCAGATACCTCTATAGTAAGAGTATAGCTGCTAGTGGTTTCAAAATCCAAAGCTTCTGGTTTCTCCAAAGTGATTATGCCGTCATCACTCAAAGAGAAAACATCATCTTCATTACCTGATATTACCGAGAAAAGCATAGTTGTAGACTCATCATCCGTAGCAACAACATTTCCGATTGCTCCAGCTCCGGCGTTCTCAGATATTTCAAGGGTTTGATTTTCGATTACTGGAGCATTATTTTCTGATATATCTGCCACATTCACAGTGATTACAGCAGAGTTCATCAATTCACCATCACTCACTTCAATGGTCAATTCAAATGAAGGGTTAGTCTCAAAATCCAGTTCTTCAGAATCCGCTACAGATAACTGCCCCGAATTTTGATCCAGAGCAAACGCTCCACTTTCATTACCGGTAAAGATTTCAAATGTTAACTCATCTCCATCTGGATCGCTGGCTTCTACAGTTTCAATTACTGTGCCATTTGGAGCGTTTTCTACGATAGAAAAAGTTTGGTTGTTGATGTTGGGAGATCCATTGTCTCCTTCATCGTCATTGCAAGAAAAAATCGTAAGTGAACAGATTGCGGCAATCAATAGTGAGATGCCAGTTGTTTGATGTTTCATAGTAAGTTAAAAGTTTTGTTTTTGGTTTAATCAAGTATTTAGCCGTAAGCCAAATTCTGTGCCAAAAATTCAGGTTTAGTAAAAAACCGCCTCAAAACAACCAAATTCAAATTTTTTTCGGTTTGTTGAGAAGGGTTGTTTGACTTTGAAACGCGAACAGATCAAACATCTTGAAAAATTTCACTTAACGGTTCATCGATATTGATTTGAGGTTTTATCATTAAATTAATTAGACTAATTTCTCAATTATGGGGTTTTATGCAGGATCGGTTAAATCCTACCTTTCGTCCTGTCTGTTTCACCATTCATACAATTAAAGACCCCTTCGATCATTGAATTCGACACTTCGTGGTTTGAAAGGCACCATTCGTTCATTGCTGGACTTTCGTATTTACTTTTTTTTCATATTTGCTTCGGAACACAGATAAAGATTAGCGGGACCTAAAACTTTAACAGTGATCTGGAAAGTTTTGGTCGGCAAACGGAATAAGTATCACTGTCTTTAATTTGATTTTTTTATTTAAATCCCCTTATTCATTAGGGTCTAAATTTTAAACTATAATTAATTACCATCAGCAATAATCTCCAGGGACTTATCTCTGGAGATTATTTATTTTAAGCCTTCCGTAGGGTTTGAATATTTGAAGGTATATCCCGCTTCAATAATTTTAGATGGTGAAACTTCCTTAAAATCAGCGCCCTTATTGTTAAAAGTGGGAGGCGATATTCCCAGGGCTTTGGAAGCTATGTTGTAGAAGTCTTTTTTAGTTGGATGATTTGGTGAACATGCATTAAAGACTTCATTATTCGTTTCATTTTCAAGCAAAAACTCTGCTACACCAATGCAATCATCCAGGTGAATCATGTTTACTGGATTGCCAGCTCCAGCTATTTCACCTTTATTGCTTAAGAATCGCCCAGGATTTCTATCAGGGCCAAATAGCCCTCCAAATCTAATGACTGTTGTGTTCAATGATGATTTAGTAAAGGTTTCTTCAAGTTCTAAAAGAACCACTCCAGATCGTGGTGTAGGGATATATTGTGCGTCCGTTTCAAAAACTATTTTATTGCTATTGGGATAAACAGATGATGAACTGACAAATATGATCTTAATCTCACGATTTTGTTTGATTATGTGATCGCGCAAGTTTCGTAGTTGAATTTGGATTGAACTGTTTTGTTTACTTGGAGGGACCGTAATGACCAGAGTGTCTATAGCAAGGAAGCTGTCAATTGCCTTATCATCAATATCAGAAAGGTCAATTCTATAAGGGTTAATCCCGACTTTCCGCAATCTTGGGAATTTCCCAATACTTCTGGTGCTACCGTTTACCTGATATCCTTTATTGACCAAAGATTCCCCAAGAGGAAGCCCAAACCAGCCACAACCAATAATACCAATCTTCTGTTCCTTGTAAATCATGATTGCAAACTTACAAAGACTTAATCCCCAGACATAATTAAACAAAAAAAGCTCTGATTTCTCAGCGCTTTTTGCGGTATGGACCGGGTCGCGCAGACCGGGACGCGTAGTTGGGATTTGAACCCGCGACCTCAATATCTTTAAACAAAAAAAGCTCTGATTTCTCAGAGCTTTTTGCGGTATGGACGGGATTCGAACCCGCGACCTCCTGCGTGACAGGCAGGCATTCTAACCAGCTGAACTACCACACCTTTTTGTGTTTTTCCCTTGTGCGTTTCTCAAAGGTGATGCAAAAGTATGTGGTTGAATTTTCATATGCAACACTTCTGTGAAAATAATTTTAAACTTTTTTCTATATAAATTTAATTGCCTGAAACAAAGATAATTTGTGTGGATAGAACAATGACTATTCTCTTTTCTAACATCAAAATATTGATAACTTTGCCCCGTCAAATTGAAAGAAACATATGCTATTGGAGTTTGAAAAACCCATCGCTGAACTTGAAGAAAAATTGGCAGATATGAAAAAACTTGCCAAGGATAGCGATGTAGATGTATCAGAAGCTGTTGATAAGCTGGAGAAAAAGATCATAGATCTGAAGAAAGAAACCTTCAGTAACTTGACGAGATGGCAAAGAGTCCAACTTTCCCGTCACCCAGAAAGACCTTACACCCTAGATTATATATATGACCTTTGTGAAGATTTTGTAGAGCTGCACGGTGACAGAGCTGTGAAAGACGACAAAGCAATGGTTGGTGGATTTGGTGATATGGACGGGGAGACTGTCATGTTCATTGGTCAGCAGAAAGGAAGAAATACCAAACAACGTCAGGTTAGGAATTTTGGAATGGCTAACCCTGATGGATACCGTAAGGCATTAAGGTTAATGAAGCTTGCTGAGAAGTTCAATAAGCCAATTGTAACTTTGATAGACACTCCAGGTGCATTTCCAGGATTGGAAGCTGAAGAGAGAGGTCAGGGAGAAGCGATTGCCAGAAACCTAAAGGAAATGTTTATGCTAAAAGTTCCTGTGATTTGTATCATCATTGGTGAGGGTGCATCAGGAGGAGCACTTGGTATTGCAATTGGAGATAGAGTATTGATGATGGAGAATACCTGGTATTCGGTGATATCACCGGAATCTTGTTCTTCTATCCTTTGGAGAAGCTGGGATTATAAAGAGCAGGCAGCTGAAGCCCTTAAGTTGACGGCAAACGACATGCTGAAGAATAAGCTAATTGATGGCATTATTAAGGAACCCCTAGGAGGCGCCCACAATGACATGAAAGCAGCTTCAGCAGAATTGAAAAAAGAAATAAAGAAACAATTAAAAGCTCTCAACAAACTATCTGTTGAAGAGAGAATTGATGAAAGAATTCAAAAATTCTCTGACATGGGAGCATTTTCAGAATAATATATGAAGGTAGGCCTAGTTCTTTCAGGTGGTGGCGCCAGGGGTATAGCCCATATTGGTGCAATCAAGGCATTTGAGGAGCATGGGCTTAAATTCAGTCAGGTATCAGCAGCAAGCGCCGGCAGTATTGTCGGCGCTTTTTATTGTCACGGCTATTCCCCCGATGAGATTCTCAAAATCATAGACGATACCAGCCTGTATAAGATTGTCAGGCCGGCACTTAGTAGAAAAGGCTTTTTGAAGATTGACAATGCCATTGACATATTTAAAGAGTATATCCCTGATGATTCATTTGAATCATTGAAGATTCCTTTACACGTAGCTACAACCAACGTAAATACAGGGTTTTCTGAGTACTTCAGTTCTGGTAGTCTATTAAGAATAGTTCAAGCCTCATGTAGCATTCCTGTAGTTTTTGATCCGGTCCTCATTGGTAAACATTATTATGTAGATGGCGGGATTTTGAATAACTTACCTGTAGAGCCTTTGGTGCCGCTTTGTGATAAAATTGTTGGAATTCATTCCAATAGTGCTGGACTCAGAGAAGATATTGGCAACATGAAGGATTTGATTGAGAGAAGCCTTCAGTTAGCTATTAATTACAACGCTTACGCAAGAAGGGGTAAATGTGATATCTTTCTAGATCCTTTTAAGTTGAAGGAATATGGAGTTTTTGACTTTAAAAAAGCTCATGAGATATTTCAGATCGGTTATGACGAGGCTAACCGTGTTATAGATTCACTGCCTGATTTTAAGGAGCAGTTTCTGATAGATTAAACAACATTAGTATGTTCAGAGCATTAATGAAGATGATGTACAGGATTTTTGGCTGGAAAGTAGTCGGTCAAAAACCAGATTTGCCACAATATATCATCATTGTTGCACCTCACACCTCAAATATTGACTTTTTTGTAGGGGTTGGTGCCAGGTCTATCGCAAGAATAAAATCTAGTTATCTGGCAAAGAAAGAATTGTTTAAGATTCCACTTGTAGGATGGTATCTGAAAGCGGTAGGAGGGGTTGCTGTAGATAGGTCAAAGAATACTAATCTTGTAGATCAGGTTGTTGACATATTTAATAGCAAAGAAGAGTTTACTATTACTATAACACCAGAGGGGACTAGGTCTTATGTTGAAAAATGGAAGACTGGATTTTGGCACATCGCTAAAAATGCCAATGTTCCAATCGTTATGGTGGCTTTTGATTATGGAAAGAAAACGGTTTTTATTGAAGAGCCATTCTATACTGGAGAAAGCAAGGAACAGGACATTGAAACAATGATGAAATATTACCGTGGTGTAAAAGGTAAACGCCCTGAATTAGGAGTTAAATAAAAAAAAAGCGATTCCCGTTTGAGAATCGCTTTCTTAATATCTGTTCAGGTTTTATTAAACCTTCTTAGTTCTTCTTCTTGTAACCTTCTTAGGTTCTTCAATTATCTCGTCAACAACATCTGAAAGGATTCTTCCACAGTGCTCACAAACGATAATTTTCTTTTGCTCCCTGATCTCAGCTTGCTTTTGAGGAGGGACAACATTGAAACATCCACCACATGCTCCTCTTTTAACGGGAACAACAGCAAGACCATTTCGCATGTTCTTTCTTACTTTGTTGTAAGAGTTTAGAAGTCTCTCTTCAATTCCTTTGCTAGCTTTCTCTCTATCTTTAAGAAGCTTGTCCTCATCACCTTCGCTTTCAGAAGTGATTGTATCCAACTCCTTCTTCTTAGTTTCAAGGTCTTTACCTCTTTCGTCTAAGATTTCGTTAGTTTTTTCTATTTCAGCTTTCTTATCTTCAATCTTAGCGTAAGCTTCCTTAATTCTCTTTTCAAGAATCTGGATCTCTAACTGCTGAAGCTCCATTTCTTTGCTGATAGCGTCATACTCCCTGTTGTTTCTGACATTCATCTGCTGCTCTTCGTACTTCTTGATCAGCTTTTCAGCGTCTTTGATGCTAGTTTTGTTAGTAGAGATGCTTGTTTCAAAATCAGATAGTTCCTGGTTTTGTTTGTCTGCCCTGGTTTGGTATCCTGCGATTTCATCTTCAAGATCCATAACCTCTTCTGGCAAAGCTCCTCTTACTTTTTTAATCTCATCAATTTCCGAGTCAATCTTCTGTAATTTGGTAAGAGCTTCGAGCTTCTTTGCAACGGTATTATCCATATAAAATTAGAGGTAATTTATTGGGTTCGTATTCACGTTTGATAAACGAAGTGCAATATTAGTGAAATTTTC
The DNA here is from genome assembly GCA_965228955.1 of Cyclobacteriaceae bacterium. GTDB lineage: Bacteria > Bacteroidota > Bacteroidia > Cytophagales > Cyclobacteriaceae > JANSWY01. The sequence goes on from OZ245848.1 coordinate 2,096,406, forward strand.
TTTTAAATAGTCATAAATAAGGTCTTTTGTATACTTTTCACTTTCGTAATGACCTATATCTGCAATTATAATTTTATCCTCAGCATCAAAGAACTCATGATACTTAAAATCTCCGGTTATAAACACATCTGCTCCTTGCCCTTTTGCCTTGGTTAGAAGGAAACTTCCAGCACCACCGCATATAGCAATTTTTCTTACTTTTTCTTTAACAATTGGAGTGTATCTAATGCAATTGAGCTCCATTTTATCTTTCAAACCATTCAGGAATTCCATGGCATCAATTGGTTCCTCCAGAGTTCCAATCATTCCACTTCCCACTTCCTGGTTTTTATTAATCAGAGATGATAAGTAATATGCTACTTCTTCGTATGGATGAGATTGTTTCAGAGAACCGAGTACTTTGCCTTGTAAGTGACTTGGGAATATGACTTCAATACGTGTTTCTTTTACTTCTTTCAATTTGTTTTGCTCTCCAATATGAGGATTGGCTTTTTCATTTGGTCGGAATGTTCCCGTACCTTCAAGCTGGAAGCTGCATTGATCATAATTGCCAATCTCGCCAGCACCTGCATCAAACAATGCCTTTAAAACAGTTTCTTTAGATTCATTTGGAACAAATGTCACAAGTTTGGATAAAGTTTCTGATTTAGGAGCTAGAATCTTAAGTTCCGTTAATCCAATTTTTTCAGCAATCTTATGATTTACACCAGTGTTGACATTATCGAGATTGGTGTGAATTGCATAAATAGCTACGTCATTCTTAATGGCTTTAATCACCACACGTTCAACATAGTTTTTGCCATTCAATTGCTTTAGGCCTCTAAATACAATAGGATGATGAGCTATTACCAGATTGCATCCTTCATTTATGGCTTCATCAATAACGTCTTCGGTTGCATCCAGTGTAATTAAGGCTTTGGTTAATTCTACATTTCCGTCACCAACAATCAAACCACTATTATCATAAGACTCCTGATAACTGGATGGGGCCCAGGATTCAAGACTGCTAATAATTTCTTTTATCTTCATATGGTTTCAGTACTTCTGAGAATTGTATTAAACTTGATCCGAAATTAGCATCTTAAATTCACGAATGCCAATATTAAAGTGGGTACTGTACCCTTTTTCCTTACTTTATAGAGTTGTTACAGATTTTAGAAATCATCTGTACAATATAGAATACTCCAAATCCTTTGAATTTGAGGCCAATGTAATTGCTGTTGGTAATCTGTCTGTGGGTGGGACAGGAAAAACGCCAATGGTAGAATATTTAATAAGGTTACTATCAGATAAATATCAGATCGCAACTTTAAGCAGGGGTTACGGAAGAAAATCAAAGGGTTTTATTGAAGCCACTGCGAACAGCAAAGTAGAAGAAATTGGTGATGAGCCGCTTCAAATGTACTTGAAATACGGATCTAAGGTAAGTGTTAATGTAATCGAGCAGCGGGCCTGGGGTATCCCAAATATCCTTATGAACAACGAGAATACAGATGTAATCATTTTAGATGATGCCTTTCAACACAGAACTGTTGTTCCTTCATTGAGTATTCTATTGACAACTTATGATGGACCGTTCTACAGCGACATGTTAATGCCGTCTGGTAGATTAAGAGAAAGAAGAAAAAATGCTAATAGGAGTGATGTAGTGGTAATAACGAAATGCCCGGATACTTTGTCCGACAATGACCGAACCAACATAACTGCTAAGGTTAACAGGTACAGTGACAGCCCAGTACTATTTACTGGTTTAAAATATGAGGAACCGAAAGCATTTTACAATGATGACAAACTGGATCAGGTAAGTGATTTGGTGATAGTTTCAGGGATCGCTGATGACGAACATTTTGTGTCTTATGTAGAAAGTAATTGGAAAGTTTTAAGGCATTTCAGATACTCAGATCACCACAGATATAATGAAAAAACAGTGAAGAAAATAGCTGATTTCGCAAGGCAGAGTGGTGCTTCAATTCTTGTTACTGAAAAAGATTTTACCAAATTGCGGGATTTTAAGTCTGAATGGAGAAATTTGCGCATCTTTTATTTGCCAATGGAAGTATACTTCCTGAATAATAAAGAGACATTTGATCAGTTGATATTAGGGAGTATCAAGAAATACAGTAGAACAGGCCATATAGATGCGGAATAGATTTTTAGTACTATTTATTACCTTCATTTCTTCACAAGCATTTTCACAAGTGGTTGATGATAGTACCAAGCTTGTGTACGGTCCTAATACCACCAAGTATTACCTGGAAGAGGAGATAAAATACAATCAGGTCAAACCTCATGATATTGATACAGGCCTATTCGATATGGAGAACTATAGCCTTTTTGATTTCTCACATAGAAAGTATCAAGACCTGGGAGTAAATGGTACGGCCATGTTCCCAATTTGGTATGAGACTCCAGATGTAGTAGGGGTGAGGTCGGGCTACAATGCTTATGATCCATTTTTTAAGGATCCATTACAATTCAAGTATTTTGATACGAAGAGTCCATACATGGATATTAATGTGAATTTTGGTGGTATTGGTAGATCTTTGGTTGATTTTGAATTTAGCAGAAATGTTAATGCAAATTGGAATGTTGGTTTTGACATTACCAGATTAGAGTCCGATAAACAAATAGGACCAGCTCAAAGTCAAGGGGATAAAAATGTGATTTCTACTGCATTTGATATTTATTCATATTTCAGGACTAAGGATAATAATTATCTAATAATTGGACATATCCAAAGGTTTTCTCATCAAGTTGAGGAGACAGGTGGGGTTTACACAGATGTTGAGGAGCCAAGTCAGGCAGACTTGTTTCAATATGAGGATTCTCCAATTCAATTGGACGGAGCACAAAACCAGGACAAACGCTCTAATGTGCATTTGTATCAGCAGTTCAAGTTGGGTAAGGTCCTACAGCTGTATCATCAAAGCGATTATGTAACTCAAAAGAATTTTTATTTCGATGCAAATAATGGGTCCTCAATAGGTGGCTATGATGCCTATACTCAGTATTACGATCGATTTTATCTTGATGCAGATACTACAAATGAGGCGAACTTCTTCAGGACTTTTACTAATGAAGTTGGAATCAAGGGAGACATCCAAAAAGGGTTTTACAGTGGCTATATCAAAAGGAGGGACGTGCTGAATGAGTTTAGATACCTTCAGGATGATGAAGTTGAAGGGGAGATTTATGTAGGTGGAACATTAAGGTATGATATCAATGAGAATAATACATTTGGAGGAAAACTGGACTTTCTTCAAACTGGTGACTTTGATTTTCAAGGGAATATCACCAATAAGTTGTTTGAAGCCAAGTACCAGATAACTCAGTATCAGCCAAGTGTACTCAATCAAAGGTATTTTGGAAACCATCATTTCTGGAATGAAAACTTTAATTCTACCCTTACTAATGTACTTGAAGGTCATTTGAATCTGAAGTACAAAAAGATCAAAGTGCAACCAAATGCGTCATTTAGAACGTTGGATAATTATATCTATTACGATACGAACTCAGAACCCCAGCAATCAAGCAACAGTATCATCTTAGCAACTTATGGATTGAATCTAACCGCTAAAATTCCAACCAATCAACACAAGGATGGAATTGTTCTTACAAATGAGTTTAGGTACTCCACAAAGGAGAATGATGGAGATAACGCCATTAGATTACCAAAAATCTATAACTATGGAAAGGTATATTGGGAAGGACATATTTTTAAGAGAACCATGGAAATTAAGTTCGGAGTGAATCTATACTATCGTTCTTCATATTTCGGACTTGATTACAACCCTGTTATCCAACAATTCTTCTTGCAAGACGACAGAGAGTTGAATAACTATTTTGTTGCAGATGTGTTCTTCAACTTTAAGGTTGATACAATGAGAGTATTCTTCAAACTCAATCATTTGAATCAGCGAAACAACGATGGGTATTTTGTAACACCATTTTATCCAGGTCAACAACAAGTCATAGACCTTGGGATAAGGTGGCAATTTTATGACTGATGGAAAAGACTACACTTGGCCTGGAATTACCAACTGACCCGAGATGGGTTAATATAGCTGAAATGCAGATTGACGAAATTCTAGTTGATCACGCTTACTGTGAGCAAAAAGCAGCTTCCAGTTGTATTTCACTTATTGTTCAATACCCAGATAAAACAGAATTGGTAAAAATGCTAACTCCGGTTGTTGCTGAAGAATGGAGTCACTTTGAAAGAGTTATAGAACAACTCGATAAGAGAGGCTATCAATTAGGCCCACAACGAAAGGATGAATATGTTTTAGCTCTTTCTAAGATTCTAAAGAAGGGAGGAAGCAGAGATCAGCAGTTAGTTGAAAAACTATTGATGAATGCTCTAATTGAAGCCAGAAGTTGCGAACGATTCAAAATCCTTTGGAAGAATATTGGAGATGAAGAGTTGCAAAAATTCTATTATGAACTAATGATTTCGGAAGCGGGACATTACCATAACTTTCTTGATATGGCGAAACAATATATGGGAGAGGAGTATGTTGCAGTTAGATGGAAGGAGTTCTTAACAGAAGAGGCTAAGATCATTGAGAATTTGGAAACAAGAGGAGATAGGATGCACTAGGCACCCTATCTGATTTCTCTTTTAGTTACTTAGTACCACTTTTCTGGTATCAAATCCATCTTTTGTAAATATTCTTAAAGTATAAATACCCGAATTAAGGTTGCCGGTCTCAATACTTTTCATTTTACCAGAAACCTGGAAATTGTTAAATCTAGAGGTCTTTCCAGTTAGGTCAATCAACTCCATGTAAACAACTTCTTCATCAGAGATGATGTTTAGTTTACTTCCGTTACTCGGGTTTGGAGCCACCGTAAGATCAAGATTAATAGGTCTTTCTGTATTAGTAGGTGCTTGCTGGATGCTTAGATTGTCAACTGTCCAACCGTAAGCATTTACACTCGAGTTACTTTGAAGCCTGAATCTAATCAGAATCAAATCTCCATCACTAAAGAACTGAGAAAGGTTTATTTCCTGATCTACATATAATGATGCGTCTATATCACTGCTAGAGTTATAGGCATCCAACCAACCAGAATTAGCACTTGCGTCATAGCTTGCTAGTTCCACCCAGTTTAGGCCATCTACCGTACCTTCAACAGATACTTTGTCATTGCCTGGTTCCACAATAGCAATGTCATCATAGTACATCATTGGCATACTTCCATTAACAGTAATAGGAGTTCTGATTAGTGCCGAGATGTCACTGTTGTCAGCATAGTTATGTGGACTTTGAAGTGCGAAATTTCCAGAGAAAGAGACAGCTATTGAAATACCGTCATCATAAATTGACGGATTGTTACTGAATGCAGTATTAAACGCATTTGCTGGGTCCTGTAGATCAATTACATCAAAGTCTCTAGCCACTCCAACTGCTCTGGCGGAGTTTTTAGTAGCAGTTGTGTAGAAAGAAACTACTCCTGGTGAAGCGTTTGTAAGAGCTACAGATTCAGTAGTGCCAGCAGATACATTTGTTGTGCTGTAAATCAAAACATCATCCGCATATAACTCTACTTCATCATAGTCAGTGCCATAAGTAAGCTCTACCATTGTTTCTTCTGAAGGTGTTATGTATACATTGCTTACTATAGGAGCAGTAAGCCCTGTTTGATTAGTTTCCGTGATAGCAGACCAGATACCTCTACCATGTGTTGCCATCACAATTTCATTATCCTGACCTTTCATGTCCCAAACACTTGCATGAATGAAGTCTTCATTCAATGCCCATGTTGCGCCATTGTCAAGAGATTCAATGATTCCAATCTCGGATCCTACCCAGATGATATCAGTATTGTCTGGTCTTACATATAAACAATAAACCGCTACGTCAGGGAACCCATTTGAACTAGTCGCATTACTGCCATAACCTGATATGTCTTCCCAGGTTTGACCTAAATCTGTAGTTCTCAACACTTTTGGTCCTTCTGCAAAACTGAACAGTGCATATGCAGTGTTTGGTTCAGTTGGATGTGAAGCGAGTTTACTTGTTATTCCAAGTGTTGCTTCATTGAATAAAGTAGTTTGAGTGAAAGTTTCCCCAGCATCTGTTGAAACATGAATTCTGTTAGTTGCAGTCATTCCACTTCCTCCCCATACTATATCAGGATTAGCTCTTGATACTTCTACATCAAGGAAAGTAGAGCCGACCCAGTTAGTAGTGATCTCACTTAAATTCCAATCTTCACCAAAGTTAGTGGACTTAAACACACCAGAGGAGCTCACTGAGTAGATTACCTCTGGAGTTGATTTTGAACCTGCTAGTTTCGTAATAAAAGGAGGGGTTCCAGATAGTCCGCTTGTAGCTGGTGACCAACTAGCTCCTCCATTTACAGTTCTTCTAAGCCCATTATTTTGAGATCCACCAATCATTTTCAGAGGGTCCTGGCTATGCCAGATTGCTTCAAACCCATCTCCACCAATACCGAATATATAAGCTGTCTTGTCGTCAGCATCTATCCCTTCAGGTGAATACCAGGTTCCATTGTCTTGCATGCCACCAATATATCTCTCACCTCCAGGCATTTTATCTGCTCCGTAAAATTGGCTGGTATTATATGACTGACCAGCAAAATTCCAGGTTCCTTCTGCTACACCAGGATCTGTTCCCACGTCAGAAACAAATACTCCACCATCATTTGTAAGGACTATTCTATAAGTTTCAGCTGCATCATCTTCAGGAATTACAACCATGTAGTGCTGATCTGGGTGTACATCTACGCCGTTTACATTGTATGAGTTTCTTCCGTTGTAGTCGTTGTATGGATCAGCAACAGCTTCCGATACTCCTCTTGCAGTTGATACTGACTCATTTACTATTTGAACTTCAGAATCTGGTAAATTGTCAGGATCCCAAGTTGCAGCTGGATCTAATATTGGCCAGAAGAAATACATTTCATTATGCTCATGTCCTCCAGCTACTGCTATTGAACTATTAGGTCCGGAAGCATCATAATCAACGTTGTTGACATATATGTATTCTCTAGCGGTTAAGAGGTCTGGGTCGTTATCATCGTCCCTTGGGTTTAGATCAAATTCTCCGTCTCTTTCCTGGTCTCTGAAAGAAACCATTAGTTGCCTAACTTCATTGCCATCTTCATCCACTTCATAAACTTCAAATGGCACCTCAACATAGTCTTGATATGAGTAGTCAGCAGCAGGAACTCCAGGTCCACCATTGCCATTTGACCCTCCATTTGAAGGAACTGTAAACCTATGTGCCAATTGCGATCTACCTGGTCCAAACTTCACATAAACCGAAGCTCCATTAGCTTCAGGCCCTATCTCCAATGCTCCACCAGCAGCAGATGCACTAAACGGAACAAAGTCCATAAAAGAAGGAGTTTCCCCAAAATCTGTAAAGTTGGCTGTTCCACTAGATCCTGTTAAAACAGTTCGGAATAAACCAACTCCTCCAAAATAAACGACATTCTCATCGTAAGGACTACATACTACTGTATTATCATACCATCCTTGACCTCCTAAGAAATCAGCAAAATCTCCATTAAAAGTAACTTCTACCAAATCCCATGTAGCTCCTTTGTCCTGGCTTAAGTATAGGTCTGAAGCTGTTCCAGAAACTCCACCTTGTGTGGAAGCATAGACGTAATTTGTATTGGCTGGACTAACAGCTATCTCAACTCTTCCGGATATAGACATTCCTTCGTTAGTTACCGTCCATGTCTCACCAGCATCAGTTGACTTTAGAACACCAACACCATTTTGACCAGCGTACATTGTGTTGAAATCATTTGGGTCTGCTATTACCTGTTCAATTGCCCCCCCTGATTCAACAGTATAAACATTGCTCCAGGTATCACCTCCATCAGTCGATTTCATGATCACACTTTTAAAGCCATTGTCCCAGGTATTTGGTGCACTACATACGAGTAGGATATCCGGATCATTTGGATCTACCAACACTCTTGTTACAGAGATAAAATCTGAGCTTCCTGCAGTAGAAGCCAATTGAGTCCATGTATCTCCTGCATCTGTGGATTTAAAGATACCATCACCTTCAATAGCCGTTCCAGAGGATGCTATGTATTCACCTGTTCCTGCATATACGATATTTTCGTCTGCGTCAGACATTGCAATTGAAGTAACTGCCAGTGTTGGTAAATCAGGAGAGACATTTGTCCATGACGAACCTGCATTAGTGGTTTTCCAAATACCACCACCTGATGCACCTGCAAGCCAAGTGTTATGAGTTGGATCACTTGGAAGAACCAATACTGCACGAGTTCTTCCAGGAACGTTGGATGGTCCACGTTCTATGTACTCTAATATTCCAGGTGTACCAGGGTCTTTACGGGAATTTCTGTTAGCTCTTTTAGACTTGTTGATCTCAGTCAACCTGTAATTAGGTTTGTATCTGGGAGCCGTTTCACCATCTCTTGTTCGAATGCCTTTATGAAACTCCGCAAACTTTTCCGGGGAATCTGATTTCGGGTAACCCATTTTTTTAAGGGCCTTCTTCTTGGTTATGTATTCATTCCAGGCAGAATTATTAGTGCCTTGTTCTTCTGAATTAACGTGGCTGTAACCTGACCAAAAGTGTATAAACACTAATGCCATGACTACAACCAAACTTGTGGTTTGGAGTAGTTTCTTCATAGAATTGGAAGTTGTTATTCTTGAGTTGTCTTAATTGTTTTAATAAAATCACTTTGTGTTTGTCCATCCTGGATTACACCTGGAAGATCCATTTTTTCCAGTTCGGAATCACTGATCCATTTAATGTAACCTTGGCGTATAACACCTTTTTGAACGATCTTGTTTTCTGCAACATTAAAAAGAGCATATTTTACTCTTGGATGGACAGTAGCATTGTCCGTTGTTACAGAATACAGCGTGAAAGTTCCTGATTTATTAGAGGAAGAATCGAATGTCTCTCCCAGGTAGTCTTTTACTTCTGATAAATCTGTTGTCACATTGTCAACCTTTGATGATTTACAAGAAATGATTGTTGCGGCTAATACAAAGCCAATTAATAGTAGAAAATTCTTCATGTATTGTTCTGGTTAGCTAACAAGTATAATGTATATACATGAATAATTTGAAATCCCCTACGTCACAAGAGCGACTAAGTCTTTTGCTTTTTCTTCTTGGCAGCAGGAAATAGAATGTTGTTCAATATCAACCTGTAACCTGGCGAATTAGGATGCAGGTTTAAATCGGTAGGTTCCTCATTTACCAGATGTTGATAATCCTCTGGGTCATGTCCACCGTAGAATGTCCAGAAACCTTTTCCTAGTATTCCATGAATGTATCTGGCTTCATCGATTGATTTTGTTTCTCCCATTATGACTACATCTCCTTTAATAAGTCTTTTCTTAAAGGCGGTAGTTTGCCCCATGAATCCATCAATGATCCTTTCATGGTTTTGGGTCAACATAGTAGGAATAGGATCCCACTTTGCGGAGAACTCAAATAATTGAAAGTAGTCTGTGTGTTCTGTTAGGCCACCTCTGGCATTCGGTTGATTGTCGATGTTGCTGTATTCGTAGATAAGAGGGTTTCTTTCAAGAACAAAGTCTTTGAATGCAAAAGTATTATTGTAATTAAGTTTTTGCTGAGCTTTTGGGTCAGCCGGGTCACCATCAAACATGTGCTCACAAATATCGACACCTTCAGCTGCCAAAGCGATATCGTAGGTGTCGGTTGCGGAGCACATTGCAAATAAGAATCCTCCACTGGAAACAAAATTTTGAATCTTTTTTACTATCGCTAGTTTCAATTGAGAAACTTTTGCGAACCCATGTTTTCTTGCAGACTCCTCATATTCTCTTTGCTGCTGCTGGTACCAAGGGAAATGTCTGAAATTGTTGTAGAACCTTCCATATTGACCTGTGAAATCTTCGTGATGTAAGTGTAGCCAATCATACTTGGGAAGTTCATTATACATGACTTCATCATCAAATATGACATCATAGGGAATTTCAGCGTAAGTAAGGACTAGCGTTACAGCATCATCCCAGGGCTGTTTACTCTTAGGTGAATAAACAGCGATTTTTGGATATTTTTCCAGTTTCATTGCATCCATATTGGAGTTTGGACTTGCAATTTCACTGAGCACCTGATTGGCCTGGGCGTCAGAAATTACCTGATAACTAACACCACGAATGATCAACTCATTTTCGAACTTTTGGCTGTATTTGCACATGAAACTCCCACCTCTGTAATTGAGGAGCCAGTCTATTTCAATATCTTGTTCTAATATCCAATATGAAATGCCATATGCCTTAAGGTGATTAGTTTGAGTTTCATCCATTGGGATCAGAATGTGTGATGCATGAGTTGCCCAACTAAATCCAAATAGCGCCACTAGTATAATAATCAGTTTTCTCATCCTGCCAATATCTTTCGTATCCTTAATTTTATAAAAATAATCTTTGATTACATCATTATTTACAATTACAACGTATAAGTTTCAGAATTGATCAACATAATATGGATTTATCTGAAAATATTAGAGAAGGAATAAAGTCAATTAAGGCAAACAAGCTCAGGACTATCCTGACTGCACTAATTATTGCAATAGGGATTTCAGCTCTTGTGGGAATGCTTACAACGATTGACGGAATACAAGCCTCCATCAATAATAGCTTTTCCAGTTTAGGAGCGAATTCGTTTGATATTAGAAGTAAGAGATCCAGAGGAAGGAATCAGGGTAAGCAGGAAAAGGTATATCCACCAATTGAGTATAGTGACGTTATATCGTTCAAGGATAGATACAACAGTGCAGGTGTTCCTAGTATTAATACGTTTGTAACAGGTATTGCAGAAGCGAAAAGAGGCTCAAAAATTTCAAATCCTAATTTGTTGGTAAGAGGAGGAGATGAAAATTATCTATCTGTGGAAGGCGCAGACCTGAAGTCGGGAAGGAGCTTCTCTCAGATTGAAGTACAAAATGGGCGGAATGTAGTGATTATTGGAAATGAGGTCTTCAAAGCATTGTTTGATGAAAATGAGGATCCAATTAATAAATCAATATCCTTTCTGGGTTCAAAATTCCGAATAATCGGTATGATTGATGACCAGGGGGGAGTAAGTGGAAATAGTGGAACCAATAGAGCGTTGTTGGTGCCTCTGGAAACTGCCAGAAGAATAGCGGGTGATAGAAGGCTTTATTATAATATAAGTGTAGGCTTATCAGACCCAACGAAAATGGATTATGCAATGGGAGTTGCGACTGGACTAATGAGACAGATAAGGAAGGACCCCGTTGGTTCACCTGATTCTTTTGAAATAAGACAAAGTAAGTCTTTAGCAGAGCGGCTTGCAGAATTAACTGGTGTTTTGTCGTTGGTTGGAGGGATTGTTGGAGCCATTACTTTATTGGGTGCGTCTATCGCACTGATGAATATTATGCTGGTATCGGTTACGGAGAGAACCCGTGAGATAGGAGTCAGGAAAGCTCTTGGAGCCACTCCTAAAAAGATCAGACAGCAATTTCTAATTGAAGCATTGGTTATTTGTCAGTTTGGAGGAGTAGGAGGTGTTATCCTTGGTATACTCTGTGGTAATTTAATGGCTAATTTATTGGATGCCGGAACCTTCGTTATTCCATGGGGATGGATTATTCTTGGAGTTATGGTAGGCTTGGTAGTTGGCCTGGCAAGTGGATTTATTCCAGCTTACAAAGCAGCTAAACTCGACCCAATAGAGTCCCTAAGATTCGAATAATTGCACTTTTTTAAGTTTTTGAATGGAATTTGGCCTCAAATTTGTTTATTTAACACAAAATAAGGCTGAATTATTTCGTTAAATAGAGGTTATGCAGGGAATGAGACTGATATTATTAGTTCCACTACTGATTGGAATGTCATTCAATTCTTTCTCCAAGGAGATAAGCATCACCGGTGTATACAAGGGGAAACCACTATTCATTCAAAATCCATATCACCCAGGACTGAATGCCTTTTGTATTGATGAAATTTATGTCAACAAGAGAAGGTTAGATATTGACTACACGCTTTCCGCTATTCAAATAAAATTTGAAGGACTTGATCTTTACACTCCCGTCAATATTAAGATTCTCCATAAAGAAGTTTGCAAACCAGTGGTGGTTAACCCGGACGCAATTTTATTGCATAGTAGCTTCAAATTCACGGATATTGTGCTGAATGATACAATTCTAACCTGGCACACAAAAGGAGACAGACCTAACGCTGTATTTAGAATAGAACAGTTGTTTGGTAATGGCTGGTCAGAAGTAGAGACTCAGGAATCGAATGGTCTTTTTGAAGGAGGCGAGTACGTGTATTATCCTGAATATGAAGAGGGGCCTAACAAGTTTAGGGTAAAATATGAGGTGCGAGAAAATAGATACTTATACTCAAAGGAAGTAGAGATTGAGTATTATCCAGAACCAATAGAACTTTTGACTTCTCAGGTTTCCAGAAGTTTGAGGATTTCAAGAAAAGCTCCGTACGAGATTCTTGATGGTGATGGAAACTTATGGCTATCCGGGAATGATAAAATTGTGGATGTTTCTTCTTTGGAAGAAGGTGAATACTTTATTTATTTCGAGAATGATTTATCATTCAAATTTATCAAGCATCAGTAATTAATTCCTCACCACAGGATTTGCAATAATTTGCATCTTCTTCATTTTCAGTAGAACAATAGCTACATACTTGTTTTAACGACTGACGTTTTTCTCTTTCAATTAAAGTAATTTCAGAAGTAACAATTCCAGTAGGAACCGCTATAATGGCGTACCCTGTCAACATTAGTATCATGGCAAATGTCTGTCCAATTACTGTTTGAGGAGCAATATCACCATATCCAACAGTTGTTAAAGTTACCACAGCCCAATAAATACTTCTGGGGATTGATGTGAATCCATTCTGTGCTCCTTCGACTACATACATGATAGTCCCGGATATTATGACAACACTTGTAACAGCTCCCAGAAATACTATTATCTTTTGTCTGCTACTCCAAAGAGCTTGTCCTAATACTCTACTTTCACCTATGTATCTTGTGAGCTTTAGAACCCTAAACACACGGAGCAATCTAATTGCCCTGATGATAAGTAAGTATTGGGTTCCTGGTAGAAGGATTGTTAAGTATGATGGAATAATAGCAAGCAGGTCAATGATTCCAAAAAAGCTTGTTACATACTTTCCGGGTTGCTTTGCGACTAACAATCTTGATACATACTCCAAAGTAAATATCACTGTAAAAACCCATTCCAGTAGCCTTAACTCAGTGTTGTAATGTTCTGAAATCTCTTTAACGCTTTCCAACATGACAACTATTATGCTCACCAAAATAGCGTAAAGAAGAACTACATCGAATAGCTTTCCAGCACGGGTATCTGTACCGAATATGACAATATGAAGTCTATGTCTGATGTCGCTCAGAAACTTAAATCTATATCCGTGGTTCTTTATACTCATTCAAATCGCATTGAATCGTTAAATTAAAGAATTATCTGGAGTCTCTAAATAAAAAAAGTCTCAGAGCATCCCCTGAGACTTGGTTATTATTTTCTTTCTATTCTTAGATTAATGTTATTCCGAAGAAGTTGTTTAGCAGAACCAGTATGAAAAGAATTGCCAATACAACCGGAGAAAGGATAGTCACTGCAAAATCCAGGAATTTCTTCACGAACGAATTCTCATAACCGTTAAACCCTTGAGCTATCTCCTCATGTAGGTTTTTCTTTTTCCAGATATAACCTGCAAAGAATACAATCAGACATCCTCCTAGTAATAATAACACATCCGCTGTAGCTGCAACAAATGATAAGAAGTCTGAATCAATCACATCCGGTACTCCAATAATTCTGGAGAAATTGCTAAGGAACTCTGAGTAGCCTCCGGATAGCAGAGAAGGAATACCAATTACAAAGATTATTAATGCTACTATCCAAACAGCTTTGTTTCTGTTTACTTTGTGCTCATCTACAACGTATGCTACCGGTACCTCCAAAAGCGAAACAGTTGAAGTCAATGCAGCAAAAGACAATAGTAAGAAGAAGAATGAACCAACGATCACTCCCCAGGTACTTCCTAATGTAGCGAATACTCCCGGAAGAGTTACGAAGATGAGGCCAGGTCCACCAAAACCAGGCTCACTCACTTGCGTCATGTCACCACCTAAATTGAAGGCTACAAATGGGAATATCATTAATCCGGCAATGAAAGCAATACCAACATCCATTAATGTGATATAAGCTGCAGAGCTAATGATATTGTCGTTTTTACTTACATAACTTCCGTAAGTAATAAGAGCTCCCATTCCAAGTGATAATGAGAAGAAAGCCTGTCTTAATGCACCACCGATAACTGTGATATTAATTTCAGAGAAATCAGGAACAAGGTAGAAGCTAATACCTTTCATTGCATTTGGTAGGGTAGTAGCATAGGCAACAAGTCCTAAAATCATAATGATTAGAGTTGGCATTAGTATTTTAGCTGCCTTTTCGATACCACCAGATACACCTTTAGAAACAATAAATGCCGTAGTTAGCATGAATAGAATGGCATAGAAACCAACCTTCGTAATATCTTTAATATAGTCTCCAAACTGAGAACCAACATCAAAGTTGGCGAATAGCATTTCAATGAAATATCCGAAAGCCCAACCGGCTACAACATTATAAAATGATAGGATAAGAACACCGCAGAATAGACCAAGCATTCCAACGAATCTCCAGTTTCTAAAACCTAACTCATTAAATGCTCCAACAGGATTTCTTAATGTCTTTCTACCAATGGCAATCTCAGAGATCATCACAGGAAAACAAAGAAGGAAACAAAAGAACAAGTAAAGCACCACAAATGCAGCTCCACCACCATTCCCTACTTCAAATGGGAATTTCCAAATATTTCCTAATCCTACTGCAGAACCTGCTGCTGCTAAAATAAATCCAAGTTTATTAGAGAATGCTCCTCTTGATGCCATGTTGTTAATTTTTTCGGGCTCAAATATAGCCGAATTTAGTTAATAACAAACGTCTGGCAATGTAACCCTAAAAATAGTTTATGACAGATCTTCAGAAGCGTTATACAAATCCTCTTCTTCATCAAATTTGATCTCCGCTGGAAAGTCAAACATGTAGTTTGTTTTGATTAGTGTAGAGACCTTGTGAGGTACAAAATCTTCCCATCCATCCTCATTTGACTGAATCATTTTTAGGACATTATCAGATATGATATGTAGGTTCTCTTCCTTGTAATCATGCAGTTCTCTAATCTTCTTATTTGTAAGAAAATATTCGAATAAAGATTTGAGGTATTCAGGTGCTTCGAAACTACCTACAGTTTGTAGTTCATCAGAGTCCATTTTGAAAGAAGGATACACTAATAATTGTGTGTTTGTACCAAATAACCTTGAGAAAGCTTCTAAAATACCACCATTAAGATCTTCATAATATGACTCGTCAAATATTCTTACGAGGTTGTAATAACCGATAATTAAAGAAATCTGGTGCTTCTTAGTGAATTGTGATAGGTATGCTGATAACTTATAGTGCTCAGTGTAATTTGAAATCAATACGTTTTGCCCAAGTGAACAAAGTAAATCAACTCGATCAAGGAAGTCGTTTTCATCAATCTCATCGCCGGATGTTGTTAGATCATTCAATGTTAGCTCAGATAAGACAACCAGGTTATTCTTATCAAAGTTTGGTTCCTTATTGACTAGCTTTAAACCTGATATCATCATATCAACATTGACATTGGTTACAGGTCTGAACCTTCCTCTTAATACAGCGACATCCTTCTTGTACAGGGCCTCAGAAGGTTGCATTACATTTCCTTTCGGATCAAATAGGGTTGCATGAGTCAAGCCTTCTCTAACAAGAATAAGACTCATTAATCTGTTATCCACATGATGGAAGTCCGGACCGGTCAATTCAAACATATCAATATCTACTCTGTCAATATTGATGTTATCAAGAATGGATTTAATGATGTCTTCAGGCTCGTTATTATTAAAGCATGCAAAAATCAGATTAACTCCAATCATCCCAAGAACCTGCTGTTGCCAAACTGCATCATTGTCGTGTAAAACCACGTGGATAATACAATCATTTGGTTTAGACATAGGGTGCAATTGAAACCTCAATCCGATCCAACCATGTCCTTTATTCGTTTTGTTGTAGTTCAAAACCTCAACAGTATTGGCAAATGCGAAAAACTGGGTTCTTTTGGCTCTGCCCGCTAGCCTCTGGGCCAGGAGAGTGTACTCTCTGTCAAGCATTTTTAATAGCTTTTCCCTACAGACGTATTGTTTGGTCTTACCATAGATGGCATCACTAAAAGTCATGTCATAAGCAGACATTGTTTTCGCGATTGTGCCAGACGCACCACCTGCCTTAAAAAAATGGGAGGCTACTTCCTGTCCACCGCCGATTTCTGCTAAAGTCCCATAGATTTTGTCGTTCAAGTTTATCTCGAGCGCTTTTTCTTTTGTGGTCAATTTTTTGACGGTGTACATATTGGGTTGTTTTTAGACTTCAAAATTATGAAGCCATAAGATCAATAAAAAGTGTTTCTTACTTTATCATAATGCGATTGAGGCAATAATGTTTCATAATTGACAACTTATATTGAAGAGCGAAGTTGGAAGAGCGAAGTTGGAAGATGTGCATTGCATTTGAAGTTTCATTCATTCTCTATTCAACCTGGAACTCGTTCAATAGAAAGACATGAAAATTCTAAAGACCAATCTCTAACCCTAAAACCTTAGAATGGTCTATTTAGTTTGTCTCAAAACTCAAAACTCAAAACTCAAAACTCAAAACTCAAAACTCAAAACTCAAAACTCAAAACTCAAAATACGGAACCAAAGAAAACTAAAGACCTAAATAAAAAAGCCGAGGACTAATGCCCTCGGCTTAATAAATTTAGGTTAATGTAAATCTTTGTTTAATACGGAAAACCGCCTTTTTCAATCATAACGTCTGCGATCTCTCTTCTTAGATCTCTTGTGTTATAAGGATCCATTTTAGTAAATCGCTTCATACCCATCAACATCACTTTCATTTCATCACCAGTTGCGAAACATGCTACAGCTTCGTTTCCAGCATTGTTTACTTTCTGAACAGCTTGTGATAAGTATAATTTTGCCATTGCTACCTGCAACTTAGCACTGTCTTCTCCGTTTTTGCTAACTAATTTCTCAGCTCTAAGAATAGTAGACTCAGCAACATAAATTTCGATTACCATATCAGCAAGATTCATCAGAATCTCTTGCTCATCATTTAATCCAGGTCCAAATGTCTGTGCTGCTTTACCAGCAACCATAAGAACCGCTTTCTTTAATTTTTTAATTACTTCTTTCTCAGCTGCGAATGGCTGGCTAAGATCTGGAGTAGCGAAAGATGGAACTGAAGTAAGTTCTTTAGCAACAGCCATGGCAGGGCCCATTACGTCTAGTTCACCTTTCATTGCTCTTTTCAAGATCATTCCAACTAAGAGCATTCTGTTAATTTCGTTAGTTCCTTCATAGATTCTTGCGATTCTAGCATCTCTATAGGCTCTTGCCATTGGAGCATCTTCTGAGAATCCCATTCCTCCATAAACCTGAACTCCTTCATCTACAATGTAGTCAAGCACTTCAGATCCGTGAACTTTCATGATAGCACACTCAATTGCAAACTGCTCAACTCCTTTAAGTTTAGCTTCTTGCTCTGGCATACCATCTGCAATTAGATCTTCAATTTTGTCGTCAATGTTCTGTCCAGCTCTGTAAGCAGCAGATTCAGTAGCAAATGTTCTAGTCGCCATTTCAGCAAGCTTGTGTTTGATAGCTCCGAAAGTTGATAGGGGAGTACCAAACTGCTTTCTGTCGTTAGCATACTGAGTAGCCTGAGTTGCAACTTCTTTACAACCACCAATTACACCAGAAGCCAATTTAATTCTACCAATGTTTAGAATGTTTACAGCGATTTTGAATCCATTCTCTCTATCAGAAAGCATGTTTTCAACTGGAACTTTCACATCATTGAAGAATACTTGTCTTGTTGAAGATCCTTTGATACCAAGTTTAACTTCTTCATCATTCATGGTAATGCCGTCCCATGTTCTTTCTACAATGAATGCAGTTAGGTTCTTGTCATCATCAATTTTAGCAAATACAATAAGTAGGTCAGCAAAACCAGCGTTTGATATCCACATCTTCTGACCGTTGATCAGATAATGCTTACCATCTTCGGTTAATGTCGCTTTAGTTTTACCTGAGTTAGCGTCTGAACCAGCATCTGGCTCAGTTAAACAGTAACAAGCTTTCCACTCACCTGTTGCAAGCTTAGTTACGTAATTTTTCTTTTGTTCTTCAGTTCCATAATAAAGGATTGGAAGAGTACCAATACCTGTGTGAGCTCCGTAAGCAGTAGAGAAAGAACCAGCAGCACCCATGATGTCTGCAATCAGCATACCTGTGTTGAAGTTCATTCCTAATCCACCGTAAGCTTCAGGGATTGAAACACCTAAAAGACCTAATTCACCAGCTTTATCCATCAGTGAAGGCATTAATCCTTCTTCCATTTTATCAATTCTCTCATGGTTTGGAGCGATTTCTTTTTCGATGAAATCTTTACAAGCCTGAGCCATCATTTGCTGTTCTTCAGAAAACTCTTCCGGAATAAAGATTTCATCTGCTGATGTTTCTCTAATTAAGAATTCTCCTCCTTTGATTGCGTCTTTTTCAAGTGTTGCTTCCATTGACTGAAATATTTTATCGTGATATGTTAATGTTATTATCTTAGTTTGATTTGTTATGCATGCATAACATTTTGCAATATAGTAAATTTATTATGCATGCATAACATAATTTATAATTTTTTTATTTCTTATCCAATTTTTACGGACTGTCTTTGAAAATCGACAATTCAGTAAGTTTCTGATGTGTGCTTTACTGGAGTATCAGTTAATTTACCAAAGATTTAGAGATGTTTCAATGAAAATAAGTAAAAGAGTTTGGTACGAGATACTTAGTATCATTTTGATCTTTGTTTTTGGCGGGTTTATTCAGACATGGGCATTTTGTACAGGATGTTTGGATGAATGGGATCGGTTTATTAGGAATTCTACACTTGCTGGATTTGTTTGGGTTTCCCTCTGGAAAGGAAGTGAGTTGTCTTTCGATATTTTAGATAAATGGATTGATTGGTTGGAGGCCCCCCTTAAAAGATTATTAGTGAGTCTTGCGTCAATGGTGCTCATTGTGGTAGTTGGTTTTTGGGGATCTTATTTCTTGGTGTTGGCAGGAATTTTTGGCATGGAGATCGAGAAAGTGATGCAGTATGTAAGTGCCAGAGAAACGATACCCCCGATTATTATAACATTCGCAATTAATTCATTTATGCATGGAAGAGGATTTTTACTGGCGTGGAGAGAAGACGCAGTAAAGTATGAAAAGTTGAAAACTGAGCAAATCGCAACTCAGTTCAATAGTTTGAGGAATCAGGTAAATCCGCATTTTCTTTTTAACAGCTTGAATGCCCTTTCATCATTAGTTTATGATGACCAGGACAAGGCTGTAGAATTCATTAGAAAATTATCTCAGGTATACCGTTATGTTTTGGATACTAAGGATAAAGAGGTTGTTACTTTGGAAGAGGAGATGGATTTTTTGAACTCTTACATCTATCTTCAGAAAATCAGGTTTGATGAGAGTTTGCAGATCAATATCAACCTTCAGGACAAAGTGATGCAACATTTCGTTGTACCTATCTCATTGCAGATGTTGCTCGAAAATGCGATTAAGCATAATATCATTTCAGAATCTAAAAAGTTGACCATCGATATATTCCACGATGAGGAGTATTTATATGTATCTAACAATCTGCAGGAAAAGATTCATAAGGATTCTACCGGAATAGGATTGGAGAACATCAAATCGCGGTATGAGTATTTTTCTACGAAAGAAGTGATTGTTGAAAAGACAGATAAAGTGTTTAAAGTTGGAATCCCAATTGTGAAATCCCAATAATAATGAAGGCATTAATAATAGAAGACGAGAAGATTGCAGCTGACAGGTTAAAAGGATTAATTAAAGATCTCAGACCAGAATGGGAATTTATGAACAGAGTGGATTCGATTGAAGACTCAGTAAAAGTGCTTCAAAATGAATCACCGGATCTGATATTTATTGATATTCAATTGTCCGATGGTATCAGTTTTGAGATTTTTAATCAGATTCATGTTGAAACCCCACTAATATTTACTACGGCCTACAACGAATATGCAATAAAGGCTTTTAAAGTGAATAGTGTCGATTACCTACTTAAGCCCGTTGACAAAAAGGAGTTGTTATCAGCAATTGAGAAGTTTGAAAATGCTAATAACAAGGGTAGCGAACCAGTCAGCGTGCAGTTAGATCCAAACATATTGAGTTCTCTCCTAACAACTATGACAAAATCCTACAAGGAGAGGTTTGTAATTAAAATTGGGGAACATATCAAGGTGGTTAATACTACAGATGCATTCTATTTCTTCAGTCAGGACAAGGTCACTTATCTGGTAGCTAATGATGGCAGGAGGTACGTTTTGGATTTCGCTTTGGATAAAGTTGAGGAGATGGTTTCACCGGAGCAGTTTTTCAGGATTAATAGAAAATTTATTGTTCATGAACAGGCTATTGATGATATCGTATCATTCTCAAATTCCAGGTTAAAGTTGTTTTTGAAACATGGAGAAGGTCATGATACAATAGTGGCTAGAGAGAGAGTCCAGGATTTTAAAGGTTGGTTAGATAAATAGAACTGCATGTTTTTTACACTCGGTCTTACTTTAATCTTAATGCATGAAATGGATGCCATTCGATGCAAAGAATGGAGAATATTTCCAGGTTTACATTTGTTAAATGATAGATGGGGATTTATTGTATTTATGTGGTTACATGTGCCACTATTTGGATGGATCTTATTCGAACTTATGCAGACCGATAATCAAGGCATGATAAAAGGCCTGAATATATTTTTTATTATTCATTTAGGGCTTCACTTATTATTTCTGATGCACAAGAAGAATGAATTTAAGGGCTTTACATCCTGGGCCATTATTGCTGGCTGTGCTCTGTGTGGAGTGCTTAGTTTGATATTAGAGTCTTGAGAAAAAGAAAAATATTCACTTATTCCTTGTTGATTATTGTTCTATTAGGGTTTCTGGTGCCAGAAGAAATAGAGATGCCAGTGAAAGGAGCTGACGGGAATGATTATAATTCAGAATCATTTTGGTATTATCCATGGGAGAAATCTGTTACGCATAAAGGAGTAGATATTTTTGCGGATGCTGGTACTGAAGTTCAATCACCATCGACTGGTATTGTTCTCTTTAAGGGAGAATTGGGACTGGGAGGAAATGTTGTTATTGTATTAGGGCCTAAATGGAGACTACATTATTTAGCACATTTGAATTCAATTGATTGTAGTTATTTCGATTTTTTGTCAGGGGGAGAATTAGTTGGTACGGTTGGAGATTCAGGGAATGCGAAAGGGAAGCCACCTCATTTACATTATTCTATTATCACAATAATTCCATATCCTTGGAGAATCGATTCTGATCGACAAGGCTGGAAGAAGATGTTTTATTTGAATCCAATAGACAAATTGGACTAGATTTGGTTACAAGTAGAAACATCAGTTATGTCAGTTGTAATTCTAGTCGACAAACAGGATAATGATTTGGGCCTTTATGATAAGGTGGCTGCTCACAAAGAAGGTCTGCTGCATCGAGCTTTTTCAATCTTCATATTCAATAGTGAGAATCAATTGCTACTACAAAAGAGAGCGGACCATAAGTATCATTCTCCCGGTTTGTGGACCAATTCGTGTTGCAGCCATGATGTGAGAGAATACTCTTTACTGGAATTTGCTGGTAAAAGATTGAAAGAAGAAATTGGGATAGCAACTGATCTCAAAGAAATCGGAACTGCTACATATGATTTGGATTGTGGTAATGAGATGAGGGAATATGAATTTAATCATTTGTTGCTGGGATATTCTGATCATAAACCAACTCCTAATCCTGAAGAAGTAAGCGATATTAGATATGAAGATGTGGTTTCCATCAAGTTAGAAATTGAGAAAGATCCAAATCAATTCACTTCCTGGTTTAAGTACTTATTACCAAGAGTTGAAGCGCTACTTTGATCTGTTTTTGTGATAGGCATTTTTTAATATCAGATGCACTAACCACGGTGCTAGTCTACTCATGAATGAATTCAATTTTCCTAAGGTTGTAAGTGTCATTGTAGCTTTTCTTCTTTCAATCAACCGAATGGCCCTTTTCGCAACGTTTTGCGGGCTATCTTTTTTTCCTACACCTCTGTTGGGCATAGGAATCACTTTGCCGTCCTGGTCATATATTGTTTTTTGTTCATCATTTTCTGTGAAGCCCACATTGAGTAGACCGATGTGCACATTAGTTTTTGAAAGTTCTTTTCTTAATGATTGTGCAATTGACGTTACTGCCATTTTACTACTGCTGTAAGCACTATGACCACCTAAACCATGAAAACCAGCTGCACTTCCAATAAACAAAATTGATCCATTTGTTTTGATAATTGATGGCATAACGGCCTTGGTCATATACACGGCTCCCAAAAGATTCACATCGATTAGTTTCTTGAAAGTATTGTTACTTAATTCGAGTAGGGGGGACTCGTCAGCAAAAACACCTGCATTGTTGATTAGAATGTCAATTTTTCCATATTCTTTAAGAATAGAGTCTACTATTAATTTACAATCTTCAGGGATTGAGATGTCACCTTGAATAGCGAATACTTTAGATAGGCCCTGATGTTCTAATTCCTGTTGAGCATTCTTTAATTGATTAATATTTCTGGCATTAATTACAATTGAAGCTCCTAATTTTCCAATCTCGTAGGCCATCGCTTTACCAATACCTTTACTGGAACCCGTTATAAAGACGACTTTACCTTCCCAATTCATATTAGCAGTAGTTATTTGATTTGAACCAGTCATAACATTCCTTAATAGCGATTTTAATATCTGTCTGCGGCATTTTTAATTCCTTGATAGTTTCTGTGCTATCAGCATACTGAAGGATAAGTGATATTCTAGCCATTGGATAGGTTAGGAGAGGAGGTTTCTTTGTAATATCTGCAATCATAGAACTTAGCTTGCCGATAGTCAGGATTAGCCAGTTTGGTACTTTAATCTTTGGAGGTTTTTGATGAACTATTCCAGCAACAGTTTGAAAGAAAGGTTTGTATTCCATATTCTGACCTCCTGCGACATATGCTTTTCCTGATTCACCCATAGTCAGGGCATTTATGGCTGCTTGAGCAACATCTTTCACATAGACGAAATTCTTTCCACCACCTGAATAGAACTTCAATTTGCCTAAAGCTAATGTCAGAATCATCTTGCCGGAGCTGGGTTTAGAATCGTAAGGACCAATCATAAATGTCGGTAGGACACAGATCGTTTCAATCTTACCTGAGATTCCAGCTTTCTGCACTATTTTCTGAGCTTCAAACTTTGAATCGATGTAATCGAGACCGTATTGAGCTCCGTGATTTTCCATAATTGCACTTGCGGTACTGATGTAGATGAATCGTTTGATATTAGCATCTATAGCTAATTGAAGTATGTTTTTTGTGCCTTCAATATTTACTCTTCTAGTGAACTCGGACCTGCTGGGCCATACGTCTGTGATTGCCGCCGCATGAATAATTGTATCAAAAGAATCTAAAATACCTTTTAATAAATCAGGTTGAAGAATATCTCCTTTGATTACCTCAATTTCCAATCCATCCAGCGACTTACTTTTTGAGGATGGGTGAATGAAGACAGTAACCTCATGATCTTGCTCTAAGAGCATTCTCACAAGATTGCTGCCTAATAAGCCATCTGCTCCGGTTAGAAATATATTCATGGAATGAATATAGGCCATAAACAAGAAAGGCCCGTTTTAAAACGAGCCTTTCTTCTGAATATTAAATTGAATTATCTACTTTTTAATAATTCAATCTCTTTTTCCATTTCTTCAATTCTTTTTTGCTGGTCTTTATTCTGTTTGTGCTCTTCAATTAGGTAGAGAGTAAGTTCTTCTACTTTTTGAAGGAGCTTCATATTCATTTCTTTCAAGTAAACTCCGTTTTTAGCCATCTCGGCTGCAGATGGAATTTCAGGTAAATGGCTGTTTGTATTAGTATAGTTCTCTACTTCTTCAAGTGATCTAAGATGATAGTCATCTGCAAAAACATAATCTGGAGCTACTGCACCTAGTAGGTCTACTTTTACTTCATTGGTGTGGATATTTCCTTTAACAGTAAGTTTTGCATCGGGAATTGGAGTCCCAATTCCAACATTTCCATCATTATTGAGTCTCATGCTTTCCAATAAATTACTTCCGGTATTAACAAAGAAACTTAAGGACATAGATTGATCTGTAGCACTTCCCCTTCTTAATCCTTCTATTCTGGCTCCTTCAAATTTTGAACCATTCCCTTTAGCATAAATTTGAATCGCACCATGGTGACCAGTGGAGTATGTGCCACTATTCTCTTCTGAGCCAAACAATTCTAAGGAGCCATCCTGAAGAGAAAGCAGGTGATCTGGAGAAGTAGTTCCGATTCCAATGTTACCATCATGCTCGAAAGTCATTAAATATTCAAGGCTACCCCCTGTAGAATTCGTTTTCCCAAGGAAAAGTCGATTATTAGCTTTGGCACCCAGTGTAAAAAAGTTGGTTTCTGGAGTTTCAAACGCAATTGCAGCATGACCCTCTAGCTGAATCGCTTTTCCCCAACCACTGCTTGTCCAATTATTGGAAATAGGTTTAAGGTGTAGCATTGCTTCAGGGTTAATGTCTCCAATACTGACATAGCCCTCATCATGGACAGTAAATCGATTATTACCAGCGGCATCTTTCAACTGCATAATGTATCTGGTTCCTGAAGTACCTCCAGCCTGAACTAGTAATCCATGTCCGGAATTGTTGGAGTTTTTAATCACAGTTCCAAATGCACCTCCAGTGTTATCGTTCACATATAATTTTGAAGAAGGATTGGTGATGCCAATCCCTAAGTTTCCTACATTTGTAAGCCTCATTTTCTCTGTAAATGTAGTTCCAAAGCTATTTCCCGATCCGCTTGTATGCGTGTAGAAAGTTAATGCACCTTTCCAGTTGTTTTCTTCTCTGATACCAAAGATCGCAGCAGTATTTACGTCTGCGTTTTGCATTACAATACCACCACCTCTGCCGGTAGAAAAATTAGCATAATTTGTTTGAATTCTAATGCCTTGAGAAAACCCCAAAGCAGCCGGGTCAAATTTCACATGTAATAGATCAGATGGGTTATCTGTACCTATTCCAACTTTTCCAGTTGGGCCAATTTGATTGGTCTGTGCCGATAAACGAAAAGATATAATGACAAATGATAGATATGCTAATAGTTTTAATGCCAATTTCATAAAAAAGATTTTAATGATGAATAAATAGATGTTGATGTCCTTGACAGACTTTCGCAAATTTAGCGTTATTCATCACTAAATCTAACAATTTTTTAATTTTGAATTATGGAACTTTTAAGTCCTGATGGGGTTCGTAAATCCTTCTTTTTTCACACAATTAAAAACTCCGTGCGTTATTCACAACATCCTGAAATTCATTAATTCTTCCGTATGGGTCATTTAAAGATACCTCATCCAACCAATCAAGGACTTTGTCATATGTTGCATCACCTTTATATGGAGAGTCAGTAATTACCATTGAAAATCCAGCTATGCTGGCAGTAAACTGCATAAAATCTGATGAGTTGGCGAATGAGTAACCTTCATCGTAGATTTCTAACTCCATTGGATTACTCTTATCAGAGTCTGGTTCTTTGTATCTGAAATCAATTGTGAAAGTTGGTTCCATTCTGAAGTTTACTTCTGTTTCTTTAGATATGATTTCATAAAGTGCTGTTACATTTTGGTTTGATCCGATTTCTCCTGCGTCTTTATTGTCGTCTTCAAAATCTTCTTCCTGTAATAATCTATTTTCATATCCAATTAAGCGGTATGCCTCTACGAAAGTTGGGTTAAACTCGACTTGTACTTTCACGTCTTTTGCAACTGTGTAGAATTTGGGGAATTCATGGATGAATACTTTGTCCATTTCTTCAGATTTGTCGAGATACTCATAGTTTCCATTTCCATTGTTGGCTAATTGCTCCATCATACCATCATTGAGATTTCCTCTTCCCACGCCAAGCACTGTTAAAAATATTCCCTCATCTCTTTTTGTTTCAATTAATGAAACTAATTCCTCAGTACTTGACATTCCAACATTAAAGTCACCATCTGTTCCAAGAATTACCCTGTTGTTTCCATTAGGTATGAAATTTTGAGCAGCAATTTCGTAAGCAGTAAGAATTCCTTCAGCTCCAGCGGTACTTCCCCCAGATGTCAATTCATTGATAGCTGCCTTAATTCTTGATGGGTCTGTTGTGGATTGTAAAGCAAGTCTAGAGGAACCTGCATAAGTAACTATAGCTATTCGATCTTCAGGTTTTTTCTGATCAACAAATCTATTAAAGCCTTCTTGTAAGAAACCTAATTTATTTGGTTTGTCCATTGAACCAGATACATCAATTAGTAGGACAAAGTTGGAAGCAGGTAATTCATTCTTGTCAATAGGTTTTCCTTTTACTCCTATCCTAATCAATTTGTGTTCGGGTTCCCATGGACAAGTAGCTACTTCTCCGTTTAGTGCAATTGGGTGACTTTCATCTTCATAAGGATAATCCAGCTGAAAGTAATTGATTAGCTCTTCTGTTCTGATCGCAGCTTTAGGAGGCATCTGATTTTCATCCATTATGAACCTTCGCATGTTGGCATAAGAGGCACCATCTGCATCTATAGAAAAGGTAGATATAGGTGAGGACGAAACATCGACAAACGGATTTTCTTCGTAAACGATATAATTCTCTCCTCGGGCGGCTTGTTGATCATCTATATAAAAGTCGCCATTTGCAGCATAAGAAGAATCTTCTTCATAGCCACAACCAGATAGTATGAATACAGTAGAAATAATGATGGTGGGGATTACAGAGAGTTTCATGGTTCTTAGGTTTTGTTGCTAAGAATGACACCACGAATTGTAAATTGGTTGGGATACCTAGGCGAGTTCTCTTAAATCTACAGGGACTACTCTTGAAACTCCTTGCTCAATCATTGTGATACCATAAATGATGTCAGTACTTGCCATTGTTCTCTTATTGTGAGTTACGATGATGAATTGAGAGTCTTTACTGAAAGTTCTGATAATGTTATTAAACTTATCAATATTCGCATCATCAAGCGGAGCATCAACCTCATCAAAAATACAGAATGGAGCTGGTTTGATTAGATAAATGGCAAATAGGAGAGATGTTGCTGTAAGCGTTTTTTCTCCACCAGAAAGTTGATTAATAGTAAGAGGCCTCTTTCCTTTTGGTTTTGCAATAATATCGATGCTTGAATCAAGCGGTCTCTCCGGGTCTGAGAGTTTTAGATCACAATCATCTTCTTCTGTGAAAAGTGATCGGAACACTTTGATGAAGTTGGATTTGATATTTTCAAACGCTTCCTGGAAGGTTTCCTTGGCTACAGTGTCGATCTCAGTAATTGTGGCCATCAGACTTTCTTTGGCTTTTATCAAATCTTCCTTTTGAGTGATAATAAAGTCGTGCCTTTCTTTTATTTCCTGATAAGCTTCCATTGCCATAGGGTTGATTGGCCCCATGTTTTCAATTCTGTTTTTCAGCTTCTCAACTTTGTCTTGAAGTTCTTGTTCTGAAAGCTCGTCTGCTTCTGTCTTTTCGGATTCTTCTGCGAGAAGTTTATCAAGATTAACGTCAAATTCAACGGCTAATCTTTCTTTAACTGAGTTCAATTGAAGTTTTGTTTCATTCAATTGATTGTTCAGTTCGATCAGGAATAAATCAGATTGTTCTTTGCTTCGCTGAAGTTCTCTTGTTTCCTTTTCAGTCTCGTCTATTTTACCTCTTGCGCTGTAGTATTCTCTTTCAGCTTCGTTAACCCCTTTTTCAATGGTCTCTTTCTCCTCATACATCTCAACCAATTGATCGTCATTGGTCTCTGCTGTTTGAATTAGAGTTTTAACTTCTTCGTCAGTCTGACGTAGTGCATCTGAGTTTTTCTCTATTCTTTCTTTGCTGCTCTCAAAAGTAGTTTGCTTAAAAGAAATTTCTTGGCCTATGCTTGCTACTTTATTTTGCTGTTGGTGGAAAAGAATATTTTCCTGATTGTAAGCAGCAGATTTGCCAGAAAGCAATTCATTTGAAGCATCCAATTCCTCTTTGATTGTCTCATACTCCATTTCATGCTGTTCGAGAGCGGATTTAGAAGTTTCTTGTTTTGGGACAATTTCGGATAGTTCTTCAGCTAGTACTTGTAGCTTCTCTTCAATGTCTTCACGCTTGGTTACATTACTATTAAGTAGGTCTGCAAACTGCTCTTGTTTGGTCCTGATGGTAATGTATTCCTGGTTGATTTTATTCACCTCATCCTTGATCGATTCCAGCTTTGCTTTTAATGTGCTGGTTTTTAATGATTCAAGTTGTTTGGTATTTTCGTCTAAGTCGTTTTGGGTTGTTTCTAGCTTCTGGTTAAGCTTTTTGATATCTGCAGCCAGTTTTTCAAGATTCTTGGCTCTACCAATTCTTTTACCCTCAAATAGCCCAACTGATCCTCCAGAAATACTAAAGTCTCGCTTGGTGATTTTACCGTTTTTGGAAATGGCGATTACATCATCTGGAGCTTCATCAACCTGGCTGTTTTCAATGATGTAGACATTGTCCAGTACATATGAAATTAGCTTTTTGTACTTTTCATCGTATTCAACGATTTCAGTAGCTGGGGTAGCATTTTGAATTAACTTTGGATCTGAGCTTCTGAACTTATTGAATTGATCTAGAATGAAGAAGTGCGCTTTACCTTTTGCTGCTTCACTTAGGAGGTTAATCGCCTGGTAAGCCTGTGATTCTGTGTCTACAATATAGTAGTTCATCAGTGGCTCCAGGTAATTTTCGATTGTTACTCTATACTCTTCATCACAAGTCAGAATATCTGAAAGGAGAGGAGCATCCTTAGCCCAGGAGGACTGTTTCTTTAGGAACTTTATGGCTTCAGGAAAACCTTCCAAATTATCTACAAGAGATTTCGTTAGGTTATACTCGTTTTGCTTGGCATCCAATTTTCTGTTGATTTGAACCAATTGGTCCTTAATCAATTCAACAGTTTTTTCCCCGGATTCAATTCTTGCCTGGAGTTGCTCTTCTTTTATTTTTACTTCGTTGTACTCTTCTTCTTTTGATTCCTTGAGAGATGAAATGTCTTTTAGTTTCTTTTCAAATTCATCAAGGTTGGTAGATTGTTCGGAGCTGTCCTCAGCAGCTTTTTCAAGTTCCTGTTTTAAGGTGCTTTGTTGTATTTGTTTTATTTCTAATGATTTACTTAGCTGGAATACTTCTTCCCGCTTCGTAGTAACCATTGTAGAGAGCTCTTGAGCCTTACTTTGAATTTCTAAAGTCTGAGCTTTTTGGCCTTCATAATCTTCCTGAAGTGTATTGAGTTTAGCCGTGACTTCAGCAAGTATCTTGTCTGCAGTCTCCTTTTCGTTATTCAAGCTCTGAATACTGAAACTAGCTCTTTCGTTACTCTTCTTGTCTTGCTCGATTTGTTCTCTAAGGTTGTCTGCCCTGTCGTTAAGGAATCTTAGACGTTCATTTTTAATTTTCTTTTCACTCTCATAAGCTCTGATTTTACCAACATGGTCATTCAGAGTTTTTTGTCTTGAGCTTAGGAGTTTTTCTTTTGTGACAAGGTCAGCCTTAGCCTGTTCTATAGCAGCTTCTTTTTCGGTTTGCTGCTTGTTGAGGCTGAGCTTTTTATCGTTTTCCTGCTCAAGTTGTTTGTTGAGTGTTTGATACGTATTCTGTTGATTGGCAACAGACTTACGTGCTAAAGAGATGCTAAATATTTTGTAGTCCTCTTTTATTTTATAGTACTTCTCAGCTTGCTTGGCTTGTCTTTCTAGTTGTTTGAGGTTCTTTTCAATTTCAAACAGGAGGTCCTCAACTCTGTCAAGATCGGCATCTGTATCGTTTAACTTTCGAAGAGTTTCTTTCTTTCTGATTTTAAATTTAGAAATACCTGCTGCCTCTTCGAATAGAGCTCGTCTGGAGTTATCCTTATCATTAAGGATATCATCTACCATTTTAAGTTCGATTATGGCGTAGCTGTTTGAAGCAATACCAGTATCGAGGAATAAATTGGTGATGTCTTTTAATCTACATACAACTCCATTCAACATGTACTCTGATTCGCCTGATCTGTAGTAACGTCTGGTGATTGTTACCTGAGAATATTCTGTAGGAATCAGGTTTTTAGTGTTGTTGAATGTGAGGCTAACCTCAGCTAGTTGAGTAGGTTTTCTGTTTTTGGTCCCGTTAAAAATTACGTTCTCCATTTTGTCTGATCGCAGGGCTTTAGTTTTTTGTTCACCAAGTACCCATCTGATCGAGTCAACAACATTCGATTTTCCACAGCCGTTTGGTCCCACGATACCTGTGATGCCTTCATCAAAATTGATGGTCACCTTATCCGCGAAACTTTTGAATCCCTTTATCTCAAGCTTTGTTAACTGCATGCAAAATTTGGAGTATAATTTTTTTGAGAGCAGACAAAATTAAGATTATTTCTTAAATTTGGTAGCCATGGAAGACTTTCAATTTATTATATATTTAATCATCGGTGCTATCTATATCATTTCCAGGGCTCTAAAGGGAAAGAATAAAAATAATCAACCACAGCAGCGTCCGCCAAGAAGACCGCAACAAACACAAAATAAACCACAATCTCAGTCTCAACCTCCAAAATCATTTGAAGATATTTTAGCGGAGTTCGGAAAAAGAATGGAAGAACAGATCCAGCCAGAAGTCATTGAAGTCCAAGAGGAAAAGCCGATTGTTCAACAAGCTCCAAAGCCCAAAGCTCAACCTGCCTTTGAAGAGGGTAGAACCAGGAGATTTGCAGATGAGGAGAGTAGAAGGATTTACGAAGAAGCTATTGTAAGGTCTGAGGGAGCTGATTTAAAGTTTGAGGCTAATCAGAAATACAAGACAGATTCTTTGAAAATGGGATTTTCTGCTTATGATAAGGAGAAGGAAGAAAATGAGTTTGCAAAAGAAATTAGGGAATCTTTATCTGATAGCGATAGCGCTAAAAAGGCTGTAATTCTTTCTGAAATACTCAACAGAAGATATTAACAGCAAAACATCTACTTCCATAATATCTTAATTTCGGGTAAGCGACACAATTCTAAAATTCTCGACTATCTTTAAGTGCACTTTAAACTTATTTAGTCAGAAATGATTAGGACCTTACTCGCTAGCAGCATGTTAATGCTGACCTCTCTATTGTGCTTTGCTCAAAGTACTTTCCAATATGAAATTTCATTTGAAAATGCTGTTCACCATGAAGCGGATGTTGAAGTAGTCTTTTCGTCACTTGAGAATAAAGTCCTCGAAGTAAGAATGAGCCGTACTTCTCCAGGAAGATACGCAGTTCATGAGTTTGCAAAAAATGTCTACAATGTGAAAGCATTCGATGAAAATGGAAATTCTTTGGGAATAACGAGATCCAATCCTCATCAATGGAATATTGGCAGCCATAATGGCTATGTGAAGATAACTTATACCCTATATGCAAATAGAGCTGATGGTACATACAGTGCTGTAGATGAAACTCACGCACACTTGAATATTCCAGCTACTTTTATGTTTGCCAGAGGCTATGAACACAGACCAATTGAAGTAAAGTTCAATGTAAGAGAAGATTTAAAGTGGAAGGTAGCAACTCAATTGAAATCTTTAGGAAACAATAAGTTTTGGGCTCCAGACCTTCATTACTTTATGGATAGCCCCACACAAATAGCTGATTATGATTTGCGTGAATTCCAAGTTAGTTCTGGAGGAAAGGAATACAACATCCGGTTTGCTTATTTCCATGATGGCGATAGCCAGGAATTGATTGATGGATATTTTGAGAGAATTAAGGCAATCGTATTGCAAGAAAAAGCGGTTTATGGTGAGCTTCCTGATTTTGATTTTGGAGAATATACTTTCCTTGCAAGCTATGCTAATAATGTCTCAGGAGATGGTATGGAACATAGGAACTCAACAATTCTTACTAATCGTTATGGGTTAAGAGATGGAGGGTTTGATAATAATATAGGAACCGTATCTCATGAGTTTTTTCATGCCTGGAACGTGGAAAGGATTCGTCCTGCATCTTTAGAGCCATTTGATTATGAAGAAGCTAATATGTCTGGTGAGCTATGGTTTGCCGAGGGTTTTACAAGTTATTATACAAGGTTGATACTTTGCAGAGCTGGGGTTATTTCAGATCAAAACTATATTGAGAGGTTGTCTGGTGCAATGAATTATGTTTGGAATTCTCCTGGTAGAAAATTCTTTAATCCTATTGAAATGAGTTATCAGGCACCATTTGTGGATGCTGCTAAATCAATTGACCCTCAGAATAAGAATAATACCTTCATTAGTTACTATAGTTATGGTAGTGTTTTAGGTCTTGCCCTTGACTTATCACTTAGAATGGAAGGTAAGAATCTGGATGATTATATGGCGCTGGTATGGCAAACGTATGGCAAAGAAGAAATACCATACAGTGTTCGAGATTTGCAAGCATTACTTTCTGACTATGCCGGTAAGGAATTTGCAGACAACTTTTTTAATAATTATGTCTTTGATTCCAAGATGCCTGATTATCAAACTCTTTTTGATTTTGTAGGTGTCTCTTTTGATAGAGCTAACCCAGAGGGAGTTTCATTTGGAGCAAGGTTGGGTGACGAAAATGGAAGAGTCGTGATTAGAAATAATCCTTTGATCGGTTCTTCTGCTTATGAAGCTGGTTTAGAAAATGGAGATGCTATTATGGCTGTTAATGGTAAATCCATTGGAGGAAGCCGTGCATTTTACGATCTTTTGAATGGTGCGAAAGTAGGGGATGTCATGGAATTGGAGTATGTGAGGTTTGGTGTCCAAAAGAAGACAAAAGTTACCTTTAAAGCAGATCAGTCATATTCAATCAAGAGATATGAGGAAGCTGGATTAAAAGTGAAAAAATCTATTTTAGAGAATAGAACAAGTTGGCTTGAGGAAAAGTAGAACGGCAACTACTTGCAGCGCATTTCTTGAGCGGTTTGCGAATTATTTGAATATTTAAAAGTTGGAAAAAAGGGGTGTTATGGAGGATATCTCAGTTGTTATTATTGAAGACGAGAAACTACTCGCCAAATCATTAAACGTAGCTTTACTTGATAAGGGTTATGAGGTAAAGGCTATCGTGGATAATGCTAAGGATGGTTTGAAAACAATTCTTTCAGAAAAACCAGATGTTGTATTGTTGGATATTCAATTGAAAGGTGAGGAGAATGGAATATGGTTGGCATCAGAGTTGAAGAAGCAATATGATGCTCCCTATATATTCATGACTTCTTTTACTGACAAAGAGACTATCAATGAAGCTGTAAAGACAATGCCATATGGTTATATGATCAAACCGATAAAGGATGCTGAGATTGATGCCAATATTACCCTTGCATTAGAACAGTTTCACCGACAAAACCAAAGGGAGGATGAGCCTCAGTTTGCCATCAATGATGCTGTTTTTCTTAAGGACGAACATTATTTTATCAAGTTGAAGTTTGACGAGATTCTCTATGTTCAGGCAAGTGGTAATTATATTGAAATTCAGGAAGCAAGTAAAAAGCATGTTGTAAAAACGACATTGAAAAAGTTTCTTAATTCAATTCCTTCAGACAGATTTATTCAATGCCATAGATCTTACGTGATTAATTTGGAGAAGATTGATAAGATTGGGTCAAGGAGTTTGTTTATTGGGAATACGGAAATTCCAGTGGTGAAAGAAAACAGAGAGGAGATTCTGAATAGAGTTCAATACTTCGCCAAGTAATCCAGAAATAGAAAAAGCCACCCACTAATGTGAGCGGCTTTCTACTAGACTTATTTACAAATTTCAATTCTTAGTTTGTTACTGCTTGCAGAGCATCAATATTACCCCAGCCAAAGTTTCCATTTCTGCTCGGATAGAAATCTGAAGCTCTTTTCATTCTATCAAGCACCTGAGCTCTTGATTGAGATGGGTTTGTTGCCCAAATCATTGCTGCGATACCAGCTGTTGTGGCAGTAGCAGTACTAGATCCTCCAACATAAGCTGGCTGATTTCCACTCATTGCCAGTGTAAGTGAGTTTCTGCTTGTGTTTGAAGCTCTTTGCATAGTCACTGTGAAATCAACTTTGCTTCCATCATGGCAGATATCGCATCTGTTATATCCATTATCTTTAATTCCAGTAACTGCAACAGTTTCTGACATATTAGCTGGGAAAATCACTCCCCACCAAGAAGTCCATGTTAAAGAAGTCCCTGCTGCCGCAATGATCATTTTTCCTTTTCCATAAGCATATCTTACAGCGTCTTTGACCTGGCCACTTGAGAAAACATCTCCAATTGACATGCTGATCACTCTAACATCACTTCGGTTACCAAGAAGAACAAGAGCATCACTAACGCCATCTTTTTCTCTTCCACCATTGATTACTACATCACTTGTTCCTCTTACAGCAGCCATGTTAGCATTATAGGCAACACCCACTATGCTTCCACTTGAAGTTCTAGGTGCTACAATGGTTCCAGCCATTTGTGTTCCATGACCACATCTGTCATCCGGACCATCTGGATTGGCCCACCACCACCATGAACTTACATAAGTTCCGTACTTATTGATGAATCTTCCGGTTGATTGTCCTGAAGAATATTGACTATTTAATTTAGCCTGATCGTCTGATATTCCAGTGTCTATTAATCCTACAGTGATATTATCACCAGTACTGTAGTTCCAGGCAGAAGGGATATTGTGAACATAGAAGTTCCAAGGCACCTTACTTCCTGGAGATACGGTTACAAAGTCAGAAGAAGGAATGTTGCTAGCTGGGCTCACACCACAACCTGCACCACTTTCAACTCTTGTGCCTGGGTTAGTAACATTTGGTTCTACAAAAGTGAAGCTTTGTGGCTCAGCGTATCTAACAGATGAAAGTTCTCTTAGCTTATTAATGATAGCAACTTCATGAACTTTGATCTTGAAATAAGGTAACACATCATGCTCAATAGTAATACGATCTTCTATTTCTACATTAGTTCCAAGTTGATCAAATACATTCTGCAATTCATTCATGATGGATAATTTGGCATCCACCCAGCTATCTGATGTGATATCTATTTGATGAATACTTGTGTTTAGTCCAACAAAGCCTTCTGGTTGATATCCAACAGTAAGGATTGAGTCTTCTTGAACTAGTGCAGTAAGTACGTGGCTTGGACTTAACATGCTCCATTCAAACTCATCATGTTCAATCAATTTGTCAAGGATACTTTGATTGAGATTTTCTTGTGTTACGATTGGGGATTCCTGGATAGGTTGAGGGATGTTTTCCTCTTGCGTTGAGCAGCTATATAGAAGCATTGCAGCCCCTGCTATAGCCATTAGTTTACGGGTCATAGTTTTATATTGATTTAGTTAGCAGTTTTAATATTTCAAAAAATGGCAATAAATCAAAATGTTATGCATGCATAATTAAATAATTCATAAAATAGTCCTATGATTTTAGGAAATAGTGAAATTATCTGCGTTTGGCGCTAGGCAAAATTGCCTAATTGTGTTTTTGGGAGTTAGGGGACGGAATACCGGAGACCGAAGTTAGAGAGGGTTGCGGTTACTAGTCAGCGGGTTGAATTTGAAGCTGATCTGGGGTAGTTGTAGTATGCAATGGTTTGATGGAATCCGCTAAGTGTATGGTTTGGGGAAGTTGTAGTGAGCTTTGGGGCGTGATTGTGCACAGGAGGATAATTGTGTAGGGAAATAAAAAAACCGTTCCACAATTGCGGAACGGTTCTCGTATAGGTGTAAGTAAATAAAAATTATCTTTTCTCAATTGGAACATACTCGGTCATGTTAGGGCCAGTATATACCTGTCTAGGTCTTCCAATTGGTTCTTTATTTTCTCTCATTTCTTTCCACTGAGCAATCCAACCAGGAAGTCTTCCCAATGCAAACATTACTGTGAACATTTCAGTAGGGATCCCAAGTGCTCTGTAGATAATTCCGCTGTAGAAGTCTACATTTGGATAAAGGTTTCTTTCTACGAAGTACTCATCTTTCAATGCTACTTCCTCAAGTCCTTTAGCGATCTCCAAAACTGGATCGTTTACTCCTAGTGCTTCTAATACCTCGTCAGCAGTCTTCTTAATGATTCTTGCTCTAGGGTCGAAGTTTTTGTATACTCTGTGGCCGAATCCCATCAATCTGAAAGGATCGTCTTTGTCCTTAGCTTTTGCAATGTATTTGGCAGTATCACCTCCATCAGCTTTGATTGCTTCAAGCATCTCAATTACAGCCTGGTTTGCTCCACCATGAAGTGGTCCCCAAAGTGCATTGATACCAGCAGAAAGTGACGCATATAGACTAGCTTGTGAAGAACCTACAATTCTTACTGTAGAAGCAGAACAGTTTTGTTCGTGATCAGCGTGAAGAATTAATAGTTTGTCAAGTGCCTTTGCGACTACAGGGTTTACTTCGTATTTTTCAACAGGAAGTGAGAACATCATTTTTAAGAAGTTCGAACAGTAGTCTAGCGTATTGTCTGGGTAGTTCAAAGGGTGACCCATTTCGTTCTTGTAAGCCCAAGCTGCGAATGTTGGCATTTTAGCCAGGATTCTGATGATGCTTAGGTTTACACCGTCCCAGGATCTGTTTGGATCAAGAGATTCAGGGTAGAATGCAGTTAATGAAGTTACAAGAGAAGACAGAACTCCCATTGGGTGCGCATTAGAAGGGAAACCATCTAATAGCTTTCTGATATCTTCATGAACAATAGTATGCTGAGTGATATCCTGTCTGAATTGATCTAACTCTTGTTGCGTAGGAAGTTTACCATAGATAAGTAAGTAGCTTACCTCAACGAAGGTGGACTTTTCTGCAAGATCCTCGATACTGTATCCTCTGTGTCTAAGGATTCCTTTTTCACCATCTAAAAAAGTAATGGCACTTTTTGTTGATCCAGTGTTTTTGAATCCCGGATCTAAAGTAATCACTCCAGATTGACCTCTTAGTTTACTAATATCTACTGCTACTTCTCCTTCGGAACCGATGGTTACCGGTAGCTCATACGATTTGCCATCTATAATAATCTCGGCGCTTTTTGACATGTTTAATACTTAATGGGTTACAAAAACTTTAACTAATGAGTTCGTTCAATCAATGGACCGCTAAATTAGAAAATTAGGGCCACTTATGAAACATTAATTATTACCTAATATCAAAGGCATGCCGTCTTTTCCACTACCAATTACTATAACTTTGGAATTTGGCGAGTTTGCAAGATCTTTTGTAGCCTCGATACCACGCATTTTTAATAACTTATCTGTCAAACTTTTGTTAACAATTTCGTTTGCTCTTGCCTCACCTTCCGCAGCAATCTGTTTTCTCTTCGCCTCACTTTCTTCTTTATCAAGTCTGAATTGGTAGGCCAGTGCTTCCTGTTCCTGTTTTAATTTATTTTCAATTGCTAGTCTGATTTGTTCTGGAAGAGCAATTGATCTGATAAGAAGAGCTCTCATAACAATATTGTTTCCAGGAGCACTTAATATGTCAGCGGTTTCTTTTTTAATGGAAGCTTCTACTTCAGGTCGTTTAGTTGAATAGATTTCTTCCGAGGTATATCTACCCATTACCTGTCTTACTGTAGATCTTACTTCTGGTATGACCAGTCTTCTTATATAGTCTTTTTGGAATGTTTCATAGATTTCACCAATACTATCGTACATAGGGTGGAATCTTACTGTCACATCAACATTGATATTCAAACCATTTTTATCGAGTACGTCCATTGTTTCCTCAATTTGGTTCTCTGTTACATCATACTTATATATTTCATTCCATGGGGCTTTTACATGAAAGCCTGGTCCAATAATGTTTTCCTTATCCAGCCCTCCACTGAATTTTCTAAAGATGACAGCACGTTCTGTTGATTCAATGACATAGAAGATACTTGATGAAAGGGAAAAGATTACAATGATTCCTATGACAAGTATGATTATGATAGGTAAAAATTTCCTGTTGTCCATTTTCTTAGTTTCGTAAGTTTGATTTAGTTCAAAAATAACATTTTATTATTCATTCTGAATTACTGACGGGGAATGGTTGGGATTTAGTTTAGGTTGTTTGCAGATTGTCAGCCTGTGATTCGATTTTTTTGTATTTCAAAGATATGTAATTGTTGTCTGTTGTCAGTTTTCTGTTGTCGGCTTTTGCTTTGTACTAATGCCTAATAATTTTTTCCAAAAGGTACAACCGTTTGCAGAGGCTAAAAGTTTACTCAACTGATAACTGATAACTGATAACTGATAACTGATAACTGATAACTGATAACTGATAACTGATAACTGATAACTGATAACTGATAACTGATAACTGATAACTGATAACTATTCACCAGTTCAGCAGATTTATATACCTTTGCCGCCTAACTTACACCTACCTTAAAAAAGAATTTCATTTATAATAAAATAAAGCATGAGTAAAGCAAAAGCTAATGATACTGTAAAGGTTCATTACACAGGGAAATTGAATGACGGCCAGGTTTTTGATTCGTCGTTAGAAAGAGAGCCGCTTCAATTTGTAGTAGGAGGGGGACAAATGATTAAAGGATTTGATGCTGCAGTTGATGGCATGGAATTGAATGAGAAGAAGACTGTTACTATTCCTTCGGCTGAAGCATATGGTCCGGTTAATGAAGAATTATTTCAAGTAGTTCCAAGAACTGATCTTCCTGAGGATATGGATCCAAAGCAAGGACAGACTTTAGTAGCAACTTCTCCTGAAGGTCACCAACAGCAAGTGCTTGTTTCTGAAGTAACAGAAGAGACTATTACGATAGACGCTAACCACCCGTTAGCTGGAAAAGACTTGATCTTCGAAATCGAGTTAGTCGAAATAGTTTAATATCATATGATAATAAATCAATGACTTTTGAAGGGGTCAAAATGTAGCTATACGCTCCGTTTTGGCCCTTTTTTGTTTCTGTAATTTTTCAACCATTACTGTCTATTGCGATTCTTTGATTATACGAAATCAATATTTTATTGAATTTATCTGAGGCTGGTTGAAGAAAATTTGAAATCTAAGCCGTTATTCGTCATTAAAGTGATGCATATTGTTTGAAAGGAGCTGGCAATCAAAGACTTTTGAAGATTAAACCCTATGGTTAAATCAAAAAAAATAGTCTTATGAAAAAGTTAGTTTATGTATTCGTATTAGGAGTGATCATGTCTTTTGGTTTCTCAGCTTGCAGCTCTCACGATGAGGTTTTGGATGAGATGGAGACGCCAGTTTTGGAAGCGGAGAGTGATAGTGATGATGAGGAAGAAGCGACTGATCCTCCTGCTTCGACTGGATCAAACGGATAATGCATTGAACGAAAAGGTAAGGTTTTTCCTTACCTTTTTTTATATCTTTAAGGTATGATGCGAAAGTTTTATTTTTTGGTCGGAGTAATTCTATGCAGCACTTCCATATTTGCTAATAGTGAAATTTCCGAAATAGAGGAATTGATTCGTCAATCTCATGAATCCCTTTCTAACAAAAATTGGATTGAGGCTTATGCGATTGCTGATGAATCTTATTTGTTAAGCAAATCGACAGACTATGCGTGGGGTATGGCGAATTCTCAATTTATTAAAGGATGGTCAAAATTTAAGGAGAATCAATTGTCTGAGGCGCTGCTTTTGTATCTGGAGTCACTTAGGATATTACAGGAACGTTTTGAAGATAATGAAAAGCTCCAACTGAAAGCATCCCTTCATATGAATGTCGGTCAGATTTACAGATTATATAGTAATTATGAAGGTGCATTGAATTTTTATGAACAGGGCTTGGAATTTGCAAGGAATAATGATGATCAAGAAAGGATAATAAAATTCACTTATAATATCGGAGTTGTGCATAAATATGCTGGCTCTTTAGCGGAAGCTGCAAAATACTTTGTTGAATCAAAGTACCTTTCGCTTAATCAAAAAAGCGATAAATGGTATTTTAATAGTATTAACCAACTCGGTCTGATCAACAAGGATCTGGAAAGGTATGACAGTGCTAGGTTTTATTTTGATCAGGCTTTTCCGGTTACTGATAGACTACAAAATAAGAGCAAGTATCGGGCAATGATTTATCACAATAAGGCTAACTCTTATTTTTTGGAAGGTGATTTCTATAATGCGCAAATATTTTTCACCAAGTCTCTTGAGGAAAAGCCGAAATTTATAAGCTATAAG
Source organism: Cyclobacteriaceae bacterium (assembly GCA_965228955.1). Lineage (GTDB taxonomy): Bacteria > Bacteroidota > Bacteroidia > Cytophagales > Cyclobacteriaceae > JANSWY01. The sequence continues at coordinate 2,136,848 of OZ245848.1, forward strand.
GATTTATCAGAAATGCTTTTGGCGCAAGGTGATTATGAGGCAGCATATAATGCAGCTGTAGCTGCTACTGAACTGTATGATGCTGAGAAAGTAACTACTGAAAACGCTTCGATATTTCAAATATTAGGAAGTGCATGCTTCGCTTCGGGCAGGAATGACGAAGGTAGGTTATATATGGACCGCTTCACAACAGAAATAAACAAATACCTAGAAACCCGAGAATACACCAAAAAACTAGAAGACGCCTACCAAATAGATCTTCTAACTAAGCAGTACTTCCTCAAATTAGAACAACAAAAGAGACAAGCTCAAATCATACAGCTTTCATGGTTCTTCGGAATTGTTGTCTTTGCGTTTATCCTATTGTTTTTTGCCCAAAGATGGTATCAGAAAAGGAAGAAAGCAGATGCTACCGATGCTATCAAAGCTATCTTTAATCAAAGTGAAATATTGAGGGGTAGTTTGGATAGGGAGTTGTAGGTCCACCAAGTCAAAAAAACTCAAACCAGAGATACTAGACTACCAGATACTAGTTTAGCAGTTTAAGGTACTATCCCAATAAGGTTGCATAGCAGCCGTCCCCCCTTCGAAGGGGCCAGGGGGATGTAATACCACAAACTCTAAACCAACCACAAATCAATGCCTAAATACCATCACTACAACAAAAAGCTTAAACCCTACGCCCGCAGACACAGAAACAAAAGCACTAAAGCAGAAATCAGAATGTGGTCACAAGTCTTGCGTGCAAGGAAAATGATGGGATATGAGTTTTTAAGACAAAGACCGATTGATTGGTTTATAGCTGACTTCTTTTGTAAGGAGTTGAAGTTGGTGATTGAAGTAGATGGCTATACCCACAGCTGGCCGGAGACGATTGAGAGGGATAAGAGGAAGACTCGGGTTTTGAAGGAATTTGGTTACCGAGTTTTGAGGTTTACCGATGAGGAGGTTTTGTTTCATACTGATAGTGTGAGGAGGCTATTGGAGCTTTGGATTGATAAGAATGGGTAGTTGACATCCCCCTAACCCCCTTCGAAGGGGGAAGTTTAGATTGCCTGGAGGCAATCTAAATTGGTGAGTGCCGAGTGTTGACGTTGCTGCTCTTATTCAACAACTATTAAATAATAATTTCTTCGTCCCTTTTGGGCTAGGAGGTATTTGCCCTGGATTAAGTCAAATTCTACGGGCTGCTCTGATGAAGTAAGTTTAGCTTTGTTGACACTTACTCCACCTCCTTTAATCATTCTTCTTGCTTCTCCCTTTGATGGGAAGATAATTCCCTCGGTTACTTCAGATAATAAGTCAGTAACATTACCAGCGGATTCCAACGCAGATTTGCTTATTGTTGCCTGAGGAACTCCTTCAAATACAGAAAGAAGTGTGTTTTCATCTATCGAGGCTAAATCTTCGGTTGTAGACTTTCCAAACAATATTTGTGAAGCCTTAATAGCCATGTCTAAATCTTCTTTGCTGTGAACTCTTTCTGTAATATCCTCTGCTATTGCTTTTTGAAGAATTCTATTATGAGGAGCTTCAGCGTGTTCAGCTTCTAATGCTTCAATTTCTTCTTTGCCCTTTAGAGTGAAGATTCTGATGTAGTTCTTTGCATCTTCATCGGAAGAGTTTAGCCAGTATTGGTAGAATTTGTAAGGAGACGTCTTTTCCTTATCTAACCAAACATTACCGCCTTCAGTCTTTCCGAATTTAGTTCCATCGGCTTTCTTAATCAAAGGAGTAGTTAGTGCGAATGCTTCGCCCTGGTCTTTTCTTCTGATAAGTTCAGTTCCTGTTACAATATTTCCCCACTGATCAGAACCTCCTAATTGGAGTTTGCAGTTTTTGTTTTTCCACAACCAGTAGAAATCGTATCCTTGAACAAGCTGGTAGCTAAATTCTGTAAAACTCAAACCTGTTTCCAGTCTTGTTTTTACAGAGTCTTTTGCCATCATATAATTCACGGTGATGTGCTTTCCTACGTCTCTGATGAATTCAAGGAAGTTGAAATTTTTAAACCAGTCGTAGTTGTTTACTACTTCTGCAGAGTTATCTCCGGAATTGAAATCAAGAAATTTCTCAAGTTGCTTCTGTACGCAATTCAGGTTGTGTTCCAGGATGTCTTCCGAAAGTAAGTTTCTTTCGGCTGATTTTCCTGATGGATCACCAACCATTCCGGTAGCACCTCCCACAAGAGCAAAAGGTTTGTGCCCACATCTTTGGAAATGCACTAAAGTCATGATTTGAACTAAAGAACCAATATGCAATGAATCAGCAGTTGGATCGAACCCGATATAGGCGCTTACAATTTCACCACTATTCAACAACTCTTCTGTTCCAGGCATAATGTCGTGGATCATGCCTCTCCACTTTAGTTCTTCTACGAAATCTTTCATTACTTCAGTTCAAAAATTGAGGTGCAAAAATGAATCATTCCTCTGGAAATGAAAAGGTGTTTTGATGTTTTTGTTGAAAGTGCAATTCCAGCTTTATTAATGTCCTGTGTGTCTGTATATTTAGAAACTGAAATTTAAAACTACTCGTACAACCAATAGGTCAATAGCTGACAACCTTAATGATCAACAGAACCCTAATTGTTACACTCATCACGCTGAGTCTAATTGTATTACCTGAGAGTAAGGTACAAGCTCAGGAAACAAATACTAGAAACAAAACACTGCAATTACGGACTGGTTTGGACTACTTTTTATTGAATGACAAAAGAGCATCGAACCTAAATTACACAGGTTCTGGTTTCAATATTGGAATTGGACTTCTTAACCATGATGAGAAAAAGAGGAATCATTATAACCTTAGGATAGTATTCCCAACGCTTACTAGTCAGTTGGAAAATGAGATGACTGGAGTTCTTGGTGAGTTTAATTACCAACATCTAAGAAAAACTAAGTGGTCAGTGGTTGGTGGTGATTTGGCTATTGGTGGTTTTGTCAAGATGAAATCCTTCATTAGAACTTTTACTATATTGAATGAACAAGTGTCAGGAGAGATATTCACCTCATTGGGGCCATCAGTCTATTGGAGCAAGGCAATTGCGAAAAGGCATTTATTGACTGTACAAGCACAGCAACCACTTGTTGCATATGTGTTGGATTTTGATAGTTACATTGTTCCTGAGGAAGGGCTTGTTACAATAGCTGAATTTGTTGATTATGATTTCGATCTTCAATATGAGTTTAGCGCTTATGCAAAAGCATCATTTTATCTGCATTATCATTTTAATTATTACAGAATTCGTAGAGGAATAGCTCCTGTAAAATATGGGTCCAGTCAGTTTCTGGTTGGTTTAAATATTAGATTATGAATAGAATAATTGTCTCTTTATTAATTTTGACGATTTTGTCATCATGTGGAAACTTGTTGATAGATGATGATCCCGAAAATACTTTGGTGAGCAATTTTGATGTTTTTTGGGAGGAAATGGACAGGCATTATTCCTATTTCGAATACAAAGGAGTGGATTGGGATTCGGTAAGAACCAGATATCGACCCGTGGTGGAGCAATACGGTTCATCCGGTCAGTTATTCGATTTGATGGAACAAATTATAGTTTCCCTGGAGGACGGACATGTGACATTGTTTTCGTCTAGCCGGGTGGCGGAATATAATTATACGGAAGGGTTTCCCAATAATACTTTGGAGTACGCTAAGAACTATCTTGAAAACATTAAGGGTTCTAATTCAATCTTAATGTCAGGTGACGTTGAAGGTGAGAATATTGGTTATATCCGGGTCAGTACATTTACAGGTGACATGTCGGCGTTTGAAAGGATTGATGATATTATGCAAGACTTTTCGGATAAGGATGGGATTATAATAGATCTGCGAATTAATGGAGGAGGAGATGATCGGAATGCGTTGAAGATAACCTCGAAGTTTGCGGATGAAAGAAGAGCATTTAGGAGAGTAAGATATCGCAACGGACCTGCTCACGACGATTTTACCGATTGGATTACGGATTACGTGCCGAAAGGAGAAGATGTTTACTCTGGTCCTGTTATGCTATTAACTAACCGTAGGTGCTTCAGTTCAACTGAGGGATTTATTCTCTCTATGAAAGTACAGCCCAACGTGAAATTGGTAGGTGGCATTACCGGTGGAGGCTCTGGAAATCCAATAGAACGGGAATTACCAAATGGCTGGCTATTTAGATTATCTACCTGGATGGTATCAGAACCAGATGGGAAAATCAATGAGGGGATTGGCATACTTCCTGATTATGAGGTGAATATTTCTGAAGAAGATATAGTTGACAGGCGTGATACCATTTTGGAACGCGCTATAGAAGAAATCAATAATCTGTAGGAGCCCTGGAAGACCGATGTTGGTTGTGCGGGGAAGTCTGGAAGGCGGTTGGCCATGTGGGTGGCTTCAGGGCTGGTTGTGTGGTCCCAAAAATAATGACATTTACTAGCTAAAATTACTCCTCTTATCAGTGGGAATTTAACCTAAAATGGTTAAGTTGAAGGTGATTTTAATGGAATTTGTATGGGAGATTTGAATGTTCGACTGGTTTCCAGCCAGAAGCAACTGAATGAATTTACAAGGCATTTACTGAAGGACGTTCATGCATTGGAGAGGATGTTGGAAGAGGAGTGGTTTAATGAGGATCCAATTCACATTGGTGCTGAACAAGAAATCTGTCTAGTCGACCATCATTTTAAGCCATCACCAAGTGCTTTGCAGGTTTTAGATGAAGTTGGTTATGAGAATTTCACGACGGAATTGGCTAAGTTCAACATTGAGGCAAATCTTGACCCACATGAACTAAAGGGTAGTTGCTTTTCTGATATGCAATCCCAGCTTGAAGGACATTTACAAACTCTGGAAAGGGCACTTGAAGGAAAAGGACTCAACTATGTGTTGACAGGCATTCTTCCTACAATCAGAAAGTTTGATATGGAGTTGGATAACCTCACTCCACTTAAACGTTATGATTCATTAATCAAAGCGATTAATAGAATGAGGGGTAACTCACATGAGTTGCGGATAAATGGAATGGATGAGCTGATCATTACGCAGGATAGCGCAATGCTGGAGTCCTGTAATACTTCATTTCAGGTGCATCTTCAGGTTCGACCTTCAGAATATGTGGATAAGTACAATTTAGCACAGGTACTTGCCGCGCCGGTTTTGGCTATTGCCTGTAATTCACCGCTTTTATTTGGTAAAAGATTATGGGCTGAAACCCGTGTCGCATTGTTTCAACAAAGTATTGATACCAGAAAAGCCGGAGAGCATATCAGGGATAGAAGTCCGAGGGTGTTTTTTGGCAATTGTTGGCTGGAGAACTCCATATCCGAAATGTATAAAGAGGACATTGCCAGGTTCAGGGCAATGATGATGACTGACTATGAGAAGGATGTACTGAAGATGATGGATGATGGAATCACTCCAAAATTGAGGGCGCTAATGATTCATAACAGTACGGTCTACCGATGGAATAGACCTTGTTACGGAGTAAGTCCGAATGGTAAGCCACATTTGAGGATAGAAAATAGAGTCTTGCCAGCTGGTCCAACACCAATTGATGAAATGGCCAATGCAGCTTTTTGGATTGGTCTTATGAATGGGTTTCAGGATGAATTTAAGGATGTTACTCAGTTAATAGAGTTTGATGAAGCCAGGGATAATTTCCTTTCTGCAGCAAGAGATGGGTTGAATACTGATTTTACCTGGTTTAATGGGCAGAAGGTCGATGTTTGTGAACTGATAAGAAAAGAACTGATACCAATTGCGAGACAAGGACTGGAGAGATCAAATGTATCCAAATCTGATATCGATAAGTATCTTGATGTTATAGAAGGGAGGAATGAGAAAAGGCAGACTGGAACACAATGGGTTTTAAACTCTCATTCCAAACTTGCAAAGCAAACTACCAGAGAAGAGATTTCAGTTGCACTCACTAGTTCAATGATTGAGAATCAGAGAAAAGGAATTCCTGTGCATCAGTGGAAACTAGCCGACCTGGAATCAATAGAAGGTTGGAATCCACATTCATTATTGGTGGAGGAATTTATGACTACAGATGTATTTACTGTACATCCTAATGATATCCCGGAATTCGTTGCTGATATATTGGATTGGAGGAATATTAAGTACGTGCCTATAGAAGATGATAAAGGGATATTGAAAGGCTTGGTCACGTTTAAAATAATGTTAAATTACTTCAGCAAAAAGGCCAACAACAATGGTAAAGAGGATGTTACTGTAAAGGATTTGATGATAAAGAATCCTATCACGATCCATCCGGAAGCATCAATAACAGAAGCTTTGAAATTGATGAAAGCGAATAAAACAGATTGCGTACCGGTGGTGAAAAAGAATAAGTTAATAGGCCTTATTACAGAGGGCGATTTTTTAAGAATCACAGCCAGCCTGTTGAATAGAATTGAGAAGAACGAGCTGTTAAGTAAATAAATGGATAGAGTATTAGGGATAGTAGAAGGAAAGGAAAAAGGTCCACTTGTCATTTGCGTCTGCGCATTACACGGTAATGAACAAGTAAGTATTAGAGCATTCGAAAGAGTTTGTGATGCGATCAATAAACATCAGATACCATTTAAGGGAAAGTTTGTAGGATTACTTGGGAATATTGAAGCAGTTAAACTGAATCAGAGATTTATTGACGCTGACCTTAATCGTGTATGGGAAGAAGAATATCTTGAGTATCTTAAAGTGAAGCCCAAGGCAGAATACACTCATGAAGATCGTGAGATGCTGGAGTTGAAGGCTGCAATTGCTGAACATGATTCCGATGATTATGACATAAAAGTAATTGCTGATTTACATGCAACTTCATCTGAAAATGGAAACTTTATTGTAGTTCCCCCAGGAATTGCAGATCATGCAATTATCAAAGCTTTACACTTGCCTGTAGTGGTTGATTTGGATCAATATTTAATAGGAACTTTGCTGGGTTATGTGGTGAATCATGGTTTCATTTCATTTGCTTTTGAAGGAGGATTGATTGGAAGTGATCAGGCCTTGAATTTGCACATTTCGGGGCTTTGGGAGATTCTTGAAGCGGCGGGATGCATCACCCATAATGATCACATGAATGAAGATCATTACGCAAATCAACTTATGGAAATTTCCAGTGAGTTACCGAAACAAGTTAAGGTGCTACACAGGCACTGGGTGGAACCTACAGATGGTTTCAAAATGAAGCCTGGGTTCGTAAATTTTGAAAGAATAAATAAGGGTCAATTATTGGCCTCCGATGATTCAGGAGACATACATTCTCCGTATGATGGTATGATTTTTATGCCACTTTATCAAGATACCGGTAACGACGGTTTTTTTGTAGTAGAAGAAGTAACATCAATCGTTGAGACGGAATAGTCGGCATGAAGAAGTTATAGTCTTTTTTGCAAACTATTGACTAAAATTAAACGTTATTACAAATCCAAATTAAACTGAAAGGAACATGAAGAAAGCGACATTTGGTTCAGGCTGTTTCTGGTGTACAGAGGCAGTATTTCAAAAATTAGAAGGAGTAGAAGGTGTGATGTCGGGGTATTCAGGAGGGAAGATAAAGAATCCTACTTACAGAGAGATATGTTCTGGTCTTACTGGTCACGCAGAAGTGATCCAGGTTGTATACGATGAGGACAAAGTTACTTATAAGGATCTTCTTGAAGTATTCTGGAAAACACATGATCCAACCACTCTGAATAGACAAGGAAATGATGTAGGGTCACAGTATAGATCTGTGATTTTCTATCACGACCAAAATCAGAAGGAGTTAGCAGAGAGTTATAAACAGTCATTAGATGAGTCTGGTATTTTTCAGGATCCTATTGTGACTGAAATAACATCTTATAAGGAGATGTATCCTGCAGAGGATTATCACCAGAACTATTATAATGATAATCAATCACAACCTTATTGCTCATTTGTGATTAAGCCTAAGGTTGAAAAAGTAGAGCAGCTCTTTAAGGAGAAGCTTAAAAAATCAAATAGAAAAAGCGCTTAGTTAAAAAGACTTAATTGCTTTTTCTTAATAGGAGGCCGTGCAAAACCATTAACTGTACGGCCTCCGTATTTATAGGAATCATTTCTTTCCTTTTCAATCAGATCATCCAGATTCCCTTTTGGAGTGAACTTCTCCTCAATTCTTTTTGCAGCAGTATGAAGGTTTTTGAAGGCTCTCATTTTATCGTAGTGTCCGATCTTAGCTTTTTCAATGGACTTCTTTAGCACATTGATACTATTATCATAGACTTTTGTTGGTACTGGAAATGGATGTCCATCTTTTCCTCCGTGAGCAAATGAAAACCTTGCTGGATCCTCGAACCTACTTTGTGTTCCATAAATAACTTCGGAAACAAGTGTGAGGGATTGTAAGGTTCTAGGGCCAAGGCCTTTCGTTAGTAGAAATGCCTCAAAATCTTTAATTGGTTGTTCCTGAGCTAAAGCTAAAACAGCTCCAAGTCTTTTCAAATCAACATCTTTTTGCCTTACATCGTGATGGGCTGGCAATTTCATCTGTGACATTTCTCTTAGAACATGGATCGGTTTTTCTTTGGAAATCTCAAGTATGGACTCTCTTGTGATTTTGGCTCGTTTGTCGGTCAGGTTAATTATTGGCCCCTCATTCTTGCCAACAATATCGGTATGAGGTTGATCCAGAAACTCTTTAAAAGAATTAGAGTGCCAGTGATATCTTCTCGCATAACCATTCTCAGTATTCATTCCTTGCTGTACTACACTCCATTCTCCTTCATCCGAAACAATAAAAGAGTGTAGGTAAATCTGATAACCATCCTGAATGGTATTGTTGTCAATTTTAGCTGTAAGTTTACTGCTTCTAACCAGATCTGCTCCATTTAAGCCCGTTTTTAGAGCGATATCTGTTAGTTCATCTGGAGTCTTCTTCGAATGTCTTCCACGTCCTCCGCAGAAGTATAAACCAAGCTCATGTGCTTTTGGGTTCATTGAAGATTTCAAAGCACCTAATACTGAAGTTGTAATTCCAGATGAATGCCAATCCATGCCTAATACACAACCTAAAGACTGGAACCAACCAGGATCACTTATTCTTCTTAAAACCTCAGATTTACCAAATTCAAGAATAATGGCTTCCAATATAGCTCCGCCCATCGTGCTCATCCTTTCCGCTAACCATCTTGGAACTTTACCACCGTGAAGAGGTAAATCAGCATGTCCTAATTTTTTCATATTACTAATATAATTAGTAATAGCTAAATAAATTAGTTTAGTCAAAATAAATTGAACTTTCTGCCAACCAAAATGTACGCTACTTTAGTTATAGGTTCATATACAATAATAAGTGACTATGAACCGAAAAGAATTTATCAAAATAGCATCAGCCTCTGCAGTTCTTACTTCATTGGGAATTTCCTTAGCAGGCTGTGAGGATGATTCTACAATTACTCCTACGCTTGGTCCGGTGGAAATAGATTTAAATGTTTCGCCATTTTCTGATCTCAACACTGATGGAGGGTGGTTGTTGCATCCTTCTCAAAACATTCTTCTAGTGAATGTATCCGGTTCTATTCGAGCATTTACTTCGGTTTGTACACATTCGGGATGTGCCAGAAGTTGGGATTTTGATGATAATGAATTCATATGTACTTGTCACAACAGTAAGTTTAACCTAAGCGGAAACGTTGTAAGCGGACCAGCATCCGGAAGACTTGCGGAGTATGATGTTACAAGAACCGGTGATATCATAAGATTGACCTAAAATTCATTCTTCTTGGTTCCTAATGGAATAAGTGATTTTGATTCAGTATATTTAATAGATGCGGATCAAGAGGACTATTCTCATTCTCTCGCTACTGTTGGGACCAGCGAAATTATTTAGTCAGAACATAGATAGCTTGCTGCAGGCATTAGAAGAAAATACTGATAGCCAACAGGAAATCTATATTTTGGATAGAATTTCTAGTTACTATCACGACAAAGACCTTCAGAAAAGCCTCCAATACAATTTGATGTTTATGGATTCTGCCAAGAATCTACCTGATTCAGCTATGTGGGCCAAATCACTGAATCGGTATGGGATTGTAATGAGCGGTCAGGGTAATTACGATGCTGCAATTTATAATCATTTGCAATCTATTTTTATCAGTCAACTTACTGGTAATAAAGCAAGAGAGGCAATTAATTACATTAATATTGGTCACGTACATGGGGTACTTAAGGAATATGAGAAAATGATTGATTATTCTTTGAAGGCCCTTGATTATTATTTGAATACTCCAGGGGCTGACCGATCAACTACAGCATTGTTATATGGTAACATTGGCTATGCATATAGTCAATTGAAGGATGCCGATAATTCCATTTATTATATAGAGAAAGCGATGGAAATTAACCAGGAAATGAATAACCTGGTGAGTCTATCTTTAAATTATGTGACACTGGGTGAGGTGATGATTTTTCAGGGTGATACTTTAGGTGGGATCAAGAGTATCAAAAAATGCATTACTATAAGGAATGAAATTGATGCTCCATTAGATGTTTCATTGAGGCATTTAAGAATTTCTGAAATTTATCTTGCTCAAGGAAAGTATGGATCGGCGATGCATCATGTAGATTCTGCTTTGATCATGGCAAATCTTACTAAAAAGGGAAGCCAGATTGTTAGTTCAATGAAATTTAAGGCTAAGTTGTACAGGCAGCTTGGGAATTTTGAATCAGCCTATATGCTTCTTGAAAAAGCAACTTTAGTTGATGACAGCCTGAGAGCTTTAGCTGATAAATCCACTGCAATCGCTACAACTGTGGAAGCTAGTAATCAAATTCAATCATTAGAATCGGTTATTGATATACAAAAAAGGAGATCGGATACACAGCGAATTTGGATCGTTTCATTGATCATAGCAACTATTATTATTTTGCTAATTGCTTTGAGGAATCTTTCTCTACTTCGCACGAAAAGAAGGAGTAATGAGATTCTACAAAAAGTAAATCACCAAATTCTGAAGCAATCTGAAGAGTTAGAAAAGACTCAAAGCGAGTTGGTAAATTCAGAGAAAATGGCGGTATTAGGTAGACTGTCAGCCAGTCTAGGACACGAACTAAATACACCAATAGCTGGTATTAAATCAAACATTGAGATTATTGCTGATGCGCAGCGTTATGAATTTATTATACTCAGCAAAATCTACGATAGATTAGAGCCGGAAGCTTTTATGAATGCCATTCACTTAGTGGAGGCATCTTACCTTGCTCAGAAAAACCCTACACCACCTCGAGAAAGAAGAAGGCTTAAAGAAATTCTTACAGAATCGTTGAGAATAAAATATTCGGATGACGCTGATGAAATTGCTGAAAAGTTTGACTATCTGATGGTATATGATAATATTGATAAATTCAGTACAATTTTAGATCATCCACTTAGAAACGATCTTCTTGAATTAGTATCCCTTGTGTCATCAAGAACTCAAGCGGTTTTGACTTCCCAGCAAGCCCTGGAACGTGTCAATAAGATTGTGGTAAGTCTGAAAACATATTCGTACAAGAACGTTGATAGGCAGAAGGTAAATTTTGACTTGTCCAAGAATATTGATACCATTTTCACATTGTACGAAGGGATGACAAAAGGAATAGAGATCACAAAGAACTATCTGGAGAGCTCTGAATATACTGGTTACCCAGATGAGCTCAGCCAAGTATGGTCCAATCTAATTACCAATAGTGCGCATGCTCTTAATTTCAAAGGAAAGATCATGGTCAATATGGAGGAGGATGAGAACTTCTATACTATTAGCTTCTTAGATGACGGTACAGGAATTCCAGAGGAAGTGGGAGAGCAATTATTCGACCCTTTCTACACAACAAAACCTGAAGGTGAAGGAACCGGGCTTGGTTTGGGGATTTCAAGAAAAGTAATCGAAAGGCACGGAGGTACATTGACCTGGCAAAATCTGGATCAGGGTGTGAAATTTGTGGCCACATTACAAAAGAATCATGTCAATTCTGAAGCTGTCCTGGTTCATTAAGATATTGGTTATTCAGTTCATTTTTATCTAATTTCGCACCCCGCATTAAGAAGATTAGATGGCAGCAACTTATAGGACACTTACTACAAAGGAACTTCAGGAAATGGAAAAGGAGTTTATAGATTTTCTTGTAGTGAATGGTATTCATGCTGATGATTGGGTCAAAATCAAGTCTGAGAGCAAAGATGAGGCATACAGAATGATTGAGTTATTCAGTGATGTTGTATTTGAAGGAATTATGAGGAAGACTAAATTTCTTGAGATACGCTCTGCAAATGATATTAAGACTTTTCAATGTTTGGAGGATAAAATAATATTAATGGGCATTGAAGGACCATCTAATATGGATTTCGAGAAATCGGATAATTTAGATTCACTGATTTCTCAAGGTGTTGAAGGAGTTTCAATTTATACACAAGAGAAGAAGTACAACAAGAAAAGGGAACTTGAGCTATTTGAAATGACGAATCAAGGTTGTCATATTTCGGATGGTAAATTATTCAAAGCGCTTTCTCTGGCATATTACAGCAGTAAAAAAGACTAAAATGGATTGGAGATTATTTATTGATATTATTGGTTGGATTGGGTCCGTTGAAGTAATTCTGGCTTATGGCCTGGTAAGTACTCAAAGAGTCAGAAGCGATTCCTTTTGGTACCAGTTCTTAAATTTTACAGGAGGGATTTTATTGATTGTTAATACATTTTATCTGGAGTCATATCCGTCTACTTTTATAAATGTTGTTTGGGTAATTATTGCATTGGGTGCCTTTTATGGAATGTTTAAAAGACGCTACAGCAAGACAAAAAGCTCATAATCTTTAGATTCAATTATATTTTTCCCTGAACTGTTGTAATTTTGTGACATGAACACATCTCAGGAGATCATAGCTTACAAACCGCTACTGCAAAGCATTGCGCTTAGGATGGTCGGATCTCTTAGTGATGCAGAGGATATTGTTCAGGATACATTTCTAAAATGGCTGACTATTGACAGGGCCAAGATTGAAAATACTAAAGCATATTTAGTTAGGGCAGTTACCAACAACTGCATCAATCACCTGAAGTCTCTTAAGACAAATTATATTGATAAATCTATTGATAGCTTAAAACAATCGGATTTAGCAGAATATTTCCGTGAGATTGAGATAAGCAAGTTCGATATTGAAAATGAGTTGGCTGAAGCAATGCAGACTATTCATAGAAAATTAGAACCTGTTGAGAAGTCGATTTTTATCATGCGGGAGTTTTTCAATGTTGAGTATGAAGAGCTTCAAGATATGTTTGGTAAAAGTGCTGCCAATTGTCGGAAGATGGTTAGTAGAGCAAGAGCGAAGTTAGCTATTGACCTACCAAAGATTAAGATTAATATCCCAGACACATCTAATTTACTTACTCAATTCAGAAAAGCTTCTCACTTAGGTTCAATGAATGGGCTGATAAACGAGTTGAAAAAGGATATTCAAAAAAAGATTAAATAATTTTCTCGGATTTTGTCACAAACCACTTGAGCTGTTGTCTTCTTTAAAAAAGAAGCAAAATTTTAATAGTTAAACAGGTAATGGAAGTTATTCTAATATTCTTTGTGGCACATTGGTATTTGTCATTATTCTTTCAGACATTTTTCCTACATCGCTACGCAGCACACAAGGCATTTACAATGAGCAAGACCGCTGAGAAAGTGTTCTTTGTTCTTACATGGATTTTTCAGGGTTCAAACTACCTAAGTGCATATGGTTATGGTGTTATGCACAGAATGCACCATGCATATGCAGATACTGAAAATGATCCACACTCACCAAAATATGATGAGACATTGTTCAAAATGATGTGGAAGACTAAAACAATCTATTCTGCTATATGTAATAGAAAAATGATTGTTGATGATCGTTTTACTCAAGACGTTCCGCAGTGGGAGGCATTTGATAAGTTCGCAAGATCTTGGCCAAGTAGATTATTTTGGGGAGCGTTGTACACGTTTGTCTATTTTCAATTTGCTACAGTATGGTGGATATGGTTATTACTTCCAGTTCAATTTCTGTTGTCGCCAGTTCATGGGGCGATCATCAACTGGTTTGCTCATAAGTATGGTTACAGAAACTATGAAGTGGGAGATACCTCTAGAAACTTCCTGCCATTTGATTTTCTAATGATGGGGGAGAGCTATCACAATAATCACCATAAACATGGCTCAAGAGCAAACTTTGGTGGAGTAAGATGGCACGAGATAGATCCTACTTATCTAGTGATCAAAGGTCTGAGTGCAATTGGGGTAATCAAAATGGTGAATAAATCTCACAAGCAAACAAAGGAGATAAGAGAAGCAGCTTAAAAAATTTTAATTTTCCCTTAATAGAAGAAGCCGTCTCATTTTTGTGAGGTGGTTTCTTTTTTTATGCGTATGTCATTGTATTGGACTTCATATACTTATGCAGGGTAGTACGATCCATTCTGTCTATTAATTCCTCGCAAAGTAAAATGATATCTTTTCCACCACGTGATAATGGATCAAGTGAATTCAAGGCTTTACCCTGGTCTGTGGCTTCATTCATTTTGATCGTACGTCTAACTGTTTGATCCAGGATTATATTTCCGTAGAATGACTTTGCCTCTTTTAATATCTCCTTCTGATAAAGCGTATTTCCCTGAAACATGTTAAAGAAGATACCAAGTAAATTTATCTGCGAAGATACTTTAACACTATGTATGTACTCCAATAATTGGCTAATTCCACTTAGAGAAAAGGAGTCTGCAGATGAAGGAACCAATAGTGATTGACTATTTGCAAGAATGGATTTTACAAGATTGCCGAAGTGAGATGGACAATCAACTAATATCAGATCGTACTTACCTTTTACATAATTAAGAATATCTTTCATAATGACCTGACCGAATGAAATGAATTGGTTGTTAGCTTCCAATTCATTCAGTTCTATTGATGCAGGAATCAGATGTAAATATGGATTGATTTCTAACGGCTCAAACTTAAAATGAGCGTGATGCATTGAAGTCTTACATAGATTGAAAAGTGTTTTTTCAGGTTTGTTATTAATTACCGTCTGAGTAAGATTTGCCTGCGGATCGCTATCGATCATCAAGACCTTGAAGGATTTTGACCAATTTCGGGCCAGGTTTAAGGTGGAGGTCGTCTTGCCAACTCCCCCTTTAAAATTGTAGATCGCAATTATATGTGCCATAGTAAGATTGTGTAACTGGGGAATAACTGCAAGTTTTTTATATAGTAGCTAGGTGTTACAATCAAATATAGTAATATATATTGAAAAAATGAAATTAAATCTTATTTAAGTTCAATAAATAACTATATTTAGCTAAAAGTACTAACCAGTATGTAATTAGAAACTAAAGTACTTGTTAACTAATTATTGGATGATAGAATAGTAATGAACGTTATCAGAGCAAGAATATATTCAACATACTAAATAGTATTTATTTCCAGGCATCACGTACTTTATCTACTATATCCTGCATTTTTGATTCAGTATATTTACCATAAGTAGTGTAGATAATTTTGCCTTGGGGGTCAAGTACAAAGAAGTAGGGTAGGTCTTTTCCCTGGAATTGAAGTTCTTTTTTATACCGCTTTAATTCACCCTTATAGAATAGCACATAAGGGAGAAGTTTTGGGTCGATTGTCTCTTTTACCTTGTTCATTACAGATTGATAGGCAGGTCTTTTAGCTCCAGTAAACATGGGAACAAAGTACAAGTGAATATCATAGGTGCTCTGAAATAATGAAGGCTTTTCTGGTTTATAGAGAAACTGATAATAAGCTGGTCTGAACCAGGTTTTAAGGTGTTCTTCAGATTTTTTGGAATAAGCAAGGCCTATTATTGAGTATTTACCTACTAAGTCTTCAGGAATGTTGATCAGCTCGTTTGTAAGGCTTTCACCTTCCATTGGAGGAAATTGATTCCCCACTTGAGCCAGGATCGTTGATGAGCAAGAAATTAAGATAGCAAGTATAAGAACTCTCATGATTTTAAGATTTGTATATGTAGTAAACTAATATATTGAATATAAATTATGATATTGAAGAAATTATCATCATTTAAATATTCTAATTATGTCTGCAGGTTATTCGAAAACTCCTTTAGGGAAAAAGTTAGGATACAAAGAAGGTTTTAGAGTTGCTTATATCAATCTGCCAGCTCATTACTTTGAATTATTTAGTGATTTACCGGAGGTAACGAAAGTAGATTTAAAGGAAGGAGACATTGATTTAATTCATGCATTCATTACCACCATACCGGAATTAGACACCTATGGCCCCATCATCAAAGAATCATTGAAGAAAACCGGAATGGTATGGTTCTCCTGGCCAAAGGGTTCATCAAAGATGCCAACAGAGTTAAATAGAGATCTCATCCGTACCAGGATATTAGATATTGGATTGGTGGATACAAAAGTATGTGCTGTAGACGAAGATTGGTCCGGCTTAAAGTTTGTGTACCGGACCAAGGATCGTTAGTGTATTATGTTTTAGGAAGTAGCTGCCTGTTCAACTTCCTCTGAAGACGTATCCGTTGTATATCCTGCTCCTGTTTTCTTACCCATCATTACGTATCTTAAGAAGCTCTCAAGTGGGAATACTAGCAAGGCGGTTCCAACATCAATTAAGAAATCAATTACAGGAGTACTTTTAATGTCAACATAGGAAGCCATTGCTGATTGACAGAATTCAATGATCAGAATAAGCGTCAAAATAGAAAGCGCTGATTTTAAAATCCTATTAAACTTCCTTGTTTGGTTTAACCTTGATGAAATAACTACAAGTCCGCCAAACACAAATATCTGTAAGGCGTAGAACCAAGGTAATTGCCAATAAGGGGTTGCTACTTTAAAAGAAATAGAATCTGCTTCTTCCACATTACCAAAGCTGTCTCTGGATTGAACAAACAATGTATAATCTCCCGGTGGTAGATAGCTGAAGTCTATTTGAGAGTTGTTTGTCCAGTCGGACCAGTGGTCGTTTATCCCCTCAAGTTTGTATTTGTATTCAGTGTTTAATAAACCTAGGTAGTCAGGCTTAGACATTTCAAATGAAAGGAAAGTGTTATCATATTTAATTGCCAGTTTTTTTCCACGCTCCAGAATACCATCAGTAGCTCTAATCTTTTTCAAGAATAATGGGTGTGACAAACTATCAACCAATTCTTCGGTATGATCGTAAGCAAGCAAATCATTGTCACTGGTAATTAACCAGTATTTATCTAACTGTGAGTCGTACGTTATTTTTCTCAGGTTCGGGAATATTCCAAAGTATTTATGCGGTTTGACATCCCCATATTCTGAGATTTCATACCATTGTTTTCCGTTATAAATCCATGTGAAGTTTAGTGCGTCCTTGAAATAGTTGATTGGTAACTCTAGTTGAGCTTCCCATCTTTTATACGGTTCAATTTTTTCTTTTTTCTTGTCAAAGTAGAAATAGCCCTGTGTGTTGATGAAGAAGGTGGTGTCCTTCATGTTTGTCATTAAAATATCATCGAACCTGTGATTGTCTATAGGGTACTCATCCAAAACTTCAATTTCTTCTCCGGCATGAATCTTCATGATTTTTGAAGATCCGGCTAACCAGATGTCACCATTTCTATCCTGAAAAATGTCGAGGATAACATCATCAGGGTCCATTACAGACATTTCTACCCAAACATCATCATGAACTTCGTACAGTTTTACGGAGTGGTCATAAGTACTAAGAATTATTCTATGTACTTCAGCATCATCTTCAAGTATTTGGATAGCACTTATTGGTTCATCAACTACCACATGAGCGGAATCATCAATTTCGAAAAGCCCACTTGTGCTTGCCGCAAGTAAGTGATCATCAAATACTAATAGTTCCTTACATTTTCCAGATGAGCCAGGAACCTTGCTATATTTATAAGTTATGTCTAAAGGAATCTTTTGCGTTCTCCGTACATATCTAAAGTTTCGTTCTGGTTTAGATTTGACTTTCTTAACCTGCTGCCCATTTGCTACCAGGTCGTCAACTTTAGATTTGATTTTCTTTAAGAACCCTGGTTTATCACCATTTTGGGCTGTTTTGTCGTTTTTATTGTTTTTGTTTTTATTCTTACCAAATAACCTGTTGAACTTTCCTTTTTTCTCTTTTTTAGAGTCAGTGGTAGTTTGAGTAGTTTGCTTGGTATTACTCCTGGTAGGGGATTTTTTGGTTGGGCGGTTAATTCTTTGTGCTACGTAATATACTTTGTGAGCAAATGTTGTATCTCTGTCTACATAAAACACACCAGAGCTAGTAGATAACCACAGCTTATCATGAAATCTGTTTACAGCAAGTAAATTCCCTTGAAGACCCGGTAAATGCGAATAGCTTTTTGCTGGAAATGATGGAAGGATTCTTGATAAACCGTACTCATGTGAAACCCAAACACCCTGTTCTTTATCAACATGAGCTGCGTATATTTCATTATCTGGCAAACCTCTGGAATTATCTAGTATTTCCAGATATTCCGGATCCTTCGCATTGATGAATACGCACCCAAAGTCCAATGTTGAGCACATGATGATATCTTCATTAACCCATTTGATATCTATTGCTGAGATACCAAGTTCATCAAATGAATTATTGATAGGATAAGAAACTAATGTGTCGGGTTTTACATCATACAATAATCCATCGAATCCTAATGCTACATTCGTTCCTTCATTTGAAATGATTTGAGCAATTCTGGAATCTCCGTTGAATTGTTCGGTAGTAACTAAATTTTCTCCCTGAACTTTAAATAATTCTGAATCTGTATTGATATACATTTCATTATTCAACATGAAAATGTTCAGGAAATTATCATGGATAGTTTTTGATATAACTCCATCATTTGGGTTGTAAATGAATAGCGATTTATCACTTAAGAAGAATATTTTTCCGTCGTGGAACTTTGTTTGATAAAATAGCTCAGACGTTGAGTCGGTTTCATATAACGGGGTATAGTGAATATTGTAGTCTTTCCAGTTAATCACTCCAAATCCATTTATGCAACCAACAAAGAGTTGATTGGATGAATCTGCAGCCAGTGAAAGCGCCGCTGAAGGAGTATGATAGTAATCCCAGATTTTTCCATCATACTGGAAGACCCCAAGATTATTTGCCATACTTAGCAAACCATTGTTGTCGGAGATTATCTCGAAGTTTATTCCTTCGGAATGTCCTGATTCCCGGATATGATTGTTGACTAAAAAACTGCCTTTTTGCGCATATACAGATTGAGATAATACGACAAATAGGCTTAACAGTATTAAGCGAGTTAGGTGCGTATGCATTAGCGATTTAACCTTTAGTTCGTGAAAGAATAACTAAAATCGTTTTCCCGTTAGGCTGGATAGGAAATCTCTACAAGTTAAACATAATCGTGAAATTATACCACCTCTTCCGGGGTAGACTATTGTTTCAATCAAGCATGGCAAAAAAAATAACTTTCTGTTAACGCATTATGGAATCCTAAGCTTCAAAAACGTTTGAATACTTGGCCCACCAAAGAGGGTCTGTTTCTGTAGTTTCAATGGTTACCCATTCTCCGGGTTGAGGAGTAACCAAATTCAATGAAGATTGCTGGTCAAGCTTGACTAATCGTTCCATTGGATCATACCAACTATGTAATGCAAGATCAAAAGTGCCCCAGTGGATTGGGAAGAAGCGTCCTTTTCCAAGCATTTCATATGCTTCAACTGCCTCTTCAGGGTTTAAATGAATATCATGCCATAAATCATGATATGCTCCAATTGGCATGATGGATAAATCAAAAGGTCCCATTCTGTCGCCAATTTCCTGGAAGCCATCAAATATTCCAGAATCACCACCGAAATAGATTTTCTGTTGCCCTACTTCAATTACATATGATGCCCAAAGTGTATTGTCTCTTTTTAAGTATCTGCCACTAAAGTGCCTTGCTGGAGTAGAAGTAAACTTATATGGTCCAACTGAAGTTTCTTGCCACCAATCAAGCTCAATGATGCGCTCACGCTTTACACCCCAATGCACCAAACTTGCTCCAACACCTATCGGTACAACGAACTTTTCAACCTTATCTTTTATGATTTTGATAGTACGGTAATCCATATGATCGTAATGATCATGGGACAGAATAACGGCTTTAATACTGGGAATATCTTTTGGGTTAATAGGGGATGGGTTATATCTTTTTGGTCCCATAAAGTTGAACGGGGATGCTCTTTCACCCAGCATTGGATCTAATAATATATACTCTCCCTGATAGTGAATTGCTAATGCTGCATGACCTAACCAATTGATATGGATACCATCTTCATTCAAGATGTTCTTATTGGTTTCCGAAAAATTGTAGCTGTCTAAAGGAGCTGCCTCAACCTTCCTGTTAATATATGATTTAATGATTTTAGGAAGGCTACCAAAGCCAGCACTATATGTGTCTACTACATTAACAAATCTCTTTCCATCATGTTGCAATGCATTGGATACAGTTTCTTTTGTGGGAGCCTTCCCCAATGCAGGGTTGAAATATTTTACCATGTTAACTCTAATAATTAATCTATTCGTGTACCGGGTTCATGACGAACAATCCAGCTTTATATTTTGTCATTGGTGAATATACAACTTGGATAATTTTCATATGTTTTGAGTTACTTTTTATGATTATTTCATTATTATCACCCTTTATAACCAAACGCACTAGTTGAAATATGGCGGAATCCATTGTGATTGTTGAAGATGAGCCAATCATTGCTGAAGATATCGCATTTACTCTTGAATCACTGGGTTATGTGGTGAAAGATATCTTTGATAATGCTTCTGATACACTGGAATCTTTGAAGTTAGAGAAGCCTGACCTAATGTTGCTTGATATCAATATCGAAGGTGACAAGGACGGTATAGAATTGGCCAAAATCATAAAGAAAGAACACAAAGTTCCATTCGTTTTTTTGACCTCATATTATGACGATGCGACCTTGGATAGAGCCATCCCCATGGAACCATCTGGCTACATCGTAAAGCCATTTGATAAAAAGGATTTGAAGGTTAATATCGAATTAGCAATCATCAAATCCCAACAAACTCAAAAACAGCCAGTAGGAGAGAAGTTTTTTGTAAAACAGGACACTGAGCTATTGGCCATAAATCAATCAGATATACATTTCGTTGAAGCTTATGATAATTATTGCAATATTTATACTGCTTCCAATAAGTACTTGATTAGCCATACTTTGAAAAGTGTAGAGAGCAAGTTGGACCCAGTTAGATTCATTAGAGTTCATAAGTCCTATTTGGTAAACTACGATAAAATCACTTCAATTTCAGAAGGGTTTCTTTATCTAAACAAGCACCAAATTTCTATTGGTAAAGTATATAAACAGGAATTGTTCGCTCGATTGAGTGTTCTTTGAAATTTTATTCAACCACAAACCTGGATTTATAGATTCCTTCTTCAAAATGAATATTGATGTGATACACTCCTGCCTGAAGGCCTGAAACATTGATCTGCACTTGATTGTCAGATTTCTTTTCGGACATATTTGATGTAACTAATCTTCCAGTCGTATCAAAGATTGAAATGTTATTGATTTTACCCATTTGCTGAAAACCATCTAAATTTAATTTATGGGCAGCAGGAATAGGGTAGAGGTTGATTGGTTTCATCAGCTCATTTGCGGAAGTGATTCTTAAAGAAAGCTCATAATCAATTACATCATTACCACATTCATTGGTTGCAACAAATTGAATCGTGTATTCTCCGAAATCGTTATAAGTATGAGAAGGTGCTCTTTGATTTACTGTCTCAGACCCGTCTCCAAAATTCCAACTGAAGGATTCCGAGTGGAATGATCTGTTGATTACATTTACCACAAGATCATCTGCAATTACGTCAATATCACCCACTGGTAACGGGTTGACTGTAAAGACAGCTTCGGAAGTGAAAATTTCTGTGGTGCCGTCTGAAATTATACATCGCACCGGTACTTCATGTAGTTCAAGACTTATATCGCTTAATGTAAGTGTGTTTGTGGAAAACCCGCTTGCGTTATCTTCAGTACTAATATCCACGAAAGTCTCGCCATTAAAAATTTGCCAGTTGTAAGTGAGATTGTCTCCAACTACTTCAATTGAAATCTCAACATCTGAACCCTCACAAACTTCCATATTTTCAATATCTCTGGTGATATAAAAGTTTAAATTGGCTCTTAGAAGAAATAATCCTCTATTGATATCACTTACAGCAATTACACCACTTTCGAAGTATGGGTAATTACTCCAGGTACCCTCGGTTTGTGTATTATCATTTTCTGGGTGTGTATCGAAGAATGCCACTTCAAAAACTGAGGCATCTGCTATATTGTCAAGGTTCAGTATTCTTAACCCGGAATTGTAGTTAGACATATAGACATGTCCATCATGTACATACAAGTTGTGATCAATTGCGTTACTATTGCCATAGTAATTTCCTAGCAAAGTTGGATTGTCAAGATCTGTGAAATCCCAAAGAAGTGTTCTGGTTTGAATACCTTGCTGAGCCTCGTCCAGTTCATCATTAGAAAGAAAGTATTTATGATCTTCAGTTAACCACCCTTGGTGAGTGTAAGCTGATCCACCATATCCAATTGTAGATATTTGAATAGGGTTATTCTTGTCGGTAACATCAACTATTGTTACGGCATCCTCATTGCTGTTGAAGCAAATTTCTTTTCCTACGTAGTTAGTATCAGGTCCATTATAAATTACGCATTGAGCGTCATGAGTATACCCGTCATCATCAAAACAACCAGCATAAGTAGGGTTCAGGGGATCTTGTATGTTGATCATGTGCAAACCACCTCCATTACAACCGCTTCCGGTTGAACCTACAGCAAAAGCAAATCCAGTCTCTTCGTTAATAACGATATTGTGAGCATTACTTACACCATCATAATGGGCATCTTCAGTAAACATTTCTGGTGCATCAGTAACATCTCGTAACCTTGTGAGGTCGAATACTTGCATTCCGTGACCAGAAGCTTCATTGACAATAAATGCATGATTGTTATACACTTTTATATCCCTCCACAATGAATTCCTTCCTTCATGCGAATCCAAATGGCCCACCACCACAGGAAACTCAGGATCAGAAATGTCAACGAAGGTAGTTCCGTTTGGTAGTCCTATGATTACATACTCTGTTCCGCTATCCGGGTCCGTCCATCCCCAAATATCATTAGCCCAGGTACCACCCAAAATTTCAGAAAATAAACTTTGCGGGTTTACATGAGCAACAAGTGAAACATTGCCACATGGGTAATCTCCAGCCATACCTTGTTCACAAGGAGTAGTCTGTGCAATGGTTGAATTATAAGTAATTACTACTAGAAAAAATACAATTACGGATCGGATCATTTTATTTCATTTAAGAATAGATGTGAATTTCACCCATGGTTCTATTACAACTTTATTCTACGAAACCCTAAATATTGGAAACAATTTAGCTTCGCAAGCCGTTATGCGTCATCCAGTAGTAATTACCACAAAGAATCTTAAAGGATTACAACTTTATCCATAACGTCACCTTGTCTGATATCATCAATAACATCAAGGCCTTCTACTACTTTTCCAAATACAGTGTGATTTCTATCCAGGTGAGCAGTGTTCTCTCTGCTATGGCAAATGAAGAACTGAGATCCTCCAGTGTTTCTACCAGCATGAGCCATTGACATTACACCTCTATCATGATACTGATTGTCGCCATCTAATTCGCAATCAATTGAATAGCCAGGACCACCATTTCCAATTCCATTAGGACATCCTCCTTGAATTACAAAGTTTGGAATCACTCTATGAAAAGTTAATCCATCATAGAATCCTTTTTCAGCAAGGTCAACAAAGTTTTTTACAGTATTAGGAGCATCATTTTCAAAGAATTCAATCTTCATTACTCCTTTGTTAGTGTGAATTTCTGCTTTTTTCATTTTTTAGTTTTGTATGATGCTTCAAAGTTAAATTTAAATCTATAGTCCCATAACTTCTTTGATAGCTTTTTCCAGTTGTTCTGGCTCTCTAAGATTTCCTTTGCTGATGAACTTGTCAATTTCAATCTTTGGAAGTGAACTTTCAGTTACATGGCCCGAGATTACGATTATTCTTGGTCTAACTTCCAGCATCGCGATAGCTTCAAATCCATCCAGATACGGCATTTCTATATCAAGTAACAAAAGATCTGGCTTTTGTTTGGTGATGGCCATTACACCAGCAACAGGATCGTCATATGCTCCTTTTAGTTCAATAAACTCTATTTCACTTAGATATACTTCCAGTGCTTTCAGAAATAATGGATCGTCCTCCATTACAATACAAGTGATTTTATCCATTGGTTAGATTGATTATGTACTCTGGTTCGGTATTGTAATGATAAACATTTTAAATGACTGGAATGACTTCAATTAGGAGGTGTTTAGGGGAATGCATAAAAAAAACGGATCACTTCCTACAGTAATCCGTTTAGAGCATATAAAGGTGTGCGTTTTAGATGAAATGCTTATTTCGTCCCAACGCTCGAGTTTAAATTCTTTTGATATTGTTCCTCTGCCCGAGTAAATATTTCAATTAGTTCCTGTTCAATAAATGGTTTTTCAACGGTCTCGAAGATGTTGTACTTCTCTACAGCTTCAGCAATCTTAGGAGTATCCGTCATTCCACTCAATATAATTTTGACTGTTTTTGGATGGTCTTCACTTATCTTGGCTAAGAAGTCTGTTCCTCTCATTGCAGGCATATTCTGATCAGTAATTAGAATATGGATATCCTCCTTGTCCATGGTGTTGAGTGCATCTTCCACTGTAATGGCTGTGAACACTTTATATTTTCTTCTGAAGATAATTTTGAATATCCTCAGATTCTGATGTTCATCATCCACATATAATATCTTCGTATTACTTTTCTCCTGGGAGTCGATTTGTGCTCCTTTTAAATTCATTAACCGTTGTAAGCTAAGTCCTTATTGTTTTCATAACTATGATTTGAAATTAAGCAATAAATCGACTTCCACAGTTTCTATTCGATCAATACCATTATATTCTCGATGGGCACCTATTTTTTATCTTTTTGGTATTTTGGTAAATCTGAATTTATGTGGTTTTTATTCCCACTGAAACCTACATTTTCCCCGCTCAGTAGGCATAAATGCCTATGGTTTTGTGCGAAAAAATGGTGTTTAAGTGTAAAAAAATGATCTATTTTGTGGCACCATAAAAACCTTATTAATATATGAGCAAAATAAAGATCACCGGTTATCAGGATTTTGAAAAACTTGTTGGTCAGGAACTTGGTGTTTCAGATTACTTGCAAATCAAGCAGGAACAAATCAATCTTTTTGGGGACGCAACTTTGGATCCACAATGGATTCATACAGATCCTGAAAGAGCGAAAAAGGAGAGCCCATTTGGTACAACAATCGCTCACGGTTATCTAACTCTGTCTATCATTCCACATCTTTGGGAGCAAATAGCGGATGTTTCTAATTTCAAAATGATGATCAACTACGGAATTGAAAGTTTAAGATTTCAACAGCCGGTTACAGTTGATAGCGAAGTAAGATTAAGAGTTTGGCTGAAATCAGTAAAAGACCTTAGAGGAATTACAAAAGTAGAAATGGACGCTAAGCTGGAGATTAAGGATGAGAAAAAACCTGCATTCTCTATAACTATAGTTTTCCTATATCACTTCAATCAATAGAACTTTTGGTGGTTTCCTCAGTTAGTTAAGTATGCGTTGCGTATCAGGTAAACGATCATATCCGACAAAGGATCTGGCTGAGGAAGCATTACTCGAAAATTGGTCCAGGAATTATCATAACTCTCAAAGTGGCCCCATCAATGTTTATCAATGTGATGATTGTGGTGAGTATCATTTTACATCAAAAGGAGAAGTCAACCCTATTCTTCAATCAGAGGACAACATTAAAAGAATAAATAGATCCAGGGAAGCTAATTTTTGGGAAGGGAAGTTCAGAAGGTAGCTTGCCAGGAAATGACCTAAAATCCCGACAAGCTTCTTATATGTATATTATCTCTTAGGACGCTTTGGATAGTTTGAAGTATCCAATTGAGTATCCCTTAAGTTATAGTGCGTTTTTACTTCTTCATAGTTCGTTACATCAACTGCAGATTCACCTCTACCATACTGGGCTGGTACCACAACCACTCTCGCAATCCAATTATCCAGGTATTCTGATCCTAAAAATCCAAGTGGGAAATCTGCATCCAACCAAACGGAAACATCATATCTGGTGAAATCAAAATTGTATTGCAATAAGCCGTCAGAGGTAATTAATGTCTGAGGTAATTGTCTCCAAATCTCAGTCCCATCATTTTCCACAGACCATAGAAAATAAACTAAAGCAACATCAGTTTCCAACATAGTGAAGTCATCCGGAAGAGGTAAAATTCGACTGTAATCATCGGCTACAAAATCGAATTGATATTCGAAAACATAAGCTTCTTCACCATCCTGACCATCTAGTCCATCCAGACCATCTCTTCCGTCAAATCCTCTAGGTCCAGGAGGGCCTTCGTTTTCAACGTAGCAACTTTCTAAAAATAAACCGGCTCCAAGAAGCATTAATAGTAGAGTAAACTTTTTCATAGTATTTAATATTTTGAGTACAACCATAATTGCAGATGTACTTCCAAATGCTATGCCAAAAAATACTTCTTGGATGAAAATTATTTTAACTCGCTGATTTCCAGAGCTCTTATTTGTTCTATTAGGGGTTCCATATTTTCTAAAACACTATATCCACGAGCAATGGCGTAAAGCTTTTCTTCTTTTTGAAGAACAACAGTTGGATACCCGGAGATGCCCCAGGAACGATTTAGTTGAAATTCGGCGTTTGTTAATTCCTTCATTTCATCAGAATGGAATTCTTGTAAGAACTCATTGTATGGAATGTTAAATTCCTCACATATGCTTTTATAGAACTCCTCAGAAGTGGGGTCTTCTGAGTCTTTGTAGAATTTGACTTGTATGGCTTCAAAGAAATCTAGATCGGCATCTTTTAACCATTTTCTCGCGGTTACGACGGCTCTGCAGCTTGGTTCGGTATCATAATTGAATTCATCTCGATCAAACAGCTTATATCCGAATTGTTGGCCACTTCGTTCTTCCACTTGCTTCCAATGGTGAGCTAAAAAGTCTTTCATCTGTTCATCCCATGGATCGCCACCACCAGGTCTAAGTCCACCAACAACAGTCTGAAAAGGAATGTCATCATACTTGGCTTTCAATTTCTTTAGTTCTGGAGCCATTCCATAACACCAGGAGCACATAGGGTCTCCCACGTAGATAAGTTTTAAGTCTGATTGGGATTGTTTTTTGCTTTCAGAAGCTACAATTCCTGCTGGTTCGCACGTTCCGTCTTCAGGATCGCAATAAGGTTCGTTCATTTCTATTTTGTTTTAGGATAAACATGATGAGTCTAAATATGGTTCTAATTCCAACCAATTTAATTTAATACTGGTCTATACACATGATTAACCTCAATACTATGAAAAACTCACTCATTATAATGTTGTTATTCGTTGTAGCAATATTTGGTTGTCAATCCAATGAAGCAGATGATGGCCTGGAAGAGGCTTCTTGTTCTGTTGAGGCCGAGATATTAGGTCAGGATATGTCCAGACATATGTGTGGTGGTGGATATATAATTAGAACCGCAGATGAGCAATTTGCCGTTTTGGATATATTGGATGAAGGTATCTTGGAGGATGCCTTTCAATTGACTATTTACGACGATCCTATCAAGGTATATGTGAATTACTCGGATCTAATTGATGACGGTTGTGATTATTACAGGAAGCAATTAAACTGTATTTCCAGAAGAAATTAGTCTTTCTTTTTCTTTTCGAGCCAACTATTTGTCACTTCATTCAACTGATTCACTTTATATTCAAAATCTCCTTTTAGCTGGTCTCTGATATTTTCCAGGTTGTCAAGAATGTCCTGAACAGACTCTGGAAGAGACTCTTCAAAATACTGTCTGAATCTTTTAGTAAGCGTAGGTGACTTGCCATTACTGGAAATAGCGATTTTTAGGTCTCCCTTTTTGACCACACTACTGAGGTAGAAGTCACATAGATCTGGAGTATCGGCAACATTACAAAGCAAATGCCTCTTCTTACATTGAGTTTTTATTTTTTCGTGTAGTTGT
This sequence comes from Cyclobacteriaceae bacterium, assembly GCA_965228955.1. Lineage (GTDB taxonomy): Bacteria > Bacteroidota > Bacteroidia > Cytophagales > Cyclobacteriaceae > JANSWY01. The sequence continues at coordinate 2,165,016 of OZ245848.1, forward strand.
CTGCTATCCGTAGCGCAGATTACAAGGTCTTTTCCTTTAAGGTATCTTCTGTGATAAGGTCGTTCCAGAACAGTCAGGTTTGGGTGCTCTTTTTCAAGCTCGTATATCTTCTCCTGTAAGATCTCTTTTCCCACTAAGAACACATTGGCCTCAGGAGAATTACGTAAAACTGCCTCTAATTTCTCCAGCCCAACATATCCACCACCTACAATCAAGGTTTGTATTTCGTGAAGTTTTATGAATATTGGAAACAATACATTTCCAGAAGTATCAATCATGATTTCTCTTTAATTCTCTCATTGACCACTTTCCCTACTACTATGATAGCAGGAGATGAAAGCCCATTTGATTTAACCAACTCTTCAATATCCGATAATGTTCCAAATACTGATAATTCATTTTCCATGGTTCCATTCATGATGACACCAACAGGTTCATCTTCAGACCTGTAACTTTTGAAGACTTCTACGATACCATTAAGGTTTTTCATTCCCATTAATATCACCACTGTAGCGCTGGATTGAGCTGCTTGAGTCAAATCGTCTGAAAATTGCTCTGATCTTGTGGTTCCGGTCACTACCCAAAAGCTCTCATTTATGCCACGCTTTGTTAGTGGGATAAAGTGAGACGCAGGAACAGCAATACTACTAGTTATTCCCGGAACTACATCAACAGCAATTCCATGAGCCTTGGCATGTTCCATTTCTTCATGTCCTCTTCCAAATACAAATGGATCTCCTCCCTTTAATCTGATAACAACTTTATTCTTTAAGGCGTGTTCAACAATGAGATCATTTATATGAGTCTGCTGTTTTATATGCAGGCCGGATTTCTTTCCTACGTATATTTTCTCACACTCTGGTTTACAATAGTCTAGCAACTCGTCATTTGCCAGAGCGTCATATAAAACAACGTCTGCTCGCTTTAAAGCCTTAATTGCCTTTAAAGTAATCAAATCGGCATCACCTGGACCTGCACCAACTAGTATTAATTCTTTCATTTGATAAGCAATTTAGGAAATCTAAGTATCCCAACAATTACGTAAGTTAATTTTATATTTTAATTGAAAATTATACGTAAAACTTTTGGTATGTAAATTAAAAACTACGTAATATTACGTAAATTAATTTAAGTAACCATGAAAGTAGTTGTCGTTGGAAACGGAATGGTAGGTTATAAGTTTTGTGAAAAGCTTAGAAAGAAAGCCACCAAAGAACTAATTGAGGTAGTTGTTTACGGAGATGAATCGCTACCTGCCTATGATCGTGTTCACTTAAGTGAATACTTTTCTGATCAGAACTCAGATAAGTTATTAATGGCAGCTCGCGATTGGTATCAGTCCAATGATATTGATTTGAAAGTAGGTGAGCTTGTAACAGCAATTGATCGGAAAAACCAACAGATAACTACTCATAAAGGAAACACAGAATCCTATGACTATTTGGTACTAGCAACTGGTTCAAGTGCCATGGTTCCTCCAATTAAAGGTGTAGAAAAGAAAGGAGTCTATGTCTACAGAAAAATTGAGGACCTGGACCAGATAATTGATTTTGGTATGAAGGTAAAGAGAGCTGCAGTCCTTGGAGGTGGTCTTCTGGGATTAGAAGCGGCCAAAGCTTTAATGGATATGGGATTGGAGACTCAGGTAGTTGAGTTTGCTTCCAGATTGATGCCAAGACAGCTAGATGATACTGGTGCGGAATTGCTTAAATCTAAAATTGAGTCACTTGGAATAGAAGTGCTTCTGAACAAGAACACAAAGGAAATTGATGGTAATGGAAAGCTGAATCGTTTGGTTTTTGCTGACGATACGGAGTTGCAAACTGATATGCTAGTGATTTCTTGTGGAATTGTTTCCAGAGATGAGCTTGCAGAAAATGCTGGGTTGGAAAAAGGTCCTAGAGGTGGATATAAGGTTAATTCCAAAATGCTGACCAATGACTCCAAGATTTTTGCTATCGGCGAGGCGGCCAACTTTAATGGCATGGTTTACGGACTTGTTGCCCCAGGATATGAAATGGCAGATACGGTAATTAGCCAATTGCTTGAAGAAGAAACTACTCTTTTTGAGGGTGCTGATATGTCAACAAAATTGAAGCTAATAGGGGTGGACGTAGGAAGTTTTGGCGATGCACTGGGTACCACTCCTAACAGCATTCCTATCTGTTATGAAGACAGAAATACGGGAACTTACAAACGCGTCAACCTAAGTCCGGATGGAAAGAAACTTCTTGGGGGAATACTTGTGGGTGATGCAGAAGATTATAATATCCTTCATCAGTTTGTACTAAATGGAATGGCTCTTCCGCCAAATCCGGAGGACCTTATTCTTGGAGCAAGAGGCGGAGGAAGCGAATTGGGAGGTATAGGTGCTCTGCCAGCAACTAGCCAGATATGCTCTTGTGAGAATGTAACTAAAGGAGATATTGAGGAGGCTGTAAAATCTCAAGGGCTGGAGAATATCGGTCAGGTGAAGACTTGTACTAAAGCAGGTACAGGTTGTGGAGCTTGTACTCCAATGGTAACTGATATCCTGAATGAGACGCTAAAGTCAATGGGTAAATCAGTCAGAAAGGTACTTTGTGAGCACTTTGATTACACAAGACAGGAATTATTTGATTTGGTGAAAGTGTCTGGAATTCAGGATTATGAGACATTTCTGGATGAACATGGAGTAGGTGATGGATGTGAGGTATGTAAACCTGCTATGGCATCAATTTTCGCGAGTGTTTACAATGATTTAATTACAAAACAAGATACCATTCAAGATACCAATGACAGGTTCTTAGCAAATATTCAAAGAGGTGGGTCGTATTCAGTAATTCCAAGGATACCAGGTGGTGAAATAACCCCCGATAAGCTAATTGTAATAGGTGAAGTTGCAAAGGAATTTGATTTATACACCAAGATCACAGGAGGCCAACGCATTGATTTATTGGGGGCTAAACTAGAGGATCTTCCGGATATATGGGAGAAGCTGATAAACGCTGGGTTTGAAAGTGGTCACGCATATGGAAAAGCATTGCGAACCGTAAAAAGTTGTGTTGGTTCAACATGGTGTAGATATGGATTACATGATTCTGTTTCATTTGCAATAGAAGTAGAAGATAGATATAAGGGCTTGAGAGCTCCTCATAAATTGAAAAGTGCTGTTTCCGGATGTAGAAGGGAATGTGCAGAAGCACAAAGTAAAGACTTTGGAATTATTGCCACAGAAGCTGGTTGGAATCTGTATGTATGTGGAAATGGTGGTGCTAACCCAGCACATGCTCAGTTACTTGCAGGTGATATTGATTCAGAAACATGCATTAAATACATCGATAGATTCTTGATGTTCTATATTAAAACTGCCGAGCCATTAAATAGAACTTCGGTTTGGTTTAGCAAGCTTGAGGGTGGCATGGACTATCTGAGATCGGTAATTATTGATGATAGTTTAGGAATTGCCGAACAGCTTGAGCTGGAAATGCAGAAACTTATTGAAGTCTATAAATGTGAGTGGACTGAGGTGGTAAACAATCCGGAGCTTAGAAAGAAATTTACGCACTTCATTAATGAGAAAGCTGGTGACCCAACATTGAAATTTGATAAGATGAGAGGGCAGAAGATTCCTACAGCTTGGGGATAAACTATTCAGACATAAAATATTAAGTAATGATAAATGAAATAATAGCAAACTATAAGACAGTAACTCCTGCCGATGTTAAGGTTTGGTATGAGGTTGCTAACGTTTCGGAGTTTCCAAAGAATGGAGGTGTCGCACTTTCCTACAAGGGATTGCAAATTGCGATTTTCAATTTTAGCAGAAGAGATGAGTGGTACGCCACGCAAAATCTTTGTCCACACAAGAAACAGATGATTCTCTCAAGAGGAATGATTGGATCTGAAGGAGAGGAGCCAAAGGTGGCGTGTCCATTTCACAAGAAGACTTTTTCATTGAAATCAGGTAAAAATTTAAATGGTTCTGAATGTGATCTCGCAACATATCCGGTCAAAGTAGATGATGGTATGGTATATGTCGGGTTTTCAGAATAGTAAATAAGGTGAACATTTATGGAGAGGGCATTGTCTTCTCCTTTTTGCGTTAAAAGCATCACCTTTATATTTGGTGAATACTTTACCAAAGTTGTATGCGAAGAACCAGATTCCGAAGATTAGGACTTTTATATATCACTGCTTTGTCGGGAATTGCATTAAGCATTATTGCCAGTCAATCACTGGTGCAAAGCTTTATAGGAAGCCAGGAAGATGACTCCAGGGTGATCAATGTAGCAGGACGACAAAGAATGCTTAGCCAGAAAATAAGTAAGCTGGTCCTAAAACTTAATAACAAGCAAGACAATCAAACTCTTCAGGAACTCAATGCAACAGTAGAACTATGGGAAAAGTCTCATAACGGATTATTACATGGAGATATCGAACTTGGATTATCAGGTGAGAATAGTGAAGATGTAATCCAAATGTATGATGAAATAACACCCATTTATGAAGAAATGGTGACTAGCGTACATTCCATAATTGCGTTATCTAAGGACTCAGTACCAAGCTTGAATCAAGATATTCAGATTGTCTTAGATAATGAATCCAAGTTCCTTTCTACCATGGATAGAATTGTATTTCAATATGACGATGAAGCAAAAAGCAGAGTGATCAAACTGAGACGTGTAGAGATAGGCCTTTTTGTTGTTTCTATGCTCATCATTCTACTTGAATTACTATTTATTTTCCGACCAATTGCAAGGAACGTACAACAGACTGTAAATGAATTGACTGATTCGGAAGAGTCATCAAATAAGATGGCCAAACAGATGAGTAAACTCTACGATGAGTTGGTGAAATCTTATCAGGATCTGGAGTCGGTGAATGTAAAGCCGGAGACCGCAAGTTTGTTACTAAGTATTAAAAAGGATGGAAGTTTCATTAATAAAACCCACAACTTTTTCCATCGACTGAACATTCAAAGCTGTTCTGATTTCAAGACTCTACTATTTTCTAATGGATACAGTGAAGATTTTGTAAATGGATTGTTCCAAAACTTATCGAATGGAGAGAATTGGTTTGGTGAGTTGAAATTCACAAGCCATGAAGGGGATTTTGTGTGGCTGGAAGCATTTCTGGTGCCTATTGTTGGTTTAAATGAAATTAAAGTGATAGGCAGAGAGGTGACTGAAATCAAAGAAGCAAAAATGATTTCCAGGGAGATCAATAGTGAGAAAATCGAAAGGAAAGTTAAAGAACAACAGTATCGATCAGTATTGATACTGGAAGGACAGGAAGAAGAGCGGCAAAGACTGGCGAGAGAGCTTCATGATGGTGTGGGACAAATGTTATCTGCTTTGAAGATGAGTATTGAAGCAGTAAATATTCCGAAGGAGCCAGTTCATAATAAAAAGAGATTTGACGATACCAAATATCTGCTAAAAAGGGTGATTCAGGAGGTGAGACGAATATCATTTAACCTGATGCCAACAAACCTTGCGGACTTTGGGATTGTTCCTGCAGTGAAGAAGTTTTGTCAGGAAGTGAGTAGACTTAGTAATTTGCCTGTAACATTTGAGAACAAAACAAGCTTTATAAATAGACTGGAGCAACATGTAGAAAGTAATTTGTACAGAATAATCCAGGAAGCAGTGAATAATGCAGTTAAGTATTCGAAGGCTAAATCTATTAAGGTGGTCTTTGAGCACTCAGTGAATTTACTTACTGTTTCAATAGAAGATAATGGTAAAGGGTTTAACTACGGAGATTTACTGGCAAAAGGACATTTTAAGAGCTCTGGGCATGGTATTTATAACATGAGAGAGAGAGCGGCATTTATTGATGCCACATTTGAATTAGAGACTTCTCCAAATGTAGGTACGAAAATTTTCGTAAGTTTACCACTAGAATAAACGATTAAATACGTAGAAGATGATAAATGCAGTTTTAGCGGACGACCATGAGATTGTAAGAAAAGGAATAAAGATTCTTCTGGAAGATGATGGACACATTAATGTTGTGGCAGAAGCATCTGATGGATTTGAAGCGATCAGAAAAGTGGATGAATTAAAACCAGATTTACTGATAACAGACATCAGAATGCCAGAGATGGATGGGCTTCAGACTACTCAAAAAGTAAGATCTTCTTATCCTGATATCAAAATACTTGTATTGAGTATGCATGATGATGAAGATTATATACTTAAATCTGCGGAATTTGGTGCGGATGGATATTTGTTGAAGGATACCAGTAAGCCTGAGTTCATTAAGGCAATTGATACGGTGATGTCTGGCCAAAAGTACTTTAGTGGTGACATTTCTAACATCCTTGTTAATTCATATCTTAATTTTAAAGGTGGATCCAGTGGTAGTGAATCAGGCACTCAGGTTGAAAGTATTTTGACTAAAAGAGAAAGGCAAATTCTATCATTGATTTATAATGGTGTCTCCAATAAAGAAATCGCTGAACAACTTGGCAAAAGTGTAAGAACAGTTGAAACACACCGATTCAATATCATGAAAAAACTGGAAGTAAAGAATATTGCTGAATTACTTAGAAAAATAGACAATGACCCAACTTTAAAGCAAGCTATTAATATTTAATCCTCAACCATGACCGGAGTAAAAGCAGATTGCAGCACATGTAAAAACAGCACTTGTCTTATCAAAAAGAACTATTTGTCAGAAAAGGCGAAACATCATACCGATAAGAAGGTGACTATCGCCTGCAAAAAAGGGCAGAACTTCATTATTGAAGGAGCGCCGGTACATGGTTTGTTTTTTGTGTACAAAGGGAAAGCAAAAGTCGCCAAGACTGGAATCAATGGCAGAGAGCAGATTGTAAGGTTTGTTGGAGATGGTGAAATAATAGGTCATCGGGGATTTGGGGGAGGACAGTTCTATCAGATTAATGCAGTAGCACTGGAACATACAGTTTTGTGTAATTTTTCAAATGATACAATGAAATCAATGTTGAAGGAAGTTCCTGAATTGACATATGATTTTATGCTTTTCTATGCAGACGAGCTTAACAGGAGTGAAACTAAAGTTAAAAAGTTTGCTCAAATGACTGTGCGTGAAAAAGTGATTGATGCTATACTCTACATCAACCGAAAGTTTGGACAATCAAATGGATTCCTTAACCTTCAATTATCCAGAAAAGAAATCGCTGACTTTGCTGGCACAACTGATGAACAAGTAATCAGAATCATCTCCTCGTTAAAGAAAGAAGGTTTATTATTAGCAGAGGGTAAAAAGCTTGGAATAGTAGATATTCCCAAACTCAAAAAGGAAATCGCTGATCACAACTTCTTCCTTGATAGCTAACATCAAAATTCCTGCGTTTTAACAGATTCACATCTGTATGAAAAGACTATTTGCACCTGCGGGATTCCATTAATACTTCTAAATACTACGGATATATTTGTACGTATATATACGTAATTGATTTACGTATTTTCACTGAAAAGTGGATAGTGTACAAACTATATCAATATGACCGAAGTATTTAAAGTCTTATCTATTAATCACAAATTGGCGCCTGTAGAAATACGGGAACAGTTTACAATGAACCCCGATGAATGTTCAGACTTTTTATGTCTGCTTCGGGATACTTTTGGTCTTAGCGAAGGGTTGGTTATTTCAACTTGTAATCGTACGGAGATCTATTTTTATCATGATAATTTAACCAATACAGAGGTCTACAAATTATTATGTGCCACAAAAGCTATTAGGTCCTCAGGAGGATTTGAGGAATACTTTGTGTTTCAGGAGGGAACTGATGCTATCAATCACCTCTATAATGTTGCTATTGGATTGGATTCTCAGGTTTTGGGAGATATCCAAATCTTTGGACAAGTAAAGCAATCTTATCAAACCGCCACAGATCTTGAAATGGCAGGACCTTTTTTGCATCGGCTGATGCATTCAATTTTTAATGTTCACAAGAAAGTAAGTCAACAAACTAAATTCAAGACAGGTGCGGCATCTATATCATACAATGCTGTGAAGCTTCTAAGTTCCAACACAATGCTTTCTAAAGATGTAAAGATTCTGATTTCTGGGACAGGAAGTATTGGGGCCGCAACAGCTAAGAACTTATTGAAGTGTGGCTACACACATGTTACTTTAACTAACCGGACTATTGCAAAAGCACAGGAAATTGGGAAGGTCTGTGGATTTGATGTGATTGGATTTGAAAACCATAAAAGTTATTTACAGAACTATGATGTGTTGGTTAGTTCGGTGGGATTTGCAGATTTCTATTCAGCTAAGGATTTAAAAATAGCAGGGTTAGTAGCTGCGATTGATTTGTCAGCCCCACGATCTATAGCCAACAACAGTAATACCACAAATCTACGATTGTTTGATATCGATGATGTTGGAAATATGAGAGATGACACACTCTCTATAAGAACATCAGAGGTTGAGAAAGTAAAGGAAATAATCCAATCTGGTATGATGGAATTTGTGTCCTGGTCTGAAGAAATGAGTGCTACGGGATCCATCAAAACATTTAAGAATTCATTGGAGAAAATCCGGAAAGACTGCATCAAAGCCAATCTGAAAAGAATGTCCTCAAAAGAGCTTCAGATGGTGGAACTTGTTACTTCTCAATTTATCAATAAGATTGTTCAAAAGCCAATCATAAAATTAAAACAAGAGTGCAAAAGAGACAATGCAGATCAGCTATCAGAAGTGTTGATTGAGCTATTTGATCTTAATCAGGAATCATTGAAAGAATCTTAAACTATATCAATTATGAACTTTATTAAATCATTATTCAAGAAACAAGAATCGGGTCCTATCACTTCAAAACAGAAGGAATTGGTACAAAGCACATTCGCCATGGTTGTTCCAATCAAGGACAAAGCAGCTGAAATTTTTTATGCTAAGCTGTTCGAATTGGATCCAGCGCTTAAGCCTCTTTTTAAAGGAGATATGAAAGTTCAGGGTGACAAGTTAATGACCATGATCGCGGCTGCTGTTAAAGGCCTTGATGACCTTGGAGGATTAGTTCCTGTGGTGCAGGACTTAGGTAAAAGACACGTTGGTTACGGTGTTGAAGATTCTCACTATGACACTGTTGCTGCTGCTTTGCTTTCCACATTGGAGACTGGACTTGGAGATGCCTGGACGGATGAAGTGAAAGATGCGTGGGTAGCTGTTTACACAGTTCTTGCAAATACAATGAAAGATGCAGCTGCTACAGTAGCTGCATAAAAGAAACTATACAATCAACTCAACCTTACTACTTATGAATAATCTACATGAAAAAGTGCTCCGATATAGCCTTATGCTTGGTCTTACTGCTTGGTTAGTATCATGTCAGCCATTACCGGAAGAGACTGCTCAGGTTTCAGGGAAATTATATTCCATCAAAGAAGCTTTTGAAATTGTTGCTACTGAGAATGATGTTGCTAGAACATTGTACACAAAAGCAATTGTTGGAGCAGGAAAAAAGAATGGTCTGAAGTTCCATGAAGATTGGGAGAAAGATGAAGTGGAAGCTGGACCGTTACCAGCGTTGTTCCTTCGCGGAATAGCGGGTGATATCAGAAAGAAAGGTGAAGTTCCATTAGGACTTTTCCTTGGTTCAGATTTTCCAATTAGAAAGTCGAATAAGTTCACCGGAAAACAGGCCGAGCTATTTGCGGAAATGCGGGTAGACGCAGAGCCAAAATTCTTTTATGATGAAGAAAACAAGCTTTATACGGCTATGTTTCCAGATTTTGCAGTTGCAGCTCCATGTGTGAATTGTCACAATGATCATCCTGAAACTACAAAAACAGATTGGAAACTGGGTGATATTCAAGGTGCTACAACCTGGACTTATCCTGGTGATTCTGTATCGTTTGAGGAACTACAAGGAATTATCATGGCGTATAGAAATGGAGCAAAAGCAACGTTTCAATCATACCTTGATAAAGTGCCTTCATTTACTGAAAATGAAATTCCTGCAATAGGGTCTACATGGCCTGCGGCTGGGTATCAGCTGCCAACTCCAGAAGTATTTGTGGATAGCGTAGGTGAGTTAGCATCTGCTGAAACCCTAAAAGGTATCCTTAAACTTTAATATCGAAAGATATTCTTTTAGTCTGACAGAGATTGTGCCTCAATCCGTTGGGGCCATTCTCAAATATTCCAGCCACATGAACAGAATTGTATTTGTAACAATAGGTCTTACGTTGTTTTGCGCATTCATTGTGCAGGATGTATTTCAATTGAAATGGGAATACCTGGAAGCTCTTCAGGATGATCAGATGTATAGAAGATGGTCAGGGTTGGGCTTGTTCAGTATTATTCTTTTTCAATGGTCATTAAGTCTCGTTAGAGTCATACCAAAGTTAGAAGAGAAGACGCTCTTATTCTATTCAATTCACAATTGGCTCGGAGCAGCAACTCCGTTGTTGTTTTATATTCATTCAACTCAACTTGGATTCGCATACCTCTTTTTACTGAGCATCACATTTTTTGGGAATTTCCTACTGGGGCTTTTCAACTTGGATGTGATCAAGAGTAAATCAAAATGGGTATTCCAAAGTTGGATGATCCTGCATGTAGCATTTTCATTTTTTATATCATTCATCGCCGTTTTTCACATTTGGGTGGTGTTCTATTACGAATAATACTATGGAAAGAATCGCAAAACTTAAGGTTGTAGATGTAATCAAAGAAACCAATGATGCAATCAGCATTCATTTCAAACAACCTTTTCTTAAGAAAATCAAGTACACTCCAGGTCAATTTCTAACACTTCTGGTTCAAGTTGATGGGAGGGTGGAGAGACGTTGTTATTCTTTGAATACAGCTCCAAAGGTGGATAGTACTTTGAGTGTAACAGTAAAGCGAATAAAAGATGGCAAAGTATCTAATTACCTTTTTGAAAATGTGAAAGCTGGGCAGATCATGAAAATGCTCTATCCAATGGGGAGTTTCACTATTGAACCAAATCCTAAAGCTAAAAGGCACATCATATTGTTTGGTGCAGGAAGTGGGATCACTCCATTGATGTCTATTCTAAAAACTATTCTGAATGTTGAGCCAGAGAGCAATGTCTCATTGGTTTATGGCAACAGAGATAAGGAATCAATCATTTTTAGCGATACTTTGAATGATTACAAGTCAAAGTTTGGTGATAGATTATCGCTTTTGCACATACTTGAAAATCCAGGTGATTTCGAATCATGCTATAAGGGCAGAGTAGAGCGATCACAAGTACCAGGGATCTTAAAAGACCTACCTAAATTCTCCGAAGAAAATACCGAATACTACATTTGCGGACCATCTGGCATGATGACGGAAGCTGAAGAAGGTTTAAAGCTTGCTGGGGTAAAGGAATCTGCGATTCATATAGAAAAATTCTCTGCTCCTCCACCAAGTGCTGAAGAGAGTAAAGCTAAAGGACCATTGCTTGAAAACAGGGAAGTTACCATTATCAGTAAGGGTGTTTCTTATCAAGTGCCAGTCAAAGCAAATAGAAATATCTTGGATGCCGCACTGGACCAAAAAATTAACCTGCCATATGTGTGTATGGATGGAATATGCGGAAGCTGTAAAGCAGATTGTGTTTCGGGTGAGGTCTATATGAGAAAGGGTCATGCTTTGTCTGATCAGGAGGTTGCAGATAACAAAGTGCTTCCTTGTATTTGTAAGCCTGTTACCAATAACGTGGTAATAGAATACTCTTGACCATGCTGGGCAACATTGGACATATTGCAATCATTGTTGCTTTTGTGGGGATATTAATATCCTGTATTAGCTATTCGCTTTCATTAAAACCTTCCATACGTAACCAAGAATGTTGGATGATGCTGGGGAGGTATTCATTCATTACGCAGTTTGGTTCGATAACTCTGGTTCTGATTCTATTATTTATTGCAATTTTCAATCATGATTACCAGTACTATTACGCCTGGCGACATTCTTCAAATGACTTACCATTCTATTATGTGATTTCTAGTTTTTGGGAAGGTCAGGAAGGAAGCTTTTTAGTCTGGATATTCTGGAATGCCCTAATAGGATTCATTGTTTTGAGAAAAGCAGGCAAGTGGGAGTCTTGGTTATTTATAATAATTGGGGTTATCCAATTGATATTAATTAGTATGATCCTAGGTGTTTATCTCTCAGATACTTTTAATATTGGTATTTCACCTTTTCAATTGCTTAAAGATGTCAGCTCAAACCCGATCTTTAAAATTGATCCGGGTTTCATTCCAAAAGATGGAAATGGATTAAATCCGTTACTTCAAAATATCTGGATGGTAATTCATCCTCCAATAATATTCTTAGGCTTTGCAGTCTCGTTAATTCCATTCGCATATTGTATCTCAGGTTTATTCAAAAAAGATATTTCATGGATTAAGCCTGCCCAGATTTGGATGCTTGTATCATTAGCAATCCTGAGTGCAGGTATTATGATGGGAGCTTATTGGGCGTATGAGACTTTGAATTTTGGAGGCTACTGGAACTGGGATCCAGTTGAGAATGCAATCCTGATCCCGTGGATTGTGATGGTTGCTGCTACACATGGCATTATTCTTCATCAGAAAAGAGGCAAAGGGCTTCTCTTGACAATTGGCCTTATAGTTAGTTCATATTTTCTGATCATCTATTCAACTTTTTTGACAAGAAGCGGAATTCTTGGTGATACTAGTGTTCATTCTTTCACCGATCTGGGATTATCAGGACAGTTGTTGATTTTAATGGGAGCTGTGATTGCCATTATTGTTGTCGCATTGGTTTACTCCTGGAAGTATATGAAATCACTAAGAGAAACATCCTCAGAAAATCTATTGGAGTTTCTTATGATCATTGGCATATCCATCTTGTTGCTCTCAGCATTTCAGATATTACTTCCTACGTCAATTCCAGTTTTCAACAAGATTATCGGAGGCTTAGGATTTAGTAGTAATGCCGCTCCACCAACAGATCCCGTTGGATTCTATTCAAAATTTCAGATTTGGTTTGCTGTAGGTTTTTGCTTCCTTGCTTTCTTGGCGCAGGTTGTCTATTGGAAAAGAATTAGGGGGTTTTCGGCCTATGAAAAAGTATTTTCCGTTCCGCTGTTTCTGGCTCTTTTAACTGGTGGTGCTTTATTACTTAAAGTAGGATACACCGATTGGACGTATATCGTAGTGATTTTTGTTTCCTTGTTAGGAGCATTTGTATCGATACAAATCATATATGGTTTTATCAGGCAGAACCTGAAAGTCTCTGGTGGCACATTCTCTCATGCGGGATTTATGATCATGCTATTGGGAATGGTCTTATCTGCAGGATATTCGAAAATTATTTCACAGAACATTTCCATCACTTCTCCAGAGAGTAGCTTGCCGATACACGCGGTTCAGGAAAATACACTATTGACGAGGAACAAGCCAATACCTCTAAAAGACTATCAAATTACCTTTTCAAACAAATACATTGAGTCTATTGAAGGTGAATTGATTAGTACTGCTGGGTTACGTAATACCAATCATGAAGAGTTTAAAATTCTTAAAAGTGGAGATACAATCGAAATAAATAAGGAGAATACTTACTACGATCTAAAGATTCAGGATGGAGACAACTTGTATCATGTTCTACCCAGAATGCAAAACAATCCAGAGATGGGTTACATAGCATCTCCATCAATTCTTTCATTCTGGGACAAAGACATTTACATTCATGTGACAAACTTCCCAGATCCTGAAAAACAGGAATGGGAAAATACTGAACTGCTACAGCTAGCTCCTTCTGAGTCACTTGAAATGTTTGGATTGTCCATCAAATTATTGAACAGTGAATTGTCCACCATAGCCGAGGATCAATCAGAATTACTTATCACTTCACACTTTCAAATAGATGATCAGGGTTATCAATATAGTCTTGATCCGATGTATGGCATTTCAAAAGGAAGGGTTCAGTTATATCCTTCATCATCAGAAGAGCTGGGAGTCAAAGTACTTGTGGAGTCAATAGATCCAAATTCAGGTGCTGTTCAATTCAGATTAATCTATTCGCAAAGAGATTGGATTACTGTAAAAGCAATTGAGATGCCGTTTATCAACCTACTATGGATTGGTACTTTCATTATGGTATTTGGAATAGGACTTTCAATTGTAGCGAAAGTTAAGGTTCCTGTTTTGAAAGTGTCCAGAGGTCTTGGTGTTGAAGATTCAGGTGAAAAATGGAAGTCGGGCATGGTTTATCAAATCATAAATAAAAAGATAAAATGATCAATATAAGTAGAAGAAGGAAAAGACAATGGATAGGTTTTGCCACGGGATTGTTTGTAACAGTGGTTGCTTATGTGGTTCTTTCAAGTCCGTCCAATGAAGAGTTCCTATCAAAAGGACCAATGAATAAAGGTCACGAAGGTTTCTCCTGTGAGTCTTGTCATACTGATTCAAAAGGAAATGTATTTCAGCAAATACAAGCTAACGTGATGTTTGTTTTTGGTGCCCGGAAAACAGAAGCTGATTTTGGAACAGAAAATGTCGATAATAATAAGTGTCTTGATTGTCATGATAGGGCCAATGATCGCCACCCATTACACAGGTTTACAGAACCTCGGTTTGTTGAAGCCAGAAAGAATATTGGCGTCACCTATTGCGAATCCTGCCACCTGGAGCACAATGGTTTGAGAATAACCCAGGTTGAAACAGGTTACTGTGAAAACTGTCATGGAGACACGGATCTTAAGAATGACCCTCTGGAGATTTCTCATAAAGATCTTATAGCTCAGGAAATGTGGACGTCTTGCCTGCAATGTCACGATTTTCATGGAAATCACATATATCATGCAGCAGAAAGCATGATGGACACAATACCTCTCAAAATTGTAAGGGAATATTTCGATGGGGGAGCTTCTCCGTACTCAGATAAGAAGAAATATTACGCTCTTACGGAAGAAGAATTAAATAAAAAATAGTCTGGAATTCCACTATGACTGGACTAAAATTCAACATAAACTTCAATCTATCAATTAGTTGTAGTCAATTAGCTGCGTTTTCGCAGGTCAAAACATGGCATAAAAAGAGGTATAAACCTGATTGATTCCATGGAGCTGAGGATTTTGCCCTGCTATCTTTGCATCACTACTACTATTAAGGTTTGTGATAATCTAAACGAAGCGACATTACCCTCTAATGATTACCGCTAACCAATCCGAATCTTTTATCTTTTAATTGTGATGTGAAACCTGTGGAAACGCAGGTTTTTTTCTTTTATATACGTAATTACGTATTTTATTCTATTTCTACGTAGTTAAAATTCCTCTCAAAACTTCTGATGTTTTTAGTTCTTAAGTGCTTAATAAACAGCTATTAATAATATTAAACCTGCCATAACGCAGTTTTTATATTGTTAAAAAAGGGAATAATTATTGATTCTGAACATTGATTACTTAGAATTGCTCACTTATAATTGTACGTATAAATACGTAATTAAAATAAGTAATAATACGTGATGTTCAATCTAATACTTACCAACTTAAACAATAAAGCAATGAAAGGACGCATACTATTGGCTTTAGTATTGTGTTTCGTAGGGATCACAAACCTATCGGCACAGTTAAAGATCTCAGCAGAGGTTAGACCTAGAACTGAGTTTAGAAACGGATTCAAAACATTGAAGACATCAGAAGATGTAGAGGCTGCTCTATTCACTGAGCAGAGAAGTAGATTATACCTTGACTATAAAGCAGAGAAGTATAAGTTTAAACTTGCTTTTCAGGACATAAGAGTTTGGGGTGAGACTAGTCAGATTTTCAAGGAGGAATTAGGAAAGACTTTCATAAGTGAAGCTTGGGGACAGTATTATTTCACTGATAACTTATCAGTAAAAGCTGGACGTCAGATTATTTCTTACGATAACCAGAGATTTCTCGGTGGCTTAGAGTGGGCTCAGCAGGGAAGAAGACATGATGCGCTCCTTTTCATTTTTGATAAAGCTGAATCTAAAACAAAATTCCACTTAGGATTCGCTTACAACCAGGATGATGACAGAGCTGAACCAACCTTATTACAAGGTGATGGTGCTAGATTCTATTCAGTAGGAGGTAACTACAAGTCGATGCAATATGGATGGTTTCACAAAGACTTTGAGTCAGCTAAATTATCATTATTAGCATTCAACGCAGGATATCAAAACGCAGACTCTACTGTTTCATTCAAGCAGACTTTTGGAGTGATTGGTAGCAAAAAGATTGGTGGACTTACACTCGGTGGTGATGTTTATTACCAAACAGGTGAATTTGGAGGAAACAATGTTAATGCACTTCTAGCTGGTGTTTATGCGACAGTCAAAACTCCTGCAACGCCTGTAACAATTGGTTATGAGTACATCTCTGGTAAAGATGACGATGATACATCAACTGATATCACAAACTTCAGCCCTGACTTTGGTACTAACCATGCACACAATGGTTTAATGGATTACTTCTTCGTTGGACCTGCAAACGGTAATGTGGGTGTGGCTGACATCTACTTGAAGACAAAATTCAAACTTGGAAAAGGTGCATTACTTGCTCATGCACATGAATTCCTTACAGGTTCTAAGCAATTAGACGAAACAGGAGGAGAGTTATCCAAAGCAATGGGTACCGAAGTTGACCTGGTTTATGTAAGAAAACTTGCTCCAGATGTGACACTTCACCTTGGTTATTCTCAAATGTTTGGAACAGATACAATGGAGGCACTGAGAGGTGGTGACGCTTCACTATTCACCAATTGGGGATGGGCTATGCTAACATTCAAACCAACATTATTCAAATCAGAATAATCATTCTACAAATACAGACTATCAAAGAATTTAAATACCTAACGATTTTAAGAAAATGAAAAATAATATCTTCAAAGTTCTATTCTTGGCAGTAGTTTCCGCAGTGCTTTATGCCTGCGGAGGTACTTCTGCAAAAGACGCTGGCTCAGTAGAAACTGTAGCAACAACCAGCAACACAGTACAACTAGAAATTGAAAAACCTCAGCTGACTTTCGGGTTCATTAAGCTTACTGATATGGCTCCACTAGCAATTGCTAAAGAGCTTGGTTACTTCGAGGATGAAGGACTATTTGTAACAATCGAAGCACAGTCAAACTGGAAGAATGTTCTTGATCGAGTAATTGATGGACAGTTAGACGGTTCGCATATGTTAGCTGGACAGCCAATTGCAGCAGGAGCTGGTTTTGGTAGACAAGCTGAATTAGTGACTCCATTCTCAATGGACCTTAATGGTAATGGAATCACCGTATCAAACGATGTTTGGTCAAAAATGAAAGCAAATGTTCCGATGGGAGAGGATGGAAGACCTGCTCACCCAATCAAGGCAGATGCTTTAGTTCCAGTAGTAAAAGAATATAAAGATGCAGGAAAGCCATTCAAAATGGGTATGGTATTCCCGGTTTCAACACACAATTATGAGATTAGATATTGGTTAGCTGCAGCAGGAATCAACCCTGGCTTCTATACTGCTGATAACATTCAAGGACAGGTAGATGCTGATGTTTTACTTTCAGTAACTCCTCCACCACAAATGCCAGCTACTCTTGAGGCAGGTACAATCTACGGTTACTGTGTAGGTGAACCATGGAATCAGCAAGCTGTTTTCAAAGGTATCGGTGTACCAGTAACTACTAACTATGATATCTGGAAGAATAACCCTGAAAAAGTATTTGTGATGACCAAGAAGTTCATCGATGAAAATCCAAATACTGCCATAGCTGTAACGAAAGCTTTAATCAGAGCTGGAAAGTGGCTTGATACTCCAAGAAACAGACCAAAGGCAGTTGGAATTCTTTCAATGCCTGAATATGTAGGTGCTGACTCTGTAGTAATCGCAAACTCCATGACTGGAACATTTGAATTCGAAAAAGGAGACAAGAGATCCATGCCTGATTTCAATGTATTCTACAGATACAACGCTACTTATCCATTCTACTCTGACGGAATCTGGTTCCTTACTCAGATGAGAAGATGGGGACAAATTCCTGAAGCTAAACCAGCTGACTGGTACAGTGAAACAATCAAAGACATTTACAGACCAGATATCTGGGAGAAAGCAGCAAAACTTCTTGTAGAAGAAGGATACCTAGAAGCATCTGAGATTCCTGAAACTGACGGGTACAAAGCTGCAACAGATGAATTTATAGATGGAACAACCTATGATGCAAAAGATCCAATAGGTTACATCAACAGTTTTGAAATTGGAAACAAGGACTGACCATTAATTAAGTTAGGTGTTCGGGTGGGAAGCAAGGCTTTCTGCCTGAACCTGACTTAAAAACATCACAATCAGTAGTAGACTTAACTTAATTAATTATGAAAGATAAAATTATTAACGGACTAAGATTTGCTGGACTAGGCTTTATGGAGCCTCTGGTACGTCTAATCAACGGAGAGGAACCGAAGAAGAATTCCATCAACCTGGTTAAAAGGGTTGTTATTCCTGTTTTCTCTATTTTCCTATTCATCATGATTTGGCATGGTGGTGCAACATACCTGTACAATGTTGAAGCTGATGCCAAAATTGAAAAAGCATTAAATGACCAGGGTGAAGAAGCAGCCAAAGAAATGGAAGCTTGTATAGCGTCTGGTGATGTAAGCTGTAAACCTAACGCGCTACCTTCTCCACTAGAAGTATTTGGAGCTTATAAGAAATTGATGAAGGATCACGCTGAAATCAGTGTGAAGAAAGATGAGTTCAAACAAAAGGTAGCAAAAACAAACGAGCAAAGAATCGCAAAAGGTCAAAAGCCAATTACTTATACCGGTAGACCGTCATTTGTAGATCAGATTGGTACAAGTCTTAAGACTGTTTTGGCAGGATTTGTTCTTGCATTGCTTATTGCTGTTCCTATTGGGATAATCATCGGACTGAGTGATGTACTTAGAAACTCATTCAACTGGTTAATTCAAATCTTTAAGCCAGTATCTCCTGTAGTTTGGTTGCTATTGGTATTCATGATCGTAAAGACACTAATCACGGATCCAGATCTTGATAAGTCATTTATTATTTCTTTCATAAGTGTAGGACTTTGTGCAATGTGGGCAACACTGGTAAATACAAGTGTTGGAGTAAGTTCTGTTGATAAGGATTTTATCAATGTATCAAAAGTATTAAGACTTGGTGTTGGTAAAAACATCTTCAAAGTTGTTCTTCCTGCATCATTCCCTATGATTTTCACAGGATTAAGAATTACTGTTTCTGTTGCCTGGATGGTACTTATTGCGATTGAGCTATTAGCACAAAGCCCGGGATTAGGTTCATTCGTATGGGAAGAGTTCCAGAACGGTTCAAGTGAGTCTAATGCCAAGATCATTGTTGCCATGTTTGTAATTGGTATCATTGGTTTTATGCTGGATAGAATAATGATCATGGTTCAGAAGGTTGTAAGCTTCGAGAAGACTGAGATTGCTTAATTATTTATTAGACTAAAAGACAAAGAAATGGCAATACTCGAGTTGAAAAATGTATCGAAATCCTACGGGACAGGTACTAACATAACAGAAGTTTTGACTGATATAAACCTACAGATTGAGGACGGAGAATTCGTGGCGATTGTAGGTTTTACTGGAAGTGGAAAAACCACTCTGATCAACCTGATAAATGGACTTCACTTTCCAGACTATGGTGAGGTACTGATGAAAGGAAAGCCAATCACCGGCCCAGGACCAGATAGGGGAGTGATCTTTCAGAACTACTCCATTCTACCTTGGTTAAGCGTTTATCAAAACGTGAAACTAGCGGTTGATGAAATCTTTCCTGGATGGAGTAAAAAAGAAAAAGAAGAACATGTGAGAAAATATGTCAATATGGTAAACCTCTCACATGCAATAGATAAAAAGCCTGCAGAGCTATCTGGAGGAATGAGACAAAGAGTCTCAGTAGCCAGGGCGCTGGCTATGAACCCAGAAGTCTTGTTGATGGATGAGCCGCTTAGTGCATTGGATGCATTAACAAGAGGAACACTTCAGGAGGAGATCATTAACATTTGGAGCGAGGACAAGAAAACCGCTCTGCTAATTACAAATGATGTTGATGAAGGAATCATCATGGCGGATAGAATTATTCCATTGACACCAGGACCAAATGCAACATTGGGTCCAGAATTCAAAATCAATTTTGGCAGACCAAGAGACGTAACAGAAATCAATAAGGATCCTGAGTACAAGAAACTTAGGAACGAAATTATTGAGTATTTAATTGATGTAGGAGCTACAAGAAAACAAAGCAATTCTGCTACCTACGAACTTCCGGACTTGAAACCAGTAATGCCTGGTAGAATAAGTTGGAGGAGAAAGAAGAAAGAAGAACAAGTAAAGTATTTCTAAATCAGTTATGTCATGGAAGTAATAGAACAAGAATCGTTTATAAAAGAATTTATTAAGCCAAAACTCCCGCAAGAGTTATTGAGCAGACCGGATATGCTTTCCTGTAATAACCTCAGAAAAGTCTATCCAACTCCAAAAGGAGATTACGTTGTGCTGGATGATCTTCAGCTCAGTGTAAAACAGGGAGAATTCATATCTATCATTGGTCATTCCGGTTGTGGTAAATCAACACTGCTGACTATGATCGCTGGTTTGAATGAAATCTCTGGAGGAAAAATTACGGTTGATGGAAATACAGTGAGAGAAGCTGGACCGGATAGGGCAGTAGTTTTCCAATCACCTAGTTTGTTACCTTGGTTATCAGCACTAGGAAATGTGATGCTAGGGGTGAAGCAGGTTTTTCCTCACGCAACTAAAAAGCAAAGGCTTGATATCTGTAAGTACTACCTTGACAAAGTTGGTTTGGGTAACGACTTCAATAAAAGAGCAACTGAGCTGTCACAAGGTATGCAACAACGAGTTGGAATTGCCAGAGCGTTTGCTCTAAAACCTAAAGTGTTGTTACTGGACGAGCCGTTTGGTATGCTTGATTCACTTACTAGAGGAGAGCTACAAGATGTTCTTCTGGAAGTGTGGAATAAGGAACAAATCACTGCAGTAATGATTACTCACGATGTGGATGAGTCCATCTTCCTTGCAGACCGAGTGATCATGATGACTAGTGGGCCTTATGCAAAGATCGGTGACGAGTTGGTTATTCCTTTTGAAAGACCTAGAAATAGAAGAGATGTTCTTGAGCATCCAGAATATTATGATTACAGAGGTTATTTGATGAATTTCTTAAATCACTAACCTAACCTGGCTTCTTCCGGGTTGTCTCGTTCAATCCAACCCGGATAGCTTTTTCAATTTTACAAACACAAATTAATTACGCAGCTATGAAAACGCTTACCTCAAAGTACATCCTTGTACTCGGAATTTTGACTCTTGTAATTCTTGGAAGTCAAATACTAATGCAGCAGACAATCAGTGGAAGTGAAACAGATGCCAGAATAATCAACATCTCTGGTCGTCAAAGAATGCTTTCGCAGAAAATCACTAAGGCCTCCTTAAAACTTACAA
The DNA here is from genome assembly GCA_965228955.1 of Cyclobacteriaceae bacterium. GTDB lineage: Bacteria > Bacteroidota > Bacteroidia > Cytophagales > Cyclobacteriaceae > JANSWY01. The sequence continues at coordinate 2,186,430 of OZ245848.1, forward strand.
ACTCTAAAACTGAGTTTGAATTTTCTCAGGCAAAAGACGAACTGGTGGCAGCCAGAGACCTATGGAGTCAGTCACATATTGATTTAAGATATGGAAGTGACGAACTAAATGTGGAGGAAATGAATCAATCTTCTACATTAAATCAACTATTTAAGGATATTGAGCCACTATTCAAATCAATGAAAACCGCAAGTGATTACCTTGTAGAATCAGAGTTTGAAGATTTAAGTAGTGAATCGGAGTTATCTCAAATAGAATTCTACTTATCTGAAATATCATCACAGGAAGCTGACTTCCTTAAGTTGATGAATAAGATCACATTTCAATATGATCACTTAGCCTCAGCTAAAATTGATTCACTGTCAAATACTGAATATTATTTGATGGCTATCACTTTCCTGTTAATCATTCTTGAGGTGTTTTTCATTTTTAGACCAATGTTTAAGGACTCTAAAAACAAAGACAAAGCAATTGAAGAATTAAACGAATTGGTGGATAGTAAAAAGTCATTCGAGTCAAATCAAATAGCGCAAGCAAATAAGACAATTCAGGACTTACGAAAATACGCCAGAAAACTTAGAACAGAGATGGAAACAAAGCAAAACGAATACGCTATCAAAACCACTGAACAAATGACCAAGTATTTAAAAATCTCTGCTGACTACAAAGAGGTATTAAACTTAAATAAGCTTTTGAAGGAAGAACTGGAGACGTTCAAAGCAAAAAGTCTGGTCAGTAAATAATTTAAGTTTTTGACGGTGCGTTAAGATACTTAAAAATAATACGTAAAAATACGTATAAATACTTGGATTTGGGTTGTAATTACGTAATTTTGAATACGTTCATTCATAAAACCAAAAGATCAGATCTTGCACCGGACTAAAACATATAAAACTACTTGTTCCTACTGTGGAGTTGGATGTGGAATTGAAATTTCAACATCAAAAAACGGAAAGATCTCAGTCAAAGGTGATGAAGATCATCCCGTAAACAAAGGTATGCTGTGTTCAAAAGGAATGAACCTCAATTACACGGCAATGGACAAGTCAGATAGGTTGTTACATCCTCAGATGAGGTGGAGCAAATCCCATCCATTAGAGAAAACCGATTGGGATACTGCCATTCAAAGGACTGCAGCAGTATTCAGATCTCTGATCAATAAATACGGGCCCGATTCAGTAGGATTTTATATATCAGGTCAGTGTCTTACAGAAGAATATTACCTTGTTAATAAACTAACCAAAGGTTTCATAGGAACCAACAATATCGACACGAATTCAAGACTCTGCATGAGTTCGGCAGTTGTAGGCTATAAGCAGGTATTCGGTGAAGACTCAGTACCAATTTCATATGAAGATATAGAATTGGCAGATTGCTTCTTGATTGCTGGAGCTAATCCCGCTTGGTGTCACCCCATCTTGTTTCGCAGGTTGGAAAAACATAAAGAGAATAACCCGGATACCAAGATCATAGTCGTGGATCCGAGGGTCACCGATACTTGCTTATTAGCCGACTTACATGTTCAAATAAAACCAGGGACTGACACAGCTTTCTTTCACGGTGTAGGAAGAGCACTAATTGAGCAAGGAGCCGTTGATATTGATTTTATCAATAGAGCTACAGACGGTTACGAGTTGTACAGGAAAGAAATCTTTAAGACAACTCTTAAGGAATATGCAGCAATTTGTGATATTCCGGTTGATGATATTATTACCACAGCAAAGTATATCGCGAATGCCAATGGATTCATCACCATGTGGGCAATGGGGCTTAATCAAAGTACTTCAGGAGTTAATAAAAACCTGGCTTTGCTTAATCTAAGCACCATCACTGGTCACATTGGCAAACCTGGTTCCGGACCATTTTCTTTGACTGGACAGCCAAATGCAATGGGAGGAAGAGAAGTTGGAGGAATGGCGAATTTGCTGGCGGTTCATAAAGATTTAGCAAATCCAGAACACAGACAACAGGTTGCAGATTTTTGGGGTGTTGATAAAATCAATAAAAAGCCAGGCCTGACAGCCACACAAATGTTTGAGGCACTGGAATCTGGTAAGATGAAGGCTGTTTGGATCATTTGTACTAACCCTTCAGTAAGCATGCCGAATGCCAAGTTGGTTGATGCAGCCCTTAGCAAGGCAAACTTCGTAATCGTACAGGATATTTCAGATAGGAGTGATACTTTAAAATACGCTGATATTGTATTGCCAGCGGCATCCTGGCTTGAAAAAGAAGGGACAATGACTAATTCAGAAAGGAGAGTTAGTTACCTGCCAAAAGTGATTGATGCTCCTGGAAACGCATTGCCTGATGCAGAGATAATCATGAGATTTGGCCAACAAATGGGATATGATGGTTTTGACTTTGAGTCTGTAGAGGAAGTATATAAGGAATATACTCAAATGACCAAGGGTACCAATATCGATGTAAGTGGTCTCTCATATCAAAAATTGAAAGAAAACGGCACCTATCAATGGCCAGTACCAAGTTCTGAAAGTGACGGTACCCTAAGGTTATTCGAAGATCATAAGTTTTATACACCAAATGGAAAAGCCCAGATTAAGATAAGTGGAGCAGGAGTAGAAGCAGAGCCTGTTTCTCCTGATTATCCATTAATTCTTACAACCGGTAGAATTAGGGACCAATGGCACACAATGACCAAAACCGGAAAGGTCAATAAACTAAATAAACATATAGCAAATCCATATTTGGAAATCAATCCAACGGATGCATATGAAAGAGGGATTAAGGAAGGGGATCCAGTATTGGTTTCTAATGGTCGGGGAGAAGTTAGAGTGAATGCTAAGCTTACGGAAGGTATAAAACGAGGCGTGGTGTTTCTACCAATGCACTGGGGCAAAATTCTGAATAAAGATCATTCAAGAGCGAATAATATTACGAGTGAGGCTATTGACCCTCAATCCAAACAACCTGGATTTAAGTTTTCTGCTGTTCAAGTTGAGCGATATACTAAGAAGAAACAAAAGGTTGTCATTATAGGAGCAGGAGCAGCGGCATTTAGGTTCATCAATACCTATCGTGAAATGAATAAAGAGGATGAGCTACATGTATTCTCGAAAGAAGAATGGCCATTTTACGATCGTGTGCTGCTTCCTGATTATGTCACTGAACATAAGTCATGGGAGGATCTGCTGAAATTTAAATATGGTGAGTTTGAACGTCTAAATACACATTTGTATGTCTCAAACGAAATCACCAAAATAGATAGAGAAAGAAAGCTGGTAACAGATAGCCTAGGTGATGAGCACAATTACGATGTATTGATTATGGCTACAGGAAGTAGAGCTTTTGTTCCTCCAGGAGTTCCAATGTATTTGCCAGGTGTATTCACTATGAGAGATAGGAGAAATGCTGATGACCTGAAGAAACACCTTGGAGGTCAGGGGCATTTGGTAATCGTGGGTGGCGGTTTATTGGGATTAGAATTGGCGGCAGCAATGTCGGAAGTCAATGTTGATGTGACAATAATTCAGTTGGGTTCCCGCTTAATGGAAAGACAGTTGGATCCAATTGCAAGTTCATTATTAAGACAATACATCGAAGAAGACCTCTCGATCAAGATTCTCACAAACGATGAAGTAAAGCACGTTGATCTGTTAAAAGATAAAAAAGGTCTCCAAGCATCTCTTAAGAGTGGTCAGATTTTGGAGTGTAATGCAATAGTATATGCTATTGGTACACGACCAAATGCTGAAATGGGTAGAGAAGCCGGACTTGAATGCGCTCGTGGAATAAAAGTAAATGATCATCTTCAATCATCTGATGATTCAATTTTTGCGCTGGGCGAAATTGCAGAACATAAACAAAAGCTAAATGGAATCACAGCTGCGGCTGAGCAACAAGCAGACATTGCTGCTCGGTTCATAGCCGGTGATGTGACTGCTATCTATGATGGCTCAACTCCAATGAATATCCTAAAATTCCCTAATCTGGATTTGTGTTCAGTTGGAATTTCTGAAATACCGGTAAATGGAAAGGGATATGATGAAATTCTGTTTTTGGACAGGGCAGAGCTATATTACAAGAAATGTATCATTCATAATGATAAGCTAGTTGGTGCAATTCTATTAGGTGATAAAGCGGAATTTGCAGAGTTTAAAGAGTTGATTGATAGTAATACAGAATTATCAGAAAAGCGTGTTCAATTATTAAGATCAGGTAAAGCTGCAGAGCCTGTTATTGGTGAATTAGTATGTTCCTGTAATAATGTAGGTTCTGGAAATATTGAGAAGGCCATTGCTGATGGTAGTTCTAATCTCAAAGAGCTTTGCCAAAAGACAGGAGCCGGATTAGGTTGTGGAAGTTGTAAGCCAGAGGTACAAAGAATATTGAATGTTTCTAAGGAGCAGGTTACTTCTTGAGAAATGCACGGTTATTGGATCGCTATCACTTCGGAATAACACTTTGCTAACTGAAGTAAGGGTAGTGAAAAGCGATATTGGAAATTGGAAGTTGGAATTTTTGGATCAAAACTCCAACTTCTAATCTCAAACTTCGATTGATTTGTAGCCAGAGAATAAACTTGGTTTTAGTTTAATTGTATTTCTTATATAACTGGTTTGACTCAAGAGATACTTTTTGCATTAGAATTTAAAGTAAAGAAATATGCAAGTAAAAGAGCTTGTACGAGTATTTGTCAAAGGAGGAATTATTTCTCCTGGTGACTTTCTAAAGATTATACATATCGCCGAGAAATTGGGTTCTGATAAAATCCACTTTGGATCTCGTCAGGATATCATGTTTTCTGCTAAAGAGAAGAGTAAAGAAATTTTGGATCAGACTTTTGATGCAATTCACACTCAATATGAGATTAATAGGTTTGAACATCAGAATATCTGTAGTTCATATGTTACCGTTGATCTAATGCCAGGTAAGCAGTGGCTTGCTTCTCATGTATACATCAATATCCTTGAAAGTTTCACGTTTAAACCGAAGTTAAGAATTAATGTAGTTGATCCATCTCAGGGGCTAGTTCCGCTATTTACTGGTAATATCAACTTCATAGCTTCAGGGTTGGATAATTATTGGTATATCTATTTAAGGTTTAAGAAGTTATTACCAACACCGTGGCAGGTACCAGTCTTAGTTTATAGTGATGATATTCCGAGAGTAGCTGAAGCAATTCAGAATATGGAAATAGAATCCAACAACCTCGATTACCAAACAGTCAGTAAGAAATTGGTGGAGGAAGTTAAGATGAATTTTCAACCAGTAACGGAAGAGCTTGTTTTGCCAGATACTATATTCCCATATTACGAAGGAATTAACAGGATGTCTGACGGGAAATATTGGCTGGGACTTTATTGGAGGGACAATAGTTACAGTACCAACATCCTAAAAGCAATTTGCGAAAAATGCCTAAGCACTGAAGTAGGTAAGATTTGTCTAACACCATGGAAATCATTTGTCATCAAAGGGATTTTTGAAAAGGACCGAATTGGATGGGAGAAGCTAATGGGGAAGTTTGGTATGAACTTGCGACATTCTGCACTAGAGATGAATTGGCATCTGCCTGCACTTGAGCAGGAGGCACTTGATTTGAAAATCTACCTGGTTAGAACACTTGATCAACAAGATATCAGTACCTACGGGTTAACCTTTACCATAAAGACTACAGATGATATCACTCTGTTTACTTCAATAGTAATTGAAAAGTGTGAAGAATTAGTAGGAGGTGAGGCTGCCTATAATATTCTATATTCAAAGGATTTTAATCCCAATAGCGGAGAATATAAAACCTATGCAAAGTCAGTTAATAAAGAAGTAATCGCTCCTCTATTAATTGAGCTGAGCCATCAATATTTTGACCAGCTGGAAGAAGCTGTAATCGAGGAGAAAACACAGGCTCATGTAAATTTGCAGGAGAACTCGTTGTATCAATGCAGTGGTTGTATGACGATCTATGATGAGAAATACGGAGATATGCAGGCAAATATTCCAAAGGGAACGGCTTTTCGATTGCTGCCAAAAACATATGAGTGCCCGGTTTGTGGTGGAAGCAAAGCAGGCTTCATTAAGATGGCTTAATTTCTCTTTCTAATTAAATTTCTAGCTTGCTCAAGATCCTGAGGTGAATTTACATTAAACAGGTCTGCCATGTTTAGTGGCTCTATCACTTTTATTTCTTCTGAAGATTTCATGATCGAGCGTAAGCTGTAATCCTCTTTATCATAACTTTCTAAGAACAACGGATAAGTTTCCTTTTCATAGATGGTAAAAGTGGTTTCAAGAAATTTCGGGTTTATCATGTAAGTGGTAATTAGTTTGCTAGGATCTCTTTGATCAAGAAGATATTTGATATTAGAATTATCTGCGAACGGAAGATCGCACGCAAGTAATAACCAGGCAGATTCCGGATAAGTCTCAAACGCTGAAAGAATTCCGCCCATTGGGCCAATTTCTGGATATTTATCTTCAATTATAGGCAGATCCAATAAGTCATTAGATTGATCTGAATTACAAGAAATATAATATTCGATACCCAATGCTTCGAGCTGATCGCATAAGTATTTGTACTGTGGTAATCCATGAAAATCGATTAAGTGTTTGGCCCTCCCGAGTCTTTTACTTTTACCACCTATCAGAACTAGTGCTTTGATCATTTGTACGTAAATTAGCTCGATAATTAATAACAAAAAAGGAAAGATGAAGCTTAGAATTCTTGGTAATAAACTTAGGTACAGATTGTCTCAAACAGAGGTCGGTGAATTAGAATCTGGCAAGGCTGTAACTAAATCTGTTGTGTTTCCAGCAGGCAATTCTTTGCAATATTCCGTGATGAATTCTGATACTATTTCAAAGCCAGAGATCGAATTTGAAGATCAGATAATTCGGCTGTCAATTCCCTCTATTGAGTTACAGGGTTGGACAGAGGATAGTAGAGAAGGCATATATCACAAGTGGGAGAAAGACAGTTTTGAAATTGCGCTGGAAAAGGATTTTCAATGTCTACACAAAAGACCAGGGGAGGATGAAACCGATAATTATCCAAACCCCAGGGAAAGTCATTAAGCACTACTATTTATTGTCTTTCATAATAAGTTGAATTTTCTCATAAGATTTAAGCATATCGCGCTCAATCCAAATGAGATCCTCCATTATAGATAATATGCCAGATTCACCTGAATAAAGCGTTTTTAAAGCAATGCTAGAGGTTTCGCTATAGAGAGTCTGTAATTGATTCAGCTTTGCAAGTTCTTCTACCAACTCATACTTCATTTCAACTATAGCACCTGTGGCCTGAGCAATTCCCCATGAGTTGTTGGTGATTTCTGCATTTCGTAATTGAATGTTTGACTGACCATAAAAGAACAATGAATCATTTCTCTCCTCAATATGCAGTATATCTTTATCGATAATTAAAACCCTCTGTTCTCCTGACCTTTTTATTTCCACATTGTCTGGATTGACACCATTTTGAAATATCAGATTTTCAATCATTAGCTTTTTCAGTACAACATCATTCTGATGATCAATAGGAAAATCACTTAAAGGAATGCCATAAACAAGATGTTGGTTGCTTTTCAGTTGATTAACTAAAGTTTCACGATAAGCATTTGAGGCTTTTACTAATTGCGAATTGGTTTCAACTTCCTTAGAAATGGTCTCAAGAACACGATTAACTAATTGATCTGTTTTAGCGGACTGCCTCCAACTATTTAATAAAAGTGCCAGCAATACAGCAAAGACAACAGATACAAACTCTAATGCCAGTTGAGATTTGTTGATTTTGGAATTTCCCATATCCAATATTACAAATTCTTACTCGCTCTGAAATGTACTAGGTTCAATTAAATAGCAATATAATTGAATTGCAATCCAATTAATGACTCATAATCTTCACCAGTTTCCTTCATATCTTCATCAATTTCCTCAAAACACCAATTCACAACCACATGCTTTCCTGATGATTCTGCGGTTTTAAGTCTTTTAATAATATCAAATACACATTTGCTGGAGCTGGTATTGAAATACTCAAATGCAAAATTTGCAGTAATATTTGATTCTCCCTCATTTATATATTTATCTAAGGCTGAAATGATGGGTTGGTAGAAATGAAGAGAAGTATCTGGAAGTGATCTTCCTTTGATTTCAAATACCCCATTTTCCGGATTAAAGTAGACATAAGGTGTTACGTTGGTAGGTTCATAGCTAATTGTATTCATTGTAAGAAGTGTTTAAAAGTTTTAAAACATTCATTAATGTCAACAAACTAAAACCGCATAATAGAATGAATGAAAATCAACCGAATTGTTAATTTCCTGTTTGGGTGCGCGTTATTAGTTTAATGTATAAGGACTAACCTTATAGATCAGATTGGTTTCTAAGTAAAACGTAATCCTGAAGATAGGGTTATTGCTGACCAATTGATCTTCTACTAATTTAATCAATTAAACTCGTAACTCATACATTCAGGGGTGCCATCTTTGATATAATAATGGTACGCAACGTTATTGCACTTTTAGTAGATTGTGAAATTTGTAAATAACACTTATCTGGGTGTTAAGCAAAATTAAAATTTAGTAGAAATGCCCCTTTTTTTTAAAAATATGGTCCATCCAAGGGTGTTTTCGACCAATCCAACCATAATTCAGCACAATCGAGCATTGAAATTTGTATTTTTAGAATATTAGTGGCATTTTATTCCTTACAATTCTAATAAATGTAGTTAATGATTAGACCAGCTAAGTTTTTTAAGCTATCGAGCACATTGCTCACCTTATTTTTTTTAATATTCTTCAATACATCAGAAGCACAGAATATAAGTATCGGTTTTGATCACATCACAACGGATAACGGACTGTCTACTGGTACCGTAAACTGTATTTTCAAAGACAAGAAGGGATACGTGTGGATTGGAACAGTGGATGGCTTGAATAGATACAATGCCTACGAAATTGAAGTCTTCAAAAATGACCCTAAAAATGATCAATCAATAGCAGGTAATGTTATAACCTCTATCGCTGAGGATGCAGATGGAAGAATCTGGATAACGACAAGGAATAAAGGTATAAGTATATTTGATTGGCAAACTGAATCCTTCACAAATCTTAATACTAAAAATAGTAACCTGCCTGTAAACGGGGTTAAGTTTGTTCATGTTGATAGTAGATCTGATATATTAATCGGTACTATCGGAGGTGGCCTGGCGAGATATGATAAGTTAAAGAATGATTTTGAACTATTCACACATGATCCATCTAATAGATCGAGTATCAGTAGCAATGCCATTCACTCTATATTGGAGGACGCGCCGGGCAAATATTGGTTAGGTTGTAATTCAGGTGCTTTAGACTACTTTGATATTGACTCCAATACATCAAAGAGATACGTTTATAATGAAAATTATAATCTAAACGTCAACAGAAAGGAATTACTGAAAGATCAAAATAATATGATCTGGGTAGGTACTGATGGCAATGGTATTTATAAGTTGAATCCAGTAACAGAAGAATTCACAAGAGTTGTGAAGGAAAATAGTGGATTAACTCATAATATTATCACTTTTCTATTTGAACGAGAGAATGGACAGATTTGGATAGGTACCGATGGAGAAGGTATCAATATTTATGATCCTATTGCGGATTCATTCCAATATATCAAAAGCAACACGTTTGATGCAAATAGTCTAAGTAGTAATGCCGTATACGACTTGTACAAGGATGATTCAGGTCTGTTTTGGATAAGCACGTTTCGTGGTGGGGTTAATATGTATAGTCCATTTAAATCAAAATTCAGGCATTTTAAAAACATTCCTGGTAATGATAATAGCCTCAGTTTTAATTCTGTAATTAGCGTTGCGGAAGGGCCGAGTGGAAAAGTATGGATTGGAACTGATGGAGGAGGTTTAGATTTATTTGATCCCAGAACGGAGAGCTTTACCCATTACAGACATTCGACTTCCAATAGAAATACCTTGGGGGGAAATGTGATTAAGGCTATTTATGAGGATAGCAGAGGTGTAATATGGACTGGAACATATTCTGCAGGTATGACTAGTTTTGATCCGTCCACTGGTAGATATACCCGATACAGAAGTGATCCAAATGATGAGAATACGGTTGCTGGGAATAATATCTGGGCTTTTCATGAGGATGATCAAGGTAACTTCTGGGTAGGTGTACTTGGTGAAGGTCTGGATTTATTGGATCGGGCGACCGGTAATTTTACCCATCATAAGACTAGCTCGGATCCTTCAAGCATAAGTGGCAATATAGTAAAAACACTATTTGAGGATTCTAAAGGCAATTTTTGGATTGGTACTGAATCCAGTGGAATAAATATAATGAATCGGGAAAATAGAACCTTTCAAAGATTTAAAAATGACCCTGAAGACTCTCTTTCAATTATTGGGAATAACATCCATACCATTTTTGAAGACAGTAGAGGGCAACTTCTAATTGGTACAGGATCTGGACTATGTACATTTGATTATGCCACAAAAACATTTCGTGAGCATCCTGCTAATAGCTTGCTAAGAAATAACGTAGTAATGGGAATTCAGGAAGATGCAGGTGGGAATCTGTGGATAAGTACCAATTATGGAATGGCCAAATATGACCCAAAAGCGAAAGATACAGAAAGCCTGATCACAAGTTTTGACAAGAATGATGGTCTACAGGGAAATGAGTTCAATTACACTTCTTCTGTAAAAACCACTGACGGATTAATGGTATTTGGTGGTACGGAAGGGTTTAACATCTTTAGACCGGAGCGCATCAATTACAATTCGTATGATCCAAATATCATAATTTCAGGATTTAGCTTATTTGATAAAAAAATTGGTCCCGGAGACAAGTTTAAAGGTGATGTGGTCTTCACTGAATCCCTAATGGAACTTGAGAAGCTGGAATTAAATCACAAGCAGAATGTGTTTGAAATCCAGTTCGCATCACTAGACTACACCACTCCATCCAGAAATAAATATAAATACAAACTTGAGCCATTCGATGATGACTGGATCGTAGCAGGTGCTGATCAAAGAAGGGCTACATATATGAACCTACCTCCGGATGAATACACCTTTATAGTAAATGGAACTAATAATGATGGAAATTGGTCCAGTAAGCCAAGGGTCCTGCAAATTGTAGTTACTCCACCAATATGGGGAACATGGTGGTTTAGAATTTCTATGCTTTTACTACTAGCTGCGTTACTGACAGCTGCTTATCAGTGGAGAGTTAGATCATTAAAATCTCAAAGAATTCAACTTAGAACAGAAGTTGCTCATCGAACAGCGGAACTTGATGAAATGATATCAATTATCAGAACAAATAGTGAACAAATCACAGAAACTGGTAATACTCTAAAACTTAAATCAGGGCAATTAGCCAATGATGCTAAAACGCAAGATGACACAGCAAAGGGAATAGTAGAGGATATAGAGAATGTTACTATTCACACCAGGAAGAATGATGAGAACGCTCAGGTAACAAATGATATTAGCTCCAATACAGTTAAGCAATTGGAACATATTCGGACTGCTACCTTAAAGAATATTCAGGAAATCAAGGCTATCTCCAACAAAATACTGGTACTAGAAGAAATCTTTAAACAGACCAATATTTTAGCGATTAATGCTTCTATTGAGGCTGCAAGGGCAGGGGAATATGGAGCGGGTTTTAGTGTAATTGCGTCTGAAGTTAGAAAACTGGCAGAGAGAAGTAAGGAAGCGTCTTCTGAAATTGTAAGCCTGGCTAAAAAAGGAGTTATAGAAACGGAACAAGTAGGTGCTCTTATTTTAGACTTTATTCCGGAAGTTCAAAAATCAGCATCACTAATTCAGGAAATTTCAAGGTCTAGCCAGGAACAAAGCAGTTCTATTGAAAATGTAAACAGGTCATTAAAATCATTCTTTCAGATATCCAGGCAGAACTCAGCTGTTTCTGGTGAAATCTATAGTATTTCTTCTGAATTGGATAGTTTGGCCAATTACCTGAATGATAAAGTAAAAGAAATCTAGTTTCTGTTATGCTTTGAATGATGCTGCCCGTATCTGTGATAATTCGCGCGGTGTTTCTTTTTCTTATAACCCTTTTTACGATCTAACTCCTTTGTGTGGGCTTCAGCCTGCCATTCAAAACCTTGTTTGGCACAACTCATAAGACTCAATAATGAGACAATAGAAAGAAGCATCAGAATCCTTCTGAATTGAAATGTTTTCATGATAAAGTTGGTATAAGTACCCGTGTTTCAATTCAAAAATATAAAAATATTGATAAAAAATATAATTATGCTGATTTATTTACTAGAAAATAGCATTTTATCGTATAGATCATTGTATTCATCGATAAAACCTGCCCTTTGGTGGTAGTATTTATTATCATATGATAATAAATTACGTGGTTTTTAAAGCAACTTTAAGGCTGTAGTAAAGAAGAGCAAAAGATATTAGCGCAATCAAAGCACCCCAAAACCAATAAGGGAGAAATAAATGCGAAGCAATTTGTCCTGTATCTGAAAGCATTTCTTGACCATTGATATTTGCAGAACCCATGAAAAGGTAATCAAGTTGACGATAGGTACTCATGACTGCCTGAACACCTAATACCTGAACAGTTAAAATCCATGCTTTGCTGTTGCCTTTCCATAAAATCAATAGAATCAAGCCTCCAATTAAAAGTACCATCAATACTCCAATTGAAGTCCTTACCCAAATTACCACTGATAGAATGATTGCGGCCTCAAATAATAGAAGGCAAAGACGAGCGGCTGTTTCCCGTTTAGAAGAAAGTAAGAATACACTTCCTATAATAGGGGGACCCAATAATCCACCAGCGGCAACCAACGCGCCTAAGGTTTGCTTTCCCGCCGGTAAGGAGAAGAATGCAACTCCACTTCCAGTATAATATATTTCCAGCTTTTTAAAAGATCCTCCAACAAGTAGTGCAGTTAAGCCATGTCCCATTTCGTGAAACCATGTTCCTAAAATAGAGAATGGATATAGAACGTAGTTCCCAAAAGGCACATTCCATAATACTATCGTTACTAATGCAATTGTTAACAAGGCATAAAACCTACCTTTATGAAAATTTGATGAGTTGGATATATTTTCTGTTTCCACTATAAATTGTTAAAGATGGTTACAGGCTTAAGATAGCAAAATATTTAATCATAAAACTTTAATTGGTTCATTTTGATTTTGAGAAAATATTGTATCAATCCAATAAAAATTTGTGATTTTTTAATCTGGTCAATAGGTCATTTGATCGTTAATTGCTTGGAATTGGAAGAATAATTTTAGTATTTGTAACCTTTTACATAATAGTTTGTTAATATAGAAGGGCAATTTGATTCAACTAAGGCTATGAATTTTTTTATTTGGCACCAAATAGGTGATAGTAACTATCATCTTTCAACACTTCAGCAACTGAAGCGAGCTCAGCAGGAGATTAGCGATCCTGAAGATATTTTGATCTTATATAAGTTCAAAGAGGAGAACCTAAAGCTTGCGAAGAAGATCATATCAGAACTTAATAAGGTTAATAACGATCTGGATATTCCTGATTCAGGGAAACTGGCGTCTTAATGCCTCAAAATAAGTCCACTACTTGTCTACTTTGTAACATATTTTTTTGAATGACTATGAAGTAATATTACATTTGAAGCAATTCAACAACGCGGCAATTCAATCTCTTACAAAACTATCAACGCTGGATGTAATAAGACTGATTTTTCTTAGTTAAGTCGGTATTATTCCAGTATATTAAATGAAATAACGGAACTTATAAAATGGGTCTATTTGTGAGGTTACCAGGTAGTTGGCTGATACTTCTAATATTTATATTTACCATTAGCATTGTTAAGGGACAAACTGGCAATGTTTCAGGGACAATTTCGGATCAATTTGGGACATTACCAGGCGCAAAGATAACTGTTGAAGGTACTCCAATCTCTGTCAGTACTGATGTAGATGGAAACTACAGTTTTGATTTAGCACCGGGAGATTATGATTTGTCAGTCAATTTTGTAATGTATTTGACTGGCAACAGTAACGTAATTATAAATCCGGGAGATTCCTTAATTGTTAATTTCACACTGGAGCCAGGGTTTTCGATTGATCAACCTATTTCCATTGGAGCCAGAGTAAAACCTCGTACCTTATTTGAAACCACAGTTCCTATTGATATTATCAGCCCTCAGGAAATTGAGAATTCTGGTCAAACGGAACTTGGGCAACTTCTTCATTATTTGGTTCCGTCATTTCATTCAACACATCAGACAATTTCAGATGGCACGGATATGGTGGATCCAGCCACACTAAGAGGTTTGGGCCCTGATCAGGTATTAGTATTGATTAACGGTAAAAGGAGACATAGTTCTGCCTTGGTTAATGTAAATGGAACAGTTGGGAGAGGATCCGTAAGTACTGATTTGAATTCAATTCCTTTGGCGGCAGTAGATAGAATCGAGCTGCTACGTGATGGTGCTGCAGCTCAATATGGATCTGATGCTATTGCTGGAGTTATAAACATAATTCTTAAGGAACAAACCAACATACTAAACTTCAGCAATCACATAGGTGTCAACACTGAAGGAGATGGATTTACTTCTTCATCCGCAGTTAACTTTGGCTTTGGGATTGGAGAAAGGGGCTATTTGAATATTACTGGCGAATTCAGAGATCGTAATCCAACTAATAGATCCGGAGCTTATACAGGTACTGTTTTTAGTGATGATCTTGTAGAGGATCAACAGCAAATATCAAGTACCAATTTCTTTGACAATACTGGCTATGATGACAACAGGGTGATGGAAGTTGGACATTCAGGAACTCAGAATCTGGGCTTCTTTTTTAATGGTGATATTCCAATTACGAACTCAGCATCAATTTATTTTCAGGGAGGACGCAATTTCAGAGAAGGTAGCTCTCATGGGTTTTACAGGTTTCCCAAAAATCATGAAAGAGTGGTTCCCGAACTATATCCTCTTGGGTTTTCGCCAAGGTTCCAGATTGAAATTCAGGATGATGCGATAACCGCTGGAGTAAGAGGTGTTAACAAAAACTGGAATCTTGATTTTAGTCATACAATTGCAAATAACCAATTTGATATAAATCTTGAGAACACTAATAACGCAAGTTTGGGTGTAGCATCTCCTACAAGGTTTTATTCCGGAGGATTCAGATACACGCAGAATATTACAAATCTTGATATTTCAAGAGCGATTAATAGGTTGGAAGGGATTAATATTGGCTTTGGAGCGGAACTCAGAGTTGAATCTTATGAAATCAACCCTGGAGATGAGTTCTCATGGGCCGATGGTGGTGAAGTTCTGGTTGTGGATAATGATACGATTAGAAAAACTGCAGGGGCTCAGGTGTTTCCAGGATTTCAGCCAGCTAATGAGTTAATCAAATTTAGGACTAATAAAGCTATCTATGGTGACATTGAGGCAAGAATGTCGAGCAAATTCATATTAGGAACTGCGGCCAGATATGAGTCCTACAGTGATTTCGGAGATCAGGCGATTTGGAAATTATCATCTCGGTACACAATTGCAGACGGATTAAGTGCTAGTCTTGGTTATTCCACAGGTTTTAGGGCTCCTTCATTGCAACAAGTGTATTTTAACAATATCAGTACGCAATTTGTAAATGGTGATGCTGTGCAAGTTGGCACCTTCAATAACGAGAGTGCCGTAACTGAAGCATTTGGGATTGAACAACTTAAGCCAGAGCTTTCAAACCATTTCACTGCAGGTTTAGTAGCTAAATCTGGAAAACTTACTTTTCAATTAGATTACTACTATACCCAAATTACTAATAGGATTGTTCTTTCAGGACGATTTGGTGCCGGTTATGAGGATATCCTCGATCCACTCGGAGTAGGGGCAGCACAGTTTTTTACAAATGCTGTTGATACCGATACTGAAGGAGTTGATGCAAGACTAACATATCAAAATAATGTGGGATCAGGGAATCTGGCTATTTCAGTTGGAGCAAACGCGAGTAGAACCGAATTAAATGGAGCAGTAAAAGTGTCAGATCAGTTGGAAGGCCAGGAAGATGTATTGTTTAACAGGGAAGAAATATCCAGGATTGAGTCTGCACAACCAAATTTTAAAGTCATAGCCAATGCATCATATAAATACAGGTCGCTCACTGTAAACTTGGGTAATACTTATTTTGGAAGGGTTGAATATATCCATCCGGGTGATGCAAACCCATCTGACTGGGTCGTTAATGACTTTACGGATCAGGTTGAGTCAAGAGATCAGGTCTTTGATCCAAAGTTAATAACGGACCTGTCGCTTGCCTGGAAAATGAACGAACACATGAAATGGTTTGTTGGTGGAAATAATATATTAAATGTATATCCAGACAAACACCAGCACTCGGCAAACGTTAATAATGGATTATTTGTATATAGCAGAAGAGTTCAGCAATTTGGCGTAAGAGGATCTTACGTATATTTGAGGTTACTACTTAGCTTATGATAAGAGGAAAATGGGATCTATTCCATTAAATAGCAGTTCTGGGAAAAGGTTAACTTCAGTGATTTTAGTTTTACTGGTCACTATTGGTGCGCTTTTTTCTTCCTTTCAATCCTCAGCTCAGTCCAAAAACGAAGAAATTCGAAGAAGCCAAAGAGCTATCTACATATTCAACTTCACGCAATATTTTACCTGGAGGAACTTCGATGAAATGGAAGTCTTTACAATCGGTGTTTTAGGTAACGACCCGATTTATAACAACCTCCTTACAATGGCTGAAAGCAGGACTGTTAGAAATAAGCCAATCAAAATTTTAAAGTTTCAAAGAATATCAGACATTGATAATGTACAACTCCTGTATGTTAATAAGGAATATAATTATGACATCAATGATGTAATTTCAGGGATTCAAGGTGATAATGTTTTGCTGGTCAGTGAGAATTACCTATTCAATGAATCCATGATTAATGTGCTGGATATGGATGATGTTATCCAGTTTGAATTGAATGAAAACCGATTAAGAAGGGAAGGCTTTATAGTACCATCTTCGTTAAGCAAATTGGCAGTCTCCTCATCTGAAGTATGGCAGGAATTATATCGACAATCAGAGAAGTCACTATCATCTGAAAGAGAAAAGGTTGCAGAACAGCAAAAGATCCTAGACGAATTAAGTGAGCAAATAAAGGTTCAACAAGCATCTTTAACCAGGCAAAAAACGGAGCTCAATCGTCAACAGAAGTTAATTGATTCGCAGAAGGATTCAATTGACATTCAAACCGCAGTAATCGAAGAAAAGCTTCAGCAAATTGATAGCGTACAAGCTGATTTCGTCAATAAACAATTGCTATTGCAAGGTTTAGAAGATGAGATGAAGGGGCAAATCAAGGAGATGGATGCTCAGCAAAATAGAATCTTAGCGCAACAAGCAGACATTAGTAGACAGGATAGTATATTAATTAACCAATCTGAGTTTATTGATAGCCAGGAGTTTAAGATTTCTGAACAACAGACCAAAATTGATACGCAAGAGAATAAACTCAACTTCCAACGAAACTTCACCTATCTTTTCATAGGATTATTTACCCTTGGTTTGATTACTAGTTTTTTCATATTCCGAGGATATAGATTTAAGCAAAAAGCAAATGAAGCTTTAGCGAAGAAGAATAAAGAAATTGAGACTCAGGCAATCGAACTGGCTGCCAGAAACGAAGAAATTCAAGAGTTCACATCTATTCTGAGAAAAAGAGAGGCAAACCTAAATTCACTTCTTGAGAATACAACAGATATTATATGGTCTATTGATAGGGACCTTGAACTAATAGCATATAATGAAGCCTTCCAGGATGTCCTGGAAAACCTTACTCAACGTAGGCCTACCAACGGCGGAAAACTGAAGTTTGATTTATTGCCATACGAAATGGAGATATTCTGGGAGAAGAGCTATGAACGTGCATTTTTAGGTGAGCGATTTGTAGACGAATGGGAAATGAACCTTCCAGACAGAATTGTTACGTTTGAACTCTTCTTTAATCCAATTTTAGAAGATGGAGATGTAACAGGAGTTTCAGTGTTTGGTAGGGATATTAGTAAGCGAATCTTGGAAAACAGACAAAGAGAAAGATTCCAGAAGAGTTTAGAGTTACTGAACAACCTGGCATCCAAAGCTGATATTGATTTCCAACCACTAATGGTTGAAGCACTTGAATTAGCTATCAATATGCTCAATATGTCATTTGCCGCGATATGCATAGTGGATCATATTGAATTTAAAGTATTAGAGTACAGTTTTTCGAGAGATCTCGAAATCAAGGATAAGAGTTTTGACATGAAAGAC
This sequence comes from Cyclobacteriaceae bacterium, assembly GCA_965228955.1. Classification (GTDB taxonomy): domain Bacteria; phylum Bacteroidota; class Bacteroidia; order Cytophagales; family Cyclobacteriaceae; genus JANSWY01. The sequence continues at coordinate 2,204,719 of OZ245848.1, forward strand.
TCCTTAGTGAGTTTGATTTACAATCACGATAAGCTCTTTTCTCAATCCAGTTTAAGTGGAAATGAATTTACAAGTTATCATTCATTAACAGGGGATGCCGAATCTGTGATTGGTAATGTGATCAAAGTGGACCACCAGAAATACGGTGTAGTGTACTTCTCAGATTCCGCAACAAGGTTTGGTGGGTTTGATAGTTATGAACTTGAATTTACCCAACTGCTGTCCAACTGGATCGCATCCGAAATTGCTAAGAGTAATGCTAATGAACAGCTAAGGCTCGCAAAAGAAAACGCTGAAGCAGCAAGTAATGCTAAAGCAAGCTTCCTTTCAACAATTACTCACGAAATCAGAACACCACTGAATGGTATAATTGGTACTTCTTACTTACTTCTGAATAAGGACCCAAAACCTAGCCAATTGGAGTATATTAAGATGCTGAAGTACAGTGGAGAAAATCTACTTTCTATTGTAAATGATGTTCTTGATTATAACAAAATAGAACAAGGCAAGCTGGAACTGGAAGTTGTGGACATGAACCTCAGAGAACTTACTGAGTCAATTGTGAATACTGCCAAGATAGCAGCGGATGAAAAGGATATTGCAGTCAATTTTGAGTATGATGCAGAATTGAAAGACTTCTATGGAGGTGACCCTACCAGAATTAGCCAGGTAGTTAATAACCTTGTAACCAACGCCATTAAATTTACTTCAAAAGGATCAGTCACCATTAAGGTTACCAAAGAAGAACCGATGGGTGGGGGAGATAAGGTAAAAATGGAAGTAATTGATACCGGAATCGGTATTAAGGATGAAATGCAAAGCAGGATCTTTGAAGAGTTTACTCAGGCTGATACTTCTACGTCAAGGGAATTTGGAGGTTCCGGGTTGGGACTCGCAATTTGTCAGAACCTTCTTAGATTGATGAAGTCCAAAATCCACTTGAAGAGTAAGTTTGGAGAAGGGTCTAATTTTTATTTCAGTCTTTCGCTCCCTTATAGTGATGCTCAAGCGATAATGGAACAGCAGGAGGGTGTATTTAGTGAAGCTAAGGATCTCAACGGTGTTAATATTCTTCTGGCGGAGGATAATAAATACAATATGGTAATCGCAAAAGACTTCCTCAACTCATGGGGAGCCGAGGTTACCACTGCAATGGATGGGAAACAAGCTCTGGAATCAGCTAAATCAAAAGAGTTTGATTTGATTCTAATGGATTTGCAAATGCCAATTATGGATGGTTATGAAGCTACAGAGTCCATCAGATCTTTGGAGGATCCATATTTTCAGGAGATACCAATTCTTGCATTATCAGCTTCAACATTAAGTAGGGTAAAAGCAAAGGCAATGAGTGCCGGAATGAATGGGTTTATCACTAAGCCATTTAACCCGGAAGATTTTTTTGGAAAAGTAAGGGAGCATTCAGTTGCTTCAGTTGAACTAGTTATGGATAATCAAAATACACCGCTTCATAAAAACGCAGGAGGAGCTCAGGACATCATAGAGAAATACATGGAGCTTTTTGTGAAGAGTATGGAGGAATCAATCGTCGGTCTGGATGAGGCAATTAAGAAAAAGGACGGAGAGCAAATTGAAGCAATTACGCACAAAGTGAAATCCGGTTTACGCTATGTTGGGCAAAATCAACTAGCTGATCGGGCAGAATTTTTTGAAGAATCCTTAATAAATGGTACAGATATTTCCGAGCTTCTCTCGGAAGTGGAAAATTATTTGGTAGATTTGGTCAAAGCTGTAGATTCCGTCAAGTCTAAATTGGGCGACTCGAAGGAATCTGCTTAAAGAATTTACCGATACCTAACCATTACTTACTATGGCTAAAATCAAATGTGTCGCTGTTGATGACGACCTTTTTATGTTAGCAATTATTGAAGATCTCGTTAAGCAATTTCCTGATTTGGAACTTGTTGGGTCTTTTCACAACTCTGTTGAAGCTACCACAGGGATTACAAAACAAAAACCAGATTTGATCTTCCTTGACATACTAATGCCTGGACTAAATGGTCTTGATGTACTAGATGTAATGGATATTCGCCCTTACGTAATAGTTATTTCTGGTAAGAAGGAAATAAAGGAGTCAGTTTTGGAGCATCCGCAGGTAGTGGATTTCCTGGAAAAACCTGTTGAAACTGAGGTTTTTCAAGCTGCTGTTGATAAGTGCAAGCAAATCATTGCTGGCTAATGTCTCAAAACGTCCTTGAAACATTAAATGATCTCGGGATACCATTCTTTGAGAAAACACACCCTCCTGTTAATACAATGGAAGAAGCAGAATTGCACTGGGGAGATCTGGATGCTATTTTCTGCAAAAATCTATTCTTAAGAGATTACAAAGGGAAACAACACTATCTTGTCATACTACCTATTGACAAACAATTAGATATTAAAGAGTTTGCAGATCGCTTCGATATAAACCGCCCAGGATTTGCATCTGAGCAGAGATTAGAAAAGTATCTTAAGTTAAAGCCTGGCTCAGTATCACCCTTTGGATTGATAAACGATGAAGCCAATCATGTAATTGTTAAATTGGATCAATCATTGTCAAATGGGAGGGATGTAGCCTTTCACCCAAATATTAATACATCCACTTTAGTAATTTCAGGGCCTGATTTCAGGAAGTATATGGATTGGGTTGGAAATACATTTGAGTTTGTTGATCTCTAATCTTAACATATTTTAACACTATCCATTCAACCTGTAATTGACCAAATGCATTTTGTAGTCAAAGGTCAATTATTATGTTCAAATACAGACTATTGGGATTTTTTTGGATTCTGACACTGTCAGCTCTTTCTCAAAATGAAATTCCCGATTCATTTATTATTAGTTCCATTGAGGTAGAAGGGAATACCACTACAGATTCACAATTGTTAAAGTCAATTTCAGGTCTACAGATAGGCCAGAGAATTGATTCAAACGATGGAGATATTAACAGGGCCATTAAGAAATTATGGCAACAAGGTTTATTTGATGATGTTGCCATTGAAGTGATTCAAGATAAAATGGATCGGTATGGAATTGTGATATCAATCATTGAAGTACCCAGGTTGAAGGATTTTAAATTCTCAGGTTTAAAAGGAAAAGAAGCCAATAGTCTTAAAAACGATCTAAACCTGAGGAAAGGAATACGGGTTAACCGAAAACTGTTGGGCTACATAAGAAATCAGGTTTTGAATGATTTAAAAGACAAAGGATATTACCTTTCTGAAGTAACAATTGACCAGGAAAAAGAAAATGGTTTTGTCAAACTCAATATTAATATTGAAAAGAATAACCGTTTCAAACTTTCCAAAATTGACTTTAGTGGTAATACTGCCATATCAGATAAAAAACTCAAACGAACTATTAAATCGATTCGACAAAAGGGAGAGTTACGCTTTGCAAGTAGAAAGTATACGCCTTTATCACTTGAAGAATTGGAGAATGAATTATCACAACTCTATCATTCCAAAGGACATATTGATTTCGAATTTATAAATGTAGACTCAGTATTGAACACCGATAAAGGAGAGGTGACATTAACTATTGAGTTAGAAGAAGGGAACCCTTATAAAATCAAGGAATTAGTCATTGAAGGAAATGAGACTTATAGTGATGAACAACTTAAAGAGATTCTAGATGTCCAAATTGGAGATATCTATAATCAGGAGTTGATTGATTCCAGACTCAGGTTTAACCCTAAAGGACAAGACGTATCTGGTCTTTATATGGATAATGGATTCTTGTTTTTTAATGTAAATACCACATTAATTCCCACTGGCGATGATGAAGTTAAGCTGATTGTTAGCATACAGGAAGGGCCAGAAGCTATCATCGATAAAGTATCTATTGCAGGAAATACAATCACCAAAGAAGAGGTTTTGATGCGGGAGATTACAACATTGCCGGGTAATGTATTTAGACGGAGCGATGTAATGAGATCTCAATCTAGTCTTGCAATGCTTGGATTCATTGACCCTGAAAAACTTAATGTGGTACCTATTCCAAACCTCAAAAAAGGAACTGTGGATCTGGAATATCAAATTACTGAAAGACCAAATGACAGAATTGAACTATCGGGTACCTGGGGAGCTGCTATTGGATTAACTGGTTCATTGGGCTTTAGTATGAATAACTTTGCAATGAGTAATCTATTCAAACCTAAATTATGGAACCCGTATCCAAATGGAAATGGAGAACGTCTAGCTGTCCGAGTTCAATCTAACGGCAATAACTACAATAGCTACTCCCTTCAGTATAGCAATCCTTGGATATCTGAAACCAAACCAGTTAATTTCTTTACAAATTTAGTTCATACTAGAATATCAAATGATTTAAGCGAAGAGCTTGAAGATGGCACGACAAATAGTTATACTGAGAGATTGAATATATCTGGAGTGACTTTAGGTTTAGCTAGAAGACTTGATTGGTTTGATAGGTATTGGTCGCTAAGTAATTCTGTTTCTTTCAATAAGTACACTTTCAATAATTACGATAACGCCCTGGATATACGAGATGGAGAAACTTACAACTTCACTCTAAACACCACATTATCAAGAAATAACCTAAATCATCCATTTTACCCAACTTCTGGTTCGAATCTGTCATTGAGTCTTTCCGTGACTCCTCCATATTCTCTATTAACACAAAAAGATTACGGTGACTTAAATAATGCAGATCGATACAAATGGGCAGAGTATTTCAAATTCATGGCTGATTTCAAGCATCATCAATCACTTGTTGGGAAGCTGGTGTTGAAAACCGGGGCACATTTTGGTATGGTTAATAACTACTCAAACAATAACCCTCTGGGCCCTTTTGAACGATTCCAAATGGGAGGTTCGGGTCTTACAGGATTCAATCAGTTTTTAGGAAATGATATTATTAGCCTGAGAGGATACCAGGCTGATGCATTGATTCCTGTAACAAATGACGGCCTGGAAGGAGGTACTGTTTTCAATAAGTTTAATGTAGAATTGAGATATCCAGTGATGCTTTCATCTGGTATGTCTGCTTACGTTTATGGGTTTGCCGAAGCTGGCAATACATGGGGTGAATTGAATACTTATGATCCATTTAAATTATACAAATCAGTGGGATTTGGTGCACAGTTTAGCATTCCAATGATGGGGCAGGTTGGAGTTAACTGGGGATATGGGTTTGATAGAATTCCTGGTTCAAATAAAGTGAGCGGTAGTAATTTTCAATTTACCATCGGCGTGCCAATCAGATGACTAATTGGTAGTTAACCAATAGCTAGGTCTCGCAAATGAACTGTTTGGAACAGTCGAACATTGTAAGCATTGCTGCGGGTAATCACCAAAAGGACGGCTTGCATTGTACTCGCAGGGGTCTCTGAATTCATTTGTGACCTGATCAGGGAAAACAGCAAATCTTGTAGTGTCGGTTAAAAGTGCCTGGAAAAATCCCTGGGCATTTTCGTTTGGGTCATCGGGTACGATATTTCCTATTGCCAGACCAGGCGGTTGATCAAAAAGTGAACCCTGGTTTTCTGTTAGCACTTTAATATCGTTCATGTAAGTGTAGCTTTGTTCTGACATGGACAATTGATATACACTAAAAATATGCTTTGTTAGAAACGAATCATCCACAGGTCTCGAGAATAAAGTGGGGTCATTATATTCACTTCCTTGAAATGATACTGTAGTAAACAGCTCAATAGTTTGAGCGCCAACTGGTTGTGTAATGTAACATGGTGGTGGAATGGTTCCAAACGGATCAGGAAAGTCAGTAGGCAGGAATTGATATACTTCATCAGCAACCCATTGAATAAAAAGTTCTTCATCCGTAGATGGAATTGAAGATGTTATTTCAGTAAACAGCGTTTCTGTTTGAATATCAATACCCAAATCTGATGTCGAGGTTTCAAGGCCTTGTCTCCAGGATAGTTCATCCTCCATTTTATAAGACGGCATGGTGTCAGGTAAGGAACGGTAGGTGTTACCTGTGACAAGTTGCACTTGTATATGATATGCATTTCCTGGAACGCCCGGAACAATTGTCCCACTACTAACATACAAGCCATCACCTTCATCTTCTAGCTCCTCCGAATTGCCTTCGTTATCGAACAACATCACACATGCCCCACGGACTGGCACTGGGATTCCACCAGTAGTTGATGTCTGATTTACATTTACCACGGCTTTTCCTGGAGCCTGACGAACATTACCTGTAATTACTATTTGAGGTTCTGTTTTATCTTCAATCAAAAAAAACTCATCCTCACATCCAGTAAAAAGGAGAGCTAGCGTAAATAAACTATATGTAAATTGTCTCAACTTCATTTTAGTCAACTTCATCAAAAAACGATGGTCTGGTAAATGTACTATTAGCCAATAAACTACAATCCCAACACGGAGGTTCTGGTCTTCCATCAGAACAACCGTGAGTTCGAACCAGTGAAGGTAGATTTGGAATCTCATCCGGATAAATTGCAAACCTGAAAACAGAGTAATTAACTGCCTGGAAATAGCCGTGAACTACTACATCGGAGTTGGTACTTCTTAAATTCCCAATCACTCGGCCAGGAGGTGAGTCAAAGATGCTTCCTGTGTTTTCATTTAGTGTTTTAATATTCTCAAGATGTCTGAAGTTTGATTCAGTAATCGATAATTGTGTAATCGTAAATATTCTTTTTCTCAGAAATGAATCATCTATTTCCCTCATGAAAAACTGATTCTCTTCAATAGAGTTACCGTCAAAATCTTCTGATGAAAACAATCTGATTTCGGTACTCCCAATTGGTCTTGTGATGTAGCATGGTGGGGGTGGAGTGAACTGAATAAATTGAATAAGCTGTAGAAATTGGTAAACCTCTTCGATTTCCCATAATACAAATGTTTTTTCCTCCGTGTTGATGTTATCGATCTTCAGACTTCCATAAACAACGGGAGTCTCAACATCAATTCCCAAACTTGTAGTGGTTGTGAAAAGACCTTGCTCCCATTCTATAGAAAAATCTGGGATTGTTGAAGTTGGTAATCTTTCTGGTTCGGAGACTATTTCCGTTCCATCTGGCAGAACAATTTCTATGTGATACGACATTCCTGGAGTCCCTTTTATGAGTACTCCTGACATTTCATAATTCCCAGCTCCATTAGCCCGAAATTCTTCACTATTATTCTGACTATCAATGAGTTTAACGCAGGCACCATTAACAGCCACAGGTACTTTGCTGCCTTTCTTAGTTTGTTGGATTAAAATGTTATAAGGGCCATCGCTTTGATTAATTTCTCCAGTAATTACATATTCCATGTCGGAATTTGTTTGAAGACCAAAGTCAAATTGTTCTTCACAGGAAATAATTAATACCGGCAATATGTAGATCAACCTCTTCATCATTTTCCAAACGAGACTTGATAATTAAATGCAGGAAAAGAGTCCCCCAATACTGTTAACTGGTAACTAAAAGGAATGATCGCAGTGCTATTCGGTTTTCTGTAATAAATCGAGAAAGCATTGTCCCTTGAGAATAAGTTATAGATCGAGAAATTCAATCGGTCATCCAATTTCTTAAATATTGACTTGAAACCACACCCTATATCCACTCTCGTGTAATGAGGAATCCTATATTTATTTCTTTCTGAGAATAGTGGGACATTGGCATTGTTGATTACATAACTTGATTCTACGCCAGTAAATGGTCTTCCAGTATTGAATACTAAATTGAATGAGAAATAGAAGTTCTTACCTGCATCTCTATTCATTACGATAGACAGGTTGTGTCTTTGATCAAAATTTGATGCGTACCAGTCTCCTTGATTAATTGTTTCCTGAGGAAAAGGATTATCCATTTTTAGTTCAGATTTTGACCAGGTATAGCCAATCCAGCCTTGCCAGTTGCCTTTCTTTTTCTCAAACATCAATTCAAATCCATAAGCTCTTCCCTGACCACTAACAATTTCTGTTTCAAGATTGGCATTCAGTAACAGGCTGGCAAAGTCCTTATAGTCATAAATGTTATGAATATCCCGATAGAATATGTCGAATGAATTTTGCCAACGTTTCTGTGTGCCCGTAAAACTAAACCCAAAGGAGTAGCTGTCTACTTCTTGAGGTTTAATATGAGTGGTGCTGACTTGCCACAGGTCTGTGGGTGCCGCTGAGGTGGTATTTGATATGAGATGAATGAATTGCTGAACTCTGTTATAACTTCCCTTAATAGAAATGTTTGGAGTAGGGAAGTAGTTAATTCCAATACGTGGTTCTAGGTTAGAGTATTGAGAGACAGGCCCATTCTCTATAAATGTTGTGTCAATGACCGATAATTCAGACTTTGTTTGGCCCTCTTCATATTGGAGTATCCTATTAGTGCCTAACTGACGATAATCATTATACCTGATGCCTGCAGAGATGTTTACAGCATTGTTACCCCATTTGTTATCGATAAAAATACTTGAGAGGAGAGCCTCATCTTTTTCTATTTCCAATTCAGTAAATCCTGAGTCACCTCTGGGAATTCGTTTCTCTGGTTTTTGATCATAGTGTTTAATATCAAAACCAACTTTTAATTCATTGTTGGTTATACCGTCATAGACAAGATGATCTGTGACTGATTTAAAGTCCATTCCGTTAGCTATGCTGTAATTAACATCAAAATCCAGCTGATCATTATTGTATTCACTACTGTTAAATCTCAAGGAATTGAATAAATGATCTGAAATAGCCGATTTCCATTCTAGCTTCATTAATTGGTTACTCCATTCAAATTGAAAATCATCACTGAATTTGAAACGGTCAAAGCTTCTGTAATAGGAACCAATTATTCTGTTTCGTTCTCCTAATTGGTAAGATAAAATGATATTTTGATCATCAAACCTGGCGTCACTTGTTTTAATGTCGATATCTTCTGTTTGGCGTAGTATCCAGGTAGGATAGGCAAATCGCCCACTGGCCATAACTGAAAGTTTATCTGAAATCACAGGTCCTTGCACCAAAAACTTGCTACTTACAAAACCTAGAGAAAGGTCCGTAGACCAGAATTGCATGTTTCCTTCCTTTGTTTGCACATCTAACACTGATGACAATCGGCCGCCGTAAGTGGATGGTATGTATCCTTTATATAGCGTGAAGTCTTCAACTACATCAGCATTAAAAACAGAGAAGAAACCTAAAAGGTGTGAAGAATTAAAAATCTCCGATCCATCAAGTGTAATAAGGTTCTGATCTATTTTTCCACCTCTCACATTAAACCCTGAAGAGCCTTCACCTACATTTGTAACACCTGGTAATAATAGAATGGAGTTCACAACATCCAGTTCTCCCATGAGTAACGGGATATTCTCTAATTCAGAAAAGGTTAGCTTTTCTATGCCTGCTATTGATTTAATCCTGGAGTCTTCTCTTTCTGCGGTCTTGATGACTTCCTGCATTTCAATTGCTGCAGTTTCTAATTTGATGTTGATTCTTCTGTTACTGTTAAGTGTGATTTTAGCAGAATAGTCTTTTTTACCGAGGAACTGTGCGACTAAGGTATAAGTGCCAGGTTGGTTAGAAAGAGTGTACTCACCTTTGTTATTGGTAGTAGTACCCTTATTTGTACCAAGGAATGCCACAGCGGCCCCAAGTACAGGCTTGTTATTTTCATCAGTTACAACTCCAGAAACAGTATACTGTTGTGCGAATAGTAGATAGTTATAGCTGAGGCAGACGAATGTGATTAATAGTTTCTTCATTTTTCCCTACACAGTCAACCTAAGGCTGATTAATAACTGTAAGCTACTATCAAAAGTTGATGATTTTAAGTTTAACAGGCACAAAAACGAACCTAATTGTCAATTAATTATATGATTGGTAATATGAATTGATGATAAAACGAGTTGAAAACCGGTAATTTCCTGATCATGTCATGAATATGCTCCCTGAGTGGTTGGTTGTTTCAAAATCATTATGCTATCAGTAGCTTAGTACTATCGAAACAGTACGAAACAATCTAAAATACAAGCACATGCAATATCTAGCGAACATTTTCAAGTACACCTACAACAGAGTAGCAAACAGATATCAGATTGTATTCAGAGAAGATTATAACAGTTGGATTGTGATGAGAGATAGTAAGATCTACTACATGGATACTAAAAAGAAATGTTACGAATTTCTATGTGCTGCTTAAGAAATATTATGATGAATCTTTAGCTACGGAGCTAAATAAATCCAGAAGCCAAATTACAATGTAGTTTGGCTTTTTTTATGCAGCAACAGATTCTACTCTAGCATCATTAAGTCTGTCTACTACCTTTTGCGCAATTGATTTTGTATAACTATTGAACTCATAAAGGATGTCAAACTCTTCTTGTTTATACTCCTGAGCAACCAGGTAATCAGACATGCTTCCTAATTCATAATGTTGTTCTAAAGTGTCAAACCAAATTACCATTTCCATATTGTTAACTTTAAAATTTCCTATTTCCTCAAAGTAAAGTCATATTGAGATGTATCGCTATTGGTAATAGTGTACATCTGGTAGACAGGAAGTTAGATGTAGGGTAACATTTGGTAAGCATCACATATAAATCCTTGTTTTTGGGTTAGTTGGACTAAATATCTAACTTGAAATGGTTAATTAAAATTTTAATTGATGCTAATCGAAACCAGCAGATTAATTATCTCAAATATAACTTCAAATGATTCGGAAAGCCTTTATCAGCTTCATTCAAATGTTGAAGCACAAGGATTTACCGGCAAACCACCTATCACTTCCTTTGAAGATGTGACCGAGGCAGTAAGGAAAATGCTGGATGATACAAACAAAAGCTATTCAGAGAGAGGGTATGGTAGGTGGAAAATTGTGAACAAGGAAAATGATAAGATAATTGGCTGGAATGGGTTAGTCTACAGAGAATCTGTTGGTGAAATAGATATAGGATACAGGTTTTTACCGGAGTATTGGGGTAGGGGAATAGCTACCGAATCTTCTGAGGCTATTTTGGATTATGGTTTACATACATTGGGAATAGAAAAGATTATTGCTATTACAATGAAGGAGAACGTAGGCTCTATTAGAGTATTAGAAAAGATAGGGATGCAGTTTGACCATTTTGCGGAATTTCAGGGATATAAAGATGCTATGTGGTTTAGTATAAAAAATAAGCCCTGATCAGGAACCAGGGCTTAATTCAATTGTGCTCTGTATTGATTGTATTAGTCACCTTAGGACTTGTATTGCTTTTTAATATCCTTAAAGTTTTCTTTCGTTACTTTTTCTCCAGTCTTTACATGATGCTCAATGGCAATGAAGTAATCATCAATTAGTTTCATAAACTGATTCTTCATCATACCTCCCATAAATGATGGTTTTGTGCGGTATTGCATATCAAAGCTCAATCGGCTTTTGCCATTTCCCAGATCTTCAACTTTATATATGGCTTTTGTATAATCTGGATCCACTGGAAATTTACCGGCCTGATAAACCGTATTGGTAAATGACATTTCCGATGGCTTGTAATCGACCATTTTTTCCTTTAGGTATTGAGTGCCCTTATCGTTGAAATTACAAACTCTCTCCGCACCTTCTCCTGCTTCTAGAGATCCATTGATATAACTGGAGTTTACAATTTTAGGATGAGAATAGGCAATTGCTCCGTAATCTTCTCCAACTACAGCCCAAACCTGTTCAGCCGGCAAATCCAGAACTTTAGAAGTTTTAAAAGTTTTGACTTTTTTCTGAGCGTCCGCTCCAAATGTAATTACTAAGGCTAGGGTCGTGATCGCGAAAGTTTTAATTAGACTTTTCATTTCTCAGTTTGTTTTGATTTTGATTCAATACAAAACTGGATCAATTACAGTCCAATTATTTTTACAGGGAGGTCACAAGTTTTAGGATTCAGGTCAATTCGCTTAAGGCGTCTGATTAATTTGGTCTTTTAAAGAGTTGATAAGGTTTGAATGCAGTTGTTCCTGTACAGTCACATATGACCTCTGATGGTAGTAGCCTTTTTCGTATAAGTCCAAAGCAATGTCTATGTTTTTACTAGCATTTGCTTTGTTTTTTTCTTGTAGGTCCAAGGCTGCCAGATGGTAATAGAAATCAGCTAAATCTTTGTAGTACTTTGTTCCTTTCTCGAAATCAATTCTAGCGTTTTTAAAATCACCTAGTTTGGCATAGACTATTCCCCGATAAAGAAATGCATAAACATCCACCCATGACTCACCATCCTCAGCTGTGACTTCATCTATGTACTTTGTGAAGTATTCAATTGATTTACCATAATTATCCAATCCCAAGTAACATAATCCTCTCATGTAATCAACACTCTGACCTTGTGGGTAATCTGTGTCTGAAGTCAATGTATCCAGTGCGTTAAAATCAGCCAGTGCTCTCTGATAATCCCTGTAGAAATAGAGATAATTGTAACCCCGGTAACCCTGCCATGCAACTGGATCAACTTTTATGGCCTTTTCAAAGTGATCATGCATTTGGATTCCAAAACCCCTTTTCAGCCATGCAACACCTTGTTCACGAAGTACTTTACTGTTTTCCGGATCCATCTGAGCTGCCTCAGCAAGTAGTAATTGTTCTGGTACTGTTCCCTGGTAGTATTTGCCGCTTCCATTAAAAAAGCGGTCTGCCCAGATCATTTGTTGAGAAGAATTCAATTCTCTTTTATACCATTCTTCTTCAGGTGTACATGACAATAAGATGGATGCTGCAAACAGTATGTTAAGGTAAAATTTCAATGAGCTCACCATCTTTGAATTTAAAAGTTATGTAAACGTATGAATCTCTGGCAGTACCATTTATTAAACCTGGAGTCCAGGAATCTACAGATACAAGAGGCTTCAATAAATGATCCACTTGGTCTTGACTAAAGTCTTTAGGTTGGTAATCTAAATCATATTGTTCCGTAACAAACCAGCCAGCCTTCCCATTGCAATTGACCACAAATCTGTAAACAAGATATCCAGATTCATTTTGAAACAGTGTTTTATCCAGATTGGACTTAATGTATTCCTGAAGTTTAAAGTTTCCTCCTGTGTATTGAGCATAGGGAGTAGTATTGTAATAATCCAAAATCCTCTGAGGTTTCAGGCAAGGTGAAAATCCTGAAATGGTGTCAATTTTCTGATCGGGGTTGATATAAGCTACCCTGGTAAGACCATGGTTGCAACGTTGTTGGAATTCGCTTAACGGAAACTGCTCAATTAATTCAACTTGAAGTTTTCTCTCGCCACTTATGACCTCCTCAGCAAATAGACCTATCCCTTCCAGGAATGTGGTAGTTACAAGGCTTGTTCGAGGTTGACTGGTTTCGTTAGCCAGATTCTGTGATGATACATTAAATTCAAATGAAACACCTGTTTTATTCAAAGCTTCAATATCAAAGACTCGAAGCTGTTGAGATTTGGTTTGATACTTGGCCTTTTCGTTGTAGTTGACTGTAATACTGGAGTTTGCAAGATTACTCGGATCCCAGCTGTAGTAACTGGAGTTTGAGATAATGGCCTCTATTGTATCTCCCGCATTTTGAACCAATTGAGATTGAAGTATCATTTGCTGATTCTCTATTTTGAAAGTAGATTTTGATTCCAACTGATAACCAGCGTTATAGGAAGTGACTTCTAATAAGTTATCGTCTATCAATTGGTAGCTTCTGTAGGAAATATCACCAGCATCTCTTTTACCTTCCCCTCTGATATCAGCTTTATAAAATTTGCTGACTACTCCCTGGGATAACTTGCTTTCGGAAGGTAACCATGTGGGTTTTTCATTGATGGAAAATGATTTTGGATTGGAACACGCGGATATTACTAGCAGTATTAGAACAGAGAATAAATACCTCATTGGGCTTTCTTTAGCATGTTGATTGAGAACAAACCCAAAACTATAATAATTGCTCCCATTATCAACCATAACCATAGTTTGTTTTCAAACAGTGCTGATACTTCAGGTGAGCCTTCTTTCGGGAGCTCAACTTCTTCTCCCATTTGCACCGCAGGTAAATCTGAAGGAATTTGGTCAAGAAATTGTTCAATATCATAGAATGGCCCAGTAGAGTTCTTGTCTGAGTAGTAGAGTGCATAATCTCTGTTATCTGAAACCCGGAACCTGAGATTATGGGTAGGTCCCATTATCTCTGTTTTGAGGATATTTAAAGGTTCATTGTCGTAGTTGGTGATTTCGATTCTTAATTGGTTTGCAATACAATGTCTGAATGAAAAAGCATCTTTGTTAAAAGAACTCAATGTACCTGAGTAAACAGTTTCATATCTTTTTTGCCAACCTGTTTGGTACTTAATGCTATCAACAAGTCTTTCGATTTCTATTGGCCTGTAGTAATCAAATGTGTCTGCAACTGATAATTGAATCTGAGATATGGGAGCAACTGAATTCGTTATTAAATCAATTACTGTGAATCTTCCTGCATCAAGTTGACTTACTTTCTGGGTTACAACTGGTCTATTCTGAAGATTGCCATCAATTTTGGTGTAATACTTACTGCTTGCAGACTCAAGTGTTGGCCTGCTATTTGACTTTATCGATATTCTGTAAAAACGATACTTGGAGTCTGGAAATCTTAATCTAGTGTACTTGTAGTCAGTTTGGCTATTACTAATCCCGATGATTCGAAATCTATTAAGGATGGTAAACCAATCTTTTTGATCATTGCTTCCTTCCAGTGTGACTCTCCAGGAGAAGTTTCTTTGAAGTAATTCAAGCTCAATTTCATTGATGGTTTCAAGGTTTTCCATCTCAAGAGTATAGAAGTAGTTTCTTCTCTTTCTACTTTTATTTATGATTTCATGGTTCTTATCCAGGATTTTAATGATGGGATTAGTCACATCAATTGTATATGGAGCCTCAGTTGTATCTCCATCGGATATAGCCATTATTCTGATATCATCTAAGTCTTCTTGAATTTTGCTGTACAATTCAGTCGGAACCACTAATTGATACCATCCTGGACCATTTATTCCTTCTAGAGGTCTTTTAAAATCAAATTCCTGAGCCAGGCATTTAAACTGGATCAGGCAAAGTATTATTAATACGCTACTTATCTCCTTCTTCACTTGAAATCTTTTCTTTGTATTTGTTATATAAGAATGATGTGATCAACAGGATAACTCCCAAAGAAACCAGAACTATTGTTTTACGGATGTTACTTAAATCCGAGAGGTCATATGCAAAAAGTTTGACCAATGTGATTCCAAACCATGCCATTGCAATAATCCTGATATGCTTCTGCTTTTTCCATATTCCTATGGAAATTAAAGCTAGGGAATAGACTCCCCATAAAATACTTAATCCCAACTTGTATGAACCCGTGGAACCTGCCATGTCTAGCCAGTGAATCAATTCGCTACTAGATACCCATAGAACAGTGATATATAAGATTAAATCATTGAGTAAAGTCAAATTTGATTTCAGTACTTCCTGAGTAGCATGCTTTCGCATTGCCCATATTGTAAATACCAACACCAGAAGGCTTATATATCTGATTCCGATATGCATTGGACCGGTAGGAAAGAATACCTCTGAATCATTGAAAGATTCCCTTAACTCGCTGATCGAATAGAGACCACCTGTTAGGAAAGTCAAAATACCACATCCCCCCAAAATTAGAATTACAGTTCCGAAACCTTTGCTTTTAGTTCTCTTCCAATTAAATAGAGCCAAAGCTGAGATGAATAAAAGGAAATAGTTTACAGTCCAAATGGTTTTAAACTCCTCGAGATCCCAATTTCTGTTGAAGCTATTTTCAAAAGTATCATCTATCTGAACCATCATAGAGTCTTCAATTTTCTGATCCCAGTAAACTCCGATTTCATTTTGAAAAGTTCCAAACAAAGCAATCAGGAATAGGGTAGGAACAACGAATGCGCTGATGTTTTTTATTGCAGTGCCAACATCCGGTGCTTCCCATTTATTACTAAACTTAATGTAAGTGATTACTCCAAGTGCAACCGCGACTATCAATGAAGTCAAAAACTGAATATTGAATAGAGGCGTCAATCTAGTAGCAACATCTAGAGGGTCATAGTAATTGATTTGCATTCCCCAATCATGAAGCAGGCTAAAGAATGCTACTAGCATTAAAGGATAAGAAAGCTTCTCGTAGGTAGCCAAAGATTTGATTCTCCCTATACTGAATAGTAGAAGTGCCTCTAGTGCCCAAAGTATGGTTACCCAATTACCATCGAGTTGAACTGGTATGGCTAATGTTAGAAAGGTGAGAACCAATCCAATTACAAGGTAAAGCAGCGATTTGTCAGCAAGTTTTTGCTTTTGAATGAGGACTCCCACCATGAAATGAACAAGGGCATTTGCTAGTGTAAATAACCCTAGAAATTCCTCACCATTCTCAATTTGTGAAATGACATAATATCCTATCCCATAAAAGATGAATGAATTTGCCAATAACAACCAAACCGTGGCTCCAGTAAACTTTTGGTTGTTAATAAATTTATATGCTACAAATGACGTGTAGAAAACGATATAAAATATAGATGCGAATAATAGAGCAATGTTTTGATGCTGGTCTATTTCAAACTGTGTTGATAACCACCCAAGGTATATTAACCAGGTAAACCCAAAGGATGAATAGTATAGTGATTTCCAATATTTCTTAAGCGCCAGAATTAATATTCCTCCATTAATGACTGTCATATAAGAAAATAACATTTGTACTTGGCCGGAACCATCGCTTAGAAGGAATGGAACTGCATATGCACCAACAAGTCCAATATTAGCAATGACAACACGGTTGTAATTAATAGCAGCAGCGACGGTGAACCCTGTGAAGATTACCATGAGCGCAAACGCCATCAATTGCGGAAACATCTCATAGAAACTATAAGCAGTGTAAGTTATGAAATACAATATGGCCATTGCACCGCTAAGCAGTACAGCACTGAAGTTTTCGTATTTGGCTTTGAGTTTAAAAGCAAAACCCAATAGACCAAGTCCCACCAGGTATCCAAGAATAATTCTTGTCAGTGGACTAACCATATCATGATCAATCGCATACTTTGCTCCAATCCCAACACCAATAATTGTAATTCCTATACCAATTTTATTGATTAGGTTTTCTCCAATAAACTTCTCAAGATCTGATTTGCCCTTTTTGATTTTGGGCTTCTTTATTGGTTTAGGTTGGGGCTTAGGTGCTTTTTGTATTGGTGCAACTGATTGAGTAGAAGATTCAGTGATTGGTGGAGTAGCTACCTTTGTTTCAATAGTTGCCTTTGGCTTTTCACTTTTTAAAGTTCTGATCTCCTGTTTCAAAGAATTGATTTCAGACTTAAATGATTCCTGCTGATTCAGGACTTCATCAAGCTTTTTCATTAACAGATTAATCTGATCTTCTTTTTCGCTCATAGTCGTGGAACATGTGATAGTTAGACAATATAACGGCTTTATAACAATTTGTATGCATTCCTATTTAGTCTTTATGTGAGATATTGACAATGAAATCTTAAAATAGTTATATTGCAGTTTTTGAGATTTCTGTTGCGAATTAGTCCTCCATTTTTATCTGCTTATCTATAGATTTATCTGTTTCATCGACACGAAAAACCTAAATTATTACCTTAAATACTTGAAAATCAATTAGGTAATAATATTTACTTTTTGAGATAGTTGAAGTGGTTAAAATTTTTCCTGTTCACCGCCGATTTTACCTATTCACTGCATAAGATTAGCTCAATTCTGGGAGAAGTTATAATTTCAAGTAAACATTACCGCTATGAAAAGATTCTTCAAACAAATTCTACTAGTCATAATTCTACTTTTAAGCCTTCAATTAATTGCGAGGGCTCAGGAAGACGGAAGTGAACTTCACAAACTTGTCGTTGAATACCCCTCTGTTGCATCGGCTGATGGATATGTTGTGACTCTTAAAGGAGATACTGTAAGAGGAAAAGTCTCTGGTGGTAAGATTGAGAATGGATTATTGAAATCCATTTTCTTCGAAAGGGCCAATGGATCAAAAATGAGGTTTACTTCACATGGGATAAAAGCCTTCGGACAGGTGACATCAGATGGTTCTATTTCAGAATATGTAAGCATAGCAATGAAGCACGATAACTATTACTTCTATCACAAAATCCTTGAGGAAGAATTTACCATATATGGTTGTATGAAGAAGAATAAGGATTTATTGCTAATTGAGGCTGACGGATATATTTCGAAAGTTGACAAATGGTTAAAGCAAGGAATAGCTGCTTACATTGAAGGAGAGATTGATCATGAAGAATTATTTTTCCACCACAATCTTGCAGTTGCCGATACAGGTGCCCCAAATCACTAATCTATATCAATCCGATTCCCAAAGCGATCGAAATAACTATAAGAGTTATGGCTACAAACTTGTGTAGATAGTTTAGTGTAACTTTTTTCAGTAACTTATTCCCAATAATCGCACCTAGCATCGCCGAAAGTGTTGCCAATATTACAAGCAGCATGTTTTCATTTAATCCAGATGCACTAAATCTGGATGCGTAAACGGACAATCTGGTAAAATCTATAAAGCATGCGATAACTACTCCAGTACCTATAAACGCCTCTTTGGAGAGACCCACCTTAATTAGAAAAGCACTTCTCAGTGCCCCCTGATGTCCTGATAGTCCACCGAAAAAACCGCTTAGAATTCCTCCAATTGGCAACTTGTTTTTATCAAAACTTAGCTTTTTAAAGGTTTTAGTAAGTTCGAAAATTGAGAAGGCAATAAGTACAACTGAAATAATTACTTTAACGGGAGTTACTTCAAATACTCTTCCTAAATACTCATAGGTAAACCACTTGTCCAATCCCGAGATATTTACTAATACCCACGCACCAACAAATGCTGCAAGCACTGCTGGAATTCCAAACTTCAGTAACACGGATTTGTTAGCATGCTTTCCTACTAGTCCCACTTTGAAGAGATTATTCAAAAAATGAACTACACCAGTAAGAGCGATTGCCAGGTCAATAGGAAAGAACAATGCAAAAATTGGAGTGAGTATCGTACCCAGTCCGAAACCACTAAAGAAGGTAAGGATAGAGGTAAGAAATGCAGCCAGGCAAATAATGAAATATTCCATTGTCAACTTTTATTGGATACGAATTTGTATAATGTGAGTAATAATCTCAAACTAAACGTTAATTTATTAGTTGGACTTTATAGATTGGTTAAGTAAGTATTGTGAATTCAATATGAAAGAATCAGCTAGCTATGAATTTTGAACTAATAGTACAAGACAATCCACAATACCTTGAAGTATTGTTTTCAGGAGTTATTGAGGCAGGAGACGGTCCCGCTGTGTTACCGGAGATTTTTGAATTTGCCAATCAAAATAAACTACAAGCCGTGCTCTTCAATATTGCAAATGCAGTTTTGAATGAATCCCTTGAGGACTCTTTTGAAGTAATATCCAAATTCTCATCATACGGTCTGGATCACAATGTTCTATTAGCTCTGGTATTCACACAAGATGTCGTTCAGATGCATTTTTTACAAACATTCGCGGCAATTAAACAACTGAAGAATGTGAAATTTTTCAGAACGAAAAACGACGCTGTTAAATGGCTTGATAAAAGGCAGGAATTAGGCTAATACATAAGGGATTCGTAGATAATTCTATGTATATTAAGAGGTAAACTACTCTTAATAAATACTATTGGACAGGACAGAACTCAGAAGAAGATTTTATTTCAGACTATTAATGGTCTTAGCCTACATTGGCACAATTGGTTTTGGGTTACTTTACTATCTTCTGGACCTTGATGTACTGTTTTACACTACTATCGTAGCATTCACTTTTTTTACGATATATACTCTTTTTTCGCTTTTCAATCAACAGCTAATTCTGCTGTTTAGATTATCCATTGTTGTGATCTTTACTGCTTTTTTCATGCAAGTCTATTACACAGGAGGAATAGCTTCTCCCTCAGTTCCAAAGTTTTTTATTGCAGCAATTGTGACCCTTTTTTATAAGCCAAACATCGATCGGTATATCATGATAGGTGTTTGTTTTTTTGCTACGATTAGTATCTATCTCTTAACAATCAATGGTTATACCTATGATCTGATACCACCTGAAATGAAACTTGTTAATAGCTTTGTTTGCTATACATTTATTATGGTCACATTCATGGTTTATCTCATCATGTTCCGTGATTCAATGATGAGAAAGAATCAACGACTTTCTAAGTCGATTTCAGATCTTGAGAGTACCACCACAAAATTGATTGAGTCTGAGAAAATGGAGTCCATTGCTATGCTTTCATCTGGACTGGCTCATGAGTTAAATAACCCTCTTAATTATGTTTCTGGTCTGCTGAAACCTATAAATGAGAACCTGGAAGAAGTGCGACCTTTGATTGCTGAAGAACATAAATCAAAAGCTATTCCTTTAATTGATGAAGTTCAGGAATTCTTATCTGTAATTGCGGTAGGAGCAGAGAAAGCATCATTCATCATCAAAAAATTGATTCATATATCACCACAGGGCGATGGGGAGAGTGTCGAGAATTTTGATTTGGGTGAAACACTAATGATGACAACTCAGATTATTAAAGATTCACACCCTGAAGTTGAGTTTGATATTGAATTAGGGCCAAACCTGATAATTAATGGCAATCAAATTGAGGTCAACCAATTGTTTGTAAACATTATTGAAAATTGTATTGAGGCCTTACAATTAAGTGACTCGGATGGTTTTCTGAAAATCACTGGGTCAAGTCAACAGAATGATGTTCTAATTACTATACAAGACAATGGTATTGGGATGACGGAAGATATTAAACGAAGGATGTTTGAGCCGTTTTACAGTAACAAAGAGCCTGGAAAAGGAGCAGGTCTTGGACTGTATATTTCAAAAAGTATATCAAATAAATTTGGAGGTACAATACAGGTCGAAAGCCAACCTAACCAAGGAGCAAAGTTTAATGTGACGTTTCCTTCTGTAGAACAGAAATCGTAAACTATTTGCCGTTTTTGGCTAGGACTTTTTCAATAGAGTTTTTAAGATCCTCTTTGTTCCATGGCTTTGTGATGTAGCTGTGAATTTTACCACTATTAATAGCCATAATTACATCGTTCACATCACTATATCCTGTTAATATAATTCTTAGGACCTTAGGGTAGAGGTCTACTATTTTTATAAGTAAATCTATGCCACTCATTTCTGGCATTCTTTGGTCTGTGATTATTAGGTCCACACTTTTGTCTGCAAGTATGTCTAACGCTTCTTGTCCGGAATTAGCAAGAGTAATGTCATATTCTCTTCTAAAAACTGATTTGAAGGTGGTCAGATTATCTTCTTCGTCATCTACGTACAGAATTGATATTTTATCATCCATAGGTTTTGGCTGGGCTTATGGCTTAACGTTATTTAATTTTTCTTTCAATTTCAAATTTTCCTCTTCCAGTTCCTGGATTCTGGTATTCAAATTTTGGATCTGGGAAGATTCTTCCAGAGCTTCAGAGATAGTCTTCATTAATCCCTCTTTACTCCAGGGTTTGGTTATGTATGCATCAATTTTACACAGGTTGATGGCATCAATAATATCATCCATCTCGCTGTGTCCTGTTAGAATCATTCTTTTTGACTCTGGATATTCTATGATCGTTTTCTTCAATAATTGCACACCGGTCATTGCAGGCATTCTTTGGTCTGATATAATAAGATCCACCTGGTGCGACTTCAGAATCTCAAGAGCTTCTAAGCCAGATATTGCTGTTAGTACTTTAAACTCTCTGCGGAACACAGATTTGAAGGTGACCAGATTGTCATCTTCGTCATCTACGTACAATATGGTGTGTTTTGTCTCACTCATTTTTGATTGATTGGAATGGTGACATAAAACGTAGTTCCAGAATCTGAACTCTCAAATTGTAGAACCCCCTGGTGATCATCAATAATTCCTTTAGAGATTGCAAGTCCAAGCCCTGTTCCTTCACCAACTTCTTTAGTTGTGTAGAAAGGGTCGAAAATCTTATTAGCATTCTCTTCTGGTATTCCGGTACCTGAATCTTTGATGGAAATAGTTACAGTATTGTCGGCTTCATTGAGCGTTGTTGCAATTTCAATCCGTCCTTTCTCTTCTATGGCTTGGATGGCATTGTCAAGTAAGTTCATAAAGACCTGACTAATTTTGCCAGAGATGCACTGCACCTTAGGAATTTCACTGTAATTCTTAACTACCTCAATTCGGTTTTTATACTTATTTGATAATAGCACAAGCGTTGCATCAATGTTTTCATTGATATCACTTGTTTTATATTCTCCCTGATCTAATCTGGAGTATACTCTTAATCCATTAATAATCTCTGCGGTTCGCCCTACACCGTTTTGAATTGATCCCATCAGACTCTCAATTTCGGTAATTAGATAGTCAAATTCAATTTCTTCTTTCTTTGATTGAATCCGATTCATGGCTTTTTCAATCACTTCATTGTTATCCTGTATATCTCCTTTTTCCTTTCCAGCAACAATACTTTCGAACGATTCTAGCTCGACTTGCCTTAAACTTCTTATATCCGAAATGTCCTGAATCAACGCGTCTATACCAGATTTAATAAAGTTCACAGGGTTGTTGATTTCGTGTGCAATACCTGCTGTCAATTGACCAATGAACGCCATCTTTTCATTATGAACTAATTGTGCTTGTGCGTTTTTCAGTTGGTCTTTGGATCGCTTTTCTTTTTCTAAGGCTTTCTCAAGTATTGCTTGCGCTCGAGAAGAATAGTCTGCTTTTTCGCGAAGTTCTTTTTGGGTGATCAGCAATTCCTCATTGGAATCCTTAAGCATTTTGTTAGTAGTTTCCACTTCTTCTTCAGTGGCCATAGTCAATACCAATACAAACACGAATAGGAATATGTAATTGATGTAATCATATATTCTCTCATACTTATCAATCACATTGTGTTCCAGGTTGATTCCCATTT
This sequence comes from Cyclobacteriaceae bacterium, assembly GCA_965228955.1. Lineage (GTDB taxonomy): Bacteria > Bacteroidota > Bacteroidia > Cytophagales > Cyclobacteriaceae > JANSWY01. Next base: position 2,227,602 of record OZ245848.1, read on the forward strand.
GGGGGAGAAACCAAAACACCAGGATTGTAACAAAGCTGAAACCCGCAAAGAAAATCCCCTCAGGTTTTGATCCATATAAGAAACCAAGCATTGGTACTACAATCAATTGTGGTAATACTGCGGAATTCATACCTCCTGTGTCAATAATCGGAAATAAATATGCCAGATATATCACCGATAGGAAGAAGCGCAAGAAAATTTTAGTACTCTTGATTTTCCTGGAAATGGCCAAAAATGTAATAAGTATACCTTCAAGAACTATAAGGGCGTAAAAAGTAAGTTTGATTTCAAGAAGATATGCCAGAGTGATAAAAAATATTGCGGCGAAGAAGCAGATTAAGATAAATTTTATCAAAATCCTGGACCGTACAAACTCCGTGGGATTGTCCTTAATTTCAGGTGAAATGAAGAAATTTGGTAATTTTCCTAGCACAGTCCTAATTGTCTATTGTCTATTGAATATACTCACAAATAAAAATAATTGACTTAACACTAAGGTAATTTCTCGTTAAAATCCAGCAGATTTTAGATGAGTAGAGGCTTTTTTTAGTTTTAGGTAAATAAAAAAGCAAACCCCGAATAGGGATTTGCTTTCTGTTCTAAGTTTTTAGGCCATTATTCAATGTATATCCTTTGGTTTCTCGATTGAATGGATCCAATAATATTTAAGACATAAAGTCCTTTCGAAAGCCTTAGATTACCAATTTCAATTACATTAATATCCTGATCTATCAAATTTTGTTGAAGTACCATTTTTCCAGTTTGATCATATAATTGCAGTACTGCATTTTCTCCAAGTTCCTCAATATTCGAAATGTTCAAATAATCTTTTGCTGGATTTGGGAATACCTGAAATTCATTTAATTGTTCCTCTGCATTTTTAAGTTCATTCAATGGTTCTTCGAAATCAATTGAACCATTATCAACTCTTCCTGATGAATTAGCTCTTAATGAACTTTCAGGAGTGGTTGTAACAACTGATGTATTACCCGCCTGGTCAGTTGCAATGCTGATCATATCCAATCCATCTGATGATGAGGTTGCATAGAGTTCTCCGGCTCTGTCAAAGAAGTAATAGCTTTTATTCGATCTGCTTCCAGTTTTCTGAATCAAATATTGCCCATTCGATACCTCAATTCCGTTTTCGGTGATTTTATTAAATAAGGCTTCAGGGTCTGGAGCGATTACCTTTATTCGGTTTCTGTTTGGATTAAATTTGATTACCGATACCCAGTAGCTTCTGTAAAGCCGAACTTCCGGATTGGTTAGTTGCGGAGTTTCAATTGTTGAAATAACATTGGTGCCATCACAATTGTCAGTAACCTCACTTACCACTTCATGAATTCCATATGGACCATAAAAATATGTTGGTATTAAATCGGCATTAATTGTAGGTGCAGTCTCATCTACAACAGTAATCGTGAATGAACAGGATGATAAATTACCTGCTTCATCCGTGACTTCATATGTCACCTCAGTTGAACCTAAGCCAAACTCATCACCACTTTCATAATTGCTCGATATATTAGTGATGCCACAATTATCTGAAGATACCAGTTCTTCCCACGTTGCTACCGCTAAGCAGTTTTCATTGGCTGGAATTACAATATCCATAGGACATGCAATGACTGGCGATTCTGTATCTGTAACCTCAATTGTAAAACTACATTCAGAAGTGTTGCCAGATAGATCAGTAGCGGTAACTGTGACTTCTGTAACGCCAACTGGGAATTCCGAACCTGGAGCGTGACTGTAAGTGATTGAGGCGGAACAATTGTCAGTAGCAGTAGCTTCAAAATTCACCACTGCCCCACAAGCATTATCATCATTTTCTACAGAGATATTGGCAGGGCACGATATTACTGGTGCTTCATCATCAAACTCCTCAATAGTTATCTCAAGTGTGGATTGACAATCATTAGCATCGATTATATCCACTAAATAACTCCCTGAAGTTAAATCAGGAACAGTGAATTCATTGGTATCAAAACTTCCTATTGGTTGCCCATTCAATTCCACGTTGAAAGGACTAAGTCCATCGGTCATGTTAATAGTGAAAAACCCTTGATCACTACCTGGACATGTAATTCCTGAGTCGATCAGAGTAGCATCACATGTTGGAATTACTGGTTGGCATATTTCCATTGCTCCAATATATAAATTACGTGGAGCATCAAAACCAGCATTGGAATTAAAGAATCTTATCTGTGCAGGTGATTGGTCAGAATTGGATAATAATGTACCACTTAATGAATAAGAGACTCCATTACCCAAAGTTGTTACACTCGCGTCATATTGAGCATTTTCTCCTAAAGTAAAGGTCAATTGAATTCCTTCATCTGTGAAACCAATTCCAGAAGCATTTGCTCCATTACTATCACTGATAAAGTACTCTGGATTACCAGCGGCAAAAAAGAACTCTAACAAATTGTCACCTGCCGCGTTTTGTATTCCCAATCCAACAGCTCCACCGTTTTCTATCCAGCCATTATCAATGTTTACGGTTAATTCAGATCCTTCTTGTAAGGGAGTGCTGAATGGTCGAACAGCATTTGAGACATCCCCGGAATTGGCATACATCCCGAGTGCTCTTCCAGCATCATCAATATCACCATCACCATTGTTATCACCATCGCCATTAGCGGTCGAGGTGAAAACGAAGTGACCTCCATTTCCAGGATTATTAAAATTTGTGGATAATGACCAAGGACCAAAACCTGAACCATCATTGTCTCCTGAAGACCATGCATCATCATAAGCTGAATCAGCTTGACTACTGTTGTTGCATATTTCATTACATGGTTGTGGTGCAACAAAAAGAGAAGGAATAGATAAAGAGCAATCCGTTCCTGAAATAGAAACCTCAGCATCATAAGGCAATCCATTAGCTTCTGTTGTGATTGAAACTGTTTGAGGGCTAGTTTCTAATGGGAAGCTTGCACCGTTTACAACTAGTGTACCTGCCTCAGGTGCATTTTCGAATGAAATAATTAGTTCCTGGTCTATTGTATTAGAATTGATGTTACAAGCAGTTTGAGCTCCTAAAGAAACATCGGTTATTGAACATGACTCAATACCAAAACCATTGATCAAGGAAATGCCACTGCAATTGAATGTATTTTCAGATGTTGTACTAACAGCAAACGTTGAAAAATTTCCATTTCTGTTGGGGGAGTTTGGCCTATCTGGAGAGAAGTTAAAAGTCGAACCAGCAGATGCGTAAGTTAAGGTTCCTATGGTAATTTCTTGGGAAGTGCTGGCATCATAGATAACAATTGAAATCTCCTCATTATTGGCCATTCCATTAGAACTTGGAGCGCCAAGTAATTCAATAACCATATCATGAACTCCATCCCATTGAAATCCCTGACCAATTCTTCCTATTCCAACAACATCACCATTACTGTTAACAGCAGCAACTTCATCACCAACTTCAATGGAGCCTCCATTAAAAACATAATTCTCTGAATTGCTTGCAGTTAGCGCAACAAAGTGTGTACATCCTCCAGGTGTAGCCTCCATAGTAAAATGGCTTGGCGATATTCCAGCTCCTAATGGATAAAGTCCTGTCGGTGCATACCAACTATAGTCTCTAGGTTGAGCCTTCACTAAAGCTCGTCCATCTCCGAATGCTTCTGATGTTTCAAACATAAACCCGTCTGAATAATCCTTTAAGTGTTTGTTGGTAAATGGAGTGTTGACGAATACTGCATTGGTTTTTGATGGATGATCATTGAGACCTAAAACCAGACCATCTGATTCACCTGATGTCAGACCATTTCTTGTCATAGCAAACATATTGCCTCCATTGTTTTCAAAATCGAAAGCACCATCCTGCGGCCAGAAACCATTAAGATTTTGAATATGATCCGACGTTCCGGTTGCTAACTCTTTCCTGAGGGCAATTAACCAGTCTATATCTTTATCCAGTCCAAACCAGAAATAGTCCTTCCAAAATACTATAGGTCTACCTTCAGCGGCCAACAAGAATGGATATCCCATATCTTCTTTATCTGAGAAAATTGGATGGTGGTCATCTAAGGTCTCAAATCGCAAGCAGCTGTTCCCAAAAGGAATTGCACAACCATTTGAATCTTCCACAAAACCAGTTCTGTCTGTGTCATGAGTATCTAACCATGTAACCACATCAAACCCAGATAAACTGGATCCCCAAACAAGACCAGATCCTCCTAGTGTATTGTAGAGGTCCTGATTTCCAGATGGGTCATTTAAGACAGCCTCAAGTGATCCTCTTAGCGGAAAATCAAATAAGGACATAGAAGCTCCTTTTATTCCACCCTGGTTACTCGAATTGGTAACAGCTGAATGGTAGGAAACCAAATCATTGGTGTTGAAATCAAAGAATTCACCTAAAGCAAATGGTTGATCTCCATTTTGAACTTCAATAATGAATTTCCCTAGATAGTCTGGTTCTATATGTTTTATAGCATCTAATCTAAGCTCATCAAATCCCAGATCATCCATTAGATATCGACCCCAACTAATAAGATCCACACCCATTTCACCCATATATCCAGGAGCACCAAAATACCATGTTGAAGGGTTTCCATCTGCATCGGTAGGAGGGGTTGTTGTGGGATTGTTGAAGTAACAGATATCTTCAAAGAACAATGGGTTATGATAAGGCCCGTCTTGGTCCGGATGGAAGTTATTGGGGTGGAAATCTCCTGCATCTCCTGGGAGTCTTCCACTTGGAGGATTGAATTCAAGATATCCTGATCCACCGCCTACTTCTCTGGGTACCAATACATCTCCACCACCTCTGTGGTTAAGTACAACATCAGCCATCACATTAATACCATTATCATGATAAGCCTGAATCATAGCTCTTAATTGAGATGCGCTACCATGACGAGTTCTAACGGTTCCTTTGCTATCGAATTCTCCCATGTCATAGTAGTCATATGGACCATATCCCATATCGAATTTTCCAGCAAATCCTTTTTGTGGTGGTGGAGCCCAGATGGTAGAGAATCCAGCTGCACCAATTTTGGGAGCAATAGAAGCGAGGGAATCCCACCAGATCCCTCCGGTTTCGTTTTCTGATAGATCTCCCGGGTGGGTATTCCAATAAAAACCCTGGAGTATTACATCTTGAGACATTACAAGGTTGGTTGTCCCAATTAGACATACCAATAGCAGTATGCGAGTTAGGTTAGCGAGTTTCTTCACGTTAATCGACTTTAATCTTCACTTTATTACAAAATCAATGTAATTACCTTCAATCGTGAATTGATTGCAATTAACTGTAGTATCAATTTATGAATTGGTACATTATTTTGAGATGATAACGATTGTAAGTGAAATTCTTAAAAAAGTATCATCATCCAGAATTTGTGGATTTGTATTCTGTTGGGGTTATGCCTTTTACTTTTTTGAACTGGCGATTGAAGTTGCTAAGGTTATTGTAGCCAGTCATTACTGCTACCTGAAGTATGGTGTGATCCTTATTAGTCAATAATTTGCAAGCTTGATTGATCCTTAATTCCGTAATGAATGAAATGTAAGTTTTCCTGGTTCGCTGTTTAAAGAATCTGCAGAATGATGGCACAGTCATATTCGCAATGTTTGCGACTTTTTCCAGAGATATGGTTTCTGTGAAATTGTTGAGTGTATACTGAACTACATCATTCAACCTTTTACCATCATTCTCAGTCACACGAATTGTTCCGACCTTATTCATTAGACTTCTTAATGAATTGGAATTACTTAAAACCTTAATTATCTGTAACACCTCAATCATTTTGTCCAATCCGCTCTTGCTGATGAGATTCTCAAAATTGGCTCTCAGATAAATCTGATTTACTCCTTTCAGGCATCTGGTAGATCTTTCCAGCAGACTTGAGAATTCACTGGTTTCAGGAAGTTGGAATAGTGTTTTATTCAAAAATGATTCATCAACAAAGATGGTCATTCCATGAGCATACAAATAGGAGTTGGATTCATAGTACTCCTTATCGTTCTTAAAGACATGAGGGACATTGGAACCAATAATGTAGATATCATCAGGTACAAATGACCCGATGTAATCTCCTATGTAAACAGTGCCAGTGCCTTTTAGGATGTAAGTGATTTGGATTTCAGGATGCATGTGAAGGAAATCATACAAGTATGGTTGCTTGTCTTCCTGAATCATCAATGACTCAACTGAACTTCGCGGTATTTTAAACGGAAGAGCCTTCATTGATTCAAATATAGTTCTATATATTCCTAAATATTGATTTGTAATACCATAAGATGTTAAAATAGTATTATATCTCGATAATATACTGTGAACTTGAGACTTAAGGCCACTCTAGTTTTACACTCATAAACAGATAAGATTATGAGTACAACAATTGATTGGCAAGGGGTATTCCCTGCGGTAACTACTAAGTTCGACACTGAAAATGGTCTCGATCTTAAGATGTTTCAATTCAATATTGAAGAGCAAATCAAGGCTGGTGTTGATGGAATAATATTGGGAGGAACCTTAGGAGAAGCAAGCGGATTAAAGACTTCTGAAAAGGAGCAGCTGGTGGCTGCAGTAAGGGAAGTGAATTCTAATATTCCTATCATTATGAATATTGCTGAGCAGACCACTGAAGGAGCAATTAAATCTGCAATGCAGGCAGAGAAATGGGGAGCAAATGGTTTAATGGTCTTACCTCCAATGAGGTATAATGCAGATCAAAATGAAGTTTTCCATTATTTCAAAACCATCTCCGAAAACTCTGATTTGCCAATGATTATCTACAATAATCCAGTTGATTATAAAATTCTGGTAACGTTGGACACATTTGATAGGCTTCAGGAATATTCAACAATTCAGGGAGTTAAAGAATCCACAAGAGATGTGAGTAATGTAACCAGGATGATTAACCGATTCGGTGATAGGTATAGTATCCTATGCGGTGTTGACACTCTGGCAATGGAAAGCCTGTTAATGGGTGCTAATGGTTGGATTGCAGGTCTTGTATGTGCATTTCCAAGAGAAACAGTGGCGATTTACAGGCTTATTAAGGCTGGTGAGATTCAAAAGGCATTGGAGATTTATAGATGGTTTCTGCCATTGCTGGAACTAGACATTAATTCAAAGCTTGTTCAAAACATTAAGTTAGCGGAGAGCCTTACTGGATTGGGAACAGAGATTGTAAGAGCGCCAAGACTTCCTTTACACGGACAGGAAAGACGTGAAGTACTAAACATCATTAATCAGGCTCTTGACACAAGGCCAAGTATTCCTGAATATTTAGAATTAGCTCATTCATAACTCATCGAAATGGTTAGAAATAATATTATTGGTTTTACCAATTCAGGGAAGTCTGATAAAAAGATATTTAGCTGGAACCCAATAAGTGGACTTAAGAACTCGGAGGAAGGATTTGCTGTGGCGAATGGCGAGGAGATTGAAGTAGCTTTAAATCTGGCGAAATCAGCATTCTCGGAATTGTCGGGCATGTCATCAATATTAAGGGCTGAGTTTCTAGAAGAAATAGGAAATCAGATCATACTACTGGGAGATCATCTGATTGCAACTGTTGTATCAGAGACTGGGCTTCCTGAGGGTAGAGTAATTGGAGAGCGCGGCAGGACTGTGAATCAACTTAAAATGTTTGCATCTGTTGTAAGAGAAGGACTGTGGACAGAAGCGAGTATAGATGAGGCAATTCCAGATAGACAACCAAACCCCAAAAGTGATATCAGGAAAAAGTTGATTCCCATTGGTCCTGTGGTGGTATTTACCGCTAGCAATTTCCCTTTGGCTTTTTCTACAGCTGGAGGTGATACTGCTTCTGCCTTGGCTGCAGGCAATCCGGTAATTGTAAAAGCTCATGAAGCACATCCTGCAACTAATTCTCTTGTAGCGGAGGCTATTCAGAGAGCAGCTTCAATTTGTGGAATGCCAAATGGAACATTCAGTACATTATATGGAGATGGAAATGATTTAGGAGAGAAACTAGTTAGCCACAAAGAAGTGAAAGCCGTTGGGTTTACCGGCTCTTTTCAAGGAGGAAAGGCTCTATTTGATCTTGCAAACTCGCGACCTGATCCAATTCCGGTTTTTGCTGAAATGAGTAGTGTGAATCCAGTCGTGGTATTTCCTGAACTAATGAGTAAAGAATCATCTGAAATTGCAGCTAAACTAGCAAACTCAATTACCCTTGGAGCCGGCCAGTTTTGCACTAACCCTGGCCTCATCTTAACTGTTGAGAGTCGAAGTACTGATGAATTCATTAATCAATTAGGGCAAAAGATATCTGAGTCATCAGTCTCCCCAATGCTTACAATGGGAATTCTCAATAATTATTGTGCTGGAATTAATCGAATTAAGAATCACGACAAAGTCAGTACAGTTGCTCAGATAGAAGGATTCGATACAGGTACTCCTGCAATTTTTGAGATTGATGCTGATGATTTTCTCAACGATAATTACTTAGCTAAAGAGGTGTTTGGACCATCTTCTTTGATTGTAAGATGTAAGGATGTTCAGGTATTGAAGTCAATCATTGAAAAGCTGGATGGACAGTTGACAGGTACTTGTTTTGGAACAAAAGAGGAATTAGTCAGGAATGAAGATCTTCTACAAATACTCCAGTCAAAAGTTGGCAGGATGATCATTAATGATGTGCCAACTGGTGTTGAGGTCTGTGACTCAATGATTCATGGTGGACCATTTCCCGCCACAACAGATATAAGGTTTACTTCAGTAGGATCAGATGCAATCAAAAGATTTGCCAGGCCAATTTGTTACCAGGATTTTCCTGATAGTCTGTTACCGCTGGAATTACAAAATCACAATCCTCTGAATATTCTTAGAAAGGTAAACGGAGAATTGACAAGGTCTTCATTAGTTAAACTTTCTGTTTCAGGAAGTTAGTTTGGTTACAATTAAAATGTTGGCTTCTCTGGGGCCAACATTTATCAACTCTCAAAACATGATTTCAAAATTTCAATGCATTGATGCTCACACATGTGGTAATCCGGTGAGGCTTGTTAAAAGTGGAGGGCCGATACTGGAAGGTAAAAACATGAGTGAAAAGCGGCAGCACTTCATTTCAGAATATGATTGGATAAGAAAGGGCTTAATGTTTGAGCCAAGAGGTCATGATATGATGTCTGGTAGTATTGTTTATCCTCCTAGTAGACCAGAGAATGATGCTGCTATCTTATTTATAGAAACCAGCGGATGTTTACCAATGTGTGGTCATGGAACAATCGGCACAGTAACAATTGCAATAGAATCTGGCTTGATAAAGCCAAAGAGACAAGGGGAGCTCAAGCTGGAGACACCTGCCGGAATTGTTTCAATCAAATACGGACAAACTGGGAACAAAGTAGATTGGGTAAGGCTGATGAATGTGAAATCATATCTTGCTGCTTCAGCATTAAAAGTTCATTGTGATGGGTTGGGAATTCTGAAATTCGATGTTGCGTATGGAGGTAATTTCTACGCAATCATTGATGAACAAGAGAGTTTCAAAGGAATACAAAGCTACTCAGCGGATCAGTTGGTAAGCTGGAGTCAGGAGATAAGAGAGAAGATCAATAATCTGTACCCTCAAAAATTTACACATCCGGAAGACTCAACTATAAATGGTGTTAGTCATATTCTCTGGTCAGGGAAGCCAGAAAGCTCTGATTCTACAGCAAGAAACGCAGTGTTTTATGGAGATAAAGCGATAGACCGATCACCATGTGGTACAGGAACGTCAGCTAGAATGGCTCAGTGGTATGCAAAGGGATTGCTGAAACAAGGAGAGGAGTTTGTTCATGAAAGTTATATCGGATCACAATTCATTGGACGCATTGAGTCTGTGACAGACATTGATGGAAAGAATGCAATCATTCCAAGTGTGCAAGGTTGGGCAAGAATCTTCGGGTACAACGAGATTTTAATAGATACGGAAGATCCTTACGCTTTTGGTTTCTCTGTGATTTGAGTTATGAAAAATAGTGTTTGTATTGTTGGTGGAGGAGTAGTAGGATTATTATGCGCCTATTACCTGAATAAAAAGGGGTTTGGAGTAACCGTTTTTGATAAAGGAAATTTTGAAGATGGTGCTTCATATGGGAATGCAGGAATGATTGTTCCCAGTCACTTTATTCCATTAGCCAATCCTGGCGCTCTTGCTAAAGGACTTCAATGGATGTTCAATCCGAGCAGTCCTTTTTACATTAAACTTCGAATGGATAAGTCTCTCTACGCATGGTTGTATCATTTTCTTAAAAATGCTAATAACAAACACGTTAATCAATCAGCAGAATTGCTTTACAAACTAAATTTCGGAAGCAAGATTCTATACGATCAGCTCAAAGACGAGCTTGGAGATTTTGGTTTGCAGCAATCTGGTTTGATTATGTACTGTAAAACGCAGCAAGCTTTGGATGATGAAGTTCAAATTGCTGAAAAAGCAAAGCAGCTTGGGCAAGATGTAAAAGTTCTGGACCAATATGAACTTCAAACATTGGAACCTAACATTACAACAAATGCCACTGGTGCAGTTTACTTTAAAGATGACGCATTCCTCAATCCCAACGAATTAATGAACTTGCTCAAAATCCATCTGAGAAATAATGGAGTTGGACTCATTGCTGGATCTTATATTGAAGAATTGATCAGCAACGGTAGTACTATTAATGGCTTGGTGGTGAATGGTGAAGTGATTACAGCTGATCATTTTGTCATAGCAGCTGGTACATGGTCTGCAGAATTAGCAAAGTCCCTAGGGATAAAACTACACATGCAGGGAGCCAAAGGATACAGCTTTGATCTTGAACGAAAACACTTAACAGCTTCAATATGCTCCATTCTAACAGAGTCGAAAGTGGCTTGTACACCAATGGGCGACATAATCAGGTTTGCAGGAACTTTGGCTATTGATGGCATGAATGACTCCATTGATAGGAAAAGGTTAAAAGGTATATATGATTCAATTCCCCAATACTTCCCTCAACTGGAAGGTCATCCTTTTCAAAATTGTCAGGTCTGGCATGGGTACAGGCCATGTTCAGCTGATGGACTACCGTATATTGGTCGAACGGCAATGTTCAATAACCTATTGATTGCAACAGGCCATGGTATGATGGGGCTGAGTCTTGGGGCTATTACAGGAAAGTTGATTTCTCAGGCAATTTGTAATGAACAAAGTGACCTATACGATTCACAAATAAGTGCTGACAGGCATAATTCCAGACCTGTTCCTCATATTTTCTAACCGTTTTTGTTTTAACTGTTGTTTATAAAAAGTATATTTCTGACGTAATAATGACGTAGGAATGTATTTGTTAGGATATGATATCGGGAGTTCTTCCATTAAAGCTGCATTAGTTGAGGTTTCTTCTCATGATACAGTAGGTGTTGCCAGTTATCCAGAAACTGAGATGGATATGATTAGTCGTCAAAGTGGATGGGCAGAGCAGCAACCAGAAGTATGGTGGCAGGATTTCTGTTTTGTCACAAGGAAGTTATTATTGAAAACCAATGTCAATCCAAATGATATCAAGGGAATCGGGATTTCCTACCAAATGCATGGATTGGTATTAATTAATGAATCCCAACAAGTACTGAGGCCTTCCATTATATGGTGCGATAGTAGAGCTGTTTCCATTGGTGATAAGGCATTTAAAGAAATTGGCAAGGAATGGTGTCTTGAAAACTGCCTCAATAGTCCTGGAAACTTTACAGCCTCCAAACTGAAATGGGTAAAGGATAATGAACCAGAAACCTATTTCAATGCTCAGAAATTCCTTTTACCTGGTGACTTTATCACAATGAAATTAACTGGGCAGGTTTCAACTACAATACCTGGCTTATCTGAAGGAATATTTTGGGACTTCAATAAAAGGAAAGTTTCCCAAGAGATTTTGGATTACTATGAACTAAATGAAGACTTGATTCCAGATGTTGTTCCAACTTTTTCTCATCAGGGAGAGGTGACAAAAGAAGCTGCAGAATTAACTGGTTTAGTTCCAGGAATACCAATTACCTATAGAGCTGGAGACCAACCAAACAATGCACTATCACTTAATGTGCTGCAACCAGGAGAGATTGCAGCGACATGTGGCACATCAGGAGTGGTTTACGGAATTGTAGATAAACCTCTTTATGATCCAAAATCAAGAGTAAACGGGTTTGCTCATGTGAATTATGAAGATAATTTTGATCGTATAGGGATTTTACTTTGTATCAATGGAGCCGGTATGCAATACAGCTGGATGAAACACCAAATTGCAAGGTCTGGCCGGGAATATGAAGATATGGAGCGTATGGCTTCTTCAATACCAATAGGCTCAGATGGACTTTGTCTGTTGCCTTTCGGCAATGGCGCTGAAAGGATTCTGGAAAACAAGAACCTTAATTCACATTTCCACAACCTTCAGTTTAATAGACATAATAGAGCTCATCTATTCAGAGCTGCGCTTGAAGGTGTGGCGTTCTCGTTTGTATACGGAGTAAACATTTTGAAGGAAATGGGATTGGATGTAAACGTTATGCGAGTTGGAAATGACAACATGTTCCAGTCGGATGTATTTGCGATGACTATTGCTACATTGCTGGATTGCCATATTGAAGTAGTGGAAACTACAGGTGCAGTAGGTGCTGCAAAAGCAGCAGGTGTTAAAGCGGGACAATACAAAGATCTGGATGAAGCTCTTCGAGGAATTAAACCTATTCAAATTCATGAACCACGCTTAAATCAGGCACTGTGCCTACAAGCATATAACTATTGGAGCTCAAATCTGGAAAAAGCCCTCACCGATAAATATACCAGACCACTAGATCGTATTGATGACTATGAAGATGAGTTAGATTCTAAAACCAGACAACTAGCCAGTACTCAGCTGAAATTAATATCAAAAGGGGAGTTCCTGAAAGAAGTCTATAAAGACCTAAATGATATTGCGGACAATGATAAAAGCAATAAAATCAAGAAAGTGCTGGATAAAATTGAAAAGCAATTCAATTCGAATAAAGAATGGGAAGAATTTGAAGAACAATTCAACCTTCTGAACAGTAATTTCTTCAAACAACTAAAAGCAAAAGTTCCTGAAATTAGTAATGACGAGGCAAGACTTTGTGCGCTTATCAAAATGAATCTCTCCACCAAAGAAATAGCAGCAAAACTTAATCTTTCCATAAGAGGAATTGAAACCAAAAGGTACAGATTGAGAAAAAAGCTGCCCATAGATAATAGCGATTCAATTGAATCGTTTCTGGAAACACTTCAATAATTCATTTTGCAGGATCATTTGACGTAGTATATGTATCACATTGAATGTAATTTCTGACGTGCATTTGACGTAGGTATTATAATCCTTTGTATTATGAATTTCGCATCTAATCGTGATTTTATGAGATATACTCTAAATGTATCGTGTATTTAGTTTGTCACTTCGTAATTCTTTAGTTAGTGATTCTTATAAGTGAAATCTACCAAGTGAAGTAGTGTGAAGTAATTGACGTATAGAAGAATGCATTTTGACGAAATGATGTAGTGGTGCTATTTTTTTGAAATTCTCCTAATAATCACACATTTGAATAAGCCTTTATTAGCAATTATTTAAAATAATAGCTTAGTGGGTCATCAGATCTTCACCGGCAAGTGAAGCCTGAAACTTTTATCCCCGAACCAATAAAGGATCAGTGTACAATTAAATGGAGTTACTATGTGTTTAATATGGAGATGCAATAAGTTGTCATTTCTAAAGACCCTGTTTATGGGGGTGTTAGTCATGTCAATGAGTCAAATATTACTGGCTCAAAACCGCACGATCAGCGGTCAAGTGATCGAAGATGAATCGGGGTTTGGACTTCCAGGAGTTACCGTTTTGGTTAAGGGTACCACTACAGGAGTAGTAACAGACATGGATGGTAATTACGCCGTTGAAGCAACCCCAAATGATATTCTTGTTTTTTCTTTTGTTGGTTTTGAAACAACTGAACTACAGGTTGGTCAGAATTCAACGCTAAATGTAACGCTTTATACAAGCATTCAGGCATTAGCGGAGGTTGTTGTAACTGGTTATGGACAAACACAAAACCGGGCCACAATTTCAACAGCCGTCCAAACTATTGACTCTAAAGTCATAGAGGACCGGCCAATTGCTAGGTTGGAACAAGCTATTCAGGGTTCTATTCCAGCGGTAGTTATTGTTAAAGAATCAGGCTCTCCCGGAGCACCGCTTACAATCCGTATGAGAGGAGTGGGGACTGCAGGTAATGCTACACCACTTATTCTTGTAAATGGTGTGCAGGTGCCTGATATGAATTTTATCAACCCAAATGACATTCAAGGAATAACTGTTTTGAAAGATGCAGCATCAAGTGCCATTTATGGAGCTAGAGGAGGAAACGGTGTAATCCTGGTAGAAACCAAAAAGGGAAACGCAAAGAAACCCAGAGTTACATTTTCAGGATACTACGGAGTGCAAAGTTTGGCAAGTACCGGAGATTACCTCAATAAGCAGGAATACGCAGAGTACTACAATAATTCAATCAACTATATGATTCAGCAAGGGATCAATAGGGATGGAAGCAGAGGCCGTTTTACAGATGCTGAGATTGCTGCCCTTCCGGATGTGAGCTGGATCGAAGAGATTAGTCAGGAAGCTGCTATCAGCGACTACCATGTTGGGGTCTCTGGAGGTGATGCCAAAACTCAATACTTCATCAGCGCTGGTATTTTTGATCAAGAAGGAATTATTGGGAAAACTGATTTTGGGAGAAAGTCTTTAAGTGTTGATTTGAAAACATCTGTTAACGAAAATCTAGATGTTAATCTTTTTGCTACCTATTCCAATAATACTAGAAGCTTCATTGCCGAAAATAGTGAAAACTCATTCCTAATGTCGTCAGTGGCTTCATTACCACCAATTTTTCCTGTTTACGATGAAAATGGAATTCCATTCAATAATGGAGATCGAAGAGGTGTTGTGGTAAATGGAGTAGAGCTTAACCCTCAGGCAGAATTCGGAAATCCCATTATCGGACTTACGGTAGCGGATAACAAGGATATTACAAATGTATTATACTCTAATACCTTGATAAATTGGGAGTTGTTTGACGGCTTTACTTTCAGCAACTCATTAGGGTACCTAAAAAGGGACGTTTTAATCAGAAACTTTGGAGCTCGATTTGATTGGTCGGAGCAGAACTTTGTAAATGAAATTAATTCCCTAGCTGAAACTACTGTGAATGAGGAGTTTTTGCAGTGGGAAAGCTATGTTACATACGAAGCTAACCTAAGCCAGAATCATCAGTTGAGCTTAATGGCTGGAACCAGTGTCTTGGATAACGAAAGTATAACCAAATCAAGGTTCGGTACTGATTTCTATTACAACACGGCAGAGGAAGTGAATTTTGCCAATATTGTAGATAACAGCACCGAAGTAATCAACAATGATTTGGCATCTAGAAATACCACGCTATCAATGTATGGTAGGGCCATCTATAACTATCAGGAGAAGTACTTGTTCTCCGCAACTGTCAGAAGAGATGGATCATCAAGGTTTGGTGAGTCTCAAAGATGGGGGGTGTTTCCTTCGGTTTCTGCTGGCTGGGTTTTATCGAGTGAGCCGTTCCTTGCGAGTGTAAAAGCCGTAGAATTATTAAAATTAAGAGCTAGTTGGGGAATCAATGGAAATGATAGGATAGCTCCATATCAATACGCTCAAAGATATGTGAGAAACGGATCTGGAGGTGTTGAAGAGCAATCATTTAATCCAGATGTGAAATGGGAATCAATCGCTCAAACTAATGTTGGTTTAGAGGCCAACTTGTTCAATAATAAAGTGGGCATTACTCTGGATTGGTACATTAAAACCACTGATGATATGCTACTTGACTTCCCAAATCCATCATTCCTGGGATTGCCAGCTCCAACAAGAAATGCTGCAAGTGTAAAGAATACTGGATTTGAAGGGTTATTTCTATACAGAGATAAAATCGGAAGTGACTTTCATTTCAATATCGGTATGAATTTCGGATTGGTGAAAAATGAAATTACTGATCTGGGAGGAGGTTTGCCTATCGTAGGAGGTGCTACAAGAGTATTTCAAGGTGCTCCGGCTCTAACAATTAGCCAGGAAGGTTCTCCAATTGCCAGTTTCTATGGTTTTGTGATGGAAGGTCTGGATGAAGCTGGGAACCCAGTTTATAAGACAGATGAAAATGGTGATCCAGTTAAAGAAATAATTGGTAATCCATACCCTGACTTAATCTATGGTCTGAATATTCAGACTAACTACAAAAACTTTGACTTTACAATATTCTTCTCCGGTTCAGAAGGTAATGATGTTGTAAATGCATCTACCGGATATGGGTTTGCCTATTCCAACAGAACCAAAAGAGTTTTAAATGCCTGGTCTTTAGACAATAGAAACTCCACCGTTATCCGACCTTCTGCACTTGAAGCGGTTAATCATGAGTTTTCAGATTATTATGTAGAAGATGGTAGTTATCTGAGAATGAGAAATATCACGCTGGGCTACACACTTCCAGAGAGTATTCTTGCCAAACTAAAACTTGAGAATCTTAGATTTTATGTAAGTGGAAACAACTTACTCACTATCACAGATTACTCAGGTTACGATCCGGAAATCGGAGCAAATAATAGTCCATTGGATGTCGGAATTGATCGTGGATTCTATCCACTACCGAAATCTGTAATGGGTGGTTTTCAATTAACATTTTAAAAGCTGGGAATAATGAAATCAAAAATATATATCGCACTGGTATCAATTCTTCTGATCGTTTCCTGTGATGATTTCCTGGATCAGGATCCGATTACCGAACCATTAACTGAAGTGGTTTTTACGAACCAGGAAGTAGTACAAAGATTAATACCTGGCGCATATCAGCCTATGCGCTGGGAGTTTGTCCCAACTTTCGGAGATAGCTACGCCATGACATACATCTATTCTGACGTGAGGTCTGATGATGTTATCATAGAGAATACATTTTTTCAACCTCAAAGTCATGAGTTTGAACTCCCAAGTACATTAACAACTACCAACGTGAATGTAGCTCTAATCTGGTCTAAATTTTTCACTGGCATTGCTAGGGCAAATCAGATAATTGGAGGTTTAAGCACAGTTGATGAAAGCGTAATTCCTGACAAACAGCTGTTTATAGCGGAATCTCGATTTCTAAGGGCATTCTACTATTTTGAAGCAGTTAAGAATTTTGGTGAAGTGCCATTATTTACAGAAACCACAGACGTTGGAGTAATTGATAATATTAAAAGAAAACCAATTTCAGAAGTATACGCTCAGATCAATGCTGATTTCCGAGCCGCAATTGAATTGCTTCCGGAATCATGGGAGATGCCAACAGGTACTCAAGAGCCAAATGAGGCCTACAGAGCGACCAAAGGAGCAGCTCAAGGTTTGCTAGCGAAAGCATATATGTACCAGGAGAATTGGGATTCAGCAGCATATTTTGCTCAGGAAGTAATCAACAGTGGAGTATATGCGCTTGAAGAAAATTATGCAGACAACTGGGTATTGTCAAATGAGCATGGTGTTGAAAGTTTATTTGAAATCGCATTCTTCAATGATCCATCTGGAGGTTCATGGAATGCAGGAGCTCAAGGTAGTCTTACCGCACAGTTCTTCTTTCCTCCCTTTGATGCTCCTGCAACTGGTTGGAGTTATAATCTGACAACTCCAGAATTGCAGCAAGCTTTTGTAGATGAAAATGACTTAGTAAGATTAGATGCAACAATCTTAACAGCCGGACATGAGTTTGGGTCACAAATACTTGCGGATCAGGGAAATGACCCTGTTACGCAAGAGTTTATTGACAAC
This sequence comes from Cyclobacteriaceae bacterium, assembly GCA_965228955.1. Lineage (GTDB taxonomy): Bacteria > Bacteroidota > Bacteroidia > Cytophagales > Cyclobacteriaceae > JANSWY01. Next base: position 2,245,413 of record OZ245848.1, read on the forward strand.
AGCCCGGCAATTGTTGGTGGTCAATACGGAACTGGCTATAGCTATTCGCTGAAATATTTTATAACTCCCGAGCAGATTCAAAATGAAACTACCGATTTTGTGTTATCACCACTCAACCACAAAGTTCTTAGATACTCGGAGATTCTCTTAATTCTAGCGGAAGCTACCTTGAATGGAGCTGCTGGTGATGGTCAAGGTGTATTTGATCAGGTTAGAAACAGAGTTGGTTTACCTTCCAAGCCATTGACAATGGAGGCTTTAAAACTTGAAAGGAGACTGGAGTTGGCAACTGAATGGAACAGATACTATGACTTGCTTAGATGGGGAGATGCAGCTTCAGAAATTGAAGATTTTGTGCCAGGTAGAGAGTATTTACCAATCCCTCAGGATGAAATTGAACTAGTAGGACCAGACACGGATGGATCGGATATTTTAACACAAAACATTGGATACTAGGCATATGGACTATACATCTTTAGCAAATCGGTTTTGGAATGACGGTTATCTGGTCTTAGAGGACTTTTTTGAAGCGGATAAGATGGATTACCTAAACAAGTTGGTGCTGGACCATTTTGGAATGAAACCAGATTGGGAACACACCGATGAGTTTTTGGAAAAGGCTGCCACAGAAGTGGTGCCGTGGTTTCCTTATAGAGAAGGGGTAACAGATTTTGATTTAGTAGATCATGATGAAAGGTTTCAAAAACTCACAGAAGCAATTCTGGGTGTTGGTTGGGATAACCTATACTGCATGGCCATGTTTTCTAAAGCAGGCACGAAAGGTCAGGCCTGGCATCAGGATTGTCCTCCGGAAAACTCAAAACAATTCAATCTAAACCGACTTGTCTACACACATGATATTACGCCGGAAATAGGAGGCGAAACAATTGTGTTACCAGGCTCCCATAAGATGGGGGAATTATCGGCAGGCGAGCCACATGAAGACCTCAAAAACCAGGTTACGCTATACCCGAAGAGGGGTACATTGGTCATTTTACACGGGCATTCGTGGCATAGAGTACTTCCGATTAAGGGAGAATTTAGAGTTTCCACTAATTTTAGAGCTATACCTAAGGGAACTCCTGAGGACATAACAGACATTGCGGTATATCGCAACATGAGATACAGGTTTTCCACTAACGAGGTTTTAGAGGATCGGGTCTAACTATCATGAATAAAGCATTATACCACACAATTATATTTTTTCTATTGGTTATACACATTGCCTGCGATAATCGTGAGGGTAATGTAGAAGTAACTCCATCCAAAGTTGAGATTAAACAAGTAGATGGAGTTCACAGATTTTTTATCAACGACCAACCCTTCGAAGTTAGAGGGGTTGGTCTTGATTTTGATCAAATAGCGAGTATGAATCGGTTAAAGCAAGCAGGTGCTAACTCGTTTAGAACCTGGGGTACCAATAATGCAAAGCAAGAACTAGATTCAGCCGCTAAATATGGGTTAATGGTTGCGTTAGGCCTGGATATGGAAAAAGAATTACATGGGTTCGATTACAATAATGACGCAAAAGTAAAGGAACAATTCAACCGACTAAAGGAACGTATTTTACTATTTAAAGACCATCCAAATTTACTTTGCTGGGTTGTAGGTAATGAATTGAATCTATTATTTGATAATAAAGGACAACTTAAATTGGTAAACCCAAAAGCTTACGAAGCACTAGCGGATTTAGTAGATTTTATACATGAAGTAGATCCAAACCATCCAGTGACAACTACTTTCGCCGGTGTACATAAATCACATATTGATTTGGCATTAAAGCATGTACCCCAATTAGATTTTCTATCGTATCAGGTTTACGGAGATTTAATGATTTTACCAGACTTGGTGAATACCGCTGAGGTCGAATATCCTTATATGGTAACTGAGTACGGTCCGATGGGGCACTGGGAAAGACCCTCAACAGAGTGGGGGAGAGAGATCGAGGAAACAAGTTCCGAAAAAGCAAAGGGATATATTACCAGAATAAACAAAGGAATCTTAGATGATAAGTCTGGTCTGTGCCTTGGGTCCTATGCTTTTTACTGGGGACAGAAGCAAGAAAGAACTCCGACCTGGTATGGTATGTTTCTGAAAACCGGAGAACCCACAGAGGTCATTGATGAATTAACAAAACTCTGGACTGGCACATATCCGGAAAACAGAGCCCCATCTGTAACAGCAATCACTTTTAATTCACAAAAAGCAACTGATAATATTTATGTGGACCCAAAATCCAGTCATTCCGCCAAAATAGAAGTAATGGATCCAGATTCTGATGAATTAGAGATTGAGTGGGTTATTCGGAAGGAAGTAATGGTTAGAAGTGAAGGAGGAGCCTTTGAAAAGGAACCAGAGACCATTCAATTTGAAAAGGAGGCTGATGAACATGGTACTATCAAATTTGTGGTTCCTGAGGAAAAAGGAGATTACAGGTTATTCGCTTATGTGAGGGATTCCAAAGGTAAAGCCGGGTATGCGAACATTCCATTCTACGTTAAGTAATCATTTTAATGAATAAAAAAATCAAATGGGGCATTGTAAGTACAGGAACAATTGCTCATCAGTTTGCAGCTGATTTTGCATTCGCCGAATACGGCGAGCTTAATGCTGTTGCTTCAAGAAACCTTGAATCTGCTAAGAGCTTCTCACAGCTTTATAACATTCCTAAAGCCTATAGCTCCTACACAGAAATGTTTAAGGACCCAGAGATTGATGTAGTTTATATTGCTACGCCTCATAATTTTCATTTCGAAAACTCAAAAGAGGCGCTGAGCAATGGGAAAGCAGTTATGTGTGAAAAACCAATAACGATCACTCCCCATCAATCAAAGGAGCTGTTTGATTACGCCAAGTCCAAGGACGGATTTATCATTGAAGGTATGTGGACCTACTTTCTTCCAGCTATCCAAAAAGCAAAGGAATGGGTAGGTCAAGGTAGAATAGGTCAGATCACCCAAATTAAATCAGATTTTGGCTACCCGGTTCCGTTTGATCCTGAGGGCAGAATGTTTAATCCGGATTTGGCTGGGGGTGCATTATTGGATATGGGTGTATACAATGTTGCAATGGCTTGGTTATTTATGCCTGTCAAACCAAAAGAAATTACTGTACTTGGAAGAAAAGCTAGCACAGGAGTTGATCATGATGTTTCTATGCTTCTAGAGTATGAAGATGCATGTGCGCAATTACATACTTCTTTTCGCTCTAAACTTCCCAACTATACTTATGTAATAGGTACAGAAGGGTACATTGAGATATTTGATTTCTGGAGAGCAAAAGATTGCAAACTATTCAAAGTAGAAGAATGCATTGATCATTTCAAAGATGACAGACAAGGTAGCGGCTTTGAATATGAAATTGATGGTGTAAGCAAACAACTTCTCGAAAAGTTGCACTATCCCAAGGTTGTTACTCATGAAACAAGTCAGGCATTTCAAGAGTTAATGGCTGAAATCAGAGACAAAATTTAGAATCAAATTTTCATTTTACTTCATTTTTTAAAGAACCCTTCTAATTGAAGGGTTTTTTTATGTGTGTTAGTTTGATTGACGTAGTATTTAGAAAATAGAATCTTAAAATATGACGTGTTGCTGACGTGTCTTGCAAGTTAGATTGTATTACTAATTATTCAATTGAATGGCTATTTACTTGAAAATTTTAATCATTTAATTGATGAAATCTGTTCAGATTGATAATTAGGTTATTGCATTTTAATCTGTTGCAATCAAATGAATTGACGTACAAATCACTTTTTGACGTAGCTAAGAATTCAATTTGACGAATTCATGTAGTATCGCGATTATTTTAATATATTCATAATTAGTACACCTTTGAAACAGGCAAAATTGAAAATAATGTAATAGTAGATATTAACTGGTTTTCAAACTTCTTCATAAGCCTACATTTGTTTCAATAGTGGTCGGTCCAACGACCGATCATTATTACTTTTTTAAGATGAAAGAGAGAATAATTATCATAGCATAAAATAAATTGTATTATCTCGGTTACGATATCGGAAGTTCCTCAATAAAGGCTGCATTAGTAGATGCAGAATCCAACAAGCCCATTAAGGTGGTGCAATATCCTGAATCAGAAATGGATATCATCAGCAGAAGGCAAGGTTGGGCTGAGCAAAATCCGGAAGTATGGTGGGAAAACATCATACAAGCTACAAGAAAGCTATTCGCTGATTTAGAATCCAAATACAGAGATGGGGTACTCGGTATTGGAATTTCGTATCAGATGCATGGTTTGGTACTGGTCGATAAAGACCAAAATGTTCTTCGTCCTTCTATCATTTGGTGTGATAGTAGAGCGGTTGAGATTGGCAATGAGTTATTTGAAAAGTTAGGACCACAGAAATGTCTGGATCATCTATTGAATTCACCGGGCAATTTTACAGCTTCTAAACTTAAATGGGTAAAAGATAACGAGCCAGAAATCTACAACCGAATTCATAAGTTAATGCTACCAGGAGACTACATAGCAATGAAGTTTACTGGTGAGTTAAATACTACAGTATGTGGCCTCTCGGAAGGAATGATGTGGGATTTTAAAGAAAATAATCCTGCAAGCTTTCTGTTTGAAGAATTCGGAATCCATGAAAGCATGATTCCTGAAGTAATGGATGTTTTTTCAAATCAAGGTGAGTTGTCCACAGTCATAGCAGATCTTCTTGGATTGCCAGCAGGAATACCTGTTGGATACCGTTCTGGTGATCAACCAAATAACGCTATGTCACTTGGCGTACTAAATGCCGGAGAAGTGGCTGCAACAGGTGGTACTAGCGGAGTTGTGTATGGAGTTGTCGATCAGCTTTCATATGATGAAGACTCCAGAGTAAATAGTTTTGCTCATGTCAATCATTGTGCTGATAATCCCAAGATTGGTATACTTCTGTGCATCAACGGTGCTGGAATTCAATATCGATGGGTTAAGCAACAAATGGCAAATGATGGTACTTCCTATGTTGACATGGAAAGAATGATTTCGTCAGTTCCGGTCAATTCAGAAGGGCTTAGAATAATCCCTTTTGGAAATGGAGCGGAACGAATATTGGAAAATAAAGACATTGGTTCACACGTAATGAACCTTCATTTCAACCGTCATAATCGAGCTCATTTTTACAGAGCTTCACTAGAAGGAATAGCTTATTCATTCATTTACGGAATGGAGATTTTAAGTGGCATGGGAATGAAGGTTTCAAGAATCAAGGTTGGAAATGATAACCTGTTTCAGTCTACGGTATTTTCAACAACAATTGCATCATTATTACAGTGTGAAATCGATGTGGTTGAGACTACTGGAGCTGTTGGTGCAGCTAAAGCTATTGGTTATACCTTGAAACATAGAAGTTCATTGAAAGAGGCAATGTCTGGGAACAAATTGGTGAAGTCTGTGAGCCCAACCAATATTAATGGTGAATACGCACACGGTTACAATGTGTGGAAAAGTGATTTAACGAATTTATTAAAAATATAGATTGATGAGTGTAAAGTTGACGATTGGAGAAAAAGAATACTTTGAAGGAATAGGCAAGATCAAATATGAGGGGCCTAAATCCGACAATCCAATGGCATTTAAGTACTATGATGCTGCAAAGAAGGTCGCCGGTAAAACGATGGAAGAGCATTTTCGTTTCGCCATTGCCTACTGGCATACCTTCTGTGGTACTGGAGGAGATCCTTTTGGCCCTGGAACTAAAGAGTTCCCATGGTTAAATAACTCAGACCCGTACCAACAGGCTAAAGACAAAATGGATGCTGCTTTCGAGTTTATTACAAAGATTGGAGCTCCGTATTACTGTTTCCATGATTTTGATCTTATCAATGAAGGTGATTCATTATCCGAATCAGCAAAACGCCTGGAGTTTATCACAGATTACGCTCAGGAAAAACAGAAAGCCTCAGGAGTAAAACTACTTTGGGGAACAGCAAATCTGTTCTCAAACCCAAGGTACATGAACGGAGGAGCAACCAACCCGGATTTTGATGTTGTAGCCTATGCTGGTGCACAAGTAAAAAATGCTCTTGATGCGACCATCAAATTAGGTGGTGAAAACTATGTGTTCTGGGGAGGAAGAGAAGGTTATATGAGCTTGCTCAATACCAATATGAAAAAGGAACTGGATCATATGGCCCGATTCCTTCATATGGTGAAAGATTACGGCAGAGCAAATGGTTTTAAAGGGAATTTCTTTATTGAACCAAAACCAATGGAACCATCAAAACATCAATACGATTTTGATGCTGCAACTGTAATTGGATTCCTTCGAGAGTATGACTTAATGGATGATTTCAAGCTAAATCTTGAAGTAAACCACGCGACTCTTGCTCAGCATACTATGCAACATGAAATGGCTGTTGCAGCAAATGCAGGAGTATTGGGAAGTATGGATGCTAACAGAGGTGATTATCAAAATGGATGGGATACAGATCAGTTTCCTAACAATCCTTATGAGTTGGTAGAGTTGATGTTGGTGTTCTTGGAAGCAGGTGGACTACAAGGAGGCGGTATCAACTTTGATGCTAAAGCAAGAAGAAATTCTACAGATCTAATTGACATTTTCTATGCTCACATTGGAGGAATGGATGCTTTCGCAAGATCACTAATTGTGGCAGATGACATTTTAACCAATTCAAATTACCAGAACCTTAGAAAAGCCAGATATAGCTCATTCAGCACAATGGATGGCTCTGCTTTTGAGACTGGAAAATTGACTTTAGAGGAATTAGCGGCTATCGCATCTAATAATGGTGAATTAAAGCTGAGAAGCGGTCAGCAGGAATTATTTGAAAATATCATTAATCAATACTTGTAATGTCAGATTACAACAAGGCATATATATTCAGAATAACCTTGGTAGCCACACTTGGCGGGCTACTATTTGGATACGATACAGCAGTTATTTCAGGCACGGTAGGTTCTCTTAAAAGCTTTTTCGTAGATCCTGCCGGCTTGACAGAACTTGAGGCCAATAGTCTTTTGGGTTTTGCAGTATCGAGTGCTTTGATTGGTTGTATAATTGGAGGTTTTTTAGGTGGCTTCTTATCCGCAAAGTTTGGTAGAAAGAAGACACTGCTAATTGCTTCGATCTTATTCACAATTTCTGCATTGGGTTCCGCAATGCCTGAGATTGGCTTTAGACCTATTGGAGAAGGTGATCACACTTTTTTAGTGCCATTTGTAATCTACAGAGTAATAGGTGGAGTAGGGGTTGGATTAGCCAGTATGTTGTCACCAATGTACATAGCTGAAGTTGCTCCTGCTGAGAAAAGAGGACATCTGGTTTCGTGGAATCAGTTTGCTATTATTTTTGGAATGCTTGTGGTGTACTTTGTGAATTATTCAATAGCACTTCAGGGAGATGCTTCCTGGTTAGACAGTATTGGATGGAGATGGATGTTTGCTTCGGAAGTGATTCCGGCTGGAATATTCTTTGGATTATTGTTTACAGTTCCGGAAAGTCCAAGATGGTTGGTGATTAACAAATTGGAGGAAAAGGCAACTGAAGTCTTAGCCAAAATAAATAGTAAAGAGAATGCTATCAATATCCTGAATAATATTAAGAAAGGTCTTAATGATCATCAATCAGGAAGCCTTAATTCGTTTGGATGGTTGGTAATAGTGATCGGAGTTCTATTATCAGTCTTTCAGCAGTTTGTTGGTATCAATGTAGTGCTTTATTACGCTCCCGAAATTTTTAAGAATGCTGGAGCTGGTACAGATGCTGCATTACTCCAAACTATCATTGTTGGGTTTATCAATTTACTATTCACAGTGATTGCAATAGTTACGGTTGATAAATACGGTAGGAAGCCTTTGCAAATAATTGGAGCCCTGGCAATGGGTGTGAGCATGGTTAGCCTTGGTTTAACTTTCGCTACTCAGAATATGGGTACACTTTCTCTGGTGTTCATGTTGACTTATGTAGCGGCATTCGCAATTTCCTGGGGTCCAATTACATGGGTTTTGCTTTCAGAGATATTCCCAAATAAAATTAGAAGTATGGCATTGGCAATTGCTGTGGCAGCACAATGGATATCAAATTTCATTGTCTCACAAACATTCCCAATGATGAATAATAACAGTTGGTTAACTGAAAAATTTAATCATGGTTTTGCTTATTGGATCTACGGATTAGTTGGGTTCATCGCTGCATGGTTCGTCTGGAAAATGGTTCCTGAAACAAAAGGGAAATCATTGGAAGAAATGGAATCATTGTGGGAAGGAAAACCGGAGCGTGGTGCACAGAGTACAATGAAAGAAGAAGCATCACAGGTAACTGCCTAACCGGTAGTTTAAGAAATGTTGAACTGTAAGAGCGGCAACTCTTGCAGTTCGTGTAAAATAAAATGGAAAACACCTCCTGTAGCGGCAACTACATATGGAGGTGTATAGAGTACAATGTAAACAGAGTTACATATGATGTGTCAAAAATACTCATTAAAAACTTGTAATGAGCGTTTTTCAGGTAAATCCTATATTAAATTCCTACTTGGATTTACCCTGTTTCTAACCTCATCGGGCATTTTTGCTCAAAATTTAACCGTCTCCGGAAAAGTCATAGATGAAAACGGAGAAAGCCTTCCAGGGCTCACAGTCTTAGTGAAAGGTACATCAACTGGTACCGTCACAGACTTTGAAGGTGCCTATCAACTTGAAGTTTCGGCTTCAGATATTCTTGTTTTTTCTTTTGTTGGTTATGCTACAAAAGAAATTACGGTTGGCTCCAAATCAGTAATAGATATTCAAATGGAGTTGGATATTACAGCTCTGGATGAAATTGTAGTAATAGGTTACGGAGAGGTTAAAAAGAGTGTTTCAACGGGATCTATTTCAAGTATCAATTCGAAAGATCTTGGGAGTTTCACAGTACCACGTGTAGACCAAAATATGCAGGCGCTTGCCTCAAGTGTAATTGTGTCTAATTCAAGTGGATCTCCAGGATCTGGTACAAGCATGTTTCTTAGAGGGGTAGGGACCAACAGAGATGCAAGACCACTATTGGTAATCGATGGTCTTATAGTTGAAGATGGCACTTTTTCCCTGATCGACCCTTCAGAAATTGAATCCATGGAAGTTTTGAAAGATGCAGCCTCAGTAGGTATTTATGGAGCTCGTGGTGCGAATGGAGTAATCATGGTTACCACCAAAAAAGGTAAAAACGGAAAAGTCTCTTTGACTGCAGAATCTAACTACGGAGTACAGAGAGCCTGGAGAGTACCGGAATTAGCCAATAGAGAACAGTACCTTGAACTTAACAGAAGAAAGCTAGCTGAGAGTGACTATCAGGACTTAATCACATATGCAGATCAGACAGGTGCAGAGACTGATTGGATGAGCGAAATATTTGATGATGCAACCATTCAAAACCATAAGGTTTCCATAACAGCTGGGAATGAAAAGAGTCAGGTCTTTTCTTCAATCTCATATCTCGATCAGGAAGGTATCATTGATCCATCAAAATCAAATTTCAAAAGGATTGCTTTTCGATTGAATACAAATAATAAGGTTAACGACTTCTTAAGAATCGGTGAAAACATTGCAATCATCAATAGCCGAAGAAATTCAATTCCCGAGAACAACATCTTTTCAAATCCTATTATGGATGCATTGAATTTGGATCCTGTTACACCGGTATTTGATGCAAACAATAATGGTGTAGGTCAATTTGGGTTTGGTCGATCAAGTCAGGTTCAGAATGATTACATGAATCCTCTGGCCAGACTTCACATCAGTAACAACACCACAGACATCCTTAATATCTATGGGACGGCTTACGCTGAGATTTCATTTCTAAAAGACTTCAAACTTAGAAGCGATTTTGGAATTGATATGACAGCCAATGAGAACAGACAGTTTTCACCTGAATATTATCTCACAGATAATGCGCAGAACGAAGTAAATGATGTAGCTCAGAATTATTACAGAAGACTAAGTCTTAACTCAGAAACTTATGTGACTTACTCTAAGTCATTTGGTTTGCATTCAGTATCTGCAGTTGCTGGTGGTTCATTTAGAAGAACAAGAGATTACTTCTTACTCGGGACAGGGTCAGGCATTCCTAGCAATAAGGAAACCGATAAGAAATTCTGGACTTTAAATCAAACCGATCAGGCTTCAAGAACTTCTTCCTCTGGATTTGCCAATCAGGAATATAAGTTCGGTGGATTCTTTGGTAGGGTGATTTATGATTTCAATCAAAAGTATCTATTCACCCTTGTAGCTAGAAGAGATGCTTCGTCCAGGTTTGGAGTTGATAACAGGTTTGGGTTCTTCCCAGCGGTTTCGGGAGGTTGGGTAATATCCAATGAAGACTTCTGGAACTTCAAGCCAATCAACTATCTGAAAATCAGAACAAGTTGGGGACGAAATGGTAACGACAGAATTGGTGACCTATCCTTTGCTGCTACTGTAGATAATGCATTTGATAAAGGATACACTTTCGGAACAGGTACTGATAGAAATTTAATACTTGGTGTAGCTGCAAATTCATTAGTGAATTTTGATGTTGAGTGGGAGAGTGGTGAAGTATTGGATTTTGGTGTTGAAGGTAAAGCTTTTCAGGGAATGCTGATTTTTGAAGCAACCTACTACAAGAAAACAACAAAAGGACTCCTAATCACCAAGCAGGAACCATTTACAGTTGGGACAAGAGGTACTTTCGAAAATCTTGGAACGGTTGAGAACTCAGGAATTGAATTGAAGATTGATATAAGCAAATCCTTTGGTGATGTCAATGTATCGTCTGTCTTCAACTTCGCGACTCTAAATAATGAAGTGACTGAAATGCAAAATCCGGATATTCCGGAACCTGGTTTCGCCTTTCCTCTTAGAAATCAGGTGATTACGGAAATGAAAGTTGGAGAACCACTCTACTATTTCAGAGGCCTCAAAACATTAGGAGTCTTCCAAAGTGATGAAGATGCCATTCGATATGTTCATACTGGAGATGGTCCAAACAGGGGACAAAGAATTCAACCAAATGCAGGAGCTGGTGATCTAAAATACTTTGATGCAAATGGTGATGGAGTAATTGATGATAACGACTATGTAAACATTGGTAAACCTTGGTACGATTTCACATTGGGGTGGACATTGAACGCTAATTATAAAGGGTTTTATACAAGTGCAATTTTCCTTGCAACTGTCGGACAAGACATTTATCGGGTATTTGAAAGAAATATTGGAAAGAACAATTATTTCAAAACATGGTACGATGAAAGCTGGGATGCAGAATCAAATCCAAACGGTACTTATCCAAGTCTTGCTTCTTCAACTGACAACCTCCAACCATCAGATCTATATGTTGAAGATGGAGATTTCATCAGACTGAAGAATCTTCAAGTTGGATATAATCTTCCAGTGAGTTTTCTGGAACCTCTAAAACTACAGGCAGCAAGAGTTTATCTATCCTTTGACAACCTACTGACCTGGACAAAATACTCAGGTTTCGACCCTGAAATTGGTAACACCAGTGCTGGCCTCTCCACCTTCGGAATTGATCAGGGATACTACCCTCAGGCCAGGACATACGGTGGCGGTTTAAGTCTCACATTTTAAAAGCTAAGAATCATGAAGTTTATAAGAAATACAATCGTTGTGTGGCTTGTGGTATTTGTAATGTCTTGCAGCTCAGAGTTTTATGATATAGATCCAGCTGGAGTTTCACTGAATGTAAATTATTATTCAGATGAATCTGAAGTGTTCTCTGCAGTAGTAGCAATCTATGATCCACTAGGATGGCATCATAACATTAATTCCAATTGGTTCTCACCAACAATGTTTGGAGAAATAAGATCTGATAACGCTCAAGCTGGTGGGGAAGCTCCTAATACAGATCAGCCCGATTTTCAGGCATTGGATGACTTCAATAATACACCAACTAATATAGTTTCTCAGATGATCTACTTAAGAAACTATACAGGTATCAATAGAGCAAATCAATTATTTGATAATCTTAATATTCCTGATGCTGAATCAAATCAAAACATTAGATCGCTACTGGCAGAGGCAAGGTTCCTTAGAGCACTTTATCATTTTGAGTTAGCAAAATATTGGGGACCAATTCCAATAATGACTTCCACAGAAACAGGGGTTCCAGAGAGATCTTCTATTTCAGAAGTATATGAATTTATTACATCTGAGTTAGCACTTGCAGCTACAGATCTTCCAGATGTTTACAATAGTCAATTTACTGGAAGAGCTACAAATGGTGCGGCTAATGCGCTTCTAGGCAAGGCATATTTGTATTGGGGTTCAATTTTAAATGACAACTCCAAGTTTACAGATGCTTCAAATGCCTTTGCGCAAGTATATGCACTTGGAAATCAGGGAGTCTATACTCTAGTTAATGATTACAAAGCATTATGGGGATTTGGAACGGGAAATAATACAACAGAAAGTGTATTTGAAATTCAGCATACCAACCTTGTAGGATCTGATTGGGCAGAGAATTCTAATGATCTCTATTACAGCAGAAAAGAAGGAAATGCTTTTGTGAAGCTTGTTGGAATCAGAGGATTGTGTTCAGGTCACCCCACTTTGAGAGATGGATGGGGCTGGATGTACCCAAGTGATGAGCTGTACAATTTCTATTTGACAGAGGATTCAGTTAGAAGAGATGCAAGCATCAAAACAGCAGCACAAATTCAAAGTGAGTGCACAGGAGTCGGTCAGTCTTTTGACGATGGACCAGGAAATCAAAACTATACTGACTTTCAAGGATACTTTCAGTTGAAGTTTGCATTCTTCAAAGCATATGACACTCCAAATGGTGGAGACATTCAATTATCAGTAGATAAAAATGTGCCATACATCAGATATGCGGATGTGTTGCTTATGTATGCAGAATCTTTAGTACGTCAGGCTTCTCCTGACAATGCATTAGCAGAATCACTGGTTAATCAGGTTAGAGCAAGATCAAACCCATCTGGATTTACGGATGCAGCAACATTGATTGCAACTGACCCGGAAGGGCATTCATTTGACAATTTATTGGATGTAATCTATTACGAAAGAAGAGTAGAGCTTGCGTTGGAAGGTGATCGTTGGGGGGATTTGGTTAGAAGAGGCGAAGCTTCTGCTAATATCTTCCCGGCCACCTTTACCAACTACATAGGAGAGCAGGTTCCAAACCCAAGATTTAACAATTTCAATAGTGACGATATATGGCTTCCACTACCAAGTAGGGAAACCGAATTGCTAGGCCTGGACGCATATCCAGACCCAGCTCTAATTCAGTAGTTTTTTAATTAATCTTTAAACGTAAAATTATGAAGAGTAATCAACTTTTTAGCAGGAATGCATTATTCTCCCTAATAGCTTTGGTAGGGCTGGTATCCCTATCAGCATGTGGAGACGATGAGCCTGGAACAGGAGGAACTGAAACGCCAGTTGCGTCTTTCGGTACGGAAATAGACGGTCTTGAAGTTTCATTTGTAAATGCTTCAGTAGGGGCAACTTCTTATTCTTGGGACTTTGGTGATACAAATACTTCTACAGATGAAAATCCAACTCACACATATAGTGAAGCGGGTTCATTCACAGTAACACTTACAGCGACTAATGAGGCTGGAGATGATACATTTGAAGCAACTGTTCAAGTAGATGAACCAGGAGCATTATTAACTTTTATCTCTGGTAAAACATGGCAGTTAGTAAGAGGTGATGCACAAGCAATAGCCTTAGGCCCTGCAGCTGATGCTGAAGTAACCTGGTTTTCACAAGGTGGACCTTGGTTTGGATTAGGTGGAGCTGGAACTTGTAATGGTGTTAGATCTTCTTTAATGAATGACCTATACACTTTCAATGCTGATGGTACATATACTGTGGATTTTCAAGGAGATTTCTGGGGTGAGTATGGTATCTGGTTAGGTACTGATTTCCATGAAACTAATATAGATATTACTGGTGGAAGCCTTCCAGCTAATGCAGCTGGAAATAATGTAGATGCATTCATCACAGGTTCATGGGAATATACAATTGATGAAACTGCAAGAACAATTGCAACAATTGGAGCCGGAGCTCATCTAATCAACCCAAGATACAAGAATGGACAGTCTAGCCACGAAGTAGGAGAGGGAATCACTTACAATGTTTATCATACAGCAGAAGGAACTGAAGCTGATACATTAGTTATCTATATCGAAACTTTCGATAACGACTTTAGCTCAGAGCCAAGACAGTATATGACTTTAGCTTCATACAAAACAACTGATATTCCAGAGCTATGTACTGATGGATTTGTTTGTACTGATCATGCAACTGAAGTAAGTGCTTCTACTGTAAGTCATACTTTCTTATCTGAAGGTGATTTTGGTTCTGGAGTAGGTTCTGTTTCTTCTTCCAGTACTATTGATTACGGAGTTGAAATAGGAGGTGAAACTTGTACCAGATACACTAGAACTGATGCTGATGGTGGATTTACCGATTTCAAAATCAATGCAGATGTGAATGACATTAGATTTGATACTGATGGAACATATGACTTCTCAGTAGCTCAGGTAGATGTTTTCATTCCTACTGGTGATAATGACTTCAGCACAAACCTTGTTAATCAAGTGATGGTGAAACTTGCTGATGTAAGTTGTACTGAACAATTCTGGACTAACTGGGCTACAGTTGCAATAACTGATATTGCTACTGACGAGTGGGTAACACTTACTTTCGACTTCACAGATATGATTGATGATTCAAATGCTTCAAGTGGTATTAGAGATGACTTTGATACAGTAATACTTGAGTTTGGTGGTTCGGGTCATGCTGATGCAGGAGTAGTTTATTACAAGAACTTCAGATTTGTTGAGCAATAAAAGCTGACATATAGATTGTTTATTGAGGGCCATCATTTTGGTGGTCCTCAACCCTTAATATCAAGCTATTGAAAAAAGTAATTATAATTATCTTAACCTTTCTTCCTCTTTTGGGCTTCTCCCAAAGAAGTGCACATTATGGTGCTCCCAAATATGTGCCAAAAGATGGATCCAAATTATTAATTATAGGCCAGGACTTAGGAGCTGTTGGAGGACTCAACTCCCATGCAAATGGCTATGTGGATAATCTCAATCAAATTCCAGCTGGTATAACAACCTATACCGGAATATCAAATCTTGGCGGTTTGAAATCACAAACTAACTGGGGAGCAGGAGATGTTAATGGACAAGCTTACCTAAACGATGACACTTTCGATAATTCTGTAATCGCAATAGGTTTATTCATTTCAGGAAGTCTTGGTAATATAAATGCGGGCTTTCTTAATAACCGCATTACGGAACTGGGAGAGTGGATTAAAGAAACTGAAAGACCTGTATTTCTGAGAATTGGATATGAGTTTGATGGCCCATGGAATGGTCATGATCCCACAGAATTTAAGCAGGCATGGATCCATATAGTAGAGATTTTTGACGAATTGGATGTCAGGAATGTCGCTTATGTATGGCAATCTGCAGGGATTAATACTGCAAATATTGATAGATGGTACCCTGGAGATGAGTATGTGAATTGGTTGGCCTATTCGCATTTTGATGGATCTAACCCTGGACAAAGCATTCGGAACTTTGCTATTCAACACGATAAACCTATCATGATAGCAGAAGCAACTCCAAGACAAGATTTAAAAACTGTCAATGGTCAATCAGTGTGGTTGGATTGGTTTCAACCATTATTTGATGTGTTTGATGATAATGATAATATACTGGCTCTGGCATATATCAATGCAAACTGGGACACTCAATCTATGTGGATTGGCCAAGGATGGGGTGATTCCAGGATAGAAGTAAATGACATAGTGGAGAATTCCTGGTTAAATGAAATTGAAGGTAATAACTGGCTACTCGCCGATGAAGGTAATTTTGATTTGATGGACTACCAACTTTGGCAGGACTCAACCTATGCAATAACAAATGTGGTAGGAAATCCAGTTTCAAGTTCAATACAATTTTGGGTTGAAGGTCCAGAATTAGTGATACATTCCAATTCTGGAATTGAAGAAATTATAGTGACCACTTTTTCAGGGCAAACAATATTAGAAAGATTAAACTCGACAAACTCAGATAACATTAGATTGAGGTTGCATCCTGGTAATTACATCGTTCAAGTAAAGACCAGATTTAATGTGGAAATAAAGAAATTGAATCTCAAGAACCGATAATGGCAAATAGCAATAGAACAACAATTTTTTTAGCCTTAGTAGTTTCCCTTGGAGGATTTCTTTTTGGTTTTGATGCTTCAGTTATTTCAGGAGTTGTCAGGTACATTGTTCCGCTATTTGAGTTAAGTGATCTTGAACAAGGTTTAGCTGTTTCGGCACCATCGTTTTTTGCCATTCTTGGAATGATACTTTCTGGGCCTTTGAGCGACCGATGGGGTAGAAAAAAGATATTAATATATGTAGCGTTTTTTTATACGTTTTCGGCAGTTGGATCTGCAATAGCAGGTTCATTTCTGGTGCTAGTCATAGCACGTGGTATAGGCGGCCTTGCTTTTGGGGCCGCTTTAATCCTAGCACCTATGTATATCGCTGAAGTTTCACCTGCTGCCAAAAGAGGACAGATGGTAAGTATCAATCAATTGAATATTGTATTGGGTTTCTCGGCAGCCTATTTCTGTAACTATTACATATTTGATTTTGCTGAATCTGCCCATTCACTTGCTGTTAGTCTTAACTTAAAAGAAGACGCATGGAGATGGATGCTTGGAATTGAAGTAGTACCTGCACTTCTTTTCTGGGGCATGCTCTTTCTAATACCAAAAAGTCCCAGATGGCTGATTATGAAAGGAAGAGAAGAGGAAGCAAGATTTATCCTTCAGAAGATTACTGCAGCAGACGAGATTGAAAAGGAAATGGATCAGGTTAAAAGAAGTATTGAAGATTCCAGGGAATCGAAAGGAATTAGATTCAACGAGCTATTCAAACCTGCGATGAGATTAGTGCTTTTTCTTGGATTGATAGTTGGGATTGCTCAGCAAATAACTGGAGTTAATGCTATTTACTTTTATGCTCCAACAATCTTTGAAGCATCCGGCATAGGAGCTAATGCAGCTTTCGCTCAGGCAATATGGGTGGGTATTGTAAATGTAGTATTTACTTTGGTAGCCATGGCACTGATTGATCGATTAGGTCGAAAACCATTATTGGTTGCTGGACTGATTGGTGTAGTAATCAGTATGTCTTTATCTGCTTATGGCTTTTACCAAGCTACTTATCAATTAGATGAACAATCAATTACAAACCTTCCTGAAGAAGTACAGTCATTTGATTTTACATCTGTGCTTGGCATCCAATATCATGATGATCTCGAATTTAAAGAAGCGATAGAATCTGTTATAGGAAAACAGAATTTCAAGAACCATCAAGGGGCAATCACTAAAGAAGCTGCAGTATTAAATCCGAAAATTATACTAATTGGTATCTTAGGGTTTGTAGCATCCTTTGCAATATCTCTGGGACCTGTAATGTGGGTTTTATTTAGTGAGTTATTTCCTAATATGATTCGAGCTGTAGCAATATCTTTTGTAGGGTTTATCAATGCAATAGTTAGCACGCTAGTACAGTTCATCTTTCCCTGGGAGCTTTCAAACCTTGGAAATACACTTACATTTCTGATTTATGCGGTGTTTGCTGTGGTCTCTTTATTATTGGTGATTAGATTATTACCTGAAACTAAAGGAAGATCCTTAGAAGATTTAGAAAAGGAATTAATAAAGCAGTAAATGGCATTAGTTAAAAATCCCATATTAAAAGGTTTCAATCCAGATCCATCAATCATTCAGGTGGATGGAAATTATTATATCGCTACTTCTACGTTCGAATGGTTCCCTGGTGTACAGATTCATCAATCGAAAGATCTGATTAATTGGGAACTTATTAGAAGACCATTGAATAGAACATCTCAACTGGATATGTTAGGTGTTACAGACTCTGGAGGAGTTTGGGCTCCTTGTTTGAGTTATTCTGACGGAACATACTATTTAGTATATTCTAATGTCAAGAACTTTGATGGAGTCTGGAAAGATACTCCTAACTATCTGGTTACAACCAAAGATATTCTTGGAGATTGGTCTGATCCAATATTCCTAAGCGCAAGCGGGTTTGATGGTTCAATGTTCCATGACGATGATGGTAGGAAGTGGTACAGCAGTATGTTACTTGATCATCGTGCTGGTAAATTTTTTGGTGGAATTATCTTGCAGGAATATGATGATGACTCTAAGAAACTCGTAGGTCCAATTCATCATATTTTTGAAGGAACTGAGTTGGGAAAAACGGAAGGTCCTCATATCTATAAAAGAAATGGGTATTACTATTTATTAACAGCAGAAGGCGGAACAGAATATGGGCATGCCGTTTCAATTGCAAGATCCAAAAACATCACTGGTCCTTATGAATTACATCCTTCCAATCCAATCATTACTACTGCCAATGATCCAAGCTGGCCCATTCAAAAAACAGGTCATGGAGATTTAGTTGAAACGCCTGATGGAGATTGGTATAGTGTGTTTCTAGGTGGTAGGCCTTTGTTGCAACATGGTAGATGCACACTTGGAAGAGAGACTTGTATTCATCCGATGGAATGGAAAAATGATGATTGGATTTATTCGAAAACTGATTCTAAAAAGGTCGCTCTCGAACTAGATATCCCAGGTGATATTAAGGAGAACTCAAATATTATTTTTGAAGATTTCAATGAGTCGGAACTGCCAATTGATTTTCAAACCTTAAGAGTTCCATTCACAGATAGAATGGGTTCACTTAAAGAAAGACCGGGTTTCCTGAGGTTGTATGGAACAGAATCTTTAAGCTCCAAACATCATCAGAGCCTGGTTGCCAGAAGAGTACAGAGTCATAATATTGAAGCATCAACCTTACTGGAGTTTAAGCCAGAATCATTTCAGCAAATGGCAGGTTTGGTTTGCTACTATAATACTTATCATTTTCACTACTTGTTTATGACAGGAAAGGGTGACGGAACCGCGAAACTAAATATCATTACTTGTGATAAGTACAACTTTATAGAACCAACGGAAGCCGTGTACATCAATGGTACATCAACAGTGTATTTGAAGGTGCAATTTCATCGAGACAAAATTCAATACTATTACGCAATACAGCCAGATACCTGGAATAAGATAGGTCCTGAGCTGAACGGAAGCATATTGTCTGACGACTATGTGCAGGATATTGAGAATAGATATAGACCAGCATTTACTGGTTCATTTGTTGGAATTTGCTGCCAGGACCTCTCGGGACAAAGGTTGGCAGCAGATTTCGATTGGTTTGAGTACAAAGAATTATAGGAGTTTTAACAGAGTTACAATGAGTACATCAGTTACGAAAAGAGCGGCAGACAATATCAGAGCATTGAGTATTGCTATGGTAGAGAAGGCAAAGTCTGGTCACCCTGGAGGTCCAATGGGAGGCGCAGACTTTATGAATGTGTTATATAGTGAGTTTTTAAGGTTTGATCCTGATAACCCAGATTGGTTCTGGAGAGATAGGTTCTTTTTGGATCCTGGACATTTATCAGCGATGTTGTATTCACAACTGTACCTGTTAGGGAACTACAGCAAAGATGACATAGCTAGCTTTCGACAATGGGGATCAATTACTCCAGGTCACCCAGAGGTAGACGTAAAAAGAGGAGTTGAAAATACTTCAGGACCTTTAGGACAGGGACATGCAATGGGAGCTGGAGCAGCATTAGCTGGTAAGTTTATGCAAGGCAAGTTTGGAGATTGGGTTGATCACACTATTTATGCCTACATATCAGATGGCGGAATCCAGGAAGAAATTTCTCAAGGAGTTGGTAGAATCGCCGGTTACCTTGGTTTAGATAACTTAATCATGTTCTTCGACTCTAATGATGTACAGCTATCGACTTATGTGGATGAGGTTACCTCTGAAGATACTGCAAAGAAATATGAAGCCTGGGGTTGGCATGTTATTGAAATAGATGGTCATGATCATGATGCTATTCGAAAAGCAATTGTTGAGGCAAAATCGATTGAACGGAAACCAACCCTGATCATAGGTAAAACAATTATGGGTAAGGGTTGTGTAGATTCCTCGGGACAAACATATGAAGGCTACCCGGAATTACATGGAAAACCTATTGGAAACACTGGTGCAGATTACAACAAGACGCTTGAAGCATTAGGTGCCGATACAGAAGATCCTTTTGAGATTTATGAAGATGTGAAATCTCACTACCAACAACTTGCTGATGTAAAGAGAACAGAAGTTGCTGCCTTTTCTGAAAAAGAATCTCGCTGGAGAAATGAAAATAAGGAATTAGCCTTGAAACTTGATGATTTCATCTATGGTAATACTATAGCAGAAATTGACTTTTCTACAATCGAACAAAAATCTAATATTGCTTCCAGAGATGCTTCTGCTACAGTGTTAGCTCACCTAGCAGATAATATGGAAAACATCATTGTGGCATCAGCAGATTTAGCAAATAGTGACAAGACTGATGGTTTCCTGAAGAAATCAAAAGCATTTGCACCAGGTAAATTTGATGCCAACTTCCTACACGCAGGAGTATCAGAATTTACAATGGCTGCAATGGCTAATGGTATGGCATTGCACGGTGGAGTTGTTCCTGTAGTAGGCACATTCTTCATTTTCTCCGATTACCAAAAACCAGCAATCAGGCTTTCTGCATTAATGGAATTACCGGTCATTTACTTGTGGACACATGATGCTTTCAGAGTAGGGGAAGATGGTCCAACTCACCAACCAATTGAGCAAGAAGCACAGATCCGGTTATTAGAAGAAGTAAAGAATCATTCCGGTAATAGATCGCTGTTAGCTTTGAGACCTGGTGATGCTGCAGAGACTACTGTAGCATGGGAAATGGCATTACATAATACGAATAGACCAACTGGACTTATCTTTTCCAGACAAGCTATCGCCGACTTACCCACAGTTAATGGAGCATATGAAAATGCACTTCAGGCAAAAAGTGGAGCATACACTGTAGTGGAATATCCAAACCCTACAATTACTCTTGTTGCAAACGGTAGTGAGGTTTCAACTTGTGTAGAAGCTGCTTCATTATTGCTAAAAGAAGATGGAATAATGGCCAATGTGGTTTCGATCATGTCTTTAGGTCTTTTTCAGGATCAATCGGAGGAATATAAGAAATCGGTTTTGGGAGATCGCCCAATTTTTGGGTTGACTGCTGGATTACCAAGTACACTTTGTTCATTAGTCGGAGGTAATGGGAAGGTATTTGGATTGGATCATTTTGGCTATTCAGCTCCTGCAAAAGTTCTTGATGATAAATTCGGCTTTACTGGTGAGAAAGTATACCGCGAGATAAAATCATTTTTGTTGCATTCGAATGGCCCGGAAGCATTATTAACTAACTAGAAATTATATACAATGAAATTTTTTATAGATACTGCCAATCTTGCAGATATACAGGAAGCGTATGATTTGGGTGTTTTAGATGGAGTCACAACTAACCCTTCTTTAATGGCCAAAGAAGGAATAACAGGAGAAGGAAACATTAGGTCTCATTATAAAGCAATCTGTGATATTGTTGAGGACAATGTAAGCGCAGAAGTTATTTCTACCGAATTCAGCAAAATGGTTGAAGAAGGAAAGTCTTTGGCCAAAATCGACGATAAGATAGTTGTAAAGGTTCCAATGATCAAAGACGGTGTTAAGACCATAAAGGCACTTTCAAGTGAAGGGATTAGAACTAATTGCACTTTAATATTCAACGCTGGCCAGGCGTTATTGGCAGCAAAAGCTGGTGCAAGTTATGTGTCTCCATTTATTGGTAGACTAGATGATGTAGGTACTGATGGTCTTGAACTTATTGCACAGATCGTTCAGATTTATGGTAATTACGGTTATGAAACTGAAGTACTAGCTGCATCAATCAGACATAATATGCACCTAATCAAATGTGCAGAAATTGGTGCAGATGTAGCAACTTGCCCATTGTCAGTCATTACAGGTCTATTAAGGCATCCATTAACAGATCTTGGGCTTGAGAAATTTTTAGCAGATTTTAACAAAGGAAACCAATGATGAAGTATATCAATATTTTATGCCTTCTATCGGTTTTGTGGAGTTGTGCTGGTGAGGCACCTTCAAACGAAGAGAAAAAGCAGCCAGAAAAGCGATTAGCAAAGTTTGAACCTGAAGACGGAAAGGTAATTCTTTTTGTTGGACAGGAATTGGAATCAATAGGAGGACTCGAAGCTCCTTACAATGACGGCTATCTGGATCATTTTCCAAAACCAGGAGGTTGGACAGCCTATTCAAACCTGACACCAGGCGATGATTCTTTTGGATACAAACAGGAGGGATTTGATGGCATTTTCAGATCTGACGATTGGGGGGATTCTCCTAGCAATCTATCAATGCAATTAGCGGACCCTGACTTTGCAGGAATGGATATTGCAATTGGACTATCAATGGTGGGACATGAAGAAGCAATTGCAGCAGGAGAGAGGGATAGCCTGATAAATGTGATGGCTAAGCTTTTTCAGGATAATGCTGATAGACGATTCTTTCTTAGAATAGGATATGAGTTTGATGGTCATGCATGGAATCATTATGATTTAGAATCCTACAAGAAAGCTTATCAAAGAATAAAAGATATGCTTGACAACATGGGGATTGAGAATGTAGCATATGTTTGGCAATCTACCGGATGGGTATCAAACATGGATCATTTAGAAGAATGGTACCCAGGTGATGACTATGTTGATTGGTGTTCTTTCTCGTTCTTTTCAAGGTGGGACGAAGCGAAAATGATTGATTTCGCTAGAACAAAAGGTAAGCCTGTATTTATAGCAGAAGCTACCGCTACCATATCTGATCATACTGTGAAGTTTGATGGTCAAACAAAAGAAACAATCTTTTCAAACGAAGAACAAGCGAAAGAAGCCTGGGAGAAGTGGTTCGTGCCTTTCTTCAAAACGATAAATGAAAATCCTGATGTAGTCAAAGCAGTGAGCTACATCAATTGTAATTGGAAATCCCATGTTATGTGGGAGCAGAATCCCACTTTTCAAGGTGTGGATGCACGTTTGCAAACTAGTAATTACTTGTCAAAATTATGGTTGGAAGAAACCAATAAAGACAAGTATATTAAGCAACAGTAGTTGCTTAAATCAGGAGTCTGGAGTTTGTTTGTCTTTAGGCTTCTGTTTTTATTTGAAAGGAAATAATTACGCTTCATAGAGTGAGGGTGAGGCGCAAAGTGTAACATGCTAGCCTATATAAAATGATCCAACGAGAAGTTGTGAACAGATTTTTGCTATTAATATTTTTTCTGGTAGCAACAATTCAACTGGGAGCCCAGACTAGACTTGGACTTCCCAAGATTCTTAACTTCTCAAAAAATGACTACAAAGCCGCCACTATGAATTGGGCCGCTATCAAAGGTCCTAGAGGTAAAGTATATTTTGCCAACAACTATGGTTTAATTTGTTTTGATGGGAGTAACTGGGATCTCGTACTCGAACCTGATAATCGAAGTAATATCACTTCTCTTGCTTTAGATATAAATGATGTCATTTACATTGGAGCTGAAGGAGACATGGGTTATTCAGTTCAAAATAAGTTAGGGCAAATTAACTATCAGTCTTTAAATCCTCTTTTACCTGAGGAACACAAACAATATGGTCTTGTTTGGAACATTATCGTTCTAGGAAATGAAATCTATTATTTTACAGATTACAAAATATACATATATGATGGTAGTAATGTAACAGTTCTCAGCTATCCGAATCAAATAGTGTTTTCACAAAAACTGAATGGTGAACTGTATATTCAAGAAAGAAATGGTCCCCTGAAAAGGCTATCTAAAACAGGTTCTTGGGAGGTTATCAATGGCACGCAAAAGCTATCTGATTCTGAAATAAGATTCCTCAATGCACAATCAAATTCAATAATCATTTTCACGAAGGAACATGGTGTCCTACAATATTCAAATGGATTATTAAAAGATTGGAACTCTGAACTTAATGTCTCACTGAATAATGTGAAAGTCAATGACGCAAAGCACTTGACAAATGGGAATATAGCTATTGGGACAGTAAAAGATGGCTTGATATTGGTAAATGAGGTTGGTGAGATAGTATTAAACATTAATAAAAAAAATGGCTTAAGGAACAATACAGTTACTGGAATATTGGAAGATGAGAGTGAGAATTTATGGCTTGCATTGGGAAACGGAATTTCCTATGTGGAGATTGGTTCGGACTTTTACTATCTGGATGATCGTTCCAACTTAAGTGGTTCAGTATATAGCTCATTAATTTTCCAAGACAATATTTACATAGCAACTAATCAAGGTGTTTCCTATCAGCCATTAAATAACAAACATGAATCGTTTCAATTTATTGAGTCTACTGAGTCACATACATGGAATTTAACCCGACTGCACAATCAACTACTTGTTGGGAATCATGATGGGGCTTTTGAGATAGTCGGGGATGAGGTAATACCAGTAAATGAACTGCAAAATGGAGCTTGGCAATTTATACCTGTGCCAGGTCGGGAAGATATATTGCTACAAGGAAGTTATAATGGAATCTTCGTTCTTTTAAGGAAAGATACAAAATGGCAAGTTAGTCATCGTCTTGAAGGATTTGATGAAACTGCGAGAGAAATGGTCATAGGGCCGGAGGGCTATTTATGGGTAGGACATGGATATAAAGGCATTTTTAAAATTCAATTGAATGAGGATTTCAGTAGGATCATAAAAGTAGATTTATATGATGAGACAAAAGGCTTGCCGGATAGAAATTGGAACAACCTGTTTTTACTAAGAGATAAATTACTATTTGGGACACAGTTTGGGATTTATAAATACGATGTGTCTCAAGATAGAATTGTTCCTGATGAGCACTATCAAAATCTTTTGGGTAATAAAAAGTTGATTAGGAGGCTGATAGAAACGCCTAACGGAGATCTCTTTTTTGTGAAAGGGCTGGACAATGAGGATGAAATTGGAATTATAAAAGAAGGTAGTATTCATATGAAATTCAAACTATTCCTTTTCAAAAGTTAAGAGGTGAGCTAATACCCGCATTTGAATCCATCAATTTCTATGAAGATCAGTTATTTATTGGAGCCAAGGATGGACTGATAATTTACAAGAAAGGTAGTATTAAGAGCCATAAGTTCTATACAAACATTAGCAGAGTTTTATGCACAAATGCCAAGGATTCTATCATTTACGGTCACCCACTGAGATTTGACACTAAAGAACTACCAGCCGAGTTTATTCAGCAAATACCGTTTAATCTCAATGCAATAAAATTGAACTACTCTGCTTCATTTTTCGATCGGCCTGAGAATTTATTGTTTAGAACCTATTTGGATGGGTATGATAAGGATTGGACTACCTGGTCAAATGCTTCCAACAGAGAGTTTACCAATCTAAAAGAAGGCTCTTACACTTTCCATGTGGAGTCACAAAATATATATGAGCAGTTAGGTGAGGTCGATACTTTTCAATTTACAATCCTTCCTCCGTGGTATAGAACTATCTATATGAAAGTGATCTATTCCCTGGTGTTATTGGCGATTTTATATGGTCTATGGAAGATTAGGATAATGAGACTTCAAGCTTATAAATTCAAGCAGATTCAGGAAATAAGAAGGCAAAGGGCAGAGCTTATTAGGCAAAACGAGAAAACTGAACAGCAAATGATTCAATTACAAATGGAGAAGCTCAAGTCTGAGGTTGAATTTAAGAGTAGGGAACTAGCTTCTTCTACATTACATAGTGCGCATCAAAATGAGTCAATAATGAAAGTATTGGAGCAGATTGAATTAATTGACACAATAAAGGATAAGACTGCACAGATGCAATTGGCTAAGGTTTCTAAGTTTTTAAAGGAGCTAATAAATGAAGAAAAGAACTGGGAACAATTTGAACAACACTTCAACGACTTGCATGATGATTTTATCAAAAGAATCAAACAAGTACATCCAGCCCTTACTGCCAGGGATATTAGGTTATGTGCTTATTTGAGATTGAATCTGGCATCAAAAGAGATTGCCCCTTTGATGGGCATCTCTTATCGAGGAATAGAAGCTTTAAGGTATCGGATAAGAAAGAAAATGGATCTTGGTACGAAGGATAACTTAATGGATTACATTTTAGAGTTTTAGCTTTTTCTTAGGAAATCTATAAAATTTCATTTAGTTGTGACATTTTTGAATTTCCTGCCACTAATACTGTATAAATAATGTAGCATTGAGGAAATGGAACTAAAGAAGCAGCATTTCTTAAAATCAATTGAAAATAGTAAAGGTATTATCCTAAGTTTGTGTAGAGTATATTTCCTGGATTCAGAGGATCAAAAGGATGCATTCCAGGATGTAATTCTACAATTATGGAAATCTTTCGATTCTTTTAGAGGCGATTCAGAATTAAACACCTGGGTTTATACAATAAGTCTAAGAACTATTCTCAATAAAATTAGAAAGTCAAAGAAATCTGTTGCTCATGATCGGCTAGACGGAAATTTAGCTGTCGCCATACCTCTAGCTGATGACAATAAAGAATTATTGAATATCATTATTCAACAACTGAATGAAGATGATAAAGCACTGGTAGTACTGTTCCTGGAAGGATATAAGAACAAGGAAATAGCTGAAATCCTGGAAATAACTCCTACCAATGTAAGTACTCGTTTAAACAGAATTAAATCCCAATTGAAACTAAAATATAATCGAACTTCAGATGCAGTTAGAAGATCTTAAAAATAGTTGGTATCAATATAAATTCCTGAACTCAATCAATAGTTGTAGCAGCAGTGAGATACTTGCAATCATAGAAGGTGAAGTGGATAAAACTGACCTTAGGTTAAAAAGGTTTGTAGGAAATCTGGTGATGGTTTTAGCAATAATAATGATTTGCCAGGGCGGATGAGTTCATTTATTATTTGGGATATAGATCCAAGGATATTTTCTGGGTTTGAGTTTTTAAGGTGGTACAGTTTAAGTTGGGTAACCGGTGTGATTGTTGGCTACAACATCATGATCAGGTTCTACAAAAAAGAGAGCTTACCAGTTGAGGAAATTGAACGACTTGTGATTTATGTGATGGTAGGTGGGGTAATTGGAGCCCGACTTGGTCACATTCTTTTTTATGACCCAATGCATTATTTAGCTAACCCAATCGAGATTCTTCCAATCAGAATTAAGCCAAGTTTTCAGTTTACCGGTCTGGCAGGACTGGCAAGTCATGGTGGAGTTTTTGGAGCTCTGCTTGGACTTTATCTGTACCATAGAAAATTCAAAAGAGGGTACTTGTGGCTGTTGGATAGGTTAGCAATTGCAGGGGCATTTTTAGGTGGCTGCATTCGAGTTGGAAATCTCATGAACTCAGAAATTATCGGCATTCCATCCAATGTTCCATGGGCCTTCATTTTTACCCGAATAGATCAAACTCCAAGACATCCTGCACAGTTATATGAAGCTTTGTTTTACTTTGTTTTGGGTACTTTACTTTATTTTATCTGGAGAATCCCTAAATACAGAAATGCGACAGGTTTTTTAGCTGGACTAAGCATATCGATGATCTTTTTACAACGCTTTCTAATAGAGTTTCTAAAAGAGAATCAGGTCCAATTTGAAGAAGGCCTTGCATTGAATATGGGTCAGATGTTAAGCATTCCTTTAGCAATGGTTGGTGTGTTTCTTTTAGTAAACGGTTTACGGAAGAAGCCTCAGTTATCAGAATAGAAGCTAACTCTTAATAATTGAATTTGCATGAAAGTACTTTTTCGATAGAATTAATGTGAATACAATTATTAAGATAAAGGAACCGATTTCTGCCAAAGGACGAGACAGCCAAACTCCCAATATGTCGGAATCCAAAAATACTATGAAACCTAACACCAGTACTAAACCTTTGAGCAGGTAGAGTATGATTGCTAATGTGGTTTTCCCTGTACTTTGTAAGAAAGCTCCTAATATATAATTAGCCCCAGCGGCTGTAAACAAAAGGAAGTACCACCCAAAACCTTCTGTTCCTATTTTCATGAACTCCGTGGGTTCATTACTTGAAAATAAACTTAGCAATTCTTCAGGCAAAGAAAATCCGATTACACTAACCAAAGCACCAAGAACAAGACAAAACCCTAAACTGAATTTCAAAGTTTGAATAACCCTTTCTGGCAGTTTAGCCCCAATATTGAATGACATGATCGGGATAGCAGAAACCATAGCTGCCGTGAATAACCTTAGAAATATAAAACTCAAATAATTGATAATTCCAAAGGCGGAAACCGCTAGAGGACCGTAAGACACCAGACTTTTATTAATGATTAACATGCCCACTGAAAATGAGATTTCAGAGACAAATGATGGGATCCCGAACTTATAGAGCTGTTTCCATTCTTTTAGCTTGAAAGTAAATTTGAACTGTTTCATGCTTAGATGACCTTTTCCTCTGAGTAGATAGATGCCTAAGTAAATCATTGAAAGCAATACCGCTATTCCAGTAGCTATTGAAGCTCCTTCAGTGCCAAGAGGAATTATTATTACCAAGAGAATATCAAGAGTGATATTAACTACCACGCCAAAGACAGTAGCATTCCTGGAAACTTTAGGAGCACCATCATGGCTGATTGTCATTCCCCAAATCATTCTTAGCAGAAACAAAGGAATCCACAAAAATCCCCAGAATGTATAGTCAGTTGCACTTTTGAGTAACCGAGCGTCCTCACTACCAACCAGATAACTAACGATGTAACCCGTTAACCCAGGGAATATAATTGCTATTGAGACTCCAATTACAATAGCTAATGAAGTAATGTATTGGAAAACTCTTTGAGCTTCATCGTAATTGTTAGAACCTAAATTTCTGCTAATCGAAATACCACCACCAATTACTAACATTAGTGTGAATGCAATAAATATTGTAATGATAGGTCCGAATATTCCAATAGCAGCGACACCATGTTTACCCACATATTCACCAAGAATCAGTCCATCTATAACCTGATGAACAGTGACGGATAACATGCTTGTTAGGGCAGGGAAGTAATATTTGAAAAACAAGGAAGATATTGGTTCTTTATCGAGTTGCATCTTGTTTTTCATGGCCTTTGAATTTTTGAGGGTTGCGAATATAGTATTTAGATGGAAGCGAAGGGCCATTGTTTGAAAAATATTTTAAGTTTAATTATGAAATTACCCCTAGAATACCGCTGGTTGCTGGCACACAAATTTGAAGGTCTCACACCTTGGGATTTCTTTGAACCGGGGGAGGAGCAGGCCTTCAGAAACGAATATCAAAGAGAAACCGGAAATGATATCTTTCCCTTCGCCACCAGACAGGACAATGATGATATTGCAGGGTTCGAAGTGATCGATGGAATTGCTCAATCTACTGTTCTAACGGTTCACCTGACATGGTCCAAGAAACGAGAATCCCCAGGTTACCCAAGTATCTCAGAGTCAAAAGACCTTTTTGAATGGATGAAGGAAGTATTGCTCCCGGAAACTCAGGAATGGATGGATGAGGATGAATTGGAAAATTTATTGGATGATGAATAAATCTAATGTGATAAAAGCTATGATGGTAGTTGGGTTTGTCTCACTTCTAGCATGTGAAAGAAACCAGAATATTAGAATGATAGAATCTCATATTAGTGGTGACACATTGGTGTTGCCACTGTGCAATCTGAATCTCGAGAATGTTCCAAAGGAGATTGGAGAATTCAAGGAATTAAAAGTTCTTCGAGTGGTTTGCAGAGATGGATGGACATTAGGTCCACCATTATCTTCGTTAGGTGAAGGAAATAAAGTATTTGAACCAGAAATGAGAATTGGCAGCTTGCCAGAAACTGTTGTTGAGCTGAACAATATAAAAACATTAACCATTACGAATGTGGGAATTCAAAAACTCCCGAATGATCTCTATAAACTGGAACAGCTAGAATATTTGGATATTTCAGGTAATGCTATGACTATTACAGATGAACTACCCAAAATAGAAAAACTTAAAAGTTTGAAAAGGGTCATTTTGATCGGTAATTACTATGAACTCCCAGAAATTGAGAAATGGGCAGAAACTGTAGAGTTTGAAGTCGTTTATACCTATCCACAATGGATTGAGACTTTAAACCTGAATCAATAAAGTAACTCTATCTCCTTCTACCACCAGAATATGTCATTGCTTCTCCTTTGCCAAAACCAAAGCTGAACCCAAGCGTGTAAAATGTACCTCTCAAAGATCTATTGTAGAGTTCAAATGCTGTTTGCTCCACAGTGTTTTCTCTAATTCTGGAAGCAAACACATCTCTGATGCTAAAGTTGATTACACCTTTACCTTCCAATATCTTTTTTCTGGCTCCAACATTCATAAACAGCATATCTGACATCTCACCTTGTACAGTTTCAAAGCTCGATCTGTAATTACCGGTTACTTCCACATCCAGATCTGCTGGAAGTTTAAATTTTGCATTTGCTCTGGATGTCCATTGCTCTGCCTGGAAATCAATGCTTGTTCCTTCCAGGAGTCCTGCACGGTCAAAGAAGTTATAGTTGAAATCTCCTGATAATGCTAACCACTTCAGGGGCTCGTATTTGGTATTGATTTCCAACCCAGTTGCTTTGTTAGTACCAATATTCTCTGGCTGAGTGATATTGACATTGTTTTCAAAGAAAGAGACTCTTTCAATTACACCAGTTGTATATCTGTAGTAAAGAGTTGAGCTGAGCGATATTTTTGATCCATCATAAACACCCCCTAATTCGTAAGAATCCGTAAACTCTGGCTGAAGGTTTGGATTACCTCTTCTAATGTTGAAGTTATCCCGAATGTTAAAGAATGGATTCAAATCCCAAAGTCTGGGTCTGTAGATTCTCTTCGAATATCCAGTCTGTAAAGAAAGCATCTTCGACATTTTATAACTTGCATGCACGGTAGGGAAGAGGTTATTGTAATTTCTGCTATTGGTTTCTCCAGTAGTAGTTAGCTCAGTATCCAGATCAGTATTCTCTAATCTTAGACCAAGCTTAAGTCCCCAATTGTCTAATTCATATGCGCCAGTGGCATATACTCCCAATACATTCTGCTGAAATTCGAAATTGTTCGTTTGTGATAAATCCGGTTCCCAGGTTCCGTTGATCAGGTCTTCTACAGAAAATTCATTACCAACATCATTCAATAAATACTGGCTACCAGTCTCAAGTGTAAATGTTTTAGTAAATGGCTTTGTGTAATCCAATTTGAAAGTGTATTTACCTTCATTAAAGGAGGTTGCTGTTCGCTGATCTAAATCATTGAAAGAGCTTCCTTCCACTGTTCTACTTACAAACTCTGAATCTTGCGTCTTCCCAAAGAAGCTTCCAATTGCAGAAAACAAGAGTACATGGTCCTTGTGATCAGCGAAATCTCTTTTGTATTGTAATTCAAATTGATACTTCGGATTTGTAGCCTCCGTTTCTTCAGTTCTTTCCCATTCCGATAAAAAGGTATCACCATGAGTCATAATGTAGTTTGTCGTGGATGGCTGATCTTCCAATTCAAGCGCAAAATTTCCAGAAAGTGTGATGACGTTTCTGTCGTTTATGTAGTAGTCGGTACCAAGGATGAAGTTGTAAAACTGCTCATTCCTGTATTCTTTCCCGTTGGTAGAGATAGTAGTATCCGTAACCAAATTTCGATTGATTGATCTTCGGGAGTTCGGAAGCTCCCTGTATCCAACACCTAGCTGAGTGAAAAGATTGAAATTATTTGTTCTGTGATTAAGGCTTAACCCCACACTATGATTATGTGGAGTGCCAGTATTTATGGAGATTGATCCATTTGTCCCTTTCTTGTCTTCTTTCTTAAGTATTATATTGATGATTCCTGATGTTCCTTCTGCTTCATATTTTGCTGAGGGATTAGTAATTACTTCTACACTTTCAATCATACTGGCCGTAATGGTACCCAAAGCATTTCCATTATCACTGGAAGTCAGAACTGAGGGTTTACCATCTATCAGTATTTGAACACCGGTGCTTCCTCTTAAACTAACCTGCCCTTCAATATTCACATCAACTGATGGTACATTACTCAACACATCCAGGGCACTTGCACCCGAACTGGTAAGATCAGAGCCCACATTAAAAACTCGCTTATCGATTTTAAACTCAGTAGTAGACTTAGTTCCCTCCACAACTATCTCATCCAGTACTTCTTCGTTTACTTCAAGAATAACTGTACCTAGAATAATTGCTCCATTCACAATTTTGAAGTCACTAATAACCTTCTTCTTGAATCCAATGAAGCTAATTTCAATTTGAAAGTTTCTCGCGGTAGTTGTAAAGCTAAAGACACCATTTAGATCTGAAGTAACTCCTGTAATCGGTTTCTCAGTAACAGGATCTACCAAGGCAATCGTGGCAAATTCAACGGCCTTACCAGTTTTAGCCTCCTGAATGTTTCCCGAGATTTTCAATTCACTATTCTGTGCAATGGATACTTGCGCAATTAATAGAATGAACAATGATGAGATTAGCTTTTTCAAATCGGTTTTATCTTTAATTGTTTGGCAAAGAAACGCGTTGATATTGGGATTGGTTAAAAAAAATCTTTGAACGTCACATCTTTTACTACAAACAACAGATGTATTAACAAATTGAAGGTTGAATTGTTGTTCATACCTATAGTTCGGTCGGTCATCTGATTGATTTGGAGGAAGGGGGAAGTATGAATATTATTGTCTTGTGTTAAAGCAATCCAATTCTCGGTGGGAAATTCCGTTTCAGGTTTTACTGCATATTGTAGTGTTTTTCTTTTATGCCGTCAATGAAAGCGACTACAATGATAAGGTTCCTCAGGTGTATTTTTATGAGGTAGTATTCTTTCTTAATTATGCCCTTGCAGCTTTCATCATCAATTATTACTTATTCCCAAAATTCCTATACCATAAAAGATTCGGACAGTTCCTATTTCTTTTTATGTTCCAAATTCTTGGTGCTATCCTCATTGAGGAATTTGTATTGGAGAAAATATATTTTCCAGATACTCGGGGTGGAAGGTTTGGGAAAATACTGTTTACACTATTGGATGTTGTACCAGTCACGATAATCCTAAGCGGTTTCAAATTGGCCTGGGATGTGATCATAAAGCAAATACAAGTAGATAACCTTAAGATCTCTAAGGATCAAATCGAGCTGCAATTCTTGAAGTCACAGATCAATCCACACTTTTTATTTAATAATCTTAATAATCTGTATTCGCATGCTCTTGAAAATTCTTCTAAAACTCCAGAAATAATTCTAAACATGTCTTCATTGCTTAGATACATGTTATACGAAGGAAGTAACGAGACAGTATCATTGAAGACGGAACTTGATCAGTTGGAGAATTTTATTGGATTGTATGAAATGCAGATTGAAGGAAGGGGAGGAGTTTCATACAATCTGGAGGCTGAAGCCGAAGGTGATATGCAAATAGCACCATTGATTCTAATGGTTTTTGTAGAGAATGCTTTCAAACACAGTGCTGCCAATAAGACTGAAAATATATCAATAGAGATAAATGTAACGCTGGACGCCACGCATTTATCATTTCAATGTCGCAATAACTATGATGTCAATCCTGATTCCAATTCAGATCCTCATAAAGGAATTGGTCTTCAAAACGTTAAAAAACGCCTGGATTTGACATATGCTAATCGTTATGTTCTTAATATTGATAATACAGAAACTGAGTTCAGGGTGGATTTGAAAATTGATTTAAGTTCATAGCATGAGGTGTATAATTGTAGAGGATCAGGCACCAGCACAGAGGGTACTTCAAAAGTTTATAGAAGATGTGGATTTTCTTGAACTGAGAGGAACTTTCACAGATGCATTGAAGGCCATAAATTTTCTAAACCAGGAAAAGATTGATTTAATCTTTCTGGATATTCATTTACCTAAGATGACTGGCATGGAGTTCCTCAAGATCAAACCTGAGGATAGTCTTGTGATTCTTACAACGGCATACTCGGAATATGCATTGGAAAGTTATGATTACAATGTAGTTGATTATTTACTCAAACCAATTGCCTTCCAACGATTTGTCCAGGCAGTAACTAAGGCCAACAACATTTATAACTCATTTCATAATAAAGCTCCTGAACAAATTGAAGAACCGGAAATAGATGAGGTTTTCATTAAGACAGGGTATGATCATGTCAAGATTTCTTTAAGTAACATCCACTATATCAAAGCAGTTGGAGATTACAGCGAAATACATTCGGCATCTGAAATGGTATTGTCTTCAGAACCATTCAAATACTGGTTGAATACATTGAACCGAAGTAAATACATTCAAATCCATAAGTCTTATATCGTTAACATATCTAAAGTAAAAAAAGTCTCTGGTAACAGAGTTCTTTTTGATGATGCCAGCGAAGTACCAATTGGTAGAGTATTTAAAGAGTCATTTTCAAAACGATTTCTAGGGAAGTAAGAACATTCTTTATTGAAAAGTGTGTGGTAAAAACGTAGTGTTTTGAGTGTTTTTGCCGTGTGTAGATTTTAGTGTTTTTAAGAATCGTTTCATTTTTTTGATCACCATTACCGAAATCATAGAATGAGTTGTTTCGACTCCTTTCACAAATAGTCGAAATGTAAAATTGTTTACCTAAACCAATAATTGTTATGAAGATTGCGATACGCATGATTTTATCAGGAGTGTTAGTGATGCTCTTTTCATTATCACTAAAAGCACAGGATTGTCAGGGATCTTGTCCGAGTTCACATCCATTGTTTCTTTGTGGACAATGCTGGGTTGATGAAGCCCAGGCCCAATCCGGTGGATGTTCAGAGACATGTAGCTCTAATCCAACACCAACTTGTACAGACGGGATTCAAAATGGGAATGAAACTGGAATAGACTGTGGCGGTTCGTGCCCAAATTCTTGTGATTCCGGAGGATCAGATTGCTCTGGTAGTTGTCCGCAGGGATATAACCTCTTTGCATGCGGACAATGCTGGGTTGATGAAGCACAAGCCCAATCCGGAGGATGCTCTGAAACTTGCAGTGACCCTGGACCAACTTGTTCAGATGGCATACAAAACGGTGATGAAACAGGTATAGACTGTGGAGGTTCCTGCCCAAATAGTTGCCAAACTGAACCTACTTGCTCTGACGGCATTCAAAACGGAGATGAAACAGGAGTTGATTGTGGTGGCTCATGTCCCAACAGCTGCCAATCAGGACCTACCTGTTCAGACGGCATACAGAATGGAAACGAAACAGGAGTCGATTGTGGAGGTAGTTGCCCAAACTCTTGTCCGCCACCACCTAGTGGGGATTTGGCGTTTCTGGAACCAACAAATGGTGCGAAATTACTTTTTATAGGTCAGGATCTTTTATCAGTATCTGATTATATCAATGATTGTGGTGGTTGCCCAACACCAGGAGGAATTGCAACTTATGTGAGTCTTTCAGGTGTGTTGCAGAGCAACTTTTATGGAGCACTAGGCTTTACAGAATCAGATCAACCATTTGGAACTGATATTGATTGGGGTGGTGGCCCATTAAATGCATACAGTGCCGCAATAGGATTTCCAAACTCAGCAGTTCAAATTGGTTTATATCTTGTAGGTGAAACAGATAATATTTCAAATGGAGGAAGAGATGCTGAGATAAGACAGCTAGCGGACTTTTTTAATTCGTTATCAACCACAGCTTTCTATCTAAGGGTTGGGTATGAATTTGACGGACAGTGGAATGGTTATAGCGGACAGAGCTATATCAATGCTTACAGAAGAATTGTAGATATTTTAAGAGCAGAAAATGTATCCAACGTCGCTTATGTTTGGCAATCCTCAACATCACCGATTGATGACGTCCTGGATGGTGGAAGGGAAAATTTATTGAACTATTATCCTGGAGATAACTATGTGGATTGGTTTGGTATGTCCTGGTTTTTACTTCCCAACGAAAATTCTACTGTAGGAGGTACTCCATCCACTCAACTATATCTCGCAAATGAAATCGTAAACCTGGCAAGGCAAAGGGGTAAACCAATGATGATTTGCGAGGCTGCAGCGCAAGGGTATGATATTCAACAAGGTGCAAATTCAAATATAAGTCCAGTGTGGGATGGACCATCTGCCCAGAGCACAGTGAATAAATCTGGTACACAAATCTGGAATGAATGGTTTCAGGAGTATTTTAATTATATCAATGCAAATGATGATGTAATTAAAGCGGTGACTTACATCAATGCAGATTGGGACTCTCAGGGATTGTGGGATTCACCTTATGAACAGGGATATTGGGGAGATACCCGTATACAAGTGAATAGTACAGTAGAAAACAATTGGGTTAATGAAATAACTCAATCTGGATGGCTACACGGAAGCTCTAATTTGAATAGTTTCTTAAATGGAATGAATACAACAGGAGCTAGAGTTGAACCAGCAAACAATTTAAATACAACAGAGAGTATAGAGCAAGCCATTATACTATATCCAAATCCGGTTAAGGATATCTTAAGAGCGCAGGGTGTATCTGAGAATCAATTGATTAGAATTTTCACAACATCTGGTAAAATGATAAAAACTTGCAAAGGGAATAATATTGATGTTTCTCAATTGAACTCTGGCTTATACTTTGTAGAAGTTGGTGAAGTTAAAATGAGATTTATAAAACAATAAAAGAGTTAGTCTAAACCTTTTAACCTTTGTGAAATTTGAAGATGTCTTAATCTCCCGGGTAGATTACCTGGGAGATTTTTCTTTTGAGTTGCAATTATTCTGGAGTGACAATTAACTTGCACAAAAGTATGATTCAATGACTCTAGAAGAACGAACTCAAAAAGCTGAAACACGGATATTCAAAGCCGTTTTTCCTAATACAACCAATCATTACGACACTCTTTTTGGAGGCACTGCTATGCAACTGATGGATGAAGTTGCGTTCATCACAGCCACCAGATTCAGCAGACAAAGAATGGTTACGGTAAGTAGTGACCAAATCGATTTTAAGAAACCAATTCCTGCAGGAACAATTGTAGAATTGGTAGGAAAGGTGATAAAGGTGGGACGAACCAGTCTTGGGATCAGCGTAGATATTTATATAGAACAAATGTATTCCGATGTAAGGGAACATGCCATTGCCGGTCAATTCACATTCGTTGCTATTGATGATAATAAACAACCTGTTCCTGTAAATCAATAGGCCCACTGAGCCTTCATTTTCCCATCTGTCCCAGGTAGAATGGATTTATAGTTATTCGTTAGTAACTTATAGTTATGACAATTTCCAGAAGGTCCTTTATACATGCTGCAGTAGTCGTGGGACTAGGAGTATCAACGGGTTTTGCTAATATCATTATTCCACAAAAGAAGAAGCTAGGAGTTGCTCTTGTTGGTCTTGGTTATTACTCCGGAGATCTGCTAGCTCCGGCACTTCAAATGACTCAAAACTGTGAATTAAAGGGGGTTGTTACGGGTAGTCCTTGGAAAATTCCGGTTTGGCAAAAACGTTACAATCTCAATAATGGCAATATCTATAACTATGGTAACATGCATGAGATTGCCAACAATCCTGATATTGATGTGATCTACATTGTGTTACCCACGGGTCTTCATGCTAAATATTCAATTATTGCTGCGAATACAGGAAAGCATGTATGGTGTGAAAAACCAATGGCCGGAACAGCACAAGAATGTCAACAGATAATTGATGTTTGCAATAAAAACAAGGTGAAGCTAAGCATTGGCTACAGAATGCAACACGAACCGAAAACTCAGGAACTGATAAAATGGGCAGACTCCAAACCATATGGTAAAATCCTGAACCTTTCAGCCAATGCCGGCTACTACGATGGGAGGAGTGATCATTGGAAACAGAACAAGTCCTTGGGAGGTGGAGCGATGTACGATATGGGTGTTTATCCTCTTAATGCTGCAAGGTATATAACAGGGGAGGAGCCGCTCTCTATATGGGCAAGACATGAAAACGTAAGAAAAGACATCTATACAGAAGTTGATGAGACTACATATTTCACTTTAAATTTCCCATCCGGAGCAATTGCTAATTGTTCAACAAGTCTTGGAAAAGGAATGAACGATCTTAAAGTCAACTGTGAAAATGGTTGGTATGGTCTTTCTCCATTTCAGTCATACGGAGGAATCCGTGAAACTTCCAGCGATGGAAGAACATTAGTTCCGACTGTAAGAAATCAACAAGCCAGACAAATGGATGATGATGCTTTGGCAATATTAAATGACAAACAAGTTCTTGTTCCCGGAGAAGAAGGAATGAAAGATATAACTATTGTTGAGGCTGCATATCGATCTGCACGCATTGGAGAATTAGTTAGTCTTTGACTTGTTTGATTACCACATTAATTAATTCATTTGTATCACTTTTTATTAAAACTACTTTTAGGACTTAAATATTTAAGTTACATTTGAGACTATTATAATTTCAGGTCAAAGAAATTCAATACTCAAAACTCAAAATTCCAAAGCATGGGTACTTCCATGGTTTCACGTAATCAACATTTCAAACCACCCGGTTTTGCTCTTAGGTTTCTAAGGTTCTTTTGCAATCCTGATCTTCTGGAGGATGTAGAAGGGGACCTGGTTGAATTGTTCGAAGAGAGGTCTAGATCCAGCAAGATTAAGGCAAATCTTAGATTTCTAGTTGATGTATTGTTACTGCTCCGTCCTGGAATCATCAAAAACTTTGAAATAAATACTCAACTAATTCACACAGGCATGTTACGTAATTTCATACTTATCGCTTGGCGAAACGCCCTAAAGCACAAGGGCTACACCTTTATCAATTTATTTGGCTTAGTCATTGGACTGGCCGCCAGCATCACCATTATGCTTTGGGTGCAGGACGAGTTTGCCATGGATTCTTTTCATGAGAAGGAGGATCGAACTTATCAGGTCTGGAGAAATATGTATCAGAGTAGTGGTGAGATAGTGACCACACCTGGTATTCCTCAGCCGCTTGAATTTGTTCTGGAAGAAGAATACCCTGAAATCGAAGATGTCACATTGATTAGCTGGCAAATGGAGAAGGTCTTCCAGATAGGTGATAAGAGTAGCTATGAAATAGGAAGATATGTGTCTCCAGAGTTCTTTGATGTTTTTAGTTATCCAATTCTTCTGGGTGACCAGAATACAATGATGTCTGATATCAGCAATGTAGTGATCTCTAAAAGAACAGCAGAAAAGTATTTTGGAACTAACTGGAAGCAGAAAGCATTAGGTCAAACCATTAGAATAGAAGATAGAAAAGACTTTATGGTTTCAGGTGTATTTGAAAATGTACCTAAACAGTCCTCACTTCAATTTGATTGGGTGATTCCAGCCGAAGAATATATCAGTAGAAACGATTGGGTACCAAGCTGGTACAATGGAGGCTTTGGAATAGTGTTTTCTTTGAAAGACAACAAAGACCTGCTACAAGTAACCGAACGACTCGAACAGGAAATTAATAAACACACCAACTATGAAAACGATGAACGCATCATGCTACAGAAGTTTTCAGAAACACACCTGTATTCCAAAATAGAAAACGGTCAGCCCTCAGGAGGAAGAATAGAATACGTAAGAATCCTAATTGTTATCGCAATCTTCCTGGTTGTAATAGCTTGTGTGAACTTCATGAGCTTAGCTACTGCAAGAGCTGGAAGAAGATTGAAAGAAATCGGTGTGCGAAAAGTTATGGGGGCCAGAAAAGTTTCTCTTGGACAGCAATTTTATATTGAGGCATTTATGCTATCAGGTATTGCAGTGTTATTTTCTCTTGCCATTGTTTGGTTGTTCCTTCCTTACTTCAATGAATTAACTGGTAAGTCATTAAGCTTAGACGTTTCGAATATCCAGGTCCTTGAAATGGTGATTCTTCTAACCTTAATCACAGGACTAATGGCAGGAAGTTATCCTGCATTGCTACTTCCATCATTTAAAATCACTCAATCTATCAAAGGCACGATAAAACATAGCCCAGGCGCTATCTTGATGAGAAGAGGATTGGTAGTTTTTCAATTTTCAATTTCACTTTTACTAATTATTGGAACTCTGGTGGTCAATAATCAAATGAACTATGTTCTCAACAAGAATCTGGGATTGGATAAAGAGAACCTACTTTATGTCAGTTTAGATGGAGCTCTTTTTGAAAAGTCAAAAACATATAAGGAGGAATTATTGAAAATTCCAGAGGTAAAGAATGTAACCACTACTACAGGAAACCCATTAGACTATGGTAGATCGACCAGTGGAGCAAGTTGGGATGGAAAGGATCCAAATGATGTAGTCGAGATCAACGTATTAACAGCTGGCGATGATTTAATCGAGACTTTGGGAATAGAATTATTACAAGGGAGAACATTTTCAAAAGAGTTCAATGACTCAACCAGTTACCTAATCAATGAAGTAGCAGCCAGGATAATAGGGTACGAAAACCCTGTAGGAGGCAACCTCAATGTTTGGGGACAAAAAGGAAAAATAATCGGGGTAATCAACAACTTTCCTATGGCAAGTTTATACGAACCAATTGAACCTTTAATTGTACGATATGATCCCAGAAACACCTTCGTGGCTTTCATAAGAACTCAAGGAAATACTTACGAAGCATTAAAATCAATTGAAGAACTTACTGCACAAATTAACCCTGCGCATCCGTTTAGGTACAAATTTTTGGATGAGCAGTATGAAGCCAATTATAAGTCTGAAATGACCTTGAATAGCCTTACTAGAATATTTGCTGGTATCTCAATTGTTATATCCTGCTTAGGATTGCTAGGCCTTGCTTCCTATACAGCTTCTCAGAGATCCAAGGAAATTGGTATTAGAAAGGTGCATGGTGCCAGCGTTATGCATTTAATCTATTTGCTATCAAAAGAATATGGAAGACTCATGATAGTAGCATTCGTGCTGGCAGTGCCAATCGGCTACTACTATATGAACCAATGGTTGATGGATTTTGAATTCCGCACAGAACTGAATTGGTTTTTGTTCGTGATTGCAGGAATTGTTGCTTTCGTGGTTGGCGCACTTACGGTAAGTCTTAGATCTTATCAGGCAGCAACCGTGAATCCGGTAGATGTTTTAAAAGATGAATAACCTTAATTAGATAACTCAAATGAGTAAAAATTCAATTGGAGAATTCGAAGAAATTGTGATGCTAACCGTGGCGGTATTATATAATGATGCCTATGGAATCACAATAAAAAAGGAAATCGAAGAAAGGCTAAAGCGGAAAGTAAGTGTGGGAGCCATGAGAACTGCTCTCAATCGACTAGAAAAGAAAGGGTTTTTGTCATCCGAATTTGGTGAAGCTACCGCTGTAAGAGGAGGGAAGCGTAAAAGGTATTTCAAAGTAACTCCTTATGGAAAGACCGCCCTGGAAAGTGTGATGGAAACCAGAAAGCAACTTTGGGACTCCATTCCTGATGTGGCATTCGATTTCAAATTTTCATGATTAACTCAAACAATAACAATCCTCCCAAATGGATGATAAAGCTACTCCAGTGGTTTTGCCATCCTGATATGGTGGAAGATGTGGAAGGTGATCTCTCTGAGCTGTACAGTGAAAGACTTGGTGTTTCCAGGTTTCCGAAGCTATTAATGTTCTGGGATGTACTTCTTCTTTTTCGCCCGGGAATAATAAAAGACAATATTGTCACAAGGTATTTTTTAACTCGAAGTATGTACAAGAATTATATGAAAAGTGCCTGGAGAAATCTCCTGAAGCACAAGACATTTTCATTGATAAATATTAGCAGTCTCTCTATTGGAATGGCCATTTGTTTGGTGATCTTCCTCTTTGTTCAGGAAGAACTTTCATTTGACAACTTCCATAAAAAGAACATCTACAGATTCTGGGAAACCGAGAAGTATGAAGGTTCCAGCGGCCAGGATATTCCATTTACAATGGGTGGAGTGGGTCCGGTATTTACAGATCACTTTCCAGAGATTTTACAATACACCAGGGTGCTTAGTGTTGGCGATGAGGTTATAGAATTGAAAGATGGAAACGTCCTAATGGATGGTATTAAATCCGTTGATCACAACTTCTTCCAACTATTCGATTTCCAACTAATAAACGGTGATCCAAGCAACGTCTTTCGCTCATATAAAGATGTTGCAATTTCCAGGTCTACAGCAATGAATTTGTACCGAACTCTGGATGTGATTGGAAAGACATTTAGAAGGGATGGTGAAGAGTATATTGTCAATGCTGTTTTTGAAGATGTTCCTGAGAATTCTCATTTGCAGTTCAAGATGGTCTTTAGTCTTGAAAAC
Organism: Cyclobacteriaceae bacterium; assembly: GCA_965228955.1. GTDB lineage: Bacteria > Bacteroidota > Bacteroidia > Cytophagales > Cyclobacteriaceae > JANSWY01. Next base: position 2,287,672 of record OZ245848.1, read on the forward strand.
TTTATAAGGGTGAGGGGCAACTACAATAATGAATTTACAGGCAGCTTTATCACCACTTACGTTGAAATGACGGAAGAGGCTGATTATCAGAAGTTATATGCCGCATTTCCTGAAGTGCTTGATAATGCCAGTGGGAAGAACCATAGTGAGAATTATACACTGTATTTACAACCTCTTAGAGATATTCATTTAGGTTCTTCCTTCATGGTTCACGATTATTACAATCATAGAAAATTTGATGGACTGTATCTAAATATCTTCATATTCATTGGTGTATTACTTCTCATCATTGCAGTAATAAATTTCACAAATCTTACTACCGCCAGATCTGGATATAGGACCAAAGAAGTAGGGGTGAGGAAAACTTTGGGAGCCATCAGAAATCAGGTAGTGATGCAGTTTCAACTGGAAACCATTCTGCTATCATTTATGGCTCTGATCGTTTCGATACTTTTAGTTTGGGTTGGTTTGCCATATCTAAATAACCTGATAGAAAGAAGCTATGAATTACAATCTATATTCCTGGATCAGAATGCGATTTTAGCAATTCTACTTCTCACAATAATGATAGGTATGATTGCAGGAATATATCCTTCTCTATACCTATCCAAATTCAAATTGACTGAGGTCATTAAAGGCTTCACAAATAAATCCGGGAAGTCTTATTTAAGAAGTGGATTGGTAGTGGTTCAGTTTAGCCTGGCCATTGGAATGATCGTATCTACCATGATTATTATTGATCAGTTAAGCTATATCAAAAACAAGGATCTGGGTTTCAATAAAGAACATATCCTTCAAGTGTCATTGATTGATGATGATGCAATGAATTTTTATGATCAGATGAAGCAGGAATTGTTGAAGCAATCCTATGTTTTGGGAGTAACCGGATCAGGACATAGAATAGGAAATGACTTTCATCAGCGGGGATTCAAAATTCAATTGGATTCCGGACTAAGTTTCTTTGTTCCAGCAAGCCTTTATGTAGATCATGATTATCTGGAAGTTTTTGATATCGAACTTGTAGCTGGACGAAACTTCTCGAGGGACTTTAGCACAGATGATGGATTGGCTTTTATTGTCAATGAATCAATGACAAAGGATTTGGGACTTGAAGATGCAATTGGTGTGAAAGCAGGAATGGGTTGGTACCCTAATGATTCATTAGGTTCAATTATTGGTGTCACAAAAGACTTTAACTTCAATACTCTTCACAATGAAATCGATAATCTGATTTTATTGTCAAGTAAAGCGATTGGCTACAGAGAAATGTCTGTAAAACTAAATGGTAGTAATTTGAAAGAATCCGTAAGACAAGTAGAAGAAATCTATAACAAATACTCTGAGGTTCCAATTCAATATCAATTTCTGGATGACCATTTCGATCAATTATATAAATCTGACCAGCAAATGCAATCGGTGTTGTCATTAATCGGAGCTCTCTCAATCATTATTGGTTGTATGGGATTATTTGGTCTTACGTCCATCACTGTTCAGAATAGATTAAAAGAAATCGGAATTAGAAAAGTACTTGGAGCTTCCAGAAGACAGCTGTTGGTATTACTGTCCAAAGATTTTGGTTTATCAGTGATCCTTGCATTTATAATATCAGCTCCTGCATCTTATTACCTTGTGAATTTATGGTTAGACAATTTTGCTTATCGCATTACAATTAACCCATTGCTATTTATCCTGGGAGGTGTTTTGTCATTTGTTATTGCATGGCTTACTATTTCACTGCAGGTTGGGAAAGCAGTAAGGGCTAATCCGGTGGAGTCGTTGAAATACGAATAGAGTCAATGGGTTTTGGTTTTGCCTTTTGTGAATTATTATGGACTATTAGAATTTGCTATCTATCTGTAATAAATTGTATAGTTTCGGATACTAACAAAGAAGAAAACTCAAAACTCAAAAACTCATGACTACTAAATCAAACAATCTGGATACCTTCAAAACCCTTTATTTGATCAAAGGAATATTGACATTGCTAATGTCGTTTTTACCACTTATTTACATTTTCCTGGGAGGCTTTCTCTCAACGATGATAGAAATGGAAGAAATTCAGGATCCACCTCCATTTGATATTGGATTGATCTTCATGATTATTGGAGTGGTGGCACTGATATTTATTGTGGGAACCGGAGTGGCGACTATTTTGGCCTCCAATTACATCCGTGATAGAAAGAATTATACATTTATCCTGGTTGTGGCCATACTTAATTGCTTTTCAGGCATTCTCGGAATACTTCTTGGGGTGTTTACGATTATAGAAATTAACAAACCAGAAGTAAAGGAATTATTCGAGCAAAGCTAGTGGCTTAGCGCATTCATTAACCATCTGAATATATGTTGCCATACGGACCAATGATGAAGCTTTCTAAACCAAAGAAAGTTTTCAAGAATATCAAGAATCACTTTTCTGAGAAGGATACTGTGCGTCCAGCTCGTGAAAAAACAAAGCCCGAGAAATTTGTTAGCATATTTGGGACATTAGTATTAGGTATAACTGCATTCCTAACTTTGTTGGTTGTTCTGTATTACGTTTTTGGAGAGTCTCAGGAAAATCTTGAATTGAAATCATTTTTCAGAAATGAGATGAAAGATGATATCAATGCACAAACCAGAGACCTGAGAGAAATCGACAGGTTATTAGACAACCCTAAGAAGCTTAGCTATTTAAAGTTTAATGCTCACAATGAATCAGTGACCTTGAAGATTGAAGATCAGAACCTTTCAAAAGTTAATAGACCCTGGGAACTATATGAATTGAGTAGCAATAGATATGGAAGTGTTTCAATAATTGAAAATACTCTCACGGTAAATTTGGAGGATGAAACAAAGGAGATCCCTAATAATTGGATTTATGAAGTTACTTGTCAAAATGCCACTGAACTGGATGAATCCTTGATTCATTATTTGGAATTAAGTGAATTAGAGTTTAATGAAATTCTGAGATACTCCAGGTCAATAAAGCATCCTGTCTTTATCTATCCTGATTCTACTGTTGTGAAGTATGAAACACCAGAATTAGGTATTTTCTATTTAAGTTTCAGTAGCTTCGATTCCGGGCAAGAAGTAACTTATGAAGGATTCAGGTATGAGCGATAATCTAGTAAACGGCCAGTATTTACTTCAGCAATTTCCTGGCAAAGGAGGGTGGACTTATGCTGCTATTCCTGAGATTGCTCAAAATAAGAATAATCCATTTGGTTGGGTAAAAGTAAAAGGCAGTATTGATGGCTATGAATTAAAACACTACAAGCTCATGCCAATGGGAGAGGGGAGATTATTTCTACCTGTAAAAGCAGCCATCAGAAAAGTAATCAAAAAGGAAGCAGGAGACTTTGTAAACATTGTACTTGCATTGGATGAATCCCCAATTGAAATTCCAGAAGAAATCATCGAATGCTTCAAAAACGAACCTCAAAGAGTGTATGAGTCATTTCTAAATCTTACAGAAGGCCAACAGAAGACTTATATCGACTGGATATATGAGGCAAAGACGGATGAGACTAAGGTTGAGAGAATTACGAAGATGATGAAGGAACTTGAGTAGATTTAAATATCCTTCACACACTTACAATTCATCAATATTCTTGATTCATATGTTCTTGCTAGTAAATAGGTTGGTTCAATATTGATAGAATCTTTTTCTCCACTGCTCCAGATATGAATTCCGATTAAATGCTTTTGATCTCCGTTGTTAGGTTCTTTATAGTACGTTTTCATGGTGTCAGTGGCAGTCCAGTAGTAACCCATTATGGATTTCATCAACAAAGTGTCTTTCCTTGCCAGTCCACCAAGTTGCAAACCATATTGCTCCAGTTCAAGTTTTGGTATTAATACTCCCTGTCTCTCATTTTGCTTGCCGGAAAGATCATTAAACAATGTCTTCCATTCAGTCAGCCTGGGCAAATGATAACCTTTCGGACAAGCCTCTTTTGAAGCTGTATAAGAATAGTAATTACCATTATCAGGTTCATCTTTGAAAAATACGGAAAAAGAATTCTCATCTTCAGAGTTAGAAATTTGGTATTTTATATTCTCCTTAAGCCATTTCTTTGAGGATATTTTAACGACATTATACTCATTGCCATCTCTACTATCGATATATGTAGTTGAAAGAGCAGCTCCCAAAAGAATAATGATGAATAGGGTTTTCATAGAAGATGATATAAATCATTTGATCTGTTTATAACTCTAATCCAAAGATTTAAGAAAAGTCACATTAGTTAATTAGATAAGATATGATTATTAATTCACATTTTGTATGTAAAATATTTTACATACATTTACAGAATAAATAAATTCTTATGAAAGGAACCAACTTAGGAGAGTTTGAAGAATTAGTACTTCTGGCAATTGCTTCACTGCAGGAAGAAGCTTATAGTGTGGCAATTATAGACGAGCTTGAAAGGGTCACAGGCCGTACTGCCAAACTGGGAGTGGTACATTCAGTACTAAATCGCCTTGAAGAAAAGGGTTTAGCTAATTCTCAACTTGGAGAATCAACAAATGTAAGGGGAGGAAGAAGAAAGAGGTTCTACATCATATCTGAAAGTGGCAAGTCTGCCTTGCTGAAATCAAAGGAACAACGAGACAAGTTCTGGAGTCAAATTCCTGATTTTGTATTTAACAAGGCTTAATCATGGACTACCAGGGACCACCAAAATGGCTTGATAGGTTTCTTACATTCTATTGTAAGAAATCGAAGTTGGAAGATCTTCAAGGAGATTTGTGGGAATTCTATGACCGCAATCTTGAGAAGAAGGGGAGAAGATGGGCCAATGTGATCTATTTCATTGATGTGCTGAAATTCATGAGAATCTACACCGTGCAAAAACCAAAACTCATAAAAAGGATGAATTTCATAGCGTTATTTAACAACTACGTAAAGACCTCTTTGCGCAGCATTGCGCGTAACAGGTTGTTTTCAGGAATCAATGTAATTGGATTGGCATTCAGTATGTCGGTCTGTTTATTGATGATAGCATTTATATCTGAAGTGCTCAGATACGATACTTTCCATGAGAATAAGGAAAGGATATTTAGGGTAACAAGCACGTATGGAGATGCCAACAATTCGATGGAATTGGCGTCCGTACCTCAGCCTTTATTGGAGGAATTAAAGAAGTATCCTCAAATCAAACACATTGCTCATTTCAGAAGGAACTTCAGTCCAGATGCCTTTCTGGAAACCGGAGAGGTTTTTCAACTGAAAGGAAATTACGCATCGGAAGGATATTTTGATGTGTTTTCATTTCCAACTTTGGAAGGCGATGTTAAGGGTGTCTTAGACATACCTTATCAGTTGGTAGTTACAGAGTCAACTGCCAAAAAGATGTTCAATGATGTCAGTGCTGTAAATCAGATAATCAAGATAAAGGATCACAACTACACTATTAAAGCCGTAGTTCAAGATCCTCCCAAACATTCACATATTAAGTTTGATTTTATTGCATCCTACATCACACACATAAATCAAGTAAAAGAAAAGTATCCTGACTATGAATCAACATGGACTAATATGTGGATGTATCATACATTCGTTTTGTTACAGGAAGGACAGACAGAAACAGACTTTGCTAATATCCTGACAGAGATTTCAGATCGTAGAAATGCTGACCTCAGTAATAAAGTTGTTGGGCTATACCCTCAGAATATTGAGGATATTGTTCCAGGAAAGGAATACAGTAATGAACCTGGTATTGTGATGGATCTGGATGTATTGGTGATCGTATCATTACTTACACTAGTCGTGATACTTACGGCCAGTTTCAACTACATGAACTTATCAATTGCTAAGTCTTTAAGAAGAGCCAAAGAAATCGGAATCAGAAAGGTAGTTGGAGCTACCAGAGGACAAGTGTTTTTTCAGTTCATCATTGAAGCTGTTATTATTTCATTAATAGCATTGATTGTAGCATTTGGGGTATTTGTAGTTATAAAACCTCAGTTTCTGAATCTCAATGATGGAATTCAGACTATCACAGATCTTGAATTCAATTTCTCACAAGCATTACTGTTTGTTTGTTTCGCACTGATTATCGGAATTGTTTCCGGGTTTTTGCCAGCATTCTTGCTGTCCAAACTCAAAGCGATGTTGGTATTAAAAGACTACACAAAAGTTAAACTCTTTTCAATTGTAAGCTTCAGGAAAGTATTAATCGTTCTGCAGTTTACCATTTCATTAGCCTTTATCATTAGTAGTACAATAATATATCAACAGTACAGATATGCAATGAGCTACGACTTAGGGTTTGAAACTGAAAATATTTTAAATATCAATACAGGATCAAATGAAAAGTCTGATCAACTAGCGCAATTGATTGAACAGATCCCAGAGGTAAAAATGATCTCCAAGTCAGCAATGATTTCTAGTGTCGGAAGTATTTATACGCTGAATTTAAAATACAAAGATCCACTTGATTCCGTACATGCTTATCACAATGATGTGGATGTAAATTACATCGAGAACCTTGGACATAAATTGATTGCAGGATCAAATTTCCCAATGCGTGCAAATACGGAAAACCAACTTCATGCTATTGTGAATGAAGCGCTGTTGAAAAGATTCAAAATGGGTACACCGTCTGAAGCAATAGGAGAAACAATTACTGTTGAAGGGTCTCCGGTGCAAATTATTGGGGTGGTGGAAGATTTCATGTACACCAAAATAGAAGGAGGGATCAAACCTGTGATCTTCAGAAATGCAGAAAGATATTCTTATCTAAATGTAAAAGTAGAATCAACGGACATCATGGCCACTTTTGATAAATTGGAAAAGGCATGGAAGGAAGTTGATGATATTCACGCGTTTACTGCGGAGTTTTATGATGATAGAATAGAAAGAGCATATGGTGAATACATCATGATGTTCAAGATTGTGAGTTTTCTCTCCGTATTAGCTGTCTCCATTTCAATTCTTGGACTTTTAGGAATGGCAGTTTATACTACTGAGACAAGGATAAAAGAGATATCTATCAGAAAAGTATTAGGCGCAACAGAGAAAAGTCTTGTCTACTTGCTATCCAGAGGATTTTTGTGGATGATAGGAATAGCAGCGATCATAGCAGTTCCATTGACCTACCTTTTCTTTAATGAAGTATTCTTCAGTGGTTATGAAAATCACACAGAGGTAGGCCCACTAGAATTGCTTTTAGGAGTCCTGATATTATTTGGGATTGGCTTTATAGTAATTGGATGGCAAACGCTTCAGGCGGCCAGATCAAATCCGGCAGATACCTTAAGAAACGAATAATCAGGCCATTGCTTTTGGTCTTGGAGGAGCAAGGTAAGTCTCACACTCAAATTCATTTTGGAAGAGTTTTGCCTTGCTTCCTGTAAATTTTCTGTAAGCATCAAATATTACCTTCTGTAAACCAGTAAGACCAGTCATTGCTGTTTTGCATTCCTTCACCTTTAATAACGCTTTGACTTTGTCTTTGGCTTGTCTCATGAACTCAAGACCGAGAGATGTATTTGTCAGGTTGATAAGTACTAATGCTGTTGGAGATGGATCTTCTTTTAGTCTTCTTACTCCTTCATCAAGGTTAAATACCATGATCTTGGTGTCAGACATATTGCTAAGATCTACATAAAGAATTTTTTCTCCGTTGAGGGTATCCCACTTAACTGCCATTTCCTATTTGTTGTTTAATTTCTTCAAAAACTGTTATGCATGCATAATTGTTTCAAAAATATTATAAAAAGGATAGATGATCATCATCAATTTCAGAAAATTGTAAAATCCCTACCTGAATGGGAATTAAAATGACATATAGGGGTAAAAAATTGCATTATACGTAGGAGTATTTTCAGGTGAGTTGTTAAAACTTTCGTATAAATTATAATTTTTAAATTTTTGGTCTGGCAAATTTGTTTACTTGCTGTTAAAATTATCAGCTAATGTTCAACATTGATGTACTTACCTTGTTCGCATTTTTTGGTACGTTTCAGGGTCTTGTATTTGCAGTTATTTTTTGGATTAGAAATGAGATTCTTGCGAATAAAGTATTTGCACTGCTTTTGCTTGCAACCAGTATCAGAATAGCAAAAAATATCTTCGTACATCTTCACGAACTAAATCCTGACTTATTTAACGACTTGCTACTTTGGAGATCCACTGTCTATATAGCCTTGTCTCATCAATTCATCATTGGACCTTTATTTTTAGTGTACTTCTGGTCCAAAACTAACAGTAAGTTCAAACTAAAACGAATTCACTATTGGCATCTAATTCCTTATGTATTTTTTGTAGGGATTAGTCCATTTGTACAGTGGCCATTTTGGGCAAATGGTGGCCTTTGGTGTAGTTATGTTTCAATTTTGGGTTACTTTCTGGCTACAATCTGGTATTACAACAAAGAAGCATCTGATCTTGATGCTGAAAGTAAAAAGTGGTTGAAAACAATATTGGTTGTAACTGGAATCTTGTTGGTATCCTATTCACCATCATTGTTTAAGTACATTGGCTATATAGGAGGTGCGACTTTATATACAATGGGAATTTTATTCGTTGGGTTTGTTATTTCTGGGTATTCAGGTGCATCACCAATGAAGAAAAGAAAATACGATTCCTCGTCAATTCAAAAGAATGAGCTTCATGAAATTAAGACGAAGCTACTGGATGTTATGACCTTAAATAGGCCATATTTAAATCCTGAGTTATCACTAAATGAGTTGGCAGTGATGATTGATGTCAAACCTCATCATCTTTCAAGAGTGATAAATGAATTACTGAATAAAAGCTTTGCAGATTTTATCAATGAATACCGGTTGGAAGCTGCCATCATTATGCTCAAAGATCCTATGAATGATCATTTAAAGATGGCAGCAATTGCTTATCAAAGTGGATTTAATTCTGTTCCGACATTTAATACATTATTTAAGAAAACACAGAATTGTACACCTTCAGCTTTTCGAAAGAACCTAAGATCCAATTAGAACTTTAGCATTTTAGATTCGTCAAAGTCCTCCGAATTTACTTTGTAACCATTAATATCTCCAGTGTCCCAGTCCTGAGCGATCTTCCACTTCCCATCAGTCTTTCTAAGAACAATATGGAACCTACCGTAATGCATTTTGCCTTCACCCTTTGCTGGTTTTACTCTATAGTATCCAACTTCATAACCGAAATCACCTTTGTACAACCTATGTTCTAACCAAAATTCAATGATTCTGGATTCTACGTCAGGTCTGCTTTGTCTTTTGGTCACGGCATCTTTGTATTCATTTGCAATTTTGATACCCCACGGGCTAACTCGTACTACATCATCTGTATGAAGGCTGTTGAATAATTCCGCATCGTTGTTGACATATGCCTCCATAAATGGCTTCCAAACCTGAATATTTACCTCTCCTTCAATTTTCTCCTGATCAGGATTTGAGTATTGAGCTTTAGCATAAAAAGTAAAAAACAGGATTGTACTGAGTAGTGTTATTGTTCTTTTCATTTTTCGTTTTTTGTTGGACAATGTAGAGCTACCAGGTTACCAATTTGAAAAGAATTATGATTTTTAAGAACTGAAAAGTTATTGTTTTAGTAGTAATTTCTTAAATACACCATCACCTGATAAGATTTGAATAATGTAGCTTCCATCAGGAAATCTTGTCAAATCAATGGTTGGGTTTGTATCTCTGACATTGGACTGAAACAGGACCATACCATTCATATTATAAACTTTTACTTGCTCAATAATGAAGTCAGAATGAATTTGAATAATTCCCTGTGCTGGGTTGGGCACAACATATGGTTCCAATAAATCGCTTTTAGATTCCAAAACCTGAAATGCTTCTCTGTCGCTCCATGGAGTGTAAGGAGTTTCGGATAGAATCAATAGATACATCGGAACATTTAAACTTCTGGAACTAAATGAATCAAACACATCGTGATTCCAAATTGCCCAGAGTGCCTTTTCCCATTCGGGCTTTTCCAGGTTTTCGAATTCTGATACTTTCCAGACACCAAGTAGTAATGAGTAGGGAATATCAGTAAAACCGGTACCATCGGAGGGAGGGAGTCCAATGTTATTAATTTCATAAGCCAGGTTATCTAGCATCGCCATAACAAATGGTCTTATTGCTATGGCACTTTGTGATTCACCCATATCTCTTAGAGCCACATAAGCTTCTACCATAGCTGCTGCATTCATACTATGATACCAGGGCAGTGCATTGTGTCCGTCCCACATTCTCCCTGGAATTTGTGCAGGTTCAGCAAGAGATTCAAATGCAATGTTATCAATCCCATCTACAAAAGCGTCTTCATTTTGATCCATAAGTACCCCGGCAGCAAGGTTTCTTTCAATTCTATCCAATAACCCAAGCTTGAACCTTTCTTCTCCTGTACTGGCATAAAGATTTGCCAGTAACCAGATGAGTTTTGCCGTATAGTTGTGATTAGATACCAAAGGTTGTTTTAATGCCCAATCACCTGCAAGTATGGCTGACTGCTGAAAGATGATTTTGTCTTCCTCATTGTTGGATCTTAGTGCTGCCTCAATCATTAAATTACCCGACCACCCCATATCAAAACCGGCACCTCCCATATCTCCAATGATATCGTCAGCATCAAGTAGCGAAGTATCTCCCACAATTTTATGGTCTGATATTCCGAATGTAGTCCCGCTGAATAGTCCTTGGTCATATTCAATGCAAAGCTCAGGTGCTTGTTCGCATATTAAAGTAGTGGATTCACCAGCCACTCCAGTTAGATAGCACGGTTGGTTATTATCAAAATAAGCATACCCATAAATGCCAACTGATGACTCTAACAATTCATTGCTTACATTTCTGGAACTATATTGTTGAGCTTCAACCATTCTGGCAATTTCAAACATTGGTTCTGTGTCTTCAATAAAACTTCCATTCGCGGCATAGAAAGCTGTAAGTGCTATACTAGGAAATGCTCTTCCAATTTGGGGGCAGTCTATTTGAAAATTTGATAGCTCGGGAATAGTAAATTGATTCCATACTTCTAGCACCGCATTTATAGTTGGTTTCTCAAAATTAGTAACAGGTGAAGGATAATAATTTGCCTGAGCGCACCCCACCTCAATTCCTCTGGTAGTCTTGGCTTGATTAATTGCGGAATAGACTTCTTCCGAAGTTCCGTTAAACATTGCACTCTGAATAGCAATTCGGTCTTCATCACTGCCATACCAATTACCGCAGGGTATATTCTGACAAAAACCAAATAGTGGTGCCAATATAAAAGAGGCGATTATTGTTCTTCTCAAATTATTCACTTTTTTGGTTAGACAGTTATTTGTAACTAAGGTTTAATCAATCAAATTTCCAACTTGTAAAAATTGTATTATTTCAAGCTGAATTGTGAAGATCAGAATTAATTTTTATTTGGTCATACAATAAAATCTTGATTGTTTTAATATAAGTTTTAAATGCCCTATTTTAAGAAAGTATTGACATTTTTTTGCTTGCTACTGACTAATTACGTGGCGATATGTAGTAGGCACTAAACTATCATTCACAATCTAACTATTTAAGTGTGATAACTACGAAGAAAAGGGTCGGCACGCACACCTTGTACGGTATTGACAGGATGCTGTCGGAAAAGAAGCTACCTCTGCACCACATCGGAGAATCAGTAAATGGAATTTTTTGCATTCTCGATGAAGAGTATCGAATTCAGTACATAAATTCTGCTGGAGTTGAATGGCTAAAATCGTCTCAGAACGATATAGTTCCCAATGGAAGTATCAAAATTGACAATTATCTCGAAGAACAAATTGAATCTCCGGAATATCTTATTCCTGGAGTAACCGGTCAGTTGAATAGCAACGTAAATCATAGTTTACAGAAAGTTTGGTTTCCAAATATTATGGATTTTAAGCTTTGCATGGTTTCCAAATTATTCTGTGAGTTTATTAACGGTCAGTTAGTCACCATTATGCCTCTCAGGGATTGGAAATATCTCCGCGAAAGGATGGCCAATCTCATAGAGGAGGAGCTATTTGCAGAGAGTAACGCGGAAAAGTACGAAAGCCTCACAAAAAGAGAGAAAGAAATCATTGACTTAATAGCACAAGGAAAAAACAGTCGTGAGATTTCTGACACCTTATTCATTAGCAGACACACAGTGGAGCAACACAGAAAAAACATCAACAAAAAGTTGAATGTGAATTCTGTTGCTGAGATTATCAATTTCAGCCACGCTTTCAGTTCAAGTGTCTAAACCCATTTTTTGAAGAATTAAGCCAAACCTGGGATCGGATCTAACCGGTTTCCAGATTGGGCTTACTTTCATTAGAATGGCAGCTCCATACTTCTTCTCGACCACCATTTCAAGGTTTTTGAATGCCTCATCGTACATTCCCAAGCCAGTAAGCAAAGTAGCAAAATCAAGGCTGTAGTCTTTTGTTGGGTTTTTCTTGGATTCTTCTTCAAGTAGTTTCAGATAATGCAATGCTTTTTCTCGTTCTCCCATTAGCGAATAGGCATATCCCAATTGTACAAATGGCTTTATCGCATGAGTAGTATCACCCTGGATTGCATTAAATATTGCAAGTGCCTCATCAAAACTTCCCATCATCATTAGTGCCCAGGCTTTAAACTCAGTTGCAGCCTTAAAATCAGGATCCAATTCAATTAAATCATCATATAGCTGAACAGCGGTGGCAAAGTCTTCCTTCATGTAGTAGGTGTCAGCAAGAGTCCTTAATGCTAATGGAGATAATGGATCAATATTCCTTGCTATTTCTATGAGTCTAATTGCTTCTTCAAAATCACCTTGCATGATAGCATATAAGGATTTTGCTAGATTGGTGTCTGGTGAATTTGGGTTGACTTCAATTGCTTTGTTGGTATACTTCAGGGCCTTTTCGAAATCCCAGGTTACAAAAAATTCCACATAACATTTTGCAATGTATGCGTACTCATTATTCGGATTAAGCTCAAGAGCTTTATTTGCCGCCTCATTCAGCAATTTATATCCTTCCTCCGGGTCAATATAGGCGGTTGTAGATAAGAGGGAATAGGCAACTGCTAAACCAGCATATGCGCTATCATAATCTGGTTTTATTTTAAGTGCTTTTTTGAAACACTCTACAGCTTTCTGGGCATAGGAAGGAGTCCACTTGTTATAGTAGAACATGCCCTGTTGGTAATAATTATAAGCATCAACATCAATGTGGGATTCATCTGAGCTCTTGGATGTATTTACATCAATTCTTGATTTGATTTCAGTAATTATCTTATCCGTAATATCATCTTGTAGTTCAAAAACATCCTCCAGCATTCTATCATAGGTCTCAGTCCACAATTCATATCCGTCAAACGTGCTGCTCAACTGTGTGGTGATACGAATTCGTTTTCCTGACTTTCTCACACTACCATCAAGTACCGACTGCACTTCCATATCCTTTCCGATATCTCTAAGATCAGCTACTTGACCCTTATACTTAAATGAATTGGCTCTAGAAACTACATTGATATGCTCTTCTTTACTTAATGCAGTAATGATGTCCTCTGTTAGTCCATCACATAGAAACTCATTCTCTTCATCACTGCTTCTGTTGATGAAAGGGAGAACCATTATGCTTTTGATTCTTTCTTTGACTTTGCCCTTGAGCTCAGTCCTATGTGGCACTATCAGGCCATCATTAGTAAGTGCATATACTTCAATAGGTCTTTTGACATTTTTAAGCTCAAATTCACCCATTAGAGCCGGACTAAAATTCAAATGATTTTTGATGTCATCAAACACCTTGTCAGATACCATTACCGACCCAGGAACGGAGAACGACTCAATTCTACTGGCAATATTTACACCATCACCAAATACACCATCTTCCTCTATTACAATGTCTCCCGAGTGGATGCCAATTCTCAATGGGATCTTCTCTTCAATAGATGCTTTTTGAATTGAAATTGCCGAATTAGATGCGGAAATTGTGCTGCTAAAAATAGAAAGTGCCCCATCTCCATAGTATTGAAGAATCTCTCCCTGGTGCTCAGAGATTGTTTTTTCAAGGATTTGTCGATGTTTATCGCGTATAGTTTTAGCATTCACTTCGTCCTGTTGCATCATTGATGTATATCCTGCAAGGTCGGTAAACATGATTGCACTGAGTTGTCTTTTTTGCATCACTTCCTCTTTTCTTTGACCATAAAAAATGCAATTATCGCTGAAATATATGCTAGTCCGGCACTCCAAAAGCCGATATGCTTATAAGTCTCAACAAAACTAATTCTGAATATATCTGAGACTTTTTGTTCTAATTGTGAGTCTCCCAAATCCGGAGCTTTGGCTTCTCCAAGATTAAGAGTCTCAGAGAGAATTTTCTCTTTCATCTCTGCTGTCAAGATTAATGTATCAAGCTGCTCCAAAACAAAATCTGCGAACCAATAAATTGCTACGGCACCTAAAATTGCATTGACAAACGTCCCGGAAATTCTAGTGACGCTATTATTAATACCTGATGCAATGCCCGCTTTTGATTCGTCAACACAATTCATGACAGCTGTTGTGAGTGGTACAACAGTAATCGCCATTCCTCCGGCAAACAACATGAAAGGAGGGAAGTAAGTTGTCCAGTAATCAGATGGTCCTGCTGTGATCCCTACCATAGATAACAATACCATTCCTGTTCCAGTAAGAATTGGTCCAATGATTAGGAATCTCCTAGCACCAAACTTATCGGTATATCCACCCATTTTTCGTCCCAGAATAATCATTAGAAAGCTGAATGGCAGAAAAGTAAGGCCAGCTTGCAGTTGTGAATAGCCCTGAATTTGAATGATGTTCAAAGATAGGAATAACATGATAGCTCCCAGTCCTGCATACAGCGTGAAAGATAGCATATTGACACCTGAGAATGTGGAGTTTTTGAATAACTCCAACGGGACCATAGGGTCTTTGACTTTCTTTTCAACCAAAATGAATACTGGAATTAGAATGGTTCCTATGATTAGACAAGTAACAACAATCCAATGGTCATATCCCCATTCAGGCATCTCAAGGAAACCGAAAGTCAAAAAGGATAAACAAGCTACTAAAATGAAGGCTCCAAGCCAATCAACTTTAGAAGCTCCTTCTTCCTTACTTTCTGGTACTTTGAAATGTAGTGCTGCTATTGAAATTGCCCCTAAAGGAACATTGATGTAGAAAATGTATCTCCAAAGCCCTATATCTGCAAGAGCCCCTCCCAGTACGGGTCCGCAGATCGTTACAATAGTGGTAACAGACGACCAGGTTCCGATTGCTTTTCCTTTTTCTTCCTTACTAAAGACAGCTGAAATGATTGCTAAACTTCCTGGAATCATTAATGCCCCACCAATTCCCTGCAAAGTCCTAAAGGCTATCAAGTAATTTACCGTTGGAGAAATCCCACATAGTGCGGACCCAATTGTGAAGATGATAATGCCCCATTTAAACACTTTTACGCGACCTAGTTTATCTCCTAAACTACCACCAACAATGATCAAGGCGGCCAGCATTAGCAGATAACTGTTTAATACCCAAAACAAATCTGCTCCTGAGGCGTCAAGGTCTCTTTGTAGAGAAGGCAAAATGACGTTCAATGCGGTACCATCAATAAATGCCATACTCGAAGCTAAAATAGTTGCCAGCATGGTCCATTTACCTGTTGGGCAATTCAATGGGTACTGATGTTGGGAGACGGTGTTCATCTTTTCAAGATAGATAAATTACATTGAAATGACGATGTGACATATCCCTTCTGGACATCATCATGATATTATAAAGTGACTATTTGGAATTATTTTGGGTTTATTTGATAGGAATGGGTGCATATCATGGGGATATTCCTAACTTTGCAACTCACATAGAATTTATTGATTGAGCAATTTTAAAGATCTGGGTTTATCAGAACCCACACTACAAATCCTGGAAAAGCTAGGATTTGAGCAACCGACACCAATCCAGGAAAAAGCAATTCCTTTATTATTAACGAAAGATCCAACTGATTTTATTGGTCTGGCACAAACAGGAACTGGAAAAACAGCTGCCTTTGGTTTACCATTGATTGAGTTGATTGATGAGGATCAACCGCACGTACAAGCTATTGTTATGGCTCCAACTAGGGAGCTAGGTCAACAAACAGCCCAGCAACTGGAAAGTTTTACATCGAATAGAAAGAAATTAAATGTAGAAGTGGTTTATGGTGGAGCTAATATCGTTCCTCAAATTAAAGCACTTAAAAAGCCTACACAGATAATCGTCGCTACTCCAGGACGACTAATAGACTTAATTAGTAGAAAAGCCGTCAATCTTAAAAAGGTTGAATATGTAATACTTGATGAAGCAGATGAGATGTTAAATATGGGTTTTCAGGAACCTATTGATGAAATATTATCGCATACACTTGATCACAGAGTAACATGGCTGTTTAGTGCAACTATGCCTAATGAAATCAGAAGAATCATTAAGCAATACATGGTTGCTCCTGAAGAAGTGGCTGTTAATACTAAGCAGCAAAGCAATAAAGACATTGCTCATCAATATGTGGTTACAAAAACCGCTAATAAACTTCCTGCCCTCCGAAGGTTCCTGGACCTCCAACCTGATATGAGAGGTATCATGTTCTGTAGAACAAAACGAGAAACGCAACAGATCACAGATGAGCTTACAAACCTGGGTTATGGTGTAGAGGCATTACACGGTGATTTATCCCAAGCTCAGCGTGATGCAGCAATGAGAAGATTCAAAAGTAGATCAATGCAATTACTAATTGCTACAGACGTAGCAGCAAGAGGTATTGATGTGAATGATCTTACTCACGTTTTCAATCATACTTTACCAGATCAATTAGAAAGTTATACTCACAGAAGTGGTAGAACTGGTAGGGCAGGGAAGAAAGGTGTTTCATTGGCATTCATAAACCCTAGAGAAGGCAGAAAAATCTCTCATTTGGAGAGCAAGCTTAAAGTAACTTTTGAAAAGGTTGAGGTACCAAGTGTAGATGACCTTAAAGCTAGCAGAATCAACAATTGGGCTAACCTTATTCTCAACACAAAAGTAGATGAGAACGCTGAGGAATTACTGCAATCATTGCAAGGTCAACTAAAGGAACTTAGCAAGGATGAGTTAATTAAGCGATTAATAACTACTCAGTTGGATCATTTAATGGTTCAATCCGGTGGAAATGAAGACCTTAACGAAACTCAGGGTAAACCTAAGAAACAGCGAGAAGAAAGCAACAACTCAGGTGAAAATAGATACTTCGTTAATGTTGGAACAATAGACGGTCTCACAAAGGGAGATTTAGTTCACTTCTTAGCTGATATCGCCCAGGTTAAGCGAAAGAGTTTTGGTGAGGTAATTCTGAAAAAGAACTGTGCATATTTCTATATCGACAAACAAGTAGATTCTGGAATAAGTAAAAAGTTCGAAGGAATTGAAATTGACGGTAGAGCAATCCGAGTGAACCGAGATGACGAAGGCAATAAACCTAAGTCTTCCGGAAAGTCCAAAGGGAGCCCTCATAAAGGGAAAGCAAGGAGAGCGGGTCAAAGAGATTTCAAGCGATCAAGAAAGAGAAGAAGGTAATCTAGATTTGGCTTGATCTCCAAAACTGATCATCGAAACGTCTTTTGAAGGGAATACAGATATGCTTATTTCTGTAAGGCCTTAATTGATACCAGGTGTTGAATCCAGCACCTGAGAAGATTTTGGTCGCTCCCTCTAAATATGGTAAGGGGTCATTTATTGTTTCTATCAACTCATTACTTGGAACTTGATCGGAGCAAACAATGAGTTTAGCTTTGGAATTTTCAAATTCAGGGTGGTTTCTGGCGTGATTTATCAGAATGTCCAATTCTTCTTTTTTGGTTGAGTGAATTATCAACCAGTAGGGATCAACAATTTGAATTGATTCTGAGGCAAAAGGATAATTTGGCTCGATTTTAATTAGTTCTTCACTATTCTGAGTAACGAACTGTAAATGAGGATCTTCAAGTGGTTCAAGAATGAATGCTTTTTTGAAATGGAGGGTCTCAAGATTTTCAGAATAATAGCAATCCCACTTTAGCCTTCTGCAGATTAAATTGAGGTCAATTCCTTTCAGTATCTCCCCATTTAATTCTGACAATATTCCATTGAAAAATGTGTCTATGTAGCATTCTCTAAAACTGTGCTCGATTAGAACTTTATCAATTTTAATCCCCAATTCAGAAGCTGATGATGGGTCATATAGTTCTATCAATATTACTTCTGATTCTTCAAATAAAGAATACGCATATTTGTTCGTGGTGATTATTTTGAAAGGGTCCCCAATATTCAATTGATTGATGAATGTGCGGACTCTAGTAAGGTGACCAAAACCACCACCCAAAGCATAGAATGCTATCATCTACCCATTTTCAATATTTCAGCGGCTAATAGGAATTTATGATCTTCTTTAATTTCATCTATTAGCAATACGCCAAGTGCTAAGGATTGATTGAAGTTTCTAACGACATATTTATCTCCAACTTTGACGAAAGGATCATCACTTACCATTCTCAGCGAAGCGATCTCATTATCTTCCTGTTTAACTTTTAGTTTGTTGCTATCCGAGAAACGGATGCTGTATGAATTAGTCATTTCCTCACTGTTGGAAATCTTGATTTTATCATCGTAGAGTTTAACCTTCCAAAGTAGCTCTTCGTTCTCATCTCTAAGTTTGAAGGATCCTTCTTTGAATTTTACTGCATTTCTAAACTCGTTGCTCTGTGTGTAGTACTTTCGTTTATCACCCTTTAATTCACCAAACAGATCTCCGGCAGCACCTCTTACAATAATATTGCTTCCCTCCATTATTAGTTCGGCAAGACCTTCATTTGTACCTGAATTTATGTAGTAACTGGAGTTACTTTTCTTTACAGGAGTCGAAGTAGTTGAATTAGAGGCAGGAATGGTTTCAGGAGCACCACCACCTCCGCATGATTGCAGTGCCAGTAGGAAGATTAAACTAATTGAAAAACTTAAGATACTTTGAAGTTTCGTGGTGGGCTTGATAGTTTTCATGGATTTTGGTTTTAAGGTGATTTCCTAATTCTTTTCTGTCGTCATCAGTGAAACTAATAAATTGATAGCACATTTTCCTGAAATTGTCTTCATTTCCAACTTCAAATAAAAGCCCATCTTTCTCATGGTCTATTAGGTCTTTCATTCCGTCTACATTCGATGCTATTGCAGGAATTCCTAATGCTCCAGCTTCTAATAATACATTCGGCATGCCATCATAAAAGGAGGGAATAACAATAGCATCTGTGGCCAAATAAAACTTCATTAATTGAAATCTATCCTGAAAGGACATCAATGAATATGTGAACTTGCTTTGTTCTAATTCTTCAGCCAGCGACTCATCCAATTCACCAATCAAAAGCAAATGGATTTTTGTATCCAGGTTTGTCTTATTTAACGCTGAGATCATGAATTGGACACCTTTTTTAGCTTTCAACTGTCCTACAATTCCGAAACATACTTTGCCTCCCAGATTCTCAATTCTCCAGTTTTGTGCAAACTCAATTTCACTTTTGGATGGAGTCCAGGATTCGATTTCTATCCCATTTGGTATGAAATCCACTTTTGGTTCTGGTAACCAGTCTCTTACCTTGGTAACTTTATCAGATGTAACAGAAAAGATTTGATGAGACTGCTCCAAGGCATACTGCATCATTTCTCTTTTTCTGGGAGTAAAGATTGCTGTATCGAAATCATTTCCTCTTAAGAATGTGACCAGTTTTGAATCAAGCCATTTTGAGAAAATGGGAGCACCAATCATCGAAAGATATCCGCCAAAACACACTACATAATCAAAGGAGCCCAAAGTCTTTATGTAATTCCAGGTCAGGTTTAATGTATGGGAATCGGATTCCAGAAAAGCGGAAGGAGTATATCCACCATTTTGCTGTTGCTTTCTAATAAAGCCTTCGTTCTTATTGGTGAAATGTATAATTTCAATATCAATTCCTGATTTCCGTAATCCGTTAATAATCCGATCACACGACTGAGCCATCCCACCTCTTTGTGGTGGATAATTCTCAGTAAGCCAAAGTATTCTCAATTTTTGTAATTACGGTTTAAGAGTCAAAAACAGTAGCGCCTTCATCTTCATACATGTAGTTACCTGTATCCTGATAGTCGAAGCTGTCATAGTCATAATCTGTATAGGTGGTACCATACCAGATATAAGGAATCGCGGCGTAATCATCTTCATATTCATTGGTTTCCTCAGATCTTCTTGGTTCTTCTGCAGCTGGGTTCAGTGGTTTGAACAATTCATAAATTCCCTGAATAGCAGCGAAGAATGCATTTACATTCAGGATATTGTCTTTGCCAAGCTTCTTTATCTTGATTTTCTGCTTTGCGAAATAGTCACCATTGTGGTCAACAATCTGTACATCTGGCGGATTGGTTCCATTCCAGGTGTATTCGCTCTTTGGTAGTGTCATTTTGATGAAGCAATGATGAACCACTTTCGTTTTGCTCTTATATTTTGTTTTACCACTTGCACTTCTTTTGGTCCAATTGAAGTCTTTCAAATCATCCGAAACTACAAATTCAAGTAACGCACCGTCAATAAGCTGAACCTTACAAATAATGTAAGTAGGCTTATATAATGAAAGGTTTCTTCCATTTACCACACTTTTAACTGGATCATTAGCTTTTCTTGGGTCCCTGAAATCTAATGTAGCAGCAAGTTTTGCATCTTCTCCAGCTTTGTCTTTTAATACGTTAACTACAGGGAAGAAGAACATCCTTAGATAGTTGTTGATATCGCCTTGTTTCAATTTTCTGATCCTAAGAGCGAGAGCTATTCCCAGAATAAGTAAAAACAGGGTACCTATCCATCCTTCAGGGAATTCTGCAATTCCAAATGCAAATAAAGAGATACCGGCAAGAACAAAAGACCATATCATTAAAGTCCTGATTCTTTTAATCCGTTCGTCTCCAAACTGGTCGTATAAAGAAACTTTCTGTAAAAACCCTAGCCACTTTTTGATTCTAAAAGTAGCGCTAATGTTTTTTTCGTTTACAAACTGCTGCTGCTGGTTTGTTAGCGTTTTGTAGATTCTGGATGCTTTGCTCATGGTCGTTTGGTTGGTTAGGCATATGCCAGTGTTACTAATTTATCATAAAATTCTGAAAGCTGGGAATCAACTCTTGTCCAAGTGTAGTGCTTATTAAATTTTTTCAATGCATTCTTTGAAAGTTCCTGGCCAATTTCCGGGTAGTCTACCAATAACCTTATGGCCTGAGCAAATTCAGCTGGTCTATCAGCTCTAACCAATTTACCATGCACATTGGGATCTAAGATTTCTCGTACCACTGGTAGGTCAGAAGCTATAATTGGAACCTCGCATGCCATACTTTCAAATATCTTCAATGGAGAACAACCTTGTTCCAGGTTTCTGCTGCATTCAGTGAGGGGAGCCACGGTAGCAATCGCATGTTGTAGAACCCTGCAAAGCTCAACCTTCTTTAATTTATGTTTCCAGATTACCTTGTCTTCAACACCCAGTTTTCTTGCCATTTTTTGGAATGGTCTTGATAATTTGGGCTTATGAGAGGAACAAATAACTAATTTAACGTCAGGTTTATCCTCTAGATAGGTCATAGCTTTCAATAACACATCTACTCCCTGCCATGGTTGAAGTGCTCCAAAGTAGCAGATGTATTGGTTGGGTAGTGACTTATGTGCTGGATAACGATCAGGTAAATCTGCACCATTTGAGATCACTGTAATTTTCTCAGGAAGTACATTTCTTGAGATCAAATGTGTTTTAATTGTTTGAGACGGGCAAATAATTAGATTAGACTTCTGCAAACACTCATCTTCCAGATTTCTCAACTTAGTAACCATGTCCTGAGGTAGGTGAGGATATCTATTTATAAGCTCAATAGAAGGTAATCCATTTACCTCAAATACCGAAGTGATATGTGGCCGTTTAAGAATTGGTAATCCGCCCCAGATGTCCCGGAAATGCCCGATTTGTAAGTTGAACTGCTGGTCTAATTGTTCATCAACCCAATCAGAATAGGCCTGCGCTCTCTTCAGGAAATTAGTCTCTTCCAATTTGAATTGATAGTGCTTAATTCCTCGGGTCAACCATTTTCTTCTCTGCCTTTTTAAGGTTAATAACAGAACCTTCTTTTTTTTCTGTAACAGTACGTTGGAAACTTTGTCTATATGGATAGCTGAACCTTTGTAGGATGGATAAGGATCAAAAGCGGTGTAGACAACTGGATAATCAGATTTCAAAAGTTGGTATCAATTTTGTTTATGTATTTGAAATGATCAATTTAAGCTATCTCTCATTTCATGACAAGTGAAAGTCTCTTTATTATGAAATTCAATAAATAGCTTGATTTGGCGTTGTATTTAATGAATATTAGTTTGTGTTGCAATGAATAAGTTTAGTTATCACCTCTCAATGGTACTTTTGTACCTGCTACCTGCTATTGTATCCGGTCAATCAGAAGCAGTAAAGTTCTCCTCTAAAACATTCAATCAGGTTAAGCTAGATGCCCGCAATCAAGGGAAATTCATTTTTGTGGATTTTTATGCAGAATGGTGTGGTCCTTGTAAATGGATGGAAAAAAATGTATTTACCGATTCTACCGTAGCAGCCACATTAAATGATGAATATATTTCATTACGAGTTGATGCTGAGAAAGAAGAAGCTGCATTAGTTCAGAAATTACAGATTACCGCATATCCAACTTTAGCTATTTATTCGCCTTCAGGAAAGTTATTAGTGAAGAGGGAAGGTGCCATGCCTGCTGATTTGTTCAATGAAATGACAAAGGATGTTTCCAATTGGTCTATTAATTACGCGAACTACAAAAAGAATCCTGAAAAGTATGAAAATGTGGTTCCGTACGCCCATTCACTTAAATGGGCAAATGCTATAAAAGCTCAAAGGTTGGTTCAAAGTTTCCTGAAGAAGGCAACCGAGAAAAAATGGTCAAAACCAGAATACTGGGAGCTTATTAAAGAATTTGTGAGTGGAGACAATTTAATATTCGTTGAGAAGATCAATAGGAATGAAGAAATTAAAACCAACTACCCAGAAGAATACGCAGTGTTTATGAGATCCGCCCTTGAACAAGTGCTGGCAAAGAGTTTAAAGATCAAGAGTAAGTATAATTTTAATAAATACTTGGGATATGTAAATGCCAATAAATCCATTTACTCAAATAGTGATAGCTTGATATTGACTTCAAAAATTAAGTTCACTGAATTAACAGATGTAAGCAAACTTAGCCCTCTTCTAGAACAATATATCCGTAAATATGAAAAGGGCAGCTATATCGCTTATTCCAAATATGCAGCCTATATTGTTGAGAATCACTTTAATAAAGAACTTCTGAATGAAGCCATTAAGTGGTCAAAGTATTCAAATAGTAAGCTGGAGACATTGTTGAGTTATACTACTTTGGGTTTAGCCTATGAAAAATTGAACGACTACAAACCAGCTTACGCCCACATGCTTTTAGCTGAAACTAAGGCTCAGGAACAGGAAGATAAGAAGCTGGTGGCAGAACATCTTGAGAGAATTAAACAGAAGATGAATATTGAAGTGGGAGATGGAGTTACTGTTGCCAAAAAGCCTAATCAGAAGGATGACGGGAGATTTACATTAGGTGCAGGAAATAAAAGATTGATGTATGGATATCCAGTTCCCTCATCTACTTCTCATTTTGTGGTAAACATAGATGGTAAGCTTGCAACAAATAGTCCAAGATTGGCTCAGAAGGGTTTACAACATATTACTGGTGAATTAAGCTATGGTGGTAGTGCAATGACGCCTCAGGTAGAAATCTCATTTGAATTCAATAATGTTAGAATAGTACAGAAATTAATCCCTGTTGATAAGGCATTCAAAGAAGTAACAAGTGGTTTAGCTCAATATTACAAGGTGAGCTATGACTTTATAAACCTCCATGGAAAGATCAAAAATATTGGTTTAGGTGTATTATTTGATACAATGATCGATGATAACGATCATTGTTATATATCGGCTGATGGGGAGCTTTTGGAAACCGAAGTAGGGTTGGCATATAAAGATGTGCCTAAGGAGTTATTATTCTATCGAACAAAGGCAGATACAAGTGATATGATGGGTGCTGCCATACTTTCTGGAAACGGTGCAACAAAGCCTGATAAGATCGTTATTGGCCGTTGGCCTGTGCTTCACGGTGTGACCTGGAAGTTAAGTCCGAAGAACGTTAGATATGGAGATAGTGCATATTTTTTGAAATGGGAAAATGAAAGGCTAGATGTGAATGGGACTCGGAATTTTGCGACTTACTATGGCTTGCCAGCATTTAAAAAACCAGAATTACGTCTCCTTGTAGAAGATGAAAGTAATCTGCATGTTTCACACAATGTCTATTTCAAGCATGGGTATTCTACACTGGACTTAAATGCCAAAATGATGATAAGTAGGATCATTGAAAAAGATGATGTCATTATTACGGGTGTTTTATTAAATGGCTATGCTGATGTCACAGGTGGAGAAGATCATAATTTTGATCTAAGTAAGAAGAGAATTGCTGAAGTGGGGAAAATATTCACTGCCTATAGTATTCCATTTATGCCAAAACCATATGGAAATGACCGATCTGAACATACAGAATTTAATGAGGAATATGGGAATGTCTGGGACAGAAGGGTAGAGATCATCATTTATTATAAACCGAAGCGTCAGGAAGGGATACTTTCGGAAATTGGCGTAAATAATTAATAACTGGATTGGTTAAGGGCTTTGTATTCCTCCTGTGATTTTATAAATTAAGGGAACGGGAATACAATCTAACCAGTGACCAGTCCATACTACATACATACTCAAACTTTCGGGTATTGGAATTCTTCCAAATACCTAATGACTCATCGTATTTTGTAATCAGGAATTAATAGGTCATCAAATTTGATTTGATGGTTGATATTGTATTGTTAATTGAGAACCAGAATTACTTTGAAAATGAAGCCAGTCGTATTATTCGTTACTTTATTTTTTTCTGCATCGGGCTTGCTCGCTCAGGATTACTACCGAAACTGGACCGTCCAAAACGAAACTAAAAAAGACAAGATTGCTCTTGTAATGGCCAATAATACCTACGAAAGTAGTGGCAGTCTTGAACAACCTATTGCCAGTGCCAGAAAACTGGAAGCCTCTCTCAAAAGTCAGGGGTTTGATGTGCTTGTGGGAAGAGATATGAATAGAATGAGGATGGTAAGTATCATTAGTGACTTCTCCGAAAAGTTTAGGCAATACGAGTTTGCCATGATCTTCTACATGGGGCATGGTTTCCAAATAGATGGCAACAATTATCTCATCCCAACTGATGCCAACCCAAGAAGCAAAGAAGATGTTGAAGTACATGCCATTAATGTGGATTATGTACTAAAAAAGATAAATGATCCCAATACTCCCAAAGTAATAGTGTTGGATGCTTGCCGAGATAACCCTTTTGTTAAAAACTGGACAAGCAGCGAAAGATCAGGTTCTGATAATGGCTTTGGTGATGTAAGTGCACCCCGAAATGCAGAAATATTTTTCACCACTCAGAAGGCTAGTAAAGTAAGAGATGACAACCCTTACATTGACTATTTCATGAAAGAAATGGAATCCGGAGGTTGTTTGGAAGACATTGTTAGAAATGTAAGTAAGCAGATATACAATTATAACCCAGATCAAATACCAGCGAAATATGGCCAGTTATTTGATAAAATTTGTTTTGGGAATTCGCCAAATCCTAATCCTACTCCAAATCCAAATGTGAATGTTGATAGCGACAATGATGGAATTATAGATAGATACGATGATTGTCCATACAAATATGGTGTTTCAAGTAACAATGGTTGTCCTGAATTAACTTATTCGGAGGAAACGATAAAGGAGTGGTATAATAGCGCTAAGGATTACTACAATGATAAGAATTATCAATCAGCCTATACGTGGTTTGTACGAGCAGGTGACCAGGGCCACAAAATGTCTCAGTTTTATCTTGGCTGGATGTATGAGAATGCATTTGGGGTAGATAAAGATTACAGGAAGGCGACTTATTGGTATACCCTAGCAGCTGAACAAAATATTTCAGGAGCTCAGAATAACCTTGGAATACTTTATGAAACTGGCAAAGGGGTAGAAGAGGATGATGAGATGGCCGTATTCTGGTATAAGAAATCCGCAAATGGAGGTAGCGCTAATGGTATGGTTAACCTGGGAGATATGTATAGAAAGGGAGAGGGTGTTGGTCAGGATTACTTTGAGGCTATGAACTGGTTTAGAAAGGCTGCTGATAAAGAGCTGCCACTAGGGTATTACAAGGTAGGGTACATGTATGATTATGGATACGGAGTAACTAAGAATCATTATACAGCTAATGATTGGTATCAGAAAGGAGCAGACGAGGGGCATGCCAGGTCCATGTGGAGATTAGGAGAAAATTATAAGGCTGGCAATGGGTTTAGAAAAGATACCTACATGGCGGAATACTGGTTTCAAAAAGCCTGTGATGATGGACACCAGGCATCATGTGACGCACTGAAGGAACTATAGAAACTTAACTTAGAAAATTAAATTTTGATGAAAAAGCTATTACTGATATGTAATGTTTTGATGATTTGCCAAATCGGATTATCTCAAGACTACTATAGAAACTGGACCGTCCAGAACGAAACTAAAAAAGACAAGATAGCCTTAATTATGGCAAACAACACCTACGAGAGTAGTGGTAGTCTTGTTCAACCTATTGCCAGTGCCAGGAAACTAGAGGCCTCCCTCAGGAGCCAGGGCTTTGACGTGCTAGTGGGAAGAGATATGAATCGGATGAGAATGGTTAGTATAATCAGTGATTTCTCTGATAAGTTCCGACAGTATGAATTCGCTATGATCTTTTACATGGGACATGGCTTCCAAATAGATGGTAATAATTATCTTATTCCAACTGACGCAAACCCAAGAAGCAAAGAAGATGTTGAGGTTCATGCAATTAATATTGACTATGTACTCAAGAAGATAAATGATCCCAATACTCCAAAAGTAATCGTGTTGGATGCTTGTCGTGATAACCCATTTGTTAAAAACTGGACGAGCAGCGAAAGATCCGGTTCTGATAATGGCTTTGGAGATGTAAGTGCACCTCGAAATGCCGAGATATTTTTTACCACACAAAAGGCCAGCAAAGTTAGAGATGATAACCCATACATTGATTATTTTATGAATGAAATGGAGTCTGGAGGGTGTTTGGAAGACATAGTAAGAAATGTAAGTAAGAAAATATACAATTATAACCCAGATCAAATTCCTGCAAAGTACGGTCAGTTATTTGATAAGATTTGTTTCGGTAATTCTCCGAATCCAAATCCAAACCCTACTCCAACTCCAAACACCAATGTTGATAGTGACAATGATGGTATTATTGACCGGTATGATGATTGTCCATATAAGTATGGTGTTTCTAGTAACAATGGGTGCCCGGAGGTAACTTATTCAGAAGCAACAATTAAGGAGTGGTACAATAAAGGAAAAGAATACTACAACAAAAAAGATTACTCATCCGCCTACTCGTGGTTCATGCGTGCAGCAGAGCAGGGGCAGAATAATGCTCAGTTTTATTTGGGTTACATGTTCAAAAATTCATTGGGTGTTTCCCAGGATTATAGGAAAGCTTTGTATTGGTACACACAATCTGCTGAACAACATAATTCCAGTTCTCAAAACAATCTGGCGGTAATGTATGACGAAGGTCAGGGAGTAGAGGAAGACAATGAACTAGCTGTATTCTGGTACACAAAAGCCGCAAATGACGGAAGCAAGAACGCAATGGTCAATCTCGGGGATATGTACAGAGTGGGAGAAGGAACTTCCCAGGATCATTATGAGGCAATAAAATGGTTTAGAAAGGCGGCAGAGAAAGACCTTCCAAGAGGACAATATAAACTGGGTTATATGTATGATTTTGGTCATGGAGTCACAAAAGATCATTATTCAGCTAACGAATGGTATCAAAAAGCAGCTGACCAGGGATATGCAAAGGCTATGAGAAGACTAGGTGAAAACTATAAAGGAGGTTACGGAACCAAAAAAGATACCTATATGGCAAAATACTGGTACCGCAAAGGTTGCGACAAAGGAGATCAGGATTCCTGTGATGCTTTGAATGAATTTTAGAATAAATACATGTGTGTTATGAATAACTTAAAATCTCTATTAATTGCCCTAATTTTAATAGGGTCTCAATTCACATTTGCCCAGGAGTTCCCCAGAGGAATACTTCCAGGTACAGACGAATTATACGATGAAATCCCTCAAAAAGCACCACTTACAAGAAGCTTCTATGAAGGTGCTCCAAGATCTTTCTCGCTAAAGAAGTTTGCACCTTACCCAAAAAGCCAGGGGCAGTATGGTACATGTACCGGATGGGCGGTAGCCTATGCTGCACGTACTATTTTGGAATCACAAAAAAATGGATGGTCAGATAGAAGTTATATCACTACAAAAGCATTTTCCCCTACTTATCAATACAGATTAAATGCAAGTAGTTCAACTTGTAGTGGAGCCTTTACTGCTCAGGTTGTTGCCAGCCTAAAATCCAAAGGATCTGTTCCAATGTCTGATTTTTATGTGACAAGTGGATCTGAGTTATGTCCGGGGGCACCAATGCACTACAGTAATGACGATAGAGCTAGCAAATACAGAATAGAGGAGTTTACAAAGCTTTGGGGTAGTGACATGTACAGCAACAGTTTGAAAATTCAAAGAACAAAAACATCCCTCTCAGAAGGAAATCCGGTAGTAATCTCAATGATTTGCCCAGATTCTTTTGATAGACCAAGTACATATGGTGTATGGAATCCAACTGAAAGCCCAAATTCCAGCACCAATGGAAGACAGCATGGTAGACATGCAATGTGTGTTGTTGGTTACGATAATGACAAGTTTGGGGGAGCTTTTGAAGTTCAGAATAGTTGGGGTGCTAACTGGGGTAATAGTGGATATGTCTGGATAAGATATGACGATTTTGCAAGGTTCACATATCAGGCGTTTGAACTGGTGCAGTTTTCTCCACCTGAGCCGGAAGAACCGCTTTTAGCTGGGAGTTTAAGATTGTTTGATATGGACGATCAGATAGATCTGAAAGTGGAATTAGCGGCTAAAACTAGAAACTGGAATGTGTTTGGTCCTGAAGAACCTACAGAGGGTGAATATACATATAAGGTAGTGCCAAGATTACTGTCTCAAAGCAAGATGAGAATGTTCCTTAAAAGTGAACAGCCTGCTTTTGTATACATGTTGGGTACGGGTTCTGTAGATAAGTCTATAAACAAACTATTTCCAGTAGATCAGATAAGTCCGGCACTTAATTATAGCTCAAGTGAAATCGCGCTACCATCAGAAGAACATTATTTTCAAATGGATGATCAAACAGGTAAAGATTACATATTAATCTTCTTCTCCAAAGAACGACTAGATATAGATGAAATCAAAAGAAAGCTGAGCAATTCAACTGGTCCAATTTCTGCAAGACTGAAAAACACAATCCAGGCAGATTTGATTAACCATCAGTATATTACCTTCGATCAAAATGAAATCAAGTTCGAAGTGAAACAGAATAGCAGTGGTAAAAAGGCCTTTGCAATGATTGTTCAGTTTGAGCATGTAAATTAAGAAGAGGACCTGGTTGCCATTTACAACCAGGTCTTTTTTTGTTTATTTCATTACAGCAATACATCGGAATCCTAACCACATTTTGGGTTCATCATAGCTTAGGGTTGAATCTCTTCTACAGTAAGCAATATCATGATACCAACTCCCACCTACAGAACTTCCTTCTTCTCCCAGCATTTCAGCTACGTTTCCCGAAAGCCCATATATCTTGTTGGAAGGCATGTTGTTGTACACTGGATTGGTTAACAGAAAACCATCTGATATTGAATCGGAGAAGTCTTTGCAATTAAACAAGCCCATTCCTTTCCTTCTGAGCTTTTTACTTTCTTTCTGCTCCAATTTAGTTATAGGATTATTAGGATCACTGTAACCACCTGCGTATTCGCCTATTAATTCATTGTCAGAAGATGACATCAAGTTCCAATCATCTCTGCTTGGTAACCTGAATTCCACATTACCCTGATTGGTGCTGTTATAAAATTCTGTTCGCCATTTACAAAATGCTATAGCTGCTTCATAGGAAATTCCTACAGCAGGATAATCATCATAAGCAGGGTGGGAGTGATAATAATTTGTAAGTGACTCGCCAAGCGGAACTTCATGCCAAACCGTAGTATCTTGAAGATAACTTGCTCTTTCGTTTGAATTGAGTGCATTAAGAAACTCCCGATATTCAGAATTGGTAATTTCAGAATCATCAACATAAACGCTATCATTTAAGGGGACCATCCCATACAACTTTGTTTTTGGCTTCTCTTCAGTTGCAAAAAACATAGATATCAGGATGGTCAATAGTTGATACCTCATCGCTAGTTACCGCTAATCTGGGTCCTCCAGTTTTCGAACATGTAGTAATAATCGCTACTCTTGAATTGCTTCTCTGCTTTTGCAATTAATGGAGCAAGCTTCTCATGTTGATTAGTATTAGAATAATATGAACCCAAAACAACATTTCCAATATCAGAATCATCAATCTCGATAGAAGATAAGAACAGGTTCTCTGTCTTTTCATTACATGCCGGAGTATCGCAGTAATATGTCAATGTTATGCCTGCCTCTAAATAGTAATTGGCTTCATTCTCATGGTACTTTTGAAGCCAGGAATCTATATTTTCCAGAAAATATCCTTCATTCCCCACCATTACATGATATTTCATCCAGTTAAACTCATTGTAACATGATAAAGGATATTTGTTATTATCTACTACTGATTGAAATATAGCATTTGGTTTATTTAGTATTTTCATTTTATCTGTGTCCAGAGTTTGAACACAATAATTGAGCAAGTACTCGAATGTATGTTGGTAGTAATTAACCATATAATCGTTCCAATTGGTGGAAGTAACCGCTTTAACATTTTTCAACATTGTTAAATCAATGTCATCTATAAATGGAATAGGAGCACCCCAGGATTCCTCTGAAAAGCTCTTTGCTTGATATTCGGCTATGATCTTCCAATCCTGTAGGTCGGCAGATTTTAGAGTGACGTCCTTTTCTATCAGGGATTTGACATAAGCAATAGCTTTCTTGTTTGCTTCTTCCGGATCGTTTTGAGCTATTAATTGTAGGGCTTCAAACTTATTATCAATACTTCCAAGGTCGACATCTCTGTTAAGTGTCTTTTTCCAGCCTTTGACAGTTTGAGCTAATTGAAGAAAATCACCCACCGACATTGCTCCGGAGCGATTCAATAAAAGTTCTCCATCCGGTTTAAAAAAACCATAAGTTGGAATGGCATTTACATTTAGTCTGGAAATTAATGCGGCTTCAGCATTAGTATCGGTATCCACCTTAATGGCGATGAAGTTTTGATTGAAGTAATCTCCAACACTGGAATCCACAAATACATTTTTATCCATCCACCTGCATGGACCACACCAATCTGCATAGAAGTCAACAAAAACCACTTTGTTTTCTTTTGCCGCCAACTTGGTAGCCTCGTCAAAAGTGATTTTTTTAAAGGCTATGCCTGAAGTATTGGCATAGCTAATCTGGGTCGCAAAAAATAGCGACAAGCATATCACAAAATTTTTCATAAGTAATTGGTATTTAATTATATAACAATGTGAGATAGCCAAATATTGTGCCAGAAATATAAATGAATGTTTACTTAATAAATCAACCTATTGAAACCTAGGCTATAGATAAGATGTATAAGGAACTAAACAAATCAACTTAACCAATGAAGAAAGCCATTTTTGTGCTAATTCTCTTAGCACCATTTTTTGCTCAATCCAGTGATCTAAATATTGGAGAAATTAAGTTTTCTGATGATAGTTCATCAATCCTTGTTCCATTAAGTTGGGAAAACGCATGGAACAATAGCAGAAATCATGATGCTGTTTGGTTTTTCCTAAAACTTGATGGAAAAGGAAGAGAGGCTTCTCATTGGAAAATATCAAATTCAGCTTTAAAGCTAGTAGAATCAAACACCCAACTTGATATAAAGGCATCATCAGACAATTTAGGAGTATATATTGCTCCAGGACCT
Source organism: Cyclobacteriaceae bacterium (assembly GCA_965228955.1). Taxonomy (GTDB): domain Bacteria; phylum Bacteroidota; class Bacteroidia; order Cytophagales; family Cyclobacteriaceae; genus JANSWY01. The sequence continues at coordinate 2,319,806 of OZ245848.1, forward strand.
GATTACAGAGGAGATGTATCATGTCTCCTGCAGATTGATATTGATAAAGAGGAACTTGGATATTCTCCTAAATCCATTAATGAAGTTTGGGCTTTTGGAATTGAAATGGTTTACATTCCTGAAGGTCAATTTACTTTGGGGGAGCCAGGCGATGCTGTGCTTGATTTTGGAGGTATATTTAAATCCGATGAAAATGGTGAACCTGCAGGACTTATTTCCATAACATCTGAAGATCAGGTGATTGAGATTGCACCTAAAACGGATGCACTATATTATAAGACAAAAAGAGGTTATGAAGGAGATCAACAAGGAACTATTCCTGCTTCATTCCCAAATGGCTATTCATCGTTTTATATCATGAAGTATGAGCCAACGCAAGGGCAGTATGTGGATTTTCTAAATACATTAACCGAACAGCAAAGTCATCACCGAGCAAACTTCGGTGGTAAGACCTATTATGATAGAAGAGGCTCAATTTCCATCAAAAACAATGTTTATGTTGCTGAATTCCCTCTTAGGCCATGCAACTATATGAGTTGGGATGATGCCATGGCCTATGCTGATTGGGCAGGTTTAAGACCAATGACAGAGCTTGAATTTGTAAAAGCAGCAAGAGGCCCTGAGACTCCAATCACAAATCAATACCCTTGGGGAACTGACAGTTATGAAAAGATGCAAAGGAATATGCAGCAAAATGGTAATGTTGAAATGGAAGACGGTACTGATGAATCAGGGCTCAGCAATGATACCAGAGAGAAATATGGTGCTAGCTACTATTGGGTTATGGACCTGGCAGGCAGTATGTGGGAAAGAGTCATTACTATTGGCCATGAAAAAGGAAGAAGCTTTAAGGGAGTACATGGTGATGGAAATTTGAATAACTATGGTTTTGCCGATGTAGATGATTGGCCATCTGGTGTAAAAAGCAAAGGAGGCTTTGGCTTCAGAGGTGGTGGCTACTATGTTTACCCGATGAACTTTACTGAATTCAATCCATATAGTCCAATTGCATACAGAAGGTATGGAGGCTGGGCTGGAGGAAATAGAAAAGAGGCTTACGGTGCAAGGTTTGTTAGATCGGAAGATTAATATAAAATGGAAGTCGCTGGAAGGAGTTGAAGACAACTCCTCTCCAGCATTTTGAATCAATAAAATTATTCGTTTTTCAAATTTCTTAACCTGTCCGCTCTCTGAAGAAAACCTTCACCTATTAAGTTGGTCAGTACATGTTCACCATTCTTTATTATTTCCAGGGAACTTTTAACTCCTGCTTGTAACAACAGAGCGTGTCTTTTTTGTGCTGCTTTCATCCAATAATTATCTCTATCGCCTACAACAAATTGTACATTTACATCCTTTAGAGATTTAAGTTGTTCCACATCGGTAGTTCTGGGATTTCCTGCCATGCCAGTTATGCCTTCAAAGTATTCTGGGATTGCCATAACCAAATCAAAAATCATTGCACTGTTAGCACTAAAACATACGGCATGGAACTTATTATTTTCGACTTTATATTCCTTTTTAAGGTATTCCATTAGTGCCTTTATCTCTTCCTTTTTCCTTGAACCATTGTAAATGGAATAATCAATCAGAATCCAACCATTTGTATCTTTAACGCCTCTCCAATAATAACATTGATCACCCTTACCTTGTAATTCGGATGGACCAATTATCACTGGGTAAGTTTTTTCAGGGTCAAAGTCATTGGGTAGTTGTATTCCATATCTTAGGGATTTGCCTTTGTATTCAAATTCTTTAAATGTTCTGGTATTGAATGGAGATATGGCTGTTAATGCAATTAAACCAACCATTGTGAAAAGAGGGAGTATTAATTTCATCGCTTTGAGTTTTTTGACAAAACTTCAGGAAATAGGGCTGGTTATCCACTTTAATGTGTCTGACTGTTACAAGTGTGATGAATAGTTCTGATTGTTATTTATTAAATTTCTAATTGATGAAAATCAGCAATTATGTAATGCTGCTGAATTATGTTGCGACAAACTAGAAACTATGGACGATAAAAAATCTCTTGCAAACGGCCTTTACGAAAAGGAACTGAAGAAGCTACATGTTGAATTAGTTCAGCTCCAGGAATGGATTAAACAGGAGGGACTCAAGGTAGTTGTAATTTTTGAAGGGAGAGATGCATCCGGAAAAGGAGGGACGATTAAGAGAATAACGGCACCTTTAAACCCTAGGGTTTGTAGAGTCGTAGCTCTGGGAGTTCCAACAGAAAGAGAAAAATCCCAGTGGTATTTTCAAAGGTATGTGGAGCATCTGCCAGCTGCTGGAGAAATGGTTCTTTTTGACAGGAGTTGGTATAATCGTGCAGGAGTGGAGAAAGTAATGGGATTTTGCACAAATGAAGAATACGAAGAGTTTTTAAGGTCTTGTCCGGAGTTTGAGCGGATGCTAATAAGATCAGGTATAATAATAATCAAATATTGGTTCTCCGTAAGCGACGAAATACAGGAAAAGAGATTCAAAGAAAGAATTACTAACCCTGTTAAAAGATGGAAGTTTAGCAAAATGGACCTTAAATCCAGAGAAAGGTGGCTTGATTATTCTAAAGCCAAAGATGAGATGTTCTCTTATACTGACACTAAACAGTCTCCATGGTTTGTAGTAAATGGAGATGACAAAAAACGAGCAAGACTTAATTGTATTTCACATTTATTGCAACAAATACCTTACGAGAATATTGATCACCCAATAATTGATTTACCTGAATTGCCAGATCATAAAAACTATGTAAGACCACCAATGGATTATCAAACATTTATACCTGAGATATTTTAATTGGCAAAACAGAAAAAATGGCATCTTTGTAAATTCTATCTAGGTGCTTTATGATTAAAAAGGTTTTACTTGCTGCAATACTTTTCATATCCTGTGGAAAGCTTCACAGCCAAAATGGTGATCAGGAGGGTACTGTCTCCAATACTGTAGACAGTCTGGTAACCTACGCCAAATCAATATGGTACAAGGATACCGATTCAGTAATTGTTCTGGTTGATTACATCAAGAAATATTCGGAGGAGAATGGCTATAGAAAAGGTGTTGCGCAGGCGTATAATGTCCTAGGAGTAGCCCATGATATAAAAGGAGATTATCATCAGTCTTTAAATGCATACAAAATAGCGGTAGACATATTTAGAGAAGTTGGTGATCTAAAAGGAATGGCAAGTTGTCAATACAACATGGGACTAGTACTTCAGAATGATGAGCAATTTGCAGAAGCATTGGAATACGTTCAACAGGCATATGATTACTATAGTAGTCAGGATTTAAGGAGAGATATGGCAATGAGCCTAATGACAATTGGGAATCTATATCTCACTAATAATAAACCATTTCAAGATGCAATTGCTAAAATGAAGGAATCTGCGAACATTTCAATTGCATCTGGTGACAGTACTATGTTGTGTTACGCCTTAAATCTTCAGGGTGATGCCTACATAGAATACGAAAACCTTCCTGACAGTTCTATTAAGTCGTTTCTTCCATCATATAAATACATGAATGATCAGGGTAACAACTGGAGTTTGGGGTTTATTGGAGTTGGGTTATCTAAAGCTTATTTTAAGAAAGGTATGCTGGATAGCGCATTATACTTTAACAATCTCGCTCTTGAAAAGTATGGGATCATTAATCAGAAATTGGGATTCAGGAACACTTATGAAATCCGGACAAAAATTCTGGAAGAATCTGGAGATTATAAAAAGGCTGTTGAGGCGCATAATATGCTAAGACTCTACAGCGATAGTATATATAATGAAAATAGATCTAAACAGATCAACAGAATGAAGACTGAATACGATACTGAGAAAAAGGAATCTGAAATAGCACTGCTATCGCAACAAGCGACTATCCAATCTCTTGAGATTCAACAAAAAAACCAATGGATTGTTATTGGGTTAGTAGTTTTTGTAATGATTGGCCTGGTTGCCTTGTTTTTCATAAGGTCCTCTTCAATGCAAAAACAAAGAGCAAAAACCGAATTAGAACAACGTTTTCTCAGATCTCAACTAAATCCTCACTTTGTCTCAAATGCTTTGCTTGCTGTGCAGCAATTCATGTTGAAAAATGATGCAACTCAAGCAGGAATATATCTCGCAAAGTTCTCGAAATTAATGCGTCAAATTTTAGAGAATTCAAGGCAGGAATACATCTCAGTTGAAGAAGAAAAACAAATGCTTCAAGATTATCTTGATATTCATAAACTAAGATTGGGAGGAGCCTTTGACTTTGAAATTGAAATAGAAGATTCAATCGACGAAGAAGTAGATATGATTCCGCCGATGTTTGTTCAACCATTTGTGGAAAATGCTATTGAACATGGAATAGATTCAAACAATAGCAATGGGTTGATAAAGATCCATTTTAGAAAAGAAGGTGAATTTATAGGAATCGACATCATTGATAATGGGAAAGGATTGTCAGCAAGTCCACAGAAAGAGAATCATAGATCGCTTTCAACAACCATTATCAAAGAAAGAATCAATCTATTCAATCAATCACTTAGAAATAAAATTGAATTGGTTCTTGGTGATATAACATCTCAGGATGGATCAATAGATGGGACAAAGGTTCAATTAAAAGTGCCTTTCAGCTGATTTTATTTGCTTCAGAATTATGATTATTTTCGTGGTGCACACTTGAACACATTTTTAATGCACTACCGTATACTTCCAGTTCTGAGAGGATTGTTATTGGCGATATCGTTTTTCTTTTTTACTGTAAACAGTTCTGCGCAGACAAAGGCTCAATTAGATAGTTTAAATGAATCTGTGAAGTCTTTGGTTTGTGTCAATTCCAATAAGGCAGATTCGGTTCTTCAAAACATCAAAAGTATTGCTGAGAATAATTCCTGGGATAGTCAGCTTGCGACTGCTACAAGGTTAATAGGCTACAATAAATTATGTACTGGGGATCTTCAAGGCTCCAAGCCAATTTTTAAGAATGCTATCGCAATTGCCAGAAGGGCTGAAAACAAGAGAGAAGTTGCATTCGCAAGTAAGGAGTTAGGATCCGCTCATTTAAGATTAAGTGAATTAGATTCCGCAGATGAGATGAGTAAGACTCTTTTAGGTATAGCAAAAGAACTACAAGATTCTACTTTGATTGCTTTAGGGTATCAGTTTAAGTGTGGCTTACATACCATGCGCTCTGAGAATGATTCAATTATTTATTATGCTGTTAAAGGGCTGAAATATCTTGAAACAACTCCAAATATTGGGATTGAATCGGCATTGTTGATCAATATAGGAAATGCTTATTATCAAAATGAAGATTATCCTTCTTCTCTTGAATATTTTGGTAGTGCCCGAGTGTTAATAGAAAAGTCAGGTAACCTTAGAAACCTCAATATCATTCTTTATAACCTAGCTACTGGTTACACAAGAGTGGAACAGTTTGATTCTGCGTCACATTATTACTTAAGAAGTATTGATTTAAACAAAGAGCAAGGAAGGAAATACCTGCTCACTTACAGTTATCAGGGATATGCTGATCTGCTTTTTGATACGGAAGATTACCATGGCTCCATCAAGTATAATTTGTTGTCTAAATCTTTAAGTGAAGAGCTGGGAGAGAAGCGCAGTTTAGGTACTGTGCATGCCAACTTAATTGATGCATATAATCGAACGGGGCAGTATTCTAAAGCTATCGAGACGGGAAAAATTGCCATTGAAATTTTCAAAGAAATTGAAGATAGAGACAAATTAGCTGACGCATATTTTCTGCTCAGTCAGGCTTATGAAGCTGTGGGTGATTTTCAGAATTCACTTAAGTTTCATCAGAATTTTTACTCCATTGATAGTTCTTTGATAAGCACTTCACGACACACTATCATTAACGAATTAGAGACCAAATATCAGACCGAAAAGAAAGAAGCCGAGATAGCTGAGCTTTCAGCTCAATCAACTATTCAGGCACTAGAGTTACGACAAAAAAATCAATGGATACTTATCGGTTTAATTGGATTTGTTCTGGTAGGGGCGATTGCATTTTTCTTTTCAAGAACTTCATCTATTCAAAAACAAAAAGCGAAAACTGAGTTGGAACAAAGGTTCTTACGTTCTCAGCTTAACCCACATTTCATATCTAATGCACTTTTGGCTGTCCAAAATTTTATGCTAAAAAATGAAGCCAATAAGGCAGGTATTTACCTGGCTAAGTTTTCAAAACTAATGCGGCAGATTCTGGAAAATTCCCGTCAAGAATTCATTACTGTAGAAGAAGAAGTTCAGATGCTTCAGGATTTTATGGATATTCACAAATTACGGTTGGGAAATGCATTCCAATATGAAATAAACATCGATGAAAACATTGATCCTGAAATGGATACCATTCCTCCAATGTTTGTACAGCCTTTTGTTGAAAATGCGATTGAGCATGGAATTTCTCCTGATGATGATAAGGGCCTAATTACACTGAATCTTTCAAAAGTGGGAAACTTTATTGGTATTGAAATACTGGATAATGGTAAAGGCATAGAATCAGCAAGTACAAAAGCTGAAGATCACGTTTCTCTATCCACCAAAATCATTAAAGAGAGAATGGAATTGTTCAACAGATCATTGCAAGACAAAATTCAGCTGGTTCTAGGTGAGGTTAAGTCAGAAAATGGTGAAGTTTTGGGAACAAAGGTGAGTTTAAAAGTTCCTTTTAGCTATAGTTAAGTTATCTTTCCAGATAGATTTAATTTGGAATATATGAGGGTGATACTCATCGATGATGATGCAGTTGTACGGGACAATTTAAAAACACTTCTTTCTATTTACGCTCCAGATTGTGAGGTTGTAGCAGAAGCAGACGGTGTAAAAGCAGGTATTGAACTTCTTAAAAGCAATAAACCAGATTTGCTCTTGCTGGATGTGGAAATGAAAGACGGTACAGGTTTTGATTTGTTATCTATCTACGGCGATCTTGATTTTAAGGTGATTTTTGTCACTGGTCATAATGAGTTCGCTATCAAAGCCTTCAAATTCAGCGCAATTGATTATGTTCTTAAGCCAGTAGATCCGGATGATCTGGTTAACGCATTACAAAAGGCAAGAATCCTATTAGATCAAAATGAGCAAAACCTAAAAGTAGCTAACCTTGTTCAGAATAAAGATAAAAATCAGGAGGATCAAAAGATTATTCTGAAAGACTCTGAAACAGTTTTCCTTGTTGCGGTGAAAGACATCATCAGATGTGAATCGGAAGGGAATTATACGAAATTCTTCCTAAGTGATGGACGTAAAATAACGATTACAAAGACTCTAAAAGAATATGATCAGTTATTCAAAGATCATCATTTCTTTAGGGCTCATCAATCTCACTTGATCAATTTGATCCATTTTGATCGATATGAAAAGAAGGAGGGAGGCATTGTGCATATGAAGGATGGAAGTGTGTTACCCGTTGCGGTTAGAAAACGAGATATGCTTATGACAGCTCTGGAAAACCTACATTAGCAGGAAATTACAAATTTTAAATAATCCCCAACAAATTCTCGAAACCACAGTACAAATTATAAAGTAGAGCCAGTCACCATTTCATATTAATCAGATTTGATAAGTAACACATTTTTTGAATCAAATCGAGACTATTATGAAACTTAGAATTTTACTCTGCCTGATATTTCTAAGTAGTTTGGCGCTAGGTCAAATTCAAACTACTAATCTTGAAGGAGAGTACAGATTTACAAATGGCGTCTTAGATGATACCGCCGGCGAAAATGATCTTACACAAAATGGTTCCAATCTTACTTTTAGCCAAAACCGGGCTGGAGGAACCGATAGAGCAATTGATTTAAATGGAGACTATCTGACCAGAAATGGAATGGCAGATTCTCCGATTACAATTAGTTTCTGGATTAAAACCACCACCAACGACTCTAATAAAAGAGTGATCATCGATCAGACTGAAAGATCTTCTGACTCTGAAGGCTTTACTGAGAGAGGATGGTATGCTTATCTAAAAGACGGAAAAGTAGGTGTAGCTGCTAACTTTTTAAGCCATTACTGGAATAATACTGCTGCAGGAGCTGATAAGCACTCTGGTTATTTTAATACTGAGGCTACCAATATTTTGTCAGATGGAACATGGCATAATGTGGTTTTTACAGCTTTTGGTCAGAAGATTTCTACCTGGTCTCCATCAGGCTGGACTTATGAGGTGAGATACACATACGTCCTTTACATAGATGGAACATTTGCTGTTAGTAACCCTGTCGACGTTACTGTAAGTCAAGTTGGATTGTATTGGAGATTGGTAAATCCAAATATCAGAATGACTGTAGGTAATAACCGAAGTAGCAATTCTGCAAATGTTTATGAGGATGAAATTGATGATATTAGATTCTATAATGCTGTTTTAAGTGGAACTGAAATAATAGCACTTGCAGCAGAGACAGGTTGTGCAGGAAGTACAAGTGTCACAGCTATTTCGCAAGATATTACAGTAGAGTTAGATAGTGAGGGAAATGCATCTATAACACCCGATCAAGTCGATAATGGATCAATCAACACATGCGGTGATTCACCGGAATTGTCTCTTGATATAACGGAATTCTCTTGTGATGATCTGGGAGATAACACAGTTACACTAAGTGTTGTGGATGAAGACGGAAATACTGATAATACAACAGCAGTTGTCACCGTTGTTCCGCTTATTACAGTTTCTGCTTCCAGTTCTATGACTACAGTTTATTTAGACGAAAATGGAGAGGTTACCGTATCTCCTGAGGATATCGATGACGGTTCTACTACTTGCTGTGGAGACGAACATATTACACTGAGTCTGGATCAAACAGATTTTAACTGTTCGAATGTAGGTAGTAACATCACACTAACTTTAACAGCTTCGGATATCTACGGAAATTCTGAAAGCACAACTGCATTAATTTTACCGGAAGATACAATTTCGCCTACTGTTCTAGGTCAGGATGTAACTGTTACATTGGATGAAAATACTGGAGATGCATCAATTACCACAGCAGATGTTGATAATGGTTCAACTGATAATTGTACACTGACATTATCATTGTCAAAGTCATCCTTCGGGTGTGAAGATATAGGTGAGAACACTGTGACCTTAACTGGAACAGATGGTAGAGGTAATTCGGCATCTGTAGATGTTACAGTAACTGTAAATTCAATTGTAAATGATGAGGCTTTGAGTACCAGCACAACTGCATTTTGTCCGGATGGCTCAGCAGGTGCTACAATATCCACTGCCAGTTCAGTTGCAAATGTAAACTACTACCTAAGAAACAGTGAAGACAATAGCATTGTAGATGGACCAATTACAGGAACGGGATCAGCACTCGATTTTAGTACAGGAAACATTTCTGAAACGACCACATACAATGTTTTTGCAGAGTTTAGTAATAGTGTCCCAACTAACTATGGACTAGATTTTGATGGTGTCAATGATTATGTTTCAGCGTCCGTTGATGCCTCATTTGATTACACGTCGGGATTCTCATTTGAATCATGGGTTAAAAGTCCGTTACCTGGAACAACCGGTGGTTATTTACCAGTGTTTTTTCTTGGAACAAGTGCTGTTAGTGATGTTGAAGTTTACACTCAGCAGACAACAAATAATCTGGTAGTTGTTTTCAATAGAGGAAGCTCAGGTCTGGGGGGTTATTCATTTACTCCACCACCAAATAATGTCTGGTACCACTTAGCAGTAACTTATGATGGGACCAATGTAAAAGTATATTACGATGGAGTAGAGCAGTCAATAGTTGATTCGTCAAACCCTCCAGGGGCATTGCTTAAAAGTAGTGGTTCCGGAATGAGTTTTGGATATGTAAATTCTTCCGCCTTCTTATCAGCATGGGGTTCAAAGAATTTCCTTGGACAAATGGATGAAATAAGAGTATGGAGTACAGTAAGAACTCAAACTGAAATATCAGATAATATGAGTGCTTGTGGAGATCCTGATGATTCCGGGATGGTAGCATATTTCCCATTAAGCGAAGGTTCTGGCTCTACAACTACAGATGAAGTTAGTGGTATTAATGCTGTGTTGCAAAACATGGATGCAAGTACAGACTGGATTGAACCCACTATCACTCTTACATGTGAACCTGAGACATGTGGAGTTCAAATGACTCAGGAAATAATCATTGGTGATAGTGAGGCACCTTCTATCGCAAGCCAAAACTTATCAGTAACACTAGATGAAAATGGAGAGGCATCTATTGAAGCTGCTGATTTTGATAATGGCTCAACTGATAATTGTACAGCTTCTGAAGACCTGCAATTTTCTTCTTCTCAGATATCTTTCGACTGTTCAGATGTGGGTGTGAAAGATGTTACATTTTCAGTGACAGATTTAGCTGGGAATACTTCGGAAGTGACTGTAGAAGTTACCGTTACAGATGATCAAAGTCCTACATTAGTTGCCTCTAACCTGGTTTTGGAATTAGACGAAAACGGTTCTGTATCTGCTAATCCAGAAGATGCTGATAATGGATCGACAGACAATTGTTCACTTTCATTTGAACTTAGTCAAACTGATTTTGACTGCTCACACATAGGTGATAATACTGTGACTGTTACAATAACAGATGCTGGAGGCAATTCCTCTTCTCAAGATATTACAGTAACTATTGAAGATAATTTAAACCCAACTCTAGTTTCACAGGATATGACATATTCCTTGGATGATACAGGGTCAATTGTTGTTGATGCTTCAGACTTAGATAATGGTTCATCTGATAATTGTACGATTGCGACAGATTTAGCATATGCACTTAGTATTAATGAATTTACATGTGATCATATTGGGAGTAATTCTGTCACATTAACAGTAACAGATGAAAGCGGCAATAGTACTTCTGGAACTGTTAATGTAACAATTATTGATGACTCAGCTCCAAGTGTAGAGATCCAAGATATTGTTATCTGGCTTGATGAAGACCTATCTGCGACAATCACAGCAGAAGATGTAGATAATGGCAGTTCCGATAACTGCAATATCACATCTTTAACGCTTGATGTTACAACATTCGGAGAGCAAAACATAGGAGAGAACACAGTGACATTGACAGCAATTGATGCATCAGGGAATGAATCAAGTACTAATGCAATTGTTACTGTTAAGGAAATGCTTTCACAAAGCTTGAGTTTCTCAGCTATTGATGATAAAACTTATGGTGATGCACCATTTGTTCCTGAAGCTTTCTCCGATTTGGAATTGCCAGTTTCCTATCAGTTGCTTAGTGGTCCTGCTACTTTTGATGAAGGCTTTGTAAGAATAAATGGTGTTGGAACTATTGTTTTAGAGGCCTCTCAGAATGGAAATGATACAGTCTATTCTGCCGAACCTGTACAAATCTCTATACTAGTGAATTCAGCAGATTTGACTGTTACGGCTGATGATATTTCGATTACTTATGGGGATAATATTCCAACACTGACATATTCCTATTCAGGTTTTGTGAATGGAGAAGATAGTGAATCAATCACCGAAGCACCTTTGATTTCAACAACTGCACATTCTGAGAGTAATGCAGGTGTGTATCCAATCACAATATCCGGAGGAATTGCTTCTAACTATACAATGAGCTATGCTGATGCTAGCCTTACAATTAATAAAGCAAGCCAAACGATTTCATTGGCATCAATAGAAAATCAAGATAATACCACAACAACAGTTCCGATATCAGCCAGCACCAGTTCAGGGTTAGCCTTATCGCTTTCCGTGACTGGTCCGGCTACTATCGATGGAATGAATCTAATCCTTGATGGTACTTTGGGAACAGTGACACTTACGGCATCTCAAACCGGTAATGAAAATTACTTAGCAGCGGCAGATGTTTCAACCACATTTGAGGTAATTGATCCTTGCGTTGATTTCGAAATTGAAGTTAGTACAGTAACTGATGCTACATTAGGAGGAGATGGTGAAATCGATATTACGTTAAGTGGTGGTAATGGGACACTGGCTTTTGATTGGAGTAACGGAGCTTCAACCGAGGATTTATCAGGTTTGGATCCGGGGCAATACACGGTTGTCGTGACTGATGAAAAAGGTTGTTCGGTTACTGCAACAATTGAAATTCAGGATTTAATCTTATCAGCAAGAGATGTTGGTTCACTGAAAGTATTCAATGTTTATCCAAATCCAGTAAGAGATGTATTGACTATTTCTAATGAGGATGGTAATTGGAATAATGGACAAATTTTAATCTATGACATGTCTGGAAGACAAGTGATGAATAAGAAACTGCAATTTGATATAACATCAAAGGTTACGATTGATGTTAACCATCTGAAATCAGGTCAGTATCTGATGATGATTTCAGCAGAAGGAATATCAGAGAAAGGTATTTTGATTCGTCAACCTTAAGAGAGGCGAAGGCCTCAATCAGCTCGATTTGAACAGAAAAAAGACGTGGTTAATAAGCCACGTCTTTTTAATTTATTTATGATTCAGAATATGCTTAGTAATTACTATCCCTCTGAACAACCTCCCATGCTAACTCCTGAAGGTAATCTCTAAGGTCATCATGGATGTACTCAAAACCATGAGTTCCTCTCAAATCAAAAACACCATTTGCACCTGATGATACCAACAGGTTTTCATACTCTTCATTACTTACACCTCTAAGTGGATATTGATTTTCCGCGAATGCCCATGAAGCTCTGAAATTATTTTCTCCAATCTCTATTCCTTCTGGCGATTCATTAAATACAGATGCATAGATCACAAGTGACATCAGGTAATGACCTGCAGATGCCAGGTGATATCCATCCTGGTAGAATAAGTAATCTCTCCATGCTAAATGTCCTTCTTCAGTTATCCCATTACTTTCAGCTACAGCTTCAAATCCAGGAACAATGCCAGCTTCTACATCTCTTATGAATTGCGCCATTGCAAATCCAGCTGGAATAAAGACAATATCAGGCCTGTTGGCGTGATGCACAAAGTGTTGCCACTTAACTCCTTCATAATCAATCCGATCGGCTAATGGAAGATCTGGGTAATTTTGACCTGTTCTGATGTCTTCCTCAATTTGAGAATATGACGGACGAACGTAATCCTGGTTTGATAGTCTTGTGTCTCCATTTTCAACTTCGTTCCATCCAAGAGACCAGGTTTGGTAATAGAAGGTGAGACTATTTGAATTACCACAAGACAAAGCATCCTTGTACAATTGAACGTAATAAGGATTGAAATACCAGGCGAATTCTGGATTACTCCATTGTTCGGGAACTTCATAACCTTCAGGCCTGCAGCCGGTTATTGGGTCATTACTATCTGTTCCATGGTAATCAACATTGTAATTTTGATAATCCCATTCTTCTGTGATTACAGCGAAATCGTAGGAGTGAGTATCGCCATTTAAAACATCTCTTACAAATTCATAATCGATTTTTCCTCCAAGACTCAATCCACTAAATGTTTCATGAGCATTTTCAGGATCATAATTTGTGACTACATCCAGAGATAATTCAGTCGAGCTTCTTTTGAGTTGGGCCAGTACAGAGACGTACTCACCTACAACATCATTCATAGTGCTATGACCTACGAATAATGCATTCAGGTCTCCCTCGAATCTTGGAGTTGTGTTTGCATTTTGAAGTGTGTCTTCTTCTTGTTCAGGTGGTTGTTCTTCCGTAATTGGTTCATCTTCTGTACAACTTGCAAAGAGAATAAGTAGTACAAAAAGGATTGTTAGTCTGCTAATTAGAAGTTTCATTTCAAATTTGTTGTGTGATTTGTGTGTCTTTGCATTGAGAAACGCAATAGTTGTGAGATACCCTACTATCTTTGCAATTCAATTACTTCCATGAAATTCGATCAATTCCGCATATCCCCTGAAATTAAGGAGAGCATTCAGAAGCTTGGTTACAAGAAACCAACTGACATTCAATACAAATCAATACCAGCAATTCTCAAAAGAGAAGATGTCTTGGCAATAGCGCAAACAGGTACTGGAAAGACCGCTGCTTTTGCTATCCCAATATTGCATTTGTTATCCACGAGAAAGAGTCAACATAAACAGGTCAGGTGTCTGGTGATGGCTCCAACACACGAATTAGCTATTCAAATTGCTGGAGTGTTCAAGGAGTTTGGTAAATCGTTGAAATTAAGATACTTAAGTATCCATGGCGGCACTGATCAGGCTCCTCAAATTGAGAAATTGCAGAAGGGTGTTGATGTGTTAATTGCTACTCCTGGAAGAATGTTTGATTTGGTAAGTCAGGGTCACCTTAAACTTGATAAGGTCGAGATACTGGTTTTGGATGAAGCTGATCATATGCTCGATCTTGGATTTATTAAGGATATAAAAGACTTGATGAGGCACGTGCCGAAAAGAAGGCAGACATTATTCTTCTCAGCAACAATTAATGAGACCATTAAGAAGTTGGCGTATTCATTAGTAAAGAATGCAATCAGAATCCAGATTTCACCAAAAGATCCGGTCTCAAAGAATATCGATCATTCTCTGGCATTCATCGAAATGGATGACAAAAGATTCTTTCTGGAGGATTTAATTAGAAACAATGTGGACCAAAAGATGTTAGTCTTTGTAAGAACAAAAGTTCGAGCTGAAAGGGTAATGAAAGCATTGAAAAGGGTAGAAGTAGATAGCGACACAATTCACAGTGACAAAAACCAAAAGGAACGTGATGCCACTATGAAGGCTTTTCGTAATGGTGACAATAAGATTTTGATTGCTACAGATGTAAGTGCCAGAGGAATAGACATACCCGGAGTAGAGATTGTAATCAATTATGACATACCTGAGTCGCCGGAACAATACGTCCATCGGGTTGGAAGAACTGGAAGAGGTAGAGAAAAAGGAAAGGCTATCAGTTTTTGCAGTAAGGAGGAACGAGAGTTACTATCAGATATAGAAGCAAACTTCTCCAAACCTATTGAGCGCATTCAGTTATCTAAAGGAGATTATAAAAATGTGGTTGATTTCACTGATGACAAACCTCAGGATTGGAAATCTCTCATGAAGGAAGCGCAGGAAATGGATCAGCAATACAAAAAGAAAAAGCGAAAAAAATAAATCACATCAGAATTACACACCTAGATACAATTTCAACAATTCAATTAATAAGTCAGGACACCATTATGGTATTCCAGGAGCGAGTATAATTTGGAAATAGGAAATATCTATACCGCTTTAATCACCTGCGCCATATTTATGGCCCTTGTTGCTTATATCTCTTATCTCAAGACTAGAAATGAAGTAGGTACCAAAGATGGTTACTTTCTAGCGGGCAGAAGTTTAACAGGCACTTTCATTGCAGGCAGCTTATTATTGACTAATCTGTCTGCTGAACAACTGATAGCTCTGAATGGATCGGCATATGGGTTTAACCTGACTAGTATGGCATGGGAAGTTACTGCTGGTGTAGCTATTATTTTAATGGCTCTTGTGTTTCTCCCAAAGTATTTAAAAGGTGCTTTCACTACTCTTCCCGAGTTTCTAAACTCAAGGTTTGACGATGGCGTAAGAAGACTTTCAGTTGTGCTTTTTATGCTAGGATACGGACTTATTACGGGTCCTGCTGTACTTTATAGTGGTGCTTTGGCTGTTTTGCAGCTTTTTGATATTCCTACTTTGTTCAATATCACATTCGGACAAGCATTGGTTTATACGGTCATTACCATAGGAGTGATTGGTTCACTGTATGCAATTTTTGGAGGACTAAAAGCAGTAGCTATATCAGATACTATCAATGGGGTTGGACTTCTTATAGTTGGAATACTTGTGCCTATTTTGGGTTTGATTTTGCTAGGTGACGGAAGTATTGGAGATGGTCTGAAAATTGTCACAACTACCAATACCGAGAAGCTAAACGCGATAGGAGGACCTGATGATCCTATACCTTTTGGGACGATATTTACAGGGATGATTTTTGCCAATTTGTTCTACTGGTGTACGAACCAATATGTGATTCAAAGGACATTGGGGGCAAAGGATTTAGCAGAAGGGCAGAAGGGTGTTTTAATTTCGGGCTACTTTAAATTAATGGTCCCATTTATGATGATGTTGCCTGGTACAATTGCGTTTCACCTATATGGAGATTCATTGACAAGTATTGATTTAGCCTATCCCAAATTAGTAGGGGATGTACTACCTAAATTTATGACAGGCTTCTTCCTGGCAGTTTTACTTGGTGCAGTATTCAGTTCATTTAATTCGCTTTTAAATAGCGCTGCAACAATGTTTGTGTTAGATGTTTACGCACCGTTAAAAAAGAAGGAGCTTTCAAATGCTAAACTAATTCAGGTTGCAAAGATCGCTAGTGTTGTTCTGGCAATCCTTTCGTTTATAATTGCACCTTTATTACAGTTCGCTCCAAAGGGCTTATGGGAGTTAATCAGAGTATTCACTGGGTTTTACAATATTCCAATTATAGCAGTTGTGGTTATAGGTCTATTCACTAAAAGAGTTCCTGCTTTGGCTGCCAAAGTAACTATCATTTTTCATGTACTAGCTTACGGATTGTACAGGTTTGTATTCGAGTGGAATGTGCATTATGTTCATATGTATGCCATCCTTTTTGGAATAGAGGTACTATTAATGTTGTTGATTGGACAGGTTAGACCAACTGAGTCAAGTAGTAATAATCAGGATGCCAGCACTGTAAAACTTCAACCATGGAAATATGCTATTCCTGTTTCAACTACTTTAGTTTGGTTTATTCTTTTGCTGTATTTGTTGTTTTCACCAATTGGTTTGGTTGGAGGAATCAAACCTATATTTTGGGTAATTCTTGGTGTTATTACCATACTGAACTTTACATTTTGTGTCTGGCATATTCGGATTAAACAAGCATAATATTCCTTAATTGCAACCATTGATAAGAAAGCAATAAACAACTCAAATTCCCTATATTTGAATAAACCGTCATTACTTTTTTGTACTTAGCTAGTGACGAATATTTCAAAAGCACCACCTATGCGAAACCTTCTATTAGTATTAATTCTATTTCTATCACACATTTCATTATCACAAACTTTTCAGCAAGAGATAGAGTCTGTAATTGGAGAAATAAATAATGTACAAGAAAAAGTAGATACTCTTCATAACTGGGCCTCAAAAATCCTGAAAACCGATCCTGATAAAGCAAAGGAGATAAGCTTGATGATGTTGTCCTTAACAAATAGTGGTCAATATGATTTAGGGAAAGCCAGAGCTCATTATAACATTGGTAAAATAGCACAATATGGTCCCTTTGATGAAGCAATGGAAAACCTTTTAATAGCCAGAGATTTGTTTGTCAAGTTGGATGACCAAAAAGGATTGGCAAATACATTGCTAAGTCTGGCATTAGTTCATGAAGGTATGGGTTCTGAGAAGGAATCTGTAGATGCTGTAAAACAAGCTTCTCTAATAGCCAAGTCTTTGGGAGATGACAAGATATTATCAAGATGTCATACAAATCTGTGTGCGATCTATCACTACTTCAACAAAATTGATTCTGCATTATACCATGGTAAGATTGCTTTAGGACTGAAGAAAAAGATAAATGATGATTATGGGACCAAACTGATGTTACTCAACATGGGTGTAATCATGGCTAATTATGATTCACTTTTGGATGATGGGTTGAATTATTTATTGGAAGCCAGGGCATTATCGAAGAACGCCATCATGATCAATGATGTTGAGGCAAATCTGGTTTACGCCTACTCCAGGAAACGAGATTGGAAGATGGCAGAGGTTTATCTGGATTCAGCCATTGCAGGTAATGACACAATTGATAATGACTATACCTTAAGAGGTATCTACAAAATAGCAGTTGAAATGTATGAGGAGAGAGGTATTTATGCAAAAGCACATGAATATCTGAGGAAGGAATATAATCTGGATAAAAAGCTCAGAGGTTTAGAGGTAAAAGAAAGAATAGAAGTGCTTCAATTAGAGAATGAAAACGCAAAGAAGGAGCAACAAATATTAGGACTGGAAAAGGAAAAGGCAGAAACAAATTTGAAATATACAATCGCTGGATTGTTGTTTCTTTTTGCGGCTATGGGTGGGGTAATCATCTTTTTGGTCATGAGGTTTCGTGTAAGAAGTGCTAGATTAAAGTCGAAGCAATTGAGCCTTGAACTGGAACATAAAAACCGGGAATTAGCTTCTTACGCAGTGAATTTTGTTCAAAAGAATGAAATCATAAACAACATGAAAGAAAAGGTGAATGAGCTTAACAAAAAGATTTCACCTGAAAACAAGAAAGCGCTGAAGGAGATAAGTGGAATAATTGATGAAAGCTTTAGAGCTGATAAGGAATGGGAAAACTTTAAGTTGAGATTTGAGGAAGTACATGAAGGATTCTTCACTACACTACAACAAAAATGTCCAGACCTTGGTAATGCAGAAGTAAAACTCTGTGCGTTGATTCGACTAAATATGAACTTAAAAGAATCATCACAAATCTTGGGAATCTCACCAGATAGCGTGAAAACAGCCAGATACAGAATCAGGAAAAAGCTTGGATTAAGTAAAGATGAAAATCTAGCTAATTACATGGCTGCTATAACAGCATAATTTATTATTTGGGTTTCCTTTTAACCCCTCTGTGCGGGTTCATTTACAGGATCATCTGGCCATACATGCTTTGGGTACCTTCTCTTTAATTCTTTTCTCACTTCAAAATAAGTGTTGGACCAAAAGCTTTCCAAGTCATCAGTCACTTGAACTGGCTTGAAACCAGGTGATAGCAAGTGCAATAGAATTGGGTTTTTACCGCCATTTACTTTAGGTGTTTCCTTCATACCAAATATCTCCTGAATTCTAACTGCAAGCACAGGAGGCATTCCATCTTCTCGATACATTAGTTTTATGTTTGACCCACTAGGTACTTCAAGTTTTGAAGGAGCGAGATTGTCCAGTAAGCCCTGTTGTTCGAATGAAAGACTGTGATGCAGGACCTCTAAAAGATTAATCTTCTTTAATTGATGAGGTTTACTTATTTCGTTTAGGTATGGACTTAGCCACTCTTGATTTGTTAATAGGAGAGTGGTGGTAGAGACGTCAGGCCAGTCACTTCCTGGGTGCCATTTTCTAAGAGATAAAACTCTGTTTTGCCACTGAGTTACTTGTTCATTGAAATCGAGAAGTTGTTGTCCTTCCTTTTGAATCGCCTCACATATAGCTTTGATTTTAAATGATTCATCAGCTTCGGGCAATGGTTTAGATTGAAGGACAATATTCCCAATTCTGAGATCAAGAGAAGCGAGCAGACCACCATCTTCAGTATCCCATTTAACGACCTCTTCTTCCTTCACCAATGGCATCAGGTCCCTTGGATTCAATGGAGAAGCCATAAAGATCTTTCCCATTCCATCTCTTGCATCCATATGGGCAATTGCCAACCATGCTTCATGTGCCAAGTCATCCTTGTGACCAGCCATAGCTAGCTTACCATTGGATAATTGAAATTGAGCATTATTTCCAGGTCTTGCATGTGCTATTCTTTCAGGGTATGCATGGGTCAATAACATACCTGTTTCAAATGAGTCGATTTCAGAATTGTCTTCCTCTTCATCAAAAAGCTGTCGATAAGATGCTGCGACTTGTTTAAGCTTTTCCATTCTTCCGCCTTTTCTTTGTTCATCTCGGAATCTTCTTAGCGCCTCAATTCTTGTATTAATATCAATTCCAGCCTCCCTTCCAAGTGGATCTCGTTCTTCCAAAAATGCGGCAATATCTGAAGCTAAGGCTAAATGATCAGAGTCCTCTGCCATCAGAAGCATATGGGCTATTCTTGGGTGACAAGGTAGCTTCGCCATGTTTTCTCCATGTGGAGTAATCTTACCATTTTTAAGAGCTTCCAGATCGTGTAGCATGTCTCTTGCTTGGGCGACAGCTCCTTTTGGTGGAGTAGTCAGCCATGTTAATTGCTGAATATCCGTAACTCCCCATTGCGCCATATCAAGCATTAAAGAACTTAAATCGGCTTGCAATATTTCTGGCAATAAATGTGGTTCCAGTCTTCCATGAGTAACTTCGGACCACATCCTATAGCATACACCTGGACTCAATCTTCCAGCCCTTCCTGCACGTTGATCCGCAGCATCCTGACTGATTCGTATGGTTTGTAGTCTTGACAACCCAGACCTTGGATCAAATTTTTGGGTTCTCCCAAAACCGGAATCAACGACCACTTTTATACCTTCAATGGTTAAACTTGTTTCAGCGATAGAAGTGGCAAGCACAACTTTTCTCTTTCCATCTCGATTTGGGAAAATAGCAGCATGTTGCTTGTTCATCGGAAGGGATCCATATAGCGGTACTATTGCAAAATCCCTTAAGTCCTTCCTGAGATTATCCTGACATCTTAATATTTCACCCTGACCAGGCAGGAAGACAAGAATATCACCCTCATTGTGTTTTGCCGCTTTCTTGACTACCGAACAAGTCTGCTCTACAATCGAAAACTCATCTGTATCTCCTTCATACTTTATGTCTACCGGGAACATTCTACCTTCACTGGTTACAGAATCGGATTTTAATAAAGTTTTCAAAACTGGCATATCCAAAGTCGCTGACATGATCATAATCTTCAGATCCTGTCTTAGCACCTGTTGTGATTCCCTGCAAAGAGCTAGTGCAACATCGGCATGAATACTTCTTTCGTGAAATTCATCAAAGATTACCATCGCCACGTTTTCCAGAGCATTGTCACTTTGAATCATTCTGGTCAGAATTCCTTCCGTTAAGACTTCTATCTTAGTATTCTCAGATGTTCTGTTTTCAAATCTAATCCTGTAACCAATTGTCTCACCCACCTTTTCTCCAAGAAAATGAGCCATTCTGGAAGCAATCGATTTTGCAGCTAATCTTCTTGGTTCCAACATCAGAATCTTCTTACCTTGAATCCATTCTGCATCTAATAGGGCCAGTGGTAGAAGAGTACTTTTACCAGCACCTGCCGGAGCGTTGATAATCAAGGTGTTATCACTATTTAGTTTTTCAAGTGTCTCCGGAATGATCTCTTTTACCGGAAGGTCAATAGCGTATGGGTCAAAGGCCAATTGCAGGAATTTTTTAGTTTGCTACGAAATTACATTAAATTCGATAGCTCAAGGTTACAAACTCATTACCATGCCATTTTTTAGATCCACATTTTTTGTTTTTTACCTTACGTTTATCAGTCAGTTTTCAATTGGACAATCAATCGAACAGGACGTTGATAGTCTATATCAAGTCTTTAGAGATGAGACTGAGTTAAGAAGAGGAAAGCACGTAATTAAATTTGTGGTTCCATATTTCTCATCGGAACCAGAAAAGGCGCTTCAATATATTCAGGAAATCGAAAGGAGGGGATTAGCCAAAAGAGACACAATTGTCTTAATCAATTGTAATGCTTTATACGCTGAATACCACTGGAGAAAAAGTGATTATAAGTCGGGGATTGAATTTGGGATGAAAGCGATTCAGTTAGCTGAAACAAGTGATAGGTTTGAACAGGAATTGGCCAGAGGTATGCAAACTGTAGGAACCATTCATCTTTTTGAATACAATAAGGATGAGGCACTTTACTATTTCAATAAGACAATACCAATTTATGAGAGAACCGATCAGCAAAAATCTGCTAATGGTTTATTGAATAATTGCGGGGTTGTTTACATGGATGCCGCTCTGAAACAAAATCGTGATGACTATTATGATAGCGCATTATTCTATTTCAATAAAGTAATTGATAGGAGGGACAACAGTCACAAGAGCACCGTAATGAACGCTTTGGGAAATGCTGGTCATATTTTAATTGTTAAAGAAGACTTTGTGTCGGCCAAAGAGCGATTTGATGATTGGGAACAAATAGAAAAAGAAAACCCTAACCCGTCCTCCAGAGCTATGAACTATGGAAATGTAGCAACAATGTATAGGGAGCTTGGAGAATTTGATAAATCGGAAGAATACTATCAGAAAGGACTGAAACATGCGATAGATCTGGGAATGAAATTTGAACAAATGGAATACTACAAAAGTCTGGCATTACTTAAGGAGTTACAAAGAGAATATAAGAAGGCTCTTGAATTTGCAAACAGAGGTACTGCTATGAAAGATAGTATATATGAAATTGAAAAAGCCACTGCAATCAATGAACTGGAAACTAAGTATCAGGTAGCGAAAAAGGAGCAAGAAATATTCACAGCCAAGACCGAATTAGAGCAGAAGGAGCGATTACAATTCTTTCTTATTGTCATCATATCATTGGTCGTGTGCTTTTCGATATTCACAGTTGTGTGGATAAAGCAAAGGCATAAGCTTAAGCAGGAGCTGCTTTCTCAAGAGATAGATAATTTGAGATTCCAAATCAACAATTACCTCAAAGAAGATGAGAACCAAGATACAGATCTCGATATCACCATTGTTAACAAGGAGCTAAACAAACCTATAAGCGATAGAGAATTCGAAATTCTTCAATTAGCAATGACCAATATTAATAACAGGGAAATCGCTGAGAAAGCTTTCGTCTCTGTTAATACCGTCAAGTTCCACCTCAAGAATATTTATACCAAACTTGGAGTAACCAATCGTAAGGAAGCAGTTGAAGTTATTCTCAACCGAAATTAAGCTGTTGCACCCTCTTTAAACTCCAGGTACTCATCAAAACTCATCAGTTTGTCGATGATGCCATTTGGTGTTAATTCGATGATTCGGGTTGCTACTGTTTGCGTGAACTCATGGTCATGACTTGTAAATAGAACAGTTCCAGGGAAGTCTTTCAATGAGTTGTTAAATGCAGTAATTGATTCAAGGTCAAGGTGGTTAGTAGGTTCATCAAGCATTAAAAGGTTTGCACCATTCAACATCATTCTTGAAATCATACATCTCACTTTTTCTCCTCCGGAAAGTACATCCACAGTTTTCAATGTCTCCTCGCCAGAGAACAGCATCTTACCTAAGAACCCTCTGATGAAAACATCATCTGCTTCACCTTCAGCGTATTGTCTCAACCAGTCAATCAGATTCATTTTATTGCTAAAGTACTCGGAGTTCTCATTTGGTAAGTAAGCATTCGTAATAGTTTGACCAAACTTAAACTCACCTTCGTCAGCGTCCATTTCACCATTCAAAATTTTGAAGAATGTTGTAATGGCAATACTATCATCACTCAATACCGCAATCTTATCTCCTCTGTTAACCATCAGATCAATTCCACTGAATAGTTTCTCGCCATTGAGAGTCTTCCCCAATCCTTTGACCTCAAGAATTTGGTCACCAGCAGTTCTGTTTTGAGTAAATATGATAGCAGGATATTTTCTGCTTGAAGGCTGAATTTCCTCCAGGTTGATTTTATCCAATAGTTTTCTTCTACTGGTAGCTTGTTTGGATTTTGCAGCATTCGCACTAAACCTCGCAATGAATTCCTGCAGTTCCTTTTTCTTCTCTTCAGCCTTCTTATTTGCAGCTGATCTTTGAGCAAGTGCTAATTGACTTGACTGATACCAGAAAGTGTAGTTACCAGTATGAAGTTTGATTTGCCCAAAGTCAATATCAGCAACATGAGTACACACAGTATCAAGGAAGTGCCTGTCGTGAGATACTACTATAACTGTGTTCTTAAAATCCAGCAAGAAATCTTCTAACCAACCAATGGTTTTAATGTCCAGGTCGTTGGTAGGCTCATCTAGGATTAGAATATCTGGATTACCAAATAGAGCCTGAGCTAAAAGAACTCTTACCTTTTGAGTACCATCAAGTTCAGCAACTAGTTTGTAGTGATCAGATTCAACGATTCCAAGACCACTTAAAAGAGCTGCAGCGTCTGATTCTGCATTCCAGCCATCCATTTCAGCAAACTGTGCTTCTAGCTCAGATGCTTTTACACCATCTTCCTCAGAGAAGTCAGGCTTCATGTAGATAGCATCTTTTTCCTGCATGATTTTCCACAAGTCAACATGACCTCTCATTACAGTATTCAATACTGTCTCCTGATCATATTCGTGGTGATTTTGTTTAAGAACAGCCATTCTTTTTCCATGATCAATTGCCACAGATCCGCTATTAGGATCCACGTCACCAGAAAGAATTTTAAGGAATGTAGATTTTCCTGCTCCATTTGCACCAATTACTCCGTAGCAATTGCCTTGAGTGAACTTGATGTTCACATCTTCAAATAGAACTTTCTTACCGTATCTTAAAGAAACACCACTCGCTGAAATCATAATCTTATAGTTTGAGGGCGCAAAGATAGAAAGGATAAATGCTATTGTGGGTGATTGATGAAAAATTTCAATAAAAATTAAAGAGGGCCAGGTCAAATTAGCCCTCTTATGCTCAAAAATTAAGCAGCTGCAACCTTCAGCGACTTGTTATAAGGCCTTACAATAAATGGTAAAGCAAAGTTTTGTACCAATGATATGATAACCCCAATCTCATCTGTAGTGGCATGTGGTTCTCCAACTGCAAATAAGATAGCTTGAATTACTAATGGACCTAGAATAAAGTAAGCTAGGTTTCTATTCATGGCACTCCATTCAATTGACACTTCGTCTTGATTGATATCCTGTTTGATTACGAAGAAGATCAGAATCAAAGCCAGGGCAGAAAGTGGGACAACTATCCAGGTTATACTGATATGAACATTGAGCGTATCACCATGGAACATGGTATCACCATTAGCAACAATGTCATATAGAAGATTCCCAAATACATTGGTGAACCAAACTAACAATAAACCATAAAACACTTTTCTGTTTTGAATCCAATACATACTAAATGCCAGTGCTACATAAAATAGTAATTGGATAATAACGAAAATGAAATCTGAATTAACTCCGGCACCATGGATCATGTAGCCAAAGTAGTTTGTTCCCCAGTGGTAACTTTCTCCATCAAATATGGCTCTCAGAAAAGGTAGCCATACGATCATGAAGGTAATTGAAATGATAAATGTTAATAGTGACTTTAATTTAGTCGGGTTTCGATAAGCAATTAATGACTTCATTGTTTTGAGTTTTTTTGCTAATATGATCGAATCAAAACCACATTAGTTGCTTAAAATGGGTGATTTGGGGTGAAATTCAGCTATTTGGGATAGATGGTAAAGAGGCTATTTAGATGTAATCGCAAGTAGCCCTTCAATGTATTGACGTGAGACAGCAATTGGAGTATTTACATAGGCTAATTGAACATTCAATTTATTCTTGTTTCCCTGCAGATGTTGAAGATGAACAAGGTTAATCATAAATGACCTATGACATCTAAACAACTGAGGGTTGAGTTTTTCCTCCTGGACACTTTTTAAACTTTTTCTGATCAAAGTCTTAACGAGTTTATCATCCTTTAAATGATGGACCGCCACATAATTATCTTCCGCCTCAAGATATACCATGTTTGCCAGGGGGAGAGAGAGTTTATCCTTTCCGTTTTCTGCTGTGATATTGATAATCGTATTTTGCGAATTGGGTTCAGGACTTTTGTAATCCTGATTAAGCGTTTGTTTTAACCCCTTTATCCTAAGGTAAAAATAGATTCCAACTATTGGGATTATAGACATGGAACCAATATTCCCGATGAATTCAAAATAGCTAGAAAGGATGAAGTCATGCCAGTTTCCAAGGAAGTTGTAGTAGAAGAATATCCCAGTGCTTAACCAAACAACTGACCACAAAGTCCATATATAAATCACCCAACGCGAGTATACTTTGATTACAAATGGGAATATTACAAATTCACTGGTAAGTATTAATACAGTGATTAGCAATCCCATACCCATCATACTCCAGAAGAATTGAGACCGAATGGTTTCGGTGGGATCGTAATTGTTTACCCCAAAAGGCTGGAAGAATAGTAAGAAGAAGCAAACAAATAGCCCAGCTAAAATTGCTAGAATTAGCCTTTCCCTTGGGTTTAAAACTTCAACCTCTTCTTGTAGATATGTCCTAAGTTTTGAAATATTCGAAGCGTTTCTTCAAAGAAAGTGAATTCTAAGAAACTAGCTCCAAAATTTCATAATTCTATTTGATGACCAGGTGAAGCGTAATCCCTCTTAAATCAGAGTTGGTTATTTTGGTAGGTGTATTGATTTCAGTTACTAATCCCTTTCCAACTGAGACATTTCCATCCGTTGTGATATTTCCTTCAATTACATAGACCAATTCTCGTGGATCACCAGGTAATTCAATTTCCTGATTAGCTTCCCAACCTCTTACCACAACTTCACAATCACCATTAGACTGAATTTTATTTTGTGTAACGTGAGAAGGCGACCAGCTTATTTGATCTTCTTTTAAATCGTCAGCACTTATCTCAGCTGACTCCATAATTTCTTCATATGTGAAGATTCCAGTTTCTATGTAGTTCAATGAATCCAGAAATTGATCTAAGTTTTGAATTAATAGTGCGCTCATTATTTTTTATTTAACCATGTGCAAATTGGTAAACTATTTGTTTCAAGAAGATGACATAAGTCATAATTGGTAGGTGGCAATAATCAATAGCTAACGCAGAACCGATCTCTATCTTGTGGATACAGTGCAATTACTGTGTTATAAGTAAGAATTAACCCACAGACCCATGAAAAGAATACTAGTACCTACCGATTTTAGCAAACTCTCTGAGCAAGCTGTAGATTATGCAATATTCATTGCTAAACAAATTGGGGGCTCTGTTCAAGTTGTTCACTTTGTAGATATCCCAACTGAAGAAGTAACTCTTGTAACAGGTGATACGCAGGTCGTTGAAACCACGGAAGAGACCCTTTATAATATTCAATTGATGCAATCCAATAAATATAAGTTGGAGAAAATCGCGGATAAATCAACCAAAGCAGTACCAATTAGCGCTGACATATACGGTAACGGATTTCTCAAAGGAACCAAAAAATATGTTGATTTCTTTGATATTGATTTGATTGTAATTGGAACAACAGGAGAGGAGAGTATTCAAGAGTACTTTAGTGGAAATCATACAGAACAGCTTATTGAAACAGTAGGAGTTCCGATTGTTTCCATTAAAGGACCAATTGAACAAACTCCAATTAAAGAAATTGTATTAGGTGTAGATTTGGTCGATGAAGAGTACGAAGAAGAAGTTTATCCCGTTTTAAAAGACATCTTTGATTCGTTTGGTGCAAGAGTTCATTTAGTAAATGTAGTCAGAGATTCAGAGCCTGGTCAGCCAACTTTGGCCATGTCACTGGATGCATTTGCAAGAAAAATAGGACTTAAGAATTACGAGGTATCAATACTTCAAAATCCTAGTGATGAAGAAGGATTAGAATACTATGCTTCACATGTGAATGCTGATATGGTTGCACTTATCTCTGATGCCAGAACAGGTATATTTAGATTTACACAATTGTCATTTGCATCACACCTTAGCAAAACCATTGACCTTCCACTGTTGTCATTAAATCAAAGAAGGCTGCATCAAAGCAAAAAGTAGAAGACAGTAAAGAAATGGCTAACAGTACCAAAAAGTACAAACACGTGAAATATAGCGTGGTTGTACTTTATTTTTTTGGAAGCATAGAACAATGCCCCGATGGAATAGAATACCCCACCAGTCAATAACAAAATCAGTGCTGCCGTATCTAGGTTCTCAAGTAAGGGCTTACCAGCTATAACTGCAATCCAACCTAATACTACATATCCAATTGTTGACAGCAAATCATACTTTCCCGTAAAGAAAAGTTTTAATACAATTCCAGCAATCGCCAGACCCCATGTAATCCCAAAAAGTGTCCATCCCATAAGTCCATTTAAGGTGACCAGGCAAAAGGGAGTGTATGTGCCAGCTATTAAAACAAAGATTGCTGCATGATCAAAGATGTTTAGTTTCCTTCTAATCTTTTTGTTCTTGGCCATATGGTACAAGCTTGACGCTAAATAAAGGATGACCATGCTTGAACCAAATATCGAAAAGCTTACAATATGCCAGGCATTTCCATAAATACTTGAATATACGATCAAAAGAACAAGGCCTGCAATGCTCAGTAATAATCCCAATAGGTGTGTGAGAACATTCCACAGCTCTTCTTTCCTTGAATAATATGTAATAGGTTTCATGCGTAGGCATTCTTCGTTAACAACTTCTATGTGTTAACGAAATTACACCACCAATATGTTCATAAAAGTGATGAAAATTATCTGAGAACTAAAAGGGGCAACTTCACATCGTGCGACATGTTTTTTGTAACACTCGGATTGTAAAGTTCATCCATGGATTTATGTTTTCGTGGGATGACAGTCAGAATATCTGGCTTTTCCTGCTCCAGGAATAATCTGATCCCTTCAATGGTCTCATGATTTACTACAGGATGATACTCATGTTTTGACTTCTCAATGAAATTTTTGCTGACGTTTGCTTCCAACTCATTTTTAAGAGTATCCATATCACCTTCCGGATAAACATGGAAGACCTTTAATGTTGCATCATAGGCCTTTAACAGGTTCTTAAGCACCTGTAAAGCCTCTCTTGGAACATCCATTTTATTGAAATCTGAACCAAAGGCAATGACTGAAGGACCACCTGTAATTTCAAGGTTTTCAGGGATTATCAATACGGAGCAATTAGCATGACTTGCAACCTCCATAGCGTTAGATAACATAGCACCTTCAGCTCCAGGGTCTTTTTCTCTGCTACCCATGATTACTAAATCAATGTTATTGATATCTACGAAAGAGTTGATCACATGTCTGATAGAACCCTTATGAATATATTTGTCAGAGTTCTCATGAATCTCTTTTACTTCTGCAAATTCCATGTCAAGCTGGGATGTAGCATCTTCAATCGTAAAGTCAGTCTTATTGTGATGGGCATGCACAAGAAACAGCTTGGCATCACTGAAAGGGGGTACTTTAAGTAACTCCTTCGTGTACTGAAATGCATTTTTACTTGATTCATCAAAATTTGTCGATAGTAATATCTTCATGGATCCGGGTTAATATGTCTTACACTCCAAAATTTAATAAAATCTTGGTTCTTATCCTGATAAATGTTTCCTAAAGAAATGATTTTATTGTTTCTATGAAAAAGTGATGCGATTATTTAATTGGTAATAGGCATGCGTATTTCGGTATATACGTAACCTTAAAATCTATATCAAGGTGTACTCGGTTGACTTACTCCTTGCAACAACAGTCTGATTCAAACTAAACAGGTATTTAACAGTTGTACTTTTACATATTTAAGTTTAGTTTGAATTCATGATAAAAAAACTTCACGTTTGCTTAGGTCTTCTATTAATAGCATTTCAAGCTACAAGCCAGATTAACCCGGATAATATTGAGATTATAAGAGATAAGTGGGGTGTTCCGCATATATATGCACCTTCAGATGCTGAGGTTGCATATGGCTTGGCTTGGGCACATTCTGAAGATGATTTCGAAACGATACAATTGCCTTTATTATCAGGGAAACAAATGTTAGGTCTACATTTAGGAAAGGATGGGGCAGGAGTTGATTATGTCGTCCATTTGCTAAGACTAGACCAATTGGCTCGATCGTATTATGAATCTATGTCTCCGGAATTTCGAGAGATTGTGAAGGCTTACACCGCTGGTATTAATGCATTTGCAGAACACAATCCGAAAAGAATATTACTAAAGAAAGCATTTCCTATAAACGAAATTGATGTTCTTAAGGCATATGGGATATCATTGGCAGTTATTTCAGGAGCCGATCAAACGATAAAGCACCTTGTTACTGGGGATCTAGAAAAGCTGGATAAAACAGTGAATCGAAACGGGTCAAATGCTATTGCACTTTCCAGTGAAAGAACATCTGATGACTTAACATACCTTGCAATTAACTCACATCAGCCCCTTGAAGGACCCTCTGCATGGTATGAGGCGCATTTAGTTAGTGAGCAAGGATGGAACATGATGGGAGGACTTTTCCCAGGAGGACCAGTGATATTTCATGGGACCAATGAAAATTTAGGTTGGGCACACACGGTAAATTATCCAGATAAAATAGATGTTTATAAACTTGAATTAAACCCTTCTAACCCAAATCAATATAAACTGGATGATGAATGGGTAGACCTGGAAGCTACAGATGTGAAATTAAAGGTTAAGCTACCTCTTGGGTTAAAATTGAGTGTTAAAAAGGAAATTCTCTGGTCTAAGTTTGGCCCTACCATCAAGAATGACAAAGGAACATATTCATTTCATATGTCGACCTTAGAAGATATTGGTGCAATTGAACAGTGGTATAGAATGAATAAGTCTCAAAACTTTGATGAATTCAAAACAGCATTGACAGATATTTCAATTCCAGGATTCAATATAGTATATGCAGATAAAGAAAGTAATATCTACCATATTGGTTATGGCAAAATTCCATTGAGAGCAAAAGGTTATGAATGGCAAAAAATTGTGCCTGGGAATACTAAGGAAGTACTCCCTAATGGCTATCACAGTTTTGCAGACTTGCCCGCTAATGAAAACCCAAAATCAGGTTTCATTTTTAACATGAATAACTCAGCTTTTTCCAGTAGTACAAATGGAAGCAATCCTTTAATCGATAAGTATGATCCTACAATGGGTTATTTGCAATGGGAGAATAATAGAAGTACACGAATCCTTGACCTGATAGGCCAATATGATAATGTTTCATATGATGACTTTAAAATAATGAAATATGACATTACACTTCCAGACTCCTTAGTCTATCCAATTGATATAAATGGGTTGTGGTCCTTAAGTAGTGACAAGTTTTCGGATAAGGCTGCAGAAGTCAAAGCTATTATCGAGTCTTGGGATAAAGTAGCTGGGGCCAAAAGTGTAGGGCCAGCTCAAGCAACGATCGTATACTATTTTCTTCAGAAAGAACTGGAAATTCCTTACCGAAGCTATTACAGACCTAATATTCAGCAATTGGAAATAGCGCTTTCAAAGACTCATGATTATTTCATGAAGCATTTTAAAAGACTAAATGTACAAATGGGGGAATTTCAATTGTTAGTCAGGGGAGATAAAGAATTTCCGATGCAGGCAGTAGACGATGTAATTGCATCTATAAGATCTGCACCTTATAAGAAAGGAAGATACCGGGCCATCCAGGGCGAATCCTATATTATGATGGTCAGATACCCTGCGAATGGGTTACCTATAATTGAAACTGTAAATGTGTATGGTGCTTCTAATGTCCAAGGTTCTGCTCATTTTGATGATCAAATGCCATTATTTCTTAATCAGGAATTAAAAAGTATGACACTTGATATTGAGAAAGTGAGGGAGGAAGCTGAAAGTATTTATAATCCCAAATAATGAAAATTTGAATATCAATAAGACTTTGTTAAGAACGCTTTGTTTAGTCATTGAAAGATTCATATGAAAATGATTTGGCTTGAGGGTAAAAAATATCTTCAATATATTATATTACGCTAATGGGGAATTCACACATCTCTTCATATAAGGCGTTGTTATGCATTTGTGCCTTGCTAATCAGCAAGTTAGTTCTTGCTCAATCAGCTGAGAGGTACAAAATTGAAGTTGCGTATGTATATTCCTTTGCCAAAAACATAGATTGGCCAAAATCTGACAATAAGTTCAAGATTCTGCTTATGTCTGAAGACAGGTCATTGATTAACGAATTCAATCTCCTGGGAGAAACCAGATCACTTAGAAATCAACCGATACAAGTCACCTCGACATCATCCTCCGTAGTACCAGATGGATTTGACCTTGTTTACATCTCACAACCATACAACCAGGCTACAAGGTCAGTATTTGATCAGTTACGGGGTTCTAACACACTAATAGTAACAGACGGATATGATGATGAAAGATTCATTATGATCAATTTTATTGAGGAAGCAGATCAGACCTTGGGCTTTCAAATCAATCAGGCAAATATTATAAATCAAGGGCTGGAAGTTTTACCAGATATGGTTTTATTAGGTGGTACAAAGGTGGATGTTGCAAAGCTCTACAAAGGTGCTCAGGATTCTGTTAGAGTAATGGAATCCAGATTGTCGGGACTAGAATCCAGATACGATTCTATTCTCTCAAGTATCTCAGAAAGTAATAAGATCATTACTGAACAAAGAGAAATGATCGCTGTGCAAACCAGTCAAATTGAAGGCAAGCAAGATGTGATTGAAAAACAGAGTTCTTCATTGGATTCTCTTCAATCTGC
Organism: Cyclobacteriaceae bacterium; assembly: GCA_965228955.1. Lineage (GTDB taxonomy): Bacteria > Bacteroidota > Bacteroidia > Cytophagales > Cyclobacteriaceae > JANSWY01. The sequence goes on from OZ245848.1 coordinate 2,351,886, forward strand.
TGTTGCAGGATCTGCAGGAGAATTGGATAGCATTGTTCTTGTGCTTAACAATAAGGAGTCTCAGTTAAATGAGCTACAAGATGGTATTTTAAGGCAATCCGCTCAAATGGAAGCTGGAAATAAGATGTTGGAGGAGCAAAAAAAGAAGTTGGCGGAACAAGAAGAAGCAATTAGGTCAGGTGCATCTGAATTGGAACAAATGACCTCTGTTGTAGATGCACAAAAGAACACAGTATATATACTCATATTGTCAGTTGTTGGGGTGCTTATTTTCTCATTTTTGATTTACCGTGCTTACAAAGCCAGAAGAAGGGATGCTAAAAAGTTACAGGAACAGAAAGACGAGTTAAGCGAAATCCTTGCTGAACTAAAAGAGGCTCAAACTCAACTTGTACAATCCGAGAAAATGGCTTCACTAGGGGTGTTGACAGCTGGAATTGCTCATGAGATTAACAATGCTATCAATTTTGTCTATTCAGGGATACATGTACTTGAAACAAGAATTCAGGATATTAAACCAGTAATTGATAAAGTCAAGCATTTGAGTATGGAGCAGAGTGATGTAGACAAAGTGCTTCAAGAAATAATTGAAGAGAAGGAGAATGCTGACTACAATCAAGCACATGAGGTAATTGATCAAATGGTTAAAAGTATTCAAATTGGAGCTAAGCGGACTACTGATATTGTAGCAGGGTTAAGGTCGTTCTCGAGAATGGAAGAAGAAGAAAAGGCACTTATAGATATACATCAGGATCTTGAAGTAGCTTTATTATTACTTCAGAATAAGTATAAGAATACAGTAACCATTGAGAAAAAATTTGATGAATCACTTCCAAAGATTAATGCCTATCAGGGACAGTTAGGACAAGCGTTCTTAAATATAATAAGTAACGCCATTGATGCTGTTGAAAGTGTAGATCGCCCAGGCGAAATCTCTATAGAAACGTCACTGGAGAATGATCAGGTTAAGATTTTAATTCGTGATAACGGATCAGGAATTTCTCAAGATAAGATTGATAAAATCTTCGATCCCTTCTTTACAACCAAGAAAGTTGGGTCTGGAACAGGTCTCGGTTTATCAATAACTTATGGTATTATCGAGAAGCACGGAGGTAGTTTAAATGTATCTTCAGAGAAAAATTCTTGGTCAGTATTTACTATTCTCCTACCTTTAAAGTAGGAAAGAAAGTATATATGACTTTAAACAACACCAGCAAACCGAAGCTAATCTACTTAGATGACGAAGAACTAAACCTGTTAATGTTCAGGGAAATGTTTCGTAAAGACTTTGATATTTATACAACTACATCTGCAACAGAAGCACTTGCTTACATTCAGGAACATGGGGTAGATTTAGTTGTTACAGATCAATTAATGCCTGCAATGACAGGTGTTGAATTCTTAAAACTTCTTGTTGAATCCATTGAAGTACCACCAAAAAGGGTAATGGTTTCAGGCTATACGCAAGAGGGGGAAGTAACAATGGCATTGGAATCTAATCTTCTAGACACTTTTGTAAAGAAGCCCTGGACGTATGATGGGCTCAAGAATATTCTACTAGAGACTATAAACTAAGGTGGGCCCCAAGTTGAATCCGGATTGGATTTTGAGGAGCTCCATTTGAAAATTCAACTTCCGCAGATCCACCGGAACCATCATTGGTTTCTGGAGCAGCTCCTATATTCACATTGCGATACTTTTGATTTAAGAGGTTTCTCCCTATCAGTGATAAACTGAATTTTTCAGTCACCTTAAAATAAATATTTGTACTAAGAAGTTGGTATCCTGATAGTTCCTGGTATTTAGAATCATTGTTTGTGTTTTCATCATTATTTGTGTCCTGAACACCATTTACATTAAATACTCTTTGTTTTCCGACTAGACTCAAACGCATATTTATTGATAGTACAGAGTTTCTGATTGTTCCTCCAAATCTAAAAATCGATGGTGCTACACCTGGTAGATTCCTTTCTATAGCAGGTCCTTCTTCATCAATATCAATGGAGCCATCAACCAAACTCTGAGTCATTTGAATATCTCCATTCCATTTGCCATATCCCTGCCATCTGTATTGTAACTGAATATTTCCTCCATATATGTCAGCCTCGCCAAGGTTATCATTTACCTGAATTACATCAATAGGTATCGTAAATCCTCCAATATTATATAATTGGTTGGGATAAAGTGATTCTATTAGATCCCTATTGGTAAATGTATTTACCGGACTTATGAAATTGGTGACTTTTGAATAGTATGAAGTCATATTAAGGCTTAAAGATTCACTAATGAAGAAACTGCCACTCACTTCATAAGTGCTAATTCTTTGTGGGTCTAATTCTGGATTTGGAAGGTTGAAGAATGATGCAGTGTAATTAATCCCATCATTTGTAGTAGAAAACGAGCCATACCTTTCAAATATATTTTGTGGAGAAGGAGCTAGATATGCTGTGCCAAATAGTGTTTTAATAGTCAGTTTATGACTAGGCTTGAATACCATGCCTAGTCTAGGGTTGATGGTAGTGGCAAACCTATCATCTCTGTCTACTCTGGCTCCAGCAGTAATATCTATATGTTCTGAGTTCCAGGATAATTGTACTAGCCCTCCAATATTATTGTAGTTGGTTTCAACCAGTTCAGCAGCAATCCCTGATTGATTTAAGGGGGCTATACTATTAGCGACTATTGCATCTTCAATGTTTTTGTTTTCAACAGGTGATTGAATATTGTTGCTTCTTGGTATGGAGAAAAATCTTTCAAATGTAACTCCAGTTGTGATTTCTAAATTATCAGTAGCGCTAACAGTAAAAAGCTGTTCTCCTTTAAGTTTCCAGCTTCTGGCATATAAATAAGCTGGTTCCATGAATGTGAATACATTTCTAAAGTTGGAGCGTTCATCTAAACTATATTTACTAAATGTGACCTGACTGGAACTTACAATTTTCTCACCTTTATTTAGATATTTTCCTGTAAACATCTTGATATCGTGACCAAATAATTGGTCTTTGTTATACACACTATTGTGGGGCGAATTTGCTGTAGTTGATGGGTTATGTGAGTGATTATTAAAGAATTGAAAATTGAAATCCCTATACTCTAAACCTAAAAAGGTACTCCATGCTTCAAGAGGATAAGCTTTTTCGCTATCTACAGGAGTTGTTGGAGTAATTGGTCCAAATATCGTGTTGAAAGTGCCAGACTCTAGTGACTGGTCTATACCCTCATATTCCTCGGGGTACTCATCTCCCAGAAACGGTTGCTCATCATAGAAAAACTGACCACTAGCCGTAACACTAATATCGTTTCCAATCTTTGTAGAGTAAAAGGCGTTCACTCCACCATTTAATGCTCCAATTAATCCACTTCCCCAAACGGATGCATCAACTGTATAACCCGATTCTGTTTTCTTAGTGATGATGTTAATAATACCTGAAAAAGCATCGGCTCCATACAATGCAGATGCTGGACCGTAGAAGACCTCAACCTGCTCAGCCAAGTTTAGAGGGTAATTTTCAAAAATTGGAATTATTTCATTCGTAGGAGAGGAGATACGAACACCATTTAATAAAATGATAAGTTTATCCATGTACCTAACTCCTCGGGATGTAATGTCATTTTGCCATCTGGGATCAACAGCTATATCTACTTTAAAATCAGGTAAATCTTCAAGTAGGTGGAGTAAACTGGTGTAACCTCTCTCTTTAATTTGATCTTTATTGACAACTACTAAAGTAGCCGGAGCTTCCAACGCATCTTCAACTTTTGTCCTTGTAGTAGAATACACAGATATCCTGCTTAACTCTTCTAATGAAAGTTCATAGATATCGATGCTATCCTTTTGTTGAGCGTGGATAGATATGATGTTAAATAGGGCGAGTATTAGAACTCCGACTAGCGATCGCATTCTCCAATAAACTGTGACTACTATAAATTACCAATTATCTCTGAGACTTCCGCGAATATTTATTTTTTCCTTTAACTAAAAGGTGATAACATCTAAATATTGGTTATTTTCTATCAATAAATGGATCAGAGGATTGTATTTCATTGCTAGCTGAAACATTTCACATGGTGTTCAACTCGGGTCCTGACATACATTTGTGACATCAGATATAACTTAATTATGATAAGAGTTCTTCTAATAGCCGCTGTTGGAACACTACTAGCATGTGGAAAACCCGAGTATGAAATTGGACAACCATCTGAAGATATAAGAATTAATCAAATAGGATATTATCCAAATTCACCGAAACAGTTTGTTGTAAACACAAAGAACTCTTTGGAGTCATTCAAGATAGTAGATTTTAAAACAAAGGAATCTGTTTACGAAGGTCAGCTTTCAGCAATTAAAGATTGGACATTAGCTGGTGAAACTGTTCAAGTAGGTGATTTTTCTGAATTAAATATCAGTGGCGAGTATGTTGTACTTATTGAATCTCTAGGTAACTCTTACACTTTTAAAATAGAAGACAATTTATACAACGATGCGTTCAAGGCATCTATCAAAGCATTATATTATCACAGAGCCAGTACTTCGCTAGATGAAACTCATGCTGGTCAATGGAATCGGGCCGAGGGACACCCCGATGATAGCGTCATGTTTCACCCTTCCAGTGGAAAAGTAGGAGTTACTGCTTCTCCAGGTGGGTGGTATGATGCAGGGGATTATGGGAAGTACGTGGTGAATGGAGCTTATCCATTAGGACAATTACTTTCACTTTATGAACAATACCCTGGTGTCCTTGGAGACAATTCCTTAAACATTCCAGAGAGCGGAAACGAAATCAGTGATTATCTGGATGAACTCAAATACGAGATGGACTGGCTGTTGACCATGCAAGATGATGATGGTGGAGTGTTTTTCAAGCTTACAACGAAAGGGTTTGAAGGTATGATATTACCAGAGTTTGCAGTGAAACCGAGATACATCATAGGTAAAGCAACCGCACCAACTTTAGATGTTGCGGCTGTAAGTGCGAAAATGGCTAGAGTAGGAGCTGAAACTTTTGGTGCTGAGTACAAAGAGAATTTATTGTTGGCAGCAAAGAATGCCTGGAATTGGGCAATCAAAAACCCCAATGTTGTTTATAAAAACCCTGAAGACATAAGAACTGGTGAATATGGAGATGCCAACCTTACTCAAGAATTCTATTGGGCAGCAGCAGAGTTATATCTGGCCACTGAAGAAGAACTGTACAAAGAATATTTATTGGAAAATCCAATAAGCTTTGAATTCAAACCTGGCGAAAGTTGGGCTAACCATATGCATTATTTAGCAGCTTTTTCTTTGTTGGATAGTGAACAAGACTGGATTGCACCCCTGAAGAGTGAATTGTTAAAGTCAGCGGACCAGCTAGTTTCAGTGATGGGCAACAATGATTACAACCAACCGATCCAGGACTTTCAGTGGGGTTCAAATAGTGATGTGCTGAATACAGCAATGATATTATGTAATGCCTATCGATTTACTGGAGAAAAGAAATACTTGAGTTCAGCCACAGTAATTATGGATTATATTTTTGGAAAAAACGCTAATGGTTATAGTTATGTAACCGGTTATGGTTCAAAAACGCCGATGTTTATCCATCATCGTCCTAGTGCTGGAGATGAAATTGATGACCCTGTTCCTGGTTTTGTCTCAGGAGGTCCTAATAGTAGACTACATGACGCCTTCCAGGTAAATTACCCTGATAGTGTGGCACCCATGAAAGCCTGGATGGATGTAGAACCAAGTTTTGCCAGTAACGAAGTATGTCTTAACTGGAATGCTCCATTGACATATGTTTTAGGCTTTTTAGAAAAAGAAGCTAACAACCTCTAATCCACAAATATTAATTGCCATGAGCGAAAAAATAAGTCTAAAAGAGAAAGTAGGGTATGCACTGGGAGATACCGCTGCTAATATTGCATGGAGAACTCTCACTACTTTTCTATTAATCTTTTATACAGATGTGTTTGGGATATCTGCAGCCGCTGCTGGTGTATTATTGCTAATTACCAGAATGTCTGACGGAGTGACTGATATCATCATGGGTATGATAGGGGATAGAACGAATACAAAAAACGGTAAATTCAGACCCTGGATACTTTGGACAGCAGTACCTTTAGGTGTAATTCTCGCTCTGACTTTCACAACTCCAGATTTTGGACCTACGGGGAAACTAGTTTATGCCTACATTACCTACATCCTCCTGACTTTGATTTATACTGCCAGTAATGTCCCATATTCAGCTTTAATGGGAGTAATGACAAGCGATGAATCTCAAAGGACAAGTCTGTCATCATTCAGGTTTGCTGGTGCATATTTTGGAGGGATTTTAACTCAGGGTTTGTTGATTTACCTGGTTTTATACCTTGGTGGTGGAGATGAAAATAAGGGATATCAATATGCTATTTATTTGCTGTCTGCAGTACTTGCAGGCTTTTTGATCATTACTTACTTCACAACCAAGGAGAGAGTAAAACCAAAGAAAGAATCGGGTGGGAATATTTGGCAAGATCTTTCTGACCTGTTGAAGAATAAGCCTTGGTTGATTCTATTAGTTGTGGGATTCATGTTCGTGACATACAACTCGATCAAGCAAGGAATTACAGTGATCTACTTTAAGAGGTACCTTAATTTTGAGACAATGGCAGCTTCCTATATGGTAGTATTGTTGGTAGTCTCAATGGTAGCTGCCTTGGTAACAACACCACTTTCGGATTACTTTGGTAAGAAGCGTCTTTTCATTTATGTAATGGCATTTTCAGCTGTTACAAATGCTATGCTATACATAGCTCAACCAGGAGATTATACATTGATATTTGTTCTGGGTTCTTTATCTGAGTTTGGTGCGGGAATTATGCCAGTCTTATTTTTCAGTATGCTGGGAGATGCAGCAGATTATTCAGAAATTAAAAATGGAAGAAGAGCCACAGGTCTTGTCTTTTCAGCAGGAACCTTCGCAATGAAATTCGGTGGCGGAGCGGCAGGTGCAATAACAGGATTTTTACTTTCCAGTTACGGCTATGACGGTATGGACGAAACTACCATAACAGGAGCAATTCCGGCCATTAAAATGTTGATGAGTTGGATTCCTGCTTTGATAGCAATACCAACAATTGGATTCTTAATAGCTTACCCTCTTTCAACAAATAAACTTGAGAGCGTAAACACAGAACTAGAAAAACTTAAGGTTTCACATACATAAAGAGATTACTACATGACAAAATTTCCAGAAGGATTTGTTTGGGGATCAGCTACTTCCTCATATCAAATAGAGGGGGCGCATAATTTAGATGGGAAAGGACCTTCTATTTGGGACGCGTTTTGCACAATTCCTAATAGGGTTGCAAATGGAGATAATGGTAATATAGCAATAGATCATTACCACAAATACAAAGAAGATGTCGCACTTATCAAATCTCAGGGATTTGGTGCCTACCGATTCTCTATTTCCTGGCCAAGAATAATGCCGGAGGGTAGAGGAAAAGTTAATGAAGCTGGAATTAAGTTTTATTCAGATTTAATTGATGAGTTACTTGCAAATGGAATTACTCCGTGGATCACATTGTATCACTGGGATCTTCCATTGGCCTTGCAAAGCGAAAATGACGGATGGCTGAACCCAAGTATTGCAGATGACTTTGAAGCTTATGCAAAAGTCTGTTTTGAAAGATTCGGTGACAGAGTTAAGCATTGGATTACATTGAATGAACCTTGGGTTGTATCGATTCTTGGGTATGGACAAGGAGTTTTTGCACCAGGGAGAGTATCTAACTCAGAGCCGTATCAAGCAGCACATAATCTCATATTGGCACATGCTAAGGCCTACAGATTATATCAATCTGAATTTAGTCATCAGGGAGGAACAGTAGGGATAACTAATAACTGCGATTGGAGAGAACCTCTAACAGATAAACAAGAAGATAAAGATGCCGCTGAAAGAGCATTGTTGTTTTTCCTTGGTTGGTTTGCTGATCCGGTTTACTTCGGTGATTATCCTAAGGTAATGAAGGATAGGCTGGGAGAGAGACTCCCTGTATTTACTGATGAAGAAAGGGAATTAATTAAAGGAAGCACTGATTTCTTTGGGTTAAATCATTATACAACCATGTTTGCTGAAGATTCACATGGTAAACTGGTGAAAGGAAGTGTATACGGCAATGGTGGGCTCTCGGAAGATCAGGATGTAAATCTATCACAGGATTATACATGGGAATTAACCAGCATGAATTGGGCCGTGGTGCCTTGGGGCTGTAGAAAACTTCTGGAATGGATTCACAACAGATATAATGGTGCAGATATTTATATTACTGAGAATGGATTTGCTTGTAATGATGAAATAGTGGATGGTAAAGTTGATGATCCATACAGGATTAAATTCTATAAATCATACTTACAAGCCTGCAATGAGGCTATTGAAAATGGAGTGAATCTGAAAGGGTATTTCGCCTGGAGTTTATTTGATAACTTCGAATGGGCTTCAGGATATAGACCCAGGTTTGGATTGAATTTCATTAATTATGAGACTTTAGAAAGAATTCCTAAATCTTCTGCATTGTGGTTTAAGGAGGTTACTTCGAATAATGGATGGGAGGTAGAGAAGCACGAGGAATTAGCCTGATAAGCTTTAAAAACTGATAATAATCATATTTTATACCCGTGATACATTGTACTTTATCGTATGCGTATCACGGGATTTTTTTTATTCATTCTAACAACTGTCTTTTTGTGCAATGGGATAAACTTACAAGCTCAGTCTCATGACTGGTCTTATTCAGGAGAATTTGGTCCGGAACATTGGTTTGAAATAGATCCAGAGTTCAGCAGTTGTAATGGAAAGTCTCAGTCTCCAATTAATATCATTTCATCTAATTCTGAAGACACCAATGGCATAAGTTTAGAGTTTCATTATCACCCATTCTTTGTTGATTTAATCAATAACGGTCACACACTTATTGAAAAGATTGATGAAGAGAAAGCATTGACTTTTGATGGCATTAGCTACTCTATGAAGCAATTTCATTTTCACACACCATCTGAACATCAGATAGATGGTGAGAATTTTGCGATGGAAATCCATTTTGTACATCAAAGTGAATCTGGGAAATTTGCCGTAGTTGCTGTTTTGATTGAAGAAGGTGAACACAATAATCACTTCATCCAACATTTTATGAAATCTCTTCCTAGTCATGTGAATGAAGAACTGAAAGCTGACGAAAAAGCTGATCCTAACGAGACTTTTCCCAAGCACCTTGATAAATTCTATTATTACTCCGGCTCATTTACCACTCCACCTTGTACTGAAGGAATAAACTGGATTGTCCTTGAAGAACCAGTTGAAGCCACAAAAGAGCAGATTGATGCAATTCATGAAATCATCAAAGACGATAATAGACCAATCCAGGAGGTGAATGACAGAGTGGTGTTTCACTCAAGTAGTAATTAACACAATATTGAACGCTCCAAATTTCAGTTAGTCCAAAATTTGATTAAGTTGCTGCCGAAGTAACAATTAACTGGTATGTCAAATTTTCTAGCTGAGCTAATAGGTACAATGATCCTGATAATTTTAGGGAACGGTGTAGTTGCAGGTGTGCTGCTGAAAGATAGTAAGGGAGAAGGTGGTGGTTGGATTGTAATCACATTGGCATGGGGTCTCGCCGTTACTATGGCGATTTATGCTGTCGGATCAATTAGCGGAGCTCATATCAATCCTGCAGTAACAATAGGCTTAGCGAGTGTTGGTGATTTAGAATGGGCTAAAGTACCATATTATATTACAGGTCAGTTCGCTGGGGCTATTATTGGAGCTGCAATTGTTTGGTTGCATTATTTGCCTCATTGGAGAAGGACAGAGGATCAAGGAGCTAAGTTGGCATGTTATGCTAATACCCCTGCAATAGACAGAACTTGGGCCAATTTATTGAGTGAAGTAATAGGAACCTTTGTGTTGCTTTTGGCTTTAATGTTTATTGGGGCCAATGAATTTTCTAAAGGATTAAATCCTTTAATTGTTGGTTTCCTGATCGTAGCAATTGGCCAGAGTCTCGGAGGGACCACAGGGTATGCTATTAACCCTGCAAGGGATCTGGGACCTAGAATTGCTCATTTCTTATTACCAATAGCTGGAAAAGGACCATCGGGGTGGAAATATAGTTGGATACCAGTAGCTGGACCAGTTGTTGGTGGAACATATGGAGCACTATTCTACCAAGCAGTATTCAAAGAAAACCTTTCAACACTATTTTGGGTCTTCAGCGCAGTGGTCTTATCTATAATTATTCTTGCAGTCCTGGAGGAGCGTAAAAGCGATTAGTCCTCCTTCAAGACAAATTGAGTTTTGAGATAAACCTGACTTTGCTTGCCATCAACCCAATTGCCTACAGAGTAGTCATAGGTTTTTTCATCAACGTACTTCCAGACGTCAGAGATTACTGAACCACCATATTCGTATACATAAATAACACTGTTATCCTGAAATAGAATTTCACCAGTAGTAGTTCCACCAAAAACATCAAATTCCCAGAAGAGGTACTTTCCAGACTCTTTATCAAACTTTCGGATGCCGTGGTTTCTATCTCCAAATTCTGTAGCGTCCTGGTTGATAAATCCTTTTGATTTTGCTATGACTATTTGTTTGCCCAAACCGTATGAATAGCTCATTTCTTGTTTGAACTTGCTACCATCACCCCAGGTTCCTTCGGCTACCCAGGTTTTGTTTATGAGGTTATCAAACTTATTTAGGGGATTGTCTTGAGCAGAAGCAAGGCAACTGATAAATACAAACAGAGTGCTACAAATTAGGGTTCTAATCATCGTTATTATATTTTGATGATCTAATTTAACTGTTTGTGAATTAGGTTACCTCACTTCGCTCTGAGAAAAACTGTTTTTAATTTCTTACCCGAGACTTTTCTTCATCAGAGCCTCCTTGTCTTTGTTTACGCCCTTTAACTTTGCTACCACCAAATGTTCTGGAGTAAGTTAATCTAAATACCCTGTTGTTGGTAGATTCCGGTTGGAATGCAACACGCGCACTTGATTGCCAGGCTTCTTCAGTTAATGCACCAATCTTTGATTTGATAGTCATTGACTTAAACAAGTCTGTAATAGCTAACTGTATAGTGCCTTGATTGTTTTTAAGTTCTTTCTTTATACCAAGATTCAGCATGCCAAATCCTTCCAATCTAACGCTTCCATTGTAATGAGAACTATTATACCATCCAGAGAGCTCTACTGAGAAGTTTTTAGGTAGACTGAAGTTCTGATTTGCATATATATTATATGCAAAGTAAGTCTTATTGGCTGGACGAAGTGTGTGAGTCACTCTAAAATCCCTTAATGAGAAAGTCCCACCAGTATTGATGTTCCACCACTTTGTGACCTGTATAGGAAGAAAGGTTTGAAACCCTAATGATCTTATATAATCCACATTCTGAGGAGCGATTAGTACTAAATCACTTTCATCATTTTCCGTTATTTGATATCGGGCAATTGGATTGTTTTCATTGGTGAAGACTAATGAGAAATTCCTGGCCTGATTTTGAAAGGAGACCTTAAAGTTGTCTGATATTGCTGGTCTGAGTAATGGATTACCAGTAAAAACAGATAATGGATCATTATAAACTAAAAAGGACGCTAAATCATTATAATCTGGTCTTGTAATTCTTCTGTTGTATACAAATTGAATGGAATTGTAATTGGCTAATTTCCTTGTCAGAAATGCTGAGGGAAAGAACTTGCCAAAACTTCTGTCTGGTGTGTTGTCACCAAAGTCTCTGTCCCAGTATTCATATCTTGATCCTAGTGATAGTGATGTGAGAGAATCAAAATTGATGTTAATTGTTGCGTAGGCAGCTGCTATATTTTCTTTTATCTCAAGTCGGGTCACGTTTCTGGAATCGGTAACCCATTCGCCTTCTGTCAGTCTTTCAATTTTAGCATTATTATTAGATTCAGAAACTGAGCCCTTGATTCCTGTTTCTAATTTTACATTGTCGCTAATAGATGTGTTGTAATCTAGTTTTGCTACACCAATGTGAATAGTTGTGTTGCTTAAACCTCTGTTACCATTTGCATACAACTCATTATCAGGTTGTGTTTCATTGCCAACATTATCGCTGTAGATACTTTCAACCTCAGTGGGTGATTCATTATGGTAATTGATATAATCAACATCGAGGTTTAGACCTGATCCATTATTAAAAGATTTATCAATGAAAGCGGTAGCATTGAGATTATCTGTATTTCCATCACCGATTACGTTAATATCGGCTTGTAGAAATGATCCGTCTGCATAGTTATACTTTCCAAGGTTAAAGATGTTGTTGGAGAAATCATTTCTGTTGAACATAAGGCTGGTCCCGACTGTCATGGATTCAAATTCTGTTTCCATGCCAAGCATAGAATTATGACTCAGATTGCTCATCTCAGTATTATTAGTGAAATCAAATCTGGATTCTCCGCCAAGGGCTGGGACATCCGAACCACCTACACCTCGCCAATCAAAAAAACTATTGTCGTGATTGAAGCTATATGAACCATAATAATTGGATCTGGCATTTCTATGATTGATATTAAAACTGGCCGCTTCTTTAGAACCATAACCATATCCTCCTGAAAGCGAAAATGAGCCATTAGTACCCTGGTCTTCACTTTTCTTTATGACTAGATTGATAATTCCTGCTGTACCGTCAGCATCATACTTTGCGGATGGATTTGTTAGTAGTTCAACTTTTTCAAGATTATCTGCACTCATACCTTTCAAGAGATTGATCACTTCTGCTGGGGACATTCTTACAGGGCGTCCATTAATCATTACCAAGGTCCCACTTTGACCATTGAGAGAAAGACTATTGTTTCTTTGATCCAATACCACACCAGGTGATCGTTCGATTATCTGTAGAGCTGTACTTCCTTTGCTCATGATGCTATTTTGAACATTTACGGTGGTACCTTCCATACTTTGTTCAATCACCATCCTTTCAGCCTTGACCTCAACACCATCCAGCATAACACTACTTTCTTTGATTGAAAAGTCTTCCAGTTTAATTGATGATCCAGAATAGGATAGAGGTTCCGAATACCAGTCTTCATATCCAATTAAGTTGGCTTGAATTATATATTGTCCATTTTCTATAGATTCGAATGAGTACTGACCGTTAGTATCACTGATTGTGCCTTGAGTCATCGTGGAGTCGCTTGCTGCTAAAAGTAGAATGTTAACAAATGGCATTGACTGATTATTTTCATCTTTCACTTTCCCGGATATTTGAGAATAGGTTTCAACTGATAAAAAGATAAGCACAAGTAGTAAAGTCTTTTTCATAATTTTAATAATTGAGTTTTGACCAAAGAAATCAATGAGAAAAGACTCTTATAAATGGGATTGATGTATCTACTCAATTACTTTATGAAATGCCTGAATGAACCCTATTTTCTTAATTTGGAGTCTTACATGTAATGAAAAATCCGATAATCCATGAAATTGTGCATTTGATCAATTGAAGATGGACTTTGATCAATCAATCCAAATAAAAGAAGAGTAATTGGCTAGAATTGTATACTACATCTATGTTAACTTACGTCTATGGTCAACTTGAAGAAGTTAGACTGGATTACCCGCTATAAACTACACCACCTTCCATTTTGGGGAGTTTATCATTACTTCTGGTGGAGTTTGTACATGGACAGTGCTTTGCTGGCATTCAACACTATGTTGGATCCTCCTAATACAATGAAGTACTTGTTTTATGTGGTGTTTCAGGCTATCAGTGTTTATTTCTGTTTGTATTACTTGATTCCGCGGTTCCTTGAAAAGGGGAAGTATCTGAAGTTTGTTGGCTTTCTGGCACTCAACTTAGCAGTAACTAGTCTGTTGATTTTGAGTGGATACTATATCAGCGGATGGGTATTTGACATAGACTTTCAAGAGTACTTTAAAATGGATCCTGATTCCCCATGGCACATTTTGAAGTATAACTCTTTCCCATCTTCCCTGGCAAGCATGACATTGGGAATGAGTATAAAACTTGCAAAGAACTGGGTTCAATCCAAGAAGAGACAACAGGAGCTGGAAAAAGAGAAACTGGAAACAGAGTTGAAGTTTTTGAAATCTCAATTCAACCCTCATTTTTTGTTCAATACAATCAATTCGATTTTCGTCCTGATTAATAAAAACACAGATATGGCAACTGATTCTCTGGCTAAATTTTCAAGCCTGCTGCGATATCAATTATATGAGTGCAACGAACCTCAAATTCCATTAAACAGAGAGATTGCCTATTTAGAAAGTTTTATTGAACTGGAGAAGCTAAGGTTGAACGACAATTTTGAAGTGAAACAAACACTATTGAAGAATTATAACGGCAATTTGAATATTGCACCTTTTGTTCTAATGCCTTTTATTGAGAATGCCTTTAAACATGTCGGCCAAAAACCTGATCAGCTAAATTGGATTAAGATTGATCTAAGAGTGGATTCAGATATTCTGACTTGCAAAGTGTCAAATAACTACTCTTCCTATCAACCAAAGTCAAGGGAGGCTGTTCCAACCGAAGGTGGTTTAGGTCTCAAAAATGTCCAGAGAAGACTGCAACTTCTATATCCCGACAAACATGAATTGATAATCTCTAAAGAAGATGGTGTATTCCTGGTAGAATTACAATTGCAGCTCCAAACTCAAAGTAAAAATCAAATAATCCTGGTAGATTCCTTATGATGAATTGTATTGTTATAGATGATGAGCCCTTGGCAAGGGAAGGATTGAAAAGTTATATCGATCAGATCGAATATTTGGATTTGGTAGGTGAGGGGAGTAATCCTGTGGAATTAAGTAATATACTCGATAAGCAAAAAGTAGACTTAATCTTTTTGGACATTCAGATGCCTATTTTGAATGGTATTGATTATTTGAAAATGAATAAGAATTTACCGATTGTTATTTTCACCACAGCTTATCCAAGTTATGCATTAGATGGATATGAATTAGATGTATTGGATTACCTGTTGAAACCAATAACTTTCGAAAGGTTTTTTCAAGCCACCAATAAGGCTAAAGACTACCATACTCTTGCTAGTCAATCAGCTAATGAATCAATTCGGAATACAGATGACTTCTTTTTTGTAAAGTGCAGCAACAAGTTTGAAAAGATCTTTTATCAGGATATCCTGTATGTAGAAGCTATGCAGAATTATTCAGTAATTTATACCTCAGAAGATAAGTACATGACCTTAATGAGTTTGAAATCTGTAGAGGATAAGCTGGATAGTCAACGTTTTCTGAGGGTACATAAGTCCTACATTGTTGCACTGGACAAAGTCAATAGTTTCGAGAATCATGAGCTTACTATACTTGAAAATAAGATTCCAATCTCTAGAAATTATAGGAAGGAAGTAATGGATAGAGTTCTTGGAAACAAGCTCTGGTAGTCTGTTTGTAATTGATTAAATTAATCACCAATCAAGAATGGCACATCTGTCATTCTATTGTAAGCTATTCTCGGGTAAAATTTGGCTTACTTTTTTAGGGGTAAACATTAATTAAATGAAGCTTATTGCATCTGTATTTTGCATTCTGTTTTCGAGCGCACTATTAGCTCAAACAGATGCCGATCATCTTATTGAATCAAAAATTGATAGTATTCTTACTCTTTTAACCATGGAAGAAAAAGTGGCGATGTGCCATGCGCAATCCAAGTTTAGTTCTCCTGGGGTAGAGAGGCTGGGTATTCCAGAGTTGTGGATGTCTGATGGTCCTCATGGTGTGAGAGCTGAAATCAATTGGGATAATTGGGGTTACGCTGGCTGGACAAATGATTCTATTACCGCTTTTCCAGCACTAACATGTCTGGCATCTACCTTTAATGAATCACTTTCCTATGAATATGGCAAAGCAGTGGGAGAGGAAGCTCGTTACCGTAAAAAAGATGTCTTACTGGGACCAGGAGTAAACATCTACAGGACTCCACTAAATGGAAGAAACTTTGAATATATGGGTGAGGATCCGTTTTTGGCTTCTAAGTTAGTAGTGCCGTATATCAAGGGAGTTCAAGAAAACGGAGTTGCAGCATGTGTGAAACATTATGTGCTCAATAATCAGGAGAAATGGAGAGATCATATCAATGTAAAGGTTAGTGACAGAGCACTTCATGAGATTTATTTGCCAGCTTTTAAGGTAGCAGTAGAAGATGGAGGAGTGTGGTCCATTATGGGTGCTTACAATCAGTATAGTGGTCAACATTGTTGCCATAATGAGGTATTGCTGAACAAGATATTAAAGGAAGACTGGAAGTTTGATGGAGTAGTTGTGACTGATTGGGGTGGAGCACATGATAGTAAGGAAGCAGCACTTTACGGTTTAGATATTGAAATGGGTACAGGAACCAACGGGCTAACCTATTCACTGAAAAATGCTTACGAAAACTACTATCTGGCTGGACCTTTCAAGGAGCTTTTGAGAAATAAGGAAGTCCCGGAATCTGTTTTGGATGATAAGGTCAGAAGGATATTAAGGTTGATGTACAGAACAAACCTTAAAAGCAATAAGCCACTAGGAAGCATCAATACAGAGGCACACCAACAAACTGCCAGAAAAATTGCTCAGGAGGGAATTGTGCTGTTGAAGAATAAGAATAACTTCTTTCCAGTAAAAGATGAAAATATAACGATTGCTGTAATAGGTGAAAATTCAATTAGAGCAATGACAAAAGGAGGGGGATCCTCGGAATTGAAACCAAAGTATGAGATTTCTCCTCTGGAAGGTCTTAAAGCAAGATATAAGAATGCCAATATTATTCATGCGCTTGGATACGCTTCTGGACCACCTGTATATGGTAGAGTTGTTCCTCCATCAGTTGATACGGAGAGTTTACAACGAGAAGCAGTAGAAATTGCAAAGACAGCAGACGTAGTTTTGTTCTTTGGTGGGCTTAATAAAAACCATCATCAGGACTGTGAAGGTGGTGACCGACTTGAATATGGACTTCCATTTGGTCAGGTTGAACTTTTAAAAGAAATCGCAAAGGTTAATGACAATATTGGTTTTATCAATATCAGTGGAAATGCTATTGAAACTCCATGGTTAGAAGATGTAAAGGGATTTATTCAAGGCTGGTACATCGGAAGTGAAGCTGGTAATGCTCTGGCAAATGTTATATCTGGAGATGTAAATCCTTCAGGGAAGTTGCCTTTTAGTTTTCCTGTGAAGCTTTCTGATAATGCAGCTCACTCTTTTGGAGAGATTTCATACCCTGGTGATAGTATTGATCAGGAGTATAAGGAAGGTATTTTGGTTGGTTACAGATGGCATGATACCAAGAAGATCAAACCTCAGTTTGCGTTTGGGTATGGTTTATCATACACACTATTTGATTTATCACAAGTAAAGACTGATAAGTCTCAATATAGTGAACAAGATGAGATTGAGGTGAGTTTTGAGTTGAAGAATAGTGGTTCAATGGATGGAGCGGAAGTGATCCAGGTATATGTCGGAAAACCAAAGTCTAAAGTAGAAAGAGCTCAAAAGGAACTAAAAGGTTACCAAAAGATTTCTCTTAAGTCAGGGGGAACAGAAAACGGAAACATTTCAATACCTGTGTCAAGTTTGAAATACTATGATGAGAGTTCTCAAAGCTGGGTACTGGAAAAGGGGTCTTATTTAGTTTACGTTGGTAATTCTTCGGATAATATTCAAGCAAAACTCAAAGTGAATATTAAGTAAATCAGAACCGCAAAATCATTTTGGTAAAGGATTGTCGTTCCTCCATATTTATTTTCTTCCTGATTCTATATCTGGATGTTTCCACCGTACGGATTGTTACGTTCATTAACGTGGCAATTTCCTGGTTATCTAGTCCCATCCTTAGATAAGCGCAAACGCGTAGTTCTCTTTTACTTAGGTCCGGATATTTTTGTTTAAAGCGATCCAGGAAATTATCATGGGATAGGTTGAATTGATGTTCAAACTTATCCCAATAATCTTGATCCTGCATTTCCTTATCAATGTCCTTAATTATTCTGTTTAACAATCTCTTCTCCTGCCCATTAATCTTTGTAGCTGAATCGAAGATGGTTGATCTTACTTGTTGTAGCTTTTGATTCTTGTGGATATAGCTCATTGTAATGTTGTTTAGCTCATTTTTTGTGGATACCAATTGTTCTTTTAACTGATCGTTCTTTATAGCAATAACTTCTCGTTCTTTACTAATTCTTTCATATTCATAGCGCCTTTTTATTTGTATTAGTCTTAATCTTATGATAATTAAAAGTGTCGCACCAGCTAAAATTGATACAATAGCCCTGAACCACCATGTTTCGTAGTAGGGAGGATTGATGGTTATAGCCAAAGTTGCACCCTCTTCATTCCATAAATTATGGTTATTGGCCGCCTTTACTTTGAATTGGTATTCACCAGGATCCAAATTCGTATATATTGCTATTGATTCTGTTCCAGGAGAACTCCAATCTTCATCAAAACCAATTGATTGATAAGAGTATAGATTTCTGCTCGACTCGGAAAAGTTTAATGCAGCAAACTCGAATGTCAATGTATTTTGGTCATGTTGAAGATCAAGGTATTTTGTTTGTTCAACTGAATGCTTTAAATCTATTGGTTTGTTAAAGATTTCAATCTTGGTAAGATAAACTTCAGGTAAATGCTTATTGGATCTAATTTCAGATGGATTAAACATCGTAATTCCCTTTGTTCCACCAATTAATGTTTTTCCTTGATTGGTATGTGTTATAGTATTGTATTGAAAATTATTATCTGAAACTCTATAACTAGTGCAGTTTTCTTTTAATGGATCATAAATAGTAATGTACGTTTTAGTAACCAACATTAAGTTTCCATAGCCACCATCACTTACCTGAAGTAGTGGTAATTCTGGTAGGTCTGGATCGAAAGCAATTAATTCAAACGTTTCGTCTTTTTGATCATATTTTACAAGCCCGCTGGCTGTTGCAATCCATACATTTCTATAGTCATCTTCAAAAACAGATTTTACTTGATTGATTTCGTGATTTGACTCAGAAATCAAACTATCTAATTTAAAGTGTTTCCATTCATCCGTAATCCTTTGATATATTATGATCCCATCATCAGTACTAAACCATAAGTTAGATTTTCCATCTTCAAAAACATGATAAATATGTAATTGTCCTCCTGTTGCATATTGATAGTCAATCGGATGAAACGATTTCTTGGATTCATTGAATTCAACAATTCCACCTCCCAAAGTTCCTAACCAAACCCTGTCCTCTGAATCCTTGTGAATTGCCCAGACATGATTGCTGGTAAGGCCTGAAAAATGTTGTTTATTTCGTTTAAACTGTTGAGAAGTATTTTTTTTTGGATCAAAAAGTGATAACCCTTCATTATAAGAACCAAGTAAAAGATATCCATTATTTGTTTGGCCTATAGATTTGATGACGTCTGTCTTTAGTTCACTATTCAATGTGTTATATGTTCTTATGCTCCCATCAGTTGAAATCTTACAAAGGCCACCCCAATCTGTTCCAATCCAAACCGTATTATCATCACCCTCATAAATACTTAGGATAGGGTTGTTGGGAATGGATTCACTCTTGATTGGATTATTCTCAATAAGTTCAAACAAGTTACTTCCGGGATCATATTTATTGACACCTCCCTGGTATGTGGCTATCCACACTATATTCTGGCGGTCTACATAAAAATCCCATAATACATTGCTGCTGAGTGAGTTTTGGTCAATCTTTTGATTCCTGAAGTTGAGGAATGTTTCTTTTTGGGGGTTAAAGACATCAATTCCAGCGCCATCTGTGGCTAACCAAAGTGTATTACCGACATTAATGATGTCTCTAATTTGCTGTGAACTGGGACCAGTTTCATCACCAGTGGGAGGGTAGCTCTTATATTTTCTCGAGTTGATATTCAGTTTTGATAAGCCTCCATGATTACTTGCGACCCAAAGAATGCTATCGTTCTGGAAATGTAAGTTTTTGAGGACATGGTCATCTTTGTTTGGCAGTTCTAAATCTGTGTAAGTCACATATTCAAATAGTCCGGATGACTTATTCAAAAGGCATAGCTGCTTGTTTTCTGTTGCTATCCAAATATTGCCATTCTTATCTGAAATAATATCGTAAACGGTTTTTCCGTTAATGGTTCCACTACAGTTAGTAGAGTTACAGATATACTGCTGTACTAAATCCCTAACCTTGTCATATCTGCTAAGACCAAATTCAGTTCCAATCCAAAGTTCATGATCCTGATCTTCGAAAATTACTCTAATACTGTGATCAGTTAATGTTGTACTATCCCCTAAACCTGAATCAAAATCTATAAAATCACCTGTGCTTGGATCGTATTTACTAATGCCGTTCGAGAAACTTCCAATCCAGATGTATCCAAGGTGATCTTCAAACAAACAAGACACCATATTGGCATGGATTGAATTCGGGTCATTTGGGTTGTATTGATAGTGTTTGGTTTTTTGACCGTCAAAGCGATTAAGACCTTTGTAGGTACCAAACCACATGAAACCTTGCTGATCCTGAATAATGCTAGTCACGATTTCATCCGATAGCCCATCTCTGACAGAAAAGTTTTGAAATTTCATTGTTTTCTGCGCAATACAGACCTGGATCGAGATTTGACTAACCAAAAATAAAATGGCAATTAATCTCTTCACTCACTTTGATTATGTTCACAACTAATATTGTCTACATAATATAAAAGCTATTACAAATTTATTCCAATCATCAAGGGGGTTTGATGCATAGAAGTGCTTACTACAAAGTGAATTACATCTCTTTTCTTTGAATTTATTAGATATTAAAGGACAACATCAAGAATAATGGACAATTCCTCATTAGAAGCTGAAAATACAGTTTTCCTATCGCAATAACGTATTAATGTAGTATTGAGTGGATTACAAATAATAATTACTACTTGTCTATAGAGACTCTTAAGAGACTTGATATAGAAAAAATGTAGATAGCCATTATTTGCTGTTGATTGCTTGTAATGCTTTGTTTGGAATGGTCATTTATTTCAGATAGGCTAAACCAATAATGTAAGTATGAACAGAGAGAGTGAGAATCTTGTGATACTCAAAGGTATTATAATATCCTTATTGATAAGGCTTCAACATTACTTCATAGTTAGTAAAGTATTCCAATTACATAAGGAAGTACCGAAGTTCTATTCCTCTAACTGTTTTTTCAATTTTATTGGTCCCTTCTGTATTGAATTAGTTCGAGCAATTAAATCTAAACCTATATAAATATGAAAAGTAGTAGTACTAAGATCCGTGGTTGGATCATTCAAAACAGTTATGGGCAATTAAGAATACTCTTAGTTGCCATAATGATAGTTATCATGAGTATTTCAGCTACAGCTCAGACTGTTGTAGAAAAGTATGGTAGACTTCAAAAGTTTGGTTCGCACATATGTGCGGAGGATGGGGAGCAAATATCTCTGGCAGGTAACAGCTATTTTTGGAGTAATTGGGGTGGCACTTATTACAATTCTAATTCCGTTGATTTCTTGGTTGATGAAATGCAGACATCAATTATTAGAGCAGCAATGGGAATAAGTACTCATGAAACTCCTGTCCCAGGTGGATATTTGCAGGATCAATCTGGCCAAAAAGCAATTGTAGAAGCGGTAATACAACAAGCAATTGAACGAGGCATTTATGTTATAATAGATTGGCATGTTGAAGGGGATACAAGAGATTGGAAATCAGAGGCCCAAGCCTTTTTCTCAGAGATGGCTCAGAAATATGGGCATCAACCTAATATCATTTATGAAATTTGGAATGAACCCACCCAGAATAATTGGCATACAGATATTCGGCCATACGCTGTAGACGTGATTAATAGTATAAGACAACATGATCCGGATAACCTGATCATTGTGGGCACAGAGACCTGGTCCCAAAGACCAGATGATGCTTCTACCAATCAAATTAATGATCCAAACATTGCTTATACAATCCATTTCTACCCTGACGACCCGGGAATCGGTGAATTCCACCGACAGCAGTTAAGAGATAATGTAATTACTGCGATGAACAACGGAGCAGCAGTATTCGCAACAGAATGGGGACCTTCAGAAGCTGCACCAAATCCCGAAAGTGATATATGGATGCAGTTTTTGCAGGATAATAGAATTAGCCACTGCATGTGGTCTGTGAATGATAAAATAGCGGATGGTGATTGGCAATGGTCAATTTTTGAACCAGGTACTCCCGGAAATGGTCCATACACATTAAGAGGACCAGGCTTTTACTTACAAGACCTGATGATTAACTGGCCTTGGAAGGGTGGTGACCCAATTTCATGTACAGCAGTAAATATACCCGGTAGATTAGAAGCAGAAGACTGGTGTGCCCAATCAGGAGTACAAACTGAAAACACAAGTGATAGTGGAGGTGGACTTAATGTGGGCTGGATTAACTCAGGTGATTGGATGGAGTACTTAATAAATGTTCAGAATAACGGTGCTTATCAGATTGATTTCAGAATCGCAGCAGCAGGTTCGGCTTCCAAATCATTTGATGTCCTGTTGGACGGCTCAGTTGTGGAGACAGTAACTTTTGATGGTACAGGTGGGTGGCAAAATTGGATAACTGAATCTACTTCAATTAACCTTACTCAGGGAGAGCATACTTTAAGAATTGAGGCACAAACAGATGGTTTTAACATGAATTATCTGGATTTTGATAGTGGGTGTAATGATCCGGATCTTTCAAATATTGTAATCACTCCAGGGAATACAACTTTAGAAATAGGCCAGACAATTGATTTCGATGTAGTAGGCAATGATGGATGTGGTAATCCTGTCAGTGTAAATCCTACTTGGTCAGGAACAGATGCGAATGGAGTATTTACTGCTTCAGCAATTGGGAATTTTCAAGTTGGTGCATCGGTTTCAGGATTTACTGATCAGGTTACTGTTACTGTTGTTGATAATAACACAAATATGCTATCCAATGGGAATTTCGTAAATGGAGACTCTGATTGGTCAAGTTATGTTAACAGTGCTGCAAATGCTGCATTATCAGTTACAAATGGTGAGTTTAATGGATCGGTATTTAATGGAGGAACCGCCAATTGGCATGTTCAGTGGTATCAGGGTGGAGTAACAATTGAGCAAGGACATTCATATTCATTGACTTTTGAAGCACGATCAAACTCAAACAGATCAATAGTGGTAAATGTCGAGAAAAATGTAGACCCGTGGACTTCATATAACAGTGAGAGTTTTGGGCTTAGCGATCAAATGGAATCCTATGGCTACACATTTACTATGAATGATGTCTCAGATATTAACTCTAGGGTTCTATTTAATCTGGGGGGAGCTTCTGGGGATGTAATCATAGATAATGTGGTTTTGATTGACAATGGCGGATCAAACCCATCATGGTCGCAACTTATACAAGCTGAAGACTTCTCAGTAATGGATGGTGTACAAACTCAGACAACTTCAGATGCCGGTGGTGGATTAAATGTGGGATGGCTTGATAATGGTGATTGGATGTCATTCCACGATATTAACATACCATCTTCCGGTAGTTACACAGTCTCATATCGTGTAGCCAGCAATGGATCAGGGGGAGAGCTACAATTGGAACAAGCTGGAGGTGGTACTATTTATGGAACAATAGCAGTTCCAGGTACAGGCGGTTGGCAAAATTGGACCACTATTTCACATATCGTTAGTCTGGATGCAGGAATGCAGGATTTAGCAATTAGCATTCCAAATGGAGGATGGAACCTAAACTGGTTTGAAATAAGTTCAAATACCAACGCCAGGGTAGAGGATGAAGTAATAAATGAGACCGAAAAGCAAATATCCGTTTATCCTATTCCGGCTAGAAACTCACTAAATATCCAAGGAGCTTCAAACAGTCTTAGATCATTTAAAATAGTTAGTATCGATGGAAAGGTTCTGATTAATTCTAGTATTAAGGATTCTTCAAAACTAAAAATAGATATATCTGATATTCAAACTGGTGTGTATTTGTTGCAGTTGGTTGGTGAGGATATACAAACTATAAGGTTTGTGAAGATTTAGATGCTATCGCACAAATTAGTTGTTTTGGAAGACCCTGGTATTTATCAGGGTTTTCTTTTTTGTATCATTTGAAGTATGCCCTTACCGGAATGTCGACTTGCAACACACTTTCTTGTTGGAATTGCGTTTTGTAAAGATTGATAAGTGAATCAAGCTTGTTGACCTCATTCTTTTTGTGAAGATAAATAAGCATAATTGAATTTTCAGGAAACTCTTCTCCTTCACTATTTCTCCAATATCCTTTTGCAGTTACTTCCGTGTAGCCGGTGAGTATCTTGTTGACATGATTCTCTTTGAAAACCTCCCAATCCTCATAAGAGATTGGTCCATCTGCATTTGACAAACCAAAGTATAATTCAGTTCTAACATATCCAGAGGAGCTACGACATCCGAAACATGCAATGATTAAAATGATAGTTAAAACCTTGATCTTCATTAGCGAGGGAATTTCACTTTTTCATAAAACAACTCCCGATAGTTCTCACTGATGGGTAGTTTGTGTTCTCCAATATTTATTCGGTGATGTTCAACTGAGTCAATCTTGGCAAGATTAACGATATAAGACTTATGAATTCTAACAAATTGTTGATTATCTAATTGATCCATGATCTCAGTCATACTTGACAAAGCTAATGTCATCTTCTCAGTTGTATGCACTTCAACATAATTGCCCGCTCCTTTAAGAAACATTATTTCTACAAAGTCAATTCTTCTTAACTGATGGCCATCTTTGATGAATAAGTATTGATTTCGTTCGCTAGAGACTGTTTCTTTAGCAACTGCAGTAGAGTTAACCTTATTGAGTGATTTATAGACTTTTGAGGCTGCTTGTTGAAATCTGCTAAATTCTATTGGTTTTAAAAGGTAGTCCGTTACTTCAAGACCAAAACCTTCAACAGCATACTCTGAGTACGCAGTAGTTAAAATAACAAATGGACGAATTGGCAGGGATTTGATGAACTGCATTCCAGTCATCTTGGGCATATTGATGTCAAGGAATAGTAAATCAACCTCATTATCCATTACATATTGAAATGCCTCCTTTGGATTCCTGAAAATCGCCAGGAGTTCCAGGTAGGGTGTATCATTGATGTACTCTTGCATGATATCCAGTGCCCTTGGTTCGTCATCTACTGCTATACACTTGATCACCCAATCTTTAATTTAAATATTACAGAAAATTCTTTTAGACCGTCATCTATATCCAAGCTGTAATTAGTGCCATAGATTAGCTTCAACCGGCGCTCTATATTTTGTAAACCAATTCCACTATAGTGTAAAGTTCTATCAGTTTTGTGATTACTATTTACAACTTTGAATTCCAATTCATACATTCTTGTGACCAAACTGATTTTGATATACGATTCTTCATCTAAATCCAACCCATGTTTGAAAGCATTCTCTACAAAAGGAATAAATAGGAGAGGAGCAATCTTTGTCTCTTCGTTATAATCATTACATTCCAATTCAATAGAAAACGGATCATCATCACTTAGTCTAAGTTTTTCAAGTTCAATATAACTTTTCAAGAAATCAACTTCTTTCTTCAGGCTTATTTTCTCAACGTTGGAATCATAGATCATATATCTCATCAAATGGGATAATCTGGAGATGCCATCAGTGAGTGACTCATTTGATTGCTTCCTTGCTTCTGCGTATAAATTGTTTAATGTGTTGAACAGAAAATGTGGGTTGGTTTGATTCTTTAAAAACTGTAATTCCGACTTTACTTGTTCTTCCTTTGCCTTACGAGAGAATTCTTCCTGTTGTCTCTGATTGTGAATAAGTCGGTAGGCAAATGCACAAATAAGAACAAATACATGAATTAAAGTTGAGTAACCTATAAGTGCAAATGGCTTTGCCATGAATTTTTCTGGCTCATATGATTTGAGTAATAATATTCCGGAAAGGCCAATTAAGAGAGTGATAGTAAAAATCACCGGAGGAATAAGCTTATCACTTGTTGCTTTTATTGTTTTCTTATTTGGAAAAACTACTAATGTCAATCCATAGAATAAGACCATTTTAAGCGATGTGTCCCAGATTATATAATAAGCGTAAGGCCAATTGAAATCTCTAATATATTCTACCGAACCATCAATTGATTTAAACGTGAAGAACCTAACGCTGAAGTTTTGAATCCCAAAATAAATAAGCAATACCCAAAGTATGGCTTGAGCGATTATTGCTATGTATTTACCGGAATTGTTCATTGAGGTAATTTAATCAATCAATCAACCTGATTGGTTCCAAATGTGACATAACCGTCTATTTGTTGTTTGAACTCCCAATATCATCATTTGAATTATTTCACACTGTCATTGACCAAATTGAAATCATGTTTTTAGGAGCATGTATAATCAATTTTATGGTATCAGGTAATAGTACCTTATTTGGGTTGATAATTCAAAAACTCAAAATCAAAAGACATGAAAAAACAACTAATTATTTATTGCATGATTCTGGCAAGCATTACTCAAAGTTTTGGTCAGAGAAGAATGAAGGCTGAGCCATTCGAAAGTATTGAAGTTGCAAAATCCTGGGTGGAAGCAGAGGCAGAAGCTGAGCAGTTTTCAGGGACTGTTTTGGTTATTCAAAATGGTAAGGAAGTTTGGCGGCAAGCATATGGATATTCAGATCAGAACACAAAATCGAAAAACAAAATTGATACTAAGTTCAATCTTGGGAGTATCAATAAAACTTTTACTGCAGTTGCAACAGTTCAACTCATTGAACGAGGCAAATTAGGTTTAGAGGATAGAGCAATTGATTACATACCAGAGTTGAAGAAGATTGAATTTGCAAATGAAATCACGATCAGGCATTTACTAACGATGACTTCAGGGTTAGGCTTTTATTGGGAATCAGATCTTTTTAAAGATCAGAAGTCTAACCTTCGGGAAATGGAAGACTATCTACCAATTATTCTAGAAAGTAAACTGAGTTTTAAACCAGGCGCATCAAGGCAATACAGTAATACGGGTTATGAGATTCTTGGACTGATTATTCAAAGAGTTTCAGGTATTAACTACTACGAATATGTTCGTGATAATGTCTACAAGGTGGCTGATATGAATAATACAGATGCATATGAGAAAGATAAACCAGTTAAGAACCTGGCAAGAAGCTATAGTAAATATGAAGAAGATGAGTTAATCAATTTTAGAGACCCTAAGAAGGGACCATATGAAAATGACGCTACAGATTGGATTGCTGTGAAAGGTACTGCAGCTGGTGGCGGATATTCTACAGTTGAGGATATGTTGGCCTATATGAAAGCTTTGAATTCAAATAAGCTTATTTCGAAGAAGTATACTGACATGCTTATCAATCGTTTTGAAAAATTGGATACCAGATCAGATAACTACATGGCTGGTGGTGGGGCTCCAGGAATCAATGCATTTGTGATGGCCAATTTTAAGAATGATAACTATATCATAGTGTTGTCCAATTTTGATCCGCCTACTGCAAGCAAATTAGCATTAAGATTGGATAAGACTCTAAATCCTGATGAAAGTGTCAATGAATAAACTATTGGAAATTCTGATTAAATGTAAAATTCTCATGTTCCAAAATCAGATTTGAGTCTATCTCGGGGTTTGGTACTTGCGATCTGAATTATGTTTGCTTATCTTATGAACAGGACATTCAATTCACCAGCATGTTATCAAATCTTTCCATTCGACAAAGAATGATGGTGTTGATATTGGGAACAACCCTTATCAGTTACCTAGTAATATTTGGATTTATTATCAGTTCAGTGAGAAAAAAGGCACTGGAAGAAGGCCAGAAAACAGCCATCATGGCCGCTGAAAAGAAAGCTAATGAGGTAAAGGCACAATTAGATGATGATATGGCAGTGGCAAGAACGTTGGTTGATGGACTAACCGAATTGTTGACTTTGCCAGACAACCTTCAAGATGACCATATTAAAGGATATTTCACAAAGGTTTTAAGAAACAACCCAAATTACGATCATGTTTGGAGTCTCATAGATTTAAAATATTTAGATCCAAATTGGGGAGACAGAATAGGGGCTAGAGACTATGTGTTAGCCAAAATCAATGAACAGGAACTAGAAGAACGAAAAACACTGAAGTTTACTGATGGAGAAGGGGAGTACGATTTCTATAAATCATATAAGAGAAGTCTGAAAGAGGAAATACCGGAACCATATTCATTTGTGAAGCAATTTGAGGGGTTAAAAGATTCTGTTTGGGGAACTTCAGTAGCAGGGAAAGTTATTCATAATAATCAGGTGGTTGGAGTTGTTGGTGCCTATATATTACTAGGTGGGCAAACTGCGGATGATGGGGGATATTTTAATGAAATGACCGAATTCCAAACCTATCAAAATGCATATTCCTTCTTGACAACTCAGAATGGTACTATTGTCGCTCACCCAGACAAAGACATGCTAAGGGAAAACATGTCAAAACTTTCTGTAGTGAATGCATTAACTGATGAAGACAGAGCAAAGTTGGATGAAGGAATCTCTATTTCAGAACCAATTTATGATGAAGTTCTTAAGAAGGAACTATTAGCTTCTTTTACCCATGTTCCCATTGGTCGAACTACTACCAAATGGTTGGTATGTACTGTAGTACCTGTAGATGAAATAATGAAGCCATATAATGATACATTTCAAACCATCATATTTGTGCTTGTTATTGGACTGGTAATCATTATTGGATTTATATTTTACACAGCCTCTACTATTACAAATTCACTCTCAAGATCAAAAGCATTGCTTGAAGACCTTGTGGAGGGGAAATTGGACAGTTCACAAAAAATACAAGTAAAGGGTAAGGATGAATTAAGCAAAATCGCAATGTCAGTTAATCAACTTTTTGATTCTCTTGATGAGAAGGCAAGGTTTGCCAAGGAAATTGGAGATGGAAACCTGGAAGCTAGAAATCTTACGGTTTCAAAGAATGACGTTTTGGGTCAATCCCTGAAGCAAATGCAGGCAAGTCTAAAACAGGCTATTGGAGATATTAAGTCATTAATCAATGCATCCGAAAGTATTTCTAATAGTGTTGTTACTCAAGCTGAAAATATCAATCAAACAGCTGTAGAAGGTTCAGAAACCAGTAA
This sequence comes from Cyclobacteriaceae bacterium, assembly GCA_965228955.1. Taxonomy (GTDB): domain Bacteria; phylum Bacteroidota; class Bacteroidia; order Cytophagales; family Cyclobacteriaceae; genus JANSWY01. The sequence goes on from OZ245848.1 coordinate 2,381,030, forward strand.
TGAAGGTTTGAGGTTGGTAGACAATATGAATGAAAGTATGTCGGAGATTTCAACCTTTTCAGCAGACACATCAGCTTCATTTAAGGTGCTGGAGACTCGTTCTAAAGAAATTACCAAAGTTGTGAAGGTGATAACCGATCTGTCAAACCAAACAAACCTGTTGGCTATCAATGCAGCAATTCAAGCATCGAGAGCAGGAGAGGCGGGTAAAGGCTTTGCTGTGGTTGCTAATGAGATTAGAAGGTTAGCAGAGAACTCTGCTGGTTCTGCAAAAAGCATTTCCAAGTTGACTGAACAAATAGCACTCGATACCAAATCGGCATCAGAAATGTTACAACAAATGACAGAGAGTATTAAAAATGGCGAATCAGCTACCTCAAATACTTCTGAGGCATTTAAGTCAATATCTGATTCAGTGAATAAGACTTTATCAATGTCTCAATCAATATTAGGAGTTGCAAAACAACAGATTAGCAATATTCAGGAGGTTGCAAGAAATACTGAAAATATGGTTGTATAAAGAGCTGGCGGTTGAGCTCTTATGTGTTTTTAGTATAGATAATTAAGCGCATTTATATCATCACTGGAAAACGGTCTGTCGCCACCATCAGAGCACGCTAGCATCCATGATTCAGCCGCTCTTCTAACATCTCTGCTCGTTCTAGGTGTTCCAGGTATGTAAACAGCACCAACACTGCTGGCACCTTCATTTGGTCCCCATGGTTCTTTTCCACAACTAATTCTTCTGTTGAAGTAATCAGTGTGCCTAAAACCAATTGCATGTCCAATTTCATGAGCAATAACAGTTGCAGCGTCCGCTCTTTGATTAGAAGAATTGTAGTAATACGTATTTAACTGAATAGGAGAAGCTGGATTTCCTGCGTTGGTTGGAAAACCTGCGGAAACTCCTAAAGTATTACTGACTTCATAAAAGGAAAGAATGTCAATATCTGCTCCAGGGCTGTTTGCTCTTTGAAATGTCATTTCAAGATTCAGTGTGTTGTACCTTGAAATTGCCAGGTCAAAAGAGTTTTGCATGTACGTCCCAAAACCAGGGTCCATGTAAACCGTGATTGTTCGTGGCATTCCGTCCACAAGGTTAGAAGTGTGATAGTGCTCTACCTCTGGAGTTTCTCCTGAGATGTGAATGCTTTCTTCTAATGATTGGATTTGGCTTTCCGTTAAGTAGATGTCATACTCTACCAGATAGCCATCCTGGAATCTTCTCATATCATCAGTAGAAAACCCAGCTGATTCCAATCTAGCAACAACTTCACCGGGAATTTCAAACTGATCCTCAGAAAGAGATCCATTTTCGTTACATGATGTAGTTAATAAAGTGATAATAAATAGGCCTGCTAGGAGCCTTAGTGAATGTTTAGTTAGCATATTGAATAATTTAAAATGTTTAACAATAGCTAAATCTTGATAAATTATTTTTGGATTGTTTTATAGAGCAGTAGACATGTGGTTGACTACTTGATCAAGTGACCAGAAAAGAAAGAATAACCCCTTCCACCTTGGATGTAACCGGTAGACCCGGTGTATAAAACATAGACTAAAGCACCTGCACCAAGTTTCAGCGTTTTTGAAGTGATCAAAGACTGATATTGATTAGAACCACCATGGTGCTGAGCATGTGCTACGGCGTAAGCTGATGTACCACCCGGTCCATCATCATCTACGTAAATAGAGATGGCTCTTGCATCATTTTCAAATCTTACAAATAGTTGTGCTTCCAAGTGATACAATCCTTCCTCTGGAGCTTCAAACAGGTGATTGATATGATCAAAATCATCTCCATCATCAAGTACTTCATTATCATAATGAATTGTGCCAGAGGAGATAGTTTGCATTCCACCAGTTATATATACCTCAAACCCGACCGGACCTTCAGAACCATCTAAATCATCAATTTGATTTTGTAAAGCCAAACTATCTGCTTTTAGCTTATTCCAAATTGCTATTGAGTCTGTCTCAAGTTTGTTAAAGGCATCATTGATTTCAGTGGAATTCAGGTTAATGTTCGATGTATTTAAATCAATTCTATTTTTAAGGAACGTACTGTCAGCATCTAACTGATTTTCAAAATATAAACTATCTACGCTTGATTTAGACTGCAGATCTACGATATCATCCGTATTAGCATCAACCAGGTCTTTCAAAAATGTGCTGTCGGCATCCAATTGATTCTCGAAGTAAAGGCTATCATTACCAGACTTAGATTGCAAGTCAATGATGTCATCTGTATTGGTATCAATCAGATCTTTTAGGAACGTACTATCAGCATCCAATTGATTTTCAAAGTAAGAGCTATAAGTATTCTGGTTATTGGTTAACTGCGTTATTGCGGTACTGTTATTATCAATTTTATCCTTTAAGAACAAGCTATCAATATCCAACTGATTCTCAAAATAGGAGCTGTCCGACGTTATTTCAGAATTTAAGCTTAAGATTTCTGATTTCCTTTGATTATTTAGTGATCTAAATAGCAAACTGTCTATATCAAGTTGATTTTCAAAGTATAAACTATCTGAAGATGCATTGTTCTGGGTGTTAGCTATTTTATCTATATTAGAATTTATCAATTGCCTTAACAACAAACTGTCTTCATAAATTAATCCTTCGAAATAGGTGCTGTCGGTTGTATATTTGCTAGTAATTTCACCGGCAGTTTGTCCAACAAGATTATGTAGGAATGTGCTGTCTACATCTAATTGGTTTTCAAAGTAAAGACTGTCATCACTTGACTTAGATTGCAGGTTTGTAATGTTATCTGTATTTGTATCAAATAGACCTTTAAGGAACGTGCTATCTGAATCCAATTGATTTTCAAAGTAAAGACTGTCATCACTGGATTTGGATTGCAGGTCGGTAATGTCATCTGTATTTGTATCAATTAGACCCTTCAGGAACGTGCTATCTGCATCCAATTGATTTTCAAAGTACAGGCTATCGTCACTTGACTTAGATTGCAGGTCAGTAATGTCATCTGTATTTGTATCAATTAGATCCTTGAGGAAAGTACTGTCTGCATCTAACTGATTCTCGAAGTACAGGCTATCATCATTTGATTTGGACCTAATATTGGAAATATCATCAGTATTGGTATCAATCAATCCTTTCAAGAATGTACTATCTGCATCCAATTGATTTTCGAAGTACAGACTATCGTCACTTGATTTGGACTGGAGATCAGTTATATCGTCTGTGTTAGTATCAATCAACCCTTTTAGGAAAGTACTGTCTGCATCTAACTGATTCTCGAAGTACAGGCTATCATCACTTGACTTAGATTGCAGGTCAGTAATGTCATCTGTATTTGTATCAATTAGATCCTTGAGGAAAGTGCTGTCTGCATCTAACTGATTCTCGAAGTACAGGCTATCATTACTTGACTTAGAATGCAGGTCAGTAATATCATCTGAATTTGTATCAATTAGACCCTTGAGGAAAGTACTGTCTGCATCTAACTGATTCTCGATGTACAGGCTATCATCACTTGACTTAGATTGCAGGTCAGTAATGTCATCTGAATTTGTATCAATTAGATCCTTGAGGAAAGTACTGTCTGCATCTAACTGATTCTCGAAGTACAGGCTATCATCACTTGACTTAGATTGCAGGTCAGTAATATCATATGAATTTGTATCAATTAGACCCTTGAGGAAAGTACTATCTGCATCCAATTGATTTTCAAAGTATAGACTGTCATCACTGGATTTGGATTGCAGGTCTGTAATATCATCTGAATTTGTATCAATTAGACCTTTAAGGAACGTGCTATCGGCATCCAATTGATTTTCAAAATAAAGACTATCATCACTTGATTTGGACCTAATATTGGAAATATCATCAGTATTGGTATCAATCAATCCTTTCAAGAATGTACTATCTGCATCCAATTGATTTTCGAAGTACAGACTATCGTCACTTGATTTGGACTGGAGATCAGTTATATCGTCTGTGTTAGTATCAATCAACCCTTTTAGGAAAGTACTGTCTGCATCTAACTGATTCTCGAAGTACAGGCTATCATCACTTGACTTAGATTGCAGGTCAGTAATGTCATCTGTATTTGTATCAATTAGATCCTTGAGGAAAGTGCTGTCTGCATCTAACTGATTCTCGAAGTACAGGCTATCATCACTTGACTTAGATTGCAGGTCAGTAATATCATCTGAATTTGTATCAATTAGACCCTTGAGGAAAGTACTGTCTGCATCTAACTGATTCTCGAAGTACAGGCTATCATCACTTGACTTAGATTGCAGGTCAGTAATGTCATCTGAATTTGTATCAATTAGACCCTTGAGGAAAGTACTATCTGCATCCAATTGATTTTCAAAGTATAGACTGTCATCACTGGATTTGGATTGCAGGTCTGTAATATCATCTGAATTTGTATCAATTAGACCTTTAAGGAACGTGCTATCGGCATCTAACTGATTCTCGAAGTACAGGCTATCATGACTTGACTTAAATTGCAGGTCTGTAATATCATCTACGTTTGTATCAATTAGACCTTTAAGGAAAGTGCTGTCAGCATCCAATTGATTTTCAAAGTAAAGGCTATCGTCGCTTGACTTGGACTGAAGATTGGAAATATCGTCTATGTTATTATCAATCAATCCTTTCAGGAATGTACTGTCTGTATCCAATTGATTTTCAAAGTATAGACTATCATCGCTTGATTTGGATTGGAGATCAGTAATGTCATCGGTATTAGTATCAATCAATTCCTTCAGGAATGTACTGTCAGCATCCAATTGATTTTCAAAGTAGAGACTATCATCGCTTGACTTGGATTGCAGGTTTGTAATATCAACTGTATTTGTATCAATTAGACCTTTCAAGAAAGTGCTGTCAGCATCCAATTGATTTTCAAAGTATAAACTATCGTTGCTGGTTTTGGAAATGAGAGTGGAAATTTGATCTGAGTTTGAATCTATGAGTTCATTAAAATATAAGCTGTCTTGTTGAACCTTGGTTCCCAGATTTTCTATTTTCTGAGAATTGTTATCAATCAGGCTTTTTAGAAAACTGCTATCTGAATCAAGTTGACGTTCCACATAGTCCCTAATAGCACTACTTGTTGCAAGGCCTTCCTGCTGCAGAAGTTCTCCCAAATCACTTTGGATTTGGGATACTTCCGCACCTCTTTGGAATTTAAATGTACCACTAACCTTGATTTTACTTTTTACAAGAACTTCATTGAACGTACCATTTGATGCCTCATTCTCACCTATTACAGTTCCATCAATTGCGCCTCCATCTATATCTATATTTTTGATAGGGTAGGACTCTATTATATTTTCCCTACTTATTTTTCCGAGCTGATTTCCATCTTTGTCAAATACCATCAAAAGATCTTCATCCCTCACGCTTTCTATTTCTGGTAGACTTTCTAAATCGATATCTAAAACTCCATTATTATCGGAAAGCCCTGTCCCAGCAATTGCGCCTAAATCTGCAGAAATCGTGTCACTATTTAGCTGAATTCCATTTCCAACATTTATTTGCAAACTCCCATTATCCGACTGACTTAAACCCCTTCCGGCAACATCTGAAGCAATTTTGTCTCTGGTCACAGATTGATTTACTAATTGTTCAGTTCCAACTACCTCACTTCTTAATGTGAATAGTATTGATTCTCCGTTATTTGAAATACTTATGTCACTGAAGCTGGAATTAGGAAGTCCAACAGATTCATTTTCATTTGATCCTATTAATAAGTGATTTGATGAAAGTTCTGAGCTTATATAGTCTGATTGACTACTCCATACTACGCCACCACTTCCATTAATTGTTAATATCTTGTTTGCCAGTCCCTCACCACTGATTTTGCCTGCTGTGATGGTCGCATTAGCAATGTCCTCAGATTTGATAGTCAGGTCTAATATATTGGATGATGAAACGGTAATAGGAATTTCTTCAATAGCAACGATTCTACCATTAACATCCGGCGTGATTTTCAAAACTACAGACGAACCACCTAACTGACCAAGGTTGCTTGGTAATACATTTTCTAATTCAAAACCACTAACTGCTCCCTCTCTTATTGTCAGGTTAGGGTAAGTTCCTTCAATGTCGCCCTCAGCTTCAGCTTGTGATATTAGGCCTAACCCGGCGAACCACCGGTTATCTTTCCAATGAAAAAATCTTTTGAAGTCCTTGTCAAAAACTATTAAACCTTCGACAGATTCCTGATCTGCTGTAAGGAGAGTGGAGCGCATGTTATTTCTTTGCTCAGCAGTCAGTCTCGGAACCAAAAAGCCTTGATTATTTTCAGGGGATACCAAGTCCATCACCGCGTGTGGATCGGGCGTACTGGTATTCACACCAACTGAATTTTGACCAAAAGAATATTGGACTACCCCAGTTAATAGAAATAGCATTACATATGTGGTAATGGAACGCATTCCTCTTATCCGCTAGTTTTTATTGTCAATAGTTTACCTTCCAGATGATGTTTAAAACAACCTGGCTGTTCTCACAAAATATTCCTAGAATTTGCGCTACATAGCAAATGCGCAATAGAGTTTCGGTGGCTTAAAAAAGCATGGTCAAAAAAGAGATTGTCGATCAATCGGTACAATATCTAGTCAATCGATTGAAAAAAAGCAAATGTAAAGGAGTGTACGGGATCAAAAAGTTGATGAAAATGAAAAGTTTAATAGATGGTTAATATTAGGTCATCATAAAGTGCAATTAATGAATGACTTATGATGACCTAATTAATGCAGGCTTACTTCAGAGATAATTGCGGTTGTGGCTCATTTCTACCTAAAAAGTTCATTACGTCTTGCTGCGATTTGATTACAATATCGGATGATTTTAGAGGTAAAGTAATGGTGGTGTTTCCCGATGATTTTATCGATTGATAATTCAACGATTGGAAAAAATCATCATCCAATAATCCTATTTTATTATTGTCTAATACTGTGAAGACCAGCATATCCTGATCAGGATAAATTACAAACTTGTCTTTTTGACTATTGTGATATCGAATAACTGTGTTATCACCTTTAGGAACAGTGTACAAATCCATACTACTGTTCCAGTCAAAATTCTGGCCATCTAGTTCAAGATCAATACTTACCATAATCTGTTCATTTTTCTTGATTCTGTCGTAGTTATAGATACCCATTGCTGCTACTTCGAAAGTTCTAACAAACAGGTTTTGTGTTTCATGAACCTGCTTCAACCTCATTGCCTCTTCTTCCAATCTTTGAATCTCCTCACTCCAGTGAGTTGGTGCACTTTGATATAACTCCTTCAGAGGCATCTTAATTGATGCAAGGGTTGAGAAAATAGTTTTCTGTTGCCACTTGCCATCTATTCTCTGATATTCAGTTATTGAAATACTGTATTTACCTGATTTAAGTTTTACTACATTAGCATTATAAGCACTCCAAGGTGCATATTCATATCTTTTTTTAGATATCCAGTTGGGAATTGGTTTCTCTGCTTGCCATAGGACCATACTTGAGTGATAGATTTTGCCTTTGTAACGAACTTGTTTGTTATCAAAACCAAATATCCATTTAGCCCCATATTTCATCAGTTTAGCGGTAACCAATTTGTCCATAACAGCAAAAGACGGATCATTTCTATAGTTGTGATAATTGAATGTTTTATCTTTTGGGAGAGGTTTGTCGGCTAGATCGATTAAGGGTAAATAGTTTAATGCAAAAATATTTTCCATATCCAGACCTTCTAGCTGGTTTGATAAACTGTCAATTCCATTTTTTGCATTTATCTTCCTTTGATTTTCTTCCGGCTGTACTGCTCCAAGGAGATCCCAGTCTTTCTGTTGTTCATTTAAGAAATAGAAGTCATATTCTGAGGACCCTTCATTGGAGGCCAGAGCTGTTTTAATCGTCTTATCTTTTCCCAGTTGAAGTTCCTTGCCATTTTGATATGCTCTGAGTTCAAACATATCAGCAGATACCATGACTTCCCTGTTTTCTTTATTGGTAGTCATTTGAATCCCGGATGTTAGTACCTGATCAACGGATGAAATTTCTTGAAACCTGAAGTCAACATTTCCTGAGATGGTGTTTCCATTTTCATCAACAAATGCATTTTTAGGAATACTTAACTGGGTACCGTTCGGAAATGTCGCTGTATGACCGGCTGATGCATCAAAGCTTGCATTGTACCAATCGTTGGTTACACCCTGAAAAGGTGGTTTCACTAATGGTATTTCAGGTTGGCAGCTAAATATGATTGTGGACACAAGTAGCGGTAGGAGTGCTGTTAATTTTAATCGAGGCATGATTTTGAAATTAAGTGTTGGAATATAGTAGCGCTTAACTCCCCATAAGAATATTGCTTTCCCTGAAAGTCTGATCCATATGGGAAGTTTTGCTTTTCTTGATAATTAATAATGTCTTCTGCTGTAGTGTTTATCCCCATATTATAGGCTGTAGCAATAAATGCTATTTGGTCTGGCTCACATAAATGTTGGAGATGATTTTGATAGCGTTTGCTCGCATAAAGATGAAAAGCCTTGAGATATTTGATTTGGTAATTCCAATCATTAATTCTGTGCAATCTTTCCGATCTGATCTCTTCTTCGGTATCAGAATTGTATTGAGCAATAGCTTTAAATTCTGATATTTCAGCATCACATTTAATAAGAATTTCCAGCTGTTCAATGAAAGATGGCTTCATCTGAAATTGACCAATACTAAAGTTGGCTTTCTCTTTGCCATATTGGACATAGAGAATTTCTAAAGCTGAAGTTTCCAAAAAATCAGAGAGATGACTGTATCGGAGCAACTCAGGTGCACCAATAGAAAGGGCATTTATTGTGGACTTGTCCCAATGCTCAATAGGATAGGAGTCTATAACATCATATACCTGTTCAAGATCATTATCAACAGGTATAGTAGTCATAACAAGCCATATCCCAAGGACATAACTTTTTTTGCAGCATAACACATTTCAATAACGGGACAATAAATTGATTATTATGCAATTAGAATAAGATCAGCTGTACAGTTATCCGTCAATTAACCACTTTTTGAGTACGGGGGTTTTGTTTCTACTCACAACAACCAGCTCTTTGGGGGATGGATTTATTTGTACCAGCACTTGTGAATTATGATAAGAATCCAGGGATGCAATACTATTTCTTTGGCATATGTAACTTCTATTCACACGGAGAAACATTTTTGGATCCAAAAGCTCTTCCAATTTGCTGAGTGTGAAATCAATCATGTATTTATTGTTGTCTATTGTGATTAAATAAGTCCATTTGTCAGATGCGAAGAAATAGGCAATCTGTTCAACCTCAATTGGAATAAGTTTTGTGCCGGATTTTACAAGAAATGAAGATTGATATGACTTTCGATTGACATCAAGTGTTTTTAAGACTTCTGCGATATTTGTATTGTTAAAAGCACCCCTCATGGACTCATATTGATCAACTGCTGACTTTACCGCCAATTCCGCAATTGGTTTTAGCAGATAGGCTATACTATTCACTTCAAATGCCTGTATAGCATATTGATTGTAGGCGGTTGTAAATATGATTGGAGAACTTACTGTTACCCGTTTAAAGATTTCAAATGAGATACCATCTGATAGTTCAATATCCAGAAAAATTAAATCAGGCTGTTCATTTCGGAGGTATTCAACCGATTCTTCAATAGTTTCTAGATTTCCAGTAATTGAAGCGTCTGGAAGCAATTTATTTAAAACTTTAATTAGTTTTTGAGCAGCGAGCTTTTCATCTTCAATTACCAGGATGTTCATATTTCTTCAACGTTCAGCAGTGGTAATTTAACAGTAAAAGAGGAATCATCTTCTTCAATGATTGGTTCAATATGACTAAGATATTGATACCTCAGTCTCAGGTTCTCCAATCCCAACCCAGTTTTCACAACAGAGGTAAGTTTTGGCCTTTTGTTATTAGAAATTATCAAAAAGTCATTCTCGAAATACATGTCTACTTTAATAGGTGACCGTGTGGAAATTTCATTGTGTTTAATGACATTTTCTATTACTAATTGCAAACTGGCGGGAGGTATTTTCCTTGTAGCATGTATATTCAAATCTGGAAAAACTAGATTTAATTGTTCATTAAATCTCAATTTGATAAGATGATAGTAGTCATTGAGAAAGGTGAATTCCTTTTCTAAGTCAACTACCTGTTGGTTTTGTAAATCAATGACATATCTAAATATTTCAGCCAGTTTGTGTAAATAGGTTCTGGCTTGATTTGGATCTACATCAATTAGTTCATCGAGATTGTTGAAGTTGTTGAAAATAAAGTGAGGGCTAAGTTGAGATTGGAGCGAGTTTAAATTTGCACGAATACTTTCTTTCTCAAGTTTTTCAGTTCTCAGAATTTCCTCTTTCCAATAATCTATCAATAGCCCAGCATTAACAAAACCCATGAAGATAGTTGAAATCAAAAGACCTAACCCAAAGTATAATATTGCTGAAGGTATCCAGATAGGAGAGTCCCATACAAAGTGATAGAGTGTGTAGTATCCAGCAGTCGTTATTACAGGAGTTGATGTTATTGTTGCCACGAATTCAACGAGTAGTCGTTTTCTGAAATTTTTGTTCCATTGAATTCTCTCCTCTAAGAATAAACTAAGTGCTTGGTGCCCTTCCATCATCAAAACAAGTGACATGAAGACAAAAGCACTGTATTGGACATAACCATAAAGTGTAATGTCACTGATAGAGCGGTTTTGAATTAGCATCAAAAAGAAATAGGCAGGCAGTGCCAATCCAATGCAAATTGACAGCCTGACTATTAAAGTATTTTTGAATCTATTCATGTGGGTAGAAAGCTACCAAATTTTATGAAGATCACAATTCAGAAATACATGTTGTTGTGAATTTGAGTGTGTTAGATTTTTGAGATTTTGCTCCATTGCAATCCATCAGGGCTAATTATATACACAAGATATATTCCGGTTTTTAAGTCATCAGTATTGATTGAAATATTCTTTTTTACGACTGTCTGTTGTTTAAGTATCTGGCCTCCGAGAGACAACAACTGAACAATATTTCCAGGTTTAACACCATTTACGTTAATATTTGATCTGGCAGGAACAGGATAGATCTGTATACTCCCATGTCCGGATTCTTTTGAAGAAGTGACATTGCCAATTGTCACATATTGACTTCTTACTTTGCTATTAGAATTGATGTCGTTTTTAACTGTCAGAGTCACATCAAATGTTCCTGGTTCAGAATACGTGTATGTTGGATTTTCTTCATTTGAGTCTATTGTGCCGTCACTATCAAAATCCCATTCGTAGGTAAGGTCGTAGGAATCATCAGAAAATGTGAGGTTCTTAAAAGTCAATTCATCTCCAACAATAAATTCGCCTTCATCCATTGTAAAATTCGCACGAATAAATCCTTCCGGAAGTGTTTCCTCTATAGTAATAAACTCATTTACAGCAACATTTTGAAGGTTTGTAGTTTCTCCTGAAGGCCATTCCACAATTATTTCATCAATAATGGAGGCATCTCCAAACCCAAAGTGTACATTAAGGCTATTCTGGCAGTTGTATGCAGACTGGCCTGATATTTCCCTCATCTGCCACACTTCTTCCCCAAATATTGTAGCCTTTGCTCTGACTCTGGTGCCTATAGCTGCTTTATTGGTCACTGTACCTATACAATGAATATTGATCCAGTTATTTTCATTTCCTAGATTGTGATAAAGTAAGTTAGATTGAGCTTGGTTGTATGTTCTTGCAACTATAAGATCTAAAAAACCATCTTTATCATAATCGCCAAAAGCAGCACCAAATGACCAACCATCTTCACTTGTGATGTACTCGTCTTCAACAGAGGTGAATGTGCCATCACCATTATTGAGATACAAATAGTTTCGGTTTCTTACACTACTATTAAAAGATCCATTCGCTTCAAATAAGTCTAAATCTCCATCATTGTCTACATCACCCCATATTGTTCCGAAGGAAGGCTCAAATGTATCAGTCAATCCTGAATTAGTAACCTTGGTAAATTCCTCACCATCGTTTCTATAAAGAGCATTTAATTGATTAAAGTTGCCAACATACAAATCAAAGTCCCCATCATTATCATAATCTGCCCAACTACTTCCTGTTGAGTTGTTTGCATCATTGACAATGTTGGTCCCCGCATAGTTAGCAAAAACATTGTCTGAATTGACATATAAATTATTGGCACTGTTAGACTCATTTGATATGAACAAATCCATATCACCATCTGTATCAAAATCAATGATGTTTACACTTCTTGTGTTGTTAAAGTCTTGATTGATGTCTGATGTCATTTGAGAATATGAACCATCACCATTGCTTTCGAAGTAGAAGTTACGTGCACCTCCACTCAGTGGGCTATTTGTTACATATAAATCTAGAAAACCATCATTATTTAAATCTCCCCAAGAGGCAGTTTCTGAAAAACCACCAAGTGCACCCGCAGTAACCGTACGAAACGTGAAGTTTTCATCCCCATCGTTTATGTAAAACAGATTTCCTTCCCCATACCAGTTTGCAACATACAAGTCCAGGTCACCATCATTATCTACATCGCCCCAAGTAGCACCGTCAGATGGTTTTCTATCTCTGGCAATCGCACTGGTTGTATTCTGAGTAAAGTTGCTGTTTCCATCATTAATGTAAAGAAGGTTATTTTCTCCTGCCTCAAGCCCGTTGGTTATAAAAACATCTAAGTGACCATCACCATTTACATCAGCAAATGTTGCGGCTCTTGAGCTATGCTCACCTTCGGAAACAGGAGTGTTTGTGACTTTTTCAAACTGTTGACCCATAACTAGGCCCGGAATCATATAAAGTATAATGCAGTATAGCTTTCTCATTGAATTAATTGTTTGACTTTACTCTTGAACCATCGTTTTTAAACTTCACCCATGATGGTTGGAGTGATAAGCATTAGGTTAGGAGTCAAGTGACGTATTGTGGGAGTGAGAGAACTTCTCAAAATATACCTCAAAGTAGTGCACACTATTGTTCTATAATGAACAAATTTTGAATTGTCATTTTGCGTAAGAGGTTGATAGACAGAAAGATGTGTGTAATGGAATGGTTTTTGAAGTTACTTGATTATCAAAAAATCACTATATGCTTCGAAATTACTTTAAGACTGCTTTGAGGAGTATGCTCCGTAACAGAACATTCAGTGCCATCACAATCTTTGGACTTGCTGGGGGGTTGACTTGTGCTATGCTTATTCTCACGTTTGTTTCAGATGAATTGAGCTATGATAAATTTCATAGTAACAAGGAGAATATATATCGATTAAGATACAAGATTAGTGATTTCGATATTGCAAGAGTACCACCGGTTTTTAAGAAGAATCTTGATTCATTTTTTCCGGAAATCGAGGCGTCTTCAAGGCTATTTTCAAGAGGAGTTAGTATCAAGGTGCCTTCTGGAAATGGGAGAGAAGAGAAAAGATTTGAAGAATCAAATGTGAATTTCGCAGACAAGGAGATTGTGCAAATATTTGATTTTGAAGTTGTGGAAGGGGATTTGTCAGGTGCACTGGAAAAACCTTTCACGGTTGTATTAAATGAGGAAACTGCAAAGAAGTATTTTGGTGACGAAGGTGCCGTAGGTAAGACACTTATCATGGAAGGTACTCAATCATTCATAGTAAGCGCGGTTGTAAAAGACTTTCCTTCAAACTCACATACACATTTTGACATGCTGTTGCCGTATGACAATATGTATGACCTGGAACCAGAATCCTTGAGAGAACCTATTCGCAACAACTTTGAACAGAACTGGATGGTATCGCATTCTCCAACCTATGTTCTGCTAAAAGAGGGATCAAACGCGCAGGCAGTGAATTCTAGATTTGAAGACTTCATAAAAGAAAAAATACCTGAAGCTCAACAGAAAGGACAATCATTTGAGCTGCAACCTCTTCTGGATATCCATTTAAATGACGATGTAATGGCTCAATCTGAACCACCTGGAAGTATTGATTTTATCTACATCTTCATTGCTGTTGGACTACTTACTTTAGTTATTGCCTGTATCAATTTTGTTAACCTATCTACGGCAAAATCTTTAGACAGAGAAAAAGAAATTGGAATGAGAAAGGTAATGGGAGCAGGGAAGTCAAGCTTGATCAGTCAGTTTTTGGGAGAATCATTTTTAACTACGCTTATTGCTGCTGTGCTCTCTGTTTGGTTCACTATGCTTTTATTGCCACAACTTAATGTATTGACTGGAAAAGAACTAGAGATAACAGTCTTGAATAGCCCTATGGTTGTATTTGGCTTTTTGGGCATGGTATTGCTGACAAGCTTCCTGGCCGGACTTTATCCTTCATTTTTTGTTGCAAGATTTCAGGCTTTGAGAAACTTAAAAGGACTTGCAAAAAGTGGTAAGGACAATTTGTCATTTAGAAAGACTTTAATAGTTGTGCAGTTTGTAATATCTATTGTGCTTGTTTCCAGCACTTTGATAGTTTTTGATCAGTTGGATTTATTAAGAAATAATCCTCTTGGATTCAATAAAGATCACCTAATAACTGTTCCAATTCAGAGTAATAATTTTAATTCAGTTTTTGGTGGTACTGATGAAGCCAAAGAGAAGAAATTAAAGGCATTTGAAGACGAGATTGCCTCTATTCCTGGAGTATTGAATAGTACTTTATCGAGTGTTCCTCCGGGCTTTGGAATGGTGAATAGAAATATTGTTCCTGAAGGGTTTACTGCGGAAGATAATATGCTTTCACCTGTAATGTCTGTGGACTTTGATTTTATTGATACATACGGAATTCAAATTATTGAAGGGAGGGATTTTTCAAGAGATTTCGGAACTGATAGAGACGAGGCTTTTATTATAAATGAGAGAGCCGTTAAGGACTTTAACTTTGGCTCAATACAAGAAGCAATAGGAAAATCAATAAACCTGGAAGGAAAGAAGGGAAAAGTAGTTGGGATTGCTAAGGACTTTAATTTTCTGGCATTGTCGCAAGAGATGAGGTCTCTTATTATGGAAGTTTCTCCATCCCAATTTACAACATATTCTATCAAGCTGACCAATCAAAATATTCCTAGTACCTTAGAAGCGATTGAAGCAAAATGGAACGCAATATTTCCAAACGAAACTTTCTCCCATACTTTTCTTGATGAATCTCTGGCTCAAACCTATCAGAGCCAGGAGAATTTTGGTAAGCTGATTGGATATTTTGCGATTTTAGCCATTTTCATTTCCTGTTTGGGTTCATATGGCTTGATTATGTTTATTGCTTCTCAAAAGAAGAAAGAGGTAGGGGTAAGAAAAGTATTAGGCGCATCTATTACTCAAGTAGTTGTGCTACTTTCTAGACGCTTTATCGTTCTTGTGGTGATTGCAATTGTAATAGCTATTCCAATTACTGTCAT
This sequence comes from Cyclobacteriaceae bacterium, assembly GCA_965228955.1. Lineage (GTDB taxonomy): Bacteria > Bacteroidota > Bacteroidia > Cytophagales > Cyclobacteriaceae > JANSWY01. The sequence continues at coordinate 2,396,418 of OZ245848.1, forward strand.
AGCAGCAAACCAATGGTTGGAAGATTTTCATTATCGTATCACTATTTCCCCTTTTAGTTTACTCATAGCTTCATTTGCAACGATATTATTGGTATTGCTTACTGTAAGTCTTCAATCATTTAGAGCTGCAACAATGAACCCAGCAAGTGCTCTAAGAAGCGAATAATTACCATGGAAACAATAAAGGCTTAGAACTGGTTTTTAACTAAAATCAATTCTAAACCTTTTTATTTGTCCAATATCGCCTATATTTCATGCAGGGAACCAGAAATAAACTTAACCATAGAACAAATGGGAAGATTTCTGATTTTCATGCTTTTGAATCTAATAACTACAGGCCTTCTCGCGCAAGATGATGAAGACTGGAGTACTATTCTAAATAAGAAGGAGGGGACCATAACATTTTATTGGTACCCCAATAACATTTCAATATCAAGTTCAAAGGACATTCTTGATGGAGTTGAGCATGAGCTGGCTTTGTCTTTTGTTAAGTACCTTGAGTCGAAATATAAGGTTGATCTTGAGTTAGAATGGGTAGAAACTAAAAGCTTTAACGAGGTACTGGATATTGTTAGAAATAAGAGCGGTGCATCCTTCGGCTCGTCATCTATATCAATCACTGAAGATAGAAGGCAATATTTAAATTTCACCCCACCGTATTTATCAGATATATCAGTTTTGATATCCAATTCTAAAATTCCTATTGCGCAGGGAGGGGAGGAGTTTAGAAAAGTCTTTCAAAATATGACCGCTGTAACTATTCCTAATACTACATATATCACAGCATTGGAGAAATTGGAGGATGATCTGGAGATCAATTTCGATTACGAATATGTTGAGAATAGCGGTCAGATTATTGAAAAGATAGAAAACCTGGAAAATGGTTTTGGCTATATCGATTTATCCAATTTTTTGGTTGCTCTGGATAATTCTTCAACGATTAGAAGACAGTTCTTTTATCCACTTAAATTAGATGGAATTGCAATGGTCTATCCTAAGAATAGTGATTGGGAAAGTCCAGTTACTGATTATTTTAGTAGTGAACAGTTTTTAGTTGATAAGGAAAGAATTGTTGTCAAGTACCTCGGTGAAGGGGCAACCAATATAATCGATAGAATCGCTACTTCTGCTGAAATTGGTCCTTATGAAGAGATTATTATTTCCAATAGAGAAAAGGACCTACAGTACCAGGAATTACTAGAAGCCTCAAAGCGAGAGCAGGAAAGGAGGGAGCTCACAAACATATTGATTTTGGGTATTACAATAGTGGTGATGTTGTTATTAGCTATTCTGGTAAGGTTTAGAATTAAAACAAAGGCCAATCTATTATTAACTGAGAAAAATGAAACTATCGCTGATCGAAATAAAGAACTGAAGAAATTAAATGAAGAAAAAAATGACCTAATCAATATTCTGGCTCACGACTTGAGGTCTCCATTGTCCAATATTCTCAATATCTCCTTAATGTTTAAAGAAAATCCCAATCTCACAGAAGAGGATAAGAAAATAAATAGTTACGTCACTAAGTCTTCACAAAAAATGGCTTCAATGATTACCAAAATACTGGATGTTGATGCCATTGAATCTGGAAAAAGAAACCTTGTGATGGAACGATTCAATCTATCTGAGGTAGTAGTAGGTGTTTTAAGGGATTATGAATCAAAAGCTAATAAGAAAGATATAAAAGTAATTCAGGATGTTGATGAAGAACTAATTGTATTTGCTGATAAGTTTTATGCCAATCAGGTAATCGACAACCTTCTCTCCAATGCGATTAAGTACAGTGAGCCCCATTCTAAAGTAACGGTGAATGCGATAGTAGAAGGTGGCGCACCCGTAGTTCATATTACTGACCAGGGCCCTGGGTTCTCTGAAGAAGATCAAAAGAATCTATTTAAGAAATTTCACAGATTAAGTGCTCAACCCACTGCTGGAGAAGAGACAGTTGGGCTGGGGTTGTCAATTGTAAAATCCTACGTAGACATGATTGGAGCAGATATTTCCTATGTCACTAAACAAGGTGAAGGAACTACATTTATCGTTCGTTTTCAAAGCTGAATCGTTCAAATGTTATTAAAACTGCAATTGCGAATAAAATAATTTCATTATATTTACTGCAATTACGAATAATATAATGAAAAAGACTAAGCTAGGTGAGTTCGAAGAATTGGTTTTGTTAACTGTAATAGTACTTAAGGAGGACGCTTATGGGGTGGAAATCAAGCGGGAACTAGAAGAGCGTTTAAAAGAAACATTAAGTGTGGGATCCATTCAGTCGGCATTAAAACGACTAGAAGAAAAGGGTTATCTAAGTTCGATCTTTGGTGAAGCCACTCAAAAAAGGGGAGGGAAGCGCAAAAGAATTTACAGTGTCACAAACACTGGTGTTCAGGTATTGCATGAAATGAAAGATGTAAGAGCCAAACTTTGGGACTCTGTGCCGACCACTGTTGTTACAACAACTAAATGAGTAACTCAAATCAACATATACCTCCAAAACTTCCATTGAAGCTGATGCGGCTATTTGTCAATCAAGACTATCTGGAAGAAATCGAAGGTGACATGGAGGAAATATTCAATGAATTATTAGAAGAGCATTCACCTGGTAAAGCAAGACGAATCTATGCCAAGGAGTGCCTTCTTCTCATGCGACCTATCCTTGTCAATTTTACAAAAACTCAAAAACTCAATATATACGGAATGATTAGGTTATTTTTCAAAACAGCACAAAGAAATTTTATCAGGCATAAACTAGTCTCAATTATGAGTCTGGTTACTTTAGTGCTTGGTTCAGTATTTTATCAGGTAATTAATGCATGGTTACAGAATGAGAAGGCAATGGATCAGTTTCATTCTAATATTGATCAGATCCATATGGGTGTAGCCAGAACAAATCCTAAGGCTGATCTATCACCAATTAGTTTGCAACTATTCTTCAATCTTGACTACTCGCAGTTCCCATCTATTCAAAAGGTAAGCAAAGTACATGTTTACCGACCAGATGAAATCAAAGTCATAACTCCTGAATATGAGCACACTGGTAAGGGATTAGTAGTTGATAGCACATTCACAGAAATATTTAATTTTGAGCTGGTTAGTGGTTCAATAAAAGGACTGCTAAATAATCCCTCGAACATTTTAGTTACACAATCTTTCGCTTACAAGTTATTTGGTAATACGGATGCTGTAGGTCAAACTGTCAATATAAAGTGTGATCAAATAGGGACATATCAAATAGCGGGTATTCTGAAAGACATACCTTCAAGCAGCTCAATTACTTTTGATTTTCTGTTACCAACACATTCACAGAAGTTTTGGCGAAGAATACCTCATGAAGTGTTTTTAACAGATGAACATTTTGTCAGAGAAGAGTTTAATGAAACGATAGCTGCATTGGGAAGAAGCAACGAACGGTTTCCAGAAAGTGTACTTTCATCCTTTCCATTGAAATCAATATACTATGATCGTCCATTTGAAATAAGCTTGTTTGGTAAGTATGGTGACCGTAAGAACTTTCAGACAATGAGCATTGTCTCTTTACTCATTTTATTTATTACGGCTATCAGTTTTGTTAATCTGCAAACTACCTTGCAGTTAAGCCTTGTGAAGAAGTTAGGCGTCAAAAAGGTAATAGGTGCTTCTAATTTTGATTTAAGTCTTGAGATTGTGGTGAGCAGGGTATTCTACTTTTTACTTGCAACAATACTTGGGTTCGGAATGTACGCTGGACTTGAGAGTTATATCCAGCAGAGCTTTGAATTTCAACTGGATTCGAATTTGCTTGAGAACGTGATAGGTATTGCTAGTGTCACCTCCATTGCTGTATTTATTTCATTGCTCATTTCGTATTTCAAGGTGTTGAAGATAAAGGGCAAGGAAGCAATATCTGGGAAAATGAGCTTCCTGGGAGTACCAAAAATGCAGAGGGTTCTGACTACAATTCAATATGCAGTTACGGTTGTACTGTTGATTGGAAGCACAGTTATATTCTATCAATTTCAATTCATGCTTAATAAGGACACTGGTATCCGGCAGAATGGAATCATCAGTGTTGATTTCTTTGAAATGATGACTGGTTTTTCTGGAAGTGAGGAGCGACTTGAAATGGAACGTAGGTATGAACTTGTCAGGAATAAGTTGAGCGCTAATCCCGATATCGTGGAGATAAGCCAGGGTAGTATGCCAATTAATAATATTTCTAAAACCTCATGGAAACTTGTTGGAGGAACTGATGAGTATACCACAGAAAACAAGATGTATGTTGACCCTGGGTATTATAATTTATTTGGATTGAACCTTACTGAGGGACGATTTTTCAATGATAGCCTTGACCAATCCGGAGATTTGAAAGTGGTGATTAATGAAGCCGCTAAGAAGTACTATGGAATTGAACAAATAGAAGGATCTCAATTGATGAGTAACACAAGTGGTAGGAGGGAGTACAAATTTGATGTGATAGGTGTGGTGGAAGATTATCATTACGAACATTTATCACAAGCCGTAAAACCTCTGATTCTACAATATAGAATTTACGAAGATGAAAGTTTCTTATTGGCAGTGAATGAGATTAATAAGGCAGAGACTATTGGTTGGTTGGAGAAACTATTCCGATCTGTAAACACTGGCGGTATATTCACATTTGAATCGATGGAGAACCTTGTAGAAGCGCAATACAAAAAAGAAGAGCTTACAGGCAAGATCTATTTAGGATTTGGTATTGTAGCATTACTTCTTTCTTCAATAGGTTTATTCACGTTTGCACTTCACGAAACAAAGAGGCGAACCAAAGAGATTGGAATTAGAAAGGTAAATGGTGCAACCAGATTAAATGTGTTTACTTTGATGAGTGGATCCTTCATTAAAACAATTGCAATATCACTTTTGATTGGCTTTCCGGTTGGTTGGTATTTTACATCAGATTGGTTAAGCACTTTTGCCTACCGAACCAATGTTTCCTGGTGGATTTATTTAGTTGTTGGTGTCATGGTGATGTCATGTGCTTTTATTGCAGTTTTATGGCAAACGATACGAATTTCAAAGGCGAACCCTGTGGAGAGCTTGCGGTATGAATAGCCCAATACGGTATAATAATTTTATTTGATCGTCCTTCTGATTTCATTAACTTTAAATAGGAACAACTAAACTGTTATGGATCAGAAGGACGATAATTTTTTAAATCAACAACCACAAGAACCAATCCCAAACCAATCCCAATCGCCTGACGAAAAAGCGGGTGATGAGAAAATGGCCGAGTCGTATAAGATGGCCAATAAACTTCTAAGAGACAGACTTGAAAATGAGGATAAGGAGAATATTGACATTCTTGAGTCATTAGATAAATCAGATGTAGTAGTTGTAGATGGTACCTATGATCATATTCATTTGGTATTGAAGCATATTAGTATGCCTCATGTGAGAATAAATCATAATCAATTATTAGATGCGAAATTGAAGCCATCACAAACAGTATTTGTGAATTGTGCATCGGAATTTCCAGCGGAAGGAGCAAGAAAACTTGCGGGATTTGTTGCGTCAGGAGGTCAATTGATAACAACGGATTGGGCTCTGAAAAATGTGTTGGAAGTTGGGTTTCCCGGTACTGTGAAATACAATGGAAACCCATCGACAGATGAGGTGGTTAGGATTGAATTGCTAGATAGGGAGGATACAGTTTTGAAAGGCTTCTTTGATGAAGAGAATGATCCGGTTTGGTGGCTGGAGGGTTCTTCATATCCAATAGAAATTCTTGATAATAAGAAGGTTAAAGTATTAGTGAGGTCGAAAGAGCTGAAAGAGAAATATGGAGAAGAAGCAGTAATCATAAGATTTGACCATGGTGAGGGAACTGTTTACCACATGTTATCTCATTTCTATTTACAGCGTACAGAGACGAGAGAAGCTAAACAGCAAATGAAAGCTTCTGAATACGCTGATCTCAAAGGAGCCTCAAGCGCTACAAAGGCTGCATATGTCGTTTCGGAAGAAGACTCAGATATAGATTATGGATCTGTGCAATCTGCAAGTACATCTGCGGAATTTGTCTCCAGGGCTATTTTAAAACAGAAAAAGAAATTCAAAAAGTAATTAGAACCACAAATAAATAGGGTCAAATTCCTCTCTCCAGAAGGCGGCATTTTTCTGAAGTTCGGGAATGCGGCCTAGATTGATTCTTTTCAAATTCTTTAATTCTTTTAGCTCAGCCGGGATAAAGTTGATTCTCCAATAGGAAAGGGAAATCTCTTTCACACTGTGTAGTTGGAACAGTTTCTTTAGTTCCTCTTCTGGCTTTTCTAGCTCGTGTAGACCACTCAGACTCAAATGTCTGAGGTTTTGTAGTTGATCCATCTTGGGAATCTTTTTTAGCCAGTTATGACTTAAAGTTAATTCTTCCAGATTGTACAATTCATTTATATCATCAGTACAAAACAATAGCTTGCAAGAGTGTAAATTGAGATGCTTGAGCTGTTTCATTTTTCCTATGCCAGGATAAATCTGAGAAAGCACATTCCAATTGGCATTCAAGGTAACAAGGTTTTTTAGCTCATATAATGCAGAAGGAAGCTCTTGAATCTTATTGTTTGAAATGGTTAGACGAGTTAAATTTTGAAGTTTTCCTAAAGATTTCGGAATAGATCTCAAATCATTCCTATCCACGTTTAATACTTTTAGCTGCTGTAACTTATCGATATCCTGATGAATTCTCATGATATCATTTCTCGAAAGGTTTATTTCAATAATTTCAGATAAATCCCCAATATCAGCTGAAACATCAGTAATATGATTGTCTTCCAAATTCAACCTTTTAAGAGAGGTCATTTGATATAGTGATTTTGGAATCTCACGTAACTCACAACCCTTTAGCACCAGAGAATGAAGATTTAATGATTCATCAAATTCAATCGATCCCATTTTGTTATAAGCCAAATCCAAACTCCTCAGTGCCTCCAGTTTCTTAAATGACGGACTAGATTTTATTTGACAATGTTGTAGATAAAGGTTTTCCAAAAGCGGTAACTCAAAGACTTCCTGAGGGATCTTCGTCAATCCATTTGAAGATAGATCCAGGTCCCGAATTGTGTTTGGAAAGTGAAATTCTGAGTCAGGGTGAAAATTGTTCCAGCCTAAGTTTAATTTTACTAATTTCTGTAAGTTTTGAAGTGTATCAGGTAGAGTGACAAGGCTATTTTCACTAATATCTAATTCTTCTAATTTATGAAGCTGTCCAATTTCTGCTGGCAATTCATACAACCCTACTTCTTCATCAAGATCTTCGGCAGTTTCCGCAATCCCGATCAATACTAATCTTTTGATTGAAGTGATTTTGAAAAGTTCTATTAGGCAGGATACAGGACAGACTACATATTCCAGGTAAACTTCTTCAATGGCATGATCAAATAGCTCCTCAGGCCATTTTGCGAGCATCATTTCAGTAAGATGTATAGATTTTACCTCACTGTTTTTTTGAAGAATTTCAATTATATGTATTTCACCTGATTGCATTCAACCTATATTTTCTACCTTTAATCATTTAAATTGACGGAGATTGTTCTAATTAATTATATTTCAGCGGACAATTTATTGGAACATACTCGCAAAGTAAAAAAGTTGGGAACATATAGTAATTGGCAACATACCTTATTTAGGTATATAATAAAATACGTTGGTATCGCAATAATGCTATGCACGACGAGTATCGCCATGTCTCAACATCAGCCAACGATCGACTCCCTTAATTCACTGATCCCAGACGCTACAGAAAAACAAAGAGTAGATATTTACATAGCGATAGCTTATGAGTATCAATATTCGGATTCAGCAAATACTTACAAACATGCTAATCTGGCCATTGAATTGGCGAACAAACTAGAACTTCCAGAAAAAGTAATTGATGCTAATGATCTGAAAGCCTGGGTTTGTATGACTCAAGGGAATTACAATGAAGCCAGGAAACTTTATCTGCAGGTTGCAGAAGATGCTAAATTGATCGACTATAAGCAGGGAGAGGCAAGAGCTTTTGGAGGATTAGGAATTATCTACAGACAAAGGGGCAACTATTCTGAAGCTTTAGAATCATTGTTTAAATCACTTACAATTAACCAGGCAATACGAGATACATTCGCTATGAGTGGCGATTACAACAATATTGCTACAGTTTATTCTACACAAGGTGAGTACGAAAAAGCCCTTGAATATCATAATCGCTCTTTAGAAATTAAAATAAATCAGAAAGAGCTACGCAAAACAGCTACTTCATACAATAATATTGGTGTGATCTACTGGAAAATGAAGGAGTTGGATAAGGCCTTGGAGAATTACCAGAAATCGCTTGAAATACAAGAGCAGGTTAATGATAAAATGGGGTTGGCAGGTAGCTATATTAACATTGGTGAGGTTTATACAGAGCAAGGAAGATATGATGAAGCGTTAAATTATCTTAATCAGGCTATTCAATTAAGTAATGAGATTAATGATAGAGTATCACTGATTTATTCACTTGTAGGCCTGGGTCAAACTCACTCAAGGAAAGGAAACTTAATGATGGCCAAAAAGTACTTTCAAAGAGCAATTGAAGTAGCCGAGGAAATTGGATATCCAACTATTGTTAGAGATGCTGCAGGAGAGTTGGCTGAAGTTGAAAACAAGTTGGGTAACTATAAAAGCGCTTACGATGCACATAGAAAGCATAAAATATTATCAGATAGCCTTTACAATGAATCAATCTCCAAGAGAATTGCTAAACTGGAGGCTGAAAATGAGTTTAGGAAAGAAAGAGACTCTATCGCGTTTTCTTATGAAAGAGAGAGGGTTAGGTATGTTGCAGAACTAAAGTATTCTCAAGTCAAACAAACTGCAACTTATGTAGGACTCGGACTTCTTTTAGTAATTGCCATAGTACTTTTCTTATTCTATCAATCCAAGCAAAAAGCCAATCATCAACTGGGTTTGCTAAACAATGAGATTTACAATCAGAATGAGGAAATAACAGAAAAGAATGAAGCTCTTTCACAAGCCAATGAGCATTTGACCGAGCTGAACAAAACAAAATCAAGGTTCTTCTCCATCATTTCTCATGATATAAGAAGGCCAATGAACCTGATGCTGGGGTTTTATTCGATTATTAAAAGTCATTTAGAATCAGAATATAACGCCAAGGAAGACAAACGACTTCAGGAAATGTCGGGTCATTTAAATACAGCATCTGACGGAGTTTTAAATCTGTTAGATAATTTGTTAAGTTGGGCGATGAAGGAAGAGGGCTCTATGCCATATAATCCTGAATATTTAAATATCAAAGAGACTCTGGAAGAATGCCTTAGCAGTATTGAATTGCAGGCTCAATCAAAATCAATCAAGTTAGAGACCGATATTCCTAAATCCGTCAAAGGTTGGGTAGATCTGAACGGTTTCATGACGATCATCCGAAACCTGACTGGTAATGCACTTAAGTTTACACCAGAAGGAGGGACTATCACCCTTGGAGCATATAAAGAAAATGGAAAAATCAGGGTCACAGTATCTGATACCGGAATAGGTATTCCTGAAGAGAAGTTAGACAACCTTTATGAGATCAATGAAGAAAAGGTGTCTGACGGGACCAGGGGTGAAAAGGGTAGTGGCTTGGGTTTAAATATTGTATATGACCTTGTAAAACTAAATAGAGGTTACATTGAGGTAGAAAGTGTAGAGAATGACCATACTACGTTTACCATGTTTTTCCCATCTAGCGAACCAATGTGATTTTAGTTACTTTATCACCTTGTTTGTCCAACTACCATTTTGGGTAACAATATGTATTAAGTATGTACCCAATGCTGTTTCTGGACTCAATAAAAATTCATTAATCAATAACTCCGCCTTATTCTTAGATAAAACATCATTGTATTTTTTTGAGACTCCAGAAAGTGATATGATCTTGATAGTTGCAATTTCGTTTGGCCAATCCGAAAGTTTAATTGATCCATTGTGTTTGGTTGGGTAAATCCTAATAGAATTTAACACGGATAATCGATTTTGTTGAAAGTAGACAGTAGGACTAAATTCAAATGCACCATCAAAATCTATTTGTCTCAATCGATAGTAGGCCGCTGCTGCCACTTCTTTGTCTAGAAATTGGTAATTCTTAACTTCATTGGTCGTACCATTTCCTTCAATAAATGAAATTACCTCAAAGTCAATCCCATTATAACTTCTCTCTACTTCGAAACCATCATTATTTAGCTCGGTGGCAGTGGACCAGATCAACTTGCAATTGCCATTATGATTTGAAGCTTCAAAAGAGATAAGTTCTACAGGTAAGGTGCCATTACAACCACCGGTGCAAGTTCCGTTGTGCGTTCCTGTGAAAGTTGATGAACCATTATCAGTTATGTCGGCATCTATTGTACCAGAGCCAGCAATCGACCCGTCTGTTCCATTTGTGAAAGTACCAGAAACAGTGAGGTCACCATTAACGATGATGTTATTAGTCGCAGGTCCAGACCAATCATTGGTCAGAGTAGTGGCAGACATTGAACCATTTTCATCTATCGTAAGAGACCCATTGGCTCCAATTTCAACAACCTGACCTGTGACAGTACCTCCATCCGCAACTCTTAAAGAACCATTTACGAGAATTCTGAGACTTGCAGTTCCTGTGAACGTTAAGTTCCCCTCAACAACTACTGGTCCACGTACGGTAAATCTTCCACTACTAAAGGATAAATCTCCTACAATAGTGATAGTGCCTACATCATTATGATTTTGATTAGATGTTTCGTTGCAAGTTCCTGTGAAATCGATATCAACTGTCGTACCATAGGTAGTACACTGACTATAGAGCACATTGGTTGTGAATATTCCGATCAAAAAGATCAGAAATCTAAAAAGTTTCATGTTACGAGTAAGTCTTGTTTCTAATTAAGCGGTTCCAAACGCTGAAGTAATCTAAATTGCTAAACTCAATACTTAAAACATAGATCGACGAACAACAATATTTCATCGACCAAACTAATTATTTCTATTTTATATAACATATTTTTATTTAACCTCGTAAATTTGTTATATAAAATAAAACTTATGGATCGGTATGTTCGTTCTATATGTTATATTATATAGAACTAATTGTTTAATGCAAGATTAAGAACTATTGCGATGAAAAAACTAATCACACTTGCAAGCCTAATATTGGTATTTGGTGTAACAAGCGCACAACAACTAACTCAAACAATCAGAGGTGTTATTAAAGATAATGAGAGCAACACCTCGCTGATAGGAGCGACGGTCATTGTATTAGGTAGTGATCCAATAATAGGAGCAACTACGGATATTAATGGGAACTTTAGAATTGAGAATGTTCCTACTGGAAGATTAAATTTAGAACTTTCTTACATAGGCTATGAGCCTAAGGTAATTCCAAATGTAGTGGTTAACTCTGGCAAGGAGGTACTTTTAAATTTGACTATGCAGGAATCCATAATGAAGATGGATGAAGTAGTCATAGTAGCAAATGTCAATAAAGGTGAAGCTTCAAATGATATGGCTATGCTTAGTGCAAGGTCTATATCTTCTGAGGAAACAAGCAGATACGCAGGTGGGTTTAACGACCCTTCCAGAATTATGTCAAATTTTGCTGGTGTTACTGCAACTCAAGATGGAAGTAATGATATAATAGTAAGGGGGAATTCACCTAAGTACGTCCAATGGAGACTTGAGGGGATTCAAATTACCAACCCTAATCACTTTGGAGATCAGAGCGCAGTAGGAGGTGCCGTTAGTACGCTTAATAACAATGTGTTAGCAAATTCTGACTTTTACACTGGTGCATTTACCGCAGAATATGGTGATGCATTATCTGCAGTTTACGATGTTAAACTTAGAGCAGGTAATAATGAAAAGTACGAAGCAGTATTCGGTTTTGGACTACTGGGAACTGATATAACTCTTGAAGGTCCTTTTAAAAAGGGGTATGGAGGTTCATTTATTGCTAACTATCGTTATTCAACGGCTTCTGTTATCGCAGATTTGGGATTAGCTGATATTAGTGGTATTCCAAAGTTTCAGGATGCTTCTTATAAATTGGTTTTTCCCACCAAAAATTTAGGGACATTTTCAGTTTTCGGATTAGGTGGTTACAGTAGTTTCCTTTTTGAAGATGTGAAGCCAGATACCTGGGAGACTCCAGGTAATCGATTTATGATTGCTGATATCAACGAAGATTACAAAAAGCGATCATATCTGCTTAATCAAGGTATAAATCACACCTTTAATATCAATAAAAATAGCTATGTCAATTCAACATTACTTTATTCTCATGAAGGAATAGATGACGACATATATGAGGATCGGTTTATTCAAATATTTGATGAAGAAGGAAATCACTTAAGAGATTCCACAGTGGATTATACAAGAAACCTGATTGGAAGACTAAAGAAATCATCTTATCGTGCTTCAGTAACCTATAACAACAAAATCAATTCACAGCATAAAATCCAGGTAGGTAGTAAATACGCATTATTAGGGTATGAATTCTTCCAAAGCCAGTTTACGGAAACTCCTAGCGATAGAACAACGCTGGTGGACTTTAATGAAAATGTCTCAACTGTAAGAAATTTTGTTTCCTGGAAATACAGAATCAATGAAAGGCTTACAATGGTTTCCGGTGTCCATAATATGAATGTTCTTTTAAACAATAAGAGCACAATTGAACCAAGGGTTGCATTCAGTTTCAAATTGAATAACGGAGGATCGCTAAATGCAGGCTATGGCAAACACAGCAACATGGAAAGTATACATAACTACTTTGCCAAAGTTGAACAAGAAGACGGATCCCTTGCCGAACCAAATCAAGACTTAGGTCTTCTCAAAGCACACCACTATGTACTGGGTTACGAGAAAAGGTTTGGTAAAAACATAAGAGCCAAAATTGAAGGGTATTACCAGGATTTGTATAACCTGCCAGTCGCAAATGATCCAAATAGTTACTATGCAACAATTAATGAGGGGCTTGAATTTCAATACATTGATCTCGTAAATGAAGGGACAGGAAAGAATTACGGAGTTGAAATTACTCTAGAAAGGTTCTTTAATAGAAACTTCTACTACATGGTAAATACGTCTCTTTATCAATCAAAATACACTGCACTTGATGGGATTGAACGAAATACAAGATATAACGGAAATTATCTCGCCAATCTACTTTTCGGAAAGGAGTTTACCAAACTAGGTAAAAAGCAGAACCAAACACTGGCATTGAACTCTAAAATTTTCTTCGCTGGGGGACAGAAAATTATACCACTTCTCAGAGACGAACAAGGTAATCTTGCGGTTGACCCGGAGAACAATAATTACTGGGATTACTCAAAGGCTTATGAAAATAGCATTGAGGATGTATACCAGATTATTCTTTCTGCGAGCTATAAATGGAATAAGCCAAAAGCCACTCATGAACTGTTTCTAAACCTTGATAACATCACCAACAACAAGGGAAGAATCAACGAATTCTATGATGCATCAGAACCTGGTTCTGTTGGGTATCTAACTCAATTTGGATTCTTCCCGAACCTAATGTATCGAGTATACTTTTAATGCTTAACTAATTGAAAATGAGTGAAGAAAAGAAATATAAATGTTCCAGGCCTAGTTGCTTCTATGGCCTGGGATTCTTCGGTTCTGCAGCTTACTACATTAGTACTGCAGCCGGTTTTTGGATGGGGGCTTTGGGTGTTCTTAAAGCAGTGGTTTGGCCTGCATTTTTAGTGTTTGAAGCATTTTCGAAACTTGGTGCTTAGTATGGAAAATACAATGAAAACCATGATCCTAACAGCATACGGTACTCCGGATGTCATGCAGCTTGAACATTCTCAAATTCCTGAACCAAAGGAAAATGAAGTGCAGCTGAAAGTAATTGCAACAACCGTTACAAAAGGAGATTGCGAGCTAAGAAGTTTTAAGATTCATCCTCTTTTCTGGTTGCCTCTAAGACTTTATATGGGAGTATTTAAGCCAAGAGTGAAAGTCATTGGTCAGGAGTTCTCAGGGGAAATTACAGCTGTTGGAAGTGAAGTCACAGAATATGAGGTAGGAGATAAAGTTTATGGACCTACCGGACTTAGAATGGGTTCATACAGAGAATATATATGTCTGCCAAAGGATCATCCTCTAAGTAAAATTCCAGAAGGAATAAATCCAGATGAAGCTGCAACCATTCCCACAGGTGGACTTAATGCTTTACACTTCATGAGAAAGGCTAATATCAAAAAGGGAGATAGGCTTCTAATAAATGGTGCTGGTGGAAGTATAGGAACATATAGCATTCAGATCGCTAAAGATATGGGAGCCCAAATTACTTGCGTTGATTCAAAGGATAAGTTTGAACTTTTAAAAGAAGCAGGTGCTGATGAAGTTATTGATTATGAGTCCATTAGGTTCTGGGAGCAAGACAAGAAGTATGATATCATTTTTGATATTTTTGGTAATGCTCCTTACTACAGAAGTATTGATTTATTAAATGCAGGTGGAGTCTTTTTAATGGGAAACCCGAAAGCCTTATACATGCTCATTGCCTTATTGACCAGGCGGTTTTTAAAAGACAAAAGAGTCATATTCCAATTCGCCAGTGACAATAAAGAAGATTTACTGACTTTAAGTAAAATGGTGGAAAAAGGAATTATTAAATCATTTATAGATAAAGTCTACCCGTTTGAATCATTATCAGATGCGCATCGTTATGTGGAGCAAGATTTAAAAAAAGGTAATGTGATTATAAAAATGACTTAGCCAAGCAACCTTTTATTATGGTTTGGCATCATCAATATAACTCACTCACAACAACAAAATGAAAAGACTAGCATTTCTATTTATAATCTTAATTCAAATACCAACCTGGGCAGCAGAAAAACCCCTGACTGGAAAAATCATAGATGCCAAAACAAATGAGCCTTTAGCATTTGCCAGTATCGGTGTGAAAGGAACAAGCATTGGTACAATCTCAAACTCGGAAGGTAAGTATGTCCTTAATGTGCAAGGAATAGCTGAAAGTGATACAGTAATGATCAGCTATATTGGGTATGAGACTTACTATACTACAGTAAGAGAAATTTTCAGTAATCCAATTATTAACCTTAAACCAGCAGCAATTAATCTTCAGGAATTTCAGGTAAACTCAGAACCATTATCGGTAGAACAAATACTTGAAAGAGTAGTAGATAGGTATGATAGCAATTATGTTAAATCTACCAACAAGCAGAAGGTATTCTTCCACAAATACGAGAATGCACCATTCCCTGATAAGAACCAGATAGTTCTGAAGAGATCTAACTTTGTGGGGTTAGATGAACAGACATTCAATGAATTCTATGACCTTATGCCGAAAGAATTTGTTGAATATCAGGATGCAATTCTAGAGTTGTATGAGGATGGTGAGAAACAAAAACTTGTGCCAATCCAAGCTATTTCTTTAGAAGAAAGTTCAATGAAAGACCTATCCAAAGTCTTGGAAGAAAAGCTGGCAACATTTTTCAAAGACATTGAAGAAACCAACAAAACAACTGAAACTTATTACAAATTCAGGACAGGTATTTTTAGTACTAAAGTAGGACACAAAGAAACTCCAGATTCCACGTGGAAGGAAGACCTGGAGGATTCTGTTAATTATCATCTAAGTTCAAGTGCTGTAAAATATTCTATGAACTTCATACTTAAAGATTACGCATCTCTGAAAGGTGAGAATTGGGAATTCCTAAATAGTATGGGTAAATACAATTATACATTGCATGATTTGACCATACTAAATGATGAGTTAGTATACGATATCTCTTTCACACCAAGAAGAAGAGGGTTGTTCGAAGGTAGAATTTATGTTTCAACGCAATCTTTTGCTGTACTTCAATTGGATTATAATTATGCTCCTGGAAAAGACAATGAAAATTTCCAATTAATGGGAATAGGACACTCCATGAAGTATAAGAAGGGTAGGGTCATATTCGAGAAATGGGAGAAGGGCTACTATCCAAAATACGTTTACGCCCAACAAAACGAAAGTGCCTCTATCGAACGAGATTTTACAATTAAGAAAAAACAAAAGCGCTTTCTTTACGACAAAGAATTAAATGAAATTAAGTTCTCTACAGAACTCTATTTCGATACTGAAGCTTATTGGGAATATCTGGTCTTGGATCGCGAAGAAATTGATGCTGAAACTTTTGAAAATGTTACTGAACCTAAATCAGTTAAATTCAAAAGAGAATTTGCTTACTCACCCGAAATGTGGAACAGTACTGTAATAGCACCAACTTCGGAACTAGGTAAGTATAAACGTTCCAGTAGTGCGGATCAACCATAATATGTTATAATAAATAGAACAAATATCAATTCAATCTGTTATATTTGTTATATAAAGTAGTAATAATATGAGTAAAGACCATTTAGGAGAACTTGAAGAATTAATTCTATTGATGATTGTAATGCTGAAGGATGAGGCATATGGATTGGCTATAAGAAGAATTCTGAAAGATCAGACTAATAGAGTTATTACTATTGGTGCTGTTCATGGCACAGTAAACAGACTTGAGAAGAAAGGTTATATCGAATCAAGTATGGGAGGAGCTACTGACCTGAGAGGGGGTAGGAGAAAAAGAATTTTTAAGATCACAGCTTCTGGGAAAAGTGCTCTACAAAAAAGCAGAGACCTGAAAGTGAATTTGTGGCAGCAAATACCAGATTTGTCAATTGATGTAGCAAAGTAGAAATGCTATATGGATCCATCCAAGTATCAGCTCCCAAAAGCAGTTCAAAGGCTTCTGGGATTTTTTTGTAAAGGAGATTTCCTGGAAGAGATTCTGGGAGACCTGGAAGAATACCACTTCGAACTGGAGGAATACCCAAGATGGCAAAGACCTTTTTTATTTTGGTTTCAGGCAATTAATTTCATTCGTCCATATTCAATCAGAGAGTTTGTTGACAGGCAGAGAATCATCTATTTATTATTGTTGTCCAATTACCTCAAAACTTCTCTACGAACACTAAGAAGAAATCCTCTTTCCTCATTTATCAATGTTTTGGGCTTGACTATTGCGATAGGTATGTGCATGACTATATATGCTTTCCTGTCGCACGATTTCAGAATTGACCAATTTCATGAAAATAAAGATCAGATTTATTTGACAACTATAGAGTTGGAGCAAAATGGACGACCTGTTCAGTATGGTCATTCTCCAATTGTTTTGGGAACTACACTCCATGATGATATGGATGAAATTTCTAAATATTCCAGAGTTTCAAAAGAACAAACAGTTGTTAAATATCGGGATAACGTCCATTATGAGGAAATACTATTTGTTGATGGAGCTTTTCTTGAAATGTTTAGTTTCCCTTTAAAATGGGGCGTATCAAAGGAGCTTAATGATGATTCTTCAATCTTCTTAAGCCATGACATGTCTCAAAAGTATTTTGGATATGAAAATCCAATTGGCCAGAAGATAGAAGTCAACTTGGGAGGTGAAATGGTAAAATTCAGAATAGCTGGGGTTGCAAGTCCTTTTCCAGAATCACATGCTTTGAGGTTTGAGTTTCTAATAAACATTTCTAATGCATTTAAGTATAATCTGAGATCATCACAATGGGGTGAAATGATTGATGGTACTTTTTTGCAGATAGACGATCCTAATGACGTTAATAGAGTATTACTTGACATAAAGAATTATGTGACTAATTACAATAAGGGAGTACCTGATCATAAGGTAGAATCTTTTGGCCTTCAACAATTTAGTGGATTACATTTTGCATCAAGGAATCTTAGAAATGAGCTTTCTCATGATAACTATTATGAAGGTCGGGTCACTTTACCAATTGCCGCGATATTTATTTTGGCTCTGGCATGCTTCAATTACATCAATATCTCTATTGCCAGTGCTGCAAGGCGCTTAAAAGAGATAGGTCTTAGAAAAGTAATAGGAGCCGACAGGAGATTAATTATCTCTCAATTCATGACAGAACATTTGGTGGTTACTTCTTTTGCTCTCATCATAGGGATTTTGTTCTCCTTATTTGTGATTTTACCTTGGTTTAACTCTTTGAGTGGTATTAAGTTGGTACTAAGCTTAGCGGATCCACTTTTGTGGGTTTGCATTCTTTTTATCTTAATTCTAACAAGCTTAATATCTGGTGTTTACCCATCCATTTATATTGCTAAATTCGAGCCAGACAAAATTTTTAAGGGCACATTAAAGTTTGGAAAGAACAGTCTAATCACCAAAATATTACTTGGAGCTCAATTTGTCATTGCTTGTAATGCAATACATACTGCGGTAGTATTTACTCAAAACAAAGAGTATCAAAATTCCAGAAGTTGGGGATACAACCCTAATGACATTGTATATGTCAAAACAAGCTCTCCTGAGCAAGTAAAATGGATAACTGAGTATGCCAAAAACTCAGATGAAATAACAGCATTCACAGGCACGCAACATCAACTTGGAATCAATAAGGATTCATTAATGGCGCATTTAGATACCAGCTCATTTGAACTTGATGTATTTAAGTTGAGTGGCCAATTTGTAGATATGGCTGGAATTGAAATCATTCAGGGTGCCAATTTTAGTGATGATTCAGATAAGCAAATCCTTGTAAACGAATTACTTAATCAGAGATTAGGAAACTCAAATGAGTTTAGGTTTTCAGGGAATACCTATCAAGTTGTGGGTGTAGTGAGAGATTTTCATAATCTCAATTTTTACAGTGCAATTAAACCTTCGGTGATTTTAAATACTCCGGAACAAGACACCCACTATATTTCCTTAAAATGCGCGGAAGGGAAATCGACCGAATTCTATGCTGACCTTAACACAAGTTGGTTAGAACAATTTCCAAATACTCCATTTATAGCAGGACATCAGGAGGATGTTTGGGGGCACTTTTATGATCAAATTGATATAATGGAAGAGTACAATGACATTCTAGCGGCAATTACAGTTTTGATTGCGGGAATGGGTCTGTATAGTCTAATTGTATTTAATACAATAGCTCGGCAAAAGGAATTTAGTATCAAAAAGATAATGGGAGCCAAAGTTAGTGACTTGGCCGTTGATGTAATTAAACGTTATTCATTGTTGGCGATTATCGCGATGATTGTCGGAGCTCCATTGACCTACTTTTTGGTGAAGAAGAATCTAGATATACTGTTTAAGTATGCACATTCTGTTACTATTGGCTCAGTAGCTTTAGCGATTGCCATATTGCTATCTTTGCTCTTGCTTGTAATAGCTACTCAGGTCAGGAAAATTTCAAGAACGAATCCTGCTGAAGGACTAAAATTTGAATCCTAAAGATGAGGCATCCCATGAATAGCTTCCCAAGAATAGTTGAAAAGATCCTCTCAGTTTTTTGCCGGGGTGAACTACTTGAGGAAATACTCGGTGATCTAGAGGAATACTATTACGAGCTTGAGGACAGAAACTGGTTCTTAAGATTTGTCTTCTTATGGTTTCAGGTAATCAACTTTCTACGTCCTTTTGCACTTAGGGAAATTACCTCCAGGAGTAGGTTTAACTTTGTTAATCTCTACAAAAACTATTTTAAGACATCCATAAGAGGATTAAAGAAAAACCCTCTAAGTTCTTTAATTAATATTATTGGTTTATCCATAGCAATTGGGGTAGCATTGGTCACGTATGCTTTCTTTCGTCAGGACTACAATATGGATAGATTCCATAAGAATAAGGACAAAGTATTTCTTGCAACTTTTCATGTGGATAGAAATGGAGAGAGTGAACATTTTGGGATTACTCAGGCACCATTGGTTAATTATTTAAAAGAAGACTTTCCGCAGATTAGACATTTATCTCAAATAGCAGATAGTCGGGCAGTAGTATCATACGATCAATTCTCATTCCATGAATCTGTGCGATTTGTGCACCCTTCGTTTCTTAGTATGTTTAGTTTTCCTCTCAAATGGGGTGTATCAAATACATTAAAGAAGAGGAATACTGTCATAATCAGTGAAAGGACCTCTCAGAAATACTTTGGTAATGAAAACCCTGTTGGACAAACTTTAATGATAACAACGGTAGATGGAGAATGTGATAATTATACGATAACAGGAGTTGCTAAAGAGTTTCCAAAGGCTCACATTATTGATTTTGACTTCCTGATAAATATTGATCATCTGCAAAATGTCGCGAATAATTCAAACTGGAATAAAACTGTGGATGCAACATTCATTATGTTGGATGATCCTTCACAAATTGACTACATCTCTTCTTGTATGGGAAAGTATGTGGAGCTTCAAAACTCAGTAGAAAATAACTGGCCCGTTTCAAACTATGAGTTTATTGCTCTCAATGATTTACATTTCCGGGCAAGGGATCTTGTAGATAGCGTTTCATTCGATGATAATGAGGAAGCTAGAAAAGGAACACCATTTATTGCTATCATGATACTATTGTTGGCATGCTTTAATTATATCAATATTGCTATTGTTTCTGCTGCCAGAAGATTGAAGGAAATCGGAATGCGCAAAGTCATTGGAGCAAGTAGGGGACAGATTATATTTCAGTTTCTATCAGAAAACCTTGTACTGACTTCAATTGCCATAACTATAGGCTTTATTCTTTGTATAACACTCTTTAATCCAGGAATGAAGGAGCTGAGTCTTGGTTCATGGGATAATCCTTTAGAAATTGCTGATCCTGTTTTATGGCTTTTTATTGGCGGACTTCTCTTTACCACTGGAGTTATTTCTGGAATTTATCCCTCGATCTATATTTCAAAATTTGAAACAGTCACAATTTTTAGAGGGTCTGTGAAATTTGGAAGGAAAAACCTATTGACCAAAACATTGTTGGGGATTCAATTGGTGATCACATGTACAGCAATTGCAATAGCCATCATGTTTGCGAAGAATAGTGACTACCAAAACTTAAAAAGCTGGGGTTACAATCAACATAATATGATATATGCCCATGTTCCCAATAATTCAGCATATGATATCATAGCCAATGAGTTAGAAAAGAACCCGAATATTATAGCGGTATCAGGAGCAAAAGATCATTTTGGCAAAGCCAGAGACTCAACTGTGGTCCACTATGCAGGAAAATCTTATCAAGTCTCAAAATTTGAAGTGGATGCGAATTATCCAGAAATACTTGAAATTATACCGGTTGAAGGAGAGTTATTTAATCCTGATTTAGAAGCAACTGAAAAATCAATTCTTGTAAACGAATCATTTGTACATCATTTGGGATTAGAAAACCCAATTTCATCTTCGATAATATTTGAAGGGGATAGGTTTCGTGTAATAGGAGTAGTTAAAGACTTTCACATAGAAGGATTTTTTAGAAGAATTAATCCATCGGTGATCAAAGTTGCCAATCCCAATGAAAGAAGGTATCTGGTTGCCAGAGTAAGCCCTGATTATTATACTGATACCTATATCCAGCTAAGAAACCTTTGGGCTGAATTATATCCAAATATTCCATTCATAGGTGGATATCAGGAGGATGTTTGGGGAGACTATTTTTCATTATTGGAAGTAGCTTCTAAGTTTTACAGAATCCTTGCCATCATTGCTATAATCTTATCTTCATTAGGTTTATATGGTTTAGTTAGTTTGAATATAGCAGGAAGATATCAGGAGTTTAGTATTAGGAAAGTAATGGGGGCTGGTAAATGGAATTTGGCAAGCTTAGTCACAAATGAATATGTGGTTCTTGCTTTGGTTTCAATTTGCTGTGGTATACCTGTAAGCTATATACTGATTAAGGCAAGCCTGGATCTCCTCTATGCATATCCAATGCCCATGACTCCATGGGGTATTATTATTGCTGTTGCACTACTTTTATTGGTTATACTGTCTGTAATATTTTCTCAAATACGAAAGGTCATATCTACTAATCCCGCAGAAGGTCTTAAAGTTGAATCGTAATTAATTCTACTTTATAGAACAAATAAGAATTTGAAGTCGTATATTAGTTATATATAATAGAACTTATACTAATATTAAAAGGTCAAAACCTCAATAAATTTATGTTTTCTAACTACTTCAAAACTACGATTAGGTCATTACTTAAGAATCCATTTACAACTGCTATCAATATTTTGGGCTTAGCTGTGGCCATAGGAATAAGCATCATGGTGTTTGCATTCCTGGAGCAGGATAAGAGTATAGATCAACACCATGTTAATAAGAATGATACATACTTGCTAACGTACTTTGTGAACATCGACGGAACGGAGAAGCAATATGGAAAAGCTCCTGTACCGCTTTACAAGCATGTTAAAAATGAATTCACACAAATCAAGAGCATAACCAGAATTCAGGATAAAAGTGTTGTAGTGAAAAGGGGAGAAGATGTATTTCACGAGAAGGTCAGGTTGGTAGATCCCACATTTCTGGAAATCATGACATTTCCACTTCAAATGGGGGATAAAGAGTCTTTGCAAGATAAAAGTACTATAATACTATCTCATGAGATGTCACAAAAGTACTTTGGAAATTCTGATCCACTTGGAGAAACTATCAGGATCATATTTAATGAGCAATATAAGAAAGATTTCATCGTAACTGGTGTTGCTGAAAGGTTTCCTGAGGCACATGCAATCTCTTTTGATTTCCTGATCAATTATTCGAATATTGAACATTTTGATCCCAAATACGAAACGCAAGACTGGTCATTATACAACACAGGCTTGGTTATACAGCTTGAAGAATCATCTGACTTCAAAATTTTGGAGCAAGGTTTAGACAAGTATCGATTAATTCAAAATAGTAAAGAAAGCGACTGGTCCATTTCGAAATTCAAACTTGAATCTTTAAATACGCTACATGCTCGATCTTCATTTATTCTGGAAGACATCAGTTATGATGATAATGTAGAAGCAAGAATTGGCTTACCGGTAATAGCTATTTTTATGCTTTTGATAGCGTGTTTCAATAATGTCAACATAGCGATAGTGTCGGCCGCTAAAAGACTTAAGGAAATTGGTCTTAGGAAAGTAATAGGAGCAAATAGAAGTCAGGTGATCCTTCAGTTTCTGCTTGAAAATATAGTAATCACTGCCTTAGCTCTTGCATTAGGCTTAATTCTCTCGTATTTATTCATTTTACCTTGGTTTAGTGAGCTCTCTGGAACGTTGCTATTACTTGATTTTAATAATCTGAATTTCTGGATATTTCTACCGGCAATAATTTTGGTTACTGGATTGATCTCTGGTGGATATCCGGCAATCTATATTTCTAGATTTCAAATTGTTGGAATACTAAAAGGCTCAGTAAAACTTGGAAAGAAAAGTCGTGTTACTAAGATGTTGTTGGGAGTACAAATAGTTCTTGCCTGTACAGGCATAACCGGAGCTGTAATGTTTGCTCAAAATGTAGAGTTTCAACATAACAGAAGCTGGGGTTACGATCAGAAACAAACAGTTTATGCAAAAGTAAACCCAACTGGATTTGAGCGTTTAAAAGCTGAATTAAGTAAAGACCCAAATGTAATCTCCATATCAGGATCAGAGCATCATCTGGGTAAGGAGATAGAAACAATAGTTTTAAGCCAACCTGATAAAAAGATAGAGGCAAGATCTCTTAGTATTGAGCCTGGTTATTTGGAAACTCATGGAGTTAACTTGAAGGAGGGAAGATTCTTTAGATCAAACTATCAGGATGATAAGACGGCACTAATCGTTAATGAAGAACTGCTAAATAACCTTGGCCTTGATAATCCGATTGGCCATGTATTCAAATTAGATAGTAACAGATACGAGATTGTTGGCGTGGTAAAGGATTTCCATCTTTACAGCTTCTACGACAAAACAAGGCCTACTGTGTTTAGAGTGGCTGATGAGAGTTCTTACAACTACATATCCATTAAGTCACAAGCAGGTAAACTAGAAAACGTAAAAGAAAGTCTTCAGGAATCGTGGGTGAAATTATTCCCTGAAACGCCGTTTCAAGGTGGTGAGCAAGCTGGTGTTTGGTCATATTTCTTTGACCAGGTTTATACTGCTGAAAAATTCTTTAATGCTGTTGCGTTCATTGCAATTCTTTTGGCTGCTTTGGGCTTGTATGGATTAGTTAAAATAAACGTAACTGGCAGAACAAGGGAATTTAGCATTAGAAAAGCACTTGGTGCAGGGCTTCAAAATATTGCAGGAAATATCATGAAGCAATATGCAGTCTTAACTCTTGTTTCACTGATTATAGGAATACCATTTAGCTACTTACTGATTGAGGCTAATATGAAAATGTTATATGCTTATCCTATGCCAATGACCTTTTCAGGAATTGTCATAGCAGTACTAATTATGGTATTAATGATGATAATGGTTATATCAAGCCAGATTAGACGAGTGGCTAAAAGCAATCCGGTTGATGGATTAAAAGTAGAGTCATAGCTGTTAACGAATTATAGCATATATAATAATTCATCACCCTTCTGTCTTTATATATCCCGATCAATCATTTATATGCGAAATCGCATTCATGGCTATGAGAGAAATCATAATCTAGCAAACCATAACCTTTATCTTGGGAGTACTGTTATCAATGGCATCATTTGGTAATGAGGGAGTTTGTTTTGGTGCAATTCAATTTGTTTCAAAGGCAATCTTAATAATTACAATATAGACCAAAAAATGAGTACGCAAAAGATTCTATTCCCAACAGATTTTAGCGATCAGTCGATTCACGCTCTCATGGAAACCGTTAAGTTCAATGAGGCTCTTGGATACGATATAGTGTTATTTCATGCTTACAATAGACCATATACTGATGAAGGATATAACGCGAAGGGATTGTTGCATGAAGAAGAGAAAAGTATTGATAAAAAATTCTCAGCGGTTGAAAGTAAAATACCTGCATTAAAGAATTGCACAACAGTTAAGATGATTGGTGATGTAGTAGATGTAGTAGAAGACTACATTGAAAAGGAACCAATTGCGCTAATTGTGATGAGTACAAAAGGAGCAGCAGGACTGGGTGAACTATTTGGTACAAAGACTGCTAAAATTATTAAAAACGTTAATGCTCCAGTTATTGTAGTTCCTAATAATGCGTTATTAGCACCTATGAATAGGATTGGACTTGCATGTGATTATAGTGAAGTAGTAAGTCCTGGTAAATTAGATTTCCTAGTGGATCTAGCCGATAAAGTCAAGTTTGATTTAGATCTAATAACACTGAATAGAGATGAAAAAACTATGACCAAAAAGGAACTGGGAAACCGTGAAATCCTACTTAAGGACCTAAACGGGATAGCAACAACAACCAGCTTTTCCCAACACGACCAGTTGTCATGGGGACTCATCGAATTTGCTAGGAATAATGGAATTGAAATGATTGGTGTAATTCCTAAGAGTTACAATTTCATAGAAAGGATTTTTCATGAAAGTCTAACGCAGGAAATGGCTTTTCACAGTCCAGTTCCTGTTTTAGTTATTCAATAAATATATACTCAATGGCCGAACTTAATAATTTGGATGCTCTTGCAGAGCAATTATTTAATGAAGGAATGGATAAGGCTCACAAAGAAGCTGAGAAGCTTATGAATGAGACCAAAAAACAAGTCGAGGAAAAACTATCAAAAGCTGATAAAGAAGCAAATGAGATAGTTACAAAAGCTAAAAAAGAAGCCGAAAATTATAGATCATCGGTCGAGACAGAAATCCATCAAAAGGCGAAACAATTTAAGCAGGACTTAATCGTAGAAATCACTAATCTTATTACGGCTGAAGCATTAATCAATCCAACTAAGGAATTAATGTCAGACATGGGTTTTGTTAAAGAGCTGATCATTTCTACTTTGGATAATTGGAAAGAAGGTAAGGACCTTGAGCTAGCAATTCCTGCAAAAATAGAGGTCATTAAAGCTGAATTAGAAAAAAAGACTCATTCGATCTTACCCGGACTGGTAATCACTACTAATGACCAATTGAATTCAGGGTTTAAAATAAGTAACCAGAAAGAAGGGTATGAACTTTCATTCACAGAGTCAGATTTCAATATGTTATTTGAAAGCTATCTCTCAAAGGCCGTTAGAAAAATTCTGTTTGAAGATAAGTAATGAAATATTATTACCTTATATCGTCATTGCCGGAACTACAGATTGAGGATCCCTCTCATTCACAGGAGCAACTTTCAGAAATACTTGATTTAATTCATGAAAACCTTTCGCCCGAAGATCAAAGGATATACGAGTGTCTTCTATTGATGAGTGACAACCAAAACTTGCTTTACATCTTATTCAGGGAATATCACGATTTCAAGATTCGACATTTTGTAAACCCATCTTATTATCCCATCGAGGTATTGGAAAATTACCGAAGAGAATATCATGCACTACCGGACTATATGATTAATTATCTAAATGACAATTCCGGGTCCTTTTCTTCGCTGACTCTAAGAGATATGGAGCATTCTTTAAATCAATATTTCTATGATCATGTAGGAAAATTAGATTCTCCCTTCTTACAAACCTATTTCCAATGGAGATTTCAGCTAAAGCGTACAATAGCTAATGTTAATGTAAAGGCATATCCCTTCTTAAACACCCAAAGCGAAACGACAGAACCATTTTTTCCTGACGTTAGGTCACTACCTGGTCTGATATCTATGGAAGATGTTAGTACTCAGATCTCACCATTGATAGAGCAGAATAATCTGGAGAAAATAGAAAGAAAAGTGGATGAGTATTATTGGAATTTCGCCGATTGCTGGCAAGAACCCTTTAGTGTTGACTTTGTGTTTGCATACGTTTTAAAGTTAATCCATCTGTATCGGTGGAAAGGATTTGCTGCAAAAGGAGAATTGGCTAAAGAAAAATTCGAAAACCTAATTAATGAATTAAAAGAAAAGACTTCCTCACCAAAGATGCCACTAGTATGACAACAGGAAAAGTAAAAGGAATAATCTCAAACTTACTGCTCGTTGAAGTAGATGGACCAGCTACACAGAATGAAGTATGTCTGGTAAATGCCGGTAAATGGTTGAAAGCAGAAGTAATAAGAGTGCAACAAAACATTGTCTCGGCACAACTTTTTGAGTCATCAGAATCAATACAAATTGGAACTGAAGTAAGGTTTACGGGTAAAATGTTGGAAGTAGAACTTGGTCCTGGTATCCTTTCTAAAAAATACGATGGATTGCAAAGTGACCTGGAAAAAATGTCAGGGACTTTCATCGAGATAGGAGATAGTACCAGCCCATTGGACGATGATTCCATATATTCATTTAACCCATTAGTTGAAGAGTCCGATAAGGTAAAAGCAGGTCACTGGTTAGGCAATGTAAGAGAACAAAATATTGATCACAAAATCATGCTCCCCTTGTCATGGAAAGGAACATTCACAATTAAGTGGATTGCTCCAGAAGGTGAATATGGAATTAGAGATGTCATTGCTCGTATAGAGGACCAAGACGGGATGGAACAGGAAGTGACAATGGTACAAAAATGGCCTGTCAAAGTACCATTAAGAGGGTTTAAAGAAAAACTAAGGCCTGGTAAGATATTTCAAACTGGCTTACGGGTAATTGATACTTTAAACCCAATGATGGAAGGAGGGACTGGCTACATTCCAGGTCCATTCGGAACGGGTAAAACTGTTTTACAGCAGGCAATAGCAAAGAATAGCGAAGCAGATATTTTGATTATTGTTGCTTGTGGGGAACGGGCAAATGAAGTGGTTGAAATATTCTCAGAGTTTCCAAACCTAACTGATCCTGTCACAGGACATAAATTGGACACCAAAACCACCATCATTTGTAATACCTCTAATATGCCAGTTGCTGCAAGAGAAGCATCAGTATATGTGGGAATGACACTTGCGGAGTATTACAGGTGCATGGGACTTAAGGTATTGCTTTTAGCTGACTCCACGTCAAGATGGGCACAAGCTTTGCGTGAAATGTCAAACAGAATGGAAGAACTTCCGGGTCAGGATGCTTTCCCTGTTGAGCTACCAGCCACAATCGCTAATTTCTACAGTCGCTCTGGAATTGTCAATTTGTATAATGATGAAAGTGGCTCGGTAACGTTCATCGGAACGATTTCACCAGCAGGAGGGAACTTCAAAGAACCTGTAACAGAATCCACAAGTAAAGTGGCCAGATGTTTTTATGCACTCTCTCAAAAAAGAGCAGACTCGAAAAGATACCCTGCTATTGATCCATTAGCCTCTTACTCAAAATACCTTGACTACTTGGAATTTCAACAGTACAGTGATGAGAATATACAGAAGGGATGGGTTCAGGAGATTAAGAAGGCAAAAGATATTCTCAGAATTGGACTAGAGGCGCGAGACCAAATCAATATACTTGGTGACGATGCAGTTCCAATTGACTATCACATCAATTTCTGGAAAAGTGAACTGATTGATTTTGGTATCATCCAGCAAAACTCTTTTGATGACATAGATATGAGAACCGAAATGGATCGCCAGAAATATATGCTTAATTTCATTTTGGGTTTATGCGATCAGAGTTATGAGTTCGACGAGTTTGAACAAGTCCGGGATTTGTATAAGAACATGATCAATCTAGTGTCACAAATGAATTTCTCGGAATACAAATCAGATTCATTTATGAATTATGAAAGTCAGATTAGTGAATTAATAAACCATAAATCGGGAAGCTATGCAAGCCAAGGCGTTTCGTAAGACATACACCAGAATTGAGCGAATCACTAAAGCAACCTGTGTGGTTAAAGCAGGCAATATCAAGTATGGTGAACTAGCATGGATCAATGATAGACCAGCACAGGCCATAAGTGTTGTTAATGACTTGGTTACTTTGCAGGTTTTTGGAGGAACTGAGGGAGTTTCAACTCAATCAAAAGTCATTTTTACAGGTAAACCACCAACGCTTGAAGTTAGCGATTTGCTGGCAGGCCGTTTCTTCAATGCATTAGGGCAGCCCATAGACGGTGGATCATCAGTATCTGGAGAAGAACGTGTTATTAAAGGATCAACTGTTAATCCTGTAAACAGAGCAAAACCAAATGTATTATTAGCTACCGGAATTGCTGGAATAGACTTAAACAATACTTTGGTAACAGGCCAGAAGATACCATTTTTCGCTGACCCTGATCAACCCTACAATCAGGTAATGGCCGATGTAGCGCTCAGAGCTGAAGCAGACAAGATCATTTTGGGTGGAATGGGACTTTCCAATGACGATTTCCTATTCTTCAAGAACACCTTTGAATCTGCAGGGGTTCTTGATAAGATAGTCTGTTTTATCAACACTTCTGAAGACCCTTCTTTGGAAAGACTTCTAATACCAGACATGGCTTGCACCGCCGCAGAATACTTTGCAAATGACAAAAAGGAAAAGGTTCTTCTGTTATTGACTGATATGACCTTGTATGCGGATGCTTTGGCCACAGTGGCTAACAAAATGGATCAAATTCCATCCAAAGACAGTATGCCGGGTTCGCTTTATAGTGATTTGGCTTCCATCTATGAGAAAGCGGTACAATTCCAACATGGCGGATCAATCACAATGATTGCGGTTACTACACTGAATGAAGGTGATATTACGCATGCCATTCCGGATAATACCGGATACATCACAGAAGGTCAGCTTTATCTTAAGCGTGATTCCGATATTGGAAAAGTCATTGTGGATCCTTTCAGGAGCTTGTCAAGATTAAAGCAAAACGTTATTGGAAAGAAGACCAGAGAGGACCACCCTCAGGTAATGAATGCACTAATCAGATTATACGCTGATGCAATGGATGCCAAAACGAAAAAAGAAAATGGTTTTGATCTAAATGAATATGATGTAAGGTGCCTTAATTTCTCTAAGGACTATGCTATTAAGCTTCTAGCGGTTGATATCAATATAACTATTGATGAGATGCTAGAAACTGGATGGGAGCTTCTACAAAAACACTTCGAGAGATACGAAGTGGGTATAAAAGAAGAATTTCTGAATAAGTACTGGAAAATAACTGAAGAGCAAACAGACTAATCATGTCACTTAAATTCCAATACAACAAAACGACTATACAGGATCTCAAAAAACAATTGACTATTCGGGAGAAAGCTTTGCCTATTTTAAAAAACAAGGAGACTGCTTTGAGACTTGAGGTTAAGGAAAGACAAGAAAAGTTGAATGCAGCAAAGGTTGATAAAGAAAAACTCATGATGCATGTTTTGGAAAACTCCGGTTTCTGGGAAGAGTTTCCGAAAGTACTATTCGTTGAGGGATTGGGAGTTGAAAACGAGTTGGTTATTGGTGTAAAGGTACCTAAAATTCAAAAAGTCACATTTAAAATGGCTGATTTCAGTTGGTGGAATTACCCGGCCTGGATTCCAGCAGGTATGGAAATTTTAAAAGAAGCAACGGAATTGGATTTTAAGATAGACATTCTTGAAACTCAGATTAAGCTCCTGGATGATGCTCGTAAAAAGACTACTCAAAAAGTGAATCTATATGAGAAGGTACAAATTCCAGAGATGGAGGACGCAACAATCAAAATTAAGCGTTTTCTGGAGGATAAGGAAAACATCTCCAAAGCAGGTCAAAAGATCATGAAGAACCGAAAAATGCAACAAGCATGAAAACGGAATTCCGAAAACTGATCATAATGACTCATGAGAATCGTAGAAGTTCCTTTACGCGATCAATGCAGGAATTAGGAGTTCTGCATATAGAGGAGAAGGAGATTGATAGTTATGAAGGATCAGAGGATTTGGTTCATGAGCAAAATCTAATTAATGGTTTACTTAAGTTTCTTAATTCAGAAGCTCAACAAAGTAATACGAATGTAACAAGGCCCAACCTGGAGTTAAAGGAGGTGATTAATCAATTGGTTAAGACTGAAGAAGACATCAATGAAACCAATAAAAAAATTGAGCAACTTAAAAAAGCTCAAGATAGAATATCTCCGTGGGGCAACTACGATTATGAGAAATTTAAACCGCTTTTAAAAAACGGGTTTAAGGTTTTGTTGGGGAATGCTGATAAAAAGAAATTCAATACTATCTCACTAAATGATGCCGTTTTAGAAGTGATCAATCAATCTGGACCAATCATCTATTTTGTTATAATTGCGAGGGAGAAAGTCAACATTGATGATAGCTTTGAAAGTTTTGCGCTTCCTCAAAAATCACTAACTCAACTGGAAAGTGAAATTCAAGAACTAGAAATAAAATTAGATACTCTAAAATCATCACTAACTAGATACCTGCCATTCATTCCAGAATTGGAGCGGGCACTCCTAGATCAACAAGATCAGATTTTGATCAAGGAGGCTGAAGCCAAATATCATGAGCACTATGAAGGGAAGTTAATATCTATAAACGCCTGGTTTCCCATTGATAAAAATGAAAAGATTGTTGAGTTTCTCGAAAGAGAGCAAGTCGCATGGCAAATCAGAAAACCTGAATGGGACGATGATGTTCCTGTTGTTTTAAAGAATAAAAGGTATTCAAAGTTATTCGAGCCGATCACTAAAATCTTTGAATTACCCAACTACTATGAAACTGATTTAACTCCGTTTCTGGCAGTTTTCTACCCTATATTATTCGCCTATTGTCTTGGTGATATGGGATATGGTTTTGTCTTAACACTAGCGATGGGCTATGGGTACTTCACATTTCTCAAAAACAGTAAAGGTGTAGCGTTCCTTGGATTCATTTTAGGTTCAATTACAATGATTATGGGGCTTATTAAATCCGGTAGTCTTTTCGGAATCATGCTACTTCCGGATCACCCTGTCGGTTGGATTAGTCAATTATCAGATTGGGTCATTATACCTGATGATAGTTCTGTGGTGTTTAATGCTTTTAATGTTGCACTAATGATTGGTGTTATTCAAATTCTGACTGGGATCGTTGTTGCCATCTATAATAATCTGCGTTACTCAGGAAAATTGTATGCAATAGCTCCTTTTGGTAAGCTACTTATTGTATCCAGTTTAATTTGGATTTTTTTGGTAGAGATGCAAGGCGTTGAAAGGCTGGATGTGATGGGCGGGTTTAAGAATTATATGCTTACTGTGGGGGTTGTTCTTGTAATATTCTTTCATCGCCTAGATATATCTATCATGAGTAGAATAGGAGGTGCATTCATGCCTTTGTTCTTCATATTTACAGGAATACTGGGAGATGTTTTGTCCTACGTAAGGCTTTTTGCACTTGGTCTCGCTTCTTCAGTGCTTGGGCTTGTTGTAAATCAAATTGGTATGCAAATCATGGAGGGAGGAATCATAAGCATAATTATAGGAATAATATTCTTGTCATTTGGGCATACTTTAAACTTTGGAATTGCAGCCTTAGGATCATTTGTACACCCACTTCGATTAACATTTGTAGAGTTTTATGGAAATGTAGGTTTTAAAGGCAAGGGTTTGCCATATAGGCCATTAAGTAAGTCAAGTTAAATTTAGATAATAGAAAACATGGAAATTACACCACTAATAATAGCATTCATAGGAATTGGCCTGCTGGTAGGATTAGCAGGTTGTGGTAGTGCAATGGGAACAGCTATTGCAGCTATGTCTTCAGTTGGAGCACTTAAAAAGCGTCCTGATTCATTTGGATCGTTTATCGTTTTAAGCGCTTTACCGGGAACGCAGGGCCTGTACGGATTTGCAGGTTTCTTTATACTTCAGGATTTGATTTCTCCTGAAATGACATTGTTACAAGGAGCAGGAATACTAGGAGGGGGACTTGCACTTGGGTTAGCAGGTTTATTTTCTGGAATGTATCAAGGAAAAGTATGTGCAAGTAGCATAGATAGTATCGGTTCTGGTAATGATATTTTCGGAAGAGCACTTATCATGGCAGTTTTTCCCGAATTGTATGCGATTATTGCTTTTGCCTCACTATTTTTAATACGAGGACTGCTAGGTTAAATTTTTTAAACATGAAGACAGACAGCATTAATTATGAAGTAGTAGTAATTGGGTTGGACCTCAGTGAAATGGATGATCGAATCATCGAGTACATTCCTATCCTGGCTCAAACATTACCACTTAAGAGATTCATATTCGTTCATATCGCTAAAGAACTGGAACTGCCAAAGGAAGTTACTGAGAAGTATCCCTATTTGTTGGCTCCATTAGATGAGAATATTGCTGATGGGATAAATAACAAAGTAGCCCCACATTTTGAAAATATTGATGCTTCCTATGATATCATAGTTCAGGAAGGACCTCCACTAGAAAGCTTCCTTAGAATCTGCAAAGTTAAAAATGCGGATCTCATCGTAATGGGAAGAAAGAGGAGTTTGAAGGGGTCTGGATTGTTGTCTGGTCACATTGTGAGAAAGAGCCCGGCATCAATCCTATTGGTAACAGAAAAGTATAATTCATCAATTCAAAACATATTGGTTCCCGTTGACTTTTCTAAACACTCAACACTGGCTTTAATTTTAGGTCAAAAGCTAAGCGAAAAGGAGAATGTTCAATTGAAGTTTGCTCATATTTATAGTGTTCCAACAGGATACTCCAAATCTGGTAAATCTTATGATGAGTTCGCAGAAATCATGAAAGGTCACGCCATGAATGATATGAGAAAGTTTTACGCAGATCATAATGTAAATCAAGAAGTTCCTTGTGAATACTTACTTTCAGATCATGATGGCAAGGCAGCTCTCATAAATGACCATGCCCACCAAACAGGTGTAGATATGATCCTGATTGGATCCAGAGGCAGAACCGCTACATCAGCATTGCTTCTAGGCTCTATTGTAGAGAAAGTACTGATGCTTGACTCTGATATTCCCATCTTGATAGTGAAAAACAAAGGTGAGAATATGGGATTTTTTGAAGCATTATGGAAAATCTAAAAGAGTCCTCATGTTTAAATAATCATAGCTTTTAGGATTCATTGGGAGTCCAAAGCAGCGGTTTCAATTCTTTAAACTTTTGATGAGATAATAGGGGAGTAAATAGCTTCTCTCTTTTAATGGCTTTCAAAGATATTTTGCCAGTTTTAGCTGCGATTAATAATTGCTCCATTGCCTTATCGTATTGACCTTGTGCAGTTAACAACCTTGCTTTTGTCCATAGTCCCCAGGTGTTTTTAGGTTCTACAATTAGCCATATTTCATTATATTTCATTGCTAACTCTAAGTCTCCTCTGGACTCCTCCTGGAAAGTGTTTTGTGCGCAACGAGCCCATATTTGGTTGAGAATTCTAAGACTACTATTTGCTTCCAAAACATCTTCAGATTGAGACTTCTTTTGCCATCTTTTAATCTGTGATTCCCACCACAAAACACCTTTGGTGCTATCAGTGGCTACAAGCCTGGTTTCTGGTATTTCTTTAAAAGCTTTATTATGATACGATCTAGTATCGATTTCTTTCTTTTCGATCTTTGACTTACGAGCCAGGAGCTTTTTCACTTCTTTGGATTTGCCCAGGTTCACAATTGAATCGTTTAATTCAATATTTAAATCTCGTTTTAGATATTCTTGAAATCGAAGTGATTCGATAATGTCTCCATCACTTACGATTGTCTGAAAATAGTCCTGAAAACTCTTTTTGATTTGTTCTTGTCTTTCACTGGTTAACTGAGAGTTGGTTTTTAATTCCAACCAATTGAACGCCAAAAGAATCATATCTTCAGATGGCCATTGATGCTTGTCATGGCTGATTAATCTTATATTGGGAATCTCCAAGTTATTAAGATGCTCTTCGAATAATTTATGCTCCAGATAATTCATATCCCGATCACCAACTATACCAACATAAACAAGGTTATCTCTTTTACGAATACTTAAATCAATTCTATTCGCGTTACCAGCTCCACAACCAATGATTCCCCTTATCTTTCCCGTTAGAGTAGATATTGCAATTGCAGCTCTTGCTCCACCGGAAAACCCAGAAGTATAGAATCTGGCTGTGTCTAAACTGAACCGTTTTTGAGTATCCAATAGCATCGCATCAGCCGCATCAAATACTCTTTGCCAGTTACCATTTCTGGAATTGTTTGACGCCACAATAATGTAACCATACTCCTCAGCAGCTTTCTTGAAAATGTTTACTGGCAGCTTTCCTCTTGCTCCAGGTTCGAAGATGTAAAAGATTGGCCAGCTTTTATTTTTATCATAAAAGGAGGGAAGGTATAGTGCATAGCTCTGCTGAGCGTCATGTTCACATATAACAGAATCAACTACGACTCCCGTTTCAAAAGATTCCTGAGAGTATGAATATTTAGCAAGTAATAGGAGTGAGATAAGAATTAATGTCCGTTTCAAGGTATTGTTGTTTAGTCTAAAAAATTAGAGGTGCCAGAACACAGTTCCGACACCTCAATTACTACCTCAAAGTTTTATCTTATTGATCCCACCAGAACCTTGTTTGAAGGTTTGGAGTTTGGATCGGAAGATTGTCTAGATTAAGAAGTCTTTCTTCTTGTGGATAAGGAAGTCTTCTTGGAATCTCTCCGTTAGCATTAAAAGCATTCACACCATTTGCATTTGGTGTTAATACAGGTAATCCAACTCTTCTGAAATCATTCCAAACAATAGTGCTTTGTGAATAACAAGCAATGAACTTCTCATCAATCAAAACTGACAATCTACCAGCATTAGTAGTTTCAGCAGCCCATCTTGCATCAAGATCAGTTTGGTATGCAGCTGGAGTTCCAGCACCTGTGATCTTAAGGAAAGAAGCATTAACAGCTTCATCTAAAGCAGCTTTAGAAGCAGCAACGTCAGATGCGTTTTGCATTAATTCAGCTTCTGATTCCATGAACTTAACTTCTACATAGCTAAGAAGAGAAACCGGAGCAGCACTAACACTGTAATATCCAGCATTGTTAGCACCTAGTTCAAAGTCATCATTAATGAATAATGGCTGTCTAGTGTCATCTGCAGAGAATCTTGAAGAGAAAGCAGCATCCATTCTGATGTTACCCGCTCTGTCCTGAGAGAACTGGAACTGAGGATTAACCTCATTACCAGCATTTCCGAAGAACAATTCAAAGTCCTCAGCATTGCTTGAAATTGCATTTGCTGAAAGAGTCAATGCTGAAGTGTAAGCAGCATTTCCGTTTTGCTTAGAAGCCTGGAAAGCAATTTTCATTTGCAAAGTGTTAGCAACAGTAATCCAGCTATTTAAATCTCCACCGAAGTAAAGATCATCAGTAGACGGAGAACCTCCTAAACTTTCTGCAGCACTAAGGTTTGTTACAGCTTCATTAAGTAACCCAGGAAGGATAGTACCATAAAGGTCTTGCTGAGTGTCATAAGTTGGAGTGAAGTTATCATTAACAGCTCCGAATGCATCAGTATAAGGGACATCACCAAAAGCATCAGTTAAAGTCAAGATACCATAAGCCATGATCACTTGAGCAACACCTTTATAATGTGGCGCATCCGCTGCATCCGCCTGCATGATAATTTGGTTTGTGGATGCTAATGTATTAAAATACATTCTCTGCCACATTCCATCTGTATCAGCTTCTCTTATTAAGTACTGATAATTGTCTTCCTGCTGGGCATTAATACCCTCAAATTGCTGAGTTAGCAATCCACTAATTCTTACGAATTCACCACCAACTGCCCATGAAAGTGCTACTTGTGCATTTGGCATAAGAGCCGACATAGATACTTCCTCTGGTTGAGCCGGGTTGATATTTGTGTCACCAAAGTCACATGATGACATTGGTCCAATCATTGCTAATGCAATAACCAGCGCTTTTATATTAAAATATTTTTTCATTGTTTTCTCCTATTAGTTCTTAAAAAGTAAGATTAACATTGATACCATAACTCTTAGTATTAGGGTTGTTGAAGTAATCATAACCAAATACGTTTGAAGAGTCACCAGTAAGGTTTGTCTCAGGATCAATTCCAGTGTAATCTGTGATTAGGAATAAGTTTCTCGCATTCAATGTGATGTTAGCAGCACTGAAAGGAGTCTTATCCAATAATGTACCTGGAAGATTGTAGCTTAATGAAATATCTCTCATTCTGATCCAAGATCCATCCTGAATAGTTAATTCAGTTAAGTTCACGAAACCGTAGTTGGAGTAGAAGTTTGTACCACCGTCAGTACCACCTTTTACAACTTCGATATCATTTGGAGTTGAAGTAGCAGTAACGTTTCCATCAGCATCAGTTTCACCTAATACTCCTTCGAATACTACAACTTCATTTCTGTCTAGAGTCTCTTTGCCAACACCAAAGTTGTTTAATACTCCAGAAGTACCATTGTATACATCACCACCTTCTCTGATATCTAATAGGAAGCTAAGAGTGAAGTCTTTGTAAGTGAATGTATTTCTGAATCCAAGAAGGAAGTCTGGGTTAGGATCTCCAACCACACCTTCAGTAGGATCTTCGTAAGGCATACCATTGCTAGGGTCAATCACCATGTTTCCATTGTCATCTCTTAAGAATCTAGTTCCAAAGAAAGTACCAAACGGGAATCCTGCAACAACTCTCTGAGTACCAAATGGATCAATTGTCAATACATCAATTCCATCAGCAAGCTTAACTACTTCATTTCTGATTCTTGTGTAATTAACACCAATGTCATACGTGAAGCTGGCATTGTCAATAATAGAAGCTGAAAGAGCTGCCTCTATACCTTTGTTCGTAATCTCTGCAGAGTTAACCGCTCTTTGTTGGAAACCACTACTACTTGGCAATGTGATGTTAAGAATTGCATCAGAAGTTTTAGCGTTGAAATAAGTAACATCTAATCCAATTTTACCATCCAGGAATTGTAAGTCAGCACCAACTTCAGTTGTAGTTGTGATTTCAGCTACAAGATCCTGGTTACCTAAGATACCATTAGAGTTAAATGAGTTAACACCAAATGCAGGGAATAATACACCATTAGGGTTTGTCCATCCATCAATAACCTGAGATTGAGAGAATCCATTAGAAGTAACAGCAAAACCAGGATCGTTACCTACCTGACCCCATGATACTCTTACTTTACCATAGTTGAATATAGAACTGTTGATTCCGAATGTCTGAGTGAAATCCCACCCTAAACTAGCAGCAGGGTAGAAGAATGAATTGTTCTGCTCTGGAAGAGTAGATGACCAGTCATTTCTACCACTTAAGTTTACAAAGATTTGACTGTTGTAGTTAAGTGTTAAAGTTCCGTAAAGTCCGTATAACTTTCTTCTATTTACGCCTTCAGAAACAGTTACTGACTGAGCAGAAGCGATATTGAAGAAATCTTCTGAAGCTAAACCTCTACCATCAATTCTGTTGATATGCACATCTTTATTATAGTAGTTGTGACCAACTGTCAAATTGAAGTTTAATGACTCTCCTAAGTCACCTTTAACAGTTGCTAATAGATCACTGTTAAGGTCTGTACTTCTAATGGTTTGGTTAATAACCTGACCATCTTGCAAAGTTGAAGAGTTGATAGCATTTCTAAGAATTCTATCATCACCGTAAGTATCAGTACCAACTCTGTATGTGAAGTTCAACCAAGGTGTTGGGTCATAAGTAAACTGAGCATAACCGATAAATCTGTTTACTTCATCAGTTGCGAAGTTTTTGTTAACAGTAAAGAATGGGTTATCATAGATACTTCCACCTCTGTATGCTCTTTGAGTTCCGTCAGGGAACTGGTATCCAGCACTGTTGTCAAAGTTTGGAGATGTTCTTAATAGTCCAAGCATCACACCAGAAGTGTTAGAACCATTCTGAACTTTCTTTCCACCAGACTTAATGTAAGTAGAACTAATAGTAGCATTCAGATTTTTAACGATCTCATAAGAAGTAGTCAATTTAATACTAGTTCTTTCGAAATCACTATTTGGCATGATACCAGTCTGATCTAGTCTACCTGCTGAGAAGTAGTAACTAGCTTTTTCCGAACCACCTTGAACACTAATGTTGTTAGAGAAAGTGTTTCCATTTTGGAAGAAAAGATCTGCGTTGTTATAAGCAGTTGGAGTAACTCCTGTAGCAGTTGGGTCAGTAGCTAAAACAATAAGACCATTCTCATCCCACACAGAAGGGGTAGTTGAATAGCTTAAGTCTGAGAATCTAGGACCCCAACTTGTTCTTTGAGTAGAACCCGTCATTGCAGCCTGGAAAGTTGGAACACCACCTACAACTGCACCCTGAGCATACTCTCTTTGTAGTCCAGGCAATTTATTTACCTGATCTAAAGTATAACCGAAGTTATATCTAACCTGAGCTTTCTGATTTTTAGCACCTTTTTTAGTAGTAATTACTACTGCTCCGTTTGCAGCTCTGATACCATAAAGTACAGTAGCGGCAGGACCTTTAAGTACTGTTAAAGATTCAACGTCATTAGGGTTGATGTCAATTGCTCTGTTAGAGTTAGTTACACCACCTGAACCTAAATCGGAAGGATCATCATCAGGAGAATCAGAAGTGTTAAAAGTAGAGTTGTCAATCGGCACACCATCAATTACGAATAGTGGAGCGTTGCTACCCTGTACAGTTTTATTACCCCTAATTCTGATCTGAGCAGCAGCACCTGGGCTACCACCTGAACTAGTAACCTGTACTCCGGCTACTTTTCCACTTAGAGCAGAAACGAAGTTTGTTTCATTCGCTTGACGAACTTCATCTGCATCGACATTTTGGATAGAATAACCTAACTCGCGCTTGTTGGCTTCAATACCAGCGGCTGTAACCACAAGTTCTGTTAATTCTGTCACCTCAAATGCCATCTGTACATCGATCACTGATCTGGAACCTACAGCAATTTCCTGAGTTTTGTAACCTACAAATGAATATACCAACACGGCATTATCATCTGGAATGTTGAGTTTGTAATTACCATCGGCATCAGTGATAGTACCGTTAGTAGTCCCTTTAAGTAACACGCTAACTCCTGGTAAACCTGAGCCATCATCAGATGACACAACCGTACCAGAAGCCGTACGTCCCTGCGCCCAGGACTGTGAGTAAAGTCCTGTCATAGTCAGCGCAAATAGTAGTAAAAGCTTCTTCATGCTGTTCTTTTTAGTTAAAAAATAAGATTGTTAAAAACTTAAAACAGTTCAATTTACGTAATACCTTATAAAAAAAATATGGCAGATAACGTATTTGCAAATATTTATTTGCACTTTATCAATAATGAGTAAAAAGCTTCGTTTGTTATCCCTCTGTTAACCAGTTATTTAAATGTCATTAATCTGACTAAAAAAACTTAAACATTTTTTCTTAAACCTTGTTATACAAGTATTTACAAGCTGTTCGCTAACAAAACAGTAACAACATAAAAACTATGCTATTTCCGAACAGTCGTGTTCGATATTGAACTATCCTAATAATTTCGTCACATAATTATTAAAAAAGTAGGGGTATTTATTTCTTTGATTGTAGAGGGAATTCTCTTAATAAAATACAATTTTATGAATTTCATAATTTACCTAAGTAGTAAGAGATGGAAGCTATTAGTTTTCAGGGTATTAGCTGGAGCTTTTTTGATTGATACTGTTAATTTTTTATATTGATCTTTCAATCTAAGTTATGTCCATGAAGCAGCTATTGGTATTGATGTTATTACTGTATACAGTAAGTATAGTGCTAAGTCAAACCCCTCAGGAAAAATCAGTATTGGAAATTATTAAAGAAGCCGATACAAAATCGGATCCTGCTGAAATGGTTCTTACCCTTAATAAAGCCTCTGAACTTCTTTACAACACAAGCGATTCAATAAAAGGTATTTATTACTATAATTTGGGAGTGTCTTATGGCATGCGGTATGATGTAGATTCTGCAACTCAATCTCTCAATCTATCAATCAAATACGCAGATTTGGCTGGTGATGTATTTACGCAAATTGGTTCCTTAAATGGACTGGCCAACGTTGCTAGAATAGAAAATGATAATGATGCAGCCAAGGGATA
Source organism: Cyclobacteriaceae bacterium (assembly GCA_965228955.1). Taxonomy (GTDB): domain Bacteria; phylum Bacteroidota; class Bacteroidia; order Cytophagales; family Cyclobacteriaceae; genus JANSWY01. Next base: position 2,437,195 of record OZ245848.1, read on the forward strand.
TTATGAGAGAGGATTAGAATTGACCAAAGACAGCAAAGAATATAGGGCCTACAAATGGAGGTCTGCTCTACTAGGCAATATTGCAGGTATATTTTTTGATCTCGGAAACCCAGACGCTGCATTGAGCTATACGAAAGATGCTTTGATTGAGTCAACGGCTATAAGTGACTCCACTTCAATGGCTAGAAATCTGGTGCAATTAGGTTATTGTTATAACGCATTAAACTATTCGGACAGTGCTTTTCAAGTCAACCAACGAGCAACTGAGATCCTCGAAATGACCAAAGATTTGTATTTGTTAACCTTTCAATATTATACCATGGGTAACACTTATATAGATGATGGGAATTTTGAAAAGGCCGAATACTATTATAATGAGTGCATCAAATTAGCAAAGCAGTTTAATGAATATGAGACGCTTATTGAATGTCTTAATGCTATGGGAAGTTTAATGTATCAGCAAAAGAAATATTTTACAGCTGAAAAATATTTGGAAGAATCTTTAGAGGTGAGTGCAAAGGAGGAAATTCTTGCTCCCCGAAGAGATGCTTTCAAACTATTTTACGAACTTGAGATGGCCAGAACTAATTACAAGAATGCAATTGGACATTTGAAAGAGTATCATCTCATTAAAGATAGCCTTAGTAATCAGGAGACAATTAATAACATCGAAGAGTTTCGTGTAAAGTATGAAACTGCTGAGAAAGAGAAAGAAATACTTCAGGCTAATGCTGAAATAGCTGAACAGGAACGGTTCCAGGTCTTCCTACTAATTATCATAAGTGTGGTAATTCTTTTTAGTGCTGTAGCTATTGGGCTTATTGTTCAAAGATCAAAGTTGAAAAACGCGCTGTTATCACAGGAAATAGACACATTAAGATTACAGATCAATTCAGTCTTCAACAATCAAACTGAAGAAGTGGTATTAAATCCAGAGATGATTAATGAAGGTTTATTTAAACCTTTGTCGGATAGAGAAATTGAAATCTTCCAGCAGGCATTGTCTGATAAGACTAATAGGCAAATTGCGGATGCAATGTATGTATCAATTAATACTGTCAAATATCACCTTAAAAATATATATGAAAAGCTGGGTGTTTCTAATAGGAGTGAGGCGCTTAATAAGGTTTTAGCAAAAGGATAAATTTGTTAAGCAGGAGGGGCATTTTATATGTATGGTTGTCACTATAATAAACTAAAGAAAGTTTATCATGGCATTCGCAATCTTAATCCTGCTTTTATTCAATCGATTTGTTATCAAGGGCATAGCTACCTTAGCAATTTTCACATTAGGCTTCACTAAATCTAAAAGATAGATGTTGTTATAGGTCTTGAAGCTAATTACTTACAATCTCAAAAAATATATTACAGACAAAAGTAAATTATATAAAAATTCACCTATATTACAGACAAAAGTAAATTTAATAATATGGGTGGCAGAACTCAATTAGGTGAATTTGAAGAGATTGTACTACTAACGGTAGGGGTGTTGTATGAAGATGCTTACGCCGTTGCGATAAATAAAGAAATAGCAAAGCAATCTGGTAGATCTGTAAATGTAAGTGCAGTACACAAATCACTATATAGATTAGAGAAGAAAGGAATGTTAGAATCTCAACTAACAGATCCTGAGTCCAAAAGAGGTGGTAAGCGTAAAAGAGTATTTTCTATCACTCCTTTTGGAAAGAAAGCTTTAGATGAAGCGATGGAGCTGAGAACAAGTCTCCGTAATCAAATTCATGAGCTGGCATTTAAATGGGATAAATAATGTCAGGTTTCCATCAAATCCCCAAACTCCCACACAGATTCTTTAAGTGGTATTGTAAGAAGGAACTCTATGAAGAAATTCATGGCGATCTGGAGGAATACTTCTACGAGCGAGTAAATGAAAAAGGTCTAAAGAAAGCTCAAAGAATGTATTGTTGGGATGTGATTAAATGTTGTCAGCCATATGCATGGAAAGGTCTTGAAAGTCAAACAAACTCAAATATTGCTATGTTCAAAAACTTCTATTACACAACGATCAGGAATCTCCTGAAGCACAAGAGCTATTTTGCGATAAACGTACTCGGTTTATCTGTAGGAATAGCATGTTTAGTATTTATAACACTGTTCTTAAATAATGAATTAAGTTATGATCGATTTCACAGCAATTACCAATCTATATACAGAGTAGGTAATGAAGCTGTGATAAGAGGTGAGCCCAACAAACAAGCAACGACCTCAGGTCCTATGGCTCAAATTTTACTGGATAACTACCCTGAGGTATTAAAAGCTACCAGAATTCATGCTAGTGGTCAATTATTAATTGGAAAAGGTGGTAAGAAGATCAATGAAGAAGGAATTCTTTTTGCCAATGAATCATTCTTTGATGTATTCGATTTTAAATTATTAAAGGGTGATCCTGAAACAGCTCTAAAGCATCCAAAATCTATGGTTATCTCCGAATCTTATGTTAAAAAGTATTTTGGAGATGCTGATCCAATGGGGCAACAGTTATCGGTAGATGAGGATACTACATTTTATACCATTACTGGTGTAGTTAGAGATGTTCCGGCAAACTCACATATTAAATTTAATCTTCTTGGGTCTATTAGTAGCAACAAGAGATGGAATGTAAATAGGTGGGTAGGTACGTCCCAACATACTTATGTAGTTCTAAACGAAGGAGTGGATATTCCTGAGTTTGAAAAGAAGATTCATCAGGTATTCTATGATCACATGGCTCCTGAAATTGAATATTACACAGGATTGAAAATATCAGAGTGGGAGGCATCTGGTAATACGGTTGAATTTAAACTAAAGCCGATTGCTGACATCCACTTAAAGTCTGATTCTCTAGGAGAACTGGAAACATCAGGTAATATTGCACACTTATACATTTATGGCCTGATAGGAATTGTAATATTATTTATTGGGGTATTCAATTTTATAAATCTGGCTACTGCTCATTCATCTACAAGAGCCAAGGAAGTTGGCATCAGAAAGGTTATAGGGTCCAATAAAAGAACCTTGGTTTTTCAGTTTCTATTCGAGTCAATCTTAATTGCTTCAATCGCATGTTCTGTTGGCTTAATACTGGTAATCATATTGAAACCATATTTCATTTCATTGATTGGAAAGGAAATCTCATTTAGTATTTTGTATTCATTCTTTGGGCTAGGGACATTGCTATTGTTAGCAATGGTTGTCGGATTGTTGGCTGGATTCTATCCTTCGTTTGTTTTATCTTCCTTCAAACCGGTTGCAGTACTAAAGGGTAAAGCTCAATCGGGAAGAAATAGCATCGGTTGGTTGAGAAACTTTCTGGTAACCATTCAATTTGCAACTTCCATCATTATCATAATAGGCACCTTTGTGGTCTACACCCAAGTGAATTATATGACCTCTAAAAACCTTGGTTTCGATAAAGAACAAACCTTGGTCATTCAAAGACCTGATTGGCTGAAGAGTAATCTGGAAGTATTCAAACAAGAAATCAGAAGAAATCCGAATGTAAAGCAGGTTGCTAACTCTGAGACAATCCCTGGAAAGAATTATGATATTCGATCGTACCGCAAGGTTGATGCAGCGGAAACATTTTTATTTCTAAATAATCAGGTTACATATGAGCACATGGAAGTCCTGGGATTGGAATTAGTTGCAGGCAGGTTTTTTTCTAAGGAATTTCCATCAGATTCTAATGCAGTTGTAATCAATGAAGCAGCAGCTAAAGCCTTCGGATATGAGGATCCAATTGGCAAACCATTGACATCAGCATTTAAGAAAGATCGACCTATCAAGATAATAGGGGTGATAAAGGATTATCAATTTGAGTCGTTGCACAAAGCAACTGCTCCTTTATCATTGGAGCTTGATCAAAGTAATAACAGTGGATATGTTGCGGTACAAATTGTCAACTCTGAAAATATTCTCGAAACAGTTAAATACATTGATGAGACCTATAGAAAATTGGCAGGAGATAAGCCTATGCAATCTTTCTTCTTTGATGAAGAATACGAGAGGCTCTATAAAACAGAGGTCTCTACAGCAAGGGTACTTGTAATATTTGCTTCTATTTCAGTGTTTATCGCTTGTATTGGGTTGATTGGTTTAATTACCTATTCTGCTGCATTGAGAAGGAAGGAGATTGGGATTAGAAAAGTATTGGGTGCAGCTACATCTTCATTAGTAAAACTGTTGTCTGGAAATGTAGTGCGCTTAATTGTAATCGCTACGATAATTTCATGGCCACTTGCATATTTTGCTACGGATTATTGGCTTCAAAACTTTGCTGATAGAGTGGAAATTAATCCATGGATATATATTGGTTCCACTATTTGTTTAATTATGATAGTAGGTTTTGCTATCAGTTTTCAAACTATAAAAGCTGCGTTGGGTAATCCAGTGGAATCATTAAGAGATGAATAATTATTCCGAAAGGGAAGGGTCCTTCAAATGAAGGGCCAGTTTATTCCTGAAGATCTTGGGATTGAATGGTTTTGTAACATAGTCATTCATCCCAACTTTTTTCACTTGTTCTCTTGTTTCAACCAATGCTGAGGCCGTCAAAGCAATTATTGGAACATCTTTAAAGTAATTCTCTTCTCTGGCTCTAATATGATTGGTTGCTTCAAACCCGTCCATTTCAGGCATTTGTAAGTCCATTAGGATAAGGTCGTAAGATTGACTTTCCATCATATCCAGACAGTCTTTACCATTGTTAGCGCAATCAACCTCAAGTCCCCATTTGGTAAGGAATTTAGAAGCCATGATTCTGTTAACTTCATGATCGTCAACCAATAACACCTTTTTATTTGAAGCAGCCTTTGAATCATTGTCAGATCGTACTACTTCATTTATAACCTTTGATTTATCGCCTTCTTCTAAGGTCAAATCAAAGTGAAAAGTAGAGCCTTCACCTGGCGCACTGGTTACTCGTATTTCAGAATCCATTAATTCAAGCAACCTTCGGGTAATAGTCAAACCAAGACCACTTCCTCCATACTTTCTGGTAGTGTCTTCATCGGCCTGAGTAAATCTGTCAAATATTGAATTTAATTGTTCCTGTGTTATTCCAATTCCGCTATCCTGAACTTCAAAGTGAAGTTTAACTTCAGTTTCTTCTTGATCCAGCAATACAACCTTCAGTTGTACAAATCCTTTATCAGTAAACTTGACCGCATTGCTAAGAAGATTAATCAATATTTGATTTATTCTTGTTGGGTCACCCTTTAGAACTGAAGGAACCTTCTGATCTATATCAAGTCTAAACTCAACATTTTTTTCTCTTGCAGATTGCTCCATAGCAAACTGTATAGATGACACGATCTTTAAGAAATCAAACGAAATTTCTTCAAGTCTAAGTTGACCTTCTTCAATCTTATTAAAGTCTAGTATATCATTAACAAGGGATAGTAGATGTTCGCCACTATTTTTTAACAGGGTCATATTCTGAACCTGATCTTCTCTTGGATCTTCTTGGAGTAATAAATGACCAGCACCAATTACCGCATTCAAGGGAGTCCTTATCTCATGACTCATAGTGGATAGGAATTGATCTTTAGCCTGTGATGCTTTCTCTGCAGCTTCCTTAGCTCTAACCAGTTCCTCCGCTTGATTTTTCTGAAGTGTAATATTCTGCATGAATATGATCACACCTCCAATTTCGTGCTCTTCCGTAAACCATGGACGAACAGCCCAAGTAAGCCACACTTTTTCCCCGTGCTTATTGATGTACCAGTCTTCTTCAAAACTTAGCACTTCACCTTTTAATGCCTTTTGGTGGTATTCTTTCCACTCTTCTTTGCTTTCTGGAAATTCCTCATAATAGTTCTTTCCAAGGATTTTACCCGTAACAAGCCTATTCTCTTCAACCCATCTCTCTGTAGCAGCTAAGTATTCCATGTCAGTATTGAACATAGCAATAGCAGCAGGAGAGAAGGAAGCGAATGCCCTTAGCATGCCCTGTTCAGACAATAATGAATTCTGATTCCTTTCTCTTTCCAGGATGAATCCAATCCATCTGGCAAAAATTTTAATGAAGTCAATTTCATTATCATCAAAAGGAGTTTGGCGCGGGGATAGTGAGAAGAAACTTACTGTGCCTTCCTTTTTTCCTTTGATATAGTATGGGGTACCAATGTAAGCTTCCATTCCAAGTTCAAGATAGCATGGATGGTTACCGTATTCAGATTCCTTACTATGAGAAATAGTTATCACTTCATCTTGATGATAAGTGATGTCACTGAATACATTTTTTAATGCGTAACTCTCTTTCAATTTCACATCATAGTCAGGATGAGCTAATTGAGAAAACCTGACGTAATAAGTTTCATCGATAACCTGGCCTATAACTGCTACTTCCAGACCGAGATACGAGCTTCCTACTTCAAGAGCCATGTATAACTGCTCCTTAAGTGTGAAATTAGCGTTGGAAGCGATCTCGTTGATCAGCTTCAGTCCATTTCGATATTTTGAAAGTTTATTCGTTGCTTCCTTTTGCTTAGAGATATCTCTGGCAACTACTATTAGTCGTTTTTCATTTTCATCCGGATAGTTGATGGCGACTTTTAGTCCAACCCATTTATTTAATCCATCCTTGGTCTTTAATGGAAACTCAGCATATTGTTCTTCACTGTTTCCATTTATTTGATTGTCGAAGAACTCCTTAAGTTTTCTTTTTTTGTAATTTGCAACCAGGTCACTGTAATGCATTTCTGCGAACTCCTCTTCTTCATATCCCAAAGCTTGTTTGAGCAAAGTGTTGATTGAAAGGAACTTTCCATTCATATCCAATTCAAACATCATATCACCTGTACTATCCAATATAGATTGATAGTTCTTTTCATGATGCTTAAGAATCTTTTTAGTGCTTTTGAACTTGTCACTGGTTTGATCCAATTCCATTTTAGCAAATACCTGATTTGCTATTTGCCTTGCTTGCAGTTGGAAGAGATCCATTTTTTCGGCAGCTATTTTGTGAGGAATATTAGTGCAAGTATAAAGTATTACAGAAGCCTTTAATTTCGGATTTTCAATGTGGATACCATGAAAGGAGATTATTCGGGATTTTGTAGCTGATACGATTTCCTGATAGTTGGAATATTGCTTGACGTCATTTATGGATAAAATTCCGGTGGATTGAATGTCTTTAAACAGAAGCTGCAATAAATCATGATCAGCTTCTTTAATCCCATCAAATTTGTGAGTGATTTGTTCTCCCTTGTTGCAAACAGTTACACCTGCGATATTGGTCTCACAGATGTGCTTTGTCATCACAAAAGTGTCTTCATATGGAATATTATTTAATGAGTAATTAGTGCTCACTTTATTTCCCGTTTTAGTAAAAGCTGCTGGTTGCATTATTTATATAATATCAACCGCAAGAATCTTAGTCGATGTTATTTAATGCAGCTCAGTTATCCTGAACCGTTATTGAAGATATATAAGAATATGGTGATATCTTCATTTATTAGACAGGTAAGAAGAAATTGTCGATTAAGGGTTGAAAATAAAAGATATGATATAAATGACAATTTAACATCGAGCATCAGAGATATTTAATACCATTGTCTTTGTTAATTTGGACAATATCATGTTTCAATAAATGACGAAGCTTAACCAGCTGGCTGCATCTGTGATCTTTTTTGTTGTTTGTAAATCCCAGGAGTGATACCTGTTTCTTTCTTGAAGTAATTATAGAATGACATTCTATTCTTAAATCCTACTGTTTCACCTATAGCTTCTAAAGTAAAATGATCATGAGATTTGCTGGTTAAAAGATCCATTGCTTCATTTACTCTTTTTCGATTGACCAAGTCGTGAAAAGACTCATTGTTTACACTTAAGGTTTGTGATATCCTGTACTTTGGAACCTTTATTTCACTTGATAATTTATCCAGGTCAAAAGTTGGGTCAGTGGAAGCATTGGAGCTGCCCAGATAATCTAAAACCTTATTATATATGTAATTACTGTCGTCCAATGTTAGACTGCTTGAAGAGTATTTTGGAGTCATGGTTTCTTTAAGAAAACCAGAATGAGTTTTGTAGACAATGTAGTAAAAGAAGACACTCATCACGCTGGCTATAACAAAGTCAATCCATTGAACATATTCAATGAAGTAGAATGTTATAAAGTAACCCGTATAGCCAAGATAAAACGCCAGGAAAGCTCCAATAGCTTCATCAAATTGCCTAAATGACAGTTTCTCTCTGGTATATCTGTAATGAAAGATTAATGTGCCATAGACCGTTAAATGAATGATTTCCAGGGCTAGAAGAATTGATGGAATCAATGGCAGTACCACCTCAGGTAGATAGCTTTTTTCTCCCAAAGCCACTCGCCATGTAACCAAAGCAATGTTTAAAATGAATGGTATGCTGTGAAGTAAAAACTGCTTGCTTGGTTTCCTTTCTTTAGTCAAAAAATAAACTACAGGACCTATCAAAAACACAAATGAATCACCCCATCCAATCAAGTATCTATGAGTGAAAATATATCCAGTCCAAAACCCAACCCATGAAAATAGAATAATAGAAAATACTAGAATAAGAGCACCCCAATAGAATTTCGTACTGTTTTGCCTGACTCCTGAAATAATGAAAAAAATGGATGATATAATTCCTTGAATTGAGCAAACTAAGAAAAGAAAAATCATTATTTCTGAGGCCTCCATGCTGATCGATTTGAATGTACTTATAAACTATAGGAATAACAGCATTCAAAGCCAATCACCTTATGTAAATCCAAACTTAGTTGGTGTAAATCTAAATTTATATTGCCAACAGCGTGTATAATTATAGTTCCTGGACCATATCTATCACATTTATTTGAGGTATTAAGGTTTTAAAATTTAAATACAATGACCAGGAAATCTCTTTTATTTTTCAACTGCTTTCTAGTGCTTGTTTTTATGTCATGTGATGACGAAGAATCCTCTTTACCTGATGCTCCGGGTGTGACGAATGTAACTGTATCAGACATCTCTGATTTTGGAGATGGCCGTGATATCTCAATTCAATTCTTAGGAGCTTCAGATGAAAGTACTATTAGTAGCTATTCAATTTTTGTTGTGCAACAGGCATCTTCATTTGATCTGGCAACAGCAGAATCAGTCACGGGCAATGCATTAACTGAAGTTACTAGTTCTGGTGGTTCCTATACTGTTGAGTTAGGTGAAAACACTTTGGATACTGACAACCAGGCTATCGCTGAAGATATCTCTTATGTAATCTATATCATGTCTAATGGTGTTGAAGCTAACAATGTACTTACGGGACCGTCTAATTCATTTACGTTAATGACTCAAGCTATCAACGCCCCAATAGTTGCCGGCATAGAAATTTGGGACGTTTCTAATCTTGGAGATGCAAGAGACTTTAACATTACTTTCAACAAGGTCCAGGATGAAAGCTTTATTTCAGAATATCGTCTTTTTATGGTGCCCGCATCTGATGTTAATGATTTTGATTTAGATGTTGCTGATGCAAATGACAATTATTTGTCTATCACACCAAGTGGGTCCAATATCGATTTAAATCTTGAAGAAACAAGTATCGATTCAAACGGAGATATCATAGTGGATTCTGCCTTTTATGCAGCCTTTGTACTAACCATTGCCGATGGTACTAATGCAGATGGCTCTAACTCTTTATCTGAACAATCCAGATTACTCGACTTGCTTCATATCAATTATGACATCTATGTAAGTGATGCTGGAAACTTTAGTAACCCACCATGGCAGATCGTTAAATTTGATGGAAGAGGAGAGAAGTTCGAGGTTTTCATCAAACAAGAGCTTGACTGGCCACAGGATATCGTTTTTATGGATGATGGTACTGTTCTCATCTCTAATCTGGGTAGCGGAAGAATTACAAAACACAATGCTGAGACTGGAGATTTTATTGAAGATTGGGCTAATGGTATTGGTGGTCCAACACGTGTAAAAGTAGGACCAGATGGATTGTTCTATGTACTACAATGGCAAGGTAATGGGAAAGTCCTTAGATATAATGCTGATGGAAGTTTTGTAGATGAATTTACTGAATCTGGTGTTACATCTAGTATTGGACTTGATTGGGATTCCGATGGTAATTTATACGTTTCCTCATTCTCTCAAAGTACAATAACGAAGTTTGGGCCAAATGGTGAAAACCTTGGAGTGTTTATTGATGATGCCACGGGTCCAACAAATATTTACTTTGACGATAATGGAGATCTGTTAGTATTCAATTACAGTGGAACAACTGTTTCCAGATATGATGCAGATGGTAACCTCAAATCACAGTTTCTTACAGGTCTATCCCAATGTGAAGGTTTTGACTTCCTTCCAAACGGTGACATTATCGTAGGAAATGGAGGCACAAGTTCTGTAAAGAGATTTAATAGTAATGGCATGGCTCAAGAAGATTTAATTGAATCTGGCTCAGCAGAATTACTAAATCCTAATGCGGTGATTGTTAGATACTTTGAATAATTATATTAGGTAGGGCACCCAAAGTGTAATGCATTGGGTTGCCCTTTGTCTTTATCTAAAACTGAGTAAATACACGAACAGGAAACTGACTAGGAATTTGGTCAGGATCTTCTCCTAAATTCTGTCTTAAATCAATTTCAATACCCCGAGCGATAGTGGAGATTGGAACATCATTTGCTGTTCCTTCGAACGGATTCTCACCAGTTCTGCCTATCCTTTCCATTGTATGAAAAATCCATGAAACTATCACATAAAAGGGAATAGAAAACCACACAAACAAGTTTCCAATAATTGGATTTACATCTTTTATTTCCATTCCAATTTCTCCAAACTGAGGAACCAAAGCCAGAGGTAAAAGCAAAACAAATACCCACATAAAAAAGTGGTTCAACGTTGCAAACTGTCTTGGATAAGGGAAGTTTTTGATTCGTTCGCTCTTGCCTTGTAGATCAAATAGATCTTTTAAAACACCTTCCAACTCCAGAAAAGAGAATTCCCAAATCAGGCCCTTTTCTTTAAGTTTTCTAAGATGATGGGACTGAAGGTAAAGTAGAGCAGTCTGTTTGTTATCTCTGGTTTTAAGGTATTCGATATCTTCTTCAGTTAAGTATAAGATTAAATCATCATCCAATGTTGTAAGCTTCTCCGGTGGATTGACATTCCATTCTCTGTTTGTTCTATGCTGTGTTTGAGTTTCCCAAAGTCTTGGAGCTCTCATCGCATGCCTCAATGCTGTCATCCAAGCAATATGTCTGTGTGTTAACCTTTTGACTTCTGCATATATCTCTTCGTCAGAATATTTCTGTAGTGCATGTTCATTAGTTGTCATATCCTGAACAAACATTCCGAACGTCCTGGAAACATTTACAATTCCACCCCAAATTTTCCTGGCTTCCCATATTCTACCATAGGCAGAGTTGTTTTGAAAACCTATTACAAAAGCCACAGCTGTACCTATCAAAGCCAAAGGAGTCCAGGGGATTCTTAACCAATGGAGATCTAGAAAATAATATAATGCCACGGCAGTGGTAATAATGCAAAGAAAGAACAATGTTTCAAATCTTGTCCATATTGCCATCTGCTTGGCGGTGAAGATTTTTTTGGTATACATATTTTAAATGATAGTATTCAATTATTTCTCACGGTACTCCTGTGGAGTCATTCCGGTTTTAGCCTTAAATAGCCTACTAAAGTAATGAGGGTAGTTAAATCCCAATTTATAAGCAATTCCACTTACAGCATCATCTGAAACTAAAAGTAAATTTTTGGCCTTATCTACCAGGAAGTCATTAATGTGATCCTTTGCACTTTTACCAGTTTCTTTTTTCAGTAAATCACTAAGGTAGTTTTGCGATACATGACATTGCTCCGCCAAATACTGTATAGAAGGTGGACCGTGCTCCAAAAGGTTCCCAGACTTGTAATATTCCTTCAATAAGGCTTCAACCTTGCTTACAGTATCTTGGTGATGAGTCGTTCTTGTATTGAATTGTCTGTCATAATACCTGGAACAATAGTTGAGAAGCAGCTCAATATTAGAAACTAACACCTGCTGACTGTGATTGTCAATACGCTCACTAATTTCTTGCTGAATCATATTCATACACTGTGTAATGATACTTTCTTCCTGATCCGATAAATGAAGTGCTTCGTGAACATCATAGGAAAAGAATGAGTAGTCATCAATTTTACTTCCCAAAGTAGTATTTCTAATCAGGTCTGGATGGAAGTACAGCATGCTCCCTTGAATAGATCCACGCTTCTGTGCCTTACGAACCGACATCACTTGATCTGGTCCAGTGAAAATCAAAGTTCCTTCACTGAAATCATAGTGGTTTCTTCCATAATCCAACCCACAACTGGCGTCCTTTAATGCAATGCAATATAGGTCAGATGTGTATTTCATTCCTATTCTTTCTTTACCATACTCTACCTGTGCGACATCTATTACTGATATCAGAGGGTGTGTTGGTTTTTCAATATTAAATACCTCATGTATTTCTGAAATGGAATGTGATCTTTCTATATCCGCCATGATTATTGAAGTTTAAACAAATTTCATGACTTTTCATTCCAGAGGCTAACACAAAATACCAGAACCCTAACACGTATTAATGTGATCTATTGTGATTCTAACCATCGATTGAAATAGTCCAGTACTCCGGCCCAGCTATCTAATGAGATTTTGGAAGAAGCCTCTGATATTGTGACTTCATAAGACTCACTATTGATCCATTTCAATGTATTGGGATCTAACAAGGTCTCTTGACGCCCGAAATAGCAGAAAACATTTTCAGAACCTTTGAGTGAAATATTAATTCTGCCTTTACGGTTGATATACACAAAATCGTCAGGACTGAATCCGTTTTCACTCATGCATTTGTGAAGGTCATTTACATGTGATTGAAGAAATTTCATTCTTTTATTGTTACTTGGCTTTCTGGCTATGTTTTTTGTATCAACTTTAAAATTACATACTTTACATCCTGATTTTAACCTCATTTGCAATGCGATTTCAATTCATCAGCTTTTTCCTATTCCTGTATGTCCTGTTAATATCTATTTCATGTCAGCAAAGGCTAGGTGATCAGCAAGTTAAATTAACTATTGCTCTCATAGATGAAAACTCGCCAAATACTATGGAGAGAGTACTGCCAGTAATTAAAGAGCGTCTGGATACTTATGGCGTATTTCAGGAAGACATTATCGTGGAACATATGACTGATGATGAAGCAACATTGGTTGTTAAAGGAATTGATAATGTCTCTGAGGTAATAGAGATCATCTCAATTCAAGGTAAACTTGAATTTTGGAGTGGAATTGAAATCAGAAACTTGATCCCATTTATACAGAAGGCTGATTCTGTTCTGGGAGTAGATGTTGTAATTGAGAATAATCAGGAAGATATTGTTGGTTTATTTGAGAGTGATCCGGATAAAACATTGTCAGCCGCTCAGAATGAAGATGAGTCACACTCGGAAATAAATGAGTTTAAGAATCCATTGGTGTATGCATTATCAAGTAGTGAATTTTTAGCAAATCCAATTGCCGCAACATTTAAATCGGACCAAGAGCAACTACAGTTCTTTGATAATATTGAAAAAACAAAAGAGTGGTTTCCGGAAGGTATGGTGCACATGAAAGGTAGATCATATGATTTACCTGCTGTATACTTTCTTAAGCTTGAAGCGGATAATAAGCCATTGTTGAGTACGCCAGATATCCAAGATGCTTACGCTGATTTTGACCAGACAGGAAGACCAATAATATCATTGCAATTTGGGAAACGAGATGCTGCAGTTTGGGAACGAATTACGGCAAGTTTAATTGGTAAGTCAATTCCTATGTCATTAGACGGTTCAGTAATAATGGCTCCAACAGTTCAAAGCTCCATACCCAATGGAAGGTGTGTGATTTCAGGTGATTTTACGTATGATGAATGTAAATACGTATCAATTCTCGTAAAGAAACCATTGCCCGCTAAAATCAAGATTAAAAAGGTTTGGTAGCAAATTGTCGAATACTAATCAGTTACTATCACTTACTAGTTCAATTCCCACGTTCAATCAAATGCTGAGTTAAGGGAATATTATTTTCATACCTTCGAAATATACGGGTGCATTTAAGTCTTGAATTCAATACTTAAATAATCCTATCTCATTGAATATTACAATCTGTTCACACAATATATTTGGCTAATTTTAAAAAGCCTCACTCTGATTAGTGAGGCTTTTTATTTGTTTAATTCTCAAATTGAGATTTTGAATAACTCACAAGCCTAATCATATCTATGGACCTTCCCAATTCCCATTGCATTGCTGCTACTATACTATGCATGGCAATCAAAGTTCTGTTAAAGTCCTGTGAAGTATTTGCTAGGTTCTTTATTTGTTCCTTTGATTGATCTATTCCCTTGGATTCATATATAGCAAGAACGTTTCCAGCGTTTTCATTACCGGACTTATCTCTGTGTTTTGGAGTATAGCCCAATTGTTTAACCATCGTCTCAGCCATTTCCCAGGTAGACCAGGGATTCTGACCTGTGATGAGGTTTCCATCCTGAACAACATTGTTCAGATACATTGTGCCATCATTAAATACAGCTCCGTTTTCTTCCAGTTTAGTTTGTAATAAGAATGGAAAAACAGTCTCAGCATCAGGAATTAAAAACAATTCCTCACTATTTGTAAAACTACACACTTGTCTTCCTTGAAGTATAGACTTGCCGTCTTCGGACTTAACATTTACTAATGCCGCTGGCCCATGGCAAACAGCGCCTACAACTTTATCTTCTTCCAGGTAATTGCTCACTAAAGATTGAATATGTGAATCTTCCGGGAAATCATACATAGCACCTTTACCACCTGCAAAATATACGGCTCTGTATTCACTTGCTATGACATCTTTCATGGCGATAGAATTTTTGACTTTGTTCTGAGCCTCGGGATCATTAAGAAAAGCATAATCATATGGCCCCATGTCTTCATCATCAATTACTACAGGTGGATTCCCACCTAATGGGCTAGCGATATCTATTTCAAATCCATTTGCCTGAAATACATGGTAGGCCCTTGATAATTCCGTAAGTTCATATCCGGTAGCTTTTCCTGTGTTTCCCATTGTTCCAGTACTGGTAACCACCATCAATATTTTACCTCGAGATTCATTTACAGTCTTAGCTAAATATGGAATTTCAGAAGACTGAGTTTTTGAGTAATCTTTACTAATCGAGTCTGGCAATAAACTAATAAACCAATAACCGAACCCAACTATCAGAAAAATCAAAGTTGTTAGAGATATTAACGACCATTTTAAAATTGGATATTTCTTCATCATGTTTTTATGCATTTAAGTTTTTGATTGAAGCAAACCAATGCATTAAACAATCAGAAATCTATCGAAATGATCATTTCGTCATATCAAAAGATCATTCAGATAATTCTTTTCGATAAGAAAGGGGAGTAGTTCCGGTTTGTTTTTTAAATGCTGTGTTGAAACTTGAAATGCTGTTAAAACCTACTTCAAATGCTATTGAAGCAATATTTTGATGATCGTAATTCTGGTTTTTGAATAATTGAATTGCATGATTAATTCTGTATTGATTTACAAAATTGTTGAAATTCATATTACTCTTTTCATTTATTACCATTGATAATACTTGAGTGCTTGTATTTAATTTTTGAGCCAGATTTTTAAGGGTGGCATCTGGCGATCTGTGAAATTGTTCGTTATCAAATAACTTAATAACCTTGTTAAATAACAACTCAATTTGATCATCAGAAACCTGAGTAGACTTATATTTCTGAAGGCTAATTTTTTCAATAAGGCCATTCTTAATAACAATAAAACTGATGGCATAAGCAACGATGGAGTACAACACCGGACCAATGATATAAGGAATAGTTTCTTCAAAAAGGTTAGTAATATAAGCCAACCAAATTATTAGCAACCCATAAAACATCAGCCTTATCAATTGCTGGGATGCTTGCTTTGATTCTACACCTTTTATTTTGGTCAAAGTGCGGTAACCAATCAAAAGGTAAATGAGGTAATGAAAGTAGTATCCCAGAAATAAAATGAAGAAAACCAGTATCGGAAGAGTTTCTAAATGTTGATCATTTATCCATAACCCAAACCCAATTCCAAGTAACGCAGGGATAAAATGAATAAAACTACTCGACTTAATTTTATATTCTGAATCAATTACTGTCCGAACTAATAACAAGAACAGTGGTCCGATAAACATCATGGTACCTAATCCTGTAAATATGAATCTTACATCCAAATCGGGTGTAAATTCCAGAAATACGGACTTCCCAATACGAAATGATAGCACAATCAAAAGTGCTGCAAGTAGTCTGTTTGCCTGTATACTTCCCTTGGAATAAGTAAATAGGAATAGGGCGAGAAACACACCATGAATTACTCCCAGGCCGCTGATAACTACAAGAACTATTTGATCTGCTGACATGAGGGCAAATTAAGTATAGAAATGGAGAATTAACCAATTACTAATTTATTGTGTGGATTTACTGCTTTTCTGAATAAATTGACTTAAGGCAATTTAATAGGATGTTGACAACAATTATGCGTTTCTTGCGCTATACAGTTACAACGGTTTTTTAAGTTTAGTTGTCATTCATCAAACATAATTATCCAAATCTACAGCGATGTTACAGACCTCAGATTTAGAAAAAGTAGAGCGACTTATAAAGTTGTCGGAAACCAAGCCATTGATCCCGGATGAATTCGTTCCTTGGCATATTGAAGAGGATGAAGATGTTCAATTTCTGCCTGAACATCTGATATCACTTCAAGGACATGAACTCTATGATACCCTAACAACTGAACAAAAACGAGAGCTTGGCCGAATGGAATTGGGGCAGGTGATGTATAGTTATGGGTGGTCAGAAGGTTTGGCATGCGTGATATTTAATAAAAGGCTTATCAAATTGAATCCTGAGACTCATGAATACAGATACCTTGTAAATGAGCTAATCGAGGAATTCAGGCATCAGGATATGTTTGCCAAAGCTGTTAGAAAACTGAATGTAAATACCTATAAAGCATCCCGCATTCATCGTCTGGTAGGTTGGATTCAATTGAATTTAATGCCAGTTTCAGTAATGTTTATATCTGTTCTGAGTGTTGAATTGATGACTGATATCTATGGCAAAATGATCAGAAGGGATCCAAAGGTTTTTGAACCAATTCGCAAAGTTTCCGAATTGCATCATATCGAGGAAGGTAGGCATGTACAGTATACTAAGATGTGGTTGAAGCATTATTTAGACAACAGTAATTTTATACTTCGAACACTCTACAGCATTGTTGTAATGTGGGGAGTTTTATTTATGAGGACATTATATGTAAGAGAAGAGATATTTGAAAAGTTGGGTCTCGATTCTCCAAAAAAATATACAAAAGCGGCTAAGGAAAACCTGAAGAAGAAGATGGGTGAACAATGTCTTCCAGATGTGATTTCATTTGTCAAATCCTTCGATGGTTTCAATTTCATCACACGACCAATATGGAAATCGGTCTTAAATGCTAAAATATGAAAAGAGCAGCTATAAAATATACAGGGAGTTATATCCCTGAATTGGAGGTGAAGAATAGTCATGTAGAATCCAGACTACATGAAAATGGCTATGATGTGCCTGAAGGGCTATTTGCACAGGTGATGGGTAGTGAGACAAGATATTATGCTGCGGAGACCGAACAAGCATCCGATCTTGCTGTAGCTGCGTCAAAGAAAGTCTTAAAACAGTTTCCAAAAGAAGATGTAGACCTGTTAATATTTGCAGCAGCCTGTGGGGATCTGATTGAACCTGCAACAGCCAATATAGTGCAATCCAAATTAGGACTTACTTGCCCGGTGTTTGATGTTAAAAA
Source organism: Cyclobacteriaceae bacterium (assembly GCA_965228955.1). Classification (GTDB taxonomy): domain Bacteria; phylum Bacteroidota; class Bacteroidia; order Cytophagales; family Cyclobacteriaceae; genus JANSWY01. Next base: position 2,455,047 of record OZ245848.1, read on the forward strand.
TGCGTGTAACAGTGTAGTCAATGCTATGCAAATTGCAGACGCATTTATTCAAACAGGACAATACCGTAATATTTTGATCGCATCGGGAGAGAAGACAAGTGATAGTATCAAATATGATATCAAAGATCACAACGATTTTAAAGACAGGTTTGCCTCTTATTCATTTGGTGATGCAGGATTTGCAGCTCTTCTTACTGAATCAAATAAAGAAGGATTTCAATATCATAATCAAATATCCTATGGTGAGCATTGGCCATTGTGTACCATAAAAGGAGGGGGTTCCATGTTTCCTCATGAACCTAGTCAGTTGTTCTTTAGTGGATTGACTTATGAACTCAGAAATATCTTCATGAAGTATGCACCTGAATTTATATATGGCTGCCTCAAACAAGCCGATAAGAAAGTAGATGAAATAGATTTAATCTGTACACATCAGGTTTCGAATAGCACTTTCGATCAGTTAGCTCAAAGCATTGACTGTCAAATCGATAAGATAAGTAGAACTTTTAGCATGTATGGAAATACCGCAGCAACCGCTCTTCCTATATCCCTTGAACACGCAATAAAAAACAATGAAGTAGGCAAAGGCTCCACGGTAATGATGGTTGGACTAGCTGCTGGAATCAATATCTCCGTTCAATTAATGACTCTTTAATGATATACAATTCAAAGTTTCTAGAACTTCTGGAAGCGCTTCCATTCGAAAAAATCGTTTGTGAGAATGAGGGCAAAACCCTTTCAGCGGGAAAACTGAGACAAGATAGTATTGCTCTAGCTCTGTGGTTAAGCAATAAAGGAGTTAAAAGAGGTGATCATGTGTTAATGGCTGCAGAAGGTGGTATTCAATTTCTGATCCTCTTCTATGCTTTGATCCATATTAGAGCTAAAATCGCACTTGTAGATCCTCATATGGGAAGGCAGTTATATTGGGCAAAAGTGCAGCAATTCAAACCAAAATATGCTTTTATTGATAGTCGGATTTTGCTACTCCAAGAGCACCCTATTTTGAGATATTTCTATCTAAAGAGAGAAAACCCATTTTACATCCCGTACAGTAAATCCTATCAAATCTTTTCTACAGGGTTTAAACTTCCCTTATTCCAAAAGCATAAAAGATTGCCCAAAAACCTGAGTCTTGAAGCAGATCAGGAAATAATCAATGATAATACGAATGATGAGTTAGTACTGGTCTATACGTCTGGAACTTTAGCTGAGCCTAAGGCAGTAGTCCATACAATGGATAGTCTATATCAAAATATGATAGCGATTTCAACTTTGCTGGATAAAAACCCTAACAATGCAATAATCACTCATTTGCCACAATTTGCAATAATAGGGATGATGAATGGTTACAGAGTTCAGTTTTGGAAAGAATCGTATGCACCAGCAAAGAAGCTTGAACTAATAGAAAAAAATCAGATTACTTCACTCTTTGGTCCACCAGCTGAGTATCTTGAACTTATTAACTATTGTCAAATACAGAGAATTAAATTTCCAGAATGCCTAGAGCATATTTTAATAGGGTCCGCACCTGTATTGAGACCATTTCTTCAATTATTACGCAACTATACAGATGCTAAAATAACCTGTTTATATGGTATGACAGAAAACCTGGTTGTGGCAAGTATAGACGGTGATGAAAAGATTCGGTATGAAGGAAATGGCGACTTACTGGGAAAACCATATGCAGCCATTAATATGCATATTGAAGATGATCACGAGTTGAAGGTCAATTCACCATTGATGTACGAAAGATACTTTCACCTTGAAAACAGACCTGAATATCACGAAACAGGTGACCTTGTTCAATTAGATTCAGAAGGTCGTTTGGTTATGATGGGGCGGAAGAAGAATATGATCATCAGAAAAAGTAAGAATATCTATCCAGGATTGTATGAGGATACTATATGCTCGATTCCTGGTATTCAGGATGCTGTAATGAGAGGTATTTATGATCATGAACTGCACGATGAAAAAGTAGTGCTAGTAGTGGAAAGTGAAAATGGAATCTCAGAAGAGTCTATCATGAAACAACTCAAATCAGGTCCACATCAAATAGATAGTGATGTACTTCCTGATACGATTCTTAAGATGAAAATTCCACGAGCAGGAAGACAAATGAAGGTAAATCAACGCAAGTTGGATGAACTTATTAAAGCCCAAATCTCCTAATCTCTGAATCTAAAATCGGTATTAAATCACATTATGACTTGATAATTCTCATGTAGGGAAGGACTGTCTGTTGGTAGCTTAGGTCACAAGCAGTAGAAATACTGTAATGTATCATCTAAAAACAGACCGATGGACCTTAAAATACAAGCTACACTTGATCAGGCTGAACAGCTTTATTATCAGGCTAAAGATGAACTCTGTAAGCCAGAAGAGGACGTGGTACCGTATAGTGTGTGTCAAAGCTCCTTTAAATCAGTTACAAATTATCTTAACTCATTTATCCTGAGAAACGGAAGAGATTTACCATTACAACCAGGTATTGAGGAACTCCTCATGCAATGCCGAGCAATTGATGAAAGGTTTCAGGATTTACACTTAAGCCCATTGTATGATCCAAAAAGGACAGAAGATGTCTGGATGAATATGGATACTGCACAGGACTTCCTGACTATGGCTGAAAAAACCAGAAAGTTAGTTACTCAAGCATAATCTGGAACTCGAATGGCTAAGAATAATCCTAAGTATCCAGGCATCAGAGTAGCACTGGACGGAAACACTGCAGCAATCATGTGTGAAAGAGAATCATCTGATGCTGCCGGAGCATACCCCATAACACCATCAACCCAAATGGGTGAATATTGGGCTGAAGAAGCAGCCAAAGGACATCTCAATATCTCTGATAAACCACTAATATTCATTGAACCTGAAGGAGAACATGCTGCAGCTGCAGTGACAGCAGGACTTTCAATGACTGGATTAAGAGCATCAAATTTCTCTTCAGGCCAGGGGATTGCTTACATGCATGAATCACTATATGCAGCAGTAGGTAAAAGATTGACTTATGTGCTCAACATAGGAGCAAGAGCAATGACTAAAGCTACACTTAACGTGCATGCAGGTCATGATGATTACCATGCAATTGATGATACAGGGTTCTTCCAGCTATTTGCCAGGAATGCTCAACATGTAGCTGATTTAAATATAATAGCTCATAAAATAGCAGAACAAGCGCTTACGCCGGGTGTAGTAGCCCAGGATGGTTTTTTAACAACACATTTAATAGAAAGTCTAAACCTGCCTGAAAGAGAACTAATTAAAGAATACTTAGGAAGACCTGATGATATAATTGAGTGTCCTACACCATCTCAAAAAATTATTTATGGGGAAACCCGAAGAAGAATTCCAGAGCTATGGGATGTTGACAATCCGTTAATGGCGGGAATTGTCCAAAATCAGGACTCTTATATGCAAAGTGTTGCGGCACAAAGGCCATTCTTCTTTGATCATATCCAGGAGATTACAGATAAAGCGTTTTCAGATTTCGCAGAGCTAACAGGTCGGGAATACAGCAGAGTAATGGATTATAAGATTAAGGATGCTGATTACCTTATTCTTGGTCAGGGAAGTATTATACCAAGTGCAGAGGCAGTTGCGGATTATTTAAGGAAGACTAGAAAAATCAAAATAGGAGTTGTTGATCTTGTAATGTTTAGACCGTTTCCAGCAGATATTCTGGCTAAGCTATTGAAATGTAGGAAAGGAGTAGTGATTTTAGAAAGATTGGATCAGCCATTAGCAGAAGATCTTCCAATAGCTCGTGAGGTACGGTCTGTAATTTCAAAATGTATTGAGAACGGAGTATACAAAGACAATAAACCATATCCAGATCTTGAAAGCTACTCACCAAAAGACATTCCTCCGGTTTATTCAGGTTCATTTGGTTTAGGAAGCAGGGACTTGCAAGCTGAAGGAATCATTGGTGCTGTTGAGAACATGCTACCAAATGGCGCTCAAAAGAAACAGTTTTATTTGTCGATTGACTTTATAAAAGAAAATCCATTTACTCCTAAGCAAAGAGCGCATCAGGAAACAATAACCAAGAACTACCCAAATGTAAAGGAGTTGTCCGTAAGAGGCTCTGAAAACCCAAACCTGATGCCAGAAGGAGCCACAACAGTTAGATTTCATTCAATAGGTGGATGGGGAGCTATAACTACTGGGAAAAACCTTGCAATGACGCTATTTGAATTGCTTGGTTATGATATCAAGGCTAACCCAAAATATGGTTCGGAGAAAAAGGGTCAGCCAACTACGTACTACTTATCAGCAGCTCCAGAGCCAATCAGGATGAATTGTGAGTACTTCTTTGTTGATGTCGTGCTTTCACCAGACCCTAATGTATTTAAACACACAAATGCTTTAGCCGGACTCAAGAAAGGAGGATGCTTTATCATTCAAAGTGATAAACAAAAACCTGAGGATGTATGGAACGATATTCCTAAGCAATATCAAAAGATCATCATCGATAACGATATACATGTATTCTATGTAGATGGTTTCAAAATCGCCAGAGAAGAGGCCACTGATCCAGAACTTCAACTTAGAATGCAGGGGATAGCATTTCAGGGCGCGTTTTTTGCAGCTTCACCATTAATGGAAAATGCCAAACTATCAGAAGTAGAGTTACTCAAGGCAATAGAGGACCAACTTCAACACAAGTTTGGTGCAAAAGGACAAAGGGTGGTTGAAGACAACATGAGAGTTGTTAAAAGAGGATTTGATGAAGTTCATGAGATTAGAAGAAAAGAAATTTCAAATGTTTCTAATAACGGCTCAAGTTCATTGTTCCCTGAACCGGTAGTACCAACAATGATGAAAAACTTACCTCAAAGTGAATCAAAGCTTAGTGACATTCACAGGTTCTGGGAGCAAACTGGTAACTTCTATGCTCAGGGTTTAGGTAACGACAATATAACAGATCCATTTATAGGTTTAAGTGTAATGCCAGCTGTATCATCTGTATTCAGGGACATGACTGGTATTAGGTTCGAGCACCCTGAATGGATACCTAACAATTGTACTGCTTGTGGTAATTGCTATACAGTCTGTCCTGACACAGCAATTCCTGGATTAGTTAATGAACTATCTGAGGTTCTAGACACAGTTGTAAAGCGGGTTAAGAAAAAGCATGATGCAAAGCTTCTACAGAGGGCAACAAGAGTTTTGGAAGGAAAGGTAAGAGGATTGTTTGATTCGAGACATAATGGAGCAACAGTCAACAACCTGATCCAGGATGCTATTGATCAAATGATTTCTGAAGACGAGCAGAACAAAGAATTAATTCAAGAATTTGGTTGGTTTAGAGAAGAATTGGGTGACTTCAAATTTGCCCTTACAAGACCATATTACGAGGTAAACGAGAACAAAGAAGCTGGAAGTGGTGGTTTATTTAGTATCACTATCAATCCAAATACCTGTAAGGGTTGTATGGAATGTATAGAGGTTTGTAACGATGATGCATTAAGACCAATTATTCAAACAGAAGGGTCTATTGCGAAGTTGAGGGATGATTGGGAGTTTTGGATGGACTTACCAAGTACACCTGATAAATACAAGAGAATCGATGATTTGGAAGAAAAGATCGGTCCTCTTGAAACTATTCTGTTGAATAAAGATGCATACTTAAATTTTGCAAGTGGAGATGGGGCTTGTTTGGGATGTTCTGAGAAGTCAGTGGTTCACCTATTTGTTGCTACAGTAGAATCACTAATGCAACCAAGAATTAAGAAACACCTGGATCACCTTGATGATTTAATATCCAAGCTGGAAGCCCATTTTCAATCGAAATTACTGGATTATGTTGATGTTAGTGATAGTGAGTTAATATCAAATGTGATATCTAAATCCGGTAATAGAGACCTATCAGTTTCCGAGTTGACATCTGCGATTGAGTCATCAAAAGAAACCCACCCAATTGATCAGGAATGGTTAAATGATGTGACTCAGGTTCTAAAGAAATTAAAACATCTTAAGTGGCAGTACACAACTGGTACAACAGGTAAAGGCAGATCCAATATGGGATTGACCAATGCGACCGGTTGTACATCTGTTTGGGGAAGTACTTATCCTTATAATCCATATCCATTTCCTTGGGCTAATCATTTATTCCAGGATTCGACATCTATGGCCATGGGTATTTTTGAAGGTCATATGTCAAAGATGGCAGATGGCTTTAAAGCCATAAGAAAAGCTGAAATGTTGATCGATGGAAAGTTCAATGAAAGGGAACATAAAGACTTCTTTACCTATTTCAATTGGGAACAATTCTCTGATGAGGAATGGCTACTTTGTCCACCTGTAGTTGCACTTGGAGGAGATGGCGCTATGTATGACATTGGTTTCCAAAACCTGTCAAGAATGATGGCCTCAGGAAAACCGATCAAAGTAATTGTAGTTGATACTCAGGTTTACTCCAATACAGGCGGCCAAGCTTGTACATCTGGATTTATTGGTCAGGTTTCTGATATGGCCCAATACGGTAAGGTTTGGAAGGGAAAACCAGAACCAAGGAAGGAGATAGGATTGATTGCATTGGCTCATAGAAACACCTATGTAATGCAGGGCACCCTTTCAAATACCAGTCATATGATTGAAGGGTTCATAGATGGATTGATGGCTAAAAGACCCGCATTATTTAATCTTTATACAACCTGCCAACCTGAACATGGAGTCGCGGATGATTTAGGAGTACACCAAGCTAAACTAGCAGTAGAATCCAGAGCATATCCAGTATTTAAATATGATCCTGAAAAAGGAAAAACAATTAAGGAATCATTTGATATTTCAGGCAATCCAGCTATTAATGACACCTGGCCTACATATGATTTGAAATACATTGAAAACGGATATGAGAAATCAATGACCTTGCCAATGACCTTCGCAGATTTTGCCATAACAGAAGCAAGGTTCAGAAAGCATTTCCGTATGGTGCCAAGAGATAATTGGAATGATAATATGGTGATGTTAACTGAATTCCTGGAGATGGATGAATCAGAAAGAGAAGGTAAGTTTCCATTTATCTGGGCAGTAAATAGAAAACAACAACTTAACAAAGTTCTGGTTGCCAAAACTATTGTGGCATCCTGTGAAGAGCGAAGAGACTTCTGGTTAATGATCAAGGATTTAGCAGGAGTTAAAGAAGAATCGGTTCAGGAGCCAAATCAGGAAGAAAGAATAAAGGCAGAGGTCGTTAGCAACATAGCTAAGAGTCTAATGAAACTGGCCGACGGGGATTTGAATGGAAGTCTGAACGATGTAGAAATTGACTTAAACGGGGATCAACCAAAACATAAAGAATCAGAAAACGGTCAATACATTGCTCCCTGGTTAGAAACAGAACATTGCACAAGTTGTGATGAATGCATCAATATCAACAATAAGATCTTCGCTTACAATGAAGATAAAAAAGCCTACATAGTTGATCCATTGGCAGGATCTTACGAGGATATTGTAAAAGCAGCGGAGAAGTGTACAGCTCAAGTAATTCATCCTGGTTATCCGAAGGATCCAGGAGTAGAGGAGAAGTGGATCAAAAGAGCTGAGAAATATAACTAATTGTTATGCTAAGTTTTTTCAATAGAACATTTAAGCACGGCATTCATCCTCCTGATTATAAGTCGGATACAAAGGATTCTCCTATTCGGCAATTGGAATTTGCTCCAGTTATGATTCTACCTCTAACTCAAAGCATAGGAAATCAACCAAAGCTTTTAGTGAAAGAAGGCGATGAAGTAGTAAGGGGACAATTAATAGCGTCTCCAGATGGCTATATGTCTGTAGCGCTTCATGCACCTATTTCGGGTAAGGTCAGAAAAATTGGAAAGGTACCCTCAATTTCTGGTAAAATGGTTGACGGTGTTTATATCGAATCAGCACCATGGTCCACCCAGCAAATTCAGGGTGATCAAATAACTAATTTGGAAAGTGCTAGTCCTGATGAAATCCTGAATGCAATTCAACGTGCTGGAATCGTTGGCCTTGGTGGTGCTGCATTTCCTACTCATGTCAAGTTGAAAATTCCAGATGGAAAGCAATGTGATGTGTTGATCATTAATGGTATTGAATGTGAACCATACTTAACCACCGATCACAGGGTAATGCTTGAGCAGGCAAATGATTTATTCATAGGAATTCAATATTTAATGAAGGCTACAGGTGCACGTAAAACAATTATTGGTATTGAAGCTAACAAAAGGGATGCAGCAGATCACCTTAAAACATTCCTCGATATTCATGAAAATGTTGAAGTGAAAGTAGTTCCTGTGAAGTATCCTCAAGGAGCAGAGAAGATGCTTATTACTTCTCTTTTAGACAAAGAAGTTCCATCCGGAGGTTTACCTATTGAATGTAATGCTGTCGTGGTAAATGTTGCCACAACAGCTGAAATAGGGCGTCTTCTTCCAACAGGAAAAGGGATTCAGGAAAGAGTAATAACTGTAACCGGACCCGCAGTTAAGGAGAAAGGAAATTACCTGGTCCCAATTGGTACTCCGTTAAGATACCTGCTGGAAAATGTAGGGGTTGAAACGGACAAGATTAGCGAGTTATATATGGGTGGCCCTATGATGGGCACAGCTATCTCCAATCTTGATATTTCAATAACAAAAGGGACTTCCGGGATTGTAGCTTTTACTAATGAAGATGTGGTAAGAAACGAAAAGATATATCCATGCATTCGTTGTGGAGCATGTGTGGATGCATGTCCAATATTGCTGAACCCAAGCAAACTAGGTGTTCTTGCCAAGTATGAGGCTTATGATGAGATGGCTAAAAAGTACAATTTACTTGATTGCTTTGAATGTGGATCATGCTCTTATGTTTGTCCGTCCCATATTCCATTAGTGCAGTATTTCCGAATGTCCAAAAGAATTATCAGAAAGCGTAAATCAGCAGCCTAATGCAGCAGACCACCTTAAATATCAGTACATCTCCACACCTTACAAAAGGTGTTAGCACTGATACGATTATGCTACATGTGGTTTATGCGATGCTATCGGTTGTAGGATTTGCTATTTATAGTTTTGGGCTTAATGCTTTACTAATTGTCATTACTTCAGTATCTGCATGTGTTTTATCTGAGCATGTATTGTGCAGAGTCACAGGAAAGAATTCAACAGTTAATGATTGGTCTGCAGTGATCACTGGGATTCTATTGGCACTTACACTTCCGCCGATATTTCCATTATGGATGACATTTTTTGGTGGATTTATTGCCATAGCTGTAGGTAAATTTGCTTTTGGAGGCTTAGGATATAATGTATTTAACCCGGCCTTAGTAGGACGAGCTGTATTGCAAGCAGCATTTCCTGTAGCTATAACAACCTGGTATCCAGCAATGGAAGTATCAAGGTTTACTTCGGTTAATCAATCGTTACTCGCCTTCCCTCTGATGAAGCCAGAGGTTGATGCGTTTTCAGGGGCCACTCCCTTGTCTGCATTCAAATTTGAAGGCGTTGATACCACTGGTGATCAATTGTTTTTAGGGTTTGTAAGTGGATCATTGGGTGAAACATCTGCTCTGTTAATATTGATTGGCGGACTTTACCTGGTAATGCGAAATTTCATGAATTGGAGAATTCCAGTAGCAATTCTTGTTACTGTATTTGTCTTTAGCTGGCTGATGAACATGATTGATAGTTCAAAATATCCGGATCCAGTATTCATGTTATTTGCCGGAGGACTAATGTTGGGAGCGGTGTTCATGGCTACCGATATGGTAGCATCACCGTTGACACCACTTGGAGTAATAATATATGGTATCATTATCGGGCTTCTTATAATCGTGATCCGCCTTTGGGGTGGTTTACCAGAAGGGGTGATGTATGCAATTCTTATTGGAAATGCGGCATCTCCACACATAGATAACTTAATTAAAAACAGGGTATATGGAACAGGTAAGTAGCCCTAAGGAATCGCAAAATGAGCAAACAAACGGTTTGAAAATGCTCAGAGCAATGGTAAGTATAGGCGCTTTGTGCGGCTTATTAATTGTGTTAACTTTTGAAGGAAGTCAGCCTCGTATAAACACACTTAGAGCAGAAGCTCTTAAAAGAGCCGTTTTTAAAGTATTGCCATCTACTTCAAGCATTCAAGGATTTGGATTTAATGGGGATGTGTTTGTAAAAACCGATAAAGAGTCAGAGGTTGTATTATATGCTGGATATAATGATTCCAATGAGTTGAGTGGGCTCGCAATCATTGCTCAGAGCCAGGGATACGCAGATGTAATCAAAATACTTTATGGATATGACATTGAAAAACAACAAGTTGTTGGATTTCATGTATTGGAAAGCAAAGAGACTCCAGGGTTGGGTGATAAGATTGAGAAAGATCCAGTGTTTCTGGAAAACTTTAAAAGCCTAGACGCCACAATTGACTTAACCAATAAAGCTCTAATTAATCAAATTGTAACCGTTAAAAGTGGAGCTAAACAGAACCAATGGGAAATAGATGGAATTACAGGTGCAACAATTTCAAGTAGGGCAATTGGTGATGCCATTAATAGAAGTCTTCAGACTATGGGAGCTACTATTCAGGTTCATAAGGAAAATTTCGAATTGAATGAGTAATACCACCGGACATATTGAAACACAATCAACAAACGAATTCCTTAAAGGCCTGTGGAAAGATAACCCTGTATTTGTTCAGGTTCTTGGTATGTGTCCTGTGCTTGCAGTTTCAAATACTGCGATGAATGCACTAGCAATGGGAGCTGCAACCGCATTTGTATTATTGATGTCCAATATTCTTGTTTCAATATTACGAAATGTGATCCCAAAAGAAGTCCGTATCGCCTCATACATATTGATCATTGCAACCTTTGTCACAATCACTGATTATGCAATACAAGCTATCAGTGTCGAATTGCATAAGAGTCTTGGAGCATTTATATCTTTAATAGTAGTGAATTGTCTTATTCTGAGTAGAGCGGAAGCATTTGCATCTAAGAACACTGTTATTAAGTCCATTCAGGATGCTTTAGGTATGGGATTAGGATTTGTTTTTGCGCTATTCTGTTTGGGAGCTGTTAGAGAGATTTTGGGTAATGGAAGCATTTTTGGATTGACTTTATTTCCAGAAAATTTCCAACCTTGGATAGTGATGATATTACCAGCTGGCGGTTTCTTCACCCTTGCTTTATGGCTCTTAATTTTCAATGGTTTAAAAATGAAAAAATCAAAATCATGACCGAAGAACCACTTTGGAATATTTTTATAAACGCTAGTCTGGTTAACAACTTTGTGCTAGCCTACTTTCTTGGTATTTGTCCATTCCTGGGAGTTTCAGGTAAGCTCGGCACAGCTACAAAGATGGGAGGTGCTGTTATGTTTGTGATGCTCATAAGTTCAATGTGTGCATTCGGAATTCACTTATTGCTTGAGGCCATCGGAGCTCCGTTTTTACAGCTCATTAGCTACATCGTAGTTATTGCTTCTACAGTGCAGCTGGTAGAAATGTTTCTAAAGAAAATGAGCCCTGCTCTATTCAAAGCATTGGGAATATTTCTTCCATTGATCACTACAAATTGTGCAATACTTGGTCTGGCATTATTTCAGACCAACAAAGGATACAACTTTTTGGAATGCTTAGTCTATGCCTTAGGAGCTGGAACTGGTTTTACACTTGCTCTTATTTTAATCGCAGGATTTAGGGAACAACTGGAATATGCGGATGTCCCAAAAGTTATCAAAGGAACAGTATTAACCTTAATTATTGCAGGCATACTATCTCTATCATTTATGGGGTTTTCAGGATTAGGGAATTGATATGATTATAAAACTGACGATAGGAATATTATCAATTATAATAATGATGAGTGCGTGGATTGGAGTCCAATCATTATGGCGAAAAGTGTTCTACGATAGAGATGCCGATGAAGATGTTCTTGCTAGAAGATCCGGTTGCGGTGATTGTGGATGCTCAGTGGTATGTTCAAAAAAGAAATTAGAAATTAACAATAAATAGAATCATCATGGCACATTTAGATGACTATAGTACTGAAAACCAGTATCAAGCTGTAATTAAAAGATCCGAGAGACTTACTCCAGAATCTACAGATGAAGTAAGGGAATTATTGCTTGAAATAGAAGATCCTGAATTCCATTGCGAGGTTGATCAAAGTGTGGGTGTTCTAATTGATACTGAAGGAGATTTTGGTAAGACACAACATCACAGATTGTATAGTGTAGCAGATATACCAGAAAAAGTTTCTGATAAGACCCAAATTAAAATGCTCGTAAAACGATGTAACTACATTGATGAGTTTAGTGGTGAATTGTATGATGGAGTTGGTTCCAATTACCTGTGTGATAGGTTAGTTGGTCAAAGTCTCACATTAACTGGGCCATTCCCTTTACCATTCAAAATTCCGGAAGATCGCTCTTCCAATTTGATTCTAATCGGTTTAGGAACTGGCATTGCCCCTTTTAGAGCTTTTATCAAACATATCTATAGAGAAACTGATGAATGGGAGGGACAGATAAGATTGTTTTATGGAGCAAAAAGTGGATTGGAATTGCTGTATCTTAATGATGTAGATGGTGATCTCACAAACTATTACGATAAGGAAACATTCCAGGCGTTTAGTGCCCTGAGTCCCAGACCTCACTGGAATGATCCAATTGCATTAGATGAAGCAATTGACCTTAGATCAGAGGAGATTTTATACTTATTGTCTCAACTAAATACCTACGTCTATGTGGTAGGCTATGAAGCAGTAAGAAAAATGCTGGACAGACCCTTTTCTAAAATCCTTGGTTCTGAGGAGAAATGGAGAACCAGAAAGGCTGAATTAATCGCAGGGAAAAAGTGGGCTGAAGTTATTTATTAAGAAAGTGACAGTTTTAGTAGCAGTAGCGGCATTAGGTGGAATAACACTAGTCCTGGCAATCGTTTTGGCAGTTGCTAATCGAAAACTCTATGTCTATGAAGATCCAAGAATAGATATAGTAGAAGATATGTTGCCTCATGCTAATTGTGGAGCTTGTGGTTACCCTGGTTGTAAGCCATTCGCTGAAGCATTAACAAAAGGTGAAACTAATCCCGGGAAATGTACGGTAAGTTCTGAAGCTGGAATTGATCAAATTGCTAACTATCTGGGCCTAATAGCAGAAAGAGAAGACAAGAAAGTTGCCCGCTTGGCATGTGCCGGAGGAAGCAATGTAGCTAGAAATCGTGCTAAGTATGAAGGAATAAAATCCTGTCAGGCTGCTTCTTTGATATCAGGTGGTGGCAAGGGGTGCTTTTGGGGATGTCTTGGATTTGGTGATTGTGAGACGGTTTGCGATTTCAATGCAATCACCATGGATGAACATGGACTTCCAGTTGTGAATGAAGAAAAATGCACTGCTTGTGGAGACTGTGTTGAAGTATGTCCGAAGGATTTATTTGCACTTCAGTATCAAAAGCATCAATTATTAGTTGCTTGCAAAAACCTTGAAGCTGGAGATGAGATATTGGAAGAATGTGAGGTGGCCTGCACGGCATGTGGAAGGTGTGCCATGGATGCTCCAAATGGCATGATCAAGATCGAAAGTAATTTGGCGGTTATAGATTACTCCAATTATACTAACAGTCAAGTTCCAATAGAAAGGTGCCCAACAGGTGCTATAGTCTGGCAAGACAATGGATTTGTTCTGAGAGGCACTTCTCATAAAAGTATCATACGTAAAGAAAGTAGGCCATTGGGTAGTTCCTAATTCAGTCCAGCAATACCATCTTTAACCAACTTCCAATGATAATGAGAGCTCTTTCTGAAAAAGAATTCTCATTTATTGAATACAATAATGGCGAACCATCTTTGGCATCTTGAAATACATGATTGACATCTTTTAATTTTACAATTGAGTATTGTTCATTACCTCCTAACTGTAAGTTTTTTGATATCCCATTTAAGTTTTTGTCAGGTGATACAAAAGGATCTTGACTACCGTGAATTGCTAGAAATGGACAGTTCAAACTTTGTAAAACTGGTGCGGGATCATAGTTGATTTGAAATTTGTACCATGGTGAATCAAATAGAGCTACCTGATCATCAATTGATTGCGGTATCATAAATGACTTAGATGGAGATTGTGTCAAAAGGGCTCTTAATTTTTGTTCTCTAACTGATTTATCAGATTGCGTTTTTAATATTTGAATTAACTCACTGGTTCTGTTTCTTGATCCTCCAAAAGATTCAGTTTGATCCAGAATCACATCAGAACCGGGAATTCCTATCCCACCCAATGTAACAATGAAAGCGGTTTCTTTATTTATTGAAGCAGCCAATGGTCCAACGAGTGATCCCTCACTATTTCCGATAAATCCAATTTTTAAAGAGTCTATTCGCTCATGATATTTTAGAAATTCGAAAGCAGCTAACGCATCATAAGCAAAATTCTCAATGGTTGAGCTATATAAATCACCAGAACTTCCGCCAATTCCTCGATCATCAGCTCTTAATACAGCTATTCCTCTTTTCGTTAGATAATCAGCCAGCACTTTGTAAGGCTTGTGCTGTGGAGCTCCGTGCGATTGATCTCTGTCGTTTAATCCTGCAACCGTCAGAAGGATAGCAGCTGGAAATGGCCCTTGACCCTTGGGTATTGTAAGAGTACCTGCAAGCTCCACATTATCTCTATCATTGGTGTATTTCACTTCAATCTCATCATATGAATATGGAGGCAGGGGAGTCTGGACTCTTGATTGCAGAACAATATCGGGTTTATGATCAACCCTATAAAAGTTTAGTGGCAATTTGTAAGGCCCCTGAACCCATTGACCTAATAAGTTATCAGAGTCTAATTTTCCTTTCCATTTCCCTCCAGCTAGTAGAACGGTAAAACCTAAACTATCTCCATCAGTTTCTATTTTACTTAGGGCTAATCCTTTAAATTGCTGAGTGGCACTACTCATACTTCCTTCAAGGATATCATCTTTGGTTACTAATTCAACCAGTATATCCATTTCTTTCCCCTGCAACGTCAAACTTCCTGACCAGTTACCTTGAAACCTCCCATTTTGAGCAAAACATAAATTGTTAATTAATAGAAATATCAGACCTATTCTTTTCATGAGTTTTTGATTACAAATGACTCAAGAACAGTATTCTAATTCGTCCTGAAACATGTATTGGGACCTAATTTATGATTCGAGGGACTTTTTGTATTGAGAAGGAGTGATTCCTGTTACCTTTTTAAATACCAGGTTGAATGATGACTTACTTTGAAAACCAGCATCCATTGCTAATCCTAATAGACTCATATGTACTAAGTTGGTATCAGTACATTTCTGTTTAAACTCTTCCACTCTGTATTCATTTACAAAGTCCGTGAAGCTTTTGGATAACTGTTGATTTATTGCTTGCGAAATTGACCTTTCACTAATATTCGATTCCTTGGACAGTAACCCGATCGTAAGTTTTGGGTTTAGATAGGGCTTCTGTTTTAGCATGTAATCCTGAAGATTATTCAAAATCTCCACAGTGTTTTCATTAGTTAAATCGGAATAATGATATTTCCTTTTGGAGTCTTCGAAAATAAGTTTCTGCTTTCTAAGCAAAATAAGAGCACCATAGTAGATATAAATAATAGAAATTGCACCTCCTATATAAGCCGTAATTGGGTAGAGGCTTACAACAAGGACAATAAACAGGAGCCTCAAAAGTGCGAAAACTTCAATAGCCACTATTGCAACCCAAAGCCTCCTTAACCACTTTGTTAACTCAATAGAAAGTATTGCTTTTGAAGAGTTGATTGATTTGTAGCTGTACAATAGATAAATTATAAAATACAGATTTGCTGCTACAATAAACACAATTGTCCAATATGAAATTTGATTGTTTGGAAAGGTCGAAATATCACTGTAAATCGATTGAAGATAGTAAATTTTAAAATCTGTTGATTTAGATTGATAGACCAGAACAACATAGACCATATACAATGTGAATGGAATAAAGTGAGCCCAAAACCTGGTGTTCCTGTATACAATTGGCTTAATCCAACTTTGGATATACAAGTAAAGCGCTGGTCCAAACAGTAGATTAAATGGTTGACTCCATAATACTAAATGGGGATATGATAAAGCCCTTTTCGATAACAAAAGTGCCATATCAAATAGCTGTAACGAAAATGAGACGAACAGGAGTGCAAGAAAGATGTTATGATTTCTTCCTTGTTTATTCAGGCTAAGCACAAAAAACAAAAACAGACCTTGACCAAAGGCCATAAGCAATATCGTAAATACGATTTCGTGCATAACTAGGAATAGTAATTACTCAGTCGCCACAGGAACTTCTTTCGATTCTTCTTCAACGTCTAGCATATTTAGATTTCCTTTCTCAGAAAGCATAATTGCAATAAACCTTAAACTAGGAATCTCTTCACAAACAACAATGATCATTACCGTAATTGGAACACTTAGTATAGCACCCATGATACCCCAAATTGCTCCCCAAAGAGTCAAAGAAACAATAACTACAAGTGAACTAATATTTAGTGAATTACCCATCAATTTCGGTTCTACAATATTTCCTACAACTACTTGTATTAACCCAACTATTGCCAGGATATAGAGAAAAGGAGCAAACTCTCCGAATTGCAAAATCGCAAAAATTGCTGGAAATATAGTGGCGATTAAGGAGCCAATCGTTGGTATATAATTCAACACAAAAATGATCATAGCCCAGAAAATAGCACCATCCAATCCGATAATTAAGAATACAAAATAACTAAGCAATCCGGTCAGGAAGCTAACTAAGGTCTTCAATGAAAGGTATCTGCTTATATTTTTGTCCATCTTCTGGAACAACATGGTCATTCTATTAACCTTATCTTCTGATTTGTATAGGGCGACTATTTTGTGATGAAATATCCCTTCTTCTATTAGAAGAAACAACAAGTAAATAAGTATCAAAAACATGTCTCCAAATAGTGATGATACTGTATCAGCTGCACTAGAGAAAATACCTCCAAAATCGATCTCAGAAGTCAAACCTTGTACTTGTTCCATAACATCTAACCCAACCATTGAGCTGAGTTTGAACATTGCTATCTCAAAATTGATCTGGTATTCTTCAAGGTTTTCAGTCATCTGAGACATACTTATCAATAGCAACTCAATTACTAGAACAAGCACCGCACAGATAACAATAAATGCTATTATGCTTTGTAACCATATTGGAAAGTGCTTCTTCATAAAAGGTACCATCTGAATATTTTCTCTTAGTTCATGGATGATGAACCAAACTATCAAAGCAATAACAAAAGGAATGATGTAGGCTTCAGCTACGATAAAGATTACAAAAATTGCGATCACAGTGACAAGTGAATAGGCCACCTTGGCAATAGTCAATTCTGGTAACAGAGATTTTTCTGTAGACATGTGTGTTTCGTAGTTAGTACTGGTGTTCTTGAAAGATATGAAATTATTTTAAAATGAATAGAGAATAAATCAGATTCAACTCAACTATTTCAAAATTCAATAAATCGAACTATATTTACATAAATAGTTCGATTATGAAAAGTCTTGATTCTAAGTATACAGGGATAATTGCATTTCCTACTATTCTTTTATTCGCAATTCTGGCTATTGGATATGTATTGTTGGTGTGGTTCTACGTTCATCAGACCATATCCACAGCATTGATAATTGGAGTAGGGGCCTTCTTAGCATATGGTATGTTCACTATAGCTCATGAGGCGTCACATGGTAATATATCTGGAGGCAATGAGAAATACCTCAAACTTGAATTGCTTCTGGGTTGGTTGTCTTCATTAATGCTGTTTTTCCCTTATCCTGCATTTAAAGTAATTCATTTGGAACATCATGCTCATACAAATGATCCGGAAAAAGATCCAGATGGTTATGTAAATGGTAAATCGTTCCTATCTACACTTTTTAGATGTATAACATTAGTCTTTCATTACTATTACAGAGCACTCAGAAAAGATGGAGATGATATTCCTGCAATGAAAAGAACTAAGAGAGGTAGTCAATTATTCATTGCCTTAATCATATCAATATTTCTATCATTTCTTGTTACAGGTCAAATCGAACTATTTCTATATGTATTTTTGATTCCTGCTTTGATAGCGGCTCCATTTCTAGCATTCTCATTTGATTGGTTACCACATTATCCGCATCACAATTTACACCCACAATACAATACCAGAATTGTCACAGTACCCGGATTGGAGTTTCTATCGTTCTTTCAAAGCTATCACCTGGTTCATCATCTTTACCCAAGAGTTCCATTCTACAAATACAAAGCAAAGTTCCTAGCTGTGGAAACTGAGCTTTTACAATTGAATTCCCCAGTTGAAGGATTTCGAAATAACGATCTTAAATTGTTTCAAAAAGAAAATACATATGTAGACTTATTAGAAGGTGACACCTGGAATTATGCACTTGAAGTAGATGAGATCAAGGATCTCACTCATGATTCCACTCTTATTAGGTTCAAAAGAGTAGGAGGTATCCCTTTTAAATTTAGAGCTGGTCAATATGTTATTATTAGTTTAAATATTGATAACCAAAAGATAAGCAGGTGTTACTCTATCTGTGCCAATCCGGATCATGGAGGTTTGGCAATAGCAGTTAAGAGAGTATCTAATGGTAGGCTATCAAATAAGTTGTTAGATAACATTAAAGTAGGGACTAAGATCAATGTATCGGGCCCCTTTGGTGAATTTCAGTTGCAAAATGAACCACAACATACATTCATAGCAGGAGGAAGTGGTATTAGTCCGATAATTTCTATGATTTCACAAGCCTTGGAAAATGGAATGTTCAATGTATCTCTTGTATATGGATGTAAGTCTAAGGATGATGTAATGTTCAATGATGAATTAATTGAATTAACTAACCGATATCCGGAGCAATTCAAACTATACCTGACATTTGAAAACTTAACAATTGATAAACAAAGAGAATATCTATCAGGCATTGATCAGGGTGCTTTCTACTTATGTGGCCCAGAACCAATGATGAAAGCATCAAGGACATTACTTGCTGAAAAAGGAGTCGCATCCTCACATATTGCTAGTGAAGAATTTGTTCAAGCAACCGAGAAGCCATCTGGTGCAGAGTTTCAAATTCAAACTACTAATTTCAACTACAAGGGATTCCAGAATGAAACGATACTATCAGCTGCACTAAGACAAAATTGGCCACTTCCATATGCTTGTGCTTCTGGACAATGTGGAACTTGTAAAGCTAAACTAATAGAGGGTGAAGTAGAATGGAAAAAGACTTCTCCACCTGCAATCCTTGAAAATGAGAAGGATGCAGGTTATATTCTGACATGTATGTGTCAACCTAAAACTAATATCTCCATTAAATTCTAAAAGGAATGCAGCAGAAATATGATTATGTGATAATTGGAAGTGGATTTGGAGGTTCTGTAAGTGCACTTAGACTTTCTCAGAAAGGTTATTCAGTACTGGTTATAGAAAAAGGGAAATGGTACAAATCTGAGGACTTTCCTAAATCAAACTGGAATCTTAAAAAGTGGCTTTGGGAGCCTAGATTGAGGTTGTTTGGATTTTTTAAGATGACATATCTTAATCATGTGTCAATCCTTTCCGGAGTAGGAGTAGGGGGTGGTTCTCTTACTTATGCTAATACTTTACCTATACCCAAAAAAGAATTTTTTAATTCAGGAAGCTGGAATGGCCTGAGAAATTGGGAAGAAGAATTGAAGCCTCATTATGATGAAGCATATAAAATGCTTGGAGCTGATATAAACCCTATGCTGGGTCCTTCAGATGAGAAACTAAAAGAAATGGCAGATGATTTAAATAGATCTGAACATTTCTGTGCAACCAAAGTAGCTGTCCATTTTGGAGAGGCAGGTAAAACAGTGGAAGACCCATATTTTGATGGTAAAGGTCCAACCAGAACTGGTTGTATTCATTGTGGAGCATGCATGACAGGTTGCAGACACAATGCCAAAAACACCTTAGATAAGAACTATTTATACTTGGCACAGCAACTAGGTACGGAAATAATAGCAGAAAATGAGGTATATGATATTCTGCCAAAAGATGGAAAAACTGGTTCAACAGGCTACCAGGTTTTCTTTAAGAAAAGTACTGGTCGAGGGAAAAAGAATCAAATAGAAGCTAGAAATGTGATTTTTGCCGGAGGAGTTTTAGGAACGGTCCCACTATTGTTGAAACTGAAAAAGAAGTCACTTCCCAATTTATCGGATAAGGTAGGATGTAATATCAGGACTAATAATGAATCACTTTTAGTAGTTACATCTACTGAAAAGAATCATCCAGATTATACAAAGGGAATTGCAATTGGCTCCATTCTGGATATTGATAAAAACAGTCACCTTGAACCGGTAAGATATGGCAAGGGTTCAGGATTCTTTAGGACATTAACAATTCCTTCCTATCAACATAAATGGTTAATTGTCAGATTGTTTGGTGTACTTGGGATAATTGTAACTCAACCATTGAAGTTCTTAAAGACCCTTTTTGCAAATCGTTACAGTGAACGGACCACAGTGTTGTTGTTTATGCAAACGCTGGATAGCACTCTTCAATTAAAACTTGGAAAGGTAACTCCCTTGAAAACAGCCACAGAAACAGGAGAAGCTCCAAGCGGTTTCATCCCTCTGGCTTCTAAACTGGCTAAAGCTTTTGGAAAGAAGGTGAAAGCTATTCCGTATTCAAACTTCGCCGATGTTCTTCTTGGAACGCCAACAACCGCTCATGTACTAGGAGGAGCTGTCATGGGTGCTGATTCAGAAAAGGGAGTAATAAATGAAAACAATAAAGTATTTGGATATGAGAACATGATGGTCTGTGATGGATCCATGATTTCAGCAAATCCTGGAGTAAATCCTTCACTTTCAATCACTGCAATTTCTGAACTTGCAATGAGTAAAATTCCTGAAAAAGAAACTTCGACACCAGCAACTAAAGAAATTGAACAAGTAAATGGGTAGAAAGGCATTAGAAAAAGACCGAAAACCTCTTTCGCCTAAAGCTCAAATATGGGTCAGAGAGCTGTTTCCCAAACTGCAGAACAGATCGTTAGAGAAGTTGACATTGGATGATATTGCATCTTTAATCAATAAAAGCAAAAGCACCATCTATACCTATTTCACTACCAAGGAAGAAATCTTCGACACCACGGTGATTATGATCTTGAATGATCTGGAAGGGGCTGTATTGAAGGAAGTTCCAGAAAATAGAAGGGTAAAAGATCTTTATGCTGAAGTATTGATTCAGATAAGCACCGGCATTAGTGGCATGTCAATTCAGTTTGTAGAAGAAATTAAATTGTATTACCCAACCGTATGGCAGACCATAAGATCCTTTATTGATCGACTTATTGGTTCGTTCAGAAAGCTATATGAACGAGGAATGGAAAACGGAGAATTCAAGTCGTACAACATTGACTTATTAATGGCCATGGATTACCATTTTGTTCTATCTATAATGACTGATTCTCAACAATTTAAAGATCTGTCATTAAATGATCTTGTAACTCAATATTTAGATCTAAGAATCAGAGCTTTGTGCAATTAGGTTAACACCAACTTAATTCAACATTAACATTGGAGTAAGCTTAGTATATTAGTTTCGCCCTTTAATAGACTATGCCCGATTACAAACCATTTAAACTTCCCAAAAATTTGTTGATGGGTTCTGCAACTGCAGCAACTCATATTGAAGGTGGAGACCAATCACACAATTGGTACAGATGGTCTGAGCTTGGTAAAATTGCTGACGGTTCACATAGTAAAAACGCCTGTGATCATATCAATAGAGTAGAATCTGATGTTGAATTATTAAAAGAAATCAACACGGAAACCTACAGAATGGGCTTAGAGTGGAGCAGAATAGAACCGGAAGAAGGAGTTTTTAGTGAAGAGACTATTCTGGGATACCGTCATGAAATTGAACTATTAATATCCAACAATATTAGGCCGCTTGTAACGCTCTGGCACTTTTCTAATCCACTTTGGATGGAGGATGATGGTGGCTGGGTAAATCCCAAATCTGTAGAACGATACCTGAGTTATGCAAGTTACGTGGTTGATAAGCTAGGAGATTTAGTAACCGATTGGGTTACAATAAATGAGCCAAACGTTTATTTATTCTTCGGATATTTTGAGGGTCGGTGGCCTCCTGGGTTTCAGGGTAAAGTGAGGATGTATTTAAAGGGAGCGAACAACTTCGCTCAAGCTCATTTACGGGCGTACGATCAAATTCATCAACAATTGGCAGAAAAAGGTCAAACTGATATCAATGTAGGTGTTGCTCATCATTTGAGAATCTTTGATCTATTTGATAGAAGGCATTTATCCAGACTAGCAGCGTACATTAGTAATCATTTATTTCAAATTATGTACTTGGAAGCCATGACTCATGGTCGGTTTTTATTTCCTATGAGATGGTGGTTCAATACTAAATTTGAAAAGAAGAATTACGCTGATTTCATTGGTATCAATTACTATTCTAGAGATCTGGTCAAGGGTATTTATAATCCGGGTACTCTGTTCAATGAACTCTATGTAAAGAAAGGAAAAGATGTAAATGATCTTGGATGGGAGATCTATCCAAAGGGACTTTATAGGATTTGTAAGAGAGTCTATAGAAAATATAAGATTCCAATATTCATAACCGAAAACGGAGTTTGTGATGCGAATGATTCCAAGAGAGCAAAATTCATCTATGACCATCTAAAGGCATTGAGAAAAGCTATTAAAAAAGGCATTGATATAAAGAGATATTATCACTGGTCCACAATGGATAATTTCGAATGGGCGGAGGGGGAATCCGCTCGATTTGGTATATATCATGTAGATTTTAAAACACAGGAAAGAACCTTAAGGAAAAGCGGATATTTTTATTCTGAAATATGCAAGAAGAAGGAAATTTCAAATAAGATGATTAAATCTTATCTTGCAGATGTTGAAGTGGATAAAAACCCTTCATTGGAGAAACAATATTAAAATCTATAAGCAACATTTAAAGCGGCAATTTGAATGAGCAATGGTTTATGTTTAAATCTTAGATGAGATAAGTATATACCCTCATTCATAATTTCCAGCTGGACTTTTGTCCGATTATATTGCTTTTATATCGAATAGATCGCCCTATGAGTCTAATTCAGGGGCACATCAATTTCAATAAGGCAGATAATTGGTTAACTTTTTACGGAAATAAGGACACGGGATATGCTTTCAAACCTATCTATCAGGCAAAAAATGCTATTGCTCATACTTGGGCTATCAGTACTTACCTATGTAGTTACATTCATGTACATTATCGATTCAGTGCGAGACAAAGCTCTTGAAGAAGGTAAAAAGACTGCAAAATTGGTAGCTCAGAAAAAGGCAAATGAAATCAAAGTTACTTTGGATGAAGACATGGCAGTCGCCAGGGTTATGGCCGAAGCACTGGAGGACATGACTTTTCTCCCTGATGATGAAAGAAATAAACGTAGAAAGGAATTTCTTGACAAAGTATTACTCCTATATCCAAAGTATGATGCCACATGGATGAGTTGGCAATATGAATTCATCAACGATGATTGGGATCACGATTACGGTAGAGAAAGATTTAACTCTTATCTGGAAAACGGTGAGGTAAAATCCTCCCTTCAATTGGCTGAGATGGACGGAAGCAAAGGAAGTAGTATTTACGAGTTCATAAAAGCAAATGCTGATGCCGATGAACTGCTAAGTGAACCATATTGGTTTCAAAGCTATGACTATGGTAGTAATACTAATGACTCGCTGTTGGCAATTTCTCCAGTAGTTAGAATGGAAATAGATGGAGAGTTTGCTGGTATTGTTGGTTCTGATATGTCAACTAAAGATTTTCAAAGCATATCGAAGGTTGGAGATTATGTTGATGCCTATGCGGTTCTTCTTTCAGCTAAAGGTAAAATCATAGCTTACAAGGATCCTCTGTATTTTGATAAGCCAATGGATTCACTTAAAATATTTACTAGGAATCAAATTGATATTCAAGAACATATTGACGATCAGAAAGGATATACCGTTTTAGATTCACAGTTAGATGCAGATGTTTATGTTTGTTTTGCGAAGATCCCAATTGCCAGGACAGGTTCTAATTGGACAATCTGCACAGTAGTTCCTGTAGAGACTATCATGGCTCCTTATACAAGTACATTTACAAATACTTTGTTAGGATTAGCACTAGGCTTACTTATCCTTGCCGGTTCAATACTTTACATAGCTTATTCAATCACAAATCCATTAGCCAAGTCCACAAGGTTACTAGAGGATCTTGCAGAAGGTAAATTGAGTAATCAGACAAAACTAAATGTCAGGGGAAGAGACGAACTTAGCAAAATTGCCAGATCATTAAATCGTTTATATGAAACGCTTCAGGTAAAAGCCGATTTCGCTCAAACAATAGGAGAGGGTAATCTGGATGCTAAGATTAATGTTAATGAAAATGACGAGTTAGGTGCAGCTTTGATACAAATGCAGCGAAGCTTGCAAACTGCCATTGGAGATATTAAGTCTTTAATCAAGGCATCAGAAAGCATTAGTGATAATGTTGTGCATCAGGCTGAAAATATAAACAATACAGCGAACAAAGGATTTGAAACCAGTAACAATGGATTAAGTCTTGTGAATAATATGAGTGAAAGCATGACAGCAATCACATCAATTGCTTCTGATACCAATACATCATTTAAGATCCTGGAACAGCGATCTAAAGAGATCTCTAAAGTTGTAAAGGTAATCTCTGATCTTTCCAAGCAAACCAACCTACTGGCTATTAATGCAGCTATACAGGCCTCTAGAGCAGGTGAAGCTGGAAAAGGCTTTGCGGTGGTTGCCAATGAGATTAGAAGACTTGCTGAAGGTTCTGAGAAGTCAGCAAAGGAAATTACCGAACTTGTGAAGCAGATGCAAGAAGACACCACAGGCGCATCACAAATGCTTACAGAAATGACCGAAAGCATACAAAAAGGAGAGTCCGCTACAGCAGAATCTTCGGAGGCATTTAGAAACATTAGTGGACTTGTAACCGATACTGTAACACTGTCTGAGTCCATTTTACATGTCGCTAGAGAGCAGATCAATAAAATCAAGGAAGTTAGCAAAAACACTGAGAGTATTGTAATTCGATAATACGTCTTTCAATTTCAATTTGTGTTGAGGGATCAGGAAAATGTGTTATTGCATTTAAAATATATTCCGAATCTTTGAGTCATTAATTAGAAAAACTGACTCATGTTAAAATTCCTGAAGCGATTCTTTATTGGATTATTTGCAATAATATTAATTCTTGTTCTTTCAGTTACATTATTTGTAAACTTCGCCCCAGCCTTTGGCGATGATCCATCAGGTCAATACCTCGAACAACTTAAGAAATCTGAACATCATAACGGTGAGCATTTTGTCAATTTGGTAGAAACGCGTGTTGACACCAGTGATCCGGATAAAGGAATGGATATTATGGGAGCTCTGTATGAGTTTTTCAATCCTCCGATAGGTAAAAACCCTTCTAAGCCATTACCTTCAGAGAAGTTTAGCCCAACCAATTTCAAGAATGGTTCTTTCGTTTGGTTTGGACACTCGACTGTTCTGATGAGATTTAATGATATTAACATACTGGCAGATCCAGTATTTTTCAATGCGTCCCCAATTCCTGGTACGGCAAAGCCATTTGAAATGCAGAATTCAAATGAAATAAAAGACCTTCCTGAAATAGATGTTGTAATAATCAGCCATGATCACTATGATCACCTTGATTATAAAGCCATTAAAAAGCTAGACGAGAAAGTAGATAAGTACTTGGTGCCTTTGGGAATTAAAGCTCACCTTCTTAAGTGGGATGTAGATGAGGAAAAAATCACAGAGATGGAATGGTACGAAGAGACAACAATTGATGATGTCCTTTTTGCGATGACTCCATCAAGGCACTTTAGTGGGAGAGGGCTAACCAATAGATTTTCAACACTTTGGTGTTCCTGGGTAATTAAATCAGACAATGATAGCACAAATGTATTTTTCAGTGGAGATAGTGGTTACTTTACTGAATTTCAAAAAATTGGCAAGAAATATGGACCGTTTGATATAGCCTTTATGGAGAACGGAGCATACAACAAAGATTGGTCTGAAATTCATTTCCTACCAGGTGAAAATGTACAGGCGGCAATAGATCTTCAAGCCAAAAGTATGTTTGCAATCCACTGGGGGAAATTTGATCTAGCTAGACATAAATGGACCGAACCAATTGTGTTAGCAGATTCAATCTCTGCAGTTAGAAATGTTCCTTTAATTACACCATTAGTAGGAGAGGTCTTTACATTGCAAAATGCCCCTAAAAAGAAATGGTGGACACAACCGCTATAGGTTAAAAATCATTACCTAAATTTGATTAAGAAATAAAGATGTAAGCGAATGTTTGAAACCAGTACAGAGAAATCCTTAGATGAAGCAGTGTTCGATCAATGGCTGGAGGATGGGAAAAACAGGATGCTCGGAGAGCAATATATGCTGGTGATATGGAACGAGCTTGAATTGGAGTTTAGTCCTATGTATGTGGTAAACAAAAGTGATATAAACACATCACTAAATGCTTCCATTCATGAAAGAATACTTGGAGCTTATGATCTTTATTCTGGTTCAAGAATCCCTTTCGAAAACTAAAAGGCACATATAAGCTCATTACTTAAGCAAAGGGAATTCTGCTGCTGTAACGTAAAGCAGAATCTGGTTGATTAGTCCATGTGGCTTTTGTAAGCTCATGTAATATCTCAACTCTTTGTTTCCCCTGTTTAGTTCTGTACTCCGTTAATAAACTATCAACAACACTTACTTGTCCATAACATGTAAATGCCACCAACAGCAATAACACGCTCCCGATTTTATGCATTTAGGATGGATAGTTTGACTAAATTTAAGGAAATTCTACATAAGTTCTGGTTGGGGGAACTATTATATGTAATAACTGATTGTCTATCAGTTACATATAGCGGAAACTATCTATTTAACTTTGAAGTGGCTAATGCGCAATCTATTTATTTGCTTTTCAATATGTATTCTGATTTCTCATTCCTACACTGCTGCCAGGGGAGAAAGCTTAGAATTGATTTTGATCAGCAATCAAGGGGAATCTTTATACCCTACAGAGTTTTCATCATTTTTTAAGGATACAACAAATAGTCTCTCAATTAGAGATGTGCTCGAATTAGATGCAAGTGATTTTAATACTATTGGAAATAAAATCTTTAACGAAAGGGCTAGTACTGCTCCAATTTGGATAAGATTTCAAGTTAAAAACGAAATTGAGGAATCAGTCTATATAGACCTTGGTAATGCATTTTATACCTGGAATGCAGAAATTTTCATAGTTAATAACAATGCCCCACTACCCAATTCAGTTCATACCGGGACATTCTCTGGAAGCACAGAACACAAAATATCAAATCACTTTATCGCACCATTGGACATAGAGAGGGGACAGGAGTATACTGTGTTTGTCAAACTCTATTCAGAAGCTCCCAAAATCCATGTGTTTAAAATTGGAACTTTAAAGCACCTTATAAAGGAATTACGAGTTGATGAATATGCAGTAGGAGGGTTTATAACGCTGATTATCTGTATGTTCCTTTACAATCTATTCTTATACATAAGTGTAAGGGAAAGTATATATCTATTCTATCTTTTTCACCTAACTACCGCACTTTTCAATACAACTTTCATCAATGGTAATTCTTTCTTTACCGACACCTGGTTCTGGGAATATTTGAGTGTATGGGTTTCTCTTGGGTACTTATCAGTTGCTTTGTTTACAGACAAGTATCTTCAGCTAAAAACAAATGCCCCTAAACTGAGAATAGCTATTTGGTCCTTAACCGGAATAATTGTGGTGATCATCCCACTATTACTACTGATTGGAGCTTCTGATAGAATTACCCTTAATAGTATACTGCAGCTTTTTACAATCATATTTAGTGTGCTAATATTATCTACAGGAACTTATTTATGGATAAAAGGACATAGATTCGCGAGATTTTATGTGCTTGGTTGGTCTGCAACACTCCTAAGTCTGATTATGTTCATACTGCTATTAAATGGAGTAATTCCCATTAATGACTTCACCATGCATTCCACTTACCTTGGTGTTGCATTGGAAGCACTTCTATTTGCTTTTGCATTAGGTGATAGAATTAATGCTCTTAAAGAGGAAACAGAACAAGCACAATTGAAAAACCTTGAACTTGTCACCTCATACAATGAAAAACTGGAAAAAAGTGTGGAAGAGAAAACCCGTGCCCTGAATCTAAGTCAACAGCAATTGATCAACTCTGAGAAAATGGCCTCATTAGGGATGATGGCAGGTGGAATATCTCATGAGATTAATAATCCACTTAATATTATTCAAGGTGGGGTATTTCATTTCAAAAATAACCTTGAAGAGTCGGGTAACGGCACTACTGAGGAAGATTTTGAGGTGATTGACTCTATGACTGATAGTATCCAACGAGTGGCAAGAATAGTCAAGGCTCTCAATGTATACAATCGGTTTAATGAGGTTTCTCTTTCGGATTGTGATATACATTATATATTGGATGGTAGCATTAGTTTGTTTCAGGACAGACTGGATGATATTGAAATTGTAAAACAATATGATACCTCGGGTAAGATTGTGAAATGTGATGAAGGGAAACTGCATCAGGTATTTATGAACATCATATCGAATTCAGTAGATGCGATTACAGGTAAAGGTAGAATAACTATAACTACAACATTCAGTGATAATGAAGTGAAAATTGATATCAGCGACAATGGCCCGGGTATTGCAAATGATTCCTTGCAAAAAATCTTTGATCCTTTTTATACTACAAAAGAACTTGGAAAAGGAACAGGGCTTGGCCTTTCTATCACTCAAAACATAGTCATTGAACTGGGAGGATCAATCGAAGTTTCATCTCAGGAAGGAGAGGGGGCATCCTTTATAATTTCGTTCTATAATCCCGAATTTGTAGATTAATTATCTAATGAAATTCGAATAGCTTCTTTCACAAGGACTATTTTCTTATTGCTAGTCCCAGAGATTTTAAACAATCTGTACATTTTTCTTAAACTCGAACTGGCTCCTTCAAGACTTAGTGCATTCTGATCTGCCAGATCTTTGTTTAATATAAAAGGATCCTTGCACAGGGTCTGCAAAATTCCCCAATCCGATGGGTTTAGTTTAGCTCCTATATGATCCTCCAATCTTGATTTATCTAAATGAATTTCTTGTTCCTCAATGTTGATTGATAACTCAGTAGAAGGTGTGTTTTCTTTGAGTTTTGTTATCTCATTCATAAGGTTGTCGATCTCTATTTTAGAAGATCTTCTCCTCCTTTTTAAAATTGCCAAAAAGACGGAAACCACAAGCAGACCACTAAAGAACAAAAAGATGACAGTCCTTCTTTGATTTCTTTTTTCAAGATCCAGGATTTCATTAAACTCCTGTTCCTGTTGTTGCTTTTCAATATTGTGTTCACGTTGTAATTCCTGTCTGATCAGCTCTTTTTGTGCTCCTTCTATATCTATACTGTCTCTTGTTATTTCAAATAGCTCAAGCATTTCAAGTGCTTCTGTAGTCTGATTTTTGGATTTGTATAGCTCATATAAAAGTTCAGACGACCGACATATTTCATCAAGATTACCTGAAGATGTTGACACCTCTAAAGCTTCAGAAGCTAAACTTATTGCACTATCCGGAAAAGAAGACTTCACAATACCTCCCAGGTTAATCAAGCAATTAGAAAGTTGCTTTTTATTATTTACAACTCTGTTCATTTCAATACCTTTCATGAAGAGTTGAGTGGCTTTAGTGGTATCTCCAAGAGTGATTAGACTGATGGCGAGATTCTCGTTGAGTATTCCTCTTAGGCGATAATTATCTTCTTCAAGTAATGAATCAATGATATAGTTTTCCTCTAAAGCAAGTTTATGGTTGCCTAACTCTCTTTGTACAATAGCTATATTAATTCTTTTATATACTTCTGACACTTGATTTTGTGCTTCTATAGCATATTGAAGTGATTTTTGGAGGTTCTTTAAAGCCAAATCATACTCCTCAATCTCCATGTAAATAAGACTGATATTTCCCAGAATAATACCGGCTCGTTCATTCTGACCTAATTTTTCGAAGGTTTCATAACCATTTTGATAGTGTCTAAGCGCTTCTACATAATGACTACCTCTCAGAAATAGGTTACCAAGGTTATTATCAATAAATGCTGATTTGGAGGTGTCTCCAAGTTGTAAATACATTTTGCGAGATCTATTGAGATAATCTTCTGCTCTTAACAATTCATCTGTATAGGTCAGAATTATTCCAATAGTGTTTAAGGCCCTGGCTCTCTGTGATTGGTATTGATTCTGACTGGCATAATAGTATTCCCATTCCGAGAACCAAATTGCACTGTCTGGATTGTTCGTTCTTAAAGCTACTGCTAAATCATAAGCTGCATTAAGTCTTGTAGTATCATGCTGTGATGAGTCGTTCCAAATCTGATAAAGTGAATCCCGGTCAGACTGACTTATTAGAGGTGTGTAGATCAAATAAAGCGCTACTAAAGCAATGATTGACTTCATTCCATGGAACAGTTGCTACACAAAATTAATCAATATAATTGGTTAGTATTTAACTTCTTCAGTTCAATTGAATGCAGATTAAGATCCCTCCATTTCTTTAAGCAACTCATTAACTGCTATTTCACCTTCATAAGAAACAGCAACTCTCAGAGCTTTAAGTCCAGAAACACCTTGTAGGTCTTCTAACTCAACATCTTCGTAATTACTTTTTAGTAATCCTTTATCAGCGAGGAATTCTAAATACTTTCTATATTCCAGTGCATCTTGCTCTTGAGAGTAAATGATGGAAATATGTCCTGGTTGAGTAATTCTTTCATTGGTCCTTTTGATATGAGCTTTGTCCACTCGCTTTTTGATAATCTCATATCTGGCATTGTATGCACCCTCTACATCAAATTGCTTCTCATCCATTCTAAAATGAACAGAAAGAGGCGTATTGTAAACAAGAATCAGAGACGCAACTTCAATTGGCATGTGCAATTCCGGTTGAAGTGCTCTGAATTCATTTTCCATTTCACACATCACAAGCAGCTGCCAAATACGTAGGTTTCTCAAATAAATTGGGTCAAACTCTTCAGTCTTGGTGATTGATTGACCTATGTACATGTTATATTCAACTCCATCCGTTTTGTACCTTTCAAAGTAGTGAGGGAACATATTCTGAGCTTCAATCTGTCTGTTGTCTAAGTATGATGCTAGTCTTTGGTTGATGGTATTTACGCTAACATCGTACTTCTTACGTTCTTCATAAACACTATTGATCTCTGGATCCAGTAACTCTTTGTATTTATCGATAGCGCCTCTCAAGGCAGGTTTATTTTCCCTTAGGTGTTCAAAAACCGGGTAAATGTCTGATTCAAGGAATCCAAGAATTTCATGTTCGCTTCCGGCAGAAAGACCTTTCTTAAGATTGGTTTGAAATTGGTTTAGCCTAAATATAAGCTCTTCATAAATCGGCATATTGGTTTCCTTACATGCCTCTTTGAGAACTTTCTTAACAGCGCCAATCTGCTTCAAAAGATCCGTCTTTACAGCTTCGTTTCTTCTTACAGAAGAACCCTTTATATCCATTTGACCATATAATGGATATAAGTTTTCAAAGACAAGATCTCTAAATATCGGTTGCTCGTTTTTGAACTGAGCATTCATGAATTTCTCAGCTTCTTCTTCAAACTTCCATTTTACAGAATTGTGAATTGTGGTACATTCCTGTTGAATTATTGCTTCAATCCTGTTCTGTGCCTCATCAGTGAATCGTTTATTAGCCATCACAAGAATTGGTAGTACTTCATCCAATACTGGCAGAGTAGCTGAATTCAATTCATAAGCATTTTTTGCTCCCAATTCCATAAAGCCTAGAAGCTCATCATCGTGCACTAATGGTATGATGATGTAACTATTGTATTTTGATTTGGCCACCTTCTCGGATAAACCTCCCTGAGCCATTTCATGATACTTTTTGCTGTCAGATATAACTAATGGTTCTTTCTTGTGCATCAGTTGGCCATAGGTGTAGTCACACATTCCTTCTTTACAACTGAGGTTTTCACCAGGTTTGAGCAAAAGACTGGTCACTTCTTCCTTGCCCATTGTCTGAAGATTATTGCCATCCATACCCAAGACACCAATATCAAGACCTGAATTATTCAGGAGTGATCTCATGCCTGACTGAATCTTTTCGAATGTATCTGTAGACTTAACTAGTAAATTGGATGTGATTCCTGTTATGGATCGATCTAATGTGATATCAACAAGGTTGATCATGTTAACACCTTTCATGATCCAGCTGTTTGGAGGGAACTTTTGCTTCCAAAACTCAATGTTGCCAAAGTTGTCCATCAACTCCTCATAGTCCTGACGAGAAATATCAATAGCATTCTTTGTAGGTGTAAACTCCGACATATCAGCATTGATCAACATCTTATATGTCCTGGTCAAATCCTGATTCTTGTTGTATATCTCCATTGTCAATGGACCGCCACCTTGCACAGGGTACCCATAGTAACTTCCTAATATGAAATAACAGCAATACAGATAGAATGTATCTTCATCTATATCCTTCATTTCAAATTTGAACGTATCTCCAGAAGCCTTGATGATGTTTTCAAACCTGGTGCTTACATATATCGGATCGAAGTAGAATGGCGGAGTGAGGGCCTTTATTTCATTTGTTAGTAATACATCCGGGAAGAGAGGTTTGCATAATTTCTGAATGGAAGATTCGTATTTTGGTAGATCCTTTAGATCAAAACCATCACGTAATTCAGGGTGTTTATCGACATCCTTTAGTAGTTCTTTGGCATAGGAGGCCGCTTCATCGTTTCCTTTAGCATTCTCTTCCAGTTTACTAATAAGGTTAAATAAACTAACCTGCATTACTGCCGGAAACTCAATTTCTCTTCCATTAAATATCATAATCCCTGGTATTGGTTATAATCGGTTCTTAAAAATAGCAAATAATTACCTGACCGCTATCTCTTCAATTAGCTATTAAGACGCTTTACAACTTCTTATATTTTATCTCAAACACTATTACATGAAATAAAATTCACTTTTATTGGTACCGACTTGTCAATTTGAAATATTACTTATTAATTGCCTTAACTGCCAAATAGGATTACTTACAATCACCTAATTCAATTCATAGTGAATAAATCAAATGTAATCTCAAAAGCACTTTACTCAGTACTTTTAATCGTTATTATGCAAACCACATTGTTTGCTCAAGATCAACAAACGTGGCTCTTTCTCAACTTTGATTACAAATTCTCTGACAAGAATATCGGGGCTATTCAATTATGGAATAGGTCATTTCATCAGAAAGAGTATAATCACAACCTGTACTTCATTAATTTGGCTTACAACCATACTCATACCACTAAGACACATTTTTTAGGAGGTGTTTATAACATATTTAATGTAAAAGAAGAAGTCGCTGAAGTTGCAGGATCAATCACAAAGGACTCATATTTTCTTACACCATGGCAAGGCGTTTCACATGATTTGTTTCATATAGGAAAAGGGACAATTGGTACCTTAACAAGACTCGAAGAGTTTATTGAATTCAATGGCAAAACTGATTTGGATATTCGCTTTAGAGAACGGCTGCAATACAGAGTGCCTCTGACAAAAAGCATCAGCTTAAACACTACCACGGAGATGTTATTCAATATTGATGATGATAATACAGGCGAATTTATCAATCCATTTGAATGGCGTACGTTCATTGGCACCAATTTTCATTTTACTGAAAAGCTGTTGATAGAATTGGATTACGCCTTCTATTATAACAGATCGGGATCTACAGGTTTGAATTACAACTTTACAACTCATATGTATATGTTGTCAGTAGATTACATTCTTACACCATCACATCAAGATCATAAACATCATAAGAAAAGACACTATTAAAATTCTGAAAGCCATGAAAACCACCATAAGCTTGATGCTGTCGATTAGTCTTTTACTATTATTTTCTTGCAATCAGCAAAAGAAAACTGAGGAAGTAACTGAAATTGAATCAGGAATTAAGCAACAAAGCAGTCAACTTTTGAATGGCACTGTTGAAGCATTATGTTATTCAGGCTTCAGAACTAATCAGCATCCCGATAGGGGAAATGGAGCGGTTAACCCATCGAGGGAAGAGATACTTGAAGATCTACTGTTAATGAAGAAGCACTTCAACACTCAATTAATAAGAATGTATGATTGTGGTGAAAATACACAGGATGTCCTTGAAGTCATTAGAGACAATAACCTGGATATTAAGGTCTTACTAGGTGTTTGGTTAAAGGCCGAATTAAGTGCTCATGAAACATGTGCCTGGCTAACAGAACCAATTCCTGACAGTACATTAGCAAAGAACAAAATCAAGAACTTAAATGAATTGGAAACTGGTATTAAACTCGCTAATTCTTTCAAGGAAATTATTGTTGCAGTTAATGTTGGCAATGAAGCTCTGGTGAGCTGGAATGATCATAAGGTTCATTTGGATACTGTAATCTCTTATGTGAAAACAGTTCAAAAGGAGATAGGCCAACCAGTTACAGTTGCAGACAACTACCTTTGGTGGGCACAGGAAGGAAAGGAATTAGCAAGTGTTGTTGATTTTGTTTCAATTCACGTGTATCCAATTTGGGAAGGTAAGACTATTGATGAATCAATGGCATTTACAATTGAGAATATAACCCAGGTGAAAGACTCCTTGCCAAATAGTGATATTGTGATTACAGAAGCAGGTTGGGCCACAATTGCTAGTGAATTCCAGGAACAAGCTTCGGAAGTCAATCAGAAGAGGTATTATGATGAATTAATGTCCTTAGCTTCTGAGAATAACATTACGACATTCTTCTTTGAGGCATTTGATGAAGATTGGAAAGGGAATCCGGACAACCCTGTTGGGGCAGAAAAACATTGGGGGCTTTTCAATGTTGACAGATCGCCAAAACTGGTAGTTCCAAAGCAATAAAAACCCTTAGGATTCTTCCCAAGGGCTTTCTAAAGATGTTAAACAGGTTATTTATCAACTCTATCGCAAGGGATTTGATCACCCTGGCTAATAGTTCCGTCGTTCTCGTATATGTAAGGTCCGGTTCTTTGGTCTCCTACTTCAAAAGCAGATAATCCACCAGTGTAGCATTTTCCGTCTTCCAGATCCTTATATGTCATACCAAATTGATTTCTTCTGTAGAATGTAAGGTTTCGTGTATATGGTACACGCTCACCATGAG
The DNA here is from genome assembly GCA_965228955.1 of Cyclobacteriaceae bacterium. Taxonomy (GTDB): domain Bacteria; phylum Bacteroidota; class Bacteroidia; order Cytophagales; family Cyclobacteriaceae; genus JANSWY01. The sequence goes on from OZ245848.1 coordinate 2,490,375, forward strand.
CAATTTGATAAATCTTGATATTCATTCTTCTTTCAATATCTGCTTTTACCAATGCTTTAAATTCAGGATCTACGACACCATCTCCTCCTTTAAAAGTGTAGTCAGCTCTACTTGCTAATCCAGCTGCTGCATAAGCTTCACCACCATCACTCAAATCCCAATCGATTACTCCGTAACCAAGTGGTTCGTCTTCTTTACCAATCCAAACAGTTAGAGGATAGACCTTGCTACCATTCTCAACGACATCTTCAACATTACTTTCAAAATTGATATCATTATCAAGCTTAAACTTTACCATGATTTCACTTTGACTTCCAGCCAACTCCGCTAAGGTTGAAGAAATCTCTTCTAATTCGTAATAGATCTTTTCATCCGATACTGAATGTCCATTTTTAATGTCCTGAACTTCTGCACTCCTTTCAATGAAGTTGAAATTTGCATATCCAAATAGTTTGCCGAACGGCATCTTAAAGTCCTTTTTGTTTAGAGGGACCTTCGCATAAAATACGTTATCTCCTGAAGAGATTTTGGTAATGGATTGGGTTCCTGCCTCATCCTTGTAGAAGGTAATGTTTGACTTCTTCTTCTTACCTAATAATTTCTCATATGGATTTTGTGCATTAAGCGAAAAACAAAATCCCATAGTTATCAAAACTGCAAATAATCGTGTCATATGGTTCAATTTTTTCTTAAAGATCAATAGCAATTTGTAGTGATTGAATAGTTGGTAAGTAAACGGACTATTGGTTGAGTGAACGTCCAAATAGAGCAGTAAAAGAAGATTGGATAAAATGTTATCATCATGTAATTTTACGGTCGTAATTAACCATCATTTATGATTTTCAAGAATACACTCTTCATTGCCATTTTAATAGGAATCAGTCATTTTGTGTCAGGACAAGGTGATATAAGAGATGGCTACATCATAGACAACCAGGGAGATACTATTCCAGGGTCTATTGCATATCAGACTAATGCAAAGAACTTTATAACTGCAATACAAATTATCGATGGCAACCAAACAAAATACGGACCAGATGATATTTTAGGATACGGGTTTAACAATTACAAACACTATGTTTCAGGTATACTCAGTGGAGAGTTCGTTGAAGTACTGGTTACTGGAGAGCTGAATTTTTATAAGGGCAATGAATTTTATTTAATGAAGAAAGGTCATCAGGTCCATAAGGTACGAACCTCAAGAGCTCAATTGGGTGCTTCTGGGCATATCAATAGATTGGAACCCACAAGATGGCAAAGGGTTGTTTCTCATCTAATTATGGATTGTATTGATGATATATATGAGAAAGTCTATCAGGCTTCCTTAAGAGAAAAAACTCTAACTGAACTAATTATTGAGTATAATGAATGCAAGGGTGCTGATTACAAAGATTACAAATCGCATATACCCTGGACAAAGTATGAATTAGGATTGTCAGTTGCTGCAGTAAGAAGTAATCTAGTTACTGAAGGTGCTCCTGGCGGATACCTTAGCGAAATTTACGAATCAAACAATATCTCTGCGGGTTTGTACCTTGGAATCAATGCTCCAAGAATATCTGACAGAATTAACTTTCAAGTTGAGGCATTGTTCATTCAGAACTCATTTGAAGCTACAGTTATTGAAAGAGGAGAGGTCTGGGAAGAAATTCATTATACTTCTGTAGACTTGAGCTCATTGTCACTTCCGGCCTCAATAAGTTATTCCTTCCCAGAAAAAAGAATTGGAGCCTTTTTGGAAGTTGGTATGATTTACAACTACAATTTTGAAAGAAGTTCCTATAGAAATACTGATACTTATGTTTCAGGATCTTTGTCTAACACATTTGAATCAGAACCATTTACAGTAGATCATACTCAAATTGGATATTGGGGAGGGGCAGGACTTGCTAAAACAATAGGAAACATAAAAACTAAGCTGGCATTGAGATATTACTCACTTCCTAACCTAAATGAATTAGATAATTTCAAGGCTAACGTCAATAGACTAGGATTGAATTTTATAATTATTCCAACACGGAAAAAACCATAAACTGTTTTTCATGAATTGGTTTTGATCCAGGGTGAAACCATATTTAGATAATATTTCAATCTATATCTTACGCCATCAATACCTTAGTATTATGCTTCCATTAATTCAATAACTGCCACTTCTTAAACCGTTCAGTGACATATAAATTCACTGTTTGGAACAACATTAGGAGACTTTGAAATTATTATTTGTGGTATATCTGATATCAGGCTCCATTAGTCCTGTAGACAGTCTTTTATCAACTTTTGACGAGACAGAAATATCTCAAAAAAATATCATCTCAGCGATTGATTTTACTTACCAGAACAACCTTGATTCATTAATATACATCGCAGATAAGGGCTTAAACTATGCTGTGCAGTGGAATGATGAATACCTAGAATCATATCTTGAATTTGTAAAAGGGAGACATTATTGTGAAACAGGTTACCTCGAAAAGGCAAAAACCCACCTTGACAAATCTCTTAACTATAGTTTCAAAAATAAAAACCCAAAGCTTAGTGGTAAGGTTTACTTCTATCTGGCTACTACTTTATCAAATCTAGATGATTACGAAACACCTTTAGCCTTACATGCTAAGGGACTCGAACTTTTCAAGGAGTTTGATGAAGAAATATGGATGCTGCGTACTTATGTTTCTTTAGGATGGGTCCATAGAGAAAGGGGCGAACAGGATAAAGCCACTGCAGCTTATATCAAGGCACTAAAACTGGCAGAGAAGAATAACAGCGATTATGGTATGTTTGATTGCCTGCATGAACTTGGATATATCTATCTGGACAATAGACAGTTCGCTAAAGCAGATTCTACTTTTAATTTGGTTCTGGACATTGCCAATAAACTTGAAAGTCCACAAAGACAGTCGATCGCTTATGGAGATTTGAGTTCGTTAATGTTTGATAAAGGAGATTATCTGAAATCATTGAAGTATAACAAAGAAGATCTGGCAATTCAGAGATCTTTAGGGTTCCATAAAGATTTGGCCCTTATTTACAATAATATAGCGTCCTGTCTTATTCACCTGGAACAATATGATAGTGCTATTCAGTATTCTAAGCGGGCACTTAATTTAGATGTGGATTACAGAGCAAAGTATGAAGAAGTAAGATCATACCTCAACCTGGGAAGTGCCAATCTCAAACTTAAGAACGAATCTCTAGCTGAGGATTATATAAGAAAAGGGATTAGCCTTTCTGAGGAAATTGGCAATGCGGATCTCATTCAAAGTGGAAAGTACACTCTCTACGAGGTTTATAAATCAATGGGAGAATATTCTCTGGCCCTAAAATATTTAGAAGAACATCAAATTCTAAGAGATAGTGTTTATGGATTAGAGAGGACTCGACAAATAGCAGAAATAGAAACTAAATACGAAACTGCTAAAAAAGAGCAGTTAATCAACTTATTAAATGCTGAGAAAAAAACTGCAACTCTGAAAAGGAATAGTTATCTGATCATTTTGATTGCATTGACTGTAACCATCATAATACTGACCCTTTGGTACAGACACAATCAAAAGAAAACCAGAATGATCCGAGCAGTAGAAAAACGAATAAATAAGGAAAGGCTGGATAAGTACGAGAAAGAGCTTAATCTCTACACTACATTGCTCATTCAGAAAAATGATGATATAGTAAAACTCAATAATGATCTCACTCAATTAAAGTACCAAAAACAGTCAGACCCTTTTTACCAGGAGGCCATTTCCGGATTAATGAAATCAACAATACTTACAGATTACGAGTGGCAGGAATTCAAAAAGAAATTCCTAAATGTCTACCCCGGATTCTTTGTTAATCTAAAAGAGAAATACCCAGACCTAACAGAAACCGAAGAACGGTTATTTGCATTGAAAAGACTTCACCTAACAAATAAAGAAATCAGCGCAATGCTTGGGATATCAGCTGATAGTGTTGGGAAATCAAAGTATAGAATGAAGAAAAAGCTGAAACTGAGCGAAGAGGACCTGGAACTGCTTTTGCAGAATGTATAAGGGCTAATTGTCCGGTTTTTGTCCATGCCTAATTCTGGTATTATCATACCTGGACAAAGAAATTTACGCAACACTAACACTACTGCTTACGGAATCATGGAACAACACAATTATTACTCTGTAATGGCCATTAGCCAAAATCACAAAAGCAACTCAACAAACACAGTAGAGCAATCAGATGTAAATGCACTTCAAGAAAAGGTACTTCAACTTGAAAGTCAATTAGCGGACTTGGAAGAGGAATTAGTTAAGGCAATTATCAAAAACATTCGCCAGGAGGAATTGATGATTACTCTTAGAAAGGAATTGCAGGAATTGACAGCTGGTGTTAAGGACGACCTTTCAAAAAAGAAGATTCGAAAAAACCTGAAACGCATAGAAGGTACTCTCCTAAGTAAATCAATGTGGAAGGAGCTTGAAATAATGGTAAACGAATTACAAGGCAATTTCACTGTAGAACTTAAGGAACAATATCCCAACCTGACCTCAAAGGACCTGAAATTTTGTGTATACATAAGGATGAATTTCTCCACAAAGGAAATGGCTGAATTTATGGGCATCTCCAATAGAAGCGCTGAAGACAGCAGATACAGGCTAAGGAAGAAATTTGGTCTTAAAAAAGAGGATTCTCTCAACGATTTTATCCTTGGATTTAAAGGGTAAAATATAAAATATCAGGCTTCAATTGTGCTACCCGTAGTTTACCCGTAGTGAAAAAATTGACTTCCCGATTTTAAAAAGACAGCTTGCACCGAATTTAATTTGAACCTGCCAAACCTCATGAAAACAGCTAAGTACAATCGACTTGTGTCCTTCAAGAAGTGGTCTTTATTACTATTAATAACGACCTTATTTTCAGTTTCCTACAATGCTTACGCATGGAATCCACCGACAATTCAGTCTTTCGGGTTTAATGAATGTGATAACTCAGCAAGTTTCAGATTCTACTATAATATCCAAAGAAGGAATCATCACGGTATTTCTCATTGTGACCAGCCCAATGATGAAATCCATAGTGGATGGGTACAGATAGTAGTAGGGGGTACTGCACACAACATCATAGAAATCAAACATGGAAGAATTAGCGGGTGGAAACAGTTTAAAGCTGATGGCAAAAGTGACAGATGGATATCCTTCAGGGAACTATACTCCTGGGGTAAAGTGAATAAAGGGAATAGAGACACGCACAACGATGATTGTACCATAGGTCTAGGAAGAACCACATACACGCATTGGGCGAATGTCGATGTTGATGTACCTTCTCAATACTCTGGAAACGGTCAGCAGGTGTATTTCAAAATAACTGGTAATTGGGATGGCGGAGGAAACAACATCAACAGTTCTTCCAGTACCGTCAGAATGCTAAATCTAAACAAACCGTCAGCCTTCACAGCAGATCAAGAATGTGGTTTTGTAAAGTTAACCTGGAATAGACCAAATTTCGAGTGTCCTGATGACGCTGATTTTGTATTGTATAGAGATGGCAATGTAGTAGAGACAATTGGTTATAATTCAACATTAGAATACATTGATAATAATGGAAGTGAGCTTCCTTACAAAGCAGGTGGATACGACTATGAAGTTAGATTAAGATTCAAATCAAACCAGCATGATTACAGTGATGCTGCAACACTAACTACTAATCCTAAACGGCAATTTGATGATCCAAATTATTTTAAAAATGTCCAATTAAATGTTCTGAACGAATGTAGTAGAAGCATCAAGATAGATTGGGAAATCGAAGATGATGTTAACATACAGAAATTTGTAATCGAGAGAAGTACAGACAATAGTTTCCCAAGTGCAACTACTGAATTATTTACCTACGACAATAAGATTGCTCCATTCTCATTTACCAATAATGATGTACCTGTTGATGATATTTATTACTATCGGGTAAGAGGTTATGATGAGTGTTCAAACAGTCATGTAACATCCCCGGTTCAGCAGATCTATTTCGAAGGAAAACCCTTTGCACCGGCAATTACAGAGGTAACACCATTACCAAATGGGACTGTAAGAATCAACTTCAGTCACGATAATGAAAAGGTAGAGAAGTTTAAAATATACAGAGATGGAATTCAAATTGGATTGGTCCAAGAGGGACTTTCAACTGATTATGAATTCATAGACGATGACGCCAGTAATTGTATTACTTACAGATATCGTATAGATGCAATTGGAAAATGTTATGAAAACAAGCCTGTAGCATCACAAGATGTTGAGCAACAAATTTCATTTAATACTGAACTAGATGGCTTCAATAGTTTCACAGCTTCAAAATTCTACTTTACTGATCGTGTAAGTCTGGAGTGGGATTTATCCGCCTCTCAAGCTTCTGAAGTTGTTGTTTTTAGGAAAAGAGAGGGTAGTGGGGACTTTTACAGAGAAATTGCCAGGCTACCTGTTCCATCATCTTATTATGAAGACTATGATACAGAACCAGGCATACTCTACAACTATGGAGTAATGGCTGTCGCTTGTGATGGTTATGTACCCGTTACAAGTGAATATGACTTAATGGTTACAAATCTGGGTGGGCGTTCTGAATACGGAGTTATTAATGGAAAGGTCACATACGAAGGAGGAAACTCGGTTGAAGGAGTTAGAGTAATAGCAGCCTCGTCTTCCGGAGAGAGTAGAGGAGTAAGCTTATTCAATGAATCCAATCAAATCACAATTCCTCTGGAAAAAGATGGTAGCAATTGGTTCCCAAAAGATGATTGGACCATATCCTTTTGGATGCAAATGGAAACCGATTCTCCAAGTGAAAAGATCTTTAAAGTTGCTAACTCAACAGATTCCATTTACCTGGAGGCAGTCATGAATGGAACTGAAGACTTTCATGATATTGAGAAAACAGAAAGCTTCTCTATTGAAGGTCTGGTAGACGAATTGATTGGTTACAAAGGCTCAAATAATCAGATTACATCGCTTCAAGATGGTTCAGTAATTGGATTTCAGGATGGATCGAATTTTACTGAACTAGAGAAAATTGAAATTAGTGGATTAACAAATGCAGATACACTTTTTGACTTTATCAGTCGGGAACCATGGTTAATCAAAGATGGAAATGATTGGTATGATGTAGTAACACAAAGTACTAATGTGGCTGTACCTGATGCATTATACGGTTATCTAATTGGAGACACCATTTATGAAGCTTATGATAGTGATTTTGTATTGGCGTTTATCGCTGATGATAAGTTGAGACTTGCTGAACATTTCAATGTTTCCTACCAAACTGGAGACCAATACGGATACATTAAAGACAATCAGTTCTTCTTTAGAGAAGAGTCAATTCAAGCGGGAGTAATTGTGGATGACACAATCTACTCAGCTGAAAATCAACCAGTCCATGTGATAAGAGGAAATAATGTTTTCTATGTCTATAAGGATGAGTTAACCAACAAATTTGTAAGAGGAAAAAGGTTCGCCAGAAGAGTAATAAATGATACTGATCCTGAAATCAGCTATGATGTATTCTTGCTTGAGAAGGTAATTACAGAAGAAATTAGAAGAGGTGAAGTTCTAGGTGTAGTAGCCACAGACAGATCAAAAGTATTTGATCCTGATAATGCTGGTCTAATCAATTATCTAATTGATGAAAGTGGTGTGGTAAGATCTGCAGTCTATGAAAACAAGCAGATTTATGTGCCTAATGATATCAAATTCACCGATCATGAAGGAATAATCAAAAACCTTGCTGATGACATAGTTTACCTGTTTAATGAAAGTAGAGATACTCTTTATAGTGTTGAAAGCAATGAATTGATAATTGATTCTGAAAACTTTGTAAAAGATCCTTCCTCGGGTGATTATAAATACTATTTGGGAGATTTAATCGGTGGTGAGCAACAGGTCTTTAAGGCAATTAATAATGAAGTTATCACCGTTACAGATCAGATTGTTAATTCTTATACAAAATCTGCTTACTACATAAGTACTGTAACCAACGGAAGTGCAGTTTCTACTGGAGATCTGTATGTTGGAGATTACAATAACATCGCTCTTGTTTATAAAGACTCAGAATTGGTTTTTCTTCTAAACGGAGATCCCGTTGATACGATTAGAAGCTATGATCCTTCATCAATCATGCAAACTGTCAATCAACAACTTCAATTTGGTGAGTTTAGTGGTCACATTGATGAAGTACTGGTGTGGGATCATGCCAAGAGTATTGAAGCAGTTAAAAGAGATTACAACAGATACCTAACAGGAGGAGAAGATCACCTGGTTGGTTATTGGAGATTAGATGAAGCGATAAGTAGCTATATTTTTGATGCTTCTTTCGAAATAGATCAGACAGGTAAAAAGGTATTCCATGAACACCATGGTCAGATCAGCGACGCTAATGGCTGGTCAAACGTAGTTCCTGAGCAGGAAGACTTATCGTTCACAGCATATACAGATGATGAAGGTAATTACTCAATCCAGTCAATCATCTATGTAGGAGCTGGAAACAATTTTCGTGTCGTTCCAATTTTTGGATCTCATAAGTTTGAGCCAGCAAATGAGGTGATGTTCCTTGGTAAGTCTGAGCAAGTGCACAATCAAATTGACTTTACAGATGTGTCCTCATTTACTGTAACAGGGACTGTGAAATACGCACCAACTATTTTAGGTTTTGATAGCAACGATGATTTAAGCGCACCTAATTGCTATGTTGAAAGCGTTGATATTCTAATTGATGGCCAACCAGTAATAAAAGACGGTTCAATTGTAAAAACTGATAAGAATGGACGATTTGAAATTGAAGTTCCGATTGGTAAACACAAGATATCGGTAGCTCGTCAGAATCACACATTCGTTGAAACAACATGGCCACCTACTGGGACCTTTGATTTCCAACAAGATCAGTTTGACCTGGAGTTCTTTGATAACACTACGAGATTCCTTCTTGGTAAAGTAGTTGGAGGTACTACAGAAGGAAACAAACTAAGCGGAACAAGAACTTCCAAGAACAACATTGGTATTGCTCAAATAAAACTAAAATCAATAGGCAAAACATGTTTTGAAACGATCATAGAAACCGATTCTTTGACTGGAGAATACCATGCTGAACTTCCACCATTCAGATATAACATTGTTGATATCAACATTAAATCTCAGGACGCAATATTCAATAGAGAGTTAAGAAAATTAGCAACTGCTTCCGTTAACCTGGATAGAGATACTCTGGACCTGCAAACGGTGAATTGTTCTGGAACCAACTGTCCTGTGTCATTCTATGATTATCACTTAATGCGTGATTTTATATTTAGAAATAAAGCAGAGCTACTTGTTACGTCTCAAAGTGAACAATTCCCAAATACACTTGGAGATACGATTTGGTTTGATGCACAGGACACTCAAATAGATATTAGTCACATTCCGCTTCCTTATGAAATGTTCAGGACTGACTTTGCATATGATTGGTTCATTACATTATCTGAGCAATACATAAACAACGATGCACCATACTTTGACAGTGATCTGTATGATCCGGAGATCTACAACGATACAATCAGAAATGGATCAGTTTACATTGAAAACAATATTGCAAATGAATTCCTGCAGCTTGACCTATCTCAAGGAAGAGTTCCTTACAGTTTCGTAGCAGGGGAGGCGTCATTATTGATGGATCGTCAAAATCCAGAGCAAAGTTTTACTAAGACTGTTCAGATTTACAGTGAAAACACAAACTGGCGTGCGGATGATGATGTCTTTAGAGGTTACGTATTTGGAACTGTTCAGGATCCTACACAGCAAAGTTTTTATACGCTTTCAAATGCAACACAGGAATATCAGGTAATTGATTTTATCCTAAGAGATCCTCCTGGTAGTCAGAGTTATTCCAAGCTTACAGAAAAGTCTAAGATCACTAAAGTAAGGACCAGTTCATTCAAAGATGGAATTGAACAGGAAACAAGATTAGGTCTTGGTCACATGATTGAAATAGCAGCTGGAAGCCCGGTGCTTCAAGTGAAATCTGTGGTAATGAAGAATACTGTAGGACCGAAAACAAAAACACAACAGTATAGAGTAGGCGAGCAAACATCTATCATATCTTTCGAGGAAATGGATGAGATATCTACTTCTGACAAAGCACTCAATACAGGAGCTGGAAGTGATATTTTTGTTGGAAACTCAATCAATGTATTCTTTTCTCCAAGTAACAACATTGAGCTGATTCCTCTTAGTGATTGTGGATCGGGTGGAAAAGAATGTTATCCAATCCAATTTGAAATAGATGGAGAGGATTACTCAATTTCCCGAAGTAAATCAGTCTCATTTGGAATCAATGAGCAGCCAACCATATTCTACTACACTCAAAGACAAATCGAACAGTTCATATCTGATCTTGAAAGAGATATAGAATTCGTGAGTGATCAGGTCCAACAATCCAGAATGAGAAATCAGATCAGGATTTGGAAAGCCGCTTTAGCTCAAAACGAGTATGAAAAGCTAGTCGCAAAGCATGCTATGTCATTTGATGAGACTCAGAGGCTAGAACAAAATGTTGACGCTAATAACTACTCTTTTGGTTATGGAAGTAAAATCAACAAAGCTTACAAACTAGGAGTTGATCAAAGTTTCAATTACTCAGAGCAATTCAACTGGTATCTAGGACTAAACCTTGAACTGGAAACATTGATTTCATCCTTGTATATCAAGTTAAATCTAGATCTAGGTTATGCTGCTTATGTTTCTACTTCAGATAAATCACAAATTCAGGATAGTAGAGAAATAAGCTTACACCTTGAAGACAATGACCCTGGAGACATTTACAGTGTGGATGTTGTTATGAATAACTTCCCATCGGTTTCTCAGGAATTCTCTACTGCGATGAATGATGCCTATGAGCAATTCAACTATTCAGCGGGTGATGGATTATTTCCTACTGCCATTTCTATCGCAGATGTTGATAACAGCTATAAACATGGTCAACTATCAGACAACAAGTATTACAACCCAGTATTTATCACAAGAGGTGGGAGAACTTCATGTCCATATGAACCAGAAGAAAAGGTGAAATATCTTGAGTATTTGGATTCTACGTTACTAGCGAAGCTTGATGATTTAGGCATTATAGAAAGCTTCTCATTTGACAATGCTTCAAAGGAATCCGTTATTCAATACAAAGATGAGGCCGTTCAGGATATGGTGCTTAACTACGGGACATTCCAAAGAGATCAACCTGGGCTGGAAATTGAACCAAGAGTCAAAAGAAATGTGCCTTGGGATACAAGAGCTCAATTCGATATCATACTTGAAAACCACAATGTTGAAGACACAATCCGAACTTATAAACTTTTTGTAGATCAAAGAACCACAGGCCCAGGACCAACAATGAGACTAGATGGTGAACGATTCATCAAAGGAACAGATATTCCTTTATATGGTGGTGAGCAATTGAGAAAGACCTTCACTTTAAGACCATTAAGAGACATTTATGAATATGAAGACATTGTCATCTATTTAGCGACAGGTTGCCAGTTTGATTTTGGGCAGGATCTTGATTTTCAGGAAGATATTTTTGATAGAGATTCTATATCAGCATACTTTGATCCTGTTTGTCCAAGAGCAACAGAAATTATTCCTACTGCTGGTTGGATCATCAATAATACCACTGGTAGTAAACTAAATGTCGAAATCCAGGAACAAGAGTTCTATTTCGAAAACCACAGTAAGGTAATTCTTCAATATAAAGCAGCTTACCAATCTGATGAAGACTGGGTAGATATTGCCATATGGAGTAGAGATGCTGAAGAAGTAAACGAACTAATTAATACTGGTGAAAATGCATTCATGTTTGATGATGACAATAACTACATTGTTTACGATTGGGAAACTGCTGATTACCCAACACCAGACGGTGAATACCAAATAAGATGGAAATACTTCTGCGTAAATGGTCTGGAGTCAGAATCTGCTCCAATCCCTGGAATAATAGATAGAACAAGTCCTCACGCCTTTGGTAGACCATCTCCAGCTGACGGAATTTTATCTCCAAACGATGAAATTCTCCTAACTCTAAATGAGCCAATCGAAGAAGGTCTGGTAGATAGAGATCTAATCAAAGTTTCTGGAAAAGTAAATGGTACTCCTTTAGCTCATCCTGTTAGCTTAAGATTTAATGGGAGCGAAAGTGAGATAGTATCAGCCGAAAATATCTCCTTAAAGAAGATGCCTGTTTCCGTAGAAATGTGGGTAAGAAAAGATCATGAGTTTGCTACTTCCGAAGAGTTACTATTTAGCCATGGCGAATTGAATGGTTCAAAAGTATTATTCTCCTTAACCGAATCTGGACACTTAAAACTTGATGTAAACGGCTCAATTTTAACTACTCCAAATCCTGTTTCATTAGATGAATGGTCTCACATTGCTTTCACTTATGATCCTAATGAAAAGAAAGCCAACATCTACAAGAATGCCACATCTCTTGCTTCAGGTGACTTCTTCACAGGTTTCCACTATGCAGATGGTCCGGTTTACATTGGAGGAAATGGACAGAATACCTTTACTGGTAACATTCATGAAGTTAGGATTTGGAACGAGTACAAAAGAGATGCGGACATAGCACCAAATTTCTACAAAGATTTAACTGGAAGAGAGATCGGTCTTGTTGCATATTGGAGATTTGATGAAGGAATGGGTGAATTAGCTGAGGAGAGAGTTCAAGGAAGAAACGCCTCTGTGGCAACTTCATGGTCCATTGAACCGTCAACATTATCATTTGAATTTGACGGAACAAATCACTTGAATTTACCAGGTGTAGCAATTGAACATCAAGAGAACTTTACTCTGGAATTTTGGTTTAAGGCTGATCAATTGTCAATTGCTGATACCATGAACCTATTTAACAACGGATATGATATTTCCGCTGAATCTACACATGACCTGGAATGGGGAATTAACATAACACCTCTTGGACAAATAGAATTGATCCATGATGATGTCCATCACATTGTAATTGACGAATCTGTACTGGATCAGAAATGGCATCAATTGGCCATAGTGGTGAATAGAATTGGCAACACTAATTTCTATCTGGATGCAGAATTGCAATCCTCTATTTCATCCTCATCACTTAATGGATTTGGAGGTCCGGGAATGTGGCTAGGAGCAAGAAGAACAAGTGACGTTAATGCAGACCTAGAAACTGAGGTAATGTTTGATGAACATTTCATTGGAAAAGTTGATGAATTCAGAATCTGGGGCCTAGCCAGAAGACAGGAACAAATAAAACGTGATTGTCATTACAAACTGGAAGGAGATGAGATTGGACTAAAGGGATATGTTCCGTTCGAAAGCTACAATGACTTCTTAAGAATTACTGAAGGGTCACTTGTAATGCATATTGCGGAAAAGGACAATAAAGTGGGGTCTGCTACTACCGAATTATTTAGTACAGATCATCCTCCTGTAATCAGCAAGCCAGCACAAACTCCTGTGTACTTTGATTACTCAACCAACGGAAATCAGATTATTATCACATTGGATGAAGATAATCCTGCAACTGTTGAGAATTGTATTCTAGATATTTCAGTAAGAAACCTCATAGACAAAAATGGAAATGTAATGCAGTCTCCAGAAACCTGGTCGGTATATGTGGATAGAAACCAGGTGGTGTGGGAGAGTAGACGAATGGACTTTGTGAAACTTGTAAATGAGGAATTGGAATTCACTACCAAGGTTGTCAATCAAGGTGGTGAGAATCAGAATTTCAGCATTACAAATCTTCCAGCATGGTTAACCGCAGCTCCACAAACTGGCGAATTAGAACCTGATAGTGAGGAGATTATCACTTTCACTGTAAACCCAGGATTAAACATAGGTACGTATTCAGAGCCCGTTTATCTAACCAGTGACTTTGGATTCAATGAGACTTTCATACTCAATATGGATGTTTCCCAGCCACTTCCTGGTAACTGGGACTTTGATGCAACACAATACCAGAACTCAATGAGCTTTATTGGTATGATTAAAATCAAAGATCAAATCAGTATTGATAAAAATGATGTAATTGCAGCCTTTGTTAATGATACAATAAGAGGAAGAGCAAATCTGAACTACCTGGATGTGTATGATAATTACCAGGCCTTCTTAAATATTTACAGCAATGAGTTGGATGGAGAAGAATTAGAATTCAGAATCTGGGATGCTAGTGAAGGACGAGTACTGACAGATGTTGATGTAATTGGAATTGTTGAGGATCCTGTAATATTTAGGAGTAACGAAATCATCGGCATACCAGGTGCTCCATTAATCTTTGAATCTGCGGATAGATTGCTTAGAGAGATTGCCGTACCAAAAGGATGGAAATGGATTTCATTCAATGTGAATTCTGAGGCATTACAAAGAACCAGTGAAGTATTCAGCGATGTTGTCAAGTCAGATGGAGACAGAATCTTATCCGCTACAGATCTGGATATCTATGATGCAACAAACGACTTATGGATGGGAAACATTGCCGGTGACAACTTACCAAATGGTGTTGGTGGTTTTGAAATAGCCAAGTCATATAGAGTATTTGTAGAAAATGAAGGAGAGCTGGCCTTTAAAGGAATACCTGTAGATGCTCCAGCAACTCCAATATCCCTACAATCAAGCGGAGAAAATGGACTTAAATGGAATTGGATCAGCTTCCTTGGTCAGGATAATATGGATATCAATGAAGCTCTCGCATCTCTACAACCATCAGCAGGAGATATCATCAAGAGTCAGCATTCTTTTGCAATCTATGATCCTGCTCTAAAGTGGATTGGTAATTTGGAATACTTGCAACCTGGTGAAGGTTATATGATCAAAGTAGCAACTGACCAAGAATTGGTATTCCCGGAATCAGGATTAATAACAGGTAGACCGGAAGATCTTAAGAAAACAAATGACCTTAATGCTAAATGGGATTTAAATGTCCATAGTTTCTCAGAAAACATGTCGTTAATCTGTGCCTTGGACGTGACAAGCAATATTGACCTTAGCAACTCGGAATTAGTGGCTTACTATAGAGGAGATGTTGTAGGAGTTTCCAAACCTATATTCAACAGCGAAACGCAAGAACACCTATTCATGCTGACAATAAACGGTGATCCTGAATACGAACAAGTCTACTTCAAACTTTGGGAAGAAGAGGAGTCGTACCTGATTCAAGAGCAAGTTGAGTTTTTGCCAAACTACTCAATTGGACAAGTAAACGATCCAGCAATTCTTACTGAAATTGAATCCAATGATAGGGTAGAGTTAATGGCATTTCCAAACCCATTTAATGATGAAGTCAACATTTTGATACCAACCTTGAATGTTGAAAGAATAGGATTAAAAATAACCTCAATAGATGGTAGACTGATTTTGACTAAGCAATTTGAAGGAATCGAGACCAACTATATAGAGTTTGAATGGAATGGTAGAAGTAATGATGGACATCAGGTTTCTGCAGGATCATATGTAGTTGAATACATCTATCCTGATAGAACTGAGTCGAGTGTATTGATTAAGAATTAATGAAATATTTTAAGTGTTTAATAGCTGTATTTGGACTGACCTTAGTGTCAGTCCATTCCTTTTCTCAAAATCCAAATTGGGAAGTAGATCTGTCTGAATATCAATTCAGAATGTCGGTAACAGCAATTTTAGAAAGGTTAGGAAGCGATCTGGTAGAAGGCGAAAATCAGGTTGCTGCTTTTGTAGGTGATGAGCTTAGAGGTGTAGGGTATCCGACTAGCTATCATGAGCCAAGCGATAAGTATTTAGCCATATTTCAGATAGGAAGTAATTCTAGTAGTGGTGAATCTATTACGTTTCAGATTTATGATGAGAATGAAGACGAAATCGTAGAAGCAAGGTTTACAATTGATTTTGAAGCTAATGAAGTGATAGGAAATGCAACAGAACCATACATCATATCCGATAATCAATTTCCAACTCAGATCACTTTATCACATTCAAGCATTGAAGAAAACCTTGACCTTGGAGCTACGCCAATATCTATTTCAACAACGGATGGTGATGATTCTAATCATTCTTATAGCATCTTAAACACAAACCCAGAAGAGTTTATTGATTACATATCAATAAGCGACAATAGCATTCAGATTAGTGATTTGATTAGTTATGAAATATTCTCTGAGTTCACTCTAAATATCCAAAGCACTGATGAACTTGGAGGCACAACTTCTGATGAGTTCACTATCGAAATAATTGATATCCCGGAAACTCCTCAATCCACTTCCATAACTAATCTAACGATCACAGAAAACATTGCTATTGGAACTTTAATTGGTATTTTATCATCCGAAGATGAAGATAATGATGAAGAGTTTAGCTATGCAATAGTAACTGATTCAGACCTATTCGCAATAACGAGTGATTCATTAATAACTGCAGACCATATCAACTATGAAAATGGTGAAGTTTATGAATTAGAGATAGAGACGACAGATAAAGATGATTTAAGTATCGTTACCACATTTAACGTTCAAGTAACAGATCTTAATGAAACCCCAACAATTCAAGCTGCAACAATTGCCATAGGTGAAAACATTGCTCTGGACAGTATTATCATAACTATGGAAGCAGCTGATGAAGATTTCGATCAGACTTTAACCTATGCGCTTACCGATCAAGAGAATCTTCCATTTTCAATTGATTCATCAACTGGGGAAATTAGCATTGATGATTTGGTTAACTACGAAGAATTCCAGGAATACACACTAGAAGTTACAGTGACGGACAATGGATCTCCACAGGAAAGTGCCGCAACAGAAATTACAGTTTTCATTAATGACATAAATGAACAACCAACATCAATCAACATCTCCAATCAGTTTGTTGAAGAAAATACAGGAGAGGGGACTTTGGTTGGATCTTTTACCACAGTGGATGAAGATTTTGATGAGACATTTACTTATGAACTTTTAGCTATTGAAAATTCTCTTGATCACGTCAGCTTTAGTGTAATTGATGATCAATTAGTTACAACAGAGGTTCTGGATAAAGAATTAACTCAAAATTATACTTTAAGAATAAAAGTCACCGATTCAGGAGAAAATGAATGGATTCAGGATATATCAGTATTCGTGATTGACTTGAATGAATCTCCAATTCTTTCAGACACTTCTTTTCAGGTTGATGAAAACTTTGTTGTGGGAGAGGTAATTGGTCAAGTAATTGTTATAGAACCAGATGAAGGACAAACTTTAACTTATGAATTGGTTGGAAGTGATCTGCCGTTTTCGATTGATGAGACTGGAGTCCTTACTCTATCAGAGGAATTGAATTATGAGACTCAATCTTTCTACAATTTCACTTTGAAAGTTGTGGATGATGGTGTGCCTTCAATATCGAATCTGGCAAGTATCTTAATTACATTGGGAGATATAAATGAGAACCCATCAGATATCACAATCACCAACAATGAAGTCCTTGAAAATCGAATTGAAGGAAGTTTCATAGGTCAACTTTTCACTGAGGATGAAGACCAAGTTGAGAGTTTTGTTTACGACATTATTTCCGTAAATGACAACTCAGCACAAAACCAATTTGAGATTTCTAATGGCCGACTATTCTCTACAACTGGATTCAATTTTGAATCAATAAACACTTATGAAGTAGTGATACAAAGCTTTGATAAAGAGGCACTATCCATACAGAAGACTTTTAGTATTCAAGTATTAGATGTCAATGAATCTCCTAGTCTGCTTGAGACGGTATTCAACGTTGATGAAAACTCCATTGAAGGCACTGAAATTGGTGCTATACCATTCTACGATGAAGATATAGGGCAGAATTATACTTTTACTTTACTCAGTTCTCCATTTGAACTGACCTTAGAGGATGGAATTCTATTTACCGCAAATCCAAACGAGTTGGATTATGAGACCAATTCAGAATTTCAGATAAGGGTAGGTATTTCCGACAATGGTTCTCCAGTACTTTCAGATTCATTGGAATACACGATTTTGATTAATGACCTTCCGGAAGAGAGACTTTCAATCAACAATTTCATTTCTCCAAATGGTGATGGATTCAATGACTTTCTGGTGATTCAAAACATTGAAATATATGAAGGATATATTCTGGAAGTTTACAATTCTTCCGGTATTCAAATACTGAGAGCAGAACAATACAATAATGATTGGGCCGGGACCTACAAAGGTGAAGTAATACCATCAGGAATATACTTCTATTCATTCTACAATCCGGAATCAACATTAAAATATGAGGGTGAACTGTATGTTAAAGACCGCTAAATCTAATATCATGAAGAAGTTATTAATTTCATTTCTTATGCTGTCAAGTGCATTTTCGACCAATGCTCAGCAGTTCCCGGAATCTAACTTTTACAGTAGGAACCTATATCTAATCAATCCTTCATTTACTGGATATATTACTGGTATAAGTGGTTACGTATCAGCGCAATCACCTTTAAATGCTCAGTTTGGTGAAATAAGGAATTTTGGAGTTGGAATTTATACTCCAATTGAGAAGTCGTACTTTGGAATAGGAGGCAAGCTCAACTATGATAAAAGGGGAATCTATGAAGCCTTTTACGGAGATGTAAGTCTTTCCTACCAAATAGTAATCGACCGAGCACATGTCATCAGTGTAGGAACTGATATAGGTCTCGTAAATAGATCCTTCGATACAGGAGAACTCAATGAATTTGTCAATCTGGATGATCCTGTATTAAACTCAGATTATTATTTTAAAACCAACATGAAACTTGGATTTGGTGTAAGCTACGTATCAAGATTTTTAGAAATAGGAATCGCTTTACCACATTTGATAGAAAGCTCAGAGCAAGCCAATACACAAGCAAACTTGTATGCAGGCTACAGACACCAGGTCCCAAATACAGACTGGCTAATTAAACCGAACTTTTTATACAAGAGAAATACTGATAATTCTAACGTAGCAGATGCCAATATCATGGTTCAAAAAGACGATACTTTTTGGTTGCAGTTGGGATATAGATCAACCAATAATATCCTGGCATCTTTAGGTTTCATGGTTCAGGAGATGGAAATAGATTATTCTTTTTCACCATACATTGGAAGCGATGATCTACCATATGAAACACAGCACCAGATTATGTTAATTTTCAATATCAGTAAATCCAAGAAATACTTCACTCACATTGTGAATAAGAAAAACAGGAGATAAACATATTTTCGATTCCTAATTGACTTCTATAGACGATTAATTCCTTATTTTTAAACGGGAATGACGTCTTTATGAAAAAGCCATTAGCATTATTCATAACCTTACTTCTTACAGCATCTCTTTACTCACAAAACCTTGAAGTGATTGATTCACTTTTGAGCAGGATTAAAGAGAATACTAACTCTGCAGAGGCAGTAGACGCTTATGTAAACATTGCGTTGGAATACAGCGGCCTTGATTCTATACAATCTGAGTCTTACATAGTAAAAGCAATCACGCTTGCGGATAGTCTCGGATACCTTGAAGGAAAAGCAGATGCATTGTATGTAATTAGCCGAAATTCAATGCTCAGAGGTGATTACGACCAATCTGAGATGGAACTAGGAATGCTTATGGATCTGGTTTCAAGTATCAATTACGACAAAGGGAAAGCTACTGCATTATTTGCAAAAGGTTGGCTTAGCTACTACCGAGGTAACTATCAGGAAAGCATTCAGCACCACACAGAATCACTTAGAATTAGAGAAGCTATTGGTAACAAAGTGGATATATCGTCCAGTTTGAGGGGTATTGGTATTACATATAAACTGATAGGTGAGTTTGACAAAGCTTTAGATTTTCTAAATCGATCCTTAACTCTTGAAAGAGATATCAATCATAAAATGGGAATTGCTGAATGCCTCAATCACATCGGTATCATCAATAGTTTAAGGGGTGATTATCCGTCAGCATTAGATTCCTACTTCAAGTCCCTGGAGATTCAACAATCCATCGATGATAAAAGTGGACTCGCTTATACTTATCAGAATATTGGCATCATTCATTATCAGCAAAAGGACTACAACAAAACCCTGGAGTATTATAATAATTCACTAACTCTTAGAAAGGAGATTGGGGAACAACGTGGAGTGGGGCAAATCACCTACAATATCGGTATTGTATATCATGATCAGCGGAACTATGAAAAAGCATTAGAAACCTACTTGAAAGCGTTAAACATTAAAGAACAACTTGGAGACCCAAGAGGGATGTCTGACTGCTTCTTAAGCATTGGTAAGCTTTATTCTGATCAGGGTATATACGATAGTGCAGTAAATTATCAGAACCGATCACTGCTTCTTTCTGAAAAAACCAATTCTGATTGGGGGAAAGTGGATGCACTAATCACACTAGGGGAATCTCATTTAAATCTTAAACAACACTTAAAGTCAAAACAGTACCTAAAAGAAGGAATTCAAATTGCCAGATCTGCAAGATTGGTTCAAAGCATTAAAAAGGGAACTAAAATTCTGGCTACAGTTGAAAATGAACTTGGCCATTACAAAGAAGCCTATGAGGCTCAATTACAATTTCAGAAAATCTCAGATAGTTTGTCAAGCGAGGCAATAACAAAGCAAATCACCAGGCTTCAGGCGGAATATGAATTTGAACAGGTGAAGGATTCTATCAATTTTGCTAATGAAAGACAAAAATTGATCCTTGATCAACAGATAGCGTCTCAAAGAAATAATCAGTTGATTACATCAATAGCAATTGTGGTTCTCTTGGTCATAATTGGTATTCTTTTCAGATTCTTTCGTCTTAAGAACCATTCCAATAAACGTCTTTCTATTCTGAACCAGGAAATAAAGGAGAACAATGAATCACTGCATAGATTGAATGATGAGAAAAACAATCTAATTGGAATAGTAGCACACGATCTTAAAGGTCCACTATCAGCAATTCATGGTTCGATTCATCTGATGAATGATGATGAATTGCCAGATGATTACCGTGATTTAAAAGAGATCATTCAGACCTCTTCAAGCAGAATGTCAAAGATGGTAACTGAGATTTTAAATGTTGAAGCGATTGAAAAGAGTGTCAATCAGATCATACTTGCTCCTCACGATCTTTCGGTAATTGTGTCTCAAGTATGTGAAGAATTATCAGATAGTGCAGCAAAAAAGAGGATCAATATTCAAACGGATATTGAGCAACAATTGGTAGCACAAATTGATGATAGGTATATATATCAGGTAATTGAGAACCTTCTTTCAAATGCTATAAAATTCTCACCATTTGATAAGAATGTATTCGTCAAACTTATGATGCACGAAAACTCTGCAATCCTTAGTGTAAAGGACGAAGGGCCCGGGATCAATGAAGAAGATAAATCTAAGTTATTTAAAAAGTTCCAGCGACTCAGTGCAAAACCTACCGCCAATGAAAGCTCCACTGGTTTAGGTCTATCCATCGTTAAGCAATTTGTTGAAAGTATGAATGGATTAGTTTGGGTGGAAAGTGAACCCGGAAAAGGAGCAACCTTCTTTGTTAAACTACATACCTCTTAGATAATCGCTCAATTACAATATTAATTGTTGAGAATTGCTTAGATTATAGATTAATAGGACGGCATCTTAATCTACTTTTTAACAAACCGGGATAACTCACACCAATGAAAAATCAATTTGGGAGATTGATATTTCGACATCTGCTACATCTACATGTGTCTGTGTTATTGTCGCTATTTATATCTGGCAAGGTGTATTCAATTGCAACCCGTGCCAATTCTCAAGAAACCATAGATTCTTCATTCATTAATACGTTGCTGCAACAGGATACATTCAACATTAAAAACTCAGACGCCAGAATTTCTCTATATAACCAGATCGACAGCATTTGTACATCAGGTATTTCAAAGAACTTAGATCCCGAACAAAAACAATTTCTGCTTACACACCTAAAAGCTGTAACCTCTACACTTGGAGAAATCAATTACGCCAAAGGTGAATACGAAAACGCCCGAACATTATTTCTGAGAAACAAAAAAATCTGCGAACAAACCAATGACCAATCCAACCTCGCACTGGTCTTGATCCGATTAGGTAACATCCATAAGAATCAAGGCAACTATGAAGAAGCGCTACAACTATTCAATCGCAGTTTATCAATCCGAACTCAATTGTCTGATAAAAAGGGGAGAGCTCAAGCTTATAATAGTATTGGTAATGTTTATAAGCATACAGCAGAATATGACCTGGCGAAAGCTTACTACGATAGTAGCCTTAACCTATGTATTGAAATTGAAGAAAAAAAGGGAATGGCAACTGCTTATAATAACATAGGTAGCATATTCTATTACAAAGGAGATTACTCCAATACCATTGATTACTATCAAAAAAGTTTACAGCTAAAAGAAGAATTCGGTGACCTAAAGGCCATCTCAATCACCCTTTACAACATTGGAATAATTTATAAGATTCAAGGGGATTTAGTCCGTGGTAAGGATTATTACCAAAGAAGTTTAGCGATTAAAAAGGAACTTCAAGATAAAAGGGGCATTGCTACATTATTAAACAGTATTGGAGATATCCATTTTTTACGGAAAGACTATGACAGTACTTTTTATTACTTCCGAGAAAGTTACAGGCTAAGTGAAGAAATGGGGAATCGTTTTCTAATGGCAACTGCTCTAAACAACATTGGCAATGCATACTTTGAACAAAATGATTACGACAATGCATTAAAGCAATACACCAATAGCCTGGAAATCAAGAGAATAATTGGAAGTAACAGAGGAATATCGGCTTCATTGAATAATATAGGCAAAGTTTACTATGAGCAGAAAAAGTTCTCCAAAGCATTGATTTACAGTAAACAGGCCTATGATCTTGGTGTAAAAATTGGTTCTGTGACTGAGATCAAAAAAGCCGCCAACTCTCTATGGAAAATCCATAAAAGTCTGGGGCATTACAAGAAAAGCCTGGAGATGTATGAAGTATATGCGGCATATCAGGACAGTGTTTACAGTGAGGACAAAAGAAGGGAAATTATCCGTCTGGAATATCAATATAAGTATGAGAAAGAGGTAATTGCCGACAGTATCAAAACGCTGGAAGCTATTAAAACTAAAGACGCAGAACTTACCGCTGAAATAGCCAAAAGCAGTCAGGAAAAACAACTTAAGTACTTCTTCTTCGCACTTTTTGCTATTGCTGTAATATTTGGAGCTTTTGTCTTAAACCGATACCGGATAGCTTCCAGACAAAAAGAAACAATAAAAGGACAGAAGGAAACACTGGAAAGCACGCTCATAGAATTAAACAGTACACAAGATCAGTTGGTACAATCAAAGAAAATGGCTTCTATTGGAATTCTGACAGCAGGACTTGCTCATGAACTCAATAATCCTCTCAACTATATAGGCGGAGTGGTAGAACCAATTAACAAGGACATAGAAGAATTAATGGAGGCCATTCCTGAAAGTATCAGAGAAGAGAAAAAAGAAGAGATTGAAGAAATATACATGTTATTGCAAGGAATATCTGATGGTACCTCAAAAGCGGCAAATATTATTAGAAATCTAATGGCCATTACGCCAGAGTATCTGGAAGAAAAGTCTTCTTTTTCCTTAAGTGAATTAATGAATGATCTGGTACAATCTGTAACCGAAGAGCATAAGGATGTAAAAGTGATGGGTCAGATAGTGGATGATGCAAAGATTATGGGTAACAGAATGGAACTCTGGCAAGCTGTTTCCAATGTCATCAAAAACTCATTAGAATCTCTAAAAAACACATCCGATAAAAGGATAGAAATCAATTTATCTGAAATCAATTTCCGAAATGTGATTGAAATAAAGGACAATGGTTCTGGTATAGAGGAAAACCATTTAAACAAAATATTTGAACCATTCTTCACGACAAAGGAACCTGGAAAAGGTACCGGCCTGGGTTTGTATTTTACATACAGCATCGTGAAGAAACACGGCGGATCGGTATTTGTGGACTCAAATCTGAATTCTGGAACAACGATCACCATTAGCATGCCAGTTGTTTCAGAGGAATAATGTACCTCTTCAGAACTTAACCTTTGCCAAATTAGGGAATGTTACATTGTTATTGTTCCACAGGTAACAGAACCTATTTTAAATGAAATACCAAGACTTAATTCATGCTGTGTTTTTCGCTGCATCCATTCAGGGATTGATGATGGCGCTGGTTTTTAGTAAAAAATCAAAGAAGGATACAGTATATAAATTCTTATCAGGAATCTTTCTAATATTCTCATTTGTGCTTTTATACTGGGTCGGTTATTGGGTTGGTCTCTATAATCAATTCATTCTGGGTTTTGCTTCCATATTAGATCCTTTAGATCTGATATTAGGACCTTTAATCTATCTGTTCTTCAAATCATTAATTGACAAAGAGTTCAAGTTCAGAAAAAGTCATTGGATTCACTTCATTCCATTCATCGTTTTCTGGAGTATAGCAATATTGAAGTTTGCCCACATCAATACCGAAGGAGGCCTGATCAACATCAGTCAATTGGGACTGAGAACGCATACTTTGATTTATACAATAGGTAAGAACATACAATTTCTTGGATATTTGATATGGTTAGTTCTTCTGATGAGAAAAATATCAATGAAATGGCTTAATCGATTGGTTATTCCATTTACCATTTATTTTATCGGAAGATTGACTTTTACCATTTCCGTTTTTGCTGGATTTGCATCTCCTGCTTGGGATTACTCACTTTCATTTATCATTAGTTCAGCCGTATTCATTCTTGCTTATTTAAATCACCTAAACCCAATTCACCTAAGAGAGAAGAAGCTATACGCGAAGAGTTCCTTGAGTCAAAATCATGAGCCCCTGATATGTGATAAAGTCTTGAATCATATTAAAACAAATAAGCGCTTTCTCGATCACGAATATTCAATCAACGAATTGGCAAAAGAGACATCAATTTCAAGACACCATATTTCTCAGGCACTAAATCAGCACCTTGGAAAATCATTCAGCGCACTAATAAATGAGTTGCGAATACAGGAATCCATGCAAATTCTTAAAAACCCAGAGAAAGCAGATGATAAGATAATCAGTATTGCCTATCAATCAGGTTTTAGCAATAAGGTTTCATTTAATCAATACTTCAAAAGAACAACAGGCACATCACCTGCAGAATATAGAAAAAGCTTCATGAAAGCGAGTTAATGGGTTAAATCCGACAATTATTTACCTAAATATTCAGAGTTGACAGTTGATTTGAAGAAAAATTTAATGCAACTAAATACTATTTATTATGGTCAACTCAAGACTTAAATTCTTAACTACTCTTACTTTAAGTATTTGCTTAATAATTGGTTGTTCGGATGATGAACCCAATGTAGACATAGAAGAATTACCATCTGATTATACAGTTTATGTGAGCGATGCTGGCAATTTTGATAATCCGCCCTGGCAAATACTCAAATTTGATCACAACGGAAAAAACCCAGAGGTATTTATCAACTCAAGATTGGATTGGCCTCAGGATATTTTATTTCTGGAAGACAAGAATGAAGTTTTAATCTCAAACCTAAACTCAGGTGAAGTAAACCGACACAATAGCGAGACAGGAGCTTTCATTAGTGTATTTGCTGAAAACCTTGGAGGACCAACCAGAATGAAAATAGGACCTGACGGGTACATCTATATCTTGCAATGGCGAGGAAGCGGAAGAGTACTTAGATATACTACAGATGGTGAATTTGTAGATGAGTTTTCACAGACTTCTATAGATCAGGCCATAGGTTTGGATTGGGATCAAAACAGAAATCTTTATGTTTCTTCGTTTCAAAGTAGAGATATTAGAAAATTTGATTCTGATGGAAATGATTTGGGACTGTTTGCAGATGACGATCTAAGTGGACCTACTAACATCTGGTTTAATGAAAGCGGTCAGCTGCTTGTAAATGATTGGAGAGATGGTGTGATATCAATATTTGATGAGCAGGGTCAATTTGTAGAAACCTTTGCCACGGGCCTAAGCCAGGTAGAAGGCGTTGGAATCCTTCCTGGCGGAAGCTTACTGATTGGAAATGGAGGTAGAGGGACAGTAGTCCAGCTAAGTTCAGATGGTGAAATTGTTAGAGATTTTGTAACCTTTAGGTCTGGGAATCTGGTTAAGCCAAATGCGGTAGTATTGAGAAAGAATAGCAATTAATTAAATAAAGCAGGTGCCATTTACATGGCACCTGTTTCCTTTTCAGAAAACTTCTGATTACATTTAGTTAAGTCAAAACAAACTCAAAATACCAAACCAAATGAAACTTACCCTAATCCGACTTCAGATTCCGGCAGGTGAAACGATGGAATCCGGAGAAGTTCCCACGTGGCTTGTAGGCCTCATTACTCTGGCCTTAATAATACTAGTGATTTATATATCCATGAAAGTTTCCCCAGACAAAAGGAAAACCAACTACGAAAAAAGATCCTTCGAAAAAAGCGAAAGCGCTAAGGATAAAGAACTCTTTTTGAGAGACTAGGGACAGTCTCTAATTCTCATATGTTATCTTATGGCTCGGAATTTGAATATATTTCTCTATTTTAAGTATCTAAAGCACACCAATCCATATGAGAAAATATTCTTTATTGCTAATCATTGTTACAATAACAGTATCAGCAAATGCTCAAATTAAAGAGTTTGAGTCCTGGTTCAACCAGGCGATAAAAGATGTCCAGCAATCTGGAAAAGATGTTGAATCTGCCTACAATCTGGTCAACAAACAAGTTGAAACCAAGACTCTCCAATTTGTCAATGAGGTCAATCAATTCTCAAATCAATTACTTAGTGCTGCTAATACTTTAGGAGATGATTGCAATAGGTATTCTGAGGACATTTATCTAAAAGTAAAACCGGCAATAGATAACCAAACCACTCAGGTTGTAAATATTCCAGGAGGACCAGGAAAAGATATTTGTCAAAGGTGTATCAAGGATGCAGTGCTTCAAATGATCTGTAGAATACCTGAGACCGTTCAGGGAAATATGGCATTTATGGATAAGATGTATAGTGCCATGAACGATGAAAGGGTGAAAAATATGAATCAAATCATCAAGCCGATTGGAGCGATTACTGTCACAACTATTGATGATTTTATTAATGAATTCAACTACTATTTCACATTAACAAATGACTTGGGAACATCGATTGATGCAAGTAAGCTATCCATTTCAGAACAGCAACTCATGGAATACATGTTCTCCAAAGAAAACTGCGAAGCAATTGCAGATATGGCTTTTGATAGTATGCTAGGAGCAATGAAAGACAAATCTAAGAAGCTTAAGGCCAAGAAGAGATATGCTGCGTTGCTTAAGCTACTTAAAGGCTATGAAAACCTGGAAAAAGTAAGTGGTTGGAATGATCAACTAAATAACATTTCCTCTTTTTTTCCTGAATCAAAAGCATCTTCAATTTCAATACCAAGTGAAAACCCTTTGTTGCAAACTGGAGGCCTTGAAAATGTATATATAAATGCCACTGGAAATAAACTGTGGGTAGATGCGCGAAACTGGTCCAAAAAGCGTGTGCCACTACCTTTTGAAGTAGCCTATATTCCTTTTGGCAAGCAAGTATCTATAGACAGATCTGTTAGTATCAGAACATTGATAGATGAGAACCCAAATGGGAGTGGAGTAACAGGTAAAAACTTCCTATCTATTAAAGGTGCTAATGATTGCTATGATGGATTTACGTTTACTATTCAAGCTAAGAATAGTGGGCATTATTTTGGAATAAATGCTGATAGTAAAGTTAAAGGAGGTAACGTCATTCAATGGAATAATCCCACTCATGGATCTCATCATTTCAGATTGAAGAGTACTGGTGATGGAGATGGCTCTTACTACATTGTAAGCAAATGGAGTGGTCTTTATTTAGATGTATTTGGTCCTTCAAAGGCAAATGGGGCGAATCTGGGACAATGGACGTTTTCAGGATGGGACAATCAAAAGTTCTATCTTGATGAAGCAGGGGGAGGTTACTATTTTATCCGCTCCAAACATAGCAACAAAGTTCTGGACATCTCAGGGTGTGCTAATTCTGTTGGAACAAATGTCCAGCAATGGGAAAGAGTAGAAGGCGCGACTTGCCAAATGTTTAGACTTCAACCTGTCACATTATCTGGGCGTGTTTTTATGTTAGAATCAAAAATGTCTCCGAACAAAGTATTAGATAAACAGGGGAATTCCAGCACAGTATACATTTTTGATAAACACAAAGGTCCTAATCAGCAGTTTCTTTTTCAATGGGCTGGTACAGATGATAACGGTCAGGAATGGTACTTTATCATCAATCGTGAAAACTGGGGGTACTTGGTCAACCAGAACTATGGAGTTCATAATGGCACAAATATTATCACACTCACAGATCACAAATTTGGGAATGATTGGGCTACCATGTATGGATTGATCCCATATGATCAGAACTATTTCTACATCAAAAGTCGCTTTACAAAAGATGTAGGCGGGGGGAAATGGGATGGAGGAAGATACTTTGATATTTCAGGTTGTAGGGCCGATAACGGCACCATATTGCAATTGTATGATCAAGTAGCTGGAGCAAATTGCCAATTGTTTAAACTTGTAGAAATCAACTGATGTAAGTTCAATTCAAACTTATCTAACTATCTACTTATTCACATTATAATACATATAATTTACTTAATGATTTAGATTAAATATATAAATACTATTTTATAATCAATCTGGCTTTATTTGCGTTATTACTTTCAAACTAGACAACATATGCAAAAAGTAACATTCGCAAAAGGAGACGGTATAGGTCCGGAGATAATGGACGCTACCATGAGAATTTTAAAAGCTGCTGGAGCCAGAATAGATTGGGAAGAAATACAGGTCGGAGAGGAGGTTTATCTATCCGGCAACACTACAGGTATAGACAAATCAGCCTGGGACAGCATTAGGAAGAACAAAGTATTCTTGAAAGCTCCAATTACCACTCCCCAGGGAGGTGGTTACAAAAGTCTCAACGTCACCATGCGTAAGTCACTGGGATTATATGCAAATGTAAGACCATGTAATAGCTTTCATCCATTCGTTAAAACCAAACACCCGGAAATGGATGTGGTGGTTATTAGAGAAAACGAAGAAGATCTTTATGCAGGAATAGAGCACCAGCAAACTGATGAAGTTGTTCAATGTCTGAAGTTGATCACTCGTCCTGGTTGTGAAAAGATCATCAGATACGCATTCGAATATGCGAAATTATACAACAGGAAAAAGGTCAGTTGTTTCACGAAGGATAATATCATGAAACATACGGATGGCCTGTTCCATAAAGTCTTCAAAGAAATAGCCCATGAATATCCGGATATCGAATCAGAAAACTGGATCATTGATATTGGAGCAGCTAGATTAGCAGATACACCAGAAATTTTCGATGTAGTAGTAATGCCAAACCTTTATGGGGATGTCGTTTCAGATATTACAGCCCAAATATCAGGATCTGTGGGACTGGCAGGTTCATCCAATATTGGAGAGTCTTGCGCTATGTTTGAAGCCATCCACGGCTCGGCTCCAGACATTGCAGGTCAAAACAAAGCAAATCCATCCGGACTTCTCAGAGGTGCTGTAATGATGCTTAACCATATTGGACAGCAAGACGTAGCTGAGAAAATTAAAAATGCATGGTCATGCACTATCGAAGAGGGAATCCATACAGCAGATATATACAAGGAAGATGTTAGCCGTAAGTTAGTTGGAACCAGAGAATTTGCTTATGCCGTAATAGAGAGAATCGGACAGAAGCCGAAGAAAATTAAGCCGGAAGTATTCCTGAAAGACGTCAAGCTTAATCTACCTAGCTACAAGAGGAGACCAAAGGCAACCAAAGTACTGAAAGGTGTTGACGTATTTGTTGATTGGGATGGAGGTAAAGTAGATGAACTAGCTATGAAACTTAAAAACCTTGAAAGTGACATTAAACTTAGCATGATTACGAATAGAGGTGTAAAAGTATGGCCAGAGGGTTTCGATGAAACGTTCTGTACAGATCACTGGAGATGCCGCTTTGAGGTAGAAAACGGCCATCCTGCAAATAAAGAAAGCATTCCAGATGTACTATCAAAAGCATTAACAGAGGGAATAGACGTCATCAAAACTGAAAACTTATATGAGTTTGATGGTGTCAGAGGGTATTCCCTTGGACAAGGACAGTAGTAGTAAATTTCTTTTTCATTGTGACGACCCTGGAAGATTCCGGGGTTTTCCGTTTTACTGCGGTTTTCGTCCATTGGATACGAAAATTTCCATTAAGTCATAAGTATTTTAGGTTAAATAAAACCGATGAAAAATGAAAGCCATCAATGATATTTAGGAAGAAAGAGAAAAGCGTAACTCCCTTATATCCAAAATTGGAAAGAAATAGCAAGTAAAAGTGCTTGAAAGAAACTAAGTCAAATCGGCAGGGTTCTTTAACAGGGCTAAATTATTTCCGTACTAATCGAAAGTAATTCTTGATATAAGGTAAGATCACAAGGAATATCACCAGTGGCAATAACACCAGACTTTCAAGTACACTATTTGTCTCAATTGCATACTGAACTTGTTGAGAAAACATCACTAATAACAGTAAATAATAGAATACAACCACTGATTTAATAATATACTTTACCATTGTTTAAATATTTAATAGCCATATCTAAATTACTGATTACGAATGAAATAGTTCAGAATATTAACATTTAAATACATTTATATTTAATATGATATTCATTTAAATTTATTAATATAATATCACGAAACATTAATACATATAATTTAGTTAATGTTTATTATTTAAAATATAAATATAATTATATGATTAAATAGTGTTTAATTGCGTTTAAACGATGATGCTATTTAGATACGCATATAGACACAATTCACTCTTTAGAACATTATGCATAGCCTTGATCACAGTAATAGTGATCGCAAGTGCATTGCCTGTTCCAATGATTGCCAATGTGGTTTCAGGTGAAACGGCAGAGTCTGTTGAGATAGTTGAAACCAAAACTCAGTTCATATCAAGAAGAACCAATGAAGACTCTCTGATTGATAGAAACATTGGCGATACTGAAGAGACTCACACATTTCCAATTAGTTGGCTAGTTCAGAACAAGCTTACTATTGTAATCCAAATAGTTCAGACTGAATTATACATCAAGTTCAGTCAACTACTTCATTAGCCTAGATGATTGAATCTTTCAATCGGATTATCAAGACTTCAATGAGTTTAATATTGGGACACACCCAATATTGGAAATGCCTAATTAGCTCATAAAAAAATCAAAGAAAAAGTTGTTCAAGTTGATGGTGATTCAGTGCACCTGAGGTAGGTATGAAGCTGAGAGCAGAAGAGGTGCATTGTTTTTATCTCACAAAAAATATTCAAAAATGGAAATTCAAATTAATAATACAATAACACTTAGCAGAAGTGAATTCGACAAATTAATAAACGAAAACATGGCGTACATATACAAGTACGCAATGAGTCTTACCAGTGATCATGATGAAGCAATGGATCTTTTACAGGATACCTTCCTTCAGGCTTTCAGAAAAAGAGATAGATATAAAGAAGACAAAAACTTTAAGGGTTGGGTCATGACAATAATGAGAAACCTATTTATTAACCGATATCATAAACTACTCAGGTTCCCTCAACATGCCCAAACAGATAAATCGCTTTATTTCATCAACAAAAGTGGCAAAGTGATGAATTCTGGATTAGAGAACATGACTTATGATGATGTCTACAAGCACATTGAAGCACTGGATGACAAATACAGGTCGAGTTTTCTTATGTATTACAATGGGTTTAAATACACAGAGATTTCTGAAAGAATGAACATTCCTATCGGTACTGTGAAGAATAGAATTCACAAAGCAAGAAAACTCTTAAAGCACCAAATTAGAATGCAGGAAAGCCAATGGGAAGCAGCTTAAGTGATTGGAAGAAACGGTTAGCAGAGTTCTTGTGGCTCAGCATGGGAGTGTTTTTTGGAGCATGGAGCCTACAAGGTTTTTTACTTCCAAATAGTTTCATTGATGGAGGAGCCACAGGAATTGCTTTGCTCATAGCCGAAACAACCAATCTTGATTTAAGCTATCTGATCTTACTCACCAACGTTCCTTTTGTGATACTTGGCTACATACAGATGTCAAGGACCTTTGTCATTAAAACGGTCATCTGTGTAGTCATTATGTCAATGCTTGTCGCAATTGTAGACTTCCCTGTAGTTACAAATGATAAACTACTAATTTCAGTCTTTGGTGGCTTTTTCCTTGGACTAGGCATTGGTTTCTCAATGAGAGGCGGAGCTGTGATTGATGGTACCGAAATCCTTGCATTATATATGTCGAGGAGGTTAAACCTTTCAATCGGTGATATTGTCTTATTCTTAAATGCAATCATCTTTGTTTTTGCCATCTGGCTTCTTGGTGTTGAAGCAGCTCTTTATTCAATGCTAACTTATTTTATCGCTTCTAAAACAGTAGATATAATCATTCAGGGTGTAGAGGAATATTTGGGTCTCATGATTATTTCAGCAAACTATGAAGGAATAAAATCCAGAATTAAAGATGAGATGAATACTGGTGTGACCATTTTAAATGGCGAGGATGGATTTGGAAGCAAAGGAGAAAACCCTGGGCAGATTAAAGTGCTGTACTCAGTTATTACACGATTGGAATTACTTAAGATCAGGAGAATTATGGAAGAAGAAGATCCTGAAGCATTTTTAGTAGTGCAGGGTGTAAGAGATGTGAAAGGAGGGATGTTGAAGAGAAAGAGAATTTGATTTTCTTTTGGCAAAAGAGCTATTGATCTGCCTTTTTAGATTTCAATAATTCTTTTCTAAACACAGATGGAGTCTTATTTGTGGCCTTTTTGAATTCTGTATAAAATGATGAAAGTGCACTAAACCCACTTTCATATGCTATCGCTTCAATGGCCAAATTAGTTTTGTCCTGATGAGCTAATAATTCCTGCGCCTTTTTAAGTCTCATTGTCTTAATCAACTCCGGAAAACTCTTATTGAAATAATTATTAACAACCATAGAAACCTGATAAGGTGGAACCTTCAACCTTTTGGCTAATGATGCAACACTCAGCATAGGGTCGGTAAAGACCTGATCTTCTACTAATGCCTTTTCAATTCTTTCTCCTAATTCTTGAATAAGCTCTTTATCCTCAGATCTGGAAGGTTCTGCTAAAAATAGTTTTGATTGCCGGACTGCAAGGAAAGTCAAAATATACAACACAAAAGCAGAAGTGATTATAATAGCCTGATACCAAAAGGAATCAAAAAAAAATGACTGGCTTAAAAAGAGCATTAGCAATATACCAACCCCATAATTTAAGTACTGCGTCCACTTTAATCGTACATTATCAAAGCGGTTGGTTTTAATTGTACGTTTAAATTTCAGAATGCTTCCTACAACATAGACAACCATTACAAGCATTGTGAACTGATAAATCCCAAAAGCAACATATACATTAGATATTGGTAGCACTAGTGCAACCGGGACCACAAATAATAATTGGTAATAGTGTCTGCGATTCAAAGAGAATGACGGGTTCCAAAGTTTCTGAAGATAGAGTGCATACATGGGACCAACAAGCGAGAAAGAAATAGAGCCAAGATAAATTCCAGTTAATTCAAGCTTGGGATAAATCAATCCCGCAATACAACCTGCCATCCGAACAGAGAGCAAGAGTAGAATCATTGAGAGAAGGATATTATCAAGCTTCCTACTTAGACGAATTAGCACAGCAACAAGAAAAAGAGAATGCAAAATTGCTGCACCGCCGAACATCAAAGGAATCAAGTCATTTAAATTCTGTTGCATTTTGAAATGAATTGCTCAAAGAAAACCAATCTATAGCATAAGTGTGTGGTCATAATTATTCTGATTTCTAAACCAGAAGTTTTCAATGCCCACTTTCACATACGTTTGTGAGAGATCAAAACTTAAAGTAATCATGCAAAAAAAGCACATTAAAAAGCTATGGTATTTCCTCGTTTTGCCACTTTCATTTATAGCTATAGTAATTATTCTCTTAACAATTTTCGAATATACCAGGGTTGCAGATATTAGAGAATCATTGTCGAATGTTAACCAGGAAGATAGTATATCCTATGGTAAGGTATTGTTTGAAACAAGAGGCTGTAGTTCCTGCCACGCTATAAAGTCAGGAAAAGACAGCTTGGGGCCTAACTTATCGGGAATAGGGAAACGAAAATCAGAAGATTACATAAAGCAGTCAATCGAAAACCCTTCAGCAATTGTAGTTGCGGGTTATGAAGATATATCAATGCCTAACTTTGGTGAGATCCTGAATCAAAAACAGGTAAAGGCATTGGTTATGTATATTTCAAGAATAGAGTAGAAGTATTTTTAAGGCCCTTTATTATTTTGAAAAGGGCCTTAAAACCAATTTATTCCACGTCAGAAGAAGTGATTGTTAGTTTAAAATCTTTGCTTAGAGCTACGTTGAAGTTTCTTGTTTCCATCAGCACATTCGCTTTTTCAGATTTCTTCAGTACGTACATAAAATCTTTCAACAGCAGATTACCCTTTGGCTCTACTAGTATTCGTCCTTTACTGATTTCTATATCAAAACTATAACCTGTGACCCTTTTTGGATTAACATCAACAAACTCATGATTTGAAAGTTGATATTCTTGTTCCTTCTCAGATGAATCAACCATCATTTTCACGATTACAGGTTTGTACTTACTCCACACATGTGCATAGTTGCCAATAGGCTCAGAATCTCTCATATTGTCATTATATATTCATTTGCTAAAAAGCGAAGGGCTATATTCCGTAGCATTTCATAACATAATTACCTTTTAGCATTCAAAAGAAAGGTAAAGCTATAAAATCTCAATGAGCCTGCAATTATTTATTGACCTTTCCTGGACCGTATTTGCAGAATTATCTTAATCACTGGCCTAAAATACCCGGTTAGAGTTAGTGCAAATGATTTGATATATGGTTATCTTCTAAGGAATAATTTAACACACATACACTTTAATCAGTCCTATGAAAATCAAAAAAGCAATTCTCGCAATCGTATTTGCAGGGATTAGTTCCCTTGCATTTAGTCAAACAAGCATTCTAATCACCAATGATACTGGTATCGACTTTTTCGGAGTTCATGCCAGTGAATCAGAAGACCCCTATTGGAGTGATGACCTTTTAACTTACGACATATTCGAAGATGAGTCGGAGGTAGAAATCACTTTCCCAGCAGGAATGAGTTGTCTTGTTGACATCATGGTAACATACGATGAAGAATCAAGCATTGAATTTGAAGAAGTTGATATCTGCGAAATCAGTGGCATTATTCTACATTATGATGGTACTTACGAAATATATTGACTTTGCATTTCAGGCTGTGATTTAATTCACAGCCTTTTTAAATAGAATCCTTTCAAGAAAGTATTTCATCAATTTATCTAACCCAGCATTCTTACTAATTTTCAATACTACTGTATTATATTTAGGCATTAATCAATGTTCCACATATGAACCGAATTGCTGCCCTGCTATTCTGTTGCTTTAGCACATGTTTATTTGCACAATTACCTGATAGCATTCAAAACAGATTAGACCTCTTATCTGGGGAACCAAAGACCCTATTACTGGACTCCCTAGCGGATAAGACCTTAAGACAAAATATTGATCTGCATCAGTTGATTGTACA
Organism: Cyclobacteriaceae bacterium; assembly: GCA_965228955.1. Classification (GTDB taxonomy): domain Bacteria; phylum Bacteroidota; class Bacteroidia; order Cytophagales; family Cyclobacteriaceae; genus JANSWY01. The sequence continues at coordinate 2,526,068 of OZ245848.1, forward strand.
GGAAGGAATTTCACACGCACTTGAACTAAAGAGCGATTCCCTGCATGAAAGTTTCCTGATTAAGTTAGGACTCAACCATCTTTATAGATATCAATACGATTCAGCAAGGATATTTTATCAACAGGTCCGTGACAACACCAAAAATGAAAGGGTAAAAGCCACCGCATTAGGTGAACTTGGTATTAGTTATTACTATGAATCCAATGATTCCGAAGCACTAAAATATCTGATTGAATCTTATAATCTATGGAAGGAAATTGCAGATACTTCAAGGCTAGCCGGAATCACCAACAATCTTGGTGTAATACAAAGGTATTTGGGAGATTATGAAAACTCTAACTACTTCCTAAAACAAGCATTGATCTTCAAGAAACATACAGGACAGACGGTAACACTTGGGAGCACATACCATAATTTGGGAATTACTTTCGAAGAGATGAAGCAACCAGATTCTTCATTATTCTATTTCCAAAAAGCTAAACTCATCAGAGAACAATACAATGATGTCAGGGGATTAGCTAAAACTTATTCTTCACTTGGAAAAGTGTACATGGATAAGGAATTTCTGGACTCTTCTTTATTTTTTTATGATAAAGCAATTACAATCGATAAGAAAATGAAGGATATGGCAGCACTGTCCTCCGATCAAGTCAGTATGGCTGATGCTTTCCTTAGAAATAATGAACACCAAAAATCAATAACATTATTAAATGAAGCTCTCAGCATATCAAAAGATGCCAGGGTAAAACTTAGTGGGTTAAGATTGTTGGCAGCAAATTATGATGCCATCAAATGGTATCAAAAAGCAAGTTCAGCTAAAGGGCAGTTACTAAATTTGAAGGATTCGATTAATAATGCGGAAAAAGAAGCCTCATTACAAGAGCTACAAGTCCAATTTGATACCGAACAAAAAGAATCTCAAATAGCCCAGTTATCAGCTGAAAATGAAATCCAGGAACTAAAAGCTCAGCAAGATGCGCAAACAAAAACAATACTGGCTGTTGGGCTAATTGCTCTGTTAATTATTGCTGCTTTGTTATACTCCAGATCACGAACCAAGTCGAAAAACAATGAGGTATTAGATGCGAAGAACAAAGAACTAGCAGTAATAAATCAAACCAAAGACAGGTTATTCTCAATCATATCACATGATTTAAAAAGCCCATTATCTTCATTTCATTTAATTACCCAAAGCCTTGCTCAAAACCTGGATAATTTGGAGAAAGAGCAGCTCAAGGAATATTTGGAATCTCTAAGGGACAGTTCGGCCAATGTGAGAGATATGATGGACAATCTGCTTAAATGGGCATTGGCTCAAACGGATCAACTGGGTTATAAAATGGAGCCCGTTGCATTAAATGATGTACTCAATGGAGTTGTTAATCAGCTAAATATAGTGTCAAATGCCAAAGAAATCTCCATAGATACTAATCTTGCCGATAATCTAAAACTTCAAGGTGATGCTAGCTTTCTGGAAATAGTAATTAGGAATCTTCTAAGTAACTCGTTAAAGTTTACAGAGTCAGGCAAATCAATAATTTTGGAAACCAGAGAAGAAGGCGACCAGGCCATTATTCGTGTGATGGACCAGGGTGTGGGTATGGAACAGACTGAGATCGAAAAGCTATTAGCAGGAGAAATTCTTGGAGCGGAAATCAATAATTCAACAGAAAAGGGTACAGGATTAGGAATAACATTAGTTCAAGAATTAGTTAAAAAGATGGAAGGTCAACTACAGGTAACATCTGAAAAGGGTAGAGGCACTACATTCGAATTATTATTCAAGAAAGCAGCATGAGTAAGTACCAGCTATTCATTGTAGATGATCATAAAATTGTTAGAGATGGGCTCAAAGCCATTTTTATAGGTAAGCCCAATATTCAAGTTTGTGGCGAAGCTGCCTCAATTCAGGAAGCTAAGGACAAGTTGGCAAACATTAACCCCGACTTACTTTTCGTAGATTTGAAACTACCCGATGGAAAAGGAAGTGACTTTCTCTCTGAATACCTTGAGAATCATCAAGACGTTAAAGCAGCTCTTCTTACTGCTGAGCCAAATAAAGTAGACCTAAAAAAAGCAGAAGAAGCGGGTGTGAAAGCGTTTTTAACCAAAGACATTGACCAAATGGAGTACTACCAGGCAATCGATAAAATGCTTCAAGGTAAGAAACATATCTCAGGCGCATTTGCAGATGTATTGATGAATGAAAGCAGTGAACTAACCCCTCGAGAAATCGAAGTATTACATGGATTTGCAGATGGTCTTACTTACAAAGAAATAGGAGCAAAATTAGATATTAGTCCAAGGACTGTTGAAACCCACAAAAACAGCCTTTTAAGCAAATTCAACACAAAATCAATAGTAGAAATGGTGCGTTTGGCTATACGTGAAGGCCACATAGAGGCTTGACATCCGTAAAATTCCGTACCCCTTAATCGGAATATTCCCGATACCTTTTGGATGTAATCATGGTGAATTTTGAGGTAAATAATTGTCGCCATGAAATACATATTTATCATCTTTTCACTTGTAAGCCTGGGTTTAGTCCAACTACAGGCTCAAACAGTTACAATCCCTGATGCCAATTTTAAAGCATACTTAGTGGGAAACACATCTATCAATACCAATATGGATTCTGAGATTCAGGTCACAGAAGCCGAAGCATTTACAGGGTTTATACTAGCAGCAAACCAAAACATATCGGATGCAACAGGTATAGAAGCTTTTATCAATGCTCAATATTTGGATTTGCAGAATAACAGTCTCACATCAATTGACTTAAGTGCCAATGATAAATTAACAGACATTCTGCTCACCAACAATTCCCTAACCTCAGTAACAGGAATTGATGGATTTACCAATTTGAATCAATTGTCACTTGACCAAAACAGCCTGACTTCAATTTCGATTCACAATTGCACAAACCTGGAAGAGATTCTATTAAGCAACAACAGTCTTACCAGCGTTAGTCTAACGGGATCCAACTTCAATGCCAGTACAAGTCCTAATGATTTTGAGATCAGTAGCAATCCAATAACCTCAGTAGACGTAAGTGGATTAACTAACATGAAACGATTCATTGCTTATTCATCAGATTTAACATCCGTAAACTTGACATCAAATACTAACGTGACCGGAATCTTTCTGGATTACAGCGATCAGCTTACTACATTAAATGTCAATGGATTAACTAGTTTAACCAGAATTGATATGAGAAGTACAGCCATCACAAGTTTGGACCTCTCTACAAATACAGCACTAGAAGCCCTGACGACCAGGGAGACTACTACACTAGCTTCATTAGATTTATCACAAAACACAAATTTGTCCTACCTCCAAGCTGTAAATTGTGACTTAAATTCCTTGGATCTGGGAAATGGGAACAATACTAACCTCAGTTTTATAAATATCAGATATAATTACTCCCTGAATTGTGTGGTGGTAGATGATGTAAGCTACAGCAACACAAATTGGACGAGCAAATCCTCTAATACAATATACAGAACAGAATGTAATGCTCCAGTAGCAACCTCAACATCACCTTCTGATGAAGGTACTTATGCACCTTTAGGAGCAACTGGTGGTATTGTATTTAATGAAGATGTTCAGGAAGCAACAGGTACAATTGCACTCTATCTGGCTGATGGAACGCATGTTGAAACAATTCCAACAGGTTCCGGTGATTCAAGACTAGGTCAACCAGGAGGCTTCAGAATTACCTGGGACTTCAATACAGACCTGATACCAAGCACGGATTACTACATATTGGTTTCGGAAGGAGCTTATGAAGATTTAGCTGGTAATGATTTTCCTGGAATTGGAGTAGGGGGTTTAGATTTTACTGCCAATGCAAGACCTTTAATTGAAAGTACAATACCTTCAAATGGAGCAACAGGTGCATCAATTAGTGATAATCTTACCCTTGATATGGATGTGAGTGTTTACACTGATGGAACGGTAAATCTGGTCATTAAAGAATATGCAACTGACAATACATTTGAAACAATTGCTTTGAGCTCACTGGATCTGGGAGATGGAGCAGGATACTTTCCTGATGGAATCATCACCATCAATCCAACAAGTGATTTAACTGACAATACTCAGTACTATGTGGTCCTTGAAGGAGCAGGAACACTTAAAAGTGATTTCAACGCTGAGTCGTTTATCGGTTTAGATGACAAGGATGACTGGACGTTCACAACTGAAGTTGTTGATAATGTAGCACCAACAGTAACTTCTTTCAGTCCTGCTGATAATGCAACAGATGTTTCCGTTGATGTTGGAACTTTAACAATGACATTATCTGAAGATGTTCAATCGGGAGGTTCTGGCACCATCAGAATTCGAAGAATCAGCAGCAATCAAGTTTTTCAGGAATTCTCAATTGGAACTTCGGATGTTACAATTTCTGGAAATACTGTAACATTAAACAATGTAAATACACTTGGGTTTAATTCCGGATATTGGATCCAAAATTGGAATAACCTCAATGCAATAGAGGATTTGGCTGGAAACGCTCTGGTTGGCTGGAATACTGATGACGTTTGGAATTTCACAACTGAGCAAGAAGATGTAACAGCACCATTAGCAACATCTACATCACCTTCAGATGAAGGAACATATGCACCTCTAACAGCAACAGGTGGAATTGTTTTCAATGAAGATGTACAAGAAGGTTCAGGTACTATTCAACTTTATTTGGCTGATGGAACATTACTTGAAACCATCACAACAGGAACAAGCGATACAAGACTAGGCCAACCAGCCGGATTCCGAATCACATGGGATTTTGACACTGATTTAATCCCTAGCACAGACTACTACATATTAGTTTCATCAGGAGCCTACCAGGATTTAGCTGGAAATGACTTTACTGGAATTGGAACAGGAGAGTTAGACTTCACATCAAATGCACGTCCTCTTATTGAAAGCCTAACGCCAGCAAACGGTGCAACTAGTGTATCGATTAGTAATGATCTTATTTTAGACATGGACGTAAATCTCTATACAGATGGAGATGTAAACCTTGTAATTAAAGAATATTCCAACAACAACAGTTTCGAATCTATTCCACTACATACACTGGATGGAGGATTTGGTGCAGGAGCCTTCCCAGATGGAGTCATCACCATAAATCCATCCAGTGATATGGCCGAAAACACACAATACTATGTAGTTTTAGAAGGTACAGGAACACTGAAAAGCGAAACCAATGCTGAAGCATTTGTTGGGTTGGACGACAAAGACGACTGGACGTTTACTACTGAAACAGTAGATAATGTCGCTCCAACCGTTACATCATTTAGTCCTGCTGATGATGCTACGGATGTGGCTGTTGATGTTGGGTCATTAACAATGACTTTATCAGAAGATGTCCAATCTGGCGGTTCTGGTACAATTAGAATACGTAGGGTTAGTAGTAACCAAGTTGTACAGGAATTTGAAATTGGCACATCACAGGTCACTATTTCTGGCAACACGGTAACCCTTAACAATGTAAATACACTACTTTTTGATACCCGTTATTGGATTCAAAATTGGAATAACCTAAACGCCATTGAAGATCTGGCTGGAAACGCTCTGGTGGGCTGGAATACCAATGACATTTGGAATTTTACGACAGAATTGGAAGATGTTACAGCACCATTAGCAACATCCACGTCACCTTCGGACGAAGGAACATATGCACCTTTAACAGCAACAGGTGGAATCGTATTCAATGAAGATGTACAGGAAGGTTCTGGTACTATTCAGCTTTATTTGGCTGATGGGTCATTACTGGAAACCATCACAACAGGAACAAGCGATACAAGACTAGGGCAACCTGCAGGATTCCGAATTACATGGGATTTTGACACTGACTTAATTCCTAGTACAGACTATTATATTTTGGTTTCCTCCGGAGCTTATCAGGATGTTGCTGGTAATGACTTTGCTGGAATAGGAGTAGGTGAGCTTGATTTCACTTCAAATGCAAGACCATTAATTGAATCATTGTCACCAAGTAATGGAGCATCAGATGTTAGTATTAGCTCAAACCTAACAGTAGACCTTGATGTAAACCTTTATACCGATGGAACTGTAAATCTTGTCATTAAGGAGTTTGATACTGATAACACATTTGAATCTGTTTCACTAAGCTCAATGGATTTAGGGTTCGGAGCAGGATCTTTTCCTGATGGCACTATCACTATCAATCCAACAACTGACTTATCAGAAGAAACACAATACTATGTTGTACTGGAAGGAACAGGAACTCTTAAAAGCGAAAGCAACGCGGAATCTTTCATAGGTCTGGATGATAAGAATGATTGGACATTCACTACCGAAGTTCCATTCGTAAAATCAGACCAAACAATCACTTTTGATGCTATTCCAGATAAAACATACATCGATAGTCCAATTACTCTTGGAGCAACAGCTTCTTCAGGGTTGGATGTATCTTATTCTGTGGTTAGTGGTCCTATATCAATTTCTGGAAATGAAGTAACTATAGAAGGAATTGGTACAGCTACAATTGCTGCTAACCAACCAGGGGATGCTACATATAATCCTGCTACCACTGTTGAAGTTTCGTTTGACATCAACAAAGCAGACCAAACTATTACAATTACAGAAATTGCTGACAAATATGCTACTGATTCATCCTTCGATGTTGAAGCTTCTACTGACAGCAATCTTGAATTGACATACGAGATATCCGGACCTGCTTCTATTTCAGGAACTACAGTTACACTAGATGGTACAACTGGAACCGTCACCGTTACCGTCAGCCAGGCAGGAAATGAATATTATAATGAAGCTTCTGCAACTGAAAGCTTTGAAGTAACCATTGAAAAAGAAGACCAAACTATCACATTCACTGAACTGGAGAACAAGACATTTGGAGATGCCGCATTTAATTTAAGTGCAACAGCGAGTTCAGGATTAGAAGTGTCCTTTGAAGTTGTTAGTGGGCCGGTTTCAATCAACGGAACGGAAGTTACAATTACAGGAGCTGGAGAAGCATCAATAAAAGCAATTCAAACAGGTGATGATACATATAAAGCCGCTTCAGATGTTACCAGGACTTTCACAGTTGGTAAGGCAGATCAGACAATAACATTTGCAGAGTTAGAGAACAAATCCTTTGGAGATGCCTCATTTACCTTAAGCTCAACTTCAAGTTCAGGGTTAACTGTATCATTTTCAGTGGTTAGTGGGCCTGTATCTCTAGATGGGAATGAGGTTGCAATTACTGGTGCTGGTGAAGTATCTATTACTGCTAGTCAGTCAGGAAATGATGATTACAATGCTGCTGATGATGTCACAAGAACTTTTACAGTTGCCAAAGCTGATCAGACAATTACATTCACGGAGATTGAAGGTAAGACTTTTGGTGATCAGTCATTCACCCTTAGTCCATCAGCTACTTCAGAGTTAGACGTGTCATTAAGCGTTGTGAGTGGACCTGTTACAATTGACGGTAATGCAGTAACAATAACGGGAGCTGGAACTGCAATATTAGCAGCAAACCAAGCAGGAAACGACAACTACAATGCCGCTACTGAAATCACTCAAACATTTGATATCGCAAAAGCTGATCAGCAAATAACAATTGAAAGTATTGAGGACAAGCTAACTACTGATGCCGCATTTTCAGTAAACGCAACCGTAAATACAGGCTTAGAACTCTCATATGAAGTTACTGGTCCTGCCAGCATTTCAGAAAGTACAATCACCTTAGATGGTACAGAAGGCACTGTGACTGTTACAGTATCTCAAGTGGGTACTGATAACTACAACTCAGCTTCAACTTCTATCAGTATTAGCGTAACAGCCCCTGAAAAACTGGATCAGACAATTACTTTTAGCACCATTGCTAACAAAACATACGGAGATGCTGCTTTTAGCTTGTCAGCATCCGCTTCTTCAGGGTTGGATATTGTTTATACTGTAGTTGAAGGACCGATTTCAATTAGTGGCAATCAGGTTACTATTGAAGGTGTAGGAACTGCTTCAATCAAAGCGACTCAAGTAGGAAATGACACTTACAATGCCGCAACAGAAGTGACTCAAAGTTTTGAAATCACTAAAGCAGATCAAACTATCGCATTTAATGAAATGACAGACAAAGTTTTTGGAGATGCAAGTTTTGATCTGAGTGCGACTGCAACTTCTGGACTCAATGTACAATTCGAGGTTGTTGAAGGACCAATATCTATAAGCGGAACTGAGGTTACAATAACTGGTGTAGGAGCTGCCCAAATCAAGGCAAGTCAGCCAGGTGATGAATTTTATAATGCCGCTACTGAGGTAACTCAAACATTTACAATCAACAAGGCTGATCAAACAATCACCTTTGAGACGATTGCTGATAAGACTTTTGGTGATGCGTCATTCAGTTTAGTGGCAATTTCTACTTCAGGGTTAGATGTTGCATATTCAATTGTAGAAGGGCCTGTTACATTAAATGGAAATGAAATAACTATAACTGGAGCTGGTACTGCAACAATTGCAGTTAATCAACCTGGAAATGACAATTTTAATGCCGCAACGGAGGTTATACAATCATTTGTTATTGGAAAAGCAGATCAGGTGATAACAATTCAGAATATAGAAAATAAGCTAACAACTGATGAAGATTTCGAAGTAATTGCTTCTACAAGTTCAGATCTTGAATTGAGCTACCAAATAGATGGTCCAGCAACAATCACAGCAAATATGGTTTCTCTTGATGGAGCATCAGGCACAGTGACCATTACGGTTTCACAAGCTGGAGATGATAATTTCAACATTGCAACAGAATCTATCAGTTTCGAAGTAATTGATGGCACTATTCTATCTTCTGGTAACATCAATGTTCAAGTTAAAGTTTATCCAAACCCAGTAATAGATTACTTAACAATTGAAAGCAACGAAAGCATTGAGGCGCAGCTTTATGATCTCAATGGAAATGTCATTCAGATAATGAATGTAAATGATCAGAAAATAGATATGAGTAATGTTACGATTGGCACATACATCTTACTCATTCAGCACGGAGACAATGTGGTTCAAGAAAGAATCATGAAAATAAAATAGGGCGGCAAATAGCTTTTTGCTAGATGCAAAGATGGCGGCTTCAGAATTGTGGAGTCGCCTATTTTTTTGTTCTTAGTTCCATAGTTTTTTGAGTTTTGAGTTTTGAGTTTTGAGGCAAACTGAATCTGATTATCAGGTTTTAGGATTTAGATATTAGTTTTTAGAGTTTTTCATTTTTGTCTTTTGTTATTTGACTTGTTATTTGGTCAAATCATTCAAAACTATCTCTTAAACCCAGGGCTGCATTTAATACCAGCAACTGCTTTTCAATGAATTTTGGTGAGTCCAATTTAGTAAAGAGTGGCATCCATGATAAGCTGAAGACACCTTTCTTTCGTTTAAAAGCAATTACTATATGGTTATCGTAGAATGCAAACTTCACATGTTTTTTGGTAATTCCTTTACGCCGAAATTCTTTAATTAATTTGTTGACCTCTGACAATCGATTGCCAGAAAACAAACGCTTGGCTAAAACACTGTTAGTGGTATGTAATTTATAGCCCCTATGTAGACCAGTGATTCTAACAACTTCCCGGTTTTCCACCTCGCTCAATAGAGGGAAGTTTGAGCTAAAAAGTCTTTTGTTAGGAACAATCCAAATTGGGTCAGTAAACTCAAATGGTAATTCCATGTGAATGAGTACACCAGTGTATACTGTAGATTGGGAACTATTGGATCCTGATGAGGTAGATGAACCACTCGTTCTTAATACAATTTTAGATAGTTCAATCAATTGATCATCCACTTTGCCAGACACATGGTCTTTTCCTTTCCACAATGCATAACTAGGAAACAACCTCGATTGGTCTCCTAATTTCTCATCTACATGTCCCATTTGACTGTAATAGAACTCTTGTCCTATCTTCTCAACAATCTTTGGCACTACCAATCCCCGGAAAATGAGCTGAACACTCCTGAAGGCAAAGTATCTTATAACACCTATTCCCATCACAGTAACAATAAATATCAAAACTACCAACCAGTCCTGAATATCCTCATTGGTTCCATTGATTAAAATAAGAGCCATTTTGGTAATAAGCCAGGTAGGGGCAATTAAAACAATAAGCGTCCCAACAATAGCAAATGGCATGTTCTTTCTACGAATAACTTCAGCATCTCTAAGGTCAGATTTCGTTTCCTCGTAGATCTCTTGATAGTTTAGAAGCATAGTTTGATAGTCTTGAATGACTAGAGTTTGGTTAATACACTAATGTAGAATCCAACTAAATAACATTTTGTTTATTCTTAGTATTTTAAATTATCAATTTCAATCGATTTACCAATAGGTATTAAGCGTTCCCCAATCTCAATGTTTTCAGTTGAATATGATTGGATTTTTTCTCTGTTGATAATGAATGATTTATGCACTCTATAAAACTGACTCGGCAGAATTTGCTCAAGCTCTTTAAGTTTGAGATAACTGATGATTGGTTTCTTATTATCCAGGTAAATGGTCACATAATTACCAAGACCTTCTATAAATTGAATTTCGGAAGGATAGACTCTGTAATTTCGTTTATCTGACCTAACCTCCAGGTACTTCTCATCATTTGGTTTATTCTTAGATTTCTCAATTCTCCAATAATCATACATCTTGATAGCGGACAGAAATAAAACTGTAGAATTAATTAATACCATTGCCCGCACAATTGCACTTAAACTCCATAAAGTTGAACTGCCCGAGTCAAATACAAATTCATAAAAATAGAAAGTCAATATCCTTTGAAAACTTCCCGCAACAACCATTAGAATGGTATAGAATAGTGCAAACTTTATAACTCTGTCATTCAAAAGATACGTTGGAATCAGCCAATACAAAGTAGTGTAGCTAGCACCTATTCTCAAAGGCATCAATATCAGTTCCAAACCGAAAGATTGATGTAATTCTCCTTTATTGGCCCATAGAAAACTAAAGCATACATAGTAACCACACCAGAATAAAATGTGAGTTAGTATTCTTGATCCAAAGAGATATTTATAGTTCTCATTTTCCAATGTCATATTATTGATCACATTCGCATAAATAGGCCATGCTTTCACATAATTAAATCATTTGGTCTATAATTCCCAGCTAGATTGGATTGAAAAAACATGAAAAAACTCAGTCTAATTCTTGTCTTATTCATAACAATTAATAGCTATTCCCAAGAATTAAAACGAAGAGCTTCATGGCAAGCTACCTTCAAGAAAGTAAAAAATGGGCCGGGTATGGTCATCACTGATATTGAAATGAATAGCCCCCTTGATAACGCTGAAGTTAGAGCAGGTGACATTTTACTTCAAGTGAATGGAGATCCTATATTATCTTCCGAAAATTGGACTAGCATTACATATGCTCTAAGGTCGCAGGAAAACACAACATTGCTTATAAGGCGATCTGAAATGGTAATTAGCAAAACGCTAAATTTTAAACCACTAGGAAAAGAGTCTCATGAAAATCTGGACACCTATTACGAAACTGTAACTTCCGACTATGGCATTACTCAAAGAGTCATTATCACTAAACCAAAAAATGTATCAGGAAAACAACCTGCAATATTCTTAGTGCAAGGGTTAAGCTGCAGCACAATTGAGAAACACGAGGGACGTACAGGAAATTGGCCACAACACATCACTGATATTGTTGAAAAATCAGGAATGGTCGTGATAAGAGTGGATAAACCCGGAGTAGGAGACAGTGAAGGCGATTGTGCCGAAACTGATTTCATTACTGAGCTAGAAGGTTATAAAGCAACAATAAGGCTCTTGAAATCAAAAGATTATGTTGATACTACTAAAATAGTTCTTTACGGTTCAAGCATGGGTAGTGCATTAGGACCATTGTTGGCGAATGAATTTAATCTTGCTGGAGTAATTTCAGATGGAACATTCTTTAAAACCTGGTATGAACATATGCTGGAAATCGAAAGAAGGATAAGGCAAATGTCTGGTGACGATGAAAGTACTATTCGTAAGAAGATGAATGAGGCTTATATTCCTCTTTATTATGGTATGCTAATTCAGAAAAAGTCGTATTCTGAAATCATAAAAGAATACCCCGCAATCGCTAATTTAAATTACCATCCAGATCAACATATGTATGGGAGACCATTATCCTACTATCATCAATTACAAAATTTGGATTTGGCTGGAGAATGGGAGAAGCTTCAAGTGCCATTAAGAATACTCTACGGATCAAATGATTGGATAATGTCAGAGTTTGATAATTACATGATTATGAAAGCCCTTGACAGAGTAGGCCATAAAGACCATGAACTTAAAATATATCCGGGCTTAGATCATTGGAACACAATACATGAAAAGCCTGATGATTCATTTCTAGGTAAACCCGGTAAATGGGACCCTAAAGTTCCTGAACTAATTATTGATTGGGCGAAAGAGATGGTTAAGTAAAGATATTTAGGGTTAAGTTCTTTGATCAACATCAAAAGAACTTTACCCTGAAAAAACTTCAATTAGATATAATTCCATTTGATTGGTATTCATCTTCTAACCCCATATGTACTCCCCAAAACCCGGGAGCTTCTGAGCCGTTTGCCAGGTGTTGCAAAATATTCAGGTGTGTATGCCATCCCGCAAAAACACCAACTCTCTCATCGAAATTCTCTGATAGTTTCTCATGGGTCAATGTAAGTTTAACATTCCCATCTTCAAGATCATTTAATTCAAATTTCACTATTCCATTCTCCCAATTAATGACTAGGAGGAAAGGAGCCTTACTTTCTTTTACGGTCGCGATCGATTCATAACCATCTCCAAATTCTTTGTATTTGTCAGGGGTTTCTTGTGTTGGTGATCCCAATTGTGAGTTGTTAAAAACCAATTTCATTTCACCTCCCTCACTCAAATCGGTTGGGCCACCAGCAAACCAGAGTCCTCTTTTAGAGTCATCAACTAAATACTCCCAAATTCTTTCAATAGGGCCTGGTAGAATTCTAACAAACTGCAAGGTTGATTTATCAATAAGCTTTCCATATTCATTCATCGCATAGACATTTTATGATTTCAAGATTTATCTTCATTTCTTAATATTTCTTCGAGACGATCAAGACGTGTATTCCAAAACCGTCTATACTGATGTACCCAAACCGCAATTTCCCCAAGACTCTCAAGCCTGGCACTACAATATTGTTCTCTGCCTTTCTTTTCCATCTTTACTAATCCACATTGTTCCAAAATATGGACATGCTTTGCTACTGCTGGCCTTGACATATCAAAATGACTGATCAGGTCATTGAGATTTGATTCATTCTCCGATAGTAGATCAATGATCTGTCTTCTAGTAGGATCAGCGATAGCCTGAAATACGTCTCTTCTCATAATATAAAACCGTTCGGTTTTCAATTTAGTGATAATTATTACAAAACCAAACGGTTTTATATTAAACAATTTAGGAATGCCTTAATTAATACTAATTGAATATGATTGTATCTACCTATTTGAGGCTAAATTCGCAGTGATGAATAAGACAGAAAAAGTACATTTTGTTGTAGACAAGTTAGAAGAGCTATATCCTACAGTTCCAGTTCCTTTAGACCATTACAGTCCATATACTTTATTGGTAGCTGTTCTTCTATCTGCTCAATGTACTGATGAAAGAGTGAATAAGATTACTCCGCTGCTGTTTGATGTTGCTGACAATGCGTTTGACATGGCTCAGATACCCGTGGAGCAAATCAAAGAAATAATCAGGCCTTGTGGATTAAGTCCTATGAAATCAAAGGGAATTTCAGAACTATCTAAGATTTTGGTTGAAGAATACAATGGAGAAGTACCTGAAGATATGGAAGCTTTGGAGAAACTTCCAGCTGTAGGGCATAAAACGGCATCAGTGGTGATGTCCCAGGCATTTAATGTTCCCGCCTTTCCAGTTGATACTCACATCCATAGATTAATCTACCGATGGGGTTTATCCAATGGTAAAAATGTCCAGCAAACAGAGAAAGACTGTAAGAGACTATTTGAGGAACAATTATGGAACAAGCTTCATCTTCAAATAATATTTTTCGGAAGGGAGTATTGTCCAGCCAGGGGTCATAATCCAAATGAATGTCCTATTTGCTCAGAAATTGGAAGAGCACCAATGTTTAAAGATTTTGATCTAAAACCAGCTAAGAAATAGAACTTCAAATTAGTTTTTGGGGTTTACCTTTGTGAACCAATTGAGATTTAAGCTTTTTTTAGATGAATACGATCAAGAATAGGGAAGACGTAAGCTTATTAGTACACACCTTTTACGGAAAGATTAGAAAGGATGAGCTTCTCGGTCCGATTTTCAATTATCACATAGCAGAAGAGGAATGGCCTGTTCATCTTAATAAGCTCACAAATTTCTGGGAAACCAATTTGTTTGGAGTTCCAAATCCAAAAGTAAGTCCCGGACAAAAGCATATGCAGGTTGACGCTCATATGGACTATTCAATCAATGAAAATCACTTTAGACAGTGGCTAGGGCTTTGGTTTGAAACAATTGATGAGTTATTTGTAGGAGATCTCGCAGACAGAGCAAAACTATCATCCTTAAGAATGGCTAATGGGCAGTTTGCTATGATTTGGAACAATAGACCTGAAGACAAAAAGCAACTACACCGTAGCGAATAGTATCCAACACCTCGTTTAACAAGATTTAACACTTCAAAAGTTTATTCGTTCGTGAGTTAGGATCATTGCACCTATCTTTATCCCAATGAATCATGTCAAAACTATCTTTAGAAGATTGCTCCGAAATAAGATGCAAACTTCTTTTATTATATCGGGTTTGCTTTTAGCAATTGTTTCCTCAGTGTACATTCTTGGTTGGATTTCATTTGAACAGTCATACGATAACTTCCATGATGATGATATTTACCGAGTAACGATACATTACAAAACCGATAATGGATATGATCAGCATTGGGCAAGGGTAAATGCTGATTGGGTGAATCAATTAAAGGAAGACTATCCTGAAGTAAAGAACCTCATTCGTTTTCAATCATTCCGCCCTAGAAATGTGGTCATTGGCAATGAAGCATTCAAGGAAAACTTTGCTTATTCAACAGATTCTGAGGTATTTGATGTGTTTAACTTCAAATTCCTATTAGGTGATAAGAAAGCGCTGGACCAACCAAACACAGTGGTCTTAACAGAAGAGACTGCAATCAAATATTTTGGCAACATCAATAATGCGCTAGGTAAGATAATACAACTAGATTCTGACCCGTTGACTGCTTCATACAAAGTTACTGGAGTAATTGAAGCTCCTCCTGCAAACACTCATTTACCTATTACATTGCTTAGTAGCATCAACAGTCCTCAAGAAAGATCTGGGTGGGCTTACACATATATTGAGTTAGAAAACAAAAATCAGATTTCTCAAATTGAGCAGTCAATAAGATCATTCATCAATAAGCATAAACCTGAAAACCCAGACGATGCAAACCTCTATTTTCAGCCAATTCATGACATTTATCTCCATTCCAATCTATCAAGAGAGATCACGGCTTCAGGACAACCCAAAGTGATTAGTGTATTTTATTCAGTAATAGCTTTATTATTAGTTATTGCTACTGCCAATTTCATAATATTCTTAAGCACCTCGATTCTATCAAAAACAAAGACTTATACACTTCATAAGATATTGGGAGCTGGAAATACAACTATTAGGTTGCATATAGTATTTGAATCTCTGTTCTTGATGTTAATAGCATTAATTGCAGCAATATCTATTGTTTATTTGACTAAGGGTCAGGTAGAAATACTGTTCAGTACCAGGTTCCTGATTACTTCTAAGGAAGTTTCAATCATTGGTGGTTCATTTCTCATTCTAGCATTGATATCAACTAGTCTCTATGTATTGCTATTCACCAGATTTAAAACTCAAATCAAAACCATTACGGTAAAAAGATCTGGTTCCTTTGGAGTACGTGAAGCATTGCTAGGTCTGCAATTTGCTCTGACATTTGGATTGATGATGGGTTTTTATTTAATCCATAATCAACTTGAATACATGACTAAAGCGGATATTGGCATAGACAAAGATCAGGTTATTGCGCTTAATGATTTTCACACAGAAGTCTCAGATCATCTTGCATCGTTTAAAACTGATATCGCCGGTATTTCTGGAGTTAAATCATCTACAGGTTTAATGCAAATGCCTTCTACAGCGATCAAAGATGAAGGTAATGTAAGTCTAGATGGAAAGTACAACCATGAGGATAGACCTGTAATGGATATTCAAATAGTAGACCTAGACTTCTGGAATACGCTATCTATTGAATTTATGGCAGGTGAAAACTTTCCGCAAAGTATTACTCAACAACCTGGATTCGATTATCCAAATGAGACTTTTGAAGAATACATCAATAATAAAGAGCAGAAGTATGTGATCAATGAAAAAGCAGCACAACTACTAGGCTTCTCTAATCCAACGGAAGCTCTCGGTCAGAAAATAAGCTGGTACAATGGCTTCTTTGATTTAAAATTGGGTAATGTGGTGGGAGTAGTAAAAAACTACCACCAGGAAGGCCACAATGAAGCAATAGATCCAACTGTGTTCATCTATGAACCGATCCTCTACAGAAATCTTCTTATAAAAGCTGAGTCCCAGGATATGAGCTCAATCGTTGCTCAAATAAAAGACAAGTGGGAGAGTAGGTTTGATAAAGTGCCATTTCAGTACAAGTTTCTGGATGATTCTTATGCTCAACTATACGAAAAAGAAGTGGCAACCAGGAAATTGATCTCAGCATTTACTGTCGTAGCAATTTGCATTATGGCTTTAGGTCTTGTAGGTGTTGTTTCTTTTGAGCTGAGGAGAAGAATGAAGGAATTAGCAATTAGAAAAGTTTTAGGAGCTTACTTTAAAGATCTTTTGACATGGATGACAAAACCATATGCTGTTTTAATGGCTATTGGTGTGATCTTAACAGCTCCTGTGGCCTACTTTTTCCTCCAGGATTGGTTAAGTAATTATGCCTACAGAGCTACTATTACTGGATGGGTGTTTGTAGTACCATTACTAATCATTGGATCTATTCTAGTGTTAACTATCTGGATTCTTGTAAAGAAGTATTCGAATGTTAATCCAGTCAATTTATTAAGAGACGAGTGATTATTGGAATTTTATAAAGTCAATTTCGGCTTCAAAAGAACCTTCTTGTTTATCGTAGGTCATAAAAGCCAAACGAATGATTCTCTGAAGTTTATCTTTTGTAATGTAGTTACCTGTCGGTCTTCCAATCTGATATTCTTTTAACTCCTTAAGGGGAAACGAAAGTTCTTCCCATTCCGTACCGGTTTCAGGCAAAACGATTTTATAGTTGGGCAGATACCATTGATTATGATAATTAAAATTGAGACTTAATGATTGATTTTTGCATCTATAGCGGATTGTGACTTGCTCATACTCCGAGAGATCCAGAACCATGTTTTTACTTCTTGCGGAGGCAAAGCCACCATTATTTTCGAATGAAACATCTCCAATGAACACTAGTGCGTCTTCCTTGTAACTAGTACTTCCTTTTGATTTACCTCCCATGACAGTGTCATTAAGAGAAAACCATGAATTGGTCTTATTCTCTCCAAAGTCAATTATTTTGGTATCAAGGTTAAGCGTGATCATGGCAATTAAGAATGGATATAGCATATAAACATTAACTTATCATATAAGTTAATTGTTAGTTGCAAGCCAAATACAAGTCTGAGAAAATCCAAACTAGATGCACAAATGAAAAGACAGTTATTTCTAATTATTGCATTAATCTTACTCTCTGCAGAAAGTTACAGTCAGATAGCTCTAGAATCATACAACATAGAGAGGCAATCTATTAATAGAAAGGGGATGTTAACACTAGGGTCTTGGGCAATTGTGAATATTGTTTCTAGTCCAATATTAGCGTCATCCTCTAAAGGAAGTGAAAGGTATTTTCATCAAATGAATGGTTATTGGAACGGAGTAAATCTAATCATTGCAGGTTTTGGATACTATGGAGCAACAAGAGATCATTCATCATACTCTCTCACAGAAAGTGTGAAAGCTCAAAATAGTATCGAACGGGCGTTAATCTTCAATTCTGGACTTGATCTAGCTTATATTGCAAGCGGGTTATATCTGAGGGAGAGGTCAAAGAATACTTCAAAAAACAGTGATAGACTTAAAGGATTTGGAAACTCATTGATCTTGCAAGGTGGGTTTTTATTTGCCTTTGATATTACAATGTTCCTAGTGCATAACAGGCATAGTAAGAAACTCATGAGCCATATTGATCGATTGGCATTCTCCGGTAATGGCATAAGCCTGCACATGCGATTCTAGTCCTATTAAGCGGGCCAATAAACCTGATTAATATCAGTAAAAAACCTGATAAAACACCATATTATCAAAGTCAAAGTAGTATAGTTTGGCACCATATTGATTATGTTAGGCATTTTTTTAACCTAATAGCATATGACCCGAACCAATTTAATAGCCGTATTGCTAATTTTTATTTCTAGCAATGTAATGGCTCAATTCACTGTGGGCACTCAAGTAAGACCCAGAGCAGAATTTAGAAACGGATTTAAAACACTAAATGGAGATGATCGTTCACCTGCCTTTTTTATTGAACAACGGGCAAGATTATTTGCAGATTACAATGTTGAAAAGTTTAGAGTAAGAATAAACTTCCAGGATGTAAGAGTCTGGGGAAGTACCAATCAAATCTATTCTACAGATCCCAATGTGGTTACCAATGTTTATGAAGCATGGGGACTTTATCGTTTTTCAGATCTATGGTCAATTAAAATTGGGAGAATGGCCTGGGATTATGACAATGCTCGTTTCCTTGGTGACCTAAGATGGGCCGCTCAAAGCAGAAGTCATGATGGACTCGTTCTGGGTTACAATAATCAGGAAAGTGGCTTCCAATTGGATCTTGGAGGGGCTTTTAATCAAGTTGGGTTTGAACCCGCAATGTTGTCAGACACCTATTACAGTGGAGTGAACAACTACAAAACCAATCAATTCCTGTATCTCAATAAGAAAATGGATAACGCTAAGCTGTCTCTGCTAATTCACAATGATGGAAGACAAGTTGCTGCCGATTCCTCTTTGGCGATGAGACAAACATATGGAATCACGGGTACTGGAAAAATAGGAGGACTAAATGTTGGTGGAGAAGCATATTATCAAGGTGGTAAAAATGCTAATGATATTGATGTTAACGCATTTCTTTTTTCAGGATTTATACAGTTGAAAGCTGGTTCTACACCAATTACCTTAGGAGTTGACTATTTATCCGGAACAGCGCTTTCAGATACTGAGGACAGAGCTTTCGTGCCGTTATATGGAACTAACCACAAATTCTATGGGTACATGGACTACTTCTACGTAGGAAATGGACACGGGCAAGGAGGAAATACAGCAGGTTTATTGGATGTGCACCTGAAAACCAAATTTAACACCGGCGAGAAAAGCAACCTGTCTGTTAACACACATGTCTTTCAAAGCGCCGCAGTACTCTATAATCCAACCGATTTAAGTATTGAAGAAAGTAAATATTTGGGAACAGAAGTAGATCTGGTTTACACCTTAAAAATGCATGAGAATGTCAAACTAAATATTGGCTACTCTCAAATGTTTGCTGGTGAATCAATGGAACTTGTAAAGTCTACAGGCTCTTCCGATTCATTTAACAATTGGGTCTGGATGATGATAGATTTTAACCCTTCAGTCATTCTTAAAGAGCTGTAGTATAAAAATTTAAACTTAAATGTCGTGAAATTAATTCAACGCTTAAAACCACCAAAACAATGGAAACCCATAGTAGTCGTTTTGCTTGGAGCAATCGTTGGATTAGGAATATATATTGCGAATCTGGCTAATGTAACTTCTTACCTCACAGATGACCCCAGAGCTTGCATCAATTGTCATGTGATGACACCTCAATACATTACCTGGAATCATAGCTCGCATCGTGAAGTTGCAACCTGCAATGACTGCCATGTCCCTCATGATAATGTCTTCAAGCAATATGCGTTCAAGGCAAAAGATGGAATCTATCATGCTACAATATATACTTTAAGGGCTGAACCAGAGGCAATCGTAATGCATAAAGCTGGCCAGGAAGCGGTACAAAATAATTGTATCAGATGTCATGTTGACCAGGTGACTGATGCAAAAACGCAATCATGGACAGCAACTCATACGAGTGACCGTTTGGATAGAACATGCTGGGAATGTCATAGAGAAACTCCCCATGGAAGAGTGAGAAGCTTATCGTCTGTAGGGTTCCATGTAGAACCGTTACCAATTCAAGAAGAACAAGAACTTTTAATACCTGATTGGCTTAAAAAAGCTACACAACCTAAATCTCCTGAGTATGAATAGTAGAACAAAAAACTGGCTATTATTTAGTTCAACAGTAGCCATCGTATTGCTATTAAGCGTATTGGCAAACAGTATAATCAACAGAAAAGCAGAAAGCCAATTTGCTTATCAACCTCAAGTAAAGATTGATCAAAACGAGTCGCGAAATAGCGTTTGGGGTGAGAACTTTCCTCGTCAGTATCAATCTTTTATGCAGACTCAGGATACCTCATTCACAAGCTACCTCAACGGTTCAAAATTAAGAGACGCGCTGAAGGAAAATCCAGAGTTAGTGGTTCTTTGGGCCGGATACGGATTTTCTAAGGATTACAATCAACCAAGAGGTCATGCCTATGCAATTGAAGATCTCCACAACACTCTACGAACAGGCGCCCCAACTGGACCTGGAACCGGACCAATGCCTAGTACATGCTGGTCATGTAAAAGCCCAGATGTGCCTAGACTGATGAATGAGATAGGGATTAAAGAATTCTATTCAGGGAAGTGGGCCGATAAAGGTCCTGAGGTTGTAAACCCAATTGGTTGTGCGGATTGTCATAATTCCAAAACTATGTCTTTGCAGATTTCTCGTCCAGCCTTAATAGAAGCATTTCAATCAATGGGGAAAGATATAGAGCAGGCAACTCATCAGGAAATGCGATCACTTGTCTGTGCTCAATGTCATGTCGAATACTATTTCAATAAGAACCTACCTGATAAGAAGGGAGTACCATATTTAACATTTCCGTGGAAAGATGGAACCACTGTTGAAGCAATGGAAGCATATTATGATAATATGGAATTCAAAGACTGGACGCACGCTGTAAGTAAAGCGCCAATGCTTAAAGCTCAACACCCAGGATACGAACTGTACCTTCAGGGAATACATGCTAAACGTGGTGTTTCATGTGCGGATTGTCACATGCCTTATAAAACAGAAGGAGGCCAGAAATTTACGGATCACCACATAAGATCACCACTGGCTAATCCTGCCAACTCATGTCAGGTTTGCCATAGACAAGATAAAAGTGAGTTAATTGATAATGTCTATGAGAAACAAGCTAAAATCAAGAAGACACAAAGCGACCTGGAAGAACTAATAGTTCGCGCACATGTGGAAGCTAAAAAAGCCTGGGATTTGGGAGCTACTGAAGAACAAATGAAACCCATTCTTCAGGATATCAGACACGCACAATGGAGGTGGGATTATTCTGTTGCATCACATGGTGGATCATTTCATGCTCCAGTTGAAGTAAGTAGAATTGTTTCTACTGCTACTGCTACTGCTCAGGAAGCAAGAATCAAGTTAGCACGTCTTCTTGCCAGTTTAGGGTTCAATGGAGAAGTTGACTATCCGGATATTAGCACAAAAGAAAAGGCACATCAATTTATAGGCTTGGATGTTGAAAAACTTGAAGCCGAAAAAGCGGTATTCAAAGAAAATATCATCCCGAAATGGTTGGAGGAAGCTAAAGAAAGGGAATCAAACAAAAAGATTGAGACGGTTTCTATTAAGTAATCGATTATTCCAAACCTGATTTCATGAAAAAGCTTGTTTCAATTCTATTTTCCAATAAACTGACATTAGTTGCATTGTTGGCATTTGGTATTGCAATGGCAGTAGCCACTTTTATTGAAAACGATCATGGTACAGCTGCTGCCAGAAGTGTTGTTTACAATACTTGGTGGTTTGAAGTACTAATGGCAATTCTCACTTTGAATTTTATTGGGAACATCATCAAATATAGACTGGCAAGAAAAGGAAAACTCGATGTTCTTCTGTTTCATTTGGCATTCATAATCATTCTTATTGGAGCCGGTATTACAAGATACACAGGTTATGAGGGTTTGATCAGGATTAGGGAAGGACAGGAGTCGAGTACGATGATTTCACAAGAGCGATACCTAAGAGTAAACGTCCATACAAAAGAAGATAGCTGGTCTACCGAAAAGTCTGTATTAGCGACAAGTCTTAAGCAACCTAAATTGAAACTTTCATATGGGAATAGTGATTCAAAGCTTGAAATCAAAGTTAAGAAATTCATTCCCGATGCTGTTCAAACTATGGTTTCAGGAGAAACTGATAATAAAATAATTGAGCTTGTAGCAGTAGTAAACAATGAGAGGCAAAGTTTTTACATTGAAAATGGTAATAATGTATTCATCAATGGTCATGAATTCACTTACAACAACTATAAAGGTGATGCTATAAATATTTCTGATGAATCCGGGGTATTTACCATTGATTCACCCGAGGCTTTTAAGTACATGGTAATGGCTACTCAAAGAGTGGGTACAACAAAGAAATCAATTGAAGACACATTGTACCTACGAACATTGTATCAGTCGGATCATTTGAACTTTGTTCTAAGCCAGGTTCATGAAGGCAAGACTCTAGCGTATCAGTCCACTAAGGATAAAGAACAAGCAAAAAGTGCAGCGGACCTTCTTTTTGTAGACTTAAATACTGCTCAAGAACACAAACAAATAATCCTGGCAACAGTCGATGGTGTTTATAGTCCACTTCAAGATATATCAGTAGGTAATTATGATATTGAGATTGCTTATGGACCAAAGTTGATTGAGCTTCCATTTGCTTTGCATCTTAAAGATTTTCAATTAGAAAGGTATCCCGGATCTGTAAGTCCATCCTCTTATGCTAGTGAAATCACTGTAAAAGATATCTCTGGTGATTATCCATATCGTATTTCAATGAATAACGTTTTGGACCATCGAGGATATCGATTCTTTCAGGCATCATATGATCTGGACGAGTTAGGGACCGTTTTATCCGTGAATAGAGATTATTGGGGAACTCAAATCACCTATTTAGGATACTTGCTGATGGGTGTTGGAATGTTACTGGCATTATTTGGAAAGAACTCAAGGTTTCAACAAGTAAATCTCAAACTAAAAAATCTAAAAACAAGTGCCGCGATGATATTATTGCTGGTTTGTTCAGTAGCCGTTGCACAATCAGAGGAATCTTCATCAAATCCAACAAGCAGGTATGTTATCAATAGGGGCCATGCTAAGAAGTTCGGTCAAACAATGGTGCAGGATATGGATGGGAGAATCAAACCAATTAACACTCTTTCTTCAGAGTTTCTCCGCAAAATCACGCGAAAAACGACCTACAAAATAGAGGAGAATGGTCAGTCGTTTACAATGAACAGTGATCAGGTTTTTCTGTCAATTCATCAGAACCCTATGGCATGGAGGAATATGCCCCTTATAAAGGTAGATCAGAAAAAGGGAAAGACTTTATTAGAAATGTTAAACCTTGAAGGGAAAACACACTTATCCTTTGTCGATCTTATCGATGATGAGGGAGGGTATAGGTTGCTCAATGCTGTTCAAGCAGTACAGCTTAAGAAACCATCGGAAAGATCTGATCAGGACAATGAAATTCTGAAAGTGGATGAGCGATTTAACATTCTTTATCAGGCCTTAACCGGAAATTATCTCAAGGTATTCCCGCAACCTACAGCCAACGATCAAATGTGGTTCAATAGTGAATTTCAACAAGCGGGATTTAGTTCGGAAGATTCTGTATTTGTAAGAAATATACTTTCTGCATATTACTATGACATTATGCAAGCTCAATTAAATGGAGATTGGAGTGAAGCAAACAGTAAACTTCAATACATTCAAACATTTCAAAACACCATGGGGGCTGAAATCATCCCTGATAAGGGGAGAGTTGAAGCAGAGTTGCTTTACAACAAACTAAACATCAATAACAGACTCTTTCCGGTATTTTGGCTTCTCGGCATTTATCTGCTAGCTACAGCACTACTTAGAGTCTTCTTTAAAACACGATCAATCAATATTAGCTATATCCTTGGAGTTGCATTAACAGGAATTGCATTTTTAACTCTTACTGGGAATATGATATTGAGATGGTACGCTGGAGGGTACCCACCATGGAGCAACGGATATGAAATGATTATTTTAGTTACCTGGGCCTTGTTTCTTTTTGGATTCATATTCTACAGGAAAAGCGATTTCATCATGCCTCTAGTGGCAATTTTTGGAGGAACTTTGCTTTTTGTTTCTTTCCTGGATTGGCTTAACCCTGAAATAACAAATCTGGTTCCGGTACTAAAGTCTTACTGGCTTAAAATTCATGTGGCAATTATTGTCAGCAGTTATGCGCCATTGGCTTTATCAGCATTATTAGGACTTTTATGTCTAATCTTTATGATTGCAAAAAACAACAAGCTCAACAACTCAATTAAAGAGTTGACCTATATCAATGAATTATCCATGACTGTAGGATTGTACATGCTTGCAATTGGAACATTTCTTGGCGGTATTTGGGCCAATGAGTCATGGGGAAGATACTGGGGCTGGGATCCAAAGGAAACCTGGGCACTTATCTCAATAATTGTCTATGCCATGGTACTGCATTTTAGATTGGTGCCTGTGTTAAAAGGTAAATATCTATTTAATCTGTCTAGTGTAATTGCATTCTTCTCAATAATTATGACCTCATTTGGGGTTAATTATTATCTGTCAGGATTACATTCTTATGCTGCTGGAGATCCACTACCAATTCCTCAATTCGTTTATTGGGTTGTCGGGCTACTAGTTATTATTGCGATTTTAGCTTACAGACGTAATAAACTTCAATCTGTAGTAATTCCTTGAGATAGTTAACTTTCTTCAAATCAAGAAATAGCGGGATTATTTAATGATTCCAATGGGAAATCCATTGAATTATGTAATTTCACATAACTTTTTGTACACAAATCAACTAAACTTCGATTAAACTAATGAGTGAGAATTCTGGAAACGGTAGTGGTAAAGTAGTTGGAATTATAATAATTATAGTTGTTGTAATTGCTGCTGGAGTAGGAGCTTGGTACTTTCTGAGTTACAAGCCAGAACAGGAAGCCAAAGAAAAAGCACGTCTTGAGGCAATTGCGAAGAAAAAGGCTGAAAAAGAAAAGAAAGCAAAAGCTGCACAGAAAAAGGCCAGATATAATAAGTTAATAGAAGACGGTGATCTTGCATTTAGCCAGGAGAATTGGGAGACCGCTAATTCCCTTTACTCAGATGCTTCAACTTTGTACCCGAATGAGCAATATCCTAAGGATCAATTGTTGCTAGTTCAAGCCAAATTGGACGATTTGTCAGGATTGGAAATCCCTAGTGAACCAGGAGTAGTACAAACTATTTCTTCCGCTACCGATAGATATTATATCATAGTCTCTAGTAGCATTGACGATGATCTGGCATTTGATTATGCAAATAAGTTGGCTTCTGAAGGCAATGCAGTTAAGGTTATTGAGCCTTACAATGACAAGAAGTTTTATAGGGTTTCGTTAGCTGATTTTGCCACAGTAGATGAAGCTGAGTCATCTACAGAAAATTTTTCCTCATACGGTGAGGGAGTATGGGTTCTCAAGTATTAATATTTTCATCTTTTCTCTCTTCAAAGAGAATCATAATGAGGAGCCACAAGGCTTTGAGCTGTTTAAAGTTTGTTGATTTGCAGCAAACTTTAAAACCATTTTCATTTATCACAAAACTCTTAATATTCTCATTAAGGTGATCGCTTCACCATGAATAAGTAGATCATCGACTTAAGAAAATCCTATTTCCAGAATTCAGGCTGCTGAAATTCAAGGTTTAGGAAATAATCGTTAAATTTTTATCACCTTCCAGTACTGAAATTATTGCAGGTAGTAAGATGTCCCAGTCTAATAGAATAACATACTGTCTTAGTACTTCAGCTCCATTTATTTGGTTCTCTCTAATTACTATTAGAAGAACCATTTCTTCCAGAACCTCAATTGATTGATATTAAATCAAAATAAGTCCATTTTACTTTTTTTAGGTTTGGGATTGTATTGTTCATTATTGTTACGTTCTAGTTTTATTTTTTACACAACAAGAGTAGTGTTCAAAACATAAGCATAACCAGAAACCACAACATTCCAGGATACAACTACAACTAAAATTACAACCTATTTACCCCTAAATTGGGGATATCTTCATTAAATAAGGCTGAATATTATCTGGATTTTTCTAAAAATACCTATGAGTGGGTATTGAATTTTCCTAACCAAAAAAGTTAATTACATTCACTATTAAAGTAATTAACGAGAGCACATGAAAAGATTAGCGATTACAATCATTTTTATTCTATCATTGAGTATTCAAGCAGAATGTCAAGAAAATAAATACTTCGTTACATTTTATGCTTACGCTGCAGGAATTCAGGATGGAGTCACACCTGGGCATGTCATAATTGCATTTGGTTATGAAGACTTTGAAAATAGCAAGTCTGTTAGTGATGGAGCCTGGGGGTTTTACCCAAAAGGAACCGTAACCAAAATAGCAAATCTATTTTTTGACGGAGATGTTCAAACTGGGATAGTTAAATCAGATGTTTCTAAATGGTTACAAAAAGACCTGATAGAAGCTAGAGTAAGCAAGGTAGTTAGTCAGGAAAAGTATAGTAAAGCCCTTGCTATAATTGATCAATGGAAATCAAATGAGGATTATCACATCCTGAGACATAGTTGTGTCCACTTTGGAGCTGCTATTGCAAAAGCTATTGATATGAATGTTCCCGATGATGTAGACCTAACATTCCCTGAAACCTTTCTTAACAACCTGGCTTCTCAAAACTAAGATCAACCCTAAATAATCAGACCGATATGAAAAAGATGTTTACGACTCTCTTCTTAAAAAGAGAATGGTTACTTTACGTACTATCATTTGCAGTATCTTTCGTATTTACTGTTTTAATATTTTTAGTCCTGAACGGCGGCTATGACAAGAAACTTAGAAGTCAATTACTAGAAAGCGAAAGTACTTTAGCTAAAAAACAAATAGAACTGACTTTCAAGTATCATCATCTCAACAATGATGCATCATGGAGTCAAGACATTGATAAGAATAATGAGGCATTTTTATCGATGTGGAATTCTTTTGCAGATTCAGCTTCTAAAACAAAATACACATCAAGCCTTGGCTACTTGATGCTGTACAATGACCAAACCATTACAGATTATTCACAAGCCAGAGAGGGCTTATTATTCCCTTATATTAAAAGCCCAAATATTTCTCTAAACGATGTAATGAACGAACTGGATTTTTCGAAACTCCAGAAATATTTTGGTGATGAAGGTGTGGATAACGTTAAACGATTCTTTTCTCTGGAGCTATAGGATCAACTGGACAGGTTAAAGTCTCAAGATGCATATGCAAATAGAAGATACTTGAATGGTTCAATCCAGTTTTTAACGTTTTGGGTAGCTATTGTCGGAGTACTCATGCTTTTTGCTTTCATGGGAAGCATTTGGGTTGAGAAACGGAGTTTACATGATGCAATTATCTCGTTTGACATTCCTGAAAACACAGATAATTATCAAGTCGGTCAACTATCAGAAACAATGACCAAGCTAAGAGCACAACAGGCAGATACTTTTTCTAAGCTCAGAGAAATGCTCATTAACACAGTAAGTACATTTAATTGGAGAGGAAAAGAAGAGGCTGAAAATACACTAAATCTTGAAATCCAGGAGCTAAGAGAAAACATGGAGAGTAGATTTGGAATGATTAAGTACTTTGCCTGGGCGGTTCCGTCAATTGGATTTATTGGTACGGTAATCGGAATTGGTGATGCACTTGGTAATGCACATAATGTTATCGGCCAAACTGCTGAATATCAAACAAAAGGACAAATTCAGCTGATAACAGGACAATTGGGGATAGCATTTGATACGACCTTAATTTCACTACTATTATCAATTATTCTGGTTTTGTTAATTCATGTACTTACGCGTAGAGAGGAACACCTAATCTCATCGGCAGTATCTACAGTCAAAAGAGAATTACTGCAAAAAATTGCACCCCTCGAAAGGGCTAATAAGTTAAGACGATTCAACTTACTGTTAGAATCACTAAAGTCCCATACTTCACCAGCTGAATTACAGACTGAGCCGTTTGTAAGCCTGAAGAATCACCTCGAAAATGAAATGAATAGCCAAAATTAATGGTATGGCAAAGAGTAGAGAAATTGAAGTATTTGGCCTTTCATTTATGGATTTGATTTCATGTGGTTTAGGTGGTATGCTCGTGCTGATGTTTATTTTCTCAACACTTGTGAATGCTAATGGTGTAGCCACACCTACAAAAGCAGAAACTAAGGGTAAGTCTGTAGCGGAATTAGAAAGAGAGATGATCTTTAATACACAATTCACTTTGAAAGTTGTTGTAGATGACCAGGCTATCTCCATAAAACCTATTTCTCAAAAAGACTTAATTATTGGCAGTGGTATTGACCGAAGTGGCACAAAATCAAGCCATTTATTCATGTTTAACGGCTCCAACAAAATTGTGAAAAAAGTGACGTTTCAGATTGATGGGGGATACCCAACTGGATATGCCCAAATCCTTGGCAAGGAAAGAGAGATCATTCCTGATAGCACAAGCATTATTCAGGTTATTAAGGACAAAACACACTACAAATTAAAATTCGAAAGATGAGTAAAAAAGAAATATCCGTATTCTCACTATCGCTATTGGATTTGTTGTTTTGTGCATTTGGCGGAGTTATAGTACTCACAGTGGTTTTTTCTGCAATCATTAAATATGAACAGGCACAAACCGAAAAATCACCTCAAGCAGCTTTTACAATAAATGTTGAATATACCAAAGCGAACATTTTTCCATCAACTTGGAAAGCGGAACTTCGTATTGATCCACCCGGTCAAAGTAGAACCAGATACATTCGAGACGGGTTAAATGTATTTGAAAATCGAGATTTTGTTTACATCCGAGAGATGGATAACATTTCCAGAGGCTCATTCCAAATGGGTTTTGAAGGAAACTTGCGATTCTTAGAGTCTGAGGTATCAGTTCAGGACACTTTACACATATCCCTTTATGAAGATTCTGATTTTCCATTAATGAACTCATGGAATAATCGTTCAGGTGAAGTGCTTATTTCGGCCACAATTTATAGAGCCGGAGAACTTCCTAAATTAGTAGAGCTACCAGCAATAAACGCAAATAGGCTTTACAATTTTCAACAATCAATACCTATTGTTATAAAACTACAAAACAAGGAACTGAGCTTATCAATTCTTCCTTGAACAAAAATATTACGCCATGTTACGATTTGCAATTCTAATTATCATAACTCTTTCCATTCAATTGAATGCTTCTTATTCCAGGCAATTGAAACCACAAGAATCACTTCCACAAATTATAAACCTATATGGAGAAGGACCCGGTCTAAAATTCTTTATCGAAAATGAAGGTTCCAAACTATCAAAAATCAGCGATGTTTTGAATGGAAATATTGAGGATACTGTATTCACAATTAGCCAGTTGCGTTTATACGACTTTTTAAAACGATACACCCAGACTCAAAATAACCTTCCACTAAATAATTTCTCTTCAAAGGAAGTAGCCAAATACGCTGTTGAGTACATGCGTTCCCTGGAGTCGCAGAGAAAAACCGCTGATGTAATTTATGACCATGTTAAACAAAAAGCAGCCAATTGGTTAACTCCAGAGGATGCAGATATAAACTCAAGAAGGTTAGTGGAAGGCCTTGAATTACTTGGTAGAGGCACGCTAAGAGCTGTTATTGAACTGGAAGCCGGAGACATTGAAGGCTTGTCAAATAAGATGAATGAAGTAAGTATTCATAAGATACTTAAAGGCCTGGCCAAAATACAACGAAAGGCCAAGGAACTGGACTTTCAAAAAATTGATGCATTGGGTGAACCAAATTGGATTGGAAGTAGCGCAGCTACCTACAGTAACGACTTAAGGCAAAGTTTTCAAATATTAATGAAACCCATCGATAAAAGAAAATTAACTAATTATCATTCTCACTTAAAGGCCCTAGTCGACTTCCAAACAGCATACTCAAAACTACTTGGTGGAGCATTTGAGTATTACGTTACCAGTGGTTGGAATTTAGACAGTGAACTTACCATCACTAACAATACACCAATTATTGCTTTACAAGAAAGATGGAAAGAGATTGAAGATATCTATAAGCTACGGTTCAATAAGGACCTATCCGTTCCATCTGATCAAGCACTAAACTGGATGATCACTGACCTAAAAGAGGATTATTTTGAATTTCGATTATTGCTGAGAGACCTAAAAGTAATCAGTGATATTCCTGGTGAAATTACTGTTCTTTCAAAGAATAAGGTAGACAAAGTAATGGATAGTGTTGTCACTGCCTGGAATAGTGTTTTGGCAGATGCCCAATTAAGCATAGATACAACTAAGGCGTCTTTATCTCAATTAGTAGAATTGGGCATACCGAAAATAGCAAAAAGCTTGCTTGGTGATCAATTGGCAAACCTCGACAGTATCTATCAAAATGCAATCTTATCAGAAATGGGATGGGCTATTGATCAACTTGATAGTCTGATCATGGATGAACCAGAAAAACAGAAATTAACATCTCTTGTTGCTACTATCTCAAATCATTTAGATCAGATAGAAAAGATAATTGAAGATCCGAAGATATTAGGTGACCAAATTCTTCAGAACTATGAATTGCGAACAGAATGGCAAGGGAATAGTAAAGTAAGGTATGTGTTGATTGAGAAATCGGAAATCGCAAACAATCAGCAGGCACTGATAAGAGTAATACCAACCGGAATAAAGACGCCTTGGATCAATATTGACCCATCGCTTTGGGAAAAAGATTTGGATGACTTCACAAATGAATGGAATGACCAGTTGAATGGATTGCAATTGCTTGTAAATCAGGAAATTGAAACTTGGTTAAAAAGTCATGGATTCCCAGGAGAATTAGTAGCTAATTTTAATGATTTGGAAGTAAGTGGCGGGATACCTTTTCCATGGCTAGGAAGACAGTGGAAACTTTCTTTTGGAAGCACGGCCTCTGCTCAGGGTGATACAATTCTATTCAACTTCAATGATCTGGATGATCCTGAATTTTGGTCTACTCAAATCGAAAAAATTGCACAGGAAGAATTTGATGCTTACCGAAATCAAATAGAAGTAGAATTAAAAGATTACTGGAAGTTGTTGGTTAATACCTCAGATATAACCATTCCAGAAGATATACAGGGTTACCTAAGGGGTGATCAATTGGTCTATACTTATGATGCAGGTAATTTTGACCAGTCATTAACAGGAGCAACATTGACTTTTGTTATTCAAGAAGATTCCTACGAAATTAATTATGATGTACCTGAAGCCGTCTTAATAGGAAAAATCCAAAGGCTAATTCCCCACATTGAAATTAGGGATCTAAAACAAGATGAAACAGGTATCCATACCAAAATATGGTTCGCATTTGATATTAATAATCCAATTTACATTGGTGATTTTAAGATTTTCAAAAATGGGCAAATAACTGCTCAATCATTAAATCAAGGTAACGTTCTGCTTACTTTAGATGGTAACTTTAAGATCAAACTAATTGGTCCGAGCTTTGAAAACAACACTCTAAAATGGTCCAATATAGTTTTTCAGGATATTCCTTATCACTTATCTGAACTAAAGGAGCTTAATGCTGAACTAGGATTGAAAATAAGCTTTTTACCTGAATTCGACATTCAATTTGATCATAGGAATGACTCAAAAGAGATCCTTTCCAGAGTTTTAACGTCTTCCCTAAATACAAGAGGGTTACTTCCTCCTGGAGTAAAAGTCAAAGACGTGAAAATTGATAAAAATGGTATCTATCCTAGATTTGAAATCGATCCCAAGCTTCAGCAGAATGTAGAAGCGGCTATTAATACAGAAATCAATAATCTGTGTACTGAAATAGAAAAAGTAGGAGTACAAATCCTACAGGATGTACGAGTAATAGAATTCGGAAAGCAAGCAGAAGCAATATACGCAAATGTCGAATCCTGGAAATTAGATGAAAAGGCAAATGCTATAGAAGTTCTAAAAGATGTAATCCAATCTCCAGAAGACCCACAAGCTGTGAGTAGACTAATGGCATTGGTTAACAACGATGACCAAATTGTACTAGAAAGTGGAATGGTTATAGAAATCGATGAACGTAACAATGCAATTGAAGAACTCGGACTGATAATTGATGGATTTGATTGTGATGGTGATCCGGTAATAACCATTGAATTTGATGACAATGGACTTCAACCAAATATCGACAAGTGTCTTGGAAAATTTATTGAAAGCTTGGTAAACAGTGAAATTGATGATGATAATGTTTCAATAGTATTTCAAGCCAACCAAATGAGGTTAGTGGTTTCTGGATTTAGCCAAATTGTGAATTTAGAAATGTATGTAGGGTTAGATGGTAAGGTAAGTTGGAATTATTCAGCCGAAGATATTGCTTCCGCAATTATAGAACCTTATTTGAACGAGGTAGAGGAAATTGCCACTGAACAATTACAAAACTTAGGATTAGAAGTAACCAACGATCTGGTCGTAATCGCTGAAAATGTCCTTAACGAATGGGAAAACGTACTTTCGCAACTAGGTTTCTCTCTAATCAATAGACCTCAACTTGAGCAGCAATTAAGATCCGCAAGTGACCCAATAGCCCTTTCCGAAATGGAGTTGAATGCAAAAATTACTGCTATGAGTGGTATGCTAACAGGAACAACAATTGAAAATGTGGGTTTAAAGATTTCAAATGGATTAATTCCTGACTTCTCAAAATGTACAGCCAATTTAAATGCAGTCCGAAACAGAATAAATGAGTGGTCATCAACCTTGCTACAGATTGATAAGGATCCAATTCTAAGTGAAGGAGTTATTTCGGCAAGGTTGCTGATTCAAATTCCAGATTTTAATACTGTTCCAGTGAACCTGAGAATTGATTTGTCAAAAGGACGTGTTGAAACTAGTTCATGGGAAGACCTGTTAATGGCAGAAATTGTAAAGGTTATTAATCAAAAGTTATTACCTCATAAAATGAATAATTCAGATGTCTCAATAGAGTTAGTATCTGCTTCAAATTCATCTGCCAAGTTAATCATTAAATGCATCGTAACTGTTTCAACAGGTGGTGATTTTGACTTTCCAATACCAGCCTCTCTAATCATAGACTTTGACTCGGGTAAAGTAGAAATCTCTGAAGATGGAGATTTAAAATCTCTTTTCATGGGTGTTGCCGGAGAAGTCTTACAAGTATTAAGTCTACCGCTCTTAGAAGGAAATAAATGGCTAAAAAGTGTAGACCTATACCCAAAAGGAGGAATACCAGAAGGGATTATAGTAACTGGTGAGGCACCATTGTGGGGTGTTGCTAAAATTGAAATACCAGGCTTAATCATATCGCACAAAGGAGTCCGATTAGGTGAAGCGGGGATCAAAATAAACTTTGGAGGAGCAAGAGCACCTATTCCACCTTTCGAACTAGTAGAACCCGCTGGAGAAATTAAAGGAACTAACCTTTCAATTTCTGCAAAACTAACTGTCAGTTCACCACCATCACCTATACCAGAATCAGAAAGAATTATTTACGCCAAAGGAACATTTACTGTTGATTTGAAGAAACCTTTAAGGTGGACTACCCAAACGGATCTTGTTGCATTACAAGTATTTAACCTTGGTTATTCAAGACAAGTGCTGGACATTGGTAAGGGAACCTATGAAATGGAAATAGATTTCGGAGGACCATTGAAAGAAATAATTGCCATACAAGGTAATGGCAAATTGGAAGCTAAGGGACCAAGAGTAAATGCATATGGAAAAATGCTAATGTTTGGTGAACCAATGGCCACTGGGGTATTAAAACTAGATCTGGCAAATCAGACTATATATGCTGATTCCAAAATAGATATTCCAGTTACAGGATCAGTAGGGAGTCACTTTAGTACAGGCCGACACTTCTCAAACCCCACTATTGGAGCAACAGAGACATTTAAAATTTTAAAGTTTGAATTAGGCGGAACAAAATTCCTGGTTAGTCCAAATATAGCTTCAGCAAATTTCTCTGTTATTGGTATGTCAATGACCTTACAAGTGCCTGGTTACAAGCAGCTTGATGAAAAGGCATTCGAGAAATTATTAAAGAATTTATTAAGTCCGGACTTCTCTAATATTGATGAAGCCTTATTAGCATTACTCTCTGGAGACATCACTATCAATCCATTCAGTGGATTTGGACCTGGAGGTGGTGGAATAGGAGGTAATGATGGTGATGGAGGAGATGGCGGATCGTCTGGGTCCTCCGGTGGAAATGGTGATTCAGGTTATGGCAATACAACTGGTGCAAAAAGTCAAAGCAGTGCTTCAGCTGGAACTGGTAATTCAGCAGGAAATCTTCAAGGAAATGTAGCGATTCCTCCAGTTAAGTTAGAAACTCCGGTAGTCTCACCAACTGCAAATGGTACAACCCCAGCCTTAATACCCGGATCTTTTTCTTTCCCATTAAGAAATGTTGACGGTATTTATCGTGTATTCAGAACAAACTCTCAGGACGCCACAGAAAACCAACCTTTAAGTTTTATTGATTCCAAATATATTTCTGATCACTTCATTTCCACAACAGGAAATGAGTACCAAAGTGCAGGGTTTTTCCTAAATGCTTCCAGTGATTACTATGTGCATGTTCTCAAACAAAATCTCCAAGGCAGTTCTTGTCCAGGCGACCATGGTGTTGTTCACTGGTACGCTGGCAAAGACCTGGGAAAAACAAAGCATATCGAAATGCCTCTTCATGATCTTGAAGGAATGATTGGGTCTTTGTGCTATTCATCACTTCCTGGCAGAATATCAGGCGATCCAGCTTTAGGTAATTGGTTACGAAACTTCAGTTTAGCTGTAGGAAATAGAACATTTGAACTAAATGATTCTCAGTTAATTGCTAAATCTCCAGGAAGTGCATTTAAACTTAGTGCACCGTCAGGGATGTATGCGGTGGCTATTAGGTTTTACAACAGTTTGAATCACACTTTGATAATTGGAACTAAAGATGGAGGGCAAGTAATCAATATACCTGAAATGCACCTTATTGCCAATAATTCAAGTGCGCAAACAAGCCTTCTTCAGATAGCCCAGAAACATGCAAATGTTGGAATTGGATTATACGAAAGTGGTGGAACATTATATCTATATACTGGTTGTGATCCAGGGTTAAAGCAAGAACTCACTTATAAATTAGTCAACAATGCATTTGTTCTGGACAACAGTAAAACAACCAGTTGTGAACCTACCTTTTCTACTCCTGAACCAAAGCCTAAACCCGTCAAAAAGCAAAAACCAATTCCTTCAATTGATGCGCCTCTTGTAGGACCAGGGGATTGTCCGCTTTCTCTCCAGGAAAACAATGGACAAATCGAATTTATTTGTAACGGTGATCAACCTTTTGCATTTGCACCAAAGAGCCATGAAGCTTATACTTTGTTTGATTCTTCAACAGGCCAATGGTTACCAAATCGTCCTAGCACACAAATTTGGGAGATGGGTACGATGCTAACAAGATACTTGCTCAACGAAGGAGAAGCTGTACTATGGGTTCAAGGGACTTCTCCATACAATATCAGTTTATTACCATTGGGACAATCAGGTTTACCAAGTTGGGAGAAGTTAAAACCAGAATCATTTGAACAAAATGTAGCATTGCATGGAGCTTTCAGTGAATTATCTACAACTGTAGGATCAATGGCAGCTCATGGTAATACAATTAAACCTGGTTCCATTGAATATAAGGAGAGTGGTGATGTCGCAGTTTTTGTCTTACAGTTTAATGGTCGTCCAGATACTGAATACTGGGCATTTATTGGAAACAAGGCATCCAAGAAGCAATTGACAAAGAAAATATCTTCTGGAGCAGGGTCTCCAACAACATTTCCAGTCTTTATGAATAACATGAATTCCATTTCACAATGAGACAGATAGCTTTATCCTTATTATTAATCTTTAGTTCCTTGACTATAATGGCTCAAGAAGAATTGGAATTCTTTCGGGCTCAGAATGAACTAATTGTAAGACAGAACCAAAACTTCTATTGGCAAAATGGAAACGACCTGATTTATATGGGGTCACTTAAACAAATACCCGGCAACCACAATATAGAAGAACTTGAAAGTAGAAGTGAATTGATGAGTCATCTACTTAACCAGTTTCTAGGGGGAGTTATTTCGGAAGCAAAAAGAGCCAATCGCGATTCTATATTTAGTGATGGATTTGTTCTGGATGAGGCTGTGAAGGCGGTTGGAGTCCAATACCAGAAAGATGGCCCATACACAGTGTATGTGGGCCAGCGGTTACTGAAAGTAGAAAACCAACAAGAAGTTTCGTTGCAGAGCATGGAGGATCTTACAGATCAAATTTCATTGTTTCTAAATCAAAAAAGCGGCAGAGAACTAAAATATACCAAACAAGAAAAAAACAATGAGGCCATTTACGAAATAACTGATGGCCAGCAACAGTTTAAAGTTCGTATTTATAGCTCACAAGATGACTTTACCACAAATTTACAAACATTCTATCAGCGTACGGGAAGTAATGATTTTAACAGATTTATAAACCTGATTTGTAACCAAAAGAAAGTCTCTCATCATTGGCATCAGAGTAATACTCTGTGTTTGCATCTTTATGTTGATAGGAATTTCAATTTATCTGAGAATGAACTTTTGAGCTTTATTAACAAAAGTGGAAATCCAACTGTGACAGTCGATACTACAACTGTAATTGTTGACAATTTAACCACAGCTAAAAACAGAGGACAATATCAGTTCATAGCAGATTACCTGCACAGGGAAATTAATTACCCATTTGAAAATAGAGAGATTATTTATTTGAATACTGGAGACCCTATCTTCATCCAGGATTCCGTTCTTGAAATGTATACCAGAAATGGGTTCAAATTGATATCAGATCAACCTATTGACAGCAGAAACAAGTTTTTTGTTTTACCAGAGTTAGTGTATAGAGAGAGTAATCAATTAGAAACCCATATCGTTGGACCAATTGAAATCATTAATAGTAATGCAGTGGCATACCATTTAAAGGATGAGGATCATTACGTCCTTGCTACTTTTGACAATACAAGTGCTTCAATTAGTTTCCATTATCTGGTAGGATGGTCCAATGTTGAGGATAAATCAAGGATACTAGAATTGATATCTAAGAATGATTTCCCACAAAGAAATGCTTTTCAAATCAAGGAGGTAGATAACAAACTTCTTTTAATATCACATCAATTTGATGAATTGAAAGTAGATATATGGAACCCTGAGACAGGAGAAAGAAAAAATTTAGCTTACCTCTCCAGAACATTAAGTGATGTACAGATTGAAATAGCTATTTCTGCAATTATTAAACAGTATTCGGAATCTCCAAATAATGCGTACCCAGTTTTTCATGAACCAGATGCCTATAAAAATTCCAACAGCCTTGCTTACTCTTTTCCTGATAATCCGGAAATGATCTTTCTAGCCAAGAGATTAAGCAATACGCAAATAAGAACTGTTATTGTAAATGGTGAGAGATATCACAATAATTGGAAATCATTTTACGAATCACTTGTAAGCAGCCCCAACTTTGAAGGTGAAAATCATATACTTCAAGTGCAAAACGATCCAGTCATTATTGATGAGGACTTTCAGGTTTGGACAGAATTTCAGCAAAGTATGGAACTAATACTTGGTCTTCCTCAAAATCAACCATCTTTCTTACAAGAGAAAGTAATTTTGGAAGCCATAAGGCTATATGAGTTGTACCAAGAAAAACCAGAAATTCTACATTGGAATGTGAATAATGAATATGTTGCTTTGGAGTATGTTAATTCAGGTGTTGCTGGATTAATATCAGGTAATGCTAAACCTGAAAAATTCTTAGCAATCAACAAAATGAAAAATCATTCCTCAAATCAAAACTTGATTTCTGCAATTTTAGATAAGTGTATCGAACTCAATAAATTTGATAACATTACAATACTAGGAGAACCAGAAGATGAGGCTTGGCTGGTTTCAATAGACAGCACATATTTTATCGGAGGGCAACAGCTAAATCAGTTATTCTGGCTTGGCGATGGATTTAAATTGGTTGATGGAAATATGACACCCTTCCTGGTCCATCTGGCAAGTATGATCACAAATCATCAGATTACACCAAATATAGAAGTGTTGAAGCAAGAAGGGAACAACTGGGTTTATTCTTTAAAATCTAATCACAAAATTGTCTACTCCTTCAATCAAATTCAAACACCTGATTTTAAAGTACTTATTGGCGAACTATCATACCAGAAATATCTAGAAAAGGAAGAGTTCATTCCTTCCCTGCGAAGCGCATTTCTTAGCTCAGATACAATCCTGACAGAAATCGTATTAGATGTATTAATCTCAGAGTCAGGTAATAAAATTGCTTTATGGGATGATCTAAATTTTACTCATCATTTGCCTGTCGCAAGCTTTCCAGAATATAATGCAACACAGAGAAAACCTCTTTTATCGAAATTGGTAACGCTATTTAAAAATGATTCTGACTTCAGTATTGTTCCTAAGAATAATCTCAATTCTTCAGGGGCTTATGGTTTATATTCGGCAGACTCTCAAACCTGGTACTACTTGCTTAATGAGACAGGAGCTTCTATTAGAACAGTAAAAAATCTTGATCATGATCTTTCTCAAGAAATTCTGGATGTATTTCTTGCTGAAAAGATGCCATCGCTCAGTTCAAGCTATAACCAAAGAAACAACACCTATTTTTTCCTGGATGATCAGAATAACCTTGGGCGAATTAGTATGATCAATAATCGTTTGAAATGGCATTTGATTGGTAACTTATCAGGATTAGGCGAATCCAATTTACCTGACTTATATTCAGATTTACTTGAGTACTTAAGCAATAACTTAGAAATAGCGTCGATGGAATCATTTGAGTGGCTGGACCTTACAGCAAACCAAGTTGCCATATGGGGTCAAAGTTCAGAGAAAAGCATATTAGTAAGACAAAAAACGAACGGAACCTCCAAGGTTATATCTTCTAGTGTATATTCCAAATACTTGGCTAACAGATCTTTACTTGATCAATATTTCTCAGAGACCTTAAAAATGGCCAATCCGGAAAATATAAAAACATATGAGGGGATAGGTTATTTGGAATTGTATAATCCCGAGAGTAAAGAATGGTATATCTCAAACAACCAGAGTATAAAATCAATCACTATTTCATCTGCCGTTCATAACAGACTTGCTTCCGCTAGTAGCAATAGAAAGAAATTAGTCATTAGATCTCTACTAAAGCATCACACAACAAATCCCGGATTGCAATATTCTTCGAAAGGGTTCTACTTTTATAAAGATAATTCTACGGTTATAATAAACCACAAATTTGCACCCAATAAAATTTATTGTGTGAACATCACTCAGATGAAAGGATTGATCAGTTCTAATATTGGAGATGATAACAAGTTAAGAGACATCTTTGGTACATCCTCAAAGGATCTAATTATTAAGAAGGTATTTGAATGTTTTTGTATAGATGGCAATAGTTTTAGTACAAAGTTTGGGCTTCAAGGATCACAGAAAAATATTTATGACCCTCAAGAATGTTAGTATATATTGAATTTTGCTCTACTCTAAGATTAAAATACCCTCGAATAGGTATTGAATTAGTTTAATTCATTTGGCAATTTTCAGTTGTTAATTTTATTTTCTCTGGAGGTTGACCCGTTAAGTACAAATCTTTAAAAGTATTGAATGCTTAGAAAATGTGTATGTAACTTCATGACTTCTGGCATCAAACGACTTTTTTAATCGTAAACCGACATGCAAATTACACAATTGGATGAAGCTAACTACAATAGAGTCTTTGTACATTTTCAAGATGAGATTACCAATTTCGGACTGGCATCTGAAGTGATTTCACAGATTCCAAGGTATAAAGACCGGCCAGGAGCATTCTACAGCTCACGATACTTATATGAAAAAGTAGAAATTTTTGACCGGAAGAATCTAGTGGATGACCCATTCGGGATTTATCTTGACAATCTCAATTTGGCTATCATAAATATTCAGCTTGAAGAACAGTTAAAAGAACTAGAAGAGCACCCTGCTGTAGCATCAATATATCCCGACATAATGGTTACGAAAAGTGATCTCGTCAGAGAACCATATGTGGAGTCAAATTGGGGAGTAGATAAATTAAACCTCGCAGATACAATCAGAGATGGCTCAGGAGTCAATGTTGCAGTTTTAGATTCAGGTATAGACCTTACTCATCCCAACTACCAATATTTAGATGGTAAACAGAATAATCAGCACAACATTGTTTCCCCAACACGTAGTGTTCAGGATTTTTATGGTCATGGCACACATGTAGCTGGAATTATCGCAGGAAAACCAAAAGGCAACCTTAAATACGGAGTTGCGCCTAAAGTCAACCTTTTCATAGGCAAGGTTACAGGAAATTCAGGTCAATTTTTCAGTAAAACAGATATTGTTAATGGAATTGATTGGGCTCTGGAAAAGCATTGTAAAATCATAAATTTATCCGGGGGGTTCCGAGTATTTAATGGAAAGGTACATCCAAGCTTACAGAAAGCAGTTACAGCAGCCTACCAAAAAAAAGCAATAGTTGTCGCGGCAGTTGGAAATGACAGTATCAGAACAAATACTCCTCCTGACACCAGACCTGTAGAAGGACCTGCAAACTGTTTGAATGCTGTTGCTGTTAGTGCTATAAACGACAAGGATGAGATCTACAAATGGGCTAATCAACAGAAATTTCCATTCCAGGAAATTGATTTCATAGCTCCTGGTGTAGGCATCTTTTCCACGTTTCCAATCGATATTGACTCCCGAGGTTTTAGTGTACTTAGTGGAACCAGTATGGCTACTCCCTTCATTTCAGGGATGCTTGCACTGTATTATCAGAACAATTTAGATAAGGACCCTGATGAAATCATCAATCTATTAAAGCAAAGTCTTTCCAGGATAAGGTTAGATTTTCAAGATGCAGGAAACGGAATGCCAATATTTAATGAACCTACAATAACTTAATATATCAGAAATGTCACACGCAAAAGATTATCAAAGTACCATAACATTTAAGAATGACTTGGGATTACAAGAAGTTTACTCAAGTCAAAATTATGGCACATTTTACAGTGTCTACTTATCCTTGGAATCAAAACCAGGGTCTAAACCAAATCAAATTGAAATTTCTAATATTCATTTTAAAATCGTCAATTACAAAGGAATTATTAATATGGGGATTGTAAAGGTAGGGGTAAGAAAAGACGAAACTGAGGGATATTTAGAGTTTGAAGTTCAGGTCCGTGCTATGGAAAGAAATAGAGAATTTCCTTTAGTTGAACCCAACGGAGACCCAATGGAAATTAAAATTGATAGAAGTAAGATTAACCGAGTAATTATAACACGACTGCTATTACCTATGAGTACTAATGACTTCAATCCAGCTTTAGGTCCAAACCATGTCAACAATGCAGTTTTTGATGACGAGTTCTATTACCGTGATGGTCTTACATTTGATTCCTCTGATAATGAAAGAAAGAAGAGACCTGGAATGCAAGGTGGTGGTGGAAACTCCTCAGGGAAAAGGTGTTACCAACTCACATTAAAGATTGAGGACTAAGTAAATTGGCTATCTCGAAGAATCAAATAACCTTCCTATTTTTTTCCTTCTTCATTGCATTTCATTCCTACGGAAAAGAAAACCTGGAGAAAAATATGGAGGTTTATTTCAAATATCTGAAGAAATTTGAATTCACTAAATCCAGAGAATCATTACAAGCCATACAACAAGAAGGTCTTAAGAAGGAATTGTTAGACTTGATTTTGGTTGTTGAAAATGAAGGTCAGAAATATAAGTATCAGGACTTTCTAAGTAAAAAGGGAGAGCAGCCAATAAGCGAATTGTTAAAATGTATTATACTCCTCAAAGAAAGCAATGCTGCCATAGTATATAACAAGATTACCGAGAATACATTTAAGAATCTTACTCAAGCCCTTGAAATCGCAGATATAGAGGGCATGATCTCATTAAAGCGGCAAATTCTTTTAACCATCCTTCAGTTGTATAGAAAGGATGTGATCCAAATCAATCGCGGTTATGAATACTTCCTGGATCAATACCTTAGTCTCGCTGTTGACCCGGAAGATTTTGGATACTATGCAATGACCAATTTTATTTTTCAAAGTAAAAGTGATGATCCAATTGATGATAAATTTCATAGATCTGCATATTTAATGGATTCCATTTTCAGCCAAATTGAAGAATCATCAAGATTGTTTCCGTTATACTTGTTTGAGAAAGGAATTTATTATGAAATAATTGGAAAAAATGCTGAAGCAAATCTGATATATGATTCACTATTGCTTATCACACCCGATGAACCATATTACAGATATATAAACTTCGGCACTTATCTGAAATTATCGGAAATAGCGGCTAATCGCAATGACTATAGTTCTGCAATTTCATTACTGGAGAAAACGAAAAAGTACCCGGATACTTCTCAACCCTTTATCAGTGAGTACTATTACTACAGCTATGGATCCAGGTATCTTGATGAATCCGGTCTACATAAAAAAGCTTTGGACTATTTAAAAAAGGCCAATTCATTAGAAATTG
Organism: Cyclobacteriaceae bacterium; assembly: GCA_965228955.1. Taxonomy (GTDB): domain Bacteria; phylum Bacteroidota; class Bacteroidia; order Cytophagales; family Cyclobacteriaceae; genus JANSWY01. The sequence goes on from OZ245848.1 coordinate 2,568,996, forward strand.
AGATCAATAAGGTTAATATACTTAATAAACGTTCTCAAGCCCTTGTTGCCTATCAAACTCTCGAAAAAGAAAAGCAAATTTTAGAACAAGAAAAGCAATTACTAATTGAAAGGGAACAAAAGTCACGAACACGAAATGTAGCTCTAATATTAGGAATCACATTAGTTCTTGGATTGGTAATAAGTGCTTTATCTTATAGAAATGCCAAAAGAAAACAACAAATCGCAATACAAGAAAAGAACATTCAGCAACAAAAAGTAACAAACCTCCTTAAAGAGCAGGAATTAACTACAATCGATGCAATGATTACGGGGCAGGAAAAAGAACGTCAAAGGATAGCAAATGATTTGCATGATGATCTTGGAGGGTTGATGGCTACTATCAGATTGCACTTTGATTCATTGAGGGGAAAGTCTTTGGAAGATCCCAATTCACTTTTTGACAAGACAAATGGTCTGATCAATGAAGCATATGAAAAAATAAGAGCGATAGCCCATGCCAAGAACTCCGGTGTTATAGCAAAAGAGGGGCTTTTGCAATCTGTAATGCAAATGGCAAATAAAATATCGATAGCCAACAATCTTGAAATCATTGTTAATGATCATGGGCTGGATACAAGGCTTGAAAACAGTTTGGAATTAAGTCTATTCAGAATCATACAAGAATTAGTTACCAATGTTGTAAAACATGCAAATGCAACTCAGGCTCACATACACTTAACTAATCATTATGACTCTTTGAATATCATGATCGAAGATAATGGGGTAGGATTTAACACCTCTGGTATCACAAAGCAGACTGAAGGAATGGGGCTGAAAAATGTAGATAAACGAGTTGAATTTCTTAATGGGTCTATGGAAATAGACTCGGAATTTGGTAGAGGCACGAATATTATAATAAACATTCCATTATGATCAGATTAGCTATTGCAGAAGATCATCAATCACTTATTGATGGCTTGAAATTACAACTGGAGCAAAATTCTGATATCCAGGTTGTGGGAACATCAAATGATGGTGAACAACTTATAGAGATTGTAAGAAGTAAAATTCCGGATGTAGTCATTACTGATATCAGAATGCCTAAGATGGACGGCATTTCTGCGGTAAAAGTGATAAAAAGCGAATTTCCTGATATACATGTAATTGCATTTACAATGTTCAGTCAAGATGAGGCGGTTAATCAAATGTTGGAAGCAGGGGCAATTGGCTACATACTGAAGAACTCTTCTCTGCAAGAAGTAATTGAAGCAATACGGACTGTTTCCCAAGGAAAAGAATATTATGATGGTAACATAAAAATAGACCTCCAGAATGAAAATGAGGCTCAACGCAGTAAAAGTGTTTTAACGAATCGGCAGAAAGAAATCCTTGAACTAGTGGCACAGGGGAAAACTAATAGGGAAATAGCTGATGAGTTATTTATTGGTGTCTACACTGTTCAGACTCATAGAAAAAACATGATAAGAATTCTTCAATTGAAAGGTAATGGTGAATTGTTGAGGTATGCCCTAGAACGCAAGTATGATTTTGATTAAACAAGTAACAATTCACTTTTGTAAATTCACTTCAGCAATTCAAATCTTCGTTTCAGAAGTTTAAAATGGGGCGATAAATATTTTTCCTTACTATTGCTATTCGGAAATCTAATACAGGACACCTTCAATGAAACAATTGTTAGGAGCACTTCTAGTCATATATGTAACAACAGCATCATTTGCTCAACCTCCCAACCGAGGTGAGTTATTTGGTAAACTTCAGTCCATTCATGATAATGACAGTAGCAAAGCGCAGATTCTAAATACAATAGCTCGCACATTTGTTCGGGAGCACAAGGATTCTGCTATCATCTATTTTCATTCTGCAATCAATCTTGCTCATCAGCAAGAAGCTCATCTGTTGGAGGTTAACACGCTAAGTTTCTTAAGTATGACGCACGCCCTTTATGGCCAATACGATTCTGCAATTTATCATCTTGAAACTGCTAAAACGATAAGCCAAAAAAATGACTTAGATTCTGCTTTACATCAGGTTTATTTCGGGTTGGGTAATGTAGTTGAAAGCACTGGAGACTTAACAACAGCACTGGAATATTATATCAAAGCATTAAAGTACTTTGACACTAATAAAATGTTCAAAAGTGCTACTAGGGCAAAAGCCAATATGGCCTATATCTATATGAAAACTAATGACCTGGACAAAGCTTATCAACTTACTATAGAAAGCAATTCATTCTATCAGGAAGTTGGAGCTACACGTCAATTAATGAATGGTTACTCAAGGCTAGGCACCATATTTTCATTACAAAGCAGATATGACAGCAGTATCTATTATGCAAATAAGGCATTAGACATTGCAATATCCATGAAGGATAAGCTTACTGTGAATACATTAACAATGAATTTGGCTAATGCACAATTCAAATCTAAAGATTACAAATCCTCTGCAGAAAATTATGAGCAAGTAGTGCCATATCTGGAGAACGAAGCTAAAAATCCAGGTGATCTGTTAAATATTTACTCAAGCCTTATGGTATGTAAAATGATTGATGGAACTAACAAAGAATCGGACTATTATGCTCAAAAAGCAAATGAGATATTGCCGAAGGTGACTAAATATATTGATCGCATGGGCCTTTATAAAAATTTTTTCATGAGAGATTCAATAAAGGGAGATATGAATGGCGCAATCTCCAATTATCAACAATACATTCAATTGAAGGATAGCCTTTTTAATGATGAAAAATCCAATCAGTTAACATTGATGGAAACCAGGTTCAAAACAGAAAAGGTAGAAGCAGAAAAGACTATAGCGGAAAATAGAGCAGAACTTGCGGAATCAGAAAGTCAAAGAAACATGTTCCTTTTCGTAGGAGCCGTGACTACTTCCATCTTGATTGTGTTAGTCGCTATTTTCTACAACAGTAAACTTAAGCAGACAAAAAGAGCCGAAATCGCCTTGATTGAGCTTAAATCCTCGCAGAAACAACTGGCATTGGAAAAGCAATATAGAGATAGTGAGCTCAAAGCGCTAAAGGCTCAAATGAATCCTCACTTCATATTCAATGTGCTTAATTCAATTCAGGAGTTTATTATAATGAACCAAAAGGAACTTGCCAGCGACTATCTTGCAACTTTTGCAGATCTGATCCGGAGCTATCTTCATTTTAGTAACAAAGGGTACATTTCATTAGAAGAGGAAGCAGAAACGCTGGAAAAATATCTTGAGCTGGAGGCCCTTAGGTTTGGAGATGGATTTAGCTATTCGATTAATGTCAATAAAGAATTGCCTTCTGAAGATTATAGAATCCCCACCATGATCATTCAGCCATATGTTGAAAATGCGATCAAACATGGTCTATTCAGCAAAAAAGGAGAACGAAACCTTACTGTTGATTTCACAATGACTGAAAGTGGTGACTTGAACTGCGTAGTTACAGATAATGGCATTGGGAGGGAAGCAGCACAAAAAATAAAAGAATCTAAAAGCGGCTATCACAAATCATTTGCAATGGAGGCTACTGCTACCAGATTAGAATTATTTAATCAAAGATCATCGAAAAAGATTGATGTTGAAATAATTGATTTAATTGATGCTGATGGCAATGCAAAAGGAACACAGGTCAGTCTGATAATCCCTTCTCAATCTTAACTTATGAAAGCAATAATCATAGACGATGAAGAAAAAGCCAGAAACCTATTAAAGGTTTTGATTCAGGAAAATTGCAAAAAAATTACTGAAATCCATGAAGCCGACAGGCTTTTGAAAGGAGTGGAATTAATTAAAGTTCATCGACCACAAATTGTGTTTTTAGATATTGAGATGCCTGGAAACTCTGGTTTAGAAATACTGGATTACATCAATAAGGATGACTACAATTTCGAAATTATATTTACCACAGCTTACAGTGAATATGCAATTAAAGCCATTCAACTATCTGCAATAGACTACTTGCTGAAACCAATTAGAGGATCTAAAGTCAAGGACGCTGTTGAAAAGGCATTAGGAATGATTGGAAAATCAAAAATCAATCAGAGGCTTGATGAATTGAGAAGCGTATTAAAGTCAAACGATTTCAAGAAAATCGGCCTTCCTGTAAATGATGGAATTGAGTTTGTTGCTTTCAAAGATATCATTATGCTGGAAGCTGATGGTATGTACACAAAAATCGATACAGTGGATCGACAAATCCTAATTAGTAAACCGCTTAAGCATTTTGATGAAATGCTGGGAAGCGTAAAAACATTCTATCGACCACATAGATCTTATCTGGTGAATCTTCTACATATAAAAAAGTATGTTAAATCAGATGGAGGCTATATTCTGATGGATAATGACCGATCTGTGTCCTTATCCAAGGATCGAACTGAAGAGTTTATAGCATTGATGCAAGAACTGTAAATTCTTTTTAGAAGATCATCAGGTTGCTTTAAAAACTGAAAAGGGCATTTCAGAAATTGCCCAGGAAATAAGCTTCAACGGACTGGTAGTTTTGGATTAAATGTTATTAAACGAAACTACAATGAAGCCAAAATTCACACTTTTCCTCTTACTATTTGTAATGGTGGGAGCTGCTCAAGCTCAGATACCAATTACAGAGTATTTTTTCACAGATGGTTCATTAGATGATCATAGAAATGACACGAACGCACTCGTTCAAACTGGCACTTCAATGACTACTGTAAACGACCGTGATGATTACTCAAATCAAGCTGTAGGCCTCAATGGTGATGTCCTGCAATCAGTAAGTGCAACCAAAAGATCAAACTACTCTGTTTCTTTTTGGATGAATACAAGTACTGATGATTCTATGGATCGGTATATTGTTGATCAATATGGTTCTATTGGATACAGATTCCGGCTACAGGATGGAGATCTTAAAGTCTATGGTAGATATATCTATGTAAATAATCAGGTTCGATATTCTCAAGGAACAAACCTAACTAAAACTGATATTGCGGATGGACAATGGCACCATGTTGTACTTACCATGCAGGTTTCATTTAATGCCACCCTTAATGGAAAACAACCAAAAGTATTTTACCGACTTTACGTGGATAATGTATTGATACAAACTACTGATCCAATAGTAAGTACTATCGAATATGGAACAAATGAATATAGAATTATTGATGCCACGCCAGTGTCCATTGGTTCATCCCAGGACATGTCTGCAGACAATTATACGGACCAAATTGATGACGTTCGATTATATGCAAAAACATTATCAGCTGCTGAAATTGAGACTATTTATGATCAAAGAACAGCACCACTTAAAATTTATGTAAATAGCTCAGCAACTGGCACAAATGATGGCACATCCTGGACTGATGCTTATACAGAATTGGTTACAGCTACAGATAGCGCAACCGCAGTAGGAGATGAAATTTGGGTTGCCGCAGGAACTTATAAACCAGACGTCTCTGACAGAACTAAAGCATTTGTAGTAAATGAAGGTGTCTCGCTTTATGGAGGCTTTTCAGGAACAGAATCTACTCTGGATTCAAGGGATTGGATCTCAAATCAAACGATTCTTTCAGGCGATTTATCAGGAAATGATGATAGCGACATTAGCTATAATAATGCTTTAAGGTCAGACAATAGTTATCGGGTAGTACATGTTACTGGAAGTGGGGTAACTATTGATGGAGTAACTGTTACGTCTGGACAAGCCAACAATACAAATAACAACTTGTACAATCGTGGTGGTTTACTTTACAAAGAGAATTATACAACAAGCATAACCTTAAGAAATTCCAAATTTCAAAACGGTGTATCCAACAGGGAAGGAGCATTATTTTTACCTATTGGAAATGATGAGAGTAGCGTTGAAGTAATGAATTGCATCATCAGCAATAACTTTGGGAGGTATTCTGCAGGTTTTGGCATGACCAACAGTTCAGGTGGTGAAGTTAATGCGAAAATTTACAATTCACTCTTCTTTGGTAACGTAGCTGGTGATATCAGCAGTGGAGATGGATTTGCAGGAAGCAGTATAGGTGCTTTTGCAAATGACGGAACAGTAAATCTGGAAGTCATCAATTGTACCTTTACAGATAACGAAGATCTAGGTACAACAGCTTCAATAGATGAGGGTACAATTTTATTGCGAAGATTAAATAATAACAGTACGGCCACTTTAAATGTCATTTTTCACAACAACATTTTTCATAACAATCTCACAGATGGAGGAGCAGTAAATACACAACAAGTTGGGCTATTTAACAGAGCATCCAACTTAATAAATCAGATTACGGCTACTCATAATATTATCAATCAGGACCTGTCTTCTAAAGCAAGCTCAAGTACAATATCCAATAACATAGATCAAGATCCTATATTTACCGATGCAGCTACCAATGATTACACACTACAAGCTTCATCCCCAGCAGTTGATGCAGGAGATAATAGTCAGGTTCCGGCATCTCTATTATCTGACTTAGCGAGAAGCAATAGAACTCATAACAATACAGTTGATTTAGGAGTATATGAGTATGGTTCAACACCTAGGAACTTTGTACCTCCAACAGCAATCGCACAAGATATTACGGTTGAATTGGAGGCTTCAGGAGATGTAACTATTACACCTTCACAAATTAACAACGGTTCATCAGACGATGATACACCAACAAATGATCTGCAACTATCGCTTGATATAACGTCATTTTCGTGTGATGATATTGGAACTCAAACTGTAGAACTAACAGTAACCGATAATAGTGGAAATATAAGCACTGCAACAGCAACTGTTACGGTTGAAGATAATATGGCTCCAGATGCAATTTCCCAGGATTTCACAGCACAGTTGGATACCGATGGAAATGTGACAATATCAGCTGATGATCTTGATAATGGCTCTTCAGATAACTGTACCGCGCAAGAAGATTTAGTCTTGTCCTTAGATTTAACAAGTTTCACGTGTTCAGACTTAGGCACTCATTCAGTGACACTCACTGTTGAAGACGAATCAGGAAACCAATCCACAAGTACTTCTACGGTTACAGTTGTAGACAATACAGCTCCCTCTGTATCTGCCCAGAACGTCGCACTTGTACTAGATGCTTCTGGTAACGCTACATTATCAACTTCCCAGGTAAGTACTGGAGCATCGGACAATTGTACCAGCTCAGGAGACATTACTTTAAGTTTGAATAAAACAAGCTTTACTTGCAGTGACATAGGAAATACTACCGTAACGCTTACAGCGGAAGACGCATCAGGAAATCAAGGCACAGCAACAGCAACGATCACCGTATCGGAACAGGTAGCGCCCACTGCTGTTGCTCAGGACATCACTGTTCAATTAGGCAGTAATGGACTTGTTTCTGTTGATCCTGAAGATGTCAACAATGGTTCCTCCGATAATTGTACAAGTGCTACGGACCTTATTTTTACCCTTAATGAATCTAGCTTTGATTGCGCTGATATTGGATCTCACTCAGTGATACTCACCGTAGAAGACGAATCAGGAAACCAGTCAACAGCTACTGCAACTGTGACAGTAGAAGATCAATCTGCACCATCATTACTATTCAAAGGAGGTGCGCAAATCTCTTTGGATGTCAATGGGTTAGCAACTCTTTCTTCAAGTGATGTAATTTCTAGCACCACAGATAATTGCACTGACGGTGGAGACATAATAATCACTTTAGCTAAAACTTCATTTGATTGTTCGAACCTGGGTAGCAATACAGTGAACGTTACTGTTGAAGACGCATCAGGTAATCAGGAAAGTGCAGATGCTACTATTACAGTTGTAGATCAAATTGCTCCAACTATCAATATTCAAGACGTTACAATCCAATTGGATGCAAATGGAAGTGCTACTTTATCATTTCAGGATTTAGATAATGGATCCGTTGATAATTGTACAGCAGCTACAGATCTCATCACAAGCCTGGACAAAACAAGTTTTACGTGTAGCGATATCGGTTCTCACACAATAACAGTTACAATAGTAGATGCTAGCGGCAATCAATCAACTGCCACAGCTACAGTTACGGTAGAGGATAGTGTATCTCCTACAGTTATTACACAGGATATTTCAGTAGAGCTTGGAGATAATGGAACCGCAACCATAACTGCGGACCAAATTGATAATGGATCAACAGACAATTGCACTTCTGCAACTGACTTAATTCTCTCATTAGATGTAAGTGCATTCACAACATCCCATGTTGGAACCAACACCGTGACACTGACAGTTCAGGATGCTAATGGTAATAAAGGTACGGGGAGTGCCACAGTGACTGTTATTGAAAGAGAAGAACAGATCATTACATTCAATGCTCTTGCAGATAAGTCCTATGGAGATTCAGACTTTTCCCTTTCAGCAACATCTGACTCTGGCCTTCCGGTTTCCTACAGTATTCTTAGTGGTCCGGCATCAATCAATAACAATATGGTAACCATCACAGGAGTGGGAGTGGTAACAATTGAAGCTTCGCAACCCGGAGATTCTGAATATAAACCAGCGGCAAGCGTGCAACAGACATTCACCATAAATAAAGCAATATTGACAGTAACTGCAGTAAATCAAACCATCAGTTACGGAGAACCCATTCCTGCTTTAGCATTTACTTACAGCGGATTTGTATATGACGAAAGTGAAACAGTAATCACGAATCACCCAACAATCAGTACAAATGCAACTGCGACAAGTGATGCTGGTTCCTACGATATCATATTAGCTGGAGGGGCGGCAGACCATTATGAATTCGACTTGATCAATGGGACGCTTACTATCAATAAAGCTGATCAGACTATTTCAATTCAGTCCATAGATGATCAGGATATTGCGGATGCAAATACGGTTGAAGTGAAAGCAAGTGCTTCTTCCGGGCTCGACCTTTCGTTAACCGTTACTGGTCCTGCAACAATAAGTGGTACAACAGTGACTTTAACTGGAATAGGTGAAGTAACAATCACAGCAACCCAAAGTGGAAACATCAACTTCAATGAAGCACCAGAAATCAGTACTACCTTTGATGTTACGGATTCCAGCGACCCATGTGTAGATTTTAGCTTAGTTGTTGAAGCTACATCAGACGCTGTGTTGGGCAATGATGGAACTGCAGACATCACTGTAACAGGCGGGACCTTACCATATAACTTTGCATGGAGCGATGGTACCAGTGATGAAGATTTGAGTGGTGCAAATCCCGGAAGCTACACCATCACCGTCACAGACTTCAATGGTTGTGTATTAACTGAAAATGTATCAATAGGAGGGGTTATTACGGGTAATTCGCAATTATCAGAGGAATTCTTTAATTACTATCCTAATCCCACTTCGAATCTATTAAACCTTGAAATATCACTGAATCAACTAAGTGAAATACAAATACAGGTTCTCGATTTATCTGGAAGAGTCATGCTCGACAGGGTTCATAATAAACAGCAAGACCAACTCAATACTCAGCTGGATCTAAGTAGACTTGATAATGGTCAATACATACTAAAACTAAGGGTTAACAATGAATTTAAAACAGTAAGGATTAGCAAATATTAAAAGTGTGAGTAGTCCACAACAACAAGTGTTAAACGGTCTTACATATTGTGAGACCGTTTTTTTTTGTTTAACTCACTATTGCCCCACTAAATTTATCCCATAGAAGTAGCTCAACAAACTAATCTAGCGGTTGCCCTAAATACAGCTCGGATTTCAATTTCATCAGTAATTCTATAGCAGTGGTTCATTTGATGGTGGAGGTGGCGGATCAGATTGGTAACAGATTAGAAATGAATTAAATTGTGTAATTGCAATAAACCAAAAAACCATGGAAATTTTAAAAGCAGCCACAGAATGGGCAAAGGCTGAAGTTTTTTCGGCTAGATTTTTCATACTATTCGCTATCATATTTATCATCGCTGCAATAGGATTTTGGCAGCTTGGGAAAACGGAAGTAGCTAAGGCATACATATTTCCAGCATTTGTCTGTGGCATTTTATTATTGGCTGTTGGACTTGGAATATTTCTCACAAATAAAGCCAGAGTTACAAGCTTTGAAACAGCCTATAATACTAATCCAACAGAATTTATTGAAGCAGAAATTGTCAGATCTGAAAAGACTATGAACGAGTTTAATAATATTGTCTTTAAAGTAATTCCTATTATAATTATAGTTTGTGCATTGCTCATAATTTTTGTTGGATCACCACTTTGGAGAGCAATTAGTATTACCACTATTGCTATGATGGTTGTCATTTTAACTGTCGACAGTAACGCTAATGCAAGAATTAAAGCATATCATGAACAGTTAGTCATAGAAAAGACCAGACTTGATAAATGATCTCTCTCAAATGTTTTATGAACCAAAAAAACTTCGATATTTGACATCTTAATTTTTTAAATAAGCAACATGTCAACAGAAAAATTTTATCACGTAGGTGAACTGAGTTCAGAGCAACCTGCGAAAACTCAGTATGAGTCTACCAAATTTGCAAAAGCAAAACATCCTGAACCATACAGATTTGAAGTAAACCTGAGTGCCGAAGCTGGCAAAATGCAGAGTAAAACCGGAGTTGTGTCTGTGAATATACCTGGCTTTAGTCCGGTAAAATTATATTGTGACGAACAACCACCAGTAGGTGAGGATACGGCTCCACCACCATTGGCGTTTTTCTCGGCAGGTATTGGCTTTTGTCTGATGACCCATCTAACAGACATTCTTACTGCAAGAAAGATCCAGGTAGATAGTTTGAAGCTGGAGCAGCGAATTGTATTCAGGACGAACCTCGGACACATGAGAGATCATGGGTATATGACTAACGGCGGTTGTGATATCGTTGAAACACATGTTATCATTGAAAGCCCAGAGCCTGAAGAAAATATAAAGGATCTACTAAATGAAGCTGAAAACGGATGTATGGCACATTATGCCTTGAGAAACCCAATTCCATGGACAACCAGGTTAGTTTATAACGGAAAGGAAGCAATAAACCGTTCTTCAGAGACACATAATTAACTACGCATATTTCTCTCTTTTGTTGACCACAATTGTTGACCAAATAGGTTCAAAATAGCGGTAAAAAACATAAAACTTTATTATAGTTAATATTTATATAATTTATCATTCTTTATGAATCAGTCTCGAAATCAAGGCGTACGGCATTTAGAGTGATGATATGCCTAACACTTGATGTCAAAAGTTTCTCAGAGTGTGTAGAGTGTGGTGAAATTTATTCGTTCTCGCAATTGGAAAATGTATCACATTACTGAGGTACTTTTGGCGCATGAGTTCAGAGCTGTACAAAAACGGGATTTCCATTCTCAAAAAATATTGGAAAGATGACTTAGTTTCTGGTTTCATGGTTTCCTTAATTGCGCTACCACTCTGTTTAGGTATTGCAGTTGCCTCTGGAGTTCCTCCAATGTCTGGATTGATTGCCGCAATTGTTGGTGGGTTGTTCATGTCCAGAGTAACCGGATCTTTTGTCACCATTAGTGGACCTGCTGCTGGACTTATAGTTGTAAACCTCGCTGCAGTTGAATCTCTCGGACAAGGCGACATGCTTGCTGGGTACAAATATGCCTTGGCAGCATTCCTGGTTGCTGGAATCATACAAATGATTTTAGGCTTCCTAAAGGTTGGAAAGTTTGGCGATTTCTTTCCTTCCGCAGCTGTACATGGAATGCTTGCTGCAATTGGTGTCATCATCATAGTAAAACAGCTGTTCGTTGCATTAGACTACACCCCAAATGCTGGCCAGGGACATGGAATTCTTGGATCTATCATTCAAATACCGGACGCTTTTATCAATATGAATCCTGAGATTGCTATCATCTCAATCATCAGTATTTTCATATTAGTAATTCACCCACATATTAAATTCAAGCCAATCAAGATGATTCCAGCACCTATGTGGGTAATCATTTGCTCTATTCCTTTTTCTCACATATTTGATTTGTTTCATGAGCATAATTATAAGCTGATTGGGCATGTATATGAATTGGGACCTAAAAACCTTGTTCACTTACCTGATAGTGTACTTCAAGGTATAGTTTTACCCGATTTCGGAATGAGCTTCACTGGAGTATTTTGGGTGGCTGTTATAAGTATCTCATTAGTCGCAAGCCTGGAATCTTTATTAAGTGCACAAGCTGTAGACACATTAGATCCATACCACAGGAAATCCGACCTAAACAGGGATGTTTCAGCAATGGGTGCTGGTAGCGCGATATCTGGGTTTCTTGGAGGATTACCAATGATCTCTGAGATTGTTAGAAGTTCTGCAAATATTGGAAATGGCGGAAAAACTCAGTGGGCCAACTTTTTCCATGGTGGTTTCTTATTGTTGTTTCTGTTACTTGGTAAACCTATCATTGAGCAGATTCCACTTGCAGCTCTTGCAGCGATGCTGATTCATGTAGGGTTTCGGCTAGCGTCACCAACGGAATTTAAGCATGTTTATAAAATAGGAAAGGAGCAACTATTGATTTTCCTAACCACTTTAATCACAGTTCTAGCAACGGATTTGATTATTGGAGTTCTTGCTGGAATCTTAATGCAGGTTGTGATTCATTTGTATTACGGTGCTCCACTAAAGTTCTTATTTAAATCAAGGTTTGATTATGCCCGTGATCAGGATAAGGATGTCATCTTCCTTCAGCATTCAGCAATTTTCTCAAACTACATTTCCTTGAAATCGGAGATAGAAAGAAGGAGAGAACAAGGAAGACTTGTTATTGATTTTACACATGTAAACCTGATAGACCACACATTCAGAACACATCTGACAGGTTTAATTAAAGAATGGGACAAAGAAGGTAAACAATTAATACTAGAGAATGCAGAACACCTTATTCCAGTATCTGATCACCCTCTGGCAACTCAAGTCAAGAAGGATGCGATTCCTGTTTTAGAAGAAAAATTAAATAAGCATCAGCTCCACCTTAAAAGCATTGCTTCCAAGAATGAATGGAAATTCCTGCCTGCAAAAACAATCTCTTTTGACAATTTCGTTGGCTTCAATTTTGGAGTCAATAGCAAAATAGTTCATGCACAAAATATCGTTTCAGGTAAATATGAAGGTGTTAGGTTAATATATTCCGAGATCATATATGATAAAACACCTGAGACACCATCAGCAGATTCACAGTTATCAGCTCTATTAATTAAGCCACCTTCCGGAATACCCGTTTTCGTACTTGAGCGGGAGGGATTCTTTGAAAAAGTAACGGACCTAGCCACTAGGTCAGATATCGATTTTGATGCTTATCCGGTCTTTTCTGATAAGTTTGTGCTAAAAGGGCCTAACGAAGAGGCAATAAGAAGCTTCTTTCACCCAGGAATCATCCGCAAAGTAGAACAGTATCCTAATTTCCATATGGAGAGCAATGGAGAGGCCATTCTACTATATAGATTTGATAAGTCAGAGGATGATGAGTCTATAAGCGAGTTGATGCGCTTTGGGAAGATGATGGCGCTTATGGTGTAAACAGAAAATATGAACATTGCAGACATACTATCATTTCAACTCTCATTTTTTAAAGAAGAAGCTTTAAGAAACGAAATAGTAGAAAAAGCTCAACTGGTTGAAGTACAGGCTGGCACATCCATTCTAAACGAAGGTAGTTATGTAAAAACAATACCTATTTTGCTTAGTGGCTTAGTTAAGGTTGTAAAAGAGGAATCAGGAGGGAAGGAGATGCTTCTTTACTACATCTATCCACTAGAAAGCTGTATTGTTTCCATCAACTGTGGTATCAATGATCTTAAAAGCCGGGTAAAAGCGATTACCGAAGATGATTCTAAAGCTCTACTAATTCCATCCACTATCATTGGAGAATGGCAAAGAAAGTATCCTTCATTCAACGAATTTGTTTTAAATCTCTATCAAAAACGCTTTGATAATGTCCTGGATGCATATAACGCACTGGCTTTTCAAAGCCTTGATGATCGGCTGCTGTCATACCTAAAAGCCAGGTCTGAAGCACTAAGCAGCAAAGAAATCAAAGCCACCCACCAGGATTTGGCTGATGAACTTGGTACAGCAAGGGAGACCGTTTCCAGAATGCTCAAAAAATTGGAAACTGACGGGATGGTAAAACTACATCGTGGTTGGATAGAAATAATATAATCTCAAATTCCTGAAAATATTTCTGTTGTGTGATTCCAGTCACTGAACTTCATGAAAATGAGCCTGATATTTGAATAAAAAAAGGCAAAGTCATGAAAAAGAATATGAGTAAAACTGATGGAATTGTAAGAATCATAGTCGCGATTACAATTGCGGTTTTATGGTACTTAGGCATAATTGGTGGGACATTATTGATCGTACTTAGTGTAGTTGCTGCAATTTTTATCGTAACAGGATTTATTAATTTCTGCCCTCTATATGCAGTTTTCCGAATCAGGACCAGATCGAAATCTAATTAAGAATATTGAAATGAACAGGTGTGAAAAAAAGCTCGTTCGATAACGAAACGAGCTTTTTATATTTAAACAAATTGCATTATATCTCTAATTCAACAATAATCCATCACTCTCAAAAGCAACAAACTTCCCATACAATCCGTCGATGTTGATTACTTTTTCTTGTGACGAATCCAGGTCCAATATATAAAGAGTACCATCATCCCAGGAAGACCATAACAACTGATTTCTGGTCTCAACAACTTTTAGTCCAACCAGACATAATCCCGCAAAAGACACAGTGCCAAATCTGTCCAGGTCAATTACTTTTTCAATGTTACTTCCGTCAGCATCCGAACGCATAAGTGCTGCTTCTTCCACATTGTTGAAGTATATTTTATCATTTAAATCATCAAAGGCAACACCGTAACCATAGCCACCTGACTGATAATCTAGTAACTGGCTGACATCACCTCCGTCAATGTTAACCTTATACACTGCCTCATATGATTGAGTTGGAGTAACGGTGTATAATGATCCATCTTTCAAATCCATGTCTCTGACTTTCCCAAACTTGCCCACACTGGATGATCCATAGGATTCTATCATGCTTTGATTAGTCGGGTCATATTGAATGATAATATCATCATATGAAAGTGCTATGAATAACCTTTTAGATTCCTGGTCAAATTCCATGTCGGAAACTCCTGGTAGATCCTGAAGGATTGGTGTAGGATTGTTTGATTCTAAACTATTTTCTATGATAACATTCTTTGAGTAATCATAGTAGTAGACTTTCTTGCTGCTTTCATCAAGAGCTAACACACCAGCAGGGTTGTAAGGAACATCATATAGTTTAATCACGGTATTGGTGCTCAGATCCACGTAATTCAGAGAATTATCTTGATAAGAAATGAAAAGAAGGTCGAGTTCTGATCCTTGTTTTCTGATAAAAAGCTCTTGACTATAGGATATAGCAATTCCCTGAACTGTTGTTCCGGTTAACGTTGCAATATACTTACCTGGTTTACTGTAAGCATGCTGTGCATCAAAGTCACTTGATACGTTCCCATCCCCGAAATCCCACTGGAACTCGTTAAGGTTAACTGATTGATTTTCAAAGGAAATATCATAGCCGGTTTCAAATCTCGCTTCATTGCCGGTAGAAAACTTGACATAGAAATTCGCTTGATTTCCATCTACTGGATTAATGTCTTCAAATGTTTCTTCGTCATTCTGTGGTTGAATATCTTCCTGTTCAGTGCAAGACATAACGGTCACAACAATTAACAAGAAGATACTTTTTAATAGTTTCATAATTTCTTTGTTTAAGTTGTTTAGACATCCAAAGCTTCGATAGTTTAGGATTGGATGGCACAAATGATTAAATATTGCAATGGTAACAGACTGCCAAACCCTCTTGTTTGCCTTTCTTCTATGAATCGTACAAAATATGGTTCTGAACTGAGTATGTTTTTACTTGAATCGCGTTAGCACAACTTGAACAACTAACGTTCCATTAACCAATTCCAGTAGGGTATATCATATTTACCGCGTTAAACTTCAAAGCAGCACAAGTAAATTTGAAACCTCTACCTATGAAACAATTAAGCATTCTGTTATTAGCGATTTCGCTAATTCATTTGAATTCTTATGGCCAATCCTTTGGAGAAAAAGAAGCTTACCCACACGATATCCGGCAAATACACAGCGGACACAGTTTAACTGATCCATTGTTTGCCTTCCCATGGCCAGGTCAATATCGGTATATGATGAGTGAAGTGTTTGGTGCAGATATGGATTATATCACTCAAGCCACTATTCCTGGGTCTCCAATGTTCTGGAGATGGGATAATGAAGAAATGCTTGAACCCAATTCAGCTCGATACAATATTGATCAATATGAACTTTTAGTGATCACAGAAGGTATTCCTATTCCCGGCTCTCCTGGTGATATATCTGAAGCTAGTGGGCCGTTTTCAAACTATGTAAACAATGCGTGGGAAAATGGCAATAACGGATTGGGTGCTCCTACACTTTTATGGACTACCTGGACCAATATTGATGATTCTGATGGACCTTTCCGAGAACTTTTAGATACTTATGAAGCTTATTGGGAGGAAATGATGGATTATGCTAATAGTCAATTACCTGAAGGTGCAACTCCAGTATTTATCATCCCTGGTCACAGAATGATGGCAAGAATCTATGATGATATAGAAGCTGGGCTGGTTCCTGGAATAAATGATATCTCTGAGTTATTTGATGATACGATACATCCAAATGAACTAGGGGCATATGCTATTGCCATGATACACTATGCCTGTATTTATAACACAAGCCCAGTAGGGTTACCCACAGTACTTCATTATGATTGGGAATTACCAAATCAACAAATTCCTTCAGATGAATTGGCTCTCTACTTTCAGGAAATGGTGTATGAAGTAGTTACCAATTATGAACGAACAGGAGTAAGAGGAGAGGGGAATTCAGTAATAACAAGTATTAGTCAAAATGCGGAAACTCACCTTATTCATCCCAACCCAAGTATTCGTGAATTCACAATCAATTCTATTGAACCTATTGCGAATACAGTCAGTTTAATGAATTTGAAAGGCCAATTAGTAAAGGAATTTGTAGTTAATGAATCACAAAACAACACATTCAATATAAGTGAAATTCCAGATGGGATTTATGCTGTTTTTATTGATGATGTTTTAATTGAAAAGCTTATTGTTAGGCACTGACAATAAAAAAGAGGATTCTCATAATTCGCCAAATTGAGAATCCTCTAATTTTTACTGACTTTAATAATTAACTATTTCAGTGTTTCCTCTAGCCACTTATAGAACTCTCTTTGCCAGATTACTCCGTTTTGAGCACTTAACACCCAGTGATTTTCTTCAGGGAAGTACAACAGTTTACTCTTGATGCCACGTAATTGAGCAGCTTGAAATGCTTCCAGTCCCTGACCAATTGGAACACGGTAATCTTTTCCTCCCTGAATAATCAGGATCGGTGTGTCCCACTTTTCTACCATGTTGATTGGATTAAACTCATTATAGGCTTTCGAAGCTTTTTCATCCCAATATGGTCCTCCAAAATCCTTGTTTACAAAAAATAGCTCCTCAGTTGTACCGTACATACTTTGCATATTGAAGATTCCATCATGAGCAATAAAGGACTTAAATCTCCCTTCGTGGATCCCTGCAAGATAGAATGCAGAATAACCACCATAACTAGCTCCAACACAGCCCAAACGATCTTTGTCAACATAATCTTCTTTAGCTACATCATCTATTGCAGAAAGATAATCCTTCATATTTTGACCTCCCCAATCACCGCTTATCTGCTCATTCCATTCCACACCATAACCAGGCATTCCTCTACGATTTGGTGCCACAACAATATAGCCCTGAGCGGCCATCAGTTGAAAATTCCATCGGAATGAATAAAACTGAGAAAGCGCACCCTGAGGACCTCCCTGGCAGTAAAGTAGGGTAGGATACTTCTTACTTGAATCAAAATTAGGAGGGTAAATAACCCAGGTAACCATTTGTTTACCATCTGTTGTGGTCACCATTCTTTTATCAACTTTACTCAGACTGATGTCATTGTATGCAGCATCATTCTCGTGAGTTAATTGAGACATTTCACCGTTTTTTAGGTTCACAGTGTAGATCTCTGAAGCGTGGTTCATGTCTGTTCTGGTAACAATCAAAGTGTTTCCGGTCAAACCTACCAGGCCATTTACATCAAATTGACCGTCAGTTATTTGCTTAATTTCAGCGTTCCCTTTTTTAGGAATTGGTAATTCAAATAATTGTCTGGTACCATTCACTGGTGCTGTGAAGTATATCTTTTTACCATTTGCAGAGAATATGAAAGAGAATACTGTACCATCCCAATGAGCAGTCAAATTGATTGGTGCACCATCTTTGATTAGAATGATATCATTTTTGTCTGCCTCATATCCTGGCTCATCCATTTGAAGCCATGCTAAAGTACCATCAGCAGCAACAACAGGGTTAGTATCGTAACCTTTATTAGATTCAGTTAGATTGGTAGTTTCCTTGGTTTCCAGGTTATACTGATAGATATCTGTATTAGTACTTACTGCATAGTCAGTACCAACTTCTTTCTTACACACATAGAAAACCTTTGTACCATCATGGTTCCAAGTATAGTCTTCAGAGCCACCAAACGGTTGCTGAGGAACGTCATATGGTTCACCCTCATTAAGATCGATCTCTGTTCCGTCCTTCAGGTTCTTGACAAATAAGTGCCCATAGTTTCCATCTTCCCATTTATCCCAGTGACGGTAATTAAGGTTCTCATAAATGTAAACATTTGACTTCTCCATTTCAGGATAAAATTCGGAACCTAAAACAGATTGAATTTTTACTTCTTTAGCAATAAGTTCGTAATTACCATCTGGTGAAAGTGCTGGATTTGTGATTAAACTATTATAATCACTTATCTCAACAGCATCTCCTCCTGAGACTTCAACCCTGTACGTTTTAGAAGACCTGGAATTAGACTCTATATCATATTGAGTAGTTCGAAAAATGACTGATTGGCCATCGTTTGTCAGGCCTATAGGTGAAACTCTTTTAAGTTGCCAAAGCATCTCTGGAGACATCACTTGTGCGTGTGCAATCACCGAACATAGGATTGCAATTAGGAAGGTTATTCTGGTTTTCATGTTGTATTATTTTATGAATGCCAATCTAGCAATTTCTGTTGAAAGTAGTTACTAAGTATTGCCTGAGTAAGATCATCATGATTTATATCACTTTCCAAAAAGAAGGCCTCAATACTTTCTAATTATTCTAAATGCTGTAGTATATTAAAGTATTAATTTACCGCCTATGATTAATACAAAATTGCTAATTGAGTCCTTTTTTGCAACCGTATTGGTTTTTATTGTACTCGGACTTTTCTCAATTTTCCCAATTGATATAAAATTCCTTAATCCGATTAAAATCATAATGAAGGATTTTAAGTACACGGATATATATTATTCCAAATTTGCAGACCATAATAGCAAGCCTGTTAACTCAGAAATAGTCTTAGTTAATATTGGTCATTTGGATAGGGGAGGAATAGCTGCCATCATGAACTCCCTACAACAGGCTAATCCGGCGGTTATAGGTGTGGATGTGATGTTTTACAACCCCAAAGACTCTTTAACCGACCTCTTTTTAAAAGAAGAACTGTCCAAACCCAATGTAATAGCTACTAATGTCCTTCACCCAGAAGATGACCCTCCTTCTGTTTTGAATTCCAGCGACTACTTTGGCGACATCAATTACGCATACGCTAACCTGATTGGAACCGACTCCCTAAATTCAACGATTCGATATATCATGCCATTCTTTGATGAAGATGGGTATTGGGAAGAAGCTTTCACAAGTAGAATTCTTGAAATGTATGATTCATCGGCATACAATGATTTACTAAAAAGAGGAAACAAACTAGAGACAATCAATTATTATGGGACATACCAGCAATTTGTATCATATGAAGGCGAACAGGTGATTTTTGGTGAATTTAACCCTGAAGACATCAATGGTAAAATTGTCTTATTGGGTTACATGGGGGATTTTGTTGGGGATGCTTCCGATCTGGAAGATTTCAAGTTTACTCCATTAAATCATGAAGTATTAGGTAAAAGTATACCAGATATGCATGGCCTCACGATTCATGCAAATATTTTAACAATGTACATGTACAGGCAATACATTGATATTATGCCGCAAGTCCAATCTGTATTGCTGGATTTTATTATCTGTTATATACATGTAATATTATTCATGTTCATGTTCGTCAGGTTTCACCTTTGGTATCATGTTGTGGCGAAGGTCATACAGTTTCTTACTAGTGTTGTGGTAATCTATGTGATGTTTTTTTTCTATGAAACGAATCATTATAAAATTGATGCTACCTTCATTCTTATAACAGTCCTAATCTCTGTAGACGTATTGTATTTGTATGAAACGATTGCTGCTTTAGCTCATAGAAAGCTGGGCTTCAACAGTTACTTTATTAGGGAGCATTGACGGTAATTGATTGGATTTTTGTTTCAGACATTGGTATTTTCAGACTTTAAGGATTGTCTAATGAGTAAGTCACCCGATACACCGAGTGACTCTACATTACTGGTATAAAAGCAATTACTTCTCAATGATCAAAGCTGGAATATTCAATGACTTATAAAGCTCATTATAAGACTTCATTTCCGATTTAATAATATCATCTCTTTCTTGCTGATAAACTTTCCAATCTTCCATCAAATCCTTAAATCGATCTTTAGCACCCTGAGTCAATTTTGGATCCGGTTGATCAATGTAATTCATTAGTTGCAGCAGCTGAGAATTCAGCTTGTTATTGAAATTAATCACATCCTGAAATGTCTTCTGTTTCTCCTGAACCAGATTCTCTTCCCAGGTATTAATTCTATCTTTTAGTTCTTTGCCTTTAACGATCAAAGTATCCGCATCCTCATTTCCTTTTAAGAGTTTGGCGTAATTAGCCAACTGATCTTTTGCAGATCGCATTTGATTCACTGATTCATGCATCTCTCTGAGCGTCTTCTCGATACTTAATAGCATCTTCTGTTGCTCAACAAAATCCTGAGGAGTGGATTTAACTTTCGGATTAGGAAGTATAGTAGCCATTGTTTCTACTGTATCCTCTTCCAATGTTAGCCTTAATGTATATTCTCCCGGAGCAACTGCAGACCCGTTATGACCCCCAAACACAAATAGTTTATTCACTGACGGGATTGATTCCCGATTGAAGTCCCACGTGAACCTGTTATATCCCTTCATTGATGGAAGCACTTCAGGTTTTGCAGGTCCACCTGGCCAGGTTTTGAAGCCTTCATCTGCTTTGTTGGTGTAAGTTCTAATCACATCTTCACCTTGTAATATGTCTAATTGCAAATCCAGAGAATCAGCATCCTGATCTATGTAATAATCGAAGGTAACTCCACTTCTAGGATTTTTACCTTGGCCCACAGCCTCAGAAACTCCACCAAAAATCCTGTAGCTGTCTTTAGGTTTGAATATTTCAACTGCTTTGTTGTCTGTTCTAATGTTTTGTAATAAACCAAGATCGTCCAGAATCCAAAAACCTCGGCCTGATGTAGCAGCTATCAAATCATTATCTTGAATCGTAAGGTCATTAATTGCTACTACAGGTAAATTCAATTTCAGTCTCTGCCAGTTTGAGCCATCATCAAGTGATACGTACAATCCAGTTTCAGTACCTGCATACAATAAACCCTTTCGTTTCTTATCAGCTCTAACAACTCGTGCAAACCCATTTGGATCATCCAGACCGTTTACAATTTTGACCCACGTATTTCCGTAATCATTGGTTCTAAAAATGTAGGAGTTCAGATCTAAGGATTTATATCTCATTACTGCCACATAAGCAACAGCTGGGTCATGTTCAGAGATATCAATGCTATTGATGATGCCATCAGAAACTCCAGGTGGTGTAACATTCTGCCAACTTTCACCGCCATTCTTTGTGATATGTAGTAGACCATCATCACTACCTGCATAGAGTACTCCTTCCTCATGTTGAGATTCTACAAGAGCTGTTATGGTGTTATAGTTTTCGCCACCGGCAGCTTCATTAGTGAATGGACCACCACCAGGGCCATGTTTATCTTTTTCATTTCTTGTCAAATCAGGGCTTACGACAGTCCAATTTATACCTTCATCAATAGTCTTAAACACCACGTTACCAGCATGGTATATAACCTTCCTGTTATGTGGAGATGAAATGATTGGGGCATTCCAGTTGTATCTATATTTCGCATCTTTTGGTGCAATACTTAATCCCAACTCAGGATATTCTTTGATCGACTTTTGTGCTCTGGATAATTTTGTCCATTTGCTGATATTCCCCTGATAAGTACCTCCATAAACTGTCTCTGGATTATCAGGATCAAATGCGATGAAAGCGCTTTCTCCTCCAGCTACCGAATACCAATCTTTCCAATCTATACCTGCGTCATTAGTTCGACTTGCAATAGCTATTGCAGAATTATCCTGCTGACCTCCATAGACATGGTAAGGCACCTGATTATCTGCAATCACCCTATAAAATTGTGAAGTCGATTGATTTTGCTGGGTGCTCCAGCTTTTGCCTCCATTAAAGGATATATTGGCACCACCATCATTGGAATTGATTAGGTTAGTATTGTCATTCGGGTTAATCCATAAATGGTGATTATCCCCATGTGGTACAGGAATATCAGTAAAGCTATTACCTCCATCTATGGATTTCATTACCGGAGCATTTAATACATAAACTACATTCTCATTTTGAGGATCCGCAAAAATCTCCATGTAATACCATGATCTTGCAATATTGACTCTATTACTATTGACTTGCTTCCAGGTCTTCCCAGCGTCATCAGATCTATAAACTCCACCTTTTTCACCCTCAGCTTCAATTACCGCGAAAACACGCTCAGAATTTGCCCTTGAGACAGATATCCCAGATTTACCAAAATCTTCTGGAAGGCCTTCAGTCATTTTATTCCAGGTATCACCTCCGTCAATAGACTTATACAATCCGGAATGCTCTCCACCTGATTCAATAATCCATGGGTAACGACGATGTTGCCACATTGAAGCATATAATATCCTTGGATTGTTCATATCCATCGTCAAAGAAGATGCTCCCGTACTTGTATTCACATATAGCACCTGCTTCCAGGTTTTACCTCCATCGTTGCTTCTATAAATTCCTCTTTCTTTTGTAGGACCATATTGTGCCCCCTGCGCGGCTATATAAATGATATCAGGGTTCGACGGGTGAATGATAACATCAGAAATGTGTCGCGTTTTGTCTAAACCTATATGGGTCCAGGTTTTACCAGCATCCATGGATTTATACACGCCATCTCCCATAGAAGTCATTACTCCGCGAGCTGGATGTTCTCCCATACCAACTACCACTACATTAACATCACTTTCTGAAACCGCAATTGCTCCGACTGATCCTGTCTTAAAAAAGCCATCAGAAATGTTTTTCCAGGTAATGCCATCATCTGTGGTTTTGAAAACTCCTCCTCCGGTAGATCCCATGTAATAAGTGTGAGGTTGTCCAATCACTCCTGTAGAGGTCACACTTCTACCACCTCTAAAAGGACCTATGTTTCTCCATTTTAATCCGTGAAACAAGGAATCAGTTAGTTGAATAAGTGGTGTTGATTGTTGAGATTTTTTATTTCTTTTTTGGGCATTAGTTGATAGTGGTAGCAATAACAAACAAATTAAAAGTACTTTAATTGATATATTGAAATTGCTTTGAGTGCTAAACGTAGCTTTAATAG
Organism: Cyclobacteriaceae bacterium; assembly: GCA_965228955.1. GTDB lineage: Bacteria > Bacteroidota > Bacteroidia > Cytophagales > Cyclobacteriaceae > JANSWY01. The sequence goes on from OZ245848.1 coordinate 2,592,710, forward strand.
GAGAGAAGCGAATCATTGATTTGGGTAAGTTTAGGTAAAGAGTATTTAGAACAAATAAGTTATGAATACATCTGCTCTTGAATTTTCCCAAACATAGTAATTTTCATTGAGCTATCAATTTTAGAGAAAAAAATCTGAGAATAGGTTATCAAGTTTTGTTTTGCTATTATTACACTATCATGAACAATTAAATTCACTTCTTTACTTTAATCAGATACAAGGAATCTGATCACAAAGCTACAACTCCAATATCCCGGAGTTAAAATCAATTGTTTCAATTTTCTAAAATATTATCAGATGCAACAAATAGTGTATTATGTTGCTGTGTCGTTGGATGGGTTTATTACCGGTCCCCATGAAGATATCAGCATGTATGCGCAATCAGGTGAGGGCGTATTACAATATATTTCAGACCTTCAATCATTTCAAACAGTAATTATGGGAAGAAAAACGTACGAATTTGGCTATCAATATGGACTTATTCCCGGACAACCTGCCTATCCTCAAATGGATCACTATATCTTTTCAAACTCAATGGTGCTAGATCAGTGTCACGATAAGGTAAATGTTTGCAAGTTGGACAAAAAAGCAATTCTTGACTTAAAAAAGAGTTCGTCCACCGATATTTATCTATGTGGTGGTGGCTCGTTTGCTGCATGGTTAATGAATCATGGGTTGATCGATGTAGTTAAGTTAAAGATTAATCCAATAGTTACTGGGGGAGGTGTTCCTTTGTTTCAAGGACTTAATCAGGGCTATAGACTAGAACCGATAGATCGTCAAATATTTGACGGCAATTTCGATCTAATTACTTACAAAATAATTGACTGATTTTCACTGGGCTCCATATTGGAGCCCTAAAAAATGCGAAAGACCTATTAGAAACGATAGGGCTAAAGTAAATTCATCACCATTTGCCTGTAAGTCTGCCCTATAGGAATCTCTACTCCATTGACATTCAGACGATTACCCTTGACAGATTGTATGCTGTTTTTTGAAACTAAAAAGGACTTATGAACTCTAATAAAATCCAAATCTCTTAACAAACTATCAAATGTAGAAATCTTCTCTAACGTGGTGATGATGCTATCTGCTAAAAAGACTTTACAATAATTCCCAAACGCTTCAATGTATAGTATTGACTTTGGATCTACAAAATGTTGTTCTTTATCGCCTTTAATTGTGATTCGCTTCAAACATTTGTCTGTGCGTAGCGAAATAGCATTGGGTGGTTGTATCTTGTTAATTGCTTTCACAAAACGATCAAATGAGAAAGGTTTTAGCAAGTAATCAACTACATTCAGTTCATAACCTTCAAGTGCATGCTCTTTGTATGCTGTTGTAATAATAACTTTTGGTGGGTGGGTTAGTGTTTTAAGAAATTCCAAGCCAGACATGTTAGGCATCTTGATATCCAGAAATATTAGATCGACAGATTCTTGATGCAGTTTACCCATTGCTTCCATAGCGTTGTAGCAATTGCCAATCTTGTTCAAATGTTTTAATTCAGCACAATAACCCTCGATTATTCGATGTGCGATTGGTTCGTCATCTATGATAAGGAAGTTGATCATTTGAGCTCTAATTCTATTCTGGCTTGAAATTCATCTCCAGTTCTTTGAGTAGTGAATATATGCTTTTTGGGATAGATTAGCTCAAGTCGTCTTCTCAGGGTATTCAAACCTACACCTTCAGAAGATTCATCTTGATTGGAAAATCGGTTCCTTACATCAAAAAATAAATAACCATTGGTTACAGAAAGATGAGCTTTCAAATAGGGATTTTCACTAATTACTTCCAGGCCATGTTTAACTCCATTTTCAATTAAAGTGACCAGCAGGAGAGGAGCGATAGTATCTTCTTGATTGTCGACTTCTGTTACTAATTCAAGGTGAGTTCCATTCTTATACCTTATGCTATGAAGGTTTATATATTTCTGCAAATATTCTACTTCATCAGCAATAGAAACACGTTCTTTATCTCCTTCATAAATAACAAATCGCATTATATCTGACAATTCCAAAATTACATCAGGAGTATCTTCCGATTTCTCACGAGCCATTCCGTAAAGATTGTTTAGAGTATTGAAAAAGAAGTGAGGGTCTATTTTGCTTTTAAGTGCTGAAAGTTCTGTTTCTACACGTTCATTTTTAAGCTGTCGATATTCTTTCCATCTCTCAAATATCCAGGAAATAACTACATAGCCCAGGGTACTTGAAAACACTGCAACAGAAAGCCAGAAATAAGCAGAAAGAATAGTCAAGTCCTGATTAAGTATCCTGGCTGACTCCCAGCGTAATTTGAACTCTATCATGGCAAGCAGGGAACCTGATAGCAATAAGAAGATAATGATCGGTTTATAAACCTTATTCAATTTCATAAGCACAATTTAAAAGCTCTTTGTGCTCCTGCAAAGTACTGTTGATGAACAATGCTGTTTCCGTGATATACATAGCTCGAATAATGATCAACGTTAGTTAAGTTGAAATTGGATCTTAATACCCTGTTAACGATCAAGTTGGTCAATAATATTTTATTCATCAAATGACCTCTATTAGGTTGCTGGCATGTTTCATTAAAAACTCAATAAAAATGCTATTCAAAAAGAATTATGCCATACTGGGGTTGTGCCTCTTGTTATTTTCTAAATCATACTCGCAGGAAGAACCGACCGTTTCAGCCTTACAGATCAGGAATTTTCAAGAAAAGTTAGATGCCGAGATTCCGAAAATATTAAAGGAAAATAAAGTTCCAGGATTGGCAATTGCCATACTTGATAAGAACCGGGAAATGATTAAAAAAGGATATGGTTGGGCAGATGTAGCAAAAAAAGAACCAGTCAGCTCTAATACTGGTTTTAATATTGGATCTGTGTCGAAGTTATTTACAGCTTGGGCTATAATGGATCTTGTTAATAAGCACAAGATCAACCTTGATTATCCGGTGGAAGAATACCTAACACGATGGAAACTTCCTAACTCTGAATTCGATAACTCTAAAGTTACCATAAGGCATATATTAGGCCATACAGCTGGACTTTCAGTACATGGATACGGAGGATACCAGCCAAAGAAAAAACTTCCCACTTTGGAAGAGTCTTTAAATGGCAAGTTCCGTAGTGATGAAAAAGTGTTTATAGAAAACGAGCCTCAAACCAAATGGCAATACTCTGGTGGGGGCTACACCATTCTTCAACTAGTGATTGAGGAAGTCACAGGGGAATCTTTTGATGACTATATGGAGGATGCTCTATTTGATGAATTAGGTATGGATCAAACCAGTTTTGAAATTAGTTCCAAAATCCTGAAAAAGTCTTCAAAAGCTTACGATGAACAGGGGCAACAAATAGAATTAGAAAGATTCACTGCCCAAGCCGCTGCGGGTTTGCACACCAATCTGGATGATCTGATCATTTTTGCTAAGAGTAATCTTAATGGTAGTCCTATTCTAACAGCTGCAAATAAAAAAGAAATGCAAACTCCTACAGAACTCTCTAAGGGACGGTATGGACTTGGGTACGCACATTTCCCCGTGGGTCCAGGTAAGTTTGTGACTGGTCATGCTGGCTCAAATGATGGTTGGGAAGCAGCTATGATGCTTGATTTATCGGATGACACAGCAATTGTAATGCTCAGTAATGGTTCAAATGGTAAAAAGGTACTTATCACTATTCTCAAGAAATGGATGCAGTGGAAGATGAGTTTACAGACAGGGCCTTGAGTCCCTATTGAAAAGTTGGGTTTTAAAGTTGATCAACTAAGCACAGAGGATTTCCCCTCTGTGCTTGATCCATTTTAATCGTTTATTTCCTTATAATTAGATTCTTTCTCATTCTCTTTATTGTGCATAATGATATCCCTGGTATTCTTTTGCACTGTGATAGCACCAAATAGCGACATAATGAATGCAAAAGCATAAAAGCCTTTTTCACTTGGCAACATTTCCGCATTCCATAATCCAATCACTAATAGCACTACAGATAAAATGGTAACAAACCAACAAATCCCATAATAGATATCTGTTACAGGTATATCTTCCAGTTTATCCCGAACACTCTTTTGTAATGATACCACCGCAAATAATCCAAACATTAGGATTGTAAAATAGTATCCCTTTTCATTCAACAACATATCTGCCCGGTAAAGACCAATTAAATAACCAATGATCCCTACACCTAGTACTATCCATGAAGCTGCAACAAATGCGTTTGATGTTTTTTGTGTCATGATTAATTTTTAGTTTGATTTACCTTTAAAACTAAAAGACGCGTAAAACACTTTCTAGACAGGATTGTACAGAACCCGAAATAGCAGAATACGTATGGCAGAGGAACTCAATAACAAGGAAAAGTGGATTTTAACGGGTTATGATCTATTTGGTAGAATAGGACCAGAAGCACTTAATGTAGAAAAACTGTCCAATATTGTAGGACTGAACCGATCCAGCTTTTACCACTATTTTGGAGATATAATCGTCTTTGAATCCCATCTACTGGATTATCATATAAGCAAATACAAGATGTTTCATGACATCATTAAGGATTACGACAAGTTTGAAATGTTATTTGAAGATGATGTGATGAGACATAAGGAAGTGTTGGCTTTCCAGCGTCAGTTATTGATTAACCTCTCCGTTCCAAAATACAATGAATGCTCACTAAAAGCCCGAACCTACACTGAAAAGAAGACATACGAGCTGTGGTCCGCATTCAACAATGTAGAAAAAGACTCAGAAGAGCAATGGACACTTTTTAGAGCTATCAGGGATTTTTACTATATCCATTATGGTCAGGCAGATGGACAAACGGATAAAACAGACCCTAAAGATGTATTGGTGCTGCTGCATTCATACTTTAGTCAAAATAAATGACCCTTTAGTATTTATTGAATTCCAACCGTAAATACACCATGTTCTACCCACTAAACCTTAATGGCATAGAAATATCCCCATTATTCGGAGATGCTTTAAAAGGCAAGCCTCACATATTTGATTTCTCTTCGAAAAACCCAAAAACATTGGAATATGACCCAGCTGATTTCGAACAATTCAATAAAATGATTTTTGATGAATTGAAAAATTCGTCCTGTGAATGGGGTATTGGGAGATATCTGGAGGAAAGAAAATGTCTGTTGAGAGATTATCCTAATATCATTGAAGAGGAGAGATATTATCATTTAGGTCTTGATATTATTGTACCATATGATACACCTATGTATTCCCCATTGAACAGTGAAGTATACGCTACTGGCAAAGAAACTCAGATAGGTAATTATGGCGGCTATATCATGCTAAAGCATATAGTCAATGAAGTAGTCTTTTATTCATTTTACGGGCACCTCAAAACACCACATAGTGTTAACCCAGGAGATAAATTAGTAGCTGGACAGGAGTTTACACGAATAGGGCAAAAAAGTGATAGTGGGGGTTGGTTTTGCCATACCCACCTACAGATTCTAACCCAACAAGCAATTGACGATGGATACACTAATTGGGGATATATTTCTCCTAAAATGATGGCATCTGTGGAAAAATACTTTCCATCTCCATACTTTCTATTCCAATATTAAGAGTCTAAAGGATATCTCCCTCTGCAACAATGATAAACGTGATGATGAGACATAGAATGATTAGTCCCATTACAATAAAAGTATGAATGGTTCCCCCATAACCAAAGAAGTTTGCAGACCAAACCAGAAGGGTAATAACGATGAGTACTTTGAGCAACCTTTTCATTACATTTATTCAGCACCTCATCCAAAATTATTGGGATCAATTCCAACTTTACAAATACTGCAAAGAAGATCTGGAGAGGTGACAAATGTATGGCTATTATGACTATTAACCTAATGGTCAGTTGACCAACATGTTAAAATTCAGAATAATATATTCGGCTTCAGTAAAAAAGCACTTCACCAAATTCCAATCAAAAAATATGTTGTCATGAAATAACATCGGCAAAATAGAAACATATTTCAAACAGGTTCGTTACCTTAGTAACTTCGGCAAAATAGAAAGATATGAAAAGAGTAACGATTGGTGAGTTTGAAGAGCTGTGCCTGCTTATGGTAGGAGTATTGTATGAAGATGCTTATGGTGTATCTGTGAAAGATGAAATAAAGAATAGAACAGGGAGAGATGTCACCATCAGTTCAATCCATTCAACACTTGTCAGGCTGGAAAAGAAGGGTTTGCTGAAATCATATATGGGAGGAGCAAATGAGATTAGGGGAGGTAGGGCAAAGCGCATTTTTGAAATGACTGCCACCGGAAAGCAAGCAATAAATGAAGCCCGGGACTTGAGAAACCAACTCTACACGGATATTCCTAAACTGGTATGGGAGAAATGAACAAGCAACAACCTCCTAAATGGATTAATAAAATTCTAGACTGGTATTGTAAGGAAGAATATGTTGGTGAGATCTATGGAGATTTAATGGAGCTCTACGATCGCTGGTTGGAAGAGGGTAAGTTCAAAGCTAATGCCAAATATGTACTCAACGCAGTTCTATTTATGCGACTGTATAACTCAAGATTTAATTCAGGTCAAAACTCAAATAAAATAGACATGTTTAAAAACTACTTCAAAATCGGATATCGGAATCTGCTGAGAAATAAAGTCTATTCAGCAATTAATATCAGTGGGCTAACGGTAGGAATGGCGATCACGATGTTTATCGGTCTATGGATAAGAGCCGAGCTCTCCTATAACACTTCACATGATAATTACGATAGAATTGCTCAAGTCATACAACACAAAACTTACAATGGGGACATTCGCACAAACGAGGCGGTACCTTTTCCAATTGGGGATGAGCTAGAAACCAAATATGGCGACTATTTCAAGTATGTGGTGATGACAGGCTGGACTTATGACCACATTCTATCACATCAGAACCTAAGAATTATAAAAAAAGGGAACTATATGGACGTCCAAGCTCCGGATCTATTGTCTCTGGATATGATCAAAGGGACGCGAGCAGGACTGATTGATCCTCATTCTATCTTGATTTCTGAATCAACCGCCGAGTCTCTGTTTGGGAATTCAGATCCAATGGGCCAAGTGATGGAAGTGGACAATGAATTGACTGTTAAAGTTTCCGGTATTTATAAAGATCTTCCTTCAAACTCCAGTTTTAGTGATTTACATTTTATTGTTCCATGGGACCTATATGTGTCATCTTATGCCTGGGTAACTAGCGCAAAAGAAAGACAAGCCTGGGACGAAAACTCTTATCAACTCTTCGTTCAAATCTCTGATCTGGCTACAATGGCTGATGTGAGTGAAAGTATAAAAAATGTGAAGTATGATCGTCTGGAAGAAAATCAAAAATACTCCAAACCAGAAATGTTTCTACATCCAATGTCCGATTGGCATTTAAGATCAAATTGGGAAAATGGCGTTAAAACCGGAGGACTCATTCAGTATGTTTGGTTATTTGGAATTATTGGGGTGTTTGTGCTCACTTTAGCATGTGTGAATTTCATGAACCTGAGTACAGCTAGATCTGAGAAACGAGCAAAAGAAGTTGGAATACGTAAATCATTTGGCACATTAAAAAGACAGTTGGTTCAACAATTTTTGTGTGAGTCGCTATTAGTAGTTTTTGTTGCTTTTCTATTAGCAATTTGTTTAGTGGCATTTATTACGCCATATGTGGGCACCATGATAGGTTATGAAATGGATCTACCATTGAATGACTTGTATTTCTGGTTGATCTCTATTGTATTCATTTCTATAACCGGCTTTCTGGCTGGAAGTTACCCAGCACTCTATCTATCATCTCTCAAACCAATAAAAGCTTTAAAAGGCACATTCAAAGTTGGTAAAACAGCTGTAGTATTTCGTCGAGCTTTGGTGGTATTTCAGTTTTCGGTTTCTGTTCTTCTGATTATAGGAACGATTGTGGTATTGGAACAAATTCAATACACTAAAGACCGGCCTCTTGGTTACAATAAGGATGGTGTTATTACAATTGAGTTGAGTACTTCTGATTTTGAAGGTAAGTACAATTTGCTACGAAATGAACTGATCAGCAGTGGGGGGATCGTTGATATGACAGAATCATCAAGTCCAATGACCCAAGTAGAAAACACAAACGGTGGATTTAACTGGCAAGGAAAGGACCCAGGGTTTAAGCCTAGCTTTTCTGTCATTTATGTAACACATGACTATGGAAACACAGTCAACTGGGAAATAACAGAAGGTCGTGATTTTTCAAGAGACATTTCTACTGACTCCACAGCTTATATCTTGAATGAAGCCGCTGTAAAGTATATGGGCATTGAAAACCCCGTGGGTCAAAACATGAAATGGGGCAGGAATGATCACAAAATTATCGGAGTGGTGAAAAATATGTTGATGGAATCTCCTTCCAAACCAGTAAGCCCCACCATTTACATCATCGATTATATCCACAATACCAATTACATAACTTTAAAACTCAATCCAGATCAAAGTGTTCGGACATCCCTGGACCAAGTGGAGACTGTGCTAAATGACATTGCTCCTAAGGTTCCTTTTAATCCAATATTTGTGGATCAGGAATATTCGAAAAAGTTTGAGGCCGAAGAAAGAGTTGCTAGTCTAGCAGGGATTTTTTCTATCCTGGCAATTTTCATAAGTTGCCTGGGACTATTTGGTTTGGCGTCATTTGTAGCGGAACAGCGAAAGAAAGAAATTGGAATTCGTAAAGTTCTTGGCGCTACACTGCTTAACCTTTGGAAAATGCTGACCAGTGAGTTTGTTGTATTGGTCATTGTGTCTTGCGTAATAGCATCACCAATAGCTTATTACGTTTTATCATCCTGGTTGGATAATTACGAATATCACGTCAATATTAGCTGGTGGTTCTTTGTAGTGGCTACAATAAGTGCCTTAGCAATTACTCTGTTTACCGTAAGCTTCCATTCAATAAGGGCAGCAAAAATGAATCCTGCAAAGAGTCTGAGAACGGAGTAATTCTAGCCCCAGGAGATACCATTCCCGGCAGTGAGACTAGTTTCATTCCATCGTTTTTTGATATAACCTATATCTTTATGATTGATAAAATCCGGCGATGGAATGAATTTAGTCTCTTATGTGATTTTTAGTGGATGCGTTTGCTCATTGGTGTTTGCATTCACTTTGATTTTTTCAAGGAATAACCAATTAGCAAACCGATTTCTGGCAGGGATCATTTTGGCATTTGGGCTAAATCTTGCCATGGTTTGGATTTTATCTCAGTCATTCTTTGATCAGGTTCCATTATTGCATTTGTTACCTTATGGTATTGGTTTTGGGCTTGGACCAATTATTTATCTATATATCAAATCTCTCACTTCCAATGAGAAATTGAATTACTGGCATTTACTATGGCTAGCTGCTGACTACATCCATAGTGCCTATCATTGGATTTACGGGAGGTCATTCCCAGATCACATCTGGCATGATATTGCTGACAAAATTGGTTCAGTATCCATATTCTTAATCATTTATTATCTCTGGATATCCCGAAAATTGATATTGAAGTATCAAACCCAATTAAAACAAAAACTCTCCAACATAGAGCAACAAACCCTCAATTGGCTGAATCAATTCTTTCTAATTTTCTTAATCATTATTCCATTATCCATTATCATTTGGATATTAGTCCTTGCAACAGATATAAATGTCAATAATCAGGTTGCAGCACCGGTTGTTCATTTAATCATCATTTTCTGGCTTGGAATAGGTGGAATCAAACAACCACAAATAGTCTTAAAAGAAATCAGTTTAAGTCCTTCAAATGAGACAAGTAAAGAATACCATCAGCATCTCGAACTATTAGTTAATTGTATGGAGTCTGATAAGCTCTATAAATTGAATGATCTGAATGTACGAATGTTGGAGGATAGGTTAAACCTAACAGCCAAACAAATTTCTGAAGCACTCAATAAAGGATTAGGTAAAAATTTCTATTCTTTCATCAATGATTATCGGGTCAATGAGTTTAAATCCAGAGTTTCTGAGACTAATCATTTGACATTGGCAGGCCTTGCATATGAGTGTGGCTTTAATTCCAAAACAACTTTTCAAAGAGTCTTCAAAGAAATCACCGGAATGCGACCCTCAGAATATATTGATTCCTTGTAAATGGAGTCCCACTCCCTGCAATAGTCCCTAGCAGGGTCAAAAAAGCTGTTTTTTGAAGGCGTTCTTCTCGTCCTTTGAAGAATAAACTCAAAGTAAATATTATACACATGAAGAATATCTATTTAATCGCAGCTATTAGTCTGTTCTCGATTCAAAGTGCAATTGGTCAGAATTACTCAGATTCCACATTTCTGGAGCAGATTGATAAGGCCCGTGAACTGATTATGAAATTAAAGAATGAGCAAAATATTCCTGGAATGTCTATTGCAGTTGCTAAAGGTGGCCGCATCATCTGGAAAGAAGGAATTGGATATGCCGATATTAAAAACGAAACCCCAGTAACAACTGAGACTCAATTTCGAATGGGCAGTATCTCAAAATCCATTACAGCAATTGGGTTAGCAAAACTATTTGATAATGGTCAAATAGAATGGTCTGATCCTGTGTCTAAATACTTATCATATCCCGAAGCTCCGGAATACTCATTTACCATTCAGCAACTAGCCGGACATACTTCAGGGATCAGACATTACAAGGGTTTTGAATTTTTCTCAAACAAGCAATATTCCAGTATCGAACATAGTCTTGAAGTATTTAAAAAAGACAAACTGCTATTTGAGCCTGGTACCAAATACCAATATACTACTTACGGGTATTCACTAATTGGTCGTTTGATGGAAGAGGTTTCAGGAAAATCTTTTAATGATTACATGTCTCAGGATGTTCTGTCCCAACTTGGAATGAACCACACCATATTAGAAGATGCAGGTATGGACGAAACAGGTACAGCCACCTTCTACGGAAAAGGCGGTAAGCGTGAAGCTAAGGAAGTAAACCTTAGTGTAAAGTGGGCAGGAGGCGGTTTCCTGTCAACTCCAACTGATTTAGTTAATATGGTGAACTATGCGGGCAGGTTTATTTCTTATGCCACGTTAATGGACCTAATCACACCTCAACAGCTTCCTGATGGCACTCTAACAGGGTATGGTATCGGGTTTAAGATTGGGAAGGTGGAGTCAACAGGTCAGACTGTTGTTCATCATGGGGGGCGAATTAGTGGAGCCAGACCTTATTTGTTGGCACTGCTTGATCAACAATTGGTAATTGCCATTTGCACCAATACAGAAGCAGACTATGGTGTATCAGATGTATATGAAATAGCCCAATCATTTTTTAAAGAGCAGAGTTCTGGAGAGTAATAAAATTGAATTTGCGCATGTACGGAGGGGATTCCTTTTCGTACATGCAGTTTAGCTAATGTTAGTACAAACAATCTAGTCTCAAAACCAAAATGAGACTTAATCTATGTTTTCAAATCCTGTTGTACACTTCAAAAAATGAATATTTGCACAAAAAGCTAAATGAGAAAATCTTTCGTATTAGTTCTTACTCTTATTTCTATAGACCTCTCAGCCCAGACTATCAGTAAGTCAGAAGCTCTTGCTGAATTGAATTATCTCTCTAAAAGCATTATCACTTACAATCCTGCTTTATCATATTACCAACTTCATTATGATTCGCTTGTAAATACTGTTATCAATCAACCAAGAGAGGAGCAGATATCAATTTTTGATCATTTCACAGACATTGCTAAAATCTGTGCTTTTTCTAATGAAGGTCACTTCAATCTGGGTAATTGGAAAGACCAGGTACATAAAGGTTTCCTGGATGATGAATTCCAATATCTTCCTCTTAAAGTAATTTTCACGGCTGATACTCTATATGTTCACAGGGACTATTCGAATGGGCAGAAGATCAAACCTGGCGCTAAGATTGTATCAATTAATGGGTTGAAAATTGATCTCATATTACATAGGCTAGTGGATTGTATGCCGTCCGATGGAATAATCAAAACCTATGCTTATGACAAGGTTTCGAGTAGCTTCAATTGGTTGTATTACGTCCATATTGAGCAGGTTCCTGAGTTTATCATTACTTATTCAACACTAGATAACCTTATCCAAACTGATACTATAACTGCTATTACGCTGCAGGAACAAAACAGAAATTATAAAAAGTATCATAACAAGCCTGAGGAAACTGATGAAGCAAAGCCTGATCAATTTTACGAGCTAGAAATAAGGGAAGACTATTCGATCCTTACTTTGACCTCCTTTGATCGCAAAAGAGTGGAGAAATTCAATGTTAAACCGAAGAAAATGTATGATGAAATCTTCAAAGAGTTAAAGGAGAATAGTGTTGATAATTTAATTGTCGATTTAAGAAATAACACAGGAGGAATTAATGATTTTGCAGATCAATTTGTTTCATATATTACAGTTGATGGCAACCAATCTTCATTCCTAAAAAAGACCATATCATGGGAGGGAAAGGAGAGGGTTTACAAAATACCAGGTCTGTCTAAATACCATTTTAATGGTCAGATATATGTGCTGGTAAATGGAATGACCTATTCAGCTGGCAGTTCATTAACCAGGTACCTTAAGGAATATGGAAATGCTGTCATAATTGGTTCTGAGACTGGTACGAGATATGAAGGGTTCGCAGGTGGATCTACACAGTATGTGACGCTTCCGCACTCAGCTATTAGGATTGGTATTCCACGCTACCACATTCTATTCCCAGAATCAAGTAAACAATCCACAAAAGACAGGGGAGTACTTCCTGATTATACGATCAATTATTCTTTTCAGGATCTAACAGAAGGTATTGACCTACACATCGAAAAAGCACTCCTTTTAATCTCAGAGAATAAATAATCTTCAATTATTCCACCAAAAACGGAATATTAGCGTGAGCTGTGTGGCCATTTCCATCATTTACGTATATAAATAATCTGTAAGCTCCAGGCTCTTTGGGGCACTTGAATGATGCATTCTCAGTGGAATCATCAACAAAGATGCCGCCAATAACATCAGGAATATATTCCTTATCGCCACCAGTCTTTTTAGATTGGCTTTCTTCCATAACTTCCCATCTGTAATCTAATTTATCATTATCAGGGTCTGTCACAATTACTTCCGAATTATAAGTCAGTTCTGCGTTTAACTTAATGTTGTCTGCAGCCTTCTTGCCATCTAAGGTAAAATCTACTAATCTGGGAGAGCGGTTTTCAGGCCATGATTCATTCCATGCGAAGTGCATTGCATCAATCGATTCAGTTTCACTTCCATCCGGCATAAACATACCAAACCAGGTAGGCGTTCTTTCTTGTTTCTGTCCCCATAAGAACACAAAGGATCCCATGATCTGTTTGGTCTGTGTCATTATTGAGTTTTGATATCTGCTTAAGTACAAATCAGCTTTCACTGAGCTATTGTTTTCGATTGGTGCATTCCATTCTGTTTTGGCTACTTCCCACCATCCGGTAGCTCCCCATTCTGTAACGATTAACGGACCAGAATAAGTAGATTCCTCAATGATTTGAGGTAAGAAATCCATGGGCCCATAAAGTTGAACGCTCAGGAAATCTAAGTCAGTCGCTTTGGTTTTTATCCATTCTACTTCCTTGCTATTGAGCCCCGCCAGTGGGGTAGTGGTCAGGTGATGTGGATCTACCTCGTGAATCATTTTTGAGATATCGTTAACAGCAATCCATACTTTTGGGTTTGTGTATTCATGATTGAGTTCATTTCCAATACCCCACATTATCAATGCGGGATGATCCTTATACTTCATTACTTTGCTTTTGACCTGAGCCAACTGTTCTTTTACTTTTTCCTCATCATTATAATCGAAACCATGACGTTCTATCCCTATTCTTAAACCCATCATTACCTTTAGACCATGCTTTTGAGCATTATCCAGAACTTCCTGCGCATCTTCAGTTCCCCAGGTTCGAACTGCATTGGCTCCATGTTTGGCAAGTGCATCAATACTTCCTCGTTCTACACCAGCTCCTTTTATAAAGAAGGGCTCATTGTCTAAAAAGATGCGATATCCATCCGCTGTTTCTTTTATTGAAGCCTTTGTGATGTTCTGATAAGTTGCTTTTTGATCATTTGTAGAACAGCTTAAAAATGCAGTTGCTAATGTGACCATCATTAAAAAATTCCCAATAGTGTATTTCATCCTTTTGTTACTCAGTTTATGTGCTTTTCAATTTTATTCTCTTAATATTTCACCAATCTTCAAGGGTAACTTTTCCTTCCATCCAACTCCATTCCACATCTTCCATGAACCATTTAAATGCCTCTAAATCGGTTACTCCCCATTCTTCAAAATCCTTAATACTTTTAAATAGCCTATCCGCATTTTTCAGACTTGGATTTACCAATAACTCATTCATCATAACTATCAGGTTACCTGGTATTTGAGGGCATCTTTCTAAATATTCATAAAACCATTTATGATAAGGAAAAAGTACTCTATTGTAAGCCAGTATCAATCTTCCGGCAAACAATGAAAGTTGAGAGGCAGCCCTGTTTTTTGTGTAAATGTTATTGTGCCTTTCTGCTTCCTGCATCAACCAATGTTGAATAAAAGCCATGGAATAGAACTTCCTGATTTTATCACCTCTTTGTTCTTCGGGATATCTGATAATGGAAGCTATTATCTCATCAAAATTTTGGACTTTCGAAAATGCAATAATGGCTCCATCAAAGGCTGCTCTGGAGGGTTCATTTCCGAATTCAGCTACTTTATTTAAATATTCCAGATTGATGATTTTTCCGTCTACAAAGCCACCTTCATAGTCAACTAAATCCGTTCGGTTGATAAAGAGATCTCTCGATGGTAGTCTTTGCGCATATTCCTCATCAGTTGCCACAATCATGAAGTCAACATCAGAATCCATGCGAGCACAACCTTTCGCTATTGAGCCACCAATTATGAGCGCCAGGAAACGATTATCATGCTCGTATTCTTTAACAAGATTATTAATACCCCGTTGATGATGAGGTCTAATTTTAATACCCATTTTATTTTCCCCAATTGTAGACTCGCATGATCAAATACCCGAAATTGATTAAATGCTAAAGCCTAAATTCAATGTAATGTAAATATTAGGGATACCTATAAATAATGAAGAAAAAAACGGTCCCGGTAAGTCTCAAACCAAGAATGAGACATGATATAGGTCATTTCTCCACAATTAATTCTATAGATGATTTGAGCTTTTCATTGTATTTGGAAGGAGTGATTCCCTCCATTTTCTTGAAGATTCGATAGAAGGTAGCTTTTGATTTAAACCCTGCCAGCAGAGCAATTCCCTCCAGACTATAGGATTGTTCCAGGTCCAGCTGCAACAGCCTTTTAAACTCATCAATTCTTTTTCTGTGAAGAAAGTCACTGAAGGAAGTGTTCAATTCTTCATTAAAAAACTCAGCGAGCTCTTTTGATCCCAACCCAATTTCACTGGACAGTTTCTGAATGTTAAATTCTGGATCCGTAAACTTCTTTTCCTTGTCTATTATTTGGTGGACATTGTCTATTATGACTTTTGGATTGATCCTACTGTAGCTTTTTGTAATCCGTTTATCTAAGATGAGCGACTGCAATGAGTGTGTCTCAGATAAGAGGTAGATAATGAAGATGATGCTGGTAAGTGGGTGTATATATACAATTGCCGAAAACAAGTTTGGAGCTACGGACTCATTGAAATAGCGTAATTCATCATAGAAATACAGATAGGAGATATAGGTGATTGACATTACAGAATAAAGCAAAATGGCATGAAGGTTTGTCACTACATAAAACAAACGAAATTTTAATAAGGCTTTTTGCTTCAGGTTATCATTCAGTTTTAAATCAAAATATCTTGACCCCCATTTGAAATAAACTACTGTGAATACCGCGCATAGCAGTAAATGTGAAATAAGAATTCCAAAGTTGTAATCGCTAAAGAAATTAGCATAGAATAGCTTGACAACCAGATAAGCTAATGTATAAATTACAGGAAACACAAAATGCTTTCTCATCTGTATTGACTTGTCCTCCAGTGACTTAATATACAGAAACAAAAGTGGAGCATGAAAGATTACTAAATGAGCCCCAATCAGGAAATTGAAAAGTGGTTCCTTTTCCAGATAGTCGTAAAATGCACTGCTTAAAGATGATAGGCTTATTAGAACAGTATATGCACCAAGCAAAGCATTTCTCTTTTGCCTACTTGACAAAAGAAATATAGCCAGAATCAGCAATTGAAAACCGAGACACAACTGTATGCCCTTGAATGCTTCCGTCCAGTTCATTTAAACAGCTTTAACATCTATGAGTAACTAAACAAAAATATCTCATGCTACCAAAATTAGTACCTTTTCGAATACATCTTTATTTTCTCAGACTGCTCCATATGATACATTTGACTTAATTTTAGCTTGTAACCCAATATGTATTAATGGTCAGAAGCTACTTTATTTCACTGATATTTTGTTGCTGTACATTACCAATGTTCTCCCAGACCAATACTGTGAAGGTATTAAAGTCAAATGGTGGTTTTAGGCTTGCAGTAGATGGGAGAGACTTTTTGATCAAGGGAATGAATTGGAGCTATAATCCCATTGGCACCAATTACACGTATAGTCTTTGGAAGCAACCGGATGATAGTATCACAGCTGTGCTTCAAACTGAGATGAGTTTGATGAAGGATATGGGTGTCAATACCATAAAAACACATTCTGATATACCTAAAAAATGGATCGCTTACATTTTCAACAACTTTGGAATTTATACCATCATTAATCATCACTTTGGCAGGTACGGAATAGAGGTGAAAGGGGAGTGGAGACCCAATACAGATTATGGCGATCCGGATGTACAAAAGGAACTGCTTGATCAGGTTTCTCTACTTGCTGGGGATTATAATGGTACACCGGGATTGTTATTGTATTTACTTGGCAATGAGAGCAATTACGGACTATTTTGGCAAGAAAATAAAACAGACAAAGAGACAGCAGAAAGCAAAAAATCAATTCTGGATACCAGGGCAATGTATAAGCTTTTTTTATCTGGTTATTCTGAAGAAGCCCATGGTGACGAAAAGGAAAATACACGAATTGATCAGGAGGCTTTGATCAGGGCTAGGGCGATGTATAGGTTGTTTAATCAGGCTGCAGTTTTAATTAAGTCAAAAGGTAACTCACGGCCAGTTGCAATAAGTAATGGTGATCTGATGTTCATCGACATAATAAAGGAAGAATGCACATCGGTAGATATTTTTGGAACTAATATATACAGAGGTATTTCACTTGGTGATTCCTTCCAAAAGGTGAGGCAGATTTTGGATATGCCCATTTTGTTTACTGAAATAGGAGCGGACGCCTATAATTCTATTTCTGAAAAAGAAGATCAAAACCTACAAGCATACTTTTTGAAAGGAAACTGGAAAGAAATTTTCGAAAATGTATCAGGAATAGGAGGGGCTGAAAATGCAATTGGCGGACTAACATATGAATTCACAGATTCATGGTGGAAATATAACCAGACCTCCAATCTCAATATACAAGATACTAAATCGACCTGGCATAACGGAGGTTACTATCTTGACAGTAAAGATGGAATAAACAATATGAATGAGGAGTGGTTTGGTATATGTTCTAAAGTTCCTGTTGGAACCACTGGCCACTATAAACTGAAACCAAGAGCGTCTTACTATTTACTTAAAGCTATAAATCAAATTGATATTTATGATCCTTCTTATACTTTGGTGGATTTGAAGGAAGATTTTTCGAAGATTAATTTGCAGTTGTTGCGTTAAGATATATTCAACATGAAGACAAGTGCCTCCTTTCTTGTCTTGGAAGCGACTTTTCTTCTCAAATCACTTTCATGTCGGAAATGGACTATTTTTTGTCGGAAATGTACCGTTTCTCTCCCTAAGGCCGCTAATACCTTTGATGCCAATCTTTAAAGTATAAAACAAAAGATTGTAAATGAAAGTGAGTCATATGAAAAACGGTATATATAACCCTTCAAAAGCTAATTGGATAATAATATGTCTTCTGATTGTTTCAATAGTTCAGAAATCTTATTCAACCGAAGTAGATTTTGGTGCCTCCCCAAATCCTCCATCTGAATTGACTGCAACAGCTATTTGCAACAGCATAATTAACCTGGAATGGGTGGATAACTCCGATAATGAAACAGGGTTTCGAGTGGAACGATCCCTGAGCCAGGAATCAGGATTTGAACCGTTTGCTATTTTGCCTCCGAACGTCACTTTTATGGCTGATAATGGACTCTTAGCTGATACAACCTATTTTTATCGAATTCTTGCAATCAATGAGGATGGAGAATCCGAATTCACTGAAATCACCAGCGCTACAACAAATTCAGATCCATTTGAGCTTCCTTACTATTGGACGAATTCAGATATAGGCTCTCCACGAGTGCCCGGAACTGCGACTTTTGAGAATGGTTTTTTTCAACTCGTCGGAAATGGGTTTATGAATGAAAATTTAAACAATGGTCATTACATGTATCAAACCTTAAACGGAGATGGAGAAATTATTGGTCAGGTTACGCAAATGACTTCAGCCCATGGAGCTCACCATGGTGTAGTGATAAGGGAGACTCTGGAGCCAGGGGCGAACTATGTAATGGCTGAATATAGCAAGGGGAGAACACCGGTTTTCCGTGGACGTGATACTGGAGAGTACTTTTATCATGAAAATGATGATCTAGATTTTAGCGCGCCTTTCTGGCTAAGGATGCAGCGAATAGGGAATGAATTTATTGGTTCCATTTCCAAAAACGGCCAGGATTGGCAGGAAATCCAACGTGAGGTAGTCCCAATGGATACTGATGTATTGATTGGATTGCTTACTCATGCCGACAGAAACGATAAAACCGGAAGTGTCACATGGCGAGATGTGGAGGCAGCTCAATCCTTTATTGGTGCTCCCTCTGAGCTTATAGTTACTCCGACTGCCTCAGACGAGATTGTGTTGGCATGGCAGGATAATGCAAATAACGAGAGTGGTTTCAGAGTAGAAAGATCCATCAAAGGCGAGGACGTATGGAAAGACCTTGTAGAGGTGGGGCCTAATGTTACCTCCTTTATTGATGATGGACTTATTCCTGGTGGTACTTACTCATACCGTGTACGAGCTACTGCCGGAAATGCAGCTTCTTTTTCAAGTTCGGAGGAAACGGCCGAAGTGGTCAGAATCCCTAACACAGTTTTCTTTATGGAAAGAAAAATGGGTGATTTTGATCGAACAAATAATGACAACATCATATCGGTCACAAAAACAGCGGATACCATAAAAAATGTTTTAAGGCACCCGGGGATGATTGGAAAGCAGATTGATGTTACCTTGGAAACACCCATTTCCTCCTCAAATGGTGCTATTTCTTTCAAAATTATTCCCAAATCATATCAGCAGACGATCGAAATATTTAGTTCGGACCTAGTTAAGATTACACAGGCAGGAGGGAAGCTTCAGATAGATGCTAACAATACTCAGACAACTTATGATGTGGAGTTGGACACGGTGACTTGCAACCACATTGTACTTAACCTTAAAAATCAAATATTGACACCATATATCAACGGCCAGTTTTTTGATGGGGTACCCGTAGGAAGTGATGAGATGGGGTCGTTCTCATTAAAAGAATTTAACGGTAACGTATGGGATGTGTTGGTCACAGATAAAGAATTAAGCTTAGAAAGTATCAATGATCAAAGTGATCGTTGTGTAACCGGAATACAAATCACAGAATCTCCCTTCGCAGACCGACCATTTAGCATTTGCGCAGTATACAATTGTGTTTGGGAGCAAAATGAGTCAGACTTATTAAACGATAGAAAACTCGCTCGGCTTCAGGTACAGGAGATCACATTTGACAGAAATACGTTTGGTGTAGGAATGTACGTTCAACCCGATCTGGACGAATGGCTTAAACGCGATCGAGATATTAGGGGTGGTTTTTTTGAATATTTTGGGTTGAATGGCTTATTCGCTACCAATCAAAATAACACCTCTTATCTGATTCACGAAAACTTTCACTCCTATCAGGTACCGCTGGGCAAAGGTGGGAAATGGCTTGCAGAAGGCACGGCAGACTGGGCCATCTGGAATTTTTACAAAGAGCCATTAAGAGGATATGCAACCTGGGCATTTACCCTTAATCCTCATTTTGGCATACTGGAGAGAATTCCTCCAGGCAATGGATTTTATTTTGAAGTGCAAAGATTTTATCATACATCTGTCTTTCTTGCCTATGTCACTACTTATCTTTCTGATGAAAGTATCATTGGCAAGACCTATAATGCTCCAGACGTACAAGCAAATGCATTTCTGGCTTTGATCAATCTACTTGAGCAAGAAGGAGTAGACTTTGACCAAGAGTTTGCCGAGTTCGCAGCACGTACAACAGTGTGGGATTATCCAGACCCAGAAATTAGTGAGGCATTCAAAACCAATCAAAGAAAAGGACTGATAAACGGCTTTCCGGATTACCGTTTCATTGATGTGATGAATGAAACTGGTACTTATGGCATATATCAGCCCGTATCGCAAGAGTTCTTACCTGGTGCTTACGGATGGAATGCTTTTAAAATAGATTCTACCGCATCAAGCACCTACACCATAAAGCTAAAAGGAAGCGATCAAAATCCTGAATATCTGAACTTTATTGGCAAGGTGGTAAAAGGTAAACCAGGATCCTACGATTACTTGGACTTCCCGGTGAACCAAGAAGTCACACTTGGAGAAGGTGAAGCAGTACTTGAAATAAATACTGATGCAGGTGATGAACTTTATTTGATTTTGACTGCAGCTAGCAGAGAAAATATGCGTAATCGCGAAATTCCTCATATCTACGAATATGCAATTGAATCCAGTGAACACCTCTTGCCCAATGATCATTTCAAAACATTTGTGCTAAATGAAGAGATTCGCAGAGCTGAGATAGATCACAATCAAAATACGATAAGTGCTAAGGTTGTTCGCGGTACCGATATCAGAAAACTAACACCGATTTTTACGCTTTCAGATGGAGCTACAAGCTCTCCAGCGAGTGAAGAGGAAGTGGATTTCACTATTCCTGTTACTTACCTGGTCTCCGGAGAAGGGAACGCGGAGGCTAAGGTCTGGACTGTAAGTGTTTCTTCTGAAGCTGAACGTTCTGGAACAGATATTCAGACTTTTGAGCTTCGAGACCTGGTTCGATTTGCAGCAATTGATGAAACAGCTCACACTGTGATCGCCAACTTGGAGTCAGAGGTGGATCTTACTTCGGTTGTACCGATCTTCACACTATCAGAAGGAGCAACTTGTCAGCCAGCCAGTGGAGAGGCCATTGATTTAACTAGCCCGGTTACTTTTACCGTGACGGCTGAAGATGGAATTACCATACAGGAGTGGACCATCTCTGCTGCAGAGTTTAGGCCTTTTATTACTTCTTGGGAAACCACCACTAATAATGAAGAAATAGCCATAGACTTTGGTAATGGAGTACGTGATTTTATCTACACATGGAAAGATGCGAGCGGGACAGTGATCATCAGTGATCAGGTTCAAACGGAGGAAGGCGGGACTTTCAGTGCCACTTTACCTTCTATAGGTGTTTATACGCTGGAAATTGTGGGAGAATATGCGCACTTTGCCGGGTATCCCGCAGATAAATTAAAAGATGTGTTGCAATGGGGAGACATCCACTGGCGTGACATGTCCAGGTCTTTCAGGTCCTGGAAGGGTGAACGTTTTAGTGCAACGGATCTTCCAAATCTGCGCAATGTAACCAGTATGTTCAGAACCTTTGAACGAGCAACAAACTTCAATGGAGATATCAGCGAATGGGATGTCAGAAATGTGAGTAATATGAGCTTTATGTTTCGGGAAACCGGATCTTTCAATGGTGAAATTGGGAAGTGGGATGTTAGTGGTTTAGTAGATGCGTCAGAGATGTTTAGACAAGCAAGGGATTTCAATGCAGATATCAGTAAATGGAATACGTCAAATCTTCGTGAAATGACACGAATGTTTTTTGCTGCTACATCTTTTGATCAAAGTTTGGGTGATTGGGACATTCGAAATGTAACCACTATGTCTCAGGCACTAAATGGTGGATTGTCCACGCGCAACTATGATCGCACCTTGATTGGATGGGCTAGTCAAAACGTAAAGGAAGAAGTGATACTGGAAACTGGTGCGTCCTTCTGTGCTGGTGAGGATGCCAGGACACAGTTGATCAGTGAATTTAACTGGAATATATCCGATGGAGGTCTAGACTGCCCTGAAGGAGGAGAAGCACACATATTAAGTTTCGAATTGGATGAAGAGATTTCTGCAGCAGTCATTGATGATGAAAATAATACCATTGCTATATCAGTACCTGGAGGAAGTAATATCACCGCACTTCAACCCGACATGATACTGTCCGTAGGAGCTACAAGTACACCTTCCGTTGATGCGTCAGTTGACTTCAGCCAGCCTGTCGTTTATTCAGTAGTTTCTGAAGATGGTAACACTCAACAAGATTGGACCGTGACGGTTACAGAGGCATTAAATACGGCTACAGATTTTGTTAGCTTCACTTTTGCTGAAGCGTCAGGTCCGGTCTTTATAAACCTTGACAATCATGCCATAGTAGTAATTGTAGAGGAGAGGACAAATCTTACAAACCTGACACCTTTATTCGATCTGTCCAGTGGTGCAGAGAGCAATCTACCAAGTGGGGAAGCAAGAGATTTTGCCGAATCAATTGAAGTACCTGTAATCTACACTATTACAGCAGAAGACGGAGTTACTAAGCAGAACTGGAAAGTAATTGTTTCCACTAGAGAGAATGACGGACTTCTTAACGCGGAGCGTTGGATCAACCTACAGGTTTATCCGAACCCTTTAACTAAATACCTGCAGGTAAAAGGTCCCGGAGAAATACAAGCGTATGTCTCAAGTTTGGAAGGAAAACGCTTAACTCCAACAAAATCCGGAGAGCAAATAGTGTTTGATCTGGACCACCTGTCGGGCGGGATATATCTGCTGGTAGCTCGGTATCAAAACCAAGTGACTACACAAAGGATTATAAAGGAGGGTTAAAAACTCTCTGATCGGCTATAAAGTATTTATGAGACGGAAATGGGAAAATGGCACTCATCAAAAGATGAGTGTCCCTATGTAATCAGCATTGAGATAAAGGATTTGTTCGAATTCACTGGCTTTACAAACGGGTAAAAAAACTGCCTGCAAAGCAACTCCAGAGAAATACTGAATCCTGAACTTCATTGGTTCCAATATAAAAACTTGGACCGTCTCTATTGGTTAAAGCATCTGCGGGTGAAAACCCTGGAGGCAAATCACCGACAAACGATTCACCATTTTCAACGGGATCAAAATACTCTTGCTCATTGAATAGAATATCACCAATGTAGATTGGAACAGGGACGGGCTCATAATAACAGGATATGGTTGTATCCAATGCAAAACCAAGCTCATTAATTGTAACCGCTCCTGAAACCACATGGTGTTTGGATACATTACCATCATTGGTCACATGTAGTGAATCCCAGTAAGTAACCTTTTCATTTTCAAATGTTATCAGAGTCTTTCTATTAGTCAAGATACCTGAACCATTGTCCCTATCAACGATACGAACCCAATCTCCATCAAGAAATTCAGCAATGTCAAGTTCTAAAACAGAACGCTCCGATGCAGTGTATGATTTCCGATCATCCATAATTTTGGTATTATCATCAACCATCTCATCATCAGAACATGAGCAAATGGAGATAATGATTAACAGTGAGAGAGATTTAAATTGCTTTAGTACCATCGAAGTAGTTTCGGATATACATAAAGTTACCTGAAGAATTTGATTTAATAAAGCGACTGATGAGCTTAAACAAGTAGAGCAGTTGCCTAAATCATATTAAACCACCTAAACACCATTTCACGGTATTGTCTGCTCACCGGGATTTTTTGATCGTTAATAAGGAGTGTATTTCCTGTGAATCCTGTGATGCTTTCTTTATTCACAATGTAACTGCGATGCACCCGGTAGAATGATTCCTGGGGCAGCACTGTCTCAACTTTTTTCAAGACTGTTGAGTAGATAAATGTCTCTTCTGTAGTATGGATTTCAGTATAGTTGCTATCAGCTTTGAGCCAAAGGATATGTTCGAATTTCACTCTCTCAAAACGATCATCCTTTTTTAAAAACAACGAGTCGTTGATAGCAACCGTTCCTTTTTCCTGGCCAGAGAAGTTAGCTAAAGCCATCTCAATTGCGATACTTATTTCCTTATCCCTGAATGGTTTTAACAGGTAGGAGGAAGGCCCTACAGCTTTTGCCCGATCAATGTAATCACCTTCAGAGTGGGAGGTAAGAAAAATGAAAGGAAGGTGATATTTCTTCTTGATCTGACTAGCCAGTTCGATACCATCGATATGCTTGTCACCAAGATGGATGTCCATCATCAAAATATCGGGTTGATGATCTTCCAATCGCTTCATCGCTTCATCCGGATTTTTGGCTAATGGAAACACCTCATAACCCATCTTTTTAAGGCGACTGATCATGTCCATACCCGGAATGACTTCATCTTCAACAACAAGTATGCTTGTCTTTTCTATCATTTGTCAAACGTGATGGTCCAGTTGGAACCATTTGTGTTGGTAAAAATAACAGTTCCATACAACTGATCGGTCAAAGCGTAAATCAATTTTAGACCAAATGAGGAAAGCTCGTCAGGTTGGGGTTCTTCCATGCCTGGTCCATTATCGGTTATATGCAGTTGGTAACCATTTCCCTCTTCCTGAAAAGAAACCTTTACCAAGGAATCTCCATCTAGTGCCTTGCCATATTTTAGCGCGTTCGTTACCAACTCATTTACGATCAGCGCGACAGGTATAGCCTGGTCTACTTTCATTTGGCCAACTGAGATGGATACATCAATTTTCACATCCGGATCAAAACTGTCATTGAGGTGCTCCAGTAATTCATTCAGGTACTGTTCCATATGAATACTGGAATAGTCTTCCTGATATAACTTCTTATGAATCAATGCAAGGCTATCTACTCTGTAACGGCCCTGACGTACAGCCTCTGCTGCTGGTTGATCACCTAACTCATTGGACTGCAAATTGAGCAGGTTGGATATCATGTTCAGGTTGTTCTTTGTACGGTGATTCAATTCCTGAAGCAAGAGTCCTTTTTCTTTTTCGCGTTTGGCTAGGGCAATATTGGCTGTTTTTTTCTGCTGGTTGTTTCGATATAGTAGTCCCAACAAAATCAACAATACTACCGATCCTGTTCCTATTGCCAACAAAGTATTTTGTTGACTCTTGTTCAACTCATTGAGATAATTGATCTCTGTATCACGCTTCTCAACCTCATGCTGCCCCCGAAGTTGTTCTACCTTACGAACATTATCAATGTTGATGAGGCTATCCTTGTACTGCTCGTATTGTCTTTGGTAAAGGAGCGCCTTTTTATAATCTTGTTTGTTGGAGTAGTATTCAGAGAGGTGCTCACTAAAATCCCTGATCTGCTCCTTCAGGCCTTCATCAAGTGCTACTTGATAAGCATGAAGCATTTTATCTTGCCCTTCTATTTCATTTCTCTGTGAAATCAAAACCTTCCCCAATTCGAATTCATAGACCGCCACAGAATAGACATCTCCAAGCGGTTCCAAAATGTCTATTGAAGTTTCTAGCAACAATTTCGCAGAATCCAATCGATTCAGGGAAAAGTAGACCATTCCCAGATTCCCTGTACCGTAACCTTCTATAATTTCATTTTGCTGGAAATTCTCGTAAAGCGCTTGTTTAAGATAAAAAGAAGCCGAATCGTATTTCCCATAAAGTCGAAAGGCTTCACCAATATTGAGTCTCACAAGGTTTACATAAAGGGTATCCTCAAGTTGTTTGTAAGTTTCAAGACTCTTAAAATACTCTTCAATAGATTTTTCATATTGACCTTCAAGCATCAAAAGGGATGCAACTTGCGCATAACTTGCAGCTAAATCGTCAATTCGATCTATTTCTTCGAATATTCTAAGAGCATCCAAATAGAACTTATTAGCTCTTTGTAAATTTCCGAGTCTTCGATGAATTAGATAAAGCTCTACAAATGCCATCGCTTCCTTTCTTCTGTCACCAAGACTTTTAGCTAAGAGCACCAATTCTTCCGCCAACTCTAGGCTTTTCGAAGGTTCTCCCTCAAAATTTCTGACTTGCTCTAATACATTAGAATACTTGATTGAATCTAAAACGGAATCCTCCTGAGCAAAACTCAAATGAGCATTAAAAACAAATGAGGTTATTACAAAAGAAAGAGTGAGGGTTCTCACTAGTTATCTTTTTGTCTTATGTTCACTACCGGATCAATAATACAACAGTAATTCACATTGTCAACTGGTAACAAAAAAGCCACGTTAAACCCAGCGTAAATACCATTATTACTGCTGGAACCTGAGATCAATGCAGATATGGAGGTAGTATCATCCTCATCTGGTGTTAAATATAGTCTTCCATTAGGAGATACTTGATAACCATTTTCTCCATCTTGTTTGAAATACTTCTTCCAGTCTGATTTAGTCATTGGATGATCATAGGTGTCCCCATTATCACCAAAAGGATTAAGGTTCAGTATCTCAATGTATAACAATTGTGGTACACCGATCCGTGAGTCATAGTTGATCCAATCTGTTTTCTTGACATTCCATCGAATAGCGTCATATTTATCGTCTATTTGTGGCATAGACTCGTCGATTGCAGGTACTGGTTTGCCATTATAATCATAAGTATTGTCCGTCCAGCCATGGATAAAGGAACCGACTTTTACTGGGTTCAGATAACTTCCATGAGAGATACAAGTGTTCTTTAGATAATCATATAACTTTTTGGTCGTGGCGGTAAGGTTTAGATCGAAGTAATTAGGGCTGCTCATAAAAAAATGGGTTTGGAATTTGCCCAAATATAGAAAAGTAGATGCTTCTTACTTGAGTAATCGACATTTTTCTTTTCAATCAGTTGTTACGGTCACAAAATGGGTCATTTCAATCACAGAAACAGCTTTATCTTTCGATTACGCACCATTCTCAAGCAATAATTGTGTTTTTCCATTTACGCATAAATCCGGTCGATCCATTCATGAAACCTATCCATTCACTCATTGATTTTCATTGCCGTTCAGGAGTTTGTCACTTTTGGGTTACAAATAACTGAATAACAAAACTATGAAACGTCACTTAATACACACCCAGCTAGAGAAATTGAAGGTCGTTGGATTTTTATGCATGTTACTTTTGGTGTTTTCAACATCAGCCCAAGTATCAACTGATCTGAATCCTCATATCAAAGCAACTGATCCAATAGAAACAATTGTATATACAGCTTTGAAGAAAGGATATGTTTCCATCAAGGCGGAAGTCCAGCTGATGGATGGGAAACTGTGGTCTCTGAACGGTCAAAGTTTTGAAGATGTATTTTTAAAACCATTATTGGATAGAACTGAACAGAATAACGGTAGAATTTACCAAGACAATAATTCAGATCTATTCTATCTCTTCATTAGAATTATAGGAGATGAAAGACGAGCCTTGGCTGAACTTGAGAAGACATTAAGCAATTATGAGCAGATGATCTCAGGCTTTGATAAGAGCAACCAAAGAAATCCTCTGAAAGTGGTACTGATTAATACTTCTCCGGTACTGACTAAGGAAATATTAAGTAGGAACTCATCGCTAATCTCTCTTGAGGGCGATTATGCTCACCTTGATCAATCTATTGATTATACAAAAATGCCAGTTGTGGGACTTAACTATGATAACCTGGACATTGAAAACCTTGAAGAGGCAGTTAAAACGGTTCACAGCAATGGAAAGAAATTGAGGCTATACAATGTTCCTCATGATGAAGCAGTATGGAAATCCTTGATTACATCAGGTACAGACTTTATCAACTCGAAAATTAAGAGTCAAACTTTTCTGACCGATACAAATTAATCCAGCTTGGAATACTTCAGTAGGGACCCGGCCGGGGAGTTTAATGAACTGGCTGGGGACCTTTTTTATATTTAATGATGTTTGGAGTCACAATTCACAAGGATCCTACCATGACAACCTGAAGTCTATTAATTTTGAATGCATATGGATACATTCAACACCAACTCAATTTTCAAGGACCTTAAAGTTCTGGAGCTCTCTAGTGTGCTGGCCGGGCCGGCGGTGGGCATGTTTTTCGCCGAACTGGGTGCAAAAGTCATCAAACTGGAAAACAGCAAAACCGGAGGCGATGTGACCCGTAGTTGGAAAATGAATGAAGAAAGTCCCGATTCAAATACTTCTGCTTATTATCATTCTGTCAATTGGAATAAAGAAGTCCATCAGGTAAACCTGAGTGATGAGCAGGTGAGGGGGAAAGTCTATGATTGGGTAAAAACATTTGACATTGTCCTGACTAATTTCAAGCATGGTTCTGCAGAAAAGCTCGGGATGGATTATGATACACTTAAAGAAATCAATCCTGCTATTATCTATGGCTCCATTTCAGCTTATGGTAAACTTGATCCCCGTCCTGGATTTGATGTGTCGATGCAGGCTGAGACCGGGTGGGTTTATATGAATGGGGATGAAAACAGCCCACCGGCCAAACTACCTGTTGCGTTGATAGATATCCTTGCGGCACACCAACTCAAAGAAGGCCTGTTGATTGCGTTAATGAAGCGAATGCAATCAGGGGGGAAGCAGGGGAGTGAAGTGCATGTTTCACTTTACAACGCCAGCATTGCATCCCTGGCCAATCAGGCTTCAAATTGGCTTAACCTTGGGTTTGTTCCTCAAAGAATAGGCAGTAAACATCCTAATATCGCGCCATACGGTGATATTTTGACCACCAAAGATGGCTTACAAGTGATGCTCACTACAGGCACTCAAAAACAATTTGAATCGCTATGCTATGCATTGGGGCTTGAAGAACTAGCAGATAACCCTAAGTTCAAAACCAATGCCCAACGCCTTGAAAACAGGACTGAATTAGTCAACAGACTACAGCATCAGGTTTCAGAAAGAAGGTTAGATGAAATAACAATCAAAAACCCAGATGTAAAAGCCTCCATGATTCCTATCCAAAACCTGGGGCAGGTATTTGCAAACCCCAAAGCACAAAAAATGGTACTGAACCAAACAGAACCTGATGGATCTGAAAGTAAGCGGGTGCGGACGGTGGCGTTTGAAATTGAGGGTTGAGCGCGAACTTTTGTAGATTATCTGAGCCTGAGATTAATTTTGATGAGACTACTTCTGGTATTCTATGTTAAGAATTTCCCATTCAAAATCACCCAGTTTGGTGTTCACGATTGCTACATCTCCAACAGCTTTACCTAGTAGCGCTTTAGCAATAGGGGAGTCCATGGAGATATAGTCTTTGTTACTCTTTAATTCTTCGTAACCGACAATACGCAGACGTCTTTGAAGCCCTTTCTTTGCATTTTTAATTTCTATCCAAGCACCAAAATTCACTTTACCTTCCTGGTTTGGGTGGTAGTTGATTACTTTAAAGTTGTCTATACACTTACGTAAATAGCGAAGACGGCTATCAATTTCCCGGAGGCGTTTTTTATTGTAATGGTAATCCGCATTTTCCGAGCGATCTCCCAAACTTGCTGCCCATGCCACCTTAGCAGTAGTGTCTGGACGTTCAACTTTCCACAAGTGATCATGCTCCTCCCGCAATTTTTCTAAACCTTCGGCAGTAATCATTTGCGATCGATTGAGTTTTGGTAGAGTAGATTCCGGGATTTTACGCCTCATATTAAATACTTGTATTGATAAGTTTTGCAAGATAATAAGAACTGGATTTATATGGGATAGTTGGGGTTGGTGGGTTGGATAGGTTTCTGGGTGAAAGTGCTCGCATCAGGTATTATTATTTATTTATTTATTGAAACCCTCATTAGTAGAGTGGATTGCTTGGGGTTAGAGTAGATACAGCCTCTAGTATCCAAATACATATGAATTATTTATCAAATAGATTGAACTTCTATTATATTCCGACTTCATTTATTCAGAATACAAAATAATGAATCGAGGGGTATACGCTTTCTTATCTGATTATTCAACAGATCCTATTTACATAGATAGATTAATCGTCTCAGCTTTTCTCTATTCAAACAGAATAACAATAAACGAAAACGAATTACTTAAGCAATATCTAATAGAGGAATCTGATACCAAAGAAAAAGCAGCACTATCCAAATTTCTATTAGAACTCTCAAAAACCGCGAAGAATGGACTGTCTATAGAAGACTTGATTGAACTATTTGAATTTGTAATTTCTCCAGCTGATAAAGAAGTAAATGGTGCTGTATACACTCCAAAGAAGATTAGAGATTACATTGTTAATGAAACAATTTATAAACTCGAGTCACAAGGAATATCTATGGATGAAGCTACGTATGCCGATATTGCATGTGGGTGTAGTGGGTTTCTTTATTCAGTTGCTTTGGAGATAAATCAAAAAACAGGTAAGGCTTTTAGCAGTATTTATAGAGACAATCTTTTTGGCTTAGACATTGAAGAATACAGTATTGATCGCTCCAAATTATTATTATCAATTGCTGCTGTAATCAACGGTGATGAGCAATCCTCTTATTCCTTTAATTTCTATCACGGGGATGCACTTAAATTTGATTGGTCTAAACACTGTTTGGAAATAAAGAAATCTGGCGGATTTAGTTCTGTCATTGGTAATCCACCCTATGTTGGAGCGGTAAAACTAAAACAAGAAACAAGAGATGATTTAAAAACATGGAACGTAGCAAATCAAGGAAAAGCTGATTTATATATTCCATTCTTTCAAATTGGTCTGGAATTACTCTTACCAAAAGGTGTATTAGGCTACATTTCCGTAAATTCATTTTATAAAAGTTTAAATGGAAGAGGCTTAAGGGAATACATCAGTAGTAATCACTTTAAAATGGCTATTGTTGATTTTGGTGGTGAACAAATATTCAAGGGACGAAGAACATATACCTGTGTTTGCTTAATACAAAATGTAAAAGCCGATTCAATTAGTTATATAAAATGCCCAAGCAAAAACTTGGCAACATTGAGACAACCTCAATTTGTTCAAATCAATTTCGACCAGTTAAAGAACGAAGAAATATGGTTATTGGAATCTGTAAGTAAGACAATGATTATCAGAGCCATTGAAAATGTAGGTAAACCGTTGGGTGAACTATATCAGATTAGAAATGGATTTGCGACGTTAAGAAATAACATCTATATATTTAAGCCAATTTCAGAAGATAACTATTATTACTATTTCGCCAAGAATGGGGTTGAGTATAAAGTTGAAAAACAAATTTGCAAAGATGCTATTAAACCCAACACCCTTAAATCTGAATTAGAAATCAATAATAAGATAGAGAGGATTATTTTCCCGTATCACACCACTGATACACCTAATAACAAGACTAATCAAGGAGCAAGAACTATTAAATTATTTGACGAAGATTACTTCAAATACCACTTTCCTCATGCCTATAGTTATTTGGAAGCACACAAAATAGAATTAGCCAAAAGAGATAATGGGAATAAAGAATATGAAAATTGGTTTGCGTTCGGAAGAAGACAAGGACTCACGCTCCTTGGTAAAAAATTACTATTCCCTTACATAGCAGACAATCCTTACTTTGTTTTTACTGATAATGAAGACCTACTTTTCTATAATGGTTTTGCAATCATATCGGCATCAGAAGAAAAACTTAAACTCTTAAAGTTGATACTAAATTCTAAAGTATTCTGGTTTTATGTGTCTCACGTCAGTAGACCTTACGAAAACGATTATTATTCTATGGGTAAGAGATATATAAAGAAGTTTGGTATACCTGAATTTACTGAAACTGAAAAGTACCAATTAATTAATGCTAGTGGATCCCAGCGAATAACTCAAATTTTAGAAAATAAATATGGTATTCGACTACCAACGAAATGATAATCCAAAAAGCATCACTGAGTTTATATTTAGATTTTGTATTTTGAGCATATTTAAAAACTAATGTCGCAACAAGAATTAAAATTCACTGTAGATAGTGCACTACTTCGAGAGTTAGGTGAAAAACTAGTTGAAACTGTTCATTTAGCTCTTTCTGAATTAGTAAAGAATTCGTATGATGCTGACGCTACGGAGGTTGAAGTAACCTTTGAAACAACAGACAATGGAGAAAGCAGAATAGTAATCGCTGACAATGGAGTCGGAATGAACTTTGAAGCGGTTAAGAACTATTGGATGAGGATTGCCACAACTAATAAGGAAGACAAAGATCGTTCTAAGATATTTGGGAGACCATTAACTGGTGCTAAAGGTATTGGTAGGTTTTCATGTAGAAGACTTGGCTCAAAACTCACATTGATCACTAAAGGAACCAAGGAAGGAATTAAAATTGGGAAAGAAAAGAAAATAGAGTATACCAAAGTTGAATTTCCGTGGACCAAGTTTGAAGCTGGAACAGATGTCACGACAATTTCTTGCCCTGGTGAACGAAAAACAATTGATGAAGATTATACGGGAACAACTCTAATAATTGATGGTGCAACCAATGAGTGGAGTCACAGGGGTTTTAGTTGGTTAAAGCGTCAGTTATCTGTTTTAGCAGCTAATAGAGGAACTACAAGAGACGGTTTCGAATCAGACCCTGGTTTTTTGATAATGGTTGAAGCACCTGATTTTGAGGGGGGGATAAGAGACATCAGAGAGGATATGATTAATGCCGGATGGGGAACACTGAAAGCTTTCATTAATGATAGAAAGCAAGCGGTTTGTGAGTTAAATGCTCTTGGTTTAGGAAGAAGAACAATGGTCTCAAAGAGGATTTTCCCCAATTTGAATGATGTTACTTTGGAAGTTGGGATTATGATCAATAAGTCAAGTCAGCTAAGAGACAAAAGTATATTATCCCAAGGTGCTCTACAGACAATATTACCAGAATGGGGAGGAGTACAGGTAAAATATCGGGGATTTAGAGTTTCACCATACGGTGATGATGATTGGCTAGATATTGATCGAGATCGAGGCAGGAAATTATTGACACCAAAAGATGAATTAATGGTATTTGCAGAATCCCTGCATGGAGTTAATTCAAGTCGTGCCTTACTGAGTATGCCAGGAATGAAAAATTATATCGGTGGTGTAAGCATTGGTCCAAAAGCAATAGGTTTTGACATGAAAGCTAGTAGAGAAGGTTTCATTGAATCTGAAGCTACTAGAGAATTGCGACAATTTGTAAGACTAGCTATAGATTGGTCAACAATCTTCAGAGAATATTATATACGCCAGGAAGATCAAAGAGAAGCCCTTGTGGCTAGAGAGAAGTTTGAGAAAGTGATTGACGAGAAGGTTGAACCTGCATTCTTAGTCAATAAAGCTGTTGATTACTTAGAGTCTGAGGTTCGATCTATCACTAGGAATTTGGATCCAGACTTACGGGAAAACGTTGAAATCAAGCTAATAACGGCTACCGAAGCAATTAGAAAACAAAGTGAATCACAAAAATCCGAATTATCCCATTTGCGACTCATTGCTTCAACATCAACATTACTCTTGATCTTTTCGCACGAAGTAAAAGCATTGCTTGGAATGCTTGAAGAAAGTAAAAATTCACTGCTTAGTATTTCAGAATCACTGGAAGACGGAGCAAAGAATGAAATTACTAGTGTCGCCGGTAATTTTAAGGAATTAAACTCAAGGTTAACTGAACTTCTACAACTCACATCCCTCGTTGGATCTGATAAATCAAGAGCAAAGCCGGTAAGAGTTGCGTTAAAGTCGAAAATAGAGAAAGTTGTAAAAGTTTTCGAATTAATATCAAATAAGTACAACATTGAAATAGATTATTCTGAAGTTCCAAACAATGTTGTGTTAAATCGCTATTTAGAAGCTGAAGTCTATTCCGTTTTGCTGAATGTAATCTCCAATTCGATAAAGGCTGTAATTGCCGGAGGGAGACAAAAAAGCATACAAATAACTGCTAGCACTATTGAAGGGTCCACAAGAATCATCATTAGAGATTCAGGAATTGGATTGAGCGAAGACAGATTTAAGGAAGTATTTGCTCCATTTATCTCTGATCCTGAAGGTAGACTATATGTAAATCTAGAAGAACAATTAAATCCAGAAGATAGTATGATAGTCGGCACAGGATCTGGATTGGGACTTGGCATTGTACGTGAAATTGTAAAAGCTCATGAAGGTGATATTTCATTTCGTAATCCTTCAAACGATTGGTCAACAGAATTAGAATTAATTATGCAATAAGATGGAATTTATTTGGATTGATGATGACAACTCCAGAGAAGAGGCTGCAAAAAATATGGAGCGTTCTTTAAGAGTAAATATAACTTTTGTAAACGTTCATGATAAAGAAATTGACCAAGAACTCTCAAGAGTCTTGGAAAAATCAGAAAAACCAGATCTGGTAATTATGGATCACGTTTTGAGCCAATTGGCCTCAGGTCCGATAAGAAAAGGTTCAACAGCTGCAACAAGAATTAAGGAAGTTTGGTCAGAGTGTCCAGTAATTTCGGTAACAGCAGCAATCCAAAACCATGATAACAAATCAGAACATGTGGACACACGACAGAGAGATGCTTATGAGAATATGTTTCCTGCTGACCACATTTCTGAACACTACAAAACTATAAAGAGTATTGCGGAAGGTTTTAGACTTTTAAATGAAAACAGGCCTACTAATCTCGAGGATGTATTGGATAAATTGGGATGTCCGGATCAGGAAAAAAGCAGGTTAATAAAAGTACTACCTAATGAAATAAAATTGAAACAAAATTTTGATGATAGGAGCCTATTAATTGAAATTTATAAATGGTGTAGTTCCGTGTTATTTTCAAGACCTGGTTTCTTATATGATGAATTATGGGCTGCTACTCTTCTAGGCTTAAGTGAAGAGGGCTTTCGGTCTGTTTCTAAGGACTTTCAACGAGCTTTATATAGTGGAGTATTCAAAGATGAATCCAAACCTAGATGGTGGAAAAGTTTACTTATTCAAATTCTTTCGGAGAAATTCGATGATATTGGTATGCCATGGAAAATAGGTAGAAACTTAGTAGATAGGGAAGATTTGTATTCAAGAGATTACGCAATGGGTGAAGATTTCCCAGAGACGGTTGCTGCAGAGGACCAAACAGTTTCTGCAGTATGGTACCCAATGAAGCTGAAGTATACCGAACCACATCCTGGATATGAGAATATGCTTTTTTTTGATGAATTAAGGATCATGAAAGGAGCAAATTGATATGAGTATTAACCAAACACATTTACCTTTTGCAAAATTCATTGGAAACGAGGTTGCTACCTTAGGCGTGTTGCAAGGATTGCCTCATTTAGCTGAAAACTTTGGTAATTTGTTTACTGAAGCTTTCAGATACTACAATATATATGAAGGCAAAAGAAGTCAAAAAAGATTAGATCAAACAACATTCGAGTTTAGGTGTAATTTTGATCTTTCAATTGAAAATGGGATAAGAAAGTTTTTCCTTGAATGTACAGTATCTCCTGATTTTAGTTTAACAACATACATGCTTGCTATTTGTTTAGATGATGACGATGAAACTCCAGAGATAATTAGAAAATTTCATTTTGATTATGCAGTTCCGCAAGCGGATCAAACTGCAAAACCTGTTTATCATTTGCAATACGGAGGAAAAATAACACCCAACATGAGTGAAATGGGAATCAATCTTGAAAAATTGCAACCATGGCTATCAAATCCAAGAATTACCTACACTCCAATGAGTCTGGCTATTTTGCTTGACTCAATATTCTTTGAGCTAAGGGATCAAAACAAAGCTGCAAATGAATTAATCGAAAGAGATGAATGGAGGGATCTAATTAAACATAACGAAGAGGCTATCCTTAAGCCTTTTTTCCAAAGAATCAATGGGTTTTTCTCTGCGCATCATAAGTCTGATTTTCTATTGCGAGAATTTTATTATGGAAAAGATTAATAATTTTCGAAACAAAATAACAAGTTGTAGTAATATTCACTTAAGTACACTGGTTCTAATAATCATCCAGTTAATAATTTCAAATACTATTCATGGACAAACATGGACTAAAATAATTGCAGAGGATGAATTTGGTGATGAAATTAAAGACGGAGAGGTTTCGATAATACAAAAAGTGGAAGGACGAGCAATTTATCACGACAGTGGAATAGAATTACCAATTGAAGTCCAAGCAAAATTTTTTAAGATTAAATTTCAGGATGATGATACTTTATATCCTGGAGTGAATTTTAAGTTTTCCCATTCAGATTGGCATGGAAAAGAAGGTCGTGAAGTGAAAGATTGGATGAAGGTTTACCCAAACAACTACGTTAAAATAAAGTTGCCTAGTGGGGAAATACTACAATATTCTCACAATGTATGGTACACCTCAGGTTCTATTTGGGAATTGATAGAAGCATTAAAGCAGTATTCAGAACCAATTAAATTTGTTTTGAAAGATAGTGATAAAACGTTCAGGTTTAGTGTTAATCCCATTGGCTTCAAAAGAGCATGGATTGAAGTAAAGCATGGAAAAATATAAAACTCCGATTCACTTATCGTCCCAATTTCCACTTCTCCCTCAACTCCTTATACTTAGCCCTTCCAAATACTCAGTCCTTCCAATAGGAAACAATTCACCATTGTTAAGTGTTGTCAAGTATTTGTTTCCTAATGATACTTCCTTAACCTCAGACATCTATTTTTACACTTAAAAGAAATCTTCCAGAAATTGATAAGGATTTGAGTCTGGACACGGATCGCTGCAAAATAAAGACGCAGTATTCTACTGAAGTTGCTCAAGGACTTATAAATTAAAAGTCAATTATACCCTAGGCGATCCCTAAATCCACTTCTCTCTCAACTCCTTATACTTAGTCCTCCCAATAGGAATCGACTCACCATTTTTAAGCACAGCCTGGTATTTACTACCTGATGACACTTTCACTTCCTTCACCTCAGACATCTTCACTAAGTAGGACTTGTGAATCCTTACAAACTGAGGGGATAGAAGTTGTTCTAGCTTCTCGAGAGACTTGTCGTGGAGTTCTTTGCTGCCATCTTGAAGGATGAGTTCGGAATAGGCACCTGCACCTTTTGTGTAGATTACATCCTCAATTGGCACGAGCTGAATTGTATGCCTTTTCTTAACGGATAAATACTTCACCTCGTGTGATTTCTCCTTGTCTTCTGCAACTATCCGGTTAAACGCCTGCTCCAGGCGATCTCTATTAAATGGCTTGGGCACAAAATCCAAAACTCCATACTCGAAAGCCCTAAGCGCCTGATTGGTATTGGCAGAAACAACGATTGTGTGAAATGCTCCAGAAACCGCTCGAGCGAGTAGATCGAAACCATCTTCACCGTTTAGGTTTAGGTCGAGGAGTACAACATCCAAACTATTGGTTTCTATAAAGGATAATCCATCCTGAAGGGTGTTGATCACCGTTAAAGAATTCAAATTGCTGCCTAAAATGTCGCGAGTTAATCGCTCCACCCGTTTGGCAATTCTTGATTCATCCTCTATGATTAAGACCTTCATTTTTCTTCGGAATGTATTTTCAATGTGTTTTTCCAACCGTGTTCAGTAGCCTGAGAAGTGAATTCCCACCTATCTCCATAACTTTCTGTAAGTCTGGCTTTTATATACTTAGTCCCTGTGCCTTCCTCTAAGACTGAAGATTGCTTGGCTATTGTGGCAAATGTCAAAAATGTATAGCTTTTGAAATTGTCATTCGATTCGTAGATAAGCTTAAACTTGATACTGTTATCAGCCATAGGCAAGCTGTGCGTGATGCCGTTTTCCAATAGCGTATGAATGATAGCAGGAGGGATGGTCTGGTCACTGTCAATCCCTTCGTCCTCCCAGGAATAGTTAATCTCCTTTCTATAGGCCATGATTTCCAGATGAGAACGACAAAGTTCAATTTCCTGATCAATGGGAATAAGCATTTTATCCTCAATGCGATTGAAAAGTTCAAATTCCCTGGCCAGCGCTTCGATGAACAATACTCCCTTTTTAGGAGCTTCTTCTACCCAGTCGATTAGTGAAGTCAGGGTGTTGAGTAGAAAGTGGGGTTGAATGTTCTTTTTAAGCAACTCCAGCTGCAATCGTGTAGATTGAACCAGAGATTCCTCATATGCCAACTGCTGATCTCTGATTCTCATGGATAGTAGATACAACATACCTAAAAGAATAAGTCCCAATCCGGCGTACAGGCTGACAACAAACCCAATACCTGCAAAAATGGCCATAGATAGCAGTAAAGTCACAATCACCAGTCGAGCACCTTTTACCTTTTTGTAAGCACCATATATAACTATCCCAAAAGAGAAAACCCACGTACACGACACTGCTACTATTGATTTGAGACCAAATGCATGTGGCTTTATGAAAACCATGACGAGTAGGATTCCTCCATAGACAATTAAGTACCACTTCTGATGTGGAAATGGAAACTGCATGGAGAAATAGAAAGGAATCAAAAATGAAATACCTAACAATAAGACGCTGATTACCTGAAGTCTTATGACGTGTAAGCTGTAGTGCATAGGTAAGTATTCCCTACTAAAAACCGTCAGAACTAACCCAAAAACAAGCAAACAACAAATGCTAAATACAAGCGTAGAATAGGCCTTTTTGTTGCTTATGAATAAGAATAGAAAATAGAGTGAAACGATTAAAAATGCTCCGGCAAACATGTGCATGTAGGCATTTTCTATAAGTCCTTCGGTCAACAAATCATCGTAATAATCTATGTCAAACTCATATATTCTAGTATGATCCGGAAAGTGTAGAAGGCTCGCCCTAATGGACAGAACATGATTTCCAGAATCTGAGAGATGGGTAGGAATACCATAAGTAACCCAGAGTTCTCCTTCTGGTGGTAGTGTTGATTCTTGTCCGGGATTTCCATTTTTCCCAATCAATTCTCCGTCCCAAAACAATTCATATTCACCATAAGCCTCCAGTTGAACACCATATTGGCGTAGTTCTTCTGGGGACCTAAGTATTTCCACATAATATCTATACCACAAAATGCTCCCATCTTCCATGATGGGGGGCATAATAGTCCAATTGGAATCATCCAACTGCACAGAGGACCAGGAGGGATTGTCACCCATTTTATACAAAATTTGGCGAACCTCGTAAACAGGGTCTTGCGCAAGTGCTGTCCCTTGAATAAGAATCAGAATAAAGAGCAGGAGTTGTCTCAATGTAATTTCATTCGGTTCTACTGTAAGATTACTAAATGATTTGAATACATGCGATGTGGTGTTCCATTTATTGCTTTGGAATGTGATCGAGATTGTTGCTCAGGATTAAGATTGGGGGCGTTTCATTGTTTTTTAGAGCAGTTCATTCAAGCATAGAGCAGTTGGTGAATTATACGGTGAGAAATCACAACTCAGCCTGGATGTTTGCAGTACAACCCTCCAAAAACTCAAACAAATGAATAAATCTCAAACTAACCTCAAGAAAGAATTACTCAAAACTTATACAGAAATCAGGATCACAATAATGCTATTGTTTGTCTGCTTAATACCGCTGACTTCTGTCTTTGCTCAAGATGAATCTTCCGATTCTGATGGACTCAGTCAACCAGCAGTCACTTTAGGTCAGAAAACTTCGCTTAAGTCAAAAGTTTTAGGTGAAACGATACCATTATCAATTCATCTACCAGAGAATTACCAAGCTGACAAGAAAACTTATCCTGTGATATATATGCTAGGTTCAGCTTATAAGGCTCGGTTTGCCATGTTAGCTTCAACGCTGGACTATATGGGAGAGGGGCAAATTCCTGAGATGATCCTAATTGGAATAGACTTGCCAGATGGAAATAGTGTTTTGTTGCCAACAAGAAATACTAAAGACACTACCATTCCGGATAATTACATAGAATTCATTGAAACAGAATTGATTCCCCACGTTGATGGAAAGTACAGAACTGCTCCATTTAGAGCCCTTTACGGTGCGTCTAACAGTGGTTTTTTTACTGTTTACACATTGCTCAATAATCCACTTATGTTTAATGCCTACTTTGCGAGCAGTCCGTCCCTAAGGCATATACCAACAGAGCTTCACGAAAAAATAAAATCAGGTCCATTAAAAACTATCAAGGAAAACAGATCTCTCCATATTATTTACAGCGATGAAGAAGGCAATCTACCAGAATTAGTTTCTGAATTCTCCAATGTGGTTGCAGACCACAAACCAGAGGGTTTTGCTTATAAAGTAGATGAATTGGTAAATCAAGGTCATGTACCGGCAATAGATTTCAACATGTTTCTCCTTGAGCTATACCCAGACTTTAATCCCCTGGAAAAGCTGGACTCATTGGATCAGGTAGTTCAACATTTCGATATGCTGTCAAAACGATACGGGTATAAAATTCATCCACCTATATCGGTCTTAATGGACCTTGGTTTTGGTATGATAATAAGTAAGAATTTAGATGTAGCAGAAGAAATCTATGAATATTCATTAAAACTGTATCCTGAAGGTAAGTTATTGTATGTCGGAATGGGTGTTGTTCAAAGAAATCAAGGCCAGGTTGAAAACGCCAGACTCATGTTCGAAAAAGCACTGGCAATTGATCCTGAATATTCGCTGGCTAAAAGGTGGCTAAAAAGACTTGAAGAGTAAAACCTGATCTATCTAAAACCAATTTGCAAAGTATCAATAATGAAAAATAGCATTTCAATCTTTATCCTATTCATTCTATTCCAATCCTGTACGGAAAAGTCATTGGAGAAATCTACGGCTGACTTCATAAAAGAGGTTGAAACCGGACTGACTACACGAATACATATAGCTGGTGATTCTACCTGGACTATAGAAGAACGAATGGAGCATTACGGAATTCCAGGAGTCAGTATTGCAGTAATCCATGAAGGCAAAATCGCCTGGGCTAAGGGCTATGGTGTTATGGATAAAGAAAGTAAAGTACCCGTAACAACAGAAACCCTTTTTCAAGCCGCAGCTACAAGTATGCCGGTATCCGCCTATGGGGCATTGCAGCTTGCTGAAGCGAAAGGTTTAGACTTAGATGAAAACATCAATAGCTACTTAAAATCATGGCAAGTTCCTGATAATGAGTTCACTAAAGAAGAAGAAGTGACACTTAGAAATATCTTAAATCATTCTGCCGGAATACATCCTCGTGGAACTGGTTCATATCGGCAAACAGAAGAACTTCCAACTCTTCTTGAAATTCTGAATGGAATAACGCCAGCTTCCAACGAGGCAATTACAGTCAATAAAGTGCCAGGTGAAAGTGTTCGTTTTGCCTATGCCAGTTATGTGCCGCTTCAGCAAATGATGAAGGATGTTGAAGGGAAAAATTTCCATGAGATCATGCATGAGTATGTGCTTCAGCCTTTAGGAATGAATAATAGCACTTACAATCAAACGCTCACCTCAGCTCAATTAGAAAAGGCTGCCACAGGTTACCTACAAGATGGTACTATGGTAAAAGGTAGGAGATATATTAATCCTGCCATGGCATCAAATGGATTATGGACGACTGCTGAGGATTATGCAAAATTCATTACTCATGTACAGCAATCGCCCGAACTGGCAGCTATGATGGGTAAACCTTATGATGTGCATAATAGTGGCTGGTCCTTTACACTGGGGTTAGGTTTCCAATTGCTAAATAGGGAAGGAGACGTCTACTTCAGGCACCACGGGTGGAATAGAGGTTTTTATGCAGAAATAGCAGCTCACAGAGACAAAGGGTATGGCGTGGTAGTGCTTACCAATACAACTTTCCCGGCATTCAATGCTGAAGTAATGCGCGCTGTAGCCATGGCTTATGACTGGAGTAATTATGTTCCTGTGCATGAGAAATTTGAAATTGATCAGACATTAGTTGAGGAATTAGAAGGGAGGTATAAGTCGGATACTGAGCTTGTTGAAATCTATCAGGAGAACAATCAGCTGTTTTATAGAAACATCCTTAGCGAAGAGGGAATGGAGCTCATTAAAGTATCTGATAGTCTATTTGTTAGAAGAAATTCCAGTGCGTTTATTCAATTTAAAGACGATTCTGAAAGTAGAATCAATTTGAAGTTTCTGAATAGAAACGACAGCTCCGAAATTTTCAATTTATCCAAAGTTGCTGACGACTATAAGAGCCCAGTTGAATTCCTACTTGAAGGCGATTACGAAAATGCACTTATTGCCTACAAAAACCTAAAGGAGCAAGACCCCACAAACCCAACTGTGACTGAATACTATATCAATGATATTGCCTTTGATTTTTACCATGCTCATAGAATGCCATTATCACTCAATACTTTCAAAGTGAATATTGAACTCTATCCTGATAGCTTCCAGGTATATGCAAGTTATGCCGAGGCTTGTGAAAAAGCCGGCGAAACAGACTTGGCAATAGCCAATTATTCAAAATCACTTGAAATGAATCCTCAAAACAACCGTGCGAGGAATAAACTCAAGGCATTGCAGGAAGACAAATGAATAACCTCTTTATCCAATTAGATATTAAGTATTAGCATACAAAAAGAATGAAAATGAAAACGATCAAATTCTTCATATTGACATTAGCCATCTCGGTGAATGGTCTCTTTGCTCAAGAAAATACGGAAAGTAGTTTTAGCTTTCCAATTTTAGAAGGTCCGTATATGGGTCAAAAGCCTCCGGGCAAGAAAGCTGAACCTTTTGCACCTGGAATCATCTCCAAAGGTGGCTGGGAAATAGAAGGGGTGTTTGCACCTGGATTGAACGAGTTCTACTTTACCACACGCGAGAAAAAAGGATCTCCAATAACTGTAATTGGTTTCCGCCAGACTGGCAATGTTTGGGAAAAGTACACAGAATTCAAACGTACCGGGGAAATATCATTTTCGCCTGATGGCTCACGTATGCATATGGCTAAGGGCTACAAAGATCGAATAGGGGATGGATGGTCTGAGCGTAAGAGTCTTGGGCCACTATTTGACCGAAAGGACTGGGGTATTATGCGTTTATCAGCATCTGCAAGTGGAACCTATGTTTTTGACGACTACAAAAGCGGTGATGTAATCCGAATATCCAGAATGAAAGACGGCAAGCGACAAGCGCCAGAAGAAATGGGACCCATTGTAAACTCAGGAGAATGGACAGCACATCCATTTATTGCACCAGATGAAAGTTACCTGATTTGGGACAGTGAGCGAGAAGGTGGTTACGGCGATTCAGATCTCTATATTAGCTTCCGACAAGAAGATGGATCCTGGGGTCCCGCAATTAACATGGGCGCAGCAGTTAACTCAGACAAATGGGATGCCTTTGCCACCGTCACATCAGACGGCAAGTACATGCTCTTCAACAGACGTATAGATGACGGCAGTGATGATGAGAAGATGGATACTGATATTTATTGGGTTGATGCTGGGATTATTGAGGAGTTAAAACAGGAGAGTTTGCGTTAATTGTATTCTCCAGATAGGAGTCTGACCAGATAGCTCAAAAACCAATAGGATTTGCATTCATACATGCAAATCCTATCGATATTATAAATAGACAAGATTACTCATCGTCCACTTCTCCAATTGCGATAAATGAGAACTGCCGACTACTAGGATGACCACTTGCGTCTCCGGTGATTGCGGTGGCCGAACCCGCCGACAAAAACGGGAACACCACATTATCCATTGTGTTTTCGTCTAGGTTGCCATAGCCAGTTTGACTACTGACTATCGCCGGAATATCATTGAAGTTCTGTTCAAAATCAATGGTAAATTGACCGGTTTGTTGTTTTGTTACTTCAAATCCTGACCCAGAAATGATGTTTCCATCTTTTCCGATGGTACCGTAAATTGTTGCTGTCGTTGACATAATAGTATTTTTTGGTTTAAAAAATTAGCATGTAATCACCCGATTACAACACTAAGCTGCAATCGCTTCAGTTGATTGAGAAAATGGATGCGTGGGTGGACTGAAATTGGTAGTGGGTGTTTGGATATTGTTTGTGAGTGAGATTGGGGGCTGGAACAAATGAAAGTCACCAGATTGCGAAATTGAACAAGAAATACCCAGAGTTGGGTATTTACATTTCTTCTCTAATTATCTACTTTTCTTTAAAAAAATGAAACATACATTATGGTTGTTTACGCTTATTTTTTTGTTTGAAAAAGCAAATTCTCAAGTAGATACCACTTCTCAAGTAGATACCACTACTATCACAATTACTAAAAAAGAAATTTCATCTGAATATCGAATCAACAAAAAGTTTGCTTGGTTAAGCGGTAGTTTTGCTTTAGCTACAGCTGGAATGGCTCTTGTGATAAAAGAGGATAACAATGGACTACAATCCGACAACCTTCAAACCTATCGTGACATCACGACAATTAGTTGGTTAGATAAGGCATCCAAAGGTATTGCAAGACGGTCTCAATCAAAAAGGGATCCCTGGAGGTTTGGTAGTGACGTAGTTTTATGCGCTAGTTTAGGGGTTACAGCATTTGGTCCTCTATTTGGAGATAATAAGTCTTGGAAAGAAAAGAAAAGGCAAATTTTTATGGGATATCAGGCCGTCGCTATTTCAGGAGCTATTTCAATGCTTACTAAGCAGATAGCTCAAAGACCAAGACCCTTTGTGATTTATGACCCAAATTATG
Source organism: Cyclobacteriaceae bacterium (assembly GCA_965228955.1). Taxonomy (GTDB): domain Bacteria; phylum Bacteroidota; class Bacteroidia; order Cytophagales; family Cyclobacteriaceae; genus JANSWY01. The sequence goes on from OZ245848.1 coordinate 2,637,355, forward strand.
AAGTTCCAGAATCGAAAAGAGATAAGAAAAATGCCTTGCAATCTTACTTTTCAGGACACACCGCATTAGTTGCGTCAACTTCTTACTATTGGGCAAGAATACTACATAATAAGCTATCACCTTCAGAACAGTGGAAAGCTTGGGTATTTTATTATCCCGCAGCTTCCTTGCTGTCAGTAGGTACAGGTATAGCAAGAGTTCAAGCTGGCAAACATTATTTTACAGATGTATTCATTGGTTATGCGATTGGAGCTTTTTTTGGTATTACAACTCCCAGGATAAACAATAAGCAACTATTTGAGTTCAACGCCTCTCCAAACTCTGTTAAGGTTATTTATAAATTTTAGAAAGAGTATTATGAAACGCAATATTGAGAGAGTAAAATACCCAAATATGGGTATTTCTTTTACCGTAGATAAGTACAAACTTGAAAACTCACAATTTGAAACCAAGTAAATTTTCAATTATGAGAGTAATAAAAATAAGCGCATTGTGTTTTGCTTTCTTTCTTATTCACAATTTAATAAATGCTCAAGACAGGATCTTTCGAGGACATAATATTCAGGTTGAAAATGACCTATTTGCGGGCTTAACCGGGCTAAAAAATAAGGACAAGGATTACTCTGGTGGATTCAAACTTGAATTCTATACTGACCGACTCAACAAGAGTGTTTTTCCGTTCATTAAAAACCTGAATGAGATCCGAAACAATGATGAATACTATAACTTCAATACCCTATATTTTATGGGAATGGGATTTACTCCCAGCAGAGACTTTTTTGATGATGAGAGTGTAGTCACAAGTCAGAGACCGTATGCCTCACTAATTGGGGTTGGTCGAAGGAGACTTGCTGTTTGGGATGCAGATACAATTAATGCCAATACCTTATGGAATATTCCAATACCTATCGCCATTGAAACTGATTTCTTTTTTGGAGTGGTTGGTTCAAAGGCTCCAGGAGAATTTCAAAATTGGATCCATGCAAATATTTCTAACAGCGACACGGTAAAAGGTTGGGAAAATCAAATAGCAAATGGTGGGAGACCAGCAATTAAATATCGAGTGCAATCTACTATTGGAATAGGTGCAATTGGAAATATGAATTTGTATTCGAGGCAACATTTGACCTTGGGTACAATTTTTTCCAATGCAGGCCTGGGATTTTCAATCACTGATAGGACAATCCAATCTATGGGGTTGATGAATGCAATGGGTAGTAACCGTTTGGATGTATTGGATCCAACAGGCAATGTTACTTATTCAAGTTTTTTCAGTCATTTTGATTATGAAATTTATGCTGTGGCGACTTCAGTTTGGAGAAATACCCTTTTGGAAGGATATCCAATTCAAGACAATAGTGTTTACACAATTTCCCCAGATCGGATTGAACCGATAGTACTTGATGTAGGAGCAAAAATCATTTTTAATTATCTGCGACATCATACAAACGTTCCTACATATAACGCACATGTTTCTTTCTTTTTGGAATTTGTATATCGCAGCAAAGAATTCGATATTCATGAATCACATGTTTTTGCGAACCTGGGTTTTACCGTCATGCAATTAGGATACTAATGAGAGAGTTCATATTACTAATTCAAATTGCGCATATCACTTTATCTGGATGTCAGGGTGAAATTGAGAAGAAATCAAATAGTGAAGCAGATGCCTATATCTACTCAACATCTTCCGTTCCGTTGCAAAAGAATGACAGCAGTATACAGAAATTTAATAAATCTGAGGATCCATTCACAGACAAGGACTTTGATGAATTTGTTTCAAGACTAGATACAGTCATGTTAAACGGACAGGTGTATTATTTCGCTGAATATGACTTATTTCTGACTTTTAAAGATGTTCTGAGATACTACTATATTGAAAGAAGAATTGAGAATAAGGACATACCAAAGCTTACTATATTGAGGGAAAAAGGTGAGGATATCAAACAGAATGACCCAATGAATATCTCCTTTGCAATTAGTAAACGGTCATTTAAAAACAATGCTGAATATCTAGAAATTCAGAAACTTATTCAAAAGGCAGCTTTAGATTGGGAGAATACGTGTGCGGTGAAGTTTGAATACAAGAATGAACTCGATGCTGACATTAAACCTTACCAGACACCAAGAGGATTAACGTTTATTGTTCAAAAGCTAGAGCAAGAAAAGTCCTGGTATGCTAAAGCGCCGTTTCCAAATCATGAAAAAAGAAACCAACAACTTATCATTAGTAATAGATTTTTTAAAAGTGATTTCACAAAGGATGGCATGCTTAGACATGAACTAGGTCATATCCTCGGATTTTTACACGAACATCTTCGAAAGGAAGCTGATAAAAGCTGCCCACCAGGCATTTTCAGAAGAGCCAGGTACGTGACAGAGTATGATAAGAAGTCTGTCATGCATACATTTTGCAAAATTGGATCGGGAACATTGGATATGCAAATTAGTCTGTTGGATAGTTTGGGTTCTCAATGCATATACCCCTCTAAAAATACGGATACCGGATATTGCCATATCAGAGAGTTTTGAGACTTAAACTATGTTTATCAGGGTAAGTAAAAAATCTATTTGGTTCAATAATATCAAGTGTTATGGTAACATAACTTAGAGCACTGGTTCGGCTTGTTGTAGTAGAAACCTTCACTTAAGGTTCTTTGACTAATAAGAGAAGAGCATTATACCCTTCAGTTCAAAAAATACCTAAAAGCAGGTATTGAAATCCTGCCAATAAGGAAAGAATTTTGTTTTAAAACCATATGAAACATGTCAATAAACATTAAACAATTAGCATTCATAATACTCTGTTTTACTTCATTTGCATCATATGGGCAGGAACCATTTGACATTGCTACTGTTGATTATGAGGAAATTCAAGTAGTTGATTACACTTCCCAATTCGGATTCAGAACGGCCAGTAAAACAGAAAGTATTGCGGACGTTGATTCCAGTGATTTTAGTTTTTTTTCTCAACAAAACATAAGCATGCTTTTCACTAATGAAGAATTGGTTAATGGCCAGTCTTTTGCACCATCTGCCAACTTAAGCTTTATTCGCTACCGACTTGGCGTATATAGCTTCAAGGCAAAAAAAAATAGAAAAAGGTACAAGAAAGGAGAAACGGTGAAGGTTTATTTGCCATTAATCATTTTGTCAAGGTTCTCTCTAAATTATGATAGTTTGAATTTAGTTTCGGCAAATGATGCAACAAGCTTTTCCGGTAGTCCATTCACATTGAGGTTAATGCCTAGTCATAATTTTAAGGTAGGATTGGAGAATACCCTTACGGTGGGTAGCATTGTAGATTTTAGAGGGGTCTATCTTGAAGAAGATGACGGTTTTAATACCGATTTTGGACTTTACTATTCCTTTGGACTGAAGTATGCTGGTAATGGTGATGTAAGAGATGAAAATGGTGACAGTTATAGCGGCAGATGGTCCTTGTCGGCTTTATATTATAACTACTCCGGAAGTGGTGGCTCCCAAGAACGGCTATTTGGAGATACCTCAACAGAAACGGGAATGGAATTCATATTCAAGTTCAAAGTATTAGACACTAAAGTTTCCAAGTTCAATTTATTTGCGAATGCACGATATGATTTTGAAACTGATAAAGATACCCCTTGGGTATTTCAATTTGGAATAGGTAATTAAATTTTTAAAACATGAAGGTATCCGCCAAGTTATTAGTTGACGCTATATACTTTGTTATCTCCAATGAAGTAGTCCAAAACAAGTTAAATCCAATAGACGCCTACACGCTCTTTACATCTCAAAAACTATCATCGAGTATAATAAAAGAGCACAATGGTTTATTTACACTCAAGGTATATTTTGACTATGCCAGTTATGATCCCATGGTCAAGGATCAAGATGTAGAAGTTATCTTAGAGTGGTCATACCCCAGGGGTTTTAGATTAAAGACTGTCTCAGTTGTTGAGCATGCAACCTAATGATGCTTAAATTCCTTCATAGTACACGATCATATCTAAAATGCTTGAATAATGTGTATTATAAATTCTAAAATCATCTTTATTTTCATGAGACTACTAATAGCCTTTCTTCTCATACTTAATTCATTTGTTCAGTCAAAAGGTCAGAACTCGGAGATGACCTTTTTGTTGGATAGCATAATAGTGATTGATAAAGATAATTTCCAATTGAGTGGCATGTCAATTTATAATAAATCACTATATGTAGTTGGAGATCGACCTAAGATGGTATATCAGATTACCGACAAAGACAATAAACTAACGCCAGTATTTGATGGCATCAGTCAAATGGAAGCTATAGTTTTTGTTGAAAATTCCAAAGTATATATCTCTTCTGAAGAAAAGAATGAAATTTATGTATTCCCAGAAGGAAAAGTACTACTTAATGCAAATCAGCTCAATACTTCTGACTGGAAGGAAGCAGGTATTGAAGGAATAGCATTTGATACAAAAAGCAACGTTTTATACTTTGCCAAGGAACGGTCAAATGCTGCCATACACTCTTATAACTTGGATACAGAAGTATTAGAAACCTTCCAAACAAAAGGTATCAGGAGATTTGAAGATATATCGGACTTATACCTTAAAGGAAATTCATTATATGTTCTTGAACGTAAAGCCCGTAACATAAGAAAACTGGATCTCGAAACAATGGATCCAGTTAGTGATTTCAATTTTAGGAAGTACGTAATTTCACCTCAAAATCAAGATCACTTATACCAACATGGGGAAAAAGAGGGCTTTGGGTTAGCAGAAGCTCTTATAATTACTGAAGAGTATATTTATATAGGATTTGACAATAATAATTCTAGAATTCATAGTTGGGTTGAAAAAACGTATAACATCAAAGGAATCGGTAGGAATTCAATAATTATGATGTTCAAAAAGCCAAAAGGGTTTTAACCCTCTAGCTGTACAGAAAGAAGTATATATAGCTTAATCTCCTTTGCTTATTCATTCTGCCGTCAGCGAAAAAGGAGGGAGGAACATAATCAAAAAAATCACTTCAAGAATGATAGTTGCAAAAATCTTGATGACTCACTGGAAACATGATAATTCCTTATGTAAGTCAAGTGTAATCATATTTTTGGGTCTCTTACAAAGTAGCTGTCTAATTACCACAGATGGGTTAATGCTTTCAAATTTCATAATCAGGGTATCAATTTCAATACTGATTTCATATTAAATAAATGGAACTTCCTGAAGATTCACCTCTCGAATATTATGTTAAATAGAGCGCCGGCCCGACAGAATAGCGGGGGTAGGCAGGCCATTGCGAGGAAGCATTATTCTGTCAAGACTTTTGCATACTTTTTGTCGATTGAAAAAGAATGAGCCTCCATGGCTCGAACGGTGGATAGTGAAGTCCTTTGAAGAGAACGTAAAACAGGTGAGCTGCTTGGAGTCTTCTGCCAAGGAGGGGAATATGAACATAATTTCACTTATAAAATACCCTAAACTGGGTATTTTATTATACAGGATTTACTCTTAACATTAGTATCCAAAAGAAACTGATTACCAAAACCAACAAAACAATGAAACGTAACCTGATTATTCTATTAACTCTGCTCAGTTTAACATCAATGGAGTTATTTTCTCAGCAAGCTGATAATCTTATTAGTCAAGAAGAATTAAAGGCCTTTACTCTTTCAGGAACGATTGAAGCTTTAAATATAAATTCTCTTAAAAATTTCAGTAATACTAATTTGTCCGATAGTAACATCAAATTCAATACTTCAGATGAAAACAGATTAAGTGCAAAACAAAACTTGCAAGATGAGTTTGACTATCTAAATTCAAAGATCAATGAAATCTCTCAATTTAGAGAAGAAATAAAAGATCTTAATATTCGATTAAAACTTTCCACTGGAATTATTAGTGTCGAAAAAATAGTAAGCCCTACAAGTTCTGCACTAGGCAAAAGTTTTTCGAGTGTACTTTCTGAAAATGCAGGTGCTATATTGAAACCAGCAATCAAAGAAAAAAAGCGAGGCATTTTTGGCAAAATTCTAAATCTTGTTGTCAACAATCCCCTTGTGTCCAGTTTTACTGAATCCAACCCTATTACTAAAATGGCTGGAGATGTTGCTAACCAGTTTATAGCAGCATCAGAAGGATCAGAAAAGGGAGCAACTGCGTTGATCAAATTTAAGGAGTCACTGGATGAATATTTGGAATTTTATAGTTCAATTGATCGCAATACATTGAGCTTTGAAAAAGATATAAATGACATATCAAACCAACTTGATATAAGTGAACAGAGATTGACTAGAGTAGAATTAGAAATAAACAAGTTATTAGATTCAATTGATGAATCAAGCAAAGAAGACGCAATCAAAAAGCTCCTGCAAATTGATAAGAAAGACAGTATGAAGTCAGATGAAATCTTTACTTTATTAATAAGCCAGGACATAAGAAAATTAAACAAGTTAATAGATAGAATTTCAATCATACAGGATGAGTTTAATGGTAATCCTCAAAGGTTAATTGACTCATTCAATAATTACATTGAAAATTTGAAACAAATATTAACTAAAGCTAAAGACAATTCTACTCTTGCTTTTAAGAAGAATAATATAGATACCGTCATAGCCAAACTACAACCAATAGAATAATTAGGTATTGGTCTTCTTCAATATTAAAATAAATAGAAAGGGCAGGCCAAGGATGACGGCTGGACAGGGAACTTTTCTAGTTGCAGCTATTCAGTTGCACAAATACAATTCTACTAGAGTGCAGTAAAAACAAAGCGCTGGCCAAGCAAGTGTATCACAGGCAAATCCTAATCGCTGAGAATTACGTATTTGAAAACGAACCTGTACAATGACACGAATAACAGAAAATAGAACGATTAAACTTTGCCTGGGATTCTCTTGCTTTAGGGAAGGCAGATCAGCTATAGCTGAAAGAATCACTTACGCTAAAGCTACAGCGATTAATAGCGGAGAAAGAAATTATTATTATTATTTGAGAAGATTAGACCAAATAGAACACACGTCTCTACAGAATACTGCCAAATGATACTGCCAATTAAAAGAGATACAAATAGATTTTTAGGATAAGTACAGAAGATAGAATGATAGGTTGGCTAGGGTCATCATAGGTTCATATATAAATCCAAGTTTACGATAATCGTGATCTGCTCCAGACGTGAACTTAGATAACTATGTTATATAATTTATATTATGTTAAATAGATATTCTGAAACAAAGGCCATTGCCAATCTATTCCAATGTCTTAATAAACTTCCCCTTCCTATTACTCCATCTATAATCACTTGTATCTACACTTGGGTTCACAGAATCATTACAGCCTACTATCGTATAAGTAGATTCCTGAACCTGTATTCTCTTATCACCAATTAAATCAAAGCTTAGTTCATAAGTCTTCTCTGTACGATCACAGTTGTCTATCATGTGGTTGGTAGAAATTTCTAATACTATTTGCTGTTTGTATTTAGTATCAGCGTTAAGTAAATATATAAGATGGGATTCACTGTAGACATCTGAGCTTCTCGTATTCGTAACGTACATAAAAGATTTGTCATCTATGCTGAAGATATTCTTCACATGTCCGTTTGATAATTCCTCCAGAAAAAAACTTTTAGTTAGCATGTCCCAGCGCCCGTCATTCCTCTTGTGAATTACATTATAAAGCTCTGTGCGTTCCTGTGATTCCCAGTTGAGTGTTACATTATGAACTTGCATGTCTTCCAAATCATGATCGCGGCTAACTATGACTTCTGGAATTGTTGGGTCTGGTTCATCTCCATCTTGTTCTATCCAATTATTGTCAATATACAGCTGGTTGTGAATGAACGCTTCCAATGAGTTAAGGTAGTCTCTCTCCTTTTTATTCTTATCAGCTACTCTTGAATCATTAAGTTCAGTTAAAATTTGCTCAACGTACTTGACCATTGCAGCGCTCCTGGATTGTTCTGCAAATCGTTTGACTCTGTGTTCCCAATATCCAGGGTCACCAAAATCCAAGATTACCTTGGCAACATCTACATTACCGGAAAGCACCGCTAAATCCGGAAGTGTTCTCCAGTTGGATCCTGAGAAGTACTCCTGCCCTCTGTACATCTTATTATCCTTATAATGTTTCAATACATCAGCTCGTCCAAGCCGGATTTCATTCCAGATGATTTCTTTGGTTGGAGCGTAATTCTGTTTGTTTAATGCTTTAATTTCATTAATTGTAGATGTTTGATGTGTGTTTTGAAGTTCCAGCTTGTAGTAATTATTTAGCACATCATATCCTTCGATATAAAACTGATTGCCTCTCTCCCAGTATTGCCCGGTGAAAAATTCATCCCCGATTTTGCAGCTGTAATGAAGATCAAAAGTATCTAGTTTGAACTCAGCCACATCCTTTAATTCCAGTGTTGGTGATATCTTGTAAAGTTTCGACTTCCCTCCTTCGAAAGCTACAAACAACTCGGAACTGTTTAGATTATCAAACTTTGGATAAACCTCCTGGTTTTTACTGATCATCTTGCTGATCTGGTACATGCCATCTTTTGGGTATCGATATGCGTTCGCAAATGTATTGATCTCGGTTTTATTGGGCATAGAAGATTCAGTGAATGAATTCTTCTTATCATGCCAATTAAGTGTCCATTGATATTTGGTGGCATCACCGGAACAATCATTCAATTCAAAATCGATTGTTAGTTGGTGATTCTTCTTGTCAATTTTTTTGAATGAAAGGTCTGTATAAAAGTTTTTACCAGACTGACAATCAGTACTGTATATTGAATAAAGCTCCGCTCCCCAATCTCTCTGATTTATATAAATCTGATACTTAACATGTTGGATTTTCCCATAAAATGTTGAATCTGCTGTTATGATAAATGCATGATTATCAGTTTTATAGGTCCTATAAATTTCCCCAGGTAACGCATTATATTCATCCGACAAGGTTGGAGTACCATACTTTTTTCTATAATAATAGCCTCCATTTCCGTCATAACTGAGCCTTAATGTAATGTCCTTCTGGTTAGGATTTGTGGTTGTTGTATAGCTTATCTTATAGTATCTGGTATAGTTCAGAGTTGGACCTTTTTCGATACTAATATTATAAGTGGGATATTCTTCTTTGAGTTTGGTGAGTAGCTCTTCCTCCTGATAGTTCTGTGAGAAAATCGTGTAGTAGCCAAACAGCAAAAAAATGGTAGCTAACGTTTTCATACTACAAGATACTGAATTTCCTTAGTTGAAACCAGCTATCTAACTGAATCCATTTATCGTTGCAAGTATCATTTGTATGATTATGTGGATCATTCCATAACAATAAAATCTTAATAATTGCCGAACATCACTAAGCCCCAAAACCTTGTACAAGGTGATTTGCGCTTTCAGCAGTCTTAATAAAAGAAATACCACATATATCACAGCACCAGAGACGAATGAAAAAATAACCACTCCTAGTCCTGTACCAACAGAAAAATAGAGGTTTCCATGGAAGATACCCCATAGAAAGCCAGTGAGAAAACCGAATAACAGTAATCCTACCTCCTTTTTATTTAGGTTCTTCATTTAGTTTCCTTTCTTCCTAAACAATTCTATTCCGAAATACCTAAAAGATAGCCAAACACCTAAGAAAGATAACAGAGAGAGCACGACAAGTTGAATGATAGTCATAGTTATGATTTATGGTTAATCTAGCAAGATAACACAATCCAATGAAATTTCATTCAGAATTTAAGCAACTAATTATATGCATTAATTGTATAGCACAGATTATCAAACACTTACATATTGAAATAAGGTATTCAAATCAAACCTTAATTCTTTATATCAATGACTCATATCTGTCGTTAACTGAGATATATCCTTATTTTTGGCTTTAAGTTGTTGGTATTTATCCAAACCATTTTGAATTGAATTTTCGGGATTATTTGAAGTAAATCTCGCTATATCCTCATCTGTAAATACCTCCGATTCCCGCTTATTAATTAGTTTCATAATTTTTGAGAGCCGTTTATTGTTGGACGGATCAATCGGAATAAGCATTACTCCTGCCTTCACTGCTCCCATTTTAGGAAGTGCTTCAATTATGTAGACCTTACCAGCCTCTAAATCAGCTTCAACAAAAGATCGATTTTCAGCTCTGGCCCAGAAAAGGTGTTTGCCTGGTTCACACTCATATCTGTAGTACTTGGGAGCATTAAATTTCCCTATCAACGTAGCACTGTCGTAGTAGGTGAATTTTATGGCCAATCCCAGGCCAGATGGTCTGGCAAAATAAACAACAGCTTTGTCTTCCGGTGCGCTCGGTAAGTCCTGAGCAAATAGGTTTACAGATAGTAGCAGAGAAATTGCAAGTAGTTGAATAGTAAGTTTCATGATTTTAATTGGTTTAAATATTTAAAGATAAACGATTGATTAATAGTTTCTTACATTGAAAATATTAACTACTTCTCAACGTAAAACTTTCTCAGATTTTAATATACCGCTAAAACTTGAGATAATAAAATAGTAAAGACTCATGCCTCCAATTTCTAACAAACCGCTCCAGATAGTATATTACACTCAAATACTACTGCGAACTAAAAAGTCCTTCAAATGGAATATTACGAAAAAACACTACAACACTTTCAGGATCACCTGATTCAGTACTTGTTTACCCTTGGCCTAATCGTTATTTTCTTTTTGTCGAGGATGGCAATTATCCGGATCATCAAGAGGCATTCGGTTCTCAATTCAATTACAAAGACACGTGAACTTTATGTTCGTAAACTAATCAGCCTCAGCACCATACTACTCTTAGTCTTATTTGTTGGAATGGTATGGGAAATCTCGTTTAAAGGACTTTCTATTTACTTCGCTTCTATCTTTACCGTACTTGGAGTTGGATTGTTTGCTAGCTGGTCCATATTGAGTAATCTCACTGCATCAGTTATTCTGTTCTTCTTTTTTCCAACTAAAATTGGTGAGAAAATCAAGATCATTGATGGTGATAATTCTGTTGAAGGAAAGGTAATTGACATCACGCTATTTCATATGAAAATAGAATCCGAAGACGGTCAACAATATTCTTATCCTAATAATCTTGTTTTGCAAAAACCGGTTAAAACTTTGTAAGTCTGGCGGTTAATAGTCCTTAACACCATATTACGGAGTTAAAGAGGTTCTTCCCTCCTAAGCATTACTAATCAAATCTGAACAGACTCACTTTTCGCGGTTTGATAAATCTGCCACCTAATGCTTCTATGGCATGATGTAAATCCAGCTGATTTTCTGAGATCTGTTCTATTCCAACATAGATGTTATCGTGAAAACCATAGGGCTCCAAAACAAAGTAATTGCCAGATGGACCCAATTTCCAGGATCCTTCATAAACCTGAGATTCATCGCTACTTGAATTTCCTTTAACTACAGTCCCGGAAATCAGCAGATTAAACTGCCCATCTTCTCTAAGTTCCAGCTCAAACTTTTGGTTATTTATTTCATCTATTCCATAATCAGTGGAATACACAATAGGTTTATTAGGATCTTGCCACTTCCCTATTAACTGTTTTCTAATTGCTGCAATTTCATCCTGGGTTGGATTGCTGAGTTTAATGGCTTTTGAATCAAAAATGTATGGATATTCATCCTTTGTATAGACATTTATATTTTTACCGAAATAAGTATCGCCAGATTCCTTGTAAAAAGTCACCAGATTGGATCTATCATGGTCATCTTCAATTACCAGAAACAAATAACCTTTATAAGTATTGGAAAACCACTTTTTGGGTTTGACATCACCAAAATCCTCGTCGGCCCAAAAGTTATGAATCACTTCATTATCTACTTTAAAGGAATATTCATTTTCTAATGGATAAGGAACATCATCGACAAACTGAAATGATTGATTATTAAAGGCTGATTGGCCAAATCTTTTTGGATTTAACTCACCGTTTTCTTCCATTTTTTCAAACATGACAGTCATCTTGCTATAACCATCAATTTCCATGGTCAATTGATTTCCAACTATTGTCCATCTCATATCATTGCCACCCTGTTTGGCGATATAAGCATTACCATTCTTGCTATAGTGTAGCTTGGTTGGTCTCTTTCGAGTTAACCTTTTCATTACCAGAGTGTCTTCACTAATAAAGTCCAATATTGCATGATATGGTTTGTGAATTGATTCACCTCCATCGCTTTCAATTTCGCATGTTGATACCCAGACACCTGAATGATCTTGTGAGCAGCCCATGAAAGTCGAGAACACAAAAAATAAGATCAATCCAATAAATCTTGAATCCATATAATTGCCTTTGTTCAACGTGTTGTTTAGTTCTGAAATATTGCGTATTAACCTCTAAGAGCATCAATCTTGTCCTGGATAGCAATAGCCTTTTCATCCATTTTCAATTGGCTGTAGATGTATCTTAGTGTCTCCAAAGCTGTAATATCTGTTGGCTCTAGTCGATGAATTGTTTCCCATTGGGGTAAGCACTGCTCTAATTTCTTATCGATTTCTGCATCAAGAACATCACCCCGGCTCTTATCTGCCTGAGAAATACCTAAATTGTTGCGTTCCTTAATAATATCTGTGGCTTCATTAATCATAATCACGCCAAGATTAAAATTTGAGTTATAGTCATTAGGATCAGCTCCTATTGCACCTCTATACGCATTTTTCGCGCCTTTAAGGTCCCCCAACTCTTCAAGCATCACACCTAGAGTAAATCTAAGAACGGCATTACCTGGCTCTTGCTCTATTTGATTTAAGAGACTTGCTCGGGCCTCATCTGCTCTTCCTAGTTGGATTAACACATTTATTTCACTTCTAGCTAATTCGTTATCAGTAGGATAAATACTTCTTGCTTTTCGGATGATTTCAAGAGCTTGATTTCGCGTACTCTGTTGCGAGTTTAGTATTGATACATACAAGGAGAAAATATCTTTCGACCTTACACCATTATCAAGAGCTCCCTTGTAATTTCTTTTAGCTGCCTTCCATTCCTGATCGTTGTGAGCTGCAAGTGCGGCATTTATGTAGGCGTTTGTGTCTTCCGGCTGTATTAGTTGCGCTTTCTCAAATTCAGCAACTGCTACTTTATAGTTTTCTTCTCCATAAGCATCTGCTCCTTTATTGAAGTAGTAAGCCCAATAATTCTGCAATGCTTGATCGTATGGAACAGGATATCCATCATCATCTTTTGCCACAAACTTTGATACATCTCCATTATTCAATTCTTTAGCTTTTCTAAATGAATTAAGGGATTCGGCTAGTGCGAACTCTCCTCCGCTTCCATTTTTGTCAGCATTCATGTACACCTGAGCCCTGACCCACCAGGTATTCGGGTCATTTTTTGTTTTGGAATGTTCTGAGGCCTTGTCAATTTCAGTAATGGCCTTTGAAAAATCATTGGATTTCATGGCAGACTTAGCTTTGGAAACAGCTGAAGTCTGAGCCTGCACAGTGATACTAAATATGATTGCTACTAGTAATGCGGAGATTGGTTTCATTGATTATAGGACGTTTATTACCATTAATAATTTACTGATTATTATGATTCATCAAAACGAATTGGCTGGAATTTATTTTAGGGATCAGGAAGGCATTTCCATTATAAAATCGGATAATGAAGAGTCCGTTGCATACAGAATACCACCATTGTTCATAAATGTAGAATCCGGCTCATTTAAACTCAACCGCTCTCCTTTTGCATTAGACACCTTTAAACCAGCTTCCTCAAAGAATAATCGGGTAGCTGCATAGTCCCAGATACTTCCACATCCTTTACTTGGTTTTGGGAATTTGAAGTAGCAACCATTTTGGGATTGCAAGACTCCAATTGCGTTTCTGACACCACCAAATGAAGTGTGGAATTCTATCCCTTTATTTACCTTATCAACATAACCCTTGAGATGATCAGAAGTCATATCGTAGTATGATTCATTCAGATAGCTGCGGTCCATGTAGATGTGGATGGTTTGGTCATCCTGGATAGTGTTTCTTGAGAACTCAGAATCATTCAACTTAAGCCCACTATTCTTTACTGCCATATAGCAATCTTCTAAGTCGGGCACATAAACAACTCCGATTAGCGGATCTCCCACTTTGGAAATTAGGGCAATTGAAACTGCATAACCAGTTCGTCTTTCTGTGAATGGCAGTGTTCCATCCATTGGGTCGATGCACCAGAAGTAGTCTTTTGTTAGTCTGGATTGATTATCGGTGGATTCTTCTGTGAGCAGTCCAAGATCATGTTTAGCAATAGATTCATTCAGATGAGTAAGAATGATTTCCTGCGCTTTGATATCCACTTCCGTTACCACCTGACTTGCCAATGAGTCACCACCAACTTTACTCTTTTTGATATAGTGCTGATCAAATTGCGATTGAACGTATTGCCCTGCTTCCAGAGCAGCTTGCTTAGCAATTGAACATAGGTTCTGTAAGTCTTGTTGGTTCAGTATCATTAGACGCTTAACTCTTTAATTACCTGATTGGTTATTCTCTCACTATACCCATGCATTTTCCAGTGACCCGGACTCCACCCATCCAGAAACCGGTAGAAATCTGCCCAGGCATATTTATACATGGCACCCCACTCATTCTTAAGTTCTTGAAAATCAATATGATTAGACACAGTCAATTCAAGTTGATTAAAGTAATGATTTAATAGCTCTTCTTCATATAATTCGCACTCATCATCACTGAAACAACTACTAATAAAGTACGCCACATCTTTCATTCCACAGCCACCTCCTACATACTGAAAATCTACTGCAGCTACTTCTCCATTCGTTGCAAAACAGAAATTAGCCAGCTTTGCATCACCATGAACCAGTGTTTTAAACTTTAAACCATTTAGTTGCCTATCTATTTGATGGGCATATTTCTTTAGATTTTGATTCATCATTTTGTCATACTCATCTGGTCTGGTATCTAGGTGCCAGTAAGTACCAATAGGCCATAAACCAACTGGCTCCTCTCCTAAGAAAGTCGCATGAAAATTGGCCAACCAGGACAGACAACTTCTTGCATGATTGAGATTGACTGAATTTGGACTTAGCCTGATGTCATACCCAACAGCATTGAGATCCTCCATAATAAGCAACAATTCAGTTTCCTTATTAATGGAATGAAGAATTCCAGGGATTCTGCATTTCTCTGTGCTTTTTTTAGCTTGATTGTGATACCAGTTATTCTCCACCTGATAAGATCTCAATTTTCGCTGATGAGAGATCTCAGTATTCCAGCCCCTGGGGTGATTGGCATTATCTGGTAATTGGATGTGTTTGACTATGACACTTGAGTACTTCCCTCCTTCTAAAAAGTACCTTCTGATTTCTCCGTAACCTGACCAGAGGGACTGGACGGGTTTAGAGCCTGTGATGGATGTGGAGTTGGTGTGTTTTAGTATGGAGTCTTCAAGTGCCATCATGCACCAAAGATATCATCTAATAACTCTAACCAACACCTTTCTTTCAAAATCGTTTTCTGTCAGTTTTAATAAGCAAATATATGTTCCAGCGGCTAACTCAAATCCTGTTGAAGCAGGTGACCAATCATTTTGATACCCAGTTGCTTCAAATAGCTGTTGACCATCGAGTGTGAGGAACCTCACTTGGTTATCTGGATACCTATCTATGTTTTCTATGAACAGCACATCGTTTTTACCATCATTATTTGGTGTAATTACATTGGAAACCCTAACAGGTATTATATCGAATACTGATAATTCCTTTGATATCACTTTTTCACAACCAAATGAATTGGAGATAAGAGAAGTAACATTATAATCTCCTGAGGCCAAATATTGATGAAATTCAGTTGAAGTGTTTTCCGTGCCATCTCCAAAATTCCAATTGTAGGAGATTTCCTGATTTTCAGGCACATTTATCGGGTTGAATTTTAGAGTACTATTAACACCAGCATTTTCAGGAATTTCAAAATCAATTTTATTAAATTCTGTACATATTGAAAAAGTTTCAGCTTCCGAAAACTCTCCACCCAGAGAAGCTGCACTAACTGCCTGAACCTTCCAGGAATAGCGACCATCGCTAAGATCATTTATGTTTAGTATAAATGAATCATTCATATAGGCATTGCCATATCCCAATAGACGTCTGAAGCCAGTTGAATCGGAATGACTTGAAACCACCAGCTTGTTACCCAGACTAACTTCTACGTTATAAGTATATCCTTTTCCCGGAATATTTTCCCAACTCAGTATCGCATTTGAATCCTCAATAACTGAGCTTAATGTGCCAGGAATTTCTATCTCAGGTTTTGAACTACTGAAATCACCTCTGAGCAATTTAAGCCTTCCTCCCTGGTTTACTATCATTTCAACATTTCCGTCTCCATCCAGATCCGCGGCTTCCAAAAGAATATATGGGTACGGGTCACCATTGTTATCGAATTTCACATATTCATTTTGAGTGCCTATAAAAAAGGTAGTCCCTTGATTTGAAATAGAATACCCATCCATTATTCCATCATTATTAAAATCTATAACTTCTTCTAATGATTCAGAACTAAAACCTGAAATAAGTCGGTCATCATTAACATTTTCAGCCAATATTCCATTTACAAATAAATCTAGGTCACCATCGCTATCAACATCAAGCCAAGCCACTCCCGTTTCTTCTTGAAACTGCTCACTTCTAAACTCCTGAACTTCCTGCTTCTCATAGCCGACAGAGACAAATACATTCCCAGTGGGTGTAAAACCAAAAAAATTATCGTAACTGGCCAAATCAGTATAACCATCGTTATTATAATCCCCCAGTGAAATTCCATTTTGAGGTCCTATTCCAGTAATGAATTCACTTTCAACAAAATTTGAGTCAATGTTTTGTTTGAGAAAACTAACTTTCCCTCGATATCCATTTTCCTCCGCATCCCCTATAATTCTGGAGAAGTTAGTTGAATTAGATCCATTGATAACTATATCTTGTCTGCCGTCATTTGTCAAATCTGAAACATGGACTGTATTAATTGCTAATGTTTGAAATACAGGGTAAGAATTAGTTCCAGTTATGTCCCTAAGGAATTTGGTATCAAATGTCAATTCACCATTATTCAAATTTGTACTAATAGTTATGTTCTCTGCTCGAAAATCGTTAATATCCACAGAATCTGGTCCATTCAACACAAAGTCTATCCATCCATCATTATTGATATCACCTAAAGCACACTTCGCATAATGTTGCCTTAAATCAGTCTCAACTCTATTGAACTGCAAGTTTCCATCATTAATTAGGATGGAATGATTAGTCTCAAGCTCAAAATCATCATTTATAAATGTATTATTATAATAGATATCAAGATCATTATCGTTATCTATATCAACAACTTGTAGGTCTTGAACAACAACATCATCCAGAATTGACAATTCCTCAAATATTTGGATTTCAAAACTCTCAGTTTGACTAAAAGTTCCTCCAATGTGAGTATCTGCAGTTATATTCTGAACTTTCCAATAGTAGGTTCCCTCTGATAAAACTCCCAAATTATAAAAGTTTGTATACCCTGAATTGCCCGGTTTGTTGATCCTTCTAAACCCAGATAAAGTATCAGCGTTTGGACTCACCAAAAAGCCTTCATTGCTCCAAACAACAACATTATGTGTTAGCGATTGGTCTGACTCTTCCCAATGCAAAATAACTTCACCACTTTGATTGATAGTATGAGTAAGGGAATTCGGGATTGTTACTTCAGCAAATATCTCAGAAGACTGATTTTTGTAAATTTCCAAAACGTTGACTGCTTTTGCTCCTTTCTTATATTTGTTAGTGGATAAATCCATGTCTCCATCCAGATCTATATCCACCAAAAAATATCTTCCATTAAATCCTAAAGCGGGTAAATCATCAGAAGAATCCCTAAAATCACCATTCTCATTAATAAGCCAATCGGTATTGAATGGATCCAATACAAACAAGTCCCTGAAGCCATCAATGTTGTAATCTATCAAATAGAATGGAGTGAACGGATTAACAGCCTCAAATAATGTTTCAAGATTAAATTCTCCATTTGAATTTCTTGCAATTTGACCGTCACTAAAAACGACATCTAAATCCCCATCTTCATCAAAATCCACTATTTGAGATCTTGCGATTGGATTAATACCAGCTGGCAATGTAATTCTCTCCGTAAAATCAGTTGAAGCTGTGCCTAATAGAAAAAATGGAAGACCAGTAGATGTACTATCAGCAAAAGTTTGAGTAGGATTTATATATAAATCATTTATTCCATCATTATTTAAATCGGCAATATTTGAATTGAAAATTGTAGATTCCCTTACCGGATTTTCAACTAACCTAAACTGCTCACCATCGTTGTAATTAAGAAAGACACCTACAAACAACTCTCTTTCTTCGTTATACCCAGTAATAACCAAATCTGGTAAAGCATCACCATTAATATCTCCCATATTCAGTTCACCCCCTTCGCGATAAGGATCGAAACCAGGTAAAGCATTAACACCAATAGTAGAGAGAGGTTTAAACTCGTAATCGCCCCTATTCTCAAAGATTAATGTACCACGAACATCAGCCACTACTAAATCGTTATCGTTATCATTATCAATGTCTCCCCACTCGAATATTGGAAAACTTATTTCAAATGTTGGATCTAAATTGAGAGTTGCAATTTGAAATTGAGAATTTTGATTAATTGCAACTTTAAATTCACCATCGAAAAACACAAAATCAAGGTCATTATCACCGTCTATATCGGCAAAATCCGATATGGCAATCTCCTCGATAGTATTTAATACAGTCTGTTTCTGGAAAATTCTTTCTTTCAAATTATTACTGACATTGAAATTAAGGGTGTCCGAAAATTCTGATGCACCCAGACTGTGGTTAACACTTTGTACAGTAAAAGAGTAATTGCCACTATCAAGCTCTAAATGTAAATTTTCATCGTATGTCAATTGACCCTCATCCAGGTTTAAAGTAGAAAGAGGGTTTGTTGATCCAGAATTGATAAATCCATCCTCATTCCAAAGTTTAAAATTATATCTCAGATTCAAAGAGTCACTACTTTGGGTATCCCAGGATATAATCACCTGATTTTCTGACACTTCAACGTCCAATTCTGTTGGTGTGATTGTTGGCAAATTAGTTTCCGTATTGATATAAAAAAGTGATTCAGGGTTACTTAGATCAACACTAATAAGTGAATAATCCACCAAACCATCACCATTTAAATCATCAAATATTATTTGATGATTACCAGATGTAGATATCAATTCATCTCGAACAAACTCATAGTTACCATTGTTTTTTAGCACCTTGTGAATCATTCCAGAGTCACTTTCTACTGAATAAAAAATATCTAAATCCGTATCTACATCTATATCCAATGGGATTACATTATCAATTAAACCGCTATCAAGAACATTAGACAGCTGACTAATTTCGAGCTGTTCTCCAAGTTCCATTATTTCAATTGACTGCCTATTTGAAAATTCAGAAATAGCGAGTAGTTCTATTGACCCAAGACCGTCCATGTTTCTACTCCACAATGACTTATATTTATCAGTATCTAATTGACGAAACTTAAATCCATCAATTGTGAAATCGAAAAGTAAAGACTTTACACCTCCATTAATTTCAGTAAAAAGTTGAAGGTCCTTGACGCCATTCCCGTCTACGTCAATCAGGGTTAAATTTATTGAGGAGGCATTATTAAGTGAGGCCGCTAAATCAAAATCAAGCAGAGGGTGAACCTCCATTCCTCCTTGCTGATCATTCAATAAGATTTTAAAAGTATATGTGCCAAACTCCTCAATACCTTCAATTAGCAAATCGGGATATCCATCGTTGTTGATGTCCTGATTACTTAGATTAATTACTAGGAATTCATTGTTTTCCTTAATCCAATCAGGCTCTGCCAAATCAAATTCTGTTCCATTCAAATTAGTGGCTAAATACTTTAAAGTGTCCCTTTCGGTCATCACTACATCTACAAGTCCATCATTGTTAAAATCTCCAATTGTGAATTGATATGGGTCATTTGGAAATGTGACATCTGGACCCTCTGTTAACTCTTCTAACTGAATGAATTGACCATTAAACCCCTGAGATAAATAAATCTCACCAGAACCATCCATAATGTCGAATAACCCATCGTCATTAAAGTCGGCAAATTCTACGGTCCTTGAAAAAATATATGAAGTGGCATTATTAATAAAACTACCTTCCTGATTCATGTAAATAGTTAAGGCTCCATTCTCTTCAATGATCAAATCTGTGTAACCATCTGCATCAAAATCAGCGAAATCTAAACCAGTCACATTTCCACTCCATGCGGTAGCAACTCGATTGGTTCTGCTTAACGCCAGTGCTCCATCGTTTGTGTAAAAATCTATCACAAGGTTAGCTACGCCGTTTTCATTCCCATTTGAATGAATCATAGCTGTAACAATATCATTCAAACCGTCTTGATTAAAATCAAATACAGCTAGTTTTGCTGACTCTAGGAGACCAAATGCTGATTCTACGTTTTTTTTGATTTTAATAGATGAAACTCCAAATTCAGAAACATTAGTTGGTTGTTCTTGAGCAACCATCCACCACAATCCCATATTTTGATATCCAAGGTTCTCAATGATGTTCTCATTTGGAGTTTCATTGTACTCTGTAAAATGAAGAAAGATGTATTCACGAGAGTCTTGGGAAGGATCTTCATCATTCAAATTCCTAGTAATTAAATTCCATTCTCCATCTTCTTGTTGATCTCTAAACGAAACCATTAGCTGCCTGTTATTGTCTACATCCCATACCTGAAAAGGAACTTCTACATAATCCTCATATATATATTCGCTTAGACCAACTCCCTGCCCTTGCATATTAACAGTAAACCTATGAGCTAATTGGGTACCCTGTCCAAACCTTATTTCCATGGAAGGCCAGCCAGCCTCTCCAAATCCCGTAAGAAAATATGGAGCTCCAGAAGATGATGAAATGAAATTTACAATTTCAGCTACTTCAGTTGTATCCACCTCTGGAAATAAAACTTTTGCTCCAGTGACAGTCTCCTCAAAAAAGTAATTACCTAAATTCCTTCCACTGGTTACATTTAACCCTGAATATGGAACAAGGACAAAGTCTTCTAATCCGTCATTAGTTAAATCTTCTATTAAAATACTTTGGGGATTGAAAGAATACTCTTCAAGTTGTAGATTTATTTGCTTGAGTCCATCAGTTTTGAACTTATAAAATGTGGAGCTCTCTTTGCCTTCAATTTCATTTCCAGAAATCATTGCGTCCCAAAATCCATTCTCAGCATTTACGGATATCCTTCCGTCAAAAACATCAATGAGAGTTCCTCTAGCATAAAATTGGTCACCTTCCCAAACCTGAAAATCAGTTATAGGATTCCCTGTTTTATCAGTCCCCGTGTAAATTAGGTCCAAATAACCATCACCACTTAAATCCTTCCAAACAACTTGAGAATTGGCAATTCCCTGAACAGATAAAGGTAATTCTTCAAAATCGCCTTGACCAAGATTTAAAAACAAATCAAAATAGTAGTCCTGTACTCCTTCGCCAGTAATATAGACATCAAGTAATCCATCAGCATTTACATCAACAAATCCAACATCTCCATTGTAGACATTTGGAAATGCAAAAGGCACAGTTATAAAATCAATTCCATCTCGTTCATAAAGTCTTGTTATGGGAGCGACACCATCCCACCCACTAATCAACAAATCCATATCCCCATCTCCATCATAATCTCCCCAGTCTAAATCGCCGTTAGCAAGGTTGGGGATTCCGTTGAATGTTACTTCTGTTGGTGTCTGGCCAAAAGAGTGTTGAATGAAAAGGAAACATGAAAGAATTATAGCTGGTAAGAATTTCCTCATAGGTACTGTAATCAATTTGTTTTGCGTTTGTAGGAATTGGATCTTCTAGGTGTGTATTCGGATGGGTTTACCGTCCTGTAGTATTGGTTATTGAAGTTGTACCTCAATGTTATTTCATGCGAAACACCAAGGTCAAACCCTGATTGGCCTAATTTCATTGAAGGTGAATAAGCCAGCACGTATCTGTTTTCAAGCTTTAAACCCACACTGGAACCCACAATGGTGCCACTCTGGTATGACAACCCCACTATATAGCGGTCGTCAAGGGTATAAAATAGTGCTGCGTTATAAATATCTTCGAAATCCTGGTATCGTAAATACAACAGACGCGGCTCAATTATTCCTCTGCCATATTGTAAAGGGTAATACCCATTTAAACTGGCTGAATAGTATGATGCTAATACGCCATCACTTGAAGATGCTATCATTCTACCTGCCGACAAACCAAAATCGAAGTATTCATGTTTCAAGACCACACCTGAGTATAAGTCGGCCTGCAGGTTGTTATTAAAATTTGCCAGTATAGGATCATCCGGATCTTTAATGAAGGAAGAAGATTCATCCAGTTGATCCTGAACCAGCTCCACTCCCAGCCCAAACGATAGCTTAAAGTCACTATTCAAATTTAGGATGTAAGCTGAAGCCAGGGAAACCCTCATATTCTCAATCAAGTTACTTCTATTGGAATATGCGTTTACTCCTACAGAGAATTGATCTTCCTTGATTACGGTATGAACATTAGCATAAAAGATTTGGGGTGTACCTTCTACTCCGGACCATTGTCTCCTGTAGTTGAAGGAAGCTGAACCACCAGAAAGACCTACAAATCCAGGATTTAGCAAGAAGTCATCGGTAGTTTTTTGTTGGAATAATTGCAGCTGTTGGCCTGCAACTGAATGGATGCTTATCCAGTTGACAAGAGTGAACAATAGGGCTACAATTACCTTGCGGAATTGTTTGTTAAATAGGATCGGCAATTTGTGTGTGTGTGTGTGTTAAATTATCCTTGCTGAATATAATCAAAATCTTCAAATACAAATCCGGTTTGAAAGGAAAAATTGCTATCTTTCTAACAACACACATTGTTCACCTATTAGAATAACACCTTGAAAATTAACAGAATCTCGCTTCTGGTAATTGTCTATTTTATTGGCATAATACCAATCCTAAGCCAGGACATACAGTTCATTTCCAATGAATCTCATGCAGGCAAAATCCGTGCTTTAAGCTTCTTTGATCAAACTGATGAACTGATATCAATAGGAGAAGATAACAGTATCATCTGGTGGAATCCATCTACCGGAGAGACCAAAGATCAGAAGTTTCTTTCCCTTTCTAATAATGCCATTAAGCTCTACGCCCTATCCATCTCCCCGGATCGAAATATTATTGCCACTGCCGGACTAAAAGGCACGCAATCAACTGAGAATAAGATATACATAATTGATGCTGTGACGCATCATCTGGAAACATCTATCCCTTCTAAGTCAACTAATATTTCCAGCATTGAATTTAATAGTGATGGTACCTTATTGTTTACCGGAGATCTAAATGGAGTTCTTCACTGCTGGGATATTTCTAACTTGTCCAACATCAAGTTATTGGATGAATTGAAACTGGATCAACCTATTAACGACATTTCAGTTTCCCCTGATGATAAGTCTTTCATTGTAGCAACAGATGATATTAGCATCAATAAATATAAATGGAGTGATAACAATCAGTTTATACTGGAAAAGAGATTGAAAAAGCATTTTCTGGGTGTAAACCAAATTACATACACACCTGATAACCAATACATTATATCAGCAGGCCAAGACAACATATTGAACCTCTTCAATTCGAAGGGTAAGTACCTGAGAAAAATTGATAAGCTGGAAAATGAAATCACTAGCATGGCTATTTCTGAGGATGGCAAAGTGTTACTCGTCACTACTAAAAACACCGGGGACTGTACTACCTACAGTATTCCAAATGGAAATCGACTAACAAGATTCACTGATCACAACAATACCACATATGCGTCTACATTCAAGGCATTATCAGAGGAATCTCAGGAGTACATGGTGGCTACAAGCGGAGGAAATGGTAATGAAATATTGTTGTGGAATGCGATTAATGGAAGTACCATTAAAAGAATCGGCAAGGAAATCAATAGTATCCAGTCTCTTGAGTTGACCGATGATAACCAGTTGCTTGTGTCAATGAGTGCAACTGATAAGCAGTATCAATTTAAATGTGACCTGGAACATCTTAATGTAGCAGGAACCCCATCGGAGTTAATCACCGATAAATGGCCGAAAGCGGTAAAGTTATTGTCGCCATACGTCTTAAAAACCAACACAAACAAAATTATCAATGGAAAAAATGTGGATGGAAGAATCCTGTCTGTAGCAGAATTAGCAGATGGTTCACTTGTGGTTGGAAGTGATCATTCACTGAAGCAATTTAATGCTGATGGAAGTTACATTCGAGAGTTGAAAGGACATACGGGCGGTGTACGAGCGATAACTGCAAGTGATAATTTCATTATCACAGGTGGTGAAGATGAAGTAATTCATTTCTGGCCGGTAAAGCAGGAGAAGTCATTAGAGGAACCCCAGTTAAGTATGATTTTGAAAGATGAAAACAATTGGGTGATTTGGTCCTCTGATGGATACTTTGCATCTGAGGGAATTGGAGCCAGCAGATTTGGTTGGATTAGACAAGTAACTTCAGATGAATATCCTGTACAGTATTCAGCTGATCAGTTTTTCTCTTTATTGTTTAGACCAGATGAGATTATAGAAAGCCTTAAAACCGGACAACTTGTAAGTGACTTAATGAATAAGAAGAATAACAGAGTTTTTGACCTTAGTACTATTCAGAGGCCTGCAGCTGCATTCTTTGAAAAACCTTTTGCCACGGATAAGGATCAGGTTATTTACCTGCCATCAGTTAACTACAGCTACAATTGCGAATACCCAAGTGTTACAATTCCAATGAAAGCACTTGATGGCGGAAGTGGAATTAAAGAAATACTGGTGTACCAAAATGACAAGCTCATCAAAAGTTACAAAGAGCCAAAACTGGAAAACGGTAAACTAAGCCTGGATTTTAATGCGAGGTTGATTCCTGGAGAAAACAGGTTTAAAGTGTCTGCTACAAACTTACAGGGAATGATTTCAAGATTTGATCAACTCAATATCAGCTATACCGGAGAAACTGTTGCAGTATCGGATCTTTATGTATTTGCAATTGGTATTAATCAATACACTAACCCCTCCTACAATCTCAATTATGCAGCACCGGATGCCAAAGCATTTATGAAGAAGATCTCAGAAAGGTCTGAAAAGATTTTTAATAAGATTCACACCTATTCTCTTTATGATGATGAAGCGGTTAAAGTCAATATCATCAAGACATTTGCAGAAATTGTAGAAAAAGCTCATCCGCAGGATGTATTTGTGTTTTACTATGCTGGTCATGGTGTAGCAGAACAAACAAATACCAACGAGTATTTCCTGGTCCCACATGATATCACGCAGATCTATGGGAACAACGAAAGATTAAGGAGAGATGGCGTATCTGCTGAAGAGCTGAAAGACCTTCTAGCTCAAATTCAGGCTCAGAAGCAATTAATTCTTCTGGATGCTTGTCACTCAGGGGAAGCTGTTCAGACATTTGCTTCAAGAGGATCTTCCGAAGAGATGGCTATTATTCAGTTGGCAAGAAGTTCTGGGACCGTATTGCTATCAGCTAGTGGCACACAGCAATTTGCGGTGGAATTTGAGCAATTAGGTCATGGTGTATTCACCTATTCTCTCCTGGAAGCTTTGGATGGAAAAGCTGATGGAGGTAGCAGGGATAATAAGATTACGGTGAATGAACTAAAAGCCTACATGGAAGACAGAGTACCTGAGCTGTCCCAAAAGTATGGAGGCTCAGCTCAGTATCCAACAGGCTTCAGTTCCGGGCAGGACTTTCCTGTTTCAATTTCGAATAAATAGTTAGAATTTGATTCGAACACTTCCAACACTGGTGTACTTGGTCTTGATGTCTTTTCGCATGGTAAAGTGTCCGACTTCTTCCTCAATGTATTCCTTTGTTCGTTTTATTTCAATTCTTCCATCTCCCGGGAGAAGCCATCTTAATTCATTTTGAGGAATGATAAACCAAGAAATACCATCATTATTGATATTCCATTCCAGCTTTTCCTCAACGCAAGCAATACTGCAAATACGGATGGTAACTCTTTCATTTTGCCGCAAAGGTTCTCCTTCCCAAATGATTCTAAAATCATCATCCTTATCCAGCGTCAAATCAGCGGGAACATAAATTGGTGATAAATTGATATCAGTGGAATAGGTTCCGACATTGGTCTCAATGATTAAACTACCCTCAACAAACCCCATAGAGTCCAATTCCGTTTGGCCACTCAACGAAATCAGCTCATCATTCCAATACGCTTCCTCATAATCAAGATCCAGACAATCAAGTCCTGTGCCTTCTGAAGATAACTTTGTACTGGCCATGGATTCCTCTCCTATCAATGTGTTGTCTTCATAAGCAATTGTCATTTCTGTGGTAATGGTTAATCCCGGACAATCATCATCTTCTTCAAATGATTCCAAGATCCAGGCACATGAGGACGAACTAAGGGTTAAAAATGTAATAAGGATTGTGTTAAAAAGCTGGGTTTGTAAGTTTGAAGGGTTTCCCTTCGGTAGTTTTTTCATCGACGGTAATTAAAAATAGTATTGAGTTATGACACTGTCATCAAAATTGTAATCATCAAATTCCGTCTCTGATTGTGGTAATATTAAGTAATTTATTGAAATGAACCAATGCTCACTCAAAGATCAAACTTCAATGGTAATTACAAAAGCTGTTTCTACTACGCTATTGATTAACACTTTTGGCCAAGGCCAAATAATCTTTTATACTTTTGGTTCTTGCATCTACCTTTTCCGCCCACTTTCCCTTATCGATCTTTGGTTCTAACTCTTCTTTAACTTTTTCATCCTTGTCCCTATCCGCTTTCCAGTATTGTAATTCTTCATTACTAAATTTTGAATCATGAGACCTTCCTTTATCAATGGCATCTACAACCTTAGCTTTTTCACTTGGATCAGAAATTGGCTTTCCATATCCTAATGACGCTATTTGACCCATAGGAACATTTGTGGGATCCCCTGGAAAAGTCAATGAATATTTTACATTTTCTGGAGCTGTTAATTTCTGATCTGCATACGCATCTGGACTGGATGTAGGGTGGATAAACGGTATCACTTCACCATCAGTCCTTAATTTACCCATAGGACCAACTACTGGGACCTTTGCTGATTTAGACATTGATTCAGCTAGATTGCCCATTCCTGCATCACAACTATGAGCTACTAAAAATGGAGCCTTGTCAGGGGAAAGGCCGGCTTTTTCCATTTCTCCAATAAGGTTTTCCCCACTCATATAATCTCCAAGCTTAGGACTCAATTTTACTCCGTCAGCACTACCATGCGATACATTGATTATTGGTAGGTCAGCATTACCCGCGCTTTTTGCTGCGTCTTTTACATCCGTCTTTGCTCCCAATGTATTTACGCTTGGAATGTATGGATTATCCTCGGTAGATTGTCCCTCATTCCTTGCAGCCGAGAACACATTTAATGCTACCTCATGGGTACCGGGATTGGTATTAGTTACTATTGCGGTATTCTTCATCCTTTGAATAGCTTCCTGCATTCCCTGTTGCATACTTTTGTATTGCAGTACCTCATCTCTGTTATCTTGAAAACTATTGATATTGTTGCCATTACTCTTGGAATTGACAGACCTCCTTTGACTAGCTTGGTTTCGTTCAGTTATAAGGGTAAAGTTCAAATGATTTATGTGTAATTGGTTCTCTTTGGAATATAAGTAAAAATTTTTATTGATTGAATTTTGATCGCACAAAACATATTACCTCTAAAACAATAATAAGAGTGATTGTTTCAGGGATAAATTATCTCAATTAAGTAAAGCTATTTCCCGATTAGGTCCCCGACCATTGTTCCTTAAATTCTTATCTATATATCTTGTACTCACACTAACTCAATCCAACATGTTTCAAATAGAACCAATCCTCTGGCTGCAATCTCTTGAATCTCCGGGACTAACCTGGTTAATGCGAACCGTTTCTGCTCTGGGTTATGAATCCACATATGCTGCAATACTCATCATCCTCATATTTGGTATTCGGTTGAAGCAGGGAATGTTTGTTTTCATCTGCTTATTGGTGGCTGGAATAATGGTCAATGGATTAAAAGATGGAATTCAGTTTCCCAGACCTAGTGATGTCGATATTCGGGTATTTGAACCTGGTGATGAGCGTCCACCACTTTTAGTAGAGCATGGTGCAGCAGACAGCTTCTGGTCCTTCCCTACCGATGAAGCATTAGAAATGGCAAGTATACAGATTGACTGGAGTTATGGACTTCCATCTGGTCACGTTGGTGTTGCTGCTGCCTGTTTTCTTGGGTTAGCACTTTTCTTCAGGTCTAAACCAATCTTCATATTTGCGATTATTTGGATTGTGCTAATGGCATTGTCAAGAATGTATTTGGGTCGTCATTTTTTGGGAGATGTATTAGGTGGGATGATTGTTGGAGTAAGTTCGGTTGCAATTGCTCATTTTCTTGTAAAGCCATTCTCAGGTGATGACCAGGAACCAAAGTCACTGCTAAGACTAGGGATATTCGCAATTATCTTTACGCTGTTGACTCCTTTTATTGAAATTCTGGATAAAGAAAGTATTGGGAGATTATTAAGTGTAGTTGCTGTCTTTTTATTCCTGGTACAAACAGGATTCCCTCAGGATGAAGCTCCCGTTTGGAAAAGGGCCGTCCGGGTATTGATAACTATTGTATTATATGTGGTCATTGACAAGATCATTGATCCAACAGATCTTCTGAATATAGCGGATGATTCTTTCTTCTTACTGTTGGTTTCTTGTGTGATTTCATTTGCCGCCTTTGCAGGATCAATTATGATTTCAAAGAGCATGAAATTGTATGTCCCATCGGGTAATAATGCATCTTGAAAGAATGAAGTTATCATATTTGTTTGCTAGTTGCTCCAAAAGTCAGCAGTCCAATAGTAATTATAAACGAAAAGACAACAAATGCTTCGATCAGTCTTTTCTTCTGGTATTTAAAAATCATTAAAAGCGCTAACACACAAATTGAGAGTGGTGGTGAAATAAATATCCAAAACTTGGTGCTATTCAAAATGTTACCATCTCCCAACATCATGTATTGGTCCCACCGGTAATACACAGATTTACCGACTGACAACATATTGTACAGCACCATTGGCACCAAAATCTCCTTAATTCGAGAGTGGAAAAATTCTTCTCCCTGCATGCCTTCTGGGTTCTCTGGAAACAATTGAAAGGTTGAGATGTACATCAATGTGAGGGGAAGAATTCTTAACACTAAAAATGTCCAGGCATTTACAATCGTTTCTACTGGAACCCAAAAAAGGCTATAGTAAGTGTGTGTGACTACCAAAAAAGCAGTGAGCCCTCCCAGCAAATGACACCAGTAAAACTTGATGGTCTTCCGGTGAAATATCATTTTACTAAATCCTACAACTGCGTGAGCAAGGACAAGTCCATAGAGTATTGTCTCAAAAGCCAGGAAGTATTCAAATCTTGACATAGTAAGTGTGTGTGTTCATGACTTAAGATAAGAAATTTCAAATTATTGAATTGTCTGATTTGTTATGCTAAATTGGGTAAGTCTCTATTGTATCCTACATTTTTTAACAATGGAAGAAATACTCGGATTCTCAAAAGTTGAATATCTCGTGGCTTTTCATGCCATCATTACAGGATTTGTAGCCTCTGAATTCTTTGTTGGAGGTGGAGAGGTTTTGCGTCAACATCATACTGTAAAGAGTTCATACCTACATATTCTATTTACCTTTCTGGCGTTTAGTCTGTTGCTTATATTCTGGTGGAACATCTGGAATCGGTCTATCATCATAGCCGATTCTGTTACTGATTTTATAAGGGTCCTTCCCTATTCATTACTGTTCTACCTAATGACAGTACTCTTGTTTAAAGAGTTAAGGGAAAATCGGATTGAAAATCTAAACCAACATTTCACTAAGTATAGAATATTACTTTATACTCTGGCTGGAGCATATTTTCTATATGATCAGATTGATTCGATTGATAATTCCGATAGAGCCTTTCGATATCTGGGAATGGCATTTTGCTTAATTGGGATTGTAATTAGAAACAAAGCAATTCAACTTACATTGTTGCTGTGCGGAAGCTTGGTCATTTCAGCTTATATACTTTGGAGCTACTTCAATCAGTTCTTTTTTGATAATGAATTGAATGCTATATACTCAAAGGTTGAACACCTTTCCATTTTTCTTACTTTCTTGTTTGGCTTTGTTGTAGCAGAATTTCTAAAAGGATGGTCGGATATGCTTTACTCAAGGTCCAGGACAAAGTTTTCATTGACTCATTTTCTTTGGACACTATTGTCATTCGCCCTTTTGATTGATATTTGGTGGGGAAGTTGGAACCAAAAGGCTTTAATAGCAGAAAGTCTTATTAACTTTCTTTTGCTCCTAATCAGTCCCTTTGCTATATATCTATTGTCAGTACTATTCTTCCCCAAATTAGAAAACCAGGAAATAATTGACTACCAGGAAGTCTTTCTTAAAAACAAGCGATATATATTCCCATGCTTTGCAGGGTTCTTCTTAACAAACATCGCTATTTCTTACTTATTTGATCAATGGGAACTGGAGTTCAAAGAGAATATTATGAGAGGAGTCGCTGTAATACTATCAATAATCGCCTGGAGAATTAATAACCACCTGTTTCATAAGATACTCATAGTTACTTCTTCTATATTATTAATAATCAATGGGTTATTAAGCAGCAATTAAAGCAACCAAAAGACTGCATACAACATTAAGAAATTATGCTGCCATCTTAAACCTCTTCCCAATAAACACTCTTACCATCCAATAAAGAAGCGACACCACGACTATTAATACTGGTATAAAAAGATAGTTCTGCAGCAATTCAGGGAATACTTGAGGCTGTCCAAGAAATAGTGATCCACTTGCAATGAATAACCCCAGAATCATTCGCCACAAATGCCTGGCTATACGTTGCTTTCCTTTTAATGGACCTTTTATGATTGTTTTTAAATCCAGAAAAAAAGCAAGCGTACTTAAAAATGCATAAACATAAAAAGCTTCTACATATACGCCATCAACAATTGCCTTTCCACTTATATATGCTTGATAACTTATATAGTAAAAAGCCAATGTAAGAATACCAGACACAACTACTGTGAGCTTCAAGGCAACAGAGTTTCGGGATACCTCCTTAACAGCAATTCTGCCTGAATAAACCAAATAAACAGTGAATAATCCTATTAACGCATTGATGGTTTCATGTACATCAAAAATTGCGAGAAATGTAGCCATGCCTGCCATTAGCAACATTGAGTAGTAAAAGATATTTCCAGCCAGTTTGTGAATCTTGGAACCTTTTTTCGGAATCAGCGAACCAAATCCAGAAATTATTGCCACAGCGCCAGCTGCAACATGTAGAAAAATAAATAAAGAAATCATGATTATGAGTTTTGACCTAAATGCAAGATGAAATAACCCAATGAATGGTTGCATCAGGTGTCATAATCAATGACTCATATATTAATCAATTACTATTTTCTGAGTATGAATAGATCCATTAGCAAAGGAGATTGATAGTATATAAATTCCATTTTGAAGATTTCTAATATCCAATTGAATATCAGCACTTTCT
Organism: Cyclobacteriaceae bacterium; assembly: GCA_965228955.1. GTDB lineage: Bacteria > Bacteroidota > Bacteroidia > Cytophagales > Cyclobacteriaceae > JANSWY01. The sequence continues at coordinate 2,668,994 of OZ245848.1, forward strand.
GGTTTCTTACTAAAGCAAATTCTTCCGGTTTGATCTGAAATGGTAAGACCAGTGATATTTTTGGAGGAAGCAATATTTAGAAAATCTCCGGTAGGTATTGGGTATACTTCAAGTGTGTTCAGGCTTTCTGAGGTGGAAGTTACTGTACCCAAAACCAGATCATCTAAAGATCTCGGCATTATCTGATAACCTTCATCATAAGGCGACTCTGAATCAAACTGATTGATAATTCCTCTTATTGTAAAGGTATCAGCAGGAATTGGCTCATTTATGATGTCTGTATCAAAGTCTACTCTTAATGTTATTTCACCTTGGTCTTGCGTTAGGACATAGTTTCCTCCTGTAAAATCCCCTGTTGTATTAACTGTAACTCCATTCAATTCAACCAGCAAACCTTCATATCTTTCATATACATTTGTTTGTAGGTCCGAGAGGCTTATTCTTAATGCATCAATGGATGTATTTTGTTCCTCATGTACAATGATATCAGACGCTGCAAAATTCACAATTTGTGTCAGTCCATTGAAGAAACCTACTTCTCCTCTGATGGTAATTGAATCCATTGTATTGATCTGTGAAATCAACGGAGAATCGAAAATTGCCACTCCATATTCATCATTTTGCATAAAGGCCGGCCCATTTGTTCCAAACTCATCTGAAGCTGTTACAACACCAGAAACGGTTATAACTGTACCTAGCAATTCCGGAATACCAACTTCATCATTCTCTTTTAAATCCTCTATGATGACATTAGTATTCTCGAAAGAAAATTCCTTTAATCTAAAATCAGTCACAATTGGTAAGTGATCACTTCCCCAGCTATCAGAAGATTCAAGCCCGAGGGAAGTCAATTGCTCATCACTTAATGAAGGAGTATAAAGTACATAACTGTTTTTTAGTTCTAATCTGGAGTCTGAATAAAACATGGCGTCCAATCTACCAGTAGAGTATCGCCCAGAGCCTGTGCCACTCCAATGAGTAAAGGTCATTGGCTCCTCTGCTACCAATGGTTTAACATCAACCAAATTGGTACCATCCCAATCAGGTTTAAAATCAGGTCCCCATGTATCTTCATCCTGGATATCTCCATCAATCAACGTTTGAATATTCTGAGGATCACCTACCAGGTTCATATCTCCCATAATGACGATTGGTGTAAATTCTGCCATATCTTCCTTTTCATCTCTCAGATAGGCCATCATTGCATCAATCTCCAGCTCTCTCCCATCGTGGTTAGTACAGCATGGTGTGTGGGCATTGATAACAAACATTTGGGAGTTATAGTCTTCTAAGTTCAATAAGAACCTTCCATTATTAGTTCCATTCATGTTTCCATATTCCAGAATTGGAAATCTGGAAACCAAAATATTATCACTTTCCTGAGCGGCATACCATTGTTCACCTTCTCCAGATGGAAGAAACTGCTCCACCAACTCTGCAGTCTCCTGAGCAGAATGATTGTAAATTTCCTGGAATCCAATAATCTCAGGATCAAGCAGTTCATATACTCTTTTATAACTATCGAATAAAGACGCTTCAAACATATTGTCTCTTAGGACATTGTGTGATATGATTCTTATGTATTCCTCATCAGTCTTATTAAATGAGTATGACGGCAACTCCTCAAAAACAACTGTCTCAAATGTATATAATGCTCCGCCTCCTGATATTGGAGAGATATCATTGTCTTCATCTTCAACCTGCACCCTGATTTCATCATTTGAAAATACACTGGTTCCATTTACTGAAGCATCTCTTCTTATTGCAATCTCAAATTGGCTTGACCACACTGTAGGCATTAAATGTAAATCAATATCAGCAAATCCAATTGTTTCTGTTGCACCCCCTAATTCAGATGTAACGGTTCTTCTACCAAAGTCTATAACAATTTCAGCTCCAACTCCATGCCATGATTGTCCTGTTGTCGCATCGTTATCTGTATCAAGGTAGAGATATATTTGAGGGCTGTTCTGTATTGAAACCTCTTCTACTGCCTCAAAATAGATATACAGATACTCTTCGTCGCTCACAAGCTTGATAGACGTATTTCCTTCATCTCCATTTGGGTTGGCTATATCAGAAACAGTACTCCATTCCGAAAATGATTCATCCAATACGATTGGTTCTTGGGCTGCTGCTAAGCCTGAAAGTAAGGTAGAAGCAAAAAGGAGAATTATATATCTATTCATTGTTGTTGTTAAGAATTGAGGTACAATGATAGTGAAGTATTCAATGTCGTCAAATCAATATCTGATGTCGCATTCTCTTAAGAATGGAATTATACAGGAGCGGCATATTTGAGGTATGAAAAACTTTATTTTCCATGTCATTTTCATTCTCTCCATTTTCCTAAGTGGGTGTAAAATAGCTGATATCAGTATAGAAACGAACAGTAAACTTACAGATCAAGAATCTGAATTAAAGGCAACCAAATTGCTGCAAAAAGTCATTCGGCTTCAAAATTTCAACAAACTAGATTCCAGTATCACTTATTCCTTCACTGCTAATGACCACTGGCCGGGTCTGTTGGGAAAGATGACCAAACTATGGCCGGATCAAAGCACTAATTTCCAGTTCAACTACAACTTCAATACGTTTGATGGACAAGCCCATTTTCTGGATGGTGAAAAGGAAGGTGATCTGATTGGTCTTCAATCATGGAATTTCTATGAGAGAAAAAGGGATGAACCTTCGATTACAAAAAAGCCAAATGACAATCATCAATCACATGTATTTGGTTTAGCGGTATTTCATTATTTCGTAGAGCTCCCTTATCGATTGAGCAATGCTCCTTACAAAAGATACTATGGTGAGGCCGCTATAAGAGACCAGAAATATGATCTTGTATTTGTGAGCTGGATCGATGAAAATCCCCATCCGGAATACGATCAGTACATAGTGTATATTAATCGTAAAACAGGATTACTTGACTATTGCATATACACCCTTCGTGACAATAAAAACCCATTAACCAGAAACAAATATGGTTCGATAGCTTATGTGAATTATCAGGATTTTGATGGCTTTAGGGTGGCAACTGATATGCCTATTATGATAGATGACGGAGTACTTCATACACCTCTGGAAAACTATTTTCATAAGATCTCAATCAAAGACTTTAGTTTGGGATCTTTTGAAGAGTCGATATTATATCCAATACCAGGAATTGAGAAACAAATTGATAGTAAATAACTGACAGGATTTATTATTCATTCAATTCTTCATACATTTGGTTATTCAATTGACCATATGAAGTTCATCAAACTATTCCCGTTTCTTTTATTTTTTATCACTGTTACTATTGTCAGTTGCAACAAAGATGACACTGACGAAATTATATCTTCACGATTAGATACTATCCAGGCAAGTTGGGACACATTAGTGGCATCCAGCTTCATCTCAGAAAAGAACTGGCAAGCAATCAGAATCAATTCTTTTGCTTATATGGTTGGTCCACAAACTGACGATTGGGACTGGAATTCTTCTGCTGCACCCTATTTCACCTGGGGTGCTGACTCTACCAGTGACGTTCTTTTGTCAGAAAGGTTATCCTTAGCAAATGACACTTACAGATTCAACGACAATAATAGTTTTAGAATTACATTCTATGGTGATTTTTATGGTAATGAGTTAATCTGGGAGGGTACTCCTTATGAATCAACTGATATTAACATTGAATCAGATATACTACCAACTGATAAAAACGGTAATGATGTCAATGCATACATTTCTAATCAGTGGAGGTATGAGATTGATGATAGGTTAAAACAACTAACCATTTTAGGAACTGGAGCACATATTATCGATCCAATAATCAAAAACACAATGATTTCAATTGCTCCCGAAGATCAAATCACATATGAAATTGTATATATGGCCGAAGGTGACTTTGCAGATACACTTGTTTTATCAATAGATACTTACGACCATTACAATAATCAGGATATCCGGGTTTATTATCAGCTGGCACATTACAGATTCGATATCCCAAATATTTACACGCCCCACCGATTGTTTGTTGAATCACAGTATCATGAAAACTCATCATACGACACTCTGGGAGATTTGATAGCTGGTCAAAACACAGTTTTTAGCTATTACAAGAGTGTTGACGAAATTGAAATAATAACTGATGATGAATATAGTGATTTGGTGTTGTTTGAGATAGAACAAGGATTGGAAGAATTTCTAATTACTGGAGAAGCACTTAAGAATGCCAACCCAATTCTTAATAGGTTTTGTTTCTGTAGCTATTTCAAATACGAAATACACGAGGGATATATTAAAGGGAATTTAAACACGGATAATAGCTACACTATTGAGTTTAGCTTAACCTTCAAAAGCTCAGATTATACTCAAGCTTATCACCTTTACGATAAACGAATTTTTCAACCTGCTCCATAAAAAAACGACGAGATTTCATCTCGTCGCTTATCCAACCTAACTTAACTTACGTGTATGCTACTTACTTCTAAGTTTATTCGTGATCCTACTCACTCATAATACTTAATAGGTTGAACGTCGCGACTAATTGGAAGATGTCACAAAATGTAAAATGAAGCCATAAGGTTGTCAAAAGATCAGGCGCCAATGTTGGTTTCCGAATTCAAAGACACCACCATATCTATTACAGATTCAATTTTGATATTGTCTGAATAATCTTTGCCGTAATGTGACATAATTACTTTTCCATCCTGATCTACGAGAAAGTCAGCAGGAAGGACTGGATATAAATCAAGTAAACTGCTCATTTTGAACACTTTCTTTTTGATTGCCTGAATCATCACTCCCAGTTTCCCCAGCGATCTCAAAGATCCCATCCATGATGCTTCTGTGTGATAGAGCTGATGAATTGACATATCATGATCACCAATTATTCTAAATTTAGAAGGCTTGGTTTTGCTGATATTTTGATTCAACTTTTGGTTAGTTGCTTTGAAAATCAGACAAGTTTCAATACCTAAAGACAATAATGATTCTTGATGAATGAGTAGCTGCAATACCCTCAAATTACAAAATGGACAATCCGCACCTCTCATGAAAGAAAGTAAAATATACCGCTTTTTAGGGTTGGGCACCCTCATTTCCTCCCCTCTTACATCGACTGTATTAAATGCCGGAGCTAGCTGACCTGTTTCTATTTTCATAGGTGATTGATATTTAATACTTCTTATCAGGCAGCTGGTGTATGCTGATTCTTATTAAATGTAGTAAATTATTCCATTCATTGGAATTCTTTGGGTAAGAAATTGATTTATAAGAAGTTGCTATAGATTAGTTTAACAGATCTTCAAATTTTAAAAAAAATGACAGCTTGGATTTAATAGTACATCATTCGATATCAGATTTATATAAATCACTCAATCTCCCAATTGAGCAGGAATTGGATTTTGCAATTCATTTTCTTCCAGATATTCATGCCAACACACCATTTAAGTCTCCCATCTTCAGAGCTGAATACTTTTCATTTGTATTTGTTAGGGACGGTAAAGGATCTTATATCACCGATGATCAGGAGTTCCAATTTGAAAACAGAACTCTTTACTTCACAAACCCAGGTCACATTAAGGGTTTCAACATCCAGGAGATGAATGATGCCTATATCATTACTTTGACAGAGAGCTTTCTGAGAGAAAATGTTCACCCTGATATCTTTAGTGACTTCCCTTTTCTATTGGCTGAAACTGTACCTGCATTGAAGTTGACCGAAGAGGAATTTGGTGAATTTGAAAGGGTCTACAAACAAATCTTCACAGAACATCAGAAGCAATCGAATTACAAAGACAGAATCCTCGGTAACTTATTTGTAGTACTTTTACTCAAGATCAAAGAGCTTCAGTGGAATAGTTATGATCCAATTAAAGAAGGCGATAGTAATTCACTTATTGTGAAGAACTTCAAAAGTTTATTGGAAAAGCACTTTACAGGAATCCATTCAGAAAATACAAACACGGATCAATTTCGTGCCCAGGATTACGCTTCAGAACTCAACTTACATCCAAACTATCTAAACAATGTCATCAAAAGCAAAACCGGCAAAACGGTGAACGACTGGATATCAAACAGAATGTTCTCCACAGCGAAAGCTCTGATCAAAAACACAAGTCTTACCAACAAAGAAATCGCATTTCGACTTGGTTTTAGTGAGGCAACACATTTCAGCAGATTCTTCAAAAAACAGGGTAACATCTCACCCACAGATTACAGGAACTCCACCAAATAATACCTGATCTTTGAAATTGGTCAGCTTGTGTTTGATTTTGGTTAACTATAACCTGATATGATGCATCATCTTTGTTTCATAACAAATTTAAAAACGAAGAAAATGAAAGTATTAATAACAGGCGCAAGCGGTGGATTTGGTTATCTTATCAGTAAAAAACTAAAAGATGACGGACATGAGGTAGTTGGGACGATGAGAACAACTGCTGGAAAAAATGAAACAGTAGCTGGCGAATTAAAGTCCGCTGGGATCCAACTAGTGGAATTGGATGTTACCAAGTCGGAAAGTGTAGATAATGGAGTTAAGGAAGCGATCGAAACATTGGGTGGACTGGATATTGTGATTAACAATGCTGGAGTTGGAGTATTCGGAATGCAGGAACACTTTACACCAGACGATATGCAGTATTTATTTGATGTGAATGTATTTGGTGTTCAAAGAGTAAACCGAGCAGTTTTACCTCATTTCAGAGCTCAGGGCAATGGCACAATTATCTATGTCAGTAGTTTACTTGGTAGAATGACTCTTCCATTCTACGGCCCTTACAATGCATCAAAATGGGCACTTGAAGCTCTCGCAGAGAATTACCGAACAGAATTATCAGGTTTTGGTATTGAGTCATTGATTGTAGAACCAGGAGGATTCCCAACAACCTTCATGGACAACCTCATCAGACCATCCGACAAAAGTAGAGAAGAATCTTACGGTGAATTCATGAACGCACCCCAAGCTATGTTTGATGGATTTGAAGAAGCATTGAACAATAACCCTGAACAAAGACCAGAGAAAGTAGCCGATGCTGTGTCAGATCTATTAAATAAGCCTTTTGGAGAAAGACCTTTTAGAACAGTGGTTGACAACATGGGTATGGGAGAACATATCAATAATTACAATGATGTATTGCATCAAGTGACTCATGGGATCTATTCAGCTTTTGGGACTGAGGGGATGTTGGATGTGAAGAAGTAAGTGCTTAAAATCAGCTATGGTAGATTGAAAAACTGTTGACGGTTGATTGTTAGCAGTTTTTTTTGTTGCGGGTTGCGGGTTGCGGGTTGCGGGTTGCGGGGTAAACGGGATTATCAGTTGTCAGTTGTCAGTTGTGCTGGCAATCGAGCTTCATATTGTATGGTTATGTGTTATAGTGCCAGTTCCCCCTTGGAGAAGGGGGTTGGGGGGATTGAAATCAGTGTTATATCAGTCAGTGAAAAGCTCCAATCGATAAATTAATAGAGCTAAAGGCCAAAAAGCTAAATAGCTAAATGCGAAAAAGCTAAATGCCAAAAACCGCTTCCGAAGTAGAAAGAACTGTTGACGGTCGACTGTTGACAGATTTTTGTTGCGAGTTGGGGGTTTCGAGTTGCTAGTTTTCGAGTTAGTGAAACTCAAATCGAGACGTTATAAAAGCTAAGAGCCAGAAAGCAAAATAGCTAAATGCCAAAAAAAGCCTCCAAAAGGAGGCCTTTTTTCTTAGAAACAAATTGGATTCAAATACTTATTGCCCCATTCATCTTCAAACATTGGAATGTCGAATTTTGGTAGTTCGATTGGCGTGCATGGAATTCCTCCTGGAACTGAAACTGTGTCACTGCTGATCAATCTCCCAGTCAAAATACTGTAGCAATCTGTGATTTCAATCTTGTCAGCACCAAGTTGGCCTGGAGGGCAATCTCTTGGAACATACTGAGTTCTGGTTACGCAGTTTTTCCACTTCACTACATCAATACCAATAATTCCTTCATTGTAAGCAATTATTGCATCATCCAACTTATAAAACCCAGGCTTGGCTGATGCTTTAAGTTCAGATTGCTGGAATTTATCGTTTGGAATAGAGGCATTGCAAACAAGATTTCCATCTGCAAAACCATATGCCATTCCTGACTTATCCCTTACCCAAAAGAAGCCATTGGAAATCGATACTAACTCCTCAATAGGATAAATCTCAAAATTTCGTTCAGAAGTTTCTACTACTACTGATTCCATACTTGGTTGTGGTAAATCGTTCTCCGATTCGGAGCATGCAAAAAACATGGCTACCGCCATAAGCGCAATTAGAAAATTAAGTTTCATAGTATTATTTAAGTTTGGTTTGAGATCCAAAGCTGACCAGAAACACTGACCAGAAAAAGTGGTTTTTAGTGAACTAACAAGGATTTTGAGTATTCATTCATTTTTTTGCAGTTAACGGTTTTATGTACTAATAAGTACAAATACTGTATTTATCCATAATGGCTTACTCATTGATCGACTTTACATGGCTCCATCCGTTACTTCGAACATACTTTTTAAACTATGTATTCTATGAAATCGATTAATTCTCAATTACTACTAGTAATTACACTACTTACAATTAGCACAACTTTATTTGCAAGTACCAAGAAACCTGACCCTCAAAAGCAAACAATTACCATAAATAAAGGACAGGTATTGGATGTAATAACAGCAATAAGAAAACCAAATACAGATGAGGCATTGAACAATTACTTTTCAAATGTATTTCCTTCAGCACAGCAAAATGGTTTTAAGATTGACGCTCAGTTCATTCCTATTGCCCCTCCTACTCAGGGAAACTACCATCCGGATTTCTTTAGTCTGATGAGTTGGCCTGATACTGAATCCCAGGATAAATTTCGTCAAGCAGCTAAGAAATTGGACTACAAGTATCTTGCTGCCAGGAAAGAAATATGGTCTGTATTTAACTTGACTTCTTATGACCAATTGGAAGACAACATTGAATTTACCGTTACTGAAGGAAAGGTTTATGTGATTACTGCCTACTGGGTAGACGATATGGATAGTTTTAGGAAGGCTAAGGAAAAAGGATCTTCTAAAATGGAAAGAGCTGGTGGATCACTTAAACTGGTTCTGGGAAAAGGACAATCGCCAATGGGTTATGTCTATGAGCCAAATGTAATTTCGATAACTGAATGGGAAAATGAAGAAGCTTTTGACAAATTCATTCAAAACTCAAAATCTGGAAATGAAGGTGTAACCAATATCAATCAGTGGAAGACACAATTCGCTTTCCCACAAAATAATTAATTTACGCAACGGGGATCATGTATAGACTGGTCCCCTATTTTTTGATATGGAAAAAGTACTCACTTCACTTACATATTTTGGTCTTTTCCAGGGACTATTCATTCTCTTTATATTTCTGTTCGCACCCAAGTTCAGAAAAAATGTGAATCCCTATTTGATATTCCTGATTGTAGTTCTTGTTCTAGGCTTGTTAGGGAGGACTCTTTACTTATTGGAGCTATTTGGAAGAGAGCCGAGATTAATTACAATATCAGAAGCTTCTATGCTACTCTTTGGTCCCACTTTCGCTTTATTTATCAAATCATCACTAAGCGATAATCAATTCAAAAAGAGGGACTTAATACACTTTGTTCCATCTCTTATTCATGTTACTTACCTGTTTATATACTTCATTCTGGAATCAGACGAAGTACTTGGTGCACGATTGGAAAGCGGAGAACTTTTGAGGATTGTTTTATGGCTGGCAGCAATTGGCCTTACAGTGAATTATTCATACTGGATCTGGGGCTGGTCACTCCTATTAAGCTTCAATAAAAGAGCACAACAGGAATTAAGCTTTGAAGTGAAATCAAAGTTTCTCTATTCTTTCCAAATTGCAATCGGCATATGCCTAACGATGTGGCTCGTAATATTTTTGACGACCTTATTCAATTTCCAGTTAATGGAAAGAGTGATATATAGTACAGTATGGATTTCTCTAACACTAGTTATCCTATTTGTAGGCTTCTACTCGTTCACTCAACCCGAACTATTTCACCTTAACCTTCCTGAGACCAAACCAAAATATGCATTATCCAAACTTACTGCGAATGACATATCAAGGTTAAAATCAGAATTAGAAACTTTGATGCTTGAGAAAAAGCCGTATTTGAATAAGAAGCTTCTAAAAGCCGAACTATCGGATCTACTAGGAATAAGTGGACCTGAATTGGCCAGGTTACTCAATGAAGGGTTTGGAATGAACTTCTTTGAGTTCGTGAACTATTATCGGATCAAAGAATTCATCAAACTGGCAGAATCCCAAGACACACAAAACCTCACGTTTGCAGCAATTGCAGAAGATGCCGGCTTTAATTCTAAAGCCACATTTAACAAGGCTTTCCGTGAAATCATGGGCAAAACCCCAAGAGAGTATTTTAGTTAATTGTAGCTAATAACTGCTTAAGCCTTTTCCACCCTTCTTCTCTGGCTTTCTTATTGGCTTCTGTCGCATTCTCGCGTTCACCAGCCCTAAAGAAACCATGTCCGGCACCTTCATAAATCACTGGCTCATAAGTCTTTGAAGCAGTCTTCATAAATTCTTCTGTGTTGGGAATTGTTGCGTTGACACGGTTATCATTTCCTCCGTAGAAACCATATACTGGTACTTCAATTTTTTCAAATACTTTAGGATCTTTCGGAGCAGTTCCATAGCAAACAAATGCCGCTTCAATCTGGTCTGTGTTTGTAGAAATTCTGAAGGTCTGGCTACCACCCCAGCAGAAGCCTATTACCACTACTTTACCATTTGCAGCAGGAATTTTCTTCGCATAAGCTATTGTTTCCTGAAGATCTCTCGTTACCTGATCTGGATCTAGCGCGTAGATTCCAGTTCTGGCTGCATCAGAATTTTCAAATGATGATGTGCCTCCATTGTTTGGTCCGGTTCCTGAAAGCAAGTCGGGAGCAATGGCTATGTAGCCAGCTTCAGCTATTTGATCAGCCATACTTCTGGCCCAATCATTCAATCCTCTGTTTTCATGAATTACCACCACAGCAGTCACTTTCTCAGATACTTCAGGGAAAACCAGAAATGACTTCACCGTACGATCTTCATATGATACATCTACCCATTCATGATGTCTTGGAGAGTTTTCAAGCCGTTCCAGAGAGTTTTGAGAGAATCCAATGAATGGAATTGTAAGCAATAGTGTAAGAAGTAAGCGTTTCATGAAAAAGTAAGTTTATGTTATGATTCAAGGAAATTACGAACAATATTAAACATAAGCATCAATTCCAGATTTTGTTTTGAAAACCGTTGTAAGCTTCAGGGCAGGTAGACTGATACTTGAACCATTAACATCAAGGACTTACCGATTAAAAAAATTGCAATCCCAGATATAAAGTGAGTTTTTCCATCACATTATATTTAGCATTCAAACCAATCAAGAATGAAAAAAATATACTCATCTTTTCTCCTGTTAGTTGCAGCTCTAACAACTGTATTTTCACAAAACACTTATCCCGAAGAAAATTACACCAAACAGGAATTTGAAATCCCAATGCGTGACGGTACAACGCTCTTTACGCAGGTTTACAGTCCGAAAGATCAATCCAAGAAGTATCCGATTTTGATGAAAAGGACTTGTTACAGCGTAAAACCTTACGGTTTAGACACATTTCCAAAACAGCTTGGGCCTTCCGTTACCTTGATGAAGGAAGGTTATATTTTCGTTTATCAGGATGTAAGAGGAAGATATATGTCGGAAGGAACATTCGACAATATGAGGCCCAACATACCGGGAAACAAAAAGAAAGACATAGATGAGAGTTCAGACACATTTGACACCATAGAGTGGCTACTCAAGAATGTAAAAAACCACAATGGTAAAGTTGGGCAATGGGGTATCTCCTACCCAGGTTTTTATACAGCTGCAGCAATTCCTGATGCTCACCCTGCTTTGAAAGCCTCAAGTCCACAAGCACCAATTGGGGATTTCTTTTTTGACGATTTCCACCATAATGGTGCCCTACTTCAAAGTTACCTGAGAGCATATCCAGTATTTGGGAAACAAAAAACTGAGAAAACAACTGAGTCGTGGTATAAGGACCAGATGATTCAGGACAAACCTGCTGATGGTTATTCATTTGGATTGGAACTGGGGCCCCTTAAGAACGTGACAGAAAGGTATTACAAAGACAATTTCTTCTGGAATCAAATGGTTGAGCATCCCAATTATGATGAATTCTGGCAAAAACGAGGACTTATTCAGCACATGAAAGACGTTGATCATTCGGTTATGACTGTTGGTGGATTATTCGATGCAGAAGACTTGTATGGACCTTTGAATATTTACAAAAACATTGAAAAGACAAGCCCGGATGCCTTTAACATTCTGGTAATGGGTCCATGGAGTCATGGAGATTGGGCAAGAGAAAAGGGTATTCAGGCTGTTAACCATATCTACTTTGGTGATAGCATTTCTACCTTCTATCAGGGAGAAGTTGAGCGAGAGTTCTTCCATGCAATTCTCAAGGAAAACAGAAAGCCAAACCTTCCGGAAGCATTCATCTTTGATACCGGAACTAAAAAGTGGAATTCATTCGATGAATGGCCTCCAAAAAGCATTGCGCCTGTTACACTTTCATTTCATGAAAACGGTAAACTTAAATTAAACGGAACTCCTAATGAAGGCCTGGTATTCGATTATGTCAGTGATCCAATGAAGCCTGTTGCATACAGATCTGTAACAGAAGGCTTGACCTTCACTCCTCGTAAATACATGACTGATGATCAAAGACATGCATCCATGCGAACTGATGTACTCACTTTTACTTCTGATGTAATAGATGATCCGGTAACCCTTGCTGGTGAGATCAATGCAAAACTTAAAGTTGCTTTGAGCAGTACAGATGCCGACTTTATTGTAAAGCTCATTGACGTACATCCACAGGACCACCCAGATTATGAGCACAACCCAGAAAACATCAAGATGGGTGGATATCAAATGTTGGTACGTGCAGAGGTAATGCGTGGAAGATTCAGAAACAGCTTTGCCACTCCTGAGCCTTTCAAACCGGGAGAACCAACAGAGGTTAACTTCAGGTTACAAGATGTACTACACACATTCAAGAAAGGCCACAAAGTAATGATTCAGATACACAGTACTTGGTTCCCATATATTGACAGGAACCCACAAAAATATGTGGAAAGCATCTATGAGGCTGATGAGGATGATTTCCAGAAGTCTACAATTCAGGTTTATGGATCGTCTGTTATTGAGGTGGGTGAAGATCCGTTGGAGATTAAGTTGGTTCCTGGGGATAGGTAGTGAAAAGCAGCAGAATTTGAAGAAACAATAATAACATAAACAAAAAAGCACGTCTGTATTAGACATGCTTTTTTGTATAAAGTGACATCTATTTCTTATTCAGATCCTTCAGAATGTGCCTTCATCATTTCATCATGATCTGCCTTTATCTTCTCATGCTCCTGAACCATATTCTGGTGTTCAGCATCCATTGCTTCGTGCTCAGCCTTCATTGCAGCGTGATCTGAAGTCATAGTTGCCATGTCAATTTCTCCGGAAGCATGCTTTTCTTCAAGCTCCTTGTGCTTGTTCATTAGCTCCTGATGCTTCGCGATCAATTCCTCATGACTAGCTATGATTGCTTTGTGAGATTCCTCAATAGCTATATGGCTACTATCTGCTTCATCGCCACCTATAGAATCATGATCAGCAATAAGCTGATTGTGCATTGATTCCATATCAGCATGTGTCTTAACCATATCATCATGTCCACTAGACATATCACTATGATCACTTACCATTTGTTTGTGTTCAGGGCTTTCAGCGGGATTTGAAGTACAGCTTACAATCGCGTAAGCCATAAGTGTCAACATTAAAATTGATTTGATTTTTTTCATTTCGTTAGGATTTACTGGTTTATTTGATTCAACTAAAATTGCCTCAAAAAAGTCAGTTTTCCTATGAATTGCTGTTCTTCTATTGGGTTTTCTATACTTTCCACCCTTGAATCATTGAAAACCAGATAGATAAAGGATAATGGTTGGTACTCCCAGCTTGCCCTTACATTAACTCTTCCCTGATCATCAAAACTGTTGTATTGGTAAAACGCAGAAAGCTGAATTCTTGGGTTTATGGCGAATCTTGATCCTATGGTGTACAAGTTTGTTTTCAAGTTTTCCTCTCCTACTCCAACTCCTCTTAGGTTGTTTTGCTCATAATCAAAAGTTACTGCAGCATGTGGGATTGGTGCCAATCTTGCAGAAAAGTTACTAGTTCTTCTTGTGCCATTATAGAAGTCACCAAAGCTATACCGTGCTTCTACGGACCACTTTTTGGAACGATCAGTATTGTAGCGCAAAAGGTATCTTGTATAAAAGTAATTACCTTGTTCTATGTCTAATCCGAGTGGAGTAAAGTCAAAATTTATGTTTTGCCAGGTTGGTGTGATTGAAAACTCTACAAAACTGTTATCTTCAAACCACGTGTAAACCGGGAAAATATACAAACTGGCCTGTTGGAAGCTTGATGGATCTGTTGCATCATGATTGTAATTGATGAATACTCCGGGATCCCACCTTCGAATTAATTGTGTCTTTGGTCTCCAAATGTAATATCCCCCTGGGTTATGTCGTATTACATTTGTTTGTCTCACAAATCCCATCGCCGGGTTATAATTCTCATCTGTAAATTCCGTCACCCACCCATAATAAAACTTGTTGGTAGAATTACCAGCAAAAACCCTAGCTGCATAGCCCATTTCACCAGAAAGTTTATCAATTGATGTAGATACTAAGTATTGAATATCCCATTCACTTGTAGGTCTTATTTGGCCATCAACAGTTATTGTAGTGTTGCTATTTGACTCCAGGGACAAGCGATCTGATTGTTCATCATTCCTCTGGGTGACCATCACACCGATATTATTTTCCCTTCCATAATTCCTTAGATATCTGGCCACTCCAAAGTTTGATCTCTGAGAGTTTTCAGTAGCATCTTGTCTTACAAACAAACCGGCGACAGCTTGCTTTTCAGTCCTTTGCGTAAATCTTGCTCCTACTTCTATTGGTGCTGGTGCTGCATTGAAGTTTCCTTGTAGACCAATAGTCCTACTGAAAAAAGGCCGAATGGATTGCTGCAAACCTCCTGCCCAAATCCCTGAGTTTTCCAGGAAAAACTGTCTTCTTTCCGGGAAAAATATATTGAATCGTTCGAGGTTATTGACTGCCCTGTCTACATCTGCCTGAGCAAAGTCGGTATTGATTGTCAGGTCTACAATTGTCCTGGGGTCAATGGCCCATTTCAGGTCCCCTCCGAACTTTGGTTTACCCTCAGAGTCAGGTGTGTTACCTTCTTTTATGCGATCATATTGGTATAACGCATATGGTTCTATTCTTACATTGGTTGAAGGTGGTGGAACTTCAATACCAACAAGTTTAGCCGCATACGTCATTCTATAAGGCGTAAAAGATTGAGGAATTGCTGGAAATGAAGATACTTCTATATCTCTTCTGGCATAACGAACCATTGTGACACCCCATTCCGGACCAGTTCCATCCTCGGGCAAATCATACCTTAGTGTTTTGAATGGGATAGCGAACTCTGCCGTGTAACCATCCTCTGTTCTTTTTGTACGTACTTTCCAAAGCGTATTCCATCCAGTATCGAAGCTATTCCCATTAAAATTCTGAAAGTCCCTTTGGTTGCCATATGGAGTGGTCTGGAATGCTTGTGCATACTGTTTCAAATTCTGAGGATCCAGTGCTATACCAAATATGTCATTTTCCCCCCAGCTAAAGTCTCGCCTCAAATCCTGAACTCTAATTCCTTTCACACCAACAGAATCTTTGCACCACGCACCTATGTATAAGTACTTATCATCATATAAAAACTTAACTTCAGTCTGATAACGAACTTCTCCACCCTGACGTGGTTCTCTTCGAAAGAACTCTGAAACTGAGTTGGAGCTCTGCCAATCAGATTCATTTAAATTTCCATCAATCGAAAGTTGCCCTTTTACCTTGTGTGCTCTGATAACTTCAGGTTCTTCTGCAGGAGGAAAGTTTTGATCCTCTTGTGCATCAGTGATAAAATAAATATTAAGGAGAAGTACTGATAGTATATAATTCTTCATCTCTTTTTGTGGTATCAAACTTAATATTGGTATTTAGGAAGGGTTTGTTGATCTTCACAAAGAGAGCTAGTGCTCATTGAAAATATAAAGAGGCGCCCAGCAGCACCCCCCTATTAGGAATTTTAATTGTTAACCAAAACATTATTTAATTCCTCTTATTCTTAATTAGAATAACTAAACATAATATTTGCTAAAGTATGGCAAATAAGTATTAAATGCAATTATGTTGCATAAATAAAAACCGTATTACTTCATTGGTTTATTTTGCTTGTAACTGGTATCGTTCAAACAATTCTTTCAGATTTAAAGACTTAATATTCTTACCAATGAAAACAAGCTTACCTGCCCTATCATGCTCAGTTTCCCATGGCAGTCCATCTGTAGCAATGAAAGCAGATTTAGCTGATTGTAGGATCACCCTATTGGGATAATTAGGTATTGCTATAATTCCTTTAACCCGGTAGATCTGATCGCTGTAAAGATTTACTAATCGATTTAATTCCAGTGAAATATCGTTAAGGTCAATTGGTTTGGTAAATGATACTGAAAATGTAGAAATGCCATGGTCATTATGAATATGGTGATGATGATCGTGATTGTCTTCAATTTCTTTGGTCTTTTCCATAATTGACCGGGGGTTGATTGTACCAATACTTAATATTTGATCTATTGGAAATTTACCGTGCGAACCAAAGAATGTTGTAGCATAAGGATTAATTCCTTTCATTAATGATTCCAGATGATTTTGTTTTTCCGGTTCGATAGTATCTATTTTGTTGACTAAGATTACATCTGAAGCAGCTATTTGACGCAACGCTTCTTCAGTTTTACCTAACCATTCCTCTATATTGAATGCATCAACCAAACAAACTATCTGCTCCAATTCAAATAATTGCTCGACTCTGTAATCTTCAAGAAAGACTTGCATGATGGAATTGGGGTCTGCAATACCAGTGGTTTCAATGATTAACCGATCAAGTTGATCAATCTTTTTACTGACTTCATACAGAATATCCATTAATCCTCCAGCTAAAGAGCAGCACAAACATCCTGATGTAAGCTCAACTATATCTTCTACCCCATCTATTATAAGCGCTCCATCTATATTGGTATCACCACATTCGTTTTCTACAACAAGAATCCTTTCTGGCAATTGGTTTTGAACAAATTGATTTAGGAACGTTGTTTTCCCTGCACCCAGAAATCCTGTGATTATATGAACCGGCAGTCTTCTTTTTTTATTTGAATCCATGATTATTAAATATACTACTATCCAAAACAAAAAAAGCACTCAATTCTGAGTGCCCTTTTAGGAGAGATATCGTTGTGTGCCTAACCAAACACGAATCTCATTATGATCTTTTATTGGATGTTCAAAGTAAACGTCAAGTCAATATCAGACTCTCCATCCGCTGCTGTTGAAGTAGCGGTTTTGATATCTGGCTGGTGCTTAAGCACCACTCTGAAAGTACCTCCAGAAGTAGCATCAGCAGTTGTCCAGGTTGTAGAAAGTCCAACAGGAAGTCCACCACCATCAAGGTCATTGTAGTTTACATCTCCATCTCTTGAATCAATGTTTCCATTTCCTGCAGGATCGCTGAATGCATCAGTTGTAAAAGAATAGAAAAACATATGCTCATCATCTTCTTCCTCAATTTCTGCAGTAATGCTCTCACCTTCTTCAGTGTTTTCCAACTCAAGTGCTAAAGTGTAAGTTGTGTTAGCTGCAAGGTTAATATCATCAAGAGTAAAGTCTTGAGCACCTTCACCATCAGGGTCATTAGCTTCTGCAACAATTGCAGTACCACCACCAGCAGGTGTGAACGTTAATGTTACAAGGTCAATTACTTCTTCCTCATTTTCTTCTTCAGGAGCTTCATCGTCTCCACATCCAGTTAATAAAAGTCCAAATCCAAGTAGACCTAGTAATAAATAGTTCTTAAAAATTTTCATGGTTATAATTTGATTTATGCAATATCGTTGCAAGTATAAAGCGAGAAGAGCTTTAATGCAACAATGTTGTAACTATTTTTGCAACATTGTTGTGGGAATCAAAATGAGATACTAGCAAATAATCTAATATTGATTCCCAGATCATCTGAGAAGTATCGGGATTGATCAGTATATCGCCGATATGAGTTGTTTAGAAGGTTGTCTCCAGCAACTTTAACTGATAAATTCTCTCTCTCATACCCAATTGACGCATCCAACAAAAAGAATCCATCGGGAGCAGGAAGAAAGTCAAACGTGCTGAATTGATTGAATGGTATTGTTTCTGCATTTACAAATTCATCCGCTGATATAACCGGCGGCTCATTGAATTGTCTTGAAGTCCAGGATGGTGAAACCGTAAGGCTCAAAGGTCCAATCTTTCTGTTGATATCAAACTGCACATTGAATGGAGGTACTCCCAAAAAGTATTGATTATTAACAACATCTTTTGCATGCACATATGATGCCTTTATTTCCGTGGATGTTAACTCATTCCATGTATTCCTTATATCAATATCAACACCAGAATAAACAGCATCAGTTTGATCATGAATGAAATATGGGAAGGTACCTCTTACTGTATTCGTCAGTCCATAAGGTCTTAGGTAGATGTAGTTATGAATCCAATTCACATATGGGGTTACTTCAAATTCAACATGAGAATGATTAACATTCAGAGAAGCTATCCACTTTAAGCCTCTTTCACTGGGTACTTCTTTCTGGTTATTTGTAAGTACACTTCTGGTAGAAATACTGTCATTTTCTTCAAAAAGCTCGTA
Organism: Cyclobacteriaceae bacterium; assembly: GCA_965228955.1. Taxonomy (GTDB): domain Bacteria; phylum Bacteroidota; class Bacteroidia; order Cytophagales; family Cyclobacteriaceae; genus JANSWY01. Next base: position 2,687,891 of record OZ245848.1, read on the forward strand.
TCTCCATAATCCGAATTCAATAATATTCTGGTGTTTTCCAAAACTGTATAATTCACCAACGTTAGGAGCTCTCCATGCAGTACCAATATTAGTCCTGAAGGAAACCATTTCATTAAACTCATGAACAATTCCGCCTGTAAATGTGAAATTGTAGTAATTGAGATTATCTCTGTAAATATCGTTTCTGGAATCTCTACCCCTCACATCCAGATTGAGGAAATCAAACCTCACTCCTGCTTCATAACTAGTATTTCCAATATTAAGTGATTCAATTCCAAATAATCCAATGTTAGTTGTGTTGTAATTGGGAACGAATGGTATAGTATTAGTTCCTGGAATGTTGTCATTGTCCTGGGTAAACATTTGTAGTCCATAAGTCCCAACCCATTTTCCTTTACTTGGGTGATCCCAATCAATATCCAGGCTATTGCTTATCAATCTCAAATTGATAGCTGGTCTTTCGTTATTTGTTCCACGCCTAATATCAAATTCTCTTCTATCGTTTTGTTGAAATGCATACTGCACATCCAATTGCTGATTCCCTAAATAGATAGAGCTTACCAGTCTTACCAAAGTATGATTGGTTTCTTGTCTTGGGGTGGTGATGTTGTATGAAAAATCCTTCGTTTCATTAGGTTCTTCTGCTCCTATGGCGTTTGACAGATCCTCTAAATTTCCATTTACAGAGCCTCTCAATATTCCTAACTCCTGCTGGTAATGATTTGCATAAAGGTCCAAATCGATCCAGCTAAAATGTAATCTTCCGGAACCTGAAAATCCGAATTCATTTTTTCCTGTGTTTGTAAGGTTGTAGTTGGGAGCCTTCAAGTCCCCCTGTCTGGTTCCGTTGATTCCTAATGACCAGGCAGTTCTTTCACCTCCAGCACCAATTGTACCTTCCATGCTGTAAGCCCTTCCATTAGTTTGATATCCAGCACTTACTGATCCATTAAGATCAGAATTATATGAGGGTTTCTCAGCATCAAAGAGAATTACTCCTCCTATCGCATCAGAACCAAACCTAACCGTGGAAGCTCCTTTTACGAACCGTAACCTGTTGATTTGAGTAGGGTCAATTTCCGGAGCGTGTTCTGTTCCCCACGCCTGATATGAGTGTCTTACTCCATTATTTATTATTAATATCCGATTAGAATGAAGACCGTGAACCATCGGTTTTACCACATTCTGCCCCGTTCTTAATGTAGATACTCCAGATGTTTTAGAAAAAATCTCACCAGAGTTTGAGCCAAGGCTCTCTGAATTTTCGATGTAGATACTTTTAGAGCGAAGAGATTTTACTTCGTGAGCGTTCAACTCTTCTTCAATAACTATACTCTCTAACAATGCATCATCTGGAGCTAAATAAATGATTGGTTCAGCATGATGTGGGTCATGGTGGTGAACAACTGATTTGTAACCAACAAATCTCACCTCCAGGTCTAATTCTCCATCACATACATTATTGATGACAAAGAATCCATCATCTCCTACTACTGCACCTTTTTCTGTTCCAACAACCTGAACCGTTGCAAAATTAAGTGGTTCACTAGTAACAATAGAGAGAACCCTTCCAGTAATCTTCTCATTGCAATCCTGAGCATGAATCATTGGGAGTCCAAAAACTCCTAAAAGCAAAAAAGTAAGAAGTAATCTCATCTACGCACAGTTTGCACAAGTACCATCCACGATCAAATTCACACTTTCAATCTGGTAACCGGTTGGTATTGAAACCATTGGAACCTCACGATCATCAAAACATTCGATCTGACCGCAATTATTACATTTGAAGTGGATATGATTATGGTGATGATTGTGTGGCTCACATGTATCGTGACACAAACCGTAAGTTGCAGTTCCCTGATTATTAGGGATTTTATGAATGATGCCAGATTCTAAAAAGCTATTGAGTGTTCTGTAAAGAGTCACTCTATCATACTGATCAAATTCACCTTCCAAATCACTTTGAGAGAGTGCACTTTTGGAATTTAAAAACTGGTTCATCACATCAATTCTGCAATCTGTGATACGCAGTTTATGGTTTTTCAGAATGTTTTTTATCGTTTTTACTGACATCTTGCAAAGATAGCTAAATTGCAACTTAATTGCATCAAAAATGTTTATATAGGCCAGTCATCTTCATATTCATTTCCCGCCTCATAACCCGCAACTTCATAATCTGTAAGTAAGCAACTATCCAAATCTGCGGTAATCTTCTCCTTATCCATATCCTGACCGATAAAAACCAATTCGTTTTGCCTGTCTCCCCATTTACTATCCCATTTGGCCTGAATCTCTTGTTGGTTTTCCAAATATGATTCACTCATGGCCCTCTGTTTCATAGAAACACTAGCCCACCATCTCCCATAAACTTCTGCCTTAAGTGAACCTCCAGCCTGACTCCATAGAATTGCGCTATCAGGTCTGGAAACAAGCCAAAATATACCTTTACTTCTAATAATAGATGTTGGAAAATCTCTGCTCACATATTCTAAAAACCTTTTAGGATGAAATGGTCGCGGATTGCGATATACAAATGACCCTATACCATACTCTTCAGTTTCCGGACTGTGAGCAATTCCTTTCTGAGCTAGCTCCAGTTCTTTTTGCCACCCTGCTGATTGCTCTGCTTCATCATAGTCAAACAGGCCTGTATTGAGTATCTCTTTTGGATTAATCTGACTGTGACTTGTTTCTATGATTTTAGCTGTTGGGTTTAGTTTAAACAAGGTCTTTTTCAAGAGCCCTAAATGTTCCTTGGAAACAAGATCCGTTTTATTAAGAATTATAACATTTGCAAACTCAACCTGGTCTGTTAGCAGATTTACAATTGATCGGTCATCCGCATCATCATCTGTCATGTCTCTGTCAAGAATGGTATCGGCACTTCCAAAATCTTTAAAGAAATTGAGGGAATCAACAACCGTAACCATTGTATCCAATGTACAAAGTTTGGTAAGATCATACAGTTCATCTCCTGTCGCGAATGAAAATGTCTGGGCAACAGGAACTGGTTCAGATATACCAGTACTTTCGATCAATAAATAATCGAACCTGTTCATTTTGGCCAGTTTCTCTACTTCGATCATCAAATCCTCACGAAGTGTGCAACAGATACAACCATTGCTCATTTCAACTAGTTTTTCATCTGTTCTTGATAACTGTGAACCATTGGCAACTAATTTTTCGTCAATATTGACTTCACTCATGTCGTTCACTATAACAGCTACTTTCAGGCCAGATTTATTATTTAAAACATGATTTAATAAAGTCGTCTTACCGGCTCCAAGAAAACCACTTAAAACTGTTACTGGAAGTTTATTTTTCTTTTTAAAAAAGTTCATATCAAGGATTTGTGTATTGATCAATAAGTTTTTGAGCTCTGAATTCTAACTTTATTATTGTTTCTTTCAGATGCGTTTGTACTTCCAGGTTCATTTCTGGGGTGAGCTCTACTGGTGGTTCATTATGATGATGTCCATGGTGATCATGATCATCACCATGTTCGTGACCAGGGGGTTCAACAACCATTAATTTCCAGACTTCAAACTCTTCTTTCAGAATGATAATTGAATCCAGAGGCACTTGAGTAGAGTCAGAACTAGAAGCTGATTCTAAGACTGAAAGTTTTTCAACAAACTGATTGGACGACTTTATTGCCAGGTCATGTTCTGCTTTGCACTTCGCAATAACTTCCTGATTTTGATCGGTTGAGCATTGGAAATATACGAGAGCAAGAAATATGAGAATCAGTCTTTTCATTTTTCAATAATTTCAGCATCCACAAGCATAAATACCAGGTGGTCGTAATCATATTTATTCAGCTTAAGTTTTCCTTTAACTGAGACCAGCTGATCAGCTTTCAAACCTCTGTGTTTCGATCTTAATTCTATTTCTGCAACAGTTTCCGGCCCTGCTCCACCACAGAAAAAACAAGAGGCAAAAGTGTTCTTAGAAATGACAATAGTACTTCCCTCAATTTCCATTGGAATGTAATAACCCGTTAAAGTGATTGTTGTGCCATCCTGCTTTAAAAGAGCCTGGTCGAATATTGGGATTTCAATCTTGGTTTCATATTCATCTGACCATTCCCATTTAAATCTAGTATTTTCAAAAAGCTCCCAGCCAGAGATATTAAGAGCTAACCACAAGCATACACTATTTGCCAGCACCATATCTTGATTGTTTTACATTTTCATAGTGTGCATAAATAATTACGAAGGAACCCAGCAAAGTAACGATTGTAGCCAACCAGGTAAATGAAATCATTTCACCATTTATCAATAACATCAATCCAGAGATGAATAGTATTGGAACAAAACTCTTCTTATGTCTTATGTATCCAGTAGTAAAAGTGACAGCTCCAATAATAGCGGCAAGGGAAAGGATTAGTGTTTCTAGCCATTCAATTTCCAACAGCATGCCAGTTGATGTAGAACCAAATATTAGAAATAATGGTAAAAGAGCACAATGAACAATACAAACTGAGGAAGTGCAAATTCCGATTTTGTCTAGTAGAAATTTATAACGCGAGCTAGTCATGTACAATTTGAATAAGTATTACGCAATTTTATTACATAAACTTATTAATTGCAATCTTGTTGCATAAAGTATTGAAATTGATCAGAAATAAAAAAAACCCGAAGCTAATGCTACGGGCTTAAACCAACTTTATCATGAAAACACTTATGTATAATCTTTAGGCAACCATTTTGCTGCCATTATGTCCTACCTTAGGTTCGATTTCCTTTTGTACGCATAGGTAATCGAAAAATGCTTTTTTAATTTCTGGCTTTAATTGACCCCAGACTGCTTTGAGTGGCTGAAGACTCATGTACTTCAATTTTCCTTTCTCCACTTCCGTCTTCATCTTCATCCATGTGAAGCTGTCAAACAATGACGGTTTCTCCTCTAACATTTCGTCTATCTCGATAATTTTATCAGCAATAGCGATCATTGCCTTACTTAGATGAGGTCTCTCCAGTTTAAGTTCGTACTCACAAGTAGTTGAGTTTAACTTAATACTGTCAACTGCCTGAAAGTCTTTTTTGACTTTCTTGTAGATTAGATTGAGCTCGTCAATACTATTTGAAGATAAAACTATCATAGCTGTCTGATGTGTGTTTTAATAATCTATGTTCCAAAAACCATTGTAAACATATGACTTAAAAACTACATTCACAGCTCACAGAGGCTGGTTTTCGATGAATGGGTTGATTTGTTCTACGAACTTATCAATTTTCTCGAATTCTTATAGCAACTAATTAATTGCATAAAAAAAAGCCCTGTTTTAGCAGGGCCTTTTATTTTATAATGTAGAAAAAACCTTAATCTTCTTCAACTAAGCCAAGAGACTCTAATTTTTGAGTGATCTCCCTAAGCTTGTCTTTCTTATTCATTCTTGTGTAATACTGCTCAAGTGCAAATAGCACATCTGCATCTTCCGGAGCAATTCTGTAAGCCTCTTCCATTAAAGGAAGTGCTTGCTCAAGATATTTCATTGCATCAGCTTCATACTTAGCTTTATTCTTGTTGTAATCTCTGATACCCATTGCATTAAGCTCATTACTCAACCTAACAGCTTTCTCATTGTAGCTAATTGAATAGTTGAAGTATGCTGTAACATTTTCAGGATCTAGTTCAGTAACTCGTTTATAAGCTTGCTGAGCTTCATCTCCATACTTTATGATAAGATCTTGATTTGGCTCATCTTTTTTCTTTTCAGCTGCTGAAAGCCTATCGTAGAGCAAACCCTTTTTCAATACAAGAATAGAATTCTCTGGTTCTGCCTCAATAGCTGTATTAATTTTCTCAATAGCTTCCTGAACTTTGTTATTAACAATTAGTATATCAATTTCGATTTTACCGATTTCAGTATTATTCTCACCTAATACACCTTTTGCTTCTTCGATAGTTTTCAAAGCTGCATCAGTATCCTTTAATCCATCTTTTTCAACAGAAATTAATGCTTTGTAATAATCTTCAGTAGGCTTTAAATCTACCAATTTACGATAGTTTCTTTGTGCAGCCTCGTAATCTTTAATATCTGAAGCAGCAGATCCTGCATATAGGTATCCAGTTGTATCTTCAGGCTTCACTAGTGAAGTGTATTCGAAAACTTTCACTGCTTCCTCCATGTTTCCATCATTGTAGTGACCTACACCTTCGTTTAATAGAGTTCCCCAAAGGTTTCCAACTTCGATGAATGAATTTCCACCATAAGTATCAGAATCTCCACCAAGTTCAGAAGACTTATTGAAAGCTTCTCCTGCATTCTTGATAGCATCTCCTTTCGAAATATTTTCAAACTCATTAGAACTATTATAAATGAATTTGTAAACCATTCCTCTTAGGTACCAAGTTCTGGATTTGGTCATTGTTTTTTCATGCGTAGCTGCTAAATCAACAATCTCTAATGCAGTTGTTAATTCCTCAGCGCTTAATTCACTTTGAGTTCCTTTCGTTACGATTGTCTCAGCTTTTGTTAAGTTAGGCTTCTTCTGCTTCTCTTTCTTCTGAGCGAAAGACTCTCCGGCAAACAAAACTGTTACCGCTAAAAGTAAAATCTTAATCTTTCTCATGTTATCTACTCGTTTAAAGGTTGTTATTCGTCGTTAGGTTTATCTTCGTTAGGTTCTTCGTTTTTAGATTCTGCATCACCAGAATTTTCTGTAGATTCATTATTTTCCTGATCTTCAAGATCCTCTTCTCCTTCGATTCTTTCAATCTTTTCTACTGAAGAAATCTCATCAGTATCATTCAATTTAATTAGTCTAACACCTTGGGTTGCTCGTCCCATTACTCTCAGTGTATCAACAGCCAATCGAATGGTAATTCCACTCTTATTGATAATCATAAGATCGTCTGTATCAACTACTTCCTTAATAGAAACTAGCTTTCCGGTTTTATCAGTAATGCTTAGTGTTTTAACGCCTTTACCACCTCTTTTGGTGATTCTGTATTCCGAGATCTCAGAGCGTTTACCATATCCTTTTTCGGATACAACCAGTAGCGTGGCTTCTTCTCTACTTACACATACCATGCCAATCACCTCTTCATCACTGTCAAGGTAGATTCCTCTTACACCTGCAGCAGTCCTTCCCATCGGTCTTACATCAGTCTCCTGGAAGTGAATTGCTCTACCAGAATCTGTTGCTATAATGATGTGGTTATTTCCGTTTGTCAGCTTGATATCCAGCAACTTATCACCTTCATTGATGGTAATTGCGTTGATACCATTTTGTCTAGGTCTGGAGTATGCTTCAAGAGATGTTTTCTTGATGGTACCTCGTTTAGTACACATCACTAAATAATTGTTATTAATGTAATCCTCGTCTTTCAGAGTTTTTACATTTATAACAGCTCTCACCTTATCTTCAGACTCAATGTTGATTAGGTTTTGGATGGCTCTTCCTTTAGAAGTTTTATTTCCTTCAGGAATCTCCCATACTTTCTTCCAGAATACCTTACCAAACTCAGTAAAGATCAATAAGTAATTGTGAGCGGTAGCAATGAATAAGTGTTCAGTGAAGTCACTATCCTTAGTGGAAACTCCTTTACTTCCTACTCCTCCTCTACCTTGAGTTCTATATTCTGCAAGTGGAGTTCTTTTGATATATCCTTCATGAGAAATAGTGATTACCATTTCTTCATCCGGGATCATATCTTCTACTGTAAAATCATCAGCAGCATGTTCGATATCGGTTCTTCTTTCATCACCGTATCTATCCTGCACCTCAAGAAGTTCATCCTTAATGATGCCCATTCTCATTGGTTCATTCGCAAGGATCTCTTTCAAGTGCTCAATTAACTTCTTAATTTCCTCATATTCCTTTAAGATTTTCTCACGCTCAAGACCTGTTAAACGCTGTAATCTCATTTCGAGAATTGCCTTTGCCTGAATTTCGGAGAGTTCGAATTTCTCCATTAATCCAGTTTTTGCAATCTCAGGATCTCTCGACTCTCTAATCAACTGAATTACTTCATCCAGGTTATCAAGTGCGATAAGGTAACCTTCTAGAATATGAGCTCTTTTTTCAGCTTCTGCTAATTCGTACTCTGTTCTTCTTATTACTACCTCATGTCTATGATCTACATAATTTGCGATCATATCTTTCAGGTTCAACTGTTGAGGTCTGCCTTTAACAAGTGCAATATTGTTGACGCTGAATGAAGATTGTAGTTGAGTATATCTATAAAGGTTATTTAAAACGATGTTTGGAATAGCATCTTTCTTAAGATCATAAACTACTCTAAGTCCATGTCTGTCAGATTCATCCCTGATATCGGAAATTCCTTCTATTTTCTTTTCATTGATTAACTGAGCCGTCTTCTCAATCATGGAAGCTTTGTTAACCATGAAAGGAATCTCAGTAACAATGATTTGTTCTTTACCAGTTTTAGTTACGTCAAAATGGGCTTTAGATCTAATGACTATTCTACCTCTACCGGTTTCGAATGCTGACTTAACACCTTGATAACCATAGATTGTACCTCCAGTAGGAAAATCTGGTGCAGTGATATGAGTCATTAACTCAGCTATTTCGATATCGTTATTATCGATATAAGCAGTTATTCCATTTACAACTTCCGTTAAGTTGTGAGGCGCCATATTAGTGGCCATACCTACTGCAATTCCACTTGCCCCATTCAGTAACAAATTGGGTAGTTTACCCGGTAGAACTGTGGGTTCTTTCAATGAATCATCAAAATTGGGTTGAAAATCAACCGTATTTTTGTTGATATCTGTCAAAAGTTCTTCTGCAATTCTCTTAAGCCTTGCCTCGGTATACCTCATTGCTGCAGGTGAATCGCCATCAACGGAACCAAAGTTTCCCTGGCCATCAACAAGCGGATAACGTAATGACCATTCCTGGGCCATTCTCACCATGGTATCATATACTGATGAATCACCATGCGGGTGATACTTACCAAGTACCTCTCCTACTATTCTTGCTGATTTTTTATATGATCTATTCCAGTTAACCCCAAGTTCCTGCATACCGTAAAGCACTCTTCTGTGCACAGGTTTAAGCCCGTCACGTACATCTGGAAGTGCTCTGGACACGATTACAGACATTGAATAATCAATGTATGCACCACGCATCTCATCTTCGATATTAATTGGGATTATGTTCTGATTAGAAAATTCTGTTCCTTCTTCTGGATTGTCTCCTTCTGCCATAATAATTATCTAAAATAACAAGGCGCAATTTAATGAAATTTAGGAATTAACACTCAGTTAATTTGAGGTTTAATAAGGGTTTATTTTCTTCTTATTTCGTCCCTTATTTCTGAATAGTTTTCTGTGGTTTTCCCCTACCTTTGGATTTTGTCTTTTCCAGAATGGTTGACCCCTAACTTCCATCCTTCTTCCGGTCTTAGGATCGGTTAAAACATGCTTTAATTGTATGTGATCTGCCTTCATCGGAGAACGTGGAATTTCCGGGTAATTAAAGCTTAAACCTATCTGTAATTGAAAGGATGGATAAGCGTGCCTGATTGTTGGTCCGGCAGGCATTGCGACAGAAAATGAGCGAATATCGATACTTGGTCTTAGTGTGACTCTAAAGTACTCCGACCAGTTATCTTCAATGGTGACTCCAATATTTGTGAAGATTCCACGAGTTATAGCGCCGGTATTGAATTCTTGCCCAGCATTAATTCTTCCTAATTGAATCTCTGCAGCAAATGAATAATTCCACCAGTTATAAAACTTGTACCCTATGTACCCATAATACCTCCAGTAATTGGTTGATTTGAAATCAGTTTTATATTCTCTTATTTGTGTGTCTAATATGGTAGGTTTTAGTTTTCGTACCCAATGTTTTTCGTATTGTACACCTCCACCGATTCTAATATCAGAGATATTGTAATGCAACGAAAGGTTAATAGGGATACCATGTCCATATCCAACATAACTCAGGCCCAGAGAATCAGCATTAAAAACCTGAGTTTGATTTCTTAAAAGTGGGTTATTTACTGGATTTGGCAATCTATTGAATGGGACTTCAAATACATTTTGGTTAATGATTGAATCTATTCTAATTGGGTTGTTAAACCAATTTGTGGTTCCCTGAATTAATGTTGTTGATGGAGGCTCACCGTTATTTGGGGTCAACAATAATTCTTGAGGGGTTTGTATTAGGTAATAGCCGTCCAAATCATGGGAATACCTGGTAATAGCATATCCTGTAGAGAAATTAATTGAAAATGCATTTAGCACCTTCCGTACAGGGCTTCTATAGATCCCATCCGAATCCTGGGCTTGTATAAATCCCAATTGGGAAATACATAGCATAACACACAACCAGTATTTCAGTTTCAGATTCAAAGATCGGATTAGTTAGTAGTTTAGTTTATTGAGACTAATTCAATTTCAAAAATCAAAATATCATATGGATCAATCTGTAAAGAATATCCGGGGATAATTCCTGCCGCAACAAATTCTGATTTAAAATAATCTGGTATACATCTAACACTTGAACCATAAGCCATATTAGATGGCATAATGATCATAGCTCTTTCTCCTTCTACCATATTGGAAATTCCTGCATCAAAACCAGGTATGACCAGGTTTGTATTTAATGGGTAATCAAATGTAGTGCTTCCACCAGTTTGATCGAATACAGTCCCGTCTTCTAAATAGCTCCCAATATATCTGACAGAAACAAACTGATTATCCTGAGGATTCGAAGCTCCATACCCTTCTTCCAACGTTTTTATCCATACTCCGGAATTCAGTCTTTCAACAGAATCAGTGGGATGTAAATCCAAATCATTTAAAGCACTATCAACTATGTATGTATTAATAGTTGCGGTCTCTTCAGTTAAACGCTCAGTAAGCGTCTGTACCTGCATAACTGTAACCTGGAAAACTACAATTGAATTTGCCGGGATTAATGTTGAAAATGCAAAGAAAGAATAGGCTTTAGAGCTGGGAAGATAAAAGGTATAGGTTTCACCCTCATTCATCAGTGCCAAACCATTATCCAGACCAACAGGCCAGATTGCGTCAGCACCTTGTTCCATAATTACAGGATCTCCATCTTCCTCGGTGTGTTCATCAAACTTAGCTCCATCTAAGATACTTGCGGTATAATAGATTGATACCACCCTGCCCAACGCTGATGTTCCGTTAGCATTAGCAGTATCAACTACATAATAAATTCCTGAACTATCTAATGTTGCATTGATATCATTATTACTGAAATAAGTTTCCAGTATGCTTTCTTCAACAACTGCCAATTCATCAGCGTCCTGGAAATCATTTTCCACGCTACATCCAAGCAAAAACAATATGCTTAGAACTACACCGAATCTAGTTATTCTACTCATACACAAATAATACACCGATAATGTAACGACAAAAGTACGCAATCTGTATCATAAATTGCACAATACTTTTATCTAAGGATGGTTCCGTTAGATGTAATTTATTTCACCTTGAAGGTTTGAATAAAAAGATGGAAGAGTGGAACTTTATCAAAACCCAACTTATTCCCGATCTCAACAAGCCTTCCATAATCTACTTTATTAATAGATCTGTAGCTAATGATGTTCTCATCATCCTCCAGAAAGAAGGAAGAAAGGAATCGGATAAAAATGTATGGCATCTTTAATACCTGCACTTTATATTGTTCGTAATCAAATTGTGTATTGCTATCAAAATGTCCTTCCAGGGATTTCTTGTTGAAAAGCTCTTCCATCGCCAATTTGATGACATTGAAAAACTTATCTTCCCATGTATCATAGGTTTTGATAAGATATTTCATTGCATAAACCACAGGATCTTTTTTCATGAAATATCCTCCTTTGGAAAGTTTTCTTGCCTTTTTATTGAGAGCAAGTTCCTCAAACAAGCTAACGCTTCCATTTGCCAGGGCAATCCCTACGGTGGGAGCCATCATTACAAGTGAGAAGAAATCATGATCGCTGATCTCCAGATAAGGAGCTTCATTCTTAATAAAGTCTTTCTTTAATTCACTGGCTGCATTCAGAATTACCTGATTCTCAACCATTGTATCTATCTCGTACTCTGTAAACATATTTGGTAAGGTCGTTTAGCCAAAAAATTTAGGGTTAATATAATAAAAAAAAGGGGTGAAGTGGTATCACTCCTCCCCTTTTTGGATTTTATGAATAAAAGACTGAAATAATTAGTCTTCTTCCTCTTCGTCGGTATCTGACTCAGGCTGGTCCGCGCTTTCCACAGAAGCATAGACTTCATCATATTTTACCTTCAATTCTTCATCGGACTTTAATTGTCTTTTGACTTTATTGTAGGTTCCAGCTCCTAAATCTTCTTTAACAAGAGCATTAAATGCCTCCTTAATCTCAACTTTGAATTTGTCGTTTTCAGCAAGGATTTCGTTGTAAGCAGCCATTTCTTCTTCAGTCACGCCTAATTCAGCAAGAACAGCCTCGTCTCCTTTAGCCTTTTTAATCTCATTGAATCTTTTCCCTTTCTGCATCAATTCATGGCCCTTGATAAGTTCTACATACTTCTCTTTCGCCTCAGCTTTCATTTGATCTACTTTGTACATCACCTCAGCATAGCCTTTCAATTCTTCATCTGTTACTTCTTCAGCATTCTGAGCATTAACCTGAACAGCCACCACCATTAGAAGTATTGCACATAAGTATTTCAACACCTTAAAATCAGTCATCAAATAATAAAAATTACAGTTAAACATATTTTAGCAACTTAAAATTATACGGTTAGTTATTAAATCCAAACAACCATCGAAGTAATAAACCTCTGAATTTGCTAAAAATTATTAAAAATTGGCAGTAATCTTAATATTGGGAAATCTTGCCGACAAAGCATTGGGAATTGCGAATTGATTTCCATTGAGTGTTTCAATCCAATTATAGCTAATGGTATTATCTGCGGCGAGTGCATTTAAGATTTCTGCTGTGATCCAAAGTGTATTGAAAATGCCACCATCCTTCTTGTAAACCAGCACTTTTGTGATTCCAATATCCACTCTATAGTATTCATCTCCATTAAATGCATTTCTTAAATCATCATTACCTGGAGGTCCAATTGGTAAACCACTACCAAATAGTGCATTAAGATAAATTCTCCAACTTGGATCAGTAGGAAGACGATCTTCAAAATAAATACCAAGGTTGACTCTTTGATCAGATGGTCTACTGATATATCCATCAGTTACTCCTTCAATTCTTTCTTCCGTTTTTAATAACCCCAGACTGAACCAAGACTCAGCTCCTTCAATAAACTGGCCATTTAATCTGAAGTCTAAACCAGCTGAATAAGATTCAGCAATGTTATCACCAAAATATCGAATTTGAACATTATCTATTTCATAAGGAATGATGTTCTTACCTCTTTTGAAATAAGCCTCGGTTACAAATTTGAACTTACGGCCCCACATATAGAAAATACGGTCCATGGAAGCGATAGCATGCCAGGATCTTTGTGCTTTTATATTGGTGTTAATTTCACCTGTTCTATCTCTAAGCTCTCTATAAAATGGAGGTTGGGAGTAAACTCCGGCTGCTACTTTAAATAATGTATTCCTTTTCCAATTTGGTCTGAACGAATATTGAAACCTCGGGCTTACCAGTAATTCCTCACTGAAATCCCAATAGTTCAATCTGTAACCAGCAGTAAATGAGTGCATACTATCCAAAGAATTGAATGAATATTGCCCGTAATGAGTGAACTGATTTGTATTGAGGGAGAGATCATTAAATATCCTACCTGTTACTGTACTGAAATCAGCAGAATCTGCAAAACTGTATTCTCTGAGCTGATCATCTATTTGATTAATCTGGACACCTGCTCCAAATTCCATTTTACCTCGATCATCAACAACCCATTCATTTCTGTTTTCAATATTGATCAGGTTTGCTTCTAGTTTGTTTCTTCCATAATCATAGATGGTACCAATCGCCCTAACTACAGCACATTCATTAATAGTAGATGCTCCAGGGGTGTTATCCACATCACATAGTCGGTATCCACCTTCTACTTCAAAGTACTCTCTCTCTGTTGTATAAACTCCTGATAGGATTAAATTGCTTTTCAATCGATCCGTAAATTTGTGACTTAGTTTGAATCCTGTTTGATAAGTATCGTAATCCAATGTTTCTCTTCCATCGAAAGCCACCAAAAATCTAAAATTGGCCTGAATGCTTCCAAATTCAGTCTCTAATGTTTCAGGGATGGTCAAATATCTGTTCCTGGCATATGAAAAAAGCCAACCAAGCTCAGTTTGTCTAACTCTATTACTGTTCTTATTGGTAAGATCAAAGTTTACAAATGATTGTACATCCGTAAATCTTGGAAGATACTGCCCACTTGTTTCAAGCGTACTAAGAAGATATTGGCTATTCTTATGTCTAATTCCTCCAACAAAACTTACTCTTCCATTCTCTGATGCGTTTTCAAAATGAGCTGATCCTCCCAGTAATCCGAAAGAAACAGATCCTCCAAGTTCACTTGGCTTCTTGTAATCGATAACCAGATTTGAGGAGAGCTTATCTCCATATTTAGGTTGCCATCCTCCAGCTGAAAAAACGATATTGCTTACCATGTCAGGGTTTACAAAACTTAGTCCCTCTTGCTGCCCGGCTCCAATTAAGAATGGTCGATAAATAGGAATGTTGTTAACATAGACTAGATTTTCATCAAAGTTTCCTCCTCTTACTGAGTATGTTGATGATAGTTCATTATTGCTAAACACACCTGGTAGTGTCACTAAAATTCTATTGAAATCCTGAAAAGCTGATGGTAGTTGCTTGATGGTCATTGGATCAATCTCCACAACTCCGGCTTCCTGACGTAATTCTTCTGACTCAGCAGTAACTTCCACTGCTTTTAGAAACTCGGTATTAGTTTCTAAGGTGGCGTCTAGCCTGTATTGATCGCCTTTTTCAATTCTTACCCATTTTTCAAGAGTAACAAATCCAATATGGCTAATTCTAATCCTGACTTTTCTTCCTGCTGGTATCTTTAGTTTGTAGTTTCCCCTTTCGTCTGTAGTGGTTCCATGTCTGTAATTGATGGAATAGACTGAGGCACCCATTACTGCGCTTCCTTCAGCATCTGTTATTGTACCTACTAAAGTAGCATTTTGAGCAAATGCTCTAAAGCTAAATAGCGTGATACAAAATAATAAAAGGCTAGTGAAACGCAGCATTACCCCAATTAAACGGATTTTAAATCCTTTATTGTATTAACAGGGTCTTCAGAATTGAAAACAAAACTACCAGCAACCAACATATCTGCTCCAGCTTCTTTTAGTTTTGGAGCATTCTCAATATTTACTCCGCCATCAATTTCAATAATAGCACTAGATCCTGCTTGCTCGATTAGGTTTTTGGTTTCTGAAACTTTCGCGTACGTTCTTTCTATAAATTTTTGTCCACCAAAACCAGGATTTACAGACATCAATAATACAACATCAACGTCTGAAATAATGTCTTTTAACAAATCCACAGAAGTGTGTGGGTTCACGGCTACTCCCGCTTTACAACCAATATCTTTGATTCCTTGCAGTGTTCTGTGAAGGTGGTTACAAGCTTCATAATGAACAGAAATAATTTCAGCTCCTGCCTTTTTACAATCCTCCAGATACGGATCTGCATCTTGTATCATCAAATGAAAATCTAAAGGTTTGTTACTATGCTTATTGATAGCCTGACATACCGGAAAACCAAAGGATATATTAGGGACAAAAATGCCATCCATAATATCAATATGCAGGTAGTCGGCCTGACTTCCATTCAATAATTCAACATCTCGTTGAAGGTTTGCAAAATCAGCAGCTAAAACTGAAGGGGAAATGATCATTAAATCGCTTGTTTGTGGGTTAAATCGGGCCCAAAGTTACGATTACCGGGCAGAAATAAAAAAATGGATTAGTTTTTCAGTATTCTAATCTTCCTTGACTTATTACCAACCGAAATTTTAACGATATAGGCTCCTTTCGATAAAGTGGAAACATCCAAGGAATATCGGCTCTCTCCCTGGTAATTAATCTTCTCCTTTATTACTGTTTTCCCATTCATATCAATGAAAGCTACTTTCAGTCCTGACCAATTAAGATCGTTATTGAGTTGGAGTGTTACGTAGTTGCCAGATACTGGATTAGGGTAAACATTTGCATCTTGAGCCAGGATTTCCTGAACATTCAGTACTTCTTTATCAACTGCGATCAAATAATTAGGGATTCCGTTTCCAATTTCATTATTTGGGTCTGTGATATTGGATGCTGAGCTAATGATCAGCTGTTTCAATTGTGCATTAGTTAACTCTGGTCGGGCTTGCCAGAGTGAAGCGGCAAAACCAGCTACAAGAGGTGCAGCAAAACTAGTCCCATTTTTGGTACTAATATTTCCTGAACCGTTTATTATTACTGTTCCGCTTCCGTAAGCAGCAACATCTGGTTTAGTCCTTCCATCTGCAGTTGGACCGAATGAACTGAAACTTGCTTTATTACCAGATGCGTCAACTGCACCAACAGCTAAAACATTCATAGCATCAGAAGGTGTGGTTATGAACCTCCAACTACTATTCCCAGAATTTCCTGCACTGGTAACAGTTAAGATACCCTTTGAGAAAGCAATATCCTGTGCTCTTGTGATCACAGATGTTTCGCCATCAAGATCTTCGTATTCGTAGCTCATGGAGGGATCATCAAATGAATTGTAACCAACAGATGAGTTAATAACATCTACCCCAATACTATCAGCAAATTCTGCTGCTACAACCCAATTATACTCTTCAATTCTATATTCTTCACTTACATCCTCGGTTTTACAAAGGATAAAGCTTGCATCATAGGCCGTACCAACCATTTGCTCATTGTACTTTGCAGCTATGCAAGATAGTACTGACGTTCCATGACTACTGCTATGATAAACGTCTGTATCATTATCAACGAAATCCATAGAAGCAACTAGTTTGTCATTCTGCAAGATATGTTCAAACGCTTTAGATTCATTTGTCATTGTAAAACCGCCATCCATTACAGCAATCATCAATCCTTCGCCGGTGTAACCATCTTCCTGCATATAGTTTACTCTGAGCTGTCTCAACTGGAATCCTGAAGAGTTGGTGGTAGTTTCGGGTTCGGTTGCAACATTCCAGGTTGGGGCGTTATCAATAAAGCCACCTAACTTGGATCCAGGCGCAATGAACTCAGTACTCTCTACATAGGATAAAGCTTCTATCTGAGTCAGTTCCTCTGAGGTGGCCTGAACCATGACTCCATTTAACCACTTAGTCCTATGGTAAACATTAGCACCAACGATTTCAGAAATACCCTGAATATAAGATTGATTAACTGGTAAGTCTTCCTCAGTGATTGAAATACCCTGATTAGTTCTTCTAAGAATGGATCTCTGCGATAAGAATTCTTCCGGGTTTGATATTGAGTAATTTGAGTTGTCTTTATCGGTAAAAAATACCATGTATCTATCTGTTTGTGCAAACAGCTCGCTCGATTGAAGCAAGGCCAGTATTCCGATAATTACAATCTTACTCTTTACCATATTCAAATAAAACTTGACTTAGAATTCTTCCGGACTCAACTTGTCCAACAAATTCACAACCCGTTGTACAGAAATTTAATGTTATATAATCTTTTTCAATAAGACCGATATCCCTGGCATAAATTTCAAATCTTTGATCCTGTAAAACCAAATTTTCCGGAATATCACGAATAATCACCTTTAGATATTCGCTCTGAGAAGTGTCTGCATCCATAAAGGTCATACTGTAATTCCTTGGATCCAAAGTATTGAAAGCATGACCATCCCAAATCAATGAATCTTGAACTGGAAAACTGATCTTCTGAAAAGCAACATTGTTTTCTGTGACAACCGCATAATCATTATTACTTCTCGCACTCCAAATAGAATCAACCACCCACGTATCAACTACTGTATTCCTCTTTGATCTTTCAATAAGATATGTAATTTCCGAAGAAGTAGTAATTGTATCAAAGATGTACTCTCTTAGCTGATATCTTGAAGTATCTCCTCCCTCACTGTTGTAGTTAACCTCAAGGACATCATAGTGTTTGAACAATCCGATTTCCAAAGGAAAATAGTCATAACCATAATCTACAGGAGTAACCTCATTATCACTTGAACAAGCAACAAGAGATAAGTAAACTATCGCTATGACTATAATATTTCTAATTTGCATGTTGTCTAAAACTGCTACTAATCCAACCACCGCCAATTACATCGTCTCCTTCATAAAATACAGCGGCTTGTCCGGGAGCAATAGCCGAAACTCCATTACCAAAGAATACCTTCATGGTGTCTCCTACCTGTTCTATAACTGCAGGATTACCAGGATCATTGTATCGAACTTTCGTAACAGTATCTCTTCTATCACCCTCAATAGAATCGTATTTCACCATGTTTAATTGGTTTACATACATTCCATCTCTTGACAATTCATCAAAAGTCCCAAGAACCACTCGGTTCTCATCTTTTTGAATCTCTGTTACATATACAGGATAACCTAATGCAATCCCTAATCCCTTTCTTTGTCCAACAGTATAAAATGGATATCCTTCATGTGTTCCAACTACCGTTCCATCTTCCAAAACAAATTCTCCACCTTTTACATCTTCTTCCAGGCCTGGTAATCTGTTTTTAAGGAATCCCCGATAATCATTATCCGGCACAAAACAGATTTCATAAGATTCTGATTTGTTAACCAATTCATAGAATCCCATTTCATTGGCCGTTTCATAGATTTGTTTCTTTGTAAGATGACCTAACGGATACTTAGTTCTGCTCAAACTCTCTTGAGAAATTCCCCAAAGAGCGTAAGACTGATCTTTATTTGTATCAAATCCTCTTGATATAACAAATCTGTTATTCTCTTCCCTGATATTGGCATAGTGACCTGTAGCGATGTACTCACAATCCAGTTTGTCAGCTCTTCGCAGAAGGGCATCCCATTTGATGTGCGTGTTGCAAAGAACGCAAGGATTTGGTGTTCTTCCTGCCAGGTATTCACTTGTAAAATGATCAATTACATAATCACCAAACTCATTTCTGATATCAAGTATGTAATGGGGAAATCCCAGGTTTACAGCGATGTTTCTAGCGTCATTAATACTGTCGAGGCTGCAGCAACCTGTTTCTTTTTTGGAACTCCCGGAACTTACATAGTCCCAGGTTTTCATGGTCATACCAATTACTTCGTAACCTTGCTCGTGTAGCATGACAGCCGCAAGGGAGCTGTCGATTCCGCCGCTCATAGCGACTAATATTCTTCCGTGTCTACTCATTGATCTCCGCCAGGTTCAAAGCCTGGTTTTAGATTTAATAAATAATTAAGCCACAAAGATAGTTTCTTTGCAGCTAGTATCTCAAATGAATCTAAAAGTTTGTCGGGAGAACGAGATTTTAACTAGTCTTCATCAAGGGCTTCAAGAATGTCCGCCAATTCATCATAGTCTTTATAACCCGGACGAATTTCTTCTGAGCCTTTTAAAGCAATTCCATGGAATTTATCACTTAAAGTTTCAACTGAATCAGTATCCAAGGCATATCCTCTTACAATTTTATGCTTTGGGTTTGAATTCTGAATCAATGAATTTAATGAATCTTCTATTGAGTCTTCTGCCTCAATTACAATGTAAGAAAGGTCATGATCAGAGTTGAGTATTGAAGTCAAAGTATCAAGTGAACTTTGATCGGTTACATTTACTTTTAGAATTTTCTCAAAACCTGATAATGAATTTAAGGCTTCAATACTATCAGATTGAACATATTGTAATTCATATTTAGAGATTTGATCAGTAAAGTTCTCTAAAGTTTCAGCAGAAAACTCACCACAATAAGCTACTCCCGCAACCCAGCCTACAATCTCACTAAATGTTTCAGGCGCAACATATGCTGAATCATTTGGGTCGATTACAAAACCAATAATGTCTACACCCATTCCGGCACAATACCTGGCGTCACTTAAGTTTGATACTTCTCCTACTTTTACAAATGTTCTTAAACCCATCTTTATTCAATTAGAATGCAAATATCAAAATCCTTATGAACTGAGCAAAGAGTTCTCACTTTTTGATTCATCAATTCTCACGAATATTCCTAGAAGTGATACCAATGCTGATATAGAGAAGAAAATCAGGCTAAGAGCCACGGCAGCCTCCTGATCAATTTTGAGATATTGTGCTCCAAGTATAAATGTCAACTCCCTTAAACCTAGTCCTCCAATTGAAATTGGAATTACAGAAGCTATGGAGGATACTAGAAATAGAAATAAATACTCCGTATACAATTCTGTAATTCCCAATGCCAGTACGATACAGAATGCTGAAAGTAGCTGAAAACCCTGTACTAAAAGTGAAACAATGAACGTTTTATGGAGCCTTGACCTAAATGTTGGAAACACCATCAAAACTCCAATCATGGAAATGGGAATAATTGTGCACAACAATAAATAATAAATATGACCAACTATTTGAAACAATGTAGTTTGCCAACCAAATATAAAACCCAAAACCATCAATGCTAATAAACCTGATAGTCTATCATTGAACAAAGCTGAAATGATCGATTTTACTGAGATTGTTTGTTGCCTTGTTAGATGAAAAACTTTGTAACCATCTCCACCAATACCACCTGGCAATAATAAATTGTAAAACATGCCTTTTGAATACAATTTCAAGTTGTCCAATTCTGATAAAGTAAACCCTATATGTTTCAGATAAATATTAAGTCGAAATGAGGAGGCAATCTGTGAAGCAATGAAGAGAGTAGCTGATAATACCAACCATACTGGCTCGGACTTTTTCAGATAGCCTAATAGCTTTATTATATCGATGTTGGTATAAACTAGATAACACCCCAAAAAGGCAACTATTAGTTTACCAATTGTTTTAAGATACTTCTTCAGTAGAGTTCTTTCCAACAATCTTCTCTTTTATGCGATATGTTTTTTTGCCACTTCCTTCAAAATAAATTCTTACCAGTAGCTCCGCAATTATACCAATTGTAATTAATTGAACTCCACCTAAAAGCAGGGTTACTCCAAGAATAAGCAAAGGTCTTCCCCAGATATCCTCACCCAATAACTTTACTAAACCCAAGTATCCGGTTATTCCTACACCAGATAAGAATGTTATAATACCGGTCGTTCCAAAAAGATGCATTGGTTTTTGCAAGTACTTTTGGAAGAAAACCATCAGTAGTAGATCTGATAAAACCTTGAATGTTCTTCCTAAACCATACTTCGATTTACCATGAACTCTTGAATGATGAGCAACTGCCATTTCAGTCAGTTTAGCTCCCTGAAGTTGGGCCAGCACTGGAATAAACCTATGGAGCTCACCATAAAGCCCCAGGCTTTTAGCGATATCCTGTCTGAATACTTTCAGTGTACATCCATAATCATGGAGATAGACTCCAGTTAGTTTTCTAATTAAAGCATTTGCAAACTGACTGGGAATTTTTCTCAAGAACCAACCGTCCTTTCTGGATTTTCTTACACCTGCTACCACATCAGAGTCTTCCTCTATGAGTTTTCTAATCATGTTTGGAATATCGGCAGGATCGTTCTGAAGGTCCCCGTCTAGTGTAACAATGTATTCCCCGGTAGCCTCATCAATTCCGGCCGCCATTGCAGCAGTTTGACCATAATTTTTGTTGAGAACAATCAGTTTTGTTCTTTCATCACTACATCTTTGAATTTTGTATCTGGTTTGGTCAATGGATCCGTCATCTACAAAGAGGATTTCATAATCCCAACCTTCCAGGGCATCATAGATTTTGTCCAATAATGGTTCTACATTATCAACCTCATTGTAAACCGGTATAACTAATGATAGCTCCATCAGGACAAATTACACATTTTATGTGTTATCGTGATTAAACCTAAACTTCATATACTTGATTTTCTCTCCTTTGTCTGAGAAAATTTTTTCATATTTCGTTTTTATTCCAAAATGTTCATCCTGGAATTCTGATTCATACAAATCGAAGGTATAGGATAGGTCTTTAACGTCTAAGGTTCCCTCCTTAATTATTTCGAGTGTGTACTCAAATAAGGAAGTACTATCAGTTTTGAATTTCACCCAACCATCGTTCTTAAGAATGCTTTTATACATATTCATGAATCTGGGGCTTGTCAGGCGTCTTTTGATGTCTCGGTCCTTCGGTCTTGGGTCAGGGAATGTGATCCAGATTTCTCCAACTTCATTGGGTTCAAAAAATTTTTCTAATAGTAAGATTTGAGTGCGAAGAAACGCCACATTGTGAAGGTCCATGTCAATGGCTTGAGTGCTACCAACCCATATTCTTTCTCCTTTGATATCAACACCTATGAAGTTCTGGTTAGGGAAGTGTTCTGCCAGACCTACGGAATATTCTCCTTTGCCACAACCAAGTTCAACAACCAGGTCATTTTCATTCTTAAAGAAATCACTCCAACTACCTTTAATTTCCTCATAAATAGTCTTACCTGGTTCTAGTATGTTGGCTCGGTTGGCATTCTCAGCGAACCTTTTAAGTTTAGTTCTCACAATTCATCTAATTCCGCCACAACAAACGTGCTACCTCCTACCCAAATTACATCTTGTGGGTTTGCTTTTGCTCTGGCCTCTTTCAAAGCTTCATTTACATCTTTAATTCCCAGGTACTCTAACTGCCGTTGTTCCCCAATTTCAATTAAATCAGAAAGTGGCAATGCCCTTGGAATATTAGACTCGCAAAAGTAATAAAAAGCATCAGATGGCAGAAGATCGAAAATTTCATTTATGTCTTTATCATTCACAGAACCCCAAACAATATGCAAGTCCTGATAAGACAAATTTGAGAGTTGGTTTAGTATTACCTTAATTCCATCGGCATTATGACCAACATCCGCAAAGACATAAGGCTTATCCTGTAAGATTTGCCATCTTCCCTTTAATCCTGTGTTTGTTACTACATTTTGGATTCCTTGCATTATGTGATTCTCTCCAACTTTAAATCCCTGGTTTCTCAATTCGTGTATCACTTCAAGCGCAACTGGTAAGTTGCTGAAATAGTAATCACCTTTAATGGCTGGATTAATTTGTTCTAGATTAAAATGATCTGCAGCAACGCTGATGGTGTTTTCTTCTTTAGTGATTTGATAAGACTCAGAGGAATCATTCACGAATGAACTTACCTCTTTTGCTTTATTCTGGAATACTTCTTTGACTTCAGCTTCATTAAAGTCGTATAGAACCACTGGTGTATCCTGTTTTATTATTCCAGCCTTTTCTTTTGCTATTGAAACCAAATCATTCCCCAGGAACTTCATATGATCTAGACCAATTGCGGTAATAGCACTAACCAAAGGATCAATTACATTGGTACTATCGAGTCTGCCGCCCATTCCAGTTTCGATTACTGCTATATCAACTTCCTGTTGTCTGAAATATTCAAATGCCATCACAACAGTGATTTCAAAGAATGAAGGTTCAAGTTCCTTCATAACCTCTTGATTGCTTTCTACAAAGTCCACAACAAATCCTTCAGAAACCATTTCACCATTGATCTTGATTCTTTCTCTAAAGTCCTTTAGATGTGGTGAAGTATGTAATGCAGTTTTGAAGCCTGCTTCCTGTAAAATTGATGCTATTGTATGAGCCGTAGTACCTTTCCCATTGGTCCCTGCCAAATGAACCGATTTAAAACCATGTTGTGGATTACCCAGAGCTTCACATAATGCAATTGTATTGGAAAGATCTTTCTTATATGCTGATGCTCCCTGTCTTTGATACATTGGGAGTTGGGTAAACAGAAAATCCAGGGTTTGCTGGTAGCTTGCGCCCTTGGTCATGAAGATTAATTGGCTTTAATTATGAATGTGATTTTACCTTTTGAGAATGGTGCAGGCTTGTAAGAAGATGTCTTGCTGAAAGTTAAATCATATACAGCTTCACGGTACTTTTTCAAAACTGCAGGTGTAACTGTGGTCTCCAATGGAATAACTTTCTCGATATAACCTTCACTATTAACCGTAATCTCAAATACAATCTTCCCACTCTCTTGTGAGTTGTCATCTGGATCCGGAAGTTCATCCCATTTCCAACCTGAAAGCTCTAACTTGGGTCCATTATTGGATCCACTTTCGCCCATTAATGATTGCGCATCAATATCACCAGTTTCATCTCCCTGGTCACCGGTTTCTTCAGTATTCCCATTAGATTCTTCCTGATTGCTTTCATCTGATTGAGCGCCAGTATCAGTGGAATTCGTATTTTCAGTGGTTTCCTGGTTATCTGTTGTTTCAGAATTATTGGTTTCCTGACTGGTATTATCAGTAGTTTCCTGAACGACTTCTTCCTGGTTATTTTCGTTGACAGGTTCTTCAATTACATCAGGTCCTTCATTCTGATTGGCTTCAGAGGAATTATCCTGTTGTTCAACTACTTCGGACTGTTCTGTTTCTGTGTTTGTGGTTTCTGAAGAACTGGATTCATCTGTTTGCTCCTCAACCACCTCTTCCACAACTTCCTCCTGATTTACTTCTTCTACTTCTTGAGTGGTTTCTGGCTGAACAGTGCCGGAACCCGTTTGCTGTAACCCAAAGTTCAACTCAATCCCATATTCAGGAATTGGAGGGTTTGGCTCTTTCCAGGCCAACATCAATATAAAGAGCAATAGCAACGAGCCGTGAACGGCAGCAGAAATGCCTATTGCCCATTTCCTTTTCTTTTGCTCTGCTTGCTCCATTTTAATTCGGTTTTGTAGCGATAGATACTTTCGCCTCGAGGGAAGTTGCGATGCTTGCTACCTTGACAAGCTCATTAACAGGTACATCCTGATCACAGTGCAATACCACCAATCCTTCTTTACCTGCAAATGAATTTCTCAATTCCATCTCAAGACGATTGAAGCTGATCTTTTTATCATTAACGTAATAATCCAGGTCTTTGGTAATAGTCACACTGACTTTTTGCAGAACGATGCTTGAATTCTTACTACTAGGCAAATTCACCGGTAACCCTGAAGGAGTAATGAACGAAGCAGTGAGCATAAAGAATATCAACAACAGGAATATAATATCCGTCATGGAAGACATACTGAATGCCGCCTCAACCTTATGTTTGGATTTTAGATTCATTTCTGTGGCTCTTGAAGTAGATCGATAAACTCAACGGAATTGTATTCCATCGTGTGAATCACTTTCTGAACTCTGGCAACCAAATAGTTGTATCCCAAATAGGCCAAAATCCCAACAAACAACCCTGCTGCGGTTGTTACCATCGCTTCATAAATACCACTGGATAAAAGTTTAGGGCTTACAGCGCCTTCTTCCTGTGCGATAGAAATAAATGCTTGAATCATTCCGGTAACTGTCCCTAAAAATCCAATCATTGGAGCAGCTCCGGAAATAGTTGCTAAGAGACTTAAGTTCTTCTCCAGCTTATAAATTTCAATCTTGCCAATATTCTCGATTGAGACCTCAATATTCTTCAAAGGATTACCAATTCTGGAAATTCCCTTTTCAATCATCTTGGCAATTGGAGTTCCCACCTGATCGCAAAGTAGTCTTGCTTCTGAGATGTTACCAGAAATAACTTTACTTCTGATTTCATCTCTAAAGTTTGATGGGGTTTTAGATGCGTTTTTGATTGTGATCACACGTTCAATAAATATATAAACGGCCACAATCCACAATAGCAATATTGGTATAATCATATAGCCTCCCTTGAAAAGGAGGCTTAATACTGTAATTGATTCTTCTACTTGATTAGGATCTACCACATCGGTAGAAATCTGTAATAGCATAACAATAATATTCATTTGCTCAGAACAACGAAGTGTTGTTCAAAACATTGTCAGGAAAATGAATTAATACCTAAGTGCCCAAATATCGTCTCCAAATTCAGCTTTATAGAGATCCATTGAAGCTGCAGCGCTTTGATAAGAATCAAACTCTGCTATTCCAACTCTATAGAACTTGTAATCCTTAAATGGAGGTATAATGTATGGACTCTTACCTTGAGACGCTAAATCACTTGCGTGATCATTAGCTAAATCCTGATCTATGAAACTAGCAACGATTATGTATGTCATACCTGTCTGGCCAGACAATGCATTTACTTCTCCTGCATTCACCGGTGTTGGTGATGTGTTAGTAGTTGCTGTTGGCGTAGTAGCAGGTTGTTGCTCAGGCTGAGTTGTAGTTGCAGTCTGAGTTGTTGTGTTACCTGTCGTTGCAGCAGCAGTATTATTGTCCTTAGTAGTTTCTGCTGTTGTTGTTTTCTTAGTGTTACTCTTTTTAGAATTCTTCTTAGAAGCTGTTTTCTTGTTGGAGCTCTTCTTTTTCTTTTTAGTGTTTTCGGTCAACTGCTTATCCTTGCCCTCATCATCACCAAACATTGTGAAGTAACCTATTAACCCAATACCTAATAGTACAATAGCTGAAACACCGATGATGATCACTTTTGTAAATCCACCAGTTTTTTGAGAATCCATAGTTGGTGGCACAAACTCCTTATCGGCATCATCATAATAACTACTGTCATCATCCAGATCACCGTAATCTTCATCATCCACCTGGTACTCATCATCATCTCCGCCGAAAACTGAGTCAGATGCACTATTATCATCTGCAGTGGCTACATCATCATCATCTATTTCAAAATCCGCATCGAAATCATCATCAAGATCAGATTCATCAGCTGGTTCAAGAATTCCTTCAAAGTCATCCGCTTCAGCATCCGCATCTATAGAATCGAAATCTGTTTCATCAATATCAATATCACCTTCTCCAAAGTCATCAGCTTCAAATGAAACTTCTTCTTCAGCTGGTTCTTCCACAGTTTCTTCTACTGGTTCCTCTACAGCTTCTGGCTCTGCTTCAGGTTCTTCTTCAACTTCATCATCCACGGAAAAAACATCATCCAAATCTTCTCCAGCGTCATCAGCATCAGAATCTTCTTCCACATCATCATCCAATTCGTCGTATTCTAAATCCGGCAAACCGAAATCATCATCGTCAAATTCGTTTTCTTCTGCTTCGTTATCTAAGTTGTCCTCAGCCATCTATGTAATTGTTTATTGCGAATAGTTTTACCTAGCGGAAAATGCCATTTGGGAAAAATCCGTTTGCCTTTCCTGCGTTAAATATAGGAAAAAATAAGATAGTTATATTATTCTGAGTACTAGAATGAGTAACTGAACCCAACCTGGAACTGTAATGCTCTTGAAGGATAATTCATAAACATTTGATTATCAGATCCTAATATGTTGTCTAGGTTTAAAAACAAGCCTGATCTTTCAGATAATATATATCGTGATCTGAGATTCAAATTCACGATAGGATCCAATTTTTGGCGTATATCGGAAGCCGCATTATATCCTTCAATACCTCCTATCACCTCCAATTGGGGTCTAAAAATAAGTTTATTGATCAAACGATAGTTACCTGAAATAGACATCTTATACTGAGGCATATGCCAAGCTTCAGGAAGTTGATCCGTATCGTACCCAATTATTTCGGCGTTTGCCTGAACACCTGCTTTCTCACCAAAAGAATAGTTAAGCTCTCCAAATAGCCTAAAGACCGCTGTATTACCAGTATCATAGATTAAATCAAAACGGGAACTATCTGGTTGACTATTCACAAAAAAACCAATATTCTCATAAGTCCCGGTTGAAAACCCTGCTGTCACGCCTACAGTCTCTGATATCTTACCTCTTAAACCTCCGTATAGTTCAAACTTGGTAATTTCATTTCTTATGTCGAGGTTATTCTGAATCCAGGGATTTGCGTTTGAGAAGCTTGAGAATGTATTAAAATCTTGATCTCCTCTTATTCCTCCATAAATATCAAGGTATTCCGAAATTGGGAATGCAACATTGAAGTCAGGATAGATAGCCAACTCAGAATCCTGATCCGTAGAATCCACGGCGGCTACAACATTGAAACCTCCCTGAATGAGAAATCCTGATAATTTGAACCTCACAAACGGTGATACCTTAAACTGATTTCTTTCTAATGACAAATCTAAATCCTCATAAGTAGACAAGCTTCCGGCAATATTGATTCCAGCATTCCAATCACCATTGATTTGATAGTTGTTTTTACCATTAAATGAAAAAGTGTTTTCAGATGCATTGAAGTTATCCGAAATGGTATTGAAGGCTAAATCATAATTGTATTTAAATGGGCTTTCCTGATTGGTCCCATTAAATCCGCCTACAAAGTCAAATTCATTAAACTTCTGATTAATGGTATCCTTCAAAGGAGTTGTGATTTCCGGGCTATATCCATAAAAATGGTTAAATCGATTTTGGAAACCCAGACTTGAGTAAAAACCAATCTCTTTAGCGTATCCTTTGACAAACAACTCAGCTAAAGTAGAACCAGACGCACTATTTTTATCATCCACAGGTCCCTTACCAAAAGAATGGTGGTTAACATGCGCTCCGATACTGAGGTTTTCATCTCTTTTGTTAGAATAAATCACATCTACGAAAGGGCTATTAAAATTACCATAGCCCAATTGAACCTGTCCGTTATAGACCTTTTCAAGAGCCTGAGGTTTTAACTTAAGCACCTTTATTTTAGATGGTTTTACAACTGGAGAAAAACTCAAATCCTTCACATCAAATTTTACTGGGATCTCACCAGCTTCTGCTTGATCAAACTTGATCTTTTCGTAGTACTTGTTGAATTTGGGTAATTCCAGCTTTTTATCCTTCTCTATAATGATTTCTGCGTCTTCTACCTCACCATCATCGCCCCACGTAGTATCCTGTGCGAATAACTGACTAGAAGCAAATGCCAACATCATAAAAACTATTGCTATTCTACCCCTCATTGTCATTTGTGTTTGTGAGTGAATCAACTTCATCGTCATTTTCAATTATTGCCTTTTCGAGTTCTTCAATCTCTAGCAACTTTGTATTGGCCAAGTCCACAATACCCTTTACTGGTGATTTTTCAACAATGCTATTTAAAGTCGCTTTAGCCTGGAACAATTCGTCCATCGCGACATAATTATCAGCAATCAGCAGAAATGATTTACCAAGCCATTGATCATAGCTGGCATATTGCTTATTAAGCTCAAAACAAGTTTCTATCGACTGACGGTATTTCTGTTGTTTGAAGTATACCAGAGCAAGTCCATAGTGAGCATTAGCGCCATTCTCATCTTTAATATCATTCATTAACTGCAGATACTGATCAGCAGCCAAGTCATACTGAGCTTTATCAGAATAGATGTTACCTATCAATAAAATCGCTCTTGATTTAGCATCTTGGTTCATCTTTGGGTTCTCGCTAATCTTTTCGGCATAAGCTATAGCGCTATCAAGTTCATTCAGACTATAGTAAGCAAACATTTGACCACTCCAACTATTCCCGATATCTCTTTTTGATTTGGAATAAGTTTCTAATTCCTTAAAGGTTTGAAGTGCATTTTTGTTATCCTCCTTTAATGCATATAATGAACCTAATCTATACAATGATCTATTTAGGTATTTGCCCGATTTATCTGATACCACTTCGACAAACTCCTCTAGAGCAAAGTCGTATTCCAAAGTTCTATAGTAGGATTCAGCTATTAAATAACCAGCTTCCGTATTGAAACTACTAGCAGTATACTTTGACCTGAAGTCCTGTAATGCTTTGATTGCAGGCTCATATCTTTGATTGTAATACAGTGATTTCGCAGCATCAAACTCAATACTTTCAAGGCTTTCATCATTTGGATTTGCTGCTTTATATTTTTCAAGGAAACTGCTAAAATCGTCTCCATTACCTGTTAATGCATAGAGTTCCTGTAAACCAAGTAGTGCACCATTTGCAGCCTTGTGAGTAATATGATTATTCAAGATAGTTTTATAATCAGACTCTGCTTCTGGGTATTTACCAAGGTTATAATTGGCTACCGCCCTTTTTAATAAGGCATAAGGTGTTAGTTGTCCATCTGGATATTCTGATATCATCTTGCTAAATCCAGCCACTGCAGATGTGTAATCACCAGATTCAAACTGTAGTTCGGCAAGTTGAAAAATCCCGTTATCACGATATGATGACTCAGGAAAATTATTCAGTAATGTTTGGTAGTGGTTTTTGGCTAATTGTGGTTGTTCATTAAGTGCATATACAACTCCTAATTGAAAGTTCACATAATCTTTCGCAGCACCTGTTTGATTCAACACGCTTTGATATGTTGAAATTGCTGTTACGTAATCTTTGCTTACATAATAGCAATCACCAAGTCTGGTCTTTGCATCCGCCAATAAGTTTGGTTTGTCATTATAGCTTGCTAAAAAAGTTTTAAAATTAGAGCTTGCGTTTTCATAATCCTTAGAATTGAAGTAACAATATCCTAAACCGTATCGACTTAAAAGCTTTAAATCTTTTGATTCATTATTATTTTCAGTGATGTATAAAGCTGATTTATAGGAAGCAATTGCTTGTTCGTATTTCTGACCTATACTAAATGCTTCACCCTTCCAGTAATGCGCCTTTATGTTCAAAAGTTTGTTTTGACTATACTTTAGGGACTTATCATAAAAGTAAATGGCGTTTTTAAATCTGCTATTATTGAACTGGTCTGAAGCTTTCTGAAAAGTCACCTTTTGATAAGTATTTTCGATTGATGGAGATATTTTATCCAGATTTTCAATGTATTGGATGGCCAGATCGTAATCCGAAGTGTTTAAAAATGCTTCAGTTAAAAACTCATTGACTTCTGTGTGATACTTTCCATCAGGAAATTTAATTTGATAATTCTTTGCCCCTTCAATGCACTCCTTGTACTCTCCAAGTTTGAACTCTACTTTGATCAACTGAAAAGTTGATTCCTCTCTAATATCCTTTTCTTCAGATTTTAGAGCTTGCCAAAAAGCGGATTTAGCGTATTCGTAATTCTCTTGCTCCAGATATAGTTTACCTAAGTAATAAGAACTGTAATGACCGATTTCATCTTTATCAAGTGCCGAGAAGCTATAATATTCAGTCGCCTTCTCAATTTGTCCATCAAGCCTGTAAGCTTCAGCCAAATTGAAATATACTGCTGGCTGTGCTTTTCTATTAGATGCTGAAAGACCGCTTTCGAAAGATTCAATAGCGGATTTGTGTTGGTTTAATTTCAAATAAGCGTTACCCTGGACGTAATACAACTTTGGATCTATGGCAAAACCTTCTGATAAGGCTCTTTTTGAAAAGTTGACACACTTATTGTAGTCCTCATTTTCCAGATGAATACTAGCGATCATAAGTGCTGAAGATCCTATATATTCTTCACTACCTGATGCTGTATTTAGGGCTTC
The DNA here is from genome assembly GCA_965228955.1 of Cyclobacteriaceae bacterium. GTDB lineage: Bacteria > Bacteroidota > Bacteroidia > Cytophagales > Cyclobacteriaceae > JANSWY01. Next base: position 2,719,163 of record OZ245848.1, read on the forward strand.
TAATGCCTCATCAAAGCTATCTTGTTTATATCTGATAAAACCTCTGTAGTAGTTGGCAGCATAGTAATACTCTGAATCTACCTGGTCTACTTTGGCAAACTCATCAGCCGCAAGAGGCATTTGTTTTAAGTTGAAGTATCCATATCCAAGCTTAAAGGCCAAATCATCCTGGAATGAGGAGGTAACATTTGCTTTCTTGAAATATGAGACTGCCTTCTTATACTTTTGATTCTGATAGAAATAATTTCCTATTTCGTAATATGCCAATCCCGCTTTTGAATGGAATGGATAACTCTCCAAAAAGCTTTCCATTAGGTATTCACCATCATTGTGATACAGCTTCAATGCTGACATTGCACGGTAATACGCAGATGATCCCAGGTTATTTCTATCTTTTCCAGACCTAAGGTATTGTTCAAATTTTTCTCGTGCTTGATTGTATTGGCCCTGTTCATAGTATTCAATACCATTTTTAAACAGAGATTCAACTGGCTGATTAACGGTTCCATTCTGGGCATAACATTGGAATACCGCCAAAACACATAAGGTTGCTACAAGTTGCTTCAAATTTTATTCGTTTTTCACACTAACGAAGCAATTGCTTCATTATTTAATGCATCAGTTTGAAAATAAGCTCTTTCAGTAAGTACCCCTCAGTCACATTACCTGAAGCCCCTACTCCTTTCGTCATCATATCGGCCTGACGAATGAACGCGAGGTTCTGCATAACTTTTTGCACTGGGTAATTCTTAGCGGCTGTCATGTACTCATCTACAAAAAACGGACTAACCCCAATTAAAGATGCAATTTCATTCTTTCCCTGGTGAGTATTTTTCATTCTGGCTCCATGTATTAATAGTAACTTATTGAAATAATTAAATAAGTTAAAGATTACCAGAATCGCAGGATTGCTTTTTGGGTTTGCCTGAAAGTAATTGATAATCTGGTTAGCCTTCAGTACTTGTTTGAATGAAATTGACTTTTGAAGCTCAAATACATTGTACTCTTTACTAATACCAACATACTTCGAAACATGGGAGTCTTCAATTTTCAATTTCTCTCCAAAGTTCAAAAGCATTTTGTCTATCTCATTGGATAGTCTTGATAAGTTATTACCAATAAAATCTGCCAACATTTGGATTGCCTTCTCCGTCACGGGAAAGTCTTTCTCTGCAAAATACGATTTAATAAACCCAGGTATCTGATTGTCATACAACTTCTTACTTGTTATAGATACCGTCTGCTTTTCAATGAGTTTACCGATTGCTTTTCTCTTATCTACATTTTTGTACTTGTAAGCGAAAACCAGAATTGTTGAAGGTTGGGGGTTTGCCAGGTAGTTCTCCAAGAGCTTAGCCCCGACTTCCTTATTAAAGTCTTTGATTTCCTGAGCTTCTTTTACAATAACGACCTGACGATCGGACATCATTGGAAATCTCCTTGCATTATTGATCACAGCACTCATTTCAACATCCTTGCCATAGAGAATAATTTGGTTGAATCCTTTTTGTGATTCTTCTAAAGCGTTAGCCTCTATGTAATCCACAATTCTATCAGTGAAATACGGCTCTTCCCCTTGTAAAAAATATACAGGCGAATAGTTGCCTTTCTTTAATTCTGAATAGACCGAGTCGAAATTTGCTGCCATGTTTACAAATTTGCTAAATCATTGTTAATAAAACACATTTGAAACCCAAAATTGCAGAATACTAATAATGTTTAAAATGCACAGATTTAAAATAAACTTTCTTAATACGTTAAACATTTATTAACCTTTTTAAACAATTTGGTTTAACAAGATTCCTGACAATTTTTTACGCAAATCATTGAGCAGCTGATAAGTTACGTATATACTCCTCAACCTAAGCTAAAATAGCACATAATTGTACTTTTCTTATATTTAACGGTATAATTTTTATTTTTAGACAATAATAAATAGATTTGTAATGGAGCATAGATTAGTAAAGGTAACATGCATTTAATATGGTACAATCCAGATACTTCGTCCTACGAACAAGGTGAGGAAGAAGAATATCTGAAGACAAAGGCAGCTAGTTTCAATTCAGAAGGATTCAATGTTTTATATGAATTCAGCAAGACTACAATGCACATTGCTGAGAAGATTATAAAATCACTTAATCTGGTTAGGGAAACCAATCAGGGTAACGATGTTTTGAATCAAATTGAAAACCAACAGATAGATCTGCAGTAGTCTTAAAAACATTTTTTAAACATTTCTATTCCTTGAGAATTCAGGATATATTAGCTGCTTTATGAAGCGGATCATATATATCATTTCTTCCTTATTATTTCTCTATTCTTGCTCAACAGGCCGGGTCGTTCATTTCACAAACTCGGAAGCAAATTTCTCCACTTATAGTAATTACAAGTTTCGCAATGCAGTAAAAGACAGCATAAGTGCTGAGGGAATGCAGATAGCTAATGCGATTCAAAATTCCATTAAAATGGAAATGAAAAACAGAGGGTATGTTCAGGGATCAGGTGGAGCTGATTTACAATTGCACTATGATTTAATCTCAAGCTATTCTGACAACTTTAATAACAACCCTAATAGAAATTCCAGGTTCTTCAATAATGACCCATTTTTTTACAATAACAACTGGCAATCAACAGATGTCTATAAATCCGTACTACTGATTGAGTTATATGACATCAAAAAGAAAAAGCTGGTATGGCAGGCTAGCATGGACCTATCACATGCAAGACGAGAAAAACGAAGAGAAATCATGATTGCACGTGCTGTTGAAAGAATTTTTTCTACCTATCAGAAAACAGCCAATCAAAACAACTAATACTTTATGGATCACTTTGGACTATTATCAGTCATCCCCCCTATTATCGCCATTGCATTAGCTATTTGGACCAGGCAGGTATATATCTCTTTGATTTTGGGAATCTTTATTGGTTGGCTCTTTATTGAAGGTTTCAATCCGTTTCTGGCTACTTTAAGTACTATCAACTCATTCGTAGACGTATTTGCGGATGCAGGGAATACAAGAACGGTGATTTTCACTTTGCTTGTTGGCTCTCTTATTATTTTAATTCAAGCGTCAGGTGGTGTTGCAGGTTTTATTAATTGGATTAGTAAGTTAATTGATCGATACAAGGATGATTCTGGTTTTGGCAAAAGAAAATTAGTCCAGATTCTAGCTGCCGTTACAGGTGTTTTGATATTTGTTGAGTCCAATATCTCAATCCTTACTGTAGGTACGTTGTACAGACCAATATTTGAAAAATTAGGTATAAGTAGAGAAAAACTAGCTTATATCGCTGATTCCAGCTCTGCTCCATCCTGCATCATAATTCCCTTCAATGCGTGGGGGGCATTTGTAATGGGATTAATACTCACAAATGGATTAGAGAACCCATTCAGAGTATTGTTTACGGCGCTCCCATATAACTTCTACCCTTTCCTGGCCATTCTGCTATTATTAGGATTAATCATTTCAGGAAAGGATTTTGGGCCGATGAAAAAGGCTGAGACCAGAGTAAAAGAAACAGGTAAACTTCTTGATGAAGGTTCTAAACCAATGGTTTCTACTGAAATAACAACTGTTGAACCTGAGAACATAGAGAACCCCAAAGCATTCAATATGGTGGTACCAATAGTATTAATGGTTGTTTGTATGCCAATCATGCTTATTTACACTGGATGGCAGTCAGAATTTGTAGCAACAGATTTTTGGGGAAAGGTCATGGAGGCTATTGGAAATGGTAGTGGATCGGCATCTGTGCTATATTCCGTTACGTTTGCTGTGTTAGTAGCAATCGTAATGTATCTGGTTCAGAGAATCATAAGTTTTAAAGAAGCGATTGATTATACCTTAAAAGGGATGTCAGGAATGGTTTCTCTAGCACTCTTGATGGTTTTAGCTTTTGCCTTAGGAAGCTTGTGTAAACAACTAGGAACAGGTTTTTATGTCGCTGAAGTAACTAAATCATGGTTATCTCCGGGCTTGGTGCCGTTTGTTGTTTTCATTACAAGCTGTTTTATTGCTTTTAGTACAGGAACATCATGGGGAACATTCTCCATCATGATAGCCATTGTAGTGCAGATGGCAGATGTTATGAATGCCAACATATACATGTCAATTGCTGCGGTACTAGGTGGTGGAGTATTTGGAGATCACTGCTCTCCTATTTCAGATACCACGATCATATCCAGTATGGCTTCTGCAAGTGATCACGTGGATCATGTAAAAACACAATTACCTTATGCCTTATTTGCTGGTGGGATTACTGCTTTTCTATATTTAATAATCGGAATATTATAGATCAGAACTGTAGATTGCCTGAATATCGTCTCTCATGTTGTACTTATTGGCCATGACCTGACCATAAGCTCCAGAAGACAATAGCGCTAACAAATCTCCTCTGCTGGACTTTGGTAATTGAATTCCAACATCAAATGAATCAGTAGATTCGCAAATAGGTCCTACAACATCGTACGTTTCCTTGTTAGTACTATCAGAAAATGAGATAATCCTATGTTTTGCCTGGTAAAGTGCGGGCCTCATTAATTCTGTCATTCCAGCATCTACAATGAGGAAGTTTTTCTTAATTCCATATTTGACATAAAGCACTTTTGTGATCAAGGCTCCACATTGTCCTGAAATTGATCTGCCTAGTTCAAAATGAATATCTAATGGCCTCTCCAATTCCAGGTTATTCTTAAAGACATTGAAATAATCAGCAAAAGGAGGAATTGGATTAGTTTCCGGATCTTCATAATCAATTCCTAATCCACCACCTACATTCAGGTGATCCAATATCATTCCTTTAGAATGAAAGAGTTTGACCAGCTCATTAGCCTTAAGACATAACTGACGGTAGTTATCAAGATTTAATACCTGTGACCCAATATGGAAATGAATTCCTCTTACGTTTATATGCTGGAAACCATTTATTTTCTCTATTACCTGATCTAGCTCAGATATATTAATTCCAAACTTGTTTTCTTCAAGCCCTGTAGTGATGTGCTTGTGAGTTTGAGCGTCTACATTTGGGTTTATCCTCAAAGCAATATTGGCAGTCTTGCCCAAACCTGAAGCAATTTCATTAATTACTTCAATCTCATGCATTGACTCGCAATTAAATGCAAAAATATCCTCACCTAAAGCGTATTTAATCTCTTTATCAGTTTTCCCAACTCCTGCAAATGCGATTTCCCCGGGCTTGAATCCAATTTCAATTGCCTTTCTCACCTCGTTTCCACTAACACAATCAGCACCGAAACCCTCCTCCTTTACCAACTTCAGAATTGGGTCATTAGAATTAGCTTTAAGAGCGTAATGAATATGGAAATTAGTACCGCTGATAGCATTTTTAGCTTCCTGGGTAGTTTCTCTCAATAGATCTAAATCATAGAAATAGAAAGGCGTTTCAATCTCTTGAAACTGGCTGTTATACTGCGTCAGATTCAACATAATCCTTACTTATTAGAAGAAAATGGTGGGTAAATGTTGATTTCTCAAATGAGAACCGCAAGTATAATATCGGGAATTCAATTTATCATCATCCTACAACAGCTTTCTCATCTAATGTCAAAGTGCCGTTAGTAGTAGTATCCAGTGTGGCTCTTATACCGTAAGGAATTGTAGAGTTATCAGGTACATGTCCAATTTTAAACCCGTAAGCAATCGGCATATTTAGACTTGAAACTCTTTCTGTCAGGACATCTTTTAAGTTGTATACTCCAGGTTTATCCACCACATCACAGTCATAGAAATCACCAAATACGATTCCTTTCGCTTTAGCCAGCTTTCCACTTAAAAGAAGTTGGGTCAACATTCTATCAATTCTGTAGGGGGATTCCTTTATTTCTTCAATGAAAACAATTTTGTCAGTAAAATCTAAAGCATATGGTGTTCCTTCCAATGAGCATATAATACTTAAATTTCCTCCAGCTAGTATGCCACTTACCCTTCCTGAGGTAATTGTATAGTATTCTGATGTTTTTCCAAAACCGACATTGGCCATGCCCTCCATCAATACTGCTTTAAGATTTTCTTTTGTGTAATCAGTAAATTCCTGTGAAGCAACAGGTCCATGGAAGCCAACTAATCCAGATTTTAGAGAGAATGCTGATAACAATGCAGTAACATCACTAAACCCAATAAAAGGCTTAGGGTTCGCCCTTATTAAATCATAATCAATTTTATCCAGAATCCTTGCTGAGCCATAACCACCTCTACCACAAATGATACCCGCTACTTCATCATCTGAAAACATGCTATGAATGTCTGAAAGTCTGTCTTCATCTTTGGCCGCAAGAAATCCGTTGTGCCTTTTCAGATTTGAAGTGTATTTTGGCTTTAAACCAATAGCTTCAATGTTTTCTATAATCTTTTCGAATTGACCATCCTTTAAGCCACTTCCCGGTGTAATTACTCCAATTGTATCTCCTTTGGTAAGCTTTTTGGGTTTAATTCTTGACAAGCCTTCTTGAGCTTCCTTTCGCTCAGCAGATGGTATTTCATCAATTTCCTTACTTGCTACAGGTGAACAAGCCATCAGTGAAACACCAGCAGTAGCTGCGGTTGATTGAGATAGAAACTTCCTTCTTTTCATATTTATAATCTCTATAGAACACTAAATTGATAAAAAAGAAGCAGTCTCGAAAATAATTCAGATTAGTTGATAAATGTTTTTTATAACTGTGAATCAAACCTTTAAAATACAAATGAGTGTGCTGATATTTTATTGAAATAAAAGCACACTCAAATTGCAACTACCTAATAAGATTGAAAAAGTATTACCCTATCTAGTGCTAGTTTCGTTTTTCAAACTCTTCGATGTACTTAGTTAATTTCATTGATTCGCCCGTTAATACACCCATTCCAGGTCTCACTAGCTCCGCTTCCAATGAATACTCCTTTGCTTTTGCAAATTCTGCCTGGATCATAGAAACATAACCCAGGTTAACGTATAATGCGGTTGTGATCTTCTTGTTGATTCTTGCCTTTTTATCATCCACATTTTTCTCTCCAAGTTCCTTTAACCAAACCTCTTTGGATTTATTCAGAAGTCCCATTGCCATTTCACTATCACTCTTAAGTGTCAGAAATGCCTTTTTCACATTGGTTATGGAGCTTTCAATTTCGGAATAGTCGAATTTTTTCCCTTTAGCACTGAAGAAGATCATTTCCAAGCTCTTATTTGGGTAGCCGATCTGATCATTGATCTCAGCATTAATTGCCTTCATGTCTTCTTTAATAATTCTGTCCTCTAAACCTTTTTTAAGGGAAATTTTATTTTCATTCCACTCCTTTTCCATTTCATAAGCAGACTTCTCACTTGATCGTTTTAAGAACTTCGTCTCCCTTGGATCAGAATAGAATTGCTTAGACCATAAAACACTGTTATTTGATTTATCTGTTACAGTTACTGTGATTGGGTTGCGGTAAACCGTTTTGTAGTATCTCTCAGATTTCTTTTCATCAAGGACTTTTTCACTAGAAGAAATTGCAAATCCTTCTATAACAACCTCAACAATAAAATTTCCATTGTCATCTTTCTCAAACCCCTCTACAACAATAGAATTTGCAAGTAAATCTGTATCTAAGACACTCCCCAAAAAACTTGGTTTAACAACTTTCCTTACTGGCTTTCCAGTTAATAGTTTACCAGCGGCTTTAGAATTGTTATAGGATTCCATTTCCTTGTCAAATGTTTCATTATAAGACTTTTGCTTTTCCTCGAAAGCTGTTTGTCTCTCCTGTATATCTTCTTTGTTTGCCTGAGTGACGTTTACAAAGTATTTCCAGTTTTGGTCAATTTTGACAAGTGGTTTTTGAACGTACTCGTAGCTTAGTTCGTTCTTCTTTGCTGATTGCCCATAGCAAATTGCAGTGCACAGCAAGCACAATAAAAAAAATGAATTTTTCATAATTTCAAATCGTTAATATTAGAATATGTAAGTGGATGGTAGAAAAATCAGAGAATCTGATGTTTTACAATAGGAATAGAGCTTGAGGATGAATAAAGAATCCCGAGTAGTTTTATTCCATTCCTTCCAATCAGAATCTGATTTTTCCAGAAATAGTAAACTAGAAGAATTCTTAGATCAATAAAAACTAAGATTCCTGCTAGTAGATTTTGGTGTAATGGTAATCCGTGATATGCAAAGGCATACCATTAGTTTAGGTAGGTTTTTCATGATTAAAATAATTTGTGTATTAGCTTAGTTCATTCTGGTGATGAAATCTGGACATCTGATTTCCGTAAGAGTAAATGTATGTTAGAACTCGCTTAAATCAAATTATTGCTTGGGAAAGTTCAAACCGTTGAATGCAAAAGACATAAAAAAAGGGAGTCAAACTGACTCCCTTTCTTATTTCTATATTAAATAAGGCTTATTTTACCTTATCTACGATCGCTTTGAATGCTTCTGGGTTATTCATTGCTAAGTCGGCTAATACCTTTCTGTTAAGGTCGATGTTAGCAGCTTTCAATTTACCCATGAATTTAGAATAAGACATATCATACTGTCTTGTACCAGCATTGATTCTTTGAATCCAAAGTGCTCTAAACTCTCTTTTCTTCGCTTTTCTATCTCGGTAAGCGTAAGTCAAACCTTTCTCAACGGCGTTTTTAGCTACCGTCCAAACATTTTTTCTTCTACCAAAGTAACCTTTGGCTTGCTTCAAGACTCTTTTTCTTCTTGCCTTAGAAGCTACATGATTCACTGATCTTGGCATAAATTTTTAATTTTTTTGGATATTGGTGCCACCGAAGTAGTCTTATGACCAATAACCTGGTGAAATAATTAACCTAATGCTTACAATTAAATGTTAAGCATTGCTTTCACATTTGGCTCATCAGATTTATGAACAAGCGTCATGTGAGTTAGATTTCTCTTTTGCTTAGTTTCTTTCTTAGTCAGGATGTGGCTTTTGAAAGCATGCTTTCTTTTGATTTTGCCACTACCAGTAAGTTTGAACCTCTTCTTAGCTCCAGATTTAGTTTTAACTTTTGGCATTTTAGTTATATAAATTAATTAGTTACGTTTTCTTAACCTTTGGAGACATGATCAGGAACATTCTCTTACCTTCCAGTTTAGGAAATTGTTCCACTTTACCATATTCTTCAAGGGCCTGAGCAAACTTTAGAAGAAGGATCTCTCCTCTTTCCTTAAAAACAATAGTTCTACCTACGAAGTGAACAAAAGCTTTCACTTTCGCACCTTCACCTAAGAATTTCATGGCATGCTTTAATTTGAACTCAAAGTCATGGTCATCAGTATTAGGTCCGAACCTAATCTCTTTGATAACCGTCTTTTGAGATTTTGCCTTGATCTCCTTTTGTTTCTTCTTTTGCTCGTACTTGAACTTAGAGTAATCTATGATTTTACAAACCGGGGGATCTGCCTTGGGAGATATTTCCACTAAGTCAAGGTTTTGATCCTTGGCCATTCGTAAAGCCTTCTCTAATGGATAGACATCTACTTGTACGTTTTCGCCAACAACCCTCACTTCCCGGGCTGTAATGCGTTCGTTGACCTTATAAGGTTCTTCAACTCGACCTCTTGGTCCCCTCTGATATCTTTGTTTGCTAATCTTTTACCTCCTTTTTATAGTTCAAAATCAGGTCGCAAATATCGTGATAATTTTATTATATAAAAAAATCAACCTTGCGGTTTCTGAAATATTAATGATTAAACTTCAATATTTTGTGACTGAAGAGCTCTTTTTCTGAAAAATTCTATGAATTCCTCCTTAGTAAGTGACCCTAAATCGCCTTTGCCATGCTCTCTAACGGAAACTTTCCCTTCTTCCATCTCCTTCTCTCCTACTATTAGCATGAAAGGAATCTTCTTCACTTCAGCATCTCTAATCTTTCTACCAATTTTCTCATCTCTGTGGTCAATCAATCCTCTGATATCGTGCTCTTCAAGCATACTGTACACATCATTGGCATAGTCTGCATACTTCTCAGATATTGGAAGAATCATGATTTGGTCCGGAGTAAGCCATAATGGATAATTTCCTGCGCAGTGTTCAGTCAATACTGCAACAAATCTCTCCATAGAGCCAAATGGTGCTCTGTGGATCATCACTGGTCTGTGTTTCTGGTTGTCTGCTCCTACATATTCCAGCTTAAACCTTTCTGGTAAGTTATAATCTACCTGAATAGTTCCCAACTGCCAGCTTCTTCCAAGCGCATCTTTCACCATGAAGTCTAGCTTCGGTCCGTAGAACGCAGCTTCTCCAAGTTCTGTTACAGTATTTAGGTTCTTTTCTGCAGCAGCTTCCTGAATTTCTCTTTCTGCCTTTTCCCAAGCATCATCTGGACCAATATATTTGGCTTTGTTCTCAGGGTCTCTCAAGGAAATTTGAGCAGTGAAATCACTGAATCCTAATGAACTGAATACATAAAGTACCAGATCAATAACTTTAATGAATTCATTTTTGACCTGATCCGGAGTACAGAAAATATGAGCATCATCCTGAGTAAATCCTCTTACTCTAGTTAACCCATGAAGCTCTCCACTTTGTTCGTATCTGTAAACAGTTCCAAACTCAGCAAGTCTCAATGGCAAATCTCTATATGATCTTGGCTTAGATGCATAAATCTCGCAGTGATGAGGGCAGTTCATTGGTTTCAAGAAAAACTGCTCTCCTTCATTTGGAGTATTTATTGGCTGAAATGAATCTTCACCATACTTCTCGTAGTGTCCAGATGTAATGTAAAGCTCTTTATTACCAATATGAGGAGTCACTACTGGTTGATATCCAGCTTTAACTTGTGCCTTTTTCAGGAAAGCTTCTAAACGCTCTCTCAGCATTGCTCCTTTTGGTAACCATAATGGTAATCCCATTCCTACCTTTTCAGAGAATGTAAACAGCTCAAGTTCCTTTCCAAGCTTTCTGTGATCTCTTTTCTTTGCTTCTTCTAATAGCTCAAGATATTCTTTTAATTCCTTCTGTTTCGGAAAAGTAATTCCATACAGTCTTGTAAGCTGCTTATTGTTTTCGTCCCCTCTCCAATAAGCTCCAGCAACGTTTAATATTTTAGCTGCTTTGATGAACCCAGTATTTGGAATATGCGGCCCTCTACACAAATCAGTGAAATTACCTTGTGTGTAAAAAGTAATTGACCCATCTTCAAGTCCATCAATAAGATCCAGCTTGTACTCATCACCTTTTTCAGTGAAGTACTTAATAGCATCAGCTTTGCTTACCTCTTTTCTGTTAAATACATTTTTCTGTTTTGCCAGTTCGAGAATTTTATCTTCTAGCTCTTTTAGGTTCTCAGAATTGAATTCCTGATCTCCAAAGTCTACGTCATAATAAAATCCGTTTTCGATAGGAGGACCAATCCCAAATTTGATTCCAGGATATAACTCTTCTAATGCTTCTGCCATAATGTGTGCAGAGGAATGCCAAAATGTTGACTTACCATCTAAATCATTCCAGGTGAGTAAGGTGACATCTGAGTCTTCGGTGATCGCTCTTGAGGAATCCCAAACCTCACCGTTAACCTTTGTTGCTAATACGTTTCTTGCCAGTCCCTCACTTATTGATAAGGCGACATCCATCCCTGTGGATCCTTTTTCAAATTCCTTTACAGTACCATCAGGTAAAGTAATTCGAATGATTTCAGCACTCATTAAAAATCTATTTTCTTCTTTGGTAAAATAATATTGACAGGAGCGCGCTCCTTCTCTTCTTTTAATTTCCGCAAATATGCAATTTTTCCTTTTACTTTTTGCGTTTCAAGTAGCGCTTGTTGATTTGTACTATCAGTTTGTAACACCAGGTCATAGTACATGAGAGCACGTGTCCACCACCCCTTCTTGTCATAAGACCTTGCTATATATATGAAAGATGTATTTAGTGAATCGTAATTATTAGCGAAATAATTATTAAAATAAATAACAGAGTCATACTTCCCAGACTCATAATAGTAATCTGAAAGTGAAAAAAGTGCGGTTCTATCACCACTTTCAACAAGATCTCTAATAATACCTTTTCCTTCCTCTTCCTTTCCTGTATTCATCTTGGCAAGTGCCGATTCCAGATAGTAGCTCGAATCATTTACGGAAAGCTCTTCAAGCACTTGAGAAGCCTTATTCCAGTTTTTTGTAGCCACCATCAAATTGATCATTTTTCTGTTTAACTCTGCATTTTTAGAGTCATTTAAATAATACAAATAATAGTTTCTAAGGCTCAGTAAGGTGTCCCCTTCTAAAAGCAATAAGTCACCTTTTAATTTATAAAGCCTTGAATCTTCAAGTGTATTGAGTGAATATGTATCAATTGTATTCCAGGTATCTCTAATTCTATTGAGTTCATACAATGCGATCGCTTTTTCCAGGGCCAATTCTTTACTGTCGTCACCCTTGTTGATTATAAAATCTATATCTGAAAGCCCACGGCGGAAACTACCATTCTTCAAATAGTAATCCTTACGCATCTTCACCAGCTCTAAATTGCTACTGTCTAATTCAATTGAAGCATTTAAAGCCGTGATTGCCTCTCTTGGCCAGTTTTGATCTTTGTATATCTTTAGTTTCTGCTGATACAGATCCATATTTTCGGGATCCTGTTGTATCATTTTGTCCAGATATGTGATGGAGTTTTGAAGAAAACTCTCATCAATGGCGGGCACATCAGGTATTGGCTCCTTGGAATAACGGTAGCCGCATGCCGAAAGGATAATTAAACAAAAAACAAGTGCCTGCTTAGCCATAAAACAAAGCTACAACTAAAGGATTAATTGCAAGCTGAATTTTAAACCGAAATTATTAACTCCTGGCTTATTTGTGTAGGTAAGTCTATGAAAAGCATCGACACGGAATATTTTAAAAATATTCTCAACACCATACCCTAATTCAACATACGGTTTATTCGTGTCTAAAGTATTGAATGGTAGCACCTCATTTCCCTGATCATCAAGAGTTGTAGGTATGATATCAAGGTTTTGTTGGCTCATACCACCGTATAAAACATTGGCTGTTCCTGTCAATCTCCACTTTAGCCTTTTGAACAATGGAATTCTATTCAAAATCAAGCCTTCAAACTGATGCCTATATCTCAGTTCAACAAATCTATCACTTGAAAACTCGAAGAAATCCATCAGATTATAAGTGAAAGAGGCATATATCGGAGTTTCATTACCTAAATGATTCGTAAGTAGTGGGTAGGGAACCTGAGAAAAAATATAACCGCCATTTAAACGAATATCAGCAACTCCAAAAAGCGCCATCTTCTGTCTTTTCTGAACTGACAAATTCAACTTATGGTAATTAAAATCACTTCCCAGAAATCCTTTAAAGCCATACGTATACTTTAAATTAATCGCAGGGTATCTGTTTGTTCCAAGACTCAACCTGTCATTATCATTAATTACGAATACTTCATCTTTTGCCCATCTGGTGTCAATGCTTACTTCTGAGATATCAAAATTACTGCCGGTGACATTTGACTCATTTGGTGATGTATAGTATTGAAAATCGAATAGTGGATTAAAACTTTCATTCTTCAATTCTACTTTCTGAGTCAACCCTGGTGCAAGCTGAGTCTCCAGTCTAAGAATGTTTTTCTCTATACTAAAGGGTTGCGTTAAAGTACCAAATCGTGAAAATGAATAGAATAGACTAGAAGGTCCGATATTTTCATTGAGAAGCCAAATCTGTTCTACTTCCTCCTGCCGCTCTAACCTGATAGTTGTCCATTTATTTCGGTTAATAATGTATTGAGCGAACGATTGATACTTCCATTGCTTATCATCAAACCCATAGCCAAAATATCCCCCAAGAACCCATCTATTACTAAAATCGATTGAAGTCTTAGCACCAAATCCAAGCCTAACACCTTCGATGTTATTTTTTCCAAATGCAGTTGCCCAATGCCCCAGTTCAACATATCTGACCTTGTAGTAACCAGTAGCAGCCCATTTTGAGGCGTCAGTTCCAAATTTGATTAGTGGTATTCGCTTCAATGAATCGATCATCTTATAGACATTCACCTCTGTCGAAGTAAGAGAGTCATGTCTGTGTTCATTCCAGTATAAGTCGCTATCCTCTCTTACATCCTCTTCCATCGTTACAGGATTTTGATAGAACTCATTGTCATATGGCTGGTTCACTACAATGTCTTTGGCTGAAACGTAAAACTTAAAAATCATTCCGGCCGTCTTCTTAGTAACCTGACTAATATCAACAATTATTCTTGACTTCTCAGGAATCCAAGCTCCTGCTTCTGTCTTAACCAGATCCTGTTGTACTTTGATTTTCTCAACGAAATTCAGGTTGGCACCTTTATCAACTGAGCAGTCAATTCTCTTCAGAGCCCAATCATCCTTTGTAATCCACATTGTTCCTCGGAAAGCAAGATCCTGCGACCTTTTGGGGAAGAAATCCAATCTGTAAACGAAATCATCTTCCAGATATAAGCTATCCGTTAAATCATATTCATAAAACTGTTTCCAGGCATCTGCAATTGGTGAAACAAACTCCTTAGATACAATATTCAACCAGTTTTGGTAAAAGTTATATTCCTGAAAAGTGGATCCAATTACTTGGGATGTTAGAGTACCATCTGTAATACCCACACCAGATACTTTTGTCTTCAGTACTTTCTCATGACGAAAGGTTGGATCCTTTTTGTAGTAGTATCTGCTAATTGCTTCCGAAATGAATAATGGAAGAATTGGTTTCCCATCTTCTCCAGCAATGTGCTCAATACTATCAATGATTTGAGTAATCTTCTGGACGACCTTCCTATTCTTAAATTTATCAGATAGGTTATCTACGTCAGCTTCTATTTTTGTGTATGACTCATATTCAAAAGCTGAAAGGCTTCTTTTGTCGTTAAACTTCTTATTCTTCACAACATTCCGGAGAATTTCGAATGCAGGATTCTCACCGGCATAAACAACCACTTCTGATAAGTTGACGACATCTTCCTCCAGCTGAAAATTGATTGTCTGGCTTGGTAAATTATCTAAGCTCTTAGTTTTACTTACAAAACCGATATAGCTTACTTCAATTGAATCATATTGCTGATCAAGTTCTAACTGATAGTTACCATCAAAATCTGTAATAGAACCTAACGTAGTACCTTTAACTGCAACAGTAGCAAACGGTACTGCAGCCCCTGTTCTGGATTCAATAACTTTACCGGAAACAACTATCTTTTGTGCGGTTGTAGCACTTGTGATGGCTATTAAAAGAAAAAAGAAAAGACACTTTCTCATTATATCATTACCCTAACTCCCTTGATAAGTCAACCTCTGTATAACGAACACCTAAAGGAATGATTACTTATAATTAATAATGAAGGGCGAAGGTAATATATTTTCTTTTATCTGAATGTTTTTCCTATTTCAAAATATGGGGTTTGTCGGGATTGTGATGCCTTATTTTCCTAAATCACCTTTGATTTTAACAACCTCATTTTGTAGGTTCGAAACCACCTCAGTCAATTTTTCAATAGACATGGATGATTCGTCGGTTGGGTCAGGGAAGTTTACGCTAATAAAAGCTTTTGCCTCCCAGATTTCCATTACATCTGCAGGGTCAACATCGTAGGCAGAATAAGATTTATTGTCTGATACCAGATACAACTTGTTCTTCTCATCAATGTAGTTGAATACCCTTTTATAAACTACACCTTCACCTTTGGTTACTAATACATATGTCTTTCCATTGCTTACATGATTTATATTCTCAATATATTGACCAATGATCACAGTCCCTGGCTCTAATGGTAACATACTATCTCCTTGAATTTCAAATGCCCTGTATGTGGCATTCCCAGGAAGCATAGGTAAACGGAACTTTGGAAGCTCTTCAATGAATTCTGGATCTGCATATCCATTAAGATAGCCTGCTGAGGCTTTTTGAGGCACTAATTCTATGTTCTCATTATCATCTTTATCTACCGTGATAGAAAGTACTTTCATACCTCCAGATCCACCTGAACTGTAAAGTTCTTCATCTGATAACTTCGAAACATCTTTATTGAGTAAAGTATCAACAGACACCTTGAAGACTTCACTCATTCGTAATAAGTTGTTTAACCTTGGGTCAGCTCTACCCTCTTCATAGGCTCCAACCAGTGATCTTTTGATCCCGATGAGCTCAGCAAATTGCTCCTGGGTGTAACCGTTCTTCTTTCTGAGGTATTTAATGTTTTCGTTAACCTGTATCATTTTATTACTTCTTGCTCTTCAGTGTTTCATTTATAAGTAAACCTCCTGCTGTCCAGGCGGATCAGCAAGAGGCTTGGGGTGGTTAATATCCTCCAAGCAATTTCTTTTAAATCAACTTATGCATCAAAAATAAGGATATTCGCATCATTTGTGTGGTTCTTACCAATAGAATATAAATTGATATGATGAAAACTATCTCGGTTTTTCACCTGATCTAATCTGTACTTAATCCTATCAACCACATCCTTTAGCTTTTCTGATGATTCTACCAGAACATATCCATAAAGATCTTTTCTCTTTCTAACCGTAGCATAGAACTTAACCTGACATTTTCCCGATTTCAACTTCTTTGAAGAAAGTCTTAATCTGTAATCTCTGTCTAATATCATGCTTTCACTGATTTGCGGTAAGTCCATCATACTATTGTTATTTAAAATCCTAAAATTATTAGCATTAACTATATGTATTAGTTAATTTTGATCATAAAATTAGTAATTGATATTATTAATCACAACTAATTACTAATTATTTTAGTTTTTTATACCTTTTGGAAATGAAACCAAACTACAATAAATACTTAAAACCTTATGCGAAGAAGTTGAGACAAGACGGGACAATTGGGGAAGCACTATTGTGGCGAGAACTACTGCAGGGGAAAAACTTCTATGGTCTGAGATTCAACAGACAATACCCTATCAACAGATACATAGTTGATTTTATCTGTAGAAAGCTAAAACTGATTATTGAAGTTGATGGAAAATACCACCAAAATATAGCAGACGATGATATTAAAAGGGATAAAGATTTGAGTGCTTTAGGATATAAAGTTATAAGAATTGACGAGAAGGATATACGTAATGATTTTCCTAATGTAATAAGAGTGCTAGAGAGTTATTTACCAGAAAAGGTTATGAGAGAAGATGTAGGCAATCAATCCCCCTAACCCCCTTCTCCAAGGGGGACATCCCGAATTTATTTAGTTTCCTCCTTGGAGAAGGAGGTGCAGGAGGATTGAAAACGAGAATATTACTAACGTAAAAAATGCTAATAAACCACCACCCCAAGAAAAGAAGATTCTTCACAGAACAACCGGAGCGATCCATCATCCACATGGATTTGGATTCCTTCTTTGTTTCTGTGGAATGCCTCATGAATAGTGAGCTTAGAGGAATTCCATTAATCATTGGAGGTAATGGTAAAAGAGGTGTGGTTGCATCTTGCAGTTATGAGGCAAGGAAATTTGGAGTTCATTCTGCAATGCCTACCAGAATGGCTCTTCAGTTATGTCCGGATGCCAAAGTGATTTCAGGTGATATGGAATCTTACAGTAAGTATTCAAGATTAGTCACTGAGGTTATAAGAGATGAATCACCAACATTTGAAAAAGCATCTATTGATGAATTCTACATTGATGCTACTGGTATGGATCATTTCTTTGGCACTTTTAAATGGTCCCAGGAGCTTCGGCAAAAGATTATAAAAAACACAGGTCTTCCTATATCTATGGGTGTATCATTAAATAAAATGGTCTCCAAAGTTGCAACCGGAGAACACAAACCAAATGGCGAAGGACTAATCCCACATGGAACAGAACGAGACTTCCTCTCTCCTCTTTCTGTTAAGAAGATCCCAATGGTGGGAAAGAAGACGTCACAGCATTTGATGGAAATGGGAGTTTATAAAGTAAAGACATTACGAGAGATGCCAGTGAAAATGCTGGAACAGGCTTTTGGTAAAAATGGTAAAGTACTATGGTACAAAGCCAATGGAATTGATCATTCCCAAATTGTCCCATACTCAGAGAGAAAATCAATATCTACAGAGTGCACCTTCATGACAGACACTATTGACGTGAAGAAATTGAAAACAATTCTCACCGCCATGGTAGAGAAGCTAACCTTCAAGTTGAGAGAGGAAGAGAAACTTACATCATGCATCGCTGTAAAGATCAGATATTCAAATTTCGATACGGAAACCAAACAAATTCAAGTTCCTTATACTGCTTCAGACCAATTCATCATAAGACATGTTATGGAGCTATTTGACAGATTATACTCAAGGAGAATGCTACTAAGGTTAGTTGGAGTGAGACTAAGTGGGTTGGTTCATGGTAATTATCAAATTAATCTATTTGATGATACAGAGGAAAGTATCAAGCTCTATCAGGCGTTGGATAAGATTCGATTTAAACATGGTATAGATTCAGTTGTGAGAGCAGCGACTGTTGATGTGAATAAGAGAGTGAGGATGGAGAATAATGTGTTTTCTGGGAGGGTTTAGTCCGCCTTCGCTAAGTCCTTCGCCATAGGCTATGGCCGTCAGTGAAAGCTACGGCGGACGGGTTGTCAGTTGACTGTTGTCAGCTTGAATGAGTTGGGAGATACGAGTTGATCCCCTTCGGTGGATGTGCGAGTTGCGAGTTTCGTGATTTCACAGAATTACATATTCCCCTTTTGGAGTCAGGGGTGTTGGAGTAACGATTTTCTTGATTTGGAGTTTGGAGTCCTCCTTCGCTGAAGCTACGGTGGACAAGTTTGGAGTAAACTAGATCAGTAAGTGGTAGGTTGTGGTCCTCCTTCGCTGAAGCTACGGTGGACATAGCGGGCATTAGGATTTAGAAATTAGAATTTAGGATTTATAAACATATGCTGATTATGCAAAATGAAAAGGTAGTCGAGAACAAGGGTTTTGAGTTTTCTCTGAGAATGGTGGAACTCTATCAGAAACTCTCCAGAAAAAAACACTTCGCTATAGCACTTCAGATTCTTGGTCGGGGGACGAGTATAGGTGTGAAAATAATGGAGGCACAAGTAGCTCAGAATGAACGGAAATTCAAAGAGAAAATTGAGCTCTCAATAAGAGAAGCTATCGAGACAAAATACTGGTTAAAACTAATTAATGATAGCGGCTTAATTAAGTATGAGTATGATAGCTATAATGAGAATGTTGATGAGCTTATTGGGATGCTTAGGAGGTTGGAGTTTTGAGTCCTCCTTCGCTGAAGCTACGGCGGACGAGTTGTCAGTTGTCAGTTGTCAGTTGTCAGTTGTCAGTTGTCAGTTGTCAGTTGTCAGTTGTCAGTTGTCAGTTGTCAGGGATACGAGTTGTTCCCTAAAAGGGTTTAATGGTATTACTCTTTTATCTTTTGTCTAACGTCTTTAATCTAATGTCTAAAGTCTAAAAACAGGTGTATCTTAATTGTCATACATATTTCAGTTTTAAGTACGGAACGCTTTCCGTGGAGACTCTTTTTGAAGAGGCTAAACGATGTGGTGTGCGGAAGCTGGTATTGACGGATATCAATAATACATCTGGATATATTGAGCTGCTCAGGATCTGTAAAGAGAGGCGCGATGAGTATGATTTACAAGTGGCCTTGGGGATTGAATTCAGGCAGGATGACCAGCTACTGTATATTGGTATCGCCAAGAACAACCGAGGGTTTGAACAACTTAACGGCTACCTATCAAGGCACAATGTTAACGAGCTTCCTCTACTCAAAAGAGCCCCCAATTTGGAGGATGTTTTCTTTATTTACCCTAAGGAGAATATTCCTCAAGTTTTACTTCGATCAAATGAATATATTGGTCTAAAAATCAATGATTTAAATAAATTAATTACTTCACCCGTAAAAAACCTGCTTCAAAAAGCTGTGATTCTACATCCGATTACTGTGAAAGATAAGCTTTCATTCAATATTCATAGGTTGTTACGGGTTATTGACCAGAATACACTACTTAGTAAGCTGGATACTTCGCTACAGGCTGATCCCAATGAATACATGATTCCTGAAAATGAATTGAAGCATTACTTTAAGAACTATCCTGAGGTCATTAGGAATACTGAGGTAATTTTAGAGCAATGTGAGATCCATTTTGAGCTTGGAACCGATAAGAACAAACGGCATCTTCTAGGGAGTAAAAAAGAGGATTATCAATTCCTGGTTCAACAAGCTGAGATTGGTTATCAAAAACGGTATTCAGATAAAATGACTGATGAGACAGCTGAACGTTTTGAAAGGGAATTAAGAATCATCAACCAGAAGAACTTTGAGTCTTATTATTTGATAAGTAATGACATTGTTCAATTCGCTAAACGTAGTGGATATGAGTATGTAGGAAGAGGTAGTGGAGCCAATAGTATGATCGCATATTGTTTGGGAATCACCGATGTTGATCCTATTGAGCTGGATTTATATTTCGAGAGATTCCTCAACCCAAACAGGACCTCCCCTCCTGACTTTGATATGGACTTCTCCTGGAAAGATCGTGATGCTATTTATGAGTATATGTTTGGCAAGTACAGTCAGAGACATGTGGCTTTATTGGGTACACATACTACTTACAAAATGAGGTCAAGTTTACGGGAATTGGGAAAGGTATTTGGGTTGCCGAAAGAGGAGATCGATCAGATGGTAACTTACCCGGATTTGTACCGCAACAAGGATGACGTAACCAGACTGATATTCCAGTATAGCAGAGCCATGCAAAAGATTCCTGCCAACCTATCAATTCACGCAGGAGGTGTGTTGATTACTGAGAACCCTATCTATGCTTATACTGCTACAGACCTTCCCCCAAAAGGTCTTCCCGTAGTTCACTTTGAGATGCACAATGCAGAAGACATGGGCATCTACAAATTTGACATTTTAAGTCAGAGAGGTCTTGGACATATAAAGGACACAGTGCAGTTGATTAAGAAGAATCAAAACATTGAGGTTGATTCTAAGCGGTTTGATGAATTTAAGAAGGATCCTAAAATTGCTAAACTACTAAGCACAGGCAGAACAATGGGTTGCTTCTATGTAGAATCTCCCGCCATGCGTATGTTGCTTGGAAAACTTGAGTGCCAGGATTACATAACGCTTGTGGCTGCCAGTTCAATTATACGCCCTGGAGTAGCCCGATCTGGAATGATGCGAGCTTACATCGAAAGGCATCATATGACTCAGAAAGGTCAACCGTACGAAACCATTCACCCTAAGATGGACGAGCTGATGCATGAAACATATGGGGTGATGGTTTATCAGGAAGATGTGATCAAAGTGGCTCACCATTTTGCAAATATCACTTTGGCAGATGCCGATATCCTTAGACGTGGCATGTCTGGCAAGTTTAGATCGCGAGCAGAATTCAAAAGGTTGGAAGACACCTATTTTGATAATTGCAGAGAAATAGGGTATCCCGAACATGTTGCAAAGAGAGTATGGTTTGAGATCGAAAGCTTTAGTGGGTACTCATTTTCAAAAGGCCACTCTGCCAGTTATGCGGTAGAGAGTTATCAAAGTCTGTTTTTGAAAGCTCATTATCCATTAGAGTTTATGGTGGGTGTGATCAATAACTTTGGTGGATTTTACAGAACCGAATTCTACTTTCATGAAGCCAGAATGAGTGGAGCTAATATCAATGCACCATGTATCAACAATAGTGATTACCTCACTAATATTAAAGGAATTGACATCTACATAGGATTCATTCACCTGAAAAGCCTTGAAACTAAAATTGCTCAACGAATCCCTTTGGAACGTGAAGAAAATGGACCCTATGAAAGTCTTGATGATTTCATTCGCAGAATTCCAATTGGATTGGAGCAGCTTAGAATACTAATCAGAATAGATGCTTTTAGATTTTATAATCCCAATAAGAAAGCGTTGCTGTGGGAAGCTCAATTGTATTATGGAGGAAAGGCTATGAAACACTATTCAAAAGACCTCTTCAACCTAGAGCCCACTAAATACGATTTGCCGGACCTCTCCTACCCAAAACTTGAAGATGCTTTTGATCAATTTGAATTACTCAACTTCCCTCTTTGTGACCCGTTTTTATTGATGCTGGATGAAGAAAACCTTGGGAATATCAGAGCCCAACAACTAATGGAATACCTAGGCAAGTTCGTACAAATTACCGGCTACCTGGTAACCACTAAAGACACCAGCACCAAAGATGGGTTAAGAATGCATTTTGGAACTTTCTACGATAAAGACGGCTATGTTTTTGACACAGTTCATTTTCCTGATGTTGCTAAATATTACCCTTTCAGAGGAAGAGGCTTTTACAAGGTTTATGGAAAAGTGGTTGAAGACTTTGGATATCCAATGATTGAGTCTACTAAGATGGAAAGGTTGCCGATGAAGGATCGGGAGAAGTTGGAGGTCTGAGCCCTCCTTCGCTAAGTACTTCGCCAGAGGCTATGGCCGTCGGTGAAAGCTTCGGCGGACTAGTTGTCAGTTGTCAGTTGTCAGTTGTCAGTTGTCAGGGATACGAGTTTTCTCCTTTAAGTGCCAGCAGGTATAGGGAATGTCTTTTGTCTTTTGTCTTTTGTCTTTTGTCTTTTGTCTTTATACGCACATTTAGGATTTAGGTATTAGAGTTTAGAGTTTCTTAAAAAACAAAGTCCTACCCATACAGAGCAGGACTTTTACACACGTTATTAGAAATTGAGATAGTATTTGAGAACTATTATCTACCGCAAGCTGCTGTTAATGATGTTTACAATGTTTTGACTTTCATTTTCGTCACATTTGAGTTTGCATATGACTTTCACTTCCTCATCAACATTGCGTTTTGATTTTCTTCTTAGGAAGTCGGCTATCGTACCTGACTCCACTTTATTTCTGATTTTGTTAAACCAGACGTAATATTCTTCAGTTATTGCTTTCATATTGTACCACCATTTCAAACAAAGTAGGTCTACAATCACTTAAAAATTCTGCCAAACAACTTCAATATCTTGACCTTTTAAGTATTGAGGGTTTTAATTGGTATATTTAAAGAGGGTAACATTGAACAAACCATCATTATCATAGTAAAATGAAGGCATTCCGGCTAATAATTATCATCCTGCTTATAGGACAAAGTTCCATTGCGCAGGTAACTTTTAAACCTGGTTATTATATCAAAGATGATGGGACCAGAACTGAAGGTTTTATCAAAGACCAGGATAGAAAGAATAACCCCAATGGATTTGAATTCAAAAACTCTGAGAATTCTACCAGTACAACGATTCCAATAAATGAAATCACAGAATTTGGTGCTGAAAGCTTCAAATATGTGCGATATGAGGGCCCGATTGATCAATCACGAAGTTCTAGTACGCAACAAGAACCCGAATGGAAAACTGAAACAGTACTTCTCAAAGTTTTGGTTGAAGGTGAGTCAAGTCTTTACGCTTATGAAAAAGGAGGTTTACGCAGATACTTTTTTAAAGTGCCTAATCAGGATATTACTCAACTTGTTTATAAGAAATACAGATTTCCCGGAGGACAGGTGGCAGAGAATAACAGATTTAGATCGCAACTAGGAAGTGATGTGAAATGTAAAACAGAAGTCAATAATGGATTTGGTAAGATTCAATATAAAAAATCAGATTTGATCAAATACTTTGTTGGAAATAATGAATGCCGTGGTAGTAGCTTCAAGGTCTATTCTGATCCTAAAGACCAGGCACTCTTCAATTTAAAGTTAACACCTGGAATAAATTTTAGCTCGCTTGATATTCTTGATAAATCAAATAATATTCTCACTCAAATTGATAATGAGGCCAACTTTAGAATTGGTGTGGAATTAGAATATATCATGCCTTTCAATAAAGAAAAATGGTCCTTATTTATTGAACCTACTTTTCACAATTTCAATCTTAATGGATCAAACCTTAAAGTAGATTACCAATCCATAGAAATCCCAATAGGAATTAGACATTACATATACTTAAACAAAGACCTGAAGCTATTTGCAAATGGGGCGATAGTGTTTGATTACAACAATGATAAAACCATCACGACGGAAACTACCGAAGAACCTTTAACTATTGAAAACAGAATCAATTTTGGTATAGGAACAGGTATAGATTACAAGAGATTCAAAACAGAAATACGCTACAATACTCAAAGAGATCTACTGGCAAATCAATTCTTCTGGGCATCTGAATACACTTCCCTTTCTGTTATACTGGGGATCAAAATTCTTCAGTAGAATACTATTCATTAAAAGATTGTATGTAATTCATAAAAAAAGTATGATAGCCTGGAACCAAAAGTATATGTACTCACGTTAGATGTACCAACATTTAATGTAATAAAACATAAAACACAATGGCTACTTTATCATTTGTATCAAAGCCCTTAAGAGTATCAGCAACGGTTGTTAGATATTTACTGGGCGCAATTTTTTTCGTTTTCGGATTGAATGGTTTTCTGGGCTTTATCCCTCAACCGGATCTATCTGGAACTGCTGCTACTTTCATGGGAGGTTTAGCTGCATCTGGCTTTTTCTTTCCTTTAGTAAAGGGACTTGAAGTAATTGCAGGAGCTTTATTATTGAGTAATAGGTTTGTACCGTTGGCAATAGCTATCCTGGGACCTATCACTTTAAATATATTTTTATTTCACTCAGTATTAACTCCTCCAAACCCAATTTCAATCTTTGTTTTAGCCGCAAACATATTTTTGGCGATAGCATATAAAGATTCATTCAAAGGAATTTTTGCAAAGTAATTTTAATACGGACACAACTAAAGGAGGGTCTTAGCTTTTTGTTAAGGCCTTTTTTTGTTTCCAAAAATGTCACAACCAATACTTTATTTGATTCCTCTCCTAATCCTTAACATTAAATCGGAGCTTTTTCTATTGAATTAGATTAAATTTAGATACCACCACATTAATTAAACTTTATCAAAATCACCGTATATGAAAAACACAATCTACCTATTGTTTGCAATACTCATTTGCATAACCATTAGTAATGGTCTGTTTGCACAAGGAGTCACCACCGCTTCTTTGAGTGGTAAAGTCACTGATAGTAATGGTGAAGGACTTCCTGGAGCCACAGTTATTGCTATTCACACCCCTACTGGTACCGAATATGGAAATTCTACCAGACTTGATGGGAAATTCAATTTGCCAAACCTGCGGGTTGGAGGACCTTACACAGTCACAGTATCATTTGTAGGTTATGAAACTATTTCACAGGAAGGCATTTTCCTTGCTTTAGGACAAAACCTAAGTATCAATTTCGAATTAAGAGAGAGTTCAGAGGAACTTCAAGAGTTAGTAGTTACCGCAGAGAGTGGCACTTTTGATGACGACAAACAAGGGTTTAGTGCAAACTACGACAATGAACTTATCCGAAAGATGCCAACCATCACAAGATCTAGTAGTGATATCTATCGTTTAACTCCTGCTTCTGATGGAAATTCATTCGGAGGTAGAAACGATCAATATAACAACTTCTCACTTGATGGTTCAATCTTCAATAACCCTTTCGGGCTGGACGCAGCTACTCCAGGAGGTCAAACCGATGCTCAGCCTATTTCATTGGATGCTATTGATCAGATACAAGTATCTGTTGCTCCTTATGATGTAACACAAGCTGGATTTACTGGTGCTGCTATTAATGCTGTTACTAAAAGTGGTACTAATGAATTAAAAGGAACTGTATTTGGGTTTACCAGATCTGATGCATTAACCGGAAACAAGGTTGATGGAGAAGATATTATCGTTCCTGAATTGAACCAACTTCAAACTGGATTTAGTCTGGGAGGACCTTTAGTGAAGAATAAGGTTTTCTTCTTTGTGAATTTCGAATTGGAACGAAGAGAAGACCAGGGTTCTGCATTCGTAGCAAACTCTGGAAGCGGAGCTCTTAATGAATCCAGAATTCCTGAGCAGGATCTGATTGATGTAAGAAATGCCTTACAATCAGTTGGATATAACCCAGGTGAATACCAAGGCTTTACGCATGATACTGATAACCAAAAAGGTATTATTAAAATCGATTGGAACCTGAGCAAGAATCATACATTAGTAGCTACTTACAACTTCCTTGATGCATCTAAGATGAAGCCTGCTCACCCTTCTGCTCTTGGTAGAAGAGGACCGGATGCGACTACACTTCAATTCCAAAATTCCGGATATCAGATTAATAATAAGATACATTCAGGATTACTTGAATTAAGGTCTTTGTTAGGAAATAAATTCTCTAATAAACTCCAGGTTGGTTATACCAAATTTGAAGATAGCAGAGATCCTATGAGTACTCCTTTCCCTGTTGTTAATATCAACCAATTTGGTGTAAGAGGGATAGTTGCTGGTCATGAGCCGTTTTCAATTAATAACAGACTGGACCAGGACGTTTTCCAAATCACAAACAACTTTGACATATATGCTGGAAACCATACTTTGACAATTGGAACTTCATTTGAAAGGTTTGCATTTGACAATTCATTCAATCTTGGTGTTTATGAGCCATTTGAAATACCTGGTGTAACTCCAGCTTACAATAACAACATTGACTATTATCCTGGAGGATCTTTTGGATTTGGGTTTAACTCTGTTGCTGAATTCCTTGCATTCGCTAATACTACAAATACTGATGGAATTAGCCAACTGGAAAATATAGCTAACTATTCTCAAGGAGTTTTTGATGGAAACAATGCCAATGACACTTGGGCCCTTGCAGAAACGAATGTAGGTCAATGGGCATTTTACATACAAGATAAAATCGCTGTAAACGATAATTTCACGTTAACTGCAGGTGTGAGAGTTGATGTTCCCCTTTACTTTGACACAAGTGAGAAAATTCAGGAGAATATCGACAGAAACTGCTGTTATGATCCTAGTATCGTTTATACAGATGAAAATGGAGAGTCTATTCAGTTTGATCACACCGTATTACCTGACCAAACTCCTCTATTCTCGCCTAGAGTAGGATTCAACTGGAATGTTGGTGGCGAGCAGAAAACTCAAATCAGAGGTGGAAGTGGGTTATTCACTGGTAGATTACCATTCGTATGGATTGGTAACCAGGTAGCAAATCCTAATAACTTCTTCTATAACATGACTGCTCAGGATTTCAAATTCCCTCAGGTTTGGAGATCTAATATTGGAATTGACCAGGCATTTGGAGAAGGTTGGATTGGAACCGTTGATCTTGCTTATACTAATGATGTAAATGCGATGATGGTAAGAAACTACGGTTTGGGCGGTGCTCCTCAGGGAACACTTAACGCGCCTGGTGATAACAGACCTTACTATCTAAATACTCAAAAAATCAATAACGCTTATATCTTCACAAATACTGATGAAGGCAGAAGCATTAACCTAACTCTTGAGTTGAAAAGAAACTGGTCAAATGGTCTATATACCAGTATTGCATACAATTATCTTGATGCTAAGGATGTTACATCAATCGAAGCTGAGATAACCAGTGATGCATTTGACAGAAATCCTACTTTGGGTGATGTTAATCAAACTGTTCTTGCTCCTTCTATTTATGGAAACAAGAATAGAGTTGTTGGTAATATCTACAAGACTTTTAGCTATTCAAGTAATAAATGGGGAACTACAATCTCCATGTTCTTTGAATACGCACAAGGAGGAAGATTCAGTTATACTTATGCTGGTGACATCAACAATGATGGTGCCTTCAGTTTTGGTAATGATCTGATTTACATCCCAACCGATTCTGAAATTGACAATATGAATTTTGCAGACACTCCTGATCCAGTAGATGGTACTACCGTTACAGCTGCTACTCAAAGAGCTGCATTGAAATCATTTATCGCACAAGATGATTACCTGAGTGAAAACAGAGGTGAATATTCTGAAAGAAATGCAATCTTGAGCCCTTGGTTCTCAAGATGGGATTTGAGATTACTTCAGGATTACAATTTATCTAATGGTCATCAAATACAGTTCAGTGTTGATGTGTTGAACATTGGGAACTTAATCAGTTCTAAATGGGGCATAAGGCAATTCCCGACCAATACTCAAATCATAGGTGCAAGCACAGACGCAACAACTGGTGATGTGACTTATACATTTGATCCTTCATTAACAGAAACATTTACTCCAAGTACCGATTTATTGTCGAGATGGCAATTACAACTTGGGTTGAGATATACTTTCTAAGATAATTTTATCAATGGTAGAAACCGTTCCGGGAAACTGGAGCGGTTTTTTTTGTTGTCAGTTGTCAGTTGTCAGTTGTCAGTTGTCAGTTGTCAGTAAACGGGTTGTGGGTTACTGGGTTGGTCTCCTGTAGAGAACCTGCGAGTTTGGCTTCAGACTGATGTAGTTTGATCATATAGAAATGATTGCTTACCAAATCGAATTATGTACTGACCATACCTAAACATGTGCTGACCGTATCGAAATGAATGCTGGCCGCACCTGAATACAAACTGACAGTACCGAAATATGCACTGACCGTATAGAAATGAATGCTGACTACTTCAAAATATTTACTAACCGCATAGAAATGAATGTTGACTGCACCGAAAGTATTACTTTTGATATGATGGGATAACAAAAAAGTGGCAAGAATCTACATCCTGCCACTTTATAAATTCTAAATCAGAATTTCGAAACTCTAAACTCAAGACTCAAAACTCCATCACCTCCTAATCACTAATCGTTTGCTTATCATGCCTTGAGATGAAAATGCTCGGTAGAAATAAACACCTTCAGGAAAGACGCTTACATCTACCGTAATACTGTGATTTCCTTTTGTGAATTGTTTATCAGTTAGATTTGATATTAATTGGCCATGCATATTGTATAGAGCAATTCGGATATTTTGATCTTCTGGCACACTAAAATCCAACGTTGCTAAACTGCTACTTGGGTTTGGATATGCTTGTCCTAAAGTATAGGTAAAAGTCTCTTCAAAGAATTGCGCATTTCCTTCTACCCTGGCGCTACTTGACCATCCATTATCATAATATCCATCTCCACATCTTGATAAGTCCATAGTTTGAGACCCTCCGTTATCGTTGAACACAATATTGATACACTCTGCTCCTTCAATAGTGTAGCTCCACCAGCCATTATTGTCATTTTGCATTTGAACACCAGGCCAATTGGTTCCAGGAATTCCGGCTGGTGTTACATTCCAATAGTGCATTCTTGCTGTCCCCCAACTGGTTGGTTTTAGGAAATGTATTGTTAAGCCTGCTGGCGGTTCTGGCTTGGAGTCGTACCATTGTCCATCGACATACCAACCCTCAGAACATCTAGTCAAATCTGGAGTCTGTCCTCCCCCATTGTTACTGAATATAACATTAGCACATTCTGCCCCAACAAATGTGTATTTGTACCAACCATCACCTTCGGGTTCCATATCATTACCTGGCCATCCAGTTGTTTCGCCCGTCGGAACTACTCCCCAGAAGTATATTTTAGGATTAGCATACCCATTAGGCTTATAATGAACAACTAAGTCCGACGATGGAGGGTTAAATGTATATGTTTCTTCAGCAACAGGACTTGATTGATCAATATCATCAAAAGAAGCTGCCTTAATCGTAGTTGTTGAAGTAATATCAAAACTACCTGTATAAGGTATAGACGATTGAGTAGGATCAGTACCATTATCCGTATAGAAAATTGCTGGGCTTGGATCGGTATCATCAGCAGCGGAAAGAGTGATTGTTACAACATCACCTTCAGTGAAATTACCTCCTGCCGGGCTTATTGCAATTGTGGGTGGATTGTTAACAGGTGGTCTTGGGTCAGTGCTGTGCCAAACTCCATTGATATCGTACCAGCCTGTCCCAACTCTGAAAAGATCATCTGTCTGATCTCCTCCATTATCATTGAATACCAGGTTTGTACTTTGAATCCCTACAAAATCGTATCTGTACCAGCCGTCACCTTCACTCGCCATAGTTGGTCCTGGCCAGGTACTGTTTGATACAATTCCTGCAGGAGAGGCACTCCAATGATGGATATTAGCTGTTGACCAATTTGCAGGTTTTTCAAAGTAAATTGATAATACATCGGCATCACCAATGATATAATCTCTAGTCACTACTGATGACTGTACACCATTGTTGTCCCTTGCCATAGCCTTGACGGTGGTAGTTTCATTTATAGTGATTGGTCCATTATATACATTACTTGATGTAGTTGGGTCTACTCCTGTGGTAGTGTAGTATATTGTAGTTGGGTTATTCTGAGATGTAGCAGACATAGTCACCTGAATCGGGTCAGCATAGATTCCACCATCTGGTGAAATATTCACAACCGGAACAGAGCCGCCTGTACCAGGTTGGAAGAACCCAACACCATTTCCTCCGATCATTCCAGGACCGTTTAATACGTAAATTCCGGCAGAAGCTGGTTGCACAGTGAAGCTAATCGACCCATTGTTTACCTGAATTTCATTTCCTGTAACTGCATCATGATAAGTGCCATTAGTTAGGCCTGAGAAGTTAAAAGTAACTTGTCCATCTTTTGCTAGACCAACTGCTACTTCACTATCTCCATGTACTCTAACATAACCAACGCCATTTCCACCACCGTTACCATCCCATCTCCAAGATCCTTTTTGTAGGGCTGGAATAGCTCTTCTCATTGCGTTTAGCTTCTTGATATGTTGATACATGATGTGATTTGGTGCGTTATCAAATTCAGCACCATAATATGCTCTCCCTGTCAAATCAATCGACTGCTCAATACCAGCTGCATTGTGGATATCCGCGTATTCTCCAGCTTTAAACCTAGTTTCAGTTCCGTAATAAACAATCGGAATTCCTCTCCAGGTAAACATGAAGTTCATTGCCGCTGCAAGGTTTTCAGTTGTACCACCATACCTTCTGTTCCAATCATTATTTGGACCAAAATCATGGTTATCCAACCATGTTAAAAGAGTAGATGGATCGCTGTATAAGTGATCATATCTTGCGGCTGCAGTTACCCCTGAAAAATTCTGACCTTCTTCAAAAACTCCATGAAAAGTTGCCTGTGCAAAGAAGTCAATTACCGCAATTCCTGAATTTGCAGAATTATTCACATCCCCTCTCCAGGTATAGTAGTGTGGGTTTATTTCCTCGAGGTTGTGTAACTCATGTCTAAGCTGAGCTACTTCTCCAAATATAAATAAGTCAGGGTTAGCTTCTTTAAAACGATCATAGAAGTAGAGCACATCATCTTTACTCATGTGTTTCATAGTATCCCATCTAAATCCATCTACCCCCATGTTAATAAAAGTAGTGTAAGCAGCAACCAGGTAATCTCTGACCACCTGGCTTCCAGTGTTTAGATCGGGTGTGTCTCCTGCTAAAGCTCTGTTGTGTAAGTTCTCTGTATCATCAAAACCCTGAGCAAATCCGTTTCCTGAATGATGGTACCAGTTCGGATCAGAAGTATCTACATAACTCTCTTTACTTGGCCATTGGAAAGCAGCAAGGTTCTGATTGTATGGAGGTGGCATTTTGGCAAGGTTTGCTCTACTCCAAATTCTTCCATCATCAGGATTTGCAGTAAGTCCATCGTACTCCCAATTAGGATTGTCTTGCAAAGGATTTCCATTCAAATCCTGACCCCAAGGTTGAGTAGGATCGGTATTGTATTTGATCTCAGCAACATCTTTGATTCCAAATCTTCCAGAGTGATTAGTTACAACGTCTAATACAATCTTCATTCCTCTTGCATGAACTTCATTGATAAGATCTTGAAAAGTTGCTCCTGGGGATTCCAGTCGTGGATCAACTTTTGTAAAGTCCCATGCATGATAGCCGTGATAATCCAACGGCCCTCGGTTTTGTACAATTGGAGTAATCCAAATTGCTGTGAATCCTAGATCTTGTATATAATCTAATTTCTCAATAAGACCTTTAAAATCTCCTCTCCATGTAACGTCCTGAGGGTCCGTTATTGAGGGATTAAGGTTTGGATCTGGATTGTAGGAACTCCACTCTGTTGGTGCATTATTATTGGGATCACCATCGAAGAATCTTGTGGTCATTAAAAAGTAGATCGATTCTTCTCTAAAATCTACTTGTGCTTTGCAAGGAATGACTGATAGACACATCAATCCTGTCAGCAAACACAGTACTGCTTTCTTCATTTTTACATTTATAGGTTTAAGTAAACAATTGACACTTGGAACTATCGCATATGTTCCAATTTAGTATCTCAATTTATAGTTCCTTAAAATTGAATTCGTGTCAATCCTTCAATTGATCCCTAAAATGATTTAGTGTTTTTATAATAATTCTAATTATTCATTCAAAAATTTAAATATTCACATCCATTATCCTTACTCATCACAAATAACGGCACATTTCAAATACTCTTTGATTTTAAATTAGTCTGACATAAAAATTAGGTATCAATAAAAAAGGTGTCAACCATCTATAGCTGGTTGACACCTTTTGTTAGTGCCATATTATAATCTGAATTCTTTATTCATCCTTAAGAGAATCAACTGGATTTACTACGGCAGATCGAAGTGCTTGGTATCCCACAACGAGTAAACCAAAGACAAGTGCCAATAGACCGGCTCCTATGAAAACAATTGGGTTTACAGAAATGCTGTAGGCAAAATCTTCCAACCAATCTTTGGCCCAGAAGTACGAAAGTGGTGCAGCTATGATTATTGCAATTACGATCAACTTTAGAAAATCTTTTGAAAGCATCATAATAATTGAATTAACGGAAGCTCCAAGCACCTTCCTAACTCCTATTTCCTTTGTTTTCTGTCCAGCTGTGTATGCCGCTAAACCTAGTAAGCCAATACAAGCGATGAAGATTGCCAACATAGAGAATACTGTAAAAATGCTACTTGATGTCCTTTCATTTTGGTAGAAGTCCGCTAATTGTTCATCTACAAAATGATGTTTAAAAGGATTCCCTGGAGATAGTTCATTCCACCTGGATTCAATACCAGATAAAATAGTAGAAGACTCTCCGCTTATTCTAACTGGCATAAAATTACCAGGAAGACCTGCATCATTATGCATAATTGCTAAAGGTTCTATTGTTCTGTGCAATGATTGGTAATGATAATCATCGATTATTCCAACAATGGTAAAGGTTCTGTTTTGAGTTGGATCATTTTGTACGTCCGTTACTTTCTTGCCAATTGGGTCCTTAATATTAAGTTTTTCAATAAATGACTTGTTTAGAATTACACTTAATGAATCATTGAATTCCCGTTGAAAACCACGACCTTCCAGAATTTCGATTCCCATCGTTTCCAGAAAATTATCATCAATTGCAATTTGTCGACATACGTAGCTTTCTTCTTCGGTTCCTTCGACTTTCATTACCAGGCCTGGGTAAAAACCGCCTGGCATTGATGTAGTATTACCCGCTTGCTCCACTCCTCGTTGAGAAAGAAGGAATTGTCTGAAGGTTTCAGTCTTGTCCTGCAACAGGGCGGTATTTTCAACCACAAGTACCTGATCCTTAGTAAAACCCATCTCTTTATTGACCATGAAGTTCATCTGATTATAAATGATGATGGTGCAGGAAATTAAGAAAATAGAAATGGCAAACTGAAGTACGACAAGACCATTTCTAAGATTCCTACCTGTTTTAGACGACTTCATTTTTCCTTTTAAAACACTAACAGGTTTAAATGCTGAAAGTACAAATGCAGGATATGCTCCTGCAAGTAGCCCAACCGTCAGCGCTACACCTAATACAAGCAAGATGTTCGACCATGAAAGCAGCATAGTAAAAGAAATGTCTCTTTCTGCTAGTTGGCTAAATGGAGGTAATAAGAAATAAACAAGCCCAATTGCTATTACCAAACCACTCAGGCTTATCATGATTGATTCAGTAAGAAATTGATTAATTAATTGCTGCTTAAGAGACCCTAATACCTTCCTCACTCCCACTTCTTTTGCTCTTTCAGTAGATCTGGCTGTGGAGAGGTTCATGAAGTTAATTGCGGCAATTACCAATATGAATAGAGCAATTGCCGTGAATACCATTACATAAGTGAGGTTTCCATTATTCTTAAATTCTCCTTCTCTATGTGAGTTGAGGTGGATATCCTTCACATTTTGCAGGGAATAGACATATCCATTTCCAGCTGCAACATATTCATCATATGATATTCCATTTCTTCTTTGCATCTGGCCTTCTGCATATTTTTTGATAAATGCAGGAATCTTTGATTCAAGGCTTTTGTAATCCGACCCGTCTTTCAGTTTCACATAAGTGATTGTAGCAAAGCTTAGCCAGTTTTCCTGATTGTAAAAAGGGAATGATTTTAATGAGGCAATCAAATCAAATTCGATATGAGAATTTTCAGGGTAATCATAGGCTATACCTGTAATGTCAAATTTACCAAAGTTGGTCTCCAGAACTTTACCAAGAGGGTCTTCATTCCCAAAATACCTTTTTGCAGTTGATTCAGTAATAACCAATGAGTTGGGTTTATCCAATGCAGTTTCCTTATCTCCCGACTTAAGTGGAATGCTCAATACATCGAACAAAGTAGAATCCGCTAGAATGAGTCTTTGCTCATCAAAAAAGCGATCACCATTTCTAAATACCACAGATCCAAATGGAGGCTGGATTCTTGCCTGCTGAATTACCTCAGGAAAATCAACAACAAGTTGAGGGCCAATTGAATGAGGGATTACAGCATATTCAGTTGATCTACCAGGGTAAATCCTATTTAGGCCAAAACGATAAATGTTTTCATGGTCTTCCTGGAAGTCATCATATGATCTCTCATATTGAACAAAAAGCATGATTAGCAAACAGCAGGTAAAACCAATTGCTAATCCAAGAATGTTTACAAGTGAAAATGCAGGTTTCTTAACCAGCGTACGATAGGCGATTCGAATGTAATTTTTGATCATGATACAAGTAGTAGTAGGTTAATGATTATACTGTTTTTTGGTGAAATTTGGTTTAGATTTTATTTGAGTGGTTCCGCCTTCACTATAGTTTCGGCGGACAAGTCCCTCTAAGTGTTGTCTGTTGTCTGTTGTCTGTTGTCTGTTGTCTGTTGTCTGTGAAACGGAGTTTAAATTAATAGGGTCTTCAAGCTTCGGTCTTCCAACCTCAAACTTCCACAGCATAAACATCTACCAATTCAGACTTACCTTTAAGGTTGATTTGCCCAAGTGGTTTGGTGTTCAGGTCATTTGATTTAAGACTTTTAAGAAGAGCTTTTGAAATAAGGAGCTTTTCTCCGAAGGTGTTGCATTCAGCTTGTATTCTTGCTGTTGTGTTGATTACATCACCATGATATGCGATTTCTTTTTTGACAATACCTACTTCTGTGACAACAAGTTTTCCTCCATGTAGACCAGCTTTAAAGACTGGAAGCACTCCAAATTTCTTTTGATAGATTGATTCTTTTAACTGTAGTTGAGTTTGAAAATCTATGAAGCATTTGATGCATTGGTTATTGGCAACTCCTTTTTTGTAGGGCCAGGAAATAACAACTTCATCACCTACATATTGATAAATCTCTCCCCCATGTTTGAACACAACTTCATTTAGATCATAAAAACATTGTTGTATTAACCTACTGTAATTGAAATGTCCCAATTTCTCAGCTAGTCTAGTTGAAGATTTTAAGTCAATAAACATGAAGATTCTGTCTTCTTCTTTTGGTGTTCTGTAACTTCCAGACAGTATCTTTAGCAAGACTCCCTTACCAAATTTCTCATTCACCATTCTGTAAAACGAGAATATAAAACTGAATAAGGTGAAATAAGCCACAAAAACCCAGAAGACACGATAGGTATAAATTGGGCCATCTACAAGCTCAATATTGAATGTGGCCGTTATCAGATTATTTATGGTAACGGCAATAAACAATAATAATGCTGCATAAAGTGTGACTTGCAGAAGTATAATAAACCCGAATGACTTTCTTTTGAAATATGGTAGTTCAGTTACAACCCCGGCAAGGAAATAGAATGAGCCAATCAATATCCCACCCACTCCTGTAACAAGGAACCAATCAGAAGTGCGCTCTGCAACGATGGGGTTAACTGAAATAGCGTTTTCATCCTGAAGACCGAAGTATCTGAATACATAAAAAAGCATCATTACCAGGAACCAATAGATGATCGAGGATATAAAAAAATTCACTCTGTTGGCAACAAGTATCATGTGGTTTGCAAGTTAATCCTACAGTTATACGCAAATATATTGCCAATATTTTATTGAACAGAATAAAGAATTAAGCTAAATTATTTAGTATTTACTAATTATATTAGCATTATGAAAAGATCTATTATTCATATTGATTTGGATACCTTCTTTGTTTCTTGTGAAAGATTAGTAAACCCAGAGCTTGAAGGAAGGCCAATAATATTGGGAGGAGTTACTGATAGAGGCATTGTATCCTCATGCAGTTATGAAGCCAGACAAGTAGGAATTTATGCCAATATGCCAATGAAGCTTGCAAGACAGATCTGTCCGGAGGCTGTAGTCATAAAAGGAAATAGCGGGATCTACAGTAAGTTTTCCAATATGGTTACTGACATCATTAAAGAAGAAGCTCCTTTATATGAAAAGGCTTCTATGGATGAGTTTTACATTGATTCAAGTGGAATGGATCATTACTTTGGGGTTTACAAATGGGCTAGTGAATTAAGAGAGAGAATAATTAAGGAAACCAACCTTCCTATTTCTCTTGGCCTTTCAACAAACAAAACCGTTTCAAAAGTTGGAACGAGTGAAGCCAAACCAAATGGTTCGATCAAAATTGACAATGGTGATGAGAAAATATTCTTAGCTCCTTTATCGGTTAGGAAGATACCAATGGTAGGGGAAAAGACTTACCTGGAACTGAAGCACATGGGTGTAGAGAGAATAGAAACAGTTCAAAAAATGCCAATCAGATTGATGGAGTCTGCTTTTGGAGAGAATGGAAAGACCATCTGGAAGAAATGTTGTGGAATAGATAATACTCCAGTTATACCATACAATGAATTAAAATCGATTAGTATTGAAAGGACTTTTGAAAAGGATACTATTGATATGAATAAGATCAATAGCATAATTGTAGCTATGGCGGAAAACCTCACTTTTCAATTGAGGAATGGAAATAAGCTTACTTCTTGTGTTGCTGTTAAGATCAAATATGCAGATCTCAACACTTACTCCAAGCAAAAGAAAATACCTTATACAGCTGCAGACTCCACAATATTAGAACTTGTAAAGAGTTTGTTTACCAAGCTTTATGAGAGAAGACTTAGAATAAGGACTATCAGTGTACGATTTAGTGGCTTGGTAGAAGGTGGACATCAAATCAACTTTTTAGAGAATTCTGAAGAGACTTGCAACTTATATCAAGCAATGGATAAGATAAGAAACAGATACGGACAAGACGCTGTGAAAAGAGCAATTGCGATGGGATCGAGAGGTATAGGGAGGACCAACCCTTTTACGGGTGGCCCAACTGTGATACCTGCTCATAGAAGAGCTTAATTCTTATTTAACTATTGAATAGTTAGTTGTAACACCATTCCTGTTTACATTTAGAATGTAATTACCATTTGGAATAGTACTCATCATTAATGTTTTTGTAAACCCTGAACTGACAGAACTGAATTGATTTTCAAAGACCATTCTACCTGTCATGTCATATACAGATATTGAAATTGGTTCGTCTTCAAATGATCCTTCAAATTGAATATTTAATTCATCACCAATTATTGGATTTGGAAAGACTGCCAAACCTCTGTTAAGTGATGATTCGAATGACACAAACAAAGTAGAGCTAAACTCATATGCTCCATCAAAATCAATTTGCTTTAACCTGTAGTAATTGTTTCCATATAATGGATTAGAATCTACATAAATGTATTCTGTAAGTTCATTTGTAGTTCCATTTCCTGCAATCTCCCCTATCGATTCAAATTCCACTCCATCAAAAGATCTTTGAATTTCGAATCTATCATTGTTTAACTCACTCGCTGTTAACCAATTTAATTCCACACTTTCATCTATTTGCTTAGCTTCAAAAGAAACCATTTCGACAGGCAATGTACTCTCCGAGGAGGCGACTGTGTAGTCAGAAAAAGTAGATGAAGTAGCAGTTAAGGTATTGGACGTGTGGCTATCATAACCCATCGATTCCCATGAAGTAGTTCCTGTGTTATATCTTCCTAATAATAAGTTTGAATTACCTGAGAATGAATCTCCAGTTTCGTCCCAGTATAGTGTAACCTGTACATCTCCAGAACCACTTCCTCTTGTCAGGGTCCAATATCTTGTTTGTAAAATGGATTGTACCGGAGTTGTAAAACTAGAACTATTTGTTGGAGTAGCTGAAAAGTGTTCTACGGTAAATGTTGAACTACTGACTGGATCAAGGATTACCTGTCTGAAATCTGATCCATCTCCCACAGGAAATGTTATTGCCGCGGTGAAACTTGACATTGTTACTGGTCCATCAATAAAGCTTGACGATGATCCACCAGAGAATGGACTTGATGAGGTCATTGTTGGAATGTTAACTGAAGTGGTAGTGAAATTACCACTTGTCAGCGTCAAAGTCCCATTAATGGTAATTGGTTCAGAAAGTACTACACCTGCCGAATTGTTTATTGTAATATTATTAACAGCAGTAATGCTGAGGCTTCCAAAATTGGTATTTTGACTTGCTGTACCATTGAATTCAAAGTTTTCACTTCCACTAAATATCAAAGAATTAACATCAATAACTCCAGCTGCTCCAGTAGAAAGTCCGTTTGAACCTTCAGCAATCAGATTTGATCCTGATACAAATGTCACAGTCAAATCATTAGCAGTTCCATCGTTTAATTGAAAATTATCAGACAAATAGAATGTCGACCCAGAATTGAAAGTAAAAGTTCCATCTTGAATTTCCTTGTCAGCAGTCATAGTAACGACTTGAGAACTTGTAAACGCAAAATCATTGGCACCAAGGTCTAACACGCCTGCACCACCAAAAAACACAGAGTCACCAGAGAAGTTGAAGGCTGTGTTAGTACTGAATGTTAGGTTACCTGATCCAGTTAAGCCGTTTCTTAAATCGAGTGTTCCTGCATTTGAGTTGCCAATTCCAAAATTTGAGTTGACCTCAAGAATCCCGTTTACAATGAAATCGTCAAAATTATTAAGGTTGTTAGTGAAGTTTGTAATCCTAAATATTGGGATGACACTACTTGAAACATCTGGAAAGTAGGTTACTTCATCAAAAGCATTTGTCCCAGTGTATTCAAAAATTGAACCATGGCTATAAACTACCTCACCAGAGGAATTTGGCCCTGCTAAATCATTCTCTAATGCATCAGATGCTGTTGTAATTACACCACCTGAAGATACTGAAATTGTAGCGCCTGTATTAATTGTAATGGCACTTTGAACGTTTAATGTACCTTCTACAATTAAGTCATCTTCCCCAGAAACATCAGATAAAGTAAGTCCGGCTGTTAAGGTTAAAGTAGCTCCACTTTCTACAGTTATTTGATCTACGGTAGCAGCAGCATCGAAAGTGATTGTATGTCCATTTTGAATTGTTATAGGACCATCTGTAGACGTTGGACTACCACTTGCAGCTGTCCATGCACCACCTGTAAAGAACTCCCAGCTTCCTGCGCTACTCCAGTTTCCAGTCCCTGTACTTCTATAAGCTTCTGCTGCGATTATATTGGAACTAGTTGCTCCTGTCAAAGATGTTCCTGTGTTAGTTGCTACATCGATAGAAAATGTTTCATCAGTATCATACGTCAAATCAGAATAATCAAATGTACCTGAGGTTAAACTAATACCAGCGAGTCCTGTACCACTTGCCAGTATTCCGGTACCAGCATTTCTTGTCAAATCAAATGATGTTGTTTCATCTGTATCTGTATTTCCGTGAGTGTCAGTTGCAGCAATGGTTAAACTAAAATCCAATGAGGTTCCCACACTGTTAGGAACATTCTGAAATGCCCAGGTAGTAGCATCAACGTCTATTATATTATTACTTGCTGAAGAGGTCTCTGTTTCAGTTGTGACAAGAGAACTCGAAGCTCCAAAAAATGTGAAATTAGATGTCTGAGCATTGAATTGAAGCAATTGATTATCAATCACTTCTGAATTTGATGTACTTAGCCAAACTGAAAGTGTATATGTCTTTGTTGCATTGTCTGCAATGAATCCAAAATCTCCCGACGTTGAATAGTTGAATCCATTGAATGTGATCGTATTGGTACCGATAGATGAAGCAGTTACTGTGGTAGTACCATCAGATAGTTGTGCTCCTGCAATTACATCATTCCAGTCTGAAATTCCGTCGCTAGCTCCTTCACTTATTACAATTTCAGAGATCATTGTATTAAATGCATCTGATGAAGGTGAAGCTCCATCATCCAGATAATCAAAATCAAAAACCTGCTGTCCGGAAGAAGAAACAACCAATGAAGAAATAGTGGAAGAACCAACTGAACCAGCTGTAATTGTTGATGTCGAAGCTGGGTTAGCTACGGTTGGCGTTATATCAATCTGATCTATAGCAACCGCTGTACTACCTCCGTTTTCAGCATCTTCAAAAATCCATTTTATATAATATAGATCTCCATCACCAATTGATAACCCAGTAATCGTGGCGCTTGGAGAGGTGCCTGCAGTCCAAGTGTTTCCAACGGAAGCCGCAATCGAAAAGTCTAATGTTCCAGGATCAGTGTAAGTTGTATTGTCACTACTGTGTTCTACAGCAACTGTAATGACTTTATTATTATTTCCTCTGAAGTATGGATCATAACTTATTGCAAGGTCGGTAATGATACCACCTGTATTATTCCTAAACCTAAAAATAGCTGAGTTAAATTCGTCTGGATCACCAAGGTTGTTTTGAATTGGTCTGATTCCAAAAGCATTTCTTGAACCTCCATAGTCATAGGCGTAAATTCTACCTTCACTTCCAGTTCCTGTCTGAACTCCTCCTGCAAATGGATTTGCAGTTGTATTGGTAGCTCCAAAGTCCACATCCATGGCACCATCATTATCCATATCGATACCCCATTGATCAGAATCAATGCTACCTGAAACACTGGAGCCAGATGAAAAACCTGTACCAGTATAGCCAGAAAAATTAATTGTATTTGTTCCAGTAGATAATGAAAATTGCGCAGATGCCGACCGAGCAATTAGACATAATGCTACTATCCCCAGAACCCTAAATGTATACCCCATAACTCTTTAAAGTTGACTAATTTATGATTACGTAATTATCTGGAGGCTAGAACAGCAAAGCTAACGCTAAACCTTCAGAAAACTAGATTATTTTTATATTAAGTCAGGCAATAGGCATAAATACCCCCCCTGTTTGACACATCTCTTTAAAAAGAAAGTCCCAGCCCAAATGAACCGGAACTTTACACTACCGTTTATTTTTCAATTTTTTAGAATATGAGGGACCTTTTAAAGACCCATCTCAATCGTTTGTGTTATGCTTAAAAAACACCCATGAGGAATTTCACACATGGGTGAGTGGTATAATAGTATATTGTATATATATGATAAGGCAAGGTTAGTTTAGTCCCAGTTAGTTCAAAAGAAGAGACCTATTACAAAACCTTAGCAAGTATTAAATTTTGGTTCCTATATCAAGTCAATAGACCATTTATTCAAAAAAAGAGGAACAAAAGCCCCTCTCTTTTTTCACTAAATCGAGTCAGACAAAGGGATGAACAATAGTGTTTCATCTCTGTATGGCTGACTGCACCGCCGGAAATTAAATGTTTCCTATTTTCCTTTTCCCACAGCATATAAGCTCTTAAAAAAGGTCCCAATCTCACTCACAGGGAAGGGACCTTTAACCAAATAACAATCTTTCTACATCATAAATGATGCACCATATATTTCAATGACAGTTCGGAGTTTAATTCGCCCCTCCTATCAATTTTATTTTATGATAATCTTGTGAACTTCCTTTCTTTGTGCTGATCTTAATTCCACGAGGTATACTCCATTTTGCCAAGGTCTTGAGATTTGATTTTTTCCAGGGGTTAGCAAGTAATCACTTATTATTAATTGTCCATTGATATTGATTAACCTAAGAGAAACATGACTCTCTTGTTTGTTGACAATATTAATGTTGGATTGATCAGTGTAGACAAAATTTAATGGCCCAATTTCATCACTGAAACTGGAATTTCTCTGGATCTCAAGAAACAAATGGTCACTATTTACCCCACTTTTAATTGGGATTATCACCTCATGTTCTTGTGAAATTGAATATGACAATTTGGAATATGTATCTATTATTGAAATGTTAAACTCATCTAATTCATCCCCAACCAATTCCTCAATTTTGAATTGTACATTAACATCATTCAATAAATCAGTCCCCAGAGGAATTAGTATTCGTTCTTCAAGTGGAAGTCCCTGGATTGCATAAGACGTTTGATCAATAAAGGTAAATAGGTTAAAATCAAGATTTGCTTTTAGTTTTACGGCATCAAATTCACGGTCAACCTCTAAAGTAGCACTTTCAGGGAAGCCAATAAGTGTTTCACTATATTGATCCTGAGTACTCATTGAAAGTCTGATTTTTGGGATCTCAATACTTTCTTTTCGAAAGAAGTTGTTATCATCGTTGTTACCAGATACTCTCATTGTTTCATTAAAGCTAAAGTCGCCGGTTTGCCCATCTCCTACCTG
The DNA here is from genome assembly GCA_965228955.1 of Cyclobacteriaceae bacterium. Classification (GTDB taxonomy): domain Bacteria; phylum Bacteroidota; class Bacteroidia; order Cytophagales; family Cyclobacteriaceae; genus JANSWY01. The sequence continues at coordinate 2,761,713 of OZ245848.1, forward strand.
AATCATAAAACCTTGCATGGAAGAGATATAACCATCAAATGAACCTCCATTTGGACCACCCACAGAACCCAGTGAGTTTACAATAAGGTAATCACCATTATCACCTCTGGCTCCATTATTTGGATCATCCCAAAGCGCAATAAAGCCTTGGATATCTGAGTTAGCCGCTAGAAACTGATCTATATCTAAAGCAGCTGGATAAGGGTTACTTACAAGGTGCCAACCCCAGTTACCTGAAGTTGTTGTTGCATCTTCAGTGCGTGAAAGACTATTAAATGTAATTGTTCCATTATTCGGTAATCCAGTAAAAGAAATTTCCTTCTGACCTGCAGCAGCATAGCCAATTCCAGGTTGTAAAATGGAACTGGAAGCATCTACCCAACGAAATACCCCATCCTCTGCACCATCATTAAATGATATCGACTCATCATAAGTGTATACATATGGACCAAGATCAGAGCCAGTATATTCAGTTTTTGATTCAATTGGAATGCCAATCATTGAATAGCTATTATTACTGTATCTGGTACTTTTGAAAAACTGAAGATCATTTCCAATCAAATCATTGGAAGAATAGGTCAACAAACTTCCTCCTGATTCTACAACAATATCACCATTGTTTTCAAGGTTTCCAGCAATATCCAAGGTAGTACCGGGACTTACGGTTAATTTATAATCTGGGTAGATCTTTAGTGACGACATTTGAAACTCTCCATTGAGAGATGTAGAGTAATCATCAGCTATTAAAACTCGATCAGTTGAGGTTGGGCCAGTAGTATTGCTCCATGCTGCATCTTTCCAGTAGACAACATCAGGAGCTATTGTTGTATTTCTATATACCCGCGTTGCGTAGGTGTAATTTGAAACTATTCCGAAAACTATTACATCAATATCCAAATCACCATCCAGGTCTGTAAACTCAACCCTTCCATGCGAAACTCCCTTTAATGTTTCTGAATTGGTATTGGTAAAGTTTCCAGTGCCATCATTTACGAACAAGTGAGTAGCTTTCCCACCAGACCATGTACCGGATACTATGAAATCGTAATCACCATCCCAATCGATATCTTCAAACTTTACATCTGAATTTGAAACACCTTCAAAAGTTGGACCTTGTGTAAAATCACCATTTCCATTATTGAGGAAGATTTGTTGAAACCCTGAACCTGAAAGATATATATCATTGTCACCATCTAGATCTACGTCAACAATCGCCAAGGCTCCATCTGAAAGATCTTTTAATTGACTCGGTAACTTTCTTGTGTAAGTGCCGTCACCATTAGCGATATACAATGCGGTTTGAGGAATACCATTTGCATTGCTGCCGCAAATAAGAAGATCATCTACCTTGTCTCCATTAACATCACCATTTACCATCTTGGCATCAATGAATTGATATATGCCAGGCACTACAGCAGAAAACCCTCCTGCCCCATCATTTAAATAAACGAATGATTGTTGAACTCCAACTGTATCTGCACCGATGAAGATCAAATCATAATAATCATCATTATTGGCATGAATAAATTGTGTCACTCCTGTCCCAAGACCTGGAAGTATAATGCCGGCCTCATGACTCAGTACTCCAGAAGAATTTGAATATAATTTGGTAATTGCAGAATCAGCATCATTTAATCCCGACACCACAAGATCATTAAAATTGTTGCCATCAAAATCTGCAACAGTTATACTTGATGCTTTTAAACTATCTAAGAATTGTGTTGCAGACGGATCAAAATTTCCAGTACCATCATTAATCATCACTTCAGAAATCGCCCCATAAATACTTTCTCCAACAAGTAGTAAATCCCGATCACCATCATTATCAATATCCGCAAAAGCTACGTCACCATTAAATATATCTGTGACATCCCCATATTCAATCTGATCAAATCCACTTGATTGATTATTGATAAAGGTGATAATCCTTCTGGTATCGTTAGTATCCTGACCAGTTGAAATAATATCAGGGTAAGTATCCTGATTCAGGTCTCCAATAGTTAAGGCATAGTACTCTCCTAACTTACCTAGGTCTTCAAATGAATAATTTCCTGACCCATCATTCCAAAATACAAGGAGATCATCATTGGAACCACCTGCATTACCTAGGATAACCTCTGCAGCATTGTCATTATTAAGATCTACAAATTGAACTTGGTATGAAGTGTTTGGTCGTTTGCTGTTAAATGTTTGAGCATCTAGTGAGTAATTTCCAGTTCCATCATTAACGTAAAGTTTCAACCTTATAGAAGAAGCAGTTGCTGCGACTAACACGTCTGGAGCTCCATCAGCATTCGCATCTGCAAAGTAAGCTTTTGAACCTGTTGTACAAGCAAATACTGAACTTGTGATGAAAGTATAGTCAGTACCGTCATATTGATAAAGATGATAGTTTGACCCATCTGCAAAAATGATGTCTCGAACTCCACCATTGTAGGACTCTGACACTTCTATATCCCAGGAATATACACCAAGATCCAGGTCAGACAATGCTGTCGGAGTAAAACTAGCATCTCCATTATTGACATAAAGTATAGTTCCGTCAGCATAGTGCCCAATAAGAATATCTTTAATTCCATCACCAGAAAGATCAACAACCGTCAGATACCCATAAAGTGAGGATTGAAAGCTATTTCCTTCAACTAAAGTTAATCCACCCTGGCTATCACCTAAATATACGGCTGTACCCAGATCTCCCTCTGCCCCACCAAGATATCGTTCTCCACCTACTACAAGATCTTCAATACCATCACCATTCATATCGGCATGAAACAATTGTGGCCTGGCATTATTGTCTGATATGGTGTAACCATGATCGATCTTGGTGTATTTACCATTAGATTCTGTACGGTAACTTATAAATTGGGTCTTATTATTAAGTGTATAGGCAATTGCCAGATAATCATTGTCCCCATCATTATCCATATCATAGATCAGGCTAGTTCCGTATCTGGTAGGATCGAAATCGATAGGAACCTGAGGACTTGTTGCTGGCTGGATCAACTCAAAATTAATTTGATCATATTCTGTAGAAGAAACAAAATCATTGATTGTGAGGTTAAGTGTAACCACACTATCACAGCCAGTACTACTTAAGAATGTCTCAATATATGTTCCTGAGGATGTTAGTCTAGTCTCATTAAACAAGTAATAGCCAGAAGCAGCGATATTAACTGTTTCGTCATAAGCTTCACCAATAGTGAGGTCCAGGTTAATAGTTCTGCTTTCAAGTTCTGGGGTAGTGATTACCTCAGAATATAGTCCTGAAGTTCTCAAAGTATCACCATAAAACACATAGTAATCGCATGCAACCACAACCTGATCTATGGTAGCGATGCTTGAAGTGTTTTCATAGATTCTGGAAAAGGCACGGTTATTTGTATTAACACCATCCCTACCACTCATTAGAAGATCTTTATCTCCATCATTATCCAGGTCTTCCAGTACTATGGAAGCATCAATCATCCCACGAAGGAAGATATTGGAATCTGTAAATTGACCAATGCCATCGTTTAGGTATAGGAAAGTCAATGGGTATTCATCAGAATCCGTTGCACCCGCAGCTATAAAATCCAGATCACCATCATGGTCTACATCTTCCACTAAAAGTGTGGTATGGTTCAATCCATCTAGTGATTGACTCAGGGTATAATTTTCACCATCGCCATCATTGAAATAAATTTTTAGAATCCCGTCTCCTGATATAATTACATCCGGATAATTGTCATTGTTAGCGTTAACAAGTTTCAATTCACCATCAGATACTGCATCTAGATTGGAAGTTGTAAAATCATTGAAATATCCAGCACCATCATTAAAGTAAATATAGGTAGCTACTTCATTTGAGGTACTTCCTCTAAGACTTCCCGTAATAATCAGATCAATATCTCCATCATTATCAAGGTCACCTGCGTCACCGGTAGCGTATTCAAAGTCAAATAACCCGGAGAAATCGATATCTAGTAATTTGTAATCATCCGAACCAGTATTTAAGTATAGTTTTGCCTGTGAACCTAATACCAAAATATCATCTGTGAGGTCACCATTAGCGTCTAAAATTAAAATGTCACCTTCATCAGCTGCATTAAAGGACAATGAAGAGGAACTAAAACTTCCAGCTCCATCTCCTTCATAAGCATATCCATTCGCCAAAAAATCCAGATTTCCATCTCTGTTGAAGTCAGTTGTTATTGCGGGGGCGTAACCATCAGAAAGGAATGACCCTGAGTTGGTAAAAGTTCCATCTCCTACATTCAGATAGACATCACTTGTGGAAGTTTCAGTATTATATTCATCACCAATTAATAGTATATCTTTGAATCCGTTATTATCAAGATCAGAAACATTAATACTTCCTGAAACAACTTCTTTTATAACATTGTTAACAACTTTCTTAAATGTACCATCACCATTATTGACCCAGAGGTTTCTGTGGCCACTACCATTACCTTCAGTAGAAGTGTGCTGACCATTTTGAAAAAAATCAACATAGCCATCTCCCGTTACATCTCCAGCAGTCAAGTAGCCCCAATTTGTAGATGGTTTGTAATAAGGTAAGGTCTCGGCTAGCACAAAATCTCCTGTTCCATCACCATGATAGATGTACATATCCCCCTCTGTACCAGCTGCAACTGATTCATCCATGTATATTAAGTCGGCAAAATCATCATTGTTCAGGTCTTTAAAAATGAAGTTATTGACCGTAAGATTATGCATGTTTGAAGAACTGAGATATGTATAGGCAGTAGAATCTGAATTCAAATAGAACCTGAATGCTACACCTTCATCTGCAAACAAGACATCATCCCTGCCATCACCGTTTATATCTTGTACATGCATCTTTCCATTGCCATTAACAAACATGGTATCAGTCACATAAGTGTACTCAGTTCCATCATAATGATAAATTCTGGTCTCTTGTCCTTCATCATCGAAGTTGCCTCGTATGAAAATGTTTCTTTTATTACCATCATATGGACTTCCAACAGCTATATCAATATTTCCAGTAGCAGTAGTTACGTGTATGGCTTCTTCTGAAAAGTCTCCTCCATTGTTGATATATAACACTGCATCAGCGAGTTCTGTAAAGGTCACGGATCCTGAAGGTAGAACTGTGTAGTCTAAATAAGTTGCACACAATAAGACATCATTGTCTCCATCTGAATCAACATCCACAGGAATTATCTCAGGATGATCCCCACCATGAAGTCTTACGGACTCCAAATAATTACCTGATGCATCTCTGGTGTAAATTCTTGTGGAATCATCTCCAGCAACAGCCCTAACTAATTCAGGAGTGCCGTCTCCAATGAGGTCCGCAAAATCCCAGTAATTTCTATTAGTAGAATAAAGTAGTCCGGATAGTGGTGTTATGTCCACATATTGGAAATCACTTCCATCTCCATTATTATCAAATAGATAATATGCATTGGAATGAACTGCTGCCAAAAGATCAAGGTCCCCATCTCCATTGTAATCCTTTAAGTGGGTATTTCTAAGCCACCACATCTGAAGAAACTCCGGATGGATATCTGCTCCAACAGGAGGTGTAACTAATTCAAATTGTACTATCTGAGAGTAGGAAGAAGAATTAACAATGAAAAGAATAATCATTGTTAGTAAACTGATTTTAAAATGACTCGATTTTTTCATATTTAATTACTTATTAGCTGGTTAAATAATTTGTTTTGGAAATAAGGGAGGACACTACACCTCCCTCTAAACAGTCAAGAAAAATCGCAGGATCGGAACCAACTATCAGCCACAATGTGATAGTCTGCGATTGTTATCTGCACAGCTGGGCTTAATGCTTTGTTTTTCTGGAGTCTTTAATCTTTTTGACTCCATATAGACCTCCTGCAGCGAGAAGAATGGATAACCCACCATCAATAGGTGTAGCAGGTGGGCCTCCTTGTGCAAGAGCCGGAAATACAGTCGTAATTAGAATAATTGAAGTAATAACTTTGTATCTATTCATGTTTGTAATGTTTGAATTCAATTGCTAGCCAATACTTAAGTTTTGCTTTTCTGAGAAAAGTCAGTTTTAATCAGCTTGTATTAGAGAATACCCCTTCTTATCCGGATAGATTTGTATTAAAACCTTCCCCAACATGAAGGTTTCGATACATTCATTTTTGATCAACAAAATGTCAATTACAAATTGACTTTGACTAAATTATCGATCCATAAAAACAAGTATCATTATCAATTTTTGGTGGTTCATTGTCCCATTGTTTTTGTTTTACAAAAAAGAGGTGTGTAGGCTCTGAAAACCTAAAAACAGGTAGAGACAAATGGGTGACAAGCAATAAATTAATTGATAATCAAGTAGTTACAAATGAGTAATAATTAGGTTATTTGTAACTATATAATGGCACTTTTTTCTGATAACGTGAAAATGAATATCAAAAACCTATTTAAAAATACAATTATCCTTTGGTCAATTCTACTGATCAGTATTAGTTCAGAAATGGCCTATTCTCAGGAACCATTTAATAGAGATTCTGTAATGAAGGAGTTAAGGTCATTGAAATTTAAAAACCCAGACTCTGCAATTGCTATTATTAACACTTATATAGAAGTTGCAAAGCAATCTGAGTGGTATGTTGCAATAGCCGATTTCAGGCACTTTAAAACAGAGACACTCATTTACCAGGGCAAAATAAATGAAGCGAGAAACCACCTAAGGGAAAACAGAAAGTTAATTACGCAGTGGCAAGAACTGGTAGATTATAATGACAAACAATCATTGACATCTCATAATGCTTATACATTTCTAGGTGAGGCAAATATTTTCAATAGATTGGGTAAGTATGATAGTTCCATTTGGGCTTGCCAAAATGCTATACAACTTTTTAAATCAGCTGACCGACCACAAGAAAAATTAGATCAAGGAGTATCATCTACCAATATAACATTAGGAGCCGCTTATTACTATTTGGGAAAGGTTGACACAGCTTTAATGGTTATGATTGAAAATCAAGATGTGCTGAAACGATTAAATGACACCCCGAATATTGCAATTGGATATGCTAATATTGGTACCATCTATAGAAGCACTGGAGATTTAAGCAATTCATTAAAATACCTGCAAATGGGATTGCCAATAGCAAAAGAACACCAATACAGCTCGCTTGGAGGGATTTTAGGCTCAATGGGACAGGTTTATCATGAATTGGGGGAATACGAAAAGGCTTTAAAGTATGGCTTGGAGTCACTCGACTTTGCAAATACAACTGACAACAAATTTCAAGTTGGATATACTGCAAATGATATTGGAGACAATTATAAAAACCTAAATAAACCTGATTCAGCAGATTATTATTACAATCTAGCTCTTGAAACACACAAACAAATTGATAACACTATTGATATAGCTTACACCTATCAAAGAAAAGCTCTTTTAAGCTTAGAACTCAATCAATATAATGAGGCCCTTATACTGGCTGAAGAAGGTCTCAAACTAATTGGTGAGGATATGTTTGAGGAGGAAATAAGACTTTTGGACAATAAAGCTGAGGCATTGTATCAGTTAAAGAGGTATTCTGAGGCTCAAAGAGTAGTGAATGAAATTATTGAATCCGTAAAAGAGACGGATAATATTAACATCCTCAAAGATGTATATAAAATAAGTCATAAAGTCATGGATGTCAATGGAGATAAGACCAAGGCATATCAATACCTTTTGGAGTATGTAGCGATAAGAGATAGTGTATATAAAAAGGAAAAGACCCTCGAAGTAGCTCGATTAGAATACAACTTTCAACTTAAGCAAGAGACCGAAAAAATTGAGCAAGAAAAGAAAGAACAAGCTCAGCAATATGAAAACGAGCTGGAAAAAGAAAAAATAATTCAGCAATGGGCTGTTGTGGTGATTGTTTTAGTAATTATGATTTTACTTATCCTATACAGAGTCTACAGAAATACCAAGGCTAAAAACCTCGAACTATCCCACAAAAATGAATTGATTGAGAGTCAGAATGAACAGCTACAATTTAAGAACGAAGAAATCACAAAATTAAGAGAAACTGAAAAGGAACTCGCCGAAGAAGCACTAGCCTTGAAAGAAAGAGAATTGACCACCTCTACCCTATTATCATATGAAAAAAATAACTTGTTGGAGAGATTGGAAGATCAAGTCGGAAAACTTAGTGACAAAGTAGATCAAAAAGTATTACCAGATTTAAAAGAGATCAAAAGAACCATCAAAGCAAATTTAAGTGAAGAATCATGGTCAACCTTTACTTATCACTTCGAAACTGTGCACCCCAATTTTTTCGAAAATCTTAAATCACGGTTTGAAGGGCTGTCATTGAATGACCTCAAACTCTGCGCATATCTCAAGGTAGGTTTAGATAATAAGGTAATAGCGAGAATGAATAACATCACTGTTGCTGGTGTTAAAAAGAGTATAAATCGTTTGAAGAAAAAAATCGAATTAGGGCCTGATCAGGATTTGAGGGAGATGTTGATGTCTGTTTAAATTGAACATGAAAAAAGGTCCTTGGAATAAAGGACCTTATATTTATTTCTTGTTTGTCTTGTTATACTTTCTTAACCTCTGTAGCATCCATACCTTTAGCTCCCTTGATCGGCTTAAAAGCTACTTTATCGCCTTCTTTAATTGGCTCCTTTAGTCCACTGGAATGAACAAAAAACCGTTCTCCGCTTCCTATTTCGTTGATAAACCCAAACCCTTTCGCATCGTTGAAAAAAGCAACTCTTCCTTGGATAAAGCCATCTTCGTCACTTTCCTCTCTTTTAGGAATACCAATTTCAATGCTCTCTGCATCAATTTCTTCTTTCTTTGCATCCGGATCTGGTGGAGTATCAGTAATGTTACCAAACTCATCCACATAAGCAATCATATCATCCAATTCGCCGGATTTAGCATTTGCTTGTCTTTCTTCTTTTTTCTGAGCTTTTAACTTTTTCTTTTGAGCTCTCTTTTTTTCTTTTTCTTTTTTACTAAAACTATCTGCCATTTAGACTTATTAAGGTTAAAAAAACTTGTAGTCCCCTGTTAAGAAGACATAAGATTACTTTTGAGAAACTAACAGATGCTATGTAAGAGAAACATACAGGGAGTAAACAGAATTCCCTTAAATAACAAAATCGTATTTGATTTATGAGATCAGTCAGTTAGACATTCCAAAAGTAATGACTCTATGTTCTGAATCCTATTAAAGATAAACATTTAGTTAGCATAATTGGAATATATTTCAAAATCTGTGCAACGAAACCAATTGTATTTTTTCCAAGAAATTCGACTCTGCTATTTTCATCTAACGAATCCTACTACTCATCGAAAACTAGAGATTGTACATCGATCAATTACATAAATTACTTTTTGGATTTTAGGAAGTAATAATGTCAAAGGTTTTCAAGGTACTGTTTGTATTTATTTTATTGGGTCACACATGCCTTGCAGTTACCACAGCTGAAAATGGGCAAATTGACCTTACAGATATCGACTTCTCACAAAATCAGGTTGAGTTAAATGGTGAATGGGAATTCTACCCAAACACACTTCTTTATATAGATCAAAAAAACATATCTCCCAATATTGTAGCAGTTCCAGGACTTCTAAATAAGCAAGGTTTTGATCTAAACTCATATGGATCATATAGAATTTTACTCAAGCACAATTACGAGGGAAAATTAGCCTTAAAAATCCCTGATATTTACACTGCCTATAGTGTGTATATTAATGGTCAATTAGAGCTTACAAAAGGTAAAGTAGGTAAAAGCGCTGGAGAATCAACTCCTAGAATTCTCCTCAACACTTTACGAATAGAAAATCAGTCGGAGGAATTAGAGATTGTTATTCATGTGTCTAATTTCGAGCACAGAAAATTTGGCATTAACGACCCGATCGTTATTAGTGATTTTGACGCAATATCAAGAACTGATACTGTTTTAGAATCATTCGACATCTTTCTGACAGGATGCCTCTTAATGGGAGGTTTCTTTTTCTTAGGGCTTTTTTACTATGGTAGAAAGGAAATTGCAGCACTGTACTTCGCACTTTTTTGTATTTGTTACTCTTACAGAATTATTGGTTGGGAAAACTATGTATTACATGAGCTATTTCCAGATTATCCATGGTGGCTTTCCGTAAGAATTGAATATATAACACTTTATATGTCTGGGTTTTTCTTTGCCAGATATGTGAGATATTTATTTCCTAAAGAAACTCCAATACTATATGCTAAAGGAGTTGAATACTTGGCGCTTATTTGGTCAGCGGCTACAATTGTCCTACCTGTTACTATTTATACTCATCTTAATATTCCGTGGTTATTTGTAATGATGGTAGGACTTGGGATTGTATTTGTGACTTATACAAGAGCCATCATAAGGCAAAGGACGGGTGCAAAACAATCATTGTACAGTATCATTGGAATATCAATTGTCTTTGTCTTAAAATCATTGGCCTATCTCAACTTATTTGAAGAGCCGATTGGATTGACAATCATAGGACAGCTTGTGTTTTTCTTTTTCCAGGGTATGATCCTCTCTGAGTTATTTTCAAGTTCCTGGAAGTTGGCCAAAAGTAATGCGGAAGAAGCAGCTCAAGCTAAGACTGATTTTCTATCCATTATGTCTCATGAGATCAGGACACCTCTTAACGCAGTAATTGGAACTACATATCACATGATAGATGAAGGTCCCCGAGAAGATCAGAAAAAGGATCTACAAGACTTAAGAACTTCGTCAGAAAACCTTTTATCACTCATCAATAACATTCTGGATTTCAACAAAATAGATGCAGGTAAGGTTGAGTTTGAAAATGATCATGTTGTAATTAAAGATTTTATAGAAGGGATCGTATTCTCTCAAAAATCTGTTGCCGCTCACAAAGGAATCAAATTGCATTGTAATATTGACAATGCTATTCCGGAAGTGTTGGTTTTAGACAAAACCCGATTTATTCAAATTCTCACAAACCTGGTAGGTAATGCCATTAAGTTTACTGAAAAAGGCAGTGTGATGGTTCGGGTAACCAATATGATACAAGCCAAGAATTCATGTAGGCTTCTATTTGAGGTTGTTGATACTGGAATTGGAATACCTAAAGACAAACACAAGAAAATATTCAATGTGTTTGAACAGGCTAATACTTCGGTCTCTAGAAATTATGGTGGTACAGGATTGGGCCTGAGTATCACCTCCAAACTTCTAAATCTACTTGGATCCCAACTTCAACTTGAAAGTGAAGAAGATGTTGGTTCAAAGTTTTATTTTGATATTCATCTTGAAATTGGTCATGAGTCACAGGTTGTTAGCCTTACAAGAGCTGACTTTGATCTAGAAGGAACGAATGTACTTCTGGTAGAAGATAACGAACTGAATGCACTAATTGCCACCAGGTTGCTTAACAAGTGGAATTGTAAAGTGGATGTTGCTCAGAATGGTCTAATAGCTGTAGAATCCAATCAGAAGAAAGACTATGATATTATTCTTATGGATATCCAAATGCCAACAATGGACGGCTATACTGCATCCAAAAAAATTAGGGAAGAAGGATATAAAGTACCTATAATTGCGCTTACCGCTTCTGCCGCTTTTGAAAAGAAAGAAGATTTGAGTGCTTCGGGAATTGATGATGTGGTTACCAAGCCATTTGAGCCAGGTAACCTTTACAATATCATGCGAACGCTTTTGGATAAAAACTCTGCTGCCTAAACAGTTTTACTGAACATTACTTCTTCCAATAATTTTTCGTTTAGTCGAGCATCTATTGCCATACAGACATTCCTGACAAATGGTCTCCCCTTCTGTGTGACTTTGATACCTTCATCGGAAAATGTAATTATACCGTCTGCTTCCAACTCATCAAGCAGATCGAAATTAACGTTTAAACCAAACAGGTGAAATTCTCTTTCAGTCCAACTGGTTTCGTATCTGCACATTAAATTCAATATATGCTTTCTCACAATCAGGTCTTGTTCATTTAACAAATGTCCTTTTGTAAGGGGCAGCAAATTGTGTTTGATATTCAGGTAATAGGTCTTCAGGTCTTTTGCATTCTGACTAAAAGCAGTCCATGTATCTGAAACTGAGCTCACCCCCAACCCGATTGATAAGCTTGTATTTTGAGTTGTATAGCCCATAAAGTTCCTGTGGAGTGAACCGTCTTTTGATGCAGATGTCAGTTCATCTTCCTGAATCGCAAAATGATCCATACCAATATCTACATAACCAGCAGCTAACAATTCTTCTTTTCCAAACTGATACATATTAAGCTTTTGATCGGGCGTTGGAAGAAGATGTTCAAAGCTTTTTTGTGCTGGCTTTATCCATGGAATGTGAGCGTAACTATAAAAAGCAATTCTGGAAGGGCGATACTCGAGAGTTTTCTTAATCGTATATTTTAAACTCTCTATAGTTTGACTTGGTAATCCATAAACCAAATCATAGTTAACAGAATCATAGCCAATTTCTCTCGCATTCAAAGTCACTCTCTCAATATCTTCCTCAGTCTGAACGCGATTTATAACCTTCTGAATTTCAGGGTCAAAATCCTGAATACCGAAACTTACTCTTCTGAAACCCAATTCAAATAGCGTCTGTAAATGCTCGTAAGTAGTGTTTCCAGGATGTCCTTCAAAACTGTAGTTTGCGTCAACTGGAATCTCGCAGTGATTCTGGATTGTGCTCAGTAATTTCTTTAGATTCTCTGGTGCGAAAAAAGTTGGTGTACCACCTCCAAGGTGTAATTCCTTGAGAATCGGTTTCATTGGCAATCTGGACAAATATATTTCCCATTCCTTCAATACAGCATTGATATAAACCTCCTCAACTGCATGATTCTTAGTGATTCTCGTATTGCAACCACAGTAAGTGCAAAGGCTCTCACAAAATGGTAAGTGTATGTATAAGCTAATCTCTTTATGACTCTTCCAAAACGCATGACTGATGTGCTCAGACCATTTGTTTTCTGTCATTTGCTTCTCCTGCCAGTAAGGAACAGTAGGGTAACTTGTATATCTGGGACCAGGTTGGTTATATTTTTTGATTAGTAGCGCTCTTTCCATGCCGCTATATTAGGGCTGCCACCTTCTCAAAACATTGACAAACTCAGGAATAAAAACTGACTTTTATCATATCGGTCCACAAGTTGTTATTTTCCCAAATCCTGCAGATTCCAACATTGGATCGATTAGTGGTAATTCAATAGCAACTCCTCTGTAGATAAAAAGTAGAGCAAGACAAGCCATGAAGACCGGAATTACCTTCTGCAGTTTCAGTTTAGAAGATGATTTAATCATAGGAAGTAGAAAGGCAAAAAACATCATTGGCATAGTGCCTAATGAAAATACAGACATATAAAGTGCACCTTCCAAATAAGTAGTTGTCACTAATGACCCAGCTATTGCCGCATATATTAAACCACAGGGAAGAAAGCCATTTAAGATCCCAACCATAAACGTAGCTGGCATGGTTTTCTTCTTGAAAAAGAATCCAATTTTATTCTTCACCCATCGCATCCAAAGGCTGTTGTAATAATGAGATTGGTATTTCTTGATAAACCTCGGAATGATTAGGTAAAGAAGAATCAAAACACCGATGGAAATAGATAATACATGCTGATAACCAGATAATTGAATAGCATATCCAATGCTACCCAAAATTAAACCCAAGAACATGTAAGTGAGTGTTCTTCCTAGGTTATAAAATGCGGCCCCAAATATTCTGGACTCTCTAGGAATTGGTAATGCCATAGCAATGGGTCCACACATTCCAATACAGTGCAGACTTCCAAAGAGACCGATAATGAATGCTGACCAGTACATCTATCTTACAAACAGGTCTTGTTCCATGAAATAATTCTTGTTGCTATCCTTCCAGGTTACTTTGGCAACATATCTACCATGCTTCAATAGCTCATCACTTACAGAATATTCAGAAGTTGTCAGTGGAAGCTTTTGATCCAATTTATTATCATCGGGACGATAGAAATGAATGGTCCCATTTACATTTTCGGTTGGAACTTTTACTGTGATTTTTTCACCATCATAATTAATGGAGGCCTCTCCCTTTAGTTCAGCACCATTTGCTTTGGCATCAATAACTTCCTGATATTGTAATTCTTGTTGATAATAATCATCAGAAACAAGATTCACATCATATTGAAAGCTTTTCACAACAATAGCAACAATGAAAGTACAGAAAAGTACAAATGCCACTACAATTCCATTTCCCCAATTAAGTTTCATGATCTCTAATTTTTCAGTTACAAATTCGGACCCAGGAATTTAGTATCCACGGTCTCTAATAATTCTCCATTGCCGTATACCTCAATTTTTATTTCGCTCGACATGGAGGTTATTTTTTCTCTTGGCAATACAACAAACAACGCACCTGATGCCGTTCCTTGCTTGTTTAGTTTAAGTGCCTCACCAACTAGCTCAATTGTTGCTCCTTCAGTTTTGGCCCTTAGTTCTATACCAATTTCATCATCTGTTTTATTGATAATTTTGATATTATAAAGATTGCTGATGGTTCCATCATCTCTCTTCTGATACATTACTCCAGGAGTTCGAAGAATAGTGGTTTCAATATCAGATCTGGTGACAAGCATTCCAGTCAGAACAGTCATTAGAATTACTAAAACACTGCTATATGCTACAACTCTGGTAGTAAATTTGAATGGAGTTCCCTTATCAATATTCTCTTCAGAAGCGTATCTGATCAAACCTCTTGGCTTATCGATTTTATCCATGATAGAATCACAAGCATCAATACAGGCAGTACAGTTTATGCACTCAAGCTGCGTACCATTTCTAATGTCAATTCCTGTAGGACAAACCAGCACACACTGTTTGCAATCAATGCAATCCCCTTTTCCTTCAGCTTCTCTATCTTCTTTCTTTCTAAATTTCGCTCTTGTTTCTCCTCTCTTGTAATCATATCCTACAACCAGACTATTTCTATCCAACAAAACACCCTGAAGTCTTCCATAAGGACACACCTGTGTACAAACCTGATCCCTAAACCAGGCAAAAACGCCATAGAATAATCCCGTTAGAATTACCATTGCGAAGAATCCTCCGAGATTATCAGTTGGAGGTGATGTAACGATTTCAAAAGTTCTTTCCACACTTATGATATACGCCATAAAGGTATGCATGATGAGGAAAGAGATAATCAGGAAAATACTATGTTTAGAGACTCTTTTGATGATCTTCTCTGTATTCCAAGGAGCCTTTTTCAGCTTTCGCTGAGCCATGTAATCACCTTCAATCAGGTATTCAATTCTTCTGAATACAAATTCCATAAAAATGGTCTGTGGGCAAATCCAACCACAGAATATTCTTCCATATACTACAGTAAATAGTATAACACTCACTACAAGTGTTATGAAAGCAATAGCAAATAGAAAGAAATCCTGAGGCCAAAAGACAATTCCAAAGATCACGAATTTCCTTTCCAGGATATTGAATAACAAAAGTGGTTGCTCATCTATCTTAATAAATGGAGCACCGAATAAGAAAGTAAGTAGAATAATACTCACCAAAGAACGCCATCTGAAAAATTTTCCAGATGGCTTCTTTGGGAATAACCAAATTCTTTTGCCTTTCTCGTCTACTGTTGCTAGATGATCACGGAAAGATTCATTTACTTCACTTTCCTTGTAGATCTCATCTAGCTGTTGGGTGTCGACTGCCATTACCTATTGTAAAAGACTTACCTGCTCTTCAACCACAGCGGTAGTATCAGATTCCTCACTTCCCGACTCTCTCTCAAACAATTCTCCTTCTGGATCCTTAGGGTTAGATGGGTTTGTTCCCTCCATTGTATAGATATAACTAGCAATCTGCTGAATCTTTTTCGGATTGAACTGATTCTGCCAGGAGATCATTCCCTTTTCCGGAATACCATACTTAATACTTTTAAATATGTCTTTAATATCTCCACCATGCTTCCAGTATTTATCTGTAAGATTTGGCCCAACACCTCCCTGTCCTTCAGAACCATGACATGCTACACAATTTGCGTCATACATGTTTTTACCAGAAGTCAGGTCTGCATCTGCCAGTAATAATTCAACGTTGGTCTCATCAACCAAATTCTCTTGTGTTGCAAGGAATTTTTCTACTTCAATTTTGGCTGCAGCCATTTCGTTTTTATACTCCTCGTCTTGCAAAGGTGCCCATTGGAAAACGTGGTATGCCATTAGGTAAACTACACCAAATGCAATTGTGAAATAGAAACCCCATAACCACCATGGTGGAAGATCATTATCCAACTCCTTAATTCCGTCGTACTCATGATCTGTTAGCAATGCTTCTTCCTCTTCTTCAGATTTGAAGTCATTAATTGAGTTCCAAATACCAGCAAATGCAGAATCCTCTTGTGCTACTTCACCTTTGCTTTCCTTATCAAGTCTAACAAGAGACTGAATAGTGTAAAGTGCCACAAAAAGGACCAATAATGCTACTAAACAAACGACTACAACCAGTCCTAGCACAATCTCAAGCTGGTATTGCTCAAAATACCCTACAGTTTCTGATGCCTCACTTTGAGCCCAGGTGATACCCGGAATCATAAGAAAAAAGGCCATTAATAATTTTTTGATATTCATTGTAGTTCGCTGTTTTCGTTCAAAGGAATATTTGATATTTCTTCAATATCCGATTTCTTAAGCTTGATCACATAAATGATAAGCACCGTGAAGAATATGAAGAAAATGAGTAGGGAAATCAGTGGGAATATTTCAATCCCCACTATAGTTTCCAAATGATGTTTTACATATCTAAGCATGGCCTTAATCGTTTTCTTTTACTTTGATATCTGTTCCTAACCTCTGCAGGTAAGCGATCAATGCAATTATTTCCCGATCGCTGCTTATCTCAATATCACTTGTAGCTAAATTCGTGGCAATAGCTTTTGCCTGAGTTTCTGCATCACCAAGAGCTTGAGACTCATAGCCCTCTTCATATGGGACACCTAAAGTTCTCATTGCTGAGATTTTAGCCTCAGTAGAACCTTTGTCCCAATCCTGCTCAAAGAGCCATGGATATGGAGGCATTAATGATTCAGGAGACATACTTTCTGGTTCCAACATATGATTATAGTGCCAGCTATCAGGGTACTTTCCTCCAACTCTTAATAAGTCTGGACCAGTTCTTTTTGATCCCCAAAGGAATGGGTGATCGTATACGAATTCCCCGGCTTTTGAGTACTCACCATATCTTTCAGTCTCTGATCGGAAAGGTCTGATCATTTGTGAGTGACAGTTGCTACATCCCTCTCTGATATAAATGTCTCTACCATGTAATTCCAATGAAGTGTATGGTTTGACACTTGTGATGGTAGGAACATTAGATTTCACAAGGAACATTGGAACGAATTCCACTACGCCTCCTATCAACACAGCAATCAAACTCCAAACTAATAACCTAGCCGGTTTCCATTCGAAGAACTTTCTATGCCAATGATCACTAGATGGTGACTTGTATTCTTTTACCATCGCTGGAGCCTGAGCTTTTGTTTCTGTTTGGAATTTACCTGAGTATGCAGTTTTAACAAGGTTATAGATCATAATAAGCGCACCAACAAGGAATAAGAATCCTCCAAATGCTCTTAGCATATACAATGGCTTGATCTGAGTTACTGTTTCTAGGAAGTTAGGATAAGCTAACATACCTGTATCAGTAAATTCTTTCCACATTAAACTTTGTGTGAATCCTGCCCAGTACATTGGAAGTGCATAGAAGATGATTCCTAGTGTACCTACCCAGAAGTGAGCATTTGCAAGCTTAGTAGAAAATATTTTGGTGTTGTATAATTTAGGAATTAAATAATACAACATCGCAAATGTCATGAAACCATTCCAGCCCAGTCCACCAACGTGTACGTGTGCCACGGTCCAGTCAGTAAAGTGAGTGATGGCATTGAATTTTTTAAGGGAAAGCATAGGACCCTCAAAAGTGGCCATACCGTAACAGGTAACAGCAACCACCATAAATTTCAATATCGGATCTTCTCTTACTTTGTCCCATGCTCCCCTTAGTGTGAACAGACCATTGAGCATTCCTCCCCAGGATGGTGCAATTAGCATGACACTAAATACGGTTCCTAAAGATTGTGCCCAATCCGGTAAAGCGTTATACAGCAAATGGTGTGGTCCTGCCCATATATATATAAATATTAGAGCCCAGAAGTGAACAATAGAAAGTCTGTACGAAAAGATTGGTCTACCCGATGCTTTAGGAATGAAGTAATACATCAATCCCAAATAAGGAGTAGTTAAGAAGAATGCAACAGCATTGTGACCATACCACCATTGTACCAGAGCATCCTGAACACCTGCATACCATGAGTAACTTTTAAACATTGCAATTGGTAACTCAAATGAATTTACAATGTGTAACATGGCTACCGTTACGAATGTGGCTATGAAAAACCAAATTGCAACATATAGGTGACGTTCCCTTCTTTTCAGTATGGTCATGAACATGTTTACACCGAAAACGACCCAGATTAGTGCAATTGCAATATCAATAGGCCATTCCAGTTCTGCATATTCTTTTCCAGTGGTCAGCCCTAGTGGAAGGGTGATTGCTGCAGATAGAATGATTAATTGCCATCCCCAAAAGTGTATGTTACTTAAGAGATCACTAAACATTCTGGTCTTACACAATCTTTGCAGGGAATAGTAGACTCCTGCAAAAATACCATTACCTACAAATGCAAAAATGATCGCATTAGTGTGCAATGGCCGTATCCTACCAAAAGTAGTGTACTGAAGTCCGAAGTTAAGATCTGGTAAAAACATTTGGCAGGCAATCAATAGACCTACCAGCATGCCGACAATACCAAAAATAGATGCCGCAATTAAGAATTTGCGGACTGTGGCATTATCGTAGTAGAAAGTTTCTAATCCCGCTGAACCTTCAGGTTTGGAGATTTCTGGTTCAATTGTGACTGTTGACATTTATCATCAGGTTTAAGTTGATCATCGTACAGTATCCTAACTGAAGGAGAGTAATCATCCTCGTATTGTCCATCAGTCTGGGCCCATATGAATGCTCCCAAAAATCCCAATGCTACTAACATGCTTACCCCTATCAATAAGAATATGACAATCATTTCAATTTTTATTTTTGCTAAAATGATAATTGCGGGGAGTTCTGCTTATGAGCAATAACAGAGGGAAATCTGACTTATGTCACCTCAATTTCATAAACACAGGGGAATATTATTTGACATAAGTCATAATTCCCCTATGGTCTGATTTGCTAACTAAAATCTTAAAGATTTTTTTGCCATAAAATTGATAGCCAGGGTTACAAAACCTACTACTGTAACCGAACTAATTGGCATCAAAACAGCTGAAATAAGGGGTGTAAGGAAGCCTAATACGGCAAAACTCATTCCTATAAAGTTGTACAAAAACGAAAGGATAAATGCAGCATATACAATACGAAGTGAGGCTTTACTGAATCGTAAAAAATCAGGGAACTGTACTAGCTGATCTCCTTTTATGATGGCATCACAGGCTGGAGAAAACTGATGTAAGTCCTCTACTACTGAGATCCCAACATTGGCAGCTGTCAAAGCACCTGCATCATTCAATCCGTCACCAATCATGGCTGAGTTGGGCTCATCTGTTAATTGAATATGGTTGAGCTTATCCTTTGGCCTTTGATTAAATAACAATCGATGAAAGTATGGGGATAACTGGTCATAAGAGGCGTTGTTATCTCCTGAAACCAAATGCATCTCATATTCGGGCTTCATTTCGGTTAAACTATCCAGAATGCCAGATTTCAATGTGGCTTTCATTACATAATAGCCTAATTGTTCCCCTTCTATTTCAACGAATACTACTGATTCTTCGGAATCAATTTCATGTCCCTTTGGCGCAGCACCAACAAAAACTGATAAGCCATTAATAATTGCAGTGATTCCTCTGCCCTTTTCTTCATCGAATGACTCTGTTGTGAGAATATCAACATCCTGATAGTGAGTAGCAATCATTCGGCTGTAGGGATGCATACTGTTGCTACATGCCGTTTTAATCAGTTGCTTACTGGATTCGGTTAATACTGGACCAACCCATTTTAAGTTGCTACTCTGTGATGTCGTGATTGTTCCTGTCTTATCAAATACCAGCAATTTTAACTTTGCCAGATGTTCTATTATCGAGGCATTCTTCAAATAGAAGCCTTTGCTTCCAAAAACTCTTAGAACATGTCCATATGTAAATGGTACTGCCAGTGCCAATGCACAAGGACAAGCAACTATTAAGACAGAAGTGACGGTATTCCAAATCTTTGAAGGATCTATGACTGCCCAATATCCGGCAGTCACGGCAGCTATAAGAAGTATCGCGATTGTGAAATAACTACTTATGCCATCAATGGCTGTCTGAAGGTTGTTCTTCTCATTCTTCATACTGGATTGATTCCAAAGTGAAGTCAGATAACTGGAAGACACTTCTTTGACAATTTCTACTTTTACTAGACTACCAAAATGCCTACCACCGGCATAAACCAAATCACCTACTGATTTCCTGTGAGGGTCCGATTCACCCGTAACAAAGCTATAATCTACTGAAGAAATACCCTCTACAATGGTACAATCTGCTGGAATCACTTCCTGGTTTCTGATAAGTAATTGATCCCCAACCTTTAACTCTTCAATAGGTATATAATTAGATCCTTTATCATCAACCTTGTTAACAGCAATTGGGAAAAATGATTTGTAATCACGATCAAAAGCAAGAGCTCTGTAAGTCTTATTTTGGTACCATTTACCAATCAATAAAAAGAATACTAAACCGCATAATGAGTCACTATAACCTGCTCCAGTTTGAGATAAAATCTCGTATGTACTTCGAATAAAGAGCGTCAAAATCCCTAGGGATATTGGTACATCAATTCCAAGAAACTTGTTCTTTAGTCCAGCATATGCTGACTTAAAATAATCAGCTGATGAGTACAATAAAACAGGTAAAGTGAAAAGTATATTCAATATTCCAAAATACTGGCTAAACATATCCAATCCCAGGAATGAATCATCCAGATAATGCGGTAAGCTGATCAGCATTGAATTCCCAAAAAAGAATCCCGCTACTGCTAATTTGATGATTAGGCTTTTACTGTAACTATCTGTCGATTTTTCCTTTGACTTTCTCTTTAAATCAGGCTCATAGCCAATGGAGCAAAGGAAGTTGACTAACTTCTGCAAAGAAACTACGGAACTGTCATACAATACCGCAGCTTCTTTTTTGATAAAGTTCACTCTGGATTGTTTGACACCTGGTATAATGGTTGTCAGGTTTTCCAGAAGCCAAATACAACTACTACAATGAATAGCAGGAAGCTTCAACGTGATCTTTTCAATATTATCATTCTTGAAATCTAAAAGTCCCTTTACAATTTCCTCATTTTCCAAATACTCAAACTTGTGAGTTGAGGAATTTGATTTGGTGCCAGGAGCTCCGTTTAGCTCGTAGTAAGTTTCGAGATTGTTATCCTTTAGAATGTCATACACCGTAACACAACCATGACAGCAAAATTCTTTGCTGTCATGATTTATGATCTCTTCACAATTGTCTCCGCAATGGAAACAGGTGCTTTGAGTAGAGTGGTTTATGGAATTACCTTCAGTTAGTTTTGTACTCATTAAGCAACTGTTTCCTTAATTTCAGATTTTTTAGGTTTATTCTTTTTCACATTCAATGAGAAAATTGGGATATTAGAATGATTTGCAACCTTTTCTGTTAGACTATGGAAAAACAAGTGTGCAAGTCCTGTTCGACCATGTGTAAACATCGCAATCATATCCGCCCCAACCTCATGGCTGAAATTCAATATTCCATCATAAGGGTTGAAATTCCTTCGTACGTTAATTGTGAAGTTTTCAAATTTATTCTCTTTGGTAAGCTCCTGAAGATTTTGTGTAACAACATTTTCATTCTCCAATTCATGAGGAGTATTAACCCATAAAAAGTGAATTGTACTGTTTGTCAAAGTCTGCAAATTCTTTACCTCTTCCAGCAGACTTACACCAATCTCATCATCATCGTACGCAACAACAATGTTCTTTACATCCTTCATCTCAACAGATGCAGGCACAGCCACAACAGGGCACTTAGCAAATCGAATTGCTCTTTCTGTATTGGAACCAATTAAAATCTCTTTCAGACCTGTAGCACCAGTAGTACCCATAATGATCATGAATGGATTGAGGTTTTCCACGTCATACTTAAACCATTGAGTTAAGTTTCCGGTCTCAACACGCTTTGTAAATTTCACGTTTTCCTGTGCATACTTTTCTGCCAGAGTGGATAATTTACTTTCAGCATTTTCTATCATTTCTGTAAGTAGATCCTGAATCAATTGTGCGTTTACCATAGTGTATTCAGCCCCAACTGTTGCAGGCATTGTCACTACGTGAAGCAACACAATATCTATAGGATCCTCCTTGAATAGATTTATTGTAAACTCCAACGACCTTTCAGATGCTTCTGAGAAATCAACTGGGACTAAGATCTTCTTCATCTTCTTAAAAATTTAATGTGATACTAAACTTTTACAGTTAATACTGGCTTCTTAGAGTGATTTGCAACTGACTCAGCTCTACTGCCCCATAGTAAATGAGGAACTCCGGTATATCCATGTGTTCCCATGAATATTAAGTCGGCATCTATCTTTTGGGAGAACTCCAGAATTCCATCCTCAACAAACGGTGAGTCAATCACATTAATAGTGAAATTCTCAAACTCTTCATCCTTAGCAAATCTTTGTAGTTCACTTTTTGCAGATTCAGAAGTATAAGACCATCTATTGGTGTTGTATACCTTAAGCAAGTGAACATTTATTCCAAGAAGCTCCTGAATGTACTTCGCCAACTTTACACTCTGATTATGACCAAAATCGGTAGCATATACCATATTTTTGATAGTGGTCAAATCAGTTGGTTCCTTAATCGTTATTACTGGAACTTCACTATGTCTGATGACTTTCTCGGTGTTGGATCCAATTAGAATCTCCTGTAGTCCACTTGCTCCAGTGGATCCCATAATGATCAGATCAAAACCGTTTTCTGTGATTTTATTATAGATATGCTTGAATATGTTACCTAATTTCAAATGGGATGAAGTCTCAACTCCAGCTGATGTTGCTTGATCTTCCCATTCTTGAAGAGTGGCTTTCGTTTTCTCTATAAGCTTGGTAGTAAAGACATTATCAAAATCATCATTTGAGCTATAAGCTTCTCCCATTATACTGAATGAGCTAGATGGCAACTCTAAAACATGTAATAATGTAATACTTGCATTAGCCTTCTTCGCCCATTGAATAGCAAAATCCAACGCGTATTGCGCTTCTTTCGAAAAATCCGTGGGTACTAGTATGTTGTTCATGATTGAAACTTTTTTATTACAATTTAATGGGGAGGCGCATTTATTGATAAGGCCTTAAGTCAACAACCGAAATGATTTTTATCAGCCCAATTCCATTTGGTCAACTCTATATTTATTGATATGAAGACTTAAATACTATTCCGATGGAAACGATCAAAAATATCCTTGTCGCAACCGACTTCTCCTTAAATGGAGCAAAAGCGATTAATTATGCCGCTAGTTTGGCTTCACAGTTTAAATCCAGATTAATCATTCTACATGTAGAGGATGATCGGCAAAAACAATATATCAGTAGTGATAAATTTGACAGCTACTCGGAATACGTAAAGTCCAATTTCAATAAAATCTCATCGGAATACCTGAACTATAAAAAGGTAGAACACAGTCTTTTACATAAAAAAGGAATTATTTCATCCCAAATCGTAGAAACCGCCCAAGGAGAAAATGCTGATCTCGTACTTGTTGGAATTAGCGGACTGAATAAAGGATTTGAGTTGGAATTTGGAAGTGTTACGTTAAAGATTTTGAATCAATTGACTTGTCCAATTATTGTAGTTCCTGAATCGTATACTTCATTAAGTCTTAATAACATTATGATCGCTACAGATCAACTGATGCCCGAAAAGGAAGAGGATACTTCCATGATAAATGAATTAATAAGGAAGTTTGATAGTAACGTATATATGGTTTCAGTAGGTCAATCAGGTGCGGTGTATTCCGAGAACTATCGTAAGCTTATTGATAAGACGATTGTTTTTGCGGACAAGGAGCCAATCAACTCACATCGGGATGAAATCATAGAACACCTTAATGTTGAAGCAAAAGCACATCACGCAGACCTGGTAGTAGTATATAGACGAAAGAATTCCCTTACTGGAAATCAGTTCACCCCTCGCCTATCAAATTTAATTGCTATTAATATGGAGATTCCAATTTTGTTTATTCCATGTGAAGATTCAGTTATTACTGACTAAGATCACCATAAAAGGTAATCAGAGTCATGAAATAATCATGGTTTCTTGATGAGATTGAGATCGAACAAAACAACAAAGACCATGTTAACTTTTGATCAGAATACACAAACCCTAATAGATCAGCCAGACCCTGCCACGCTGCTTCTCAAAAAGCCAAAAGTGAATAAAGAAGCTAAAAAAAGAGAAGAGCAGGCGCGATTGATGACTGAGCTGATGGATATGAAAAAAAAGAGAGATGCCGACAACCACCAACGTAGCAAACTCTTTCTTGCCATTGGATTTACATTAAGTCTTTTGATGGTAATTGTAGCATTCGAATGGAAAACCTACGATAATGGTGAGTTAATGGATCTTGGAACGGTAAAAGCCGATTTTGATGAAATCGCAGACATTGAACTTACCCAGCAACCACCCCCACCACCTCCAACTAACAAAATCATTCAACCTGTATTCAAGGAAGTTCCAGATGATGTGGAGCTAGAAGAATTGGAAACAGTGGTTGACGTAGAAATGACTGAGGATCTAGCGATTGAGGAAGTCGTTTACGAAGAGGTAGAAATGGAAGAAGAAACGGTTGAAGAAATCTTCAGTATTGTGGAAACACAACCAGAACCGGTAGGTGGATTGCAAGAGTTTTATAAGTACGTATCTGATAATCTTGACTACCCACTAGCCGCAAGAAAAATGGGTGTTGGAGGAAAAGTATTTGTACGGTTTGTTGTTGAAAAGGACGGTTCTATAACAAACGTTGAAGTTATTAGAGGAATAGGTCATGGCTGTGATGAAGAAGCAATCCGGGTAATTGCAAACGCACCAGACTGGAAACCAGGTAAGCAGCGAGGTAATCCAGTGAGAGTGTATGCAATGGTACCAATATTTTTCATTTTCAGAGATTAACCATAGCCTAGTAAGTTCATGGTCGTAATTAAGCGCAGATTCCTAGTCTGCGCTTTTTTTATGAAAGGGATATTATCAAATTATCTTGTTTATATTGAATTATGGATGTCGAAATAAGATTCTTGGGAGCAGCCAAGTCAGTTACTGGATCAAAGTATTTATTAAGAATAGATGGTGAAGCATATATGGTGGATTGTGGGCTATTTCAGGGCCCAAGTAATATGAGGAGAAGAAACTGGGAAGATGTGGTTGATCATCCGGATAAAATTAAAGAAGTATTCCTTACTCATGCACATATAGATCACTCAGGATATCTTCCAAGGCTAGTAAAGAAAGGATTTAAGGGCAAGATCTATTGCACAAAAGCTACTGCTGCCTTGCTAAAAATAATGCTTCTAGATGCTGGGAAACTCCAGGAGGAAGAAGCTAAATGGGCATATAAAAAGGGTTACTCAACTCATAAGAATCCTGAACCACTATTTACAACAAAAGACGCTGAGAAGTGCCTGGAATTGGTCCATACTTGTGAATATGACCAGACAGTATTAGTAAATGATAGAATTCAACTGGTATTTAGAAATGCCGGACATATTCTGGGTTCCGCAATGATCGAGATGACTCTTATTGGCGATAATATGTCAAAGGAAATCTTATTCTCGGGAGACCTGGGTAAGCATAAGCAACATATACACGAACCTCCATTTGCCAAAGAGTCAACTGATGTACTTTTGGTAGAATCAACATACGGCGATAGGAATACACCTGACATTGATCCGATAAGTGCTTTTGGTGAAATAATAAATGAGGCAGTTGCTGACGGTTGTTTGATCATCCCTTCGTTCGCTGTGGGGAGAACTCAGCAGATTCTTTATTACCTATATCGGCTCCACAAAAACGGGCAGATTCCAGAAAATATCAGAGTGTTTGTCGATAGTCCAATGGCTATTAATGTCACCGCTTTATATAAAAATTTTAAAAGCGATCATAAATTAGAAATTGAAGATAAGAATCACTCCGTTTTTGATGCTGCTTTCATTCGATATATCAATGCCCAAGAGGACTCAATTAATCTGAATTTGATCAGAAAGAATACGATCATTATCTCGGCCAGTGGAATGGTAACTGGAGGCAGAATACTTCACCATATGTATCATCGGTTACCTAATAAAAAAGACACAATCCTGTTTGTTGGTTATCAGGCTGAAGGAACCAAGGGTAGAGAAATCTTATCAGGTGAAAATGATGTCAGTATTTTTGGTATCAATGTACCTGTAAAAGCCAAGATCAGAGAACTGGATGGATTGTCAGCACATGCTGATATGAAGGATTTGCATCAATGGCTTGGGAATTTCAAAGAGAAGCCGAAGAGAACATTTATCGTACATGGAGAGGAAATGGCAGCTCAGGCCTTACAAAATCATTTGGTTGCAGAAGAATGGTCGAATGTTATTATTCCTGACTTTCTGGAATCGTTTAAGTTATTTCAAAGCATTTGAGGAGCTCCGTTATTTAAAGTTGCCGGAGGCACAACTACCACTGGAATATTCATCGATTTGATGATATCTGGAATTCTGCTTACCGATGTATCCTTTTGTTCATCAAGACCAACAACTACGATATCAGCTCCATCATTTTGAATATAGTCGGAAATCGCCTTTTCCAAAATACCCTTTCTAAGTATCCCTCCTATTTCCAGGTTATAAATCTCAGAAAGATTTGAGCTCAGGTTTCTTAGCTTCTCCTCAATCATCTCATTATAACTGTCGTCATCTATAGAAGTCACATGCAAAATAGACATGCTTGCTTTACTTGTTTTGGCCAGTTTTATCCCCGCTAATACTGCCTGCCAACTTGCTGATGAAAAGTCAGTCGGCACTAAAACTTCCTGAAAGTTTTCCATTAATAATTACTTTAAGACCAAAAATAGAAGGATCATTATTTTATATTCATGACTTTTATCAGATTTACTGGTGATATATTTATCAGTGAACCCTTAAGTGATTTAATAAATTAGCCAAAATGGACACAGGAATTGACCTATTAAACTCTGTATTTAGCTCTGCTGCGGAAGGTATTGTGATTTCCAATGATAAAGGAATGATTACAATGGCCAACCCAAAATCTGAAGAGATGTTTGGATATGGCAAAGGCGAAATGATTGGTCTGACAATTGAGGACTTGATTCCTATCAACTTCAAAAAAGATCATTCAAAGCTAAGAGACTCCTACATAAATCATCCTTCGCCAAGACCAATGGGAATTGGAAGAGACTTGCAGGGTTTAAGAAAAGATGGTGGGGTGTTTCCATTAGAAATTGGTCTAAGCTTCTTCAAGCAAGGTGAAGCTAAATATGTAGCAGCTTTTGTAACTGATATTACTGAAAGGAAGAAAATTGAGGAAAGACTGGCTGATTACACAAATCAACTGGAGCAAAAAGTAAGAGAAAGAACTCAGGAATTGGAGCACCTCAACCTGGGTCTGCTAAGAGAGAATAAGGAGAGAATTGCAATAGAGGAAAGGTTAAGGCAAAGTCAGTTTATGTACGAATTGATAGCTAAGAATTTCCCAAAAGGACTCATCAGTATTTTGGATAGCAATTTTTGTTATCTGTTTTGTGATGGAAAAGAACTTAATATCCAAACTAAACCTGAAATAGGAGATCACTTTTTATTAAAGTTTCCATTAGACATCAGGGATGTGGTTGAAAAGCAATTGTCAAACGCAAGTATGGGTATTACCAGTTCGTGGGAATATCAAAATGAAGGGAATAATTATGTAATGCATTTTGTGCCCATTGAAGACACCAAAGATAAAGTAGACAAGATTTTAGTAGTGGAAGAAGATATAACAGAGCTTAAAAAAGCAGAAATTGAAATAAGAGCGAACCTTGAGAGGGAGAAAGAATTAAATGTGATGAAATCCAGATTCGTCAGTTTGGCATCTCATGAATTCAGAACTCCATTGAGTACAGTGCTTTCATCAATCAATCTAATTAGCAAATACACAACAACCGAAGACCAGCCAAAAAGAGATAAGCACATACAAAGAATCACAACGGCAGTAAAAAACCTAACGGATATTCTGAATGATTTCTTATCACTAGAGAGGCTAGAATCAGGAGCAATCTCTTCTGAAATTATTGAGTTGTCTTTTGCTGATCTCGTAAATGAGATTGAGGAACAAATGTCTGCTCTCTTAAAACAGGATCAGAAATTGCTGATCAAAAGAGATTTTAATGGCGACATCATTAAGAGCGATCCTAAGCTTCTTAAAAATATTGTGATTAATCTGGTCTCAAATGCTATTAAATACAGTGATGAAGGAAAGGAGATCACACTTGATTTTAAATTAGAAGATCAATGGATTTTTGTAAAGGTAATTGACCAGGGTATTGGAATTCCAAAGGAAGAACAAAAGAACCTCTTCCAGCGGTTTTTTAGGGCTGGAAATGCAGTCAACATACAAGGAACAGGTCTGGGTCTACATATTGTTAAAAAGTATGTAGACTTGCTAGATGGTTCTTTAGATTTAAAAAGTGAACAAAACGAAGGAACAACCATAACAGTAAATATTCCACATGAGTAAGAAGAAAGTACTAGTAATAGAAGATAACCACGAGATGCGTGATAACATCGTGGAATTACTCGAATTGAGTAATTACGAAGTGTTCAATGAACCTGATGGAAAAGCAGGCGTCAAAACCGCGCTAAACGAGATTCCAGATATAATCATCTGCGACATCATGATGCCTGGAATGGACGGCTATGAAGTCTTGTACCTTCTTTCTAAGAATGTTGAGACTTCTGGTATACCTTTCATATTCCTAACCGCTAAAGCTGAAAAATCTGACTTCAGAAAAGGAATGAGCCTTGGAGCGGATGATTACCTCACTAAACCATTCGATGAGATGGATTTACTGAGCGCAATCGAACAACGGTTGAAGAAACATGAATTGCTTAAAGAAAACTCACAGCAAGGCCTGGAACCATTCCTAAACCAGGTAAGTTCGAGCTACAAGAATTTTGAAGACCTCATTAAGGACAGGAAAACCAGAAGCTTCGATAAAAAGGAATCAATATATAAAGAAGGTGATTTCAGTCACTATTTGTACTACATCAAAACAGGAAGGGTTAAGCTTTATAAAATAAATAGTGATGGAAAGGAATTCATTGTGGATGTCTTGAAGGAAGGTGACTTCTTCGGCCAACTTGCTTTAATACAGGATATCAATTACACTGAATTTACTGAAGCATTAGAGACTACAGAAGTTCTATTAGTTCCACGGGCTGATTTTCAGGAACTCATTTTTAGTAGTAATGAAATCTCAAGTCGGTTTATTAAAATGATCAGTAAAGATCTCGCCGACAAAGAAGGAGAACTCATGAGACTGGCCTATAACACGGTAAGAAAAAGAACGGCTGATGCATTGAAAAAGTTAATTGATGAGGAGAACAAAGAATTCAGCATCTCCAGAGATAATCTATCAAGCATTGTAGGAACAGCTACTGAGTCAGTAATTCGTGTATTGTCTGAATTTAAGAAAGACGGAATAATCAAAATTGAAGGTGGTAAAGTCACTGTTTTGAGTTACGATAAATTGTCTGCAATAAAATATTAAAGTATGGTGGTGGGGTGAAATAACACAATAGCGTTTTACTCTATATTGTCAATTACTAAGTTTATTTTTTGCAGCTGAAGAGAGCACCTCATTTTGGGGTGCTTTTTCTTATTCTTGAGGCAAACTAAAACCAATAATCAACGCATCATCCAACGGCTTATGAGAACCTGACCATTTATCCAGGTAATCATTAATTACATCTTTCTGTTTGGTGATAGGTAATGAGTAAATTTCTTCAAGAAGGGCTTTCAAGTTCTTCATGCCTAATTTCTTATTGTTGGGACCACCTACTAAATCTGTAACTCCATCACTGAATAAATAGAAGTTGGTAGCTTTCTTCTTTTTCAAATCAATGATAACAGTCTTGTACTGATGGTCATACTCAAACAGCTCTCCTATCTGCAGACGGTCTGCTTTAATCGTATTCAACTCACCTTCAGAGACTTCATAGAGGTTCATCTTTGCACCTGCAAAATCTAATTCACCAATATGTGGGTTATACTTAACTATCCCCATGTCAGCACCAGTACCAAGCAACTTCTTTTCTTTGCTTCCAAACTTCTCCTTTATTTCTTCATGCATCAAATACAGAATTCTGTTAGGGAAAGTCTCTTCGTCGTTTAGTATGGCTTTTTTTAAGGCATTAGTATAAATCCTTGTCATCATGCTTGCCAGATGACCGTGCCCCATACAATCGAATACAGCTAAAAAAATACTGTCATCAACTTCATGAAGCCAATATCCGTCACCTCCCACTCCACTCATAGGACGATTAATGATAAAGGCATTGGGAATACTTGACGCTAGTGTTTCCTCGTCGGGGAATAACTCAAAATAATTCTTTTTGGTAGCATCCTCTACACGTTTCTCATATGTAGAATTGTCGTAAGGTCTTTTATTCATTAAATGATTTAAATAGCCGATTTAGCTCAAAGCTATTCAAATCCTACGACAACATAGGCCTCATAGTTTTTCCATTTTATAGGAATTACGTAAACCGATCGGTTAGAAGGGAATTGTAATTCATCAGGATTGCCTTCAAAAACAATAGGAACTGATATCATAAAGTTTGTTCCCAGGTTTGCTCGTACATTACCAGCAACAACATTTGAAATTTCCCCGGCCATATCCAGGATATCTTCATTGGAAGGTTCATCAATACCAATAAACATGCTAATCAGGTCAACAAGCATATTCTTCTCTGCAGAAAAATATACAAACCCCTTTCTATTACCTGACACCCTGATCATTCCAGTGAAGTCCTTTAGTTTTAGGTCCTCAGTTTCCTTTAAGTATGGAATACTCATCTCAGAATCAACTTCAGTAAGTACTTTAAAATAATTACTTACTGAATCAATAAACAGTTTACAGGTAGCCTCAAATTCTTCGCGTCTTCTTTCCATCTTATACATTTCTACTAAGAAGTTTATCAAACGCTTTCTGCAAAGATTCTGCACTCACAGGTTTGTACAAAAAGCCCCTTGCTCCTTTGTCGAGAGCCAATAATCCTGTCAACTTATCGGATAGTGCTGTGATTATCATCACCTTAGCCTCAGGATGAATTTCCATTATTCCTTCAAGGCATGTAATACCGTCCATTTCAGGCATTGTTATATCCAGAGTAATTACATCCGGCTTCTTTTCCTGAACAACTTCAAGTGCCTCAACACCATTTGAAACAGTTCCAATTACTTCTAAATCATATCCCGTTAGATTCTTCTCAATTGTCCTCCTCATAATGGAAGAATCATCAACAATTAATACTGTTGTCATGCTAGTTCAGTTTTTTCTCGGTTTGCTAAAGGAAGCTTAATTATCATTTCAAAGAACTGACCCTCCTCCGAGCTGATCGAAAACGAACCTTCTTTGCTGTCAATTATTGATTTCACCAGAGCCATTCCCTCACCTCTTCCTGAATAGTTATCTGCTTTTTCCGAAGTAGAGAACCCAGGATGAAATATTAAGTCTCTGATTTCATCATCTTTTAAACTATCTGCCTGCATCTCTGACACAAGTCCTTTTAGCAATGCTTTTTCCTTTATTTCCTTCAAATCCAATCCTTGCCCATCATCGCGGTAAGTAACTACCATTTCATCGAACGAATTGTGATCTAAAGTAACGCTGATATTTCCTCTAATTAATTTGCCCACCTTCACTCTTGAATTAGGAGCTTCAATTCCATGAGAAAGTGTATTTCTCATCAATTGAATCATAATATCCTTGAAAGGTGTTGTGTAGTGATCCGGAATTACTACATTCTTATCGTTTGAGAAAGAGAAATTGACATCTTTACCAACCTCTTTACTCATTCTGTTCAGACCTCTTTCAAGGGTATCAATTACAAGAATATTGGATACCACATGTCCCTGAGATGGGAACTTTCTGTAGACATCTGCAACTTTCAACAATAGATCCTGCATATCAGCTATGATCTTGTCTACTGAATCAATCTCGTATAGGATAGTTAGGAAGTCATTACCTGACATATCTCTACCCCTCAACTTGGATATTGACTCCTCAATGGTGTGCAGTTTTTCCGTGATCAATGTAACTCCAATAAGCACGGAGTTACCTTTAATATTATGAACAGTCTGGAATGTAAACTCCAATAAAGTTTCAAAATTGGTTCCGTCCTGCTTTTCATAGCTTTCAGAGATACTTCTCAGTGATTTCCTTGAATTATAAAGGAACCCTCTCAAAACAGAAGGGTCAATCTTCAGGATACTTAACATAAGCTCAGTTTCCTGCTGCTTGATAGTCTCTGCTTCCTCCATATGCTGTTTCAATAATACAGCCTGAGTTTCATCAGAGATAGTAACCATTATATTCTGAATCTCATTTTCCCTTTCAATTCTTGAAAATGCAACTCTGATATATTTAGTATTAATACCTTCGCTAGTCTCCGTATATATTTTTACCTGCTCAATTGGATTTAGCTGATTTACGACATCCTCATCCATATCTGGATTGAACAAGTGACGCATAAACATTTCAAGTGCCTCAAGGTCTCTTGGAATGATGTATGGTCTCATAAAATTTGAGAACATCTCAGTAGCTATCCTCTTGTTGTCGAAGATAGTTTCCATTGCTTTTGAATAAAGGTTACTGATTTTAAATTCCTTATCCAATAAGAATATACCTTGCTCAACATTTTCGAATACCACCTCGGATTGCTTGATCACATTCTCATACAGGTATTCAGCGTGTTCCTTTTGTTTCTTCAATGCATCATGAGATTTGTTAATCTCGTCAGCCATCTCATTGAAGGTTAAGGCGTACTGTCCTATTTCATCTTTAGTTTTGATATCAACTCTATCGGAAACATCTCCTACCATAAATTTTTTGGTATGAGATTCCAGTGTCTTAACATTTCCAATCAGGTTGCGAACAATGATGGTCATTATCACAAGAGCCAGAATTCCAATAAAGATGTCTAGTGCAACGAAAGTATATAAGTCTCTGCTCGATGCAGCTGCAGCATTTTCAGTGTACTCGTGAATCTTGTTAGAGATGTAATCCTCAACCTCTTTATAAGCGTTGATCTTTTTTGTTTTGATCTCGTACCAGTACTCTGCATTCTCAGTTAAATCTTCCTGTCCAAAGATCAAATTTCTAAGCCTTGCAACTTCAGCCAAATCTCCTTCACCCTCCTTTACAGTTGACCTGTAAAAATCTTTTGAGTCCTGATCAGCGATCACCAAAAAGGCGTCCAAATATGAGTCCTGAGCGGCAACTAATTTCGAGAATCTCACTTTTGTGGTGCTATCCATGACATTTTCACTATATGCCAGGATACCAAGAGACCGTTCAATACTTGCTCTTTCCTTTGCCTTCAAAAAGTAGATTGTAGCGTGAACTTGCTGAGCAGCTTCTTTATCAGGTGTTTCGTTTATCAAAAGGTTAACTGTATTCAGCGCAACTTCATTGATTTCAGAAAACTGCTCAATTGCTTCACTTGGATCAATCGTTAGTTCGTTTACTTCTCGACGAACTTCCAAAAGTCTATCAAAAAAATCCTTTAAGTGTTCCACATCCTTATCGTGATCCTTCATGAATCCGGCAAGATCCGGATTAACGATTTCTTTGTAGAACTCATTCAGTGTACTATCGGTGGTATGTCTTTGTGCAAGAATTTCTTCAGAAAACTTATTTCCTGAATTTGCCAGATAACCAGCTGTAATACTTCTTTCTTTTTGAAGTTCGTGAACTACATGATTGATTTCAATGC
This sequence comes from Cyclobacteriaceae bacterium, assembly GCA_965228955.1. GTDB lineage: Bacteria > Bacteroidota > Bacteroidia > Cytophagales > Cyclobacteriaceae > JANSWY01. Next base: position 2,795,813 of record OZ245848.1, read on the forward strand.
CAAGTATGATGGCTTTGTTGAGTCGAACAGACTCTTTGTAATGGGTAAATTTGTGTTGTACCTGAAAATAGTCAAACCCAATAATTATGACAATCAGGGGTATGATTATAACGGCAAACTTATTTCTTATTGAAAGATTGTGTAACGCTTTCATATGATTTTCTTTATTACTTCTACCAGCCCTTCAGAGGTGAAAGGCTTGACTATATAGTCAGAAGCACCTAATTCCATTCCTTTGTTAACCATAGTTTGCTGGCCAACAGCACTAATCATAACTACTTTAGAATCTAGACCTTCTTCATTGAAAACTTTAAGAATTTCAAGGCCCATCATGTCTGGAAGCACATTATCAAGTGTTACCAGATCTGGTTGTAGCTCTAATGCTAGTTCTATTGCTGACTCCCCGTCACCTGCTTCTCCTACAATTTCATATCCTTCACCAACCAAAGCATCTTTGATCAGTGTTCTCATGTAAACAGAGTCGTCAACTATTAATATCGTTTTACTCATAATTAAGTGATTTTCTCGAAATAAATGTAATTTTTTCCCTCTATCCCTATGCTGGTTATTATCAAGGTTTAATTATACTAATTCTTTTATTCTGTCCAGAAACTTTTCGTTAAAAATCCATACAAAATCAGGATTAATTTCTAACTCTGTTCCGTGGAACTGAGCCTTGAAGTGTATGATCGAATCCATTTCTGATGCTTGTGATTGCAAATATTCTTCAACTTCAGTTGATGCCATTATATGCAGATGTGGAATATGTCCAAAAATTTCCAAACCAAGGATGTTAGCAAACTCAGTAACAACCGCTGCTGCAACCATATTATCGACTTCCTTAAGGAACTCCATCTTCATTGCTCGACTGATTTCATTGTCTTCTTTAATCAAACTTTCAGGAAGGCACGCTTCAGTAATTTTTGTGACCTCTTCTTCTGAAAAAATAAGATGACACGAACCTTTAAGTTCGCCCATTAGCTCCGTTCTCAACAAGTGCACTTCCTGTCCGGATTTCTGAAGAAACCTTGGAACCTCATGATCATCTTCATTAAGGTCAATTTTGCTCAATTGAATTGGACTCTGGAGAATTTGTTCCATAGATTGTTTGGCCATGGATAAACCTCCATTGATCAGGTCTGTAGCAGCCTTAAATTCATCTTCGTTTAGTTTTGCTAACATAGTCAAATTGGGTTACACCTTTAATTTCTTTAATTATTCTCTTTTTTACTAATTTAATTTCACTTGCTTTAACATCGCTTCAGCTATTCTGTGCAGAGGCAGAACCTCATCTACAGTACCAAGTTTTATCGCTTCTTTTGGCATTCCAAATACAACACTTGTGGATTCATCCTGAGCTATCGTATAAGCGCCTTCATTTTTCATCTCAAACATACCCTGGGCCCCATCCTTTCCCATTCCCGTCAAAATCACACCAACTGCGTGTCCTCTGGCATATCTGGCTGTAGATTTAAACAAAACATCAACAGAAGGCATGTGCCTGTTCACCAATGGACCTGCCTTAACTTCAACATAATAATTGGTGGCTTGCTTTTTCAGCAACATATGCATGTTTCCTGGGGCAATCAATGCCTGGCCTTTGACCACAGCATCTCCATTTGTTGCTTCTTTAACACTGATCTGACACTCCATATTGAGCCTATCTGCAAATTGCTTTGTAAATACTTCCGGCATGTGCTGAACAATTACAATCCCTGGACAATCCTGCGGCATTTGTTTAAGAATAGTTCTTAAGGCTTCAGTACCTCCGGTTGACGCTCCCATAGCAATGACAGTATGAGTATAATCATAAGTCTGCCTTTGGACTTCAGGTTTTGGCACATTGAAAGTGCTCATAAACTTCCTTTGTGCCATGATAGCATTCACATTGGACCTTGCAGCAGCTTTAATTTTGCGGCACAATTCCATTGCATCCTGATGCAAAAGATCTCGAGTGTTAACTTTTGGTTTACCAACAACATCGACCGCACCATACTCCAAGGCTTTTACAGCACCTTTTGAACCTTCCTGAGTCAATGTTGAAATAATCACAACCGGAATGGGGTGTTGATTCATAAGCTTTTTCAGGAATGTAATGCCATTCATTTTCGGCATTTCAATGTCAAGCGTGATAACGTCTGGCACCAACCTCTTAAGCTCCTGTGCGGCTTCATATGGATCTGATGCCATTCCCACTACTTCCAATTCCGGATCAGCTGAGAATATCTCATTTAGCGATTGTCTCACTAACAAGGAATCATCTACGATCAATATTTTAGAAACCTTAGCCACTAATTATCTTAACTTATGATTTAACTGAGTTGGTTTAATCAATTTCATTTTTACTACTCCTGTTCCGGTATCAAATAATATCTTTCTTCCCAATGTACCATCAACACTTTGTGCCACAATCGATATTCCATATTGGTCCAGGTATTTTTTTGCTATTTCAATATTTCTTTCCCCAATCTTCATTGTAAAGTTTGCCTGATTTGCTCCTCCAAAGATTTTTGCAATCATACTGTGTTTTCTTGCTCCAATCTGTTCCATCTCTTTGACTAACTTCTCCATTGCAATATTCCCATACTTTGCTGACGCTAACCCTTCGCCATTCCAGAATGGAAGCATGAAGTGATTAATCCCACCAATCTTTTTCTCAGTATCGTACAAACATACTGATATGCAAGATCCTAAAACTGTTGTTACAAGGTGTGGTTCCTTGCTCACAAATAGATTAGAAGGATACAGGTAATGTTTCGCTATGCCAACATCCTTATTTATCAAAATACTTCTTCATTACTATCATCAGAATCAAAGAATATGGCATCATCATCACCATAAAACTCCATATCACTTTCATATAAAGTAGCAGGTGGAATTACTACCTTGAAACTTGTTCCTACATCTACCTTACTATCAATAAATAGCTCACCATCCAATAAGTCCACCAAAGAATGGACTATTGATAAACCAAGACCATGTCCTGCAAATTCTTTTTTCGTTCCACTATCTAATTGTTTAAATCTATCAAATATCTCCTGAAGCCTTCCTTCATCGATTCCAACTCCAAAGTCCTGACATAATATGGTAAGGTTTCCATTGTCATCCACTCCCAATTCCAAAAGAATACTAGCATCATGGTGACTGAACTTTATTGCATTTGACAATAGGTTTGCAATAATCAGATGTACCATCTCTTTATCTGAGGCAAAAATCTTATGCGCTCCCTGTTTCCAGTCAATAGAAATATTCTTCTTCTCAAATTGATTTTCGAAAGAATGTATGATATCACTAACCAGCTTGTGCATATTTACCTGGGTCACTTCCAGGTTCGCGTTACCTGCTTCAATCTCCGCTGCGATAAATACATTTCTTATCTGAAAATTTAAATTATGAACCTCATTGTAGATTAATCTGGCTTTCTTTTGATTACCCTCTGGATCGTTTGGACTGGTGATAATCATTTTAAGCAAACCCAAAATAGAAGTCATTGGGTTATTAATCTCATTTTTTATGTTTGAGAGGAAGTCAGTTTTCACCTGCTCTGCATGCAAAAGCTTATCATTCAGAAGCTTAATCTCCCGAATCATTTCTTCTTCAGACATATTATCGTGTTCGAAATCAACTCTCATGTCAAACTCTTTTATATATTGTTGGTTCCAATTGTTTCAGAGGAACATTTTTACCTATTATCGATTCTGAATGCCCTAAGAAAAAGTATCCTCCTACTTTCAATTTACGACACAACTTATTGATTACGCTTTCCTGAGTTTCCTTATCAAAATAGATCAATACGTTGCGACAGAATATGATGTCATAATCTGATTCCACATCGTAATCGGCATCCATTAGATTAACCCTTTTGAAATGCACTTTTGATCGTAGTTCAGGAATAACTCTGACCTGGTTAACATTTCTATCCTTACTTCTAAGGAAATACTTATTTCTAAGAGGAATTGGCAGATCCTTAATCCTTTCATGAGCGTAAACTGCATTAACAGCTTTCTTCAGTATATCGATTGATATATCTGTTCCAAGAATATTGTAATTGATCTTGTTTCTCTGGGAGGAATTGAATTCTTCCATCACAATGGCCAGAGAATATATTTCTTCACCACTAGATGAAGCTGCACTCCAAATATTCATTCTGTTACCAGTCTTTGAGAACTCTGGCAATAAGTGATTCATCATAAAGTCGAAGTGTGATGATTCTCGGAAAAAGTCGGTTTTATTGGTGGAAATAGCATCAATCATTTCCAGCAATTCAGACTTTCCTTCAGTGCTGAAAACAAACTCCAAATAATCATCAAAAGTCTCGATCCCTGTAACCTTCAACCTTTTCTGTAATCTTCCCTCCACCATCACCTTTTTAACTGGTGGAAGTTTGATCCCATAGTTGCTAGTTATGAAGAGACTCAATTTGCGAAAGTCCGCATCACTCAACCTACGTTTTTCATACCATGCCTTAGAGATGTCGTAGCTCATTCAATAACTGGTGTTCTTAATATTTTTCAAAATCAGAATCCAAAACATCGTTTTCTCCGCTCAAATCAATATCAATTCCTCCCTGATCTGAACTACTTGCATTTGATTCTTCAGAAACTGCTTCATCCATAATTGGACTCTGTTCCTCCACTTGTGCTGGTTCAGCGTACGATTCAAATGAGGCTGCTGCAGCCTTTCTTGCTGAGCCATTTGAATTTTGATTTTCATCAATCTGGAAAAACGATATTGCTTGCAACAGTAGCTCAGCCTGACTGTAAAGTTCTTGCGAGTTTGCGGCCATTTCCTCAGCAACTGCAGCATTCTGCTGTACAATTTGATTAAGATTCTGTACTGCACTATTAATTTGATCCGCTCCGTTATTTTGTTCAATACTAGCAGATGTAATATCCTTTACCAGATCAGCTGTCTTTTGTATTTCTGGAACTATAGAAGAAAGCATATCTCCTGATGCCTGTGCTGTTTCCACACCAAGTAACGATTCTTCATCAATTTCTGACGCTGCTGTTTGACTTCTTTCAGCTAATCTTCTAATCTCTGCAGCTACTACTGCGAATCCTTTTCCATATTCACCAGCACGGGCAGCCTCAACAGCCGCGTTTAATGCTAGTAAGTTGGTTTGTCTTGAAATTTCACCAATAATACTGATCCTCTGAGTAATGGACTTCATTGAATCAAGAGTCTTGGATACTAAGTGATTACTCTCAATAATGTTGTTGGCACCACCAATTGCGATTTGCTCTGTCTGCTTTGAGTTAGCTGTATTTTGATCAATGTTGGCAGCCATCTCTTCCATTGAAGAAGAAACTTCCTCAGCAGAACTAGCCTGCTCAGAAGCACCGTCTGACATAAGCTGTGAGGATTTGCTCAATTCCATACTGGCATTTGCAATATTATTACTACTATCAACCACAGTTGATACAATGTCTCTTAGTTTATCGACCATCTCCTTAATATGTCTCAACAACTGCCCGGTTTCATCGTCTCTATCAGCATCAATGGTTACATTCAAGTTACCAGATGATACTTTAGTAACCACCTTTGAGATGGAACTCATGGACCCTGTGATATTTTTAATTAGGAAATAAGAACTAAAGAATGAAACCACAACGGCAATGATTATTGCAATCAAGATTTTAATCTGTCCACTCTGTACTGCTGCATCTCCATCAATTTCCAATTGATCAATAATAGGGTCTATTATATTCTCTATTTCAACAATATTGTTTGCTGAAAGATTGGCTCTGGCGTTTCTCATCTTTTGATCTAATGAGACAACATTTGAAAATTTCGTTTCGTAACTAGTCAGTAAATCCTTAATTGTCTGATTAGAAGTTCTTCTTTTCATTCTGGCAGCTACATCCTGAAACTTTCTTAGATAACCAGTTTGAGATCTTAGCAAATAATCTTTTTCATGCCTTCTTAGATTCAATAGGTCTATCATAAGGTTTCCACCACCAACCAGTTCTTCCAATTCATGAGCATCCTTTCTCATGTCTCCAATCATACCTACATCCTCCTGGCCAATACTTCTGGCATTCCCAACCAGTTTTTTGAATGTGTTACTATGATCTTCTAACAATAAACTAATTCGATCTAATTCATCTCCGTAGGTCTCATTGGTTGCTTCATCACCTTTTAGGTTTGATATATTACTCATCGTTTCCTTCATGAGCTCATCGAACCTGGTGATATTACCACTGGTTCCGGAATTTAAAAAGGCTTTCGTCTTGGAATCAACTTCAAAAAAATATGATTGAGATAGCCGAAGTGATTCCATGTTGTTTTTGATATCAACAAAAACAAATCTAGTGTCTCCAGTCCGAGTAGCCTGTTTTGCAACTAAGTACACTGTGCCTCCAATGAATACTAATAGTACAAATACAGCTACTGCATAAAACTGTAGTCGCCGCTTTATTGTAAATTTCATTTTACTTGTTCTTTTATGTCCTGTGCGTCCGTTTGTTCTATATTTTGATCTTGCAGGAAGTTCATCTCCTCAATGGAGAACACCTCATCAAGATTTAGTAACAAAATGAAGTCATCATCCTTTCTGTACATACCTCGAATGAATTCCAGCTTGTACTTAGCATCAACAGATGGGGATGGTTGAATCGCATTATCTGCAACCTCCATTACCTCAAGGACTGAATCTACCAAAGTACCAATTTGGATGGTCTCATCTTCGATTTTAATTTCCATCACAATCACACAGGTATCCACAGTAAATTCAACCGGCTCTAAACCGAACTTCACCTTGGTATCTACCAATGGCAATACTTTCCCTCGTAGATTAATAATGCCAGATAAATACTTTGGTGCAAGAGGTATTTTTGTAATAGCAGGTACCTCCAGAATTTCAATTACTTTTTTCACATCTACAGCAAAAAATTCTCCATCCAAAGTAAAGGATAGAAATGAATGCATGACCTGATCTAATTCTGCTTCTTTTTCGGAAATAACGCTCATTATGCTGTTACTTTTTGTTTTGACATTTTTCGTTCTACAATCTTATAGGCATCTAATACTAATGCCAATGAGCCATCGCCCAAAATGGTGGCTCCTGATATAAATTCTTGATCTCTATAATACTTCCCGACAGGTTTAAGTACTGCCTGATACTCCCCTTCGATACTATCTACACAAACTCCAATCTTGGTACCCAGTTTATGAACAACAATCACGCTTGTGACCTCTGGATTATCTTCCATTCCAAGGTTAAATTCCTTTCTTAAATCTAAATATGGGAGCTGTTCATCATCCAGTACAATAACTGAATTAAATTCATTGCTAATTTCTTTTCTATCCAGTTCAAAACACTTAGATATTTCGGCCAGAGGAATGATAAAGTGCGTTCCTTTTACTTTGATTAGTAGTCCGTCAATCACAGAAAGTGTAAGTGGTAAGCCAAGTGTTATGCTGGTCCCAACACCTAATTCTGACTCCACTTGAATATCTCCACGTAAATCCAGAATATTTTTCCTTACAACATCCATACCCACACCTCTTCCCGATACATCTGTAACGTTTGCTGCGGTACTAAAACCCGGAGCAAAAATGAGATCGAAGGTCTCTTTCTCTGATAGGTTATCGTCTTTGGAGATAAGCTTTTTCTCTATTGCTTTCTTTCTAATTTTTTCAGGGTCCATTCCCCCTCCATCATCCTCTACCCTGATGTATACTTTTGCACCTGAGTAATATGACATAAGCTTGATGGTTCCGGTCTCAGGTTTACCATTTTTAACTCTTTCTTCGGCGGTCTCGATTCCATGATCCAAGCTGTTTCTGATAATGTGCATTAATGGATCAGCAAGGTTTTCAATGATAGTCTTGTCTAATTCCGTGTCACCACCTTCTGTAACAAACCTTACAGATTTCCCTAGTTGCGAACTTAGATCTCTTATGACACGCTGAAATCTGCTGAATAAGTTATCCACCTGAACCAGTGTCATACCAAAAGAGATATCCCGTAATTGCCGGGTCAGTTTCTCTACGTTATCTGATATTGCGTCTAGTGTAGGATCAAAATTATTTTTAGTGAATAATGCAAGTGCCGCCTGAGTTGTAACCAACTCACTAACATTATTCATTAGTTCATTCAACTTATCCGAAGAAACACGGATGCTAGATGCTGTCTTATTCTTATCAAACAGCTTTTTGACTTTGTTTTTATAAACACTTGGCTCCTCAGAGCTTGAGGTAGAAGTGCTTGATTTCTTAGATTCTACTGGAGGTTTCTTTGATGCAGGTTCTGAAGTACTATCTGCCTTTTCAGTCTTTTCTTCTGTTGTTGATTCAGTAGTTTCAGGTATTACTTCAATTTCGGTATCTCCTGAAGCTGAAGGTCGATCAATTTCTATTAGTGATCTAAAATCATCAAAACTTAACGGAGCTGATGGCAAATCTACCTCTGGCAATCTTTCATGGAACTCCTGATCTGCGAGAATATCTCCATCAAACAACTCATTAATTTCTATCATTGCACTGTCTTCCACAAAAATGAAGACATCTCTTATCGCATCTAGTCCCTTTTCAGTAACCAGGATTATATTCCAACTGGTGTAGCAGACTTTAGGATCAAATGAATCGGTTAAAGCCTTAGATTCCATATGAGAAAACACCTTAGACTTACCAAGTTCTGCTAATTCATCTAATAAAAGAATTGGGTTTGTTCCATCCTCAAATACATCGTGCTTCGGTTGGAAAAAGACCAGGTATGACACCATTCCAGAAAGCGCTTCTATCGAATGTAGATCAATCGAAACCTCTTCTGTTCTCTTTAAAATCTTCAGAATCTCATCCGTAAGCGCCTGATTTTCATCAATATTCTCTTGCTCTTCAATCTCTGGGTCGTAAATAATTTTCTTTACGTGATCCAATGACTTAAATGTACATTCAATAATATCTTCAGAAAGTAAAGAGTGGTCTGACCGAACTTTTTCATATAAAGTTTCCAGGTTATGCAGAAAGTCAGCCACTTTGGTAAGACCAAACATGCCACTGTTACCTTTTAGTGTATGCATTGATCTAAAAACATCCGCAATTAGAGAGGATGAATCTTCCGGTGAATTTTCCAATAGCAACAGTGCCTCTTCAATTCTCTTGAAAAGCTCTTCTGCTTCTTCCAGGTATACATCTCTTAAATTCGACACTATCTGATGATTTTATGTACAGTTTTCAACAATTTTTCTTCCTCAAAAGGTTTTACCATCCAACCAGTAACTCCAGCCTTCTTGGCTTCCATTTTTTTAGCCATGTGAGACTCGGTAGTCAACATTAAGATTGGGATATACTGATACCTTTCAAGTTTCCTAATTTCTTTTATAAGGTCAATTCCGTCCATGCCAGGCATAAAAAGATCGGTTATGATCATTGACATATTTTCCTCTGTTGAGGTCAATACTTCAAGGCCATTTCTACCATCGTATCCTTTGAATACATTAAATCCCGCTTTAGTCAGGATATCTCCCACCAGTTCTCTGATACTTTCAGAGTCATCTACTACCAGGATGTTTTTTTCCATGTTAAACAAGTTTTGGAATGAACATTAATTCTTCAAACCCCGCGTGAACTATAATTTTTCTTGATTCTCCGGTTAATTCACTGTCTATGGTAACATTCTTGCCTTTCTGGGCAAATGAATATTTAAAGTGATATAATAACTGGATGAAACTAAGATCCAAAGAAGAAACTTCTTTTAACTGAAAGTCTAAATAATCAAAATTTTCAAATACTGGAAGCAACGAGGATCTTGCCTGGTCTACATTTGTAATATTCAATGTACCAGAAAGGATAAGTTTGATTTTTCTTATCGTTTTACGTTTACTTGGATGAAGCGAGATTTTCGCATCACGCATTTCAATTACTTCCGGGAGATCCGATTTTTTAGCAGTGGTTTCCTCCTGCTTTTTTGCTGTAGACTTTGATCGTGAAGCTGGCATTTACAACTTTGGGTTTAAGAAGACATATATTCCTTCATCATAGCTAGTTATGGTAATATACCTGATGTATTGATACAATGCAAGTCCATATAGCTCATTTTTTCTCATTTAGAGTAATATAGAAACATCGAAACACATGGTGAATATATTTCGACAAACACCCCAAAATAATGGGTGAAGCAGTGAAATTTTAAGAAGGGTCTAATTAAGCTTTTATGAATTCCATTTGAAGCCAATCAAAAGAGCATCATCAAGAGGTTTCTGAGAACCGGACCAGACATCCATAAAGTTCTCAAAGAATGCTCTTTGCTCCTGCATTGAGAGGTGCTGGTTTTCAACTACCAATCTCTTTAGCTCACGGAGACTTAATTTTTTATTGTTAGGGCCACCTACAAGGTCGGTTACTCCATCGCTAAACAGATAGAATGAAGATGTATCTCTTTTTTTGAGGTCGATAATTTCAGTTTTGTAATTATGCTCATAGTCAAACATCTCTCCTATCTGGAGTCTGTCTGACTTTATAATGTTCAATTCTCCATCAGCAACTTCAACCAAATTCATTTTGGCTCCTGCGAATTCTAGTTCACCAATATGAGTATTGATTTTTATTATGCCAAAATCTGCTCCAGTGCCTAAAAGCTTTTTATCATTATTTTGAAACTTCGCTTTTATTTCCTGGTGCATCAAATGCAATATGTAGTTAGGGAAATTTAATTCGTTACCTACAACAACTTTTTTAAGTGCGTTGGTGTATATCCTGGTCATCATACTTGCCAGATGCCCATGTCCCATACAATCAAACGCGACGAGATAAATACAGCCGTCTGCCTCATGGAACCAATATCCATCTCCTCCAACCCCGCTCATTGGGCGATTGATAATAAAGGAATCTGGCAAAACTTGTTGAATTGCTTGCTCTTCAGGGAATTGCTCGAAGTAGTTTTTCTTCGCCCCGTCAACAATGGTATTATTTGAAGCTGGTTTCATACTTTTTAGTACCGAGTCAAAGGCACTTTTACCTGTACTGTACATAATCGTAATAGTTTAATTTGATGAATTTGGCTGGTGGGTTCGTTAACTCACCATATTGCACACCTTTAGTTCCGACCGTAGTTATGCAGTATTAAATTACGTATAATAATCTAAAATGGTGATAATAATTCTTTGGATGTCCAATATAAGTCGACCAAATAAGCCAAACGGAGGTTGAACCACTTCAAGAATTATTATCAATTTTAAACTATCAGAATTACAGATTTGTTCTAAAACGTTCCAAAAACTCAGAATTTATTATATGTGGACAGCTGATTTCTGGAATAATCGAACTCCAATAGATGTAAAGCCATTACCGTTTCTAAGTTAAAACTACATTTTGCGCTAAACTAGTTTAGATCATTTTCGATAAACGTGAAACAATATTAGGTATTGGAGTTATTTGGACGATAAGCGGTTCTTCCTTAAAAAAACAAGTCTTTTGCGACCCTGAATGTATTGGCGTGAGCTTCAATGATATCACTGATTTTATGACTGTATCCTCCTCCCATGCTTACAGCTACAGGAATTGATCTCAATTTACATTGTTCGAAGACAAACTCATCTCTTAGCTTACAACCAGGTTTTGTCATTGCCAATCTACCAAGTTTGTCGGTCTCAATTACATCAACACCACTCAAATAAAATGCGATATCTGGTTTTACTTTATCAAGTAACTTTGGCAATTGCGCTTTTAATACATTTAGATACTCTTCATCATTTGTTTTATCAGGCAAACCAATGTCCAAATCTGAGTTTTCTTTTTGTAATGGATAATTATGCTCGCAATGCATACTGAAAGTAAATACTCTGGACTCATTCTCAAAGATTTTAGCGGTACCATTACCCTGGTGCACGTCTAAATCTATCACAATTATTTTAGAGGCATCATTTTTATGCAGTAATTCATTAGATGCAATTGCAATGTCATTAAATATGCAAAAACCTTCTCCTCTGTCTGCATATGAGTGATGTGTTCCTCCGGCGATATTTAGTGATACACCATCTGATATTGCATGATAGGCACATTCTAATGTACCGTGTGCTATATGTCTGCCACGGGTAATCAAAGATTCATGAAATGGAAAACCAGTTGCTCTAATCTCTTTGGGGCTAAGCTTACCATCTCTTAGTTTTTCCCAGTATTGTAAAGTATGGGTTCTTAATATCTGATCAACTTCCAGCATCTTTGGGTGAAAGAAATCCGTCTCATTCAACGTTCCCTCATAAAGTAATTGCTGTGGTAGCAACTCATACTTTTCCATAGGGAACCTGTGATTTTCTGGAAGTTTCCTGTATTTGTAAATGGGACTAAATGCTACTTTCACCTTGCTTAATAATTGCGGCAATTCTAAAACATTCAATCCGCAAACTTGTTGGGTACAGCATAAAAAATAAAAGACAGCTACTATATGTGGCTGTCTTTTAAACACTAAGGGCACTTAACTACTTGGGAACAAATCTTTATCTAGGATGAGAGCGAGGGTTGATTGGCTTGAGTGATTTCATCGGCAGCCTTAATCAGTTGTAAAGCACTAAAGGGTTTCACTATATAACCGGAAGCTCCAAGTTGACTTCCTTTGTTCTTAATAGTCTGTTGACCAACTGCGCTCACCATTAATATTTTTAATTGAGGTTGTTCTTTCTTAAGGATGCTTAAAACCTCAAGGCCCAGCATATCAGGCAAAACATTATCAAGTGTGATGAAGTCTGGATTTAGTTCCAGAGCCATTTCTATTGCAGTTTGACCATCATGAGCTTCACCAACTATCTCGTAATTTCCAGAAGACAATGCTTCTCGTACCAGAGTACGCATGTAGACAGAATCATCTACGATTAATACTTTTTTCATTTAAAAACTTATTTAAACAGGATTAAGAATTTCTTTGATTTTTTCCATCAATTGGCTTTGAAACATCCAAATGAATAATGGTCTGATTTGCAATTTCTCACATTGCATAAAGGCATTGAAATGAATCATTGTATCATACACTTCAGACTCTGATTCTAAATATTCGCTTACTACAGAATTCGGTAGTTTCATTTGTGAAGGGACATCACCGTAAAGTAGGATGTTCAATGAATTGGCCAATTCAGTTACCACAGCAGCTGAAATCATATTGTCAATTTCTGTAATGAAGCCAGTTCTGATGGCTTTTCCGTGTTCAGAATTATCCAGCATTACCGATTTTGGAAGACCAGTTGAATTTATAATATTGACTTCCTGCTCGGTCAGGATAAGATAGCAGGTACCTATAATTTCTCCCTTCAATACTGTCTTGATGATATGAGAATCCTGATTAGATGGTTCGAAAACTAGATTCTCTTCTGGTAATATTTGTAACGATATTGGAGAATTAAGAATTTGCCCCATTGATTTTATGGCAGAGTTTAATCCTCCATGCATCAGCTGTTTGGCAACCTCCAATTCTCTGGCTCCCTTGTAATTGCTCATAATCTTACTTTCTTGTGATGGTTGAAATACTAATGTGTAGTTACTGTTTCACAGAAAGTAAAGTGCAAGCCAGATAATATGGCAAACTCCTCTCCTAACTGTTTCATATCATCATCTTCCAGATCATAATACCAACTTGCTTGTATTTTGTGGCCTTTGGACAGAAAATTGCTTAATTGTTTACAAATGAGAAATAACCATTTGTAGGAAGCCGTATTAGCGTACTCCAAATGAAAACTTACATGAATGTGATTTCTCTTTGGTACAAAATTGATAATACTGGATAAAATCGGTTGATAAAAATCCTGGCTATCACGTGGATTAGATATGCCTGATATTTCTATTTCAGACAATTGTTCATCAATCCGAATATACGGAGTGACTCTGGTACTTAAGATTTCCATTGGGCGCGTATTTAGTTAATTATGGATTCAAATGGTTTCAAAAACTTAAGACAACCTCCTTACGAGATTGTCTTAAGATAGCTGGTTGAAAACACTTGTGGAACTAGAGCTATCCTTTACTGGACACACCGTAAAAGTAGCTTTAGCTAATATAATTATTTATTCTAAATAAACATAGATTATAATATAAATTTTATTTTTATGATTTCTATTGACTTATAAATTAACATCTAACACAACCATAGAAAATCTTGCTAAAGTCATCTTTATATTTATTTTTACTTGGATAAAACAATAGAAACCCTGGAAAACAAGGAATTACTAATCCGGAACCTAAAAAGCTTTGTAGACTCAAAGGAACTATCAGACCGAGCATTTGAGCAGTCAATTGGGTGGTCCAATGGCTTCTATGGTAAGGTGAAAGCCAATAAGGTTTCATTTTCCATTGACAAGCTTACCACTATCCTTGAAAAGTACCCTGAAATCAATATACATTGGCTTTTTACAGGTAAAGGAAATATGTTGGTTGGCAAATATGAGGAGGCTTCTATACCTGCCAATATGGGTTCCCTAACATCCAATATAAAAAAGCTAGAATCGTTTATCCCTCCTGCAGCTTCTAAAATATTTGAAAGTATTCAATCAGAAATCTATCTTTTAATCGAAGAAAACCAAAAACACAAGAAGCATGTTGACAAACTGCTGAAAAGTCAAAAAGATGCTTTAAAGAAGATGGAAGAGCTATTCAAACTGTAAAACAGTTTAGAAAAAACATTATAATTACTTAGATTATATTATAATTCCTCAATTTTATTTGCTAGATTTAGCCAATCACTTCCACAAATCAATCGCATTTTTAAACTATTGAAATGCATTGTTAATAAGCCAAATAATAATATTTAGTTCTTTCTAATTCATCATGATCAACAAGAGTAAAATACTTTACCTAGATGACGAGCAAGACAATCTGGAAGTATTCAAGTTCAATTTTTTTGATGAACACGACATCTTTCTTGCAGACAACATTAGTGACGCCACCAGGATTTTATCCAATGAGGACATCCATGTCTTGATTACTGATTATGATATGCCCGAAATGACAGGAGCCGACTTTGCCGCATCCATCATTAAAGATCATCCAGATCCAGTTAGGATAGTACTTACAGCACACAACAATTACGAGACTGTCATTGATTCAATTAACAAGGCAAGAGTGTTCCATTTTGCGACCAAACCTTGGAAAAAAGAAGAGTTGGCTAATATTATTGAGAATGCTGAAAATTATTACCGCTTAAAACAAAAAAATGCTCAGCTGCTCGAGAAACTTACAACTATCAATCATCAACTGGAAGCGGAATTGAATGAAACGAAGCATCTTGTGTCTGCAAAAAGTACGGAAATTGAGAGTTTTGAGAGAATCACATCACATCATCTAAAAACTCCTCTAAGATCTATTGGTACTATGGTTCAATGGTTGATCAAAGATAATATGGATCAAATGGACCAAACTGGTAAAAACTATCTTACCATACTGGATCAAAACCTTAAAAGGATGTATGGCATGATGGATGGGTTGCTTGATTATATCAAAGTTGGAATGAACAACAATTCCAAAATCAATGGCTCTGTTGGTTCTGTATTCTCTCTATTGGAGTCTGAGTTTCCGACTTTGCAGTTTCAAATACAAAGTAACTTGAATACGATAGCTATTAATCAGGATCATTTAGACAAGATGATGATTGAGCTATGTAAAAATGCAAAAGAGGCTGGTGCCAATAGCATTAAATTGACCTTCACTAAATCTCAAAATCATTATCTTATTAACATTGAGGACGATGGAACAGATACCGATTCGGATATGAATTCTCAAATATTTGATCTATTTTATACAAAGAATAGAGATAATAACAAATTAGGAATCGGCCTGGCTGTTGTTAAGAAAATTGTTGATTTGAATGGAGGAACTATCCAAATCAACCCTAATAAAGACACAGGTACAGAATTCCTGATAAGGATTCCAATAACAACTGTGTGATAAAAAATAATGCCACATCGGTTTTTAATTACGAAAAGAGAATTTCTGAGATTACAAGCATTTTATTGTTCTCAAGTCTTTTGCTGGTTGGTATTTTCTTTCAATATGCAGATTACTATGATCATGTAGCTACAGAAACAATAATTGGATCAGTACTATTCCTGATTCCTTATCTCCTCATCCGAGCTGAGCGTGTGAAACTTGGGGCCATATTGCTTGGCTTTCTTCTCCCATTATCCATAATCACCTTATCGGTACTGGTTAAGAATCACTTCATAAATCAAGGAGCAATAACTCCCAATAATTACATCTACGCCAGACTATTATTAATTTTTGCCGCTTTAATTCCGGTGTTAATTACTCCAATTACTGATAAGAAGTCTCTTTTTCTCAACCTCTCTCCCACTTTTGTCATAATTGCGCTATATGATCCAATACATTACTTCTTTGGCGTTGGATTTGAGAAAACGGGTATTGAATCCTCAAACTATTATTGGATAACCAATGCGTTTTGTATAAGTGCTGCTATTCTTTTGAATATTGGTGTTTTATCTCTTAAACATAGTTTAGAAAAGTATATCAGTAGGTTCAGGACCATCGCGTCAGACTACATCAAATTTTTTGATTCCGCACATGACCCCATATTGATTATTACCCTGGATGATGAAATAATTTTAAATGCCAATGATAGAGCAACAAAACTGTATGGCTTTAGCAAGGAGGAATTGATTGGTAAATCAATGAAAGATCTTACTGTTGACATTTCAAAAGGCAAAAAACTAATTGCGGAGATCATCGAAAAGTCAAGTTCTAGTGGTGTAAAAACAGAACATTACAATAGAGCTGGAAAAAAACTATTAATAGAAAGTAATGCTTCAATAATTGACTATAGAGGGCAGAAAGTACTATTGTGTATCAATAGAGACGTAACTGATGAAAAACAAAAGGAGTACAACCTTAATAAGGCAAAAGAGCTCGCACAATTCGGTTTTTGGGAGTTCAACCTTCAGACCAGAGACATCACCTGGTCTGAGCAATGTCTGATGAACTTTGGTTTAAATCCAGATGACAAGTTGAACTATGAAAAACTTTTGAAAATAGTCTCGAAGGAAGATCACCCAATAATTGATAAGATTTTTGTCAATCACTCTCTAGAAAACGGAGCTGTGAGTCATGAGATCAGAATCATTACTGATGATCAAAAAGTGAAATACATCCAAATGATGGCTGAATTGGATATTAATTTCACTGGGGAGCCGACAAGGATCATTGGAAACACTATGGATATCACCGCACTTAGGGAGACCCAAAACGCTTTGGCTTATTTAGAGGACTCTCTTCATGTTGGAACCTATAAATATGATGGAAACACTGGCTTGTTTTATGTGTCGGATACTGTTTACAACATTTTCAATCGTCCAACCGAATATCAAACAACAAACTTTGATGGCTTCATCAAATATGTCCACTCTGAAGACAAACAGTATGTAATTGAAACATTCAAGGATCACCAATTAAACCAAAAAGAATTCGGGGTTAACTTCAGAGTAATTACGGAGGATCAAATTACAAAGTACCTCCTGGTATATGGAAAAGGGATATAT
Source organism: Cyclobacteriaceae bacterium (assembly GCA_965228955.1). GTDB lineage: Bacteria > Bacteroidota > Bacteroidia > Cytophagales > Cyclobacteriaceae > JANSWY01. Next base: position 2,813,287 of record OZ245848.1, read on the forward strand.
GATCATACTGGCAAACTTGTAGAAACTCTGGGTACGGTAATGGATATTACTGAGAACCGAAAGTTGGAATTGGCTAAGTTAAAAAATGAGCAATTCCTTAAAACGGTATTTGATAACATTCCAAATCTTGTATTCATCAAAAATGCTGAGGATTTAAAATTTGCAGAGGTCAATAAAGCAGCAGCTCAGGTAATTGGAAAAACTCGCGAAGAAATCATAGGGAGAACGGATTACGAGTTCTTTGAGAAACATATAGCCGATCAATTCACTCAAAGTGATGAAGCAGTGTTAAACAATGGTAATGATGGTGTCACGTTTGAAGAGATTGTTAAAAACGAGAAATTCCCTACTCCTCGGCTATTTAAGACTAAAAAGATCCCAATTAAGGACAAATCGGGCAAGAACCAATATATTCTTGGGATCACTGAAGACATCACAGAACAGAAAAAGGCCCTTGAAGACATCAAGCAAAGCGAAGAAAGGCTTAAAATCATCACCGAAACTGCTACAAACGGTACCTGGGAATGGGATATCACCAAAAAGGTCTTTTCATGGTCAAATACCGCAAAAGACTACCTGGGAATAGAAACTAATGAAATTGAAGATGTAGATGTAAAACTTTTCATTCACCCTGATGATTATCATAAGCATATTGAAGCGCTTAGAAAAAGTATTACCGATAAGAAAAACTACAGTGTCGAATTGCGGTTAAAAAGCAAACTAACTGGTAATTACACCTGGACTCAAAGTAATGGCAAATTAGTAATGGGTCAGCACGGAAACCCTATTAAGATGCTAGGGATCTTCATAGATATTGAAAAAAGAAAACAGGCTGATAAACTCTTACTTGAAGGCGAAAGGCTTCTTAATCAAATTAATCAAACCGTTCCCAACCTCATATATGTATACGATAACAAACTAAGAAAATTTGTTTTTATCAATAATAAAGCAAATGAAATTTTAGGGTACTCTACTGATGAGTTCAAGGCATTAGACATTCATGGGTTAGCAGAACTAAGACATAAAGATGACAGAGAAAAAGTAGAAAAACATTATCGGTCTCTCAAGGACCAATTTCAGGAAGTCACTTATCGTTTCAGACATAAAAGTGGTAAATGGGTTTGGTTAGAAAGTCGCGATGTGATCTTTAGTAGAGACGATGAAGGCAATATTCATCAAATCATCGGTGCTGTCACAGATGTAACGGAAAAGCAAGACTATCAACTGGAAATGGAATCAGTAAACAACGAATTAAGGTTGTTTAGGCATGCACTAGATGTTTCCTCCCTGGTATCATTTACCGATAAGGATGGCAAAATCACTTATGTCAATGACAAAATGGCTTCCATGTTTGGGTTTGAGCGGCAGGAACTGGTTGGAAAAGATCATAGAGAAATCAAATCAGGAGAACATAGTAAGGAGTTTATAGGTGAACTATGGAGGACTATTCAAAAAGGTGAAATCTGGAATGACATTATGCTTAATAGATCCAAGTCCGGCAAGAAGTACTGGCTTGATACGTTTATTATCCCTCAACTCAATAGTAAAAATGAGGTAATACGTTATTTGTCAGTTCGCCATGACGTTACTCCTTTGAAAGATGTTGAAGCTAGCCTGGAAAGTAAGAATAGAGAGCTGGATGAATTTGTCTATATCGTTTCTCATGATCTAAAGGCGCCTTTAAGAGGTATTAATAATCTTGTTCATTGGATTTCGGAAGACTCAAAGGAGGAGAACCCTCAAGTACTGAAAAATATTGAGTTACTCAAAAATAGAATTTCAAGGCTTGATCGGTTTATTAATGGTTTATTGGATTATTCCAGAATTGGAAGGGAAGTATTAAGAACTGAAAAGGTTGATACCTATACACTTGTCTCTGACCTGGCTTCTTTGCTTGTACAGATGGACGAGAATGTTGTACTAGAAATCAACCCTAAACTTCCAGAGATAGATGGTTACAGAATATTTCTAACCCAAGTATTTAACAATCTTATTTCCAATGCCATAAAGCATAATGAATCTGACGAAAAGAGTGTTAAAATAGACTTTAGAATAGAAGAACCCAATATTATTTTTAGTGTTGAAGATAATGGCACTGGAATTCCGGATTCAGCAGGAGAAAAAATCTTTCAAATCTTTCAAACTGCAGTTTCAAAAGACAAAAAGGAAAACACAGGTATTGGCCTATCCATTGTAAATAAGATTGTAAATGAAATGAATGGGAAAATTTGGTATAAAAATAACACCCCGAATAATGGGTGTACATTTTATCTGGAGCTTCCATTAGTTGTAGATTAAAACATGGGGTATATGAAAGAATTAATCGTAATAGAAGATGATGAAGTGGACTTGATGACCATTCAACGGTCTCTAAAGGATCTTGGAAAAGATATTCCTGTTACACATTTTGAAAATGGCTTGGAAGCAATGGAATATCTACAAAGCAATAGTAATCGAAATTCCAGAATCATTCTTCTAGACATCAATACGCCAGTGATGAATGGTATTGAATTTCTTGAAAAACGGCTTACTATTCCGGAGCTTGCTCTAATTCCAGTTATAGTCATGACTACATCAAGAAATGATAGTGACAAATTACAATGCTACGAGCGATTTTCAACTTCATATTTTGTAAAGCCCGTAGACTATCCGGAGTTTGTTAAGATAATTGATACAATCACTGAATATTGGGAGCGCGCTGAACTAATTACATGAAAATGAGTTAGATATCTAATAAAGTTATTTAAACTTTTTTTGGTATATTTAGGATAACCGTCAAACCTATTTAACAAAACACTTCAGCTAAATTGCTTAGTCTATGGACTTATATACGACCACCTCAATCTTAATCGCAGAAGACGATGAAATTGATATGATGGCACTTGAAAGGGCAATTAACAAAATGCCTGATAAAGTGATACATCGAGCATCATCATTTGAAGAAGCCCAGGAGTTATTGGCCAAAGAAAAACTGGATCTGTTTATAACAGATTATTTTCTAGGAGATGGAGAAGCCATAGACCTACTAAAATCAACCCAGGTACCTACTATCTTTATTACTGGCTCAAACCAAATTGACTTAGCAGTAGCAGCAATGAAAGCAGGTGCACGCGATTATCTTATCAAAGATGTGGAGGCAAAGTACCTCGATCTATTACCGATTGTGATCAAAAGAATTGAAGGTAATATTCGTAATCAAAGAAAACTACTGTCGCTGCAGGCTCAGTTTCAAAGTATGATTGAGAATACCACTGACATGGTTGCAATTTTAAACAACGAAAATTCCTTTGAATACATCAATTATTCCTGGGAACATAAATCTGGTTATGACTTGAAGTCATTAAGTGACCAGGAACTTGACTTTCAATCATTCTTTCAGCAAGATGCCATTACAGCCTTAGAAGAATTGGACAACAATGGAGGAAGCACGGATTTGGAGACAAAGTTTCTAGACAAAAACGGAACTGAACACTTAGTAAAATTACATATATCAAGAAATGAAGATGAAAGTGGCATAAAAACGCACTTGATTCTGACAGACATCTCCCGTAAGCGAGCTCTGGAAGGAGAAATAGTCAATATTTTAAATAATAGCGTAAAGGGAGACTATTAAATCAACTTTATTCAGTTACGATGGAAATTAATGAAAAGCCACCTTCGGATTACGAGGTGGCTTTTTCAACTCAAAAAAAGATCAGTAGCTCTGTACTACTGAAGAGCCTAAAGTGAACATAATTGGCCCCTTATGAACTAGTGAAATCACTATTCATCTCTTAATGACATAACCGGGTTTTCCTTTGCCGCCCTGAATACAATCGATCCAGTGGTCAGAATTCCCATTCCGCTTATCAGCAATACTGACAACACAAGCGTTATTGGTCCAATGTTGATGTGATAAGCGTAAATTTCATCTAGCAGTATGGTACAGAGAAAATACCCTCCAACAGCACCAAACACTCCTGCTACTACAAGTAAGATTGAAAAGCTCCTACTTAATAACTTAACAATGTTAGACACAGAAGCCCCTAGTGCTTTTCGAATTCCTATCTCTTTTATTCGTTTTCTTACGTTTAACGATGCTAATGCGAAGATTCCAGATACTGATAATAAACCACCGAGAATTGTAAGAAATATAAAAATCTTCTTCAGGTTCGCATTTGTTCCTCTAATATCTCCCAACATCATATCCTCCTGATATTGACTGTCAAATGGTTTTGTTGGAAATTCCTCCTTCCAGGCCTCCTCAAGATAATCCTGAACTTCTGTTAAATCTCCATTTTCAGCTCTAACGAGCATTAAATGAAACTCATTAGGTTTTGCGATGTAAAACACGAACGGTTCCGGCTCCTTGCTTCTGAATAAATTATCGACATGATTTTCAATCACACCAACAATCTTCATTTTCACATCCCGGATCTCAACAGTTGTATTGATTGGGTCTTCCAATTCAACCATTTTCACAAATGCCTCATTTACTACAACAGATTTAGTCAAATCCTGAGTGTAGTCTGTATTCAGGAATCTTCCCTGAACCAATTTTAATCCCATTGTCTCAAAGAACTGCTCCCCTACTTCAATATGCAGTGCTTGATATTCAGTTGTATCCACTTTTGTAGGGAAGTAGTAACTACTCCAGCCTAACTGATGATGAGTAATTGAGGTATTGAGCACTTTAGGGTTTCTATTGGCCCTTGTTTTCATCACTTCATATTCCTCAGTGCTTTGAATGTTGATGGTAAGTACTTTATCCTTATCAAAACCAAAATCGATACTTTCCTGATACTTAGTATTTTGTGTGAATACAATTCCATTTACCAGCACAATCACTGATATGGCAAATTGCATGGCTACTAAACCACGGGTGAATATATTAGTGCCTTTTTGCTTGGCATTTCCTTTTAACAGATTAACAGGCTTGTATTTACTATTGTGAAGTGCTGGATATAATCCCGCAAGAAGCGCAGAGATTACAACCAACATTAACAAAGCGAAAATTAAGTTCAAGCCATTCAGATCTTCCAATCCATACGGCAAAGTCCACATATCAGCAAAAGCAGGCACAATAAACCTTGACATAATTACTCCAGCAATTAATGCCAGAATAATAGTAATGACCATTTCAAAGATGAATTGTGTAATTACATTCGCCCTTGAGGCCCCCACCACTTTTCGAATCCCAACTTCTTTGAACCTTTTGGTAGTTATTGCAATCGAAGTATTTGTAAGATTGAAGCAAGCGATCATTAGGATCATACCTGCCATTGTCGTAAACACAATAAGCGGTACAATACTTAGTCTTAGATTGATCTGACTCCAATTAATTTCTTCTTCATTGAAGTTAGAATTGAAACTATGCAGTTCATAGTACTGCACATTTTGATCCTTTTTCTTCTCGTTCCTTAATGCAACATAGTCATCAAACAACTCTGTCATTGAGGTAACATCCACTCCTGCCTTAGTTTGAATGAACAATGCTGGATCTCTCCAGTCTCCCCAATCGGTACTAGGAAGATTGTATATATCCATGAAATGCTCCATTCTGAGCATGATATCAAAGGTAAGTGAACTATTTAGCGGAACATCTTGAATTACAGCGCCCACTTTTAAACTGACTTCATATTGGTTTGAAAAATTGAAGGTCAGTACTTTGCCTATTGGGTTTTCATCTGCAAAGTATTTCTTGGCCATTTTCTGGTTGAGTACAATTGTATTTTGGTCTTTGAATGATTTCAAATCGCCTTTTAGCAACGTGAAATCGAACATTTCATAGAAAGTACTATCAGCAAACACAACTCCTTCGCCAAAGGCCTTATCACCATACCTTACATAACCTCCATCATTCCAATATCTAGTATATTTTTCAATTCCTGGGAAGCTACTTGCCACAGTAGGACCAAAATTGACAGGAGCATTAATGTGTTGTCCTGGTTGACCATCGGGGTTCAAATAATGAGTATGAATTCTGTAGGTCCTGTCAATTTTTTCGCCTTTGAAAGCCTCATCAAATTCGATGTTATAGGCCAAAAGTAAGTAAGCAGTAATGCAACAAGCAATTGCAATACCCAGCCCAAAGGTGTTGATCAAAACATAACTTTTGTTTTTTCCTAAACTCCTCAGAGCTACTTTGAAGTAATTTTTAAGCATAGTTTTTTGAGATTTTTGACTAACTCAATAGTACCTTATATTATATTTCTTAATGTCATCCCCAGGTAAAAGGTTGTCACGAGATGTCAGGTTTCATCAAGTCAGGAGACAGAAACCGAAGACTGAAGTCTTTTATTGCCTCAAATTTCTTCGGTCTTCGGTCTCCCGTCTTCTGTCTTTTCCCATATATTTAACCCATGCTAGAACTTGCCAGTATATTGGTGCTTGGAATTTTTGCTCAGTGGTTAGCATGGAAGATCAAGCAACCAGCCATTTTGCCTTTAATTATGATTGGACTATTGATTGGTCCTGCGTCAACCTATTTTACGGCAGATGGGTCTAAGCTATTGGATGGCGACTCGATATTCTCAGGAGATTTATTGTTTTCTTTTGTTTCAATCTCAGTTGGAGTAATTCTTTTTGAAGGTGGTATGACTCTCAGTTTAAAGGAAATCAGGAGTCTGGCCGGAACTTTAAGAAACCTATTGATTATTGGCAGTTTAGTTACATTTATTGGTGGTGGAGTTTCAGCTCATTACTTACTGGGGTTAAGCTGGAAAATGTCATTTCTATTCGGTGCGTTAATTATTGTTTCCGGTCCCACGGTAGTAATGCCAATACTGAGAAATGTTAAACCCAACGCCAGGATCAATACAGTCCTGAAATGGGAAGGAATTTTGATTGACCCATTGGGCGCTTTGGTAGCAGTATTGATGTATGAGTTTATTCTTACTTCAAGTCATAATGCAGAATATGGTCTTGAAGTATTTCAGGATTTTTTCATCACAATCTCAGCAGGAATAGTATCTGGTGGACTAGGAGCAATCTTCTTGTATTACCTGATAAAGAATAATGCTTTACCTGAATACCTACGAAACATTTTCACTTTGGGTCTGGTAATTTTCACATTCTCTTTCGCAGAATTGATTCACAAAGAAGCAGGTCTAATGGCAGCAACGGTAATGGGAATTGTACTAGGAAATCTCCGATTACCTGAAATCAAAAAGATACTCACCTTCAAAGAAGATATTAGTCTAATTCTCATCTCAGTTTTATTCATTCTTCTCTCTTCCAGAATTGACATAGTTCAAATTCAAAAGCTGGGATCTCAAAGCCTCATTCTATTTGCTGTTGTAATTTTAGCAGTGAGGCCTGTTGGTGTATTTCTGAGCACACTCAAATCAAACCTTTCATTCAAGGAAAAGCTATTCATAAGCTGGATTGGCCCTAAAGGAATTGTTGCTGCTGCTGTAGCTTCTCTATTTTCGCTTGATCTTATAAAAGATAGCAGTCACGTTGATCCCCGTGAAGCAGAGTTACTACTTCCATTGGTATTCCTTATAATTGTTGGAACAGTTGTTATTCAAGGTAGCTCCGCTAAATTCATAGCCAGAGTTCTTGGAGTGAAACGTGAAGAACCTACTGGAATATTATTAGTTGGAGCGAATGAATTGGCCAGAAAAATAGCCCTTAAACTAACCGAGTTTGGTTTGTTTGTTGTTTTAGTTGACACTTCAAGTTCTAATATAAAAGAAGCAAAGAAGCTGAAACTAAAAGCAATTCAAGACAATGTACTATCCGACTCAATTTTCGAAACTATTGATTTAACTAAAATAGGTAGACTCGCAGCAGTAACATCCAACTCAGGTTTGAATGATCTGGCTTGCAGATGGTTCGAAAAAGAACTGGGAGCACACAATACATTAAGATTAGCGAGTAAAGAAGAATCAGAAAACACCAATCTTCCAGTACCAAAAGACGTATTATTCAGAACACGGACCGACTTTATTAATCTCGCTCAAGAGTTGAGAAAGCAAAATCCATATGGTGAAGTAGAATTTGATAATAATGCTTCTTTCGAAGAGTTTGTTGTAGGACATCAAAACCAAATTGTGCCTATGTTTTTCGTTAAGGAAAATAATGAAGTAGAATTAATCTCGGGTTATTCTGGGAAGCATGAATCTGGTAAACTTATTTATATTAAGAAAGAAAACTTCTTTAATCCTGAAGATGAATAGATTACTTACCCTTATAATGTTGCTATTTTCATTTACAGTCTTATCTCAGGACTTTAAAGACATAAAAAAGGTAATACCAGAGAAGGGAATTAAGGAAATAGAATTACTTCCTGTAGATAGTAAGAGGTTTTATCTATTCAGCACTAAAGATGGTAAGTCCATTTGGGACAATCAATCCAAACAAACTGTTCTAAGAGGCATAACATTCTCCGGAATCTCGGAAAATAACCCAAATTGGTTTAGGTATACAAAACAAGATTCTTTTGGAGTCTATGATTTCAAAAATAATCAGGTGATCCTTGAAACTCCTTCAACAATTAACATTCACACGACTAAGGTTGATGGGCTAATCCTATTGATATCTGGAAGTGTTGTTTGTCTGGCAGATATTCCTTCTGGTAAATTCCTGAAAGCTGACCTAAGTATTTCTAACCCCGATAAAAAACTAGATCTTGGAAGGAACGACGCAACAATCAGTTACCTAAACAATTCTAAGACATTGTCATTCGGAGCAGAAATCGAGTATTATGGAGATCCCACATACGTGTTTTATACAGTAAGTAAACTTGGCAACAACATAAAGACCTTGTATGAGGACGGTGGGCAAGTCAGTACTATTTACAACAAATTAGGCTCATTTGTAAGAGAGGTACCCGGAAATGTAGTGCAGTGGGAAAAGGGCTTTTTAGTTCAGACTTATTCCTCAATTAGTTACTACAACTATGCCATGAAATCCATTTATGAGCAGGTGAAAATAGACAATCATAAGCTTAATCATTTTCAGGAATTGTTTGATAGCAGGATAACTTCTGCAAAGGTGGTAAACAGAGGAATCTATCAGGTTGAGATTGAAGGGAAAACAGGATTCTACGATATTATTGAGAGGAAATTCGACTCGGAATTGTACGACAATCTAATTGAAATTGGAGCCGATATTTATTGGGGAGGTGTATCGTACTTTGTTGAAAAGGACAAAAAGTATGGCGTTTATAACTCGAATCATGGAGAGCTACTCCAACCCAAATACTCAACCATTCAACAGCGGGCACTTGAAGACGGATCTTTTGGCTACCGGGCAAATAACGAACTAAGAATCTTTAAGAACGATAATAAGAAGTTGAAAAGAATGCCATTACTACAATGGACAGATGACCTTGAAACAGAATCGATAATTATCAATCACCTAAGCCTTCTAGATAACAAACTCATCTTATCACTTCGCAAAACGGAAGCTGACACACATGACTTTTCTTACGGAACCATGACTTTATATCACGAAGGTTCTGGAGTATTCGATATTGAAAAGAAATCATGGATCATCAATCCTGAATATCACACCTTCACTCCTTTTGGCAACTACTATGTAGCATTAAAACCAGGAAACAGTAACAGAACATGGACAGAAACGGTATTTTTTGATGAGGAGCTTTGGCCAATAACCGCTCAAGAGTTAGGTATATCTTTTATTTACCATGGTAATCTCATCGCACGTACTGGAAATTGGGAATTAGTTTCTTTAGACATCTACAACAACTACGAATTAAAGAACTTTGGAAAAGTAAGCCACGTTCATGAGGATTTCAGATTAGTAGATGGCTATTTATTCATTGGTCACAATCAATTTAAGAGAGATAAAAGTTTGAAGGGGTTTGATATCACTATGATTATAACTCCTCAATTGGGATTGATTAATCCATCAAAATTTGTTCTGTGGGAATATACTGATGATGGATTTTTGATTGTCGGTAAAATACCTGAAAATCACAATCACGAATCAGTCACAGACTTCTACAAGAAGAATTTTACACCAGATCAGAAAGCACTTTTTAGTCTCGAATCTAATAAGTTAGTGAGCGATTGGTTTGACGACATCACCTTTGAAAGTGGAAGGATCAAATTGATTCAGAATGAAACTGTTGTTGAAAAACAACTCAAGGACTTCAACAACTGATAAAATCCAAATTCTATCTTAATTTAGACCAATGGGATTAAACCTTTGGTCCATAATACTCATTGCTTCTGCATCACAATGCATTTTTCTGATCTTCATGTTCTTTTCAAGAGCATCTCAGAACAGGTCAGCTAAATCAGTATTGCTTGCTATCTTAATTGTAATTCTATTGATTAATGTTGGTAACCTGTGGTATGCTGCATATATCTACCGGTCGTATCCCGAATTGGCGGGAATCTCACGGGGTATGTTATTACTACTAGGTCCATTGTTTTACTTTTATTCCCAGGCGATCCTAAAACCTGAGTTTAAACTGAAATGGTCATTATTGATTCATTTCATTCCATATTTTCTGGTTTTCCTGATGTTTTATGGAAGAGGCATCCCAAACTCAACAGCTAATAGCCAGGAAATGCTTGATAAATTTATGGAAGGACGGCTGCCTATTTCAAACTTCTCTATTTCCAGATTCATATTCTATTTTCTTCATCTTGAATTGTATCTATTTGCAATTTTGAAAACGATCCGTTTCTCTATAAAGAATGATAACCAGAGGTACTTGATCCCATCTTCTACAAGGGTCAAATGGGTAAAAAAAATTGTCGCAACATTTGGGTTACTTGCTATAATACTAGTTGGAATCACAACAGGCATGATTTTTACAGGTTTTATCTCTGCAGAAGGTAATTTCTTTCTAACCATAATACTTTCCGCATTGGTCTACATGATTGCTTATCAAGCAATATTTGATTTCAATAAAGTAGCGCCTGACTTTTCAACCAAATACAACTCACTGTCTGCAACAAACTCCGATCTAAAAAAGGTATTAGATGAGGTAATCAGTCTCTTTGAAAGAGAGAAACCCTATACTGATTCGGATATAAGCCTTAAGCAATTGGCCAGCTCCTTAAACATCAGCCCACACATCTTATCGTCAGCAATTAACCAGGAATTAAACAAAACATTTTTTGAGCTGCTTCGAGAATACAGGATTAAAGAATTTATTGAAAGAGCAAATAATCCCGAAAACTCCAACCTCTCTATAATGGGAATTGCTTATGGAGTAGGTTACAATAGCAAGTCAAGCTTTAATACTGCCTTCAAAAAAGAAATAGGTTCCACTCCTTCTGAATACTTAAAAAAATTGAACCAATAAGAAATTGGTTCGACTTTATAAATAAGTACTTCATTTTAGATTTCAAACCCTTCATTTGAGCATGGAACATTTCGTTACATCATTGATAAATCAAACAAAAACAAATCCTCTACCCAAGGTCAAAAACGATAGTATACTTTCAATCATGGAAGTATCTGTACACGAGGAAAGCTTATTTGCTGAATTATTGCTAAAGCTCAAAGAAGAAATACAGCAATGTTTTGATAACCCTTTATTGGTAGACATGAAAATAATGGCATGTAATGATTCATGCTCTATTCTCGTACAGTCATCATGGTATGAAAAGGTAGGTGAATCATTCCTACTGCCATTAAATAGGTCGATTTGGGATCACCTCACAAAGCAAAACCTTGTGACTATCAAATTAATAGCCAATAACTGCTATTTCATGATTGAATAGTTCCATTAATAAACAATGGTCCCAGGATAAATTGAAGTTGACTATTCACTAAAAGCGACCTTGAATGGCTTCCGATTTTTATTCTGGACCATAGTCTTTCCAGAACCAATCGTCCACTCTTCAAAAAATTAGAAAGAAGTTTTTCTAAATTATTAACAATTCAATCTTAATTTATTACAATTGCCTCAGTAAAAAATATCCTTAAACCACCCGCCAGAATATAAGATTTTAATATATTTAGTTTCAAACCATAATATTCAGCAATGGAGGTAAATCCAGAGGACGAAAAAGAGGAAAATTTTATCATTCACGAAGAGAAAGTAGCTTTCTTTTCAACTCGAAAACTCATTAGATTATTCCTGGCAATATTCCTGGCATTTTTTAGTGCATTCGGTTTATTATTCATCATAGACGCTTGGGTATATCCTGAACTAGGAATGGTTGAGCTCGCTCGTAAAGCTCAGGAAAAGACTGACTTATGGAGACAAGCTAAAAGAAGCGACCTTGGTCACGAGGCAATTGCTTTTGAAAACATGCTTGATGCTTACGCTCTTCGCGGAGGAGACATAAGCCATGCCTTAGATACATTAACTGATGAATTCACCGCAGCTAACTGGGCTGAGCTCCTTGAATATGATATAGACTACTTCCTAAAACATGAAGAAGTTAGTGATTCCATAAAAGCAAGTGGAATGACTCACGTAATCAAAATACTTTATACTTCAGGGCATTACGATCTTTTCAAACAGGGTTATAAAATCCTTGTGAGCAAATTTAGCTCAGAGAGAGACTACCTTAGAATTTATAATCAACTAATTCCACTCGAGTCAAACTTCGATTATGACGATGAAGAAGAAAGGCAGGAATTGGCAGTACTTTATGAACTGGAATTAAGAAGACATCTTAAACTTACGGCTGCAAGAATTATAGATTCTGCAGATAAATATTCTGGAAATGACTTAAAAGGATTTGCTGAAGCTGTTAAAAGTACATTGGATGCGAAAGATGTTACCTCTAACAAAAGTGATCGATTCAAGAATCAGTTCGCTAGTGATATGACTCAAATCCTAACAATCATGAAAGATAAAGGAGCAAAGGATTCAGATAATGATTTATTAGCAGCTGGTTTAGACCTTACAAGAGCTCTTGTAGCTCAAAATGTTCCTGGTTTAACTGACCTGGAGGGAGAATTTGTTGGATTAATAACAAACTAATTGTTGAACTTAAAGAATCAAAAATACACACTTTAACCAATCAGCATCGTTTTTCGATGAACATCTAAGCATCCAACTTAACAGTTGGATGTTTGATTTTAAACGCAATCAGATCACCTATTAAACTATGAGTACGCAGGACACACCTAACTTTAATCTTCCTGAGATAACGGAAGAATTCCTACAAAATAAAAGAAGCATTACAGACCCTTTGGCTGATGATGTAGTTTCCAAAATCATTGAGCTGGGTTATGAGAAAAACATCAATGAAATTTTCCTAAAATTGGTTAGGAATGAAAATTACTCGCCGGACTTATTTTCAGAATTTCCTAAGGAATTAACGGATGTAATCACAGAGTATTTCAATCAAACCAGCCAATTACCAGAATGGGCTGATCAAAAGTTACTTGCCATTGGTGAGAAAGTATTTAGTCTTTATGGCCCAGAAGTTTTTCTACTTCTGAATGTTAAGTCGCTTCCAATGTGTTACACCTGTGCTAAAGGTGCTCAGGTGTTATTTGATACCGGACGTCTCATGGACAAGCATGGAAATGTTGATCCTTTAGCGAGAAGACTGATGGAGACAGCTCAAATGATTATGAATGTCATGTCGCCGGGTGGCTTTACAGGTGAAGGTAAGGGCATTGTAACTATGCAAAAAGTTAGATTGATACACGCCTCTATACGTTATTTCCTGAAACACCCTAACACCAATCCTGATGGCTGGGATGTCAATAAATTAGGCGAACCTATCAATCAGGAAGATCTGGCAGGTACGTTAATGTCATTCGGACCAATCATCGTTAGCGGTCTTCAACAATTGGAAATCCAATTAGATAAAGAGCAATTAGCTGGATATATGCATTGCTGGAAAGTTGTAGGACATCAGATGGGTGTAAATACCGATTTGTTACCTGATACCTACGAGGAAGCCTGGGAACTAGCAGTTAGAATTCTCAAACATCAATCTGCACCTTCAGATCAGGGTGTTGCACTAACAAATTCCTGTATAAACTTTATCAACTATATCATTCCTGGCAATATTCTGGAAGAAGTTCCTGCTTACATGATGTGGTATTTCTTTCAGGATGTATCAGAGGCCGTTGGTCAGGACTTATCTGAGATGATTGGAATTGAGAAACATGAAGATAAGAAGGACAAGTTTCTACTAATTCTTACCAGATTGTTTACTAAAGGACTAAGTCACCTCGAACATAATAAAATCATTCAGAAGCTTACTGGTGTACTTAATAAACTTCTGCTTCAGGGAATGCTGAAGCATTATAACGGAGGAAAAAACGTACATTTCTTTATTCCTCCTTCGCTGCAGAGAGACTGGAAACTCACAGAAGAATGGGAGGATAAAATGGCAATAACTCCTGGCATTTTTGGAAATAGACTAATGTGGCAAACGAAGCAAGATTCAATATAATTAGACATAATTACTATGAAGGAACACGCACATTTTGAAGGGCTCAACAAGCAGTTGACCTGGCTAATTGTACTAACTCAAGGAACCCTTATCACCTGGTCAGTGGTGAGCTCGATTATAGAAGCTGGACCAGCATCTGCTGCAATCGTGACCTATTTATTATTCTCAATATATGTGATCTACACAGTTGTCACCAGAAATCGTGTGATGATAAGACTATTAACATTTGGTCTAATTGCTGGTATCATGGAGTTGTATACCGATGATTACCTAGTGGTCACCATAAATAGTTTGGTCTACCCTGGTAATGAGGCGATGGTTTGGAGCTCTCCATTGTATATGCCTTTTGCCTGGGCGAATGTTATCATTCAGCTAAGTTATTATGGAATTTTATTGAGCAGATGGAAAGGAATTGGAGCATCTTCAGTCATTATGGCCCTTGCTGGAGGTATGTACATTCCCCTTTATGAACATCTCGCAAAAGGCGCTGGATGGTGGTGGTATAAATTGAATACGGCAATGGTATTCAATGCTCCAGTTTATGTGATAGTTTGTGAAGCTCTTATATCTTTGTCACTGCCTCTTCTGATCTACATTTCGATCAAGAAAAAGTATGTTTGGACATTAGGATTGGCTATATTAGAAGGTGTTTGGATTTTTGTGAGTGCGGTTATAGCTTATACTGTCGCTCACTAATTATGGTAAGGTTGGCAAATGGCGCTACTGGACAATGTGATAAAAATTGCCGAAGGGCAAAACTCTACGGTTTTCTTACAAAAAAATGAAGAGAGTTATGGTCATCCTGTGATTTTAAAAATCCTAAAGGATGAGTATAACTATTATCCACATACTACTCAAATTGCCAATGAGGATTCCCTAATCAGAGAACTTGGAATTCAGGGAGTAAGAGGATCGCTGGACTTGCTAGAAGTTGGTAGCCAAATGGTGCTTGTGCTTGATTTTTTTGAAGGCAAAACACTAAAACAGCTAGTTGGAACTACTCAACGTGGTTTCACAGACAATCTAAAGTTAGCGATTCGAATAGCTGATGTACTTTCCCAAATTCATGAAAAGAACATCATTCACCGTGATTTAAGCAGTAACAACATTCTGGTGAATGACAATAATGAGATCAGTGTCATTGATTTTGGTTTGGCTACTAAAGTCAACATGAAACAAGATTTAATTGGTATTAGTGAATCATTAGAGGGGACGTTACCATACATTTCTCCAGAGCAAACCGGCCGTGTAAATCATGTTGTGGATCACAGATCTGACCTGTATTCCTTTGGCGTGGTATTGTATGAACTATTTACTGGAATGCTACCATTCAATTCAGATGACCCGATGGAAATTGTCCATTGTCATCTTGCGGTAAATCCAGAGCCGCTGACATCACACAACTCAGATATTCCAAAGGTATTCTCAGATATTGTATTAAAGTTATTATCAAAGGATTTAGAATCAAGATATCAATCTGCTAATGGAATCAAGTCAGATCTGGAAAAATGTCTTAGTCAGGTTGAAACTAAAATAGAAATTAGTGAATTTAAATTGGCATCAGAAGATCTGGGAGGCCGATTTCTAATTCCATCCAAACTGTATGGTCGCGGTAAACAAATTGCGGCACTTTTGGAGTCTTTTGACCAATTAGGTAACTCGAAGGAAGTATCATTAATTGAGGGTCACTCCGGTATTGGTAAAACGTCACTGGTTTATGAAATACACAAACCAATAACTGAGAAAAAAGGCAATTTCCTCAGCGGGAAACATGAGCAGTTCAACAAGGACCTCCCCTATCAGGCATTAGCTCAGGCAATTGATGGGTTTGTAAGTCTCTTACTTTCGGAAACCGAATCACGACTGGCTTACTGGAGAAAAATCATATCTGAAGCATTAGGAAATGAAGGCAAGCTAATAACTGACCTTGTTCCAAATCTTGAAATCATAATAGGTAAGCAGCCAGAATTAGAAGAGTTGGGTCTAAATGAAATGCAAAACCGTTTCATTTATACTTTCACAAAATTCATAAGATGTCTTTCTAGCAAAAATCACCCAATGGTACTCTTCATTGACGATCTTCAATGGGCGGATTATGCTTCTCTTCATTTAATTAAGGAATTAATCCAGGATCCAGAATTAAGGTACTTCTACTTTATTGGAGCCTACAGAGACAATGAAATAGATCCAACCCATCCAACAGCAATAGTTTTCAATGAATTAGAAAAGAGCAATGTTGGCATTAATTATATCAAGCTGAGGGAACTTGAGTTTGCCGATCTTGAAATGATGCTATCAGATACCTTTGGTTGCTCAACACAGGAAGCTTCATCTCTTGCAGAAGTTGTGCATGCAAAGACCGCTGGTAACCCATTCTTCATCAATCAGTTTATTCAAACTATTCATGAAGAATCCCTAGTAACATTTGACCGTGGTACCAACAAATGGACCTGGGATTTAGAAGGACTAGATCAAATGAATTTCACCGATAATGTGGTGGAATTTATGATTCAAAAAATTGGAAAACTTGAGCCTCAGTCTCAGGAAATATTAAAGTATGCTGCGTGTATTGGTGATAAATTTGATCTACAAACGCTTTCGCTGGTTAGTGGACTTGGAAAAGAGCAGCTATTGGATCCCCTATGGACTGTAATCTCCGAACAATACTTACTTGTTAAAGAAAAGCACCCCGATTTAAATCACCTTAAGATTAGTGCAGAGGAAGCTGCAAACACATTAATACAATATCAATTTGCTCATGATAGAATCAGACAAGCTTCATACTCTCTAATCCCTGATGATGAAAAAAGCTCTGTACATGGTAAGATTGGAATGCTTTTACTGGAGAATCTTCCTGTTGAAGAGCGTCATGAAAGAGTTTTTGAAATAGTACATCAACTGAACCAAAGCGACCAAAAATTAGATAAGGCTAATCAAAAAATACTTGCAGAATTAAACTATGAAGCAGGAGAAAAAGCCAAATCTTCCACAGCCTATGAAGCAGCCTTAGGTTACTTTGAAATTGCTTCATCTAACGCATCCAGTGAACTCTGGAACTCCAATTATGATCTTATTTTCAACTTGAATCTAGGTTACATGGAATGTGCCTACCTGGTAGGAAATTATGATCTGATGAATCAGTTGAGCAGTCAGCTACTCAAAAACACCAAGTCACGGGTAGATGAGATGAAGGTGAAAAACATTATCATTTTCTCTCTTATTGCTCAAAATAAGCATATTGAGCTAATTGAGTATGGACTAAAAGTACTTAAAGCAGCTGGAATTAATCTTCCAAAGAACCCCCAAGACACTCATATTCTAACCGCATTAGTTCAGACTAAAATCAAGCTAAGAGGAAAGAACCCTGAATTTTTTGCCAACTTACCTTTCTCAGATAATGAGGAAATGAAACTTGCTATAAACATAATGGCAAGTGTCAGCACAGGTTCCTATCATAACTTACCAAAACTGTTTCCAATCGTTATTCTCAAATCCATGAGGTTGGCACTTAAGCACGGAAACACCATTGATATCATCTCATTTTATGGTGGTTATGCAAGTATTTTATGCGGTGTAACCGGGGAATATCAGTTGGGATATGACTTTGCAAAGATGTCATTGAGGCTTCTTGATGAGCATAAAGGAACCAAGCAATTCAGGCCAAGAACCAACGTGATTTTTGCGGCATTCATAAATCACTGGAAGGATCATTTGAAGGAATCTATCCCTTATTTGAAAGAAGCGTATCTGGTAGCAATGGAGACTGGCGACTCTCAGTATGCCGCATCAGCTATTTTCCTTGAGTCATACAAAGCATTCTGGATTGGAACTAACCTTACAAGCCTTGTTCCTGATCTGCTGAACTTTGAAAAGAGAGCCAAAGGCCTTAAACAAGAAGCTTATGCTCTTTACACCAGAATTACTTTGCAGGGATTTTTAAACATCAGTAATGAAACGGAAGATCCAGCCATCCTAGATGGTGAAATTTTTGATGAAGCCGCTTTTCTTGGAGATATAGACAATGAACTTAACAAAGATAAGACAGCATTATTCCACATTCATTTTAGTAAGCTTTATTTAAACTTTCTTTTCGGGAATTACGAGGAAGCATTTGATGGCGGCACGAAAGCTAAGGACTATCTTGAAGTAGTCCTGGCAGCATACTATATTCCGTTATACCATTTTTTCATGGGGCTGACAGAGGCTTCTCTGGCAACCAAAAATGGAAATAAAACCAAATACTTAAAATCAGTCAAGAAGCACCTTAAGAAGTTAAAAAAGTGGGCAGAACATGCTCCAATGAATTATAAGAACAAGTATGAACTAGTTCTTGCTGAATCACTAGCCGCAGAAAACAAATTCGATGAGGCATTAATTGCGTATGATCAAAGTATTGATTCTGCAAAAGAATTTGGATATACTAACGAGCTGGCAATGGCTTTTGAGCGGAAAGCTAAGTTATTGGCAAGAATTGGTAATAGCGAAGCTGAATCAGAAGCACTTAGCAAGACTTACCTATACTACAAGCAATGGGGCGCACTTGCAAAAACATCAAGGTTAGAAGCTGAATATCCATACCTCCTAAATGATAATCCAAATGACCCAATGTTGACTCAATCAAGGTCATTTACAAGTAGAAGTATAGGAAACAAACTGCTAGATCTTTCTACAATTTTAAAAGCCGCCTCTACAATTTCGAGTGAAATACAACTTCGAAGAGTGATTCCAAAATTACTGAGAATTGTAATCGAAAATGCGGGAGCACAATCTGGTAGTTTCATTCTTATTGAAGGTGAAAAGCTATTGGTTCATGCAATTGGGGACAAGGATAATGATGTTAAAATGATTGATCCAAAACCAGTAAGTGAGGTCAATGATTTATCTGAGTCTATCATCAATTACGTTTATCGATCCAAGGAGCATGTAGTACTGGAGCAAGCAACAGAAAACAAAAAATTTGGAAATGACGAGTACATTAAGACAAACAATGTACAATCAGTCTTATGCTTACCAATTCTTCACCAGGGCCAATACCTGGGAATCATTTATCTGGAGAATAATCTGATAAAAGGAGCATTTACAATCCAGAGGTTAGATCTGCTAACCATGTTGTCTGGACAAATTGCTGTTACACTGAACAATGCATTACTCTACGACAACCTGGAGCAAAAAGTTGAAGAGAGAACTCACCAGATTGAAGAACAAAAAGAGCAACTTAACAAGCAGAATATAGAGCTGAAAAGCATCAATGATGAGAAAGACTATCTTGTTAGTCTGGTGTCTCATGACTTAAGAACCCCTCTATATGGAATAAGAAGTTTTGCTGGTTTGGCTGCAAGGAAACTTAAAGACGAGAAAACAAAAGACTATACTGAGCCAATCATTGAAACCATTGATCGTCTCGACTCGATGATAACCAGGATACTTGATATTAGTGCAATTAATGCGAAGCAGGTGAAACTGGAATTAGAAGAATTCGATGTAAGTCAGACCGTAGAGGAAATTACCAATAATCATTTACCAATGGCACAGGATAAATCTATCGATCTGAAGGTTGATAGAAATGGATCATTGATATTGAGATTAGATAAGAACTATTTGATTCAAATATTGGATAATTTGATTTCCAATGCCATTAAATATTCCCACCCTGAAAAACAGGTTTCAGTTTCAATGAAAAAAGTGGAAGAGGGAGTACAAATTGCAGTGAAGGATTCTGGACCTGGAATCAGCAAAAGAGACCAAAGATTATTATTTAACAACTTCCAAAAGCTATCCGCAGAACCTACGGCAGGAGAAAAATCAACTGGCCTAGGCCTTTCTATCGTGAAGAAATATGTTGATTCGATGAATGGAAAAGTGTGGTGCGAAAGCGAACTGGAAAAGGGGTCTACATTCTTTGTGGAGCTACGATCCATCAAATAGAACCCTTATCCAAATTCAAACACAGATTAAGCCGCTAAAGCGGTTTTTCCTTTATTGAGCACCATATCGAGCTCTTCTAAATTCTTTTTCGCAATTTTTTTCATGAGTTTAGGAAGCACAACAGTGTTGCTAATCGCTCCCAAAATTGAAGACTTCACTTCATAACTTATAGTGAATTTTACAAGAGTAGAATTTCCTTTCGAAAATAATTCATACTTAGTATCAACCTTTCCAACTTCAATTGGTCTTTCACCCTTGTCCTCCATGATCCTACTCTGTTTCCAATCAAGTAATCGCTTCTCAACCTGAGAAGGTGTAACCAGGTAAAAGTCCTTCCCCACCTGACTTGGGTCCATTACTGGAACGTGTTTTACGACTGTATAATTAGATCTTGAAGGTATGCCTACAGCTGAAATAAGCTCAAAGATTGTGTCCGTATTCTGATTGATAACTTTTGAGACTGTAATGTTTTTCATACTACTGGCGTATTGTGTTAATTGATACTCCAAAAGTAGAAAGGAGAAAACACTATTTGTATAGTGTTACGTTGACATTTGGTGGACATTTGAAATATATAGACCTAAAATTCGAATATGAATTTACGAAAATCATCCTCAGCGCTTAGTTCAAGCTTCTTTTTCAATCTATTGATTGCTTTCTTTAAAGCTACATCTGAAGACCCGGTCATTTGAGTAATCTCAAAATTCCCCATTCCCATCTTTACATAGGCGCAAAGCTTTCTATCATTAATACTTAGAGAAGGGTATTTACTATCCAAAGTCGCGAAGAATCCATCATGCATCTTCTCAAAATGGACCTTAAATGTGTCCCAACTTTTACCCAGGTCAAGTTGTGATTTAATCTGTTTCTCGATGGATCTGATGTCAGTTGCATAAACATGATTGGTAATTCTATCCAACCTATTTACCTGTTCCATCAGTTGCTCCATCAACGTATTCTTCTGAAAATCAAATATGGCCATGCTACTGAGTTCTCTCTCTTTCATCGCTAAGGTTTCCTCTATGTATTGCTTCTCCTTCAGCAGCATCTCCTGAATTTGGTCGTGTTGCCTTTTGATTCTTAATGTGGAAGAACTTCGAGCCCTAAACTCAATTGGGCTAAAAGGTTTTCTGAGAAAGTCAACAGCTCCTGCTTCCAACGCTTCCTGCAGATTGTCTGATGTAGTCATTACACCAGTTGCAACTATTACCGGAATATCCTTTGTAGACTCATCTGCCTGTAGCATCTTAATCGCCTCAATGCCATTCACTTTTGGCATCTGCCAATCCATCAAAATCAAATCTGGTTGTTGTTTTTTAGCAAGATCATAAGCTACCTGTCCATTTGGGGCATAAAATATCTGATCAGTTTGGTTTTTCAGAATGGTTATAATGACTTCTACATTATTGTAGTCATCATCAGCTACTAGCAATCTAACGTCCTTTAAAGAGCTGCTCAATTTCTATTCGATTATATTCAATAATTCTTTATACATCTGGTCATCAGCCTGTTGAATAGCCAACTCCAAATCATTTTTCCATTTGCTTCCAGCAAGATCATTCATCTTGTCTAAGACCTGGTTCAATTCTCCAACCTGATATACCTCCAATTGCTTTAGTTCTTTAATGAAAGGTTCTATAAAAGCTTTTTCCTGAACAGATATGGAAACTACCGACGCGTCATACAATGTCTTATCACTCAATTCCTCAGTCCAGATTTTGTCGGATTCTAAAGGTAGGGAAATCTTAAATTCGGACCCCTCTCCCTTCTCTGAGTTCACGGTAATTGACCCTTCATGAGCAGAGACCGCCAATTTGCAAAATGTAAGTCCGAGCCCTGTAGACATAGCATCCCCAGATTTACGGGCCTTAGCCTGCCAGAACTTATCAAATACATGAGGTAAATCATCTTTTGAAATACCTTCACCCTGATCCTTTATATAAATGTTACATTTAGGGTCATTGCTATGATTGCTTGACACTTCCGTTCGAATAGAAACTGTTCTACCAGTAGGGGAATATTTCACTGCGTTGGTAAGAAGATTCACAAAGACTCTTGTCAACAATTCACCATCAACATTTAACTCCAAATTCCTTTGAACATCAATTTCCAGGCTCAAACTTTTCATCTGGAATAAAATCGCCACCTGTATCCTTGCCTCTTCAATAATCTCCGACAATTTGTGTGACTTTAAATTGACATGGACCTGAGCTTCTTCAAACTTCTGAACATCAAGCATATTTGTCACCAGGTTCAACATCACATTACCTGACTGACTGATGGTGTGCATTTTCTTATCGTATGGCTCACTGGCAGATAATCCCAAAATCGTGTTCAGAGAGTTCTTCATGTCATGAGCTATCATATGAGTTAACCCCTCCTTAAATCCCGACAACTCTTCAAGCTCCTTGTTTTGCTCGGCAATTAAAACATTATCGCTTCTTTTCCTCCTATAAGAGATGTATGCTGAAATGAATAAACCAACAAACAGTATCACAACGGCAATTGAGAAATAAAGCATCAAAGAACTTCTTCTCTGATCTGCCTCGAATGCAATAGCGGCTTTTTCAGCTTCTATTTCAATGGCTTCTTTCTCTTTATTGAACTCATATTCAGCTTGCATTTTAGCTATCTCACTAGCTTTTTCTACATCCAACAAAGAGTCTTTCAATTGCATTGATTCCTTATAAAACGCTAAGGCTTTATCATATCTTTTCTCCCTTTCGTGAATAATTGACAACAATTCACTTGCATCCTTCTGAATACTCTTGGTTTTAATCTTTTTGGCAATCTTGTAAGACTCCAGAGCATATGGCTTGGCATTGCTCACTTGATCCTGAAACAAATAAGCTCTTGCAATTCGTGAGTTACAGCTTGCAATTAGCCTTTCATCTGTACATTGAAGGCCTTTTTGAATTCCTACTTTCGCATAGTAAATAGCTGAGTCATACTGTCTCTGTTTCATTTTTAATTTCGAAAGGTCAGACAACACAGACCAACTGCATATCTTGTCGAAGCTGTTTAGTATGTCCAGCGCTTCATTATAGGTTTGGCTTGCTTTTTCAAGGTCATCCAGGTTACTGTAGACAATTCCGAGATTCGCCAGAGTGGTCGCAACTTCAAACTTGTTTTCTTCTTTTGTATAGATATCAAGTGCCTTCAAACGATACTCCAAAGCTTTATCATATTCGCCTCTATGACTCATTACAGAACCAATTCCGTTGTAGACGGCCGCTATAAAATTGTCTCCAGTACCTTGAATTGCCTTCTCCGAGTCAAGGAAACTCTCAAGTGCCTTATCGTACTTTCCTAAATTAGTATAGCATATACCCAGATTATTGTAAGAAACCGCTAATGCTCTGGGGCCTTCTATCTTCCTTTGAATTTTGATTGCTCTTTTAAAGTAGTCAATCGCTTCCGCATATTGATTAATACCTAAATAGATACCACCAATGTTGGCCAGTATCTTAGCTTGCTGTTTTTCCCGCCCTACAGATTCATAATACTTCAGGCTTTCATTCATCATCCTTGCGGCATCATCATACTCACCTTGATACCAGTGAATGATTCCAAGATTGGTATCCAGATTTGCAACAGTTTCTAACTCACCTAGTTTTACTGCGATTTCCTTGGATCTCAAATAGTATTGATAAGCCGAGTCATATTGGCCATTCATGTAGAAACCAATTCCTACCCTATTTAGAGCTTTGGTTTCGCCAATTGGATATTTAAGTTTTATTGAAAGCTGATAAGCCTGTTGTCCGAGAAGAATTGTACTATCAGGCTTTTTACTGAATAATGCATACGAGAGATGATTTAAAGTCTGAACCTTAAACGTATCTTCCTTTGCCCCTTTTAATACTTGTTTCAAGCTGTCGATGTTGGACAATTGTCCAAATGATAACCCAAAGCTAAGTGTCCATATTAATGTTGCTGATAGAATTCGTCTAGCTAGTATAACGAATTGCATAAACATAGTTATTCCTTTAATCCCACAATGTCTAATAGTAAACTAATAAATTTTACCCTCATTAGATAAATTATTGGATTCCATCGATAAAAATTCCTGATTTCAGACGAATAGTACAATCAGCTGCTTTTTGGTCTGAAGGCCTTAATATTGTTCTCATTAACCTCAAGGTATGGTCCATCAATCAAATCAATGCAATACGGAATAGCTGGAAAAACCGCTTCAAGACACTCCTGTATGGCCTTCGGCTTACCAGGTAGATTTACAATTAAGCAATTACCTCTTATACCAGCAGTCTGCCTGGATAGTATAGCTGTAGGTACGTACTGCAAACTCACTTGTCTCATCAACTCACCAAAGCCCGGCATCATTTTTTCACAAACCGCTTCTGTGGCTTCTGGTGTCACATCCCTTTTTGCTGGACCTGTCCCTCCGGTCGTTACAATCAGACAGCAACCCTCCTGGTCAGCAAATTTTACAAAAATGCTCTCAAGCTGGTTCTGTTCATCCGGAACAACTTCATAAACTGGCACCCAATCAGATATTAAGTATTCACTCAATACTCTCTTTACTTCTTTCCCAGGCAAATCTTCATAAATCCCCTTACTCGCTCTATCTGAAACGTTAACTATCCCAATCTTTATCATCGACCAATTTATTTGCTAATAATGGGACAAATCTATTTGATTAAATCTAAAAATATTGACCATTCAAATTGGATATTCTCCAGACATAATGAGCACAGTTTGAATCTTGACTTTTTTGAATAGATTTAGATTAAGATATAATCAAACCAAATTATGAGGAACCTTACATTATTGCTTTTCGCAGTAGTCACTTCTATTACTGCACTTGCTCAAAACGTCATACTAAAACCGGAATCTGACATCACAGTTATACCGGTGAATGAAAAGAAACAACTTGTAGTCAAAGCCTTTGATAACGATGGCAATGAATTGAAAGGCGGAGATTTCCGATACTTTGCAGTACAGCTGAAAGGTGTTGCTAAAAACATGATATTTAGCAAAGGTCTGGATGTAGATTCAGTAGGCATGGCAGATGCAACTGCAGTTGGGGAATATGACGTAATGGTTATTAGAGTTCCTGAAAAAGGAGAAGATTTCGCTAGAATCATGCATAAAGTAAGAGTTGTAAATCAAGAAGTAGCAGAAATATCGGCAACCGGGCATCCTGATCCTATTTATGCAGGAACTATTGCAACACTAAATGTAGTGGTGAAAGATAAAAGTGGTACTGTAGTTGAAAACCCTGAGGTTACTGCTAACAGTTCAAATTCCGAAGTACTGGAAGTTGACAATCTTTATAACGTGTTTGCACTAAAACCTGGCAAAGCAACGGTCACTTTCAAGACCGGAGAGTTGATCAGCAAACTGGAACTGGAGGTACTTGAAAACCCAGTGGCTGCTATCAAAATTGAAGTTGATCAAACAACGGCAAGAACAGGTGATGTTCTAAGTTTTTACTGTTCCTTAGCTGATAAGGCAGGAAAGAAAATTAATGATATCCCAATACAATATACAGTACAAGGAGTGGCATCTGCTCCAGGTAGTGGATCTGCTGCTACTATTTTGGGTAACAGGTTTGTGGCTGAAAAGGCAGGTACTTATGTGGTCACTGCTTCTACTGGTGGTGTTAGTTCAAGTAAAGCCATTAAGATAGTGGATAGAGGAATTGCCAGAGAAGTCAATTTCAAAGGTCATGGTTCAGTTTCAGACCAGCATACTTCAGACCTATGGGTCTGGGAAGGAATTGATGGAAAAGATTATGCCGTAACAGGAACCTGGGGGTCAAACGGAAAAGCATATTTCTGGGATGTCACAGACCCTACTTCAATAACTAAAATAGATAGCGTTCAGGTAGACGCACGAACGGTAAATGATGTTAAAATATCCGAAGATGGCAGAACTTGTGTCATTAGTAGAGAAGGTGCATCAAATAGAAAAAACGGAATCATTATTATTGATGTATCAAACCCAAGAGACGTAAAAATATTAGCTGAATACACCGATCGGTTGACGGGTGGAGTCCATAATTTATTCATCTATAAAAACCATGTCTATGCCCTAAGCAACAGTGAAAGGTATGAGATCATCAACATTGAAAATCCTAAGAAACCTAAGAGGGTTGGCCAATTTGTATTAGAGAATTCGGCTAAGAGTATCCATGATGTTTGGATAGTGGATGGGATTGCCTATTCTTCCAACTGGGCAGATGGGGTTGCAATGGTAGATGTTGGTAATGGAGTTGCCGGAGGTACACCTGAAAATCCAGTAGAGATTGCCAGAGCTCATATTTTCGGAGATGCTAATCACGCGGCATTTCCTTATCACAGTGAAGAAACAGGTAAAAAATACATCATCGCGGGAGATGAAATTTTCCCATTAGCAGCAATGGAATCCACTAACTTCGAGGAAGTTTTCATTCCTGCAGGATACTTACACTTCATTGATATTACTGATCCCGAAAACCCAATGGAAGTAGCAAGATATGAGGTTCCGGAAGCGGGTTCACACAACTACTGGGTAGAGGATGATATGCTTTACATTGGCTATTATAATGGCGGATTACGCGTTGTAGACATTTCTGGCGACTTAATGGGTGATCTTTACAAACAAGGAAGAGAGATAGCAAGCTATAAACCATATGATCCAAAGGGTTTTGTGCCTAACAGTCCATTTGTTTGGGGAGCACAACCACACAAAGGCCATATTTTCTTCTCTGATTTTAATAGTGGATTATGGTCCGTTCAGGTAAAACCAATTGTTCCGGAGGATACTAAAATTGAAACCAGATGAGATTATTAATTCTAATTACTGCTATTCTCATTTGCAACCTTAGTCTGGCACAAGACTATTATGTGTATGTGACCGCTGAATCTGAAGACGAGGTGGCTTTGATCAAGTTTGATGGAAAAACTGCAGTCGCTGACAAAACCATAAGAGTTGGTTATAAGAGTGTGGAAATCGAGGGCCCTCACGGAATAACAGTTGCCCCTGATGGAGAACACTGGTATTTGTCTATGGCTCATGGTAATCCCAATGGTTTGATTTACAAATTCAAAACTGGCACGGATGAGGTAGTGGCAACCACAGAGCTAGGGTTATTTCCTGCTTCTATGCAAATATCAGAGTTAACAGGTTTTCTTTTCTGTGTCAATTTCAATTTACACGGTGAAATGGTTCCAAGTACTGTTTCTGTGGTTGAGCCAAATACTATGCAGGAGATCACTAAAATACCAGTTGGAACAATGCCTCATGGAAGCAGAATTTCTCCTGATGGAAAGTTCCAGTACTCAGTAGGCATGATGTCAGGTGATCTGGTTGAAATCAATACTATGAGTCTTGAGGTTTCAAGAGTTCTTGCACTTGACGAAATGGAAATGGATCACAGTAAAATGAATCATGGTGAGATGAATCACGATGAGATGGATCATAGTAAAATGAATCACGGCAATATGGATCATGGAGCTATGAAACATTCCAAAACCAAACCTACCTGGGTACAACCGCATCCAACAAACGGAAACATATACGTCGCTGGTAATGGAACCGATGAAATATTGGAAATTAGTAGCTCTGAGTGGAAAGTCTTGAGAAGATGGTCTACAGGTAAGAAACCTTATAATCTTGATATCACTCCAGACGGCAAAAAACTAATCGTTTCTTATAAAGGAGAAGGTGCCACTGGAATCTGGGACATTAAAAAAGGAGTCGAACTCAAAAAGATTTCTAATTCACGATTAGTAAGCCACGGTGTGGCAATTTCACCGGACAGTAAATACGCTTTCATTTCAGTAGAGGGAAAAGGTGGGGAACCTGGCTCTGTAGATGTAATAGACTTAAAGCAATTAGAAAAAGTCGCAAGTGTAAATATTGGAAAACAAGCTGGTGGCATTGCATTTTGGAAGATGGATTAACGATCTGTCCTCCAAAATGGTTATAATTGCAAATTATCATGTTGACAAATAATAGTGTTGCTAACCAAACACGAACAATCTGGCAGCAGGATTAGTTGATATTTAGCAGGCAAAAAGGCTTGTCTGTATTGGAACCAAAACTAACCGGCAGAAGTGAGAAAAGGAATAATCATTGCTATAGGGACAGTAGCGCTGTTATCTCTATATGTTAAGCTACAGGACAACAACAATCTCAGTCAAATATTTTCAAATATAGATCCAGGTTCTTTGGATAAGAGAACCCGTATGGATCTTGCTATGCAGCAGGAATTTGAAAGAACAAAAGATCCTAAACTAGGTTATGTTCCGAAAAACCGACTGAAGGAGGCTTACGAGATTGCTGAACAAAAAAGAGCAAAGCAAAACGCCAGCAGAGCAGCAATATCAGGAGTTGATTGGAAAGAGCGGGGACCAACAAACCTGGGAGGCCGTACAAGAGCAATTCTTGTAGATCCAAATGATGGCACCAATAAAACAATCTTTGCAGCTGCGGTAAGTGGTGGACTTTGGAAAACCACCGACATCACAAAGGAAAACCCAGATTGGGCGTCCGTAGACGATTTCCTGGAAAACATGGCAATCACAACAATAGCCTACGACCCTACAAGTACCACCACAATGTACATAGGGTCCGGAGAAGGTTTCTTCAATGTGGATGCGGTGCAAGGAAATGGAATTTGGAAATCAACAGATGGTGGTGATACCTGGAATCAACTGAGCAGTACTGTAACTGATAATTTCTCGACTTGTGCAGGGACTGGAGATTGCAATTTCTTATACGTAAATAAAATAGTGGTCACTTCATCAGGAACAGTTCTGGCTGCAACAAGAAGTAGATACACAAATCGCGGAGGAATTTTAAGGTCAACAGATGGAGGCACAAGTTGGACAAAGGTTCTTACCGGTCTTAGTGGCACAAATGCTTGCACATCAGCAAACTACCGCCAATGGGCATCTGATATAGAAATAGGTGCAGATGGAGATATCTACGCCAGTTTTGGAATATTTGATAATAATGCACTTTACAAATCCACTGATGACGGTGCAACATGGGGAAGTGCCATATATACCTCAGCCTGTACAGAGCAGAGAATAGAATTAGCTACAGCTCCAAGCAATGCAGATTACATCTATGCTCTGGTCCAGGAAGATGATGCTTCAATCAACAAAATTATGAGAAGTACTAATGGAGGTACAAGTTGGACCACACTGTCTAACCCATCATGGTTTGATCAGGATTGCGGTGCTGCATCTACCGATTTCACCAGAGGGCAAGCATGGTATGATCTTACGGTAGCAGTTGATCCAAATGATGAAGATGTTATTTACATAGGAGGAGTTGATTTATTCAAGTCCACAGATGGTGGATCAAATTGGACCCAGATCACTAACTGGGCGGGTAATTGCGATTATGCAGAAGTCCATGCCGACCAGCATACAATCGTATATCAACCAGGAAGCTCCGATGTTATTTATTTTGGAAATGATGGTGGTGTATATGTTACTGAAAACGGAACTGCAGCCTCTCCTACTTTTACCAGAAAAGAGTCTGGATATGTAACAGCACAGTTTTATTCTGTTGCTATGAATCCAACCAGCAAATCTCCTAACTTCATTGGTGGAACACAGGATAATGGATCTAACAAAATAACTGAACTTGGGGTGGCTTCAATAGTAGAAGTTACAGGTGGTGATGGTGGTTTTGCCCACATTGATCAGGATAATAGTAACTATCAATTCACAGCATTTACTAATGCAAGTATTTCAAGGTCCGAAGATGGAGGTTTAACTTTCACAACTTTACTATCGAACTCAGGAGGTCAGTTCATTAACCCATCGGACTTAGGGAACACAGACAATATCTTTTATGGAGGTTTTTCAGCTGGTAGTTATTTCTTCTCTCCAGATATTGAAGATGCATCACCTAGCTTTTTCTCAAGTGGAACAATAACGGAGTTCAATGGTGGTTCGGTTTTACATGTTTCTGCTTCACAAAACACCTCTGAACTTGTATTCTTCGGTTTAGATAATGGTCGTGTTGTAAGAGTTAACAATGCAGGTTCTTCTCCGGCAGGAACCAATATCACTGGAGGAAGTTTTCCAAGTGGATCAGTTTCTTGTATTGCGATTGAGGATGGTGATGATGACCACCTTCTTGTTACTTTTTCCAACTATGGAGTGGTCAGTGTTTGGGAAACTACTGATGGTGGAACCACATGGACAGATGTGGAAGGTGATCTTCCAGACATGCCTGTGAGATGGGCACTGTTTAACCCAAATAATTCAGATCAGGCACTTATTGCTACTGAATTGGGAGTATGGTCAACCGATAACCTAAATGGATCATCTACCGACTGGGAGCCGTCAAACACCGGTCTGGCTAATGTAAGAACGGATATGTTGCAAATCAGATCAAGTGATAATCTGGTTGTTGCAGCCTCTCATGGAAGAGGACTTTTCATCTCAGATGTCTTCACTGTAGCAGATGCCGATTTTGTGTCAGATAGAAATACCATTTATGCTGAAGCAAGCATTAATTTCACAGACGCGTCCTATCAAGCTACAAGCTGGTCCTGGGATTTTGGTGATGGAGGAACTTCAACCGATGAAAATCCGTCACATACTTACAAAAGGTCTGGTAAATATGCTGTCTCTCTTACCATCAACAGTGGTGCCGACACTGAGACAAAAACTGACTACATTCATGTACTACCAAACATAGCAACACCGTTTAGTGCTTCGGATGGAGGAAATTTCGAAACCAATACAGATTACTTCGGATCGGATGATGTTACAGGAGGAATTAACCTGTGGGAACGTGGAGCTCCAAGCGCACCATTAAACACCGTTAACTCCGGTACAAATGCCTGGAAAACTGCCCTTTCATCTGACATTACTCAAGCAGATTATACTTGTGCCCTTTATTCACCAAATTTCAATTTCACCAATGCAGGTACTTATACTCTGAGCTTCAGAAAAAGTATGGAAAGTGCATTCACGAACGCACCAATTGGAGTGAATGTGCAATACTCCCTTGACAATGGAGAAAATTGGACCCGACTTGGAACAGATGATGGAAGTGGAACAAACTGGTATGACAAAGGTCCTAACTCTTCAGATAATCTTGAAACCAGTGTCATATTTGATAGATACGGATTTAATTCAGACTACAGTAATGAAAATACTAGTTATGATGTCTCTTCACTGGCAGGAAATGCTACAGTTGCTTTCAGAATTGTGCTTCATGTAGATGCCGGATTCAGCAGTGGCTACAATGTAGATGGATTCATGGTTGATGATTTTGAAATATCTGGTCCAACAAATGAGGCCAATGTGAACATTACCGAAAACTCTCCAGGGTCTACCCTATCTCTTGATGGTACGGATGATTATGCTTCACTAAGTAACCTGGCCATAAATGAATCGTTCACCGCAGAACTTTGGATAAACCCTACATCAGCAAGTGATGGTCAAACGTTTCTTGCTAAACACGACGGTAGTGGAAACGACATCTTTAAGATTGGATACAACAATGGAGGGATTGAAGTGGATATTAGAGGGACAACTACATCAGGAGGAACCCAAACAACTGGTATCCAACACCTCGCTGTTTCAGTGGATAAACTTACCGGTACAACTTCGCAAATAACAGTATACAGAGATGGTGATCAAGTATTCCAAAACACCATCAGTGAAGTCATTGGGGATCCAGATGGCCTTGATTGGGTAGTTGGCCAGGATTGGGATGGAGTTGGAGTAGAATCTGATCATTTTACAGGAACAATAGATGAACTGAGAATTTGGAACACAGTTAGAACTGAAACTCAGATAAGAGCCAATAACTTTCTTGTTGTAGATGGCTTGGATACTGACCTTGTCGGTTATTGGCAGTTTAATGAAAATACTGGTTCAAGTACGCAAAATATCATTACAAGTAACCAAGGCACATTATCCAGTGCTACCTGGACAACTTCATCCGCTCCAATTGGTAAAGGAGCAAGCTATAGTGCTACCATCTCAGGAGACGGAAGTACAAGTTTTGGATCTATGTTGGACATAGACTTCAATGGTGTGTCCGGGTCATTTGATGTTTATGTCTTTGAAGTAGAAAATTCACCAATAGGAACACAGCCAGAAAGCGAATACACATTGAATGAGACAGTTAAGGACCCATACTTCATTATAAACACTTATGGTGCCGGTACATTTTCGGATGCGAGTCTTACATTGACCTATGGTTCCGGCGCATTTACTGAAAGTGATGCATCGAGAGTTTATTTGATTAAGCGTGATAGCAAATCAAATGGAAGCTGGCCTACTACTATTGCGGCAACCTCTGTGAATACAGGAACTGGTGTAGCTGTTTTTGATAATGTTACTTCATTCAGTCAAACATTACTTGGTACAGGAGATGTTACTACACCAGTTGTTTGGGGAGAGTTTACCGGAGAAAGGGATAACAACTCCAATCTTTTAAAGTGGCAAACTCTGGCAGAAATCGACAATGAAAGATTTGAAATTCTTCGAAGTACTGATAGTAAATCGTGGGAAGTGATTGCAGAAGTGTATTCTAAAGCGGAAAATGGCAATAGCAATGAAACACTGTCTTATGATTACTCAGATGATACGTACTTAGGATCAGACATTGCTTACTACAGACTAAGACAAGTTGATTTTGACGGAAAATCTGAGTTAAGCTCAGTGGTTACAATTGATCAAATCATTGAATCTGAAAGGAAAATTGACGTATTCCCAAACCCAGCTTCCACAAACATTAATTTAAATGTATATGTAACTCAGCGGGAGCTCATTAATTACTCAATTATCGATATTAATGGAAGGATATTTCACCAAAAGCAAGTGGAACTAAGTCAGGGGAATAATCAAATATCAATTGACATTAACTCCTGGAACAGAGGGATTTACTTTGTGAAATTCAGTAGCATTAGTTTTGAAGAAATCAAAAGGATTTTGATCAACTAATTCTTCAATTTACCAAATCCATGTACCAGCTGTTTCCAAAAGGATTTAGGAAACTTGTCAAGGTCTGAGAAACCCAATTTAATATCTCTACCATCATGTGGGATATAATTGGTTCTGAAGAGGTAGTCCCAGATGCTAAGGGTAATACCAAAATTAACTCCATATGGTCTCTCTTTTGGTATGTCCATGGCATGATGCCAAATGTGCATTTGTGGATTATTGAATAGGTATTTTAGTGGTCCCAAAGGAATCTTAAAGTTGGAATGATTAAAGTGTCCTACAGCAAGAGTGAAAATATGAATAATGAAAAAATCTCTTAGACCAATTCCAATAAGCGCTAAAGGAATATATTCAATGGTACGGTAAACCACATTTTCCATCCAATGATATCTTAAATGTGCAGCAAATCCCATTTGTTCAACTGAATGATGAACTTTATGAAATTCCCAAAGTCTTGGTACTCTGTGCAGTAATCGATGCACCCACCATTGTACAAAGTCTCTCACCAGAAACCCTAGCAACAAGTGGCTCCATGTCGGCCATTTCATTACTTCAAAGGCCACCAGGTTGTTAATCCCAATTGCTGCTAAACCATCCTTGAATAAATTGACAACCACATCGGAAGCTGCATTGTAAATGATCAAAGAGAATAGAAAGAAATTAAAAAACATATAAAAGAAGTCAAGCCAAAAGTCCTTTCTGAATCTCGCCTGATTGGTCCTCCATGGTTTTAAAATTTCTAATAGAAAGAAAAATAACGAAACTCCAATAAGCCAATAAAAGTAGTTCTGAATTCCAGGGTGAGTAATTTCATTCCAAAAATATCTGGCATAGCCAGCATAACCATCTACAAAAACCTTCCAGTATTTCTCCATCAATATTCTAATCTTCCAACTCGTACCATTCTATATTCTTCAATGCCTGTCTTCTTCCTTTCGCCTCAGGTGCATAGTATTTCTCCAAATAATCAAGAATCACAACCTCATTATCTCCCAACTGCCACAGGTTCTGCGTTTCCTGCATCCATCTTATCATGTTTTGCCATCCCTCCCGGGTAGCTCTGTTTTGTGTGATCAATTTTGCAGAATGACACACTGTACAGTTGGTAGCTACAACTTCTCTACCCTCTCCTTCCACTAAGCCATCTACATCAGGTTTTACAACCTCCGTTTTTGATACAACATCAGTGTTCTCATATGGTTCAATGTAAACTGCATAAATTAATATTAAACCAGCAAAGACTATCAAACCGAGAACAGTATATATGACTGATAGCAATTTCCTGACTAATTCTAACGGATTTGAACTCTCACTCATCAGACAACTTTTATTGCTATTCTGTGACAAGCATTGTTTAAATATCCTTTTGGGTTCCAACCAGGAAGAATCATAGGCTGCTTTTTACCATTCTGGTCTTTGGCTCTTGCCCATACTTCATAGTATCCCGTTTTTGGGAAATTGATCTGTGCAGAAAAATGCTGCCAAGCCAATCTGTTTGATGCATTTTTTAAACTACAAGTCTGCCATGTGGCACCAAAGTCAATCGAATACTCAACTGATTGCACATTCAATTCACCTGCCCAGGCATGTCCTCTAATATCTAATTCCCGACCTTCTTTAATGATAGCTCCACTTTTAGGATAAGTTATAATGGACTTCACAGGCATTGACTCTATAATGCACATATCATCATTAGAAACTTCTGCTCCTGGAGCTACCGGATCACAAGGGACTCTGTAGGCCTGTCCAGTCATTTTAGTGCCATCATGCACCTGATCACGCACAACAATTTTATCAATCCATTTGCCAGAGGCAGAAGCAGGATAACCACCAGCAACAAGTCTCAATGGATACCCATGTGCCAATGGAATTGCCTCACCATTCATTTCATAAGCAATTAATGTCTCTTCTAACATTGCTTTTTCAATTGGCACTCCTCTTGAAATTGGATACTTATTGGGGTCACCGCTAAGATGGGTGTCCTTACCGTAATAACCGATGTAAACGGCATTATCTTTAATTCCTACATCATCAAGCAAGTCCTTCAGCCGTAATCCAGTCCAATTTGCACACGAAACTGCTCCGATAGTCCATTGATTACCTTTTGCCGGAGGATCAAACTCTGAGCGACCATTACCTGCACATTCCAAAGTAAGCTGATAGGTATACTTGTTAAACTTAGTTTTCAATTCTTGTAAAGTGTATGTCTTTTCTTGCGAAACAGACTCACCCGCAATAGTCAGAGTCCAGGAAGACTCATCAATATCAGCTGGGATTTTACCATTGCATCTAATAAACATCTTTGAAGCTGGCGTAATCTCATCATCCAGCAAATGAGCCTGAGCTTCCATGTTCCACGGACGGTCATTCAACAAAACCATTTCTGGTTCTTTTGAAAAGAGTTTATACGGATCCTGTTCTTGAAATGCTACTGGCATGTATCCAAAAGGCATGCTTTTAGCAAAAGCCAATTCAGTACCTAAAGCAGCTGCCATTGTAGCAAGTGAGGCGTTTTTGAGAAACTTTCTTCTTTGATTCACTACTTGTTCTTTTACACGAGTCCTAAT
This sequence comes from Cyclobacteriaceae bacterium, assembly GCA_965228955.1. GTDB lineage: Bacteria > Bacteroidota > Bacteroidia > Cytophagales > Cyclobacteriaceae > JANSWY01. The sequence goes on from OZ245848.1 coordinate 2,849,044, forward strand.
TTATATATATTCAGTATTAGTTGCACATACATAGAGTGAAGAACCGTTTTTTAGGATAATTTCTTGATTTTTTATGAATTTATTGTGATATTCGAATCACTTTACACCAAAACAGACATGAAATACACAATTCTAACCGTGCTGCTATTCTCAGTAGCATTATTTCCAGCTCATTCTCAAATCTCGAATTCTGTTAAATCTACTTTTGAAGTAAAAATTGTGGATGGAATATGTTCATTCAATGGTATCAGTATTGGAAATAAGTTATCCGACGTTGAAAAGGCATTTGGAAAAACTGCATTGGTATCACAGGAAGATGATGATGATCCAAAGTTTTATTTTTATCCGGATTACGGAATAAAATTAGCTTTTGAAGGCGAATATGTCAGAAGTATTTTCCTATACCCTATTGCTGGATCAGTAATGGGAGATATTTCCAAATTCCACATTTTCTCAAGGAATCAGAGCGAATGGAAGTATAAATCCATGTCCATGAAAGCTGCTAAACCACAGGATGTCATGCAATTATTTGGTACTGAAAATATGAATACAAGAATTGGCAGTGGTATAACCAGTGCTATTAGCAATAACGTTATGGGTTATAAAGTTGTAAATTCTGGAGGTACCCAAGAACTAATCTTTTATTACGATGGTTCTAAGGACGATACTTTGGAGCACATTGCGAACAGATTAGGTAAATCGTAGTTTCATTAGAAATTTGGTAAGCAATCGAGCCAAACGCCCATAAATTGGGCAGATTTTTGGAATAGATCGAGGCATGGTTGCGAAAAACTTTCTAAGTTTGTCATATCTGAGCGCATTTGTACCACTTAGGAAAACGAATCATCTAATTTAACGTATCACCACAGTGTAGATTCACTGTTAGGGTCCACAAACAATTTAAGCAAAACAATAGTTGCAAAAGTACAAAGTACAAAAATGGATAATCTGAGTAACCTTCAATTCGAAATTATCAACGAGTTAGTTGATGAAGCATTGGCACAGTCTGTCGCTTCCATGAAGGATATGCTCAATATCCGAATGCGTAAGGAGTATGTTAACTTTGGTTTAGGGCCTCTTAAAAGAATACAAGAACTGGATACTTTGGGAAGATTCAAAGTACATGTAATCAAAGTGAACTTTAACGGTGAACTGAAAGGGGCGTTTTACTTTGTAATCAATGCGTATGAAGTGGGCACAATTAACAGAGCTTGCCTTCCTGAAAGTGTCACCTCTGTCCTATCTGCCGCTAACAAGGAAATGAAAATTGACTTTATCCTTGAAATTGAAAATATCATAGCTGCCTTATCAATTACTCAAATATCCGATCTTTTAGGAGTGCAGATACTAGGAGAAGTTCCAAAGGCGCAGGTTTTAAGAGGCGAAGAAGTAAACGATTATTTTAGAGAGGAGAACCTAAATAATAAAACAGCATTTCACTTACGAGCTGTACTAGCGGGATCCGATTTAGATATATCTCCCTATTTCATTTGGATGATGGATCAGGATTTTGTGGATAAACTAAAAGAAAACATAGTTGAGCCTAATTAACTGGTTGACAATTTCCATATCTTAAAATCATTGTACATCTTTAATCCGATTTTAGCCACCTGAAGTAATTCAGGACTTACCACACACTTCCTTCCGGGACACACTGATTAACTTTTTGAATCAAAACACTTTAAATGCATACCGCTATGCAAAGGAACATACTATGTGCATTGCTATTAGTATTTTTAATATCCAATACATCTTTAGGGCAAACCAAAAGCCTGGATAGTCTTCACACTGTACTTGAATCTGTCTCTGGTAAGGAAAAAGTGAATACGCTTCTAGTTCTAAATCGCGACCTAAAAAGAAGTGATCCAGCGAAAGCCCTACAATATGCGAATCAAGCACTTGCCATAGCCAAGAGTTTAGAGGACAAATATTTGATCGCAGATGCCCTGGAACATCGGGCGGTATCCCTGCTTGATTTCGTAAAATTTGACAGTGCAGAGATAGCTGTCAGGAAAGCAGAATCGCTTTTGAATGAATTAGGTGATAACTCAAAAGAAGGCCGTATACAGAACTTATATGGGAATCTGTATGTCGATCAGGGTGATTTCGATAAAGGGATATATCATTATCATAAAAGCCTGAAAGCCCATGAGCGTAACAACAATAAAGACGGAATTAGCACCGCTTATAATAACCTTGGCTTTGCATTAAGCAGACAAGGGAAGTATGATTCCTCCAACTATTACCATTATAAAAGTCTGGATATCAACCGAGAGTTGAATAACTATAACTCTATCGCATACTCGTACTATAATTTAGGTGTCAATTTTGACATGTCGGGAGACTTTGATCAGTCCTTAGAAAACTTTGTAGCTGGACTCAATATATTCGACAGCCTGGGGAACAAAAGAATGGTAGGATCTTCTTACAATAGTCTTGGAATAATCTATACCGGACAAGGACTTTACGATAAAGCGCTGGAGTATCATAAGAAGAACCTCAAGATCAAGTTGGAAGTAGAGAACAAAAGAGGAATTGGTTTTAGCTACGCCAATATCGCTACAATTTATGAAAGCCTGCAGCAATATGACACAGCCATTTTCTATCATCATAAAAGTTTGGATATCAGGAAAAAAATGGGTGATAAATTTAGTCTTGCTGCAGCCTATCATAATCTCGGCAGAAGTTATCACAGGAGTGGCCAATTCTTAAAGAGCAAAGAATTCTATGAGAAAGCAATACCATTGATGGAGGAAATGGGAAACAAAAGAGGGCTTACTTCTACTTCTCTAGGGTATGGAAGTCTGGCGCTTGATATGGGATCTAATGAAACCGCTCTGAAATATGCTAACCAGGCTGAGGTACTGGCTGTGGAAATCGGCGCAAAGAAATTGCAAGTCGAATCTTATGAGTTGCTAGCAAACATCCATGAAAAAAGGAAAAGTTATGCTAATGCCAATGAGTATAGAAAAAGATATTCGATGCTCAATGACAGTCTTTATAATGCAGAGAAAGACGAAATAATAGCCCGTATCACGAGTCAGTACGAAACTGCTAAAAAAGATCAGGAACTTGCTGAACAAACTTTGAGAATGGATCAGCAGGAAGCAAATATAAGTAACCAGAGGCTGCTCATTATAATACTCATTTCCGGACTTATTGCTTCTTTAATTATTGGATTACTAGTTTTTAATAGATATAAGTTAAAACAGAACAATAAAGCTCTTAAGAAAGAAAATGAGTCCATCAAAGTAGAGCGCAACCTACAATTACGAAAGAAGGCAGATGACATCATCAATTACTTTGCTACGTCCCTCTATGGTAAAAATTCAGTGGATGAAATTCTTTGGGATGTAGTGAACAATTGTATCTCACAACTGGACTTTGAGGATTGTGTCATCTATTTACTGGATGAAGAAAGAAATGTACTTGTTCAAAAAGCTGCATATGGTGATAAAAGCAAGCTCGATGATCAGGTTTTAAGTCCAATTGATATTCCAATTGGTGATGGAATAGTGGGATATGTCGCTAAAACGGGTGTTGCTGAAATTATCCATGATACCACAAAGGACACCAGATACATTGTAGACGATCAAAGCAGGCTATCTGAAATTGCTGTTCCAATTATGCAACAAGGCAGGGTAATCGGTGTGATTGATTCAGAACATGCGGAAGCCAATTTCTACACAGAGTTTCATTTGCAAGCGTTGACTACAATTGCATCAATCTGTGGAAGTAAAATAGCTCAAACTCAAGCAGACCTAGAATCTGAAATCGCTAAAATCGCAAAACTAGAAGCCGATCAAATAAAAGCGCTGGATCAATTAAAATCCCAATTTTTTGCCAACATATCCCATGAATTTAGAACGCCATTGAATTTGATATTAGGCCCATTGAGAAAAGATAGAACCGAACTATCGGAAGAAGATCTAAAGATGATGGAGCGAAATGGTTGGAAGCTTCTCAACTTAGTAAACCAACTCCTAGATCTGGCAAAACTGGAAGTTGGGAAATTGCAACTGAATGAATCCAATATTGATATAAACGCCCACCTTAAGTTATCCGCAAGTCATTTCTCTTCAATGGCTCAGGTTAGGCAAATAGAATATCTGGTAGACGTTTCTGAAGAGATAAACGCTATCAAAATAGATGAAGACAAATTAGATAAGATCATTTATAACCTTCTTTCAAACGCTATCAAGTTTAGCAGCGCCGGAGATACTATAATCTTTAAAAGCTCAATTAATGATCAGAGCCTTGCAATCGAAGTTACGGATACTGGAGCAGGTATAGACCCCCAATCAGTTGACCGGATTTTCGATCGGTTTTATCAGGCTGATAGTTCGAAAACGCGGCGATTTGAAGGAACAGGTATTGGACTATCACTGAGCAAGGAACTGACAGAGTTGATGGGTGGTACCATTACTTGTAGGAGTGAGCAAGGAAAGGGTTCATCATTTTTTGTTACTATCCCAGTTGTTTCAGTAAGCGCAGATAGCATAGATCAAGTCCCTTCAACTGAAACATATCCTGGATTTAGTGATGAATTTGTTGATACCAATTCTGAATCCGAAACTGAGACTAAAGATGGACTACCAATCATTCTTGTGGTTGAAGACAACAGTGATCTAAGAAAATACATGACGGATCATCTTTCTAAGAGCAATAATGTTATTTCGGCCGCCAATGGTAAAGAAGGATTCTCCAAAGCTGTATCTAATGTACCAGATCTGATTATTTCTGATGTAATGATGCCGGAAATGGATGGAATTGAACTTACAAATGCTGTCAGATCCAATGATGCTACTAGTCACATCCCTACTATTCTTCTTACAGCAAGAGACGACCAGGAAACAAAGAATGTTGGATTCCAGTCGGGGATTGATCAATATATGTCAAAGCCCTTTGATTTAGATGAATTAGAGACCAGAGTCAATGGACTTATCAAGCAAAGAGATATTCTGAAAGAAAAATATGCTTCAGAAATTTACCTCAAGCCAACTGACATAGAAATCAATGATTCTGAAGGAGCATTTATCCAAAAGGCACTGCTCATTGTGGAAGAAAATATTAGTGATGATCAGTTCTCTGTGGAGCAGTTTCAGAAAGAATTGGGAATGAGCAGAATGCAGCTGCATCGCAAACTTAAAGCTCTGACTAATCAATCAGCCTCAGAGTTTATCAGAACCATTAGACTTGAAAGAGCTGCCCAACTCCTGGCTAACAACCAATGTAATGTGGCAGAAGCAGCCTATCAGGTTGGGTTTACCCATCTCTCCTATTTTGCCAAATGCTTTAAGGAAAAATATGGAGTCTCACCATCATCCTACACTAAAGCTGATTTGTAAACTACTGTTACATTTCTGCTAGTATTGGGGATCATTCTGTTAAGACCTGATTCAAGGTGATGATATGTTTGTAATGGACTAAATAATAAATTCATGAACGAACAGAATGTCACTTTAATCAGAAACTCATGGGAATTACTAAATGAGCAAGCAGGAGAAGAAAGCATGTCTATCTTCTATAATACTCTTTTTGAAATTGCTCCAGAGGTAAAACCAATGTTCCCATCTGATTTAAATGACCAAAAAAGAAAACTAGCATCCACAATCAATTTCGTAGTAAAGAACCTCACCAGGCTTGACAATATCAAGAACGCTGTTGAGGAACTCGGCAGATATCATCAAAAGAGAGAAGTCAAGGCCGCACATTACACTTATGTGACAGAAGCCCTAATGACCACATTTAAAACAGTTTTGAAGGATCAATTCAGCGATGAAATGGAACGATCCTGGAAAAGTGCATTGACCATTTTGGCGGGAATAATGATTGCTGCAGAGGAAAAAGAAGCGGTTTAACACGCTTGTTACATATGTGCTAATGCATGGGAAATATGTGTTAGCGCATCAAAATCCTAATGATCAGTTTTGCTTTGTAGAAATAGGAATTGTTAAACTGGTTGAACTTAATTGAAAGCTTTAGCTGTGTGATTATTTCACAACTATTATCCCGTTTGGGATAGCGCTTTTAGGAATTGGCCATGGCTGGTGGTAAGAGCCGATTCCTTCTGGATCTGGGGTGAGTATTAACTCATCTCAGACCTTTTTAAAACCTTATCCAACTTTATCATGGAAACACTTCGACACTCCATCTTTATAATAATAATACTATTCTCAAAAGTGTCATTTGCTCAACAAACCCATGTTGTTGATGTGGCAATCGATATTGAGGAATGCGTCCTTACTTCCTCAACTGATTTAAAAAAGGAAACCCTCTACCCTAACCCGACGAATCGATTCATTCAATTCAATTCAAATTCTCATGGAATGCTTTTCATATTTGATCAAACAGGAAAGAAAGTGATGAGTCAGCAGATTTCAGAAGGTGAAGAACAGATCGACATTAAGACTCTTGAACCTGGTATTTATCTGGTTAGAATCAAACAATCTGGAGTACTTCAGACCTATAAAATAATTGTACAATAAACCATCTGAATACCATGAGAAAGATTCTAATCATTCTAATAAGTTTTGCTCCAATTCAATTATTGGCTCAGCAATCATTTGAGATAAGACCTGGGGATTCAATTAATTTCAATCTACCAGCAGTAGAAGGCGATATTCAATGGCAACAATCTACGGATGAGATTAACTGGAGTGATATTGAGGACGAAAATGACAACTCGCTAAATATTGCTGTATGGAACTTGCCTCAATACTTCAGAGCAGCTGTAATTAGAGAAAACTGCGATACTTACTATTCAGAAACCATATCAGCTTCCACTTCCTACGAACTTTGGAGTAATCCAGCAACCTGGAGCAATAATGAGGTCCCTCAAGCTGGTGAGGTTGTCAATATACCAGCTGACAAGAGAATCTTACTTGACATAATTCCTCCGGAGCTAGGAGGTCTCACCATAGAAGGTCATCTGGAATTTGGCCCTACCGATCTTGAACTAACCTCTGAATGGATCATGGTAATGGGTGAATTCAGGATTGGTTATGAGGACAACCTACATCAACAAAGTGCTATCATTACACTGAATGACACTGACACTGAAGAAAGCATCATGAACATGGGAACACGTGGAATCATGGTGATGGGTGGCGGGTCACTGGAATTGCATGGCCAAACTCCAGAAGTATTATGGACCAAAATAGATGGTCATATGGAAAACGGAAGCACTACATTAAACACCATTACAGAGACACAATGGAATGCCGAGGATCAAATTGTCATTGCACCTACAGATTATTATGAAGCTAACAATGGAGCTTCTATCTCTCAGGTCTTCAGTATTTCAGAAATCAGTTCAAATCAAATCACGACAACCGAGCCCTCAACAGCTCATCGCTGGGGTTTACTACAATATCCTACTCAGGATGGTATGAGCCTCAGCGATAATGATTTACTGGAACCACCTGTAGATGACACTGACACAACTTCAACACCACTAGTTCTTGATGAAAGAGCAGCTGTTGGGTTGCTTACCAGAGGAATCGTGATTCAGTCACCTAATGATGACACATGGAATAATGGCAACTTTGGGGTTCATACCATGATCATGCCTGGTTCTGAAGCTCATGTGGAAGGTGTTCAATTTCTTAGAGCTGGACAATTAGGAAGGTTAAGAAGGTATGCTTTCCACTGGCATATGCTTAGTTATGCCGGAACAGAAACAATGGATGATGCAACTGGTCAATATTTTAGAAACAATTCCATACAATCATCTAAAAACCGTGGAGTAGTTATTCATGGTACAAATGGTGTGACTGTACAGAATAATGTGATTTATGATATACAAGGACATGGTGTCTTTACCGAGGACGCAGTTGAAAGAAGGAATTTAATTGACAATAATCTGGTACTTCATGTTAGAAACCCAGACTTGCCACTTGATCAGGCCCTTAAGCAGCACGAAGTTGGCACAAGAGGCTCGTCTGGGTTTTGGTTAAGCAATCCAGATAATACCATTACTAATAATCACGCTGCAGATTGTGGAACCAATGGCTTCTGGTTGGCCTACCCTAATCAACCATGGGGAGAAAGCATTGAAGTACTAGCAGAAGATGGCGAATTAATAAATCCATCCAGAATCCATTTTGGGACTTTTGAGGGAAATACTGCACACTCCAACAGAATGGAAGGAATTATGCTTGATAATGTGGAAATTGACAATCTGGGAAACACTTTTCCTCATCAGTATCAATCTACAACAGATGGCCGGGATATTGCCTGGCCGTATCCTACTCTTCGGAGATTTGCACTGGCTAGACTTAGTCTTTGGAAAAACGGAAGTAATGGAATCTGGGACAGATCTGTTTGGCCTGACAACATAGAAATAGTGTCTGCGGATAACTCGGGGAGGTTCTTTGCCGGATCTGGAGCTGATGGAGTTATCGAAAGATGCCTTGTCATTGGAACAAGTTTAAACCATCTAATGAATGGAACTGACAGACCATTAGAAGCTGATTTTCAAGGTGAATTATCAACATCGGTTCCTACTGCATTTGCTACCTATCACAGCACATTTGATATCAAGAATAATATTGTCATCAACTTCCCCCTTGAAAGCACTAGAAGCGGTGTTTTTGCTACTGAAGACTATTATATCCGTCCTGTTGAGAAAGGACAGTTTAGAAATACGAATAACCTGATAATGGATAGTCACCCCGGTGTGAAACTAGAAGCTCCATTTAACTATTTCACGTTAGCCTCTGCACTGTGGGATCCTAATGGTATTTGGGGGCCAGCTGAAAATTACTTTGTGTATGATGTTCCATTTATGACGCATGGACTAGAAGTGACAACAGTTCAACCAGGACCAGAAAGTGGAGGAGTTAGTGTTCCTGGACCCTTTTACGGTTTTGAAGGTTTTGTAATGCACGGAGTAGGAACTGAACCACCACAAAACCAACCGTATTTTGATTTGATGGCAATCTCTGTCAACCGATATGATGACGCCATGGAGTTAGTGGATAACTGGACTGTGGATGCTGCGGAAGCAGGATGGGCATTAAGCCACATGCGTGATTTTGCAGCTCACCCGTCCGGTATTTATGAATTATCATTTCCGGATGAAGCCAATGGAGCAACAGAATTTCAGGTTAATATCCATAACATGTTGTCTGAAGAGGATTCACTGATTGTTGGAATTCATTATGACGGAGCGATTACCCCTGTTGTATTTACACAAGCTTATCAGTTCTATGAAGTATATGATGAAGTAGAAAGTTTAGAAGCAGTCAGAAATTCAACTGGAAAAACCTGGTATCAGGATCACGGTAATGATATGGTCTGGGTAAAGCTCAAAGGAGGAATCTGGCAATTCTGGACTACAGACCCTACAGTTGACGAACCATCTTCAGATGATTTATTATACGAAGAGTTTCAGTTGGTCATCAGAGAAGCCGACTAAATCTTGAACTGAGTCCCAATCATATATCCAGGCCAAACTGAAACTGAAGAAGTTTGGCTTGGATTCAAGTACCACTCAAAACCACGGTTCATGTCCTGATGTTTTGAAAAGTATCCATTCAACGAAACACCTCCATATACATAAAACCCAAAGATCCTCTGTCCTATTCCAGCTTGCAATCTTGTGAGTAGACTCAATGTGGAATCGAATTCCTTTTCTCTATTCAGATGCATCATGGTTATACCATAACTCACGAACTTGCTGTGATTTCCTTTTAGGGGCGACATTGATTTCTTGGTTTTAGCCATGGATACTTTCTTATACAGCATATTCCGGTACCCATATCCTATTCCCCATTTGAATTGATTGTTCAGAGACTGTGTTGCAAATATCAAAGCATTTTGTCGAAACTTTTTAAACTTCTGATTGTGTGGCATCTCCAATTCTGTCTTTGAACAATTGTAGCAACTCCCTGTTGTAAACTCAGATTCCATAAGAAACAATTCGGTTGTACTTACTCTTAAATGCCCTCCTTTTGAGCCCAGGTTCAATAAACCAATTGGTGTGGTATATGGTCCGTATTCATTAGGTGGAGCTGTTCTGAAGAAGTTTATCAATCCGATTTGATATCCTCTTACTTGTTTACCAAAATTGATTAAGCCAATTTGAGTACCATCCACTTTCTTGCTGATATTGATCAGACCAATTTGTAAACCTCTCGCCTTTGTTTTTTGAATGGAATGTTTCCCCTTCATCCAGGAGGATTTATTGATAGCACCTAGTTGAAGTCCATTAAGCAACCCTTTGGTGTGATTTAACAAAAGAGATATCTGACCTCCGTTAACTCCATCTAAACCAATATTGTAAAGCCCAGCAACTTGCGTACCAATATAAGACTCTCCAGTCATGTTGGCTAGTCCTGCAAGATGAAAGCCTTCTCCACTCCCGTTGTTGATATTCATCCCTCCAGTCAGTACTATCCCAGAACTCTGGTCCCGACTATAATTGAGTAAACCGGCTAATCTAATCCCGATAAAATCAGAAGTGAAACCATCTAGTTTCTGTTGCCTTTCCTGGGCTCTGGTCAGGTTTTGGTAGGTACTGGTCCCAACTATATTAGCTAGTCCAGCAATTTGAATACCTGAACTATTCTGAAGTGAAACATTTGTAAAGCCACCTAATTCAAACCATGAATTACCAGCAGATAGGCCGCTGAAGATATTGATAGAGACTTTATTAAAATACCATCCACTGTAAATTCCATTACTACCAATACCAGGGAAAAGTGAAATCTGAAAATCTTTCTTCTGGTAGCGACGATTGGTTGTCTGTGCATTTAACAGCATTGGAAGCAACACCAAAAGAATTAGCATGACCTTTTTCATAACACAATTTTGAGGACCTCTTTAATTGTGTAGACAGGAAAGTAGGCGTTGTATTACAGGTCTTGTTCAGACTTTTAGGTATGGCTGTTTGGTTGTCAGTTGACGGTTCGGTTGACAGTTTGACCATTTGTTTTTGTTATTACTGATTCTCAGCAGCCTTGGCCAATGGATAAGCTTTCCCAGCCATTTCTGGTGGTTCCAGCTCGTAGAGGAAAGCACTGTAGCCTTCATCAATTCTGTCACTTACCCAGGTTCTTAGTTGTATAACCATGGCTGTTTCAGTAGAATCTGTAGCTGATGACTCAAATGAATCAAGTTGCTCTAGCATATCTGTTTCTGTCAAAGCTGAAAGAATTGGTACTCCGTCCGCCATCATGAAGTTCTTGTCAGCATCATATCCAGCGAATACCAGGCTTGGATAACTTTCATCTGGTTCATCATCTTCTGTTTGTCCTGCGTATATAACAAATGCAGTTCTTGCATCCCAAGGGAAATCTGGTTTCGAAGATTCTGATTGAACTTCTTCCGAGGATTGATTATTAGTTTTAGTTCCTCCTGAGCAGCTAAACAAAAGCACGGGTATGGTGAACAGAATTAAATATTTCATTGGATCGCTAGTTTGGGCTAAAGTTAACTATTGAATATTAAATATCCATCTCCAATTGATAGAGATCGAATCCTTTTGCCCAAAAGTCCTTTTCAGTCTTCACTAACTGAAACCCTTTTTTCTCATAAAATTTGTAAACAACCTGTGTGGTCCGTACTACGATCTTATTGATCCCTCCGTGATTTTTAATGCATTCTATTCTATGAGCTACCAATTTACTCCCTACTCCTTTCCCCTGATGATCTGGATGAATAGCATCCCAGGAGATTCTGGCTATTGATTCTTCAGGAAAATAATTAATACCTCCGCATCCAATAACTGCGCTCCCCTCCTCCACTACATAATATTCTTCACGGTGAACATCAAGGTATTCTCTGTAGTCATCTACTTCAGAAGGATCAAAATAGTCTGGGACATTGAGCTCGATTAACTCTATTAATAATGGCTTATGAGAGTCTTCATAAGGGACAATCTGTTGCATGCATGAAATCTAATCAAAGCATTTCAATTATTGCTAAACTGACTGTCAAGCTTTTTCTCTTTTTCCAATTCTAATATCTGCTCACCACTCAAAACATTGATGTAATTGTATCGGGAGGATTGCCACAATTCAGGATCGTATTTTCCAGCTTGAGAATAGATGCTTTTGCTGGGATCCATTTTACTTTTCTTGGATGGTTTTCTTCTGGTAGATTTGATTGATTCAATTTTCAGATCTCTTTGAATATCTAGTTCGAATAGTACAGAATTGGTCTTTGTACTAACAATATGTGCTGAACCACCGCTTCCAGCTTTTGACAGGTAAATCTTGCCTTCCAAAGCTTCAAATTCATAAAATGTATATTCATCTTTTAGTTTAAACAAAAGATTGTTTTTGTTAACCAGTTTAAATTGGTTTTCAAGATAATATCCAGGATTTGCGGATGATTCCTTCTCGAATCTTACTATTGAAAAGGATGATATATCGATATAGTAAGTATCTCTGTAAACCACTCCCATCTTATTTTCTTTGAAGGATACTTTGTAAACTGGTTGCCCATCAAGGCTAACTACCCCTTCTGTTTCGTATGCCTCACTCACAATCCTATCAGGAAGTTCATCTGATTTATATTTTACTTTATTCCATCGCAAAACAGCTTCCAAAGAATTGAAATTCTCAATGTTGCCAAATATATGAGGATGAATATAGTTATTGCTTTTCCTCACATTCCGAATAAAAACCTCCTCTTTCATATCCAGTTGATCATCAGAATTGTAGTTATATCCTTTGTCGTAAATGTCTACAAGGGACTCAACAAACAAAGCAGTCTTACCATCTTCTTCAAGTACCTCAGAATAAACCCCTGATAATAAGAGTGGTTTGCTGTGGTAGGTATGTTTCAGTTTTGTGAGTGCCTTTAATAGAATCTGCGTTCCTGTAAGATTACCATCAATTGATAAAAGTTCATCGGTATAGTTTAGTTTGTGCTCATTCTTTTTATACTTGATAGCTTTCTTATCTTCAACCTGTTTAGCCAACTCCTCTTGAAAAGTCTTGATGTCTATACTATTGGTGGGCCCAACCTTTCGAATTGTGTCCTTCAATATTTCTTGTTGTTCCTGAGTTGATTGGCTTGTTACAACTACTTCCTTTGGCTTTTTATGCTGAAGAGAAGATCGACGGAGGACTATTTGGTCTCCTATCCTCATATATTCCAGTTGACATTGTTCAGATATCAATTTCAACAAATGATCCAGTTCGTAATTATCATCTTCAATCAAAACCAATTTCTGAAGATCAGTTTGATCCAGGCTATGAGATATTTTGGCAATCCCAGTAGATTCCAAAGTGGTAATCACCTCAGAAAGGGCTATTCGATTAGCGTCTTTTAATGATTGATTATCAGCGCTTTGTGAAAATCCATTAAAAGCAATAGATATAAGGATGATATATTGAACGAACCTAAGCAATATTTATAATGGTATTTGACATCCTTTACCAATTAATTCATATGAGTTTTGAGTTTTATTGACCTTGAGGTTCAGGCTGAATGCTAATACCTGAATAATATTTTCGATACTTTCATTTTCAAAATTTCCGGTGAAAGGACAAGTCAGAATATCGGAATTACCAACTTTAACATTACATCCATAAGCAATCTGCAAGTCTTCAATCACCTGAGAAACAGAAGCGCTATTAAACTGCAAAGATCCCGTCTGCCAGAATAAGTTATTTCTATTTTCTACTACTTCTTTTGTAATTACATTTTCCTTCTTTGAATAAGAGGCCATTTGATCAGCACTTAAGAATACCTGTTCCTGCAACCGATTATTGTGAGAAGCAAAGGACACTTTTCCATGTGTTACAGTAATGACTATATCATTCTCAATATCTCTATTCCTAATGTTAAATGATGTACCCAAAACAGTAGTTGTAGAATTCCCGGATTCCACAATAAATGGTTTTGATTCATTTCTGGCCACTTCAAAATAAGCCTCACCATTCAGCTCTAATTTTCTATCAATAGAATTGAAATCTTCTAGGTAGCTTAAGCTTGAGTTATTATTTAAGTGCACTTTTGTACCATCAGGCAACACAATCTCTCGATTTGAATCCTGAGTAGACTCTGAAATAGTTTTCAACTCAGGCTCTGGCCAATTCAACCAGGTGATTCCTAAGATAAAAATTAATGAAGCTGCAATTCCAACTGCTATTCGCAAAGGATACATTTTCCGCACCTTGGTCGAAGAAGCTTGTTCATTCTTTAGAATTTCCAATTCTAATGCGTCCTCAAAATTTGAAGAGAGCTCCTTTTTGCTATTATTATCAAATAACTCAAAAAGGAGCTTTTCCTCGTCCAGGTTATTTCCGTAATGCTCTTCTTCCAATAACAATCGCAACTCTCCTTCCTCTGCCGCGGAAGTCATTCCCTTGTAATACTTGTCGATCAGTTGCTGGGTTTTCTGGCTTCTCATGATACTCTTAATGTTTTTTGATAGGCCTCTTTAACACTTTTTCTGGCTCTGCATAAAATCACTCTTACATGATTTTCTGTTTCACCCAATAGCTCTGCTATTTCATTGGTTTCTAGTTGCTCAACTCCCTTTAGTTGCATAACGATTTTCTGTTGTTCCGGTAGAGCATCAATGATTTGTTGGAGTATTCCCAACTCTTCCCTATGTTCCAATTTCTTTTCATCACTTTGAGTATTTAACCATTCCATTGGATACTCCTGAAATTCCAATTTCTTTTTGCTGATCAAATTCAGACACATGTTTTTTGTCATGGTTACCAATAAAGCTTCTATACTTCTGTATTTGGAAAGAGAGTCTCTGATGTCCCATAATTTGAGAAATACCTCTTGTACCAAATCTTCAGCATCCTCAGCATTGTGAAGCATCCAATTCGCAATTCTAAACAGCCTGTTCTTGTGATCGGCTACTAACGATTTAAACTCTGTGATGTGCATTTATATCAAGAGACAAGATAAATGAGCAAGCATTACAGAAAAGTTAGAAAAAATTGTTGACAGTTGACAGTTGTCTGTTAACAGTTAACTGTCAACTGTCAATAATTCGCTCCTGCATGAACCATTGCGCACCTAAACCCAATCGCTGCTGAAGTTGAGTCTTCTGGCATAAATCTTCTTGTTCCTGGTGATAGCCAATATGCTACATCTTGCCATGATCCTCCTTTGTAGACTCTCATTCTGTTCATTGGTGGATTCTCCTCATTATACGACGCTGCTGAGATTCCAACTTCTATTGCTTCCTCTCTCGTGTAAGGAGCTTCTGCTCCGATAAAATTGTAATTCTGATCATAGTCTTCATGTGAATCAAGATACCCATCCCTTCTTACGGGATTGAGATCTTCAGTATCTCGGTGTGACATTGGTCTGTATACATCTGCTACCCATTCATTTACATTTCCAGCCATATTGTAAAGACCATTTTCATTTGGTGGGTTATTATAGACCGGTTCTGTAATCATTGCTCCATCATTCAACCTTCCGGCAATTCCAGCATAATCACCTCTTCCTCTTTTGTAATTGGCCAGGAAATAGCCCATATTTTTACCATAAGGTTGTCTTAACCAATGTCCATCCCATGGGTATATTCTTTGATTCCATTGCTTTTCTAATCCATATTGGGTTCCTATTAACGCAAGTGCAGCATACTCCCACTCTGCTTCTGTAGGCAGTCTATAATTTGGTAATACAATACCTGATTCTAATGGGATTCTTACTTTACCATTTGAGACAAGCTGTTCTGGAGTTGGGATATCTCCACCATTTTGCTCGTAATAGTTCATTGCCATTTTATAATTCACAACTTGTGTTCTCCAATGGCAATAGTTATTGGCCTGTCTCCAATTGATCCCCACCACCGGAAACATCCGAAAACCTGGATATCTGTAATAGTGAGTGACATATGGATCATTGAAAGCAAGTGATCTTGCCCATACTGTGGTATCAGGCAGGTTGTTCTTCCAGAAAGTTTCACTTGAATCTAGTTTTATATAGTACTCATACTCAAGCCAATTGATGTTGGCAATTTCAGCTTCGTCCATATAGAAAGATGCTATAGTAACGGTTCTTTCAATATTATCCCTGCTGTATACTATATCTTCTTCAAAAGACCCAAGTATATGCCTTCCTCCCTCTACAAAAACCAGATTCGGCCCAAAAGGCTGCCCTTTGTAGTCGCTCACCTGAAATCCTCCTTCCTGGTTATATTCAAGCCCAGTGGTATTGCTATATGATCCTGGGTTCATACTTGTTGGAGCAAAACGATTGTAGCAGCTGGATAGAAATAAAGATGTGATAAAGACTATAATAAATAGTCTTACCTTAAATGAGTCTTTCATGCCTTGGTCTGTTTTTATAGCATAGACCAAGGCATTGAGAATTCATTACAAACTCTATTGATTTAATTCTGTAATAAACCTTTCTGTAGCGGTAGCAAGTGTAATTTCCCGATTGATATATGGAAGCAAGTGTCTGTCTAACAAATTGTGATATCTCCCAAATACCTTATTCCGTTTCATATAGGTCTCAGGATAATCTATACCTTCCTTTTCCAACATATCCTTAGCCAGATAACCTGTGAAATAGAAGAGGTAAGCGTGCCAAAGTTGTCTTGGCGGTTTCACTTTCATTACTGATGCAACATCCATGATAGTGCCGCCCACAAAGTAATCTCGTGTAAGTATCATATTATGAGCCGACTCATGAAATAACAATTCTAGCCAATTACCAGGTACATCATTTTCACCATAAGCATTCATCACCACATGAGTGGGGAATATGGAAGTATATGGACGGTTTCTCAAATTCCATTTAGAGGCTTTAGCAACATACACAATATCTACTTTAACTCTACCCTCTTGCCAAAACTGCCTGGTTAACTGTGACAAACTTTCTACAAAATCACTCTCAAATTTTCTGATCAGATCAATGTTTTCATTCAGAGCTGTTTTACAACTTAGCTTATGTTTAGGCCAAAAGACATTTTCATATGTGCCGCTGAATTTTTGAAGCACTTTAAAATGTTCTTCTAGCGAATCTGGTACATCTGATATATCTGGATTACTTGTTATCCATTCTTTAAAAGTTGTCATGTAATCTGACATTCTTAAATCTTCATCAACTAAGCCCAAATGATAATATTCAATAGCAGCATCTAAATCAGCACTTGCTTTCTTTTTCAGTTTCATATCGACTATGGTGCTGTCAAACTCCTTTCTAAGAAATGATTCCAGCCATAGGAAGTTATGCATATTAAACCAATAGTTGATTTCAAAGGAGTAGTACTCTGTAGTATCTGAATGTTGAATAGTTGTTTGACTGTTGACTTGAATAGAAATCAAAAATACAGCAATGATGATTATGAATTTCCTGATCATGATACGTCCGTTTACAAGTGAACTTAACCATTTTCACCGACTTTTTTAAAAGTTTTCCGGATTCACCGACTGCCAAACCGGACTTACCGATTTCTTTAATCCATTGCGTCAAAAACTCCCGTAACATTGCTATATCAACAAAAACAAAAAAACAAAAAGGTCATGTCAAATACTACAAATAATCGTTCGGTCTTAGCAGGGGTTGTCTTAATTGCCCTTGGAGGGTTGTTTTTACTAGACAACTTCAGACTTCTTCCTCTGGATATTTTGGATCATATCCTTAGCTTCTGGGGCATTGTTGCAACAATTGGTATTGTTGTAATCTCATCAAGCGACAACAAAACTCCGGGTTACATCATGCTGGGAATTGGTAGTTTCTTCATCTTAAGTGATATACTCCGATATGAACTTGGAATAAGGTGGATAGACGCATGGGAGATCTTCTGGCCGGTAGCCATCATATTTATAGGAGTTATGATCCTCATTCGCAAAGACAATATCTTCAGCGATAAAAAAAAAAGGAATATAGATCCGAGTAATAGAGATATGTTAAACATTACAGCAATTCTAGGAGGCGGAAATGTCTCAGTCAAAAGTGACAACTTCCAGGGTGGTAAAGTAACAGCCTTCATGGGCGGAGGAGATTACGACCTGAGTGCAAGTCAGCTTGCAGAAGGAGACCAAGAAATAGATGTCTTCTGCATGTTCGGAGGAGCTACCTTCATTGTACCTTCCGACTGGAATGTAAGACTGGAAGTAACCAGCATCTTCGGAGGTTTCTCTGACAGCAGAAAACTACAGGAAAGTAACACTGGCTCAGATAGAGAGCTTGTAATCCGGGGAACAGTGATCTTCGGAGGTGGTGAAATAAAAAACTACGTGTAATCACAAACTGAACCCAACGCATAGGTCAAAACTCACATCCCCTGGAGGTTTATCCTTCAGGGGTTTTTTATTAGATTCGAGACAATGATCAATCCAATTACCAAAAAACGTTCGCATCTCATAGTCTACTTCATGTTCTGGGTATTGGTGGCCAGTTTGCAAACAATGGTGCTACACTGGACACAGAATACTGCCTGGACAATTGCGGCGGTAGAATCCTTCATTTATGCTATGATGTTTGGGTTGGTTGGTTTGAGCGTTTGGTTTGTAGTACGATTCACTGGCCTGGAGTTTAGTAATTTATGGAATGCGCTTATTAATCATGTTGGGGCAGCTTCAGTATTAGTTGCAGTTTGGTTCTTCACCAGCTACTCCATTTTCAGCTTGATTATGGGTACACCTTTTAAAATAAGAGAGATTGATCCATCAGACTTTTGGTGGCAGGTAGCAATTGGATATATCTATTACTTGCTGGTTTCATTGAATTACTATTTGCTCATTTTCTATCAGAACTATAAGGAAAAGCAATTAGCTGAGCTTGAAATGAAATCACTGCTAAAAGAAAGTGAACTGAGCATGTTGAAGGCGCAGCTCAATCCGCATTTCATTTTTAACAGCCTTAATTCAATCAGTGCATTGACTTTAACTAGGCCTGAGGATGCTCATGAAATGATAGTTAAGCTATCTACATTTTTGAGACATACTATTGGTCAGTCAGAAACTGAGCTGGTGAGTATAGATAAAGAGATCGAAACAATCAGTTTATATCTGGACATTGAAAAATCGAGGTTTGGAGATCGTTTAGTGATTGAAATAAATGGATTGGAAAGTCTAAAAAACGAGAATAAACTTCCAAATCTGATTTTACAACCACTTGTTGAAAACGCTATCAAATATGGCATCTATGAAAATGTTGATTCGAGCAAAATAGAAATAAGCCTAACCGAGAGAGACGAAATCCTTGAAGTCATAATTGAAAACAATTGTGAGGATAAACCAAAGAAGGTAGGGAAAGGCATTGGTTTGAAAAATGTGAAAGGAAGGTTGTCCTACATTTATGATCGAACTGACTTAATTGCAACGGAACAAACAGATAACCATTTCAAAGTAACCTTAAAAATCCCTCAACGCATTTAGATATGGAGCAATTCAAAGTTGTAGTTGTTGATGATGAGGCACCAGCCCGTGAAGTAATCAAGCTCTTCCTCAAAGATCATTCAGAGTATGTAGTAGTTGGTGAAGCTGAAAATGGTTTTGAAGGGTTAAAGGTGATACAAGCTAACAAACCAGATCTTATATTCCTGGATATACAAATGCCAAAGCTTACTGGATTTGAGTTGTTGGAATTGCTGGATAATCCACCTCCCGTGATCTTTTCTACAGCCTATGATGAATATGCATTGAAAGCTTTTGAGTTTCACGCTATCGATTATTTACTGAAGCCTTATAACAGAAGTCGATTTGCTGAGAGTATTCAAAAGGTAAGTGCCGTACTAAAGGTTGAGACTAAACCCTCACCAACAAATGGAACTGCTTTACTCGAAAGTTATCAGCAAGAACCAACTCATCAAATTGTAGTTAAGGATGGGACTAATATCACCATTATTCCGACAGATGAACTAGT
Source organism: Cyclobacteriaceae bacterium (assembly GCA_965228955.1). Lineage (GTDB taxonomy): Bacteria > Bacteroidota > Bacteroidia > Cytophagales > Cyclobacteriaceae > JANSWY01. The sequence continues at coordinate 2,868,850 of OZ245848.1, forward strand.
AAGGTTAGCAGCACAAGATGACTATGTTGAAATCATTAGTTCAAAGGGCAAGCATCTCAAAAAGCAGACCATGTCTCATTTTGAAAAGACTTTGGACCCCAATCAGTTTATCAGAATTCACAGGTCTTCAATTGTAAAAGCCTCTATGATTGAGAAAATAGAAAAGTATGGCAAGGAGACCCACATGGTATACTTGACCAACGGAGATGAAGTTGTAGCCAGTGCTACTGGATACACTAAGCTTAAAAGTGTACTGGGTATCTAATTCCTAATTCTTAGCCGGACTAAAATCCTGATTGAATATTGTCGGATTAATCGGCTTAATAATCTTAATAAACCCATGGTGAGTTGCCTGATGACAGGAATTACAAGACTGAATGAGTAAATCATAACCCTCAAGAAAAAGTACCTGATCCTTCTGCTTTACTCCCTCCTCTATTTTTTCGATACTCGGCTCAATTACGTTTTCTGCTAATTCACTGATATTGAATCCTTCATATGTGACCTTATTCACTATCAATTCTTCGGTAGCTTCTTCCAATTCGTGAGTATAGAAATCCGCCAATTCCCAATTCTGTGCATCACCTGCAAACCAAAGTTTTGTGGAGAACCTTTGATATTGCTGCATAGTTCCCAACAAATCGTGTTCTTCAGGTTCTTTCTTTGACTCGTTTGAGCAGGAACAAAGTACAATAGTGGCCAGGAGTAAGAAGTAGATTAAGGTTCTATTAATCACAGGATGTAAATTTTTTGGTTCATTCTAAACATCGCAAAATTCAGTTTTGTTTGGCTTTTGATCAATACCTAGAGTTAGTAATTTAATTATACTATCAAGCATATTCAAAGTATGTGGTATATGGTTCAAAACCAAGTTTCTTATAAATGCCAATTCCATCTTCAGTAGCTTGTAGGATTAAGTTCTTGTAACCTGAACTTTTAGCATGATTCAATAGAAAGCTCATCATCTTCATACCAATTCCCTTACCTCTAAAATCTTCAAGGGTTGCCAAACCATATATTCCAGCCGTGTCTGCATTTGAAGGAAACAATTCTACTGTTGTACAGGGGGTGTCATTATGAACATAATAAAACAGATCAATATCGGAATTCAAGAAGTTGTTTGCGGTGATGTTGTAATACTCTAACACATTCTGATCCGGAGGAGACCAGTTTGCTGCTAAAACTTCAGCAAATCGGATCAGCGCTTCCTTAGAATCAACTTTAGTGATACCAGCTTGGTGAAGTACCTCTTTGTTTGTAAATCTTTCAAGATCCAAAACCATCCCCACCTCTTCATTTTGAACTGACAATTCTAATTCATGCAATACAGACTCAGTTGATTTAGATAGGTTCTCCTGATTTACCCAAATACAAAAATCCTTTGAGCTGTTTTGAAAACTAAGTATAACTTGTATGAATTCATCTTTTGAAATCTCAGGAGAGTGAATATGAATAATATTAAAAGTGTCGCAGGATAATCCACTATCAGTGACAGTAAAGCCAGATTTCCTGAGAACTCTCATACCTTTCCTTTGGTCTGGAATACTAGTGGCATGAGAGCCAAAATTTTCATCAATCAAATCAATCATTCTTATCTTCCCATTATATCAACCACATCATAACCCTCACTCCACTTTTCCTGTATTGTCTCCCACATTGTATCCCAGGAATAATTGTATTGAATGTATTGAGTTTCGCTGCTTTTGTCCATAACTCCTACCCAGGTGCCTTCTCCATAAATTACATCAATAAGGTCATACCCGTCTTTGGACTTATTGTCTATCTTTTCTTTTAACTCAGACCATCCATTCGCACTTTGTACTGATTGACCATAGGTCCCCTTATCAAAAATTGCTACCCATTGTCCGTCCCCGTACTCAAGATCTATTAATCGATAATCTTCATCCCATCTAACTTGTACTTTATCCCACAGATCATTCCATGTTGCTGCATAATTCAAATATTGGCCATAGCTACCTGAATTATAGGTTGCTACCCAAGTGTTTTCTCCATATTCAACATCAATAAGCCTATAGTCCTCCTTCCACTTGGACTTAATAGATTCCCATAAATCGATCCATGCAGAGCGATATTGCAAGTATTGACCATCTGCACTTTTAATGTACGTGACTACCCACTGGTTATCACCGTATGACAGGTCTTTGATACTATAGTCTTCCTTCCATTTTGCTTTGATTCTTTCCCATGTATTGTTCCAATTTCCACCGTATTCGATATACTGAGTTTCATTAAGTTTTGAGAAAGTAACTACCCAGTTTTGCGCTTTGAGAGATTGGAAGGAGATTATCAGAGCGGTTATGATCAATATTTTCCTCATAGATAACCTGATTTTATTTGAGATTAAATGATTGTTCCAGGGTATTACCAGAATTAATCGATGCAAGAAATGATTCTAATTTCTCAGGTGTATACCACCTTGATATCTCATACCTGGCGGTCATGTAATTCAGTTTGACCTGTTCTTTAGTACCAGCTCCAAATTGTTGATAGTTTTTCATGGCTTGTACATCAGGGAGTGTTTCAAGATTATTTGTTTTAGACCTTAATGTTTCCTCAGAATAATAGTCTCTATAATCCACTTGCATGGCTAGACCTTCATCAAACCAAGCCTGCATATCCATTATAGTATTTAACAATCCGATTCGTTCGTATAATTCCACATGAGCCAATTCATGTGCGATTATATCGAGAGCTAAACCATCTTTACTGATCACCATGTAAGTCCCAATTTTGATTCTTGCGCAAGCGGGTGTCAAAATGGGCACTCCGAATTTCAAGTAATCCTCATCAGTGGCACAATAGATGATTTTTGGGTTACTAATTTTATCCCCATACAAGCCTTTTATTCTATCCTCGGCCAAAGGAAGTATCTCTTTCAATTCTTCAATCACAGCAGGATCAACACCCGAGCGATAGTAAATTCTACCGTCCTTCTCAAAATCATAAAAATCAATAAGCATATTGCGCGTATCGTGCGGAAAGAGATATGCGTGTGATGCGGTTATAAAAATAAATAGCCCAAAAAATACTAGCCCCGACTTCAAAATTAACTTCTTCATAACTCAGTTGAATATTTAATGATTCAAGAGCTAAATGTAGTGTTTTTACAACATTTTAAGAACCTAACACGAAGGAACCCACAATTCTGTTTAATCTTCCAACTTTATAGAAGTGATACAATCCAATAGCATTTCAGTCATAGTAGTATCCATGGTATTGAAACTCACCTCTATCTTGTCATTTAAAAACATTCGAGCTCGACTAGGAAAGCTTTCTCCACCGTACAGATATATATCGTAACCATTATGTTTAGTCATTTCAGCTTTTATCTTTCCAGACTCAATTTTTGACCTTATAATATCCTGGCCTGTTCCAGTTATATCATAAGTAATATGAATATAACTGCCATGTTCAGCCTTATACTCACTCATCACGAAAGAATATATATTAGCACCAAAATTATGACTTACATTGTCAAAACCAGAAGGCACCATTAATTCAATTTCCGGTGTTTCAAATTCGGCTGTTTCACGAAATTTGTTATTCACATCACAGGCATTTAGATGAGGAATTATATTATCGAAACCCTCAATTTTGGCAATAGCATAATTAGAATCTTTTGCTTTAAATTCATGTGTTTTCATCATTACTACACATGGTTTCATGTTAGAGCTACCCGAAAACAGTAAACTGATAGCACTAATTAGGATGGCATATTTCATGATTTTTGAATTGATTAATGTACTTAAAGGTACTGGATTTTATAAATAAATCTAAGTATCTTTTTTACTCACCGTCATTCATTAGATAAGCATTTTAATTGTTTTAAAACGCCTGAATTAGGTACATATAATAAGGCATTCCAATTGTGATATTAAATGGGAATGTGATGGCCAATGCCATTGGCAAGTATAAACTTGGGTTTGCCTTGGGTGCCGCAATTCGCATCGCAGCTGGTACAGCAATGTAAGAAGCACTAGCCGCCAAAATTGTAAGTAAAAACCTGTCTCCGGAATCAGAAAGGAATAAACCGGAAACAATAGATACCAATGTTCCATTTATAATAGGAATTACAATAGCAAACAGCAATGCAAACCATCCCTTTTTCAACAAAACTCCAATTTTTTTTCCGCTTGTGATTCCCATATCAAGTAGAAACACAGCAAGAAAGCCCTTAAATATGTCCGTTGTAAATGGTTTAATTCCCTCAGCTTGTTCTTCACTGGCAATGAAACCAATAATTAAACTCCCCAGAATTAACAATACACTTCCATTTGTCACAGCGTGTTTTACTATTTTGAACAGGTCACTTGAAGAATGTTTACCATTGGAATACAGTCGCATTAATAACACCCCAATAATAATTGAAGGGGCTTCCATCAATGCCATGACCGCCACCATGTGTCCTCCAAACGTTATTTGCTTCATTTCAAGAAAGCTAACAGCCGTTACAAATGTCACTGCACTTACTGACCCATATGCAGCAGCTATTGCTCCAGAGTTTTCTACTGTAAACTTTAAACGGAGGACGAAAAATGTATAAAGAGGAACTAAAAGAGCCAATACAATACCTGCTATGAGGGCATAAATTATTTCATTATTAAAATTACTGTGAGCTAATTCCTGCCCACCTTTGAAGCCAATAGCCAGCAATAGATACAGTGAAATAAACTTGGAAGAGTTTCTTGGAATTTCTAAATCGCTTTTTACATAAGATGCTAGCAATCCAAGCCCAAAAAATAAAAGTGCGGGGTTAGTTAGGTTATCAATAAGTAGATGTAAATCCATGTCAAAAAGTTGTTTTGCCGCAAATATGCAAAACACCTTTCATTAAATTATATTTATATATTCAATGAAATATATAAATATTTATTTATAATATGAGGTTTGTAAAAAGTGAGGCATTAACAACTATGCAGGGTTACTTACATTTACTTTCTTCTACCTCCAAACCACTGCAAGTCCATTGATCACCATAAATGGATTCATAGCAAATATTCATTTCAAATTGATGCTCCTGAAGACTGTAATAGAGTTTTGCTCCCCATTCAAGGTTTTTAGTTCTCACTAACATTACAGATTCTCCTGCAGGGATTACGCGGTTATCAATGTTGGAGGTAATGTGCGGAAATTGAGTTGTTCCTAATACTGCAACAAATAAAGAATCCAGAACCTCAATGCTTTTCCCATCAACACTTAATTGAGAACTCTTAATTAGTGCAGGCCCTACTCCATTGTTCTTAATTCGTAATCCAAATCCATCAAAATCATTATAGTAAGATCTCCACTCGAGATATGGCCATACCGAAGCATGTTGCTGACTTTGCATGATTTGTGTCTGGTAGATATATACAGAAGCGGTGATAATGTTGATGACTATAGCAATAATACCAACTAGTAATCCCGTGTTAATTTTTGACTTTGCCAATATTGAAATGATTGTTGAATCCCAAACTTATTGGATTCTTAAAAACATCTCAAAAGAAGATCAAAGTTTTAAGCGCAATCTATGCATTCCCCGAAGCTCATTTTTAAAATTAGGATCATTAAGTTCCGTCTTGCTATGGTGCTCGAAACCATTATTCAGATAAAAGGCTAAGGCTGATTCATTCGTATCAATTACACAAAGAAATAAAAATTCCTTGCTTAGCCCTCTTGCCTCACTAATTAGTTGATTCATCACCAATTTGCCAATACCCTTACCTTTTGCCTCAGGGAGTATATAGATCTTCTCCAACTCACAATTTGAACCATCACTTAATTCGGAATTATGAAGGTATTTCATCTTTACAAAACCAATTGAATTACCTTCTGACTTGATGAATGCATAATAGGTATCCGAAACATTAAGGTCTTTAATAAGTCTTTCCGTGCCAAATTCTTTATCTAAATACAACTCCAAACCATCGCCATTCCAGTGATCTGTAAAATTCAAGGCATAAGCTCGCCTGGCAATGGTTTGGAGCTCTTGAGCGTCTTCTGGTCTGGCTCTTACTAAAACACTCATTTATAGGACCAAAATTATTGTTTTCTGTTATTCTCAAAAGACTTATCTGGATAAGCAGGAACAGGTGGAACCGGCCTTGGATCCTCCTCAATCTGCTTTTTAAGCAACTCAATGGCTGCATCTAGTTGGGCATCTTCACCATTGTAAGTGGCATGTGGAAGATTATCAATCTCAATATCCGGAACAAACCCATGACCTTCAATAAGCCATTCTCCATTGTCACCGTAGACACCAAACATTGGAGCTCTGGCAATTCCATTATCACTTAACCTGTTTCCACTATGGAGCCAAATTTCACCACCCCATGTTCTCATTCCAATAGATGTTCCAAGGCCAAGCTTCTTAAAACCATCAGCAAATGCTTCACCATCAGAATACGTATTTTCATTTACCAAAATCACAATGTGACCTCTGAAAGAATAAGGCATATTCCAGTAAGGCTCACCACTTCTACCTTTCCAGTACATCCAGGCTTTTCGAAGAAGTTTCTCAAGAATGAAGCTGTCGATATTACCCCCCCAGTTATAGCGAACATCCACAATAAGACCTTTTCTATTAAATACAGGATAGAATTCTCTGTAGAATTGATGGATATCGTTTCTTCCCATTGCTCGCAGATGCAGATAACCTATCTCATTATTACTTTTCTCATCAACCTCCAATCTTTTACTGTATTCCCAGTCCCGGTATCTCAGGGAGTACTCACTATTGGTTGGTTTCACAATTACATCTCTTGTGGTAGTTCCTCGCTTTAAGGATAACCTAACTTGCTTTCCTGCCTGATTTCTGATCAACTCACCAATATCCACGGCAGATAATGCGTCCACTCCATTTATCTTTGTAATCACGTCCCCTTCTCTGATATCCAGATAAGGATCATCCAGAGGTGACTTCTCATTAGGATAATCCGGGTCAACTTTGTAGATGTAATCAATTTTAAAACCACCATTTGCAACATCTCTACTGAACTCTGCACCCAGGCTGGCTACTCCAATTCTCTTATTATCACTTCTTCTATCTCCACCTCCAACACTGGTATGTAACGCAGATAGCTCTCCTACAAACCTTCCTATCAAATCCGACAATTCATTTCTGGTTGTTACTCTGTCAACCAATGGTAAATATTTGGCGTGCATGGCATCCCAATCCACTCCATGCATGTTTTTATCATAAAAATAGTCTCTCTCCATTCTCCATGCATCGGTAAAGATCTGCTTCCAATCCTCCTTTGGGTTAATTGGAAACTTCCAACCACTTAAACTGATCTTGTTCTCTGATAGATCACTTACCTTACTGGTCCCAGCATCTATCATGTAATAGCTACTTCCTTTTCGAACAAGTAACTTCTCTCCTTTCGCAGTTAATTCAAAACCATTTGCTTCACTAACCATGGTCTTAATCTTAACATCCTTATTGTCAATTTTAACCACCATTAAATGCCTTTTGGCCTCAACACCTGTTTCTGCTGACATCATGTAAATGGCTTTACTTGTAACACCAAGTCCATTATAGTTCCCGGCTTTTATTGGCACTTCAATGATTCTTTGTTGAATTCCTTGTTTGTCGATTGACACAACTACCTTATCATCAGATTCATCATCATCTCCTTTCTTCTTTTTCTTCTTATCTGATTCGTCCTCTTTCTTGTCAGTATTTGTATCACTTGATAACTCATCATCTTCACGGAAAGGAGATCTTGTTCCTTTCTTAAGGGCCACATGATACAATTTCTCACTCGCGTCAAAATATGGTTCAGGCTGACGTGTTCCCCATGGGCTACCTACCAATGATGTGAAACTTCTATCAGATAGAAAGTAAATAAACTTCCCATCTGGGCTCCATTTCGGACTAAAACTATTGGCTCTGTCGGTTGTCAAGTCAAAGGAGCTGCCATCAATCACATTATAGACCTTGATTTGGGCCATGGTATTGCTTGCGGTCTGAACAAATGCCAACCATTTACTATCAGGTGACCAGGAGAAATCCCAGATACCTTCCTGATTCGTGGAAATCTTTTTGCTTGCACCTGTTGCGATATTGAGAACATACATATTGCTTTCCAAATCATCATAAGCCAGCCATTTGCCATCAGGAGACGCAACCGCTGAGTAGCGTAATAGATTTCCATCACTTGTGATTTGCTTCTCGCTACCTATTCCATTCGCCGGCATACTTACAAATTCAAACTCGCCAGATTCATCAGAAAGAGCAACTATCTTCTTCGCATCTGAAGAAAATATTGCATCTCTATATCTGACATTCTTTTTTTCTGTAAATGACACGAACCTTCCTGACTTGACCGGAGCAACAAATACTCTACCTCTGGCAGTAATAACAATATTCTTTCCTTCAGCATCAGGATGAACGGATGTAATATATCTGGATGGGTTATCATCCCATTTCTCTCTCAATTGATCCAAATCAGAAACTAATCGGATATCGATTTTCTTGGATGTATTTGAACTGATATTGTAATGCCATAAATCGGCAGCCATTTGGTAGACTATGTTTCCATCTGAGATGTTGGCGTATCTCACATCAAAGTCTTTGTGGGTAGTATGTTGTTTTAAGTCACCTCCGTTTTCATTCATCGACCAGACATTCATCATTCCATCTCTGTCGGTAAGAAAATACACACGACCATCAAACCACATAGGGTGATGACTTTCGCCGGTGTAATCTGTAGTCAATTTGATAGCTTCTTCAGTTCCTTCTGTGAACTTCCATATTTGTCGAGCCGTCCCTCCTTTGTATCTCTTGGTGACATTATTATGATCCGCAGGTCTTACGAAAAAGACTGTTTTACCATCACTATTGAAACTTGCTTCTCCAGCCTGGTATAAAGGAATCACGGTTTTGTTCTTAGAAACGGGATCAATCTTTACCAACTGGTCATCTGGCAGTTTCGAAAATGCCCAGGTACTATATACTACCTGACCATCTGGAGTCCAGGTATTTGCAATAGAGCCTTCCGCTTCATAAGTCCATCTGGTTGGGATTCCTCCCTGAATTGGCATGGTGTAAACTTCAGTAGGACCCTCGTAGCTTGCGCTGTATGCTATTGTCTTGCCATCTGGTGAAATAGTAGGATATCTTTCTTCTTCCTGATGAGTAGTTAACCTGGATGCCAGTCCGCCTTCAAGGGGAACAGTCCATAAATCTCCTTCTGCAGCAAATACTATGGTATTACCATGAATATCCGGATAACGATAATATCCTTCAAATCCCTGACCAAATGAATAATTGAGTGATATTGCTGTTGTTAATAACAGAAATGATAGTCTTAGCAAAGACCTGACAGAGTGCGTTCTCATGATCATATAAGTTTAAGCAATGGGTTAATCAATAAATATCTAATAACAGTATGAGCTGGTGGGTATCACAAAATGATTAGTCTAATCTAATTGATTTTTGGCTGCTGAGATTGAATGAATTGAATTATGTTATAAACGGTCCAAAACCCAAATAAAATAATAAATTGACGTGGTAATTAGAATAACCAATCTGTTATATATCTAACAATATAATTAGCATTCAAGGCTGATTATTACTATTATTATTTAACCATTTACATTTACACCAGGTCCACATGATGAAGCTCGCTATTACTTTTTTGATGAGCACCATTTTTTATACTAGTTATGCTCAGAACTTTGATTCTCTTGTTAGCAAGGGAAATCAGTCAAACAAAAATGGAAAATACGATAGTGCTGTAGTTTATTTCAATACAGCAGCCAAGTTACCAACAAACAATAAGTCCCAACGGTTTCACGCACTTCAACTTCTTGGTATCACTTATCTCAAAAAAAATGAATTCCAGGAAGCCTGGAAAGTAACAGAGAGAATGGAAGGTACAATTCCAGACGAAAAAAGTCAGGTCGATTTCCTCATTCTTAGGGGAAGAATTGATGGGAGGCTTGATAGAAACAGAGGTGTGATTTGGTTTGATTCAGTTATAAACAATCAGACAGGTATTGATCAATTGACCAGAGCATACATGCATAAGGGAGTTCTACAGATTTTCCGACATGAGATGGCTCAGGCACAGGTTTGTTATGACTCAGCAATGGAATTAATGAAAAGCTATCAAGCTGATACCATTGTTTTTACTGGTGTAATGGAATTGGGTGGACGAATAAAATTGAAAACCGGAGATTTTAATGGTGCATTACGTCAGTTTCAGGGAGCCCTGGAGATTAAGAAATTGTACTACGGAGAATTTCATCCTGAAATCGCGTTTCTTACCGGCAATATTGGAATCATTTACAAAAACCTACTCCAATACGACAAGGCGCTTGAATACTACGGCATTTCACTTGAGTTTCGAAAGAGATATCTTGGAGAAGACCATGTGGATGTATCTAATATGTACAACAACATTGGATATGTTTTTTACCTGAAAGACCAATTCGATGAAGCAAGGGATTACCACACCAAAGCTTATAACATCAGGGTAAAGAAACTCCCAGAGAATCATGCTCTTGTGTTGCAATCAATTGAGCATCTGGGCTTGTGCCATGGTGGTAAAAGAGAATTCAAAGAAGCCGAAGAAAAGTTCAGAAGAATACTTCAGGCAAGGATTGACAAGTTTGGTTATAATCATCATTATGTGGGGTACGCCTTATATAACCTTGGTGCAGTTGCAGTTGAAGAAAGAGATTACAAAAAAGCAGGCGATTACTTTAAGGAAGCTATAGATATCGGTTACAAGGTTTATGGGGAATACAACTATGATCAAGCTGACAATTTCAATAGGTATGCGAAATGTCTTCTAGCTGAACAGAAGTATGAGGAGGCAGCTCAAAACTTTTATCTCGGAGTAAAGTTCAATACTCCAGGGTATGTTTGGGATGGAAAACTTGGAACTATTCCTGATGAAATTCATTACTTGTCTTATAGGGAAATCCTGCGATCATACATTGGACTAGCATACAGCTATTCAGGAATGAATGATTATGAACTGGCATCTGTGTTTCTTGAAAAATCAGAACAACTGATTTATGACTTCAAGCTTAGAATCACCAATGACAAAGATTTAATTCGAATCTCCCGAAGTTACAAGGAGCTAGCCGATTGCGGAATCGCCGTTTTATATAAGGAATTTGAGCGAACCAATGGAACATCTGATATCACTGACATTTTCAGATACAGTGAATTAGCAAAGGCATCTTCCCTCCTGGCCAAAATCAATGAAAACAAAGCAAGAAACATTTCTGATATACCTGAGAGTAAAATCAATATAGAACTGAATTTTAGAACTACTAAAGATTCACTCACCAACAAAGTGCTCCAACTTGCCCGACAGAACATTAGCGATGAAAGCCTTCAGGAGACCAAAAGAAGACTCTTCGAAACCAACCGGGACTATGAGGTATTCCTTGATTCACTGGAAAGAACTTATCCGAAATATGCTAACAACAAATACGGACGAAACTCTGCTACCTTAGAAACAATACAAAAATCATTAACAGCATCTCCAAGGGCAGACGGATTGATTAGTTACAACCTAACAGATGACAAAGAGTTAATGATTGCTGCAGTGACTGCAGATACCTTTCTCATTTCATACAAAACTGAAGAGCAATTAGTTGATTTAATTGCGACCTTCAGAGCTAGTCTGGAAGAGCAAACCGATGATGTCTTTGAAAAAAGTAGCCGTAAGCTATACCAAACTCTTGTTGAACCTGTAGAACCATCATTATTGCAGATTGATAAGCTGGTAATTATCCCTGATGGAATTATAGGATACATACCGTTTGAAACACTTTTAAATAGTGAAAACAGCTATCTATTTGAGAACTTTGATATTTCGTACGAACCTTCATCCACTCTATTGATCAATAGAAATCCTATTGAGCAAACATCTTCTGCAGATCTTCTTGCATATGCCCCGGAATTTGAAAGTCAAAATATGCTGGCGGTCAATGATGGATATCAAATACCAGGATTAAGATCAGAATCGTTGGGAGCTTTGCCGGGCGCGAAAAAGGAAGTTGCTCAAATCAGTAACCACTTTACCTCCAGTACATTAATTGGTGACGAAGCAACTGAAAAGCACTTTAAAGACGAGGCTCCAAAGTATGACATTTTACATTTTGCTACTCACTCAGTAGTCAATGAAAAGAATGCGGATTACACAAGACTATATTTCAAAGAGGAGTCACCAACGGACACTACCTCTACTGAAGATGGTTTCTTACATGCTTTTGAACTCAACAACATCGAGCTTAATGCGAGATTAGTAACATTAAGCGCATGTAATACAGGGTTTGGTAAAGTTGAAGAAGGTGAAGGTGTAATGAGCCTTGCCAGATCGTTTACAGCTGCCGGAGTTCCAAGTGTTGTTATGAGTCTATGGCCTGCATCAGACAAATCCACTCCAGAACTTATGGAAAGCTTCTACAAGAATCTGGCTGATGGAATGACCAAGGACAAAGCATTGAATGGAGCCAGAAGAGCCTACTTGAAAAAGGCCACCGGTAAAGCCAGACACCCATTTTATTGGGGTGGATTTGTCCTTATCGGTGACACGGAACCGCTTCAAGCCAAAAGCAATTACTGGATTTGGTTGGTTCTTTTTGGGGTAGTTACTGTTCTGGTTATTGGATACTTCTTCAAAAAATAAGTTTAGGTCCTGCTTCTGATAAATCTTCCTGGGTAAAAAACAACCTGAATCAGATTATACTCCAACTGGTCAAATCTGAATTTCATTCTATCAAGAGAGAAAGAGGATTTTGGATACCACCTCAAATTGGTTCTTAAAATCAAAAACTCATCTGTTTTGCCTGGAATGATATCCCAACCAAAGGACAAACCCGGTTCAGTCCCCATAAACTGCAATGACCGGTTTGAGTCAGGTGTCTTCTCCTCATAGTTCAATCGATCATAAGCGAGGTTGATTCCAACAAATGGAGCAAACCCTATGTAATCAGTGAGATACTTATTGATTTCGAAGGAAATGGATGACTTTTTGATTGTCTGTTCTGTCCCATAACCACTGGTCTTAAACTCTGGGTTTCGGTAAGACAAAGCAGCAAACATGCCCAGCGTGTTTAATTGATAACCAATCGCAATATCAAAGTAATTACCAGAGGTCAACTGATCATCCAGGTACGGGAATCTGGATTGATTATAAGCTGATTTCTTCAGCGAAAAAGAGGATGATGGACCTACTCCAACAAAGAAGTCACCAAAAGTAGCTGGATCATATCCCACCTTTGAGATTGTCGGATAACTATTCCATCGTTCATTTACTTTTGGATTCTCATCATGACTTTGATCAAAGGAATAAATAAGCCCAACCATCAAACCGAGTTTTGGAGTCTTGATAGTCACTGACTCATTTGGTGAAATCCAGTAGTCCCATTTATTTTGTCGGAAATAGTTTAATCCTACACGGGCTGTAATATTTCCATGACCATATATCAATCCTAGATCTGGTGTTAGTAATAAGTCTTTACTCATTTTAGGGGTATCCTTCTGCCCTTCCATAGTCTGTTGGAATTCCAGAGATGACCAGCTCATCCCGATATAAGGCCTTACCTTTCCGGGTTGATATGCCCAAGGCAAGTATCTTCCACCGGTCACCACATAGTGATTAAACTGGTGTTTTGCTACATCATTGGATGATAACTCAAACTGACTTAAAGGAAAAGTTACATAAAACTCAGCATGACCCCAAAAATGAAAACCACCCCAGTTTAAATATGGGTTAAAAGTTGCAGAATGCTCAATTGAGGTAAACGCACCATCCACATGTCCTCCTCCATCAAATGATGAAAAATAGTTACTTCCCAGTTCGAAGTAAGTCCTGGCAAACTCGAGCCTTTTTTTCTTTTCTTGTTGAGCATTCCCAAGAAGCGGAATAAGAATTATTGCTATTAATATTAGTCGTTTCATTGTGCTTTTTAATTTTGAAGTTTTGACACAATAATGACTAATCTAAAAGCCTCAGGTAACCAGCATTTTGTATGAATTGAAAGGAAACAATAAATATCATACAAAAGTATGAAACCATTTAACTAATTGATTAATAGAGCGATAAGCTCGACCTTGTTTCTTGCTTTAGATTTCTTATAAATATTAGAAACATGAGTTTTCACGGTTGGAATCGAAATGAATAACTGCTCGGAAATCTGCTTATATGTTTTACCCTTCACCAGTAGTTCTGCAATCTCACTTTCACGTGATGTAAAAGCATAGTGTGCCATAGAATCTGGTTCAATAACATTCCTTGGGTTGAACAGAGAAAGTCTTTGAATATCATCCAATAACTTCGATCCTGTGAGAACCAGAAAAACCATTGGAAGAGTGAAGCCAACATGATTATTCAATCCGTTCAATTCCGACAAATAATTGCCTGCTAATGAGAGAGGAACCACAATCATAATCGCCAATGCAAGCCAGCGATCAATCTTTTCTCTGTGTGCTATCTTCACATGGGGTTTTGTTACTCTAATTAAAACCATAGAGAGTAAAATGGATAGTACAAGAAATACTACTACCACATATTGAATTATTATCAGATTGAGCAGTATCGCAGATAAAATTATGGTTAGAAATAGCACACCTCCTAAGGATATGATGAGTAGCCTAATATTGCTATTAATTCGATGTTTTCTTTCAATTAATACATTAATTGGTGTAGTAACAGCAACCAGAACCATTGCTAGTAATGTAAAAACACCAGTACTTTCCGAATCATATTCCTGAATTAAATATCCAGAAGTCAAAGTCAGAATGAGGAACAATAGAGATACTGTTAATCCAATGGTTTCCAGGTTTTCTAAGTTGCGTTTATAGCAAACTATCTGAACAAAAATTGTCAGAAGCATTAGAGAGTATGTGATAATTAAAAGGGTGACTTCAAATATTTGCATGTCTTTAATTGATTTTCATTTTCTGAAAGACAAACGTCAAATGAAGAAGTATCCAAAAAATGGTATATTCTTAAATGATTAGTTTCAAATCAGTGAGAGAAAAGAAACTTTGGATAATTACAGCAATACTCATTATAACTATATTTTGTACACTTGGATTAGCTGGAAGTATCGCAATGGAGCTTAAAAAGTATGGTCTGGACGTAGCTCCTTTTCTTCTTGGTTGTTTTCTGGCCGTAATTATGGTGTTTATTCAGGCCTTTAGAAGAAAGGCTTCCAGGAATGAAATATGGGCCTGGATAGGAATCATAGCGATATATGTCTTTGCTTTTGTCCGTATTACCAGCCCAATTGAAAGAAGCCACCTTGTTGAATATGGAATAGTTTCAATACTGATTCTGGAAGCATTGATTGAAAGACGAAAACATGGGAGTAATATTACATTTCCCTATCTCGTTGCTGCACTTTGCACTTGGGTAATAAGTATTATCGATGAAACCCTTCAGCTATGGATACCAAATAGGGTTTTCGATTGGGACGATATCCTGTTTAATACCATTGCAGTTAGTCTCGCGATAAGTTCTAGTAAGGTATTAAGTTTAATCAGAGCAAGAAACGGTTAGGTTGGCTGTTAACTGCTATTTTACAAACTGTTGAATCTCATCAATTGCCTGCAAAGTCTGCTCTTCCTGAACAAAATGCCCACTTGGAAACTCTTTTACAACAGCATTCGGTAATCTACCTTTCCATTTTTCCAGATACTCTGTTGTAATAAACTCGTCTTTGGATCCCCATAAGATCATCCATTGCTTGCCTTCCAATTTATCCATTTGTAACCACAGGTTTTGATACCAATCAGATGATCCAACTAATGCTTTGGCGATGTACAACAAAGGCATTCTAGATTCCTTATTTGGGAATGGGTTCGTATAGTGCTTATGAACCTGCTTACTAAGGTTCTTTTTATCAGCAAAACCCTTTTTCAATAATACCTTTGGAGAAAAATTGAAGTTTAAGTACAAGGTTCTACCCATCCATCCATTGATTATCTTATCAATCTTTTGAGCAGACTCATTATTCCTAGTTTCCCACATCCAGCTGTTAAATAGTACAATATTCTTGACTCTCTCAGGATCATTAATTGCCGCTCCAAGACCAATGGGACCTCCAAAATCGTGTACAACCAATGTAATGTTAGTCAGGTCCAGCTTTTCAATGAACCTCGACAGATTTTTTGAATGATCCTGAGGAGTTCCTGAAAATGACTCCTGAGCCTCAGAAAGTCCAAATCCCAAATGATCTATGGCGATGCATCTGTTGGTTTTTGATAATTCTTTGATGAAGTCCCTGTAAAGAAAAGACCAGGTAGGAGTTCCATGAATGAATAGGATCACCTCTCCTTCACCTTCATCCACATAGTGCATTCTACCTTCTGGTAATTCCATGTAATTGTGTTTGAACGGATACAAGTCTGTATCAATCCAATCCTGTGATATTGCTTTTGAATTCATAATGATGAGGATTAAAATGATGAATGTTTGTTTCATTGTTTTTTGAAACAAATGTCAGATGTCCTCAATTGAAAAATCTTGGTATAAACCAAGATCGACAGATAGCTACTTTAAAATCAGATTTTAATGCTATTCATAAACTTGCTAAAGTTTGTAGAATCCATTCTTAGATAGGATGCTAAATCCTTTTGAGAAACCATTTGCAAAAGATGTGGGCTTCTTTTAACAAATTCCTTAAACCTGGTCTCGATATCCAATGCCATTAATTCATGTTGTCTTTGCAAAACACCAACTAAGAAGAATTCTGTCGCTTTTCTAAAAAGCGTTTCAATTTCCCTATGTTCCTGCATCATTTGCTGGTGCTTTTCGAAGGAAATTCTAATGAACTTACTATCAGTAATTGTCTCTAAAAAATACCTTGAAGGAGTTTGAGTAAAAAAAGATTCCGGTATTCCACTGAATGATGGAGCATATGCAAATGCGATAACGTGTTGTTTATTGTCACTTTGATAATACGACTTTTGTATTCCTGTTTTCACGAAATACATGTACTTTTCCGTGTCTCCTGGGGCAGTCATTATTGTTTTTCTCGGGAGATCGTAAGGTTTCCATTGACTGGAATACAATTCCAAAACTTCTACTGGAACGGAGTAAATAGTACTCAGGAAATCTGATAGATCATACTCTTCTTGTTTCATTTCTCTCCGTAAATTTCGACTATTCCGGCTATGTCTCCGGATTGTAGTGTCCGTAACCCAATATCATTGTAACTGCTGCTCATGATGTTAGATGTAATTACATGACCAAGCCCCAAAGCATGTCCTATTTCATGCAACATGAAGGCACGTAGTTCATCGCAATCATTTGTCCACAAGTCTTTCTGAATGACAACATCTCCTCCCAACAAATCACATGGACTTTCCCTATAGTTGGGATACCCAACACCACTCTGACGAATATCTGCCACAAAGAATCTGATGTCTGAGTCTGAATTTTCATCAAGTTCCTGAAACTCTAAATCAGCTACTGATTCCCACTCCGATAACGCCTTTCTAATCTCTTCTTTAGCACAGCCTGGTATGTTGTCGAATGATTCACTAGGAAGGTCAATTTGTGCATGGGTGTTGACAAGGCCATTTTCCTCCTGAAAACTGAAGGTAACTACTCCTCCTGATTCCCTCGGACCTTCAATATCAAGTCCGGATTCAAACTCATCATTTGATCCCCATTTATATCCAAACAAACAATAGTTGCCATTGCCGTTAGAGCAGACATCAATTCGACTATTGCATACAGAGAACTGATCAGACTCGTTTCTGACTTCATTTTTTGGTTCATCATCTTTGCAAGCCATTAGGATTACTAACGGAAAACAAGCAATAAGAATGAAGTTTAGTCTTTTCTTAAAAGCAAGGTTACGCACTGTAAATTGTTTTCCAATTCCTGACACTCTTCCTTTTGTTTTTTTAGATAGTTCAGAAACAACTCTTTTTTATCAGGATGTTTCTCCACAAGTTCCAAGACTCTATTTTCGATTCGCGTGACTTGAAATTCATTCATGTTTTTCAAATCCTCAAGTTTCCAATCAATAGAATCAATCAATTGCAAACCGCTTTGATTTACCTGATCGTAAAACTCTTCTTTAGTCGGATTCTCTGAATCTTGGTTTGTTAAACTATACAATGATTCAAAACAAATCCAGCTATTGGGTCTCATATTGGTATTAAAGACACGCAAAGTTTCAAAAACGTTTCCTAACAAGTCAGAATCATGGGCATAAATGACAAGATCTTTGGCTTTTAACTGGGGAAGGTAGGATTTAATATTCCCGATTTTCAGCAGTAAATCATCTTGAAAACCATGACTCTCAATTACCTTCATCCCAGAAGTTATAAAATCAGGGACAATATCAATCCCTAGGCCCGTGAATTCAAATTCCTTCCTTAAACTTACCAGAACCTCACCTTTTCCACATCCAAGGTCAATTACTTCCTTTGGTTGATTTGTAGGAAAATGTTTCTGTAGAAGATCAACAACATATTTAGATAAACTTCCTAAGCTCCAGAGGTCCTGAAGAATATAGGGTAAGAATGGATATATCTCGCTATCCTCAGCATCTAATGATTTTAGAAATTCCGGGTTAAGTTGATCCATTTCTTTCACAGATCTAAAAAACATTACTCCTGAGTATTTGCGAAAAATTGAAAGCCCACAAATCCATAAATAATATATGAAAACAACTGTAAAGCCAAACCAGGTACTATTAAAGCTGACGTAATCAGAATAAAACAAGCAAGTCCAAAAATTGACCCTGCGATTGTCAAATTGCGTTTGCTTTTCTCTAGTCTCGAGGCATCTATTGAACTAATTACAACTGTCAATGCAATTCCTGAACAGAGTAAGTATAATCCAAGGTTATACAAAACAACCTGCTCCTGATTTGTCAACATAATAACGGTACCAATAACAGAAAGTCCCAACAAAGCCGCTGTTTTATTGGCCGTTTTGATGTCTCCTTCATCCAGCAGATACTTACCAAATTTGTGAAATCTCAAAAACATATTAGATACAGGACCAATTATCCATGTGGAAATGGCAAAGATCATATAAAGGGTAATTATTATCCCAGCAAATGCAGATAATGGTCCTAATTGATCCGAGTAACTACTCAATCCTCTGATAAGTAAATATCCAATAATCACTACTGCCCATCTGGTTTGAGAGTTTAGACTCTGCATCCAGAAAATGTATTTTAGGAATAATCTGTAGTACAAGTTAGTAGACTTGATAGCGTGCATCATTCCCTGTCGAGCAAAAGCATTGTTTGGATCTAATCTAAGCGCCTCTCTGAAATGTTCCTTGGCTTTTTGAATATTACCATTCTCAAGTTCACCATAGCCAATGGTAGCGTGAGTATCAGGATTCATTGGATTGTTGCGTAGAGCCTGTCGGTCTGCCTCAATCTTTTGATCAGTCCTTCCAAGTTTCAGTAGTGATCTACTCACTTGATTTAGACAAAGATCGTCCTGTGGATTAATTTCAAGACCTGCTTTAGCTGCCTCAAGTGATTCCTCAAATTTTGCTTCTTCGAAGAATATGACAGATTTTGCACCATGTGCCTCCACCATATCAGGATAAAATGCCAAGGCATTGTCCAGAAACTTCATAGCCGTACGCCTCTTACCTAATCTGGCCTGGGTTACTCCTTTCAAATAAAGAATTCCAGGGTTTGAAGCATCCAGTTTCAACACATCATCAACAACACTATCCGCTTTTTGATCCTCACCTAGACCCATATGAGTCTGGGCTAATATCACCAATCCCTCAATATCTTGCGGGTTAGCTGCTAAATAGTTTTTGATTTCATTTTGAGCTTCACCGAATCTGTCCTGGCTTAAAAGGTGCTCTGCTTTTCTTAAGGATTTTTCTATTTCCATTCGAAAGGATAGCTAATTACTTGCTTATTTTTAAATAGGTTAGGATTTCATCATAAATACCTGAATCATTGGCATATACCGCATAATTCTTAGCTGTTTGAAACCATTCTTTTGTACTTGGGTTGACCTTCTTTAATGCCGAAAGCAAATCTTTGGTACGCAATGGAGTTGGCTTCCCACTTTTAATAGCCTCCTGCAATTTAGATTCCACTGCAACATCAATACAGGCGTTTATATCAGCACCTGAAAAGCCTTCACATTTTCTTGCTAACTTCTCATAATCTATGTCTTCGATTGGTTTTCCCTGCAACGCTATTTTGAAAATCTCAGATCTACTTTCAACAGAAGGAGGTTGTACAAAAATCAATCTATCAAACCTTCCAGGTCTTCTGAACGCAGAATCCAAATGCCATGGAGCATTTGTAGCACCAATCACAAGTATACCATCATTGTCGCTGTTCATTCCGTCTAACTCCGACAGGAATTGATTGATCAGGTTTCTTCCACCGCTGGAACGAAGGTCATTTCTATTCGCACCTAAAGCGTCAATCTCATCAAAGAACAACACGCAAGGAGACATGGCTCTGGCTTTTTCAAAAACCATATTCAATTTCTTCTCACTTTGGCCGATGTACATATCTAGAATTTCATCGATACCAACAGAAATAAACTGAGAATCTATTTCTCCCGCTGTTGCCTTAGCCAGATATGTTTTTCCACAACCAGGAGGTCCATAGAACAATATTCCACCTCCTATCTTTTTACCATATGATTTGTATAGATCAGTATGTTGAAGCGGATGAATTATCTTGAGTTCAATTTGTTCCTTCTCATGCTTCATCCCTCCCACGTCTTTGAACTTCACCGTATCTTTTGTCCCAAAGATTTGATCTTCAACTTCATCAGAAAAGGAAGTCTCTTCTGGTTTATCCTCTTCGATTTTTCTTCCAAGTGGATCAATCACTAACCTGGATTCAATACTATCATCTTTAAAATCAGGTTTCAGAACTTTAATTCTATGAAAGGTCTCTACTGCCTCATTGGTATTATTCTCTTGAATCTGAACTTTACACAACATCACAAGAGCTTCTATATTTTCAGGACTTGTTCCGAGCAACTCCTCGAGAATAATGGTAGCTGTGCCATAGTTTGCCTTACCAAAATAACTCTGAGCCAAACCAAATTTAGCCTTGGTATCATTGGGGTTCTTTGCAATCAGTTCCAAACATTCAGATTGCAGATCATCCCAAAGTTCATTCTTGACAAGAGCATCCAGAAGAATTTGTAATAAGTACTGATTGTCAGGAGAGGCGGAAAGTGCTTCTTTAAGCTTTTTAATTTCGTCTGTCATAGGTTGAAAAATTGGCCCCAAATATAGAGGAATTATTGGGTTGTTGAATAGGATAGTGAGTTTATTAACTCCAATAGCTGAGATATAAAATCAAGCTTTGGTACCTTTCCATGACTGCAGAGTTGATTCCAGTATATTATACAACAGCGGCCAATTCCAGTCTTCCAAATATTGAGCGGTCATATACTTTGTTGAATCCGATTTGGAATTTAACACCAGGCTATCAATCCTTTCCTCAACTATAATATCGTCAAAATCCAAAGTAATCACGGTTCCGAATGATTCTTTAGTAATAGAACTCTGATCAATCAAAAACTTTCCAATTTTGAGAGACTCCCCTCCCTCCCATAAGTCAATAAGATCGTCAAATCTCTTTTCAAAAAATTCCTCCCAAATATGCTTTAACACCACATCGAATCCAGTTACTTTCTCCTGTCTTTTGAGACCGAAGTAAACCCTGAAGGGAATTGTAATCTTTGATTTATCTTGATTCCTAAGTTCAATTTTATAGTTGCTTCCAAGAGTAAACATATCAATTTGAATGGGTGCTACTCCGTATCGGATTTCGATTGGGGTATGGACTTTGTTTCTATCAATTTTAGTATCCCAAAAAATCTGATCTTTTTCTATCATTAAGGTCCTTCTACCAACCTTAAAGGACCTGGATTCATTTTCCATTTCTATTAAATCAACTTAACCCCATTCGCCATCAACACTGCCAGCATCGGAATTATCAAAAGAATCAACAATTCCAACCTAATAATAGTCCTAACACGTCCAGGGATTTCAACTAAATCTGAATCATCACCTTTACGATTTCTAAAGAAAAAGACAGTCGGGATAATGGATAATAGTCCAACTACAACAAACAAACCAAGCTTGATATAAATGATCCCATTTACGTGATAAAACTCTGCTGGCTTTCCAATCCAGAGCCAGAGTGTTAATCCCGCTGCAACCACTAAAATTGAAAACAACCCGTAATAACCATCTATTTTGTAGACGATTTTCAGTATTTTCCTATCAATCTGGGGTTTGAGTAATACGAACTCAATTGCTAAACAACTGAAAACCATGAAGATGGAGATATAGTGCAAGTACTTAATAAAATGAGAGATATCCATATTCTTAATAAAGTGATTCGTCAACAGATTCTGGTAGAGTTGGTAAGGCCAAATCAGTTCCTATTGCGGCATTGAGTTTTTCAATAAAATAATAAGAAAGATACGGTGAAGCCTTCTCCAGATTTTGGTGAACAAAAAAGTATAGGTTCTCTAAACCCTTTTCTTTCCATTCAACTATTCTGTCAATCCAGTCGTCAAGTCTCGGGTAGTCACTTGGGTGATTTGCTCCTACATATCTTACAAATGCAGTTGGAGTAGTAAGTCGCATATGTAGAAGATCTCTACGTCCGGCTGTATCGGTTATGATGTTCGAGAAGTTGTATTTTTCAAACAGTTGATAGATATCATTAGCAGTAGCGTCATCTGTAAACCAATTGGTGTTTCTCAACTCAACAGCAAGAGGTAAATCAACTGGCCAATACTCCGAGAACTTGATCATTCTGTCCATGTTCTTTGGAGAGAAATTGTCATGCAATTGCAGAAACGGCATACCAAGTTTCTTATCAAAATTGTGAATCATGTTGAGGAAATTATCCACTGGTTCCTCAAAGTCATTTAACCTCTTCAAGTGACTTATATACCGATGAACTTTTGGAAAAAACTTGAAGTTATCAGCTGTCTTATCAATCCAATCCTGAATTTGCTCTGGTTTGTACCTGGAATAGAAAGTTGCATTGAGTTCGATTGAATTAAACTCATTAGAATAATATGCCAACTCGTCCTTAGTTCCTCTTGGATAGAACTTTTTCAGATCGCCCTTATTCCATTTTGCACAGCCAACATAAACTTCCTTCAAACCTCCCTTACCTTTTGCAATTGCTGCTGCAGTATCAGGATGATCTTGTGGTAGTGTAAAGTCTACTTCTTCTGGATTGTCTACTCCTCCAAATTTCATAATCAACAGTTATGTGATATCAAAAATGGAATTTAGCACATCCGGCGTGCTTTCACAACCCGATTGATGCTAATTGGCCTGTAACTCTAAAACAGCATTTTGTCCTGCGGCGATAAATTCTTCCACTGTACCATCCCCTTGTCGGATTGGTTTGCCAATATTGACAGTAACTGTGTTTGGGTAGATTTTGTAGGTTCCGAATGGATTCACTTTTTCTGTTCCTGAGATAGAAACCGGAACAATAGCGATATCAGCTTTTGAAGCCAGCATGAAAGCACCTTTTTTGAATTGGTTCATTTTACCCGTTCTACTTCTTGTCCCTTCAGGGAACATCAATACGTCTTTTCCTCTTTTAATGAGTTGTCCGGCTCTGTCCATGCTTGCAATGGCCTTAGCACGATTTGATCTATCAATAAAGATCATGCCCGTAGCATACATATACCATCCAATAAATGGAATGAGTTTGACCTCCTTCTTAGCAATGAAATAAAGGTTATGAGGAATTGATTGAAATAAAACAGGAATATCCAGGTAACTTAAGTGATTTGAAGCAAAGATGTAAGACTCATCATCTTTGAGGTTTTCCTTTCCATTCACAACAAGTTTTACACCAAATGCCCATGATATCCCTGGAGAAAACATGGTCCTGGCCATTACAACTGGAATCTTTCTATTAAATGTGATTACCATAATAATAATGGAACTGGTAATCATCAGGACTGTCCAGAAAGCAGCGAATAGGTATCTAAATGGTGTAAGTAGCAAATTCATTGGCCGCAAAAGTAGCCATTAGCTGCAATTCAACATGAAAAATCAGGATTAACTTTAATCTTTTTTCTTTTTCTTCAAGCCTTCCATTTTAGCAGCAAGAGCTGCGCCTATAATGCCTGCGTGATTTTTCGACTTTGCTGGTACAACAGGAGTATCCAGTGTGAAGTACTCAGAGTATTTCTCAAAGTTTTTACTAACTCCACCTCCCATGATGAATAAGTCAGGCCAAAACAGGCTTTCAAGTCGCTGAAGGTATTCATTGAATCTTTTACCCCATTCTTCCCAGGAAAGATCTTCATTCTTCCTCACTGAGTTGGCAGCATAATGCTCTCCAGGCATTCCATGAAGTTGAACAAATCCCAATTCAGTATTAGGGACTAATTTTTTGTTGATAAAAAGAGCAGTGCCAATTCCTGTACCTGCTGCTACCATAAGTGCCGATCCTTTCTCCTTTTTGCCAGCACCAAATTCCATCTCCGCTAATCCTGCAGCATCAACATCATTTACCAGGTGCGTTGGACAACCTGTTGCTTCTTCTATTTTCTGAGCAGCATTCATACCAATCCAACTCTTATCTATGTTTGAGGCTGTTTTTACTATTTCATGCCTTACGGCAGCTGGAAAGCCTACTCCAATCACTCCGTGCCAGTCAAATTCTTTGATAATGGCAATGATTGTGTCTATTACAGCTTGTGGTGTTGCTGGTTGTGGTGTGTCTATTCTGTGGCGCTCAGTAAGGAGTTCTCCCTTCTTGGTATCAACTATAGCTCCTTTGATTCCTGTACCGCCTACATCAATTCCTAATATCTTCATACTCTACCAAACATAATCATTTTGAAAAAAACTTACATTTGTGAATCAACAAATTAATCTTATTTATACTATGGCAAGAAAAATATTAATTGGAGTTGGTATTCTGATTATGCTAATCGGGGCAATCATGATTTACCTAAACTACCGAAATAGATCCCTAAGCCCTCCAGGAAGTGCGGAACTTACAAATGGAGATTTGACAATGAGCATTACCTACAGCAGACCATCTGTCAGAGACAGACTAATTTTTGGATCTGCGGAGGATGGAGCATTGCAACCTTACGGAGTATACTGGAGACTAGGAGCAAATGAATCCACAGAAATGACTATTAATACCAATGTTACTTTCAATGGTCAGGATCTTGCGGCTGGTACCTATAAACTGTATGCTGTCCCTGGACCAGAGAGCTTTAAAATTGGAGTAAATACTGAATTAGGAGAATGGGGATACTTTGAGCCTAATTATGATCTGGACTTGTTCACAACTGAAGTTCCGGTCACGAAAGGAGCTAATGTTGAACAACATACTATTTCACTTTTAACTGGTGGTGATAACACAATAAATATTGTTGTCGAATTCTCAGATGTGAGATTATCAATTCCTGTTCAGGCAAAGTAAGATTTCAAAAGGTTCCAACATCAATTGTTGGGACCTTTCATATTCCTTTCTATCTATCTTGTTGATTCATCCCAGAATCACTAACTTTCTTTCAACCATTATTTTCCAAATCATGAAATTTACTAAACTGTTTATCTTATTAGTTTGTGTGTTGCTTGTAACTGGTGTATCTGCACAGGAATCTATTAAGCTTAAAGACCTATATGCTACCTCAACCAACATTCCGGAATCATCAAATCAGGTTTCCAACTTATTCGATAATGATGAGTCCACGGTTTGGTCTACAATGCCGGGTGCTGGTCCGGATGAAGGGATCATGCTCTATTTTGATACCCCTGTTTACATAGCATATCTGAAGATTACTCAACCAGATAATGAGGAATTCGCAAAAATCATAAAGACCAGAATCTATGTAAATGGGAAAACTGCTACAAGAGGCTCAATTGAAAATGATCCTATAGTTGAATTGAGAAAGGAAGAGATAAGCTCATTATTCATAAAAATCAATCAGGTTGATGGAATAAAATCAAAATATTTCAACGGACTAATTCACTACACATCAAATGATCTCCCAGTAGCGTTATCTGATATTCAATTTCTGAATGATCAAATGGAGCCTATCGATGTGATGCTTCCGAATAGAATATCTGCTACGGTATCAGCAACTTCTACTTTGAAACCAATTCTATCTTATGGTATCCAAAACTTGTTTGATGGTAAAAAAGAGTTTGGATGGGTTGAAGGCGCTGATAACAATGGTGAAGGTGAAAGCATGACTTTCAATTTTGAATCAGAGCAGACATTAACTGGAATCAAGATTAGAAACGGATACCAAAGATCCGACAAGCATTTTACTGCGAATTCCAGATTAAAGAGAGCGACCTTTATGGGGTCTGGTGCGTTACAGTTCAATGTATATGTTGAGGATAGTCAGGATGAACAGATAATTAAATTCCCTGAACCAATTACTGCAAACTTTATCACGCTTAAAATTGTAGAAGCATATCCAGGAACCAAATACAAGGACCTGGTAATTAGCCAATTAAAATTCATCAATGATGACGGGGACATTTTGATTAACCCTAATCTTGTTGAAAACATTAAAACCGAACTAAAATCAAAAGTTGAAAACACAATTCTATCGGATATTGTCGATCGAAGAATCTTCAATGCATTGGAAGACATGGATGGATTCAACCGGTCCATTGTGCTTCGATCTGATTACAGTTTTGTAGTATACGATTATACCTGGTTGGATGGTCAGGAGCAAAATGAAGTGATTGCGGAGGGTAACTGGCAAATAAAAGAGTTATCGGAGACCAAGGCCAGAATCAGGGTCTTTGGAAAGTTGACCAGAACATCAGAGATCATCGATTTCTACAAAGGAAATACAACCAAAAACTATCAAAACATATTTCAGGATTATCTGAATATTGAGAATGGAGCTATTAAAGGAGAAAAGTTCATTAAAACGATAATGTTGCCTCCTAATGAATAAGCTGCTGTTTCTATTACCGCTGGTCATTGCTTGTACTCAACAAAAGACAGAAAATACTCTTGTCACTCAAGAGCAACCACTGCAAGAAGATACTACCAAAGTGGAAATTCAATATCACGATACCACTATGGTTAAGCTGAGTGACCTATCTGATTTGTTTGTCTATGACATGAAATATGCAACCGATGATAACTTTCTCAAGAAGACTGTTTATGAGTGTACGAATTGCCTTGTCAGGTATCAGGTTGCAAAAGCGTTGATTGTTGCAGCCAGGGAATTTCAGCAATATGGATATAAAATCAAGTTTTTTGATTGTACCAGGCCTGTTGAAGTGCAGAAACAGATGTGGGAGATCATGCCTGATGCAAGGTATGTTGCAAATCCATACAAATCCGGAAGTATTCATAATAGAGGTGCGGCGGTTGACATTACATTGGTAGATGAATCCGGGGAAGAGTTGGATATGGGAACAGCCTTTGATCATTTTGGTGAAGAAGCTCATCATGCATACACAGATATTTCAGATGAAGTAAAGACCAATCGACTACTTCTAAAGAAGACTATGGAAAGTGCAGGGTTTCTACCAATAAAGACTGAATGGTGGCATTATAACTTTGGTGTTGAGAAATTCAACATTACAAAAGTTCCTCTTTGTGATTGAAAATCGGTATTTCAAATCCGGACTATTCATTTTGTTGAGCATCATTGGTGCCTATACCCACTGGTTGTCATATACACAAACTGAGTATGCCAATGGATGGGATGCTTACTTCTATCTAGTCCAGATTAATTCACTAATCGAAACTGGCTCCATGCATTCTCAGGAATGGAGTTTGATTTATCCCTTTGTTCTTCTTATAAATCTCATCGTAACTGATCCAATAATATCAATGAAGGTTGCTAATGTTTTATTAGTTCTCTTGTTTTCATGGAGTTGTTATTGGTTTATCTTCTCTATCACTAAAAGAAAAGAGGCAGCATTCCTGGCATTTACTTTAGCAATATTCAGTCCGGAGTTAACTTATTTTGTGGCTCAGTGGCCAAAGAATTTATTGGGTGTAATTATTCTCATCAATCTTATGTCAGCGCTCAAGAACAAGCAAAGGTTCCTTATTCTCCTATTTATTATCGCAGGATTCTTTGGGCACAGAATGACTGCAATTCTGAATGTCTTAGTTGTAATATCATGGTATTTATATCAAAGGGTTTCGATTAAGTATTTGGTCGCAACAGCAGTAGTACTGATAGTTTGTGTTCTGGGATTGCAACTTTTCCCAGGCTTACTGAATATTAATGATCTGGAACGTTTAAGTGGTCTATTGGGAAATTCCTTTAATGTGGCTCCTTATAAACTGATAATGACTTTGGGACCAGAGAGAGTCAATTGGTGGTGGCGAGCGGAGTTAATAGTCTTAGCAATAACTACAATTCTTATATATGCAAAAACAGGTTTCAACTTCTTAACTGATACTCAGCAACCTACATTATTTGTTTTTGCCGTATTGCTCGTCTTACTCTGGTTTCCATTTTATCAAGTGGATCTGACTGGAGCACCTTATCGGTTTTATCATGTTGGTGCTTTGTTTCTTCCATTGATATTGTGTCAAATAATTGATTTTGGGAAATGGAACTGGGGAATTATCGGAATACTTGTAGTTGCTTCCTTCTTTAGCTATTCCAGTTATAACCCAAAACTTCAAGACCCACCATATGCCAGATATGATAAAATAAGTGTAAAAGTAAAATCGAACTTAACAGAAAACCCCGAACTAATCATAGCACACAAAGGACTTGCTGATTACCTGGATTACGAGCTCTCAATTGACGCCATGTCATGGGTCCCTGAATATGAAATAGAAGAAGGCAAACTGTTAAGAGTAGCGTATTTACAATTCCCTCAGCTCTTTGAATACTACACCAAATCGACAGCAAAACAGCTATCAACTTATTACTTCCTTGTTCAGGAAAATGAATGGCAATTGTACCTGAAAGAACTAGAAACTAATGAAGATGAAGACCTGTATCTAGAGCACACAGATTGGAGAAACCCAAATAATATAAGACCGAAGTACCTTACGGCAAATAAGAAACTCTAATTTTGAATTCCTAAACCCTTAACAAGCATTGAATGCAAAACTAATCCGAAACTCGTAACTCGATACCCGCTCCTCTACCACACCTGACTCCTAAAGGGGAAAACGATAATCAAAAAATACACAAAACTGTCAACCGATAACTGTCAACTGACCTCACCCCTCCAAAAGCGGCTCATACATCATAACAGCATGATTCTCCAAAAGCTGTTCCTCTCTAGACTCTCCGTTCTCGTTTGTAACAGTTCTGATAATTCTATTATGCCTGGTATAACCTCCCCAAACCTGATGTACTATTCTATGATCGGTTTCTTTAATTTCATACGAGTCTGTAACTGGAAGATTTGACCTGATCTCTCCATGGAGATATTCATCTGAGAGAAATAGTTTGATTTGGAAATCCTGTTGAGTGTTATTTTTAATCTGAAGGTCGATATAGTTATAGGACAATGTAGCTCCAGCTCCGAAAGGAACTTTACGATTTACATCTGGGAATACATCAAATCCATGTCGGTATCTTTCAGTGATAGTCAAAGGGCTATGAATGGCCATCCAAAACAATAAATTCCCAATTTGGCATAAACCTCCCCCTACTCCACTTTCAATATTGCCCTGGTTCAATACCAAACCAGGTAGGTATCCCTTTTTTGCTAAAGGTTTCCCAACCAAATACCAAAATGAAAACACTTCTCCTGGTTTAATAATCAATTGATTAATCTTCTCTGCAGCTAATTTTAGGTTAGTCACTTTATTATGCTGCAGCTGCATATCTACATCTTTCAAAGGACGCAACAAAAAGGATTGATGTTCTTTTACAAGATATTGTAGATTTTGTTTACTTAGATTTTTGGCAAAACTTCTATTCTGGGCTAGCCATTTCAAGTTTCGTTTGAAGGAATAATAAGCTTTCCCTAATTTCCTTCGAAACCTACTTCTTTTCAGTGGCTGACTTATACCATCCTTTAGCATGTGTCAAATTTAGACAACCAATGCTTAGATTCACATGGATTACTACAAATCTACTTCCCCTAAACTCAATAATTTTCCCGAATTGTTCTCCTGGAATGCAACTATTGCCAGGTCACCTGTGACATCTCCAGGAATTTGAATTTTTGTTGAACTAGTATTTTCCGAATCAATTTCAGTTACTGACCTAACTACATTGACATGGTTTAATGTTCGTCCCCCATTTTCTCCGCGATTGACCTCCGTTGTTGCCTCACGTTGAACTACTAAAATTGTCGTTTCGACCTTATTTTCTATATCTACTGATACCAGTACTTCGTTACCTTCTCTTTTCGCCTCTATCTTTAAGGTTTCCAACTTTGAGGATTTCTTAGCATTACTAATGCTGGAGTTCATCTTGTAACTATTTGATCCAACAAATTCCACTTCTCCATTCACCACTGCTTGGGGAGTATAAACAGTAGAGTTTCGAAAAATTTGAGCGTATGCATACTGTCGCTGCGTACTCTCCGTTATACTGAATGGATCTTTCCAGCCGAGTCTATTCCAATAGTCCACATGGTAAGACAAAACTACAACCTTGTCATCCCCCAATTCTACTATTTCCTTCAAAAGCTTATCAGCACTTGGACAGCTTGAGCACCCTTGAGATGTGAATAATTCAACTAAAACTTTCTTATCACCTTGAGCAAACCCCGATTCAGAAACTAGGATTAAACTAAGAAAAACTAATATTTTAGACATAATTGATTATTTATTTAACTCTAAGAAAAAAAGAAAGTATCACAGAATTATCCCAATATTGCATTCCAACTAAATTCTATACTCAATTTGTCTTTTTCACTACTTGTCACCCTTTTGTCAACCCTTATTAATTTGGAAATGAGAAAATTTATGATTCTTTTGTAGGACTGTTGCTCTGGTTTGCTTGGCTAGAATTGAATACAGAGCAGCAGGAGTTTCAAATTAAAGTGTTATTTGGTTAAAGTCAGTCACTAGTATTTTTCGGTAGGACGTTGGTATGAAGGGGCTGACTTCTCTTTTTCTAAAAAGCACAAAATAGATTACTTTGCTCCAAAGTAATTCCCCCATTAATTCTGAGAATATAATTAACAGTGTGAGTGCTAACTGAAGAAAGCAAAGGCTACTGACCACTTGACAAAGACGTCAGTCTGTATAGAAATAACTGCTGACTGCTTAGCAAAGACCTCTGACCAGACGGAAATGACTGCTGACCGCATAGCAAAGACCCCTGACCGTATAGAAATGACTGCTGACCGCATAGCAAAGAGCCTCTGATCATTTAGCAAAGGCTGCTGGCCGGATAGCAATGGGCTTTGATCGTGTAGCAGAGGATGCTGACTGTTAAGCATAGAAAAGTAACATCTCTAACTTTCAAGTCTGCATAACAATTTCGTGATCAGGCAGTTATGTTTTTACTTAAATAGAATTGAAATATTAAGTCTTTGTTGGAACATCTAGTGTATCTACATTTACCTATATTTACGACGAAGCACATTTTATAAGCAAATCAAAAATCTTTATTATGAAATTATTCAAACCATTTTTTGCGATGATCATGATATCTGCAATTTTGGTATCATTTAATTTAAAACCGGTTGCCGAGACCTATAAGGTGAGTTCCGATGAAAGCGATGTTAAGTGGACAGGTTATCACGTAGCAAAATCCTACGAGCATTGGGGTAATATCAAAGTTAAGTCTGGCAGCATCGTTATGGAAGGTGACGAACTTACAGGAGGTGAATTTGTAATTGATATGACTTCAATTTCTTGTGGTGATATAGAAGATTCAGAGAAGAATGGAAAACTCGTTGGGCACCTTAAAAATGAAGACTTCTTTAATGTTGAGAAGTATGGTGAATCAAAGCTTGTTATTAAGAGTGCAACTAAAAATGGCGACACCTACAATGTAACAGCAGATATCACCATTAGAGGAATCAGTAATGAAATTACATTTGATGCTACAAAATCAGCATCTGGTGATCAGGTAGAATTTAACGCAACCATGAAAGTAGACAGAACTGTGCACAAGGTTATGTATGGATGGTCTGTAGAAAACGTTGTTTTGAGCAACGAATTCAAATTGGACGTAAAATTGGTTGCTAAGAAATAATCAATTGTAGTGGTTATATTATGAAGAAGATAAAGCCGTTTCGTTGACTCGAAACGGCTTTTAGTTTTTATAGGGTTTTGTTCTTGCTCCAGGCTTCAAATAGTTTATCCTGATCAGCGTTAGTTTTTTTCATTTTTGTAACTCTTAAGAGCCTACCTTGACCAGTCAATTGAAGTCCAATCTTTTTCAAATACTCCTGATGAGGAAGGGGTTGATTATCTAACACATAATCATCAAAAAAAGTACGAATCTCGGGGTATGTCATTTCCGCTATATCATCAAAAAAAGTTTCCTCTGAGACCGGTTTCCCTTTACCATACGTGTCTACTAGTTTGAGCATCAATTCCCTAAGCCCCATATTGCCTTGAGATAATTCCAACAATCTGATATCAAGTAATCCCGCAACAAGTGATCCACGATAATAGATATTTCCATATTGCCTGGCTCCTTCCCCCCCGTTAAAGGACTCTTCTGCCAACTTTTTAAGGCTCCAGGAAGTGTCAAAATAACTCTGATCAACATTAATCTTTTGGGCTACAGCATTGGTCAAGTAGGTTTCTAAATCAACCACTCCTCCTCTGTACAGCAAAATATTTGAAGCCCATTCTGTTACCCCTTCATACATCCAAAGATGCATTGAAGGTGTAGGTGATACAAAATTGAACGACTCAATTATCTCACTATGAATATTAAGTGGCGTGACGATATGAAAAAACTCATGCGAAGCAATATCAGTTACCTTCGATAAATATTCAGGTGTGGGGTTGTTTTCATTTAATACATATTCAGAACTGTATGAATGTTCCCAAGCACCAGTGATACCTGGTTGATTGGGTTCAAAATGATATAAAAATGTGTATTTATCAACAGGTAGTTTTATCAGAAATTTATTGGCCGCATCTAACATTGCGGACATCTCTGAAAGTAATAAGCTGGAATTTAACTTATCATTTTTGCTGTAAGTGTAAATCTCAATCTTAGTTCCAGATACGGTTGTGTCAGCAACAGTTAGATTTCCTAAAAGGATTGGTGAGTCTACAGCATGATCGAAATCTGTGGCCTGATACGCTCCATCCTCAAAATTTAGTGCACTTCCTGAGCTCCAGTCCTGGTTATGATTGATAGAAATTGAAATTGGGGCTTTTTGTAATCCTTCAAAATAACCCAAAAATGTATGTGCGTTCAATAATGCATGATCCTCCTCCAAAGATGAGCCACACATCAAGTATATAGGATACTCAGATACTTTTGTATCAAATGTTTCTGCTACTTTATAAGTTAATTTTCTAACCTTTTTAGGCTTACTTAGCTCGAATTGATTAATCGACAAATTTGTGATCGGAATCTCTTTTCCTTTTTTATCAAAAGCTTTAAAGTCGCTAACAAACCTCCCGATATTCATAGTTTGATAGGTCCCCGGAGCTGTAGCCGCAAATTGAAAAACAGCATTTTCATCTAATAACTTTCCGTCTATCTCCAGAGATACAAAAAGGGTATCTTGATTTTTGGTCAAGTCAAGATCGTATCTCATAACCTGTCCATTCTGCGCTGACACTCCTCCAATTAAAAAGAGTGATAGCAATGTTGTTATCAATAATTTCATGTTTAATAATTCCAATTCAACTCAAAGAAACGGAAAATACAATTGAAAGGTGTTGGTGTTCTGATTAGTGGGGATTTATGATTAAGAATGGAATAACATTTCTTGAATTAACCATCAAAAAAGTATTATAAAA
Source organism: Cyclobacteriaceae bacterium (assembly GCA_965228955.1). Taxonomy (GTDB): domain Bacteria; phylum Bacteroidota; class Bacteroidia; order Cytophagales; family Cyclobacteriaceae; genus JANSWY01. The sequence continues at coordinate 2,902,705 of OZ245848.1, forward strand.
AAAACGAGACTACTAGTAGTCTCGCTTAAATGATAAAAAAGTGAAGTATTACTTCTGTTTTAGTACCTCCACTTCTGAAGTCAGCTTCCTTATTTGAGCATTGGCTGCTTCCAATTGTTTATTTTGTTCAATCAGATACAATGTCAACTCTTCTATCTTTTGTAATAATTTAGAGTCCATTTCTCCTAAGTTTATTCCATTCTCTAAAATCTCTTCTTCCTTTGGAATATTCGGGAGGTGCCCTTCTTCTTCAATATATGATTCCACTTCTTTCAGGGAAGGTAATTCATAATCATCTAAGAATACAAAGTCGGACCAACCGTTTGCCTCTACTTTCACTTCTCTTGCGCCAATTGATCCTTCAACTGCTAATTTATGGCTTCCCGTTGATATGGTCCCAATGCCAACACCCGCTGAGCTTCCTGGTAACAATACAATTCTTCCGGATGCATTGGCGGATGCATCGATCTTCAATTGTTGAGTAGTGCTACTTGTATATATGTCAAAAGTTCTTCTCAAGTCCTCCCAATTAGAGTGTATTGTCCCATAGAATTGTGCATTTGCATCATAGCCGTATATCCGGGCATATCTTCTTTGTCCATTGCTTGAAGTTTCCTTACCCAAATGAAAATCTCCATGTTCTACTGCAAACTTTGAAGAAGGACTTGTAGTACCTACCCCTATATTTCCATTTGATTGAATTGTAAAAAACTTATTAGTTCCATAGTTAATGTGGAATTTACCTACAAACTGATTGTTGTCGTAGTAGGAATGGTACAACCAGTACCTTTGGTGGACATCTCCATCAAGTCCTATAGACAACCCGCCTGCTGCTCGCCCATTACTTGAATTCACAGTAAGGTCAACATTATAATAACTGTTAGAGGAATTGGTTGGATTTTGAATCGTCATACCTGTTGGAAGGCCATTTTGTTCAGTGATCTGACCATTAGCATAGTAACTTAATATCAGACAGAATAGAATTGTGATTTTGGTTTTCATAAGATTTTAATGTTGATAAATAATGGTTTATTTAGATTTAGAATAGTAATACAATCAAAGATAGTTATTTCCCTATAATACTAAACGCCCCCCAATACTTCGGAGAAGGGTACTGCTCTTTTACCTTCAGTTGGGCTTGCACAAATGCTTGATGCTTATCTCTGGTTTTGACCAATTCGTCGTAAAACGCTTCCATTAATAGCATGGTAGTCTGGTCATTCACCTTCCAGTAACTCATCACTAACGATTCCGCTCCTGCTATTAGAAATGCTCTCTGCAATCCAAATACTCCTTCTCCATTCTCGACTTCCCCGAGACCCGTTTCGCAGGCTGATAATACAACAAGGTAAGTTTCATCCAAATACATATTCATCGCTTCATATGCGGTAAGAATACCGTCATCAACTGAATTATTACCCTCCTTCTTTGAGGCAGCTCCAGCAAAGTATAGTCCAGAATTGAATAGTGGGTTGGTATCCTTTTCCTCTGACGGATTGAAAAAACCATGAGTAGCCAAATGCAGAATAGTAGGATTCTGAATAGACTTCACATTCTCCTCCAGAGCATCATTCTCCAATAAAACATTAACATCAAGGTTTGATTGCAATAAGTCATCCTTAACACTTTGAATCTCAGCATAGGTACCGGGCAGTTCAGTTAATTCAAAGTCCCCTCTCACAGTCAGGAATGTATTCTCGTCATACTTGAATTCAGGTTTTTTGATTTGTGCAATTACATCTTCCTGAGACATTTTGAAGTTAGGATATCCAACAAGGTGTGCTGTACCTTCTGTAGGCAACCTGGTAGTCTTACGTCGAATATCTCTGGTGCTTGTGACAACTCTTAACTCAGTCTCTTCAAGGAGATATTTGTTAGTCGAGGGGTTTAACAATGTATTTAAGCTTAATTTATGGTACACCCCATCTGCGGCTAAATAGACTTTATCAACATCCTGCAGTTCCTTCGCAATTGGAGACCAGTATTCTGCATAACTTGAAACATCCCTAATATCATAATTGATTGAATTACTATATTTTCTAAATGCCGTGGATTCGAGATCATTCCCATTTGGTAATAATACCGAAGTGATTTCATTACGATTTGCCCCCTTAATAATTAATGCTGCGTAATAAACCGAGTCCATGAATTCTTCGGTCTTAAAATCGTACTTTCTAAATCTAATAATTTCTACGGCTGCTTCATTTGACTCTAGCAACTTTCCAATATCGGAGACCTCAAATTTCTCTTCAAATTTGATTGTATTGTCAGTGAGAGATGATAACTGAATCTCAATCTTATCGATTTTAGACTCTAGAGAATCGATGAGAATGGGAGCATCAGGAAGATTGGTAGCAGTCAATGTTTTACTAAGTAGCGACCTGCTTCTTCTCCATTCATTAAATAGTTCTTTTACTTTTGGGTCCTCATCGCTGGCTATTGTTCTTCTCATTTTACTTGAAGCATTGAATAATATCCCTTTTGCCAAAAGTTGATTTTGATGTAATCTTTTGATGGTTTCATCAGACTTCCCTCCATAGTGAAACACATATGAACTAAAGATCTCGTAGTAATCCTTAAGCGTATTGTAAAATCGGGTTTTACCTTCTGAACTGAGAGCTGGAAAGTAGTTATTGATCTGAAACTTTAAATTAGTATCTAAAATCGTATAATTGCTGCCAACATAATCATCTTGGCCAAGGTTCATTTGAATAGTGATTAGATTACTCACAAAAGGAGCCACCTGGGGTTGATGAAGTAAAAATCTTTCGAAGAACTCATCTTTGATTTCAATCCAATAATCATTGGCTAATTCATACTTTCCAAGGATTCGATAAACATTACTTGCTGCCAGGTACACATCAAACCGGGCGTTAACGTCATTCAATTCCTTTAATGCCTCTAGAGATTGAAGTATAAATTTTTCTGCCAATTCGAAATTACCCTGTGAAGCAAATGAAAGAGCCATCTCTTTCCAGGAGGTTATCTGATCTCTTTTTCCCAAACTCTCCGCTTCCTGAATTGCTTTCTCATGGAAATACACCGCACTATCAAAGTTCCCAGACTGTCTGTAGGCCATACCCAGGTTACCATAAGCCGCATATAGATTTTCTTTCTGACCATATTGCTTTAAGAGCTCAATTGACTTCCTATGCATGGAAATAGATCTCTTATAATCTCCCCATTGCTCATAAATAACAGCCAGATTGGCGTAGATAGCCGCTTGATCGGTAGTTAAGTCATGTTTAATTGCAAGATCCAGGGCTATAAGTCCACTTTCTGAGGCCTCTCTATACATCCCTACTTCACGGTAACAGTGTAAAATCCACGATTGCATAGATTGTAGATATTGAGGTTCTGCATATTCATCTTTACTATAAGCATCATAGGCTTTTTCAAACTCAGCAGCTGCATCCCACAAATATCCCTCCTGTGCCAACTTGACTGCATCCCCGTAACCTTCCGGGTATCCATCCCACTGATCAATTATTTCTGTCTTTGTTTCAAAACTGTAGTTAGATAGGTCAGGATAGTATTGTTTGTAGTAATCTAAATATTGCTGTGTAGCAGGGTTCACACTCAATCCTTTTTGAAGAAGATTAACTGCATCCTCTAAGTTCCCTTCAGCAAGGTTCACTCCTGCCAATGCCATCATACCCCATCCGAATTCTGGAAATAACTCAAGACATCTATTTAGATAATCGCGTGCTTTGGAAAGATCTCCACTGAATAAGTATAAATTCCCAGCGGAGAAAAGAGCTTTCCAGGTTGGAGAAATTGCAATTGACTTATTGTAAGACTCCAGGGCTTTTTCAGCATTATTGATATTCTTATAATAATCACCTAATTCCATATGCAACTCATAGATTTTAGGATTTAAATTCAAGGCCTTCTCCACATATTCATGTGTTAATCTGATATTAGGATCTGCCGGTTGCATGGTCCATAACCGATAATAGACATACCCATTATTGGGATCAATTTGCCTGGCTTTTTCATATTGGATCAAAGCATGTTCGAAAGCACTGTTGAATTGTAAAGCATAACCAAACAACAAAAGGTTATCGACATTATTAGAATCCAATGCTATCAGCTGTTGCCCATATTCTAGTGCTTGTTGATAATCACTTGTTCCATCACCGTTATTCATTCCTAGCTTCCAGCCATTTTCAATATGGCTAAGAATTAGTCCTGAAAAGCCAGCTTGCTTCTCTCCTTTCTTGACTAGTTTATTATAAGTCCTTATTGCTTTGGTATACTGCGCAGAGTTATATTCCGACTGTGCCTGTTCTAATAAATACTCAGTTGTTTGAGCATAAGTAGTGACAAAAAATAACAAGCAAACGACGATTGTCGAAAGGTTTCTCATGAGTGTTTCCAGCTTTGATTCGAATTATGTGTAATTTAAATCAAAGTATCTATATCTAAGATGATCGAAAGTCGGAGTATTCAATTTTTAATTAAAATAGCGCTATTGTTATTCTTTACACTGAATAGCCAGTTTGTATTTAGTCAATATGATTTTGTTGACTCTGTATCGCTTGCTGATCCCTGTGGTAGATACAAAAGTAACGTCCGTCCGATCAGGCCATTCATTGAAAATCCATTTTGTTGGTCAAACTTTGAAATTGAGACAGATAGTCTGGAGAAAGTCAGAATGTTCAGTAATCTAAAAAATCCTGAAAACCTTGGGAGTTATGTGTATTCCTATGAGGATGAGGAAGGTATTTACACTGACTCATCTAGTCTGACGCAAGTAAACCCTAATAACATCAGGGTAATTGATTATAACAAAGACGGCTTACCAGATTTTATCTCATCACTCTGGATATCTTGGGCAAAGACTTTATATACTGAGTTTTGGAGAAACACCGGTGATTCCTGGGAATTTGACATGAGAATTCAAGGTCAGTTAGTTGAAATGAGTGGTGATACAATTCCATGGTTTAAGACTTATCATGTACCGTGTTGTGGGGATTATATTCATTGGATTAATCAGTTCAACCTGAATGATAATAGTTGGAAGATTAAAGAAAGGGTTGCCTTCATTGGGAGGTTTCCCCGAACTAAGGAACCAATTGAGTTTAGCTCAAAGAAAACAGTAAAGCTGAATTCGGGAGATACGCTACTCTCTTATCGGGATCACAATGGAGTCAAATTGAAGGGGCAAGAGCTCAGAGAATTTAAGGCAATTGCAATTCTAAAGGAACCTGTTTCAGCAAAATTATTGTACACAACTGAAGGTCCATTGAACACAGTATTAAAATTTGTTTTACTTGACCCAGATGCACAGTTTGAAAAGTCATTTTTTAGAAGAGATCACAGGTTGAATAACCTGAGTAAAGAATTAAAGAAAGATATTCAGACTTATTATGGTGGGTGGATGTTGGATGTAAAGCAGAAAAAGTAAAACTTCCCGGGTAGAACCGTCAACCCGGGAAGAACCAGCTACATTTTATAAGTGCGAATCAAAACACACCTACGGAACACATTTGAATATAAAAGTGACCATTTGGATTTTAATTCCACTGTATTTATTGGTAACCGTCCTGATTTCTTTAGTGAACAGCCTGAATAGTGTGAGAAACAATTTATTTGTTATTCCCTAATCAACTTTTCATTAGCTGTTTTAATCATTTCCAGTGTAGTAGTATCACTGGAAAAAACAGAATTCAAACCCTGAGGCTCTTGTGGTGGGTCTGCTGTAAAGTCATCTCCCACTCGCCACTTTCCATCTTCTGGCTTATTCTCCGCATATCCCGCAAATCCCCAAAAATTCAGTCCAGCTAATATCCCGTTTTCCCCACTGCTTTTAGTAACTGCTTGGATAAGTGAATTATAAAACACATTTCTGTTTTCAACTGAAGCATTAGGAGATAAGCTTTCTTTTTCCCGCGGGAATCCAAATTCTGAAATCACAATTGGTTTGCTCAGCCTTTTAGCTACCTCTAAATGGTCATCTGTATATTCCTTTCCTTTCTCAATGGACGTTTGAAGAGTTTCTTTCTCATTATCAATATCATACCATCCCCAGTTTTTAGGCCACATGTGCATCGTGAGATAATCGATATCTTTATTTTCATGAAGTCTTTCAAACATGTCCAGATCTCTAAGGTAGCTGGCAGACCCTTCAGCTCCGGTAGATATTAAGTGTACAGAATCCAGAGACTCCATCAATGCTACACTTTTATTGAGCCATAATGTAAAGGCCTCTTCATGATCTTCTGAGAAGACTCTTGGTTCATTTGCTACCTGCCAGGACATTACAGTGTTATCATTGATGTATTTGATGCCTGTGAATTGATTGGTTCTACCCATTATAAAACTCACATGTTTGTAATAAGCTTCCATGCAAGGTTCACAAGAATGAAATTGCTTTGTGTAGTTCATATATTCCGGCCAGCTGTATTTTTCAAGGAAAGGATTAGGAACCTCTCCGTAACCATTCCAAGTCAGGTATTGAGACATTCCTCCGGACCAGATCCAGTTATTATTCATGTAAAGAATGGCATACATGTCGCGTTTTCTCATTTGCATCATGAGATAATCTAAACCTTCTAGAAGATCTTCATTATAAACACCCTGCTCGTATTGTAAGGCTGGATTTACTCTGGAATCACCACCATCACCTTCTGCACCTACCAATATCCTAAGATTGTCAATTCCATTAGCTTTCATGAGATCCAACTCTTTAATAAGCCTTTCCCGATCCCCCAATTTCTCTGATCCAATTAATGGTCCATACCAGTAATTGGCTCCAATGAAATAATATGGTTTCTCACCTTTTAAAAACTGATTGTTATTAACAGAAATCAACTTAATGTCATTTTTCCGAGCTTTTCGGCTATCAATTGCAAGACGGGAGCAAGATGAAACAAATACTATTAGTAAGCACCAAACCAAAGGTCGGAGATTGCGCATGATGATTAGATTTTAGTTTTTAATTATGATTTTTTGATGTAGGCTTTGGTTGCCAATAAAGTATTTGGCAGAATAAGTACCATTCTCCAAATGAGAAATGTCTAGCGGAATATCATTTGAAACTTTAGATTTCAGAACTGTTGCTCCTTTCAAATCTATAATTTCGACAAACACCAAATCAGCAGATTGAATCTGCAATTTCCCAGAGGCCGGATTTGGATATATCAGTTCTCCTGTTTGGTTTTTCTTCGATTTTAAAGGTTCTTCCGTGAATTCTTCGCATTCAACTGAACTGGCAGCTTCGGCATTTACAAATTTTGAAAGTAATCGGATATAGGAAGTTTGATAACCACAACTGTTTTCCGACAAACTCCAGGAATTCATTGGCCAGCTTGTGTTAAAGTCCAAATATGATTTCTGATCTGGTTGTCCAACGATATCAGCTCTTACATCAGAATCACAACCATTTGAAGTACAGCTTGATGTGCAACAATTGTCCCAATCGTAAGAAGGATTTGCTCCGCCTACTACAAACCCCGGAGCTGGACCATATTTGCTCACCCCAGTAATGTCCCAATCAGATTCATCTGCAAACCAGGTATGATAAAACTGTGTAACACCCTGATCAGCACCATAATCATACATATTACTGAGATAACAGAAATTCAATGGGTTCAAACCATGTATATAGTGCACATATCGTTCCGCTGCTCGTAAGGCGTCATCATTTAATGCAGCATTTACATTGTGATGGACATAGTCTGTGAACATTAAAGCTTTCCTGGCTTTGGTACTGTTGCTTCCCCAAACATAAACCGACAAGTAAGCCAAATAAGGATCTCTTTCATTATTTAATGCATTGAAATTGTTTTCACCTTGCATTGCTGTTTGGTAAGTGCTTTTAAGTGTTTCAGCAATACTTTGATTGGCATTTGGTAGATTGGAATAGTAAAGAAGAGCTTCCTGATTAGATTCCTCAAAAGGGTATGCGAATGTCCATTCTAATAGGTGAATACTTTGATAATTCTGCTGAATGAAATCATGGTACTCTTGTTTACCAGTAGCTTCAAAAAGATAGACTGCCGCTCTGAACTTATAAGCTAAACGACCATAATCATCAGTTTCCTGCTGACCCGCACCTATTCCTACTGAGTTGTATTCGGCATCATTATTTTTCCAGATTACATTAGGATTTTGATCTGCCCAGCTCCATGCAGCTTCTGCAGCGGATAAAAGTGTATTACCAAATTCTTCTTGTCCTTGATCCAAAAAGAATTTAGCACCAAATGCGTAAGCAGCCGCTCCAGACAAAGCAGATGTAGTGTTTACTCCACCATACAAACTTTGGCCTTTTGCATCTGAAGGAGGGTATGCATGATCAAGGCTTACCACACTGATTAGTGACCCATCATCTTCCTGCAATCTCAATAGATAATCTAACCCCCACTTGATCTCATCAATTATATCAGGAATTCCATTATCTGAATACGGCAAACAATAATTATCTCCCCAGGCTTCTGGATTTTCATTATATGCCTGAATGAATTCAATGATATAGTTGGCTGTCCAGGGAGTGTATTTATTATAATCTCCAGCGTCATACCAGCCTCCTTGTAGATCTCTTTCACTTGAACTAACTCCGGGACTATCAAATTTTCGGCACTCTGAATCCTGCAAACTGCCAAGGTGGCTTTCTAAATCGGCCCAAGCTTCATCAGTGAATGGAACTTCTTTGCTATATCCTGCCCTCTGATAATAGAAAGTGCGCATCGCATGCTTTAGTACTTCGGCATAAACATTATCTGAGATCACAAAATCAAAAGACTTAATGTTATTTTCTGAATCAAGTATGTAATAGGTTCCTGGAGTTGTGTAATCTGTAAAGTCAAACCACCATGCTTTATCTCCTGATGAATCATCTGTTTGTCCACCATTCCAAATTGTGATAGAAGCCTCATAAACAGTTTCATTAGTTTCTGAATTGACCAATGAATAAGTAGAAGCTGGCTCAAGCGAAGAACTGGAATCAAATCCAACTTGTGGATCTCTAATAACTGCAATTTTCTCTGAGTTCTCTCTGTACCCAAATTGATCAACCACTATTAGGTTTGTTATACTTTGGGCAAAAAGAGTCTGTGTAAAGAGCATTAATAAACAGCCAAATAGATATCGTTGTATCATATTCACTCTCATGATTCCGGTGGTATAGTAATAGTGTAGATTGGCGGAATATCTTCTAATAGTAACGTTTCTGGCACCTCAACAAATTCAAGAAAATCATCTATTGCCGCGTCTCCAGGAGGTGGAGTACAATAAATGTCTCTGCTGTTGGACCAAAACATCATAAAGCTAGGGGTCACATCGTTGTTGGTTAGTACCCCAAGAAGATCTTCTGAATAAAATCCCGGTTTAGGGGATGTTACACCTGGTTCAACAAAATAGCACGACTCAGTTAATGCAGATATCTTTCCTTTGGATTTGGCCAGATCAGAGATGATTTTGATTTTGGCATTGGCATTATTCAAACCAGTCTGACTCTGATTTATAAAGTCACCATAATTATCCATTCCCAAAATATCAACATAAGCATCTCCAGGATATCTTTCCAAATACTCTGCCTCAGAGCTATAATGATTATCCGGAGAGAAAGCAAATAACACATTATTGACTTGAAGATCGTTGGTTAAGTAATCGACTGTAAATCGCCAGCATTGAATAAACTCTTCTGGGGTGCAGTAATCCTCACCCCACCAAAACCAGCTCCCATCAAACTCATGGAATGGCCTGAATATTACAGGAATTGGATCTCCAGAACTACCAACCATGCTGTTGAGTACTTCTGCTACTTTTTGAAGTTTTCCTTTATAGTATTCGTGGTTTTCTCCTCCCGGAAGAATACTTCTGAAAGCATTCTGTTTCTGAAACTCGGTCATTTCCCACGTGTAAAATGATTCTCCTTCATAAGGTTCTCTGATATGCCACGAGAACGCATTGACCATTCCTTTTTGGTAAGCTGCCAAAGCGTTGGATTTTATTAGTTGTTCCTGGTGATAAAACCAATTTGAAGAACTACCATTATTCTCATCATCTGTAATAAACATGAAGTCGGAACCCAATAAAGCAGGATCACTACCTGTACTTTTCTTGATATCAGAATCACCTCCTTGATCGTTGTAAAAATGAGTAAAAGCATCTTGCTGACCTATTAAAAATGCTGTATCACCAATTCCAACCAAATTATAAAAGAGAGAAACAGTTTCATCGGTTGCATTCATGTTTGACATGTAGAACCTTGTTTCATCTCTTATCTTATCTTCTCTTGAAGGGCCATCAATCAATGACAAAACTGCTGACTCTATTGTGATGGTCACATTATCATTATCAGTTCCTGTTATTGCTATTTCAACAGTCTCATCCCCTTCTTCAAATTCATCAAGAATTGGATTAATAGTCAATTTAGCATTCAGTGTGCTAGCTGGAATCAGAATTGAAGATTCAATCTCCTCGTAATCCAGGCCATTTGTTGCAGAACCCTCTATTGATAAATTAATAAGAAGATCTTGTTCCAATCGTTCGTCAAGTGTAAAGGAGAATGATCCTCTCTCCCCTTCCTCAGAAAGTTGACCTTCAATTGAAATATTTAGAGAAGCAGTAGGCTCTAGTTCCATCATATTATCATCCGAACAAGCAGCTAACACAATCAAAAAAGCTATGACTCTTATCTTCTTCATAGGATCTCATTTAAAACCATACATGCCCTTGAACTGTGATATGGAGCTTTCCACATGCTTACTTTATCTTCTGCATATGGCGTACCACTCTTATCAACTCTGAAATACCATTCCCCGGAATCATGATCAATGATATGTGTTTTAACATACTCCCAAATTCGTTTGAGAGTACTCATATAATTCTCATCTCCAGTTAATTTGTAAGCATATCCTAGACCAATCATTGCTTCAACCTGTGGCCACCAATGACGATCGTGATCAATTTCTCCTGTTGCATCATCCCTTTCATTTATCACCGAGCCATCTTCATCCAGACCTTCTCTTAGAAATGTATCGGCAATATTCACTAGATTTTGCTCACATTGCTTTACCAAAGCTGGGTCATTAATCTGCTTAGCTGCCTCCAAAATCAACCATGCTGATTCAATGTCATGCCCAAATGAGACCTTTTGGCTTTTGCTGTTCCAGTTGTCATCAAAGAACAATTGAAACTGATAATTGCTGGTAAGAAACTTAGTATGAAGAAGATCAATAAGATCTCTCAGACGGGTTTTGACATGATTGTCATCACTTATTTTCAATAGTGTTGTGTATGCCTCCAGTATATGTATATGCGTATTCATGGTCTTACTGGAGTTGATGTCTTTTGGGCTTAACCTCAAATCTGCAAGATCCTCCCACTCCTTGCCAAAAGCCTCCAGATAACCTTTTGAATCACTGTTATTGGAGTGCTTTTCAATTAGTTCAAATATTTCAAGGGCCAAAGATTTTGCTTCTTCATTTTTAGTAAGAAGATAATATTCCGAAAGTGAGTAAATAGCAAAAGCCTGTGCATAAACCTGTTTCCTGGTATTGATTGGATTTCCTTCATGATCCAATTCCCAGATAACACCCCCATTGATCTGATCTACAAAATGCCCCTTGATATAGTCAAATGCTCTGTTACAAATATGATCGTATTCACTTGTATTCAGATAATTTGTGGCTGCTGAAAATGACCATAGAATTCTGGTATTGAGAATGATGCCTTTTGAAGCATCAGGAAATGGGTTATTGAAATGATCTATTCTTCCAATAAACCCTCCATTTATTTCATCCAAAGTATTTTCCGACCAGTAAGTTAGAATACTTTGTAGCTCATCATTGAGTTCCTTTTTTAGCTGTTGTAGTTGATTACTCACTCTAGTATAAGCCTTTATTTTTATCAATCAACTGATTAATGGTTTTCACCGATTCCGAGGAAGTCAAACCGTCTGACGGAGAGTTTATCACATAATCCACAAGTCTTTCAAGAGTGGTAGTAGCGACATGGGTTCTTGTGTCAGAAGATGCATAGTAGATATGAATACTTCCATCATCATCTAAGGTCCAGCCATTACAGAAAAGTACATTTGAAACATCTCCTACCCGCTCCTCATTGATTGGTGCCATAAAATGACCTGCGGGAACATGAATTATCCTTGAGATATCTTTAAGGTCAGTCATAAACATATATAAAGTATATCTAAGACCAGCTGCTGTATTTCTTACGCCATGAGCTAAATGAAGCCAGCCATGCTCTGTTTTGATTGGTGCCGGACCCAGGCCATTCTTCAACTCATAAACTGTATGATAGACCTTATTGTGAATTACTCTTTCATCCTCCACCACAGGATTACACATTTCTTTAATAAAGCCAAGGCCTATTCCTCCGCCGCTCCCAACGTCTATAAAGCCATCCTGAGGGCGTGTGTAGACTGCATACTTACCATTAACATACTCTGGATGTAGCACTACATTTCTTTGCTGAGATGAATTAGAAATCAAATCCGGAAGTCGTTCCCATGTAAGGAAGTCTTTAGTTCTTACTAATCCAGCGTTTGCTTTGGCCGAACTGGTGTCGATGGCTGGAGCTGATGGGTCTTTCCTTTCTGTACAGAAAATACCATAGATCCAGCCATCTTCGTGCTCGACAAGTCTCATGTCGTAGATATTGGTGTCGGGATCTCCTGGAACCTCTGGGATCTCGCACGGTCTATCCCAAAATCGAAAATTATCAACACCATTTTCACTTTCTGCCATTGCAAAAAATGATTTTCGATCATTGCCTTCTACCCTAAGGCACAACAGATACTTGCCATCCCACTTGATTGCACCAGCATTGAATACCCCATTAATGCCGATTCTTTCTAATCCCAATGGATTAGTATCCGGATTAAGATCATATCTCCAATGAAGCGGAGTATGATCAGCTGTTAATATTGGATATCTATATCTCTTATAGATTCCATTACTAAGCGGAAGTTCTTCGTTTTTTCTACTTGTTAATTTCTTATGCCAGTCTTTTAATTCACTAATTGACTGGATGCTGTTTAATAATTCCATAATCGCGCTTAATCTAACTTTTAGCTAATCGGTTCCACCAATATTTCTTTAACAATACAATGCATATAATAAGCGCTCCCGATAGCGCATATACAGGCACGAATTGTTGGAAAATCAAATACATTGGTAGCATTACCAATATGGTTTGGGCAGCAATTCCTACTACCACATTTAGCATATCAATTGAAAATTCTTTATTCGTTTCGAAATTTGAATCTTGTTGTTTGCACTTTTCAGTAATCGGTCCCCAAAAACCCCATGGTCGTACTTTTTGGTAAAAACTCATTAATATTTTTTCATCTGTCGGAGGTGCTGAATAGGTTCCAACCACACAACCAATGACAGAGGAAATGAATAACACCGGGAAGTAATACAAGTCCAATGTATCTGTGAAAAGAAGCGGAATAATCAATGCTGGTACCATACCTGAAACCATACCCCAGAAGAAACCTTCCCCATTAAACCTCCACCAGTGCCATTTTAGTACATTGGCTACTACATAACTTCCAAACAATGCAGAAACCAACCATTGCAATACTGAATTGACATCCTTTACAAAAAAGCCAAGTATGATACTTACGACCACCACCAGTATTCCAGATCCATATGTCACCAATTTCAATTGCTTCTTATCGGTTTGATCTTTTTTGTACTTGAGGTAAATGTCATTGATGATGTATGCCTGTGCTGCATTTAATGTACCTGCAAAAGTTGACATGAATGCTGCCAATAGTCCAGCCAGAAGTAGTCCCATCAAACCCACTGGAGCAAATTGACGGATTGCTGCAGGAAGTATCAATTCAAAATCTATGTCACCTGTTGCTGAGATTAAATCAAGCTTTTCATAGAAAACCAACGCTAATGCAGCAAATCCGGCAATCATCAAATACCTGATGGGCATTAGAACTACAGACACAAATCCACTCATCTTTGACGCCTCCTGAGGTGACTTGGTCGAAAGTATTTTTTGCATATCATAGTTTGGTGCTGGTCCGGCTGCACTTACCAGAATACCTTTAAAAACCATCATCATGAAGAAAATAGTAAACAGACTATATCCATCAGATTTGATTTTTTCATTTACCGCAGGAATAATGGTTGTCCAGTCCAAATCAAGATTCCAGGAGAAGAATGGTGACATCCAACCGTCCGGAACCAGCAATTCATTAGTACAAATTGCATTGAAGCCGAGAATTCCAATCACCACTGCTGAAACGGTCATGATGATGAATTGAAGTACATCCGCCCATACAATTCCGGACATTCCTCCAAGTAGTGAATAGAACACCGTAATTAGTGTAAACACTACTCCATAGAAATGTGGTATGTATGCAGCAGGTACAGTAAATGGCAGATAAGGAGCAACGGACTCCCAAGGAATAAATATCTCTACAAATTTACCAAGACCAATAAATCCGTATGCCAGAAATCCCAAGCAGCTTAATAAAGCAAAACAAACAATTATTAGCTGGGAGAGCTTTCCTCCTTTCTTATCTCCAAACCTTGTAGAAATCCATTCAGCACCAGTAGTTGCTTCCGATTTCCGTAACCATTTGGAGAGGTAAACCATAAGAAATACCTGATTAAAAACAGGCCATAACCATGGAATCCAGGTGCTTTTCATTCCGTACACAAACATGAGTGTCACCAGCCATATGGTTCCCGAAATGTCAAACATTCCAGAGGCATTAGACAGTCCCAACATATACCATGGAATAGAATTACCGCCCAATAAATATGCTCCAGCACTTTTCTGAGCCCTTTTTCTCAGTATTAAGCCAATTAGTATAGTACATACCAGGTAGCCTCCTATAATCGCTATATCGATTGATTGTAGCATACTAATTCTTCAATTCTTGTAAGTCTTTAAGAAGTAAGGTTTTGGGCTGCTCAGCAAATTCCTTGAAATCTGCTTCAGCTGAGTGTCCACTAAAAGGGACGTAATGATGTTTTCTTGTGGCGTTTCTCCAGAATAAAATCCAGGTAATACCCGTATCTTCAATTCCTGAATACAAATTATTGAACCAGTTTTCTTTACCAATTCGTTCTAACCCTGTTTCTGTGAAAGCATATAGTTTACCCTTTTCCTCGGCTACTTCTCTGACGATTTCCAGATTCATTTTGACGGACTCAACATATCCGTCTCTGTTATCAAAATCGTAAACATCTATACCCAAAATGTCTACATATTCATCACCAGGATAATATTTAAGATAGTCAATTTTTGAATCTAATGTATTTGGAGAGTACGCATAAAGCAGATTATTAAGACCATGTTTGTCCCTTAGCTGTCTAACGGTCTCCTTCCAAAGCTCTTTGTAATCTTCATTGGAAGCATTGGGGTCTCCCCACCAGAACCAGTGACCATTCATTTCATGCCAAGGTCTAAATACGATTGGGATAGGCTTCCCTTTGTATTTTACTGTTTTTAAGAAGGTTGCAACTCTGGAATGCCACAATTCAACTTTTGCCTTGGTACTAGAATCACGTAGTAATGAAGATACGGCAGGTTTGACATCCCAGGAGTCACCACCAGATACCGGATTGTCAGCATGCCAGCTCACCGTGACAATTCCTCCAGATTTATAAGCATGAATCATCAATTCACGCATGGTCGTAAATGGTATATTATCTATATTAAGTGAATCATCATTCTCAATGCCCGCTATATCAAAACCAAAAACTGCAGGTAGACTACCTGTCAATAATTTGACATCTGATTGAACACTATCCGGCGCATCTCTGTGAAACCAGTCAATTCCATAGGCCATGTCATCCTGATGCCCAATTGCTATTCCTGCTTTGCCAGTATAATATAGTTGTCTGTGTAATTTCTTTACAGGCCGTGATGGCTTGGAGTCAGTCAATATTGGTTTGGTGTACTCCTTATTATATAAAGGTTTACAGCTAATGCCCAACATTAGTATGCAGGCCAGGCATGTTATTAAATTTATCTTCATCTATTTATAAAAAATCAAAAACTTCAAACTACCGCACGGCACGATATGGTAGTACTAAAACTAGAATTCAAAGCTAGCAAAAGGAATTACTTATCAATGATCATATTTTGTCATATTATTATCAATTTATTACAACATTTAATATTCATAGTGATAAAATACTTTCAGACAGGAGTTAAAATCACCTTCGTTGTACTACGTCAACAATTTCAAATACTGCAATACACACATCCAAAAAACAACCCAAATTCAATTTTATAAGGCATTTTTCAGGACTAATTTCAAATATTGCATTTCAAATCCTTTCGTCAATTGACAAAATACTATTATCCAATTGGTAAATCAACATCTATTTTTGCTTAAGTAAATCGACTCAATCAGATGATCGATTTATAAATATCGTTTACCAATAATGTTATCATAATGAAGATAAACATCTACTATTTAAATTTATCTCGTAGTAGCCTTAAGTCAATTTTGTTTGTAATTCTCTTCTGCGTTGGGAATTTTGCAATGGCTCAAAATAAGGTAACCGGGGTAGTAAAAGACAATGAAGGAGAACCTCTCCCTGGAACAACGGTACTAGTACAAGGCACAAATACTGGTACGATTACAGGTATTGATGGTTCCTATGCATTGGAAGTTGAAGATAACGCAGTATTACTATTTAGTTTTACCGGTTTTGAGACCAAAACTGTTCCTATCAATGGAAGATCTGTCATTGACATTCAAATGTCTCTGGATATTTCAATGCTTGAGGAAATAGTCGTGATTGGTTACGGCTCACAGCTTGCGGAAGATATTAGTGGTTCTGTTTCAAAAGTATCTGCAGAAGATCTCGCAGAGATCCCCAAAGTCTCAGTTGATCAATTATTACAAGGAAGAGCTGCCGGAGTGAACGTATCACAAAACTCAGGTCAGCCAGGAAGTTCAGTCTCTATTAGAATTAGAGGTGTTAACTCAATCAATGGTTCTAGTGAGCCACTATATGTAATTGACGGTGTTCCCGTTTCAGGTGATTCCAGAAACATCGCTACAAGTGGACAGTCTACAGCTTCTGCTGGAATTGACGAAGGTAGTGGAGCAGCGGATGTAAGTCCTCTAGCTGCCATTAACCCAAGTGATATTGAGTCAATTGTAATATTAAAAGACGCATCAGCTACTGCCATTTATGGTTCCAGAGGATCAAATGGTGTAGTATTGATCACTACAAAGCAAGGTAAAAGTGGTGCAGCAAAGTTTGCTTACAACTCCTACTATGCGTTGCAGCGTCCTACCAACATCATTGACTTAATGACGCTACCTGAGTACGCTGTGTTTGAAACCAGAGTAAGAGATATTTATGGTCTACCTCCTATTCGGGAATTTGCAAGACCGGAATTACTGGGAAATGGAACAAACTGGCAACAAGAGATTTTTGATGATGCCTTCATGCAAAATCATGATCTTTCAATATCCGGTGGTTCAGATAAACATAAGTACTATTTCTCTGGAAGCTTTGTAGATCAGGAAGGTATTGTTTTAGGTTCAGGATTTCAGAGAGGAACTATAAGAGCAAATCTAAATAGCTCCATCAATGATTACATCACAAGTGGTTTTAATATCACTGCTAGTAAATCGGAAGAGGATATTTCGCTTACCAACTCTCCAAACAGTGTAATCTCACTTGCCCTAATCAACCCTCCTTCACTGGCAGTTTTTAATCCTGATGGTAGTTATGCAGGACCAGTTACTGACGAGGAGTTGGCATTTGGTTTAAGAAACCCAATTGCTGAAGCAGAAAGTATTGAAAACCAATTGATCAGAAATAAGATTCTTGGTAATCTTTTTGTTGAGTTTGAAGTATTAGAAGGTTTGAAAATCAGAGCGGAAGCTGGTGGTGATTTTGCATTTAATGAAACTAACCAGTTCCAACCGACATTTAACTATGGTGCCGTTCCAAGAGGTGTCAATACCGCTCTAAGAAGAAGAGAAAACACTCAATATTGGATTTTAAAGCAGCTTATCACTTACAACAAATCATGGAATAACCACAACCTGACTCTTCTTGCTGGTCATGAAGCGCAAGAAAGTAGCTGGAGTGGAATTACCGGCCAGGATAGTGACTTTATAGGTAATGGATTCCCGATTCTAGGAACAGGTGATGGAACAGATGTTCTTCCTACCGAATATCAGGGAAGCCAGGCATTGGAATCATATTTTGGTAGAGCAATTTACTCTTTCGCAGGTAGATATGATGTAACTGCTTCATTGAGACGAGATAGGTCATCCAAATTTGCTAAAGCCAATCAAGTTGGATATTTCCCATCTGTTTCGGCATCTTGGAGTATTTCAGATGAAGCCTTCTTGAAAGGTTTTGAGGCTGTTAAAAACATTAGATTGTTTGGTGGATACGGACAAGTTGGAAATCAGGAAATACCAGGGTTTGCATTTGGTTCAAGATTGAGATCAGTGAATACAGGAATTGGTACTGGATTTGAATTCGACAACTTCCAGAATGAAGACCTAACATGGGAATCATCAGTTCAAGTAAATGCTGGAATTAATTTCTCAGTGTTTGATTCTAAACTGAGTACTACAGTTGAGGTTTATAATAAAACATCAAAAGACTTCCTTTACAGATTTGCACCGAATGATGCTGTAACTGGAGGTGATGCTCCAGGTGCTGTTACTCCTCCTTGGGTGAACATTGGAGAAATGACCAACAAAGGAATTGATGTAACATTAAATTACGACCAACAAATCATTCCTAATTTAAACTGGCAATCAACTCTTACAGTATCTCACTATAAGAACAAGGTAACGAAGCTACTTGGACCAACTGCAATCAATGGTCAAGTACAGTTATTGGATTCTGATAAGAACCTTACATTCACAAGAGAAGGTCAACCAATAGGAATGTTCTACGGATATGTTGTTGAAGGAATCTTCAGAACTCTGGAAGATATTGAAGGAGCACCAATTCAATTTGGAAGACCTTACCAGGATGCATTATTCTCAACTACATGGTTGGGCGATATCAAATTTAAAGATGTTAATGGTGATGGAGTTATCGATGGTGATGACAGAACTATTATTGGTAACCCTCATCCAGATTTCACTTTTGGTTTCCAGAACACATTCAATTACAAATCATTGAGTCTATCAATATTCACTCAAGGTTCTTATGGTAATGATGTTTTCAATGCTATTGGAAGAAACCTGACTGCAGCTAACAGAGGATACGCAAACCAACTCCCAAGCGTACTGGATGCATGGTCAGTAGATAATCCGAATGGTTCAGCACCAAGAATTGCGAGAAACGATACTCAGAACATTAACATTTCTGACAGATATGTTGAAGATGGATCATATGTAAGAATTCAAAATGTGATTTTGGGTTACAATGTTCCTCTGGCATTGATTCAAAGAGCCAAAATCTCAAAACTGAGAATTTACGCGAGTATCCAAAATCTCTACACTTTCACCAACTACTCTGGATATGATCCGGAAGTTGGATCAATCAACCAGGATGTTCTTCTGACTGGTATCGACAATGGTAGGTACCCGGTTCCAAGAACATATACAATCGGATTCAATGTTGAATTTTAATTCCACTAAAATGAACAAGCAATCATTTATAAAATATCTCTCAATTTCCTTCATGATGCTTCTGGCAATATCATGTTCAGATGAATTCCTGGACAGACCGCCTGAAGATTCATTCAATGTGTCTGATTTTTATCAAACAACAGCTGAAGTTGAGGTAGCAACAAGAGCACTGTACTTAAGACCTTGGTTTGATTTTATCACATCCGCCTCATGGACTATCGGTGAGGTAGCGGCAGGAAATGGATTTACATATGACCCAAGAAATGCGGACTTTGTCAACTTCGCAGTTAATGGAAACCATGAAAATGTTGAAAAATCATGGAACTCACTTTATGCGGTTGTAGCTCAGGCTAATGCTGTAATTAATACATTGCCTACTGCGGTAAGCTCAGAAGTACCACAGGAAGTAGTGGATAATGCGGTGGGTGAAGCTCGCTTCATTAGAGCTGCTGCGTACTTCTATTTGGTAAGAATATTCGGTCCTATTCCAATTATTGAGAATAACACTGAATCAATTCAAAACCTTGTGTTACCAAGAAACCTTGAGTCTGATGTTTATCAATTCATCATCAATGATTTGCAGTTCGCAGCAGACAACTGCTACGACAAAACAAGGTCATTGGTCGATTACACTCAAAACGCTCATGTAACAAGTGGTTCAGCTAAGGCAATGCTGGCCAAAGTCTATTTATATCAGGAGAATTATACCAGAGCATTTGAGTTAGCTAATGAGGTAATCCAATCAGGTGAATTCAAACTGTATGGTGGAGATGCCGAAGATGGAGATCCAACTGGAAGTTATTACAACCTGTTTCAACTTGACAATGACAACAACCCTGAATCAATCTTTGCACTTCAGTGGGGAGCATCTGGCTTATATGCACAAGGAAATGGACTTCAAAGTCTCTTTGCTCAAGCTGGTGTAACAGGATTTACTGATGGCTGGGCAGCTGTTGGTCCTTCCTTAGATTTGCAAGCAGCTTATGAAGATATCAATGCTGATGTAAGATATTACGCTACAATTCAAGCCCCTGGAGCCTTCTATCCAGATATCAATGGAGGCTTTACGGTAGCATCTACAATTGATGTTCATGACACCAAAGCTGGAATTAAGAAATACGTAATTGGTGGTGGTGCAGGCGCAATGCAGAGTTATCCAAACAACACTTACATCCTAAGATATGGGGAACTCCTTTTGATCCACGCCGAGGCAGCTATCAATGGTGGTGGAAACTTAGTGGCAGGTATCAATTCTTTCAATAAAGTAAGAAGAAGAGCCGGTCTACCAGAGATTACCAACCCAACACTTGATGATGTCTTCCAGGAAAGAAGAATCGAACTAGCATTTGAATTTGAGTTCTGGTATGATGTGGTAAGACGAGGTGAAGATTTTGCTGTGAATTTCCTGTCAAATCAGGAAAGAGGAGTTTTTACGGATGATGTTCCTCCGCAGGTGCAGTCACAAAACTTCACTGCAACCTCATCGGATCTCTTATTCCCTTACCCTACTACAGAGACTCAGAACAACCCAGGTCTTTTACAGGAACCTGTTCCATATGACTTTGGTGAATAATGAAACAAGAAATGAATATGAAAAATATACTTCAACATATCAATAAATCAGTATTGGTATTGACTATCATTTCTCTTTTCCTATCATGTGAAAACGAGTTTGAAAAAGGTGATATCAAAACAAATACCGGACAACCTGTACTTACTTCTGTCAGCGAGATTCTCAATGATACAGAAGTATCACAGGGAGTGCTGCAAGGCACTTACATTCTAAGAGGACAAAATCTATCTTCTATGGTATCCATCCAATTCAATGGTCTGGAGGCTGGGTTTAACCCTGCTCTTCTTACTGATGAGGTTGCGTTTGTGACGGTTCCAAATGGAACTCCGCTTTATGACCAAAGTAATATCATGAGGGTGGAAACACTGGGAGGAGTTGTAGAATTTGATTTCCCACTTCTACACATTGAAGAATTCACTGAAGGTGTTGTGGATGGAAAGAAAGTGGTGAATATCTCAGGAGTTGGGTTTGACTATACTCCTACCGTAACATTCACCACAGGCTCAGAAGATCTTGGTAATCTAATTGAAAGGGATGCGGATATAATTTCCGTAACAGATAATTTGATAGTAGCAGAAGTTCCTGCTGGGGTTACACAAGCATTCATCTTTGTGACTACTGCAAGAGGAGCATCCGCGAAATCAGCTTCATACGGGTTCACACTTCCTATCTACATCGATGGATTAAATGAGGAATGGACTACTTCTGAATGGGGCGGTACACATGATCTTAATTCTACTGAACAGGCGCTTGGCCAATTTTCTATTAAAAGTGTCAGAGAGGCATGGTCTGGATTAACATTCTTACCACCAGATGTCGACTATGCTGATTATGAATCAATTACGGTTCAAATCTACGGTGGAGCAAATGCTGAAGCAGTAAACCTGGCTTTGAATGATTTCGATACGCAGGTGACTCTTCAACTAGTACAAGGTGAATGGACCAAGTTTGTGATTCCACTTAGCGACTTCTATCCTACTGGAGGAGCGCCAGCTAAAATCACAAGAATGGACTTCCAGGAAGCTTCCAATACTGGCTTAACAGAATACATATTTTATGTTGACGATTTTGGGTTCCTCTAGTGGTCAAAATCATCTCGAATTTCAAAGAATAATTCAATGAATAGATATATAAGAATTAAGGAAACTTTACCTCTACTGGCAATCATCCTTCTGGTTATGATTTCCTGTAAGGAGGACGATGTATTTCCAGAGTTGGAACGTACTACCGTTCCAATGACCATGGCAGAAGCACTGGCTGATGATGGCAATTTTTCAAGTCTGTTTTCCGGATTAGATCAGGTTGGATTGGACTCTGCTCTTTCTACAGCGACAAACCACTTGATGTTTGCTCCAATAAATGCAGCATTTGCAGATGTAGACATTTCTACAATGAGTGTAACAGAACTGGAATTAATCCTTTTAAACCACTTGCAAACAACAACCACAGCAGGGTTTACTGATAATCTGGAAACAGGATACATCCCGACATTAGCTTCAGGGCCGGATGAGACTAGCGTAAGCATGTACATCAATAAGGGAGAAGATGGAACTATCGTTTTGAATGGAATTAGTACCATTGTTGAAGCGCAACAAAACATCGGAACAACAAACGGAGTGATTCAAGGTGTTGATGCAATTTTAACACCACCAACGGTGATAGATCACTTACTTGCAAACCCTGATTATTCAATGGTTGCTGCTGCAATTGAAGAAGCTGGTTTGAATACGACCCTTAGTGGTGACGGACCATTTACTATCTTCGCTCCTACCAATTTGGCGTTTGAAGAGTTTTTAATGACTACTAATACGCTATTTGGTTGGGCTACTGTTGCAGATATCCCTGCAGCTACTCTTGAAGAGGTCCTGACTTATCATGTAGTTTCTGGAGAGAATGTCATTTCCGCTGAAGTGGATGGCATTAATCCAACAAGTTTACAAGGATCAAGCTTTTCAGTAGCTGGAACTTCAATAGATGATCCAAGCGAGACTGATGCGAACATAGTTGCTACTGATATCCAGGCAGTAAATGGTATTGTACATGGAATTGATAAAGTATTGATCACTGAAGATGTATATCAATCTGTTCTGAGTGCATCACTCAATTTCATCGAAAGACTTGAAAACCGAGGTTTTAGTAACTTCCAATCCGCTATAGACTTAGTTGGTCTTACTGACAGTTTAAGCTCTGCAGACATTACTGTATTTGCACCTAACAACGATGCATTTGTAGCACTATTTGTAGCCGCAACCAACTTCGAGAGTTTAAATGACTTTGACACTGACGAAGAGATCGCAGCGTTGAAGAGCCTTATTCTTTATCATGTGTACTCTGGATCTCTGCTAGAAAGTCAATTAGTAGATGGTGAAAACCTTACAACCGCAACTGGTGAGGAAATCGCAGTTGATTTAAGTGGAGACTTTCCAAGATTGACTCCTACCCTCCCTGATGTGATTCCATCTAGAATTCTGACTACTAACATTGGTTCAACGAATGGCGTGATTCATGAAATTGACAGAGTCCTTATTCCTGAATCATTGGCTTCTGCTTTAGGTATCGAAACTGGTGGTGATGATGGCCTTCACCCAGTTGGTGATCCTGAATTGGTATTCTTTGATTGGGATGGTAAGGACCATTGGTGGGGAAATGTTGTTGTAGAAAACGACGCTTCAATATCTCTTGATGGAAGTAACTATGGTAGACTAAACATTCAAACTGGTGGAACCGGTTGGGTTGATCTTTTCTGGAGAAACAGCGGTACCATGAACGGCGCAGATGTTGTAGGGTCAGATTTATCCAATTATTCCCTAAAGTTTGATATTAATGTTTTAGAACCAATTTCTGAAGGAACATTCAAAATCCGGTTTAACAATAGCAATAGTGGTGTGGATGCATTCTATGATTGGGCACCTTGGACAGAAACTGGTGAACCCTTTGAAACTGATGGATGGATCACTGTAGAAATTCCATTGGCATTAATCGGTCAACCCGATTTTACAGGACTTGATCAGGAATTTGGTATGGCTTTCCAGGATGCCGATGTAACGTTAAATCTAGCGATTGACAATGTGAGATTTGATTCCCCAGGTAATGGTGGGCCAGATCCAGTTGCTGATGAAGAACTAGTCTTCTTCGACTGGGACGGAAAAGATCATTGGTGGGGAAATGCTGTAGTTGAAAATGATCCCTCCATCACATTAGATGGCAGTAATTATGGTAGACTCAATTTTCAAACTGGAGGAACCGGATGGCAAGACTTATTCTGGAGAAACAGCGGCTCACTAAATGGTGCAGATGTAGTTGGAAGCAATATCAATGACTATGCATTGAAATTTGATATCAATGTACTTGAGCCTATATCGGAAGGAACATTCAATATTAGATTCAACAATACAAACAGTGGCGTAGATTCCTTCTACTCCTGGGCTCCTTGGAATGATACTGGAGAACCTTACGAAACAAATGGCTGGACAACAGTTACTATACCACTAGCTCTGATGGCCCAAACTGATTACACAGGACTAGACCAGGAGTTTGGTATGGCATTCCAGGATGCAGATATATTATTGAACGTTGCGATAGATAACGTGAGATTCGAAGAGTTATAATACCACAAATTAGATATATACTTCTTCACCTACTATCCCCATGGATTTTTCTGTGGGGATTTTTTGTCAGGACGGTTAAAAATTTTAACATATTTGTGTATCTCTATTTGAATATAGTATGCTATATCAACTATTATATAAGGACCTACTATTGGGCACCATTCAGCACATTGATTCAGATTTCCCCAATTTATCAGGAAGAGTTTCCTTGATTAATAGAGGTTCCGATAAGAACAAACTAATTTCAGACTATGTCCGCTATTCAATTGAAGCCAATAAACTCATGAATTCAGATGAGAAAAAATGGGAGGCATTTATTATGGTTGAAGAAGAAAAATATACGGCATTAATCGAATCCAATGATTGGAAGCTGATATCAGAAGATGGTCAAACTCACCATATCTTGGTTCCAAATTTTTGTGATAATAATGAGATTATTTGGAGATGGAATAATGGTCAAGTGTCATAGAGTTTAATTCTAATTACTAGACCAAGGTTAATGTTGTCAAGTCCTAATGGTAATATTTGAGTAATGGTGCACCATATAATGATGCACCACAACTACTTCTTACCATTTAATCTTTGATGCTTTCTTGCTGAATTTGCTTTGGATATTCGCGATTAGCGCATCTATAGCTGCTTCATACGATTTAGTGATAGCTTCTGAATCAAATTCTTTCATCTTCACCTCAAACTGGTTTGGATCCTTACCAGACACATTCATCTTGAAAATGCTCTTCATGTTTCTATCAAGTAGCTTTACTCTCAGAGTAACTTTAGCTGAAGATTTTCCAACACCGAATTCACTTCCAACAAAACCAGCGCTAGGCGAAAAATTAATGAACATAAACGCTTTAGCATCAGGCATCTTCTCGAATAGGTACTTAACTGATTCTTTGTTGTCAAATGGCTTAAATGTACCAATAGCAAGATAAGAATCGTAGAACACAACATGGTGTTCACTTAATCTGTAATCTTGTTTTTCGGTTTCTAAGTCCGCGTTAATCCCAAGAGGAAAGTACTGAACATTTTCACCAGCAAACTCAAGATCGTCAAGAAGATATTTGTAGTAAGATTCACCTAAATGATCTCCAGGCATTACGTCAAATACTTTTCCTAATTCCGCTATCACCTCGTCAACTTTTTTCTGGATTGCTTTATTATGCAAATCCTCACTGTCGATGTGATTAAAAAGGTTTGTAGTTGGCTCTCCATCTTCCGCACCTATTCTGTCACCCCAGACAGAGACAAGAGCAACATTGTTTTGTGAAAAAGCTTGAAAAGTAATCAATACAATTAGTAAAGTTAATAATGGTTTCATGATAGTAATTTTTATAGTTAATCGTTATTAGATAATTGAGAACCCCGAAAGTAATAGGTTTTAGTATAAAAGGTAGTTTGGAGAAGTTTTTTATTCTATCAAAGATGATTAAAGTTGAATAAAAAAGAACTAACTATATTTTAGTCCCAAACTTTAAACTTCGAAGGGTTAAAATCCACAATGAGTATAAAATCAAGCGTCTTCATTATTATAAGCCTCGTTCTTTCATTTGTGTCAGGTCTTGGTACTATCCATCTTTTTGGCGATTACATTGATACCGGAGACCTTAAGAAGTCCATGATAAGATTAATTCTCAGTTTCTTGATTGTTTCATTTCTTTCCATTTCTTCTATTGGATTTATACAAGTAAAAGTTTCTGGTACTGGAAACTATTGGAATGGAGTAGCTAGTTGTCTAGGAGGGTTAATAATAGGACAAGCAAGTATAACACTTCCTCTACCTCCTCAGATAATAGGTTTAATGATTGTAGCTTTTGGAGTACTAGGATTTAATATTGGTTTAACCAAGAAAACAAATTAAAACACGTATAAAAACCATCCATAACATGCTGAAAAAATTGAAATAGTCAAATTACTTCTACAATATGGAGCGAACGTTCATGACAAAGACGAACAAGGAAACTCAGTTCTTTCAGCCGCAAATGAAAGTGGTAATAAAGAAATGATTAAGTTCATTAAAAAGCAATTTAAGAGTCAATAGGAACTTCAAAAAGAAAGGCCTTTCTGGAGCATAAAATGAAAGGCCTTTTGAGAACAAGTTCCGCGCTAGAAACAACTAATCACTATTTCTGATAGCTGTTTAGCTTCTTTTTGAAATACTTGCCATGCCTGGAAGGTGTAAATTTTTTGTCGGTATATAATCTTGGTGCCCAATCCATATCAAAAACCCAAACTACATATGAAATATTCTTATCATCACAGTATTGTGTAATGGCTTCTCCATAGGTTTCATCTCCAATTACCGGAACATGAGCACCAACATCATCAGCTCCGGAGAAGCCCATTTCTGTAAGAATTACTGGATAATTATCTTTCACAAAACCCCAATCATTAGTCCATTTTGGCTCCCAGGGCTTTTCACGTTTTTGTGGATATGGATGGCTAACGTAGGCAATTCCCTCTGCTGCTACCGGTTCGTATTTGACTGGAGTAAGATCATAAGCCCAATTAAATCCAGCCACTAGCGGAATACCTTCTCCCCCATTTGCTCTGATCACGATAATCATTTCTTCCATGATAGATTTCCATTCCGACCATTCCAAGCGACCAAATTTCTGATTATAAATGGTTGGTTCGTTGAATATTTCATAGAAAGCAACGGAGGTATTATTACCATATTTTTCAGCAATTATTTTCCAAAAATTATACGTTTCCTGAATATCTGTATAGTACATATCATGCAGAAACAAACTGGTTTTGAGGTTACCAATGCTGTGCCAATCTATTATAGTATACATTCCTAGTTCTTCTGCCCACTTAATCCCTTGATCAAGCAATTTTATATATTCTTCCCTGCCTCTTTTCCTCCAATTGGCAGGATGTACAGGAAATCTAACGATGTTGCCTCCCCACGCTTTGATCTCCTCAAAGTACCGCTTATTCCAACGACCCTGATTCATGAGTTTATGTGGATCACTGGTATTATATCCTCTAAAAACGACTACTTCACCGGATTCATTAAAAAACTCATTACCGACCACTTTAATGCGCTCTAATTTGTTTTGAGCATTGGTCTCAATAGCAAATACCAATATGAGAACAGCAAACAATGAAGCTTTCAATATTCTTGTCACTTTGACTTGACTCTGATTCATGATATGACCTTAATTATTTTGAAAAAATGGAGTTTCCGTGGTAAAACTTGATGCTGGAAGACCCGCCGCATTAAACAGGTTTGAAAGAGTTGTATTGCCCCAGGCATAGCGAATGAACTTTGGTTTAGCCACCTTTTTAGAGAATACAGTTATCACATTGTTCTTTAAACTATAGTTAGCCTCATGAAACATTCCATCTTCACCAGCAACCTCAAAAAGAGATTCTCTATCTCTAAACTCAAGTCCTTTATCATTATCAAATTCAAGCTGAACCTTATTCTTTATAACCTCCATAGACTTAAATAAAGGCCCCTCTACAACCTGATCAGAAATACCGTAATGTTTGACCAATGCCATTTTAGCTAACCTATTCCCTACTTCAATCTTTTCTCTGGGGTGAATATCAGTGGTGTCTCCAATATCACTTATCACAACCATCCCCGTATTTTCAATTCGATTTACTCTACGCTGTGCATCCCTTACTTTTACCCCTTGCTCAGGAGAACCGTATGCGTAAGGTGCTATTTGCACATAATAGAAAGGGAAGTTATAAGTCCAACGTTCGCGCCAAGATTTAATTAGTTCTTCAAAAATCAATTGATAGTGATCTGGATTCCCAGTATTGGTCTCTCCCTGATACCAAATTGTTCCTGCAATCCTGAATTTTGTGATTGGTGAGATCATTGCATTGAACGACCTCCCGGGCAGGTGAGGTGACCATGAAAGTTCAGGTATCTTATCAGCACCTGCTTTAAGAAATTCATCATTAATTATTTTCTCTTCAGGAATCCAAATCTCAGCAGGAGATCCCCCCCAGCTACTATTGATTAATCCGATTGGTACATCCAATTCCTCTGAGAGTTTCATTCCAAAGACATATCCAATAGCACTAAAATATTTTATGGTTTCACTTGTGCATTGTTGCCAGTTTCCTCCCAAGTCCATTTGAGGGTGTTCAGAACTTCGCTTATCTACCTGAAATAGTCTTATCTTAGGTTGCATACCAGATTCAATAAGCTCCTTAGCGTTGTTAATACCTGCGTAAGGACTCCAATCCATATTTGACTGACCAGAGCACAACCAAACTTCACCGATTAGTACATCTGTAAGAAACATTTCATTGTATCCCTTAATAGTAATATCGTAAGGACCTCCAGCTTTTGGTGTAGGGATTGTAATCTCCCAAGTGGCATCTGTACTTGCGCTATCAGAATAGACCTCATCAGTCCAGGGGACACTGATATCAACCTTTTCAAAAGGTAGAGCCCAACCCCAGATTTTCACGTCCGACTCTCTTTGCAAAACCATGTGATCACCAAAAATTGCAGGAAGTCTCACATTGGAGTATGCTGAAACTGAAAGTAGCATTGTTGTTATTAATGTTATTGCGCCTCTCATTTTACAGATTAGGATTTAGAATTTCTTGGTAAAAAGGAATTAGCTGCTTAGCCATAATTTGGTGTTCGCTCAATGAAGGATGATAAGTACAACCCGTTGGAATCATCTGTTCAAACTCAAATACTTTGATTTGCTTTGAGCTCTTAAATGATTCTACAACCTGTTTTAAAGACTCTTTCAACACAACACCTTTCTCACCTCCAACCATGGGACTCGTCAGCAATACAATTTTAGATTGTGGATGCAGGTCAATCAGGTGTGATATAAATTTCACATAGCCCTCAACAAATTTGCTTTGATCAAAAGGTAATCTCTCTTTGATTCCATCACCATCTGACAAATCGTTTGTTCCCAGGCAAATACTTATTAAATCTGGAGATTTGGAAGGTTGATATTGAAAAGTTGTATCTCTATTTAGATATAAGTTATCATATACCTGTGGCATTGTTGGTTCTATGATATTTTCATCATTCCATGTCCTGTAAATTCCAATTCCCGAAACTGAGCTCAATAAGTATTCCGCACCTAAATCTCTTGCTGCAAGTGGACCATATGCTAATGATGCTCTGTGTTGATCAAACCACTGATTTTCTCCGCATAGGATATCTGTTGTATCAGCTCCCATTCCGCAGGTTATAGAGTTACCAATGAATTCAATTAATAAATTATCCTGTTCCTTTCGTTGAAAAACACTATCCGCCCAAATACCAGGAATTAAAATGGGCCCATTGGATGCTTCAGTATCCTTAACAAGCTTGATGTTAGATTTTTTAGAAAGATTGAATCCTAAGTAAGTTGTGTCAGAGGCCGATATAACATATCTATCAACTACAGTATCCTCAATAAATACTGTTACATAGTTATTGTGATCTAACGGATTAATTACAGGAATCGAAACTGAATCTCCTGAAGCTACAATTTCCACAAACGACGCTGGTCCAATTAACTCGATACTTCCATCAACATGTTGATTTATACGACCTTGAGAATTCTGAAAATTCAATGAAAATCGATGAAACTTAAGGATTGAAGTTTCATGATTTATTCCACAGGAAGCCAAAAAAATAGTGGAACAAAATAACGCGCTGTATAGTAGTTTTCTCACTGTGGGCAAATAAACTAAAAGATACATTCAATAATTTGACTTATTTAATCAAATTATAATACGATAATTACATTACAGATAACTACAACACTCTTTTAATACCTTCAAAGCGAGTTTTAAATTCACTCGGTGTACACCCTTTCGATTTCTTAAAGACTCTGTTGAAATTTGCAATATTATTAAACCCACATTTAAAACCAATCTCACCAATACTCCAATCAGTTTCTACAAGCCATCTTGCCGCATAGCTTATTCTTGTGTCATTTACGTATTCCACAAATGTCTTTCCAGTACGTTTTTTCATAAATCGATTAAATGTAACCTGGCTCATATTCATCATATCTGAGATTTCTTCAAGCTTAATCTGTCTATGGAAATTATCCTGAATAAAACCGTATACTTTTTCTATCTTCTGACTATTTTCAAACTGGCTATTATGGGCTCCATACGTAGAAAGCAACCTTTGATTTCTGGAGTTGGCTAAATCCTGTAAAATTGAAATCAGCTCCAATAAATAGTCAATACTGTCAATTTTAGAGAGTTTTGTTAATCGATCTTTGAGCTGTTCAGCTGTTGTTGTTGAAAATAATATCCCATGATTTGCCCGTTGAAACAAATCCTTGATTGGCTTAAAAATCCTTCTGGAAAGTAATTTCTCATCAAACAAATCATTATGAAACTGGATCGTGACTTCCTTTACATTTTTGTTTTTACAATTATGTGTTTCCCATCCATGTTCAAGGTTAGGACCAACAATCACCAGCTCAATATCATCTATTTCCTCCATACT
Source organism: Cyclobacteriaceae bacterium (assembly GCA_965228955.1). Classification (GTDB taxonomy): domain Bacteria; phylum Bacteroidota; class Bacteroidia; order Cytophagales; family Cyclobacteriaceae; genus JANSWY01. The sequence goes on from OZ245848.1 coordinate 2,933,901, forward strand.
ATCTCCAACTACACGCCTGCAACCCTTGCCTCCGTCAATAAAGTTAATTTCAAACTCTGGGTGAAAGTGTAATGGAAAGTCAAAATAACTCTTGGTTCTTTCAAACACTAAAAAACTATCTTCTGGCGCTAATGGAGTTATCTCCCGGTGGATATTCTTATTCATAATTGTAAATTATTGCCATTTTGATGACAGAAATTTACATAAAATAATTGATTTTGATCGGATTGTGATTTACACAGCCTTAATTTCAGATGCAATCACTTCCAAACTGACCGAAGCTTATATAGTTCTCCATCAGTAATATCCCCTCGAATTTCAAGGGAAGTAAGAGTGTTTACTGGGAATATCAAATCTGTCATCACTAGTTCTCCGTCATTCACAAAAACCTCAATTGAAGATTCGTCTAGAAATATCCTCAATTGCTGTGGAGTGATATTACCAAGTTTTGCTTTGTGATTAGCATGAAATCCTCTTTCTATTGAAGGGTCTCCAACACCTGATCTATCTATGGACAATGTTGAATCATTAATAGCGACCACTAACTTTTCAGATTCATTCGAAAAAACTAATTCATGGTTTGGGCTTTCAAATTCCAACTCAATTTCTGAGGTCATCCATTCCAACGAATTTTCCCCACTTTGTAAGGACCTCATCTCCCCTCTTAAGGATTCCATTTCAGAGACTGGAATAGAAGTGAGTATAATTTCATCATTCACTTTGATAATTTGAAGTTCCCGAGGAATTGTCATAGCACTTCGCCAGACATAGGTTGGAACATTCCTGGCGTAATCCCAATTACTCATCCATCCTATAAACAATCTTCTGCCATCTTCTTCAGGAATATTGCTCCAGGTCACTCCAGCGTAATTGTCAGCACCCATATCTATCCATCTAATCTCTTCATCATCAGGAGTGAATACCTTTCCATCAAAATCGCCAACAAAATACTGAGTCGCAGATCCACCCTGAGGTCCGCCAGGATTTATACTCAGAAGCATTATCCATTTTTCAGTACCATCAGCGGTCTTAAGCTTAAACAGGTCCGGACATTCCCAAACACCTCCATGAGCGCCAATTTCTTTGCCAAATTCAGATGCTAATTGCCAGTCGATGAGGTTATTAGAAGAATAGAAGTTCACATGATCCTTGACTGCTAAAACCATGATCCATTTTTCCCACTCTTCAAACCAACTAACTTTTGGGTCTCTAAAATCCTTTATTCCTGGATTACCTAATACTGGATTATTAGCGTATTTTGTCCAGGTTCTTCCTCTGTCGGTAGAATAAGCAAGGCTTTGATATTGAAAGTCTATTGCACCCGACTTCTCCCCTTCCATTAGATGGTGAGTAAAGATTGCAATCATTGGAGGATTGTCTTCAGTTCCTAAACCAGAAGTATTCTTCAAATCCATCACACAGCTTCCAGAGAAGATCATTCCCAGGGAGTCCGGATAAAGTGCGATTGGTAAGTTCTTCCAACTGACCAAGTCTGTACTTACTGCGTGACCCCAGTGCATTGGCCCCCAAACATTGCTGTCTGGATAATGTTGATAGAACAAGTGATACTCTCCATCATAGTACACCATTCCGTTCGGGTCATTCATCCATTGTGTTGGAACAGAGTAGTGATATTGTGGTCTGTATCTTTCACCGTATAATTCCGGTTTCTCTATAACAGGTTTGGTTTGCTGACAGGCACTAAAGACAATTGCCACGAGTAATAAATGAAATACAGTTTTCATAGTTCAATTTCTTCAAGAGATTTGCCCTTTGTTTCAGGCATTAAAAACATCACAAAGAGTAGCTGAAGGACCATAAGGCCTGCAAAACCCAAATAGACATATCCAGCAGGCTGCTTTACCAATACAGATCCAAAAAGTGTGATTAGCGCTGCAAAAACCCAGTGTGTTCCAGATCCCCAGGCTTGACCGTATGCCCTAACCTTATTAGGGAAAATCTCAGAAATAAACACCCATATTACAGTACCCTGACCAATAGCGTGGGATGCTATAAATGCCAATATGAACACTAAAGTAAAGCCAGCGCTAGCTTCAGAAAGGAAACCATAAGCTACCATTATAAGACTAATGATATAGCCAATTGATCCCACATACATCAGTATTTTTCTGCCCGAACGATCAATCAACCATAAGCCAAACATGGTAAAAATTAGATTGACTCCACCAATACTTATCGAACTAAGAAGAGATTCCTGTGAAGCGAATCCAGCTTGTTCTAGAATTTCCGGCGCGTAATAGAGAATGAAATTAATTCCCGAAACCTGATTGAAAAATGCTATTAGAAAGCCCAATAACAGTGCTTTTTTGTATTTGCCGTTGAATAGCGATTCTGTTTGTGTTTCTGCTTTATCTTGCTCAAGAATATCTTCTAAAGTTGCCTGTGCTGAAGATTCACTTTCGATCTTGATTAGAACTTTTAATGCCTCGTCCCTATTATTTCTTTTTAATAATAACCACCTTGGACTTCTTGGCACTCCAAACATCATCAATGTATAAATCACTGCAGGAATCGCCTCAACACCCAACATCCATCTCCAATCATTAGCTCCATCAAAGCCTTTCAGAAAATAGTTTGAGATATAAGCGATCAGAATACCAAAGACAATATTGAATTGATAGAGCGCAACCAATTTACCTCGATTGGAAGGGTTAGAGATTTCAGAAGTGTATGTTGGAGCAGCAATTGAGGAGGCTCCTACTCCAAGTCCACCAACAAATCGAAATATGGAGAAGACATATGGATCCGTTGCAAGCGCAGAACCTATTGCAGAGACAAAGTATAACACACCAATCCAGATCAGCGTAGTTTTCCGGCCAAACTTATCACTAGGAAAACCGCCTAGTAATGCTCCAACAACTGTACCCCACAATGCCATAGACATGATAAATGTCCCGTGAAACCAATCTGAAGTATTCCAAAGCTCCTTAATTGGCTGATTAGCACCAGAGATAACCACTGTGTCAAATCCAAAAAGGAATCCAGCCAGGGCTACTACTATTGCATAGTAGAGTACTTGTTTCTTCATATTACTACATGTTAATTGGCTCTAAAAATGGTAACCAAAGGATACCAGAACCTGTGTTTCGTCATCTCCAAAGGCAACAAAAGAATTGATAGCTATCTGATTCAGAGGAGCTAACCAAATTCCAAAACCTTTTGTGGTATGCATAGTGTCTGAATTCTCACCTTCAACCCATACTCTTCCGGTATCATGAAAGCCAAGTAACCCCAGACTTCCAGGTAGTAGATAGGTTCTGAAAGAGAACAGTTTCAACCTTAAATCAACATTATGATAGAAAGAAGATTGTCCAATAAAGCGGCTCCTTCTCAAACCACGTAATTGATCCCTGCCTATTCTTGCCCCATTGAAAAACTTAATCTCATCGATATCTCTAAAATTGTGAACTGCCCCTACTCTATTAGCAATTGTCACTTTGGAAGGGATTCTAGTTGATACGAAGAAGCTAAATTCTGCGCTAACCCTATCAAAATCCTCCGATATTGGATTAGAACCAAAGAATTTCTCATATGTTAATTGACCAAAGATACCTCTGGTAGTCATTCTGGCATTATCACGAGTATCGACTACCAGATCACTTCTGAGACCAGTAAACTCGTATGTATCAAATATTGAGAAGTCAAAATTGTTTACCTCATCATTGATGAACCTCCCATTTTGGTTTCTTACGTCAAAGACCATAAACTCTGGTCCTATTCTAAACAACCCTTTCTGCCCTAAATTGTAAGTTAGGTTTACATAGTTCTGAGATCTTTGATATCTGATTCGATAATAATCAATTGGGTCGTCTTCTCCTTGTGGGATGTTGTCACCCGACATATCAAAGACTGTTTCATTACCAATTCCGAAGAAGTTATCGACTCCAAATGGTCTCTGCAATGCTAAATCTGCATTCAAATCCCATTTACCAATCACATCCGTGAATGTTCCTGTGTAGTACAAGTTGAATGCTCCTGTTGCAACAGCAAAATTTCCTCTTAGACTATGTTGGGATGCGAAAGGTTCTTTCCTCCATCTCTGGAAAGTGTAAAGTACACCACCTCCAAGGAATAAACCGTCATCAGGGTTGAATTCGGTGCTAATTAGAGGCACTGCTTTGTTGTATTTAAATCCTGTTCTATTGTAAGAATTGATTTCTGGATTTTTACTAAGCTTTGATTTAGTACCTCCCACAGATTCTATTTCTGTACTCTTCTTACGATCGTAAACAATGGTCTTCTTACCCAATCCACTAACCTTGGATTCATCCTTAATAATATCCTTATCAGTTCCTCCAATTATTCTGACTTTTATGCCCTTTTTAACCTGTCCTTTTAGTTCGAAAACATCTTCACCATCAAGTCCATAAAGTCTGATTTCTTTGGTTTCATCAGTTCTAAATACCCTTTCATATAGAACCTGAGCCTTTTTCCCCTTCTTTTTGGTAAGCTTCCAAACAGTAACTTTGGTTTCATCATCGTTTAGTCTTTCTACCAGAAAATGCTCTTTTTTGTCAGACCCAACAACTTCAACCTCTTTAGAAAGGAATAAGTAATGAATCCTTGCGTAACGATTCATATCATCCCTTCTTGCTTTTAGGATTCTAATGGTTTCTTCTCCAACCTGAGCTCTGATCGTATCAGGCCAAACATCAAACGCTGACTCAATAGCTTCATCTGTTAGTCCAGCTTGTAATTCATCAATTTGCTTTTTCCAATCGTCCCAATCCAATCCACTTAGGAAAGTCCGATCAAAGAATCTTGGGCTTGTGTTGTACCCCTCAGGATATCGCATTCTTTCTCTAAAACCTTCGGTATTTGGGAGAACAAATTTCCTGGAAGCGAACCAGCTTATAAATCCTTCTCCTCTAAAAAATGCCTGGTCTCTATCTCTTGGTATTGGTCGCCAGTAATGACCATATTCATTCTTCTTTGAAACCCATCTCCACTGATCCTCATGCCGGTCCCAATCTGCAAGAAACATATCAAACAACCTTGATCTCAATGCGAATGCCTGATCAACGCTCTCATCATTATCTTCATGAAGTATCTCGATCACATCAGGTGTTCCTTTCACCTTTTTACCACTTCCAAAAAATGGCTCACTAGCCGCCTTGGAGTTTGGTCTTTCCTCATACAAGCAAACTATACCTGAAAATATCTTCCTGTACTGACCAAATCTTGGATCATCTGGTATGTAGACGATTTGAGGATTTGCATGATAAACACCAGCGGCATCTGCTAATGGTGGTACCGCAAAAGCACCAAAAGGATTCGCTCCAGAAATCTGATCTTGTAAGACATCCGACGCAACAGTTCTTTGCAGCGCTGCTGGAAGTAGTTTATCAGTATACTTATCTAAACTTCTCAATACATACTGCTTTCCATCCTTGTCTTCCAGTCGCAATGACTTGGTTTGGTTACCACCTCCCATTTTAAGAATCTTTAATCCACCGTGTTCTTCATCAATATTGAATACTTTCATCCTAATTGGTGTGGACCAAACATCTCTGTAATTTTCACCAAGAAAAAGCTTTCTGGTTTTGGTAGCACCGTCGTACTTATCACTGATAGGCATTACTATGGTGCTGTCTTTGAAGTTAAAGTCAAAGTCCTCCTGTTGTTTTACTTCTACCTGTTTGTTGTAAAGTTTGGATTTATTCAGCAGTTCTCCATTCTTACCATCCCAGAACAAAAGCTCGACATCTCCAGATTCCTTGTATTTCAATTCTGCAAATCCCACACCTTCATGTCGAAACTCTGTTAGCTTACCCTCTTTCACAGGTGATGACTTTGATCCAGCACCACTAACTACAAAATGAGTATCATCATTCTTTAGATACTGCAATGAATGCTCGTGACCTGCAGCATAAACCAAATTAGGCACTGCTGAAAATGCCTCTACCATAGCATTCCTGATTAGCTTATATCTTGGATTTGGAATATCCTGAACACTTCCGATTGTGGATCTGTAGATTGGGTAAATACTCCCAATTATTGGAAGAGGAATTTTAAGCTTTCTATTAATGTCACTTAACGGAAACAGATGTTGTCTGAAAGTATATTTCCCACCATGAGGGCCATATGAGTACATCGGGTGATGCCCCACTGCCAACACATGCTTTTCTTTATTATTATCCAGGATATCATTTAATAGAACCAATGCATCTGAGGAAGATTTCGCATCACATTCACTTGTTTCATCTGGTTTGTCCCATGGGAAAAGTAGATATTGAGTATCAATCAATAATAGAGTATGTTTTTCATCAATTTGCACTTCTAATGGACCAGGACAACCTCCTCCTGGCACAAAAACTGCTTCATTGACCAGGTAGTCTTCCACATACTCTTGCATGTTCAAGACTTGTTTCCATCCGTTTTTCTTTCCTTTATCCCAATCATGGTTACCTGGGACCATGAAAGACCTTCCTTTAAATTCTTTGATTAGATCAAGAGAAGCATTGAGTTTCTTTTCCATTACTTCTCTTTCCGGATGTTCCTTGTCAGGCAAGCCAACTGGGTATAAATTATCACCAAGGAATATCAATACATCATTCTCGGAAGCTGTTTCTAGTTTCTTTTTAAGGTTCTCTAAAATGGGGTCATTTGGAAGTTTAGGTTCACCTGCGTCACCTATTAGATATACAGAAAAATCTTGTGCAAATAGATTGCTGAATGCTGCAAAAAGAGCAATAGTCAGTAGTAGCCTCATATAATACCAGTTCAAAGCTGATCCAACAACAGATCAAAGTAATCAGTTCAAATTAATGAACAATCAGCTACAAAATACTTAATATTCCGAAAAATTGGAGATTTAAGAATCAAAGAGACCCTACTCTTTTCTTTGCTTTTGCCTTTTTAAACTCACTTGTTACTAAAAATGTGGAACATAACATTGGAGATAAATTGGGATGAATCTCCTTTCCTTCAGCCAATCTTATGAGTTGTCGGGCGTAGAATCCTCCTTCTGCAGAATCTTCAAACATTTTGAATCCTGTCCTAACAATGAGGTTTGAAAGCTCCTTTACCTCTCCATTTAGGAATCCCTTGATTTCATCAATGTTGGTAATAAAAGGTCTTGCCATTCCTATGAAATCAATTTCACCGTTTTGTATGCATTGATTTGCGAAATCATAGGTGCGAAAACCGCCTGTCAACAATAATGGCAGTTTTGAGAATTCTCTTACTTTCTGGGCAAAATCTAAGAAATAAGCTTCTCTATTTTTAGTGCTCTCTTTGGCATTCTGTTCGTTTAGTAGAAAAAACGCAAGCTTTTCATATGTTCCTCCTGAGATTTCAAGTAAATCCACACTAAGCTCTTCCAGCATTTTAATTACTTCCAATGAATCTTTTTCATCAAAGCCACCTCGCTGAAAATCTGCTGAGTTAAGCTTTACAGAAATTGGAAAATCATCCCCTACCTCTTGTCTAACCGCTACAATGATTTCTCTTAAAAGTCTGCTTCTATTTTGAATAGAACCACCCCATTGATCTTCCCTTTTATTTGTAATTGGTGAAAGGAATTGGCTTAATAAATATCCATGTGCAGCATGTATTTGAACGCCTGTAAAACCAGCGTCTTTAGAGTTTTTGGCAGCAATTCTAAAATTACTTATGACCTCCAAAATCTCCTCTTCTGTTAGAGGAATAGGTTTCCCAAATAGACCCATTTTCTTTAACTGCACATCTGAAGCAGATTTCGGTCTCTTTTTTACAAATTTACTTGTCTGCCGACCTGAATGACTTAGTTGCGTCCATAGTTGATTTCCATTTTTGGTACCCGCAGCTGTCCACTTCTTTAAGTCCTCAATAGTTGTGGCATCATCCAGCGCTACATTACCCGCTGATTCACAATGAGTGCGATCTACCATTACATTTCCTGTAATAATCAACCCAGCCCCAGTATCAGACCATCTTTTGTAAAGATGTATCAACTCCTTTCCTGGTTTAAAATAAGGGTCGCTAAGCCTTTCGGTAGTAGCTGCTTTTACTAATCTATTTGGTATAATTACACCACAAGGAAGTGTGAATGGAGAATTAATCATGCGGTTTGTTTTTCAGAGAACTCAAGATAATGTTTTAGCACCAAATCCGGTGCTTCTGTTTGAGGATAATGACCAATTTCTGACAAGGAGACAATATCAAATTCATTTATCAATTCCTTGTATCTCTCTACCATGTGTCCACCAGAAATAGGGTCTGAAATTCCATTTATAAGCCGAATTGGAATGATAGATTTTTGTAAAGCTCCAACCCATCGTTCTCTATTTTCCTTACGTTCGGCCATATATCTGATCAGTTTGTGGAACACCTTACTCCCATCATTGTATTGAATAAGCTTCCAGAATTCATCTATTTCTAATTCTGTTGGTTGAGTTTGTGCGCCAAAGATTTCGTTAAAGTTCTTTTTAAGACTGTTTCTATTCAACAATGGAGTTACAATTCCTCCGATAGATGATATCATTACTTTTTGAATAAATCTTGGGCGATGAGTTTCTGGAAATAAACCACCATTTAATAAGGCACAGGAAGTGAAAACACAATAACCAGAATGATCATACCTTTCTAACTGTCTAGCAAGTAATTCCTGTGCTACTGTATCTCCATAATCATGAGCAAGAATTTCGGTCTGATTAATATTCAAATCAGCCAGAAGTTCCTCCACTAAATCAGCCTGTTGTGAAATGGAATAATCAAAGTCCCTTGGTTTAGCACTGAATCCATATCCAATAAAATCTAATGCTATAACCCTATGATTCTCTTTTAAAGAATCAAAGATCTTATGCCAATCCCACGATGCAGTGGGAAAACCATGCAATAATATGATTGCTGGTCCTTCACCCTCATCTATAAAAAAGATATCATGATCGTAAAACTTAAAATAACTTCCACGATCCTTCCATTGATCAGTAGTCATGATTAGTATTTTATACCAATCTTTCGGTACACATGACCAAGAATCCAGGCGGGTCCTACCAACAGGAATTGAAGGTCTTTGAAGAAAGAAGGCTTTTTTCCTTCATGGTTATGACCAATAAATTGAAATACCCAGCTAACAGCAAATATGATTAGTGAGATCAACCAAAGTGGCCAGATGTTGGCAATGGCAAGCTGATAGTTTCCCCACAATACAAGTGCTGAAATGATGATCATTCCCAAGAATATGGAAATAGACATTCTCAAGTAGAACACCAACCCAACTAAGATCAGGATACTTCCAAAGTGCGCATAAGGAGCAATTGTCTCCGGAAGAAACGCAAAAATATTACCTGTTGGAATTGAAGCAAGTAAACCAATGATACTGAAAAATATCGCTGGTACACAAATGTAGTGAATCAATTTATTCAATGGATCTTGGTGACTTTCACCGTATTCACTAAACCACTCTTCTGCTGTTCTCATTTTATTACAATTTTTAAGTTAATGTCTTTCTATAGGTATATAGGACCTTATCTCATTGTATTCTGCAAGACCCTTTTCAGTTAATAATGGCAATAATAAGTTCCATACCATCTCTACAGGAGAAACTTTGTTTACCTGATAACTCTCATCATTGATGATAAAAGACTGTGCAGTCCAAAATGCCATGGTCATCCAAACTATATGAACTAACCTATCGTAATTGACATTTTCAGATTCAGGTACCAATCTTCCAGATGATACAAAATAGTCGAGTAACATTCTACCTTGTTTATATCTAAGCATATTGGAAGCCTCATACCTCTTACCAACCTCTGGAAATTCTCTGCTGATAAAAACCACATCATTGAAAAAGAACTTATATCGTTGATTGAATTGATAATAGCTTGTCATGGCTTTTTCAAAATGATGTAAAGTGACATACCCTTCTGTCTCCAGGTAACCGGCAGCTTCAGCATGCATGATGTCATAGATTGCCAGAATCAGATCAGACTTGGTTTTGTAGTGGTACGTCAGATTTCCCGGACTAATTTTCAAATAGTCGGCCAATTCCTTCATAGTAACCCTCGAAATTCCTTTTTCATTATAAAGCTTTACCGCTTCAGATATGATTCTTTCTTTTAATGACATTTAGTATAATATTACCATTATTAATATAAAATTAGTAAATTCATACTAAATTTCAAAATGATCATTTTACTTCCGTATATTTGCATCTTTTAAGGAAGTATTCAATCACTAAAAAATTATGAGGCTCGGACAACTCGCCAGGCACTTGCGAATTTCGCAGAAAGAAATTACAGACTATTTAGATTCTCAATCCATTTCCATTGGTGAAGGATCGAACGCCAAAATTGAAGCTGAGCTTGAATATCAAATCATTAACCATTTTAACCCTGAATTACTAGCAACAACCGAGGAAGAACAGTTACCTGAAGCACCATCAGAGAACCTTGAAATTGAATCTTCTAAACCAGAAACATTAGAGGAAGATAAAGAAGAAGAAGTTATTGAACTCGAAATCGAGGAGGAACAAGAAGTCATCAATGAGTCTTCAGAAGAAATTCCTATTCAAACCGATTCCCAAATAGAGAAATCTATTGATGAGGTAGTACCAGAAGTTGATAACGTAGCATACGAATCATCATCAGAACCGGACGAGGAGAGCGAAATAGGTTCTTTATCATATGAAGACACCTCTGGTGAAGACAATATTGAAGTAATCAGGGTTAAAAAAGTGAAACTTGAGGGCATCAAAGTGGTTGGAAAAATTGACCTTCCAGAACCTAAGGTAAAAGAGCCAACTGAGACCGAGGATCCAGAGTCTGAAGTAGAAGATAAAAAGGAGGATCGTCCACCACGAAAGTCAAGACAATATCATGGTAAAAAGCGAAAAGGTCGCAATTATGGCAAAAGAGATAGACGTGAGTCATACGAGCAAAGAATTGCAAGAGAAAAAAGAGAGGCTGAAAGAGAAAAAATAAAATTAGAAAAGGAAGCGAAAGCAAGGAAAAAACAGCACTACGTTGAGAATGTCCAGGCTCATGTTCAAATCAAACCATCTAAAAAAGCCAAGAAGAAAGAGAAGCTTGCCCAGAAACAACAAGCAGTTATTGAGAAACCAAAAAATCCTGTTAAGAGATTTTGGGGTTGGCTGAATGGAAAGTATGACAATTATTAAAAATTGTTAAGCTTACGCCACACATCCAAAATAATTACCATTAGTCAAAATATAGTCGTCCCTTCCATAAATCCTGTAATTAATTGCGGAGTTCTGATAACTTACTAGTCAGAATTTAAACCAAAATAAAAGACATGAGAAAATTAAAAATCACTTTCATGGTTGGGGCTATCATGGCAATGGCTTTTACCACCACACAAGCACAAGATGTAGATGAAATCATTTCTACGTATCTGGAAAACATCGGAGGTGTTGATGCACTTAAGAGCTTAAAAGGAATGAAAATCACAGCAAAGGTAAACCAAGGCGGTATGGAGATTCCTTTGGACATCTATCAGATGGCTGATGGTAGACAAATGACATCTATTTCATTCCAGGGAATGACTATCAAGCAGGGTGTATTTGATGGTGAAACTTTGTGGGGTACTAACTTCCAAACTATGAAAGCAGAGAAATCTGATTCAGAAGCAACAAACAACCAAAAACTTGATGCAAATGACTTTCCGGATGCCCTTATCGATTACAAAGAAAAAGGATACACTGCTGAGCTTCTTGGAAAAGAAGACATGGACGGTAGCGAAACTTTTAAAGTAAAACTTGTTAAGGAGCCAAGAATGATTGATGGAGTTGAAGTTGATGACATCACTTATTATTACTTTGATACTGAAGCATTCATTCCTCTTGCTCAGGAATCTGAAATTAACCAAGGTCCGCAAAAAGGCAGCATTCAACAAATTAAATTTTCGGATTACCAAGAGGTTGACGGACTATACTTCCCATTCTCTATGACTCAGGGTATCAAAGATGGTATGTCTCAGCCTATCATCATTGACGCTATCGAGTTAAACCCAGAAGTAGCTGACGCAGATTTTGCATTTCCTGAAGAATAATTAAGACAACATTTAAGGAAGTATGAAGAAAGCATATTTATCTATCGCACTTTCTCTAGGTGCGATAGTATCAACATTTGCCCAGGATATTGTATTGAAAGGCGATGCACTCTTTGGTGGCCTTCAAGCAAGACATATCGGACCCGCTCTAATGAGTGGTAGAATTATTGACCTTGAAACTCACCCTACTAATGATAAAGTACTTTATGTAGGTACTGCTGGTGGTGGTGTATGGAAAAGTAGTAACGGAGGTTCTTCTTTCGTTCCAATTTTTGACGAACATACTCAGTGTATTGGTCAAATAGCTTTAGACCCAAGTAACCCTGATAAAAATATCTGGGTTGGTACTGGAGAAATCTGGACAAGAAACAGTGTATCAGTTGGAGACGGACTTTATAAGTCTACCGACGGTGGAGTAAACTTCAAAAAAGTAGGTTTCGAGAACTCTGAAAGAATCAGTAGTATCGAAATCAATCCAAATAACTCACAAGAAATGTATGTGGGTGTTCTTGGAGCTCTTTGGGGTGACTCTGAAGAGAGAGGAGTATTCAAATCCAGTGATGGAGGCGCAACATGGGAAAAAATTCTTTACATCGATCAGAAAACCGGTTGCGGTGATGTAATACTTGACCCTAATGATCCTAATACTTTGTATGCATCAATGTGGGAATTCAGAAGAACTGGTTGGTCATTCGAATCAGGAGGAAATAACAGTGCACTTTACAAATCAACAGACGCTGGTAAAACATGGAACAAAATTCATAATGGTTTCCCTTCAGGAAAGCTAGGTAGAATTGCTGTTGCAGTTGCACCTTCTGATTCCAAAAGAATCTACGCAGTTCTGGAAACTGAAAAGGATAAAGACAAAGGTCTATACAGATCTGATGATGCTGGTGCAAGCTGGGAGTTACTAAATGGTGATTTCGGATTGGTTGTTAGACCATTCTATTTCTCCAGAATTGTAGTTGACCCTAAGAATCCAGATGTTGTTATTAAAGGTGGTCTGTTTGGATCTATCAGTAGAGATGGAGGAAAAACATTCAGAAACCTAGGTAACATGCACGCGGACATCCATGATTTCGCATTCAATATCAACAACTCTGACCAGATGTTCGCAGGAACTGATGGTGGTGTTTACAGATCTTGGGATGGTGGAAACACAATGGAAATTGTAGCAAACCTACCAGTATCTCAGTTCTATCATATCAGTGTTGATAACGAAGAACCTTATAACATCTATGGCGGATTACAAGACAATGGTTCATGGTACGGTCCTTCTCAATCTCCAGGAGGTATTGAAGCAAGAGATTGGAATGTTGTAGGTGTAGGTGATGGATTTAGAGTATTAAGACACCCTACAAAGAGAATTCTATATTCAGAAATGCAAGGTGCTGATAATGTTTGGAGATATGACATGGACAAAAACCAAACTAAAACTATTCAGCCTCTTCCTGTAAAAGGTGATCCAAAATTAAGATTCAATTGGAATGCTCCAATGGCAATCAGTGACCACCAGCCAGACAGATTCTATATGGGTAGTCAGTTTTTACACAAGTCTGAAGACATGGGTAATACCTGGGAGATCATTTCCCCTGATTTGACTACTAATGACAAGTCAAAACAACAGCAGGAGAACTCAGGAGGTCTTTCCAAAGACAACTCAGGAGCCGAGAATCACTGTACTATCTTTACAATTGCTGAATCTCCAGTGGACCAAAATGTGATCTGGGTAGGAACTGACGATGGAAATGTACAAGTTACTCAGGACGGTGGTAAAACATGGACAAACACTACTCCAAACATTAGTGGATTACCAGCCAACACTTGGGTTTATCATATTGAAGCCAGTGTACATGGAAAAGGTACTGCTTATGCAGTATTTGATGGACACACAAGCAATGACAAAACTCCATATGCTTACAAGACCACAGACTTTGGAAAAACCTGGACATCCATCATTTCTGAGGATGTTTATGGGTTTGTAAGAAGTATCCAGGAGGATTATGAAAGCGAAAACCTTTTATTCCTTGGAACTGAATTCGGTCTATACGCTACAATTGACGGTGGTAAAAACTGGAGTAGATTCAACAAGGGGATCCCTCCTGTTGCAGTTCACTTCCTTGATCTTCAGAAGCAAACTAACGATTTAGTACTTGGTACTCATGGTAGAGGTATTATTATTGTTGATGACATAAGTCCAATGAGACAATTGAGCCAGGAGGTTCTCGCTAAGAATTTTCACTTCCTTGAAACTAAACCAACAATCATTCAGGAGTCTGGGGGGTTTGGAGGAACCGCCACTGAAAGGGAATTCGTTGGAAGAAACAGAAGCTCAGCTGCTAAAATCATGTACTACATGAAGAAGAGACATATCTTCGGAAAGATGTCTCTTGAGATTCAGGATATGGATGGTAAAACTTTAACTGAAATTTCACCAAGCAAATCTAAAGGTATCAATATTGTAACATGGAGTTATAATATCAGACCTCCTAGAATGGCGAAGGGTAAAACATTCAGTTTTGGTGGCTTCACTCCTGCCCGAGTTCCAGCAGGAACTTACAAAGTTGTATTAACAAAAGGCAAAGAAACATTTGAAACTACTATTGAGCTTATCAATGATCCTAAATCTGACAGAACTGATGCAGATAGAATGACATTGCATAAGCAAACAATGGATATATACAATACATGTGAGGATTTAGCTTATATGGTATATGAGTTAGATGAAATTGTTGCTAAAGCTGAAGAAGTATCTAAAAATGGAGGTTCTAAGACTGCAAAACCAGTTATTTCAGAGCTTACTGCATTAAAAGAAACTTTGGTAATCACAACTGGTGACAACTACGTTGGATCAGCAGAACCTCAGCTAAGAGAAAAGCTTGCAACACTATATAGCAAAATTGCTCAAGGGTTTGATCCTGCAAATGCTTCAGAGCTGGAAAATCTGGCTTTATTAACAGAAAGATTTGACAAAGCAAAAGCTGATTTTGCTAAGATCAAGTCTAAGAGAGTTGCCAAAATGGAGAAATTCATGGCTGGCAAATCTATGGAACCTGTTAAGTTGAAGACAAGAGAAGAGTATTTGAAAGATCAATAATATTGATTCTTAATTATAAGAAAAGGCTTCCTGAGAAATCGGGAAGCCTTTTTTATTTCCAGTGTTTTGATTCCATTTATTGTAATATTTCCAACTTAACTATAAAATATCATTGCTTTTTTTGTAATTATTCTAGGTATTGCTAAATTACTTTAATCCAGCCGAACCTTAATTGTGCCAACCAATTTTGGGGAATTTGGAAACACCATCTTCCACAAGGATTGACGTCCTTTGGGAGTTAACACACTTTAACCAAATGACTCGTTACAATATGCAACGTTATTACCGGTATGTCCTCATTTTTCTGATTGGACAGTTATTCTTAGGTTGTAATCCTGATGACCTTGAAGAATTAGAGAAATACGGCTACATTTCACTATCCCCTTCTGCAGAATTTGATGAATTATTATACGATAACATTACTGTTACTGTGTATGATGAGGATTCAGTACTCGTAGTTTTTTACGAAAGTATTAGCGGAGCTCCCGAACAGATTGAGCTTCCTGTGGGTAATTATTACCTGATCGTTAAATCCAATGCATTGTTGGAAGGTGCTTTAGGGGTTGAGATTTATCTGGAATCTGGATTATTCTCTATTACTCAAGATTTAGTCGTTACTATAAGTCTTCCTTTGGAAGCTGTAGCCATTCCACCAGAAGAGGGGGAAGAAGAGATTTGTGATCTGATTACCTTCTCGCAAAATTATGGAGGAACCAATCGGGATGATGGATTTGATGCAGTTGAAAAGCCTGATGGAGGATTCTATGCCGTAGGCAGATCTCTATCCAACAACACTGATTTAACCGAAAACAAAGGTAACTGGGATGTTTGGGCTTATTCTACAGACGCTGAAGGCAACCTACTATGGCAACATTCACTTGGCGGAAGTAGTACTGATTATGGTGAAGCTGTGGTAAATGGAAATGATGGTGGAGCTGTAATTGCTGCTCGGTCAAGGTCGACAAATGGTGACAGATCTGGATTCTATGGTGGATGGGATTATTGGATTATCAAACTAGATGATGAAACTGGAGAAATTGAATGGGAGCAACATTTTGGAGGCTCCAGTACAGATTATGCTTTAGACATTGCCAATTCAGTTGATGGAGATGGTTACTTCGTAGCTGGCATAACATGCTCAGGAAATTTCGATGTTACTGGAGCAAAAGGTGGATGTGACATTTGGGTAATTAAAATTGATAATTCAGGTAATTTAGTCTGGGAAAAAATTGTCGGAGGAACTGGACAAGAATGGGCCTATGGTGTAGATGCCACTAGTGATGGAGGTTGTGTTGTAGGAGGACAGACTCTTTCGAACAATCAAGACTTCACAGGGTCGCAGGGAGGCTGGGATTATGCAGCCGCAAAATTGGATGCAAACGGCAACCTGGAATGGTCATCCAGATGGGGTGGTACAAATGTGGATCAGGCATACGATATTCAACAAACAGCAAATGGAGAGTATATTATGTGCGGAAGATCAAGATCCTCAAACGGAGATGTTGTAGGTGGTAATGGGAATTATGATTACTGGGTTCTTAGGATTGATGCCAATGGAAACATGCTTTGGCAACACCCTGTTGGTGGAACCAGTAATGATTATGGCGAAGGTCTCGTGGAAGATGATGAAGGAGATATTTGGGTAAATGGTAGATCTGCCTCTGGTAATAGTGGAGATAAAACAGACCACCTTGGTGGTTGGGATTACTGGCTTGTCAGGCTCGACGGACCAACCGGTGACATCATATCAACCAAATCATTTGGAGGTTCGAGTACTGATTTCGGATATTCAATTTCACCAACTTGTGACAAAGGTTTCATACTAAACGGATGGTCTCTCTCCTCTGATGGAGATGTGGGTGGAGTGTATGGAAGCTATGATTTTTGGCTGGTAAAAATTGATGAAAATGGAGAATTCGCACCTTAATTACTTAGAAAACCAACAGACAAACAATAGATAGTTAAAATTAAGTACGACGAAAAGGCAGCAATTAGCTGCCTTTTTTATTTTATATGGACTTTTTGACATGTAATAGTTATTTGGATTAATATGTGTTAGGCAAATAACATGGATGCATATTCAAATACAATCATAACAGCGGTCGACAAGATCAAAAATGCTGTTGTCAAAATAGATATAAGAAGAAAAACACTAAGAAGACAGGAACAAAACGGATCAGGTTCTGGCTTCATTTTTTCTTCTGATGGAATGATTTTCACCAATAGCCATGTAGTGAATGGTGCTGATGAAATCATGGTTACTTTTCTTGATGGAAGTACAGAAACAGCCTACCTAGTGGGAGAAGATCCGAACTCTGATCTGGCAATCATTAAAACTTCAGGATCCAATTTCTCAGTGGCATCATTAGCTAATTCCGATCACTTACAGATTGGCCAGTTGGCAATTGCCATAGGAAACCCCTTAGGCTATCAACACACAGTAACAGCTGGTGTTGTAAGTGCTTTAGGAAGAACTTTAAGACTAGGAAATGGTGTAACCATCGACAATGTTATTCAGACTGATGTGGCCCTAAATCCAGGTAACTCGGGAGGCCCAATGATAGATGGCAAAGGCGAAGTATTTGGTATTAATACTGCAACATTAAGAGGTGCAAATGGATTGAGCTTTTCACTTGATATTAATCTGGCTAAAGCACTTGCATCAGACTTAATTAAATATGGAAAGATAAGAAGAGCACATATCGGTGTAATGCTTCAGGAAATACAATTGAACCAAAGAGTTATTAATGTCTTTCAATTGGAATCGACTAAAGGATTATTGATAACTGATTTGATAGAAAACTCACCTGCATTTCACTCAAACCTTCAGAAAGGAGACATATTACTTCAGGTGAATGATAGCGACATCAATTCAATAAATGATTTATTTCAGCGACTCAGAGTAGATGCTATTGGCAAGGCACTCAAATTGACGGTACTCAGATCTGGCAAATTGAAAGAAGATGTATATATAATTCCAGTCCTAAAAAACTAGGATTAATTCTTAGTCAGAAGCTCAATTTCCTTACCAACCTGATCTGCTTCTGCATATTTTTTATCGCTTGCTGTTCTGTCCACCGTAGAAAGCTCGTATGCCTCTTTCATCAGCTTCTCATACTTCTTCTGCAATTTGGCTGCAGGGTCTTTTTTAGAATTGAATAGTCCAAACATTTTGTTTTTTTGTATTGGAACATATCTCATTACGATTTGTTCGATTCATTCAAAGATTCTTGAACCCTGTTTTAAAATTATCTGTTGATCTAACATTTATCAGCTTATTGCAATTACACTATTAGTATTTTATTCAAAAATACTTGACAAGCTGATTAGAATCCCTAATGTGTAAAGTATTAGCATTAGACGATCCTAATGATTAAATTATATAGGTAATTAAGCGTATCACTACATTTTTAGCGCTATGAACACTCAAAAACCCGAAACCAAAGATGAAGTAGTAATTCTATTTGCTGGTGACTCTGGAGATGGAATACAGTTAACAGGTGGCCAATTCACGGAAACTGTAGAGATTTTTGGTAACGACATTAGTACATTTCCCAATTTCCCTGCTGAAATCCGAGCTCCTGCTGGTACACTATCGGGTGTCTCTGGGTTCCAACTTAAGTTTGGAAGTATTGAAGTATTTACAGCTGGAGACCAATATGATGTCCTGGTTGTAATGAATGCTGCCGCTCTGAAAGTCAATCTTCAAAACCTAAAAAAAGGAGGAATCATTATAGCCAACACTTCAGGTTTTGATAGTAAAAATTTAAGGAACGCGAAATACATCGATGGAGAAAACCCACTGACCAACCAATCTCTAGATGGTTATGAGCTTCATTCTATTGACATAACTAAACTAACGCGTGAGTCCCTCAAGGATTCTGGTTTAAGTGTCAAAGAAATAGATAGAAGTAAGAACATGTTTGTTCTTGGTTTCATTTACTGGATGTTTAATCAATCCGTAGATAACACTGTAAAAAACATTACCGAGAAGTTCAAAAACAAACCTGACCTTGCAAAATCGAATATTAGTGTTCTTAAAGCCGGGTATAATTTTGGAGATACCAGTGAAACTTTCAGCTCGAGGTTTAAAGTAAAACCAGCAAAACTCCCAAAAGGAAGATATAGAAATATAAGTGGGAACCAGGCCATTTCTCTTGGGTTAGTTGCAGCTGCAAATAAGTCAAACCTTGAGCTTTTTTATGGGAGTTATCCAATCACACCTGCTTCTGATATATTACATGAGTTATCCAAGTATAAGAACCTTGGAGTTAAAACCTTTCAGGCCGAAGATGAAATTGCAGCAATAGCCGCAACAATTGGAGCTTCCTTTGGTGGATCCCTTGCAGCAACTGCAAGCTCAGGACCTGGAATTGCTTTGAAAGGAGAAGCTCTGGGCTTGGGTGTTATTCTTGAAATTCCATTGGTAATTGTAAATGTACAACGCGGAGGTCCTTCTACAGGGTTGCCTACAAAGACAGAACAAGCGGATCTGTGGCAAGCTCTGTACGGAAGAAATGGAGAAGCTCCAATTCCTGTACTAGCTGCCGCTACCCCAAAGGATTGTTTCGATATGGCCTATGAAGCATGTAGAATCGCTGTGGAGCATATGACGCCTGTATTTTTGTTATCTGATGGATATATCGCAAATGGTGCAGAACCCTGGGCATTTCCAAAGAGCTCAGACTTAAAACCCATTGAGCCTATCACAAATGTGGACGGCATGAATACTGAAGAAGGTCAATTACTTCCATACAAGAGAAATGAAGATTTGGTAAGACCATGGATAGTTCCAGGTCAAAAAGGGTTTGAGCATAGAATAGGTGGTTTGGAAAAGGAGGCGGATACAGGAAACGTATCATATGACCCTCTCAACCATCAAAATATGACCAAGACCCGAGAAGAGAAAGTCTTAAAAATCGCAGAAGATATTCCAGAGCAGCAGATTGAAAGTGGTCCCGATTCGGGAGAAATTGTAGTTGTTGGTTGGGGTTCTACTTATGGCGCCATAGAAACAGCTGTAAGAGAATTAAATGAGGAAGGAAAACCAGTTTCACATATTCACCTCAAGTACATATTTCCATTTCCAAAAAACCTTGAGCAGCTACTCAAAGGGTTTGATAAAGTGATAATTCCCGAGATGAACAGGGGGCAATTATCCCGATATATGAAGCAGGAACTGGAAATAAACATCATACCACATAGCAAAATGATGGGATTACCTTATCACGTTGAAGAGATTAAACAACTAATTGAAAATGAGCTAAGCCATGCAAAAGCCTAACAATAACGGAAATTCGACAACCCTTACACCAAAAGACTATGCTACCGACCAGGAAGTAAGGTGGTGCCCGGGATGTGGTGATTATTCGATTCTAAAACAAGTTCAAACTGTAATGCCGCAGTTGGGAGTTCCGAAAGAAAACACTGTTTTTGTGTCAGGTATAGGATGTGCGGCTCGATACCCTTATTACATGAACACATATGGCATGCACAGCATTCATGGTCGTGCTACAGCTATTGCAAGTGGACTAAAGGCTTCTAATCCAGAATTAGACGTTTGGGTAATAACCGGGGATGGCGACTCGCTGGCAATTGGAGGTAATCATCTTATTCATCTATTAAGGAGAAATATTGATGTCAACGTCTTGCTATTTAACAATGAAATTTATGGGCTCACAAAAGGGCAATACTCCCCTACTTCACCGCAGGGTAAAGTGTCAAAGTCTACGCCATTAGGCTCGGTTGATCATCCCTTCAATCCTCTGGCACTGGCTTTAGGTGCAGAGGCTACATTTGTTTCCAGAGCCATTGACAGAAACCCAAAACATCTGAGAGACACAATTGTAGCAGCGCATAAACACAAAGGAACCAGCCTGATCGAAATCTATCAGAATTGTAATGTTTTCAATGATTTGGCTTTTGATCTATATTCTAACAAAGATTCCAAAGAAGAAAATGCCATATATCTTGAAGCTGGGCAACCATTACTTTTTGGGAAAGACCAAAACAAAGGAATTAAACTGGATGGATTCAAACCGGTAATAGTTTCAATGGAAGAATCAGGAAATTCCGCTGATGATTTATGGATTCATGATCCAGAAGACAAAATCAAAGCATCGATCCTTACTAATTTCTTTGATTACGATTTTAATAAGGGGGATTTACCAAGACCATTTGGTGTATTTTATGAGAAACAACGCGACACGTATGAAGACCTAATGAAGACCCAAATAGATAATGCAATCTCGTCTGCTCCCATCGAGCTGGATGACTTATTAAGTGGAAGCAATCACTGGGAAATCTAGTTATTCCGACCAGACACCCATTGAATCCAATTGCACGATTACCAAATCTTTGGTTTCTTTCAACGCCTTTACATAGTCATGCAACACGTACCCCTGTGCGTCATCGCTGTGTACTTGAAGATCGTAAATGAAAGAGAAATCTAATTTTTTAAAAACCGGATCAAACTCAATGCATCTCTTTTGAATACTTTCAAGATCCTTTCCATATAATGGAACTTCATCATGCGCCACTAAAAATGCATCCAGTAAATTTACGATTGCTCGCTCAATGATGTGACAGGTAGAAAACATTACCACATCTTCTTGAGGCTTATTGTATTCCGACATTACCTGATCGTATTCCGCCAGTGCATTGTCAATTAACTCATCGATATTCCTTTTTTCCATGTTAACTAAATGAATGTCAAACTTTTAGTTTCCAGGCTTGGTTACTATAAATATACAAATTCCTGAATAGAAATCCATTTTTCTTCAAGAACCAAAACAATTCATAAGTTTGTACATTATAGATTGTGACATTTAAATAATGAAATCGTGTTAAAATCCGTTGAACCACTAGGCTTTCCATGGCAAACAAAAGACCCATTCCTGTTTTGTGCATATCATGAAGATGCCTACCCAAAGGGCAATGATCAATTAGGACCGGATGCCTCATTAGAAGGAAGGTCGATTGGCCAGGACTTTCAAATTAAAGATGGTTGGAGAATGTATCATGGAGAAACTGTTCCTGGTTTTCCGTCACATCCACATCGAGGGTTTGAAACTGTAACAATCGTCCAAAAGGGATTGGTAGATCATGCTGATTCATTGGGTGCTGCTGGTCGATTTGGTAATGGAGATGTGCAATGGATGACGGCAGGAAAAGGTGTTCAGCATTCTGAAATGTTCCCGTTATTAAACAAAGAGTCTGACAATCCATTTCTACTTTTTCAGATTTGGTTAAACCTTCCTAAAAAGAGCAAATTTGTTGAACCGCATTTTGCCATGTTGTGGAATGAGAATATTCCAAAAATCGAAGTGAATGATTCCAACGGTAATAAATCTGAAGTGACAGTTGTTGTAGGTGGCTTTGAAGATACTGAAGTGAACTCCCCCTCTCCTAGTTCATGGGCTGCCGATAACAATAATAATGTTGCCATATACACAATCAAAATGGAACCAAATGCGACTTTGCACCTTCCTGCAACCAACCCTGAACTAAACAGGTCACTATACTTCTTTAAAGGAAATAATATTAACATTGGTGGATCCAGCATTTCGAAAGATCATTCAATTGACCTTACAAATGACACCATCGAGATCCAAAACGGTGACACTGAATCTCATTTTCTATATTTACAGGGAAAACCAATCAATGAACCTACTGTTCAATATGGTCCGTTTGTCATGAATTCTCCAGAAGAGATTCAAGCTGCCATGATGGACTATCAAAGGACACAATTTGGTGGGTGGCCATGGCCAAAACACGATCAAGTGCATGATGCGTCGCTAGGAAGATTCGCGAAGTTTGCTGATGGTACTGAGGTAGTAAAATAAGCTAATAATTGGCTACAGATAAATTCCCGTTTGTCACGAAATTGCTGTAGTCCATCGAATTTGAGAACCTTCCGGGCATATGTTCGTTAATTACCCACAGAACTTTTTCAAATAAATTTCTGTGCCTAAAAACATTAATCTACATCTTATCCTGGGGTCACTCTGGCTGTTGATGTTTGCTTCTAGCAGTCAATTTTTTATCATAGCCCCGATCTTACCTCAGTTAGGCGAACAGTTAAATATTGCAGAAAACATTCAAGGTACATTAATCTCAGGCTATGCTTTCTCATTAGCTATCTCCGCACTTTTTATTGGTCCAGTTTCAGACAAAATTGGAAGAAGAAGGATTCTTATCTTAGGAAGTGCAACGATGGCTGTTGCATTGGGACTTCACCCTTTTGCTTATGATTACACTTCAATTCTAACTCTTAGATTAATTGCTGGTATTGCAGGTGGAATACTTACTGGTTCTTGTGTATCATATATCAGAGACGTATTCCCTTATAACAAAAGAGGTTGGGCAAACGGTATTGTAGCCACTGGAAGTGCCGCAGGACAGATATTAGGAATTCCAATTGGGAAAATATTGGCTTCCCAACAAGGTTTTGATACTCCATTCCTATTCTTCAGCGCTGTGATGGCGATTGCATTTTTTATGATTATGCAATTTGTTCCACATACTTCATTGGAAGCAAAATATCAAAGACTAACATGGTCAAGCTTTAGCCTTACTGGTTATAAGGATGTCCTAAAATCAAGACATTTTGGAGCTTCGGCTGTTGGTTATGTTTTGATGTTCTTTAGCATTTCAATGTTTATGGTTTATTTTCCAACTTGGCTAGAGGTAGATCTAAGCTTCTCGAGTGAATTTGTAGCACTAATATTATCAGTTGGTGGTATCGCTACTTTAATAGGCTCACCATTGGCAGGCAGACTTACAGATCTTGTTGGTAGAAAATCGGTGAACATCGTCAATAACCTAGGTTTAGCTGTTAGTATTCTCGCTCTGGCTACATTGGATCATAGTGGGATTACTTTAGTCATTCTGAGTTTCTTCACTATGCTTTTCCTATCTGGAAGACTTGTTTCATTTCAGGCACTTATCTCAGATATTACTTCCGATTCTTCCAGAGGACGTTTTATGTGCTTGTCTATCAGCATTGGCCAGATTGGAATGGGATTAGGATCATTCTTT
Source organism: Cyclobacteriaceae bacterium (assembly GCA_965228955.1). Classification (GTDB taxonomy): domain Bacteria; phylum Bacteroidota; class Bacteroidia; order Cytophagales; family Cyclobacteriaceae; genus JANSWY01. The sequence continues at coordinate 2,958,049 of OZ245848.1, forward strand.
TCCGGGTTTGTTTTTGACAATTTCAGCTTTCTTGGAAATGTAGTGATTTCCGCTATTGCATGTATTGCAATGATTGCTACAGTTTTAGTGTTTGATACTGCAACACAGGTAAATGAACCTGTTGCTGAAATGACTCCAGCAGAAATCAGCTAGACTCCCCTTTTTGGACCATAGACATGAATATGTAATCGGTCTGTGTAGTTAAATCCGTTTTTTTTACATACTTCGATTAACCATTGTTGTTTAGCATTAAGCATCTCTGGGGTAGTTCCCTGAGGCATTAGGTAGACTGAATCATGTGGTATTAGATATTCTTTAATTAATTGTAACACCTCATCTAAGTCGCCTTGCTCTTCGATTACAAATTTGAAATTTGATTTTGAGGTTTTGCTGAAAAATTTAATAGCTTTTTGAACTATACGCTCCTCCTTTTTTACAAATGAATTACTCAGCTTTACAGATACGTTGTATTGATCAATTAAAGGTTCAAGGTCTTCATTTGGGATAAGGGTACCATTTGTCTCAAATTCAATGTGCTTTCTGAGTGACTTCAACTTTGCACATAATTCAACAAGCTCCTTATGTTGCACTAATGGTTCACCTCCGGTTATGACAATATGTTTACAATTGTACTGTGAAACAACTTCTAAAACCTGATCGGCGGTCATTCTTAGAATGTGGTCTTCTTTTTTGAATTTGGAATAACCTGGTTTTGAATCATTTACATGATCATAACTGGTATTTTCCCAGTTCCAGGTATAGTCTGTATCACACCAAACGCAATAGAGATTGCATAATGAGAGTCTTATAAAAACTGAAGGTACTCCCAGGTTTTTACCTTCTCCCTGGATTGTGTGAAAGATTTCGGGACCCTGATCAAGCTTTGCAATGTTGAGCATGATGCAAATCTAGTATTAGTCAATAATAGATTGTATTTCTTTGATCATTTGTTCGTCTACAAAGTCTATTATATTTCCTGTTTTCAAAGAAAGGCTCTTCAAGTGCACAGGTTCTCTACCCAGTTCTATTCGGTCATTTTTATTTTTATCAATACCAAAACTAAGAATAACCTCATCTGAATCCTTTAAGACTTTGAAGCCCAGATATTCTTTATTCATTTCTTCATGAACCATTAAGGTATTGTTATCAATGTTGTATAAAACAAAAGATAATTTGTCTTTACCATTGATCAATTCATCGTCATTGGTATCCTCCAGGACAGCATTTATTAAAATGTATGAACTCCCATCTCTTTGGTAGAATTGATAATGTGGAATAAACGCTTTTCTATTAAAAATTCTTTTCTTGGTGGAATTTCTCTGATTATACAGAATTAGATTGTTTATAGGTTCCTCATAAAATCTCCGGTATACACCTTCACCGACATAAGAATCAAAGCTATCCATATACATTCCAAGATCATCCTCTATCATTTCTGGGTTCTCCAGGTTTACCAAAGATATTTCTATGATATATAATGGTATTATGGTGTCTAGCAAATGAGGTTCCCCAAAAGTAATTTGCTGATCTCTTAAGTTAATTTGTCCACCGTCTTTATTCTGAGCGGGTTTATCTACAGTAATATCAGCTATTTGATTGCTTGTACTCCGTAAGGCTCTTGATACCTCTTTCCAAACAACGCTAAATAGCATAAATATTAATAAAATGAGAGCCACAGTACCAATAGCAGCTAGTAGTTTTTGGTTATACCTAGACAGTTTATCCATGATTGATAAATTTTAATAATTGAAAGATAACAAAATTCCAGATCTACAGAAGCTCCTTTAACTCAACATCGGTCATATAGTATTTATCAATAAACTCAGCACCAAATTTCTGATACAAGTCTCTACAAGATGGATCATACCTCACATAATAAGCATACTGATAAATCTGACTTCCTAACCCATGATATACAGGCATGAGATCTGTACTTCTTTCATGCTTAGCTCGAAACTCACTGCTAACCAGGTACATCAATCCCCATTTTGCGATTTGAAGAGTTGATAACTCATCATAGTAAGCGACATGACCTAATTCATGAGCAAGAATTCCCACCTGTGCATCAAATGGAAGTGACCTTAATAAAATCTCATCAAATTGAGTGTTGGTCGCATCATTTAAAAGGATCTTGTAAACCCGATTCTTCTTAGGGCCGAAAAGTGTTCCAATATCAAAATTTGATTCCATTGGCGCTCCTGATTGGGTGAGCTCCATATCGATATTGACGTCTTTCAATTCTGGGTATGCCGCAAATGCTATTAATGCTGCCATCTCAAAACCTTCTGGCAATCCCTTATTCGGACCAACCAACTGGATTAGACTATCCTCATTGTATTCTTTGCCTTCAAGTGTATCAGCAAAAATGAACGAAGTAGTATTACGATCAACCTGAACAGGATCAACTGATTGAAAGAGAATAAGCAATATGAGTATTACAAACAATCCAAGAAATGTGAGGAAGGCTTTTTTTAGCATCTAATTGATCCGCTTATTTAATATCGAAAATACTGATTCTTCTGAAGAAGAAGGAGTTAAGATAAGAAAAGAAAATGTGGACAGATGATTGTTGTAGAAAAAATAAGACAAGAGGTAACTATTCCAATCCATTGCTAACCAAAACAAAAATCAAAATAAAAAAAGTTACCTCCTGAATAATCTACATGTTTGTTATTGTTTAGAAGTTGAATCCAATTCTACCAAAAAAGTATGCCCCATCAGATCCCATCTGCACTGAATCCGCGAATCCTCCCTGATCTGTCCAGCCGTCAAACTGAGCGGTTGGATATGCATTGAATATATTGTTTCCACCTATTGTTAATCTCATTTTATCAGTTATGGCATAGCCAATATTAAGATCAACAGTCATTGCTGCTTCATAAATATCTGTAGCATCTACTTCCAAAGCATCCGCCTCAGCCTGAGTTGCAGGAGGACTATCGATCCATTGGAAATCCTGAAGTTGTACTTCACTAAACTGAGTTAGTAATGCATTAATTGACCATTTTGAAGTATTGTAGCCCAGGTTCAGCCCAAACTTATAATCAGGAGCGGCGGCCTCAAGATAGGCCTGGGCAAACGGGCCAAAGAATGTTAGCGGATCAAGATCTCCACTGTTTATAGCATCTATTTTTAAATCATTCACATTTCCTGTTAAGCCAACATTTAATGATCCATTGGCCAGGTCTGTTTGATAATTTAGTACTATGTCAATACCCTGAGTTCTTGTATCTACACCATTAGCAAAGAACTGTGCATCTTCCACGCCTAGCCCTTTATCGGATGCATCAAAAGCTTCTGTTAGAATAATTCTATCCTGAACTGAAATTGAGTAAGCATCAACTGTAGCGCTGAATCCTCCTGAATTAAATGCAAAACCAATACTTCCGTTAAATGCAGTTTCTTCTTTCAACTGATCAATTCCAAAAGACTTTGTAACTGTACTATTATTGGCAGAAAGTAGTGATGGAACAGAAACTCCAGCAACTATATTGTTAAATATCAAGTTGTAGTAAATCTGAGCAAGTGAAGGTGCTCGAAAGCCTGAAGAAATTGATCCTCTAAGTGAAAGTACTTCAGAGAGTTTATAACGAGAAGCCAATTTATAATTGAATGTCTCTCCAAAATCACTGTACTCCTCAAATCTTAAGGCCGCACCTATCAGGAAGCTTTCCGTCAAATTGAATTCAGCATCTGCATAAAGTCCGATATTGGTTCTACTTTGATCGACTTCATTCTCAGGACTATATCCTGGGAAACCTTGAGATCCCCCTGGTAAGTCATCTCCATTAGTATCAAATGCTACAATTTGGGTAGATGGATCAGTTACTAATCTCCCGTTTACATCATAAAGACCATATGAAGCTTCCTCTCCAGCGAATATCTGGAAGTTTTCGGTTCTATACTCTAAACCAAATGCAAGGTTTGTTCCCGCTGCTACATCGTCATAATACTTGCTAAATCCCAGGTTTACTGTATTTTGAGAAAGGCTGTGTCCTCCAGCATCAAATTCTGTTGGACTTGCGTCACCTAATGAAGCGTTGTTAGTTCCTTTGATGTAATAATGGAAATTGTTTATTCCATAGGTATTGCTGAAATCAACTTTCCAGTCGTTAGACATGGTATGTCTGATTCCAGCTGTTCCTGCACCATCTGTAATAATGGAGGTTATTCTTGGTGTAAAACCATTTGGATACAAACTCGGAACACTTCTGTTATCGCCATCTGCAAAACTGCCTCTTGAGAAAGCATAGGCATCAGTGTATCTGTAATTTCTCCCTCCAAATACGTATACCTCTGTATTATCTGAAACAGGAACTGCTGAATTAATCATAAAATTAAAACCATTCACAGCGGCTGAGCCATAACCCATTCTCCAGGAGAAACCAGGTCTTAGTGTTCTTTCTCTATTGAGGTATTCCGTTGTTATATTGGCATATCCTCCTTTGTCGCCAATCGCTATTCCATAATTCAGGTCCAGCTTAAAGGTGTTACCATCAAAGCTCTTGTCTTCTCCATCAATTCTATTTTCACCTTCAACATTACTTAAAGTCTCTCCACTTTCTTCAGCCCAGCCATCACCAACAGCAGTGCTGAAAGCACCGTATGTAAGAGCTCCTGAGAACCCATCAGTCTTATCTTTCAGAACGATATTGATTACACCAGCAATTGCGTCTGAACCATATTGTGCTGATGCTCCATCTCTCAACACCTCAATTCTCTTAATTGCGGATACTGGAATTGAATTTAAATCTGTACCTGTATTCCCTCTACCTCTTGTACCAAAAATGTTTACTAATGAAGATTGGTGCCTCCTTTTACCATTAATCAATACCAAAGTCTGGTCTGGCCCGAGACCTCTTAAAGAAGCAGGATCAATATGGTCCGCTCCATCTGAACCTGATTGCTTGGTTGCATTGAATGATGGTGCTGCGTATTGCAGGATATTATTGATCGCAATTTTCCCATTTTGGCTTGATAGTTCAGCAACATCCAATACATCAATTGGAACTGGTGTATCGATTTCTGTTCTATTCTGGTTTCTTGTTCCAACTACTGTAAAAACCTGCAGGGCTTCAATTGACTGTCTTAAGGTTATTGCATAATTGAATTGACCTTGTCTTACGGTAATGGTCTTAGACTCATATCCCACGAAGCTGATCACCAGTTGATCTCCATTTTCTGCATCCAGAGTGAAATTGCCATTGGCATCAGTAACGGTTCCTCTTGTTGTCCCTTTAATAATAACGGTTGCTCCTATTACAGCTTCACCAGTTTCGGTATCTTTTATGGAACCATTGATCTCTTGCTCAGGTTTTGCTACAATTTTCGACCTACGAATGATGATGGTTTTATCTTCAATTTCGTATTCAAAACCCTTGTTGATTATTAGTTTATTCAGGATCTCCTCAATTGTAGCTTCTTCAGTATCAATTGACATATTAGGGACTCCCTCAAATAAGTCACTTTGATACAAAAACTTAAATTCTGAATTGCGCTTGATTTCCCTTACCACTTTTTTAAAGGGTACTTCTTCTAGGGACAGACTGATTTTAGTGTTCTGAGAGTAGACACTGGCTGCTGTAACCTGAAAAAATGCAACTGTTAAAAAAACTATCGTAAGTTTCACGATCAAAATTATCTTAATCACCTCATTATAAGGTACCTTTGTAGATGTACTATTCATATGTTTGACATTATTGTTAGACATGTGCCAAAAGGGAGTGTTGCAGCACTCCCTTTTATGCTTTTATTTAGTTCACTATTACACTTCTATTCTTAATCTCAAATCTTACAGTATTGGTTTTTTCTATTAATCTTAAAATGTTCTCGAAGGACTCGTAACGTTCAATCTCACCAGTGAATTTGATGTTTGATGCCTCTGCATTGTTATAAAATACCTGAACATCGTACCATCTTGATAATGTTGTAAGCATATCACCAAGTGGCTCATCTTCAAATACAAACAGATCATCTTTCCAACCACTAAAAATAAAAGTATCCACTTCCCTATTCGAATACTGGTTAGACCTTTTATCCAGATGCGCTTGAAATCCTGGAGTCAAAATATCAGTCACATCAACAGAATTGATTGATACTTTTACTTTTCCCTCAACCAGTGTAGTGTGCTCCGTGCTTTGATCAGAATATGCGGATACATTGAACTCAGTTCCTAATACAGATACCACTTGTTTGTCCGTAATCACATTAAATGGTCTGGATTTATCCTCTGCTACATCAAAGTATGCTTCACCTGAAAGAAATACCGTTCTTTCGTCACTTGAGAAATTTACCGGATATTTCAATCTAGATTCAGAATTGATCCAGACCTTAGTGCCATCTCCCAAAACAAGAGAATATTTCCCTCCTCTTGGGATGATGAGTTCGTGCTGTTTATTGGAATAATTGCCTGGGTTGTTTTTATAAGTAAGTGTCCCGTCTTGCGACTCAAGTTTAGCATCCGAAATTGAAAAATCGGATCCTGCCTGATCATCAAGTGCTAACTTGGTTCCATCTGAGGTGATGAGTACCGCTTTAGAACTTCCGGGAATAATTTCATTGCTCTTTACCACTTCTTCAGCTATAGTTTGAGGTTCCTCATCATCGATAGAAAAGTACCAAACTGTTAGTACCGCTATTACGGAAGCAGCAAAAGTAGACCAAATCCAGCGACGGGGATTTGGTCTTTGGGTTTTAGTTAAATGCTGATCGATACGAGACCAAGCTTCTTTAATGGATTGGCTATTATACTCATGTGCGGTTGCACCTTCCTCATAGTGAATCCTGACACTTTCGAAGTATCGCCTGTTTTCGTCGCTGGCATTAAGCCATTTGAAGAATAATCGCTCCTCATGTTCACTTAACGTTCCATGAATTTTTCTCCAAATTATTTCAAAATCAATTGAAGGTTCGCTCATATCTACTGTAAAGACAGGAGCATTTCAAAAAAGGGTGACAAGGTTCAGAAGAAAATTGTAAAAAAAATGGATAATGTAGTAGTTGTCATGGTGACAGCCTGCTTTAATTTAGCTTTTCCACGCTGTAATTGCGTTTTTACAGTATTTTTTGAAACATCAAGAATTTCTGCTATTTCACTGATTTTTTTGTTCTCAGTATATTTCAGCTCTATGATTTTTCTAATCTGGGCAGGTAGAGTATTGATAGCATTAACAATTTTTGTCTCTAGCGATTCATTGACTTTATTTCCACTTTTTGCCGCAAGTAGATTTGCTTCAACATATAGCAATTTGTGCTTATCCCTAACTTTGATGCTTTCCAATCTGTTGAGACATTGGTTTTTCACAGCTATATATAGGTAGTCTTTGACAGATTTTTCAATAGTCAGTGTTTCAGCTTTTTCCCAAAGCTTAATGAAAGTGTGCTGAACCACATCTTCGGCTTCTGCCAAATTGAATAAATAAGACTTTGCGAAATTTACCAATGGAGCATAGTGTTGTTCAAAAATGAGCTTTAAAGTACGCTCATCCCCATTCTGAAGGTTCTTCAATGCTATGTTCTCGTGCTCCAACAATCCAGGTGGTAAGTAAGGTGATCGTAAAATAAGAAAATATTAAAAAAAAGTAAAGCCCAAATTAACCACCTGGTAATAAAAATCACTTAGGAGGGTAATCTCTTAACAATAAATTTCATCTGTCCTCGGTGATTCGATTCATGTTCGCATACGTGGAACCACTTACAATAATTATTGGTTGGTTGTCCACCAAAGAAATTTTCCTGCTTGTTTAACCAGTCATCATCTCTCTTCGCAAACTCTTCTTTTGTATGGTTTCTCACCTCTTCCAGTTTTTCCAGATAGTAGCTTATATCATTTCCTTTTATACTTCTTCCTTTTTCACCAAGACTACTTGAAGCGTCCCACTCGGCTTTAATTTCATCACTCCAGGTCCCCCATTCCATTTCTTCAAATGTATTGAGTTGGTAATATCTCTCTGTAGCAGCCAAGTGTAATAGCATAGCACCAATTGAGTTTGATTGATCATCAATTTGATAATCTAATTGCTCCTGAGACAAGTCTTTTACAGTGCCGATTACCCATTCCCTCATCATATTCATTGTCGATAAAAGAGTCCCAATTTGGGGAGCATAGCCTTCAATTGGCCCTACAATATACAAGCTGCCATCCTGCCGAATAAATGGTGAATCATCGGCAAAGGTTAATAAAGGAGTAGCTGCCAGACCTGCTGATATAGCTACAGATTTTTGAAAAAATGATCTACGACCGTTTTCTTGTGGACTCTTCATAGTATAAGGTATGTTTAGTTATTTAATAGAATTGCCTGTATAATTTAAGCATTCCATCACTAACATTTTCCATCCAAAAGCAACTTATCTACAATTGATTCCTAATCCATTTAAAAAAAACCGCTTATCAAGTGTAACCTATTCAACTTTGTAAAGTCTATCTTTCGAGGTACCTTTAATAAAACTCAAAAAATACTCATTATGGTCAAAAACTACTTAGCAGTGGCCTTCAGGACTCTACTGAAGGAACGCTGGTTCTCCGCTATCAATGTATCCGGACTAGCCTTAGGGTTATGCGCATTCTGGATGATTCAGCATTATGTAACATTCGAAAAGAGTTATGAAAACTTCGTTGATCAAGGCGAAGATGTATATCGTGTTCAGCTCGATGTGATTAGAAATGGTCAATTGGTTTTTCAAAGCTCAGAAAATTACCCTGGTGTTGGTCCGGCAATGAAGGATGAATATCCAGAGGTTCTGGATTACGGTAGACTCTACAATATGGGTTCTAAAAACAATGTAATCATCACATGGGAAAAAGCCCCAAATGGTCCTGTGACATTAAAACAGAAAAAGTTCCTATATGCTGACGCATCTGTACTTTCAATTCTGTCATATGATATGGTGAAGGGAGATCGGGAATCCGCTTTAGAGAAAACTCATAGCATAGTAATCTCAGAGAGCATGGCTAAGAAATACTTTGGCAAAGAAGAGCCAATTGGCAAGTTTCTAAGGTTGCAGGATGATGATTTCAATGACGAATTATGTCAGGTTACTGGTGTATTCAAGGACTCTCCAAAGAACACTCACTTGAAGTTTGATGTGTTAATTTCCTATGAGACTTTATATGCCAGAGATGATGGAAGCGGGTGGACAAACTGGAGATATAGAAATGGTTGGAGAAGAAAAGACATGTACACTTATGTAAAGCTTGCTCCGGGAACTAACCCAGAAATACTTGAATCCAAGTTACCTACCCTGGTAAATAAGTTTGAGCCGGATTTAGCAAATCAGGGAAGAGAAGATATACTTACACTTCAGCCGATTGCTGACATTCACTTGACTTCCAAGCTAAGTGATGAAGCAGAAGTAAATGGATCTGAATCTGTAATATTCTACTTATCAATTATTGCCTGGTTCATTTTAGTGATTGCATGGATTAACTATGTCAATTTGAGTACCGCTAAAGCAGTCAATCGAGCTAAAGAAGTTGGGTTGAGAAAAGTAATGGGCTCGCAAAAGAGTCAGCTTGTAACTCAGTTTATGGTTGAAGCATTTTTAATAAATGCTTTTTCAATAGCTATTGCAGTTGGGTTCCTGGCTATATTCATGCCTGTTTTCAATACTATTGTTGGCATGCAAGGAGCTTTTTCCATTTGGTCACAGACCTGGTTTTGGTCTTCACTCGGAATATTGCTTCTCGTAGGTTCAGCACTTTCAGGAATCTACCCGGCATTCGTATTATCATCCTATGATCCTTTAACAACTATAAAAGGTAAATTCAAAAACTCCAATGAAGGTAGTGCTCTAAGAAAGGGGTTAGTCGTGCTTCAGTTTGCTGCTTCAATTGGGTTAATAATTGGTACGTCTGTGGTATACAACCAAATGAATCACATGCAGAACTCTGACCTTGGTTTCAATGCAGATCAAATCATGGTGATTCAAAGACCTGCAGTTAGGGACACGTCCAGACAAGTTGCTGAAAATGACTACAACTCCTTCAGGAATAATGTAAGTGGGTTAGCATCTGTCAAAGGGTTCGGTGCTACGTTAGTAAACCCTGGAACCAAGCTAAGATTTAAAACAGACATGAGGTTAAACAGTGCAGCTCCAACAGAAACATCTGCATTTGCATTTAATATGATGGATTATGATTACATGAACATCATGGAGATGGAGTTAGCAGCTGGACGAATGTTTTCGAAGGAATATGCTAAAGATATTGATACCGCTATTTTAATTAATGAGGCAGGTGCAAGAGCATTAGGTTTTTTGGATGCTCAGGAAGCTGTTGGAAAATATGTGAGTTTGGATGATTGGCAATGGAAACCTCAAATAGTAGGTGTAATGAAAGATTATCACCAGGAAACTCTAAAAGAAAAGATCATTCCTCAGTTTTTCATTTTAAGAGATTTTGGAAATGAATTTTACTTAGTGAAACTTGGCAGGGGAAACATAACCTCAACTGTTAAGACTATCGAAGAACAATGGGCAAAGAGCTTCGATAACAACCCAATGGATTACTTCTTCCTTGATGAATATTTTAATAGTTATTACAAAGCTGAAAGGCAGTTTCAAGATATGTTCTTATTCTTCTCAGTGCTTGCAGTTGTGGTTGGTTGTATGGGACTATTTGGACTATCATTATTTACTACAGTTCAAAGATCCAAAGAGATTGGAATAAGGAAAGTTCTTGGAGCTTCAGTTGGTAACATTATGAAGATACTGGTATCAGATATTATCAAACTTATTTTGATTGCTAATCTGATTGCCTGGCCGCTTTCATATTACTTCATGAATCAATGGTTAGAGAACTATCCATATCACATTGAATTGAACCTCTTATTGTTTATTGGTTCAGCCATTATTGTGATTCTGGTTGCTATGTTTACAGTAGGGGCTCAGACTTTTAAATCTGCACAAACCAATCCTGTAGATGTATTAAAATATGAATAAAGCTAAGTAGTTTTTTCCTGGTGTGGATGACCTCTGAAGCACCAGGATTTTTTTATTCAACCAACAATAATTGTCTTTTAAACTCATCTCCCATTTTCACCTCCACTACTAAAAGTCCAGAATGACCTAAACCTTCAAGTGATACTTGAACTTGATGAGCACTGAACCTTTCGGTTAGCAACACCTGACCTTGTTGATTGATGAGTCTTACCTGTTCGATATGTTTAGAACCAGATAAGTTAATCTCGTGTTTTGCAGGGTTTGGAAAAACCCTAAATTCGGCAATTTTATCATTAACACCCGTAACAACCCCTCCTATTTCATCAAAAGTCTCGTAAATCTCACAATGTCTGGCTTCTCCGGGGATGTTGTTATCCATCCATTCCGCTCTGTCTCCGATCCAGTTTTTCATGACGGCAATAATATCTTCATGTGTTAATGGATCTACAAAATATTGAGGATTAGGCCACAAATAAGTTCCAAGCACAGGCCACCTTTGGAAGTTTCTTTCCTGTGCTTCTTCTACCTCCAAAGCCTTGTCATCAATGATATTATTAATTGATTCTGTACTCAACACATTTTGTCTGAGTGACGTCCATCTGCACGCAAGTGCATTGTTAAAAACTGTATCCTGTAACATCTCGTGCCACCAGAAAGGACTGTTGCCTGGACACTGATAATACTCCCATCCTGTAACGTCATCTCCTGCACAATAATTACCATTTCCAAATGCCAGATTAAAGTCCCAGAGTGGTCCCGCTGACACCTTCCCTCCTTTGCTATCCTTGTCCTTGTAGAAATAAGTACTTAGTCGGTAAGCATCCACATTTTTACTCAATTCATTCACAAGAAAGTTGTCTACAAATGACCTCAAGTTTATATATTCTGTGTATCGTTTTCCTTTTGCATTTCGGTATGTCGATGAGGCCATTGCCTGTTCAAAATCATTCATGTAATTCTGTAAATAGACCCTCTGCTCTGGTTGTATATTATCTTCGTTTGGATAATAATATTGGAACCTTAGTCTTTCCTCCGACTGGTACTTATTATACACAGAAGTCCAGCCATCTTCATCTCCCCAATCAATTCTAAAAATGTAGCCACCCGTTAAATCGTCTCCAGATATTTCATCCGCTCCAAGCTTGGCTATATCCAATCTATTATCGTCTCTTTTGATCTTTTCAAGCATCAGGTATATACCCTCATAATCGTCATTTAACACCAATTCAACAAACCGGGTCCGACTTGCATATTGCCCCAATTGATTTCCCAATTCCATCACTAGAGCATTGTTGATCAAAGTCTTATCAGCATAAGGGCCGTGAAGAACAAAATCTTCCTCAAGCGGAAAGTTTAAGAAGGCGGCATCTATATCTTCACCATTGGCATCCCAGGTTTCAATTCCGTAAGATCTCTTTGCAAAGTATTGGGAGGAATTACCTCTTATCTCAATGCCGCAGAAACCATTATATTCATTGAATTCATCTTCAATAAAATTTCGATTTCCCTCACCATTGTAAATGATTCCAAAACTGGCCATTACCTTGGGTTCATCCACTATTGTTCTGCCTTCAGTATTGATCACCACAATTGGCAAATCAGATGATTCGAATTCTAATGGAGGATTAAACCACCATGGAACATCTCTGTAAGTTTGATTAGAATTAGTAACTCCGACTGACAAAAATGGAATAGCCGTCATATCAGAAGAGTTGATATTATCATTATGCACTTCTACAGCTAGAGTATTGGTTCCCTCATTCAGCAATCCTGGATCAACGTCATATCCATCTGGTGCAATACCGATATAAAGCGTTGCTTCATGCAATCCATCACTTCCCTGATCGAATCCAGGATTACTACCTGAAACCAAGTTTCTACCAATTTCTACACCATTCAAATAGGCTACAAAACCATCATCATAGTCAATATGAAACAATACCTCTTCAATGTCAGCTAAACTTAGTATTTGAAATTCCATTCGCAGATATACCGATAATGTTGTCTCAATGGTAGTCTGATCGTCATCATCTCCATAACCAAATCCGGAGGGCCCTGAAGACCAATTAGAATCATCAAACCCTGCTTCTTTCCAATTTGTGGGTAACTGACTATCTGGCACGATATAGTTCCACTGATCACCCTCTAATACAACAGATTCCCAGTGATCAATCTGTGCAAATAGTTGATTAGAAATCAAAATTAGACATGCTGTCAAAAGCTTTATTAAAGGGTATCTCATCATCTAAATCTTAAAAACATATGATTCACAAACAATCAAATTTAGCATTTAGGAAATAAACCATTGCTGATTGGTCCAATTACTATTCATAAAGCATTACTTCAAAAACACATCAATTAGGATTTTGGTTAGTTCTTCTTACCAGAATTAGATCTAGCAATACGCGAATCACAATCATTACTATTGAAATGATAGCTAATGTTAAAAGTACTTTTATTAGCCACTCAGAAGTAGCTAAGGGATATTCCTTGCTTAACCTTCTCATATAGGTCACCACAAATATGACAGCTATAAATAGACTGCCTGCAGAGAAAGCCCAATAGAAGAAACCAGTACATTTTTTGAGAGTGATGCTAAAGTATGCCCCCATTACCAGAGTGATATAACCCAATGCTCCGGCTAGATTATTTGTGGAAAACACCTCCAAACCTGATAAACTATGATAAGTAAATAAATAACCAAAATGTATCAAATGGTTGATGCCAAACCCTATTACGAAAGTTCCAAATAAACCTTTCCAATTTGGCTTATCAAATATGGTTCTTAAACCAAAAGACATGGTGTATGCAGTAGCAATCAAATACAATAAAAAAGACAGTCTTGCTGAATACCTTGCCGCTAGTTGAAAAGTCAACGATGGCTCATAATTAGCAAGTTGATTAGCATACAGATAGATGTATATCTCCAGTGCCACGATCGCCAAAAATGTGATATATCTTGAAATCAATATTTAAGTCTTTTATCCCTGGTAAAAATTCTTTAGCAATTAATGAAGAAAATTATTTTCCATAAACTGAATTCCAACAATTATTCTTATCTAAATTACGATCTCCAACGCAACTAAGGATTGCAGAATAATTAATGCAATCGAACGGGTAAAATGTGACCAATTATCCATCCATAATGGTTCAAATACCCACATTTTTAAATCATGTTGCAAACTACCTTTGAGTAAATTTTTAAAGAATGATGAATCGGCTAAAACACTGTGCGTTGGTATTATTGGTGACATTAAGTGCACCGTCATTTTCTCAAAATGAGAACATAGAAGAAAGAATTGATCAGTTACTCTCAAAGATGACTCTGACTGAAAAAATTGGTCAGGTATCGCAAAGAGGAACCTCCTCAAGAGAGAAGGGTTTGAGTGAAGAATTAAAAGAAGCAATCAGACAAGGTAAAGTCGGATCGCTACTTAATGTGATGAACACTGAAAATGTAAGAATTCTTCAAAAGATTGCTGTGGAAGAAAGTCCAAATGGAATCCCTCTCATTTTCGCGAGAGATGTCATACACGGTTTCAAAACAATCTTTCCAATTCCATTGGGTCAGGCAGCTACCTGGAATCCGGAATTGGTAGAGCGAGGCGCTAGAATAGCTTCAGTTGAGGCTTCTGCAGTGGGAATCCGATGGACATTTGCTCCGATGCTTGATATTAGCAGAGATCCACGATGGGGACGAATTGCTGAGTCTGCTGGAGAAGACCCCTATTTAACATCTGTAATGGCAAAAGCCTATGTAAATGGATTTCAAGGAGATGACCTCACTGACCCAAGCAGCATGATTGCATGTGCTAAACACTTTGTTGGTTACGGAGCAGCAGAAGGCGGAAGAGACTATAATACTGCAATTATCCATGAGCAACTTCTTCACAACGTATACTTGAAGCCATTCAAAACAGCCGTTGATGAAGGAATAGCAACTTTCATGACGTCATTCAATGAATTAAACGGTGTTCCAGCTTCAGGAAATAAGTACATTCTTGATAAGGTTTTAAGAAACACATGGAACTTCGATGGGTTTGTTGTTTCTGATTGGAATTCCATCACAGAAATGATCAATCACGGTTTCAGTCCAGATGCAAAAGCAGCGGCTGCTTCCTCTGCAAATGCAGGTCTTGATATGGAAATGATGTCAAAAGCATACGAGAACCACATGGAGGAGCTTATTAACGAAGGACAGGTTAGCATGGAGCAACTAGACAACCTTGTTAGAAATATTCTTAGAATTAAGATCAGAATGGGGCTCTTTGAAAACCCGTACTTTGTGGAGAATCAGGATATTCTTTATGACAATGCACACTTAAAGTCCGCAAGAGTGGCAGCAAGAGAGAGCATGGTATTACTGCAGAATGAAAATGCTCTACCGCTTTCCAAGAAAACCAAAGTTGCACTAATTGGTCCATTGGCAGATGCGCCACATGAGCAACTAGGAACCTGGACCTTTGATGGTGAAAAAGATCATACGGTTACTGTTCTTAAGGCTTTTGAGGACTCAAAGTACAAATTCAATTTTGCAAAAGGTCTTGACTATAGTAGAGATTTAAGTGAGAAAGGCTTCAGTGAGGCTATTGAGGCTGCTAATAATTCAGATGTTATATTATTCGTTGGTGGTGAAGAGGCCATTTTATCAGGAGAAGCTCATAGCCGTGCTAATATTGATCTTCCGGGAGCACAAGAAGCATTAATTAAAGAATTAGCAAAAACAGGCAAACCTATTGTACTGGTTATCATGGCAGGTAGACCGATTACTTTAGGTAATATTATTGATGATGTTGATGCTATACTCTTTGCATGGCATCCTGGAACAATGGGTGGTCCTGCTACACTAGACCTTGTTTATGGAGATTATAACCCTTCCGGTAGACTACCTGTTTCATGGCCAAGAACTGTAGGTCAAATCCCTGTCCATTATAATCACAAAAAGACAGGTAGACCTGCGAGTGAAAAGTCTTTCGTACATATTGAAGATATTCCTATTGGGGCTTGGCAGAGTAGCTTGGGAAATACTTCTCATTATTTGGATGATGGTTATACACCTCTTTACCCATTTGGCTATGGACTTTCTTATTCCTCTGTGAAATATTCCAAGTTTACAACCAGTAAAAATACTCTGGCTATGAATGGTACCTTAACAGCATCTGCGACTATAACAAATACCGGGAAAGTGTCTACTACTGAGATTGTGCAGTTGTATTTTCAAGACGAATTTGCCAGTATCACCAGACCAGTTAGACAGCTAGCAGATTTCAAAAGAATTGAGTTGGCTCCAGGAGAATCTAAAGTAGTTGAATTTGTAATTACACCAGAACAGCTAGAGTTTTACAACCTTGATTCAGAATGGGTTGCTGAACCTGGGTCTTTCAATCTTTGGATAGGTCCAAATGCTGTTGAAGGGCTGAAAGGAAAATTTGAATTGGTAGAATTCTCTGATGATAAAGCTGGACTAGAATAATCTATTCCACCACAAATCTTAAAGACTTTGAAATGGGGTTGCCATCTTTGGTAACCCCTTCTATTTGCACCATAAACTTACCACTAACATCTGAAGTCATCACATCAAATGAAAGTGAACCTGAAGTATTTTTGATATTAGGATTCCAATAAAGCTCATCTCTCATATCCGGAATTCTCTCATTTTTTGGAATTGATGATTGCTCTCCAGCAATTGGTAAAACAGGAATTACATCAATAGGATGAAGGCTGTTCTCCTCATATCCCTGAAAATCTCCTTTATAAGTTTCGATGTACATGACACCATCAAAAGCAGAGTTACCCAGGTAAAACCGATTATTGAATATTCCAATCCTTTCAATCAATGCTGGATTGTATTCTAATATTTTAGATTCGTCTACCGGAACTCCATCTAGTAATATCAATTGGTCTTTATTGAAGTCTGGTCTGTAGTATTTTTGGCTGATTTGTATTTTTTTATTCTTGATGCTTACTCCAAGCATGTATTCTACTATGTACTCCTTAAAAGTCTCAAATCTTGTAAAATCATCTAGTACATAGTTGAAGTCAAACTCCTCAAACTGAGGAAGAAAATTGGATTTTCGTGATTCAGGTTCTAATTTCAGATTGTTATAGGAATGAAATAATTGATTTCTAATGCTTCTTTGTACAACAGATGCTACCTGTATTGAATCTAAATACTGCTGTTCGTAATTAAACGATTTCGGTTCCTGGTAAAATTTCGGTACTACTTCAAAACTACCTTCACCTGATTTCAATTTCAAAAAAGCTTTGGATGCAGAATGTGATGACTTGTATTGAAGAACAAATCTCCCTTGATTATCAGTGATAGCAGTTCTTAATTGTCCAGGCTTGCCAGCCATTGCGAAATAGACTTCCTCGTTTTTCAGAGGTAATTCATCAGTTCCATAGGCTTTGCCAATTAATAACTCTTCTCTAGCCTCTGGCAAGTAATTCACCTCCAATAGTTCGAAACCATTGTCGCCTTCTTTTTCTTCTTGTAGTAGGTTGTGCTTCTTCAAAACACTTAACTTATCTTTTTCCTCTCCGGAAATCACATTGTACAAATCCTTCTTAGCCTGATTGTAAAGTCGTTTATATTCAGATCCCGTAAGTTCCTCTTCTACTACCTGAATGCTTGAAACTATGTCACTTTTTTTCTTCACATAATTCCAACTTATCCATTCTGCCTTACTTATTAAATCCTGTGAAGCAAAATCCTCCCCACTTGATTTGCTAAAATTGCTGAGTGAATAATTGTAGATTATATCACGATTATGATTAGACTCACCTTCTTCTTTTGTTACGGAAATAGAATATCGGCCTTCCGGTAGTTCGATATCAAATGGTATCAATTCCCGACATTCATACTTTTCGATATTTTCAGGTTTTAGAATTGGTTGGTTCCAGAAAGAATATTGAGCTAATGGATTGCTTCCATTTAATAATTCAACTGTTATCAATCCTTTTGGAAGTTCATCATCATCTATAAAAATAGCAGTATTGGAAAAGGCAGTCCGATTAGTCAAAGGTCTTTCTAAATTGGATATTTGAACTGTAAGCTGCTCATTGTTGGAACCATTAGGATTATTAGCTGTAATTTGTAGGCCCTTGTTTTTTCTATCAATTCCGATTGTATAGCCATTTTCTATAACTCCTGGCAATTGGTGGAAACTAATCTCACCAGAAGGGGATTCAAGAATAAATTTGTGATCAGCAAAATCAGTTGGGGTGATTTCAAACTTCCCAGAAGTATTTATTTCAACTAACTTATCTTCTAATATCTGTCCTTGTTCACCTAGCAGTTTGAGGCTAAACCTTTCATTGCCATTTCCTGTCAATCTGTAATGCACGTAGTTCGGAATTCCTTTTATCAGTCGATCTCCTGGTACATTTATTGATAATTTTGATTCTACCATTTCCCTTTCTGGCAAGGACTCAAATGGGTTTATAATTGTGATTGGCAGTTGGTAATAATCACCGAAATTCTTCATCCAGAGTGTATGAGCAATTAGTTGATATGTACCTGTTGGGATTAAAGAATTAATGAAGAATTCCCCATTCCCTACTCCATCTCTAAGGCTCACCTTTTGTTCAAAGACAACTCCACTCTCACCAATCAATTGTACATATAGGACCTTACTCAAAGAACTCAGTTTCCCTGTGACCTCACTCCTACAAAACGCACTGTACTTCAAAGTCTCTCCCGAAATTAATTGTGAGTAGTTAGTAGTAATGTGTACATTTTCTTTAATGTCTCTTTGAGCAATTAGGTGGGACCCAGCAAACACTAAAATTGTAAATATTAGATATCTCATTGCCAGAAGTCTGGTTTTTGTGATGAGGAAAATGATGTGCAGTCAGTACATTCTGCCGGGCCTATTGAGGCAGTTGGAGGCATGGTGCCAACAGTGATTAGTCTTCTTGAACTATTCATAAGTCCATCGATTCTGTCTGGTGTGGTATCAATAATCTCATTGGCAGTACATGAATACCTATATGAGGGTCTTGAAGCTGGTACATCAAGCTCATCCCAAGTGAAGAACACACGTTTCCTTTTCACACTGGCTACTTCAAAATATCCCAAAACCACTTCACTCTCATCTCCTACAGCATTTACATTACCAAGCACCGCACCTTGTTGTGTATCAAATAGACTTCCACCACTTTGGTTTACTTCTTTTAAGCTTTTATAAAACTCATGAGTTTCTCTATCAATCGCGTATAGCGTGACTTCAATTGAATATTTGTTCCTGAGCATATCCGTTTCAAAGCTGATGTATCGAACTGGCAGCTCAATTAATTTTGCTGAGGCATTTGAAGTGCTTGTCCCAGTAATGATTTCTTTAGAATGATCTGAATTATAGCATGTACCTACTTGCTCTTCTCTGGCAATCCAATTTCCAGGACCCAGATAATCCAGGCCCGATGGAAACGGCACTCTTACCTCATAAGTCTCATCCCATGTAACTCTAAAGAATTCTGTTGAAGATTGTGCTGCATCTATAAAAACCTGCACTCCTTCCTCATTTCTGTTCAGTGTTTCTGAAGGTCTTTCAATGTACCTGAGATACACATTTTCAATTTCAGGAGCGTCCAATGCTCCTTGCCATGAACTTTGATATTGCGTGGTATTGGTGTTTACGAATAACTTATAAGTCTCCCCTACTTGTGCAGCAAACTCAATGTCTGAATAATAACCAGAATCAGTTTCATTAAATAAAAAACGATCGCCTGAGCCGGACTCTATAAATACATTAGCATTTGTTATGGAACTTGACTCATCGGTATTTACAGATCTGGAATATGATAATTGAACTTCCTGAGTTTTTAGTTCATCTGTGATAGTGGCTTCCACAACCACAATTGGATCTGCATCTTCTGTTTTGAAGTCAAAAGGCTTTACACAGCTGGTCAGTGAAAGCAATAGACAATATAGAACTAGGGTTGATCTCATTAGAATCTGAAGTTAAATGAAAGTGTGGGCACAGGAGATCCAAATATGACAAGCTTATAACCGGAGACTTCACCATCCCTCAAATCAAAGAACACTGAATATGGATTATCCCTGCCGAGCAAATTGTAGACTGAGAATGACCAATAGGAATGAGTAAATTTCTTTAATCTATGACCTTCATCCAGGTTAATTCCAATATCCATTCTGAGGTAATCAGGGATTCTGAAAGTATTTCTATCGCTATAATGCAATACTTCAACACCCGAGAAGTCATAAGCAGCTGTTGGAAAAGTGACTGGCCTTCCAGTTGAATAGTTCAAGTTGTAAGAGAAACTAATTCTTTTGGTCAGCTTATAGTTTGCTATTAGGTTGATGTTGTGAGGTTTGTCATAGTTTGTAGGATAATACTCTCCTCGATTAATGATTTCCTCATTGTATTCACCATCCAATCTGATAAAACTTCTTGAGTAAGTATAATTGACCCAACCATTAAGTTTCCCAGCTCTCTTCTTTAATGAGAATTCAAAACCATATGATTTTCCTGGTCCCTGAAGAGCAACAGTTTCAACATTTTCGTTGAGCAAAAATTCTGCTCCTACTTTAAAATCCAATAGATTTCTTATTCTCTTATAATAGGATTCCGCACTCACCTCCAGTTGGTTACCAAACAAATTGGTGTAGAATCCCAATGAAGCTTGCTGAGCACTTTGTGGCTTCAAATGATAGTCTGATAGCGTCCATGTATCTGTTGGAGATAATGATGCACTGTTGGATAAGGTATGCAGGTATTGTCGGTTACTGTTTAGACTAAACTTCACACTTGAGTTGGCTGTCAAAGTATATCGAAGCGACATCCGATACTCCGGACCATGATAAGTCTTGATGAATTTACCTTGCGCAAAACTCAAGGTATCTGTGACAGAACCTATGTTTTTAGGAGCTAATGGATCATATAGCAACACATCTTGCTTACCAATTGCATGGTACATCACATATCTTCCGGCAATTGATACTTTCAAATTTGGTTTAGGATCAAATTCGACTCCTCCATACACAAATGACTCTCTACCCCTTTTCTTATTTAAATCAACTGGAATGATTTGTGAATTCTCCCCAACTGGTGTCTTGGATCCTGGATTGATCAAATAACTCTTGGAACCAATTCCAAAAGAATAAATCTTATCCCCATTTCCATAATAGTTGAAGTCGGCATTTAGCCCCCAGTCGTTGATTGAAAAATCCTGCTTGAATGCGCTTAGTTCCAGTTCGTCATTCTCTAGCAGATAAGCATACCTTGAGTAGTAACCGTTTAGATCCATTACAAAATTGGGAGAAATGAGCCTATTCCAATTAATTGAACTAATAGTATTTCTATATCTGATATCCGAGAAGCTCAATAATGAATCAGAGCTCAGGCGTAGTTTATCGGTACTTAAATAAGTAGAGAAAGTCAGAGAATTTGTGCTATCCAGTTGGTGGTCATATTGAATCACAAAGTCAGAAAACGAGGCTCTATTTTCTCTGAAAGTGGCATTCTTTATTTGTTTCAGTATCCAATTGGAATAAGTGGTGCGGCCTCCAAGAGTCAAACCTGCTTTACCCTCAATTATTGGTATTTCGGTACTAATCCTGGAAGTAACTGGTGAAAATCCAGCAGATGCTTGAAACTCTTCCTGATCAGCCTTTTTACCGGCGATATCAAATACCGAAGAAAGTCTGCCTCCAAACCTTGCAGGAATACTACTTTTAAATACTTCCAAATCGTCAATTACATCAGAGTTAAAAACCGAGAAAAATCCCATGAAATGACTCGCATTATAAACCGGCGCACCATTAAATAAAATAAGGTTTTGATCTGATTTACCACCTCTTACATTGAAGCCAGCAGCACCTTCTCCAAGTGACTGTACACCTGCTACAGTTGTTGCAACCTTCATTACATCTCTCTCACCCAGGACAATTGGTACACTTTTAGCATCTTCCACATTGATCTTCCTTACTCCCATCTCAATATTCCTGATATTAGCACTTCGCTCAGATTCAACTAAAAGCTCCTGGAGCGCAATCACATCTTGTTTTAAATCAATATCAAGTTTCCCATCAGAAAGCAGAACAACCTTACGATATGTATCTTCCATACCTGCATGTTGAATGAATATGGTATGTCTGCCATTTGGTATCTGTAATGAATAGAATCCATTGATATCCGTTGTTGCAGCCACAACTGGTTCCTGAGTATAAACTAAAGCTCCTATAATCCCTTCTCCTTTTTCATCTCTCACGTAACCAACCAAGGATGCATTACCGGAAGAACTCATTTTACTTCTTGAGCCTATTTCAATAATTCTGTCCTGGTCAATATTGCTTTCTTCATTATAGTCCTGACTAAAAATTAGACCCTTAGCTCCTGCATTAACATTTTCACTATCAGGCCGCTGTGAAATTAATGGTTGATCAATGATTCTGGTGCCTTTGGTTAGATATACTTTATTATTATCCAGATAGATATAAATATCGAAGCTTTCAAAAACGGCCTGTACAACCTGAGGCAATTCAGCATCTATAAAATTACCAGTATATCGTAGCGAATCAATCCATGATGGCTGATAGTAGAACTTTAAATCAGAGGAGCTTTCAATAGTGATTATTACCTGCTCCAATGAAGTCGAATCAAACTGAAAGGAGTATTTCTCTTGCGCTTTTGCCCAACCACAGAATCCAAAAACTAATGTGATGAATAGTATTTTCTTCATGATTCTGAAAGCAGTTGGTTGAGTTCTTTAGCAAATTCGCTTATCCAGGATGTTGGTGTTTTTTGAAATCTGGTCACTCTATTCAATCGAGCCAAAGCTTTGATTTCAGACTTGCGCTCTTTGTAAATCTTAATCACTGCAGATACTGATGCACCTTTGCTAAATCCTTTATCGGTGTGGATGTAAAACTGAGACAGATCCTCATAATTTGACTTCCGATTTTCAAACTCAAGGGTCTTACTCATTTTCTCATAGAATGAAATATGTTCACCGAGATAAATGAGTTTGAAAAAACCGCCTTCCAGATTGCTTGTGGTCTCAGGTAAATAAACAAATCTGGTCTCTCCTACCTGGAACCATTCTAGTTGCTGCCGTATTAAGCGAATTGGTTGTGAAGCAAATTCAGGGTTTGATCTGTTGATAGTCAAAACCAGGTCTTTCTCAAGATCATAGATTATGGGCACATCTGTGAAGATTTCATTCCTGTAGTGGATAGTCGCAGTTTGCCATGATCCGGAATTCCAGTATGCATGTGTCTCTGAGGATTTCCTTTCCAGCTGATGGTACGAACCTGTATATACCTCACTCCCGAATTGAC
Source organism: Cyclobacteriaceae bacterium (assembly GCA_965228955.1). Classification (GTDB taxonomy): domain Bacteria; phylum Bacteroidota; class Bacteroidia; order Cytophagales; family Cyclobacteriaceae; genus JANSWY01. Next base: position 2,981,288 of record OZ245848.1, read on the forward strand.
CAATCTTATCATCATACCAGGCAATAGCACTATCTCCAAGAGAAAATCCATTTAAAGTGTATTGTGCATTCACATTACCAAATAGTACGAGGCAAATTATGATCGTAACCGCAAGTTTTATTTTGAACATTTGTCAATTGATTGATCCAGTAAATATCCTACATCCTAATTGCGCAGGGCATGGGTATATATTCCAATCAAGAAGACTTATGTTTCATAGGCAAAAAACCTGACTAATATTAGCCAACGCTCTTGCCTAGTTTCTTTTCCAGATAGATTAAGAAATGTTGTTGATTCAAAATGTCAGCAATAGTGGCTTTATAGGTCTTCACATCCGATATTTTAGGGAATGATAATTTGGATTTGACCAATGAGTATGATGCTGTCAAGACCAAGTAGTTGAGCATAATAATGATCTTTTGCAGTCCATTGGTGGGAACCTGGGATAATCCAACTTTTGCTGCAGTTCTTGCATTGATTATGTAAGAAGTCCCTTCTACAATTGTATCCGGTTCATTATCATATTCCTTTATCAAAGCTAACATTCCCCTCACGTAAGACAGCAATATCATCCGTGATCTTGTAGATGGCGGGTCATTTCTGTTTAAAACAAATAGGTAATCAAACAACGTCCCTCCATGTATGACTAGTTTCTTATCTGATGGTTGTACTATAAACAAAGGCGAATAGTAAATCAGTTTACCAGATTTTCTTAAACCAGGAGTGTCGATGAATGGAGCAAGAAATGAGATGCCCAGCCATATTATTGGGAATATGAGAAGGGGTAGTTCATAGAATAGGCATAGAATAGAAATACCCAGAACAGGCAGCAGAACTGCTACTAAAATCTTCTTTTGCGTTAAATTTTGTTCTGATTCAGATTTCTGATAATACCTATGAATGATCTCGGGCATGCCGCAAGGATAGCAATTACGACTTAGCCAAGCTAAACTGAACGGTAAAAACTGTCCCAGAACCGTTATTACTGACGGCATCAATTTGTCCATTCATTGCATCAACATATCTTTTAACAATCGATAAGCCTAGTCCAACTGAAGATTCTGTACCAGTTGGACGGGCCGACAACTTTGCGAACCTTTTGAATAGCATTTTCTTATCTTCTTGCGTAATCCCCGGTCCCTGATCCTTGACATTTGCGTAGATCAAATCACCCTCACCTGTCAATTCGATTACAATTTTACTTCCTGAAGGAGAAAACTTAAGGGCATTTGAAACCAGGTTTTCAAAGACTTGAATGGCATAATTCCTGTCAATTAAAGCATAGAACTGATCTACCGGCAGATTCCTTTCAATTTCAATTCCTTTCTTTTCGCCAGGAAGTTTAAAACTATCAGCAACGAAATGAAGGATTTCCGCCAAATCCCAAACCTGTAAATTCATATTTAAGGATTCCGATTCAATAGCATTTACATCGAGTACTCTCTCAATCATGTCATTCATTCTCAAAGATGACTTTTCAATGAACCTAAAATAGTCTTTGTGATCATCATTGATCCTACTGCCGAGTTCCTCTTTGAGCACAAGCATGAGGTTATTAATGTTGTTCAACGGATTTCGAAGATCGTGAGCAACTACCCCAATCAACTCATTCTTTTCCCTGTTCAATTTGAATAACTGAGCATTTGCCTTTCGCTTATTTGAATACATCCACCACAATGTCCCAATTAGCATTAGAGTTAGTCCCAATGCGCCTAATGCATAATTCCTATGCAGAATCTGTCTCTTCAAGTCCTCCTGAAACTGAATTTCTTCTCTCTCCTGTTTCGCTTGTAAAAGCTGCTTCTCTTTGTCAAATTCATATTTGGCAGTTAATCTTAGAATTTCCTTCTTATTCTTTTCACTGTAAATGGAATCATCAAGTGCCATCATGAGTTCATGATATTCCAAGGCCTTGGAGAAATTACCATCTTGCTTGTATGCCTGGTAAAGTTCTCTTGAAGATATATGTGCTAATGGAGTGAAATTGTTGGTTTGAGCTAATTCATAGGATTCGGCAAAACTTTCTATTGCTTTCCGGTATTGTTTCTTGCCCGAATAATGTCTTCCCATTCCTTGCAAGGACGATATCTGGTATTCCATCATCTGACATCTTTTTGAGAGCTCTAGAATTTCCTGAAAGTAGATAAAAGCTGAATCCGGTTTATTGATACTCTCATAAAGTCTCGCAATCCCTTCATAGATAAATGGTGACAAACATTCGTCACCGTAGCTCTTGTTGTGCTCCAATACTCTTCCATAATACTCCAATGACTTATCAGGGTTTCCCAAGACTGAGTAGATGTAAGCAATATTGCTAAGAGTCCCGGTATAATCTCTATTACTATTTATTTGCTCTGCAGCATCCAATGCTTTATTGAAATAAAGCAAACTCTCCTCATTTTCACCCTGAACAGCATATATGATTCCAATTTCATTAAGTTGATTCATTTGAAGCCTTGGGTTTTCCAGGCTATCAGCAATTGCCAATGCTTTGAATAAATAGTCACTCGCCTCAGACATTTGACCGAGCGATACATTTACTGATCCAAGAAAATTCAGACTAATTGCTTCCTCCTTCTTGGCATTCATTTTACTTATCGCCCCTAATCCTCTTTCTGCTAAATCTAAAGCTCTTTGCAACTCACCGGTTCTGGTGTATGAATGTGCTTTATACGCCAGGTTCAACGAAGTTTTGAGAGTATCTCCAATTTCTCTGAAAGCCAGAATCGACTTATCAAAATAGGAGTTTGCTGAGTCGTGCTGATGTAGAAGTTGGTTAATAATTCCAAGCTCTAGCCAAGACTTAGCCTTCAAATCTGTGAAGTTGTCAGAAGAGTTTAGAACCTCTTTTGCAAGCTTAGAAGCCTCTTCAAACTCAGAGTTTAATCTCTTATTTCCTGCCAAAGACAATTTAGCTTTCAATAAAAATTGTTGCTGATTTAACTTTTCCGCTGTTTCTACTGCCCAGGAAGCATATTTCTCTCCTTCCTTGGAATCAAGATCCTGATACACATCTGCCAGATTTATCATGCGATCCAGGCTATCTTCAGTGGTTGAAGATTTCTGAAATGAGCTTAATAACTGATCTCTTCTGTCTTTTGTAGTTTGAGCATAACTACTATGTACAAGAATCAATGAAGACATAGCAGCTACTTGAAGAACCAACAAGAACTTCCAATTTGTAATCTTGGTGTTTGGTGAGGTGTGCCCAGTCCATTCCCTGCCCAAAAACCTTAACATGTGCTTTAACCCCAGCATATATTGTTTTTAAAGGTTTACCTGTGCTTATCTGACGGAAAATGAAACTGCAGGACGTTTCTATACTAAAATATCACTTATCTATGAGAATGGAAAGTTTTCATCATTGAGATAGATGATCATACTACTCAGCTTCCATTGTGAGCTATTCAGTTGAATTGTCCGAAATTTCTAAAGTACCCCAAATACTTTTGGCAAAGTTAAATCACAATAACATAGAAGGTTATGAAAATCATTAAAAAAACATTATTCATTCTAATGACCACAGTTATGACACTTAGTGGAGCAGTTGCCAATAGTGATGGTGACAAGGAAGAAAACTCCAAGAAGTTGAAAAGCAAAAAGTATTACCAAGTGGTATTTATCTGGGTAAAGGATCCAGAAAAGTTTCAGAAGTACGGTCAGTTGATGGGGCCGATTGTATCAAAGTATGGTGGCGCTGGTGAAAGAATTATTACACCTGTTTCGAGTTTCTACGGGGGCAAAACCGGCAAAAACATGGAGCCGCCACACATGGTGAACATAGTCTATTACGATAGCAAAGAATCGTACAAAAGTTTCAGTAATGATCCTGAGTTTAAAAAAATCGTTCACTTAAGAGATGAATCTATAGAAATGGCCGGAATCAGTGGAGAAGTACTTGGAGGAGATTTAACTCCAGGTGAGGTGGCTCAAAGACTTTACATGATAGAGTTCGCTTACTACAACGATAATGGAAAAGGGTTTAGGCAATATGAAAAAGCATCAAAAGGGTATTATGATAAATATGAATTAAGAAACGAAAGAATACTTAAACCCGATGAGGTTTTCGGCAACATTGAAATGCCCGATCAGGTAACAATTAAATACTTGTCAAACGAAAATAATCGATCAGCAATGGAATCTGACAAGGACCATTCAAATATTGAAGAAATGTACAATGCGTCAATTCGGGATCTTATTTGGATTGAAGGGAAAGCTGCATTCGTCAATATGGATTAGACATTGTTCAACTAAATTAAGGGGTAGCTCGCCTACCCCTACTTTAATGCTTATGATATCAAGAAAACTGCTGAATTTAATAGTGATTGTCATTGTAGGATTGGGTATGCCTGCTTACTACAAAATCAAGTATTTGATACTTGATTTAATAACATTGGAGGATATATTAAATTGGACATTACCTGTAGAGATACTCTTTGGTGTACTATTAGCTTCATCTGTAATATTTGGTCATGATTTACTTGTCAGCTTCCTTAGATCTAAATTCAGTAAAGACGCAGACAATCGGTTGCGATTTAGCATTCAATATGTGGTATCAACAATATATGCAGTGATTATTGCAATTGTTTTTTCAAAAGTATTCTGGGATTACATTATGAATATGCCAATTTCAATTGAGTATATTTTTGATTATGCGCTTCTCGGTTTAATTATTCCTTTACTTGTAAATGGAATATCTGAAAGCCTATTTTTTTATGGTAGATGGGAAAAAGAATCTGCAGAGAAAGAGAAGCTCGCTGCTGAAAATCTTAAAACCAAATATGAGGTTCTCCAAAACCAGGTCAATCCACATTTCTTGTTTAATTGTTTAAATACTCTTGGGGTATTAATCAATGAAAGTAAACGAGCAGCATCAGAGTTTTTAAGTCAAATGTCTAAAGTTTACAGATACATACTTGAAGTAAAAAACCAGGAGGTTGTTACAATTAAGATGGAACTCGACGCTCTTAAAAGTTATGCTTCATTGATGAAACACAGATTTGGCAGTAGTTTTCAGATGAAATTACCAACGAATTACAATAGCAACGTGTATCTAGCACCATTAACCTTACAAATGTTGATGGAGAATGTCCTGAAACATAATCAGGTTTCAAACGAATCTCCTATTCATATTCATCTCGATATTCGAGATAAGTACCTCAGTTTTAGCAACTCGATAATTTCAAAATCGCAATCTATAGATAGTACCAAAACTGGATTGCAAAACTTATCTCAGAGATATGCTCTTCTTTCTGAAAATCCGGTTAAAATCATTAACAATAGTGAGAAGTTTGAGGTATTGGTTCCACTAATAGAAATTCAGAATGCATGAGGGTATTAATTGTAGAAGATGAGGTAGCAGCTGCCAGAGGATTAACTAATTTAATCCATGAAATAGTTGAAGATGTGGAAATTGCTTGCGTAACTCAATCTGTTACTCAAACAGTAGATTGGTTAAAGTCAAACACCGTAGATCTGGCTTTCTTCGACATTCAACTCAAAGACGGACTGAGTTTCGAAATCTTTGAGAAAATTGAGGTGCAGTTTCCTGTAATATTTTGTACCGCCTTTGATCAATATGCTATTGATGCATTCAAAGTCAACAGTGTTGATTATTTGCTTAAACCAATAGAAAAAGAAGCTTTGGCAAAGAGCATAACTAAATTTAGAAACTTAAAGGTTGCGTATGGCACAATTGATGTTTCCTTTATTGAAGAACTCAAGAGCAAAATTCAATCAAAGCAGTATAAGCAAAGATTTCTTGTTAAGGCGGGAAAGAAATTGTTCCATGTCAACAGAGCTGATATGGCTTACGTATTTACCTCCGATAAGATTGTTTATGTCATTTCTAAAAAGGGACAAAAATTTCAATTAGACTATAATCTCGATCAATTGGAATCACTCCTACCAGATAATGAGTTCTTCAGGATCAATCGTCAGTATATTGTTAATATTGAAAGTATAACATCCGTTGAAAATGATTACGGCACCTACTTCATAACGTTAAATCCAAAAACCCCTGATAACGTCTCAGTAAGCAGGTACCGGTTAAATGAGTTCAAATCATGGATGGATGATATCTGATATCATTCGTTTCTAAGACACTTTGAAGGATTAATTCTAACAGTCTTAAATATCTGCAATCCAATAGTCAACCAGGCTAAAAGTAGACTTCCAACTCCCGCTAGTACAAATACTAACCAACTTATCTCAATAGCATACGCAAACTCAGAAAGCCAATTTTTAATAAAGAAGAAGCTTATTGGAACAGCTATGACAATCGCACAAACCACAATCCAGGTTACTTCTCTGGATAAAAGTGCTACCATGCTTCCAACATTAGCTCCCAATATCTTTCTAATACCGATTTCCTTAGTCCTTCTTTCCACAGTGAAGGCCATTAATCCAAACAACCCTAGAACTGAAATCAAAATACCTATCCCAGCAAAATACCTTGCAATAACTGAAATTCTAAATTCAGATTCGTAAAGCTTACTGTGTCGTTGAGTCAGGAAGGTGTAATCAAAAGAATAACCATGGTTATATTCCTGATAGAAATCCTCTAATCTTGAAAGAGTTTGAATTCTTGACTTTTCATCTATCCGCACTACAATTGTTGATAGAAAGTCTCGCTGAAGGTCAAAGAACATGGGTCCTACCTCTTCATGTAGTGACTGGTGATGAAAATCCTTAATCACACCAACTACTTTGGATTCATTTCCGGAAACTCTAACGGTTTGCCCAATAGGATCATCAAGCCCCATCATTTCTACAGCCCTTTGATTTAAAACAATCTGCGAATTGGCTTCTGAGAAACCTCTGGAGAAACTTCTACCTTTCACTAATTCCAACCCCATTGTTTCAATAAAATCATAATCTACAAGGAAACGCTTAATGTCAATCGATTGATCATCAGAACCCGGCCATGTGAAACCTCTTACTCCTGGAGGATTTAGAATGTCATTCGTAATAGCTGAAGCATTCATCACACCAGGAACTTGCTTGAGTTCATTAATGAAACTTGTCAAATCTTCATTGGCATTTCCTTGCCTTTCGAATAAGATCAGGTTCTCCTTATCATAGCCCAATGGTTTATTTTGGATATACTTAACCTGTTGATAGACAAACAATACGCTAATAATCAGTATGATAGACAAAGTAAATTGAAAGGCAACCAAACCTTTTCTTATCCAGAACTCACTTATGGTACCAACCAATTTATTCTTCAAAACTGAAATAGGTCTGAAACCTGAAAGATAAAAAGCCGGATAACTCCCCGCCATTAATCCCAGACCAATTACGAAACCTAAGGCACTTAATACGAATCTTAAATCGATTTGGAATTGTATTTCTTTCCCTATTAAACTATTGAAAAATGGCAGCAGCAAATAAACGCCAACTAAAGCTACCAAGACCGAAAACAGAATCATCAATAAAGATTCACTCAAGAACTGAAAAACCAATGATCTCCTGGACGCCCCAACCACTTTCTTAACTCCCACTTCCTTCATTCTTCTGGAAGCTCTAGCAGTAGCCAGATTCATAAAATTGATGCAGGCAATTAGTAATATGAATCCTGCTATTAATATAAATAATCGCACAAGTTCTATCCTGCCTCCTGCAACTTTGCCGTTTTCAAATTTTCCGTGCAGATATGCATCGGCATAAGGTTGAAGAAATAGTGTTACATTGGAATTAGGATCATTTTTTTTGATCATTCCCGCAATTTGCTGATTGATTTCGTTATAATCAGCATGATCTTCCAACATCAAATAAGCCACCGAATTTGGATTGGCCCAGCTTTCACCGAATACCTTTTGATATAATTCAAATGGAAGTACGAAATCGAACTGGTCTGTTGAGTTATGCGGAACTGATTTAAAAACGGCAGATATAATAGCCGGACTTTCCAATTGACCGAACTTCCAACTAATTGTCTTCCCAACAATTCCACTTTTCTTACCAAATATTTTCAATGCAATATCTTCCGATATCACAATTGCGTTGAGTTCCTTCAGCGCTGATTCACTTGTACCCTCGGTTAGGGGGTAAGAAAATGCCTTGAAGTAATCCTTCCCTACAAACTTTCCAGTCCCGCTTATATACGAATCTTCGACAGACAAATCAAATTTCATTTGCCATGAAGGATCTGTGGCTCCAATTGCATATTTAATTCCAGGAATTTCTTCTTTTAACGCAGCAGGCAAAGGTGAAGGCATACCATCCCAGGTATTGATTGTTCCGTTATTGTCAAAATTTGCCTGAACACGATATAAGTAATCACTGTTCTCATGAAACCGATCAGTTTTTATCTCATCACTTACCCATAGATAAATAAATATTGCCGACATAATACCTGTTGACAATCCAATGAGATTAATTAAAAACGAAGTTTTATAGCGTAAGAAATTTCTCATCGCTACAATGAAGTTGTGTTTGAACATACCTAATAAATTGAGTTTTTGAGTATTAATGAAGCTACGAATGATACCAGGTCTGAAGAGTAGGATTACATCTTTCAGTAATTTCCATCTGGCATGTTTGTAGCCGTGTTGTTGTAATCTTCTTTTGTACATCTCCAGCAGATCGCCTTCAATATCTCTGTGGAATGCAGGATTGCAGAACCATTTGAGTAAGAGCAAAGGAAATTTCGGTGGAGATTTATATTCATTCATATTTCCTGACTGAATTATATGGTCGACAAATCAGGTAAAGCATCCCAAAGCTGGTTTCTTGTTTGCCTCATGTAGGAAATGGCTTCCTTGCCTTGAGCTGTTATGGTGAAGTATAATTTAGGTCGCCCTCCCCTGGCGTCATTTGAATCCCCATGTTGTGAATCCAGGAATCCCTTTTTCTCGAGTCTTCTTAGAGTGGTTTGTAAAGCCCCAACACTGACTTCCCTTTTCAACCTACCCTCAATATCATCCTTTATGGTAACCCCATATGCATTTCCATGAAGGATTACTACAGTCAATAAAACGACCTCTTCGAATTCACCTAATTGATACTTTTTCATAGCAATACTATTATGTAGTATTGCAACGATATAAAATAAATAAGGTTTTTACAACTTTGTAGTATTGATATTTTTAACTAATGTAAAATGAGCTTGTATTTGATTAAACCATGAAATGATCTAACTGTAAAATCATTTATCTAGCTTCACTTATTTCAAACAGATTTCCGTCTGGATCCTTAAAGAAACACCTTACCTCCGCTCCCCAATCGTACGGTGGTGTGATGAATTCAGCTCCTCTTTCTTTTAGTATTTCGTATGATTTTTGGCAGTCTTCAACTCTGATAGTGAATGAATGACTGACTTGACCTGGATTTGAAGAAGGGACAAAGTAAATATCAGGCTTATCGGCAGTTGGTTCCCCTTTTGTCACCAAGAGCATCCAATGCCCCAAAAACTTTAACACTATTGAAGTTCCACCGTACTCTCTAAACAACTCTGCTCCCAATATGTCAAAATAAAACTTCTTAGCTTTTTCAATATCTGATACCACAATGATTGTGGTAATCTCCGAGCCTTTAAATGGATCATTACTCATTTTCAACTGGTTTAGTATTTTGATAAAGAGCATAAATAGCAAAAGAACCAAGCCAGTGGCCACCCTCATAACTATCTCCTACAAGATTTGGTAATGAGTATTCCACATGCTTATTGGCCAGTCCAACTAAATGACTATATTCAGGATACTGATTAGCCAAACCATACATCACCCAGGCCCTACTGAAATTCAAACCATCTAAATGAACCATTTTTCCATCGGTTCTATCAGAAACTTCTCCAACAGCGATATTATAATCTCCTCTTTTCAGTTGAGGTGAAAACTTAGAAATCCATTGGTCAAATTCTTCTTTGGTCAGGACCTTTCTCATAATATCAATTTCCTCAAAACATGGAGAAAGAAAATCATAGCCACTAGGTTCCCAGTCGAATGGGCAATTTTGATCATCCGTAAAAAACTCTTTCGCTTTGGCAGCAATGGCATTCTTCAAATATTCAGCTTGCATCTCCTCGGCGTAATCCCACGCAAACGACATCCCGAAGGCGCTGTTTGTATGCTCCCCGACTCTTATTGGATACCTAAGCTTTGGTAAATAGTCAATGTATTTTGAAGCAATAAGATCAGCCAATGGTTTCAAATTGAATTCCAGCTCACGAGCAAAAGGATCCTCCCAGGTGTGTAGCTCTTCATATAATTTCAGCAACCATGCCCAACCGTAAGTTCTTTCATAGGTCTTGTTAAATTCACCATTGAAGTATTCTATTTCAGCTCTGATATTTGCCTTAGAAAGATTCTGAGTCAATTTCTCTTTCATCTCCTCAGCCTGCTTCATATCAGGAAACAACTTTAAGAGCTTGACCATAGACCAATGACCATGAACGGCAGAATGCCAGTCAAAACAGCCATAAAATGCAGGGTGCAGCTCACTTGGTTCACCAAGGTCTTTAGCACTACCTATTGTTTGTCCAAGTTTGTTTGGATATTCTGTTTGGACGCAGCTTAGTGGTAATGTGGCCAGGTTCTCAGCTTGCTCCAGGGTTATGCTGATGGCGTCAAATGTCTTAACAGGTGTGGGATCAGGAGTTGATGGTGTTGATGTATCTGTAGTAGACTCGGTAGTGGGTGTGCTGCAGGCAAACGCTCCAACAGCTAATAGAAGTAAAATTGATTTTCTCATTTTCAGGCTTATATCTTGCTCAATGTGTTCAAGCAAGATATAAGCTAAAATGAAATGGAACAAATATTAGTTCATACTAAAAACAGAAACCTTTTTTAGTGCTTGCTCAATGTCCCACATCAAATCCTGGTAGTTCTCCACTCCAACAGAAAGTCTGATCAAACTACTTGTGATTCCAAGTTTCAGTTTTTCCTCCGGTGATACTCCCGCATGTGTCATTGTATCAGGATGTTGAACCAAGCTTTCTGTACTTCCCAGACTAACTGCCAACTTAATTAGCTTTAAGCCATTTAAAAATTGAAATGCTTCTTCCTCTCCCCCAACTATATCAAAAGACAACATCGCTCCGGCTGATTTATATTGTCTTTTATAGATATCATGTTCTCTTGTTCCTGGTTCCAGGTTTCCAGGATAATAAACTTTAGTAACGGCAGGGTGATTTTCAAGAAACAAAGCAAGCTGCTCTGCATTTCTCATTTGTTGCTCCATTCTTACCTTAAGTGTTTCAAGGCTTCTTAGAAGTAACCAACATGTATGAGGACTTGCCATATTTCCAAGAAAAGTTCTCAAAACACGTACTCTGGTCATCATCTCCTTATTCCCAAGAACTGCACCAGCTATCAAATCACTATGTCCACCAATGTATTTTGTAGCAGAATATAGAACTAAATCTGCTCCATGCTCCAAAGGATGTGACCACAATGGTCCCATGTACGTGTTATCTACAGCAACCGGAATTCTTTTGTCAGTAGCGAAGTGATCAGCTACTTTTCTGCATGCTTCAATGTCTATAAGGTCTCCCGTTGGATTTGCTGGTGTTTCCAAATAAACCATTGAAAGTTTATCCGCTTTTCCTGTAGCTTCAACAAGTTCAATGATTTCCTCCATTGTCATATCCGCTGTAAAACCTACACTATCAACTCCGATCTCTTTCAAGAAATGATGTATGAAGTGATCTGTTCCTCCGTAAGTTGGAGAGCTAAAAAGTAACAAATCACCTGGTTTTACAAATTCCAATAGCACAGTGCTAATTGCAGACATACCACTTTCGAAAACTGCACAATCATCAGCTTTATCCCAAAGACAAAGGCGATTTTCCAGAATCTCCAAATTTGGGTTATTGATTCTACTATAAATCAGTCCGAGTTCTTCCCCCTCAGACTGCTCTCTAAGACCATATGCTATTTCAAAAAATGCTTTTCCTTCTTCGGCTGTCTTGAAAACAAATGTTGATGTTTGAAAAATAGGCGGCTTTACAGCTCCTTCTGACAATTCAGGTTTGTAACCGTGAGTCATCATTAAGCTTTCTGGTTGTAGTTCTTTCATGTTCCTATGGGTTATTTGTCACAACAAAATTAATCTTTTAAGGAACTAGTTTTGAAATACTATGCATATTCAATAATTATTCCCGCATTTATAATATTTAAAGGAATATATTACAAAACAAAAGCTAAATCCAATTTAAAACCGGAAAAATTCCTATGATCAAACTTGACAAAACGGACCATAAATTACTTGCTCTATTACAAGAGGATGCAAAATTCAATGTAAAAGAAATTGCGGCAAAACTTAATATGACTAAAACTCCGGTCTACGAAAGAATCAAAAGATATGAAAGAGAGGGTTTGATTAGGAATTATGTGGCTGTCATTGATAAATCCATGGTTCAGACCAACATGGTCGTTTTCTGTTCAGTCTCCCTGGATAGTCAGAAACTGGAGGAAATTGAGACGTTTAGTAAAGCTGTAAGTAAGTTACCTGAAGTGATTGAGTGCTACCTCATGGGTGGAGCTAATGATTTCCTATTAAAGGTAGTCGTTAAAGATCTTGATGCCTATCATCAGTTTTCATCTGGCAAATTAGCGGCCCTTCCCAATGTGGATCAAATCAGAAGCACGTTCGTACTGAATGAGGTGAAAAGATCAACTGTATACCCTGTTTAACAAAAACAATCCAGCGCTGAGTAAGTTTCATTGTATATTCCATCTATTATATAGATATTTAATACATGCTGGTTCGGGTACTTTCTACTGTCCTTTTAACAATCCTATGCCATAGCTCCTGGAGTAATACCTGGCAGGAGGCTATGGAGACAAAGCAAGCGTCTCTCAGAATTCAATGGATTGAATCCGAGCCATTCATCTTCAGGAACCCCGACGGTGAATTAGTAGGGATCGAATATGAGCTAATTGAATTGTTTAAGGAGTTTGTAAATACTCGATATCAGATTGAACTTGAAACCATCTGGGAGGAACGTCCAAGTTTTTCAGGAATGCTGCGAGATATCAGAACCGAAACCAGACCAAATCTCATTGCTGTGTCTGCTTTTTCTATAACTGACGAGAGAAAGAAATTCAGCAAGTTCAGTGCTCCATATCTCCATGACATCACAGTTTTAGTATCCAGCAAAGGAACTCCAATAGTTCATACCTATGAGGAAATAGACGATATGATGACAAACATGACGGCTGTTACGATCAGAGGTACAGTTTATCAGGAGCTATTAGAAAACCTGAAAGTGCAACTCAATATTGATTTTCCAACTACCTATATTGACAGTGACGAAAACATCCTCCAGTATGTTCAAACACACCCGAACCACTTCGCTTTTATAGACTTACCAATTTATCTCATGTTAGTAAGAGACGGTGGCGAACTGACAAGGCAAAATTTCTTCACCAGTAAAGGAACAGGATATGGTTTTTTAATGGCTCAACACTCTGATTGGAAACAACCATTGGATTTATTCCTATTGGACAGAAACTATCAGAAGCAGATTTCAGATATCATTTCGAAGTATATGAGCCCTGAGCTTTATTTGTTCATTGATGAAATATATAATGATGAGCAGATAAGCACCTCTATCCTTACCAAAGAGAAAGAACTTCAGTTAGCATTAATTCAAAACGCTAATCTCAAATTAGAACAGGAACAAGAATCCAAGAAGGCGCTGATAATTGGAATTGTATCCAGTAGCTTTTTGATGGTAGTAATCGCTTTGCTGTACTTTAAAAATCAAAAAACCACCAAACTTATCATCAGTCAAAAAGAAAAAATAGAGGCACATGAAAAGGATATTAGCCAGATCAATGAACAGTTGATTAGTAGGAACAAACAGCTGATCGCAATTAATGAGGAAAAGAATAATTTGGTTCAGATCTTAGCACATGATTTGAGATCGCCGTTGAGTCAAATAATTTCACCTGCTGACTTATTGCAATCCTATAGCGATTCTATGAATGAAGAAGATAAGGCGCTATTAAAACAAATAGAGGACGGAGCAAAGAGAATCAATAAAATGATCACAAAGATTCTCAATGTAGATTCTCCAGATAACAAAAGTCATCTAATACTAAAAGAACCAATAGATGTTTTAAAGTTATTTGAAGATCTTGAAAGCAGTTTTTCTACTTTGGCATCTGAAAAGAACATTGCTCTTGGCTTCAAGCCCTGCCAAAAACCTACCACATTGGAATCAGACAGATTGCTGTTGCATCTAATCTTGGAAAACCTGATCTCCAACGCGATCAAATTCTCTCCTAAAAACTCTTCAGTACATGTAGATACTAAGTGCTTTCAAAAAGAAATCCATTTTGGAGTACATGATAATGGACCTGGTTTTTCGGAGAAGGATAAAGAACTACTTTTCCAAAGTTTTCAAAAGTTAAGTGCAAAACCTACCGCGGGTGAAGAATCAACCGGACTGGGACTTTCTATTGTAAAAAAGTACGTCTCTGAACTGGGAGGAAAAGTTTGGTTAGAGAGCAATGAGGATAATGGAAGTACATTTTATGTTAGCATTCCATTTTAAAAAATCATTAACCGTTTATTACATACTTTATCAAATCGTTAATCAGTTTTAACTTAGTTGAAGTCTAAAAAGTACAATTCTTAAAATTTGGGAAATCAATTAATCTCTGTTTAAAAACCAGCTCATAACATTAAAAGAGGCAATTTTGATACAATTAGTCCTTTCCTAACAATCACCTAACATCAACCAAATGCTATTAACTCCTACCCTATTGTTTACAGATTAATAACGTTTTGTTGCCTTTTTGTTCATGCCACTGGCTTCCAGTTAAGATTTCAAATTCCGTGTATTGCCAGACAAAATCTTAACCTTTATTTTATGAAAATCTTTTACACTTTTTTAACTATCCTCCTTGTTGCTTCTATCAGTTACGGGCAAGAAGTTGTACAAGGGAAAGTGCTTGATGAGAATGGTCTTCCTTTAATCGGTGCTACGGTGCAAGTTGAAGGTATAGACAAACGCGGTGCAACTACCGACCTTGAAGGTAAATATTACCTTATTAATGTCCCTCAAGGTCAACAAGTATTAATTATCAACTTCATTGGTTACAAGCCAATCACACAAGAAATTGAAGTGAATGGTCTTACAAATGTAGAATCTGCAAGAATGGAACCAGGAGTATTGATTGGGAACGAAGTATTGGTACTTGGAGACAGGCTTAAGGGACAAGCCAAAGCAATCAATAGACAAAGAACCAACCAAAATATCACTAACGTAGTAGCAGCAGATCAAATCGGTAGATTTCCTGATGCTAATATTGGTGACGCTGTGAAAAGGATTCCTGGTATCACCATGCAGGGAGATCAGGGAGAGGCAAGAAACATCATTATCAGAGGTCTTGCTCCTCAGCTAAATACAGTGATGATAAACGGAAACAGAATTCCTTCTGCAGAAGGTGATAACAGAAACATTCAAATGGACCTTATTCCTGCTGATATGATTCAAACCATTGAAGTAAGTAAAGCTATTACTCCTGATATGGACGCTGATGCTATTGGTGGTGCTGTAAACCTTACTACAAGATCTGCTCCGGAAGGGCAAAGAATTTCAGCAACATTCGCTAGCGGTTACAATGCTCTTTCTGAAAAACCAATATGGACAGGAGGTCTTATTTACGGAGATAAGTTCCTAAATAACAAATTGGGAGCTGTTCTTAGTATGTCATACAACGATCACCAACTCGGATCTGATAACATTGAAGCAGAATGGGCTGAAGGAGATAATGTTCCAGCTTATGTGGAAGAGTTCCAGATCAGAACATATGAAGTACAAAGAATCAGAAGAAGTATCTCTTTGAATCTTGATTACGAAATTAATCCAACAAACAAATTATTCTTCAGTAGCATGTACAACTGGAGAGATGATTGGGAAAACAGATACAGAACTGTTTATGGAGACATTTCAGAACCAGATGCTTCAGGAGTTTCATTTGTAGGTGTGTTGGAAAGACAAACCAAAGGTGGAATAGGAAATGATAGAGTTGATTACAGAAGATTGGAAGATCAAAGAGTTCAAAGCTTTTCTCTAGGTGGTGAGCACCTTCTTGGTAAGGCTGAGCTGACATGGTCAGGAGCATGGTCAAAGGCTTCTGAAGAGCGTCTGAATGAGAGATATGCGGAGTATGTAGCTGAGCCTGAAATTGAGGTTGATGGTGAAGATGAACAACAAGGAATGCTTTTCTTCCAGGATATTTCAGACCCCGAATTCCCTAACTTCACTCCTGCTCCAAGTGATGGCACTTCTCTTGCAGGAAACGATGCTTCAATCCAGGATTTATCATTATTTGAATTGAATGAAATCACTGAAGAAACTCAATTCACTGATGAAACTGAATTAGCAGGAAGAATTGACCTTAAACTTCCAGTTTCTCAAAAAGGGTTTGTGAAGTTTGGTGGAAGATACAGAGGAAAAGAAAAATCAAGAGACAATAGCTTTATTGAGTTCTCTCCTATTGGCGATGAAATTGAATCTCTTGACTTAGTAACAAGAACCAATAAAACGGATGGCGACTTCTTACCAGGAAGCCAATACATGGCTGGTGAATATGCTTCAGAAGTATGGTTAGGTGATTTAGACCTTAACAATAGCACAATCTTCGAAGCTGAGGACAAACCTGATGAATACCTTGCAGTAAACTACAATGCAAACGAATCTATCATTGCTGGGTATGGAATGATCCAATATGATTTGACTTCCAAACTTTCAGCAACTGCTGGACTAAGAGTTGAATATACGGATTTAGAATATTCTGGTAACGTAGTTGAAAATGAAGAAGATTTCATTGAAGAAGTTACATTGACTGATAGTTATACCAATGTTCTACCAGGTCTACACCTTAAATATGATGTGAATCCTAACTTAATTGTTAGAGCCGCATGGACAAACTCATTGGCAAGACCTAACTACTTTGATCTAGTTCCATACCAGGATAACAGAGTTGAAGATGAAGAATTATTTCTTGGTAATCCAGAGTTGAACCCAACTACTGCGATGAACCTTGATCTTTCAGTAGAAAACTACTTTAAGACCATTGGTCTAGTTTCTATCGGATACTTCAATAAGAATGTTGATGATTTCATTTATGTGGCAGCTTCTCAAAATGCTGCTGGATTTGATGTATTCCAACCTCAAAATGGTGGAGATGGAACAATCAATGGAATGGAAGTATCTATCCAAAGACAACTGGATTTCCTACCTGGAGCATTAAAAGGAATAGGTATCTATCTAAACTATACATACACTGATTCTAAAGCTACTGGTGTTGCAACTGAGGATGGTGACTTAAGAGAAGAAATAGGATTACCAGGTACTGCTAAGAATCTTTTCAATGCTTCTCTTTCATACGAGACAAAGAGATTCATCATTAGAGGTTCATTGAATTATTCAGGAGATTATATTGATGAAGTTGGTGGAGAAGCTTTCACCGACAGATACTACGATGAGCAACTTTTCTTAGATGTAAACGCATCTTATGCATTCACAGCAAACTGGAGAGTTTTTGCAGAAGCCAATAACCTGACTAACCAGGCACTTAGATACTACCAGGGAGTTCAGGAAAGAACAATGCAAGCAGAATATTACAGCACCAGATTCAATGTTGGTGTTAAATTCGACATGTTTAAATAATTAAAAATATCAAAAGGCAACCCATGAGTTCTATTTCATGGGCTGCCTCAATTTTATTCTATGAGACACTTTTTAGCTATAATTTCAATATTAAGTCTGTTTTATGGGTGCACTCCAAGCAACGGAAGTTCTGAGCAGGCGAAAGATCAAAAATCACAATTAGAAGTAATTGAGGATGCATACCACATGTATGTAATTGGTGATTGGGGCCGAAATGGTCACGACAATCAACAGGAAGTTGCCGATCAAATGAATAAAACTGGTTATACAATGGAACCTGAAATTGTAATCAGTACTGGAGATAACTTCTATCCAAATGGTGTTGCAAGTACTTCTGACCCTTACTTTATCTCATCATTCGAAAATATTTATTCAGGGTTTACGCTCTTCTGCCCATGGTACGTGGCGCTTGGTAATCACGATTATAGAGGAAACGCTCAAGCTCAGATTGATTACACCAATATCAGTCAGAGATGGAATATGCCGGATCGCTATTTCTATAAAGACATTGAATCGGATGATGGAGCAACAGCAAGAATCGTATTCCTTGATACTAGTCCGCTGAACGATGAATATTACGAAGAAGACAAGTATCGTGATAAAATATCAACGCAAGACACCACTAAGCAATTAGCATGGATGGATGAGGTTCTTAGTATTGAAACTGATTATAAAATTGTAGTTGGACACCATCCAATGTACACTGGCGGAAAAAGAGTAGACGACAAAAACTATGTAAGACTTCACCTTGAAGAAAGGCTTAAAAAGCACAATGTAGTCGCCTATTTAGCTGGTCATGAGCACGATTTGCAACATGTAAAACCAGAAGGTAGTATTCACCATTTTGTTTCTGGTGCCGGATCTGAAGTAAGACCTACTGGAAAATTGGAGACTACCCTTTTTGCAGAATCAGTTCCTGGGTTTATGACTATGTCTGTTTCGAAAGACAAGTTGTTATGCCAGTTTGTAAATTCGGATGGAGAAGTGATATATTCTTATAGTATTCCTAGAATTAAGTTGGGAGTATAAGTTGCTCCAATTCTTAACGATATAATAACCCCTGGTAGGTCGGGGGACCTACCAGGGGGGTGAAATAAAAAACGGTCAGGTTGGAGCCTGACCGTTTTTATTGAACTTAAAAGTTGCCTTATGGTTAATTGCCCTTTTTAGCCCAATTATCTCTTAATCCAACAGTTTTGTTGAATACAATTTGATCCGAAGTACTGTCTTTATCTACACAGAAGTATCCTAATCTTTGGAACTGGAATCTTTCTCCTGGCTTGCCAGTTTTCAAACTTGGCTCAGCATATCCTGTTACAACTTGTAAAGAATCTGGATTTAGGAATTCCATGAAATCTTTGTCCTTGTGACCATCAGGAGCTTCATCCATAAATAGACGATCATATTGTCGTACCTCAACCGGAACTGCATGTTTGATTGAAACCCAATGAAGTGTCCCTTTAACTTTTCTCAGACTCTCTTCAGTTCCGCTTCCACTCTTACTCTTTGGATCATAAGTACAATGAATCTCAGTGATATTTCCCTGATCGTCTTTCACAACACTTTCACCCTTAATGATATAAGCATTTTTAAGCCTTACCTCTTTTCCCAGAGTCAGTCTGAAGAATTTCCTGTTGGCTTCTTCTTTGAAATCTTCTTGTTCGATATATAATTCTCTTGAAAACGGAACCTTACGGTTGCCTGCAGCTTCATCTTCGGGGTTATTTTCTGCTGTAAGCCATTCCTCCTCTCCTTCTGGATAATTGGTGATTACCAATTTCACTGGATTAAGAACAGTCATTACCCTTGGAGCTATTTTGTTAAGATCTTCCCTAACACAAAACTCTAGCAAGGACAAGTCAATAATATTATCCCTTTTCGCAACTCCCACTTTATCGATAAAAGTTCGGATAGCTGCTGGAGTGTAGCCTCTTCTTCGCAATGCAGAAACTGTTGGCATTCTAGGATCATCCCAACCAGAAACTACACCGTCCTCCACTAGCTTGAGTAGCTTTCTTTTACTCATTACAGTGTAGTTCAGGTTAAGCCTTGCGAATTCCCTCTGCTTTGGAACCAGTTTATCCGCCTCAGTTACCTGTTCTAGAAACCATTCATACAGCTCTCTGTGAGGTTTAAACTCCAATGAACATAATGAATGAGAAACTTGCTCAATGTAATCGCTTTCACCATGAGTCCAATCGTACATTGGGTAGATGCACCAATCATCACCAGTTCTGTGATGACTTTTCTTCATAATTCTATACATTAGAGGATCTCTCATAAGCATATTGGTATGAGTCATGTCGATCTTGGCTCTCAATACATGGGATCCTTCTTCAAACTCACCTTTTTTCATTCTCTCAAACAAGTCAAGATTCTCTTCTACCGACCTATCTCTGAAAGGACTATTAGTTCCTGGAGTTGTTGGCGTTCCTTTTTGTTCAGCCATTACTTCAGAAGACTGTGAATCCACATACGCCTTATCTTGTTTAATCAGGTGAACCGCCCAATCATACAATTGTTGAAAATAGTCAGATGAGTAACATTCCTTATCCCACTTATAACCAAGCCATGCAACATCTTCTTTGATGGCATCTACGTACTCTTGTTCTTCCTTGGTAGGGTTAGTGTCGTCAAACCTTAAGTTTACCGGGGCATTATACTTTTCGCCCAAACCAAAGCTGATTCCAATGGCCTTTGTATGACCAATATGTAAATAGCCATTTGGTTCTGGAGGAAACCTGAATCTTAGTTTATCAGCTCCTAATCCACCAGAGATATCCTCTTCTACAATTTGCTCTAAAAAATTGAGCGATTTTTCTTCTTCTGACATTTATGCAATTCTCAAAAATGAAGGGGCAAATTTATTAATTCGTATCTCAGAATGAAAATAGAAAACACGTGTTTATTTTCATTATCAACAAGTATTGCTATTCACTTGTCTGAAATACCTGAATCATGGCATTCATTTCCTTGGACATTTGAGACAATTGTTTGGAAGAAATCGAAAAGTTTTCTGCTGAATTTGCTGATTCCTGGGTAAGATCTGTAAGAGATTGAACCGCAACATTCACCTGATCAGCACCTAATTTTTGTTCATGACTTGCATTACTGATTTCGGCGATTAATGCTGCAGTTTCATTCAATTTACTCAATGTCTGATCCAAAGCGGACTCAGTTTCTGAAGTCAAATCAACATTTTTGGAAGAAACAGATGAAATTTCGTCAGCAGCCTTTTTAGTTGATTCCGCTAATTTTCGGATTTCAGAAGCAACCACAGCAAAACCTTTACCATGCTCTCCAGCTCTAGCAGCCTCCACTGCTGCATTCAATGCCAGAAGATTGGTTTGAGAAGCAATTTGATTGATAATGGTAATCTTCCCCGAAATGTCATTCATTGCGGCAACAGTCTTTCTTCCCCCATCAGCCATGTTTTGCATGCTGATCAATGTATCATCTGTTATGGATTTTGTCTTGAACGCATTGTGCGAATTTTGTTCGATTGTGCTGGCCATTTCCTCCATAGATGCCGAAACCTCTTCTGCGCTTGTGGCTTGGTTACTTGCTGCATCACTTAATACAGCCGATTGCCTATCTAATTCCTCACTTGCTTCAGATATAAAATCAGCCTGCTTTCTAATCTGAAAAACGATCTCATTCAACTTACTACCCATTTGATTAAGACCTCCCATTACTAATCCCAATTCATCAGAATTTTTAAAGCTCAATTGATGATTAAGTTTACCAGAGTTTATTTTTTGAATGAATTCCTGAATCTTTTTCACGGGACTTATTACCGCTTTTCTGGTCATAATCATGCCAATCAGAATTAGCAAAAAATTACTAATACAGATTCCAATAAAGATAATGTCGAGTCGGCTCTTCACTTGATTATTGTACCTCACTAAAGCCTGAACCAAATCATTATTCAATACTAACATGGTTTGAGCTCTACTTCGCAAGACTTTTGTATCTTCAGCTTTACCTCTTCGAACAGCATGTACCGAAATCAAAAATTGAGACCATGAATCGTCAATCTTTGAAATCTCAGTTGCAAACTGATGACCAACTCCAGTTAATTTCAAATTGTCTGAAGTGACTCCTCCATTTTTAATAAGCTCGACACTACTTTCATGAAGTTGAATCAAATCATTCATTACTTTGTTAGCAGAGCTGTCTCCAGTAGCTTCCAGCATGGCGTAAAAAGATATCTTTTGGGACAACATCCTGTTTCTTCCTGAGATATCAATCAGTTTCCCCATTTCATCCGTTGAGCTAAGGTTGAAAAAAACGAAAGTCAGAATTGACATAATGAGTAAAACCCCAAACAGGATTCCCATTTTGATGACTATTGACAGAGATAGCAGCCATCCCATTACATGATTGAAAGCGCGCATTAGTTTAATAGTTTAGTCCGAATTGCCGATTTATCGGATTTATAAATCCTTGAAAGGATTGGTTGGTAAATAAATTTACTTCTAAAACAGCAAAATTTCCAGAAATCCGACAATTCACATGTTTTGCACAGACCGATCAAGAATATTTTTTGATGACCTGTCCTTTTTGGGACATGAAGCTCGTCCTAGGATCAAATTAAACCTAATACAAACATGAGAGATACTAGATTATTATTCATTTATCTATTCGCTTTATTGCTCGCCAGCTCTTCATTCGCACAAACTCCATTGACGAAAGAAGAAAAAAAGAAAGCCATTGATCATTACTCAGATTCTCAAAAAGAGTTGCTCAAAATAGTGAAAGGCCTGAGTGATGAACAGATGAAATACAAAAGCTCTGAAGAATCCTGGTCAATCGCCGAATGTCTGGAGCACATTGTAGCTACAGAATCAGGACTCTTTATGGCATTAGACATGTCATTGCAAGCTGAACCAAACCCAGAAGGCAGATCTGAAGTTCAGTTGTCGGATGAAGAAGTCTTGGGAATTATTGGCAGCAGGGAAAACAAGGTCAAAACAAGACCAGAGCTGGAACCTACCAACAGATTTGGAAGTCCTGAAGCCACCGTGGAAGAGTTTAAGAAGCTTCGTAAAACAAAGATTGATTTTATAAAAACTACGGATCAGGATCTCAGAAATAGGTATTTTGATTTTCCATTTGGGAAAGTCGATACTTATCAATTAGTGCTATTTATTTCCGGTCATACGGTTAGGCATATTGATCAAATCAAAGAAATTTTGGCTGACGATTCATTCCCTAACACATAAAATATAAAAATAAAGCAGGCGCTACAAAGGTGGTGCTTGCTAATTTTTATTTAATGATCGCCACAGATAGAAAGACAGATAGCTCTTCCACCCTTCAAATGGTTTAAACACCTTATCTATTTCCTCCCTTGCTTTTTGATAACCATGTTGAATCATAGCAGCGTTCAATCCTGAATCACCATACGGAATGCTATTTGGGTCCTGAAAACATTTCATTAAAACATAGTTAGCCGTCCATTGTCCTATTCCTCTGAAGCTAGTTAAAAATCTGATTCGATCTTCATGAGATAGAGGTTCAACCAGCTCTTTTGATAATTTCCCCTCAGAAAACTCTTTGGATATTCCAATTAAGTAATCCGCTTTATTGTTAGAGAACTTCATGGCAAGAAGATCATTCTTATTGGCCTCTGCCATTACACGATATTCTGGGAATGTATAATAAACATGATCCCCAGATTCTAAATGCCTACCAAAAGATTCAACCATTCTTCGCTTCACCTGGTATGCAAAACTTAGATTGATTTGTTGACCAATAATACACCAGCAAATACATTCATACATATCTGGAACACCAATAACTCTTAGTCCATTAAAAGCCTCCGGCATATAATTGAAAGCAGGATGAACGCTCAGTTTATGATAAAACTCGGAAATGTCATTATTGATATCCAGAAGGTCAGTGTAGTAATTGAGAACCTTATTGGTGTCTGTATCTCCTTCAATATCAATTACTATGGATTCCGCTCTTTCAAATGCTCTTGTAAGGATTAGTTCTCCATTAATCAGAAAGACCTTGGAATAAACCCCATCATGCACTCGGTGCAACATCTCATTCTCATTACGATCCAGCATTTTCAGACATTCCTGAAAACTAAATAATGGTGGCTTTGGTATTTCTATGGTACTACTCAATTGTTTCTTCGATTTCCAGCAGTGATTCGTACCCAAGCATAGCTGTTTTTCTTTCACTACCCCAATGATACTGTCCAATGGCTCCAGTTGATTGAATTACCCTATGACAAGGTATAAGATAGGCGACAGGATTTGCACCGACCGCACTTCCAACTGCTCTCATGGCTTTTGGCTTATCAATAATATTTGCTATTGAGGAATATGTCGCAGCTTTCCCAAATGGAATTTTCAATAAGGCTTCCCAAACTTTCAACTGAAATGGAGTTCCTTTTAGATGGAGTTTAATTTTTGATAAATCCGACCAATCTCCTGCAATAGGTTTCAAAGCTTCTTGATGCTTTTCATTGATCTGATAAACTAAATAGGCTTCCGGGAAATGGGATTTCAAAACTTCAAGTGGAAGTTCGTTATCCAAGAAAGAAATATGGCAGATTCCAACACTTGTTGATGCGATCAAAACTTCACCAAAAGCACTTGGATAGATCGCATATTCAATCTCCAATCCTTCCCCGCCCGACTTGAAAGATCCTGGAGTCATTCCCTCAATATTCAAAAATAAATCGTGTAATCTCGATGTTCCTGATAGACCTGTTTCATAAGTAGTAGACAAAAGAGTTCGTTGACTAATTAGTAGTTTTTTAGCATTACCCAAACTCACAAACTGCAAAAATTTCTTTGGGCTTATACCCGCCCATTCAGAGAATAATCTTTGAAAATGATACTGACTCAAATGAACATGATCAGCAATCTCATCAAGTGATGGTTGAGACTTATAGTTCTCATGTATGTAGGTAATTGCATTCTTTATTCTCTCAAAATCAACCATTGTTTTTTGATTCAAAGATCTAATCAATTGCACAGGTGTAAAACCCGTTTATTGCTGTTTTAAAATACCCGACACAATTTTTCCGGTGGCGGGCCCCATACTCATACCAAGCATGCCGTGTCCTGTTGCGTAGGTTAAATTACTTATTTTTTTACTGGGACCAATAATTGGAACAGAATCCGGTGTTAGTGGTCTCCAGCCCGTCCAAATCTCCTCTTGGTCTCCTTTAAAAGAAGTCTTTAGGTATTCACTTGCTCCAGTTCTTAATGCGTTTAATCGATTAGAATTTAACGTTGAATCATATCCAGCCAGCTCCATGGTACTTCCTAACCTATATCCATTACTCCATGGAGTGGCTACTACCATTTTTTCCATCATAATAATTGGGCGGGTTGGGGAATTTTGTTGGTTTTCCATTGTAATCGAATAGCCTTTTCCTGGAATAATTGGCAGGTTCGAGCCCATCTTACTGGCTAAAAGTGGCGACCATGCTCCTGCTGCTAAAATAAAGTGATTCGACTTAATTTCTATTCCTTTTGATGTCCTGGCGCTGATCAACCTCTTTTTATTTTTCTCAAATCCAACCACCTCAGCTGAATCCACAAACTCAACTCCACGGTTATGCAATATTTTCTTGAGCCCACTGATTAATTCACTTGGCCGCAACCACGAATCATCTTTGTAAATCCATGCTCCCGCAACATCCTCTCTTATTGCAGGTTCTTTTTCAAGTAATTCATCCTTTGAAATTCTTATAGCGCTCTGACCAAAGCGAGAAGTCAGTTCATTTTCTTTTGTGAAATGATCAAATTCATTTTCGTTTTTAAAAAGAAAGTAAATTCCATTCTGTCTCCAATTACATTGGACCTCCTCTTTGTTGAAAAATTCATCATAATAAGCTCTTGATGGGACAAGTAATTCCTGAATTGATCGAGCATTATCAAGTACTCTGCTGCGATTACAGTTTCTTAAAAATTGCATTCCCCAACTCAAAAATCTCCTTGAAACTTGTGGTTTTATATGGAATGGGGCATCTCCTTTTCTCATAGACCTAATTGCATTGAACACCAAAGGCCATGAGTTTAATGGCAAAACATGACTTGGAGTGATCAAACCACAATTCCCGTGGGATGAAGCTTCATTAGCAGGACCTTTATCCAAAATAGTTATCCTGTTATTCGATTCACTCAAATAATAGGCACAAAAAAGACCGATTATTCCACCCCCAATTATTAGGATATCAGTGCTTTGATCAGAATTCATAAATCATTTAACCGTTTTGTGTAAATGTAAAATAAACTAAATTGCACATATATTTTTTTAGCGACACAACACCAAACTTCCGGAAAATGAACTATCGCTTAGCCATTTTAACCACAACACTATTATTACCATTTATGGTATATAGTCAAAAAGACTTTGAAAACTTCATAGAAGCGGGTGCAGATGATGCATCCATACTTTATAGTAATTATGCCAGTCCGTTACCAAGAGGAATAAATTTCGCTTTTACCCGAGGTTGGACTAATACTGCCAAGACTCACGATTTTCTGGGGTTTGATGCTTCAATTAACGTTTCAATTGCATTTATACCTGAAGCAGATCTGTTTTATTCCGCTAGTGATGTTAACGCTCAATTGATGGCTTCTGGTAGCCTAAACAGATTGACTGCAACCGGAAATTTACCGACAATACTTGGTCCGCAAAGTCCAACTTCTACAATCAGTGTTGTTAACTCTGACAATGTAGTAGAAGAGTTTGAAACTCCAGTTGGTTTTGATCTGGCCAGCCAGGCAATAAACGAAGCTGTTCCAATTTTAATTCCACAATTTGGAGTGGGCTTAATCAAAAATACTGATCTAAGATTTAGGTTTATACCTAATATTTCTATTGATGACGTGGAAGTAAACATGTTTGGGCTTGGGTTAATGCACGATATCAAACAATGGATACCAGGAAATCAAATTATTCCAGTAGAGCTATCTGTTTTAGTAGGATTTACCAATTTCAACTTGAATGTTAATGATATTAAGAGCGGAAGTGGAAATGTAGAATTTGATGTAAACTCGATCGTTTACCAGTTAAATTTCTCACGGAGGTTTGGCCTTTTCACTGCCTATGGTTCCGCAGGATACGGCAGTAGTAATTCCAGCCTGGATGTTATTGGTGAATTTGATATTGCCACAAGCAATACTCCGCTTGTAGATCCCTTAAGTCTTGAATTTGAAGACTCCAGCGCAAACTTCACTTTGGGTGGAAGGTTAAAATTAGCAGTATTCACCGTGCATCTGGATTACACTTTACAGGAATATAATGCGTTGAATTTTGGATTAGGAGTTGACTTGAGATAATCAGACAAAGATTACTTCATTTAGCTTTATCCTGTAACGCTTACTATCATTTTCGTCATCAGCACCGATAGCATCTATTTGTTCAAAATCAGGAAGCAAATAGATGCTTTCTTTATATAGTCTTATGGTGTCTATTATATGATTATAGGTATAAGGATTAATGGCGTAAAGGTGATCGTCAAATCTCCGCTTTATAATCACAGAGTCGGAATCTACATTTTTTGCAAGAGCTGGCATAATGAGTGTGGTTAAAGTATAAAAAGTAACTATAATTTAGTTAAAACCATTCTCATTACAAACGTTTGCAATCTCATTTATAGATGATTTTAATCAGTTTTGCATATTTAATTACACATAACTGTCTATTCTACCCGCGATCTAAAGTACTTGATAACATCTGTTGTAGTTACAATTCCCACTATCTTCTGATCTTCTACGACTGGGATTGCGTGAAAATCATTTTCAGTAAAAATGTCTGCCACATCAAAGATTGATTCCTTAGTAGAAACAGTTTTAGGTCTTGCGCTCATCACTTGTGGAATGGTAAGCATTTTAAGAATTGCATCGTCTGTACTTTCTTCATTGAATAAAGCACCAAACGTTAATCTGTTAATATCAGTTCTGCTAACTATTCCAACCACTTCATCCTCATTAACTATTGGTATATGTCTGATGTGATGTTTTTTGAAGAGGTGAACAAGTCGATTTAATGTATCGTTTTCGTTGGCCGTAATTACTTCCTTAGTCATTACCTCACCAACTTGGGTTGTTGCTATTAATTGTGACATAACTTTATATTATTTGTTATAACTAAGCTATGTGTTTAATGCACTAATTAAATTGACAACAATCATTATGCAACATGACTTCTAATCACATTTACTTTAGGGTTGAAGAATTGACAAACTCCAATCCGCAGTGGTTTTAGTGAATAATCTCCTATAATGAAGTCGGCTTTCCTGAAACTCCAGTAACTCAATTCGAACTGGATCAATCACAAAACCGCCCCATGTTTCAGGCCGACTAAGAGTGGCATTATCATCAAAATCATTCAAAGTTTGAGTTAACCCCTCAATTGAATCAATAGGCCTACCCTGATCACTGATCACGGAAATAATCTTAGAAGGCCGGTTTCTCTCATCAAAATATTGATCCGCCAACTCATCACCCAGCGGAATAACTGTTCCCTGTACCCTTACTTGCTTTTCAATATTGGGCCACCAAAAGGTAATTGCAGCCTTTGGGTTCTTTTGCAACTCCTGACCTTTTCTTGAAGAAACTGGTCCGGTAAGTACAAACTTCTGATCTATAATATCTTTAAATGAAACAAACCTTGAATTAGGAAATCCATCAAGACCTATTGTCGAAAAGCAACAAGCTGTAGGAATTCTGACATTTGATATTTCACATTCTTCCTTCAGCCAGGATTGAAAAGTAGTAATTGGATTCATGTAAGATTATTTAATTGCAATATCACACGGATACAATGAACTTATGTTTGAATTCAATAAATAATTAATAGTTTTAATACACTAATCTTAATTCGAATCGCTTGAAGAAAGTAAAGGCAGTTTTTAGATTTTTGCTCATTTCGATCATCTTCTTATGGATCATGTTTCAGCTTATCAATCAATCTCTGAATGATAATGTTGAAATCTTTCAAACATCAACACCAAACAACTGCCAGGAATACTCAGAGATCGACTCCTCATCATTGGATCAGCATCACTACAGGACATGGCAAATGCTGGCGAAGTTTAAGAACGTCTGTACGGATTACTACTCTTTCGAATCACAACGAAAAAATCAAGAAAGGTTAAGAAATGGTTTCACAGCTCGAGGACGAGCTTATGAAGAATACTGGGGTAGCCTCTATGGTGAACTTGTTAGAAACGACTATGAACTAGTGCAGTTTCTTGCTGATTCCCTAAACCAAATTGCTCTGAACAAAAATTTGGGTGAATTGGAGACTGCTGAGTTAGTAGTCGCATTTGTCCAGGATATTCCATATAACTACATCAAAGTAGATGCTTGCGCAAACGAATCAAAACCCTGTTATGGCAATGCAAAATATGGAATTTTAAGTCCCTACGAATTTATTCACACATTAAGCGGTGATTGTGATACAAGGGCAGTATTGTTATTCAGTATGTTGTCTTACCTGGGTTATGATCCTATGGTTGTTATCAGTGAAAACTATTTACATGCCATGTTAGCGCTGAACTTGCCAACTTCAGGAGATTACTTAACACATAAAGGTAAAAGGTATTATTTCTGGGAAACAACTGCCAGAGGGTGGAGTTTGGGGCTTTTGCCGCCAAGTTATAAGAATATCAATTATTGGAAAGTAGCATTAGTACAATGAATTTAAATATAGCAATATTAGGATTGGTTGAAATAGTTTCAGCCATTACAATTGGAGTATTCATACTCTCCCTTACCTATAAGATCCTGCAATTTGTCGGAAAGAAATATTATGATATTCAGGAAGAAAATCTTGCCTATAGTATATTCACTGCCGCCATCATTTTTTCTACAGGCTACATGGTTAGTGGCGTGCTTCAGCCTCTCTCCTCTTCATTTCGACTTTTAGATCCTGAAACTTCAGGGACCTTTATGTTAACATTGAAATTCATTTTACAAGGAGCCACTTATATCGCGATAGCCTATGTAGCAGCAATGGCAATAGGTCTACTCTCTGCAATTTTATATTCGAAACTTACTCCAATAGATGAGTTTGAGGAAATGAAGAAGAATAATCTTGGAGTAGCAATAATTGTGAGTAGTATCGTGATTACTCTCACGTTACTCACAAAAAGCGGGGTTGAGCTATTAATAGAGTCTATTATTCCTTACCCAACCCTGCCTCCAAAGTAGTTATCCTTCAGAAGGACAAACAAATTCTGTAGTAGGAATACTTGTTTTCTTGATGGCGTTCCATCCTCCGGCAATATCAATTACATCATGATATCCTCTGGACTTGAGAATTGAAGCCGCAATTACAGACCTATAGCCACCCAGGCAGTGAACATGATATTCCTTTCCATGTTCCAATTGATGCATGTTGTCATTAATGAAGTCAAGTGGGAATGTATCAGCGTCTGTTATGTGTTCCGCCTCAAATTCTCCTGGCTTTCTAACATCAAGGATATTCAATTCCTTATTTTTCATTTCCTCTTCAAACTGCTCAGCAGAAATTGAAACCATATCGGCAACATCCTTACCAGCAGATTTCCAGGCTTCAAAACCTCCTTTAAGGTATCCGAGAGTATTGTCATATCCAACTCTTGATAATCTGGTAACAACTTCCTCTTCTTTTCCTTCCGGCGCTATAAAAACTATTTCCTGCTGAAGATCAGTCACCAGTGCTCCAACCCAAGGTGCGAAATTCCCATTGATTCCGATAAAGATAGAATTTGGAATATGACCTTTAATAAACTCTGATTGTGGTCTGGTATCAAGTACTAATGCTCCTTCATGATTGGCGTAAGCTTCAAAAGTGGCTATATCCAATGGGACATTACCTTTCTCAAGAATTTGATCCAATCCTGCAGTCTCGGATTTATTCATTGCAACGTTTTGTGCAAAGTATTGTGGTGGAGGTAATAAACCGTCAGTAACTTCTTTAACAAATTCCTCTTTAGTCATATCAGCTCTTAAAGCATAATTGCTTTTCTTTTGATTGCCCAATAGATCCGAAGTTTCCTTACTCATGTTCTTACCGCATGCTGACCCTGCACCATGAGCTGGATATACAATAATATCATCTGCTAGTGGCATGATCTGATTTCTTAAACTATCGTAAAGCATGGCAGCCAAATCATCCTGAGTCATATCACCTTTTTGTGCAAGATCCGGTCTTCCGACATCTCCGATGAACAAAGTATCTCCACTGAAAATTGCATGTTCCTTTCCTTCTTCGTCAACCAATAAATAGGTTGTACTTTCTAAAGTATGCCCGGGTGTATGAAGTGCTTTTATTTTAACATCCCCAATTTCAAACCACTCTCCGTCTTGTGCTTCATGGAAGTCAAAATCTGCCTTTGCTCCAGGTCCGTAAACAATCTTGGCGCCAGTTTTGGAGCTTAAATCAACATGACCTGATACGAAATCTGCATGAAAGTGAGTCTCAAATATGTACTTAATTTTTGCTCCCTCTTTCTCCGCTTTGTTAATATAAGATTGGGATTCTCTTAACGGATCAATGATTGCTGCTTCACCTGCACTTTCGATGTAATATGCTCCCTGAGCCAAGCAGCCGGTATAGATCTGTTCTACCTTCATACTTTCAATATTGGATTTATGTTTGACAAGCAAATCTACAAATATTGCCAATAACTACTTCATATAATGATTAGAAGAATGCAATGACATATGTGGCAAGATTAAGTCCGTTTTGAATCATTTACCCGTGAGCATTAATCTCAGTTTCATTATATTGAGCGCACAATTAAAAGAAAAGCTAGGGGTAGCATTACTTAAACAATCTTTAAATGTCAAAAAACGGATTTTTAATTCTAATCACGAGTGTGGCTGCACTTGGTGGTTTACTATTTGGTTATGATACTGGAGTAATTAATGGAGCACAATTTTATTTGAGCAAATCTTTCGAATTGGATTCTGTCTGGAAAGGTGCAGTAGTAAGTAGTGCATTAGCAGGTTGCTTTCTGGGCGCTTTGCTTTCAGGCATAATGACTACTTCATTTGGAAGAAAAACAAGTTTAATCATTGCTGCCATTCTATTTACTTTATCAGCCTGGGGATCGGGCTTACCAAGTATATTACCTTCATCAATTCCGTGGTTGATTGCTTACCGTGTAATTGGTGGGTTAGGAATTGGATTAGCTTCAATGGCAGCTCCTATCTATATAGCTGAAATAGCTCCAGCGAAGAAAAGAGGAGTTTTAGTTTCTTTCTATCAACTGGCCATTGTAATTGGCTTCTTTGTGGTTTTCCTTGTGACCTACGCAATCCAAAATACTTACACCGAAGAAGAAAATGTTGCCTTTGGTTGGAGGTACATGTTTTGGTCCGAGTTGATTCCTTGTTTCTTATTCCTTGGCCTTGCTTTTATCATTCCAAAGAGCCCTAGATGGCTAATTATGAAAGGAAGAGAAGATGAGGCCCGTGAGGTTCTAAAGAAAATTCATGACCTGGACGAAGCGGAGAAGGAATTCACTGAAATTAAAGAATCACTAGAAAACGAATCTCATCAGGCAGTAACAAAAATTAACTACTTCCAGAAAGCGGTGCTGTCAATAATTATCATCGGAACAGTACTATCCATGATGCAACAATTCACGGGAATAAATGCTGTATTATACTATGGTGCTGATATTTTTGAAAAAGCACTAGGCTTCAAGCAAGAGGATGTGTTAAAACAACAAGTAATGCTGGCTGCAGTCAATTTCGGTTTCACCTTTGTTGCGATGTGGGCTGTTGATAAATTTGGAAGAAAACCATTATTACTCATTGGAACTGCAGGTATGATTGCTGGTTTCTTGTTGCTGTCAATTACATTATACTTTGATTTTGTAGGTATTCTCTCGCTTATTGGAATCCTTATCTTCATTGGGTCTTTTGCAATGTCTCTTGGTCCAATTACCTGGGTTATGTTATCCGAAATGTTTCCGAACAAAATCCGAAATATTGCAATGTCGGTTGCTGTTGCTGCTCAATGGGCAACAAATGGGCTAGTAACATTTGCATTTCCTGTCATCGCTGAAAGCCAAACAAATAATGGACCTGTGTGGAATAAAACACTTCCATATGTGATATTCATGTCTTTTATGGTGCTTTTATTGATTTTCGCAAAGAAGTACCTGTTTGAAACAAAAGGGAAATCATTGGAAGAAATTGATGGGTTGTGGGCTGAGAAATACGGCAATATTGAATGATCTCATTGAATATTAGAAATGCCAAAATCGGAGATCTGGACTCAATCATCAGTATTGAGAACCAATGCTTCCTTCCATCGGAAGCGGCATCTCCAGAAAATATAAAAAAACGAATCAACGAATTTCCTGAGGGTTTCCTGGTAGCTGAAAGTGACCAGGAAATCCTTGGTATTCTCAATTGCGGTTGTGTAATTGTGGAGGATATCTCAGAGGAAGAGTTAAAATCACTTATTGGACATGATCCCGACGGTCACTACTTGGTGGTGTTTGGGTTGGCAGTTTCACCAAATCATAGAAGGAAAGGAATCGCCTTTGCACTCCTAGACGAACTGAGATCAAGGTTCAACCACAAAAAAGGAATATTACTTCTGTGTAAAGAGGAGTTAATCCCATATTATGAAAAATACGGCTTCATCAATCAAGGTAAATCCAAATCTTCACATGGTGGATTTTCATGGTTTCAGATGAAATATTCATTGTGATTTATAGCTTTTCATTAAATTGTAAGAATTAGGATATCCTGATATCACCAAATTTAAGCATGCGGCATTACCTACCATACATATGGTTTGTTTGTATTCTATTCTCAAATTATGGAATACAGGCTCAAAATACGTTAATTGACAGTCTCAAAACTCAACTTGAACTTCACCCGAGGGTAACAGAAGAGAGAATTGATATACTCAACGATCTTGCATTTGAATACATCAAAGCGGATCCTGAAAAAGGGATTGAACTAATAAGTACAATACTCTGGCAGTCTGACTCTATCGGGTACACAAAAGGCGTATTCCGTGCTACTATTCACAAAGGAAGTGGGTTTTGGATCAGTGGATTGTATGACGATGCTCTCAAATACTATCTCCAGGCACTTTCTTATAATGTGAATGATGAAGAAGGTTACGAATTCCTTTACAACAACATTGCAGAAACTTACAAAAAGAAACAGCAATACGACTCAGCAGTATCCTACCTTAGAAAATCATGGGTAATAGCCGAAGAAAAAGTTGAATCGAGGATCCCTCCTCTCCTGGCTTCTAATCTTGCCGAAGTTTATATGATTTTGGAGAATTACGACTCTGCAATGCATTACTATGAAATGTCTCTAAACTTCTCAATCAGAGATCAGTATGACAGAGGAAAATCCTATGCATTTGCAGGCCTGGGAGAAATCGAATATGTAAATGGCAATAAAAAGAAGGCATGGGAACTACAAAAGTCAGCATTTAACATTCGAAAGGAGATTAATGATAAAAGAGGGCTGATTCAGTCCTACACCACTTTTGGCGATTATCATCTGGCTGAAAAAAAACATGCTATGGCTTTGAACCATTATGATAGTGCCTTGGATATTGCAACCTCCACAAATGCACTCGATCAGATTTATGCTTTGTATTTCAAGAAATATGAACTATTCAAATCTCAGGGGCAATATGAGGAAGCCAACACCAATTTAGAACAGTATCATTCAGTTAAAGATAGTCTGGAAAGTCAGAATTTCATCAGCAGAATAAGAACTATAAAAAACTCTTTACAAAGAGATCTCCACGAAGCTGAAAACGGCTTATTACGTGCTCAACAACTAGAAAACCAACGTTCAATACGAATTCAGATTTTGGTGATTCTTGCTATTTCAGCAGTAATAATAGTTTTGATTTTCTACATATTCAGAAACTATCGAAAACTCCATGAGTCGAGAACAGACAGGGAAAAACTGGAGCAGCTCAACAAACTGATCCTTAGAAAGAATGATGAGATTGAAAAGATTAACAAGAATCTCGACAACAGATTGGGTAATACCAACAAGATGCTTGCTGAAAGTCAGCTCATTGCAAGTCTGGGTAGCTGGGAGTATGAGTTAGCTACAGAAGAAATGCACTGGACTGCAGAAACCTATCATCAACTAGGTCTTAAACCAGGTAGTGTTGTCCCAAGCATGGAAACGTTTGAGAAACACACTTCACCAGACACCATGGAAGATCTCAAATCGGCAATCAGGAGACTTTATGAAACAAAAGAAAAGCAGGAAGCTCAGATCGAAATTATTACTTCACTTGGAGAAAGGCGTGTTGTTGCATTGAAGTTCTTCCCGGAAATACAAAACGGAGAACTAGTCCGCCTATACGGAACCAACCTGGATATCACAGAACAAATTGAGCAAGAGGATCAGGAAAAAATGATTATTCAATCCCTACTTAGTTTGTCTCATAAAGCAAACCTGAAAGAATTTCGATTTGATAAATTTCTTGAGGAAGTGCTCTTAACAGCTTCAAAAACATTAGAAGTTAGTAGAGCTAGCTTTTGGCAGTTTGATCCTAGTATGCAGGTTTTAGTCTGTACATTACTGTATGATGCGCGTGAAAATAATTTCACCTCAGGACAAACATTATCTGGAAGAGAATTTCCTGAATACTTCAAAACTTTATCCAAGGAAAGAACAATCAATATTGATGATGTAATGAATCATGAAACTACAGAAGAGTTCAGAAATTACATGATTGATAAAAATATTTTCTCGCAACTTGATGTTCAAATCAATAATGACGGCCAATTATTAGGCGTACTCAGTTTTGCCAGCACGGAAAAGTTAAGAACCTGGACATTTAGTGATCAAAGATATGCTGGTTCTATATCTGATATTATTAGTACAGCCTATAGCAATTACCAAAACAAAAGGCTAGAGAAAGAAAAGAGTAAGCTGATTGAAAAGCTTGTAAGAAAGAATCAAAACTTAAGTGAGTTCGCTTATGTCATTAGTCATAACCTGAGAGAACCCGTTGCGCAAATTCTTGGACTAACACGTGTTTATAATCATCCGGATTCAGAACCTATTAAGGGAGAAATCTTTGAAAGGATTGTAAAAGCATCAGCCAAATTAGATCATGTCATTAAAGATTTGAGTGCACTGTTGACTGAGGATGAAGATGACAATTTCACGATAGAAGAAATACAGCTGGACGATATGATTGCCCGGATTGAAAAAGAGCTGGAGGAAGAAATAAAAATACATCAACCAATCCTTTCAAAACGATTCGCACTCAATTTCACAATTGTGTCTAACAAGTCTTTTATAGCGAATATCCTGTTTCATTTAATTTCTAATAGTCTCAAATACAAAGACCCAGAACGGGAGTTAACAATAGGTATTGAAGCTGCAATAGTTGAAGATTTCTATGAAATTTCCATAATTGATAACGGCTCAGGGATAGACCTGGACAGGTTTGGTGATAAATTATTCAAGATGTATCAGCACTTCCATGGAGCTGATTCCGGAAGAGGATTGGGACTTTATATAGTGAAAAATCAGGTTGAATTACTTGGTGGCAAAATATCAGTATCCAGTAAACCTGGTCGCGGGACTAAGTTCACTATCCAAATTCCTGTCAATCAAATCATTGAACAACAGAAGTCTGTTCTAAGTACTACGTAATATGAGTTTTAGAAGTGGCTACTGACTATTTCATCCAGCATCTCAACGGTTAATGGTTTAGACCTGAAACCAGTGATTTGACCAATCTTAGAGGCTCTCTCCTTATCATTTGGATTGATTGAAGATGTGAGCATAATGATTTTAGTGTTCGCGTCTGGAGCTATCTTGGCGTATTCATCCATAAAATCCCACCCATTCATGATAGGCATATTGATATCAAGAAAAACCAAGTCTGGTGAATCACCCTGTTTTTGCTGTTCAGTTATGTAATCTAACGCATCCTTTGCCTTTTCATAGGCTACTACCTCTCCCGCTACTTTTGATTGACGAATTACAATTTGATTGAGAAAATTGGACGCTTCTTCGTCATCTACCAACAATATTTTATTCAATTTCTTCAATTATATAGGTTAGACTTCACTTAAAAAATACTAACTCCATTCGCTGACTGAGTTTGCAAGTATACTATAACCCAGCTTAAAAAACCATTTTAATTATTCTGATGAAATCTGTCTATGACTATTTAAGCCATTTAACCACCGCCTCAACTAATTCAGGAATTAACACTTCCTTTTTCCTTTTAAAAGAATGATCAGCATCTTCAAGCACAACCATCTCAGCTGTGGGTAAATCTGCTACCACCTCCTCTATTAACTCAATAGTCGCAAGTTTGTCTTTGCTACCCTGCAAAAAGAGCATTGGATCCTTAATCTCATACAAATGCTCAGCCCTGTCTTTTGAAGGTTTTCCTATGGCATGAAGAGGAAATCCGAAGAAGATTAATCCTTTTACAAAATCAGGAGACTCCTTTGCTGTTCTTTGAGAAGACATCCTTCCACCAAAAGACTTTCCACTAAGAAATATGCTGTGGTTAGGGAAATTAGAATTTGCAAACTCTGATACCATCTCAATTGCTTTGTGAGCTACTGCTGGTACATCAGGTCTTTTCTTTCCATTCTCCATGTAAACCAAATTATACCTCATAGTAGCAATTCCGACTTCAAACAGCTGATTAGCAAGTTCAACCATAAAACTATGAGTCATACCAGCTCCAGCGCCATGAGCTAACACCAATAACTTATCAGAACCTTCAGGTACTTGTGCAATAGCTGATACTTCACCAAGCTTCTCAGAGATGTGGATTTTAAATTCTTTAGTCATAAGGGTGGGTAAATTGTTGTTTCGACGTTTGTATTGGTAATATATTAAGCGTAAAACTAATCATGAACACCGAGATGAAATTGGCATTTTCGAAATTGTGTTAGTTTTACGATTTAATTCATTTTCATAAGCGGCATCAAATGAACCTGAAGAAGACATTTATTGTATTATCAACTTTACTAATTGCTTTTACCTCTTTCCCACTTCTGGCTCAAGAAACAGAAGGTGAAGATCCATTTTCGGATTATTCCTATTTATGGGAAGATTCCAAGGCAAAAGAGAAAGAAGCTAAACGCAAAGCCAAAGAAGAGGCTAAAAAGAAAAAGGCTGAGGCTAAATTACGCAAACAAGGATCCTTTCCTGTTGCGACAGACACGGTAAAAACAGACTCTCTACAAACCTCAACCCCAGAGCTGGATAGTCTCAAATCAGATTCTCTGAATTCTACCAATAACATCGTTGCAGATACAATTCCGGAACCAATACCTGCTGACACTGTAAGAAATCAAGTCATTGACTCGGTTCAAACTCAGGACCCAACAGATGATATTATTGAAATTGACCAATCGACATCAGATTCTGACAATATTGATGACGCAATTAAGGAAAGATCGAAAAAAGAAAAGAAGAAAAGAGAAGCGGCAGAAATACCTCCTATTAATGATTTTAGATCAGGAATGTCCAGTGAGCCAGGAGGTGAGTTTAATGGCGGCTTTACTTTCACGCAAATAGGTGGTCAGAATTATGTTGGGATGGTACTTTCTCCAGAGTTTAAGATCTGGAAATTAGGATTAGGCTTGAATGTCCCAATTCTATACGGCCTGGAAGACCAGAAAATCAGAACAGAAATATTCAAGGATGGTGTTGGCGCAGCAAGATTGATCAGATATCTCCGATACGGTACACAGAAAGTAGATCCTGTATATGTAAAAGCAGGTGAACTTGATGGTACTATGATAGGCTTTGGTGGATTAATCAACAATTACACAAATTCAACTTCTTATGAAAAGCGTAAAGTTGGTTTACATTATGACATTAATGTGAAAGGCTTAGCTGGAATAGAAGGAATGTACAGTGACTTTGATCCTAATTCATTCAATCTGTTTGCCATAAGACCGTATGTCAGACCACTAGCCACCACCGGAATCCCGATTATTAAGACTTTTGAAATTGGTTCAACTATCGTTCGAGACAAAGATCAAACTCAAAGACCCACCAGCGATAGTACCTTTGTAACCAATACCTTCACTGCTGATGGTGTTGGGGCATTTGGAATAGATGCTGGTATGACGCTGTTGAGAGTTCCATTTATTCAAATAGATTTCTTCCTCAACTGGTCAAAGCTAAACATGGAATCAACTGTTCTCACGGATTCATTAAGCAACATTTTCACAGCGGACGGTGCTCCTGAGGAACTTGCAGATGGATATGCTGATGGAAGTGGTTTCAGCGCAGGGTTAAATTTCAGAATGCACTTTATAGCTGATGTATTCAGTACAGATATCAGAATTGAAAGGTTAACATATAACGAGCACTACCTGCCTCAGTTCTTTGACACCAACTATGAATTACAGAAGGATGCCAAAATACTTTCTTTGGGAAGCGCTCAATCAATGAGTGGTATTTATGGAAGTATTACTGGACATGTTCTTAACAAGGTTCAAATTGGAGGTAGTCTCATGATCCCGGATGAAATATCCGAATACTCCCCTGCCCTTGTCCGTATCAATGCTGATCTTGACCGTCTTGCTGACAAAATTTCACTTCATGGAAGCTACATAAAAGGAGATTTATCAGACCTAAAAGATGCTTTTACTTTTGACGAGAGATCGGTAGCAAAACTTAGGTTCATCTATCACATGAATAAGTTCCTGGCTGCTGGGTTAGATTATTACTGGGCCTTTGCACAGGTGGAAGATGGTTCTTACAAGGCTACCAAGTACGTTGCTCCTTATTTTGGGTTGAGTATTCAGTTTTAGTGGGTTGCCCTCCTTCGCTAAAGCTTCGGCGGGTGTTGCGGGTTGCGGGTTGCGGGTTGCGGGTTGCGGGTTGCGGGTTGCGGGTTGCGGGTTGCGAGGTAAAACGGGATTGTCTGTTGTCTGTTGTCTGTTGTCTGTTGTCTGTTGTCTGTTGTCTGTTGTCTGGTAAACGAGTTTCATAAAAGGGAGTCTCATTAAGTGGAGTTATTTTTTATAATAGTGCCAGGTCCCCCTTGGAGAAGGGGGTTAGGGGGATTGAAACCCGCATTAAATCAATGAAACATTACCATTATCCCATCTTTTAACTTCAACTTCAGTCTCCGGTCAGTGCGTCTGCTGGTAATATGTGTTTCTGCAGTGGTTATATATTTTTCTGCAGTGGTTATATATGTTTCTGCAGTGGTTATGTGTGTTTCTGCAGTGGTTATGTGTGTTTCTGTAGTGGTTATATGTGTTTCTGCAGTGGTTATGTGTGTTTCTGCAGTGGTTATATGTGTTTCTGTGTACAGTTCTAAAATAAGTTGAACTATTATATTTGGTCAGTTCAAATGTTCAACAAAGATGGTCCAGGCCAGAGTCTGGGAAAAAAGTCATTGGAATACTAGCAATTACACGCACTAAAAGATTAGGTATTGAATAAAATGACACAGTTAACTGAACACACCCATTAATGGGATTCTGATGTTCGATTCGAATCTCAACTTCAATAAAGAACCATCTTATGGTACACTTTGCTGACCAGTCTCATTTTAGCTAACCTTTCAATCCCCCTCCCCCCTTCTCCAAGGGGGACCTGACTTAACCCAAATATCCCTCTTCCAACCACCAACTTCGGTCTCCAGTCTTCCAACTTCTAATCTCCATCTTCCCACTTCCAACTTCCATCTTCCCACTTCTAACTTCTAACTTCCAACCCCCAACTCCCATCTTCCATCTTCCAACTTCTAACTGCCAACTTCTATATTCCGTCTTCCAACCTCCAACTTCTAACCTCCACCTTCCAACTTCGGTCTTCCGTCTCCCGTCTTCCGTCTACTCTACTCCTTCCTATTCATCATTGATATCTGCAACTCAATCCGTTTTATCTCCCTAACAATACTATTCTTATTCATTTGCATCCAATGGAACAGTTTTATCATCGACACGGAAAGTGCCAGAAATAGACCACTCACACCCCATGTCACCATTTCTTTTACTGTTTCAACGGTGAAGAACTGATATGCACAGTAACCTGCTAAACCTGTTAACGCAAGTTGCATTAATGTGGCGTAGAGCGTAATCCATTTGAGTTTTCCTTTATATAATCCAAGCAGTTGCTCGGGTAGGTTTTGCTCGTCTAAATCTTCGTAGAACTGAGCTTCTTCCTGGCTAAGGGCTTTTTTGATTATTTCATCAATTTCTTCGTTACTCTTGTTCATAACTTTTTGATTTT
Organism: Cyclobacteriaceae bacterium; assembly: GCA_965228955.1. Classification (GTDB taxonomy): domain Bacteria; phylum Bacteroidota; class Bacteroidia; order Cytophagales; family Cyclobacteriaceae; genus JANSWY01. The sequence continues at coordinate 3,022,130 of OZ245848.1, forward strand.
ATTAATTTCTTTAAATGTTCTCTGGCGTAAAACAGCTTACTTTTCACTGTCCCGGTAGGGATTCCCATAATTTCAGAAATCGCCCTCATATTCTGACCTTCCAGATAAAATAGCCTGATAATCATTCTTTCAGACTCCTTCATCTCTTTTAAACTTCTTTGAATTAGTTGAATTTTCTCTTCTTCTTCACCCTCTTGCTCTCCCAACAAACTATTCTCAATCTCCCAGGAATTACTCAACCCATCCCTATCTTTTTTCTTCTCACGAACCCAATCAACTGATTTCAAATAGACAATTCTGTATAGCCATGATCGAAACTTCTTTGGTTCATTTAGTTTGTGGATGGATTTTATCACGCTGGTCCAGACTTCTTGAACTACGTCTTTAGCACCATCGTAATCCTTCATTTGATAATAAGCCTGACTAAGCACTTTGGAATTCCACTTCTCGATTAAGAGGGAAAATGCTTTGTTATCGCCGGATTGGCATTTTAGTACCAACCATTCATCGTATATGTCTGCAGGTTTTCTCATTGAATTCCGCACTAATAGTCGGAATAAATTGAGAAAGGTTCAATACGATCTTAGAAAATTTTAAAATTACCTGTTTTTCTTCTTTTGTTTGAAGTTTCTTCTTGGCTTCTTACCTCCTGATTTAAATATTCTCGGAGCGTAATCAGGCCCTTCTCCTAGTCTCGCTGGAAGACTTTTGGTTTTCATGATCTCTCTTTCAATCAACTTCTCGATTCTGGAAAACTTTTGTTGATCGTCTTTATTAATAAAAGTGATCGCCTCTCCCGTAGTATCAGCTCTTGCCGTTCTTCCAATCCTATGAACGTAATCTTCCGGATCTGGAGGAACGTCATAATTAACTACAAGATTAATTCCCTCCACATCAATTCCCCTTGATAGAATATCGGTACCAATAATCACATCAACCCGCTTCGCTTTAAATGCTTGCATGATGGCTTCTCTTTCCTTCTGATCTAGTCCAGAATGGAATGCCTCGACATTGATTTCCAGGCCTTTAAGTGATTTGAAAAGTTTTCTTACATTTTCCTTAGTAGAGGCAAATATGATGGCAGTGCCGTATTTTCCTGATTTTAGAAACCACTCCAACAATGGAAGCTTTTGCTCGTCATAAGTAAGGAAAGCTTTCTGAGATATACCTTCTGCAGGTTTTGAAATTGCAATGGTGACTTCTTTTGGTTGATGTAGAAGTTCACCTGCAAACTTTCGAATTTTCGGAGGCATAGTTGCGGAAAACAGGATATTCTGTCTTTTTTCAGGTAGCTGATTTACGATCCTCATGATGTCATCAGCAAATCCCATATCCAGCATCCTGTCAGCCTCATCCAGGATTAGGTATTTCAGCTTATCCAAATTAACAGATTCAGAATTCAACAGAGCAATCAGTCTTCCTGGGGTCGCGACTACAATATCAACTCCTTGTTCAATCGCTTTCTTCTGCTGAGCCCAAACAACACCATCACCTCCACCATAAACTGCAACAGAGCTTGCATTAGTAAAGTAAGAAAAACCCTCTATCTGCTGATCTATTTGCAAAACCAGCTCACGGGTTGGAGCAATAATCAATGCTCTTACCTTATCATCGTGATCTTTTGAAATTTCATTTAGCACTGGCAATACGAAAGCAGCAGTTTTACCAGTACCAGTTTGAGCACAACCAATGAGGTCAGAGCCTTCCATGATGATGGGAATAGCCTGCTCCTGAATTGGAGTTGCTTCCTCGAAACCCATTGCCTGCAAACCTTCCTGCAGGTCGTTTTCAAAATTAAAAGAGTCGAAATTCAATTTTATTCAGACGTTGCATTAACAATAACCCGTAATATTAACCTAAAAGAATCGATTGCTGGCTAGGAAAATGAATAAAAATTGACTCATATGCATATCATAATGGATTCCAATATCTAATTGTGGCAAGAGATTAACCCATCCACCCTGTTTGAATCAAAAACCATGCTTCGGCTCTGGTATTAATTCTTTATTTTGAACCAACTAATTGTATGAGTAGCAAAACCACGTATGTGATAATGGGGGTTACCGGCTGTGGTAAATCCACTATTGGGAGATTATTAGGTGAGAGACTAGAAGTCCCATTTTTTGATGGCGATGATTACCATCCTGAAGCAAATGTCCAAAAGATGAGTTCTGGAATACCATTAACTGATGAAGATCGGTTTCCATGGCTCAAAATTCTCAACGCTGAGATTTCTAATTGGAATACCAACAGTGGAGCCACATTGGCATGTTCAGCTCTTAAAGAGGATTACAGAAAAATCATATCAGACGATGAAAATGTTGAGTTTATCTACCTTAATTCAAGTAAGGAACTGATAAAGAGACGACTTACCTCCAGACAAAACCATTTCATGCCTTCCAGCTTGATCGATTCTCAATTTGACACTTTGGAGGAACCTAATGATGCATTATGGGTAGATGCTTCCTTATCTGAACAAGAAATAGTAGATTTCATTTTTAATAAAATTGTAGCAAAATGAAGGGAGAAAACTCCAATCAAATAGGTCTCATTGGACTTGGGGTCATGGGAAAAAGTCTGGCCAGAAACTTTGAATCCAGAGGGTATAATGTCTCCGTATACAATCTTCCTTTTCCTGGTGAAGAAGGTCTTGTCGATAATTTTGTAAATGAGTTCAGCACTTCCAACTTCTATGGAGCTAAGGACCTTGAAGATTTTGTCAACTCGCTTGAATCTCCTAAAAAAATAGTTTTGATGATTACGGCTGGAGATCCTATTGATCAAATGATTTCAAAACTGGAACCACTCATAGCAGAAAATGATATCATTATTGATGCTGGAAATTCTCACTTCTCAGATTCCGAAAGAAGAAGCAAAGATTTAGATTCTAAAGGTTTGAAGTTTGTGGGTCTTGGTGTCTCTGGTGGTGAAGAGGGAGCTCTAAAAGGACCTTCATTAATGCCTGGTTGTACATCTTCTACATATCAGGAATTAGAAGAGTATTTCAAATCCATTGCTGCAGTTGAAAGAGAAGGCAATGCCTGTGTTACCCATATAGGATCAGGGGGATCTGGACACTTTGTTAAAATGGTACACAATGGACTGGAATATGCTGATATGCAAATGATAGCGGAGGTCTATGGCTACTTCAAAAGGTCAGCAGGTTACTCCAACGAGGAAATTGCCTCAATATTTGAGGAGTGGAATAAAGGAGAACTAGGCGGATACCTTCTTGAAATCACTATTGATATTCTACGACACAAGGAAAACGACCAGGCTACTTTGGATGAAATTCTAGATGTAGCAGGTAACAAGGGTACAGGAAAATGGGTGGTACATGCTGCTTTGGATCTTGGGGTTCCTATTCCTACAATATCAGAGTCTGTATTTGCCAGATACTTGAGTACAATGATTGAAACAAGAATTGAGGCATCCTCAAGTTACAATCTGTCAAGTGGTGTTAACAAGCTATCTTCTGAAGGAATTAACACCATAAAGGACGCACTCTATGCATCGAAGCTTATCAATTATATTCAGGGTTTCGATTTGATTAAGAGAGCAAGTGATCACTATGGTTGGGACATCAATTTCTCAAACCTGGCTAATATCTGGAAAGAGGGATGTATAATAAGGTCTGAGTTATTATATGTTTTAAGCGAAATCAATATCACCAATAATCTTATTCTTACAAATGAGATAAAACAACTTCTTCTCACAAGAATATCTGCATTTAATCAAACACTTGCTGTTTTCGGTTCTTCGGGTGTTCATGCTCCAGCTATGTCAGCCTCATTCAATTACTTCAACGGAATGATTCTAGAGAAAACAACAGCAAATATGATTCAGGCGCAAAGAGATTATTTTGGTGCTCATACTTATGAAAAGGTGGGTAAGCCAAGAGGCGAATTCTTTCACACAAATTGGACTAAATAGATTATGATTGATTATCAACTAATTGCAGCCGTAGTAATTGGGATTGGTGTTCTTCTTGCACTTATCATAGCGCTTAAACTAAATGCCTTTATTAGTCTATTAATCTCCAGTATTGTAGTGGGTGTAATAGCAGGGATGGAATTCAACGCTATCACAGACGCTATCTCAAAAGGTATGGGTGGTACTCTTGGATATGTAGCTGTTGTTGTAGGCCTGGGAGCTATTTTTGGAGCAATCCTTGAAAAATCCGGAGGAGCAAACGGGTTGGCACATTTCCTGATTAGCAGATTTGGAGATAATAATGCACGTGCTGCCGTTTTGATAGCCGGATTCATCATTGCCATTCCGGTATTCTTCGATGTTGCATTTATTATCCTCATTCCAGTTCTACATGCTTTATCGATTAGAACAGGTAAATCTGTAATCTACTTCGCCTTGCCACTGCTGGCAGGTTTAGCAATTACACATAGTTTGATCCCCCCTACTCCCGGCCCGGTTGCTGTAGCTGATATAATTGATGTTGATTTGGGGTGGGTTATTTTATTTGGCGCCATTGTTGGAATCCCAGTTGCTGTAATAAGTGGTCTTTGGTTCAGTAAATGGGCTGCTTCAAAAGTTAAATCTGGGGAATTTGTAGACTCGGGTGAAAAGCAGGAATTTGACACTTCGATTGTTCCGATAATTCTTGGAATAATAGCTGTACCGTTGTTTCTAATCGTTAGGGGCACTATTGTGAAGATGCTCCATGAACCAGATACAGAATTTACATTATGGGAAGAAATATGGATTTTTCTTGGACATCCATTTGTATCTCTAATAATCGCAACTCTGCTCGCTCTATTTATTTTAGGAAGAATTAAAAAGTACTCTCTCAAAGAGCTGTTTGATATTTCCAATAAGTCTTTGGCCCCAGCTGGTTCCATCATCTTAATAACAGGAGCAGGTGGTGTATTTAAACAAATGCTAATTGAAACAGGGGCCGGAGATATGATCGCTCAATTGTTCGCAGACAGTGGCTCTGTTTATTTGATACCTCTGGCTTTTGTTATCGCCGCACTAGTAAGGATATTACAGGGTTCAGCAACTGTAGCAATGATCACAGCTGCAGGTGTTATCGCTCCTATCATGTCTGAGTTAAGCTTTCCAGATATACATAAAGCTTTGGTTGTTCTTTCGATCGCGGCAGGATCTGTTTTTCTATCTCATGTAAATGATAGTGGATTTTGGTTGGTGAATAGATATTTAGACCTATCTGTCCAGGATACGTTGAAAAGCTGGTCAGCCCTCACTATGGTGATTGGACTTTCCAGCTTTATAATCATCTATTTGATCTCGCTATTTGTTTAGCTCGTGAGATCTTTGTTGCTCTTATTCTCAATCGAAACCAATCAGAAACTTTTGATGGGTCAATGGTTTTGTTGACTACCATCACACCTAACAGTATAATAATTCCACCAGCAATTGCTTCACCAGTAATGATTTCATTTAAAAACACAAAACCTAAAACCACACCATAAATTGGCATCAGATAGGTCACCAAAGAAACGAATGTCGGACCTGCTGACTCCAGAAGCTTATAATAAATTACGAATGCTACTGCAGTTCCCATAGAAGCTAGTCCCAAAATGGACCAAATGACTTCCATTGATATATTGCTAATTGATGGTACACCATCAACCACTAAAGCTAGAGGTATCATATAAAGACTAGTAATTAATAATTGCCCCGAAGGAGCCTGAATTGATTTTACACTTGTTAAATTTAACCTGGCATAAACAAGAGCTACCCCGTATGCCGAAGCTCCAATAGATACTGCTAGTAAGCCAAGAAAGGAAGCTTCAAAACTCAAGGAGAAGTTAGGAGAAAGTAAGATTAATAATCCCAACAACCCAATCATTGATCCCGCGAGTTTATTGAAGGTCATTTTATCTTCCTTCACAAATATTGCTGCCAACCCAATCGTACTCAATGGTGTTATCGCATTTAAAATTGATGCCAGGGCACTGTCAATGTATTGCTGCCCCCAATTGATCAATATAAATGGAATGGTATGCGCAAATAACCCAACAAATGCCACGTCTCTCCAAAACTTAAAGTTCCATGGCAATCTGTTACCTGTGATAAAAAGATAGATATTGATTAAGATGGCAGCCACTCCTATTCGGAGTGCTGCCAAAGTAATGGGTGGGATTTCAACCACCGCTATCTTAATAAACAAGAAGGACGGCCCCCATAAGGTGGCCAGAAAAAGCAGGTTTAGTAGGTTTTTTAGTTTCATAGAATTACTTGTTAAAATGGCCCAATGACACACTATGACCTAATTGTTTCCTGAGATAGTGGGACCAGCTAAATTTTTCATCCGACTTGGAGCTCTTAGAGTCTTTTTTGCTTTGGTTATTTCCATTTGCCAGCAATTCAATTATTCCGAGTGTTGATAGTGAAATTCTCATTTGCTTCAAGATTTGGTACAATAAATGTAACGGTAGCCTATATTTACCGTTCTATTAATTGGATGAATAGATTTTGTAATATTCATGAATTAAACTAATACTTATGGAAATACGTCATCTCAGACTTGTAAAGGAAGTAGCCGAAAAAGGCAGCCTCACAAAGGCAATGGACACTTTATATTTATCACAGTCGGCACTGAGTCATCAGCTGAAGGAAGTGGAAACACAGCTTGGTGCACCTTTATTCCATAGAGTGAATAAGAAATTAGTGCTCACCGGAGCTGGAAAAATCGTTTTGGATTCAGCTGAGAGGATATTGAAGGATATTGCCCATACGGAGAGATCGGTTAAGAAATACATCAGTGGAGATAAAGGAACAGTTAGAATTGCAACGGAATGTTACACTTGTTATCATTGGTTACCTCAATTAATGATAGACTTCAATAATGAGTTCCCAAATGTCGACATTGAAGTATTTCCTCAATCCTTAACAGAACCGGAACAACAAATTTTAAATGGGGAACTAGATTTAGCTATTGCGAGTACAGTGGTAGATAACCCCAATTTAAAATACACAGAGTTATTCACCGATGAGCTCATGACACTAATGCCTGCAGATCATGAACTCACCAGAAAGAAATACGTCTATGCAGAAGACTTCAAGGATGAATCTGTGATCATTCACTCCTACCCGTTGGACTCAGTATACTTATTCAAAAATCTATTAATTCCGGAAGGCATCACACCAAAAAAAGTCATTCCAATTCAAATCACAGATGCCATGGTGCAGATGGTAAAAGCTGGAATGGGTATTAAGGTAATTGCCAAATGGATTATCGAACCTTATTTGCAAGACAAGGCGCTTGATATTCGTCCGGTGACAAGAAAAGGGCTGTTTAGAACATGGTATGCCGTTACTTTAAACAAAGAAGAAACACCACAATACCTTGAGAATTTCATTGATCACTTGAGATGTAATATTGCTGGAATATGTAAATGTGTATAAGACAATTTCATGGTAAGCAGGAAAATCAGTGATGAACTGATAATTCTGTGATGAAAAGGTTAGGATGATAAAAAAACCTGAACGAAATTGCACACTGCATGCATGAAAAAGAGTTATAGGTCAGATGTATTTTAATTGGGTTTTAGTGCATCTGGCCTTAACTGACCTCCCCCAACAAGTACATTTGATCTAAAGTAGGAACAGGACTTCCTCCTTCATTTTCTAAAGTAACTGCGAAAGCTGAAGGATTCTTAACATTTCTGATCGATAGAAATTCGTCCCCAATATCAAATACTCCCAAATCAGTTGGTTGCCCTTCTACAATAGCCCACAATTGATATTGTTTTCCTTCTGGAGGCTGAGGTAGAGAGTTTACTTTTAATAACACCTTTTGTTCTCCCGGATTCCAATAAATAGTACCACTTGACGCAGAAGAAATTGGTAATCCATTTATGGCCACAATCTGTGTGTTCGGCTGACTTATAAAGAATAGGTCATCTTCTACAGCAGAGTAATCATTATTAACTTTTTGCAAATCCTGAGCAAGGACCTGGTTTTGGTCTCTAAGAGAGATTAGTTCTTTATTTGAAGTTTGCCATTTATTCCAGTAATTGTATGCTATGATACTACTGATCAAAAATAGGGTGACGCTTGCAGCTATTAGAAATTTGAAATAAGATCCAGATGGAGAGCTCATTTGAACAGTCTCTTCCTTTTCAATCTCAGAAAATATAGAGTCTTTTAGATCTAACGGAGGTTTAGCTGAGGCCGATTCAGACATCTGATACAAAGTCTGTTCGATCTTCTCTAGTTCCTGTCTCAGCTCAGGGTCGAAACGTAATTGTCTTTCCACCTCCAAAGCCTCCCTTGGTGAAAGTTCCTCAAGTAAATAGGATTCCAGTATTCCTGACGATATGTATTCTTCCCTATTCAATCTACTTTCAATATTTTTCTTAAAGCCGTCATGGCACTTCGCAATCTGGTTTTCACTGTTCCTAGTGGTATTCCGTATTCTTTTGCTACCTCAGATTGCGTATAACCTCCAAAATAGATCCAATCTATCACATCTCTTTGATCAGAGGTAAGTCCTTTTAATACATCCTTTATACCCAGTGCATCGATAGACTGCTCTGTAAATTTATCTTTGTTTATAGTAAATACGTAGTGTTCTATAGAATCGGATTTCTCAGACAGCTTAAAATCCCGTGATCGCATTTTATCAATGGCAGTATTTCGCAATATATTGATCATCCAGGTAAATAATTTCGACTTTCCTGGTTGATAAGTATCAAATTTTTTCCAAATCTTCACAAAGGCGTCCTGCACAACCTCCTGAGCTTGGTTTTCATCTTTAACCATTCTCAGAGCTGTACCATATAGTGCGTCTATGTAGTTATCATACAGCTCACTCATAGCAGATTTATCACGATTCATTAATCGTTCCACTAGTCGTTTTTCAGAGATGTTATCAGGTGAGCTCAGATTTGTTTATGTTTATACTACCTAATCCTGGCGATTCATTCGCAGGTTCTGATAAACTTATTTATTTTTTTCCATGATTAAGAATGATTCACAAGAAGCTTCACTAAAATGGCGGGAAGTTTACAGTTTGGCGGCATTAAATGCAGCAGTTGTCATTAGCTGGATAGCCTACCACGAATACCAACCCACACTAATTCAAAAGTTCAACTTTGATTCATTAGCAGAATTCCTGGTTTTTGCAAAGGCTATTATTTTAGTTTTGATCCCAGCTTTTGCTGGTTGGTTGGCAGATAAACTGATTAACAGAAGTGGCAAATACTTCATTGTTTTTTCAGTTGGTGTTGGAGCAACAGCCATGGTCTTCATGACCGTAGCAACTATCATTGCAGCTGGACCATTAAGTGCTATCAAACCATTTCTTCCAATAATGATTGTAATATGGCTGGTAGCAATGAACCTCTTCATAAGCCCTGCCAACTCAATGATTGAAGCCTTTGCTCCTGCACAAAAGCTACCAGTTGTAATGGGCGTATTATTCCTAACTACAGAACTATTATACGCTTTGGAACCAGTAATTGTAAGTCTTGTACACTTCTTTGGCGATACTTTAACATTTGTGGTAGGTGGAATATTAATTAGTGGAACAGGTTATTTATTTCACAGAGTCTCCTCAGATGAAGTCATTCAAAGAAAAAGGGAACAAACCAATCAGAAACATGATTCGCTCAAAATCTCGGCATTAGTTGCAATCATTCTAGTTGGGATAGAATTGGGAATTGGGAAAGCATTTTTAGTAGAGTTTTTACCTAATCACTTTACTTCTAGTTTCAGTGAAATTGGTGAGTCTGCTGAAATCATATCTTTCGGGCTGCTTGGGTTCTCAGCTATTCTTGGGTTTATAATTAGTAAATACGTAAATAAACTTGGTATCCAACGAGTTCTTATAGTTTCATTTATTGCCCTGATAATCGGAGTTTCTGGATTGATTCTTTCACCAAATTATATATTGGCAATTAGCTTTGCTGTGATTATTGCAATCTGCTTCAGTTTTGTCAACATCTCCGGACTTCCATTTGTATTTCAAAACATACCTTCCAAATACATCACATACGGTGTTGGGGTGTTTTTGGGAGCTTCAGAGATACTTACCGGCATATTTGAATACTATTATCACTAAAAATAAAAAACCACTGGCTTATGAGCCAGTGGTTTTTGCAGGTAATTGGTTGGACATATGGAAATGATGTATCGTAAGGTCTAGATTCGATTGATGCTGAAATTTCTTTTTTAGCAAATCAAAATTGTTTCCACTAAATTAGGCCATTGATCGCAGCAGTTCGTGGCGAATTGTACCAAGGTCTGAATCAATAATTGCAGATATTGCATATGCCCTATCATAAATTGCAATTCTTGCAAAGCAGGTATTTTTGACAATCAGGAAATGGTATTTGCGCCCCAGAACAATCCAAAAGTAGGCTAGTTAGGAATTGTTTTTTTTGAAGTAAGGAACACACAATTTTTTTGAATGAGCGAAATCGAACTACAGCAGCGTTTTCTCAATGAAGTCAAGGATAAAATCCCTGATCACCAGTCGTTTGTAGATGAACTGGCACACACATTACAAATCAGCACAGATAGTGCTTACAGAAGAATCAGAGGCCAAACTACACTTAGTTTTGGCGAAATTCAGCGTTTATGTAATGCATTTGGAATTTCTCTTGATGCCTTGTTTGCCAGCTCAGCGGAAACGGTCTCTTTCAATTACAGATGTCTGGATGCGGAAAGTTTTTCCATTGAAAGCTATTTAATGTCTATTTGGGATAATTTGAAAACGATCAATAGGTTTTCAACAAAGGAGCTGATTTACTCAGCAAAAGACATTCCGATATTCCATTTATTTCTGATTCCGGAAGTGGCTGCCTACAAATTATACTTCTGGTCAAGAAACATTCTTAGATTTCCGGAATACAAGGACCAAAGCTTCAGCATGGACCTTCTAAGTCCAAGGATAATGGAGCTGGCTTCAAATATTTACAACGAATATTCATTTACACCCTCTACAGAGATTTGGAGTGGAGAAACTGTTAATGTAACTCTCAAACAAATTGAATTTGGATGGCAAAGTGGTTTAATCACTTCGAAAGATCATGTATTGATGCTCTATCAGAAAATGAAAGAGGTACTGGACTTTCTTAATAAATGTGCAAACGAAGGCGCTAAATTTGGTGCTTCTGAAAATTCCCAGAGTCGTGGTGTATTCAATATGTATCACAATGAAGTAACCATTGCAGACAACACCATTTTCTTTATCATGGAAAACACCAAAGTGGTCCATATCAATCATAGTGTTTTAAATATTCTCACAACTACAAACCCTACTTTTTGTGAGAAAACGCATGAAATGATAGATCACATTATCAGTAATTCAACTCCGATAAGTAAGGTCAACGAGAAAGGAAGAAATATCTTCTTCAGAGAGATGCATCAGAAAGTAGATGACTTGATTGCGAGGATATAGTCTTCAACAAGACTCAATTTATCAATTAAGACATGGATCAATTGTGATTCCGTGAAATGTAGCTTAATTTGTAGTCATGATTGGGGTAAATCGGTTACTGCTGGCAACCGGTTTGTTAATTCTTGGTCAATTTGGGTTTGCCCAGGAATTTGTAGAAGTGTCAGTAGATGAAGAAAAATTTAAGGTATCCAGTTCCAAGGGTATCTCCATTGCAGACTATGACAATGATGGAGATGATGACTTCTATGTCACTGCTTCCAATGAGGACATTCCAAACAGGCTATTCAGGAATGATGGAAACTGGAATTTCACAGATGTTACAGAAGAATCAGGGCTAGGTTATATAGCCAGGTCAAAAACTGCCATTTGGTTTGATGCCAATGCAGATGGATTATTAGATATTTATGTATCCAATGTTCGATCACGAGATCAGCTCTTCAAGAATAATGGTGATGGCACTTTTACGAACATCACGGAATCTACAGGGATTATTAATGTAAATACTCCATTTTCAGTTCTATGTGGAGATTTGAATGGTGACTTTTGGCCAGATATTTACGTGACCAACTTTCTTGATCAAAACCAATTATGGATTAACAATGAGAACTTCTCCTTTCAAAATAAAATCATTGGATCTGGAGCCGAAAGCAAAAGCAAAGATATGGGAGCTGTCATGTATGATTATGATATGGATGGCGACCAGGATATTTATATCACTTATGATGGTGGTGACCCTAACAAACTGTTAGAAAATGATGGTACGGGTTCTTTCATTGATGTTGCTCCTGATTATGCCATGGACTATCAGGGATTTGGAATGGGTGTGGATTTCGCTGATTTTAATCATGATGGCACTTATGACATTTATGTCACCAATCTGTATGACAACCTGCTTTATTTGAGTTCAAATGACAATTTCAGTGACGTGGCTGCATTCAATGGGCTTAACGATTATGGTATGACCTGGGGTGTAATCGCATTTGATTACAATAATGACACCCACTCTGACATCTACATTATCAATGAATATGGCTTCTCTCCGTATTCCAACATTCTTTATAGAAATAATGGAAATGGAAATTTTGTCAACGTTTCAAATGGCACTCCAATGGAAAGTAAACACAATGGATTTGGTGGAGCATATGGAGATTTTGACCAAGATGGAAAACTGGATATAGTTGTTGCCAATGTGACTGATCCTGGTATTCAGGTTTTTAAGAATCAAGCCTCTGTCGGAAACTACCTTAATTTCACACTTCTTGATAACTCACCAAATCTATTTGCGATTGGTGCCAAAGTTCAGGTTCTGGTTGATGGTGTTTGGCTATACGATGAAGTAACAGCAGGATCTGGATACAATTCGCAGAACAGTTACAACCTCCATTTTGGAACAGCTAATTCAGAATCGGTTGAAGCAGTAAAAGTCATTTGGACAAACGGGGAGTCACAGACATTTGAAAACGTATCGACCAACAAACGATACTTATTGGTTAATGGAAGTGAAATTCAAGAATTTGATGCTTCTATATACAGTGAGATTCTGGCAGGAAACACTCCTCCTCCTTCAGATGAAGTAGTAATTACATCAACATTGAAGACAGAGAGTAATCTGAGTACATGGCCAAATCCTGTAAATGAGGAATTTAATATTTCTCTTTCCGGTCAGTTAAAAAAGGTAAATGTTGCCAATACAGCGGGACAAGAGATAGTACTTCCCATTTCAAAGATTAAAGACAATCATTGGAAAATAAGTACCAGTCAGCTCCCAGTTGGAATCTATCAAATAGTAATCACATCAGAATCGGAGATTCATTACCAGAGAATAATCAAGCAATAGGACTAATTATTAAGGATTTTTAGGTTGGCACAGTTTCCATGGTGGAACTATGAAAAGGTTGACCTTTGCGTATGCTGCATCATTTGGTCTAAGGCCGATTAAAGCATCTCTATTTCTACCTCCTGGCTCAGCAAGATAATACCTGATATTCTTATTAAAACCTGCTTCAAAACTAATCCACAACCAATCGTGAATTTCTCTTTCAAGAGTTAGAGTAGTTTGTAAATCGGCCTTTCTCAGTGTAAAATCGTCTTCACCACCGTTGAATGAACCATCCAAATTGTATCTCCAGCCACTAACTTGTGTTTTTGCAATTAAGTATGATTTGTTATTGATTTTATATCTAACTGCAGCTGATTTTGGAAGTGTTAAATCCAGTGTAAACTTATTGGTTATCTTGTGCTCGTACTTAAGTAATGGCCACAAAGAATAAACACCCAATTCATATCCGGCAATAGCACCATAACCTATTTGAGTCCTGGAATTCAGAACCTTCATGTAGATACCTCCTATAAAAAACTTACCAGAATTCGCATTAAGCTGCCATCTATCAGATTTCATTTCAAAACCTGAGTACAATGTCAAGCTTCTTGTTGCTGAAAAATCCTGCTTGTAGAGAAACCTAACGGCACCATTATAAAATGTTGTATTATTTAAGTATCTGTAAAGGTCGTAATCTATTACCTGCTCATCTGTGTCAAAATTGAATCGCTGTTCGGAGTATCCCAACTGCATACCAAAGAGCTTATTACCTTTCATATACAAAGGCACTCCTATTTTTGCTTTGAATAGGTTTTCTCTCTTAAGTTCATGATTAGCGTCTCCAAAAGATTCAGAACTAGAAGATGTTTGGTGTTCAAAAAGTGATTCGTAGCTGAATTGTGCCAGTTTTGGCCTATACATATTTTCGATGACGTTACTTTCGTCATCCTGCGCGAAGCAGTCTGCGAGGAATGCAGAGAGGAGTACAGTGAGCACAATTTTAGTCTTCATAAAAACCGTTTCGTAAACAACGACAATATGTTAATGTCGAATGTTTCCAAATATTTTATGTCTTTGAAACTTTTTTCCCGTGTGAACCGATGGGAATTAAATGAATCCCCGTTTTGCTGGACAATAATCAAAGATACAAAAAAAAAGACACCATCGAAATAGATAGTGTCTTAGGGTTGTTGTTTATACGAAAAAAGCCTAATTGGGTTTTAGGAAGTTTGTGCTCTCAAAGATTTTATCGGCTGACTGTGCGACAAATCCCTGGTACAAATTTCCAGTCAAATCAGGGTATCTAAATGCGAACTCGTAATAACAAGATGGTATGCTGTAAAGTCCCTCTGCAAACTCCACAGCTCTGTCGTCAGCAATTGTGCTTGATTGAGCTAGAAGCTTATCAGGACCTCCTTTTATCTCTCCACCGGATTGATTCAAATCAAAATCGTTGGATTTAAGGAATGCGTTTAATTCTTCTAATGAATCAAATGTCTGCAGTTTATTGACGTCAACCGTAAAATGGTTTGCGCAGAAACCGTATACATATAGCCACGCTGCGTATTCTGATTCTTCTAATAATGCCTTGTAAGTCTCGTATGAAATAGTTCCCCACGTTCTTCCTGAGAATATATACATACCAGTTTGGAGTAGACCTTGTGGAATCTTAGAGATGCAGTAAAGCACTTTCTTTCTAAGCTCCTGAGAAAACTCCTCTAATTTCAACTCTGAGATAAATACCTTTGGAGCCATTGGATCCGGGTGTTCGTAGTGTCTTGCTACTAACTTCTTCTTCTCAAAGTCATAAGTATCTTTTTGAACGTATCCACACTTAAGAAACACCTTCTCAGTTTGGTCAATATTGATACTTGGGTGATTGAAAGTTCTGAATGCAATGTGATCATTCATCACCACTTCTCCCCTACTTTCCAACAGTTGGTGTATCCTTCCTACAGATGGAGTGCTTTTCTGATATTCACTCCAAAAGATCTTGATCAGTTCTTTGTAATTCAATTCAATCATCGATACAAACAAAGTCAAATCAACCAAGCAAATCGATATCAATCAGTCAAATATTTTAATTATTGATAATTATTAGATTAATTTTACTTTTACAGATACAATTACTTTAAAATTAACTTCACAGCTAGATTTAAAATAGTCTCATGAGTCAATTTGACGCGATTGATAAGAATATACTGAAAGCACTCAGCCAAAATGCAAGAATCGCATACTCCACACTTGCGAAAGATTTGGGCATTTCCAATACTATGGTACATCAAAGAGTAAATAAATTGAAATTGACAGGAGTGATTTCGCAACCTACCTATCAGTTTAACCCAGAAGTATTAGGGTTTACAACGGAAGCATTTACCTGGGTCGAAATTAGTAATCCCAAATACATAGATACAGTTGTGGGTAAACTAAAGAAAGTACCTGAAATAATTGAGTGCTCAAATGTTACCGGTAAGTACGCATTGATGTTAAAAATCATTGCCAAGGACAACAACCACTTAAGAGAGGTAATATATAAGAAAATCCACCCTCTTCCTGGTGTTAGTAATACTGATACAATCATCTCATTTGAAACTTCTTTCCAGAAAAATATAGACATAGATGCTATCTAGATTGCAGAAATAAGCCGTCAAAAACGAACTACTAAAAACTTTATTCAGAAATCTGTAGATTTATTAAAATAATACTCGGCATTAAACCGTATTATTGCATGTTATCTCAGTGTTATGAGATGATTAAACCTAGCTTAACATACCATTGTTGAGATAGGATTTATTTAAGATTGTCCTAATAACAAATGGCTATCTCTATCAAGAGAATTATTTCTAAGATATGGAATTTGGATTTTTAGAAACCGTCAAACTACTCGGGTCGTTAGGTTTCTTCATCTACGGAATGAAAATCATGAGTGAGGCAATTCAAAAAGTTGCCGGCTCAAAGCTCAGAGATTTCCTTAGCAATATGACATCAAATCGTGCTAAGGGGGTTACCACTGGATTTCTGATCACTAGTTTAGTTCAAAGTTCTTCTGCCACTACCGTACTGGTTGTGAGCTTTGTAAATGCTGGACTACTTTCTCTTCTTGAAGCGATTGGTGTGATTATGGGTGCCAATATTGGAACCACAATGACTGCCTGGTTACTTTCGTCAGTTGGGTTTAAAGTGAGTGTAACGAAGTTTGCGTTACCTATCATTGCTTTTGCCTTTCCAATGATCTTTTTCAGCAAGGACAAGATCAAATCATGGGGTGAAGTATTGATTGGATTTGCTTTACTTCTAATGGGGCTTCAATTTCTTAAAGATTCAGTTCCTGATTTGGAAGGAAATTCTGAAATGCTGGCATTCTTGTCTAACTATACAGATTTGGGTATACTAAGTACTCTCCTGTTTGTATTGATAGGTACAGTCATAACAGTTGTTGTTCAATCTTCAAGTGCTGCAATGGCTCTCACATTAGTAATGGCCAATAATGGATGGATACCATTTGAAATTGCAGCTGCGCTTGTTTTGGGAGAAAATATAGGAACAACAATAACTGCGAATATAGCAGCATTGGTGGGTAACGTTCACGCAAAACGAGCTGCCTTTGCACATTTCATCTTCAACATTTTTGGAGTATTATGGATAATCATTCTTCTAAAACCATTTCTAGGAGCAGTTGATTCTATAATGGTCTGGTTTGGTAACGCTTCTGCCTACGAAGATTCTGAAGCAATCAAATTTACACTATCCGCTTTCCACACTTCATTCAATATTCTCAATACACTTTTATTAGTTTGGTTTGCTGGTAAAATTGCCAGTCTGGTAACCAGAATAGTGAAATCCAAAGGTGATGATGATGAATTCCGTCTGGAATTTATTTCTACCGGCTTAATGAGTACTTCAGAACTTTCAATTGAAGAAGCAAGAAAGGAAACTGCAAGATACGGAGATATAACTGCGAGGATGTCTGGGTTTGTCCACAAGCTTTTGCAAGCAAGTAAAACAAAGAAACAAACAAAGCTACTTGCTAAGATTAGGAAGTACGAAGAAATTACGGATCGTATAGAAGAAGAGATTTCGGACTATGTCCAAAAGGTGAGTTCAGCAGGAAATTTATCCGCAGCTTCTGCGCAAAGGGTAGCTAGCATATTTAGTATCATCAATGATCTAGAGAGAATTGGTGACCTATTCTTCCAGCTCTCCAAAGATATTGACCGTAAAATTGAGTCAGGACTAAATTTCTCTGACGATCAAATTAGTAACATTGATAAGATGCTGGTACTTCTTGATGAGGCTCTAACAATCATGAATGAGAATCTTAACAGCAAATATGAAGATGTTTCAATTGATTCAGCTGTACTAAAAGAGAATGAGATCAATGAGATGAGAAATAAACTGCGCAAGGAGCATCTGAAAAATATTGAGAATGGTGCTTATGATGTTCGAATAGGAACTTTATATAAGGACATATTCCATGCTTGTGAGAAAATTGGTGATCATATCATAAATGTTTCAGAAGCAATTACAGGAGAGAAAGAAAGAGAAGTAAAATCAGATATTATAGCTGACTAGCAATCATATAGGAATTAGATAAATGGGGGGTTCAAAGCAATTTGGAACCTCTTTTTTTTTGTCTAATTGTTCTTTGTTGTTAAGTTGACTGTTAACAGTTGTCAGTTGACGGTTGACGGTTGAATAAATATATATTGCTTGGCCTTGATGACAATGGCGTCTTTGTTTAGGCTACCTCCTCCTGTTCAAGTTCCTTTACGATACCTTTCAATCTTTTGATCTTTCTACCGTATATCAGGTTTATCAAGAAATTGAATATTAGTCCGACTATTCCAACCATTAGCAAAACCAATCCTGCAACAATCAGCCAAAACTTCCCTCCTTGCTCAACAGCTTCTGGCGGGATGTCGTTTTGTCTAATTCCAATCACAATGCTATAAACTGAACCAAGCAAAAGCGAGAACCAAATCATCACCTTGTAGTGCAAGAAGAAAAAGTTCAAGTAACCATAGACCTTCTTCAAGCCAGATCTTACATTCTGTGTGTAATCAAACTGATTGATCTTTCTGATAAGGAATTGATAGTAAAATAAATATGGCGTGATCACAATTGGCATTATGACTCCATATAAAATTGGATCAATTGATCTGTAATAAATACAGATTGGGAGAGACACCACATTTATCCAGAACTCAATCCACAAAACAACCTTTATCCAATACAAAGGAGTCTTGGACTTCTTACGAGATATCTCATCAATATAGTCATCAAAAGGCTCGGATGATTGTCCTTTGCCTTTGTTCCATAAGTCTATGATATCAACTTCTGCCATCTATGATGTTTTTTAGTTGAGTTTTCAATCGATTTACTTTTACACCTACGTTTGTAACAGTCATACCTAGTATTTCTGCTATTTCTTTGTAGCTTTTATTTTCAAGATAAAGCAGTACAATTGCTCTATCTGCTTCTTTCAATGTTCTCACTGCATCATATAACAGTTCAATCTGCTCTTTTTCTACTTCATCTATCTCTTCACTTACCTGAACATTGTCTAATGAAACGGATTCCACGCTTCTTTTATTCTTTTTAGACATGGCCAAACAGACATTCAATGTCACTCGGTATACCCAGGTAGAGACTTTAGATCGGTTTTCGAATTTTTTGTGAGAGCGCCATAGCTGTATCGTGACTTCTTGAATAAAGTCCTTCAGTTCCTCTTCATTACGCGCATAAACCCGACAGATATGACGTATCAGATCCATGTTTTGATGCACAAATGTCTTAAAAAAGGTACTGGACACAAGCAATTCGGTTAATTAGTTGCCATTTTAGACAATTTATTTCAGAAAAGTACAATTATTTTTATCTACCATCTGAATTCATTTCCATATAGGCATCTAAACCACCTTTGAGGCTGGAAAGTTTTGAAAAACCTAACTCCCGAAGAACCTCAATTGCCTTTCTACTTCTGAGCCCTGACTTACAGACAACTACATATTCTTTTGAGACACTTAGATCTTTATACCCTGATTGTAAAGAACCAAGGGGAATATTGATTCCTCCAATATTAAATTCCGAGAACTCATTCGGCTCTCTTACATCAATTATATCCTGATGCATTTCAAAATCGCGGATAGAGACTTCTGGAATTGGGCTCCCGCATTCCATTTCATATCGGGATAAGTCAGTAATCTGCTTATTTTCCGGGACTAGTTTAATTCCTACTGTAAAGTGGGACATTTTTAAAGCATCAAATAGCAATAGCTTACCACTCAGAGTCTCTCCTATTCCGGTAAGAATCTTGATGGCTTCATTTGCTTGATAACTTCCAATAATACCTGGCAAAACACCTATTACTCCTACTTCTGCACAATTGGGTATTAGATCACCCTTTGGAGGTTCATTAAACAGGCACCTGTAAGTTGGGCCATCCTGGTAATTGAACACAGAAACCTGACCTTCAAACTTTAGTATTGCACCATAGACAAATGGTTTATCAAGAATGACGCAAGCATCATTAACCAAATAACGAGTTTCAAAATTGTCTGAACCATCGACTATAACATCATACTTACCTAATATGTCTAATGCATTGTCAATTGTTAAATACTCAGTATGAATATCAAAATTCACATTTGGGTTTTGCTGACTTAGTTTGAAGGCAGCTACTTCAGCTTTATTTTGTCCGATATCAGATTCTGAATATAAAATCTGCCTGTGCAAGTTGCTTAGACTCACCACATCACCATCCATGATTCCAATGGTGCCAATACCGGCAGCCGACAAATACTGTAAAGCCGGACAACCCAATCCTCCTGCTCCTATTACAAGGACACTGGAATTCTTCAATCTTCTTTGAGATTCCTCACCAAAGCCCTCCAATCGGAAATGCCTGCTATATCGAATTTCTTCGTCCTTGCTAAACATGATTCAAAGATAAGTCCCAATCTTTCCAAACAGGTTGATATCCATTGTTTTTAATCATTTCAGCAATCTGTTGTGGAGTTCTCTCGTCGGAAATTTCAAACTGTTCCAACGACTGAGGGTCAACCGAATAACCTCCCGGGTTCGTTTTTGATCCTGCACTCATAGATGTTACTCCCAGTTTCATTGCGTGATTTCTTAACATTTCAGATTCCCTTGTTGATAAGGATAACTCTACTTCCTGATTAAAAATTCGGTAGGCGCAGATTAATTGAACCAATTCTCTATCACTCATGGCAACTTTGGGTTCAAGTCCACCAGAAAACGGTCTTAATCGTGGGAATGAAATCGTGTATTTAGTTTGCCAATAAGCCCTCTCTAAATATTGTACATGAAGAGCAACGAAAAAGCTATCAATTCTCCAATCTTCTAAACCAATCAAAGCTCCAAGTCCCATTTTGTGGATTCCAGCTCTCCCCAGCCTATCGGGAGTATCAAGTCTGTAGTAGAAATTTGATTTTTTGCCTTTCGGATGGTGTTTCTTATAATCCTCCTGGTGATAAGTTTCTTGATAAACTAAGACGGAATGTAACCCTAGCTGAATCAGTTCACGATATTCATCCTCTTGTAATGGCTGCACCTCCATACTCACATTGTCAAATTCACCTTTCAGTAATTTGAGTGCTTCCTTGAAATAGTCTATCGCAACAGTATGACTTGCTTCACCGGTCACCAACAATACATGTCTAAACCCTAACCCACTAATTGTCTCTGCTTCCTGAATGATTTCTGAAGGTAAAAGAGTCTTCCTCTTGATTTTATTGCCTAATGAGAAACCACAATAAGTGCATATGTTCTGACATTCATTGCTTAAATACATTGGAGCAAACATTTGGATTGAGTCACCAAATCTTTGTCTGGTGAGTTGTTGGCTTATTTGAGCCATATCCTCAAGAAATGAAGAAGCCGCTGGGGAAACCAATGCTTTGAAATCGTCAAGTGATGGTTTGCGATTATTTAGTGCTGCAATTACATCATTCTCAGATTTGCTATAGATTTCTTCCCTTAACTCCTTCCAGGAATATTGATCGAACAGGTCTCTAAAACTACTCATCCAGAAATGCTGTTAACGGACTACTAGCCTGAGCCTTCAATTCATCACTCTGTTTATTACCAAGACCTGCTTCAAAAGCCATTCTTCCTGCCTTCACACATAGATCAAATGCCCGAGCCATTTCCACTGGATTATTAGCAATTGCAATTGCAGTATTCACCAGAACTGCATCTGCACCTATTTCCATTGCTTTTGAAGCGTCTGATGGAGACCCAATACCAGCGTCTACCACAACAGGAACATTACTTTGATCAATTATAATTTCTAAAAAGTCGATTGTCTTAAGTCCTTTATTAGAACCAATCGGGGAACCCAAAGGCATTACAACAGCGGAACCAACTTCTTCTAATCTTTTGCACAATACCGGATCAGCGTGGATATAAGGCATTACAACAAATCCCTTCTTTTCCAGTTCTTCTGTGGCAATTAGTGTTTCTACTGGATCTGGCATGAGATATTTAGGATCTGGGTGAATTTCCAGTTTTATCCAATTTGTTTCTAGAGCGTCCCTTGCTAATTCTGCGGCGAATACCGCTTCCTTTGCATTTCTTACTCCAGATGTATTGGGAAGTAGGTTGATATGGTCGGCATTCAGAAAATTGATTATTTGCTCATTTCTTTCCTTACTTTCAACCCTTTTCAAAGCTACTGTAACCAACTCGGATTGCGATGCTTCCAAAGCTTCCTGCATAATTTGATGGTCACCAAATTTACCGGTACCTGTGAACAACCGGGACTTAAAGCATTTATCTGCAATTTCAAGCATACTCATAATTCAGTTCTTTATTCAGTTGTTCAACAGTCAGTTCTTTATCAGGAGAATTATTAATTAATGATGCAACAGCAACACCATAAAGTCCCTGTTTAATTAAACCTTCGACATCAGAAGTATCAATTCCTCCAATTGCTATAATTGGCAGATTAATTCCCTGTAGGCTTGCCTGCTCCAAAATCGACTTATAACCTTCTAACCCAAGAACAGGACTCAGGGCCTTTTTGGTCGATGTGAACCGATAAGGGCCCAGACCGATATAGTCAGCATGATCCTGCACATTTTCAATATCCTGGAAAGAATTTGCCGTACATCCAAGAATCATCTTTGATCCAATTATCTTCCTCGCCTCAGCGGGAGACATGTCATTTTTTCCAATGTGTAAACCAAAGGCATTCAACCTTTTGGCAAGGTGTACATGATCATTTACAACAAACTTCACATTGTAATAACTGCAAATCCTGCTGATCTCATCTCCTGCGACTTTAACATCAGAGAGTTCCTTCGACTTCATTCTAAATTGTAACCAGTTGATACCGGCCTTACAGGATTCAAGAGCATTCTGTACTTGTTCTTCCACAGAATCCCCCTGAGTTATATAGTGTAGTTTTTCAATCATTTCCATTGTATTTCGTGGTGGGCACTTTCTTTTCCTTGCCCAGTGTATAATAATTTGTTTACATACTCATTCGCATGTTTAAATGCAGTAGGCAATTCATTGCCATAAGCTAACGAAGCAACTAAGGCCGAAGAGAATGCACAACCAGTTCCATGCTTTGTAATCCCAGATAACTTCTTCCTGGAAATTTCAATTGGTTTCTTCTCTCCTTTGAAAAATAATTGATCAGTTGCTAATTCAGTATTTGAATGCCCTCCCTTTACTATCACATGAGTGTAATCAAATATTGAAGGAAGATAAGTTTCTAGCGAATTCAGTTCTTCCATATTTGGAGTGATTAAGAACAATTTCGATAATACTTGTTTTAGCACATCGGTCTCAATATCCATTAGAAATCTAAATCCTGTTGAAGATTGAATCACAGGATCCCAGACGATTGGAATATCCCTTTTGGTAATACCAATAATATCAATCACACCATTCAAGTATTGCAAGCTTGGAACAATCCCAATTTTGCAAACATCAGCATTCGATAAAATAGCCTTTAATTGAGATTTAACTTTAGAGATATCTATCCACTCCAAATCAAAAAACTCATTTGAATTCTGGGAGGTCAAGGCGGTAATTACAGAGTAGCTCTGAACTCCAAATTGATGAAACACCTTAAGATCAGCTGTGATTCCAGCCCCTCCCGAAGGATCGAATCCTGCAATTGAAAGTGCTCTTTTCATTCCAGTATTCGTTTACATTCTTTAAAGTAAGCCACTCTCTCAACTGTATTTTTCAATCGCCAAATGCTTCCCAACAGTGCCGCTCCATCAAATCCCATGGATAGTAATTGAGTCAAGTTATCATTCTCAACTCCTCCCAAAGCGATGACAGGAACAGTTTTATCTTCCAAACACCGTTTAATTGAATCCATGTTAATTTCCGGGTAATAGTCTGCCTTACTGATGCTCTTAAAGACCGGACTAAAAGTGATATAATCGAAACCTTTAACTTCTTCTGAAGTAAGTACTTTCAGATCATGGATCGATTTACTGCATCTATCAATACCATTCACTTGCTCTGGCTGAATACTTTTCAAATGAACACCACCAAGGTTCCATTTTTCAGCGATATCAAGCCTTTGATGAACAGTAATCTTAGACCTATTCTCAATTGAAATACCACTAATCCAGCTATCGAATTGATCATCAGTCCAACCAGGTTTTCTCAAATGAAAAATGTTGAGTCCTGCTTCAAATAGAGTATTTACAGTTTCAACTTCATTTGGAACTTCTGTTGCAGGAGAGATCACTATCAATTGAAACCTATTGATCAACATAAATTTGTTTACCCAATTCCTCAAACTCTTTCGACTTCTCCTGCATACCTTTCTCAAGAGCTTCCTGTTCAGTTAGATTATTTTGATCTGCGAATTCTCTAACATCTTGTGTGATTTTCATAGAACAGAAATTTGGTCCACACATACTGCAGAAATGAGCCACTTTCGCTCCTTCTGCTGGTAGTGTTTCATCATGAAATTCTCTTGCTGTGTCCGGATCCAGAGATAGGTTAAACTGATCTTCCCATCTAAACTCAAACCTGGCCTTACTCAATGCATTATCTCTGATTTGAGCACCAGGATGGCCTTTCGCCAAATCTGCCGCGTGAGCTGCAATCTTGTAAGTGATCACACCATCTTTAACATCTTTTTTGTTTGGGAGTCCCAAATGTTCTTTTGGAGTCACATAACATAACATCGCACAACCATACCATCCAATCATTGCTGCACCAATACCAGAAGTGATATGATCATACCCAGGAGCGATATCGGTTGTAAGAGGGCCCAAGGTATAAAAAGGTGCCTCATCACATTCCTTCAATTGCTTATCCATATTTTCCTTGATCATATGCATCGGCACATGCCCAGGTCCTTCTATCATGACTTGCACATCGTGTTTCCATGCGATTTTAGTGAGTTCGCCCAAAGTCTCAAGCTCTGCAAATTGAGCAGCATCGTTAGCGTCTGCCAAACTTCCAGGCCTTAAACCGTCACCAAGAGAGAACGCAACATCATATTGCTTCATGATTTCACAAATCTCTTCAAAGTGAGTGTACAAGAAACTCTCCCGATGATGAGCAAGACACCATTTGGCCATAATTGAGCCTCCACGGGAAACTATTCCTGTTACTCTTTTGGCGGTCAATGGAATGTACTTCAATCTTACTCCAGCATGGATTGTAAAGTAGTCGACCCCTTGTTCTGCTTGCTCAATTAGAGTGTCTTTGAAAATATCCCATGTTAAGTTCTCTGCTTTTCCATTCACTTTTTCCAAAGCCTGATAGATTGGAACTGTACCAATCGGAACTGGAGAATTTCTTAAAATCCACTCCCTTGTTTCATGAATATTTTTACCTGTTGACAAATCCATAATAGTATCAGCTCCCCATCTACAAGCCCAGACAGCTTTTTCTACTTCTTCTTCAATACTTGAAGTCACTGCAGAATTACCGATGTTGGCATTAATCTTAACCAGAAAGTTCCTCCCAATGATCATTGGCTCAGATTCAGGGTGATTGATATTACTTGGAATAATAGCTCTCCCTGCTGCTACTTCTTGTCTTACGAATTCTGGAGTGATTTCACCAACAGGAGTATTTGCGCCAAAACTATTTCCGGAGTGCTGACCCATTTCATCATTTGACTCTGATAGCTTTTGACTTTCACGGATTGCAATGTACTCCATTTCAGGAGTGATAATTCCTTTTCTGGCGTAGTGCAGCTGAGTTACATTTTCACCTTTCTTTGCCCTTAACGGATTGGAGAGCCTTGAAAACCTCAGGTGATCCAGGCTTTGGTCATCTAAACGCACCTGTCCGTATGAGGAAGAGATTCCTTTAAGTCTCTCCACATTATCTCGATTCTCTATCCAGGATTCTCTTAATTTCGGCAACCCTTTTCTTACATCAATTTCAATATTGGAATCAGTATAAGGACCACTTGTGTCATACACTGTTACGGGGGCATTCTTCTCAACTGGAGCTGAGGGGTTGAATTTCAACTTAGTATCATTCAAGCTTATCTCTCTCATAGCCACCTTAATACCGTGCTCTCCTCCCTCTATATAGATTTTTCTGGAGTTAGGGAACGGGTCTCTGGTAATGATTTCCTGGTTTGGAATTCTTTCGTGTTTCATAGTCTGTAGTTGATTTATCCGCCCTGGGTTGCTGTGATGATTAGTACACTATCATTCGATTGAATTTGCTGATTCTCCCAGTTTTGTTTTGGTATTACGTGAGAATTGATGGCTATTGCAATTCCGGTATCAGCATCAATTGATTGCTTTCGCAGCATTGAAGTAATCGTCATACCATTCTCCACCGGATGAAGCTCTCCATTTAGAATATAGCATTCCATGGCTATTTTTTTAAAGTTTTAAAAAATGAAAATGAATGAGACTTCAGGGAAGCAAATTGCTAATAAGAATTGCCAACTTTTCCCTGCGCCCGCATTATCGGGATCAGGTTCTGAGGGTATTTCTCAGCCTCGTAACTAAACGAAGCACCCCTAAAGTTCATCGTAAATATAATGGTCAATTCTTTCTAAACAAGACGTGTTTATTAATTTAGGAATTCGATAATTAATCAATTCATTTCAACATCACTGATTATCAATTACATGGACTCTGAAAAAAAAATCCTTAAAAAACTCGGACTCGGACTGGCAGCAATAGGAAGACCAGGATATATCAATTTGAGACATCATGACGATTTGCCGGATAAATCAGTGGAAGGAATGGAAAAGCAAGCTCACCTCCTACTCGACAAAGCCTGGAATTTAGGTGTGCGGTACTTTGATATGGCCAGGTCATATGGAAATGCTGAAGCTTTTATGAGTAGCTGGCTTAAGAAGAACACAGAGAAGGCGACAGAAATCAGAGTAGCTTCCAAGTGGGGTTATGTCTATACAGCTGATTGGCAAGTGGACGCTGAACACCATGAAATAAAGTACCATACTTTAGAGAATTATCGCAATCAAATTGATGAGTCGAAGCAGCTTTTAGGTACTAACTTAAACATTTACCAAATCCATTCAGCAACTCTGGAAAGTGGTGTTTTAGAAAACGTTGAGGTCTTGAAATCAATGTCAAGGTTAAAGCAAGAAGGAATTAATGTAGGCCTTAGTTTAAGTGGAGCCAACCAGACTCAAGTGTTAGAAACTGCTATGAAAGTTGAGATTGACAAAGTGCCGTTGTTTGATGTAGTTCAGGTGACTTACAACATACTGGAGCAATCTTTAACTCCTGCACTAAAAGATCTGGGTGATCATGTATTAGTGGTTGTTAAAGAAGCTATGTCAAATGGTAGGCTTGCCTCCTATCAACATCAATATATCGATCATGAAAGAGGAAATGTGCTCACCGAGTTAAGTAAGAAACTGGAAGTAAGTCCAGATCAATTGGCCCTTTCCTTTGTATTGAATCAGCCATTTATTGATATTGTTTTGAGTGGAGCCTCTAACGTTGCACATTTGGAATCAAACATTGAAGCATCGAAAATAAAACTTGATTCTTCTGTAATGAATACTCTGGAATCACTGTCTGAATTACCAAAGGAATATTGGAAAACAAGAGGCTCCCTAGATTGGAACTAAAGTGTAACTTTTACATTTTTTGACATTTAATTGGTTACCTTTCTGAGAACGAGCCGTTTATCTTTAAGGAATCAACTAACCGATCTAAATGCTGACGCTACAGGACATTAAGAAATCTTACCACATTGGGAAGCAATCTCTCCAGGTGCTTAAGGGTATCAATCTGCAGATTGACAAGGGAGAATTTGTTTCGATCATGGGTTCCTCGGGATCTGGAAAGTCAACCCTATTAAACATACTGGGAATTCTTGACAGCTATGATGAAGGTAGTTACATTCTGAACAATGTGGAAATCAAGAATCTCACTGAAGGTAAAGCTGCCACACTCCGCAATCAACTGATAGGTTTTGTCTTCCAATCATTCAACCTTCTGAATTTTAAAAATGCAACTGAGAATGTTGCTCTCCCCTTGTACTATCAGAAAATTAGCAGAAAAAAGCGAAATCAAATAGCAGAAAAGTATTTAGAAATGGTTGGGCTACTAGACTGGGCTCATCACCTTCCAAATGAGTTATCCGGAGGACAAAGACAAAGAGTGGCGATTGCCAGGGCATTAATTACTGATCCAAGTATAATTCTTGCCGATGAACCAACAGGTGCTCTGGATAGTAATACTTCTGAGGAAGTTATGAAGATATTCAAGGAGGTAAACTCTACGGGTAAAACAATCCTGGTTGTGACACATGAAAATGATATTGCTGCACAGACGAACCGGGTAATACGTATCAAGGATGGATTGATTGTCAATGAAAATGAATTGAGCAATGTTTGATTTCGATAAGTGGCAGGAAATATTTCAAACAATTGCTAAGAATCCTCTTAGGACATTTGCAACAGCATTTGGCGTGTTCTGGGGTATTCTGATGCTTATTCTACTTCTGGGTGCTGGTCAAGGATTGCAGAATGGAGTACAGAAAAGCATGCTTCTTGACGCTATTAACAGTATTTGGATCATCCCTACCAGAACTTCAATCTCTTATCAGGGAATGCCAGCTGGAAGACAACACCCTTTTTCTGAAGAAGACCTGGAATCTGTTTCTAAAAATGTTGAAGGCATTGACTTAATGTCTCCTGAAAACTGGATGCAAGGTAACTACCAGGTCAAATGGAAAAACCGAGCAACTCCATTTGGAGTGTACGGAACAGATTCTGATTATTTCGGTATTAAGGTGACCCAGAAGGTAGTTAATGGAAGAGCATTAAACCCATTGGATGATAAAGAAAAGCGTAAAGTCTGCTATATAGGCGATAAAGTTGCGGAATCCATATTTCCACCAGATGTTGATCCAATTGGAGAATACCTCGATATTAAAGATGTAAATTTTAAGGTTGTTGGCGTGTTCAAATTTGAGTCATCCAATGGAATGGATCAAGCTCAGAGAATCTACATTCCTTTTACTACATTCCAAAGTATATTCAATCCTGGAAAGCAAGTAACACTATTTGCTGTAACCACCCAAACAGGAACATCTGGTGCGGAATTAGAGCAAAATATTACCAAATACGTGAAGCAGCGTCAAACCATTCACCCTGATGATAATAGAGCCTACTGGGTACATAATCAAGAGGAAGAGCATCAGAAAGTAGCTCAGCTATTTTTGGGCATCAAGATATTTATATGGTTAGTTGGTTTGGGAACACTTACTGCCGGAATTGTGGGGGTTTCTAATATCATGATCATAGTTGTTAAAGAACGCACAAAGGAGATTGGTATCAGAAAAGCGATTGGTGCCAAGCCTTCAAGTATTGTGGGAATGATACTTCAGGAATCGGTTTTTATCACATCTGTGGCTGGTTACATAGGACTTGTATTGGGTGTCGCCCTGCTCGAAGGTGTGAACTCGATTATGGAATCCATGGGATTCGAAAATGAGTTTTTCAGAAGACCTGAAATCAATTTTCAGGTTGCGATTGCGGCATTGGTGATTCTTGTGATTGCTGGTGCATTAGCTGGGTTTTTCCCTGCTATGAGAGCAGCAAAAGTGAAACCTATTGAAGCACTAAATGACGAGTAATGTTTGATCTTGATAAATGGACGGAAATATGGCAAACCATTTCGAAGCATAAACTTCGGACTGCACTCACAGCATTTGGGGTGTTTTGGGGAATTTTTATGCTGGTGATTCTATTAGGAGCCGGGAACGGCCTAAAAAATGGTGCAATGCAGAATTTTGACATTGCCAAGAATGCTGTATTTGTATGGACTAATCAGACTTCAATTCCATATGCCGGGTATCAGGCAGGTAGGAATATTAATCTAACAAATGCGGATTATGAGGCTCTCAAGGAGTTGTCTGAAATTAAACACATTGCTCCAAGAAATAGAATAACCTCTCGGTTTGGAGGTGGACAAATCAATATTGAAAGAGGAACTGAATCAGTAGCGTACACGATTATGGGAGATTATCCAGAGTTTATGAATGTAAAACCATATGTGATAAACGAGGGTAGATTCATCAATCATAAAGACATCAGGGAAAATCGAAAAGTTACTTGTATTGGTAGAAGAGTAAGGGACGATTTATTCAAACCAGATGAAGATCCAATCGGAGATTATGTAGAAATCAATGATGTTCCTTTTATGGTTGTGGGCGTATTTGACTCAAGACAAAGTGGAGATGGCGCGATCAATGATATTCAGACAGTCCATATTCCACACTCAACAGCACAACAAACCTTTAATATGCCAAATGAAGTGCATTGGTTTGGGTTCGTCCCACATGAAGGTGTTCCGGCCTTACAAGCTGAAGAGAGTATTAAAGAGCTATTCCGAACCCGACACAAAATTGCGCCCAACGACAGAGCTGCATTGGGAAGCTTTAATGTGGAAGAAGAATTTAAGGAAATGCAAGGAATATTCTCCGGAATTGAAGGATTCAGTTGGTTGGTTGCTATTGGAACAATCATAGCAGGAATGGTTGGTGTTGGTAATATCATGTTGATTATTGTGAAGGAGCGAACTAAAGAAATTGGAATTAGAAAATCCATTGGTGCTCAACCCTACTCAATCATAAGCATGATTGTGTTGGAGGCCATGGTAATAACTGGGTTTGCTGGATATTTTGGTTTGTTAGTTGGGGTTGGATTGATTGAAGGAATCTCCTATGCAATGGTAGAAATGAACGCTCAAAGCGACTTCTTTACAAATCCGGAAATCAATTTTAAAGTAGCAATCTCAGCAATTATAGTTCTTCTATTCTCTGGAATTTTAGCAGGTTTATATCCAGGAATCAAAGCGGCAAGAGTGGATCCTGTAATTGCATTGAGAGATGATTAAAATGAAAAGTCAAAACTTAATATAAAATGAAAAAGGTAATAATAGGCTTAGTTGTTGTCCTGATGATAGGACTATTTGGAGGAACCATTTATTATCTGTATGATAAATCACAGGAACCACCTGTTGTATTTGAAACAGACCAACCTTACCGAACAGATATTGTTAAAAAAACAGTTGCTACAGGATCAATTGTCCCCCGAAAAGAGGTAGCGCTGAAATCTCAAGTATCCGGTGTAGTTGACAAACTGTATGTCCAGGAGGGTGATATAGTTGAAATTGGAGATCTGATAGCAAAGATTAAAATCATTCCAAATGTAGTGGCATTAAACAATGCTGAGGCTCAACTAAACACAGCAAAAATCAACTACGATAATGCTGAAAAAGAACTAAGGAGACAAAAGCAATTGTTTGATGAGAAAGTAATCTCTGAATTTGATTACAATCAGTTCCTACTCGATTTCAAATTGAGGGCTCAGGAAGTTGAAGCAGCTCAAAATAACCTTGAATTAATCAAAGTGGGTTCCAGCAGAAAATCAGGTAATGTTTCAAACCTTGTTAAGTCTACCGTAAAAGGTATGATACTAGATATACCAGTAAAAGAGGGAACCTTCATCATTGAGTCAAATACATTCAATGAAGGAACAACCATATCGGCTATTGCTGATATGAAGGAAATGATATTTGAAGGAAAGGTAGATGAATCTGAGGTGGGTAGAATTTCTGAGGGAATGGATCTGATTCTTTCTGTTGGAGCTATTGAAGCTGAAAAATTCAATGCCAAACTGGAGTTTATATCTCCAAAAGGAGAAAATGATGATGGCGCAATTAAATTCGATATCAAGGCTGCCATTGAGTTGAAGGAATCGGTATTCCTAAGAGCTGGGTTTAGTGCTACCGCAGATATTGTATTAGACAAAAGAGATAATGTACTGGCTGTGAAAGAAAGCAATCTCATTTTCGACGGTGATAAGGTATTTGTAGAGATCGAAAAAGCAGAGCAACAGTTTGAGAAGACTGAGGTTACTACTGGTTTGTCTGATGGTATAAACATTGAGGTAGTTGGTGGATTGAAAGAGGGAGATAAGATCAAGAAGATATAAAGATAGAATTCAAAATGTATCAAGGAGGCATGTAGTTTCTGCATGCCTTTTTTTATTGTCTTAAAAAAATAAACCCCTCATTAAGGTGAGGGGTTTAGTCAACCAGCTATGGAAAAATATTGGACAGGACGTCCAATTCCTTTAATATTTTTAATAATAAGTGACTTAATTATTCTTGTCCTTTATTCGTTTGAGATAATATTTAAATATGCTCAATTTGGCTGTTAATCAAGAATATTTGAGAAATAACTTTGTTCAAATGGTGCGGACAAATTGCAGACATACCCAAATAATTCAATGGACTCTTTTATGACTACAATTTTCACATAGATGTGAGGTACTTTTCTAAAGAAGTTTCTTTTGACAGGTCCATCTTCTTTCTTAGTCTGTGTCGAGCTTTTCTCACACCATCATAACTAATACCTAATATGGAAGCGACCTCTTTAGACGTAAAGTTCATACGAAGCAGCGTACAAACCTTGATGTCTTGTTGTGATATGTTGGGATGTTTTCCGTGAAGTTTGTTGTAGAACTCTTCATTATCCTCCTCAAAATTGAATTTAAAATTCTCCCAAAGTTGCTCTTTGCCTTGAGGGATATTGGTTAAAGTTCCTGCTATTTTCTCAATTCGATCAATGGAAATCTGTTGCGACTTCAACTGTCTTAGTTTATAACCTACATGCTCAATATCCATATTCTGCTTCAAAAGTTTTAAAGAAGCTCCGGTAAGTTCCTTATTTTTCTTTTTCAACTTTCTCAACAATTTTTTGCTTCTCTCCCTTTGTTTTTTGTAAGCTAAAAAGGTGACAATGTTCAATGCGATGAAACCAATGATTACTAAAACAAATATCAGTAAAGGTGTATATGCTATATCTGCTCTGCCCGCCAGAGAAGTTGATGTCTTGGAATAAGAAGTCCCAATCCCTCCATTATAGATTTGGTTTAGTTGGCTGGTTAGCTCTTGAAGCGATTCTTTATCATTTATTAACAACGCAGCAATTCTTGCTTTCTCTAAATAAAACAATACACTATCGGTATTTCCTGTTCGAGAAGCACTCCTGGCCCGACTAATAAATTCTTCAACTGTTGTTTCACTATCTAATTCCTGGACAAACTGATTCCACGAAGGTCCATTATCTACCTTATTTTGTGAATTGGAGTGAATAGCAATAGCCAGTATGGTTACCACTGTAAGAGTAAAACCCAAGAATCTCATGTAGGAAAAAATGAGTAGTCTTAGGAATTTAATCAATAGGCTCTAAAAATGAAAGTATTGATTCCAAATCCTAATTGAATTCATGAATTACGTCCAGAAATGAACTATTTGTTTTTTAAATACACAGTTTCACCCGTCTTAGCACTTTCCACAGCCGCGCTTAAAATCCTGACTACAAGCATGTTGTTTTCTAAAGAAGACAAATCATAAGGCTCTAAGACAGTTTCACCAAGAATCACAGACCTCAACAAAGCAAATGGATCATCCAATGGATCTGCTCTTTCCTCCAGAACAATGGATTCCATTTCAGATTCTTCATTCAGTTGATATCTCATGTTGTTTCTGTTATCAGCCATGATCAAACCGGTAAGGCCATAGACTTCCATATCTTTTCTCGCAATTGGCCAGTTCCAGGAAGCTTGAATTATACCTTGGGCAGATGGATATGTCAATATAATTGTTGCTTCATCATCTACTTTGGGATAGTCTTCTGGTTGAAAATTCTGAGTGACACAGGTAACCGAAATAGGCTCCTCTCCTTTCATCAACCATGTAATCAAATTTGCTCCATAGCAACCAAAATCAGTGACTGCCCCACCCCCATTCTGAACTGGATCGGTTAACCAATCGAGGAACTCATCGTTGATTCCCAATTTTCTAGGCCCTTTGTGCCCATCATGCACTACCACTTTTCTGATTGGCCCAATCTCATTGTTCATCACCATTTCATAGGCTTTGTGATTTGTTGGATACCAGGTAGTTTCGTAATTGGTCAACAGGTGAATGTTGTGCTTCTTAGCCAGAGCAGCCATCTCAATTGCATGTTCGTTACTCACAGCAAGAGGTTTTTCAACCATCACATGTACACCTCTCGGAGCACAAATCTGAACTACTTCCAGGTGTTCGTAGATAGTACCAAAGGCAGTCACAGCTGTTGGCTTAGTTTCATCCAGCATTTCTTCGATTGAATCGAATACTATATCCATACTTAACCCATGCTGTTTCGTATATCGCTGAGCCAGATTCTTATTTGGTTCAATAATTCCGACAATCTCAATATCGCCCCTATCAGGTCGCCCGAGAATCCAATGAACATGTGTATGAGTAAGACCTACCACACCAATTTTCATTTTCTGATCATTCTTTTGTGCCGCAACATTTTGAAAAACACCTAAAGTAAATAGTGTAATCAGTACAATCAATAACCTCATTTCTTCTACATTTTAAAATTCCTGGGTTAATGATAACTTTCTGAGAAGAAATGAAAAAATTTATACCTGTAGAATAAGTGTCAAAGTATCAACTGCTACAAACTATTTCTCTTTCAATGCCTTAAAATAGTCTCTTGGAGTCATTCCTTTAAATTTTTTAAAGGCTCTGTTAAATGAAGATTTAGAATTGAAGCCAACCTTTTCGGCAAGATATTGATAGGTATAATTGTGATAGTTGTCGGTTAAAACGAAATTAACAAACTCTTCAATTCGTGCTTTATTGACAAAGTCAAAGAAATTCATTCCATACCCTTCGTTAATTACTTTTGATAATGTGTTTCTGTTGACATCCATTTGTTCAGCAAGTAAATCCAGATCCAGATTCGGATTGCGGTAGGCTTTTTGGTTTTGCATCACTTCTTCGAGTCTTTTCTTGTAGCTACCCAGTTCTCCAAGTGGTTTTCTTTTTGATGCTTTCCGTAGCTTAATATTTGGTGTGAAAACATATACAACCGATACCAATAACATCAATCCCCAAAGTACAATTGCAACATGGACATAGTTTTCAATAGAGACCAGAAAATCTGATTGGTTCCAATATTTCCAGACGAGTAAACCATTCCAAAAAGAAAGTAATATTAACACGGTTCCAATCACATATAAAAGTCCAGAGTAACCTTTGAATAAAAACCGTTTCTTGAAAAATGATCCCAAAATTATCAATAAAACGATGGTAGTTATTATACTTCTATAAATAGGAATTTGGAATGATCCTGCATGCATCGATAACCAATATTTTGGAACCATGTCCATTATATTAAGAATGATTACGGGCAAGCTTAGTAGACCAAAAGCATAAAACACATAAGAGGGAACCCTGAAGTAATTTCGTTTTCCAATCCAATAGACAATAAGAACCGAGGAAAGAGCAGAAACCAGCACAACCCAGTGTGAAACATTTTCCAATATCGGTTGCCAATTGTAGGCATCAACAGTAGAAAAAATTCTTCCGGCAAACACCATCAATATCACAGGTAGAAAGGCCAAAAAGACCGTGTAGATATCATTTGGCCGCCTTACAACATATTGAATCCCAACAACAAAAAAGAGACAATAAAGCAAACAAACGATTAAAGCATAGGTATAAAGGTTTATCCCAACTCCCCTGTCCAGTTCCTGCCAATTGGCAATTTCTATTGATATCTGTCTCTCCTTTTCAGCAGCGACAAACCTTCTATTAGGTCTTGGAAGGTAATTAAGATCACTTTCTACTGATAACCAGCTGCCTCTGGTAAACTTGTACTCAAAGTCAACAGAATCATTAGGTAGCGAAATTGTGTATTTCCCATTCGTCTGTATCAGTTGATACTCTTCCTCTGCCGGCTGCCAATCATTAAAGCTGCCGGTAATGTAGATTCGTGCTGAATCTGGAGTATTTGGGGGTAATGACGAAATATGAAACTCAACCTGCGCAGAAACCGAGAAGGAAAAGCAAGTTACTATCACAAACCAAATATGGGTTATATGTTTCAAATATAGACTTGCTTCTAATGGCTTCACTTAATAAGACTCAATTAAGGATTTCAGTTTGTGATAACTGTTTTCACTTTGCTCTACAAATTGTCCCTTCATTAAAAATAAGGATGATTTCATCAACAGGTCTTTTCCTGTAATATTCACCTTGGTCTGAATTCTCGTCCGGCCATTTACTTCAAGAAAAATACTTTCCACTTCGTTCGTCAATTGCTCATTTTCAAGAACAATCGTGATCATGGATTTGTCACTGAATGCTGTTATTGTTTCGGTTAATTCGTAGAGCTCTCCTCCATCCTCGACTACCAACTTGTATTTACTGCCAACAGCATTCTTCCTACCAGAGACCAATTCGATGCTTTTGAAATTGGGTACCCATTGATCCATTTTTGATTCATCTGTAAAGACCTCCCATGAAGTTTCTAAGGGGCTGTTCACAATAACTTCATGATTATACTTCACTGAAGGATTAATGACTCCAATAGCAAAAAAGAGAATTACCAAACTTGCTATAATGTAAATCAGGTACTTGAGAAATTTCATAGATTAATTGCAATGAACCATTAGCAATTTAGAAAATTGGTTGATAAATACCTTAATTCCTGAAGGTTTGGGCATAAAAAAAGGGATGTCTAAAAGACGCCCCATTTTGCTAACCTAAACCTATTGTATAAATTCTTAATTTCTTATGCTAGACACACGAATTCGTAGCACTTGCGCTTTGTATTCATGTAGTAAACTTCACCACCTTTTAATACTGCCCAAGTTTTGTCGGCATCTCTGAAAACTACTTTGTAGCCATATACCGTTGATTTCATTGCGTAAAGAACCGTGTACTTAATTGCTTTAATAATACTTTTCATAGCTGATTTGTGGTTTTAATTAATTATTACATTTCGAAAGTAGTGGGGAATTTTCAGATGATGATCATAATGGTCAGTGAACCGGAATTTTTAACGATTGATTTAGCAAATATTGGGTTAACTATTTTTCACATTTATAAAACTTTGAGAAATGATCGTTATTCCAAATAAAATGGTCCAAAAACACAATTAGGTTTGCAGACATTTTAACAACTTTGAACAATTCCTGATCCTTTCAGTAAGAAGGACGTATTATTTAAACACTGAATAAAACCTAAGTAGTAATATTATAATGGCCGCAAAAATTGAGAAATCCACTCTTAAGTTTCTAAAAGACTTGAAAAGCAACAATAACAGAGATTGGTTTAATGAGAACAAGAAGGTATACCAACAAGCCCATCAAAATGTGATTGAATTTGCTGATGATCTGTTGGATCAACTAAATGAATCCGATCATATAGAAACCGTATCTGGTAAGAAAAGTCTTTTTAGAATATACAGAGATGTTCGATTTTCAAAAGATAAAGCCCCATACAAAACTAATTTCAGTGGTGGTTTCAAAAGAGCAACAGCTGAATTACGTGGAGGTTACTACTTTAGTATAGAACCTGGAAACTCAATGGTAGGTGGAGGATTCTGGGGCCCCAACCCTGAAGACCTTAAACTAATAAGGAGTCACCTTGCCGAAGAGCCAGAAAGATTGAGAGAGATTATCGAATCAAAAGAGTTTATTGATGCATTTGGTCAATTGGATGGAGAGCAAGTTAAAACTGCTCCAAAAGGCTACTCCAAAGATCACCCGGCAATTGATCTGTTGAGATATAAGCAGTTTTTAATTGGACACACTTTCACCGACAAAGAAATTACCTCAGAAGAATTCTCCGCACTTATGGCTGATCGCTTTAAAAGAATGAGACCATTTTTCGATTACATGAGCGAAATTCTCACGACCGATTTAAATGGTATTTCACTTATAGCTTAATTACTTAGAATGCGAACCGTCACAGAATGGTGAATTCCCAGTGGTTTTGCATGTGCAAAGGTACTTGGTCCCACTTTCTTCAGATTTGAATACAACAGGTGTAAAATCTGTGGTTTTGTGTGATCCATCACAATAAGGTTGATTACTGGAAAGTCCGCATGAACACCATGCATAGTTCTTACCTGCTTCTAATTCTGCTGCTAATGGTTGATCCCCTGCTCTTTTTGCTGTTGACATAATAAATGTGTTTAGAATTTATACATTACAACAATATATGTACTAACACATAAATATCAAAGCTATTTACATTTTCAATTTGTCTTCTATCCAACGTTTAAAATCGATATAGTCCAGTACTTGCTCTGAAAGCAACCAATCACCAGATTCTGGGAACAAATTATCATGCAAGCTTCGATACAATCCAGAATGTTCAAATATTGGTGATTTGCCTACCTTAGAGAAAAACTGTAGAATCAACTTCTCGTATGGTTCAATACCTTTTTGTTTTCTTAGAAATCTTCTTGTACTGTCAACGAAGTATCTCATTACAAAGAGGTTTTTCTGTTCCAGGTGGATCATTAGGTTTAAGATCCTGGCGAAACCCTGAATATCTCTTCTGGTGTCTTTGAATCTGGAAGAATTGAGAATTTCGTTTATCCAGAACAATGACCTTTTGAAGTCTTTCCTCATAAAATGAATGTTAGCAAACTGAAACCAAAACGAAATCACATATTCCTTGGGCATTTTGAATTCATACTTCTTGATATAATCCTCCATCGTTTCAAATTCCTGAGAACTGTATGATTCAATTTGAACTTTCATAATTTCAAGTTCGATATTCAAAGTTCTCAGTAGTTGTCTTAGTACATTCCTGTTTTCTGAAGTTATTTTGTTACCGGACGCAAAGCCTTTTACTTTTTGAATGTATTGTAGGCTCTCATCATAATTTCTATTATAGGTGGTGTAGCTAATCAAATTATTAAGACTGGCCATGTACAGTGCAGGATCTTCAGATAACAGCATTGGTGCCTCTTCCATTTTGCCAATCAGCTCCTGTAAATAACTTTTAGCGGTATCACTCTCTCCGGATTGAATAAATCTGAAATAACCTGCATTATAGTGCATCACCATAGCTTCCATAGTTTGAGCATTTACAGAATCCTTTAGAAGCTCCTCATTTAAGACTTTATCCTGACTTCCATTAGATAAAGCTTTTGTTACATCCAGGATCAATTGGTTATATGTATGCTTATTCTGGATTTTCTCTAAAGACTCTCCCTGCTTGCTCAGAATCTTTTCCAAACCAACATAGTCAGTTGGAAACTCATTTTGATGAAGTCTCCTTTTCCAGTTTTCAATTTCATGAAGATCTATGATCAATTCATATTGCAATGCAATTCTCTCGGCACGTTGAACTTCTTTCTTGCAATGAACATAGAGTTCTTTATTGTAAAGAATCTCCACGTTCC
This sequence comes from Cyclobacteriaceae bacterium, assembly GCA_965228955.1. Taxonomy (GTDB): domain Bacteria; phylum Bacteroidota; class Bacteroidia; order Cytophagales; family Cyclobacteriaceae; genus JANSWY01. The sequence goes on from OZ245848.1 coordinate 3,061,069, forward strand.
TCAGAATATCCTTCACTTCAGCCTTCCTAGATGATTTATGGTAATTCCTTAAATCCCGATATATCAAATGGATTAATTGATTCTTAATTACCGGTAGTTGCTTATCAAGTGATCGGCGACTTGCCCATTCATTTAATTGCCTATTATTTAATGAATCCTGAACATCAATGAATTCAAACAAATCCAAATAATGCTGTTGTTCACCTGTTTTAGCAGATGACATCTTGAAATGCCTTTTTTCACTTTTGCTAAGCGACTTAATTAAACCCAGTAATAAATCCACTTAAATATTAATAATATAACAAATTATAACTCTGTATATCAATTAGTTAAATACAATATTAACTATTTAGAATATTAATTTTATCATTATTATTAGAGAAAAATGCTCCTCAATCAAACTACCTTGAACATTATTAATGAAAACCAAAATTTTTTAGACTATGTCAAACGTAATCAGCTGGTTTGAAATACCGGCAAAAGACTTCAATCGCGCTTGTAACTTCTACAGCGAATTATTAGATGGAACAGTTCAACAAATGAACAATGAAGGCGGACTTCAAATGGGATTCCTTCCTGGTCACTCTCAAGGAGGTGTTGGTGGAGCGGTAGTAAAGGGTGAAGGCTATGAGCCGACCAATGCGGGTTCTGTAGTATACCTAAATGGAGGAGACGATTTGGATGTGCCATTAGCAAGAGTTGAAAAGGCAGGAGGAAAAGTATTATTCCCAAAAACTTCAATCGGAGAAAATGGCTTTATTGCTCAGTTTATGGATACAGAAGGCAATCGGGTAGCGCTTCACTCAATGGCATAAACAGATAAATCAGAATGCTAGAGTTAGGATGAATAATTTTCATCAATTAGATGAAAGTTATTCATCTTTTTGTTTCAGTTCAAAATTTGAATTTCAGTATATTCACCATTCATTTTTTAAGGTGTAAACATTGAGAATCAACAACTTATTTCTATTCATCCTACCAGCTTTAATTTGGGGATCCACCTGGTTTGTGATAAAGTTTCAGTTGGGGTCAGTTCCCCCGCTCTATTCCGTTAGCTATAGATTCTTTCTGGCAAGTCTAATTCTTTTGGCCTACTCCAAGATTGCCGGATTAAATCTCAAGTTCAATCAGAAACAACACGCCAGGATTGCATTGCAAGGTTTACTTCTATTCGGGTTAAACTATTGGTTAGTCTATTGGTCTGAGCAATACTTAAGCAGTGGATTGGTGGCTATATTTTTTAGCACTTTGGTTTTCATGAACATATTCTTTAGTGCTTTAATTCTGAAGACTAAGATTGAGCCAAAAGTAATTTTGGGGGCAGTATTAGGCTTTGGAGGTACAATCCTGATATTCTATCCTGAATTAGCCAGAATGAGTTTTGAAGGCAAAGTAATGGAGGGACTTATAGTTTGTACATTAAGCGTAATTTCAGCATCACTCGGTAACATAACCTCTGCTAGTAATCAGAAATTTGGACTACCGGTAATTCAAACTAATGCATTTGGAATGCTGTACGGAAGCCTTATGATGCTCACAATCGCGTTAGTTACTGGAGCAAACATTACATTTGACACCTCCACCTCCTACATTGTTTCCTTGTCGTATCTGGTTGTATTTGGTTCTGTTATCGCTTTTGGGGCCTACCTCACATTAGTTGGTAAAGTTGGAGCAAGTGTGGCTGGTTACGTAATTGTTGCAGTGCCAGTAATTGCACTTACCATCTCCTACTTTTTTGAAGATTATCAATTGACTTATTTTACAGTCATTGGGATTATCCTTATTATTAGTGGTAATTTCATTGTACTCAAAAAATAAGCTTAAGATGAATTCGAAACCCCTTATTTTGATCACCAGTCTCTTAGTGTTCTTTGCTTGCCAACCTGGAGAACCTGTTGCAGAAAAAATCAGCAATCAAAAGCTCGAGGAATTACAGAGCAATCCAGAGTTACAATTAATTGATGTAAGGACCCCAGAAGAAACCTCATATGGCACCATCCCAGGAGCAGTAAAAATTGACTTCTACGATAAGGCATTCAAGGAGAAAATCAACGCGTTAGACAAATCAAAACCAACAGTAGTGTATTGCGCTGCTGGTGGGCGAAGTGCCAGCGCAATGGACATATTCGTAAATCAGGGCTTTACTGAAGTCTATGACTTAACTGGAGGATATCGTGGTTGGGCTGCTGAGAACAATAATTAGCGATATCCGCTAGCCTGAAGATTAAATAGGTTTGCGTAGATACCATTTTTCGCGAGAAGCTCACTGTGTGACCCAATTTCCGCAATACCGCCGTTTTCCAGGACCAGAATCTTGGTCGCCATTCTTACGGTTGAAAATCTGTGTGAGATAAGGATTGCAGTTTTATCTTTTGTCAGTTCAGCAAATCGTTTAAAGACTTCATGCTCAGCACGAGCATCCAAAGCAGCAGTTGGTTCATCCAGAATAAGCATCTGCGCTGATCTCATATAAGCTCTACCAAGCGCTATCTTTTGCCATTGTCCTCCGGAAAGATCTACCCCACCTTCAAAGCGCTTACCTATCATTTGATCATATCGATCCGGAAGTGATTCAATCACCTGATCTGCTAAACTTTTGACGGAGGCCTGTTCAATCAGGTCTTGTTGCTCCTTATCTTCAATCTGACCAATTGCGACATTCAATCCTGCTGTAAAATTAAACCTCACAAAATCCTGGAATATTACGCCCACATTCTTATTAAAGTCCTCCGGGTCATAATCCCTTAAATCAACTCCATCTAACAGAATTCGCCCTTCTGTAGGATCATAAAGTCTGGCAAGTAGTTTAACCAATGTGGTTTTACCAGCACCATTCTCCCCTACCAGTGCCATCTTTTCACCAGGCTTAAGTTTGAAGCTCAGATTGCGTACAGCATAAGTTTCAGTATTCTCGTATTTGAAACTAACATTCTGAAATTCAAACCCCTGTTTGATGGGTCTGGGAATAGGTAGACTACTCTGCATTGCTGCAATCTTTGGTTGTATTTCAAAGAATTCAAAAAAGTCTTTTAAATACATCGCTCCTTCAGTAATCTTGGAAAATCTATTTAGGGCACCTTCTAACAATGTTTTGAACCTTAGGAAGGAGCCGGAAAGAAACGTCAAGTCACCAAGTGTTAGTTGTCCATTTACTGTCTCATATATAATAAAACCGTATGTACCATAGTACGCCGCAGTTCCTAACCCAGAAAACACTACGCCCCAGAATGCTCTTTTTTGCGAAATTCCTTTATTCAAGTCGTAGTATTCGTCTGATAGTTGTTTGAATCTGTCAGTCAAGAAATCGGATAAGCCAAATACCTTCAACTCCTTTGCAGTGACATCACTTGCTCCTGTATATCTCAGATAGTCGAGCTCACGCCTCATTGGAGTCCAGCCGTGAACTAGTGAATAAGTACGCTCGTTAAAATGGTTCTCTCCTAAAAATGCAGGTATCACTGCAATAATCAATAGCACAATTAACAGCGGGTTAAATATTACCAACCCTACACCAAGTGAAAGCATAGTAACCAAATCCTGAAACTGACTTAGCACCTGAGACATCAATACAGTCCGACCCAAAGTTTGCCTTCTTGCACGCTCCAGCTTATCATAGAACTCAGAATTCTCAAATTGATCAAGATCCAGTTTAGATGCATGCTGCATAAGACGAACTGATGTCTCATTAGCAAAGAGATCCCCCAGAAGGCTATCAATCAATGCTATCACACGATTGAATATATCCGACAGTATAGCCAGTCCAAACTCAATTGCAACATACCAGATAAGCATTTCCAGATCCGGATCACTCTGCTGACTCAAAATTACAATTTCATCAATGATTAGCTTACCCACATAAAGCATAGTAATGGGCAATACAGATTTCAGTATCCTAAGAACTACATTGATTGCCGCCATCGTTGGATTGCTCTTCCACATTAATTTGAGAAAAGCTGGTATATGCTTTAGAGCCCTAAACTGCTCCCTTAATGAAAGTTTCTTTGCCATAGTATCACTTGAATGTACATAAACCTCTGGAGGTCAAAATAGTTCTTTTTTCCATTAGGAATTAATCACCAGACTCCATAATAAGCAATAACCAAATCATATTCATGCCACATATATGCTCTTTCATCGATTAAAAATTTAAGTACATCTACTTAATATGCTGTTTTTAAGCAAGTTATGAAAAATTACTATCTTTGTAATGTAGGCAAGAGGATGATGACTATGAAAAATATGAAGATTCTACTAACTGCTATCATAGTAATCGTATCACAATCGGTTGCGATTTCAAATGATACATTAAGCAGTAACAGCAAGCTTTCATATGAGATGTTGGAAGCTGCTAAAGTGATTAATTCAGCTCTTGAAGTGAGAGATTTTCAAGGAGCACGAGAAGGTACTGTTTCTCTGTTAGCGCTCATGAAAAAGGATTTAAAGAAGTCCAGGAAGCGTATGGCAGACCTCAAAAAACAAGATGACATGGATAATCTCAAGGCCGAAAAGGCGGTTTACAAGCGGAAACAAGAGATATTCGAGTCACTAACACACTTGATTGAGGTGTCCCCCGCTGCATTGAGGGTAAAATCCAATGAATTAGCAGCGATGGTATTGGAGTACCGCCAAATTATAGAGTAATAATTGTATTATATTAATAGCTGATTGTATTAAAGGGTTATTTCGGTTGAAATAACCTTTTTTTTTACAATTTAAACGAAAATAAATGCAATTTTTTCAGCCAAATCCTTGAACAAGAAATAATTTAATTATATCTTTGAATAATCAAATTTAGAAAAAGGCACAGTTTAACCGTTTAACTCATTGCTACGATGGAACTTATAAGAAAACTTTTATTCAGCAGCGCTACCGACGACAAGCTAAAATTGAAGTACGACAAGAACGAGAAAACCTGGATTGTCAGAAAAGGTGGTAGTATCCTTTATTTAGGAACAGAAGAACAATGCAGAAAATACATTGAGCACCACACTCACTAGTATTATCAGCTGCATTTGACAAAGACATTTACGCTGGAAGAACACCAATTATCCTATGACTAACCAAACTATACTTGTCAGCTAAATGATTTTGGACGGCACTTTCCGTCCTTTTTTTATGCCTTCAAAGGCAACCAATCTGTTAAACATTTCACCTTAATTCATTATTTCAGCAAATTGTTAGGGAGTTACCCAATTAAGGGATGCTATTAGAACAAGCATTCTTATTTATGGGCAAATACGACCTTTTATCATCTATTATCTTCGGCATGGCCACCCTCCAGGGGTTTATCCTTATCTCGAGCCTTATCATTGGAGGAAAGTATCGAAAACTACAACACTGGTTTTTAATAGGCTTGATTCTCTGTATAACACTCATCCTATTTCAGAACTTCATTATATTAAGTGGATACTACATGAGAATACCTGCCCTCATCCTCCCCTTTTTCCCTCTTAATGGATTGATAGCTCCGCTGTTCTTTTTCTATGTCTTGCTTACATTATATCCTAAAAGAGGACTGAAAGTTTACGATTCTATTCATCTGGTGACATTTTTCTATTTGCAATACAATCACATTGAGTTCTTAACACTCGCGGATGAATATAAAATTGGAGCCGCAGAGTACTGGTATTTTTCTGATGTACATTATGGGACTCTTGTTACGCCAGGCATGATCTTGAGGAAAGTAATGGTCTTTGCTTATGGTATTAGTGCATTGGTATACTTACAAAAGAAAATTGTGATACTCCAGGATCATGCAGCAAATACAGACCTTATCTTTTTAAAGAAGTTCCGTTGGGTTGTATACGCTTTTATTCTGTACGCAATCTCCTCAACGATGCTCAAAATCTTTTCCTATGTAAATGATATTTATGTAGGAAATTATGAAATCTATCATCACATCATAAATTCATTGGTGATTTTGGCATTAACATTACTCGCAATGAATCAACCTAAAATACTCACCAACCTTCTGAAAGAATCCTCTGGTAAGCCCAGTAATAAAAGAGAGGGTGTCTCCGAAAATGTCTTGATTCACCTCGAACAATTCATGCAGAAAAACAAACCATACCTTAACCCGGACCTGAAACTTATTGATCTTGCAAGACTAGCACAGTTATCACCAAGTTCTATTTCCAATGCAATCAACAATGAACTGGAGGTCAATTTCTTTGAATATGTAAATCAATATCGAGTAAAGGAATTTAAGGAAAGAATTGATTCTGAGAAATACGCACATTACACTTTGCTGGGAATAGGGTTAGATGTAGGGTTCAACAGTAAGGCCTCAATGAATCGAATATTTAAGAAACATACTGGTGTCACACCAAGTCAATATTCTAAGAAAAACAACGTCTCAACTTACGAACTTGAGACGCAGCTACCATAATTGCAAGTTTCATTTGCTAACAAAAAACGATGATGAAAAAGAAACTCTATTTGTTAGCCTTACTATTACTCAACATCACTATTCTCTCTTGCAATAGTGAGGATGAACCAAGCACAGACCCAACAGATGACCCCACCCAGGATGATGTAAGCAAACCTGGAACATTCAGGCTTGGGTCTTTTACTGTAACCGATATTGATAATTTTGGTGATGCCTCGGATATCTCCTTATCCTTTGAAGTTATTAGTCTGGTTTCTGAATTGGATGAATTGACTCTATTGGTATCGACTAACTCATTATCATTGGAAGATGCACTGGCAGTAGTCGCTGACAATACAATATCAATTGACCCAATTGAATCATACAGCGCTAGCTTACCAACCACAATGGTTGATACAGATGGAAACAGCATCACGGAAGACCTGGGGTATAACGTGTATTTGCTGGCAACATTTAATAACGATCAATTCACTCCTACCCTAAGTGATCCAGCTGGTATAACCATCACAAATGAAACAATTGTCATTACACCGGAACTAACTGGCTCATTCAATGCTACAGAGGACATAGCAATTGACTCGGAGGGAAACCTTTACATCAATGGTGGTAGTGCAACGCCATCCAGCGTATTCAAAGTTACTCCGGAAGGCGAAAGCACGATACTTAGCTCAGCATGTGACAATCCTGTTGGGATCGATGTTGATGGTGAGGGAAACGTGTATGTTTCAAATTTTGGCAATACCAATATCAACCGAATTGATTCCGATGGAAATAGCTCAGTCCTGGTTTCAGATAGCAGGTTAGCTGGCGGTGGTGGAATAGCAGTCGCTAATGATGGTGCTATCTATAATACTTACTGGGCAACCACAAACCTATTCAGAGTGCTCAACAACGAGTTAACTGTGGTTTGTCAGCATTCTCAATTTAACGGTCCCGTTGGTGTGACTTATGATAAAGAGAATTCCAGGTTGTATGTAGCTAGTTTTAATACCGGTAAAATATTTAGAGTCGAGGATGATTTTACAATTACGGAAGTAGCCGATTCTCCGTTGACCATAGGACATGTAGCTTATGCAGATGGATTCTTCTATGCTACAGGATGGAATGAACACCAGGTCCAGAAAATCGCAATGGATGGTACAATAACAGAAACTTATGGAACAGGAATAAGCGGAACAACTAATGGTGGACTCAGTGATGCTCAATTCTCAAGACCAAATGGTGTTGCAGTAACTCCAGATGGAAAATACATTTATGTGACTCAGGGAGATGGTAAGCTTAGAAAGATCATAAATGCAAGAGTTGATTAAACTCCGATAGTTGTAATATGAAGTGAAGGTTAGGCCTTAGGTCCTGACCTTTTTTTGTTGGGACTTCATATTTTACTTAAATCAAGCAGCTAATTTTATTAGTATTTACTAATTTTGTTAGTAAATGAGAACATTCGGGAGTTTACTAAAGGCGGGATTTGAACCAAGGAATGGAACGTTTCTTTGGCGTAAGAATGAGGAACAACCTCATGTGGAATGGTGCAGATGGAAAGACTATGCTTCTAACAAGAAGAATCACCAGCGGGAAGCAATCATAAAACCTTATCAAAAGAAATATGATCCATACGAACTATATATTCATCAGTTTTTACCGGACAGACCTATCAAGTGTGTGAAGATTGTTAAGCCATTCCCATTTGCAAAGTTTGGTTATACATTGGCATTGAATGAGGGCTTCCTGTGGTTAAACGATAATATCAAATTCTCCGAAGAAGACATATACCTCTTCCCTACTTACTTTAAACCAATTTATAGAATCTAGAACTGAACTATAATATTGGATTGATGTTATATTACAGAATACAAGAAATTCAAATGTTATATTTCTATAAAAACCCCAGTGATCAACTAGCAATTGAAATCGAAGATGCCTTGAAGGAAATGTCTGCCGCGCATCGAATCGTTTCAACAGAAGAAGAATCATTTTTAGCTGAGAACGAAAAAGAAATAAGAGGTCAGGAAGCGATTAAGCATTTTTTGGAGAATTACTTTAAGTTAGTAACAATGCCACACTCAATCTCTGCTGATTCCTGCAGAATAGACCCGGAAACTGGAGAAACCTGTTAATTCTACTCATTAAGTTGTGGGCTTGACGTATTAGATTTATCTTTAGTTACCAACAGGAACTAAACCATGAAACACGTCTGTTCACTGATTTTAATTACATTACTTTCTAGCGTTACAAACGCTCAGGATATTGGAGGAGGTTTTGAAAACGAAAGTTCTCAATGCATTTCTGATTTCCAAAGAGCAGAGATTAAGGAGAAGCTTCACCAAAATAGAATCCAACTGATTAAGGAAGGAAAATTGATTCCAGAGCGATCCTCAGTTGCTGTCACCCTATCACTTCCTATCAAATCTTCTTCAGACTTCATTGATTACAACTTCTTTGCGATTTCCAATTACGTAGATCACAATTCCAATATTGGCGAGCTTACCGATTACAACTGTGGAACAAGGTCGTACGATACAGAATCGGGGTATCATCATCGAGGTATAGATTATTTCTCCTGGCCATTTTCATGGGAATTAATGGATGATGATATGATCGAGATTATTGCTGCTGCACCAGGAACCATAATTGGTAAAGATGACGGCAATGATGACAAAAGCTGCTCCTTCAATTCAAGCAACTGGAATGCGATATACATTGAACATGCCGACGGTTCAATAGCGTGGTATGGTCACCTGAAGAATGGCTCTATATCATCAAAATCTGTGGGAGAAACAGTTGCCGTTGGTGAATATCTTGGCGTCATGGGAAGTAGCGGCAACTCGACAGGTCCGCATCTGCACCTGGAAATATATGATTCCAATGACAATCTCATTGATCCTTATGAAGGCTCTTGCAATCCAACGACTTCATCAACATGGTGGGATAATCAGGAAGAATATTACAGTCCAACGGTTAATGCATTAAAAACACATGATGCCGCTCCAGAGTTTGGGTGCTATGGCGAGGAAGACTCACACATCGAAGATGAGTTTGTTGTAGGCGATTTGGTTTATTTCGCAACTTACTTCAGAGACCAACAAATACAACATGTCAGTGAACATAGAGTATACCGGCCAGATGGGTCCCTATTTCAAGAGTGGCAAACTCAAAGCAATGCTGATCATTACTCAGCATCCTATTGGTACAGGAGTTTCAGAATTCCTACAGGCGACCAAGCTGGTACATGGTCATTTACAGTTGAATATCTCGGGAATCAATATGAGCATTACTTCTGTGTTTCTCCGTCGAAACCTGGTATCACTTTCGAAGATGGACAATTAGTATCATCAAGTGAAGTTGGTAATCAATGGTTTTTTGAAGGTGAAGAAATTGAAGGTGCTGATTCACAAACATTCACTCCTATTGAAGATGGAGCATATTCGGTCAATATAACAATTGGAGATTGTCCGCCTAGTGAACTAGCAAATGCTTATGAGTTTGAATCTCAGGTAACGTCCTCAAAGTGGGCATCAAATAAGATAAAGTTAACGCCAAATCCAGCGACATCTACATTCGCAATCAATGGCTTACCACAGTACAGTAATACAGTAGATATAATCAATCTTAGCGGTAATATAGTGATCAGTTTATCAAGTAAGCATTTACATCAAATCGATATATCAAACCTTTCCAAAGGTGTATACATTGTTCAAATAACAACTAGCAACCAAACGTTCCAACAAACCTTAATTAAGCATTAATGAATATTTCAGAACAACAAAAGCAGGAAATCTACGACATGATCAAGTCTGGCAGGAAGCTGGCTGCAATCAAACACATACGTCAGACTTTTGGAGTTACACTTAGAGAAGCAAAAAGGCTTGCGGACGAGCTTGATGACAATGTAAACGAATATGAGGACGAAGCAATTACCAGGGCTAAGAATACTGGAAAAACAATTGGTTGTATAGGTGGTGGATGTTTCGGGGGGATTTTCGCCTTAATTGGGCTAGGAATGATTATTGGAGCAATAAGTGTTACAGTCTACAATCAACAGTTAGTAAACAACGGAGAACTGATAGTGGCTACAGTAATAGAAGATCCATATATGCCAGTTTTTGAGTATGAATATAATGGCCAGAAATACATTTATGAATCAAATGCATCCTCAGATCCGCCTAGCTACCAATTAGGAGAAAAAGTGGAGATGTACATCAATCCAACAGATCCATCTGATGTTCTAGTTAATACTTTTATGGAGAGATGGTTTGTTTCTACACTTTTGGGAATAATGGGTACTATCTTTTTTGGAGTTGGAGCTGGAGTAGGTTGGGTAATGCGCAAAGCAAAGCTGTTTAAAAAGTAATTTTCACAAGGCTCTCAGACGCAACAGGTTTTATTCCGTGTTCTTTGGCAGGTATCCATTTTGGGCCATTCCTCAAAATTACCTTGGCGATTATATTAAGTGAATCAGCATCTCCTGACATCACTCTTATGTCGAATACTTCTCCAGATTCAGAGATGTTGAAAACTAATTCTGTTTCATATCCAATTGGAGTATCTCCAAGAATATCAGCCTTTTCACTTGAAACATACTCCCAGAAATTATCCATACCTGTTTCTGGGTATGTCAATTGCGTAGATTCATCATATTGGTATTTATTCCCATTGAGATCATAGGATATGCCTTGGAGCAATCTTCCATCATCAAAAAACTCTTTGAAGTGAACATTCCCATTCTCATAAAAGCCATAACTAATACTGTCTTTTCTTCCCTCACTGTAATGCTCATAATTAGCAATAATTCCATTTGGGTGATAATCAATTATATCTCCTTCACCACCATCAACCTGCAATTCCAAGGAATCCGACCAATGATTGATCAAGTACGATTTGTTCCGATACCTAATTTCATCCTGGAGCTTTCCACTTTTACTATAGTGCTCCCACTTCCCTATTTTCCACTCTTCCCGATACCTACCAGCCGACTCATATAGACTATCACGTGAGTAATAAAGAAATACCCCGTTTCGTAAATCCCTCTTATACTCCCCCTTCATTTGTATTCCTCCATCCAGATAATAATCCCTAACCGGACCGTCCCATCGTCCTAAACTATCCTTGAACCCTCTTCTATAATAATGCGCATGAGTAATATCGCATTCGCGCCAGTCCTTATCGTAAAACTGTTCGACAACTACCAGATTCTGTTCTTCTCGAGGTTTTTCTTCTTCCTCATTTGGTACTTGATCAAGTCGGAGATTGTATCTTAACGGATTGGTTTGCCTGAATTCTTCCAGTGCCCATTCTATACTATCATGATATATGTAGGACTCCCTTTCAATTAGATTAATGTAGAACCGTGTTTGCTCACTCACTCCCTTTGCAATCTTCTTCAAATCATTTATTTCAAGCTGAAGTTCCAACGGTATGTCAGTTTCAAATGAATCCAGGGTATTATACACATCTTGAATTCTTGGTTTAATATCTCTTAATCTTTCCAGAGCCGCACTGTCTGATTCCGCTTTGAACACATTATTAAAACCATCCTCTGTTGCAATGAATTCCTGAAACACATTAAAGTATTTGCTTTGGTATCGGGGAAGTGAGAAATATGTAATGAGCAATAAAATAAAGAATACCGCAAACTTAACTGTTTGTGGCCGACGTTGCTCTGGTAATACTAGATATGCCATTCCCACAGTGACACCTGCGGCAAGCCCTCCCATATGGCCTGCGTTATCAAACGGTAAAAATTGGCCAGCAATAAATATGATCGCTACGAAAAGAAAGAAATTAAATAGAGCGATCCATATCCCCATGGAATCATTTCTGTTCTTCGTAAGAATAAGCACAAACTCAAAGCCAAATAGCCCAAAGATTGCACCACTCGCACCAACACTGAATGCGAATAGATTCCAGTAGGCACTTGCAAGACCCGCTGTTGCTGCACTTATCAAATAAAGAATTAGGAAATAGAAAAATCCAACTAATGACTCTACCCTACGACCTACAAAAAGTAGAGCCAGCATGTTCATACAAATATGCAGAAGCCCCCAAAGCACATTTATGTTACCGTGCAGAAAGGCACTTGTGATTACCCTCCACCACTGGTCTTCCAGGACGAACGGTCCAAAGTTAGCTCCCCAGGCGAGTATTTCAGCAACATCCATTTCTGGACCAGCTACGAAGTACTGAATAATGAAGATTACGAAGTTTATCGCAATGATTCCATATGTAGCGAAGGGGAACTTCATCCGCTACTCTTCTTCGTAAAACTCTATAAGTGCAGCGAAATAGCTATGATCCCAGCCATCAACAAAATCTTCATAATCCTCATCTGGAATATTGACATGGCGTAATTCAACTGAAGTACCTCTTTTATGCTCATGAAGAATAACCGTTACAATAGAATCTTCTTCTTGGTCACCAAAATACCATTGTTGCTCTATCCTCTTTCCCTGCTCAAAACTCAGGTTTTTCCCCACAATACTTCCATCCCACATTGAAAACTCTGAACCAGGAACAGTCGACATCTCTGCGGGCTCTCCTGTCCATAATTGAATTGTCCCGGAGTGGGTTAGTGCTCCAAACACTTCCTCTGGAGGAGCCGGAACAATGTAGTATTTTTTGTAATCCTTCATAAGTCAAATATATGCAGTCTAATCAAACGAATTGATTCATTCTTTTCTCTACCAGAGCACCGGCTTCTTTCATTGCTTTCTCAGAATTTGCATCTGGCCCAACAAGTGATACAACCTTGTCCACTCCCATCAATTGAACTTCATCTTCACTCACAGTTGATATACCACAGATAACACCAAAAGGTTTACTCATTTCTTTACATTCTGCAGCAACACCAGCGATTACTTTCCCATGTAGTGTCTGTTCGTCAAACTTACCTTCACCTGTAATTACATAATCAACTTCTGCAAGGCGCTTTCTAAAATCCACCATTTCCAATATAGTCTCAATACCACTAGAAATCTCAGCATTCAGAAACACAATTGCTCCTCCACCAAGTCCTCCAGCTGCTCCGGAACCAGGAATGGACTGCAAATTAATTTGCATCTTACTTTCCACAACATCACAAAAGTTCTGCAATCCCTGATCTAGTATTCCGATCTCCTCATCATTAGCACCCTTTTGTTTGCCATAGACGAAAGCAGCTCCTTCAGGACCGTAAAATGTATTTTTGACATCTGTAATAACATAAAACTTCACCGTGTCATATGCCATTTGAGGATCTACCAAATGAAAGTCCCTTAAAGAGTTTAGACACTCACCGGTAGTTCCAAGGGTGTCACCAAGCTCATCAATTAGTTGGTAACCCATAGCGCTTGCCATACCAATCCCTGCATCATTGGTGGCGCTACCTCCTACAAACAGATAGATCTCAGTAGCTCCATTTTTAACGGCATCTACAATCAACTCACCAGTACCATATGTGGAAGTGTGCATTGCATTACGCTCTTCTACATTAAGCAATTGTAAACCAGAAGCCATTGCCATTTCTATGTATGCACTGTTTTCAGATCTGTAGTAAGTAGCCATTATTGGCCTGAACAACGGATCATTGACCTCCAGAATTACAGGCTCCAAATTGAGTAAAGGACCCAAAACATCCAGGGTCCCTTCTCCACCATCAGCCAAAGGCAACTTTATGGTTTCAATTGAAGAATCGCCTTCTTTAAGGCCAATATCGACATGATCGCAAACTTCTTGTGCTGTTAGAGAGCCCTTAAATTTATCGGGGCAGATCAATACTTTCATTTAGTTGTCAAGCATCAGGTTTAAGCCAAAGGTAACTCAATGGCTTCATAATAATTGAGGAGCTATATTGTTTATTGTCAATCAAGTTAGTGAAGCTTGCTGCTTTTTGAAAGTCTATTTGATTTTCATTGTGTGAGAAGTTGAAAAGACAATAGATCTTATCTCCGTTTACCTCTCTTTCTATTAGTAAAACCTGCGCAGAAATCTTCTCAAAATTGAATTTACCATATGGATTAAATGCTTTTTGTGTAGACCTAATACCAATCATCCTTTTTAGTTCTTCAAACACTTTATGGCGTTCGGAGGTCTTATCCTGCAGCTCTGAAATTAGCATATCAAATTCTAATTTCTGTCTGTTTATAGTCCGGTTCTGATTCGTTATTTCAACTCCTTCTCTATAATTTTTACTACCCACCATTGAATGGAAATAAATAGCGGGCAATCCTGGTATTGCGAGAACAAACACCTGAGACAAAAGAAACCTTCTAAGCCCGACTTCAGCATCACTCTCAGGCCCATGCAATAGACTGAAGTAATTGCAATTGATCTCATAAGGTGATTGAGATCCGTCACTATTGCTTTTATAGGAAACTAATCCATCATTAGCTTTTGCTGCATCAACAATTATTTGAACTTCCTCTTCCTTTAAAATTCCCTGAACCGGTCTTACACCTACACCATCATGACTGGCAGTGAAATTGAAGAAACAAACTTTGTCAGAGGGTAACTCCAAAGAATTCGCCCAATCAAACAGTTTGTTCGCATTTCCTGTCAGCAAACTGAAGGCAAGTAATGGTGGAAGCGTGAAGTTGTAAACCATATGAGCTTCATCCCTTCCATTACCAAAGTAGGAAATATTTTCAAGGTGCGGCACATTGGTCTCGGTGATCAATGTAAGATTCGGCTTCAACTCACATAATATTTCTCTTATTACTTTTATTAGAAAGTGCGTCTCATCAAGATGAATACTTGTAGTTCCCTTCTTCTTCCACATAAACCCTATGGCATCAAGTCTCAACAAAGTTGCTCCTTTAGCTAAATACCAAAGTAAGACATCTAATATGTGAAGAAGGACTTTTGGATTCTTATAGTTCAGGTCTACCTGATCTCTACTGAATGTCGTCCAGACGTGCCTAATTGCACCATTCTTGTCTTCAAAATCATGCAACAATGGAGTTACTCTTGGCCTCACTACTTCGGAGAAACTGTATCTTGGGTCTTCCTGAATAAAGTAGTCTGCATACTCTGCTTCATTTGCCAGGAAGCCTTTGAACCAGGATGAATGCTGGGAAATATGATTGATAACAGCGTCAAACATCAGGCTCTTATCCTTGGCTAACTCTTCTATGTTTTCCCAGGAACCCAGTTCTTCATTCACACTGTAGTAGTCAATTACGGAAAATCCATCATCAGAGGAATATGGGTAAAATGGAAGTATATGTACAATACTTATCTCCGAAAGATGGTTTGACAGGAATTCATTCAATACATGAAGTTTCGACTTACCTTTACCGCTTAACTGATCTCCATATGTGATCAAACAAACGTCAGTTTCATCTATTTCCTTTTCTGTTCTTACAATCTGCTTTTCATACCGATCAATCAAAGATTGAATTTCATTTTGCAAAAAGGAAACCTGATCCGCACTGTAAACTGCGGATAAATAACTTTCAATATTCTTCATTCTAAATTATTACTGACATTGAGATGCTCACTACTATAATTACCATGAAATACGCTAGAAGAATGACGTTTTCTTTAGAGAAAAAAGGTTCCTGATCCTTCTCCTCTTCTTTTTCATCCTCGCTCTGAGAAGACCTTCCAAAAATATAACTTAATAATACAGCGACTGTAAATGTAACTCCAGCACCAATGGCATTCCACCAGAACCAAAACACATTTTCACCAACCACGAGCCAAAAGAAGAT
Source organism: Cyclobacteriaceae bacterium (assembly GCA_965228955.1). Lineage (GTDB taxonomy): Bacteria > Bacteroidota > Bacteroidia > Cytophagales > Cyclobacteriaceae > JANSWY01. Next base: position 3,077,143 of record OZ245848.1, read on the forward strand.
ATTGACGCCAACTCCAGTCACCAGTCCAAAATTCATACTCACGCCATTAACCCTTTTGATTGTGGTAGCTATCAAGAAAGTAGCAAGAATAGGACCGTAAAATACCGAACCAATTTTATTGATAATTTCAATTACGGTATCTGCAATATTTCCAGTGTAAAAAGCCAGGATAATACAGAATATTCCCCAGCAGACAGCCACAATTCGTGAGTACCGTACATACTGCTTCTCCGACAGGTCTCTTCCTCGTGCGATGAAATCCTCTGTAAACGCTGCGCTTAATGAGTTTATAGTAGAACTCAGGGAAGACATCCCAGCAGAGAGTATCGCAACAATTAATATCCCAATAATTCCATGTGGCAGAAAGTCTTTGATAAATACCGGAATCATTAAATCCGGTTTATTTGCTGGTATTTGGTTTAGAAACTCAGGGGTATTATAAGCCAAAGCACCAACCACTAACCCCATAATACAATAACATAATGTGATGGGGAATCTCAATAGACCATTGTATAGTAGTGTTTTACGAACCGTATTCAAACTATTGGCAGACAATAATCTCTGTACCTGACTTTGATCTGTACCATAGTATGACGAATAGAGAAAGAATCCTCCAATAACCATCGGCCAGAAACCAAAGGATTCATTTTTCTGAAATCCTAAAGAACTAAAGTCAACCGCATCTAACCTGGATCTGTCAAGCAATGATGTAAACTCGGTCCAGCCTCCAATTTTTGAAATACCATAAACCAGGCAAATCATAATACCACCAAAAAGAATGATCATTTGAATCATATCACCATATACCACGGCTTTCATTCCTCCTTGATAAGAGTAAATCAAGGTTACCAACCCAATTACTATAACTGTCTGCCAAAATGGAATTGCCAAAACGCTAGTAAGAATCAGTGCAATTGCATAAACCATAACTCCAGTCGCAAATGCTCTGCTTATCTGAAAAACAATGCTCAGAAGTAGTCGTGTAGATGTTCCAAATCTTTTTTCCAGGTATTCATAAACACTTACTACACCAGAGTTGTACAACTTTGGCAACAAGAAATACCCCAGGAAGATCATGGACAGAGGTACGGCAAACTCATAGCTTAGCCACTGAAGGCCTCCACCCTCCCTCATTCCGACAAATGCTGGAGCGGAAATAAAGCTGATAGCAGATAACTGAGTTGCCATCACTGATAATGACAAGGGAAACCATCCAAATGATCTACCACCCAGGAAATAATCTTTTTTATTTTTTTGTTCTTTAAACAGGTAGCCTAACCCCAAAAAGGCAACTGAATAAACAACAACAATAGTGTAGTCTAGCGCGTTCATGCATTAATATTTTCAATATTTACCCAATAAATTACCCAACCGAATATACTTACCGAAATTGTATTATGGAGAGATGCAATGGCTAGCAGGTAATTCCGGATTAAGTTAACAAAATTTTATAAATGGGGACATATTCTAGAAAAATCACAACGTTTACTCAATTTTCAGCACCGCTTAGTCATATTAATTGTGGTTTTTCGAAGAAATTTATTTATTTTATACCTTATTAAACCAGTCTTGCGCCTGTTGGAACAGAAAACACACAAATATTAGTATTAACACTTAGAGGGTTAGCAAGAATAATGTAATGATTTGATGAGCGATAGTCACCAGCTATAGGACAAGGACACAAATTATTTCAGAGTGAACTATCATCTAATAAACCAAGTATGCTAAGAAAGCTATCTGGTCTATTGATTTTGTTGTTATGCACTTTCGGGAATAGTGTTCATGCATCAATCGTAGACTTAACACACATCGATCCTGAGGAAGGAGAAATTCTAAACGGCAAATGGAATTTCTATTGGAACCAGTTTGTATCCGCAGAACACCCTGGTGTTGTGGATTCTGAAATAAACCTTCCATGTTACTGGAGTGAAAACTATCCATCATTTGGGTATGCTACTATTCAAAAACAGATCATACTTCCCGATGCAGAAAAATTGCTTGGCCTGGAGATTGAACATATTCATTCGTCCTACAGAGTAATTGTTAATCAAGATACTTTATACAGAAGTGGCGTCACGCACATGGATCCCGATCTTCACGAGCCTCATAGGCAACCAGCAGTTATTCCCCTTCAAGGCTATACAGCTGGAGATACCATTACACTTTCTATTCAGATTTCAAACTACTCACATTACTTAGCTGGAGTAGAAGGAAATATTAAACTCGGTTCTTTTAAAGACCTTGAAAACGACATGTTTAGGGAAGAAGCGCTCAACTTATTTGTTGCTGGCTCCTTCATAGTAATCACAATTACTTTGATTGTATTCTATATCATGTTCAGCTTTCATATGCAGAGGATGAGAGGAGAATTGATTTCTTATGCGTTGTTCTGCCTGGTGATTGGTTACAGAATTGTTGGTAGTGGCTCCTACCCTCTCCACCGATTAATTCACAACATGGATTATGAGCTTTCCATTCGTCTGGAATACATGAGTTTCTTCCTCGCTGCAGTGGCCGGAATCATATACATGTGGAATTTATACCCCAAACAGTCGAATCAACTGATTGTATTCTCATATGCCGGAATTTCGTTATTCGGTGCTATCCTATGTACTTTCCTCAATCCAGTTGCAATTGTGCTGGTAAGCAAAGGTCATATTTTCTTGAGTGCGTTTGTTACTTTGCATGCCATTCAGGTTATTTACAGAGCAATTAAGGAAAAAGAAAAAAGTGCCAGAGTAATTGCAATGGCTGTTGTAATCATGACAGCCTTAGTTGTAGTACAAATGGTTATAGCTGTTGATGGCATAATGCCAAATAACCTGCTGCTTACTATAGGTTTATTGCTCTTTAGCTTTGCGAACAACATTGCCCTCCTGGAAAGATTCATTTACGGATACAAGGTTTATCACAACAAACAAAGAGAGGCAGAAATTAGTCAGAACCAGAAAATGCTAATGTCTCTTGTAGCTCACGAAATTAAAACCCCTCTTTCTCAACTTAAGCTGAATGCAGAGATGCTTCAAATGCTTAGTGAAAACGGAGAGATGGATAAGTTTAAGGAGAAAGTCCCTAAGATCGTTGGAAGAACAAGCGCTTCAGTTGAGAACTTAAACGGCATGGTTACTGACCTTATGCATTTCACATCTCAACATAACATGTCTAAAAATCCTTATAGTCAGGTATGTATAGTTGAAAGGATGCAGAATGAAATCAATGCGAAAGTGACTGATCTTACAAAGCATAAGAACCATGTTGTTCGTACTAATGAAACTGTAATGGAATACTTATTACACACATTAGTTAATAATGCCTTGAAATTTACTCCAGAAGGGAATAATCCACCAGAAGTAATAATCTCTGACAAACGTGGTAAAATGATCATTGCAATTGTCGATCATGGAATTGGGATGAGTGAAGAAGATCAAAAGGAACTTGGCAAACCATTTATTAAAATGAACCTTAAAAAGGATGGTACTGGTTTAGGCTTTTACCTGACTAAGAACCTAATTGAGGGGCTGGGGCATGAACTCACTGTAGAAAGCGCTATTGGCAAGGGAACTACCGTAACACTCACACTTGACGCATATAATTCAAATGCGCTCAACAGAATGAGGTTAAGAAAACCTACAGTAAAGGATAAAGAACCAAAGTCTATAAATGGGAAACTATCGGAGGAGCTTAATGTTGCTTAGCAGGTGAGCTCTCTGCCTCCTACTCACCGGAATAATTTTATCATTAATCACCAGATTGCTATCATCAATATCTACAACCTTCTCTATATTGACAATATAAGATCTGTGAACCTTGATGAATCTTGATGGATCCAGATAGTTTTCTAAGTTCTTGATGGTGGAATGAACAATGTAGTCGCCGCTTTCGGTTCTAAATATGATGTAATCCCCTTTAGCTTCAACAAACAGGATATCATCATAATTTAACCTGACCAGTTTAGAGTCGACTCTTACAAATAAACCAGTCTCTTTTGTACCTCCTCCACTGACTTCCCTGGGTGAACCTGCCTTCTTTTTGAAATTACTAAGTGCCACCTCAATGGCTGCATTGATATCTTTTCTACCATAAGGTTTCACCAGATACCCATATGGATTTTGTTCTGAAGCTTCTTTTATAATATCGGAATCTGCAAAGGCCGAAGTGAATACATATGGAATATTGTGATACATGGTTAATTCCTTTGCCAGGTCTATACCACTCTTATGTCCGCTTAATTGAATATCTACTAATGCCAGGTCTACTTCTTTTGAATTGAGTGCATCCAGAGCTGCATCTACAGAATTGACTACTTCCACCACCTGATGCCCCAACATATCCAACATATCGGATAGTGTCTCAGCAATATTCTCATCATCCTCTACCACAAGTATTCGTATTCCGCTCATTTAGATAGTTTTAGGTTTAATCCAAATATAGTCACAATAATTAAATGTATTTTTCGTTTTTCCAACTTCAAAAAAGCTAACTCAGTAAAACACCTGTTTGTTTCCTTAAGTAATCCCTTATTCCTTTATTTGCTATTGCTGGAACCATGGAGATTTTCTTTATAATAGGTGCTATACAAGCTGTTTTTCAGTCATTCCTTATATTCAATAAGAAGAATAAAGGAACCCCCGATTTCATTCTGGGAACCTGGATGCTATTTATTGCCCTTCATCTTGCTACGTTTTACTTTGGCATTACAGGACTTAGACAAAGCTGGCCATATATTCAGGGAATAGAGGCGCCTTTACCAACAGTTCAGGGTCCGTTTCTTCTTTTGTACATTCAAGGTCAATCCGGACTAATCAAAAGATTCGGATGGAGGCAATTACTACATTTTACTCCTGCTCTGCTACTTTACATCGGGTATATTCCAAACTTCCTCATGACACCAGAAGAGCTTATCGCATGGGTAAGCAGACCATTTGAATCATGGAAGATATTACTGAATACTGGCCTCAATATAGTTTCAGGTATCATATATATCACCTGGAGTATCATACAGTTGAGAAAACACCGCGAGGTTATTAGCAAGTACTTCTCTTTCAGGGAAAAAATTAGTTTGAATTGGCTGAATAATCTCATTATTGGGATGATTGCAATTTGGATTGTAATCATTCTGCAACTTACATTCAACAATGCAATTCCAGGTTTACCAAACTTCTTTAGAAGCGCTTATCCAATCTTCTTTACTGTAGTCTTATTCACGTTTTCAATGGGCTATTTCGGTATAAAACAGGGCTTAGTATTCAATGAAGAAATACAGCTTGATCAACCGACTGCTAAACCAGAGACAACAGAGAAATATCAAAAATCCAATTTGAAAGTTACCCAGGCGAAGGAATATGAGAGAGTTTTAAAAGAATTCATGGTAACAGAAAAACCATATTTAGAAAGTAAGTTGACGCTGCGTCAATTGTCTACAAAAACCAATATAGGCCAACATCATTTATCTCAGGTATTGAATGAAAGAATTGGGAAGAGTTTTTATGAGTTTGTAAATGGATTTAGAGTTGAGGAGTTTAAATCCAGTCTTACTGATCCAGACAAGAGTCACCTGACACTACTGGGACACGCCCTGGAATCAGGTTTCAGTTCTAAATCCACATTTAACGATATCTTTAAGAAAGTAGAAGGCCAAACCCCCTCCGAGTACTTTAAGACCATAAAAAAAGGCCTACCCAACTAAGTGAATAGACCTCTGTATAACAAGACAGGTTAGATTATTTGGCGATAAAAACAAAGTCGCTCATAGTCTCGTCCGAACCAAAGGACCCAAATCTTGGAATCAATGGCAGATTTTCCATACCTGCTTTTAATTCCGAAAGTGTCAATATCCGATCATCCCCTCCTCTTGTTCTAAGCGACTGAATAATTTTTGATGCAAATGGCGAATGCTGTCCAGGGATTCCATCCGAAACATATTCCTTTCCTCCTGAGGTGATATATTTTCTGGTTTTCATACTTAGTTTTCTTACAACCATCTCATCAGTAGATACCGAATAATCCTCTAATGCTCTGGATCTTGCAAGCACCGGATCAAAGGTTCCTCCAAAACATACATCCATTGCTAGAAGTACATGCTTACATCCCAGGTTGTCAATGTTATTTCTTAGTCTGTTGTGCGAAATGTATGAAGTCTTAGCCTGATCGTTTGCTTTTGCATCTGTAGGTACCACATAACCTTCTCCAAACGTATCATCATATTGACCATGTCCAGCAAAGAAAATCATTAGTTGATCTTGAGGATTGTACTTGATATCAGCATAGCTTCTAATTTTTGCCCATACTTCCTCTTTAGTAGCATTCTCCACAACCTCAACCTGGAAACCATATGTTTCTTCCAACTCTTTTGCGATACTATGAGCATCATCAATCGGGTTTACCAGATCATCCCATTCCTCATATCTGTCGGTTGCAAAAAATAAAGCATAATCCTTTCTGTTCATGGCAAGGACGTTTTCAAATGCATTTTTCCCAACCAAAATAGATCTGGATTCCATCACAGTCGCTCCAGCAGTGTTGGTTGCACTTATCCTTACAAAAGATGTCCCATCTGGTAACCAAAGTGACTGACTTATACCATGGCTATAGGTATCCTCAGCGATCTTCAGTTCTTTAGTAGAAATGATTTTGTTGGTCTCCTCATCTCCAATCGACATAGTCACTCGTAGTAATGGCAAGTTTGAACTCACCGTTGCGTTTAGAAAAACCTGATTGCTTTCGGAGCTTGTATAATCCTCTGCTGGATTTTCCCATGTTACAACAGGAAGACTTTCTGAGTCCTCCAGTTTACCGTTTTGAAAACTCAGTTTGATGCTATTAGTTCTTGTTGACAAGTTCTGGCTAAAGACATTGATACTCACTAAGATTATGCAAGCTGTTGTTAATAGTTTCTTTATGTAGATCATTGCTATGATATTTTAATGCTGAATTAATATTTTTCCTTTATTGGTAAGAAGTGTTCCTTTATTTAGGTACTGGATGGTGAAGTAATACAGGCCATCAGAAACTTCATCTCCGCTCTGACTGATCCCTTCCCACGAAAACTCTTGAATTCCACTACTCAAGTCATCTATACTTTTTTGATAAACTTTCTGACCAAATTGATTATGAATCGTTATAGAAGCTTTAGGACTGGAATCATTGAAACTAAAATTGAATGGAATGTTTACATGACCTTTTGATGGGTTTGGATAAGCCTGACCAAATTCAGGTTGTGTCAAATCACCTAGGTGTAATGGCTCATTTTTGCTGTAGTAAATACTGATATTCTCTACGTCTGCTGAAACGGTGATTTGCTCATTGTCATTCATATTGATTAATTGCTGACTTTCATGAGCATATAAATACAAGTAGCCATCTACTTCATTATTCCAATTCAACTGGATTGGTTTATCACCTTGATTATGATCCAAGTGAAATTCCCAGGTGTATTCATCCATTGTACTTACGATATCCTGAGACAAGTCGAGTCCCTGAACATTTGTTGACATATTTGAATAAACCACAAACTTTGGTGGTGTTACCAGATCAAATTGATCCTTACCATCTGTAGCCTGATCATTCATACCAATTGCCGTTAGCTGGTTAATCAATTCCCCTTGAGTGATTGAAATTGGTAATTCCCAACTATCAGAAGACTCCTTTCTTCCAGAATTCTCGATTCTACCCTCAGATGGCTCAAGTCCATTTATTAAGGAAATTGGAATTTCAATTGTGATACTTTCTCTGCTATGAACGAAACCTCCTCCATATGGTAAAAACTGATCTGATACCTGCAGGGACTGAGCGCTTTGATTGTACACAAGATATTGATCTATCGCAGTAGGATTGTCATTGTACTGCATCAACTCATACCAGCTAATTTCAAATGGAAATGGATTTGAAATTTGGTTGAATCCCTGTTTCAATGTTAAGCTGAAAGATGATCTTACATCAGACACATCATAGGTGCTTCCTCCACCGAGATTAAGTTCAATTTTCTCATCAGAAATAAACCAATAGGATTTTCCTCTTTCAAAAGGTTTAAGTCCCACACCCTCAGAAAAGTCGAGGTTTTGGCCATCTTGATATCTTACCAGTCTCCATTTGCTCCTATCATATCCTTGCATAAGTGGAATTAGAATACTCTCTATTGATCCACCTTCCAATTCATATGGTACTGAAATGATTTGATAATTCTCCGGCTTTTTACCAAAGCTCTGGATAGGTAAAATCTGAGTACCCGGATCACTTAATTGAATGAATTCTTCAACCTTGATTTCATTTACTTCATCAGTCACTTCTATCGAGTACTCCCACCCAAAAACATCGATCCAATCCGGATTTACTTCAATATTGACCTGACCATTCGTAGGTTCAAATACAATTGGGCCTGTGAACTCCTGATCAGTAATCTTCTTGTGGTAGAAATTCACATTCTTGATTTCTCCATTTGCGCTAGTTGTGTTAAAACTTAAGTTACCATTATCAATATTGACATTTGATATCTTTGGAAGTTCAACCGAGCCATCTAAAGCAGTTGTCCGAAACTCCTGTGCAGCGGCAAACTCAGAGTAATATCCAGACGCATTGATCGATCTAATTCTGAAATAGTATCCTGTTTCAGCTTCCAGGCCTTCAACATTGGAATTGACCGTTACAGTTGTTCGAGGAAATCCATCCAGCAAATTTTCAAAATTGCCATCAGACGCCACGTAAATTTCGTAAGCAACAGCTCCAGCAGCCTCATCCCATCTCACTTCAATCAAATCATGATCCCGATCGCTTCGGTGGAAATTTTGTGGGATTTCGGGTAAAGTTTCAGCAGACATTTCAAAATAGTCTGATTGGCCGCTTGAGTTGCTAGCCTTTATCCTGATGTAATATTCCACTCCTACTTCCAGATTCATCAAAACCAATTGCTCTTCGAATACTTCGAGCTGATCGTAAGCTGGTAGTATCTCAAGAAAGTTCGCATTAGTGGAAACATCAATAATATAACTATTGGCTCCTGTAACTGCATCCCAGTTAATTGTGAAAGACTCATAATCAAATACATTTGCTGTCACTGATTCTACCTCCGAAGGAACCAATAATACTTCTTGAGATTCAGAGTTTCCGGATGTACCGTTTGCGTTCTGAGCTCTTACTCTATAGAAATAAGTCTCTCCTGGATTTAGCTCTGATAATGTTATTTGCAACTCTGTACCCGTAACAACTTTTCCTTCAAAACCTGCAAGAAACACACTGAAATCCGCCTGTTGAGAAACATCGAACAAATAGGAATCCACGCCTATTACAGCTTCCCAACTGGCGGTAAATTCAGTTTGTGTTATAGCTGAACCCGCAGCGCTGATAGGGTTCGCTGGTACCAGGATGACTGAAGATTCTTGAGAATATCCAGAAATTCCAGTTTCGTTTTGAGCTCTTAACCTTGTGTAATATGTAGTTCCCGGCACAAGATTATCTATTGAAATTGAAGGCTCAGATACAGTTAAGTCTTTAGCAACAACATTGGTAAAGTTCTCGTCCAACGCGATATCGATTAAGTAACTAGTTGCTCCAAGCAAAGCATCCCAAGTGATATCCAGAGAAGTTTGAGTGATTTCAGAATAGCTCTGTGAACCAGGGTTCGCAGGAATCAATTGCACTTCAACAACATTGGAATGAGAAGATTCTCCAGAACCATTCACACTTGATACTCGGTAGAAATAAGTTGCTCCAGTGGTCAACCCTGTCAGGTCACTATTGATTGAGGTGATTACTAAATCTTTATATCCAGATAAGTAAGTTGAAAAGTCTGAATTCTCAGAAACATCTAGTAAATAAGAATCCTCCCCTTCTACGGCTTCCCAGTTAGCGATGAATGAAGTTTGTGATATTTCAGAAGCATTAATACTTACTGGATCAGCGGGGATTAATTTTGTCTCGTTAATTTCAGAGTATCCGGATTCACCTGTTGCATTCTTACTTTTAATTCTTGAATAATATGTGGTACCTGATTGTAAACCTGTAATTGATTGAGTGATGTCATCTACAGATATAGCAGCATAATTCTCTAAAAGCTCATCAAATGTGTTTGTTTCTGACACCTCTAATATGAAATTATCTCTTCCTACAACATCGCTCCATGATAATTCAAAAGAAGATTGGGAAATGTTACTTGTTGCAGGAGATTGAGGATCACCAGGAATCAATAGAACTTCACCAACACTTGAATATCCAGACTCACCGGTATCATTCCCACTTGAAATTCTATAATAGTAAACCTCCCCAGGATTCAATCCTGTAATTGAAATTAAATTTTCAGAGACCGCAATGTGATTATAATCTTCTAAAAACTCAGTGAAATCCTCCGATTGAGAAACTTCTACAAAGTTGTTCTCCACTCCAAAAACAGTCTCCCAATTAGCGGTAAAGGATGTTTGTGTCACCTCAGTTTCTGAAGCCAGTACAGGATCCGCTGGAATGGTCTGAAAAGTAGCCGATGCTGAATAATCAGAAATGCCGGTTGTATTCACCGATCTTACTCGGGCAAAATAAACCTGACCAGTTTCGAGATTACTAAATGAATAGGCATTTGTTGATACTGCTTCGTTTACCAAAACAAAATCAGTAAATGCCTCATCATATGCCAAATCCAATAAATAAGACTCTGCACCCAACTGGCTTTCCCAATCCAATTGTGAGGTTGTTTGTTGGGTATTTGATATTTCTAAACTAGAAGGGTTTGATGATATTAATAAAGCACTTCCCGCATCTGAATAATCAGACTCACCTGAAGCGTTCTTTGATTTCAATCTAAAATGGTAAGTATCCCCTGACATCAACTCAGACATTGTAACCGATGTAGAATTGGTCTCAAAACCTTCATAACCTACCAGGTAAGAATCAAAAGACTCAGATTCTGAAACATCCAAAAGGTATTGATCAGCTCCGGTAATTGCATCCCAATTGATTGTAAAGGATTCATCTGTAACATCACTTATTGCAATGCTGATAGGGTTTGCAGGTATCAAATTCGTTTCTAAACTTTCAGAGTAGTCTGAAGTTGCTGTAGCGTTATTAGACCTCAACCTTGCGAAATACACTTCTCCAGCATCTAAACCAGTTACCTCCATAGTAACACCAGATACTTGCAAGGACTCATAACCTTGAACAAAAGTGCTGAAATTGCTCTCAGCTGAGATATCTAGCAAATAGTTATCTGCCCCATTCACCTCGTCCCAGGATAGCGAGTAGCCATTTTGTCCAATGTTAGAATCAACAAGACCTGAAGGGTTCCCCGGAGCTAACACCACCTCAATACTTACCGAATTACCCGAAGTACCACTACTATTATTTGCTCTTAACCTATAGAAATAAACATCTCCTGACACTAATCCTGTCACCAATTCGCTGGTACTGTTGATCTCCATATTTTCATATCCATCAATGAAAGAACCAAAGCTCTCGTCTTGAGAAATATCAAGAAAATAAGAATCCGCACCAGTAGTGCTGGTCCAATTAGCCGTAAATGAAGTGGCTGTAAGACTTGTGGCATCCAATGCTTCTGGATCAGCTGGAATTAATAAAGCACTTTCAACGTCTGAGTTATCTGATTCTCCAGTAGTGTTACTTGCACTTAATCTCACATAATATGTCAAACCTGAAGCTAAATCAGCAACACTTTGAGAAGTTGTTGTTACCGACTTATTTTCATAACCTGCTACATAATCACTGAAATCGCTACTAAGAGAAACATCCAATAGATATTCATCTGCTCCAACAATAGCATCCCAACTTAAGTCAAATCCTGATTGACCAATATTTGATAGAACAACAGAACCAGGGTTATTCGGAATAAGTTGTACTGTCTCCGTTCCTGAGTAATCCGAAGCGCCAGTTGAATTTTGTGCAATGACTCTGAAATAATATACTTCTCCGCTATTTAAACCTGTAAGTGCTTCAGATGTGGTAGCAATCGATTTTTGTTCATAACCAACAGCAAATGTCGTGAAGTCCGCATCTTGGGACACATCAAGCAAATACTCATCTGCTCCAACAATGCTATTCCAGTTTGCGGTAAATCCTGTTTGAGCTATCGATGACGCACTTGAAACTGTGGGATTAGCCGGAATTGTTAAGGTATTAGCAGTCCCAGAATAACCTGATGATCCAGTTCCATTATTTGATCTTAATCTAAAGTAATAAGTAGTACCACTTTCTAACCCTGACACAACTTCGGATGTACTCGCAACAGTCTTGTTCTCATAACCAGTGATGAATGAACTAAAATCACCATTTAATGAAATGTCTAAGAGATACTGATCAGCTCCGACCACAGCGTCCCAAGAAACTTCCAAACCTGATTGAGTAATGTTTGAAATGTTCAATGTTCCAGGATCTGCCGGAATCAGTTGTACTTCCTCAGTCCCGGATTGACCAGAAACTCCACCAGCATTCTGACTGGAAACTCTGTAGAAATATGTTTCTCCGCTATTTAAATCTGTTACAATCTCTGAGTTAGTAGAAACAGATTTTTGCTCATACCCACTAATAAATGTTGAGAAATCCGAGGTTTGCGATACGTCTAGTAAATAGGAAGTCGCACCTTCAATGGAAGTCCAGTTTGCTGTAAATGAGCTTTGATCAATAAGTGAAGCACTTTCAACAGTAGGATTAGCCGGAATTGTGGATGCAGTTACGACATCTGAATTACCTGATACCCCCGTCGCATTTTGAGACCTTAACCTAATGTGATAAGTTGTTCCATTTTGCAAGCCAACAACAGATTCATTTGTTGCTGACAATTCCTTGTTTTCATATCCTGATACAAATGAACTAAAGTCATTCTCTACAGAGATATCCAATAGATATTCCGTAGATCCCGTCACAGCATCCCAATTCAGGTCAAACGAGCTTTGGGTGATGCTACTAACCGTGATTACTCCAGGGTTAGCAGGAATAAGAAGAATGGAGGTTGTTCCGGAATATGGCGAAATTCCTCCTCCATTCTCTGACCTCACTCTATAATAATAAGTTTCACCAGAGTTTAAACCAGTAAGTACTTCACTAGTACTGGTCACTTCCAGATTCTCATAACCAGTAACGAAATTGCTAAAATCAGATTCCTGTGATACATCCAGCAAATAATTGTCTTCTCCAGATACATTACTCCAATTTGCAGTAAATCCCGCCTGACTTACAGAAGTAGCAGCGCTAATAGTTGGCGTAGAAGGAATCACCTCTACCGTCTGTGTAGATGAATATGCTGAAAGATCATCATCAGTATTCGCTGAGACTAATCGATAGTAGTAAGTGGTACCGGCTGTTAGACCTGTTACGTTACTGCTTGTACCAGTTACAACTTTCCCATTATAACCAGATAGATGAGAAAGGAATGTTGAAATGGTCGAAACATAAAGTCTATAATCATCAGCACCAGTAGCAGCACTCCAGTTTGCTTGGAATGATGATTGAGTAACGTTTGAAGCTACATTAGAAACTGGAGTAGAAGCAAGCGTTTCAATATTTCTCGTAGAAGAATTGCTTGATGTTCCGCCAGAAGTTTTTGCTCTAACTCTGTAATAGTATTTGACGCCTGGGGTTAATCCAGTGACAGAGGAGCTAGTCGTAGATCCCCCTGAGATTTGTTTGTCGTTGTATCCAGTAACATATGAACAAAATGAAGCACAAGTCGACACATCCAGCTCATAAGAAGTGGCCCCATTTGTAGTATACCATCTTGCTGTAAAAGATGTGGATGCTACACTTGATGCACTATTGGAAGTAGGTGCATTTGGTTTTGTCGTGGCAGATCTGGTATTTGAGCTTTGCTGAATATTCGTAATTGGGATTACTTCACCTATTTCAGGATCATAAAATGAGTAGTCACAATAAGAATAAACTCGGAATACATACGTGTTTCCTGCTGTCAATCCAGTTACTGTTCTTGAAGTAGAAGTCGTTCTGCTACCACTGTTTGTATAGCTGGAACCACCATTTGAGCTTATTTGAAGTTGGTATTCATCAGCTCCGGTGCTACTACCCCATGAAACAGTCATGGAAGTTGTAGTAATGCTAGTAGGACTATTAACAGAGAATGTACCTAGCGAGCATTGTGCTTTTGCAGTTATGATTAAGCCTAATGAGGCTATTATTAATATCAGTTTTTTCATAGCGGATAGATTTAGTTTTGACCAGATGGAAGAATTGGATCAGGAATATCATTGGAAATAGGAGTACTCTCCTGAGGAAGAAGCTGCAATACACCAAATGAAGTGGCCCCTGCAGTTAACACGGGAACAAGCACTGACACAAATAGTGGAACCTTCCTCTTGATGCTGAAAGTGGGAGTGAATACCACCTCATCCCGATTCTTGCTATCACTAATTCTAAAACGATAACCTTTCCCTGGCTTGACAGTATTTGGAATGTTGAGATTGTAATGGCCTACGTTCGCTACATTAGGAAAGGTAGCCACCTTTTCATTTTTGGAATTGTAAAGGTCAAAGTTGAGCACATTCCCAGACCTACCCCCGGCCCATGTGACATTGTACTCTACCTTTTTCTTAAGGGTCTTCACATCCTGGAACCATGGCACATGAATGAAAGGCACATAAATTCGGGCTCTTAATTCAATGGAAACATCTCCATCAAAATCCTGTCCCAGCTCCTTCATGGCATCCCATGTTAGGGTCCTTTCACCACCAGGAAGTATTTCATGACCTACATCTCCCCCAATCTCTTTGAGGGGATTTAAAAAATTATCATGTGAGGAATATGCCCTTACTGTATACACCCTTCCTACCAGGGTGTCAACTACCTCGTACTTAACTTTCACGAGGTTCTCCGAGAACTCGACGTTATTGATCTTCAAATCCTGTGAGTAGGAAATTGAAGAAGCAATAACAAATAGAATAATTAATAAAAGAATACGATTCATATCGTTAAAGTGGATTTTAATTTGTTCGATGGTTCAAACTTACGGGCTCGTTGCAGCCTCATATAAAAATGCAGGTAAGCATACGGTAAGCCTGGGTGAGCAAGGAGGAAAAATCAGGTATACATTGTGTAAGCTTTAGGGTAACAATTGTATTATTTCAACAAACAATCACAACCCCATTTACATTAGAATAATTATACAATAAGCAATCCATCGTTTTAAATAATTAGAATAATACAATTATCAACTACACCCCATAAAATTCAATTATGATTATTTCAGGAAAACACACATAACTACTCACAAAAACACCTCAAAACCCCAGGTAAACAACCAATTCACAAAAGAAGGCCGTTCATCAAGCAATTGGTTTGTAGAATTTTGGTCTTTGCTTAGATTTGTCAAATAGCAAAAACGCACCAAATGACTAAAGCAGAAGCTCAGGCAGAAATTGAGTCTCTTTCGGAGAAAGTTAGGTATCACAATCACTTGTATTACCAGGAAAGTAAATCAGAAATCAGTGATTTCGATTTCGATCAACTATTAAAAAAACTGATCGATTTGGAAACCCAATTCCCGGAGTTTTTGAAAGAAGACTCTCCTTCCCAAAGAGTAGGTGGAGCAATTACAAAATCGTTTAACACAGTTGAACATGAATACCCTATGTTGTCTCTGGGCAACACTTATTCCGTTGAGGAAATTCAGGATTTTGATGGAAGGGTCAAGAAGAATCTGGGACATGATGATTATGAGTATTTCTGCGAACTTAAATTTGATGGTGTTGCACTAAGTGTGAAATATGAGAATGGTGTTCTTAAACAAGCCGTAACAAGAGGTGATGGAGTAAGAGGTGATGATATTACCACGAATGCAAAAACAATAAGAACACTTCCACTTAGACTCACAAAAGGAGAATTCCCAGAGCGATTTGAAGTACGTGGTGAAGTTTTCATGCCCAACAAAGTATTTGAAAACCTAAACAAGGAAAGAGAAGAAATTGGAGAAGAGCGATTAGCCAACCCCAGAAATACCGCTTCCGGCACTCTGAAAATGCAGGATAGCGCCATTGTTTCCAAAAGGAAATTGGATTGTTATTTATATGCACTTTATGGTGTAGATGTTGATACTCACGAAACTGCAATTAAAAGTTTGGAGAGCTGGGGATTCAACGTCTCTCCTACTTACAGAAAGTGCCAGACTATTCAACAGGTAATTGATTACATCAACGAGTGGGAGCATAAAAGACATGATTTACCATTAGAAACGGATGGTATTGTAATCAAAGTTAATAGCCTTGCTCATCAAAGTGAATTAGGATTCACCGCAAAAAGTCCAAGATGGGCTATTTCTTATAAGTACAAGGCTGAATCAGCAATAACTAAATTAAAAGACATTACATATCAAGTGGGAAGAACCGGAGCAATAACACCGGTTGCTGAACTTGAGCCTGTTTTGTTAGCGGGAACAACGGTTAAAAGAGCATCACTTCATAATGCTAACGAAATAGCAAGATTAGGCCTGAGGATTGGTGATATGGTCTCAGTTGAAAAAGGTGGTGAGATCATACCAAAAGTTACCGCTGTAGATTTAGCTTCAAGATCAGCTGACTCTGAGGAATTCAATTACACAAAAACATGTCCGGAATGTGGAACTCACCTTATTAGAAAGGAAGGTGAAGCAGTTCATTATTGTCCAAACGTTACAGGTTGCCCTCCACAGATACTTGGAAGAATCGAACATTTCATTCACCGGAAATCGATGAATATTGAGTCCTTAGGGCCTGAAACTCTACGTGGATTATTGGATAAAGAATTAATCAATAACTATGCGGACCTGTACCACCTTACTTTTGAGCAACTAAACGGACTGGCATTCGAGGTATATTCTGAGAAAAAGGGTGAATCAAGTACCAGATCGCTTCGAGAGAAATCCGCCAGAAACATTATAGCTTCTATTGAAAAGTCTAAAGAGAACCCATTTGAAAATGTTCTGTTCTCTTTAGGTATTAGATATGTCGGTAAAACCGTAGCAGAGAAATTAGCACAACACTTTAAGTCGATAGATGCTTTGATGGCTGCTAGTCAGGAGCAGTTGGTAGACGCCCATGAAATTGGAGAAAGAATTGCAGCAAGTGTAATAGAATTCTTTTCTGAAGAGAAGAATGTTGCTCTTGTTGAAAGTCTAAAAACGAGCGGTCTTAATTTCGAGCTCGTTGAAAAGGAATCCACTCAGGTTTCTGATGCACTAGATGGAAAAACCTTTGTGATTTCAGGTGTATTCACAAAATATGGTAGAGACGAGCTTAAGGCAATAATCCAGGATCACGGAGGGAAAATTGTATCAAGTATTTCAGGAAAATTAGACTTTTTAGTAGCTGGAGATAAAATGGGACCTTCGAAGTTAGAAAAAGCTACTAAATTAGGGACCAAAATTATTAGCGAGGAAGAATTTGAGGAAATGATTAAGTGATGCTGGGAAAAGCAATTATTAAATACCACACCAAATCAGCGCTTAAAAACAACAGAGCCAAGAGGCAAAACATTAGTTTTCCTGAAGCCAAAGAAGTAGGCATTATACACACGTATAGTGATGCGAAGGCTCTTGAAGATGTTTATGGCTTCTTCGACTTGCTGGAGAACCAGGGCAAAAAGGTTTCTGTGATTATTCTAAAGGATAAGAAGCAAGAACTTAAAGTCCCGGAATTCACGCTTGTGGACTTCCAGGAACTCAGCAATGTCGGCAAATGGAGTGATAGCGTCCAAAAATTCTTCAATTCCCAATTTGATTATTTATTCCACCTTGATCTGGAAGGAAGTAAACTAACAGACAACATTCTCGCCAACAGTAAGGCCAAATGCAGAGTTGGAAAGTTTGTAGATGAAAAACAGGAATTCTACGAGCTTATGGTCCGGCCAGAAGCAGATGACTTACACAAACTAATCCAACAGATTTATCAATTAATTAAGAGATTTTAGAAAAGGAATGATTGAGTTGAGCAAATTACATGGCACAGGAGTAGCACTTGCCACACCATTTACTAGTAATCTGGACGTAGATTTTGAAGGCCTGGAGAAACTTTTAAGCCATGTTATTCACGGAGGAGTAGATTATGTAGTAGTGATGGGAACAACAGGCGAGTCCCCTACTATCAATGCTGACGAGAAAAAGAAGATTTTAGACTTTATAGCAGAGAAAATTGATGGCACTCTCCCTATCGTTTATGGAATGGGAGGAAACGATACTGCCAAGCTTCAAAATGACCTGAAGAATCTTGACACGACACATATTGATGCCATTCTTTCTGCAAACCCTTATTATAACAAGCCTCAACAAAACGGAATCATACACCATTATGAGCAAGCAGCAGATGTTAGCAAGGTGCCATTGATTCTGTATAATGTTCCAGCCAGAACAGCTTCTAACTTATTATCTGATACTACATTGGAGTTAGCAGAGCATGAAAACATCATTGGAACTAAAGAGGCTTCTGGAGATCTTGTGCAATGCGCAAAAATTGCAGCTCACAAACCAGATGACTTTTTATTGATCTCAGGAGAAGACATGCTTACAGTCCCTATGATCAGTGTTGGGGCAAAAGGTGTTATTTCCGTATTGGCTAATTTAGCACCTAAACCATTCTCAGAGATGGTAAATGCTGCGTTGGAAGGAGATTTCGAAGGGGCCAATGAAACCTACTATGAGTTACTTTCATTGAATGATCTTGTCGTAAAAGAAGGAAATCCAATTGGCCTTAAATACGCTATGAAAGTTGTTGGGATTTGCCAGGAATATTTAAGGCCACCATTAATGGTAGCCTCAAAAGATCTTCAGAAGGAAATCGACAGTTGGACTTCCTGATATTTTAAATTCCTAGTTACAGTATTTCTTAATTGCTCCTGCAGCTTCTGCTACCTGGAGTCTCTTTGCTGTCTTAAGATCAGAACAACCGGACTCTTTTTGATCCATGGTCATCTTCAAAGCACCTCTGTAAAGAAAAGCTTCACCAAGCTCTCTATCAATACGGATAGCTTCATTATATGACTTCATGGCTTCTGATCTGTAGCCTAATTGATGTTTAGACTGACCAGCTAACAAATGTGCTTGTGCATTATGGCTGTTGGTCTCAATTACCTCTTTTGCAAAACCATAAGCTTTCTCAAATTCCTTCTGTCTGTAAAAATGCTGAGACAAGCTCAATTTTGCATAATGGTTCTTTTCTTCAACTTCAAGTACTCTTAAAAAATCATTGTAAGCAAGATCAAATTTTCCTAATTCCTCATAAGACCTACCTCTATTATAGATAGCGCTTACATTATCCGGATGTAATTTGATTGTTTCTGTATAAAGTGAAATTGCTTTCGAAAAGTCTTTGTTGTCGAAGAAATAATCTCCATCCTGAGCTGACTCACCACCACATGACCAAAGAACTAATAATAATAGAATTGTCGCTACGCTTCTCATACCCTTTTAAAATTTCAGCTTGCAAATATAACGCTGATTCGGTTGTTTTTAATGTTTTAGAAAATTATTAAACACACAACTTACTATTTACCCCCAAAAGGCGAGAAAAGTTTTTGTTTTAGGCAGAAACATTGTTCTCTCTAAGCGCATCGTTCAAAGAAGTTTTCTTGTCAGTGCTCTCTTTCCTTTTACCTATAATTAAGGCACATCCTACCTGATAGTCACCAGCAGGAAACTTCTTAGTGTAAGACCCAGGAATTACCACAGATCTCTCAGGAACATATCCCTTGTACTCCACAGGCTCATCACCAGTAACATCTATAATCTTAGAACTTGCAGTAAGTACTACATTAGCTCCGAGTACAGCTTCTTTACCAACTCTTACTCCTTCTACTACGATACATCTTGATCCGATGAATGCATTGTCCTCAATAATTACCGGAGCAGCTTGTACAGGTTCCAAAACACCACCTATTCCTACTCCACCAGATAAATGAACGTTCTTACCAATCTGTGCACAACTACCAACAGTTGCCCAGGTATCAACCATAGTTCCACTATCAACAAACGCACCGATGTTCACATATGATGGCATCAGTACAGTATTCCTGTTAATGAAAGAACCATATCGAGCAATCGCATGTGGAACTACTCTTACACCAAGTTGATCATAGCTTGACTTTAATTTTATTTTGTCATGAAATTGAAATGGACCAACTTCAATTAATTGCATTTTCATAAGAGGGAAGTAAAGAATCACCGCCTTCTTAATCCACTCATGTACTACCCATTCCCCATCGATTTGTTCCGCAATTCTACGCTTACCATTATCGAGATCATCAATCACAGTTTTGATGGCAACACTTGTTTCTTTGTTATCGACAAGAGACCTATCCTCCCATGCTTGTTCAATTATTTCTCGCAATTCCATGAATTCTTTTTTCGCTTTATTTAATATTGATTCTAATGAAAAAAATCCAAGTCGTAATTGCTTCTACATTAAAACCCGTGGATGATCCCCGGGCGTATAAGCGATTTGGACTTTCAATGGCGAAAACAAATAAATATGCCATTAATATCATAGGATTTGGGACAAAAAATAAATCGTCACATCCAGATATTATTTTCCATCCTTCTGGTCTGTTCTCAAGATTGTCTATCAAAAGAGTTTTGCTCCAATGGAAAATTCTTAGAAAGGTCATCAATCTAAAACCCAAAATCTTAATTATTCAAACTCATGAATTAATCATACCTGCTATAGTTTTCAAAATAACCTATCCCGGAAAAGTAATATATGATGTCCGCGAGAACTACTATCGAAATCTAATCTATCAGAATGTCTTCCCACCAGTAATCAAACACTTGCTAGCACTTTGGATAAGGCTGAAAGAAAAAGTATGCTCCTCGTTTTTTGATGGGTTCTTTCTGGCCGAAAATGGTTATCAAAATGAATTCAGTTTCCATTCTAAAAAGTCCTTTCAAGTAATAGAAAACAAAGTGAAACTTAACGCCAATATCACTAAGAATAACAGTGGAAATTTCGACTTCATTTTCACAGGAAATTTATCCGAAAATAGTGGTGTATTAAAGGCGATAGAAATATCCTCAGAAATAAAAAAACACATTCCGGAAAGCACACTAAAAATAGTGGGTCACTCTCCATCAAACAATTTTCTTGAAACACTAAAATCCACTATCAAAAACAGAGATGATATAAAGCTTATAGGCGGAAATAATATTGTGCCTCACGAAGAAGTCTTAACTGAAATCACAAACAGCAAAATTGGACTTGTCACATATCAAGTGAATCCGAGTAACGAAAATTGTATTCCAACAAAGGTATACGAATACCTTGCTTTGGGACTACCATTTATCTCTGAACAAGAAACAACCTGGACCAAACTTGCTCAACAAACTAATCTGGTTCTTCCACTGAATTTTGAGAATTTCAATCCCTCAGAAGTAGCTGAAAGACTAAAAAATCTGTCAAATCCCAAAAAGTCAATCGACAATAAGCAATTTACATGGGAGAGTGAGGAGCAGAAACTCATGAGCTTCTTAGAGCAAATCATTTCTTAAATTCAAGCAGCTTAAACTCTTGATAAAAAAGCATTTAAACATTTCTGTTTTTATATATTAAAAAATATTTTTAGATTTGTCTAAAATAATTTTTTCAGACAGATAAATAATGAACCTTAGTTTTACAGAGGAAAATTACATCAAGGCGATCTATCACCTATCGGATGCTGGAAACAAAGCGGTAAACACCAACACTATTGCCGATGAAATGAATACTGCTGCTGCTTCTGTTAGTGACATGATCAGAAAATTGTCGGACAAGGACATGATTGTTTACAAAAAGTATCATGGAGTAAACATCAGCGATCAGGGTAAGTCTGTTGCTCTGCAGGTAATAAGAAAGCACAGGTTGTGGGAAGTGTTTTTGGTAGAGAAGTTAAACTTCCATTGGGATGAAGTGCATGATGTGGCTGAGCAGTTGGAGCACATCAGATCTCCCCTACTCATTAAGAGGCTGGACGACTTTTTAGAGCACCCAAAAATCGACCCTCACGGGGACCCAATTCCAGACGAAAATGGCAACATTAGTATAGGCCCACAGTACCCTTTACTAGACATGGAAATTGGCACAAATGGAGTCATCACCGCGGTAGAAAACTCCACTTCAAAATTCCTAAAACACCTGGACAATAAAGGCATCAGATTAGGTATCAAATTCGTAATTAAGGACCATGATGAATTTGATGATTCTATGCAGTTGGAACTGGAAACCGGAGAGTCAATTTTCCTTTCAAAACAGGTCTCAGAAAATTTATTAGTAAGACAGATTTAAACAACTGATGAAGTATATATACATCCTTTTTGCAATCATTCTTTTTGGTTGCTCTCAAAATAACAACTTAGATAAGTCCAATAAACTAAAAGTGGTCACCACTACTGGAATGATCTATGATGCCGTAAAAAATATAGCCGGTGACTCTGTTGACGCCTCTCCCCTCATGGGACCAGGTGTCGATCCTCATTTATATAAGGCCACCCAGGGAGACTTATCAAAACTCAATGATGCCGACTTGATTTTATACAATGGTTTACACCTCGAAGGAAAAATGGGTGAAGTATTTGAGAAGCTTGGAAGACTTAAAGAAGTTGTCGCAGTTGCCGAATCTGTTCCAAAAAATAAACTCAGAGTAAGCGAATCTTACCAGAATTCTGCAGACCCACATGTATGGTTTGATGCCCAATTGTGGAAGTTCGTAGTTCAAGAGGTTAGCACTCAGCTAATAAAAAATGATAGCAAAAATGCCGACTTCTACAAAGCAAATACAACTAAATACTTGGCGTCACTCGACAGTCTTGATGCGTCAGTTAGAACACAAATCTCGTCCATCCCTGAGACTCAAAGAATACTTATCACGTCACACGATGCATTTGGATATTTCGGAGATGCCTATGGGATTGAAGTGAACGCTCTACAAGGTATTTCAACAGTTTCAGACTTTGGATTAAAAGATGTAACAAACCTCATCGATGTGATTACAACAAGAAATGTAAAAGCAGTTTTCGTGGAAACCTCAGTATCCGAGCAAGCCATAAAAGCTGTAGTAGATGGGGCCAAAGAAAAAGGCCAGAAAGTAAAAATTGGAGGAAGTTTATACTCCGATGCAATGGGAGATTTCGGTACACCAGAAGGAACTTACCTTGGAATGGTGGATAGTAATGTGAGGGTGATTGTGGAGGCTTTGAGATAGGTGTTATCAGTTGTCAGTTGTCTGTTTTCAGTTAAAATAAACAGACAACTGATAACCGACAACTGACAACAAACATATATGATACAACAAGTACAAAATCCAATACTAGAAATCCACGACTTATCGGTCAGCTATGATCGTAAGCCAGTGCTTTGGGGAGTTGATTTGAGTATTCCTAAGGGTGCTCTTGTGGGGATTATTGGGCCTAATGGTGCTGGGAAGTCTACTTTGATAAAATCGATTATGGGGCTCATTCCTCTTAATGGAGGATATGTGAAGCTCTTCGATAAAGACTTAGACGATGTTCGTGAGAAAGTAAGCTACGTGCCACAAAGAGAATCCGTAGACTGGGATTTCCCTGCTTCCGTGATGGATGTGGTGCTAATGGGAAGATACAATAAACTTGGTTTGTTCAGCAGACCAAGAAAAGCAGATAGAGATGCTGCAAAGTTTGCCCTGGAGCAAGTTGGTATGCAGGACTTTGCTAAAAGACAGATATCTCAACTTTCTGGTGGACAACAACAAAGGGTATTTCTGGCTAGGGCGTTAGCACAGCAAGCTGATATCTATTTTATGGATGAACCCTTCGCTGGTGTTGATGCTGCTACTGAGAAGGCCATCATTAAAATATTGAAGGATATGTCGGAGGCTGGAAAAACTGTGATTGTAGTGCATCATGACTTGCAATCTGTTGCAAAATACTTTGATTGGCTAATTATGCTAAACCTCAGACTTGTAGCCTCAGGACCAACAGATAAGGTTTTTAATGAGAAATTACTGGAAGAAGCATACGGTGGCAAGCTCACGCTTCTGACAGAAGTCGGACAACTAATAAAGCAGGAGAAATTTCCAGGTATAGAAAAGTAAGCAATGGATACTTTTATTGAGTTTTTTACATTTCAATATCCAAACATCAAGTATGTGCTCTTTGGGTCTATCCTACTGGCTGTAAGCTCAGCTATTGTTGGATGCTTTACATTCCTGAAGAAAAAAGCACTTGTAGGAGATGTTGTGGCCCATGCTGTTTTGCCCGGAATATGTCTATCATTCCTATTAACAGGCAATAAAAACCCACTCTATCTAATTATAGGAGCATTTATTACGGGTTGGATCAGTATCGTGGTGATTGATGGAATTGTAAGGAAAACAAAGCTCAAGGAAGATACTGCTACTGGTTTGTCTCTATCCGTTTTCTTTGGAATTGGGATCTTACTTTTAACATTTATTCAAAAATCCGGAAATGCTGCACAAAGTGGTTTAGAGTCCTTTTTATTTGGAAAAGCAGCAGCATTAGTAGGTGCTGACATGTGGTTATTCGCTTCTGTATCTGTCGCTTTATTAATTGCTGTATTCCTGCTATTCAAAGAATTTACATTAATCAGTTTTGATCAGAATTTTGGAGCTGCCATTGGATTTCCGGTGAAAGGACTTAATCTAATCTTAACTACCCTTACTGTTTTGGCAGTAGTAATAGGAATTCAAGCCGTCGGTGTTGTATTAATGGCTGCAATGCTCATTACTCCTGCCGCGGCTGCAAGATTCTGGACGGACGATCTCAAGACAATGATCATTCTGGCTGCCATATTTGGTGCTGTATCAGGGACTGCTGGCGCATATATCTCATTTGTCGCTCCCTCAATGCCTACAGGCCCATGGATAGTGATGGTCATTTCAATAATTGCCCTCACCTCTTTCTTCTTCGCTCCCAAAAAGGGAATTCTTTATAAAGCAATGAAAAGAAGAAGAATCAAAAACTTAATCCTGCAGGAAAACATATTGAAGATGTTTTTCCAACTAGGTGAAGAAGCCGGAGATTTCAATACTGGAAGATCTGTGCTGGAACTTCAGGATAAACGTCCATTTAGGACTAAGGAACTGGATTCAGGGCTCAAAAGATTACAGCTTCAAGGTTATCTGACCAATCAGAATGATAAATGGCAAATCACTTCTGAGGGCCAGAATAAAGGAAGGCGCATTGTAAAACTTCACAGATTGTGGGAATTGTATTTGACCACCTATCTGAGAATTGCACCAGATCATGTGCATGAGGATGCGGAGAAAATAGAGCACATAATCACCCCTGAATTGGAAGCAAGACTCGAAAAACTTCTCGATTACCCAGAATTAGATCCACATCAAAGTAAAATACCTTATCAATAATGAATGACCTTATCATCATAGCGACAGGATCATTAGTTGCCATTTCATGTGGGCTCCTGGGGTGTTTTTTGATTCTTAGAAAAATGGCCATGGTTGGTGATGCCATTTCACATGCTGTGTTGCCTGGAATTGTTATTGCTTTTTATATCTCAGGAGAAAGAGATTCTATAGTAATGCTTATTGGAGCTGGTTTAATAGGCATATTGACCACATTTCTAATCGAATTCCTGCACCAAAAAGGCAAACTACAATCAGACGCTTCCATTGGAGTAACCTTCACATGGTTGTTTGCGCTTGGTGTCATTCTGATTTCCTACTATGGCAGAAATGTAGACATTGATCAGGATTGTGTACTGCATGGGGAGATCGCATATGTACCAATTGATCTTTGGATCACTGAAGGTGGCACTAATCTGGGTCCAAGGGTACTCTACGTGATGTCTTTTGTCACACTTGCAATTATCGCCTTCATCAAAATTGGGTACAGAGGACTGTTTTTCACAACATTTGATGCTTCATATGCAGCGGCAATTGGTATTTCCACTGTACTATGGCACTATCTACTCATGGGATTCGTGAGTTTAGCAACTGTTGCTTCGTTTGAGTCTGTTGGGGCTATTCTTGTTGTGGCATTCCTGATTGTTCCTCCTGCTTCTGCATATCTACTGACCAACAAACTCCCCAAAATGCTAATGCTATCAGTAATTTTCGGGGTGCTATCAGCAACTGGAGGGTATTACCTTGCAAAATCGCTTGATGGCAGTATTGCTGGAGCTATGGCAACTGTATCAGGACTTCTATTTGCGCTTACATTCTTCTATACAAGACTAAAAGCCAACCCTGTCAAGTCTTCTTCTCCTGTATTGCAGGAATCATAACCAATTTGACATTAGCTTTGCACCTGCTGAATAGATTAACATGGGTTACACGGATTTTAATGATACAATAATTGCTTTGGCAACACCTCCCGGAGTTGGTGCTATTGGAGTTATTCGACTTTCTGGAAAAGAGGCAATTTCTAAGGTAAATGAGGTTTTTAAAGGAAAAGACCTGAGCAAAGAAGCATCTCACACCATTCATTTTGGAACGATCAGAGACGGTAATGTCATTATTGATGAGGTACTGGTCTCTCTTTTCATTGCTCCTAAATCATTCACCAGAGAAGATGTTATTGAAATATCTTGCCATGGTTCCAATTACATCATTCAGCAAATCATTAAGATCTTTCTCAAAAACGGTGTTCGTCTGGCAAAACCAGGAGAATTCACTCAGAGAGCATTCCTAAACGGCCAATTTGACCTGGCACAAGCAGAAGCCGTTGCAGACCTAATCGCATCAGATTCCGAGGCTTCTCACCAGGCTGCCCTGAATCAAATGAGAGGTGGCTTCTCCGGAAGAATTAAAGAACTTAGGGAGCAATTGATTCATTTTGCCTCGATGATTGAACTTGAGCTGGATTTCTCAGAAGAGGATGTTGAGTTTGCTAGTCGCGATGATTTGAAGAGTTTGGTACTGGAGTTGAGCAGAGTCATACTTCAATTGATCGATAGTTTTGAGGTGGGCAATGTGATTAAAAACGGTATCCCAACGGTAATTGCAGGAAAACCTAATGCCGGTAAGTCTACCCTACTCAATGCGCTACTAAATGAAGAAAAAGCAATCGTTTCTGATATCCCAGGTACCACTAGAGACTTCATTGAAGATCACATGATCATTGATGGCTTTTCATTCCGATTCATTGATACAGCTGGGATTCGTGAATCCGGAGATAAGATTGAAACCATGGGTGTAGAAAGAACCATGGCCAAAATGAAGGATGCTTCACTCATCCTTTATGTATTTGATCTATCGACAGATACCACAACAGAAATATTCCAGGAAATAAACAAACTGGAAAACGGTGGAACTCCTTTCATTGTAGTTGGAAACAAGTCAGATATAGCAGATAGCGCCATTATTGAGCAGGTCAAGAAAGACCCAAGAGCAGTCATCATCTCCGCCAACCAAAAGGAAAACCTGGAAAACCTGAAAGCCAAAATAGTTGAAGTAGTCAACCTCAAAAGCTTCAAAACAGGAAATACAGTAGTGACCAATGCTCGACATTATCAAGCATTATTTGAAACCAATAAGTCACTGGAAGATGTATTAACAGGTATTGACGGACAAGTAAGCAATGATTTCCTTGCAATGGACATTCGACAGGCTTTGCATCATCTGGGTGAGATTACTGGTGAGATTACAACCGATGATTTGCTAGCGAATATTTTTAGTAAGTTTTGTATTGGGAAGTGATAGCTTTCAAGTATGAGGTTGCAAAATAACTGTCTTTACTATGATTTTTTATGATTAAATGAATACTATGATTAATTAGAATAGATTACCTTGGGAGGTAATCGTCTCATAATTTTCATTATAATTCATTTACAATGGAAATAAAATCATAGCCATCAAATAATCAAATCAATCAGTAAAAGACAGAAAATGAAACACCAAAATCAGCCATAAGAAAGCATCGCCCATAATTTCATTATAATCCATCTACAATGAAAGTAAAATCATAGCTCATCAAAAAATCAATTCAATCATAGTAAAGACAGAAAATGAACCATCATAACCCATCTCAAAATGAACCGGATCATCTTAAAAACAACAAATACCCTCACTCCGATCTTACCCACAAGATAATTGGTTGTGCAATGGAAGTACACAAGACATTAGGAAACGGATTTCAGGAAGTTATTTACCAACGAGCTTTAGCCATAGAAATGGAGACTCAAGGTTTGGGTTTTTCTCGAGAACATGAAATGACCATCATCTACAAAGGAACAGATATCGGAACAAGACGAGTTGATTTCTTCG
Organism: Cyclobacteriaceae bacterium; assembly: GCA_965228955.1. Classification (GTDB taxonomy): domain Bacteria; phylum Bacteroidota; class Bacteroidia; order Cytophagales; family Cyclobacteriaceae; genus JANSWY01. The sequence continues at coordinate 3,105,298 of OZ245848.1, forward strand.
TTGAAAACCTTGTTATGGTAGAGATAAAAGCTGTTATCGAAATGAATGATGCACATCTGGCCCAAGCTATCAACTATCTAGAAGCCTACAGTTTAGATATTGGATTGCTGATCAACTTCGGAAGCAGAAGCCTGCAATTCAAAAGAGTCATGAAACCTGGACGTAAGGTATATCAAAACCCATCAAGAGATTAATCAAAACACAGTTCCACAACATCAACTCCTTCAAGAAAAGCTAATTAGCAAAAAACCATGTTGACAAAATTCGTTAAAATATGTAGCTATTTAACTACATATTCATATATTTGTAGCCATATAGCTACACTTTTACAATATGAAACTTAGAAGAGACCCTTTTCAAGCAATTGCAGATCCTACCAGAAGAGCCATTTTGGTTCTATTAGCATCTCAAACAATGACTGCAGGGGCAATAGCCAATAACTTTGACGTAGCACGGCCTACCATTTCTAAACATATACAAATCTTGAACGAATGCGAGCTAATTAATTCCTCTCAGAAAGGACGTGAGATTTACTATGAATTAAAAATCGATAAAATGAAGGAGATTGACATATGGCTTGATCAGTTCAAAAAGATTTGGGAAAATCGATTTAATAATCTTGATAATCTCTTAAACAAAATGAAAAATCAATAAAATGAACGAAACCAAGTTTACACCAAACGGAAGTGTTCTGACAATAGAACGTACATTCAATGCACCACTAGCAATTGTCTGGAGAACCTGGACAGAAGCAGAGTTATTAGACCAATGGTGGGCTCCTAAACCGTGGAAATCCGAAACGTCACACATGGATTTTAAAGAGGGTGGTTACCGGCTTTATGCCATGGTTGGACCTGAAGGAGAAAGACACATTGCACGTACCAACTACCTTTCAATTGATATTCATAAGCAATTCTCAGGTGAAGATGCTTTCTGTGATCAAGACGGAAAAATTAATCAAGAAATGCCAATATCCACATTCAACAACCAATTTAAAGAACAAGCCAACGAAACTTTTGTAACTGTAGTATCTGAATACGCCTCGGAGGAACACTTACAGCAGGTTATTCAGATGGGAATGAAAGAAGGATTAACAATGGCATATGAAAACCTGGATAATGTTCTCAAAAAATTGAACTAACGATATCAAGTATGAAAACAGTTACAATTGAAACATTAATAAACAAACCTGTCAATGATTGCTGGTCAATTTGGACCTCCCCTAACCACATCATTAATTGGAATTTTGCAACTCCTGAATGGCATTGTCCATCTGCAGAGCATGAGTTGAAAGTAGGCGCAAATTTCAAATATCATATGGCAGCCAAAGATGGAAATATGGCATTTGACTACACAGGATCATTCACCTCTATTATTCCAAATCAACTACTTGAATATAAACTTAATGATAACCGAACGGTTTCTGTAAAGTTTAGTGAGGTAAACGGAAGTTCCAAAATTGTCCAAACGTTTGAAGTGGAAGATGAAAACACAATTGATATGCAACGCCAGGGATGGCAAGCTATTCTGGATAACTTTAAGAAATACGCAGAGTCAACTTGATTATTAAAGATGAATAATTTTGAAACAGTAGATCAATATATCGAAAGCTTTGACGGAAAACCCAGAGAATATCTGGAACAAATACGAGCAATTGTGAAGCAGACGATCCTAGGATGTGCCGAAATTATCAACTACAATATCCCTGCATTTACCTTAATTCCAGGAGGAAAAAGAGAGCAACAAGTAATGATAGCTGGATACAAAAAACACGTAGGTTTCTATCCTCACCCAACTACAATGGATCACTTCTGGGATCAACTTGATGGTTTCAAGAAGGCAAAAGGTTCGGTTCAGTTTCCCCTCAACCAGCCCCTACCTAAGGAATTGATCATCCAAATGATTGAGTATAGATTAAGTTTGCTAATTGATAATTAATAAGATTTCAAAACTCTTCAAAAATCTCAATCACACACAACGCTTTTATAAAAATAAGGCCTTATATTAGTCGGTAACATCAAACACAAAAACCACTAATAATAATATCAACCAATGCTCATTAGCTAGCAAATTATATTTTCAACCCGGGATCGCCTATGTGTCCCATTATAACCAAATGTTCATATGAAACTAATTACAATGCCACAATTACGCATGGCACAGCTGCAAACTTTAGCAGAAAGTACAATCCAAATGGTAACGCCAATCACAGAAGTCGGTGCTGAAATGACAGCTTTGGTGGATGCCTTTTCTGAATTTCAAAAAGGCATGACCAAAAAACAAGCCTCTTCGGACAAGAAGACTTTGGATAGAACCAGAGACCTAATCTCTTCTGGCTTTTTCAAAAGCGTGGAAGCAGAACAACTATTCCCTTCTGAAGCAACTACCCAAAATCAATTGCAGGAAGTGGTCGCAGTAGTAGAGAAATATGGTTTTGAGATCAATAGACTTACCTACAGCGAGCAAACAGCCCAGACTGACAACATGATTTCTGAACTTACTGCGATGGATCATTCCTCCTTCCCTGAGTTACAACGTTGGATTACCCCAATTCAGGAAGCCAATACTGCATTTAAAGCAGCAAGCCAAACCTATCTGGAAGAAGTGGTAGAATCAGAAGACACTTTAGCTGCTTATGAGTCAGCGATCACTTTGCAAGAGTCCTTGAATAAACTTTTTACCATGTTATTCGCGCATGCCCAAGTATCTGGGAACGATGAGTTGATATCTGTATACAAAGAACTGGACACCTTAGTAGAATCCTACAAGTAAATTAACACGCTGAAACATACGTGCGACGACTTCCTAAAACTTCCGGGAAGCAGAAACATGCATGCAACTGCTTCCTAAAAACTCAGGGAAGCAGAAACATGCGTGCGACAGCTTCCTAAAACTTCTGGGAAGCTGAAACATGCATGCAACAACATCTTAGAATTTATGGGACGCTGAAACATGCATGTTTCTATCTTTTCAAAAAGCCCTTCATTTTTTTCATACCCAATCAGGGTCACTCCTTTCTCAACTGTTCTGCTATTGTTTAAATTTTTAGAACTATGAGAATATTTTTTACCGCCATTGCGGTTTCTATGTTGGTCATTTCATGCAGCACACCACAAAAACCAGAACCACAAGAACCTGTAAATCCTCTTCTGGGATCATGGAAAGTTAAATCCATCCATTGGATCACGCCGGATACTACTTATTCAATCAATGAAGCTCAACCTGGTTTGTTGATGATTAACCCTTCCAGATATTCAATCATGTGGACACCTACTCAAGCACCTCGAACTCCATTTGAAAACCTTTCTAACCCAACAGATGACGAACTAAAGACAGGATTCCGATCTATTGTATTCAATGCAGGGACATATGTTTACACGGACTCTACGCTCACTACTACTGCAGAAATAGCCAAGGTTCCTGGGTTTGAAGGTGGGACTCAATATTACAGATATAACCTGAGTGGAAATCAACTTGAGATCACAATGTTTGATGAGACTTATCCAGATGGAAAGAAACCGGATTGGTTTGGGAAGGTTGAGTCTAAATTTGTGTTGGAGAAGCTTTAATAGCTAAGAAACTATTCAAAAATAATGTCATTGGTGGGTAGTTTCATTTTCGAAAAAAGCTCTTTGGGTGAATAACCGGTGATTTTCCGACACTCTCTGATGAAATGAGATTGATCGTAATATCCGTATGCAAGTGAATCTATAAATTTCCTATTTGGTTGTTGTTTCAAATCGTATGAAACTAGTTGAAATCGATTAATCTGCCACAACTCTTTTGGAGTCAGATTAAACTCTTTGCGAATCCACCTTTCAAATGATTTATTGGACATGTTTAATCCTTCTGCAATGTCACCCACTTTAAATTTACCGGTTATCCTCTCTTTAATTAGCTCAAGAACTTTTTCAATTTTATCATCTATTGTGTGTTTGCTCAAAGTTTGTTCGATGAGTGAGTCAATTCTATTGACGTCTATTTCAGGTGCTTCTTCAGATATTTCTGAAAGAACATTTTTCTGCTCAACTTCCGGAATGAGATTATTAGTTTCAAAACTCTTCCATTCAGTTAGCAATCCACTAAACAACGAAATGCTAAGGATGTTGAGACTGAGTTTTATATTCAAACAAATGAGGTTATCAGGAATATGGTATAATGAAGGCTGATTTGTAGCGGGTAAAAACCCTGACGATCCGCTGGAATTAAGTAATTCAGCTTCGGGATCCCATTTTATAAACTCACCTTCTTTAACAAAGTAGCATTCAATCATGCCATTTGGGATTGTTTTAAGAAATGCAGGTTCCTTTATGATGAATAACTGATATCTGTCCACATATTTCATTATTGCTGGGTTTTTCGGACGTTCTTCAATTAGTATCATTTTGTCTATTTCGTACAATTTTTTGACCAATGCCTCTCCTACATTTGAATAAAACTAAAACTTCAAAATGAAAAAACAAGGACTACTATTGATTATGAGTTGTGCGGTACTACTACTACAAGCTCAATCAAAAATTGAATTAGAAGGTGGAATAAAAGGTAAACGATTCTCATTGAAACGGGATTGGGGAAATCTCAGCTATGAAGTATTTGGAAAAGGACAACCTTTGCTAATTCTTCATGGCAATTCAGGCTCTGCGGCTGGAAGATATCATATGATCCCAGATATGTTGGAGCATTATCAGGTAATAGCAGTGGATAACAGATGTCATGGAAGAAGTGATTGTCCCGAAGGGGAATTAGACTACTTCGAAATGGCTGATGATGTAATTGCTTTGATGCAATCACTGGGGCATGAGAAATTTAGTATATGGGGCCATAGTGATGGAGGCATTCTGGGGCTAATAATTGGCTATAAAAATACAGATCAAATTGATAGAATGCTTATTTCCGGTGCTAACACCAGACTTTCCGGACTGAAACCGGAATTATTGGAGATGATGAAAAACTATAATCAAATATCTGATCCTAGACTGAGAAGCCAAGTGGCATTAATGGCAAATCAGAGAGAAATACCAATGGATAGTCTTCGAAAGGTGGATGTTCCAGTGATGCTGATGGTTGGTGATAGAGATGCCGTATTAATGAGTCATACCATGGAAATATTTGAAGCATTGCCAAAGGCCAATTTATGTGTTCTACCCGCTTCATCACATTTTATTAGCAATGAAAAACCGAATCATATTATTTATTGGCTGAAAGAATTTAAAAAACCATTTTCTGCTCCCTCAACGGTAGAAATAGCAAATGAGATGGCAAAATCCATATTTGGAAACTAAGAATTGGATGTTTCTGGAGTCAATGAAAAGAAAATGGGGTTGTTTATTAGTACAACAACCCCATAAATCTAGTACTTATACCGCTTTCTGTGAGCCTTGGCTTCTTTTACCATTTTACCAAACCTCTTGCCTTGTTGCTTCTTTTCATGAGTGCTTAGTTGAAAACGCTCCTGTTCTTTGATAAGCTTCAGATAACTGAAATAGACCACTTCAGTTATCTCTCCGGATTCATATGCTTCTATAACTGCACAGCCCTCTTCTGAGACATGAGAGCAGTTTTCATACCTGCAGTCCCTCGCAAACTCATCAATAACAGGAAACTGATCCGCAAACTCAGAACCCTCTTCAAAACCTACTCCAAGTTCTCTCATTCCCGGAGTGTCAATAATGATGGCCCCTGTAGGAAGTAAGATCATATCCCTGGTAGTGGTGGTATGTTTCCCTTTGTTGTTCCATTCACTGGTTTCCTGGGTAGTTCGGTCTTCTGAGTCTGTAATTAAATTAATCAAAGTACTCTTCCCTACTCCGGAAGAACCTATAAGCAGACAGGTCTCACCTGGAATTAGGATCTTCTTATGCAATGTTTCAATTCCTTCACCAGTTTTATTACTTGTGAAAATCACCTGAATATCTCGCCCCAAAGCATTAATCGATTCCAGAATTGAATTCCTGTCTTCACATAAGTCACACTTATTGAGAACCACCACAGTTTCTATACCGCAGGTTGCAGTTTGCACCAAGTATCGTTCCAAACGCATGATGTTAAAGTCCCTGTCCAGACCCTGCATCACGATTACGCGATCCAGGTTGGTGGCCAATACTTGTTTGGAAGACTCCTTCCCTGCTGATTTTCTGTAGAACTCATTAAACCGTGACAGCACTTCATTGATGAATCCATCTTGTTCAAATTCAATGAAGGTTACCCAATCCCCTACTTTGGGTTGTTCTTCAGTTTCTGCAGAAATAAGTTGCCCCATTAGTTCCGTGACTAAGGTTCCATTCTCAGTAATGATGTGATACTTGAATCCCTGTATAGATATTACCCGACCTACATTGCTGGGGTCTGGTTGGTTTGATTTTAATTTATTGATATAACTATTCCAGCCGTATGAATATAGTTTTTCCATTTCTTTAAAAAGATTTAATTGATCTGGACATAGGAATAATGCCCATTAAAAAATGATTATGATTTTAAAATGAAGAGTTGCGCCGTAAAGGCTTACAGCACAATTATTCCGGCTATTGTAGGAATGAATGTCATAAGTAGCAAAGATAGTGAAGATTGTGGTGTATTGAAGTAAGAAGTGATTGGAATTTGGTTTGCCGAATTAAATTGCTTTTTCATAAGCCTTTTACACCTGTCATCCCGCCATACCTCTTCACTATTGCATCGAGCTGAACTATTGTTTCATTAAAGTATGATTGATCTGAATCCAATTCAAAAATCAGTTCATTTTCCGAGTGTTGATACTCCTGAAAATTACCATTGATCTGTACATGACCTTGCTCATCAAAATTGAATTCCACTGAAAGATTTCCTTCATAAGAAGTTAAAGTAGCTTTTCCTTTAAGAGTCCTTTGACAATCCTTCAGTTGCTTGTAAAAATTAAAGATCTCACCTGTTGCAATATATAGTTGGCCTGATATTCTGTAGTTGGCCGCTTTTATTTCTATCGCTGATTTTGTGTCATAACCTCCCCAATGGCAAGTTTCATTCGGAAATCCATATACTTCCAGAATCGAAACAACGATTGACCCATCAGACCCTTTTATTGCGAAATTTCCCAGTTCAGACATTTTATAATTTAACTCAAAGACATGGCTTATTCGTGTAAATGTAGTGGCTGCTTCTTTTGCTGGCAAGTTTTTGCAAGGTGTTTAAAATGGAGATGGACAGAGTCCTTGGCATTATCGTGCTCACAGGTTGGGGACAACCTGCGAGAGTGTTGGTTACTCTTCCTTTTTATTTCTTATTCTTCTGTACATCTGGTTACCTTCTTTAATTAGAATAATCCCAATCAATGCAAAAATACCAACCAATAAAAATCTCCAATTAGTGAGTTCAAGTTTTCCTATTGCATATGCAATTCCACTGGTTTTAGAAGACCCTAATTCTGAATAAGAACGATCTCCAATCAACATGGAAAATCCTCTAAATGTTATGCAAAGTGATAAACCTAGAGATATAACCCCCAGGAATATTTTCTCATGCCATTTCAAAGGTTTATTTACTCCCATTTTCTATAGTGCCTCTATACAAGAATCATTCTTTACAGGACTTTTCAAATTTCTTTAAGATCCAACCCGGGTATTAACGATGTGAAACACATACTTTTTCATAAGCAAAATAATCTGAATTATTAGGAATTGCTTAGGAAGTACAGCCTCGGTTTTACTCCCCACTCTAGCTTAAGTTTATAACTTATGCTTACTAATATAAGGAAGTTTGTAACTTCCGAAATTACGTAATATAGAATTTTGGCCATTTCGCTTTTTTTGGCTTAACTCCTCCAAAGAACCGAAGTTAGAAACTTCTCTAGTTTCGTTTTTGATTATTGGTGGGCTTAAGTTACGCTTGGCTAAACTTAAGCCAGCTACGTGTTTACAAAGTGTCCAAATCTTTTTTTATACTCATCAGAAATTTCCCTTTTTCTCTGAAGGTCCATGATTCTTGGTCAATTATGCTTGCCTCAATTACTAATAGGTTATCAGTTATCCAGTCAGCACTTGTGATTGCGACATTACCAAAATCCAAGTTCAACAAATCGTAGATAGTGTCATTGTCGACTTGAGCAATCATGAAGCTATTTCCATAAATTGCATGATCAATGTCATTTGTAAATGTCAGAATTTGATTTCCGTCAGGCGATAAATAATATTCAGGAGCCAAAACATAGATGGATCCTGTTTCCAGGTTCAATAAGTAATCATGTTGTTCTTCCCAATTTTGAAAATTAATCAATAAATGATTTCGCTCTTTCCACAATCCTAAAGGTTGGTATTTTTCATAGTATTCTCCATCATCAAAATTGCACAATGTATCATTTGGTGATTTACTTAACTTGATTAAAATACATGTATCAAGGTTGACCACCGCATTTTCATAAGATTCCGTTATCAGTTCAGTTCTAATGACTTCATTGCTTATTGAATCATACTGTTTTTGTGTTAAGCCAGAGGTCGAAATGAGAAAACCATTTTGAATTATTTGATCAATGGCAAATTTTGGAAGTGTGTCATTTTCATAGATCGATTTTGACTTTGAATTATGTACCCAAGAAGTGTCGATCACTTTTTCCTTATACATTGTGGAGTCAAGCTTGTTTATTGAGGAGCTAATATTCTGCTTATCAGAAGTTTGATTACATCCAGTGATAATTAGAAAAACTAAAACAACAATTGGCTTCATATTAAACTCATTCATTGTTGGATGAAATGGGATTAGAAAACACTTACAGCTCCTCTCAGACATAGCACTGCTTTAGATCCCTTACATTCAACGTTCCGCATGCAAACATTCTACTCTGACGATACACCTAAATGCCGGTCAAAGTATTCAATCATCTTATTAAACAGGTAGCGATTATAATTCTGCTCACGGCTCCATGAATGCGTCGCACCAGGTGCAAAAGCAAAATCAAAGTCCTTGCCCTGTTTAATTAGCTCTTCAGCTAACACTGCAGTAGTCTTGAATGGTACCACATGGTCCTGGAGACCGTGGATGAAAAGGAGTTTATCCTCCAGATTAGTAGCGTACTTGAGTGCTTTCCTTTCGAAGACCTCCGGATGTGTTTGTGGGCGCCTAACAATCGCAACATCGTCTGTACCAAAGAAGAATGGATCTACAGCCGCCGCTGCAGCAACACCTACCTGAAATAAGCCAGGTTTCTTCAATAGCGAATAAACAGAAAGTGTACCCCCGTAACTACTACCCCAAATGCCAATACGTTCAGGATCAACATAATCCAGTGACTCCATGTAGGCAACAGCACTAGCATAATCCTCAATGTCCTGATCGGCAAATCCTAGCAAGAACTCTTCACGAAATGCCCTGCCGTAACCGTTACTACCACGTGAATCCACCTGTACGATAATATATCCTTTCTTGGCCAACAGCTGTTGTACAAGGCTGTAATTACCAGCCCAGCGGTTCCTAGCTGTATTTGAATACACAGGCCCAAACAGCACTGGATACTTTTTACCGTCCTGCACATTGGTCGGTTTCAAAATTCGGGCATGGAGCGTGTAGTCGTCTATAAGACTGGGGAAGCTAATGTATTCGGCAGCTGCCCACGTTCGATCAGTGAAGGCTGGTAATGGCGAGTTGGTTATTCGTTTAGCATCACCTCCATCGCTGCTCACCACATAAAGCTCAGGTGGCGATGTGTCGTTGCTGTGCATGAATACCAGGTGCTTGCCATCCGGTGAAGGGTAACCTACATTCCGGCCAGCAAGACTTGTTACTTGCTCGGGATCGCCACCGGACATACTGAGGCGATACACATGTTGTTCGTATGGATTAACACCGTTTCCTGCATAAAACAATGCGTCACCAGCAACAATTGGGGAGGACAGCACATCATAGGACGGATCTGTCAAGAGCTTCGGACGATCCTTTGAGCGTGAGGCATCAATAGTGTAGAGGCCGTAGCGGTCACCCAAATCACTTAAGAAAACGATCTTCTTTCCATCCGGATGCCAGTTGGATCCAAATGCTGTGTACATGCGTGTCTCCCGAACACCTCGCCAAATCTCGCGGAGTTTGCTTTCTCCGGGTTCAACAACGAACAGCTTACGTTCCACTGCTGTATCGGATGCTATATCGATCAGCAGTACACCATCTGGTGACCAATTGAAATCGATGACCTGGTTGGCGTGTGGGAGTGGCAAATCGAGGTATGTAATGTTACCGGTTTCTACATCAAGAAGGCCCACGCTACGAATCTCGTTGGGATCACCCGGGTAACCTCGGCGTACCTCATTGGGATTGGTTTCTGAAGCGAGGTAATCCGGGAAAGGTACCTTTCGCATTTCACGCCGGTCAACAAGGTGAAACACGATGGTCTTGCCATCCGGGGACCACTTGTAGGTAGGCCCACTCCAGATGCCCGGACCAATTTCACGTTCCGGACGGCTGTATCGTCCTTTTGGTAAGCTCGATAAACTTGGGATTCCGATCTCCGTGAGCTGGCGATTCTTCCTGGAAGAGAAGTCAGCAAGCCAGAGGTCACCGTTTTGTATATACGCTGCTTGGTTTCCGCTTGGGGATAACGAAAGGTTATGCGCACCTGTCTCCAGGGACATCAACTGAAGATCATCCCCTTGGTTCAATGATGTCTGCCACAAGTCGTTACCTCGTAGGCTGACAATTGTATTCGCGTCGGTCCAGACAATATCGCGCACTGGTGCTGAAGTCTTATTGGAAATTAGACGCACTTCCTTCCCATCACTTGTGGATACCCAGAGCCCACGCCCGGGAGTTCCTGGTTCACTCCAGGAAAAGGCGAAGTGCTCGCTGCTAGGTGCCCACACAGGTTGGGATGGGGTTGTTCCTGTCAGTTTTGGAGTCGCGAACAGGTCATCAAGGGTCAGCTCATCTTCCTGTGCTATGACTGTTGCGGGTATTGTCATTAGTAAGCCTGCTAATACCCAGATTTGCCAAAAAGTGATTTTTTGCATGTGTTTGCTTCAGTAATTGTCTGGTTAAATAACTTAATAGTACTCTAGTTTTATCGAGCACAGGGGTTAACGAAGTGTAACGTGTGCTTTTGTGTGAGTAAGATAACCTGATTTTTTTAGGAATTGTTCTTGGACGCATGTGTCTTCATTTGCACTCAGATTCCTGCCATATTAGGAGTTCAAATGGTTGTTTTTATTACTTCGCAAGTAAAGGTTTAGAGTTGGATTGCTCAATTAGCTAACGTTTAACGCGTTCCTCTCAGACTCACTAGTTAAGGTTTTTTTCAAACTCAGCAACTTTTGAATAGCTAAGTATTGAAATAATCGCATTAAATACCGTTATTAGCAATTAATCATTTTTGAGATATCAGATTACTTGATAATAACATTTCTTTAACGGATGAAAATCCAGAGCTGCAGTTCGCTAAACCTATAAAACTTATATGAATACTCTCACTACGAAAACACAGGATAGAGAAAGCCAATCAGTTACAAATGATATGTCTCAAAAACAACGTGGTAGTGAGTCCACTCTTCAGTTAGCGGATAAAAGACCAGCGGTCATAACACAAAGAAAATTGCATGAGATGGCGAAAAACAGTTCTCAAACAATGCAATTGAGCTCTTTGCAAGACATGACAAACAACAGCCCTCATGCAGAGAAGACGTTTCAGCTGCAGACTATGACAAAAAATGATTCTTCACAACAACATCCACCCATTCAAAGGCAACAAAACAGAACTGGATTACCCAACAACCTGAAAGCAGGTATTGAAAACATTTCTGGCTATTCCATGGACGATGTAAAAGTGCATTATAACTCTGATAAGCCAGCTCAATTGAATGCTCATGCCTATGCACAAGGTACAGATATTCATGTGGCATCAGGACAAGAAAAGCACTTACCCCACGAAGCATGGCATGTAGTGCAGCAAAAGCAGGGACGTGTGAAGCCCACTCTACAGTTGAAGGGTACTGCAATCAACGATGATGTACACCTGGAGAACGAAGCGGATATAATGGGGCAGCAAGCCAATGCTTTTTCAGACAGCTCACAGGTGGGACCTACCATCCATGGATCAGGCGTGACAGGCGAAGGTTCGGTACAGCGGTTATGTAAGGAATGTGCTACCGGAGATGAGGAATTAGAAACAAAGGATGTCGCACAAAAGAAGGCTGACGTTTCACACTCTGGGATACAACTAAACTCTGGCTTGGAGCAGTTTTCCAGTGTTACTCCAATTCAACGACAAATTAGAGCAAGTAACACAAAAGGTGGTAGTACAATTATTACAGTAGAAGAGGCAGTTAAAAGGGTAATGCGTGCTTCGGAAACCAGAACCAGGCCGATTGCCCTGGATAGGCAAAAGGTGGTAACACTCGCAGAAAAATATCGTAAAACTGCTCAAATAACTTTACCAGAACTAATTGCAGAGGCATATACTACTTGTAGAGTTGAGGAAGAGGCCGCACCAGAGCCAGTAATATTTGATGCTAGCAATGAACCGGAGTTATCAATTTTAGAACCAGCAAATGATAAAACAGACGATGTTGAAGCTAGTAAGGATGAAAGCGAAGAATCAGCAAAACCAAAAAATAGTGAATCAACTGATTTTGCAGAACTAATAAAAAACGCAAAAGAGGGAGAAGTAAAAGAGAAGGTCAAGGAGATAAAAGATACTCACGAAAAGGCAAAACCGATAGATGCCTGGCCATTCTTAGCCGTTGAAAGCATCTTTCATCTGGCCGGTAGTATAGCGAAAATTGGAATTGCTATTGCCTCCGGGTTTGCCGGTATTGTAAATGTAGTCGTTGGTAAGACCATTGGAAGTATTGCCTCACTGATTGTTGGAATTGTGAAAGGAGTCAGAGCATTTGTGACTCGTAAGGTAGAAAAAATGAGAGGCCAAATGGTGCAAAATGCTGTTACTGTAAGTGCTGCAGAAAACCTAAGCGAAGTAAATCCAGCGGTTGTTGATCAAAATAAGTTAAAGGAGGATACAGCTAATAAGAAAGTAACAATCAATAGGTTGCGAGTCTTGGAAGGAATTTCAGGTTTCTTTGGCGCTATAGGAAACTGCTTAGCAGGAACTTTCACAGCGTGTTTTGGTCTCTTCCCATCAACAATAAAACTAATAAGATCTGTTCAACAGCTTAGAGGCCAGCTCACAAACAAAAAGTGGATAGGCTTAATAATTGGACTCGAGGCTATTTTGTCCATTGTGGGTGGATTGCTCAGTGGTTTCAAAGCTGTCAAATCAGCAGCAGATGTAGTCGCAAAGGGTGCAGGATTTGGGCTTGGAGCAACAAAGACAGGCAGAGGAATTGCAACGGGTGTGACTGGTATGCGGGAAGCAAGTAATGAAGCGGCAAATAGCGAAGCAACAAATAGTGCGGAAGCAAATGTCGAAGAAGCAAATATTGCAGAACCACCTAGTAAAAAGGAATTAAAGAAACGACGAAAGGAATTGGCGAAAGAAATGAAGCCACTTGGGGGTCAGGTGAAAGGAACCGCTACTAAGGCGAAGGCATATGCAAATGCAGATGTCTGATTCTAAATTGTACTTGAGTTTACTTGTGTTCGGATGGCACGGGTCTTCGTTGGCACTCAGCTAGCGCGCGTTTAACGAAGTGTAACGCGTGCTTTCGTTTTCTAAAGCACGCGTCTCCGTTGCACTCAGACGCGCGCTAGCTGAGGTTTGTTATGATTATTTTTCCTTTCTAAAAGCAGCAATTTGAGATTCTAATTTTTCAATTTTCTCATTCTGAAGTCTTTGATTTTCCAGAAGTTGGATTTGATATAGAGTTAATTCTTCAATTTTCTTGAGGAGTTTCAAGTTCATTTCACCTAGGTCTAATCCATTTTTACCAATTTCCTGGGCTGATTGAATCTCTGGAAGATGCTTATGTTCAGCAATATATTGTCTAGTTTCATCCAAGCTTCTGAGTTTGTAATTTTTCTCAAATACATAATCAGGGACGCTATTTACGTCAACCAATACTTTAACTTCTGTAGACCTAATTTGACCATTTACTGAAAGTTTAGATTTGGGATCAGTTGTTCCAATTCCGACATTACCCGTGTTATCTTGAATTACCACAGGTCTATTGGTTCCCTCTGATTGTAAAACTAACCCGTCATTTCCTTGATCATAAAACATTCGAACAGTAGAAACAGTCCCATTGGTTAGGTCTAAACTTGGGTTACCACCTGACCTTTCAATTATTATTTTGCCAGAACTTGCAGAATTGCCCCACACATGTAGACCAGACTCAGGGTTTGCCGTTCCAATACCAATTTCTGATCCTTTAATAGTTAGTCTTTGACCAAAACCACCATCATATGTCTCAAAGTATAATGCACCAATATAAGCACTTCCACTACTTTCAAAAATTCCTCCTTTTAAACCTGCATATTTCACCTCAAGTCCTGTATCTGTTCGTCCTTCAAAACCAAATCTACCAATATTCTGACCATCATCATCTCTTTCAGAAGACAGCAGAAATTCTCCAAAAGCGTCTCCAACATGAAGTTCAACTTCTTCAGATGGATTATTGATACCAATACCAATTTTTCCACCTGATTTGATAATCAATGGAACATTTGATGGTGCCCCAGTACCACTAATTCCCCCAAACCAAGTGTCAGAATTACTGGAGGTTCCGTCTCCAAAAACCAATGGTTGTCCTTGACCCATAGGAGTAATTTTAAATAAATTACCTGAAGCCATGATTTGTCCTCTATTAGTTCCACTTAGATCTTTCCAAATAAGTTTTTTGTCATTATTCAATATTAGGTCAGAATTTGGAGAGTGTTGAGCGTAGGAAAAAGCTTGGACAAATAAGACAAGAGCAATTGATGTAATAATTTTTTTCATAATTAGAGATAGTTAATTTTTACAAATATAAGACTTTGTTGATCATAACATCCGGGTATGTGCACTTAGTTACACATATATACCCTTTCATTATTAACAGGCAATATCATTAAAACACACATTATCAGAAACATATCCAATCTTAAACGTTTACAATCGGATATATAGTGCACTTAAATATATTGACCTCTTGTTTCTTTAGGAAGCAATATAACTCACACCAACATCAACTAAAAAAAGCAACCACTTGTTGTAGTTGCTTCTATATATTTATCTCGAATATCGATTACTTAGCAATCGACATCCTCAAAATTCTCATCCCAGCAATGCCATTCTTCGTCCTGGAAAAACTCTGGGTCCAAGATGTGGCCACTTCCGTTTTCTTTTCTCCATTCTATGAGTACATCGCTTTCTCTGGTTGGCATTGAAATCTCGTAGTAAGCATCAAATTCTCCACTTATTTTATTGCCGTATTCAATATATCCTCCTTCATTGTCATCGCCCTCAGTCACATTGGTATAAGTAATTAGGCTGATCTCCTCTCCTGTTCTTACCCAATCAATTCTAAGCCTCGGTTCCGGGTCGTCTGCGTTGTAATTAAGCAACCAAAAACCTGAATTGCCATCAAGAGCTGTCTCTCCCGTATACCATGTAACGTCCTGAAAGCCATTTTCCTGGCTTATCTGCATTTCCCATAATACTTTGGATGTGGTAAGAATTGCGGTCAACTCAGAAGTGTAAGTTCTTCCAAGGAAAGTGTAATCATAAGTCCAAACCCATAGATTCCTGTCGAAATCATAACTTGGTGTCTGGCTAATTGCTGTTGTGAATGACGCTACCGGTAAAGCTACGTTTATGGTAAGAATGGTATTCCATACAGCAACATGCAATGCTGCAACTCCCCAGTTAACCTGAGTTTCAAGTCTTCCTGCAGAGTTTCCATCTTCCAATACTGAAAAATCCATCACCATCGAACCTACTGGCGGTAACTCTGGTGCTATTCCGGGATCTTCATCGTCGCTACATGCTATAGGGAATACTATCAAAAAACAGATAGCTAAAAGCCCACTAAAAATTCTCTTCATATGATCCATAATTGATAAAGTTGATTACTATAATGATTCACAAATCATTCATTTGGTTGGAAAACGAATGATCTGGTATTGAATTGTTTTAAAATTTCATTCTTAGACTTCCGTACAGATATGTTCCTCTTAAGTCAAATGGCCTCACATTTGGGCTATATTCATTCACTCCAAAAATGATACTCTCACTATGATTGATTTTGTCAGGATACTGATTAGTTAAGTTGATTCCTCCCAAAGTGAGTGTTAGTTTATTGGTTAAACTGGCTGTAACGTCAGCACTGAATATATTCTTTGCATTGAAGATTTGATCTCGGGATTCAACCTCTCCAGAGTTTTCGTTTAGTAACCAATTACTGGAATCTCCATCTTCAGGATGCACATATTTAGTTCGGCCAAATCTGGTATGATGAAGAGCGACAATAAATCGATTAAACTTTACCGTGGCAGAAGTTCGCCATTGGGTTTCTGGAACATAGGTTTCTATTCTTGCTATGTCTGCTCTGTCCAACAATTCAATTTCTCCTACAATCAATTCATCAAATATCTCTTTCACATCACCTCTTAGTCTAGTCTGCATTACACTAAAGCCTGAATTGATATTTAAGGAATAACCTGGGTAATTAAATTGAGCAGCAAGTACCACATCAAGCCCTCTTGTTTCTGTATCCACCAAATTGGTGAAAAGCTCAATAAACCTAATATCATAACCGGTTAACAAATTGGACAATAATGGAATTGAGCTAAGGTCAACCCTACTTACAAGACCAATTCTATCATCAATATTAGTTCTGTAAGCATCTACACTAAACGATAGGTTTCGATTAATCGCTGAAGTAATCCCAACGCTATAACTCTCAGAGATTTCAGGATTCAGTCCTAGTATTCCTAATCTACTATTGGTAATAGAGTTCTCTGAATTGATCAGTCCTACGTTTTCAAGACCCTCTTCTGTAATCACTGCGGAAACTTTCTGGAAATACAATTGATGTAAACTTGGCGCTTTGAATCCAGTACTATGAGATGCTCTTAACAAAAACTGATTGGCAAACTTATATCTACCTGCTACTTTGTAATTGATATTTTCGCCAAAGTCACTGTAGGATTCATATCTAACCGCTGAGGACAGCAGTAGTTTATCCTTAATGTATTCCATCTCCATATAGACAGAAGCATTTGAACGTAGTTCTTCTAAAGCATCTCCATCGGTAACACCAAAATAACCCTGCATTCCAGGTTCACGAGTAATGTTACTCATGGTCAAGGTATCAAAGGCATTTCCATCAATATAGGATTCCTCCTCTCCTTCAATAATCTTATATTCCTCCACTCTATACTCTACTCCAAAAGACAAATCAATTTTGGAGTCATCTGGTAATTCAAATGGTCTTGTAGCATCAAAACTAAGGATATCATGTCCATAGTTATAAGCTCCTACAAAGGCTTCAATTGGTGAAAGTACTCCCAATGATGCATTGTTGGAGTTATTGACTGAGATGTCATACGTGTTAATTGCCTTGTTGTAGCTAAAATCTAAGAACCAGTCATTCACATTACCTCGAATCCCAGTTACAAAGGACCTGTCGAAGATTTTTGGTTCTATGTTTGGAGCGAACCCATTTGGGTATATGGTATCCACCACTTGCTCCACATTTGCTGGGAACCTGTATACGCTTTTAATTGTACCTTCTTTATAGCTTACACCACCAAAAGAGTACCAATCCATGTTATCAGTCAATTCCAGCTGTGTATTGTAAAACAGGGCCGTATTAGTATTTTCAGCACTTCCTATTTCTGCGATAGTATTATTTGGAAATCCTGTTTGGTCAAAGAACTCATTTCTTGCTGTTTCATCAAAGTCTCTGCTATCTCCAAAGATGATACCTGTGTACTCGCCTGCTCTATTGACAGCATTCTGGCTAACCAGATTCCCGGCAATATTAAAATAGCCTCTCCTCTTTATATTAAAACCATAGTTGAATCCAACATTGGTCATTTCACCATCACCTTCCAAAGTACTTCCTCCCTGCACAATAATTCCTGCGTCTGAAGTTTGACTTTTTAATACAATGTTCATCACACCAGCAATAGCATCAGAACCATATTGCGAAGAAGCACCATCTCTAAGTATTTCAATTCTGTCAATAGCATTTATTGGGATAGCATTCAGATCTGTAGAGGCTGTACCCTTGCCAAAAACATCACTCAAATTGAGTAACGAACTTTTATGCCGTCTCTTTCCATTCACTAAAACCAATATTTGATCAGGTCCCAATCCTCTTAACGAGATTGGATCTACCATATCTGTTCCGTCTGCGGTGGACTGCCTCACTGAGTAAAAGTTGGGCAGCAAAAAGTGGAGCGCGTGTGATAACTCTGTTTGTCCGCTATTCACTAGTTCTTCCCCATAGATAACATCTATTGGTACAGCAGATTCCAGTTGATTTTGAGCAACGTTGGATTTGGTACCAACACTTACATCGGCATCCATCAAGGAGCTTTCCAGTTCGAAATCCAATTCCTTTTGCTCAAGATTGAGAAGAATGATAGCTTTTTCAAGTTGGTGGTACCCTGTGATATTTACTGATATTTCGTGAAATCCTGTATCGATTTCAAAAGCAAAGTATCCAGCCTCATCGGTATAGGTGGCATATTGGCTACCTTCAATATTGACTGCAGCTCCGGAAACTGGTCCAAACTTATCAAACACTTTTCCGGTAATATATCCATATTGAGCCTGCCCCATCATTGGGATTAGCAATAGCAAAATGCTGATGAATTTATTCATTCGTTATTCTTACTTTTATGGATTCCGAAGTGGCAGATCTTCCATCCTCCGTATTGATCTGAAAATTGTAAAGACCTGGAACACTTACTTCTAAGCTGCTTCCATCCCCTACATAATTATTATCTTTTAACCATTTATAAGTTCCCTTCACATTGGTTTTACCATGCAGCACTCCAGCCTGATCAAATGTTATCTGCGTACCCTCTTCTATGTAAACCAGAGGATCAACAAATGACTTGATGGTCACCCAAATAGGTTCAGACAACAATATCTGACCTTCTCTACTAATTACTTTGACCTGGTAGTTACCCGTTCGGTTAACATCTGGAGTTGCAATATTTGAAAACTGCCTTCCATTGTAATACCAGCTGAAAGAAACACCCTGTAAGTTTGATGTGGCATGCAGTTGTCCACTACCTTCATAGGTGATTGAATCGCCTTCAAGAATATTGACCTGAATTGGCAATTCTGGCTTCCTTCTTAAGACTAATTCGGTTGTTAAGGAAGTAGATTCCCAGGGAATTTGCTTGTTATTACTTGCTTGTACTACTGAATTTCTTACACGTTCAAAGACATCCTTGATATCCAAATCATAAGTAAGAATATGCTCCAATAGAGCAGAAGTATAGACTCCATTTTCTCCTGAACCGTCAAGTGCAACTTTCCCAGGAGCTGTAGCAAATGAAATGATTGTACCGGTAGGTGCATCCATTAAAGCAAGTCCACCCGACTCACCAGCTGCATCCGATACGAATGGATTTGATCTACAGGCATCAAGAATGATAATGTTATTCTCTGAACCTATGAACTTCATGTAATTGGTGATTGCACTTGCTGGTACACAATTCTTTTTTATTTCTGAGTTGGAGGATGCTTCAGCGTCGATTGGAACAAAGTAGTTCTTTCCCAAAATCTCCAATCCATGTCCAGCGTAGTAAAAGAGAAAGACATCTGCTCCCTTAGCTTTTTCACCAAACGCTCTTATGACAGATTTGAAATTCTCCTTGGTCAAATTAGTATGAACATCTACCTCAAAACCTACTTGTGTTAATGCATCAGCAATCCCCTGCGCATCATTCACTGGATTTTTGAGCTCTTCGAGGTGCTCATAATCAGCATTTCCAATTACCAATGCCATTTTCTCCTGAGCACTTAAATAGCATGTAGGAGCAACAATTAATAAAATCAAAAACAGTTTGAGTCTACTCATCACGGCAAAAAATACATATTCTGGTTTAGTATCAAAATTTAATTGTACTGAAATAGAGAATTTACGATTTGAGGCTTACTAAATTCAGGCTCGACCAAACAATAGAAGTCATTATTTGTTAACAAACGAGTTGGCTTTTAGTCAACTTTTTCGTTAATTGAGAAAACACTGAACTAATCTTAAATGGGTAACTCTTCCGATAATGTTTCTAGCCAACAACTTCTGAAAAGCATCCTTGACAGCTCACTTGATGGTATAATGGCGTTTAAATCTGTCAGAAATCTAAAAAATGAAATCGTTGATTTTGAGTGGATTTTTGTAAATGACGTGGCAGAAGCTATTGTACAAAGACCCGCGGATTATCTAATCGGTCGTAAACTACTAGAAGAAATGCCTGGCAATAAAGACGCTGGGCTCTTTGATAAATATGTTAGTGTTGTTGAGACAGGCAACTATACAACACTGGAACAATACTACTCTGCAGATGGGATCACCAAATGGTTCAAATTATCCGCTGTAAAATTAAACGATGGCTTCACAGTAACTTTTCAGGACATCTCAGAACTGAAACAAGCACTTGTTGACTTAGAGAATAAAGCGAAATCTTAATTCCATATACCCTCTTCACGGTATAAAAAATACCCCAAATGGAGTATTGAAGCCCCTATCAATTTGACCTAATTTCACTTCTAAAAACACACTATGACACGCACACTACTAATGCTGATGGTCTTCATCATGCCTTTTTTTTCAATAGCGCAGGAAAAAGAGAAGAAATTCAAGCTTAAAAAGCCAAACTTCAAAATTGGAGAGAAAATAGGTAAACTCACTGGCAACCTGATGACAGGTAAAACAGATGATTTATCTACAGTTTCAGTTAAAAATAATCTGATATGTGGAATCTACTCCCCCGAAACCGGAACAACAGAAATGGAATACCTCAAAGGCAAGGCCAAAGAAGGAGACTATATCGCTTCAGTTTCATTCTTAAAGCAAGAAGGTGTTGGAATGTATGAAATCAAAGGAGAAGTGACTTGCGATGGTGAGCCGATGGAATATTTTGGTCTTGGGTCATACGGAAAAGTATTTGATTTCCCTCCTTTATCACCTGTCATAATTAAAGTAAAAACTGAAACCGGAGATCATGCTGCATTTACTTACAAGCCAATCCCTGGAATAGATCTAATGAAAATCAATGGCGAATTTGCTCTCCCAATATTGGATTTAGATCAGGATATGGAAATTGAGTTTTGGAACCCAAAAGGGTCTATTGGCAGTGATGTAAAAGTATCTATGCTTTCTGACATCATGGGCGTGAGGGCACTCAATCATTTTGCTGAATTTAATGTGAAGAAAGAAGGGAAAATGAGGGTAACTATTCCTAAAGAAGCCTTTCAAAACCCAGAGATATCAGGACAATTAAACACAGGTAATTTTAAGCAAGGTGAGAACTTTGTTATAATTGAAAGAGAACAAATCACCCATAAAGCAGATAATGCAAGTGGCCAGAACCCTGGTAAAGTTCCTAGTTATGATATTAGCTCAAGGTCTTATTCTGGAATGCCTGTAATTGTAAAAGGAAAGCAATCTGGTGGACTATTGGTAAATCTTAAAATAGCGGGAAAAACGGAAGATAAAACGGTAGGGTTCGACTTTTCCAAACCCAATGCAAATACGGGAATTCCACTGTCAAAAGGTAAAAGATTTGGTCTTGTTTCATTCACTATGTCTGCAGAAACCTATAAAAGAGAAAGCGAAACAAGCAGCTCATCATACACAGTTGGAAACACCAGATACACCTCCACTACCACCACAACAACGACATGGGAATTCCCTCAGCTTCCCGATAGTTACTGGGATGCAGTAATGGACAAAATGTATGAGCGGGTAGCGGGATTTCTAGACAGCCAATATGGAATTGAGTTCGTACCGGTTGAGCAACTAACCTCCACTCCTGAATACGCCACTCTATTTCCGGCTAATCAGGAAAACACAAAAACCGGAGTAGAAAAAAGCTATAAAAATACAATGAGGAACACCCCTCAAAGCTTCAAAGAGATTTTTGGATCAGTTTCTTCGAATATGACCTCAGATAACCCCAGAGTGAATATGATGAAGAGTGCCGGAGACCTTGATGGATTAGTTTCTATGAGACTAACTCTTACAGTAGGTGCAAACAGAGAGGGCAACATAGTTCTCTTCCCTTCACTCTCAATCTCTGCTTATGGAAGAGATGAAACCAATGACGATAAAGAAGGAGTGTATTTTAATGGATTGGTCACAAGAACAGTTGGAGAACCTTTCAATGAAGACTTGTTAAAATCCAGTCCGGATGAGCTGCTAAGAGTAGTGAGTTTTCAGGAGTTAACCACAGGACTTGTTACCGGAATTCAAACTTTACGAAAGAAAGAAGTTGAATTAGGGTATGACAGAATATGGTCTATTGGGGAGTGAATTAGTTGTCGGTTGTCAGTTCTCTGTTTTCAGTTAACTACAAAACTGACAACTGATAACTGACAACTACTTACCAATTTCAATAATCCTCCTCATGATTCCAGCCGGACCTTCCGGAAACCAAGACGCCAGCATCCATTTAGGTAAGGAACCTACTGGAGTAAACTTAGCTTTGATGGTGAACACGATTTGACCTTCTTGCTCAATAAACGAATAACTAACATCATAAACCTCCATCCTTTTAACATCCTGCTTCGGGTAAGCTTCTTCATCAGTGGTAGCCACAATGTTGAACCCATTTGATAAGGTATCTTTCAGATAAACCCGATGAACACAGTCAGAATTTGGTAGAGGCCATGGTTGATCGAAGTATAGATACATCAGCCATTCAGAAGATGAGGATCTTTCAATTTCTTTACTTTCCTCTGTGTATTCAAGAAACTCCTGATAGCGTGATGAATTTGACATTAAAGCTTTATAGTTCTCAATTGAACCTACAAATGAGGTTTTTCCCTCATAATAGACAACAGTCTGTTCGGAATCATCCTTAGTAATTTCGTATTTCACGTTTACCGTTCCGTCTTTTGACTTGGCCTGTGTCCAATTTCTTTCTTGACCATGGACAGTAGAACTATAGATCAATAAGAGAAATATCAGTTGAAGCTTCATTGACTGTAAAGTATAGAATCTGTAAATCTTTTAAATAGAATTTGGTTAATTAGTGCAATAAAGCTCTGTTAACAGGTAATTCGGTATATTTACAATAAGTCACACTTCGACCGTACTTATTCGGCTATATAATTCAGGATTTTTTATAAGTAGGTTTAGGGATCTAATGGTCAATTACTGGTTAAGGAAAATATGGATAGCATTTGCGATATGCGCTCCTTTGTTTGTACACAGTCAACAGATTGTGAATATGGACAAAACAGCTCCCTATTTCAAACGCCAATGGACCATGGAAGATGGTCTACCTCAAAACTCAGTTCAGGATATTATTCAGTCGAAAAATGGATACCTGTGGATTGCTACAAATGGAGGACTAGCAAGATTTGACGGAATCAATTTTGAAATTTTTGATATCAGCAACTCTCCTAACCTGGTCTCCAATAGAATTACTAAATTAATTGAGGATAACTCCGGAAGAATCCTGATGGCTCATGAAACCGCTGGCATCTCTGTATACGATAATGGGAAATTTGAACGTCTCATTCTTCCCGGAATCTCAGAAATCAAAGCTCAATCCTTTGCAAAAGACAAGTCTGGAAAGATTTGGATCGGTACAAATCATGGAATTGTTTGCCTCCATGGTACGGAAGTGAAGGTCTATGATGATATTTTGGGTATGTCAGGAACTCATGTTGGAAGAATAGAAATTGATGACAATAACAACGTCTGGTTTTCGGCAAGCCTTCCCGGTAAAATGTCAGGTAGAATTTTTAAGTTCGATGGGAACAAGTTCACAAAACTTGAAGTTTTGGGCGACTTGTCTGTGTTCTCTTTTGTTCTACATCACTCTGGAATGTGGGTAGGTACAGGTAAAGCTGCTTTTCATTTAAATGGAGATGACATTGACAAAAAGTTTGTTCATGAGAAAATAAGAGGAATCACAAGGCTAAAAGTTTACGGGGGAAACAAATTACTATTAGGTTCCCAAAATGGCTTACTACAATTCAATACAGATCTCGTAAATGATATAAACCCATACATATTCGAAAAACCATTGCAATCAATCATCAAAGCAATTTTTGAAGATGATGAAGGAAACATATGGATAGGGACTGACGGAAATGGGTTGACTCTTTTAACAAAGTCTCCAGTTCAACGATTCATCCTCCCTGATCAATTCAATATTAAGTCTTTCAATGCCATTGCTCCAGATGGGAATGGCGGGTTTTGGACAGGATCCCAATGTGATGGATTGATTCATTACGACGGTGTGTATTTCCGACATTATAATTTCAGCAATAATTGCATTGGCAGCTTGTTGCTTGATAATGACGGTCAGGTCCTGGTTGCAACCAAGAAAGCAATTAGCATAATAGACCAGAAAGGTAATAATACTCCATTAGATATCGCAAATTCAAAAATTGTGAACTACTTATATCAAGATACATCAGATAATTACTGGATAGGTACATTGAATGATGGTGTTTTAAAATATAAAGACTCATTAATTGAGCATTATACCACAAAAAATGGTCTGATAAGTGATAGGATTTACAACATCTCTCAAAGGAAGAATGGTGACCTGTTAATTGGAAGTCAAGATGGCCTATCAATTATCAGCAACGAAGGAATAAAAAACATTACTACAACATCAGGTTTGTCTACAGGAGCCATTCGTGCGATTTACGAGGATGAAGAAGAAGTCCTCTGGATTGGTTCATATGGAGGTGGTTTAACAAGAATTGAAGGTGAAAAAATCACATCATACAAAGTAGCAAATGGACTAGCAGAAAATGTTGTCTCCCGAATTATTGGTGATAAGAAAGGTAATCTCTGGATGATGGGAAACTTCGGACTATTCTTTACTCCTATTAAACAGTTGAATCAATTTGCTTCCGGAGAAATTCCACAAATCAACTGCATATCACTAGGGTTTAAAGAAGGTATGGCCGAGGGAAATGGCGCAGGAAGTGCAGTAATAACCAAGGATGGCACATATTGGTGGCCTACTATTGACGGATTAGCTAACATTGACATCTCCTCTTATTCCTATGATACGGTTTCTCCAAAAGTTGTCATCAATGAACTAAGAATCAACAACTCGAATAGGGAACTGAATGACAAAGGGGAATTAATACTGCAGGCAAATGAGAGAGACTTTGAAGTACGTTACAATACTTTGAGTTTTAACCAGCCAGAAAAAATACAATACCAGTATAAACTGGAAGGTTACGATAAAAAATGGATCAGTGCTGGAAATCGAAGAGTTATCTATTACACAAATATCAGTCCAGGTGATTATAAGCTAATGGTAAAAGCCTCAAACAGACATGGGATTTGGAATGATAATGTAGCCATTGTTGAAGTTACCGTCACACCCACAATATGGGAAACTACATGGGCTCGGGTAGTATTGGTTCTAATTGGGTTAGCGATAATAGCTGGAATATTTAAATGGAGAATTTCGTACTTAAGGCACAGAGAGCATGAACTGGAAGAGCTGGTAGAGGAAAGAACAAAGGCTTTAAGGGCAAGTAAAGCCGAACTTGAGACCACATTACAATCACTGGAGCAAGCTCAGGGGCAACTTATAGAATCTGAAAAACTAGCCTCAATAGGAACTCTAACTTCTGGTCTTGCGCATGAATTGAATAACCCATTAGGGTATATCGGTGGTATAGCGCATCCATTAAAAATGGACATTGAAGAAATTAAGTCTTTTATACCTGAAGACAGAAAAGGTGATTTTGAGGAGGTGATTGATGAAATGAATAACCTCTTGGGTAATCTGGAATCTGGAGTTAAGAAAGCATCGGGAATCATTAAAAACCTTCAAAATATATCTCCAGATGGAGATACCAATCAAATTATTCCATTTGACTTGTCAGAGATATTGGGCACAACCAGTTTGCTATTGCAGAAATCAAATCCTTCTACGACCATTAATCAAAACATTGAGCCAGAAGCAATCATTCAGGCAAACCCAATTGAGATTAATCAGCTATTCCAAAATATTATCCAAAATAGCATAGATGCAATACCTGAAGATACTGGCACAATCGACATTGAATTGTTAAAACAGAATGGCAATGTTAATGTACTAATCTCTGATAATGGACCAGGAATTAGTGAAGATGTCATTGGTCATATTTTCGAACCATTCTTTACAACCAAAAGACCTGGTAAAGGAACAGGTCTGGGGCTATATATCTCATACAGCATTATAAAGAAATACAGTGGCGATATAAAAGTATCCTCCTCAGAGGGATGTGGAGCCGCATTTAAAATTTCTCTACCGACTGTCAAAGAGTAATTATCATTCATTTAATTTCAGGCTAAATCGATCTATCTTTCGGTTTTAATACTAATTCAATCCGATTAATGAGCAAGCCAAGATTTGAGACTCTTGCTATCAAGAGCGCTGAAAACCATTTCCATGAAGCTAATCCCGTTTCTGCACCTATTTACTTGTCAACTACATATCACAGAAACGAAGATGGAAGTTTCAACGAGGGTTTTGCATACTCACGTCATAGCAACCCCAATAGATCAATTCTAGAATCCAGTATTGCCCAACTTGAAAATGGTTCAAGAGCATTTGCTTTTGCAACAGGCATGGCTGCTATTCATGCGGTATTTGAATGCTTAAAAACAGGAGACCATGTAATCATTCCTGATGATGTTTACTTCAATGTCAAAACGCTAACAGAGCATGTTTTCAAAAGATGGGGGCTGGAAGTATCAACTGTTGATATGTCTGATATGTCAGCTATTGAAAACGCAATTCAAGCAAATACATCTTTAATCTGGATAGAAAGCCCATCCAACCCTCAGCTGAAAATAACAGATATACAGGCCGTCTGTGATTTAGCTAAAAAGAACAGTGCTTTAACTGTAGTTGATAACACCTGGCCTACCCCGGTTTTACAAAACCCATTAGATCTGGGTGCTGATATGGTTGTTCATTCTACAACAAAGTACTTCGGTGGTCACAGTGATGTTTTGGGAGGGTGTGTGGTCTTAGCAGGAAACTCTGATCTGGAAGAGAAATTACACATAATCCAAACGCATTCCGGAGGAGTCCCATCTCCTTTTGATTGTTGGCTTATTTGTAGAGGAATTCAAACACTTTCTTTAAGGGTAAAAGCTCAGACATCAAATGCTTTGGAATTGGCTAAATACCTTGAGACTTGTGAAGGCATAGATCAAGTATTGTATCCTGGTTTACCATCTCACCCACAGTATACTCTTGCATCTTCACAAATGAAAAATGGAGCGGGCGCAATGTTATCTGTGTTGATCAAAGGAGGTGTTGATGAAGCTATGCAAGTTTCTAACAACCTGAAATACTTCTCCCGAGCCACCAGCTTGGGTGGAGTTGAAAGCCTTGTTGAACACCGTAAATCAATTGAGGGCCCACAAAGTCCTACTCCTCAAAATCTACTCAGGCTTTCAGTTGGTCTGGAGCATGTAGAGGATCTTAAAGAAGACTGGAATCAAGCACTAATTGTATTAGGGTAATTGATCAATTCTACCCTTCTACATTGCTGGCAATGTTTTCGTAAGCTTCCCTAGATTTAAAGATGGTGGAGGAAACACCAAATAGATTCATCATTACCCGAGCAGCTCCTCTTATCATGATGTTATCTGATATCACTATGACTTTGCTTATTCGGGATTTGTGTTTGCTCATCATTTCGTACCAGACTGTTCTTGCTGCTAACTCAAAGCCAGACATTTCCATGCAGTCCCAAATAAAAGCATAAGTCTTAGTAGGATGATCATCGAATTGATTACCCCAGGATTCTGTTGCCAATTGTGATACTTCTTTTGTGAATTTTCCCCGAAAGGTGAAATACATACAAGGTTCACCCAGATAGGTTCTTAGCTTGATGCTAAGTTGATTAGATACAAATACCATGTGCGCGTAATTAGTTATTAAAATAGTTATAGCTCAGATGTTAAGTTAAGTTACTAAAAATAAGCGACTTTTCTTAGTGCTCCACTCCAGCTTCTTTCATCAAATCCAACCCATAATTACGAATTGTCTCAATTATCGGAATTGCGGTCCTGCCTTTATCAGTTATGGAATACTCGACCTTTGGAGGTACAACAGGATAAACTTTTCTATCAACAAACCCATCCGCCTCAAGTTCCCGAAGTTGGGTAGTCAACATTTTATCAGAGATATGGGGAATATCTTTACGCAGCTCTCCAAACCTGAAGATCCTATCTTTTAACCTCCATAGAATTGGCATTTTCCAGGTTCCCCCTATCCTATCCATAGCAAACTCTACTGGGTTATAATAGATTTTACCATTGTACTTAAAATCAGGCATTGTCTTATCGTTTAATTCTTTCTCTCAAATATAATCTTTGTTTTTGAAGAAATAAGCCATACTTTCTAATAAGTTAGTATAGTACAATATAGTTAGTATAGTAACTGATAGGTGTACCTTCCGTATTTTCGATCATGAGAATTAAACAAACGACCAAACACAATTCAAACATGAAATCGATAAGACAAATAATACTCCTTTTAGTAGCAATTATTGGAGTACAATTCACACAAGCTCAACATGGAGCAGGTACAAAGGGAAAGATCTTAATGATCGTAAGTAACCCGGCTGTAAGTGAACAGACCGGATGGCCTATTGGTGTATGGGCTAGTGAAGTAACGCATCCATATTGGGAATTCATAGAAGCTGGTTATAGTGTAGAGTTTGCAAGTCCGGATGGTGGAGAAGTGAAATTTGACAGCTTCTCAGACCCAAGAGATGAAAGTAAGTATGCGGCATTTGATTACGTATCTCTCGGTTTCCTGAATGACCCGTCAAAAATGGCGTTGATGAAAAATACAAAGAAACTATCAGATGTAAATCCAGATAATTACAAGGCAATGTTTGTTTGCGGTGGACAAGGTCCAATGTATACATTCATTGACAATCAGGAATTACATAATTTCTTTAGTGAGTTCTACATCACTGGAAAACCAACTGCTGCAATTTGTCACGGAACCAATATTCTTCTAAAAACTAAGATTCCTGGAACTGATGACCTTCTAGTAAAAGGCAAAAAGTGGACAGGCTTTTCATCTTCGGAAGAGCAATATGCTGATAACTATGTTGGGTTTAAGATTCAACCATTCAGAATTGAAGATGAGGCAAGAAAGATTGAAGGAACTGATTTTCAGGTAGGTGCTCCATTTGCCTCATTCGCAATTAAGGATGGCAACCTAATTACTGGCCAACAACAGAACAGTGGTGCAGAAGCAGCCAGATTAGTTCTGGAAGCGCTGGAAGAAGATCGCAAAAGGTATCCGACATATGTTCTTGTACATGGGGCTTGGGCAGATGAAAGTGCATGGGGATTTGTAAGAAATCAACTAGCGGCTAATGCGAATGTGGAAGTTGTAAACCTTCCTGCTCATGGTATTGACTTAACACCCGCAAATGAGGTATCTCTGCAGGATTATGTTGATCAGGTTGTTGAGGTTATAAAAGCTCAGCCTGGAGAGGTTAGATTAGTAGGTCACAGTATGGCTGGAGTGGTAATTTCACAGGTTGCTGAAGTGATTCCTGATAAGATTGATAAACTAATATATGTTTCTGCCTATCTCCCAGGAAACGAACAGGACCTTCTTACCCTGGCAAATCAAGATGCAAATAGTCTGGTTGGTGGTGCTTTGGAATTCAATGAGGCCTATACCGCTGCAAAGATTAAGAAGGAAACTATAGTTCCAGCTGTTTGTGCTGACTGTCCGGGTTTTATGCAGGAAGTATTGGTAAAATACCACAAGGAAGAGCCATCAAAACCTCTTGGTGAAAAGGTAAGTCTCACAAAAAAAGCATTTGGGAAAGTTGATAAGTATTACATCCATACTACCCTGGATAAGGCGGTTAGTTATGAGCTACAAAAGCAAATGGTAAAAGCCAATGGAACTATCAAAAAGACTTTCGAGATTGAGAGTTCTCACCTACCATTTGTAGTTAAGCCTGAGCAATTCCTACAAATTCTAGCAAATATTAATTAGTAACAAAAATGGTTCTCTCATGATATGGGAGAACCTTTCCTTTTATGAAATACATATTTACAATCCTATTTTGTATTGTCTCTTTAATGGCAAAAACACAATCAATTGAGCTTATGATTCACGAAGATGGAGGCTTTGGGGATGTACAATTTCTAAAACCATTATCTGCAGATTATAAGTGGACAGCATTCTCCAGAACCCGATTGAATACGGATTTTAAAGCAAACAACAATCTCCTAAGTGCTCTGTATTTCAATTACACCACAAAATCTGGAATTGGAGGAACGCTTTTGGGAGCTGTTGGTAATAATAGCACAAGTTCTGGTGCAGGAATTCATTTTACTAAAAACACAGATAGCTTCTCAATATTTGCATTGCCTTATGTGACATTTTCAGAAGATCCAACCTTGAATTGGTTCTCAATAGCAAGATATCGTCCTAAATTAACTGAGAAATTAAGGTTATATACAAGCCTGGAGCTATTCTCTGTTTTTGATTTGAGTCATGTTATTTCAATACAAAGAATACGGCTGGGATTAGAGATGAGCTCTTACCAATTTGGTTTTGGAAGCAATCTAAGTGAGCTGGCAGCAACATCTAAAATCACAGGTGATTACGGTATATTTATTAGGAAAACATTTAATTAAATCAAGTATGAATATTGCAGTAATAGGTGCAGGAAAAGTAGGTGGAACACTTGCTGAAAAATGGGCCAAGAAGGGACATAAAATCAATATTGGAGCAAAGGATCCATCATCAAAACAGCATTGAAATGAAATAGAAAACATATCAGTTTCTTCCATAAGTAAAGCAGTAGAAAATGCAGAAGTCATTTTGGTCGCGGTACCAGTTCCGGCAATTGTAGAAATTGCAGAGTCACTTGGTGATCTATCTGAAAAAGTCTTAATTGATGCCACCAACTCTGTATTTGCCAAACCTCAACCATATGAAAACGGGTTCTCAGCATTTCAAGCTATCAATGACGCCAAACTTGTGAAAGGATTTAATACCACTGGATTCGAAAACCTGAAAGACACAGAATATGAGGGTAAACCCATTGATATGTTTATGGCTGGATCAGATGTGCAAGCAAAGGATGTTATGAGGCAATTATCCTTAGATGCTGGGTTTGAAAACTGTTATGACTTTGGTGGGGATGATAAAATTGGTTTGGTGGAACAGTTTGCCCTGGCATGGATCAACCTGGCGATTATGCAGGGAGAAGGAAGAAATATTGCATTCAAAGTCCTGAAAAGATAACAATCCCGTTAATTTGCGGGAATATGGAGATTCATTTCATTCTTGTTAGGCCAGTGGTCCCGGAAAATGTTGGTTTTGTTTGCAGATCCATTAAAAACATGGGCTTTTCAAAACTGAGAGTAGTTGGTTCTGATAAGCATCTAAGAAATGGAGCCCGCCATACTGCTTATGAATCCCGTGAAATTCTTGAAGGCATAGAAAGTTTTGATTCACTGGACCAGGCAGTGAAAGATATGGACCTGGTGATCGGTACAACTGGCAAAAAGCGAAAACTGAGATACCAATACCTGGAAGCTTCAAAACTAAATGAGTTTCTGGAGGAGCGTCAGTCTTCTCTAGAGAAAGTAGCGATAGTCTTTGGATCGGAATCTGATGGTATGACTACTGAGGAAGAGAAGTGTTGTGATATGTTGTCTAGCATTCCTATGGCGATTGAGTATCCTTCTATAAACCTTTCACATAGCGTAATGATCTATGCTTACGAACTTTCTAAGCTTAAATTGGAAATGAATCTAACTGAGGTTTCTACAGATGAAAATAAGTTCAAAGCATTTAAGGAGCAAACGAATTCATTTCTTGAAATACTGGAGATTGGAAAAAGACAACCGGGACTGTATCAGCAAATCAAGGATAAAATGCTTTCTATGAAGCCGGAAGATATTACCTTATTTATGTCTACAGCACGCTATTTGAGAAATCATTTAAAAAAGTAGAACCTGCCAAATTTCTTCGACAGGTTCACAAGTTAGGTTGAAAGACAAATGATCGATGGTAACCAAACCAGCGTTATTATTTTGAGTTAGTGATTAGGGTTCGTGTTATAATTCTGATTCGGCAGGTCTTTTTCGGATTGTTGTTTTTTCGTTTACCCAGCATTCTACTGCATATTCCTCTCCTTCTTTATATCCTTCATTGAATATGTCAACCATAGCTGGAAACTGCGCCTTTGCCAACTTCATCTTTGATTGGTTTTTGGCCTTCTCGTAATAATCATATGCAACCCAGTAAACTGATCTGTCTTGCACTCTGTTCTTCCTCTGCAGGCAAGCCTCCTGACTAGTGTAATAGAGATCACCGATTAATTCATAAGGTTCAAGGAAATTGATTCCGACTTCCAGAGCCTTTTTGGCATAATTTCTACTTGCTAATCTATCCTTTGCTTTCTGAGAATTAGTAGCCAACAACATGTAGGAATTATATTTATCCTCAGCCTTTTCAGACATTTTCAAAATGTCCAGATAGATCCTTTCGGCTTTCTTGTATTGTTGTTGCTGATAATATTTAGCTGCCAATAATTTTGCCATTCCCGGATTTGGATTTGCTGCGTACATCGTCTCAACTGATTGAATGAAATATGCTGTTTCAGTACACTTTAAAGTCAATCCAAAACGAATAACCTGCTTGGCCAATGTTGTATCAGTTGGGGACTTCTCAAGTTTAGGGGCAAACCATTCTTCCAACTCTGCACAATCCAGCTTCACAGTTTTTATTAGCAATTCATCTACAACACTTCTGGCTTTTTTATTGCCTTGAGTATCCGGAAGCTGATCAAGACCTGCAATTATTCCGTCATAGGTTTCTAAAATATCCCAATTACTCACTTCCCCACTAACCTTCATCCTTCTTGTGACATCCATCTTTGCTATATAGAGATTACCTGGAATAACCCCATTATTCAATGCAATGGTGGTGTCGATCATAGCGAGCAATTGGGAATATTTAGAAGCATCACTTTTCCAATAATTGTATGCCCAGAAAGCTTTTCGCTTCAAAACAGCTTTCCTATTTCCGAAATATGTAATTCTTGCATCCAAGGCAGCCAACATACTCCTTTGAAGGAGGAGTACGTTCGCTGGGTCCTTTTCTTCCTTTAGTAATGCTTTATAAACTTTCTCAGCATTTATATAAATAGACACATGGTAATCTGGTCTATTCTTCAATAGCCACTCCATTGGCTCCTTTGCTTCATTGAAGTTTCCTTCTCTTACATAGTCAGAATAAAGTGCCACTTTTCTAACCGTCTCTGCGCTATCTACCGGTTGAATTTGCCCGGCAGTATGAAGGGATTGCAGTATTAATAGGATAAATAGATACTCACGCATAGTTATTCGGCAGTTATTAAAGCGGCACTTTTGACTAAAGACAGAAGCTCACTTCTTTCGTGATCAGTTTCTTTTGCAGGAACCATGGCCATGATTTTATCATAGTTGAGTTCGTTTTTAAATTCTGATTCACGCAAAAGCATGCCAAAACCAGCAACCGCGGCGGACAGCTTGTAGTTATCGCTGG
The DNA here is from genome assembly GCA_965228955.1 of Cyclobacteriaceae bacterium. Classification (GTDB taxonomy): domain Bacteria; phylum Bacteroidota; class Bacteroidia; order Cytophagales; family Cyclobacteriaceae; genus JANSWY01. Next base: position 3,138,925 of record OZ245848.1, read on the forward strand.
TCTTGTCCCATGCTATTGATTTATCTTTTATATGTTTCACAATTAATTCGCTCTTATCGGACTTGATTGGTTTATATCTTAAATTCAATGTCACCAACTCATTGGATTTTGCTTGATCTGAGGTGACAGTTTGGACGTATCTGGAAGTTTGTTGAGAAGCTTCGGTCTCTCCATTCGCAGTAACAATTTCATATAGAGCTGTTACTGTATGTCCAGCACCAAGTTCACCAGCATCCTTCGTATCATCTTCAAAGTCCTGATTATCCATGACCCTATTTTCATATCCAATTAATCGATATGCCTTTACTTTCAATGGATTGAATTCTACCTGAATTTTCACATCCTTGGCGATGGTGAACATATTAGCTCTCATCTGGGTAACAAAGACTTTTTCAGCCTCCCGGATATTATCAATGTAGAAGTAATTACCATTTCCAGCATTGCTTATTTCTTCCATTCTACCATCCTTGTAATTACCCATCCCAAATCCGCAAATGGTCAAATAGACTCCTGACTTCCTCTTCTCTTCAATCAGCCTCACCAGATCTCCGGTAGATGAATTACCAACATTAAAATCACCATCTGTTGCAAGAATCACTCTATTGTTTCCTTCGGGCTTTAGATGCTCAATTGCCAGATCGTAAGCAAGCTGTATCCCTGCTCCTCCTGCTGTACTTCCACCAGCTTCCAAACGATCTAAGGCATTGATTATCTTTTCTGATTCACTGGCAGGTGTAGGCTCTAAAACTACTCCAGCTGCTCCTGCATATACCACTAGTGATACCTTATCATCTTCCTGAAGTTCTTTCACTAGCATTTTCAATGATTTCTTCAATAGAGGAAGTTTATTGTTATCGCTCATTGAGCCAGAGACATCAATAAGGAAAACAAGATTACTTGGCTTGATCTCATCGTAATCAAGTTTCTTTCCCTGAATCCCTATGTGCAGCAATTTATTGTCAGAATTCCATGGACAATCAGACATCTCGGTAACTACCTCAAATGGATGATCTCCATTAGGGTTTGGATAATCGTAATCGAAATAGTTCACCATCTCCTCTATTCTGACAGCATCTTTAGGGGGAAGTTGATTGTAGCTTAAAAATCTTCTTAGGTTACTGTACGATGCATTGTCAACATCTATTGAAAAAGTAGATTTCGGTTCCTGAAAGGCTAGTTGAAAATTGTTCTCTTTAATGTAGCTGTATTCCTCGGTATTGAATTTTATCTGAGGAGTTTCGTCAATCATAAAATAAACCTCATCTGCAACTACTTCCTCTGTAATTTCAATGTCAAGGGAAAACTCCTCTATTTCAGGTTCATTTACTTTTGGAGGTGGTGGGATTTGCTGAGTATTTTCATTCCTGCCTCCTACTCTACTACTCTCGCATCTGAATAATAAAAGGGCAAGAACCAAGACAAATATGATGATGTTCCAGTTGATTAACATGACAGACTTCATCCGCATGTTAACTTCATTTCTTTTTAATCTACTCATAGGATTTCAGTTTTAATCGTCCTCCAACTTTATGAAATCGCCCATGGAAATGTTAGGAAAGTTCTTGTAAAACCCTTGTAAAACGTTTTACAAGGGTTTGAATTTGCTCTGAATTAGTTAATATCGCATTAGTGAATAAGTCTGAAAGAAAATCCTTCGATCGTCTAAAAGCTGAGCTGGCAAATACATTGCGAGCCGGTTACCAGAATGTGCCGGAGGATATTACTCAATGGAAAAGTAAGACTATTGAAAAGCTACAGGAAGACTTATTAGAAAAAGTCAATGGAAGGATAAGTGAGAAGTGGTTCTACACTCATATTAAATCGGATCATGACAACCTTCCACGTATCGACATACTGGATTTACTGAGTCAGTATGTTGGTTTCCAGGGATGGGATGATTTCCTCTCTGAAGATAAGCCAGTCAAGAAAAAGGTTAAATGGTATTTTTTGTTGCCAATCCCATTATTACTATTAGCTATTATTGGGATGTACTACTCAGGAAAAGGAAGCCATCAATTTTGTTTTATTGATACTTACACCAAACAGGTAATCAATCCTTCTGAAATTGAAGTATTCTGGTTGAAAAAAGGAGAATCGCCTATTCCGGTCCTTCCCGACAGTACCGGGTGTTTCACTTTCAATACTAATTCCTCATCCATCAAATTGATCATAAAATCAGCTTACTATCATTCTGATACCCTAACCAGATATTTTGATGAGAGACGGACTTATGAAAAATTGAGATTGAGAACAGATGAATATGCCAGAATCATTCGGCTTGTTTCCGATGGGAAATTGGTAGAATGGTCTGAGAGAAAGCTGTTCCTTGAAAACATGTTCACTGATAATGCCAAAATCTATCAGTTGATGTCACAGGGTAATTATGCTCTGGCAATATATAATAAAGAAGAATTCGTAAGAAAGCTGATGTTACCTTCTGGTACTCTCAAGAAGTTAGATGTAATTGACACAGAGTATGAGGGAGATAAAATCAGTGTATTAAGATTTAAAACGGGCAAGAGATGAAGGTGAGAAGGATCATATTATTTGCACTAATCATTAGTGGCTGTTCCATGGGAGGAAAAGAATTCCGACCAGCAGAAACAGTGAACCAGGAACCGAAGCGAAGCACGATAGATGAAAATATTGAAAGAGCCATGCTTGATCCTGAAGCTGTCAATGCTTTTGAATTACAAGCGGTTGAGAAATTCAGAGATTTATTAGACTATATAAAGGTATCCAAAAGTGCAGAGCTCGATCAAATATTACGAGATGAAGCCTCAAAGGCAGTTGATCAATTATTCGTAGCTGAAAGTGATTCTAAAACAATCGCACTAACTGACAAGGAAAAATCAGTTACGGTAGACGAGTTGATGACTGATTTGAGTTCGATTAAAGAAATCATCTTTGCAACGCCTTTCAGACCACTGAGAAGTGATGTGTTTGCAGGAGAGATCAATTACCTACCGCTTGATTCAATTGCGAGAAAGAAAATCCTGGTTTATTTAATCAGAATTGAAAAATCATTTGGTAGTGAGAAACACTATGTCTGGGAGATTAAATTTGGGGAGATCAAATAATCAATTATCGTCCTGATGCCATTCCGCATAACTAGTAGCGGTTTCTCTCAATGTGACCATATGCAGTTGAATATTTTCAGGCAACTTGCTATTTAGAATATCTACAATTTCCAGTAACAAATTCTCACATGTTGGCTGATAAGGAACGTACCTTACCCTGGTATCATGTTCTTCAACACCTTTGAATCTGGAGTCTTCCCTTAAGATAAGTCTGTGATCAAAAAGCTCATAAACATCATTCTTAACAACTGCTTTTAAGTCCTTAAAATCAATCACCATCCCACACTTAACATCAGTCGGATCATCAATAACCGGACCTTTAACCGTTATCTTTAATTCATAGGAATGTCCATGAATATCCATACATTTTCCGACATACCCATCAAGTGCATGTGCAGCTTCGAACGTAAATTCTTTTGTTACTCTTACTATTCTCCCCATTCTTTCTTCTCTCTGATTATTTGAAACAGGACGCAAATTTAGGGAAACTAAGCGTTTTCATAATTGTGAAGCTCAATAATAATGAGAAAATGATCGTTTAACATCTTAGAAAAATATAGAGATTGGATTAGGATTATCCTATATTTGGCCTTCTGTATATAAAATTTCGAGCATGTTTGATGACGATGATGATGATTTAAGTAGTCCACAGGATTCCCCCATTTTTAAAAAAGGGCTGGAAATCTATGAGGTGGCACGAACCATTGTCGACCTCATACCAGATGATAATTCTCAACTACAAATTACGAGACAGTTTATTCTGGAGGATGCTTTGAATTTATCAGTTAAGGTAGCTGGCGCTGAAGGTTCTGATCTGTTTGATCTTAAGATGGAATCCGCTACGATCATTAGAAAATCTGCAAGAGACCTTGTTGTTCATCTTAGGGGACTTGAAATGTTTGGTTTCAAAGAAGCCCATTACCTGGACTTGATCAGACAGGAAGTAGAAGAGTATAGACTGCTTTTTATAGAGTGGATCAAGTCATTTGACCAATGGAATTATGTGGTAGACCGATGGGGACTTTTTAATCCTCCTGGAGTCAGTCCTTTTGATGAAGATCAGGACGAAAGACGTTAGGTCATGTCTAGTTCACAATTCAAAGCACCAATTCTAAACTTCAATAACAATCTTTGGGGATATCATTTTCCAGTGCCAGAAGACATAGCGCGGAATTTCATTGATGGTACCAACAGAAGAGTCATATGCACAATTGAAGGCTCCATTAAAATCCACAGTGCCTTAATGGGATCCAAAACTGGGTGGTTTATTTTGTTGAATAAAAAGTTAGTTCAGGAATTAAAGCACATTCCGGAAATAAGCGTTGTTTTGGAAAAAGATCATAGTGAGTTTGGAATGGAAATGCCTGAGGAATTAGAGGTCTTGCTGGATCAGGATGAGGTCGGTAAGAACCACTTCATGTCACTTACTCCAGGTAAGCAAAGAAATCTAATCTATATAGTGAGCAAGGTAAAGAATACTAATAGCAGATTAAATAAGGCATTAGCCATAGTGCATCATTTGAAAGAGGTAAATGGTGAATTGGATTTTAAGATGCTTAATGAGACTATCAAATACTATAACAACCTAGGCAAACTAAACTAGATTACCTTCAAGGGTTCTTGCATTTGGGAATCTGATTACAAACTCAACTCCACCTTCTACATTTCTTGCGATAATGTTTCCTTTGTGTTCTTGAACTAATGAATATGTAATTGACAATCCCAGACCTGTACCAGTTCCTGGTGGTTTTGTTGTATAAAATGGGTCAAAAATTTGCTTCACCTTGTCCTCAGGAATATGTGAACCTGAATTGAATATTTTCACCTCTGCAAACTCTTCATCTTCCGAAGTAACCAGTGAGGTGCTGATCCTTACACTATTCTGATCCTGACTTTCTTTACCCGCTTCAAAAATGGCATTATCCAGTATATTGAGGAATATCTGATGAGCCTTTTCTTCAAAAATCGGAATATCTAACTCCAGATTATAATCTTTTTCAACAACTACACTTTCATCAATCTTGGTCTTCAGGAATAACAATGAATTATCCAAGATCTTATTGATATTAGAAGGCTGCAATACACTTGTACCACTAAAAGAGAAAGTCATTAGTGCTTTTACTATATTAGAAACCCGTGCCATCCCATCCGATATCATTTCATGAGCTGTTTCCAGGTCTTCGTATTCTTCAGAGCCTTTGTGTTCCTCAAAATCATTTAAGGAGTGTCCTAAAATATTTTGTCCACCAGCAATAAAGTTCAATGGGTTATTAATCTCATGAGCAATCCCAGCAACGAATGTACCTATGGAAGCTAACTTCTCAGACTGCACCAACCTATCCTGAGCCTCATTGAATTTCTTCAGCATAGTTTCCAGGTCCATGTTGGCCTTTACAAGCTCTTCATTAGTATTCTGTAAATCAACAGTCCGTTCACGAATTAATTTCTTCAAATGCAATCTATGTTCATCAAGCTCCGACTGCACATCTTTTAATTCCTTGATATCAGTTCCCAGTCCAAAAAAGTATTTCTTCCCCCCTTCTTCAAACACCTGGCCATTGACATAATATGGGATTTCCTCTCCTGTTTTTTTCCTAAGCACAGTTTCGGTTTCAACATACCCATCATCAAACATCTTGGTCATTGCATTCGCCAACTTCGATTTCTCCTCTTCAATCACCATGAATAACGGCCCCTGATGTAAAATTTCTTCCTCACTGTAACCTAAGTGTTTTACTTTATTATGGTTCCATTGAATTAATCTCGGCTTGCCATCACAAATTTCATATAAGTAGAATATGCCTGGAAGGTTATTAATAATGGATTGCGTAAATTTTTGTTCGTTCTCTTTTGCTTGCTCTGCTTCTTTTTCAGATGTTATATCCAATAAAACTCCATTATAGATCAACTCCTCTCCCATTTCCACCACTGTGGATACACCTTTAAACCATTTGATTTTCTTCTCTACCGTAAAAATCCTGCCTTCAAACGACCAGTCACTCTTAGTCCTAATAGACTCTTCTATAGATGCAATAACTGCTGCTCTGTCATCATTATGTATTGCTTTAAACTTTGTCCAATCTGTCTTATCACCTTCCTTTACTCCAAACATATGAAGTGCTTTAGAGCTTACATAACTAAAGTAATATGGACGTCCTTTCGGTGCTCTAAGTTGAAAAACAACACCTGGGACAGAGTTTGCGATACTTGCGATTTGAACATCTTGTTCGACTTGTCTGGCAATAGCTTTATTCTGTGACTCAACAGTGGTTGTATAGATGTAAATCAACAATACCATTATAGTTACATAAGTAAAAATCATAGCCAGCCATTTGCCTGGTGTGTTGATGTATTCTTCTATGCTAAAATCATATACAGAATGCCCGTAGATATAGAAAGCTGCGGTGACAGCCAAAATCAAACCACAAAATAAAATTGAGTAGTAGGCATATCTCTTACTGAGAAACAATGCCGTAAAAAGGGGTACAATGATCAAAAACGCCTTTGACTCTCCAAAATACCCAAAGCTTTGAAGTCCTGATATTGATGTCGCCAGCAAAAGACTCAAAAAGACAATTGTCTTTTGTTGAACCGTTAATTTATTTCTGATGAAGTATGTAGCTATTAGTGCTAATTCCAGTAATACTTGAATAACATATAACCACTTAAATCCTGTCAAAGAGGATCTCGATATGGATACTACCAAAGCAGGTACAATAATGATCATACTGATCAAAATTATCCTGTTGATAATCTTATTTTTTACTTGATCTAGGATCTGAGTAATTTCCTGATTTCCAAACTTTCCTTTCAATTCCGGGTATTTTCAATTTAAAAATTGGCGAATTCAAAAATGCTGGTGGAATCGAATTCTAACTATTCTCCAATAAAAGTAGCGAATTATACAATTTTCGCATTGTAAAACAGCTGAATAGGTAAAAATCTTGGGTAAGATGGTGATAATCTGGGAAAATCACCAAAAAAGATGGCTACAGAAGCAGTAGTTCGTAATCATTACAAGGGTTGTACAACCTTATCAAATCAAATCCTTGAATAGAAACATAATAAGCATACATAACACCTCCTTCAAATATTTCATCTGTGATTTCAATAAGACTTTGCTCATCACCCGGCTCTGGTGTCTCGGAATAAATAAAGTTATCCGTCAATGTTATCTCTATTCTGTTTCCAACTGTAGTGGTTGGTTCAAACTCCCGAGCATAAGATTTAGTATTTCCTTCTTCATCTTCAAAAGTAAACCCGAGTGAATATTCAGAAAAAGTATCTGATGTATAACCGTAGCTAAATATAAAACCTGTAGCTGTAGGGAATTTTTCTAATAAACTACCCCCCTCTTCCTGGAGTGAATTAATATCTCCATCGAAGATAAAAAATGCATTTATAGAATACGGAACATCTGTTCTTGGTTGTAATCTTTCGCCTTCACTGGCATACAAAGTTTTCAGAAGCTGTACATTTCCCAAACCACTGATGGAACCTGAGTATACGGCAGTATTTATCGGATTTAAGTCACAAAAAACTTCTCCTGTAAGATCAAGTTGATCTAGTGAGATTTCGCTAATGCTATATTGCTGACCACCAAGGCTAAACTCAATAGGTTCTTCAAAAACCATAGCTCCATTTAAATAACCAAAGCCTGTGGACGTACCAATAGATACTTTTTCACCACTAGCTTCAATTTCATCAACACTGCTTCCAATACCAGCTATATCAGCTTCAATAAATCTTTTACTAATATCAATAGCCCAAAAGATGGATACATTACTATTCTCTAAATAAAGTTGCTGGGTGATTTTTGGAGCTCCGGTACCATTAAAATTAATTCGAGGGTTAATACCTATAAAAGCATCCATATCTACAGCCAGGTCTCTGGAAAAAACCTCGCTGGCATTTACCTGTGCAGGGACAAAGGTTATAATTGACGGGTTAGAAACATCGTTTTTACTTTCAAAGATCAGGTTGTCACCATCTTTCTGGTCAAAGAAAAACTCAAACTCAGCACCAAAGGAAGCCTGGTCTTGTTCAAACAAATAATGAAATGCTCCATAAGTATCAAAGATTAATTCCAAATGCAAAGCATTATCTATTCGGTAAGAAATAACGTGATCATAATATGCCCCGTCATCACCTGGTACATCTGATTGGATGCGAACAGTTCCATCATCTGAGAAGTTCAATAGCATGTAGAATATCCCTGACTCGTCAGTTGGACTATATCTTACCTCCCATCCATTTAGAGGGGAAGTTAGTTCGTCTAATAAGTCCTCTTTTGCTGCACTTACCCTCTCTTCTACAGATGGTAAATTGCTGGAGTCATCACTGTTACATCCAGTAAATGCTACAATAGCTAAAATTGATATTATGGTTACTAGATACTTCATTTTACAACTTTGCCTGAACTACTTCTCTGATTTCTTCTAAATCCAACCCTGTTACTCTCTTATAGTGATCAGAAACAGAAGCTAATTTTTGTCTAATCAACTCTTTACCAGCATTTTCTGCTTCACACTCAGCTGTTTCACAGTTTTCAGTGAGCGTAATAAAGTGATCATCGAAATCTGTATCAAATAAGTAAAACGCTACTAATTCAGCGAAATCTTCATTGGGTGAGCTTGTTGCATAAGGTGAAACAAAACCTCTACCTATTGCCTCCTCCTCGGTCAATACAAACCAACTTCCTCCACTTGTATATCCAGTCGCGCTGATAGTCTCATAAGCTGTTGGCAGTTTATACCTCTGATGTACTGTATGTGCAAACTCATGATATACAGTTTGCAATTGAAGTGCTCTCCACTCTTCATTATCCGGATCTATTCCATTAACATTGGTGAAAGTTATTTGAGCTCCTGCATCCGCAGTACCCAATACCACAGTACCATCATTATTAAAGATCAAGCCACCAAGCAATACGATTTCGGCAGGGACGTGTCCTCTGAAAAACTCCTCTCCGTTTTCAACTTCCAAATACGGATCAATCCAGAAATTTTCAATAAAATCCAGCATCGGTCTCACCGTTTCCAGTTGGGGAGGTGAAACCCTCTGTGTAGGACCAACAAAATTATCCACATATCGGTACCTAATGGCCATTCCGTATTTATCTGTGAAGTTTTCCTGAATGTACTGGTCCAATTCTGTATTTGGCAGATCGGGTCCCTCATTCACTGGAACATTAAGCGTTTCATCCTTATAGCAAGAAAGACTAATCAGCAATACTGTAACTATCAATAAATTCGATAATGTGAAATATCTTTTCATAATCTTCAAATGTTATCTTGGGTTAGGCTCTAAACCACCAACTTCGATTGCAGATTGTGGTATTTGAAAAACTCTCCTTGGATCATCAAAATCCAATGTCACTTCTGTTTCTAAATCTTCCTCGACATGAGTTACGTCAATTCCAAATCTCTTCAAATCAAACCATCTGTTTCCTTGCATTAGAAACTCTTTTCTTCTTTCCAGAATCAGGTAATTCAATAAAATCAACTGATCTGTGAATTCCGGATCATTTTCAGCTCCATAAAAGTCTCTTAGTAATTCTATAGTCAAGGTCACATTGGCCCCAGAATACCTTCTTTCTGACAACACCTGTAAATCAGCGATCGCCTCATCAATTCTATTGTTTATGACATTACATTCAACTCTATTCAACAGAACTTCCTCTCCTCTGAATGCTATTGCAATATGATAAGGGAAACCCACATTACTATTAAGGCTACTTCTCTCAAAAAGGTTCTGATATCTTACTGGAAATAAGGTATTCTCTCCTTTTACAAATGCTGGATTCTCTCTTCTGTCTGTACTTCCTTCAAATGGTCGTGTTCCAAATAAATCACCATAAAAATTTCTTTCTACACCAAAAGCAAAATCAGTTCTTTGGACTAAAGACAATTTCCTGATTAGCAACAGGTTACTTGCTTCATCAGGAGAAGCGTATAGCTGAGGGTACCCCTGAATGGAAGAACTTGCTCCAATATACTCTTCAGACGTCAAGTCTCTCACGAATGCAGATGGATCACTACCCAACATCTCGTTTGAGTAGTTCAAGCATCTCACATAATCTCTTTTATACAGATAAAATCTGGAGGCAAAAGCCAATGCTGCGTTTCTATTAAAATGATACTTACCAGAATTTGCAAAGAAAGTATCATCTAATAACTCAAGACCTTCCAGCAAATCATCTTCAACCTCATTATACACTTTCGTTACAGAGGCTCTATCGTATTCAGCAAGGAAAGTAGTTTCAGGCGTCTTAACATAAGGAACTCCATCTCCACCGTCTCCAAAATGACGGCCAAACATATTCACTAACATAAAATGGCCATAAGCTCTTATAAGAAGCGCCTCAGCTTTTATAGCATCTCTTCTTCTCTCATCTTCCGCTGATTCAGCTGGCAGCTCATCAATTATAGCAAGTACCTCATTAGCATGAGCGATTGCCTTGTAAGTTTCAAACCAGAAGAAATCCGGAGTATCAAGTTCAGTAGGACCTGTGTTAACATCCTCCCAAAAATACATCTGTCGATGACTTTGTCTGATTTGCGTACCCTGTGTCCAATAGACATCATCCGCCATCCAGTCGGTAAATGCAGGACTGGCAAGAGAATATCCATTCGTCAGCAATTGTGCTGCTTTTTCAAGATTATCTAATGAAACCCTATTATCAGGAACTTCATCCAGGAATTGAGAACATCCTGACACCAACAATACTATCGGTACGATTAATATTTTTCTTATGTCTCTAACTCTCATAATCATCTGAATTATAGTCCAATATTTAATGAGAATGTAACTAATCGTGGTTGAGGTAGTGACACCCCACCAGAGCTAAAGAATTCTGGGTCTTGCCCATTCAATGCACTATCAGAATACAGAAGCGCCAGGTTTTGTCCTTCTACACTAATATTAGTGCTGCTAAAACCAACTTTCTTGACTAAAGTTTGCGGTAAACTGTAAGAAAGTCTAACGTTTTTCAATCTTACATAATCTCCATCAGCAACTCTGATATCACTCTTATTATATAGCTGATATGCCAAAACAACATCTCCATTAGTTAAGGAAACTCCTCTATCAAGTATCACAGGAATATTTGTTAGTTCCTCGTCACCCGGAACTGCCCATCGGTCTGCAAGCTCACCTGGTAAGGCATCAAAATCAGTGTAGTTCTGGAAGATCGCATCATTTAACCTGATCTTGTAATCAAATTTATAAGACAGTAAAAAGCTAAAGGTGAAACCCTTGTAGCTGAACGTGTTGGTCAATCCACCAGCACCTCTAGGTTCAACAGGTCCTTCATACGTTAATAAGTCTTCTATTCCTTCTCTATCTTGCAAGTCATATTGAAATACTCTTTCCCCGGTAGCGTCAAAGAAGGTAGGAATTCCCTCATCATTTAATCCAGCAAACTTTGTGGAATACAAACCTCTTCTTGGCCCGTTTAGAACAGCAGCTCCACCCTGTCCAATAGCATCCACGATTCTTGGACCAAAGTCAAGCCTAGTGATTTTATCTTTGGTATAACCTACATTAAAGTTTGTTGTCCAACGGAAATTGTCTGTCTTAATATTATTCGACGTAAGAGATGCTTCAAAACCAAATGATTTCATATCAGCAAAGTTTCCAAGTTTTAGTCCCTGTCCTCCAACTCCACTGGTTTGTACAAATCCAATCAAATCAAACGCATTTCGAGTGTAATAATTGAAGGATCCTGAATAGCGATTTTCTTTCAAACCAATATCCATTCCTATGTTGAATTCCTTTAATTTCTCCCATGTTAAATCTTCATTTGTCAGGTCAGCGATAAAGAGATAAGGTTCAACATCTGTTGGTCTTACTGTCACATCAGATTGTAAGTTGAGTAGAGCACTCGTATTTGGAGGAAGGTTCCCACTGACACCATATGTACCTCTTATCTTTAACTCATTTATAATTTCAAATGGTCTTAAGAAAGACTCGTTATTTAGGTTCCATGCACCACTCACATTCCAAGTAGGTAAAAACCTTGCCTGATCACTTTCTCCAAGTTGGTTAGAGCCATCATACCTAACAGTGAAGTTGGCTATATACTTTTCTTTATAAGCATAACCTCCATTCAGGAAAGACCCAATAAACCTGTCACTTCCTTCATCAAGACCGTAGTAATCGATATTCTGTAAGTTGAAGAACTCAATAATATTTGGGTCCGTTACCACTACTCCACCACTACCATAAACAACACCCAATCCGGTTGAATTACTTGATGTTCTGTTTGTAAATCTGATTTCCTGTCCAGCCAGAACGTTAAATTCATGAACAGTTGCTATTGTTTTCGAATATTCAGCACTTACTCTAGAAAAGAAGTTGAGTAAGTCACTCAAATCCAAGTATTTGAAACCACCTTCAGGTAGAACTACCTGTGGATTTAAACCTGGGTTATCAGGATCCCTGAATAATAAATTATTTGCATCCTGAATGAACTGTGTTCCATCAGCTCTGTAAGCTTCAGCCTGGTTACTATTTTCATGAACAGTGTGATCTCTTTTTGTACTTGCAAATCTGGCTTGGAAAACCCCTTTAATAAAAAGGTCCTGCATTGGCTTGATTTCAAAATCTGTCTGAGCTGAAATATCTGCTACCTCAATATCAATGAAGTTGTATTCTAACTCATCCAGAATATTGAAATCCGCAAAGTTTCTTCTAAAATACTCTCTATTACCATTTTCATCAAAAGGTCTAATTGATCGACTGGTGTTGAGAGCATAGCTGAATGGGTTGATGTCAAAATTTCTACTGAATCTTCCAGTAATTGGGTCAAACTCTCTATTTCTGGTTCCAGGTACTGTTTGATTTCTGTAGCTCGAGGTGATTTTTAATCCAAAGTTGAATTTGTCTGATATAAAGTAGGTGTTTCTTGCAGTACCAGTAATTCTTTCAACTTTGTCCGCAATTGTTTGCCCTTGATCGTTCAAATAACTTATTGAGTAATAGCTGTTACTCTTTTCATTACCAGCAGTAAAACTCAGTGAGTGTTGTTGTTGTAATCCAACATCACGAAAAAGTACGTCGAACCAATCTGTATTTGCATTCTCATATTGATTCAAAAATTCTTCATTTAATCCTCCCCCTGGTCCCCATTCCAATTCATGATTGGCTATTAAGGAGAACATTTTACCCATGGCTCCATAGTTCTGAGCTCTGACGGAGGTACTGATATCAATTAATCCTTTGTTATACAGTTCTCTATAGACAGACATCTCTTCTGCACTATTTAGAAGATTAAACTGATTGTACGTAGGCCTTAATTTCGCGGAGAATGCTCCAGAGTAGTTTACTCTCAGTGCCCCACTCTTTCCACGCTTCGTAGTGATTACGATAACGCCATTGGCAGCCCTTGCTCCATAGATGGCTGTTGCAGAAGCATCTTTTAATATTTGGTATGATTCAATATCATCCGGGTTTAGATTGGCTACAGATGAGCTGATGAGTGTATTAGCGTTTCCGGATATGAAGTCATCAGTGTCTACATTCGCCAGGTCTTCAAGGATCACACCATCTATTACAAATAATGGTTGGTTGTTACCATTGATCGATGCATTACCACGAATTCTAATTTTAGGTGTTGTTCCAAAAGTTCCGGATACATTGTCCACATTCACACCGGCGACCTGTCCTTCAAGTACTCTGGAAACATCCACCATTCCCTTTGCCTGAATGTCTGACATAGCCAGATTATCTGATGCACCGGTAAATAATTTGCGGTCAACTGTTTGAAATCCTGTCACCACGAGCTCTGTGAGTATTTCGGAGGATTCCTTCATTTGAACATTCAAGGGATCGTTACCAGACACGGTAACTCTAGTAGTCTCCATTCCCAACATAGAAAATAAGAGAACATCACCTTGTTTTGCAGTAACAACAAAGTTACCATCAATATCGGTGATTGAACCAGTTGATGAATTTTCGACTTGAACGGCAACACCTAATAGAGGCTCGCCTTTGTCATCTAGAACCTTTCCTTTTATTGTATTTTGTGCAACCACAGTTGCAGAAATCAGATACAGTAAAAGGAAAGGTATATTCCATATGTTTACTAAACGTAGTTTAAAAAACACGCCAAATTGTTTAAGGGTATGAATTCTTTAGTAGAGGTAGATCTTAGTCCTTTCTATCGAAAGCGTAAACAAGATCTAAAGTAACTTGCTGTACAAGAGCGTCGATCTCTTCCTCACTTAGTGTATCAAGTTGCTCTTGCGTCACTTCATCAGGGAATAATCCAAGATTGATTGGCTGACTAATCCAGAAGTCATCATCCTCATTATCAACAACTTCCCAAGTATCTTCACCAAACTCATCAGAATCAAGTGTTAACTCGTCATCATCTAGTGACCATGTTCCTGTGTCAACATCATCCGCCAAACCTACTTCAATTTCACGCTCATAAGAACCATCAATTTTAAGTTCTAAAGTGTATGAATCAAAAGCAACCCCGCCAAAAGTCAAAGCATCAATTCCTAATTGTACACCTTCATATCCTTCGAAACCAGTTGGAAGATTAGCTAATAGATAACCTTGTAGCTCCCAAACCCCAACTTCATGTGTTGGTTCCGGCTCGTCATCATTTCCACAACCAGTTAAGTAAACAATCGGTACGATCAACAGATAGAGTAAATATTTTTTCATCCTTCAATAAATTTAAAAATGTGTAAGCTTTAATGCTTTTTCAATAAAATCAATCTTAAATAAGTATACCCTTATATAATGCTCAAATATCAAACACTACTATTTAAATAAAAACATTGTTTGCTAAAAAAGTGATTTTTTTAAATGTTTTGTAAGCAAAACGAAAGTTTATGGTATAAAATTTTATTGCATAATAGTGAATTTCATCGCCAAAAATGAGGCTCACGTAGAAAAAATGATGGGAGATAAAGCTGTTCAATCTTTTTTTCTTAATTTAAAAGAAACAAACAGGTTGGTGAACTTGGGAATTCGAAACATCTTTCTACCTGCATTCTTGCTATGGGTATCATATTCGTTTGCTCAAAACGATAGTTTGAATACGAGTCTGCAGACTTTACCAGATGAGAAAGCAAGCGTTTCATTACTATGTGATGAAAGCGCAAGAATTATGTTCACTGATAACGTACATGCGAAAGAACTTGCCACTCAAGCATTAGAAATTTCTAACAAAATCGATTACGTCGAAGGTAAAATTGAGAGTATCCATCAGTTAGGCCTTTGTCATTATAGTGTTTCAGATTTTGATCTGGCTGCTCAATTCTTTTTAGAGGCACGTGAAATGGCTGAAAAAATCGAGAACAAAAAATGGGTCGCCGAAAGTTTTTGCAGTATTGGCCTGGTCAATATGAATAGGGATAATTTCGATGTGGCGATAGATTTTATGCACCAAGCCTATGATATCAGTAAAACTTTGGAAGATGATCCTTTGTACGGCCGAATCATCAATGCCTTAGGTGTTTGCTATTGGGAAAATGGCGATTACGAGAACGCCATAATTTATTTTGAAGAAGCTCTAACATTCGAAACTGAGGTAGAAATAGATTCTGGTCGTATCGCAGTAAGACATAATAATGTTGGAATTACCAATTATTATTTAGGTAAATACGAAAAAGCAAAAGAACAACTCATAACAGCTATCTCCTGGTCAACCAATGATGACTTTATTCACTACAGAGGACTTAGCCTGAATAACCTGGGAAAAGTTCACACTGCTCAAAAGAAATTTGACATTGCTGACTCATTACTTCAACTGGCTTACAAAATCCTGACAGAAAACGGCAACCACCGACTGCAGGCATTTAACCTTGAGGACCTGATTGAATACAATGTCGCCACAAATAACTATCCGAAAGCATTTGAATATCAACAAAAATTAATGGCCATAAATGACAGTATTCTCAATGAAGCGAAGGATAGAGATATTGCAAATCTAATGGCGCGATATGATGCTGAGAGAAAGGACAGAGAAATTCTTAAACAACAATTAGACCTTGAGCGACAACAACAAAACGTAAACATATACATTGCGATAATTGGCTTCTTTGTAATATTTCTTCTGACTCTGGGTTATTTCTTAACTCGTCTTAGAAAGAATAATGCGATGTTGGAATCCAGCAAGCAAGAGCTGGCAAGACAGAATGTAGACTTAGCTGATACGATGGATGAACTTGTACGGACACAAAGTCATCTGATCCACTCAGAAAAAATGGCAACTCTCGGAACACTCTTTGCTGGTATTGCGCACGAAATAAATACACCTTTAGGGGCAATCAAGGCATCAGCAGAAAGTATGATTTCATCCTATGACCAGGGTCTGGAAGAAGTCAAAAATGTGATCTCCATTTTATCAACTGAGGAGTTGCTCAGCTTCTTTAGCTTAATGCAAAAGGGCATTCAGATTTATAATTATCAATCCTCAAGTGAAGAACGGAGGCTAAGAAAACAACTTACCGAGCAACTTGAATCTGATAAAATTGAAAACGCAGATGATTGCGCCACCTATCTGGCAAGCATCGGCATTGATTCCGGACTTGAAAGATATGAGGGACTATTAAAACATCCGGAAAATTTATTAATTCTAAAGGCAGTTGAACTCATCACTATTCAGGGGAGATTGAGCAAAAACATTCTAATGGCCGCAAATAAGACCAATAGGATGATCTACGCCATGAGAACATACAGTTTCAAAGGAGGTGGCGAAATGTCAGATACCGATATTAAAGAAACTATCGAAACAGCTCTGATTCTATATAATAATCGCTTGAAGAAGGGAGTTGAAACTGTGAAGACTTATAATGATGAACCTTTGTTTGTCAGTTGCTATCCAGATGAAATAACACAGGTTTGGGTAAACCTGATTCATAATGCATTGGATGCTATGGAATCAAGTGGGAAATTGGCTATTGATATCAATCAGCATAATGGAAGCATGGTTCAAATATCAATATCAGATACTGGTAGTGGTATTTCGACAGAGGACCAAAAGCAAATCTTCGATCCATTTTTTACCACCAAAAGAAAAGGTGAAGGAACTGGTCTTGGACTAGATATAGTGAAAAGAATTATCGATAAACATGAGGGACAAATAGATTTTCAAAGTAACTTGAATGAGGGAACTACTTTCAACGTTTATTTGAAGAAAAATAAGGCTTCTGAAACGTCAGAAAGTTGAGATAATTCTTTAATAAGTACAAAAAAATATTTAAATTGTGCTTTAATTCAATTTTAACAAAGTCACAAAAACTGCCGGGAGCGACACTCAATTATGAATTACCACGTACTCTACAAAAACCTTTACGATCCTTCAATCCTTTTACTACATAAAGGCCATATTTCCTTTGAACTAATTGAATTAATACTAGAGTCACTTGAAGCCAGTGTAAATAGCTTTGAAGAGGACAGACAAGTCCGCAAGAAATTCAATAATATTTTGATGGAGTCTTTTCAGAATCTGGGCCATCACTCCAAGAAGAATACTTTAAGTAATACCGATTTATTGATGGTGGTATCAAGAAAAAGGTTTTATAAAATCATTACTGGAAATCTGGTTGAAACAAGTGCCGTGGAAGGTCTAAAAGAGCAATTGGAGCTGGTAAACTCCATGGACTCACAGGAACTCAGAAAGTATTACAAAAAGATCATGTCCGAAGAAGGTTTCTCCGACAAAGGAACAGCCGGACTAGGTTTCATCGACATGGCACGAAAAACAAAGCAGAAGCTAGAATACAACTTCTTTGAAATGGATGATGATAAATCTTACTTTTCGTTTGAAGTGAAAATCAAGAAGGAAGCTGTACTTGCCTAATTCCATCTTTTAAAATTTCAAAAGCATTTATTATTTCTTCCTCATTCATAGAGGCATAACCCAATCTTGTGCTTTGACGAGACTGGTACGTCATTGGGTTTGAAATATGTAAATCTCTTTTTTCGCAGTATTCGATTAGTTTTTGTACATCAATGTGATTCTTGAAGGTCACCCATATGGCCATACCTCCACCAGGAATATCAAACTCAACTTCTTCCCTAAGTTCTCGATCCAGCAAATTACACAAAAGGTCTCTTCTTGCTTTGTAGGCAACATTTGCTTTGTTCAAAGTTCTCTTCACTTCACCACTTTCCAACAGCACTCCCATCGCCCTTTCAAGCATCGGATCCCCTGTACGATCAATATATCTTCTCAGTTGACTCAACTCCTCTGCCCATTCTTCCTTGATAACCAAAAAACCTAATCGCAATGAAGGAACTAAAGTCTTACTGAAAGACCCTGCGTAAATTATACGGTCTCTCCTATTCGTACTAGCCAAAGGAAGAACTGACGAACCTTCATAATGGAAATCGTAATCATAGTCGTCTTCCAGTATCTTGAAATCATACTTTTTAGCTAGCTGCAAAAGTTTCAATCTTCTTTCTGGAATCAACTTTACTGTTGTTGGATGATGGTGATGTGAAATGACATAAACCAGACTAACCTTCTGTTTTTGACATACCTGTTCCAGTACATCTGTATCCATCCCATACTGATCAACCGGAATAGAAATCTTATTTCCCTTATGAATTGCTATGATATCATTAAATGTCTGATAACTAGGGTCTCCTACAATCACATTATCCCCAGGCTCAATGTATTTAGCCATAATCAGATAAAATGCCATTATACTTCCTCGAGTCAGAAGAATCTCATTGGGACTTGCTACGATTCCTCTTGTTTCATGCAAATAACTACTCAATTGCTGCCTTAAATACGGATCTCCCATAAATTGAAACTGGTAGTTGAGTTGCCGTAGAAAGACTTTATTATTGACCAAACTGCCATATTCCTTCACCAGCGACTTTAATGGAGCTAACCTGACATCAGGGTGCCCATCGTTAAAACCGAACCTTAATGAATATTCAGGAGTAAACTCAGAAGCAATTGGTGCAGATGCATTTTCAAGCAGCTTGGAAGCCTGAACAATTGGCAGGTCTTTATTGACATAAGTTCCAGATCCTGTTTTGGTTTCTACCCAACCCTGTACAATCAATTCGTCGTATGCTGCAATTACTGTCTTCCTGTGGATGTTAAGTACCTGAGAAAGTTTCCTTGAGCTTGGTAGCCTCATGCCTGGAGCCAAGGTTCCTTCAGTCATTAACTGAATAAGTCTATTAGAGACCTGTAAGTACAAAGGAGTGTCCCTATCAGGGTGTAATTGTATAAGGGTAGAATAAGGCAGCATAAATTGGTCCGTTCATTGATTCTAAATTGGACTATAAAAGTAGTCCAATTATGTTTTACATTTGAAGAAAACGTCGAAGAATGTTAAACATAGCCCCTACCTCAAGTGAGGATTTGCCTTCTATAGTAGCTATGGAAGCGCATGTAGACAATAAGCAATACATATTCCCATATGCTATTGAGAGACATCAAAAGGTGATTGACAACCATGATGAATATCACCTGAAACTGGAAGACCAACAAGATGGACTAGTCGGATTTGCAATCATGGTTGAGTCAGACATGGAAACTGATTCTCTGGAGTTCAGAAGATTAGTAATTCAAAAAAAAGGACATGGTTATGGAAGAACAGCGATCAAGTGGGTCAAGAAGTATTGTTTTGAAGAGAAGAGCTATAAAAAATTATGGCTAGATGTACTTGAAACCAATAAGAAAGCACAGAAACTCTACCTATCTGAAGGATTTAAAGAAAGCTTCAGAACCAGGGAGTTTATCAATGGTGAATGGAAGAATCTCATAGTAATGACAATTGTAAAAGATCAAAAATGAAAGATAAAACCAAAGTAAAAAGGGTCCCAAAAAGAGGCCATTACGACAGTGAGACTATACACAATATTCTAGATAAGGACTTCCTATGTCATGTGGGATTTGTTCATGAAGGATACCCGGTGGTTATTCCAACACTTTATGGACGGGATAGAGATAAACTATACATTCATGGGTCTATGGCCAGTAGAATGATGAAAGACCTTGAAAAAGGAATTGAACTGAGTTTATCGGTAACCATGGTTAATGGTCTTGTGCTTGCCAGGTCAGCATTCCATCATTCTGTAAATTATGAATCAGTCGTTCTATTTGGAACAGCCTCATTAGTAGATGATGAAAATGAAAAGATGAGAGCTCTTGAAATTATTACAGACCATGTTTTAAAAAACAGATGGAAAGAGACTAGAATTCCAAATCAAAAAGAATTGAAAGGAACCATGGTATTGAGTATTCCTTTGGATGCAGCTTCTGCTAAAATAAGAACAGGAGGACCTGTTGATGATAAGGAGGATATGGATTTGGGGATTTGGGCAGGAACAATTCCAATCCATAAAAGGTACGGGAGCCCCATAAAAGATGAATTAATGGATCCAGATATCCCAACTCCTGAGTCTGTGAAAGCTATTATCTAATCCCAATATTTTCTTAGATTAGTGGCAAAAATTCCTGAATGAAAAAGAAACTAAGAGATCTCGGATTAGATTTACTGGTAGTATTCATAGGTGTTTTTGCCGCTTTTCAATTAAGTGACATCAAAGATTCCAGAAAAGACAGAACCACCAAGCTCAAATACTTCGAAAGCTTCAAAATGGAGTTAACCAATGTAAACAATGATATTCTGGCTCTTAAGGATACTATTGACAATATCATCAACTATTACGAAGAGGGTATTTCAAAAAATGAGCAACCTGAATTGATTGTTCACAGAAACATGTTTTTCATGGCTAAACCACATATTGTGGAATCTGCATTCGACTCTGACATCTTCAGCAATATGCATCCTGGGTATTTGGTGAGCATTAGCCGTGGCTCAAACCTATTTTATTGGATTGACCAAAAATTGAAAAACTATGATTCCAGATGCAAGGATCTGCTCTACAACGCTGATTGGGACTCAGAATACTACTATGATAAGACTGGACTAAAACCTCAGTTTCAGTGGTATGTGGATGATCTTAAAGAATTAAGCTTTCTACTAGGTTCACTCAACCAATCGATTGAGCAAGGCGCTATTCCTGGTACGGAACGGCAAATTGAAAGTATGAAATAAGAACTGGGTTAAACCAATCCCAATTTCATCTTAATCACAAATACTACTCTTTTTGGAATTGATACTATAGAGTGAGCGATAATATTGATGATGTTTTCGATAACTGACATTTTTCTAGCTGTTTAGTGTAGTACTAAATAACGGGTTTTCCAGCTCAATTCCACATGCCATTCGACGAACCGGAATAAATCACTATTGATTGGGAATAATTTATCGATAAATCAGGGTAGGGAAATACGCTCTATCCCTGTCTATTCGGAGAAATCATTCATTGCCGGCATTTTAGACTAACAATTGTTAGTGAAATAGTTCCTGAAAAATGATTAAATTATTATATTGACAGGCAGAAACAACAATTTTTATACCCAAAAATAGATTAGGAGATGATACAAGCGATTCTCAAGGAACATTATATCTACAGCGATCAATATGGACCTAGACAAGGAGTGAAAGAGGAAGTATTAGAAACCAGATACTTCAGCAGTGAAGAAAAGTTTAAGCAGTGGTATAATTCGTTTAAGGATAAGTTATGGGAAGATGTACCAGGTTCAAAGGATTTGTGTGAAGGGATCTTTGTTGAAAAACATTATATCCCAATGGACAACATGGCTCCTCCGAAGGAACTTCAAAAACACGCTACTTTTCGAAAGGGCGTTTCAAGATACTACGCAAATATTCACGATTAGAAGATTAGGTCAGCAAATGCTGGCCTTTTTTATTTCACCATTAACTTCCTGGTTACACCATTATTGAACAAAACCATATATAGTCCTGGCTGAGGACTTGTTGAGAACATAACAGAATACTCACCATAACTCAGTTCTTGGACTTCAAATCCTAATGACCCTCCCCTACTGTCTATTATTTCAACAAGCTCCACATCTCCAATTATTGAAAACCTATTGTTTACTAATGGATTTGGAAAGAGAGAGAATTCATTCAATTCCTGATCTGAATCTGTAATGATAATTCCAGCTATCTGATCTTCGGTCATTTCTATTCTTCTTTCTATGAAATTCTCTATTCCATATGGCAAGTGATTAGCAACAAAATTCTCTGTGTAAGCATTATCAAAATCTTCCATATCAAAACCAAATGTCAAAGGATAGTAAACATCAGATTCCATTGACGGCCTCAATAATGCAGGGTAACTATTCAAAACAGGCTGAAAGTAACTATCACTGAAAGTTGTCTCCAGTAGATTTCTAATTTCCCTAACATATTGAATAAAGAATGCCTCGTTCTCCAACATCCGTGTTACTAATGGTCTGGGATCACCATGTTTAGGCCAATCCAGCACATCCCTTTCCGCCCAATCCCGGTTAACCCAATCAATACCAAACGTATTATCAACATCGTATGGAATGAACTCTATTAATCCATTTTCAGGATTTTCATACAAGTAGAAATTATTCTTGTTATAACTATAACCATCCCAATGTCCAACCAGCGCCTCTACAGCAAAATACCTGATCAACGCATCAACATTAATGGTTCTTTCCATCTCAAAAGGAAAAGTAGTAGAACCTGAATTGTTTAAGACCCGAACGAAATTCTCCAACACTGTTCGATTGTTTTCTTCCTCATTGGTCTTCAATTCATATGTCCAGTCATTCCAGATGGTTCCATTGTCTTCCAAAGTGGCTCCCCAATAACACTTGTAGATGTTACCAGTATCATCACCAAACCTCAATTCCACAAATTCATCATCAATCTGTTCCACATTTAAATAAAGTCCCATATACTCCTCGTTGATGTATAACTCAACATGAGAAGATCTTGCAGCTGGAATATTAGCTTCCCTGAAAACCTGCAGTGCCAAATGTTCCCTTAGCATACTTGGATCATTGTTCTCAGCTTTTAGATTGAATTTCTTAAGATCATGAAATTTGGGACCTCCAAACTCTCGGAAGTCAATTTTGAACGATCGTTTTGGTTGATATCTGGAAGTATTGCCTCTTAGTCGAATTCCGACATTTTGAGCTAATTCATTTACTTCAGAATTCACGAAATGGAGGTCACATTGTAAATACACATTGCTGTCTACATTTTCATCAGCCAATAGAAACTGTTTGTCGGCTTCTTCCATGGTAATTCTAATCGTAGCAACTTCTCCCGACTTATATATCTCATTATCAGCAGGATTAACATTTTGTGCAAATGTTGAGGCAACCTGCAATAGGACAAGAAGCATTATAGTAATGCGTGCAGCCATGTTATTCTTCATTTTTTACATTCCTGCCAAATATAACAAGTGCCGCAACTAATTCATTCAATGGTCACCCCTGCCAGGTGATTTAATTGTAAAATTTTGTAAAATCGGACTCAATAGAAATGTAATTTCAAAGTTACCTTAGTGTTAACTTAAAATTAAACTATCTTCAAGTCCCGAAAATGAAGTAACAAATAATGGTATTTAAAATGAGTGCAGTAAAAAACCTTGTGCTGGTCGCAGGTATGTTCGTTTTCGTGTTTTTAATTTCTTGTGGTAAAGATGATGATACCCCTCCAGTAGATTCAGACATTGATTTATTCATCAATGAAATCCACCCAACCGGGGGACCGGATTGGTTAGAGATCTACAATCCTGGAAGTTCAGAGATTGACTTAACTGGTTTTTTCATTTATGATGATGCTGATAATAAATATGAAATTCCAAGTGGAATATCTATTCCTGCTTCTGGTTATTTAGTTTTCATATGTGATGATCAAGGTTCTGGTGTTAATACGAACTTCAGACTTTCGTCGGGAGGAGAAACTGTGACTTTAGAATCTGATATCGGCGAATTAATTGATCAGGTCACGTTCCCCGAAATAGCAGAAGGAGCAGTTTACGCCCGATTCGGAGATGGTGAAGCAAACTTTCAAATATCAAGCAATCCAACACAAGGTTTATCAAATGGAACCTCTCCAAACGTAGCGATAAATAGTGTAAGTCAGGATCCTGAAGTGGTTACTACAAATGATGATGTAACTATAACTGTAACCCTTTCTTCCTCCGCAATTAGCGATATAGAAATTATCTACACAGTGGATGCTGGTGCTAATCAAACTATAGACATGGCAAATTCTGGCACTCAGGAGTATTCAGCTTCGATTCCAGCATTAAATGGAGCAGGAGAAGTCAATTACTTTATCAGAGTTACTGACAATGAAAACTTTGAAACCAGAAGCCCTTCTGACAGTGATGAATTCTACAATTATATAGTGACTACTGATGAATTACCAGAACTTTATATCAACGAGTTTATGGCTTCAAACTCTACCTGCTGTCCAGATACGGATGGTGAAGAAACTGAGTTTGATGACTGGATAGAAATCTACAATGCTAGTTCAGAAGCGATTGATATTGGTGGCTTCTACATAACCGATAATACCAATGATCCATTCAACTTCCAGATACCCGACGATCAACCTGGATTGACAACAATTCCTGCTGGTGGCTTCATTGTATTATGGGCTGACAATGATGAAGATCAGGGGCCATTGCATTTAGGATTTGGACTTAGTGCAGATGGGGAGGATATCAGCTTAAATTATATTGATGGGCGTACCATCGATTCTCATAGTTTTAGTGTCCAGACTACAGATGTATCTCAAGGAAGAATCTCTGATGGAGCAGATACCTGGACTTCTTTCACCACTCCTACTCAAGGTGCAAGTAATAATTAAGATTTATGTTTGAATTATTCCCTGACCAACCTGTAAGCGAATTCCCAACATTGATCAATGTGATCTATGCCATGATATGGGCATTTGTTTTAGCTTCCTTGATTGCGATTACTCATAAATTAACTTTCAAGGGAAAGCAATATCCTTCAAACTTCTTTCAGGCTCTGGTACTTGGGGCAATTGTTACTTCGATGGTGATGATGGCCGTTGGTGATAGTCTGGCCCGCGGACTGGGTGTATTTGGAGCTATGGCCATTATTAGGTTCCGTACCAGAATTGAAGATCCAAGAAATGTATTGTTTCTATTTGCTGCATTGAGCGTTGGTTTAGCAATTGGGGTTTATGGATATACTATAGCATTTGCCGGAACTGTTGTTTTCTGTATTGTTTCGTTCCTTCTGCATTTCTCAGGGTTTCAAATGAACGGACAAAGAGGCAAGATCAACTTTACACTTTTGAATTCTTCAGAGTTACCTGGTGTACTGAACATCGCAAAAGAGTATTGCTCGGAACTCCATAATGTAAATATGACTGCTGATTCCAGAGAAGACAGAGGGATTGTGAAGTATCAGTACCAGTTTACACTGGGTAAAGGAAAAAGCAAGGATGACCTTTTCCAAAGACTTCAGGATAACACTCCTGTTATTCAATTAAGAATTTCAATGGATAACGATCTTAACTAGTGCTGAAATGAGTAAATACGCATCATATTACATTGGTACTGGACTACTTTTTGTAGGGTTGTTGATATTCAATGGCTATTTCTTCAGTGGTGGAAAAAAGTATCTTGGAGTCACTTATGCGAAGGAATATAAGGTCACAAGTGACAAATCAGCCACTGTAAAATCGGTTCATGTAGTTCCTGGACAATCCATAAAGAAGGGAGATTTACTAGTGGAACTTACTAATGATGAAGCCCTGATTGAAATCAACAAGCTACAAAATAGAGTAAGTGCAGCCGTTTCTGACAGAGATAGCAAATCAGCTTTAGTTCAGAACAAGTTAGATTACCTAAAAACTCAGAAACAACTAAAGGTTAAAGAAATCAACGACGATATAGCTGAACTACAGATTGATTTAGCCAATAAATCGAAGCTACTCAATTCACTGGGAGAGAAACTTGATTCCACAGAGTTTTTGGTTAAAATAAGATCACTGGAGGCTAGAAAAAATTTGGAGATAAAGTCATCTAACCTCAAAATCAATGACCTTTCAAATGATCATGATGCTGCGATCCAAACACTAAACACAAAGTTGGAGCTGCTTGAAAAAGAACTGCAATTACTTTTAGATGAACAGAAGAAACTGAATAAATATGCTGTTTTTGATGGTGTTATAGCAAACGTCTATATCAAGCCGTCTGAACTAGTACCTGCTTTTGCTAATCTTGTTTCTATTAATCCAGCGAATCCTACATCTGTGGTAGGCTATTTAAGTACAAACAAAAATGGATCATCTGAAATTGGTTCAAAAGTCAGTGTTGCTCTGTATGATAAAAGAAGCATTCAATGTAAAGGAACCATAATTGGATTAGGAGCAGTAACAGAGTTGCCAGATATCTTACAAAAGTCTACTGCTGTAAAAGCGTATGGTCAGGAAGTGTTCGTTCAACTGGAAGAAAGCAACCAGTTTACTGTGGGTGAAAAAGTCGTGATAGAATAGTATGAAAATCCCAGGTTTGATCATATCAATTCTATTGAGTACTTATTGCTATGCGCAAATAAGTACAGACGAATATTTATTGGGAGCGACGGAAGAGCTTGGTGTTTTAAACTACCAGGAACAGCTAAACTATTTAAATGATAAACCTTACAAACTTGCTCCATTAAGAAGAGTCCAGTTTAGGACTGAGAATGACCAGTTGGCTGAAGAGCAGCAAGAATATGCTCTAAGAATTCATCCAAGTAATCCCTGGTTAGTTAAAAGAAACAATACACTTTTTGAATCCCAAAAATCGATTCTGGATCTAGAAGCAACTATTGCATACAAAGAAGAGCTAGTCAAGAGATATGAAGATATTATAGATTACTGTTTTCAGAAAAAAGAAGTTGTGCTGGATTCAGCGCTGCTTGCATATCTCAAGCAAGAACACGAAGTATTAATTACCATTACTTCCGATAGAAATTTCAATACGGATAGATTAGTTGATGTTAAGATAGAATCCCTCGAGCAACTATTGAAACTGGAAGAATCTCAATCTCAATGGTTGATTACAACCAATAAAATAAGAAGCACATTAAATACAGAATTGGCTATTTCATGGACATACAATGATTTAATTACTCCTGATTCCATGAAATATACGATAGACCAATTGAGCAATTCCGCTGATTATTCAGTAGAACTGGAGTTGCAACAAAGGAAAATTGAGCTCGTCAAGAACGAAATAGCAATAGAGAAATCCATCGACAATCTTGGGTTTATTCAAACCGACTATAATCCATGGAGAAATAATGGGAATTTTTTTGGAGTAAGTCTGGGGATAACCGTTCCGATATTCAACCCTAATAAAGCAGATGTAGCTGAAAGGAATTTGGAGCTAATAGAAGAACAAAGCGAGCTGGAGATGGATAAACAAAAGCTAAATGCAGAAAAACAGAATTTGGTAATGAATTTCAATAGTACCTATGATCGTTACCAAAAATTCAAGAATGAGATCAGCACTTTACTTTCACAGGAAACACTGGATGCATACCTGAAACAAAAGGACCAGAATCCATTAAAAGTTTTGAAGATTAGAAGCACAAAGACAAAATTGGATGCAAAACTCCTGAAGTATGAATTGGAGCTGTATAAGCTTTATATCCAGACCCTTGCATCATTTGATGTGCTGCAGCAATTACCCTTCAAAAATCATTTGAGCAGTAACTAATTATCTCCTCCAAACACCATATCAGTACTTGTGTATGAAGTCCCATAAGTTTGGGATAGTCGTGCCACTTGCCTGATAGCATCTTTAAATTGTTCAACTGTAAGTTCGCCGAGAGGATGAGTATAAGTGGACCAAAGAACATCCTGAAATAATGAATACTTAGCATCAAGTGCTCTATCAAAATTCGCTTCCAGCAGTAGCTCCAAGTCCTGTTGTTTGAGGTCTTTCTTTTCTGCCACAGGAGTTATGATTCGCATCCTGTTGTGAACACTATCTGTGATTATAAAAAGAGGCATTTCTTTATAAGTAACCTGCCAATTTCCAGACCCTCCTTTCACATCTGATGTTTCTCTAAGCAGAATTTTATTCATCTTCTGATTAGTCATTTTATCAAAAGAAGATTGTGATTTTGCAGCAATTGTTAGTCCGCAAAAGACGATGATTAGAATAATTGATCTCACGAGAGTATAGTTATAGTTCGTCTAGTAAATTAATCAATAATTCATTTTCCGCTTCATCCATTCGGTAAATTGGACTACATATGGGTTTATTTTTATGGCTTTTGCCGGAATTGGAGATGACAAAACAAGCCCCTCAAAAGATGTGCATCTCGATAATGCTACATAGACCTGCCCCTCTGAGAATGACTTTTCGAGATCCGCAATTACATAATCGAATGTGAGTCCCTGGCTTTTATGTACAGTAATAGCCCAGGCCAATCTCAAAGGAAATTGTTTCCAGGTTCCAATCACTTTCTTTTTGATCTTTTGGTCTTTATCGTCCCACTCATATTTGATATTCTCCCACTCCTCTCTATCAACATGAATCACTTCGTGAATTTTGGTCTTCACTACAATCTTGTTCTTTGACAACTCTGTTACTGTGCCAATAGTACCATTAAAGTATCGTCTCTCATCTCCACCATCATTCCTAACAAACATGACCTGAGAACCTTCTTTCAATTCAAGGATTTTCTCAGTAGGTGCCGCGGAATCTGCAAAGTCTCCACTTATCTGCGCCTTGTAGAAAAATGGATCAGTCTCTAGTTGGTCAAGCTTAACGCTGTTTATTGTATTTACAGAATTGTTGTGAGTGGCAAGGATCACATATTGCTGGTCATCTTCTACAATCTTGTCTGCCGAACTATTGAGATGTTCCAAATCATATTCAGAAAGTTCATTTACTCTGATATTGTTGAGTAGATCAATAAACTGAGGATCACTTTGTCGGTAAACCTTTTCCAGCTCATAGTAGTGAAACCCGGTCTTTTTAAAAGCCTCGGAACTGAAGAAAAATGGGCTTCTGTAAAACGAAGATAAGAGTCCCCACTCCTCTCTATTCACAACTGGTGGCAACTGAAAGACATCTCCGATTAACAATGTCTGAACGCCCCCAAATGGCTCATAACTATTTCGATAAGTCATCAAAATCTTACTTACCATATCCAGTAAATCTGCACGAACCATTGAGACTTCATCAATGATTAATAATTCCAGACTGTTAAGGAGCTCAATCTTCTTTTTATTGTATTTGAAATGCTTCCTGATATTATCAACATCATACTCCTTATCGTTCGGAAGTAATGGTCCAAATCCAATTTTAAAGAAAGAGTGAATGGTTTGACCTCCAGCATTGATTGCAGCAACTCCAGTAGGTGCTAACACTACCATTGTTTTATCAACCGATATCTTAAGGTGCTTTAAAAAAGTAGTTTTCCCGGTACCCGCTTTACCGGTCAGGTAAATGGATTGTCCCCTATCCACAACGGTGTTCAGAGCTTCATTAAATACCCTGTTATCCTTATCTATTTCCTGAAATGTTTCGATGAAGCTAAGATATACTGATTAGTGATGGAAATTGGATGTTATCCATTCTTTTGATCAGTAACATCTCGTAAAAATGCCGCGGCTCCTATTGGTCTGCCACTTTTGTCTGTGATGGGATTGAAATAGCCTTCAAAATGAGTCAAGTCTCCGCTCTTGTCTTCAAACTCCAGATCCAATTGCACCCTTTCTCCTTCAATAACTTTGTCAAAAACTTCCTTATAGTATTCTGCCTTGTTTGGGATAAACTCATATTCTCCTCCTACTTGCGGAGCATTACCCGTTCTCCTTTCGTACATATCCCTATAAGCAGAATTGAAGTATATAAACTTTCGAGATTTATCAAGAGCGAAGATGAAATCCCTTGTGTTTTCCATCATACTACTCAGAATAGCACTGTTTCTCTCAAGTTGTTCCTGAATTTCTTTTCTCCCCGAAATATCTCTTGTATTAGACTGAAAAGACACTTCTATACCGTCCTCAATTACTTTCTTATTTACCGTTTCTACCCAAATGTAAGTATCATCTTTTCTTCTAAAACGATATTGCGCAGAGCTTAAGAACGAATTTTCAAATCTGGATTCCTCTTTTATTCTTTGCAGATCATCTGGATGAAAATATGAGTATCCATTCTTTCCAACGAGCTCTTCAGGCTCGTATCCTAAGAGTTCTTTACTGTAAGGAGAAACATAAATGAATGTTCCATCCAATTCCGTGAGACATGTAAGATCTCTGGAGTTCTCTGTTACCAGTCGGTAAAGCTCTTCACTTTTCAATAGAGAATCCCGTAATTCCACTATATCTGATATATCCCGAGCTACCGCACTCACTCTATCCAGTTCTCCATTTTGATAGTGAAAAGTTACATTCTGGCCAATCCATATAACATCACCTTTACGAGATTTTATCCGAAACTCCTGATAACCGGTAGTTCTTTCCTCGTCTCTGATTTTTCTGTGATAAGCTTTTACAGATTCAATATCATCTTCATGAACTATTTGCCTGTAATTCATTTGTAAGAGCTCATTGGTAGAATACCCTGAAAACGCTCTAAGTCTGCTATTCACGGTGATGTAATTGCCCTTTCCATCCATCTCATAGATGATATCAACAACATGCTCTATAAGGTTTTTATAGATCTTTAGTTTGGCATTGATTAGAGCTGATGAAACTTGATTAGTCAATATTTGGAGGGACTTACTTTGAGCAGAGTTTAGCTTAGAAATAACATCATCGATCACACATAGCAATCCTACTACATTGTTATCTGCATCAAATATCTTATACCCTGCCATATAAGAAAAGACGCTTTCCCCACAAGAAAAAGGATGTCCAAGAATTTCCAGGTGCTCACTTTTAGAACCTCGATTGTTTGAAATCACCTCTCTGTTCCAGACACATTCTTTATGTCGGTCTATACCAAAGGAAGAATGAATTTTCTGATTATTCCCATCAAAACTTATGATTACAGCAGCGGACACTCCGCAGCTTTGTGTTGCGAGATAGCATATGTCATTGAATGAAATGGTTCTTAAAACCGTTCCATCTCTGTCTGGGTGCTCTTTTTGGTGATTTTCTAAAGCATCGGATTGGCCCATATTTCTCTAGTATGATTCCAACAATTTGAATCATTCCATTTCCTGTAGCTTCTGCAAATCTAGTTTATTTTTTCTTTCCTCTGAATTTTGCTATTCTCTCATCGGTTCTGGATAGCAGGTACCACCACTCCTCATCATCCTTATAAGTTCTGACAGCTCCTGCTCTAACAAGGATTTTTCGAAGTTCATTTTCCTCATCATCCCAACCTCCAAGAGTCTTCTTAATCGCCTCAAAACTGCGATCAGTATAACCTTTATGCTTCAATAACCGCTTTGCAGCTTTCTCAGCCATAATGTTAGTTTTATGCGCATTAAGATCCTGCTTCAACTTCATATAAGCAAGAGTAGTACTTAGAATAGCTGGGATTGACGAAATAATAATTGTCTCGGTAAATGTCATTGGTCAATAATTTGTGTGGTAATTAGTTCAGTGCTTTTTGTACTATGCTGGTTTCTTCTTTAGTTAATGGTAATTGCAGCGCCAACTCATGCCCTTTTGCTGTCATCTTACCCCAGGTCTTTCTAACGATATCAATGACTTTCTCCTCATTGTGCTTAGGGATAAATTCACCGAAATAGTATTTCAGGAAAACCAGACAAACAACATCCTCCAACTCCTTGCTCTCATCGTCAGTTTTCAGCTTTTTCTTTGTGACAAGTGTTGCTACTCTTTCAATCTCATCTGCTCCGTAACCTTCGCCCTGCATGATTTCAGAAAGGATCTCAGCATGTTTTAATTTCAATTGTGTCCGCCATTTAAGATATCCCTTTCTATCCATAGGGAACTCATCTCTGCTGATCACCCACCGCTTAATGTGTTGACCTCTGGCCGCAATTTGTAATTCCTCCGATGATTCTTCATTGTAGAAATTGAGCATTTCTGTCATTCTTTGTCCATAGATTAATTCCTTCGCCACCTGCTTATCTCCTACTCTAATCTGATTAGGATCTTCAGAATTGATTTCATCAATCCTATTGAATACAGATAATAATTTGCTCATATCTTATTGCTGAATTTGGTACGGGAAGTTATTAAAATCCAGTTATTAAACTATCTCTAAACTCTATTTTTGAATAAATAGACTGCATTTTCCGGCAGAAAACGTTATATTTAGATAGCCCATCGAATGAAATCAGCTATTCATCTAAATAAAGGACGAACTCAGGCAAAAGATGATTTAATTTGTTTTGACTATTAAACATGTAACCAGCATTATAAAAAATCTTGGAAGTAAAAACTGACACACCGCAATCTACCGAGAAGAAAAGGAATTTTAAGGTATACGACATCCTGATCATTGAGGATGATCCTATCCAGACCTTATTGCTTAAGAAGTTATTCCAAACTTATGAGCACATTTATAATCCTATCTTCAAGGATTCCATAGCTTCTGCTTCAACATTTTTGGAGAAGAATGAGGTAAACGCGATTGTTTCGGATTACAACCTCCCAGATGGTACCGGTAGCGATCTCATCTATTACGAGCCGGATGTTCCAATCATTATCATGACTGCTACGAAAGACATTGATCTTGTAGTGGAACTAATGAAGAATGATGAAATATACGATTTCGTACTAAAGGAGTATGAGAAGAACTTCATTGAAATTCTTCACAGGACACTTCAGAGGGCAATTAAGAAGTTCCAGCTTAGTATTGCTCTGGAGAATCAGAAAGCTCTTTTTAAGCAATTAGTTGAAAATATCAATGACGTTATAATTGAAACTAATGCCGCCGGGCAAATTAAGTACACGAATGCTCAGGTGTTTGAGCTTACTGGATACAAGTCATTAGAGCTACACAGCAAAAGCTTCACAAATCTAATTGACTCAGAGGTTGCTAAAAGCATAGAAGAGTTCTATCAAACACAGGAAACAGAAAAATCCGATCATTCATATTACGAGTTTCCTATCACTACAAAGTCCGGTGAAACCAAATGGGTTGGACAAACTGCTAAGATCAGACTTAATGGTCAGGGTGAGTTTGCGGGATTCTTATTTGTGACTAGAGACATTACTGCCAAGAAAACTCAGGAAGATAAGATTAAGGAACAGAATAATCAATTACAACGTCAGAATGAGGAGATCAAGAGAAACTACGAGGAGCTAGCAAAAGCACGATCAAGTAGAAAAGCCCTTGGTATCACATTAGTTTTGGCGATTTTCTTATTTATCGTTTCTGAAGCATTCCTGGAACCAATAATTGAAAGCCAAACAGGAAATAGCCTGACAGGTCTTGCAATGAAAGGTGTAATCGCACTACTTCTTAAACCATTCGACAACATTGTTGAAAGATTCCTGGTAAAAAGACAAATCAAGAAGAATAAGGCTAGAATGGAAGAAGAGGGAATTAGCTCCTAATCCAAATCTGATTTTATTCATATTCCAAGCATTTTAATTTACCGGTGTAAAACAGATCGATACATCATTGGCGGAATCTTGTCTCTGATGATTTCAGAATTTAATTCAAAATTCTATTTTTACAGCCTCTAAAATTCTAATACTATGCTGGATAACCTGTTTACCCTTGTAATGCTAATCCTCCTCCAAGCAGTCCTTGGATTTGATAACCTTTTGTATATTTCAATTGAATCAAAAAGGGCTCCAATTGAAAAACAGCCAATGGTTCGAATGTGGGGTATTGGAATTGCAATTGTGCTCAGGTTAGGACTACTGTTCTTATTGGTTAACCTTCTTCCCTATTTCCAAAATTCAATCTTGCCTATTCATGTAGGGTTCATTGATGCCGAGTTTACAATTCATAGCCTTATTGTACTGGGTGGTGGTGTTTTCATCATGTATACTGCAGTGAAAGAAATCTGGCATATGGTTTATCTGGAAGAAAGTGAAGAAACTGATGGGAAATCAAAATCTTCTATCGGGAATGTGATCTTATGGATCGTGATTATGAATATCATTTTCTCGTTTGATTCAATTCTTAGTGCAATGGCGCTTAGTGATGTATTCTGGGTAATGGCAACAGCAATCGTCATTAGCGGAGTAATGATGATCTGGTTATCAGGTACAGTATCGACTTTCCTTCATAAAAACCGACTATACGAAGTTTTGGGTCTTTTCATCTTACTGCTGGTTGGAGTGATGTTGATTTCTGAAGGAGGACATTTGGCAGAATTAGTTCTATTTGGTGGCCATGTAACACCTCTAAGCAAAACCACATTCTACTTTGTGATCTTCTTCCTGGTTGTTACTGATATCGTGCAAGGCAGATATCAAAGAAAACTCCTGAAAAAACGAGAAAGCAAGCGAAATGCTTAACATTCCTGTTTTGTACTATTAGAAGAAAATTCCAGAGTTTGGGGAAACAACTTCATAGAGCAGAAATGTTCATTTATCGGGATAAAATATCACTTCATCGATATTACCTTGAAGTTGTTTTGAATCTGGCTGTTTTGGGCGATTTTTGTATTATATTACTGTAAAGCAATTTAATACGGACACTCAATTTAGCTATGCATTTTAAACAATCAGTTTACATTTTTTTCGGTTTCTTGGCCATTCTTTGTTTGCCATCTCTCTCTTATGCACAAGATGAAGAGGAGAACCTGACTGAAAAATTTGATGATGTTAGCTACCGTTGGGATCTCATTGCCGAAATGCTGGAAGAATACTCTGGGCTAAACGCTTACTGTAAAGTAGATAGCTTTAGAATCGAGGTAATTTCAGTATTGAATGATATTCACCATTATGATACTTTGATCTACAGAAGACTGGTACAATTATCATATTACGAAAACAACCACGAAATCAAAAAGACTCTTGAACAGATCAAGCAATTCGAGAAAGAGTTTAGTGCAGCCAAGTTCATCCACCACTTAAATGCAGAGTGCAAGGACAGTCGGGAAATTGAGCATAACAAGAAAAACACACTAGGAAATATTGGTGATGAAAGTTACAGTGGACAGATATTGAATGTTCAGAATGCTGCTTATCGCTATATCCATCACATTACTAAATTAGTAGACCATATCAGAGATCATGTGCATCACCTGCACGTGGATGATATTAGTGCTAATTACTAATACCTTCATAATTTACATTTGGGCTTTATGATCTTTTGAGCAAGGTCGTTATATTAACAGCATGAAACCATTGCTGGCGGTCTTACTATTGTTTTTTGTCTCAGAATCACATGCGCAGGATTCTCTGACCAAAACACTTGAATATGCTCATAAGCTAGCAAATTCAAACCCTGATTCAG
This sequence comes from Cyclobacteriaceae bacterium, assembly GCA_965228955.1. Taxonomy (GTDB): domain Bacteria; phylum Bacteroidota; class Bacteroidia; order Cytophagales; family Cyclobacteriaceae; genus JANSWY01. The sequence continues at coordinate 3,174,231 of OZ245848.1, forward strand.
CTCTTATTATTTACGATCAAATAATTAATCAGACACACCCTGATTCACTGCTTCATATCAAAGCTTACACAGGAAAGGGTAATGCATTCTATTTCAAATCAGAATATGATAGTTCCTTGTCGTGGCATCTTAAAGCCTTGAAACTTTCTGAGGAAAAAGGTTTTACAAAAGAGGCTGCATCCAACAGGAATAATCTTGGTTCATTTTATATGACACTTGGGAAGCTCCAGAAAGCATCAGAATATCTGGATCAGGCCTATATTGATTTCACAAATCTGAAAGACACTGTTTGGCTTACCCGTGTGATTATCAATCAAGCTGGTGTCGATTTTATGTCGGGACGAACTGATCCTTCACTTGAAAAACTAAAAATAGCAGCTCAACTATGTAAGCTTACTGGTAATGTCCAATCCGAAGGAGGAACCTACACAAACATATCCATTGTTTATAGGTCACTTGGAAAGGTTGATAGTGCTTTAACTTATGTTGATAAAGGAATTCAGCTACTGGAAGAGCAGGGAGATCAAAGGGCTATTGTTTTGAGTCTCAAAGAAAAAGGCAAACTACTCTTGCAATTCAATCGGTTGGAGGATGCAAAACAGGAGTTCCTTAAGATGAATAAAAAAGCTTCTGAGATGGACTACAAGGTTGGGGTGATGGAGAGTTTTAGTCTCCTGGCTCAGACTGAAAAAACTCAAAACAACTATCAATCGGCATTTCAAAATCTTGAAAATGCGATGCAATGGAAAGATAGTGTACTAACAGAAAAAAATATTGAAGTAGTCAGTGAATTAGAAGCCAAATATGAATCCGACAAAAAAGATTCAGAAATTGAGCTACTATCAAAAGAAAATGCTCTTCAGGAATCTGAGAAAAACACCTATATCGCTATGTCAGCTGGGATTTTATCGATTACCTTACTGGTGTTGGTATTATTCATTCAAAAGCAGCGAGTCAATAAAGTATTGTCCGAAAAGAATAATACAATTTCAAAATCACTTGCAGAAAGAGAATTATTGTTAAAAGAGATACACCATCGTGTAAAGAATAATTTACAGATTGTAAGTAGCCTACTAAATGTACAATCTCGGTTTCTTCCAGATGCTGAATCTAAGAAAGCAATCCAGGAAGGTAGAAATAGAGTGCAATCCATGGCGCTAGTTCATCAAAAGCTTTATCAGAATGAAGATTTAGCCAAAATCGAAATCCCTGAATATCTTGGCCAATTGAGCGAAACGCTATTCAACTCTTACAACATAGATGAAGAAAGAATACAACTTAACACTAATATTGAGCCTGTTCAGTTAGATTTGGATACTACAATCTATCTGGGACTGATGGTCAATGAGCTTGTTTCAAATGCCTTAAAATACGCTTTCCCGAATTCCATGGAAGGAAAAATTGAAGTATCTCTCAAGAAGAACGATGATTCCATCCAGCTTCAAGTTTCTGATAATGGAGTAGGATCCAGTGCATTATCAAATGAAACCGGTTACGGAACCAGATTGATTCAAACGCTTTCGAGAGGATTAAAGGCGACAGTAGAGACCTTACAAAAAGATGGTACAACAATTTCAGTAACTTTTAGAAACCATGAGCCTATCATTGCTAATAGTTGAGGATGAAGCAATAATCGCGGATGACCTTTCAATGATACTCGAGGATATCGGTTATCATATTGCTGGAATTGCAAGCTCCTTTGAAGAAGCAACCCAGCTACTTGAATCAGAATCTCCAGACATGGTTTTATTAGACATCATGCTTAAGGGTGAAAAAACAGGAATTGACATTGCTGGGTTGATAAAAGAAAAGTATGATCTACCTTTTGTTTTTATTACTTCATTGTACGACAAATCAACAGTGGAGAAAGCCAATAAAACTAGACCATCAGGATATCTGGTGAAGCCATTCAAAGAATCAGATTTACAAGTCACACTGCAGTTAGCCTGGAAAAAGCACAAAGAATCGAAAGCAAAGGGTACTGAGAATAATGCCCAAAAAATATTCATCCGGCATAATGGAGCAATGGTTCCGCTTGTTCCTGATGAAATTCTTTATGTTGAAGCTTCCGACAATTACGCGATCTTCTATACTCAAGAAAAGCAATTTGTAGTGACGCAAACTCTAAAAAGTGTTGAGGATCAATTAAGTGGAACCGATTTTTGCAGAATTCATAAAACATACCTAATCAACCTCTCGAAAATTGACCTAATTGAACACAGTGTTGTTTTTATCAATGGGAAGGCCCTTCCAATTGGTAAAGTTTACAAGAAGGATTTATTGGAAAAAATCACTGTATTCTAAACGAGACGTTTACCACCAAAATTCGATACTTACCAACAATAAATTGATCGTTCACCTTGATTGATCACCTCCTCTTGCAAAGTGCTTGCTAGATTTATTCCTATAATCACTAATAGTAAAAGAAATTTAATTCCTAATTGAACATTCCCAGTTATTTTCAAAACTGGTTCCTAAAAGGTCAGCGGCATCCCGTTGGCCTTTTTTTAGTTTGGAGTTTTGAGTTGGCACGGTCAGAAAGGCTATTGAATTTCTTTAGCCTCTTTCCATTTTGGGTGTGAGAATTAACGGAGATGGCTGCATCAGTAAAAGTCAGGACAAAAGAGGTAGCATCCAATAAAACAAAACCCCAACTCAAAACTTCAAACTCAAAACTCAGAATTCAAAACTCAGAATTCATTAACTCCACCCATCCTTAGATTTTTAATTAATGATTGATTATATTTCATAAGTGATAGCCAGCTACACACCACACAGTAACTACTAGAATTACAACAAGATACCTATTAATAAGGTGTCTGGTAACAAACGATCAATTGGCAGGAACCACGAACTTTAAATTTCTCAAAACAGTAGGTAAACCTATTGAATACCGATTATTCGAAATCGTGAATTCAATTGCTGTAATCCTCATGGCATTTTGGGTTGTGTATGGAATCATTGTAGGATATGAAACTCCAATAATGATCATTTACACCAGTGCGTTAGTGATCTTTCTGGCTCTTTGGTTAGCATTTCGAAACAACATCAATTTCCGGGTAGTAACTGGAATCTTTTATCTCTTTAGTGCAATAGCCATAGCATTCGCTTGGTTTCCTTCAGGGGGCTCTTATGGGGCCATTATGCACTCTTTTGTGTTGATTTATATTTCCGGCTTGTTAATCCTTAAACCCCGCGCTTTTCTGACTTATAGTGTAGTAATGGTGAGTATTGCCATTGCTGCTACAGCTTTAGAATATATAAATCCAGATCTTGCAGCACCATATGTGGATACCAAACAGCGAATAATGGATATTGGAATTGCCAATGTTGCCATGTTGATTATTGTGTCACTTTGCATATTCCTTTTCAAAAGAGCTAATGATCTTGATCGAAATAAGATTGAAGACTTATTTCAAAATCTGGAGAAAGAGAAAACCAAAGCTGAATCAGCAGATCATGCTAAATCTCAATTCCTTGCTACTATTAGTCATGAAATGAGAACTCCACTAAATGGCATCCTTGGTATATCGGAGCTTCTCAATCAAACTGAATTGAATGAGGAACAATCTCAACTAGTGAGAAATCTCATCGTAAGTAGTGAAATGCTTCATAATCTGGTCAGCGATGTGCTTGACCTCACTCAAATTGAAGACAATAAACTTGTGTTGCACGAAGTAGATTTTGATCTGTCTTATGAAATAAAAAATATTAAAAGCATTTTCGTGGACAGAATTAAAAGGGAGGACAAGAATGTTGAACTCGTTTTTGATTTTGACGATAAGATTGATGTTGTACTTACTGGTGATGTCTTAAGGTTGAAGCAAGTCATCATTAATCTGGTTAACAATGCGCTCAAGTTCACTGAACGCGGTATGATCAAAGTATCAACTGAACTTTTGGAAGAGCGGGAAAAAGAATTATTGATTAATGTTTCGGTGAGAGATACCGGAATTGGGATTCCCAAAGATCAGTTAAAGAAGCTTTTTAACAAGTTTTCTAAAATTGACACCCCTGAACACAACCGCAAAGACGGTACTGGACTTGGACTTGTTATTACCAAAAACATCGTTGAGGCAATGCAAGGTGAAGTGAGGGTAAGTAGCGAATTTGGAGTTGGTTCCGTTTTCAGTTTTATTGCCCCGTTTAAGATTGCTGAGAATCAGGAATTGGAACAGGCAAATGTTGAAGACATAGACCTAAGCCCGCATAAACTAAAAGTATTGATTGCGGAGGATTACGAAATAAATAGATTGGTAGCCACTAAAACATTATTGAATTTGGGGATTGCGGAAGTAGAAACGGCAATTGATGGAATGGAAGCTTATGAAAAAGCTGTCATAGGAAGTCCGGATTTTATTTTGATGGATATGAAAATGCCAGAACTTGATGGTCTTGGAGCTACAGAACTTATTTTGGATAAATACAGGGAGGACCATCGCACTCCTCCGGTAATAATTGCTACTACTGCTAATGCATTAAAAGAAGACATTGACGCATGTTTACAAGTTGGGATGTCACATTTCGTTTCAAAACCATATAACCAACAAACCATTTATAACGCCTTTAAGCGTTTTCTAACCAACGGCCATAATAATTAATGGATCCAAAAATCTTAATTGAGCTAACAAAGTTCAAAATGCCTTTCGGAAAGTACAAAGACAGAGTAATATGCGACCTTCCCTCCTACTACCTGGAATGGTTTCATGGGCAAGGTTTTCCGCCTGGAAAATTGGGAATGCTCTTATCCACCATGTATGAGATCAAAATCAATGGTCTCGATTATTTGCTTGAACCAATAAAGGCTAATAGATTGTAAATCGTACAGGATCAGTAAGCCTTATTGAACCATCTGGCAGTTTGACTCTGAGTTGAATGAAGAATAAGTCATTTTGATTCAGCCCATTTAGGAACCTTCTTTGCGCTGGACTGATAATCAAACTCTTAGTACGATAATTAGAAACGCCAAATTGATCCCCTGATACAATAAGATCTAGTATTTCGACTTCATCCTTGCTCATCGAAACATACCAATCAAATTCAACTCTCTGAAGTTGATTCAACCGGCTTTTGGAAATGAAGCCTCCAGCGAATCCTCCCAATTTAGGAATTGGAGAAGGTAACTCGATTACCATAAATTCTGTTGTATCCGACTCCTGCATGATACTGTCATTATCGAAAGTACTTGATATGATTTTTGCGCTACCTTTCTCATTTGGAACAGCAAGAAACTGCCCTTCTCTTTCTATGATTTCTCCATTATTGATATCAACATTCATATATCCATTATCCACAGCAGCCATTGCTATAGTTACCGGGTTCTCAATATTCATATACAAAACCTCTGTTATTGAATCATTTGTCACTCTGTGATCTAGAATCGCAACTGAGTCTTGCACTACCATCGACAAGACACCCAAAGCACATCCCTTTTTACCTTCTTTAAAAGAGGATAGCAATGTGTAGGTTTTTGTTACCTCCGGAGTAAATTCAAATCTTTGATTATCAACTTTGGACTCTACATCGAAAGTACTTCCCAGCACATTATTCCTATCCATTAGTTGCATAATCAACTGACCTTCAAATTCAGGATTATTAGTAACTGTAAGTCGGTAAGTAACACCAGAGTCAAGCTGAGTTCGGAATTTTTGGAACCTAACTGGTGACTTCATGGTACCTGCTTTTAGTTTAACCTTGAAGTCGCTGAGATAAAAAGCGTCAATACCAGCCTCTTTCAATGCCTGTTCCCTTATGGACTCATCACATTGAGCAAACAGCTGCTGACTGGTAATTAGCAATAGCAGCACAAGAAATTGTAAAGGGCGATATGTTAATATTTTATTCAATTATTCAACTAATACATCTACTGAAATTAAAACATCAAAGGGCTGATCCAACTGAAACCAGGTCCTTGATAATGAATAGTGCCAGGTCCTATATTTTTTTGACTTCTTATATCCCAATTTTTGACCATAGGACAATATTTGTTGCATTGCGGCCTGTCTTCTCTTCATAATTTTATTGGAGCGTTTTGGTGGATTCATTTGAATGAATGCCTCATAATCATTTGGATAAACACCTTCCATAGCAACAAAAAATCCACCCTCAGGTATATCCAAATCATATTCCCAAACATTGATTTCATACCATCCCCTGGTAACATCCGGTTGCACCACAAGAAACTGCTTCAAAATATCTTTACCAGGACCATTTGTGGTAGTATCTACATCATATATTCTCACTCTGAAAGGAGCATTGGTGTTACCTTTTTCTGATAGGTAGTATCGGATTTTCTCAATTTTACCAACCTGAGAATCTGTCTCAATAAAAAGCGCAGTTTGCTGACCGTGAGTGTCCATATACAGCTCCCCCTTGGCTTTTTTAGCATCCAAACCCAGAACCTGACTCTTATATCCTTTTGATTCTACCTCCAGAGTAGGAAGTAAATACTGTTTTGGTTTCAAATCGATAGTATCTGGGTTTTGTGACGAACTGGTGAATACAAATTTCTCGTAACCCATTGACGATACCTGGATAGTATCATTTTTAAACTCAATTGGCACCTCTAGAAGGTAAACTCCACGATAATCGCAAATTGCTCCTACCAGCTTTCCCTTTACTTCAACAGTTGCGTAGGGTACTCCTAAACCAGAATTAGCATCCCTGATTACACCAGTGATAATTGAAGGAGTTTCCAGCTGTTTTAGCCTGAGAATAATGATATCATCTTTGTAAAAGAATTCAATTGATGTATTCCTTAGAATTACAGAAAGTATTTCTGGTGGAGTTTTACCTTTGAATTTACCTGAAACAATTACATTTTGTGCCTCAAGCATGTTACTGGAATATGAAAAGTTAATGTTGTAAGTATCGTGTAATTGACTAATAACTTCCGGCAAACTAGCATTATCAAATTCTATCAAAGTAGTATCAGTCTGACAAAATGCCAGTGACTTTAATAGGATTAGCGATATGGTAGTTAGGAGGACCTTCAAAAAATGTTATGATGTACTGATTATGTACTTATCGTTGACAAATTCAACTTTCAAATTAACCGTTAAAGAAATGATATCAAGGATTTCCTGAATATTCTTGCTCTCGAATCTACCCGAGTATCTGAGTTCCTCTGAAACGTTTTCTAATTCAATTGACTTCCCATAATACTTGATAAGATCTTTGACAACCTCAGAAAACTTAACATCATTGAACTCTAAAACCCCCGTTTGCCAGAATAGATGATTTGAATTTTCAACTGTAGCTACTGCAATCTGATCACTTGACTGCTCAACACTTGCACTCTGCCCCTTAACCAAAATCTCAGAACTAGCACCTTTACTAAAAGACACCTTGCCTTCATCCACTAGAATTATAACATTCTCCTGATTCTTTTCAGCAGTCAAATTAAAAGCTGTGCCCAGCACCTTGGTTTGAGTACCCAGTGCTTCAATTACAAATGGGTGATCTGGATCTCGCATCACCTGAAAATAAGCATCTCCAACTAATTGCAATGTACGGTTCTCTCCAAAGTCTTCAGCATAGCTAATCTCACTATTCATACTCAACCACACTTTGGTTCCATCTTTCAACTCATGCAGTACTCCCGGTTTTTCAGCTTTGAAAGAAATCAAGATCTCTTCTTTTGGTGCAAAAAAAGTAGTATATAACAACCCTATAAATAAGAATAGCGCCAAAACAGCAGCTAAACGATAATACCAGGGGAACCTCACTTGATTGTCACTATCACCTAAAATTTCATTCAGAATTTCATCACCCTTACGATCAAGCTCTTCGGCTTGCTTTTTATTGGTGTGCCAGGTAGCTAAAAACAATTGAAACTCTCTCTCATTCTCCTGAGATTCATTTCTCCAATCTGTGATAACTTTCTTCTCCTTTTCAGAGCATTCTCCAACTAAATACTTCCCAATCAATTCATACGGAATACTTTCCATCCTTCTGTCTTTACGCCATCATAAAATCTGATAGCTGTGGCTTTAATATTTCTCTTAACTTCTTTAATGCAATCCCCATTTGATTCTCGACTGTCTTCTCCGAAACTTCCAAAAATCCGGCTATTTCAGAATAAGTCAGTCCATCCTCCTTGGCCAGCCTATAAATTTGCTGGCACTTGTTGGGTAATTGCTGAATGGCGTCATTCACAAGACGCCCAAAATCTAAAGACTCCTGATTATTAAAATATTCATAGGCCTGAAAGGACTCGTCTATATAGTCCGTTTCATACCGCATCCTGGTATTGCTTGCTTTGATTTGATTGTAGCTCTCATTCTTTGCAGAAGTAAGCAAATAAGAACTTACCGACTTCACAATAAACAGGTTTTCGCGCTTTTCCCAAAGCTTTACAAATACCTGCTGAACAATATCTACAGCCAAATCCTGAGACCTTACAATGGACATTACAAAAGCACAAACCCTATTAAAGTATCGTTTAAACAATGCTCTAAAAGCGCCGTGATCTCCATTTTTAATCTCAGCAAATAATTCCTGATCAGAAGCTTCTTCTTTCAATGATGTTAGATTTAGTGAATTGGTTGACCGGTAGACAGCTGCCGATTTTATCCCCCCTAAAAATATTTGAATATTTTTTATTTATCATATTGAATGAACTGCAATAGCTCCGTAAAACACGCTTGTTGATCAAAAAACCAATATGAATACGGCATTGGAAATGTTGGTAAACCTGCACGTTTTAAGATTTTTAATTCATCAACACTCAGCACAGCTTCGAATTCCCCTGGATATCCAATGAGGTTAACCCCAAAAAACTTATCATCTACCTCAAGGACGATATCTACCATCATTCCGGCTATTTTGTAACCTGGCCAGTATTTAATTTGACGTTCATCTAATCTGGATTGAACCTGTACAAGAAATTCATCATGAATTTCCTCTGTTGCCACTTCATTTGAAGTTTCATTAATGATAGCAGACAGATATCTACTTACATAAAAACCATATCGATTAATTTCCTTGAAGGATTTTAGAATATACTGCTTTGACCGTGCTCTTGTGATCGCCACATTAAAGACATCTGCTTTGTTCATGTGATAAATGGCGGTACTATGTGCATCATCATCTAACGTTAAGGTAAGAAACATAATGTCTCTTTCTTCCCCTTGAAATCCATAAGGTGTGCTGCAAAGCATATCGTGCCGTTCAATGATTGCTATATCAAAAGCTCTCATCAAGGCGGAATTTATGTAGTCTACCTGATCTCGAAAAGGCGAAATAATTCCAATACTCTGAACAATCTCTGAATTAAATTTGCGCTGACTATTAACCAGATGATGAATCATTGCCATTATCCGGTTTGCCTCCACTTGATTCACTCCTTTTGATGTTCTTTTACCATCCAAATCGATTAACTCAAGGCTTTTCACATTCTTTCTAGTTGGAATTGAAGTCATCAACCTAAGTGCGTCCTCATAAAATTCCGAATTACTAAATTGTATCAGGTCAGGATTGCTTCTGAAGTGCTCATTAAGAAAAATCACCTGATTTTGATTCTTAATTCGATTATTCACCAAATCTAATATGCTTAGATTTCGATAATCAAACATCATGTCGTCTTCATGTAAGTTATGTCTGTTTCTCAATGTCTGTTGTACAGATTCTGATAGGAATGACAAATGACGTAATTGTTTCGGGTCACCCACAACTACTACCCTTTTGGCTCTGAAAAAAATAGGGAGACTACTCGCTATATCACATTGACTAGCTTCATCAATTATAGCAAGATCAAACTGCTCATTCACCATCGGAAGGAAATCGTGAATTTCAGACATGTTTACAAGCCAAATAGGAAGCGTTCCAAATAAAACTGAATAGTCGACTTCCCTGAACAATTGCTGCTGTTTCGAACTATACCTACTACTTATAGCACTCAGAAACTTCCTAAAGACGGACCTATTTAGAATAATAGACCTCTTAATCTGATCCTCAAATCCCAATGACACATGATCCTTGATTAGCCTGATTTTTGCTTCAAGGTGTTCGAATAAATTTGAAACTACTTTCCAGTGAGGATCCTGTAAACCGTTTCTCCAATTGATATACTTTTTACCAATAGAAACAAATAAGCCTTTCCTCTGCCCTTTCTCAGCCAAATAAGAAGCCCAATCCAATTCCTTATCAGATTGCGCAATAAAATCATCCTCCAGAGTACTAAGCGAGTGAGATCTCATTCTTAATTCTCTTTCTATCACCAAAAGCTCATCCTCATTTGTGCTCTTAATCTTTCTTGCCCTAATGCTCGACAAGCGATTTTCCAATCTGGACTTCAGCTCCTTTTGGTAATTCCTCTTTCCTGCCCTGGTCGTCACCCCAGTCACATTCAGGTCCTTTTCAATCTTGTCGGCAATCACATCAACGGCCTGATTTGTCTTAGAAGAAATTAGCACAGACTTTCCCTTACTCATAAACTCAACTGCAAGTGCAGCAATACTGTAAGACTTGCCGGTCCCCGGTGGACCTACCACCATGGTGAGGTAATTGGAGTTAACCGAATCTATTATTTTTTCCTGCGAAGCATTCAATACAGTTGGCACATATCCTCTTTCTAAGGTATCCGGAATCCTGTTAAAGTCTGGATCCAGTAATTGCTTTAAAGGTCTGGAGGCGGTTTTGTTAACGGCAATCTCTTCCAGTTCATTCAGTATACCCAAGGTGTAGTTTGATTTCTTAACAACCCCTAGAGTCAAGGTTGACAGAATCCGAAAGCCAACATTTTTGGCAAGGTTCTTCGGTTGAAGAGTTTTTTTCAATGCAGATTCTTTCATCAGGTCTGGATATTCAAGTATCTCCTCACCATTAAAATCATGTAGCTCTGTCTCCAGAATTCGCTTAATCTTCCCAACTGATTCAAACGACAGAATATCTCTAGGAACCTCTTTATTAATCACCTCAAAGAGATCCATTTTCTCATTATTCTTAAGAGTAGAAAGGAAATTAATGTTCAGGATTCTCTTGTTCTGATTGATTTCAACATAATGCAATTCCTTCTCCTCAATCAGTCTTGCTGGATAGAGAAACAATGGAGCACAGATTTTATGAGATTTTTCATAAGAGTCTTCTGAAGTTCCAACTATAAAAAATGCACAAGCGTAAAGTTCTTTTTCCTTTTTATAAAGATTAAGGTTTTTAGAAACCTCATCATAATAATCAGATGTTACTGGCAAATAAGGCAAATGCCCATTTAGCAATTCATCTTCTCCTTCTACAACAAACTTATTTTCAACCTTCGACGAAAAGAAATTAGTTAAAGACAATGTCCTGGTATCTGCCTGGTAGCAATCACGAAAGTATGAGATGATGTTTGAGAAGTTGGTCATTTTTTGGCTGTTAGCTATTTGGCTGTTTAGCTTTTGGCTTTTTTAGCTTTCATTACAGTGCAACTAAGATAATGTCATTCCTGAATTTCTGGAGCGACACAGAAAAGAATTACAACAAGATCATAAACTCGCTTGTCCGCCGAAGCTTTCTCCGGCGGCCATAGCCTTGCCTCACCGCTAAAGCTCTGCGGCACGCGGTTGGCGAAGGACTCAGCGAAGGCGGACTACCCGTAACACCGGAACTCGTTTACCCAAACAACTTCTTTTCAATCTCCTGCAACCTTCTCTCCATCAACATCACCTTCTCCTCCAAAACTTTTGGCGGGTTAAGGTAAGTACTGAAGACTCCCTTCACCTCCCAACATTCTAATATCTTCTTATGAGGAATATCCAGTTCAGGGTAATTAGGATCATCAGAACCAAGTTTGAGACTTGTCTTTGTGACTTCAGTAATTCTATGAGTTTCTAATTGCTGTTCAGTAACCACTACTACAATCTGTCCGGCCTTCAATTGGGCTTTAGCTAATTGGTGACACATTAATATATCACCGTGATGCAATCCTTGCTGATGATATTCCATTTCAGACCCATTCATTTCAAATGCTCTGATGGTTCCTTTCATCTTTACGGGTAAATGAACCCTCTCCAAATTGTTGATGAAGTCCTTATTTTTATGCTGAACCATATACTCAACATATTTTTTCACACTTACAAAAGGAACCCCACCTTGATTTACAATTGGAGCTGCACTATCAGGAAGCTTATGTGCTTTGCTTAATTTTTTATTGAGAATATCAATATTGTAAAGATCATTTACTGATAATTCTTTACTCAAAAGCACATCAATTGATAAGCCAAAATAATTGGCAATTGAAATTATTGTATCAATCTTAGGTTCAGCACGTTCTTCTTCGTATGCACCCACACTTGTACGAGAAAGCTCAAAAATCTCAGCAAATTGCATCTGAGACAGCTTTTTCATACTTCTGATCTTCTTTATATTTCTACCTACAAAAGACATTTTTATAATTTTTTTGACAAAAAAATGAGCAATTCCAAAACTATTGTCATAAAGCTACCGTATATTTACTTGTATCACAAACAAAAACTTGAATAACGCGACTATGAACTCATTAAATAAATTAAAAATAAAACCATCTGGCTGACTTAAGCCCACCAAAGGTCAAATACTCAAATAAAAGGATTACTCTAAACTCATTAACATCAACCACTGTCTTTTATAAAAAATAATTCGGGCGGAACTCTAAGGTCAAAAACGTATTAATTAAATTAGCAAAAACTCAGATTATCGACCAAACAAAAATAGACACTATGAACAATTACTTTCAGAAAGTAAAAGACTACCTACTCGAGCTAGATTTTAGCATTGTACAAGAAGATGAAAATGATGGGATTATTGTAGTAGATAACGAAGAAGATGGAATTAAAAACCTAGTCTTAGTTATAGCTGACCCATTACTAATTGTAGAACAATACATATTTGAAGTGCACAATGGCACTCCGGATATTTACAAGCAACTTCTACAAAAGAGCAGAGACATTATACACGGGGCATTCGTACTGGATGACACGGGATCCAAGGTAATCTTTAGAAACACACACGAACTAGAAAACCTTGATTTAAACGAAATTGAAGCCACATTTAATTCATTGGCTTTGTTACTAAGCGAATACTCGCAAGACTTAATTGAATTTTCAAAATAAAAAGATAACATACTACGATGAATGTATTTAAGAGAATATTTAAGATAGGAGAAGCTGAAGCACATTCTGCGATAGATAAACTTGAAGACCCTATTAAAATGACCGAGCAAGGTATCAGAGACCTTAAAAAGGACCTTGATAACAGCTTAAAAGCATTGGCTGAAGTAAAAGCCATGGGAATCAGATCTAAGAATGATGTACAGAACTATACCAACAAGGCTAAAGATTACGAAAATAAAGCCATGTTAATTCTGAAGAAAGCACAAGGTGGCGACATGGATGCAGGTGAAGCTGACAGATTAGCAAGTGAAGCACTTGTGAAGAAAGAAGAAGCTACTGCAAGTGCAAATCAGGCCAAAGCTGAGCAAGATAGATTCGAGAAAAACATAGCTCAATTGGATGCCAATGTTAAAAAGATCAGATCTAACATCAGCAAATACGAAAATGAATTGAGAACGCTGAAAGCCAGAGTTAGAGTGAGTGAAACCACCAAAAAGCTCAACAAGCAAATGTCTCAGATCGATTCTACCGGAACTGTCTCTATGTTAGAGAGAATGAAAGAGAAAGTAGAGCAAGAAGAAGCATTAGCAGAAGCTTACGGCGATATTGCTAACGAAAGCAGAAGTCTTGACGAAGAGCTAGACGATGCAATTGGCGAAGGTGCAGCTGAAGCAAAAGCCTCAGACGACCTTGCAGCACTCAAAGCGAAATTAGGAATGGATAAGAAGGAGGAATAATTCCTCCTTTCCTTTCACTTATTTCAACAACACAACCTTAATTTAACACTTGACGCTTAACCATCACCTATGAGAGAACTACTGGAATTATCCCTGTCATCAGAGAACATCATTCCTACATCAATACTTTTTTTCTGTCTGCTTTACTGGTTAATAGTAATGATTGGTTTTTTAGACATGGATTCATTTGATGTTGATGTAGACATTGATGTAGATATGGACGTTGATGTCGATGTAGATGGACCAGAGGTAGGAACAGCAGGTTCCGTAAGTTGGTTAAACTCAGTGCTGATTTTTTTCAACTTAGGTCAAATACCACTCATGATATTTCTAAGCTTCCTGGCTCTTCCAATGTGGATAGCATCGGTGGCTACAAACTATTTCTTACATAATGACAACTTCTTAATAAGTTTACTTTTACTGGTTCCAATTTTTATTGTCAGTCTTTTTATCTCTAAAATATTAACCACTCCATTTGTCAAGCTATTTTCAACACTCACCAAAGGAGATGTTAGCATCAAATCCTTTATCGGGAAAATATGCCGTGTAAACCTGGTCGCTAAAGAAGATAAAAAAGGACAAGCTGAATTAAAAATGGACGGCTCATCTTACCTGATAAATACAACCACTCAAAAAGGAGTAATGATCAGCAAAGGTGAAAATGCATTGATCATCGATTACGATGAAAATGAAAACTGCTATTTAATTGAACCTTATCACGAAATATAAACATGGATATACTACAAGCTTTATTCTCTACAGCAGGAATCATAATTGCAATTATTTTAATTGCATTCCTGATATTTCTTGCTCGACTTTACAAAAAAACCAGACAAGGTGAAGCCATTGTGATCACCGGTGCTGGAGGAACAAGAGTTTTCTTCAGTGGGACAATTGTTGTACCGGTATTACACAAAATGGAATTAATGGATATCACCTTAAAGACCGTTGTTATATCAAGAACGGCAGGTGAAGGGTTGGTATGTAAAGACAATATGCGGGCGGATATAAAAGTTACGTTCTTCGTTCGTGTAAATCAGACAAAAGAGGATGTCAAGCAAGTAGCCCAGGCCATTGGCTGTGCCAGAGCATCAGATCAGCAACAACTAGAACTATTATTTGACGCTAAATTTTCTGAAGCACTTAAAACAGTTGGTAAGAAATTCGATTTCGTGGAATTGTATAACTCCAGAGATGATTTCAAACAGGAGATCCTAAACATCATCGGTACTGATCTAAATGGGTATGTTCTGGATGACTGTGCAATCGACTATTTGGAGCAGACTCCCCTATCTTCTATGGATGAGAAAAACATCCTGGATTCAGAAGGTATCAAGAAAATTATTGAGTTAACATCGGCTCAGAAAATCCTTTCTAATGGAATTGAAAAAGAGAAGGAGAAAACACTGACTAAGCAAAATGTAGAAGCCAGAGAAACAGTTCTCGAGTTAGAAAAGCAACTAGCTGAAACTGAGGCTAAGCAAAGAAGAGAAGTTGAAACAATTCAGGCAAGAGAAGAAGCTGAAACTGAAAAAGTAAAAGAAGAAGAAAGACTCAAAGCTGAAAAAGCCAGAATCACAGCCGAAGAAGAAATTGGTGTTACAGAAGAAAATAAACAAAGAGAGATTCTTGTTGCGGCCAAAAACAAAGAGAAAACAGACGCAGTAGAAACTGAAAGAGTACAGCAGGCTCAGCTTCTGGAAGCAACTGAAAAAGAGAAAATTGTTGAATTAGCTCAAATCGAAAAACTAAAAGCGGTTGAAGAAGAAAAGAGAAAAATTCAGGATGTAATCCGGGAAAGAGTAGCGATTGAGAAAACTGTGGTGGAAGAAGAAGAGAACATGAAAAACACTCGTGCTTTCGCTGAGGCTGACAGATCTAAAAAGGTAGCAATTACTCTCGCAGAAAAAGAAGCTGAAGAAGCACTTGTCAAAGAAATCAAAAGTGCAGAAGCTGCTAAAGAAGCATCAGAACATCTTGCTAAACAAAAACTAATAGATGCGCAGGCCGCTGAAACAGCTGCAACTCACCAGGCCGCTGCTAAGAAAACAATGGCAGACGCTCAAGCTGCAGAAGCCGCAGCAATTGGTTTATCTGAAGCTCAGGTAATGGAAGCTAAAGCTGACGCTCTAGAGAAACAAGGGGACGCTGAAGCATCAATGATTGAGGCTAAAATGGCCGCTGAAGCAAAAGGTATCGAAATGAAGGGGGACGCTCAGGCATCTGCTAACGAACAAATCGGTATGGTACAGGCGAAAGTCAACCTGGAACAAGGTTCCTCTCAGGCGAAAGTAATCGCTCTAAAAGCAGACGCTGAACAAAAAATGGGAATGGCTGAAGCTAAGGTGATGGCAGAAAAATATGCTGCAGATGCAAAAGGTATCTCTGAGAAAGCCAAAGCAATGCAAGAACTTGATGGTGTAGGAAGAGCGCATGAAGAGTTTAAGCTTAAACTGGAGGTCGACAAAGAAATTGAGTTAGCTAAGATCAATATCCAGAAAGAAATCGCAGCTGCTCAGGCAAATGTGATCTCTGAAGCACTGAAAGCTGCTAACATCGATATCGTTGGTGGAGAAACCATGTTCTTCGATCAGATTGTAGGATCAATTACAAAAGGTAAATCGGTGGATCAATTGATGAGCCACAGTGAAGTACTGACTCAAGTGAAGGACACATTCTTTGACACTGAGACAGGTGGAAATTTTAAAGATAAACTTCAACAATTCACAGCTCAGTTTGGAATTAGTGCCAGTGAGCTAAGAGAATTAAGCATATCAGCTCTATTGATAAAGATGATGGGCTTGTCGAGCGACAGTGATACGAAAGGAATACTCGGGCAGCTTAAAACTGCTGCTGAGGCCCTTGGAATCTCTGAGCAGAGTGCAAGTTCTTTAATCTAAAATCAAGCAAATCATTACCTCCTCCTTCTACAACGGAAGGAGGAAACTGAATTGACAATTTTTTATGTCAAAAACCACTTATGGCTGAAAACGAAGAAAATATAAATCAACAACAGGAGCAATCCGTGGAACTTGAAGCGGGTACTTATGAAGTACTCAGAAACCGCCTCAAACAAAACGGAGCTGACCTCCTCAACACTGTCAACCAACTCAATTCGGCACGTAAAGAAGTCTTTGGAACCATAGAAACTGAACTGGTTCACACTGACAGAATCACAACGGCCAACAATTGTGTTCCGTGGGATATGGTGCCAATAGGATCCTATTTTATTTTTGGATACAACGTGCACATGGGTCTTAAAGTAGAGACCAACCTTGAAGATGTTTTTAGTATCTACAAATTCGAAAACAATGCATTTCACGAACAACCATTAGATCTTCTAAAAGGAAAAACATTTGAAGCTGATTTCAAGCAATTATATAAATATTACAAAGACACTGTATTTGTAAAGTTTGCCAAGATTGGACCTCACCTTCATATGGTCTTCAGAATTGGTAAGGAAGTAACAGATATCAAAACCTTCAAGTGGCAAATCAATGGTGATAAACTAAAATACATCGACAACAGAAGTGCTCACGAGTTTGTATTCCCGGAACAACATCAGTTCCGATGGAAAAGAACAAGTAGAGAACATCACAGAGAAGGAAGACATCCACATATCTCAGTTGAAGATCAGGTGTTTGTAGAGACTGTAGGTGGAGATTTAACAATCAAAATTGAGGATAATACTGATGACGGAAAGGGTATATACAGAGAACCAGTTGAGCATCAGGAGCAAACATTAACTGATAGTGAGATCCAATACACAATCATTGGAAACCTCATTATTCTCAAGATAAGACCATACCAGGAAGACTACAGATACCTGGTATTCAATTCCAAACTGGAGAAAGTCCAAAGAATTGATGCCTTGTCAGAGTCGTGCATTTTATTACCAGATGATCATGGTATCATTTTTAGCAATGGTTACTACCTGCAGAATGGAGAATTCAAGCAGTTCGATAATGATCTGAGCAACATGATCTTCGAGAAGCGAATTGACGCTCCAAATGGTGAAGACTATCTGTATGTATTCTACAATCGTCTGGAAGGGATCTATTTATTATTGAATTACAATCTGATTAATCAAAGTGTAGAAAGTCCCCTGATGTGCCATGGGTTCTCAATCTTTGATGATGGAACCATGTGCTTGTTCCGAGGAGATAAAGACCCTAAGAAACACCACGTCGTTCAAATCTGGAAAACGCCATTTACCAACTCAGATTTCGAACAACCAACCAAAAATACTTCCCTGATCAGTAAAATTGGGAATAAAGAAATTGTAAGAGCAATGGCTGAATGTCATGAGGTGCTCAACTACATTAACCGGGATGAGGTTTTCTCTTCATTGTACATTGACTTAATCAAGATGACTTCTGATATACTTGATAGTTATCATTGGTTGAACAAAGAAGAAGTATTTACCATCTCCTCCCCTCTTCAGGCTGTTAAAGAAACTGCGTCTTCCACTGTAGATGAGTTTGAAAAAGTAACTCGAATCAAAAAAGATACTGCTGAAAAGCTGGAAGAAACAGGAGCGAAAGCTGATGAAGTAATCAAGAATGTCAAAAAGCTTCATGCTAAAGACATAAACGATTATGTAGCCATTCTTAATGAACTCAGAATTGCTCGAGGAGAAGTAATATCACTAAAAGAACTTCGATACATTGATCTTGACAGAGTAGAAAAATACGATGCTCTGTTAGCAGAGTACGCTGATGACATTTCAAAGCGTTGCGTTAATTTCCTCTTAAGAGATAATTCACTGAAACCATATATAGATAGAGTAGACAATCTTTCTAAATCCATTGAGGAAATCAAGAAAGTAAAAGCCGCAGATGAAACTAGCGAGCAAATTGATACAGTTTCAGAGGATTTGAAAATGCTAATTGATACAGTAAGTAACCTGGCAATTGATGATGCCACTGAAACTACTCGTATCATTGATGAGATATCCAATATCTACTCTGAGATCAACAAGGTTAAAGCGGAACTTAGGAAGAAAAGAAAGTCGCTTAGAAGTTCAGAAGGAAAAGCCGAGTTTAATGCTCAGTTAAAACTTGTAGATCAGGCAGTTATCAACTTTCTAGATCTTTGTGACACACCAGAAAAATGTGAGGAATATCTGACCAAATTGATGGTTCAGTTAGAAGAGCTGGAAGGGCGTTTCTCTGAGTTTGATGAATTCATTGCAAAGATTGCCGAAAAACGTGATGATGTATACAATGCATTTGAATCCAAAAGAGTCAATCTTCTGGAAGCCAGAAATAAAAGAGCAGCTGTACTCCAACAATCTGGTGAAAGAATCATTAAGTCCATAAAATCTAGAATCTCCAGGTTTGAATCAGTCAATGAAATCAATGGTTACATGGCCTCTGATTTGATGATTGAGAAACTTAGAAAGATTGTAGAAGACCTAAATGAAATTGGAGATACCGTAAAGGCAGAAGACCTTAACTCCAAGCTCAAAACAACCAGAGAAGATGCATTAAGGCAATTAAAAGATCGGTCCGAGTTATACGCTGATGGAGATCATTTGATCAAGTTTGGAACTTATCAGTTTGCTGTTAACACCCAGAATCTTGACTTGACAATTGTACCAAGAAATGGCGAAATGTATTACCACCTAACAGGTACAGACTTCTTCGAAATCATCAGAAACGAAGATTTTGAAAGAACCAAACCAGTTTGGAATCAAGATCTTATTTCTGAGAACAATGAGGTTTACAGATCAGAATATTTGGCTTATTCGATTATCTCAAAGGCTAGAGCTAAGGAAAACAGATTGCTTGAAAAGGGTGATTTTGAATTCCTTACTACCAAAGAACTTTACGAATTAGATGAAAAAGGACTGCTGGATTATGTTCAGAGATTCATGGCCTTACGGTACAATGAAGGTTACCTAAAAGGAGTTCATGATTTCGATGCTTCACAGATCCTGGCGACTTTATTGGATCTGTTACAAACGGCAGACCTTCTTAGATATTCCTCAATTTCAAGAGCTTTTGGAGCTTTGTTCTGGAAAGTCTTTGTAACTGAAGAGCAAAAATTAGTTCTTGATAATCAAATAAAAGGAGCCGGATTAATCCTTAATATCTTCCCAGATACCAGAGAGTTTAGTAATATTCTTGAAGACATTAAGATTGAACTCAATAGCTTTCTGGAGAAACATCCATTATTTGAAGAGGAGTTGGTTGGCGAAACGGCGTACTATCTATTTTATGAGTTAGCACGTGGTAATCAATTCATCATTGATAAAGAAACAGCGGCATTTGAAGCTGCTTTTAAGGAAGAGCTAAACAAGAGCAAAGCCACTAAGAAGTTCAAGGATTCAATCAAAGAGTTGGCTGAACATCCTGAATTGGAATACAGATTGATCAGAAAATGGTTAAATGCATTCATTGATCAACATTCAAAAGAACAGTGGAGAGAATATGTAGATGAGTGTGCCGTACTATTAATGATGGGTGATTCAAACCCGAATCGTATTGTACACACCAATCTAAAGGTATCAATCGATAATCTAAGAGGAGATCATGTCTTAATTGATAATGGTAGTTATCATCTTGATTACAACCACTTTATGATTAAGCTTAATCATTTCCAAAACCATACCGTGCAGTTGTACAATCAGTTTTTGGAATTGAAAAAGACTTTAGCTGCTGATTTTGCGGATGATCTTAGATTAAGTGAATTCAGACCAAGGATACTTTCTTCATTTGTGAGAAATCAATTGATTAATGAAGTCTACCTTCCATTAATTGGCTCAAACTTAGCCAAGCAAATAGGAACAGCCGGAGAACAAAAAAGAACCGACTTAAACGGGCTTTTACTCTTGATCTCCCCTCCTGGTTATGGAAAGACAACATTGATGGAATACATCGCCAACCGTCTTGGTATCATCTTTATGAAGATAAACGGTCCGGCACTTGGGCATTCTATCATCTCACTTGACCCAGGAGAAGCACCTAACGCTACTTCAAAAGAAGAGCTGGAAAAATTAAACCTGGCATTTGAAATGGGTGATAATGTGATGATATATCTGGATGATATTCAGCACTGTAATCCTGAGTTACTTCAGAAATTCATTTCACTTTGCGATGCTCAGAGGAAAATTGAAGGGGTTTATAAAGGCAAGACAAAAACATATGACTTCCGAGGAAAGAAAGTATGTGTGGTAATGGCAGGAAACCCATACACAGAAAGTGGAGAGAAATTCCAGATTCCTGATATGCTCGCAAACAGAGCTGACATCTACAACCTTGGTGATATTATTGGCGACACAGACGATGTGTTCAACATGAGCTACATAGAAAATAGCCTTACATCAAACCCAGTGTTAGCAAAAGTTGCTGGCAAAAGTCATAAAGATGTTCTCAAGTTTGTAGAAATAGCAGAGACTGGCAAACAAGAAGGAATAGAATTCGAAGCAAGCCACTCTCCTGAAGAGTTGAGCGAATCTGTTGAGATCTTGAAAAAAGTAATTGTGGTGAGAGATATTATCACAAGAGTAAATCAATTATACATCAAGTCTGCAGCTCAGTCCGATGAATACAGAACAGAGCCTTCATTCAAATTGCAGGGATCATACAGAGATATGAATAAAATCTCTGAGAAAATCGTCTCAGTAATGAACGATGAAGAATTGGATACACTCATCATGTCTCACTACGAGAACGAATCACAAACGCTTACCAGTGGTGCTGAATCTAATCTTTTAAGATTTAAGCAGTTGATTGGAAAGATGAATGATCAGGAAACTGAAAGGTGGACCAGTATTGTAGAGACGTTCCAGAAGCAGCAGAAGATGAAAGGATACGGACAGGACAGTCAGGTTGGGCTGGTTATTGAACAAATGGAAGCCATTTCACAAGGTCTGAATGGCATCAAAGAAGAAATACTCGACAAAATGCGTGTCTACAATGTAGCAAGCAGAACTAAAACTCAAAGAAAGAAAAATGACACTAAATGATACTCTTAAAGGAATAATAGTACTGATTGTACTGTTTTTCGTTTTTGGATTTTTATTCAATTTCCTGTTTAAGGTAGGGATAATCGCTATATTGGTACTGGGTATAGTTTACCTCTACAAGAGGATATTTGTTGACTAGAAATAACAACACAACATCAAGTTCTAAATTTTTGAACACGATTAAAGGTTTTAGGATTTGGTGCTTAAAATTTGAAATTTAATTTTAGAAAAAAATTACATATGGGACTTTTTGATATGTTTAAGAAGAAGGAGAAGTTAAGTTATGATCCTAACAACGTGAAGGTCACGGATCTGGATTTCAACTTCATCCTTGATTATGATATGAAATCCTGGAAAGTTACAGAAGTATGGGAGTACGACTGGGGCGACAATAACTTTACCTGGGAATACAAAATTGATGCTGGTGATGATGCTGCATTTCTTCATGTAGATGATGATGTACAGCTTACCTTGACTCTTACAAGACCTGTCAAAATTAGAAAAATAGATGAGGATCTTGTAGAGACTATAGTTAAGGATGAGAAGCCACCAAACAAGCTATTCTGGGAAGGTGAAAAATACTATTTGGATACTGATAGCGCTGGATACTGCAAAGATCACTCTAAAGAAACCAATGACTGGGAAGAATTCATCATGTGGGATTACTACAATGAAGATGAAACAAAAGTACTTTCCATTACTCAGTGGGATGAAAGAAATTTTGATGCGTATGCAGGAGAAGTAGTGCAGGAATTCCAGATAGAAAACATCATTCCGGCAGACCCGGAAGACTGATTCTGAAGCAGGATTTCTCTGCTCACAAGATTTCACTATATTTAAGCAACTTTATAATTGTGCTGTCACAAGAAATTGAAAACTAAAATGAAACTCGCTAAACTATTTATTGCATCCATTGTAATACTTTCCTTATCAGCCTGCGGTGGAAGCAAAAGGTTTCAAAAAAACCCAGTTGATGATATCATCAAAGAAATGCCAACTGATCGCGTTTTTTCTATCATACTTCATGATATGGACGTCCAGGGTAATTTTTCTGATGCCTACTATCATCAGTATAAAATCATAGAAGAAATAACTCCAGGAGAGCCTGAAGAAAGAATTACAGACTGGAAAAAAGTACCTGAGACTGTTTTCAATATGCACATGAACAATATGGGTATGGAAATTGCTTCCAGAGGGGAAGATGGCAAATTGAGTAAAGCTGCAACACCTCCGGGATATAATAATTATGTAGGTAACCCAAAATACGGAACCTGGAGGCAGAGAGACGGATATAGCTTCTGGGAATTTTATGGACAATATGCTTTCATGAGAAGCATGTTTGGATATGGTGGATACCCGGTTAGAAGGTCATACTATGATGACTGGAGAGGTAATTATTACGGAACTGGAAGAACTTACTATGGGCCGACTTATGGAGGCACAACTTACTATGGAACGTCTAGTAGCTACAACAGATCTTCAAGACCTAATTCTACCTGGAATAGTAAGCCTAACACCTTCAAGCAACGAGTTGCTAACCGAACTTCAAGATCAAGTAGCAGATACAGTAGCTCAAGTTCAAGATCTCGTGGAGGAGGATTTGGTAAATAATTATCAGAGTTCAGAAAAAAGAAATTAACCATAGCCAAATAGCTAAAACTTAACCTTAACACTATGCATCCTATTTTAGATGGAATTCTAACAACGATCGTTTACATCGCGGTTGCTTTTGTGCTTTTCTTTATTGGTAAAGTTGTTTACCAACTGTTTAATCCCAAAATCAAAGTTGGACACGAGCTTGTCGAAAATGACAATTTTGCCTTTGCTATAGCATACGTTGGATACTTTGGTGGTTTGCTGCTCGCAATCGGAAGTGCCGTAATGGGTGAGTCAAGTGGATTTTTAGTTGATGATCTAATCGATATCGGTATTTACGGAGCATTGTCAATCCTATTATTGAACCTGTCTATCATTATCAATGACAAAGTAATCCTTTCAAAGTTCAATGTGAAAAAGGAGATCATTGAAGATAAAAATATAGGAACTGGTGTTGTACAAGGTGCCAACTCAATAGCTACTGGTTTAATAATCCTAGGAGCCATACACGGTGAGGGGCACGGAGATGGTGGACCGATAGTTACAGCAATCATGTATTGGTTATTAGGTCAGGGTATTATGTTTATTACTTCTTTGGTCTACAATCTTATCACTCCTTATGATATTCATGAGCACATTGAAAAAAATAATGCAGCGGTTGGTATTGGATATGCAGGAGCAATAATAGCAATAGCCAACCTGATCAGATTTGCTTTGATGCACGATTTTGAGAGCTGGGTTATTACATTAGAGGATGTTGGAATTGATGTTGCAATTGGACTAGTATTCCTACCGATAGTTAGAACACTTACTGACAAAATACTACTCCCTGGACAAAAACTTACTGATGAAATTGTGAACCAGGAGCACCCGAATCACGGAGCTGCAATGGTAGAAGCTTTTGCTTATATTGGAGGTTCAGTATTAATTTGCTGGAGCCTGTAAAGAAATTAGGACGGAAGACCGGAGACCGAAGACTGAAGTTAAAATTAAACTCCGGTCTTCGGTCTTCCGTCTTCTGACCCATACCCATCAATGAAAATCCACTCTCATATCCTTAAAATAGCACTGTTTGCTACTGGACTATCTGGTATAGTAGCTGAATATGTGCTTTCCACGCTTGCAACATACTTCCTTGGAGATTCAGTTTTTCAGTGGACGATGATTGTTTCTATTATGCTATTCTCAATGGGACTGGGAAGCAGAATTAGTAAGTATCTCCTTAAGAACCTAATTGAGAAATTCGTTCTTATTGAATTTGTGCTTTCGTTTCTGGCCGCCTTTGTTTCAGTTATTACTTATTTATCCGCAGCTTTTATTGGGATTGAAGGTTTGGTAATCTATTCGCTCAGTGTGATTATTGGATTGCTGATTGGAATGGAAATTCCATTGGTAATTAGACTTAATGATAAATATGAATCGTTAAGATCCAATATTTCCAGCGCAATGGAAAACGATTATTACGGTAGTCTGTTGGGTGGTGTATTCTTTGCCTTTGTTGGTCTCCCCTATCTTGGCCTCACTTACACTCCATTTATCTTAGGAACAGTAAATCTTTCTGTGGCACTCACCTTGATGTTTATGCTTTGGAAACAGCTGGAAAAGAAGACCCGAGTAAAGCTTGGAAGTGCTGCTATTATAGTGGTATTACTGCTTTCAACAGGTTCAATCTTTGCGAAAAGAACCATTGAATATGGTGAAAACAGAAGGTATGCTGATAAAGTCATTTACACTGAGCAGACACCTTATCAAAGAATAACAATTACACAATCGCATGGAGAGTTTTGGTTATTCATCAACGGAAACCAGCAGCTTAGTACGATTGATGAAGTAATGTACCATGAGCCGCTTGTTCATCCGGTAATGAGATTATCTCCAGATGCTAAAGATATACTTGTTCTTGGAGGTGGTGATGGAGGAGCAGTCAGAGAAATCCTAAAGTATAATACGGTCAAATCAATTACGCTGGTAGATTTAGACCCTGCAATGACTCAATTGGGACAAACCTATCCCCTGCTTGTGGAAATGAATCAAAACGCAATGAATCATCCGATGGTTGAGATCATCAATACCGATGGTTACAATTATTTGGAAGACTCCAAAAAGTTCTTTGATGCGATTATTATTGACCTTCCTGATCCAAAATCAATTGAACTTGGAAGATTATATTCTTATGAATTCTATAAGATCTGCTATCGCCAATTAAGACCTCATGGAATAATCATTACTCAGGCAGGAAGTCCTTATTACGCTGCAAAAGCTTTCAATTGTATTGATAAAACAATGGAAGAAGCAGGATTCACTACAGCGCCATTACACAATCAGGTAGTGACACTTGGTGAATGGGGTTGGGTGATGGGCGCAAAGGAAATCTCTAAATCCAGGCTCAAAGAGAAACTACAAGAATTAGATTTTGAAGGAGTGGAAACACGATGGATCAATAAAGATGCAATGACACTGATTACTTCCTTTGGCAAGGCAGCATTTCCAGAAGCTACTGATTCTGTAGAGATTAATAAAATACACAACCCGGTCTTGTATAAGTATTACTTAGATGGGAAGTGGGATTTGTATTAGAGTTTGGAGTTTGGAACTGTCCAATCTTGCTCAATCAAGTCTAAAGATAGAAAGATAAACTGACAACCATCAACTGTCAACAGACAACTACTAAAACAACCTCAACTACAGTATCCGCACACTTATCTACACAATTCAGACACTAATCGAATATCTCTGAATAATACCTTTCTATGCATTACTTTAGTATTGTATTCACGTAGAATACAAGGACAACAAGCGGTACAATTAATTGAATTTGAGTGATTTATTGGACAGGACAAACGAACTAAACTCAAATTCTAAGACGAAAATATAGGTACATTAACGAGCACTTATTTAGTAGAAATCTTCGGATTAATATTATGGTTGAAAGAGAAGCGTTCTGGGCTTCTCTTTTTTATTATCTATACCTGACTTTAGTAAACCACACATCAAGTAGCGAAACACTCAAAGAGAACTTGGAATAATTATCCTTGTAGAAGTCACCCAAATCCTGCCCTCTGTTTGTATACTCATAAATAAACCTAATCATTGCTTTATTCCTCACTGGAAAACCAAATCCTCCTGTAAATCCTCTGCTCACAATTTGTTCGTCCTCCAAAATCAAATAAGAATCCTGCCTAAAAACACCAAATCCATAATTGACTCTGCTAAACCAACTTTCTTCATTAAACTGTGGCATTCTTTCCATACCAAATGCCCAGCGATGACTATTGGTAAGCTGATATCCTTGCCCGGAGATTTCTGTATCTGACCACATTTGTAAATCATAATCCCCAGACACCTTGAACAGATCCCTCAAATTCCAGGAAATACCAACACCAAATGATTGTGGAAGCGAGTATCCTATTTCGTCTATATCTTCAATAGTTACGGTATCATATGGCAATAGAGTATTAGGATCCAGGTTTGAAACTATTAATTCCCGGTCTTCATTGAGAGAAGTACCAGGGTTATAAACTGCTCCTAATACAACTTCTGATCTATTTACAGGTATCTTAACCTGAATACCTAAATCATAATTCAACGAGCTCAAAAACAATTGATCATCAATACCAATATTATATCCCAATTGTGATGAGATAATCTTTTGATCATTCTGAAGCGATCCGAAGATATAAGAACCATGAGCTCCAATTGAAACTGTATTCCAAAACTCTCGAGCGAACCCAAAATAGACTTCATTCAGCCCACCGCTCCCTTGGTAGTCAATGATATAATCTCCATTTATTCCACTAAAACTACTTTCTCCAAGAATAGAATAGTTCACATTGCTAAACTTCCTCAAACCAAAAGAAGCTCCAGATTTCTTACCTGTTTTAAATCCCATTGCCAAGTATGGAAATTGCATCTCAGATTGATAGCTGGTTTGGTCTCCCTCTTTAGAAGTTCCAGTAGATACATTTAATCCCCATTCAGTAATGGTATTGATCCTCCTAAAAGAACTGTAGGAAGCCGGATTTATATTATTCAGCGAAAGTGGGTTTCGGGAGGCAATACCAGTGCCTCCGGTGATCATTTGTTGACCAAATCCCTTTTGATAAATATCTCCAATTCCAAAATATGAATATGCTGAGCCATTTACGTTTTGACCAACCAACTGAAAGGATAACAATAGTAATAAGACAATTATAAAGGATTTCTGCATGCTTAAAGTAATTTGAGTTAGCAAGCTATCCGTACATAGTAGGATTCTAAAAAAATCTCTACATCCAAGCGCATTTCATCTACCAAACCAAATATCCAACCCAAAATAAGGTACAGAATTCGGTAAAAGGTAAAACACCTGATTTGGTCTAGAATATGTACCAACTCATCTATATTATTTTAAGAGCTCCTATCTGCATATCAGCTTTGAGGTAATGAATTTGACAAGAATCAACATATTCCTCATCGCAGTAATACCATTTGTATGGTCATGCGAAAGCCCTTCATCTATTGGAGAGGACTTTGTACAGAATGAAATTGTAGATATCGTATTTACAGACACTACAACAATCAACATGTCTACCATACTATTTGATTCAATATCAACAACTAACACAGGACGATATCTGATTGGTTACCATGAGGACGATCAAATGGGGAAAATTGAATCTCAAGCCTATTTTAAGCTTGGGCTGGATTCAATAACTACTTATCCGGATGATGATGCAAATTATTTATATACGGAGTTGGTATTATTTTATGACGACTATTCTTACTATGATACGCTTCAAAGTATCTCTATAATGTTGTATCAATTGGATGAAGTACTAGAACCAATTGAGGATGACCTATTTTATAATACAGATGAGTTTGAATACAGCTCTGACCCTTTGGTTTATAATTCATTTACGCCAAGACCAAATCAAAGAGAAGAGCAGACATTCACATTGAACGATCAGGAATTTGGGAGAGCCATTTTTGAAGCTGCAAAAGAGCCTTTGGAATTCGCCGAAGATTATGAAAATTTATTAAAAGGTTTTGTTCTTAAAACTGATGGGCTCAATTCTGGAGCATTTATTGGATTTTCTGCAGGGTCATATATCGTAATCCATTTCAGAGAGGATGGTGAGGACAAGGAATTGAAACTTGCTGGACCAACCGAATCCCATTTCAATAGAATTTCAACAGATCGTGCTGGTACCTATATCAGTGAGTTAGAAGGCGGAACCACTACTCTATCTACTTTTGAAAGTAATAATGTGGGTTACTTGCAAGGTGGTTCGGGAGTAGGATTAAAGATTGATCTACCTGGTGTTCGAAATATGCTTGAGGTTATAGACCCTGGTTACATAATAGATGCAAAGCTTTATCTCACACCCATCAAAGGCAGCTATGAAGACCAAACTCCTTTGATAGACAATCTGGCCATCTACCAGGTGGACAAATTGAATAGAATCATCATTGATACAGAACTTGATTACACCCTCCAAATAGACAAAGAATTTGAAGAGGACACAAATTATGAGGTTGACCTTCTTCAATACATACAGCTAAAGTTACTTTCAGAAACAGAGAATACTGATGGGCTCCTTTTTCTGCCCGCAGCTACGGAAATGGGAAGATCAGTCGACCGCATGTACATCGGTGATCAGATCAATGGTTATCGGGCCTCAGTTAAGATTTTTTTATTGGACTATATCGTTAATTAATATTTATGAAAAACTTAAAAACAGCCATTTATTTTAGCATCTCACTTTTCTCAATATTCATTTTCAGCTCTTGCGAAAATGATGGAGATAGTGATGACACAGTTGGCAACTGGGTTGAAAGCTCAGACTTTGAAGGTGATAAGCGCTCCAATGCTGTCTCATTTGTAATCGGTCAAATAGCCTATGTTGGAACGGGCTATAACGGCACTGAAGATGAATACTACAACGACTTTTGGGCCTACGATTACAACCTTCAGTTCTGGAGAAGAATTGCAGACTTCCCAGGAGCTCCCAGAACAGCTGCAGTAGCTTTCTCTATTGATGGTATCGGATATGTGGGTACTGGTTATGATGGAGATGATGAATTAACAGATTTCTACAGTTATGACCCTGATACCGATTCATGGACTCAAATAGCAGATTTCGCAGGTGAGAAACGTAGAGACGCAACGGCATTTGCTGTTGCCGGAAATGGTTATGTGGGTACAGGTTATGATGGGAGCAGCTTTAAAGATTTTTGGCAATACGACCCTTCAAATGATCAGTGGGAGCAAATCCCTAGCCTTGGAGGTGGTAAAAGAAGAAGGTCAATTTCATTTGTGATCGGTGATAAAGCATACGTAGGTACCGGAGATGACAATGGAGCTTACGAATTTGATTTCTGGGAATTTGACCCGTCTCTCCTACCGGATTTTCCATGGACTAAGAAGTTAGACCTTGATGATGATGACGACTATTCAATTGCGAGATCTGAAGCTGTGGCTTTTACTGTTGATGGGCTAGGTTATGTTGCTACTGGAAGTAATTCCTCCAATTTAAGCTCAATTTGGGAATACAACCCAGGATCAGATATCTGGACAGAAATGACTGCCTTAGAAGGAGCTTCAAGAAGTGATGCCGTTGCATTTGTAATTAACAATGAAGCTTTCATTGCTACAGGTAAGAATGGAGCAACCTACTTCGATGATTTATGGAGATTCCAGCCTTTAGCAGAATTGGATGAAGATGATTAACACTCAAAAGATGGGGATTTACAGGCTAGTATTTCATATCATAGTACTGGCCTGTGTCCTTGTGCCTCAGATACTTTTTATAGAACGTGTTGGGTTGGAAATATTCCAATTCTCCTCAATCCTTCTTTTATGCTCAATTATAGTTTTCCATTTTGGCCATATTTACTTTCTAATTCCAAAGCTGCTCAAAAAGCATCACAATAAGGCATACATTCTCTCAGCAATTGCAATTCTATTAGCATTCTTTCTAACAGTGTTCAATACTTTTGATCTATCTGGAGATACTATTATGCTAATGAGAAATAATGAGGTCGTAAGAACCTTCAAGCCTCAACCAATTCCACCAATTATTCCAATGGTGCTGTTACTTCTTGTAGGACTAGTCTTTGAACTAATACTGGATAGAGAATCCCAAAGAAGGAAAGCTTTAGAGTCAGAACAGGATAAACTTGAGGTGGAATTAAAACTATTGAGATCGCAAATTAACCCTCATTTCTTTTTCAACACATTGCACAACATTTACTCACTGGTTGTTTGCAAATCAGAGCAGGCCGAAGATGCAATACTTTTACTCTCCGATTTGATGAGGTATGTTTTGTATGAAAACATCAATGGAAAAATTCATCTCAATAAAGAGATAACATTCATAGAAAATTACCTGGCACTTCAAAGATTGAGGGCGGATGAATCGAATCAACCAGTAGTTTCTTTTCAAAAAAAGAATGCCGGTCACAAATTTCATATTGAACCAATGCTGTTAATGCCATTTGTAGAAAATGCGTTTAAACACAGTAAAAAAACATCTGAATCCAGTGTTTTAATTCAGCTCAAGGTTGTTAATAACGTATTGATTTTCAATATCATAAACAGTATTAGTCAGAACAATTACTCTTCTAACAAAACCTTCTCGGGCATTGGTCTGGCCAACATGAAAAGGCGTCTGAGTATACTTTATCCCAACAAACACGATTTAATTATTCACAATAACGGAGAAACCTTCAGCGTAGAATTGTCATTGATATTGATATGAGATGTATCATTATTGATGATGAGCCGCTGGCCATCAAATTGTTGGAGAATTATATTAAGAAAGTATCAAATCTGGAGTTGGTTGGCAAGTTTACTAATCCATATGATGCCTGGGAATCTTTGATGCAGCTACAAATTGATATCATATTCCTAGACATCAATATGCCTGGACTTAGTGGTATTCAATTACTAAAATCAATTGACCTATCACACTCAAAAGTGATCTTTACTACAGGACATTCTGAATATGCTATAGAAGGTTTTAACCATGATGCTGCAGATTACTTACTCAAGCCATTTTCATTTGAGAGATTTCTGAAGGCCGTGCATAAAGTCAAAAGGCTCACTGCAATGCCCCAAAGAACATATGAAAAGCCTGAACAGGAAACATCATTGAACTACATTCTTGTTAAATCGGAACATAAGATTCTAAAAGTTGACCTTAAGGACATTCAATACATAGAAGGATACAAAGATTATGTAAAAATCCACACACAGGAACAACGTCCATTAATGACCCTAAAAAGCATTAAGTCCCTTGAGGATCAATTAGTTACTTCAGACTTCATAAGAATCCATAAATCCTATTTAATCTCGATCGATAAAATAAAGGAGATGAGAAATGGCAAAGTAAAAGTAAAGGATAAGTACTTGCCTATCAGCGACAGCTATAAATCTATATTCAATGAAAAAGTATTAATGGGCCGCACTTAGAGCCATTCCTGATCATTGTTTGTTTTTTCGTGCTCAACATCCCCAGTATGAAGTGTGTTCTTTGGTTCAAACAACAGACAAAACACTTCTTCATTGTTCTTAGTCTTAGGTAGATGCTCAACTCCCTTCGGAACAATGTACATCTCTCCTTCTCCTACTTCCACAGTTTTGTCCCTCATTTCCAGAATAAGAGTTCCTTTAAAAACCATGAATAACTCATCCTCATTTTCATGGCTATGCCAGACTAATTCCCCCTGAAGTCTCGCTAGTTTGACATACTGACCATTTAGCTCTCCTATAATTCTTGGAGACCATTGTTCGGTGAATTTCCCGAAGTTCTCTAAAATGTTGATACTCATAAAATTTTTACAATTTCAATTCAAATAGAATGAAGAATGGTATTAACGAAAATATTTGGCATCAGTTTTAGGGGGGAGTAATCTGACAGAAGTCCTTAGGCAAAGAATTTCTCATCTTCCATCATATCTGTTGAAGGCATCACCTTTGTTGATGCCTTTTTTATGCCAAAAACCACCTCTATTTCGCAATAGAGGTGGCGGCTGGTGTGTTAATTAAAAAAAGCTGATATACTTCTTCAACTTTTTTCGCAGATAGCTGAATATAAAATCTTTTAAATCTGACTATTTGCGTGTTAGTTTAATCATGTTTATTGCGCCTTAACCAGCCGCCATCTCATTGTGCCTAAACGGCTAATTATGATTCAAATATGGTACTTGCATTGTGAGCGTCGAAATTTGATGTGCAAACGACAGGATTCATGAGTGAACGACATGAAAAAACATGTGAATGAAAATGAGATTTACAAATAAGTAGTTATCTCATGAAAGCTTGAAGAAAATCTGCTTTCTTTTTGGGCGCTACTTCAAGCTCTTTATTGTTCTCCATAGTAACATAACCACCCTTTCCTTTGGTGTATCTTATTACGTAGTGAAGGTTAATCATATGTGATCGATGAATCCGGATAAATGGTTCGTCAGTTAAAGTTTCCTCAAAATATTTAAGTGTTCTACAGATGAGCAATTCCCTTTTATCTGCTAAATGAAACCTGGTGAAATTATCATCTGCCTCGCAATAAACGATATCTGAAATGGAAACAATTTCAAATCCTTCCATAGTGGGCAACATGATTTTTTTGGGTTTATCACCTTCCTTGAGATTATCTAATAAAATCTTTGCATGTAAAATGGGATCCTCCTGATTGAGCTCATTACAGATCTTTTCCACTGCCGTTATAAGCTCTTCAATATCAATTGGTTTTAGTAAATAATAGGCTGCACTTTGATTCAAGGCTTTAATTGCATAATTATCATATGCAGTTACAAATACGGTTTCAAAATTAACATTGCCTACCTGATCCAGTAAATCAAAACCATTCCCATATGGCATTTCAATATCAAGAAATACAATTTTAGGTTGGTGTTTTGATATTGCTTCCAAGCCTGTTTTCACAGAATCACATTTCTCCAGCAGCTCTACCTGAGGGCAATACTTTTCGAGATACCTCGAAAGGATGTCTCTACTATCTTGTTCATCATCTACTAGTATCGCTGGAAATTTATTCATGATGGTTGGTATTTTGGGGCAATTCGATAGTTACCAATGTCCCCTCGAGTTCGTTTAGATCACTCACTGAAACGTTGTAATTCTTGTGATATACTTTATTGATTATTGACACTCTCTCCTGAGTATTACTAATTCCCGTTGATTTATGGCTTTTCTGATTAGCAGTTTTAAGTTCGGCAGACTTCTTCCTTCCAATTCCATTATCCGCTATTTCAATAATGATTTTCTCATCCTTCAAAATGAACTTAACATCCAATTGACCAATCTCCTCTTTATATCTTAATCCGTGCCAAATGGCGTTTTCAATATATGGCTGAATAAGCATTGGCGGTATCTCAACACTATCCAATGTTATTTCATCATCGACCTCAAAAGTGTAATTGAATTTATCCCGGAACCTGTTATGTTCAAGTTTCAGATAAAGTGATATAATTTCCTGTTCCTCTGCCAGGGTAATGAAGTCCTTTTGTGAGTTATCTAATACAAGTCTCATCAGTTTTGAGAAGTCTGAGAGGAACTTGTTTGCCGCCCTTTCGTCATTCACTGCGATAAACTGGTTTACAGAATTCAGGGCATTAAATATGAAATGAGGATTCATTTGTGAGCGTAAGGACTTAAGAGCTAGCATTTCGCTCATAGTTTTACTTTTTCTGGCATTTTTCAGAATAAAATACACCGAAATAAACGCTCCAAAAAGTAGAAACAACAATCCATATATAGCTATTCGCTGGAGAAACAATTGATTTTCCTGAAGATTGTACCTGCTTTCATCTAAGGCCAACTCACTGGAAAGAGAAAAGATATCTTGTTGCTTCTTCAAAATACCTTCTTTCTCTTGCTGTTGTAAAATCCTTTGTTGTTCAGCATCCTTCATAGCTTCCCGGTAACTTCTATAAGCATCTACGGACTCATTAGCGTTCCCAGCTTCGAAGTACGCGTCACCCAAAGCCTCAAATGCAGCAGCCCTTTCGACTGGATCGCTACTTTTTGAAGCCAGAATAGCAGCGTCTTCTAGTTCCTTTATTGCAGCTGATGTATTACCAATATCTATCAAAGTTTTGCTGAGAGCGACTTTTTCTTTTGACACTTCCTTCGATCTACCTCTGCTACTATTATCTGCAATAGATTGGTTTCTGAGTTGAATTTCTTCATCCACTCTATTCTGCCTATTGTATGCATTGATCAATTCTTCTTTAGTTTCTTCCAGTGAGACTTCATTCAAAGTATTTTGTACTCCAATTGAATCTAACGCAATATTGAATGATTGACTCTGTTGATAGAAATCCACAGCCTCATCCACGTTATCCTGCTGCGCCAACAACTTAGCCCTTATAGCTTGAGAGCGTATTTGAAGAATTTGTAATGATTCCCTTGAAATGATTTCATCTGCATAGTCCAAGGAATTCTCAGTATCCTCATAGTTGCCAGCTTTTAAATGATTGTCAGCCAAGTCAAGATAAGTAGCTGCCTTATCTTCAGAAAGATCAACAGCATTTAGTTTTTTATCCAGAACACTAATGGCTTCAGAATAACGCTCCAGTTGTTCGTAGGAATTAGACATTCCACTGAGTGCTTCAATGTATTGAAGGCTTTCAGGATAAAAGGATTCCAGAATCAGAAGTGCTGATTGATAACTATTTACCGATAAATCCCATTCTTCAATGTTCTGATTGATACTTCCCAATAACATGTAACACTGTGCCTCCTGAAATTTATCTTCATCAGTAATGCTTATTGCCAATGCCTCTTGCACTTTATCGAGTGCTACGGAATTGTTATTTCCCATCAACTCAGAAGCCTCCTCAAGCAACTGATCCACGGATCGGTCGAGCCGGATGTTCCTTTTGGAAATACTATTGTAGTTCTGGCTCCTCTCGAGCTTCTTAGTCTTCTGTGCCGTCAGCAGAAAGGGCAAAACCAGGAAACTACTTATTAATATGAGTTTTAAACACTTCATAATTGCTTATACGGGCAATTTAACAATATATATACACAAGCAAAGGAGTGTTTACCAGCCATACAACCACCTTCACCAATTGACCTTGCCTCCTTACTTAGTGAAATGGGCTCTTCACTAATTCCAGACATTTTTTTTCCGATTATCACGTGAAATTAGAGGTAACTATTTGAAAAACTAAAGTCCAAAAACATGAACTCTAAACCAATCAAATACATAAGATACGGAACTTTCGCACTATTCTTCTTCCTAGGCATTAGCTGCAGCTCTTCATATTCCTATCCTGAGCAGATTCAGCAAACCAATCAAAAAGAAATCGAATCGAAGAAACAAAAAATTATGTTGGCGTTATTGCTTGACACATCCAACAGTATGGATGGATTAATTGATCAGGCAAAGTCCCAATTGTGGACCATTGTAAATGAATTAGCAGCTGCAAAAAGCGAAGATGGAGAAAGGCCTGATGTGGAGATAGCATTATTCGAGTATGGAAATGATGGCCTTCCTTCTTCCGAGGGATATATCAGAATGGTAACGAACCTCACTACAGATTTAGATGAAATCTCGGAAAACCTATTTAAACTCACTACGAACGGTGGAGATGAGTATTGTGGTCAGGTTATTAAAAAATCTATTGATAAGCTGGATTGGTCAGAATCAAAAGCTGATCTTAAAATGATATTTATTGCCGGGAATGAGCCATTTACTCAAGGTAAGGTGGCTTATACTACAGCTTGTAGCCTGGCAAAGGATAATGATATTGTAGTCAATACTATTTTCTGTGGAAATCACGACGAAGGAATCAGCACATCATGGAAAAAGGGCGCGACGCTTACTGGAGGATCATATATGAGTATTGAGCAGGATAGAAAGACAGTGTATGTTAAAACACCTTATGATGATAAAATCGATAAGCTGAATGATGATTTGAATAAGACTTACATTTATTATGGCTCTCAGGGAAGACTGAAAAAAGAAATGCAAATGGAACAGGATAACAATGCTCAATCATACAGTCAGGCTAATAAAGTGAAGAGAGCTATATCTAAAAGTTCCCATGTGTACAAAAACAGTAGCTGGGATTTAGTGGATGCTGCCAAAGATGATGAAAAGGTTATCGAAGAAGCTGACGAGCGTTATTTACCGGAAGAAATGAAAGGAATGACCACAGCTCAAAGAAAGGCTTATGTTGCCACTCAGGCTACTAAAAGGAAGTTATTACAAAAAGAAATCCTTGAACTAAGTACTAAAAGAAAGCAATATATCACTGAAAACCAACCAGTTGATAATGAAGGAATGTTAGACGATGCGATGATCAACTCCATCAAAGAAGTAGCTGCTACCAAGCAATTGATATTTGACTAATTACACATAACCAAGGCTGTCATAGAGGGTGAAGTGAATATAAACTTCACCCCTTCTTTGTTAAAAAATCATAAATCTTAAAAACCTACTTGCATATTCATCGTATTTCATAGTACTTTGTAATTCAAAGTTCTTTTAAAACTCACGAATATGAAAAAAGAAAATTACCTTCTGTTTGGCCTATTACTATTTTTAATATCTGCTCTGCTATTTGCAATAACTGAAATGTTTCCCTTCGAAGAAAACCGTGGTGACCTTACTACAACCACTTTCTTTGTTCATTACTTTATCTCTGGCACATACTTTCTTGTTTTGCTTTATAAAAGAAAGCTTAAACTGCTCGCCATGTTTGTGGAACAACATCGGTCTCAACATATCATTTTGTTATTGTTATTCAACATTGGAGCTTATGCATTAAACAAAACCATTCCAATCTTTGATGAATCAGTAGGCTGGCTTTCTGTGATATTAATTATCGAAACCATTGCTCTACTTTACCTGGCGTTTTATCCAGAACAATCCAAAACCAAGTCTCAACTGGTATCAGTTTTACTAGCTTTTATGATAGTATTCCACATTTATCAAACAATTGTGGTGATCCCGTATTTTATAATTGGAGTCATTGGAATTCCATTCTTCGGTATCTCATTACATATTCTTGTACCATTATTTTACGTCATCCTTACTATCCAATTGATGATAACCCATATGGATACCATGCGTTCATGGATTGCATTCTCGTCATCACTTGCAGTAATTATTGGCATTATCTCCATTTACAGCTTCCAGTGGTACCAACTAAATCAAAAAGTTCAGGACACTCAACAATCATATTTTGTTCCAGGTAAACCTAAGGAACTTCCAGATTGGGTTAGAATCAGTCAGCAAATACCTAATAATAATATTACACTTAAATACCTGGGCAGTGAATTCCTATACAGCACATTTAATTCTCAGAGCGGCTTTTTCAGCTTTGATTTGGGAATGAGGTTTGAGAATCAAAAAAAACATGATCCATTAGTATCCATAGCATCTCTTTTTGGAGGCGAGTGTGAGCTACCAAGAGAAGACCGCATTAAAATTCTCAATTACTTTTATAATGCACGTCATCAAACAACAGATAGATTCTGGTCGGGGCAGGATTTAGAAACAACAGAAGTGATTACAAATATTCAGTTTTTCCCTTCCTATAGATTGGCGTTTACGGAACTGTTCCTTAAAGTCAAAAATCATAACAAAAGAAATTGGAGCCAACAGGAAGCTATTTACACGTTTGATTTGCCCAAAGGAAGTGTGGTTTCCGCTCTTTCACTTTGGATTGAAGGGGTAGAACAAGAAGGGATACTTACTACAAAATCAAAAGCCGAAACTGCTTACAATACCATAGTGGGGCGTGAAAGACGAGATCCCTCTGTTATTTACTGGATGGAGGGAAATCAAATTAGAGTTAGAGTTTTTCCATGTACTCCAGAAGAAGAAAGAAGATTTAAGATTGGGATCACAACCCCCTTAAACTTTGAAAAAGGAGAATTAAAATATGAGCCAATTACCTTCCTGGGACCTGATAATTCAGCTGCTGATATGCTAGTCACAATCCTTGGTCAACCTAAAGGTTTTGAAAGCAACCTTGACTTTCAATTGAGCGAAAAATATATGCAACACGAAAGCAACTATTCTGAAAACTGGTTCATTGAGTTTAACGCACCAACATTAAGTAAAAAGTCTTTTGAGTTTAACGATGAATTTTTTGAAGTATCGAATTACGAGCCCCTGTTTCAGGACTTTTCAGCTAAGTACATCTATTTTGACATCAATAATTCATGGACCTCAGGTGATACTTACAATGCTAAAAACATTAAATGGAACGCAGAAAAGACTTTTGTTCACAAGAAAGGGCTAAGGGAAGATGCTCAATTAGACTTTGAAAAGGGCCCAACTTACAACTTCAATCTATTTCCATTTCATAAGGTCCGAGACAACAGTTTAATAGTCACCAAAAGCTCAGAAGCCGGACCAAACCTAAGCGATCTTGAAGACACTGAGTTTAAGTCCAAAATATTTGAATATTTCGAAACCTCTAGAAAACCTATAAAAGTGTTTGACTTGGCAACTCAATCATCTAATTATCTTCTATCTCTGGCAGAACTTGGAGTAATCGAGCTACAACAGGGTGATTGGAAGGAATTAACAAGAATGGTCGAAACAAGTAGATTCCAGGATACTGAAACTAACAAAAATGAAGTAATTATACCTGAATCAGGTATTAAAATTTCTAAGGTAGCTGATGGAAAATCTACCGCGAATTCACCTGATCATCTACTCAGGCTTTTCGCATATCAAAAGATTTTAAATGGCATTGGTAAAAACTATTTTAAGCAAGACTATCTAAATGAAGAGCTTGCTAAAGAGTCTGCTATTGCCAATATCGTGACCCCTGTTAGCAGTTTGATTGTATTGGAAACACAGCATGACTATGAAAGGTTTGGCATTGAAAAAACCGAAGGTTCTCTGGGTAATGCAGCAATCAATCAATCCGGTGCGGTCCCTGAACCTCATGAGTGGGCGCTGATCATTCTGGGCTCTTTGTTCCTCGCATTTCTAGTGATTAAAAGGATCGGTATTTTATGAGTTCAATCACAACTAATTTAAGAATTCCTGGTCCGAAATTAATTCTGTCAGTAAGTACTATCATTTTAATGATCATCGTATTTATCTGGCAGAAACCAGGCTATTTATTGGGTGACACCAAATTTTGGTTTGGCTTGATATCACTGCCACTTAGCTTTTCCTTAAGGAAGGAACCGAGCAACCACAGGTTTGCACTAGTTACCTTAGTACTAATCCTAATGTCCGCTTTTTTCACAACTACTGTTGGGCTTTTTCTCATACTTATTGTAAGTGGCATCTACATCATAGAGAGACATTTTGGTAAGGTTAGCTATGTATTTCTTTGTCATGCATTGCTACTATCTCCACTGGTTAAATACGTACTTCAGCTTATAAGCATTCCTCTAAGATTACAATTGACAAAGTTTGCGGGTTGGGCATTAAATATTACCGGAACCGCAAATGAAGTAAGTGGTAATATCATAGAATTTAATGGTGTTGACTTCCTTGTTGACCAAGCTTGTGCCGGACTCAGTATGATGTTCTATGGTATATTGTTTGGAACATTAATAATGGCCCATCATGAGAAAAGATTAAAGGCATACAGTCTATTGAAAATCGGCATGATGTATTTGATCTTGCTATTGCTTACTCTTAGTTCCAACTTCATTAGAATCATCCTAATGATCATATTTAACATTGGACAGGAAGCACTAATGCATGAAGCTCTTGGGCTCATCTTGTTCTTTGTATATGTTTTGGTTCCTTTCTTTTACATTTCACGAGCCTTTGATTCAAAGAAATCACCAGAGTTTAAAAAGGTTAAGGAATCCTTTACACAACCCATAACCCTTGTATTTCTAATTGTGTCTTTTATTGCGCTGAGCTACAAAAACAGCCAACATGCGGAAAAAGCAATCAATCACTCCAACCATATATCGTTGGATGATGTTGATAAAGAAATCCTTAGAAGTGGGGTTATTAAATTCCACAGCACTGACCTATTGCTTTATATCAAACCACCTGTAAGTCCATACAAAGCAGATCACAACCCCATGATTTGTTGGCAAGGAAGTGGCTACAGTTTCAAAAAGATATTCGTTGATGAAGTGAATGGTCAGAAAATGCATTTTGCAGAACTTGTCAAGGATAAGGAGAAACTCTACACTGCCTGGTGGTTTGATAGCGGAAATACAAAGGCTGCAAGCCAATGGGAATGGAGGTTGAAAGCTTTAGAATCAAAGGAACAGTTCTATTTAATAAATGCCTCATCTCATAGTATTGAGGCGCTAAAAAGACAAATCGAAAAACTTACTTCAATTGAAATAATTAGTCAGTCATGAGGTGCCTGAAAAGAATAACTCTAAAATATTTACCATCAACTCTGTTTTTAGTTTTTATAGGTTGGATTATTTATGATGCGGATTTAGGAAGGGAGAACCTATTTCTATCTATTGGTGAAAAAGTGCCATTCGGAGATAAGTTTGGTCACTTTTTCATCTTTGGGTTATTTTTTTTCATATTAAATCATGCCATTTCGGCAAAACGGGTAAAAATTGGGAAGCGTAATATTTATGTAGCTTCAATTGTAGTAATAATGTTGGCTGTCACCGAAGAATTCACTCAAATTGCACTGGAGCAAAGAAACTTCGAATTATTTGATATCCTTTTCGATTTTCTGGGAGTGCTATTTTTTATAATCCTGTACAACATAAAAGAGCTTCTTCGGGTAACTCCCAAAGAAGCTCTTCAGTATTTCTTTAAGAAAATAACTACTGGACTATAACTAGTAGTTTATTTTCTCCAGATGACTTATCACACTTTTCTCTCTGGCGTTATATTCAATCACGTTTACGTATCCAGCCTTTGCTGGCAGTATCCTTATTTTATTGGCACCTCCACCTTTGCCAAGTCTAATTTTATCAGAGACAAAATCATCATCTACATAAGTCATGGAACCAAAAACCCATTCTCTACCTTGACCATTTGCAGATTTTTCATAATCCAAATAACAGAAAGAAATTGCTTCATCCTGCTTGTTTATAGTCTTATAAGCGTAATCAAAACCTCCACCTGCTTTTACGTATTGAGATAGAAGGTGTGTATTGACAAAACCGTAACCTGCCGGCATAAAAAAGTCAGACTTGGTCTTGTCAACATATTTTACTGCCTTAATTTTGAAATCGGGCGACATATGAAACATAACAATATCTCCAATCACCATCTTGGTGGAACTGGAACCACCATATCCTCCAAGAGCTGCAGAAGCCACATTGGACATTATTCCTACAGCTGATGCCGCCTTTTTATATTGCTCTCCTATTGCTATTATTGATCCGTCTTCACATTTCACAACATCGTGAAAATAGATATAACCGGAACTACCATCGGTTACTAGTTTTCCACTATTATTTACCTGAGTTACTTCTCTAAAATCCTTTAACCAGCTTAGATATTTTTTACTTACAATAACACCTGATTCATCCAACTCGTATTGAAAAAGACCTAATCCCTGATCACGTGCTATGTTCGCATTTTTAGCATAATAGACACCCATTACATTCAACGTTCCCGAATTATCGTCGTAGTATGCAGTTAATGGTTGATTATTATATTGGGCGTCAGATATTCCGACATTATAATCTTCAGTACCATCCGCTATATTTAATGACTGTATGAAAAAGCTCATTTTTCTGGCATTCATACCTTTAGCTTTTGAGATCAGATTGTAAACTTTTGCATCAGACTTCTGCAGAAATGCTACGGATGTATAGGCTCCTGAGCTTTTTGATGTGTAAGTCCAATTCTTTTCTAACTTATTGGAGTAACTGATAATTTCAGTTCTATCGAAGCTAAGGGGCACGTAGTTTAAGAAGCCTTCGTTGTTTAAATCCATTAAGTAATTAGTCTGAAGGGCAACTCCCTTGTTCCAATATTGGCCACTTTCTTTGTCCCTTAAATCTCTTTCTATCTTAGCGATTTGATTCCCTCTTTTATCAAAGGACATGAATGTCATTTTCTGATATTTTGGATTGACAAACTTCAATACAATTGCTTCTCCATTGAATTGTCCTTCCACCAAAAAGGTATGTTTTGAATCGGTAAACTCAGTAACATTTACCTCCTTCAAATTCTGATCAATTATTCTAACTATAAAACCTCTTTCCTTGCCCGACTTTTTGTAGGAATAGAAGTAGTAATATCCACGTATTTCCTGATCCTCCATGATCACTCCATAATTTTTGAGTTTCGCATTAAGAGCATTTTCAAAAGTGATAGATTGGCCCTGCAATTGGATTGTAGCCAATGTTATCAGAGCTAATAGAATGGTTGATAGTTTTTTTATCATCGTTTTAATTTAGGTTGTATTTTTTATCTTGAAAATTAGAATCGTATCGCTTCTTAACACTCAAAGCGACCTCTTCTTTCTTGAGATATTTCGCAACTGTATGTAAAAAGTAATAATGATCTTCATTACCGGAATCAAAGGTTCCGGATTGGTTGAGATAGAAATATGAATAGTTAGCTAGATCTCTTAACCTTAGGTTATTTAAAATTGTGAAGAACTCATTCGTCTCTGAATCGAAATTCACAGAAGGTACTGATTTACCATAAGTATGTAATTTCCGAGCTTCAAATAATTTAAATAATGAAGAAGCAATGGCATTCTTTACAAATTTTGAGTCATCATCAATTTGTAGTGCATATAACAGTGACCATCCATATAACTCAACCTTCATGCTACTAGCAACTACCTCTTGATTTAACATGTATTCATCAAACAACGGAGTTATTTCAGGTTCAGCATCTGAATAATTCCCCATCAGTTTTTTCATGAATAAAATACGCTCTTCTATTTCAGGGTGTGATTTGATTGAATCTTTATCAAATATGAATGCACTTTCCTCATCGGCAACTAATCCTCCATCATCCTTAAGTAACCACTTGTCCTTGAACGGATAATTTTTAAAATCCAAAAATGATTTGAGATCTGGAATAGTATCTGATAGAAGTACCTGAGAAGAATCAAGCTGATTCAATGCCTCTAGGAATAGAGCTGGTTCCAGGTTAACTTTTGCTAAATAGGTCAACCCTAAGGAGTCTGCCTCAGTCTCTTTTGACTGATGGTATTTAAAATCCTCATAAACAATGCTTTTGTAAGTATTGATTCTATCTCCATTTTTGAGCCTTTTCTGGATTTCTCTATTATCTCTACCTGTAGCATTTGATTTTATATAACGCAATATATTTTCATTCACATGATCCGAACTATGATGCGCAACCTCATGTGCTATGACAAATGCTATCATATCCCTTGAGTTGAGCTGATGAAGAAGACCTAGATTCAATACTATTGTTCCTTCTCCAGTACAGAATGCATTCACTATTAAGCTCCTACTGATCAGAATTTTTGATGGAAATGATATATCAGGATTTTCTTGTCTTAATTCCTTGACCAAATCATCTAGTGGCTTATTCAGTCTATCATCCAGAATAAATTCTTCATTATTGGCTAATGAAATTAATTGATCAGCTCTTTGCTTATAAGCGATTTTCAGTCTTGACCTATGCTTTGAGTTGGGGCACCTTTTAAATTCCTTTCTAAGATTAGATTCAAAATAGGCTTTCAGTTCAGTAGAATCATAACTTGACATAGGCCGATACTCCCCTAATTCCTGACAAATAGCGGACAAACCAAAAAGCGAAAGTGTAATTGACAATGTGAATTGACGAATCATGGTCGAATCAAAATGCAATACTAACAAATCATCGCATATAAATCAACTTACAAGGTTAGCCCATTTTCTAGTTAACTACGATTTTAACTTCTGTACCATTTAACCATTTTTGAATCAACTGATCATTATTAGTTATTGCCCCCAGGTAATAATCAAAAGAATAATAAAAAGCTTCTGAGTAACTAGCTTGTTCAATTACAACCTCATTTGGAAATCCATAATTAGAATGAAGGAAGAACACCTCTCCCATCGTATGATAAATAAACC
Organism: Cyclobacteriaceae bacterium; assembly: GCA_965228955.1. Taxonomy (GTDB): domain Bacteria; phylum Bacteroidota; class Bacteroidia; order Cytophagales; family Cyclobacteriaceae; genus JANSWY01. Next base: position 3,218,577 of record OZ245848.1, read on the forward strand.
CAACATGATTGCTAAGGCCAACAATATACAACCCTTCGGGTAACAACTTGATTTTTTCAATTACATCCGCTGACTGCACACTACGAAAAGCATGATATTCATTCTCTCCTACTACTGTCTTCACTTCATGCAAAGATGCCTGTTGTGCCATTTTATACCGATTCCAATTGATTCCCATATGTTTCATGGTAGTCGAAACAAAATATCCGCACGCGATAAATCCTTCATTTGGCTTATCAGTGTACCCATCGAAATCCCATGGTGTACCATACCAATAAGGAATGATCGAATTGACTATTGTGTGCTCAAAATATCGGCTTACAGAATCAAGAGTGATCTCACCTGATTCATACAATTCTTTCATCTTGATACGATCCTGATCGATTTTGACCTTTAGGGAATTGTAGGAATCTTCTGGTGCATCAATGGTGATGTTATATTTTTCAAAATTGACTTCTTCGAATTCTGGTTTTGGCGTGTAAGATTGATGATTTGAAATATCTACCTGGGCCCAAAATGCTTCGATAGAATCAGTTTGGGCCTTCGCCATAGTAACTACGAGTAACAAAAGGACCAGAGAGAGGTGTGGTTCTTTACGCATAACACAATAAAATCGAGTTTACAAAATAAGTAGGCTCAGGTAGGGATTACTCACATAACGTGCTTTGAAGTTTCTTTATTGAATAATGACCTAATTATGAGGATCAAAGAAATCCATTTTGGTCTTTTCATACTGAAGATGTGTTGTGTAGCTGTCTGAGATTTCGTTAAAGTTTGCATCTTAAGTTTTTTGATTTTCAACTATAGGATGCAGATGGAATTGGGATTCCATAAATTTGAAATAAAAAAAATTAAATAATAAATTAGATAGCTGTAAATCAGTAACTTATTCCGATAAAAAATTAATTCAATATTCGAACAGCTTCCAATCCGCTATCAACAGCTTCCATCAAAATTGGTAACCTGGCATTATCTACTCCAGCAAATGCAATCTTATTTTTAGCAGTTTCAATGTTTACATTTCTAAACAAATGTCCAGGTTTGGGTATTGCCATGGCATGTCCCATAGCATTGATCAATACCGATTCTAATCTTGGCTCTATTGATTCGCCAAAATAAGCATCCAGGTATGATATTGTTTTCTGAACAATGATCTCCTTATTTTCGGAAACCTTGGATGCAAATTCTCTTTGTCCAGAAGGTAAGCAGTAATAAGCAGTCAATACTTGTTTATCCTGAATCTTCCTATGTTGGACATTTGAATTGATGAATCCCAGGAAAGATTGATCATCCACTATCATCTCATTTTGCCAGAAACCAAAATCATCAAACGGTTTGTGAAGCACAAAATTCATAACAAGCCATGGAGCGTATTCATTGCTAGAAAACATTGGAGCATATTCCGGAGCAATAAACTTCAATGCATGCTTCTGCCCGGCATAAATTACCTTATCGCTTATTACCTTCTTGATCGATTTGTTTTTTATATCAATCACTTCAGCAATCCATTTCTCCCCTTCCCTCTTTAGAGATTTAACCACATGTCCGGTCAATAGCTGCTCTTTAGATATTCCATTTGACATTTTGTCAATGAAATAACTATTCCCCTGAGGCGGTGAAAAGAGTTGAACTATCTCCTTGTAATATGGTCGGCACTTGAAATAATGTATTCCAGCCAAAGCACTAACCTGACTCGCTGTTCCCCCCCAATCATCTAGCATATGATAATCCAGGCCCCTGATAAACGAGTCATTCAGGTTAATTTTCTCCTTTAAGAAATCGATGAAGGTGATGTCATTCAAATAATGTAGTGATTCGTCAATCAAACGGGTAGGCATGATCATTTGATCACTGAATTGTTCCATCAGTTTTAGAAAATCATCTTTAATTGGCCCTTCCTCCAATACATCTGCCCTGAATGCTCCATGATCAAAGCATTTGTTTTTTATTCCGTCTGGGACTACATATTGTTCATCAGTAAAGGCCCAACTGCGCTTCCATGGTTGATGGTAAATAATCTCCTTCTCTTCGAATAGAGATAGGATATCTTTTCCGTAGTTCTCAGGGTATTCCAAATCATAATGAGCTCCCTGAGCTATTTTCATATTGTTGTAATTAGCTGATGCAGATGTACCCCCAAGTCGGTTGGAAAGCTCGCACAAAAGAAAATCCTTTCCCTTAATAGAAGCCGCAGCGCTAATTCCCGCAATGCCACCACCAACAATCAGATACTCTGTTTCTAATGTAGGGCCAACAGGCATAGAGATATCTCCAAATACCATGTGACCGGAATTCATGTCATTGTAAATTCGGATATCGGCATTAGAACGTTGGTGACTACTGACATCACAAGAATGAAGAATTGCAGGTAATGTTGGAAAGGCTGCCGCTAACTTTAGAAAATATCTTCTATCCACTTATCAATACTTTTTTAACATATGGATTCTTATCGTTCCCTTTCCATATGAATCCATCTAATATGTAATGAGTTGCCTGTGGAATTGTTAACAAAGCAATACCAGCTGCCTGAAGCCATGGATTAGAAAGTGCCTCCTTGGTAATAGGTAAAACACTTCCAAAAAAGGCTTCATTGTCTCTATAAATCCAGGCATCCCAAAGATACTCTTCTCCAAAAGCCAGGATCAAAATTACCAACAACATTGTTGAGACATGGATGATTACCGGACCAGGCTTTATGGTTCTTTTTTCTTCCTTGATCAATTTTTTTCTTTCTACATAAAAGAATACCAGCGCCATGTATGGTAGGCCATGTGCCACAACATTTGTCAAGGTAAATGCGAGATCAGAGTTGAAGAATACGATTCCTATATACCAATTCCCTGCAGTGGTCAGTAACCAGAGTATTTTACCCCAAGGTATATTAGCCTGATTTGCACGAATTTCCTGAACTACCCAGCCAATCAACAATCCCCAATAAATGATATTAGCTACCAATGTTATTTGATCAAATTGCTGTTCGGGTAACAATTTGTTAAGCAAAAAGAAATCTCCTTCAACAAACCATTCAAATTCTCTTGCTGGACTAAAATGCCAGTAAATCACTGGGTACAACATGGATAGATAGATCATCCATTCATCCCTGAGTATCTGTTCATGTCTTGATCTGTGTTTTGCTTTATAGATTCTTAAAAAACCGTATTGTTGCTTAATGAAATGGTAAAGAGCCAAATATGCCAGTATCGACCAGAATAGCATTTGCGAATAGCTGGCAACAAGAAACACAACCAGGAAAACTAATATTGGAGACATTATTAGTAGTCTCTTATGTTGTCCAAATTCTTCTTTATCCAGGTAAGTTCTGAAAATAGTACTCCAAACATGGCTTACATCTATTCCAACCACAACTACTACCCAAACCCATAAAGCCACATCAGCTTCCAAAGTTTCAGATGGAAGCACAAAACAAACCAACCACACGATCCAAACAGGAACAAACAACAACCAAATATCGATTGTCTTCCCAAATAGCCATATGTTCTTGTTTGAACTCATTAAAATGCCCAATTGCCCTTTGTGTAATATTGAAATATCACAGGATTCTGAATGGTGTTGATTGTGATTCCAGTGGTATCACTCGTGATTTTCCCAAACGCCATCATCATTTTCATGGCATCATTATTTATCCATACTGATGATGTATTCGAAAAGTCTGCCTGCTCCAATTCTTTTTTCAATTCCTGCTCGGTCCCTTCCTTCACACCAACAAACCAACCCCACTCCCCCATTGTCAGTACCTGGTTATGAAATGGAACTGTCGAGAAACCTGATGCTTTGACACTTTCACCTATTGCATAAAATGCTTTCGTTGCGAAGTAAGGGCTTCCCGCTTGAGTTACGATAACTCCTTGTTCAGAAAGTGAATTGTAACACAGGTCAAAGAATTCTTTAGTGTAGTATTGATTGTATTCCAATGTGGTTGGATCGGGTAAATCACATATGATCACGTCGTACTGTTCTTTAGAAGTTGTTAGGAATTTGAATACACTGGATTTAATTGCGTTTACTTTATTGTTAGAGTCTCCATGATTAGATATTAATGATGGTAACTTCTCCGTTTGAAAGATTTCAAAAAGTTCAAAATCATAAGGCACAATAGTGACCGTTTCCAAACTCTTGTATTTCAATACTTCCTTTAACGCTCCTCCCGTTTCACCTCCTAATATCAATACTTTATTATGTTTTGAGATGTTCATTGCTGGATGTACTAATGGTTCGTGATATAGCCAATCATCCAAAGAGCTGATTCTACTTTGTCCGTTTACATAGTACCAGTAGTGATTCCTCCATTTTGTAATGTCTAATTGGCTGGTTCTGGTTTTATCTGCGGCGACCAGATGATCCTCATATTTTGTCTGCTTAGCGAGAATTTCTGGTGGCTCTACAAGTAGAAATCCAAGAATGAGCATAAATGCTGGAATAAGTCTAAATTTCCATTGTGTTGTAGTTAAACCCAACAATAGGACGACTGTAAATAGTATATATAAGTAAGTAGCATTGACAGTAAATTCTGCCAGCATAAATCCTATAATAATCAATGCGAAATCAAGAATTTCAAACTTCCCAGATGGCTTGAGATGATAAGTCATAAACCCACCAAAAAGCGCAGTAATCAAAACCAGGTTCCAGCTGAAGTAGCTAATATCTACAAAGTACAATAGTAGAGGCTGACCTGTAAACCAAATAATTGGATATAGGCAGAGACTTAGCAATAGCATCTGTTTCTTTCTTCTGACAAAAAAGCCAAATAAAAAACCTATTGCGGTCGCTAAACCAATTAGCAGCAACTCTACCCACATTTTATCTGAAAACAAACGAACCCAATCCGACTGGTATTGAATAAAAAGGCCCAGGATGATTGCAGGCACTAATGATACATTGCTGTTTTTACCAACCCTGGCAATCATTTCTTCTCTTGCTTCTCTTTGTCTTTTTGTTCCATTGCGCTTTCAAATCCTGACGCAATGATACCGGCTGGTAAGGCAAACATACCTACACCTAAAATTGCAATAAAAGCACCCAGAAGTCTACCTAGTGGCGTTATTGGATATACATCACCATATCCTACTGTAGTTAAGGTAGCAACTCCCCACCACATCGTTGCTGGGATACTTGTAAAGGCTTCTGGCTGTGCCTCATTCTCTACGTAGTACATTAAACTAGATGAGATAATCAGCATAATAATTACAATGGTAACTGAGATCACCAGCTCCTCCCTCCGCTTTCTTAAAACCATCACAATGGACTGAAATGCGCTTGAATACCTGCCTAATTTGAAAATTCTAAATAGTCTAAAGAGCCTTAAAACTCTTAAAAAACGTCCATCCAGCGCTACAAATAATGGTAAGTAAAAAGGTAAGATTGCTAACAAATCAATTAGCATAGAAAGAGTGAAGATGTATTTAATTCTACCCCATATAGGACTGGCGTAGTATATATCGGCGGTACACGCCCATATTCTAACTAAATATTCAATTGTGAAAACCGCTACCGAAAAGTATTCAAAGTATTCGAAATACACTTTGTAAGGTTCATAAATGGAATCCACTGTCTCAACCACAACAGCGATCACATTCAGAACAATCAGCGTCATGATAAAAAGGTCAAAATTCCGGCTGACCTTATCTTCTTCACTTTCGGCCTTATCAAGGGCCTGCATGATACTTTTACGGGTGATTTTCATGGTTCAGTTGGTGTAAATATTTAGGCAATAGTCTTATTTTCCTGATAGATCTTCAATAAAGATAAGAAATCTATATACATCTGGTGGTTGCAGCTACTAAGTTCGATATAGGTTTTGTTTTGCTCAGGAAAGGTATGAATTGCAAAATGGCTTTCAGCCAAAAGCCAGAGTCCGGTCCAGCCTTGTGGTTCAAACCGATGCTCCATGAAATTCAATATCCCAAAACCTGATTTTAGAAGCATTTCTTCAAATACATTTTTCAAAACAGATGGTTCAGTTTCTTCAATCCAGGTACTATGGTTGTCTATATGTGCTTCCAATATTCTTAAAAATTAAAATTATCTGGATCTGGCCCTACTCTTTCATGTTTGTCCAACGAATCTATCAACTTCACATCCTCCTCAGATATCTCGAAATCAAAAATTTTAGCATTGTCCTCAATCCGCTCCTTTTTCACACTTTTCGGAATGGTAACCACTCCTTTCTGCAAATTCCATCTTAGAACAAGTTGTACTACACTCTTCCCATATTTCTCAGCAAGCTCAACCATCTCAGGCACATCAAATATTTTACCCTGCATCAAAGGACTCCATGCTTCGTATCTTATACCTTTTGAATGACAGAAGTTAACTAAATCCTGTTGAACCAACCTTGGGTGAAATTCCATTTGATTAATCATTGGGACAACATTAGCATCCTTAAGTAAATCCTCTACATGATGTTGTAGAAAATTGCTGATTCCAATGGCTTTCACTCGCCCCTCTTCATATATCTTTTCAAGTGCTTTCCAGGTTTCTGCAGATTTTTCTTTTGGCCAGTGAATCAAATACAAATCAAGGTAATCCAAACCTAATCTCTCTAGACTTGCATCATAAGCTTTTAAGGTAGAATCATATCCCTGGTCGCTATTCCAGACTTTTGATGTGATGAAAAGATCTTCTCTTTTCTGGCCAGATTCCCTGATCCCTAGCCCTACTCCTTCTTCATTTTTATAAATGGCCGCAGTATCAATTGCCTTATATCCGGCATCCAATGCATACTTTACAGCGTTTACTACTTCGTCTCCAGCTTTCGATTGAAAAACACCAAGTCCAAAGTACGGCATCTCTAAACCGTTATTCAATGCTACTGTCCCTTGTAAATTCGTAATATTCATAGCACTAAAATTAAACATCCCTATGAATTATATAGATGGATTGGCCTATTAATTAGTAATCGCTTGGGTTGATTTATTACAAATGTCAAAACGACATAGGTTAAACAACAAAAAAAGCGACCAAGAATTGATCGCCTTTTACTATTTAATCTATCTAATCAACTACAACTTCTAGTGAAGGTCGATTTGCAAGTATCCTTCAGAAGGAATTTCAAACTTTGAATCTTCAAAAGATGGAGGGCCAAACATTCCCATTGCGTTATTAGAAAATCCATATGGCTCCTTTGGTATGCCAACCATATTGGTATCTAATTCCTGATTGCCATTCAAGTCCTGAAAAACTGAAATAGCATAAGTACCAGGCTCCAGATCAAGAGATAACATCACTGAGCCGTTTTCAACTGTTGCCTTATATGATTTATATGTTTTATTCATAAAGGCTTCTTCTGAATCATACACTGCAACATATACATCTCCTGTTGTTTCTTTTACTGTTACTTTTAAGTCGGTTGCGCTTCCACCTGAAAGCAAAATCGAAAGACATAATACAATTAATCCCATATTCTTGATATTTTTATTTGACAAGTCAAAAGTGGATCAATTAGTCGGAGGATTAAATTACAATTGACTGACCTGTTGAATTCTATTGACGAATTGTAGCAAGATACGACCAGATGAAACCTGCTAATAAATACAAACTCAAAAGGATCCTTCCATTTGTGGTCATCTGGACCATTTCTGGGATATTATATGTCATTATCGAAAAGGGGTTGATGGGGGATTCAAAGACTTATCCATCTACAGGTAATATCTATGAGTTTGGTACTTCTGCATTTTTTACAATTTTTGGGACATTTATAATGGGAACTGTGATGGGAACTATAGAGATCACAGTGCTTTCAAAAATGTTCAACAGGTCCTCTCTTGGTATCAAAATTATTCTTAAGTCAGTAACCTATATAGTTTCAATAGTAACCTTTCTTGTCATTCTAACTATGGTTAGTAATTCAATAAGGATGGTTCAACCTGTTTTCAGTGCTGTAGTATATACATCTATGAAACAGTTCATATTCAATTTCGTCTTCTTAAGTATTGTCATCTATGCTGGGGTTTTCATCGTTATCTCCTTGTTTGTATCTGAAGTTACCACGAATATTGGCCAGAATGCCCTCCAAAATTTTCTAATTGGAAAGTACCATACACCTAAGCAGGAAGAAAGGATATTTATGTTTCTTGACCTGAAATCGTCTACAACAATTGCAGAAAAATTAGGCCATATTCAATACTTCAAACTATTGAAAAGGCTATTCCAGGATATATCGCCTGCCATTATCAAATACTCAGGAGAAATATATCAGTACGCCGGAGATGAAGTCATTGTCTCCTGGGACATGAATAAGGGTTTAAAAAATGCCAACTGCATTCGGTGCTTCAAACATGTTGTTACTATCATGGAGAGTAATAACTCCATGTATCAAAAGAAATATGAGACCTCACCATCTTTCAAGGCGGGGCTTCATTATGGAGAAGTGACTACCGGTGAAATTGGTTCATTAAAAAAAGAAATAGTCTTCACCGGAGATGTTTTGAATACCACCGCAAGAATTCAAGGGTTGTGCAATCAATATGGTGTAAATAATCTTATTAGTGATGCGCTAAAACAGAGATTGTCACAGGACTCTGGTATTAAGTTTAAGGAAATTGGGATGGAAGAGCTCAGAGGGAAATCGCAAAAATTACTTCTTCATTCTGTTGAATAAAACTTAAACAACCTGACGAACAAACAGTTGCCTATATAAAACTTACGGAATTTATCTTTTTTAGAATTTAAATTTTGTATTTTACAAAACACGAAAGTTTATTCTTAGTGCAAAACCGAGATTTCACCCAGCTAGAAAAATTAGGTCTCATTATAGGTTTTCTATGGCTTATAATGTCAGATGTTAATGCAAAAGATTTCACCTTCAAACATTACAACTCTGAAGATGGCCTTTCCCAAATCAGCATCCTTGCAATTCATGAAGATCAGGACGGATTCATGTGGTTTGGTACCAGGAATGGTCTGAATTATTTTGATGGACATCAATTCACGAGTTATTTCACAAACCCATGGGACGCAAATAGTCTTCCTAATAACGTAATTAATGCCATTACCAGTGATGACAAAGGAATCCTTTGGATAGGTACTGAAGCAGGGCTTTGTAGCTATGACAAAGAATTCAACAAGTTTACCAGATACGATTTAAAGGAACTTTACAAAGGAGGCTGGAATATTGCATCACTACAATTTGATCGCAACGGAGACTTGTGGATTGGTTCCAACTTTGGAATTCACCGATTACAAATGAGTACTGGAGAGGTCAATGCAGTCTCAATTCTTGCTAAGGGGCCTAAATTCAAGGACCTTCACTTCTATTCTATCATTGAAGATCAAGATCAGGAGATATGGCTTGCGGGTGCTCCAGGGCTATTTAAAGCTGACCTTGAGAGGAGAAATGTAGCAATCAGACAAGCCTACTCCTTTGAAGGTGAGACTTTAGATTACGCCGAAAGTGTTGCTGAAATTGGAAATAATAAATTATTGGTTAGTAGCAAATCGAAAATATGGGTTGTTGATACAAAAAGCTTCAAATCCTACACTATTAATAACAACTTCAAAGATCAATTAGATTTTGATAGTCGTGGAATACTCAATGTAAACGACTCTATAGCGTGGGTCGGAAGTTATGCAGGTGTGATGATGCTGGATTATAAAAACGGCGAATATACCAGATGGCTTAAACAGAATAAAGATGATCACCTAACGCTTTCAGATAACTCTATCCATTCAATGACCTTATGTAAAAATGGAGATATCTGGGTCGGCACTTGGTCTGGTGGACTTAATTATTATTCTCCTTATCAAAACATATTTGATGTATTTCAACATTCTGTAAAGAACCCAACGTACACACTTAATTCAGATATAATAAACTCCTTCACTGAAGGTCCGGATGATAAAATTTATGTTGCCACCGGAAGAGGTGGTGTAAACATTTACAATAGAGAAACAGGAAAGTATGAATATGTTCTTACAAATGAGAATGTAAGAAGAGTAATGTTTGATGATGAGCATACTTTGTGGGTGGGAACTTATTATAACGGGGTAATCAAGTATGACATACAAACTAAAAAGTCATACTACTTCAATCAACAAAATGGAGATAATGCGATAATTCCTGCCAGTACGAATCATGCATTGTTTAAGGATGATAATAATGACATTTGGGTTGGTAGCTGGAACAGGCTGTATAAGTACAATCGGGAATCCAATGACTTTACAAGGTATTCATACAAAGTAGCTGATATCAATGATTATCACATCATAGAGCAAATTATCAAGGTTGGGTCCTATCTATGGCTCATCACCAACACAGGAGTTCAGGTATTTGATCCTGAATTTGAAAAGTTTGTAAAAAACTATCGATACCAGGAAGGAAACCGAGATGGGTTGCCAAATGATGTGCTTTTTCATGCTATTAAGGATAGAACCGATAAAGTTTGGATTGCGAGCCAGGGGGGGTTGAGCTATTTCATTCCAAGCACCGAAAGCTTTTATACACTAACTGTAGACGATGGGTTGCCTTCTAATATGCCAGTTTGTATACAGGTTGATAATTCAAACAACCTTTGGATCAGTACAGTAAACGGGTTGGCAATGCTCAATCAGGTCAATATGGAATTTAGACTATTTGACCAGACCAACAATCTTCAAAGTTATACATTCAGAGAAAGCTCCTGCTTTAAATGTAAAGATGGCTCCATGTTGTTTGGTGGAATGAGCGGCTATAATCAGTTTGACCCTGACAAAGTAAAAGTGGATCCGAATGAGCCTAACATTGTCATTACAGACCTTAAACTATTCAATAAAATTATCAGTCCGGAAGATAACCCAATACTTACCAGAAGTATTAGTAAGCTTGATACTCTTGTTCTTGATTACTATGAAAATGTGGTTTCATTAACCTTTGTTGCAGTGGATTATTCAGAACCATACAAAAATCAATACGCCTACATGATGGAAGGGTTCGAGACTGAATGGAATGAAATTGGGAATTCAAGGACAGCCACTTATACCAACCTGGAACCTGGAACTTATTCTTTTAAAGTGAGAGCCTCCAACGGTGATGGTATTTGGAATAATAAAGGAACAACTCTCGTAGTGAAAGTGATCCCTCCTATTTGGATGACTAATTGGTTTAGGGTAATGATGGTTCTTTTGGTAATTTTTGGAGCGGTTCTATTCTACAAACTAAGAGTTCGATATTACAAGCAATATCAGGTATTGCTGAAGAGAACCGTAAATGACCGAACAAAAGAGCTGAGAGCAATCAACGAACAACTTGGTGAAAAGAACGAAGAAATACTCGAACAGAAAGAAGAAATAGAAAGTCAAAGAGATTCTTTAACAGAAACTTTAAGACATCTTGAGAAAACCCAGGAGCAGTTAGTGGAATCTGAAAAAATGGCCTCTGTTGGTACTATTACCGCTGGACTTGCTCATGAATTAAACAATCCACTTAATTACATTTCAGGTTTATCAAATCCAATAAAAAGAGACCTTAAGGACATATTAGAAAATGTAAGAGATGACAAAAAAGTAGAGTCGGAAGAGTTGATCATTGAGATTTACAACCTGTTGGACAGTATGTCAGATGGAGCTAAGAAAGCTGCTACTATTGTTAAGAACCTATTAGATATTTCACCAAGAGGGCCAAGAGGTGACAATCAATTGTTCAGTGTTAATGAGATTATCAATGCAACAACTCTGTTGATACGTAAAACTCATCCCGAAACAGAAATTTCAGTTGACCTAAAGGACCCTATTGAAGTCTACGGCAATCAGGTTGAAATCAATCAGGTGTTGATCAATATGATCCAGAATGGAATGGATGCTATTCCAAAAGAGAAAGCCGGACAACTTGAAATTACTGGTAAGAAACAATTAGACCACTATCAAATTACTATTTCCGATAATGGTCGTGGTATGTCAGGTGAATTGATTCAAAAGATTTTTGATCCTTTCTTTACAACCAAAGATCCAGGTCAAGGAACTGGACTTGGTTTATATATCAGTTATAGTATCATCAAAAAACATGGTGGTAAGATAGAGGTAGATTCAGCGGAAGAAAAAGGAAGTACTTTTACCATAACATTGCCCCTACCTTCACCAGCTCATGAGCTTAAGAAAGCCAATTGATTACTCAGCTATATGAACGTTGAACATTGGTACAGACATGTGATTAATTATTTGCTGCGCCAATCTGTTATTACTTCTGTGCGTTACCATTCCTAGAATATCTGAATTAGTTTCCAGAAAATGTTTTAGCCCTTCCTCATACTCATTAGAATTATAAATGGTAGAATCCTCTAATCTATCTCCTGCAAGGTCTTTATAAACATCCATTCTTTCCTCAATTATATCAGTTGTTTCGAACATGAATGGAACATTCACATACAACAAATGGATTTTGCAATCTATAGCTTCAGCAATATTCACAAGTTTCTTAAATCCAGCTGTACTCCTTGAGTCAAAGTCCGACATAAATACAATTCGACTGGTATTTAAATGAATTGGGAAGTCTTTAATTACCAAAACAGGAACAGAAGATTCTCTTATCACTTTCTGTGTATTAGAGCCAAGTATCATCTCTCTGATACCGCTTGCACCATTGGATCCCATAACAATGTAGTCATACCCATTATCCTCGGCAAACTTCACAATGTATTTGGCATCCTCATTAAAAATCAAGTATTTCTTGCAAGTGAGTCCTATTTTCTCAGTCTCAGAAACATATGAATCAAGCTTCAAGTTGGCCTCTTTGACCTTTTGAGTAACATCAGGATACATCGTATTCTGGTTGTTCTCCAATAGATTGATCCAATCGTGCGGAACATCCATTAAGTGCAGAAAATCAATTTCTGAATCTGTCACCTGAGCCAGCTGTAATGCCGCTTTTGCTGCCTCTTCTGCACAAAATGAAAAATCTGTTGGTACTAATATCTTCTTCATGGTTTGTATTACTTTGGGTTACAAGATTAAGATATCGTGATCCTGCAGTACTGAAGTTGACTTCAGTCATTTTTTAATATGAGACTTCTCACACCTGATCAAGATCAATTTCCACTTTGAAGAAGGTCATTAGCACTTACAGAGATATTCTTTACATTTTCAACAAACATTACTAAGATGGACAGATATACAGGAATTTGGATCGACAAAAGAGAAGCAATCATATTTGATAGCCTGGATGATTTTGCTCGTGCAAGACGAGTTCATTCTGATATCAAGATTGGAAATGCGAAAGGAGGCGCCAGGTCTTCAACACCATACGGACCGCAGGATGCCGTTTCAGAAAGTAAAGTATTGGAAAAGAAAAAGTCTGCGCTGCATCATTTCTACTTGGAAGTAATGGAATCAATTGAGAATCCTAAAATGGTATTACTGCTTGGACCAGGAATGACCAAAAACGAATTAGGCACTGAAATAGAAGAAAGTCATTCTTTCAAGGACGTACCAGTTTACATCCAGACTCTTGATAGCCTAACCGAGAATCAGATAAGAGCAGAGATCAAGAAATTTTATATTTCTCGATTATCGTAAGAAACAGTTCCCGTTAATTGAATTATTCTTTAAGCATTAATTCTGGAGTTGTGGCTTTAATGTTCACTTTCTCTTCAGCTAACATTTTGAGCTTTCCATCCTCCATTTTTTCATCTTCCAGATTTTTGTGGATTACACCTGCAAGATCAATAAGATCCAATGTCTTTGCATAAGTGCAAATAGCTCCGTAACCAGCAATCTTGTAATGTATGATGTGTTGCAATGCCGTAATCAATGCTGCGTCCAAAACTTCTGGGTCCATGCATCTGGTAATAAGAGTTTTGATTTCTTGCATCATTGTGTGCATCGTCATACATACCTCTCCTTCATCCGGAACAAAAAGACTACTTAACCCTTGTCTTAATCTCATTAATCCATCCTGATTGATTTTTTTATACTCATCGATGTAGTTGTAAAGAGTAGGGTCTGTAGCTTCATCTCTAAAGCGATCCAGAGACTGCAGGAGCTGCTGATGTGCATGATAGAGGTCGCGCATTTGCTCTATCATCAAGTCTTGTAAATTGATAATTTTTTCCATGGTTTATAAGTGTTTTAAGGTACCTGAATTCGTATAAATAATTTACGAAACATCTAATACAATAAAATGATCGATTTGTTACCAAACCATGATATTCATCAACTTTCAAAAAAATAAAGGGTGACCATTTAAAAACAGCCACCCCAATAAATCGCGAATTCAAAAGGAAAAAATTTGACCGCTATTCCTGCCCGAGTTCAATTCCCCGGACGCTGGTGTAGATTGAATTATTCATTTCCTATTGTCTCTGATTTTCTTAAGACCATATAATCCACCCGCTGCTAATAGAAGACTTAGACCTCCATCAATTGGTGTAGCAGGTGGCCCTCCTGGGCCAGCAAATGCTGCTGTTCCAATTACTAATAAACATGCTGTTAGAATTATTTTATTATATACTTTCATCGCTATTTTCTTTATTATTTCAACATTACTTTGTGAGTGAAGATCTGACCTTGAACAGTCTCTCTTACGATATACATACCAGATGGTATATTTTGAAGATCGATACTCATATTTCCTTCCATTTCGTCATTAAAGACACTTTGACCAGAAATACTTACCACTTCAATCTCTCTCCATTCTGAATTTCCTGATTTAATGAATAACTGTTTTCCGGCAGTATATATTTGAGCCTTGGTCACAGCCGGTGAATTAGTAATTACACTAGGATTAATAGCTATTTCAAACCTGTTTATATCCTTAGCTGCTTGATTATAGAAGGTGTAGCTACCAGAATTCAATAATGTCAATTCACCAGTCTTCAGGTCTCTTAAGTAGATTTCTTGTTGCTCAAAGTCTGATATTGAAATAGCATAGTATCCAGATTCCTCAATATTTATACCAATTGGTATGTTTTTCATATTATACGATAACCCTTGAATAGAAAGTGACTCATTATGCTTAATTGAGAAAATGGAATTAGCGGCATCTCTATTAAACACCGGCGCATCGTAAAGTCTGTTAAATAAATTTTGATCAGCATCCTCCACAAATCCCATCAGTGTTTCCTTGTACAAACCTTCATTGTTTGTCAATCTAAGTTTGAATGAACTGTCTGTTCCTCTAAAGAAATTATCATCTGAATTATTGCCAGTAACTCTCATCGCTTCAGTGAAATCAATATCCGTATCTATTCCATTAAGTAATTTCACAAAGAAACCTTGTGATGACAGAATGTGATTGTTGTATCGGCTTCCATTTCCAGCCTGGCTATTGCTAGTCACCCCTATCGCATTTGCAACGATATAATCTGAATTACTTCCTCTGGAGCTCTCTGAATTATTGTCATCCCATAAATAAACTGCTCCAAGGATATTGGTATTTGTTGATAAAAAAGCATCCACCTCTATCGCTGCAGGATACGGATTTGAAACTAAGTTCCACCCTTCATCAGCGTCATTGGTATCCTCAGTGTATGAACCAATATGAGATATACTTCCATTGTTAGGTTGCCCAACAAAAACCATTTCTTGTTGGAATGCCTGAGCATATCCCTTCCCTGGAATTAATTGCTCTGATGAAGCATTAATCCACCTGTTAATACCATCTGCTCCAAAAGCCACACTTTCATCATAACTGTAAACAGTTGATCCAAGGTCGCTCCCTGTAATTGCAGCATCCGACTGAACTGGCGTTCCTACGAAGCTATATTTACCATCACCATATCGGGTATTTCTCTTAATCGTAATATCATTTCCTGTATAGCCAGCACCATTATAGGTAATTAGTGAACTGCCTGACTCCACTACAATAGAACCCGAATTGGTGATGTCGTCATAGACATGAAGAGTTTCATTGTTATTAACAGTGAGTGTAACTCCAGAATTCACAGTAAGATCTTCGCATTCAAATCCTCCTGAGTAATCCCCTTCTAATCTGACATTATCATTTGAGGTAGGTCCTGTTCCATTATTCCAGCTCGAACCATCCCACACAATTGTTATGATTTCAGTTGTGAAATCCCATGTTTCATTTCCAGCAATCGTGAATGTCTGTCCGAACTCATCAAGAAACACTGCAGAACCAATATCGATGTAATAGTGCCAGTCTTCAGCTAAATCACCAAATGAGTTGAAGTTAAAACTTGCTTGATTGCCTGAGACAGTCACATCCGGTGACGGAAGAATAATGGTTCTGGCAATCCCTCCAGTTTCATAGTTTCTAATCCTAATTGTACCTCCGTTTATGGAGAGATCATTATTGGTAGTAATTGTAAAAATAGCATCTACAGATACATCTGTTGCTTCATCTGCTGGAGATAGGGACATGATTTCAACTGGTCCGTAAGTTCTAAACCTCCATGTATTCTCACTGGTGATATCTGCGATACCATTTCCATCCGCATCGAATAAATTTGGTTGAGCTGCGTCATTGTAAGTGTCGAATAAGATATAATATTCCGTATCAGCAAGCATGGTATAGCCATCAGGAATATCAAAAGTTACTGATAGGTTGTCTTCACTTATTGAAACGATATTTCCAACATTGTAATAAAGCACATCTCCACTAGCGTCATCTCTATACAAGAGAACTTCGCCGCTAGTATTCCCAAGATAAACCGGTTCATCAAAAGTCATAACAAAGTCTACTTGCGAACCGCTTCTTAGTACTTTTTCTTCTCCATTTGCAGGAGAGAGTGATACAATACTCGGTCCATTCCCATCATTTACTCTGGTCGAAAAGGTCCATGTAGTGTTGTCATCAATACCTTCAGCTCCATTATTAGAATCAGTTGCATCCACGAAGAAGCCTTCCGAAATATTGACATAATAATCTTCATCATGAGACAATGGATATTGCCATTTTAAGGTAGCAGAATTTCCATCAATCTCAATGTCTCCATATCTATTCATTGAAACTACCTGCACTGCAGAAGAAGTAAAGACTCTGAATAGTCGATTAGTAAGTGTTGTAAGTGCTACGTCCCGATCAAATGTAATTTCGTAGATCACCTCCCCTGACCCTTTTTCAGTTGTAGGTGTGAAACCAGTGATTTGAGGTCTGTTATCCTCTACAGTGAATGTCCAAGATGTATTATCCTGAATGCCTGCCCAGGTGTCTGAGGAATTAGCGTCACTCCTCAAATAGCCATCGGAAACATGTACATAAAGCTCCTCCCCTTGTGGCAGATCAGATGGGAAATCAAATGTGATAGTTGGCCCTGAAATAGTCATGTAACTCCCATTGAAATTGCTCAGGCTAGTGACCAATCCATCATCCAAAGACCTGTAAATACTGATATTACCAGAACCAATGCTTGCATCCTGATTAAATGTAATTGCCAGATCTGCTCCTACTGATACATTTGAACTGTTATCTGCCGGACTTAAAGAAACCAATGCAAATGATTCAGCCTCTGTGGTAAATTCCCATTCAGAAATAGTTGTGCCTGCAAAAGCGTTCCCTGAAAGATCTTCAATTGCTGTGGACGGAATCTCAATATAGTATGACGTTTCATATCCCAGATCAAACGCATCCAGACTTCCCTGTGCATTAAAATCTATGGTCAGTTCTGATCCATTAATTGAAGTCATGACGGTGTTGACCAATGCGTTGGTAAATAGAACATCATCATTACTTCTTCTGAGGTTGATTGTGCCGGACCCAAATTGAATATCTTCATCAAAATCGATCACATAAACCCAATTGGTTATTGACACATCTGTTGCCCCATGGGCTGGATTCAGTGTGGAAATTGAAGGTGCCGTAACATCGCCTGCATCCGTTGTAAAGCTCCAATCTGGTTCCGCAATTCCGGCAAAATCATTACCGGCCAAATCTTCGAAGAAACCTGAAGGTACTTCCAAATACATTTCAACACCTGGATTAAAATCTACTGGGTTAATCGTCGCAGTATTACCTGAAACAGTTACCGAAGAAGAACCTGTACCAAAGGCCTGCAGGACTAAATCGTCTGATGACCTCTTAATATTGATGATCCCGCTACTTCCCTTTTGGATATCTTCATTGAAAGTAAGAACCAAATTTGCATCTAGTGCCACACCTGTGCTGTTATCTGTTGGTGACAAGCTGCTAATTGTAGGCGGTGTAGAATCAGGATTGTCTTCAGTTGTAAAGCTCCATGTAAATGTATCCTGGATACCAGACCAGTACTCAGTTGGCACAGTGGTATTCCGCAGATAATTATCGGTTACCTGGATATAGTAGTTCTCTTCGTAATCCAAATCAGCGGGAAAATCAAAGGTGATACTTGCTCCGTTAATGGTCATATTGGATGCTACATAGTTTGTTAGGCTCGTTACCAATACATCATCTGAAATCCTGTATATTCCAATCGTTCCGGCTCCAATGTTTGCATTCGCATTGAAAGTAATCGTAAAATCAGCATCAATTGCGACAGCCGTTGAATTGTCTACTGGGGAAAACGAAACGACATCAAAAGCCTCAGGTTCTGTAGTGAAACTCCATGTGGTACCAGTAAGCCCTGTGTAATCATTTCCTGCCAGGTCTTCAAAAGTTCCTGAAGGGATACTTACATATACTTCGGTATCAAAAGGTAAATCTACAGGAGGTGTTATGGTGGCAGAGGATCCTGAAACCACCACATTGGCAGTCCCAACACTCAATGCCTGCAATTGTAAATCATCAGATGCTCTGTGGATGCTAATTGTTCCTGTTCCTTTTTGGATACTTTCATTAAAGTTGATGGTTAAAGTCTGGTCAATTGCGACATCAGTGGCATTATCGGTAGGACTTAATGATGATACTGATGGCGGAGTGACATCTCCACTAGAAGCAGTAAATGACCAATCTGGTTTTGAGATTCCAGCGAATGCATTACCATTCAAGTCTTCAAATGCATCACCCAACACAGCGATATAGTATTCAGTGCCAGCTACCAAACTCAATCCTGTGAATTCAATGGTAACGACATTATCTGTAACATCAACCACTGTTGTGTTTCCTGCCAGCAATCCACTAACGGCAGCATCATCAGTAGCACGATACATCCAGATTTGACTGGTTCCTACATTTACTTGTACATCTTCACTGAATGTTATGGCATAAGTATCTGTGTTAGTGGGAACACCAGTAGCATCATCTACCGGAGATAGGGCGCTCACGGTAGGTGCTACTGTTTCTGAAGGTTCCGTTGTAAAATTCCATGTTGTACTTCCACTTATTGCAGGGGACGAACTTCCAATAGCATCCTGAAATGAATTTGCATTCACAGTAATGTAATAATCCGTGTTATAAGCAAGGTCTACCGTTGAAGTGAATGAAGTCTGACTTCCTGATACCACAAAATCAGTAAATGATTCTACCATGGTCCCATTCATTTGGTTAATTCTGGCAAACCCGCTTGCTTCAGTTACTGTCTCGTCCCAGGTAATAGTGAATGTTTGGCCTGAGACAGAAACACCTGTGCCATCATCGGCAGGGCTTAAACTTGAAATTTGTGGTGGACTTGCAGCTTCTGTGGTAAAATCCCACGTTTCGCCGGAAATACCTACAACATCATTTCCTGATAGGTCTTCAACAACACCTGTAATTAATTGAACGTAAAGATTTGTGCTTAATAGCAGTTTGTCTGGAAGATCAACTGTTAGTTGAGAGCCTGAAATAGTTACAGAAGAGCTACTTACATCTATTGATCTTACTATAGCATTATTATCAATTCTCCTTACATAAATACTTCCCGAGCCTTTTTGAATATCCTCATCAAAATTCACCACTAAATCTGTAAATACACTTACTCCTGTAGCTTCATCCACCGGACTCACAGAGACAATAGATGGAGCGGTAATATCAACTTCCGCTCCAGTATTGATTTCCCATTCCGTGCTGGAAGTAATTGCCGCCTGGCCATTTCCAGCATAATCTATTGCAAAACCTTCTTGTAACGTGATATACATTTCTGTGTCATCTGGCAGGTCTGTATCAAGATCAATTGTTATTACATTTCCTGAATAAGACACTTCGTCACTGAATGTGTAGACTATATCTTCTGCGGCATGAGTACTCTTATTCCTAACTATTAATTGATTTAGAATTGAAGCTGTATTGGAAACAGGCCTCACTGGCTCATCAAAAGTTAAAACCAAATTTGTGGCTACATCTACATCACTACTCCCGTCAGCGGGGCTAACTGAAACTAATACCGGCGCTGTGTTATCTGTTTCATTGTTATAGACAGACAACTGAACATCATCACTAAAATCACCCGACCCAAGTTGTAAGATTCCTGCTCCAAGATCAAAGTCAATTCCGGTATTTTCATATTTAGAGGTGAGATACACTTTATCATTTCCATCGACATAATTCACCCCTCCTATTCCGTTATCATAAATTTGACTACCTGTTGATCCATCTATTTTGATGAAATCCCAGGTATAAAAGTCTCCATTGCTATCAAACCAGATGGAATTTGTAGCATACGACAAATTGACAACTGTAGCACTTTTGTTACCTGCAGAATTCCAGCTTTCCAACACCCTGGTATGTGTGTCATCGGATCTGACCATCCACACATATCCATTTGGTGCCCGTTTAACATCATAACCAATGTTATCTTCATTTCTTACCCATTCATACGTAAAGTCATTTTGATATTTCGCAATAAATGAGCTTCCATCAGAATTTCCACTTATTATTGCTGATCCTGCGTCTGGATTGAAATCCGTAGAGTTTTTGAATGTTCCAGTAACATAAAAATTTCCAGTAGGATCAATTTCAAGTGCATTGATTTCATTGGCATAATTTTCCACAACGGAGGTATGAAGCAGTCTTTCCGAATCAACCAAACTTCCTGTTGACTGATTATATGAAGCGATGTAGGACTCTATAACAAGATTGCTTGGAAAACCATCATCCGGAAGCCCGATAAAACTACCATTGTATCGTCCAACTATGTAGACGTTTGATCCATACAGATCGATATCATTCACTTCTAGTTCTGTACCCATGGCATTTGGGTTGGTAATCCATCTCTTGTCACCATCGGCATCTACGCTAAGTATAAATGGTTGCGTCCAATCTGAAGCTGGAATACCGGTTGACTGACCTGTGATTTGATCAAAACCTCCATCAGAAAATGTCCAATAGGCATTTCCACCAGTGATATCTCCAGCTATATATAAGTTTCCAGACGCATCTGCCTTGAAACCAGCCAGATCCAATAGTGGGTCATTACCATGAGTAGTAGAACCATTTGTATGACAAGTAATAACCCATTGGAAGTCACCTGAAGAATTGTACTTGGCCACAAACAGGTCGAGATGGCTATCATTGTCCCCAAATCCTCCCGGATCCAGAGGTGCAGCAACACTTGCGGACGGGTCAAAGTCAATTGTTTGATCACCGTAGAACCTACCTCCTACATAGATGTTTCCGGAATCATCAGTTGTGACAAATTCCTGAAGAACACCATTGGGGACATCAATAATGTTTTTTGCAAATTCTAAATTCTGGGCTTGTGTATAGGACGAGATCAAAAGGCAGATCATCACAACCAGAATTTCAAAAACCCAGAGCTTCCGCTCCAGTTTAATGTGTGTTTCTTTCGAATAAAATAATTTCATAGCGTTTCAAATTTTTCCTGAGACCAAGATCCACTTGTTTGCTAAGAGATTTACCACCTACTCGGGGTAGTTGTATACCTGTCCGGGTGGATAGTTTTTCAAAAAAGCCTCATTAATGCATTAATGAGGCTTTTCTTCAATTTAACAATATATGATGTTTACCTATGTTTTGGCTAAAATTGCTTCCAAAGCTTCCTTCCTATTGGACACTCCAAGCTTTTCATAGATGTTTCTGAGGTGAAATTTCACAGTACTTACAGACACAAAAACAGTTTCCGCAATCTGACGATTATTCTTATCAGAAAGGGCATGATTCAGTATCTCAAATTCCCGATCTGACAAGGGTTTGTATAGACCTTCATTGATTTTATCAATTGTCAAATTTAAGTCTGTTACTCCTCCACCAAACACTGAATTGATTTGCAATCTGAGTGTGTCAATCTCTTGAGAAAGTAGTTCCTGTTTGATTTTGAATCTCTGAAATAGTAGATATATCGCTACTGCACTAAACAGTAAAACCACCCCTATCAGAATCATTAAAAACTGTTTGAATCTTTGTTCACTTTCCAGTTCGGCTCTAGTCTCCTGAATTTCCTTTTCCTTTTGAATAGTTTCAAACTTGGTCTGCAACTCAGATACAGATCTTCTTTGATCCTGTCTCATTAAGGAATCTGATAATGCCTTAAAATTTCTGTGATACTCTAATGATGTCTTATAGTCTTTTAAACTAGCGTTAATTTCTACCAGGGACTTTGCTGCACCTATCTTGAGATGAACGGATTTAGAGTAATCGTATGCTAGTACCCCATACTTTTTAGCTTCTCTGTACTTGCCCATCGCATTCAGTGTTTCAGAAAGCTGAAAGTAGTCATATAAAAGACCGATCGAATCCTGGTTTATCAAATCCATGTCTATTGCTTTCTTGAAGTAATATTCAGATGAATCAAACTGTTCCAGGTCATTGTAGATAGCTCCCAACATATTATTCCCAACAGCCAAGCTGCGATAATCCTTCAATTCTTCAACTAATAAGTTTGACTTTTTGAGGTAAAACAATGCACTATCATTTGATCCCATCATATTATGAATCTGCCCCAGGTTTTGCATGGTCTTTGCTGCTGATGCTGTTTCATTGGCCAAAGAATAAAGCCTTAACGCTTCACGAAAAGCTTCTAGACCCTTTTGATTTTCGTTGCTATACTGGATATAGATTATCGCAATATCATTCATTGCCTGAGCCTGATACTTATACGATTTCTGAGCCTCAAACATTTCTCTTGCGTTTAACAAAATAGACAGTGCAGTATCATATTTTGATTGCCATAGCAGGTTCTTACCCTGATTTAAAAATATTTTAGCTTTAATAGTCTGCTTATCTGTTTCATTATCCAGATAATTCAAGAGACTGAGAGATCTGTTGAAGTAGGAAGTTGCGATATCAAACTTATTAGAATAAGTGCTTCTTACTCCTTTAAGACGCAAGGTGTTTACTCTAATATCAAGAGGGATTGCAATTGAATCCGCATTTAAAATTGAATCCAGCAGTAAATCACTTTTTGTGGGATTTGTATTGAAAATATTTTCTGCTTCTTCAAACAGACTCTCATAATTAGATTGGCTGAAGGTACAGAAATGAAAGAGAATTAGCGTTGAAAAAAGTGTGGTTCGGATCATAATGGCTATCGTTCATTGATCAATTTAGCCAATGGAGGCCTTAAATCGAAATGCTACAATAACGAATTATGTATTTAGTAAAAGGAAGTGAAACTACCCGACTTTTCTATCAATCGCTTCGCTGATTTCAGGAACATTCAAAGGTTTATTGAAAAGTTGCACTACCATTTTGGATTCAATAGCGTTTTCAATTTCCTTATTATTATCGAAACCTGTTAGTATATAGAATGGGATATCGTGCTTTTCTTTGGCTTTTGTGATGAATTCTACGCCATTCATTTCAGGCATATTCATATCACTTATGACAGCATCAATTGGTTTTTCGGGATTATCTAATTGCTCCAGACCTTCCTGTCCTGAGAGAACAGTTATCACTTCATACTTACTTCTGAAGTTAGCTTTAAACACAAACAAATTGTGTTCTTCATCATCTACATATAGAATTCTCTTATCCCTCACGTCTGCCATAGCTTAGCTGATTTCTATACAAATTTAACGGTTGATTGAATGAATTACAAAAGTCTTATGTCAAATATCAAACCATCTAATCCATCTTTTTTTCCAAACTTTGGACTCTTTTAATCAATTCTGGTAGTTTTCTGCTTGCTGCATATACACGCATGTATTCTTTGACATTTATTACGGGAGAACCAATTAATTCCTCCCCACTTTCTTTAACATTCGACATTACTCCAGCTTGTGGACCGATTTTAGTACCATCTGCAACATTGATATGGCCGCTCACTCCTGCCTGTCCTCCTATCATACAATTTGCTCCAATTTTTGACGACCCAGCAATGCCCGTTTGAGCTGCAATAACTGTATTTTCACCAATTTCACAATTGTGCGCTACCTGTACCAGATTATCAATTTTAACACCCTTTCTGATTATTGTTGAACTAATTGTGGCCCGATCAATAGTTGAATTGGCTCCAATACTTATATAATCCTCCAGGATAACATTTCCAATTTGTGGAATCCGGTGAAAGGAGCCATCAGACTGAGGTGCAAAACCAAACCCGTCGCTCCCAATTACTGCCCCCGGATGAATATGACAGTAATTTCCAATTACCGTTCGATCCATTATTTGAACACCTGGGAAGATACGACAGTTATTTCCAATCACTACCTCCTCTCCTATATATACATTGGAATCTATATATGTATTACCTCCTATCTTCTTTGCGTGTATTACTGAGTTTTCACCAATATAAACCTCATGTCCTATTTCAGTTTGTTCAGAAATAGTGGCTGACGCTGCAATCCCTGTCTTCTTTGGTTTTTGTATCTCCTCAACCATTCCCAATAATGTTGCAAATGATGTGTATGGATCATCTACTTTAATAAGGTTGCATGACAGTTGATCTTTAGGAGTGAATTTGTTGGAAACAATTACTGCAGAAGCTGAGGTTTCATAAATCTCTTTTTCATACTTCGGGTTAGACAAGAATGTGATATCTCCTTTTTGAGCTTGACTAATTTCAGATATACCTGTAATGACTGCATTCTCGTCTCCTTGGAAATCACCATTAAGAATATTGACTATGTCTTTTATCAATAACTTCATCTTAGAACCACTTTGTTTATAAAACTATTGTTTTTGTTCTCCTTCACAAACCTATATAAACAAAAAACCCCGTCAGAATATTCTGACGGGGTTTCGTGTGTATCTTAAAACAAATAATTAACCTTTGTTCTTAATATCTTGTACTTCTACTCTGATTTCTTGAGAAAGGTTTTTCAACTCTTGCATACCTTTTCTTACTCTAGTTCCAGCAGCTGAATTTCCTTTGTCATAAAATTTACTGAAATCATCTTCAAGTGAAGCGATCAAGTCTCTTATTTGTTCGAATCTTTTCATATTAATATTCTTTAAAGGTTACTGATAATTATTCGCTGAGCAATATAGTTAAAATGTTTAAAATTTTATAGTTAGGAGCATTTTTTACAAAAAAAAACGCGATTTCCTACTTAACAATTGCTCCCTCTACGGCCTCTTCCTCGTAAAATCCTGAATCCAACTTGTCTTTGATAGATTTGAAGGCTTCAATTGTTTGATTTACGTCATCTAAAGAGTGTACTGCAGTTGGAATAATTCTTAACATAATTACTCCTTTTGGTACAACTGGGTACACAATCATTGAGCAGAAGATGTTAAGGTTATTTCTAAGGTCTTTAACCAGATTTGTAGCACTGATTAGTGAACCTTTTAGAAATACCGGTGTAACTGGTGATTTTGTAGTTCCAATGTTGAAACCATTATCTGTCAATCCTTTTTGGATTGCATTTACAATCTTCCAAAGGTTTTCTTTCAATTCTGGCTTAGATCTTAATAACTCTAATCTCTTCAAGTTACCAATTACTAAAGGCATTGGAAGTGACTTAGCAAAAATCTGAGATCTTACATTATATCTTAAGTAATCAATGATGTCGTGATCACCAGAAATGAATGCTCCAATACTTGCCATTGATTTTGCGAAAGTCGAAAAGTAAAGATCAATACCATCCTGTACTCCTTGCTCTTCTCCAGTACCAGCACCAGTTGGTCCCATTGTACCAAATCCGTGTGCATCGTCAACTAGCAATCTGAAATCAAATTTTTCTTTAAGATCGATGATACTCTTAAGATCACCCATGTTTCCTGACATTCCGAAAACACCTTCTGTGATCACAAGTACCCCACCTCCATTTTCATTAGCAAGTTTAGTAGCTCTTACTAATTGCTTTTGAAGGTTTTCAATATCGTTATGAGGGAATACAAACCTTTTTCCCATGTGCATTCTAAGACCATCGATGATACATGCATGCGATTCTGCATCATATACTATAACATCTTTTCTGTCTACTAATGCATCAATTACAGACATTACTCCCTGATAACCGTAGTTCAAGAGCATAGTATCTTCCTTCATTACAAAATCAGAAAGCTCTTTTTCAAGTTGCTCGTGATACTGAGTGTTACCTGTCATCATTCTTGCACCCATTGGGTAAGCAAGTCCCCATTCTTTGGAAGCTTCTTCATCCACTTTTCTTACTTCCGGATGATTAGCAAGTCCCAGGTAATTGTTTAAACTCCATGTAAGAACTTCTTTTCCTTTGAATGTCATTCTAGGCTGGATTTCCCCTTCCAATTTTGGAAACATGTAGAAATTCTTATCCAGGTTGTCATCAAGGTATGAGTGTCGACCTAAAGGCCCTTTGTCTTGTAATAATTTTTCAAATAGATCCATCTAAAGACTTTTAATTTTCCCTTCTAAAAAACAAAACACAAAGGTAACATTAATTGCCATCAGGACAAATGTAGACCAACTGAATTAGGTGAATTCAATCAATTCTTAACAATTATTTCAAAATAACACCCAGAAAAATGAAATATCTTTAATGAATATCCGTAAAAACTATTGTCAATCAAGTATTATGGAGTCACTTTCATTTAATAGTGCTCCCTCTTCCATTGGTGGGTACAACTTTTCGTATGTCATGCAGTTAGTCATACTAACTCTTCTGTTGATATATTTTCTTTCAATCTTGGTGTGATCACTTATACCGGCTGCTGCCAATAACTCTACAAAACTTGTGATAGTCTCTTTATGGTAATTCGCAACTCTACTTGTTTTATCTTTTACATTCAAGCCTCGCATGAGCATTTTATCCTGAGTTGCCACTCCTGCTGGACATGTATTATTATTACACTGAAGAGCCTGAATACATCCTACCGCTAACATCATTGCCCTGGCTGAATTACAAATATCTGCTCCAAGTGCCATGGTCCTGATCATATGAAAACCAGAAACGATTTTTCCAGAGCCAATAATCTTAATATCCTTTCTGAGGTTATACCCTATTAAAGTATCATGAACAAACGATAAGCCATCTCTTAATGGCATTCCCAAAGAGTTTGAGAATTCAACAGGTGCAGCACCTGTTCCTCCTTCTCCCCCATCAACAGTAATGAAGTCAGGTTTTATCCCTGTCTCAATCATTGCACGGCAAAAATCCTTGAACTCTTCTCTCCGCCCAACACACAATTTAAATCCCACAGGTTTACCACCGGAACGATCTCTTAATAACTTAATAAAATGCATCAATGAATTGGCATCACTAAAAGCCGAGTGACCAGGAGGAGAAGCAACAGTCGTATGAGGTTCTACTCCTCTAATAGCAGCGATTTCAGGTGTATTCTTAACAGCGGGTAAAATTCCACCATGACCAGGTTTCGCTCCCTGCGACAGTTTGATTTCAATCATTCTTACCGTCTCGGTTTTCGCTTTTTCCTCAAACTTATCCGGATCAAAATTACCATCACTATCCCTACAACCAAAATAACCAGTTCCTATTTGCCAAACCAGATCCCCACCTGGTTCTAAATGGAATGGACTAATTGCTCCTTCACCAGTATTATGATAAAAACCTCCCTGCTTTGCTCCGCCGTTCATGGCTAAAACCGCATTCTTACTGAGGGAACCATAACTCATTGCTGAAATATTCAACACTGAAGCATTATAGGGTTGCTTACATTCAGGGCCACCTACCAGAACCCTTGGGTCATGGTCCATTCCTCCATTGATTGGATAGAGAGAATGCGCCATCCATTCATAACCGCTCCGATATACATCTACCTGTGTACCGAATGGTGTGGTATCATTTACGTTTTTTGCTCTTTGATAGACTAGTGATCTGAATATTCGATTTAAAGGTCTACCTTCTGTATCGGTCTCAACAAAATACTGCTGGATTTCAGGTCGAATGCTTTCAAGGAAGTATCTTAGGTTTCCTAATACAGGATAGTTTCTTCTAATCGTATTCCGTGGGGCAAGAGTGTCCCTTATACCTATTATTAAAATTGGAACCACTAATACCAAAGACCATAATCCAGGTTTCCAGTAAAAATAGAACAGAACTTCCGCCGCAATCAGAACCAGAGTAATTTGATAAAACCGATATCTCATATTTTAAAGATGTTTGCTTTTAAATACTAATAGTTTGTCTCTTGACATATCCTCCATGGAATACTTAATTCCTCCAACACCCAATCCAGAGGAATCTCTTCCACCAAAAGGCATCCAGTCAACGCGAAATGCAGTATGATCATTGATCATCACTGCTGCAGCATTGATTTGGTTGGATATGTTGAGTGCACTATCCAAATTAGAGGTATATACTGATGCCTGGAATGCGTATTCCAAACTATTTGACTTCTCAATAGCCTGCCTTACATCATCATATCCATAAATACATACCACTGGACCAAATATTTCTTGGGTAGTTACCTTGCTCTCATCCGAAGGGTTAAGAATTACAGTTGGTGCATAAGTTGTATCACTCAGTTTTTCTCCACCTAATAATATCTCCCCTCCTTCATTTTGAGCTTCAGAAACCCACTCCGCTACTCTGTCTACTTCTCTTGGTAAGATTAGAGGGCCGCAATCAGTATCTTTTTCCAGTGCAGAACCAACTTTAAGGTTTCTTGCTCCTTCTACAATTCTATCAGTTACTTCCTTCAGAATACTATTGTGGACAAAGACTCTTTGCACAGAAACACAAACCTGGCCAGAGTGATAAAACCCTCCTTTTATAAGACTTGGAATCATTTCATCAAGATTGGCATCTGGTTCTACAATTAATGGAGCGGCACCTCCATGTTCGAGAGCACATCGCGTTCCTGGTGATAACTTAGACCGTAGATACCAGCCAACTCTGGCAGAACCAATGAATGAAAAGAAATTGACCCATGGGTCAACAACCAGCTTTTCAGCTGCTTCATTTCCAGAAATGATATATTCACACCATCCATCCGGCAGTCCCGCTTCTTTTAAGATCTCTACAAACTTGATGCAAGACCTTGGTGTAGTAAGCGCTGGCTTCACAATAACTGGAGCACCAACAGCGATCGCAGGTACGGTTTGATGTATTATAAGGTTTAAAGGATGATTAAAGGCACTGATTGAAGAAACAATGCCAATAGGCTCCTTCCTAGTAAATGCCATTCGGTTGGCACTGGATTTAGTTTGACCCATTGGAATCTCCTCACCTCCAAAATAACCCATATCCTCAATGGCTAATTTAACACCATTAATAGCTCTATCAACTTCCACCAAACTATCCACATATGGCTTACCTCCTTCTTCCGCAGCTATCCTGGTTAATTCTTCACGCCTGGATTTCATTATCTCAATTGTGCGTTCAAGAATTTCAACCCTTTCGTATTTCGGAAGCCACTTTGAGCGATTGTCGAATAACATCTTTGCTTTCGCTAATGCTGCATCAACTGCTTTACTATCCACCATTTCAAGCTCTTCGATAAGGCTCAAATCGTAGGGGTTTAATACTTCTAGTTTTTCACTCATGGGTTGTTATTTTTTGCTTTGTTCTGCCAGACCTTTAATTAAAATTTGATGATTAAGTGAATAATCGACCGGAACATCCATTAAATGTACACCAGGAGTATTTAAACACTTTTCTAAAGTTGTAGTAAAGTCATCACAATCAGCTACCCTGTAGCCATGTGCTCCATAACTCTCAGCGTATTTCACAAAATCCGGATTATTAAAGTCCAGCCCGAAATTATCAAACCCCTCTCCCTCTTGCTTCCACTTGATCATACCATAGGCACTATCATTTAAAATGATGACCACAATATCCAGTTTAAGTCTGACTGCAGTTTCCATTTCCTGAGAATTCATCATAAATCCTCCATCACCGCAAATTGCTACAACCTTTCGATTAGGGTAAGTAATCTTCGCTCCCATAGCTGAAGGGAGCCCCGCACCCATGGTTGCTAATGCATTATCAAGTAAAAGTGTATTAGGTTGATAAGCCTTGTAATTTCTTGCAAACCAGATTTTGTAAACTCCGTTATCCAAAGTAATGATCCCATCATCCGGCATCAACTTACGAATCTCGTTCACTATTCTCTGAGGTAATAATGGAAATCTCTTATCCTCAAAATACTTCGTAATATGACTTTCAATATCTTCTTTAAACCCTAAAAATTTGTCGATCTCCCAGTGAGATTGTTTATCCACGTTATCCGCTAAATATTGTACACTGTTGGCAATATCGCCTACAACCTCCACTTGAGGGAAATAAACCGGGTCAACTTCAGCGCTGAAATGATTAACATGAATCACGTTACAACCATCTTCTTCCATAAAAAATGGAGGCTTCTCAATTACATCATGGCCTACATTAATAATCAAATCCGCAGCATCAATCGCATTATGCAGGTAATCGTGATCTGACAAAGCAGCAGTTCCTAGAAACAGTTCATGTCTCTCATCGATTACTCCTTTTCCCATTTGGGTATTGAAAAATGGAATTCCTGATTTATTCACAAAATCAGTAAGTGCCTGACTGGTCGTGTTCCTGTTTGCGCTGGCACCTATTAATAACAATGGTCTTCTAGCCAAATGAATCATTTCAATTGCAGCATCAAGGCATTTATGATCAGCATGTGGTCTCCTCACATAGCTCTTCTGAAATACTCTATCTGGACTTTCTTCGGCAGCCACATCCTCTGGCAATTCCAGATGTACAGCTCCAGGCCGTTCCTCTGTGGCTTTTCTAAATGCTTCGCGGACATTGTTGGCTATGGTATTTCCATTGACTATTTGATGAGTGTATTTAGTAAGTGGCTTCATCATCCCCACAACATCAATAATTTGAAACCGTCCCTGTTTACTGGTTTTTATTGGTTTCTGACCGGTAATCATCAATAATGGCATACCTCCTAACTGTGCGTAGGCTGCAGCTGTTACAAAATTGGTGGCACCAGGACCAAGTGTACTTAGACATACCCCCGGTTTTCCTGTCAACCTACCATACGTAGCTGCCATGAAGGCGGCACCTTGTTCGTGTCTGGTTAGGATGAGCTTAATGCGTGAATTGATTAGAGACTGTAGAAAATCTAAGTTTTCTTCTCCTGGAATTCCAAAAATGTACTCTACATCTTCATTTTCCAGGGCTTTTACAAAAAGATCGGAAGCTTTCATTAAAATGAATAAAGGGTTAAAGGAGTTCGGTTAATAATTCCCATGTGTTTATATACACTTACTATTTCGTCGGTGACACTTCTTTCCAAGTTATCAAATTACCCCAATACCACCAACTCAATGGCAACAAATGCCTACTGACGACAAACTATAAACCATGTTTTTTCTAAAATAGTTATCAAATTTGACTCCTTAGTATATAAGGCATTTTGAGATTATTTAATTAGCATTGCGTATCAAGTTCCGAAGGGGTTTGATTTATCCTTAAAACAACATTAAAACAGTGCTGAAATGGGCAAGATCAAGAAAATACTGATCAGTAACAGAGGTGAAATTGCAGTTAGAATCATTAAAACTGCCAAAAAACTAGGAATCAAAACTGTTGCATTATACAGTGATCCGGATCGTGAAGGGTTACATGTAAAATTAGCAGATGAAGCCTGGCACCTACCTGGATCCACTTCAACGGAGACTTACCTGGATGTCCCAAAAATCCTTGAAGCTTGTAAAGCACTAAATGTAGATGCCATTCATCCTGGATATGGATTCTTGTCTGAAAATGCAGACTTTGCCAATAAAGTACGTGAAGCTGGTATTATTTTCATTGGCCCTTCAGCGGAAGCTATCGAAACTATGGGTAG
Organism: Cyclobacteriaceae bacterium; assembly: GCA_965228955.1. GTDB lineage: Bacteria > Bacteroidota > Bacteroidia > Cytophagales > Cyclobacteriaceae > JANSWY01. Next base: position 3,250,462 of record OZ245848.1, read on the forward strand.
TAAACTTGCAGCTAAAGAAGCAGTTAGTGACTTTGGAGGTGTTCCAATGGTTCCTGGTATGGAAGGAGCAATCGAAGATATTCAAGAAGCAAAGAAAACTGCTAAAGAAATTGGATTCCCCGTCCTAATCAAAGCAAGTGCCGGTGGTGGTGGAAAGGGAATGCGTGTTGTAGAAAACGAAGAAGAATTTGAGGAGCAAATGGATCGCGCCATCAGTGAAGCGACTTCTGCATTTGGAGATGGAGCTGTATTTGTTGAGAAATTCATCATGAACCCTAAACACATTGAGATTCAAATTCTCGGTGATGAGCATGGTAATATTATTTATTTGTTCGAAAGAGAATGTAGTATCCAAAGAAGACACCAAAAGGTAGTTGAAGAAGCCCCTTCACCGGTTGTTGATGAAGCAAAAAGAGCTGCAATTGGAGAAGCCGCAGTGAACGTGGCTAAGGCTTGTGGTTACTATGGAGCTGGAACTGTTGAATTCATATATGATGAAAATGGTGAGTTCTACTTCCTTGAAATGAATACAAGACTTCAGGTTGAACACCCAGTAACTGAAGAAATCACTGGTGTTGACCTTGTTGCTGAGCAGATCAATATTGCTGAAGGAAATGCAATTCCATTCAAGCAGGAAGACTTAAAAATAAACGGCCACAGCATTGAAATCAGAGTATATGCTGAAGATCCTCTTAATAACTTTTTACCGGATTCAGGTAAGCTAAATCAATACACTCGCCCAACTGGTGATGGAGTAAGACTTGACGATGGTTTTGAGGAAGGAATGGAAGTAACTGTTTTCTATGATCCAATGATTGCTAAGTTGATCACGCATGGAAAAGATAGAGCGGAAGCAATTGAAAAAATGAACAAGGCCATTGATGATTACAAAATTGGTGGAATTGCAACAACCTTAGAATTTTGTCGATTTGCTTTGAATCATTCAGATTTTAGAGATGGATCATTCACTACCAAGTTTGTTGAAAAATACTTCTCTCCTGAACTGTTAAAAGCCGCCAATGAAGATGAGCAGGAGATTGCAGCTTTATTTGCCGGATATGATTTCAGTCAAAATAAAGGGCAAGTTTTAGATATTCAAAACTCAGAATCCAACTGGAAAACCAGGCTATAAGTAATGGCTGAAATACGTCCTTTAAGAGCTTTTCGATACAAAGAAGAATTGAATGATCAAATCGGTGATCTTGTATCTCCTTTATTTGATGTAGTCTCTGAAAAGCAAAGAAATGCGTTATATAAGAATCCTTTAAACAGTATACATCTATCGGTTCCAAAAGGTGAAAATGCATCAAACGATGCTCAAAAACTTCTGGAGAAATGGAAATCTGAAAGGACTATTATTCAGGAAGACAAACCTGCTATCTACGGATACTATCAACACTTCTCACTTCCTGGAAGTACAAAAGAATATATACGTAAAGGTTTTATCTGTAATATCAGAGTCTATGATTGGGACGAGGAAATCATTTTGAGACATGAGAATACCATTCCTCACTCTGTTAATGATCGACTGGAATTAATAGAAAAAACTCAACTGAATGTAAGCCCTACTCATGGCTTATATACAGATGAAAACCATACGATAGAAGATTACCTGGATGCCAGCATGCTCAACCCTGTCTATGAAACTGAAGACTATCAGGGTGTAAAGGATGTATTAAGTGTGATTGATGACCCAGAAATTATAAAGAAGGTCATTAACATCATTCGTGACAAAAAGATCATCCTGGCGGATGGTCATCATCGATATGAAGGATCGTTGGCATACATGAAGTCTCTACGAGAGAGCAATCCGAACCATAGCGGAAATGAAGGGTACAACTTTCATATGATGTATCTCACCAATACCGAGTCAGATGACCTTAGAATCTTGCCTACACATCGATTAGTAAGAAATGTGAAGGACTTTTCTGAAGAATGGTTACTCAAACAATTGGAAGAGTATTTTACAATTAAGACCGTGGAAAATGCTCCTGATGTCAATGAAATCATTCTTGGTAAAAAGTGGGCATTTGGGCTGTTGGTTGGGGATAATGCTTACAAAATCAGGTTGAAACCGGAGAAGATAGATGAAATCTATTGGAAGTTCCCACAGAAAATAAAGGAAGCAGACCTTACAGTCATGCACTTCTTCATTTTTGAGAAAATATTGGGTATTCCTGGAAAGAAACAGAGGGACTCAGAGTTTTTCTATTTTGAAAGAAACTTTACTGAATGCCTGTATGAGGTGATTAAGGGAATAGCGCAGTTTGCCATAATAACCAAAGATGTACCGATCGAAACTGTGAAAGAAGTGTGCTATACAGGTTATACTATGCCGCAGAAGTCAACATACTTCTACCCAAAAGTGATTTGTGGTTATGTTTTTGGATCAATTCAAGAAGATGAATTTAACACACCCGCTGATCTTAGCTTCTAATTCACCCAGAAGACAACAAATCCTCAAAGATGCCGGATTTGAATTCGAGGTATTTACAAAGGATGTAGATGAAGAATTCAGTCCTGATATGGACGTAAGGAAAGTTGCGGAATATTTAGCAACAAAGAAGAATAAGGCCTATTTGGGTGAAATTAGTGATAAGGTTATCCTTACTGCGGATACCACTGTAGTTCTAGGAGACAAAATCCTTAACAAACCAGAAGATGATCAAGATGCTATCAAGATGCTGAAGGATCTTTCTGGAACGAGACATGAAGTGATTACAGGTGTAGCAATATCATTAAACGACCAGTTAGTAACCTTTAGTGACACTACATTTGTTGATTTCAAGGACCTGGTAATAGAAGAAATTGAATACTATGTTTCTCAATTCAAACCTCTTGACAAAGCAGGTGCTTATGGAATTCAGGAATGGATTGGTATGATAGGTGTAACCAAGTTGGAGGGCTCTTTCTATAATGTAGTTGGGCTTCCGATTGATAAAGTTTACCAACAATTGATCAAATTCCAATCATTATAGCGCCATTGGCCAGAAGATAATATCTACCCTCCTGTTTTTCATTCTTCCTAGCTGTGTCCTGTTATCAAAGACCGGGTTTAATTGACCAAAATCTTTCCTCTCTATCATTTCCTCAAGGATATTTCGATTCTTTAATATCTGAATAACCGACTCACTTCTCATTTCAGAAAGCCATTCATTGTATTCAACTCCTCCTATATTATCTGTATGACTGTGAATTGTGATGGAATAACCCTGAATGTTAGGAATAGAATCAAGAAACTCATACAATCTTCCGGTTTGATAGCCATCAATATAATAGCTTCCTCCCCCAAAGTAGATACTCCTGATAATATGTCCATCCTGATTTTGGGCAATTGAAGAACCGCCAAAAAGTAATAGCAAGATTATAAATATCGGGAGACGCATGAGTTATTAAACTGATTGTCTTGATATTGGTTTCAAGGAGCAAAAAAATAGGCCCACATAATTGCAGGCCCTGATTTATAATCTTAACAAATAACTCAATGTCTATTCATCTGAGTCTTCATTTTCTTCATCGTTTTGATCTTTGCCTTTAATGGCATCATCTTGTTCTAATCTTTTAGAAACCACCAGGAATGGCCCAGAAACAACCTGATCACCTTCACTAATTCCAGTGATAATCTCGATGTTCTCAAAATCTGAGATACCAGTTTCCACCTCCTGCATCTTTGCAATTCCATCAACATTCACGAAAACAATTTCTTTGATCTCTTCTTCTTCCTCATTGTTTTCTTTGCTTGATTTATTCTTGCTTTCAGAATCATCACCTTCTTTCTTCTCGTCCTCTGGCTTTCTAGTGGTTACAGCAGATAACGGAACAGTTAGGACACCTTTTTTCACCTCGGTAATGATATCAACACTTGCGGTCATACCAGGCTTGAAAGGATATTGCATTCCTTTCTTATTAATAAGATCTTCATAAGAACTATTCAGAATTCTTACTCTTACTTCAAATTCTGTAACAGCATCAGCTGAAACTTTGTCGTTAGCAGTATTTGCAATCTGAGTTACAACTCCTTTGAAGGTCTCATCCATGTAACTGTAAGAATCAACATCAATAATGGCGGTATCACCAACAGAAATTTTAATAATGTCATTTTCGTTAACATTAACTCTAACTTCCATTCTACCAAGATCTGCAATTCTTAACAGCTCAGTTCCCTGCATCTGTGAAGTCCCAACTACTCTCTCACCTTTCTCCACGTTCAGCTTTGAAACGATACCTGTCATGGCCGCTCTGATAGTTGTTAAATCAAGGTTTTCTCTTGCATCTGCAACATTAGCCTGGGCACTCTTCACAAGATATTCTGAAGCGACAGCACTTTGTTTTGCCGAATTAAGATCCTCCTGAGCAATTTTGAAGTTGGCTTCTGCAGCCTGAAAATCTGCTTCAGAGATTACTTTTTCAGCATATAATTGTTCCTGTCTTTTGAAGTCTAACTCTGCTCTTACATAAGTCGCTTTTGCTCTGGACTCCCTGGCCCTGGCATCTGCCAAATTTGCTTTTTGCTGATTTAATGTAGCATAAGTTCTTTCCAGCGCATTCTGAAAGTTATCAGGTCTGATTTTCACAAGAAGATCCCCTATTTCTACAGAATCCCCCTCCTCTACATTAAGTTCAATAATCTCACCAGGTACCTCTGGGCTAATTTTAACTTCTACTTCTGGTTGAACAGCTCCGGAAGCACTTACTTTTTCAGTGATGGTAAGCTTAGTAGCTTCTGACAACTCTACTTCGGTCTGTCTCTGACCTCCTACCACACCTTGCTTCTTCAGCACAAGTGCAACAATGACTAATGCCACTAAAACTGCCGCCAGGATGTATATTATTTTATTATTTGATTTTCTTTTCTTCGCCATGATTAGTCAAGTGATAAGGTTTTGCCTTGATAGAAGTCTAAAATTTTAAGTTTAAAAATAAAGTCGTATTTAGCTCTGATCAGATCTGACTTAGCCCTGTTTAGGTCATTTTTTATTTGATTGTATTCAACTGGATCTGATGAACCTAAATTGAACCGTCTCTCTACATTTCTGAATGACTCCTCAAGAGCTGCAACCTGATTATTTGCTGCCTCCCAACTTTTAGAGGCTGCAACCGCATCCTGATATACTTGTTCAATATTTTGACGAAGTAAATTTCTTTCATTCAGTGCATTTAGCTTTGCTCTTTCAAGATTAATCTTTGCATTAGCAACACCATTTTTAGCTTGAAGCCCATTAAAAATCGGGATGTTTAAATTGAGACTAACAAAAGTGTTTCTATTAAAATCCAATTGATTGAAATAGGTGTTATCCGTAAAGGTTGCCGGAATTGATGTCTCAGTGGAAACAATCTGGCCTGTACCATCTACAACTCCTATTGGTTGCGAAATAATAATATTATCTGCTCCAGCTGCCGGAATCTGATCAGGTGCTAAACTAGAATAACTAGTTCCAATTCCAGCATTTAGCGTTAACGATGGATAATAATTCGCTTCCGTGATTTTAACATCGTATTCGGAGCTCTCTACTGATGCATCTGCACTTTTAATATTTGGTTGAACACTCATTGCTTGTTCATATATCATTCTTGGAGAACCTATAACTAATTGACCTGTTGGATCCGGCAACTCTGGTATTTGAACCTGAAAATCATTGGTTGTAGGGATTTGCATCGCCTGTTGCAAATTTAGTTTAGCAAGATTCAACGCATTCTCAGCTCTTACTAAGGAGAGCTCATCATTCGCCAGTTGTTGTTCAATTTGCAGTAAGTTTTGTCTGGCCACTGCTCCAGCATCAAATTGCTTTTTCGTACGATCAAGCTGAAGTTTTGAAGTCTCAATCGCCAATTCTGCATTTGCTACCTGCTCTTCATTAAGCAATATATTAGTGTAGAATGTTACTATGTTCAGTATAGTCACATTTTTGGTATCTTCCAGATCGTAGACAGACCTGTCAACATCAATTTTACTTTGTTTAATTGAATTTGTGATTGAGAAATAATTAAACAGCGTTACACTTGAACTGATATTATATCTCTGTGATGTAATATCATCAGTTTCAATAGTGTTGGTAAAGGGGTTAATTGATCTACCCGTGTTAAACGAAAAACTTGAAGATCCATTTAGTGTAGGAATTCTGCTATACTGCGCAGATTGCAATGCCAGTTGATTCTGTCGAGTATTTAATTCACTTTGTTTGATCTGAATATTATTCTTCAGCGCCTGATTAATGCATTGTTCCAACGTCCATACTTTCCCGGTTTGAGCGTAACCCAACCATGGAAGAAGAGTGATTAAGAGTAGTAGTTTGAGTTTCATTTTGACCTTTGATTTTAAATTATTGATCTATATCTGGTATATAAATTACTTTCTTTATCCAACTGAGGCTTTTGAGATACTCTAATGTGATTGGTCTCAAACCAGAATCCATTTCCAAAATCTGACAAGCCAGATCGTTTTTACCCTTTCTGGAAACAGTCATGGTAGCAATGTTACAATCATCATGTGATATGATATCTGTTATAAAGGCGATACTTCCTGGTTGATCTTCCGCTTCTATGATCAAAGTATGCAAACTTGCCGTAAAACCTGCCGCAAATCCATTTACCTCCACTATTTTGATAACTCCTCCCCCTCTGCTCTCTCCTACAACTGTAGTAGATCGATCACCATTGGTTAACTCTAGCTTGACGGTATTTGGATGCAAGGTATTCGCATTTCCCACAGATTTGAACTGGTAATTCAGGGATTGTTTTTCAGCTTCATCAAAGGAGGTTTTGATCCGTTTATCATCGGTCTTAAAGTCGAGTAATCCTGCTATTATAGCACGATCACTTCCGTGTCCCTCATAAGTTCTGGCAAAGGAATTGTAAAACGTAATTTTGGCCTCTTCCGGAATTCTTCCCAAAATGCGATTGCCTACTCTTCCAATTCTTACTACCCCTGCCGTATGTGAGCTGCTTGGTCCGATCATTACAGGTCCAATCATATCGAATACAGAGCTCTTTTCTGCCATTTGTTGGGTTATTTAGGATTAATTGGCATTAAAACCAATTTAAATACGTGAGAACAGTAAAATAGTTATTTAAACGGCTACAGCAGCCTTGATATGTGGATGCGGATCGTAGTTTTCAAGCGTAAAATCCTCAAACTTAAAATCAAAAATACTCTTCACATCCGGGTTGATTTTCATCGTTGGAAGTGGTCTGAAATCTCGTGATAACTGAAGCTCAGTTTGCTCTAAATGGTTACTGTACAAGTGAGCATCTCCGAAAGTATGTACAAAATCACCATACTCTAAACCGCATACCTGTGCTACCATCATTGTTAACAGTGCATAAGAAGCAATATTGAAAGGTACACCTAAAAATACATCTGCACTTCTTTGGTATAATTGACAGCTCAGCTTCCCATCTGCAACATAGAACTGGAACATAGTGTGGCAAGGTGGTAATGCCATATTGCCTACTTCTGCAACATTCCATGCATTAACTAAAAGTCTTCTTGAATCGGGGCTGTTTTTGATCATATCGATCAACTGTGTGATTTGGTCTATAGTTCTTCCATCAGCGGTAGGCCAACTTCTCCACTGAACACCATACACTGGACCCAATTCTCCATTCTCATCAGCCCATTCATCCCAAATTGAAACTCCGTTTTCCTTTAGGTATTTGATGTTGCTATCACCCTTCAAAAACCATAGCAATTCATGGATAATTGATCTCAAATGAAGTTTTTTAGTAGTAACCAACGGAAATCCATCTTGTAAATTGAATCTCATTTGATAGCCAAAAACGCTAATGGTTCCAGTTCCTGTTCTATCTTCCTTCTTCACTCCATTGGCCAAAATGTGCCTCATCAAATCATGGTACTGCTGCATAAAATCGGGGTTTATTATTATGAATTTTTAAAATTAGTTGAATTTTTTAGGAAGGAAAAGGGAATTGAGTTTTTGTCAGTTGTCAGTTGTCAGTTGTCAGTTGTCAGTTGTCAGTTGTCAGTTGTCAGTTGTCAGTTGTCAGTTGTCAGTTGTCAGTTGTCAGTGAAACGAATTATTATTTACAAGGATACGTAATCAATAAAAATGCTTCTCTCAGGAATTTCTGTAGTGAATCGAAAGAAATATCAGAAATCCTACTGTGCCCACCATAACATTAGCGGAGAAAGGGGATTTGGGATCTCAGATTTCGTGAGTACACATAATCAGGATTAATGATTCTACGCTTTCTTCAGAATTCCTTACAAAGATGGAAAGGAAACGAGAAGCTCACTATAGCCAAAAAACCGAATACTGACAACTGATAACTGATAACATCTTCTAAATACAGCAATCAACCTTTCAAGCAACTAAACCACAGCTTCACAACTCAAATCTCGAAACTCTACTTATATTTAACCCCAATGACTCAAAACTCAGGATTGCCCAAGCATATTGTTGATTTTTACTGCTCTAAAAAAGCATTGACCATATCTCTTGTTGGGGCATTTGTGATGTTTGTATTCTTTGGGTGGCAGCTTCAAAAACTTTCCTTCGATTTTGATTTTGAAAGCTTCTTTCCAAATGACCACCCTGACCTCACATTCTTCAATGATTTTAAGGAATCATACGCCTATGATAACGACTTCCTGTTCATAGCCATTGAGAATTCTCCTTCGGTATTTGATTCTGTATTTCTTGCTGATTTTCAAAAGGTTCATGACAAGCTGGAGACTTTAGAGGGTACCGAAAACCTTCTTTCTCCTTTGAATATTGCAGTCCCTGTGAAAGCTCCGGGCGGAATAGCCAGAATTAAGACATTACACCCATCAGATAATAGTCGGTTAAAAAAAGATAGCGCTAGAGTTTACAAGTCTTCACCTGTTGAGCAAAGTCTGTTTAGCAAGGATATGAAGGCCATTGGAATTCAAATTCAGCACAAACATTTTGTAGATATACAGGAGGCTGAAGCCTACATTGATCAGGTCTATCAAATCACTTCCACCTTCCCGGAGGACCAGGTCCATATTGCTGGAAGAATACCAGTACAAAAAGACTTTGTAGCCTTGATCCAATCTGACTTTGCTATGTTCATTATGGTTGGTTTAGTGATTGTAATCCTCTTTTTGTTTTGGCAGTTCCGATCAATTAGTGGTGTGGTACTTCCGTTAATAATTATCGTTTGGAGTACTGTAGTGACACTTGGTATAATCATTTTTGTTGGGGAGCAACTGAATATTCTCAGTGTATTGATTCCTACTATTATCGCCTTCGTATCTCTTTCGGATGTAATCCATTTCCTTACAAAATATGAGTCGCTAATAGCCCAGAATATTGAGAAGCAAGAGGCATTATTAATAACTATTAAAGAAATAGGAATTGCCACGTTCCTAACCTCATTCACTACTGCTTTAGGGTTTATATCACTTATCTCAATTCAGGTGATGCCTATCCAGGCGCTTGGTATTTTTACGGCTATTGGAGTAATGCTTTCCTATATTATTACCATGATTCTAATTCCGGCCAGAATTCAATTCTCAAAAGGAGTAGTGATCAAAAAAAGCAAGAAAGATGAGTCGTGGGATAAGTTGACTATGGGCTTTCTCATTTTTGGGATTCGGAATCAAAGAATGATCATAACAGTTGCACTGTTTTTTATTCTGATATGTGTATTCGGTATTGCCCAGCTTCAAATCAATGCAGAACTGCTTGACGATCTTCCAGAAGGACACAGGGCCCGTAACAATTTTGAGTATTTTGATGATCAATTCTCTGGAACAAAACCGTGGCAGCTAGCACTATTAACTGCAGATTCCGGCAAATCTATTTACACCATTAAGGCTCTGAAGGAAATTGAAAAGATTGAAGAGCACCTGGAATATGAATATCCGGTTAAGAATATGATTTCACCAGTTCAGAAGGTGAAGTTTCTTAACATGGCTTATCTGGGTGGTAGTATGAACAACTATGTCCTACCGGAATCCGATGAGCAACTAAAGCAAGTATTAAGATTTGAAAGGCGAATTAATGCTCCATTCAAACCTTTAATTGATGTGGACGAATATTCCAGAATTGCAGGATATATCACAGAAATCGGTTCCAAAGCAACTCAACAAAAAGATATTGCTTTGATGAAATTCATTGAAGCTGAAATTGATCCTAAAGTCTTAAAAGCCAGAATAACTGGAACAACCTACCTCATAGACAAAAGTCATCAATTCTTAAGTGTGAATTTGTTTTGGGGAATCGGTATTGCGTTTGCGGTGGTTGGTCTGCTGGTTTTAATTCTATTTAGATCCTGGACATTAATATTTGTAACACTCATCCCAAATGTGCTTCCTGTACTAGGAATAGCTGCATTAATTGGATTTTTGGGGCTACCAATTAAATTGACTACCAGCATCATATTCACCATCTCCTTTGGTATTGCTGTAGATGACACCATTCATTTTATTTCAAAGTTTAAAATTGAAATCAACAAAGGGCTCACAGTGCTAAGAGCATTGAAAAATACTTTCCTTACGACTGGTAAAGCGATGATCGTGACTACCATGATCCTCTGTGCTGGCTTTGCACTATTTTGCTTCTCAAACTTTGGCGCAACCTACTTCCTGGGTATATTTATTTGTGCAACACTTGTGTTTGCACTGTTTATAGATTTGCTATTACTACCTGTTTTATTGCATATCTTTTATCCAAATACTAAAAAATACCGTAAGTAATGGGTATGAAATCCCTCAAAGTTGCTTTGATTATTACCCTAGTCGCACTACCAATTCTGGTACTCCTGAGTAGTAACGAGGAAATCATCTGGCCAAAAATTTCAAAAATCAATGGTGTCAACTATGTTTCCAGCCGAACTCCAATGCAACCGGCAGATGCAGAGTCTGTTGTTACACTAGGAAGCAATTACATTTCTATTATTCCTTATGCATTCATCCCGGGACACCAACCGGAAGTGTATTTTGATGTACCCCAACAATGGTATGGAGAAAGAATTGAAGGAACTCTTCAGATGATAGAAGAGTCCCGCAAAAAGGGTCTGAAAATAATGCTAAAACCCCATGTGTGGGTTCGTGGTGATGGATGGGCAGGAGAATTCAAATTAGAAACGGAGGAAGAATGGCAGACCTGGGAAAAGGCATTTGACAAATACATCCTTACCTATGCGGAAATTGCGGATTCATTGGATATTGAAATCTTTTGTTTTGCTACAGAATTCAGGATGGTAATAAGAGAGCATCCCGAATACTTTCCTAAACTAATATCAAAGGTAAGAGAAGTCTATAAAGGTAAGTTGACCTATGCCGCCAATTGGGATAATTATGAGAACGTACAATTCTGGGATCAGCTGGATTACATAGGAGTTGATGCTTACTTCCCTATTTGTGATCAAAAAACTCCCGAAGTAGATAACCTGGTTGGTTTGTGGGATCCTGTAAAGAAGAAATTAAAAGGCTATGCCGATAAGTACAATAAACCCATCCTCTTCACTGAGTACGGCTATCAAAGCATTGACTTCAGTGCCAGTGAGCATTGGAATATATCTTCAGGATCTGATTTGAACATGATGGCTCAGCGAAATGCTTATGAAGCTATCTATAAAACCTTCTGGGATGAGAACTGGTTTGCTGGTGGATTTCTCTGGAAATGGTACCCTAATCATCCAAATGCAGGAGGAAAAACGAATAAAAGATTCACTCCACAAAACAAACCAGCAGAGAAGGTAGTTTCACAGTACTACAACAAATACACAGAAGAATAGATGTCAGTCAAACTAGGAGAACAAATTCCGGAAATTACTTTATTAGACCAAAACAGTCAAGTAGTCTCACTAAGAGAGAAAATAGGAAATCCTCTGGTAGTCTACTTTTATCCAAAGGACTTTACTCCAGGTTGCACCATGGAAGCATGCAGCTTTCGTGATAACTACAACAGAATAAAAGAGAAAAATGCCGAGGTAATTGGTATCAGCTCAGATTCACCGGAAAGCCATACCAAGTTTGCAAAGAAGTACAACCTGGAATACATACTACTATCAGACTCCAGCAAAAAGGCTGAAAAACTATTCGGAGTAAAAAGAAACCTATTTGGCGCCCTGCCAGGTAGAGAAACATTTGTATTCGACAAAAATGGAGCGCTTATTAAACACATCAGCTCCGCTATTAATCCATTGAAGCATGTAGATCAGTCTATTAAGGCGTTGGAGGGATTGGTTGCGGCGGTGTAGCTTATTCTGGCTGTGGTAGGGTCTGTGGAAAAAGTGCTCTTAGGAAATGTTGACAGTTGTCGGTTATCTGTTGTCAGTTTTGTGATTTATAATCGATCTTAAGTGGTTTAACCAGGTTCATGAATTTAGTTCGCACCGTCATTCCGGAATTTCTGTAATGGCAAGAAAGAAATATCCGGAATCCCATCAATGGTTTGAGGTTACGTAATTCGTGAGTGCAAAACCCTCCTCCACTAAAGCTACGGTGGGCATTGCGGGATTCCTGATCTACGCTACGCTTCGTCAGGAATGACGGATCGTGGATTATTTTCACAATTACCTACCTCAAAGCTTTGGTTATAATTCAAGGTTCTATCTACATTTAATGATGCCAACTCGAAACTCAATTCCAAAAACAGACAACCGACAACCCACAACTGATAACAGACACAAAAAAACCTTCATCACCCGGATATTGTCATTCGTCAACCTGATTCTGTCGTTCACACATTTTATTTCAGTAGCCCGAATTACCGTTGCATATTTGAATCAGATAACAACAAAGAAATAATCTAAAACAAAGATATAAGACATTAAAGATCCTTTTTTCCATAGCTGGTAGATTCGAAAAGGCCATCACGTTTAGAACGGGTGGCTTTCTCTTTTTATAAGGATGCTATTTCAGATTGCTCTGATCGAAGGAAAAAGGTAGGATATCCCTCACTGTGTCTATTGTAATCACCTGACCATCTTTAGAATCAATCAATAATTTCATTTTATGGTCAAATCTATTCTCGAATTCCACCATTGCTTGTCGGCAACTGCCGCATGGGAAACCTGGTTTATTATCTGATGCAATTGTGACTGCTAATACAACGGGTTTTGAATCTGGGAAACTTGTCCCTGCACTGAACAACGCTACTCTTTCGGCGCAAAGACCTAAAGGGAAAACCGCATTCTCCTGATTGTTTCCAGGAACGATTTCCCCATTTTCTAATAACACAGCTGCTCCAACATTATAATTTGAGTAAGGTGCATATGCAGTATCTACAGCTTTTCTTGCTGCTATCATGACCTGCTTTTCCTGCTCTGTTAATTCAGTGTCAAAATCTACTTGAGTGACTTGAGTTGAGATGTCTATTTTCTTCATGATTGATCCTCAGTGCTGCGCATTTTAAAATCGAGCCTCCGAAAGTAATCATAAAAGATGAAAAAGCGTGCCTAATTGTTCTCAAGTTTTGGGGGCTCCCCTCCTTCTGGTACAAATATTAGTGCTTCAGAATTAATGCAATAACGCTTACCTGTAGGTTTTGGACCATCATCAAACACGTGACCAAGGTGAGATCCGCTTTTGCTGTCTATCACTTCCCATCTTCTCCATCCATACTTGGTGTCAAGTCTTAGATATACGGCATCATTATCAAACGGCTCATAAAAACTTGGCCATCCTGATCCAGAATCAAACTTAGTATCTGAGCTAAATACCGGTTGTAAAGAAGCTGCTGAATAGTAAGTACCTTTCTTATAGTTCTTATTGAGTTTACCCGTGAAGGCCCTTTCAGTACCCTGCTCCCTTAATACCTCATATTGAAAAGCTGTCAATCTGGATTTCCACTCAGACTCAGAAAGAGTCATTTCAAAATCACTGAATTCCTCTGTAACTATGGTCACACCATCATCACTCTTTTCTTCCTGACTGTAGGCACAAGCCGAAAAGAATAATGCCGCAAAAATTAGAATACTATTTCTCATACTGCAATTTAGAATTGTTTTACTCGCAGTAACGTCCGGTTTAATGAAACTGTTTTTTGATGTGACCGGATTGTCAAATTTCTTACACGAAACTACATATTAGCCTCGTACTTTTTCCACATTTCGTCAATGTACATCGGTTCGGTAATTATCTCTCCGTTCTCTTGTTTGTTCTTTAAGATCACATTTCCTACATGCTTCCATCCTTCTTCAGCAATCTCCATTTCAAACGGTACTACCGTTCCTTGCTGTTGCGGTCCGTTAGGATACATTGTTCTTATAGCCTCAACATATTTACCATCTTCAAAATAATAAGTCCCGGTACCCAGTCCGTAAACCATATCTCCCTCTGCATCAAACTGAACCCAGGCAAAGTGTGATGGGGTGATGAGCTTCATGTATCTGATAAACTCAGGATATTCCTGTCTGGTGCTGTCTGCTTTGCCCCTGTAAGACTCAAGACTCCATGATCCCACCAATGATGTGTTTTCCGTGTTTGACATTTCGGTGCTTCTGACCCATCTTTCCTCAATCTTCATGCTGTCTGTCATTACCATATCACCAGTCTCCACATCCATGTCCATTATTTTCGCATAACCTTTATGATACCATTCTCCATCTTTTCTTTCATGTTCAAAAGGGATAGCCTGTCCCAGCTCATTAGATCCCGGAGGGAAGAAGAACTCAATGTCCTCCACATACTTACCACCTTCAAAACGATAAGTACCACCACCGGCACCTTCCATTTTGCTGGTGGTTTTATTGTATTTTACCCATATGAAGTGCGTGTCAGTTATAAATTTCTCATAGATGATCTCTTCCCCGTATTGAGTCCATTCATCAGGAGTGTTACTATCCACATCTTTATAATATTTAAGGACCCAGGTTCCTTCAATTGAACCCTGATCTGCCTGGACAGTCTCTTTTTTGGGAGGATTATTAGTGCAGGAATAAGCGATTACAGCTACTAACAGAACTATGGAAAACTTCTTCATTTTTGATTCATTGGTTATGTATTATAATTTATCCAATAAATGAATCATCGCCAAATTTTATTATGCCTTTTGGACGAATTCCTCCTCAAAGACACAAAATTGCACTTTTTATAGAAGAAAGTTTTATACAGATGGTTGTGAAGGAAATTTCAGTTTATTGATACTGTGGCTTCAATTTGTCCTTAAACTCCTTAAGAAACTTTTTAACCTTTGGTCTGGTCACATTCACTACATATCCCTGATTAGGATTTAACTCATAAAAATTCTGATGGTATCCTTCCGCCAAATAGAACTTTTCATAAGCAGCCAATTCAGTGACAATAGACTTATTAAATTTCCCTGAAGCACCCAATTCTTCCACATAGCTTCTAACGGTCTCTTCCTGAATTGCATCATGATAATAAACAGCAGAACGATACTGCTTACCCACATCTGGACCCTGACGATTCAGTTGTGTAGGATCATGCGTTGCAAAAAATATTTCTAAAAGCTCCTGATAAGAAACAATCTTAGGATCGAAAGTAATCTGCACCGCTTCAGCATGTGTGGTCCTGCCATAGCTTACTTGTTTATAAGTTGGATTTTTCTCCTTACCACCTGAGTAGCCAGAAACTACATCCTCTACCCCATTTACCCTCTCAAACACGGCTTCAACACACCAGAAACAGCCTCCAGCGAAAGTTGCCAGTTCCAGTCCGTCCTCTAAATCAACTTGCCGAAAATTGTCCGGCCCATTGTTATTGGATTGCGCACATGCAGTGCTGGTAATGATAAGAAAAGCAAAAAGTGATTTTATAAACAAATTCATGGTGTTAATTATTTTAGAAGAAGTAACTAATTAACAGGGGTTGAGGTTTTGTAATCCTATGAATTTGTAAGATATCTTACAATCAATCGAAGCTCCAGAACTTCTCGTATTGCTTGGTCCATTCGTGCATCTCTTTGATAGGGAATGGATTAGCCATGCAAAATTTCTCTCTTCCAACTTTGGTAATTTCTATGAGCCCGGAGCTCTTCAATATCTTCAGATGTTTGGTAACTGCCTGACGCGTCATCTTAAACTCCTCTACCACTTTATTGATTGGCATGCCGGCACCATTATTCAACAATATCCCAATAATCTCTCTCCTGGTGGGATCTGCTATCGCTTTAAATACACTGTAGGCCTCCTCATTCATGATTCCTTAAATTTTCCCGATAAATGATATTTTAAATACGCCCTCTAACCAAATATACGAATAATCAACCAAATAATTGCATTTCCGGTATGAACGGGGGTTTGGGGGATGTGGAATTGGGTTTTCAGTTTTGAGTTTTGAGTTTTGAGTTTTGAGTTTTGAGTTTTGAGTTTTGAGTTTTGAGTCAAACTAGACTTATTTATCAAAGGTTTTAGGATTTAGAGATTAGTATTTAGGATTTTCATGCTTGTCTGTTGTCTGTTGTCTGTTGTCTGTTGTCTGTTGTCTGTTGTCTGTTGTCTGTTGTCTGTTGTCTGTTGTCTGTTGTCTGTTGTCTGTTGTCTGTTGTCTGTTGTCTGTTGTCTGTTGTCTGTTGTCTGTTGTCTGTTGAACGGGGTTACGTGTTACGGGTTGCCCTCCTATGAGATAGCTTTCCCCGGCGGCCATAGCCTCTGTCGAAGGAATCGGCGGGCGAGCGGGTTGATTAGAGATTGGGTATTTTAGGATTTAGATATTAGAAATTAGGGTTTTCAAAACCATGCCGTCATTCCTGACACAGCGTAGCGGAGATCAGAAATCCCGTTACTTTGAGCACTCATGTAAACAGAAATCTTGAATCTGGTACAATGTCCCAGATCTGGTCTTAGCGTCCCACTAAGACACACACCCGAAATGTTTCAAAGAAGAAACCATTCCAAAAAGAAGCTTCCGCAATATACCACAAATAGAGAAACTCTTTCTTTATTTCAGTAATTGGATTATCTCTTACAATTTGTCTTTATTATATATTTACCAGCCAACGATAAAATCAGATTTAAAACGATGCTCTACAAATTCAAATTACTCTTCGCTATAGCCTTGATTCTATCATTCATTATACCTGATGATTTATTGGCACAATCCGAATCAGGTTTTATGGTGGCTGATATTGACAAAAAGCTTGAGGACGAAATGAGGGCCAAAAATGTATTTGGTGAGCATTCTCCAATTCCATTAGAAAGGATGAAATTGGTTTACATTAAGCACATTGACTTCAATGGAAATGAGCAGTCTGGTGAAATTATTGTTATGGACGCATGTGCTGAACAGGTCAAGCAGTTGTTCATTGAATTATATGAAGCCAAATTCCCAATGACCCAGGTAGAACTCATCACAAATACAATGGAAGTGATAGTTTATCAATGGCTGAAAATAACACTTCTTCACACAACCTCAGACAAGTCACAGGTGGCAAAAGATTATCCTTACATGCTTATGGAACTGCCATAGATATTAACCCTATCAACAACCCATATATTGATATTCCATGCAATGATTCTCAAGGAGTTGCCAGATTTGAACCTGTTGTGGGAATTAAGTATGCAAATAGAATGGAAAATCGACTTGGAAAAAAGAACAGGTCAGGGATGGCTGAACAAGCAATAGACATATTTGCAAGAAATGGTTTTTATTGGTGGGGAGGATACTGGAATTGCCCAATTGACTATCAACACTTTCAAATAAGTAGATCGATTACAGAATTATTAGTCCTAATGACCGCTGAGGAAGCCAAAGATTTTTTTATCAAAACTCAGCAGTATTATAATACCAAAAATGAACCTATTGAATATGCTTTGGAAGAATTGTTTGGAGATGTAGTGCTAAAGGATGCATATCTAGAGAATCCAGAAGTATTTCTTAGGATGGTGAGTAAGATTGTTGATTGAGGTATTAAATACCGCATATAGTGCGGTGAATAACTTTGTAAATACCGCATCTTGCCTTGTGGTTACGGTCTGATGTATTAGCGAAACGCTAATATTGAAAGGTGGACTTAGTGAGACATTAAGACCAGAGAGGTCTTAACGGGACGCTAATTAGTAGTTTGCCGCCCCAACATTACGCTGGGACGGCTATTTACTAATCCAAATCAGATTTTTCGGATAGTCAATTGTCTTACTCCCTTCGAAGTATTGACATTGACTCGATAGATACCCGGCTTTTTATCCGAGATGTCTATCACCAATTCGTTTTTATTTCTTTGTGCTTTGATATTTTCAACCTGTCCAGAACTGTCGATCAATTGAACCACCTTGGATTTCCTGTTCAAATTCTTAAATCCTGTTAAAGTGAATACTCCTGTTCCTGGGTTTGGAAAAGCAATAGGATCAACCTGAGTTTCTATGACTGTTGGGGCTGTGCAACTTTGAATGTATGAAACTGCATCATCTCCTTGCAAGGCACTTGAGAATGTATTGTAAGAAGCTCCTTTCAGCTTATGGTCCAGCCAAAGCAACATGTACTGTTGGGAAATTTGCTGTTGCTCATCCCTGCTAATCGTAATATTTCCAGAAGAGGAATTTTCCCCAAAAGAGCAGTAGAAGTTACTCTTAGCAAAATAGCAATGACCACCTCCAAGAATGGTAATAAGTGTTTTGCAATCCGATGAAAGGTTTTGGTAGATAGGTAGTGCATGTTCTTCATACGGAGTAACACCATCTGCCTCACCGTACAACAACAATGCATCAACAGTCACATCCTGAGCAGCGCTGATGGCAGATGGGTTTGTTTCAGCAGGAGCTAAACCAATGTAAGTAGTTACCAAAGGATGATTGGCAGCTGCCAGGACTCCTGACCCCCCTCCCATCGAATGACCTACTACAGCGGTTTCTTCGGCAACTCCTTCGTACAAGAAAGATGAAGGATCTCCAGCCATGGATTGCACTTCTTCCATGATATAGGCCAGGTCATCTCCAAACCTCTGGTGGCTAGGCCAAAAGTTTCCTTCTGTTCTTGGAAATACCAGGATATAGCCTTCTGGAACAAGGGCTTCCCAAATGTTCTCATAGGCATCCCATCTCATTAAAAACCCATGACCAAAAACGACCACCGGAAAGTTACCATCTTCATGGATTTCTCCACTGGCTCCTTCAGGAAAGTAAATTCGCGAATCAATCCTTCGGTTGCGACTTTCATCATAGAATCGGTAGGACTTTGATCCGATGTTGTACTGGGCAAATCCTTGAACACCGACAAATAGCATCAAGAACACAAATTGAAATAATTTGATTTTCATAATTATAGGTTTATAAGGTTAAAAAAGTAATTACAGTAGGGTTCGTTCAGGCAATACAGTCCTGTTCGCTACTAACACAGCGCATGTAAACATCATGCACTGTGAGTAGCAATTGGGAATTGTCTAAACTAAAATGTAGGGTGTGACCTTCCTGCCTTAAAAAAGGAGGTGTGTGAGCTTAATACCTATTTTGCAAAAGCCAAATCAAGAAGATCTTAAGGGAAATGAGCTAGAACCAGGTTCGTCTTTGATGAATCTCCACACAGAGTAGAGCGTCTTCATAAGGGATGCATATCGGAATAACTCTTCAGTTTTCTCATCCGATTGTATTGCTGCAGGCATGTAGTTTCCCAGCGCAATTGTGTCCTGTCGAGTAGGTTTGGTTAGCTTAAAAATACTCATACAATTGATTGTGTAACGTATAACGGTTCGGTATAGCTAATATATGATTATTTTGATAAAAAGAATAGTGATTTTGATTTTAATTGTAAAATTTACACTTAATTTTTTTTTTGGGGTAATCATTTGATTAAGGATCCTTAAGTCTAGCTAGCTTTCAATCCCCCTAACCCCCTTCTCCAAGGGGGACCTGACCATACTCAATATCAATACTCAAACCTCAAACCTCAAG
Organism: Cyclobacteriaceae bacterium; assembly: GCA_965228955.1. Lineage (GTDB taxonomy): Bacteria > Bacteroidota > Bacteroidia > Cytophagales > Cyclobacteriaceae > JANSWY01. The sequence continues at coordinate 3,270,241 of OZ245848.1, forward strand.
CACCTATACTGGCGCAGTTTGTCCCCAACCTGTGTCTATTATGAACTTAAGGACTCTGTCCGTTTATTCCAGAAAAATGAAAATGAATTGCACGGCCAAACAGTTTATTTCTTAAAGATTGGGAACAAAAGATTAATTGTTAAAAACTGGTTCATTTGCTGTAACTAAATCAACTTTAAGTAATGAAATATTATAAAATCGGTTACACTGATGAGTCAGGTCAATGGCGAGTTAGACTAACGAATGAAGAAGATAACCGCCAAAACTTTTTTTTGTATAATGAAAGGACAGTTAAATCATTCTGGAAACTGGAGGATTCATTGGAACTTCTGCTTTGGTTTCAAGATTATCAAGATGCGTCTTATCAAAATTTAGGGTTCAGTGATATCATTAGATGGGTTGGAAGTATAATGCATGACCCTCCCCTTAGAGGTGCACCCATTTCCAAATACCTGGTTATCAGGGAGCAAATAAAGAAGTACTTTGAAACATTAAACATTCCAAATCATCGGTTTCATCAATTGATTATAAAAAAGGAAGATGATGGTGAGGCAAGACGTTATTTCGGTTTTCAAATTGTCCACAATCTATATGACTCTCTGGACTATCAAAACACTGCATTTAAGGTAATTGAGAATAATGAAGATGTCCGAAAGTTTGATACAGGTGAATACTCTTCTTTCGAACAACTAAAACAGCTTCATAAAACACTAGGTAAAAACCAGACTATCAAACCTTCAGAGTTAAAGCTCTCAAAAGAATTTGATGTCTTCTGCAATTTTGAAACTGAATTCTTAGTAAGTGAAAATGTTCGAAATCATATTTTAGATATGAACATTAAAGGTATAAAGTTCACAGAGCTCAATCGCTATTCAATTCTTTAAAATTGATCCACCACCCTTTCTTCCCTTAAGGGATAATTCATTAATTATTACGAAATTGTATAGGTACCCCTTTAGGGGCTAGGGGTTTAACAGGGCCGGACTGGAGTCCTCAAAACCATTTTCCTCACAGGTTGGGGACAACCTGCGAGAGTCAGGACTAGCTAGCCTTTCAATCCCCCTAACCCCCTTCTCCAAGGGGGACCCGACTAAACTCTCCAACTTCTACTTCTAACCTCCAACTTCTAACTTCCAACTTCCAACTTCTAACCTCCAAAATCCACATTCACCCCCACCGACTTGGAAGCCGGCGTATGACTCCCCCTTGCATGAATCTCCAGCGGAATCAGTGGATTAGCTTCAGGAAAGTAAGTAGCCACACATCCTTTAGGAATATCATAAGGTACAATGGCAAAATCTTTAATCTCTCTTCTGGTATCTCCATATTCATTCCAAATGGCAACCAAATCACCCTTCTTAAAATTCTTATCTGCCATATCCTGTTCATTCATGAATATGACTTCCCTCCCATTGTAGACTCCTCTGTATCGATCATCCAGTCCATAAACTGTTGTATTAAACTGATCATGGCTTCTGATAGTCATCATCAAGAACTCATGTCCGTTTTGTACGTTATCCGAGAGTTTGTTTGTAGTGAATTGGGCTTTCCCGGATGGGGTCTTAAATACTCCTACTCTTGCTCCATTTGGTAATTCGAAACCATTGCTTGACTTTAGCTTTGCGTTATAATCTTCAAACCCCGCAATCGCTTTTGCTATCAATTCTCTTATTCTATCATAATCTTCAACCAGGTGCTCCCAGTCAATCTCAGAGTCTTTCAATGATTTGGCAGCAATGCCAGCAACGATCCATGGTTCCGATTTAAGTTCAGGTGCTCTTGGTGTTAAAGTTCCTTGTGAGGTGTGGACTATTCCCATCGAGTTCTCCACTGTAACCACTTGCTCACCGGACTTTTCTATATGTTTATCAGTTCTGGCAAGGCAAGGTAAGATTAAAGATGTCTTTCCATGTACAAGATGTGATCTGTTAAGTTTGGTAGAAATATGGATGGTGAGATCGCAGTTTCTTAATGCTTTTGCGGTTTTTTCTGTATCTGGAGCTGCTGGTAGGAAATTTCCTCCTAGCGCCATGAATACCTTAACCTTTTCATCGAGCATTGCCTGAATGGTCTCCACTACATTGTAACCCGGGCTCATAGGAGGTTTAAAATCAAATACCCCGGCAAGTTTGTCCATCCATGCTTTGGTAGGTCTTTCCCATATTCCCATGGTGCGATCTCCCTGAACATTGCTATGGCCTCTAACCGGACAAGTCCCTGCTCCCTGCTTTCCAATTGAACCCTTAATCAAAAGAAGATTCACTACTTCCTGAATGTTGTCTACCGCGTTTACATGTTGCGTTAAACCCATTGCCCAGCATGCGATTATCTTATCACTTTCTGCAAGCCATTTTACCAGAGTTGAGATATCTTCTTTTTCAAGTCCTGTTCTATTGATCAGTTCTGGTAGTTCATATTTCTCAAGATCAGTCACAAGAGATTCATATCCCTCAGTTTTAGAATTAATAAACCCCTGATCCAACACATCACCTCTCTCCTGCTCTAATCTCAATAGCTCTTTCATAATAGCTTTTAGAAGTGCTACATCTTCATTGATTCTTACTTGCAGATACAAATCAGAAATAGATTGTCCGGCACCTGCCAATCCTTTAACTGTTTGTGGGTTTTTAAAATTGACAAGACCAATTTCTTTAAGAGGATTAATAGTAATGATTTTGGCTCCATTCTTTTTTGCCTTCTCCAAAGAGGTCAACATTCTTGGATGATTCGTGCCAGGGTTTTGACCGAAAATCAATATTACCTCTGCATGTTGAAAATCTTCTAATGTCACAGATCCCTTTCCAATACCCAGGGTTTTATTCAACGCAACACCACTTGACTCGTGACACATGTTGCTACAATCAGGCAGATTATTGGTACCAAACATTCTAACAAACAACTGATAGAGAAATGCTGCTTCATTTGAGGTTCTTCCCGAAGTATAGAAAACCGCCTCATCAGGATTGTCAAGAGACTGGAGCTTGTTACCGATTACATCAAATGCTTCACTCCATGAGATTGGTTGATAATGAGTTTCTCCTTCCCTGATAATCATGGGATGGGTGAGTCGACCCTGTTGGCCAAGCCAGTAATCACTTTTGGAATTCAATTCTGAAACGGAATGTCTGGAAAAGAAATCAATACCCGCCAATTGGTCCATGATTTCTTCAGCAATTGCTTTTACACCATTCTCACAGAACTCTCCCAGCTTTGATCGCTTCTTGGGATCTGGCCATGCACATCCGGGGCAGTCAATACCCTGGCTCTGGTTGAGTTTGGTAAATACTTTTAGGTTTTTGCTGAAGGATGTAGCATTGAAGGCAATCTTAGTTGCTTTTAAAACTGCCTTTATTCCTGCAGCACTTTGGGAAGGGTTTTGAATCTTAATTTCTTGATTACTCATGAGCAATGTGTCTGCTCATAAAGTTAGTGAACTGATTGAGTTTTCAAACTTAAATACAAACAAAGCAACCAACTCCTTCTGTATCTTCACAGACTTCTTTGGTCTCGTAGCAAGTGTCTGATCCATCAGTTGAATATGGGAAGTCACTGTTACACACACATTCTTCCAGAGCTTCTTCGCAAGAGATGAATTGTGTGGTACCCAATAACGCTAAAACAAACACAACGGATTTCCAGGATTTCATTAAAGCTTTCATAAGACTACTGTTTGATTTCGACGGATAATTTACAACAACTGTACCAAAATTTATTCTCCGGATATTTTGCGATTATTATCTTCCGTTTGCGAGGCTCCTGTTGCTTTCTTCATCGGCTTCTTCAACGGTTTCAAATTCAACGGCACATCGGCCTTACTTAGTATTCTCTGGTTTGGAATATAAAAGTAACCAAGCTCATTAAGCTCCTCCACTATGCCCGCATATTCGTTTGCTTTCTGTGTGGTGAGAAACTCATCAGACCTGGTCAGCATTACCTCCATTAATCCAAGTGCTTTTTTTAATAAGAAGGCAATACGATCTGATCTTTCCATTACATTAAAGTTTTAAGGTCGTTGATTAGGGACTGTACTGATTCTTCAGGATAACCTAGAAGTTGTTGGTATTTCAATAGAGATCTAATTGCCTCGTCGTAACTCTTTTCCTCAATAAAAAGTAGGGCAAGATTATAAAAGCAATCAGCAAAATTCGGGTCAATTATCAGCGCTGTTTCGTAATGAAATTTGGCCAGCTTGTTATTGCCCATGTCGGAATAGACATTACCTAAATTGAAATGAGATTCTAAATGTCTGGAGTTTACCTGAAGCGCTTTAGAAAATAAATCCACAGACTCAGGAAGTCGACCTTGTTTGGTCCTCAATATCCCAAGGTTGCAGTACGCATCATCCTTCAACTCTCCTTTGTCAATTGCTTTGAGATAGTACTCTTCAGCTGCTTCATCTTTGCCGTCTTCATCGTGATTAAGCGCGATATCAAACAGACTATTTGGAGCTTTGAAATGAATGATTTTTGAGTCCTCAGAAGTGAACATATTCAGCTGACCATGATCCTCAAGATCTGGCTTTTTTCTCCGCCGAACTTTCTTAAGCCCGAGCCTCGAAGAATAGTCATCCGATAACCTTATCACTTTTGCCACAATGCAAATTTAAGACATTAACATCTCAATGTATAACTCAAAATCTTGTTCTTAGTAAAATACAATTTAAATTGAATTTTGAGTTTGGAGTTTTGAGTTAGGAATATTTAGGTTTTGAATTTTACTATTTGAAATTTGCGATTTAAGATTCTCTATCTTCCCATTAACTAGCCTTCTTCTCTTTGGCCTTTTTTTCCTTCGCTTTTCCTGTTGCCTTCTTCATCGGCTTCTTATCATCCTGAGCTTTTTCAATGCTAGCCTTAAGTGCTGTCATGATATCAACCACTTCAGGTTCTTCCTCACCAACGGTAACAATTTCCTTACCTTCTATCTTAGCATCGATTACTTCTCGTAGTGCGTCGTTGTACTTGTCTTCAAGTTGAATGTCATCAAACTTTTTAGTCATGGAATCAACAAGAGTTTTCGCCAATGCTAACTGTTCCTTCTCCACTTGTACATCGTCTAACTTAGGAACAGTATTGATGTCCCTGATACTTTTAGCGTACCTCAATTTGTAAAGTAAAATACCTTTCTCATGAGGTGTCAAAAGTACGATGTTTTCTTTATCTCTTAAGACAACTTTCCCCACACCAACTTTACCACTCTCGCGCAATGTCTCACACAAGAGTCCGTAGGTCTTTACGGCAATATCACCGTCGGGACCAGCGAAGTATGGTGTGTCAAAAAGAGTGGGATGAACTTCGTTAGCATCAACGAATCCTTCGATCTCAATGACCTTAGTACTCTTCAGTTTTATCTTCTCAAAATCTTCCTGCTCGATGATTACAAATTGTCCGGGCTCATATTGATAACCTTTAACAATGTCATCCGTGGTGAGTACTTCATCAGTAACCTTATCTTTTTTTTCGTACTTAACCGGATTGTGATTTTCCTTACTCAGTAAATTGAACTTTACAGATTGCTCAGTATCAATAGCCGAGTAAATCCTAATCGGGATTGTAACCATTGAAAACCTAATATGACCTTTCCAAATTGCTCTCATAAGAGTGAAGATTTTGTAAGACGTTATAAAGGTAATAAATTCAGCTTTAATAAAGTATTAATTTAACTAAATAGTCATTAACATCTGATTATTAATTAGTTAAAGAAATACTACTGACATAGTGTCAGACTAAATCTAACCTCAATTTACTAAAAACAGGCTCTCTAAATGTCTGATTATCAGTGATTGAGGCGAAATTTATCTCGCATGGTATAAAATTCTCCAACCAAACAGAATCTCTTTCTTCCTCCACTTTTTGTTTGATTGGTTTCTTGCCTGTACCAAAAGTCTTCATAGTTTCGGTTAACTCCTTCATTTGCTTAAAGTTAAAGCCGGTCCCAACCTTACCACGATACACTAATTCAGAGTCAATTTCCTCTACTAAGTGTAATGCACCGAATACTTGCTCTCTTTCTCCTTTTCCTATGGTATAGCCAATAATTTTGCAATCTGCAGACCTTCTTACTTTCACCTTTTGCCATACCGAATTGCGTTTCCCAAGGAAGTATTTACCATCCTTTTCTTTAGCAACAATTCCTTCCAGGTCATGCACTTTTGCTGCTTCAAACAGGGCCTCCCCGTCTTCTATTATTTCACTGATTCTGTAATTTGTCCCCTTCCTTAAAGAGTCGTCCAACCAAATTCTTCTTCTCTGAAACGTCTCTCTTAACAAAGATCTCCCATCAATATAGACTGCATCAAAGAGGTAACAGAACACAGGGTTCTTAACAGATTGACGTTTAATTTCGCCTTCATTTTTCAACATCAATCTTTTAATTACAGTCTTGAATTTTGGTCTACCAACGGGATCTAAGGAGACAATTTCTCCATCAAACAAACCATTAGTAATTCGGAAAGAATCTTTGCGGGACTGGAGTTCAGGAAACTGATTTGTGATATCATTTCCATTTCTCGAGTATATGGTTAACCGATCATCTTCTATCTGGATCATGGCTCTAATTCCATCCCATTTCACTTCATAAACATAGTCTTTTTTAGGTGGGACTTTCAGGCTCAAATCAGCCAACATTGGAGATTGAAACTTACCTAAGAAATCCACTACAGGATGATCAACTTTTTCAATGAGCCACTCCTTCCCTTTCATCAAATGCATACGATATTCACCAGTGAGATCCTTAGAATTCAACTGAAAGTAGAAGCCATTTTTCTTCTCTTTGGTAATTTCATATCTACCCAATGCATACACCCACATCTCTCCTCCTCCATACTCTTTCTTGGGAATTGTCCCCTCAAAGTTTAAGTACTTCATCGGGTGATCTTCCGTCTGGACAGCTAACCTTTTGACACCAGGTTTGTCTGGTAATCCTTTAGGCAATGCCCAGGATTTTAACACACCATCCTCTTCCAGTCTCAGGTCATAATGCAAATGTGAAGCATGATGTCGATGTATTACAAACCCATTTCCTTCTCCCGGAGGCACAAACGGCTTGGGCTCTGGTGTCTTAGAAAAATCCCTTTTTTCTTCATACTCTTTTAGCTGCTCCTCCGACTTATGTTTCGAGTTAATGGGTAGCTTTTTTGTTTTGATAACCTTTGCTTCTTTATCAGTATGTAGTGCTGTTGAATAGCTTCGAATACCCTCCCAGGCGTCCCCATTAGTGATCACTTGATCAGCTACGTTTTTAACAGTGAAAACATCCGGAGATTTCAGTTGCTCAAGCTCGTCCCAACTAAGAGGCATTGACACTGTAGCTTCTTCCCTCCCACGCATACTGTAAGGCGAAATAATAGTCTGTGAATTTCTGTTTCGGTATATATCAATCAGCACTCTTCCCTTGCGTGATTCTTTCTTGATATGAAGTGTTGTTCTTGCGTCTTTTTGGATGTATTTAGAGCCAATATCCTTCAATGCCTCGAAGCACTGATCATAAGAATATTTAGCTTCAACAGGGCAAAGAATATGCACACCTTTACCTCCGGTTGTCTTAACAAAAACATTGTAACCAAAGCCTTCCAAATCCTCTCTTAGATTCATAGCTATGTCAACCACTTCGGTAAAGTCATACCCTTCTGGTGGGTCTAAATCAAAGACAATATAATCGGGTGTCGCAAACTCAGATTTTCTTGTCTGCATTTGGTGAACTTCCAGACATGCAAGATTAGAAAGCCAAACAATTGATGCTTCTTCAGTGGCAAGTATATATTCTTTCTTTTGCTCCTTGGATCCAAGGAATGTAGACTCAATCCACTCAGGTGCCCACTTGGGTTTATTCTTTTGAAAGAAGAATTCTCCTCCTATACCATCGGGAAAACGAACCAGTGATAATGGACGGTTCTTGATATGTTTAAGCATGACAGGGGCTATCTGGTGATAGTACTGGATCACCTCAGCTTTGACAATAGAAAGATCATGATAAAGAACTTTCTCCAGGTTAGATAATTCTATCGTCCTTCTACCAACCTCTACATGTATTGATTTTTTTGACATTACAGATACAGGAAAATGACTCTATCTGTAATCTAAGCAGAAAGTGTATTAATTTTGGTTTTCTATACGAGCAAAATGATGTCTTGTGAATACATGTTCTGCATCAATTTTGATGTTTTCCATCTCTGTATTCTTACCTTTAAAAATAGACACCAATACGTGCTCACCATCCAAAACGTAAATGACAATACTCTCCAGAAATTTAGTTCTTTTACTTTTCAGAAACTTCTTTTCAACGGTTGTAATACTTTCATGAGCTACGTAACTCTCATGCAAAATGGCACTTCCTTGAAATCCTCCACCAAGTTCTTTTGCCACATGCTTGGTCAACGAGTTACCAATCATGTATTTATTTTTCTTAGTCATAAAGTCTTCTACACTCTCATATAAGTGCGGGTATTTCGAGACTTGAAACTCTGCTTCGCCATAGTAGTTCTCGTAATGCCCCACAAATATCTTAATAGAATCCTTAACCCCTTTGATATTCATATTATATAGCCACTCACTGTGTCTAGAGCCGTTATCAAAATACCCAGCTTCTCTAAACCAGGCATCTTCAAATGTCACCTCTATATTTTTTCTCTTGAGCTTTACAGAATCGATATGAAGAATCTCTTTTGCATCCTTTACCAAAAGCTCCATATCAATGCTTTCTAATTTTTTAGCATGAGAATCCTGGTGTTCAAGAAATTCCTGATCAGACTCTTCTATTTCCACGTATGTGATTTCCTTGAACTTAGCGTTTTGCGCGAAGGTTGACGTATAGCACAGCGCCAAAAACAATGTTGCTATCTGCAATTTTGTCCTCATTCCTATCTGGGGTTTGTGTTAACTTATTACGGCGAATTAATAAGTGTAATGTTCCATTTCAAAGATACTTATTTTTACGGTTAATTTGTGCAAGAGGATTCAAACCCGACGGATAACCGCTGAATAAGTATATAATTAGATAAACTCTTTTACAGCCTCAACTGTTTTCTTGCTATTACCAATAAAGATCTTATCATCAATAACAAATACCGGTCTCTTCAAAAAAGTGTATTCCTCAAGTATGTACTTCCGATAATCATCTTCCGACAAATTCATTTCATTAAGGCCCATACTTCGATATTTCATTGCCTTTCGGCTGAATAGAGCCTCATAAGAACCTGCAAGAGCCTTCATCTCATCAATTTGCTCAGTAGTAATACTTTCGGTTTTGATGTCTTGTCTATCAAGGTCATCTCCTGGGTTAAGCTCTTTGAGGATTCTCTGGCAAGTACTGCAGGTTGATAAGTGGTATACTTTTTTCATGCTAATTAGCTTCGTGTTTCTTTTAAACTCAAACATAAGGCATAAAAAAAAGCCTACTAAAAGTAGACTTCTTTTTTTCAAACCAATCCTAAATAAAATTTTATATTTCTTAACAGATATCTTCTATAGACTAGTTGATATCTTCGTTTTTCTTCAATTTTTCGAGATTCGCAATAAGAGCATCCATCTGAGGTCCCGCAGGGCAATTCTTCTTGGCTAATTCTATGTACTTTATTGCAGTCTTATAACTACCGAGAGCTGAATAACCCCTAGCTAAACCGTAATTAACTGGCCAAGTATCTTTGTTAACTTTAGCATTCATCTTAAACACTTCCATTGCCTTGTCCTTTTTACCCTGAGCAATCAAAGTTCTTCCATATTGGTGGATTTGTACAGCAGGAGTACCTGGTACTGCAATTGCCTCATCCATTACTTTTTCTGCTTCATCTGCTTTACCCATTCTTGCAAGGATTTGAGATTTAGTAGATAAAGTCTGGAAGTTCTTCTGCCCAATAAATGGAGCTGAAATTGCACTTTCCGACCAGGATAATGCCAACTCCATGTCAGAGTCTTCACCATTGTTAAGTAGATAATTTGCAGCGTTATTCCAGTTTTGCCATTGGAATCCAGGAGTTGTCTGTAGTTCATTACTAATTTTTGCTACATACAAATCTTTCATATTTGGAACCTCAACCGTAAAGGGAAGTTTCTTATTCTCCCACATCATTGCAACTGTAGTAGATTCTGGTTGTCTGTCTATGAATTCATAAGTCAACCACTCATGGTATTCAGCGTCTTCTGCTGTAGCTTCCACCTGAAGAGCATCCTCTGCTGGGTCATAGAAAAAGCTTCCCCATGCACCAGAATTATTGGAGAAAATCACTTTCCACGGACCTGATTCTTCTACTACGATATGTAAGCCATATGTTCCTGCTTTAATTGGCTTACCCTGTACTGTTACATCATGCGAAAAAGTAATGATTGTGTTTTCATTCGCACCTGCTCTCCAAGGAGAAGGGTTTCTTAGACCGAATCCAAGATCGGTAAGACCGTAAGGAACTAATTGTCCCCAGATTTGACCTTTTCTGTCATCACCATTTGGAGCGGTTACATCCGGGCTGTTATATGTAATCTCCACATATACCATACTTCCGATATACTGTTTGGTTACACTCCTCTGGTTACCGCCTCCGGGAGGTGTTGTGATACCCTGCGCAGCGGACTCTGAAAAAATAACAAAAGCCGCCAGCGCAAAAAGTGAGGGTTTCAATAAGTGATAAAGAAATTTCATAGGCGTTCAATATTTTTAATGTGATAAACACTATCAAAAACGACACACCTATATCCGTCGGGTTATTTTTATATGACTGGCAATATTAAAGTACCAGTGGCCAATAAATATTATTGCAATAAAACAAATAATTGAACTGTTCCAAATCGAACAAAATCATCCATTCTGTCCAAAAAATGAACTATTTCAGTGTCCGATTTGGAATTCTATTTATGCAAGATGAACTGTAATGCTTCTTACTTTTCCTGTTCTTTCAAACAACATAGCCGCATTTTCACGATCAATGACATGACCTTCTAACACTAAGGCATCTCCTGATACTTTTTCGATTTCGATTTTGTTTTCACCGCCTTTCACATATGTAAATGGTACCTGGCAATATGTAAACATTAAACTTCCCTTTGAGATGCGCTTCTTTACATTTTCTCCTTTCAAGTCATAATAATCGACTTCATGATCCTCATTCAAATACTCATCTGGGTTTAAAAAGAATGGATTAATGTGAATCTCTCCGTCTTTAACAGAAACACCTAACTCTCCCCATCTACTGATGATATCTTCCTTCACCTGCCCGGTCATCCCTGGCTGTTGGGCACCTTTGTGCCAAGGTGTATGTGAATATGGATCTGTAGGGAAAGCACCATATAATTCAGCTGTCTTATTAATTCCAATACCAGCCCTGATTTCGTAGTAGTGATCAATCAATTTTCCAATTACATCATCGGACTCTCCACTCTTGTGTGCATCTACAAGATTTTCCTGAACCGCTAACAAGAGTTTAGAAACCATATGCCAGTAGATACTGCCAAGACCTTCATAACCGAAGAATGTACCTGAACGTCCTGTGAATTCTTTGTGGTTAAAAGTTTCCTCAAAAAGTGATAGCACAGAATCTCTGTCAGCAGCTACCAAACTGGAGTAACCTTTCTCTACTGCTAATTGATCCAGAGCAGCACTCAAATCCATTGCGTTGGTGAAATTTGAGTTAAAATGGTAGTTACCAGCTGTATCCTTGAGAACTATTTGGCTATCACCTAATTCCAGTAACTCTTTCAATAAAGGGATGGACATTACTTTCGAAGAGTCGACTATATTCTTATCCAGAAAACCATTTAAATCGCGATTTGGATATAATAGATAACTATATTGATCCTCTCGATATATTTTGCTCTTCTTCATTGAATCCAAAACCTTTATGGTTTCCTGGGCATTCAGTGCACCTGAGCTAAGAAGTGCCACCTGACCTTCGAGCATCTCATACAGATAGTTGACTCCCATTGAATCCTTTTGGATATCCAGCAGATTGTATGCGTGATATAACCCATCGGTTCTTTGGTTCTCCGTTATAGTTAGGTCCACATGTTTCTGAACCGTATTAATAAATGAATCAAAAGTATCAGTCGATACTGATTCCGAATCTCCTGAGAAACCAGCATATGCAGCAGATCTGAATTGCTCTCCTGCCTTACCTAATGCATCTACAAGTTTCTTTCTCTCAGCACCATTCAAGGTTTGATCTGGCGCATGATTAGAAAACGCATTATTCAGTTCTTTTAGTAATGTCGCAACCTCAACCGATAGTTCGTAGGTGTTACCGGTATTGCTGATAATAGGTTGAATAAAATTCAATAGTCTTTTGATGTAATACAGTGTGACCATTGAAATGCCGTATCCAACAAGAGCGTTGTTTGCATCATTCCATTCAGGTCTTTGGGTATTCAACCAAATTCCTCCTCCGGGAACATAATTTGAAAGCTTTGCTAACAACATAATCATCAGTTTTTCGAGCAAACTGACTTTCAAGATATCTCCATCCCTGGCAATAATAAATTTACCATCATTACCCATCTCAACTACTCGGTTTTCAATGATCTTATGTAATTCTTCATCAAAAACAATAGTGTCATAAGGGTTATCAAGAATCTCATTATAGCTCTTGATTTTGTATGGCACGTTGGAAAATGTAAAACCTTTATCGTTAAGAAGCTTTGCCAATTCACCAGGATAGTGATTTTGGTAAGCCTCAAGTAGTTTCAGTAAATAAATTACCTGGTGGTCTCCCCAATATCCAATGAATGCCCACGGATCCTCAGGGTCCTCTACTTCCCAATCAACACCGGACTTGTCTATTCTGTATGGGTTATAACCATCAATTGTAGATGCATTCAAAAACTTGGTAAACATGCTTCTAAAAAATCCGGGATATGACATTCCTAGTGTCTCCCAATTTTGGAATATATCTCTCCAGTTGCCTTCATAATTGATGATCTGAGACCCATCCTGGTTTCTCAAACGAATGTTATATACATTCCAAGGTCTACTTGGGTCTCCATGTCTCCTACTGAATGTTAGAGGCATGTATTCTAAACAAAGCCTTTTTAGATCAGCATCATTTTTTGATTCGCATTGATGGAATAGTTCGTCATATGAAACCTCCTCTGACAGTGAGGATAAAAACTCTTTGTGTTTGGAATAAACCGCTTTATTCCAGCTTTTAACAAACTCTGCAAAATCCTGAGAGTTGATCTGATAGTTGTTTGTAAAAATACCACCTCTCATCACATTGAATGTGGTATTAGCAAAGTGTCTTACGATACTGTTATTATCCGAAGTGTATTGAATCCCATCTGAAGAGCCTACAATTTTCTTTAGTTCCTCTTCACCCGAATTGATATCTTTCAATAAATCAATCATCAAGGACTCAGAATCCTTCAACTGCTCAATTAATGCTACTACATTACTTTGATCCTGATTGATATCCAGAACTGTGTACCAGCTCAATTCCGCTGAGCTTTCTAAATTCATTGAACCAACAAGAAAATGGGCTCCTCTCTCCCCTTTTACGTCAACCTCTTCTGATATATCCTGGCCTTTTCTAAACTTCGAGAGTTGATTACTACTCATTAATCGAGTTGCATTATCAAATCCGGAAGTCCATACAGTTGACGCTTTTAGTGCTTCGCTGGGTTCTGCTCTGTCAACTATGTTTGCACTTAAGGTGATTAACCCAAGTCCTACAGATGGAACCAATTCATTTCTCTTGTAAGCATTCACTAAATTACTTTTAGTGATCTGCATGCTTTTGTTGACATTCGGAGGAAGTACATTTTGCACACCATCTAAAACCTCAACAGTGATGTCAGATTTTGAGAAATTAGTAATGGATGATTTCTTAACTAATCCATATTTATCAGAAATTGACCATTGGAACCTAAACTGCAGATCCATGTCATAGTTTACTTCTTCAAAGATGACTGTATTTCCAACTGTACTCTTGTAAAGATTTCTTGCAGTTCTGTGCAAGCCTTCATATCGATCAGAATATGGTTCCCAGATTTTTCCATTGGATTTAATAATGGTCTTGCTACCGGTAATCTCAATATTATCAATGATCTTATCATCTGTATCATATGGAAATATTGCATTGTCCGCATTAACTCTCCCCGATGATATACCACCATTACTTGATACGAATAACCACAAATCTGTTGCTGAAACAATACTCATGAAGAATGGCTTCATTTCATCAACATTGTGAATTACTGAGTATTCTTTGCCATCAATCAAAGTGTACTCATTGTAGACTTCTTTCTCTTGAAATTTTAAAGCAGTCTCCTTTGTTAAAAGATTACTTGACCCCATATCCAAAACTGGAATTATATCTAAAAAATTAACCTCAAATTGTAATTGTCTGTAAACCCTGGGCAGCAATTTCAACAGCTGCATTTTTATCACCTATTTTCAATGAATAAGCAATTGGTTTATCAGACATATTTAATGCAACAACCACATAACTACCGTCAGGGTTTTGGAAAGCTGTTAGCATTAATTCGCTCTCAGTCATGTTCCAACCGATTCTGGTGGCTCCTGGTCTAATAAATTTACTGAAATGTGTCATTACATAGTACAACGGAGTGTAATAAATCTCATCAGTATCAGGATTTACAATGATTGGTGCTATACACCAGTTCTTTGCATGATTGGGTCCTCCTTTTGTATCAAGGATCATATTCCAATCGATCCATCCTTCAACCCAGTTGTTCATGCAACCAATAATATCTCTAGCATAACGATATGTAGGAACGTATTTAGGGTGATCAGCTTTGTCTTCTTCTGGCGCCCAATCGAATCCCCAATCTGTGGCTTCTTTTTGCCAGTACCAGTTATCTTCCTTCCAATGTGGTACTTCAGCATCAATGCAGCCTTCTGTGTGTATCACATGTTTATTTGGTGCTAAATCATGTGCTTCATTGAGTGATTCCGGGTAATATTTATAAGTGCTGGTATACCAATGCACTGCTGTTCCGTAAATATTTTCTACCACTTCCGGGTCTTTGAGCAGTACCTCAATCCACTCGTCCATTTCTTTTCCCCGGTTTTGATCATAAACAAGAATATTTACATCAATGCTATCTTTTTTTAATTGTGGTGCCAGATGTTCTTTAATAAATTCAGCCATTTCATGGGGTGTATAGTGCATACTTTCCCAGTTAGCTCCATTACCAAGAGGTTCGTTTTCCACGGTTATGGCCCAGATTGGAATTCCCTCCTTTTCATAAGCCTTTATATACTTGGAAAAGAATTTAGCCCAGGTTGCATAATACTCTGGGAGCAGTTTCCCACCAAACCAGGTTTTATTATCCTTCATCCAGGGTGGAGCAGTCCATGGTGATGAAACAACTCTGAACCCATCTTTGGAAATCGCCTGAGCGTCTTTAATCATTGGAATGATATCATCTCTATCCTCCTCAATTGAGAAACTGGATAAAGCTGTATCACCTTCCAATGGGGCATATGAATAATTGGTTAGTGAAAAGTCACAACTATTGATATGAGTCCTTGTAAGACTATAATTAGCACCATTTTCACTGAAATAAGCCTTCAAAATCTCGTCCCGTTTATCCGAACTCAATTGATTCAAAAGGTAGGCGGAGGATTCTGTAAAAGCTCCGCCAAAACCTTGAATACTTTGAAATTTCTGATCAGGTAAAATCTCAACCTGTACCATCTCTGTACCAGCGGCAACTTTCTGAGCATTTAATTGCTTCAAGTTATCTCCAGCTGCGGATGTTTGATATAAAGTATATTGTAAGTCTTTACTTTCCTGTTTACAACCAAAGGTCAAAAGAATAAAGGCTAGGACGATGATTCTGTTCATATGCTTACTTCAATTGCGAAACTCTTACATAATCAACCACAAACTTCTGGGAAGTCAGGGATTCATCCATTCCCATGGCTCCTCCCCAGCCACCACCCATGGCTAGATTCAAAATAATGTTTTGAGGCTGAGCAAACGGCCACTCTAGTTCGTTTGCATTCTTGTCGTAAGTATAGTAATGATTACCATCAACGTATCCTCTTACTTCGGTTGGAGTCCATTCCACAGCGTAAGTATGGAATTCAGAAGTCACGTTAGGCACATCTATCGTACTACTAATTTGATTATTGATTTTGAAGTAATATGCTGGTGTATGTACTGTAGAGTGAGCGATTCCCGTTCCGTCCTCTTTCATCTCATAGCCAACAGTTTCGAGAATATCGATTTCTCCACAATATGGCCAAGATTTCTCATCTACATAACTATCACCAAGTGTCCAGCCGGCTGCCCATGTTCCACGTCCTGCAGGAACCATTGCACTAAATTCAATTTTACCGTAAAGGAAACTTGTTTTACCTCTTGTAGTTAGTCTAGCGGATTTCCAGGTCTTGCCATCCTCATTCTTGGTAGCTTCAATTACCAATTTACCATTTTCAATTCTTGCATTGGTGCCGTTATTATCGGTGTAATATTGTAATTCATTATTACCCCATCCCCAGTCACCAATATCAAATAACCATTTATCTGTATCGATAGCAGTTCCATCAAACTCATCTGACCAAACAACTTCCCACTCAGTACCTTCCATTGATTGAGTCAATGTTTGAGGTGTTACTTGTTGCTCTCTCATCAGATTTAATTCGATTTTCTCAATATCCAACTCTCCTTCGTAGTGAAGTTTGATTTTGTGTAATCCAACATTTAATGGAGAACCATATTTACTGGACTTCTCGAATTGATCTCCGGATGAAAACACGAACCTTCCCGTAATGTCGTAGTTTCTTCCGTCTTTATTATCTACATAATCCTCAATCCAAATATTAGAATTATCAGCACCAGATTTTGCTGTTATGTCTACCTGGTATCTTCCAGTTTGAAAAACATTGAGATCAAAAGCAAGCCAACCCTTGCCACTGGTAGTGACACTAGCACCATCATTGGTTAAAGTGGTATCACTTGCACTATTGAAGCTTGAAGCCAAAATTTCTATTTCGGATTTTTGAGATAAATCTTGTGGCCCCTGGTCGGAGGTATTGTTATTGGAATCGCATGAAACTGCGAATACAATGAGTATTAAAAATGTTACCCGAGATATGTAATTTTTCATTGTCAACTATTGTTTACTTTACCAAAATCTTTTCCAGCTCTTCAAGTGATTTCCCTTTTGTTTCAGGAATTACCCATACCACGAAGAAGAACCCAGCAGCAGCAAATATTCCGTATATCAGAAATGTTAGACTGCTTCCAAAAACTGATAATTCCCACGGAAAAACCAGTTGTACTAAAAAACTGACAGCCGAATTGACTGTACCTGCGAGAGATATTGCTACCCCCTTGACTTTGAGAGGGAATAATTCTGAGAATAGCACCCACATGATAGGTCCTATTGAAAATGCAAATGACGCTACAAACCCAAGTATACCGACCAAAATTAGAGTTGGGTTCATGCTGATTGCAGCTTTGAGTAGATCACTTTCGTATAGCTTGGCTTCATCTTCGCCAAGGGAATTGTAGACGGCTTCTTTAAATGCAACATCGTTATCAAATGTCGTATTTACTAATAATGAGATCTTATTTCTATCAAGCTCAGCTGGAAGATTAGCTACGGACTCATCTGTTAATTTATAAGTTGCTGATCCGAAACCGTATGCTAATAAAAACATAGCAATTGCAATACCCGCAACCCCGGTGCTTAGTAATGGTTTCCTTCCAAACTTGTCTATAAATAAGATGGCAATTACTGTGAAGACCAAATTGATTACACCAACATAAATAGCTAATGCAAATGAGGCATCTGTTCCAATTCCTGATTGTTCAAAGATCATTGGAGCATAAAAGAACACCGCATTAATCCCAGTAATTTGCTGAAGTACCGCCACCACAACTGCTATTGTTAGTACTAATCGCATTGCTGGCTTAAAAACCTCACCAACAGGAACCTTGGTCTTCTGAGCATCATCTTCTATACCTGCCTGTACTTCTGCAACCTGGCTTTCAGGATCTTCAATGGAAATTTTAACCAAGGTGGACTTAGCTTCCTCTAAATGTCCCTTCATTATTAACCATCTTGGACTTCTTGGCACAAATAGTAGTCCGAAGAAGTAAAGAATTGCGGGAAGAGCTTCCAGTCCCAGCATCCATCTCCAATTGTACTCACCTAACCCTAGTGATTTAGCCCATTCAGCATCTGACTGCCCCCATTGCAGTATCAAATAATTAGTGAAGAAAGCTACTGAAATACCTAATACAATATTGAGCTGATTGAATGAAACAAGTTGTCCTCTTTTCTCTGCAGGTGCGACTTCAGCGATATACATTGGAGCAAGGATTAAGCTAACTCCTACACCAATTCCTCCAATCATTCTAGCGATCACCAGAAATAGAAAACTTGGAGCTAACGCAGAGCCAATTGCAGAAATTGCATATAGAATTGCAGCATACTTAAGGACAGTCCTTCTTCCAATTGCATCAGATATCGGTCCCGCAACAAACATTGCAAATGTGGCGATTAATGTAAGTGAACTAACTGCCCACCCCAATTCTATATCCGTTAAATCGAACTCAATGGTGATAAATTTATTTACTCCTGAAATTACAGAAGCGTCAAAGCCCATTAAAAATCCTCCTAATGCTACAGTTAGGGCTATGCGATACAAAAATCCTTGTGATTTCCTCATAACTACATTTTCGATTTATTGGTAGACTCTAACATAGTCTACTTCAAGTTGTTTTGGCCAAATGTCTTCATCCACTCCCATTTTACCTCCCCAATTGCCACCAACAGCCAGGTTCAAAATAAGGTGAAATTCCTTATCAAAAGGCCACCCCAGTTCATCTTCATTTTCTTTGAATAGGGTTAAATATTCTTCATTATCTACCGACCATGTAATTTGCTTTTCATTCCAATCAATGGAATAAACATGAAAGTTCTTGTGTAAATCTGCTATGTAAACACTATCAGATTTTTGAGTTCCAATCATGTGATTATATTTTTTGGTATGGATAGTTCCATAAACTGTTCCCAGATTGTAGCCCACATGTTCCATGATGTCAATTTCTCCATCTTTAGGCCAGTCTAGTCCCCTATCCAATGTTGGAAGCATCCAAATGGCAGGCCAAGTACCTAAGCCATCTGGCAGCTTAGCCCTAACCTCAATTTTACCATACTTCCAGTCACCTTTGTTTTTCGTGATTAATCGAGCGCTTGTATACTCTTTATTCTTGAAGGATTCTTTTTTAGCTGTTATGATTAGCCTGCCATCTTCTACCCGTGCATTGTCAGATCTCTTTTTAGTATAGTACTGAAGTTCGTTGTTGCCCCACCCATGGCCACCAACATTATAGCTCCATTTATCGGAATCTGGCAATCCCTGATAATCGAACTCTTCACTCCAAACCAGTTCGGGTTCCGTATTTTGTATGGACGCACCGAACAATATAGATCCAGCAAGCAAAATGACGTAGCTTGAAACCTTCATATGATATTTACCCTTAGTTGAAAGTCGCCTTTCTAATTAGTTGTCTTGAAATACCCTTACATAGTCCACATACATTCGTTGTGGAAACGTTGTTGTCCCATCGGGACTTCCTGGCCAATTACCCCCTACGGCCACATTAAATATAAAAAAGTAATCTTGTCTAAACTCACTTAAAGCAGCTGGTGTAATATCAATAACATGGTACTGCACATCATCAATTAACCATCTGATTTGATTCGCATCCCAAATAATGGTGTACACATGAAATGCTTCGTGAAGTGTTGGACCAGTTACCGTTCTCTCACCACCGAACGAGGCGTAAGAACCGTTATTATCCCAATGCACAGTTCCGTGAACCGTACTTTCTCTTCCACTTCCGCCGATCATTTCCATGATATCTATTTCTCCACAATCCGGCCATCCTACTGTTGAAAAATTTGAACCTAGCATCCATAAAGCAGGCCACAATCCTTGTCCCTCAGGGAGTGCAGCTCTAATATCTATTCGACCATATTGGAAGGTCTGTTTGTTTTGGGTTATCATTCTGGATGATGTGTAGGCCCTACCACCAAAAGATTCTCTTCTGGCTTCTATTACAAGATGTCCATCAAGTATAGATGTATTTTCTTCTCTATAATATTGTAATTCATTGTTTCCCCATCCATTACTTCCGGTTCCTATCTCAAAAGTCCAATCTTCAAGATTCAGTTCATCAAATTCATCTCTCCAGACAAGCGTCATACCCGCATAGCTTTCTGGTGTTTCATATCCCTCCTCCGGAATAGTTTGATTGAATGGATCTCCTTCGTCTCTGTTGACAATTGTAACAGTACCTGTATTGTCGGCAATGATTACATTTTCAGGGTTTGATAAAACAACATCAAATGTTTCATCAAATTCTGCATCCTCATCATCGGTAATAGATATAACTATGTCTTTTGAAGTCTCACCAGGCGCGAAAGAAATGGTAGCATTTTCAGCAGCCGTATAATCTTCACCTGCAGTTGCCGTACCATCAACTGTATTGTACGTAACTGTTACCTGATCCACTGATTCAGAAGACAACCTTAAATTAACAGTTGCTTCACCTGATTCTTCAATTACTGCAACGTCAAAAATTGACAATTGCGATAATTCGCCACTTCCTGGTTCGTCATCTCCACAACCAGATAAGAAAGCGATCATTACAAGTAGTGCTGTTAATTTTAATTTCATATCTATAGCCAATAAATAGTACAAGGATATAAGGAGGGCCAACCAAAGTTGGTTAGCCCTAATTTAATTAATTTATTGTATACTGAAGTTTCTAATATAGAATTCACCTCCTACAGTGTGACCTCCACCACCAATAGCGATGTAAATCATATCCATATCATTTCTATCTTTCACAGTTGCACCATTGTCCGGAACAGCAACATATGCAGGAGCTGTAAGATCAAAAGTGATAGTTACCCACTGATCTTTAGCAACTTCTAATTCCTGATACTCATGCTGATCTTCCCACCAGTTTGGAGGACAAGTAGTAGCACCAAATCCAACAAATACGTTATCAGTTAAAGCACCTGAGTAGTCGTTTGAAGATGGCATGTAAACATCCATAGTGATAGTGCTAAGGTTCTCGAAGTTGATCGCGTTAGAAGGATCTAAAGCAAATTGTAACTCCTGGAATTCAACACCTTCGTTTCTTGTATACTGTCCAACTTTTGTTGCAGCAGCATCTGTAGGATCATCAACTCCTAAAGTAAGCGTAGCACCAGAAGTAATTGGTTGTAATAATGTCCACTGGTCAGCCTCGTTAGAAGCAAAAGTGTGAGAAATCTCAGTTGGAGAAGTAGCCGCTAGAGGCTCACATGCAGGTGGTACGAATTCAGTAACCAATGCAGGCTCTAAAGAAGCATCATCATAAGATACGTAAGTAATTGGCCAGAATGTTCCAGCGTAAGTGAAGCTTGCGAATAATGTATCAACACCAGACTCACCACCATCTACAAGAACTGCGTCAAATTGAACTGCACTTTGTGGTACAATATTGTTATCTGCAGTAGTTCCTAATTTAGGAATACCAATCCATGCTCCAGTACCGCTTAGGTCAATTTTACCTGTGCTAGCATCGTAAGTGTAAGAGTGAGTACCAGAACCCCAAGCGCTAATATCATCACCGCATGCGTTAACCATAGTTGCCGCAGAAACCTCGAAACAAGACTCACCTGTAACGTTAGTATCACAATCAGCTACGTTGTTGAATATTCCGAACTCTGCCCAGAATGTACCTGCATCATTGTAAGTGTATGATCCGTCTCTGCCGAAAGTAAATTCATCATCATATAGACATGGTCTCTGACCGTCATTTGAAGTACCAGTCCAGTAAATCTGGGAGTACTGAGGATCAGCTGCAAGGAGCATAGAAGTTCCATCTCTTAACAACTTCCATGTTTTAGAAGAAGAACCTGCTAAAAGAGTAAGTGCCTCATCTGGATCAGTAATAGAAATTGATTGAGACTGCATGCTTTCCTCACCTGCATCATCAGTAGCAGTTAAAGTAACTGTATAATCTCCAGTCATTTCGTAAGTATGAACTGGAGCTTCCTCAGTAGAAGAGTTTCCATCTCCAAAATCCCATGAGTAAGAAGTAGCATTTTGGCTAAAGTTTGAGAAAGTAACTTGCAAGAAGTTAGTTTCATCAACAGCGAACTGAAAACTCGCGATTGGTAGAACCTCATCAGTTCCTGGCTCATCATCGCCGCATGACCATAAGAAAACCAGAGACAATCCAGCGAAAGCCAGAAGACTTGCTCTTAGTTTAGAAGTTGTAAGTCTTAACATATTTAAAATAAATTATTGGTTATACAAATTGATTTTTTTCTATTGGAACAGACTTGCGTCTGGATAAGCTGAAAGTGTTTGATCAGTAGCATCGATTTCTCTCTGACCGATAGGAATCCAAATGTCATCGGCAGTAAAATTTCCGCTTCTTATTGGGTCTC
Organism: Cyclobacteriaceae bacterium; assembly: GCA_965228955.1. Taxonomy (GTDB): domain Bacteria; phylum Bacteroidota; class Bacteroidia; order Cytophagales; family Cyclobacteriaceae; genus JANSWY01. The sequence continues at coordinate 3,292,650 of OZ245848.1, forward strand.
CTGCGAAAAGGCTTGCTTCTGCTCTGCCTGATCTTACTAGGTCGTACCATCTATCACCTTCAAGTGCTAATTCGATTCTTCTTTCGTACCAGATTACATCTAGAAGCGACCATCCTTCATCAGTCATAAGATCACTAGCAGTTCTAAATGCACCAGTGTTATCACCTGGTCCGGCTGCACGCTCTCTAACCTGATCAATGTAGGCCATAGCTTGTGCATCAGATCCTGATCCTCTGTGTAATGCTTCAGCAAGCATCAATAGAACATCAGCATATCTGATAACATATTCATTACCATGTTTTACCAGATTGTCATCACCACCTACTGGAGCTGTGTACGCTTTGAAGTTTCTGTGTTTTTCCTGGAAGTAACCAGTGTAATCTTGTGGGTTATGCTGGTTGATATCAACTGGCTGGCTGCATCCTCCCGCTTCAGAAGCGATTTCCGGACCATCCATGATAGCAGCATCATATCTATACATATCATCTGGAAGGTAAGCATCAACCAAGTCCTGAGTAACCATCATGAATCCCCATCCTTCTTCGTATTCAGGGTGATCAGAGCACATTCCTCTTACACCGCATAGTTGGATTATTGCATTTCCTTCTACACCAGTAGTCCATCCCCAATCTGAAGGATGTTGATTAGTGTGTTGAATCTCAAATACTGATTCTACTGAGTTAGCTACTTCGAACTGGAATAGTTCATCGTAATCATCTAATAGGTCATATTGACCACCATCTACTACAGCTTGTAATTGAGCAGCTGCTAAATCAAATGTTGCCTGATCATCATTAGCCATATCAGCCCAGTACAGATATACTTTACCTAACATAGCCTGAGCCGCACCTCTACTTACTCTTCCTCCCTCAGCAGTAGTTAATACCTGAGGCAGATCTGGAATTGCTTCCATCAAATCGGTTGTGATTTGATCGAAAACTTCAGTCATAGTATTTCTTGACTGTAGGTATTCTTCTTCACTTGCTAATACTTCAGTTACCACTGGTATCGGACCATAGTGTCTGAATAAATCAAAGTGATAGTAAGCTCTTAAGAATTTCGCCTCAGCCTGATACCTTGCTACTGCACCTGAAGTAAAATCCACATTATTGATTACAAGATTAGTTCTGTAAATACCGAAGTAGTTTTTGTGCCAGATCCATCTTGATTCGTTTGTATCAACTGTATTTCTGAAGTCATCAAACTCCTGCCATCCCGGCTGATCAGTATCAGTATTATCACCACCAGCATTTGCATTATCTGATCTAATTTCTCCGAACATAATTGGAGAAATCCAGTATCCCCCATGAATTGTCCATCCAATTGGATCATATGCTGCCACCAACGCTAAGAATACTTGTTCGTCAGTTTGGTAGTAATTATCCTCTAGTTGTTCAACTACTGGTTCTGCTTCAAGAAAATCGTCGTTGCACGATGAGGTAGCCCACAAAATCGGCAAGACCATTAATAGATATTTTAAATTTTTCTTCATGATTTTACTCGTTAAAATGTAAGGTTGATACCTGCACCAATTGATCTGTTTTGTGGGTAGAATCCTTTGTCGATTCCTGTATCAAGGATCCATCCTGAAGTACCGATTTCCGGATCAAATCCAGTGTAACCTGTTAGCGTTAGGATATTATCGAACGCCATGTACACTCTTAGCCTTTGAATCTTCAATGATTCAGCAAGAGTGTTAGGGATTGTATATCCTACCTGAAGGTTTTTGATTCTCATGAAAGAAGCATCTTCCACGTAGAAATCTGAAGGTCTTTGATTACCGTTAGGATCAGAAGCGATTAATCTTGGGTAAGATCCATTTGGATTATCTTCTGTAACTCGATCTAACCATGTATCCTGGAAGTTGTTGTAAAGAACATCTTGTCTTTCATAAGTCTTGTAGATGTCGTTACCAATGTTTGCTGTCAATAGCATTCTAACATCAAACCCTTTGTAATCTGCATTTAGGTTCAATCCAAGAATGAAGTCTGGCCAAGGTTTTCCAATGTTTCCAATGTCACCTGCATCGATAACACCATCATTATTCAGGTCTGCGAAAATCAAGTCACCAGGAGCTGCATTTGGTTGCAGTGGTAGTCCATTAGGACCAATGTGTGCGAATACATCATTCTGAGTTCTAAAGATTCCAAGTGTAGTGTATCCAAGGAATTGACCAATCGGCTGTCCAACTTCCATGTTAGTGATAGTTTGGTTTCTTACCGGCCATGAATAACCGTTCTGGACTCCTTGAGCACCATTTACATCTGTCACTTCGTTGTTGAAAGTGGATGCGTTAAAGGTTGCTCCGAAGTTTACATTCCCAAAAGATTCACGATAAGAGATGGACATTTCATATCCAGAGTTCAATACCGATCCAATATTCGCTATTGGAGGATCATTACCTGCAATATCTGGAACAAAGGAAGTTGCCAGTAGGCCGATTGTTTCCTTATTGTAATAATCGAATTCAACAGTCACTTTGCTCTTCCACAAGTGCGCTTCAAACCCTATATCAAGTTGTTCACTTTCTTCCCACTGTATGTTTGGATTAGAAATCTGTACAGGTGAAACACCAAAGAAGACTGTTGTATTAGGTTCTCCAAATGCATAGACTCTACCGCCTGGTGTAACCCGTGCGCTAAATTGAAGATCACCAATTCTATCGTTACCGTTTCTACCCCAGCTAGCTCTTAACTTGAAGAAATCAACAACTGGAACATCCCAGAATCCTTCGTTAGACACAATCCATCCTGCTGAGAATGATGGAAAGTTTCCGTATCTGTTATTTGGACCAAACTTAGAAGAACCGTCTCTTCTGAATGTAGCTGTAAACAGGTAAGTCTCTTTAAAATCGTATTGAAGTCTTGCGAAGTAACTGATCAACGACCTTACAGGTGCTGCTGCTCCGTAAGTCAAGTCTAAAGAATCCTGTCCTGCAGATAAGTACCACCAGTTTGGATCATCTTCTACTTCCAATGGAATACTACCAGTAGTTGATCCCTCCCATCTTGAAGACTCTTTTCTTCTACTGGTTCCAACAACGATAGAAGCATTATGCTGATTAATTTTCTTGGTGTAGGAAGCGTAGTTCTCCCATCTCCAGAAACCAGCCTGACTGTTCTCTCTGAAAACATCATTGATTGGATTCTGAAAAGTATTTCTGAAATAGTATGAAGGAGTGAATGAACTTTGATTGCTAAAGCTGTAATCAAGTCCAAAATCCGATTTCAAAGTAAGTCCTTCAATTGGGGAAACTGTTAGATATACATTTCCTTGAGCTCTGTTTGTCTGAGCTTCATAATTTTGGATTGCAATTCTATTGAATGGATTGATATATTCCTTTTCTACCCAAGGTGATTGCTCAAACCCAAATTTTGCAGTATCGCTTGTAATTGGAGTTAGTGGATCATAATTGAATGCATCTGCTAACGGTGATCCAAAAGCATTGTTTTCCGGAATAGATTGTCTCTCATCGTGTAATACTGAAAGAGTCTGACCGATTGTAATTGCATCGTTGAACTTGTAGTCAGAATTCAATCTTGCATTGTATCTTCTGTAGTTGGATTTATCACCACCAATTACGCCTTCCTGATCAAAGTACCCAACTGAGAAGTAAACACTTCCACCCTCAGTACTTTTTGATGCGGAAAACTGATGATTATGAGTGACTGCCGGCTCAACTAATTCATCCATCCAGTCCGTGCTGTTTGTGATTTCAGCGGTAGTTGGGAAGTTATCTGGCAATGTTAACCCAGCGTTTAATATTTTATCCTCAATTGCTGAAACATACTCCTCAGAGTTCATCATTGTTGGAAGTCTCCATGGAGAAGCTGAAGAAACGAAACCATCATAAGAAAATGTCGGTTTACCTACTGCACCTTTTTTTGTGGTTACTATTATAACACCATTTGCACCTCTTGCTCCATAAATAGCAGTTGATGCAGCGTCTTTAAGTACCTCTACAGATTTAATATCCGATGGGTTCAGGTTGGCAATGTTGTCAGTAACAAGTCCATCAACCAAATACAAAGGCGAGTTATCACCGTTAGTACTTACTCCTCTAATAAGGATAGTTTGATTTGAACCAGGCTGCCCAGATCCAGAACTTACAATCACACCTGATACCTGACCTTGAAGAGCTTGCTCAACTCTCGGAACGTTGAAGCCTTTGATGTCATCAGCATCAATCTTTGCGATTGCTCCGGTTACCACTTTCTTCTTCTGAACACCATACCCTACTACAACAATCTCTTCTAATTCAGTTACGTCAGTTCGCATAATCACATCAAGTGCCGTCTGACCTGCTACCGGAACCTCCATTGTTTGATAACCGATAAATGATATGACAAGCACATCATTATTTACATCGTTCACCGATAAAGAATAATTTCCTTCTATATCGGTCACAGTACCTGTGCTGGTACCTTTTAGTAATACAGTAGCACCTGGCACTGTCTCACCTGACTCATCAGTGACTGTCCCTGTGACTGTAACACCCTGCGCAAGTAATGCAAAGGAGCATACTTGAAAAAGTGCAATAAACAGTAATAATCTCTTCATATTTTACATTGGTTAATTAGATTGGAATACTTTCCTACTGAGATTTTGTAATTTTCAAAATCACAAACGATTGAAATCTTCTAATTTTGAATAAATCCAATCTATTTACGTGATTTATTGAGATTTTAAAGGTATTAGAGTAAACCCTACATCGCTAATATTCATCTACATCAATAACTCAACATGAGGGAAAAATAAATACATCAATAATACATCAATCGACATAAAAACTTGGCTTTAAAGGCTATTTGAGGTATTTTTAAATTACTTCAGTGTGAAAAACAATTTCACATTCAATTTCTAAGCAACTTTCAAGTGAATAAGCCTATATCCATATCTTTTATTAAAAAAATTCAATTTGCTGTTGTAATGGCTGTTGTATTGATTTCTGGTACATTATCAGCACAACATGCTTTTAAAGGCATGCCTTTTATAACAAATTTCAGTACCGATGATTATCAGGGCGGAATTCAGAACTGGGATATTACTCAAGACAAAAGAGGCTTCATTTATTTAGCAAATAATTTTGGATTACTTGAATTTGATGGCCATGAGTGGCAACTATATAATATAGATAACAGCACAAAGTTAAGATCCGTCCATGTTGCAGAAGATGGACGAGTATATGTAGGGGGTCAATCAATTTTAGGGTATTTGGTTCCAGATGAAAATGGACAACTTAAATTCAAATCACTTGTAAGTGAAATCCCGGAAGAGTTCAGAAACTTTGATGACGTTTGGAAAATCTATGAAACCTCATCTGGAATCATTTTTGGCACAAGTATTCATTTATTCATTTATAAAGACGATAAATTTTCAGTTCTTTCTTCTGGCGAAAATTTTATGCTACCGGAACAAAGTACTTCAAGACTTATTCTCACTGATACAGAAAGAGGAATTATCACAATAAAAAATCGTCAGCTTGTTGTTTTAGCAGATCATTTGAAAGGAAGAAATGTGAGGGCTGTACTCCCCTACACCAATAACAGAATGCTCATCATCACATACGATGGAGACTTTTTTCTCTATGATGAGCATGGAATAGAGAAATGGAAGTTTCCGGCATCCAATTTCATAGAACAAGCTTTAGTGAATACTGCCAGTATTCTAAATGACGGGAATATTGCTTTGGGTACTCAAAACAGCGGCTTGGTAATTTTAAGTTCGGATGGAAATGTGATTGATAATTTCACGGTGAACAGAGGACTTAATAACAGAACTATCAATTGCGTTTATGAAGACAACTTCAATAATTTATGGGTTGGGATGAATGATGGTATCTCATATATCGAGAGAGGTTCACCGTTTACACATATCAATGAAGATTTAGGATTACAAGGAATAGGTTATGCTGCCGCAATTCATGGTAAAAACCTGTATCTAGGAACCTCAAATGGACTATTTCAAACTTCTCAGGAGAACAATTCAAGTAATCCATATTCATTCATTGAAGGTTCCAGAGGTCACGTAAATAACATTGAAGTTATAGGAAATGATTTAATAATGTCCCATCATGATGGAGCTTTCATAATTGATGATCAGATTGCCTACCAAATATCAGATGTGACAGGTTCATGGAAGTTTTTCACTCCAAACAATCTGCCAAATACACTCATTGAAGGAACATATTTTGGATTTAATTATTACCAGGAGCAAAATGGCAAACAGACGCTTCAAGGTCACGTTGATGGTTTTAGTGAATCCTCCAGAGTAATAGAACAGGATGGAACCGGGAATGTGTGGATGACACACGGATACAAAGGAGCTTATAAAATAAGGTTTGAAGATGCAGGAATAAAAGAAATCAATTTCTACAATTCGAAAAATGGATTCCCTGCTGATATATTGATTAATGTATTTAAAATTCAGGGACAATTAGTGTTTGGAAGCCAGAATGGAATCTATACGTATTCTACTGAATTAGATTCATTTATTGTACATACCAAGCTCGACCAAATGTTTCAGGAGGAGAATTATGTAGGGCAGCTGAAGGAGGATATTATGGGGAATATCTACTTTATTGCGGACAATAAGATAGGAAAACTTTCCAAAAACAATAACAATACTTTTGTAAAGGAAGTCAATCTATTTAAAAAGGTAAATCACTTATTAAACGATGATCTTCAAAATATCCATTGCATTGACTTACAAAACGTACTTATCGGAGCAAAGGATGGTTTTATACATTACAACCCTACAGTTTCCAAGGCTTTGCCTGAGCAATATGAAACCTACATTAGACAGGTAAGAGTTAGTGGGCAAAAGGACAGTCTCATATTTGGTGGAAACCACACTGACGTAAATGGGCTTATTGTTGCGTCTCAGCAGGAAGAACTGTCTCCTACCCTCCCATATAGCCTAAATAATATTAAGTTCTCTTACAGCACTCCTTATTTCGATGGTCTCAAAAATGAATACAGCTACAAACTGGAAGGGTTTAATGATAAGTGGTCAGAATGGTCCCCTGAAAATTCAAAAGAATATACAAACCTGCATGAGGGCAAATATACATTTCAGTTACGCGCAAAGAATATTTATGGAAAGGTGAGTCAGGTCGCAAAATATTCCTTCAGTATAGACGCTCCATGGTACCGATCTATTGTTGCTTATGTACTTTACGTGCTTATTTTCATAAGTGTATTCGGAATTTCTTTGGCGGGACTTGATAAGAAGCACAAAAAAGATAAAATGGCAATGGAATTGCAGCAAAAGGAACAATTGCAACAAAAAGACTCACAAATACATGAAGTAACCAAGAAATCTGAAGAAGAAATCACAAATCTGAAAACGCAGAAGCTTCAGGGTGAGATCAAACATAAAAATCAGGAGCTTGCCAGTGCTACAATGTACATTATTAATAAAAACGAGTTCATTCATGAGATAAAAGCCAGTCTGGCCCATATTGTCAAAAAGAAAAATGGATCTGCAGCAGATTTAAGTAAGATCATTAAGGATATTGAGAAAAATACGAATGAGGCCGAGGACTGGAAACAGTTTGAGGGGCATTTTGATGAAGTACACCACGGTTTTACTGCAAAACTAAGAGAAGAGTATCCAGATTTAACTCCTCAGGAAATTAAGCTCAGTGCATATCTAAGAATGAACATGACCACAAAGGAAATTGCAAGTCTTATGCACATTTCGCCTAGAGGAGTTGAGATTGGTAGATATCGCCTAAGAAAGAAGTTAGCACTCGAACGAAGTGTTAACCTGGTGGACTTTATGATGAATTTTAGCTAAGATGCGATCTATCATCAAGCAATTTAGCTTGAAAACCAGACTTATTGTACGTAATATGATACAAACACAGGTTTTCATGTGTAAACATATCCATATACCTTAAATCATGATTAAGAAGCCAACAAACTAAGATTCTCATCGCCCTGCCATGCATTAGAATCAATACATTTTCTTCCTTTTCATTTGACATGATGACATCCATTGCTTGCTTCTGTCTTGTCATAACTTCCAAAGGAGATTCACCCTTCTTAATTTTATGACCTAATTCACCATTTTGCCATGCCTGAATCATATCCTTGTAGGCGCTATGAGTATTCGGAGAAAATGGTTGTCCCTCCTTCTCTCCCCAACTAATTTCATTTAGTCCTTCAAGCTTCTCATATTCCAGACCATCTTTTATGAAAGACTCAGCTGACTCATAAGTTCTTTTCAATTCAGAAATGTAAAGTTTGTCAAAACCATAGTCTTTATAGGCCTTATAGAATTTTTTCGCCTGTTTTCTACCCGTATCATTGAGCGAGGCATCAATTCCACTACCCTGAACCATACCTTTTTTGTTGTAATCGGTCTGACCGTGTCGTACTATTAGTAAATTCTTGGTTTTCAACACAATTCTTTTTTTGTTTGCTAGGTATTTAAACTAACTCAATGTTCCACCCTGATTTCTCGCTCGAAAATATCAATAACTTTTCAAAAGGATGCATGGTTGAGCACCTTGGTATTGAAATTTATGAAATTGGTAATAATTTCATAAAAGGAAAAATGCCAGTAGACCACCGAACAAAACAACCACTGGGTCTGTTGCATGGTGGAGCATCTGTTGCTTTGGCAGAAACTCTAGGAAGCATAGCTTCAACTGCTTGTTTGAACCCTAACACACATTTCGCAGTAGGGCTGGAGATAAATGCCAATCATATAAAGAGCGCCAGGGATGGGTTTGTTTATGGTACCGCCACCCCAATTCATACAGGTAGAAATACACATGTGTGGGAAATAAAAATTGTAAATGACAATTATGAATTGGTGTGTGTAAGTAGAATTACACTCGCTATAATGGATAGAAGATGAATATTTTCCCAATTGCAGATACAAGGTTTCAAGCTCTATCAAAAGAGGAGAAAATAAGTAGGTTATTCTATTTAGCCATTGAACACCAATATTCTGTTGCTCTATGGAGCTTACCTCAACAGAAGGAATTTAATCTAATTATTGATCTTGGATCAGAAATACAAAAAGGTAAAGTTGAACTCGAAACGACTAATCCCGGATTTATAATATCACCTTTCAACAATAACCAGGGAAAAGAAACCAATTATCTTAATGCCGATATCCTTTTCACTGCAGAAGATGAAACAATCAAAATTGAACCAACTTTAAAAGGTGCGCGATACGAAAAAGCTATTCAACTAATTGAATCTATTTCAAAAGAAGCTACCAAAAATCGCCTTCATACCAACAGAGATTTCACTGAAATGGAACCAAACTTTCAGGAAATGGTAGCATTCGGTATTCAACAAATCAATGATGGGAAATTTGAAAAGTTCGTACCCTCCAGAACTAAGGAAATTGATCTTGACACAGATTTCAATGCCGTAGAAAAATTACTAGAAATCAGGGACGCTTATGAGGGTGCATTTTGCTACCTCTTGTCAAGCCCAGCAGTAGGAACCTGGATGGCCGCTACTCCGGAATTACTGATTGAAGTACATGATCAGAAGTCATTCAAGACGGTAGCCCTTGCCGGAACTCAAAAGCTGGGAGAAACTACTCACCTATCAGAAATAGCCTGGACTCAGAAGGAAATAGAAGAACAGGCAATGGTTTCCAGATATATCATCAATAGTTTCAAAAAAATTCGCTTGAGGGAGTTTGAAGAAAGAGGCCCAAAAACTGTAAAAGCAGGAAACCTCGCCCACCTTAAAACAACGTATCAAGTGGATATGGAAGAAACTAACTTTCCACTTCTAGGTTCGGTAATGCTGGATTTGCTTCATCCTACCTCAGCTGTATGTGGAATGCCTTTGGAGCCAAGTCTTCAGTTTTTAATGGAAAATGAAGGATATGATCGACAGTTGTTTGCAGGGTATCTGGGACCAGTCAACATCGATAGCTATACCAATATATTCGTAAATCTCAGGTGTATGCAAATCATTGGCAACAAGGGAATATTATACGCAGGAGCTGGAGTAACTGATGACTCTATTCCTGAAAAAGAACTCCAGGAAACTGAACTGAAATTCCGAACATTATTGAACTTTTTAGGTTAATCTATGGTCATTCAGGCAATTCATGACATTTCAGAAGTATGTGCACTAAAGGGTGTCCAAAATGCAGTTCTTTCACCAGGATCAAGGTGTGCACCATTAACAATTTCCTTTGCTCGCAATAAGAAAATAAAAACCTGGACATTTTCAGATGAAAGGTCAGCAGCTTTTCATGCTATTGGAATGTGTCAAAGTACAAAATCACCAACAGTATTAGTTTGCACTTCTGGATCTGCAGCATACAACTACGCTCCGGCTGTGGCAGAAGCATATTTCCAACATATCCCTTTAATAATCCTTACCGCAGATCGTCCTACGGAATGGATTGATCAACTTGATGGTCAAACGATAAGACAAACAAATATTTACGGTCAACATGTAAAGAAATCTTTTCAACTCCCTGATCAATATGAGGCTGATGAGGCATATTGGCATGTCAATAGAATATTGAATGAAGCAATCAATTGCTGTAATGACTTTCCAAGAGGACCAGTACATATCAATGTTCCATTAAGGGAACCATTTTACCCTGAAGTAGATGAGGAATTAAGCTACTCCAATGATATAAGGATCATTGAAAGCCCAAAAAGTATTGAAACTGTAAAAGTTAGTGAGATTGAGACCATCAAGGGCTTTTCAAAGATATTAGCTGTTATTGGTCAAACTGATTATGATCAGTCATTGGAATCAAGTTTAAGTACCGACTCATTTCCTGTAATTGCTGATATCATTAGCAATATGCAGCAATTAGACAATGCGGTTATCCATCAGGATCTATTCTTGAATAATATTAAGGAGGAAGTTGCTGAATCTTTATGTCCAGAATTGCTAATCACCACCGGAAAGTCCGTTATATCTAAACACCTTAAATTATTCTTAAGAAAGTATAAGCCAAAACATCATTGGCATATTCAGCAAAATGGAGATGTAGCTGACACGTTTCAATCATTGACTAAAGTTTTGAAAGGTGACCCTGCAGTCACAATTAGAATGATGGTCAATCAATTGACAGAGCACTCAGATGATTTCCAAAAGCAAATGAGAGTTAACTATTTACAATCCTGGAAATTAATCGATTCCAATACTGCTAAAACAATTGAGGCATCATCTAAAAACACCTCGTTTGGTGAATTATTAGCTGTAAATTCAGTATTAAGTAGGATACCAGATAATTCCGTATTACATCTTGCTAACAGTATGTCAGTGCGTTATGCCAATTTCATAGGTATCAAAAACAAACCTGTTCGAGTCTATTCCAACAGAGGTACCAGTGGAATTGACGGCAGTAATAGTACAGCCTACGGTTATTCACTTACGCATAACGAGACCACTACGCTTATAACTGGCGACATGGCATTCTTTTACGACCGAAATGCCTTTTGGAATAACTATGACCCTGCGAAACTCAGAATTATCATCCTGAACAACAATGGAGGAGGTATATTCAAAATGATTAAAGGTCCCGGGGATCAACCTGAATTGGGAGAGTTTTTTGTGACTAGACAAACTCTGACTGCAAGAAAGTTGTCAGAAGAATTTGGTTACCAATATTTTCACGCTCAAAATGAAAACGAATTACAGCAGGTCCTTACATCTTTCTACATCCCTTCAGATAAACCAAAGGTTCTGGAGATCAAAACGAATCCTGATAATGATAAAATGCTATTGTCTAAAATTAGGGAAAATCTGAATCAGGCCTAGCAACCAGCTCCTTTGATAGTGCTTTTGTTGCCTTCCTGTACGATTTCAAGATTGAAAGTTCTTCCAACAATTTCAAGAATTTCACTACCATCTCGATTATTGAAAGTAGCAGTAATCTTACAACTTTTTACGGAAGGGTTATCAAACTTAACGTTCATACCATAGACTTCATTGAGCAAAGAAGCTACTTCTTCCAGATTTGTGTCCTTGAAATATAAAACACCTGTTTTCCAAGCAAGGTAATTGTCATTGTCATTCTTGTGTTTGACAATTCCTGCTGCTGAGTCTCTTATAAGTCCCACTTCACCAGGGTTCAATTGAACACTTCCTGGATTATCATTTCTGGAAATACTCACAAGCCCAGATTCAACAGTAATTTGCGTCTTATCACTGGAATTGTCAACTACAAAAGATGTTCCTAAGACTTCAACTCTTGCATTTTCGGTATATATGATAAATGGCTTGGATTCATCTCTGGCAATATCAAAATATCCTTTACCCGTCAATCTAACTTCTCTGGTATCTGCAGTATTAAAATCCGTCAATGTTTCAATCTTAGCTCCAGTACCAAGGACAATTTTCGAGCCGTCCAACAAAAGCTCTTCCTTTGCAATCGGTAAAGTTGCATCGATTTTATTGTCAGCAACCACATCTTCTGACACTGAAGGCTGAATATTAATATAAACCACATAAGAGGCAGCTGCGATTAAAGTGATAACTGCCGCAACTCTTAAAAAAGTGGAAGTAAGGCTTCTTGATTTCGCTAATGGTTTTTCTGATACAGTAAGCTTGCTCTCAATTTTACTAAAAGCAGTAGATGCATTAAACCTTTCAACATTGGAAAGAGACCATGCATGCTTAAATTCAATAAATTCTAGCTCGTGTTCTGCACTTTCCTCCCTCCAACTTTCAACAGTTGACCGCTCTTCGGAACTAACATTTCCTGAGAAGTATTTCGCTAATAATTCTTGAACTTCCATTTCTTTTATTGATTCAACTCTTAAACAGCTCAAAAGTGAATTACCCTATAGTTTTTTTTTATTCTTCTAAAGATAAATAAAAACTCAAAGGTAATGCATCTGCTAATCTTTGTTTTGACCAATATCCATAAACCATAATACCATCACTCAAATCAAAGTATTCATCAAATCTCATATACTCTCGATTGATTGTGGTATCAAGTTTACCAATATAACTTATTTTGTCGCTACCGTGTAAAACTTGTATGTATTTTCCAACGGGCAAACTCTCACATATATTTTTTAGGCGAATCATTTCTTTTGATTTTAGATTCGCCGGATAATACTTTAACTCTACCAACTCTGGCACCTCATCAACAATCTGAGTACGAAATTTGTTCTGTTTCAATTCATCAGTCATCTCTGCTTGAATAAAATGTCTTAAAGAACCTGTATAAGCATGATATCTTTTCTTTTTCCACCTACGGTGACCTTTTGTTTCTTCCGGACTAAGAGCATCGAAATTGGTTTTACCAACATACCTGATCACTCCTGCCTTAGACTTAAAGAAGATTAAGTCATAATTTAATTTATAGCCTAATGCCTCATTGTGAATAATCAGAGGCTCAGTTGTAAACACTTCAAACTCTTTATAGGAATCAGTGGAATCAAATAAAATTCTTACCGCTTCGGGGTTTTTGATAATGCATTTCTCCGAATTGACTGAACTTCCGATAAACTCTTCCACAAAAATACTGTAGTAAACATTCCAGAATTTATTTTTTGCTGAAAGAACTTTAAACTCATCAAGAACAACCACTTTTGGTGGGATTGATAAGGTGAACTCGTCTAAACCTTTATTCACATATAAGTAGTAGTTCTTAACCCCATAATTGATATGAGAAATTACAAGCTCATAGGTTCCTTTTGTTACATTAGAAAATTGAAAAATACCTTCCATATTGGTATAAGCTCCTATCTCGGTTCCATCCAGATACACATGAGCATTTGCGATAGGTTCGTTTGTGAGGCTATCAAGAATGACTCCTTTTACAGAATATTTAAAAGTAGATTCAGCAGGTAGGTTAAAAATAATCTGATCCTTAAATATTGCATAATTGATTCCAGTACCAACAAGCAACCTATTTAAGACCTCCTCAACTGGTGTCTCCTCCACCTTCAAAGTAAACTTCTGGTCAGCTGGAAAAAGTTCTGAATTATAGGAAAAGAAAATGTCAGATTCCTCAGTGATGATATCAAGAATGTTGGAGAACTTCTCTTCATAAACATCAAGGTTAATCCTCTTCTTAAGCAAACTTTGGGCAAATGAATAAGAGAAGGAATTTAGGATTAGAATTATAAAAACAAAAAATACTCTCATTCTACTTTACTGTCTTGCCTAAATTTATCTCTAAGAATTCTAAGAGCTTTACCCATTTGTACCTCAACAGTTTTGATAGATATTTCCAGGTGTTCTGCAATTTCTTGATACTTCAGTCCTTCGTAACGACTTAATTTGAAAATTTCGCTACACCTCGGTGGTAAGTTATCAATCTCTTCGTGAATTAAATTGATAAGTTCTCTTTGCTCTGCCTCCAGGTCCATACTTTCAGAGGAAGATGAGAAGAAGTTGATTGCATATTCTCTGTAAGCGTCCTTAACTTTTTGATGTTTAATGTAATTCAAACATGTATTGTGGACTGACCTGTAGAGATAAGACTTTATTGATGAATCTGGATCTATGGTTTCACATTTTTCCCAAAATTTAACAAACACCTCCTGGACTATTTCCTCTGCTTGCTCATCCTCATTAACGAATTTAGAAGCATAAGCACATAACAATCCATAGTTCTCATTAAAAACTATTTCGAATGCCTGTTTATCCTTATTAATTATTCTCCTTACTATATCGCTTTCTAAACTCACTAAAGAATTTTGTTTGGGTTAACTATCTTTACCTCCAACTCAGGGAATAAGCAAAAATGATCCTACACTTTGAAAACAAATCTATCGCTCCCATTGATCTTCAAAAATGGAAAAATACAGATTTTTTTTTAAGTGCGAACGAAAAAATTGCCGCTAATTTTATTAAGGATTGGTATTCCGACCGAAAAGCGTTTGTTCTACAAACATCTGGATCGACTGGAACTCCCAAGCAAATTACCATAAAAAGAGAACTTCTTGAAATAAGTGCTCAAAACACTTTAAATGCACTGCAAATATCAAAGGGAAGTAAAGCGCTGATTTGCATTAATACAAAATACATAGGAGGAACAATGATGCTTGTAAGAGCTCTGCATAACTCCATGGATATGTACTTCAGGTCTGTCACCTCAAATCCATTGCATGAATCATTGGATCAGGAGATAGATTTATGTGCCATGGTTCCTCTGCAATTGAATGAAATTATTCAAAATCAACATAGCCTGAAGCAATTGGCTAAAATTAAAAACCTACTCATCGGTGGAGGAACAGTCAGCGACCGGATTGTTGAACATTTGCAAGATATTCCAACCAATGTGTATCATACGTATGGTATGACAGAAACAATTAGTCATGTTGCACTCAAAAAATTAAATCGCTCAGACAAATCAAAATATTTCCAAGCTGTTGGAGATAATACTTTCAGAACAAATGATCAAAACCAACTTATAATTTCAGGTGCTGTAACAGAATCCAAAGAATTGGTCACTAACGATATTGTTAATCTAATCAACCCGCAAGAATTTGAGTGGTTGGGACGTTTCGATAACGTAATAAATTCTGGAGGTGTGAAGTTCTTTCCAGAGCAAATTGAAAGAAAAATATCAATAGCGTTTACAGATAATAATATCACCAATCAATTCTTTATCACAGCGGAAAAAGACGATAAATTTGGAGAGATAATTGTTTTGGCAATTGAGGGAGAAATTGCAACAAATTATTTGGACGATGTTCTAAAATCGACATTAAACAGATACGAAATTCCAAAAAAAGTCTACTTTACTAATGAATTCAGTCAAACAGAAACTGGAAAAATCAATCGATTAAAAACTTTAGCCTCAATAAATGAAATTTGACAATCTTAAAATAAATTATACCACCAACCAGGTACCTCCACCCTACGCGCATCAATACAGTTTGAATATTGCCTTTAATGGCAAAAACCTGGAAGTTGGTTTTGAATTAAACTATATACACAGAGATGATATATCCCCAGAGGAAATTACAGCTGAAGGTTTTTCTGAAAATGATGATTTTAAGTGGAATGGAAGCTTGAATACAGTTTGGATAAAGGACATCAAAGATCTGTTAAACGGAATAGACTGGAATTCTGACAAGGAGCTTTCCGAGTTTGACCAAAACATTCATCATTTCGAATTAAAAAGTGAGTCCACCAAGAGAGAAGTAACACTTTATGACCATGAAAAAGTTGATTTAGTTTTGCAAGAGATTCTTCAAGCCATCTATGAAACGGCAAAGATTGAATCCCCTCTAAAAATTGATTTTCTGAAGATTGAAGGACCAAAGAGAGAGAATGCAAGTTTTGTAACGAGTTTTAAGAACCGTTCTGTTTCGATTACAAAAAATGGTAAAACAACAGATATCGACTGGATGAATGGTAAACATTTCATGGGTCAGTTGTTTCAACCAGATTATCTTGCTCCACCTGTAAAGCCAAAAAAAAATGGTCTCTACGTAAGTTTTCTGGAAAATCAGTGGTATCAGATCGATAAAGTAGAAACTGAGGAAGGAATCACAGGGTTAGATTTAAAAATCCAGGAATTCATTCAGTTTTAATCAGCAATCATCAATGCGTCAATCATTAGAACAAGGAATAATTTCCCTTGAATCGAAACTTTGTAAAATCATAACTTGGCATACTTCTTCCATGAAAATGCTTTTCACGACTTTTTTTGAATAATTGTTCTATCATCTTAGAATAGGCACCCTCTCCTTTCATTCTTTTACCAAAATCACTGTCGTTCAATGTTCCTCCATGTAATTGTTTGATTTGATTAAGCACTTTATCAGATCGATCAGGATAATGTTTAATGACCCAGTCTTTGAACAACTCAGCTATTTGACCATTAAGCCGAACTACAGTATAGTTGGCAGTAACCGCACCAGCCTCAGCAGATCTTTTTAGTAATTCAGGAATTTCCTGATCATTCAAACCAGGAATAATCGGTGCTGTCATCACTCCGGTTGGTACTCCTGCATCTGTAAGCTTTTGAATGGCATCTAACCTCTGAATGCCTGTTGAAGTCCTAGGTTCCATTGCCCTCCTTAACGTTTCATCTAATGTGGTAATAGAAATCACGACCTGAATCAAGTTATTTTTCGCCAGCTCACTTAATATATCAATATCCCTTGTGATCAAGCTATTCTTAGTAATCATCCCAACTGGATTCCTGTATTTCTCAAACACAGAAAGCAATCTTCTTGTAATTTTGAATTTTCTTTCCAGCGGTTGATAACAATCAGTATTACCTGAAAGCATTACCACTTCTGGCTTCCAGGACTTAGACAAAAACTTTTTCTCTAATAACTCTGGTGCCTTTTCTTTCACAACTATCTTTCTCTCGAAATCTATTCCCGCATTAAACCCCCAATATTCATGACTATTTCTGGCATAACAATAAATGCATCCATGCTCACAGCCCTGGTACGGGTTTATTGATTTATCGAAACCAAGGTCATCACTATTATTTTTACTAATAACATTGTGAGGGGTCTCATAAAACACCTCTGTTTTAGACTCCAATTCCTCTCTTGCAGTCTTGGAATCTTCATCATAATCGTAGTATTGATTTTGGAATTTATTGGAAGTCACTATCTGCGAACCTCTACCTTTTACCACTTCATTCATAATTCAAATATACTAATTATTTTAGTTTTTTACTAAATATATTAGTCATTATGAAAATGTTATTAATCGACTTAAATTTTGACTTTATCTAAGATTACAGTAATTTCGTCGAAACACTAGTTTAACCACACACCAATTAAAGCACAATGAAACTCAGAGCGATACTACTCGTACCAGCTATCTTTACGTTTATTTCACTCTCATTATTTGCACAAGAACCCCCTATCACAGTACAAACTCTTTGTGGGGATTACTTGTACTACAAGTGGCAAGTCAATAACAATACAGGAGAAAGGATTCAGATTTTAGTCAAATCCTTACCAAGTGGAGAGAAGAAACAGATTTCTATTCCAAAATCAGGAAAAAAAATCAGGACAAAAGTTGAAGATGGAAGTCAAATTGAAATCACCTACAACGATTTTACAGTAACTACAATTTCAGAAGAGGAGTTGTGTCCTGTGGATGGTATCGAAGTTGATGCTGTCTGTACTCATAACCCTCAGAAAAGCAAATTCCGATTCAGAAATCCGAACGACTTCCCGGTATACGTTCTTTATGATATCGTCAAAAAAGGTGACGGAGATGGAGATAGCGGTGACGGCAATGGAGATGAAGGAGATGGTAAAGGAGATGAAGGTGACGGCAAAGGAGACGAAGGTGATGGCAAAGGAGACTCGTCTGATGGAGAAACAACTGATGAAGGAGACGGTAAAGGAGATGAGACTGGCGGAGAACAGACAGACGAAGAGCCTGGTACCGGACTTGATTTAAGTGGTCTTGAAGGGTTTTGGTTACCTAAAGCCGGAAAGGGCAAACCAGGAAGTGATGAGTTACCAGAATTGGAATATAGATTTAAGTCTTTCCCTAAACTGGCTGAAGACGAAGAACTAAGGGTTTACTTTGGAGACAACCAATTTGAGGAAGCAAAACCTTCGAATGAAATTTGTTTCGCTCCTGGCATTGAGCTCGCTTCAGTTTGCTCTACAAACCCAAACAAAAGCAGATGGAGAATGCGAAACCCTAACAATCATGGGGTTTATGTGACCTATGAAATAATTGATTCTGAAAATAATGTATTAAGCACCAAGAATTTATGGCTTCCAAAAGCCGGAAAAGGTAAAGAGGCAAATCCAAGTGAAGGCGTTTTTGAATATAAATTCTTCAGATCTGATGCTTTAGGTGAGAATGAATCGATTGTTACCAGATATGGCGACAATCAATCACTAACTTCTCAAGACACAGGAGGTGTTTGTGAGGTTGAAGAAGGTACAATAGCAATTACATCAGTTTGTTCTGATAGAAGAAATAGAAACAAGTACAGAATTGAAAACTTAAATGACTACAGAGTGTTTGTGACGTTTGACCACAACGGAAATACAAGAGGTCTACCAAAAGCAGGAAATGGAAAAGATGAAGATGGAAATGCCAAATCTGGAAACTATACTTTCATCTACACTTCCAGAAGTGTCGGTACTCTCTCCTTTACCTATGGAAGTGAGCAATCACTAAGTCATGAGTATTTTGCTGGACCATGTGAAATAGATGTTACACCAGGGTCTTGCTCACTAGGACAAAGAACATTCACACTAACAAATGCTGAATCTGATAGTTACCATGGCGGGAATAGTAACCACAGCTTATGGTTAAGTGGATTTGATGGTGGCAGCAATGCAAAATTAACTTTCGACGCTGGTTCTTACCTGACTTACTCCACTGATGGTTCCTCTGCATATGTGTATGGGGTTGCTACCATGACTACAGGAGAACTTTCAGGTTCTTTATGGGAAGTATTCATGCCTTTCAATAAAAAGACTGATAACACTGGGCCTAAAAAAGAACTAAAAGCAAGTGCATACGATCCTAATGACGGAGGTATTGATCCAAATCTTTGGATATTCTATACGTTAGATGAATCAGCTTTCATGAATCAGCTGGATGGAAACGGTTATATCAATATGAGAGCTATGCCAGCAGACGGCAAATATGGCCTTCAAATTGGTGATGGAGCAAATGGAAAAAATATTTCTCAGGGAGCAAGTGCTTGGTTCTTTTATTCCTATAACGGACAAAACGAAAAACAAGGAGATATCAATGTAGACATGCATGCACAATGTTCTGATGATGACCTTGAAACATGTGACATTTTCTATATTGACAATAGAACAGATAAAATTTACAGTGCAGTACCAGATATAGGTCAGGGTACTATTGTACTAACTGAACAATTAACTTCTCCTTATGGAGGAGCCCACATGGCTCTTGATGTAACAGGTGAGCATCTATTTGTCTTCCAAAGCAGTAATGGAAACAAATACGGATATTTTGATCTATCCACTGGGATATTTACCGAAATAGGATCACTAAATGTTGGAAGTATTACTCAAGCAGCTTTCAGTCCGTATGGGCAACTATATATAACAGAAAACAGAAGCAACGAAGTGCTAGTGTTTGATGATCCATATGTTGGCGCATACACTAGTTATGGTAAGATTAAAATTGATGAAACTACTGATTATGTGAATACAGCAGGTGCAGATATTGCATTTGATCAGGATGGTTCATTTTACCTAGCAACACATAGAGGAAACAAGCTTTACTCGGTTTCAGGTATAGCTGACCATTTAATTGCTGTTGAAATTGGTAATACGGGAAGTTCAAAAGTCACAGGTTTAGCAATTCTTGATAGTGGTTCCGGTAACTTAATCTACTCTGCAAAAGATCATACTGTAATGACTGTAGTTGATATGGATGGCAATAAGACACCTCTCACAATGGTTGGCGATGTAACTAAATCAGGTTGGGGCGATATGACTACTGGATGCATGAATCTACTTGATGCATGTGCTGGTTACGCTACATCAGTGATAGATTATCATCCCGGTACAAAAGCGAACGGGACCGGAACGCCAGTTGCCGAAAGGATGAATGCTGAAAATGCGCTTGGCGCTCCTCAAGAGAGTGATAATATTAACTTTGTATCTCTCGGTTTTGGAGGTCAACTTATATTAGAATTGGAAAGTCCTGTTTACAACCACAATAAAAATGGTGTTTATGTAGATAATCCGAATTCGATAAACTACGGTGAAAAGTCATATGCTGATTTGATTATTGTTGAAACTTCATTTGGAAGATACAATCAGAATTGTGGGCCTGACAAAGACAAGAATTACCCGGAGAAAGTTCTTGTTTACGGTAAGCAGTCACTAAATGACGCTGAATGGATATTAATCGGTGCTCCAGATGGTGAATGTAGATCTTCATTCATTGACATTGCACCAGCAGTTGATCAGGGACTAGAGTATGTTCAATACCTAAAACTTGTAGATGTTACAGACCCAACTAAGCATAATGGTAGTGCAGATGGATATGATGTTGATGGTATTATCATCTGTCCAGGCGATGTGATATCTGCGATAACTGGAGAAGGAAGAACATCAATTGCCAATGCAAGAGGAGATGTTGAAATCGCAAGCTCTTTTGATCATGAGTTCGTTAACACTGCTCCAAATGATGTCTCGGAAGGATTTGCTACAGCCTACCCTAATCCAGTACAGAATAACTTAAAGGTTCACTTCTCAGATAACGAGACATATACAATTTCAATGTTTGATGTATTAGGAAAACAAGTATTAATGGATCAAACCGCAAGAGATTATGTGAATATTGATTTATCTACATTCCAGACTGGTATATATATCTTGAAATATTCGAAGGGAGAATCAAGCTATACTATCAGAGTTGAGAAGAACTAATCGATAATAAACGAAGATTTCAAAGCTATCTCTTGAAAAAGGGATAGCTTTTTTTAGCTACTAACCTTTTTGTTTTTGGCAAACCCAAAAGAAACAGCCACACCTGTAATTGCACCCATCAAGTGCGCTTCCCAGCTTACATAACTATTAAATGGAAGTACACCGTAGATTAATCCTCCATAAAAAAGCAATATAACTACAGAGATAATAATGGACTTTCTGTCTTTTCTGAATATTCCAAATGAGACCAGGAATGCAGCAAGCCCATATATTAATCCACTTGCACCTATGTGATAAAAAGGCCGACCAATTATCCAAACTAGCACACTTGGGATAAAGTAACACTGCATGAATACTTTGTTGGCAATACGATCGTAGAACAAATACAATGTACTTCCAAGAAATATAAGAGGTAAGGTATTGGAGGCGATATGGGATAGGTTGCCATGGATCATTGGCATGGTAAAAATTCCAACTAATCCAGTGAATTTGAGTGGCTCTACGCCAAGAAAACCTAAATCCCAGTTGTAGGAGTACTCTAAAGCAAAAACGGCCCACATAATAAAAGTGAGCCGTAATGGGGGGACAATGCTTTTGTTAAGAAAGCTCAAGTTCCTTAGAATTTTGATGGATCATTGATCATGTTTAGTTCCATCAATTTAGCTTCCTCGTAACTTACTGAAAGGTATCCCAATACTCCTCCAGAAGCTTCAGCTATTTTCTTTGCAAGGTCTTTTAAACTTGCATAAAATTTAACAGCGAAATTCTTTTCAACTTTTGGTAGAATCCTATTAAGCCTCTTAAGCTCAGCGATGATCATAGGATTTCTCTCTTCAGGTTTCTGTGGGAAACTTGTAATCATTTCGTTGAATTTAGCTTCAAACGTTTCCCCTACTAATTTATAGTAGTCTACCAGTTGCTCACGGGCTCTACTTTGCTTACCTCTGGCTATTGCTACGGCTTCTTTAACTTCCGCCTTATCAATTGTACCATCAGCACCGGCAATAAGAACAGAAACCAAAACTGGCGCCTTCAGCATAATTTCGATCTCTTCTTCCCTAAGCTTTTCAAACTCTTTTATCATAGTTGTGTTTTTCTACTCGGACTTCAAACTTTAGCCGTGAAATTAGTAAAAAATTCTGAATTTCTAATTCAATTATCATCCTTGATTATCACGAATTTTGCTAGAACAGGAAGATGATCTGATATATCTAATGCCTCTTGTACTACCCTTGTCTCCACTGGCATGATTTTCGACCTGTTGTAAAATATATAATCTATCTTGACTTCCGGGTTTACTGAACTGTATGTGTAAAACTTTTTAGGATCTTCCTCAAAGTCATTCATTCTGTTGGCCATCATAATATCTTGCCCCGAAAGTATCGTCGATACTGTTGTATCTGTATCTCCATTTGGAATGGCATTGAAATCACCTACTAATAAAACAGGATAGGATTTCGCGAAAAAATTATAATGCTCAACAACTTTATTGGCTTGTAGCTCCCTTGTTTCCTGATCATATGCTTCAAGATGCACATTCATGATAATTACATCGGTAGAATCAATTTTTAATTTCACCACTTCCAGCAGTCTATCAATGTAAAAAGCTGAATAGTAGAATGGCTGGTTCTCTGGCCTCTTCAGTACTACCCTCTCATGGAAATCAATCGGGAATTTACTTAAGATTGCTTGCCCGCTGTGAATCTGACCAAATTGGGTACTAGGAGGCCAATAAGGAAATGGTACGTACGCTTTATCCCAGTTGGTAGCTTGTGCACTTGCCAAAAAATCGCATCCTATTGATAAAGCCTTTGATTGATCTACGTTATATGACCTATCCGAATCAAAATCCACTTCTTGTAGTGCCAAAATATCTACTCTCAAGTTGTTTATTAAATCCACTGCAGCTTGCATGTTTTCAGCGAACAAATTTTCGGTAGTAGCCACTGCTTTATTGTTAGTCATCCCGGAAGCATAACCTATGTTGTAGGTCATAATTGTAACTGTATCAGGACTGTAATTGGAATCAGATTTATGAGTAATCACTTTTTGATACTCGGTGCTGTCATATTTTGTTGAAGAGCCATAGAAATACAGTATTACTATCCCAAGGAAAAAAAGGAGAATACAGGCAAGAATTATTTTAAAGATCAATTTTATCATATAAATTAGAATCAAATTGAGACCAGCAGTGTTAATGATCTAGTATTGTTTTGATTGTCTCAAATTAAACAAAAAGTCACAACATGAGCAGAATCACGGATTTATCTTACCTAGAAATGGTGAGTGATGGGGACAAGGAATTTATCACTCAGGTAGTTACATCTTTTATTGAAAACAATAAGGAGATTATTGAAGGGTTAGAAAACGGGAAGAAGGAAGAAAACTGGGAGGAAATGGGTAAGTTAATTCACAAGATGAAGCCATCTCTTGAAATGGTGGGACTGACACCACTGAAGGAAAAAATTATTCAGGCCGAGACCAATCTGAAGAACGGTGAAAACATTCCTGAAACTCTTCCCTTAGTAGATGAGATTATAGCCAACTGCAACCAGGCAATAGAAGAATTACAAGCAGATCTTTAAGAATACATTCATCATTCTTAAACCATGACCAAATTAAAATTAGCAGTTCTTGCTGGAGGAAAATCTGCAGAGCATACTATTGCACTTCGTTCCACTAGCAGTATTTTAAAAAACCTGGACAAATCTAAATACGAGATTTCATTGATATATATCGATCGGCAATCAGCGTGGTATAACGTTGACATATCAACTGGTGTCGATATTGAATCTCTCGAAAAAACATTTCTTGAAGGAGATTCATCACTTTTCACAAAGACGAACCCAACAGAAGCTCTTGGAGATCAGGAAGCTGCTTTTCCTGTAATCCACGGTACTTATGGTGAAGACGGCATTGTTCAAGGTGTATTAAGAGATCAGGACATTGCTTTTGTAGGCTGTGATGTGTTGGGTTCGGCTGTAGGCATGGATAAAGAATTGTGCAAAAGGATTGTCCGTGATTCAGGGATTGATATTGCAGACTTTGTCACATTGTATAGCAACAGAAAAGATCAGTTCACATACCAGGAAGTAAGCGACAAACTTGGCACTCCTATTTTTGTGAAACCAGCTAATGCAGGTTCTTCAGTTGGGGTTCATAAAGTAGAATCTGAAGACGAGTTTATAGCTGCTATTGAAGATGCATTTCGATATGACAAAAAGATCATTGTTGAAGAAGCTGTAATTGGTCAGGAGATAGAATGTGCTGTGCTTGGAAATGAGGATCCTAAGGCATCTACTATTGGTGAGATTGTTCCAACAAAAGACTTTTATTCATACGATGCTAAATACATTGATGGTGACGGTGCAGATCTGTTGATCCC
Organism: Cyclobacteriaceae bacterium; assembly: GCA_965228955.1. Classification (GTDB taxonomy): domain Bacteria; phylum Bacteroidota; class Bacteroidia; order Cytophagales; family Cyclobacteriaceae; genus JANSWY01. Next base: position 3,317,363 of record OZ245848.1, read on the forward strand.
TGCCAATCTCAATGATGACCAGATGCAAGCTGTAAAAGCGGTCGCAATAAAGGTTTTCACTTCATTATGCTGTGAAGGTCTTTCAAGAGTGGATTTCTTCTACAAATCAGATGGTACAATTGTGTTCAATGAGATTAATACATTCCCAGGATTCACTAATATCAGTATGTATCCATCTTTATGGCAAGATTCCGGAATGCCTTACAATGAATTATTGGATGCTTTGATATCATTGGCATTGGAGAGAAAAAAGAGAGATGATAGTCTATCTGTAGATTATAGGTAGAATTCTAATTAAGGTTAATTTCTTCCTTTTCGCCCAAATGGGTTGGTTCTGTTTTAAAGATATAGATATCTAATATAGCCTTCACTCTGGCTAAATATTCCCTCATTACAGTTTTTGTCGCACCTTCATGTTCTGGGAAATCTGCTGCAAAAGCTATAGCTTCCATATCATTGTGATTAGCTATAAACAGCGCTCTGTATGTGTGAAATTCCTGAGTAATGATGGCAACTTTCTTTTGCCCAAAAATCTCGTTGCATCTGACAACAGAATCGAATGTTCTAAGTCCTGCAAAATCCTGAGTAATCGCACTATCCGGAACATTTAGATCTATCAAGGCTTTATGCATATCCTTTGGCTCGTTGTAGTAGATAGTCCTATTATCACCACTTACCAAAATATGCTTCACTTTACCATTGTGATATAAGTCAGCGGCTGCTTCAATTCGTTTGTAAAAGAACTGATTATCTGCTCCCCCAACCATTCTTTTACTGGTACCTAAAATTAATGCAATGTCCTTTTCAGGTACTTCATTAATATTATCAAACACCTGTCCAGAGGTACTGGAAGTAATCCAGAAATTGAATCCAACAGCAGTTACCACAATAGCCGCCAATAAATACTTTAATAACCGATATATCCGGGTCATCAAGGTGTGTTTTCCTTCTTTAAAAAGTCTTTAATGATTTCCTCCGCATGAGGTGGTATACTTCTATACCAGTCAAAACGCAAATCCCCCTTCTCCACGGCTGATAATCCCCAATCTAAATCAGATTCCTTTAACTTCAATAGTAATTGATTCAAAATAATTCCGGCACTTACTGAAATATTAAAACTATCTGTAAAACCTACCATTGGAATAGTGATTAGCTCATCTGCTTCTTCTTTAACGTAATCGCTGATACCTGAGTGTTCTGTCCCAAAGACAATTGCTGACTTTTCTGATAATTTTATTTGATCAATTGGTTTGGCCTCCTCACTTACCGAAGTGGCCAATATTTTATAACCATTATCCCGAAGGTTTTTAAAGCACTCCGGAGTATACATACCATCTCCATCTCCATAGTTATGGACTGTAAGCCATTTTAAAGCTCCTCTGAGCACATAAGGGTTAACTGTATAGGGATTTGTATTCTGAACGATGTGAATGTCCTGAATACCCATACATTCAGCCGTCCGTATTACAGCGCTTGCATTGTGAGGTTTGAATATATCCTCCAATACTAAGGTTACTTTTCTGGTCCTTTGACCAAGTACCTCCTCTATCCTCTTTTTCTTGTGGTCTGTTATGTAACCAAGAAGGAGATTGATGATTCTTTCTTTTTGTTCTTGACTATAATCATTCTCCATCTCCACCGCCAAATAGCCCAAGCTGCTCCTTATCCTCCTGATCTACTTCATCCTTAACAGCCTGCTTCAAAGCTTCGATATCGTTTGGTTCTTCCACCTTCGGTTCCTCCTTCGCTATGATTTCTGCACTCTGGACATTCTGAACCGGGAACTTATTACCCATTGCTCTCCACCCCTTTACATCAATCAATTCTTCAAACTTGTAAGTCTCCTTGAGCTTCTTGTTCTTTTCTTTATAGGTCACCTCCACTTCCGGGTCTTTAGCGACTGTGATAAAGATTAACTTACTACCCTTAGACTCACTAATAAACTTGAATTTCTTATCCGCTGTAGTAGTTTCAATTTTGAATCTCTTGATATAATTCACTTTTGAATCCCCTTCATAGTGAACAGCTGAATAAACCCCTTCCGGTTCAAACTTCTGAATACTTAGGATTGAATTGTAGTCGTAATGATTAGTGAGTTCGAAAGAAGTTAATTCGTAATTTCCGTCTTTGAAGAATACGATGATTTTATCTTCAGCTTTGAAATTACCTAGGTATTCCCCTCGTTCATCTCTATTCAATCTTCCTACATTCTCATCATACCAGATATCAGAACCTCCCAATGTGGATACACCGGCTGATTTAAATGCAACCTTTCTTACCGGATATTTAGTAACTATATTTCCTCCGGCACTTCTACCTTTTATCTCTAGAGTAGAGAAATCAAAATCGAAAATTTTCTTTCTGGCACTTGATGAAGCTGTGATATAAACGGTTACTACTTCTGCTTCGCCATTTGCATTGGCAGAGAAATGCAGCACCTTTGATTTGGTATCTCCCTTGGTGAGATCGTACTCTTTGTCTCTTGTAACTGCCAGTACATTGAAACGCTTCGCCATGGTCCTGCCCGACTTACCATCCAGATAAATCAAGTTGTAAACCATTCGTTCATCGTTCTTTTTGAAGACCCCAACATGGATGATATTTTTACCCATAAAGACCTTTTCAGAAATTCTGGAAACCATACATTTTCCATCTTTCCTAAACACGATGATATCATCTATATCCGAGCAGTCTGAAACGAACTCATCTTTCTTCAATCCATAACCAATGAATCCATCAGCTCTGTTCACATATAGCTTGGCATTATTAGCAGCAACAACTGTAGCTTTAATGGTATCAAAGTTTGCTATCTCTGTTTTTCTCTCCTTGCCAGCTCCGTACTTCTTTAACAAGTTTTCAAAGTAGGCAATAGAGTATTCAATGATGTTAGCTAAGTGATATTCTGTTTCTTTTAGATCCTCCTCAAGCTTTCTCATCAATTCATCTGCTTTGAATGAGTCAAATCTTGAGATTCTCTTAATCTTGATTTCAGTTAGTCTGATAATATCATCCTGGACTATCTCTCTGTAGAACTGTGGTTTGTACGGCTCTAACCCTTTATCAATTGTTTCTAATACAGCCTCCCAGGTTTCACATTCTTCAATGTCACGGTAGATTCTGTTTTCAATGAATATCTTTTCAAGAGACGAGAATAATAACTTCTCCTGTAATTCCTTTTTCTTAATCTCTAACTCCTGGCGAAGAAGCTCAACAGTTTGATCTGTATTGATTTTAAGAACCTCAGAAACTGAAGTAAAGACTGGTTTGTCATCAACAATCACACATGCATTAGGTGATATCGACACCTCACAATCAGTAAATGCATATAGCGCATCAATTGTGATATCAGGTGATTGGCCTGTTGCCAGTGATACTAATACCTCAATATCTTTTGCTGTATTGTCAATTACTTTCTTAATCTTGATTTTCCCTTTATCGTTTGCCTTGATAATGGATTCAATCAAACCTGTAGTGGTAGTTCCGTAAGGAATATCTTTTATAACAAGAGTCTTGTTGTCAAATTCTTCAATTTTTGCTCTTACTCTTACTTTTCCTCCTCTGTGACCGTCATTGTAATCACTAACATCAATTTTCCCTCCTGTGAGGAAGTCTGGGTATAATTCGAACTTCTTCCCTTTTAGATGCTTAATAGAAGCCTCAATAAGCTCTATGAAGTTATGAGGAAGCATTTTAGTACTAAGTCCAACTGCGATTCCTTCCACTCCCTGAGCTAATAGTAATGGGAATTTCACGGGGAAGGTTACTGGTTCGTTCTTTCTCCCATCATAAGAAAGCTGCCAATCGGTAGTTTGACTATTATAGATTACATCAAGAGCGAATTTTGAAAGTCTGGCTTCAATATATCTTGGAGCTGCAGCACCATCACCGGTTCTTACATCTCCCCAGTTTCCCTGGGTATCTATTAGTAAATCCTTTTGACCGAGGTTTACTACCGCGTCTGAAATGGAAGCATCTCCGTGAGGGTGGTACTGCATGGTGCTACCGATGATGTTTGCCACCTTGTTGTATCGGCCATCATCCATTTCCTTCATCGCGTGTAATATCCTTCTTTGTACAGGCTTAAACCCATCTTCAATTGCTGGAACTGCCCTTTCAAGAATTACATAAGAAGCATAATCTAAAAACCAATTTTCATACATCCCGGAAACCGGAACCACATCATGAATCTTATCGTCTTCATCCTGGGCATTCTGACCCATGTTATTCTCTTCCATTCGTTACTATTCGCTCTGTTTGGCTATTGTGAGATAATCTTTTCTAAATCTTCTTTGGAAACAACCAATACACCCGGAGTAATTAATCTCCTGGTTAGCTCTCTCCAATTACTGTCTTTTTTGAATATCAATTTAAACATTGGTAGCGCTTCCTCCACCTTACCCTCGTTAGCAAGATTGATTGCGTGCCAATATTTCATTTCAAGGTTCTCCGGGAACATACTTTCTGCTTTCCCATAATTCTCTGATGCTGATTTATAATTACCAGCTTCAATATCAAGATCTCCTGCGTTCATAAAATCATACGCTTGCTTGACCTTCAATAATCTTTTGATTTCAGCCACAGGGTTTACCGCATCATCAACTCGTAGATCAACCTTACGATCCATCCACACTTTGCCAGTCGATTTACCGGAAACAACTAGTAGTGCTGCAGATTGCTTTCCTCTTATGTCTCCTTTTTCATTTTGTGCAGCTTCCAGTGCGGCAACCATTCTTTCAGCAAGATCTCCATCAGTATTCTCAAAAGCATCCGCCATTGCTTGCCATACCGTGCTATTTAGCATCATATTGGCTTGTACCGCATAATACTTCCCAACAATGTTTCCAGCAGCTTTAATATTCTTTGCTCCTGTGTGGGAAGCAGCCAAACCTTTTGCATCGATTATACCTACCTGACGGTAATCTCTACCCTCATCATTCGATAATAGAGAATCTAATGTTTCTTGTGCATTGAGACCGCTTTTCAAGAGTGCTAGTCCTTCAGGTCCGTATGCCGGGTTTGCGAATGATTGTGTTGCTATTGCTCCTACTCCAGCTTCTCCCCAGGAAACAATAGTTCCCACGGAAAACCAATGCGATTGCACGGCAACACCCATGTCTCCGGTAACGGAATCATAAGCCACTATTGAATATGTATGAGCAAGAGGGTTCTCACTCTTGTATTGTGCATTAACCTGAAAAAATGAACAGGCTGCAAGGACAAAAGTGAGAACACAAATCTTATAATTCATCTGCAAGTACATTAAATACATCCTCCAGATATGGAGCCACAGCCGGGCCATGATCAAGGCCTTCGTAGGTTTCGAATGTTACTAAATTCGGTGATACTCCATTATCAATAAAGTAATTGTAGGCATCAACTGTCGCCTGATATGGGACTACCAAGTCAGCATCTCCATGGGATAAATACATTCTTACAGTTGGAGTCCAATCCAATACATTGTTTTCGATTTCAGCATTTCTGTATGCTTCATACTTGCTGGCAGTTTCAATGTTATTGATGTAATCTGAAGCCAATAACTCAGTTACGTTTGCATTTAATTGCGCGGCTGCCTCAGGTCCTGTTTTAGATCCGTCAAATAGCGTAGACACTCTGGATGCATATGGTTCATTCCAGATATCTGTCAATTCTAACCCAAGATCATGGTGATCGTAGTAGGCAAATAATCTGAATGAATAGAATTCTGGGTTGTTTAACGTCTCTGTATTTTGTGTTTCAGCAGCTGTGGTCGTCAGGTTATAGATGCCTGCTCCTGGAAAAGATGCTTTCAATGTGATTCCATCGATTCCTTGTTGCTCAATTGCTTTGTGAGCCACCATTGTAGCATATCCACCTTCTGAGTATCCTGCTAAATACAGGTCTCCATTAAAGTTGAGGCCTTTATCATTTGCCAATTCAACTGCTGCTTTGATATTATCAATTACTGCATTAGCATAAGGTTCCTCAATTAAATATGGGTGAGTGACATCACCTGATTCAGCATATCCAATGTAATCTGGAATCACAGCTATTAAACCTGGGCTCGCCATTGATGCGTAGAAAAATGTACTCCCATCCGCAGAACTTAACCGACTTGGAGCTTCGCTATCAGCTAAGATTGTACCATGTTGAAAACTTAACATCCCTACCGGATCTTCTGTCTTTGGAAGTATTACCACTCCTGAAGCCTGTATTTGCTCACCCTTGTAAGTTGTATTGTATACCACTTTATAGAGCTCCATGTCATATTGAAGTAAATCAAGGTCTACATCTATTTCAAAAGCAGCGATGATATCTTTGGCTAACTGGCTATTACCTGTAAATCCAATTTCTGCTGAAACTAATGCCGGTATATCTTCATTGCCAGATTCATCGTCACTCGAACAAGCCTGGAATAATAAGATTGTTGCAGCCAGAAGGATGTTGAATAGTTTTTTGTTTACGTAAGTCATTTATAGGTTTTTTAGGTTACTATTTATTGATCAGCTTCTTCAACCAAGTCTTTCTCGACACGAAGCTTCTCAATGATAAACTGTTGTCTATCCGGAGTGTTTTTCCCCATGTAAAATTTAAGTAAATCATTGATCTTAGTTTCCTTATTTAGGATGATCGGTTCTAGTTTTATGTCTTCACCTATAAATTTCCCAAATTCGTCCGGAGAGATCTCTCCAAGACCCTTAAATCTTGTTATTTCTGGCTTTGCTCCCAGCTCCGCCATAGCAGCTTGCTTTTCAGCTTCTGTGTAGCAATAAATAGTTTTCTTTTTGTTTCTTACCCTAAACAATGGTGTTTCCAGAATATAGATATGCCCATTTTTGACAAGGTCTGGAAAGAATTGCAAAAAGTATGTAAGCAATAGTAACCTGATGTGCATTCCGTCTACATCGGCATCCGTTGCAATGATTATTTTTCTATATCTAAGTCCGTCAAGACCATCTTCAATGTTTAAGGCATGTTGAAGAAGATTAAACTCTTCATTTTCGTAAACTACTTTTTTAGTATGACCAAAGCAGTTGAAAGGCTTACCCCTCAGGCTGAAAACCGCCTGAGTCTGTACGTTTCTTGATTTTGTAATCGACCCTGAGGCACTGTCCCCTTCTGTGATGAAGATCATTGTATTGTTCTTCTTATCCTCATCTCCCCTTTTGTCGTCAAAGTGGATTCTGCAGTCTCTTAATTTCTTATTGTGAAGGTTAGCCTTCTTAGCCCTTTCATTGGCAAGCTTCTTGATACCGGCTATTTCCTTACGTTCTCTTTCGGACTGTAGGATTCTTTTCAATAAAGCATCTGCAACTTCAGAATTCTTATGCAGGTAATCATCAAGTTCTTTTTTCACAAAGTCATTGACGAATGTTCTCATTGTAGGACCCTCAGGACCAACATTCTGTGAACCTAATTTTGTCTTAGTCTGAGATTCAAAAACAGGTTCCTGAACTCTTACTGCAATAGCTCCTACTACACTAGCTCTGATGTCAGTGGCATCAAAATCTTTCTTATAGAAGTCTCTGATACATCTCACAATAGCTTCTCTCAAAGCTGCAAGGTGTGTTCCTCCCTGAGTAGTGTATTGTCCATTTACGAATGAATAATACTCTTCACCATATTGGTTGGAGTGAGAAAGTGCCAACTCAATGTCGTTTCCTCTCAAATGAATAATCGGATATCTCAGACTCTCCTCATCAGTTTTTCTTTTCAGAAGATCTAAAAGCCCGTTTTCTGAGTGGTACTTCTTACCGTTGAAGTTTATGGTTAAACCAGCATTTAGAAATGCGTAATTCCAAATGAGGTTATCAAGATATTCTGGTATAAAATGATAGTTCTTAAAAACTGTGTTATCAGGCTCAAAGGAAATAAGAGTTCCATTTCTTTCAGAAGTCTTAGTGACCTTAGCATCATTGGTAATCTCTCCTTGAGAGAATTCAGCCATTTTGGTTTCACCTTCTCTGAATGCCTGTACTTTGAAGTATGTGGATAGTGCGTTAACAGCTTTAGTACCGACTCCATTCAGTCCAACAGATTTCTGGAAAGCACCGGAATCATATTTACCTCCTGTATTTATTTTGGAAACACAATCCACAACTTTACCCAATGGAATTCCTCTTCCAAAATCCCTTACTTCTACTTTGTGGTCTCCAACTTTCACATTAATGGTCTTACCAAATCCCATCATATGCTCATCGATACAGTTATCTATGACTTCCTTTACCAAAACGTAAATACCATCGTCCATTGCAGAACCATCTCCAAGTTTCCCGATGTACATTCCGGGTCTCAATCTGATGTGTTCTTTCCAGTCGAGTGATCGTATACTATCTTCGGTATAATTCGCCGTTTCCGCCATGCTTTGTCCTAACGTTGTTTTAAAGGTTTACGCAATAAAATCCAGCCTTGAATTTATTAGTTTTTTAACTAAAAACCTTAATAAAAATTTCACACTATGAGGTTGCTATTTACAGCAATAATTGAATAGAAATCAACTAATTAGTTGATTCAGAGGCTATTTGATCCTTTTTTGTGAGGATGAAAATTAATGCTAAAATCCAGCCAAAAAGTAAAATAGGCCCTAAATAGTTGAGATATGAGTAGTAGCTCCCTTGAAAATTGTTGGCATTATTGATAATCCCTATTGATCCAATCATGAAGGTTAAGTAAAGATTAACCATTACAGGAAGGCTTGTTACCCAGTTTATTAGGTTTTGTTTCTTCACTGAAGTTCCTCCAATGCTTAAATTTTTATTTAGGATAACAACTACTGTAAATAATAAGTTGACTAATACGAATAGGCCTAGCACAATGTAGAAAAAGGTCTCCTTGTTGATTGTATTGTCAACGAAGCTTAGTACAACATCTTTGGGTAGATATGCATAAACAAACATAAGAACCCCTAAAAAAATGATAACTGAAAAAAACCTTAAAACCCTAAATACTTTGCTCATCCCATTTACTTTTGCCAACAAAGTTATATCAGCAGAAGTCTTGTGCAATGCTGATTCAGAAAATAATTTAAGTAGATTCCATGATTAGAATATTAGTCTTTTGTGCGGTAGGTTCTTTATTTGTTTTTGGTTGTACTGAAAAAGCAGCACAGTTAGAAGGTTTCGACAAAGATTTATGGATTAGTGATAATTATGGATGTAATGGTGAAAGAGCTTCACTTATTGCCACAATTACTGAACAAAAGGACAAAATATTGTCATTAAACCAAAACCAGGTAAAGCAGGTACTGGGAACTCCAGACGAACATGAGCTTTACGAAAGGACTAGAAAATTCTTTCATTATTACCTGGAGCCCTCAAGTGCATGTGACTCAACTTTGACCAATGACCCTAAAATCCTACAAATAAGATTTAATGCATTGGGACTTTGCAATGAGGTTTTTATTAAAAACGAATAAGAATAGTGGGATCGTTAGATCATGTTGAAATACTGTTGTACTTCTTCACGGTAGTTTCTCCCAATTGGGATCTCATGATCACCAATGAACATTCGATTCCCTTCCAAAGCCTCAATTTCCTCCAGATTGACGACATAAGAGCGGTGGACTCTTAAGAATTTATTGTCATTGATCTTATCATGAAGTGTTCCAAGAGTAACAGCAAGCACGTATTGCTTTCCTTTAGTGAAAACTTTAACGTAGTTACCTTCTGCCGACAGATGAGTAATATCAGAAAAATAGACTCTTTCAAACCTAAATTTATCCTTGATGAAAATTCTGTTATCAAGTAAGTAGTGATTGGAAAGGTCCTCTTCCTTGATATCGGTTTCTTCAGCTCCCTCCTCTACCTGGGCTGGCTCTTCTTTTTGTTTGTGATTAAACATGGCCATTTCAAGAGTGATCAACAAATCCTGATCTTCAAATGGCTTCACCAGATAAGCTGCGGGTCTTGTAACTTTTGCTCTTCCAATCGTTTCCGTGTCGGTCATGGAAGATGTGTAGATTACCGGAAAATCGTAGTTTTCGTTGATGTGCTTAGCTAACTCAATACCATCATGCTCACCTTTGATCATGATATCCAGTAGACCCACATCTACTGTATTCTCCTTCAAAAAATTGATTGCATCTTTTGCATTGTCGAAACAACCTGCAATATCATAACCTGAGTCTTCCAAATATAACTGCAGGTACTTCACATAAATTTTCTCATCCTCAACAACGAGGACCCTTGGATTTGGCATAGAGATTAGCTGGATTTAGATTCTTCACTCTTTCACAATTGCCGACCTTCTTAAACTAAGTTAGCAAATTAAGTCAAAATATCTGGATTTTGTACTTAGTGGCTATAAACGAACAAGTCCGTTGCGAGTTACGCAAACGGACTAGCTACTTATATATTTACAGATCCCTTAGTAAGCAGAGTTTCTTCCTGATTGGTCAACAATCTCCCTTAGCATTCCATTGAATCCTTCTTCTTCAAGAAGTTGCTCCATGTTGATATGGAAACGATACTTCCAGAAATGTTCAGGGTTTGCAGGAACATTTATTCTCTCATCCTCCGGAGTTTCTCTTCTTAATCCTCCATCCATAGCCATCAAATCCTGAAGCGGGAAGATAGACCACATGCTTGGTGAATGAAGATGTTGTACTATTATGTCCTTTGCAATCCATGGCTCGCAGAAATAAGGTGCTTTGCCCTGATGTCCCAAAATGTTATTGTAGAACCTTTGAGTAGTTTCTTCACTTTCCTGCCACCATTCACGGACTGTAGACATATCGTGACTTGATGTACTACATACCGACATATACGGCGTGTCACCAGGATGCCAAAATTCCCTATCGTCGTTTGGCATTCTTTGAATAGCTAGACTGAGAATCTTTAGTTCATCCATCACACCAGGTACACAATCAGGAACCATTCCAAGGTCCTCACCACATATTAGCATGTTGGTAGAAGCCTTTAGGGCAGGAAGTTTGGTCATGGCTTTCTCTCTCCAGAAGTCGTTGTGTCGCTTGTAGAAATAATGAGTATAAAGCTCGTTTAGCCTATCTTTTGTATAACCATCCAGATCTTTATAAGAGTAGGTGCTATGGAATGCAATTCTAGGATTAAATGCTTCACCATTTGAGAATGGTGCTTCCAGGAAAATCACTTCACCTATTAGTCTTAGAAGATTATGTCTTAACCATGTGAAATGTTCAGCTCCATTAGGATTTTGAACTGTCAGGGCATCAAGGTGTTCTTTTACCTTCCTTTGAGTATTGTATTGCTCTTTTAATTGATAACAACCCGGAGCATATTCTTCAAGATATTCCTTCTTCACAAACTCTTTTTGGTCTCCCAGCATATCACTAAGCATGTGCTCTCTGATATATGGTTTGCAGAAGCGATCATAATCGATTGTAATTCCCCATTGTGCCAACTCGTTCTTATGAAAGGCCAACGAAGGATTAAAGTGTCCCATCAGACCTTCAACAGCATCAAATGGAATTTCCCAGATTCTAAAAAAACCAAGAATGTGATCAATTCTAAATACATCAAAGTAGTCGGTCATTTTCTGGAGCCTTTTGGCCCACCAGTCGTAACCGTCTTTAGACATTTCATCCCAATTATAAGTAGGGAATCCCCAGTTTTGCCCAGTAATGGAAAAATCATCTGGTGGTGCACCAGCCTGACTCTCCATGTTGTATAGATGTGGGTCTTTCCAGGCATCAACACTGTTTCTGTAAATTCCGATTGGAATATCTCCTTTCAACACAACTCCATGTTCTCTTGCATAAGCTGTTGCCTCTTTAAGCTGCTTGTCCAGATGGAATTGAAGGAAATAATAAAATGCTACTTTATCAAAGTGCTTCTTAGTTTCGGAAGTATAGTCTTCAATCTGCTTTTCAGTTGCGGTATTATACTTCTTCCAGCATGAGAAGTTTGGAGTCCCATTCTCATCACGAAGGACTGAGAACATGGCATAAGACTTTAACCAATTCTGGTTGTCTTTGAAGAAAGCCTTGAATTCTTTAGACCTCAGGAACTTCTCCTTGTTTTCATTAAAGCTTAGCTGAGCATACTCGAATTTGGCTGCCACCACTGGTTCATAATCCACAAAATCTTTAGCGTTTAGCTCTTTACGCAAAGCATCAAATTTTGCTTGCTTCTTTTTGTCCTTTAAAGCCCCAAGACTCTGAAGGTTTAAAAACATAGGATGAAGAGCAAATACTGAAATTGCTGCATATGGATATGAATCTTTCCAGGTCTTGGTTGCAACAGTATCATTGATTGGAAGAATCTGAACAAGCTTCAAACCTGTTTTTACAGCCCAATCTACAAGAAGTTTTATATCAGTAAACTCTCCTACTCCGGTACTCTTTTCTGATCTTATTGAAAATACAGGAATTGCCACTCCGGCACCTTTCCAGTTTCCAAGTGGATACTTGAAGTATTCATCCGTTCTGATGTGCAATCTGGAATTACCAATGTCCTGAGCAGGAAGGTATCTATTATCACCCGCTTCCCAGGTTTCAATTTTTTTGGTTTTAGTGTCGTAGATCCCGTATTTATATTGTGCTGGAAGATCGCCTTTTTTCAATGGAACATCCACTTCCCAAATTGGATATTTACGGCATTCCATGATTACCGCCTTCTCCTCATTCCAATTACCAAGTGCTTCTGTGCTACCGATAATGCACAATTTAAGGTTTCTACCAACTCTCGGTGCACGGATTCTGAATCTATGAAAAGATTTTGTTTTGGCTAATGTAGCAGGGCTTTTGGATTCCTCCCCTGGCACTAAAAGTGAAAGTTGGAATGGAGATGTATAGAGTGAATTCTGTTCATCATTAGCTGATCTCCAATAATCTCTGATCGCTATTTCCTTGAATCTTTCTTTTGGGATTTGAAAATCTCTGTTGTCACCAAACTCAAAGCCGGTCCAACCGTGATTTTCATCCAACGTGAAGTATTTATATTCAAAGCTAGTTGTGCCATCAGGAACATCAACAGTTGCCTCCCAGGTTTCTCCAGCTCTGAGAGACAACTCCAATGCTTTTTCATGGTTCCATTTTCCGAGTTCTTTAATGGAACCAGTAACCATCAATTTCTGACCCCAGTAGGTCCGATAGTCAATACTAAATTTAATCTTCATTTTACTACAACAATATCAATTAGGCAAACCGTTACCCTGCGGTTTGCTCGTCTTTATCATCAACAAATTTCATTAGAAGAGCAGCCAGAATAAGAGATGCTCCTCCCGTTATCAGCACATAAATTGACTGATTATCAAATACTGATTCTACTAATGATCCATAAATACTGGATGCTGTTATTTCTGGGAGTACTATAAAAAAGTTGAATATTCCCATGTAAATACCAAATTTCTTGCTTGGCAGAGATCCTGTAAGAATTGCATAAGGTATTGAAAGTATGCTTGCCCAAGCTATTCCTACTCCTATCATTGAAACAAGTAATAGATTTGGATCTGAAATAAAGTATATAGATATCAATCCAAGACCTCCAAGAATTAGTGCTCCAGCATGAACACTCTTTCTTCCTATTTTTGCAGCTAGAGGTGCCAGTGCAAAAGCAATTAGTGCTGCCACGCCATTATATGTTCCAAATAATATACCTACCCAATCTGCTCCTGTATTATATAATTTCGAAGTTGTATCAGATGTTCCATAAACATGACTTGTAACAGCTGGTGTCATGTATAAAAACATTGAGAATAGGCCAAACCATGTAAAGAATTGCACGAGTGCTAATTGCTTCATGGTTTTAGGCATCTTAAACATATCATTCAATACTTCAACAAGTCCTGAACTTGTTTTGCCTTGTTTGGTGAGCAATCCAGTTAATACCTGGATCAATCCAAAAACTATCATTCCGATAGATAAAACAAGTGGTTCTTCATGATGTACATATTTTGCAATCACAAATGTGAGTATTGCACCAGCTATAATCCAAATCGGACCATTCTTGTAGAAAACTGAATGACTTAAGGGAGTCTCATCGTATTGATTTCCGTCATCCTGAGGTTTATTTTTATTCTCAGCTTCGATGAAGGCATCCATTTCTTCAGGCGAATACTCTTTCGTTTTTATGACAGTCCAGAGAACAGCTACAAAAAAGACAATACCTCCTGAAATGAAGGATATCTTTAATGACAAGGAAATTTCCCCTGCAGCAGCGGTATTTTCTATTCCAAACCAGCTCGATAAAATAAATGGCAGTAAAGATGCTATTACGGAACCTGTGCCAATGAAGAAGCTTTGCATTGCAAAACCACTAGTTCGTTGATCGCCTGGTAGCATATCGCCAACAAAGGCACGGAATGGTTCCATTGAAATATTAATAGAAGCGTCAAGGATCCAAAGCATACCTGCAGCCATCCATAAAGCAGGTGAATTAGGCATTATTATTAGCCCAACAGAAGCCAGGATTGCACCAGTTAGGAAATATGGTCTTCTTCGCCCTAGTCTATTCCAGGTATGATCACTCATGTGACCAATAATTGGTTGCACTAATAATCCGGTTACCGGTGCTGCAATCCAAAGAATTGCAATGTCACCAATCTCGGCTCCAAGGGTTTGAAAAATTCTACTCACATTAGCCAGTTGGAGGGCCCAACCAAACTGAATTCCAAAGAATCCAAAGCTCATGTTCCATATTTGCCAAAATGATAATCTTGGCTTTTCCATACGCTATCTATTTAAAATAATTGCAAAACAATAGCCTAATGTAATGTTAAAAATTCAAAAGTTGGGTTGCCTTTATCCAATAAAATTTATGCATACGTTTGCATTTTAAAACATTTTTTGATCCACTAACAATCATGCTTAAAAATCAATCAAATCAAGCATTAGAAGAAGAATTCGGATTGCATTCAGGTTAGATGAAAAATACGATTATATTTGCGGCATTAATCCAGAAATTGGTATTAATCAACTTCAATTTTTAGCATTATGAAATTTAGACCAGGAGTACTTACAGGAGAAGAAGTAACAGAGGTATTAAACTACGCAAACGAACAAAACTTTGCATTACCTGCAGTTAACGTAATCGGAAGCAACACAATTAATGGTGTTTTAGAAACAGCTCGTGAGGTAAACTCACCAGTAATCATTCAGTTCTCTAATGGAGGAGCTGCTTTTAACGCAGGAAAAGGGCTTAGCAATGATGGCCAAAAGGCGTCAATTGCTGGAGCTATAGCAGGTGCTCATCATGTACATCACATGGCTGAGCTATACGGTGTACCTGTAATCTTACATACAGATCATGCTGCTAAGAAGTTATTACCTTGGATTGATGGAATGTTGGATGCAAGTGAAAAACACTTCGAAGCAACTGGAAAGCCATTATATAGTTCTCACATGATTGACCTTTCTGAGGAGCCACTTGAGGAGAACATTGATATATCAAAAAAGTACTTAGAGAGAATGGCTAAAATGGGCATGACTCTTGAAATCGAGCTTGGTGTAACTGGTGGTGAGGAAGATGGTGTTGATAACACTGATATCGATAGCTCTAAACTTTACACTCAACCTGAAGAGGTAGCCTACTCTTACGAAAACCTGAAAGCAATTAGTGAAAACTTCACTATCGCAGCAGCGTTTGGTAACGTACACGGTGTTTACAAGCCTGGTAATGTTAAGCTTACTCCAAAAATCTTGAAGAACTCTCAGGATTATATCATTGAAAAATATGGAACTGGTCCAAACCCTGTAAACTTCGTATTCCACGGTGGTTCAGGTTCTACTACTGAAGAAATCAGAGAAGCTATTGAGTATGGTGCAATCAAAATGAATATTGACACTGATATGCAATGGGCATTCTGGAGTGGTATCAGAGAGTACTACAAAGGAAAAGAAGGATACCTTCAAACTCAGATTGGTAGCCCGGATGGTGATGATTCTCCAAACAAGAAACACTATGATCCAAGAGTATGGTTAAGAGAAGGTGAAAAAGCTTTCGTTACCAGACTTAAGGAAGCATTTGATGATCTAAATTGTATCGGAAGAAATAAGTAATTTTAACCGATCATAAAAATATAAAACCTGGGAGCAATCTCAGGTTTTTTTATTTGTACACAATTATTAATTTCATCTCTATAATTAAATGTCCATGAGAATTCTAACAGCCCTTCTAATTGCAGTAACTCTTTCCGGAAACCTTGACGCCCAGAAAAAGAAAAAGCATGATTATGTCTTTAAAATAAGCACTGAATATGGAGACATGTTCTTCATTCTATTTGATGAGACGCCCAAGCATAAAGCAAACTTCCTAAAGCTCGCTGAAGAAGGGTTCTATACTGGTACTACTTTCCACAGAGTAATGAACAACTTCATGATTCAGGGTGGTGATCCAAATTCTAAAGAAGGTGGAAATGCCAGCAAAATCGGAACAGGTGGTCCTGGGTATACTGTTGAAGCAGAATTTGTAGATGGGCTTTATCACAAAAAAGGAGCTATTGCGGCTGCACGTCAACCTGATTCTGTTAACCCAAAGAAGAATTCGAGTGGTAGCCAATTTTACATTGCGATGGGTAAAAAGATCAGTGAAAGAGAACTTAGCAGCTGGGAAAAGCGAGGCAAGACTTTCTCTGACCAGGCTAAAAAAGATTACCAGGAAATTGGAGGTACTCCTCACCTTGATGGAGATTATGTAGTTTTTGGAGAAATCATAGAAGGAATTGACATCATTGATATTATTGCCGCCCAAGAAGTAAACAAAAGAAATAACCGTCCTTTGAAAGATATCAAGATGACAGTGACTGTAGAGAAACTGAAATTGAAGAAGATTACTAAGTTGTATGGGTATGAGTTTGAGTAACTGATTATCTGTTGTCTGTTGTCTGTTGTCTGTAACACCAGTTACGGGTTGCGGGGGTGTCCTCCTTCGCTGAAGCTTTCACCGGCGGCCATGGCCTCCGGCGAAGGACTCGGCGGACAAGCGGGTTGATTGTAATTAACTCTTCTCTGAATTAAAATAATCCCAAAGCGAAACCCACTCCTGCTCCAAACTTCCCTCAAAGAATGGTTTATTGGCTTGGTTATACCAATACCTGGCATTCCAATCGTCTCCCTCCTTTCTATGAAGGTAAGCATGGATCCAGGCAGCCTCAGCAGTCTCCAAATCCTGTATCAGATCATGAGCTTTATCCCAATCTCCCATGTTATCCCAGAATAATGACTTCTGATAATCATTCCAGGATTCATTCATTTTGATCATGTTGATAAATCTAATATCATTCCATTATTTGACCAACAGCTCCCTTGAAACAGATCTGCTCACGGGTAGTTTACCATTATAATCTTGTAGAATTATGTATAAGGATCGTGCATTACCTTCAATGCTCTTGATCTTCAGTTTATTAACAAGAAACGATTTATGAGTCCTAAGAATTGATGGATATTTTGACATTTGATCCTGCAGGCTTTTAAGTTTTATCCTTAATAGATGTTTTCTCAGCACACCATCTTTTATGAAATAAATGGTGGAATAATTATTATCCGCCATTGCGAATAAGAACTTATCTAAATCCAATTTCAGCGCTTCTTCTCTTTTACTTTCACTGTTTATCTGAATAGAATCTTTAACAGATGATTCAGGCTCCTCTAGACTTTTATTAATCGCAATTGCATGTTCCTGATTTCTTTTGGTTAGGTACAACTCCACCATAAAAACCATGATGATTGTTGGGAAAATTCCAACAGAAAATGTGATTCCAAAAAACTCTATGAAAGTATGTTGTGGAGCCAGCTCTTCTCCTACTGTTGAGTTATATACAAAATTGAATAACGAGATAAGTAAGAAACTCCATGAAATATATATTATCTCTTTATAGACCTGCCATGTATCTTGGTCAAAGAGGCTGGTTAAAAGTTTAGGAACCAAAAAGTAATTGAAGCCTAACCCAATTGAAACCATCACTCCAAACCCAGCGAGAAAAATAGTAGTGTGTTCATTAATTTGTTCAGCTCCAAAAGGTCTGTAGAGGCGGAGAAATAAGAAGGTGAATAGCCCAAATAGGATTACAATTAGAAGCTTATTTCGAGATCCGTTTATTAATGGATATGGCTTGCTTAACCAGCTTAATATATTCATTGGTGGCATTATAATATTTCTAAACCTTATTCTTTCTATTCGGTTAGATTATTTTCTTCCCATACTCACCAATTTGATGTCATGTGGCACCAGAACCTTTAATTAGCCTCTAATTACCAATAGGATTGTAATACAAAATCAAACAAATCAAGAATGAATTATTCAAAAAATTTAAAGAATAGACTGAAGGACAATTACGGTCCCTGGGCATTGGTAACCGGTGCTTCATCTGGTATTGGAAGAGAAATTGCAATGAGACTCGCAGAAGCTGGCCTAAACGTAGTATTGAATGCCAGAAGTCACGAACCTTTGGAAGATATCGCCCAGGAAATCTCAACAAGATTTGGAACAGCTACTGAAATCGTTGCTGCAGATTTATCCACGAGAGAAGGCTTAGATTATCTTATAAGTGAGACTTCAAGCATCGATATTGGATTATATGTTGCCTCAGCTGGATTTGGTAACTCCGGATTGTTTATGAGTAGTAGTCTGGATGACGAGATCAACATGCTTAGATTAAACTGCGAAGCTGTATTAATTACAACAAAACACTTCAGTGAATTATTCAATAAGCGTGGAAAAGGAGGAATCATTTTGCTGAGTTCTATGGTTGGGTTCCAGGGTGTGCCATATGCTGCTCATTATGCTGCTTCGAAAGCTTATGTACAATCTTTGGCAGAAGCATTGCGACAAGAATTGAAGATTCATAACATTGATATTCTGGCTGCTGCTCCTGGTCCTGTAAAAACTGGGTTTGCCAAGAGATCAAATATGGACATGGGTGGTTTGGTCATGACGCCTGATCAGGTTGCTGTTCCAATTCTAAGGGCATTAGGTCGAAAAACTACTGTATTGCCAGGGTTGTTGACTAAATTCCTGGTCGGGTCCCTGATGACAGTGCCTAGATGGGCGAAAATAAAAATAATGAGTCTTGTCATGAGTGGAATGACAAAACATCAGAGGATTGCCTCCAACTAATTGGAAATAATTTTCGGTAAATTGAGTAACTAATAATACTCGAATGAGCCGATACTTTTTTCTAATCACTTTCCTGATCTTAACTGGAAGTTTGAATGCACAAGATTCAGATCAAACTATCAACACCAGCTTCTTTGCGATAATGGTCACTGATTTTGATAGTAGCCTTAATTGCTACCAAAAGAATCTGGAATTTGAAATTGTCAACCAGGTTAGTCTGGATGAACGAGGGCTCAAACAAGCCAATCTCAGGAATGGAGAAAACAAATTGGAGATAATAGAATTGGAATCTGCTGTCGACCCAAATGAATTGAGCTCCGGCAGTAGATTCATTGGTTTGTTTAAAGTTGGGTTCGTTGTATCGAATTTTGATAACTGCATTGAGAGGTTTAAACGTAATAATGTAAGATTTAATGGTGATATTGTTACAGACCCAACTTCAGGTAAAAGAATGATCATTTTGTTTGACCCTGACAACAATAGAATTCAAATATTTGAACAATGAAATATTTTAGTTTAGTTATACCATTGTTGCTGTACTTAAATGCATTTTCTCAGAGTTCTGATATTGAGGCAATAAGAACTCATTACACAGAGATTGGAAAGCAAAGTGAAAATTGTGAAATAGGTTGCTTGTATTTGAATGAGTTGAAAGTGAATGCTAACGATCAGCCGTGGAGAGCGGTAGGCAATTATGAAAAGACCATACAATTCTGGTTTGATGATGATCCCAAACAATGTGATGAATGTGGAGCTGAGGGTGAAAATGTATTGATGAAAGTGATTATTGATGAGTCTGGATCAAGTTATTCCATCCATCAGGAATATTTATATTTAGATGGAGATCTTATATTTCATTACCACGTAAGTGAAGATGAAAATGCGAAAGAAGAATACCGATATTATTTTAAAGACCAAATACTTATCAAGATGATGGAAGGACAGGAGGTTATTAATCTGGTAAACCTTGAATCAGCTGCATATGATTATGTTCAAGCTAATTCAAGGTCTTTGCAAAAGCAGTTTTTAAATACTTTCTAAATCGTTAATTCACAAATTTTTCTATTTGCGACCTGATTTGATCTGTTTGATAGCCTGTCCACTGATCAAGAATTTTACCAGAAGGATCCAAAATTGCATAATGAGGCATCCCCTGCATTGCAAATTCACCTGCGAACCCTGCTTCAATACCTAAACCATCCGATAGATTTGTCCAGGGACTTTGGTCTCTTGTAATTCCTTTTCTCCAATATTTGTCTCTTGTATCAACGTTTATTCCAACTACTTTCACTTTACCTTTATATGTCGCATGCACCTCCTTTATCTCTGGGTTTGCAGTCATACATGGACCACATCCAAAAGACCAGAAGTCTAAAAATACGTACTCACCAGATAGTAAATCATGAAAATTGTATTCATTTCCTAAAGTGTCTTGTAAAACGGCATTACTTGGTAAGTCACCTACATCTAACTTCTTCTTAGCCAGTAAATTCGCCTTAATCCATTTCCCAAGAATATGTTCTTTGTATTCAGTTTTTAACTCATCATATATCAATTGAATCTCGTCTCTGTATGTTGCGTTTTGCTTGCTCAATGCAAACAAAACACTTAGAGCTGGAATACTATTTGGATCTTTCTTTACTATTTGAAATTCAGCCTTATTGATTTCTACTTGAATGGAATCAATTTTTGGTCTTGCTGATTCATATGAAACTTCCCTTTTTTGGACTAAGTGAAGAAGACTATCTGTTTGCTTACGCAGAGCGTAGGAAGCTATTTTAATATCGGATGCAACCTTTTGATTTTTCGAATCATTTTCAACACTCCAATCAATTAAATATTGCGAATCTCCGGAAATTTCTGTTTTACCTGGGTTTGCCCAAAACCTCAAATTTCCTATAACTTCTGAGTCTTCCAAAAACATAAAATAACGCAATTCAGTGCTTGCTGGTATTTCAAATTGAAAGGACCCGTTTTCCACTGTATCCACACCAAGTATCTCACCTGAAGACTCTGTTGACTCATATAATCTGATAACAGTCCCATCTTTTACAGCCGGAACATTTCCTACAACCAATAAAGCGTTGTTTGTCTTTTCCTCCCCAGAACATGCTACAAATAATAAAATCGAAAATAGATAGCTTAGTCTTATTAACTTCATAATTGATGAATTTATTTAGCCGCAAAACTAGCTATTCGTGAATCATTAAAGAAACTGAGAACTAGAAATTTCTGCTTCATTCAAAGCCTTTCGAAAGGATTTAACCGATATCGAAATATCCTCCTCAGTTGTAGCCCAGGAGCAAACACTCACTCGGATCACTTTCTTCCCTTTCCATATAGCACCTCCAACCCAGCAGTCACGATATTGCTGAATAAGCTCCATTGTTTTCGCTGTAAGTTCATCACTATCGCATTGAACTAATACCTGATTGAAAACAACCTCATTTGGCACATTAAAACCACCAACTCCGCTAATCTCATTAGCAAATTGTTTCGCTCGATGATGCAATCCAGTAACCATTTCATCAATCCCATTCTTTCCCAGAAACTTCATAGTAGCCCACAATTCTATACCTCTGGCTCTTCTTGACATTTCCGGAGTATAAAACATACCATCTCTCTCTTTGCTTACAACGATGTAACTCCCAGTCATATGAAGAGCTGATACTAAGGCATCCTTATCTTTGCATAAGACGATTCCGCTATCATAAGGCGTATTGAGCGTCTTATGACCATCAACAGCCCATGAATCTGCCAGTTCAATTCCCTTTGTTAAATATTGCAACTCATTAGATGCCTGTGCCCAAAGGCCAAATGCACCATCTATATGCACCCAAGCATTTGCTTTATTGGCTTTTTGACATATTTCATAAAATGGATCAAACGAACCGCTATTTACATTTCCTGCTTGTAAGATCAGAAGTGTCATTTCATCCAGCTCAGGTAAGGCATCTGGAATCATTCTTCCTTGATCATCTACCTCCACCCACTCTATATTGGCCTTACCCAATCCTAGAATACCTATGGCTTTCAAAACTGTAGAATGAGCATCTTTTCCTGCTACTATTCTAATTTTTGGAGATCCGTTTAGACCATTCTCATTCACATCCCAGCCAGCTCTTTGGAGTATTCTATATCTTCCTGCAGCTAGTCCGCATAAATTTGCTGCGGAAGTGCCGCTTACAAATCCGGCAGCAGTTGAATCTGGTAATCCAAACAGATCCTTCAGCCACCTTTCTGCTACTGTCTCAAGTTTTGAAGTGATTGGAGACAATACATGCATTGCTGAATTCTGATCCCAGTAGGTCGCCAGGCTTTTGGCTGCCAAACCAGCAGGGACGGCATTGCCATTCACAAATCCAAAATATCTACCTCCCAATTGTGCGACTGTTGCCGGAGCTCCAAACTCAATAAGTCTGTTTAGTACCTCCTCTCCTGTAATACTATTATTCTGAAGTTCCTCATCAAATACTTGTAGTTTCTCCACTGCCTCATCCGTTGGATATACCACTCTATCATGAATGGTATTGAGGTACTCCTTATTTGCCTGGTTTACCTTGTCATTCAAGTTGCCAGAAGCAAATTCCTCAAACATTTTTTGTTGCAAGTTCTTCATTTGTAAATGCCTTAAAGTTTTGAAATAATTGACCTGTATTCCTCTAGTTTTTCCTCGTTGCGTTGGTAATAGGTCCACTTCCCTATTCTTGTAGCGGTCAGTAAATCCGCTTGAATCATCATACTCAGGTAGTGAGATATTGTAGATTGTGACAACCCACATTTCTCCTGAATAAACTGCCCACAAACCCCAAAGTCAAAATGACCTAATTCCTTGTGAGGTGGAAAATTATCGTCCGGGGATTTGAGCCAATCAAGAATATCTACACGTGTTTTATTGGAAAGGACTTTACTTACCTCGACTATATCCATACCATAAATATATCTACATATCGAGAATTATCGATATGTTTTGAGATATTCCTTAAATAAATTCTATATTTAATTATGCAATACCAGGCTAACACCCCAACCGAATACTTAGATTCTCTGGAAGACGATTGGAGAAAAGAGAAAGTGATAGCATTGAGGGATATAATTACCTCATCTAATTCAGATCTTGAGGAATCAATAGAATATAAAATGCTGAATTATAAGCTTAAAGGAGTAAGTGTTTTTCATTTGAATGCTCAGAAAAACTATGTGAGTTTATATGTTGGTGATATTTGTAAGATTGAATCAGGGAATGAACTTCTAGCTGGATTAGATACTGGTAAAGGGTGTATTCGAATAAAGAAATCTATCGAAATTGATGAGACTAAGCTTGATGAATTTATTTTGAATACGATACAGATGGTTGAATCCAACAAGGATATTAGTTGTTAATCCTGTTTGATCATTTTGAAACTGAAGCCTTTATCCTCATCTCCTAAAACACTTACGAATATCTCTTTCTCACTTAAGAACTGATATTGAATTTTCTTTGGAAAATCATGACTTAGATTTTCGAATGAGAACTTATCAGCTACTTTAGTATTTAGTTTAAAGGGAATGGTTCTTCCTTCGTTTTGACTGGGTACTGTGGCTGAATAGGTCCAATCACCAGTCTCATTAGAGATTAACAAAGTCTCAGAAACAAGCTTTTGGTCTTCTTTAATCTTGTAGCCCTCACCTACTAATTTACCATCAGTCAACTCCCAAGCCTCATAGGTTTGCTTACCTTCCACTTGCCATGTACCTACCAATTGATAAATAGGGTCTTGACTTACCGCCTGATTACAAGATACAACTACCAAAATGATTACTAAAAATTTCATAGATTTCAACTTTTTCTTCGAATCTAAATCAGTCTGTATCCGATGTATTGTAAAAATCCGACATAGACTACTTCAAGAAGAAATTGGCCATATTTTTTTCATTGAAACCATATTTAGTTGGTTCCTCTCCAGTAAATTTTTTGAAGTCCTTTATAAAATGAGCCTGGTCGTAGAACCCACCCAAATAACTTAATTGCACCCAATTATGATTGTCTTCATTTACCAATTTAAAGATATGAGCCAATCGTATGATTCGGGAATAGAATTTGGGTGATAGTCCGATATATTCTTTGCAGAAACGCTCAAGTGACCGTTCAGACATATCAACCTTTGAGCATATTTCAGATATCTGATATTTTCCCTTGGACTCAATTATTTCTCTGATTGCTATGATTCCGTTCTGATCAATTTTCGAAGTTTGCTCCAACTCCAGAAAGATTTTAGACGCGTTTTTACATTTCTCTTCAAATGAAATTGGGCTTATTGCTATTTCCATCAATGACGCCACAATATTGGTCTCACTACGACTAATGGGTACCACAGCATCAACCAAGTCTGTCATTTTATGATTAAAAAAAAGCGATGGTGCCCATGGTTGAAGTTTAATGGCAAACATGCCAATCGCACCGGTGTTTTCAAGATGAAAGTAGTTAGTTAATTGTCCGGCCAGTAATTCTTTGTGTTGATTCTCCCATTTTCCTGAAATATCTATTTTATAGCGATCACCAAAATGAAAGATTAACTCGGGATAACCGTCAGGAACTATTTTATCTCTTATGATTTGAGTGTTTTCCAAATCTTCAATTTGCCAGAAAGATTTTATGATCGATGATAATTCTGTGGATGGACCCTTCTGAAAGTACTGCATTGGGCTAAACTAATATGGCAGGCTTTTCATTGCAAACCTGCCATAAAATTGTTTAGAACAAACCCATTTGATAAGGATATTCAAACAGATAGAATGAGTAACTAATAATCATAAATGTTCTGCTAAGCGAACCACTTTTAGTAGCGAAAAGAGATGCTCCAAATATGACCAGAATCGGCAGATTAAAAATTAGCTGAAGGACCGACTCGGGAGCAATATTTAATTTTACCATCACCCAGATTCCAGAGATTAACATTACCAATCCTGTTACCAAAGAATTGATAAGGAAACTATTATCGCGATCCTTAATATTTACTATAACTCCAGCAAGAATATAGAAACTGGCTATTAACACGACTCTCACTGAGAATGGAATCATTGAACCAAGAGACGGTAGCATTGCTGTGGCAAGTGCAACAAATAGCAATATCTGGAACCAAGTTTTATTATTTTGATCTGCAGGGTGCCAATTTTGAGCGAAATACTGCATTACGCCAGCACAAATTACCATTATCAATAATATACCAGAAATATTTGGATGGTACCCAAAATATATAGCTGCAACTTTTAAAAGCGTTTCCAATACAACAAAAATCAATAAGAACCTCTCTATTCCAGGTGTATGTTTATTGTGCAAGTAGGTTAATAGATTATCATCACTGCTTTTGAGGTTTCTAAAACTCAAACCTGCAAGTGGAAATAAAACCAGTAATAATACAACAGATGAGACTTGCATGATTGAAGCACCAGGTAGGTACAGTAACTTAAAAGTCCAGCTGACAAAAAAGAAAAGAACTGCAATTACAGTAGCCAACAGAAGCGTTGAACCCTTTTTACCTTTATTTATTCTTATCCCGGAAACAGTTCCTACTATAAATGAAACTGCAATTGAAAACAGTGATGCAACAAGGAGCATTGCCGCTCCTGGCAAATGAAGGAGTTTAAATGCTGATGTAAGAATTAATAACCCTACTGAAATGTAGGTCAAGCCCCTTGTCACGTTAAATCTTTTGTTGATAGCTTCCATGGTTTCGTTTTGTATTTGTTTAAAATGGTCCTGGGGTATTTCCCCACTGATGTTATTCCATGCTTGTTCGAATGTGTTTCCATTCTCCAGCTGGCACTCAATATCTCCGATCATATGATCGAATATTTCTGCTCTTAGAGGTGGAAATTTCAATCCTTGCCTATCCAGAAAGGCCTCAATTTCCTGCAATTGCTTCTGACTTAGAATCCCCATATTTCAAGGCTTAATTTTCCGTTTGGGTCCGGTTGTAAGATTTTCTTGAGGATCTCAGTGAATTGCTGAAGCTCAGATACTTTCTCTTTGGCAATCTCATTTCCCTTTTTGGTTAGGGAATAATACTTCCGGGCTCTGTTCTCTACTATTTCACTTTCCGTGATTAGCAAACCCTCATCTTCTAGCTTGTATAGAATTGGGTATAAAGCACCATAGGTTAATTTGATCTCATCACTCGATAGCTCTGCTACTCTCTGTGTAATCTCATAACCATACATTCTTTTATTCTCCGATAACAACTTCAAGACTATCGTCTTTATGGTTCCTTTTATGTATTCTTTAGAATTCATAATATTTAATTTTCTTAAATATATAAATTCGAAACGACCATACACAGATTTTGGTTGTGGTTTTTTCTTAAAATTTTAAAAAAGCTGGATTAAATCTCGGTTAATAGGGTGTTACTTCATTAAATCTTTAACAGAGTTCCATTCAGATGGGCTTAGTCCACCATGCTTATCCATAAGCAATACATCATAATGGCTGAAGATATTGAGTACATTATTGATCAAAATTGGGTTGACTCTTACAGTGGTTGTACTCAAAACAAGCTCTCGAATTTGTTCATCCTGAACATGTGCCCAGAATTTAACCGTTCCCAGAAACCAGTTTTTCTTTTCCCATCTCATATTGACTTCATTGGTAGTTACCTTAGTGAGAAGCTTATCGAGCTCACCGGAAATTTTGTCAAAAGAAGCTGGTACGTTCTCCCACCAATTGATGGTTAAAGCATCTTCCCAATCTGGTTTATGAGAATTATCGGAGGATTTCTTTTCCCAATAGTCTTTCCACGCCTGTGTGTTGATCTCCAGTTGTTCAGGGATTTGACCATATCTTTCCATCAGAGAAGATTTCGGGATTAGTGTAACAAATACTTCTTTACTTTTCTTGACCATAATATTTAGAAAGATCAATCCTATAAACAACAAAAAGCTCCGAATAGATTCAGAGCTTCCTTAAGATTATTAGAAAGTTTGTTTATAGCAAACTCAAACGGCCTAAAATGTATTATTAATCCATTTTATGTCTTTTCTTGTGAGCTTCAAGGTTCCAGCTAAATCCAAATAACGCCGCATAGTCATTTAAAGGTTGTAAGCCAACTTCTGCTCTTCTTGTATCGACATTTTCCGGATCTTCTATCGGTCCGAAGTACATTTCTTCAGTCTTATTGTCGGTAAATACCTGACTTCCATAAATCTGCTTTCCTCCTCTTCGCAGTGCTACTCTATCCTCCATCAATGCCAGACTACTAGCTCTTCCATTTCCTTTTTTTACAGCATCTCTAAACATTGGAATATACTTTTCCTGTATTTCAATATCTGCATGCTGAATGACCAAAAACAATGTTTGATTCCCCTTATCTCCTACAATATCAGCTCCTAACCATCCTCTTTCATCAAGAATTTTAGCAACAACTTTCACATTACTATTATCCGCATCACTGATCTTTTTCCATTGCATTTTCATTTCCTTGGAATTTCTACCAAATTCCTTTTCAATATTTTCAAGCTCACCTCTTAAACCCTGATCAATTTCGTATATGGAATCTAATGTAGCTGCCAATGGTCGGTCGAGGTTTGCCTCAGCGATTTCCTTATTTTCCTTGACTTTCGATTTTAACTGCTTCCATCTCTCATCTTTATACAATGGCTGCAAATCCTTATCATTAGTTAAACGATCATAGTCTTTATATTTAGAGTCATTCGCTAATCTGAAAAGGTGGTAGAATGCAGTATCTAAATTCTGCGATAAACTGTAAGAGCAAGCAGCATTATATCTATCTGATGGATATGCTTTCCCTTCAAATTGCTCAAAAGCCCATTTGTAGTTTTGAGAAGACTCCTTGTACTGCTTTTCCTTATAGAACTCCTCTGCTTTTGCTATAAATTCATCGTATTTCTGCTGTGCCTGACCAAACGTCAATAGACAGCTACCCAAGAATAATAGCAGCATGAATTGTTTCCTCATGGTTTGAATTGTTAGTTGATTTATTTGATTGATTTTTTCTCAGACGGCAACCTAGTTACTTAGTTTCAAAAATCTAATAATTTAACGTTTGTTTAGAAAACTAAATAAGGATAGATTAGCGTAAATGATCGTCATCCAATACTTAAAAAAGTTAGGTATAGTCCTGGCATTTCTGTCGGCTTACTTCATTTTAATCACTTTAAATGCAGCTGGTTTTGATGTTTGGTTGCCTTCTTGCCCAATCAAGGCTACTACTGGTATTGAATGTTTTGGATGCGGATTGAATCATGCCGCTATTTCCTTAGTACAAGGTGATTTTCAACATGCGTTTGAACACAACCCGTTGATCTTTGTAGTAATTCCAATTATCCTGGGATTCTTAATTTATGATTTCACTAAATATCTAACTAAAAATAAAAACACTTACTTATGAGCAAATTTGATCATCTAATAGAAGATGGGTACTCCTTCAATATGGGGCAGTATTTTTCAGAAGGATGGGATTTATTTAAGAGAGGCGCAGGAAGCTTCATAGGGTTTGGAATCTTAATGATCATTATTGTGATTGTGGTTTCCATTATTCCTGGTGTCAGCTTGATAAATGGTATTATCAGTAGTGCTTTATCTGCTGGTATCTTTCTATTCTGTAGAGGAATCAAAGATGGTAATGAAGATTTTGGAATGTTCTTTAATGGGTTTAACTATTTTTCTCAAATTCTACTTTACTCTCTGGTATTATTCCTGTTCTATATTCCAGCTCTGATCTTGGTATTCACTGTAATGATTCCATTCGAAATACTTCCTGAGCTATTTGCTGGTTCGGTAGATCCAGAGTATTTCGCAGAAGATTTCGCATACATGATGGAAGGAAGGCTTGGTATATTTTTCGGGGTTGGTTTGCTGGTATTCATCATGATGATCTACCTGTCAGTTTCTTATACTTTCGTCCTACCACTTATTGTTGACGAAAAAATGAAATTCTGGGATGCAATGGAAACTAGTAGAAAAATTGTAGCTAAGCAATTTTTCAGTTACCTGGGAATGTATTTTGTATTAGGCATAATGCTAATGCTCGGAGTAATGCTTACATGTGGTTTGGGATATCTAATTGTGACTCCAGTTTATGCTTGTATTCTTTTTGCAGCTTACGATAGTATTTTAGAACCTAAAAAAGATGACTCATTGACATCCCAAATAGATGAATTTGGTCAGCAAGACCATGATATCAATACGGAATCACAAGATCAGTAAAATATATGATGCAGATCGTCAACATGATGATCTGCATTTTTCCCCTATTACAACATCCCTTGAGATTTAAATCTCAGATATTCATTAATTGTATTTACTGTCAGATTGTTTGGCTCAGTTAAGATTGGATAGATTCCATTACTTATAAGCTCCTTTGTAATAAGTCTTTTATCATGCTGAAACTTCTCCGCCATGGTTTGTTTATAGGCATCATTAAGACCAAATGTCTTCTTTTTGGATAATGTGTTTATCTCGCTATTATCAAAAATCACCACACATAACAAGTGACTTCTTCCAATAGCTTTTAGATATTTCATTTGTCTTCTGATAGTTACAAGGGAGTCGAAATTGGTGAATAATATCAGGAAACTTCTTTTCTTAATCCATGTTCTGACATTCTTATAAAGCCTGGAGTAATCACTTTCCTTAAGACGCACCTCTTGATTATAAAGCGCATCAGCAATCAAACTCATCTGAGTCTTTTTACCCTGAGCCTTTATGAATGTACCAATCTTATCAGAGAAAGTTAGTAGACCTGCTTTATCATCTTTTCCAATAGCCACTCCTGACATTACAAGTGCTGCATTTATACTGTAATCCAAAATTGACAGACCATCAAATGGAGCATGCATCAGACGTCCTTTATCTATAATGCAGTAGATATCCTGAGCTTTTTCTTCCTGGTACTGATTAACCATAAGATTCTGGTGTCTGGCAGTGGCCTTCCAGTTGATAATTCGGTAATCATCACCTAATACGTATTCCCTAATCTGCTCAAATTCATTGCTTAAGCCTAGTTTTCGAATCTTCTTGACTCCTACCTCCTCAAGCCTATTACTAATCGCCAAAAAAGCAAATTTCCTGTATTGAATAAACGATGGATATACCTTTACCTCTTGTTCCAAATCGAAAGATACTTTCCTGGTTACAAAGCTTAGCTTGGTATTGATCATCAGATGGATTTTACCAAATTCATATACACCTCTAGTTGTCGGCCTTACTTCATAGACCAATTCTTCAGTACTGTTTGGTTTGAAGCCCACAATGGCAAATTGCTTATCTCTCAGCTGCAGTTGTAATGGAAATTCATCAATAACCTGCAGGTTCGTCTCAATGGAAAGCTTACTGCTTATTTGGATGATCACAGGGTTGAAGTCCCCATTCGAAAGCTTGTTTTCCACAACTCTCCGCGCAGTAAAAGGATTCTTTAAACTAAAAAGTAGTGTTACTTCAATAATAATTGCCAACACCACAATAGCAAAAAATATCTTTCCAAGAACAGTAAGTAAAGGAAACGCAAATCCCAAAATGAACAGGCCTACTATTCCTAGTAGCGTAAAAAGTGCTCTTTTATGTAAGTAAATATTATTCACTGACTATCTGGGAACCTCGATTTGTTCTAAAATTTCTTTGATAACATCGTTTGTCGTAATTCCTTCCATTTCACGTTCTGGAGTCAGAACAATTCTATGGTTAAGTACAGGATATGTCACAAACCTTATATCATCCGGCACCACAAAATCTCTCCCATTGATTGCAGCATAGGCCTTGGAAGCATTCAAAATACCGATACTAGCTCTTGGAGAAGCACCAAGGAATAAATTAGCATTTGACCTTGTCTGCTCTACAAGCTTTGCAATGTATTTCAACTGGTTTGGCTCTACTCTCACTTGCTTTGCTTGCTCCCTAAACTTCTTTAGATCATCTTTTGTCATAAGAGGTTTCATGTCTGCAATATCATGAGTTATTACCTGATTGTTTACACCCTCAAGAATCTTAACTTCTTCATCTAATGAAGGATAGTCTATAGACACTTTAAATAGAAATCTATCAAGTTGTGCTTCTGGTAAACGATAAGTTCCTTCGTGCTCTACCGGGTTTTGTGTAGCTAGTACAATGAATGGAAAGTCTAACTCATGTGAGTTACCATCAATACTTATCTGTTTTTCCTCCATACACTCAAACAAGGCAGCTTGAGTTTTTGCAGGAGCTCTATTGATTTCGTCTATCAGAACTACATTTCCAAAAATAGGACCTGGCTTAAACTCGAACTCAGTGGACTTTGCATTGAATATGCTGGTACCCGTCACGTCCGAAGGCATTAAGTCGGGAGTAAACTGTATCCTTGAGAAAACCGCGTTAATCACCTTAGCGGTAAGTTTAGCGGTGTAGGTCTTCGCCACTCCCGGAACTCCTTCCAGCAATAGATGGCCATCAGCCAAAATTCCAGTCAGAATCATATCAATAAGCTGCGACTGACCAACTAGCTTTTTCCCAATTTCATGCTTAATGTCATAAACTTTAGACGACAATTCTCTTAAGTCTACTCTTGCTTGAAACTCCTGAGGTTCTTTTGGTTCTGTAGGCTGGGATTCAGTGGACCCTTGTGGTCCCTGATTTGAGTCTGGTAGTATTTGCTCTTCTTCGCTCATATTATTTAAACTTTTGCAACAACTTGTTGAATCTTAAAAATTCAGCATCTGTTAGTTGTGATTTTTTCTTAAACTGATCGTAAGTTTTAAAGACGTATCCCACATCCTCTTCACTTACACCTGATTGGTTTGCCAATTTCGTTATGAAGGCCTCATCGATTTTATGAGTATCCATATGATATGTACCTCTAATCCATTCAAGAAAGTAAGACATTTTCATTTCCATCATGGCCTTATGGTCCTTTTTGAGGTAATATAAATTACTGATTGTATCTACAAATTTAAGTGCGTCATTGCTAGGAGCTTCCAACACGGGAACTGCCCTCTGGACTCTACTTATTTGCAAACCAAAATAAATTAGTACTGAAAATAACAGGATGTAAAAGGCCCAGGTTAGTGATTCTTGTTGGTGAATATAGTCCATCAAAGACCTTTTCTCTTCGTCATGCCTATATTGACCTCTTAGATAGTTAGACCATTTAGTGTCTTCATTTGGTAACTTTAACGTTAAAGTTTCAGCAAGCTCATAATCTTCCTTCAGGACATAATAATTAGAAAACACAATTGGCATTGTAAATAGGGTCACTGTACCCTCTCCCAGCTCAAACTTCACGCCCAATATATCTCCATTTTTACCTTTGGCGATCACTTCGGCTTCCTCTGGCACCCTGATCAACTTAGTATACTGATTTACAGGTCTCAACTCATATTTCTTCCCGTAGAGCTCAATATTAAACAAATCCTGAATAGCTGATTCGGTTTTGTATACTAGGTCAGGTGTCTCTATTTCAATGTCAAGATATTTCAGAAGATTGTAAGAAATTATATTAGCTGAAACTAAAGCATCATTACCCTGATACACATGTTGCAACATCGCTCTGGCACTTAGTTCGTCAATATAAAAATTATCAGCCAGGCATATAACATTGAAATCTTTGTACGTTAAATCATCCTTAAAATCGTCGTAGTACAAAACAGTATCCTGATCATACAAATATCCTGCGGTTTCCCAACTCATTTGATCACTCAATTGGTAAATTTCCAAATCAGCTTTCCCTAGTTGTTCTACCATCTGTCCAGGAAAGAAATTTGTTAGCTCATCAAAGAAGACAAAAGCACCGTAAGGTTGTCGATCATAACTTTGAATTGAGGGGTTCCATCTAAAAGGTTTTGGTTGTAAAGCCTCATGCACAATGGATGAAATGAGCAATAACATAATCACTCCAACGATGATAATAACCGCCTTTTTCATTCTGTCCCAGAGGTTTTAGAATCCAAAACTTCAATTTGTCCACGCATCTTCCCAAACAAGCTTTCGGAAGCGTCAAATTCACCGTACCAAACATATTCGTATATCCTCAGGATATCATTAAATGCTGGTTGATAATCATGGGGTAATTCGTAATAGTAATCTCTATTTGTTTTTTCTTTATGCCATTGGATTAGATCTGCATTTTGTAATTTCTGAAGTGTCATAATGTACAAGTAGCGAATAGCTAACCTGTAGTTTCTATTTGCTATTGCTTCTTCTAATAAACCACTGTAATCAATTACCTGGATATCCTGTTCCGGATCATAGTGTAAAACATCCTCAGGAGCCACTTTCACTTTCCTTTTAGGTAATCGTACATTTTTGGCAAGAATCCATACAAGACCAATGATCAAAGCTGCTAATACCAAATACCCAATGATGGACCCAAATATCTGTGCAAAAAGCCCGATTAATTGAGCAAAGAAATTTAAGATTGGATTTGGCTTTCTACTCTCAATTTTTCTATCATAATCATACCTGGAAGATTCATTCAAGGATGATAACTTCTCCTGATCAAACCCTCGGCTGGAAAGACTGTCTGCCTGAGTAGAAGCCATAACCGGATTCACACTTAGCGATAGAAAGATGAAGACAAAAAAGATATGGAGATTGACTCTGTTCAAAGTTTTTTAATTAGACGAATTGGATAGATGATGAAATACCATATTATGAATGCAAGGGAACCAAAGATAATAAATGCCCTTAATATATTGGGAGCCTCTGTATACCTAGTAACAAAACTTTCTAAAAACCCAGCAGCTACGATCAAAGGAGCTATTCCAATAAATATCTTCACTGCCTCCTTAGCCCCTTTTATGAAGGATGCTTTCCTTGGTAAGGACCCTGGAAACAGGAAGCTATTTCCTAATATTATTCCAGCTGCCCCAGCTATTACAATACACGAGATTTCTATTGTCCCATGTATCCAAATCGTGAGAAAAGATTCTAGGAACAAACCCTTTTTAACAAAGAAGTACTGAAATGTTCCAAGCATAACTCCATTGATAAAGAGAAAATAGTAGGTTCCTAAAGAAAGCAATAAACCTGCTATAAATGTGTACATAGCTACCCTAAGGTTATTCAATGTGATGTATAGGAACATACTATTACTTTCAGAGTCTTTGTATACTCCCATTGGATCCCCTTTTTCAATATTATCCAATGTCATATCAACATATTGATCTCCTAAAACAACCCTCGGGAAAGTCTCATCATAATGGGTTGAAACCACACCTATCAAAACCGACAGTAAAAAGAACGCGAAAATGAAAAGTAATTCCTTATGATGTCTTTGGGTTGCTAACGGTACCTCAAACTTCCAGAAGTTGACTAATCTATCAAGTTTATTTTTACGCGAACTACTAATTTTCTGGTATATACCTCCAACTATTGAATTTAAATACTTGGTTGTAACAGACTTTGGATAATGAGTTTGTGCGTAAGACAGATCGTCGGTCAGGTCTACGAATAAATCCGCAGATTCATCAGGGTCCAGGTCGTTCTGTTTATCTAAAATAGATTCAACCCTCCTCCACTTTTCCTGGTTTTGACTTAAGAAAGATGCTTCTCTCATAATGTTTATTAAATTGCCGGAATAATAGGGAGTTTATGGCACTTTTGAAAGTACGTACTGCACAAAATGTTCAACTGAATTACCAACTGGGCAATGTTGGGCAAAGAATATTAAGCGCACTATTAGACTTGATAGTGGTGATTATATACTTTGTAGTAGTTGCCTATGCAATGAGTAAAATTGCCAGCATCAATGTATTTGAAGATTCAATGAGTCTTCTCTCTTACATCCTATTATTCATTGCACCCTCACTTTACTTACCTGTTTCTGAATACTTCTGGAAGGGCCAAACTGTTGGCAAGAAAATACTCAAGCTTAAAGTCACTAAAGTAGATGGATCAGCCCCTTCAATAGGTGACTTAATATTGAGATGGTTGCTTCGAACTATTGATGTGAAATTTGGATTTCTATTCATCTTCTTTATACCCAAAAACCCACAGACAGAAATTGAGGAAGTCTTGTATTTCTGGATAATCTTTTTCTGGGTTGTCCCATTTCCATTAGTTGGGATACTTTCAATGGTTTTTAGTCCATTAAAGCAAAGACTCGGTGACCTTGCAGCAAATACCACAGTAATAGTAAACAAAAGACCATTTTCACTTGATGACACAATTCTCGCTCTAACGAAAGATGATTATCAACCTAAATACTTAAATGCACTCAAACTAAGAGACAGAGACATTTATATCATCAAAAACGCATTGGAGCATGCAAGAAAAAACCACGATTATAAATCATTAGATCCGTTAGCTGAAAAAGCGAGAGAAATTCTGGAAATCAATGATGGGGAAAAACCTCTTCCAATGTTAGAATCAATAGTCAGGGATTACAATCACCTTGCCAGACAAAAAGACCTTACTGATTAACCTTGGCATAAAAGTCAAGTGCATTCCTGTAAAGTATTCTATCCAATTCTGATGGGTTAAATGTATCCTTTATCAAAACGAGGTGAGCTCTTGAATAACGTTCCTTTGCTCTAGTTGATGGAAGGTCTGTTCCAAACATTAATGCCGTAGGGTTTATGGAATGAATAGTTTTCATGACTTGCAAAGGATCAAAGTCGATCCTTCCAAATCCCGTAGCTTTTACCTTAGCTCCTTGTTCCACACATTTAAATAAATGATCAGTACCTTTTCTTCCCAATCCCAAATGATCAATTGAATATTTCGGAATTTCATTGAGTATTGAAGACAAGTTTGATAACTCCACTGATGAGACATAAAATTCAGCATGCCATCCAAATCTTTCAAATAGCTTATTACTCAATTTCACTATTTCGCCTTTCTCTGCAGACCCCCCTCTTTTAAGGTTAAATCGAACAGCCCTAACTCCTGCCTGATCAAGCTTGACAAGTTCTTCATCACCTAATTCGCTGGAAATATTGGCTACACCATAAAAGCCATCTCCTAAAATCTTTAAAGATTCAATTAAATAACTGGTATCAAATCCCTGAAAAGACCCTGAAACAACTGCCCCTCCAACTATATCATGTTCTGAAGTTTCACTTTTATAATCAGTTACCAAATATGGATCTGGAAGGAACCCTTGATTTGGGATCAAAGGAAACCGCGGGTCTATTATGTGAAAATGTGAATCAAAAATTTTCATGAGCGTCATTAGCAGGTTGTCAAAAATAGTCTCCTGTTGTCATATCATCTCCTGAGATATGTGAATTTTAAGGTAATCAACATTATCTTGCAATTGGGTAAACATGAAGCTACTTATTAGTTGGGTTCATTTTTTCTATTCAAAACCAATACAGTTAATGTAGTTAAATATGATGAAGAAAAGTTTATTGGCCATATCCCTGGCCCTGGTCTTGGCACTTTCGTGCACACAAAATCAAACAATGAAAACTGAGGAGAAAATTGAAAGCAAAGTAACAAAACCGGTTATCTATCAAATGATGACAAGGTTATTCGCTAATACCAACACAAACAACGTGGTATGGGGGACATTGGAAGAAAACGGTGTTAGTAAATTTGATGATATCAACGAAACTGCTCTTGATGAAATCAAAAAGATGGGTTTTACTCATGTTTGGTACACCGGTATTTTGGAACATGCAGTTTTGACTGATTATACAGCACATGGTATTCCCCTTGATGATGCAGACGTGGTAAAAGGAAGAGCTGGCTCTCCATATGCCATCAAAGATTACTACGATGTTAATCCGGATCTTGCAAACGATGTTCCAAACAGGAAGAAGGAGTTTCTCAATCTTGTCGAGAGAACTCACAACAAAGGGATGAAAGTATTAATTGATTTCATCCCAAATCACGTAGCGCGTTACTACTCGTCAGATGCTAAACCAGAAGGTGTTGTTGACCTTGGCGCTGATGATGATAATTCTTTGGCTTTCGATGTTAACAACAACTTCTATTATCTACCAGGAACAAGCTTTCAGGTACCAGAAGGATACAATTCCTTAGGAGATAATGAATTCCCGACTAAAGATGGAAAGTTTGATGAATCTCCCGCTAAAGCCACTGGAAATGACGTATTCCGAGAAAATCCAAGCGTCTACGATTGGTTTGAAACCATTAAACTCAACTATGGAGTAGATTACCAAGACAACAGAACCAAATACTTCAACCCAATACCGGATACATGGAAGAAGATGACAAATATTCTTCTCTATTGGGCATCACAAGATGTAGATGGATTCAGATGTGACATGGCTGAAATGGTTCCGGTGGAATTCTGGAATTACGCAATAGGAAAAGTAAAAGATGCTTATCCGGATGTAATTTTTGTTGCTGAAATATACAATCCTGCTGAATACAGAAACTACATCCAAATCGGTGGTTTCGACTATTTATATGACAAAGTAGAGCTTTACGATACATTGAAACATATTATCCAGTACAAAGCATCTACTGATGATATTACCGCCATTTGGCAAAGACAAGAAGGAATTGCCGGCAACATGCTGACTTTCCTGGAAAATCATGATGAACAAAGAATTGCATGTCCTGAATTTGCTGGTGACCCATGGAAAGCGATCCCAGCAATGGTTCTTAGTGCTACTATGAATGTAGGTCCTGTTATGGTTTATTACGGACAAGAAGTTGGAGAGCCAGGAAAGGGCCCTGAAGGCTTTGGAGGTGATGATGGAAGAACCACCATATTTGATTATTGGGGTGTCCCAGAGCATCAAAAGTGGGTTAATGGAGGAGCATTTGACGGAGGAGCATTATCTGATGACCAAAAAAGACTTAGAGGCTTCTACAGTGAATTATTAAACTTATGTAATCAATCCAGCGCCATTAAAGAAGGTGGGTTCTTTGATCTACATTACTATAATAGAAACAATGATTTCACTGGATATTCCAATAGAATCTACTCTTACTTAAGACATTCGGAAGATGAAGTCCTTCTATTTGTTTTGAACTTTGGTCAAGAAGAGGAATTAGCCCATGTCAAAATCCCTCAACACGCTGTAGACTCTGCAAAATTAGGAGAAGCGCCTTATGTTATTGAAGAATTCTACAATTGGAATGAAAAAGTAGAGCTAACAAAAGAGCAACTATCGAACTATGATCAGGATGGTTTGAAAGCAAGAGTTGGAGCTAATAGTTATAAGATTTATAAGATTAGAAAGTGATGTCAGTTGTCAGTTATCAGTTGTCGGTTCATTAAAAACTGACAACTGATTACCGACAACCAATAACTAACTCACCCGCAACAACCCCTCTCCCACAAGCTACTTTTCAAGCACCTGATCAATTTCCATCAACAACCCTCTCTTAATACCCTGTCTTTCTATAAATTTGCCGGCAATAACCCAAATTAAGATTTACTTAGTATATGCAAAACATTTCTGTTATTGGTTCGGGAACCATGGGTAATGGTATCGCTCACGTATTTGCCCAAAATGGCCACAAAGTAGCTTTAGTCGATATTTCACAAGATGCACTTAACAAGGCATTAGCTACGATCGAAAAAAATCTCGACAGACAAATCAAGAAAGAATTAATTTCTGAAGACGATAAAAAATCAACATTAAACAACATCACCACTTTTACCGATATTCCGTCTGGAGTTAAAGAAGCTGATTTGGTAGTTGAAGCGGCAACAGAAAACATCGATTTAAAGCTTTCAATATTTAGAGAGATAGATGAGAACAGTAGAGATAACGCGATTCTTGCTACGAATACTTCTTCCATCAGTATCACCAAGATTGCAGCTGTTACGAAAAGACCTGATCTTGTAATAGGTATGCACTTCATGAATCCAGTGCCAGTTATGAAATTGGTTGAGGTAATCAGAGGATATGCTACGAGCGATGAGACTACCAAGACAGTAATGGAGATGTCCAAGAATCTTGGTAAAGTTCCTGTTGAAGTGAATGATTACCCAGGTTTTGTGGCAAACAGAATCCTAATGCCAATGATCAACGAAGCAATTTATACTTTGTATGAAGGCGTTGCTGGTGTTGAAGAAATTGATACAGTAATGAAATTAGGTATGGCTCACCCAATGGGACCTTTACAATTAGCTGATTTCATTGGACTTGATGTATGCCTTTCAATTCTAAATGTACTTTACGAAGGTTTTGGAAATCAAAAGTATGCTCCATGTCCTCTTCTTGTTAACATGGTAACAGCAGGATATAAAGGAGTTAAGACCGGCGAAGGGTTTTATTCGTATACTCACGGTACTAAAGATTTGGTGTTAGCTGATAGATTCAAAAAATAATTATATGATCATTGGTATCGGTGGCGTAAGTAGAGCTGGTAAAACGAAACTAGCCAATCGGTTAAAGGCCAAATATGAAAGCGAAGGTAAAACTGTGGACATATTTCCTTTAGACGACTATGTTAAAGCCAAAGAAGAGATACCAACTATAAAAGATCGCATTGACTGGGAACATCCGGATGGAATTGATTTTAAATCTCTTTGCGATACCATCAATCTTGCAAAAAGTCGATATGATATCATAATCGCGGAAGGGCATTTAATTTTTTCCGATGAGGAGTTGAACAAACTCTTTGAAAGAAAGCTGTTCCTGAGAATAAAGAGAGATATATTTCTTGATAGACGTAAAAGAGAAACAAGATGGGGTGAAGAACCTGATTGGTACATTAATTACGTCTGGGATGCATATGTGGAACATGGTACATATGAGCACATTCCGATGCAAATAATTGATAGTAACGAAGAAATTCCTGAAGATCAACTGGAAATTCTTGCGAATGCATAAAATGAAAAAGGTGCGGGAAAATCCTGCACCTTTTATCAACCAAATCAACCTTACTTAAACTATATCTTTATAGCGTTTACACGCTCATTACTCTTTCCCAGTCTCCAAACAACCAATTTCCTTTGGCGTCTGGATCGTTGCTTCTGTAAAACTCTTCCACAGCTAACTCAAGCTCCTGCTTGCTGATGAATCCATCATTGTTAACATCCATGTTTACAAAAGACTTTGCTGAATGTCGGATTTCAATCCTGAATGCCATGAATAGATCAATGTATTCCTTGAAGCTAATCACGTTATCGCCATTCTGATCAAACATTCCGAAGATTCCTTCCACGACGTTCTTTACATAAACGTCATAGTCTTTTTTCTCTCCATTTACAATGTACCTGTCTGCGAAATCCAACCACTCGTCTTTGGTTGCACTCTCCAGATTATTATTGCCGATACTGGCTAACAAACCTGTCCATTGTTGGGTGACACTTGAGATAATTTTCTTGTATTCTTTTGTTCCAGGCAAGATATCCCAAAGCACACATAAATTTTCTCCCACTCCGGCAAAATCATCCTCCTCAATTGAGCCATTCCCGTTGTGATCGAGAATATCAAAGTAGTGAATGAGTTTACGTTCTTGTAGTTCAGTGAGCATCTTTTCGTCTTATTCTTAATGTAAAGTTGTAGTATTTAACCGAGAATATACTTGTTTGGATTTCCGTTTTCGACAAACCGTTTTTCACGAACTATGAAATCAAAGTATTCGGCTACAAATTGTCCTCTATTAAGTTAGCATTTTTTCGGAATTTTAATGGCTTATACAAAAAAAAGAGCCCTCAAGGAGGGCTCTTTCTACCATTTTTATAAACAATTACTTTACTTTTCTAATGCATTGTCGATTAGCAAGGCTAAATGTTGTCTGTGCGCTTTAGTCGAAATATCCCTTGAAGAGGTATTTGCAATCTTTTTAATATTGTTCAAATTGTAAAGTGCCATTGATTTTGCCAATGTAGTTTGATTGTCAGATCCAATAATAGCAATCAACCTGTTAGTATACTCAACTTGTAAATTTTGCCTGTAAGTATTCACAGCAGTATATGTATCAGCTTTGAAGATGGCGTCATTCAAATCAACCATATATTCTGATAAGCTATATTCATTACCATACAATTCCGAATCAGAAATTCTTTGAAGAGTAGTATAATGAAGAATGTGATTCAATACAGACTTCTGAGATGATAACACTCTATCATGAAGTTTTGGATCTTCGTTGTTGCCGAAGAAGTTAAAACCTCTTCTTTGAACCGCCATATAGTTAAAGAGTCCATCTGGAACATCATAAGCATTCGGAGCAAAAGCATATTTGGCCAATGCATTCATCGCTCTCTTCTGATCTCTGTATGAAACTGGAGTATATGGCATAGAAGCTCCCTCCTGCCCTACTACTGATCTATCAACATAAACACCACCAACGAATCTGGACATTACATTAAGCGCATTAGCATATTGTCTGTGTAGCATGTAGAATGCTTGTCTGAATTCCTGGTAAGTATTACCATCTGTTAAATACTTTCCTTTTAGTGACTCCATCACATCGTTCACCATTTCGATTCTATCAGACATGTATCTGATTTGATCATTAGAAAGATCACTTACGTTAACTCTTGGGTCAATTGCTTTACCAGGAGATCTCATATCATCAGCATCATTTCCAAATATTAGCTGAGGATCTGTTGATCTGCTTAGTATTTTATTAAGTCCAGCTTCATCAGTCGGTGTATAACCGAACTCAATCGCCCAGATATCATAAGGTCCTACAGTTACAGAATAATATTGTCCCTGGTCTTCTCTGTTTGGAGTTACATTGATGTTTGCGTAATCCATGATAGAGCCTGTCAAAGAAATACCTTGTGTAAATGACTTATCATATAATTGATCTACCGATAGGTTCTGGCTTGACTTCATGTTGTGATTAAGACCTAACGTATGTCCAACCTCATGCATGATCAACTGCATCATTGCTTCCTTCTTCATACCTTCCATTTCAAGATCTGAAGCACCAAATGATTTCAATGCAGCCTGACCAAACAGGTTATTCATTTGCATTGTCTCACCAAATGAACAGAAATATTCATTGTGAAGTAATGGGTTGATCTCGTCAGCATCAAATGCATGATCTTCATGGAAAGCAAATAGCTTGTCGTATTTTACTCTATTAGTATGGAATACAAATTCCAACATAATGTCTGCACCTAAGATTTGACCAGTTCTAGGATTCACAAAACTAGGACCGTAACCACCAAACGGAGGATTTGGAGAAGAAGTCCATCTTAATACATTGTATCTGATATCACCAGCATCCCATTCAGCATCATCCGGCTGTACTTTAACAACCATCGCATTCTTGAAACCTGCTTTTTCAAATGCCTTATTCCATTCTAAAACACCAGCCTCAATTGTAGGTCTGAATTCTTCTGGAGTGGTATTTTCAATCCACCATGTAATTGGCTCTACAGGTTCAGAGATTGCTGCAGAAGGATCTTTCTTTTGTAAATCCCATCTGTTAATGATATCTCTGTATGTAACAGCTTCAGTTGATGTCATGTCATTAACCTGCTGCATAAAGTATCCAACTCTAGGATCATCAAATCTTGGCTGGAAGTTATTTTGAGGAACTTCAATTAAGCTATGTTGTACAGTTATACTTACGTTTCTTGCGTCTGTAACTGCTCTTGATCCGAAGTTCTTAGGTAATGCGTTTTCGTAAACGTATTCAACAACTACATCTGAGTTTTCAGGATAACCCTTTACTCCTCTGTATTTTGTTTTTGACTTGCTAAGACTTCCAAGTTTGAATGCTCTTGGATTTTGTGAGAATGATGGGAATTTCACCATTCCTACTGTCTCTTTCAAGAATAGGTCATCTGCATTAATCAGATACTTTCCTTCCTTTTCATCCCCAGCTTCAATCTTGCCTGAGAAAACAATCGCTCTAGAAAAGTTAGCATCAGCTGATTTGCTAAGTGCATTTTCAGGATCGAAGTAAGAAGATGTGTTTTGAGTTACAAATTCAATCTTATCAAAGTACTTCTCAATCTTAAATATCCTCGAACCTCTGAACTGTCCTTTGAAGGCAGAAGCTTCTGTTGCTCCGTTCTCTATATAGTAGAAGTGAATAAACTCCTGATCGATTTGGTCCTGGTTAATGACCATCTTCATAGAACCAGTAGTAGAATCTCTGTAGAAGGTGAACAACCCTTCGGTTTTCATCATGTCCTTCACTGTTTCAGATACTGACTTCCCCTTCTTCTTGTCTTTCTTGACTTCAGTAGCAGCATCCTTTCCTTTCTTTTTCTTCTTTTGAGCCTCAGCAGTACTCACTGTCATCAAACATGCCAATAAAGCAACCGCCAAAATTCGACTACCAAATACTTTCATATTATTGTGAATTTTTGTTTGTTGTTAAGGCGTGAAACTAATAAAGTCCAGAGTAATAGATAAATGCATTTACTTAATTGGGCGGTAACGTATTTTAGTGGCACTAAACAGGTACATAAAAGAAAAGTCCCGTACAAAAACGGGACCCTCAACCTATTATCTCATACACACTATCTTATTGCACATTAGAAACTTCCTATTTTGAGAGTAAGGAAATAACTAAGTGTTTCAAAATCTTTTGCTTCGGTGTTGATTAATTCCATATCCTGCGTAAACCTCTTACTTACACCACCTGCTAATCTGAAAT
Source organism: Cyclobacteriaceae bacterium (assembly GCA_965228955.1). Taxonomy (GTDB): domain Bacteria; phylum Bacteroidota; class Bacteroidia; order Cytophagales; family Cyclobacteriaceae; genus JANSWY01. The sequence goes on from OZ245848.1 coordinate 3,360,830, forward strand.
TTCTGGACACATTCAATTCCAAATCAACTCCAGGTTCTACATACCAGAATATATCTTCATCAATCAAGTCATTGGAATAATTATTATTGGCATTTTCCCAATCTTCATAATAGCCAAGGTAACCAGCACCACCAGAAACAGGGAATGTCACGTGAATTACCTGATTTGAGAAGAATATTAGTTCAAGAAACATACCTCCATATCCTCCTAGTGTCACGACACTTTCAGGAATGATATCATCGAACTTTGCGGTAGGTATAGCGCCGTAAGCTTCAAAACCAATTCCTAAGGTTCTGTTTACAATCCATCCACCTCTTAATCCGGCAAACACAATTGCCTCATCTCTCAACTCAGTACTCTTAAAAGATATTGCACCAAATCCTCCGCTGTGACTCATATTACCAGCAAGAGTCTTGATATCACGATGAGATCCTCTGTTTCTGACCTTGACATTGTCATTTCTATATCTATATCGATAATCATCGTCATCGTCATCATCTCTATCTCCTTTTACAGTTTGGTAGTATATGATTTTAGGCTCTTCATTTTCTCCATCTTGCGGAGTTGGAGGATTGTCTTTTACAATAGGCTTTGGAGTTGGAGTTTTTGCCGTATCCTGAGGAACGGGTTTGACCTGTGGGGTTCTTGTAGTGTCTTTCACTACAGGAGTTTGAGTTTTTGTAGTGTCGTTTTCGACTAGAGTTGGTTCCGTTTGCACTGAATCAGCTGGAGTCTCTCCTTCATTCTCATTCGATTGTGCCATTAATGAGAATGTCACTAAAGTCACCAATAAAGTACATAGTATTCTTGTCATTGTTTTGATCCTTTTTTTCTCTATAGACATCCGGTTTCTAAAGAGGTTTCCATTCTTCTATAATTTTATTTCATAAATATTTTATTCTGCCATTGATAGCACTAATTTTGGGCTCTTTATTTGAAAAATCTGCGATAATGGCTGAATATAAACATCAGGAAATTGAGAAGAAGTGGCAAAAATTTTGGAAGGAAAATAAAACTTTCAGCGCCAAAGTAGATCACTCTAAACCTAAGTTCTATGCATTGGACATGTTTCCCTATCCTTCGGGTGCAGGACTACATGTGGGACACCCACTAGGTTATATAGCAACCGATATAGTTTCAAGGTTTAAAAGACTCAATGGATTTAATGTTTTACATCCAATGGGATTTGATGCATTTGGTCTACCTGCCGAACAATATGCCATTCAAACTGGTCAACACCCTGCTGTTACCACCGAGAAAAATATCACCAGATATAAAGAACAATTAGAGAACATCGGTTTCTCCTACGACTGGGATAAAGAAGTAAGAACCAGTGACCCATCTTTCTATAAATGGACACAGTGGATCTTCAAACAACTTTATAACAGCTGGTACAACAATACTTCTGACAAAGCAGAAAAGATTGATTTGTTGGTTGAGGCATTTGAGAAAAATGGTAATAGTGAAATCAATGCAGCCTGTGACGAAGATACACCATCGTTTACAGCAGATGAGTGGAAAGGTTTTGATGAGAAGAATAAGGAAGAAATTCTATTAAAATATAGATTGACCTATATAGCTGAAACTACTGTGAACTGGTGCCCGGCACTTGGAACTGTACTTTCAAACGATGAAGTAAAAGACGGATTCTCTGAGAGAGGTGGTCATCCGGTAGAAAGAAAGAAGATGCCGCAGTGGTCAATGAGGATTACTGCATATGCAGAGAGGTTACTAAATGACCTGGACACAGTAGACTGGCCAGAACCAATCAAAGAAATGCAAAGAAACTGGATTGGTAAGTCTTTGGGTGCTGAGGTTTCTTTCCAGGTTGAGAATACTGAAAATACTATTAAGGTATTTACCACAAGAATTGACACTATCTATGGAGTTACCTTCATGGTTGTTGCTCCTGAGAGTGAAATGGTGGAATGGTTGACAACTCCCGATCAGAAGGAAGCTGTAGATGCTTATGTTACAAAAGCAAAAAACAGATCTGAAAGAGAAAGAATGAGTGATGTAAAGACTGTGTCTGGTATGTTCACTGGTTCTTATGCAATCAATCCATTTAATGAGGAGAAGATCCCGGTTTACATTGCTGATTACGTGTTGGCTGGATATGGAACAGGTGCCGTAATGGCTGTTCCTTCGGGGGATCAAAGAGATTTTGATTTTGCCAAGCACTTCGATCTTAATATTAGACCAATTATTGAAGGAACCGATGTTTCAGAACAGGCTGATCCAACAAAAGAAGGAATCATGATGAATTCTGGCATTTTGGATGGACTTTCTCCGGCGGATGCAACTTTAAAAGCGATTGAGTTTGTAGAAGAGAAAGGTATTGGTACTGCAAAAGTCAACTACAAGATAAGAGATGCCATTTTTGGTCGTCAGAGATATTGGGGTGAGCCGTTCCCGGTTTATTTTGAGGATGGTATTCCGAGATTATTGGAAGATGATAAGTTACCGCTTGAGTTACCTTCAGTTGATAAATTCTTACCAACAGAAGATGGTGAACCTCCTTTAGGTAGAGCTGAAAACTGGAGTACAGATGGTGGGCACCCATATGAGATGACTACAATGCCTGGTTGGGCAGGTTCCAGCTGGTATTTCTTTAGATATATGGATGCAGACAATGATAAGGAGTTTGCAAGTGAGGAAGCATTAAAATATTGGCAAGATGTAGACTTGTATTTAGGAGGTTCCGAGCACGCTACTGGTCACTTGTTGTATTCCAGATTCTGGACCAAGTTCCTTTATGATATGGGACATGTAGGTGTAAAAGAGTATGCAAAGAAATTGATTAACCAGGGAATGATCCAGGGAAGGTCAAGTATTGTTAGCAGAATTAATGGCACCAATAAGTTTGTTTCTAAAAACCTGGCTAAGGACTATGAAGTCAATAAGCTTCACGTTGATGTGAGTCTTGTTGAAAATGACATTCTGGATATCGAGAAGTTCAAACAATGGAGACCTGATTTAGCAGATGCCGAATTCATTTTAGAAGACGGACAATTTGTATGTGAGGCTGAGGTTGAAAAGATGTCGAAGAGACTACATAATGTGGTTAACCCGGATGACATTGTAGAAAAATACGGAGCTGATACATTGAGAATGTATGAAATGTTCTTAGGACCTCTAGAGCAATTCAAGCCTTGGAATACTCATGGAATTGATGGTGTATCAAAGTTCTTAAGAAAGTTCTGGAATCTATTTCACGCTTCTGAAGAGTTTAAGATTTCTGATGATAAGGCAAGTGCTAATGAATTGAAAATACTTCATAAAGCAATTAAGAAAATCTCTGAAGATGTTGATAATCTTTCATTGAATACTTCGGTAAGTCATTTCATGATTACTGTGAATGAATTGATCACATTGAAGTGTAACAAGAGAGAAATTCTTGAGCCATTAACAATAGTTCTATCTCCTTTTGCACCTCATATCTGCGAAGAGATTTGGACCAAACTTGGGCACTCTGAAAGTATCAGTTACGCACAATATCCTGAATTCAAATCAGAGTATGTGGTTGAAGCTTCTCATGAGTATCCGATTTCCATCAATGGAAAGATGAGAACTAAAATGAGTTTTGCTTTAGACATGCCAGCTGCAGATATTGAAAAGCAGGTACTAGCTTCTGAGGTAGTTCAAAAATGGACTGAAGGAAAGACTCCTAAGAAAGTAATCATTGTTCCTAAGCGAATAGTGAACATTGTGGTATAAGCCAAAATGAAAAATAGGATATTGAGCCAGATGAGAAATCGTCTGGCTTTTTAGTTTCCACCTTCTTCGCCTTCTTCCTCATTCTCCTCTGGAACGTTTGGATCATTTGAAGGGAAATTACCGAAACCATCATCTTCCACAGAAGTAGAATCTGATTCGATTTGCTGACCTGTTGATTCAATCAACGCATCTATATTGTAAGTACTATCAGCTTCAAAGCTCGCTCTTCCTCCTCCGAATAAACGTTTGAAGAAACCTTGCTTCTCTTCTGCCAGCGAATCCTGAGGTTGCTCTGGCAATTTCTTTGGTGGCTTATAAACCAGTTGTTCTCCGAAGTACTTATTGTAATAAACCTGATCCATATTGTAAACTCTGTTTTCAGGATCATACTTATACAAGTACTTAGGTCCTTTATCTTCTTCTACCCTAACGGCCAGAGGCACATCCACAACGATTGTATCAGCGTAGTTAACCGAGTCATTTACAGCAAGGGAAAGTGAGTCTGTACTAACTGATAAAGAATCTCCAGGCGTGAAATCAGAAGCTACAAATTGTCCCTGATCATCGATTACTTCAGGTTCTTTTGGTAGTCCCAGAACGTTCTCCATTGGAGCCGTTCTCATTCTAAATTGCTTAAGTAAATATGGTTGGTATCTGATGATACCGTATTTGTTCTTTTTAACCTGTTCTACCGGCGGAATATATGGCTCAACATAAGCGAAATACTCAGCTCTTGGAGTAGTAGAAACTTCATCAGGAATAGTGTCTTTAGCGGCTTGTTGAGCAAGATATGATTGACGCTCAGCTTCGTCTAGTTTCCAGAGGTATGAAAAGTAGGTTTGACGCACTGAATCATCAAGGATATAGGTGCTCTGAAAGGCAGGGCATATAACCTTGTCTTGGCATGATGAGATTACCATCGCCATCAGCATAACACAAAAGATGATTCTAAGCAGTCGCATTTAGAAAGGTGTACCTACACTCTTTTTTGTTCTAAATTAGAATTATTTATGATTTGAACTCAAAATAAATGCAATTATTTTGTTACGATTGAACTCTTCGATGAATTTATTGAAAAAATCGACTATTTCAGAGTATCATAAGTCCACTCTTCAATCAAATCCACCCAATTAGAGTACATTTTACCAGATGGGTGCAATCCGTCTTCTGCTACTAATTCCGGGTCTTCAGCTGCTAGTTTTGAACCCGGAGTTATATCAAAAAACTCCACTCCCATACTTTTGGATATTTCCAAGGCAATTGCATTGTAATCGTCCAGTTCCCTCGCAATTTTTGCCGGATCTTTTTCCTTAGCAAATGGTGTTACTCCATAGTCTGGTATAGATACTACAAACACCTTCTTCACATCCCCCCCGGCAAACAAAATTGCTTGTTCCAATAGCTGCTTAAACTGTTGTTTATATTGATCAATTGGATAGCCTCTATATTGATTATTTACCCCAATCAAAAGAGAGACTAAACCATAAGTATTTCCTTCTATTTTAGCTTTGTTAATTCCACTTTGAAGTTCATCTGTTGTCCAGCCTGTAGTGGCAATAATTTTAACCGGATTCAAAGTAACTCCCTTCGCCGATAACCGGGAAGCTAACTGCATTGGCCACCTTTCGCTTTCCTCTACGGACTCTCCTATTGTATATGAATCACCTAACGCTAAAAAAGATATTTTTTCGGAGTTCATTTTGTTTGTAGTTTGTGCATTGACGCTTCCAAAGCTGATCAAAATAGCAACAAATGCAATGGCTTTAAACAGATATTTCATGATTGCTTTTTAAGTTCTTCAAGTGCAAGTTTATCATTCTTTGGTAAACTCGCTGCTATTAGATTGTAGGAATCGTCAATAAATTGGTAGATCATCTTATCAGAAACATCCGCATTCACACTTACAGTATTCCAATGCTTCTTATTCATGTGATAGCCCGGAATGATTCCCTCGTATTGCTCTCTTAACTCAACAGCATATTCGGGATCGCACTTTAGATTGATGCTTACAAATTGATCGACATTTGCCAGAGCAAACATTTTATTCATCACCTTAAAGACTAATGTGTTGCTATCAAATGGAAAACTCTCTGTTACTCCGGCTTTAGAAATGCAGTGCTCTCGGTATTCTTCTATATTCACTTTAGAATGATCTTACTATTACTCTCGTAATAATAACAATCAAACAGATAAGAAACATAATGATTGAAATCTTATTAATTCCATGCATCAGTTTCAGGTTGGTATTACTTGGTCTTGATGGGTCTTTCTTTCTAAAGTAATAGGTTAAAACCTCTTTAAAATTGAAGTAATACCCAACGTCTTTTTTCTCTTCTTCTTTCTCTTCCATCATTTTATATTTCTACTGATTCAGGCTCTAACCAATTGCCATCCTCTCTGATTATTTCAATTAATTCATCTACAGCATTTTCAGAGGGTACTCCCCTCTTCACTACATCCTGTCCCTTGTATAATGTAATCTTACCCTTACCTGATCCAACGTAACCATAATCTGCATCAGCCATTTCACCAGGTCCATTTACAATACAACCCATGATACCAATCTTCACACCTTTCAAGTGATCTGTTCTTTTACGTATCATTGCGGTGGTTTCCTGAAGATCAAATAGTGTTCTACCGCAAGAAGGGCAAGAAATGTATTCTGTTTTAGTCATCCTTGTTCTTGCTGCCTGAAGGATTCCGAAAGCGGTTTGGTTACAAAGCTTAATTTGATCTGGAGAATACGTATTCTCACTCAACATTACACCATCGCCAAATCCGTCAATCAATAAACCACCAATATCTGTAGCAGAATACATCATAAGCTCATCTTCATTTAAACCAGCATAGTTTCTCTTAACTATTACCGGAATATCGGAATTTCGCAAATGGACGAATACACTTCTCATTGCAGGCATAGCATGCTCATTGGAAGTTTCCAGGATAAACACCCATTTATCTGAATCTAGCTCAGGTAAATCAAAAGCATCCTGATCATTGACTAATAAGAAGTTCAGTGAATCATGAGTTGTGGTATCCTCTGATAGATCAGATAAACTAAACATTGGAAGTTTGTTAACCTTGTCATCCGAATTCATCCAAACCTTATAATCCAAAATCTCTTTTAGTCCATTAGGCAACATAAATGGAATTGGAGTGGATCCGCTATAAATGAAGTCACATCCCTGGTCATTCATTTTCCATTTATCAAGTTCTGGTAAGTAGAAATGACCAACTGATTTAAGGTCCTTCGCTTCTTTTACATTGAAATTTGAAAAGTCAGCAATTACTCTTGGCACATTGGAACCACCAATATTTTGTACTTCCTTAGTTACCCGTCTTTTATAATTGAAGGGATCATGAACAATATCTTCAATGGGTTGAATAGAATCATGGTTTTCTCTCGACTTATATCTATCCACCAAAACTCTTCCAACCGGAGCTTCCACCTCAGGAGCCTCTGTGAGGGAAACTCTTACCGTATCTCCAATTCCATCCTCTAATAACGTTCCAATACCAAGAGCTGATTTAATTCTTCCATCTTCTGCCTCTCCAGCCTCTGTAACTCCTAAGTGTAATGGATATTGTTGTAGGTTCTCTTCATTCAGTTTCTGAACCAATAGTCGGTAAGCCTGAACCATTACCTGAGGATTGGATGATTTCATAGAGATCACAATATCATAGTATTCCAGATCTTCGCAGATTCTCAGAAATTCCAATGCGGATTCTACCATTCCTAATGGAGTATCTCCATATCTACTCATAATTCTGTCTGAAAGGGAACCATGATTGGTACCAATTCTCATAGCAGTACCATTCTCCTTGCAGATCTCAACTAATGGTGTAAACTTCTCTCTTATCCTTTCCAGCTCCTCATCATAACTGGCATCAGTGTATTCTATGACTTCAAATTTCTTCTTGTCAGCGTAATTACCCGGATTCACTCTTACCTTTTCCACAATTTTCGCTGCAAGTTCCGCAGCATTTGGAGTAAAGTGAATATCAGCAACTAAGGGAACGTTGCATCCTCTGTTTCTAAGCTCCTTTCTGATTTCCTCAAGATTTTGCGCTTCTTTAATACTTGGAGCTGTAATCCTCACATACTCACAACCTGATTCAACCATTCGAAGGGTTTGTTCAACAGAACCCATAGTATCCATTGTATCAACAGTAGTCATACTTTGAACACGAATTGGGTTTTCCCCTCCTAATGGTACTCCTCCAATATCAACAACACGAGTCTTTCTCCTCGAATAATTGGTCAAGCTGTTGCAGTATGTATTCTTATCTTTTAATTCACTTATCATGACTAATAAAAAGCGCTTATATTATTCTCTAAAACCTTAGATATCCAGATTTGTTCCTTTTTTGATGGTTAATTTCAAATATCTCCTAACTGAGGTCTCAATACCATATCCTCTACCACTGTATTCCCCTTCAAATTGTAACACATAAAAACAGCCTCAGCAATATCCTCTGAGGTCATAAATCTATGCTCCGGCAAATCTACACTTTCCCAACTGGAGGTGTATGTTGCCCCAGGTAAAATTGCTGTTACTCTAATATTATCTGGCTTTAACTCCTCTCTAAGTGACTTACTCATTCCATACATTGCAAACTTGGATATCCCGTAGGAGCCTCCGTTTTCATAAGCCTTAATACTTGCAATAGAACAGATATTGAAAATATGCCCCGACTTCCTCTCTTTCATCCCAGGAATGATACCTCTTGACAGATAGTAAGCACTATAAAGATTGGTATTGATCATCAATTCAAGTGATCCGTCAGACTCTTCGTGTACGGTACCAGGTAAAAATACTCCAGCATTATTCACTAATACATCTACAGATCTTCCAGTAAGCTTAATAAAATCGATAAAATCAATTACTTCTTCCTTCTCACTCATATCAACCTGGCTGATATATACCTTACCAGAGTACTTCTCCTGAAGCTCAGCTTTCATAGTTCCAAGATCTTCTTCATTTCTGGAGCATGTTATGATATCAAACCCTTCCTCCATGAATTTTTCTATGATTGCTCTGCCAATTCCTTTTGTGCCACCAGACACTACTGCCAGTTTATTTTGATCGGAAGCCATGTTTAGATTAGTTTATAATATGATTAGTAGGTAAGCGTTAGGTGTTTATTATATGAATTTAACCCAACAATTGACATTTTAAAAAATCTACCGTGTTGATTACCTCCTATTTATTAATTTTCCGCAAGTTAACCAAAAGACAAATCAGCACAAATTAAGAAACACTGAATGCGCAGTTTGGGTAAATACCTCATCTTCATAAAAAGTCTCTTTGTAAGAAGGGAGAGTTTTCGCACCTATATCAGCTTGATATTTGAGGAGTGTATTAAGATTGGGTACGACTCTGTCTTTATCGTGGCTATTGTTGCAACCTTTATGGGAGCTGTAACCACATTGCAAACTGCTTACAACCTGGTGAGTCCATTAATACCAAGCTATATCATTTCTTTGGTGGTTCGTGATATGACCATATTGGAATTAGCCCCTACCATTATTTCTATTGTATTGGCTGGTAAGGTTGGGTCTAATATTGCCGGTGAATTAGGCACTATGAGAATTACTGAGCAGATTGACGCTCTGGAGGTTATGGGTATCAATTCATCTTCTTATCTCGTTTTCCCAAAAATTGTAGCGTCATTGATCATGTATCCAATATTGGTAATCTTTGCGGGTTTCCTTTCAATATATGGTGGATATCTGATCAGTCTGATTACTGGTGTTGTATCGGGTTATGATTACGTATATGGTTTGAGGTATGAGTTCATTGAATTCAATGTGACGTTTGCCATCATTAAGGGAGTGGTATTCTCGTTCCTTATAGCTTCTATATCGGCCTTTAAGGGGTATTATACTGTAGGTGGTGCGTTGGAAGTTGGTAAAGCATCTACAAATGCTGTAACCAGTAGTTGTATTGCTATATTATGTGCGGATTATGTTCTAGCTAAATTGCTTGTGGGATGATAGAAGTTCAGAATATTCATAAATCTTTCAATGGTAAAGTTGTTCTGGAAGGGATAAATGGCACCTTCAAAAAAGGAATGACCAATTTAATTATCGGCTCAAGTGGGACGGGAAAAAGTGTGCTTCTGAAATGTATTGTAGGACTGGTGCACCCGGACGAAGGTAAAGTACTCTATGATGGTAGAGATTTCACCTATGGCGATAATAAAGTAAAGACTGAAGTTAGAAGAGAAATTGGAATGCTCTTTCAGGGAAATGCTCTTTTCGACAGTAAGAACGTTGAAGAAAATGTGATGTTCCCTCTGGATGTTTTGACTAAGACTCCAAAAGATGAAAAACTTGATAGAGTCAATTTTTGTCTTGAACGTGTAGGACTAGCGAATGTCAACAAGAAAATGCCTTCCGAAATCTCTGGTGGTATGAAAAAGAGAGTTGGAATTGCCAGAGCAATAGTAAATAATCCAAACTATCTATTCTGTGATGAGCCTAATTCTGGACTAGACCCAATGACTGCCATTAAAATTGACAACCTGATCAAGGAAATTACCGATGAGTATAAAATCACAACTGTTGTTGTAACTCATGATATGAATAGTGTGATGGAAATTGGAGACAACATCATGTTTCTACATCAAGGACATAAACTTTGGGAAGGTAGCAATGATCAAATTCTTGACACTGAAGTTAAGGAGTTAAATGATTTTGTGTTTGCCAACAAAGTGATGATGCGAATCAAGGGCTAACTAAACCAACGGCAACTCAATATAAAATGTAGTTCCATCCTCTGAGGTTTCGAACCAAAGATCTCCTTGCGCATGCTCTATCCCTCTTTTTGCGATTGCCAGACCGATTCCACTTCCCGTGTCCTTTGTACTGAAGTTTGGAATAAAAATCTTACTATGAAGTTCTTCAGGAATCCCAGCTCCATTGTCTTGAATTGAGATTAGCACTTTATTCCTACCCTTTCTTCCAAATCTTACTTTTAGAATCGGCTCCCGACCTTCAGGGACTGATTGGAATGCATTTATCAAAAGATTATTAAATATCCTGCCAGTAAGCTTTGCATCACCATCCACAAAGAATTCTCCTGTTTCAAGGTCTGATTCAATATTGCCATTCTCATTCTCGAATAACATAATGGAATTCCTCAATTCCTTAGCGATATCAAAAGGATCATGTTCAGGAACAGGCATTTTAGCGAATGTAGAAAAGGATGTCGCAATATCACTCAATGTGTCTACTTGATGTAATAGGTTCTCTACTGTACGCTGAGACTTATCATCCTTGCCCATTACTCGTTGCATTTGCTGAAGTGTTAATTTCATTGGAGTCAATGGATTCTTAATCTCATGCGCTACTTGCTTAGCGATCTCCTTCCAGGCAGACTCTTTCTCAGTCTGGGCCAAAGCTCTTTTACTTTCTTCCAGCTTTTTCAACATTTGATTGTATTCTTCTACTAAAAGACCAATCTCATCATTTGCCTGGTATTCCAATGGCTGATTGAGATCACTCAAACTTGTTTTTCTAATCTTGGCAGTCAGAAGATTTAACGGTTCGGTTAATATACGTACCGCGAAGTATGAGATAATCAGAGATACAATTAGAATCAGAATGAAAATATTGATCAGGTTATCAACCACCTCAATTTGCTGTCTCTTCAGGTGATTCTTCGATTCAAAAAATGGCATACTTAATATCCCCAGCATCTCATTAGTTTCTCTGGATTGAATGGCAATGTAGAAGGATTTATAACCCAAACTTCCAATTGATTCATCCAACACCATTCGCTCTCTACCATTCTCCTTTATTTCAAAAATCGCTTCTGGGTTAATGCATTCTGAGAGCAGTCCGCTGGTAAATATCTTCGGCTGACTTGATGCTACTAAGGCTCCATTCTTGTCATAAATATTGACATCATTTTGAACGAGTACAGTGATATTAGATAGCCTGGATGATAATGCTTCTTTATTGATTTTATGATCGAAATACGCAGTAACATCTTCATTGACATGTTCCTCAATTCTTCGAGCTCTCTTCTCATAACTTCTATTGATTTCCTCTCGGTAACTTCTGCTGAGTGAATTCAAAATTGCTATACTCACAATGAATAAAGGGATCAGAAATGCTGTACCTAGGTAAAAACTGATTTTGGTTGAAAAGTTTAGCTCTGGTCTTGGGTAGACAAAAAAGATATTGGAAGTGACCAATATGATTGCGATACCAATGATTTGGACAAAAAAGAAGAACGAAAAATTGGAGAGTACATTGGAGTTCTGATACTTTCTGGAAGTAATTACAATGGTTCTTCCCTTCATTCCTTCCACACCCAAGTGGTGGTTCCTTTTCCATGTAATACCCGTGTCAAATAACTTTGGATCATTTAGAAACTCTTTATTGAAATCTCTGCTAAAATTATAATTCCCTACATGGTATACCTCTTCATTGTTTTCAAAAATTGCATAATCAAACTTGCTTGAGGTGGCCCCAGAGTATTTATTTTCAACCAGCAATTCAGGATATACCGAACTGGAAACATAGTTCTTCAAAGTGAGTTCCAGCAATATTGTTCCAAGTACATTACCAAGGCTCTTCATTTCAACATAAGCAAAATACCTGTCCTGAAGTTCTGGTTGGTCTACATAGAAAATGTCTTCATAATCAGTTTTATTCTTTGGGACTCTAATTATTGATTGAGCTGAATCAATGGTGATTTGCAATTCATTAAAAGAGAAAGGATCTCCATTTCGATCGAAAATATGAACCTTAGCCTGATACTTGTCAAAGTAATCGATTAAATAGCTTCGGTTGATTTTATCCTCAATAGTATTTTCAGCCAAACGTTCACTATACATTCTTGTTTGGATATATGAATCTTCCTGGATCTTTGGCAACACCTGAGATAATAGATACTCACCAAGAATATCTCTTTCAATTAAGAGGTTATTGGCAAACTTCCGTTTCTCATTCTCGGTATCCTTTTTGACCTGCTCAAAAACCGCATAACTGCCAAATACAGATGCAACACTTGCGGTCATAAAGAAGTATAAAAACGCGGAATATCTTCTCTTTCCAAGATTTAGGATGTTCTTCAACTGACTTGATGCCAACCAAAAAGCAAAAATCAATCCGAGGAAAAGTAAATAGTCCGTGAGGAATATAAAATAGAAGATTGCTGATGCAACAACCGCATTTATAACCAATAAAAGAGGTGATCTCTTATAGGTCTTAATCAGCAGTTTTAGGTTAAAATATTGAAAAGCAAAAAAGATTAGTGTTGTAATCAAAAACGAAAATAACACTACAATCCGAAGCGCATCAAAATGAATATCAGAGGTGATATCCAGATTGATTTGAGAGTTTATCAAAATGTCTCTCAGATTCTTATAGATGTACCTGCCTGATGCAAGAGATAGCAAGGTGTATGCTATCAAACTTATTGACCATACAACATTGGATCTTGTGATTAACCACTTTTTAAATGCATAAGAATATCGCAGGCTATGCAATCCAAATAATACTATTATCAGGATAGAAATTTGGTTAAGCACCAGGTCTCCTAAAGATGTGTTTATCCCTCCAGAGGTAAAATTTATTGGGTTAAATACGGAGGCGTTTACCATTGAAAATGGATACTGCAACCAAATCATAATAACCCGAAGCAACAGAACTGTGCCAAACACAAAAAACAAAGCGACAACAAAATTCCCTTTCTTGACTTGATTGTTTCCCTGCTTAATTACCACCAAGATCAGAAGCAAAGTTGCAATGGCGTAACTTATAACGGTAATCCATTTAATGAACTCCGGAACGAAGTTATAATTGGCTTTAGTGGCTACATTGAATAAGTATTTACCTCTAAAACTAATTGGGTGTTCTCCTTTCTCAGCACTTAAAATAAGGTCCGTTTGCTCCCCTGGAAAAATTCTTTTGTTGAAGGATGAGTGCAGATATTTGTTATCAATTGGATATTGCTTGTAAAGGTCAAGAAGAGTAAAAATTTCAAGTTGTTGATTCGAATACGGCACATGCCTCTTTAATACAATAAACTTTCCATGTGATAGCTCTACATAACCAATCGAATCAATTTTTGTCAAATCAGCATATTCGGGTATAAACCGATGATCACTCCAGTATTTAACAGAACCTTTATCAAATACGTAAATCGGATATTTATAAGTAGTGGCATGATCAAATAATAAACTGCTGGTTGCATAATCCTCTACAAAGTGATTTAGGTCATCATCGATTACCGATAGTTCCTTCTGAACTCTTTCACTTATCTCCTCTACCAGAAAGCTATCATGGCTCTTCAAATATGTCTGAAACCAGCTGGAAAGGATTCCAAGACCTATTAATATCAAGATCCCGATCAGGATTTTCTTATTGGATACTTTCAAGTTCAATTGATTTGCGTGAAAATTAAGAAATAATTCTAAGACTTACTCCTATCAAATTTCACGCCACCAAATAGATATAGGAAAATTATTCTGGAATATCTGAAAATAACCGGGTATAAAAGAAGAGATGTAATCAGAACTGATACAATGTAAACCCATATATCAGGACTGTTAAAAAACACTGTAAGCACAACAAAATTCATAAGGAAAACTCCCACTGAGAATGCATAACTAACAAACATTGCCCCAAAGAAGAATCCAGGTTCTATCTCGAATCTTAGGCCACAGTTTTCGCAATTGGTATACATATCATTTACCCTTTTGATATTATACATCTTTGCTTTGAACATTTTACTGTTCCTGCACCTCGGACAATTACCCCTGAATGCGGCTTCTAATGCTGACTTTTGGGACATTTAGTTTGCTGTTTCTGTACCACAGGTAACCTATAATACCTAACAAAATGTAAGGTGTAAAAAATAGATACAGAATACCTGTATTCAATCCTGCAGCAAAATTTGTGGAATCACCATTACTGACATTACTGACTAATGTACTTCTACACATAGCACATTGTGCAATGGAAGAAACTTGAAAAATTAAAAGAATTAAACCTGTCAGTAAATACTTTTTCATGTCCTGCAAATTTACATCAGACTCAGCAAATATTATTGATAATACGGGCTAATTAACAAATAAGTAAGCACCCCAGTCACAGAAACATACAACCATATCGGAAAAGTAAACTTTACTATCTTTCTGTGCTTCTCAATTTTCTCGGTTAACGAATAGTAGAACGCAAATAACACAAATGGCACTACAACTATTGAAAGTCCTATGTGACTCAATAAAACACCCAAATAAAACATTCTAGTACCACCTACTTCCGCAAGCTCCTGATCTGACAATATTCCATTTCCATCAATATCACCAAATTTAACTGACGGTACAGATGAATGGTAAAGTACGTAGGAGACTAAAAACAAGCTACCCAATATAAAAGCAGTAGTCATAAGTGATTTATGCACCATTATATTACCCTTCTTTACTGCTACAACCGCAGCTATCAAAAGTACTGTGGTAAGAGAATTAAGAACTGCATTTAAAGTAGGTAAACTTTTAACCCAACTCCCAAACTCCAAAAATTTCTGTGGTGCAAATAGCAATACCGCCACTGCCAGAGGTATTGCTACGGAGAGTACGATAATTAATCTTGTATACCCTTTATTTTCTGCTGCTAATGTTGTCATCTTCTTACTATATCCTTCGTCTCTAACTTTAATATATCAACCTCCATAAACAAACGATCAATACCGCTTCTTTCTACTGTATAAGTCCCTCTTAATTGATTTTGTTTGTCTACTAATAGAATTTTACTTCCAGCTCCAGCGTACGTTTTCATACAATCATTAATTACCTGATCGTTCCTGAAACCAATATCATATTTATCTACTAGATCATATTTTGAGCTATCACTAGCACTAACTACAAATGTAATCCCTGCATCCGAACCAAATCTCTCTAACACTCTTCTGATCTGATTCTTATCTTCTTTTGCATCAGATAAGCCCTCAGTTTGATTATTGATGATCAAAATAGGTTCACTGTTCTTTTTCAGGCTGGAAATCTCCACACAATCAATGCTTTCACTGATGACGGGAATTTCAAAAGTATTTGAACCAAAGAACTTCAGAAACAAAAACAGAAGCACTGGTATTACAAATACTATAATCAGGATAAATACTTTTAGTTTGGAAGCCATATTAAATATCAAAAAAAAATCATGCTGGTTTCCCAACATGATTTATTTATATTTTGTTTGATTAATCTATCCCATTAACACTTCGTAGATCTTAGCTCCCTGGAAAAGGAAGATAAAAAGCATGAAGATGATAAATAATGTTGGTAACAAAATAGACCAAATCAATGATTTTCTCTCATGAGATAAGTGCATGAACTCACCTACAATATAGAATGCTTTCACAATTGTAAGAGCGATGTACACATATACCTTAACTGGTTGTGGCATTACTGAAAGTGGAATAGCCAAAGCAATAATAAATTCCACAGTAGTCACTGCAGCTAGAATTAGCATTACTTTCCAAATGCCCCAAATCTTAGCTTTATCTGCAGGCTGAACCTGAATTTCTGGAGTTTCTTGTTCCATCTTAAATATCTTTTAAAAAATTAAACCAAATAGAAGAATGTGAACACAAAGACCCAAACAAGGTCCACAAAGTGCCAGTAAAGACCAACTTTCTCTACCATTTCATAGTGACCTCTTCTTTCAAGAATTCCTACTGTTGTTTGATAAAATATCAAGAAGTTCAGTACAACTCCACTAAATACGTGGAATCCGTGGAAACCTGTAATGAAGAAGAATAGTGCTGCAAAGTTTGGAGGACCATATTGGTTAGTAGATAAATTAGCTCCATGGAAAATTGATCCATCTAGTAATCTTCCACCACCTTCTGTTCCATGAATGAAATGACTCCACTCCCAGGCCTGACATCCTAAGAATGTGATTCCACCAAGTATTGTCCAAAGCATCCACTTCTCAACAGCTTTCTTGTCCATTCTGTGACCTGCCTCTACTCCAAGTACCATCGTAACACTACTCAAGATTAGAATAAATGTCATGATACCAACAAATACTAGAGGTGCACTTTCTATACCTAGTGCATGGCTACCTGGGAATGCTTCAAAAACCTTTTCAGGAATTGGCCACCATTCTTGAGAAAAAGTAAAATCTTCAACAGAACCCTCATAAGCTGGATTCTTGAATCTAATTAGTCCGTAGGTGATCAAAAGAGCTGAAAAAGTAAAAGCATCAGATAGTAAGAAAAACCACATCATTAGTTTTCCATAACTAGCTTTCATTGGCTCTACGCCACCGCCCCAAACATTCCTTTTGTCATCTTCTACAACTACTGCAGTACTTGCCATAATATTAGGTTAGTAAAGTTTAATTGTTCAGCACCAAAAATAAGTATAAATACAACCAAAGTCCACCCAAGAAATGCCAATAAGTGGTGCACATCTCTATCTTAGTTAGGCTTTTTGAATGAACTTTATAACTAAATGAAGCTTTCAACATAACTGCAAGAAAGATTACTCCTCCTACTAAGTGCGCTACGTGAAGCCCAGTAAATACGTAAACAAAAGATTCCGCAGGATTTCCTCCTGAAAAATTCACATCAATTGAGACCAACTCATTCCAGGCTACAAACTGCCCAATCATAAAGGCAGCACCTAAAATCGCTGTTACAACCAATCCAAGTCTGATTTGCAACAAGTTATTACGTTTAGCTGCAATATATGACCAATGCATTGATACACTACTCAAAACAATGATCAATGAAGTCACCTTAAATAAATCAGGAAACTCAAAAATTCTCCAATTACCCTCAGCCTGCTTCACTATATAAGCACTTGAAAGAGAGATAAAAATCATTGTAATGGAAATAATAAACAGCCACAACCCGAAAATCTTCGGATTCATTGCTCTTACTTTTCCAATCGGTGCGTTCATCTGTGCTTCCATCATCATACTTTATCCAACATATATGCAATCTGAACTATCGGCAAATACAAAAACGAACCAAACATGATCCTTAATGCCGATTTCCTTGAATTATCTTTCATCAACATCAATGTCTGACCTAAAAACAAGGCTCCACAAATAGTAGCCACTACTGCTGAGTTGATACCTGTTACTCCCAAATAAGTCGGGAATAAACCTAATGGCAATAAAAACAGCGTATAAGCCATGATATTGATTGCTGTATTTAGGTTTTTACTTCCACCTCCTGGAAGAAGTTTAAATCCAGCTTTCTTGTAATCTTCATCAGCAACCCAAGCAATCGCCCAGAAGTGTGGGAACTGCCAAACAAATTGGATACCGAATATAATCAATGCTTCCACTGAAATCTGTCCCGTTGCAGCTACCCAACCAATTAATGGAGGAAGTGCTCCTGGAACCGCTCCTACAGTAACTGCTACAGGGCCTACTCTTTTTAATGGAGTATAAACGTAAGCATATAGTACCATTGAGATCAATGATAAAACTACTGTTAAAGGATTCGTGAAAATATAAAGAATTACCAGCCCTGCGATCAACCAAATGATCGATGCTATATAAGCTTCATTATCTGATATTCTCCCTGTTGGCAATGGTCTATCCATTGTCCTTTTCATGATGGCGTCAAGATGCTTTTCCTTAATCTGGTTTATAGCAACCGAAGCTCCAGACACCAAAAAACCACCAATGGAAAGTGCTATAAAACTTACCCAACTAAAGCCACTTGAAGCCAACACATAACCGAAAGTTGATGAAAACACCACCAAAAAGGATAGGCGAGGTTTCATTAGCTCAAAATAAGCTAACAACTTGGTTCTTACGTCAATTTCTATAGTCCTTACACTAGACATTTACAGTTTGTATCGTTTTAATTTTTCTGGTCACCAATAAGGCATAAAACTGAATTCCAAATATGAGTGTAGCTAACATAAGATGTACCGGTTGTAAAACTGCTGGTACAGCGAAGTATGATAGCACAGCTCCAGTTAAGATCTCCAAACCAATTAACCCTACAAGTGAATAAGTAAGAAGTCTCATCCTTCCAGTTTCTCCTACCTTAAATAATTTATAAGCCAGAAAAACATGTAACATCAATATCAATAAAGAGTAAGTACGATGGATATAAAACGATATCCCCATACTTTCAATCCATTCTGATCGATTGCTGATTGTTAAAGCAACTTTATCAATTGCCTCTCTAACCTGTGTTCCTAATCCAATTTGAATCAGAAACAGAACAAGTGCCACAATTAACCATTGAGACAACTTTTTCCAATCAGAGTAGTTTGATTCAATCGTTTGGTCTTCTTCCAGCTTGTAGGCCAGATAGATTAATACACAAACAAGAATCATTGCCAATATCATATGTGCAGTTATCATTCCTGGTAGCAGGTTAGTGGAAACCACAATTGAACCTAACCATCCCTGAAATGCGACTAACACAAATGCCAGTAACGCATAAAATAAGATTGATTTGGATTGTTTTCTTAAAATGAATGCAGTTACTAAAACGGCAAATATCAATAACCCTATAACTACTCCAAGTAGCCTGTTCAAATATTCAATCCAGGTTTCAGTCACATTGAAATCCTGTTCAACGAATATATTAGGATCATTCTGTATTTGATCAGCCAATCTTTCAAAACCCAGAGCCGCAATCATTTTTGCTACTCTTTCATTCTTGGCAACACGTTTGGCCAAGTAAATTTCTTTGTAATCCGGAGGAAGCTGGTCTACTGAGGTGGGAGGAACATAACTCCCAAAACACTTTGGCCAGTCGGGGCAACCCATTCCTGATCCGGTACTTCTAACAATGCCGCCTACAAGGATTAACAAGTAGACGGCAATGATTGTAATTATATTAAGTCTCTTAAAAAACTTCTTAGTGACTATCCTCGACATTTCTTGCCTCTCTAACCTCCTCAGTCTTCGCTAATTCGTTCTCTTCTTCTAGGTTAGATTCTGGTGTTTGAGATAGTGGAATATGCTGAGGGATGAAATCCTCTTCCGCTCCTGGTTTACTATAGTCATAAGGCCATCTGTAAACTTTAGGAATAGCACCAGGCCAGTTTCCGTGACCAGGGTTTCTTGGAGTAGTCCACTCTAATGTGTTTGATCTCCAAGGGTTAGCTGGCGCTTTTCTTCCTCTGAACATACTGTAGAAGAAGTTGAATATAAAGATAAACTGAGCACCAAATGTTAAGATTGCCGCAACACTAACAAACGTATTCAAGTCTGTAAATGCACTGAAGGCATCAAAGTTTGTGAATGCATAGTATCTTCTTGGGAAACCAGCGATTCCAATGTAATGTAGTGGGAAGAACACAAGGTAAACTCCAACAAATGTTACCCAGAAGTGGATGTAACCTAGTTTCTCGTCCATCATTCTTCCAAACATTTTAGGGAACCAGTGATAAACACCCGCTAAAAGTCCGAAGAAAGATGCACTACCCATTACAAGGTGGAAGTGAGCAACTACAAAGTAAGTATCATGCAAGTTGATGTCAAGCGCTGAGTTACCAAGGAATATACCTGTTACTCCACCTGAAATAAAGAATGATACCAAACCTATTGAGAACAACATCGCTGGAGTAAACACAATGTTACCTTTCCATAATGTTGTAATGTAGTTAAATGCTTTTACTGCTGATGGTACCGCAATGATCAATGTCAGGAACATGAATATCGATCCTAAGAAAGGATTCAATCCTGAAACGAACATGTGGTGTGCCCATACTATGAATGATAAGAAAGCAATTGCCAACATAGAACCAATCATAGCTCTGTATCCGAAAATTGGCTTTCTTGAGTTAGTCGAAATGATTTCTGATGTAATACCTAGTGCAGGAAGTAATACGATGTATACTTCAGGGTGACCAAGGAACCAGAATAAATGCTGGTAAAGAATCGGGCTACCACCAATATTTGGTAAAGCTTCTCCACCAATAAAAATCTCAGACAAGTAGAAACTTGTTCCTAATGATCTATCAAAAACTAATAATAATGCTGCTGAGAATAAAACAGGGAATGATAACAATCCAATTACCGCAGTAATAAAGAATGCCCAGATTGTTAAAGGTAGTCTTGAGAAAGACATCCCCTCAGTTCTCATGTTAATTACAGTAGTTATATAGTTAATACCTCCTAATAATGTTGAGGCGATAAAGAATACCATTGAAACTAACCATAGTGTCATACCTCCAGCTGATCCCTGAATAGCTTGAGGTAATGCACTAAGCGGTGGATAAATTGTCCAACCACCAGCTGCAGGACCTGTTTCAAGGAACAAAGAAATAAACATGATCACACTAGATAAAAAGAAGAACCAGTATGATAACATATTCATGAAACCAGAGGCCATATCTCTTGCACCAATCTGCAATGGAATTAAGAAGTTACTGAAAGTACCACTTAAACCTGCTGTTAGTACAAAGAATACCATGATAGTACCGTGCATTGTTACAAGAGCAAGATAGAATTCCTGATCTAACTTTCCTCCTTCATCAATCCACTTACCTAAGATTGGTTTCAACCACTCCAAAGTCATATCAGGGAAACCTAACTGTAATCTGAAGATTACACTAAATGCTCCACCAATTATCGCCCAGAAGATACCAGTTATAAGGAACTGCTTAGCGATAGTCTTGTGATCAGTTGAAAATATGTACTTCTCTATGAAGCTTTGCTCATGGTGATCATCGTGGTGATCGTCATGTGCTGTATTTTCTTGTAATTGAATATCGGTAACTGACATAATATCTTAGTTTAAAGTGATGAATTCTCAGATTCGGAATTTGCAACACCTTGATTACTATCATTGTTTTCTAGATCTGCCGAAATAATGGCAACCTCTCTCAAATTATCAGGCACTTGTGCCATCAACCCAGGGTTTTGCTTCAATAAAGCCTCCTGTTCGTTATACCATTTTTCGTAATCTTCTGGCTCATCTACCACGATGATTGCTTTCATCGAGAAGTGTGCTTTACCACAAATCTTATTACATACCAATTCGTAGTTGAAATCAGGATTACCAGTTTCAGCTCTCATCTCTGCTGTAGTCTTTGTAGGAACAAACCAGAATCTAGTTGGAAGTCCAGGAACAGCGTTCATTTGAAGTCTAAAGTTTGGCTGGTACACACTGTGAATTACATCCCTTGCTCTAATCTTCAAGTGAACAGGTTTTCCTTTTGGAACGTGTAATTCTCTACCCATAAAGTCATCTAGTGCAGCTTTATCAGAGTAGTCAATTCCAACCTGGTTGTTATTGATAGGGTCAATTTTTCTGTAGTCATAATCTCCAAGTTGCTTATCTGCACCAGGGTATCTGAATGCAAATGCATACTGGTATCCATATACTTCAATCACTTCAGACTCTTCAGGAGCCGGACCAGTGATATCTACCCATATTTTCCATCCAGAGATAACAAGAATTGCAAGTACTACAGCTGGAATAGCTGTCCATACTATCTCAAGTTTATCGTTGTGAGGATAAAACTTAGCCTGATTACCTTCTTTGTATTGATACTTAAATGAAAAACCAAAAAGTAAAATTTGAGTAAGGATGAACACGAAACATGTTACACCCATTGTAATCCAAAACCACTTATCTGTCTCTACACCGTGCTCACTTGCAATTGGCTGGATAAATGAATCATCTAATCCTCCAAAAGAGTAGTAGAAGAAACCAAATAAACCCGCAACGAGGAAGACCACACATAAAGCAGCCTGAACTTTATTGGCTCCAGTAACTCTCTTCTGAGTATCACCTTTCGCTATCCCAACAAGTGTTGTAACCCTGAATATGGTGTATCCAATGGCCAGGATCAAAACAATCGCTACAACTATTATTAGATTAAACATATTTATTTACTTATTAGTCTTTTAATTAAATATGATGATGCAAACTCTCTTTCAACATTGGGTGGTTTTTCGCAACCAATGGAGCTTTTGCCAAATTACTTAATGCAACATAAATGAATGCTGATGCATACATTGCAAGTAGTCCTACTTCGATTAAACCAAAACCTCCGTTTTCCTGAAGTGTACCTGGAGTAACCATTAAATAGAAGTCTAACCAATGTCCGAAAACTATCGCTGGACAAACTACTTTTAATATTCTTGTGTGTCTCTTCGCATCTCTCGTCATTAGAACTAAGAAAGGGAAGAAAAAGTTAACTATCAGATTAATAAAAAATACTGGAGCATAATGATCGTTTTTCCATCTCTCCACGAAGTAGATAGTCTCTTCAGGAATACCTGCGTAGTAGATTAATAAGAATTGCGAAAACCAGATGTATGTCCAGAAAATACTGAAAGCGAAAACAAATTTTCCTAAGTCATGGATGTGGTTTGAATTTACAACTGACAAGTACCCTTTATCTTTTAACATAATCACTATGAATGTGATCAATGCTAATCCAGATACCCACCAGCTTGCAAATACATACCATCCGAACATTGTACTGAACCAGTGAGTGTCAATTGACATGATCCAATCCCATGCAGACATTGAAGAAGATACTGCAAAGAATACAAGGAAGTATGCAGCTGTAGATCTGATTTTTCTCCAAATCTCAGTTCCTCCTTCTAAATCTTCTTTGAATGCTAGTTTTTTCAACTTACCGAAGAATAACCACCATCCTCCAAAGAATACAATGAATCTTCCTATGTAAAATCCTTTATTTAAGTACCAAGATTTACCAGCAATGATCTTATCGAAATTCTCACTTGCAGGATCATAGAGAGATGAATCCAACCAGTGAAATAAAGAATGCGAAGGATAAGCAGCAATAAAAGTTACTACCATTAAACCCATTCCTATTAATAGCCAATTACCAAATGAAAGTGGAATTCTAAGAATACCCGCAGACCATCCAGCCTGAGCAGCATATTGAATTGCAAAAAAGAAAATTCCTATTAATGCTAGACCTACAAAGAATACATTATTGATCCATAGGTTACTGAATAATCTCTTGTACCATGCAAACCCATGACCATCATGTGCAGCTGCAGCTTCAGCTCCATGTCCGTGATCACCGCCAAGCATATTCAGGATTAAAAATCCCAGAGCAGTAAGAACTAATCCAACCACAAATGTGATCATTAAATTCTTCTTCGCTCCCGACGTAAATTCGTATTTTTCTTCAACCATTGTCTGAATCAATTATTGCTTTTGTAATGTTTGAACATATTTCACAACCTTCCATCTCTCCTCAACACTAAGTTGAGATGCGTGTGCACCCATTCTTCCTTTACCCATTGTGATAACATGAAAGATATGACCTTCAGATACATCTTTAAGAGCAGCAGAGTTATAAACAGGAACTCCTAAGAATACTTCTCCTACAAGTCCGTCACCCTGACCAGTTTTACCATGGCAGTGCTCACAGAATCTATCGTAAAGTGCTTTACCTTCTTTAACCACTGATTTAGAATCTTCTAACGGGCTAGTTAATTCAGCAGCAGCTAGTTCTAAATCATCTTTTGCATATCTGTAAGGAAGATCTTCTCCTCTTCTTACAGTATTGGCAACAGGTTCTCTCATGGTCATACCGTGAGCATTGTAAGGGTTAGAGTTATAAAACTCACCGTGCTCATCCTCAGGGTTAGAATCTAACCATGATCCAATTTCTTCGTTTTGAATTTGAGACAATGGCTCATAAGGTGTAGAATGATACATCTGAGGTGCATATTCCAAACCAGGATAATCGTCCTTTGCAGCACATCCCGCAAGCATGTAAACTGCTAGAACAAATCCTGAAAATCGTGTTAGGTTTCTTTTCATTTTATGAGTTGTTCTCTTATTCAAAATCTTTGTTATTCACTTCAACAGCACCTGCACTTTGTAGTGCTTTCTTAATGTCGTCTTCACTTGCATCATTAGCTGCAATATCGACTGCCATTACGTGCTTGTCATCAGTAATTCTTAAATCATATATTCTTGGCTTACCCCATGGTTTCAAATTACTTATTACCATGAAAGTACCTACCATACCAAATGCTGCTAATAGTACTGTTAACTCAAATGTCACAGGAATAAAGTCAGGTAGAGCTACGTGATCTTTACCACCAATGATCATTGGCCAATCAACTCCCAGCATTCCAATTTGCATGATTAATGCCAGTGAAGTACCGCACATTCCAAATATGAAAGCAGCGATAGAAAGTCTTGATCTTCTATATCCTAGCGCATCATCAATTCCGTGTACTGGAAATGGTGAATACACTTCCTGAATTTTAATTCCAGATTGCCTGACGTCCTTGATGCCTTTCAGAAGTACATCCTCATCGTCAAAAACTCCTAATATATAGTTCTTTCCGCCTTCCATATTAATTTTCTATTTTTTCAGCTTCTTGAGCCACTTGAGAACTTGAACCAGCACCTTCACCTGTTGCTTTAAGAATACTCTTAACCTCAGCCATGTTGATCACTGGGAAGAACTTGGCGAATAAGAAAAATGCAGTAAAGAATAATCCGAAAGTGAATAGATAAACTCCCATGTCATACTTAGTTGGGTAGAACATAGCCCAGCTTGATGGTAAGAAGTCTCTATGAAGTGAAGTAACAATAATTACAAATCTTTCAAACCACATTCCGATGTTTACAATAATCGAAAGAATAAATGTGGATGCAATGTTTGTTCTAATTTTCTTGAACCAGAATAACTGAGGAGAAATCACGTTACAAGTCATCATTGACCAGTATGCCCACCAGTAAGGACCAGATGCTCTGTTGATGAAAGCATACTGCTCAGCTTCAACTCCTGAATAAGCTGCAATAAAGAACTCAGTTATATATGCAATACCTACAATTGAACCAGTAATGATGATTACAATGTTCATCATTTCAATGTGCTGAATTGTAATGTAGTCTTCTAACTTATAAACTTTTCTAGTTACAATAAGAAGAGTTAATACCATTGCAAACCCAGAGAAAATCGCTCCTGCTACAAAGTATGGAGGGAAAATCGTGGTATGCCATCCTGGTATTACTGAAGTAGCAAAGTCAAATGATACAATTGTGTGTACTGAAAGTACTAGTGGTGTTGCAAGTCCTGCAAGTACCAACGCTACTGTTTCATATCTACTCCAAGTTTTAGCAGCTCCATCCCATCCGAAACTTAATGCTCCGTAAACGGCTGCTGAAATCTTATTTTTTGCTCTGTCTCTAATTGTTGCGAAATCAGGAATAAGTCCGATGTACCAGAAAACAAGAGAAACTGAGAAATAAGTCGAGATTGCAAACACGTCCCAAAGAAGTGGTGAGTTAAAGTTCACCCAAAGGGATCCAAATGTGTTTGGCAGAGGTAACGCCCAGTAGAATCCCAACCATGGTCTACCCATGTGAAGTACCGGGAACATTGCCGCACATATTACAGCAAAGATAGTCATCGCCTCAGCAGCCCTGTTGATGGACATTCTCCATCTTTGTCTGAATAGTAGGAGAATCGCTGAAATCAAAGTTCCGGCGTGACCGATACCTACCCACCATACGAAGTTGGTGATATCCCAGGCCCATCCTACAGTTTTATTTAATCCCCACATTCCTATTCCATCCCAAAGGGTCATAGCAACTGCATAGCCTCCAACAGCCAGACAGCCCAATGAAATAGCCATGGCTAAAAGCCATGATGGTGCAGGTTTATCTTCTACCCTACCAGCGATATCGTTGGTAACGTCGTGGGCGGTTTTCCCACCGGTAACTAAAGGTTCGCGAATTGCGGATTCTGCAATCATAATTTATTAATTAAGCGTGTGCCTCGTTTTTAGATTCGTCTTTATTTCTAATCTTAGTTAAGTACCAAACATTTGGCATAACTCTCAATTCTTCCAATGCGTGGAATGCTCTTGGCTCTTTAGCCATCGCCATCTTGTCTTTTCTCTCTATTTTCAATAGTTGAGAAATTCTACTGTTTGGATCTTTCATGTCTCCAAATACAAGCGCTTCACTTGGACAAGAAGAAGCACAAGCAGTATTGATCTCACCATCTTCAGGTCTTCTGCTCTCTTTTCTTGCTTCAAGTTTTCCAGCCTGGATTCTTTGTACACAGAATGTACATTTTTCCATAACACCTCTTGCTCTGACAGTAACATCCGGGTTCAATACCATTTTACCCAAGTCATTGTTCATTGCAAGGTTCTTATCGAACTGCTTATTATCGTGGTATTTAAACCAGTTGAATCTTCTTACTTTATATGGACAGTTGTTAGCACAATATCTTGTACCAATACATCTGTTGTAAGTCATTTGGTTAAGTCCTTCTGAACTGTGTGTAGTTGCAGCAACCGGACATACAGTCTCACAAGGAGCGTTGTTACACTGCTGACACATCATTGGCTGGAATACAACCTCAGGGTTAGCAGCAGCAGTTTCTTTGATATTCAACTCATCTTTGATACCAGTCTCATCAGTGATTTGATCAGCATCATAGCTATAGTATCTATCAATTCTTAACCAACTCATTTCTCTTCTGTTAAGAACTTCAGTCTTTCCTACTACAGGAATGTTGTTCTCAACCTGGCAAGCAACAGTACATGACCCACAACCCGTACAAGAGTTAAGATCAATTGCCATACCCCAATGGTGGTTATTGTATTCGTGACCATTCCAAAGCGTAATTGCATATGGGTGGTTCTTATTACCGCTTGCGTCTGTTATTGGCAAAGTATGTCTTCCAGCAGAAGGATCTTCCTGATAGTTCTTAAGAACACTTTCCTGAACTACAAACTCTCTACCAGAATAAGTCTGTGCAGTTTGTGTTTGTGCTACTTTGTAAGCCTCACCAGTTAAAGTGATTGATACTCCGCTTGCAGCCAGTGAGTTAACACCACTCTTTGTTGCAAGAACAGGGTAAACATTAGCTCCAACTCCGTCTGCTACTTTACCGCCTGATGTTCTACCATAACCAAGAGCGATACCAACAGTACCATCAGCTTGACCTGGTTGAGACAATACAGGTAATTTCATTGTTACGCCATTAACAGAAACATCTGCCAACTGAGTATCCATGTCACCTAGCTTAAGACCTAGTTCATCCCAGTGTTTAGGTGATACAGTTACATAGTTTTCCCAACATGCTTTTGTAATTGGGTCTGGCATTTCTTGTAACCAAGGGTTGTTAGCCTGGAAACCAGCACTTAATGCTGCATTTTCATATACTAACAACTCTAAACCACTACCAGCCTTAGCAGATGCAACAGCTGAACCAGCAGCATTTACATCACCAGTGAAAGCAGGTTGCTCACCGGCAGTGAAGTTTTTATAAACACCTTCTAATAAACACTTATCAAAGAATGTTTGGAAGTTACCTTCTCCCATTCCCTGAGCTTTCCAATTATCCTGAATGTATGTGTAATAGTCAGTGTTTTCAGCACCTGCCCAAGTCAAGAATGTTACTTGTGCTTGTCTGGTGTTGAAAATATTTTGAATTGTAGGCTGTGATAAGCTGTAGTGTCCTTTTACAGGTTGGAAATCATTCCAAGACTCCAAATAGTGATGATCTGGAGCAACAACTTTACAAGCCTTTGATGTTTCGTCTATTCTATCAGAAGTAGAAATTGAAATAGAAGCTTTTCCTATAGCAGTAGCTAATTCAGCTCCTTTAGGGTGATCATAAACTGGGTTACAGTTAAAGAATACAAGCGCACCAGCAGCTCCCGACTTAGCGTCAGCTACGAATTGGCTCATTTTCTTGTCATCACCTTGTCTTAGGTAAGACTCTTTATCAAGATCTATTGTAGTACCGTAACTTCCAAGTAAGCTATTCAAACCATTAACAACGATTTGAACATTTACATCATTTGATCCGGCTACTACTACTGAAGCACCTTTAGCTGCAACTAAGTCTTTAGCAGCTTTCTGTATGTTAGGAAGTTTCTCTTCACTTGTAGATCCAAGACCTGCCTGACCTAACCCTTTAGCAACTAAGTTGTAAAGCGCTACTACAGTTTTACCTTCCTGAGAAGGTTTGATAGGTGTTCTATAATCAGAGTTTGCTCCAGTTAGAGAGAAGTTAGACTCAAAGGTGTATAACCTTGACATGTCTTTCTTATTATCTCCAAGCTTTCTTGACTGAGCAAACTGCTTGTTATTCATTGAATGATTTAATGAAGCTCCGAGGAAGTCAGCATTAACACTTACGATAGTCTTTGCTTTAGAATAATCGTAAGTTGCTAAAGTTCTTTTCCCGAAAGAAGCAAGGTTAGCTTCTAATACTCCATGAGAAGAATTTGGATCGTACATTACGTGATCTACATTTCCGTATCTCTCAGTGAAAGCAGCGATTGCAGCCTTAGTTGATGGACTGAAATTAGTGTAACTAACAATTGTGATTTTGCTAGCAGCACCAAGAGCAGCACCTACCTGGCTATCTACATCTTCCCAAGTTGCCTTCTTACCAGCGATTTGAGGATCAGTATATCTTTGCTTATCGTATAATGAAAGAACTGATGCTTCCGCCTGAGTTGATGAACCTCCTCCGGTTACTTCAGAGTATTTGTTTCCATCAATTTTAATAGGTCGACCTTCTCTTGTTTTAACAACTACTGAATTGTAGTCGTTTCCAACAAAGTAGGTAGAAGCGTAGTAGTTAGGAACACTAGGATCCACATCTACTGGTTTCTTTACATAAGGAATTGCTTTTCTAACAGGTGCCTCGCAGGCAGCAAGTGAGACCGCCGCGATCCCAAATCCCATCATTTTAAGGAAGTCTCTTCTATTAGGTCCCTCCTCTTCATTTTCATTGATGGGTAAATATTCAGGAAATTCTTTATCGGCATTTTTAACGAATTCAACGTTATTGGTCAGTTGCTCAAGCCCTTTCCAGTATACTTTCTTCGTTTCTTTCATTTAGTTTATTGCTTCAGAATCAGTCCGTTAACTGATGTATTTTGAAAATCCGATTATAATATTAATAGTGACACTTAGAACATTCTAAACCTCCAATGTCCTCTACTGTCATTGGGTCTTT
Source organism: Cyclobacteriaceae bacterium (assembly GCA_965228955.1). Classification (GTDB taxonomy): domain Bacteria; phylum Bacteroidota; class Bacteroidia; order Cytophagales; family Cyclobacteriaceae; genus JANSWY01. Next base: position 3,390,491 of record OZ245848.1, read on the forward strand.
ACTCTTAGCCTCATGAATCTCTACAAGATTATCATAGTAAGCGTTTCCTTTAGAGTTGACCTCAGTTTCTCTATGGCAATTGATACACCATCCCATAGTTAATGGAGCGTATTGATAAACAACATCCATTTCCTTGATCTCACCGTGGCAAGTTTCACACTCAAGACCACCAACCTTCACGTGCTGTGAGTGGTTGAAATAAGCCAGATCAGGAAGATTATGTATTCTAACCCACTCGATTGGTTTAGTGTTTGGACCATACTCCTGAGTTTCAGGATTGTAGTCTATCGCCGCATATATTTTTTGAATTTGCTCAGAATCAGTTTTGATTGCAGTGTGGCAGTTCATACAGATGTTTGCAGAAGGGATATTAGCAGATTTTGCTTTTCTCACTCCTGTATGACAATAGTTACAATCAATCTCATATTGACCAGCGTGGATCTTGTGAGAGAATGCAATTGGCTGACTTGGCTGATAGTTTTGCTGAACACCAACTGTGAACAAACCATCAATACCTGCTTTCATCATGATCGCTACGAAAAGGAAAATTACCAATCCAATAACACCATTGCTCTTAGCAAGCTTACCTAGATCGAATGTTTGGTTTACAACCTCAGCGTCATCCTCTTCTAAGTCTTTTTTATCTTTTAAGTATTTCGTAAGTACGTTTACGATAATTCCTAATACTATTAATATAAGTACAAGGACTACTATTAGTATGACAAGGATTGCTGTTAGATATCCAGAGTCTACACCTGCTTCAGTACTTGCAGTACTTGTGCCTCCTTCTTCTTTCTTGTCATCTTCGATAACAGGAACATTTGCACTCTCAGCCTTGACATACGCAATGATTGAAAGGATTTCATCATCCTTAAAACCAAATGCAGTCATTTGAGTCTTATTATACTCTTCGTAAAGATTAACAGCGTACTCATCTCCACTAGCAATTACTGCTGATGAGTTTTTAACAAAAGCAGTAATCCAGGGAACTGCTGGTTGTGGAACTCTTGTCCAAACATCTTTAAGTGCTGGACCAATTACCTTCTTGTGAACCTGGTGACATGTCTTACAGTTACCATTGAAAAGTTTCTCCCCGGCGCTGATCACAGCTGGATCAGTTGGAATACCATCATCGTCCTGTGCGATTGAAGGGTTTAATGCCGTTAAAGTGAAGAAAAATATAAGAAGTGAAAGGTGAGTAAAATTGACTCTTTTAAACATTGAAGTTGTTTTTATATCCATTATCGATCTCCGTCCGAATCAGAACAGCACAAATGTAATATGGGGTTACTGTTTTTCAAAGGTGATTTTTGACATGAAATTCGTTCGGCCCTTACGTTAATATTAAGGAAAAAGTTAACCAACTACAAATCAATGGTTTACAGGGTGCAAACGAGGGGAAATATTCTTATTTAGAATCGTTTTAAATAATGACTTGTCGGAACTTTTTATGGATGGTTAATTCACCATATATAACAATTGGTAATTGACCAAATAAAATTTGGCTAATTATTCAAAAAGGCCATGAAGCATTGTTGAAAGGCAATTATTGCCTGCTAGCAGGAAAAATTAGGGAGTGACTGGTATACCTCAACGGGAAACTGGGTAACCGGGTAAAAAGGTTAGGTTAGCAATAAGATTGATCAGGGAAAAGTAAGTTGTTGGTAAGTGATATTATTCGGCAATTCATTATGCCAAACAAACGTATTCGTAACAACTTTCTTTGGTATCTAAGCAATATACTTTGTTGTCTTTAATAATTGCCCAAGCATCGTGAGCTTCCTGGTAAACAACCTTCCATCCCTGGAATGTAGTTTTAAAAGTATAGATGATACCGAACTTTAGGGTTTGCAATAAATTTTTCATAGCTGAGTGTGTTTAATAATTAAAACTTGATTTGAAATTACACACTTAACTATTAATACACTAAGTATGTTATGTGAACCGGAATTTTTAATGGTAAAACCGAAAAATGCTGTTACAAGCAGATTTGAGCTTTTTCAATTATTCCTGATAGGCTTTCTCTAGCTCGTCATAGATAATACTGTGAATCCTTGGACGAATGCTCAATTGATAAATCAATCTATTATCCCTGGAAGGATAGACTCTGTTTGACAAGAAGATGAACAAGACATTATTCTCCGGATCTGCCCATACAAATGTTCCAGTATAGCCACTATGCCCAAAACTTTCTGGACTAGTTCCTTCTGCTACACTACTTTTATCAGGATGATATTCAATTAATGGCTTATCAAATCCAAGTCCTCTCCTATTACCTTCTTCACAGTACTGGCATGTTGTGAACTTTCTCACCGTCTGATTGGACAAATACCTCTTACCTCCATATTCTCCCATGTTGAGAAACATCTGCCACATTTTGGCAAGGTCTATTGCTGTCCCAAATAATCCAGCATTGCCAGAAATCCCATCCATCATTGCAGCACCCTCGTCATGAACCACACCATGTAATTGAGTTTTCCTGAAGAATGTATCAATTTCTGTTGGAATGATTTCTTCAAGTGAATATTGTTTCCCGGCATTAAATGTCAGCGTGTTGGCTCCAAGTGGCTCATAGAACCTGGATTTCAAAAAACTCTCATATTCAACCCCAGATATTCTTTCTATAATTTCAGGATATAGATAAAACGACAATCCAGAGTACACGTAACCAGGTTTCTTATTCAGATTCGATTTCCTGATTTTCCAATAGATCTTCTTTTTGTAATTCTTATGTAGATATAAATCCTCTGTTAACTGAATTGGAAACCTTTCTGATTGTTGATTGGACAAGGTATTCCACTTGTAACTTCCATTCTTTCTAATAGTGGACTTCCAATAAGGAATCCATGATTTCAATCTTGCATTATGTGCTAAAATGGATCTGAATGTGAGGTTAGACTTATTAGATAATTTAAACTGAGGCCAGTAGGTCTTTGCTGGAGCATCCAAATCAAACAGTCCTTCATCATGCAACTTCATAATACCAGCTGTTGCTCCTGTTACCTTCGTTACTGAGGCTAGGTCATAAATATTCTGTTTCCGTACTTCTCTTACACTATCATATGTATGATAACCGTAAGTCTTGTGAAAAAACACATTACCATCCTTGGCTACCAAAATTTGACAACCAGGAAACGCTTTTTTCATCAAACCCTCATAAACCACCGAATCAATTTTAATCTCAAGAGAATCACTATTTAACCCGAGTTGCTCCGGTATTACAAAACCCAATCTATTCTTGGCAACCACCTCCTGCTTTCTACTTTTTAAAGTTATACCTCCAAATACAGCCTGAGCTGCAAGGTCCTGATGTAGACTGGACGAACCATTCACATGAATTACAGTTTCGGATTGATCGAATTGATTGTTGTTGTTAAAAAACTCAGAGGTTTGCATAACCACATGAATGATGGCCATTTGGTCCTGCCAGTCGTTAAGATATTCTAATAATGATTGATATACACCCTCCTGATAGTAAGCTACAATTACCACATTATAGCTCAGCACATTATTATGAAACTTTTGAATATCATTTTCATGTTTCAGGAAGTAGTGATCAGCAATGCTGTAATCTTTTATTCTTTGTTGGAAAGTTTGTGTTGAATCATTACCTAAATGAAGCACAGCGATCTTGGATTCCTTGAGATCTGTGATTGGTAATCTGTTTGACTCATTACTTATCAGAAAAATCGAATCTTTGATTTGCGTAATTTTCAATAATTCAGTAGAATTTTGCGAAAACGCTAAATTTCCAAATAAAAAACAAAAAAATCCTACAATAATATCCCTCATATTTGGGCAGACTCGTATTTTTACAATGATTTAAGTAATCCCCGAATTTAGGACTAAATCGAATGGAAAATAGCAAAAATTTTGTAATTGATTTTGACAGTACTTTCACACAAGTTGAGGCACTAGATGTGTTGGCAGAGATCTCGTTGGAGAAGTCGAGTGATAAGGATGCTGTCATTCAGGAGATTAAGGAAATTACCGACCTTGGAATGGAAGGTAAAATCTCATTCCGTGAGTCCTTGAAAAGGAGGATTGATGTACTTCATGCAAACAAAAAAGACCTTCCCGAACTAATTGACAGATTAAGCACCAAGGTCTCTGAGTCCTTCAAAAGGAATAAAGAATTCATTACAAAGAATAGAAACAACATATTCATTCTTTCCAATGGCTTTAAAGACTTCATAGTACCAATTGTAGAGAATTATGGTGTTAAACCTGAGAATGTTTACGCCAATGATTTTATCTATGATGATGAAGACAATATAATAGGCTTCAATGAAGAGAATCTGCTATCGAGCAATGGAGGGAAGCCAAGACAAATTGAGTCCCTGGAATTGGAAGGAGAAGTATTTGTGATTGGTGATGGTTACAATGATTATGAAGTAAAAGCAGCTGGGTTAGCTAAAGAATTCTATTTATTTACAGAAAACATCAAAAGAGAGAGCGTTGTGGAAAAAGCTGACCATATTGCACCTTCTTTTGACGAAATATTATTTAAGAACAAGATGGAAGACAGAGCATTATCTTATCCAAAAAACAGGATAAAGGTTCTATTGTTGGAAAATGTACACGACTATGGTGTGCAAAAAATGATCAAAGAAGGATACGATGTAGAAGTCTATCCTGCTGGACTCTCTGAAGATGAATTAGCAGAGAAAATTAAAGATGTCTCCATTATTGGTATTAGATCGAAAACTCAGATCACGAAAAAAGTATTGGCAAATGCTAAGAGGCTACTAGCAGTAGGTGCTTTCTGCATAGGAACAAACCAAATTGATCTTGTAGAGTGTCAGAAAAGGGGAATTGCAGTTTTCAATGCTCCTTTTAGTAATACCAGGTCTGTTGTTGAACTTGCAATTGCTGAGATTATTTTGCTAATGAGAAACCTTCCAGACAAGGTGAGCTCTATGCATGTTGGTAAATGGGATAAGTCGGCAACTGGTAGTTTTGAAGTAAGAGGTAAGCGCCTTGGAATAATCGGATATGGAAATATCGGGGCTCAGCTATCTATTGTTGCTGAAGCTTTGGGGATAGACGTCTATTATTATGACATAGAGGAAAGACTTGCTCTGGGTAATGCTACCAAACTTGATTCACTGGATGAACTGTTAGAAGTAGCTGATATCATTACACTCCATGTTGATGGCCGTGGCACTAATAAAAACATGATTGGTGCTGCAGAGTTTGACAAGATGAAGGATGGAGTTGTGTTCCTCAACTTAAGTAGAGGTCACGTTGTGGATATCCAGGCATTAAAAGAGAATATTGAAAGCGGCAAGATTAGAGGAACTGCTGTTGATGTATTTCCTGAAGAACCATTAAGCAACAAAGATGAGTTCGTTTCTGAATTGAGAGGAATGAAAAACACAATACTTACACCTCATATAGGTGGAAGTACTCTAGAGGCTCAGGAAAACATTGCTGATTTTGTTCCAAACAAAATCATGAACTATATCAATACCGGTTCTACAGCCAACAGTGTCAATTTCCCGAATCTGGTATTACCAATGTTGGTTAACGCTCACAGATTTATTCATATTCACCTTAATGAACCTGGGGTCTTGGCAAAAATCAACAATGTATTAGCTGATCATCAACTTAACATTGTTGGGCAATACCTGAAGACCAATGAGACTATTGGTTATGTGATCACAGATATCAATAAAGATTATAACAAGGAAGTAATTTCAGATCTTAAGAAAATTGAAGGGACGATTAGATTTAGAGTGCTTTACTAGCCTCTACGCATTTAATCTATCTTTTATTACAATTGATTAAAAGATAAAAGGCTTAAGACATAGGAAGCTCGAGAACCTTGAGCTTCCAACTTCCAGCTCTCAACATTTTTTGTGATCAATAATTACTGATTTATCTCAGATGATTTTGTTTTTGTATTGATTAGATTACTTAAGAACTAATCAATAAATGCAATGAATGTAGCAGTTGATTTTTGGCAAGACTACTGGTATTTGTTTGTGATCATTATGTTGGTACTGCCAGGATTCCGCATTCTTAAACGAAATTCTAATAATCAATCTGATGAGAAGAAAGATTAGTATTAAAAGCTCAACACCTTAAATTCCACCCTTCGGTTTTGTTTTCGTTCTTCCTCTGTTCGGTTTTTGGTAATTGGTTTAGATCTGCCATAACCTTTACCGGTTATTCTATTTTCAACTATTCCTTTTCTTACAAGATAAGCTTTTACAGCCTCCACCCTACTCGTTGAAAGTTTCATCAATTCATTTCTATCTCCCCTGTTATCAGTATGTCCACCAAGTTCGATTTCCAATGTTGGGTTTTCGATCATTAGGATTACGAGCTTATCCAATTCCTGGTAGCTACTTTCAATTAAATCAGAAGACCCTCTTTTAAAGAGAACATTTTGCAGGTTAAATACTTTCCCCACCACTATTGGTTCAAGGAAAAGATCCTTTTCAATATCTTCAGAAGTGGCATTTTCAGAAACTTCAATATGCTCACTTAGCGATACATGGCCAGTGGCATTAGCACGTAAATCATAAGAATCACCATATGGTACTACTATTTGATAGTAACCCGTTTCTGGATCCGAAAGGGCCACACCTGAATCATCTGGTCTTCCCAACACTTCATATCTTATTTCAGCTCGCATTGGCTTGTTACTAAATTGATCATATACATAGCCATGAATCCAGGTTACCGGATAAGGTTTTGCAGACTCAGCTAGTTTTATTCTGAATGCATCTCCTCCTCCTTGTCCCCCATCATCATAGGATACCATATAGGCATAGTCACCATATGCAGACAAAGTGAAATATGCATCCCAACCGGAACTGTTGATTTCAGGTCCCAGATTTTGAGGTTTACTCCATTTGGTCCAGGATTCGTCCAATCTTCTGGATATATAAACATCTGCGCTACCATAACCTTTATAACCGTAGCTGGCGAAGTACAAAGTCTTGTTATCAGCTGCCATAAAAGGAGTCATCTCCTCAGCAAAAGTATTGACATCACTCCCCAGGTTCTTTGGAGCTGTCCAGGAGCCATCGCTTTTCCGGAAGCATACGTATAAATCCTTTTCACCGTAAGTATCATCTCTTTCCAGTGATGTTATCATGGTTTTTCTGTTCGCCGAAATGTGATAGCTTTCATATCTATTGTTATTATAATAATCATCGATCATGATTTCTTCGGGCTCACTCCAGCCATCAGCTAATCTGTGCGAAACATATAAACCTTGCTTGTCTCCAATTTCATCTCCTTCATCCATATCCATAAACAGTGAATTATTATCAGGAGAAACAGAAGTGATACTATTGTGCCAGGCGCTATTCACTGGACGCGGCATTTGAACAGCTGGTCCCCAGGTATTGTCTTCCTGTAATGTAGAGACCCAAATATCTTGTAACTTTTTCTCTCCAAAATTATCCGGATGTTCATCTCTGGTTACGTAAAGAGTTTTTCCATCATGGGACACTAAAGGGTGAAGTTCGTCTACTTGTGAATTCACATTAGGTCCAAGGTTTTCTTTGACATATCCTTTTACAACATCTGGGACTAAGTTGATTTTGGTTGGTGGATGTTTCACTAGGAGGTAATCAACTGCAATCTTCGTATTGCTACCTAGCGTAAATCCAATTGACTTACCCATCATTTGCATATTTTCCTGCCGATGGATTTCAGTGCCGTTTAAATAGAATATTGAGGTGTTTCCTTTCTTCTGAACTGCAAAAACATTAGACCCAGTTTTGTTGACAATTTCTGAGCTTGTCCAGTTTGCAAAATAGGTCTTCTCACCTTTAGGGAATCCATAAATGAGATAGGATCCAATTTTTGATACGTCAAAGTAGTATTTCCTTCTTCCAGAGGACGCCCATATTAACCCAAAACCGTAGTTATCAGGTCCCTGAGAAACTAATCTGATACTGCATTCGATATAGTAGTCTTTTTCCGGATCCAGGTAAATACTCTTGGTGAAACTTCTAGCACCTTGTCTGGTTTCCATGAAATATTCCCCACCTTCTATGTAGGATTCATAATTATCATCACTTTTAACGATCCACTCATTTGAGTTATCATCAAATTTGTCATGGAATAGCACATTTGATTGTGCGAATGTCCAGTAGGACGTGACCATAAGAACAAGAAATGAGGCGAATTTCATTAACGAAGTTTGGTTGGATAAAAAATTAATCTGAATTGAATTTATAGCAAAAAACTACTAACGCAAAATTTTACGCTATGTGACTGAAATTCAATAAATAAAAAACCCACGGGTCGCGTTATTTAAACCCCTATAATAAAAGGATTTGAGCTATCACGCAATCTCAACAGTCCACTGTTAACCTAAACTGCAAGCAGTATGAGGTCCCGAAATACATCGGGATGAGGCCTTGTTTTAAAAGCAGACTTCACTCGGTAGTATTAAATTGTTAGGTTTAAAAACTATCCAATAACCCGTGGGTATATCTTTAATGCTTTTTTGGGAGTAAAAGAACCCTTAGATTCTTTTAATTGGTTGGTGCTGTCCCTATTTTCGAGACAAATTTAGATAACCACGATTGCTATTCAAAACGACATGAGCAAAAAACTATTTTTCACTCCGGGACCAGCGCAATTATTTTACACCGTTGAGCAACATATTAAGAATGCTCTGAAAGAAGATGTTGCCTCAATTTCTCATAGAAGTAAGCAGTTTCAAAGCATTTTCGCTTCTACTGTTGAGAATTTGAAAACCTTATTAAACGTGCCTGATAACTTCAAAATAGTTTTCACAGCTTCCGCTACTGAAATATGGGAAAGGTCTGTACAGAATTTGGTTGAAGAGAGTTCTCACCACTTTGTCAATGGCTCTTTTTCTAAGCGATTTTATGATATTGCTAAGTCTTACAAAATCAATGCTTCTATAGAGGATAACGGATTTGGAAGTCCTTTTTCATTGGAAATACCTGGGTCTCCGGAATTGATTGCTGTTACTCAAAATGAAACCAGCATTGGGTTTGGATTTCCTCAAAGTGAAATTTATAAAATAAGAGAAGCTAACCCCGATGCTTTGCTTGCTGCTGATCTCGTTAGTTGCACTCCTGCAGTGCCAATTGATTTCAATAAAATTGATATGGCATACTTCTCTGTTCAAAAGAGCTTTGGTTTACCGGCAGGATTAGGTGTGTGGATTCTAAATGAAAGGTGTATTGAAAAGGCTAATAAACTTGAGGAAAAAGGACATATAACTGGTTCTTATCATACAATTTCACAACTGCTGAAATATGCTGAGAAAAATCAAACTCCTGAAACACCAAATGTTCTGAATATCTATCTACTTGGAAAAGTGGCTGAAGACATGATCCAAAGGGGACTCAAGCAAATCCAGAATGACACGATCTATAAATCAACAATATTGTATCAATTTATGGAAAGTGCTGGCTGGATTAAGCCTTTCATCCAGGATGCTAAATATCGCTCTCATACTGTTGCTGTTGGTGAATTAAAAGGCGTAAAGCCTGCTGATTTGATCGATTATGGTTTAGATAAATCAATGGTTATTGGCTCTGGTTATGGACCTTTTAAAGAAAGCCATGTTAGAATAGCGAATTTCCCAACACACAGCAAAGAGCAAATTGAAATGTTGGTGGATTACTTAGCCAAATTTCAGTGAGTGAAATAGGTTGAAAATTATTGAATAATTTCAGAAGTCTAACAGTTTCCCTGTTACCTTTGCAGCTTAATTACTAAAGGGTACCCTATTATGTACAAGTTCAAAAAGATTTTAGTAGCTCTAGACAACAGTTCGATGGATGAAAAGCTGATAAGTGCAGCTTCGTATATCTGTGAAAGATCTGATTCAACTGATGTCTTCTTCACTAATATCATTAAAGACTTTGAAGTGCCATCTCAATTGGAAAAGCAGTTCCCGGAACTCCTGGAAAACGCTCTTAAAGACCGCAAAGAGGAAATGGCAAAAAAAGTAAAGGAATTCTTTATCCCTGAAACTGCTAAAACTCATATCAACGTTAAGAAAGGTCATATTCTAAAAGACCTGCTGTTGTTTGCGGAGAAGGAAGGAATTGACTTAATTGTAGTAGGGAGAAAGAATAAAAAAGACGGTGGAATCCTCAATACAAGACTAGCGAGACGTGCTACATGCTCATTGCTAATTGTTCCTCAGGATGCTAAAATTCAGTCTGACAAAATATTGGTACCAATTGATTTTTCAGACAATTCACAAATGGCATTAGAGAAGGCTGTTGATATTGCCAATTTTACCGACGCTAAAATCATTACTCAGAATGTTTATCAAGTACCTGTAGGATATCACTATTCTGGCAAGTCCTTTGATGAATTTTCTAAGGTTATGGAAAACAACGCCCGTGATGATTTCAAGAAGTTTGTGAAGAAAATCAAACTCGCTGATGCAGATATCGAACAGATGTATACTCTTGTGAAAGAAGAGGATAATATCATGATTGATGTTTATAAGACGGCAATTGATGTAGAGGCGGATATCATGATAGTTGGTGCTAAAGGAAGAACTGCAGCCACTGCCCTTTTCATTGGTAGCAAATCAGAAAAGCTTGTTCAAATCAATGAAAAAATTCCTTTGCTGGTGGTTAGACCAAAAGGGAAAAACGCTGGTATTATTGACCTATTGAGGGAACTATAGTCTTCCTAAGAAGTACGTATCGCAATCATTAATCTTTACTAACTTCGCAAGATGGCGAATGTGCTATTAGTAACCCCTCCCTTCACGCAGTTAAATACTCCTTATCCTGCTACTGCTTATCTGAAAGGTTTTTTGGACAGCAAAGGGATTGCAACATCTCAATGCGATCTAAGCATTGAACTATTCAATAGCATTTTTAACAAGAATTTTATTTACCAAATTTTAGAGGAAGCAAGTCACCTTGATGATCTGGTATTCCCGGAAATTTGGGAACAAAGAAAAGCGTATTCAGATAAGGTTGACACAGTTGTTAAATACCTTCAAAACCACGAGGTTACTTTAGCACATCTTATCAATCACCCAGAGTACCTACCAAAAGCCCATCGCTATAATATGGAAGAGCATTTTGACGATTGGTCATTTGGGCAGCTTGGCATACTGGATAGAGCTAAATATAGAGCAACGATATTTATTGAAGAGTTAGGTGATTTCATACGAGGAAATATTGATGAGTTTTTCGCATTTACCAAATATGCAGAGCAAATAGGATCATCGGCAAGTAGCTTTGATACAATTGATGAGTACCTAAGTTATGAACCGAATCCAATAGAAGACATTCTCCTCGATTTATTAGATCGAAAGTTACAGACTCACAAACCAGATCTTGTTTGCTTCACCGTCCCTTTTCCTGGTAATTTATTTGCTGCACTTAGATGTGGTCAGCATATTAAATTTAATTATCCCGGTATTAAAGTAGCCATGGGTGGTGGGTACTGTAATACAGAGCTTAGGTCATTGTCAGATTCAAGGGTATTTGAATATGTAGACTTCATATCATTGGATGATGGTGAATCTCCCCTACTTCGAATTATAGAATATATCGATAATAAAATCACCGTAGAGGATCTGGAAAGAACTTTAATGAAAGGTAAATTGGGTGAGGTGGTTTACCAAAACAAGACTCCCAACACTATATTTCACCACAGCAAACTTCCCGCTCCCAGTTACCAAGGATTACCATTAAATAGCTATCTCTCATTCTTAGATGTAAAAAATCCTATGCATCGCCTATGGAGTGACGGAAGATGGAATAAACTGACCGTTTCGCATGGATGCTACTGGATGCAATGTTCGTTTTGTGATGTTACTCTGGATTACATTGGTAATTACCAAAATACAACAGCAGATGATCTGGTAAACAAAATTGAGAAACTGATTGATGAGACAGGTGTAACTGGTTTCCATTTTGTTGATGAGGCTGCACCTCCTAAAATGTTGAAGGCCCTGGCTGAAACGCTGATTGATCGAGGAGTTTACATTACATGGTGGACAAATATTCGTTTCGAAAAAACCTTCACTCCAGAGTTATGTGAATTGCTTGCCAGATCAGGATGTATTGCTGTTACAGGTGGCCTGGAAGTAGCTTCCGACAGGTTACTAGCCAAAATGAAGAAAGGCGTAGATATAGGTCAGGTCGCTCGAGTCACCCAGGCATTTGCTGATAACAATATTATGGTGCACGCTTACCTTATGTATGGGTTCCCAACTCAAACTGAGCAAGAAACAATAGATTCATTGGAAGTAGTTCGGCAGCTATTTGAAAACGGATGCATCCATTCAGCATTCTGGCACTTGTTTACTACCACGGCCCATAGTCCGGTTGGTAAGAATCCTGAGGAATTCAATATTGAGATTACCGGACCTAAGTTTCTTGGATTTGCACAAAATGATTTAACTCATGAAGACCCTACTGGAGCGGAACATCAAAAGTATAGCGAAGGGTTAAACCTGGCACTTCAAAACTACCTCAATGGAGTTGGCTTTGATATTCCACTACAAGAATGGTTTGAATTTGATGTTCTAGAAACCACACACCCTGAGCATATGATTTCAGACTTCCTGTAAACTATTTGCTGGTTCCGATTTTCATAAAGGTATACACAAGCTTACAGGACTCTAGCTTTGACATACTTTCTATCAAATACTTCTCAAAATCAGGATCACTGTCGTATTTGGTATATTTCTCTTTGATGTAGTTACAATCAGTCTCCAGTCTTCCTCCGATACTTTGCATCTTTTCAGTATCCGCGACAATCCTATCTACTAATTCCTGATCTGCAGTTAATAATGTTTGAGTAAGTCTATTTTGAGCCTCCTCTTGACCATATTGGTCCATATCATAGACCATTTTTATTAATTCAGGATGCAAGTCTAACTCGTCCATAATGCCTCCAAAGCAATCACACATATCTGATGCTGCTTTTTTAGCCGCCTTCTTCATCTTCTTCTGTGCATCTACCTGATGAACTGAAAATGACAATACAATCAAAAGTAATATTGGTCTTAACATAACCTGAGTTTTATTCTACACTTAATCTATAGAATTTTCTCTGCTCATGCTAATTCTCAACTTAATTCTTCATACTCAAATACAATGAAGACTCAAGTTGACTATTGCCCGGCAGGAAGTTGAATACCCAGTTTTGTCATTAACGCTTTAGTCAAATCGTGCTCATCCGGACCTTTGAGGATAATGGACACACCATTTCCATCTACCGTATTTAAAATGTAGTCATAACCCTGCTCTTTTTGAATAGCTGAGAGCGCATTATCTACTTTGTTGATTATTGGTTGAAGTAACTCTTGTCGTTTATTGGCTAAATCTTCTTGCGCCTTTCCGTTGGATGCCTGTAACTCAGTTTGAAGTTTATTAAGCTCGGCTTCCATTTCAGCTCTCTTTGGATCATTGGAATTTGCTTCCATTGCAGCCTGATACTCTCCAAATTTGGTTTGCATATACTGCTCTTTTATTCTGAGAGTCTCACCTAATTTCTTTTCAAATGTTGTTATTGTCTGGTTCATTGCTTGAGTTTCTGGCATATAAGCCAATACCAATTCCAAATTAGCATAACCAATCTTCAGATTCTGAGAAAAAGCAGAAGCCGATGTTACAAGTAAAACCGCAAGGCAAAATATAAGTCTGTGGAACATTTCTGTAAGTATTTTTATTAATCCGGCCCAATTTAGAGCTTTTTAACATTACTGGCATATTATTAACCTTTTTTAACTACCAGAATAATGACTCTTCTCAACATTAAATTTTTCTACTGGATTGAACCCTTTGTTTTAGCTATTCGTTGTATATTTAGTGTCATATAGGAAAAATTAAATCCCAAATGGAACCACTCAAAAATATCCAAAGTTACCGGGACCTTTCGTTTGAAAGAACAAGAGAAAAATTCTCTTTTCAGTCCATTGCAAAGTCAAGGAAGATGAAGAGTGAGTTTAAAAGTCTTATCGAATATGATGGTGTTGGAGAGCTTACCATTAGTGGATCAATTTTAACTGTGATACCGGGCCTGACAGGTCTCACTATTCCTACTTTACTCGACCTTCTCAATATCAGTAAATCTACTTTTTACAGAACCAAGGAGCAGAAAACATTAGAACCTTCCACCTCTGACAGATTAGCAACTATCTTAAAAATCTACGAAAAGGGTGTAGAGGCATTTGGGGGTAATAAAGAGGACTTTGACGATTGGCTGGATTCCAGAGTGATTAATCTCGGTGATCAAAAACCTATCGAGCTGCTCAAAACCGAAACTGGCAGGCATGCAGTAGATGAAGCTATTTCAAGGATAGAATACAATGTATACGGTTAATGCAGGTTTATCGGATAGAGAAGTCAAAATACAAAGATGTATTTCCTCCTCGCGGTTCGCTTTATGTTTCTGGAAGATGGCACGAAAAAGGCACATGGGTAATCTATTGTTCTGAAAATATTGCATTAGCAAAACTTGAGGTCTTAGCAAACTCAGGTCAATACTTACCAGAAGACTGTATTCTTAAGGTTATTGACATAGCTGAGGATGCACCAATGGCTAGAATTGAAGTTACTGACCTCAAAGAAGATTGGTTCAATTATCCAGCCCCCTCCTACTTAGCACAAATGACACAGAATTTGATCGACTCAAAATTATTTGTGGGCGCAATTGTGCCATCTGTACAATCATGGAGAGAGAAGAACTTTCTGCTATTTCCTGATTTTAAGGAATTTGATAAATATGTAAAGGAGGTTGAAATTGATGCAGCTTACTTTGATAGGAGACTGAAAGGCTAACACCTCTTTAAATTCCATTCCAAAATTTAGACATGCTGATCAATCAATATCGTATTCCCATCCGGATCAGTAATCATGATACTAGCAGGGCCTGATCCAGACTCATCTGCTTCCGGATCTACTGATATTCCCTTGCTCTTAATATGCTTTTGAATTTCTCGTACATCCGTAAATTCTTCCACGTTTTGAGCATTCTGGTCCCAACCGGGATTGAAGGTCAAAATATTATTTTCAAACATCCCCTGAAACAGACCTATAATGGCATCTCCATTTTTCATAATCAGGTAATTCTGCTCCAAGTCTCCTCCAAATACACTGAACCCCAGATGTTCATAAAAAGCCTTTGATGCTGATAAATCCTTTACGTTTAAACTAACTGAAAAAGCTCCTAATTTCATGCTATTAATTGATTAATGATAGTTGCAAGAAATTTAGCGGTATCTCTGGCCAATTCCTAACCAGCGGAATGCTACGAATTAAAAACCTTTGTATTATTTCAACATTTATTGATAGGAAATTTAGATGGTCATCTGTTTAATACTAAATCAATTGTTTATCTAAGTTATGCGAATAATTAACAGATTTAGTTTAGTAATTATCACATCTTGTATTCTTTTTTTCAGCTGTAGTAGTGATGATACTGAAACAGCCAGTGTACAGGTAATCCTGGTAGATGCACCGGCTGAATATGAATCGGTTAATATTGAAATAATTGATGTACAATACAAAGTTGATAGTGACACGTCAGATGCAGGAGTTTGGCGGTCACTTGAAAACTTTGAAGCTAATACCTACGATCTTTTAACCCTTACAAATGGTGAAGAGGCATTTTTGGGTGACATGGAATTGTCAGAAGGAAGATTAGGTCAAATCAGATTGATTCTTGGAGATGAGAACACGGTTACAGTGGATGGTTCCACTACAACTCTTACTGTACCTTCCGGGTCACAAAGTGGTTTAAAACTAAATATCCAAACTGATTTAGTAGGTGGAATAACTTATAGATTAGTGATCGATTTTGATGCTGCTAAATCCATTGTGGAATCTGGAAACTCAGGAAGATTCAATCTGAAACCTGTTATCCGTGTTGCAATGGAAGCCCAAACTGGTGCTATTGGCGGTGTTGTTTCTCCTGCAAATACAGAAACGGTAGTATATGCTGTAATGAATGACGATAGCATCTCTACTTACACTGATGAAAATGGTGAATTCCTAATTCGCGCTTTAGAGGCTGGTAATTACCTGGTAACGGCAGTTCCATCTGAAGAGTCAGGACTAACTGCAGCGTTTGAAGAAAATGTCGCAGTAGTTGTAGGAGAAGTAACCACGACCGACACATTAAAACTTGAAAACTAGAAAAACGCAATAATACCCCCAACTTCCGCTTTAACTGAAACTATCTACCACAAAGCCAAGCAAAAAACACCATGTCTACCTTGGTGTTTTTTTATTTTAACTCTTCCCCATTCACAATCCTTGATTTCCTGAAAACATATTTATAGATTCTACTTCAGAAGTAACTTTATCATTAGTTAAACAAAAATTAATCATATTATTTATGATTAGTTAAACAAAAACTAATGATATATCGTAGATTAGTTAAACAAAAATTAATGATATCAGAAAACTCTGATCTTAATGTTTCAAAAAGTGATTCTCCACAACCTCCAAAATGGCCTGATAAGATCCTAACTTATTTGTGCAGAACGGATTATGTTGATGAGATTATTGGAGACCTTCATGAGGCTTATTACTGGCGTGTGGACACTAAGTCAGTACCAAAAGCTAAGAGGTGGTTCTTATGGGAAACTTTGAAATCGTTGAGACCCGGAAACCTGAAATCAATTCACCATTTTTCGTTGAATACTATGATCTACAGGAATTACATCAAAATCGCGTTTAGAAGTATGCTGAAAAGGAAGTCTGTTTCTTTTATAAACATCTTCGGACTTTCGCTTGGAGCTGCCGCTTTTCTACTGATAGCTTTATATTCTTTCTTCATCCTAAATCACGACAATCAGCACGTCAACAAGGATAACATATACCTGATGTATAAAGAGAGAATTACTCCAAATGGTGTACAACCAACATATGATACCTGGGTGCCTTTAGCAGACCGACTCAAAACAGATTATACCCAAGTCAAAAGTTCCGCAAGGTTCTATGAGACCGGGGCAATGGTCATTCAGAATAATAGATACCTGGAAGAAACTATTACCTACACCGATCAGGACTTCTTTGACATTTTTACCTATCCACTGAAGTATGGAAATAAAAATAGAATATTCGAATCAGTCAATTCTATTGTAATTAGTTCTGCAATTTCAGAAAAGTACTTTCGAACTGATAATGCCATTGGGGAATCAATGGAAATATATATTCCTGAGGAAGATACCACTCTTCGCTTTCAGGTAAGCGCTATTTTGGATGATTACAATATCAATGTTTCCCTGAGACCGGAAATGATTATTCAACCCCAGGCAATTCCAGCGTTTGAAGAATTGGCCACAGAATGGGGAAGCTCGTTTTTGGAAACTTATGTGCTTCTTCAATCTCCGCAACATGCTAAGGAGTTGGAAGCTTCATTTCCCGATCTGATAGAAAGCATTTGGGATGCGGATGTGAAAAATAATACTACTTTCAGACTTCTCCCGCTTGATGATTACTACGATACATTCCTGGGAAGGAAACAGGATGCCAAAACATTGTTGATGATTGGAATTGGAATCTTGATCATTGCAACAATCAATTTTATGAACCTTTCAACTGCTCAGGCTTCCCAAAGGACAAAGGAAATAGGGCTTAGAAAGGTGCTAGGTGCTTTTAAAGGTCAGCTTCGCTCCCAATTCATAACTGAAGCTTTCGTCTCATCATTCATCGCCGCAATATTGGGAGCAGCACTGGTTGTGGTAGCTCTCCCCTACTTTAACTCATTCTTTGATTTGGAACTTACATTACAACAGTATTCGTGGCTTGAATTGTTATCAGGAGTCATTGGACTCACAGTGATCATGGGATTCTTGAGTGGCAGCTATCCAGCTTTCTATTTATCTTCAATAAAGGCTATTGATGCAATCCGTCATAAAATGGGACTTGGTGGATCTATTTCATTCCGAAATGCTTTAGTTGTTTTGCAATTTGCAATCGCTTTATTCCTGATTACAACTACCATATTCATCCGTAATCAAATCCAGTATATGTCGACAAAAGGTATGGGATTCAATAGCGAAGGAATTGTCACGGTAATTGGATCAAGAAGTGATTTTGTTGATCAGGAAGCTGGGCTTGTGCGATTGAATAGTTTGAAGAATGAATTGAAGGAATTGTCATATGTCAAAGAGGTCACAGCAAGTAGATCGATACCTACTTCCTGGGCCAGGTCATTTACTTTTGTTGAACCGGAAGGCTGGACTGGTGACCCTATGAGAATGAGATACACTTTCGTGGATGGCAATTTCTTCAGCACTTTCAATATCCCATTCAAATACGGACAGAATTTCCTTGATGATTCCCAAGGTGACCAAAGAACTTCTGCTGTACTCAATGAAGCAGCAATGGAGGCTTTTGATTTTGATCCTGCTAATGACAATGTCCTGATGTTTGGTGATTTTGCGGTGAATGTAGTTGGAGTGGTTGAAGACTTCAATTACGAATCTCTTGAACAGGAAATAGCCCCGATCATTGTCTTCCACAGACGAGCAACCAATCCGGTCCACCGTTTCATCACACTGAAGATGGACATGACAGATCTCAAAACTAAGCTCAGTGAAATAGAGACCCTTTGGAATGACCTTGGTTCTACCGCAGACTTCAGTTTCCAATTTATGGATGATGAAATCAAAGACATGTATGAAGCGGAGAACAGATACCTAGGAATGGTTTCATTATTTTCTGTATTATCGATTATTGTGGCATGCTTAGGGCTTTACGGATTGACCCTTTTCATTATTGAGAAGAGAAGAAAAGAAATCAGCATCAGGAAGGTTCTTGGAGCTGAGATTAATGAAGTACTGAGACTGATTATTAAGGACTTTGCCAAATGGGTATTCATAGCATTTGCGTTATCAATACCTTTTGTAATCTATTTCACCAATGATTGGTTGGAATCCTTCCATTACAGAATTGGGCTTTCGTGGATTACTTTTGGAATTACCCTGATTGCAGTGTTAGGACTAGTTATCCTCACTGTAGGTTACCAATCTCTGAAAGCTGCAGGGTCTAATCCTGTTAGATATTTGAAAGATGAATAATTGATACAAGGGGTCTCGGTTTGTTTGAGATCCCTTAACTTTTAGTTTTAGCACTTAAACCCAGCTAATCTGTACCAATCTCAAACCATATAGCATTCGACTCAATTACAGCGCCATCATCAAAACTTAAAAATGCCTTAATATGTTGATCAATCGAGTAATCCGGGCTCTGCTTTAGTTCCAGATAGAAGCCTCCCTGACGGGTGAATAACCAAGTGCTATCGTCCTGAGAGTTTACATATTCCTGAGTTGTGATTTTTGTTGATTCCCAACGCGACCACAAATTGAAGAGACTACTGAGGTCTTGTCCCGCAGTGTAGTTTGTTCCTTCTATAAATACATCCTCGTCTCCTACAATAGCTATTCCTGTCAACTTATGATTAGGAGTACCAGGTTCAGGTGAGCAGGCTAATAGAACATTTCCGGATATTGACTTAGAATTATTCTGCTGCGCTAATTCAGTTTGATGAATTCTTATTTCGATAACTCCCCTCTCTATCTCTGCTGCAATTGCCGAAACCACAAAGAAACGCTCTTCGAGGTTACCACAATCATCATAGGTACAACCAATTGGTAATTGAAAAAATAATAATAGAATGATGGCTCTGAATAATTGTTTACTCACGAAATAATTAGTTTAATAAAACACAATAGTTACGTCTTTAAACTTCTTCTTTACAAGTTCTATTTCGCTTGAGAGAAAGGAAGTTCTTGCAAGGTGAATTTCTTTAAGTAGCTTTAGTTTAAGAAGCTCGTCTGGAAGCTCAGAGATTGGATTGTCATCCAAAACCAACACTTCTAGATTCTTCAGATTTGAAATCATAGAAGGTAATTCCTTAATATTTAAACCTCTAATATCAAGCATTTGTAACCGGGTAAGTTCCCAAATCTCTTCAGGGAGTTCTGAAAGCTGATTGTAACCAATTCCAAGTGTTCGCAACCCCTTTAATTTGGAAATACCATCAGGCAGGTAATCAATTCGATTATCATTTAGATACAATTCCGTAAGCCCTTCAACCTCATATAGTTCTTCAGGTAGTGTACTTAAATAGTTTCCTTCAAGGTTTAAAACAGTTAGCTTCTCCAATTTTACAATCTGATCATCCAACTCCAACAGCTTTTTGTGCTGTAAGTTTAATGTATTGGCATTTGGACTTCTTTCGATTGTTTCCGCTATTGTATTCAAATTCCCTTCCACTACATAGCTATCTAATTTACTATCATAGGTTATATAATGACCTGTTACATATATGTCTGCTAATAAAAGCGCTCCTTTCACTGGTAGGGCTTTTTCTCTTTCAAGTCTGTCCGAACCAGACATAAGAAACTGAAATGGCCATAAAAACGTACCGGATGTATTCAAATCCTTTTCCAACAAAGACCTTGGTGCTTCCTTAAAAGCCTTTAATGCTGCTTCACCACACCCATAACCTAGGTCATTTATTACTTTCAATTGAGACACCTTTTTTGTCTTCTGATCATAGTGAAATGATAAATAGAGTCTTCCCTCAATTCCATTTTGAATAGCATGTTGAGGGAAATTGGTCAGAGAATTCAAATATCCCCGAAATCCCATACCTCTTGGAATATATTGCTGAGCAAAATATACTGGATATTGCTTAATTACCTTCACCGGAACGCCTCGGATCTTTCCTGGCTTCCAATTTCCAAAGGATTTGATTGCTCTAATCGCTTCCTCATCACAACCCATACCTCGGGGTTCATGAACAGCAAAGTTTGATAACGAACCATCCTCATTAATGATAAAGCTGACTTTTACCACGCCTTGAAAATTCTGCCTTTTCGCTTCTTCCGGAAATTTTATACTTGTACGAAGTAGTTCGTCAAATTTATGCCCACCTGGAGGAACAGGGGGTTCATCTGTAACAATCCATGGCTGAGTTAATAATTCTGAACCAATCCCAAACCTAAAAAATGAATCGACATTCAACGAGTCGTTTAATTTTACTAATTGCTCCTCTAGCCTCTCCATCATACCTTCAAATTTCTGTGAATATTGGGGGTCGACTCCTGTCAATTGCAATTGAGAGATTTGATCTTCCATACCAAGCTTAAAGGATACTTCGATCTTCTGACCTATAATAATATCTCCAACGGTTGATAATATAGCATTACTTATCGCTTCTTCCTGCTTAGTCCATGCCGCTAAGTACCTGGTCAATTTCATATTTCCTTGTGATCTTACCTGACTTAAATGTAAGTCTGGGCTTTCAATAACTATAATTTCTCCAAGGTCCAGATAATTTCGTTCCATCTTGACCACTAGCTTCGAAGTACTTTCAGAAATTGATATTTCTCCAGATAGATATGCCTCATGTGAGAGAGTCAGGGAAGCATTCCTTTGTTGAAGATTCTTCAATTCAAGATAACCAAGGCGATTTGTAATGTACTCTTCGGGATATCCCTTTACCCGAGCCTTTACATTTTCAATAGGTTCTCCAGATTGGATGTCCACTATTTTTAGTAAAACATTGTCCTGGGAAAATCCGATTCCTGTACTTAATAACGTAATCAGGATAAGTAGTCCGATAGATTTAGGATGGTGAAGTTTAATCATAAGATTGTTGATTGAAGGTATAATGATAGCTAACCGAGAGTTACCAAACAAAATCTAAGCACTCAAAGTATAGGCGTTTTAAAAAGAAAGCGAATTGAAAAATCAATTCGCTTAACCCATCAACCATTTAATTGTCACCTGGCGGTGACTTGTGTGATTTCTTTGACTATGAATCAATGAATTAAGCGATTTGATGAAGTAATTTCAATACCTAGAAATGGGTATTTATGGGCAAAATCAAAACAATTTTATAGATATAATACCGTTGTGTGTTAAGAATTAAATAAACACACGTAATCAATCTTTCAACAACCTTTCCCGAATATTCCACCCTTCACCTGTTACCAATATAAAATACATACCAGACGGCTGATCAATCAATGAAATAGAATGATTCGTATCATTACCCAGGATTACCTCTGAACTATTTAGTATTTTCCCTTCTAAGGTCATTAATTGAATGTTGACTCTTTCGTTTAAGTGGCCTTGATATTTGACATTCACAAAATCTCTAGTTGGGTTTGGTTGCAGACTAAAGTGACTCTGGAAAGAATCTTTAGTATCAGTAATGTCAAAGAATATAGACTCAGTTTCCAATAAACATTCGTCCACAGTAACTCCAAGGTGGTAATCTCCTTCTTCTGCAACAACATAGATTTTTTCCGTTGCACCTACTATTTCCTCACCATCTTTAAACCATTGATTACCTGCTTCATAGTTGGATTCCAGTACAAAATCAGTTACCGTGATCTCCGGTTCAGTTACTTCATCCACTGTTAGCATAAACACTTCGGTCTCCAACTGAATTGGTGCTTCTGATAAATAAACATAGTACGTTCCAGATGCTAATTCTTGCGATATGTTCAGAATCACATCACTTGAAGTAAAGTCCTCAATAATTATTGATTCATCATAAACACTATCTTCCCCAGCTAAGGATAAAACATAGTCTCCATCAACTATGGCATCTCCGAAAGTGGTAAATTCTATTTCAGGAGATTTACAGGCAGTACCATTAGTTATAGATTCAAAAGTTACTTCAGGAAGAACAACAAAGTTTTCTGACACACTGAAGCAATTTCCAAACTCCTGCTCAACATAATATGTGCCATCAATAGTTATATCCAGGGTATCTCCCATTATTTCCACATACTCACCGTTACGATACCAAAGTCCGCTTTCAGCATTAGTCGCTACCAGTTGATATCCATTTCGGCTGATAACAGGAATGGTTGGACTCCCTAAAACTATGTCGGAAGGGTAATTTATAAAGTCACCTTCAGTTGGTTGTACATTTAGTGAGTAGGTCCCTTCCGTTATATCAGAGGGAATTAAGACTGTCATTTCACTTCCATCGTCCTCCAAAACCTCAAGATAAATGGCTGTTGCAATATCATAATCAGAGTAAATGATAGCATCCTTTTCCTGATCTACAATGGGTCCCCTTGTTTCATAAGTAAATGTATACGGCTCTCCTAAACAACCTACCAATACCAGGTCTGAGGAATTCACTTCATAACCTGTATTAAAGGTTGTAAACTCTCCAGTTAAAGCCACATCGTTGAATCTGTATTTGTCGTTCTGTCTGGTATAGTTATAAATAGCATATTGATAGGTGGTATTCACTGATAAACCAGTTACATTGACATCAGGATAATTGTAGCTATTGTTAAACACAACCTTAGAGCCATCCGATAGTTCCATAGTATTATCAATCCAATCAGATTCAGCTTCATAGTACACATCATTTTCTGGAACTGCAGTAATTTGATCGGTACCTTCTTTTAATATTACTACTGACCCATCGGCTTCAAATCCTTTCCCAAAGTATATCTGAGAGGATGTTTCACGTCTGACAACACTAATTAATTCCGGCAATTCTTCCGGAGGATTTAGATCTGTGAAGTGTTGAGTTTCAACGTAGGATTCATTATAGTTTAAATCAGTTGAATCGGATGTCGCGTAAGTGAAACCAAAGAAATGATACTTAGTATCTTCAACCAGGCCCGAAACTGTCACATTATTTTCGTTTCCGCTATAAACCACGAAATGATCATTGCCAATTTGTTCACCAACTCCATAAATACTGTTGCCATCATATTTAATCCTATCAACTGGCAAACTGGTAAGTGAATCGGTCTCTCCTGCCAAAATCAACACATAAGCATCTGAATCCATTTCCCAATGCAAGTCTATACTTTCAGTAGTTTCATTGTCCGAAGTAAGGAAATCCAAAGTATCTGGCTCTGGAGTCAATTCATCACTTAGAGTGGTGGCATAGAACTTTGCGCCTTTTCTTTTTTCACCACTTCCGGAATACAAGGAGTAGCGAATAGTGAGAATACCGTCTTCATTAGTCGGGATATATATTGAATCGTAATTTGGGAGTCCCTGTTCGTAGAGTTCTTCCAGATTTATTTCGCCCAGCAGAGGGTCATTCGTGCTGTCACCATCATAAAGGAACAGACCTCCTGATTCTACATCCAAAAATTGAACCTTGAAGCCTACCTTCTTACCTGTTTCATTGGGTTTCAATGTTATGGTTCCAAAATCGAAAGTCGTTAATATTGGGAACCCTATTCCAAATTGGGAGTATAGTGTTGTTTCATCTACTTCAACAGAACCACCTTCCTCAAAAAAGAAAGCATCTTCAGGACCTGTTGTTATAAAATCAAACTGCTCCCCTTCTGAACTGTAGGTAACTTTATCTGATGATCTATGATAAGAAAATAATTCAAGCACATATGCTGTAGATGGCTTCAGATCATCAAATGAAAATTCCAGGTCTCTTTGTACATCGAAGATATAGGTATTTCCAATCGAATCAGCTAACGAATTATCTGATTCCGACTTATAGAAAGTATCATCTTGAGGTGTTTCTCTTGGAGCACTCTGCTCTCTTAAAGTAACTACTGTATTGGTCCCATAGAACAAATCCCATTTTGCATCAATAGTTGTAGAATCTCCATATTCCAAATATGGAAATGGAACATTCAGAGGTTCTGAAGGATCACGTTCGCCATCCAATGTCCATCCATCAGTATTATCCATTAAGACACTATTTTTTGCGGTATAAACTGCAGATCCAACAGCATGATTATCAATGATCTCAGCATTTGAAATAGTTAATGAATCGGAGGTAGTGTAAATGTATGATTCAATTCCTGATAGTTCAGAATAGATAAATAGTTCCAGATCATCGGACTTTATGATTTCCCCAACTTCAAGGGTGTCATTGGCATAAATTCTCATTGTACTGGCCCGAATGTCAAGTACATCAACTTTTGGCCATCTTGAGAAATTGATTTCACTTTCATGAGTGCTGATATAGGGAAAATGCTGAACGGTAACAGCTGTATGTAAATCTGTAAGTGCAGGTATATTTTCAGCTTCTGAAGTAAAATCCCACCACCTGTCAAGACTCAATGTGTCCATTTCTTCTGGAAAAACAACAAAAGAACGGGTTAGATCAATAGTACCCAGTTCAGATGGTAATTCTTCAATTATCACCTCCTGCGCTCCATCCGTAAACAGGCCAGCATACTCATTGGAGTTATTGTCGTTGAAATTAACATAGTTAACGGTATCTATTCCAATTACTCCAATATCTCTAGGTCCCAGATAAAGGCTATCTCCAGGATTGAAACTGTAAAATGAATTAAAACGGTAATAGTTAGGATAGAGACCCAGACTGTCATTTGCAATGACCACTCTCTCATCCAATTGAGTACCATCCAGAGAGTAGAACTCATATTGAGTTCCTCTAAAAGCATAGATTATCGGATCCTCTTCATCAATGAATGAATTTTCATCCAGAATTACTTTTGCTCCGCGATGGGGAATTGAATCGTGAAATGAGGATCCACCGGAAGTAGTAGCCCAGTGACTCACATCTTCCCAGCTTCCAGTACCTCCAACCCAATAGTATTCTGGGCTTTCCTCAGTAGATTCCGATACATAAGCATAAGTATCTCTATCAATTGCAATAGAATCGCTTTCTTCATTAACTGCATAAACAGAAAAATTATAAGTCCTTCCTGGTATCAGTTTTTGAATAGTTACAGTAGTATCTGAACCATAATATCCAATAAAACCATTTTCCAATAGAAAGTGATTAGATTCTATCTCATAGGAAAAAGAAGGTTTTTTCCCATCTTCAATCAACAATTCTGCTGAATCTATTTCAGAAACATGAACGATGTAATGATTGGTGTTTACGTTGTTATCGGACTCCCAGTCTAACCTGATAGAAGTTGTTTTGGCTTCACTTGCTAATACAATGTCCAATGAGGATTCAGGAGGTTCCGGTGCTAAATAGATTATTGTTTCAGTTCCTGCCAGTAAGTAGATATCTGAAGCATTGGCCTGATTAATAAATAATATAAGTACAAAAACAGTAGTTAGTCTCAACAATAGGAAAACCCTGTTGGATAATTGATGAATGCGTTTCATGAGTGTGTGTGTAGTTTTTAGGTTATCTGCTACAAGGCAAATATAGAAAATATCATAATAATAACAATAAATTGCATTATTTTAAGTGATAATTTTCACAACCATTCATTTCATCTACAGTGTACCCAAGAAAAAATTATGTACTTTCAGATCCTTTTATTGCCAGAATTACCTGAAATGAAACCCGTATGTTGATTTGGAGCATATAATGAATTCTATCAAAGTAAAATATCAACAGCACTCACATTCTGCAAAATGTTTCTTTTCCTCTGCAAAATGTTTCCATGATTAATTGATTAGATCTCGACTTTTGAACTAACAAAATCAAAAGAAACTAATCATGCTTACAAGATTCTTAATGAAAAGACTAGTACCTGCAATTGCAGAGACTAAAAGATCACCAATACTCAGGAGACCAGATGAATATGGCATGGAGTATGAGGACGTATCCTTTCAATCAGCAGACGGATTGCCTTTGGAAGGTTGGTACATACCTTCCGGGTCTCCGTCAAAAAAGGTTGTTATTTGCAACCACTTCTCCCCTGCAAATCGATATGGATATGCTGGTCACATCAAACCATGGAAAGGTGCAGGAGGCTTTGAAGTGAACTTCCTTCCTAAATACAAGGCACTTGTTGATGCTGGATATAACGTATTTGCATATGACCTCAGGGGACATGGCTTTAGTACACCAGGACAAAATGGAGCTTATAACCCCAACTATTTTGAATACAAAGATGTAATAGGCTCAATGAATTATATCAAAAACAGACCTGATACTAAGGATATGGATATTCACCTTCACAGTATGTGTCTGGGTGGTAATTCTACTTTGGTTGCAATGCGAAAAAGCCCTGAATTGTTTAGTGACGTCAAATCAATGATGCTCTTACAACCCATCTCTGGGGATGCTTTAGTAAGGAGACTATGTAAAAACATGAGGCTTGGGCAAAAAGGTTATCAGGTTTTTGAAGAGATCTACAGACAACAATATGGTTTTAGCATTACTGATGCTTCTCCCGTTTTTGATGCGGCCTATGTGAAAGTACCAACTTTTGTAGCACAGGTACGGGAGGATTCATTCACTTATGCTGAAGAAGATGTTCAGGCAGTTTATGATGCTATTCCAGTAGAAGAGAAAAAACTGCACTGGATAGAAGGAACCAAACAGCGTTTCAAAGGGTACACTTACTTTTCTGAGAACCCTGAACTAATGATAGAATGGTACAATAAGTATTAGTGATTTAAATCCCTTAAATTAATGATCATGTCAATACTAGGTTCAAAATGGACTATTGGGTTATTGATTCCAATTGGAATTTATTTGATTCTATGGCTATTTGGTAAAAAATCAGTTCAAGCTGAAGTAACTGTTAATGCACAAATAGATGAAGTATGGAATGCATTGACCGAAGCTGATAAAATCAAAGAATGGAACAAGGTACTGATTCCTGTGGAAGGTTCTCTCATAGAAAACGGTACAATTAAGTATCAATTCTATCAGGAAGAAAATGGTGAGCTGGCGGTGATGAGTGCCAATGTTGTGGAACTGGTTCAATCAGAACTAATCAATCAGAAAGGTGGAATACCTAGTATTCTCACTTTTGATCACCGATACATCATAACTCAAAATGCAGGCCTTATTCAGATTAAAATAATGGAGGAATATCGTGGTGCTATGGTGCCTTTTTGGAATCCCAAACCTGTGGGAAAAGCTTATGAACGCCTATTAATACAACTAAAAACCTTTCTGGAAAATGGGTAATGTCATCAGGATTAATAGAGTCAGTCAGATTCACGAGTTTCTGGGATTAGATGGTCCAAGGCATCCTCTTGTTTCTGTTTTACCAATTGATGAAAGAATGGTCACTGCCAATTATGGAGACACCACATTCATAATGGACTTGTATCAAATTAGCTTAAAGAAAGGAATAACAGGTAACATTTCTTACGGCAGAAATTCATACGATTTCCAGGATGGCACAATGGTTTTCACAAAACCAGATCAAAGTATGAAGTTCTCGTCTCAAGAAGATTTCTCCAATGTTTCAGGATGGACCATTATCTTCCATCCTGACCTAATTAGAAAGTCCGAATTAGGTAGACTCATAGATGATTATGATTTCTTTTCTTACGAAATCTCAGAAGCCTTACATGTTTCTGGTGATGAACAAAAAACATTGACTGAACTGGTTGATAAAATCCAAAAAGAATATGAGTACATCATAGACCGTCATAGTCAGGAATTAATTGTTTCCAACATCAAATTAATCTTGGACTATTGTACAAGGTATTATGATAGACAATTCTATACCAGAACAAATCAAAACAAGGATTTTGTCACGAAATTTGAATCTTTACTTCGAGACTATTTTAAATCTTCCAGACCTTTAGAAGAGGGTGTTCCCTCAGTGAAATTTTTTGGAGATGAAATGCACATGTCACCACACTATCTGAGTGATCTATTGAAAAAAGAAACAGGCAGAAGTGCACAGGATCACATCTATCGCTTCCTAATTGACAAAGCAAAAACACAGTTGTTGAATTCTGAAGAATCGATCAGTCAAGTAGCTTATAGTTTAGGCTTTGAGTATCCCAACCATTTCAGTAAACTATTTAAATCTAAAACTGGAATGACACCAGCGGAGTACAGGTCTGTCAGCTAGTAACACAAAATTACTCCTCCCTCACCCTATCAGGCCCATTATTATACATCTCAGTATTCTCAAAAGTGAATACCTCATGATCAGTTGGCTGTTGCCAGACATTTTCATTTATGTCCGTGTAAGCTCCTAATGAACAATTGTGGATTTTTGTATTCTTCACTAGAATATTCTTATTCCCTGTATTATCATGTAATCCAGCCAATCCACAACCATTAAGATCACATCCGTCTACTACTATATCTGTGGATCCGTCAAAAGCAAGAACTCTACCGGTGCAATTGCTGTAGTCAGCTGATAGATTTTCAGCTTTGTGCATCATTTTGAGGTTTTTCAAAGTGACATTTGTTGCCCAGGATAGCTGCATCACATTGTCTGATTCACTTTCACAATAAAGCCTTGTATTCTCTCCTCCTTCTATGATCAGGTTTTTACCCTCAATCCAAATTCCTTTCTCATCATAGAAAACCAGGTCATCCAGAATAAAGTGAATATTGGTCTTTTTCGTTTCAGCATCTTCAAAATATAGGTTTAACGTTTTCCACTTTTCATCAGGCCCAATCTTTACGGTTTGATAAGTGAAATAATGCTCTGCCACATTCTTAAATTCATCAAATGTATTGGCTAATGACTCTGTTGCCATTTTGGTAATTCCAGGTTCTATTTTGAAACTTTGGTTTCCCATATTGAGGTAAAGGGTACTCATAATCTGGTCGGATAGGGATTCCGGATGTCTAACACTAAGCATAATTAAAACATCCTGTCTCCCATCTTTATCAGCATCATAAAATTCAACACCTTTAATAGCGGGCTCTACCATTTCGTTTCTGGGAATAGTTTGAAATTTGTAGAAGGTATTTCCCTCCCGCGACAAAGAAAAATCTACCCAGCTACCAACCTTTGAAACAAACCTCACCTGACCAAACCCATCCAATTCCAAATCAAAGCTATAATCCTCGACTACCACACTTTCATTTTCGACAACTTCATTGTTCTCTTCAGCGTTAGCATCAGCTTCTTCCACTTCCTCACCATATTCTTCGGTTTCTTCAATCATCTCCTCTTCACCCTCATATATTTCGCGGGCCTCTTCATTTTGGTCTGATTCATTGGACGTTTTGTTGGTACACCCAAAAATTAATAGTGCAATGAGAATTTGTAAGGTTAGTGTTTTCATGTTTTCAAATTAATGAAAATTTCAGGCTTTCCATAAAAGCAAGTCAGCAAGATTCGGGTGTTACAGGCTCCAACAGCACTCTACTTTTGGGATATGATTAATAAAACAAAGCAGTTAACAATTATCATATTCCTACTGCTCACACAATTCCAAATTAAGGCAAACAACTCAATGGAAAAGAAAACATTGATCCTCATTCATGGATCATGGCACAGTGCATGGAACTGGCATAAAGTAACACCTCTTCTGGAGAAACAAGGACATACTGTACACGCTATTGACCTCCCTGGAATGGGTAGAGACAAAACCCCCATACGTGAAGTAAAATTCAGCAAAACAGTCCAAATTATATGTGAGCTAATCGATAGTATTGAAGGTAAAGTAATCCTGGTTGGGCATAGTAAAAATGGAATCATGATTTCACAAGCAGCAGAATATCGGCCGGAAAAAATAGAGAAGTTAATATACCTTGCGGCCTATCTAATTCCGAATGGAAAAACACAAAAGGAGTATTCCGCTCAGGATACTGCGGGATGGTTGAAAGGCTATGTTGATATTTTTGAGGAATCTCAATCCCATACTTTGCAACCAGAAATCTACAAAGAAGGGTTATATCACGACTGCCCGGATGACATCACAGAAATGGCAAAAGTGATTTTAAGTCATGAATCAATTGAATCTGGTCTTGCAAAACTCCATTTGACTGATCAGAACTTTGGAAGTGTGCCAAGGTATTATATTGAGTGCACAGATGACAGAGCTGTAACTCCATTCATTCAAAGAAAAATGTACAAAGAGACACCATGCAAGAAAGTATATCAAATGCACACCAGCCACTCTCCATTCTTCAGTAAACCTGAGGAATTGGTAAGCTTGTTTTTGGAAATTGCTTTGGATTGAATAATACAAAAGGATGATTCGAGTGGTCATCAAATATGGCCACTCGGACATCATAGATGCATTTTACGCCAAATGAAAGAACATTTACTTTTATTCTACCAGCTGTATATGACCCCTCATCGCTTATAATAGTTCAATCATCGTAAATCGCACAATGCGTAGTATTCATGCAGACTATTTTCAGTAGCTTTATATAGGACATTTTTTGGGTATAAGCGGAACAATGGTACAATTCAGTGACGATGAATATTACGAATTGCTATTTCAGAATACCAGTGATCTGATTTATGAGTTAGATCAACACGGAAGGTATTTAAGGGTCAATAAGGCCGTTGAAGAGCAAACTGGGTACTCCTTCCAGGAGCTTAAAGAATTAACCTGTTGGGATCTGGTTCCTCTTGAATACAGAAACCAGATACAAGGACATTACAAATCCATTTTACGAAAGCAGACATCTTCATATTATCTGGAATTCCCAATATTAACTAAACAGAACACCGAACTCTGGATGAGCCAAAGTGTACATTTCAGGTATGATGATAGTACTGCCTATAGAGCCTATGCTATCGCCAAAAACATCACTCAAGCTAAGAAGCGTGAAATATTAAAGGATCAATATATTGATGGTTTAAGGTTGTTGAATAACATCCAGACAAACATGGATCTTTCTGTAAAAGGCAGGTTAAAAAATGCTCTACAGGTTTGTACCAATTTCCTGGATCTGGAACTGGGAATTATCAGTACAATTCATGGTGAAGAGTATTTTATCGATTACTTCTATTCCAAAGATCCTGATTTAAAGATTCAAAGAGAATTTAATACTACAGGCACCTACTGCGATATTACCATGAAAGAGGGCTCAATGGTCGTTATTGATGATATGAGTTCGTCGGAATACAAAAACCACCCATGCTATGATAATTTCAAACTGGAGGTTTATGTTGGTGAGGCATATCACATTCATGATCAAGTGGCAGGAACGGTAAACTTCTCCAGTTCAAAAAAGCGAAAAAGCGATTTTACCCAATATGAAATGGAGTTCGTTTCTCTCCTGACTAAATGGGTTGGGGTTACTTTGGAGAGATTAGCAGTTATGCAAGAGTTGGCGAAAAGTAACAATCAGCTTCAAGTCATTAATGCTGAAAAAGACAAGCTCATAGCAATCGTTGGCCATGACCTGCGAAACCCACTGAGTGCATTAAAAAACTTAAGCGAGCTAATCTCCGAATCAGGTCATGAAATGGATAAGGAGGATATCATTGAGATGAGTACAACAATGAATACCGCTGCAATGCGGGGGCTCAACTTAATTGAAGAAATTATTGATTGGGGCATGGTCACTACCTCTGCAACAAACATCGAGAAAATCGATGTATTAGATCTTGTAAGGAAGATCATAGAGGTATTTCAACTTAACATTGAGAAAAAGAAAATCCATGTTGAAATCTTAATTGAGGAAGAGCACAGACACGTGACCTCCAGTAAATTTGTATTGGAACTTTTGATACGAAACTTTATCTCTAATGCGATAAAATTCACGGATGTGCATGGACAAATCACCGTTGAAGTAATCAAAGAAAATGGCTCCTATCAGATAACTGTGAAAGATACCGGAACAGGAATGACAAAAGAAACCGCCAATCAATTGCTTCAAATGGATTCCAGGATCAGTATGAAGGGGACAGACCAGGAAGAAGGAACAGGACTTGGATTGAAACTGTGTATGGATGCATTGAATAAAATTGGAGGTAATTTAAAAATTGAGTCCAAATTGAATGAAGGTAGCTCCTTTATAGTAACAATCCCTGCTGATTGAGTGAATTGTAGATGGGCATTCCAATTTTTTAATAGATTTTCCCTAGTTTGTAATCCAATTAATACCATCATCTATAAAAAGAACCACCCATGGGAATTCTTTACATATTATTAGGTATAGCCATTGGAGCCATTATCACCTATCAGCGAATGCAAAACAATCCAATTGCGGATAAAGAGGAACTGGATAAACTCAAGCAATGGGACCAATCACTAAATAAACGAATAACCTCTGTTGAGGAGAAATATCAGCAACTGGAAGATGATTTGAATTTCACAAAAGAAACCCTCGCGAATAAAGAAATCGATCCTCCTCAGCTGGAAACTGAAATCACCGAAGTAAATGAACGGCTTGAATCTGAAGTGCAACCCCAGTTGCCAACCACTGAAGTTCCTCAGATAACTGCAGAAGTACCAACTGTGAGCAACAGCCCAAAACAAGAAGAGTTAAGCAGACAAGTCTCGGAATTATCTCAGGAGAAATCTAAGTTGGAAAATAAAAAAAGGAACTTAGAAGAAGAAAACATAAGGCTGCATAAGAAATTGGAAATCCTGGAAAAGAACCTTCAGGAGAATTCTACTAAGTTCGAAGAGCTGGAACGATCCCACGCTGATGAGTTAAAAGCTCATGAGGCTTCCAAAATTGAAATCAAGGAGCAAAAGGAAGCAATTCAGGCACTTGGAAAAAGGTTTAATTCTGACTTTCAGAAAATAGGTGTTAAGATATTGGAGGAGTTGGAGGCTAAGAAGAAAATTACCGATGCATAAATGGATTTCTCAAAGATTCTATATGGTTTAATAATTCTGGTTGTTATTTCTGGTTTCAGAATAAAAACTGAGAATTATTGCAATGTCAATCAGAATAGCAATCACGGAGAGGAGTTACTGGAAAATGACTTCCTCGCTTTTGCTGAATCTAGTAGGTTAAATGCTCTTGAAGCAAATATTATTAGCTCCTTCAACATCTACGACCCAGCAATCAACAAGCTTGTCTCGATCGATGCTGAGGAACTTGTAGAATTCAATTTTGATTTCTTTGTACCAGGCCTGAATCAAATATTGGAGAAGAGAGGATTTAGCCTAGAAGTGAAATTAACTGGAGACTATCAAAGGACAAATAATATAATCATCAATGGTAAAGTAATTCAACTATATACTGCGAAAGAATTAGAATCCTGGGACTATTGGGATTCAGGACCTAGAAACTTTTTTAGAGAAGTTAATGATCAATTGACAGCTGCAACTATGAATGAGCAATTCTATCTATTGTATGATGGGAACGATCTTCACGCATTCCTACTTACTGAAGTTCAATTTGAAATAATTACTGATAAATACGGGGCGAATACTAGAGAGAGTCCATATAGACCATAAAATTCCCATTATGTTCATTCCATAACATAATTTGAGCAACTCGGCAATCAACAACCTCGTTACTTAATTTGATCAGTCAATTATTAACATCGCAATCTTAAAAACCAAATGAAACTTCTACTGCCACTCTTAATTCTGTTCTCTTTTCAATCTTCAACAGACCTCCCAGAACTAAACGCCAAAGTAATTGAATACGTCAATCAGAACATGGATAAGAAAGTAGGTAGAGGTGAGTGCTGGGATCTTGCTGCTGGTGCTATGGCTTACTCCAATGCCTATTTTGATAGAAGCACTAAGAAAACAGCAATCATCTTTGGCAAGGAATTGAATCCTAAAAAAGATGAGATTCTACCTGGAGACATCATCCAATTCAAGGAAGTTCAGATGAAATGGAGAGAAGGTAACAGAGTTTATCAATCCACCCTTGGTGTGCCTAATCATACTGCAATTGTTTATGAGGTTAATGGCACGGGGGATTATGAGCTCGCCCATCAAAATACAGGTGCATGGGGTAAAAAAGTTGGAGTTAGTAACTTTCGTTTGGATAGAGTTACAGGTGGTAAAATGAAGTTTTACAGACCGGTGGCTTCTAAAGCAGAGATGTAATTAGGAAACTTCAAGGTTGATGTTTATTGCATTAACTCATTTCATCACAAATTTAATATCAGTCGTCACAAGAGACTGATACATATCACAGAGCTTTCTCATTTATGCATATGGTTCTTCAATTTCGAGGAACAATAGCATATTATGGAAAACTCAAACAAACACAAATTACTTGCATTAATCGCGGTAATTCTGTCCATAGCAATTACCACGTTCATGGACTTAACTGGTCTTGGACCTTTTAGTGCCTTTCCATTGATTTTAATCTCTCTGGTATTTTACTTCTTCAACAAGCCCAATAAGGCTGAATTGGGATTAAAATGGGGAAATGGGTCTGGTTACTTAATTGCTTTTCTATACCCCATAACCATCACATTTCTTACGATTATTCTTGCCCTAACTGTGTTTGGTGAAACCATACATTTATCAAGTGACAATAAAGTTTATATAAACCTCATTGCGGGCACATTAATTGGGCCAATAATGGTGCTACTTACGGAAGAAGGCTTCTTTAGAGGTTGGCTCTGGGCAACATTGAAAAAGGCTGGGTTCAACGACCACAGAATTCTCATTACAACAACCCTAGCGTTTACAATCTGGCATATCTCAGCGGTAACCACGGGTGGATCTTATGGTCTTCCAATTCAACAGGTTCCTGTATATCTGATTAATGTGGTTTTAATGGGACTGGTCTGGGGGCACCTTCGGGCATCTACTAAGTCGGTCATAGTACCCACAGTTTGTCATTCAACCTGGAATGCCGTGATCTACGGATTTTTTGGATTCGGAGAGAAGGTTGGTGCATTAGGGTTTCAACAAACGGCGATTCTTGGACCTGAAGTGGGATACCTGGGTATTGCATTAAATGGTCTCTTCTACCTGATTCTCAGGAAGCAGTACCCACTAGATTAAAACAAAAGTCAAACTCAAAATAAATTCTCATGAAAAAATTATTATGGATGCTTTTTGTGGCTCTTACCACAAGCGCCTTATGCCAAACCAAATATGATTCAACATCTGTAGAATTCAAGATTGCCAAAGCTTTTATCACTTCTATGAATGATAAAGATATTGAAGCGATGAGGGAATTCACACTCAATTACCGAACGGAAAAGGCACTAGCAAGAACCTCTATTGAAGACCGCCTAAAAAGCTATCAGGAACTTAAGGACAAACTAGGTTTTCTGGAGTTTGGACCTGTTGATAAGGTTGAACCTGGTAACATCAAAGTATTTGTTTATGCTACTTCCAAAGACACCTGGTTCAAAATGGGCTTCAAATTGGGAGAAAAGAACAAATTAGAAAGCCTGTCAATGATACCCACCAGGAATCCAAATAAAGGAAGCAATGAACTCGGTTTGGATCAACAAGCGGAAAGCATTGTTACTGACAAACTTGCTCCAGGTGTTGCAATGGCTGTAGTCAAGAATGGGAAGATTGAGAAAACAATCGTTCATGGAGTTGGAAACTCAACAACCAATAAACCTTTCAGTATCAAAGATCCTTTTCACCTGGGATCAGTAAGTAAATCATTTACTGCTTGCTTAATTGGTAAATTGATTGACGAAGGAAAGCTTAAAATGGATACTCCAATAAGAGACATTTTTCCATTTGAAATTAATGCACAATACCATGAAGTCACAATACGTAGTGTTCTAGCCCATGAAGGTGGATTTCCAAGTTACTTAGTGGTTGAAGACAAAGAAGACACCCGACTCCTTATGCTTCCAGGATCAGCACGTGAACAGCGCCTTGCCTTTGCTAAAGAAATACTGAATCAAGAACCAGAATATGAGCCAAATTCGAATATGAATTATTCAAATGCAGGGTACTCATTATTAGCTTCAATTTGTGAAATAGTGGCTAATAAAACATGGGAAAGTCAGTTGCGGGAAGTGATTTTCAAGCCGTTAAAGATGAAGTCAGCGGGTATTGGCTGGCCTACCAATGTGAATCCAGCTTTTCCGGAAGGTCATGATGAAAATGGAAAAATTCAAGATACGAAAGAGTATTTTTTGGGGCCTTATATTCAACCGTCTGGAGATATACATTGCTCAATGAGAGACCTGGCTAAATATGCCATAGCACATCTAAAAGGGCTAAACGGAGAGGACACATTTATCTCATCAAATGCGATAAAAGAAATTCATAAGTTCACTAAAACCAATAATTATGCAGGTGGCTGGATGTCCGAAGAAAAGGAAGGTAAAGTAATATATTTTCACCCGGGAAGTGCAGGTACTTATTTCAGTTATATAGCAATAGACCCTAAAAGCAACAGCGCATTTGTAATTGCTGCAAACAGTGGTAATCCACGATTATTGGGTATTTTTAGAGATATATCGAACCTATAGGTAGTGCCACAAACAGAAAATAGTATAAAATCAAAAATCAATAAAAAAGGAGTAGTAGCCCATAGCTTGATGTGGCTACTATTTGCCTTACTGTTTCTGGTAAGCTTCAGTGGGGTTCAGCCATTGGAGAAAAGTATAGTGCTGGTTTCAACCATCATGGGATTTAGCCTTCCCGCAGTTTACTTCCACTTTTTCCTTGTTGAGAAGCTGTTGAGGCGAAAGAGAATAATTTGGTATGCAATATCAATTGTCACACTTCTTGTTTTGTACGGCAGGCTAATAAACTATGTATTTGAAGTTTGGGTTTTTCCTAATGACTCGGGTACCTATATCGTGGGTGAGTTTATATTAGCCGTATTTCTTCTAATGGCAAGTGGTTTACATTATTTTATCTCCGGTCTACAAGCAAAAAGTCAGCTTTCGGAATCAGAAGCCCAAAGAACTAAAGCCGAGTTGGATTCATTGAAGATGCAATTAAATCCACATTTTCTATTCAATTCTCTGAATAACATTTATGGTCTGATGGAAGATGATAGTGCTTCTGCCCAGGCATTGCTAAAGCTGTCTTCTTTGTTGCGCTACATGCTTGATTCCAATGATAAGAATATGGTGAAGTTAAGTGATGAAATTCAGTTTATAGAAGATTACATCGCCATGGAACGCTTAAGACTTAACGGATGCGAAGTAAGCTTGTCAAAAAATGGTTTGTTTATGAGCCATGAAATAGCACCATTTCTAATGATCCCTTTTGTAGAAAATGCGTTTAAGCATGGAAAGCTTAATGGGAAAGACAGCTATATGCGAATTTCTATTTCTGTTGAGTCAAATACTTTAAATCTGGAGGTTAAAAACACAAGATCCGAGAAAAGTATTAGCGGGCATCAAATCGGCATTCAAAATGTAAAAAAACGACTTGATCTGTTAGGCAAACATTACACTTTAGATGTTGAACAGGATAAGCAAATTTTTGGTATAAAACTCAAGCTGCAATTATGATCAAATGTTTGATTGTTGATGATGAACCAATTGCTAGAGGAATTATTGAGAAATACATTCTTAAAACTCCAGGGTTATCAGTTTCGGGGCAATTAGACAATGCTCTGGACGTTGTTCAGTTCGTCAAAAACAATCAGGTCGATTTAATCTTTCTGGATATTAATATGCCGGAGATGACAGGAATCGATTTATTAAAATCACTTCTGAATCCACCAAAAGTAATAATCACCACAGCCTATTCACAACACGGCGCAGAAAGCTATGATTATGATGTTGTAGATTATTTGTTAAAACCGATACCATTTGAACGATTTCTGAAAGCCATTCAAAAATTGGAGCAACCAAACTCGAAGGAGTCGAATGAAGAAAAAGAGCATTTCATTTTCTTGAAGGAAGGCCAAACAACACATAAGGTGCTAATAAATGAAATACGGTATGTACAAGCGTATGGAAATTATTTAAAGGTTCATACAAAAACCAACACCCTTGTGGTTAGAATCACACTTCAAAATCTTCTTAACGACCTTGGTGATTACTTAATTCAAATTCACAAATCATATTTGATCTCAAGGCAATTCATCCAATCAATGAATAGAGAAAGCGTAACACTTGATAATGGTGAGTGTTTGCCAATTAGTAATTCTTTCAGAGGTAATCTTTTGACTCATTTGGAATAATAGAATAGCAATTCACGAATTAAATACGAGCACCAGTGCTTAATGAAGTCAACAGAGTATCTTCTTTTATGTTTTCAATAAAATCCTGAATGTACTGCTTGTTTTGATCTTCTGTTCTGATAGATAAATTATGTGTTCTCCTTAATCCATTTTTTCCCAAAGGCACAAATTTGAGAGATTCCGGAAGTTTGAAATTCTTGAGAGCCCACTTAGAATAGCAAGCGATTCCCATATTTGCTTCAATTAATTCAATGGCTACTTCAGTCATGGGTACAGCTGTTATTTTCATTGGATTCACCTGATTCATTTTTAGAAAATGCTTGTGAACAGAAACTGTTTCAATGGGATAGGAATGGATGATTAAATGTTGATCCAAAAAGTCAGTCGGTTCCAGATATTCTTTGTCTGATAACTCATTTTCAGGACTCATTAATGCAAATAGTTCATCACTAAACAACTCATAATTTGTTATCTGATCATTAGTCATAGGAGTGGTAACAATGCACATGTCCAATTCTTTGTTTAGTAATTGAAGGCTTACAGGTTGACCAGATTCTATAATTAAGTTGATATCAATTTCCGGATACAATACATTCATTTTTTGGATGAAAGCAGGCAAGCCATGGTAAAAAGAGTAACACTCTGTTCCTAATTTGATGATACCTCTTGATCCTGATTGAATCTTGGTTATCCTGGACAAACCCTCGTCGATCCTTTCGATTACCTGACAGGCCATTTCATAAACTTCCTGACCTTCCTTGGTGAGTTTCCAATCGTTTCTGGATCTAATGAATACCTTGATTCCAATTCGTTCTTCAAAGTCTTTCAATTGATGACTGAGAGCAGATTGTGTTAAAAAGAGCCTGCCGGCAGATTTGGAGATATTGCCTTCATCGGCAATTGTCTTTACCAGTTTTAAATACTTCAATTCCATCACCTTGAAATTAAGAAATATTCTGGCATTCTAATTTGAAATTATTTCATCAAGACCATCAAGAAAATTCAATTTCAAAAGTAATTATCGTGAATTCGAAGAGTCAAGTTTGAGGAGATCTACACATATGAACCAAATCTCAACAAAATGATAACATGCTTCTTAAAATATCAGATCGATCCATATAAGCTAAAAGAATTTGAACAGTATGGTAAAGAATGGATTAACCTGGTCAACAAAATGGGTGGAGATCACCACGGGTACTTACTTCCACATGAAGGACCAAACAACATTGCCTATGCTTCTTTTTCCTTTCCATCCTTGGCTGACTATGAGGTTTATCGAATGGAATTTCAGAAAAATGATCACTGTCAGAAAGTTATGGAAGAAGCGAAAAACAACCGATGTATTATCAGCTATGAAAGAAGCTTTATGAAACCACTATTTGCAGGTTTTACAGATAAAGCAAGAATCTGACGTAATGTTGAAAATCCTAAATCATAATTTCTAAACTCTAAATATTATGCAAAAACAACAAGCTGATCCAGTTAATGGCTTATTGAAGGCAGTCCAAACATATTTTGATGCCCTGCATTACTGCGATACCAAACTACTAAACGACGTATTCCACGAAAGCTCAAGCTTATTTGATGTAGACGAGGGAAAAGTCTTTGTGGAGCCAATTGCCAGTTTCAGTAAAGACGTTGGTGGTCGGGTCTCTCCTGCAAGTGTTGGGCAAGAACCTGAATACGAAATATTGATGATTGATTGGCTCTCAACACATTGTGTAACAGTAAAGATTAGGATCAGAGCACATAAAAATGTGTTTGTTGATCATCTTGGTTTTGTATACGGTGAAAATGGCTGGAAGATTGTTTCAAAAATTTGGCACTTGGAGCGTCTTTTGGAATAACCTTGTAGCTCGAAAAACTTATCCAAACTCAAATATCAGGACAACATCAGGGAATCTTTGAGAGTACTCATTCGAAGATTCCCCTTTATTATTCATTT
Organism: Cyclobacteriaceae bacterium; assembly: GCA_965228955.1. Taxonomy (GTDB): domain Bacteria; phylum Bacteroidota; class Bacteroidia; order Cytophagales; family Cyclobacteriaceae; genus JANSWY01. The sequence continues at coordinate 3,431,049 of OZ245848.1, forward strand.
GCCTTGATGTAATCAATAATAAAATCATCTACATATTCTGCAGAAAGCTTCTTGGCAATGATTTTATTGTCTCTGTCCAGGATATAAATCTGAGGTGTAGAATCAACATAATAGTAATATCCGGCATTAGATACCCCTTTGAGATCACTTAACTTCTGGCCAGTGACATTGTATGTAGCTAAGAAATTTGTCCAATCATCTCGATCTTCTGAAAGATTCATTGTAATTAATTCTACAGAGACATTCTGATTCTTTAATTCCTCAAATGCATCCATCAATTTAGGAATGGCCTTCTTGCAATGTCCGCAATCACTATCATAGAAAAACAGAATTTTGTAATCTTTATCTGTGAGTGCTAAAGCATTCATCACCGTTTCTCCCTGAAGATTTTCAGCTCGAAAAACTGGAGCTACTTGCCCTAGGAGTAAAGGCTTCAAACGCTCACTGTTTTGTTCCATTCGGGTTAAAGTTGCGTCATCTATCCAATATGCTTTCCCAGTGCTGTAGTAATTGTCAATCATATAAACATAAACAGCATCTACTCCCATCATTTTGGAAGTCGCATACTTATTAGTGAGTGTCACTACTAAGTATCTGAAGACAGTAGTGTCCATTTCCATCGAAAGCATTTTATCAAGTTCAAGACTAAGTGAGTCTGCTTGCTGATAAACCAATTTATCGAAATACTCATTGAGTTTTGGATCAAACATTGGGGTCTTAACAGTGCCAGGATTGGTGAAATCTGTACCTTCCCAAAACCTACTTTTATAAATTCTGTATTGATAATCTTTCTTGCGTTCTTCAGAATAATTCTCGGGAGCATCTGCTACCTCAGGTCTATTAATTTGAGCCAGTATCTGAGAATAAAAAGTTCCGGCATTTTTTGTTTGCTCACTTCTTTGAAATTCTTTTACTGCTGCATTGATCTCTATTAACTTTTCCCCCGCCTGGATGCTATCCCGGCCAGTCGAGTTCTTATAAGTATCTGAATACTTTTGGGCTTCTTCCCGGTATTTGCTCAGTGTCTTTTGGTAATTAAAGAATAAGTCATTCTCCAAAGAGCCAGTTACTATCATACTTTTGACCAGATCGTCCTGCTTTGTGTAAAGACTAAACTTCCTTTGATCGCTAACCAAGAATTCCAGGAAAATACCATTGGGAGCATAAAGAAAGTACATTCCAGGTGTAAGGTTTTGGTTACCTTCAAATATGACTCGGCCGTTATTTACTGCTGCTGTATCCTCAACATAGGTCTTACTTCCAACATAGTAACCCAAAAAGGCTTCTTTTTCCTCCCAGCCCTCGAGAGTGATATCTATTCTGTATCCGTCTTGATTGGATTGGCTGTAAGCACTACTTATAGAACTTAAAAATAAGGTTATCGTAAAGAAGAAAACTTGGTGGAACTTTACCATTTCTAGAGTCTTGATTGGTGTGACAGAAAAATAAGTAATAACTGTGAAATATCAATCAGTATTTATGCCTTGATGTAATATCCCTACATCAACGAAGTAATAAACCCAATAGAAAAACCAACCGCAGATCCTCCATCCACCCAGAAATCAACTTCCTTCCAAACCTGGTTTTGGAATAAGCTTATTGTGAATGCAGATTTCTCATCGAAGTAGTATTCTAGTGTGGTTAATGCAGAGGTTGTAAATACCGATTTACCTTCCTGGCTTATAACAACTTGCTGGCCATCAATGGTAGCTGTTGGGAATTCATAAAGCTTAATCCCTGGCATTACTGAAAACATAATTCTCCAGGTGTTATCACCCAGACGATAACCTGGAGCGATCAGAAAATCAGTGAATTGGACTGTACCCTGAATGCTATTGGTAAGACTATTATTGGTGTTCCCAATAGTTGAAAGGTTATATCTTGCTCCGTAAGTATCATAATTGAGTCGGATAAAGAAATCATTGTTGTTCTTTACTCTATATTCAATTGAAGTACCAAATCTCACTGAACCTTCCAGTAGGCTTGAATTAGGTATTTGGTAGCCAACATCGATGGAGGGTAGGAATACTCTTTTCCAGAAGTTGTTTGTGTCTGTCTCATTTGATTGGCTGAATGAACCCACAGAAACCAAAGTAAAGGAAATTAGGAATATAATTTTATTGATCATCTCTTGATGCGATAAGATGTAATTAATCTTCTACAAGATACTCCTTGTAAACTTTTAATCCATCATTTAGCATGTTGATTGCACCTTTGCTGGTAATTGTAGCGCCTGATATCCCGTCTATTTTATAGTTACCTGAGATTAAAACTGAGTCTGAGTATTGCAATGAATATGAATTCCCAGTAAGATCAAGTTTGCTCCCAACAAACTGTGACCTGAATTCAGGTGTTGTGATAACAGCCCCTAGTCCGGGAGTCTCCTGTTTATGATCGAATTGTATTTCTAATAATTCCAAAGTTGTCTTGTCAACAACAACCTTAGCAGCTATCCAGTCCCACTGTCCTTCACCATAAACAGAGAGAATGACTTTATTAGTATTATTTATTTCATATATGGGGTATTCTGAATTGTCCTGCTTATTAATATGCATTCTGTCCAAAGATAGTGCTCCACCGAATCTTACAGTTTTTACATTCCCATATGAATCAATTGTCTTATAGGTTACAAGAGAATCTAAATTGGTCTTACGAGTAAATGTTGAGTCAACCAGTCTACCTACCTCCATTCTCTCGTACTCAATATCGGATACAATTTCTTTCATTGAAAAATTGCCAACATATGAAATCTGAATAAAAAATATCGTAATCACCAATAGTAGTACTGCTGCAACTGAAAACAGAATGTATTTCATATCACTTAAGGTTCAATTTAAGTATTTGTCTGAACATCATCCCACTCCTGATTCTGATAATTTGTTAGCCAGTTTAGGGCATAGTGTCTCTCATAAATTATAGATGGCTCAATCCCACCTCCTACTTGTTGGTTGTTAATTCTGGCGTCTACACAAGCCCAGTTCATTCTATAAGTCTTATCAAGTTCATCAAGAATCTCATCTCCTGAACGGAGTTTGCAGCCTTGTTCAAACTCTTCTCTACCAGGTTGCAGAATACTGGATACAACTTCTTCAACATTGCAAATTTCTGAGGGGTATTTAAGATCTGGAAGTATGTTCAATACCCAGAGCAACGTATAAAGACTCTCATATCTCCAGGTAGCATAAGACCTGTCCTGATCACTTAACTCTTCCTGACTCAATATACGCTGTTCGGCAGGTGTGAAAGAATTGATTTTCTTATCATCAATTGGTTTTTGAAGTCTATCTACTGGAACTCCCTCTCCCCTGGCTGCAATGATCATTAAGGCATAAGCCCTATCTATAACGGATTGTAAATCCCGTATCTGTGTATCATCCAATGCTGGAATTGATGGAAGATTGGCATTTATCTTAATACCCTTTTCATTCAATAATGATTCTGATTTCTCCTTTCTTTTAAGCTGTTCTTCACTATCCTCTTGTTGCGAGTCATGATACTTGGCATCTACCGAAACTTCGATATCGCTGATACCACAATTTCCTTCTGTATCCAGAATCAGATTGAAATGTTTGTCCAAAAAGTGTTGTCCATTTGACTTTTTGAAAACGCTATTAGATTCCGCAAAAAGAAAAGCGTCCTGTGCCGTTACTATTTGCTTAAGTATCGAAAGAAAATCATCATTAAACCCAGGTTCCACTAAAAAACCCATTTCAGAATTGACAGCCATCACTTTGTAAAGAAATTTTCCTTTCACCTCTTGATTACTGGTAGGGAGAGACTGAATATAATTAACCATTCCTGCAAGATTTTGAGTCAATGGGCACTCAATCTGCTGAAGCTGATAAGATGGATTCTCTCGTTCGCGGTAATTGATTCTTAATTTTTTGGACTTCCCAAATAAACCACCTTTGATTGTGGCCTCTAATGATTTATTGATTCCATCCTCTTTGATTTCTATATTGGCTTTTGGAAGTTTTTGTTTAACAATTTCAGCAATTCCGGCAAAGTCCAGTTTGTGGCTGTAGATGGTACTATTTTCCATGTCCTTGATTTTGGTTAATGATTAGATAGGTAAATCTAGGAGATATTTTTAGAATAAAAAGTTTAAAGATATTTCATGTCGTCATAAGATTGTTCCCCCCTTACAACGGACAGAAAAATAAGTAATCCAGCAATAATTAATTTCACAAATCTATGTTAAGCCTGACCCTTTGATAGTGCTTTTGCACCAAGTGCATCTGCTTCACTCTCAAGTGCCGGGTTATCATTTACCGGCACTCCATTCACACTCGTAGTTGGCTGCACTCTACCCTGAGCCTGCTGCACAACATGTCCCAACTCATGTGGTAAATGTTTTTCTTGTCCCTGCGCTATGTGTATGTCAGTACCCTGTGCGTATGCATGAGCTTGCACTGCTGCAGGTTTTGGTGAGTTGTAGTGCACCTCCACACTATCAAGACTCATGCCCGAAAGGTTTTCCATTCCTGACTTCAAATTATCAGGGAGACCTGTATTGTTTTCTACTCTTTGCACTGTGCTTTCTTCAGCCATTGCCTTTAACTGTGCAGACTGAGACGCTTCAGCTCGATTGTCTGCAAATGTTGATTTGGAATTTGATGCCTTATCTGAAGAAGTTACTGATTGGCTTTTGGGCTGATTATTTTTTTCTTGAAAGGTGTTCATTTGACTGTTCTATGAGTTGATACTAGCCTAATTCACGAAAAGTTACTAATTATTTGGATTATTAGTATTCCAATTCAGTATTAATAGCCTCGGAAATACTGATTGATTTAAATGACAAATTACTCAATCACTGCTGGCATTGTCTTAGTTCCCTCAATAAATCCCATAACCGCCAGTCCAAAGGCAGCTGTCGGGTCCAGTGTCTCCTTGTTGTTTTCTATTGCTATAGCTGTTGCTATACATAAAATGCTTGCCATATCTTCATCAGAAACATTACTTTGAGGATTTAATTCTTTAAATGCTGATTCAACAATTTTTTGAGAGTCTAGAAACTCAAGACTTAAGCTATCAGACAGATCAGTATCTGTTGATTTGGAAATTTTAACATCAAATTGCTGCAGAGTAAGACCCAATGTTTGTACCAGCACAGGACCTTTAGAATTCGCTTCTTGAGAAAGTACTACATCACCAGGCTTAGCATCAGGGTTCACCTTTTTAAAAGTCCTGAAAGTATAGGACCCTGCTAATCTGGATAGTGAAGAGATAAGATTGTATTGATTTAGTTGATCTGCTTCCTCTAACGCTTTGGACGCAGTTTCCACATATGATTTGGCATCATTGATTTGGTCAGTGCTAATTGCTGTAGAAGGTGTATTTACGATTGTATTTTGTGAGGCTTCATTACTTTCTTTTTGAGTACTATTACAGCCAACAATCAGGGTGAAAACAAGTAGCAGATATGTAATTTTTTGCATAGTAAGTTAGGTTGCGAATTCGATTTAGGAAGATTTTCTAAAAACACAAATATGCAAGATTTCCAATTGATTAATCATAGGGAGGTCATCTTTATTGTTGTTTAAGGAAGTAATGATTTTAAATCGTAAGGCTTTAATTCTGTTTATTCGGTATGTCACTATCGTCATTGTTTGTTCCTCATGCTATCCCTCCAGAGTTATATTTTGGAATTTTGCCGATCAAAAGGATCAGCATAGGTTTCCAAATAATCGGATAGCCAAATCTGATGAAACATTTCGGTTTGCAGACTCAAATACAAATCCCACATTGTACATTGACAAAACGGATAAAAATGGGTGGCAGAATATTGCATTATCAAGCTTTCTATCAAGCAAAGAATCGAATCTTGCGTTCATTATTATTAAGAACGATACCATACAATTCAAGCATTACGCAACCGATATCACTGATTCTACAAGTCTGACGGTCTTCTCGGTTAGCAAATCAATCATCAGTATCCTTATAGGTATTGCAGAACGCAACAACCTTATTATCCTTGAAGACACAGTTTCCAAATACATCCCAGAGTTGAGTAAGGGCAATTTTGATAATGTGACAATCAAACATCTGCTTTCGCATTCATCGGGAATCAGGTTTAAGGAAAGCTATATCAATCCATTTAGCAGTGATGTTGCCAAGTTTTATTATAAAAAGGACCCAATTCGTTTGATCCGTAAATTGAAACTTAAAGATGAACCTGGAACTAGATTTCATTACAATAGTGCCAATACACTCTTATTGGCATTGATATTAAAAAGAGTCAGCAATCGATCAATCTCTGAATTGGTGGAAACATCGATATGGTCAAAAATTGGAACAGAGTATCCGGCAAGTTGGAATACTTATGAAAAAATGGATTTGGAGAAATCCTTTTGTTGTTTCAATACGACTGCACTGGATTTGGCAAAAATCGGGAAGTTGATGATTCAAAATGGGAAGTGGAATGGAGAAGTAATCGTTGATTCAACCTATCTATCAAACGCAACTCAACTTTCCAATGAAAATGGCAGTGTTTGGAAGTATCAATGGCATTGGCAAGTTGGGAATGAAAAGTATGGAGATTACATGGCTCAAGGGCTCTACGATCAGTACCTCTATATTGTTCCCGAAGAAAAAATCATTATAGTTTCCATCAATGATGCTCACAACCCAAAAACCAATTGGGTTTCGATATTCAGACAGATTGTTGATCAGCTGTGATAGACCACAATACTCCAAATTCATTTGGCTTCTCTTTCTTTTAGAATCTCTCTAGCTGCTTTGACCGCATAGTCCGCATAGTAATCAGTGTTTGATAGTACTTCCTCCAATTTCTTATTATCCCACGCCTGATAAATTTCTAAAAACTCTTTGTATTTCTCTTCTTTCTTCTGCTTTTCAAAATCCGTTAGTTGCCCAGTATAAAGCTTTGGATAACCCATTTCGATTGTTTCAAAATTCACTCTTAAAGTCAATATAAATGCCTCCGGATCGGTTGTTAGAAAGGTAACAGCAAAATGTTGGTCTTTCCACCGGAATCTCATGTATTTATAATCCTCATATGTTCTTCTGGGAGAGGTTATAAACTTACAATCTTCTATTTCATTCTTTGGAAAAGTAAACAATAACTCGCCCTTCTTAATGGTTAACATTTGACTGGCCGGATCATAGTGAATCATTTGATCTACATCATTATTCCAATAGGATCTGTTGATTCTCAGTTTTGGGAGTAGAAATAAATATCCACCTATCAAAACAATAAGTAAAAATGGAATACCAAATGCAGGTTCCGCTGTAGCAGCAAAAAATAGCGCTATTGCAAGAGAAGGTCCTGCTATTAAGATTAAGTTTTTATTGAGTTTAGTTTGGGTATATGAAATCTTAAGATCAACTGATTCAAAATCATTTGCAGGGATTTGATGCAATTCCAGTATTTCTTCAATGGAATCATTAAAAAACGCTGCAATCAAATAATCAACAGAAACCCCTTCGGGCCTATCCAAAACACTATTGGAAATATAAATATGACTAAACTGCTTTTCTCTCTCAAAGTACACTTCAAAACCCAAATCATTGGTAGCAGATATTTGGAGCTTCCGCTTTTCGGGAATTGTGAAGGAAATAGAGGGGATTGTTGAAGACTTGTTATTCTTATTTCTTTCAGCAACCTTTTCAAACTCCAGGTCCCAGTTGAAATTATTGAAAAGCTCGATTGCATTTCCGATATCCAAATCCAATTTTGTCCCAATAGAATGATCCGGATCAAAATGTGCCAGTGTGTATTGATAGTTGATTTTCATTTTTCCGATCCTTCGTCAGCTAGTCGTTCCAATATAACCCCAATCTCTTTATTAGTTAAATAATCATATAAATCGTTAGGTCCTTTGTCAGAATTCGAAACAGGAAAATACATGAGGTTATTGTAATCATTAGAATAGACAACAGCATGAGCTGTGGCCCCATTTTGAAATGTAAATTCTAATTTGACCTCCCAGTTACCTGGCATTCTTCCATTACCTGGTCTCCATTTTTTCAATTCTAAAAATAAGCTACAGAGTAACTTGACCTCAGTTGAATCAGAAATAACTAAGTTATCTCGTACTAAGGAGCGAGAAAACTTTTTAGTTGGCTTAAGTGTAATCTTCTCGGCACTCTGACTCTGAATTAACTCCAACCTCTTTTTTACAAAAGCCTTATGTTTTTTGTGATTTGAATTACATTTAGTGAGTGTAATAGCCAAGTACATAAACAAAACCACAGAGATTGTATATCCAGCATATTCCTTAAAATTCCGGTTCATTTCTTACACTTAACCCTCCTCAATTTTCAAAATCAATATTTCATCCAAAGTCTCAAGATCCTGCAACAATTGCTGACCTGATGACACCTGATCATAGGAATAATTGCTTAGAATAATCAAATAACTATAGTTACTCATCTCTTTCGTTCCAATCTTGCTCATTACACTATGCACATAAGTTCTTGATTGGTCAATTATGTCTTCCTGCAAATGATACGTACCGCTCAATTGTTCTAGTAATTCTAAATCAAGATTGGTAAGCACTCCTGTGATACTGGCAGACTCAAAGGAAGAACTTCTCAACAATGGAGGATTAAGTCCTTGCCAAAACGAAAACTGAGTTGGATTAGTCGATTCTCCCCTTTTGAGGTAGGATTCTGTTGAATCTCTTAATTGTTTGAAGTATGAAATTGATTTTCTAATCTCCTCTTTATTGGATTTAACTTCCTGCTCCAGGTTCTTCAAAACCTTTTCGGTAAGCTGTCGCTCCTTTTTGTTGATATTCCAATTATTAGCCAGAAGACCTAAGTAAACACCAAGCATTACAGGCATTACCATGATGAATATATCATACAGAGGTTTCTTGAGTTTTTTCATGCTTTAAAGATTAGACAGATTTTTCAGAATACATAATCAAGGCTCCTTAAGCAACAGCAGCTGCTTCCTAAGCTCGTCTTTATCAATTTCATAACGGAAGTTTTGTTCAATTAATGCAGAGACCTGCCTTTTGTTGAATGGATAGACTTCCCTTACAAGATCATCTATTTCCTGTCCATAAGTTTCAATTTTGTGAATGACTATATCTGATATGGGATTATCACCGGGTCTTCCGTACATAGCAGTTCAGTTTTTTATTAATTTATCGTTAGTTCGTAAAGAATCCAATGATCTCAGATTTTTTGGCATCATTTTTATAACATAGTCGGCTAGGGAAAAATAACCCATAGAAGTATATTAAACTATGCAATTGAAACTCCGCCTACTTGTATTGCTGCTGGTCTTTGGTATTATTACTAAGACAAAAGCCCAGGATTCCGCCAGATTTAGGGTCTACTCAATAGATCTGAGTCTGAACTCTCTCAACCCAACTCTGGATAATGTAAGTTTCAGTGATTTACGAGACAATAGCAGGTTTGGCAACTTATTTGCGACTCCTCCTGGAGACACTATTTCACAAGATGGATCGGTTTCCGTTAACTCTACCAACATCGCGATCACTTTAAAACCAAATGACAGTCTGAGTAGATATCATGTTTCGGTATTGTTTGCATCTGAAACTATTGAATCCACATGGGGAACCTGGAATCAAGACACAATTTCCACTCGACTTTCAGGTAGGTATGAAAACTTCCTGCTAGGACTAGGATATCACTATGAATTAAAACAAGGGCGAATCTTCAAATTAACTACCGGCTTGCAAATAATGTCCAGTTTCCCTGTTTCCTCCGTAACAACTGAAAGATATGACGATTCCCAGGAAGTCAATGAATCTAATTTATTTGGTCATAAAAGGGTTGGGTTCAGAAGTAGCATTCCTGTTACTGCTTATCTCAAGATCTTTAAACCAGTTGGTTTAAGGTTTAGTATTTCACCATCGTTCCACACATTCCAGTTGGATGGCATCAAACGCTCAAAGTTTTGGGTAGCTAATGAAATTGGATTAAGATTTTATTTGAAATGAAAGCACTTTTTATCATCACTTTCATCCTATCCGGCACTCTCAGTTTTGGACAAGCAACCATCAGTGGGTACGTAACAGATGCAAAAAACGGGGAGTCATTAATTGGGGTAACCATCTATGACGAAACCACGCAAACCGGAGCAGTCACGAATGTCTACGGATTCTATTCATTGACGCTTCCTTCCGGTAATCACCAATTACGAGTATCCTATATTGGTTATGAAACATTCTCCCAAAATCTTGATCTACAACAAAACCAAAAGTTGGATATAGAATTAGAAATTGCAGTCCAGCAAATGCAGGAAGTGGTAATTACCTCCGACAGATATGTTGTTGAAGAAGAAGTTAAGTCAACACAAATGGGAGCTTTTTCACTCAAACCAAAAGAAGCTGCAATCCTCCCAACCATTGGTGGTGAAGCAGATATTCTAAAAGCCGCCCAACTCCTTCCCGGAGTATCCAGAGGTGGTGAAGGTACAACCGGAATGTATGTTAGAGGTGGCACAGATGATCAAAATCTGGTAACACTGGATGAAGCTACGGTTTACAATGTTGGTCATTTATTTGGGTTCTTCTCAGTTTTCAACACTGATGCAATCAAGGATGTGAATGTCATTAAAGGTGGTTTTCATGCCAGTCATGGTGGAAGGTTATCTTCTGTGATTGACACTCGGATGTTTGAGGGAAATAAGGAAAAAATATCCGTTAAAGGCGGTGTTGGGATTTTGACATCAAGGTTGGCAATTGATGGGCCTATTAGTGATAAAGCTGCCTTTATGGTTGCTGGAAGGCGCACATACATAGATCAGGTTTTTGGGTTATTTGGCACCAGTATTCCTTATTATTTCTATGACCTCAACACCAAGTTCAACTATAAGATCTCAGATAGAGACAGAATTTATGTTAGTGGGTATTTCGGAAATGATGTCTTGGCTTTTCAGGAGGATGTGGAAGAAGATGAAGATGAGTTTGCCAATGAACTAACTTTTGGCTTCAACCTGGGGAACTTTACTACTTCAGTAAGGTGGAATCATATCTATCCAAATGATAAACAGTTCTTAAACGTAACTGCGCTTCAAACCAATTTCAAATACGACATTAATGGCTCTTTTGTCGACAACAATGTATTGATCAAATCAAAAATTCAGGATTTTGCATTGAAGGCAGATTGGGATTACTTTCTAAATCCATCCAATACAATCGAATATGGAGTACATGCTATTGGTCATTTCTTCAGACCAAATATTGTCAACACCGGAGGAGAGATTTCTGATTTTCTGGAATCGCAGGATGGTGATTTGATTCCTACTCAGGAGTTTGCTGTTTATGGTGGAAATGAACAGAAACTTACCTCTAAATTGTCTACCTATTATGGACTAAGAATCAGCTCAGCAAATGTAAGAGGTGCATTTTATTATGGTGTGGAACCACGACTAAGCATGAACTATCTGGTTGGTGATCTGACCTCACTTAAAGCCAGCTATAGCGTAATGAGCCAATATATGCACCGTGTGAGCTCTTCCTCTATAGCCCTTCCAACTGACCTTTGGTATCCAGTTACAAATACTGTTAAACCTCAAAGATCTCATCAATGGTCGGCCGGAATATTCCACGGGATTGAAAGATGGAACCTTAACCTATCTATGGAAGGATTCTACAAGACCATGGATAATTTGATTGAATACAAAGAAGGAGCCAGATTACTGCTTAATGATAATTTTGAGGAAGAATTGATTAGTGGTGATGGAGAGGCTTATGGATTGGAATTCCTGATCAGAAAGAAAAGTGGTCCTATTACTGGTTGGGTTGGCTATACATTAAGCAAGGCTAGACGAAACTTTGACTTACTTAACAATGGTCTCACCTATCCAGCAAAATACGACAGAACCCATGATCTCTCCGTAGTAGGAATGATTCAGCTAAATGAAAAAATCTCGTTTTCAGTTGTTTGGGTCTATACAAGTGGTGCCAGATACACAGCTCAGACTGGACAGTATTTGATGCCAAATGCCAGCTTAACCAATGTTGATTTAATACCAATCTATTCAGATAGAAACGCAGTAAAATTATCACCTTCACACAGATTGGATTTTAATTTTATTCTTAAAAATAATCCCAAGAAAAAATTCAATAGTGAATGGCAAATTGGAGTTTACAACTTCTATAATCAGGCTACCCCATACCGAGTTAATGTGAGGTATAACGGTAAGACATTCCAGTATGTTCAGCCAGGCTTCTTTGGTTTCATCCCTTCACTATCATACAACTTTAGCTTCTAATGAAAAATTTAAAATACATACTTCCAATTGTAATCTTCGCGCTGGCATGTACGCCTGAGGATCTATTCATAGACGTGGAGCCGGCAGAAGAAAAAATGGTGGTGAGCTCTCAATTTATTCCTGATAACTTATTGGTTGTAACCGTGACGAGAAGTTTCTCAGCATTACTCACCAATAACTCCAGTGATCTTGCCAATACTGACATAGAAAGGCTCATTGTTGGAGATGGATATGTTGAAGCAACAACAAATGAAGGATCAATTGAATTAATTCAGGTAGCAGATAACTCTGGGGTTTATGTTGGTGATATTGGAGTTGTTTCGGCGGGTGATCTTGTTGAGCTTTTTGTTTATGACTCCTTGACCGGAGACACCATTACTTCCAGCACCAATGCTATGCCTCAGGTCAGGCTAGAAGCTGTAAGTGTATCAAAGGAAATTGATGACAATGATACTACCAGTACTTACACCTATTCATTTATTGATGAACCTGGAGATAATTGGTACATACTCCATACTTATGGCATCAACAACCTTCCAAGTATCGTTGATGACAGTCTGATTTTTAGTCTTGCAGATGAAGACTTGCTGATTGCATCAGAGCTTATTTCGGATATTGCGTTAGAACCAGGTTTGGTGACAAGAGAGATTGAACTGCCATTTTTTGATTCTCCCGATACAGTAGCATTTATGCTGACCAATATAAGTGAAGGGTATTTTAGATTCCTGGATGCCAGACAAAGAACAGGCGGTATTATTGCAAGCGCAACGGGAGAACCTGTAAATCACCCAACAAACATTGAAAATGGATATGGGTACTTCAATATTCATATTCCTCATGTGGTGTTGGGGTATAATGAGGAATAATCAATTATTTATCAAACAATTCAATGGTGTAATCAAGTAGCTCCTCCCCTCCCCAGGGTCCATGTCCGGGGATGACAACACTAATTTTGGAGATATCTTTTTTGATACTTCTAATCGTATTTGGCCATGCATCTATATTGGCGTCTTCCAGGTTTCCTTTCCCTGCATTTACCCTCTTTACCAAGCAACCACCAAAAACTAATTCCTCAGTTGGTATATAAGCTATCACATTATCTACGGTATGACCTTCTCCGTAATGTTTGATCAGTACATCAGAGCCACCTATCACAAGCTTCTTTTCATTCTTAAATGTTTTCACTGGAGTGGTGTATCCACTTTTTTCAGCTAAGGTTTGGGTCTCTTTGTTTGAGATTGATTTGATCCCTGCTTTCTGGAATATCTCAAGTCCCCCAAGGCAATCAATATGAAAATGAGTCGGGACAATGTATTTGATATCCAATTTCATCGAATCTCTTAAAAAAGCAATCAACTCTTTTGATGCCTGATCATTTGACGGAGTATCGAATATAATAGCCTCAGAATTACTGGTGTAGACAAATCCATTGCAAGAAACTTTACCCCAATCATTTGTTTGTAAAAAGGTCTCGTGCACAAATGAGTTTTCCGAAAGTTTGTGAACAATAAGTTCTTCTGATTGGTAACTAATAGTTGAAGTTTGAGCCAACAGTGTATGAGACAAAAACAGGATGATGGTAAAGCCAATAAGTCTATTCATATTAAAAAATGGAATCAAGTATTTGAATGATGAGCAATATAGGCTTAACGTCAATTTGAAACCAGTATTTTAGAGACAATAAGTTACTGAATCACAAATTCGACTCGCCTGTTATCAGCGCACGGAGGTTTACAGATGGTCTTGGAGTCTCCATATCCCACAGTGCTGATTCTCTTTTTTGAGATGCCTTTTTTTATCAAATATGATTTAATCGCTTTCGTTCTCATTTCAGAGAGTTCTTTATTGCTCTTGCTGTTTCCCAACCTATCAGTATGACCTTCGAGCAGTATTGATTTATCGGAATTATTAATGAGGTAATCACATAATTGATCCAGTTGCTCATAAGAGCCCGACATGAGGACATCTTTTCCTCTTTGAAATAATACTTTACTCAACTTTATCCTCTCATTTTCTTTAATTTCAAGTTGCTTCTGTTCCAAATAGTAATCCTGTTTGATATCTGAAACTGTGGTATTTAATACAGCGATAAAATCTCTGTACCCCTCTTTCGAGACGACAAGGTTGTAAATCTCATTTGGAGATAAAGTGACCTTGTAGTTTCCATTTTGATCTGTTTTTACTTTGCCTTGTCGAATAATATTTATTTCTGAAGAAGCAATCCCCTCACCAGTCTTGATATCATAGACTTTACCTGAAACTGTCACTTCTAAAGCAATTGGTTTACTCAAAAAAAAGCTGCCAGGTGTGCAATTTCCTCCATAATATTGACCAGCAGCAAACAATTTACCAGTGCCCTTCCACTGACCAGAAATCACCATTTCATTGGAACTCTCATTTATTTGAAGCTGTCCATCAAAGTCTTTGATACACCAAAACCAGTCACCTGCTTCTGTGCTCTCAATTGCCTCATATTCCGTGATTCTCACACGGTCGTTTTGAACTCTTCCATTGAATTTTTGTACAACAAAATTATTAGTGGACGGCTGGATGATTTTGCACTCTCCTTCTAATACTTCTCCGTTTTGTTCAATTCGTAATTCCAGTTGAAAATCATACGGCTTGTCGTCCTGGGGTAACTTACCAGTCCATTTGCCGGTAAGGTCTTGAGCGCTTATGAAATGAGGGATTAGTACGAATAGGCAAATCAACAATCTCATTTGCGCTATGTTAAGTATTTTCTTCCTACGAGCTCACACTTATCTGTGATATTCCAGAACCCAAATGCCGGTCTTCCTGAAGGCATCCTCCAGTATTTTACATTTCCATCCTTAGATTTAATTCCAAACTCACTTAAAACACCACTTTTCTTGACAGAAACAGGTTTACCAGTATCTTCATTAATAACCTTGGACTTAAACCCTACATGTCTATCAAAGTTGATGTAACTAATTTCATCTACCGAGCTAGTATCAATTTTTAGAAACCTTGATGTGGTGTTCACAATATACTCCCCGTCTTTAACTTTAAAGAATAGAACCGGTATTTCTTCACCGCCTGATTGGAGTGATTTACTCAATTCTGATTTTAAGTCATCACTCAGAAGATCATACAATGTGAAAATTTCTTTTCCATTAAAATCTGATTTCTCTTTACCATGGTATTTGAGAAACCAAAACTCTATTTGCTCCTTTATTTTCTGGTGTGACTTCATCATTCTAAATATAATAATTCTCAATTCTAATTAGTCATGAGCCATCGTAATTCATAAATTATTTTGTAGTTTGAGATAACTAATTGCACGAGATATGTTTCGGGAAACTTTCACCATTGTCAAAACAAAAGAGGGCTTAAGGGCCATTTCGTTTATTGCTTCTGCTGTATTAATCAGCCTTTTAATAGTTGAATCAATCTTCGACCTCAAAGCAACTACCGTGGCAATATTACTCCCATTTGTCATTACAAATGTCTTACTTGCTTTGGTAACCTACTTCTCCAAAGTATCCATTACAACTTTGAAAATCCTTCAGGTTCTGCTAATTTATATTACCATAGAAATTCATTTTTTATTCAATCCCACCATATACCATGTCATAGTTTTTTGGATATCATTTATTCCTATCTCTGCCCTGATTATTCAAGGTAAAAGGCTTTCAGTTATTACTTTAATTGTATCAGTACTAACTACTATTGCAAATGGGTTTTATATAAATGAAACATTTGGATCATTCTACTATCAATTGGACATACATGTAATTGGATTTCTTGTTGGAGGATTGGTGTTTAGCCTTACATTCTATTTCTTAACTTTCATATTGTACTTCTTGCTGGAGAAATATTTCAAAAACATCACAGAGCAATCCAAAGAAATAGAATTGTTAAATGACGATCTGAAAGCCTATAACAGTATGCTTGAAGCAAATTTGGATGATCAAACGATAAAGTTGAACAGGATAGCATTCAATAATTCCCATCTTGTTAGGGCTCCATTAGTGAAAATCATGAGTGCCGCTGAGGTCTTGAGTAATGGTCACGACGATGAGGTAGTTGAAATTATAAAGAAGAGTGCAAAAGAGTTGGATGAGGTGATTAGAGAAGTTGCATATATCAGTCATGAAAAAAATGAATGATGCTATTCGCTCATAGACTCCTTATTCTTATTTTCAAAAAATGTGTAATAGTGAAAGTAAATTACAATCATCAACAGAATATAATTGACAATTTCCGCCACCAACCTTGAATCCAACCATCTCAATTGAAATACATTAAGATTTTGGAATGAAAAAAGAACTACCCACAATAATTTCAAATAATCTAAAAGCTCCTTTGGGTTACGAATAAAAAACGATATCAGGTAGCTTAACATCAATGATATCAATCCATAGAAAATCATAAACGAAGCTCCTGGAAGATGTAAAACTTTAAAAATTAGTCCAGCTCCATATATTACTATCGAGACTCTTATTGCGATAAGTATTTTACCTTGACTTCTCAATTTCCCCAACAGGTACATTAAATAAATTGAGGCTACAATGAATGATTGTTGTATCAATTTCAAAAAGTACCAAATGTTTGTAGATTCATCAAATAAAGTAAATTTATGAAGTGCAAACTCGGCAATTAGTGTATATAAAATACCAAACTCAATGGAGTAGATTATTTTCTTTGTCAATTCGGCAGTTAATTAAGGTGCACAAATAATTTTTGGGTCTTCCTGAGTTCCAGGCTTGGCTGCAACTCCATTAGCCAATCTAAGTCCTCTGTACCAAATCCAGGCTCTAACCTTACTCATCCCGTCCTTCACCAGCATTTTTTGGAAAAGTTTATCGGCCGGGACAATCTCTGATTGCGGAATTAACTCCAATCTTAACAATTGATAAAAGGCATCATGCACAAGGGATGCCCTCATTGAGTTCTTGGTATCCCATGTCGGACCACTGGCGCCATCCCAGGCATAATTCTCCTTAATTTTCAATAATCCATTCTTATCCAGTGAGATATAGGAATGATCGGCATCATAACCTGTAATGTCAGTTTGATATTGGAAAGGTTCACGCAATTGATATTTGTAATTATTCAGTTTTCGATAACAGGCCTTGGTATCCATTTCTTTGCGTTTTATAGTCTAATTAAGATTGAAAAGTTGATTTTACCACGAAAAACTAAAAATAGCAAAATGCCGAAGCAATATTGGTTAATCGAATTTTTTCTAATGTACATCGGGTAAACTTCTTGAATCATCGAAGCTTTATTTGGATGTGAGAAACTGTATTTATTTTAGCGGGTGAATCAAAAGTGTAAGTCTTACACGAAGTACATTTTTGGTTACTACAAACACCAATTGAGCATAGAATGATCCAAAGTAAAAATCAATTCATGATGCAAGAGAATGCAGGTTCTGTATTCGAAAAAGGAATATCTTCCGCCAGAGCATCATTTGAACAAGTACTCAAAAGCCCAATGGCAATCAGGGAAATGAACTTTGAAAAATGTGAGTACAATATCAAAAACGTAGATAAGAGTGAAAACTTCTATGCCATCAGTTCAGAATTAATTGGAGACTTTATTGGCGAATCTATTCTTGTACTTTCTGAGCAAGAAGTGAATCAAATGATTCAAAAATGCCTTAGGGAAGAATTCTGGGATACCTCTTCTGCCAGCAACCAGCAGATGCAAGATGAATTCCTCAAGGAAGTAGACAACATCGCGTCTTCTGCCGTGGTGACGGACATTGCAAATGCACTTGAAGTACTCCTGATCAGCGGAACTCCTAAGCTTCATAAGTTAACTGCCGCAGAACTTAATACCCATATCAGATACCAGGCATCTACTTATGACAGCATTCTGCATTTCAAGGCTATTTTCCAATGTGATGATATGAGTATTTCCCCGAACTTCATTTGGATGTTTAATGAGCAGATTGTTGCTAAAATAGCATCTTAATTACTCGGCTTCCTCTTTTAGAAGCTTTTGCAATTCGTCAACTCTATTTGCCTTAACTACATAAGTGTTGGTCCATCTGTCATGCCAACCCCTATTGTTATTTAAAAATGAAAAGGCCTCAAAAGGAACTAATCTGATTATTGTTCGCAATCCAACGGCAACAATATCCGGTCTTTCTGCATATTCATTGATTACCACAGAACCTGTAATCATTTTCCCAATAGTTCTTTGGAAAAAGAACTCCATAAGAATGTAATATACAGGGAATAAAATCCAGTAGAACGCGTCTATCATCAACCAGAATGCCTCAAATTCTAACAATATGAATAATCGCGGAATTAGAAACGAAAGGAGCGCAGTATCAATTATTACATTCAACAACCTTAAACCTGACGACACATTAGGAACAGGCCTTTGAAAGGTAACATATTTTTGAACTTTCTCAAGTTCCCCAAACTCATTTCTTTCATGTCTTGTTACTAATCTCTCCTCATACAAATCTGTTATTTTCATACTAATTAATTAACGAAGATACATCCACTACCAAACCATTTGGATCCTTTATCAAAAGTCTTCTTTGTCCATAAAATGTATCTTCCGGCTCTTTCATTATTTCTACTCCCATACTTTGAGCTTTTTGAAAAGTATCATCCGTACTATCCACGACAAAGGTTAAATAGACTCCATTTTGACTATTAGATAAACCAGCCGGTACTATTTCACTTGATTCGCTGATGATGCCTATTTCTATTGCGTTCACAGGGTGTTTCAGGTTTATAAACCAATCACTATCATAAGCTATATCAAACCCAAATAGCTGTACATAAAAATCCCTTGTTTCAGGAAGTTTATTTGAGCAAATGTTAATTAAGAATCGATTCAATGTATAGATGATTTCGTAGTTGATTAATGGTTAAAGATATGGCAATTGTTAAAGAGTTATGAAATTTCTCGCACTACTTCTGATATTTATTATAACAATTTCCTCTTGTCAAAATGAAAGTGATGTATCTGTAGATGACGATATTTTTGAGACTGTTCAACCAGAAACTGTTGGTCTGGAAAATGAGTTTGTGGATAGTTTAATGAATCGTGTCAAGAGAATTTCTAATATCTACTCATGCCTCATTTTAAAAGACGGAAAAATCATTGCTGAAGAGTATCTAAACGGAGCTGATAAAAACTCACTTCTGCACATTAGGTCAATCACAAAAAGCATTTCATCAATTCTTATTGGGATAGCTATTGACGAGGGTCATATAAGCGGAACTGACCAAAAATTATCAAAGTACTATCTGGAATACATTAAACCGCGGAATGGGAATCCTTTGTATGACATCACCCTGGAACATCTTCTGGACATGCAATCCGGGTTTGATTGGAATGAAAGTAATGAAGCAATTCCGTGGTATACTTCAGTTGGGGACAGCTGGAGTTACATTTTTGATAAAGCTGTAGTTTCTGAACCGGGCACAGAATTCAACTATAACTCAGGCGCAACGTCATTGCTCACGAGGTTTATTGAATCCAACCAACCGCTAGCATACGACAAATATGCTTCTATCAATCTGTTTGAACCACTGGGAATCACCGAATGGAACTGGGATCAGGATGGACTTGGCAACTACCGTGCAGATGCTGGCCTGCAATTGCGAGCTATAGATTTGGCGAAGGTTGGGTATCTAATGATGTATGCCGGGGAGTTTAATAGAAACCAAGTCGTCAGTAATGAGTGGGTGGAGACAAGCTGGAAGTTTGCACATGATTTGGAAGGTGCATATGGGGAAATCGAAAATGTCCATTACAACAATCTCTGGTGGATGGGAACGATGTTTGAAACGGAAGTATTTTTCGGTTTAGGATATGGAGGACAGCTACTTCTTTGCGTTCCTGAACATGATCTGGTTGTAGTGGCCAATCATGAATTTAGACTACCAGCAAATGAGACAAGTCAACACTCCTCTAGGTTTATCCAACTTGTTTTCAAACCTATTTTAGAGCATGTGATTAACCAAGGCTAGGTCATAATTACTATTAAACACACCAATCCAGCTACTAATGTGGTGACACCTATTAACCGGCGAATTAATTGCTCTCTTTTTAATTGATCAGCGAGTTTTGTCTTCCAAACTTTGTACGTTTCAGGATCCATTTTATTATACTTGAATTGTTTCTTTGGTTTCTCCTGATACTGTTTTCTTAGTTCCTTGAATGAATTTTTACTTTTTAGGTTGCCGATGTTTGCATGGTAAGTCTTTTGCATATCAGCTCCTGCGCCAAATCCAAATCCCATAATATTAATGATTGATGTTATAAATAGTTGATAATACTATTGTACGGGGAATATTGCGATAAGGATTCAAGTAGCTCCTGGAAGTCTTTTGAATAAATAAGTATAAAAAGAAATGAACAGATGAATAACCCCTTGAACGGAGATGATAAGATTATTGATTGGAAGAAAAAGACTTATAACTCCAGGCAGCACTTGTTGCTACCTGGAATTTGAATAACCAACCCTTAAGATTTTAGTCTGTAATGTCTTACTCCAAATGGAATGAAGATTAACATTAACAAAATTGGAATGTAGAAGGGTATAGATTCTACTTCCGTTCCGTAGATAATTTTTTGAGTTGTGTTAGCGAAAAATGCTACCAGAACTAAATAATATGTCCACAATAAAACGTTCAAAAACTTCTTCATAATCATTAATGAGATGTAAGATTGTATTCTTTTGTATAACTATAACCTATCAGTTTTAGGAATAGAGATACGGTGAATGAAAACTGAGGAGTTCATCCGTATCTCTTAATAAACTTAGAACCGATACGTAAAACTCCACTCTATTAGTGGAGAACAGTTTCAAAATCTAATGACGACTTACTTTGCGTAAGCTTCAGTCACTTCAGATTCATTTTTAATTTCTTTGCACTCTATTGTCACTGGGCAATGAATTGACAACATCATGTTTTTATCTTCCAGTGTAGCAAGGAACGTTTTTAAGCTTTCTCTTTCCTCTCTTAACTCCTTCACTCTGGAAACAAGGTGGGAGGTATCTGAACCAAATCTTTCCTCAAGGCTGAAAATTGTCCTTTCCAGGAAGTTGATTTTATCTGAAATCAAAGATACAAGTACCTCTCTACCCTCCTTAACTGGATAGTTTGTTCTAACTAAATCGAATTGATAATCCATAATTCTATTCTTTTGTTAAGACAAAATTGGCTCAATAATTTCATTTAATTATATTTATATTTCATATGCAATACATAAGATTATTTTTATGAATTACACCTTACATCAGCTCCAAATATTCACTAAAGTATCTGAACTTCAGAGTGTTACAAAAGCTTCAGAGGAACTTCATTTAACCCAGCCTGCGGTATCAATCCAATTGAAAAATTTTCAAGATCAATTTGATGTCCCATTATTTGAGGCTGTTGGAAGGAGGATATTCATAACAGAATTCGGTAGAGAGATTGCGGAATACGCAAAAAGCATCCTACTGCAAACTGAAAAGATCAAACAGTCTACTCAGGCCCACAAAGGGCTCCTTACAGGCTCTGTGAAAATATCTGTGGCCTCAACTGCCAAATATGTGATTCCTTATTTTCTTACGAATTTCTTAAAAGACCACCCTGCGGTTGATTTAAAACTGGATGTAACAAATAAGTCTCAGGTGGTTCAAAGCCTTGAACAAAACTCAGTGGACTTGTCCATGGTATCAGTAATTCCTGATTCCCCTGCTGTCTTGAATGAGGAGTTGATGGAGAACAAACTGTATCTGGTTGGAGCTGCTGAAGATGATAGACTGGGCTCTCAGGTTAATCTGAAATCGTTAGAGAAGGTGCCTCTGATATTTCGGGAAAAAGGTTCAGCCACACGTTTAGCGATGGAGCAGTTTATCAAAGACAATCAAATCAATGCGAGTAAAACTCTTCAATTGACTTCAAACGAAGCTGTGAAGCAAGCAGTGATTGCAGGTATTGGGTTTTCCATTATGCCATTAATTGGACTTAGAAATGAAATTCAGAATGGTGAGATAAGAATCATTAAAGTCAAAGGTTTACCAATTACAACTAACTGGAATCTCATCTGGAGAAAAGAGAAACAGCTTTCTCCTGTTGCTGCGGAATTGGTCAAGTATGTTCAGGAACACAAAAAGGAAGTCATTGATACTAAATTTGATTGGTACAATACCTATTAATACCCAACATATACAGGACATGGCTTATTCTTGCGATGTGTTACTGGTTTGTATTTTCTAGGTGGCGTTCGGACCACAACTCCTACTTCAAGTGATGATTTGGGGTTTCCTGTTTCACTTAATTGAGACACATTCCAGTCATAGCTAAAACCAAAATCAAAGTTCTCATATCGAATTCCTAATAGCGCAATCAAAGCATCACTTTGCACCAAATAACCACGGTACCCAAGTCCTCCACTAATAGCCACTTGTGGGTTCAAATGTCTTCTCAACTGTGTAGAAGCAATAAACTGTTTTGCCCTTTTAGTATACATCAATTGACCAGAGGGAATTACTGCCCAATCACCATTGACTCGAAACTCTGTCATGTGATGGAGTAATACCTTTATAGGAATTCGACTCTTAGTAGCCGAAAATGCTTCATTTGGAAAATTGACATGAGCCAGACTCAAACCAGTCCTGAACCGGATCCGATTTTGCCAGGTGGTGCTCCATAGTAGTCCAACATTCACATCAAGATATCCCTTTCCATCTCCGAGTATTGTTTCCCCATTGTTTAAACCTGAATCAAATGTACCGGTTGCAGAGTTGAATTGCGAAGGAAATGTTTGATCTGGGTCAATTGTGGTGTTGACATATCCAAGTTGACCTGCAAAATGGAATACACTTTGATTGATTACCAACTGATAGGTTGTTGAGAAATAGGCTTTATTGGTAATTAATCCTTGCGCATCAGCTTTATCATGAATGAATTGGGCACCAAAAATCAGAAAGTCAGCCAGAAACCTAAATCGCTTTTCCATACTTGCCCCATAGGTATTGATTGGAACACCCAATTGGCCCCATTGCCGTCTGTTGATTACAGCAAATCTCATATCGCCTTTATAGTCTCCCGCCAATCCCACATTTACACTTAATGGCTGCATTGAATATTGGGAAAAATGAATATCCTGTGATTTTGAAAGAAAAGAAGCTCCTATCAAGAACAGCAACAGGCAATATTTAAAAATTAACCTCACCACCACAAGTATTTTGAAGTAGTGTTTTGATAGGTGTCAGCCATCACCCTCAACTGACCGTTTGTAAAGAATACCCCACACGCACATGATTCAAAATAGTATGACATAATGTTGCCCAAATCCGGATCGTAATAATCCCCGTTTGCATCTAGTCCGTCGTATATAAATGCACAATCTTCTACCCAAACTATACCTGTAGTATCATTGGGAATATATGGATCTGCAGGTGTATCGCAAATTGCATCTCCTCCAGTGCCACAATTACTTCCGTCCGCAAGTTCATCACTTGCAACAAAATCACCTAATACAGAACCTCCGCCAAAAGTGTGCGGTAATCCAAAAATATGACCTGTTTCATGTCCAAATGAAGTTGGGTTAAAACAACCTGCAGCCATGTACATTGAAAAATCTCCTGCAATTCCACATCCACCTTCCAACTCACCACCGTAACTATTGATAATAAATAAGTTGATACGATGCTCTTTTGCATAAATTCTGGAAAGTTCATTCAACTCCTCCTCAGTTTCAATGACATCAAAGCGGTGATTATCCACCAAATACACTGAATCTGAAGCTTCAAACGAGATTCCTATATCACTGAAATATCCACTTCCTGATAAAATGTCATTCTTTGCCTGAGCGATTCCTGCAGCATCTAATGGTTGATTACCCAACGAATCCTGTGTCATGTGTAGCACTACAAGAAACTTCTTATTGATATTAGGCAAGCTGGTATCGCCTGGCAGATCATAACCACGAAAACCTGAAATTGAAGAATGTGAGTGTTTAGGAGTATAACATTGGAATCCTTTCGACTTCTTCTTTTCTAAACCAACCTGCTTCGAAGCATTAGATTCGAATAGGAAGAATCCAAAAGTCACCGATATTACCAAAGCAATACCATACCACAAGTGTTTCCAATATTTACTGATCATCTGGTTAAAAATTGATGATTAAAATGTAAAAGTAGTGTGCTATAATTTTTTAATCCCACAAAACGGTAGACAATGAGTGGACCTGTCTACCGATTGTCTACGAGCTTCTGGAAATAATTGAAAATGACATCTTAAACTTGTAGTGTGGTACGAAAGTATCTAGCCAAATAACAACTTTATCAATATGGAAACGCAAATAATCATCAATCCGGGGAATACTCTGTTCAATCGCAATAGGACTTTAAGATCAGCTAAATAATAGTTATATATGATCCGCCAACTAGCAGTATTCTTAGTGAGTATTACACTCAGTATTTCTATAAATGCACAAACTACATCTACCACTCAGGGCTGTGTCCCATTTGCTGTGGAGTTTGATGGCTCTGGGTTTTACTGGGATTTTGGTAATGGCCAAAACTCCAATGAAAATGACCCTTCTACAGTATATAATGCAGCAGGCACTTACACAGTGACTGTATATGATTTCGATGGTGGTCCTGTTGTTAACACATTTGATATTGAAGCATTTGATCCTCCTGCTATAGATATTCAGGCTAGTGTAGTTGAAGGATGTACCCCTCTTGAGGTGGATTTCACCTATACCATTACGAATAGTACAGTCCCAATCACTTCTGCAACATGGATTTTTGGTGATGGAAATTCAGTCAATTCAACTTCATCAAATGTTACTCACACCTACCTCTCCGGAGGAAACATGACTGTAACGTTACAAGTTGAAACAGGTATTGGATCTTGCAATGTAAGTCAGGTGGAATCAAATCTAATTACTGCTCACGACCCTCCTAACTCTGGGTTTACTGTTGATCCGGAATCTTCATGTACTTCACCAGTGACGATAGAGATAACAAACAACACAACTGATATAAATCCTGTGACCTACAGTTGGAATTTTGGAAATGGTACCACCAGTACAAGTCAAAATCCGCCTGACCAGACATTTTCTGCAGATGGTATCTATAACATTCAATTAATTGCGACCAATTCCAGATCTTGTGTTGATACAACAACATATCAGTTCAATGTAGGATCACCAACTGGCTCAATTAATGTTCCAGATACGGTTTGTTTGGACGTAGGAATTACATTTGAATATTTTGCTGCAAACAGAGTAACCTGGGACTTTGATGATGGAGCGGAATATTACAACACAGAAGATTTTAGATATGAATCGATAAGCACTTCAAGAGAGAAATCAATAGAAATATTTTATCGAACAGGCGGTGTAAAAACCATATCACTGGAAACCAGAAACTCCGGTTGTACCAACACTGTAACCAAAGACATCTATGTTCAGGAGATTGCTATTAACCCGACCGTTTCGGAAGAATATAATTGCATCAATCCAGTAACAGTTGACTATGAAGTCACAACTGATGCCGCATCCCCAAGTTATCAATGGACCTTTTCAGATGGCTCCCAACAGACTGGTACAAATCCTTCTCAATCCTATTTTGCGAGCTCTGACACGGTTTACTATGGTATTAATATTGAAACAATTCATACCGCAGAGGTTATTGTTACAGATGGTGTTACAGGTTGTTACGATACTGCCTATGTGGATTTCAGCCACTACCCAATTAATGCGAAGGTTGAAATAAATGAATCCCTTGCCACAGGTTGTGCTCCTATTAGCATTTCATTTGAAGACAGTGTTTCGCATCATGATACCGATCCCATAATCGAATGGACCTGGGATTTTGGTGACGGATCTGGTAAAGTTAGCAATACTACCGGTGGAGAAGTAACTCACTCCTATTCGTCTGCCGGAACTTACGATGTTTACCTGGCTATTGAAAGTCAGACTGGCTGCACTGATACTTCTTATCATGTACAAGTGGATATTGGAGAGGATGTATCAAGTTCATTATCATTTGTGTCTGATCAAACGACTATTTGTAGAGGAGACACTGTTGAGTTGTCTGTTACGTCCTCTATTGCTGGAATTGATGCCTTTCACTTTTATTCGGAAGGAAACAGAATCTTTCACCAACAAGAAGATTCGGTTGTGAATTGGCCGATGCAATATGAAACCGGGCCTCAGGATGTAACGCTAGTGGTGGACATGAACGGATGTATTTCAGAAGTGACTTATACAGATTATATCAATGTACGAGGTGCAGTCGCTGAAATTACATATGATAATAGTTGCGACACTCCTTTTGAATACAATTTTGATAATACTGCACAATCTGCTGGGACACTAAGTTTGTCTTGGGACTTTGGTGATGGCAATTCCAGTTCAGCTTCATCATCTACCCATACATATGCAAGTAGAGGAAGCTATACAGTTGTGCAGACTGCCGAAGAACCTGGATCAGGTTGTGATGCTCATCAAGATTCTGTGGTTATTAATATAACAGAACCAATAGCAGTTTTAGCAGCACCAAGTTTTGCATGTGGGGGTGGTGAGATTACATTAGATGCAAGTGGTTCTCAGGATCCTGCATGTAGAGGATATACATTCAGGTTTCCAACATTCAATGATTTCCAAAGACCCATCACGTGGGATAAAAGTACTGCGACTGTTGAGATTCCAGATGTAGATACGGTTGGAACCCACACAGTAGAATTAATAATTACAGATGAACATGGATGCAGGGACACAACCAGTCAAGTCATAGAGCCATATGTCATTGATGTTCAGGCTGCATCTGATATCAGTACTGTTTGCTTACCCCAAACTCTGAATCTTGCAGACTCAACTGTAGCCGATACTACACTTGTTAGTTGGAGCTGGGTGATTTCGAGTGGGGACACCTTGACAGATCAATTTCCAAGTCTTACAATGGACATCCCTCCTATGGATAATGATACATTTTACATTTCACTATCAGTAGAAGACGCACTTGGTTGTACTGGTAATGCAGACACCATATTGGCCCTGCCATATTATGAATTAAGAAGCAGATTAATTGTAGCTACCGACTCAATATGTGTACCAGAGGAAGTGTTTTTTGAAGGGCAAGATAACCGTGGGCAAGGATTAGATTTTGTTTGGGATTTTGGAAATGGAGACATAGACAGTACACAGTACCCAAGTACAACTTACAGTGTTGGTGGAAATTATGACATTAAAATGATCTACTACCAAGATAGTACTGGGTGTATGGATTCATTATTTCAAACTGTCACTATTCAGGAGCAACCTTCCGCTGGTTTTTATACAGATGTGGATGGTGATTCTGTCTATTGTAATCCTCAGACCATTACATTTTCAGATTCATCACAATCAATTACCGGGATTGCCAACAGGTATTGGAATTTCGATAACGGAGAGACCAGTAACGCATCAGATTATACATTAGCATACACCAAAGGCCAATATGATGTGGAACTAATAGTGGAGACTTCATTTGGTTGCAGTGATACTGTTTATAGATCATTTGAAATCGTAGGGCCGGAAGTAGAATTTGTTACTGATAAGGAAAATATATGCGTCAATGAAGATGTGACTTTTGAAATTACGCATCAGGTAGATGTAGATTCATTGATATGGATATTTGGAGATGGTGCAGACTCGGTGAATGTAGATTTAGTGACTCATACATATGAGAATGCACCTACTTCATTCCAAACTATCGCAAACTTGTTTGTTTACTCATCAAATGGGTGCTCGCAAGTACAAACAGATACGATTCATTTTTATGAATTGGCTGCTGGATTTACTCCTACCGATAGTACAGGTACTTTAGATTCTATTCTTTGTAGAAACGAAGAACTATTTTTAGTAGACCAATCCATAAATGCAGATTCGTATAATTGGGAATTTCAAAATGGAGAAACGTCCACAGATTCCGATCCTAGTACAACATATTTAGATGCTGGAATCTACACCATCAAACAGACTGTAGAAAACCTTACCTGGGGATGTGTAGACAGTGCTTTTGTGAATATTGAGATCAAGGACTTGCCAGAACCAATCATTCAGTTATCTGCTGATACTATTTGTTTGGGTGATAATCTTGAGTTATTAATCACCAATTACAACGACTCAAGTAGTTATTCCTGGCAACCCTCAACCGTAATTGCTGGAACGGATGGAGCCGCTTCAAGCTCTCCAACAGAGAATATGTCTATTTACCTGGCCGAGACAACTTTTTTCGGATGTCTTAGTGATGCAGAAACTTTGATTACGGTAATTCAGCCTTATTTATACAATGATTGGGACACAACAATTCAGGAAGGAGCGACAGCAGTGCTTCCAGTTGTGCTTGACAGTGGATATACCTTCAGCTTGACACCTATTGATGGTTTGAGCTGCATTGATTGTTCCTACCCAGAAGTATCTCCGTTGGAAGATGTTAGTTATAATCTGAATGTTCAGGATTACTTTGGATGTTGGAATGATAACTACACTCTTACAGTTTTTGTAATACCTCCACCATTTGTGAGCATGCCAAAGACATTTACTCCCAATGGTGATGGCGTAAATGACATTGTTTATGTGCAAGGCTTGAATATAGCTGAGTTACTTGAATTCAATGTTTTCAATCGTTGGGGAGAATTGATCTTTTCAACCACCAATTTATCTGAAGGTTGGGATGGTAAATTCAATGGTAAAGTTCAGAACAATGATATTTACGCTTACAAGATCAAGGCGATTGGAAATGATGGGAGCACAATTTCTAAAGAAGGTTATTTAAACCTTGTTAAGTAGCAGCAGTAAGTATTCAAGGCTAAGAATTTTAACCTTGCCAAGTATTATAAGGGGTTTTACTCAAATACGAATTATAATACCTCTCATCATCTGAAACTTCCTCCCCAATCCAATCCGGTAATTCAACTACCTGCGCTTCATCAACCAATTCAACTTCAGCTAATATCAATCCCACATTGTCACCTTCAAACACATCCACTTCAAAGGTGATCTCATTGTAATTCACTTCATATCTAATTTTCTCTATAACAGGCTGATGACACATCTTTAGCAAGCCTAAAGCATCATCCCATGGAATATTGTATTCAAACTCAGCCCTTGAAATATTATTTTCAGAAGGTCCTTTGATAGTGATGTAGGCATTCTCTCCTTTCAACCGAACCCTAACAGTTCGAGAAGGGTCAGTATTTAAATATCCTTGTTTGATGATAAATTCCTTACTAACAAACTGCTTCCATCTGTCATTTTTTACCAGATATTTTCTTTCAATTTCTGTAGCCATATTCCAATTCAATACTTATTGTAAAAAGAAGTCATTCCTTCGAACCTAACAATTATATCTGTTGTTTTATTACTATATTTAGAATACACTCGACTTAGAAAAACTTTAGTACAATTACGCACATGTCACATACTTATATAATCATCAAAGAGCATCGATTAATCGTCCAAAATCATATCGGTCCATTTAATGGTGAAGATATGAAAAGAGTCAAGCTGAAAATAATTGAAGATCCAGGTTTTGAGCAAGATTTCAATTTCCTGGTAGACCTTCGCGATTCTGAAATTAATATGACTTCAGAGGAATTAATTGAATATGAAAACTGGTTACTCTCTCATCCAATCTTAGGGAAAATAGAAAAGTTCGCATTATTCACCAATACGCCACAGCAATTTGAAATAGCATTAGATTACATTAGCAAATCTGGAATAAGAGTAAATCACTATGAAATATTCAGAACTCTGGGAGATACATTGAAATGGTTGAATGTCGATCAATCAAATAAGCTCGATATCAACAATCAAATTAAGGAGATGAATAAAACTGCAGTCAGTATTTAGACTTAGGAACCGTTTCTCATTTTATCAAGCAAATGATTGAGCTGATTACACTCATCTTCTGATAAGTTCTTGATAGCTCCTTCCCATTCTTCCAAATAAGTGTCTATTTGCTCCAGCAACTTTAATCCAGATTCAGAAATCACCACATCTACAGCTCTTCTATCATTTTTACACTGTGTCCTTTTAACCAAACCTTTTGTTTCCAATCGGTCTACAATCCTTGAGGCATTTGACATTCTGTCCAACATTCTTTCAATTATGAGATTAACTGTTGCTGGATTGGGATACTGACCCCTCAATATTCTCAATACATTAAACTGTGGTCCGGTCAACTGAAATTGCTTAAAAAAACGATTCTGCTTTTCACTCAACCAGCTATTGGTAAAGACCAGATTGATAACTGCTTTATTGAATTCACTTTTAAATTTCTTTTGCTTGATGTCCTCTGCAATGCCCATACGCTATATACTTTAACATTAAATGTAACGACATTTAATTAAATACAGTTCGATTTTTGGTCATTTTTATTCGGTTTGAGTTTTGAGTTTTGAGTTTTGAGTTTTGAGTTTTGAGTTTTGAGTTTTGAGGCGAACGTAATTCTATTTACAGGGTTTAGCTTTTTTGACTTCCGTATTTCTATCTACTAATTCCACACTTCGGTCTCCGGCCTTCCGTCTTCTGGCTCAAATAATTAAAATTTATTTTTTGACTGATTAAACCTTTTGCATATTTTGGTTTCTAAGAGGCATTATCATCACTACACAAGCGATTGGAAGAAGAGTTTATTATATCTAAAATCAAGAACCCCGAGACCAAAAATTATGGTTTCAACCTGATTGTTCAGGAATACCAGGAGCGTATTTACTGGCACATCAGAAAGATGGTGATCGATCATGATGATGCCGATGATCTGGTTCAGGAGGTTTTTGTGAAGGTCTGGAAGAATCTGGATAAGTTCCGAGAGGACTCGAAATTATTCACCTGGATCTACCGTATTGCGACGAACGAATGTTTGAATTTCCTGCAACGAAAGAAGAAGAAATTCTTCCTTCCGATAAATGATGTGGGACAAGAGCTAGCCGGCAAACTTGATCAATCCGTATTAATGGATGGAGATGCAATTGAGTTAAAATTACAGAAAGCATTGCTCAAGTTACCCGATAAACAAAGATTGGTTTTCAATATGAAGTATTACGACGACATGAAATTTGATGAAATCTCGCAGGTGACAGATACAAGTGTGGGAGCATTGAAAGCCAGTTATCACCACGCGGTGAAAAAAATTGAAGAATTCTTAACAACGGATTAAACCTTTGAAAAGTATTTAGGTCTAAGAAAAAAATGAGCAAAAAAATAAACATAGAAGAGCTGAGGAGGGACAAGCCCAATTACAAAGTGCCTGATGGATACTTCGAAGGGTTGACATCCAAAATACAGGAACGAATAAAAGAGGAAGAGCAAGTTGCTCCCGAAAGAGTTTGGGTTCCAAGACTGGCATGGGCTACTCCTATCTTAGTGATTGCCATTTCTATCATTTATTTGATGAATGCTGGAGGTAATGAACCGGAATCTGTAGAAGATATGTTGGCTTCCATTAGCAATGAAGAGCTCATTGAATATCTGGATATGACAGATGTTCCAACAGACGAAATCTTAGCTTCAGTTGATGGAGTATTTTTAGAAGAAGCTTTTTCTGATGCCAATGGCGAAACAGACATTTTGAATGACATCAATGAAGAAGACCTTGATGGAATTCTGGATAGTTATGATTTGAATGAAGAATTTTTATGATATTTAAGCTGCAGAAGCGATGAAAAAATTAGTATTAATAGCTGTATTATTTATTGGACTTAATTGGGTAGTTGAAGCACAAACCAACCCAAAGGTAGAGGCTGCACGAATTGCATTAATCACTGAGAGACTGAATTTGACTCCTGAGCAAGCAGAAAAATTCTGGCCCCTTTACAACGAATACACCAACAAAAGAAGAGGTATTCAACAAAACATGAAACAGGCCCTTCAAGGGATAGATCGAAATAATGTTTCTGATGAAGAAGCAAAGAAGATTGTGCAGTTGCAACTTGACCGAAAGCAACAAGAACTGAATCTTGAAAAACAATATTCAGAAAGAATTCTAAATGTTATCAGCAGTAAGCAAATGGTTTCACTTAGAAAGGCTGAACAGGACTTTAGAGAAATTATTAAAGCCAGAATTAAACAACGTCAGCAAGAGCTTATGCGCCAGAGACAGCAAAACAATCAGAAGTTAAATAACAGAAGGAACAATTGATAGGTTAAAGTGAAATAGGGAAAGGGAAATCAAACTTCATTTGAAATGATAATTCAAACTTCTACACAGGTTTGAATTTCCCGTTTAAAGATTAAACCAACACTATGCTCAAAAGGCTATTTTACATAGCACTGATTTTCACCTCCAGCATCTCTTACTCCCAAACACTGGAAGAACTAGAAGCAGAACTGGCTGAACTAGAAATGCAGCTTGACTCCTTCGGAATAATGGATCTGCTTGACGAAGAATTATTGGATAGCCTATTGCAACTCGATGAACCCCAAACAGAAATCAATATAGGATTTGGTTATACCAGCCAGGTAGTGACTGCCGGACAAACATTAGGCATTGACCAATATGGATTAAACCCATCTCTTAGCTTCTATCACAAGTCCGGAGCATTTGCCAACTACACAGGATACTTTAATAGTGACTCAGACCCACAATACTTCCTTCATAACTTATCCTTTGGCTATATGGGAAATATTGGAACCAAATGGAATTATTCCGCCTCCTATATGAGACAAATCTATGTTGACACTGAGAACCCTTTGGAAAACTCGCTGAATTTTTCTGGTACTTATAACATCAAAAGATTCTCAGCAAGCTTGTCTTATAGTCGTTACTTTGGCGACCAATCTTCTAATATGTTGATGCCTTCTGTGTCAATGTTCTTAACCAAACCGGATTTCTTATTCTTTAAATCAGTTTCTATATTTCCAATAATCAGTTTAAGCTATGCTAATCCGAACCTTTTGTACTCAGGTTTTTCAGAGACTTATATCAAAAGCATCTGGTATCAGGAAGCATTAGCAAACCTTACAGAAATAGAAAGACTGGCCATATTTGGCAGAAGAATCCCACAGGAAATAGCTGATGAGTATTATGATGGAGATCGAATAATCCTTGCCAGAACAATTTTAGAAGGTGTTGATTTTGTGGAGAACACAACTTTTGGTCTCACCAGCACGGCGTTTTCACTTCCAATCATTCTTGAATTCAATGATCAATTTAATGTTACCTTGAGTTACACTTATATTATTCCAGAGAATCTTGTATTGGGAACAATCAGCGAATTTGAGGAACCAATAACTACTTTAGCTGGTACCTACCCCCGATTAGGTGATGCTATTGAAACAATTAACCAAACCAATAGAACCATTTCTTTTGACATTGAAAACACAGGATTCTTTGGTATCAATCTCTCCTATTCTATTCCAATTAAGAACTAATTATTGCAAACCCTAAATCAGAATATCTAAATCCTAAACTTGTTCCAACTGACCAACTGTTTACTGTCAACTGACAACATTCACAGAAACCATCTAAACAATCGGATCATTCAACCCAATTCCTAACTCAAAACTCGCAACCCGCAAACCCGTAACTCGCAACTAACTCCAACCAATAAAATATTTCTCAATTTAATTCCGTCTGGTTAGTACGATTTAGTATTTATATCTCTAACTTTGCATCCCGTATATCAAAGAAATATTACCTAATTAATGGCTTCTACAAAATACATCTTTGTTACGGGCGGTGTAACATCTTCACTTGGAAAAGGAATCATATCAGCATCACTGGCTAAGCTTATTCAGGCACGCGGATATTCAGTGACAATCCAGAAATTTGACCCTTATATCAACATAGATCCAGGAACTCTGAATCCTTACGAGCATGGCGAATGCTATGTGACGGATGATGGCGCAGAAACTGATCTTGATCTGGGACATTATGAGCGATTTTTGAACATTCCTACCTCCCAGGCTAATAACGTCACAACTGGACGAATCTACTACAACGTAATCACCAAGGAACGTCAAGGTGAGTTTCTCGGAAAAACAGTTCAGGTTGTACCTCATATCACAGATGAAATCAAGAAGAGTTTCTACAAACTTGGGGAAACTGGAGAATATGATTTCGTAATCACAGAGATTGGTGGTTGTGTAGGTGATATTGAGTCACTTCCATTTGTAGAAGCAGTAAGACAAGCAAGGTTTGAATTAGGGCCAAATAACTTTGTTTCTATTCACCTGACACTGGTACCTTACCTGGCCGCAGCTGGCGAGCTAAAAACCAAACCAACTCAGCATTCAGTAAAACAACTTTTGGAAGCAGGTATTCAACCAGATATTTTGGTTTGTAGATCAGAAATGCCTCTACCAAATGATATAAGAAAGAAATTAGCCCTATTCTGCAACGTACCAATGAACTCAGTAATTGAAGCGAAAGATGCAGAAACCATATACGATGTTCCTCTATTAATGAGAAAAGAGAAGCTGGACGAAAGAGTACTTTCTAAGCTTAAAATATCTCACAAAAAGGAGCCAATCATCGACAACTGGAAAGGATTTTTAGGTAAACTCAAAAACCCAACTAACGATGTGAAAATTGCACTTGTTGGTAAGTATGTTGAGTTGAAAGATGCCTATAAGTCAATTGCAGAATCGTTTATTCATGCTGGGGCTGCAAATGAGTGCAAAGTTCATCTTACATGGATTCAATCAGAAGAAATTGATGAAACCAATGTAGACAAATTACTTGGTGAGATGAATGGAGTTTTAGTAGCTCCTGGATTTGGTGAAAGAGGAATCGAAGGTAAGATTACTGCTGTTAAATATGTACGAGAGAATAAGATTCCATTCTTCGGTATTTGTCTTGGAATGCAATGTGCAAGTATAGAATTCGCCAGAAACGTTCTTGGATTAGAAGATGCATGTTCCACTGAAATTGACACGGAATCACCTAATCCTGTTATCGATATGATGGAGGACCAAAAGAACATCACTGCTATGGGTGGTACAATGAGATTGGGAGCCTATACATGTGAGCTAGCTAAAGGATCAAAGGCTTATTCAGCTTATAATCACTCAAAAATCCAGGAAAGACATAGACATAGATACGAATTTAACAATAAGTATTTGGAGCAGTTTGAAAAAGCTGGTATGATTGCATCCGGAAAAAATCCAGATACTAATTTGGTGGAAATCATTGAGTTAAAGGATCACCCTTGGTTTGTTGGAACCCAATATCACCCTGAACTAAAAAGTACGGTATTGAATCCACATCCTTTATTCGTGAAATTTATCAAAGCAGCGATGGATCAAAAGAAACAGAAGGTTAACGACTAGAGAAGAAGAAAGAATTATTTAGAAATGGATAGAAATCAGATATTTGGGTTGGTACTTATGTTGGTCTTATTGACCGTATATTTCCAATTTTTTGTGGAAGAACCAGCACCACCTGAAGCACTTGGAGGAAATCAAGATACCACATTGGTTGATCCCCAGGTTAATACTAATGTAATCACTGAACCAGTTGAAGTTCCTGATTCTGTAAAATCAGCAGAGGCATATGCTCAATTCGGAGTATTTGCACCGCTTACATTAGAACAAGAAGAAAAGACACTTACAATTGACAATGATGTCATCTCCATCCAGTTTGGATCAAAAGGTGGTCAAATCAAAGAGGTTGAATTGAAAGAATTCAAGACATTTGATCAAAAGCCATTAATTCTTGTCAATGATGAGAGCAGTAATATTGATGTTGCTTTTAGGCATTCTGGTAGAAGAATTTCTTTAAACAACCTGAATTTTGGTACTAACAGCACATCAAAAACTGTAACTGAAGGTGACTCTACAACAATCATATTTACCGCTGCACTTGATGAAAACAGAAGCATTCAGCAGATCTACACGATCAAGAATGGCTATGAGATTGGTTATAATCTAAAAGCAGTTGGAATGTCCAACCTGATTGATCCTCAGGATTTGGAGTTCAATTGGCTTGACAAATTGAGAAAAGTAGAGCAAGATTTACCTCAAGCAAGAAACAAAACAACAGTTGTATTCTCAGAGCAAGGTGATGTAGATGATCTTGGCTCCAGAAGTAACAACGAAGATAAAACGTTTGAGCAATCAGTTGATTGGGTTTCTTTCAGCCAGAAATTCTTTACATCTGGAATTATTGCTAATACAAAATTCAAAGGAGGTTTTATTAGCCAGGCCACTGATGAGGCCGACACCACTACGGTGAAGACAATGACAGCTAAGATGATCCTTCCTGTGAATGACTTTGTAGGAACCGGTTTTGACGGAAAGTTCTTCTTTGGTCCAAACAACTTTAAAGTCCTGAAGGATGTAGCACCTGGATTTAGAGAAAACGTAGACCTTGGATGGAGTATTTTGAAGATCATCAACAGATTCCTAATCATCGAAATCTTCCAATTCCTTGAAAGGTTTATTTCAAGCTACGGTTTGATCATCTTTATCATGGTGATCCTTATCAAATTGCTACTTTCTCCATTGACATACAAATCTCACATGTCGATGGCCAAAATGAGAGTTTTAAAACCTGAATTGGACGAAATCAAGGAGGCCAATGACGGAGACATGCAGAAGACTCAGGCAGCTACCATGGAGCTTTATAAGAAAGCAGGAATCAATCCTTTGAGTGGATGTATTCCAATGGTGCTTCAGATGCCAGTTCTATTCTCTATGTTCTATTTCTTCCCTAACTCAATCGAGTTAAGGCAAGAAGGATTCCTATGGGCACATGACCTTTCAACCTATGATGCTATCTTCTCATGGACTGCAGAGATTCCATTGTTAAGCTCGTTCTATGGTAACCACGTGAGCCTTTTCACATTACTGATGACAGCTTCTACCATACTTTATACATGGTCAAATAGCCAGGTTTCTTCAGTAACGGGACCTATGAAGACAATGCAATATGTGATGCCAATTATGTTCTTGTTCTTCCTGAACAGTTACTCATCTGGTCTGACATTCTATTATTTTGTTTCCAATATCGTTTCATTCGGACAAATAGCGCTTTTCAGAAAGTTTGTTGATGAAGGCAAGATCCGAGCGATCATGGAAGAGAATAAGAAAAAGAACGCTAACAAGAAAAAGTCTAAATTCCAGTCAAGATTGGAAGAGGCGATGAAAGCTAGCGAGCAAGCAAGAAAAGAGAAAAAGAAAAAGTAAAATAGTTCTTGATTCATAGTTCTTAGTTGGCAAATAACAATAACTAAGAACTATGAACTGAGAACTACAATTAGTGATATTCCAATCAATCTGTCAGTATAAGTCCCTATTTATTGAAATTTCCAATTTTTAGCCATATGCAATGAATTGGTTTCAATATGTGTATAACTTCAGGTTGTACACAAGTTTTGCACATTTGTAGGCATCTGAAAATTGCAGTACAAATTCTATATTTAAAAACATATATTTGTCATTCTGAAAAAAAAGTGAGTTACTTTTGAATACAATTATTGTTAGATCAGTATGGGCAAAATAATTTCAATAGCGAATCAAAAAGGTGGTGTAGGTAAAACAACATCTTCGATTAATCTTGGTGCTTCATTAGCAGCTTTAGAAATGAAAACTTTAGTTGTTGATGCTGATCCACAGGCAAACGCAACTTCTGGTTTAGGTCTTAACCCTAAAGAAGTAGAAAACAGTATTTACGAATGCATGGTAGATGGTGTGGATGTTGAAGACTGCATCGTGAACTCTGAATTGGAATACCTTGACATTATCCCTTCTCACATCGACCTGGTTGGTGCTGAAATCGAGATGGTAAACATTGAGAACAGGGAAGAAAAAATGAAGGAGGTTTTGGCAAAAGTTTCAGATCAATATGACTACATCATTATTGATTGCTCACCTTCGCTTGGACTTATCACCATTAACGCATTAACAGCGTCTAATTCGGTCATCATTCCTGTACAATGTGAGTACTTCGCTTTGGAAGGACTAGGTAAGCTCCTTAACACGATCAAAATCATTCAGGGAAGATTGAATCCTGATCTTGAGATTGAAGGAATTCTTCTTACAATGTACGATTTGAGACTTAACCTCTCGAATCAGGTAGTAGAGGAAATCAATACTCATTTCAAATCAATGGTATTTAAGACTCTGATCCCAAGAAATATTAAACTCAGTGAATCCCCAAGTTTTGGTATGCCAGCCATTGCACATGATGCAGACAGTAAAGGGGCAATTAGTTACCTGAATCTTGCCAAAGAACTTTTGGAGAGAAACGAGGTAAAAGCATAAGAAAGGAATTTAATTTATGGCAAAGAAGAGAACTGGATTAGGAAGAGGGTTAGGCGCATTATTAGACGAGCAAGGGAGTTCCAAGCCAGAAAAAATAAGCGGAGTTGGTGCTGCGCCAAAAGGTGGCATCAACGAAATACCGGTTTCATCAATTGAGGTGAATCCATTCCAACCTCGTACAGACTTCAATCAGGAAGCTCTGGAGGAACTTAGTGAATCTATCAAGGTACAAGGTATCATTCAGCCTATTACCGTAAGACAACTGAGTGAAAATAGCTATCAGTTAATTTCAGGAGAAAGAAGAACTCAGGCTTCAAAACTTGCTGGTCTTGAAAAAATCCCTGCATATATCAGAAAAGCTGATGACCAACAGATGTTGGAAATGGCACTGATAGAGAATATCCAAAGAGAAAATCTTAATGCCATTGAAATTGCACTTAGTTACCAAAGACTACTTGCAGAATGTGATCTTAAGCAGGAAGAGCTTGGTGATAGAGTTGGTAAGAAAAGGGCTACAGTAAATAACTACCTAAGATTACTTAAGCTTCCACCGGATATCCAAATTGCACTAAGAGATGGTAAACTATCAATGGGTCATGCAAGAGCTATTATCAATATCGATAATGTTGATCTTCAATTAGATATCGCTAAGCAAATTATTGAAAATGATCTCTCTGTGAGGAAGGTTGAGGAGCTTGTGAGACAAATGGTTAAGCCGGCAACACCTGCTAAACCTAAGCAAGAACCGTCTTATGAGATTATCAAACTTCAAGATAAGTTATCTTCTCACTTTGGTACTAAAATAAAAATCAATTCAGACGTTAATAACAAGGGCGAAATCAAGATCCCATTTATATCTACAGACGACCTAAATAGAATTCTTGACATTCTAGAGATGTGATGAAATCAATAAAGTTATTAGCATTTAGCATTGTAATTTGTTTATTAAGTGGTTTTTCCAGCTTCGGACAAACGTTGGAATTAGACTCCCTCTACCCTTCTGAATATGGTGATGAACCTGAATTGTTTACTGAGATCTCAACATTAGATCCAGATAAAGCGGCTTTGATGTCTGCGATTTTACCTGGGTTGGGACAAGTTTATAATAAGCAGTATTGGAAGCTACCTATCATTTTTGGAGCAGGTTTTACAATTGGATACTATATCAATTACAACCACAGCTACTACCAAAGCTTAAGAAACTCACTGATTGCTGCAACAGATGGCAATGATGCAACCATTAATCGGTTTGAAAATTTATCAGAAACAACATTAGAATCTAGACAAGAACGGTTCAGAAGAGACAGAGACTTCCTGATCATCATTGCTGCCGTCGCGTATTTGCTCAACATTGCAGATGCTCATATTTCGGCACATTTGGAAGAATTTGCAATTAATGACGAACTGTCGCTAAGTTTACGCCCTTCAATGCAGGAGATGCCAACTGGAGCCAACAATGTTGGACTATCTCTTTCACTTAAGTTCTAAATATTCTTTTATGAAAATTCTTTTGATCGGATATGGCAGAATGGGTCAAGCCATAGAAAGATTAGCTACAGAGAGAGGCCATCAGATTGTCGGTAAAATTGATGTGCAGAATATGGCAGAATTATCTAATGTAGACGCTTCTGAAGTAGATGTCGCAATAGAATTCACCAGGCCGGAATCAGCTTTTAACAATCTTAAAATATGTGTCGAGAAAGGTATAAAAGTGATCTCTGGCACAACCGGTTGGTTAGACCAATTTGATGAGCTTGTGGAATTATGCAAACAGAATGATGGCACATTTCTATATGCATCTAATTACAGCCTTGGTGTAAATCTTTTCTTTGAATTGAACCGAAGACTTGCCAGGATGATGAATCCACATAAAAGCTATGAGCCGATAATGGAGGAGATTCATCACACACATAAATTAGACTCTCCATCTGGGACAGCCATTACACTTGCAGAAGGAGTTATCGATAACAATGATCTCAAAAAAAGCTGGGTAAACGAAACCAAGAACAATGATGAGGAGTTGGAAATCATCAGTTTCAGAGAAGGTGAAGTACCAGGTACTCATACCGTAAAATACAAATCGGAGATGGATGAAATTGAGATCAAACATACTGCTCATACCAGGGATAGTTTTGCTCTTGGTGCTGTGGTTGTAGCAGAGTGGGTAAGCAACCAAAAAGGTATTTTAACCATGCAAGACTTCTTGCAGCTGGATTAATCAAATAAAATCTTAAATTGCGCAAAATTCATTAAGCAATGGACGAAATATATTTCTTATACTTATTCGTAATTACCTTTCCATTTTACATTGCTCAGACTATTGGTCTGTACATGTTATTTAAAAAGGCCGAAATGCCAGCATGGCAAGCTTTCGTACCTTATTTAAATCTTTATGTAATGATGAAGATCACTGGGAGACCATCATGGTGGTTCCTTCTACTATTTGTTCCAGTGATTGGTTTAATCATTTCAGTTGGAATCTATGTGGATTTGTTAAGGTGTTTCGGGAAATCAAAGCTTAAGGACTACACACTGGGATTGACGTTTTCATTCATCTACTTGCCTTATATAGGATTCAAAAAAGATGTGACTTATCTGGGCACTCTTGATTCCTTACCAGAATTGAAGAAAAGTAGTTCAAGAGAATGGATTGAGGCAATCTCTTTCGCAATATTTGCTGCTACATTAATCAGATGGGCATTTATGGAAGCGTTCACTATTCCAACTCCATCTATGGAAAACTCCTTACTTGTTGGAGACTTCCTATTTGTTAGTAAAATCAATTACGGTCCAAGAACTCCTCAAACACCATTACAGTTCCCTCTTACTCATCAAAAAGTATGGGGAACAGATTGGAATTCTTACAGCACAGCCATTCAACTTCCTCAATACAGATTCCCTGGATTTGGTTTTGTTGAAAGAAACGATGTTGTGGTATTTAACTATCCGGTGGATGATGGGTTTAATCGCAGAAATGATGGCGACTTCCACCCTGCCGATTTAAAAACTCATTATATCAAAAGATGTGTTGCTGTACCTGGTGATGTTTTAGAAATTAAGGACACCCAGATTTATATCAATGGAGAAAAAGGTGAAAACCCGGAGTTGATGCAATTTAGCTACACAGTGTTTGCTTCAAGTACAATCAGAGATAGGAACTTTGAAAAGCTTAACATATCTGAATACAGCATCATATCAAATAATGAAAATGGTGTAACTTACTTCATTCACACTACTCCTAAAAATGCTGAGATTCTGGAATCATATGATTT
This sequence comes from Cyclobacteriaceae bacterium, assembly GCA_965228955.1. Classification (GTDB taxonomy): domain Bacteria; phylum Bacteroidota; class Bacteroidia; order Cytophagales; family Cyclobacteriaceae; genus JANSWY01. The sequence goes on from OZ245848.1 coordinate 3,472,731, forward strand.
CGTTAAGGCTGTTCAACTTAACATGAAGTCTGCCGGGAATAAAGAAGCTAGAATATTTCCAACTGACTATGGAGATGTATCAAGAAGCTGGAATAACGATAACTATGGACCATTGTTAATTCCGGGTAGAGATGTTACTATTCAAATGACTCCTGAAAACATCAGTTTATACCAATCAACGATTACAGATTACGAAGGAATTGAAGGTCTTGAATTCACAAATGACAAAATGTTGGTTGATGGTGTTGAAGTAAAAGAATATACTTTCCGACAAGACTACTTCTTTATGATGGGAGATAACAGACATAACTCTCTAGATTCCAGATATTGGGGATTTGTTCCTGAAGAATATGTTGTTGGAGAAGCTGCATTTATCTGGCTATCACTTGATCCTAACAAAAGCTTCTTGAGCAAAATTCGTTGGAATAGACTTTTTAACGGAATCGACTAAGACTACAATTTGGCCTGAATCATAACAATTACTTCAGTATTATAATTATTCTGAATGATCCCTGATTCGGTATCTATGTATTCAGGCCAAACATTAACCCCTCCTGTTAATTTGATTTTTGGATTAACGTAATAATTAAATCCTCCTCCAAACTTCATCAATAGATCATCAAGAGCATCAAAATCCGCACTCTGGAGGTTCGCATAGATTTGAATATCTCCAATGCTTTGCGGAACAATATTATCGCTTAGAAGCCATCCTACTTCTGTGTATAAAATTTGACCAGTTCCAATAGTAGGAAATCTAGTTCCTACTCCATTAAAAGATTCTCCCACTCCACCGTTGACCGGATTGTTCACACCTATATTCCTAATATAATTGGGTCCCATATTATAGTTGAAATATCCAAGGTAAAAAGTCAACGCACTGCTGTAAAAAGGTAAGTCAATGAACAAATCAACAGCCTTTAAATTCAATGCATGCTGAAGTGTATCTCCTGTTATTGTCAAACTTTGCATTGCGTCTTGTTGAAACTGATAGCCGAACCCAATATTGATTATTTTTTTCTTACCCAGATAAGTTCCCCTTTGATATGGAGAGTTGACCTGTTCTTTATCCAATAGTTGATATTTTACATAACCGGAAGTCTGTAATTTAGGATTCGCATTCGCATAGTCCGCCATCTCAATCTGAGGAGCACTATTTGTCACTAAATATGGCTTAGAAACTACTGTTCGATAGTTCCATTTACCGATATTTCCAGTTGAGAACACACTTAATTTTCTCAAAAAGTGATCTGATTTATTAATGGTTGGTAATACAAAAATTGGAATATCAACACCAAGTGTATTGCTTGTGCTAGGAGAAGAATATCTAGACAGGCCAGTCCAACCGGTTTTTCCTGCACCAAGATGAAAGAAATCATTGAACTGGTAAGTCACAACTGCATCAAGTAGATTAATACCAATTTTACTTCGGTTCAAATAATTCAGGTTGTTGTCCCCAAGGGAAACATACAAATAAGTTTTTGGAGCCACGTATCCCTTTGCAGATAACCTCACTCTCCGCATACTGATATCAAACACCTGATCTACAGACTCACCTTCAATCTGAGAGCCAGCATTCAATTGGGAATACCGTAACCATACCTGAGTGCTGGCATTGAATTTCAGCTGATTTACTCCTTGCCCAAACGCAACAACTTGAAGTGCTAAAAAAACGATCGTTATGAATCCTCTGAGAACCATTTATACTCTTTCTTTAAGTCTTCTGTATAACAATTGCTGGTCCATGTAGATCATGTAATCCTGGTAGTCCAATCCTGTATCCAAGATAAAAGCTGTCAGTAGATGTTTCACTTTCAGCAGTAAATCATGTTTTACCCATGGTTTAGCAAAATAGTAATCTATCTCAGCTTTATTAATTGCCCTGATTGTATCTTCATGAGTAGCTAACCCGGTCAGCAAAATTTTCTTAAGATTCGGATACATGTCGGATTCCTTTAATTCAGTCAGAAATTCCACTCCGTTTTTATTAGGCATAACATGATCGGAAATTACCAGTCCTACAAGATTCCCTTTAGCATCAATTTCCTGCATTAATTCCTCTGCTTCTTCAGCAGATTCACATCCCTCTATGAAGAATTTCTCTTCCAGAGAGCCAATGTCCTCCAACACAGAATTCAAAACTTCCGGTTGATCGTCAACACAAATGATATAAATCTTATCCATGATTGATTGGTAGTTTAATTGTAAAATTAGTTTGGCCAGGAACGCTAGCTAGATCTACTGTTCCATCATATTTATGAACCAGATTTTCTACTATTGAAAGACCTAAACCCAGTCCAAATGTGAGCCCACCCTTTTTGGTGGTATAATCCGGTGCGAAAATTGACTTCTGTTTTTCCTTAGGGATACCCGGACCATTGTCCCTAACAGTCACAATTATTTGATTATTATCAGATGTGAGATTTACTTCAATCTTAGGATCTTTTGTTCCTGCATTGGTCATTGCTTCAGCAGCATTTTTGATCAGATTTACCCAAACCTGAACCAAATCCCCTTCACCCGCTAAAGTCTCCAGTCCCAGTTCCAGTGAAGTCACCAGGTCCAGATTTTTAATCTGATGCTGAACTAAAGTCAATGCCTTAAGAATAGTGAACTTGATATCCACCATCTCTTTATCTCTATTAGGTGCTGCCAGAGTCTTTACTGAACTGATAATATGAGAAGCATGATCAGTTGCCACTTTCATATCATGCAAATCCCTCCCAAAACTCCAGGCCTCAAATAACGCATCGATTTGACCTAAAACATTCTGCACTATTGTCTTATCCTTAATCTGCTCATCAGATAGAATGCACGCCAGTTTTTTAGCTTGTGGTCTGGTGATACTTTTATGCTGTTTCAGTAAATACTCTACTTGTTGCCTCTTCTCTTTAGAGCTTTCGAAGCTATGCTGAGTAGATGTCTTCTGAAGAAGATCAATGTATTGATCCCCCTTACTTTTTAAAGTCACCTCTAATCTGGAATTGAAACTTTCTATCTTTTGATTGAGAACTGCAACAGCATTATTTAATTCGTGTGCTAACCCGGCAGATAACTGTCCCAGAGCAGCCAACTTCTCCTGAACCACCAGCTTTTTAAGTGCTCCCTCTTTAATTTCATAGTACCGCTGTGCATCCTGTTGTCTGTGATGCAACTCATTGACAATTATGGGCAGAAAGCACTCATGGAATTCAACCAAATCCAGATCGAGCTCTTTTAACTGGCCCTTTGAAATAAACGCAAGTTTGGTAGGTTCTTGAGCGATTACAGTTGTATAGCTATTACCAGAATCAGAGAAGAAGCTATAAACCCCAACAAACATGTCCTTTTCACAATGAAACAACTCGATAGATTCTTCATTGTGCTTAATGACACCTTTTAGGCTTCCTTGTAGTACTAGAAATAACCTATCATTGGATTTACCTTCATGGAGCAAAACATCTCCTTTTTCAAGATTCAACACTTCCGTATTTGAGAAGAATTGCTCTTTTATCCGGTTGAAGAGGGACTCTTTAGATTGATATGTTCCGTTGATTGTCATAAGAAGTTTACGTTTCTAAGTACCACAATCAATCCCAATATTAAGATCAGACCGATTAGGCACATAATCAGTCCAAATCTCACCATGAATTTGGTTTGGATAAACCCAGTTGCAAAAGCAAGGGCATTTGGAGGTGTACTAATTGGCAAACACAATCCCATGCTTGCAGCTAAAGCAGTTGCTAATATGATAGTGTTACTGCCTCCTACGTCAAGCAGACCTGGTATTGCAGTACCCATCACTGCTACAATTGGAATAAGTAAATTGGCGGTGGCTGTATTACTCATGAAATTGGCCATCAATGCTGAGAGCAGCATTACCAAGATAACAATCACGTAACCCATTAAACCGTCAAAAGAAAGGCTATTCACGAGGTGCACAGCCAAACCACTCTTGTCCAGAGCTAAACCCAAAGCTATGCCACCAGCCACCAGCCAAAGTACGTCCCAACTTATGAACTTAAGATCTTCTTTGTTGACAATATTGAGAGATAAGAATATACCAACAGGAAACAATGCTACGATGTAGGCATTCATACCATGTATGAAATCTGTAACCCAAAGCAGTATTGTTAAAATAAAGGTGATGTAAACAATTAATATTTTGTTATTCATTTTTCGACTTCCCTTGAAATTGAAACTGAGGGTAGTCTTTTGAATGGGAAATAGATACATCAATAAAAACCAACCTATTATGAGCATGACAATTACATAGGGTAATGCAAACATCATCCACTCTCCAAATGTGATCATATTGTCTGCAGAGAAGTATTTTAAGGCTATGGCGTTTGGTGGTGTCCCAATTGGAGACCCCATACCACCGATATTGGCACCTAAAGGAATCGCCAATGCAAATGCAATTCGACCCTTGTCTTGCATATCGAATAACGCCAGCACTGGTGCCACAATAGAAAGCATCATAGCTGTTGTAGCGGTGTTGCTCATGAACATACTAAAGACCGCTGTGATCAATATCAAGCCCAACAAGATAAGCTTAGGGTTGCTTCCAAATGGCTTTAATAAGATTTGAGCCAGACTTTGGTCCACCTTGTATTTAGAAGCGGCCAGGGCCAGGAAAAATCCACCAAGAAACAGGATAATAATTGGAGAAGCAAAAGTCCCGATTAGCTCCTTATAGCTAAGCAGGTTTCCAAGATTTTCTCCCTCTCTAAATAAAACCAAGCCTTTATCAGAAATAAGAACAAGCTCCAGCAAGATTACTATTATTGAAGTAGCATAGATTGGAATGGGCTCCAAAATCCATGATAGCGCAGCAAATAGAAATATCGCAATTACTCTTTGTTCAACAGCTGTAATACCATCTGAAAAAAAGTAGTCTTGAGGAAGTATGAGAACTGCAGCAGGAATTAAAAATACGAGAAGATTTTTTAGCCACTTCATGGTTCGTTTGTGCTTATTGCTGCGGTAAAAGTACTACCTCACAATAGGGTTTAACTGACTTTTGTCAGGTCTTGCACAAACACTAATCAAGCTTTACGAATATGGCAATTTGGGCTAAAATGCAAAGGAATAGAATTACCAATCAATCAATTCCAGGCCTTGTTTTTTCAAATATTCATTGGTTCTGCTAAAATGTTTATTACCAAAAAATCCACGATGTGCTGCAAATGGAGATGGGTGCGCAGATTCAAGTACATGGTGTCTTGCGCGATCGATGATTTCACCTTTTCTCTGAGCATATGCGCCCCATAGCAAGAAGACGACATTCTCTTTTGCTTCAGATACTTTTTGGATTACAGCGTCTGTAAATTGCTCCCAACCTTTACCCTGATGTGATCCCGCTGTGGCAGCACGAACTGTAAGTGTGGCATTTAATAATAACACTCCCTGATCAGCCCATCTTTCTAAGCTTCCATGAGGTGGAATTTCAGAACCGATATCATCTTTAATCTCTTTAAATATATTCACCAATGATGGAGGCATCCTGACACCCTCCGCAACGGAGAAACAAAGCCCATTGGCTTGCCCAGGACCGTGGTAAGGATCCTGGCCAATTATCACCACTTTCACATCATCAAAAGAACAATGATCAAACGCACTAAAGATCTGCTTTCCAGGCGGGTACACTTTATGATTCGTGTACTCAGACTTAACAAATTCTACAAGTTCAGTGAAATAAGGCTTGGTAAATTCCTCGTTTAAGACTTCTCTCCAGGAAGATTCAATCTTTACATCCATTTAGGGCAATATTTTTCGAATTAAATTGGGAAATTAGTAAGAATTTATTATATCTTAGGTAATATTGATTCTTGAAATCAAACGTTGTATTTGCATATGACCACCGCAACCACAAATGGAATAAAAATCAGCGTTGAGACTGAATATCAGCAGGAGTACTCCTCTCCCGCTCAGATGCACTTTGTTTTCACTTACAGGATCACAATCGAAAACCAATCAGAGAATACAATTCAATTACTTCGCAGACATTGGGACATTTCCGATGTGACTCATTCAAATAGACAAGTTGATGGTGAAGGTGTGGTTGGTAAACAACCTATCCTGGAACCAGGACAAAATCATCAATACGTTTCTGGATGCAACTTAAAATCTGGAATGGGAAAAATGAAAGGGCGTTACCTGATGGAAAGAGTAATTGATGGACATCAGTTTGATGTGGCTATTCCAGAATTTACTATGGTTGTTCCATTCAAATTAAATTAAGCCTCAGCTTCCAAGATATCACATTTTGAATCAGAGAGTATTTCAAGCTATTCAATGGCTAAGGTATTGGCTCATACAGGTGGACAAGCACTCTTTGCAACCTCCTACAGTTTTTCAATTCTTTAATGAAGTAATCAATCAGAAACCCGCTCCTATTCAATCAATTGAGGAGATCAGAAAAGAATTACTTAAAAACGAAGAGTTAATACTAATCCAGGATTTTGGAGCAGGATCAGTTTTGAATAAGAACACTAATCGATCAATCAAATATATCGCCAGAACCAGTAGCAGCTCTGTGAAATTTAGCTGCTTTCTAAAAAGAGCAGCTCAATATATTGATGCAAAAAATATACTTGAGCTTGGCACCTCATTTGGATTAAACACCTCTTATCTAGCCAATAAAAAAGATGCGCAAGTTACCACCATCGAAGGAAGTCTGGAGATTGCCGAGGTGGCTTTGGAAAACTTTCAAAAGTTAGATTTCAATAACATCAAATTAGTTCAGGCTAATATTGATAATGTACTTCCTGAGGTTATATCAGAATTAGGCCCATTGGATTTGGTTTACATGGATGCTAATCACACTTATGACGCCACTATCTCCTACTTCAATCAAATACAACCACTGTTAACTGATTCATCAATCGTGATTATTGATGACATTCACTGGTCAGAAGGAATGAACAAAGCATGGAATGAGCTGTGCACCAGAAAAGAAGTTTCTCTAAGTATTGACATTTTTGATGCTGGTTTGTTATTTTTCAAATCAGGATTGACCAAAAGTCATTACACCATAAAATTCTAAACTATCAATGGCCAAGAAAAAAAGAACTATGCAGTTTCAAACAGTTGGAACAGCTATGGCACTAATTATTAGTGTATCCGCACTTGTTGTATCAATATATGAAGCCAATCTTTTGAAAACACAACAAAAGGCACTAATCTGGCCATACCTATCAGTTGAACCTTCCTATTCTGGTGATGGATTTAGTTTTGTTTCCACAAATAATGGAACTGGTCCTGCAATCATAAAATCCATGGAAATCAGGCGAAATGGATTACCAGTCAAAAACTACGACGAACTATTAGACCTAATCAAGCCGGATCGAGAGATTGGATATGACTATATTAAAATGAAAAGTCTAAACAACACGGTAATGAAACCTGGTGAAAGACGCGTTATATTTAATATGCCTTGGACAGATGAAACTCGTGAAATGGTGAAAAACTTTGGAGATATAACAGTGGTCGTGCAATACTGCTCTGTACTAGATGAATGTTGGCTTTATAAATCTGAAACAAATGAGCATGTTGAAGGCGAACTGAAAGCAGATCTGGAATTTGAGAATTAGCATCAATTCTTTATTTGCCCAATAATTACTCCGAACCCTCCTCCAAGGTCGTTTCTGTCTTTTGAGGGTAAGTACATTTTTGAAACAAACCCATCCAGGTAAAGAGCGTTCACACACCCCATCTGCTTAAAGTAAGTAGCAAAATCATATAATGTGATTTCTGCTTTTGAAATTGCAAACAAGATCTTACCATCAGGAAGAATACCCACACCATTTCGAATATTAAAGTGTTTGGAATTCTTTTTAAAAACAGGATGAATCGCTCCGTTTATCACGAGCATAGGACCAGATTGGGTAGCATACTTTATATCTGATTGATAGGGAAAGCTCTTAGTCTCTGTGACGAATGCCTGAGCATTTTCATCAATATAAAACACCCCATTTGGCTGCAAATAGAAATTGCCATATCCTTTTTTCTTTTTGTCCAATGGAGAAATAATCTTCCCTTCTGCGATGTATAACCCTTGTGCAGATTGGTCAGCATTATACATACCTCCATTCATTGCAAACACCAATTCTTTTCCATCCTGAAGGAGATCAGATCTCAAGCTGCCCAAACTTCCAAAAATATTCCCAGAATTATCCTTCCAATAGAAATCTAGTTGGTCTTTGTTCAGATCGATTACATGACTAACAATTCTTGAAGTATCAATTTTGTAACCCTCCTGTGAATAGAGATTAGTAAATAGAAAAACGATTGATACAAAGACAATTAATCTTTTGGTCACTTCTTGACTAGTTTAATAAACAACTCTCTACCTGCTCTTGGTTTAATAGAATTATAACTCACCTCCATCAATTCTATTTCAAAATGAGGGTAAAATAATCTTCTGTACTCGTCTTCACTCCCTCCAAACGGGGGACCTCCATTGAATTCATCTTTCCAAAGCAATCCAACCAACTTACCTCCTTGTCCCAATAATTCATGAGTCTTAGTAACATACTGGCTCCTTTGTCTCCTATCTATGGCGCAAAAAAATGTTTGTTCTACAATCAAATCATATTCACCTTCCAGATCAAAATAATCACTTTCTAAAAGATGATTTGAATTAAAATCAGGATAACTCTTCTGGAAGTTGAGAAGTGGCTCCCTGGCAAAATCACACACAAACACATTTTCAAATCCTTGTGAATGTAAATATCCAGCCTCGTATGCATTACCGGCTCCTGGAATCAGAATTTTGAAAGATTTATCCTCCAATTGATCAAAATATACTTTCAGTGGAGTCGTTATATCCCCAGCATCCCATCCTGTTTGTTCAGTTTGGTAACGACCAGACCAATAAGCTTTATCTAACATCATACACTCAATTACTTGATTAGCTGAAACATTAACGTATTTTTGCACCGAAATTTAAAAGGTAGTGACCAAAATGGAAAACAATTCAGAAAATCCTAACAAGCCGGCAAATCAAAATACATCAAGTGATGATGTAGCACCAGTTTCATATAACGAAGAGATCAAAAAGAAAAAGCCAATTACCATGTTGGTAGTTTTCATTGCTGTAATCTTCGCTGCTGCGGCTATTTTTTATTTTGTTAGAAGTTCATCTCAAGCTGAAGAACTTGAAAAACAAAAAGCAGAGCTTGATCAGACCTATTACCAATTAGATTCTATTAGCACTCAGTTAAATGATAAGATTCTTACCATCTCTCAATTAGGTGGACAGGTTGATACATTGATTGCAATCAGAGACCAACTGGAAGCTGAGAAAGCACAATTAAGAAAAACTCAAAATTCACAGTCTCGTCAAATCAGAAACCTGAAGGATAGAGTGGGTGGATACCAGGAATTATTATTACAACAAGACGAGGAAATTGCTAGGCTTAAAGTTCTTAATGAAGAACTTTTGTCTGAAAACACAGATTTAAAAACGGAAAGAAACAGTCTAAATCAAACTATCACCTCACTTAATGATGAAAAGTCGCAACTGCAGGAAAAAGTTGCAACAGCTTCTCAATTGAAAACTGAAGGAATGGAAGTTGTGGCAATCAATAAAAGAGGCAAAGAATATAAAAACGAATTCAGAAGTAGAAACATCGACAAGCTTAGAGTTCAATTCTACATCACAGAGAACAAGGTTGCTCCTATTGAAGGAAAAGACATCTTGCTAAAGATCATTGGCACTGACAATAATGTATTATTCGATGTAGCTACTGGATCTGGAACATTCATTTTTGAAGGAAGAGAGATGTTCTACACTGCAAAACAAGAAATTCTTTACGATAGAACTAAAAAGCAAGTGTTATTCACTTATGACAAAGGAAGTGAGTACACTAAAGGACTTTATAAAGTAGAAATCTATACTGATGCCTACTTGATGGGTAGAGGATCGTTTACGGTAAAATAGTTCTAGTTCCTGATTTCAAACTTAAAAACTGCTTACTAGGAACTTATAAAGTATTTACCTACCTTTGCACCTCGAATTTTATAAACAATCAATTAAGATGACAAAAAACTACGAGACGGTATTCATTTTAACTCCCGTTTTGTCTGACTCACAGATGAAGGATGCTGTCGAAAAGTTCAAAAAGATTCTTACCGACAATGGTGGCACTGTTACCAATGAGGAGAATTGGGGTTTGAAAAAGTTGGCTTATGAGATCCAACACAAAACCACTGGTTTTTACCAACTACTTGAATTTTCGGCTGAGCCTACTTCTATCGCTGCTCTTGAGACAGAATTTAAAAGGGACGAGAAAGTAATGAGATTCCTTACTACGGTATTGGATAAGCACGCGTTGGCTTACAACGAAAAGAGAAAAAGTGGAGCGTTTAACAAAAAAGATAAGGAGGCTGCAGCATGACATTAATGAACGAACCCGTTAACAGGGAACAACAGAAGAAAAAGTACTGCAGATTCAAAAAGAACGGCATCAAGTATATCGATTACAAAGACGCTAACTTCCTTTTGAAATTTGTGAACGAGCAAGGTAAAATTCTTCCAAGAAGAATTACTGGTACTAGCCAAAAATATCAGAAAAAAGTTGCACAGGCAGTTAAAAGAGCAAGACACATTGCTTTACTTCCTTATGTGACTGATTCATTAAAATAATCAAGTTAGAGAGATGGAAATTATATTAAGAGAAGATATAAAAGGACTTGGTTATAAGAATGACGTTGTAAGTGTAAAGCCTGGATACGGAAGAAATTATTTGATTCCACAAGGTCTTGCTATTCTTGCAAACAAGTCTAACAGAAAAATGATTGAGGAGAACGTAAGGCAAGCTGCTCACAAAGCTGAAAAGCTTAAGAAAGATGCTGAAGCGTTAGCTCAAAAAATTGGAGATACAGTTCTTGAAATCAAAACTAAAGCTGGTGAAAGCGGAAAAATCTTTGGTGCCGTTACTGCACTTCAGGTTGCTGATGTTCTTGCTTCTAAAGGTTTTGAGGTAGATAGAAAGAACGTTACTTTCAAAAGCAATATCAAAGAGCTTGGTGAGCACACTGTAACTCTTGACTTGCACAAGGAAGTACATCATGAAATCACTTTAAACGTGGTTGCTGAGTAATCTCAGATTCACAGAAATTAAAGAAACGCCTTGGAGAAATTCAAGGCGTTTTTTTTGACCATTTTTTCATAAGTTTACATCATATTCGACCATGTAGGGATCTAATGCACACTATATTTAAAACTACAATTCTCTTTTTATCTATTCTGTCTGGTACTAATCTTGTTGCTCAGGGTAACCTATACTGCAAGTCTCAGAAGAAACTGATTGACTTACTCAACGAAAGGCACCTATCCCCCGTCGAATCAGATTCTATTCTTTCATTCCGGACTGCCAAAATACTGCTACAAAAAATTGACCCCTATGGCATCTATCTTACTTCAAAAGACCAGTTAACTGTCGAAAAGGAAATTCAAAAGCTTTTAAGTGCTCAATGTACAGGGACTGATTCACTGTATGAATTTCTTCAACTTAGTCTTGAAAGACGCATCATTGAAGCCAGAAACCTCAAAAAAAGCAACTTGGATTTTACCCAAAAAGACACACTATATCGATTAAACAGAAAAAGAACTGATAATCTGGATGGTGCAATGGTAGAAATTCTGAAGACCAAAATTCTAGCTCAACACATGAATAAAAGTGACTCTTCTTTCAGAGAGGAAGAATACACAACTATTCCTGAATCAATAATCAATGATGTATGGCAGAAAACAATTTGTGACCTGGAAAGAATCCGACGGAAAATTGATGATACGGATTATCTTCAAAAGTTACTACTACAAAGCATTGCCAATGCTTATGATCCTCACACCAACTATTTGAGATTAAAGGATTACGAGAATTTTATATCTGAGATCTCAAAGACCAAAACAAGTTTTGGATTTCTGGTTTATCAGGGATTTGAATCTCTTATAGCTGCTGAAGTAGACAAAAACAGTCCAGCATGGAGAGCAGGTATACGCTCTGGAGAAACAATAATAGATATAATTCAGGATGGAAAATCATTACTGAGTAGATGCCTTGACCTTTATGATCTCAATAATGAATTAACAAATCCAGAAGTAACGAAAATAACGATTATCACCAAAAGAGAGGATAAAACAGAGAGAAACGAATTATTAAAAGAAGAATATAACATTCGTGATGATGCCTATATCTCTATGCTACTAAATGGCGATAGGAAAATAGGTTATTTCAGACTTCACAACTTCTATACTGATACTGAGAACCTCACCAAAGACGGATGCGCAAACGATGTAGCTGCAGAATTAGTTAAAATGAAAAGAGACGGTATCGAAGGGCTTATTCTTGACCTGAGGGATAATGGCGGAGGATCTCTAAGGGAAGCAATTGGTCTTGCCGGTATATTTATTAATTATGGTAAGCTAGCCTATATAAGGAGTAAAGAAGTAGGTGTAGAACCCATGAAAGATTTTAATAAAGGCCGAATCTTCGATAAGCCTCTGGTTATAATGATTAATGAATCAAGTGCGTCTGCAGCAGAAGTGCTGGCCACTATTTTACGTGAAAATGGGGTTGCTGTCCTGGTAGGTGATCAGACATTTGGGAAATACATTGGACAATCTGCGAGAGAGGCATTTGTTGAGGATCAAATGGCCTATTTAATCACTACAGATATTCAACTTTACAACTTACACGGAGAGTCATTCCAAAAAACAGGACAAAAGCCAGATATAAAGCTTCCCAACTTAAAATCGTCAAGATCAGAAGCTAGCTACCCATTCCCGATCACATCAGATAGGATTGATGTAAGTCCAATTGAAATCAATTCTACTATACCAGTGGAGCACCTTAAAAACCTGTCTTTAGAGAGAACTCACGATAGTGGTCTTACGGTGGATTCTTTATTATCTATTTACAATATTATACCGCTAAATGCCTATGAATACATTGAATGGTATAATAAATTCATCGGTCTGTCAAAAAGTCTTCAACAGGTTTCAGAACCAATATTTGATGTAACACCAACATCATATGATTCCGATATCATTTCATTGATTAAAGAAGAAAAAGAAAATTTTAATTTAGACAAATCTGATGTCGAATCAGACAATCAAATAATCGAATCTTATCAAATCATCTCCGACTGGATAACATATCAACAAAATGAAAAAAACTAAACGATCAATATTAATCATCTGCTTTTCAATAACCACAAACCTGCTGTTTGCTCAGACATTTTCGAGTGCTGGGGAATACATGAGTGCGATTGGGGCAAGTCATGAACAAATTACAAATGACTTCTGGAGTTATACAAAGGCTTCAGCTCACTCTAAAAGCTTGAGAAAAATTGAGAGAAAAAGAAATGAACTAATTAACACAATTCAATCTGCTAAGATTGCAGTTAAGAAGCTCCCAGGGTATAGTGGTGATTTCTCCTATAGAGATGCTGTAGTAAATTATCTCGATTACAAGTACAAAATACTTACAGAGGACTATGCAAACCTTGTTGATCTGGAAGAAATCGCAGAGGAATCTTTTGATGCAATGGAAGCCTATATTAAAGCAAAAGAGGCAGCTGAAGAAAAAGGTACAATGGCATTTGGAGAATTAGTTTTGGCACAGACAAATTTCGCTGAATCAAATGGGGTAACTCTAATTAGTGGTGAAAGCTCAAAAAAAGAAAAGAAACTCAAAATCGCAGGAGAAGTAAATTCCTACTATAATGATATCTATCTGTTATTTTTTAAAGCATTTGTTCAGGATACTTATATCTCAGCAGCCATCCAAAATAACGACATCAATGGCATTGAACAAAACAACGAAACAATGAAGACAATTGTGGAGGAGAACCTGGCTGCAATTGACACAATTCCAAGGTATAATTCAGATGCAACATTAAAGCTAGCTACAATTAAAGCACTTCAATTCTACAAAAGACAAACAACCAATGTCGCACCAAAAATGACAGACTTTCTTCTCAAAAAAGAAAAATTTGAAAGACTGGATGGAATCATCAAGAGCAAGAAACAAAAAGATTTAACTAAAGAAGAAATTGATGCGTTTAATAAAGCTGTAAATGAATACAACGCCTCAATTAGTAGCATCAATCAGATTATGCAAAAAAACGATCAGGAGAAGGCCAAAATGCTTGATTTTTGGAACAAAACAGTGAGTACATTTTTCAATAAGATGGTTCCATAGGTATTACTATCTTTGAAAATGGAGTTTCGAACCTCATTTACACCTGAGATTTCTGAAAAGAAAATAGATTTAGATTCAAAAGTACTGACCATTGGATCTTGTTTCTCCACTGCGATGGGCTTAAGGCTGGAACAATGCAAGTTCAATGTACTAAACAACCCATTTGGTACTGTTTACAATCCTATATCTATTAAGAATCTGATAGTTAAATCAATCGATGAACAGAAGTCAGAGGATTATTTCTTAGAACGAGACTCGACTTGGTTACATCATAATTATCATTCTGATTTTAGAGAATTATCAAAAGAGAAATTGGCGAATAGAATCAATAATTCTCTAAAAAAGGTCAAAAAAACAATTCAAAAGGCTGATTTTGTCATCCTTACTCTCGGGACTGCAGTCGTATATGAATTGAATGGAATAGTGATATCAAACTGTCATAAAGTACCTCAAAGTAACTTCAATAAAAGGATTCTTACTTCTCAGGAAATTACAAACGCTTTATCTGAAACAATTAAAAAGATAAGTGCTATCAACAGTGGCTGTGAAATAATCCTAACTGTTAGTCCGGTCAGACACATTAAAGATTCAATTCCCGTTAATAGCCGAAGCAAGGCACTACTTATAGCTGCATGCAATGAGATATCTGATCAATTTCAGCAAGTTCAGTACTTTCCTAGCTATGAAGTAATGATGGATGATCTTAGGGATTACAGGTTCTATAAAGAAGATTTAATTCATCCCACACCATTTGCAGAAGACTATATCTGGGGTCTTTTTAAGAATTCTTTCTTTGATGACTCCACTAAAACTTTTGTGAAAAACTGGGGATCCATTCAAAATGATTTGAACCACAAACCCTTTCAACCAGAGTCTGAGGGGCATCAAAAGTTTTTAAGAAAACTCATTCAAAAATTGGAAAACCTTTCTGATCGTGTGAATGTTGTAGCTGAGATCGAATCGGTAAGAAATCAATTAAAATGAAAAAATCAAATCGCCTGATTAAAAGCACAAGCCCCTATTTATTGCAACACGCTTACAACCCAGTAGACTGGTATCCGTGGGGAGATGAGGCATTGCAGAAAGCGAAAGACGAAGATAAACCGATCATCGTTTCAATTGGCTATTCAGCTTGTCACTGGTGCCACGTGATGGAACATCAATCTTTTGAAAATGAGAACATTGCCAAATTGATGAACAGTTTATTTGTCTGTATCAAAGTTGACCGTGAAGAAAGACCAGATGTCGACCAGGTTTATATGGATGCTGTGCAAGCAATGGGACTTCAAGGAGGCTGGCCACTAAACGTATTCCTTACCCCAGATCAAAAACCATTCTATGGAGGTACTTACTTCCCTCCTAATGGCTGGATGCAGTTACTTGCAAGTGTTGGTGATGCATTCCAAAACAATAGAGAAAAGTTAGAAGAGTCGGCAGTTAAGTTTACTGAGCATCTCAATGAAAGCGAACTTAAAAAATACGGCATAGGATCAAACACTACTGATTTTGATTTAAAACAGTTTGATGAAGTCTTTAAAATTCTATCCACTCGTTTTGATCATGAGTGGGGAGGAATAAAAAAAGCCCCAAAATTTCCAATGCCTTCAATATGGAGATTCCTGAATAGATATCATTACATCAGTAAAAACAAGGTAGCACTGGAACACAACCTCTTTACACTGAGAAAGATTGCTTCTGGCGGCATTTATGATCACATAGCTGGAGGATTCGCGAGGTATTCTGTAGACGGTGAATGGCATGTACCACACTTCGAGAAAATGCTATATGATAATGGCCAGCTACTAAGTCTTTATGCCGAAGCATATAAAATAAGCCCAGAGCCACTATTCAAAAAAGTAATTGAGCAAACCATCAATTGGTTAAAAGAAGAATTAACCACAAATGAAGGAGGCTTCTGCTCAGCCCTTGACGCTGATAGTGAAGGCGAAGAAGGTAAATTCTATGTGTGGACAGAAGAAGAAATTAAAACTATTTCAGGTGATGATTTTGAAGTGGTTGCTGCCTATTACAATGTCTTACCAAATGGTAATTGGGAAGAAGGCAAGAATGTTCTAAGAATGCTTCAGCCAGAAGAACACATTGCTAAGCAGTTTGACATCACAGTTGCAGTATTAAGAGAAAAGATTTCATCATTTGAGATAAAGGCAAAAGCCATCCGTAGCGAAAGAGTCAGACCCGGATTAGATGATAAAATCCTTACCTCGTGGAATGGATTAATGCTACGGGGGTTAGTTGATGCTTACACCGCTCTTGGAGATGATGAAATACTTGAGCTAGTCTTAAAAAATGGCAAATTCATCATACAAAACCTCAAAAATGGCAAAGGTCTGTATCGAACTTATAAAGAGGGAAAAGCCAGTATAGATGCTTACCTGGAAGATTACTGCTGGGTGATTGATGCATTGCATGGTCTATACGAAATCACCTTTGATTTTAAATGGCTTAAAGAAGCTAAAGAGTTGGCTGATTTTACAATTGATAACTTCTATGATAAGGAAGAAAAATTCTTCCACTTCACCAGCAACTCAGGAGAAGAATTAATAGCTAGAAAAAAAGAAATCTTCGATAATGTTATTCCATCTTCAAATGCAGGAATTGCAAATGCATTATATCGGCTTGGGTTAGCTTTTCAAGATGAAAGGTACACCTCGATCTCAAAGGATATGGTTGATTCGATGATTCCACTTATTCAGAAGGAGCCGGAGTACTTATCTTATTGGGGGTGCCTACTTATTGACCAATCTTTTCCGACTGCAGAAATAGTGGTTGCGGCGGATCAATTGAGCTCAATCAAAGACTTGGATTCAAGGTTTATCCCCAATTCAATCAAGCTACAAGCTGGTAAAAATGAGGAGTTGCCATTAGCAATGAATAAACCAGCCATTGAAGACAAAACAACTTTTTATGTTTGCTTCAACAAAACCTGCAAAATGCCAGTATTTGATGTAAATTCCGTTGTTGAACAAATAGAAAGTCGCATTTGAGTCAGCTGAATCTTAATCCTTCTGAACATATAGAAAAAACTACCTATTTCGCAGAGATTATTCTCCCTCTGCCTCTTCACGGTACTTTTACATATCGCATTCCATTCAATCTGGTGGACCTACTTATGGTGGGTTCCAGGGTGGTTGTGCAATTTGGAAGAAAGAAGATACTGACTGGTATTATTTATAAAATCCACACAAACCCACCAGAAAAATACGAAGCAAAGTCCATTCTCGACAGCCTTGATCCCGAACCGATTATCAATGAACAACAGTTGAAGTTCTTCGGTTGGATTTCCGCTTATTATATGAGCTCACTTGGTGATGTAATGAATGCAGCTATTCCATCTGGTTTAAAGCTTTCGAGTGAATCTTACATACAACTCAATCCCACTTTTGATATCAATGAATACGAAGGTGATGAGATTTCTGATCGTGAGGAAATGATTATTAATCACCTTATCAATAATCAGCAGTTGAGTTATGTTCAGATTGAAGAACTCTTGGGGATCAAATCTATTTCTGCTACTATAAAAAGCCTCCTACAGAAGGACATTATTTTACTTTTTGAAGAGCTAAAAGAAAAGTTCAAACCCAAGTATGAAAAGCGGATCAGACTTGCTCCCCAATATACTTATGGTGAAGAAGCACTGGAGGAGTTATTTCAGGTCTTAGAAAAGAAGCCGAAGCAAATTGATGTCCTTCTTAAGTTTCTACAGATTGTCCCTGTTATGGAGCTGCAACAACTTAATCCAAAGGGAGTCCAGAAAGCAGAGCTGACTAAATCTGGCATTTCAGATTCATCTTTAAAAACTTTGACGAAGAATGGGATTTTCGAGGAGTTTCAGGTTGTCATTCCTCGCGTTGACTTTTCTAATGACGAAGAACAATACCAATTCACACTTTCATCAGACCAGGAAAGAGCATACAATGAGATCATAGACCAGTTTGAAAAGCATGATACGGTGCTATTCCAGGGTATTACCGGAAGTGGCAAAACTGAGATTTACATTAAGTTGATTGAACAAGCCCTGCAGGAAGGTGGACAGGTTCTATATCTGGTTCCTGAAATTGCTTTGACTACTCAGATTATCAGAAGACTAAGAAAACACTTCGGTGATAGCCTAGGAGTCTTTCACTCAAAATACTCAGATAGTGAACGTGTAGAAGTCTATAACGGTATCATTTCTCAGAGATATAGTTTTGTAATCGGTGTTAGAAGTGCCATTTTTCTACCTTTTGATAATCTGTCATTGATTATTGTTGATGAAGAGCATGAAACAACTTTTAAGCAATATGATAGAAACCCCAGATTCCATGCAAGAGACTCTTCCATTGTCTTAGCTCAGATTCATCATGCTAAAGTATTACTTGGTACAGCTACTCCATCTCTGGAAAGTTATTACAACGCTTTACATGATAGATACGGACTTGTAGAACTAAATACCAGATATGGTAATGTAGAAGTGCCGAAAATCCATCCTACGGATATGAGGGCTCAACGTAAGAAAAAACTTGCCAAAGGAGATTTCTCATCCGTTTTGTTCGAAGAGCTCAAAGAGACATTGGAGAAAAACGAACAAGCTATCATCTTTCAAAACAGAAGAGGTTACGCTCCATTTCTCACATGTGATGATTGTGGACATATCCCAAAATGCCCCAATTGTGCTGTAAGTCTTACATATCACATGTACCAAAATAACCTTAAGTGTCATTATTGTGGTTATAAAGAGCCCTCTCCTACTCACTGTGATTCCTGTAATTCTAATCGCATCAGAACTGTGGGGATTGGTACAGAAAGAATTGAAGAAGAGTTGAAAACTATGTTACCTGAGGCCAGGATCCAAAGAATGGATCTAGATACCACAAGAAAAAAGTACAGTTACCAACAGATGATCGAGGATTTTGAAAATGGACAAATTGATATTTTGGTTGGGACGCAAATGATTACAAAAGGTCTGGATTTTGATAAAGTAACTAAAGTTGGAATTCTAGATGCTGATGGAATCATACACTTTCCAAATTTCAGGTCCCATGAAAGGGCATTTCAATTAATTACTCAGGTAAGTGGAAGAGCTGGCAGAAGAGATAAACCGGGTAAGGTTATTCTACAAACAAATGATACGGAGCAATATGTCATTCAAAGAGTAGCCAATTATGATTTCAAAGGTTTTTATCAATCCGAAATCCTCGAACGCGAAAAATATCACTATCCTCCATTTTTCAGATTAATTCAGATAACATTCAAGGACCGGGACAGGCAGGTGAGTTGGGACGCAGCTCAGACCTACATGAATCTGGTGAAGAGCGAGCTGGGAAAACAACGAATAAAAGGACCAGCAGAACCTATAATTGGAAAAATCCGAAACCAATTCCTCACCGAGTTAATTGTGAGGCTGGAACGTGATAAAATCAATCTGGCTGCTGTCAAAAGACTATTACTTGAAAAGTTAATGGCACTGGAAGGAATGAAGCAATTTAAATCTGTTCGTGTCGTTTTTGACGTTGATCCTTATTAAGTAATTCCAGGTCAGATGTATCAATTCATTTCGAATCTACTATATATTTGCGCTCAATGAAAAAAGGCATATTCTTTTCATTTATTGCATTTGTAATCCTAATCGCCTCTTGCGAATGTGAGGACTGTGGACCAATAGTATTCAACCCAACATTCGAGGCGCAGTTTGTGAATACTGATAGTGTTGATCAATTGGAATTAATACTCGAGGACTTAAATGCTGAGCAAGACATTCTTGAAGACACGATCGATTGGTTTGTGGACTTTATAGCTACGCTAGAAGACCCTGATAGTATAACGAACTACACAATTGCTCAGGCCGATTACACAGCATTGAAAACCATAGTAGACGACCAAATCACATCCGTTAGAAATAATATGGATTCGGTTTCTCAAGGATATCTGATTATCACAGAGATAATAAACAGAGACAATGGTGAAAGCTACCAACCAGACACCACCAACCTTTATGACATTCCATTACCACTTGCTGCAGGTACCAATAATGCAAGCTTTGAGTTTGTTATCCTTGGCGAATCATACTTTTTGGATGTTAGTTTCGAAGCGCAGGAATCTTTAGATGTGTTAGGAGAAATTGATCTGGAAATATCAAATTTCGCAATTAACGAATCAACTATGAGCTTTGATTCGCTCATCACCTTGGATGGTCCCGTATATCAATTTGAATTCTAGTTTGGAATATTTTCTATTTTAATCCCAGACCCCATACAGGTTGTTACGTATATAAATGTTATTATGGAAACCTCATTCGTAGGCCAAATTCATAATTAAACTATGCGCAACAACAGTAACCCAAATGATTAAATTGAATCTACAAAGCTAGAATGGCTAAGGCATATTTAAGCAATTAGCTATGGATCCAAATAGGTTTGAACGCTCAAGCCTATTTTTTTTGTGAATTGTGAAAGATTATCCCCTATTTTGAGTTCTAATTTGAAAGCGATTCTGTGAAAATCTATTTTGCCATATTATTATGTTTTGCGAGCTCCCTTATTTTAGCTCAGGAAGCGGATTCTCTTGTTGTCCAGGATAGTAGTGTTGTTGAAGTTCAGGACAGTATTGTTGTTGAAACCGACACGATCCCACGACCCCCAACAAAATACTTAACTGGTATTAGCGCAACTTTTGATTATGGAAAGCTAGTTGTAGGATTCTCAGAATTCGAAAGCAAGCTTGAATTCACAGGGCATCTATCAATTATCAAATGGCAAAGATCTGAGTTAAAACCGGCCCAGCAGATACAAATATCTGGAGAGTATGGAATGGGCAAGCTTAAACCTAACGGTGCATACAAAAACGGAAATTACAAAGTAGATGGCGACTATTACAGGTTTGGACTGGATTACTCTAGATCTATTGACGCTAAGAATAATATCAGTATTGGTATGAGATACGGTGCAGCAAACTTTGAAGACGAAGGATTGGTCCAGATACAAAGCGAAAGCGACATATTCGAGGACTATACCAGAAGCTTTGCCAGAACTAATCAATCTGCTACGTGGTGGGAAGCTATTATCATAACGGAAGGCAAGCTTTTCAAAATCTACAACCCAGATGAGGATTCGAGAATCTATAAGTATTTGGATAATTTATACATTGGAGGAAATATCAGGGTCCGGTTCAACCTTGACTATGATGCAGTGGATCCGGCAGAAGATGCATTAGATATTTATGCCATTCCTGGGTTTGGGCGTACCGGAGACAAAACAGTACCTGCATTTAATCTATTCATTAAGTACAGACTTGATTTTAAGTAAGGTTTTTAAAATTCGAATCTATTCTTAATAAAAACTCACAACTCCAAACTCAAAACAACTCCTCCGCTCTCTTGCCGAATCGTTTTAGGAATTGCTTATTAAAGTTGGTGCTGTTGGACATTCCAATTTTCGATGCTGCTTGCTTAACGGAATTGACTTTTTTGGCTTGAATCAAGTCATAAGCAAATTGAAATTTGATGTCTTTTACATATTCATTCGGCGTTTTGCCGGTGATTTTCTTTACCAATCGATATAGACTTCTTTCTGTAGTATTTAACTGATCAGCAATTAAGAGTGCCGTCACATTGGAATTTTCAATTTCACTAAGAATGATATTATTCAGCTTTTGAAGTTGAAGATTCTCGTAGCTTTCATGATTATTTACAGCATTCTTTAGCCCGTCATCCATTGGTTGACTGGTGATAAGCTGATTGATTCTTAATATGAGTTCGTCTTTATCAAATGGCTTGCTTAAGATTTCTGTAACACCTTTGGATAATACTTTAAACTTATCATCTCTCGAGCTCCTTGCACTTACCACCATAATTGGAATACTCTGATAGGACGAATTCTGTTTAATTCCATCAATGAATTCAAACCCATCCATCACAGGCATCATCAAGTCAGTAATGACCAAATCAACATCTAGTTTCTCCATCTTACTTAAAGCTTGAGCGCCATTAGAAGCTGTAATTACCTCATAAGTAGGTGCCAAAAGCTCAACCATGTATTCCCTCACTTCCGGATGGTCCTCAACCAATAGGATTTTCTTCAGTGATTTATCTCCCAAGTCCAGCGTAACATTAGAAGGTACTTTTTCAATGGCAATAAGCTCATCTCTGAATTGCTTCTCTCTGTCAAGAATAAATTCACTTGGTGAAAGTTCTCTCGAAGATTGACCATTAGTTTCAACATGTTTGGGAAGTACGATATCAAATGTTGCTCCTTTGTCAGGAATACTTTGTACAGTAATTTGCCCACCATGCAATTCTACAATTTCCTTTGCAACACTGAGCCCTATTCCCATTCCTTCTTTGGCCTTACTATTATTGCTTGCCTGGAAATTCCTGTCAAAAATGTTAGAAATATGATTAGATGGAATCCCAATACCATCATCAGACACTTTGATATGAGCAGCACCATTCTTTTCCAGAACTTCAATTAGAATCTTCCCTTGTGCATGTGTGAACTTCAATGCATTTGAGATTAGATTAAACATTACTCTATCAAATTTCTCTGTATCCAACATGACCTTGAAGTCCCCGGAAATACTACTTTTTACAGATAATTCAATATTCCTAATATCCGCCGCAGATTGGAATAAACCAGACACTAATGCGATGTAGCCACTCAATTGAACTGGATGCTTCTCTAATTTAAGATTACCTTCTTCCATTGCCACTAACTCACTGATATCATTGACCATAGAGACCAACTTTTGAGATACCTTATCCATGCTTCCCAGGTACTTCTCAGTAGATGAAGAATAAAATGAATTTTCATCTTCTTTGATCTGCTTAATTCTGCCAGACAGAAGAGTAATCGGAGTTCTTAGATCATGAGATATATTAGCAAAAAAGCGACTTTTGAAATTATCCAGTTGCTCTAGTTTTTGAGCCTTCTCCTCAAGCTGCTCATTGGCATGACTCAATTCTTTTGTCTGATCATCAATCAACTCCTGCAACTGCTGTTGTTTCCATTTAAGAAACCTTATTCTTCTTTGATAGACTACATATACTACCAGGGCAAAAACGGCTACATAAATCAGGTATGCATACCATGACACGTACCAAGGCGTTGCAACTACAAAACTAAAATTAGCGATATCACTGTATGAACCATTGAGCGAGACACCTCTTACCTGAAACGTATAATATCCAGGAGGCAAACCACTATAATTGGTCGTCTTTCTTTCATTCCACTCTGACCATGCGTCTGAAAGTCCCATCAACCTATACTGGTAATAAGCTTTGTCGGAGAGTGCACCATTTGATGAAAAATCAAATTCGATATTGTCCAGTTTTGATCCCAGTTGTACAACCTGATTTTGGTCCGGTGAATAGATCACATCCATCCCTGATGCTTTTACTTTCCGGATAAATACTTTTTCGCTAGCACTACCTTGATTTGACTGATCGTGCTGGTCAATTACTTTGATTCCCGTTATACCTCCAAGAAATATAGTCTCTTCATCGTTATAAATCACTTCCGGCTTAAACTCCGAGTAAAAGTAAGAACCGGTGGTTACGATTTTACCATCTACAAGCTTAGTTTGATCACAGTAATAGTTGCTTAATTCATCCTTATAACAGACATAACAGGTTTCATCTTTCTGTTTTTCAACTAACACTATCTCCTTAGCATTAAATGAAAAACCTAACTTCTGATCCGACTTTTGAACACCGTCATCAGTAAGATCAAATACTTCTTCACTTGTAACCACATATGTAGAATTCCCAAACTGAACCAAATGACCATTTTCAGGCAATTGAAACTCATTCTTGATATATGCCGATTTCTTCTCCGGTTCAATAATGACATCAAACAACTGATGTGCTTCTGTTTTGAACAGATAATTCAACGGACTCTTTTTGACTACCTGAGTTACTCCTCTTTCAATATTTTCAATTTCGAAATTCATCAGATCATCCCCAAGAAATATGATCGAGGCTCCAAAGTAAAAGCCTGCTGATACGACAATATTGTCGTATTCAGTCTGAACCAGTTCCCTTGATATTAATTTAGAAAGCTTATTCATTGATCCATTACTATCATCATATTGATGAACTCCTTCAAGACTGGTTACCCATAACTTATTATTGATCTCTAAAAGATCGATACAATCAACTATAAGATCCTGATTGATCGGTTCAAACTTTGGCATTTGGCCCTCCCTTAACCTGTATAAACCATCATTACAAGTAACATACAAATCATCCTTATGCCTTAAAATATCTTTTATCTGCCCAGTAATCCCATATTCCTGTTTTATAAAGCTATATGGTGAGTTGTATGAAAGTACATAAATACCATTTTTCATCCCAACCCATAACTGGTCTTCAATTTCTATTATAAATAGGGGCCTGTGTTTACCAAGACCATTAGAGGAATCGAATCGAAATACTTCCTGTCCTGAAGGATCTATTACTACAATTCCATTCCCCATTGTTGAAATTGCATAGTTCCCATCCGAAAGCAATTGACCGTCATAAATCTTGTAATCAATCAAATACTGATCACAAGTAGTATTAAACCTCCTTACTCCAGTTTCTTTGTTGTAAATAAATAGCCCTTCAAACCTGGTAGCTACAAGAAGTTCATCATCTCCGTATGCGTAGATTCCATTGACCTTCCTTTCAGCAAAGAATTCAGAATTAGGGAGAAGATGGACTCCACTCTCATTTAAGAAATGTAGCCCTAAACCATATACCCTGCTGTATACTGTATCTCTGGCAGCAAATGCACAATCGAAAGACCTTCCTCCTTTTGGAGCAACAAGTGGAACGACTTTATCTGAGCCATATGGATGGAAGTAAGAGTATTTTTTCGATCTAAATAAAACCCCGTTTTGGTCAACTCCAATTTCCCAAACAACATTAAAATCAAGATAAGGCTCTGGAATAAAAGGAAGAAAGGATTTATAGGTCACTTTTCCGTTTAGATCAGAAATTAGCATGCCTATTTCACCATTGGCTCCTACGTAGATATTGCCGTCCTCCCCTTTTTCTAACCAATAAGCAATTTGATTTTGCGGGAGTGGAATGAGCTCCCATGAGATTCCATCAAAACGCAATATACCATCGTCGTTACCTACATAGATAACGCCTTTCGCGTCTGATGCGATCGCCCAATTACGATTTCCTTCTTTGTAGTCCTGGGGTGAGAAATATTTGAAATGTGGTGTTCCAATTTGTGAATGCACATTGCTGGTCAAACATAACACACCGAGGATTAATACCCATAATCTTTGAGACCAACTCATAGTTAGCATATTACACTTCCATCGGTCCTATTTCCTTAACGGTAGCTGTGTTTTAAAATATCTTATTCAGATATCTCCAAGAAGCATGCACTGATGTGATCCAAAGCTGATTATTCATACCAGTTCATAGCTTAACCCTATAAATATCATAAATATCAGCTGAAATTATAAGTAAAATGAAGTTTTTCTATGGATGGGGTCAGATATCCCAATCATCGTTTATGATGCTAATTGCATGATGCCCTGTAAGATCAAATTGACATGGTACTACAGAAACATAATTTTGCGCAATAGCCCATTCGTCGTTATCCTGCCCTTTATCATGATTCACCAGGTTTCCGACCATCCAAAAATACTTTCTACCATACGGGTCGATTCTTTGTTCAAAATCCTCTTCCCACCATGCGTTTGCTTGTCGGCAAATCTTTATTCCTTTGATTTTCTGGTTTTGAATTGGTGGTATATTGACGTTGAGTGCTACTCCTTTCGGAATTCCTTTTTCCAGAGTCTCCGACGCGATCTTTAAAACATATTCATCAACATGAGAAAGATCTCCTTGAGGACTATAATCACAGAGTGAGTATCCAATAGCAGGTGTTCCTTCTATAGCTCCTTCAATCGCGGCACTCATAGTTCCGGAATAAAGAACGCTGATAGATGAGTTTGATCCATGGTTTATGCCACTTACTACCAAATCAGCCTTTCTATCTTTTAATACATGATGTTTCGCTAATTTGATGCAATCTGCCGGTGTACCAGAGCACTCGTAGGCCTCCACAGAAATATCTTCGAATATTTTACTTGGCGTCAACCTAAGTGTATCTCCAACGGTGATTGCGTGCCCCATTCCTGATTGAGGACTATCAGGAGCTACTACAAGCACTTCACCCAGCTGAGTCATTAATTCTACAAGTTTTCTGATGCCTCTTGATGTGATTCCATCATCGTTAGACACTAATATTAGTGGTTTTGACATGTTGATGTTTAAATCGAATTATAAAATGCGGTTATTCTGACTAGATCTCTTAGTTCATCAGTCTTTAATCTATTAGTTTTGACAAACTCCTTGATCTGTTTTTGCTTCTTGCCCATAATTATATAAAGATCGGATCTCTTACCATTATAGAAAGTGATATTTCCTTTATTATCCAGAAAGTAGAAGCTGTAAGCAAGTCGCTCCCGGACATATGCACTCCCATAAATTGAAGTACTAGGCACTGTTTCCTGGGTTATTTCTTCCCTACTCAATAAACTCAAAGGTCCTTCATAGAGTACTTCAAAAAAGACCTTCGTTCTATATTGGCTTTTTAATCTGTAAGGAATGGAATAAAACTCCCTGTAGTTGTCAGCAACCTGGTCAAATATCCGGACGTATCGTGTATTGTGACTTGAAAATGACATGATTTTATTTCCCACATCTACCTGGACGGAGTTGGTTTCCATATCATACTTAACCTTTCCCTTTACAGTATCTGCCTGAAGATCAACAACATAACCTGAATGCCAGATTTGTGATGGAAACTGTTGGGCATCCAGATTTGAGAAAAGTATAGTTGCAAAAACAACCGATAACAAACAACGATACATATTCAATAATTTAACCTTGTTTATTGAAGTGTCCCAGGATTTCATGACCAAATTTATCTCTCTTCGTCTCAAGATATTTTTGGTTATGTTGGTTAGGTGTAACTTCAATTGGTACATTATCAACAATTTCCAGGCCATAACCCATTAGCCCCACTCTTTTCTTAGGATTATTAGAGATTAATTTTATTTTCCCTACGTTCATTGCCCTTAAAATCTGTGCCCCAACACCGTAATCTCTTTGATCAGGTTGAAATCCAAGTTTTTGATTAGCTTCAACTGTATCGTATCCTTCTTCCTGGAGCTTGTAGGCTCTTAATTTATTGATAAGACCAATTCCTCTTCCTTCCTGATTCATGTACAACACAAGCCCTTTTCCTTCTTTTTCTACCATTTCCATGGCTGCATGCAGTTGGTCTCCACAATCACATCTGAAAGAATGGAAAATATCACCTGTAACACAAGAAGAGTGAACTCTCACAAGGATTGGTTCATCTTCAGTCCACGTACCTTTGGAAAGTGCTAAATGAGTTTCACCGGTATTTGTTTGCTTGAACGCTGTTAATTGGAAATCACCGTAGTTAGTAGGCATCTTCACATCTATCTCTTTCTCTATCAGTGACTCCTTCTCAACTCTGTAGGCAATTAGATCCTTTATTGAAACTAACTTTAAGTTAAACTTATCAGCAACTTTACGGCAATCTGGTAATCTTGCCATGGTTCCGTCTTCATTAAGAATTTCAACCAAAACCCCAGCAGGGTAAAATCCGGCTAGTCTGGCAAAATCTATGGCTGCTTCAGTGTGACCTGCTCTTCGTAGTACTCCACCTTTTTTGGCTTTAAGTGGAAATATGTGACCAGGCTTACCTAGTTCTTCTGGTTTAGTATCCGGATTAACTAAAGCTTTGATAGTTTTAGCTCTGTCGGAGGTAGATATTCCAGTAGTAGTTCCATACCCTATCAAATCAATTGAAACTGTAAAAGGAGTCTCAAATGCTGCGGTATTCTTTCCCACCATAAGGTCCAGCTCCAACTCCTCACATCTTTCCTCAATAATCGGAGCGCAAATTAATCCTCTCCCCTCCTTGGACATGAAGTTGATGATTTCAGGAGTTACAGCCTCTGCTGCACATATGAAGTCTCCTTCATTCTCTCTGTCTTCATCATCCACTACCACTATTATTTCTCCACGCTTTACCGCTTCAATAGCTTCCTCAATACTATCAAGCATATTACTTTCTGACATTGTTGTTCTCGGGTTAATCTATGTTGTTACGTTTCCAAGGATCTTCGCTATCTGCATTCCCTTTTGTTTTAATTTCAGGTGCTTTTCCTGAAACTTACTGATACTTTCTATATCCTCAGATTTTTCTAAATCTTTTTTATTGTCCTCAATCATCTTTTGGATGATCCTAAATTTCAACCTGGCAATATTTAAAAATGTTGCATCTCTTGGCTCATCTTCCTGTCGGTTAATTGCTATTTGATATTTTTCCCACCACAATTCACTTACATCGTATTTTTCAGTAATCAAATCGATCACCACACTCTTAATCTCCTGATCATCTAGTCCCAACAAATATTCTGGTGTAATGATTTCACCTTCATGAAATCTCTCTTGATATAAGTTAAGTATTTTCTTGTAAACAGGGTTTTTGTATTCTACATCCTCAGTTTCTGAGAAAAAATAAGCTATTAAATACTGCTCGTCCTCCGAAGCGTCTTTCACAACTGTGGTTGCAAAATTGACTAGCATCTTCAAACTCTCCCTTTCCCAGGCATCAACAAGATCATCGATATTAAATTCTTTGACCTCTTCCTCCTGAAACTCCTCTGGGATTGGAATGGTTTGCTCTGGTGGAGCGTTTTTCTTATCCCTACTTGCACTTATTAGTAGCTTGTTAAGCTCGGCTACTAAAACTGCTTCACTAATATCTAATAAACCACTGCACTCCTTTAAATAAACTGTGCGTTTAATAGGATCTGGTATTTTGGCAATACTATTGACGATTTCCTTTATAGTGCTTGCCTTTTTCAGAGGATCTGAACTTGCTTCCTCTACCAGAAAAGAAGTTTTAAACTTTATGAAATCGGTAGCTTCAGTATCAAGGAAATTTCTAAAAGCAGAGGTACCAAGCTGTTTAGAATAGCTATCAGGGTCTTCTCCTTCAGGGAATGCTATTGCTTTCACATCCAAACCACCTTCCAGAATCATGTCAATCCCTCGGGTAGCAGCTTTTATTCCAGCAGCATCACCATCAAAAAGGACTGTAATGTTCTTAGTATACCGACCTATAAGCTTGATTTGATCTTCTGTAAGTGCTGTTCCGGAGCTTGAAACTACATTCTTTACTCCAGCCTGATGAAGAGAAATAACATCGGTATAACCTTCAACCAGATAACAGTTATCTTCCTTTCGGATGTCCTGTTTGGCCTGGTATAATCCATAAAGAATTTTACTTTTCTGGTATAGTTCAGTCTCAGGCGAGTTGAGGTACTTAGGTTGTTTTTTATCCTTTTTAAGAATCCTCGCACCAAAGGCAACTACTTTCCCAGTAATATTATGTATTGGAAATATGACCCTTCCTCTGAAGCGGTCGTACTCTTTACCTTCCTTTACAACTTTTAGTCCTGCTTTTTCAAGGTACTCTTGTTTATAACCCTTTTTATCGGCAGCCTTAATTAAGCCATCCCAAGCCTCCAGACTATAACCAAGACCAAATTCCTTTATTGTCTCTTCAGAAAATGCTCGTTCCTTAAAGTAAGATAGTCCGATGGATCGACCCTCATCATCTTTCCAAAGTAGATCTTCAAAATACTGCTGAGCAAAACCCAATACGATAAATAAACTCTCTCTCTCATTTTGAGCAGCCTGATATTCATCGTCTGGAATTTCCTCTATTACTTCAACACCATATTTTTTTGCCAGGTACTTTAAAGCCTCAATGTAGCTGAGACCATCCACTTCCATCACAAATGTGATTGCATCACCACCTTTACCGCTACTAAAGTCTTTAAAGATCCCTTTGGAAGGAACAACATAAAATGAAGGTGTCTTTTCGTTATTGAAAGGGCTTAGCGCTTTATAATTCTGACCAGATCTTTTTAAAGTCACAAAATCACCCACCACTTCGACTATATCGATACGGGATTTTATTTCATCTATGGTGGTCTGATCTATCACTGTCTTCCAATTGCTAAAGGAGCCACAAAGCTAACTTATTTCCCAGATTATTTGTTGATTGAAATGGATTCAATGTAATTTGCAACTGAAAGAAGATTTGGAGGAATAATGGCAGAAATCACAAAAGAATTAGTACTTAAAGCGCTATCAACGGTAGAAGATCCCGATTTAAAGAAAGATCTGGTTACACTGGGAATGATTGAGGATTTAAAAATCGATGGAAATAAGGTATCCTTCAGTGTGGTACTAACCACTCCTGCTTGTCCTCTGAAAGAAATAATCAAAAGAAATTGTGAAAACGCATTATTTGAACAGGTTTCTGAAGATATCGAAGCTGATATTTTCATGACATCCAATGTGACTACAATAAGAGACAATGCTCCACTACTTCCAAGTGTGAAAAATATCATCGCTGTTGCTTCTGGCAAAGGTGGAGTTGGAAAATCTACTGTTGCCGCCAACCTTGCAGTTTCTTTAGCTAAAAAAGGAGCAAAAGTTGGTTTGATTGATGCGGATATCTTTGGTCCTTCTGTGCCTACAATGTTCAATTGTGAGCATGAGCAGCCAGGTGTTGTGGAGAGAATGGGTAAAAACATGATTGTACCTATTCAGCAATATGGTGTAAAACTGATATCCATAGGGTTTCTAGCGCCTGCTGACAATGCAGTTGTATGGAGAGGACCTATGGCAAGCTCAGCTCTAAAGCAATTTTTGAGTGATACAGTCTGGGGAGAATTAGACTACCTGCTTATAGATCTTCCTCCAGGTACCAGCGATATTCATCTGACACTTGTTCAATCAGTTCCTGTAACCGGAGCGGTGGTTGTAAGTACACCACAAAAAGTAGCTTTGATTGATGCTCAAAAGGGAGTTGCAATGTTTAAGCAACCTCAAATTAATGTTCCTGTACTTGGTATAGTTGAAAACATGGCTTACTTCACACCCGAAGAATTGCCTAACAATAAATATTATATCTTTGGAGAAGGTGGAGGAAGGAATCTTGCAGAGAAATTTGATGTTCCTTTCTTAGGTCAGATTCCGATTGTGCAATCAATACGTGAAAGTGGGGATAATGGCTATCCTGCTGTATTAAAGGATGATGTTACTGCAGCGTCATTTAGTGAATTAGCAGAGTCATTGGCTCAGCAAGTTGCTATCAGGAATGCCAACCAAGACAAAACTAAAGTTGTAGAAATAAAAGCATAATATAATGCCAGAGGAAAATATACGTTTAATAGATCAGGTCGAGACAGCTTTGGATTCCATTAGGCCATATCTGGTTGCTGATGGAGGAAATGTGAAGATTC
Source organism: Cyclobacteriaceae bacterium (assembly GCA_965228955.1). GTDB lineage: Bacteria > Bacteroidota > Bacteroidia > Cytophagales > Cyclobacteriaceae > JANSWY01. Next base: position 3,504,278 of record OZ245848.1, read on the forward strand.
TGGATATTGAAAATAATATTGTGAAGTTGGAACTTCTTGGTGCTTGTGGTACCTGCCCTATGTCTACAATGACATTGAAAGCAGGAGTTGAAGAAGCAATCAAAAGAGCTGTACCACAAATTGAAGGAGTAGAAGCGGTTAATATCACATCACCCGATGATCCAAATGCTAAAATACCTGGAACACTAGCGTAGTAAAACCTATAATGTGAACCGTATACCAACCATAATCTTACTGCTATTGCTGCTTGGGGGATCAAGCTATGCCCAACACCGATGTGCAACCACCATTCTACAATCCCGACTAAACCGATCTTTCCCCGAAAAATTTGATGAACATAAGTTCGAAAATTGGATCGCTGAAAAACGGGCTGAACGTAAATTCGGTGTAGATACGGAAAATGAAGTTTATAGAATACCAGTTGTAGTTCATATTATTCACAATGGTGAAGAGGTTGGAACTGGTGTCAATCTCCCCGATGAGAAAATAATAGAGCAAATTGAGCTCCTCAATAAAGATTTTAGAAGGACAAACGATGATGCAATCAATACTCCTTCAGAATATTCCAGCGTGACAGCTGATATTGAAATTGAGTTTGTTCTTGCCGTTAGGGATCCAGAGGGCTTACCTACAACAGGGATCACTCGTACCCGAGGCACCATGGAGAGATTCAAATTTTCGGAAGATGCCATCCTAAAGTCTCATATCTATTGGCCTGCTGAGGATTACATGAATATTTACATCGCTGACTTACAAAGCTTTTTAGGCTGGGCGCAATTTCCGGTAATGAATCTTGATGGGTTGGATGGTGAATTTGATACCGAAAGATTAACGGATGGTGTTGCCTTGGATTATAAGTATGTTGGCATCAACGACGATACTAATAGTTTTGACAGCTTCGGTCGAACAGCGACTCACGAAATAGGTCACTATCTGGGGTTAAGACACATTTGGGGAGACGGAGGATGCTCTGTAGACGATTATTGTGATGACACACCGTTTTCCAATGACGACACGGATGGTTGTCCATCGGATAAAACCACTTGTGGAACTCGTGACATGATTGAGAATTTCATGGACTACACCAATGATGAGTGCATGAACCTTTTTACAGTTTGTCAGAAAGAACGTATGAGGATTGTAATGGAAAACAGTCCCAGAAGAAAAAGCCTTCTAAACTCACCCGCTCTCACTGCCCCACAAATCTTCTCTTTTGATTTAGGGATCAAAGAAATAGACGTTGATTCAGATTTAAGCATATGCAATAGTTTAATCTCTCCTCAAGTTCAGATCAGGAATCACGGAGCTGTAGAAATTGATTCATTTAAAATTGAAATGACACTAAATGGATCTCTCGTGGCTGAAGAACTGTTTTTCCAGCATTTGGAGACCGGTGACTTGGTTACAGTTTCATTTCCTCAGATTACAACCTCATCGAATACAAACTATACTCTTTCATTTGAAATCAAAGAGGTAAACGGGCAGGGAGATCCAAATGGATCAAACAATAGGTTGACTAAAAACTTCTTCACTTCCAACAAGATAGATCTGCCTCTTTCCGAAGATTTTGAAAACTCATTAACATCCTGGAATCAGACCAATTTTCCCATAGAAAACCCTTATTGGCAGCAAAGTCTTGCGCCTCAAAATACAGTATCGAATCAAGCTTATAAAGTACCATACTATTCTACCTCGGACAATGTCTATGGAAATTTCGATTATTTAATCACCCCGGTATTGGATTTGAGTTCATTTAGCAACACATCTTTGGAATTTGATTATGCGTATGCTCCTAGGCCAGGATTTTTTACCGATGGGTTAATTATAGCAGTTAGCACTGATTGTGGCGAGACCTTTTTACGTGAAAACTACTTATTTGAAAAGTATGGAAACCAGTTAGCGAGCTCTTCATCCCTAAATCAGGAATTCATTCCTATTTCAGAAAATGATTGGCGCACTGAGTTGATAGACCTCAGTGACTACAGTGACGAAGAAAACGTAAGAATTGCTTTTATAGGAGTAAATGGAGGAGGAAACAATCTCTTTTTAGATAATATCCAGATACAGCCATCTAATCAATTCCAACTAGATGTTGGTATTGGAGAAGTATCAAACATCAGTATTTTATCTTGTATAGGAGAGTTTACTCCAATGGTAGAAGTAAAGAACTTTGGCTCTGAAACAATCACCAATCTGGATATCAATTATCGATCAAGACCAAATGGAAGTTACAACACCACAAGCTTTGATAATATCAATATTAATCCTGGAAAGAGTGGAAAACTCTCACTACCTGACAATGCAATTGACAACTCCAGTACTGTTCTTGATATTGAAATTATTTCTATCAATGGCTTAAATGATGAAGACGAAAGTAATAATTCATTCTCCACCAATATTACCATCAACGCCACTGAGGAATCCATTCCTGCTCGTGAGCGGTTTGAAAGCACAGTAGAATGGTCCTTGATAAACAACGAAGGATCTTCTAACTGGGAAGTTTATGACGATAGTTTCAATAAATCTTTATTGATGCCAGGTTTCACACTGGAGGAGCTTGGTGTTGAAAACTGGTTGGTTAGCCCGGTTTTGTTATCCGAAGGAATGACTGAAGCCAGTATGACTTTTAAAGTGTCTTATGCTCAAAGGTTAGAGCGGGTAGATGGGTTAAAAGTTCTTCTAAGCAATAATTGTGGCCAATCATGGGACAATGTACTCTACAACAAACAGGGTTCAATCCTATCTGTGGAGAGTTCAAATACAGAATGGATCCCTTTAGAAGAAGATGATTGGAGAACAGAGTACATAGACCTTACCGAGTATTTACCGGAAAATTCCCTGGAAACAATGCGAATTGCATTTGTTGCCACAAATGGTAATGGGAACAACATATATCTTGATGATATAGAAATCTATAACACTTCTACTCCTAACCTGAATTCTTTCGAAGAAGAGGTACTGGTATATCCAAACCCTACAAGTGGATCATTCAATGTCAGTATGAACCTGGATAAGAAGGAGGATGTACGCATTCTTTTAACTGACATCATGGGTAAAGTAGTTTTTGAGTCTACTGAAAGAAATGTCCTTAATCAGAATTTTATTATAGAAACTGAAGGATTAGGAGGTATTTACTTTCTGTTTTTAGTTGGTGACAACCTGGAAATTTCCAGAAGGATATTAATCAATAGATAATCTTGATATCAATTAGTTAGAAAACTATTAATATTGAGCTTTCGTAAAATTCGGTTTACTGAATATGTTATTTAAATTCCTCAAAGCAGAATCCTGGAAAGATCTAATCATACATTTTTTACTTGCAAGTGTATTGATTGTGCTTTTTATACTAAGCGTTTTCTATGTTTTCCTTCCAATTAAAACTAATCATGGCGAAAGCATATCTGTGCCTGATGTAATTGGTATGAATATAGAAGAACTTCCGGAATTCCTGGATAGTAAAAGACTAAGATTTGTTGTAACCCAGGATTCAGGTTACAATGCTGACATGGATCCTCATACTGTACTAATTCAGTTCCCAAAACCTAATACATCAGTTAAGGAAGACCGAAAGATTTATGTTACGTTAAACTCCAAGAAAGCACCATTAGTTAAATTTCCTGATTTCCCTGAAAGCAGATCGTTCAAAAACGTTGAGCTGCAATTCAGTGCATTAGGACTGAAGGTTGGGAAAAAAGAATACAAATTGGATCACCTGAAGCATAATGTTGTTGGAGACTTCCTATTAGATGGCAAAAAAGTAGCTGCAGGAGATTACATTCCAAAAGGATCAAAAATTGATCTGTTGCTCGGAACCGGAAAAGGAAAGCAATCTTTTAAAATTCCTGACGTTATAGGTCAAGACTTTGAAAGTGCTGAAATAGCGCTGAGAGGTGCAGGATTAGAAATCGGAGAAATTAGCTATCAGGAAGTAGACAGTCTACCTGGATTGGTCGTTGACCAAATTCCTGCGTCTCCTAATATTGTAAAAGTTGGTCAGCTAGTGAACCTAACGGTTTCTACACTTGACTCTCTTGAATCAGTAAAATCGTCTTTGAATAACAATGATTAGACCTCTTTTATTCATTTTCTTAGCTTCTATCAGTTTGAGCCTAAATGCCCAATTGATTGTAAAGCCCCTACAAAAATCGAATAACGGAAGTCAATCAAGACAATTAACTGATACAACAATCACTTTACCCATTTATGACGACTTTTCAAGATACTCCACTCCAGATCCCAATGTCTGGGAGTTTGGGGGTACTGTTCTTGTAAGTCCTTCCGCTGGGATTAATCCTCCTACAATTAACGTGGCAGTTTTTGATGGGGTAAATGAGGTTGGTGCTCCGTATAATGATAATAACTTTATAACCACAGCTACAGACAGCTTAATCAGCTTTCCTATTGCCATGTCTCAGGTTCCGGTTAATAAAAGAAACTCAATCTATCTTAGCTTCTTCTGGCAAGCAAAAGGTTTAGGAGAAATGCCCGATCCAGCGGACTCATTGACATTACACTTTCTAAACAGTGATAGCGTATGGGTTAATCAGGACTTGTATCCGAATGACCTTCTCAAACATGGATTAGTAGGAGGCGAAGAGGCACTCAATTATGATCCTGATGACACAACACAGTTGGTGTTTCAACAGTTAATTGTCCCTATCACAAATGAGGAATACCACCATGATAATTTTAGAATAAAATTCCAAAACTACGGGAGCTCACAAGGTCCTTTTGATTCCTGGCTTATTGATTATATATATGTGAATTATGACAGAGGACCTGACTCATTGTTCTATGAGGACAGAGCGATGACTAAACCTCCTTCATCACCGTTTGGTGAGTTCTATGCTATACCTTTTGATCATTTCCTGGATACCGCTGAATTATTTGCGGGTACCATAGATATGGAGTCATTCACACTTGTAAGACCAGGTATTCCAGATCCATTAAACTACTATGTGGAGGTAATTGATTCAACCGGAACAGTAATAGACCAGGTAAATATTGATACTGAAGTTGCAGGTATTTCTACAAATGCCAGAAACCAATTTGAATCAAATGAAATCAGGATCGACGATTATTTCACATTTGAAGATACCTTAACGTTTGAGATAAAGGCATACCTGGATACTCAGGATAGTTTAAATATCCCAAATGCCAATTCTTCATATTACTCGTATCGTTACAATGATACGATCTCCCATCAGTACACAATGGAACGCTATTATGCTTATGATGATGGTACAGCTGAATTTGCTGCAGGTATAAGTATCAGTGAGGGCCGATTAGTAATTGCCTACCCTATTCACTCAAGAGATACGCTTACACATATTGACATAAACTTCCCTCAGATTGTACCAGGTGAACAGGGAGATCAATTGGATATATTGGTATTGAAAGATTTATCTGGTTCTGCAGAAAGTGAACTAGTAATCCAGGAAGACTTCAAAATAAGTCAGGCTGCTACGATCAATCAATTCACAAGAATTAAGCTGAAAAAACAACCAATAGTAGAGGATACCATATATATTGGATTTGAGCAAAAAGTGAATAGATATGTACCAGTGGGGCTTGATAAAAACACAGATTTTAGCAGAAGAGTCTACACAAGAATTGATGAAGAATGGGAGCAAAATTTAAGTGTTCCCGGCACCCTAATGATTAGACCTGTATTTGGGACTCCATTTCTTCCAGTATCTGTGGAGAATCCAGATTTAGAACCTATAAGTTTATACCCTAACCCATCCAGTTCTTTAATTACCATTAAAGGGCAGTTTGATGAGGTTAAAGTTTATGATTTAAGAGGCTTGGAACAAGCGGTTCAAAGACAAGGTGATCAGATCGATATTAGTCACTTTTCGAATGGGATCTATATTGCAGTATTCACTACTTCAGATGCAATTGAAACTATTCGTTTTGTTAAGAAATAATTGTGATATCTCCACCTGAGAATCGTCCAAATCAATAAGCTTCTCAGTGTTCCCTTCTTCCGTACTTATTTCGGGCACTTCCAAAATTAGAGGTTTAGGGCTAAAAGAGAGAATAAACACAATCATAGCAAACCATCCTACAATTTTTCTACCCAAACTTAAAGGTCTGTTGTCTGCAACAGGTGGATGATGAATCCCTAAAAACCTTCCAACCAAAAACAGGAACATTAACCATCCCATGTAGCCTTCAACATTCGGGAAAATTAACACTGTGATACACTGAACTAAATAAATTGTGATAGCAAGAAACCATCTAAATCTTTGTTCTGGATGAATACTGTACAAACAGAAATACAGAAAATAAAGATATAAGCCCGACCACAGCAAGAAATCGAGATCTGCCTCTAGAGGATTAAAAAGTCCCAGGCCAGCATAGTACAGCACAGCTACATAGAAAGTAGGTGCTACCATTCTATGCACTTTTGCTCCTAAAATTCCATATAACACATGTCCTCCATCTAGTTGGCCAATCGGAAATAGATTTAATGAGGTGAAGAACAAAGCAAGGTATCCGGCAAGAAAAAACGGATAGTGAATTATTTCATTGGGGTGAGGAAGTAATGTCTTATCAACTGGTAACACGTTTTCAAAAATCCAAAACAATAAATTAGGGCCAAATTTAATGACCACTCCCTCTGAGTCCTTAAATGCTTCTTCAGCATAATCGACACCATATTGAGCATATTCAGGATGAATCTCAAAAAGATACTCTAATGGAGGTAAATTCAAAAAACCATATATAATTACCACTAGTGCGACAACAAATCCAGCTAATGGTCCTGCTACACCAATATCAAAATACAGTTTTCGGGACTGAACCTGCTCTCTTATTCTAATAAAAGCTCCCATTGTACCAATAGAAGGAAACCCTGGAATAAACCCGAGCCAAAAAGGTATGTAATAAGGCAAAGAAACTTTAACCGAATGGTATTTCGCAGTAAAGTAGTGCCCGAACTCGTGAAATGTTAAAATAGTAAGAAAGGAAATTGAAAACATCAGACCTCCAGGTATCTGACTAAACAACAATGGGTCTTCACCATAAAACGACTTTCCATATCGCCATTCCGCTCCAGCAATAGTGGTTGATACTAGTGTTAAAATAAAAAGACCAATTTGAATCAGTCTTCTTTTCTGCTTTTTGTTCAGCTCCATAATTTACCCTCAAATTAATAGCACAATTCATCAAAACATAATTCTGGTTCACTTTAGCTTAAATAAGGTGTAATTACCTCATGGGTGTGGTAAGGATCAGTAATTTGTAACACATTCATTCTAAGAGATGCTGCTGCCTGAATATTATCCAATCTATCATCCAGAAAAAGAACCTTTTGAGGATCCAGACTCTGTTCCTGTAAAATCATCTCCCAGGAATTCAATTCAGGCTTCCTTGCACCTATTTCATGAGAAAAGTAAACTTTATGAAAGATCTCATGAAGGTTATTGTGACCGGTTGAATCTTTTAATATCTTATTGAAAGCAGTCTCATGAATGATATTGGTATTGCTTAGGACAAATATTTTCAACTTCTCACCCAATCCAATAATGCTATCTATTAAAGGTTTATCTATACCTCCTAGCATTGCATTCCAAGCAATATCTATTTCAGACCGTGCCCCTACAAAACCTAATGTCCGGGACACATTCCTTCTAAACTCTTCCGCCTCAATCTCTCCCCGTTCAAACTCGTTGAAGTAAGATTCATTCTGGAATGCATTCTGAAGGTCGGACTCATCACAGGATGAGATTTTCAGAAATTCATTTGACGTCTTTACTTCGTCTAAGTGTATAACAACTCGACCTAAATCGAAAATAATAGCATCTATTGGGTTCCTATCCATGCCGCGAATATAAATCGTAATATGACATGTAATTCCAATTCATTTTAAAAGATTAGTGTCGGAGGTATAAAAATGAAAAAGCATCCCAGGTTCTAGGATGCTTTTAAGATGTGGGCCCACCTGGGCTCGAACCAGGGACCCCTTGATTATGAGTCAAGTGCTCTAACCAGCTGAGCTATAGGCCCAATGAAAATATCATTTAAAGATACTTCATTTTTTGGGAGCGCAATAATACCTAATACTGATAAATAGTCAAAACATAAGGATTGGAAAATACCATATATCTAATAAATAATTGAAATTAACAACAACGTAAATAAGAGTATTTCCTACACTTATCAATACGGTTCAACCTCAAATATTACCAGTTCAACATCCCAAAACCTCGATTAAAGCCCAAAAATAGGTAAAATTAGTATGCATGCATACCTTAGTGTTACATTAAAGCACCAGTACTATGAAAAATTTAACATTATCACTCGTTCTAGTTTTATTATTAGGAAACAATCTATTCGCAACTGAGATTAATGGAAAAGACGACATTAAAGTAGTATCTGTCAACAAAGTAGTTAGAATTAAAATCAGCGATGATCTTAACGACCCATTAAGTGTTTTCCTTTTCGATAAAAAAGGAAATCAGCTGAATTACAAGTTTTGGGAAAACTCAAGATCAAGAACAATTGAGTTTCAGGTACCAGCAGATTTAGATTTAAAAGCATACACGATTGAAGTAACGCAATCAGGAAATACAATATTTAAAAAGACATTCAAAACAGAATAGTTTACATAGTTTGTTAAAAGAGAAGATTACATCTTCACCAAAAAAGGAATCATAAGATTCCTTTTTTTATGCAAAACCTTTAACTCAAAATATTCCTTCTGGAAACATTTATTTCACGGCCACTAAAGCTTTTTTTCAATAGAATAGAAACTGATTTAGCTTAGTACTTATAACAGTCAACAGCTATGAAAAAGATCATTCTAATATTTGTTCTTACCTCGGTTTCCAGCCTCAATTTAATGGCTATATCGATGGAAGAGACAAAAACGATTTCTGCAAAAAGTATAGTGAGAATTAAAATCAAGAAAGGAATCAAAAAGTCTGTTATTAAAACTTTCCCTACAATAGCTGAATTTAGTGCTTAGCATAATGGCTAAACCGCTTCCACTGCATTTTTCACATCATCCAGTAGTTCCTTATTTTCCCAAGGCTTATGTATTACCTTGTTGATACCAGCTTCTTCAATTAATCCGTCCGAAGTATCCTTATTGATCATACCTGAAAGTAAAAATTTAGCTGATCCAGGCGTAAGTTTATTCGCTTTCCCCAAAAACTCATCTCCTTTCATTCCTGGCATCAAAAAGTCCGAAATAATTACAGAAACCTTAATATTTTTTTCGAGGTAGCTATTCAAAATGGTCAATGCTTCTTCTCCGCTGGTTGCAAATTCCAGATAGTAATCTTTGAAGTCTCTTCTGAACATTGCCTTCATTGTTTGAAGAATATACGGTTCATCGTCTACTGCTAAGATTAATCCTTTTTTCATAGATGTGTCCTTATCTTTCCTAATCAAAAACTAAAACTGTGTTGATTATTCTATTTTCCCAAGCCTACAAATCAAAAGTTAATTGATTCGATACAGGATTACAAATATAATGGGCTTTAAGTTAACCCTCTGAAAATCACTAATTAGACCAATTACCAATTTATGTTTGGCATAACTTGAACAATTCCAATTTTTCATTGCATTCTTGTCCTGTTATTAAATTTTTATTTCAAAGCCTCATTTTTTTAATTCTCACAATTTAAATTCTCCCAAGACACCACCAATTGAATAGATCCAAATATTATTGAAATATTTTAAAAATTATTTAATAATAATTCAATTTCATTAGATCATCATCAAAATTAGCGCTGTTTTATTAGACAATTCTTTATTAATTTGCTATTTCGTTTACATCACAAACAGACCTGTTTTTAGCACATCTAAAAACGAAAAAAGATAAAAGAGACCTATGAAGAAAACACGGGACAACTTATATGTACCCCAGCAGGAGAAGGATAATTGCGGAATCGGGTGTGTGGTCAACATTGATGGATCTCCATCATATAGCATCATCAACGACGCTATTAACATGTTGGAAAACATGGAACACCGAGGAGCAACAGGTAGTGATCCCGAAACTGGAGACGGGGCTGGAATTCTTTTTAATATACCTCATGATTTTTTAGCTGAGGAATGTAAGCTTTCCGATATTGATCTTCCCGAAAAAGGTTCTTACGGACTTGGAATGATCTTTTTCCCAAAGGAAGACAGCATTAGAAAGGAGTGTAAAAAGGTATTTAAATCTCATATGGAAGAAATGGGATTTGAACTGTTGGGATACAGAAAAGTTCCTGTTGATACTGATATCCCTGGACAGGCCGCTAAAGACACGCAACCTGTAATTGAGCAGGTATTTGTAAAGCACAAAGACGGACTAACCGGAGATACTCTGGAGCGTAAGCTTTTCGTTTTAAGAAATTACACCACCCATTTCATTGGACACTTTGTACCTGGTAATAACGGCAGGTTTTATATTTCTAGTTTTTCTTCAAGAATTGTAGTCTACAAAGGTCAATTAAGAACTGATCAGGTAAGACAGTTTTATTACGATCTTCAGGACACAAGAACTAAATCAGCTCTGGCTATGGTTCATAGCCGTTTTTCCACCAATACATTCCCAAACTGGAAACTGGCTCAACCTTTTAGATTCATCGCTCACAATGGAGAAATCAATACGATCCGAGGAAATCTGAATAAGATGAAATCCAAGGAAGCATTGATGAGAACTACTTTGTTTTCAGAGGAAGAGCTAAAGATGCTACTACCAGTAACTGATCCTGCTCACTCAGATTCAGCAAATCTTGATGCTTTGGTAGAGTTGCTCGTAATGGGTGGTAGACCTCTTGCTCATGTGATGATGATGCTCGTACCGGAAGCCTGGCAGGACAATAAAATGATGGATTCAGAAAGGAAAGCATTTTATAAGTATCATGCTTCTTTGATGGAACCTTGGGATGGTCCGGCTGCACTGTTTTTCACAAACGGAAAGCAAATTGGAGCTACACTTGATAGAAATGGTTTAAGACCTTCTAGGTTTTGTATAACCAAATCTGGTAAACTAATAATGGCTTCTGAAGCTGGTGTATTAGAAGTAGATCCTAATGATGTTGTCAAAAAAGGACGATTGGAACCTGGTAAAATGCTAATAGCAGACCTGGAGAAGAAAACAATCCTGTTTGACGATGAGGTCAAAAAAGAAGTTTGTAGTAACAAACCATATTTTGATTGGATTAAGCAACAAAGAATTAAACTCAGAGACCGAGCTGTTCCTGAAATTCCGGAAACCAAAATCGATTCTGAGGAATTAAAAACAAAACAAATTGCATATGGCTATAGCTATGAAGACGTCAAGCTTATCATCAAACCTATGGCCGAAAAAGCTACTGAACCAGTTGGTTCTATGGGAGCAGATGCACCATTGGCTATTCTTTCGAAAAGAAGTCAACATGTTAGTAGCTACTTTAAGCAATATTTCGCTCAGGTAAGTAACCCTCCAATCGACCCAATCAGGGAAAGAATGGTGATGTCTCTATTTACCAGAGTTGGTGAAAGTTTAAATATTCTTGAGGAAACTCCGGAGCACACCAGACAGATTCATATTTCTCAACCTGTACTGACTGAAAAAACCTTTGCCAAACTTAAAAACCTGGAAGATGAAGGGTTTACATACGCTACAATAAACTCAGTTTTCAATCCTGACCGACCGGAAAACCTTGAGAAGGCAATTGACAAAATCTGTGCAGAGGCGGAACAAGCAATTGTAGCTAACAATAAAATCATAATTATCTCCAACAGAAATATTGGAGAAAGTGAGGCACCTATTCCTTCTTTGATTGCTATAGGAGCTGTTCACCATCATTTAGTAAAGAAAAACCTGAGAACAAAAGCAGGACTGATTGTTGAAGGTGGAGATGTTTGGGAAACGCATCATTTCGCAACAATTATTGGTTACGGTGCAAGTGCAGTTTATCCATACCTGGCTTTAGATACAATAAAAAATCTTGAAGCATCCAAAAGATTATCTGATGGATTGGATATAGAGACGGCAACTGCCAATTACATCAAAGCAGTTGGTTATGGCCTTTTAAAGATCATGTCTAAAATGGGTATTAGTACCCTACAGTCCTATCAATCATCTCAAATATTTGAGTGTGTTGGATTGGGAGATAAAGTGATCGAGAAGTGCTTCAAAGGCACCATAAGTAGAATGGGAGGATTAAACTTCCAGGATATTGCTAGAGAAGCGATTACTCCATTTAGAATTGCGTTTCCATTTGAGACGGCAGATTCGCCGATATTGGATATTGGTGGTTATTATCAGTGGAAAAGAAGAGGTGAAAAACACTTACTTACACCTGATGTAATTCATCTACTTCAGAAAAGTACTAGTTTAGGAGATTACGATCTATACAAGAAATATACTAAGCTAGTAAATAGCCAAAGTGATGCTCACATTACTTTGAGAAGTCTTCTGAAGTTCAAGAAAAACAGAAAACCAATTCCAATAGAAGAGGTAGAACCAATTGAGAGCATTCTTAAGAGGTTTGCTACTGGTGCCATGTCGTTTGGATCATTATCTCATGAGGCACACTCTACTCTTGCGGTAGCCATGAACCGGATTGGTGGAAAGAGTAACTCCGGTGAAGGTGGAGAAGATGAAGCAAGGTACAAAACATTAGTTAATGGAGACAGTCAAAGATCCGCAGTTAAGCAAGTTGCTTCTGGTAGGTTTGGCGTTACATCTCATTACCTGGCTAACGCTGATGAAATACAAATCAAAATGGCACAAGGCGCAAAGCCGGGTGAAGGAGGTCAGCTTCCGGGTCATAAAGTAGATGATTGGATAGGAAAAGTAAGGCATTCTACTCCTGGAGTAGGGTTAATCTCTCCCCCACCTCACCACGACATTTATTCGATTGAAGATTTAAAACAATTAATATACGATCTTAAAAACGCCAACAGATTCGCAAGAATCAATGTAAAGTTGGTATCAGAAGCCGGGGTTGGAACAATTGCAGCTGGTGTAGCAAAAGCAAAAGCTGATGTAATCATGATTTCTGGTGCAGACGGTGGAACGGGAGCATCCCCACTAAGTTCGATCAGACACGCCGGTTTACCTTGGGAAATCGGGTTGGCTGAGGCACATCAGACTTTATTGATGAACCAACTTCGTAACAAGGTTACTTTACAGACTGATGGAAAAATCCTAACGGCAAGAGATATTGCAATTGCAACATTATTAGGTGCTGAAGAATGGGGTGTCGCCACAGCTGCGCTGATTGTTGAAGGGTGTATTATGATGAGAAAATGTCATTTAAATACATGTCCTGTAGGAATTGCAACACAAAACCCTGATTTAAGAAATCTTTTCACAGGAGATCCGGATCATGTAGTCAATCTATTCACATTTATGGCGACTGAGCTAAGAGAAATAATGGCTTCATTAGGATTCCATTCCATCAATGAGATGGTGGGTAGAGCCGATTTCCTTAAGTCCAGAGATGAATTACCACATTGGAAACTACATAAACTGAACCTTGAGCCAATTTTGCATTACGATCACGAGTTGAGCCAACATGGTAGATTCAAGCAAGTAGGTCAGGATCATGAGATAGATCATGTGATTGATAAGGATATGATAAAGTTCTCTTATCCAGCATTAAAGAATCACGAACCAGTTTCTAAGACCGATAAGATTACAAATGTAGATCGATCCACAGGAACAATGTTATCATATGAAGTGAGTAAAAGATTCGGAAGTCACGGATTGCCAGATGATTTCATTCACTTCAATTTCAAAGGTTCGGCTGGACAAAGCTTTGGAGCATTCCTGAACAAGGGTATCACTCTCGAGCTCGAAGGTGAATCAAATGACTACTTTGGAAAGGGTATATCCGGAGGTAAGATGATCGTTTATCCTCCTAAAGTTGAAGGTTATAAAGCCGATGAAAATATCATAATTGGTAATGTTGCATTTTACGGAGGAACTTCGGGAGAGGCCTATATCAATGGAATGGCAGGTGAGCGATTTGCGGTAAGAAATTCTGGAGTGAAGACAGTAGTTGAAGGTGTTGGAGATCACGCATGCGAGTACATGACTGGAGGTGTGGTTGTGGTCTTAGGAGAAACCGGCAAAAACTTTGGAGCTGGAATGAGTGGAGGAATAGCATACGTTCTTGATGAAAAGCAGTCCTTCAGTGAGTTGTGTAATATGGGAATGATCGGTCTGGAGAGCCTTGATGAGGATGACATCACACAATTAAAAGCGATGATTCAAAAGCACTCTGATCTTACATCAAGTAAAAAAGCACAGAGTATTCTTCAAAACTGGAATGATGAGGTGAAGAAGTTCATCAAAGTAATGCCGCATGATTATAAAGCGGTTTTAGAAAAAAGAAAGTCACTTAAAGTAGCAGTTTAGTATGGGAAAGATAGATGGATTTTTAAAAATTGATAGACAGCTTCCTAATTCGAGGAATACTGATGATAGAATCAAAGACTCAAAAGAAATCTATGAGCCTTTTGAAGAATCTAAAACCAGAGACCAGGCTGCAAGATGTATGGATTGTGGTGTTCCATTTTGTCACAATGGATGTCCACTAGGAAACCAGATTCCGGAATTCAACGATGCTGTATATGAAAACGACTGGGAAAGAGCAATTCAAGTATTGTTATCCACGAATAATTTCCCTGAATTCACAGGAAGAATTTGCCCTGCTCCATGTGAGGCTAGTTGTGTCCTTTCAATCAATAAACCTGCTGTTACTATAGAACACATAGAGAAGTCAGTAATAGAAAAGGCTTTCGAAATGGGTTGGATCAAACCTGAAATCCCAAAACAAAGAACAGGCAGAAAAATAGCGATAATAGGATCCGGGCCTGCTGGACTGGCTGCTGCCGCACAACTTAATAAAACTGGTCATTCTGTAACTGTTTATGAAAAAGATGATCGAATCGGTGGTCTTTTAAGATATGGAATTCCTGATTTCAAGATGGAAAAATGGGTTCTGGACAGAAGGCTTGAGATCATGAAAGAGGAAGGAATTGAATTTGTCACTAACGTTGAAGCAGGAAAAGATATTTCCGCTGTTGAATTACGAAATGAATTTGATGCCATCCTGCTGTGTACAGGTTCAATTGTCCCAAGAGATCTTCCAATACCTGGAAGAAAGTTGGAGGGAATACATTATGCAATGGAATACCTTACTCAGCAAAACAAACGAGTTGCTGGTGATAAAATAGACAAAAGCGAAGAGCTACTGGCTGATAACAAGCACGTTATCGTAATTGGAGGTGGTGACACTGGTTCTGATTGTGTTGGAACAGCTAATAGACAGGGCGCCAAAAGTGTAGCCCAGCTTCAATATAGAACAAAGCCATCAGAAACCAGAGGTAAATCAAATCCATGGCCAGAGTGGCCAATGACACTTACCACTAGTTCTTCACATGAAGAAGGTTGTGATAGAAATTGGTCAATCCTTACTAAAGAGTTTGTAGGAGATGAATCAGGGAAAGTTACTGGTCTTAAAATTGTTGAATTAGAATGGGTAAGTAAATCCGAGTATATAGAAATTCCGGGATCAGAAAAAGTATTACCATGTGATCTGGCTATGCTTGCAATAGGTTACGCTCACCCAAAGAAAGAAGGCTTATTAGAATACCTGGGCGTTGATCTTGATCTGAGAGGTAACGTTAAAGTTTCTGGATGGCAAACAAATGTCCCTGGTGTATTCGCTGCAGGTGATGTACATAGAGGTCAATCTCTTGTTGTTTGGGCAATCAGTGAAGGCCGAGAGGCTGCAAAGGCCATTGAAGAATATATACTCGGTGAGAGTAAACTGGAAGCAAAAGACAGTTCTGAGATGCTTATGAGTTAAGCATCTCTTCAAATTTCTCTAATCTCAAAATCCTCACCTTTCCCAAAGCGGGTTAGGTCAGACATTTTATATTCTTCAAGGGTGAAAAGATCTTTCAAGGTAAACTCATCCCCTACATTAATATCAACCACTTCAAATTCATACTTTTCGCCAAAATTTATTAGCCTGTAGCGCTTGCCGTACCGCATGCTATTGAATGCCAGCCCCTTCATAAATCACAAATAATGTTATGTTATATCTTGACAACTAAATGTCTACCCTTTTAAATCATTTATTTAGCAATTTAATTCCGATTCCTTCAAAAATGTGTTAAAATTGGCTTGGTTTTTACAAGGATCAACCTAATAACTATGAAAATAAACCTTAGTAAACTTACAGGGCTGGCTGGATTAACGATGATTGCCGCCTTTTTTATGGCTTGTGGTGGAGAACAAAAGAAGGGTTCCATCGAAACAAATGAACTTTCTGAAAGCGAAAAGAAAATCGTTGAGGAGATAGATAAAGTTATTCATGATATGCCACCTCCAACTGAAGTACCATTCTTATTAAAGAAAACGGGTGCTGATTACGACGAGACGCTTATCAATGATTTAGCAAATGTTGAAAATCACTCAACAACAAGAGACAAGGCTGCTCTTAATGCAGGTGTGTACGCAACTGACATTGGATACCTTTCTTCTTACGAGCAGGTAGAGAACGCTCTTAGTTATTTGGAAGCATGCCAAAAGCTAGCAGAAGCAATTGGTGCAGGATCAGTTTTCAACGTAGAATTGATGGGTAGATTTGAAAGAAACCTTTCAACTCCGGATTCATTGATCTCTATAGTTAACGACGTAATGGCTAGCGCTGAAACAAACCTTGAAAACAGTGATAAACTTACTAGTGTTGCTTTAACTCTTGTAGGTTCATACATCGAAGGAATGTACCTTGCTACTCAAGTAATTGACAATTACCCAGATGATCTTCCAGAAGAAGTAAGGGGACAAGTATTGCAACCACTAGTAAGAGTTGTAATTGAGCAGGAGCAACCTCTCCTAGACGTTATTGCTTTAATGAAAGATCTTCCGGAAGACGAAATTATCGATCACATGATTGCTGAACTAAGTGTATTAAGAATTCTTTATCAGGATGACTTAGCGGCTATTGAGCAACAAATCGATGAGAACAAAGGAGATTTTCAATTACAGCCTTCAATGTTGAAAGATATTATTATTGAAGTAGCTAGAATTCGCGGAGATATTGTGAAGACTAGCGAGTAATATTAAACCAGATCAACTTTACTATAAAGAAGCATTGGATTAGTTTTCAATGCTTTTTTTTTATATTGACAAAAATTCTTACCTAACCAAATGAGCGAAGAACTTTTAAAAGCCCTGATCCAGCTATTAGCAATTGTTGCAACCGAAGATGATGTAACTGCTGACGAAAGAGCAACGATTGAAAACTTTCTATTAGAAAACCTTAGCCAATCTGAAGCTGAGGCATATATGAAAATCTTTGATCGAGTTTCAAAGGAACTCACTAAGAAGGGTAAGAAAACTACAGAGCAAGACCATAATGAGATTGGTATCATTTGCCAACAAATGAATAAAGAGCTTACAAGCAGACAAAAAACTGCAGTAATGCTAAATCTCATTATCCTAATCATTGCCGACGGAAAGATTACTGATCGGGAAAGAGATCTTCTTTATTTCATTGGAGACCAGATCAATATTTCAAAAAATCTTATTGATTATCTAAAAGCATTTGTTGTGTATACTGATAGAAGTAAGCTTATCAGTTCACACATCCTGATAATCGACAATGGTACTTTTGAATCTCCTGGAAAGTCTAAGCACATTAAAAATGCTAACCTAGAAGGGTTTTTATTCTTCTTAAGAATACCTGATTCTGAGATTTACTTTCTAAAATACCTGGGAACACAACACCTGACGCTAAACGGTGATCCACTTAGATCAAATAAAATTTACACTTTCTCATCTGGAAGCTCAATTAGAGGAGATGTGATTAATTCCGTATACTACAGTGATGTAGTTAATTCCTTCAAAAGTGAAGAACAGACAACTAAACTTTCATTTTTAGCAGACAACCTGTCCTACAAGTTCAAAAATGGCAATATCGGACTCAGAAATGTACAAATTGCCGAATCTGGAGGAAGACTCATCGGTTTGATGGGTGCAAGTGGATCAGGAAAGTCTACGCTTCTTAACGTATTAAACGGAAACGAATCTCCAACATCTGGAAGTGTTCGTATCAATGGAATTGATATCCATACAAATAAGAAGGAAATAGAAGGAGTTATAGGTTATGTGCCTCAGGATGACCTACTGATGGAAGATCTTACTGTTTTTCAGAATCTCTATTACGCTGCAAAACTTTGTTTTAAGGATTATAAAAAAAATCAACTAGTCCAACTGGTAGAAGACACTCTGGAATCGCTTGGTCTTACAGAAACAAGAAATTTAAAAGTTGGGAGTCCCCTTGAAAAAACGATTAGTGGTGGACAAAGAAAAAGACTAAACATTGGTTTAGAGTTACTAAGAGAACCTTCCGTTCTTTATGTAGATGAACCGACAAGTGGATTATCCTCTCGTGACAGTGAAAACATCATGGACCTTTTAAGAGATCTCTCATTAAAAGGAAAAATGATCTTTGTGGTTATACATCAGCCGTCACTTGACATCTTCAAAATGTTTGACAAACTCATTATTCTAGATGTTGGAGGTTATCAAATCTATTATGGAAATCCGCTAGAAGGCATAAGCTATTTCAAGGATATAGTAAACCTGAAAGATCAAAACGCGGTTCCAAATCCAGAGCAAATATTTAATATTGTTGAAGCGAAGGTCGTAAATGAGTATGGGCACTTTACCAAAAACAGAAAGGTGGTGCCAGAACAGTGGTATGAAAACTTCAAAAAGCACATACAAATTCCTCGTGTCAAGGAGATCACTGATGAACCAAACAAGACCTTAAAAATACCGAATAAGCTAAAACAAGCAGCAACATTCACTATCAGGGATGTATTGGGTAAGTTAAGTAACAGGCAATACTTGGTAATCAACTTTCTTGAAGCCCCCCTCCTGGCCTTTTTGCTCGCATTTATTGTGAGATATATTCCGGCAAACCAGGATGGTTATATATTTAGATTGAATGAGAACCTTCCGGTATACTTCTTCATGAGTGTAATTGTCGCTTTGTTCATGGGTCTAACAGTAAGTGCCGAAGAAATCATCAAAGATCAGAAAATACTCAAAAGAGAATCGTTTCTGAATCTGAGTAGAGGTAGTTATATATTGTCCAAACTGATTATACTCTTCATTTTATCAGCTATCCAGACACTAAGTTTCGTATTAGTTGGAGATCTGATTCTGGGAATAAAGGGCATGACAGTATCATATTGGTTGGTGCTACTAAGTGTATCATTCTTTGCCAATGTGCTTGGGCTCAATATATCATCCGCGTTTAAGTCCGTTGTAACTATTTATATACTAATTCCTCTACTTATAATTCCACAATTGATTCTTAGTGGTGTCGTAGTAAGTTTTGATAAACTAAATCCTTCTATATCTACTCAAGATAAGGTTCCTCTGATTGGTGAAATCATGGCTTCCAGATGGGCTTATGAAGCATTAGCTGTTACGCAGTTCAAAGACAATGCTTATGAAAAGCAATTCTATGAGTTTGACAAGCAGATAGCAACTTCAGAATACAAAGTTGTATATATGCTGCCTAACCTTGTAAAGAAGCTTGAATATTGTCATTTACACAATGGCAATGAAGGTGAGGAAGTACTTGATAAAATCAATTATAACCTGAACCTAATTCAGAATACCATCAGAAATGAAATTGGTGACGATGCGGTCAACACTAATTATAGTTTTGTAAATCAATTAAACTCTGATGAATTCAGTGAGAGCGTTTATACGGAAACTGACCGTTTATTAAAAACGATTAAGACCTTCTACAACAACAAGTCGAATGAAGCAAGTGATCAAAAGGAACAACTTACCAAGCAACTTAGAGCTGAAACTGACCTGCTTCAAGTGAAAGATGATTACTTCAATGATCGAATTGCATTTACCTTAAAAAACACATCCACTGCTATAAGAATGCTTGAAGAGGATGGTGAATTGGTTCAAAAGATTTATCCTATTTACATGGATGCAAATCCAAGCAATAGTTTAGACTTTAGAGGTCAGTTCTACCAGCCAAACAAGGCGATTTTTGGTATGACAATTGATACACTCTGGTTTAATATCATTGTAATTTGGGTAATGACCCTTTTGTTGGTTGCAGCTTTGTATTTCGATGTGCTGAGAAGAATAGTCTCTGGAAAAGGCGTAGCATAAATGTTTTTCGCTCTTTCTAAAATTCTTTACACGCTGGTACTTCCGCTTACATGGATAGTTTTACTGGTTGTAATTAGTATTTTAGCAAAGCAACCCAGATGGAAAAGAATAAGTAGAAGAACAGCAATTGGTCTTTTACTGTTTTTTTCAAACCCCTTGATTGCAAATCTTGTTATGCAACAATGGGAAATGCCAGCATATACTTACCAAGAAACCAATAAGAATTATGACTATATAGTTGTCTTATCAGGTGTTGCAAACCCCCAACAAGAGCCAAAAGATAGAATTCATTTCAATAAAGGCGCTGACCGTATTGTTCATGCCATTGATTTATATAAGAGAGGACACGCTCCCAAAATAATCATTACTGGTGGTTCGGGGACTTTAACCGACACAACACTAATAGAAAGTGATAAACTAAGAAATTTTGCCATTCAATCAGGTGTACCCGCCGGTAATGTGATTTTGGAAGACAAAGCTAGAAATACGGCAGAGAATGCACTTTATACTCTGCAGTTGGTTGATCATAACTCCAAACTACTGGTAGTCACCAGTGCGTTCCATAGCAGAAGAGCAAAAATGTGTTTTAACAAGCTGGATAAAAATGTAGATATGTTCCCGACAGACCTCTATTCAAATCCAATATCCTGGACTCCAGACACCTGGCTAATTCCAAGTATAAAGGCATTTCAATTTTGGAATATTATTATCAAAGAAATAATTGGGATTGCAGCCTATAAATGGAAAGGGTACATATAGAAAAAGCCACTCAGTAATACTGAATGGCTCATATATTCTTTAGAAAGACTGTTTTTACTCTTCTTCTTTTTTCTTAGCAGCTGGCTTTTTCTTTGCTGCAGGCTTCTTCTCTGCCTTTTCGCCATCTTCTGCTTTAGCTTTTGCTTTTGCAGGAGCTTTCTTAGGCTTAGCTTCTTTCTTAGGCTCTTCAGTTACTTCAGCAGTAGCTTCTACCTTAGCAGCTTCCTCCTTAGGAGCTTCCTCTTTCTTAGCTTTAGGAGCAGCTTTCTTAGCAGACGCCTTTGCTTTGAATTCCTCTTTTAGCTTCTCAATATCAACTTTTTTGATAACTGGAGTAGCATTCAAAAGCTTCATTTTCTGAGTTCTCTTTTTAGAGACAGCTTTATTCTTTCTACCTTTTCTTTCTAATCTTGTAACAGCCATTTCGTATTCTTATTCAAATGATTTTTTTCAAACGAGGTGCAAATTTACAGGATTAAGTAGTTTTGTGCAAAATTTATTTATAATGTCTAAGGAAAAACCTTCACTTCCAAAAGGAACCAGAGATTTTGGGCCGATTCAAATGGCTAAAAGAAACTATATCATTGATAAAATTAAGTCGGTGTTTAGACTCTATGGTTTTGCTCAAATTGAAACACCGGCACTCGAACAATTATCAGTGCTAACTGGCAAATATGGTGACGAAGGAGACCAACTACTTTTCAAAATTCTGAATAGTGGTGATTATTTAAACGCCAAGAGCAATAAGATTGAAATTGAAGATTTTGAAAAAGGGTCAAAGCATCTTACTTCCAAAATCAGTGAAAAAGGTCTGAAATATGATTTAACAGTCCCTTTCGCTCGTTTCGTTGTTATGAACAGGAATGATATTACATTTCCATTCAAAAGATTTCAGGTACAACCTGTATGGCGGGCAGACAGACCTCAAAAAGGACGATACAGAGAATTCTATCAGTGCGACGCTGATATGATAGGATCAAAATCATTGGTGCAGGAATCTGAAATTATTTTAATGATCAACGATGTATTTGATTCATTGGAATTTCAGGATTATAACATTGTATTTAATCATAGAAAAATACTTTCCGGAATCAGTGAGGCAATTGGTATGACTGGAAAGGAGACTGAATTCTGTGTTGCAATTGATAAACTGGATAAAATAGGAATTGAAAAGGTTTTTGAAGAGCTCGTTTCAAAGGGCTGTCCTGAAGGTTCGTTAAAAACGTTGGAACCAATCCTTACAGGTACAGGAGCAGAACAAATAGAAGTACTGAAAGAATTACTAAAGAAGTCTGAAGATGGCTTATTAGGGCTACAAGAAGTAGAAGAAATCGAATCAATTCTAAAATCATCAGGGAGAGATAATTTACATCTTACTTTTGATGCAAGTCTTGCAAGGGGCCTCTCCTACTATACCGGAGCAATTTTCGAAGTAAAACCTACAACCGTGAAAATTGGAAGTATAACAGCTGGAGGTAGATATGATGATCTTACAGGAGTTTTTGGAATGCCTGATATCTCGGGAATTGGGATTTCATTTGGATTAGATAGAATCTATGATGTTTTAGAAGAGTTAAATCTTTTTCCTGAGTCACTTTTGGCTTCAACTCAATTAATGCTTGCAAGTTTTGATAAAGATGGTTTAGCATATGCTGTAGGATTAGCAAACCGATTCAGAGCAAGCGGGATTAAAACAGAAGTCTATCCTGATGCTGCCAAAATGCAGAAGCAATTCAAATATGCGGACAAACTGAATATTCCATATGTAATTGTAGTTGGACCTGAAGAAATGGAGACTGAATTGTTTACTCTGAAGAATATGACTAACGGAGAACAAACAACTCTTGGAATTGATGAAATTATTCAAAATATTAATCGTTGATCTGATAAAATGTAAAGATTCTGAATTGCTTTAAGCACATAGCATTAGTCTCAATTATCTATTTCTGCCTGGTGTCTGCAAATAGTGTAGCTCAAGACAGTCAACTAGGAAGGTTTTCTGTGGAGTATAACCGGGGTTGTGACCCTTTTACTGTAAACATCATTGTGAACGACACTTTTGGAGCAGTTACAAGGCAGTATGTTTATGAAGAAGGGCAAACTGAAACAAACGCTACTACTTACACTTATACTTCTCCAGGTAGCTATGAGATCATACAGATCATTTCCAATGTAAACCCAAGAACTGATACTTTAGCGATTGAGGTTATTGAACCGACAATTCCTGAGTATATTATTTACAGTTGCGCTTCCAATGCTGCCAGAATAGAAATTGATGAATCAACGTATGATTTCTATAGGATATTTTACAACAATGATTCGGTTCAGGTTAATCCAAATTCGATAAGCCCAATATTGAATTTCCCAAATAGTAATAACCAGACAATCAGGATTAGAGGTTATTACAACGATGCTGAAGACAACTGTGGAGAAACAAACTTTGTCTACTCACCCCTTCAAAACATAGCTCAACCTGCAATTAATGATGTCAGCTATGATCAAAGCTGCATTGATTTAATTTCAGCTACACTAGATTTAACTATCACTAACAGTGTAAGGCATTTAGTGGAATTCAGCTCTGATGGCTCTACTTTTCAGGCAGTTGATACTGCCTTTAATACAGACCAAATAACTATTGACGGATTAAACTTCAATTCTACTTCAGTCTTCTTTAGAGTGAGTGCCATTGATGAATGTACTGGTAATACAATTTCACCCACAACCTTTGAACTGACAGAAATCCCAAATGCAATCGACCCAATAACTAACATCAATGCCTCCTACGACAACAAGAATGTCCAATTGGTATGGGAAGAACCATCATTTACTAATCTGGAGTACGATATTTACCAAAGTAGAAATCAAGCTGCATTCTCATTGGTGGGTTCAGCCAGCACAAACACATTCACTGACACAGGTTTAAATCCAGATATCAATCTTTATCAATATCAAATTATCTCATCAGACACCTGTGGTAACACATCAGCCACCTCAATTACGGCGACTCCTACCTATCTGAGCTTTGATCAAGACCAAGGTAATTTCTACAATCTTTTCTGGAATTCATATGAAGGGTGGATCAGTGGAATAGCTGCTTATAATTTACAGACGTTAGCAGAAGACGGAACTCCTCAAGACGAGTTTACAATCACAGAACAAAATCAGAAATTACTCAACATTTCAAACCTACCAGGAAATAGATTTCGAATCAGAATCATCTCCGTAGAAGGTGGGTTTCAAGCATATTCCAACACGATTATTTTAGCTAAATCCAATACTATTCTCATTCCGGATGCTTTTAGTCCTAATGGAGATGGAATTAACGATGAAATAAGACCTATTTTGAATTCCTCTAACAACTTTGAGTTTTTAATTTATAACAAATGGGGTGAGTTAGTTTTTCAAAGCACTAATGTTTTTGTGGGATGGGATGGCATATACCGAAATAGAATTGCTGCATCCGGAACTTATATTTATCGTATAAAATATGAAAATGAGGAAGGAGAAGTCATCAACCAATCAGGTTCTTTTATATTATTGCGTTAAAATACTGGCTTATGTTTGACATGATGAAAATGATGGGCAAAATCAAAGAAGCCCAGACCAAAATGAAAGAAGCCCAGGATGGGTTAGTGAATATCACTGCAAATGGCGAGTCTGGTGCTGGATTGGTTACTGCAAAGGTGAATGGTAAGAAGGAAGTAATTTCAGTAAATGTTGATAGTTCTCTTATGACAATGGAAGACAGAGAAATGATGCAGGATTTGATTGTTGCTGCTGTGAACAAAGCGATTGAAAATGTTGAGGTCAAAGCACAAGAACATATGAAAAACGCCACAGAAGGATTACTACCAAATATACCAGGTATGGATCTAAGTGGGATGATGTAAATGGAAGACATTGCAGTTGTAATCCTTAATTACAATGGCAGAAACTACCTGGAACAGTTTCTCCCCACTCTCCTAAGCTATTCAAAACCATCCAGAGTAATAGTTGCGGATAATAAGTCCATTGATGACTCTGTGCCATATCTTCAAAAAGTATTCCCAGAAGTAGAATTGATTCTTCTTGACGAGAATTATGGCTATGCCGGAGGATATAATGAGGCATTAAAGCAAATCGAGTCAAAATATTTCTTACTGATTAATTCAGATATAGAAGTTACTCCTAACTGGATCAAACCTATGTATGAATTATTGGAAGCGAACCCCAATATTGCCAGCGTACAACCTAAGATCCTCGCATACCATAATAAAGATACTTTTGAGCACGCAGGTGCGGCAGGTGGTTTTTTAGATTGGCTCGGTTATCCCTTTTGCAGAGGTAGAATATTTGAAGAAGTTGAAAAGGACGAAGGTCAATATGATGATCCAGTTCAAATTTTCTGGGCAACAGGAGCTTGCTTTTTAATTCGCAGTGAGGTCTTTTTTAGTGCTGGAATGTTTGATTCTGATTTCTTTGCTCATATGGAAGAGATTGATCTATGCTGGAGAATCAATGCACTTGGCCATGAGGTTCACTATGAACCCAAAAGTGTAGTTTATCATGTTGGAGGTGGGACATTAGCCGCTTCAAACCCATGGAAAACGGAATTGAACTTCCGAAATGGTTTGATTATGTTATACAAGAACCTTCCTTTCAATCAATGGATCTACAAAATTCCATTTCGTATCACCCTGGACTTTGTAGCAGCGTTGAAATTCTTAATAGATAAGAAAGCCGGTCATGCTAAAGCTGTTTTGAAGGCGTTCTTTCAATTTCTAGGAACTATTAGGACTACACATAAGAAACGAAGAGATAATCTACCCCAAAAAGGCTATCAGGAATTCATTCACTCCGAAAAGCTTCTGATTTGGCAACATTTTTTAAAAGGGAAAAAGAAATATTCGGAACTCTAGTAATACCAGAGAGAATTGCGTCTTCTAAGATGTTTTCTGATATTCATTACAAAGGCCAAAGCCAGGTAAATTAGTATCGGAGAACCGAAGGTAAGGAAGCTTGTGTAGATGAAAAACAAACGGATCGAAG
This sequence comes from Cyclobacteriaceae bacterium, assembly GCA_965228955.1. Classification (GTDB taxonomy): domain Bacteria; phylum Bacteroidota; class Bacteroidia; order Cytophagales; family Cyclobacteriaceae; genus JANSWY01. The sequence continues at coordinate 3,530,229 of OZ245848.1, forward strand.
ATGTTGGTATATTCAACTTCTCACCTAGTCTGGTACAAACCCCAAATGCGTATTTTTCAACAAACTCTTGCATCTCTTAAAATTACAATACAAATATAACGATATAGATGGATAAAATGTTAAAATTCTTTCTACAGGATAAATATTTTTAACTATTATTGTGGAGATTTCCAGTGAATTCTGGAAACGTTCGACCAATTTTTATAAACTTATTTCTTTTAAACAAAAAGTGATTCAGATGAAAAAAATCAACCTTATTATGGCCCTTTTTATTGGTGCGGCTGTATTTTCCGGTTGTAAGTTATCCAAGATGATAAAACTGGCCAACGACCAGGATTTGACAGTGGAGCCTAATCCTCTTGAAGTTCACGGTGGAAAAATCGCATTCGAAATGTCAGCAGTGCTTCCTCCTAAGATGCTTCCTTCAGGAACAGCTTACACCTTAAAAACAATCTACCAATACGGAGACCAAGAAATCAATTTACCTGGAGTAGAATTTAAGGCTGATGATTTTCCAAGCAGCAGTACTTCTACATCTAGAAAAAGTCAAGACTTTACTTTCGACTATCAGGACGGCATGAATCCTGGTAAATTAATGATCGGTGGTGAGGCTAAGGACACAAGAAGCGGAAAAACTGCTGAAACACCTGCTAAACTTCAGGTAGCCACTGGTTTAATCACTACTTCTATGTTAGTGAAAGACGTGTACTACTCTGCTTATGCAGATCACGGTTACAACGACAAAGAAGAATTAATACCAACTAATGTTGATTTCTTCTTCGACCAGGGAAGATCAGTTCTTAAGACTTCTGAGAAAAGAAGTGACAGAGGATCTAACTTCTCAGCTTTCGTAGCAGAAAAGAACGTTACAAAAACTGTTACTATCACAGGTCTTCACTCTCCTGAAGGTACTGAAAGAATCAACAGTGGTTTAGCTGAAGAAAGAGCTGCTGCTATTGAGAAGTACTACAGACAGCAGATGAAAAAGTATGACTACAAAGACCTTTCTGATAGCATCAAATTTATATTGAAGCCTGTAATCGAAGATTGGCAAGCTTTCAAAGATGCATTGAAAGATTACGATGGTATCGATGGAAATGCTAAGTCTGAAGTATTAAGAATCGTAAATGGTACTGGTACTTTCGAAGACAAAGAAAAGTCTCTTCAGAAACTTGATTCATACAAGAAATTATTCAAAGATGTATATCCTCCGTTAAGAACAGCAAAAACTGAAATCTTAACTGTGAAGCCTAAGAAATCAAATGCTGAGATTGCAGTTCTTGCAAAATCAGTTGCTGATGGAAGTGCAAAAGCGGATACTTTGAGTGCTGAAGAATTATTATTTGCTGGTAACATGACTCCTTCATTGGACGAAAAAGTTGCTATCTACACTGCTGCTACAAAAGCTAATCCAAGCTGGCAAGCACACAACAACTTAGCTGCTGCTCTATTAATGCAAGCTAAGGCTGGAGATGCTGACAAAGTAGACGCTGCTATCACTCAATTAGAGATTGCTGCTAAGCTTCAGAAAACTGCTGAGGTTCATACTAACCTTGCTACTGCTTACGCAATGCAAGCTAACTATGACAAGGCTATGGAGAACGTAGAGGCTGCTGAAGGTCTTGGTGGATCTGCAATGTTGAAAGCAGGATTGAACTCTGTTAAAGGAGCTATCCTGGTAAGACAAGGAGACTACTCTGCTGCTACAAGCGCGCTTTCTGCTCCTACAAAAGACTTAGATGCAATGTTTGACAAAGGTCTTGCTCTTCTATTGAACAAGGATTTCGCTCAAGCTGAAGCTGCATTCAATGAAGTTACTTCTGCTGAAGATGGTTATGCTCTAGCATGGTATGCTGGTGCTATCGCTTCTGCTAGACAAGGTAACGCTAGTGATGTAAAAACTAAATTGATCAAAGCTACTAATCTTGATGCTTCTCTTAAGGAGAAAGCTCTTGCAGATTTAGAATTCAGAACATTTGCTGCTGAATTAGCAACTGCTTTGAAATAATTTGAATAAATAACATTATTTAATAGAAGCCCCACAGCAGTGGGGCTTTTTTTTTGCATTCTTTACAGAAAAGGGTGTTTGAAAAATTTTTAATAATGCCCTTCCATTCTTAATTTAGCACCACATTAAAAACATCACATTCAATGAGAGTAATTCAATTCAGAGAAGCCTTGGGCGAGGCAATGAGCGAAGAAATGAGACGCGATGAAAGTGTCTACTTAATGGGTGAAGAAGTAGCCGAATACAATGGTGCTTACAAAGTTAGCCAAGGTATGCTGGATGAATTTGGTCCTAAAAGGGTGATCGATACTCCAATTGCGGAACTTGGGTTTGCAGGTATCGGTGTTGGTTCAGCAATGAACGGACTTAGACCAATCATTGAATTCATGACTTTCAACTTCTCTTTGGTTGCTATTGACCAGGTGATCAATGGCGCTGCTAAGATGATGTCTATGTCTGGCGGTCAATTTAATGTTCCAATCGTGTTTAGAGGACCAACTGGTAATGCTGGACAATTAAGTTCTCAGCATTCTCAAAACTTTGAAAACTGGTATGCAAATACTCCAGGGTTAAAAGTTGTTGTTCCATCAAATCCATATGACGCAAAAGGACTTCTTAAAACTTCTATAAGAGATAATGATCCAACTATTTTCATGGAATCAGAACTGATGTATGGAGATAAAGGTGAAGTTCCTGAAGAAGAATACACTATTCCAATTGGACAGGCGAATGTTACCAAGTCTGGTAATGATGTTACAATCATTTCATTTGGTAAAATGATGAAAGTAGCTGACCAGGCTGCAATCGAATTGGGTAAAGAAGGAATAGATGCAGAGGTGATTGACTTAAGATCCGTTAGACCAATTGATTATGAGACAATCATTGCTTCAGTGAAGAAAACGAACAGATTGGTAATTGTTGAGGAAGCTTGGCCATTAGCTTCTATTTCAGCGGAGTTATCTCACCAAATCCAATTCAACGCATTTGATTACCTTGATGCTCCTGTAATCAGAGTAACTAGTAGAGATGTACCTCTTCCTTACGCCCCTACACTTATCGAAGAGATTCTACCAAACGTGAAAAGAACAATAGACGCTGTGAAAGCAGTGATGTACAGATAAGATATTTTAAACCTGTATTTGAAGCCCTCTTGACTTTGTTGAGAGGGTTTTTATTTGGACAATAAAAAAGGCGTTGCTCTCACAACGCCTTTTTTAATTATATCTATTAAGGTTACTTACCGAACATATTCATATTGGAAAGTGCCCGCTTAGCTCCTCCCATTTTGTTCATGGTTTTCATCATCTTACGCATTTCATTAAACTGCTTTAAGAGCTGATTAACTTGCTGGATAGAAGTTCCACTACCCTTTGCGATTCTGTTTCTTCTACTTCCATTTATAAGATCTGGGTTAGACCTTTCCGTTGGTGTCATTGACTTAATGATTGCCTCGATTGGCTTAAATGAATCATCATCTATATCGACATTTTTCATCATTTTTCCCATTCCAGGAATCATTCCCATTAGGTCTTTGATGTTACCCATTTTACGGATCTGCTCCATCTGAGATAAGAAATCATCAAACCCAAACTGATTTTTTCTAATCTTCTTATTAAGTCGCTGAGCCTCCTCCTGGTCAAATGTTTGCTGTGCTTTCTCAACAAGTGTAAGCACATCACCCATACCAAGGATTCTCTTCGCCATTCTATCAGGGTGGAAGACGTCAATTGCGTCCATTTTCTCACCTGTACTGATATACTTAATTGGCTTCTCAACTACAGTCCTAACCGTAAGTGCTGCTCCACCACGAGTATCACCATCTAACTTGGTTAATACTACCCCGTCAAAATCAAGACGGTCATTAAAGGTCTTAGCAGTATTCACGGCATCCTGACCTGTCATTGAGTCAACTACAAATAATGTCTCAGAAGGCTTCACTGATTTTTTCAGTTCTTCAATCTCATTCATCATTTGCTCATCAACAGCCAAACGACCCGCTGTATCTATAATGATTGTTTTCTTGCCGTTATCCTTGGCGTACTTGATTGCTTTCTTAGCAATAGCAACCGCATCCTTATTTTCTGGCTCAGCGTAGACCTCTACTCCTATCTGCTCTCCCAGAACTTTCAACTGATCAATCGCAGCAGGTCTGTAGATATCACATGCCGCAAGAAGCACTGTTCTACCTTGTTTCTTTAGAAGAGCACCAAGCTTTCCTGTGAAAGTTGTTTTACCAGAACCTTGAAGACCACTTATCAAGATAATATTAGGGTCACCCTTTAGGTTGATTTCCTCCTGAGTACCTCCCATTAAACTTGTAAGCTCTTCAGCAACGATCTTAGTAAGCAACTGTCCCGGAGAAACCGCGATCAATACATCCTGACCAAGCGCTTCATCTTTGATTTTATCGGTTACTTCCTTCGCAACTTTATAGTTAACATCAGCGTCAATCAAAGCTCTTCGGATTTCCTTTACGGTAGCCGCCACATTGATTTCTGTGATCTTTCCTTGCCCTTTAAGCGTCTTGAACGCTCTGTCTAACTTTACACTTAAATTATCAAACATGCTGTCTTAACTTTTGGAGGGGTAAAGTTAACCTAATACTTTAAAAAATTACCCCCTGATTTTGATTCAATGACGAAAGACCTAAGAAAAATATTTGATTCCTAGCTGTAACCTATTTTTATAAAGTCAGTATATACTATAGATTAGTACCTTGTAATACAAAATACTCATAAAACTCAACACGATGAAAAGGAAATTACTACAATCTATTACACTAATGATGGTTTTAGGCTTTATGTCTACTACCTTGATGGCTCAGGATAAAGTCACACGTAAAGACGTTGAAGGTAAGACCTGGCAACTTAAAATTGATATTGATGATGAATTAGAAGATGAGATCGATGATGCGGATTCAGCATTGGAAAGAATCATTATCAAATCTGTAGCAGGTATGGTTGATGGCATTATTGATGGCATTGATATTTACTTTGAATTTAAGCCAAACAACGAATTAAAAGTTACTGTGGAAGCTTTTGGCGAAAGAGAAGTTGAATACACTGAATGGTTTATTAATAAAGATGGAGCATTAGTAATTGAAGATACTGATAGCTTTAATTCAGATGATGATAATATTTGGTTAATGGTTGACGATGTTCTGGTTGCTTTTGATGAAGACTGGGACGGAGATCTTGATGACCAAAACGTCTATCTTGTCAGGATAGACTAACGGTTAAATTGTGATAAATTAAGAAGAAAGTCATTTCGGATTAGGCGACCCGAAATGACTTTCTTTTTTTATAGCATCGATCTTAAATCAGCAGGGCTGTAATTGATCGACTTCAAAGTCTTGTTATCGCCGTTTCTGTAAACAAGATATAAACCATCTTGCTCTACATAGTAGCTATCAGTATCCTTATTCTCTTTGTAATGCTTCACAGTAGCTTCTGCCTCCTCTTTTGTTTTGCAGGCTTTACTCATGTTAGACCTTTGAACTTCATTAAAGAGATCAGCAAACTTATCCCCAAGTCCAAATTCTAATACTGCTCCTGAAAGGACATACTGGATATCACACAACGCATCTGCAATTTCAACAATATCATTATCTGCAATAGCTTCCTGCAATTCCTTTAACTCTTCAGCGATAAGTGAAACTCTTAATTCACATCTTTCCTTTGATGGGATGGTTGGTTCTTCAAGAATGGGGTGCTTAAAAGTTCTGTGAAATTCAGCTACCTGGTTCAATGGATCAATTTTCTTCATAGATGTCCTTCGTAATTCGGGGTTTAATAATTTTCAGCAGCCAAAGCTAACTAACAATTTTTGGATTTTAGCTATTTGGCTTTTTAGCTTTTGGCTATTTAGCTAATGGAAATGTTAGTTTTGCTAGATGAATATTCTTTATCAGGATTCGGAGATTGTTGCGGTGGATAAGCCTAGTGGAATGTTGGTGCACAGAACTTCTATCGCCTCTGATGTAACGGAGAATTTTGCTGTTCAGGAACTAAGAGATCAACTTGGCCAAAAAGTGAATCCTGTACATCGTATTGACCGGCCCACTTCAGGTGTTTTGCTGTTTGGTTTAAATTCCGAGATCACTGCTATGCTGAAGAAACAATTTGATGAGCACCTGATAAAGAAAACATATATCGCCATTGTCAGAGGCTTTTGCGAGAAATCTGCCGTGATTGATCATCCCCTGAAAAAGGAAAATGGTAGTATTCAAGAGGCTGTTACGAGATATGAGACTTTAGGTCATGCTGAACTTCCTTATTCAACATCCAAATTTCCTACCTCCAGGTATTCTTTAGTCAAGGTATTTCCTGAGACTGGTAGGATGCACCAGATAAGAAGACATTTTGCTAAAGAAAGAAACTACTTATTAGGAGATACAACTCATGGAGATCTTAAGCAGAACAAAGCATTTTCTGAATACACAAGTGGTGAAGGTCTGATGCTTCATGCATTACGTCTAGAGTTTAAACACCCAAGAAATAATGAACAGATATCCATAAAGGCCGATCTACCGGAAAGGTTCCTGACTTGCCTCAAATACTTCGATATACAAGAAGCTGAATTCTAACCGGGGGCTGCTCCTGCAAGACCATTGATTAGGATAATAAAGATCACAATAGGGATGATAACCAACACAAATGGCTTCCAAAAGTTTGTCACCTTTATCTTGCCAGCACCAAGGTTAATCTCTTCTTTGAACTTATCAAAGCCCCAAACATAAGCTGCAAAAAGCGACAGTAATAAACCTCCCAATGGTAACATGATTGATCCAGAAATAAAGTCGGCAAAGTTGAAAAGGTCTTTACCCAGAATCTTTATATGACTCCATGAACTAAATGACAATATACTTGGGATACTCAATATAAAAGTCGCAACCAAAGTCACTAACACAGCTTTAGATCTGGACCATTTTTTAGAATCCATTAAAGTAGCTGTAATACCTTCTACAAGTCCGATTATAGATGTAAGACCAGCGATGAAGACAAGGAAGAAAAATACTGTTCCCAGGAAGTTCCCAAGAGGAACTTTTGTGAATAGAGTAGCCATTGTTACAAATAGTAATCCAGCACCTGAGTTTGGTTCAAGTCCGAATGCGAATAAAGCAGGAAAGATTAGTAAACCAGCGATAATTGCTATTCCTGTATCAAACCCAACAACCATCATGACACTACCTGGAACATCACTATTCTCTTTATTCAGATAACCACCGAAAACAAAACCAGCAGCTAATCCTACTCCAATACTAAAGAAAACCTGACCTAATGCCGCTAGTATTACAGCGCCATTTATTTTTGAAAAGTCAGGAGTCAGGTACCAGCTTAAGCCTTCAAAGGATCCTTCCAAAGTATTGGCCCAAATTGCCAGAATTATAAAAAAGACAAGTAGCAAAGGCATGAATATCTTTGAAACCAATTCAACACCTTTTTGCAATCCCCTTCCAACAATGAAAAATAGCATCACAGAGATACCAAGTGAATAAGCAAATACAATTTTAGGTTTACCAACAAGCTCATCAAAGTTACTGCTCACTTCCTCTGGACTCATAACAGCAAATTTACCTGTCATGTATTCTACACAATAGACAGCTACCCATGCAATGATCATCAGGTAGTAACCCATAATAATTAAAGCTGCGATCGATTCAATCCAACCAATTGAATGCCAAAATTTCTTTCCTCCTGCAAGTGCTTTCATTCCAGCAATTGGAGTAAGTTGCGACTTACGTCCTAACCCAACTTCTGTAGTCAATAAAGGAATTCCGATTAAAAGCGTAAGTATGATATATACCAGCAGAAATGCTCCTCCTCCACCTTCGCCTACTATGTATGGAAATCTCCATATGTTTCCCATACCAATAGCAAATCCAGCGGTTGCCATGATGAAACCAAACTTACTGCCCCAATTCTCTCTATTGACGTCCATGTGATCCTTTGTTGAAATCTATTTTTGGATTAAAACCCGAAAATATAAAATTTCAAGCAAAGCAATCATTAATTGTGATTAACGGAAAGAAATTTACTCGTCTTTAAGTGAAAGTGCTGGATTCATCGTTGCGGTAAAATAGGTTTTGTATCCGACTGTAATGATGGCCACCATCAAACTGGCTATGATCGAAACAAGGAAGTAGCTGGTTCCAATATCAATTCTGTATTTGAATGCATCTAACCATTCATTCAAGAAATAGTAGGATACCGGTGCTGAAATTATAAAAGCTAAAATCAATAGGTAGACAAGTTCTTTAGAGAACATATTAACAATGTTCCAAACCGTAGCTCCTAAAACCTTCCTCACTCCTATTTCTTTTATTCTTTGAGTTGCAATGAATGAAATCAAACCATATAGCCCTAAGCAGCCAATGAAAATTGCGATGATCGAGAAGATTTGAAACAAGGATGATATTCTTTTCTCAGTTTCATATCGTTCAGCTAATTCCTCATCATAGAAATTACTATCAAAGATAAATTCAGGATAAACCTCATTAAAGGACTTTTCAAAGTGTGAAAGAACCGATTTCGTGTTTGCCATGCCATTGCTACCTAACGCCATTTTAACACTTACTTCGTAGTATAATTCAGGGTCATAAACCAGGAAAACATAGTCCATATCCTCCTTAAGTGATTTCGAATGGAAATCCTCCATCACTCCAATAATCTGTTTGTTTGATCTGAAGCCGGTTTTTAAAGTCATTCCGATCGCTTCATCGTAAGTCTCAAGATTGAGTAGGTCAAACACTTTCTTGCTGATAATAGCAAGTTGCATACTGTCGGTCGATTTAAAGTTCCTACCGGCTAAAAGTTCCAGGCCAAATAAATCCATGTAGTGTTCATCAACCGCTTTGAAATTACCGTGATAGTCTCTTTCACTGTTGGTTAATGCATGATTGAAATTTGAGTGCGAGTTGCTACTTCCAGTTGGGAGTGATAAAGAAAATGACACATCTTTTACGTCCGGAGACTCTTCCAGTAGTGTTCTTAGTTTTCTGACCTTAGCCTCTTCATTGGACGGAATGTAGGTGGAAACAATCGCTTCAGTTTCAAAACCCAGATCTTTGGAAAGGAAGTAATCCATCTGCGCACTAACGACCAAGGTTCCAATTATCAAAGCTTGTGAAATAGTAAATTGTGCTATTACCAGTGCTCTTCTTAATGATAGTCCGCCTCCGTGCCTTGTTGCTGTGATTTTATTTTTCAGAGCCACTACAGCTTCCATTCTGGATAGCAATATTGCTGGATAAAAACCTGACAGAATTGTAACAAAGATGATCAGCAAAGCAATGAATAATAATATTTGTGGTTGCCCCCAGATATCAAGCGATAATTGATATCCTAATATTGGAGTTAAATTCTGCAATAGTAACTCACTTATCCCCAATGCGATCAATACGGAAACCAAGGTTATCATGAAAGTTTCACTTAAGAATTGTGTTATCAGTTGCTGTCGGGTAACACCAATTGATTTTCTAATTCCGATTTCCTTTGATCTTTTTACTGCTTGAGCTGTTGCAAGGTTCACAAAGTTGATACACGCTGTAATGACCAGAAATAATCCAATTACTCCTAACGCTAAAAGCAAATCTTTACTTATTGCTCTATTACTGAAATTAAAGAATTCATTATTGTAGTGTAAATCTGATAATGGCTGGAGAAAGTATTCTGTTTCAGCAGCTTCTTCTTTATTCCAATGCTTCTCCACAAAGGCATGGAACGCAGCATTAATTGCAGGGATTTTTGATTTGTCTTTCAATATGACATACCCTTGCGTCGATCCGCTAGAACTGTTCCATTGTTTCCCATCATAGAAGTAGTCGTTATAGTCCTTTTGTGTTCCATAGGACATAATCATGGTAAATGGAAAATCTGTATTTTTTTGTGGATCTTCCATGATTGCCCCAACAGTGATGTCTTTCTTATTTGCCAGGTTAATTGTTTGACCTACGATTTTCTCATAACCCTCAGATACTCCAAATATCTTCTTTACAACCGATTTTGACATGACAACCTGATTCGGTTGCTTGAGCGTGTGTTCTGCGTTACCAGCTACAATGGCAAGATCAAGTACATTTAGGATTTCTGGTTCTGCAAATGTTAAACCTTCTTCGAATTGGTACTTATATAGATTCCCATTCTTATCAATCCTGTTTATCTGATCTCCCCATGCGTAATCAATAGTAACGACTTCATCGAAAAACGCCATTTCATCCCTAACAGCACTCATAAATGGATGAGGTAGACCTTGACCATAATCAACACGGTCTGGATAAGTGTTTTTTCTTACAACCCTATAGATATCATCGTAATTGGATTGGAATCTATCGTAGCTCAATTCGTACGTAATCACTTTATAGATTACAAGGGAGCAACCAATCCCCAGAGCAAGTCCAAGGATGTTTAGTAAGGCATAAATTCTATTCCTTTTGAGATTCCTTAATGCTGTAAGTAAAAAGTTCTTAATCATGGATATAGGTCGTTTCTACACATTGGCTTTCAAATCTAGTGCCACAAATACAACTCGCTGATTATAAAATAGTTAGAAAAGCACATTCATTTCATATGATTGAATAAGCACAATATTCTGTTCGGAATTGTACAGCATTTCACAATTCATCCGGAATATTCTACAATTCAGTAAAACCTTTTATTATTTACTTCAAATAGGATTCATCTTTAACCAAAAAGAAATCTTAAGTCTAATGGAATTACTCACCCACACGCTTTTAGTTATACACGTAATCGCTGGTTTTACAACTTTCTTCACTGGCCCAATTGCTATTTTCACTCCTAAGTTTAAAAGGTCGCATCACGTGACAGGAAAGATATTTAGTTATGCGATGCTACTTGTATTTCTTACCGCGATATATTTAAGTGTCTACAGGTCAAGTCCGTTTCTTTTCATGGTGGGGATATTTAGCTTTTACAGCGTGGTATCCGGTGTGAGGGTAATTTATTTACACAGAGCTAAAAACGATTATCAACTTAAATGGTGGGATTGGACAATTCATGGTGTTTTTCTGATTACTAATCTTTGCTTCATTGGATATGGAGCTTACGTTACGATCAATTATGGATTTCAGACATTGGCTATCTTAAGTTTCCTATTTGGGTTTGGTGGACTTCAAAGTATTGTGGGGAATGTTAAACCATTCATTAAACGAAAACCAGGGTTTAGCTGGATGAGATATCACCTCAACAACATGATGGGTGCTTACATTGCTTCTGTTACCGCATTTTCTGCTCAGCAATTAGATTTTATGCCAGCATTGCTTCAATGGACCTGGCCAACAATTGTTATCGCACCATTAATCGCCTATTACAGTAGAAAAGTTAGATTATCTATTATCTGATTGTAACATTTTACGGAGGATTCAGTCTTAAATCTGATTTATATTTTGTCTTTGCCAATCAAAATCACAAATTTGGGCAAATGAATTTCGATCATGAATAGAAACCTGCTTGCATTCGTTCTTACCGTAATTTCAATTGGATTGTTAATTCCGGGGTTACTTTATCCAATTTTAGAGATCAAAATTGGGGCAGAACTTCCAATGCTCGGAGAATTGGTTATTTACGAAAGGACACAAAATATTCTTGAAACCACCAAGACTCTTTATGAGAACAATAATGAAGCAGCAGCAATTCTTATTATCTTCTTCAGTGTAATTGTACCCTTCATAAAAGCAATCATTGTTTGCATTGTCCTATTCCTAAAGAACATTAAACAAAGAAGATGGCTTTATATGTTTGTCAATGCCATTGGAAAATGGTCTATGGCCGATGTATTTGTAGTTGGTGTGTTCATAGCTTATCTCACCACAAAAAACAATGACAACATAATTGCTGATTTAAAAACAGGGTTCTTTTACTTTTCGGGTTATTGTATAGTTAGTTTAGCTGCAATCCAACTTATTTCAATCGATCCTAAAGAAAAGAATCAGTCATAATACGACTGACTTCCCGAAGAAGACCTTCCAGTAACCTGGACACCTCCTCTTTTAATTATTAAGCGATCATCGGACCTGTTACTTCCTACTTTAAGGTTACCTGAGCTTGCTTTCAAGTCGAAGCTCATTGAGGAAATATCGTTCTCCAACTCAATGTTAATGCTACCTGAAGATGTTTCAAAAAAGCTATCGCCTTTAAGGTTTACATCCTCCCCTCTAATGCTTCCTGAAGTTGTTTCAATATCAAGTTTTCCATTTACATTATCGAGACTTACTCCTCCTGAAGAAGATTCAGCTGTCACAATACTATTTGATACATCCGTTAAATAAATTCTCCCAGATGATGACCTGCAATCAAGGTTACCTACCAGTCCATCAATCCTTAAACTTCCTGAACTGGAGGTCGCTTGAGTGTTTCCCTCTAAATCAAAACCTGATAAGTTTCCGGAGGAAGTTTTTAAATATAGGTTTCCCGTAAGGTTGGTTGCTTCAAGGTTGCCGCTACTACACTTCAAAGAAATTTCTTCTCCCACTAAACCATCTGCGTACATATTTCCACTTCCGTTTTTGGCAAGAACTGTGGTATTAAGTGGAACTTTCAATTTAAACTCAGCACTAAAATTACCCCATGTATTATTCGGCTTTTCCACCCAAATGACCAATGTTGATCCATCCAGACTTGATTCTATTCGTATATCCCCCTTATACTTTTTGGGACCCTTTATCCAGCCTTCAAATTTCACTGCCTTTCCACTGGTATCTTCAATGTAAACATTGGCCCAGCCACCTCTGATTTCGACTTTATCAATTCCTTCGGCATCAAATCTTTCATCCGCTAACATTGTCTGTGCCCGACTACTTAGTCCTAGAAATACAAATGCAATCAATAAAACATGAAATTTCTTCATCATGGGAATCCTTATTTTTTAAATCAAAGAAAAGAAAAATTCTAATAGGTTTCTAAATCATTAAAATTAATTAATAATTAAGCCTAGTGAGTTCTACCCGACACTTACCTGAAGCTCGGATCATTTATAATTGCAGCCTCAATTATCACAATCAAAAATGAAATCAAATTATATCGCACTTGGACTGTTGTTGTTCGCGATTGCGTGCGGACAACAAAAAAGCAACAACCAACCAGAAACCTCAACACCGAAAACAAACTTCGAAAAGATGTTGGATGCCCATGGTAGCCTGGAGAAATGGAATGGTTATGGGACATTAGAATTCGACATCTATTCTTCTTCAGACACAGTGCATCATGTCATTGATTTGAAATCAAGAGAAGAATTGGCTACTACGGATAAGTATAAAGTCTTTTTTGGAAAGGAAAATTTATGGATTGCTCCTGATAAGGAAGCTTATGGAAAGGATGAGCCTCAGTTTTATAAAAACTTATGGTTTTACTTTTTCTCAATTCCGTTTGTGGCTGCTGATCAAGGTGTAAATCAATTCGATTTAGAAAGTAAAACGATGGATGATGTACAATACAATGGCATAAAGTTGACTTTTGGTGAAAACGTTGGAGATTCTCCTGATGATCAGTACTTGCTGTGGTTAAACGCTCAATCGAATCAGTTGGAATGGATTAATTATTCTGTAACATATTGGAACGAAGAAAACGCTGAAAAGTACAGTGCTATAAAATATCAGGAATGGCAAACTGTTGATGGCTTGATTGTTCCAAGAATGTTTTCCGGACACAAATGGCAAGGAGATACAATTGGAGATGAGAGGTACAGATTTGTCTTTGACAATGTTAAATTCTCAGAAAGCAGACCAGATCCAAGCCTATTCACACAACCAGAAGCTGCGTATACTGAACAATATCAATAAAAAAGGAGCTTGAAGCTCCTTTTTAATTTCTTATCCTACTTTCATTTTGGCCAGTTCCGCCAATAGTCTTAGTCCTTCCTTAAGATATGGATCATCCAGTAGTCTTGAATCTTCGGCTTCTTCATTAGCTACCTCGGACGAGTTAATTTCAGTTGAAAGGTTACCTCCATTTTCTTCTTCATCCTCTTCAAGCTCTTTCATTCTTTCCTGAAGATTTAGTGAAATAGTAGTTTTAGCTCTTTCAATTTTGCTCTTTTCGATATCAGCAACTAGTTTCTTTAACTGAGGGTCAGTATTCAAATCCTGCTGATACAATGAAAATAGCTTTTCTACCATTTCCGGAGATATCTGATCGGTTTTATTGAAGTTACTTGTAGAAATCTTGTCCCAAGGCAATGCACTTGGTCTGCTGCTTTCTCCGTATTCTTCTGCACTATAGATAGATGGAAACTGAATATCTGGAGTTACACCTTCATGCTGTGTACTACTTCCCGTTACTCTATAGAATTTTGCTAAAGTCAGTTTTAGTTGACCTAGTTTATTTTTTGGATCATTTATGACTCTGTTAAGACTAATTAAATTCTGAACAGTTCCTTTTCCGAAGGTTGTTTCACCTAATACAATCCCTCTTCCATAATCCTGAATTGCTCCACTAAATATCTCAGATGCACTTGCACTAAATCTGTTAATCAATACTGCAACCGGACCATCATAGAAGATGTTGCCATCATTATCTCTTAACTTATCAACAGTTTGATCATAGTTCTTCACCTGTACGACTGGTCCATCTGGAATGAATAAGCCTGTTAGCTCAACAGCTTCTTGAAGTGAACCTCCTCCGTTGAATCTAAGATCAATCATTAAACCATCCATTCCCTCTTTCTGTAGAGAATCGATCAGTATTCTAACATCTCTTGTTGTACTTCTATAGTCTCTGCTTCCAGTTCTTGCCTCATCAAAATTTCTGTAGAAACTTGGAATGCTTATTACTCCTAGTTTATAAGTATTACCGTTCTCAGTAATAGGAATGATCTCTCCCGTAGAAGCCTGATCATCAAGGTTAATTTTATCTCTTACTAATCTTACTACGTCCGGTGCGTCGTTTGGACCAGCATCAGCTCTTTGGATTAATAACCTTACAATTGACCCTTTTTTACCTCTTATCAATTGAACGACATCATCAACTCTCCATCCTACTACATCAACAATTTCTCCTTCATCACCCTGTCCAACACCAATGATTTTATCTTGCTTGTTCAAGTCTTTGCTTCTGTAAGCAGGTCCCCCAACAACTATTTCAGCTATCTCTGTATAATCAAGGTTTTGGGATAATCTTGCACCGATTCCTTCTAAAGACAAACTCATATTGATATTGAAATCTTCTGCAGCCTTTGGTGAGAAGTAATCTGTGTGAGGGTCAAATGTACTTGTGAAGGCATTCATGAATGTTTGGAATACATCCTCACTCTTATTTTGATAGATTGCCTTACTCCATTGCTTATATCTTTTGTCAAGAGCAGAGGAGATTTCCTCCCAATCTTTTCCCTTTAACTTGTAACTAATTGCCTGGTTTTTGATATATTTTCTCCACAATTCATCCCATGCTTCTCTGTCTGCCATCCACTGACTTTCTTCTCTATCAAATTTGTACATCTCTTCAGTAGAGAAGTCCATTTCTGTTTTCAGAAGACTCGTGACATAGTCCATTCTATCAATGGCTCTTTCCCTTCTAACATGAAAAATCTGGAATGCAAAATCTAGTTTCCCTGACTTAAAATCATCATCTATAGTATATCTGTATTTCTCGAAGTACTCCATATCTGCTTGCATGAAATACATCTTGCCTGGATCTAATGCTTCAATGTAATTATCAAAAACAACTGAAGACAATGAATCATTAAGAGGCGCTTTTCTATAGTGGAACTGGTTAAGCAGGCTTGATATGTATTGCATTTCGATTGGATGCTCGGCCTTTGGCTTCAAGTATATCAAACTATCAGCCGTGTTCACCTCATAGTGATCTGTTGGCTTTACTTCAGCAAAAGCAATAAAAAACAATAAACTTAACGATATAACCAGTGCTTTCTTCATGTCGATTCCCTTTGTCAGTATTAAACGTTTCTTACAGAACGTAAAAATCTAAAATAAAGATATGACTATTTTACCCAATAGAAAACCAATTCATCGATTTGGGCCATCATATCATCGAATATAAGGGCATACTTCGCAATTATTGAGCCAATTTACTTCAGCCAGTCGGGTTTGGTTGTTTTAATATCCGCCTTGAGATCATTTAGCAAATTATAAAGACCGAAATACGTTCTGTTTATATACAAGGCATGTTTAGAACCTCTGGCCTGGCTGGAATTTCGTAATTCCTTCATATTCGAAAGTCTTTCTCCCAACTCAAAAATCTCATTAAAATAAGCATCATCAGAAAAGTCGAAACTATCCGAATGGAATGGTCTTCCCAACAATGTAATCATCTCCCTAAACACCTTGATGTATAGGTTCTTTTCCTCTTCAGAATCAGTTTCGTAGATGATATTTAAAGCATAAAAGGCTTGGACCAGTTCACTTTCATCATCTACCAATTTCTTTCTGATCAATCTGAAGTAGCCTGTGTAAAAGTCTTCTGGAATTTCCTTCACACAGCCAAAATCAATAATCCCAAGAGAACCATCTTCCTGCATCAGAAAATTACCCGGATGCGGATCAGCGTGAACCTGCTTTAAGTTATGAACCTGGTGATGATAAAAATCCCAAAGACCCTGCCCTATTTTGTTTTTAATCTCCTGGCTCGGATTGGTATTTAAAAACTCTTTCAAATGCCATCCATCAATCCAATCCATGGATATGATCTTTTCACCAGAGAATTCAGGGTAATACTTAGGAAAGAAAACACCATCAATATGTGCACATGCCTCAGAAATTTCCTGGGACCTCTTCAATTCTAAATCATAGTCAGTTTCCTCAAGGAGTTTTGATTCTACCTCTTCCATGTATTGATCCAACTCGCTTTCGTTAAGATTGAATAGCCTCAAAGCAAAAGGCTTCACCAGTTTCAAATCTGATTTTACGCTATTGGCTACTCCAGGGTATTGAATCTTCACCGCAATTTCTTTGTCGCCAAGAGAGGCCTTATGAACTTGTCCAATAGATGCAGCATTGACCGCATTCTTAGAAAAATCATCAAACAACTCTGATGGAGACTTACCGAAATGATCTCTTAGTGTTTTAACGACTAGCGGATATGACAGTGGGGGAGCACTGTATTGTCCCATCGCAAACTGTTCCTGATAGGCACTAGGAAGAAGATTCTTATCCATAGCCAACATCTGTGCTACTTTCAACGCACTACCTTTCAATTCACTCAAAGAAGAATAAATATCCTGAGCATTATCTTCATGCAGTTCTTCTTTCGGAGTATTAGGATCCACTATTTTCTTGGTGTAGTGCTTAATATAATTCCCCCCTATTTTAGCACCAGTTTTTACAAACTTGGCTGCTCGCTGTACCTTAGAAGTTGGTATTCTAGATTGCTCTTTCATTAGGACATTTTGTTTTGGTACATAAACTTGGCGAAATCAAGCATGGAATCAATTGCTCCTTTCCCTATCAGATCAAAAGATAGGTTCACAGATTTCTCAATGGCAGTATCTGTCTTTTCAAATTTCCTACTATCGTCCTTAATCCAGAACTGTATAATGAACACCATTTGCATCCAGAATAGGTTTGAATATTGATTTTCAATTACAGGCCTGCTAGCTACTTCGCTGGTGTCTCTTCCTTCCAACATCAATGTATCTATGTAATTCTGAAAACTTTTCTTAAGTCTCTTCAGATATGTTGGCACTTTAGGTTTGAAATCAACATCTCCAATTTCTGCCAGAATGAAACTTCTATTTGATTTAAGCTCTTCCAGAAGTGAATAATAAAATGCCAATAACTTTTCTCTAACACTATATTCCATATATACTGGATCAGTCTCCATCATTGCAATTGTCTTTACCAACATCTGATTCCAGATCTCTGACTCCAGGTCTTCAAACGAATTGAAGTTTTCATAAAATTCAGATTCAGAAATTTTCAGATCCTTGCAGAATAAAAAAATAGAAGGTGGTGTGCTACCATGTGTTAACTTATAAATTTTGTAAGACTCAATAATCTTCTCCGGTGCTACAGGTTTCTTGGTTGATTTTTTTTCTTTAGTTGCCTTTTCCATGGAATCAGGATGAATTTTTAGTGATACTTTACCTACTGTCTTAATTGTTTTTTAACTAAAAGAGTTTACTTAACCCTCAACTATTTAATAGATTTCGGAAGGAATTGTTAAGTCAAAACGTTTTAGTAGTTGAAATCACGGTCAATTAGTTTACTTTTGAGTTTAAATTAATTGCGGCATTCAATAATAAAATTAGGATTTGATTTAATTTAACCCTTATTAATGCCAGTTAACGTAACACATATAAACCAACTTTTGTTAGTTGTCATGTCTGCTTTTGTTTTTTCAACAGAAGCTTACTCAAACAATGACAATGTCACTTTCCAGGATGGCGATCCTCTGATTGCCAACTACTATAATGATGTTGCGTGGGAATTCAGAAACTCCTATCCCGATAGCACCATATTCTACGCCGAAAAAGCCCTTGTATTAGCAAAGAATGATAAGAACCTTGTTGAGGAATTAAGAGCATATAATATTCTTGGGATTGCAGAGAGAAACAAGAGTAACTACTCCAAAGCATTTGCTCACTACATGGAAGTACTTAAAGGTTCTGAGGATCGTCCGTTGGCTAACCAGCAAAGAGGTTTTGGTTTAATCAACATTGGGAACCTTTATATCTATCAGGCAAACTACGGAGATGCCCTGGAATACTTTAATAGAGCTCTAATGATGGCAGATTCAGTAGGAGATCAAAGAATGCAGGGATATGTGTTCCTAAATATTGGTAGAACCTACCGAAGTATGAGTCAATTTGATGATGCGGAAGAGGCTTTAGTGAAATCACTTTCAATACGCGAACAACTAGGTGATCTTTCTGGAATTATTACATTGAAAGTAGAACTAGCTGAATTATATCGACTCCAAGGTGAAACAGACAAATCACTTGAGTACTTTAAGGCTTCTTTGGATGAAATTAATGCCATTAAAAACTATGGAGCTTTATCATATAGCTGGAATAACATAAGTCAGATATACCGTGAAAAAGACAGTTTACAACTTGCTGAATTTTATGCCAAAAGTGCACTGCAGGTTGCAGAGGATGTGAAATCTAAATATGATGTTCAAAAGGCCACAGAAAACCTTTCCAAGATATACGAACAACAAGGCAAATATGAGCTAGCGTATGAAAATCTTCAAAGATTCAATCAGGTAAAAGATAGCATCTTCAACGAAGAGAATACCAGAGAAATGGAACGCTTGGTTGCTAAATACGAAGGAGAAAAAGTAGCAGCTGAGGCGGACTTCTTACGAGAGCAGGCTAGTCTGAATGAAAAAATCATTAAAAGGCAGCAGGTAATTATCATTCTATCTGTAGTTGGTGTTTTGCTATTTGCGGGATTCTTCCTGGTAACTCTCCGGGCATTCCGACTTAGAAATAAACTGAATAATGAAATCATAGCTCAGAAAAACAAAATCGAGCATGATAAAGAAATCATTGAGAAGCAATCTAGAAAGCTGGAAGAACTGGATGCTGCTAAATCAAGGTTCTTTGCTAACATTTCACACGACCTTAGAAGTCCTCTGAGTTTGATTCTAGGAAGTCTGGATAACGTTATACGTGAAGAAAATAATTACATCACCCCTACTTCAAAGGAAGATCTTGATATTGGTTATAAAAACAGTAAAAGGCTATTGTTCCTGGCGGATGAAATAAATGAGTTAACTAAGCTTGAAGAAGGTAAGCTCAATATCAATCATGAAGTGGTTAAGATCAACACTTACATGAATCTTCTTGTAAGGATGTTTAGTTCTGCTGCAGATTACAAAGGAATTGAATTGGTTTTTGATACCTCATTAAATGATGAAGAAGTCCTAAAGCTGGACCCAGCCCATTTTGAGAAGATAGTCTACAACCTTGTTTCTAATGCAATTAATCATACCAACAAGGGTGGAGATGTCAAAATTGGACTAGACAAGGCCAATGACAAAATTAAGCTTACAATCGCAGACACTGGAGAGGGAATTCCTGAGAAGAGTATTCCATTAATATTCGATAGGTATTATCAAAGTCCAAACAATAAGTACAAAGTGAGAGAAGGTTTGGGAATTGGTCTTGCTCTGGTGAAAGAACTGGTTACGCTACACGATGCTGAGATAAACGTCAAGAGTGAAATAGATAAAGGAACTGCATTTGAAATCTACTTCCCGGCATATCATGCAGAGGAAGAAGGAATGATTCCGGAGCACTCAGATTACCTGAAAGAGAAAAATAACCTGTGGAGTGAGCTCTTGAAGAAAAATGAATTTCAGGCTGGCAAAAAGCACATCACAGTTAAAAAGCTTGAAGAAGACAAGGAGTACACCCTACTTCTGGTTGACGATCACCCTGAAGTAAGAGAATACATTAAGAATCTCGTCATAAAGGATTTTACTGTTGTAGAAGCCACTAATGGACAGGAAGCGTTGGATTTATTGGAAACAGAGCACGTTGATCTCGTAGTTACCGATTTAATGATGCCATGGATGGATGGATTTGAGCTTCTTGAAAAAATGAGTGAAGACTCCAGGTTGAAAAAGATTCCGGCTTTGGTGGTTTCTGCCAGAACAAATGAGGAGGACAAACAAAAAGTACTCTTCAGAGGAATTAATGATATTCTGTATAAACCGTTTAATAGAGAAGAATTACTTCTAAGAATTCAAAACATTCTGTCTCACAAGTCTGATTGGGAAGGTGAATCCACCAAAAAGATGATGGTCGCTCAAACTGAGACTATTGATGATATCGAAAAAGGCATCATTGAAAAACTGGAATCAGTAATTATTGAAAACATCAATAACCCTCACCTATCTGTAGCATTGCTATCAGACACCATGGCTGCAAGTGAGAGGAAAGTGTATCGAATGATCAAGAAATTAACAGGATTTACTCCTCTTGAATACATCAAGGAGGTGAAATGGCAATATCTGGAAGTATTGATCAGAGAAAAGAAAATTAAGAATCCAACAGAAGCTGCAAAATCCATCGGTCTACAGAATGTAACCAAGTTTAAAGCGCAATTCGAAAAGAAATTCGGAAAAAATATCGATCTGGTCCTGGACTATGGTTTGGAATAAGGATTTTTTTGTAATTTCGATCCTATCAAAAATGCATTATTGCAGATAATTTTTAACCAATAACAAATAGAAATGGGAAGAGCGTTTGAGTTCCGAAAGGCACGAAAAATGAAAAGGTGGGGTCAAATGGCAAAGACTTTCACCAGAATAGGAAAAGACATTGTAATTGCGGTTAAAGAAGGCGGACCTGATCCTGAGTCAAACTCAAGACTGAGAGCTGTCATGCAAAATGCTAAGGCAGCCAACATGCCTAAGGATAATGTTGAGCGTGCCATCAAAAGAGCTGTTTCAAAGGAACAAAACGACTATAAAGAAATTGTCTATGAAGGTTATGGCCCTCATGGAATAGCAGTAGTGGTAGAATGCGCTACTGACAACCCAACCAGAACGGTTGCCGCTGTAAGAAGCTACTTCACCAGAGCCGGAGGTTCGCTGGGAACTACTGGATCACTAGACTTCCTATTCGAGAGAAAGTGTATTTTCAAAGTGAAGGCCAAAGAAGGACTTGATGTTGAAGAGCTGGAACTTGAACTAATCGATTACGGTGCGGATGACATAGGCCAGGATGAGGAAGAGATTATCATTTACGGTGAATTTGAGTCTTTTGGTGCTATTCAGAAGTATTTGGAAGAGAATGAGTTTGAAATCGTTAGTTCTGAGTTTGAAAGGATCCCTATGGATACCAAAGAACTAAATGAAGAAGCAGAAGAAGAAATTGAAAAAATGCTTGGCAAATTTCAAGACGATGATGATGTTCAGAATGTCTTTCATAATATGAAGTAAGCATTCGCTCAGGCTTAAAATTAAATTGATCACATAGCTCAAAATTGGTAATTATCCCTTAATTTTCGGATTGGAGTATTCTGTACTTCAACCTATTAGCTATAACCTATATGAAGATTCGTTCTTCCATTGGTCAATTTTTAGATGAGCACCAAACAACCAGCAAAAGATACTTTTATCTCTGAAGAATTAATTGTTGATCCAGAAAAGGATAACAGGTACAATGATATTGTCAAGCTGGCATGTCATTTATGTGGAACCCCTATTGCTGGTATTAGCCTGCTTTCTGAAAAAGGATTCGTTTTACAATCCAAGATTGGCCTAGAACTCACAACCGTTAGCAATGATGACTCTTTTTGGAAGTACAACGAAGGAGAAAGAACTTTTCAAGTAATAGATGCCAAAAAAGATCCCCGATTCCAGAATAATAGACTGGTAAGCAGTGGTCCTAAAATAAGGTTTTATTGTGGTACAGGTCTACGAGATCAAAATGACGAAGTAATCGGTGTTTTGTATGTTATCGATAAAAAACCACGGGAGCTCACTTTTGAGCAAATTGATCTTTTGGAATCTCTGGCAAAACAAGTCGAACTCCTTATCAATTCACGCAGAAAAGTCTCCGAACTGGAAGAAACCACAAGACAACTTCAGGAAGCTCAGTCCAGAATTAAGTCAAATGAAGCCTATTATCAATCAATTTTAGATAGTGCTGGTGACATGCTGTGGGAACTTGATGAAAATGGTAAGTTCATCTATGTCAATAAACTTTTGGAGCAGACCACAGGCTATTCAAAGGAGCAGCTGCATCAAATGTATTACTGGCAATTGGTAGAAAAATCCAAAGTCAAGCAGTTGATGGATTTCTATCAGAACCAGATGAATAATCAGGAAGAGTACTCGTATAACGAATTTCCTATTATCAATTACTATCATGAATCTCTTTGGATAGGACTGAAAGTTCGAATGTTGTTTGAAGGTAAGAAGGTCTCTAAAGTGATTGCCATTGCTCGTGATATTACAAAGCAGAAACATTTTGATCAGCAATTACAGAAATATAAAAATGGACTAAGGTTACTTAATGAGATCGCCTCAAACGTAAAGTTTAGCGTTGAAGAACAGGTTAATCTTGCATTAGAAGTGGGGAGAAACTATTTGGGGTTGGATGTTGGTGTAGTAGGTTCAGTAAACGAAGAAGTATATAGGATTAAATATTCCGATGTTGATAAATCCAGTGAAATAAAGCTGAAGGAGAATTATACATTGGATGAAGTTTTTGGAAGTATTACCTACCAATTGGAAAAGGTAATTGCCATTCCAAATATTAAGAGATCGAAATATAGCAATTACGAATGTTACAAGACTCATCAGATTGAATCCTATATTGGGACTCCTTATTACTTCAAAGGCCAAAAGAAAGGAACGATCAGTTTCTTTTCGCTGAATTCAAGAGCACCTTTTGATGAACAGCAACTTGATTTTATTCAATTGCTTTCTCGCTGGATTGGCTTTACTCTTGAGCGAGAGAAGAATCAAAACCTTCTTCTTACTGAGCAAGATATGCTTAAAGCATTCGCATCCTTTTCTCCTGCCGCAATTGCAATGTTCAATACAGACATGGAATATATTGCTGCTACAGCAAAGTGGTATGTTGAGAATGATCTTGAGGGAATTCAGGTAATTGGTAAAAATCATTACAAAATCTCTCCAGGAGTTAAAGAAGAGTGGAAGGGCATTCATAAAAGAGCTCTTGCAGGAGAAGTGATCAGTAGCGAAGAAGATTCTTATCTGGACAGCAACAATAAAACAAGATATCTGAAATGGGAAGTCCGCCCATGGTATAATACAGAAAATGAGATTGGTGGAATAATTCTATTTACTGAAGATATCACCTCAAAGAAGAAGCAGGAGTTAGAACTAAAAAGAGCCAAGGAAGATGCTGAAAAGGCCTCACAAGGAAAAGATCAGTTTCTTTCTACGATGAGTCACGAAATAAGGACTCCACTTAATGCTGTGATTGGTGCAAGTCATTTATTGCTTCAAGAGAATCCAAGGGATGATCAAAAGCAAAATTTGGTTCTACTTAAAAATAGCGGCGAGCATCTGCTGGCATTGGTAAATGACATTCTGGATTTTAGTAAAATTGAAGAGGGCAAACTAAAGCTTGAAAGTGTTCCATTCAACCTTTCTAAGATGCTTGAGAGCATTAAGTATTCAATGCAATATGCTGCAGATGACAAGAATATCTCATTGATTTGGGAAGTTGAGGATGCCCCTGATCAGACTTTGGTTGGCGATCCTACCAGAATAAATCAGATATTAATCAATCTTTTGAGCAATGCCATCAAATTCACTGAGAAGGGGTTTGTTAAATTGCTAATCAAGTCCATTTCATCGTCAGAAAGGGATATTAAATTATATTTTGAAGTAGAAGACTCAGGTATAGGAATATCAAGAAAGCAACAAAAAGCAATTTTTGAAACTTTCACACAGGCCGATGAAGATACCACAAGAAAATATGGTGGATCTGGACTTGGGCTTACTATAACCCGAAAGCTTTTAGAAATGATGGGATCATCCATTCATGTTGAAAGCATTGCCAATGAAGGGTCTAAATTCTTCTTTACCGTTGAGTTCCCGCTATCAGACAGTAAGCTTATTCCTATCCAAAAAGGAGCGGATGAGAATCTATTAGAAAATGTATCCAATAAAAATATTTTGTTGGTAGAGGATCATGAGGTTAATCGCATTTTGGCCACCAAATTCCTTACTAAATGGGGCCTAAACGTTGATACCGCTGAGAATGGAAAAATCTGTCTGGATAAAATTCAGTCAAAGAAATATGCACTTATCCTGATGGACCTGCAGATGCCGGAAATGGATGGATATGAAGCTACAACCATTATCAGGTCAAAAAATGATCCATACTTTAAGGAACTACCGATCTTAGCATTGACAGCCGCTGCAATTGTAGAAGCCAAGCAGAGAGTAAATGAAGTCGGGATGAATGATTTTGTCACCAAACCGTTCAATCCGAACCAATTCAAAGAGAAGCTGATCAAACATCTGGTCCAATCTGCCATTTAATACTCTACCATTTAGTTACATTTCTTTCAGAAATGATCTCAAATACAGTATAATTCATTATTTTGGAGAACGGCATTCTATCTCACCATGGAGTAGTATGCCTTATTTTTTGCTTAACCCTATTTAACAAATGAGATATTTATTGCTGTTATGCATGTTTATGCCTGCGTCGCTATACGCGCAAAAAACCTTTCAATTAGAGCTATACAAACATGTATTGAAATTGACTGATGACAAAAGTTATATCACGTTCTTTCACGATTACCAACCTAAAAATGAAATCACTCCTGCCCTTACAAATGAGGAAAGTGGCGATATTATAATCGAAGGAAATCTGAGTCCTGTCATGGGAATCATTAGACCTGATTCTACACGTTCAGATTTTTTCCAAAGGTTAAGAATTTCCGTTCCTGTCAACATCAATATACGATTAACCAATGGTGACTCCTCTCCTATGACACCTCCCTCCAATCAAGTTGGGTTTAAGTTAGATTATGCACTCTTCTCAAAGTGTGAACCTATTAATACATCTCCTCTTTTTTTTATAACATCAGAGGTAAGGCACTATTCCAATGGTCAAGGTCCGGGATCATTATTTCAAGGAGATGCCACTGGAAATAGAAATGATTATGCCGCAGGTGATTTCTCTACCAATTATTTAAGAAATGCGTTGACTTATAGTCAATTCATAGGGTCTCAAAAAAAGAACTTAATCAGCGCACGGGCTTTCTACCAACGAGACTTTCATTTGAATGATGTCTTACAGTTCTTGCCAATTCAAAATGGCAGATATGGTAAAAATAGAGTTGGGTTTGTGGCTACTTATGAAATATTCTCCAATATTCTGGCAAATCAAATGCATCAATTATTTCCAGTATTGGCCAAAGATGAATCCAGATACGCCTTATCTCCAGTAATTGAAACTGAGATTATCAACATCATGGATAATGCTATTACAGAAGAAACGCTTTCAATCAGAGTCAGAGTCATCCTTGGATTTGACGCGTTAAACGGATTTGGATTGCTTTATCAATATTATCAGGGAAGAGATTATCTCAATATTCGCTATGATCTCCCTATCAAATATCATTCAGTAGGGCTCCATTTTAGGCCTTTTTAGCTATTGGCTATTGGCTATTAGCTGGATACGTGTTTTGAGTTTTGAGTTTTGAGTTTTGAGTTTTGAGTTTTGAGTTTTGAGTTTTGAGTTTTGAGTTTTGAGTTTTGAGGCAAACTAATTTAACTAACAATGGTTTTAGGATTTAGATATTAGTATTTAGGGTTTTGCCTTTTGGGCTTTTAATCCTTTCTGCGAAACAGAACTCCTATTGGCATATGCACTTGTACAGATGCCATTAAGGAGTTTTTCAGTAATGGTGAATCGTCTAAAACAAAGTAATTATATCCAACTCTGAGAGTAGCCAGGTACATAAAATCGATACCAACGTACGGCTCAACTCCCCATGCCATTTTGGAAGTGTCGGAAGGGAAATTCAGGTTATTAGTGATTCCAAAATTGAGCATGAACAGCTTCTGAGAATCGTTCCAGGGGATGTAAATTGCATTTACAATGTTGGCTGTCATATTATCTGCTGAGTATCCAAATGTTGCTTCCGGGCGATAGTCCCAGTTGGTATCCAATATTTGAAATGCATGACTATAACCAATATCAACATAACTAGCATCGCGATATTTATAACCGAGTGTGATTGAAGAAACACTATTTCTTTTTTCCACTGATTTCCAATAACTGTATTGAGCAAATGAAGAATTAGAAATCAGGATAAAAATGACCGATGCTGCGAGTAGTTTTTGCATGTTGGTAAGTTAGGAAATCTAATATAGCCAAAGATGCTAAAAAAGGAAAAACCAACTCAAAGAGTTGGTTCTCCTAAACAAGGTATGTGGTATAATAAACTTTTTGCTAATCTTGAAACGGGTCAGACCATTGCTCTGCTGAGTATACAGCCTCACCCGATAGTGTTTCTAAAAAAGCGACTATTGCCTCTTTTTCAGCATTGGATAAATTCAACATCTGTCCATCTCCTCTCCTGCCATCTAGTCGGTTATCCAAATTATTATTGTTGTTGTTGTTTGGAATATTGTCGTAATGATCTACTACCTGTCTTAAGGTATTGAATGAGCCATTATGCATCATTGGCCCATTACTGGATCCATCTGATTGAACCAGGTCACGTAAAGTCGGTGACCTTTCCACATCCGTATCAAATGCATTTGAATTTGCAGATGCAATCACACCGTTATTATCAGAGTCTGGATCAATATCAAATTCTGGTGCTCTATGACAAGTATTACAGTTTGCACCTCCATCTCTCGCGGACATCATGAATAATCTCTTGCCCAGGTTTTCTTCAGTGTTGAAGTTTGGGAAGTCAGCATTGTTGCTGTTTACCTGAGCTCGACCTTCATCGTATTTTGAATCAAATGATTGAATACTTCTTATGAATTGGGCCATAGCGTCCTGCATTCTTTCCTCAGTAACTTCAGCATCCCCGTAGACATATGTGAATAGCTCCTGGTAATAGTCAATAGCTTCCAGTTTTTCAATTAGATCATCAAATGCAGGGTCTCCGTTTTGCCCTGAAAATCCCATTTCCGCATGATCCTGAATAGGCATAGTAGTTTGTTCTTCCAAAGTAGAAGCTCTTTCATCCCAAAAGAATTGACGGTCTTCAGCAAATCGTGCATTTATGAGTCTCATTGAATGTCTTCCTGTAACCCCATTTACTCCAGTGCTTAATTGCTCCGGATCACCAAATGCAAATTGCTGTTGATGGCAACTAGCACAGGATACCGTATTGTCAGATGATAAATTGACATCATAAAACAATACCCTTCCTAATACTGCACCTTCATTCGTTATGGTGTTTCCCTGAGTGTTGTCCCGATCAATGTAATCCGGATGTGATTGACCTTCATAATCGTATAGATTATTGAGATCAATTGTTCCTCCAAAAGATTCAGCAACTGCTGGAAATTGGAACGCCTGAACTACTGTCTCAGTATCCTGCACTTCTTCTGAATCCACTCCTGGTTCACAACTAAAGAGCAGCAGTCCAGTCACGTTCCACACAGCTAAACACTTCAAGAAACTATTTAAAACTAAATTTTTATGCATAATCATAACCTGTCCAAATTTTACTTTTCCAACTTAAAATGACTCCAAGCATTAAAACCAAAACCAGCCCTATAGCGGGTGCCTGTGTTTCCGAAATCTCAGAGGAAGCATTTGCTTTATACAGTTCTCTTTTAGCTTTAATTACTTGATTATTTTCTGGCATAAATTGGTGACTTGAATGAAGCCCGGATTTGGCAATCACTTCAGCTTCAATACCAGAGGAAAAATTGTTTGTGAGGTTTGGATCACAGGACATAAGTATCCCGCTCACCACTATGTATAGTGCTATTATTTTTTTCATTTTTAATGGTATTTGGAGTATTAGTTATTGGCGGCAGCAAAGGAACCTGCCTGCCAACAGGCCCCAATGCTTATAGCCAAAATCGATATGTGTCCTATTTCCGAATCTTTATCACTAATGCTACATCAAAATGACAGGACATTAATAATTATCCCCCCCACCCCAAAAAATTAAAATTGAGTTTTATAGAAGAAAGAATAGAAAAAAGCCGCTCCCAATTACTTGAAAGCGGCTTTTTGAGTAGCTGTTGTTTATAGCTAATTAGCTATACTGCCTCTTCTAATCTGTGAACTTTGGATTCAAATGATCCTAATACTTTTAAAAATGATTGTCTCAACTCCTCATTCGTAATTCCTTCTTCAACTGTAAAATTAGAATTAAACGATGGTAAGCAAAAAGTCCCAACAACATCCGCACCTTGAAAAGGAAATGTTTTTTCAGCAGAAGACAAAACTGTCAAACCTCCTCGTGGACCAGGGGAAGTTGCCATCAACAAAGTAGGTTTATTACTCCAAATTGGTTTGGAAACTCTGGATATCCAATCAAATATATTTTTGAAAGCCGAAGTAAAACTTCCATTGTACTCAGCAAAAGACAATATCAATCCATCCGACTCTTCAATCAATCTTTTAAATTCAATCGCTTTTTCAGGGATCCCGTTTTCTTGTTCTCTATCCACACTAAAAATGGGCATCTCATAATCATTGATATCTAATATTGTTACTTCAACATCTTCTACCTGATTGGCTGACCATGTCGCTAATTTCTGATTAATGGAGCTTTTACTATTACTTGTACCAAATGCTAATATCTTTTTCATTTTTAAATGTCTTTACATTATATGTACAAACATACGTATTGATGAACTATTAGTTTTGATTTTGAACAAAAAAAGGTGACCCTTTCGGATCACCCTGGCATAACACCACAGTCGAATTTAATTACTCTGTTTGCGAAATCATACTTGCGATGGCCGTGGTGTCCACATTATCCACAACAGACCATGCAAAGTCAGCTTTAATAAATCCACTGAAAACAGGATCATCCAGGCTGACATAAGCATCTCCACTGTAAGGAGGAGTTTCTGAAGGTTTTTTAACATTATATGCAGCATATACATGACAACTCATGCAATTGGTTCTTACTCCTGCTGCCGTTGAAATTTGAATTCCGTTTTTCACTACATAACTGTCGCTCCCGGTGAACACACCAGGCCCAAAACCAGCTTCCAGATAAGGGTTAAATGCAATTAACGTATCTCCTACGCTTTGTCCTCCCGTATATGGTTGCGGTGGAGAAACCATGTAGTAAGCTGAAGTCATAGCATAGTGGCTTGCAGCACCGTTCAAATATTCTGCTGGTCTAAGGGAAGCTATTTGAGGACTACTTGGAGAAGCCGGACTATTTGGATTAGCGGACCACCAAAATGACTGCCATGTCCATCTTTTAGTCTCTCTTGTGGCTACATGCATGCCAACAAGAACTGCATAATCTCCAGCTTCAGCACCTAAACCGAACTCCTGATTGTAGTAGGCCACATCTTCCTCATTCAATTCATAATGTATGAAGTCAGTGAGGTTATAGGTGGTCTCTGGAGTAGGTCCGTAGCATCCAATGTCAACTCCCCCATCTGCTGATGAAGAATTAGTGATATCTACGTATATGCAAGCATTCCATTTATTCTCAGGAAATGCGGCAAGACTGTCGATTGGACCAACCCATGATGGCATTGCGTAATAACCTGATGGGTCCAATTTACTTTTACTGATAACTTTGAAAACAGGTTTAATTGTGATGGCGTTCGCTGGAAAATCCGGGATGGAAGTTCTGCCTTCTGCAGCATACTTTTCAAAAGTACTATATAGAAATATCTTGTTATCTAATGCGTACTTAGTTGCAGCCGGACTGTAACTCACTGATTCAGCAATCTTAGTATCCGGTTCTTCTCCAGATTTATTAAATGCATGTCCAAACTGCTTTGGTTTGTTGAGATTTGCTCTCCCTATTCTTTTAACCGGGACGCTTTTCATGCTGTCTAGAATCTCGGCTGGAGTTAGCCATGTTTCAAAGACCAATAATTCCTGACCTCCGATTGATTGACCACTTGGTGCTGTTAAACCTGCCCAAATACCCCATCCATGACTGTAAATTGCATTAACATCTTCTGTCGCAACCCAACTATTAATGGTGTTGCTGTCAGTTGGAAACTGAAAATTGGGGATTCCCAGATCAGGAAATGGTGTTGGTGTTACCTCATCAGTTGTTTCGACTAATTTTTTGGTCCCAACTGGTTCCTTTTGTGGACTGCAACATAGCACCAGAATTCCCAGTGCAATGATGCCTAGATGGATTAGTTTCATTGGTAATTAGTTTAATATGGTTATGCGTAATTGTTAATGAAATTAACCAATCACTAAAACCCAACCAAACTTCCTTGATGTATTGCCAATAACGGTGGGTGACTAGCCGTTTTCGGTGTTTAAAAGAAACCGTTAATCAGTGTATTGAC
This sequence comes from Cyclobacteriaceae bacterium, assembly GCA_965228955.1. Classification (GTDB taxonomy): domain Bacteria; phylum Bacteroidota; class Bacteroidia; order Cytophagales; family Cyclobacteriaceae; genus JANSWY01. The sequence goes on from OZ245848.1 coordinate 3,561,129, forward strand.
CAAGTTTTTCTTCGGAGTTGAAAAGCCTTTGATAAATTTTTGAAAGACCATTATAACCATCTTTATTGTCTCTCAAGAAGTTCTCATAAGCAGGTTGATCAACCCACCGATCTATGATTACATAATGTTGATTCTTTTCTGTTGGTTTGAGTAAAGTTGAACCTTGATAGAAAGGAGACTGCATGAAGAATCTACCCCAGGCACCCTTTTTCCCATATTCATTCTCAAACTCAGCAGCATTCTCTTGTGGCACATCATATTGCCAGATAATGTAGTAACTCATAATTTTATTTTAGTCCCATACAAATTTCCAGGTTCCATCCTTTTGTCTCTTCCAAACGGTATGGAAATAACCTGTATTTTCAGTCACATTCCCCGCAGAGTCAGTAAACGAGTAAATGAACTTGCCGTATGTGTAGCCAAGGTCACCACTATTAGATACATCAACAAAATCTGGTTCCCAGGTCAATACTTCTGTGCCTGTGGATGGGTTAGAATTCTGAAAATAAGATTTCAAAGAATCTCTGGAAATCACCAACTTTCCTTTTCGTTTAATTACTGCGTCTTCCGCAGCATATGTTAAAAATGCTTTTTCTACACCCTCCTTTTCAGAAAGTCTGGAAAAAGCCAATTCAGTCTCATAAATCTCCTGTTTCCATTGATCAACAGACCCGGGATTACTTTGGCATCCGATAAAGACGATAAGTGTCATTATGATACCAAATCTTATCATACCTTTTCACCTTTTTTTAAGTGACCGGCATCAACACTTTCCTCTAAAATTTCAAGCACGTGCTCCCACACAAATTCCGAGCCTTGTCTGATTGCCTTCTTTTTATTCACAACCGTTTCATAAGGTACATCAAACTCTGACCAGGTACCTCCTTGATTAGAGTGATTTTGAAGTATTGGTTCGAAGTGATCCATTGCTCGTGCAAATCTTGCTTCCTTGGATTCGAATGCTTCAAACTCCTCCCAAATTGCAATCAGTTCCTCAGATTGGTCATCAGGAAGCATACCGAAAATTCTCTTTGCTGCCTTTAATTCCTCTTCTGTATTGCTATGATTTTTATTCTGGTCAAACAGGAATGTGTCACCAGCGTCTATTTCAACGATATCATGAATCAGTAACATTTTAATTACTTTCAGAATATCAATTGGTTCGTTAGCATGTTCAGCCAATATCATGGCAATCATACACAGATGCCAACTGTGCTCAGCATCGTTTTCATGTCTATCACTGTTGAATAATCGGGTCTTACGGAAAATGTACTTTATCCGATCGATCTCCTTGATAAACTCTAATTGCTTTTGAAGTCTTTCTTTTAACTCCATGGTTAAAACAGACTTAAAATGAGCCACTCAAGTGCTTGAATAAGAATGATAAAGACAATGGTAAAAAACAGAAACTTATATCCTCTCTGCTTCATATTTGTCGAATCATCTGCATATCCCTTTCTAAGAGTAGTGATAGTTAGGTAACCACCAAAAAGGAGTACAATGATCTGAATGATATTGAATATTACATTGATAACCGATTCCACAGCTCTTCGTTTTTGTTAGAATTTGTTTCTAATGTAATGAATAATTAGAAAGTACGTTTTGTATATTGAGATTTATTATTCGCCAAGCTTCTAATTACGATGAAAATTCAAAAGAGACTATGTTTACTAGTCGGTTTAATACTATATGCATCAGCCTGTGACAATGAAAAAGAACCCTGTACTCACTCAGGGGAGCTCTATTACTGGGAAATGGAATTTGTAGAAGACTCTGTCTCAAGCCAGGTTGCTCTTGATTTTTGTGAATGGAACAGATCTGAACAATATTATGATGCGAACCAATCAGATAGTTCTGATTTTGTAGATATACAAATTGGTGCTGGTCATTTTATGGATGATTTAAATGAAAATGTGACATTATACTTTTATGGAATTTGGGATCGGGATTATTTAGAATCATTGGAAAATTCAGACTTAGCTGAAAACTTTTTTCAAAACCGAGATTTCATAGTCCAGGATTTTTCTTTATTCACAGGTGGTGATAGAACTACTTGTGGTCCAGAAGATCTGATCTCTGCTCCTTTAAATTTGGAATGCCCATGGTTGGTAAATGTAGGCATGAGACAAAGTTTCAGAAGTCATGAATTGATTGTATCCCAATCTCAGCTGCAAATAACTGATATAGAGGAAATCGATTCTTTGAATTATATCATAGAGGGAACAATTGAAATGACTGCTGAAAATTACTTCAGACCTAATCAGTCCATGATTGTTAGAAACGGAAGGTTCAGATTACCAATTCTGTTACCAACTATTAATCAACTTCTAGATCGGCTTGAGGATTAATTTATAATATCAATAATTCAATTTGACGTACTTAATTTTCCAAATAGCTTAAACAAAAGATATGTTGAAATTGCTGATACCAGTGATAGAATAATCCCTACCAGCACATTAGAATAAATAAAAGCTCCGATAGCAAATAAGCAACAATAGATAGCAATGCATCCTAGAAATACCATTAGAATCTGAGATGGCATTTCCCATTTAGTATTATCATTATCCAGACTTATTCCTTCCTTTTGAGCTTCAACCAAGACCCTTTTCCAACCAGGACCACCAGGCTTAGTCTTTTGATAGAAATTTCTGAGGGTCTCTGTAGTTTCTGGTTTCCCCAAATAAGTGGCCAATAACCAACTAATAGTCACCAACACTAATGATAAAATCAATCTGACCGGGAAGGTTACTGCATTTATTTTACTACTAACATCCAGGATTTCGGTGGTGGAATTGAATGCGTTTAGCACACTTAATTCAGATTGGTTCAATACTAATTTAGATGGAATATTCTGCAAATCAGAAATCACTCCGGTTGCTACGTAGTTTATTAATTCATCTGTAAGACCTCCTGTATCAATCACCATCTGAGCTATTGTGGCTTTATCGATTACAAGAACCAGTAGAACTGCAAGAACTGTCGCTGTTATCATTGCCACAATCTCCGTAAGCGCATTAATCCTCCACCAAAACCATCTAAGTATGTAAATGAGACCAGTTCCAGCACCTGATAGTAGTAGGATATCAAATGCCTGAGTTGCATTCTCAAGAAAAGTCAAAACGAATACAGCAGAAACAATCATCAGCATTACAGTACTAAATCTGCCTACCAGAACTAATCGCTTTTCTGAAGAATCAGGACTGACAAACCTTTTGTAGAAGTCATTCACAACGTAAGAAGATCCCCAGTTGAGGTGAGTTCCAATTGTTGACATGTAAGCCGCTATTATAGATGCAACTACTAAACCCTTCCATCCCGCTCCTAGTCTGGTTAACATGGCTGGATAAGCTACATCATGACCAAGATACTGAGCACTGATTGACGGAAACTCTTTTTGAATAGTAGATAGATCTGGGAAAATTACGATCGAACAAAGGGCTACAATTATCCATGGCCAAGGTCTCAATGCATAATGAGCGAAATTAAAAAGAAGAGTTGCTCCAATAGCGTTCTTTTCATCTTTTGCTGAAAGCATTCTTTGGGCAATGTATCCGCCTCCTCCAGGTTCCGCTCCAGGATACCAAACACTCCACCATTGAACTGCAATTGGGATTATTAGAAGTGGAATATAAACCAATGGATCATTAAACTGTGGTAGAATATTAAGCTTGCTTTGAACTTCCGGATGGCTGAATAAATTACTTAAACTTCCAATCTCTGGTTGTCTTACTGATATTATTGCAGCGTAAACCGCTCCAAACATCGCAATGCCATATTGGAAAAAATCAGCCCAAATTACTCCTTTAATACCACCAAGAGTAGCATAAATCACAACAACTATTGATGCTCCGATTATCACTTGCATTGGAGATAAACCAAACATTACAGCTCCAATTTTGATTGCTGCAAGAGATACGGTTCCCATGATCAGGCAATTGAAAAATATTCCCAAGTATAACGCTCTGAAACCTCTAAGAAATGAAGCCATCTTCCCACTGTATCTCAGCTCATAGAACTCAAGATCAGTATTGACTTCTGATCTTCTCCATAATCTAGCGTAAATGAATACAGTGACCATCCCGGTAATTAAAAATGCCCACCAAGCCCAGTTCTTTGCAATTCCGTCTTCTCTAACCATGCCTGTAACCAGGTTTGGAGTATCTGCTGAAAATGTACAAGCCACCATGCTGACTCCAAGTAACCACCAGGGCATTGATCTTCCTCCCAGGAAGAATTCTTTGGTATCTTTTCCTGCAGTTCTGGATGCAATCCAACCTATAGATAAGACAATAAGGAAGAATACTGAGATGATAATCCAGTCAATAGTTTCGAGAATCATATGTTAATTGCTTTTAAACTTTCAAATAGATTTTCTTGTGATCCATCCACCTGATTGGTAGATAAATAATTGCGATAAAAGTGATTGCAAAGCACAATGAAGCCAGATATGGATCCAGCCAGGAGTTGAATAGTGTTTGATAAAGCCAGTCGTATAAATTTGTATTAGCAACTGAAATTGAATAAAGGACACTAGCAGCCAGAATCGATAATGCATAGGAGGTTATGGCATTCATCCCGAAGCTTTTGAATAGTAGAGTTACTTTCGGACGTGTGTTTCTGATATCCAAAATCCAATAGAGTGAAAGCCAGATTAAATAACCAATTCCAGTAGTAAGAAGTACATAAGAGCTTGTCCACAAACTTTTATTGATTGGGAAGAACTGATGCCAGATTAAGGCTACAGCAATTAAGGCTGATCCTTCAATAAAGAGTATCTGCAAGTTTAATCTACCTTCTTCAATTTGGGTGAACATTCTTAGTCCCAGGGATATACCTAGAACACAGGATATAATTGCAGGAAAAGTGCTCAATATTCCTTCCGGATCCCATGTTTTAGTAACACTCCACATGTGTCCTGTAAGAACTTGAGAATCCAACCATGCGGCAATGTTCGTCGAAGTATCAATACCTGTTATTCCAGAGTCAGGTACCGGCACGTAGGTCATTACGAGGAAGTAAGCAATGAGAAGGAAACCAGAAAATACATATTGAGTTCTTACGGATAATCGAAACAGTATGAATGAGCTGGCTAAAAATACAAGGGCTATTCTTTGTAGAACTCCAGGTATTCTGATTTCCAATATATTGAATTGGGGGAATGTGTTTAGAAAGAGTCCAATACCAAATAGCATCAGTGTTCTCTTTAAGATCTTGCCAATTACAGGTTTGTGGACAGAGTAGGATGAATTAGCGAATTTTCTCATGCTAAGGCTCATTGAGAGCCCCATTATAAACAGGAAGAAGGGAAAAATGAGATCTGCAAAAGTACATCCATGCCATTGAGCGTGTAAAAGCGGCTTATAAGTAGTATCCCACGAGCCAGGAGTGTTAACCAAAATCATCCCGACTATTGTGAAACCACGTAAAATGTCTAATGCAAATACTCTATTCATTCCCTAATCTATCAACAATAACTTAGCAAATCCAGAAGGCTTATGAAACACGTTTAGGTTCATATAATCAAAGTAGCGGTATTCCTTTGAATCATCGTCTCTGTCATTGACACATAGATCAATTCCCATTGTCAATCCTTCCTGTGGCTTAACACCTAATTCCTTCCAACTAATCGCGATTTCAACCTGGTATCCTTTATCTGTATCCTTGCTATTATTAATTGTTCCTTCCACTTTTACTGCTGTCACAGCAGAGCCATTCCAACTGTTGTTGTATTCACCGCTCTCTGTCAATCCCCGGTCATCAATGATGGCGTTTTTAACATTCACGTGATAGGCGATATCATCATTTTCCCAGGTATCCGACTGATTAGACTGAGTATCGATTAAAAACTCCACTCCATCATCCATGTGAAGACCAACTTCATCACGTTTTGATTTTTCACTTTGAAGGTTTGAGTTTTCTACATCGAAAGCCAGGTATAGATTTTTCTTATCCCATTGGATTGCATACTTGCATGGGTCTGACCAGGAATCATGGAGTAATGGAGTGAATTGACCCCAGGTCGCATCACCCCAATCGCCCAAATTTCCGTCCACTTTTACTTTTCCGGTTGCTTTGTCGGCTGGTATAATGGCCATCTGACTTTTAATGAACCGTATCATGTCTTTAATAATCGCCAATTCAGTTCTTCCTGACTGCTCTTTCGCATTTTCCAGCATGTCTAGAGTAGATTGATACCACTCCAACTGATCACTTTGATTGCTGAAGCTATTCTTATTCAATGCAGTTTTTCCTGCCTCCCCTATTTTGGATAAGTTCTCCGACATAGGAAGCATTTCTTTCAGAATTGGAGACTGTTTTGAAATCGATTCAAACTTAGAGTGATTCTCTTGCCACTCATCGAATAAGTCGTGCAGTGACTTTTCAGTTTCAGTATTTGGTTCTTCCAGGTACTGATCTACCAGGTCTTTTAATTTCAAAGCATTTGGAGGATCAGCAATACACACATCCGCGAATAATGTGAATGGAGAATAGGTTCTGTAATACTCACCTTTTGGATTCCTGTGGTAACCCTGCAATGGGCTTGCCACATCAGCAAGTGATCTTACCGGCTCAATATTCCATCCTCCGCTAAGATTTCGCATGATTACTTCTCTATTTCTGAAATGTGTTAAGCCATGTTCTTCTAGCTGAAGGGCAATTACACCCATCCTGTTGTACATTGATTTCACATCTGTAATATGTCCCGGAGACCAAAGTCTTTCCGCTATTGCAGCAGTCCTTGGCCATATTCTGGTATCAATGGTAAGAGGCGTTACTAATTCACTCCACATGGTAGTTTCTCCACCTAGCACATTTTTCTTTTGTTCATCCGTTAAGCCACAATCTGCAGGAAGTGGATCCATTAGATAATGATCTTTTGCAGGGTGCAACAAGTCAATGTAGTAGCCATTGGAAAGGACCGTTTTTCTACCCTCCTTAGCTGATTGTAATAATGCTTCAACACCTTGCCAGGAATGGATTACTGTTTCTTTAGGAAGATCGGGGTGAAGTATCTCGTCCCATCCCATCATTTGTTTACCATTTCTTTTAAGGATTGTTAATAATCGCTTATTGAAATATGTTTGAAGTTCGTGATTTGAATGGAAGCCTTTTTTCTTCATGAATGCTTGAATATTCTTATTAGCATCCCAATGATGTCCTTCATTTTCGTCTCCTCCAATATGAAAATATTCATCTGGGAATAACTGACTCATTTCAGTAAAAAGTCCATCCAATACTTCGTAAGTCTTCTCGTTTGTCGGATCGAGAGTTGGGTCAAAAATACCAGACCTTCTTTCTATCGTCACAGTTTCTGGGGCACTTGATAATTCAGGAAATGCCGTCAACCAACTAGTAGCATGACCCGGAACATCAAATTCTGGAACAACACGGATTCCTCTATCTTCGGCATATTGAATAATGTATTTGATTTCCTCTTGGGTGAAGTAATCACCATCAGAAGCCTTTTCGTGCAACTGAGGATATACTTTGCTCTCTACACGGAAGCCATGATCATCAACCAAATGCAGGTGAAGAATATTCATTTTCACAGCTGCCATTCCATCAATATTTCTTTTGATCACATCGATTGGCTGGAAGTGTCTGCTTACATCAATCATAAGTCCTCTCCAGGCAAATCTAGGCTGGTCAGAAACTGTGCCTCCGGTCAAATAGTAACCGGAATCATCAATCTGGATCATTTGTAGGATCGTTTCCAAACCTCTCATTAGTCCGACATCTGTTGCGCTTTTTAATTCAATCTTGTTTTCAGAAATGAACAGGTTATATGACTCTTCCATTCCAAGTTTTACCTCCTCAACTTTGTCGTAAGTGAGGACAACATTTGGGTTAGGAGTAGGGAATTCATCGTAACCAACAAATCCCTGCTCAAAAAATGAACCCGTTCTTTGGTCCAGTCTTCTCATGAACCTAGTGGCATATGATTCCAACCTGGAATTTTTAGGGCCATCTATTGAGAGGCTTACATGTTTATTTATTCTGAATTTCTCATTTGTCAACTCATATTCTGCAGGAATGGGCATCCAGTCCAGGCTAGTTTCTGGAGACTGAGCCTGAACTGTGATTCCCTTCAAACAAAATGTAATAATGAGAAATGTAAGTATGATAATGCTTCTCTTCATGAGTCTAGTATTCATATCTCTTAAATGCTTCAATTGCCTCGTATTCTGCAAGGCCCAATTGGTCATAAATTTGGGCAGTAGTGCGGTTTCTATCTTCAGCTCTCTGCCAAAACTCTCTGCTATCTGCGCCTGGGAATACTGCAGTATCTTTTTGAGACTGATGCTTGAAGATTGCTTTCCTTTTCCTAAACAATTCTCCTGGACTAAGAGGAACAGCCATATCGATATCATTGACGTCCCATTCCTGCCATGCACCTCTATAAAGCCATAACCAGCAATCGGAAGTCCATTCCTCAGTTTTCAATCCAGCCAATGCCTGAAATATGGCATCAAGACAAACCCTGTGTGTGCCGTGTGGGTCTGATAAATCACCGGCAGCATAAACTTGTTGAGGTTGAATCTTGTCCAGTAGTTCGGCAACAATCTTAATATCTGCAGGACCTATCGGATCTTTTTTTATTTGGCCAGTTTCGTAAAAAGGCATGTCAAGGAAATGCACGTTCTCATCAGGAATTCCTACATACCTACATGCAGCTTTGGCTTCACTCCTTCTGATCATTCCTTTGATTTTAGCCACTTCTTCTGAGTCAGCATCTCCTGGTTTTTTATTCTCTATGGAGCTAACTACTTTGGCATATAACTCATCTCCACTTCTATTGGAGATTTCAAAGTCTTTATTCAGATCTCTGAAATAGTCCGTAAATCGAATTACGTCATCATCGAACACTGCAATATTGCCGGAAGTCTGGTAGGCAACATGGACTTCATGTCCCTGGTCAACTAATCTCAGGAATGTCCCTCCCATGGATATTACATCATCATCAGGGTGAGGGCTGAAGATTACCACCTTTTTCTTTGTTGGAAGTGCTCTTTCCGGGCGATTTGTATCATCAGCATTTGGTTTACCTCCAGGCCATCCAGTAATAGTGTGCTGAAGTTCATTGAATATTTTAATATTGATATCATATGCTGGTCCATGGTCCGTGATGAGATCACTCATTCCATGGTCCATATAATCTCTTTCGGTAAGCTTCAGAACTGGCTTTTCTAATTTTTGGCTTAGCCAGATGGTAGCTCTTTTTGCCAGGGCGACTTCCCAATTGCATGACCCCACTAACCATGGAGTTTTCTGTCTCACAAGGCTTGCTGCTGACGCTGTATCCAAAACTACTCTTGTATTTGGATGAGTTTGAAGGAAGGTTGCCGGCACTTTATCACTTATCTCGCCCTCAACAGTCTCCTGCACAATTGACGCTTTACCCTCACCCCAAGCCATCAATATGATCTTTTTCGCATTCAAGATCGTACCAACCCCCATTGTGATTGCTTTACGAGGAACATTCTCCTCTCCAAAAAAATCTGAAGCCGCATCTGTTCTTGTGATATGATCTAAAGTGATCATTCTTGTTTTGGAATGAATTCCTGATCCCGGCTCATTGAACCCAATATGACCAGTTCTACCAATACCAAGTATCTGGATATCTAACCCTCCTGCTTCATGAATTTTTTCCTCATAACTCTGGCAAAATGTTGCTACTAATTCCTTTGGTAATGTTCCATCCGGAATATGAATATTTTCCTTTTTGATGTCAATGTGATCGAAAAGATTTTCATTCATAAAGTAAACATAGCTTTGCAGGAAATCAGGTTCCATTGGAAAGTATTCGTCCAAATTGAAAGTGATGACATTGCTGAAACTAAGGCCTTCATTTCGATGCATATTGATTAACTCCTTGTAAACCCCAGTTGGAGTTGAGCCTGTTGCTAAGCCTAGAACACAAGGTTGACCGGTATTAGTCTTATCTCTTATAACCTCTGCTATTTCTTCTGCTACTGCCCGAGAAGCAATTTTAGAATCTTCATAAACGGATGTTGGAATTCTTTCAAAGCCGTTTTGTTGAGAATCTATTGATAGGTTTGAATTATGTTCAATCGTATTCATTCCTCTTAATATTTTTTACTTATAGTGTATTTTCCATTACTAATTGCTGATCATTTCGAGCGAGATAAGCGGCCCCTACAAGTGCCAGCTCATTGGTTTGTTCGTACGAATAATCAATTTGAATTTTGCCTTCCAGGTTTTTGATCAGGTTCTGGTAAAAGGACTTTTTAGTAGGTTCTAATAGGAGGTCTCCTGCCCCAACAGGTCCCCCGGAAAGGAATATTGCTTCCGGAGCATACGCGATTGCCATATTCGCCAATGCTTTCCCAAGAACCTCTCCTGTAGTTTCTAATGTGTTTACAGCCATAAGATCTCCCGACTTAGCATCAGAACTGATTCTTTCTGCCGAGATGTTCTCAATTTTTTGTTGGATTAAGTCTGCGCTTAGAGTCTGATTGGATAACTCTTTTAAATAAGTCCTGACAATACCAGAAGCCGAAACGAACGTTTCCAAACATCCTCTTCTTCCACATTTGCAGTGACGTCCCCCAGGCTCAACTGTTAGATGTCCAATTTCTCCAGCAAACCCGATATTGCCTTGAAGTAAGTGTCCATCTACAAATATCCCAGCACCTAATCCTGTACCTATTGTAATTGAAATAAAGTTATCAAGTTCTTTGGCCTTTCCTGCTGCCTTTTCCCCGAGTGCAGCTAAATTGGCATCATTAGTAACATTCACTTCAACCCCATAAATCTGTGAAAGTACCTTTTTTACGTTTAAGGGTCTTTCCCATTTAATATTTACAGGAGCCTCTATTATTCCAGTGTGATAGTTGCCACAAGGAGACCCTATTCCTATTCCTGCAAGCTCCAAATTGATCTCAGCAAGAATATCATTAATGGTGAAGGAAACCTGACTTAAAAATTCTGATCCTGAAGGAAACTCGAATGTACTGAATTGCTTTCTAAGCAGAATATTAGAATTTGAATCTACTGCTGCAATTCTCGTATTGGTACCTCCAATGTCTATCCCGATATAAAATTGATGTGGCATCTTTGGATTCATTTGAAAAAAGGAGCCCCACCCAAACAGGGCTCCAATTTTAGGTTAGTGATTATTTAGCCCACCACAGTTTAGTGGTCATTTTATCCTCACCTTGTATGCTCACTGCTTCGGCTAGATTATCACCATTCAGCGTATATGAAGTAACAGAATACTGTAATCTTTGTGGAAGCACATTGTCTGACCACCCTGAAGTATCAGCAAATCTAGCATCCGATTTATCCTCGATAGCAGGATATCCGGTTCTTCTTACAATGGCCCATGCTTCAGGACCGTATGTATAAACCGAGATCCATCTCTGAATTGCGATTTGTCTGAATTGCTCTTCTTGAGAACCAGAAAGTGTTGCCGCCGGAGAAGCTAAGTATGCTGCTATATCAGCTTCGTCTACTCCCCACTGCTCCATAGAAGCTCTGATTCCTGCCTGGAAATGACCATTAGCATCAGAACCTCCTAGTCCAAATAATGCTGCTTCAGCTTGAAGGAATTCTGATTCTGCGTAGTTGAAGACCATACTTGCCAACTGATTATCCGGATCATACACTACTGGATTTGGTTGAGAGAAATCTTCAATTACAGAAGCTGACGCCACTGCTGAAGTTAACCCAACTTCCTGACCAACATAAGTACCGGTATTAACTGAAGGCTCAGCAAACATTGGCAATCTCGGATCAAACTCACCGAAGATTGTACCATCCATATGCTGAACCAGCCTCTGGCTCATGATCCACTTGGAACCAAGTCCGCCAAAACCACCCCAAACATTGGCAAGTCCTTGTCTCAATGCCGGAAGACCGGCATCTCTTTGTACATGTAGATTATCATCATTGCTTTGAAGTAGTGGTTCAGAAACAGCTTCATTGATTGCAGTTGCTGAGAAGTTATTGTTTGAAGCGCTTCTTGCTCTCATTGCAATTCTCAACTTCTCGCTGTTGGCTAATCTTTTCCATTTCTGATAGTCACCAGCATAAACCTGATCAGCAGCGCCCAATCCAGAATCTGTAGCGGATCCTATCATGTCCATTGCCGCATCAAGATCTGCAATCATTAGAGGATAAACCTCAGATAACTGTTGGAATACTGGTTGTGCTTCTCCTGTTCCTGCGTCAGTATAAGGTACTGCACCATAGTTGTCAGCGACTTTTTGCAGCAACATCACTCTCATGATGAGCGCCACTGCATAATCTGGCTCACTTTCAAATTGACCACCAGGCTCAGTTAGCCTCATGATTTCTGCAAGGTCGCCAATGTTATTGTTTGACACAGCACTTCTTAATCCGAAGGAATCATCCCAAACCCCATCGTGCCAATCCTGACGTCCCTGGAATCCAGAAGCATCACCAAACCAGGTTCCGGAGAATCCGAAAGACCAGTGCTCTGCAAATCTTGATGAGAATATTAAGTTCTCTCTCCAAGTTACAAATCTGGATGGAGCGTATATATTTTGTTGCGCATGAGTTAAAAGTGGCCCTATATCATCCAAAACTGCTGGACCATTTGGGTTTGTATTTAACTCTTCAAACTCATCTGTACAGGCATTTGAGAAAGATAGGATTGCACCTAATGCAAGTACTTTGAATATGCTTTTTCTAGTTTTCATTGTCTTAATCATTTAAATGCCTGTTGTTAAAATGTTACACTTAAATTGAACCCATAGCTTCTTGTAGATGGAAGGGCGAATGTTTCAATTCCACCGGATCCATTTGCTGTACTGAAGCTAGTTTCAGGATCGAAGTTTTCTGTGTGTTTCTTGAAGAAGAATAGATTTCTTCCAACAAGACTTACATTCACAGCCGAGAAAGGAGAATCTCCCAATATTGCAGATGGGACAGCATAAGAAAGAGACATCTCTCTCATTTTCACAAATCCCGCGTTGTATACAAAATCATCCAGTATACCATTGTTCCAAACTGCTCTATGGTAATCCTGAACGTTTACATCGTTCACAGTAATTGGCTCAAGAGATGTTCCGTTATCAGTAGATCCAGCTACACTGAATCCACCTTCTCTACCTTCTAATGAAGCCACGCTAGTTCCTGCAACATTCATTACCGCATCTCTGACAGATACAACCTCGCCACCACTCTTGATATCAATTAGAGTGTATAATGTGAAGTTTTTGTAAGTGAATGTATTGGCGATACCAGCTAAGAAATCAGGATTGATGTTTCCAAAGCTTACCATCTCTTCTGATCTTTCGGGAAGACCTGTAGAACCGTAAACTATGTCTCCTGTGTCAGGATCTCTTCTGTATGTGAAACCGATAATCTCACCGTAAGCTTCTCCAACATCCGCAACGACCTGGACTTTTCCTCCACCGCCACCTTGTGTTAGCAAGAATCTTGTTACGTCATCATATAATTCAATGACTTCAGAGTTGTTCCTGGTGAACGTAATATCCGTTTGCCAAGAGAAGTTTGAATTGCTAACCACCGTTGCACCAAGAGCCAACTCTACGCCATTGTTTTGTATTTCTCCAGCATTCCTCAATACCGTCGCAAAACCTGATGTAAGAGGAGTACTTGTTAATAATATCTGATCTTTTGTAGACGACTGATAGTAAGTTGCATCTAATGTTATTCTGCCATTAAAAAATCTTGCATCTAAACCAAATTCACTGGAAGTTGTGATTTCTGGTTTCAACAATGGATTCTTTCTATTTGGATCGTTTGATGCGACTGGTTGTCCGTTGTAAGTAACTCCTCCCTGGAAGTTATAAACTGGTAACAACTGATAAGGACTTGTGTCATTACCAACCTGTGCCCAGCTTCCTCTTACTTTCAAGAAAGAAAGCGCTCCGTTATTCAAGTCAAACAGATCCGAAAGAATAATACTTGTACTTACTGACGGATAGAAGAAAGACCAGTTATCAGAAGGAAGGGTTGATGACCAATCATTTCTTGCAGTGAAATCAAGGAAGATCATGTTTTGGTAGGACAACTGTCCAAATCCATAAAGTGAATTTACTTCCTGGTTTCCGATATTAGAAACTGCAGTAGAATTAGCCAGATTACTTACAGTAAAAGTGTTTCTTGCGATCCAGGTATCTCCATTGAAGCCAATGGTCTCACTAAAGTTCTTTCTGTGGTTACCACCAAAGTTTAATGATAGATTGATATCCTCTGATAGTCCTTTATTGAACATCAAAAGGAAGTCAAGGTTTGTTTCTTGTGTGATGAATTGTAATTCACCAAAAGTACCATTAGGTCTAAATGTGTGTCCTATCGGCACGATATCAACATATTTCTGAGAGGTAAAGTCTGTACCGGCTCTACCCATAATACTCAACCAATCACTGAACTTATAAGTCAAAGAAGTAAATCCGAAGACTCTGTTTCTTGTGTCCTCATTGTGATTTGCTTTTTGAACGAAGTAAGGGTTGTTAAAAAATCCAGTAAGTGGAGTGTTTGAAGAACCATCTTCTTTTTGGTAATTCTTTAAATCTTCAATTCTTACGTTTCTTCCCATTTGAGAGAGAGTAAGAACCGGGTTATCTGGCCATAAAGAGAGAGTTGGTCTGTTTTGAGTGTTTTGATTAGTGTATGAGATTTTAGTGTCACTAGTCAATTTACCCATTGTTCCACTTCCTCTAAGTGTAACCGATTTTCTGTCCAATTCATTACCTGGAACAATACCCTGACTTTGAAGATCTGTGTATGATAATCTAACTGAACCATTCTCTCCATTTGAAGTCACAGCAAACGAATTTGTCCATGAGTAACCGTTTCGAAAGAAGTCCTTAAAGTTGTCAGGCTGAGCGGTATAAGGAGCAGTATCTCCATCACCAGTCCAAGTCGGTTGTGTTGATCCATCCAGTCTTGGTCCCCAGCTGCTTTGCGTAAGAATCTCATCGTAAGTTGGGCCTAATACACCCTGGTTACCTGTTCCATATTCATTCTGAAACTCAGGAAGAACAGCTGCTTGCTCCATTGTAAGGTTTGTGGAATATGAAACACTTACGCCATTACGTCCACCACCTTTTTTAGTAGTGATCATAATTACTCCGTTTGCTCCTCTTGCACCGTATAGTGCACTGGCAGATGGTCCTTTTAATACCGTTACCGATTCGATATCATCTGGATTCAGGTCGGAAATACCGGATCCTAAATCTACACCACCTATGCTTAATGGACTTGATCCGCCAGCAGCACCTGATACACCGTTACCCCACTCATCTGAACCGCTAAGCCCCGATGAGTTATCAATTGGAATACCATCCACTACATAAAGTGGCTGGTTGTTATTTCCTATCGAGTTATTACCCCTAATAACTACTTTAGAACTAGAACCCAATCCAGAAGCTGCAGGAGTAATTTGAACCCCAGCTACTTTTCCTGAAAGTGAATTCACAAAGTTTGTTTCTCTCGCTCGCACAAACTCTTTGTTACTCAATTCAGTTGCTGAGTAACCCAAAGCTTTTTTCTCCTTCTCCAAACCAAATGCAGTCACAACCACTTCGCTAAGTGCGGTTATGTCAGTTGCTAAGTTGATGTCAAATGTAGATTGACTGCCGACTGTCACAGATTGAGTTTCAAAACCTACATATGAAAACAATAGAATAGTAGACTCTCCTGGTACGGAAAGACTGAATTTCCCGTCAAAGTCAGTGACGGTTCCGACGTTTGATCCTTTAATAAGGATATTTACGCCTGGTAGGGGCTGTCCGTCAGTATCCTGGACCGTCCCTGAAACTGTTCGCTCCTGCGCCAGCAGCACTGACGAGAAGCTAACAGTAAGTAGTAGTAAAATGTAGAACTTCTTCATAATTGTAAAAGAATTTTGTCTTAGGTAGACTTTTGATCGCGAGTCTGTAAATTTCAATTGATCTGGAATTTATATGGAACAGACCTTGGGGTGAAAAATTTTAGACCAACGACATAGAACTGTAGCTTTCCTGCAGAATTCGGGGTTATTGCTACAAATCGACAAACTGATGTCGATAAGCGGGGAAATTTTACGGGTTAGCGAGTTCATTTGTAAATTACGAGGAATATGGGAAGATTGAAATGAAGTAGAAATCCAAATAATGAAGAAAAACGAAACAAATAGCGAAACAACCAAAATCACTGAAAAGAAGTTGGTAATGTACCATGTGATATTCTGGGTGGCTTACTTTGTTTTGAATTTCATTCGTTGGGGACATTACTTTGGTGATTATATGTATTCATTTAATTCGAACCTGGTTGAGTTTCCAATCCATATCATTCTTGTCTACTTCAACCTATATTACCTGGTTCCCCGATTTATACCTAAAAAGTTAGTGGCTTATGTATTTCTAATTGCGATAGCAACTTTTGCATTGTCAATGCTAAGGATAGTAATCACATATGAATTGGTGACAACAGAAATCTGGAGAGAATCTATTATTGAACAGACAGAATTGTTTAATCTCAATTACATTCTGGCAGTATTCATTGGTGAGTTGTATGTGGTAGGGTTAACTATGGCTATTAAACTAACCTATGACTGGACCAAAACACAACGACTGGCAAAAGACCTGTTGCAACAAAACCATGATACGCAACTATCATTTCTAAGATCCCAAATGCAGCCACACTTTTTCTTCAATACTTTGAATAACCTCTATTCCTTAACTCTCGACAAATCTGATCAAGCTCCTGAAACAGTTTTGAAGTTATCGGACTTGATGAGCTACGTAGTTTATAAGGGAAAGAATCAGCAAGTCAATCTAATTCAGGAAGTGCAGCATTTACAAAACTACCTGGATTTGGAGCGGCTGAGATACGGTGAAAAACTAGATGTGTCCTTTGATATAGAAGGAGCGATTGATGACAAGTTATTGCCTCCATTAATCTTAATCCCGTTTGTAGAAAACTGTTTTAAGCACGGAGCAAAAGGAAAGAATGGAAAATTTCATGTAGACATTTCGCTGAAAGCTGAGCCAGAGTCACTAACTTTTAATGTAGAGAATGATAAGTCCCTGCATACTGTCAATGGAAACACCTTTGAACCAGAGGCAACAGCCGGTATAGGTATTGCCAACACCCGGAAAAGATTGGATTTGCTTTATGAGGAAAGTTATGAGCTAAATATTAGTGATGAAGAAGAGAAATACAAAGTCAACTTAAAAATACCAGTTTAATGAAGTTTCGATGTTTGATAGTAGATGATGAGCCATTGGCAATTAATGTGATAAAGAAGCACCTATCACAATTGGAAAACTATGAAATTGTTGGAACCGCCGAAAGCGCTATCGAAGCATACAATATCTTAAATGATCACAAAGTTGACCTCATCTTTCTTGACATCAATATGACTGGATTGAATGGTATTGATTTCATTAAAACTCTTGAAGTGAAGCCTAGTATTATTATGACCACTGCTTACAGAGAATATGCTGTAGAAAGCTTTGAATTGGATGTGATTGATTACCTGGTTAAACCAATTGCTTTCCCGAGATTTATGAAAGCTCTGAATAAGTTTAATAAGTTGGCTAGTCTTACAAACACTGAAGATACTGGTGATGGAGAAGGAGATTACATTTTCCTGAAGGTTGATAAGAAAATGATTCGTGTGCCATTAGATCAAATTCTCTACATAGAGTCTCTAAAAGATTATGTAAGGGTGAAAACTGTATATGAGGAATTAATAACCCATCATAATTTATCTAGTATCACTGCTCTTCTACCTGGTACGAAGTTTTTCAGAATCCATAAATCGTATACCATCGCGATTGATAAAGTAAAAACATTGGAAGGTAACACCGTGGAGGTTGGAGGCAAGAAACTTCCTATCGGGCGTAACTATCAAAAAGAAATCAGGCAGGAAATTCTTAAAAAAGCGATTTAATGAGCTGATTACAAAAGCCATTGACCTAATTCCACAAACAATTAGTCAACATCAATTCTAGTTTTGGTTTGTACTTTTTAAACTATAATCAAACATGAAAACTAGAAAACTCTTTTTAGCCTACCTCCTAACCTTATTCCTTATTTCCAGTTCAGCTATTGCACAACCAAGCGAGTACAGAATAATTGAAATCGTCACTCTCAATGAAGGTTTTACTGAGGATTACAGAGAGAATTACATGAGCTTAATCAATCCTTACCTGAATAAGTACGGGTTTGAAGAATTAACAAATCTGCAAGTCATCAAAAAAGCGAGAGGAACAGGTCCTGATAATGCGCAGGCTGTAAATGTTTGGAAAATACCGGGTCCTGATGCATTAGATAAAATTATGAATGACCCTGGCTATCAAAAGCATGTCATGTACAGGAACCTTGTTTTCAATATGGAAACTCAAACGCTGTTCCTGGCAAAGGCATCCAAAGAAGGTGAGTTAACTCAAGGCAAAATGGTACTTACAGATTTTGTTGTAATGCAGGGAGAAAACGGAGTAGCTGAACGAACAAAATACTTCAAAAAGCTTGAGAAAATTACTACCAAATACGACATGCAAAGAACAGCAGTTTATGAGATTGAAAAACTAATTGCTGGCAAAGGCCCAAACGCTGCAATTCTAAACTTTTGGGAAGTAAGCAGCGGAGATGTACTGAAAAAAGTAATTGAAGATGAGGAATACAAATCTAAAATGGTTCCTGTCAGAGATAAGACTTTTGACATGGAAGAAATAACCATTTACATGACTTCATTAAAGTAGATTGTGATAATCAAGTTGAAAAAGCGGTTAGGTATCTCTTAACCGCTTTTCTTTTTTGCTAAAAATTGAAGTTTACCTTCACCCAAAAAGATGTCTTTTCTACTGCTGGTGTCCCATCGGAAAGTGATGGATCATTAACGTTATTAGTCATAGGGTATAAATTATTTGCACCCAACAAATTCAATCCATGAATCGACAAATCCATAGATTGTAGCAGATGATATTTTAAACTGGCACTCATCAGGTGATTTCCTGCCACAGCTTGGTTACTTGGTGAAAACCATCCGTAATAGTACAAGTAATTAGCTCCCAGAGAAAAATTACTTCCAAGTGATACCAGCGTATTTAGTCTTGTTACATTTTGCGGGTAAGCTGTAAAGTTGTTTTGTTCGTTCAAATACATGCTTCCCTTTTGCTGCTCATCCGCTGAAACCACCTGAACCATTGAATGACTTAGAGTGGTATAAAGTCTATTTGTTTTGTAGATCAAACTACCTTCAAATCCAATTTCATCAATACTTCCCTCTGTATTTTTGAAAAACCAGTACCCATTCCAATCGCCCGGGATATCGGATCCAATGTTTGGTAGGGGCCATACCACAGGATCTCTTACAATTACTCCCACGTCCAGTACATTTTTAACTCGGTTGTAAAAAGTAACTGCTGAGAAGTTTAGATGATCAGAGAAATCATAATTGATGGTTAATTCTGTGCTTGAAATTTTCTCGGGTCTAGTATTTGGGAGGTTTTGTTCTACACCTGTCTGTACATTATTAGCATCAAATACTGGAATTGCAGCAGCTGCCACCTGATCAAAATTAGCAGCTTCCAAAAATCCATCTTGTTTAAAACCACCACTATAGAAAACTCCAACTGCCCCACGAAAACCTTCCTGATACGTAAGTTTAAGACTCAATTTTTCAGATGCTTGAAAGAATGATCCTACCCTTGGTGATATATTTGGCTCCCAAAAAGTGTGGTTATCAAATCTTACTGCAGCAAATAATGCCAGATTATCCCGCACTTGAAAATAGTCTTCCAGAAAGAAACTAAACACATCAGTATGCTGTTCAAACACCCATTGTTTATTCTCATTAGATTCCTCGAAATAGTTTGGGTCCATTACATCATCTGATATCAGGTTATTGATAAAATTGTGCCCTCTTCTATTTTCATGTCCTACATCAAAATTCCTATATTCTCCACCAACAGCGATATTATGATTCTTGATTGCCGTTGACTTCAAAATTACTTTTGCCCCACTCCTACTCTCTCTGGTTCCTCCCATTACATAACCATCAACTGAACTCAAACCAAAATCATCATTTGAATAATTGGCACTGGCTGATATTGATAGCTTCTCATTAATACTTTTATTGTACTCTAAAGAAGTAGTCCACTGTGTCTGCCTCATGCGGTTTCTGTCCCGATAGAAATTGTATAAATCTCTATTTTGGTTGAAATACATCACACTTACTTTGAAATCATTGTAGGTAATGCCTGCAAGGAAATTTTCATTTTCTGATCGTTTAAGCCTTGTACCAATATCAGCTACTGAACCACCCAAATAACCCTCATTATTCCGGTCATTTGCCCAGCCTTCGTGTCTCAAGCTTTGTCCATTATAATGATTAACTCCACCAGTCATAAAAGCACTGAAGCCACCCTCTCCTTTTATAGCGAAGTGCCCATTGGCACCAAAAAGTCCATCTAATCCAGCAGTACCCCAAATGTTAGATTTCAGTTTGTTGGGTTCTATTACGTCATCCGCATTCTTAGTGATAATATTGATTACTCCTAAAAGAGCTCCCTGTCCCAGGGTCACAGACCCAGGTCCCCTTACAACCTCCACTCTTTCGATATAGTCATAATTGGTACTGTTTAGGATTGCACCCGGTGGTCCCCAAAAGAATTCCGTATTTAAATTGATACCATTTACAAGCAACAAAACTTTGGAATTGTTATCAGCAGCCAGTCCACGAAAACCAATAATAGTATCGTCCTGATCCTCCACAACGAAAACGCCAGGAACAAAAATCATTATTGCATCCAGAAGCGTTCTTGCCCCTGACAATTCCAATTGTTCGTGAGTAATGGTGGTGACGGATACTGGTTGCTTTCGAAGGTCTTCTACAACGTTGGAAGCCACAGAAACTTTTACATTGATGAGTTCCTCTAACGATAAGGATAACAAATCGAGAGTGTCCCTGTTGTTCTGAGAAAAACAGGTGAAGGGTAGTAACAAGAAAATGAATAATCTAACGACTTTCATACTATAGCTGGGTTAACAATAAGTTAACAAAAAATGCTCAGCCATTCAAATATTGTTTGACAATGTGTATTTCAAATGAGAAAAAGGTTAAACAAACAGGAAAAAAATTGCAAAAATTTAATTGCAGAACAAGAGTTATTAAAACGATCTGGATTTTAACCAATGAGAAAAGAAAAAATAAAATTTATTAAGTAATGTATACACAATAGATAAAAATTAGTATACCTTTGTTGTATGAGTCGCGCCCGCGGCTCTAAGACAGATGGTTGATGAATAGTAAAAAGCGAACTTTTTAGTTCGCTTTTTCACTTTATAAGGGTAATGATTTCAAGTTTTTAAGGGCAGGAAGGTGGACACCTCCAACCATTGTTAAGGATTAAAGCAGAATCATCGTCTATTCTTCCAATTTCAGGTAACTCATGTACATTCAGAAAATCTGTATAATCCTGTTGCACTGGAATCATGAATAAATCTCTATGAAGCATAGTTTCTCCATTGATTGGAGAGTTCTTAAGTGTCAGGTAAACTCGTACTGCTGTTAGTACCTCATCCCCCATTCGTTTCTCATTTTCTGTATCAATCCCGTCCAGGAATGCTTTGAATTTGTTGAGCCCAAAAATGAAAGCATAAGTAGTTTCAATCTTTCGGCCACTTGCCAGATCCTGTTCTCTTAAACTTTTCAAATTATTAAGTTTCAACTTCGCGTTATCAAAATCAATGAATTGTCCAATCTCGATATTTTGTAAGGAGATATCTCTGGATTCAGGGCACATTGGGGGACATGGTTCTGAAGCATTCAACACGTCTAACTCATTATCCTCCTGTCTTGCATTAGAATTAAAGTCTATCACATCTTCTACTCCAACAACCGGCATCCACATCACATCTCTTCTAGAGTTATCGGCAGTTAGGACATTATAAACTCGAACTCCTGTAATAGCGTTATCAGAAGTTGCTGAACTGTTATATTCATCGATTTTGGCCACCATTTCTTTTAAGCGGTCCAGCCCAAATAAAAACCCATACGCTATTTCAATTTCCCTTCCATTTGCCAAATCAATCTCTCTTTGATTCAACAAAGCCGATAAATTTTCGTGAGCTGTCTTGTGCGAAATAAAATTCCCAAAATCAGCCGGATTCAATTCAGAAACATCGTTAACCGGTTGGTTTTGAACGGATTCCACATCTGATTCTGTACATGCAAAAAATGTAATCGCCAGAATTGCGATTAGTAGATTGGTAATTTTCATGGTTTTAGATTAGTTGTTTAAACCTCCAATATAACAGGTTGCTTCAATAATTTCAATTAACGGTTTTATTTCATAAGGGTAATTACTTAAACCCTTGTTAATTAATTATTTACAGGACAACTGTCTAAAGGATGAACCCTGCTAACCGATTTATTCTACTCTCTCTGTTCTCACTAATAGCTATCTATAGCTGCGTATCAGTAATTGAGTTTGATCTGGAGGAAGAAGGTGGTCAGTTGATTATTATTGGAGAAATCACAAATAACCCGGGACCATATCAGGTTCAAATAAATAGATCAATATCGTTTTTTGATGCAACTTCCAATTTAAGCGCAACAGCCGTGAACGATGCGACAGTAGTCATTTATAGCTTGTCTGGTCAATTTGAAAAACTTCAATTTGTCAGTAATGGAACGTATCAGACTACCCCAAATGGAATAAGAGGTAAAGTCGGTGAAAGTTATTTCTTAACTATTGAAGTTGATGGAGAAATATTTATGTCCTCTGTGGAAACAATGCCACCAGTGCCTGAAATTGATTCAATTTCTTATGGGCTTAGTTATGTTCAGCAAAACAATAGTGAAGGAGTTATTCTGGATATTCCAAAAATTGATGTATTCGTTAATTTTCAGGATGATGAGGGTGCTGAGAATTTCTATTTATGGAAATGGTCGGGAATTGCTGAAAGAAGGACCTTCCCGGAATTACATACAGTCAGATTTAACCACATAGATTCAATTATTCCTCTACCCTGCAGTGGAGATGATGAAAATCCTTGTACGTGTTGTACATGCTGGGTACAAAAACCAGAAAGAAATCCCATATCACTCTTCAATGACAGATACACAAATGGCAATTATATTTCCTCCTTTCATGCTTTTAGCATTCCTGCCACTACAGAGTATTTTGATAAACAATTTCAATTAAGTATTTCGCAATATTCCATTACTAAAAGTGTTTACGATTTTTGGAATCAAATAACTGAGCAAGAAGAAACTCAGAGTAGTCTATTTGCGGTACCTCTTGCTCCCATTACTACAAATATCCGTAACATAAACGATGAAGAAGACCTGGTTTTTGGAGTGTTTAGTGTGGCAGGAGTAAGTCAGTTTGAGAACATGATAGATAAAAATGAATTTGACCTTATCATACATTCAGATTCAATTAGGGAATCCTGTTTGATTCTTCCCAACAGCGTCAATGTGAAACCCAGGGAGTGGCTGAATTAGACATGATGTAAGGGTATTTATGTATATGGATGTTGAAATAAATAGATTCATCCAAATGTTAAAACTATGAGACTTATACCAATCTTAACGATCACTATTGTGTTACTTGTTTCATGCGAAGACCTAACAAGGGTCCCGGAACTCCAAGAAGCACCAACAATGAAAATTCTTAATTCATCTGAGGGAAGTTTTTTCAGAGCTGATGACCTGGGCAATGCGGAGGTGTCCTTTTCATTATATTCTATTAACCTGAACAATATTTCCAGAATTCAAATTTTTGCTGAACTATATGACAATGAGGTTGATTCAGTCATTTATGAGAGAGCTGAATTTTCAACTTCATACCAGCAGATTTTGATCAAGATGGATTCTTAAACGATGTAAACATCACTATTAGAGATTTAGCTATTGCATTTGATTTGGAATACGTTGATGACTTCACAGCAGGAGATGTATTAACGTTCTACAATGTAGTGACCATGAATGACGGAAGGATATATCCTGATACCGCCATGAGAAGAGTAAATACCGATAACAATGGACTTAACATAGATAATACAGGGTTTTATTTGGGAACCACTTCCTCTTTTTCTCCTGGATTCAACGCTTATATTGCATGTCCATCGGACCCATCAATTTGGGAAGGAACGTACACTGCCAGTTTATATAGATTTGATGGTGGATTTGGTTTCTGCTCATTTTTTGACTGTGACGTTGAAGAGACAGCCAAAATTACTTCAGAATTTACAACATTCGAACCTTTTAAGTATCGGACGACAACTCATGATGTAGGCCTTTGGGCAAGCTGGGACCCTACAGTTGGAATTAGACCAGGGTTCTTTTATGATTTATGTGGTGAACCCAGATTACTTCCATCATCAACTGGATATGGTGATCACGAAGCGGTAGAAGGAAGTTACAGAGACGAAGAAACAGGAATTATCTACATGGAATGGTGCAACTTTCTCAACCCGGTTTGTGGTACTACGCGATTTGTACCAATTGAAGATTGAGAAATTTGAGAATTTGGGTATTCTTGTTTTCTATTGCATTAGAAATCTACACTTCTTAAATTGAGGTAACACCCAATTCTCTGTACTATGAAGTTTCTTATCAAAGGATTACTGATATCGTCTATTCTTCTTGGAACTAATCTAATTTATGCCCAGGATGTTGATGAATATGTTATTCTCTCTCCTGAACAATACAAAGTAATTGAAGATAAAATGTTTAAGCAGGAAGATTGGATTCCAATCTTAATTGAAGGGCATACCAAAGCAGAATTAGTGGCATTTTATGTGCAAAGTTATTCTGAGAATACAATTGCTACCTGGGTAGATAAGGCTTATGAGAAAATGCACAAATATCAAACATCAAAGCCCTCAGAAGAGCAAGATGCCGAGTTCAAAAAGATTCTGGATCTTCCCAGAACCGCAAAAAACATGCATGGTTTTATGATGATCATGACAGCAGAACAAATAGAAACGGTAGGATATTAATGGACGGAAGAAAGCGGGCAAATATCAAACCAGGTCAGCTGGTAAATATTGTATTAAAACAACATCAACGGTCAGGAGAACTCACAGAAGGTATAGTGAAGAACATATTAACAAATTCTCCAAATCATCCACATGGAATAAAAGTAAGGCTTCAAGATGGTCAAGTAGGGCGTGTTAAAGAAATATTAGAGGAGTAACTCCAATGAAATTCTAATTCATTCTGACAATTCGTTGTATATCATTGTTCTAAAATCCAATCCTGACTAAATTAAACCAATAAAGTACCCCATAATTCATGGTTCGTAGGATTTGTAATCTTTTCTTGATCTCTATTCTGTTTTTTGTTTCTGGTAAAATCAGTGGACAATCAAAAACCATCAATGGTGTCATCAAAGATTCTGAAGGAGAAATAGTACAATTTGCATACGTCTTTTTAAATCAGGACTCAACAAATAGTGCATTTACCGATATTGATGGAAGGTTTACCATTAACACCAGGGAGGACATTCAAAACATCAGCGTCATACATCCTGAATACCAACCTTTTCAATTGAATTATGGAATCACCTCCTCAGACACAGTTGAAGCAATACTCACTCCACTTGAAACCGTCAAAAGGAATTGGACAGACGACATTAATTCCCCAACTTTTAAAATCATAAACCAGGCAGTCTTACTTGAAAACACCAACGACCCTGAGCAGCTGGGAGGATCTTTTGAATACACTTCTTATAACATCGCCACAGTTGATCTTTTTCAGCTAAGAAATCATAACATCCCTGATAAATATGAGAATAGAGTGGAAAATGATACTCTATTTATTAAACATCACAGAATCCATGGTCACGAACATATGGATGTAATTGAATCCGTCAATCAAAGGATTTTTAAATATCCAAACAAAAATCATGAGAGAATACTCGCCTTAAAACACTCCGGCCTAGAGAATATTGGAGCTGCACCATTATATTCAAATGAGCATCCTATCTCATTTTACAATAATTACTTCGATTTTCTGGGAATTAGGTTTGCTACACCTTTAGGAAACAGGACTTACAAACATTATGAATTCCATCATGAGTATTCCTTACCTCATAAAAGTGATACAGTTTATATTATACATTTTCGCCCATCGCATCTGAGGGTCTCGGGACTGGAAGGTACTCTGTACATCAACAGCAACAATTACGCAATCCAAAATGTAGTAGCACGTCCGGTTGAGCACCAACTTATAGACTTTCAGATTTCTCAAAAGTTTGAATTCATCCAAAATAAAGAATGGTTTCCGGTTCAGATGAATTACGTCTACCTACTTCGCAAATCACCAAAAAAATACCTTGGAACAGTCTATGATAAAAAGACTTACATCAAGAAAATTGATCTTGATCCGGATTTAAGCAAATTCGATGGAACAGAATTGTGTGTCTGTGAAGTATACGGAACAGAGCAATCAGAAGAGTTTTGGGACATCCACAGAATTGAACCATTGAGCCAGAAACGAAGAAAGACTTATTTGAGGGTTGATACACTGAGACATCAAAGCAAACCTGGAATTGTAATTCAGAGGTTAGTCGCTTTTTACAGGAATAAGCTCACCTATAAACTGCCTTTTATGGAAGTTAATAATGTCTTCCAATTGAACCGTGTTGAAGGCGCAAGGTTTGGTCTTCAGGGATCTGCAGGCAGAGATTTATTACAATTTTTTGAAGTTGGTGGTTATGGTGCATACGGAATCAGAGACAAAGAATGGAAATGGGGTTTCGAAGCTGGGCTTTTTCTTAATAAACGACACGATTTTGAGTTGAAATACCAACATTCAAATGACATTTTTGAACCGGGAAGCATCGACTTTCTGGCGAAAAAACCTGATTTCTTCAGAAGAATATTCACAGGTAGAATGGACCGTTATTTATCAGATAAGGTGACACTCAATTTTCGAACTCCCGGTTACCATTTAATGGAGCTAGGCTTCAACAAATATTCCAGGAAACCACTCTATGATTACCAATTTCAATTCGATAATGAAGGCACTACAACATTATCAAGTAACTACAATATTTCGGAAGTGAGTTTGAGGGTGAGGTATGCCGTAAACGAAAAAGTCACTAATACACTTGGTAAAGTAGCAAGATTAGAATCCAACTACCCTGTCTTCTACTTAAATGCAAGCAAAGGATTTTCAAATGTTTTAAATGGCGAGCTGAGCTTCTTCAAGCTTGCTGGTCACATGGATTATAAATTTCATTTAGGTCATATTGGTACAACAAGCCTAAAACTGGAAGGTGGACGCATGTCTTCAAAGGCACCATATCCAATTTTATTCAATGGACGAGGGGGTAATTTGGCGACTAGCAGTATTATAATTCGTAATCATTTTCAAACGATGGGAATTTACGAGTTTGTCTCAAATAAATACTTCAACGTCTTCTTCCAACATGACTTTGGATCCCGACTGTTTGCCCACAGTAAGTTTAAACCTGATATTGTTATATATCAGGGAATGGGTTGGGGAGATCTGGACAACAAAGATCTTCACAGTGGAGCTGATGCTGTAACAAAAAGCTACTCAAGAGGTTTTTTTGAAACCGGATTAGGGTTGAACAACTTTCTGAAATTCAAGCTTTTTGGAAAAGTATATGGTTCTTTAGGCTTTGGGTACTTCCATGCATATGGACCGGAAAGACGAGGAGGTAGCATTTTTGATAATTCTGTAATTCGCCTGACTTACCAAATAAAATTACTTTAACCATTAGAAACACAAACCGCTATACGCAATATTTTCTGAAACTCTTGATTTTTTTAAGAAAGAAGTTATTACGTTTGCGGCAATAACAACAACCCAACATGCTGCCAGTCTTACGAATCGCTAAAAGTTATTTAGTAGTAACTTTTGTGCTAACCTGTGCTGTCCACGCCCAGCACCGAAAACCAAAAACCTTTCATAGAAGTGATGAACCAGTGTGTCATCACTCAATAAGTCCAAAGAATAAGAGTAACAAAATTGAGGTTCCCAGAAACGGCAATTCAATTACGTCTTTTCATGCCAAATCTTCCTGTCAATGGGAAGAAGTAGATTTTCAGACACTGTCTGAGATGAGTCCAGAATCTTTAGTTATTGAAATGCAAGGATTAACAAATGATTGTTCCCCACGATGGTTATTTGATTTCCAGGACACTTATTCACCAGTAATCTTTAGTAATGAAAATCTAAATGCTGTAATGCAATCAGTAATAGAACAAGCAGAACATTACGATGGTACATATTCTTCTGGAATGTTTGGTCTACTTTACTATCTCCATGCCGCACTTTATCATGAGTCTTGGGGAGACCTTAATGTGAGCCTGGAGCAATTCAGTAAGCTAGATGATCCACTTGAAGTATTATCAAACAACTCCAACTTATATGAATTGACTGAACCAGCTTTGCTAACACTCTACGAAATCATGCAGGTAGCTGACACCAGAACTTTAAGACACACATCAGGTTCTATTTCTATCACTAAGGATATGATGAAAAACGTGGCTGTCACTGAAAACTGGCGTTCGATAACTGATGAGCTAATTGAGTATTATTATGGTTTAGCTCATAATCAAATTCACTTTTTAATATTTAGAGGCACAGCTCTTCAGGATGCTCAATTCATTAACACCTTATCTCAAGATGCAGAATTCTTCAATCTGCTTGGCAATTTGGGGCTTATGAAAGAGTTAAGGGAATCTGAAAACATTATTTATGTCATAGAAAATGTACCTGGCTCAATCGGCTATACAGCTGAAATTGGAAGTTTAAGAGACTTAGCTATTCCGGAAGCAGAAAAAATTTACAAGGCCAATGTTTATGAAAGACTGGAAGTCGGTTGGATTGAACTTGTAGAAATCATTTTAGAATACGGGGATTGCAGTAATGTTGATATTTGTGATGAAAGCATCCAAAGCATCATGGAAGAGCTTAGAGGGCGCCTTTTCCCAAATACCTTCTCATTTGATGACGGTAAGCTTGTTGTCAAGACTCCTCTATCTATCGAAAAAGTACAAACACTCTATTATGCCGCAAAGCAAGTAGAATCAAATTTTTACAGATTACTAGGTAGTGATAGCCCTTTACCAGATGATCCGAATGATGTTCTAAACATGGTAGTTTATGGATCTCTTCAGGACTATGAAGATTA
Organism: Cyclobacteriaceae bacterium; assembly: GCA_965228955.1. GTDB lineage: Bacteria > Bacteroidota > Bacteroidia > Cytophagales > Cyclobacteriaceae > JANSWY01. Next base: position 3,590,255 of record OZ245848.1, read on the forward strand.
TCAATTCTTTTTGAATGGCCTATCCACAAATAATGGTGGTATTTATATTGAATCAGATGCAACCTTCTATACTTATGACAGAACACCTCAGGAAAGCATTTACACATTAGAAGAATTGTTTCGACATGAATATGTGCATTACTTGCAAGCCAGGTTTATTATTAATGGATTTTACGGAGAGACCGAATTTTATCAAAACAATAGACTCACCTGGCTAAATGAAGGAATGGCAGAATTTCTTGCCGGAAGTACAAGAAGTGATGGTATAAAAATCAGAAGAGCCATTTTAGATCAAATACGAAATGATGAATCTGATAGAATGTTGGTGAATGAAGTTGTAGGCGCATCTTACGATGGAGGCTTCAAGTTCTATCGATATGGAGGAGTGCTTTGGAGTTATTGGTACGAGAAAGAAAGGGAATTCTACAATGAGATTCTGGATTTAGTCATCAACGACGATCTTACTGGTTATGTTCAACTCTTGGAATCTCTAAAAAATGATGAGCATTTGCAACAATCATATACAGAATACCTTGATGAAATGATAGAAACCAACTCCTCTTGGGTGGTTGAAACTCCATGGCTGGATGATTCTTCTTTGTTAGTGGAGTCTATTGAAGATCTGATAATGCAATCTACTTCTTCCACAAGTATTGATACAGTATATCAAGGTACTACAGCAATAAACAAAAGATTTGTTCTTGAGGGAAAAATTGATCTGGTAACTAATGAAGACAATCCAGTCGAAATCAGTGATTTTGAAAACGCTTTGAACGAACTATTAATTGCCAATACCTCCGATGATGTATCTAATAACATGATGGATGCTGTTGGGTACTTTAAGAATATTGACATTACATCAGAAACTGCTGATTTTGTAATCACGGGACCATTGAGAGCTGGTGAATTAGCTCCCCCTACATCTGACTTTGTATCGCTTGATCAAGTAATAGAACTTAATAGTCCAGTACAATTTGTTAATACTTCCATAGGAGCTACAACCGAATATCTCTGGGAATTTAATGGAGGTAACCCTTCTACAAGCAACGGAAGAAATCCGATCGTAACCTATTCAGAACCTGGTTTTTATACTGTTAAGCTTACAGCATCCAACGTTTCTGGCTCTTCTGAAGTAGAGAAAGAAGAATTCATCCTTGCCGTTAAAAATATCCCCACTGGTCACTGTAGTACTAATAACACTGCTTCGGACAACTTTATCAATTATGTAGAATTTGGAGACATTCGGAGCGAAAGTAATTGGGAGAACTATACGTTTAGCAAACAATTCACAATTCTCACCCCAGGTGATAATGAGACCTTAAAAATTAGTACCGATTGGCTTGATCAGGGTGTTGAACATACGTTGGGAGTTTGGATTGATTGGAATCAAGATTATAGTTTTGATGATTCTGGTGAAACAATTATTAACGTTAATCACCAAGGCACACCACTCGATAAATCAATTACTGTACCCATTTCCGCAAAGAGTGGTTTAACTAAAATGAGAGTTCGAATTAATAATTGGTCGGAACCAAGTGACCCCTGCGGAGACGACACTATTGGAGAAGTTGAGGATTATCTAATTTGGGTAGAAGAAAGAGCTGATGACGGTCAGGTAATTACCTCTGTTATTGAGGAAGAGCCTATAAACTTATTTCCGAACCCAAGCACCGGAAAAATAACTTTAGTTCGTGGTGGTCTGGAAGAAGATTTTATAGTCTATCTATATAATTCAACAGGAAAATTATTGGATCAACGAATATACAGTAACTCTGAAGATTCTTACCACATAGATTATTCACATCTAAGAACTGGATTGTACAATATCAATATTATTGGTCAAAACACTGTATTTAAAAAGAAGCTAATCATTAGCAGATAAAAAAATAGTTTGGATGGTTGTGGGTCATGGTTATACAAATTTCGATCCACGCCATCTTCTATTTTGATGGATTGCATTGACAATTACCTCCTTCTTGATTTTTCCGAATTGGATTTAATCCAAAATGCTGACGCCTTCTACTCGGAAGATTCACGCAAATAAGTTATATTTCTTATTTCAATCAGCAAGATCAATCAATGATTCGAATCCTTTTATTCGTATTTATTGCTTTACTATCTACCCAATCCTTTGCTCAAAAGACATATGTCTTCTCTGACAAGGAAGATATTGCCCTAATTGGAAAATCAGTAGAATTCTTTCATGATGATGCTGGTGCCACACAGATCAACGACATCATTAATCAACAATTCAATCCAATTGAAAATGACATATTTTCTTATCCTGCTAGTGAAGGAACATTGTGGTTTCGGATAAGAATTCAAAATAAGACAACTGATCAACTATGGCTTGAGATAGGTAATGCGTTTTCCACTTGGGAGGCCAATGTATATCCTAGAAAAACAGATGGAACCTTCGATTCTATGCCTACTTACATAACTGGATCGCTGCAGTCTAACGAATCAAACTTTTTGGTTCCTATTGAAATTCCGGAAGAAGACATTTCAGAACTTTACTTCTCAGTTAAAGGAAATTTTCCACATAGCAATTTATTTAGAGTTGGTACTTTTCAAAACCTGGCAAAGCAGCATTCAGAAACAACCTTTGTTTTAGCTCTTTTCATTGGGCTAATAGGTGGTATGCTTATCTACAATTTGTTCCTCCTGGTATCTATCAAAGAGATCACCTACTTATTCTATATCCTGCATTTACTAGCGATCATATTCATTATTCCTTTTGATTCTGGCAATCCTTTATGGCAGGGTTCATGGTTCTGGGAAAAGAACTTTGTGTGGCATAATCTGATATACCTTTTTATGTACCTGTTCGCAGTTTCCTATTTAGACCTTTATAATACTGCGAGAAAAGCTTTTTACTGGCTCTCGTTTCTGACTTTCGTAATATCTATTGTTATTCCTATTCTAAACCTGTCTGGAGTAGTTTCACTTGTCAGTATTGTTAATCCATTTCAGTTATTTCTGATTCTTTACTATTTCAGTTTACTGTTTATTGGTGTTTATGCCTTAATAAAGGGAATTAAAAATGCCCGGTTCTATGTGTTGGGCTGGGTGTTTGTGATATCAAGTGCATTCATTTTCATCATGTCGATAAATGGTGTTTTACCTATCAACAAATTCACTAAATACTCTACGTTCACTGGTTTTAGTTTAGAAGCTTTGATGTTTGCATTGGCTTTGGGTGACCGACTAAATAGCTTAAGAAAGGAAAAACAGAAAATACAACAAGAGAACCTGAATTTGATCACAGTTCAAAATGAGGAGCTAGAATCAAAAGTTAATGAAAAAACGAAAGAGTTAACGTCATTAAACACTGCACTTACAAGTACAAATCATGAGCTTAAAGCAAAAAACAATCAATTAAAGGAGACACTTCAAAGGCTTCAGGCTACTCAAAAACAACTTTTACATTCTGAAAAGATGGCTTCTCTGGGGATTCTGGCGGCTGGTGTGGCTCATGAGATCAATAATCCCCTAAACTTCATTAAAGGAGGTATATTTTATCTGCAAAAGCATTTTCTACCAAATCTAAAATTGAAAAAAGAAGATACTGAACTGGAAGCCGCTATCTCAGGAATCAATAACGGCGTTGACAGAGCTACTAAAATTGTAAAGAACCTCACGGAATACAGCAACAATGAGATTGAAGTATCTGATTTGTGTGATGTTAATGAAATCTTGGATCAGGCGATTGATTTTCTTCAAAGCGTAGAAAATAATGAATTCGAATTATCGCGGAACTACACAACAGAACCTTACAGTTTAAGAGGAAATCCTAATAAACTCCAACAAGCTTTTCAAAATATCCTTTCCAATGCCATCCAGGCAAGTGACGCAAATAAACAGATTTCAATCTCAACCAAGCTTCTGAATGGGCACATCAAAATAGAAGTAAAAGACAATGGGGCAGGAATCTCAGAAAACCATCAAAAAAACATCTTCGACCCATTTTTCACAACAAAAGATCCAGGTCATGGAACTGGTTTAGGCCTTTCAATTACCTACCGTATTGTAGATGATCACAATGGGCAAATCTCAGTTGAATCTGATGAAGGTAAAGGCACTAAAGTTGAAGTGAGTTTACCAGTTGAGTAAACTTCTTTGTTATCCTAAATTCCAAAAATATTGTAACCAGAGGCCATTCGATGTTGTCCTATTGGGCATGATGAAATACGTAAAACAGCTGCCCACAATATTACTTGTTATCAATCTTATACTAATTACTCTTGCCTTCAATGGTGCGTTTGAGGGGAAAGATATGCTCCCCGTGTTATTAGGAGCTCTCCTATTTCTGACTGCCTCATTTACTCTCTTCATCAAAAGAAACGAGCAGATCAAACTAAGAATACTGATAGTCCTCCTTCTTGGGTTGAGTTCATACGGAGTTGTGTACGCACATTTTGACCTTTACAGCGCACAAAAAACCAACAAGTCGAGAGACAATTCAATGCTTGTATTAAAGGACAAAAAAGCCCCAACTATTACTTTCGCTCACAGCTTCAACATAGATGACAGTCTAAAAATCGACAACCATTTCACCACAAACAAATACACGATTATCAATTTCTGGGCAACCTGGTGCCAGCCATGCCTTAGAGAAATGCCAATGCTGCAAAAATTTTACCAAGAAAATAAGGATGCAGGTGTAGGCCTAATAGGGTTTACGGATTACCTGGAAGACGGAGACAAGGAGCTACAAAAAATCGAAAAGATTATCAATCGGCTTTCTTTGACATACCCAATTGTTGCTGACACTTTAACAACTGTGAGAGTAAAGTATAAGGCTGATATTTTACCTGCACCAGTTTTGGTGGATCAAAATGGTGTTGTATTGGATTATCAAATAGGTGTGGATGGTGCGAAGAAGATCATGAAATATGTTGAAGAAAGGATATAATGACCACCTAAATTCATTACCGTCCTACCCTATTTAATTAACTACTTGGATAGCTCATTGAATAATGATCAAAAAACGGGATCAGACCCTGGCCCCCCACATTTTGCCGGATTTTTAAAAACGAATGCTGGTAGACTTGAAGTAGAGAGCAAGTTGGGATTAGGACCAGCGTTTAATTTTCACTTTGAAAAATCGCCAACTCAGTTCTGTTGTGCTTGCTTAATAGTATTAATTGTATCTGATTGATTTCTGTAAACTATTTGAGATCCTTCACGCACCTAAATCCCGTATGACTTAACCCAGTATCTCTGCTCGATCTCATTCTTCGCGCCACCCGATAACCACTGCAATAGCTGTCATTACAAAGAAAAGACCCGCCTCTCACCACAAATTTTTCCACAAACCTTTCCAAAGGATCATACGAAAACTCTGGCCCCAAAGGATTAACGTCCGTTTTTCTATTCTCTGGTGAATAACCTTCAAAATGATATTTATCCTGACACCATTCCCATACGTTTCCAGCCATATCATATAATCCATAGCCATTTGGAGCATACGTTTTTACTGCGCTTGTTAAATAAGCTCCATCTTCAAGAGTATTGTGGAAAGGGAATACACCCTGCCAAAAATTAGCCTTATCTGTTGCTTCACTCGCAGGTAAATCTCCCCAGGGATATTTTGGATCACTTTTACCACCCATTGACGCCCACTCCCACTCTGCCTCTGTTGGAAGTCGCTTTCCTGCCCATTTAGCATATGCCAACGCATCATCATAACATACATGTACAACAGGATGATCCATTCTATCAATAATGGTACTTTCTGGGCCTTGTGGATGCTTCCAATTGGCACCTATTGTCCAGGTCCACCATAAGCTGTAGTCATTGAGATTTACTGGTCCAGACGTAGGTGTAAAAACCAATGAGCCTGGTGCAAGTAGTGAATCCGCAGGCTTTGGAGTATTGGGTGGCACTTGCTTTTTGAGCATTTCCCAGTCGATCTTCCTTTCAGACATTGTGATATATCCTGTCTCTCGCACAAATTCTGAAAACTGTTCATTTGTGACTTCAGTCTCATCCATAAAAAAACCATCTACAGTTACTTCGTGCCTCGGCAATTCATCTTTATCAGCCTGAATCGATTTGCCACCCATCAGGAATGTTCCTCCCGGAATATGAACCATGTTCTCAGGAGCATTAATTTTTGTATTATCCAGACTCGAAACTTCTGTCGCTTCTGCACTATTCAGGTTTCCATTGGAACAACTAAAGAACAAAAAGTTTCCCAATAAAAAATATACTAACATTTTCATTACCTGTAATTTGCGGGGACCAAATCTCCTTGCCAAATTATTTTATATTTCTTAGATCAACTAACTAATAAATCAAGGATAAACATTTTAAATATTTCAGAATCCCCTATGAGCATGCTCACGATAAGCGATATAGTATTAGGGTATATCCTTGAACAAATAAAGCAAACCACTAGAATTTACCAGCTTAAGCTTACAGCAACCAAAAAAACAAATCATTCATTTTGTTTCTCTCCGACCAATAAAGCCTCAAGTAACACATTTCGTCGGTAAACGCTATCAAAGAATGCAATGATTCTTAGATTGTAGCACATTTGTGTGTAGTGCAGATCGGTTGTTTCACTTGTAATAACCTCAATACCATATTGATGTCGTAAAATTGAATCACGTTTTTGATAAACTGACTCTGACTTTATATCACGGTTAATTCCACTTGTAAAGTACTTTGGGATTCCAACCTTCACATCTGAAATTGATTGTTTTTGCGCCTCTACACAATTCTTGAATGTTTGTGCAGAACCTTGCGCAAACGAACTTGTACATGAAAGGAATATTAACCCTATTACAAAATTAACTCTTCTCATCGTTCAGATTATTTTCACCATTTTTTTGAATAGAATTTAATCGGTTGATTTTTGTCTCTTCAACAGTACTAATAAAATGTTCACGCTCATCGAATGTCATCTTTCGTAACTGAAGGCTAATGGATAATTTATTTGAATAGAATGTAAAAACCTTAGTAAATGAGTTCATAAATAACCCTATATACAATAATGCAATCACTAATGATAGATAAAATACTATCATCACCTGGCTAGCATCCATATGAAAGCCATCAAAAAGCATTTTTAGCAATTGGGCTTTTGCCAAATAATGATTGAGCACATAAACCATTCCATTCATGGCTAGAAAATAAATCAGAGCTTTTCTCAGATAACTTGGTTCTTTATCTGTCCTTAATTCACAGGAATCTAATTCCTCCAGTGTAATACTTTTGATGGAGCTTCCCATCCAACTTTTATTCATCTCCCTCAGGCGATGTGTTGTGAGTAGGATACTCTTATCCTTTGATTGCCAAACAATGTTTTCGTCTGCAAAAAACTTCATCTTATTAATTTCTAAACTTTATTTCTTATTAATTTATAAGCATCATTCCAGCAAAACTCAAAGCCAGGAAGAAGCCAAACATATCTGTAACTGTTGTCAAAATAGGTCCTGATGCTAGTGCTGGATCGACATTCATTCTCTTGAGAAACAATGGAATTGTACCTCCTAGTGAAACAGCAACTATCGTATTGATCATCAAAGCTCCACCGACCACTATCCCCAGATAAATATCACCTTGCCAAATCCATGCAGCTGCTCCAATTAACAAGCCAAGCACCAACCCATTGATTAAACCAACTGACACTTCCTGAAGCCAAACCCTGGCTAACTCAAAAGGCCTCACAACTCCCAGTGACAATTCTCTTAAACTCACTGCAACAGCCTGATTACCAGAACATCCACTCATGTCTGAAATGATTGGTAAAAACACAGCAAGAGCAATTACAGCAGATAAAGTTTCCTGATAGATCGCAATGATGCTTGCCGCAGCAATATTCAATAAAATGTTTACACTCAACCAGGACAACCTTCTTTTTGATCTTAACAAGATTGGCATTGTTCTGAGCTCCTCACCTCCTACAATACCTTGGGTCTCAAGGTGCTCAACATTTGCAATATCAGCTTCTGCTTCCCTGATATCCTTTCTCACTACTACCCCAACCAGCTGTAAGGAACTATTCACCACTGGTACTCCGTAGAAGTCATGAGTATCAAAAAAATTGATAAGAGATTCTAATGAATCACTATCTCTCACTGTTAATGCTTCCCTGAATACAATTGATGACAAAGATGTTCCGGGCTTATTCAGCAACAAATCCCTCATCCTCAGAACACCCTCGAATTTCCCATGTGAGGTTACATATACATATTGCAGGTTATACTTTTCGTATTCTTCAGCATGCTTGCTCAAATCCTTCACAACCTCCCCTACCGTCATTGATTCATCAAACGCCAGGAATTCCGTGATCATTAAACCACCCGCAGTTTCAGGATCATACTGGATAAGTTTCTTTACATTCTCTACATCAACATCCTCCATTTCCAGAAGAATGGCATCTGCATCCGCATCATCCAACTCAGTAAGAACATCCGCCTGTTCATCACTCCTCATCTCACTGATGATAGCAGCAGCATCCTTGGCATTCATATCCTCTATCAACTCAATGGCTTGAATCCATGGGATATCATCCATTAGCTCCACTGCCTCTTGCGGCTGAAGCAACTGAAGTAGCTTTAGCCTGTCCTCTGCTTTAAGGTGACTGACAGTTCCAGCAATATCTTCTGAGTCAAGAGTACTTACAAATTGTTGGATCTCTTCAGTATTATCAGACTGAAGAAGTTCTTCGATATCCTCCCAAGGTTTTTTCTGTTGCATGTGTTTTTACTTTGAAATGAATATAATCAACCTTAAGTCTTCTTTTGCTATGTTAATGTCAACTAAATCTCTTTCCGAGCTTTTCCTTTCTTTGGACCTTCTGATTTCAGAATCCTGATTTTCTCCTGCACATCAAAAATCCTGTGCATGTACTGATTCATCAAATACCCATTGGTCCAGATCGACTCATTTTTAATGCATGATTTCAATAAATCTAATTCATGATTCATGCTTTTTAACAGGTAGTTACTTTGAGCTTTCATGTTATTCAACATTATAGCAATGAGACGTGTTATTACTTACAGGTCACACTTAAATGTGACCACTTGACTATTATTCGTCTGAACCTGTGAAATAACTTGAAATCTATTAGTAATGGGAAATTCATTTGTTGACTACTTTAAGGTGGTACTAGAAAGAGTAAGCTTTTGTGACTCTCTTTTGAATGCTGAATATGAAAGAGCGGTTCGTTCACTAAATATTGCTGAACTTGCTGAACTGCATGATTGGATGGCTCAGAAAAACTATCTCTCATTTTCAAAACAAAACATTGAGATTCCACTCTCAAATCAATAAAAAGAAAAGGGACCAAAAGGTCCCTTTTGCGTTTCACAACTCAAAAACTACACTCACTCTGAATCACCTGGATCAAATCTTTTAATAGTCTCTGTAATGTTACAGTCCTCATCAAATTTTATAGTCAGAAAGTATTCTTCATCTGATTGTTTCTTAGGAAGTACCTTAATATTGATCTCCATTTGATTAAGTCTTTCCGACTCAAATATTACGGCTGACAACAACTCGGTTTTGAAGTAAGTATCACTTATATACTTGGAAGCGCAAACAGGAATCTGCTCCTGCTCCATTTCCACTATTGTTCTCACCCACTTTCCATTTAAATGGAATATGGAAATCATGGAATGGTTTTTCTGTGTGAAGGTTGCCAGGTAATTACCACCTGCTGAAGGCCTCCAAACCAGGTTTTCTACCTTCCCATATTTTTTCTTAAATGACTCTTTAACAAGTCGTGGTACTTTCTGCGCATGTATCTCACCAATTGCAAACAAGGTGATTAAGATCATGCCTATTAATGCTTTCATTTTTTTATTCATTGTGACGATTTTTTGGACTTTAGTCACTTATCAATTTTCATGAGTTACCACGCTTAATTCCTGTATTGATTCTGCAGATTTGCCAAAATCAAGAGTACGAATTGGGAATGGGATTGTAATATCGTTTTGATCAAAAGCCTGCTTGATTTTAATGATGGCATCACTCCGTGCCTGCAAGTATCCCGGTTCATCAGGATAATGTACCCATATCATGATGATGAAGTTGATCGAACTGGATCCGAATTCTTTGTAGAATAAATTGGTTTCTTTATCTGCTAGTAAGTAGGGTAACTCCTTAACAGCATTTAATGCCACATTTTTGACCTTTTCCAAATCCTCAGAGTATGAAACACCTACTTCCAAGTCAATCCTCCTCTCATAGGTTTTGGTGAAGTTTGTTACAGGAGTTTGAAATACGTCCTTATTTGGAATTATTACATGTAAACCCTGAAATGTTCGAATTACAGTTACTCGCAGGTCTATTTTCTCTACTACTCCCAAGTAGTCCTTGGTTTCAATGATATCTCCAACCTTAATCGGCTTTCTAAATGCCATTAAGACACCAGAGATGAAATTTGCTGTAATATCCTGAAATGCAAAACCCAAAGCTAAACCAATGATACCAGCCCCAGCCAGAAGAGATGTGACTGTTTGTTGCAAATGCAGCACATTTAATGCAACAAATAATCCAATCGATAAAATAACTAAGTAAACGAGAGTCGAGAACAAGCTATTGATCGCTTCTTTTGAGTATAACCTATTTAAGATTTGATTAGTTAGTGCTCTCGATCCTCGTGCAATAAAGTAGAATAGCACTAATATTATTATCGCTACCAGCATATTTGGCATCATTGCTATCATAGCTTCCAGCCACCGTTCCAGTTTGTCCAATACAATATTTAGTGCTTTACTCATGTTAAATTCCATCTTTATTTTCTTAGTCTATTTCGTCAATTTTTTACTTGACAACTATTAATTCTTTCATCTTATCAATAGCTCCTTTGCTATTCTCAGCTTGTTTGTTGACTGTTTTATTGAGTAATGCTTTTGCTTCTTCTAACTTCTCATTTGCTGCGTCTTCAAGAGATTTCTTCATGTCTATCATATCATCAGACAACTTTTCTCTGGTCTTTTTCCCACTTCTTGGGGCTGTTAATATTCCTGCAGCTGCTCCTACTCCGGCACCTATTAAAAATGTTAGTATGATTCTTATCGCTTTCATAATGATTTAAAAATTTTAGATTAAAGGCCCTGAGACTTTCAGAGCAATTCTATGTTTAATGCTTTGACTAAGACTTGTGTGAAAATGCTGTTAGCATCCAATGATTCTTTTCAGTTTCTTTCACAAAACCTTTCACCATATCTTCTGTCGCACTGTCTCCTTTATCAATTGATACCTCAATCACCCGGAACATGTACTCTAACATTATCTCGTAATCCTTTAAGATTTCCGAGACCATCTCAAATGCTGAAAGATCCGTACCTGACTCTTTAATTTCAGAGTTTTCAAGGTACTCTCGCATAGTACTCAATGGAGTTTGTCCAAAGACTCTGATTCTCTCTGCTATATCATCAATGTTGACTTTTGCCTGATTATACTGCTTCTCAAAATTTTCGTGGATATCAAAAAAATCAGGTCCTTTCACATTCCAGTGGAAGTTTCTTAGTTTCTGATAATGGACACTGTAGTTGGCCAGTAACTTATTCATTACTTCCACCAGTTCTGCAGTTTCCAATTTGGTGTAACCTAGTCTTGCAAATGGTCTTCTTTTTACCTGATTATTATTTATTAAATCAAGTGTTTCATTTATAGTACTCATATCTTAATGCTTATTTAAAATTCGAAATGTTTTGACTTCATTAATGCCAATAGCATTCCAAACTCAAAAAGCTATCTGAGTCCTTTTATCGATGGTGTATTGATCTTGAACTGTGGAAAATAATTGAATCATGTGGAGATCATTCCACACTAATTCCTGAAGATGATGATGAATTCTGTACCAACTCCTACCTCACTATTCACATCTATAGCCGCTTTGTGGCTGTGGACGATATTTTGCACCGCAGTTAACCCCAGACCGGTACCTTCTTTCTTGGCAGTGAAAAATGGTTCAAACAGATTATCCAGCTTTTCTTCTGGGATTCCAGGGCCATTGTCTTTGATGGATAACAGGATTTTGTCTTGCTTCTGATATAAAGAAACAATTAATTTTCCTTGATCAGACTTCATGGCTTCCAGAGCATTTACAAGCAGATTAAGAATGGCAACTTGTAACTGTTCTTTATCTATTGGTATGTTTGGAACTTCAGACTCGTAATGCTCCTCGAGAACCATATTTTTAAGCTTGATCCGATCTCTAACCAGATTGAGAGTACTTTTCACCACATTCTCCAGAGACTGCTCAACTAGCTGTAGCTCTTTAGGTTTTGAAGAGTTCAGCAGATCCGAAATGAGTTTACCTATTCTATCCGCATTCCTTTGAATAATATCGAAATATAAATCAGAGTCTTCAGCAAGGTCTTTTACCTCATCCTTCAATTGATCCAAAGCAAGAGTAAGATTAGTCAATGGATTCCTAACCTCATGCGCTATTGTTCTGGCAATCTTCCCGGTCATAGACAACTTTTCAGCAATCCTCAGCTCGCGTTCTACTTGTTTTCTTTTCGTAATATCCCTTATCACATTCAAGAACACAGTTCCGTCTTCATGCTCCGCGGGAATATTTACACCGGCTATCATGCATGAGATTACGTTATTGTCCTTTGTTAGCATCTTTAGTTCAACCTCTTCTACTTTTTGCTGAGTATTGAGCAACTGCCAATAGTTCTGATAATGAGTCTCCGAATGAAACAGATCTTTAGCTTTTAGTTTGGTGAGCTCATGATCTTGGTAGCCCAATAAGTCTATTAATGAAGTATTAAAATCGATGATGTTGCCTGCTTTGTTAACGGTAACAATTGGATCTATAGAACCTTCAAATAATCGCTGATATCTTTTTTCTCTCGCAGCTGCTTCAGATTCGGCTGATTTGAGTGGAGTAATATCCTGAAACGTTACTGTAACACCATCATCAAGTTTCACAGCAAAAATCTTGAACCATTTATTAATTTCTTCCCCAGGGTAGAATTGCTCAATTGTAACAAACTGACCTGTTTCAGCCACATTTTTATATTGGTCAAAAAGACCTGCTTCCTTATTGCCTGGCATTAGTTCCAATAGTCTCTTGCCGATCAGTTCATCCGATGATAATTCTACAATTTTCTCAGCTACATCATTTACAAAAACCCATTCAAAATCTACAATCTCCTTATCTGCATTTCGTATGGACTTAAAAGCCATTATACCATCAAAAGAACTATCCAATATACTTTGAAGAAGTGGTTTTGCACCGATTGAATCTTGAGGATTTGTCATTTCAAAAAAATAAATGTTAACTATTAAAGTCTAATGATAGTACTATTGTTTTTGATATTATCTTAGATCTCAAACAATGAAACACAAAATATGCATAAAATAGGAATTGCTCTGGGTGGTGGTGGAGTAAGAGGATTTGCTCATCTTGGAGTATTACAGGCGCTTTCTGAAAAAGGTATTAAACCGGATGCTATTTCAGGCACGAGTGCAGGAGCAATTGTGGGTTCCTTTATCGCGGCAGGTAATTCTCCTGAAGAAACTTTAAAAATACTGCAAGAAAAAGACCTATTCGGTTATTCCAAAATACATTGGCCAAAGGATGGGTTATTTAGTCTTGATGGTTTGGAGGAAATGCTAAATGAAGAATTCACTCAAACCAAAATTGAAGAATTAGATTTACCTCTTACCTTAACCGCATCCAACCTCAATCACGGACATGTGGAATATTTAAGCGAAGGACCATTAGTAAAGAGCATTTTAGCTTCGGCCAGTGTTCCATTTGTCTTTAAACCAGTTGAAATGAATGGTTATAAATATTCAGATGGAGGACTATGTGATAACTTACCTATTCATCCATTAACTGATTCTTGTGAAAAAATAATTGCAGTTAGTATCAGCCCGCTTGAAGAGACTGATGAATTAGAAAATCTCTTACAAATTGCTACCCGAACTTTTCAAATGAGTGTGAATGCTCAAAACAATGAATTAAAAGAAAGTTGTACTCTTTACATAGAACCGGATCATATGCGAAGATACGGTATGTTTGAACTAGAGAAGGCCGATGAAATATTTGAGCTTGGTTATGATTACGTCAAAAAAATGGAAATCAATTTTGATTAGACCTCAATCTGATAGGCATTTAACTTATTGTAAAGTGTTTTCCTATCAATTTCCAGCAATTCTGCAGTTTTAGATTTGTTGTTATTAGTCTGTTTCAGCGTTGCTAAAATAGCATTTCGTTCAGCTTGCTCAACCACTTGCTTTAATGATTTAGGAAATCTCAAATCATGATTTTCATCGACCAATGCTTCTGGAGAAACAATCTCCACAGGTAGGTTATCGGATGTAATTTCAGAACCCTGACAAAGCAAAACCGAACGCTTAACTACATTTTTCAATTCTCTCAAGTTACCCGGCCATGGGTATCTCTTAAATATCATTTGAACCTCCTCATCAAATCCAGACACTTCTTTTTGTAACTGATCATTTGAATGATTCAGGAAATACTCCGCGAAAGTGATCACATCTTTCGGGCGTTCTCTGATTGGGCTCAGTTCTATTTTGAATTCATTTAGTCGGTGGTAGATGTCTTCACGGAACTCACCATCAAGTGCTTGTTTCTTCAGGTCCTCATTGGTTGCTACCAGAACCCTTACATCCACTGGGATTTCTTTGTTACCTCCCACCTTTCTCACCTTTCTTTCCTGTAGTACTCTTAATAACTGTATCTGATTTTCGTAACTCAGGTTACCAATTTCATCCAGAAATAGTGTTCCTCCATTTGCTCTTTCAAAGCAACCTTCCTTATCAGAAAGTGCACCAGTAAAAGCCCCCTTTACGTGACCAAACAACTCAGATCCGGCTAAGTCTTTAGGTAATGCACCACAATCAATAGCTACAAAAGGCCCTGAAACTCTCTTGCTTTTCTGGTGTATGGCCCTTGCCACATATTCCTTACCTGTACCTGTTTCTCCCAGAATAATCACTGACATATCCGTTGGAGCAATCAGTTCAACATGTTTCTGGACTGTCATACTTTGCTGACTACTTCCTACAATGAAATCAACACCTGAAGCTGCCTTTGATTTTTTCTGTTGCGGTTTGGTTTCAACAGATGAACTATCTGCTTTTAAAGCATTTTGTACTGTTAGAAACAGTTCATCTGGATACAATGGTTTAGTCACATAATCAAACGCTCCCTTTTTTAGAGCATTTACAGCGATGTTCACATCAGAGTAACCTGTTATAATGATTACCTGGGATTCCGGACTGATAATTTTGATTTTTTGAAGGATTTCAATTCCAGTATAATCTGGAAGTTTGAAGTCACAGATAACCAGATCTGCTGCACTCTTCTTTAGTTGCCTAATACCAGATTCTCCATCAGAGGCTGTATTAACTGAAAAACCCTTTTTTGTAAAAAATTTGTCCAACAGTAAACACAAATCACTGTCGTCATCTATGACCAGTATATCTTTCATATGGTATCGCCGATAAGGTGATTAACTGCATTTATAACCTGCAGCTTGGAGAATGGTTTCTTTATAAAGTCTGATACTTGATTTTCCCGGATTTTTCTTGATTCTTCCGGACCATCAAAGGCACTGATTATAATCACCTTTGCTTCTTTGTTTAACTCCTTAATTAAAGGAATCAGATCAAAACCAGTACCATCGGGAAGGTTAAGGTCCAGCAGAAATAGCTGATAATCATTTTCGTTGATTTTCTTTTTGGCCGTTTCAATCCTGGTCACATATTCTGCTGGATAACCCTCCTTGATCAGGGATTTTGAAACCATTAAGCCAATATCCTCTTCGTCATCAACAATTAATATTTTATTCTCTGCCAAACCCATCTCTTTGTTGTTTATTCTACTACCGTTAATACAGGCCTATCTAATTCATTAATTAACTTTTCGGTTGTACTGGTTTGGAATAATCTAATAAATCCAAAATGACCTTTTGAAACAGTAGCTACTAGACTAATATTATTTTCATCCACATATTTCTGAATCTCTTCAACTTTATCTCCATGCGGAATCACAGTCACCTTGTCTACTTTAATTCCATATTCTTCCTCGAACGAAAAGAGTAAGTTACGAATAAAATGAGCATTTTCGTATTCATCTTCTTTGACATGACCAACTGTCACCTGAAGGTGGAGTAAGTCTAATATCTTTTTAAGGAGTGTAACAGATTTTTCATCATATTCGTCTGAATCAACCAATAATAATATCTTTTCCAGTCCGGTCGTAAGATAATAATCTTTGGCAGCCAAGACCGGGATTCCTGAAGCCCTGATAGTTTGAGATGCATGACTTCCTACAAATATTTCAGAAATACTGGTTTCTCCTGAAGTACCCATTACGATCAGATCCACTTGGTTCTCCTCCACATAATTATCCATTGCATCCTCAAATGAACCAAATCTTAGAGCTGTGTCAATTCTCATTTCACCAGCATTAATCGTGGTGGCAAAGTCCAATAATTGCCTTCCTCTCCGTCTTATCAACTCCGACATGTAATGACTGTGTTCATCCTCACTATTTGATTTTGCAACATAGTCTACATCAGCCCTAAACACAGAACTGTTAACATCCTCCACTACATGCAGCAAAGTAATCTTCGCACCTATTTTGTGAGCAATAGGCAGTGCAGTTGCTAATCCGATTTCAGAGATGTTGGTAAAGTTTATTGGTACTAGTATATGCTTATTCATGACTTAGTGTTTTAATTCTTAATTACACCATCAGAATGTCTAAAATCATACCATACCAGAAATCCTCTTCTAATTGTTTCTAATGAAACTTTTATGAATGACTAGTGTGGAACATCTACTCATGCAATCATACACTGTGGATATATTTCTACAGTTTTTACTTAAACCTTACATGACTATATTTCAGAATAGCGACAAACACAGCTCCCCCAATGGCATTACCAAGAGTTGCCCAAAATTGAAATTTAAAATAGTCCGTTATCGAAATTTCTGAACTGGATATTAGTCCTGAAAACACTTCGATTGATCCTACAATACAATGATGTAAGCCAGCCATTCCAATAATTGATGTAATTAAAATGATTACTAAAATTCTACTTATCGTCTCTTGTGATGATGTAACCAGCCAACCTAAAAGACCCATCATCCACCCTGCCAATAATGCACTGAGGAGTATTACGTTCCAATCATAATCAACCATTTCATGGGCGAGATGATAGAAAACTTCATGATTGATGAACCCCACCTCAGGACCAATTTTGGAGATTATTAAACTAAACAAGTAACCTCCAATTAGGTTTCCTGCATATACAAGTCCCCACAGAATCAGTAATTCCTTTAAACTCACTGACTTCTTTAACACCGGCAAAATTGCCAGAGCTGTATGCTCGGTGAATAACTCAGATCTACCAATGATTACAAAAATAAATCCTATTGGGTAACATAAACCAAGCACAAATTTTAATGTCTGAGGCGATAAGGACTCTCCAAACAACGTGAAGATCGTTCCCATAAAAAGTACACTAAAGCCAACTTCCAAACCAGCTGTGAAAGCTGATATTAGAAGACCAATGTTACTTCTATTGAATTCATTTAGGCTTGTATCAATTTGCTCATCCAGGATTTCTTTAACCTCTTTGGGACGATCCGATTTTGCGGGTAATTCATCTTTGGCTTTACTACCAAATACTTTATTAAAGTTTGAAAACATATATCGTATATTAAAGCCATTTCTTCTTCTTGAAATAAAGAATCATGCTTGTTGAAATTGTTATTAGGACAAGCCAGAATATTGGGTAGGAGTACTTGTAATTGAGTTCTGGAAAGTATTTGAAATTCATCCCATAAACTCCGGATAAGAATGTGAGAGGGATAAAAATCACTGAAAAAATAGTTAGGATCCTAATGCTATCATTCAGCTTGTTACTCATGCTTGTATGATATACATTTAGTTGGTCAGATAGCAATTCGCGATAGGTCTCTATTGATTCTATGGCACTGGCTAAGTGGTCCTGGAGGTCTTTTAAATAAGAGATGTCAGTGTCTTGCATAAACTCTGACTTTTCAAGTTGAAATACCAATTCCCGAACAGGCCTTATAACCCGTCTCAGATAGTTGATCTCTTTTTTGTAGTAGGTGATTTGCGACAATAATTCCTTTGATGGCTTGGCTAGAATCTCCGCATCTATTTGCTCAATTTTTTCACCAAATTGCTCAATAGCGTATATATAGTTATCCACCACTGTATCAAGCAAAGCATAACTCAAATAATCTACAGACCTGTTTCTGATCTTGGACTTTTCATTGCGAATTCTCTCTCTCACAGGTTCAAAAAAATCGCCATGAATCTCCTGAAATGTAAATAGATAATTTTCACCAATCACCATACTAAACTGCTCAGAGATAGTCACATCATTGGTATCATCATATCTGATCATTCTCAGAACGATATACATGTGACCGTTGTAAATATCACACTTTGGCCTTTGAGTAGTGTCAAGAATGTCCTCCAATAATAGTGGATCTAATTTCAAAGCAGATCCAAAGGCCTCCACAACCTTTTCATCATGTAAACCATCAATGTTTACCCAATGTCTTTTTGGTTCTTTCAGGTTTTCCAGAGCTTCATCAATTGAAGTTTGACCGCCCTCCTCAAGGCTACCATTTTCGTAGGAAAACTGATGAATCATAGTAGATGTCATCTTTTGCTTACCGACGAAAATGAGGGAACCTGGTGCAGAGCCCTTTTTAATACCATTGTTAGTAAAAAACCTTGGCATTACTCTTCACTTTGTTCTGTTGAACCTATTCTGTTTTTACTCCTGAAAAAACTTCGAATTAAATAGACCATTAAAAACAATGAAATTATTCCAAGGCTACCAGTAAAAAGACCTACACCTGAGAATTGGTAATCACTAATTTCCAATGGACTTGCTACCAAATAATGAGGTTCAATAGCTAAACTCATCAAAAGAACAATTAAAATAACTACTAGTCTGATCGTTTTCATTGCCTTGCTATTTTAACTGTTCCACCAAAACTGCCTGACTCAATTCCTTAACTGCGGAACGAGCAAGGCTTCCATTAAAGAATGCCCAAAAATTTGACTTTGGATAGGTTTTCATAAGTACCAAATCTGCATTGGTCTTATTCGCTAACTTGGCGATACCCTCCATCTCATCTCGGTCTCTTAATACGTGAGTTGAATAGCTGGTCAGTCCTTTGAACTTTCCCAGTGCATCCAATTGAGTATATACCTTTGCTTCTGAAATTAGGTCAGTTGTGATCACATTTCCCAGGTGAATCTGCGCACCATAAACCCTGCTCATAAACTCCGCTATATCATAGATCTGTTCTGGCAATAAACTACTCAAGTCTGTAGGAATAAGAATATTCTCTACAGTTAAATCAGCCATTGATGTTGAGAAAACCGGAACACTTTCCTGAAGAAAATAATTGAGCGTATTATCCGAGAATGAATTCTCAGTTCCATCATTTCCAACTACAACTAAATCCGGTTGAATCTTGGAGAAGATTTTCTCAATGGATTCCTCTAAATTGGAGTAAACAACATAGCTATCTCCCTGCAATTCCTCATCCACCATACCTCCAACAATTGCCTTAAGTTTTTGACCGGCCTCTTTTTCTACCTTACTAAACTCCTTCCTAAATTTCTCATTAGATTCCAAGAGAACAGCCTCCTTTGGATGAAATGTCACTTCTGACATATCTGGAATGAGAAAATACACTACGTCAATTTTTGCATTAAACTTCTTTGCCAGCTGGTTCGCAACCTGGATTCCCCTGAATTGATGATCAGAGAAATCCAGGGGAACCATTATTTTTTGAATGGATTTCATACGATTACAGATTTAATAGATTGTAAAACTCAGCTTCAATGGCCTCACTTGGCTCCAAAATGATCTCTGTTCTCCGGTTTAACTTCTTACCGATCTCTGAGTCATTAGGTGCTTTTGGTGAGTACTTACTTTTTGCTGAAGCTGTAATCACCTCTGGTGAAACATCATTTTGAATCAGTGCTTTTGTAACTGAAATCGCTCGCTGAGCACTTAATTCCCAGTTATCGATGCTACTTGATACAAATGGCTCATTATCCGTATGACCTACTACCCAAATATTGGTCTGCTCTGTTTCATTGATTACTTCTGCGACTTTAGCGGTTAATTGTAATCCTTTATCACTCAGTTCACTACTTCCACTTTCAAATAGGACTTCATTACTTAGATCAATGAATAGTTTACCATCAATGTTGTCAAAAGACCAATCTGGCGAATCGAAATCTCTAAGAAGTGATGATGCTTCCAACATTCTATCCTGTTGAATTGACACTACTTCTTTCAGTGAATCGATCAATTCGTTTTGATTTTTTATCGCTTTCTTTTGCTTGTAAATAACTGCCTGACTTCTGTAATCATTGTTGGCATATTCATATTCTTGAATAAGGCTATCTACCTTCAGACTTGCAATTTCATCAAGTGCCATATTGTATTTTTTCTGACTGACACAACCTGTAAGTATTAATAATGCTAATATGATGACCACCAATAATGCTGGTCCTGTTTTTCTGTAATAAGGTGCTTTTTTATAGTCGTTGTACATAATTCTATTTTTTGATTCGCATAGAATAGTGAAAAAAGCACGCCAAAGTGAAATAATTGGTTTAACACGTCTAATCCCACTTGGAAAGACCTTGCAGTTGATGTTGATTCACCACAACTGTAGAAAAAATTCCACACTTTAAAGAGAAATAGTCAGACCCACATTTATGGTATTTCTAAATTGAACTGCTCTTCCAGTAGTACCATCATCTCTGGAGATTTTAACATCATCATCATATATCAATGTTGCTGAGATTCCTGAGCTTAAGAATTTATTAACCTTCATATTGATTGAAGCTCTGGAATTGACATCTACAGAAAAGCGATTGCTATAATTAGTGAAAAGATCTGTTGTCAATCGGAAGTTGACGTTTTCAAATATTTTATATTTCAAATTACAGCTAATGCTTGCTCCAATCTCGTTTCGAATGTTTTCTCCGGGAGTAACTCCAAAGGCACCCTCGGCACTAAGTGAGTCGTTTCTTACAATCGTAAGTTTACCTGACAGAGGTGAAGCGGTAACAGTTACAAAGTTCTTCTTCCTGTAAGTCCATCCGAGATTCATCGTCAGGTATCCCGGAGACAAAAAGCTGGAAATCAATGTTTTGTCGGGCAAGCTATCTACCTGAGAGTATTGGTAACCTGCTCCAAGTTGAGTCCTAAGTTCTGTTAGAAGAGAGAAGTTTGATTGTTTGTTTAGTTGGTAACCAACAAGCGACCTGAGGATTAGCTGATCGTCTGTCTTTCTAAATTCATCAACTTCCCCTTGCCGAACAATACCATAAATTAAATCAAACTGGTTTTCCCACAATAGGTGTTCTCCATCATAATCGATTTGGTAGTTAACATCAGTTGAGAGTGATAAAGCAGCCTCACCACCACCGGACCAGTTTTTTAATGCAACATTGGAAAAGTTTAATTGTAGGTTACCGGATTTTTCCCAGTTGGTTAAACTATCGGTTGATGTTGTGTCCTGTTGAGCATGTAATAGGATGGGGAACAAAAGAAGTGTGATAACTAAATATTTCATTGATAATAACTTTAGTTATTGAAGTGCCAAGATTGTTCCATTTTGGATTGGATCCCTTAAAACATAGAAGGCCTCTGATTAGAGGCCATCACACACTTAAGGTCGAAAAACTCGAATTGTCGCCCCTGACACGGGGCAGGAAATCAAAACTCACTTGCAACAAAAACTCACTATTTGCTTTCCTTTTGATATTTAGACGATCAATTTGAAATTGGTCACTCAATATCTTTAAATATTTTTTCTTTGTTATTAGTTAGACTTCATCCACACCTTTTACCTGGCAATCTGCATCAAATGTGATCTTCAGATAGGTTTCAACCGTTTTGGTATCCATGTCACCTTCTTCTATTTGCTCAGTTCTAACAGTTATGTAATACTCAATTCCATTTGTAGAAGGATCAGAAAAGGACTGTCCATCCCAGAAGTTGTAGTATTCATATGTCTCATCGAGATAATCTATCACACATGGGTGTAGATCTCCTTCCCTGAGATTGGCAGTTGTGTTAATCCATTTTCCACTTACAGAGTAAACTGCTTTTGTAATCACAAGGTCCACTACAAAAGTAGCTTCCATCTTACCGTCAGAAAGTTGATTCCATTCTGCGTATGTATCTCCATATTGTTTCAGGAATGATGTCTTTACCTTTTTAGGCACATTTGTGATTCCTGCAAGTGTGATCAATGGCACCACCATCATCAACACAATAAATAACTGTTTTTTCATTTCAGTAATGCTTTTGAAAATTTAGTGTTGAGACGGGAGGTTTGGGTTTTGGTCACATTTTGTTTAGCGATTTTTGATTGAAGGCTTGAAATACCTGCATGTTCACCAAATACTCACCTATAAAAATAAAATCGAAGCACTCATAATCGTATATTGAAAATAAATCCTACATCATTATGAGATTAATTTTGATCGCACTTCTATTCATGGCTAGCCAGGTATCTGCGCAGGAATTTATTAACAGTTCCGGATTGTGGATTGAAAACTTTGACTCTACCAACACAGCTGATAATCGATACACAATTGATAATAAGCTATATAAAGACGGGACTATAATTAAGTATCAGTTCAAATACTTCAACAACATGGGCAATGAGCAATATTTCGTTATCAATGACGATAATAATTGGATTATAACCTCGTCACCAGAAAACATGAATAATGTGGTTAGTCGGGTAGAAATGGTTGTATTACCAGGTCTTAGCCCAATGATTAAGTTAAATCCTAATTACAATCAAACATGTATCGATTTTGTGACCTACAAAATGGACGGTTCGGTTTTCACGACCAGTCACACTGGAATGATTGAAAACTCTAAAAATATTTGGATTCATCCTCCGAGAGATGGCCTATTTCGAATACTCAATTTAAACCCTTACCCCATGTTAAAATATCCAATAAAGACTGGTGACAACTGGAAATGGGAACTATCCACCTCCAGCTATTGGTCTGACCCTTTGTGGAAGGAATGGGATGGCAGGATTCAATGGACACATATCTACAATGTATTGGAAGAAGGCATTTTTGAAATAGCTGGTAACAAAATTAAGTGCCTCATTATTTCAGCGATTGGACAAAGTGATCTTGGCAGAACTGAGCTAAGAAGCTATTACAATAAAGAATATGGTTTTATCAAATTTGAATATACAAATGTTGACGGTTCTAAAATCCATCTAATTCGTCAATTGTGAGATAACGCTAATTCAACTGACCTCCCAATCAACATTATTCAACTCCCATAATTGATGAGTCAGCGAATTGTAGTATCTCATATTCCATTGAGTACCTAATTTGTAAGAGTAAACACAAAGAACGTACTAAGAACGACACAGTTATTATTGAGAAAGAAGGAAGTCAATTATTGGTAAACTATGACCAAAGAATATTAAAAGTGGTATGGAGTGGTAAAGTATCTCTGGACACAGCTCAAACTATCTTAAATAAAGGTGGGGACTTTATTGAAGATGATACTTGCGATAAAATTATCCTGGATAGATTATTACTTCAGGAATTCTCAACTGAAGCAAGACTTTGGATAAAAAACGATCTATTAAAAAACAGAGCGAAAAGGCTTTCTTCCAAAGTTACCCAAATGGCTATGATTGAAGCCCAAACTTCTATCGGAGCAATTTTCAGTAAAATGATCTCGGCAGCAATTACCCTGATAATTCCGAATATGAAGACAAAGAAATTTAAAAGCGTCGATGAAGCTAATAGCTGGATGATGTTAACTCCTGCTTACGTGTAAATCCTGAAACTCCTCATTTCGATCAGAGTACTCTTAGGTTAGGATAAAATCCTTTTATGGGTATATTAGAGACTCTGATCGATTTTTAGCAAGCTCTATTCTTGGGTTATCCAACCTTCATAAATGCCTTGATGATTCTGATATCCTCAGGGTCTAGTTTTTCAAATTTGCCTTCACGAAGATCATCGATTAAGTTTTTGTCACTCCCTGTGACATCTCCATACGATTTGAAACTGTCCATGTTCTTGTATCCCATACTCCAGTCTCCGAACAACCTCTCAGTTACAGGTTCCATAAACCTTTGGGTAGCCCGGACATGCCTATTATCCTCAAGTATTTTAGCGTAAAGAGATTCTATTTTACTTTTTTCTCCTTCAAGGATTTGTAAGAATCGATTATTGGTGTGAATTAGCAGTCCAGTGAGTCCCAAGGCAGGATTGTTTCTTCTTGCGCTGGTAAGAATTTTTTCAATTTCTTCTTCATTGCACTCCATCGTTCTACCAGAGGTGTAGACGAATCTATATAGGTTTTCCATGGTGATAGGATTAGTTTTAGTTCTACTAGTCAACAAGTCGAATGGTATTTTGTTAGGTACCGAGTTTCAATAACCCTTATTTCATTTATCCTTTTTGTAGAAAGGATTCTACACTTTGTGGGTAACAATGGACATGTAAGTGTCCATATCTGAGGTTATAGTTCCCAATAAGAGCTTTTTTCAGTTTGGCTCGGTTATTTCAGTTCATGTGGCATAAACCAAACATTTTAAATATGAATTATATCAAGACTATATCAATATGCCTGTTGGCAACATTTGTAACTGCGTGTGGAAATACCACTAAAGAACAGAAGTCAAATTTTGAAAAAGAAAAAAACGAAATGATTAGTATACTTAAAGAACAAGAAGACAAACTTAACAACACAATTGAAGAGATTAGTGAGGAAATAAAGGTGGAAGGCGAAAAAGCCGAAGCAAATGCTGAAAAGGTAATTGCCGACCTCAAATTACAGAAAGTAAAGCTTAAAGAAGAAATTGATAAACTCGGAGACACAACTGAGGATACATGGGAAGATATTGAAAAAGAAGCTCAGAAAATCTCCAATGATATCGATCAAGCGGTACAAGACATCCGGAAAGATGTCAAAGACGCTACCAAATAGGTAGTAAGTAAAATTCTGTGAAATGAATCAGGCCTGATCAGATGCTCATTTGATCAGGCTTTTTTACATTTCGCCTAAAAATGTTCTTTAATCACTCCAGCCTCCAATAACTCCCTGATAGCCACTTCTGTCATTTCACTTTTAAATTTGAATTCATCCCTTATATCCAAAACGTACGCCTTAATTTTCATCTTATAGACAGATTGACGGTCCTTGAACTCATTGGCGAATACCACTGAAATCGGCTTGTTCAGATACACATATTTAGATACTTGTGCGGCTTGCATTCCGATATTTCGGGCTTTCATGGTATCAGCATCAATTGGCAAATAGATCTCAGCCACTACCTGGCAATTGGATTCACCTGCGTTTGCATTAGAAACCGAACTATTCATGATCTCACTGTTTGGAATAGAAACCAGGTTATCATCCGGAGTAACAATCCTTGTTGATCTCAGACCAATTTCTACAACCTCGCCATAATACCCACCAACATCAATCTTATCCCCCGACTGAAATGGTCTATCAAATAATATCATGATACCACCAAAAATGTTCTTCAAAATGTCCTGTGAAGCGAAACCTACTGCCACACCAATGGATGCAGAAAACGCCAACACAGTAGCCGCCGGTGGTTTGAGGATGCTTAATAAAATAATCAACACCACTCCTATCCAACCCAGAATCTTAATGATTGGAATAAAGCTCTTGAATGTGATTCTGTATTGTGTACTTTTTTCAGCAAAGAACTCCAACATTCTGGTAAGTGCACGGATAATCAGGTAGCCCAAACCTAGAAATATCAAGGACCAAATTATCTTGGATACAGAGATGACATTAGTGATTTCAGGAACCTCTGTGGTTTCGAGGATTTCTTTTACTCTGTTACTGTTAGCTTTTTCAGCTGTACTGACAGTATCCTTAACCTCAACTGTAGTCAGACTATCCGAAACAATATTGATTGTATCAGTTAAAGAATCAACCTGAGCAAATACATTAGCTGAGAACAGGGTAATTGAAAAAAGTATGATCAAAGCTCTCATTAATGAATCAGGTTTTTGGATTTAAGTAAATTGATAACTGCACGATAAACTATTGGATTCACTAGAAAAACCTTTTTCTTTTTGTTTAATATTCCATCTTCCATTAATGCTATTAATAACATATTTGCCTGAGCTTGTGAGATATTAATTGAATCTGCCAATTGACTCAGAGTCAGGCCATCATGCAAGACCAAAGTTTGAAGAACAAATACTTTCTCTGCTGATAGTGTTGCTAAAAAACTAAGATCTGGCTTCTTAAAAGTGTTTATTGTGATTGTGTTTTGATCTACATCTCTTGTAGACATCAACCAGAAGAGCAAGGCCATGCTGACATTGCTTTTTGCAAAGCTATTCATGGAGGAAAAGAATTCTTTTCGCAACCACTCCTGCTGTTGCATGTCATCCATCTTATTGAATTTCTTTTCCAGTAGTTTCGATTCATCAGCAACAAATCGGATACTGAATCCGCTAATTCTATTTCTTTTGAGAATGATGTCAACAATTTGTTCTTCACCAAATTCCTTCAAATTCACCTGGTAACTGAAATAGTCTTTTATCTGGACGGTCTTTGAAAGATAATCCCACGCATAAACATTGACGGTAACCATCCAAAACACTTGCTTTTGTGTGTTGTTGATCATTTCAAATAGACTCTTCAACAATGCAAATCCATCCACAGATCGGATAAACAGGTTCTGCAGATCCTCAATGATAATGACGCGTTTAGGGCTTTCGTTTAGGTATTCTTCAGTTTCTCTTAAATCCTTTAATTCGGGTTTCTCCAATGTAGTTTGAAATAGATTAAGCAGCTCTTCCGCTTTGGAGATGTTCTGTACCGGACTTATTCTGGTGATCTGACAGTTAAATTTCACTTTGCTGGTCACCATGTTAACAAAGCTGGTGAGCCCACTCCATTGCTCACCTTGTACTGCAGTTGCTGCAAACCTGCCTAATGACCAGTTGTTATAGGCTTCACTGATCAGTTCTAATTCCTTTTCTCTACCAACAAAAAATTCCTGATCCTTGAGAGCTTCAATTTTAAATAACCTTCTGTAAACCAATGGAAGTTTTTCAATAGTTTGTTGTGCCTCAAGAAGGAAATTTGAAACGTCTCTTGAAGCCTCCTTGTTTGGTGCAACCAACATGTATTTACTTCTCCAAAGATTAAATGAAGAAGTGAGATTATTTACCTTTTCTTTCGATTTGCTTAAGATCCAACTGACCCCATTTTGAATGCGCTCAAATATTTTTAAGCTCATTTGAGTAGCTTGCCTTGAGGCCTTGGCAGTAGTAATTCTTAATTGAAGATCTGAGAGGTTTTCATTTATCGATAATGCCATTAGCCCACTTGAAAATTGCTGCAAACTATTTTGGAGCTCCTCTTCGGTTTTTGCAATTATTTTTCCAATCTCATTTTCTAGATCAACCAATCGATTCTCAATCCTGACCAGACCTTCCCTGGCAGTTGCAAGTGCCTCCTCATGTGTGCATTCATCTTCTTTCAAAGCGGTAATTGCGGAATTGAAACTGAAAGACACAATGTGATCAAGATCTTCAAATGCCATGAAGGTCTCATTAATGGAATTTAACGCTGAACTCTTGGTAATTCGAAAGGCCTTTCTCAACTCTGCCAATAATTCGAATGAAATGATTTCATAACTAGAAATCCATTTCAACTCTTCTGATTTCATTGGTCTGTCAAAAGCTTCATCCTTTACAATCACTCTTGATCCGGAGTACTTCTCTACCTGCTTCTCAATTGCATCCTGAATTCTATCGATGAGGTTTGGTATGTTTAGCCCTAAGATGCTTTCATTCAGTTTTGGCATTAGTTCTCCATCCATTTTTTTGGACAACTGATAATTGATCTTAGTTAGGCCACTAACGGCATTATCCGTTAAAGAATCGATCTCACTGTTACCAGTAACTATCAGATTTCTAAGCCCTTCTACTACAGGCTCAATATTTTGCTTAACCCGATCTTCCTGTAATCCCTGAAAATCTGCTATTTGCTGCAAAGCATGATTAGCCAATACAAACAGCTGCAGATCTGATCTCCATTCCTCCGTAAAGGCGAATAGTGTGTTCTGCCATTTTAAATGATGAGATGACCATTGTTGATTATGCTTCTCCTCTCTTGCTGATAATTGGCTGGAACTAAATCTTTTTGAGGACAATTCAATTGTTCCAACTATTTCATGATTCTTTTGAAATTCTTTTATACTGGAATCAAATATTGCGTCAAACGAATTTTGAAGACTTTCTTTTAGGTTATCAATAGAACCTTTATAATCCGGGAAACCAAGTTTTGTTGAAGGATCGCTAAGAGGATTGTTTATGGCGTGCTCCTCCCAGCTTTTGATTGAAATTAAGATAGAGGAGATTCCTTTAGAGTATAGCGCACTCAAAAGCTCAAACCTCTTCAATAAACTAATCTTAAAATGGTATTCCAACAAACCCTGAAATGGAATATCATGCCCCCAATAAGAGATCTCTCTTTTGTTCTTTCTGAATACGTTTAGGAACCTTTTAGGAAGAGTCGATAACTGATAGAAAAAGCGCTTCCAAAACTTGGAGAGTCCAAGAAATAAACCTTCACCTTCCTGGCGATAGAAGCGATTTCTGGATTGCTCCTGAGTGACAGTTTGCGATTGCATCTTAATCGTTTCACCGAGCAACCTGACCAAATCAGAATATTTAGAATCAAAGGAAGCTTCCTCTGGTTTGTGATTAATTTTTTCAATGATTGAAAGTAGGTCTACATTCAGGTTTGTAGCTTCCTCCTTTGTTGGGGTCTCCAAATCTAAATAAAATTGACTCCTCCTCTCCAGTTCCGAAAAGACTACACCAAACTCATCAATCCTGGAAAACATCTGATCGAGGTAATGCTGCTCAAACAGTTGTTTTATCAAAATAAAAATTCCATCCTGAGAGTTGTGTTCCAGATTGGGTTTTAGAATCTTTTCAGTTGGTTCTTCTACTATCATTAATTCTTTATATCGGTAAGCTTATTAGCCCTTATATCCATTAATTTAATCAACACTTGTCAAATAACACCATCCAATTTCAGCTCCTTAAACAGGCCTCTGGCGTAATAGTTTAGATAAGTATCTAATTCTGAAGGTTCAAATACTCTGGACCTTCCAGACCAAATCAATTTACCCTCCCCTAACTCATATAGGTTGGTTTCAATAAAGTACTTTGTAGCTCTTTTGAAATAACCCTCCCTGTAAACCAGATCGTAAGTCCTGTAGTAATATCTTCCAAATCGATCGTAAAACACTAAAGGCGCATATTCAACACTTGGTGAGATATAACGTTCTTCCTGATAGTCGACAAGAGTAATTGTCATGACTCCATCAAATTGTTTTTCCCTCAATCGTGCTTTCACTCGTTCTATATCATCAAATGGTTTACCAAGTTCCGGAGGAAACATAGACATACCATTTGTAGCTCCCAGGCTGATTCTACTGGCTGCATAGACAACCTCATCTTCAACCTGACCTCTAATAGCAGGATTATTAACAAGTCCGATTACCATCAGGTTATTGAACTTTTTGTCTAATTGTTGATCACTTTGCCAGGTTCTCATCAGTCCTTCTGGAACGCATGAGATTAGTGAGCTAAGAGCCAATGCTATGATTATGCTTTTTAATAATTTCATTCTAACTATTTGAATACAGGCACAAGCCCATTTAAAATCATACTGATACCAATTGAAAGGATGATAAAACCGGTCATTCTTGACAGTGCCGCCATTCCGGATTTACCAAGGAATTTGTTAATTCGATCTGAGAATAACAGAATTACTCCGGTAATAACCGCTACCGATACAACCGCCAAAACGAGTGATAATAATCCCATAAACCCCGTGCCGTCCACTGTCTGGCGTAATCCAATGACCAAGGCAATTGAGCCGGGTCCGGATAACATAGGCATGGCCATTGGAGTGAATGTAATATCATTTTTATGCATGCTTTCTTCCTGCACTTCATCTGCCATTGGTTTTCCTTTGAATGCTTCTTTGCCCAGCAGACTCATTGCAGAAATACAAATCATAATACCCCCTGCAATTTTTATATGTGTTAACTCAATCCCAAAAAACGCCAGTATCAGGTTTCCTGCGAAATAAAAGGTCAACAGAATCGCGATAATATAAAGGCTTATCTTCAGAACATTTTTGCGCTGTTCAATTGCTGTGATACCTTCCGTTAACGTTACGTATATTGGCATTGCTCCTAAAGGGTTGACAACAGAAAACAATGCCGTGAAAATCAATAAGTACAGCTCCATCTTGGTAATTAAGCAGCAGGTTTAAGTAAACAATTTTTGTACTCCTCTGTAGCTTTCATTCTTGCTCTCATCAATCTCATCTTTACTGCACTTGCTGAAAGTGAATAGTGCTGTTGTAATTCTTCAATTGATTTGTTCAATGTGTATTT
The DNA here is from genome assembly GCA_965228955.1 of Cyclobacteriaceae bacterium. Lineage (GTDB taxonomy): Bacteria > Bacteroidota > Bacteroidia > Cytophagales > Cyclobacteriaceae > JANSWY01. Next base: position 3,620,753 of record OZ245848.1, read on the forward strand.
CATTGTAAGCAATTCTTTATCAGCAACTGGAAGGCTGTTTAGAGCCACAGTAGCGCTAGTCTCTTTTGAGTCCAATTTAGTTTGCTCCTCCTGAACGTCCTGGCTATTGTCTACCAGATCATAAGTCACCTCTAGAGGTTGGCTCACTTTTTTCTTGGTTTTTCTAAAGTTATCAGTGCAGTAGTTGTAAGTGATTGCATACAACCAGGTTGAGAATTTACTCTCTCCTTTGAAAGAATCCAGTTTATCCATCACTCTGATCATCACGTCCTGAGCCAGGTCTTCTGCATCATCTACATTTTTGGAAAATGAGAGACACTTAGCGAATACCAAAGAATAGTATCTGCTGTAAAGCTCCCCCATTGCATTTTTTGATCCCTGCTGGTATAAGTTTACCAATTGGTTATCATCGATTTTTTTAAGATTTAAAGCATTCATCTTGTTGTCTTTTAGTGTTGTTTTGATGATGCTAAGTTGCGGCGGATTATAGCCAATTATAAGAGCTAAAAAGCCGATATTTTAAAATCAATTAAAGACAGTAGAGGCTATGTAAATCTCTTAAAATGGCACTAGGTAATTCTCGTAGATGGTTCTAAAAAAGTGCCAACAGATTACTTCAGAGCGTTTTTCTAGTCATGAAATCACATTCGGAATCATACTCCAGCAAATACATCTTGGAAGTATTGGTTTGTTGATCTGCTTGAATGGAGTCAGTTGTAGTAGTAGAATCTTCGACTGTTATGTGCCAATCTTTAATCCTTTTATCACTGTAAAATTGTTCAGCTTTCACAATTTGCGGCTGACTAAATGATTGAGATTGAAGGACATTATTTGTAATACATTTCGGAAGGTCATCTACGTCAAATGTAATGTAAGTATATTGCCAGGATCCTTCTGATTTGATGAAGCAACTCTTAGCCTGACCTTCATGATTGAACCTGGCTACATAAAGATCTTTACCAACCCTCTTCCAGGACGGCTCCCCAATTCTGGGATATCTTGAATTAAAAGTTTTCTGAACCGGTGAAGGAACGTAAGTATCCTGAAAGAAATGAGTTGTAATTAACACAACAGGAATTAATATGTATGCAAATAATTTCATCTCATGAATCCATTAATATGCCATTAAGACGTAGTTTTTTGAAATGGTCACAGTTTGTCAGAACCTATTCAAATAAACTCGTTAACCCGTAACCCGCAACTTATTCTCCAGAATTGAGTCCTCAAAAGGAAAAGGATTAACTTCAAAGTAACGTATCAATCCTCAAGCAATCCCTTTGTAATGGCGTATTTCACCAGTCCGGCAGTATTCTTCACTCCCAGCTTGTCTAGTAGATTCCTTCTATGAGTATCAACCGTTCTTATGCTAATAAAAAGCTTCTCTGCTATTTCAGGGTTCGAGTATTCATCTGCTATTAGCCGAAGCACTTCTATTTCTCTATCTGTTAATGGAATACCTTCAGGCTTCTTCTTTGATGCTCCAGGGTTTGTTAAGTGTTGTAGAATTTGAGCTGAAACCTGGTTACTGAAGTAAGTGTCACCTTTAGCTACAGTGCGTATAGCTGAAAGCATTTCATCTTTACCGGCATTCTTCAAAATATATCCTGTAGCCCCTGCCTCAAGCATTTTCATAATGTAGTTTTTCTCTCCATGCATAGACAAGGCAAGAACCTTTACATCAGCATACTGACTTTTTATTTGAGCTGTCAATTCGATACCATTGGTTTCACCCATGTCGATATCCATCAGAATCAAATCTACTTTCCTGGCTTTAAGAATATCCATCAGATCATCGCCATTATCAACATCTGCTACAATCTTGAGACCTTCTTCTTTTCCCAGAAGCTCAGCTACACCTTCTCTAAATATCTTATGATCATCCGCTACAATCAGATTTATATCTTTCATTACTTCAATATTATAATGGTATGTCAATTAAGGCGGTCATTCCCTTACCCGGTTGTGAATCGATAATGGCTTCTCCTGCAAGTGCTCTGGCTCTGTTATCAATGTTGGTAAGTCCAATTCCAGAAGATAGCGCGTTTGGAGAAAAACCATTTCCATCGTCTTCATAAATTAAATGGATACTTTGGTCTCTCTTCACCAGTTGAATTGAGATGCGAGATGCATTTGCATATTTTATTGTATTGTTGATTAACTCCTGGCAGATACGATAAAGACTTAATTCTGTCACCTTATCCAATCTTTCTTCCAGACCGTTATTAATCCATTGCACCTCAAGTTTCTTAGTCTCTTCCACCTTTTCACATAATGTCTCTAATGCCTCAGCCAATCCAAAATCCGATAAAACCTTTGGCATCAGGTTATGAGAAATTGATCTTAAGTCGTTTGCCGCTTCGTCAATCATATCGTAGGACTTACGAAATTTCTCCGCAAGACTTTGATCAACATCTTTCACTCCCTGCTCAATACTGGAAAGATTCATTTTAACAGTTGACAAAATAGGACCAATACCATCATGTATTTCCTGAGCAATCCGCTTCCTTTCTATCTCCTGACCTTCCATCAGGGAATTCAATGTAGCATGTTCAGATTCTTTAATGGAGGTGATATCAGCGATGGTAATAATCATTCCGTTCAATATTTTTCTTCCTCTAAAGGATAAGTATTTATCCTGATGATGGACTTCCTCCATGTCAAAGTTTTCACGGCCATGAACCAGACACTTTTCAATAGCTAATTTCAAGTCTTCCAAGTCATCAATGACCTCAGTAATTTCCATTTCTACTAAATCATTGACATTTTGTCCAAGTCCCAAATGATCCACTGCCTGACTATTTGCAATCGTGATATTACCAGAAAGGTCAATTACAATAATCCCATACGGTGCACCTCCTATTACAGATAATAGAAAGTCATGTGTTTCTGTAAAACCTTTATTAATAATCATAAGCCTCCAAAGTATTTAGCCACCAGAACCGTCACATCACCATATTCCTTGTGGTACTCCTTAAAAATTGAATTAGCTAGTTGTTGAGCAGATTCATTGGTATCATCATCAAAATCAACATTTGATCTAATCCCGTCTGTACACATGATGAGATATGTATTGTCTTCTAATTTAAATTTTCTTTCCCTTAGAGTTGGGAGCTGATAAAGTCCAATAGTTCCGTCATGGTTGTGCATGTATTTTTTGCTCTCACCGAGAATATATGCATGGGTATCACCAATACCTAAATAACTTGCTTCTCCATTCTCAATTTTCATAAGCGCTACTGCAGCCCCCCTTTCAGATTCACTCCTTTTGAGAATGTTGTGACATTCGACTGCAAGTTCAGAAAGTTTTTTTCGATAGTGACTTGATAAATATTCTTTGATAATAATAGAAATAGCATGTGCAGGGTATCCTTCTCCTGTACCATCAATAACTGCCATTAAAACTTTATCGCCATCATACTCCTTTATCAAGTAGTCGTCACCATTGATAGCATAGTTTTCATCTGCGAAACTTACGATACCATACTCAATTTTTTCAGGTGGAATTGGAAGGAATTTAGCTAACGCAACTTCAGTTCCAACCTCAGGGTTTGATTTAATTTCAAATTCATCCACTGAGCGCATTGCAACATCAAGACCTACTCCCAGGCTTGTTTTCTGACTGGAATATCCTTTTTGCATGGCTCTCTCAAGGTTTTCAATCCCCGGACCACTGTCCTTTACTATTACTCTCAATATTGTATTCTCGCTCAAAATTGTTGCTTCTCCACCACCTGCGTATCTAATAGCATTTTGAGAAATTTCAGACACTGCTAATGTTACTTCTGCTGCCTCAGTTTCGCTAAAACCCATTTCTACAGCAGTTTGTGAGACTAGCTCAGTCACATTTCGCACATCCGATTCTTCTGCTATTGACATCTTCACTTTTCTTTATTCAGACTTATTAATCTCTACGAGTTTCAAACCTCTTTTCTTGTAAACTTCAGTTAGTGCTACTTTAAGGTTTTTCACCACTTCTACATTACCAATATCGATACCCGCATTTACCATGGATTGTGCGACAATTGGTTTTATTCCACAGAAAATCACATTCATTCCCACGATTTGAAGTGTCTTGTTTATTTTAATCAGCTGACCTGCAATAACTGAATCCACAATATCAATATTACTTAAGTCGATGATGATCATATCTGCTTCTGAGGAAGACGTTATTGTAAGAATAAGGTCAACAACACTTTTCATTCTGGCAGAATCCAAAGTACCAAACATACCGGTATACAAGCATCCGTCAATAATCTCATTGACCACTATTGGTGCTTCACCACCTAGTTTCCTTCTGCTTATTGCTACCTTATCTTGAGTTAATTCTTCCAAACTTCCTGAATTCTTTGACATGACTATTTTTTATTGTTTTGAAGTAATATATGATGTTTTTCAATTATTTCATTGAATAAACCGAATCAACATTACGAATCAAAAATTCAATTACTCGATAGTCTATAATGAACTTTATTTGAGACTTATATTTTCCTGAAAGTCACAATAAAATTTTTCTTCAATATAGATGTGACCTTTTTAAATGTTCCCGTCCAAAGCTCACTAAAAGTTTCATAGTCATAGTGTTAGTACAATCAATTGGTGATTTAGGTGAAAAGGTTTTTAGATTGTAGCCGCAAATGGGGTCGAGTTTCTCGCCCCTTTTCTGTTTTATGGCACAAAAATTTAGTGACCTACTCAATATTTTTCGTCTAAATAAATGTAATTAATCAACCGACTTAACCATCATTAATAATTACGCAACAACATTTAATTAAGCTATGGAAAAAATACCTGTTAAAAACGGCAATTCAGGGTATGTATTCTATGAGGGAAAAAACTTAAGACTTCTCTATGAATCCATTACCAAAGAAGACAAAAAACGAATTTTGATCAACATCAATAATTTTGATGGACCCGGAACATATCATTTTAGTAAAGGATCTGCAGAGGTTAATATGCTCACCTCTCAATTCAAATATCATTCTCGTAAGAATACCTGCGGTTATGTTGAGATACTGGACTCAGATTTCTTTAAGAAAAGAGTAGAAGGCTATGTAAGGTTTTGCGACATTAGAAGTCATGGCAAGGCTTTTGGCGAGATCACTGAATATTTTGAATTGATGTACTAAAAATATGTGACCTGAGAAAACTGCACCGTCTTAAACATAAAAATTAAATTAGAAATGAAAAATAGACGGTTCTCTTTACTAATCTGCACGTTGGTTACGCTTGTGGCTTTCACATCATGTACTCCGAAAGAAGATTACACTGAAATCAAAAAAGATATCCAGGTTTTGAAAGACAACTGGAAACCAGCCGGAGATGATCTCAGAGCTACCATGTCGGAGTTCAAAGACCAGATGGCCAAGTATAGAAAGTCTCAGCAAGAGTTAACTAAAATTACTGAATTCAAGAATGCGACTTTGAAAAAAGAAGCTCAAACGCTTTTGACTAATGCTACAGGCGAACTAGACAGCCTGAAAATGCAAATGGATAGTCTCAATGCATACTCTAAAAAATGGAGTGAGAAGTCTAAAGAACTCAATGTATTGATCAAAAATATTCAGGAAGAACAAATAAAGGTGGCTGATGGCACGAAGAAAATAGCGGAACTAAGAGCCTTTAAAGCTCAGGCAGATCCAAAGTTATCGGCAATCAGAACAAACCTTGAGGCCTACAAACCAAGACACCAAAAGGTCACAGATTTTGTGGCTAAACTGAAGAAAAAGAAAAGTTAATCTTCCTGAAAACAAGGATATTCAGCAACCCGGAGCAATACTTCGGGTTTTTCTTTGCTGTATGACAGGCCCATAACAAATTGGAATATTAGCATTGAATTTATTATCTTTTGATAATACTTAGGGTTAAGTTGAATCATAGATGTGGGGAACATTTTCATCTCTTAGTTTTGGAGTACATGACAAATTGGACATTATCCAAAAGACCAGGTTACTAATTCTGAATTGGATAGTCGCCATCACTGTTATGTGTTGCCTACTATTTATTATTACTAATTTGGTTGTTGGCCTTTACAGTGTTATTCCTATTCTGCTAGCAGTGATAATTAGTTTTCTCCCAACTTATTGGTTCTTACATAAAAGGTATTATTCCTTATCAAACATCTACTATTTAAATGTTGCAATAATTTCAATCTGGGTATTGACATTTCAAGCATACAATAATGGTAGATTTAGTGGGACCGAGAATATAATTCTTGCTTTATTCATCATTTCAATTTTCATGCTTGATGGATGGGTGCAAAGGGCCCAATCATTGATTTGCGGTGTTTTATTGCTCTATTTGAAATCTGTAAGAATGGAGTTTAATGGTTATTCAGCAGATCAATCGATCGCTCTAATAGCCATTAATACAGGAGTATTGCTGATTTTGATTTATTCACTTCTTCGGATATTTAAGTCTATCTACCTTAATTCTATTTCCACTGTAAAAGATGGAGAAAGCCTATTGTATACCTTAATTGATAACATTCCCATCTACGTAGGAATCTATGACAGCTCAGGTAAATATTCAATGGTAAATGTACTTTATGAAAGTGCTTTTAAGCTGAAGAGAAAAGACATTATCGGCAAAACCATGGCTGAAATTATCCCAGAAGAAAACATTCCAAAATATCAACCTCTCCTGGATAGAGCACTGGCTGGTGAGACAGTTGAGTTTCATACAAAAACTCCAATGTTTGATGGGCGGGAGATTGTTGCGGATGGTAAGTATGTTCCTGTTTTTGATAAAAATGGTGATGTTAAATATGTTACAGTAACATTATACGACATAACCAAAATGGAGGAACTTGTTGAAGAACTAAGGCAAGCCAATAATTCCAAAAATAAACTATTTAACATTGTTGCTCATGACCTTAAGAGCCCATTTAGCAATTTTGAGATCCTGTTGAATTCGCTTGAAGATGACCTGATCGACAAACAAACTCTAAAAGAGTACACAAAACTGCTAAGAGCCAAGTTCACCCCATTAAATCAAACTGTAAATGAATTGCTGGAATGGTCCGTACATCAATTGGATGGAATAAATGCCCGAAAAGAAAAGTTTGACCTGGAACCTCAGATGGATGAAATTATTCAATCTTTTCAGGTGCCAATTGATAATAAGCAGATAAGCATTTCTAAGGAACTGAAGTCCAGCAGCGTATACTTTGATAAAGATCACCTGACAATTATTCTGAGAAACCTGATTAACAATGCTGTAAAATTTACTCCGGCTCAAGGATTAATTCACATTAAATGTGAGCAGGATAATGATCGCTTTTGTATCGCAATTAAGGATTCCGGCATAGGAATTGAACCAGATAAAATCAAAGAAATCACCAGTGGGGGAACGGTTGATAGTTCCGTAGGAACGGCTGGAGAAAAAGGAACCGGGCTCGGTTTGATGTTCTGCCAGGAATTGTTGAAGAAGAATGACGGTGAGTTAGAAATAGAAAGTGAATTAGGTGTGGGGACGGTATTTAAATTTCATTTTCAGAATAATTAAAGCTATTTAATTCTGAGTATCTTGTTGCAATATGAAAAGCTTCCAATCAGAATTCCTGACAGCATTAGTTATTATTATCTGTTTATCAGGTTGCATTGAGTCCAATCCCAATTCCGACTCGAACTTTCAAGAAACCAAAGAGAACAATCTTGCTGCAGACCTGAATGGTGTGGATGTCAATTACAGGGATACGGTTTATGTACCTATTTACTCAAACGTTTACAGCAAAACAAAAGACACCAGGTTCCTTCTGACTGCTACATTGAGCATCCGAAACACTAGTTTCACTGATACCTTATTGGTAAATCAAATCGATTACTACGATACATCCGGAAAACTAATGAATGAATTTATTGAGGAGCCAATATACCTTAATCCCATGTCGAGTATAGATTATGTCATTGATGAGGATGATGACAGAGGTGGTAGTGGTGCAAATTTTATAGTAATCTGGTCAGCTGAGAAAAATATAAACCCGTTAATTCAAGCTGTAATGATCTCTACTAATGGACAACAGGGAGTTGGGTTTACAACAGATGGATATTCGATCAAAAATTAGAGAAGTGGAACCCAGACTCCACTTCTCTAATTCTAGTTTTAGTGAAAATAATACTCAAAAATCCCAGTAAAAATTTCCGAGGCACCAATAAACAATCCTACACCATAGGTAATGTATTTTGATGGAATGTTCTTAAATACATAAGGCAATCCACTAATATTCACAAAACTGAAAGTAACCGCAATTACAAATGCAGCAGCTACAGCAACTATATAGTTGGAAACAAAAAGTAAAATCAACGCTGCTACAACCAATGTGATAAAGCTGACTATGATGGTTTTGGTAATATTCATGTTTTGTGAATATCTACTTATCACAAAGGCGATAATTGCTGATAAGCCTAACAATCCAAACGAGATATATTCGGCATATCCCTTTAATTCCGCAAATTGATCATTAAAGTGACTTGGAACAAATTCCGTCAAGAATGCTTTTCCGATTCCAAGTTCCATTCCAACAAGAATAATTGCCACAACAGCCGGAAGCAGCAGTTTATCAGATTTATGCTCCGACTGCTCCTTTTTCCTCTGAATTACTTCATCAGAAGAGACTTTATGAAAAATGAATCCGGTTCCACTTATTAGTACCCCTCCTACTACGAAAGTTAATGTCTCTCCAAAGAAATGAACTAGTTCAACCACCAGTGGTTCAAGTGAATAGATTAATTCTGTTACCAGAAAAAGTACTCCCATTACTTTTGGTAATTGCTGAGCTGGTGCAAAAGCCTCGATCATTGAATTGGCAGGGCTGATAAAGAGGTTCATTGCTATTAACCACAGCACAATCATAATCGGAAGAGCTGGCTTAATTGCGCTGAGAGGTCCTGCAGCAATAATTGTCGCCACTGTCATAAAAATCATTGCTGTCGCCCCAATTCCTACTGTGTAAATAATGAAATACTTACCATTCTTATTCATCATCCTATCCGCCAGATATCCGGCGAAAATTGGTATGATAATTAAAATAATAGCTTTAGCTCCGACCAGGAACTCCGCCAAAGAGTGAAAATCAAATTTTTGAATTAAAGTTGGTTGATACTCGTGGTAAGCAATCCAACTAATCACCACAGCTGCATTAAGTGCGGCCAGACTATATACTTCCGGCCATTTTAAAGTTTGTGTATTATTTAGAGATAGTGTGTCAGTATTTGAACTCTGCATGTTTGTTTTTTTATTATTTGATAAGACTTACGAAGTGACTTGACAAATTGGATTTCGTAAACTTCATTTTTTTTTGATTTTTTTAGACTTTGCCAATATCACGACCTAAGATTCCCCCTTGAGAGAATCAATATCACCTACTCAATTACCAGAATTACTATCATTAACTTCACCATCACGAGGGCCATTCTGTCTATCTGAAAAATCGGTTTTGGACCACACCAGGAAAGCAATTAAGAGAACTATACCTACTATGAGTAATTCCAACATATCGTTCATTGAAGTAGCTACTAAAAATTATAGACCTCACCACCCTCATCCATAATCAACATGTCCATTTGATTATTATTGATTCCATAAACCTTATATAGAAAAGAACCTTCCTCGACTTCCACTTTATCAAATACTTTTGCCAGGGTCCAGTTTGGGTAGTTCTTTTTCATGGCGTCTTTAATTCCTTGCGGGAGTTTTTTAATGCCAATAATCTCACCCAATTCCTGTAATACTCCATCTACTCCATAGGTAGCGATATACTTCTTACCTTTCTGGGTGAATATTATTTGATAGTAGGCAGGTGCAGAAATATTGTAAAAAGCAGGATCACCACTTGCAGCAAAAGGATCATAGTAAGTTTGATTTGAATACCATTCAATGATTTCTATATCCTTAAACTTCGCAGTAAACTTAGTTTTAATCTTCTCGGGAACTTCTGCAGATGAAATTGACTTCTGTCGAACCGACTTAGGTGCAGTTTTAAATCTAGCGTTCTCATTCACTACAAAATTCAAATCATTATCAAACTTCAGGGTATTTACCAATTTAAAAGACTCATCAAAATATAAGATTCTCTTCTTTCCTTCAGATTTCAACCATATTTTGAAATACTTACCACTTTCTCCCCGTTTCGTAATTTTTTCCAGTGCAACAACTTTCCAATCAGCATATCCTTTATCCTTTAGCTGAACATTCACCTCTGAAGGAATCTCACTTTTATCAAGTCTTCGTGAAATAATTTGAGCAATACCACTCAAATTATAGACCACTCGTAAATAATTATTCTCACTTTTAAATCTCACTTCATAATAATCAGGTGAATCACCCCTCCAGCCAATAGGATAAAATATTGGCGTAACCTTCTGTTGGTTATTACTATTTCTAATATTTGGATATGGATACCAGATTGGTTCAACAGCATCGGGATATTTGGTATTAAAAGCTTTCTTAATCTTTTGAGGAACTTCCTTATCGGAAATTCCTGACTGACCAAATACATCTGTGAATAATAAAAGTACTATTACACCAGCAAAAATGATTTTATTCATGACAGTAGCTTTTTTTTCCTTTTTAGACGAGCTAACTACTTTCAGTCACAATTAATTTGTAGGCATTCAGAAAAAGCGTACTTTCATTCTATGAAGCATTTTCATTTGGGTTTTTTATCAATTTTAATGATTGTGGGTGTGGGATGCAGTCCTCTAAAGAGAAGTCAGACCAATCTTGTCAATAACTACTTTGGGAGTTTGACAGACTACCCAAATGCCGTGAAGCAATTAAATGAGAGAGTAGCCACCTTCACTCTTGAATCTGACAATCTGAAAAGCTCATTGGAGACTTCTGATTCCTTAAGGGTTAAATCATTAATTACTGCAGTAGATCACTTTGAAGAAGGAATGGTTTTTCCAGATAGTACCGCCAGGGATGTTGAATTCCTGGAACAATACATCAAAAACTACTATGTTCTAATTCCGAATGGCTTTAATATATATAAAGCATTAAAAGGCACTTCCACATATATTGGAGGATTCTTCGGGCTAGGATCTATTCTTTCTAAGGTATTACCAGATCAGACAATTGAAGTAACAAATGTCAAGAAGCGGAAAATTCTGAGTCATATCAGATCAAACCAGCTCCAGTTTGAAAAAAGCATTAGGAATGTCAAAAAATATGTTGATCAACATATGGTTCGGGAGTTGGAACGAGTTGACAACTCTGTGAAACAGGACTTTGAAATTCTATTCACAAAAGATGAAACCATAAAGAATTCTACCGATCATTACTATAAATACAATCGGCATTTTATTAACTATTTTCAAAAATTGATCGCTACTAAAAAACTTGCTAAGACTATCTCTAAGTCTCTCACTCAGGTATTAGATGCTCAAAAACAAGTAATTCTGCTTACCTCTGATAAGCAAAAAATAGGAAAAGAATCAGCAGTTCTTCTTGAGCTGGCACAATCTCTAAACCAAATTAAAGTACTGATCCCAAAATCTGAATTAAGGATCGAACCGATTATTGAATAATGAAGAGAGACGAGACTAGAAATGTCTTTGAGTCTTATTCTTTCTCAACTTTAAATTGCTGAGAAACCTATTGAGAGGTCTCCAGAATAATGCGATTAGAAATAGTGTTAACATATTCGAAAGTGCATAAGTCGAGAGAACCTGAATTACAGGTTCTCTGAATATTAGTCTTCAAAAAACAATTCTGGATCTTCTATCTCAATTCCCTCCTCGTCCAGGACAAGCTCGTATACTCTGGATTCATCTTCCATCTCAAAGTAATAAAAGACGCCATTACGGTTTTCTTTCTCAATTACTTTTGTGGTATGAGCATCACCGTATTGAGTGGCCAACAAATCTGTAAGTTCAAATGACAGATCAAACACCGACATATGTCTCATGGTATGCTGCCATTCTTTGTTTCTGTATAGCGCTTCATACTTATTGTCATCAATTTTGAAATGAACGCTTACTTCACTCCCATCCACTTTAACCTTCAGGTCTGTACTTTCGGGATAAGACGTTCTTATGTCCATTATAATTTCATGGTGCTTATCCGGCTCAACTGTTGTTGCGCATGAGCATGCAATCAAACCTAGTAATGCTATGCTCCAGGCAATTCTTTTCATTTTTTATGATAATATGAGATGAGACGCAGACTTATTGAATTGGTCACATCAAAAAAATGTGTGTGACCTAAAAACCATTTGAAGGTCTCAATTGTATTAAATTTCGTATTATGACACTTTACAGTATTGAACAATCAGAAGAATATAAGAACCTGCAAATCGAAATGATTGCCATGCAAAGGTGGGTTCAGGAGACTGGTCAAAGAGTGGCCATTCTTTTTGAAGGAAGAGATACCGCCGGTAAAGGAGGTGCAATCATGCGATTTGTAAGATATTTGAATCCAAGGGGTTACAGAATTGTTGCATTAAACAAGCCTTCCGATATCGAAAGAGGACAATGGTACTTCCAGAGATATATACAGGAATTACCCAACAGAGGAGAAATAGTATTCTTTGACAGAAGTTGGTACAACCGAGCTGTAGTAGAACCGGTGATGGGCTTTTGCAGTGATGACCAATATGATACATTTATGAATGATGTTTTATTGGTAGAAAAGATGCTGGTTGGAGATGGAATCCATCTTTTTAAGCTGTGGTTCTCTATAGATGTAGATGAGCAAAAAAGAAGACTGGAAGAACGAGTAACAGATCCCTTGAAACAATGGAAGTTAAGTACAGTAGATATCCAGGCTCAACAGAAATGGGATGATTACACACGTTTCAAAAACCTGATGTTTGATAAGACCAGCTGGGAAGGTGCACCATGGATAACATTAAAAGGTAACAACAAAGAGCAAGCAAGACTTGAAGGTATGCGATATATATTGTCAAAACTTGATTACCCCGAGAAAGGCAAAACCAACGAACGTTTGGTATCTGATTCGGAAATTGTGAATGAAGTAAAAAATTAAACTACATCCACCGTTTTCGTTTGAAGTATATCAGCATAGCAATTGTGATGATTACCATTACACCCCATGTAATAAAGTAACCATAACGATATTTCAGTTCTGGCATAAACTCAAAGTTCATTCCGTATATACCAGCAATGAATGTTAGTGGAATGAAAATAGTGGCTACTGTTGTCAGAACTTTCATTGTTTCATTCATCTTCTGACTAAGAGAAGCGAAGTAAATATTGGTTAGTCCCTCCAATGTACGAAGAGTTCCTTCTACCTCTTCTAAAGCAGCCGTTGCTGAGTTTGTCAAATCCTTGAAGAACTTAAGGTTCTCATCTCTAATTAATGTTGTTCTTTCATTAAGGATATTGAGTAATGCTTCCTTAAATGGTCCTAAAGACTTTTTGAGTAATAACCCAGATCTTTTGTAGCCTTCTATCTTCAAAAGTGTGGAGCTATTTGGATCCTTAAAAGTTTCTTTTTCAAGCTCAGTGATTTCATGATTGATCTGGTCAAGTGTTTCAAAATAGTTATCAAGAATGGCATCTATCAATTGAGTTAAGAGATAGTCACTTTTTCTTTTCCTTACAAATCCAATGTTCTCACTAATCTTTGCTCTAATCCCTTCAAAATGATCTCCCAATTGCTCTTGAAAACTCAACACATAATTGTTGCCCAGTACAAATGACAGCTGTTCAACATTAAGCTCTCCTTCGTCCTTTTTATTGATTGATTTCACACTAAAAAATAGGTATCCATCAAAATCCTCAACTTTTGGCCTCTGAGTGGTATCCAGAATTTGTCTTATGGTTAATCGATCCAGATTTAGTTTCTTTCCAAGGCTCTCAATTAAAGTTACATCGTGTATTCCATGATAGTTAAGCCAATAATTGTTATCTGCTTTGCTGTCAAGATTTCTATAGTCTTCAAGCTCCTTTGAGATAGAATACTCTTCTTTACTATAAGTATATAGCTGGCTTTGAACATCATCAATTTTCTGTTCGCCGATGAAAGTAAGTCTTGCATTAGCTTTCGCCTCAGACTTCTCACTTGAGTAAAGATTAAAGGTTAAACTATCAAGACTTTTGAGTCCTTTAAGAATCAAATTATCATTCGCCATAGGATGTTATCTATTAGTCACATCTAATATAGCGAGAGGAATTTAAAGTTGACCAAATTTTTAATGTGACCTCTTTGAGACGCCTCGTCCAAAGTGTATAATTCGAAAAACATGAAAAACATCATTGTACCAACTGACTTCTCAAAAAAGTCACTTAATGCACTTGAAATAGCAAAGAGAATAGCCCAAAAAACAAAAGGTAACATTCATCTTTTACATGTGGTAGAGCCTGTTACTTCAGTATATAACAGTACAGGAGAATTTAATCACGATAATCTGGATGACTTCTATATGGTCCAGTTAATCGAAATGGTAGAAGAAAAACTTGGCATGATCAAAATTGAACATGAGAGAGGCAGTATCAAAATATTAGGTAAAGTGGTAGTTGGTAATCCATATACTGAGATTAATAACTATGCAAAATCAAAAGATGCAGATATTCTTGTTATGGGAGCTAAGGGCTCATCTGATGCAGCAGAGTTCTTTGTAGGATCACTGACCGACAAAATCATCAGGTCTTCCAATTATCCGGTCATTGCTGTAAATGAGGACACTCAGGAAAATGATTTTAGAAATATAGTATATGCAACAGATCTCAAAGAAGACCATAAACCAATGGTCAATCTGTTGATGAGATTCCAGGACATATTTGATTCCAACATTCACATTGTAAGAATCAACACAAGAAAAAACTTCGCAGATGATGTTAATACAATGCCACAACTTCAAAAGCTGGCTGATAAGTACATTCTAAATAATTATACATTAACATCCTACAGTCATGAGGATGAGGAGTATGGAATTTTACATTTCGCTGATCAGAAGAAGGCAGATCTAATTGCAATCGGCATTCATGAAAAAAGTGGATTCCGAAGAGTGATCAGTGGTGGTTCACTTGCTGAAGATTTAACAGACCACAGTTTCAGACCTGTTTTAACATTAGGATACAATATCCAATAATTGAAAAGTAGATGAGTAAGAATCCTAAAATTTTAGTCCCGCTCGATTTCACTCCCAGATCTTTTGGAGCATTGCAGTATGCATCAATGTTGGCCAATAATATTGAAGGAAGTATTATAGGATTGATTCTTGCTCATCCTAAAGATTACAATTCCAAAAAAGATTTTCAGGCACAGGTTTATGCGTTAGCAGAACAAAAACTGAGACCAATCTTGGATGAGATGAATGATCTGTATCCAAACGTCAAAAAGATCAAACTTGAATTTAGAGGAGTAAAAAAGGACATAGACGAACACATTCTGGAATTTGCGAAAGCGGAAAAGGTGGATTTTATAATCCTGAGAAATCATGGTGTTCTAGAATCACCTGACTGGGAGCAAAAATTCAATTCGACTACTGCTTACAAAGTGTCTTTGGATGCATCTTGCCCTACTTTCACTTTTACATCTATTCCGGAGAATCCAGCCTTGAAAAATATTTTGGTGCCTTTGGACACTACTGATGGTAGTGCGTACAAACTTTCTGTAGCAGAATTTCTGGCGAAACAATTTAAGGCTAAACTGCATTTACTTAGTGCATCATCAAATACTGATGATTTCAATGCATTACAAAAAATACAAAATGAATGTTTCTTAATGCTAGAGAGCAAAGGGCTCAATGTGGTAAAGTCTGATGTTTTGTATAAAGACATTTATTCTGCAATTGAAAGCTACACCCAGAATTTCAATATCGATTTAATTATTATCATGAGCCGACCAGGATTTAGGTGGTCAGATCTGTGGATTTCACCAATTGCAAAAAAAATAATATCAAAATCCAAAGTACCTGTTTTAAGTGTACGAGCAAATGAGTTAATTAAGCTTGGGTTTTAATACGAGTAACAAATGAGAGTAATAGGTAGAAAGGACATGATCGACTTACCGGATTTAGGATTATCAGATATTGAGGCAAAAATTGATACAGGAGCTTATGGATGCGCGCTTCATTGTCATAAAATGGAGGTTATCCAAAAAGATGGAGAGGATGTCTTATCATTTGAAGTCCTGGATCCGCATCATCCCGAATTTGAGGGCACAACATTCTATTCAAAAAAATTTAACGAAAAGATAGTAAAGAACTCAGGCGGTCAGTCTGAAAATAGATTTACTATACAGTCTCAGTTGGTGATTTTCAACGAATCATACGATGTTGAATTTTCACTTACCGACAGAAAAAACATGAAATACCCGGTCCTGATTGGAAGAAAATTCCTAGCAGGGAAATTTATTGTAGACGTAAAACAAAAAGACATTTCATTCAAGGAAAAATCACAAAAATGAAAATTGCAGTACTTAGTAGAAACCCAAATCTATATTCAACAAGAAGGTTAAAAGAAGCCATTGAAGCCAAAGGTCATGAAGCGCAAATAATCGACCATTTAAAATGTGACATTGTAATGGACGATGAAGGCCCTTCAATTTTTTATCAAGGCAAATCGTTGAAAGATATCAATGCCATCATTCCAAGAATAGGTGCATCAGTTACTTTTTATGGAACTGCGGTAGTAAGGCAGTTTGAAATGATGAAAGTATTTAGCGCGGTTGATTCAATTGCGATTACCAGATCGAGAGATAAACTAAGGAGTCTGCAAATCCTATCTAAGCATGGGATTAAAATGCCTAAAACCGCCTTTACTAATTATAGCAAGGATGAAAACAAAGTACTAAAGCACATTGGACAGGCTCCAGTGGTCATAAAGCTATTGGAAGGTACCCAAGGTCTGGGAGTAGTTCTTGCTGAAACCAATAAAGCTGCCAAGTCGGTTGTTGAGGCTTTCGAAAGTTTAAAAACAAGAGTAATCCTTCAGGAATTCATTGAAGAAGCAGGTGGTGCAGATTTAAGAGCCTTCATTGTAAATGGAGAAGTAGTAGGTGCAATGAAGCGTCAGGGAAAGGAAGGTGAGTTTAGATCAAACCTTCACCGTGGTGGAAATGCCGCATTAATTAAACTAAGCAGAGCAGAAAAAGCAGCAGCCGTAAAAGCAGCAAAAGCAATGGGTCTGGCAGTGGCTGGTGTAGATATGTTGCAATCCAAAAAAGGTCCACTTGTGCTGGAGGTAAACTCATCACCAGGTTTGGAAGGTATTGAAAAGGCCACTGGAATAGACATTGCAGGAAAAATAATCGACTTTATTGAGGCCTCTGCACCAAAAAGACGCAGAGTTAATTCATAATAATGATAATAGACGGAATTGGGATAAATCCCGGAGAAACAAAGAAGATTGAAGTTAATATCGCCCAACTTCCATCTCACTCTCCTATTGATTTAAATATTACAGTAAGTCGCTCCAAGGCGGACGGTCCTACCCTACTATTATCAGGTGGTTTGCATGGCGATGAGATCAATGGAATTGAGATTGTTCGCAGAATTATTGATCAAAATCTTCATGTACCATTGATTGGAACAGTGATATGCATTCCAATAATCAACATTTATGGATTCATTCATTTTTCAAGATATGTTCCGGATGGAAAGGATGTAAATAGATCTTTTCCAGGTAGTAAAACTGGTTCTTTAGCTTCCAGAGTTGCTCATTTTATGACCAAAGAGATTTTACCAAAGATCGATTATGGTGTGGATTTCCATACAGGTGGGGCAGATAGAACCAATTTCCCCCAAACCAGAGCAATGATGAATGACGCAAAGAATGTGGAGCTTGCAAATGCATTTCAAGCTCCCTTTTCAATGCACTCCGCTTACCGACCAAAATCGATGAGAAAAATAGCGGCAAAACTGAAAAAGAACATTCTTGTATACGAAGGAGGTGAATCATCTAGATTTGATGAGTATGCAATTCAGGAAGGAATTGATGGAACAATACGACTTATGAATTTCTTAGGAATGAGAAATGACGCAACTGTTCCCATCGGTCAACCGACCATTTCAATTGAGAAGTCAAGCTGGGTAAGAGCAAAAGTTTCCGGTCTTTTTCAGAAGATGGTTGAGTCTGGTGATAAGGTCAGCAAAAATCAAATCTTAGGTCATTTGACAGATCCTTTCGGAGATTTTACTACACCAATTAAGTCACCAAAAAATGCATATGTTCTGGCCATCAACAATAATCCAATTCTGCATCAGGGAGATGCCATTTTACATTTAGGAACAACTAATAAACTATCTTAATTAGCTATCAGGAATGAAATATTTCGACCAAACAATTACTCACTTTGAAGACCATATAATCCAATATCTCTTGACATTGGGATTGATATTCATATTTCTGTTGGCAAGAGCGGCTGCATTAAGAATTATTAGAAGACATTCTATTTTAAATTCCATAGCCAAGTCACGTGAGCTCTACGTCAGAAAACTAATTAGTCTTGCTACCTCTCTACTATTCATCACACTAATTGGGATGGTGTGGGAGATTTCGTTCAAGGGGCTTTCCATTTATTTTGCATCAATATTCACAGTAGTTGGTGTGGGGTTATTTGCAACATGGTCTATTCTCAGCAACTTGACCGCATCGGTTATTTTATTTTTCTTTTTTCCACATAGAATTGGTGAGAGAATTAAGATAATTGATGGAGACAATTCTGTAGAAGGGAAAGTAGTCGATATCACGCTATTCTATTTAAAAATAGAAACTGATGAAGGTCAACATTACTCATACCCCAATAACCTTGCAATCCAAAAACCTGTATTGCTGGTAAATCAATCAAAAGAAACTAAATCCTAAAGAAATGAAAGAAACTAATTCCAAGATAATATCCAGACTAACAAGTTTCATCATGTTAGTTGTATTACTGGCCAATATCGGTATGGATAGGGTGCCTCCAAGGGTTCCAAATTCGGTGAAAATTACATTTATTAAGAAATATCCAAAGATCAAGAATGTAGAATGGTCAGCAATGGTGGATGGAAACTTTGTGGCCAATTTTGAGAAAGACGAAATGCAAGCAGTGGCCACTTTTCGAATAAACGGAAAATGGTTACATACAATTTTCGATATGAAAAAAGATCAAATTCCAGACTGCATGAAAGCAAGCCTGAAGCAATTTGACGAATACAAAATCTTGTCAGCATTACAAGTTGATTCCCCAAAGAAAAGTCATTACGAGTTGAATATTGTATCTTCTGATGAAAGAGATTACGATTGGGATAGTACAGATCAAATGGAAACTGGAAATAATTTGTCTTACTATCATATCAAACTCAATTCTGAGTGTGAAACAACTTCTTTACTTAAACTACTTTAAATCAATACTGATAGCCAAATGAAAAAACTAGCAATAATTGCGTTAATACTTTCAACTTTTGCCTGTGAGAGTAATAAAACAGTACCGCTTCCAAAAAACGACTGGAAAGAGAGAATTGTAACAAATAATGGTCTTCAAAATTTACCTGGTGGCACAACTTACTTATCAGCATATTCTGAAATCTATAGTATCAATGAAAGTAAACCACTTCCGCTAACTGTTACAGTGAGCATTAGAAACCCAAATGTATCAGATACCATTTTCGTAGAGAAGGCTGATTTTTATAATACAAGTGGAGAGCAGATCAGAAATTACATCAAGCAGCCAATTTATGTTACTCCAATGGAAACTGTAGAAATTGTTATATCAAGGATAGATATGGAAGGAGGTTCAGGTGCAAACTTTATGTTTGATTGGAAAGCAGACTCAACAGCATACGATCCAATATTTGAAGCAGTGATGATTCACGCTTATGGAGGTAATTATGGTTTGTCTTTTTCAACCCAAGGAGTACTTCTGAAAAAAGAATAAGTTAAGGGTCTTTCTTTAAGACCCTTTATTATAGCAACCCTTTTAGCTGCAACCATTGATCAATTTGATCCTTTTCATCACCATTCAAAAACTGCAGAGCTTTATTATACTCCTTTTGAAACAAGCTCCTGTCAAAACTCACCTTCTCAAGAATAGTCTTGTAATAATCTAAAAATGAATTTTTCATAACTTCTTAATTTTAGTTTTTAAAATTGGACTAAAGACCAGATTTGATTAATTGCCATCTTCGGATGTATTCTCCTGGTCAACTTGATCATTCTTTTTCTCCAAAGAATCTAAATTGTTCTTTTCATCTGCTTCAACAGAGTTATCTACTGTCTCTGTTTTTGGCTTCTCCTCCTCAGATTTTCTGGATTGAGTTTCCACACAACTAATTAAGACTCCCGAAAAAATCATAAGACAAAAGCCAGCTATTAACACACTTTTACTCAACTTTTTCATTCTTATTAATTTAAATGGTTCAATGACTGAAATAAATTGGAAAAACTATCGGAGGCTACCTTAATCCATGGCTTGTACTTTTCAAGTTCATTTTGATGGAATGCCCGTTCAAACCACTCCCCATTAGGACCTTTCCATGTACAGAGAACTAGTTTCTTTCTTGTCTTATCACTCAGATCTGAATAATCCTGAAGGTATCGCAGTACTTCCATCACAGGCCCTCCGGATTTCTGTCTGACAGTATCTCCAACTTTAAAAAAATTCGACATTTATTTATCCAGTTTAGGTGAGGTAGAATTCCTACCCCACCAAGGTCAAAAACTCAAAAAAACATGAAGAAATGAATCTACTAGGAAATAGATATCGTCTTGATTGGTTTCCTTCTTGCTTCTTCTTTTTTAGGAATCAGAAGTTTAAGAATACCATCCTCATACTTTGCTTCAATTTTATCAGACTCTACTGTATTAGGTAAATAGAATGACCGCTTGAAAGATTGATAGTTAAACTCTCTCCTGGTATAGTTTCTGAATTGATCTTCGGTATTAGATTCATCATGCTTCACTTCAATTGTTAGCATGTCGTTATCTAATTCAAGTTGAAAATCTTTTTTGTTAAGGCCAGGTGCAGCCATTTCCACTACAAATTCATTTCCTGTTTCCATTATGTTGGTTCTTGGAATTGAATTTGAGTTTTCAGTCCAGTTTGACCAATCAAAAAGATCTCTTGTCAGAAAGTCGTCAAAAAAGCTTGATGTGGGGAATAGATTTGATCTTCTTACTATGCTCATCTTTTTAAAAATTTTAATAGTTAAACAATTAAACACCTTATGTTAAATCGAATCCCGTGTATGTGTCACAGGCTATCAAAACTCAACTTTAATAAACATGTGAGTCGATTATGTATATATCGCAAATTACGATTCTTAAATTATTTTGGTTGCTTTAAAAACCTCTCAAATTTATGTTTTTAACAAATTTTAACAATCCTATTAAAGCACAGGGACCAGCTTATAATACTGCTCCCAGTACTTTCTCAAAATTATAATCCAAACGCATAGAAATATGAACCTGGAAGGTTTTCGTAAATACCTTCAATTAACACGCCACCATCCTTAGATGACAAAGCGGCGGCCAATTGTTCAGTATTCCTGATTGGAGTTTTATCCACTTTTGTTATGATAAAACCTTCTTTCATTTCAGTGTGCCTGCTCAGCTTACCAGCGTAGAGTTTCTTCACTCTTACACCACCTGCAATGTCCAACTCTTTTGCCGTTTTACGATCAATATCTTCAAACTCAGCTCCAAGCACATTGAATACATCGTGTTTACTGTCAGCTAGATACTTCGCTTCACCATCACGGTTCTTCAACATAACCTTCACATCAAAAATCTTACCTCCTCTTGAGATTGATAATTTCACCTCATCTCCTGGTCTGTGTCGAGCTACCATTTCCTGAAGCTCAGGTGCTGTGTTGACATCTGTGTCGTCTACTTTTAGTATCACATCACCAGCCTCAATACCGCCTTCAATTGCAGCGCCATTTTCCAATAAACTATCAACATACACACCTTTAGATACTTCAAGTTCCTTTTCTCTTACAAGATTTGCATCTACACCTCGAATGGTTACACCTAAGTAACCTCTTTGCACTACACCATATTTCAACAGGTCTTCTACAACCTTATTGACAATATTTGCCGGAACTGCAAAACCATAACCGGTATAAGATCCGGTTGGACTGGCGATAGCAGTATTAATTCCAACCAATCCACCTTGCAGGTTCACCAGAGCACCACCACTGTTTCCAGGGTTAATTGCAGCATCAGTTTGTATGAAAGATTCAACTGCATACTGATCCTGTAGAATATTAATATTTCTGGACTTAGCGCTAATTATGCCTGCTGTTACAGTACTATTTAAATTAAATGGGTTACCAACCGCTAAAACCCATTCTCCAACACGTACATCATCTGAGTTGACCAAAGGCACAGTTGGCAAATCCGACTCGTTTATTTGAATCAATGCCAGATCAGTGCTCGGGTCTACCCCAATCACAGTAGCTTTAAAAGATCTGTTATCGTGCAATGTCACTTCTATATCTTCAGCATCCCTGATCACATGATTGTTCGTCACGATATAACCTTCAGAGTTAATAATTACTCCTGACCCAGTTCCTACCTGCAGATTAGGTTTTTGTTGCTTTTGGCGATATCCATTTCCAGGATTCATGAATTGATCAAAAAAATCATCTCTAAAAAAATCCCTAAACGGATCTGGAAGTGTTCTATATTGTGGTCCTCCTGTCGAATAAGATGCCTGCTTTACAGATTTAATGTGAACAACAGCATTCTTCACTTTATCCGCTACAGAGGTAAAATCTAACGGAATAATTTCATTGTTTTCATCCAGAGTGTAAACAGCACCTGCAACTGGAGTAGTGTTGATATGCTCGATTTTTACAGCATCGTTCCTGACAACCAAATCAGGTGCAAGCCAAACTACTCCAAGGGAAATGACCAATGCAACCATTCCTGAAATCACATAGTTTTTCATTTTCTTATGAATTTTATAGTTCAACCATTAATTATCTTAGTCAATCCAGCCTCTGTGGATTGACATCTTCTTTGTTTTGTAATCTTGAATAGTTCTTCACCAGTGTCTGAACCGAATTGTCCCACAACCTTTTAAGTGCTTTCGCATTTTGCAGCCCAATAAAAATGAGGACATAGAGGAAACAGACAAGTGTCAAACCAATTGCCATTTCTTCCATTTTCTTCAGATTTTAAAGTTTAAGAAATACTTATTGCCTTTGGTGGTTTAGGCTTGGCTTCTTCTTTTTTGGGAATTGATAAACTTAAAATCCCATTCTTGTAAGAAGCATTTATTTTATCACCATCAGCAGATTCCGGAAGTTTGAAAGTTCGGGTAAATGAATGATGAGCGAACTCTCTACGGGTATAATTGGAATCTTTAGAACTCATCTCTTTTTGTGAAGAGATTGTAAGCATATCCTGATCTAGCTTCACATTGAAATCCTTTTTATCCATACCAGGAGCAGCCATTTCAATTTCAAAACCCTCATCACTCTCCAGGATATTTACCTTTGGCAAGGTTGTGTTAGTTGAAGAGTAATTGGTTCTCTTCCAATCTGATAATTCAGTGTTGAAGAAATCGTCAAACAGATTACTGAATGACGGGAACTCATTTTGATTAACTTTTGCGAGTGTCATAACTTTTCTGTTTAAAAATTTAAAAAATCTTTAATTATCTGTATAGTTGGTAATCAATTCTCATTCCAGAATAAAAATATTTATTGAGTTCTGTCAAAGTGACTTAAACATTGCAAATTCGTCTTAATCCAAACAGTCAAAATGACATTTTCTATGATTCTATTATCATCCCTAAATCATGAATTAAACATCGTACTGGGTGTTTCTGGTCTCATTTTATTAATCGGTTTGGTCCTTAAAAAAATCAAACAACCATACATTATTGGATATATCCTTACTGGTATTATCCTGGGACCTTATGGTTTGAAATTAATTGATGACTACAAAACTGCAGAAGTAATTGGCGAATTGGGATTGGTGGTTTTGATGTTTTTCATAGGGATGGAAATATCTCTGAAAGACTTTATTTCTAAATGGCGGATAGCATTGTTCGGGACAGGGTTTCAAGTGATTTTTAGTATTCTGTTGATTGTAATAATTGGGCTGGTAATGAACTGGTCACTTAACAGGATTTTGTTGCTTGGGTTCATTATTTCCTTAAGTAGCTCGGCTGTTGTAATAAAGCTGATCGATGATTTGCAGTTTCATAAAACTCAAATTGGAAATAACGTTACCAGCATTCTATTGACCCAGGATGTGCTGATTGTTCCAATGATAATCATCATGACTTTTCTGGGAGGAGAGAAAGTTGAGACCTCACATGTAGTGATGCAGCTTATCGGAGGATCTTTGGTGGTTGGTTTTTTAATTTATCTGATGAAAAAGCAAGTCATCAATCTCCCTTTTGAAAAGACTTTAAAGAAAGATCATGAACTACAGGTATTTGCCAGTTTGATCGTTTGTTTTGGGTTTGCTTTGTTTACCTCATTCTTTCACTTATCTGCTGGTTTAGGAGCTTTTGTTGCAGGGCTATTTGTTCACTCCTCTCCTTCTACCAAATGGCTGCATGAAAGTTTACATTCATTCCGAGTTGTACTTATATCTATCTTCTTTCTGTCGATAGGCATGTTGATTGATTTGAATTTCATGATGGAAAACTGGGTTATTCTGGCTCTGCTGGTTGTTGGGGTTTACATCAGTAACCACGGGATCAATGCCATCTCTTTAAAATTTCTAGGCAACTCGTGGAGGGAAAGTATAATGGGAGGAGCACTTTTAGCCCAGGTCGGTGAATTTAGTTTTGTGTTGGCCTCATTGGGGTATCAATCAAATATCATAACACAATACGCTTATCAATTGACAATTCTGGTTATTTCTATTACGATTTTCATTAGTCCTATGTGGGCCTTGGGGACCAAAGCGATTGTGAGGTTAGAAAGCACCAAAAATCCGACTCCTTTGACATAAATCAAGCTCTCGCAGGACTTTGTTCATTGACTTAGTAAACCAAGAGAAATAGATTGCTATTATTTCTCATTATCATGATATATGCACTAAGTATTTTATTGTTTTTACATGGCGTGATTCATGTATTAGGTTTTTCAAAGGCTTATTGGAGTAAGAGTGTACCTCAATTGAAATCTGAAATTCCAAAAGGTGAAGGAGCTATATGGTTGACAGTCGCTATCATACTGGTGGTTTGTGCTGTATTTTTTATTCTCAAACAGGATTACTTGATTTGGCTAACAGTTGCAGGGGTTGTTCTTTCACAACTACTAATCTTTAAATCCTGGGAAGATGCTAAATACGGGACTATTGCCAATATCATTATCGTTTTGCAGATAACTTACTTGTATCTGATCTAAAGTACTATTCTCTCCGCTCCATTTGCTATTTCTATTTCAATTGGAGTGATATCTAAATTATACTCTTTCTTATAAGCCTCTGAGATTTCTTCAATGAATTCTGCCTCTTCACCAGCCTTAATGAGATTAATTGTACAACCACCAAAACCACCACCCATCATTCTTGCTCCAAGTATAGCTTCATGATTATTAGCAAAATCTGCCATAAAATCGATCTCCGGGCAGGTAATTTCATATTCAGTGGCCATTGCCAATTGAGCCCTTTTCAATATTTCCCCAGCTTTTTCTAATTCTCCACTACTGATCGCAGAAGCGAATTCTTGAACTCTTTCATTCTCCTCTACAACATATTTACACCTTCGAAAGACCACTTCATCAAGATCGCTCTCCATATCCGAGAGTATGGTCATGTCTACATCTCGTAGGCTTTTTACTTCTGGAAACTTCTCTTGAATCAACCTCACTCCTTCTTCACATTGTTTTCTTCTTACATTGTATTCAGAGTCAACCAGGCTATGTGAGACATTAGAGTTTAAAAGCAGGAAATTATAACCATCAATTTCAAGTGGAAAAAGTCTGTACTCCAAAGACCTGCAATCCAATAACAAAGCATGCTTTTGCTTACCCATCACGCTCGCAAACTGATCCATGATTCCACACATCACTCCAGCGTAATTGTGTTCTGCCTTCTGAGAAATCTGCGCTATTTCTACAGGTTCCAGGTCCAGTTCAAAAAGTTCGTTCAGCGCAGTACAAGTACCACATTCCAATGCTGCAGAAGAAGACATACCCGCACCTTGAGGCACATCCCCCTGAAAAACCAGATCAAACCCAGAAACCTCCTCTCCCATTCCTGAAAGCTCAGCAATTACTCCAAATACATAACTCCTCCATGACTCAGTCTTAAGTGAATCCAACTCCGACAGATCAAACTGAAACAACTCATCAAAATCAACCGAGTAGACATTCACCTGAGAAGAGTTATTTGGAGCAATTGCAAAATAGATAGAATGACTTACTGCGGCAGGAAGAACAAAACCTTCATTATAATCAGTATGCTCCCCTATTAGATTTATTCTTCCAGGAGCTCTGAAAAGCAATGGATCTTTTTGAAATTTCTGTTTGAAGATTTTGGTTATGTTTTGCATCATTGCTACAGAAAAAATATTGGTATCGTTTAAGGTCGAGAAGATAGATGATTATTTGTAACAAATAAATTACCCAAGATAAAAAGTCCAGAAGAACTTGAAAATCATAACTAAAAACAACCAAGTCTTCCAAATAGCTCCACTCCACTTATTCCGTATATCAACAGTATATCTTCCTGTTTTACAAACAATTAGTACACAATAACCTTGTTCTGCTCCTGCAACAATTGCTTAGCCTCTCTCCAATCCAGAAAATCATCAGCCACTACCGTAAGTGTCTTAATCGACTTTGCTATATGACCCGCCTTGTGCATGACTTTTAGATGATGACCATTTCTTGCAAACTGCTTCATCTCGACTTCATTTCGCCATAACGTCATGGTGTAGTGCTTTGTCCAAAAACCTGTCTTTTTAAATCCAATACAAGAAGCTGTTTTGAGTTCACGCATAATTTGCATTGCGTCTATGGATAATTGAAAAAACTTCAAAGGGCTTTTCAATTCAATACATGTTATTACCAATATCATATGATGTACCTATTAGAATCAATTGAGTTTTTTTCCTATTCAGCGATATTCTAGTTGCTTTTGTAAAACTCACGTACTCTTCGAGTTATCGTATTAGACAGATTTTGACTAGCGTCACCATTATTAGTCAAAACGATGATTTCCAGGTCCATATCAGGGTTAATTAGGAGTATGCTTCTATATCCATCAAACCCACCAATATGCCAGTAGTCGTTTATATCAGTCAGGTTTGCCTCCTGATGCCAGTAGTTGGTTCCGGTCCCAAGAATCCACCCCAGGCCATAGTCACCCAACCAAGAAATTGATGATTTGGGTTGAATCATAGTTTGAAGTGTTTCTTGTGAAACGATATCGTTTTCTAAAACAGCCTGGACAAATAGATTCAAATCATTTACACTACTTGCAATTCCACTTGCCCCATAGATCAAGGAATTGAATCCTTTCACCTTGACTTCAGTTCCAAAGTTGAGCGCATAATTATCATTAATATCTCCTAAACTCTCGTTCTCGTGAATGACAAACGAGTTACTCATACCAAATGGCTCGAAAAATTTAGTTCTCATGTACGTGGGATAATCCATTCCACTTGTTCTCTCCACAATCAAGGCTAGAAAGACATAACCCGTGTTGCTGTATTCTGCCGAAGTGCCAGGAATGAACATTAAATTCTGAATTCCAGAAACAGGTACTAGATCTAAGATCTGAGAAGTTGTTAGGCCATCAAGACTCGACAAATTTGTATTATCATCGATATAATCTAATAAGCCAGCTCTGTGTGCTAGCAAATGTTCAATGGTTATATCTTCAAATACCTCCGGCAACTCCGGAACTATTGAAAGCAATTTATCATCTAATGAGATTAAATCCTGCTCAACCAATTGCATAATGGCCAGTGCAGTAAAAGTCTTTGTTATTGAACCAATTCTAAAGCTTGTGTTTTCATCAATTGGGTGATTATCAAACCTCTTTGCCAGTCCCCTACTTCCTTGATAGACCACATTTCCATCTTTACGAATTAATACGCTTAACCCTGGTTCGTTAGCAGATTGCCCATCTTGCATCAAACCATTAACCAGTGAAGTGATATCTGTTGGTTCCGGATTTACTTCGGAATCATCATTACTACAGCTCTGAATTACCAGTATATTAATAATCAGAAGCAGTGTGAAAATACTTTTTGAGTAGTTACAAATTCTTGCGATCATATTCTTTGAGTTCTATTAAATAATTTGACGCAAGTATCCCTTGTCGCAACCCAAAAAATGCCTCATGCGGGAAGTTGAGACCTATTAATACGGATCAATTAGACCCATTTTATAAAGTAAGCCCTTAAATCGATTGTTGAAATTCCTTAGGAGATTGGCCTTCAAAATTCTTAAATACTCTATTCATGGAAGCTTTGGAATTAAATCCACTTTCTATTCCAAGCGAGAGAATGGTGAACTTTCTTTTCTCAGGATCGGCAAGTAATTTCTTAAAATGCTCCACACGATATTGATTTACAAACTCATAAAAGCTTTTATCAGATTTTGAATTGATGACTTGGGATGCTTTATGAATTGTGATGTCCACTCTCTTTGCGAGATCTTCTATTTTCAGTTGCGGTTCAAGGAAAAGCTTTTCCTCTTCAAACAGACGTAGAATCTCATTAAAGTACGAGTCAATCCCTTCCTGATCCAGAGTTGAGGACTGATATTTTTCTTTGGCAGTCAGCTCATTTTCTACATTTTGAAAATTGTTCTCTGCATGCAATCTGAATTCAGCGATAGAGTACTGTCTGATGCCATGATAGCATAAATAGAACATGAGAAATACAAAGATTATGTACTCAATACCAAAAGCAATTTCGATGTTGGACACCAGATCAAAAGTAAAACTAGTGAAAGTTAAAAAGCCAAAAATTGAATGACACAGAAGGGCCAATGTGAAATACCTAAACCAATTTAAATTGATGTTTTCTATTGAGGAGTGATAGTTCTTTATTTCAGTTGTGTAGTTATTGATCCTCTTCCATAGCCAAAGTGTAACTATGATCACATATACATATTGGCTTAAATGAAAAAACGACTGGTAATCTGACGGATCAAAAAACAAAGCCTCTATTTCTGAAGTCGTTTTGTAGTCATTGAAGACAAGTACATCTAGTAGAAGTAGGGTACTATAGATAAAAGGATAGATATATAACCACAGCCATTTTGCTTTAAATCTATTTTGACCGTCCAGAAGAATTAACCCATATATAGTTAGAACAGGGAGATAATAAGAATTGAAAAAATGGATTATGATATAAACTTCGACTGAAGGCCAGTTTTCAATCAGTACCTGTGATCCTAATATTCCGGCAAAAAATAAGATCAGAGCAATCAAATGATAGTCACTAAGAATCTTATTCTTCTTTAGCAGAATGAATAATAAGAATATAGATAAAATGCCCAGACCAATGACAATGGGGAAAATCATAGAACTATTGGAAATACTAATCGCTATTCAAACTAACTATTATTAGCAGTAGGTAGAAATCATTTTATACCAACCGAATATAGACAAACATAGCAAATCTTTAATCATCTTTTGATTTACCATCAATTGGTTTTCCTCTCCACCAGGTCGCTAAAGATGATCCGGTGATGTTCATTAAAGGTCCAAACACAGCAGGAGCCAATCCCATTGTAGCTACTCTACCCATTTCAAGTGCAATACCCGAGGCAAGTCCAGAATTTTGCATCCCCACTTCAAATGCAATTGTACGAGAAGATTTCTGATCCATTCCAAACAGACGGCAAATGTTATAACCTAGTAAATACCCAATAGAATTATGAACCAATACAACAGCAATTAGAATGAAACCAATTGTAAGTAAGGAATCTCTGCCAGCCGCTGTAATGATGGTTATGATAATCGCTATCCCAGCCATGGAAATAATCGGCATCACCCTATCCAGCCATTTGAACTTACCATGGAAGAAATAATTGAATATCAGTCCCAGAACTATAGGTATGATTACGATTTTAACAATACTTATGAACATGGCAACAAAGTCAATTGGCACTAATTGATCAGCTAATAACTTCATTAAAAAAGGAGTCATAATTGGAGCCAGAAGTGTGGCTATTGCTGTGAGCGTGAGTGAAAGAGCAAGATTGGCTTTGGAGATGTAAGACATTACATTGGAAGCTAGTCCGCTAGGGGAGCAACCAACCAAAATAATTCCTGCTGCAATCTCATTTGGCAATCCCGAAAAATATGCGAGACCAAATCCTACAACTGGCATAATAGTAAACTGACATAAAATCCCAACAAGAACACCTTTTGGCATTTTCACAACACCCAAAAAGTCCTTAAAGCTCATTGAAAACCCCATTCCAAACATGATAATTATGAGCAATGGAACAATTAGAACTTTTAGGTTAACATCTCCAATCTCAGTAAAAAACCCCGGATAATACAATGAAGCAGCAACCGCAGCGAAAATTAAAATGGTAAAAGAAAAGCCTTTAAGAATCTCATATCTCCTAACACCCAAAGCCAGCGAACAAAAAAATACTACAAAAGGAATTCCGGCTTTTTCAATATTTCCAGGCAGGATAAAATATAGAATTAAAAGAAGAGATATGCTGGCAATAATGATAGCAATAGATGTTAGCTTCTTGTGGATTTCGTTCATGCTTGAATTTACTTAATAATAAAAATTGTTATGTTTTTATCATTCATTCTCTAATGCTTGAATTACTTTACCTAAAATATGATAGGCTCTTTTATGAGGATACCAATTCCCGTAAGCACCAGATGTCATTGCAATCACCATACTCTTTTTCGGAACTATTACTAAATGATTCCCACCATTTCCTGAAGCCCACAAGTACTCAACTTCACTTGTACCAAACTTACGCTTGGATTTATACCATAACATTCCATACGCGTCTGCCAAAGGATTATAATTTCCTATAGCATTTGAATTCTCGTTGATCAGTCGTTCTATATAATCAGAATTTACAATTTGTTTATCACCCCATTTGCCCTCATTTGCGACTAAATACCCAATTTTGGCAAAATCAAGTGTTGAAATATAAAGGTTGCCAGCACCTCCTGTTTGATTAGAAGCATTTGTGTACCAGTAGTATTCCTTAATTTCTAGAGGATCAAATACATATTGTTTTGCAAAATCCTTTAAGCTCATTCCTGATTTCTCCTCAATGATTGCTCCGATGAGTACTGCATTAATGTCAGCATAAACCCATTTTGTTCCAGGCTCTCTATCCAATGGTATGCTTAACAAATATTTTACCCACTCATCTTTGTCGATCCAATGTCCTGCGTTTCCGGGAGTATTGTAATCATCTGAATCCGCATCCAAGCCCGAAACCATATTTAGTAGATGAATTAATTTAACTTTTTTGTAGTCCTCTGTAATGGGGTATTTTTTTGGAGAGAAGAATGAATAGACATCTTGATTTAGATTTTCAACAAAGCCTTCTTGAATTGCAACACCTAATAACAATGAAGTAATACTTTTTCCAGCAGAACGGATATCGTGAATGTGATTTCTCCAAAATGAATTGTAATAATACTCTATTGCCAACTTATCATCTTTGATAACAATTAATCCTCTGTAATCTCTTTGTTTGAAATTATCAATTAAGTCATCGAGAACATTTAATGAATCTTGATTGAATCCGACCTCAACCGGGTTGACCGAAGGTAGGTTCGGAATTGACTTTCTTTGAGAAAATATTGGAAAAGAAATCAGAGTAATAAGTATTAGAATAGTTGATCGCATAGAAAGATGTATTTTTCATTACCTAATGGCCTCATAAGTTAGTTAAAATACAAGTGGTTAATGTGGTCAATCCAATTTTAAGCAGACAAAATTCTTTCCGATTATGGTATTTCTAAACTCACTAGGAGTCATACCCTTGATATACTTAAATACTAAAAAGAGCTCGCTTATTCGAAACTACATTCATGGCCAGTGATTGGTAATGCTTTTGAAGGAACCGAAGTTTCAAACTTCTCTATTATGCTTTTCATTGATTGTTTAGGCACAAGTTACGCTTTGCTAAACTTGCGCCAGCGGGAGATTCTGTTTAAAACGCATTAGTGAACATATTAAGGAATAATGTAATAAAGGTTTCTAATTCTCTTTAATACTTACTGTAGCTATTTTCTCATCACCATACTTGCTTGAAAAGCTAACTTTAATTATCCTTTCAGGCTTTTGCCGTTTATTTTTTGCTGCTGGAAATGGAAATGTGATTGAATAAATCTGTTGTGGCTTTGAGTTAGGACTCATCTGGTATCCATTTGCTTCAATCTCTGAAACTATTAAATCAGTATCTGCAGGAACACCATATTCCTCCATAAATTGAGAGCCCAACGCAACATTTCTAATCAGAGGTTCTTCGGGAATTTTATTTGCTATATGTTCAGGGAAGAATTCCAATAATCCTTTGGTATCATTCTCCGAAATAACAGCAATTACCTTTTTGGCAATCTCAAGCTTTTTTTCATCCAATTCTTGACTATGACAATTAAGAACAACAATGGTCAATACTAAAATGAAGGCTGTTAATGTTCTCATTACGATTCTTGTGTTTCTCAAATATAGCATTTCATTTCTCAATCATTGAAAGTAATTTTTGGCGAGAAATGAGATCAATCGCTTAGCTTAAGTTTTCAACTTAAGCCCCAAATACCCGTAGTTTGCAACTGCACCTCAAAAAATTATAAGTGTCTAAAAACAAAAAACCCCGCTCTCGCGGGGTTTATCGTGATTCCACCAGGACTCGAACCTGGAACCTACTGCTTAGAAGGCAGTTGCTCTATCCAGTTGAGCTATGGAACCTGCCTTACTACTTTCGTAGTAATAATCTTTTTTATATATAAGGTCCTCCTTCGCTGAAGCTTCGGAGGACACAGTAGAGAGTGGGGGATTCGAACCCCCGGTACGCTGTGAGGCGTACGACAGTTTAGCAAACTGCTGGTTTAAGCCACTCACCCAACTCTCTGGCTATTCTCTTTTTCCTTCTCCCTGCTGGAAAAGGACTGCAAATATAGCACTTCATTGATTTTTCAAAAAGAACTGAGCAACTATTTTTCAAAAATTTTAAATTCATAAAAAATGTTAAAAATGAATCCCTTTTTCCGCTGCTTCAGTACTACTTATATATATTTGACGCTGCAAAAATTTTGCCCCGCTATTCATGAAGTGGAACAATACAATAGGATTAACGGAATTTATACTTATCGGAACATTCATCGTGTTCTACATAATCTTTATTGCCCGTGTCCTAACAGCTGCTAAACAATTCAAAAACTCCGGTTGGCAAGTCATTTTTAAACTATTCCTCAGAACACTTTACTTCGGCCTCCTAATCGCAGCACTACTAGGTCCTGTTTTCGGTGAAGGCCAAAGAGAAGTTAAATCCATCGGAAAAGACATTTTCATCGCAATAGACCTTTCTCAGTCCATGAATGCAACAGATGTTGCGCCCTCCAGACTGGAAAGATTGAAATACGAACTAAAAAACATTGTAAGCACATTTAGCTCTGATAAAATCGGGCTTATCATTTTCTCTGATGAAGCATTTCTACAATGTCCGCTTACTGACGACAAAAATTATCTAAGCAATGTGATCATAGATGGTCTCTACACTTATCTGGTATCAAGTTCAGGGACAGACTTTGGACCTCCTCTTGAAATGGCCCTTGAAAAACTTCAAAGCGAAGAGGTATCTGTTACTCAACCGAAATCCAAAATCATTGTTCTGATCAGCGATGGTGAGGACTTTGGAGATAATACCGAGCAGATAGCAGAAGAAATCGAATCCTCAGAAATCAAACTCTTTACATTAGGAATTGGAACTGAAAAGGGTTCTAAAATCTCAACTAGACAGGGCTTCAAAAAAGATCTTGACGGAAATATCGTTGTAAGTAAGTTGAATCCTAAGTCGCTCAAGAAATTAGCTGCTGATACAGATGGTAAATACTTCGAAATCAGCAGCTCAAGAAACGATGTATCTAAGTTGATCAACACAATTGACGATATAGAAGGAGAATTAAGGGATGCTAAGAAAATGGATGTTACTACCAACAAGTACTTCTACCCTCTTATTGCAGCTCTGATTCTGATGTTATTAGATGTTTTAATAAGTATTAGACTCATTAGAATATGAACAAGTTTTTATTCATACTGCTTGCATTCACTTTTGGCTCAAATGACATTGCCAAAATAAATTCTTTAAAAAAGGAAGCTGCACAAGCCTACCAGAATGAAAACTACGAACTAGCAGCTGAAAAGTATAGCTACCTGGTGGATTCCATGGAAATAATGGATGATCAGATTCTATTGAATCTTGCAAATGCTTACGTTCATCTTAATGACTCATCAAATGCTAAATCTACTTACAACAAAGTAGTTCCAACTTCAAACAACAAAGCAAAATCGGTTGCTTACCAACAACTAGGTGTCTTAAATGACCAACCAGATAACCTGGAAGTTGCACTGAACTATTTCAAAGAAGCTCTAAAGGCAGACCCAACAAACAAAGATGCCAGGTACAACTATGAAGTAGTCAAAAAGAAACTCGAAAAGAAAAAGGAGCAGCAGGAACAGCAGCAAAACCAGGATCAGAACCAGGAAAATCAGGAGCAGCAGGACAAGGAGCAGCAGCAGAACGAGAATCAGGAAAACCAGGACCAGAAGCAGGACGGAGAAAACGAGGATCAGCAGGAAGGTAACCAGGACGAGCAGAAACAAAACCAACAAGAAGACGGAGAGCAACAAGATAGCGAGCAAAAAGAAGGCGAAAACCAGCAAGGCGAGCAGCAAGAGGGTGAAAACCAGGAAGGCGAAGAAAAGAAAGAAGGCGAGCAACAAGAAGGTGAAGAGCAGGAAGGTGAAGAAAAAGAAGGCGAGCAATCCGAACAGGATCAGGATGGAGAAAAGTCCGAAGAGCAGAAACTGAAAGAACTGAAAGAGAAATTGAAAGAGCTAAATATTAGCCCTGAAAAAGCAAATAACATCTTTGAATCTTACGGAAACAAAGAAATTCAGTACCTGCACCAACTCAAGAAGAGAAACACCAAACCACGGGATAAAACAAAACCCGACTGGTGATCACCACTACATTTGGCATTTTTTCTCAAAAGTCGACCACATCTGATGTTGGATTAATAGGTTGCTTTCAAATTTATTAGACACCTTTGCGACTAGAAAACAACAAACTTTTATAACCCATCAATTAATATGGAAGAAGTATATATTTTATCCGCAGTGAGAACACCTATCGGAAGCTTCGGTGGTGCACTTGCTGGATTCTCAGCCACTCAATTAGGATCAATCGCAATTAAAGGAGCATTAGAGAAAGCTGGAGTAGCTGCTGACCAGGTAGAAGAAGTATTCTACGGTAACGTAGTTTCAGCATACCTTGGACAAGCACCTGCAAGACAAGCTGCAATTGGAGCTGGAATCGGAAATAACGTACCATGTACTACTGTTAACAAAGTTTGTGCTTCTGGTATGAAATCGACTATGCTTGGAGCTCAATCAATCATGCTTGGACAAGCTGATATCATTGTAACAGGTGGTATGGAAAGCATGTCAAATATTCCTTACTATGTACCTAAGGCTAGATTTGGTCACAAATACGGTCATGGTGAGATCATTGATGGATTAATGCACGACGGACTTTGGGAAGTTTACAATGGATTCCCAATGGGTAACTGTGCTGACAATACTGCCAAGGAGATGAACATCTCCAGAGAAGAGCAGGATAACTACGCAATCGAATCATATAAAAGATCTGCAGCTTCAACTGAAGCAGGTCTATTCAATGATGAGATTATCCCAGTTGAAATTCCTCAAAGAAAAGGTGATCCAATCATCATGAAAGAAGATGAGGAATTCAGAAATGTGAGATTTGAAAAGATTCCTTCATTAAGACCAGTATTCTCAAAAGAAGGAACTGTTACAGCGGCAAACGCTTCTACAATCAATGACGGTGCAGCTGCACTTGTGTTGATTAGCAAAAAGAAAATGGAGGAACTTGGTTTGAAAGCTGTAGGTAAAATCAGAGGTTTTGCTGATGCTGCTCAAGAGCCAATCTGGTTCACTACTTCTCCTGCTTTGGCAATTCCAAAAGCAATGAAAAATGCAGGTGTAGAAAAAAGTGATGTAGACTTCTGGGAAGTAAACGAAGCTTTCTCTGCAGTAGCAATTGCTAACAACAGACTATTAGAACTTGACCCAGCAAACGTAAACACATTTGGTGGTGCTGTTGCACTTGGTCACCCTCTTGGAACTTCAGGAGCAAGAATCATTGCTACACTGAATAGCGTTCTTGATAAGAAAGACGGAACTATCGGAGTTGCGGGTATCTGTAACGGTGGTGGAGGTGCTTCTGCTATTGTTATTGAGAAAGTCTAGATTTTAGACGATAGACATTAGATTCTAGACGCTAGATTTTAGAATTTAGATATTAGATATTAGGATTTCAAAATCGGGGCTTTAGCCCCCTTTTTTATTAAACACGAAATCCTAATATTGAAATCCTAAATACTAATATTAAAATCCTAAAAAATTAAAAAATAGAGCAGCACCAATACCAACAATATCGCCACCCATTGAATTGGTTTGCTGGTTTGAGGGAACTCGTAGCTGCAAATAGGACAAACTTTTTCGTCTCTATCAATTTCCATTGCACAAGAAGGGCATTCTTTCTTCTTCATAAATTCAATTTGATCAAATTATCAACTAATAAAAAGCTCCCAGAAAAAAACCTGAGAATTAGCATTCTTTATCAAGCTATTAATAGATTTGGATAAACCTAAGTTCCAATATCGCATGAAAAAGATACTCTTTCTTCTACTCCTCACCTCCCCTTTCTTTGTTTTTGCTCAAAACGAATTGAAACTAAACGGATCAATCGGAAGCTACAATATTGAAATTGAATTAACTCCAAATAAGGGAGCAGGAAAACTAATCTCCGGTAAATATCGCTACCAGGGAAAAACAGCTTATCTGAATTTAGAAGGAAAGCTCTACTCAAAAGATCTTTTGTATCTGCAAGAGTCATACAACGGGGAAACCACAGGTCATTTCTATCTGGAGCATGAAGAGGGCAATTGGAATGGTAGATGGACAAATGGCAAAAAAGCCTATGAAGTTACATTGATGGCCGTTGGTGGTGATCTGAATGATTTCGAATTGTTTGGAGGGGAAAAAGTGGAAGAAGGAACCAATACCGAGCTAGCAGGAACATACAGTTCAGACATTTACTTTATCAACGATTACTTTTATACAGAAGAAAACCCATCAATTGAAATTGGATACAATGGCGGAACAGTTTCCATAACACAAATGGAATCCGACAGCATCTGGGTTGAACTCAACACAACCAGCGGACCGACATACCACATTGCATACTTCGAGCAAGCTGTACCAAAAGTGGCTGATAACACATACGAGTATGATGACTTTCTCTGGGAGGATAATGATGAGAAATGCCACTTAAAATTCACCTTCGATGGAAATGGAATGCTTTCAGTAGAACAATATTCAAACAACATGGCATGTGATTTTGGAATGCGAGCTTATGCCGGTGGGGAATACAAAAAATACACAAACGAATCAAAAGATCTTGAGAATTAGGCAATCCTCAAGACAGAATCACATTTGATTTATCCATGATATAATGGAATTTTAATTTCATCGTTTCTAGATTTGAATTAGAATTTTGTGTGTTATGAATAAAGTGTTCCTGAAACTATTGGTTTTGGTCATTCCTGGATTTTCTATGGCCCAAGATCTACAAACCATAGAAACATATTATCCAGACGATTCCAGATCTCTTAAAGAAGTGTATACAGTACTTGAGGGAGATTCATCAAGAATTCAAGGTGAATACAAAATGTTCAGCATGAATGGAGAAACCATCGTGACTGGCATTTTCAATGACGGACAAAAAGATGGGCTATTCACCAATTATTACAAGACTGGTAAAGTCCAGAGAACAACGACTTACAAAAACGATCTGCGTGAAGGCGTAACCAAAGTCTATTCTGAAGATGGAAAAGTACTGCAGGAAGCTGTCTTCAAAAATGACACCATAACCGGAGACCTGATCCTTTACTACCCTACTGGTACACTAAAAAGTAAAACAGAGTTTCAAAAAGGGAAACCAGACGGTCTGGTTACTCATTACTATGAAAGCGGAAAGATCCAGGAAGAAATCCATTATGCAAATGGTAAACCCAATGGCATCAATAAAAAGTATTATGAAAGTGGAGTTTTGCAATTAGAAGCTTCGTATCTGAATGGTCTGCTTGATGGAGGTTTTAAGACTTTCTTTGAGAATGGCAATACAGAAATAGAAGCTCAAAACAGTCAGGGAAAGAAAACAGGTTATTTCAAACAATACTATCCTTCAGGTAATCTAAAATCATCTGCCAACTATCTTAAAGGACAACTGGATGGTGAAATTATATCCTACTATGATAACGGTCAGATTTCACAATTTCTATTTTATAGAAATGGCTACAAAAGCGGTGAAGAAAAGATCTACCATCAAAATGGTGAACTGAAAAGACTCACATTTCATACGAACAGGGGATCTGATCAAAAAATCAAGGAATATAGCGACAAAGGAAAGCTCCTAAGAGAACAGCAAAAAGAAAGTGGAAAACCAGTTGGGACCTGGAATTACTATAATACCAATGGAGATTTCAACCTGGTAGAAAATTATCAGAATGGTCAACTCCATGGTTTGAGAGATATCTACAATAAAGGAAAACTCTCCATAAGAGAAACCTATAATCTGGGTAAAAAAGCAGGCCTTGAAACACGTTACTTTCCAAACGAGAAAGTAATGAGTGAACAAGAGTACGCCAATAACAAAAAACACGGTAGTTTCAAACAATACCACAAAAACGGTCAGGTTGAAATAGAAGGGATTTATTTGAGAAACGAAATGAATAAATCCTGGAAATACTACAACAAAAAAGGTGAATTGATCAAGACTGAAGTCTACCAGGTAGGCCGACTTGTAGAGGTTATCACACCAGAATAGAAACTTGCACTCAACATTCCTTTAAAATAGTTCAGCCCTTATTGGTATTTTTCTAAATTTGCTGGCCTAAGATGGATGCAATAAAAGAAACCAAATTCAATTTTGAGGGCCAGACTGGAAAGTATGAAGGGAAGGTCAGAGATGTATATGAGTTCGATAAGAAAATAGCCATTGTAGCTACAGATCGAATCTCAGCGTTTGATGTTATTCTCCCTAGAGCTATTCCTCACAAAGGTCAGGTACTTAATCAAATCGCTTCTCAGTTTCTTGAGATGACAAAAGACATTGTACCAAATTGGTTGGAATCTACTCCTGCAGCCAATGTTTCCATCGGTAAAAAGTGCAATATCTTCCCTGTAGAAATGGTTATCCGTGGATATTTAGCGGGTCATGCATGGAGAGAATATCGTGATGGAAAGAGAATACTTTGCGGAGTTCCTCTTCCGGAAGGACTAAAGGAAAACGACAAACTTCCTGAGCCTATCATCACTCCGACCACCAAAGCTCATGAAGGACATGATGAAGATATTAGCAGAGAAGAGATCTTATCACAGGGAGTTGTTGAGAAAGAAAAGTACGAACAACTAGAAGCATATACCAGAGCACTTTTCAACAAAGGAACTGAATTTGCTAAATCTCAAGGACTTATTCTTGTAGACACCAAATATGAGTTTGGAGAACTGGATGGAAACATTTACCTGGTAGACGAAGTTCATACACCAGATTCCTCAAGGTACTTTTACCTGGATACTTACCAGGAACTTCAGGCAAAAAGTGAGCCTCAAAAGCAATTATCTAAGGAATTCGTTCGTCAATGGTTAATAAGTCAGGGCTTTCAGGGAAAAGAAGGTCAAACTATGCCGGAAATGAACGACGAATTGGTAAATTCCGTGTCGGATCGTTATATTGAATTATACGAGAAGATCACTGGAAAGCAATTCGTGAAAGACAATTATGACAACAAACTCGAGCAAATCGAGAATAGTATAAGGGAACTTGCTCAATAGTACCCAGTGGACCGATTTTTATAATAAATTTGAAATATGAAGATTTCATTAGACAAACAAGAGAAATATACCCTATTAAAACTTGACGAAGAAAAGCTGGATAGCTCTTATGCACCAGATCTTAAATCAGAATTCGTTAAGCTTCACGCTGAAGGAGCAAAAAATTTAATCATTGACCTTTCTGCAGTGAAGTATTCTGATTCTTCAGGATTGAGCTCTTTACTAGTTGGAAACAGGGTTTTCAATGAAAGTGGTGGAGCATTTGTTTTATGTGGAATCAGCGAACACGTAATGAAGTTGATCAGCATCAGTATGTTAGATAAAGTATTAGATATTCTACCAACTGTTCAGGAATCAATTGATGCTGTATTCATGCATGAAATTGAATCAGATCTTAAGAGTGGAGCAGAAGGGGAAGAATAATTGATTTGAGGGAATTTCATCATTGTCGCTAGAATTAAAAATATTAGGTTCGAATTCCGCAGCATTTGCCCACAACAGGCATCATACTTCGCAATTTCTAAGAATTCAAAACACCTATTTTTTAATTGATTGTGGTGAAGGGACTCAACTTCTTCTCAAAAAGAATAAAATCAAACTAAGCCGTATTAATCACATTCTAATCAGTCATCTTCATGGTGATCATTATTATGGATTAATAGGGCTTATTTCTACCATGCACCTTTTTGGTAGAAAAGCTACACTTTGCATTTACGGTCCACCTATGCTGGCCGATATCATTACTCTCCAATTAAAAGCCTCCAACACCAGACTTTCATACGACATTGATTTCAAACAATGGACCCCTGACGAACAGGAACTCATTTTTGAAAACAATCATATGACAGTGACCACATTTCCTATGAATCACAGGATTCCATGTTCTGGCTTTTTATTTAGAGAAAAACCTAAGAAACGGAGAATCAACAAGGAAGTAGTTGATTCAATGCTAACACCAATTCAGGTAATGGCCTTGAAAAATGGTGAGGATGCATTGGACATGGACGGCAATGTGTTGTATGAAAACAAATTAGCGACTCTGCCTCCAAGACCTTCACGAGCCTACGCTTTTTGCTCAGATACTCAGTATCTGCCAGATTTAGCTGAAGTGGTAAAAGATGTTGATCTCTTATATCATGAAGCCACATTCACAGAAGACATGGCTGAAAGAGCTGAACTTACTTATCACAGTACTGCCAGGCAAGCTGCTGAGTTAGCTAATAATGCTAATGTGGGCAAACTACTCCTGGGACATTTTTCTACACGCTTCAGAGAATTAGCTCCAGTCCTTAATGAGGCTTTAGAAGTATTCCCAAGAAGTGTTTTAGCTAATGAGGGAGAATCTTTCACTATAGATTAGTCATGGGTAGCAAGCAAAGGAATCTATTTATAATCCTAACAGGTATTTTCCTTACAAATGCCTTGCTGGCGGAAATGATTGGAGTGAAAATTTTTTCACTTGAGAAGTTTCTCAATGTGGAACCTGCCAACATTCCGTTATTCAAAGACATTGTTCTGGATTTCAACCTTACTGCAGGTGTGATCATATGGCCGGTGGTATTCATCACTACCGACATCATCAATGAATACTTTGGTAAAAAAGGTGTTCGAAAAATCAGTTTTTTGACAGCTGGTTTCATTCTTTATGCTTTCATTGTAGTATACATCATTACTTACCTCCCTCCTGCTGATTTCTGGTTGGATGTTAATAGTAAGGATGCAGAAGGAAATGCATTCAATATCAATTATGCGTTCCAATCAATATTCCGACAAGGACAAAGGATAATTGTTGCTTCATTAATAGCATTTGTAATAGGCCAGTTATTGGATGTCTTTGTTTTCCAACGTTTAAGAAGAATCACTGGAGATAAAATGATTTGGCTGAGAGCAACTGGATCAACCCTTGTATCGCAGTTTGTTGACAGCTTTGTGGTACTTTACTTAGCGTTTCACCTATTTATTGATAATCCAGAACAAAAGTGGCCAATGGCTCTTGTATTGTCTGTAGGAATCATCAATTACATCTACAAATTCATTGTAGCGATCGCCTTGACACCAGTGATTTACGCCGGTCACTATTTAATTGATAGGTTTTTAGGAAAAGAACTAGCAGAGAAAATGAAACAAGAAGCCACTGAAACCAGTACAGGCTTCTTCTGATTATTCATTCATCTGTTCAGTCTTGATCATGATTTCATTCTCAAGGAATCCTTCCGCGAGGAATCGATACTTGTCCAGAATTGAAATCACAGCATTCCGCAGGTTTCTATCTTCCTGGAATTTAATACCACCAAATTCACTGGTAGCATATCCTTGCCATATTGATTTCTGAAGTTTCCTGTCGAAGAACTGAATAAGAAGTGTTCCTTCCTTCATAGAGAAGTCTTGTTCGTTATAAACCTCGTCCTCTTTGGTTCTTCTCATCACCCAATCTTCAATATCAGGTTGATTGTAACCATTAAACTTCAGACTATCATAAAAGATTCTGTACGAGATTAGAATATTAGGTTTCTTTTCAGACTGTCTATAACCGAGAATTTTCATTCGGCTAATAATTGTTTGCTCAATTACATCTCTGTAAAGAGCTGAATCCTCATCAATTGAGGCTTTTTCGAACATATCAAATGTCTTGTATTTCGTGAATCTTGCTGAATAACTGTAATCATACTCAACAGGTAATTCTCTATAACTAAAACATCCAGACAGAATTGTGGCCAGAAATAGGGTTGGGAATAAAACTTTCATTTAAATGATAGCGGTTTAACTAATTTCAAAGACTAACTCATAATATAACCAATAATTTGGTCTTATTTGAATAACTGCCTGGAAATGATGTTGTTCGAATTATTTTTAAAACCGATTATCACCTTGCTGACATCACGCCTATTTACTGTACAATCTTGTGGTACCTAAATCCACATACATTTCATTCCCCAATTTCTCGATTGTCGATGGTACGGATAAGTCCTGCATGTAATACCATTGAGCCCTTGCCTGATCCTCAAAAAGAGTAATTAATAAATAGCCATGATCATGAAGATTAGTGAATTTCATATGTGGATTCATGTCATTACTCATGATCTTTTTCTCATGAGCCAAAACAGTATCCAGAGGGTTCCCTTCATCACTATTTGATGAGTTAATAGAAGTTGTTCCAAACTCAACAGCAATTGCTCCTTTACCGGTAATTGAATCATAATTATTAAAAGGATCATCAGTCACTTCAAATGCCCATGAAGAGTGTGTATCTCCAGTTACAAATACAACATTGGAAACCTCATTATCAGTGATAAAAGACGATAGAGCAGCACGCTCAGCAGGATATCCATCCCAGGCATCAAGATTTATTTTGAAATTGGGCCATCCCCAGTTTAAGTACGAGAATATCACCTGGTTTCCAATAAGCTTCCATGATGTAGTTGAATCTGCTAATTCCTTCTGTAACCACGCCATTTGCATCTCCCCCAACATGGAATGATTCTCAGCTGTTCTTTGAGGATCATTTAAACTGTCTGGAATAGTTGTTCTTCCTTCAAGTCGTTCCTCGAGCATGATTACTTTGGCAAGGTCTCCATATTCGAAACTGCGATACATCTTACCTTCTCTCACCGGAAGCCATTCATAGTACGCTTGCTTAGCTGCATTGCTTCTGATTGCATAAGAACCTTCTAAACTATCCTGATGGTTTTCTGCGCCTGTTGTGTAACTATTATTGGCAATTTCATGATCATCCCAGATAGTGATAAATGGATGGTTTTGATGGACCTTTCTCAGATCTTCATCAAGTCTATATTGCGAATATCTCTTTCGGTAATCATCCAGCTCTATTAATTCCTTATTAGGATAATTTCTTCTCTTAAACTGTGTAGTATCTCCATACCTTCCAGATGCATATTCATAAATATAATCTCCAAGATGAAGCACAGCATCCAAATCCTGGCGGTTGGCAATCATCTCATAGGTATTGAAATACCCAAACTCATAATTGGCACAACTTACAACAGCGAA
This sequence comes from Cyclobacteriaceae bacterium, assembly GCA_965228955.1. Lineage (GTDB taxonomy): Bacteria > Bacteroidota > Bacteroidia > Cytophagales > Cyclobacteriaceae > JANSWY01. Next base: position 3,664,766 of record OZ245848.1, read on the forward strand.
TTTCAAACTATCGATATCAGTAGTAGCGATTGTCTTAGTTTTCCCAATAATCGATTTCTTCTCTCCTAGTGTGAACTGATAGAAATACTGTCTACCAGGCTCCAAACCATCTACATCAATTTTGACCGTGAAGTCTTTTTCATAGGAAGCGCTATATTCTCCTTCTCTAACGATCGAATCAAAGTTTTCACTTTCTGATACTCTCCAGCCAACATTTACGGGTTCATTTGACTCAGGTGTAACTCTGGTCCAGATGATTACTCGATCCGTTTGTGGGTCTCCGGAAGCTACACCATGATAGAATGGTGCTAATTCCTGGTTGAATAGTGTTGAAATTTCCTGAGGTTCCTGGTAGGTGTTGCAAGCGGTAATTGATACGGCTGCAAACAATAAAAAAAGGCAAATCGATCGCATATCGCTAAGATACACAAATCGGTTTGCCTAAAGATTATGGAATAGTTATGTGTTTATTTACCGTCGTTAGCTACAGCTCCATCTTCCAGTCTAACAATTCGGGAACCGTACTCAGCATTCTTTTCTGAGTGCGTTACCTGAACGATTGTCATTCCTTCGTCATTAAGCTCCTTGAACAACTTCATGATTTCATCTCCTTGCTCTGAATGTAAGTTTCCTGTTGGTTCATCTGCCAATAAAAGCTTCGGTTTTCCGATAATAGCTCTCGCTATGCCTACAAGCTGCTGCTGTCCACCAGAAAGCTGCTCTGGGAAAAGATCTTTCTTCGCCACGATATTAAACCTATCCAGCATTTCAGCAACAAGCGCTTTTCTTTCCTTACCCTTCACTCCTCTGTATAGCAAAGGAGTCTCAATGTTTTCATAAACTGTAAGCTCATCGATCAGATGATACGCCTGAAATACAAATCCAATGTAATGTTTGTGAAGCTCAGAAGTCTTTCTATCTCTGAATTTATGAACTGGCTCGTCAAGAAAGTAATACTCTCCCGAATTTGGCTTGTCCAACATCCCGATAAGGTTAAGTAAAGTGGATTTACCAGAACCACTTGGCCCCATGATACTTAGAAATTCTCCCTCTTCAACAGTAAGGTTAATACCCTTCAATATAAAAATCCTTTGAAACTTGGATTCGACGTATTTGTCTATATCAATCAGTCTGATCATTTGCTATGCATTAAAATTTAGCTGAATCTACATAAAAAATATGCCACTTTATACAATTCTCTTATTTTCAGGTACTTGATTTTTTAAAAGAAAAATTAGTGACCGATTACGAACACCTTAAATTACTAATTTTGAACATATTACAAGTCCAATAGCAGCTCCGAGATGACTTCATGTTTTCCTTGAAATAATTTCGTTTTCAATCGATCTCCAAAAAGTGATTGTAGGTTATGAAACTGACTATCGATGTATTCCTGATTAAAAAACTCATCTTGATCTCCCATAAAGGCATGCACTGCGGTATTATTCAAAAATGAGTAATCAGTTTCGCTCAGTTCAGGTGGGAAAGTTCCAGCCCAAATAATGAGCTTTGATATGTTTGGTTTAAAATGAGTGACATGTCTTGCGATTGTTGCCACACCTTGTGAGAATCCCATGAAATTAATTTCAACATTGGTCAGATCAATTTCGCTGGTAGCGTCATCCCAAACTGTTTTCAGATATTGATGCTGATTTTCAATATCGGTTAATCTATCCTCCTTGGTCATCCAACAAGCTCCTACTCTCTTGTGTCCTTCGAGGTAGAACTTATGTAAGCCTTGTGGAAATACAAGAAAATTAGAATCATCCAGCACTTCAAATTTCCTTAAAAAATACCGGCTCAACTGACCATATCCGTGGCAAACAAACCAGACTTTTTTTGTATGTTTTCCAGGTTCATTCAGTGTATAATACGGAGCTGAAATTTCTACAGAAATGTGTTTTTCCCTAGTAGCCATGAATTTCTTTTAATATGTCTTTAAACTCGCTGAGCATCATTGCAGTAGCTCCCCAAACCACCTTATTCTGAATATCGAAATACGGTGAATTCAACTGCACCTGACCTCCTCCTACAGTTATTACTTTTTCCTTAACTAAGTTATCATCCAATAATTCTGAGACTTTAGCTTCAACCACTTCGCTCACCTCATGTTGGTCTGGAATAAATGTGGGTTGATCATTGGAAGTTCCAATAACCGGTAAAACCAAATTATTGCTGGCACCTACAAAAAACTCAGTGAGGCTACCAATTATTTCTATTTGTTTGGCTGGTACACCTATCTCCTCCTCCGTCTCTCTTACCGCTGTATGAAAAGTATCTGTATCATTTTCCTCCCTTTTACCTCCTGGAAAAGATACCTGACCTCCATGAACACCATCGTAATTAGGTCTTTGAATAAGTGGGAAAAATACCTCTCCATTCTGCTCATAAAGCATGATCATCACACCTCCAGCTCGCGTTTTTTCATTTTGGGTAAATCTCAAACGACTACCCTCTATGGATTTAGGTGCCATTTTCAGGTGAGCCTCCTCTCCTGGAAGACCATACTTTAGTCTTTCTTCAAGTGCTTGTTGTAATTCTAGTAATTTCAAATTTTCGTTCTCGTTTTCCCTTAACAAACTGCTTTCAAATTAATTAAATCTTTGTAAATTGAACGCAATCAATAATTCAATAAATGGGAGAAATTCCTCTTTACGTATCACTCACATTCATTGCTGTTGTAATAGCCACTTTTGGATTCCTGGTTTATGCTGCTCGTGTTGCATCTCCGGGAGAGAAAGATTTTTCTCCAACAGTGATTGGCACATACATCATAGTATTGCTATTTGTGACTGCTTTACTATCCTACAATGGATATTACCTTAACTTCAATGAAAGACCACCTCGACTAATAATAAGCATACTGGTGGTGGTGGCCTCAATTGTAGTCATATTCTCCACAAAAGCAGGACGAAGTTATGTCCAAAAAATGCCATTAACCACGCTAACGTATATTCATATCATAAGAGTTCCTGTTGAGATTGTTTTATGGTGGTTATATAAAGAAGGTCAAGTAGGAGTGTTACTTACGTTTGAAGGAATCAACTATGATATTGTATCAGGGATTACTGCTCCATTTGCGGGATTATTCTTAGTTGGAATGAGAAGTAAGAGCAAATTTGGTGCTTTAGCATGGAACGTGATTGCTCTCGGACTATTAGTGAGTATCGTTTATCATGCAGTACTCTCAACTCCATACCCATTTCAGAAATTCGGATTTGAACAACCTAATGTTGCGGTCTTCCATTTCCCATATATATGGTTACCGACATTCGTGGTACCAGCAGTTCTATTCTGCCACATCGCTTCTATTTACAAGCTGATTACTTCCAAGGATGAGGAAGAAGCTTATGAATAATTACTCGCAATTTTTGAGATAAGGTTTTGACATATCCTCACCAAAAGATTCTGCTTTCTTAAACATCTTACATGCCTCCGCTTTTTGATCGAGCGCTAAATAAGTGAGCCCCAGGTAAGAATGTACATTTTCCACATATTCCTTTTTATCAAGTGCTCTTGAAAGCAATCTGATTGCAGCTTCATAATCTTGCTGCTTGTAGTGCCAAATCCCCTTATTTCTGTAAGCCCATAGATTGTCAGTATCCCGAAGTATACTTTGATCTATATCTTCTTTTGCCAACTCCATGCTGTCAACCATCATATAAGCATAACCACGGTTATTAAGTAGGACCGGATGATAAATCTCCAGTTTCAAACCTCTTTCAAAATATCTGATACTTTTAGCCCATTCCTGTCTTTTCATGGAGATCATTCCAAGTAGGTTGTATCCTAATATTTCTTCAGGATCATTGAGTATACCCTGGTTGGCGTAGTTAAAAGCAGAGTCTAATGAATTAGTATGAAAGTAAACTACTCCCAGATTGATGAAAATCTCTGCATTATCAGGATCAAGTTCTAACGCTCGATTGAAATACATTTTTGCAGAGTCCTGCTGTCCAAATTTATGATGAGCCAACCCCAAAGCGAATTGGACATATGATGAATCTCCATAAGTTTCTTTCACGATATTCAAATCCGATATCGCGTCATCAAATCTTTTGAGTTGAGAATATGCATTCGATCTGTTGTAACGAGCATCTGTATAATCGGTCTTCAAATAGATCGCCTGATTATAATCCTGAAGAGCAAATACAGGATCATTTCCTTCGTAGTAAGCAATTCCACGGTTATTGAAAGCTTCAGCAAATTGATCATCAATTTTTATTGCCTCACTATAGTTGTGAATGGCCTGGGCATATTCTCTTTCAGAAAGTGCCTTGTTACCCAACAAGAAAAATCTGTCTCTATCTGCCTCCTTTTTGCTACATGAAAATGACAATGCAATCAGCAACCCAAAAATCAATACTTTACCTCGATCCATAGCGCAAATGTAAAAAGCCCGTGTCAACTGACACAGGCTTTTGTATGAATCTAATGAAATGAAATTCTTAGTTAGCTTTTGTTACTTTTCCAGAGCTATTAGAATCAGCCATTACGTTGGTAGGATCGCCCTTGTAAATCACTTTACCCGAGCTGTTTGCCTCAGCGTTGAGGCTCCCATTTAGGCTAATTTCTGCCTTTCCGGAACTGTTAGCTTCAACATCTACATCTTTTCCTTGAAGCGCGAAAGCATAAAGTTTACCTGAGCTATTTACTTCAATATCCATATCGCCAGCATTTCCTTTTAACTTAGCTTTTCCACTGCTACTGATATCGATATCAATCTTATCTACATCTAACTCAAGATCTGCTGCACCTGAGCTACTTACTTCTAAATCAAAATCAGATGACTTAATAACACCTTCAGAGAAAACCTTTGCTGAAGAGCTAATATCTAATGCGTTCAATTCTTTATAGGTTACTGTTACTTTCACATCAACGTTTCTGTAACTACCTCTTTCCATCTTAATTCTTAGTTTACCGCCAGATGCGTCAGTGATTACATTGTCGAGATCTGTACCATCTACTTCAACTATAACTTCTTGCTTGGACCCTGGGATTAGCTTAACGTCTATCGATTGACCAACAGAAATTGCATCGAATGCTCCTACTTTTCTGGTCTCTTTATCTTGAGCAAAAGAGAAAACAGATATTAATAAAGCAGTTGCAAGTGTAAGGAGAGTTTTTGTTGTATTCATTTCAAGTTTTTTTTAGTAAAGACTTTAGAAAAATTGAAGGGTTGCTTTGCCTGACAATATTTTTAAAAACAACTCCTTTATTTCTGCTTAAGTTACTAAATCTTTTTCATCATCTCCGCAAAATCAGCGGTTCAACAATCAAAAAGAACATTTTTAACTAATTGATTCACTGATACTTACATCCCAATTAAATTTTTGGCACAGCAATTGCAACTCACTAACCAAAATTGTACAACTCAAAATTTAAAGGTTATGAAAAAATTTATACTATCAATATTTGCAGCATTAGCGGTAGCATTTGCTGCGGAAGCCAACGGCAGAACTTTTGCCAGTTTTTCAGCTCAACAAGGTGGTAGATTTGTCTTAACCATCAATGGTGAAAGGATGAATGGAAGACCAGCCAATACCTTGAATCTAGACCACTTAAGACCAGGACGAAACATGGTTCATGTAGAGTTCCATAGAAACGGAAGAATCCTAAGAACAAGACAGGCAATATTCCTTTCTCCAGGTCATGAAACAGTTTTCAATATCCGAGGTGGTCGATATGGTGCCAGCATCAACAAAGTTGGTGAGTACCCTGTACGAGTAAACAATGGAAGAAGAGGTAATAATGGTGGTGGATTCTATGATGATTGGAATGCTCATAATAACCGTCAGCAGTTCAAAGACTTCATGTTCGTGTTGAGAAATGAAAGATTTGATGATAGAAAATTCTTGATGGCGAAGGAATTTCTAAGAGGACGAAACATCAATACAAACCAATTGAATAGAATATTGAACCAATTCACATTTGAAAGAAACAAAGTGGATTTCACAGTAAAAGCTTACGGTCATTTGGTTGATCAGCAAAACTTACCAACTGTATTTCATCAGTTCCAATTCCGATCAAGTATCAGAGAGGTAAGAGAAAGAGTGAACAGAAGATACCACAGTCAAGGTAATACTTGTAATACCTGGTAATAAGATATAATAGTTTAAGTAGTAGTTAGCCATATAAGATAGAGACCAGCTCGTTATTCGGGTTGGTTTCTTTTTTTAGCCGCATGCTGAGTGCTCTTGGTACGTTATTGTTGGTTCTGTTTGCTGAGGATCTTACACCGGTTGTTGACAGTTGTCGGTTGTCAGTGTTGCGGGTTGCGGGTTTGTCTTCCTGGGGTAGACTGCCGGGTTACGAGATTTTGAGTGCTATTAGTTATTTGTGAAATTGATAAAAGGCCTTTCGGCCCTTTATCGTTCATTTAAATAAATCTATTGTCTATTATCTTTTGTCTTTTGTCTTTTGTCCTAATCAAAAAAACTCTGATTTAGGTTTAAACACTTTCTCAAATAGCTGCTTATCAATGAAGAAGCCTTCTTTGTTTGATTCAGTGTGAATAAGCCAACCTCTGTCAGATTCCATTGCTTCAACTTTGTAGGAGCTTCCGTTAGCGACAATGTCAACAGTCAATTGAGGTAATTGAAATTCCAGATCATCTACAAACTTGTTACTTGATAAATATCTAATTCCAGATAAATAGTTAGCGACTTTGATAGAGTCTGCATCCATATCCCCTATTAACCATTTATCGTTTTGTTTGCCAAGAACAAATGAGCTATCTGGGTAATTGAACGTTATTTGCTCTATGGAGTCTTTATTCAATTGAAACAATTTGGTCTCCCTAAATCCGGCATTTGTTCTTGTTAATCCAGCACCCATGAAATTGTCCGCTGTATAAACCTCATTATCTTCTGAAAGTCTGACAAAAGTCGAGTATGAATTCCTTCCTGACATTGTAAAACGTCCAATTACTATGTCCAAAGTTTTATCATCACCTTCAAAAACCTCTACCAATGTTCCGGTTGAATCTACTTGATAGTCACCCCATTTTTCTTTCTTCTTGGTAGTAATTGCTCCTGGCCTGATTGTCTCTAGACTGGAAAGAAATCCTGTAACCGCAGATTCACTGGCATCTACACTTTTGGCGTCATTTATTTTCACCTTCCAGGTTGTGTCTTGCTTGAAGACTTCAACATTTCCGTCGGAAGAAGTAATTTTAATCCTTGAAACTTCATCAGAATTGATCTCCACAAGTTCTTCTCGAAATGATTTGCTTCTACTTTTATCTGTGAAAATATTAACCATCATATACACGCCTACCAATAAACCAAGTAGGACAATTAACTTTACTGTTGAAAATCCTTTCATTATCCCAAAAGTTTAAATACTCCCTTGCGCCCATGCCTGACGCTTTTTATTATTCATTTGTTTTCTGATAAACCCATAAATCAAAACCAGAATCACAGGTACCACAGCGTTTCCAATCTTAAATGATTGCCTTGCACCATCTTCTATGTTCTTGATAGACCTGGCAGTTACCCCTTTAGTCCTTAGCTCAATTAGCCCTGTGTCATCAGATAACCAGTCAATTGCATTGGACGCCAGATTTACATTTTCAGGTTGAATTGGTTGTGGTTGCCCTTGATTTAAAGGGTTTAGCATAAATTGGCTATTGCTGATAATTACCATTTTTCCAGCTCCTTGCAAGTTGGATACAGCAGCTGCTAATACCTGACTGTCAGAAGTGTAATCACTTTTACCCCATCTCTTTTGAATATCAATATAGGCAGGTGGAGTGACCAAACCAGTATACTCTGACGATCTCACCAATGGTTCGAATACTACCGTACTGTCCAATCCTGAAGTTGAAATTGGGTTTACGAATGGGAGTGCTATCTCTTCCAGCCCCGCTACTACAGGATGATTTTCAAATTCATTAATTACAGGAAAATACGGAAACTCAATGCTTCTTACCATTGTCATGAATCCTTGTTGCTCCCTGACTTGAACTGGACTATTTCTTGCATCAATTACAAAATCATTGCCCAATTGAATACCTTTTTGCGCCAACCATCTTTTAACACCAATTTGGGGCTTGGAAGTTAAAGCTCCTTGTGAAAGATCTCCTTGAACAGTATTGTAAGCAAGCAGAATATTCCCTCCAAGCGATAAGTAATCATCCAATTTAGCAAATTGAATTTGCTCGATTGTGTCACTTGGATTTACCCAAATTAACGACTTATATTCAGGACCAATGGAAGCAACAGATTTTAAATCCAATGGCTCGACAGTATACAAAACCTGCAATTGCTGACCCAATTGTGCAATTTCCTGCATTGATGCTTCACCATGACCAGATATTACTCCCACCTTTGGCTTATTTGTGACTGAAAGCTTTTTAATACTTGTAGTTAAGTTAAACTCCATTGCCGCTCCCGGTCGGATTTGTGGAATTACTTCTTTCTCTTCTCCAAGTTGTAGAACAGCTCCCATGTAAGCCCTCATCTGCACTACCTTGTCATTCTCATTTACATTGATGATTAATGGAGCAATTCCATTTTGTTGAGCTTCAGTTTCAGCCTCTTGTGATTCATTGGGATCAATAAATTCAAAGGCAACATTTCCACCACTTCTGGACTCATATTCTACAAGAAAATCTTCAAAATCTCTTTTCGTAGTTTGTAATTGCGGAGGAAGATCAGCTGAAAAATATGCCTTAACTGTGATGACATCATCCACATCATTCAAAATATTCTTGGTGGCCTTACTCAAAGTGTAGCGTCCATCCTCTGTGAAATCTAATCGAAAATGTAGCTTATCAGAAATTAGGTTTACCACAACCAAAATCCCTATCACTACCAGTATCCTTATTATTATTTGACTCTTTTTCATGATATATTTTGGGATTAACTCTGCCAGTTTCTTTTACTTAACATTGTTTTTGAAAGCATTAGACCGATGTATGTAATACTCAAAAAGTATACAACCGCCGTTGAATCCAAAATGCCTCTACTGAGTGAATTAAAGTGTGTATTCAGACTTAGAAAGTTGAAAATACTTCCCACCAGCCCTGTAGTGCTACCCGCAATTAAAGAAGCGATTAAAGTAAATAGTGATCCGATAATTATACCTAGTAATAATGCCACTATTTGACTATTGGTAACACTACTTGCAAATAACCCTATACCAATATAGGCCCCTGATATCAGGATCAACCCAAAATAACCACCCAATACAGCACCATGATCCACGGGTCCAAGCATTGTAACAGTTACATAGTAAGGAATTGTAAATGCTAAAGCGATTACTACCAATAGCAGACAAGCCACAAACTTGCCCAGAATTATTTCCCAGTCACTTACAGCTTTTGTCATGAGTAGTTCAATCGTTCCTACTCTATTTTCCTCTGCTATCATTCGCATGGAAAGTGCTGGTACCAAGATGAATAGTGCATAATATGCTACATCAAAAAATACAGATAAGTCGGGAGTACCTTTGAGAAACACGTTCTGAAATGGTGAGATCCAGGTAAAAAAACCGCATGCTCCCAGAAACAATATCAATATCACGTAAGCTATCAATGAGTCAAAAAACGAGCCTAGCTCCTTCTTTGTAATTATCCATACTTTGTTCATGACATCAATTGGTTAGGTTTCTAAATACATCCTCTAATCGTGTCTCAATACCTGCCATTTCATGCAGATACCATTTATTCTTAACACACAAATCGAAAAGTGCCTTTCTCGAAGAACTATCAGGTTTACTCTGAACAATCAAATAACCTGGTCTTTCCTCGTTTGCTTTTGCTGTTTCCACTGAAGCGAGACCCAGCACTGCCTTTTGAACATCGGTTTCTTCAGGAGCTTCAATTTTAATGGAAAGTAACTCCTGACCCTGGGCCTGCTGCCTTAGCAACTCACTTGATCCATCAGCAACTATCCTCCCTTTATTGATAATCAGTATTCTGTCACATGTAGCCTCTACTTCACTTAGGATATGAGAACTAAGCAAAACAGTTTTTTCTTTCCCCAACTCTTTTATGAGTTTTCTTATCTCAATGATCTGATTTGGATCTAATCCAGTAGTTGGTTCATCCAGTATTAAAATTTCTGGATCGTGAATCATTGCCTGTGCCAATCCTACTCTCTGGCGGTAACCTTTCGAAAGCTCATTGATCTTTTTGTGCTTCTCTTTATTCAGGCCACATAAATCAATCATCTCTTCTATTCTTGATGAAATTTTTGACTTTTCTACTCCCTGAATTGCTGCACTAAACCTGAGATAATCAATGATTGGCATATCCGTATAAAGTGGATTATGCTCTGGTAAGTATCCAATTTTCTTTTTGATTTCATCACCATCATTATGGATCGACAAATTATCAAGTCTCACATCTCCTGAGGAAGGAGCCATGTAACAGGTGATCATTTTCATAGTTGTACTTTTCCCAGCCCCATTGGGACCTAAAAATCCAACTACCTCCCCTGTCTTGATCTCAAAGGAAATGTTGTTGACTGCTTTTTGCTCACCATACTTTTTGGTAAGTGACTCGACTGAGATTGCCATAGTTACAAAACAGTTTGAATTGATATTTTTTAAATAAGGCAGCAATTTTAATAAGCGTCCATAAATTTTTCAAGATCAGGTTTTTCCTAAGTTGTTAAAATTTGTTAATCCCGTTTTTCAATCGCAGTTTTGATGGAAATATCTTATAATTTCTATGAAAATTGGCCTTATTTCTGATACTCATGGTTACCTGGATGAGCAGGTGTTTGAATACTTCAAAGATTGTGACGAAATCTGGCATGGTGGGGATATTGGGTTATTGAAAGTCTTGGAGGACCTTGAGAAGTTTAAGCCTACTGTCGCTGTTTATGGTAACATTGATAATCACATCATTCAAGCTGCTACTCAGGAAGATTTGATAATTGAGCGAGAGGGAATGAAAATATTCATGACCCATATTGGCGGTAAACCTCCCTCCTATAATCCAAGAGTAAGGAAAATCATCGAGGATATTAATCCGGATGTTTTTGTATGCGGACACTCGCATATATTAAGAGTAATGACAGATCCAAAACGAGCACCGCTCCTCTATCTGAATCCCGGGGCGGCTGGCAGACAAGGGTTTCATAAGATCAGAACGCTTTTAAGATTCGATATTGAAAATGCGGTTATCAAAAACATGCAGGCTATTGAATTGGGCCCAAAAGGAAGAAAATGACTGAGGAAATAATTGCTGCCCAAAATATTATTGAACAACTGACATTAAAGAAAGAATCGCTGTTGAAAAAAGGAGGTATTCCCAAGTGGCTTTGGTTCAAAAAAACACAGAGAAAAATCTCCTTCTTTGAAGACCAGCAGTTCTACAGAATTTCGGATTATCTCTTCGAGCAAAGCCCGGATTTTCAGCAATTAGCAAACAAGAACTTATCGCTTCTCGAGACTTCAAAAATAAGGTTTAAAGTCTACGCAAATTCTGATTCACCCATTAGTGCTTACACCCTAAGGTTGTCTGGGTATATACACCCTAATGGATATAGTTATTGTGAATCAAGTGCCAAACAGCATCTAGTTGGTGGTAAAAGCTATCCTACGGTATTAAAAGGAAAAATCGACTACTGGGGTAGAATCGAATTGAAGGCGAGCTCATTGAATCATAGCTACATATTTAACTTACCAAAATCTTATGTGGGCTCAATTGATGCGAATGGAAATGTTTCACTGCAGGTCAAAGAGAAGGCACCTGACTTAATTGGAAATGGTGGAATGTCTATGGAGAAAATAATTGCGAACCATTTTGAATATGCGAGTGATCACAACTTATTTTTCAGCAATTACAATGAAATGATCGATTTAGTTCATGACGCATGGGATACAATCAAAAGTTAAACCATTGCATTATAAACTCCCTTTATTAAGTTTAAGCTCAGAATTAAGCGTACAAGCAGCACACGACATAACAAATGGATAATACGCAACTCATAGAAGTTTCCTCAGAAACAGATTACCAACTGGCAGGGGTCTTATTCAATGAATATGCCTCCTCCCTTGAATTTGACCTTGGCTTTCAAGGTTTTGAAGAAGAACTAATGGACCTTACCAAACAATATAGTAGACCACAGGGCGCTGTAATTTTGGTAAAATTGGACAATAAACCAGTTGGTTGTGTAGGAATCAGGTTATTTGAAGATCACATTTGTGAGCTAAAAAGAATGTACCTCAGAGATGAGGCAAGAGGTAAAGGGCTGGGCAAGGACATGTTATTAAAATCCTTTGAAATTGCCAGAGACCTGGGATACACACGTATGAGATTGGACACCATCAAAACAATGGAGAGCGCGACAAAACTTTACGAAAAAGAAGGTTTTTACGAAATTGCCTCTTATCGTTACAATCCTGTTGAAGGAGCCAAATACTACGAACGATTACTGTGAAGTAAATTATTGTAGCGGAACTGCTGGTATCCAAAAACTGCTACGATTAGAGCAATGATAGAAATCGCGATATACCCTATCATGGTCAATTGAAATATTGAAAAGGCCACTATTACTATACTCCCTATCACCCATCCAGCATCTGCATAGCAAATTGAGTTGACCACATTCCTATCATGAGCCTTCCTTGAAATCACAAACACCAAATAGGCTCCAAACAAAATCAAGCCTACTCCTAGCCCAGGAAGCACTGTTGGTTCATGGAAACCAAAAGCTTCTTGTATACCTTTTTTGAAAATAATTGCCACTAATCCACTGGCAGTCGAAAAACCTGCGTTCAACCCCAACCATAACTTTAATTCTTTCATCAGACTTATTCTTTTGTTTTTTACAAAACTGATTGGAATTGAATAATGAAACATTAATAATTCACGACATATAATTGCCAATTTGCGACATCCCTTTTATAGCAAAGAATTGCTCAATACATTTAAGCATGGATAATCTGCTAGTCAGTCGGTCTTTACTAGTGAGCTTGATTCTGTTTGCAGAACAGAGAGGGATTTCTAGTTCTACAATTGGTCATTTCCTTGGAACAGATGACTTAGGTCCGGGTAGTGGTAGTCAGGATGATATGGTTCCTCTGGTGCATTTGGCCAAATTGTATGAGTTCTTAGAACAGAAAACCGGTGATAAAAATATTGGTTTACATGTTGGGGAGTTGTACAATGTAGCTGCGATGGGACTTGTTGGACAGCTGATCCAAAATAGCAGAACAATTGGTGAAGCACTGCAGAAAGGCTGTGACTTTTTCAATCTTATAACCAATGGATTTGAGATGACTTTTAAAAATGAAAACCAACATTTCAAATTAGTTTTCAAAGTAAACTCAACTTTAAAGTCTCAATTTCCCTCTGGTTCCCAACACATTATGCTCGCCTCAATGGCCTATGCAGTGAAAGAAATCTATTACCTCATTGGCAAAACAATCAAGCCAGATGCTATAGCATTAATCCACGAAATAGAAAACCCAAATGAGTACGAACGAATACTGGGAGTTATTCCTATCAGGTCCAAAGACGAAGCATTTTTGAAGTTTGAAAACTCAATCCTTGAACAGCCAATTATCTATGCTGATTATGAAATGCTTCTCACTTTAGAACAAGTAGCTTGTGATCGGGTGAAACGACAGCAAATGTCTGGTCCGGAGTTTAGTCAAAAGGTGAGCACCATAATTTACTCTCTTATTGATCCCTCCTTCCCTTCTATTGAGGATGTTGCCAGCAACCTTCATATGACACCAAGAACCATTCAAAGGAAATTAAAAAATGAAGACACCACTTTTGGGTCATTACTGGAAAATATAAAAAAGGAACTCGCTGTAACGTACCTCAAAAAAGATCTAACCATAAAAGAAGTGAGCTATCTAATGGGATATACAGAGTCCAGTTCCTTCGTTACAGCCTTCAAAAAGTGGTTTGGTAAAACACCTGTGAAATTCAGGAGTTTTCTTTGAACCTTCTTGTTAATCCTTTAGTTATGCACCCGTAAGTGACTTTGTTGCTTTCACTAAAGGAAATGATTACATTGATACTGTAATCACTAGATTACGCAAATTATTTCTCGACTTGGACTATAAGAACTGGACGTACGAAGAGGGGTCGTTGATTGTAGAGAAGTACACAGGAGCATTCAACAAAGAATTCATTCTCAAAGCGCAAGAAGAGCTTTACGCACCAATCCCCACAAACAAAGCAATATCCATGCTGACGGATCTCAGTGAGGCTACTTTTCCTAATTTATCTGTGAATGACCTAAAGGAAATTCTTGCAGTTTTAGACAAAAATCATCACCAATACACAAGCTTCCATGGTGCAATGGTAACTAGTCTTTCCCAATACGAAGATTTTGAGGTAGCACACAATTATGCCAAGCAAGCTCACGACAAAAACATCGTGGTAATGATTTTTCATTCCCTTGATTCGGCTCTTGACTGGCTGCATGTTTCCGAAGAGAATGCTGCATCTATCAAGACCAAATTGGCTTCCAAGAATGATATTGAGAAAACTGAGTGATCCTAATATTGATCCATCTCCCTCAAAACAACATTAATCTGCTTTAAGGCATACTTATACTGCCCAACGATGTTATTAACATCATTCATAGAAAATGCGAAATAGTTCCTCATTTGCACACTATAAAACCAATCCGGATCATTGGTTTTATCTGTAACCAAATCCAACCTGGTCATCAATGCAGGAAAGTAATTATTATCAAGTGCCTGGAGGTGATTTTTCTGACTTTCATCAATAATATCATATAGTTTAATCAACTTAATAAGTTCTTTTTTAATAGGTCTTGAAGTAATCAATTTAATATCACCACTCTGCAAAAGCGAACCTAGCATGTAGCTTTCAGAATTGAAGAAATCATAATTCCCAATCAGGTTGCTCATTGCTATAACACTATCCAGTTGCTCTTGATTTTTATCCTTTTGTAGGATCATAAAGCCCCTTTTTAGTCTTTCAATCTTTTCCTCATTAAATCTAATTTTATGAACTAACAGAATAGAGTCTTTCTGCAAATCTTCCTTCAGATCATTGATGAATGTTGCTTCCAGTTTTTTCTCCTTACCGGTACTTGCCAGATTGTTGAGCCAGAATGCTACAGTTATACCAATAATTACGATGAGAAGCTCAATAAAATAATTGGACCAATTTAATTTCTTAGACATTAGAATACTGTTTTAGTCAACTCAAACATAAGACTCAATAATAAGTGACCGGTTGCACAAACTACAAAAAAGCAATAATTATCAATTAAATTAAATTGATTTGATCAATCTTGCGCAGTATGGAAAAATATATTGAGGGAGAGGAATTCAATTCCATTAATTACCAAACCAAACCAATAAGCATTGGAGAATACGAAGATTGCACCTTCAGAAATTGCAATTTCTCCAACGTTTCCCTGAAAGAGGTAGTGTTTGTCGATTGTGAGTTTATTGAATGCGATTTGAGCAATGCAAACATCAATCTAACCTCATTCAAAAATGTGAATTTCAAAGATTGTAAAATGATCGGCCTACAGTTTGAACATTGTAACGACTTTATGTTTGAGGTTCAATTCTCCAATTGTCAGTTAGACCTTTGCTCATTCTACCAGAGATCTCTAAGCAAGAAAACCATAACTGAATGTTCCTTCAAAGAAGCTGATTTATCTGAAGCCAATTGTGAGCAGACCAAGTTCGACAAATGTGATTTCACCGGTGCAAATTTTGATCGAACCAACCTTATAAAAGCAGATTTCAGCACCTCAATCAATTACATTATCAATCCCAATGACAATAACATAAAGAAGGCCAAGTTCTCCTACCCTGGACTTATTGGTCTCTTATCGCATCTTGATATCTCAATACAATAAATCACACATAAGAGCCAAAGAACCAAGAACAAAAAAGGCCAGAGCAAAACCCCGGCCTCAATATATTTGTCTAAGTTCGATTTACTTCAAACTAGCCTCTCTAATAGATTTAAATTCAGAACCATCTTTCCATGACACATTAAACCCTGATGTAGATATTTGTAATCCCATCTCATAGAATAACTGTCCATCCTGTTGCATTCCACTTAGGTCCCAGTTGTCAGAATATTCATCCTGAGGTCTGTGGTACATGGTTTGATTGTACTTATCAGATAATTGCTTCACATAATCAACACCTTTGTCCATTGACTCGTAACTTCCGTATGCGAAAATTGCAGGAATACCTACTTTAGCAAAATTGAAATGATCTGATCTAAAGAAATAACCTTTTCCAGGCTCAGGATCCGGAATCACATATCTTCCTTGCTTTTCCGCAATTGCCCCAGCGATATCATCCAATTCAGATTGACCATATCCTACAATCGTAAGATCTTTCATCAAACCGTAATAATTGATACCGTCCATATTAATATTAGCAATGGTTTTGCTTGGCTCAAATATTGGGTTCTCAGCATAGTAAGCTGATCCCAATAATCCTTGCTCTTCAGCAGTTACCCATAAGAAAACAACCGTTCTATCAGGTTTTGGACCTTTTGCGAACTGCTCCGCAATTGCCAACATCACTGATGACCCTGACCCATTATCATGTGCACCATTATAGATTGAATCACCATCGATTGGTATACCTACTCCAAGGTGATCCCAGTGAGCCGAGTAAATCACATACTCATCCGGATTCTTACTTCCTGTAATTTTTGCTACCACATTTTTAGAAACATCCTTTTTGATACCATTTTCAATATCAATCGAGATATTCATACCAAGAGGAATTGCCTTGAAATCAGCAGCTTTGGATTTTGAATTGAAGTTTGACAAATCTTTGCCAGAAGCTTTAAAAATCTCAATCGCCTTATCTCTGGTTAACCATCCTAACAACTGTGGTCTGTCATCTCCTCCATCTTCAGAATCTAAATACAAACTAGCTCCACTCCATGAATTTCTTACTACAGTCCAAGGGTATCCTGCCGGTACCGTTTCATGTACAATCAGCACTCCTGCAGCGCCTTGTCTTCTCGCCTCTTCATATTTATAGGTCCATCTGCCGTAATAAGTCATGACATCACCTTTAAATAAAGTGCTGTCTCCAGAACCAAAGCCAGGATCATTTACCAAAACAACTACGGTCTTACCCGCTACATCCAATCCTTCATAGTCATTCCAGTTATACTCTGGTGCTACTACTCCATATCCCGCAAAAATTAGTTCTGAATCTTTCAGTTCCACTTTTTCTTCAACGCGCTCAGTATAAGCGACAAAGTCATCTCCCAAAGTAAGTGATATGTCATTTCCATTTCCACTTACTGCTATAGCAGCACTTGGCTTTGCGTCCAGTTCAACAAGTTTTACTTCCTGAGTATAAGAATCGCCATTTCCTGGCTCTAAATTCAGTTTCTTAACTTCTTCTACCAGATAGTTTACCGTTTTAGTTTCACCTTCAGTAAATGGTTTTCTCCCTAAAAATTCATCAGATGATAGAGTGATCAGGTGATTCTTGATTTTTTCTTGATCTACCTTACCTGGGGTAGTTTCAGTGGTCGGTTCGCCACAGGATAATGCAAGAATAGCTATCCCAGCTAATAAGTGGTTAGGCTTCATATTGTTTAGTTCTAATTAAAATTCCATCCCGAAAATAAGCATTAATCCTGTAACAAGAAATGAGCATTTAATAAGCGCCATTTTTTTTGTTTTGACGGTTGACACTATCTTTAAGCAAACCAATACGAAACATGACAACTAAATCAACTTTACTAATCCTAGTTTTAGGATCGATAATGGTATGGTCTTGCCAAACCAAACAAACTACTGAATCAACTCAGGAAGCGACAACCCCGGAGATTGTATCCAAACCTACCCTGGAAAAAAAGTGGGAGTCTGACTCTACAATGATTACATCTGAAAGCGTACTATACTCTGCAGAAGAAGGGATCTTATATGTCTCAAACATTGGGGGCGTCCCTCCTACAGCGAAAGATGGTGATGGTTTTATTTCAAAGATGTCCTTAGAAGGCGAAATATTGGAAGAAAAATGGATCACAGGACTGGATGCTCCCAAAGGAATGGGGATCAGTAATGGCAATCTGTATGTTGCAAACATTACGGAACTTGTTGAAATAAGCATTGCTGAATCAAAAATCACTAATAGATGGCCAATAGAAGACGCTCAATTTTTGAACGACATCTCAATTGATTCAGAAGGAAACATTTATATATCAGACTCTAATACAAATAAGATTCACATGGCTTCTGAAGGTACCGTAAGCACTTGGTTAAGCGACAGCACACTTGGCGGACCAAATGGCTTATTTCATCAAGGCAGCAAACTCATGTTAGCAACTTTTGGATCTGGGGAATTCAAAGAGATCAGTACGGCAGACAAATCAATAAAAACAATTGCTACTGAAATACCTGGGGGTGATGGTGTGGAAGCAGTTGGAGATGATTACTTAGTTTCCAATTGGAATGGAGAAATTTATTACGTCACTTCTACAGGAGAGAAGACTCTTCTGTTAGACACTAAGGATGATGCTAATTCCGCTGATATTGAGTACATTGCGGAGAAAAATTTAGTATTAGTACCTACGTTTTTTGACAATAAGGTTGTGGCTTACGAGCTTAAGAAATAACGCACCTGTCGAATTGTACTTCACCAATATTAAGGGGCGTCTGCCCCTTTTTCTTTCCAATTCAATAATCCTTCGGGGTTTTCGAATCTCAGTTGTATTATTAGCACGGTCAAACGTTCAACTTTTAATTTTATTATAGCTAACCCAATCAATTTCAATGAGAAGAATTAAAGTAATTACAGGAATTGTAGCTTCAGTAGCGATTTTTTCTGCAGTTCTATTTTCAGAATTAGCTCCGGAAAGAGTCAGTCAATCTAAGGCTAGCAAGAAAAAACATGCGAAGAAAAGCATTGTTGTGAATGGAACCAGATATGATGGTCCAGAGAAGATGATTTATTTACAGAATGCTTTAAGAGCAGGACAGAAAGATCTTAATGAACCATTGAAATACCCTCAATACCCTACTTTCTACAAGCAGAATGAATTGAAAAAAGCAAGACAAACTTCATCCTCAGCGAAAAGTCAGTTTGCAACAATTTTCACAGAAAGAGGACCGGCAAATGTTCCTGGAAGAACAAGAAGCATTATTGTTGATCCGGAGGATGCAACACAAAATACCTGGTTTGCTGCGAATGTAAGTGGCGGTATATGGAGAACAGATGATGCAGGTCAAAACTGGACAGAGCTAACAGCGAATCTGGACGGAATGGCATTTGTTACTTTAGCCATGTCTGAATCAAATCCTCAGGTAATTTACGCAGGTACTGGAGAAGGTTTTATCCAGGCAGGAACATTCATTCTCAACGGAAGTGGAATCTATAAATCAACTAACAAAGGAGATACATGGACAGTTCTGGAAAGTACTGTAAATGATGACTTCACTAATGTCAGTAGAATTATCGTAGACCCGACTGATGAAAATATTCTTATTGCCGGGACATCTTCAAGAAAGAATTTCGGATCAGGAAGTGCTAATACTGGTAAAATAATGAGATCCGTAGATGGAGGTGCTACATGGACTGAAGTACAATCAACTGCTGGATCAGTTTTGCAGGTAATTGCAGCACCTAGTGACTTCAATACACAATATGCATCAATCCTTGATGTTGGTGTTCTTAAATCTACAGACGCAGGAGAAACCTGGAGTTCCCTTAGCAGTGGATTGAATTTGGACGGAAGAATGGAGCTTGCTGTTTCATTCTCTGACCCTGATAAAATATATGGTTCAGCATTAGGAGATGCGTCAGGATCAGGTTCTGATTTATACTTAAACACCGGAAGTCAGTGGCAATTGGTTGATGTTTTGGTAAACGGAAGCGCTGTAGATTTCCTTGGAGGACAAGGATGGTACGACAATACAATATTGGTTAATCCATACAACGATGATCAGG
The DNA here is from genome assembly GCA_965228955.1 of Cyclobacteriaceae bacterium. Lineage (GTDB taxonomy): Bacteria > Bacteroidota > Bacteroidia > Cytophagales > Cyclobacteriaceae > JANSWY01. The sequence goes on from OZ245848.1 coordinate 3,684,659, forward strand.
TATGGTTTGGTGGTGTTGGCCTTTGGAGTGTAACACTAAACCCTGATGAAAATACTTCTTCTTCCCTGGGATCGGATGTTACTATTACTGGAGATGTTTATGGCAGCTTTGGCGGACTTAACCAGTTCATTAACTGGGAAACTGACCTTCACCCGGATCAACACTACATGACTGCTATTTTAACTGATCCGGCAAATGAAGAATTTAGAATTCTATTAGGCAATGACGGTGGAATCTTTGCTACCAACGTAGGAACAAACCCTGGTAATACCGAAGGAGACTGGATTAAATCTGGTCAAAATTACAACACCACTCAGTTTTACGGTGCAGACAAAATTGCTGGAACAGAATCATACCTAGGAGGTACTCAGGATAATGGAACCTGGCTTTCTCCAATAAATGAAACCGCTGACCTTACAACTGACTATCGATTTATTATTGGTGGTGACGGGTTTGAAGTTGTAGCTCACTACACAGATCCTAATAAATCTATTGGAGGTTCTCAGTTTAATGGGTTTAGAGCTAGTGATGATGGCTGGCAAACTGCTTACACTGCTACTTCTGGATTAACAGGAAGTGCTCCATTCGTTTCCAGATTGAGTAGCCCTTTCCATGACCCTGATGTGCTTTATACAATCACCAGTTTTGGTGTTTTCAAGAGTAGCGATTTCGGTAGAAGCTGGGAAGGCACTGAGATCACAGGAGATTTTGGTTTCTGGTCTGGTGTAGACGTTGAAGTCTCAAAGGCAGACCCAAGAATCGTTTGGGCCGGTGGAGCAATGAACTCTACATCGGACCTATTCGTTTCTGAAGATGGTGGTGAAACCTTCAACCCAGTAAATAAATTTGCTGATCTTGGAGTGTGTTCAGGTATTTATTCCCACCCTACTGAACCACACACAGCATTTGCTTTATTCTCAGTATACAATCAGGCTAAAATCCTAAGAACAACAGACCTTGGACAAACCTGGGAAGATCTTTCAGGATTCTCAGCAAGTAGCGATGCTACCGGTTTCCCTGATGTTGCAACTTTTGCTGTTCAGGCTATGCCATATGATAACAATGTAATTTGGGCAGGTACTGAAATTGGTATATTCGAAACAACCGATGGTGCCCAAACATGGCACTTTGTTGAAGGTTTCCCTGCTGTAACTGTTTGGGACTTCATTATTAAAGATGGACAATTGATCATTGGTACTCATGGTAGAGGTATTTGGACTGCAGACATTCCAGAGCTTGAAGATTACGAAATTCCATTTGTACTTTTAGCACCGGAAATTTCTGATGTACAGCGATCATTCCTGAACTATAACCTGGATATAACTCTTCAACTTAAAAATGAATATGACTCAGTTGAGTTCTATGTGAATGGCAACCTGGAAACAACACTTCGTACAGACCTTACAATAGGAAGCACTGATATTTCTTTCAACCCAGGAGAAGCTGGAACATTTGAATTGAGTGCCATTGGATACTTCGATGGAGATAGCGAAGTAAGTTTATCCGAAACAATCACACTGAATGAACTTATTGCTGCCGTAAACTCTATAAGCACTCAATTTGAGAATGAAGAAAATAGTCACTGGACTCTAACCGGCTGGACAATTGCCGAGCAAGATGGGTTTGAGGACAAAATTTTAAGCACTGATCACCCATATCCGGATGAGTCTACATTGATTGCTCAGTGGAATGTTCCAATTACTATCAACTCAGAAGAATCCATTCTGAAATTTGACGAGGTAGTAGAAGTTGAAAATGGTGAAAGAGGAACAGAATTTGGAGACTTTGAATTCTGGGATTACGTGATTGTTGAAGCATCTGAGGATGGTGTAACATGGGTTCAATTATTGGATGGATATGACGCAAGAGATAATGATGCATGGTCTGGATCTGCTACTGAAGCCAACTCAAGCCAATTTGCAGAAAGACAAATCAACCTTCTTGACACTTACAGCGGAGGTGAAACAATCATTATCAGATTTAGCCTGGTATCCGATGCAGCAGTAAATGCATGGGGTTGGGGTATTGACAACTTACAAGTTCAGTACGAGGAAGCAGACAATGATAATGACGGATTTGGAGAGTTTTCTGATTGTGATGACAATGATCCAAACGTTTATCCTGGAGCTGAGGAAATTCCAAACAATGATATAGATGAGGATTGTGATGGTTCTGACCTAATTGTTAATAATGTTGAAAACACAGAGATTCAGGTAACAGCATTCCCTAATCCAGGTAAGAATACAGTAACTATAAATACTAATTCTAACCAAGCTGGATTTGGTAGAGTAATCACTGCGGCAGGACAAGTAGTTATGACCTTTGATATGAATAGCAGTACTAAAACAATAGACATTGCTAAATTAAACAGAGGAATGTATGTGATCCAGATTACAAGTGGTGAGCAAATTGTGACTACAAGATTGATAAAAGAATAATCATTGGTGTATGATAAAATAAGAGGGGGCCTTGCGGCCCCTTTTTTTATGGTTCAGACAATGACATCTAATTAGAAATCTGTCAACTCATTTTAGAACTAAATATCGAAACCTTGATTGATCATCCCGAAACATTTGCTGGCTACATCGAAATATTCGCCGACAGCTCCGAAATATCATCTGACCGTATAGAAATGTGTGCTGACTATACCGAAATGAATGCTGTCCACGCCGAAATTAATGCTGATCGCACCGAAATATATACTGGCAAGATAGAAATATGTGCTGATCGCATGGAAATATCCACTGATTGTATTGAAATGTGTGCTTATTAAACCGAAAGGTGTGGTGTTTTCAGATCTTGTTGGAATGGATATCAAAGCAGAGTAATCGTTCTTTTTTTCTAATGAAATAAGTTAACTTGATAGGGTTACTAGGGCGCGAGTTAAACTTCGATAAACACCCGCCAGCCAATATCTTCAACATCAATAACTTGTCAAATGAAAAACATACTTTTAATATCAACGATAGTACTACTATTTACTGCATGTAAACTTTCTGGACCACCTGGATACTACGCCTATGCATGGCAAGCTAGTCAAAGCGAACGAATTAAAGAATCTTTATTCGATTCGGACGAGCGAACGATTAGCGAGGAAGACATTCGAAGATTACTTGATGGAAACGTTGAATTGCCTGATACTGCAAGAGTTGCTATTTTCAATTTCGGTACCAGTTCACTAAACAAATACTATTCAAGTTACAGATATAACGAAGAATATCTAAAATCAAAACAGAGCTATATTGAAGCTTTAACATCCACAATTAGTGAATCTAATAGAGTTGAGAAGGTAATTTTGATGCCATCAATAATGACAAATCAGGATCCAACTCTCACAAGTTTAAGAGAATCTGCTGTCCGCTTACAAGCCGATATTCTGATAATTTTTTCCATCAAAAGTGACATCTATTACAAATACAAAGCGTTTAAAAACGACCAGGCGAAAGCGTTTGCAACCATAGAGACGGTTCTTTTGGATATCAGAACAGGAGTTGTTCCATACTCAAATATTATCACTAAAGAACACCTAATACAAAAGGAAGCAACAGATTTGGACATTAATGAAACTCAGAAAAGAGCCGAAAATGAAGCAGTATTGAAAGCATTGACAGAATCAGGAAAAGAACTTGTAGACTTTCTAAATGAAATTGAGTGATAATAATAACTGATGATAAGTTGGTTTAATACCAAATCGAATTCATACAACACAAAAATAAAAAAGGGGCCACAAAGCCCCTTTCCATTTTATGTGTCCCGAAATGAAATGTCTTACACAAGTGAAGTATTTATTTGTAATTCTGGTAATTCCTCATCGAGTTCAATCCAGTAGGTATTCATTAATACAGCAACCTGAATGTTGATTGTCTTTAGAAAATTCCACTTATATTCTTCCAGTTGCTTCGGAGTAGTGTCCAACAATGTAAACTCCAATAATATCTTTTGACATGCAGCTCTCATCTTTCTTAGAGGCGCCTGTGCGTTGGAATGAGATTCCAAAGCATCAATCGTGTCGTTAATTCTTTTTCTGGTGTTGTATACAAGAAAGAACAAGCTAGGATTTCTACTTAAATGATCACCAGAAGTCACCTTATGGTCATTGATGTACTTGATCAATTTATTAACCCGCTTTCTTTCTCCTGAAAATTCCTCCCATGATAAACCAAAGAATGGCTTAGGGAATTCACTACCTTTTCTAAAAAAATCTCGGACTCTCTGAATTATCTTGATCATAGTATTTCGGAATTTTCGTTTAATCAAATATACCTATTAAAGAGACCCAAGTTGATTTATTACGTCGAACACAGCTATTATTAGATTAACACTTCCATTTCTTAGACAAACACTTTTTCAAGATTGTAGAAAACAAGACATTTCACACTTGCTGGTTTTATTCACTGAAAAAATCTCTCTAATTTGGAACCGATTACCAACAACATCCAATAGAGATTAATAATATAAAATGGAAGTAAAAGACATCAACGGATTCCCTCATGTGAAATATGACAGGGAAACTTATGAGGAAGATGAAGCACTCAGGCGAAGTTCAGAATTCTACGAGTGGATGGACAAAAGAAGAACTGTTAGAGATATCTCCGATAAGCCTTTTCCTATTGAGATCATCGAAAACATCCTCCTGACAGCAAGCAGTGCTCCTTCTGGTGCTCATAAACAACCATGGACATTTTGTGTAGTAAGTAATGATGACATCAAATCTAAAATCAGAGAAGCCGCTGAAAAGGAAGAATATGATAGTTACCATAGAAGGATGAGTGAACGGTGGCTGAAAGACCTGGAACCAATTGGTACAGATTGGCATAAACCTTTTATAACTACAGCTCCTTATATAATAATAGTATTCAAAAAAGTCTATGAAACCACGGAAGGTGAAAAAGCTAATAACTATTATGTTAATGAATCAGTGGGGATTGCATGTGGGTTTCTATTGGCTGCAATTCACAATGCTGGGCTCGTGACAGTCACTCACACGCCTAGTCCAATGAACTTCCTAAGTAAGATTTTAGACCGTCCAGCCAATGAAAGACCATACTTGCTATTGCCTGTTGGATACCCAGAACAGGACGTTTTCGTGCCAAAATTGGACAGAAAGGGTATAGATGAGATCATGAAAGTTTATTAATCAAAAAAAAACAACAACATTGCCTTTGAAAAACACTTTTTTGTATAATTTACACTATCACTTCACTCGGGACGTTAAAACGTAGATTACATAAAAGGCGAATCTATCTATGATGGAAAAGGGTTACTTTTTTTAATAAAAAGAGATTAACCTAAGGAAATAGTTGTTTTTCATAATTGTTGTGACAAATATTGCACAGCCATTAGTTCGGAATGCAATGTTTCATCTTAGAATAGTATAATATGGCAGGATTCGTAAGAATTTTGGCATAGAAAAAAGGGAATTAATAGTTTTTTTTGTTCAAACTCGTGGTGACTATGAAGCAATTGATTTGGTATAATCCTGATTCGAAAGAATACCAATGGGGTTCAAGTTCTCATTTTAAAATTTTGAGAGCCAGAAGCGCTAATAAGGACGCTTTTACTCTACTTTTTAAATTTAATGAGACCAATCAAACGCTAGCGAAAAAGATAATAAGAGAGCTTAATTCAGCACGAAGAGACGAGTCTTGGGAGTCTGAATTGAAAGAAGCTTAAAAATTTTTATATAGGTTTAGGTTAGCAATAGGGTCCGGCAATCGCCGGACTTTTTGTTTTTATACAATTATAAAATACCGTAAAACCCGTAGATATTTTCACCAAATAGCGGTATTGAGCAACAACAACCATCTCCCGAACTTTGACCATAAAAAGCTATGAAATTTTTATGTGGTTCAATAATCCTGACATTTCTTTCTTTTATATCATATTCACAATCCTCCTACTCAAGCAGTCAGGGAGGAACAGTCAATTATAAAATCACTGATCAGAATGCCCCACACCCTTCTCTGGTCCTCAACTTTGACTTTGTCGATTTGGACTTTGGAGTAAAAAATATAGACGGAGCTAGCTTAAACCTGGGACTTAGAGGATATGTTCTTGCTACTGATCAAATCGGGATTGATTATTCCTTCCAAAAAAGCTGGTTGACAGGAAATTTATCAGGTAGCAATGTAGACTTTGAATTGGGAGGACACTTTTTATTGTCAGATAATATAAAAAATAAGAACACTAAAATTATCCTGGACTATGACATCTCAAAAAATTATGATGGTCCCAGAACTACCGAGACCATTTCCTCAACCACCATATTTATACCCGCAGAGAGAAGAATCCTAAGAGGAGTAAGAGGTGGACTAATAGGAAAAAGCGGACCTATTGGAGTAAATGATATCGAAGGTGTAATTTCAGCAGATGCAAACTTGAATAGTACCGGAATTTATGCTGGTGTAATCCAAAAATCTCTTATCAACGTATTTGCAGAAGTCACAGGTAGAGGGATAATGTACAACTCTTCAGGCAGAGACATTTCTTTTGATGTAATGTACTTTCCGTCGCAATCATTTAAGATAGATGATTCTGAAGGCATAGAATTAACATCCGACATTATTGAAAACGAGCTGGACGGAGGATCACTTGGTTGGAGAGTTGTATACACTCAATATCAAATTGAAAAGAAGACCAAAACAGGAAAACTTTTCGGGATGACACAGCAATATGAGTTCGGAGTTAAACCATATCAGGGATTTTACTTTGGGGCTTCCCTGGGATTGACCTTAATTAAAATGCAAAAAGACCCTTTATTTTAAAAAAAAATCAGCCCAAAAAGCCCCTAAATGGTCATACAAGCACCTTTTTACTAATTGGCAGGAATGGAAAGTCTATTGACATCCAAAATAATTGGGTTTAATGTTCTTTTACATCAGACATCAGGGAATAAGTCCTTGGTTTGATTTGAAATAAGACATTTAAAAATAGATTGTGTTCCGTAGCTGGTTGAGGCCCCAGGGTTACCAAGGGTTATTTTGGGGTTTCTTTTTACCTCAATCGCCAGAACACTAACAGACATTTAAAATTAGATTGTGTTCCGTAGCTGGTTGAGGCCCCAGGATTACCAAGGGTTATCTTGGGGTTTCTTTTTTCTACTTAATACAAAGACTTTTAATCACCACCATCCATCTTTACCAGTACAGTAAGCCAAATAGCATAAAGGTGTAGAATAAATTTGTGTACCGATAACTAAAAGAAACCCCAGGATTCCTTCCTGGGGTTTCTTATTATCGCATCTCTGGAGAAATGTTTTCGAACTTAGATTTCAATCTCGAGAATTTCTCCTCATCTATTTTATTATATATATGCTTCTCACTTGGCGGGTATTTCAACAGTTGATCTTTAGGCCGAACAGGTCGTTTCTCAAACCCTCCCCCACAATTTGGACAGACATTGTATAAAACCTCTTCTACACAGTCCTTACAATAAGTGCACTCATAAGAGCAAATCATGGCTTCAGTACTATCTACTGGTAATGACTTATTGCAATTTTCACAGTTCAATCTTAATTCTAGCATATCCCAAATTTCCACCTTTATTTCCTTGTTCACAAGGACAAAACACACCGGAAATCAGCCAACCACAATGCACTCCACCAAAATGGCAGAAATGGAAAGTTAATTGACAGATAACGCTTTGATAAATACAGTTACTTTACTTCATGATAATCAGGGGTAACCCTGAATGTCGTAGCAAACTTTTAAATATTAGATTGTGTTCCGTAGCTGGTGAGATCCCAAAGGTGCTTAGAGTGTCTTTGGGATTTCTCTTTTTTAGGGGTGTAACGAGTTGCGGGTTGCGGGTAAGCGAGTTATTGAGGTTGCTGAGACTTATACTGCTTGATACTGTTGACAGTTATCAGTTGACAGTTACTTGCAGGACGTAGATGCTTACCGGACGTAGAAAAAAGAACCGTCATTCTGGAATTTCTGTAGTGAAATGAAAGAAATATCCGGAATCCCGAATTATGTAGCAGTCGTGCTCTTTGTGAGTTTTCGGTTAATTGTAGTTATTAAAACCATTTGCCTTTTAAACCTTACCGTTTGGCATCAAAATAGCTTTAAACACTGTCAATTACTGAAATAAATCAATTATGTATTTCAAAAAATCACCCTTTAAGACTCATAAATCCACTTTTTTATAAGTTGGCAGGATTGGAAAGTCTATTGACAATCGTTTGCTGGAGACTTCCCGTTTATTTACATATCAGTATCAGGGAATAAGTCCCTGTTTCAAATTGAAATAAGATATTTAAAAATAGATTGTGTTCCGTAGCTGGTTGAGGCCCCAGGGTTACCAAGGGTTATTTTGGGGTTTCTTTTTTACCTCAATCACCAGAACACTAAAGACACTTAAGATTAGATTGTGTTCCGTAGCTGGTTGAGGCCCCAGAGTTGCCAAGGGTTATTTTGGGGTTTCTTTTTCAACTACCACTTCTAATTCACACTTCCAAAGGTATTAACCGACATTTCCGAAAACATTTATAGCATTAAGATTAGATTGTGTTCCGTAGCTGGACGAGACCCCATTTGGTACTTAGAGTATCAGTGGGGTTTCTTTTTAGGTGACAAGGAAGTTTAAAATCATTGCTTAAAACCAAAATAAGAACGATTTAATAGGTGACATCAACAATTTTTGGTTGACAACTTAAGTTGGCAGAAATGGAAAGTTCAATGGCAGTAAATAAATTTTGAACCATTGTTTCTTTACATTATCAAAATCAGGAAAACGATCCTGATTCTGTTCTGAAGGAAGAATAAAAATATTTAAAAATAGATTGTGTTCCGTAGCTGGTTGAGGCCCCAGGGTCGCCGAGGGTTATTTTGGGGTTTCTTTTTTACCTCATCCACTAAAAACACTAAAGACATTTAAGATTAGATTGTGTTCCGTAGCTGGTTGAAGCCCTAAATTACTAAGAGTATTTAGGGTTTCTCTTTTTTATCCGCCGAAGCTTCAGCGAAGGAGGATTTCAACCATATGTACTATCTAGGGTTTGGAGTTTGGAGTTTGGAGTTTGGAGTTTGGAGTTTGGAGTTTGGAGTTGAACGATTTTAAAATTAGATCAGTTTAGGAACAGCAGGTTGTAGTAGCACCAGTCAACCAAAAACTCAGAATTCAAGACTCAAAACTCACTTTTCAGGCCGTTTGGCAGGATGTTTAAAGATAATGGCAGGATTTTAAATGGCCAACCAGCTTTCTTAGCATTAATAATTTGTGTTCCATAGCTGGTTGAAGCCCTAAGAGCAAAAGAGTTCTTAGGGCTTTATTTTTTAGTGGGATAAATCATGGTATTTACCGTCGTGATATCTTTTGCAGGTCATTTCTTTCCGCAATACAGAAGGTTTAAACACCGACTTATTCAAAAGCATTCTTACACACTCCTGGATACCCTCAATAATTGAAGGGTGTGGGTGAATCAATTCGGCTAGCTCTCTGATTCCTTTGTCCATTGAAATAAGAAGTGCCACAGCTTGTATAGCACTTGAGGCATGCTCTCCTACCACTCTCATCCCAAGAATTTTCATATCCTCATCATCCGTTACAAGAATCTTGATGAACCCCTGAGTATCCCTCATCGCAGTAGCTCTTGGAATTGTTCCATAGTTCAAGCTTACCAACTTGTAACTGACACCTTGCTGCTTCGCCTTAATTTCATTTAAACCAACACCAGCAACTTCTGGAGCCAGGAACATGATTGTGGATATGTTCTCGTATATCAAGTTCTTTTCTGGCTTACCGAAAATTCTTTCTACAGCATATCTACCTTCCAGTTCTCCTACATTTACCAAAGATATGTCAGCGGTGATATCACCTACCGCATAAATATTAGGAACACTTGTTTGAGTATCATCATCAATAATACCTCTTTGATCAATCTGGATGCCAACATCCTCTGAGAATAGCTGTTCGTAATTAGGTACTCTTCCTACTGCTAGTAATGCTTTCTCAACTCGGAATACTTCCTTACTGCCATCAGTGTATTCAAGTGTATACGCTACCTGTCCTCCTTCTACCCTAATGTCAATTAGTTTTGAGTTTCTGTGAATGAGGACATTCTTAGCTTCAAGATTCTTTTCAATCACATTAACCACATCTTCATCCTCAAATGGCAGTATCCTGTCACCTTTATCAATTAGATGAACTTTGGTCATACCAAAATTCGAGAATATTGTAGCGTATTCGCATCCTATTACCCCGGCCCCAACTATTACAATACTCTTTGGAAATGCTTCCAGATCATCTATTCCTTCACTGGTGAAAATGATTTTTTCATCAACGGGAATATTTGGCAGTACTCTCGGTCTTGAACCAGTAGCCAGAATAATATAATCTGACTCGATTACTTCTTTACCTTCAGTGGTATTGATTTCTACTGTGTTTTTACCTGTTACAGTGGCGTAACCATTCATGTAGGTAAATAATTCAGAACCAGTACCGAGGTTTATATTGTGCATATGGTGCTCAAGTAACTCTACCCTTTCATTGATGGCATTAGTTACTTCAGCCTTAATTTTCTCGAAACTGAAAGGCCTCTTTGAAATATCGAATGCATCGCCATTTTTACGAAGCATCCAGGCTTCTCTGGAAATCTCCCACCAGGTCTTACTGGAAAGGGCACCATGATGTAATCCAGCACCACCAAGTTGTTTTTTCTCGATGAGAAGGACCTTCTTTTTAAAGTCAACTGCCCTCATTGCTGCTGCATAGCCTGAAGGACCAGCTCCAATGACACAAATATCAAATTTTTGCATCTTCCCGTTATTTAGGTAACTGTTTATTTCCCTAATGTACGGAATTTTCAGCCATTTACCTCATTTTAGGCCATAGATGCACTTTTTGGAATAGCGTTTATCGACAATCAGAGCTTACTAAAGGATAAAAATCCAATTTCAACCCACTACTTATGTCTACCTTCAAGAACCTTCGCAATGTCACTTAGAGTATATCCTTTTGCTTCAAGAAGAATCATGTAGTGATATAGTAGATCAGCAGACTCATTTTCAAATAATTCAGCATTATCATCTTTGGCTTCTATTACTACCTCTACAGCCTCCTCTCCTACTTTTTGAGCGATTTTGTTGATCCCTTTTTTAAATAGAGAGGCAGTGTATGATTTCTCTGAAGGGTTGTTTCGTCTATCCTTAATAACTGAGGTAAGTTTATTCAAGAACTCGATCCCTCCACTATTATCTTCATTGAAACAAGTATCAGCACCCGTATGACATGCCGGTCCAACTGGATTGGCATACACCAGCAAGGTGTCTTTATCACAATCAATCTTGATATCAACCAGTTTTAAAAAGTTTCCAGAAGTTTCACCTTTTGTCCAAAGTCTCTGCTTTGATCGGCTAAAGAAAGTTACATTGCCTGTATCCCTTGTGACTTTAAGGGACTCTTCGTTCATGTAACCTAACATCAATACCTTATTAGTATCTGCATCTTGAATAATTGCAGGAACAAGCCCTTCTCCTTTATTGAAATCTATCTCCATTGTATTATTTTCTTACGACAATCCCTGCCGATGCTAAATCTTCTTTTAAATCTCTAATATCTACCTCTCTGTAGTGGAATATACTCGCTGCTAACGCCGCATCTGCTTTACCCTGATTGAACACAGTCTCAAAATGCGTCTTATTTCCACCTCCTCCAGAAGCAATTACTGGAATATTTACCAAATCACTGATTGTAGCTGTTAACTCATCTGCAAAACCATTTTTAGTACCATCGTGATCCATAGACGTCAACAATATTTCACCTGCTCCTCTTTGCTCAACTTCAACTACCCATTCGAGGGTTTTGATAGGTGTGATCTGTCGACCTCCATGAGTATGTACAAAGTGTTCTCCATCAACATATCTTGTATCAATCGCCACAACCACACATTGACTGCCAAACTCTAAAGCCAATTCATTGATCAGTTCAGGTCTCTTTACTGCTGAGGAATTGATTGAAATTTTATCTGCTCCAGCATTTAATAGCGCCGAAACATCCTCTACAGAACTAATTCCGCCTCCTACTGTAAAAGGAATATTAATTCTTTCTGCAACACGAGTAACCAGATCAACTAGTGTCTTCCGTTTTTCAACTGTTGCTGTGATGTCTAAGAAGACCAATTCATCCGCCATTTGATCAGCGTAAAGAGCTGCAAGTTCCACTGGATCACCAGCATCTTGTAGGTTTACAAAATTTACTCCCTTAACGGTACGGCCGTCCTTGATATCCAGGCAAGGAATAATTCTCTTAGTTAGCATAAGATGTAAATTGACTTAATTCTTCCAATGATATTTTATTCTCATAAATGGCCTTCCCTACAATAGCGGAATCCAAACCTTCCTCTCTCAATCGTTCCAAATCTGTAATGTTCGAAACTCCTCCACTTGCAACAAGCTGCAGATCACCAAACTTTGATAATAGCTCAACATATAAATCATGAGAAGGACCCTGAAGTACTCCGTCTTTTGAGATATCGGTACAAATTACTCTGGTGATTCCGAAACTCATATACTCTTCAATAAAACCGAACACATCTACCTCACTGATTTCCTGCCATCCTCCAGTTGCAACTTTTTTATCAAGAACATCGGCACCAAGAATGATTTTATCAGATCCATAATCCGCAATCCATTGTTTAAACAACTCTTGGTTTTTTACTGCGATAGACCCACCAGTTATTTGCTTTGCTCCACTTTCAAAAGCGATTTTAATATCTTCATCAGACTGAATTCCTCCGCCAAAATCTATGTGTAGATTAGTGTTTCCTGCAATCTTTTCAAGCACTTGTCGGTTTACAATTTTACGAGCTTTTGCTCCATCCAAATCAACAAGGTGAAGATGTGTTATACCAGCAGACTCAAACTGTCTGGCTACTTCAAGAGGATCATTGTTATACTCTTTTTTCTGGTTGTAATCACCTTTTGTGAGGCGGACGCATTTCCCATCAATAATATCAATGGCTGGTATAATTTTCATGTCTATGTTAATTCTAGAAAGTTCTTCAAAATTTGTTGACCTGCGAGACTGCTTTTCTCTGGGTGCGCCTGTACAGCATAGTAGTTATCCTTATGAAGGGCAGCACTAAACCGATTGGCGTAATCACAAGTTGCTATCGTATCATCTGCTGTTTCAGCATAATAGCTGTGCACAAAATACAAGTAAGACTCTTCATCAACACCTTCAAATAAAGGACCTTTTAAGTCTATGATAGTATTCCATCCCATATGAGGAACTTTCAGGTTAGGATCAAATTTCCTGACGATATTATCAAAAACTCCAATGCACTCAGTGTCATTCTCTTCGCTGTGCTTACACATCAATTGAAGACCAAGGCAAACTCCCAAAAACGGTTGATGGAGATCCTTGATTACTTCATCAATTTTATTCTTTCTAATGTAATTCATGGCTGTACTGGCTTCTCCCACTCCTGGAAAGATTACTTTGTCAGCCTTCTGAAGAGTTTCTGGATCATCGGTTAAAATAGGATCCACTCCTAATCTGTTAAGTGCAAATGTTAAGGATTGCACATTTCCTGCATTGTATTTTATGATAGCAATATCCATTATCTAATTAAGATATAATAGCGTCTTTTTGTTCTTCGTCAAACATCTCCTCCATCACTCTTTCGATCTCTGGAATTGAATTAAATAATTGTTCGTATGATTCGATTACAAAGTATCTGTCCTGAAACACGTCCTTACGGTAACTTGTTTCAGCTATTTTTTGAACATCAAAATCATAGTGAGGTGGCTCGTCACTCAAACTGAATTTCGTTTCACCGGCCGAAGATAGTATGCCGGCTCCATATATTCTAGGTTCTCCGTTTTCTCTTATCAATCCAAACTCAACAGTGAACCAGTAGATTCTTGAAAGTACCTCAATCGCATAGTCATTTCCGCAGTATCTTAATCCAATCTTGCTTAGTGCTTCAAGGAAGTCCACAAAATGTTGATTAGTAAGAAGCGGAACATGTGCAAATACATCATGAAACATGTCTGGCTCTTCCAGGTAATCAAGTTCCTCCATTTTCCTCAACCATGTGGTCGCAGGGAATTTCTTATTTGACATTAATTCGAAGAAAGTATAATCAGGGACTATACCAGGCACCACCACCAATTCCCAACCAGTGATTGATTTCAACAATTTGTTAGTCTCATCAAATCTAGGAATAGCTTCCGATGTAAATTTAATGTCTTGCAATCCACTCAAATAGGCCTCAGTTGCTGCCTTTGGTAGGTTTACAATCTGTCTGTCAAAAAGTATCTTCCATACTTCCTGATCCTGGGCCGTGTAATTTGAATAAATCTGTTTCATTTTTTGGTTCTAATTTTTCAATCAAAAAAAAAGCCCGAATTGAGTATCAATTCAGGCTTTTGTTATCTATGCTTTTAATGTCTAAACACTACACACGACTATCATGCCTGAACCGAAGGCCCAAGTAATAATGATAATAGTGATGATATGTGTAAACAGTGTTAGTCATTGTCTCTTTCAGATCAATAATACGTTGCGAAGATAGTTTAGGGTTCCATTAAATCCAAAATTTAATAGTAGTCCCCGTTATTTCAACACACAATTAAAACTAGCTTAATTTGGATAATGATATAATAACGGAATTTTATTTTTAGATAATAGAAATAATGATAGAAAATTTCGTTATATTGAAATACATTACTTCACAAGAATATCTAATTGATCAGCTATGGATATTCTTTTTTTATCCAATCCCTAGATTTTATTTCTCCATTGTATTAATTCATCCATCTTTTTGATGAGACGAGCAGATTCTCTAAAATCCAAAGTTTGCTGTCCATCAGAAAATGCTAATTCCGGAGTACAATGCGTTTCAAAAATCACAGCGTCTGCCCCTGCTACAACTGAAGCTAAAGCTACAGGCTCTACATGATCTCTCAACCCAATTCCATGAGAAGGATCTGCCACTACTGGCAAATGTGATTTCTCTTTTAAAATTGGAATAGCATTGATATCAAAAGTATTTCTACTGGCTTTCTCGAAGGTTCTAATTCCTCTTTCACAAAGCAGTAGTCTTTCGTTTCCTCCTGAGAAGACGTACTCTGCACTTTGAAGAAGCTCATCAATTGTTCCAGAGATTCCTCTTTTGATCATTACAGGTTTGTCTACTTTACCAAGTTCATCAAGAAGGTTAAAGTTCTGCGTATTTCTAGCCCCGACCTGGTAGATATCCACATAATCATACATTTCCTCTATCTGAGAAACCTGCATTACCTCAGTAACGATTTTGATTCCTGCTTCTTTGGCTGCTTTATACCACATTTTCAAACCATCCAGTCCCATTCCTCTGAATGAATAAGGAGAACTTCTGGGTTTGAACACACCACCTCTCATGATTTTGAGACCATTTTCCTTCAGGTGTTGGATTGTTTCGTTGATGTTTTCTTCTCCTTCTATTGAGCAAGGACCAGCCATAGTCTGGAAGTGACCATTTCCAATTTTGACACCATCTCCTAAATCAATTTCGGTTTCCTGTACTTTCCATTTTCTAGAAACCAGTTTAAAATCATCTGAAACGATGTGGATGTCCTTTATACCATCCAATGTCCCTATCTGACGGATATCAAAATCAGTTTTACCGATTCCAATGACGTACTCGCCTTTTTGGGTATTAACTTCTTTTGTTTTGTACTTGAATGAATGTACTACATCGATTATTTCCGATCGTTCGGTAGCGGAAATACCTGGGTTTAATTGTATAATCATAATTGCGCGCGTATTAGTTTATTAATTGTTTATTCCTTTAATGTCCTGAATGAACCTGGTGATGTCACCTTTCAAATCATTGGAGTCTTTTAACAAATTAATAAACGCACTTCCAATGATTGCTCCATTGGCGTATTCACAGGCCTTTAAAAATGTTGCTCGGTTACTTATTCCAAATCCGATCATTCGTGGATTGCGTAATCCCAATGCGTTAACGCGATTGAAATATCGCTCCTGATCTTCGCTGATTCCTTTTTTAGCTCCGGTTATGCTAGCAGATGATACCATGTAAATGAAACCAGCACTATTGTCATCAATCTCTTTGATTCTGGCTTCAGATGTTTGTGGTGTTATTAAGAATATATTGTATAAACCGTAAGAATCAAAGATTTGTTTGAAGTTTTTCAAGTAGTCATGCATTGGGAGGTCTGGTAAAATCAGCCCATCAACACCTACTTCCTGGCACTTCTCACAAAACGCCTCAATGCCGTATTGCACTACAGGGTTTACATATCCCATTAATACGATTGGCACATCCACTTTGTTTCTTATCCCCTCTAACTGCTTGAATAACAAAGAAATAGTCATTCCATTATCCAAAGCTTGCATATTGCTTTCCTGGATGGTCGGACCATCCGCCACAGGGTCAGAAAATGGCATTCCTATCTCTATTATATCCGCTCCTGCAGCTGATAAATTTTCCAATATACTTACGGTATCGTCAATATTCGGATAACCTGCTGTAAAGTATACATTCAGTAATTCACGCGAATTATCGCTAAATGCCTGATCAATTCTATTTGTTTGCATAGTGATTGTCATGACTTAATATTTTCCCCATTTAATGTATGTTTCTAGGTCTTTGTCACCTCTACCAGAAAGATTGATTACAACGGTATCGTCTGGTTTCAGTGACATTTTCGAAAGAGCTGCAAATGCATGAGCACTTTCTATAGCCGGTATAATTCCTTCCAGCCTACTCAATTCAATTCCAGCAGTCATTGCCTCCTCGTCTGTAACACTGTGGAAAGTACCTCTACCTGAGTCAAATAAGTGTGCGTGGATAGGACCAATTCCTGGATAATCTAATCCAGCAGAAATCGAATAAGGTTCCACAACTTGTCCATCTGGCGTTTGCATCAGAATCGTTTTACTACCGTGTAACACCCCTTCTTTACCAAGTTGAGTAGTTGCGGCGGACTTGCCAGTATCATTTCCTAAACCAGCAGCTTCTACCGCTACTAAATGAACATCCTCATTGTCTAAATAATGGTAGAATGCGCCAGCAGCATTACTACCACCTCCTACACACGCCATCACGTAATTTGGATCTTCTTTCCCTGTATGCTCCTTGAGCTGCCACTTGATTTCTTCACTTATTACAGATTGAAACCTTGCAATCATATCTGGGAATGGATGTGGTCCTACTACAGAACCAATGATATAATGAGTATCAACCGGATTATTGATCCAATGTCTCATGGCCTCATTGGTAGCATCTTTTAATGTTTTACTACCACTTTTAGCAGCTCTTACCTCAGTCCCTAATATTCGCATTCGCTCAACATTAGGTTTCTGACGCTCCATGTCGATTTCACCCATATAAACTGTGCAAGGCAGTCCCATCAATGCACAAACAGTAGCAGTTGCAACTCCATGTTGACCCGCCCCTGTTTCAGCAATGATTCTTTTCTTATTGAGTTTTTTAGCCAGGATAATCTGACCAATGGTATTGTTTACTTTATGAGCGCCAGTGTGGCATAAGTCCTCCCTCTTCAAGAAAATCTTAGCACCGTATTTCTCAGATAGCCTTTCTGCAAAATACAATGGAGTAGGTCTTCCAACGTAATCCTTTAGCAAAGAATGAAACTGATCCAAGAAGTCTGGACTTTCAATGATCTTAAGATAATTTTCACGAAGCTCTTCAACATTTGGGTAAAGCATCTCCGGAATGTATGCGCCACCAAACTTGCCGTAATAGCCATGTTCATCTACCTTATACTTCTCTAATGTCTTCATTTATTTGTAATGCTTTATCAAGTTCTTTTATTAATTCTATGTTTTTAACTCCTGGAGCAGATTCATACTTACTGTTAACATCAAGAGCAAATAGCTGAGGAATATCTAATTTCATAATCTCATCTAAATCCTCATTCCTGATTCCTCCACTGAGTAGAAACGGCTTATCAGAATTATAATCATTCAAAATACTCCAATCGAAGTGAAGACCTGAGCCTCCGTACTCTGGTGTTTTGGTATCGAAAAGGAAGTATTCCACAACCTCTTCAAACTCATGAATTTGCTCTAGCGGCAATTGGTCTTTCACTGAAAAGACTTTAATAATTTTGGTTCCAGCTTTTTTAACTTCTTTACAATAATCCAGATCTTCACCACCATGTAGCTGTACAAAATCAAGATCAAACTCGGAGACTAAAGAGATGAGCGATTCAATTGGCTCTTTTACGAATACTCCTACTTTTTTAATGGAAGAATCTAATCCAGAAATGACTCCCTGATTGTCAGCAACTGCCACATATCTTGGGGACTTTTCATAGAAAATAAATCCAATGAAATCTGGTCGAAGAGTTTCCAATTCCTGTATGTTTTCAGGTTCTCTCATGCCACAGACCTTGAGTTTGATATGTCTTTCTTTAGGCGTCAACACCGCTTCCCTCTAATACCTTTAGTCTGTCAATAAAGTCTTTGGCAGCTCTTGCAGGTCTACCATTTCTCATGAAGTTCTCCCCTATTAAAAACCCTTCGTAACCATAAGTTTTTAGTTCATTAATAGTATTTGGATCACTTATTCCACTTTCACTAACCTTTACAAAATCACTCGGAATCTTATCTGCTATATCTTTTGATACCTGAATTGATGTCTCGAAAGTTTTTAGGTTTCTGTTATTAACTCCAAGCAAGTCAATATTCTCATTCAAGCATTTATTAAGTTCCTCTTCATTGTGAACTTCCATTAGTACCTCTAACCCAAATGATTTGGCAAAAGCTCCTAAAGATTTCAACTCGCCACTTGTCAGAGCCGCAGCAATCAAAAGAATCGTATCTGCACCAATTGATTTCGCCTCAATGATTTGATACTCATCTACCACAAAGTCCTTTCTAAGGATTGGACAG
This sequence comes from Cyclobacteriaceae bacterium, assembly GCA_965228955.1. Classification (GTDB taxonomy): domain Bacteria; phylum Bacteroidota; class Bacteroidia; order Cytophagales; family Cyclobacteriaceae; genus JANSWY01. Next base: position 3,703,529 of record OZ245848.1, read on the forward strand.
AAATTGTATTTCCTTGCAGTAGTAAGGTCTTCATTCTTACCTCCAAAATATTTCTTATCAGTAAGCACCGAAAGTCCCGATGCACCAGCTTGCATATAGCCTATAGATACCTGCTCAACAGTTGCATTTGGGTTAATTACGCCTTTTGATGGTGACCGCCTTTTGAATTCTGCAATTATTCCGGACTTGTCGGCTCTTTGAATGTAACCTTTCATTGAGACAGTATCTCCTTCAAAGTATATGCTTTGCTCAAGAAGCTTGGATGGGTATAAAGACCGCTTCTCTACTACTTCTTTTTTCTTATGAGCAATTATTTCGTCTAGGATGTTCATATTATATCAATTCAGGCTGAATATTTTTTGTTCGTTGTTTACTAATTTTTTGAATTTCTCAAAAGCCTTTCCAGACTCCAAAGACTCTCTTGCTTGCGCAATTCCTTCTTCAATTGAATCCAATTGTTTTCCGCAGTAGATAGCTAATCCGGCATTAGCGAGAACAGCATTTTTCTGAGCCTCTGTACCGTTTCCAGATAGCACATTAACAAATATTTTTGCAGAATCCTCAATTGTAGTACCACCAGATAACTCTTCAGCTTTCACTGTACTTAAACCGATATCCCCAGGATATAGAATTTGCTCACTATTGTTGGCAATCATTTTGAATCCACCTGTAAGTGACACCTCATCGTAACCATCCAAAGAGTGTAGAATCACAAAGTTTTTATCAGTTTTCTGATAGAGGTATCCATATAACCTTGCTAACTCCAGACTAAATACTCCGACTAATTGGTTCTTTGGGAATGACGGGTTCACCATTGGCCCGAGCATATTAAAGAATGTCTTAACTCCTAACTCTTTTCTGATAGGTCCTACATTTTTCATTGCCGGGTGAAATAATGGGGCATGTAGAAAACATATTCCAGATTCATCAAGACTTTTAATAAGTGCGTCTTTGTCATTAGTAAATTCATATCCAAAGTATGCCAGTAAGTTTGATGATCCACAAACCGAAGAAACTCCATTATTTCCATGTTTCGCGACATTCTGGCCAGCTCCAGCAACAATGAATGAGGAAAGCGTAGAAATATTAAATGTGTCTTTACCATCACCACCGGTTCCACAAAGGTCTATCGCATTGTAGTCCGCAATTTCAAGTGGAATACAAAGCTCAAGCATTGCATCTCTGAAGCCTTCCAGTTCTTCAACCGTAATACTTCTCATCAGGTAAACCGTTAAAAAAGCAGCAACCTGACTTTGATTGTACTCTCCCTGAGCAAGATTCTTAAGGATATTTTTAGCTTCATCTCTTTCCAGAGATTTGTGCTCTATTAGCTTATTTAATACTGCCTTCATAACTAATTATTAATCCAGTTTTGAATGATTTCTTTTCCATGTTCCGTAAGGATAGATTCCGGGTGGAATTGTACTCCTTTCACATTATACGTCTTATGTGAAATAGCCATAACATTGTCTTTCTCGTCTACTGCTGTCACAACTAAATCGTCTGATATCGTTTTTGGATCTACTGACCAGCTGTGATATCGACAAACACTAAATGATTCCGGAAGACCTTCGAAAAGTGACTCTGTATTAGATGTCTGAATGGCTTTAGTTGCAATGCCATGATACACTTCAGGAAGATTGAATATTTCTGATCCAAAAGCTTCAGCAATTGCCTGATGACCTAGACAAACCCCAAGGATACTTTTAGTTGGGCCATATCTTAACAGAAGTTCAGGCATAATGCCAGCATCTGCAGGTACTCCTGGTCCTGGTGAAAGTAGAATCTTGTCGTATTTTTCAACGTCATCTAAGGAAATCTTATCGTTCCTGTAGATATCCATGTCCATATTCAATTCTCTAAGAATATGAACCAGATTGTAGGTAAAGGAATCGTAATTGTCCAGTACTAATATCTTCATAGCTTCTCTGCCTCCTCCAATGCGTTCTGTAATGCTGCCAACTTATTATATACTTCCTGAACCTCGCTGTTCGGATCAGATTTGGAAACCACTCCTGCTCCTGCCTGGAAAAACAGCTTGTTATTCTGACTTAAGAAAGACCTGATCATGATCGCATGATTGAAGTCTCCATTGAATCCCATAAACCCGATTGCTCCTCCATAATAGCCTCTTTTTACGCTTTCATACTCGTCAATGAGTTGCATAGCTTTATGTTTAGGAGCACCCGACAAAGTCCCTGCAGGAAATGTGCTTGCTACCATCTCTAGTGGCACAGCATCCTTTTTCAGTTTACCAGTCACCTTAGAAACAAGGTGTATGACGTGAGAGTAATATTGAATTTCCTTATAGGTTTCAACATTTACATGATCGCTGCTTTTGCTTAAATCGTTTCTTGCAAGATCTACAAGCATGATGTGTTCGCTATTTTCTTTAGGATCTGCGTACAGTTTCTTTGCTAATTCTGCGTCCGCTTCATCATCTCCTGTTCTCCTGAATGTTCCTGCAATTGGATAAATTGTTGCTGTATCACCTTTTACCACAATTTGAGCTTCTGGTGAAGAACCAAAAATTTTATAGCTACCGTAATCAAAGTAAAATAGATACGGTGACGGATTGATAGACCTTAATGCTCTATATAATTGGAATTCATCTCCCTTATATCCAATAGAAAACTGACGTGATAAGACTATCTGAAATACATCTCCGATATCACAGTGATGGATACCTTTTTTTACAATTTCAAGGAATTCTTCATCAGTGAAGTTTGATTCAGTTTCTCCTACTGTATTGAATTCGAAACTTGCGAAGTTTTTACTGGCTATTAAATTTAAGATGTTATCAAGTCCAGTTGCTTCCGCATTGTCCAAGGTGTATTCAAATATGTATAGCTCATTCTTGAAGTGATCCAAAACAATTACGTATCTGAAAACGCTATAATGAACTTCAGGAATAGTGAAACTCTCCTTCTTACTTCCGTCAAACTTAATGTCCTCGTACTGTTGCACAGCATCATATGACATGTAACCAAAAAGGCCATTTTTAATGAAGTTATGCTTGCCATCATCAGCAACAAAAGATTGGGCATATTGATATAAAATCGGCACCAGCTCGTTCTCTTCATTGATTTCCATATTTAACTCAGCAGCATCCGGAAAAGAGATAGCTAACTTGTTTCCTGATAAGCTGAAGGTTGATATTGGATCGCAACAGATATAAGAGTAACTATTGTCATTTCCGTGATAATCAGAAGATTCTAGTAGAAATGAATTAGCAAAATGGTCCCTTAGCTTCAGATAAATTGATACCGGAGTTACGGTATCTGCCAGTATTTTGCGGCTTGTTCCTTTGAGATGATATTTCTTATCAAACATTTTTATAAAGTGCTATAAAACAAAAAACCCCGCTTAGCAGCGGGGTTAATATTATCTATTTCGTAATTGTACAATAGAGCTGCTAGTCTAGGAAAGTATTCCAGACCACCACCATGCAGTACAATATGCGTTTCTAATTTTCATTGGCACTAAAGTAATTCAAGAAATAGTAATTGCAAATGATTGTTGATGAATTTTTGGTAAAAGTTTGTGATTCCTGTAATAAGAATTACATTAGTCAAAGAAATGACCATGTTTGACCTTATTTATTCCCACTAATCAAAAAGTATTCTCGGGTAAATGGAACTTGGTTAGTTTTACCGCAAGATTAAAGCAGATAAGAAATGCTACCATTAGAAGATCAATTGAGCCTACTTGTACATTTATCCAAAGCAGATCACTTTGTTGCTGAGCAGGAAAGTAGAATGATTCATGTTATTGGTAAAAGAGGTGGACTTACTCCTGAAGAGGTTGAGAACATAATTGATCATCCTAAGCCAGTACCAAATCTCAGAAACCTTCCTAGTGATGAGAAATTCAATTACCTATTTAATACCATTCAATTAATGAAGGTAGATGGAAAGGTTCATCAGTCGGAAATAGCGTTTTGTGAGAAGATTGCTATTAAGTTAGGGTTCAAACCTGGTGTGATTGCAGATTTGTCAGCTTATATCTATAGTGATCCTGATATTGTAACCAATATTAAATTTTTGAGGTCGGTGGCCGAACAACATGTTATTCCATTGGGTTCTCAGGAGGATCAAGAAGAAGATTAAGAAACGAGAATACGTAAACAACATTACTTTTTAGTGAAAAAATCAGTCCTTTTCATCATTTTAATGATGGAATCATTTGTGTTGTTACTCGCACAAAACCCCACTCAAACAACTGTTCTGAGAATTGAGAGAGCAGCTGATGCCGTTAATATCGATGGAGTATTAGATGAGGCAACCTGGGCGAACGCTCATGCGGCAGAGGGATTCTACCAGACATTTCCTGTTGATGACAGATTAGCAGACGAGCAGACAATTGTAAAATTGAGCTACGACGATAAGTTTCTTTATGTTGGTGCGATCTGCTATACATCTAAGAAAGGTGAGTACTTAATAGAATCTTTAAGAAGAGACTTTGGATTTGGAAGAAATGATGTTTTTGCCATTTACATAGACCCTTATAATGACCAATCCAATGGCTTCTCTTTTCAAATTACTCCATACAATGTACAGCGAGAAGGCATTGTAACCCTTGGGGGTGATGTTTCTGATAACTGGGATAACAAGTGGTTTAGTGAAGTAACAAGACACGATGATAGGTTTGTTGTGGAGATGGCTATTCCGTTTAAATCCTTTCGTTACAATAGTGTGGCTACCTGGAACATAAATTTCCTGAGAAATCATCCTCTTATAAATCAAAGAAGTACTTGGATTCAAGTTCCAATTCAATATAGGTCCAGTGATCTTAATTACAGTGGTAAACTAGTTTGGGATCAACCTCCTAAACCTACCAAATCAAATATCGCATTAATCCCTTATGGAATTACCGAAAGTATTTCTGACTTTGAAAATGACGAACCTACTAAATACGATGCAGATGTGGGATTGGATGCCAAGATTGGCTTGACTCCATCTTTGAACCTGGATGTTACGGTAAATCCGGACTTTTCGCAAGTAGAAGTTGACCAGCAAGTGAATAACCTTGGACGGTTTGAAATATCGTTTCCGGAAAGAAGGCAATTCTTTCTAGAGAATCAGGATTTATTTGCCAGAAATGGATTCCCACGAAGCAGGCCCTTCTTTTCCAGAAGGATTGGGATAATTGGATCTGGTGCGACAGCTAAGCAAATACCTATTTTGGGTGGAGCCAGACTTAGTGGTAAAATAGGGAGAGACTGGAGAGTTGGTTTACTTAATATTCAAACTGGAAGTGATGAAATTGAAGATGAGGAAGAAGGTCTCGAGACTTTCCCAGGACAGAACTATACGGTTGCAGTGGCACAGAGACAATTAGGAAGATCAAATATTGGGGCGACATTTGTAAATCGGCTGGGAACAGATTTTGATGCGAATGACACCACGATTACATCCACCAAATACAACAGAGTTTTTGGTTTTGATTACAACCTAGCAACCAAAAATAACCGTTGGGAAGGGAATACATATTTACATAAATCATTTACCCCAGGAGTTAATTCTAAAGATTATTCATCCGGTGTGTTTCTGGGCTACAGAAGGAGAAATTTTAGAGTAGGTTACTTCCAAGTGATAGTTGGTGAGAACTACCAGGCTGATGTTGGTTTTGTTCCTAGAACTGGAATTGGAAGTTTCGGAGGATTCGCGAATGGCGCATTTTACCCTGAGAATGTTGATGCCATCATAAGTCATGGGCCGGAAGTAAATTACAATATCATCACCGATGAAAACTTTGCCACACTAGATAAAGAACTAAGCTCCGAGTATGGAATCAACTTCAGCAACACCGCTCGATTTGAAGTTGGATATGACTGGAGCTTTGTCACGCTGACCAGCAGTTTTGCGCCAAATGGAATTGAAGCTGATTCTTTATTGGAAGGGGGAATATACAAATTTGGTAGTTACAACTTCTTCTACAGAACAGACACAAGAAAGCTATTCAACTTTAACACTTTCATGAGCAATGGTAAATTCTACAATGGAGAGAGAACCAACATCAGAATGAACCTAAGCTACAGAATCCAGCCCATTTTTAGATCAACGTTAAGAATTGACTACAACAATATCAGGTTTGATAATGAGTTTACAGACATTGAATACTTATTGATAGGTTCAAGGTTTGATATCACTTTTACCAATAAACTATTCCTTACCAGTTTCTTCCAATATAATGACAGGGATGACAACTTCAATATTAATGCAAGATTACAATGGAGATTCAAACCTGTGTCAGATATATTCCTTGTTTACACAGAAAATTATGGAGGAGATATTTTTACTGAAGATGGAATCCCGAGATTCCAGAATGGATTTCAAAGGAACCGGGCTATTGTGATGAAGATTACTTACTGGTTGAATCTATAAAAAGAAAAAAACCGGGTGGGACCCGGTTTTATTGTGATTTTAGTGCAGTGCCAATATCTGTGATAAGTTTCTTGGACACTTTTCTCGGGTTATCAACCTTGTAAGCTTCTAATGCTTTCAATGCTTTCCCGCCAATTTCATACAGACCTACAGGGTTTCTATCAAAATTGTAGCTCCCTAATACATAATCCAATTCTGATTGGATCTGATCTTCAATACCTAGAGATTCTAGTTTTTCTTTTGCTTCAACACAAGCTTTCTCGATTTTTTGTTCTGCGCTTACTGCCATGATGCTAAATGGTTAAATTTAATATTTTCACAAAATTATAAAAACACTTATGAATTATCCAAAGTTTTGACTGATTTATTAACAACCATCTAATAATATTAACTATTTGTTATCAATTTGTGTTTTCTCATATGATAATGAATAACCGCAAACCATATTGGTGGAACAATTGACAATAACATCATTCCCGGATAACCAGTAGGCATTTGCGGACTATCCTCCATATGCCGTAAGATTTGGTATTTTCTATTTGCCATAAAATGATGATCAGAATGTCTGGAAAGCTCAAAAAGTAATAATCTACCAATCATATGGTCACTATTCCAGGAATGAGCAGGTAACACTCTCTCATATCGATCATCAGAAATTTTATTTCTACTTAAGCCGTAGTGCTCTATATAATTAACAGTCTCAAGTAACAAAAAGCCAAAAACAGCACTTGAAACGAAATATAGCATCACAACCCAACCAAAAAAGTAATAAACCGCAGCAACTGCCATGATTTGAATCACTTGGAACTGTAGCATCTCATTCTTCAAAGAGAATTTTGCAGCTCCTATCTTATTCATTCTTTCAAACTCCAGATTCCAGGCACTTCTGTAAGCATTGACAACTGACCTAAACCAAAAAGCATACAAACTCTCGCCAAACCTTGCAGATGAAGGGTCCTCCGGTGTACTTACTTTCTTGTGATGCCCTCTGTTATGTTCAATGAAGAAGTGCATATATAAAGAAGTGAGCAATAATACCTTTGACATAAACTGCTCATACTTCGTATTTCTATGGCCCAATTCATGAGCAACATTTATCCCAAATACACCACACATAATTCCCATCGCAGAAACCCTTCCAACAGTCTCCCACCACAGAAGACTTGCATCATTAACTCTGTAAAAGAATAATATCAGGAATCCCAAATGCACTGGTAGAATCAAGTAAAGTAGGAAATCATAAATTCTATCCTTCTTCAAAGACTCCTCTTCTTCTTCTGAGAGATTAGATGTAGCAGCTGGAAAAAATAATTCCAATAATGGAATAACAGCAAAGGAGTAAATGAGTGGGAGAAAAGTCCAGATCCCTTTGAAATAGAAAGAAATATAGACTGTCAATGGCAGTGTAAAAACCATCAGGTACTTCAATGCTCGCATAAAACTGGCTTTTTAATTAATACTTAAAAGTTACAGGATAAACGCGAAATAAGGAAAATTACAATTCTAATTTTCCAATACCGATAAAATAGCCGACACGAAAACCAACAACATAATTACTAGAAGTATCAGGAATTCCTGATGAACGATCTCCGAAATCTATAATATTAGTAAGGCTGTATGAAACTTCTCCGGAAAGATGGATAATTCCAAAACCAAACTCTCTCCAAATTCCAACTTCTCCTACAACACCAAATCCTTTATTAAAATCTTTTCCAGGATCATACTCAAAGACATCTGATGATCCTACGTTGATGAATTCACTCTCTGGGTCATCATCTTCAGGAGTACCATTGGTATCCACGTTCTGGATAAACTCCCCATAGATTCCAGGAGATAAAAAAATCTTCAATTTCCCCTTGCCTGCATAGACAATCGCCGAGAATGGAACAGTGAGATAGTTCAATCGAACATTATAATCTCTATGCCCATTTGGAAATTGTTGGATATAACCTTTTTGTTGATAGTTGGCCCCAAGCTGGACCGCCGTATTCAGAAAGCTTTTTCTTTTATGAGGGAAATACTTAACCGCAACTCCACCAAAAACACCAGGAATTACTGTTGTTCTGATATTAGTAGGAAATGCCAAGTGATTAAAATAAACACTGGAGAAGTTTCCTCCAGATAGAACACCAATATGGGTTCTGCTTTGTGCAACTCCCGACTCAATTGTTATTAACACTAGGATTACTCCTATTACTCCTTTCATCTATTCTTTCTTTCTCAAAGCTGTTGGCCAGAGATTAATTTTATTCTTCTGCGTGATTACTTTGATCCTGTTCGCTCAAATTTTCACTTTGCAATTTTACCTTATTTTGTCTTTTTATATCCTCTAACCATCTGATTATTTGAATTTATGCTTCAATTCCCTGAAAATCGGAGAGCCAAAAGACTGCAAATACTAACGTTTATTGATTAAATTTATGAGATCGACCGAACAAAAATTATTCACAATTTGTAGAGTGTTAAATAATTACTTCGATTATGGCAAAAGCGACTCCAGAATTAATCTCAGCATTGCAAAGAACAATTACCAATCTTGAAAAAGGGTCTCCGTACGAGTGGGGGCATATGGGTAGTTGCAATTGTGGAAACCTGGCACAGGAAATCACAAAACTTTCCAAGCAGGAAATTCATGAATATGCCATGAGAGGTAGAGGTGACTGGAATGATCAAATCATGGATTTTTGTCCGACTAGTGGGATGCCTATGGATCTACTCATTAGTCAACTCCTTGAATTTGGGCTTACCAGAGAAGATTTAATGAATCTGGAAAAACTTCGTGATCCAGAAATTCTTGAGCAACTACCGGAAGATCAGAAATATCTGAAACACAATAATAAAGCCCATGTAATTCTCTACATGAAAACATGGATGAGATTACTTGAAGAACAACTCGCCAATTCCATTTCTATCGATCTATCGATTAACGAAACAGTAACAGTTTGATAAACAAGGACCTGTCTGATTTTTCATTGAGGAAACTACATTTACCTCATGAAATATATAGACCTAGACGAGGATACTGATATTGTAGACTTCACTGATGAATTTATGGACGATGAACCATCCATAAGAATAATTCTTGAAGACCTTGCTGAAAACGATGATGATTACGATCTTCGAAGAATTGAAGATTTATAATATTGGTTCACGAGTATTTTAAGAAAGAGATAGACGGGGCAAAGATTCTTGTACAAATTAATCCTAAAACTTTCGAAGGGTTAGAATTGATTGTACACCCCGATAACCACATTGAGAAGACTCCAAGGGAGTTTGATGAGGAGATTTACGAAGATTTAGAGGCTGACGAATTCATCAGATCCAGCCCGATAGAATTTAATCTTTATTTAAAAGGAATTTTTTAGAGCCATGCCATTGGTATTTAGCAATTAATTATACCTTTGCGCTGGCAACTGGTACGACCAGCTCCTGCTGAATCCCCCAGGCCTGGAAGGGAGCAAGGGTAAGCGGTTGAGCGGTGCGATATCAGTTGCTATTTTTCTTTACACATCCCCCTCTTTTATCATCAGTACTTTATTAGATTTGCATCAAATTTTACACAAATCTTATAATCATACCTTAGATGAAATTTTTCATAGACACAGCCAATTTAGATGAAATTCAGGAAGCCTACGATCTTGGTGTTCTTGATGGAGTAACTACCAATCCTTCCTTAATGGCAAAAGAAGGAATCACAGGAGAAGATAATATCAGAAAACATTACAAAGACATTTGCAATATCGTGGATGACAATGTAAGCGCGGAGGTTATTTCTACTGATTATGAAGGAATGTTAAAGGAAGGTAGAGAGTTGGCGAAGATTGACGACAAAATTGTTGTTAAAGTTCCAATGATCAAAGATGGTGTAAAAGCAATTAAGCAATTCACTGCTGAAGGAATCAGAACGAACTGTACGCTTATTTTCAACGCTGGACAAGCTATTCTTGCTGCTAAGGCTGGAGCATCTTATGTGTCTCCATTTATTGGTAGATTGGATGATATTTGTACTGATGGTTTGACATTAATTGAGCAAATCGTTCAGATTTATGACAACTACGGGTTTGCAACTGAGGTTCTTGCTGCTTCTATCAGACATAATATGCACCTTATCCAGTGTGCTGAAATTGGTGCGGATGTAGCTACTTGTCCGTTGAACGTTATCACTGGATTATTGAAGCACCCACTTACTGACAGTGGATTAGAGAAATTCTTAGCGGATTACCAAAAAGGTAACAATTAATCGAATTTAGAGTTTCCTTAAAAGGACTGATTTTTTATTCAATGTATATCATTAAAGTAAAGGGAAAAGCCAAAATACCTGACTACATTCAGCTTCGTGATGAGCAATTTGTATTAATCGCTTACTTCAGAGCTGACCGTCCTTTGAAGAAACTTGAAAAATATGGACTGGAAGGTAAGGAGGATGCATTGCAAAATGTGATCAATTCCTTACCTTTCGGTAAATTACAGAAATTAACAATCTGATTTTTTAGTACATGTCGTTTTCGGATCTTCCAATTATCAAAGTTCAGGATGCCACTATTTTTCAGGAAAATAATGCAGTTCTGAATCACATCAATTTTGAAATCAATAAAGGTGAATTTGTTTACCTGGTTGGAAGAACTGGAAGTGGTAAGTCATCTCTGTTGAAAACTCTTTACGCTGATCTGGCTCTTAGAATTGGAGAAATCACCGTTGGAGATTATCAAATCAGAGATATAAAACTAAAAGACAGACCATTCTTAAGAAGAAAAATTGGAATAGTATTCCAGGATTTTCAATTGCTACCAGACAGATCTGTAACAGATAATTTACTGTTCGTCATGAAGGCAACAGGCTGGAAAGACAAAGCGAAGATGAAGTCCAGATTGGCTGAAGTTTTGATGAGAGTTGGACTTGGAGCAGTATCCACAAAAATGCCTCACCAACTATCAGGCGGAGAGCAGCAACGTGTTGTAATCGCCAGAGCGCTTATCAATGAACCAATGATTTTAATTGCAGATGAACCTACAGGAAACTTAGACCCTGAAGTTTCAGACGGTATTTTCAAATTGTTCCTCGAGATTAATAGAAGTGGTACTGCAATTTTAATGGCGACTCACAACCACCAGTTCCTCGAGCAATACCCTGCAAGAATCTTAAAATGCGAAAAAAATAAGCTTTTGGATTCTAATGTAGAGCAATTTGAATTGACCGGTATTTATTAACTATTGCTTTATAAACTTCCCAACATCCAGTACCTGAGTTCCACTCATAATGCGATATATATAAATCTCTTTCCCTCCAAGAAAAGACACATCAACACTTGTTTGATTGGCACCAGTTTTTTCGATGGTACGCTCAAGAACTACACGCCCAGCTAAATCTTTAATTACAAGTATAGAACCAAAACCCATTTCCTGATCTGATTGGATATTTAATCTATCAACTATCGGGTTGGGAAAGATCCTGATCTCAGAGTTCAAAGCATTAGTTCCTGTTATTACAGCATTTTCACAGTCTTCAAAGCATTCAGAGCAACCCAAATTACCAGGCAAATCTTCAATAGCCTGATCCATCCAATTGATTCTATCTGCCATAAAATCTTTGAGCATTTGAACTTCTTCTGCGTATGTAAGACCAGAATGATTATTCCCCCAAACTGCCTCTTCCAGTGGGAAAATCTCAAAATTTCTATCTTTCGCCTCATCTAATAAAGCAGCGTAATCATCAATAATTGTATTAAAGGAGCTCTCACTAATAATGTCCTGACGCAATGTAGACCACCTTTCTTTTAAACAAGAATTGTAGTACTCATCTGTCAGCAATTTTTCCCACCAAAACGGCACACCATCTGGTAGCTCCTGAAAAACCCAGTTTTCCGGTTGTGCTGGCCAATCACCAAATCCAATATTCACTCCTCCACAGGATAAATTAAAATCCCATATTGGTCCCATGGTAAGTTTGCCGCCTTCACTATCCTTATCCTTGTACATGTATGTGCTCAAGCGATAAGCATCGAGATTTTTTGTTAGCTCACTGATAATGAAGTAATCAATGAAACTAGGGACGTTAGCAAACGCCCGATAGCCAGTTTCCACATCTAATAGTGGTACATTAGCTAAGGCCTTCTGAAAATTATTTAGATAGTTCCTGATATAATCCCTTTGGGTTTGAGTCATATCTTCCGGATCCGGGTAATAGTAGTTGTAGTAAGACAACCCGAATCCAAAGTCCTCAGCAGGCCAGGAATATAATTCATCCTGTAAGCGGTCAATTCTCAAAATATATCCTCCGGTTAAATCATCTCCCGCATTCTCATCAGGGTTTAGTTTAGAGATGTCAACACGATTCTTATCTCTTTTTATTCTTTCCACCAATAGATAAACACCGCGGTATTCTCCATTTAATACTAACTCACAAAAGTGAGTCCTTGGAGTATATTTCCCGAGAGCAGATCCTATATCAAATACAAAAGCATTTTTCATTAAAGTCTTATCTGCATAAGGCCCATGTAAAACCCAGTCATTCTCTTCGGGTAATCCCAAAAGAGAAACATTGTTATTCTCTCCGGTACTTAGTTGTGTTTCAAGCGTATATCCTTTTTTCTCATAGTTTTCCCATGAAGATGATCCCCTACCCTTTATAGATATTTGGCCGTCATAATCATTGAATGGCCCATCAACGGAATTGACACCATCTGCATTATCAACGATTTTCATATCTGCTACAATCCGATCTTTTGTAATTTCTATCGCATTCTCAGTATCAATAATTACTATAGGTAAGTTGCTTGTTGTGAACTGTGCATTCGACTGAATGGTGACTAACACAATCAATAGTAAAGAAAAAATTAGATGGTTTACTCTTGTGGATATAATGTTTGAGATAGACATATAGTAATTTAATCAAATCACTAAGCAACCACCTGATTTAATAGCACTGAATTGTTTGATTTTGGCTAATGAGAAAGAGATGATGTAATGTAAACCAAAAAATAACCCCGTCTGAGCCGTAGATTCTCCCATTGATCGAACAGTATTGGTAGATGACTGTATTATTAAGTAGATTCATAATAGTTATTTCTATTCATGAAATAGCCACCCGAAAATGCTGAACGAACCAAAACAACTAAACGTATCTCGCTTATTAGTAGCTACCATTCTTCTAATCCTTATTCCCCAAATAAGTGTTAGAGGCCAGGATATTTTTGAGTACACTGGTTCGGAGGAAGTAAAACTTACTGGGAATTGGCTTTTTAAGTATGCAGAATCGGAAGAAGCTCTTCAGTCTGTACAGTATGAACCTCATCAAATACCAAATATTTCCTGGGTGCACTACCCTAATAAAGGTTATACAAAAGACGGAATCGGGATTTATAAAACAACTATCATCAACCAATCAAGTGATGAAATAGGTATTCTGTTTCCATTTGTAGTTCTGGAATATGAGATCAGGGCAAATGGTGAGTTGTTATACGAAACAAAAAACTTCACTAAACCCAACCATAAGAAAGGCTTACCAGCCAGAATTCGGGGATTCTTTAAACTACCAAAATCGGATACAATCAACCTTGAGGTAACTATTAAAAATAATATCACAAGGGAACCAGGTATTAACCTAAGCCCAATTGTAAATTCATATGAAAGGCTTCAGGCATCAGAGGAGAAAAGACAAATCTTTGAGTATACAGGTATTGGTATCCTATTTATAATTGGTGTTTACCATCTCGTTCTATACGGATTTCTAAAATCCAGATCAGCACTATGGCTGGCGTTAACAGCATTAGCAATTGCACTCCGCGCAACAGTGGTTTATGATGGCTTTTTCTTATTGTACAATCTCATCCCAGATTTAACATTCAGCTTTGCCAAAAGAATTGAATATTTTGCTATTTACCTCACACCATTGTTTAGTACCCTATTCTTCAGAGATCAGTTTCTGATAAGAAAATACGATGTTATTCTCAGGTATTTCTCAGCAATTTCTATTGTAATGGCAATTGCAGTGATCATTTTCCCTGTTCACATTTTTGAGTCTACAATTACAGTACTCCATGTCCTTGGGGTAATTGGAATATTCCTAACTATTGATATATTGAGAATAGCTATAATCAATAAGGTCAGAACATCACAGCTGATCCTGGCTGGATACATCATTCCATTTTTCCTGGCCATCCTTGAGATCATGAAGACGGAAAACTGGATCTATATTGACTTAGGTCCAAATATGTTAAATACTGCAATGGTGATCTACATATTTGTACAGGCTGTGGCTGTTGGAGTTCAGATCGCTCTTGTATATAAGGAAAATCAATTCCTGAACCAGAACCTTGAAAAGAGTGTAGAAGAAAAAACTATTAAATTAAGTGAAGCCAATAGCACTAAAAGTCATATTTTATCAGTAGTTAGCCATGATCTGATGAATCCTTTAAATAACCTGAAAGGTGCTTTAGAACTTCTTAATTCCAACATTCTCAAAATTGAGGATCTTAAAAAAATGAAAGAAAGCTTTACCTCTCAAATCAACCATAACATCGGGTTGATGGAGGACGTGCTAAGTTGGTCCTCGATTGAACTAAAAAAAGAACAATCCTCAGATAGTATAAAGCAGAGTAATATTGAACCTGTGGTTGAGACTGTGTTCAAACAACTAAAACAACCCGCTCTTGATAAACGAATTAAGTTAATCAACGAAATTCAAGAAGAGACCATCGCCTTGATAGATCCTGATGCTCTTGTCATCATTTTAAGGAACCTCGTGAGTAATGCAATTAAGTTCAGCCATCAGAGAGGTGTTGTAGAGGTAAATTCAGAAGTTAATAATGGCCATGTAAAAATTGGTGTCATTGATAATGGTATTGGTATACCGAATGACCTCCGGGAAAAAATATTTGTTCCAGAGCATTCAGTCACTAGAATTGGTACAGATGAGGAAAAAGGAAAAGGCGTTGGTCTCTTAATTGTAAAAGACCTTGTGACCCAAAATGACGGAAAAATCTGGATAGAAGAAAACCCTAAAAAGGAAGGTGCGGCGTTTTATTTCCAATTAAACCATTCTAAAAACCCCTCTAATTAGCTGTAACAGCATTTTTCACACATTGGCAGGAAAGGAAAGTCAATTGACACTTTTGTAATTAACGGTTTTACGATATTTGATTTGTAACCATTAATTAAAACCTACTTATACGCCATGATTAAGATTTGTTCAATATGTCTAGTACTGATGATTGGAGGATTCGTTGGATGTACTAAAATGAGAAATACGCAGACGGCACAAACTATTGAAGTTAATGCCGAGGAAGTTGAAGCAACAGAAACAGTTGCTAAGGTTGACTGGTGTGAAGATTATAAAAACTAACAATACAAGTCTACCAGTTATGAAAGGCCCTGAAGTCATTTGCTTCGGGGCTTTTTTATTTACACCACAATGTTATTCAGTTTCTCATCTCCAAGTGCCTTTTGAACTTCTTGAAAAAACTGTCTTTCCAACATTCTGATATGTTTTTCTAACTCATCACCAACTTTGTTAATGGCACCTATCTGATCATTCATATTCGAAATCAATAGACCCAACTCCTGCTGTTTTTCAATGATGACTTCCGACATCTCCTTCAAGCTATCCGATTCATTGATCACTTCTGGTATTAGTTTTGACTCAATTCTTTCAAAATGTGGTTTGAGTTTGCTCTCATAAAATGACTTGGCATAAGTCACCTTATCTTCCCATGAATCAGGGTAACCTTTGACTTTTGGAGGGTTTTTCTTCAAAATCAATGCTAAAAACAAGACACTTCTATGAAATCTTGAAAGTGGCTGTAATGAAATATGTCTTCTCATCGTTAGCAAAATTAACAGTTTTATGACGTCTATTATTTAATTTCTAAAACTTGAGTTTTAGCTTTGCAGCGAAAATTGGGATAGAGCATGGAGTACGTAATTGAATTTATAGTATTATTTCTGATTCTTTTCCTCGGGTTTTACATTTTACCCGCAGGGATATTTCACCTGTTATATCACCGTAAAGGTGCTAACTATGAGCACATCAGAATTCAGAATAAAAAGCCTAAACCAAAAGATCTGAAAAGAGAATTCAGACTATCAACATGGTCTGTCCTGATATTTACCGTTGGTGCGTTTATTAGCTGGCAGTTTGTAAAAGAAGGTCGATCAGCATTTTATTATGATTGGAATGAATATCCTATATACTATGCTGTATTAAGTTTTTTTATCTGCCTTATAGCTCACGACACGTATTTCTACTGGTCACACAGGTTTATGCATTGGCCTCCGGTATTTAAATATTTTCATTTAGGTCACCACAGATCCTTAACTCCTTCACCCTGGGCAATTTTAGCATTTCAACCGCTTGAAGCAGTAATTCAATTTGGTACATTCGCTTTAATTATCTTTTTAGTTCCAATTCACCCTGTAGTATTTGGAATATACGTGTTGTATGACTCTGTAGTAAATACTGCTGGTCATAATGGATTTGAACTTGTTCCTAAATGGTTTTCCAAAAATAAGATTCTTGGTCTGGGCAACACAGTGACTCACCACGATCTTCATCATATTCATTTCGACAAGAACTATGGAGCTTTCTTCAACATCTGGGATCGTATAATGGGAACATTTCTGGATGACGATGCATCTGATTTGAGTAAGCGACAAATGTAACAATTGTTACATAACTCCCTGGAAATGAGAAATATCAGGAAAATAGACTTCTAAAATCATCCAATTTAGAGGTGCTCACTCCTACCTTACTACTACAACAAACAAATCCGATCATGGCACATGTAGTAGTTTTAGGAGGAAATTTCGCAGGTGTAACAGCCGCGTTAGAGTCTCGAAGAAAATTAGGGAAAGACCACAAAATCACCGTCATTTCCCCGACTGATAAATTCTTATATGTCCCTTCACTGATCTGGGTACCATTTGGCCGTAGAAAATTGAAGGACATTTCATTCGATATAGAGTCTGTATTACGTAAGAAAGGAGTAGATTTCTTGCGCGATAAAGCCACCAAAATCAATCCTGAGTTTAGTGAAATACTTACAGAGAATAGTGGCAAACTCCATTATGATTATCTGGTAGTAGCAACCGGTGTATCATCTGATTACAGTGCTCTCGAAAATTTGCATCCTGATGATGGTTATGTAAATACAATTGTAGAACCACAGTTTGCGGAGAAGGCCGCTCAGGAATTTGAAGAGCTGGTTAAGAATCCAGGTCCTGTAGTTGTTGGAGCAACCCAAGGTGCGAGTTGTATGGGGGCGGGATATGAGTATCTGTTCAATCTCGACAAAGAATTGCGAAAGAGAAAAGTTAGAAAGCAAGTAGAGTTAACATGGATTACACCTGAACCTTTCTTAGGTCACTTTGGTATTCAAGGGATTACCGGAGGTAAAATGATGGTAGAGACCTTCATGAAGATGTTTAAGATCAACTACATCACTGAAGCTTCAATTGATAAAATCGAAAAGGATAAGATTACTTTGAAGGACGGAAGAGAATTACCATATAAAATGAGTATGCTGATTCCTCCATTTAAAGGTTCTAAAGTGGTTTTAGACTCTCCAGAAATTGGGGATGCGAAAGGTTTCATTCAAACCAATGAAGGTTACCAACACACAAAATATCCTAACGTCTATGCAGCAGGATTAGCGGTGCAAGTTGCTTGTCCATTCACTAATACAGCGGTTCCATTTGGAGTTCCTAAAACAGGTTACCCGAGTGATGTGATGGGTAAAATAGTTGCCGAAAATATCAAGCACGCCATCAAAAAAGACGGAAAATTCAGAACCAAGAAATTTGGTAAAATTCCTGGACTTTGTGTGATGGATGCTGGCCACAAGGAGGTTTATATTGTAACCAATCACTTGTTTAAGCCACGTCAATTTGAGATTATGCTTCCAAATGTATTAAACGATTTTGGCAAGGTACTTCTTGAGAAGTATATGATCTGGAAAAATAAAAACGGATGGTCATACTTACCGTAATTGAAACAGGTAAAATAAGATGAATAAAAAAGGAGGTACTCAAATGAGTCCTCCTTTACTATTTACATAACTTGATAAACTAAAATCCTAATCTAAGATCACCATAGCTAGAAACAACACTTATTTGCCCTCCTGAGCCATTCCCTACTTTACCTTTGTATGTTGCTCGGTGCATGTCTTTATTGACGTAATGCATATTAATTTCATCTTTATCATAAGACATTGTGGAAAATCTGAACTCTCCTTCTACCGAAGCATTTGATCCATCTTCCAGGGTGATTCGGTAGTTTCCAAACTTTCCTTCAATGTCCACAAAATCAAATCCTTTTGCGAGCTCATCTATTGTAAACCCTGAAACATATGAAGCTTCCAACTTAATACTGGTTTTAAGTCTATCTATTTCAAATCCAGAGAATCCGGCACTTCCGTCAATAGATTCAACGGTACCAAAATCCAGACTACCGTATTTGCTTTCCAGGTCTACTTTACCTATTTCATCGATCTCCAAATCAGAAAAACCCTGCTTTAGTTTCACATCTCCTACCTTGGCAATTTCCAGTTTGGAGTATTTGATCGTCATGGTGCCACTTCCCAACTCATCAACATCTCCTTTCCCAAAGGACAACTTAAAATCAGATTCACCAGTTAACTTCCCAGCTTTCAGATCTCCATAGGACAAGTCAAGCTTTGTTGCTCCAGTTCTGTCACCCAGATATATGTTTCCAAAAGAGTTTTTAAGCTCCAGAGGATTTCCGGAAGGCATAGAGATCTCGTAGTTTACCTCAAAGGATTGCTTACCTTTTGACTTAAACCCTTTTGATAAAGTAGTTTCGAAACTCTTTCTATCACCAGACTCATTGATTTTGATATCAATTTCGTCCAGAAGATCCTGTGCTCTTTTATCGTCTTTGTCTTCTACGATCACTTCTACTTTCACAGCAATTTCGGATTTATCCCAGGTATTGACATGAACCTTTCCAAACTTGTTGATTACTTCTAGAACAGTACTGCTTTTAACCTGATAACTTTTATCTACCTTTTTATTCTTTTCAACCTGCGCTAAAGCATTGAACCCAAACGCCAGGAGTAACATGAATAAAAGACTATATCGAAATGTTTTCATCGTTTTCTAAATTTTTTAACCTTTCTAAAATTTCCAATTGTTGATTAAGAATATTGAGTCGGAGTTGAAGATTTACAATCATTGCATTTTGTATCTGCTCATTGCTTTGGTTATTGGAGAATTCCGTTTTCAACATCAGATACATTGAGTCCAATCGGTCCACTTCCACAAGAAACTCAGCGCTTAGCTCCTCATCTGCAATGTTATAGCTGACCAATTGATTTCTTTTCTGAGATATTAAATCACTATAGTAGCTTTCAGCCTCTACAAATTCAGCCGGCAACTGTATCGAAGCAAGCTGATCTTCACCAACATTAAATTTGTCATACAATAACCATCCAGTCGTAAACAACAGAAATACCGCCGCGACTTTCCACCAGATATTTAATGTATTATTCCCTTGGTTAGATTGGGGCAAATCATCACTGATCTTATTCCATAATCCTTCTGAAGGCTCCAGATCATCAAACTCTGCTTTATTTCTCTGAATGAATTTACCTAGTTGATCGCTCATACTAATTGACTTAATAACTCTCTTACTTTTGCTTTTGCTCTGTTCAATTGAGACTTAGAAGTTGATTCTGAAATCCCAAGAATGTCGCTGATTTCACGATGGTCGTAACCCTCTATCAAGTAGAGTGAAAAAACCGCTCTAAAACCATCTGGAAGTTGTCGCATTGCCTTTTTGATCAAATCGACTTTCAATGAATCATTGTATTCATATTCATCATCATAATCCAATGGATCAACACTACCTTCCAGATCAGTTGTCTCAATCCTTCTCTTTTTTAATTGAGAAATTGATTTGTTGACAACAATTCTTTTCAACCAAGATCCAAAAGAGGCATCTCCTCTATAGGAATGAAGGTTATTAAATGCACTTACAAATGATTCCTGCAAAATATCTTCAGCTTCTTCAACATTGTTTAATACACGATATGCCGTATTAAGCATTGCTTTTGAATACAATTTGTAGATCTCATATTGCGCATTGCGATCTCCAACTTTACAATCCTCAATGAGGTCCTGGTGAATGTTTGTAGTAATCTCCAATTCTAATCTTAATCTATACCAATGACTTAGAAATTCTAATGGGGTTGCACACTATTCAAATAAAGTTTCGTAACCTTGAAATAATTACCTCATTTTTTTATTTAAATACTAGAAAAACGGTAAGGAATCTTGTTAGATTGATTGTTAGAATGCTAATGAAACACAATTTACTAGTGCTGATGCTGCTTGTTTGTTTTTACTCGCAGGCTCAAATAAATATTATACCAGACACAACAATAGTTGAAGATAGTCTCATTATTGAGGAGGATTCGATCCCTGTGATAACGTGGCAAAAATTCAAAATCCAACCTTATTTCGCTGCGAATTATGAAGTAGCTCCAACTCCTGAAGGATTATATGAATCTTTTGGAGGTGAGATAGGCTTAATATACGATAACCACTGGATTGCTGGAGTGTTTGGACTTGTTTACCAGGGAGAGTATACACAGAGATTGGTTTTTCCGAACGACTTTGAACTTGAATACCAGCATGGTGGTTTTTTCTTAGGATACACTACCGACTCAGAAAAAAGAATTGACTTATCGTTTGTTCAAAAAGTAAGCTTTGGTGACGTCCTATGGCAGTATCAGGTTGATGATCGAGATTTTATAAAAGATGATATTGTATTTATTAACCCAACTATTGGCGCTGATTTTAATTTAGCCAGTTTTATAAAACTAAACCTGAGTTTGGGGTATCGAAAAGGCTTTGGGCTCGACTTAGCAGGTCTCGAGGAAAATGATTTTGATGGATTTACGGGAAGTGTAAATGTGAAGTTTGGAAGATTTAACCGAATGAAGAAATGAGCAAGATACTTTTAATTTCTTTTGGCTGTCTGTTGACTTTGACGAGCTGTTTCTACAGTGATGATATTCCAGAAGACCAACAAACCTGGGAATATGATCAACCTTCAAACCAGCAGATGAGTGATGATGCTTTGCTACAACTAGATTTGGACATTAAAGACGGGTTTTATGAATCCACTAACAGCCTTATTATCATTAAGAACGATAAACTGGTTTTTGAAAACTACTATGACGATGGAGATCGGACAAAGACCTATAATGTTGGACAAGTCGCCATGGGCTGGACAAGTGCTTTTTTTGGAAAAGTATTAAGTGAAGAACTAAATGATAATCTGGATATCCCAATTTCAAATATCCTTACTGATTATGCTGCAATCTTTGATGCAGATCCATTAAAGCAGGAGATTACTGTAAGGCACGTCCTTGAAATGCGAACTGGTTTGGCCTGGAATGAATTAATCCGACTTCAAACTGAAGTAGATTCAGATGTAAGACTTGCAATTGAATCGGAGGATCCAGTTAGATTTCTTTTAGAAAAACCGATGGAAGCCCCTGCTGGTGCAAGATTTGCTTACAATACTGCCTCTACCCTTTTATTGATCAAAGTGATGGAGAGAGTTGTGAATCAGCCAATTACAGATTATCTGAATGAATCTTTTTTTAACCCAATCGGAGTTCAGCCCAATTACACGTTTCTAAACGATGGAACTCCCAATATTCCTTGGGGATTAGAGTTAACAGCTTTAGATGCTGCTAAGGTCAATTTTCTTATTTTCAAAAAAGGAAATTGGTTTGGCAACCAGTTAATTCCTGAGGATTGGATTAATGAAATTACTCAGACAAAAATCACATTAAGTGACGCAAACACCTATGGATATTTATGGAGAACATTTGGTCCTGAATCATTTGTGACTGAGAACTATGGAACCGATGATATCTTCTTCCAATATGGCGATTTTAGTCAAGCCGTCTTCTTTTCCGAGTCTCGAAACATGATGGTTTCTATTAATGCAGATAACCTTACAGGTAATTTTGCTAATTTTTCTTTTTGGATTTATGTAAGAGTGCTAGATTCGGGGAACCTTCTATTATAGATGCTTTCTGGACAAAACGACAATTCATATATAGAACCTCTTGATCTCATTAAAAAAGGAGATAAAAAGGCCTTTGAGTCTGTCTTTAAAGCCTATTATCAAGATTTAGTAAACTACTCTCATCAATTTATTCAGCTCCAGGCAATAAGTGAAGAGATTGTCCAGGATGTTTTTGTATCGTATTGGGAAAGAAGAGATACTGTAGAGATCAAATCATCCTTGAAATCATATCTTTATCGGGCTGTTAAAAACCGGACCATAAATTACATCCGACTGCAGTTGCCGAAAGACCAAAAAACGAGTGATATTGATGAAGTTCCAATAATGGTTGCCGAGGAATCAGGTAGTGAGGACCTGTCTTTGCTACACAAACTAATTTCTTCCGAGATCAATAAACTACCAGCGAAATGTAGAACAATTTTTCTATTAAGCAGAACAGAAGGATTGTCTCATAAAGAAATTGCAGAAGAACTTGATTTATCAGTAAAGACTATAGAAAACCAAATCGGAATAGCTTTGAAGAGGCTTAGAGAAGTATTAAGACCTCAGTTGAAAAGAATGATGATTATGGTAGTAATAATTTTATCAAATTTATTAAAGTTGTTTTAGGGGTTTGGATAAAATCAATTGACTTAAGAACAAAGATTTAGAGAAGATCAATTAAATGACATTCGACAAAAAGAAAATAGCAACCCACCTTTCCAAAAAATTGGAGGACAATCCTGCGATTGATTCCGATGGTAGTTTGGAAGCTAAAGAAGCGAATAGAATGTTCTCAGAGTCATACGGTCTATCCATCGATGCAGAGCAGGCATGGAACAAAGTAGAAGGCAGAATTTCAGAAGAGGTATCAAGACCAAATTGGTTCTTAAGAATCGCTGCTTCTGTTTCAATACTTGCCATTGCTTCCATTGCTTATTTAATTTTAACCCCTTCGAAAGAAGTTTACACCGCTGAAAAATCTATCACCCCAGTAGATTTGGTTGACGGTTCCAATATTACATTGAATAAGAACAGCAAATTGGTAGTGGACCCTAAGTTCGGAAAGCAAAACAGAATTGTCTTTCTGGAAGGTGAAGCCTTTTTTGAGGTGGAATCAAATCCAGAGAAACCATTTATTGCAAACACTAATAATGGTGTGATAAAAGTATTGGGTACTTCATTCAACATAGAGACTACAAAATCTACTACAGAAGTGTTCGTAAAATCAGGCATAGTTGAAGTTTCTGCAAATGGCGAATCTTTAGAAATTACTGCAGGTCAAAAAGTAATATCCAGTTCAGATAACATCCAACTAGTAGATTCTGATGAAAATGAGATTTCGTGGCAAACCAGAATGTTAGTTTTTGATAACGATCCTGTTTCAGAAGTGGTATCAAGACTATCAGAATTGCACGGTGTTGTGATCAATTATGATGATAATCTGGCAAACTGTATGGTAACTATCAAGTTTGATAACAAATCGTTATCTGAATCTCTGAAGCTGTTACGTAAGATCATTCCTATTAAGATTCAGAAAAAAAATCAAGAATATTTCCTTTCCGGCGAAGGTTGTTAATGATCCTTTACTAGTTTTATATTGAACTTTAACGTTGTGCGTTAATGTTTTAATATAATCTGGAACTGGGATCAGGAATTGCGTAGACTTTTAGGTACTTCGATATTATTACTATGGCTCAATCTACTGGGGTACTCGCAGACCCCAAAGCAACTTGTATTGCAAAAATCCAGCTACTCAATCAAGTCACTTTTTAAGGAGTTAAACAACAATTACAACCTCGAATTTGCATTCAGTAATAATGTTGTAAATCTCAAATCAACATACATTCCCTCAAATAGTAAGATTAGTTTAGAAGTACTTTTAAAGGAACTTGCCAAACAAAACAACCTGGATTACGAGATAAGTGGCCAGACCATTTACCTGCGACATAAGAAAAAAACAGAATCCAAACTGATTACCATAAGCGGGATCATCAAAGATAAATTCAATGGGGAGGCCCTCATTGGAGCACACGTGACAATTGAAGGATCTACGCAGGGGGTTACCTCAAACACTTACGGTTTCTATTCACTATCCTTACCTGCAGGCAACTATAAATTACAAGCGACTTACACAGGATACAATGATTTATCTGCTTCAGTTGACTTAAGTGCTAACTCCAAATACGATTTTGTAATGGAAGAACAGGTTTCCAGACTTAAAGAAGTTGTTGTAACTGCCAGAGAACCAGATGCAAATATAATTGATGTAATCCCAGGCAAAAATGTACTACACTTCAAGAGCGAAGGTGATATCCCCTATTTCTTGGGTGAAGTAGATGTATTACAAGGGTCTCTACTCTTACCAGGAATTAATAACCTTGGTGAAGACTCCAATGGAATCAATGTAAGAGGTGGCTCTGCGGATCAGAACCTTATTTTATTGGATGAAGCTACCATCTACAATGCTAGCCACTTTTATGGTTTGATCTCCGTATTCAATCCGGAATCTGTAAATGATGTAGAGATTTTGAAAGGGAGTATTCCCTCACAATATGGTGGAAGAATATCCTCAGTAATTAACATTAGACAGAAAGAAGGTAATAATAAGGAGTTTCACATGGCTGGAGGAATTGGGCTGGTTGCAGCTCGATTGACCTTAGAAGGTCCGATAAAGAAAGATAAGAGTAGTTTCCTTATCGCTGGAAGAAGATCTATTTTAAACCTTGCCATTAGAAATGCTGATTTTAATAATATTGGAAACAATCGGGCCAACTTTGAAGACTTCAATTTCAAAGTGAATCTGAAGCCAAATGAAAAAAATAGGCTTTTCATATCTGGATATTACGGAAATGACAGGAATGAAACCGGTTTTGAAACCTTCAGAAGATGGGGAAACCGAACTCTTACGTTTAGATGGAACAGGCTACTGAGTGAAAAGTTGTTTTCCAATTTCTCAGTAATTCTTAGCCAATACTCTTATAGAGTCACAGATCTAAGAGAAGCTGGTAGCTTTTTCGGAACTTCCAGAATAATTAACTATGACACCAAACTTGACTTCTCATATTTCCTCAACCCCAATAACAAATTCAATTTTGGTTCAGGAACAGGGCTCATCAGATTAAATCCCGGAGATCGCCTCCCGTTACCCACAAGTGGTTCGACAAACCCTGTTCAATTGGACACAGAGCATGGATTCAACTCATTCCTTTATGCAAACCACGAGACCAGAATCTCAAGGTTGAAATTGGCTTATGGTTTTAGAGTTTCCTCCTTGCATAATATTGGAGCTGGTGATGTCTACATATATGATAGTGAAATAAGATCTACCGATAATATCATAGACACGGTTTCGTATAATACCAAAGAAGTCATTAAGTCTTACATTGGGTTTGAACCAAGAATTGCGGCAAACGTCCAGCTTAATTCAAGCATGTCCATCAAAGCTTCATACAACAGAAATTACCAGTATCTCCACTTGATTTCTAATACGATTAGTCCAGCTCCGACTGATATATGGAAAATTAGCGACACATATATTAAGCCTACCAGGGCAGATCAGTATTCTATTGGTCTGTTTAAGAATTTTAAAAACAATGAAATCGAAACTTATGTCGATTTCTATTATCAAGATCTAAATAATATTTTGGAGTATAAAACCAATGCTGACCTTCTCTTGAATGAAACCATAGAAACAGAAATTATTTCAGGAACCGGAAGGTCTTATGGATTAGAATTAATGGCAAAGAAGTCTTATGGAAGCCTTCAGGGCTGGATCAGCTATAGTTTAAGCAGGACTGAGCGGAAAGTACAAGGTCCAGCACCGGAACTAACCATTAACGACGGGAAGTATTTCCCTGCAAACTCCGATCAAACCCATCAGTTTTCTTGCACGGGATTATACTCATTCTCAGAAAGATTAAGTGGATCAGCAAACTTCATCTTCTCCACCGGAAGACCTATCACTCTACCATCGGATAAATTTGAATTCAATGATATCATCATCCCGCATTTTACCGAAAGAAATCAAGACAGGCTTCCCAATTACCACAGACTTGATCTTTCATTAAAACTTCAGGGAAGAAAGGTTAAAAAGAATGGCAAAATCAAGAAAAGAATAGATTACTGGACCTTCTCGGTTTACAATGTTTATGCTCGTAAAAATGCATTCTCTTATCTTTTCAGAGAATCAGAAGTCAATCCAGGACAAACAGAAATAGTGAAATACAGTATTCTGCCAACCGCTATTCCGGCAATAACCTACAACTTCAGATTATGAAAAAGTGGTCGATTTATATATTATCCCTTTTCCTTATCGCCTGTGAAGAAGTGGTTATTGTGGATTTGCCTGATTCTGAAGGGTTGCTTGTTGTAGAAGGCTGGATATACAATCAAGAAGGACCACAGGAAGTACAGCTTTCAAGGTCAGTTCCGTTTTATAGCTCCTCTTCTCCCACTGCAATTTCAGATGCTATTGTTTTTATCAATGACAATTTCGGTAACAGCTATCTTTTATCCGAAACTTCTCCCGGCGTGTACCATACAGATTCTTCTGTTATGGGTATTTTGGGGAGATTGTACTCTTTGGAAATTCAAATTGATGAACGTAGATATCGATCAGATTTTGAGCGTTTGAAAAATGTTCCGTCCATTGACAGCATAGCCTTTGGTTCGGAGTTTGTGAGAGATCCTGAGAATCCATTTCAGGAGGTATTGGAATATTTCCCAATTGCCTTTGTAGATGAACCTGATTCCGAGGCAGATTATTACAGGTGGAAAGTTTATCAGAATGGTGTTTTATTTAATGAACCTGAAGATATTGTTCTTCAGACTGATCGCTTTATTAATGGAAATGCTTTTCAAAATGAATTAAAGGAATTCCGATTTAACCCTCAGGATAGTGTGTCCATAGAGTTGTTATCATTAACCCGTGAATCTTACGATTTTTTCAGGCTATTCGTTAGACAAACCACCGATTTAGGAACTGCCTCTGGTACCAGCCCTGCAATTTTACGTGGCAACATTAGAAATGAAGATAACCCAAACGAAGATGTGATCGGGTACTTTGGAGCGTCCGCTATAACCTCATTCTCCAAAATAGTTCAGGAATAAATATATTTTTCCCATATGTTTTAGGGGTTGGCCCGAATTTTGTTGTCTTAGAATCACAACAACAATTAAATTATAGACAGATGAAAAAACTAATCATACTTACAACAACAATAGTTCTAGCAATCATTGGTTTCAAATTGACTAAAACGATGAAAGGCAAAAAGCAAGAAAGCAACGTTGCTTCCTTTGCTTAAAGGAACATTCTCCAACTGAGCGTTGGATGAGGTTATTAACAAACCGAAAATTACTATATAAGTGATAAAGGCGACCAAATTGGTCGCCTTTTCCATTTCTATCTATGCCATGTGTACTTGAATTATCCTATATTTAGTCCAAAAGCTTAGAGGATCAAATGGCAAAAAAAATAAAGTGTAGAAATTGTGGAACTGTATTCGTGGGTAACTTTTGCAATAACTGCGGACAAAATGCTGATGTACACAGATTCAACTTTGCCTACCTTCTAAAAGAAACATTCACGTCCTCCCTCGATATTGAAAATGGTTTCTTCGCCACTATCAAAACACTTTCATTAAATCCTGGCAATGCCATTCGGGATTACGTAAATGGAAAAAGGCTTAGTCTTGCTGTTCCCGTTAGGTATTTAATCATAATGGGTACTCTCGCCACCTTCTTATCAATCAAATACAAAATTTATGTTGATTACGCCAGTGATAAAACATGGATTGAAGATCTTTTAAAGATCGATCATGGATTCTGGGTATATGCGGCGGAGTTTAATACAGTTGTAAATATTTTGGCGGTTCCGGTCTTTGCATTTTTCACCTGGTTATTTTTTAGGCCCAAAGGATTTAATTACTCTGAGAATTTCATCTTGAACACCTATATTGTTGGGCAGCAACTATTTCTATTTCTATTCTTCTTCCCGTTTATTGAGATATTTCTGTCACATAAAAACTTGATTTTGAATATGTACAATGTCCTATCCTTGCTTTACAGTTTATGGGTGTACATCACCTTTTTCAGAATGGTTAATTGGACAGGATTGGTACTGGTAGTTTTAGCCTCTGTCTTTGCATTTATTGGCCAGTTCATTGTCAACTATGGCACCTATCTAATTTTAGATGCTTATAAGATTATTCCGCATTTAAAGCAATTGGATCTTTAACCCAGAAACTGCTTTTCATCTAATTGTAACCAATCCAGCGTTGACTTATAAAATATGTTATCCAGGTCTTCCTGGGTCAAATTCATATCCAACATGAACTTCCCAATTTCTAAGTCTCCTAGTGGAAACGGATAATCAGACCCCAATGTAATTTTCTCAGTGCCAATCTGATCAATCACGTATCTTAGATAAACATCATCATGAGTAATACTATCTACCCAAAACTTCTTCAGGTAATTTCTCGGATTGACATTATTATGAACAGCAACCAGGTCTGGTCTACAGTTGAAACCATGCTCTATTCTACCGAGTGTGGCAAGGAAGGACCCTCCCGCATGAGCAAAGCATACTCTCAACTTCGGGTATCTTTCGAATACTCCTCCAAAAATCATTGAACAAACTGCCCTAGTAGTTTCTGCAGGCATACCAACTAACCAAGGCAGCCAGTATTTATTCATATCTTCTTTTCCCATCATCTCCCATGGGTGGATCATGATTGCCATCCCTAGTGATTCACATGCCTCAAAGAACTCAAAGAACCTTGGCTTACTTAAGTTATTCTTATTGATATTACTTCCAATCTGAACACCTGGAAACCCAAGTTCTTTACATCTTTCCAGCTCTTTGATTGCCAAATCAATATCCTGCATTGGCACAGTACCCAGCCCTACATAGTTCTTAGGATACTTTTGAACAATCTCCGCAATGTGATCATTTAAAAATTCTGAAATGGCTAAAGCATCATTTGGTTTTGCCCAATAGCTGAAAAGAACTGGGATAGTACAAATAACCTGCACCTGCGTATCAAACTTTGCATATTCCTCAATCCTTAATTCAGGGTCCCAGCAATTTTGTAAAATCTCACGGAAGAAGAAATCACCTTTCATCATTCTTGCAGCTCCTTCTCTATGATGAAGGAGACTAATGAATCCATCGTAACCAAACTTCTCAGCAAAATTTGGGAGATGTTCTGGTATGATATGCGTGTGCATATCAATTCTCATTTTGGGTGTCGGTTGTTGCATCAAGTTCAACGATAAATTTGGGTATCAGGCAAAAATAAGAGATTTCGAAGGAAGTGAAAGTCGAAATTAGTTTTTGCAATATTTATTCAATAATTGAGTAGCCTGTGTCATACCTAAATTAGCAGAAGTTTGAAGTTTTCTACAGCCCTCCTCTGTTTGTTTGAGTTGCAAATGAGCCATAGCCGAATTAAACAGAACACGCTCATCATCAGGAGCATAGGATAGATATATTGTATAATACTGATTTGCTTTTGAAAATGACCTTCGCTTAAAAAGTATATTTCCTATTCTGTAATAGTTAGCAATAAAATAACTATCCAGTTCCAAAGCTTTTTCAAAATCTTGAATGGCTAAATCAAATTCAGCATTTTTTTCATAGGCTAACCCTCTTGTGGAGTAGTAATCTGACTCATTTGGGGAAGCTTTGATTGCATAAGTGTAGAAATCAATGGCTTCATCATAGTTACCTGCCTCAAATGCATCAAATCCCTTCTTCGCAAATGCATAATGAAACTCTTGGTCTTCAAATATTTCATCAGGTAAAGAATACGAAGGGTCCAACAAGTGCAATTGATAGGAAGCTGATTTATTTCCAGGTTCAAGAGCTAATGCTTGACGAAAGCTGAAGATCGCACTGTCAGTAAGATTCAGTTTATTAAAAATCATTCCTTTTACTGTGTGATACTCTGGATAGTTCGGATTGTCTGCTATTAAATTTGTGATGTCCCTTTTAGCTTTACCGTACTCGCCCATATCGCGATATACAATAGCTCTTCTATAAAGCATATCTTCCCTCATTGATGCCAGGGAAGTTACTGAACTAATGCCTCCTCTTGATGGACCTTTCGTATATCCTGAAGTCTTGAAATAAATCGCCTTAGTTTCATGAATACCATCATAATTTAGAATATGATTTAGTTTTCTAATTGCCTCTTCATAATTGTTTTGCTGATGATATATCAAGGCCTTGCCAACATATGCCTCCAGATAATCTGGGTTAATTCGAACGATTGTTTCATAGTCAACTAATGCTCCAACAGGGTCCGAGAATAATTCCTTGATTACGGCACGAAGGTATAGTGCATCAACATTAAATGAATTTAATTGAATTGAGGAGTCTAAAGGAATAATTGCTTCATCTGTGAATCCATCCTCATACAAATTCAAAGACCGCTCATATAGTCGGTTTGACTCCTCCTGATTGGCTCTACTCACAGTTCTTTGCCCGAAAGAAAAACCAGAAAGAAAAAACAAAAACAGTAAAGAATAGATTAATCTCATAACTCCTTAATCTTCAATTTACAAGATCTCAAAAAACTATGAAAACATTGAAAAGGAAGTGGTTAATATACGCAATTAGCGGGCTAGTTGTTTTTGGTTTTGGCTTATCCCTACTTGGAGAAGCAAATATTGAAAAATTACAAAGGCCAGATTCATGGCATTGGGTGCTTTATGGAACAATAGCTTTGATTATTACAAATTCCGGATTATGCCTCTTTGGGCAAGCTGTGGTGCTTAGAGTTCAAATGCTAACTAAATGACTGTGGTAAGTTCAAAGAAGGTTTTTCATCCAATTCTTTGATCATTTTATCATATTCCGCCAGTTGATCAGATTGTGTACCGTTTGATCCAAAAAGAATTGATAACGTTCTGAATGCCTTAAAAGCATTTCCTGCAGAACTTGCCTTGTTACTTTCTATGCCAAGAATTGCAGCACATTCATCACCTAAACTGTACTGAATTAAAGGTTCTATCCATGATTTTAGGTCCCTTGCTTCCGGCTGCTCCTTCATACCTGCAATCATTGCTGCTGTCAAACTACGTCCTTCTTCAGAAGATCTAACTTCGTGCTCATAAATCTTTTTAGTCAACCAATAGGCTTCTTTCAAAGTATGAGGAATTAATTGCTCCTCCAATCCCATGAGATAAGAAATATAATTCCAGAGGTGTAAATAAGCGTCAGCATCTTCGTCAGTCACAGTTATTCCCAGGTTTCTCATTCCTCTGATGGTTATCAGAGAAAATGCCATATTGGTCCCAGCCACATCCATCTGATTAACAGGATAACCAAATGAACTGTCCCAATTACTTTTGTTAATATAGTATCTAATCATACTATGAATGAGACGGACCTTTATTGCAGCCGCATAACCATTTCCAGAATCATCAAATGAATTTGGCCTACAACAGTCGAAAACAAATGTTGAAGTTTCTAATAATCTACTATTGGTATCATTTTGAAGGCGAGAGCTTGCCGCGAGCACTTTAGCACCATTTGCATGAGCATAGCAATAAGGTAATGCTGCAAAACCTAATAACGCCAAGATTTCCTTGCAATTGGTAGCGAAAAAGCTTTGAGCTTTAGCAATCTTATCCCAATCAAGCCAATCTGGTGCAGATGGAATTAAATCAAAATTTGAGATTAACGATAAATCGGAGTTTGAATGAAGTTTAGAAACAATATCCCTTAGCTCAGGAATTGGTTGGTTTGTCCAAATAGAATCGGTACATGGATCACCAATAGCCCTGAAGTCAAGTATTTGATTGTCGTGAAGTATTTGATATACACTCATTCACAACATAACACGAAAAGGTATTAAGATGTTAGTACACCTGATGAATTTGCATTGTACCATGCTTGCCCAGGTGATGAAAAACGCCATCCTCATATCTGAAGAATCTAACAGCAAGAACAAGAAATATACCTGTATTCTCAGCAACTGCTTTACCATTTTTAGCAGATATCTGAGCTGTAAATGGTTCAATTGGCATTTTTAATATTGGAAGCATTTGACTTTCATACGTACCAAATTCTCCGTGATCCTCCTCTTCTAACGGAAGATAGGTTCCAAGCTCTTCTGAAAATGCAAAATCCGATATTGAAACAAGACTTGCGTTGATTTTAAAATTAGTAGCTTCCTCCGGAGCTATGAAAGCTGTTTTCGGAACAAACTCAGGGAAGTGAAGAATACTGTGCCCTCTGTGAGAACCCTGTCTTATGAAATATTTCGCGTCGAATGTCTTGTCAAAGGGGCATTCAGAATTAAACTCAAAACCGGTAAGATTGCCCCCATGTTTACTGAGTTTCAATGGCCTTGTTCCAGTCTTACCTTCTTCAAGCTTTGCAAGATTTCTAAATTGGGCGGTCAGTCTTCCTGAAACGTAAGTTTCACAAATCTCAGACATTCCCTCGGTTAAAGAGTCTCTCAGAACTTTGGCCATCATGGAGGCTACTCCAAACTCTTTCTGGTTATTACGAAGCTCCTGGTAAGTTTCTTTGTTTTTGATTTGGTCTGCTGTGGGACCTCCTTTACGAGCAATAACAGGGTGGTCGACTCCTTTTAGATTATATACTCTGTATCCGCGTGGTGGTTTGTTTACGTCATTGGTTAAATTAACATTAATGTCCATAGGTAAGGAAGGTTCTAACTTTTTGATTATTAGTTAATTAATAGCAGGTGCTTAAATATATAACAATTGCAATAATTATAAAAGCCTAATTTTTAAAAAGTTAGGGTTGTCTACCAATTGTATTCCAAAAAAATCTACAAAAACACCCAAATTGCACAATGTTGTGAATTAGTTATGATTTATCGACATTAAGCAAACATTAAATTGCATTCTACATAGTACCGTTAATGGCAAAACAACAGAATTGTAAGATAAGTGATATTTATTCGTTAATTTGAGAGTTACAAAATCCGGTTTTTCCCAACTTATTTTGTTTAATTCGAGTAAAAGAAAAGACGTATAACGGAACATACCATTTTTTAAATGTCAAACGATAAAAATAACCCCCTTAAAAACTTATCATCAGATTTACCTGCGGGACTGGTAGTATTTCTTGTTGCCATTCCATTATGTCTCGGAATTGCGTTAGCATCTGGAGCTCCAATGTTTGCAGGACTCATAGCAGGAATTGTTGGTGGAATTGTTGTTGGTTTTGCTAGTGGGTCTCAACTTTCAGTAAGTGGTCCCGCAGCGGGTCTAACGGTGATAGTGCTTAATGCTATTGATAGTCTAGGTACTTGGGAAGCATTTATCCTTGCTGTATTTCTTGCAGGACTTATTCAATTGATCCTTGGTTTCCTTAGAGCTGGTGTAGTTGGGCACTACTTCCCTGCGTCTGTAATTAAAGGTATGCTTGCTGCAATTGGATTAACGCTAATATTGAAGCAAATTCCACATGCCTTAGGAGATGATAAAGATTATGAAGGTGATGACGCCTTTTGGCAGCCTGATGGGGAGAATACTTTTACGGAGATCATTCTGGCAGTTCAGAACATTTCAACTAGTGCATTAGTAATCAGCTTACTTTCTCTCGGAGTACTAATTCTTTGGGAAAGAAAGTTCATCAAAAGCATGTCATGGTCCAAAATTATTCCTGGTCCATTAGTTGTGGTATTTATGGGGGTTGGGTTAAATGCTCTTTTCAAAAACTACAATCCATCATGGTACCTATCTGGAGATCATCTTGTAAACCTTCCGGTATTTACAAGCTTCTCTGATTTTACTGGTGCATTCAGTATTCCTGATTTCTCTCAATTAACGAACACAAAAGTTTATACAGTTGCATTCACAATTGCAATTATTGCAAGTTTGGAAACTCTTTTAAGTTTGGATGCAGTTGATAAATTAGATCCATATAAACGAATAGCACCCCAGAGCCGGGAGTTAAAAGCTCAAGGTCTTGGAAACATGGTTTCAGGGCTAATTGGAGGACTTCCTTTGACAGCTGTAATTGTCCGTAGTTCTGCGAATGTTGCTTCTGGTGCGAAAACTAAGGCATCTGCGGTATTTCATGGTTTATTGCTACTTGGCAGTGTATTAATAATACCAAGGATTCTAAACTTAATTCCTCTAGCTTCTTTAGCTGCTATACTACTAGTCGTTGGATATAAATTAACTAATCCAAAGATCTTCAAACAAGCAATTAAGCAAGGCTGGTCTCAGTTCATTCCATTCATTGTTACAATTGTCGCGATATTCTTCAGTGACCTATTGATCGGTATTCTTGTAGGTATCGTCGTTGGAGTTGTATTTGTGGTAGTGACCAATGTGCATGAAGCGCTGGATGTTAAAATTGATGGAAACAAATACAACATCAAACTAATGAAGGATGTATCATTCTTAAGCAAGGCCAAACTAAGAAGAACATTAGAAAATGTACCAGAAGGTTGTACTGTAGTATTTGATGGAAGTAAGTCGGTATTTGTGGATCATGATATAATAGAAACTATCCAGGATTTTGAACATACAGCTGATTTTAACAATATCACTGTCATGTATATCAGGACAAAAGATGCCAAAGTACCACTATTCAGTTCAAATAATTATCCTGATGACGAAAATAATCTGAAAGCCACAGCGTAGAATATACATCAAAGTATTACTTTACGATCATGTTGAGCAGCCTAAAAGTAACGATATATAAATTCTTAGCCGCATACATAATAGTGTGCGGCTGCCTTTTTTCTGGCTGCTCCAGACCAACAACCAAAAGGATTAAGACAATCAAACCAATTGCTCGTCACAGGTATTACAATCCAAAACGTGATAAGTACAGGAAGCGAACCAGAACGGTTGTCAAAAGACTTAATTAACCTAACGTGAAATACTTTCCATTTTTGCTGGCTCTCCTAATTCTAGGCTGCCAGAATACTAAGACAGGATATCAGGATCAGAAGACAGGAACCATGGGAGATTCTGCCATGGTTGTTACTACTCACCCACTTGCTACTCAAGTTGGTCTGGAAGTTCTAAGGAATGGAGGTAATGCTATTGATGCTGCAATTGCAATTCAATTCTCATTGGCTGTGGTTTACCCGGTTGCTGGAAATATAGGAGGCGGTGGCTTTGCTGTGATCAGGACAAAGGATGGAGACTTTCACACGTTAGATTTTCGTGAAAAAGCACCAAAAAGAGCCTACCGTGATATGTTTCTTGATAGTGACGGAAACGTAGTTGAAGGTTCAAGTACACTAGGGCACAAGGCAGCTGGTGTCCCTGGTACGGTGGATGGAATGTTTAAACTTCATGAAAAGTTTGGCTCTATTCCGATGGAGAATTTGATACAACCTGCAATAAACCAGGCAGTAGCAGGAGTAGAAATCAGCTCTTTCGATGCATTTAATATTAATAAATACCAGGACGCATTTAGAGAGGTTAATAGAGACAGTATTCACTTTCTTAAAAATGGAGAATGGAAAGAAGGAGATTCACTATTTCATAATGAGCTTGCAGGAACCTTATCATTTATTCGCGATTTTGGTCGTGATGGGTTTTATGGTGGTCTTGTAGCTAACCAAATCGTAGCTGAGTGTCTGACTAATGGTGGGTTTATTTCTAAAGAAGATTTAAGAGATTATAACGCAGTTTGGAGAGATCCAATTATTGGAGAGTACAGAGGTTACAAAGTAGTTTCAATGCCACCTCCGAGTAGCGGTGGAGTTGCAATAATGCAATTGCTACAAGGTGCTGAAGAATATCCAATTAAAAAATGGGGTCATAACTCACCTGAAGCCATTCATCTCATGACAGAGCTGGAACGCAGAGTCTATGCGGACCGGGCCACATTTCTTGGAGACCCTGATCATTATAATGTACCTACTAAAATGTTGCTTAGTGAAGATTATAACGAAGAAAGGTTTGACAATATTGATTTAAATGCAGCCACACCTTCTGAAGATATCAAAGAAGGAAAAGTTGATATCATCGAATCGGTAGAGACAACTCACTTTTCAGTAGTTGATAAGTGGGGAAATGCTGTAAGTCTAACCACAACGCTAAATGGCTACTTTGGCTGTAAAGTGATGGTAAAAGGGGCAGGTTTTTTCTTAAACAATGAAATGGATGATTTCAGTGCTAAACCAGGTGTCCCTAATTACTTTGGGTTAGTTGGTGCTGAAGCCAATGCCATCAAACCTGAGAAAAGAATGCTAAGTTCCATGACTCCTACAATAGTTGAAAAGGATGGAGAACTATCAATGGTGATAGGAACTCCGGGAGGAGCAACTATAATTACATCGGTATTTCAAACTATTCTGAATGTAGTAGATCATGGAATGACCATGCAAGAGGCTATCAACGTACCCAAAGTCCATCATCAATGGCTTCCAGATAGAATACTATATGAGAGAAGTCAATTAGACACTGCAACCATTATAGAACTGATTAAAATGGGTCATGAAGTAGAAGATCGTGGCGCCTTGGGTAGAATGGACTGCATACTGATTCATCCTGATGGAAAAATCGAAGGTGCCACGGATCGAAGAGGTGGTGGCGCAGCAATGGGCTACTAACTATTCCACAATACTGAATTCCACTCTCCTATTCATTTTTCGTGTTTCTTCAGATGCATTACTTGCGATCGGTTTTGTTCCACCAAATCCTTTTCCTGAGATTCTCTTGCTATTAATGCCCTTCTCAACCAAATATCTTTTAACAGCATCTACACGGTGCTGCGATAATTCAATGCTCGCTTTTGAGTTTCCAGTGTTATCTGTATGACCAGCAAGAAAAATCTTAATGTCAGGATTATCCGTCATCATTTGAACCAGTAAGTCAAGTTCGCTTTCAGAACCTTTTAGAAAAACATCTTTGGCTCTTTCAAATAGTACGTGCTTTAGCGTTATCGTATTTCCTACGATAAGAGGTTCAAGTTCTATCACAAAATTCTCCTGAGTGAGTATATCATCAGAACTCATCGCTTCTTTATAGGTCAGGTACTTTTCTTTTTTTGATACTATTTCAAGAAACGAACCGCTCGGAACATCTAATTCAAAAGTACCATTTCCCATGGATTCCAAAGATAAAGAGGTACCTCCTTGCTCTATCATAATATTTAATTCACTTCTGATTCCTGACTTTGTTTTTGCATCAATCACTTTCCCGGAGATTCTCACAAATCCAGGGGCCAACTCTTGTTTATCCGACTCTTCAACGATAATCGTAGTGGTATCCTTTCCGATATTAATTCTTTTGATATCACCATAACCATCGGAATTCTGTGTTGATGTCAGATAGGCAATGTCTGAACCTGGTAGGAATGAAAAGGAGTGTTCTGCACCTTCCGAATTAATCCTGGATGAAAGACTCACAGGAGTAGACCAATTCTTCCAACCTTCACCAATTCGTTCACTTATATATAAGTCAAAGCTTCCTTCACCAGAGTGACCATTTGAAGAGAATATCAGATACTTATTATCTGGAGATATAAAACCACTTAATTCCTGAAAAGGTGTATTGATACTTTTCCCAACGTTTTTCAATTCACCCCAATTTCCATTGTCCATTAACTCAGAAATATAAACGTCCTCTACACCATAAGTCCCAAGTGATTGCAGACACAGCACAAGATGCTGTCCGTCGGCAGCCACAGATCCTGAAATAAACATGGAGTTCTTTTTGAAATATGGGATTTCCAGGTTTATTGGTTTCTGCCATTTTCCATTCCTATACTCTGATATTGAAATCCCATTGGAAGAATATATATTTTGATTTCCATATTGTTGCGCAATCAACATGTACTTCCCTCCGTTTATGAAACCTAGAATTGAATTAATAAATTCAGTATTGACAGGAGCCCCAATATTCGTTGGCTCGGACCATCCAGAAACACTATCGTAGCGACTAAACCAGATGTCACCCAGATCCTGAATTCCCTTTATGTTGTCCGGGTGGTTCGCCCTTTCGAAGTAAAGGTCTGTTCCATTTGGATGGAATACCGGGTTTCTCTCATAGTAGATTGAATTCAGATTTGAAATTGATTCCAATTCTCCAGAGAACTCAATTTGAGCATGACTAACCATTGGATAGACCGTAAGAATTACAAAAGCCATTAAAACAAGGTTTAGTTTCAAATTCTGCACTTTTCCAATATTTACTTTCACTAATCCTTTAATATTTCTTGTTTTTATCACTTTTTTTATTTTATTTTATAATTCTGCAAAAAACCTAAACTTATAAAAATTGTCGTTACTTAAAACGACTCAGAGTATTTGCAAGTGTCTTGAATAAAATTTATTTACCCGGTAAATTCTTTATCGGGTTTATTTTTTTAATAGCCTTTGCTCTTACTCACTTCGTGTAATACATTTCTTCCTTCCACCATTCTTCGATAATTATCATAGATAATTGGAACAGCTGCTTTGGGATTTGTAATACTGGCATTATGAGGCGTCAATTTCACTTTTGGATGGTCCCATAATGGACTGGATTCCGGGAGTGGTTCTACCTCAAACACATCAATAAACGCTCCATTCAATTTACCATTATCAAGAGCTTCCAAAATGTCAACTTCCTTTTGCTGAAACCCTCTCCCAACACTTATTAGGTAACAGGGTTTTTCCAGTCTATCAAACAACGAAAGGGACAAGTATCCACGTGTCTCCTCAGTCATAGGTAATAAACACACTAAAACATTAATTTCCCTAAAGAATCCTCCAGGATCATCCTCAATATGAGAGGTCACCCCCTCAATGTTTTTCCTTGATTTACTTAATCCATGAACTTCAAATCCAAGGTGTACTAGTTTAGTAGCAACATCCGAACCTAATACCCCCAATCCTAATATTCCAATTTTCACTTCTCTTTCAGGGAAAGTTGCCTGGTCCCAAACCTTGTTGTTCTGGTCAGCCTCAAACTTCTCCATCATTCTATGGTGCTGTAGCACTGCCATGATAACATAATTACTCATGGAAGTTGAGATGGTGTCACTTACAATTCGTGTTACAGGTATTTCTGGTAATTCCGGGTCATTGAGTATGTGATCAACCCCTGCTCCCATTGAGCAGATTAATTTGAGATTGGGAAATTGCTTTAAGCACCCATAAGGATGTAACCATAAGACGGCACAGTTCACTTTATCAGGATTCTGCACCTCTGGATAGATTTCGATATCCAGGGAGCTATCCAATTCAAACAACTCATTTTTCCATATTTGGCCATCCCTTGTGGGAGCAATAATTACAATACTCATATTACTTTGAAATACTCACTGCAAATTATCCAAGAACAAACTAAAAATTGGGCTTACTAACCCATTTATTATCCTTCATAATAAATCTCCAGAGGAGAAGTGCATCCTCTTCGGCATAATCAACGCCAACACGTTTGCGTGCTTCAGTATTGAACCCATCAAAACCTCTATCCTCCATCCAGATTTCATTACCCTCAAACAAGCTCATGGAATCATGCCGGCGTTCTATGCCCAACGCCTTTGCCATACTTCCTGGCCCGGATGAAAGCGCTACTTTCGATCTCGACATTCCTCGTCTTTCTTCCATAATATCAATTCCCTCCAATGGTTCAATCGCTCTAATAAGAACGGCATCAGCAAAATTCTTCTGATTTGTTACTACGTTAAATAGGTTATGAATTCCATAGCATAGGTAAACATAGGAGAAGCCACCTGTTCCATACATTACTTCAGTTCGTGGAGTTCTTCTATTATATGCATGACAAGCCTTATCTGTTCTACCATTGTATGCCTCAGACTCCACAATTATCCCTGAAGTTAGTCGACCGTTCATATTGGTGCATAGTACCTTGCCAATCAATTCACGTGCAATTTGTACCACATCTTCCCGTTCATAAAATTCTCGCGACAATTTACCCATGTTTAACTTTTCAATAACTTTTCGGGATACCTAAAAACATTATAATTGTACTCGAAAATTAAACAAACCTATTATACCATGATAAAAATGAATGCACTTAAATCTGTTTTCGCAATAGCGTTCAGTTTATTTGTAACTGCAACATTCGCTCAGCAAATGAATATGCCGGCTCCAAGCCCATCTTCAACGGTTGAACAAGAGTTTGGATTAAGCACTATCACAATTGACTATTCAAGACCTGGAGTGAAAGGTAGAACTGTTTTTGGTGATCTTGTACCTTACGGTAAAGTGTGGAGAACTGGAGCAAACGCTTCTACTAAAATCGAATTTTCATCTGACGTGAAAGTTGAAGGTAAGGATGTCCCTGCAGGAAAGTACGCAATCTACACTATCCCAAATGAGACTGAGTGGACTGTCATGCTTTACAAAGACTTAAGATTAGGTGGAAACGTTGCTGCTTACGATGAGTCACAGGAATTAGTAAGATTCAATGTAACTCCAGTTAAAATGGGAATGTCTGTAGAGTCTTTCACTATTGACATGAATGACCTAAGAGATGATTCTGCTACTATCGGAATTATCTGGAGTGATGTTTATGTTCCAATCAAAGTTACTATCGATACGGAGAGTGCTGTTGTATCTCAAATTGAGAACTTTGCTAAAAATCCTCAGAGATCATTAGCTAACAACTATTACTCTGCTGCTGGTTACTACCTAAGCATTGAGAAGGATCTTGACAAAGCATTAGAGTGGATTACTGCTGCAGTTGAAATCAGACCTGAAGCATTCTGGATGTCTAGAAGAAAATCACTTATCGAAGCAAAGCTTGGTAATTATAAGGATGCTATCAAAACTGCTGAAATGAGCAAAGAGGTTGCTGAGAAAGCTAAGAATGCTGACTATGTGAAAATGAATAATGATTCTATCGCAGAGTGGAAAAAGATGAAGTAATTTCATCTCATAAA
This sequence comes from Cyclobacteriaceae bacterium, assembly GCA_965228955.1. Taxonomy (GTDB): domain Bacteria; phylum Bacteroidota; class Bacteroidia; order Cytophagales; family Cyclobacteriaceae; genus JANSWY01. The sequence goes on from OZ245848.1 coordinate 3,744,797, forward strand.
TATTAAATGTAAAAAGACAGGCATAAGCCTGTCTTTTTGGGTTTAGGTCGGCAATAATCTCCACATTTCTGTGGGTCTTTCGCCTGAAGTTATGGTTAGCAATTTCAACCAATTCAATAAAATTTTGCAATTTATCAAACCAGTTGAACAACGCTATTTAACAAGATTATCCAGCAATACAAAATTTTGAATGTTATATTTTTCCCGATAGAAATTTGAAGTTTATTTATTCAATTCCAGTTTATTATCATATGAAAATATGACTTTGAATTAAACTTTAGATTATCAAACAGTTAAGGAATAATTGGGTCGTATTAAAAAAAATTAATCAGAATTGAAGCCCAATCTGAATCCTTACTTCATCCAGTAGACTGATTAACTCCAAACTGTCTTGCCACTTCATGAGTGGGCTCTCCTTCTTTTCTTTCCATAGACACTCCATGACATGTTGGGCTTCATAACTATACCCAATAGTATCGTAATCAAAAGATTTTTCCGAAGTACTTCCTTCGGTAATTAATGAAACTGTGGTAGGTTCGTGAAATCGGGTATTAATTTTTATGGTACCATATTCACAATATATGATGGCTTCAGTTGGTGTATTTGCTGCAAGCGAACTTCTCAAAACTGCTGTTTGTTCAGTTGAATAACTGAATAACACTTTAGTCTCCCTGTCTACTGAGGTTTTAGAAAATGATCCTGCTGCAAGGACTTCAGTTGGATAACCTAAGATTGAAAGTGCAGCAAAAATTGGGTATATACCTACATCAAGTAAACTACCTCCTCCTAACTCTTTTTTCCAAACTCTGTTCTCGGGATCAAATGGAGCTTTAAATCCAAAATCTGCTTCCACAGAGATAACTTCACCAAATTTCTTATTTGAAACAAGATCCAACACATATTGATAGTGTGGTAAAAACCTGGTCCACATAGCCTCCATCAAAAACACATTATTGGCTTTCGCACAATCTATCATTTCTGTTACCTCGTCACTATCCATGGCAAAAGGCTTTTCACACAAGACTGCCTTTTTATGATTCATACATAGCAACGAATATGCAGAATGAAAGACATGTGGAGTGGCAATATAGACAACATCCACTTCAGGGTCCTGCGCAAGTTCTTCGTATGAACCATATGCAGATTCAGCACCAAATTCCAAAGCAAAACCTCGGGACTTCATCAAATCTCTTGAAGCTACTGCTTGAAGCTTGGCTCCAGGTAATGTCTTTAAGTCAGAGGTAAACTTCCTGGCAATTTTGCCAAGTCCCAGGATTCCCCATCTAATTTGTTGTTCTTCCTCCATTAATCGCTTGAATTACTGCACTAAATATCATTGTCAAGAAACAGCCAATGACATTATACATAAGATAGCTGATGTCAATATAGCCAAGTACGTTTAAAATATGGCTTGATATGACAATTAGTTCAGCAACGACTGCTGCGATAAATACAGAGGTGCCTTTTACCCACTTCATAAAAAAGGCCACAAGAAAAATACCTAAGATAGTTCCGTAGAATATAGAACCGATAATGTTAACAGCTTCAATCAGATTCTCTGAATTATTTGCAATGATGGCAAATAGAATTGCTATTGCTCCCCAAATCAAGGTGAATATCCTAGACACGTTTAGATACGTTTTTGCAGAAGCATTTTTATTAATAAGTCTTTTGTAAAAATCTATGGCCGAAGTAGATGCCAAAGAGTTTAACTCTGAAGATGTACTGGACATAGCAGCTGAGAATATAACAGCTATCAACAGGCCAATTATACCATGTGGTAGGTAATTGAGAATAAAAGTCAAAAAAACGTAATCAGAATCTTTTGTTTCAATAGACGGATCAGCCTTTTTAAGTACCTCCTTGGCTTCTTTTCGAATATCTACTAAAGCTTGATCGCTTACAACTAATCGTTCCTTGGCAGGTATGTACCTATCATTATTCTCATTAAGTGAGCTAAGATCAACAGCTGCTGATTTTCTTTCCTCAAAAATACTTTGGTACCTGGATTCTAAAGCGTCATAATCACCCTTCATCTCAGTACTATTAATCTTACTTACTGAATCCTGCTTAAAATGCAGTGGAGGTTGATAAAATATAAAAAACACATAAACCATTACACCTGTAAGCAGTATAAAAAACTGCATCGGGATCTTTAGTACAGCATTAAACATTAATCCCATTTTACTTTCTGTAGGGTTCTTACCTCCAATATAACGTTGTACCTGCGACTGATCTGTACCAAAATACGAAAGAGCTAAAAACAAACCACCGGTCAAACCAGACCATATGGTGTATCGTTTTTCAAAGTTAAAGTCAAAATCGACCGCATTCAATTTGCCTAGTGTACCGGCAATTGTTAATGCTCCTGTAAAGGATGTGTATTCAGATATGTAATAGATAATGATACCAAATGCCAAAAACATACCAAGTAGTATAACTGTCATTTGGTGCTTCTGAGTTAGACTTACTGCTTTCGTACCACCACTGAAAGTATAGACCATTACCAAGAGACCTACCATTAAGATTGTCAGAGTTAGATCCCAACCAAGAATTGTTGAAATAATTATTGCTGGTGCATAAATGGTAATGCCAGCAGCGAGACCTCTTTGTACAAGAAACAATGTGGCTCCTAAAATCCGCGTTTTGACATCAAACCTGCTTTCCAGATATTCATATGCAGTATAGATTTTAAGTTTATAATAAATAGGAATAAATACTGCAGAAACTATTATTAAGGCCAGAGGTAGTCCAAAATAGTTTTGTACAAATGCCATTCCACTCTCATAGCCTTGTCCTGGTGTAGAAATAAACGTAATAGCGCTGGCTTGAGTAGCCATAACTGAAAGTCCAATTGTACCCCATTTCAGGGAATTGTCCCCTCTTAGATAATCTTCAATATTTTGAGTTTTTCTGGTCTTCCAAACTCCATACGCAACGATTCCAAAAAGTGTCCCAAATAGAATCAGTAGGTCTAAATTGTTCATCTAAAAGAAATTACGAAAAGGCAACTGAAAAAATATAAAGCAGCAGAATCACAATCCCCAATGAGGAAAGTACGAACCAATATAAAGTGCTCCAATGATTAAAAAAAGGAGGTTTTTCGTCTATTTCTTCTGCCATTTTATCAAGTTTATTGTTGTTTCCCTAATGAAATTAAATTAGTAAATATTCTATAAGCTCCAGGTACTCCGGCTGGTAATTCTCTGAACCATGAATATCCAGTATATACATAGTAGCCTTTTCCATGCTTCGCAACTAACAGGCCTCCTGATTTAGGGTCTTCCCCTGGATCATTACTTGAAAGCAACGGCACAAATTCTTCAGACCACTCATTAGGAAAATACAAACCCCTCTCCTGAACCCAGCCATCAAAATCTTTCATGGTAATCTTATTTGGATAATTTAAAGCAATGTGAGAGGGCTCTAATATTTCCACTGGTGCGCCTTCAACAGCAACTCTATCTCGCGACAATTTCAAGCTGTAAGGTGCAATGTCAGTAGTTTTTAGTCTATGACTTGTATTATATTGAACAATTACATTGCCACCTTCCGCTACATAATCAAAAAGCTCTTTGTTTTTGAACTTTATCCAATCCAAAGTATTAAATGCCCGAATACCAACAATTACCGCATCATATTGAGATAGGTTATCACTGACAATATCATCCTTTGTTAATAAATCTACATTGTAACCCACTTGCTGTAAACTGTTAGGAATTTTATCCCCTGCTCCCATAATATACCCAACCTTATTACCCGATGTTTTCAGGTCAATTTTAACAATTTTGGAAGAACATACTGGATAGTATGCTTGAGCTGGAATATGATCATACACTATGTTTTCATGAGCATTTACATATTCTGTATCGTTGAGGTTTACTATAGCTTTTATCGTTCCCTCACTCTGCCCTTTTGGAGGGGTTATCGAGAAATTGAATATTTTTTCCTCCCCTTTTGTTGCCAGGTCAAAGTTATATTGGGCTGGTTCAATAGTCCATTTCTTTGGAAGCTCAAGCTTTACAGTTCCCTTAATATTGTCAGATCCTGCTTTAACAATTGTCTGAATATCTTGCGATTCATTGTTGCCGAAAATCATTACTTCACTTCCGAGATTCACAAACACAGGTGGAGTTATCTCAAGTGGTCTATAAGTCTCCCCGTTAACAGGATCATTTCTTTTGAAAACAACCGGTGATTCAAATGTCAATTCTTGATCATTTATTTCTAACACATATGATGCTGTAAAAACTGGTTCATTTTCAGGGTTGCCTCTTAGCAATTGATCCTCCACAGTGTACATTCCCGTAGTACCTTTTTTGGTAAGCCAGTATGGTGAAGAAGGTTCCAAATTTGATGGGATAACAGCATTAAAATCATTTGAAAACTTAAGATTATTGTTCAATTTTTGAGAGATATTAATTGTACTTGATCTTATCTCTTTAATATATATTTCCTTAAGAATGACAGGTATACTAGATCTATTAATTGCTTCAAATGAAATTGTAATAGAATCACCTGACACATATGAGTAACTATCAGATTTTGCTTCCAGGTACAGCCCCATACAAGCCTTTATAACTTTTTTTATTTCTTGAGACTTAATTTTCTTCCAATGTTTGTCATCTAAGTTTTGAACTTCTTTGAGTGCTAACAAAAGATCAGACACAATAACCCAGGGCTGTTGGCTATCAAAACTATGCAATGCATTTTCAATATGTTTCTGAACAACATCACCACCTTCAACTCTATTCCAGGTAACATCAATATCTCCAAACGGACTTCTTGTTGTTTCTCCTTCTAGCGGTTTTAGATACTCAATCTCGATCCCTCTGCTCCCAGTCGCACCAAACCCCTGGCTTTTGTGCATGCTTCTGCTTTCTGCAGCAATCTCTGTGTACGATTTTCCTAACATTGGATTGTATTTTCCAACATCAACCTTTGCCAAGCCAGTTGTATCAAACTTCTCCCCCGTCCTTCTATAAAACCACCAGCTTGTATTCCAATACAACTTCTTGGGGGACCAAGGATCTACATATTTCAATTGCTCCGGGTATGCATTTTCATCACCCGCTAATTTATATGCCTCATGTGCCAAAATTGCTGAAGCAGTATGGTGGCCATGTGTTACCTTAGGTCGCTCACTAAACCTGGTAATCATCACATCTGGTTTGAATTTTCGAATCACCCAAACGAAATCAGCCAGTACTTTGTCACGATCCCAGATATCAAATGTCTCATCTGGGTCTTTTGAATAACCAAAATCATTTGCTCTGCTAAAAAACTGTTTACCTCCATCTTTTCTCCTCGCAGCTAATAATTCCTGTGTCCTAATAATTCCTAACTTTTCTCTGATATCGGTACCTATTAAATTTTGGCCACCATCGCCTCTTGTAGCAGCCAAATAAGCAGTTTGCATCAACTCCTCATTAGCGTAATATGCGATCATTCTGGTGTTTTCATCATCGGGATGGGCTGCAACATAAAGGACAGAACCAAGTACATTTAGTTTATTCAGCATCAATTGAATTTCCGATGAAGTGCGTTTCTTAGGAGCCTGAGAAAAGGCAGTAGAAGAAATCAGATAAAGAGATAAAAGTAGTAGTTTTTTCATGTTGTATTTGGGCAAACTTTCCAACGATATCAAAACACCAAAGTTATGAAAACATGGTAAATGGAAAATTTCTTTTATAGTATGTAATCAAATCAATCTTAATGGTCACAGTTTCTTTAGTTCCACAGTTAAGTGGTAGGATTTCGACTCTCCTGGCTTTAAAACAACCAACCCTTCTTTTGTGTTTAAGGCATTTACACCACAAGTCATTGGTTCCACAGCAATTGAATCTCGGCCGGGGGTAAAGATTTGTAAATACTGAAATTCTTCACCTTGTGAGATGGTTAATCTATAATTATCACTTTCGATAGCATATTTGTATGGTTCATTTTGATATTTAAAACAATGATCCCACTTTGCGTTTGCCATATCTCTAGTATCTTCAATTAATACTTCCTCACCAGTAGGAATACTTAACTCATCCAAAATAATATTTAAAAGGGGCCCACTACTCACTGTTAATTCTGAAAGGTTTTGATCCAACTTAAAATACGGATGCCAACCAAGCCCAAAAGGCATTACTCGTTCACCCGCATTCATAATTGTAATTTGAATATTAAAAATTCCTTCAGCCTCAATCTGGTATTTTATAGTAGTATCAAAAGGGAATGGGTATCCAGGTTGATCTGCCTGATAAATGTGATCAATTGAGATTTCAACTGTATCGGAATCTTTAGTAACATTTATGTCTTCCGCCCAGAGTTTATAAAAGAATCCATGTAATGCATGGTTTGTATCATGAGTCGACATTTCTAAATGATGTTCTTTACCAGCAAATTCATAAATACCAGCTTTGGTTCTATTCGGATATGGCATCAACCAAAAATTTCTAAACCAATGATCATTTTCCAATATTTCTGGACTATCAATTGATTCTACAAAATCCAGGTTATGGAATTTCATTTTGATTGGTAAGGCACCTTTATCTGGTATAAAAATGAAATGATGTCCTTTAATAGAATCTGAAACTTCTATCGTTTCAAAATCCCCAAATACTCCAGCCTTAACTTCAAATCCCATTATATGTTAGTTTGACTTTACAGTTCTAAATATAACTGGATCAATCGACCTAAAAAAAAATGGTATGATTATCGTCTTGTAGATACCCACATGAAATGGCATCCTTAAATTGATTTTGTTCAGTACAAGCAAATAGCTTAAAAAATATGGTGAACATTCCTAATACAGTAACTATATTTAGAGCCTCCTCCAAATAATTACTTTATCGAGATTACAACCGAGATGGTAAAGAATAAAATGAAAAAGTTGATTGATTAGCTGGTCAATTCATTTAGAAAAATCGTTTAGGATTCTGGTGGAACAATAATATACATGGTCTCATCACCTACATCAGCCAATATTTTAATCTTAGCATCTGCGAGAAGGCTTTCAAAGATTCCATATTCTACGGGTTCTCTCTCATCATCTTCATCCAAAAAGCATTCTTTGGTATTGGGCATAACAACCAGATAATTAGATTGATCCTGCAATTTTTCTAAAACGTTATCTAACGAAAGTGCCATCGTTTTTTATTCTAAAATGATATAATTTCAATTAAATGTCCAATTTTTTCGACAAACCCCCTCATTCCCCCGTTGAACTTAATTATAAAAAAACAATTCTTAAAATTCTACGATCCAGACATTATTAATTGAATTACTTACATATAAATTAATCAGATCTATTGAATTTCTTAGCATCAAAAACAAAAAAAACCCAGTTAAAATAAATTTAACTGGGTTCTTAATATGATTAAGGTTATTTATTAGAAAATTCCTAAGTCAAGAGAATATCCTACTTTCACACCAACCATAATGTTGCTCGTGTAAATATCTCCCTTTCCAGTAATATTATTAATACTGGTAAGTCCCTTGTTGTATTGAACCTCAGGTATAATTCTCAATGCTCCTGCATCGATTGAATATCCAACAGCGACAAAAGCAGCAATTTCATCTCTAGTAAGTCTTTCACTTACGTCAATGAAAGTATAACCTTCTGCCCCATCAAGACTTTCAAGTACTTGGGCTTCTCCGTTATAAAGGAAATTATAGCTTCCACCAGCAGTCAACCTAAGATTACCTAGGTATAAACTAGCAGAAACAGGAACTTCTAATCTGTCATAAACAAGATCAATTTCCTTTATTAATCCCGTAGCAACAATTGCTTCCCTATCGAAAAATAATTGATCAGTAGGAATACCATTTGTTCCTGTACGGTGATAAAGTGCACCAGCACTGACTCCTAGAATATCAAGAAGTCTGTATTCTGCAAAAACACCTCCAGCTACACCACTTCGCCATTCATAGGTATCAGTGACTAGACTTTCGGATATAAAATTCTGAGAAAAATAAACCTGGCCGCCTACAGTTAATGGAGTGTCTGAAGATTCATCCTGAGCAAATCCAGTGAATGAAACCATGCACCCAATAACCATTAATATTGTTAATTTATATTTCATTAATTAAAAGCTTAAGGTTTTAAGAAAGTGAGGAGACAAGCTCCTCACTATTTTAGTTTTATTCAATAATTACTCTAGAAACTTCTGCAGTATCTCCCATCTGTACAAAGTACACACCTGGCTGAATATCAGAAACATCTAAATCAGTAGAACCTTCCTTAGTAGTCTCGAAAGACTTCACTAGACGACCAGCCTGATTATAAATTCTGATAGTAACATTAGCTTGTACTTCTTTAACAGTTAATATTTCCTTCGCAGGAATTGGGTACATAGAAGCAACTTCTGATTGCTCTACTTCATCATCCTCATTAACAACTTCTGCTTCTTCTTCATCGTCATCAGAGTTATCAATTGCACTTGCATTAACCTGAATAGTATAAGATTGTGAAGCAGTAGCCTCTCCATCTGTTACTTCAATTGTAACAGCATGGTTACCAGCATCAGCATCATTTGGATCACCAATAATTCTAGCAACACCGTTACCATCATTAATTAGGATAGCCCAACTTGGCATAACTGGAGCAGAGAATTGTAGTGCATCACCGTCAGCATCAGATGCTGTGATGTTGTAAGTATATGTTGTATTTGCAGTAACTACATCTGGATCTGCAGGAGTACTTGTGAAAGTTGGGGCATTATTAGCTGCTTCTACCTCAACTATGAAATCCTGTGTAGCTGTAGTCACTCCGTCAGTAACTTCAATTACTACAGAATTACTACCAGCAGGAAGTGATGAAGAAACCAAATAAGCTACACTTGGATCATTACCAATTGAGTCCGGTCTCAAAGCAAATCCAGCAGGAATAGTTCCAGCATTGTAGGATATTGATTCATTACCTTGCTCATCCGTAGCTACTATTCTGTAGGAATACTCATTACCTTCTACAAATGGACCTTCAGGCTCTCTTGTTGTAAACACAGGAGGGTCATTTTCATAAACAATAATTACAAATGACTGCTCCGCGGTGTTACCTGAATCGTCTTGTAAAAGCAATTTAACAGCATGTGCCCCAATGTCATCAGAAGTTGGAGTACCTGTTAATGTGATACTATCCGTAGAAGCTGACACTTCAGTTGTAATCCATGATGGTATAACCTCAAAGGATGCATCAAAATCCTCATCAAGTTCATCTTCACCAGTAGCTACATACGTGTATTCTAATCCTTCTGTAGCAATCACTATTGGCGCAGTTGTAAACTCTGGTGCAGGATTTGGACCAATTGTGATATTTACATTCAAGAATGCAGTATCCAGTCTATCAAAAGCTCTAATCTGCGCAGTATACTCACCTTCAGCAGCTGTACCGTCTGCTGTTAACGTGAATCCAGCATCATTAGTATTAAATGCTAACCAGCTAAGGTTATTATTTACAAGTTGTTTAGTCACTTCATCATTGGCCTGAGGGTCTTTCACAATAATAGTTGCAGTTTCAGTTGTTCCTTCAGTTATTAAGTAAGAAACACTTGTTACCGGGGTAGTTAAATCTACACCAGTGCTACTTCCTTGAGGATCAAAATACTCAGGAGCACTATTATCTCTGAAGTACATTCTGATATCAAGATTTCCATCATCTTCTTCATCAGTGTAGATATTATTCTCGTTACCTCTTACATATGAGTCTAGATCCTCTTTATCATCTGCAGGAGAAGAACCTGCAATTGACCAATCGTTATCAGAATCATCAATTGGGTTAACCATAACTACATAGTAACCAGCAGTTAAGAATAGATCCTCATCAAAATCAGGATCATCCTGTACCTGGATGTAGAAGTTATCATTTGCTTCAACCGGATTGTTAGTTCCATCTTCATCAATAGTTGCAACAACAGTACCAGAAGTTGCATCCGGACCTGTAACACTAATAATAGAGATAGAAACATCTTCAGCACCAGAACCACCATTCCAATCTACGTATACTGCAGCAAGGTAATCGTCGTTTGTCAATTCAAACACTTCACCCATACCATCACCAAAGTCTCCGCTAGAATCTTCATCTTCATCGTTTCCTAAGAAACCTCCGATGGAGTTGTCTTCATCACTATTGAAGTTAGAAGTAGCATCTCCAACTCTTAATGTAGTACTTTGATTGTCGTCTGCAAAAGCAGAGTTATTATCAGTCCCATCACCTTTTACGTGCTCAATAGTTACATCAAATGTGTAAGTATCACTTGCGTCATCGTCTGGAAGGAAAGGATCAAAGTTGTATACATAAGTAACAGTATCACCAGAAGCAAAGTCTGTTCCAGCGTCAATTGTATTTGAGAATTCAACATCAACCCAGTCAGCATCAGTACTAGAAATAGTAGCTGTTAATAATAGTTCAGAAGGAGTTGAATTACCTCTTTTAATAATTACTGTTTCAAAATCGTAACCATTTTCAAAATCAATTTGAGACCTTGGAATTTCCTCATAATCAGTATCAGCGATAACTGAGTAATTGATATAGTCAGAGAAGTAAACTCTAATATCAACATCTCCATCATCATCATCACCTCTGTAAAGGTTGTCTTCGCTACCTCTTACAAAGTCTCCAAAATCAGCTCGATCATCATTAGGTTCTGTACTATTAAGAGAGAATAATGGGTCAGACTCATCAGTAGGGTTAACCATAATTACATACAATCCGGCTTCTAGGTAAATATAGCTGTCATAGTCTTCATCGTCTAAAACTCTAATGTCATCATCTGATGAGTTAGCATTAAGGACCGCTCCATTTTCATCATCAATTTCTGCAACTAAAGATCCTTCGGTAGCATTTCTGTCATCGATTGAAATTACTTTAATGGAAAATTCTTCTCCATTTAAAGTTGCTAAATTGATAAAGAAACCACCTATGTAATCATCATTTACTAATTCAATGATAGTACCGATTCCATCACCAACTCCAACAGTCTCCTCTGTATCATCCTGAGTATTTACTACCCTGATGTTGTTTGCAACGTTAGCATCACCAATAGAGAAACCTGCATCACCAACAGTTACCACATCAGTTTGACTGGTTGAACCAGTTGCGACATTATCTGTAGCAGTAACAGTCGCAGTGAAACTATAATTGTAAGATGTTCCATTATCGGGAATATTGAAGACTGCATTAATGGTTGCTTCAATAGTATCCGAATCAATGTCTTCAAAATCAGTCAGTGAATAAGACACTTCCTGGAAAACATCTTGAAAATCTGGGTCATCAGTAGACGATACGCTAAGTGTAACTTCAGTATCATCTGGAACAGACTGTCCTCTATTTATAATATAGTATGTAAAATCGAAACCTCCTGTTGTATCAACTTGTGATCTTGGTAGTTCAACATAAGGGCTTCTTACAATAACAGAAAGATCAACATCCTCATTAAAATCAATAGTAACATTGTCTAAAGATAAATCTGTCTGAAACTGACTTACATTACTACTTTCATATTGGAAAACAATTTGAATTGTAGAATCATTATCCTGGCTTGAGTAACCCGTTAAATCAATTTCAGCACTGAAACTTCCATCTGCAGCAATATCCTCCGAATAATCATCATCTGTCCATAATGAAACTAAAGAATCCTCAGTTACTAGGTATATCCAAGCTGTAATGTCAGCAAAGTTACCGTCACCATCAGCACCTGATCCCAGAACATCAAGATTTCCACCGACGAAATTATCTTCATCACCTAAGAAATCGAGATCGAAGGTAAGTGTATATTTTTCAGATCCGGAACGCTGTGGCAATACAATCGGCGGAGTAATCAATCTTTCGTCCTGCTTAGTATTAGCCGCATCTTCATCAATGAACATTACATTTCCACTTTCTCTCCAAGAAGCTTCAGAACCATCTCCTTCGCCATCTACATCCTGCTCAAGCTCCCAGTTTGCAGGAATTTCACCAGCCACTACATCGTTGAAATCTTCTTCGAAAGGAAGACCAAAGTCAACTGAGTTTACAACTCTCAATTCGAGGGTCGTTGTGTATTGGCCATTATAAGTTGTACTATCTGTAGCATCCGCTGCATCTTTTACACTTACATACAATTCGACAGTTCCAATATTACTGATGTCTGGAGTACCAGAAATTGTAGCAGTTCCATCAGAGTTATCAGTGAATGTTAACCAGTCAACATTGAAAGAAGGTAATGTATCATAAAGATTAAAGAAAACAGGATCACCATCTTCATCAGCAGCAGAGAATGTATAAGAACCAGCTTCATCTACTACAAAAACAATTTGGTCTCCTGGTACTCTCTCTGTGAATTCAGGAATAGTAGGAGCCTCAGTAGTAAGTGAGATATCAACATCTCCTCTGTCTTGTCTGTCAAACTCACCATCTACATCATAAAATATTACTTGTCCATCGTCATTTACATCTTCAGCATCAAGTGTGAAAGTAGTAGTTGTAATTTGGTTAACCATCACTACGTACCATCTGTTGGCAGTAACCGATAATTCTACTTCTATTACTTCTTCTGCTCCCGCGGCAGATACTTGTTGAATAGGAGATGTATAAACAAGATCCCCAGATCCAATAGTACCACTTGTAGTTTCGAAAACTGAAACATTATATTCAGTATTTGCTGCAGTTGAGGCTCCAAAATTTATTCTAATTTCAGAAATGTTGTCATTGACCATCATTTCAAACTGAGCTCCAACAGATCCATAATCACCCGGTCCTACTTCCTCTGTAAGAGCAGCATCATCAGCTCTTGCGTACGAGTTGCTTGTTACATCGACACTAGAAGCCAATGCAGTAACTGTAGAGAAAAAGTTTCCGTTTTCCCAAGCTCCATCTAATGTTAGATCATAAGTTTGAACTTCGTCTAATACAAAAGTTGCGTTGGTATAAGCAGCACCATCTACACCTCCAGTATTTTCCTGAACTGTCTCATTAAAAAGTGTATCAGGAAATACTGTAACTCCAGCGAAATCATCCGCTTCAGAAATCGAATCTTCACCAAACGTAGCACCACCTAGTGTTACATTTAATGTATCCGTAGTAAAACTAACACCATCGCTCCAAATGTAGTTTGCAGTAGCAGTGTAGCTACTTTCCACGTGTTTTATTGGAATCTCGTGGTAGGGTACCGGCTGATTAAAATATACATCAACCGTTTGCGCAAATCCGTCATTGATGCCAATCCCGAATAATACGCATATAAGGAATAATATTTTTTTCATTGTATAAATATTTTTTTTATCTCTAAGTGTATTAATTGAGAATTGCATTATTCGAATAGATCTGATGTTCTTCTACCAGTTCCTAGATAAACATCTCTAATGTATGTCTTATCTGTGAATGCATCTATGAATAAGTTGCCATCACCAAAAATCTCAACTGGCTGTGCACTTGTAGGAAGGTTTCTTCCAGTGTAGCCACTACCTTGATTTGTGATAAACGCACCATCTACTGAACCATTCTCAATGAATGTTACACTTGCAGTAGCACCTGAACCTCTTCCAGCTAGAATTGGAACAATTGTAATATTTGGATTTGTTACGTAACCCTCACCTCCGTCATCAATAGAGATTCCTGTTACAAATCCTTCTGTATTGATAGTTAAACTAGCTTCAGCAGTTTCAAGGAATGTAGGAATTTCAAGGTTTACATCTGGAACACCAGTATAACCACTACCTGGGTTTGTAAGAACAATATCAACTACTCTTCCATTCTCTAATACCGCTGTTGCAGCTGCACCAGAACCTCCAGTACCATCATTTACAAATTCCACAACCGGAGCAACATCATAACCAGCTCCTGGATCTGTAATGGTGATATGTGAAAGTTGTCCAGCACTTTCGATTACATCAGCAGAAAGTGAAGTAGTACTAATAAATATCTCAATATCAATAGAGTAACCACCTGTTGTAAGTTCACCTCCATTGTTGTCCGGATCAATAGTAAAACCAGTAACAGATCCACCAGAGATGATTGCTTCAATTTCAACATCTTCAGCATTTGTACCGTTCAATGTCACATTTGGTGGAGCTGTGTATTCTGCGCCTCCATTAGTTAACTCTATGCTCGAAAGAATTCCATTACCAAGGTTTGCAGAGAACTGTGCTCTGTTTGTACAGTCGTCACAATCAACAATAATATCTATGTTACTAGAAGTTTCGTAACCAAAACCACCAGTGATTAATTCTAACTCGGAAATTTGATACTCCAATTCGGCAGTGGCTTCAGCACCTGATCCAAGTCCAAACAATGGATTGAATTCAATTGTCGGAACCGGATCACCAGTGTATCCTGAACCATTATCTGTAAGTGTTAGACTTTCAACAGAAGCATTAGGTCTAACAGTTATATCAGTTTCTGAACCTGAACCAGTTCCAGCAAAGTTCTCTAACAAAGTTCCACTTGCATCATAAAATTCTACAGTCGGCTCATCTCCATATAAATCAGATTGTGCTGTACTATAGAAGATATCATATCCAGAACCTGGATTTGTAAGAGTGATCTCGTCAATTTCATACCATAGAAAAACATCTGCAGTAGCTTGAGTTCCACCAGAAGCAGGTGAACTTATGGTAATAGTTGGAGTGCTTGTGTAACCAGAACCATTGGATAAGATATTGATAGCAACAACTTCTCCAGCAGTGTTAATTTCAGCATCAGCAGCAGCACCTTGTCCACCACCACCTGTGATCAATACAGCAGGAGCTTGTTGATAACCAGCACCAACGTTAGTAAGTGCGATTCTACCAACAACACCATCTTCTTTCAATGTGACTACTGCTCTAGCTCCACTACCTGTACTTACTTGAGTTATTCTCACCTCTGGCTCATCCTCAAAAGTACCATCATAATCATCACTTAAGATTATAGAATGAATTGGGTTGTATTGAGTTAAGTTGGCAGTTGCCTCAGCTTCATCTTCAGTTTCTCCTATAAATACAACTTCTGGTGGTGCTACATACCCTGTACCAATAGAAGTCAATGTTACATCTGTAACAGTACCGTCCATTACAGCTCTGGCACTTGCATCTTCTCCTTCTCCAGCTACGATAGTAACAGAAGGCTCTGATGTATAACCAGTACCTGTAGATATTAGGTTAAAATCTGTAATTGAGAAAGTAACAAATGGAGTTGCAGTTGCTTCATCATCCAGGTTGTTTACAGGAGTAACAGATGCACCACCACCAATTGAATAACCACTTCCACTTTCAGTTAGTACAATTGAAGTAACTCTTCCATCAGTAAGAAAAGCTTCTGCTTCAGCAGTAGTCCCGAGTGGATCATCTGGATCACTGATGATTAATTCAGGTGGTTGAGTATATCCAAATCCTTGATTATCAATAGTAATAGAAGCTAAACCTGATGCTGCCAGATTTGCATCTGCAAATGCTTGATCATCAGGAGGGTTACCAGCAGAACCAGTTGGTGCATCAATAAATGCTAGTGCTCTTGGCACACTTGGGATGAAACTAATGTCACCAGTTGATGTAAACTCAGAGCTAAAAACAGTTCTTACAGTTCTAACATCGTTAATAGTTTCTCCCTGGAATTCATCGATCAATAATGTTTGATCTGCAGTAAATTCAGAAATTTCAACCTGAATAGGTAATCCATGAGTAGTTGAAGGAACTGCTAATGTATATGTTCCATCAGCTGCAGTTGTTGTAGACAATGCTGCATCAACGTAAGCCATGTTCACAATCTTAGCGATCTCCTTACAGTCAGTACATCCTGTTGTTCCGTAGAATTCCGCGTCTGCGAAGTAATCATCTCTGAAGTCAGAATTGTCAAAATCGATAGAACCTACAACAGTGATTCCTCCAGCATCTTCTGGAATAGAATCAGTAAGATCAGATTCGAAAGTAACTTTTCCGGAAACAAATGCTAATTGCTCTGTAGTAGAGAAAAGTGGAATCATTGTAGCTGCCTGTCTTTCGATTCCTGCAAGAAGTCCTGCAGAGTCAGCTTCAACGTTCAAGTATACTAAAGCATCAACATTAGTATAAGAAGTGTCATCAACACTTATACTTACAGTACCTATTCTAAGGTCTGCAAATGCAGCGATACCAGTTTCATCAGTGATCACAGTCTGTGTAGTCCCGTGTTGACTAATTGTAACTGATACACCTTCCAAAGAAGGATCCCCTTCAGGGCGACCATCAACGAATCCCGAACCACTGGCGGCAACAATATTGATACTATAATCAATAATGCCTCCTACAGCTTCCAAAGAATCCCTCACAGCTTGAATGGAATCCTCAAACGTGATTTGCTCCCTGGTGGCATCTAGTTCTGAAAACTCATCCTCCTTACAAGCGAAGAAAAGAGCGATACCAGTCACTAGGAACAATCCATAATGTACTATTCTTTTCATAGAAATTATTATTTGGTTAAAGTGTGTATAAAAAGTTTGTAGAATATATAATTATTAAAAATTAATATGCGTTATAATGTAAATATTGAAATTGTGCTCCGAGAGACATCCCGGTAAAACCGCATAGCGTCTGTGCTTCCTGCGCTGGGTAGGATTTATTATTATTAATATTTGTGGACCTAACGTATTGCATAGGACGTTGGCGATGTTGGTTTCGGGTTAAAAATAGAAATCTTTGAACCATTGTCAAAATGATAACCTTAAATAATTACAATTATTTAATACAAAGTTTATATGACCTCATATAAACCCCTGTTTATCAATTTCCTAATTCCCGGTAAGAATTTAAACAAAGAATCGAGAGATTCAAAAAAGGTGGCGAAAAATTTTCATTTGATTTAATGGATTGGCACCTGAAAGGGTAAGTGTTGAACGGGTTGCGGGTTGCGGGGATGTCCTCCTTTCACCGGCGGCCATAGCCTCTGGCGAAGGAACTCGGTGGACAAGCGGGTTGAATACTGAGAGTGTATTTAGGATTTAGATATTAGTGCTTAGGATTTTAAAGTCTGTGTCGTCCTTCTGGAATTTCTGGAGCGGAGTTGCGAGTTGCGGGGATGTCCACCTTCAGTGGACAAACGAATTGATTACTAAATACATTTAGGATTTAGATATTAGTGCTTAGGATTTTAAAGTCCGTGTCGTCCTTCCGGAATGCAAAGGATGAAATATCCGGAATCTCGTGAAGCCTTGCACTCTTTATTATATAGGAGTAAAAAAAGAACCTGTTCTTGCTTTCATTTACTCTATACATTTTCGACGAACGCGTCTACATTTCATTTAGACGCTCTCGAGCTAAGTTTTGAGTTTTGAGTTTTGAGTTTTGAGTTTTGAGTTTTGAGTTTTGAGTTTTGAGTTTTGAGTTTTGAGTTTTGAGTTTTGAGGCAAACTTGTATGTGTTACGTAGGTTTTCTAAGTTGGAAAACTTGTGCGATAAATAAAGTAGTGACTAAAATCTTATCCCACATTGACCAATACCATTTTAATTGTTGATGTTGGTCATTACCTTAAAAATCGGATAAAAAACATACCAGAATCATGAAACTTAAAGGACAGAAAAATCAAACATTTCATAGAATAGGCGACCAATACGCTCCGTTAATAGACCCTGATCATTTCCTTGGACGTAATGCTTTTGAAGATGTCCGGTCTGCTGAACCAAAGGCAAATCTCAAAGAATTTGAGAAGTCGGGACATTTGGAGATTGTACTACCAGGTTTTGACAAGGATGAAATAAATATTATCCTTGAAAATAACACGCTTTTAGTTTCTGCCAAGAAGGCAGGATATCAACATGATGTGACCGATAACTATAAAAGACGTGAGTTTAATCCCTACTTTCAAATTAGATATTTTCACTTATGTGAATGCATTGATCAAGAGCATATTTCCTCCAGTCTTGAAAACGGAATATTAGATATACACTTACCTAAACGTACTGATGTCAAAGAATTTGAAACCAGACAAATTGAGGTAATGTAATTTTACCAGTCGAATTTTGGCTATGGCAGAACAAATAAACCCTGCCCCAGAATAAATCCAAATCCATAGATCCTGGAGTTCAGGTCATACCTGATATTGAGATAATCAGATCCGTTATGATAAAAGAACATTAATCCCCATTTTCGATTTCTTAGATGAGTAATTAATTGGTACGTAAAATTGAAATTTCGTATTTTCCTTTGATACAGCTGAACTCCCTGATCATTTGCAAGGCTTCTATCTCCTTCATTCTTACCCAATACCGTTTCCAGTGTGAATTTATTACTTAAAAGGATTTTACCATTGGTAATTGTAGCAGGTACTGTTGAACGATAACCAAGTCTCCATTTCCCGTAAGTTCCATCTCCTGGATAGAAATTAAGAACTTTGCTCCAAACTATACCCTCACCATGCTTTTGCACATATAACATAGAAGTAGAATAAAAATATGACAAGGGAGCCTCCCCATTTGCTGAATTCATTTTATTCTTCAAATTGTTAACAAAGTCTCTTATTCCATATGCTAATTCAATATAGTTTGTACTGAAATCTCCATTTGCATAATCATTTCTTGGTACTGGTAAATTTTCAACCCTGGAATTTGGATCTTGACCATTACTAAAATGGACCAAATCCATTCTTAGCAAAAAATGAGTTGCTCCATTATTACTATTTGCTAGAGATATAACGTTATCGACCCTTAGACCAAGTTTATTATTGGGAGGTGTCATGGGGCTACTATTATCTGACTTTGACAGCCTAAAATTTACATCCCCATAAATAGCGACCCTAGCATGACTATTCCTCTTTCCCTTAGTCTGCCATAGGTTAAAAGTTTCTGTCAGCCTTGCGTCAATAATTGATCGCTCTGCTTCATTGGTTAAAAATGTATCACCCTTGTTTTTGTATTTCATAATTGGCCCAAACATGATGTGACTATTTTCATCAAATGCTTCAGTAGTATTGTCAAACTCTTCAGGCGTAAATTCATCAGAGTCTTGATCATTAGACTCATCTGATGATTGGGAATAAGTTGAAAAGGCCATAACAAGGATAGATAAAAATAGAAGAGGTTTCATGTGCTCAGTTTTTAAGGTGAGAAATATGCTGAAAGAAATAAAATAGGTAGTTCATTTTCAATACCCTTTTGTGGGTATATTTAGAAGATCTATCAGCAATTACCTCCTTAATAAGTACAATGAGACCTGTAAATGCACTTTTCCCTGAGTTCTAAGGTCACCTTAAACAAACATGGTCAGCGTACCTGATCTTGCGAAAGCACCGAACCGTAATGTAAACTCAGGAGGGGTATACAAAAAAAACCAACATTTCTTTCGGGGTTTTGAGCATCCTATCGGGATCGAACGGGGGCGCCTAGCCCAATGACCAACTGATTACAACATTGAGGCGTGCCGAACTGTGGGTGGAAGTCATTGCTCTTTCGGAACACCGAACCGCATCTGAGATAAGAAGCTAATAACAAAAAACCCGACATTTCTGTCGGGTTTTTGAGCCTCCTATCGGGATCGAACCAATGACCTACTGATTACAAGTCAGTTGCTCTACCATCTGAGCTAAGGAGGCCTATTTTGTTACCCAATCGTTATGTTATTAGCGAATGGGATTGCAAAAGTAGAAGAGTTTTTTTTCTTTCCAAATATCCTGCAAGATTTTTTTTAAGCTTGATGTAAAACCTTCAATTCCCGCTTCAAATGCTCCAGTTCTTCACTTGCTTTTTCAACCTTTTCTTCAAAGTCTGCCTTCAACTTATCTGCGTTTTTAGAGTTGGCAAAGAACTGCAAGTTGTTTCTCCAGGTGCTTATATCATTCTCAAGATTAGTAATCTTTCTCTTGATAGAATTCTCCTTTCTGTGGATCTTTCTATTGGCATTAGGTCCAATCTTCAATTTGTTTACCTGAAGATTGATTCTTAAATCCTCTTTTTCCTCATCATCAAGATTATCAGCACTTGAAATAACGTTTTTCACTGATTGATCAAACCTGGATTTAATTTTCTTGATATCTCTTCTTGGAACAAAGCCAATTTCAACAAACTCGTCAATCAAGTCATAAACTGAATCAGGATCTACATTCTTTGATTGAGCAATGGCATCAAGTTTATCGCAGATTTCGTTTTTCTTGTCAAGGTTATCATAGTATTCCTTTTCAGCAACATGATCATGGCCTCTTTTATTTTCAAAGAAGTGATCACAAGCTTTTTTGAATTGCTCAAATACTTCGTTTCTGAACTTCTCAGGTACTGGCCCGATTTCTCTCCATTGCTGCTGCAGTTTCTTCAAGGCATCAGCAGTCTTGTTCCAGTCTTCGCTATCCTTCAAGGCCTCTGCTTGCTCTACCAGCTGTTTCTTCAGCTCAAGGTTCTCTACGCGCTTTCCTTCAAGAGTTTTGAAGAATGCACCCTTGTTATGGAAGAAATGCTTAAATGGTCCCCAGAAGCTCTTATTTACAGCCTTAGCTTTATCTCTTGGAATACCTCCAATTGCCTCCCACCTCTTTTGAATTTCAAGAATTTCCTTGGTCTTTGCATTCCACTCATTGATTCTATCAGAATTAAAAGTATCGAAAGGCTTAACTTCTTCAACAAGTGCCTGCTTCTTATCGAGGTTTTCTTTGAGTTGACCTTTGAGAGACTCTACAAACTCCCTCCTCTTCGCATATATACTATCTGAAGCGGCTTTAAATCTCTGCCACACTGCTTCCTGGTCATCTTTAGGAATTGGGCCGATGTGTTTAAATTCCTCATGCAGTTCATTTAGTTGCTTTGTAGCTTCGCTAATGTCAGTGAGCTTAGCAAGCTCTTCCGCTTTTTCACACAGCGCCAGTTTGGAATCAAGGTTCTTCTTTCTGTCCAGTTCCTTAAGCTCAAAGTAGATACTTCTTTGATCATAGAATCGATCAATCAGCGCATTGTAGTTTGCCCACAATGTTCTGTTATGCTGCCCTGGAACAGGACCTATTGTTTTCCACTCAGTCTGTATTTCTTTTAAGGAATTAATACTTGCTGTGCTTTCTTCTCCATCTACCAACAATCTTAACTTTTCGAGCAAGTCATTTTTCCTGTGAAGGTTGCTATCCTTTTGCTTTTCTAATTCACTATAGTATTTTGACTTTCTTTCTCTGATGATCTTTGCGTACTCTTCAAATTTTGTACTGGCCTCATCTCTGAACTCAAAGTCTTCTTTGTCGCCACCTGTCTCAATAAACTTCTTGAGTGCCTCTTCCTTTTCTTTGTTAATAAACTCCTCAAAGAATTGTGTTATTTCCTTTAATTCCCTGTCAGCCTTTCTTACATCGTCGTGACGTGACAAGTTTGCTACATCTTCGAGTAGCTCTTCTTTTGAATGGTTGGAGTAATCAATGTGCTCTTCTTCGTGCTCCTCCTCATGTTCTTCTTCATGAGATTCTGATTCCGTACTATTTGATTCAGCACTTGCTGGAACCTCCTCCACATTAGCTTCTCCTGCCACTTCTTCTTTGGCTGTCTCCTCTGGTGTGTTCTCAGGCTGAACCTCAGGTTGAGCTTCCGTCTCTGTGGTCTCTACAACTTCCTCAGTTGCTGCAGTAGGTGTTTCAACTACTTTTTCCTCTGCAGGTTCTTCCGTTGCTGCGGTTTCTTCTACCGCTGGCTCAGATGATGCCTCAATCGATTCCTCTTGATTTGTTTCATTCGTAACCTCCCCATCCTGAGGGGTTAAACCTTCAATATTTTCATTTGAAGTACCGGTTTTCTCTGTGTTGTCTTCCATAATGATAATGGCTCCTGTAGCGCTCTATTTTTACTTAGTGAATTACAAATTTAATAAATAGTTAGTTTAGCCTTGGATCGGAAGGATAGTTAGACATCATTTTATACTTTCCTCCTAAATCATTCATGGCAATTTTCCACAATTCCTTGCTATCTGTATCAAATACAAGTTCTTTTCCTGCAGATTTATAAACAATCCATGAATTGGCTTTTAGCTCTTCTTCCAATTGACCTGGCGACCACCCACTATATCCAACAAAAAACTTAATGTCGCTTAGATCAATAATTTTGGTATTGACGGAGTAAAGTAAATTCTCAAAATTCACGCCCCACATAATACCATTCATAATTTCTTTAGAGTCATCTCCTAACTGTTCTGACCTGTGTAAGTAGTGTAGTGTGTTTCTTTCCACCGGACCACCTACAAACACCGGAGCTTTTGCATCATTCACTTCCTCAATTACCTCATCCAGGTTTACTTGTGACTTTTGATTCAAAACAAATCCAAATGATCCGTTATCATCATGTTCACAGAGGTAAACAACAGACCTCTCAAAGTTAGGGTCTGGTAAGAATGGTTCTGAAATTAACAGATCCCCTCTCTCTGGTGGCACTTGTGTATGTTTATGAAAAAACTCCATTCAATATTTTAATGTAACGCTGCTTGTATTGGTAAAGCATTCAATACTTCAGCTTCTTTTATTTTCATTTCTTCCAGCCTTTTATAGACATCCCGTTCATCAAAATAGTTTAAGGCCATCTTGACAAATACTTCTCCATGTTTAGCTTCGGAAGCCCATAGTTGTCGGTAGAACTCTTTTAACTCCCCTTCCGGAAGGGCTTCATAGACTAAACGAAATCTTTCGGCTCCTCGTGTCTCAACTACAGATGCAACTAACAAACGGTCCATGAATCTATCTTCTTTCCCCGATCTACAGGCGTCAATCAATTGTTTAACGTAAAAATCCTGTTTTAATTCATGAGTCAAAGTAATGTCCCTCTCCTCTAAAAGATTGTATACGGATTTAAAGTGGTCCAGTTCTTCAATTGCTGTATCAATTAATTCTGGGATAATTTCCACTCTGTCTGGATATTTAGCTACAAAACTCATGGCCATTGCAGATGCTTTTCTTTCGCAATCTGCGTGATCTTTTAAAAACGAATCAAAATCATTCATTACGGCATCAATCCATTCTTTTTTGCTATCACACGCTAAATCTATCCTTAACTTCATTACTCCTGAATTAATCCATTCCGTTTGTTATATCAACAATTATCAAAATCAACACCATTAACGTTTTGGTACCGATGATTTATCAAATAATTTTGACTCATATTCAAACACTAAACTGCACATTAAGTATATAATTAAAAAGGGTATCCAATATTAATTTAGACTTCTGTTAAAAATGAGCTTTATAGATATTTCAACAATCCGAGAAGAGTACACCCGACAAGCACTTTCTGAGAAGGATGTGGCTTCAAATCCAATAGATCAATTTAAAAAGTGGTTTGAGGAAGCGATGAACTCTGAAGTATATGTTTCCAACGCAATGTCGCTTGGTACAGCGGACAAATCGGGTCAGCCTTCCGTGAGAATTGTACTTCTCAAAGGAATTGATGAGAAGGGTTTTAAGTTTTTCACAAACTATGAAAGCTCAAAGGGACAACAATTAATGGATAACCCTAAAGCAGCAGCTACTTTGTTCTGGCCTGAGTTGGAAAGGCAGATTAGAATTGAAGGAACAATAGAGAAATTAACTCACGAGGAATCGGAAAAGTATTTTCATAGTAGACCTATTGGGAGCCAAATTGGAGCCTGGTCTTCACCTCAAAGCCAGAAGATAGAAAGCAGGGGTGAATTAGAAGATAAAGAAGCGCTTTTCAAGGAAAAATTTGATGGAATGGAAAAAATCCCAAAACCGGATCATTGGGGTGGCTATTCAATTGTTCCGAATAGAATAGAGTTCTGGCAAGGAAGAGAAAACAGACTTCATGATCGGATATTATACGAACTTAAGCAGGGAAGTTGGGTCACTAGCAGACTTGCTCCTTGAGCCGGGATAATACATATTTAACCAGATATGCTACGGCG
This sequence comes from Cyclobacteriaceae bacterium, assembly GCA_965228955.1. Classification (GTDB taxonomy): domain Bacteria; phylum Bacteroidota; class Bacteroidia; order Cytophagales; family Cyclobacteriaceae; genus JANSWY01. The sequence continues at coordinate 3,768,576 of OZ245848.1, forward strand.
GATAGAAAGCTATCGCAACTGATAGATAACTCTCCTGAATTAATCATTGTTATTCCGAGTTTCAAAGAACCTAATATCAAGGGCACTTTGGATTCTCTTTTAGAAAGTTATCATCAATCCTCAGAATTGAGGGGCAAGGTTTTGGTGATTATTGTGGTGAATCATTCTGAAACGTACCATCCTGATGAGTTAAAACTGAACTTAGAAACCATTGAGACTATCAAAAATTGGAAAGAAAACAATTCTGATAGATTTCTTCTATATGATTTGCTTGTTGAACTACCAAGAAAGAAAGCAGGTGTAGGACTAGCCAGAAAAATCGGGATGGACGAAGCTGTGAGGGTTTATGAAAAGTTTGACCGAGATGGGATTATTGTGAATTTGGATGCTGATTGCACTGTCTCTGAAAACTATTTAATGTCGATTTATCAACATTTTGAGGATCATCCAAAATCACCAGCGGCATCTATTCACTATGAACATCGGGTTAGCGAAGAAGATATTGCCATATTGAATTATGAATTGCATCTGCGTTATTTCATTAATGCTCAAAGGTTTTGTCATCTCCCCTATTCCTATCAAACAATTGGATCATCCATGGCAGTCCGTAGTAAAGACTATCAACGACAAGGTGGAATGAATAGTAAGAAAGCTGGTGAGGATTTCTATTTCATTCAAAAAATGCTGCTTTTAGGGAATTATTCGGAGATCAATGAATGCACGGTTTTCCCATCTTCCAGGCAATCAGACAGAGTACCATTTGGTACAGGCAGAGCGATGATGGAATTTCAACAAAAGAACGATGAAACCTACTCAAGCTATCATCCGGAATCATTTATTCTTTTGCAGCAATTCATTGAAGTATTACCAGAACTTTACACAAGTAGTTTAGAAGAAATCAGGAAAGAAATTGCTTTACCTGTTTGGGAGTTTTTGACTCAAAAGGAATTTGAAAAAGCATTAGTTGAAATCAAAAAGAAATCGACTAATCTGCACGTATTTCAAAAGCACTTTTTTAGCTGGTTTGATGGGTTTCAATTGATGAAATACCTCCATTTCTCAAGAGATACTTTTTATCCAAATCAACCCATTGAATATTGTTTAAAATGGCTTTTCACGGACTTTCTACATCGAGACCTTCCTTCCAACAATTTGGAGGCACTGAAGATACTTCGAGAGTTTGATAAAAAAGGTGAAGCAGTTGTTCCCTGGTATTAGAGTAGATCAAAAAGATCCTTTACTCCCATTTGCTGAGTGACATTGAATCCCTCTCCATATGGCACCTTAATTGAGTGACCATACTCCTTCCCTCTTGCTTCAATCATTTTAAGGAATTCCGGGCTTGAAATGTATGTTTCTGGTTCTTTGCTATTAGGATCGAAGAACTGGCTCTTAAAAGCTCTTATAGCCTCTAATTTGAGCTCCCAGGCTTCTGATACATCAACAACGATATCTGGAACAAGATAATTGCTTTGAATCGCGTGATAAACTGCCTTTGGCCTCCAGGCTTTTTGCCATTCACCTTCGTGTGCAGTTTCAATCATTCTTAGGCCCGACATAAACGCAGCAGTCTTCACAAGCTCTGCTCCTTTACCATGATCTGGGTGTCTGTCTTTAATCGCATTTGCAATAACCAAATCAGGTTGATACTTTCTAATGATCTGGATAACCTTTCTCTGGCATTCTTCATTGTTCTGAAAATAGACATCTGGAAGTTCCAGATTTTCTCTCACTGAGACCCCCATGATCTTTGCTGAATCACTTGCTTCTTGCAGACGGATTTCTGGTGTTCCCCTTGTTCCCATTTCTCCTTGAGTAAGATCTGCTATACCTACCTTTTTTCCGTCTCTGATTTGATTGATAATTGTTCCGGCACATGACAATTCAGCGTCATCCGGATGTGCCATAATAACAAGTGTGTCTAACTTCATTTCTAAACAAAAAAGAAGCCGGCTTTGGGGCCGGCTTTTATCATTATATTAAATTAAATCTTAAGCTAATTCCATTTCCTTAGCTGCAAGGAATCTTTCAGCATCCAATGCACCCATACATCCAGATCCCGCTGCTGTAACAGCTTGTCTGTATACGTGATCTTGTGCGTCTCCGGTTGCAAAAACACCTTCAATATTTGTCTTAGACGTTCCTGGAATCGTTTTAATGTATCCATTTTCATCCATGTCCAACTGACCTTTGAAGATATCTGTATTAGGCTTATGCCCAATCGCCACAAAGAATCCCTGAACCGGAACTTCTTTGGTTTCTCCGGTTACGTTATTCTTAACTCTTACTGCCTCCACTTCTTCGTTTCCTAAAACTTCTTCAGTTTCAGTATTCCAAAGAATTTCAATATTTGGAGCGTTTTTCACTCTTTGCTGCATGATCTTAGAAGCTCTCATCTCGTCTCTTCTAACCAACATGTAAACCTTATTAGCCAACTTAGAAAGGTAACTTGCTTCTTCAGCAGCTGTATCTCCAGCACCTACAATCGCAACATCCTGGCCTTTGAAGAAAAAACCATCACATACTGCACATGCAGAAACACCTTTTCCGTTGAATTTTTCTTCAGAAGGAATGCCTAACCACTTTGCACTAGCTCCTGTTGAGATAATTACTGACTCAGCTTCAATCTCTGTTGAGTCATCAATTGTAGCTTTTAATGGATAGCTTGAAAAGTCTACAGCAGTGACCATACCGAATCTGATTTCAGTACCAAATCTTTCTGCTTGCTTCTGGAAATCTACCATCATTTGAGGCCCCATAACTCCATCTGGGTAACCAGGATAGTTTTCTACGTCGTTTGTAATCGTAAGCTGACCACCCGGTTGGCCTCCTGTATAAAGTACTGGCTTCAATCCTGCTCTTGATGCATAAATACCTGCTGTATATCCCGCAGGACCTGAACCTATAATTAACACTTGAACTTTCTCGTTGCTCATAGTCTATCTTTCTTAATTAAATTCCTATTGTCTAACGCTGTTGATTTGAAATGGATTGGCAAATTTAGGTCAAAATTGCCAAATGTCTGCTAGCTGCCTTATCCTAAATATGGCTTCAGTGCTTTACTTCTGGAAGTATGTCTCAATCTACGAATTGCTTTCTCCTTAATCTGTCTCACTCTTTCCCTTGTCAGACTGAATTTATCGCCTATTTCTTCAAGAGTGAGAGTACTTTCTCCATTCAATCCAAAGTACAAAGAAATCACATCAGACTCCCTTTGAGTCAGTGTGCTCAGCGCTCTTTGAACTTCTCTCCTCAACGAATCACTGAGTAAACTATCATCAGGAGTTTTTGTTCCATCATTTTCCAGTACATCCAGAAGACTTCCTCCTTCTTCTCCCTGAGCAAACGGAGCATCCATGGAAATGTGTCTCCCGGAAATTTTTATGGTATCAAGTACTTCATCGATTGAAATATCAAGGAATTCCGCCATCTCTTCAGGTGACGGCTCCCTTTCAAACTTTTGTTCGAGTTCAGAAAATGTTTTGGTTACTTTATTGAGAGATCCTACTCGATTTAATGGCAATCTTACAATTCTGGATTGCTCAGCTAAAGCTTGCAAAATTGATTGTCTAATCCACCACACGGCATATGAAATAAACTTAAATCCTCTTGTTTCATCAAATCTTTGAGCTGCTTTGATCAGACCAAGATTTCCCTCATTGATGAGGTCTCCTAAAGTAAGTCCTTGATTTTGGTATTGTTTAGCTACGGAAACTACAAACCTAAGATTGGCTTTGGTGAGTCTTTCGAGTGCAACTTTGTCTCCTTCTCGGATCTTAATTGCTAACTCAACCTCTTCTTCTGCAGTGATTAAATCAAATCTACCAATTTCTTGCAGGTACTTGTCAAGGGATTGACTTTCCCGGTTGGTGATTTGTTTTGTTATTTTGAGTTGTCTCATTAAGCAGCTAAAAAATTAAATGGAAAGAGGAGTTGCAATACCAACTTTTACAACTCCTCCCCAATAAAATTAATTAGCTTTTGCTTTCTTTTCAGGTTTTGGAAGTAAAACTTTTCTTGATAATCTGAATTTTCCAGTCTTTTTATCAATCTCAGTTAGTTTCACTTTGATTTCTTCTCCTTCTTCAAGTACGCCTTCCATCTTCTCGATTCTCTCCCACTTGATCTCAGAGATATGTAATAAACCTTCTTTACCTGGCATGAATTCAATGAATGCACCAAATGGCATGATAGATTTTACTTTTCCATCATAAACTTCTCCAACTTCAGGAGTTGCAGCGATTCCATTCACCCATTTCTGAGCAGCTTCCATTGATTCTTTATCAGCAGAGAATATATTCACCAATCCGTGATTCTCTACTTCCTCGATAACGATTGTAGCGCCAGTTTCCTTTTGGATTTCCTGAACAACCTTACCACCTGGTCCGATTACAGCTCCAATCATTTCTTTCTCAATCTTAATCTGAACAAGTCTTGGAGCATTTTCTTTAAGGTCATCTCTAGGTGCCTCAATGGTCTTAGCCATTTCTCCAAGAATGTGCAATCTTCCTTGTTTTGCTTGCTCAAGAGCTTCAGCTAAAACATCGTAAGAAAGTCCATCTACTTTGATATCCATCTGACAAGCAGTGATACCATCAACAGTACCTGTTACTTTGAAGTCCATATCACCAAGGTGATCCTCGTCTCCAAGAATATCACTTAGGATAGCATATTTTCCAGACTCACTGTCGGAAATCATACCCATTGCAATACCAGAAACTGGTTTTTGAATCTGAATACCAGCATCCATCAATGCCAGAACTCCAGCACAAACAGTTGCCATTGAAGATGAACCGTTTGATTCAAGGATATCAGAAACAATTCTGATTGTATATGGATTGTCATCTACACTTGGAAGCATTGGCTTGATAGCTCTCATTGCTAAGTTACCGTGACCTACTTCTCTTCTTCCCGGACCTCTGTTTGGTCTCGCTTCTCCAGTAGAGAAACCAGGGAAGTTATAGTGAAGGATAAACTTGTTGTATCCAGAAATAGTAGCTCCATCAATCATCTGCTCATCAAGTTTAGTACCTAATGTTACAGTTGTTAATGATTGAGTTTCACCTCTTGTAAATACAGCAGACCCGTGAGCCGTTGGTAAGTATCCAACTTCAGACCAGATTGGTCTAACTTCAGTAAGATCTCTACCATCTAATCTTTTTCTGCTATCCAAAACGAAGTTTCTTACAGCTTCTTTCTGGATTTTTTTGAAATACTGGCTAAGTAAGAATGGATCCTTCTCATGATCCTCTCCTAAAGACTCAACATATTTATCAAAGATTTCTTTGAAGTTTTCACCTCTTACTTTCTTATTCGCATTTTGTTGAGCTGCTACTTTATAACAATCGTCATAAAGCTTAGTCTTCATATCTTCTTTTAACTCATCATCATGAGTTTCGTGAGAATATTCTCTTTTTTCAGTTTTCTCAACATCTTTGGCCAATTCTAACTGAGCCTCACACTGAGCTTTAATCGCCTCATGTGCGATCTTAAGTGCCTCAATCATTTCGTCCTCAGAAACCTCTTTACACTCACCTTCTACCATCATGATATTATCGATAGTAGCTGCAACGATCAGATCCATTTCTGCTTCGTCTTTTTGTGCAAGAGTTGGGTTAACGATGTACTCACCGTTTAACTTAATCACTCTAACTTCAGAGATCGGTCCTCCAAATGGGATATCCGATACTGCAAGAGCAGAAGAAGCTGCTAATGCCGCCAATGAATCTGGCATTACATTCTCGTCGTGAGAGATTAATGAGATCATCACCTGAGTGTCAGCGTGATAATCATCTGGAAATAGAGGTCTTAGTGCTCTATCAACCAGTCTACTGATCAAAATTTCGTGATCAGATAGTCTTCCTTCTCTTTTAAGGAAACCACCAGGAATTTTTCCTGCTGATGCAAATTTCTCTTGATAGTCTACAGACAGAGGTAGGAAATCAACGCCATCCATAGCGTCTTGTTTAGATACTACAGTTGCGAGTAACATGGCATCTCCCATTCTAATCACCGCAGATCCATCCGCTTGCTTTGCCAGTTTTCCAGTCTCAATTGTTACTTCGCGTCCGTCCGTTAACTTAATAGTTTTGGTATAAACTTTTGGAATCATAAATGTGTCTTAAATACAATTGTTAAAATAAATAATTGTGCGTGAGGACAATTTGTGGAGCTTAAACAAAAGAGGGAATCCAGACTGAATCCCCTCTTATAATAAATTCTTACTTTCTTATCTTCAATTCCGCAATAATAGCTCGATATCTTTCGATCTCGTTTTTAGCTAGGTAATCTAATAATCTTCTTCTCTTACCTACAAGCTTCAAAAGACCTAGTCTAGTTGAGTGATCTTTTTTGTTGCTTTTCAAATGCTCGGTAAGGTGATTGATACGGTATGTGAAAAGTGCGATTTGCGACTCTGCAGAACCTGTATCATTTTTCGCCTTTACCCGACCATGATTTTCAAAGAGTTCTTGTTTCTTTTCTTTGGTTAAATACATGCTTAGTATAAAGTTAAAATTACTTAAAGTATTAAATTAAAGCGCAAAGGTAGAAATATATACAGTAATACCAAAGAAACGTCATGCGCGTTTTTTCTGGAATCTTGTCTTTAGTTTATCAAACCAGATCAGATAAATATCAACATCGAATAATCTGGCATCAATTCTGGCCTTATTTAGGAAGAATAGACCAATTGGGAATAGTACCATGTTGGAATACCAAACTGCATACCTACCGTCCACAAAACCTTCTTTGGCCCATTTATGACTAGTTATTGTCATCACATAGTAACTGATAAAGAAGAATATTGATACGATTACAGGAACACCCAATCCACCTCTCTTAATAATGGCACCCAATGGAGCTCCGATTAAAAACATTACCAGACAAGCAAATGACTGAGAGTATTTTTTATTCTTCTCTACAGTGAATTTGTAAACATTCTTCTGATAATTTCTCATTTTGGTCTTGGCGTTGGTATAGCCATTTTTGATATTTCTAGCTGTTGAAAGTGCGCTTGATAACATTTGACTTTCGGCCCCAATTCGCTTTTCGAAGTAAGCATCCATTGTATCTTTTGTAAGAGAATACAGCGCTGTATCTAGTTTGATGAGTCTATCGCTTTTCACCTTCGGTTTCGGCTCTGGCTTTGACTTTTTGTCAAGTGCGTAGTTTGTTTCTGTTGTGTCGATTAACTCATCTTTCGCACGATCAAGTTTATCCTTAGACAATACAGGCTCATTACCTTGCTCAAACTTTCTTGGTAATTGTTGATCTTGTTTTTTCTTGATCTGTTGCCTTGCTTCAATTTCTTTTTGTCTTCTGGCGACAGCCTTCTTTTGTTCAATATCAACTTGCCTTTTTAGATCTCTTTTAGGTTTTACAGTGTCTTGTTGAGTATTTAGTTCCTCATATAAAGTTTCGAACAGACTGAAAATGGATGCTTTAGAAACATTTACCGAATCTTTCTTACTTTCATCCTCCTTACCTTTTTCAAGCTCTTCCTGCTTCCTTTTTTCCTCAGCCTTCTTTTGATTCATTGCGCTTACGGAATCTCTAATCACCTTGAGCTCATCTTTTTGGTAATAATCGTGGTAACCCAATGTGGTGTAGTAGTTCTGTACCCTTGCCTGATGTACTTCTCTATTCAAGGAATCAATGTCTCTGGTCAACTCTTTGATGTTTTTCATCTGACGGTTGTTCTGAAACAACTCAGCATCAGTAGTTTTCATATCAAAACCAGCTAAACTGAAAATCATTTCCATCTTCTGGAATTCATTTCTCACAAACTGATTGAATTCCTTCTTACTTCTACGACCTTTTGGGATTTCACTGTAATAATGGCCGTTGTAGAGTTCAAATTTCAGATACCTCTCATTTAAAATGGTGTACATGATACTTGAATCTGAAAGGATAACTCGATTGTTCCCTCTTTGTGACTTATCAGTGTGATCGTAGATAATCACATCTTTCAAAGTCTTATTATCGCTAAGTTTCTCTTTGACCTTGATACTATAACCTTCAATCCCATCATAGAACTGACCTTCACGAATGTCAAGTCCTGGCTTTTTCTTTTTGATATCAAACAATAATCTGTAGGCCTCAAGGTTAGCCGCTGGAACTACTGTGTTACTGAAATGGAACGCTCCAATAGATAGAAATATCACAAATATGAAAATTGGCCTTAGCGCTCTTAAAAGGGAAATTCCTGAACTCTTTATAGCGGTGAGCTCAAAATGCTCACCAAGGTTTCCAAACGTCATAAGGGAAGACAATAGTACTCCAAGCGGGAGTGCTACCGGAAGCATGTTGATGCTGAAGTAGAATATTAATTCGGCGAATACATTGAACCCTAGGTCCTTTCCGACAAAATCATCGAAATACTTAAGCATGTACTGAATCAGTAATATAAATGTTGATACTACTGTTGTCAGTACAAAAGGGCCAATAAATGATTTGAGAATAAGTTTATCTAATCGCTTCATCCTTTAATATCTCATTCCACTGTATTTCTAGGAATGAAACGCAAATCTAGGAAAACGGGTATGATTAACCGCCAACAATTTCTTTTAAATCGTGAATTAAAGAATCCCAAAGCTCCTGGGCCTCCTCAACGTCCATATCTGAGTAATCTGTAATTCTCAAATAAACAGACTGAGTTAGTTCATTCATGTCAAGTTTAAATTCGACATGGTTTGGATCTTCTTCATCCCCGTTCAAGAATTCAAACTTTACAAAGCTGTTGATACGGCTTGCAGCCATTCTTGCCTTGTTCTCCTCCCCGTCCCACAGGAAAATAAACTCTTTATCTGCATTTATATTCACATCATCAGCGAACCATTGCGCTAAACCGGAAGCAGTGTTTATATATGGGAAAAGCATCTTTTTGGAAGCTCTGAACTCGTATTCCCCATTGAAAGTCACCTTGCTCATAACTAAAAAATCAAAATGTGGATAAACACTAATTGCAACAATATAGACTAAAAATAGAACTAATCAGTTACCGACGGATTAATTATTGTTTACTTGAAAATTGCCTATCAGTGTTTACGAACAAATAAAATTTAAAATATACTGCAGAAATATTGTTGCCTTTTCAACAATATTTATACATTTGCACTCCCAATTTCGGAGGCCACTCTGAAACAATTCGGCGAGGTAGCTCAGTTGGTTAGAGCGTCGGATTCATAACCCGGAGGTCACGGGTTCAACTCCCGTCCTCGCTACTATTTTGAAAGGCAGGTTTATCCTGCCTTTTTTATTGTCTTAGGCAGAAGCCTTTAGTTTCTCAATTATCTCTTCCAGATCGGTTTCTATAGTCTTAGTGTTGTTGATGAATTTACGCACCAACATATCATCTATTTCAAAAAAACTAACTACGTGTCTATAACGATTGAGCATGTTCAATAAATTACTTATCTCTACCTCAATATTTTTCGCAACCTTCGGTTTGAAAGGTTTTTTATCCATGTAGGCTATTACTGTTTCCAAGTCAGTATAGTACCCTTCAGTTATCATAATTCCCTCAGAAGTCCATTGTGCCGCTAACTTCTTGATAAAGGAGACCTTTCTTGGCTTTGGTCTGGAAGATGGTTTTGCTTCAACGTGATCTACATTGAAATATTCCATAAGCTCATTGCATAACCCTACAACACTTTCTTCGTTGACTTTAATCTTACTCATTTACTATTCATGTGTATTAAATTGATTTCAATCGACACATGGAATTCGCAATAAAATTATGCATCTACCTTGATTCAGCTTTTGCAGTGCTCATTTCATATGTTCTAAACATAATTTAAGAAAGTATTTGATTTTTCCACCCCAAAGCCAAAAAAATTCACAAAAAACGTTAAATACCTAAATTTCTTAGGTATAATATTTTTATACTTAAGAATCTTATGTATAATTGCCTTATGTATTCAAAAGAATTAATGAAAGGTACACTCAAAACCATTGTTTTAAAGCTTCTAAAGGAGCATGAGAAGATGTATGGTTATGAAATTACCCAGAAAGTAAAAGAATTGACTCAAGACAAAATTCAACTTACCGAGGGAGCCTTGTATCCCACATTGCACAAACTGGAATCGTTGGGTTATGTCTACACAGAGAAAAAAGAGTATAATGGAAGAACCCGTAAATACTATTTGCTAACAGAATCAGGACAAGCCGAAGCTACTGAAAAGATCAATGAGTTTGCGGAGTTTGTTTTGACTATGAAGTTTATTTTCAATTCTAAACTAGCTGCGGAATGAATCAATTAAACCCCACTCAACTTGAGACGCTTAGAAACGATTTAAAAGCCCGAGGGCTCAGTTTATTTGTCCTGAAAGATGAATTATTAGATCATATCTGTTGTCTGATTGAATTAGAGATGGAAAAAGGAATTCCGTTTGATGAAGGACGACATATAGTATTTAAAAACTTCAATTCGGCAGAAATGCTCCGAAATCAGAAGAAAACTAAATGGATATACCAATCGAAGAAGGTGAAGAGAAAATTCAAATCAGTTCTTTCAGCTGCGGCAGTAATTATGCTTATGATGGTGGGAGGAGTTGAGGCACAGGAAACACCAAATGGACATCCAATAAAAGGTGAATGTGAGCTATCTTCCAAGTTTGGTTTCAAAAGAGATTCCATATACAAGGTCAGAAGAATGCACAATGGTGTCGATTTCAAAGCAGAAATTGGAACACCAGTAGTAGCAACTGCAGACGGAACTGTTTTAGAAGCTGTTTCCCACCCTGATGGATATGGAAACAAAATAATCATATCTCATTCGGAAGAATACAAAACACTTTTCGGCCACTTATCTGGTTTCAATGTGAAAACTGGCGATAAAGTTAGAAAAGGAGACATCATTGGTTATGTAGGTAGTTCAGGAAGGTCAAGTGCTCCTCATTTGCATTATGAAATATTGCAAGGAGATAAAAAGATCAATCCAGAACTATTTATCTCAAAATAATTGAACTAAAGATATTTAACACTCAAAATAAATATTTACATGAAATCCCTAACGTCACAGGATATTGAAATCCTTAAACAAGATCTCAAAGAAATGGGGCTAAATCTCCATGTATTGAAGGACGAAATATTGGATCATTTTTGTTGTCTAGTTGAAATGGAAATGGAAAACGGCAAATCATTTACCGAATCAAGATTAATTGTTCTTAAAAGTTTTGATGAAAAGGAAGTGAACAATACACAGAAATCGACGCGACGAATTCACAGATTTCAGTCACTTAAAAAGAAAATGAAAGCAATTTCATCTGTAGCTGCAGTATTAATGTTACTAATGGTTGCGGGTGCTGATGCACAAAATAAACCAGAAGGGTTTCCAATAAAAGGAGAAACCAAAGTGACTTCATCCTATGGTAAAAGAAAAGATCCTTTCCAGAAGAAAATGAGATTCCATAATGGCATTGACCTGAAAGCAAAGGAAGGTACTCCTGTAGTAGCTACCGGTGATGGTAAAGTCATTGCTGTGGAGGAAAACCCTAAGGGATATGGCAAAAGAATTGTCATTCTTCATGGAGAAGGTTATCAGACAAGATATTGCCATTTATCTGCTTTCAAAGTAGAAGAAGGAGATGTTGTGAAAAAAGGTGAAGTAATTGGGCTTGTAGGAAACACTGGTTTATCTACTGCCCCGCACCTCCATTACGAAATCCTGAAAGACGGAGAAAATGTCGATCCTGCACTTTTGATGACAAAATAAAAACTCATTTATTTTAGGGGCAACTCCGCCCCTATTTACTCAAAATATCATGTCAAAAACTCATAAAAAGAAAAGCGCTCTTCGAGAGTGGTGGGATGCTATTGTCTTTGCTGTAATTGTGGCCACTCTTTTCAGATGGATTGTTGTAGAACCTTACAAAATTCCCACTCCGTCAATGGAAGGATCATTACTTGTTGGTGACTTCCTATTTGTGAGTAAGTTTCACTACGGAAGCAGAAATGCAAGTACAATGCTTCAGGTACCTCTCACCCATCAAAAGATATGGGGGTCAGAAATTCCTTCGTACCTGGATTGGATCCAAATCCCTTTTTACAGAATGCCTGGAATAGGCGAAGTTGAAAGGAATGATGCGGTTGTTTTTAATTACCCTGCAGAATTAGATCGTCCAATTGATATGCGTACTTATTATATTAAACGCTGCGTCGGGGTAGCCGGTGACACACTTCGAATCATTGATGGAAAAGTTTACAATAATGGAGACAAGCTACCTTATAAGGGCTTAAAACAATCAAGTTACATCGTTCAGGGCGAGAGCAGAATCCGTGAGAGAGTATTCAGGCAGCATGGTATAACTGACTTTGTTGAGATTGGTTCTAATGCTTTTCAAATTCATACTGATTCCAGCACTTTTGAGACATTTTCCAATCTACCTTTTATCACTTTCTCACAAAAGATTGAATATGACGAGTACAATCCAAGATATGACTTCAGAGTATTCCCTCAGAGTGATGGGTTCCACTGGACTGCCGACAATTTTGGACCACTTTACATTCCTAAAGCTGGTGATGTGATGCAAGTGACTAATGAAAATCTATTGCTATATGGAAGCGTAATTGAACATTATGATCATAACGACAATGTTCGAATTGAAAACAATAAATTATTCATTGATGGAAAAGAAGTTTTTGAATACGAGTTCAAGCAAAATTACTATTTCATGATGGGTGATAACAGACATAATTCCGAAGACTCGAGGTACTGGGGGTTCGTCCCGATGGATCATGTGGTGGGAAAGGCTTTATTTACATGGTTTTCATTGAAAGATGGTCCCTGGTATTCTTTCTTCGCAAGGATCCGCTGGGATAGAGTCATAAAAGGAATTGAGTAGTATCATTATTTCATATGACATCTGTAATGTAGATTTGGGAGAATCAACTGATTTAATCATGGCTACATCCGATTCTCCCGAAAATACAATTCATGGCAGATCATCTGTATTTCATAAATTTCAAGAGTACCTCGGAGAGTTTGTATATGGAGGTATTGATGGTAGTGTAACTACATTTGCAGTGGTTGCAGGTGCTGCAGGAGCCCATCTTGAGAGCTCGGTGATTATCATTTTGGGATTTGCCAATTTAATTGCTGATGGATTTGCCATGTCTGTAGGTAGTTATCTTTCAACCAAGTCTGAAAAGCAGAATTACGAAAAGCATAAAAAGATTGAATACTGGGAAGTAGAAAATATACCCGATGCTGAGCGACAGGAAATCCGTGAAATCTATCAATCGATTGGGTTTGAAGGTAAGTTATTGGATGATGTCGTTGATGTAATAACTGCAGACAAAGACAGATGGGTGGACACCATGATGAAACATGAATTAGAAATGCAGGAAGAAACAAAATCTCCATTTGCGATGGGATTTGTAACTTTCATCTCATTTATAATCCTAGGGTTGATCCCATTAACAGTTTATGTGTGGGATTTTGTTAATCCAATTGATATCCAACACTTTCTGGTGAGTTCAATTTTAACCGGATTGGCTTTCTTATCCATTGGCTTACTGAAAGGTTATGTCACCCACACCAATAAACTTCGTAGTACATTAGAAACTCTCCTATTAGGTGGAGCTGCAGCAGTTCTAGCCTATTTTGTAGGGAGCTTACTAGAACAAATAATTGCTTAACATGAAAATTAAACTATTCATCATTTTACTTACCCTTTCAACTATTGGGTATTCCCAAACCGAACTTGCCATCACCATTGACGATTTTCCAATGATCTCAATGAACAGAACTCCTGAAAATCAGGATTATGTAATGGGTGAGTTGATCAAAAATCTAAAGCAGTATGATGCACCAGCGATAGGATTTGTGAATGAATCGAAGCTTTATCAGGATGATGTCCTACTTGATTACAAGGTCAAGTCATTGGAAAAGTGGCTTAAGAATGGATTTGAACTGGGTAACCATGGTTACTCTCATCTAAACTTTGATAATAATGATACAACCACATATTTCGCTGATATCGAGAAAGGTTCTTTGATGACCAGGCCCCTTTGTAACAAATACAATTCGCCATACAGATACTATAGACATCCATACTTACATGCAGGCAATACAGAAGAGAAAGAAGTTGCTTTAGAAAAGTATCTAGCTAGAAATGGATATCAGGAAGCGCCAGTTACAATCGATAATGGAGAATGGATTTTTGCTCGTGCATATGATATGGCACTAAGTGGTAATGATAAAGAACTGGCATCCAAAATTGGGAAAGATTATGTGGATTACATGATCGAGAAAAGTGAGTGGTATGTGGAGAAATCCAAAGAATTATTCGACCGACCAATTAAGCAAACCCTATTAGTTCATGCAAACAACATCAACGCTGATTACCTAGATGATTTACTAAAAGCGTATGTTGAGTTAAACTATGAATTCATCCCCTTAGAAGAAGCATTAAAAGACGAGGCATATGCGACAAACGACCATATCGCTAAACCCTGGGGAATAAGTTGGCTTCATAGGTGGTCAAGAAATATTGGGGTGGATAAAAGTTTTTATAAAGGAGAACCCAAATGCCCTTCTTACATAGAAGAATACACTGGGTTCTCAGAGTAATTATTTTTTAAAAGACCAATTTCTTTGGAAATCTTTGTATTGGAGTTCAATTGTGAATTTCTTATCCCAGGACACTGTAGCTACTTTTTGGTTTCTGGATCCAAGTTTTAGTGTATTTGAATCAAGATTACCGTAGTATGCCTGAAGACCGTCCCCATCAACATCATAATAGCAAAGCTCATACATGTTGATGTAGGTGTTATAGGTCAAAGTAAAAAATGCGAATTCATCAATGAAACCCATTAGTGCACAACCATCAATGTACGAATACAGCTCCAGGTTCTGATCTCCTTTGTAAATACCAGCTAGCTCTTTCAACACATTAAAAGCTTCGGTACTACACCTTTTACCACTGTAGTAAGTATGAGTTTTAGTTTCTTGATTTATTTCTGGGGCATTTTGTGCTTTCCGTGAGAACTCCATTATCCAATTATTAGTCCAGGTTTTGCCTCCATCCTTAGAATATGCATCATCCCATCTCAAAGAATTTGGTGTGATATCATTAAAACTATATCTGGATATTAACTCAGTTGAATCATTTATTGGACGAGTGCTAAAGAACTCTCCCCTGCCATGCCTAAAGTCACCAGACAATGAATTAGTACCTGATCGATTCAATCCCGGCCAGTTGAGCCAAAGTTCCCATTTTTCAGAGGATGGGTTGTAATACCTAAAACTGTATCCGATTATTCCCGTCTCGCTCTCATCCCAAAGTTCCAAAATGGCCTTGCCTCCTAGAATACTGTAAATTCTCGCTTCAGATTTAATCTTGTCTTCCCAAGTATTATCTGGCTGTTTTACCCTGAGGTTCAAGTCCCATTGTCCTATCCAGAAATCAAACTGATTCTCCAGGTTTTCATCTATTGGATGTGATTGAGAATGAGCATGAATTGCAGAAAAGATCAGAATAATTATTGCCAAGCCTCTCATAATGATTCAGGTCTGGTACAGAAAATCTGCCAAAATGGATATACAATTGAGCCATCCACAGATACCCACTCTCCTTTCCAATTATATCCCTCATCAGAAAAATCATAGAATGTAAGTCTGGAAAAACCATCAAACCCATTTGGGGCAGGTTGAGGTTTATCTAATACTATTTGACCTCCATCTCTGGTGCCTTCCCATGTAGATGGTTTTGGTGATACGGTATTAGCATTGAAAAAAGTAACGTACCATCTTGCACTATCTGCGTTAAATTGTCTGATACTTCCAGTATGATTACCATCCGCTTTCCAGGTCTCATCCTGTACCGCCTTGCCATTCATGATATACTTAAATTTCCACCACATCTGAACTGTATCCTGCCAGGTACCATCGGGATTTCGGTTAATTGATTTACAGTTACATATTCCAATCATCGGCTCAAAATCCTTAACCTCCTGAGGAGCTTCAGGATTTGGGAGTCCAAATGGGTTCTCTATAGAAACATCATATTTTGATTGTTCCTGAAATGATTGAGAAATAACAATGAAAGGAGCAAAAAATAGAATTGTGATTAAAAGTGATTTTGTCATAGGATTTAGTGTTGGTTTAATCTAGAAAAACCAACTATTCAAAAACACTTACATGAAGACACCAGGATTTTACAAATGGTAAAAAAAGGCGTCAAGTGGTACCTGACGCCTCGATATTTTTATTCTTCTTTGATCTTGCCATCCTCATATACATACTCAAAGAGCAGATCTCCTTGATTATTGTAGTATTTGGCAACACCATCTAATATTCCATCTTTATAGTTACTATCCTCCTGAATTTTTCCGTTCTCGTAAAAGGACTTTTTGGAACCATTCAGCTTTCCTCCGGAATAATTACTAATACTTTTTATTTTCCTCCTGTTGTATTCAATGAATTCACCTTCCAGGACATCAGTATAATAACTGGCTTTGGTTGCCACCTCAGCTCTATCTGAGAAAGTAAGCGCAACACCATGCTTCAAACCATTTCTGTAGTTTGTAATTGACATGATCAAACCATCTCCTTTGTACTCCACCCATTGGCCATGTTTTCTGCCGTCAAGGTAATCTCCTTCACTGATAGTGGTTTCTCCACTTTTAACGGTCACCTTCGATAAGCCTGAACCATCTGAATACTCTTGAACGATTGCTCCAGCAGGTAGGTCTACCGGTCCCAAAGATGATTCGGAAGAGTCTCCATTACACGACCACAAGACTGATGCAAGTGATAAAATAAAAAGTACTCTCATTGATGGAAATATTAGTTTGCGAAATCTTTTTTAATTAAATATTACTCCTTACCATATAATTTGTTCCCTTCAGATTCATATTTATCTCCAGGAGTCCAATAAGGCTTCTCATCCATGTTTGCAATTAAGTAAGCAGCATAAATGAAGGATTTAGCATAACTAAATAGATAATCCATGTCCAGAGATTCTACCTCATCTGCAGGCTGATGGTAATATTTCATTAGCTCATCATCAAACGCCTTAACACCCGGTGAAAAACTAATTGCAGGGACTCCTTTTGCAGCAAAGCTCACATTGTCTGATCGATCATAAAGATTTTGCTCAGGCACAGGATCTTTTTTGGCTTTTAAACCAAATGTCTCAGCAGCAGTATGAAGATTGTCTGTTACACCAGTTCTCTCTAATCCCACAACTGTGATCACCTTAGTATCGTTGTATCCCGCACCATCCGTATTAAAATTGAAATACGTTTTTTCTAGTGGGATGATTGGATTCTCAGAGTACCATTCACTACCTAATAAACCTTTTTCCTCCGCTGTACAAGCAAGGAATGCTACTGAATAAGCAGGTCTGTTTTTCGCGAAGAATTTAGCAGTCTCTAACAAAGTAGTTGTTCCAATAGCATTATCTCTAGCTCCGTTGAAAATTGAATCTACCCCTTCTCCTTGATAAGTCACTCCCACGTGATCATAATGAGCAGTAAGAATTAAGAATTCGTCTTTCTTGTCTTCATCGGTTCCTTCTAACCAACCGAATACGTTCTTGGAAGGTACAGGTTCGCTGACAATACCGTCTATATTTACAGTCAAAGTGCTGTCATACTCAACTACCATGTTTTCAGTTTCTCCAGCTCCATCAAACAACCATGCGAATGGGAATGGTTTTGTGTCATCTTTAATAGCAAATCTTGGTTGCGACAGATAATTCACTAGAAATGGCCATGGAAATTCCGCAGACTTATAAAGCTCTATCATTCCAGCCGCTCCATTTTCCTGAGCTCTTTTTCTTTTTTCTCTGGTGATTGAAAAGTATTCTCTCGGAGATTGCTTATCAGGAGTACCCGGCTTAACAACTAAGATTTTACCTGTAACATCCTTACCTTCAAAATCCTCTTCCAAGCCATAATTTAAATACATCACATCAGCAGTAAGAGTGGTGTCCACACCATCCAAGAAGATAAAATCTTTCTTATCCGCATATTCCTTATCCCCTATTTTGATAGAAGCAGTTTTCGGCACAAGGTTTTTTACCAGGTCAACCTGTTGAAAGTATGACTCAGAACCTGGAGCTGGTTTTAATCCATATGATCTGAACTGCTGTGCAATGTACATTGCTGCAATATCCAACTCAGGTGATCCCGTATCTCTACCTCTCAGTTCATCTGAAGCCAAAAAACGAAGGTGAGCTTCAATTGCTCTTTTCTCTACCTGGCTATTTAATTTCTTTACTATTTTTTTCTGGGCTGATACCATATGGCCTAAAGCCGCCAGCATCATTAAAAGGGTTAGCTTTCTCATTATTATGTTTAGTTATTCCTCAATTTGTTCAACCAACTTTTCCCACTGTTGATTTAGTTGCTTAAGCTCCAGATTACTCGATTCGTGAGTTTTGGTTAATTCTGCAGCCTTATCAGCATCATCATACACCGAAGGGTCAGAGAGTTGGGCCTCAATATCGGAAATTTTCTGTTCCAATTTGGTAATAGATTCTTCGATTACCTCAATTTCTCTTTTGAGTCGCTTTATCTCCTTATCAGCGGTATTGTCAGTTTTTGGTTTCTTATTGTCTTTCTTCTTTTCCTTTGGAGCTGAAGCTTGTTCTTTCGGCTTTTGTGCTTCTTGTTTCTCCTTCCACCAGGTATATTCTTCATAAGTGCCTGGGTATTCTTTTAACTCCTTATCCTCAATGTACCAGATCTTATTGGCGATCTGTGATACAAAATGTCTATCGTGAGATACAACCACAAAAGTTCCCTCGTACTGTTGCAAGGCCTGAATTAAGATATTCACCGACTGCATGTCAAGGTGGTTCGTAGGCTCATCAAGCAAAAGGAAGTTAGATTCTGAAATAAGTGTTTTAGCCAAAGCTACTCTTGACTTCTCTCCTCCACTAAGAACTTTTATTTTCTTAAAAACCTCCTCATCTCTGAACAAAAAGCAACCTAATACTCCTCGAAGTTCTTGTTCACCTTTACCTGTCCCTAGTTGCTTCAGTTCGTCTAGAATCTCATTTTCGGTATTAAGCGCCTCTAGTTGATGCTGTGCATAAAACCCAAAATTGACATTGTGCCCAATTTTCCTTTCACCACTGATTGGTTCAGAACCCGCAATGATCCTTAATAAAGTGGATTTACCTTTTCCATTCGCCCCGATTAAGGCTACTTTATCACCTCTTTCAATGTTTCCATAAGACTGTTGAAGAATCTCTAAATCGCCATAGGCCTTAGCAACATCCTCAAGCATAACCACATGTCTTCCTGATTTCTGTTGGAAATTGAATTGAAAATTAACTGTAGCATTCTCCTCAACAACTTCATCTACTTTTTCCATTCGCTCCAGCGCCTTAATTCTGGATTGCACTTGCCTGGCTTTTGTCGCTTTTGCTTTAAACCTCTGAATGAATTGCTCAGTCTGTTTTATTTTCTGTTGCTGATTATCGAATGCATTCTTTTGCAATTCATTTCTCAGCTCCTTCTCTTCTAGATAGAACTTGTAATTACCATTATACATGGTCAATTGCCCACCAGAAACTTCAACTGTCTTGGTAATCGTATTATTCAAAAATTGCCTATCGTGAGAAACCACAATCACCGCTCCCTCATAGGTTTTTAGATAATTCTCAATCCATTGAATCGATGGTAAGTCAAGGTGGTTGGTAGGCTCATCAAGCATTAGTAATGATGGCTGCTCAAGTAAAAGCTTAGCCAGCATCACGCGCATTCTCCATCCTCCACTAAATTCCCTCAGTGGTCTTTGAAGATCCGCTGTACTGAAGCCAATTCCCTCTAAAATCTCTTCCGCTCTTGATTGCAAAGTGTAACCTTCCAACGCCTCAAATCTCTCCTGAAGCTTGGTCAGTTTGTCAACCAATTTGTCTTCATAATTGGTCTCCATTTGCTTAAGCACCTTGTCAATCTCATGCTGCACTTTCAAGGCATCAGCAAAAGCAGACATGGCAACCGCCAATATGCTATCATCTGTTTGATATGAAAGCAGATCCTGATTAAGGAACCCAATTGAACAATCATTACTTTTCTGAATATCACCTTCATCAGGTTGATATTCCCCCACTATCAACCTCAAAAGGGTTGACTTTCCAGTCCCATTAAGTCCTATTAAACCGATTTTATCCTTTGGTTTAATATGCAATGATGCTTCATGGTAAAGGGCTCTGTCGCCCAGGAAATAGCTTAAATTATTGATGGATAACATGGCCGCAAATATAATTGAATTAAGGAATGCTCAGGCCAAAACTTTGATGAACGCGAACATATTAATGCTTATCTTAGTTATTAGCAAATTGACCTTACTATCATGAACCGCATTTTCTTACAATTCACAGCTATAATGCTACTGACATTTTCGTCTTGCAACACCCCAAGCAAAACAAAGTCAAATGACGAGTTGCCTGGTCAACAAATTATTCAAACAACGCAATCAGGTCCTCTATCCAGTATAAATGTTCCAGACGGATTTAAAATCGAAATATGGGCAGACAATGTCCCAAATGCCCGGTCAATGGCAATGACTCCTGATGGAACCTTGTTTGTTAGTACTAGAAACAAAGGGAATGTGTATGCACTGAAAGATACGAATGGCGATAACCGAGCTGATCAGAAATTCATTCTAGTTGAAGGTTTGAATATGCCAAATGGTGTCGCGTACAAGGACAAAGCACTCTATGTTGCTGAAGTTGATAAGCTTTGGAGATATGATAACATTGAAGATAATCTTGCATCACCACCAAAACCGGAACTTATATACGATGACTATCCCAACGACTACATGCACGGTTGGAAAGTGATTGCTTTTGGTCCAGATGGTAAATTGTATGTACCAGTTGGAACACCTTGTAATGTATGTGAAAGTAAAAACGAGATGTATGCAACTATCACCAGAATGGATCCAGATGGTAGTAATCGTGAAGTTTATGCTAAAGGAGTAAGAAATACAGTTGGTTTTACCTGGCATCCTGAAACTGATGAGATGTGGTTTACCGACAATGGTAGAGATCATTTGGGAGATAACTTCCCTCCTTGTGAATTAAATAGGGTCAGCAAAGCAGGCCAACATTTTGGCTATCCATATTGCCATGGTGGAGATATTGCTGACCCAGAGTTTGGGCACAAAAAACCCTGTACTGAATTTGAACCACCAGCACAGAAGCTTGGTGCACATGTAGCTCCCCTTGGTGTGAAATTTTACACGGGCAGTATGTTTCCACAGGAATATAAAAACGTGATTTTCATCGCTGAACATGGATCTTGGAATCGCTCAAAAAAAATTGGCTATAGAATATCAATGGTAAGAGAGAAAGACGGAAAAGGCATTTCATATGAAACTTTTATTGACGGCTGGTTGGATCAAGAAAAAGATGAGGCATGGGGAAGACCTGTTGATGTTTTAATCATCGAAGATGGTTCAATGTTAATTTCTGATGATAAATTTGGGGCAATCTATAGGGTAACTTATTCGGGGTAATTTGAAATTATTAAAAGTAGACTCCATTGGAGCACGGTATGATGGTAGTGATGAAGATGTGGTGAAAAACATCAGCTTTACGCTTGATGAAGGAGAAGTGCTTGTAATCTTCGGAAAAAGCGGTTCTGGCAAAACAACATTATTAAAAACAATTGCGGGATTGATACAACCACAAACAGGCCAAATCTTTATTGAAGGAGAAGTTTTAGAAGGACCTAAAGATAAATTGGTTCCGGGGCATGAGGAAATCAAATTGGTATTTCAAGACTTTCACCTAAAGAGTAAGATGACTGTAGCCGAAAACATCCACTACGCTCTGCTTGCTTATGAAGAGGAATACAGGAAGCAACGAGTCGAAGAGCTTATTGATCTATGTGGTTTACAAGAGGTTTCGCAATCATTTCCTGAACATATATCTGGTGGGCAAAAGCAAAGATTAGCATTAGCCAGAGCATTAGCGAATGAACCAAAGCTTTTACTAATGGATGAGCCATTCAGCAACCTCGACTCAATCACAAAAGGCATTCTATTTCAAGAGATCAAAAGTATTGTACGAAAAACTGAAACATCTGTAATTTTTGTTTCCCATGATGCAAGAGATGCACTTTCATTTGCCAATAAGATATTGGTAATGGAATCTGGAGAAAAGTCTCAGTTTGATAGTCCCAATGAAATTTACAATCGCCCTAATTCAAAGTCAGTGGCAATGCTTTTTGGAGACTTAAATAAAATCGAGAGTAAATACTATAGATTAGAATCAACAGTTATTAGTGATGATGGTCACTATAAGGGAATAGTCTCTGAGGTGATGTATTTTGGAAGTCATCAGCTGTTGCTTATTAATTGTGACAATACAATCATCAAAGCATTTGATTTTGAAAACCAATACAAAATTGGAGATTCAATAAAATTGAAAGTTGACAGACAAAAAGCGCTAAATTTTTAGAATTATCGTTTTTGTGTTAAACCTTTGTAATACAAACTGTGTCAATCAAGCATGGAACATAAAATTTACTGCATATTTGGATTTCTACTATTCGTGAGTGCGAATGTCTTTGCTCAGGATTTGGTGGTGACAAACGATGGTGATTCATTAAATGTTGAAATTGTAAAGGTTGATGCAGAAAGTATTCATTTCCTTAAGTTTGAGCCTAAAAAGCAAAGAATTACACTCAACAAATCTGAAGTTAAAAGCTTTCAGTATATTTTTTTCTCTCAGGAACGAAAAACTAATTACTTTTTTGACCCTAATGACACCCGCTTCAAAGTTGGGCTTAGCGGTGGAGTGAGTGTTGTCCTATCAGGAGCAGATAGAGATGCTTCAGACTTTTTCAAACAGTACGTGCGACAAGTAAATGCAGGATGGCATGGAAAGATTGAAGCGGACTATTATCTTCCAAATAATATAGGATTTGGTTTGGTTTATGATCGGTATATGACAAGTGGCTTTGAACCAAATGTAATTTTTATTAACCAGGCTCAGGATACGATTGTTGGAGAGTTATCTGATAAAATTCACATCAATTATTTAGGACCACAAGTAAGTTTCAACATCGATACCAAGAAAGAAGGTTATACTGCCTTTATAGCAGGAGGACCTGGAATAATGTTTTATAAAGACAGATTAAAACGAGTAGATCCTTTCGTAGCAACTGGGACTGCCATAGGTGTCCATTTATCTGCTGGTCTTGATTTCGTGCTTTCTGATAATATCACGATGGGATTTGAATTATCCGGAACTTTTGGCGCTCTTAATAGCTATGACCTTAAGTCGGACTCTGGTGTGGAAACTATAAATGAGAAAGAAGATATAAGTAGAATCAATATCTCTGTCGGGATAAGATATTTTAGGTAGAACCCGAAATAAATTCGGGTTCCAGATTGTATTTATTAAGCTTTGGTGACTTCCAGAATACTTAATGGACAAGGAGTATCAATTACTCTATTGAGCTTCAATCCAGCTTCATCCAATAAAGCTGCAAACTCTTCCCTTGTTCTTTCCTTTGCACCTAGTAATAGCAACATTACAATATCCAATGACTTCTCAAAAACCTGAGAATCATCCTCCGTGATAAGCATATCCATAATCAGCAACTTGCTATCATCACGCATTGAATTCTTTATGTTCTTCAAGATTTTCACTGTATCGCTATCGTTCCAGTTATGCAAACAATATTTGATAATAAAGCAATCACTTTCGGGTCTAATTGCTTGTTGAAAATCGCCAGTCACAAATTCCAATTGTTGTTTTGTATCTGATTTCTGAGCCTGAGCAACTGCATGTGGAAGTTCAAATAAAGTCGCCTTCACATCTGGGTGCTTGTCTTTGATCATTTTTAACAATCTACCTTCAGCTCCACCAAGATCCGTTATAGTGTTGAACTCAGAAAAATCATATGAGCTCACTAATGGTGCATCAAATGCATAAGAAAAACCAGACATGGCCTGACTAAACACTTTCCCCGCTTCTGGATTTACTTGTTGGAAATAAACAAAAAGATTGTCCGACCCTAAAAATGCCTCTCCGAATGCCGACCCTCCGGTTGTTACCGAATGCTCCAGATTATTAAAAACCTTCCACATCCATTGGCTACCCATCATGCGGGCAAAATTTCTTTGGGAACCAGGGACATCACTTCTTAAGTATTCTGATACTTCCGTGTTTCCTACAATCCCATTATCAAATCTAAAAATTCCCTGAGAAGCCAATACTCTAATTAATCGCCCCAGGGCTTCTCTATCGACTTTCAGGTTTTTACTTAAAATTTCAATTGATTCAGCCCCGTTTGCGACTTGATCTGCAATTCCTAATTCAGCAGCTACGCTAAGACTTCTGGTGAAAACCATTTGGGCCATGATGCCCTTGATCTGTAAAGGGGGTGCTTTAACGTTTGTTCTATTCATCGTAATATAGTTTAATTATAATTTGATTGCGTATTCAGAAATTAGAGAAACCAATTAAAATCCGACCTTTAATTGTCAACTCATTAATATTTCACCTATTAATATAAACAAAAACCGTTATATCTAATAATTTGTTTTACGAATCTTCATTTTCAGGTGATGAAACAATTTACTGCTCTAACGACTTTTTTGTAGTAAATATTTTCTCACAATTCGATGCTTTCACATTATTGTGACTTCCTATGAATTGTGTATATTTAGTTCAACTAATTACTAATTAAACAATTACGCAACATGTTTACATATCTTTCAGGTATCAGTAGACCTAAATAACACAGCTATGAACATCAACTCCCAATTGTTTGGTGGCACTACAGCTGTGGTGGTCACTATGCTTATTTTTATTACCTTTTTATTTAGAAGTATTAATACTCAGAATGAAACTGCTGAGCTTGTAGAACGCTCACAGTTAGCCATTAACGATGGTGCAGTTATCTCTGATATCTTCTCCCAAAACAATGTGGTACTCAGTAGATTCCTGCTTACTGGAGATGAAGACTATCTCAATGCACTTAAATCAAGCCAGGCTAAGTTTAACATTCAACTGGATTCAACCAAAAAGCTGGTCAGTGATAAAGTTGACCAAATATCCAGACTGGATAACATAAGCCGTCTTCATGAACAATGGCAGTCTGAAATTGCTCAGCCGGTAATTACCGCAAAGCAGACATTATCTGACAATGAATTTGTCCAAAAGCTTCAGGAAATTGAGCTAAATCGGATAGAACGCAATTACGCTGGAAAAATTCAAGCAAGCATTTCTGATTTTAAGAGTGCAGAGAGAGAATATGTTAAGGTGGAAACTGCATCAGTTAAGGCTACTGTAAATTTCGCTAAAAACCTGGCTATTTATGGGTCGATCGCAGTAATCCTGGTTAGCTACTCTATCGTGGGTTTTGTGGCTCGTGATATGAGGTCGAAGATGAACCTGGTTAATGAAGCGATTGATAATGTATCTTCAGGAAAACTAAATTTCACTTTTGAGACCAGTAAAGCAAAAGATGAATTTTCCTACGCATTAAGAAACATTAAAGAGATGATAGTCAAACTCCAGGGCACACTATCTCAGGTTTCAAAAACTGCTGCCTTGGTAACAGAAAGAAGTGAAGATCTAAATCAGGTCTCTCAAAGTTTATCAGGAGGAGCAAATAATCAAGCTACCTCTGCTGAGGAGGTTTCTGCTAGTATGGAACAAATGTCTGCTAATATTGAGATGAATAACCGAAACTCCAAGGAGACAGAAAGCATCG
Organism: Cyclobacteriaceae bacterium; assembly: GCA_965228955.1. Lineage (GTDB taxonomy): Bacteria > Bacteroidota > Bacteroidia > Cytophagales > Cyclobacteriaceae > JANSWY01. Next base: position 3,794,271 of record OZ245848.1, read on the forward strand.
CAGTGAAAGCAGTTGAGAGCATCAATGAAGGTAATCATGTGGTTTCAGAGACTGTGGAATCCATGAAGACTATTACAAATAAAATTTCAATCATTGGTGAAATAGCGCGTCAGACAAACTTGCTTGCGTTGAATGCTGCAGTGGAAGCAGCGAGAGCAGGTGATCATGGTAGAGGTTTTGCCGTGGTTGCTGCTGAAATTAGAAAACTTGCTGAGAGAAGTCAGGCTGCAGCTACAGAAATTGATGAAGTATCAATCAATGGTCTTGACAGAGCACAAATGTCAGGAGACTTATTGAAAAGCGTTGTTCCTGAAATTGAGAGGAATGCGGAATTAGTCAGAAATATTACTGCCGCTTCTATTGAACAGTCAATTGGTGCAGGGCAAATAAATGAGGCTATTCAAAGTCTGAATATAACAGTACAGAAAAACAGCAGAGTTGCCGATGAGGTAGCGAATAGTTCTGCTACATTAAATGAATATTCCAAGGCACTTAAAGATGCTATTGATTTCTTTGAATTTGGAGAGTATGATGACACTCCATTAGAAAATGGTATCAGTATTAATCTTCCAAAAGAAATCGAAAATGAAGAAGAGGAAGATGAGTTGGTAGTCTTCTCGGAAAAAGCCTAATTTTTTACCAACCTAACTTTTAGCTCATTGGCCGGTCTCAAGGTCAATGAGCAATCATACTCCGGCATCTTGATATCGTCTGAATCAAATTTAAATGCCTGGAACAGTTTTATGATGGCAACTTTAATTTCCAATATCGCAAAGTTATTACCTATACATAGTCTCGGACCACCTCCAAACGGGAAATAAGAAAATTTGTGATTTAATGATTTACCATCCATAAATCTGGAAGGATCGAATTCTTTTGGGTTCTCCCAATAATTTTGGTGTCGATGAATCAGATATGGACTAAAAATAATGCTGTCTCCTTTTTTGATATCATATTCTCCAAGCAGATCGAAATCAATAGCTTCTCTGCTAATCACCCATACAGGAGCAATCAGTCTCATGGCTTCTTTAATGACTGCATCCACGTAAGGGGTATCAGAGATATCCTCCAAGTTAAAATCATGTGGAATATTGGCGATTGATGCTCGAAATGCCTTTTCAACTTCACCATTGGTCAAAATCAAAGAAGTGAGCCAAAACAGAGATATCGCTGTTGTTTCATGTCCCGCCAAAAAGAAAGTAAGCATCTCATCTCTAAGTTGCTGATCGGTCATTTTCTCACCAGTTTCAGCATCTTCAGCTGTCATTAGCTCTGACAACAAATCGTTTCCTGGTCCTTTTTCCCTTTTAGACTGAATTAAATCTCTTATCAATTTGTCCATTACGTCCCTCGAGGCTTTGAAGGATTTATTAGTCTCAGTTGGAAACCATAATGGTGCATTAATAGCAGAAGTAATTCTTCGAATCATGAATTTTAGAGCACCAGGCAGATGCTCTTCAATAGCGCTTCCCTGTTCCTGAAGGTTTATTCCAAGAAGTGCCTCTGATATTATTTTAAGAGTGAGATGAGTAAATGCCGTACTAAGCTCTATGTGATCCTGATTTTGCAATTTGGATATCATTTCATCCGTATGAGCTATCATGATATCAGCGTATCCAGCAATTTTTTCTCTGTGAAATGCAGGTTGAGCCAGTCTTCTCTGCTTCCTCCAAAAATCACCATCAGTGTTAAACAATCCATTCCCAAGTAACAATTCTAGCTTTCTGTAAGCCAGACTCTTTTTGTAATTGCGATTATTTGCTTGAAGAATATGCTCAACATACTTTGCATCATTAACAAATATCAAATGACGATGAGCTACCCGAAATCTGAAGATATCCCCGAATTGTTCAGAATTTATTTCAAGGAATTCAAGAGGATCCTTGACATAAGTTTTAAGATCCCCAAACAATCCATTTGTGGGCTTTGATGGAATGTTCATCTAGTCTTTCCACTCAGTAATAAAGAGATTCGTATCTCTGGTACCACCATTATTCCTATTGCTACTAAAAACCAAATATTTACCATCAGGTGAAAACATTGGAAATGCATCGAAGGTATTGTCATGCGATATCTGCTCCAATCCTGTTCCATCAATATTGATCATATACAAATTGAACGGAAATCCTCTTTCAGTCTCATGATTGGATGAAAAAACAACTTTCTCTCCAGATGGATGAAAGAAAGGGCACCAGTTGGATTTACCCAGATTGGTTAATTGTCTTAAGCCGGAACCATCTGCGTTACAAATATACAATTCCATATCAGTAGGCATCACCAATCCTTCCGACAACAAGTCTTTATATATCTTAATCTCCTCATCAGTCTTTGGCCTGGAAGATCTGAAAATCAATTTTGATCCATCAGGAGAAAAGAATGCTCCTCCATCATATCCTAATTCATCTGTAATTTGAACTACATCAGATCCATCAATATTCATCGTGTACAACTCCAAATCACCCGATCTCATGGAAGTAAATACTATTTTATCTCCATTTGGAGACACAGTCGCTTCGGCATCATAACCTGGCGTATTTGTGAGTTGCTTCAGTATGTTTCCATTAAGGTCAGTTACAAAAATGTCAAAGTCGCTGTAGATCGGCCATACATATTTACCGTCCTCTCTTCTTTCCGGAACTGGCGGACAGCTTTCATTGCCAAGATGTGTAGATGCATAAACCACTGAAGTATCACCTGGCATAAAATATGAACATGTAGTTCTACCCATTCCAGTTGAGATCATTTTCGGTTGATTATTAGCCAAATCATCATTGAATGCATCAGTCACAAAAATCTGATCACATTCCACTCCCCACTTTGCTGCATTGGATTGAAATACAAGTTTGGAGTTGTCGAAACTCCAGTAGGCCTCAGCATTATCACCACCAAAAGTCAGTTGCTTCAAATTACTAAAATGACCTTCCCCTTCCTGAATCAATTCATTTTTTTCAGATGAAATAGCTTCTTCATTTTCAACTTTCTTCTGTTGTTGAGGCGTGCAAGAGAAAATTATTGCGGCTAGTATTACTAAATATTTTTCCATGGGATTGATTTGGATTAAATTGGAGTTCCTGCTGTGAAATTACCATAATTTTTGACATTAAATCAAAATGAAAAAAACCAATCTTATCCTTACGATTTGCATCGTCTATCTGGCTGCTTGCAAAATGGAAACTGAAAAGCCTGCAAGCACCCTAGAAAACCTAAAGGAATCTGTGTTGTATCTGGCCTCTGATGAATTGATGGGTAGAGAAATTGGAACTGAAGGAGAAAAGCTTGCAGCTGAATACATTAAGAACGAATATCTTGAAATAGGACTCAACACTGCTGGAAGCGAAGAATTTTTCCAAAAGTTTGAAGTGACACCTTCAATGAATCCTCATGAGAAACCAAAGATTGGCCAGGGGGGTGACTCTTTATCTATTGAAGGAATTAATGTGGTTGGAAAAATTGACAATCCTGGAGATGATATGATCATTATAGGAGCTCACTACGATCACTTAGGGATTGGTGGCTTTGGCTCCTTACATAGAGGAGACACTGCTATTCATAATGGTGCTGATGACAATGCCAGTGGGGTTGCAGTCATGATTGAAACTGCTCGCTTATTAAAAACTCAAAATTTAAATAAGGACATTGTCATAATTGCTTTCTCCGGCGAGGAAAAGGGATTATGGGGATCAAATTACTTCGTAAAAAACCCAACAATCGATTTATCTAAAGTTACTGCTATGATTAACCTGGATATGGTGGGAAGACTAGATGAAACTAAAGCTCTGGCGATTCATGGAACTGGCACCTCCCCTGTTTGGCCTGATTTATTAAATAATCAAAACCTTGACTCCATTCCTCTAACAATGAAGGCATCTGGAGTTGGACCTTCGGATCACACCTCTTTTTATCTTCAGGATATTCCGGTGCTGCATTTATTCACAGGGCAGCATGATGATTACCATAAACCTGGAGATGATGCAGAAAAGCTAAATTATGAAGGCATGGAAAAGCTAACCGAATTACTTTATCGAATTTGTGTGTCACTTGATTCGCAAGAAAAGTTGGCATTCACCAAAACTAAAGATGAATCTTCTGATACACCAAGATTTAAAGTTACACTTGGAGTTGTGCCAGATTACTTATTTGATGGCGAGGGAATGAGAATAGATGGTGTGAGCCCCGAAAAGCCTGCAGCAAATGCTGGATTAAAAAAAGGAGATGTTGTAATCAAACTGGGAGAGTTTGACGTTATAGATATGATGACGTACATGAAAGCACTCTCTAAATTTGAATCTGGCATGACCACTGAGGTCACGGTGAAAAGGAATAGCGAAGAGATGACTTTCGATTTGCAATTTCTTTAATCTTCAAAAATTTGTCTAAACGACTAGCTCAGCTTTTTCTTTTATTCTTTGTTTCGATAGTCGGGATCATCTTTGTTATCCGACTGGATGGAAACCCTATTGATCTTTGGGGAGGTTTAACTATTCGGGACTTACTGGGGTATGTCTTCTTTGGAATTCCCCTATTCCTCCTTCTTCTTACATTATACCAATTCACAATGAAGGGCAAAACCTTCTTGTTCTACATCACCTCTATAGTGGCTTCTATGGTCATTACTATTTTTCTCTGGGCCTTAAAATTCAGAGGTGTTAATTTGATTAGTCATTTGGAAAATTTCTTTTGGATCTTTGCTATGATTTTGGTGATGCTGATTCTACCGGTTCAGTTAGTCCGATTTATGGTGATTTTGCTCAACCGAAATAAGAAATCTTAGAAAGGATAAATCCTTGGAATAAGAAAAGTAGCCGTTAGCCAAAAAATTATATTTAATAAGAAACCAACTTTTACAAAATCCAAAAACTTGTAGTTACCAGCGCTATATACCATTGTATTTGTTTGATATCCAACAGGAGTCATAAAACTTGCTGAGGCTGCAAAGGTAATGGCGATTAAAAACGGAACTGGACTTAAGTTCATCGCTTCTGCAGTTTGGATTGCTATAGGTGCGAGGAGTGCAGCGGTGGCATTATTGGACATTAGTTCCGTAAGCCATGAGGTTGTAATATATAGTCCAGATAATATTGCTACCGGTCCCCAAACCCCTAAATTATCAATCAATAAGCCGGCAATTGTGACATCCAGCCCAGTATTTTTCATAGCAGTACCAAGAGTTAGTGCACCCGCCAGTAAGAATATAATTTTCCAGTTTATGGCTTCATACACATTCTTCATGGACATTGTCTTAGTAAGAACCAAAACTGCTACTGCAGAAATGGCTCCCACCATTATTGGCAGAATATTTAATGCAGCGAGCACAACCATAGCAATTATGACACTTGCTACCAGATAAAATCTCTTCTTCTTGAAGTCTACAAGCAAATCCTCAGACAGTATGAAAAATGGATTTCTTCTTTGACCATCCATCTTTCTAAGCTCGTTTAAGAAGTGATTTTTAGTTTCCGCTAAAATAACATCCCCTGCTTTAATGCGAGTATCATAAAGATTATTGTGAACAATTTCTTCCCTATGTCTAATGGCCAATGGAACAGATCTAAACCTTCTACGGAAATCAACTTCCTTCAAAGTTTTGCTCTCAAATTCAGAATTTGATGTAATTACTAATTCTACAAGTGTGGAATTTCGTCCCTTCAAATTATCACCAGCAATTTTCATGGGTGAACCAGCAAGTAGTTTCACCCTATCTTTGAGCAACTTAATGTTTTCCCGGTCACATCTGATTTTAAGGACATCATAGGGCCTCAATACAAAGTCACCCTGAGGTAGGTTGAAAATGTTTTTACCTCGACGAATTTCAATGATATCCATGCTTAATTCCTGAACCAGGTCCGAGTTCATAATCATTTTACCAATTGATGAATCCTCCTCCGTTAACTCAATCTCCATCAGATAGTCTCGAGTTCCAAACTTTTCGCTTAACTCCTGAGGTTTTCTATTTGGTAATAACCGAATCCCAATTACCACCAAATAAATAATCCCAATTGTAACCAAAACCAATCCCAATGGAGCAAGCTGAAACATTCCAAAGCCTTCAAGACCTTCTCGTTGGGCAATTCCATGTACAAGAATATTAGTTGAGCTACCGATTAAAGTACATGAGCCTCCAAATATTGAAGCAAATGAAAGAGGGATAAGCATTTTCGCAGGACTGATTCCTGAGGAGTAACCAATTTGAATGACTACTGGAATAAATACTGCAACTACCGGAGTATTATTAACAAAGGCGCTTATTAAAGCAATGAGACCAATCATTAGTCCCATGCCAAGCTTAAAATTCTTCTTAAAAGTCTTTGATAAGCTATATGTTAAATGTTGTAAAGCACCAGTTTTAAGCAGGGCCGCACTCAATACAAACATAAAGGCAACCGTGATAGTGGCTGAATTACTAAACCCTGCTACACCTTCTTCAGGTGATATGATTCCAAAGATCATGAGTGAAACCATGATCAGAATTGCCACTAAATCTATAGTAACTATCTCTGTGACAAAAAGAATTATGGCACCTAAAATGATACCAATTGTGATGTAAGCTTGAATATCCATTTAAAAAAATCTGGGACAAAAATATCCCTGAAGCTGAGAATTCAGCTATATAATTCGAAAATTTTAATAGGTGCAGTATCCTACTTCGCTTTATTGTAGTATGTCATTGCCTTTGGAATAAGCTTTTTCAAATCACTTATTCTGGTATCATGAGAAGGGTGAGTCGATAAAAACTCTGGTGGTGCACCATTGGAATTTGCTGCCATTCTTTCCCAAAACTTCGGAGCTTCATTAGGGTGATATCCCGCCATTGACATAAATATTAATCCAAGTTCGTCCGCTTCAGATTCATTCTTTCTTGAGAACGCCTTTAACCCAAGGTCAGTACCAATACCAGATGCCTGTAGAATCATTTTGTTTGTCAAGGTTGGGTTTTGTCCGAGAGCACCAGACAATGTTGCAAGTCCAAACTGGGCCAATACAGCCTGACTCATTCTTTCTCTTCCATGATTAGCCACAGCATGTGAAATTTCATGCCCCATAACCACAGCAACTCCGGCTTCATCCTTACAGATTGGCATAATACCAGTGTAAAACGCAACCTTACCGCCAGGCATACACCAAGCATTGACAGTATTATCTTCAATCAAATTATATTCCCACTTGTACCCGTCTAACTCCTTAGATAAATTATTATCCGCAAAATACTTTTCAACCGATTTTTGAATTCTTGCTCCAACCCTCTTGATCATTGCCGATTGCTCGGTGTTGGACGAAAGCTTACTCTCCCTCATCACCTGAGTGTATTGATCAAAGCTCATCGGAAACAGTTCCGAATTAGAAACAAGATTTAATTGTTTTCTTCCGGTACCTGCCACTGTAGCGCATTCATAAAGAAAAACTGTAAGGGCAAACATTAATATTGCGTATAGACGTCTCATTATCGTTTCTGTCAATTAGTGTGAGTTGAATTTTAATAAATTTTTCAATCAAAACAATCTTTTCAGCAATATCGTTTTGAAAAAACACATTTCTCAACATAAACATGATAAATCCAGATTTATTTTTATTAATTCCAGCATTTTACAAATACTTTTGAGAAGCAAAACGACTTAGATTGACGATTGGATGAAAATAATCTGCATAGGCCGCAATTATGTAGCACACGCCAAGGAATTGGGAAATGAAGTTCCAACAGAACCCGTAATCTTCCTAAAACCTGATACCGCACTTTTGAAAAATAATGACCCATTTTATTATCCGGGTTTCTCGAAAGATATTCATCATGAGGTGGAATTGGTGCTTCGAATTTCCAGAGAGGGTAAAAATATTGAACCTCAATTTGCTCATAAATACTTCGATCAAATTGGTTTAGGTGTTGATTTTACTGCAAGGGATTTACAATCTAAAGCTAAGAGTAAAGGTCTTCCTTGGGATCTTGCCAAAGGATTTAATGGTTCCGCTCCGGTTTCTAAATTTATAAAAGCAGAGGAAATAGAAAATAAGGAAAACATCAATTTTAAACTCCAGGTTAATGGAGAAGAAAGGCAACATGGAAATACTCAAAACATGCTTTTTAAATATGGTGATATAATTTCATACATCTCAAAATTTATTTTGCTAAAAACTGGTGACTTGATATTTACAGGAACTCCGGAAGGTGTATCTGCAGTTAATATTGGTGACCGTCTGGAAGGATATATTGAAGATCAGAAAATGTTAGATTTTGAAGTTAAGTAAGCCACTACTATTCTTTCTTTTAGTATTCAATTGTTTTTTGGCATTTGGGCAATATGAAGTGCCTCCTGGGTACTATCTGTTCCCAATTAGACCTGGAGAAATAAACTACCTCTCCGGCAACATGGGTGAATTAAGAGGCACTCATTTCCATGGAGGGATTGATATCAAAACAAGTGGTGTTACCGGATTAAAAGTACACGCATCAGCTGATGGTTATGTAAGTCGGGTAAAAGTAACTCTTGGTGGTTATGGAAATGCAGTATACATTCAGCATCCAAATGGAACCACAACAGTATATGCTCATTTGAAAGAATTCTCTGATCCCATTCACAGGTATGTGCTTAAGCATCAATATGAAAAAGAATCCTTTACTGTTGATCTCTACCCTGGTAAGAATGAATTCAAAGTTAAAAAAGGAGATGTAATTGCTTTATCAGGCAATAGCGGTTCCAGTAGAGGTCCTCATTTGCACTACGAAATTCGGGATAAGAATCATTTGGTAATGGACCCATTAAAATTTGGGTTTCCAGAATTGAAGGATAATGTGGCCCCAGTGATCTCCAAAATAGCTTTCATCTCAAAATCACCCACAGCTAAAATCAACGGGAAAGTTGGAAGATATGAATTCGATGTAAAAAATATCAGCGGCAATTTTATTCTAGATGATGCTGTGCACTTAAGTGGCAAGATTGGAATTGAGGTCTATGCTTATGATAAAATGAATGGAACCAGAAATACATATGGCATCCCGGATGTAGATCTAAAAATTAATGGTGAGACCATTTTTCAACAGGAAATCAGAAAGATCCCTTATGGAAAAATGAGAGATATAATGGTTCACACCAATTACAAAGTAAGGGCTAGAGGTGGCAAACGATTTAATAAGCTATATGTTGATGATGGCAATTCACTACCTTTTTACAGTGCTCAAAACAATGGATATTTCGATTTTCAGGATACTCTAAAATACATTGTATCTGTGGAGCTCACAGACCCTTGCGGAAATGCAACATGGTTCAAAACATTTGTGAATAGTAAACAGTCTAAACCATTCAAAAAGCACAAAAACGACTGGATCATCAATGAGAATATGATGGCAGTAAGTGTGGAAGACACTTCCAGAACTTTAGATTTCTATGCGAATAACTTGAGGTACTCATTAAACCCGACCTATATAGCAGGTGGCAAAGCTACCTTCCTCTGGGATTTGAGAAATGGTCTTATTGATTCGGTTGATATGTGTGATTACACGGCAATACCCAATTTTGTCCAGGCAATTTATCCCAATCAGGAAACGAGTTTTTACAATCACACCGCGAACTTACTTTTCCCAAAGACTTCTTTGTTTGATACTTTATACCTAAGATACAACTACTCCTATGATAGTAGTTTAAGTCGGGAAATTTTTGAGTTCCAAAATAGAGAAGATGCTATTAGACGATTTGTTTCTGTGACTTTGAAACCAAACAAGGAGTACAACAAAGTGTATGACAGAGTTTATGCGGTTGGCAGAAAAGGACTGAATTACATTGGGGGTGAATGGAACAATGATGATGAAATAACCTTCAGAACAAGGGACTTTGTAAAATACACTATTGCCAGTGATACTATTCCTCCTAAAATCAAAGTTTCAAAACTTTCGAGAGATCAAATTAGAATCAAGATTACAGATGATCAGTCCGGTATCAAATCCTATCGGGCGGAACTGAATGGAAAATGGATAATGTTGAGATTGGATGCTAAATACGGAAATCTCAGTCTTGACCCATTTGATCCAAACATTCCCTTGCAAGGAGAGTTTATTCTAGAGGTTGAAGATAATACCGGCAACCTTAAATATTTCCAAACTAAAATCGAATAAGAATATGAATTTAAACGTAGGTGATCCTGCTCCCCAATTTGAAGGGGTTGATGAAGATGGCAACAGCGTCAAACTATCAGACTTTGCAGGGAAAAAACTTGTTTTATATTTCTATCCCAAAGACAATACTCCTGGTTGTACCGCACAAGCATGCAACCTGAGAGACAATTACAATTCACTATTGGAACAAGGCTATGCCGTGCTTGGTGTTAGTACTGACAGCTCAGCTTCTCACAAAAAGTTCATTGAAAAACAAAGCCTTCCTTTCAGTCTGCTTGCTGATACAGAGAAAGAAGTTCACAATCTCTTTGGAACCTGGGGAGAAAAATCGATGTATGGAAAGAAATACATGGGGACTCTAAGAACTACCTTTGTGATTGACGAAAATGGAGTGATCTCTGAAATCATTCAAAAAGTAAAAACAAAAGACCATACAGCTCAGATTACAGCTTAAGATCATAAAAGCATATTTATTTTGAGGAACCAGCTCGCAAAAGAGTTGGTTTTTCTATTTCCAGGAATCTGAGCCTATCGTTGTTATCAAACAATTAATTAATTTCTTCAGATAGCAAAACATTCTTCATAAATTCGCGGGAATCAATTAAACAGATAATCGTAATGGGAAATCAGCCTGACATAGAGCAACTTAAGAAAATCGCCTCACAAGTAAGAAGAGACATTGTGAGAATGGTACACGCTTGTCAATCCGGACACCCGGGGGGATCACTTGGATGTACTGAATTTTTTGTGGCATTGTACTTCTACTTAATGGAGAAAAATGAAGGGTTTGATATGGATGGTAAAAATGAAGACCTATTTTTCCTATCGAATGGTCACATTTCCCCTGTTTGGTACAGCGTTCTTGCAAGAAGCGGATACTTCGAAGTATCTGAACTCGCTACATTCAGAAAACTAGACAGCAGACTTCAGGGACACCCTGCAACTGAGGAAGGTCTACCTGGTATTAGAGTTGCTTCAGGCTCATTGGGACAAGGACTATCTGTAGCTATTGGTGCAGCTCAAACAAAGAAATTAAACGGTGACTCAAGTTTCGTTTATACATTAATGGGTGACGGTGAGCAACAAGAAGGTCAGGTTTGGGAAGCAGCAATGTATGCAGCTCATAACAAGGTTGATAATCTAATTGCAGCAATTGATTACAACGGGCAACAAATTGACGGACCTGTTGATGAGGTAAATTCATTATTGAATCTAAAAACCAAATGGGAATCATTTGGCTGGCATGTGATGGAATGTAATGGTAATGATATGGCTCAATTGATTCACACCTTAGAAAACGCTAAATCAGAAGCTAAAAAGAATAAGCCTATTATGATCCTAATGGAAACTGAAATGGGTCACGGTGTTGACTTTATGGCAGGTACTCATAAATGGCATGGAATTGCTCCAAACGATGAGCAATTAGAATCCGCTCTAGGTCAGTTAGAAGAGACGCTAGGAGACTATTAGTACCAGATTGATCGTTACTGAATCAGTAATTACAGTTTTTTGACCCGCAGGCTCTACATATTGATCTTAAGTTGTATGCTGACAGCTCCACTGTTTGCTCAACGATACGAACAGAAACCACCAGAAAAAACAAGAATACTATTTCTTCTGGATGGCTCTGGAAGTATGCTTGGAACCTGGAATGATGGTCGTCTTAAAATTGATGTTGCAAAAACTCTTCTAGGCGACCTGATCGATTCTCTCAAAGTCAATAAAAATCTTGAATTAGCACTTAGAGTTTACGGTCATCAGCATGATCGTAGACTGCAGGTGTGTACTGATTCAAAATTGGAAATAGGATTCAGGGCCAACAATCATCAGGACCTTGTACTGAAGCTTCGAACTATTCAGCCAAAAGGAACAACGCCAATTGCATATTCACTAGAACAAGCAGCAAATGATTTTCCAACCGCTGATAAGAAGATAAGAAATGTAATTATCATCATTACAGATGGTCTGGAATCTTGCGATGGTGACCCATGTGCTGTTTCGCTTGCTCTACAAAAGAAAAATATCTTTTTGAAGCCTTTCGTAATTGGACTAGGGTTAAATGAGTCCTACACCGATAGCTTCGGCTGCCTTGGTAGGTTTTTTGATGTTACAGATGTTCAGGAATTCAGAGAATCTTTGGATGAAGCCATACGTCAAACTCTTGATAAAACTACCGTCAGTGTTGAACTCCTGGATCACAGGAATAATAAAGTAGTGAAAGACCTGAATGTAAGTTTCACAAACAGGACAACAGGAGAATCCGCATACGATTTTGTACACTACAGGGACCGAGCAGGCAGACCTGATTCAGTGGAAATAGATGCTATTTTGGATTATGATCTTACCGTTTACTCGGTTCCACCAGTTACTTTGAAAAATGTAAAGATCAATCCAGGAAAGCACAACGTAATCCCAATTAAAATCCCACAAGGAACCTTAAGCTTAACCATGCCGGGTTATTCTGAGTATGGAAGAAAAATACCAGTAGTTGTAAGAAGGAATAATGGAGCTGAAATACTCAACAAACAGGAGTTCCGGGAATCGTATCAATACCTTGCAGGCACATATGATCTTGAAATTTTCACTATGCCCAAAACTATAATTAAGGGTTATCAGATTTCAGCTGGTGAGACAAACACTGTTACACTAGCCAAACCAGGAGTCGTAAACTTCATTCTGGGTGCCAAGGGATTTGGAAGTTTGTACAGGTGGAACAATACAGAGCAGGAATGGGTATACAATTTCCCATATTCCACGACACAATGGACTACTGCAATGCAACCAGGAAAATATAAATTAGTCTACCGGGCAGACTTTGCAAAAGGAAGTAAATACACGAAAATAAAAGAATTTACAGTGACCTCAGGGTCCACACAAACTATTAATGTAAACCGATAATCATTAGATTGCGGCTAAATTGAACGAGGCAATGAATACAAAACTAACTTTTACCGAGAAAAAAGATACCAGATCAGGATTTGGTGCAGGATTACTGGAAGCAGCTCAAAAGAATGACAATGTAGTTGGACTATGTGCCGATTTAACGGGTTCATTAAAAATGGGAGATTTCAAAAACGCTTTTCCTGAAAGATTTTTTCAAGTAGGAATCGCAGAAGCTAACATGATGGGTCTGGCTGCAGGTATGACGGTTGGAGGTAAAATTCCATTTACTGGTACATTTGCCAATTTCTCTACAGGTAGAGTTTATGACCAAATAAGACAGTCGATTGCTTATTCTGGTAAAAACGTAAAGATATGTGCTTCTCATGCTGGGCTTACTCTTGGAGAAGATGGTGCGACTCACCAAATTCTTGAAGACATTGGAATGATGAAAATGTTGCCTCATATGTCTGTAATCGTTCCATGTGACTACAATCAAACAAAACTGGCAACCATGGCAATTGCCGACCATGAAGGACCGGTTTATTTAAGATTTGGAAGACCAAAATGGCCAATTTTCACTGATCCAAATGCTGAATTTGTAATCGGTAAAGCTGACAAACTAATTGAAGGTGCTGATGTAACTATTATTGCAACTGGTCACATGGTTTGGAAAGCTGTAGAAGCTGAAGCTATTCTTTCTGAAAAAGGAATTTCTGCTGAAGTTATCAATATGCACACCATTAAGCCTCTGGATGCTCAGGCAATCATTGATTCAGTGAAGAAAACGGGATGTGTTGTTACCGCTGAAGAGCATCAGTATAATGGTGGATTAGGAGAAAGTGTTTCCAGAGTATTAGCTCAAAACATACCGTCTCCTCAAGAATTTGTAGCTGTTAATGATTCATTTGGAGAAAGTGGTACTCCAGATCAATTGTTAGACAAGTATGGATTGAGTGCTGAGAGTATTGTTGACGCTGCTCAAAAAGCAATTCAAAGAAAGTCTTAAGAAATGACTACAAACCGTCAGCTCTTTCTAGACCATATGGCCCAAACTTCCAGCACGCCTTTAATGTTGGAAATAGAGAGAGCTGAAGGTGTTTTCATGTATGACCATGACGGTAAACCATACCTTGATTTAATTTCAGGAATTGGTGTAAGTAATGTTGGTCACCGGCACCCAAAAGTGATGCAAGCTATCCAGGACCAACTGGATAAATATTTGCACCTTATGGTTTATGGGGAGTTTGTACAATCACCTCAAGTTTCCCTGGCCAAATCACTCGTAGATACCCTTCCAGAAAAACTTAATGCCGTTTACTTACTGAATTCAGGAAGTGAAGCAGTCGAAGGAGCATTAAAACTAGCTAAGAGATACACAGGCAGGTCCAAAATAATGAGTTGCCACAATGCGTATCATGGCTCTTCCCATGGTGCATTGTCTGTAACTGGTGATGAAGAATTCAAAAGAAACTTCCGGCCCTTACTTCCAGGAATTCATCATTTCAATTATGGTGACATATCAGATGTAGATTTGATCGACGATAGTTTTGCCGCAGTAATAATTGAAACAGTTCAAGGCGAAGCAGGTGTTGTTCAAACGACTACTGAATACTTTCAGGCACTTCGAAAAAAGTGTAATGAAACAGGAACTCTACTTATTCTGGATGAAATTCAATGTGGTTTTGGAAGAACAGGAAAGCTCTGGGCTTTTGAGCATTATGGAATTGAGCCAGACATTCTTCTTTCAGCAAAAGGATTGGGTGGAGGAATGCCAATTGGTGCATTCATTAGCTCTCAGGAAATCATGAGCTGCTTAAAAGAAAATCCGATTTTAGGTCACATTACAACTTTCGGTGGTCACCCGGTAAGTTCGGCTGCAGCAAATGCGACCATTAAGGTGATTCAGGAAGAAAATCTGATTGTTCAAGTTCAGGGAAAAGCTGAGTTATTCAAATCCTTATTGGTCCATCCAAAAATCAAATCCATCAGAAGTATTGGATTAATGATGGCGATAGAATTCGAGGATTATGACACTTTAAAGCCAATTATTGACAGAGCTTTGGAAAATGGAGTTCTTACAGACTGGTTTCTATTCTGCAATAATTCAATGCGTATTGCTCCTCCACTCACCATCACAAAACAGGAAATAGAAAAGGCTTGCGAATTAGTTCTAAAGTCTATTTAATTACTTTCCAATTAAAATAAAGGGAGCCCAATAATATGGATCGGCATATTGTGGATCTTTCATTAATTCGAGTTTTGCTTCCCTCAATGATCCACTAAACTGAGATCCATCTATCCTATCATAGAAATCTATCATCAGTTCCGCTGTTGAGTTATCGGAGACCTTCCACAATGAGACAATGATGTTCTTGGCTCCTGCGTAAATTAAGGCCCTTGATAGCCCTATAATACCTTCTCCCTTTGTCACCTTACCTAAACCTGTTTCACACGCTGACAAAGTGACAAGATCAGCTGACAATTGAATATTATAAATCTCCCCAGAAAACAAGCTACCGTCTTCTTCCCCATCTTCTGCTGCCAAGTAAATTCTGCTTAATTCAGGGTTTACTTCATCAACAATTCCGTGAGTAGCAAAATGCAGATACTTGTATTGCTCAAGGTCGGTGGATTTAATGGAAGATTCACTGGCATCTGCCATTGTATAAACATTGGAGTTGATTGAAGACTTCTGAAGTATTGATTTAAGCTCATTAATTTCCTTTTCCGTACCTGGAAGCCTTGGAAGATCCTCAAATTCCACTGGAGCGCAAAGTAAGGCCAGGTTCCCTTTACTTGCCTTTTGTCCAATTGTGGATTCCTGATAATAAAGTGCTGCTGCATACTCATAGCTAAATGAATAATTTTTACCTACAAATGGTATTTGAGTGAAATCAACACTCTTACTTTTATACTTATCACGGATTAATGCTTCAAAAGGTATGGCACCTAATCTTCCCACCGGGATGATTATTATTTTAGTAATGTTAGAAGGGATTTGAGATGGAATTAATTGTTTCCCTAAAGTCTTCGCTGTTTGTAAGTAGATTCCTGACGCCTGATAATAAATACCATTTCTCATACCATTGACATTCTTCTGAAAGTCCTCTCCTTGGGGTACATTCTTAATGTCAAATTTCTTACTCGTTATTTGAAACGAGTACAGTCTTTTCAGCTTCTCTTCCAAAAAATAACTGATCAACATAGTCTCATCATCCAATGTGCTTTGAAGATCTTTTATACTTGGGATGGAGTTATTATACTTCAAATTGAAATATTGAGGGTAGTTCTGCTCCAATTGAGATACAAAATCCTCATATGTACTTCTCCATTCAAACAACTCTTGTCTATACTTTCCAGCCAAAGAATCCTCTGGAGCTTCTGCCAGTTTCCTTTCAAGAAATGATATTTCATCTTTGATATTAGCTTCCATCTCCAATTGCTGATCTGGAATATCAGCAAAGTGCTTGGCAGATGCGTCCGAAATTGCATCCAATAAAATACCCGACTTACTTTTTTCATTAAAATAAAAAGCCAGCTCATTGTATTCATCCTTACCCTTTACAGCCACCTCTCCCATCCTATAACAGACTCTCACTCCACTTTCTAACACTTGTGATGCTACACTTCCAAATTGCAGTTTATCAGCTTCATTAGACTGTAAGCGTCTAATTTGATCAACCAGCGTATCACATGATTGAAGTGCATTAAGGCTATTCTTAAGATCCTTGAATTTTAAAGTAACATTGTAATGCCAATCCTCATATGCCTGAGCTTTGAAATACAATGTAGTTAACATGGTAGTTGCATTGAAAGCACTTCCAACCTCAGGGTTCAATTCAATATCTGTATTATTAAAGGTTTTCGAATTAGAAATCAGCGATTTATGGTACAAACCAATTGCCTCCTCAAACTCACCTTCTCGGTTTCTTAAATTCCCCAGTAAATTGTATGTAGCAGCCACTTCTGGGTGCTTTTCTCCATAGTGCTTTTTGTAAACTTCAAGTGCTTGATTGTAGTAGGATTCAGCTAATGAATATACTCCAATTGCATTTGAGGTAAGACCTAGGTTTGTATATATAAACCCTTCGTTTGGATGACCTTCCGGAAACAACTTTTTCCAAATCGTTAGTGCATCCTGAAAATTGGTTTCAGCTTTATTGAATTCCTGAAGTCCTCTGTAGATGATCCCAATGTTTACCTTGGTCTGGGCATATTTTTGGCTTTTCTCTCCAAATATCTCACCATAGATCTGAAGCGCCTTTGTGTAATTTTTAAGTGCTCCTGATGGATTGCTTGCTCCGAGAACTAACCCAAGGTCATTAAATGATGCAGCGGTCTTTTCGTGGTTCTCACCGTATAGTTTTAGTCGGATGTTCAGTGCTCGGGTGATAAATTCGTTTGCTTTGAAATAATCACCTTTGTTCCAGGATATGATTCCCAAGCTATTTAAACTAGCAGCTTCTTCCTCTGTATTAACATTTGCTTGTGCTAATGCTTTTTCAAATGATTCATTAGCCAGATCAAACCGTCCTTTTCTCATATAAACCTCTCCTGCAAGCTGATAACAAGTCAGATCCTTGGTTTCATCAAGTAGCTTGCCAGCTTCTACTACATTTCCCTGATCTAAAAGAGCCTTTATTTGCAAACAACTGTCTTGAGCAATTAAGCTGGTATTCACAACCAGTAAGAGTACCAATAATCGTTTCATCAGAACCTAATTACGTATGCTACAGAAGTGATCCAGTCCCTGGTAAGCTGATCTGGGTTTACATCTCTTTGATCTATTTTAAATCCATATGTGAGCTTCAGAGAATTCTTTGTGTTAAAATGATAAGCCGCTCCAAATATTCCTGACATAGCAAGACCTGTAGTACCATCAACCTTAATCCTTTCACCATTTGTTGGTGAGCCGGGCACAACATCCAAAATCTCATCTTTCGTTACTCTGAAAATCGGCAATATGCCTACTCTAAAATCAAATTTCGAGTATAGGAAGGATCTCTCAGCTCTAAACATAACATCTACTCCCCTTTTAAGATTGTTTGCCAGTGCATGATCAAGCAAGTAGGATTGGCTTGGATATCCTGACCATTCTCCCCACCGGAAGTCATTTTCATTCTCAGTTAAGGCAATTTGTATTCCAGTGGCGAACATCCATTTACGGCTAATCATTGACATTCCCGCAATCGCGTCATAGCTTCCCAAACTTGTTTGATAGTACATAGGCAAATCACCACTACCATTCTCAGAAGAAAACTCCTGATCTGATTTTCCGGTTGGAATCTTGGCTCCTAATGTGGCGTTAATATGGAAATTCTCTGAGGAATACATATTTCGTGTAAAACTTAGCGAAATGTCACCTAAACCGGTAGTTTCACCTAAGTTCCCTGAAACCCATACATAAGGCAACTTCACCTGAAAGGAAGATTTTGCACTTAGCCCAAATGTGAAATCTGCTGTAACAGCATTTATCTCAGGGCTAAGCGTAGTATTGCCATAATAATAATCAATGGCTAACGCCCTTAATTTAAAATTCAGTTTTTTATTATAAACCTGTGCAGGTCTCATCGCACCCATCGTACAGAATCCAGCATCACTACACCCTTGGGCTAATAATTCGCTGGTGGATACAAAAAATAAAACAACTATTAATATTCTTGAACAAAGTTTCATGTAATCCAAACGTTACTTTTCCTAAAAAGGCTGGCAGCAGTATCTTAAATTTAGGCTTTTTGGTCAGCTTGACAACAAATTTTCTCTTAAAAGTAGAAAAGCCTGCAAATGCAGGCCCTTCAATTTATTCATTTGGTTTGAAGTCAAACTTTATATCAAATCGTGTCTTTCAACATCAACTTCCATTTCTTCTCCTCCACGTTTGATCTTCATTTTGAAGTTTCCGCCTTCATTGTTAATCAATTTCTTAATATCCGGAAGTTTCATTTCTGAAACAGGTGTTCCATCAATTGATATGATTTCATCATCTACTTTCAGACCTATTTCTTTAGCTACTCCTATTTCATAAGTCTTATGAACTAAAACTCTGGTTAAATCTTCACTCATCTGAACATCAAATCCAGTAGTATTTACATGGAATGCTTCATCAATGAATTTATTTTTCTCCCAGTACATCTTATAGTTCTTGTAATCGAAGATGATATTGAATCTTCTCAACACATTGTTTCCGATGATTCCGAATACCTTCTTACTATGTTGAATCCCATGCTTTGCCTGGCTAATCCCAACCGGCATGTTCTCAAACTTCACATCTTTGATCTTAAATTCAACCACTCTACCTTCATAGTGCTTTGTCTCACCCTTACCAAGGCCTCCAGTTAAGTAGCTGTAGTGCTCTCCTGTTTTGTCAATGATATCATGCTTGTTTACGAAAGGTGTGTTGAAGTCTACTGTTGTTCCAGCTCCTGTATTCACAAAGTACTCTCCTTTTAAAACCTCACCATTATTCAATTTCACAGCACATTTGATGTGAGGGATGAAGTTGGTCAACTCCAGGTCAAACTCAATTCCATCTCCAGAATACTCAAATGTATCATTATCATAAATTTCGAACTCCATTCGGTCATAATCGATTTGAACGATATGTTTGTCTAGTAAATCAAATCCAATGATTCCATCTACATTTCGACCGATTAATCGCTCAAGGTGATTTAATGATAAACTGTAAACCTCAATATCATTAACAGTCATTTCACCAATCTCCAAAACATTATGCAAAATCAAAGCACCAGTCACACTACCGGAAGCACTTGTCCTTTTCACATCATGATCTCTATCCAGTTTTAATGATTCAGCTATATCTGTATCAATAACTGTTAATCCATCACCAGTATCAAATATAAAGTCCAATGGTTCGGAACCATCAACCTTCACTTTGATGAAAATGTGATCTCCAAATACCTCAAATGGTATGGATTGAATTGGTTTCTGTTGACCAAAAGCAACAGCGCAAAAAAGTCCTAATACAACTGTCGAAAATATTTTTCTCATAGTACAGAGTCATTGTTAAATCTTACACAAGATAATATTCTGAATGAAATTTGGAAAGACTATTGGCAAATACCTTACTTAGATACTCATCTTTTTGTCAGAATATTTAAATTGGCTGATCTAATAATTATCCTTATGAGATTATATCCCCTAGGCTTGATTCTTGTCTTTTTTCTTGGATGTTCTACTCCTGAAACTCCAGTAGTTAATAACAAGCTTTTTCAAAAAATCCCTGGAAATGAAAGTGGTGTATCTTTCAGTAACAACCTAAAAGAAACTCCTCAATTAAACATTTATACCTGGCGATATATCTACAATGGAGCCGGTGTAGCAGTAGGGGATATTAACAATGATGGTCTTTCTGATTTGTATTTTTGCAGCAACACTGGAAGCAACAAACTATACCTGAATAAAGGAAATCTCAAGTTTGAAGACATTACAAAACAGGCTAAAGTAGAAGCTCCAAAAGGATTTAAAACTGGAGTTACTCTTGTTGACTTAAATGCCGATGGCTATCTGGATATATATGTTTGTCGTGATGCCAGTCCAGATCCAAAGTTGAGATCCAATCTCCTATATATCAACAACCAGGACAATACCTTCACTGAAAAAGGCGCCTCCTTTGGATTGAATGATACTGGCTACAGCAACCAGGCTATTTTCTTCGATTACGATTTAGATAATGATCTGGACATGTACCTGGTAAACCATCCAAATGATTTCAGCAAGGCCACTACAACTCGTCTCAAGAAAGATGAGAATGGCAACATCTCCAGGTTTGATAAGTCTGACAATGACTTCATGCGCGATAAATTCTACAGAAATAATGGCGACAACACATTCTCAGAAGTTGCAAAAGAAATTGGGATTGACAATCATGCATTCGGTCTAAGTGCAAGTGTCACTGATATCAATCAAGATGGTTGGCCGGATATTTTTGTGGGAAATGACTTCATAGAACCAGATTTCTTATATGTAAGTAATGGTAATGGCACATTTTCGGAAAGTATCAACCAATACTTCAAGCACACCAGTCAAAATACGATGGGAAATGACTTTGCTGATTTCAACAATGATGGTTTTGAAGACATGATTGCGCTGGACATGATGCCGGAAGATAATTTCAGGCAGAAGTCTCTGGGATCATCCATGTTTAAGGAAAAATATAATGCCTTGCTAAAAGTAGGCTATGGTCATCAATTGATGAGGAACACACTTCAACTTAATAATGGAAATGGCACATTCAGTGAAATTGGGGAGATGGCTGGTATAGCCAAAACAGACTGGAGCTGGTCTTCAATATTTGCGGACCTAGATAACAACGGATCGAAAGATCTGATTATCACGAATGGCATTATGCGTGACATGAGTAATATGGATTACATTCAGTTTAAGACTGATTCCATTAACAAGGCTTATAAAACTACCGGCAAGTACCCAATAGATGGTTCAAATTTCAGAAACTGGATGAAACATATGCCTTCTCAAAAAATAAGGAATTACATCTATTCAAATAATGATGATCTCACTTTTACTGATGTATCGGAAATCTGGGGATTTGAAGACTTGTCATTTTCTACTGGTACTGTAGTTTCAGATCTTGACAATGATGGAGACCTGGAAGTGATTATGAGTAACCTCAATGAAGAAGCATTTATTTACAAGAACAATAGTATTGAAAGCTCTAAAGGCAATTGGTTAAAAGTTAGTTTGCACGGTAACTCAGAAAATTATCAGGGAATTGGGGCTACCATTAAGCTATATGATGGTGATGATGTTCAAATGCAGGTTGTAAAGAACTCAAGAGGTTTTATTTCCTCTTCAGATCATTTGACTCATTTTGGATTAGGCCTTTCAGAAACTGTAGATTCAATTAGTGTAACCTGGCCAGATGGCAATATTTCTTCTGTGAGCAAAATACAAGCAAATCAGATAATTGAAATCAAGATAGATCAAGCTATTAGTTCAACTGGAACTAAAGATGCCTCGATTCTGACTGAGGTTAAAAAATTGAATTACCTGCACAGAGAAAACAATTTCGATGACTTCAATAGAGATCCTCTCATTCCATTTATGCAATCTATTTCTGGCCCTAAAATGTCTAAAGGAGATTTGAATGGTGACGATCTGGATGACTTATTTGTAGGAGGTGCTGCAGGTTTTCCAGGTGCTGTTTTTTTTCAAAATAGCAATGGCAGTTTCACAAAACACGATAATAAGTTTCTATATGCGGATAAGGATTTTGAGGATATTGGCTCAACCATTTTTGATGCAAATGGCGATGGATTCAATGATCTGTATGTAGCAAGCGGTGGAAGCGAATTCATTGATCCTAAAATGCTCGAAGATAGACTTTACCTAAACGATGGAAAAGGAAATTTCGGTAAGTCATCAATTCCATCCACAGAATTCAGTGGTTTTGAAGTCTCCAATGTAGATATCGATAATGATGGCGATCAGGATTTGTTTATCGGTGGTCACCTGATACCAGGTAATTACCCTTCGTTCCCGGATTCTAAGATATTAATCAATGACGGAGGATCATTTTCAGATGCTACATCATCATGGTTGGAGAACCCACAATTAGGCATGGTTAGCACTTCACTTTGGACTGATTTAAATGGAGATAACAAACCGGATCTGATCGTTGCAGGTAAATGGATGCCAATAAAAGTCTTTATAAACGATGGTCAAAAACTGACGGAATCAACAGATGGTTTTGGATTGAGAAGCACTTCTGGATGGTGGAATATTCTCTACCCTATCGATTTTGATCAAGATGGGGATATGGATTTAATTGCCGGCAACATGGGACTAAATAGCTACTACAAAGCCTCTGAGGCTAGTCCTGTTGAAATCTTCACAGCTGACTTTGACAACAACGGCAAGACTGAAAACATCATGACTCATTATATAAATGGTAAAAGATGGCCGGTAGCAAGAAAGGAACTTATCACATCCGTTTTACCAGGATTGAGAAAGGACTTTTTCTCGTATGAAAAGTATGCAAATTCAACTATTGAAGAAATCTTTGGCACTGAAGCACTTTCTAAAGCCACTAATTATTCCGTCAATGAATTGAGATCATGCTTACTGATCAACAATGGCTCATCTTTCGATATCAGGCCTCTGCCAAATGAAGCTCAGGTTTCACCCATTCAAGGAATCGATAAAATAGATCTTGAGAATGACGGTATAGATGAGCTGCTTCTTGTTGGTAATTTCTATAAACCAGAAGTTGAACAAGGACCATATGATGCCGGAATTGGAGTTGTCTTGAAACTCTCTCGAAATAGTGCTCCATCTGCAATACCAGCACACAAGACTGGCTTTATAGCAGATAAAGATGCAAGAGATTTAAAAGTAATTCAAACAAAAAGAGGCCCTGTAATAGTTGTGTCTAATAACAACGATTATTTGCAATCCTTCCAATTGGAATTAAATTAAGTAGATTGTAAAACCACAGACAATCAGAACGAATGCTGTCCACCCATGGAACGAAAGTTCCTGGGATAAGCTTTATTTTTGACAAAGCGTGGTTAAGAATATCACAAACAATTCAATATGCAGAAAACTTACTACGATCCGGCGGATCTAAAAAAATTTGGAAATATTAAAGAATTCGAGCCTAAGCTAGCGGAGAAATTTTTTGACTGGTACGGTGAAACTTTTAAAGATGGAGCATTAACTGCAAGAGAAAAATCTTTAATTGCCCTTGCTGTATCTCATGCTGTTCAATGCCCTTATTGCATTGACGCTTACACTGAAGACTCTTTGGCGAAAGGAAGTACTGAGGCGCAAATGATGGAAGCTGTACACGTTTCAGCCGCTATCAGAGGAGGAGCATCATTGGTACATGGAGTACAAATGATGAATAAAGCCAAGAAATTATCTATGTAATCTCAGGATTGCATTCACAGAAGAAACACCTATTATGATTAAGTCGCTGAAAGCTAGACAGCATGACCTTTCCAGCACCGACAAGCAATTGGAAGTGCTTAATGGAGAACTTTTTGAAAGTGGTGAGCTACCAACATTTGAATCCAGAATAAAGGATTTTGGTTGGAACAAACTCACTCCCACCAATATTGAAATATTTCAGGTCAATGTTGGATACATGTGCAACCAGGTTTGTAAGCATTGCCATGTTGATGCAGGGCCTGACCGAAAGGAGATCATGACCAGAGAAACAATGGATCAATGTCTGGATATCATGCGCAAGACCAAAATCAAAACACTTGATCTCACTGGAGGTGCTCCTGAAATGAATCCCGACTTCAGATACTTTGTGGAAGAAGCAAATAAAGCAGGTGTAGAAGAAATCATAGTAAGGTCAAATCTTACCATCATTCTTGCTAACCCTAAGTACCATGATCTACCAGAGTTTTTCAAAAAGAATAATGTAAGAGTTGTTTCTTCTTTGCCGTTCTACAATGCTGATAAAACAGATCGCCAGAGAGGTGAAGGGGTTTTCCAAAAATCTATAGAAGCACTTCAAATGCTGAATGCAGTTGGTTACGGAAAAGAAGGTTCAGGACTTACTATCGATTTGGTATACAATCCAAGTGGGGCATTTCTACCTGCTGAACAAAGTATGCTGGAACGCGACTTCAAAGCTGAGCTTAAAGATCATTACGATATAGAGTTCAATAGTTTATTTACTATCACAAACCTTCCAATCAGCAGATTCCTGGATTATTTGGTAGCTACCGATAATTATGAGGAATACATGGATAAGCTGGTAGAGGCATTTAATCCTATGGCTGTTGAAGGTGTTATGTGTAGAAATACAATTTCCATAGATTATCAAGGCTATATGTATGATTGTGATTTCAATCAAATGCTTAATTTGCCGGTGGATCAACAAGCAGGAAAGCACATCAGTGATTTTGACCTTGAAAAATTATCCAAAAGAGAAATTGTAATTAACCAACATTGTTTCGGGTGCACAGCTGGAGCTGGTTCCAGTTGTCAGGGCGCCACGGTTTAATAATATGCTAGAACAAGTAAAGGAAACAACAGCTTTCCTAAAAGATAAAGGAATAACCGCACCTAAAATTGGTGTAATCCTGGGAACCGGCCTGGGTGATCTTGTAAATGAGATCGATGTTGAAATCAGTATTGATTATAAGGACATACCCAATTTCCCACTTGCTACAATTGAATTTCATCATGGCAAGCTGATTTATGGCAAGCTTGGCGGAAAGCAAGTTCTTGCTATGCAGGGCAGATTCCACTACTACGAAGGTTATACCATGCAACAAGTTACTTTCCCGGTGAGGGTAATGAAGTTCCTTGGAGTGGAGCAATTGCTAATCAGTAATGCTGCAGGAGGAATGAATCTGGATTGGCAAAAAGGAGACTTGATGCTTATTACCGATCATATCAATCTTCAACCTGAAAATCCATTGAGAGGAGTTAACATCCCTGAATTTGGGCCAATTTTTACGGATATGAGTGCCCCTTACTCTGCTAATTTGAATTCTAAATTGATTGATATCGCGGCAAGGGAAAGCATAACACTAAGAGAAGGTGTTTATGTGGCTGTAGCAGGGCCAAACCTTGAAACCAGAGCAGAATACAGGTTCCTTAGAAATGCAGGTGCTGATGTGGTCGGGATGTCCACTGTACCAGAAGTAATTGTCGCCAATCAGATGGAACTACCATGTTGTGCGGTTTCAGTAATAACTGATGAGTGTGATCCCGATAACTTACACCCTGTTGATATTCAAGATATAATTAACACTGCTAAAACGGCTGAAAAAAGTCTAATCCAGCTATATAAACATTTGATAAAGGAATTGTAATGGAAACTTATTTAGAAACTACTCACGACGTATATAAAGAAGCTGCGGAAAACCCGCAAGTAGGCTTATGCTGTACTACTACCCCAATCTGGCAACTCCCAGGTCTTGACATTCCTAAAAGAATGCAGGAGATGAACTACGGTTGTGGCAGTACAGTAAATCCAAGAGATTTAGTGAATAACCCATCCATTTTATATGTGGGTGTTGGAGGTGGAATGGAATTGTTGCAATTCTCATATTTCAGTCGCAAAACTGGTGGTGTAATTGGTCTTGATGTAGTGGACGAGATGTTAGAAGCATCTAAGCAGAACTTCAAAGAAGCGGAAGAACTAAACCCTTGGTTTAAATCCGAATTTGTGGATTTGAGAAAAGGAGATGCGCTCAATTTGCCAATTGAAAATGAAAGCGTGGATGTCGCGGCTCAAAACTGTCTATTCAATATATTCACTAAGGCTGATTTGAAAAAAGCTCTTGAAGAGATGTATCGGGTATTAAAACCTCATGGAAGATTGGTTCTTTCAGATCCTGTCACGGAAGATCCAATGCCTGAAAACCTTAAAAATGATGAGAGATTAAGAGCGCTTTGCTTAAGTGGTTCTTTACCATTGAAGGAGTATATCCAAATGATAACAGATGTCGGATTTGGTACTGTTGAGATCAGAGCTAAAAGACCTTACAGAATTCTGGATCCTGAGCATTATGATACTGACAAAAACATCTTCATCGAAAGTGTTGAGGTTTGCGCAATCAAAGATCCAATGCCAGCTGACGGACCTTGTGTGTTTACCGGGAAAACAGCGATCTACTACGGATCTGAGGAATACTTTGATGATGAAAAAGGTCATGTATTGATGCCAAACCAGCCTCTAGCAGTTTGTGATAAAACTGCGGGTGCACTAGGCGATCTGGGGCGAAAAGATATTTTCATCTCAGATTCAACTTACTTCTATGATGGTGGAGGGTGTTGTTAAAGAATTGTACTTTCTAAATCCTCTTCGTTGAGGGTTTAGAAAGTTTAATTAATCAATTGAAAGCTCTTCCCAGGAGCCAAATAACCAGTTGCCCTTAGCAGCTACATCATCACTTCTAAAGAAATCATAAACAGCAGCTCTCAACTCCTCTCTGCTGATCATGTCGTCACTGTTTTTGTCAATCTTAGTGAATGCTTTTGCTGAATATCTTACTTCCAAACGGAAGCTCATAAAGATATCGAGATACTCTTTAAGTGAAATATAGTTATCCTCATCCTGATCAAACATTTGAAAAATGTGCTCTACAACGGAGTTTACATAACTATTGTATGCTTCATCATCACAGTTCACAATCTTTTCATCAGCATATCTGAGCCACTCGTAAAACGATGCTTTCTCATCTCTGTTGGTATCAACATATTCGTAAACATCTGTCCAGACTTTTCTACAACCTTCCATGACCATGTGCCAGGCCGGAACATCCTCATCAATTCCTAAAATCAAACAAATGTTCTCTCCGATCCCTTCAAAATCATCAATTTCGATAAATCCATTTTTATCGTAATCAAGGATGTTATAGAACATTCTAAGTTTAGTTTCCTGAAATGCTGATATCATAAGGTATGTATTAGTTACGAATAAACAGGATCAAAATACAATGCGCTCCCTACCTACGAATATAGTAATATTTAGCAATTGACATACCTCCTCAAAAAAATATAATCTTGACTATTAAGCTTCAAGATTGTACATTAATAGTGTCAATAGGAAAAATATCAATTATGAAAATCCTATCTGTTCTCAAAATATGTCTTTTACTATCAGTGGTGGTTGCAATCTGCTTAACATCCGGTTGCTCCAGTTACTATTACATGCCAAATACTCAGAATGTCCCATTGATGAAAGAAAAGGGAGATGTCCGACTTCTTGCGGCAATAAGTTCGGGAGATGATTTGGAAGCGGTTGAAGTTCAAGGAGCATATGCCGTTGCTAGTAAATTTGCGGTGATGGCAAATACTCAATTTGTGAAGGAAGAAGAGGGAGATATCCAGGGAAGAGGACATATAGTTGAAGGTGGTGTAGGCTACTTTGTGCCACTTTCGGAGAAAATAGTATTTGAAGTGTATGGTGGCCTTGGAGGTGGAAGAGTCAGAAATGATTATGACCAAACAAGTTCAAGCAGCATGAAGATGAATAAGATGTTTATACAACCACAGTTAGGAATGTCATCAAAACATGTTGATCTGGCAATTAGTACACGTCTGGCCAAATTAGGCTATAGCGAAATTCAAACCTTAAATGCAGGTAACAACCAGGATATTATTGATATCATGGACAATAGAAATTCTCTTCTTTCAGAAGCAGCCTTCACAGCAAGGTTTGGGGTAAAAAATGTAAAATTTCAAGCCCAATACGTAGCAGCAAAAAATTGGACATTCCCAGAATTAAAAATGGAAAACAATGTGATCAGTTTTGGACTCCTGCTGGATTTATAAAACATCTAAAATCTTTATATGCTTTCACATTTCGCAGTAATATTTCCGGTAAATAATATTTCAGATTCAGTTAATTTCTACACTAGCCAACTTGGATTTAATCTCAAGTTCGAAATGAATGGATATGCAGTTGTTGAAAGAGATGAGGCTGTTCAAATCCACTTCTCTAAAAATGAAGGAGACTTTAAACCATCAAGCCATCATAATGCCATCTAATTTTTACACACAATGTGGATCAATTATATCAGGAGTTCAGTTCAAGACAAATTAAAATATTGAACCCTCCAACCACATGGGAATATGGAATGCGCGACTTTGATATTGAGGACCCTAATGGTTTTAAAATTAGTTTCGGACAAAGTGTCACAGAACTTAATTCTGGTATTTCTTAAAAATCACAACCGCATTATGTCCTCCGAAACCAAAGTTATTATTCATGGCAACATTTACTTCCTGCTCAATTGAATTATGAAATACAATCTTATCCGCATTCGGTACTTCAGGGTCTAAATTCTCAAGATTGATAGTAGGTGGAATCCTGTTTTCCTGAATAGCTTTCACACATGCAATAGCTTCGATAGCTCCAGCCGCTCCTAATAAATGACCTGTAATAGATTTCGTAGCACTGATCTTTACTTTTTCGTTGCTTTCAAACACTGTTGCAATTCCTTTACTTTCACTAATGTCTCCCTGAGAGGTAGAAGTAGCATGTGCATTTATATAGTCAAGTTCAGTTGCATCCATGTTTGCATCTTCCAGTGCCTGCTTCATCGCTCTTGCAGCTCCTTCACCCTCTGGATGAGTGGAAGTTAGGTGGTAAGCGTCAGAAGCCATTCCAGCGCCAGCAACTTCTGCAAGAATATTTGCTCCTCTTTTTTGTGCATGCTCCAGTGATTCAAAAACAAAGGCTCCCCCACCCTCGCCAAGTACAAAACCATCTCTGTCTGTATCAAATGGTCTTGAGGCTTTTGTTGGATCATCATTTCTTCTGGATAAGGCTCTCATAGCATTAAAACCACCAACAACATTATCAACTATTGGGGCATCTGAGCTACCAGCAATCATTACATCTGCTTTGCCGAGGCGTATATAATTCAGAGCGTCCATAAAAGCGCTGTTTGCTGAAGCACATGCTGAAACTGCTGTATATGTTATTCCTTTGAAACCATGCTCCATTGCCACTATTCCAGAAGCCATATTGGACAGGATCATTGGCATGAAATAAGGGTTGAATCTTGGAAGGTCTTTATTTAGAGCGTATTCCTCAATCCCTGTTTGCAATGTGGTGATTCCACCGTTTCCTGTCCCCCATATCACTCCGGCTTTTTCCAGGTTGATATTTTCAGGGTTAAGACTAGCATTTAAAAGAGCCTGCCGGGCTGTTACTAAAGCGTATTGAGTGTATAAATCGTATTTTCTGAGATCTTTTCTGTCGAAGTGATCAAGTGGTGAATATCCTTTTACTTCGCATGCAAAGTTTGTTCTGAAATTAGAACTGTCAAATTTTGTGATGGGTGCAGCTCCTGATTGACCAGCTAACAAATTCTGCCAAAATGATCCCACATCATTACCAATGGGAGTAATTGCCCCCATTCCAGTGATTACTACTCTATTCAATTGATTTCAGTCTTTAACAATTCGATGAATAAACCTCTTTCCGTCAACCTGAAGCATCATGATATAGTTCCCCGGTTGAATGGAAGGCAAATCTAGTTGAATACCTGAAAAATCATCAAAAACTTGAACTGTCTTTCCATCAGTTGAATAAATATGAATATTAGCATTGGTTATTAGACTTTGAAACCTAACCCCTTCTGTGAAAGGATTGGGATAAATTATGTGATTAGACAGTTCACTTTCTACATCAGTGAAAACGAATTCAAAGCAAGCTGTATTACTAAAATTGTTTAAAACAATGTTGGAAGATTCTCCATAAGTTCCATTAGTCAAAGTACGATAGCATATAGTCTGGCCATTTTCAGGTCTTCCAATCTCATCTTGAAATGTTAAGCCATTTTCAAAGACATTTACTTCAGCCAATTCAACCAATTCCTCGAATGAATTGCCACGATACACGACGTGATTTACAAAATCAGGATTATAAACCGACCAAGGGGTTTCTCCTTCCCAAGTAAGTGTAATCATGCCCTCAACATCATTATTCACTTGTAACAAAACGTTGCTGGCTTTAGCTGACATTCCCAATTCACTTCCATCAGTAGTCTTAGCAATAATTTGATATTGATTTGGTATTGATAAATCGGCTGTTTGATCAGAAAACCCTAAGGATTGGGTAGTTCCAATTAATTCCATTTCCTCATCTTCATCAATTCTTAACACATCATACTCCGAAGCTTCGGAATTCTCATATTGCCATGCGATTTGAATAGCATCCTCGGTAGCAGAAAGTTGGGTTATCACTGGAGATTGTGAGTCATTCACGACACACAATTCTTCTGAAAGAGCAGTTTCTCCTCCGGAGGATAATTTCCTTGCTATTCGATAGCATATTTGAGCACCAAAGGCTTGTTCAGTTATGTCGTCAGTAAATGAGCCCACATTTGAACTAATCTCACCAATGAGTTCGTATCCAGTTGTTTTATTAATATTTACCACACAATTTGTAGGACTATAGCTTCCCACCTTTCTCCATATCTCCATGGTTCCCGAAGTAGATTCATCCCATTCCAAAAGGACGGATTCACTTTCCTGGCTTAATGTTAAATCTGGAGCAATCTCCTTGATCGTTAGTTGTTGATATGCATAATCTGATAGACTCAATCCATTTTGAGGATAATCCTGAACTCTAAATAGTAAGTCATAATAATCATCACGAACCAATTCTGCATTTTCGTTTAATAAGAAATTAGATCCAGTTTGATCTGTGATTAATGATTTATCAAAAAGCTCGCCTATTCCATTCCAGGAAATACTATCGCCATTTACATCATTAGCCGTAACTTTAACTGTATCATGAACAACCAGACAATTATCCGATATAATATCAATATATGGAGTTGAATTATCCGTTGCTTCAACGTTGATAAGTAAATCTCTGGTGATGTATCCAATTTTTATCCAGTTTCCATCTACATTTCTCCATTCTTCTACAATAAACGCTACTGAATATTTACCCACTTCTCCCGGAGCATCCCAAAGTAATGAGCCTGATACTTTATCGATATTAAAAGTTGGGACACCCGTTTGTTCTGAGTTCCCTGTGGAAAAATCCGCATAGAATCCCGGATCATTAGGAAGTACATATCCAAACACATCTTCTTCGTTATTCTGCTTGGGGGTAACTAATTTGAAAGAAATACTATCCCCGTCAGGATCATAAGCTCCAGGGTTTTGTGTAAACTTCAAATATTGGGCAGCAAAGTCTATTGGCAATGCAGTAAGAATAGGAGTGCTGTTCATTCCCAGAAATGGATCAGTTGAAATCATAACCTCAATGTAAAATGGAGTATTTACAGAATTCTCCATATTCAATATGTCACCATCTCTATTCTCTTCTGAATAGCTAATTACATAATTCTGTCCTCCTGCCGCATAAGTGTGTTCCACTGAAATTGTGTGCACTTCAAATTCATCTGAAATTGAGACGGTTTCCACATCAAACTCCTGCATTGTAACACCATCTCCAAAATCCAACACTCCCTGACCAAACGGGATGGAGCCAGTATCTCCAATGGAAGTGAGTGTCACTCGATAAGTAAATGATGTAGATGAAATTCTTTCAGCTGAAATATCAACTGAGTTGATATGTGTACAATAAGCATTCAACCACAAAGTGGCCAAGACAAGGGTCAATAAAAATTTCATATGGGATGGCAATTAATTACCCATATAACGGATTTACATCCGCTCTGGTACATCTATACCCAATAATTTCATGCCGGTTTTGATGACCTTTCTAACACTTCTTGATAATTCTACTCGGAATGCCACTATTTTAGGTTCTTCAGCATTAAATATTGGTATATTCTGGAAGAAGCGATTATAATCCTTTGCCAGATCATAAACATATTGCGCAATAGTGGCAGGTGAATATTCTGAACCAGCCATTAGGATTTTTGAGGGAAATTCAGCCAATCTGACGATAAGATCAGTTTCTTCCGGCTTCAACGCAATACCTTTATCAATGGCAGTGTCTACCCCAATTTCCTTTGCTCTAGCTAATATCGCTGATATTCTAGCATGTGTATATTGAATAAACGGACCTGTATTACCTTGAAATTCAATTGACTCTTCCGGGTCAAAAAGCATTCTTTTTCGTGGGTCCACCTTTAATAGAAAATATTTGATCGCTCCCAAACCAATTATTCGGTAAAGTTCTTTGGCCTCCTCTTCACTTAATCCCAGGTTCTCGCTCTTCTCTTGTGTATGCTTCTCAGCAGTGTCAAACATGTCCTGCATCAAGTCATCCGCATCTACCACTGTTCCTTCACGAGACTTCATTTTACCACTTGGTAGATCTACCATTCCATATGATAAATGGTACAACCCTTCGCCATAAGAGCGTCCAAGCTTTTTCATGATTTTGAACAACACATCAAAATGATAGTCCTGCTCATTACCTACTACATATACCGATTTATCAAATGGAAAATCTGCGTACTTTAACTCACAGGTTCCCATGTCCTGAGTAATATAAACTGAAGTACCATCCCCTCTAAGAACCAACTTCTCATCCAACCCTTCTTCTGTAAGATTTGCCCAAACAGAATTATCATCCTTCTTGAAGAAAATTCCTTTCTCCAACCCTTCATCAACCAAATCCTTACCGAGAAGATAAGTATTGGATTCTTTATACATTTTATCAAATGAAACTCCCATTGTATTATAGGTTTGATCAAAACCTTCATATACCCAGTTGTTCATTTTCTCCCAGAGTGCTACTGTAGCTTCATCACCACTCTCCCAGTTCTTAAGCATTTGTTGAGCTTCAAGAATCAATGGAGCCTGTTTTTTAGCGTCTTCTTCCGACGAACCATTGGCCACCAACACTCCAATCTCCTTCTTGTATTCCTGATCAAATTTCACATAGTATTTTCCAATCAAGTGATCTCCTTTCATTCCAGCTGATTCCGGAGTTTCTCCTTCACCAAATTTCTGATAAGCAAGCATGGACTTACAGATGTGAATTCCTCTGTCGTTTACCAGGTTAACTTTCAATACATCATAACCGCATGCATCGAGTATTTGAGCAACGGAATAACCGAGGAAATTATTTCTCAAGTGACCTAAGTGAAGAGGCTTATTCGTGTTTGGCGATGAGTATTCCACCATTACCTTTTCACCATTGGACGGCTGAACTCCGTATTTGTCATTAGCATTTACAGCACTCAATACTTGTAGCCATAATGAGTCCGATAGCTCCAGGTTTAAGAATCCCTTTACAACATTATAAGCTGCAACAGCATCAACATTGGCAACTAAAAATTCTCCAATGCTCTTACCGGTTTCCTCTGGACTCTTCTTAGATATCCGACCGTATGGAAATGTTACAAAAGTATGAGAACCCTCAAAGTCTTTCCTTGTAGGCTGCAAAGCAATCTCTTCAACTGCCAATTCATGAGAAAACAATTCTTGAAATGCCTTACTAATACCCTGCTTTAAGCTTAAACTAATGTCCATTTTTATACTGTCAGAAATTTTGACTGCAAATATGAACATCATATTTCACTTTTGAATGCATGACTGCCAGATTTTAATATGAAATGAGCATCAATCCCATTTTCTGTTCAAATGCGAACAACTTATTGTATTAAATTGTGACGAAGTGAAAAACTTATAATTTCGTAACTTACTGTCTATCAATAAATTAATATTTTTGGCAGGCTTCTGGCACATCAACACGAAACTATGAACCAACATGATCAGTAACTTAATTAAAGTCGCATTAAGAAATATGCAAAGGCAGAAGTTCTATGCGTTTCTCAATATTCTGGGTCTTGCCATTGGTATTACCTCTTGTTTATTTATCACCATCTACATAGCTGACGAGCTCAGTTATGATAAATTCCATGAAAATGCAGAGAACATCTACCGGATAGATCAGACTTTTATCTGGGGTGATGTGGATAATCATTTTGGAAGCACCGGTCCGGCAGTGGTGACTGCAGTAGCCACGGAAATACCCGAGTTTGATAAATTAACGAGAGTCCATCAACCAGGACCCCAACTGATCACAGTCAAGAAAGACAATAAGTTCACAACATTTGAGGAATCCAACGTCCTAGCGGCTGACTCTAATTTTTTTCAGGTTTTCACCTTTCCATTGGTTGGTGGAGATGAGAACACAGCCTTAATGGAGCCTAATTCTATTTTACTGACTCAGGAAACGGCCAATAAATATTTCGGTAGCGAGGATGTTCTTGGAAAACTCGTTCAACTGGGTGAGCCGGGAAACGAAAAGGCTTATAAAGTCACTGGTGTTGTACAAGATATTCCAAACAACTCTCACATCGAATTTGATGCATTAACTTCAATGTCATCTTACCCAAGAGTAAGAAGAGATAACTGGACATGGATTTGGACCACTTTTGTGACATTCGGAGTATTGAACCCTGAAGCTGATATTGCCTCTGTTGAAGAAAGATTATTAACTGTTCCTGCAAAGCATGCTGGAAGTTCATTGCAAAGATTGCAGGGAATTAGTTTTGAAGAATATGTTGAGAGCGGTAAAAAATGGGAACTGTTTCTACAACCATTTCTTGACATTCACTTAAGAGCACCAGAGTCATTTTCAAGATTAAATGATGTGGGTGATATCAAGATGCTTTATATATTTGGATCAGTTGGGTTATTAATTTTAATCATTTCACTCATCAATTTCATGAACCTCGCCACCGCACGATCTGCCAGCAGAGCAAAAGAGGTGGGAATAAGAAAAGTGATTGGATCTGGTAAAAAGCATTTAGTGATGCAGTTTTTAGTAGAATCCGTAATGTTCAGTTTGATTGCATTGTTCATCAGCATACTGCTGGTTGAGTTCCTGATGCCATTCTTCAATTACATCGCTGGAAAAGAACTCAGTTACAGTTTATTCGCACATCCTGTGCATGTACTAGGGCTAACATTAGTCGGTATTATTATTGGTATTATGGCTGGAACTTATCCATCGTTTTACCTTACCTCTTTCCAACCTGTTGCGGTACTGAAGGGTAAACTCAAAGCAGGAGTAAAATCAGGAGGAATAAGAAATGCTTTGGTAGTAGTTCAGTTTGCAATATCGATTATGTTTATTGCCAGTACACTTATTGTTTATAAACAACTATCATACACCACCAACTACGATCTTGGTTTTGACAGAGACAATAAAGTCATCATCAAGAATGTTCATCGTCTGGGTGCTTCAATGGAAAACTATACCGAGAGTTTAAAGAAATTTCCACAGGTTCAAAACATTACTATATCCGAAGCTACACCACCGTTCTTCTGGAACAACGACAATTTCTCATTGAAAGGATCTGAAAAGGAAGATTTCCCATTGAGTTATGTGGTTTCTGATGAGAACTTCTTGCCAGTTTATGGTCTTGAATTACTTGCCGGAAGAAACTTCGATGAAAACCTGACTGACAGAAACAGACTAATTGTAAATGAGGCATTTCTAAGACATATGGAATTCGTAAATCCCGAGGATGCACTTCAAAAGCAGCTGGATTATTATGGAAGAGAAATGACGATTGTAGGTGTGGTGAAGGACTTTAACCCGTCATTTAATTCTGAGATTTTACCATGGGCAATTTTTTATGAGGGTAGTGAATTATATGTTCCTGAATTCCGGAGAGCGTCAATTCAATTAAAAGGAGACATGTCGTCAAGTGAAATTCAGGAATTCATGGCAAATGCTGAAGAAGAGTGGGGCAAATTCAGTCCAAACATTCAATTTAACTACACCTTTCTTGACCAATTATATAAGGCTCAATATAGTAATATCGAAAGGTTTGGGAGCTTACTTGGTCTTTTTACCATTTTAGCAATTCTAATCGCTAGCCTTGGATTGATTGGTCTAATTGCCTTTGTGATCGAAAAAAGAAGTAAAGAAATCGGAATTAGAAAAGTGCTTGGAGCTACTGTTTCAAACATACTGGTGCTTTTATCTGGTGAGTTTGGAAAACTGTTATTGATTGGGTTTGTTATTGCAACTCCTGTTTCCTGGTACTTCATGGATATGTGGTTACAAGACTTCCAGTTCCAGACAAAGATTACGGTTTGGGTATTCCTGGGAGCGGGTGCTGTCATGCTTACGATTGCATTTCTTACTACCAGTTTCCAGACAGTTAAAGCAGCATTAATGAATCCAGTGGATTCTATTAAGGATGAATAAGCCACCGTCCTGGTGATTATTTTGATAAATAAAGCCACCCTGTTTCCAGGGTGGCTTTTACTTTAATATCTTAATTCTTATTCTAACTCTTTGGTAAAAACACTTCAGCCATCATACATCTTGCACTACCTCCGCCTAAGGTTTCTATCGTACTTAAGTTGCTATGTATGATTTCGCAATGTTTGTTGATTCTTGTTATTTGATCTGGACTTAAGGAGTGATAGGCTGCACTTGACATCACTAAAAACCTCTCTTCTTCCGCTCCAATTACCTGCAACATGTTTCCTGCAAATTGTTGGCATTGATCCTCAGTGATAGTAATTAGTTCTTTGCCAGTTTGATCAATTGAACTGATTAAGCTTTCCTTTTCTTCTTCATTATCAATGGAATCAAGGCATACAACTGCAAAGGTCTCCGCAATACACATCATCACGTTCGTATGATAGATTGGAAGTCTTTTGCCATCAACTGATTGATACGCTGTGAAAACAACTGGTCTATAGCCGAACTTGGAACAAAAGTCCAGTAGAACAGTTTCATTCATTCTTTCTGAAATCGCAGCATAAACAATCTTGTTTGGTCTATCCAGAATCATACTGCCGGTTCCTTCCAGAAACTTCGATTCCTTCTCAAACTCAGTAAAATCAACAAATTGCTTTATTTCAAAACCATCCTGAGATTTCAGTTGGTCAAAGATGTCTTCTCTCCTTTCAAGCCTTCTGTTTTCTGCAAACATTGGATAAAGACCCACTGTACCATCTTGGTGAAAGGACACCCAGTTATTTGGAAAGATGGAGTCCGGTGTTGAAGGATCAAGCGTATCGTTGATTACTGTGACATTTACACCCTTACCTCTCAATCTTTTAACAAATACATCAAATTCATTCTGTGCATGTTCCTGCACGCTTTCAGCGGTTTCTGTACCAGAATCATGTTGATAGTAATTATTAACAGCCGTCTGCTCATTAAACCTGAACATGACTGGCCTGATCATCATAATGTGGTTAGTTGTTTGTTGCATTTGGGTATTACTTTTCTCTGAATACTGGTAGTGTACTGCATCTGAGTAAACCTCCCATTTTCACAGTTTCTTGATACTTAATCACCTCTACAGTTAACCCTCTATTGATTAGTTCTGAATTAACTCTTGAGAAACTTTCTTCACTTACTACAACCTCAGGACTAATAGAAAAAATATTGGAGTTCATCGCATACATTTCGTCCTGATCAATTTCAATCAAATTATCTTGACCGAAAATATTGACCAAAGTCTGACAATCACTTTCGTTTTTAAAACCTCCTTTATAAATAATTCCAGAATCTGTACCGAAAGGCTGAAAACAGCAATCCAAATGTAATGCGTTTTCCTTAGGGTTTTCATCTGACTTATTCAATTCAAATGCGTGAACATCCCAGTCTTTGAAATTGTTCATCAGAAATTCAACTCCGGCCTCATTAGTTCTTGCCACCTTGTACTTACTGAAGTCTGGTTCCTTAGAATATCCGACTAAGAGTTTTCCTTTCCAAGGCATGACATCTCCACCTTCAATTCTAACACCTTTCTCAACCTGAAGAACACTACTGGGTCCTGCTGAATCAATTAAGAATTGAATTCCCTCAATTTCCTTTGCTCTGTCTGGTATTATTTCCGGAATCACCAAGCGATCACCAATTACAAATCCAATATCACGGGCAAATATTTGATTTAGATTTTCAATTACCTCAGGCCTATAAACTGTTACATCATACTTTCTGAAAACATCCGCAAAGTCCTCCATTTCCTTAACTAGATCTGCCTCTTTCGGGAAAGTTCCTTTCTTAATATGCTCTAAGGATTTCGGGTCATATGCTTCTTCAATAGTTGGGGTGCCTCCAAAACTTTTGGCTGTTCCTAATACAACTGCTCCCAACCTGGATGTCTCATCATTTATGTTGAACTTGATCATAGTCATGATTTCGTGTGAAGCGACCAAAAATAAGGGAGAAACAAACAACACACACCAACAGTTTGTATAATTATTTATCAATTATCAATAGTTTGTTTTAAAGCTATTTTTGATTGATAATTGCATTGCTGATACTTGAAGGATTCAGTTAAATATTTCTTTTTATTGCTCATTCAATGAAGAGTTACGCTGACTTAATAGAACAAACCTTTTATTTCCCGACCAAGGAGTTTCGGGTTGAAAAAGACCAACTACATTTTCACGATGTAAACCTGATGGAGATCATTAAAGAATATGGTACTCCATTGAAATTGACTTATCTCCCCAAAATCAGTGAGAATATCAATTATGCCAAGAAAATTTTTCAGGAGGCAATTGATAAACATAATTATCAAGGGACTTACACCTATTGCTACTGTACAAAATCATCGCATTTTCAGTTCGTAATTGAAGAAGGGCTCAAGAACGATATCCACCTTGAAACATCTTCAGCATTTGATATCGAAATAATCAGAAATCTTGCATCCCGCGGTAAGATTGATAAGGATATATATATACTCTGTAATGGCTTCAAAAGGCCACTCTATGTGGAATATGTAAGTGATCTAATTGAACAAGGATTTGTTAACTGTATACCAATTTTGGATAACCTGAATGAACTGAATCAGTACTTTCAACTTACGGATAAGGAATTCAATGTTGGGATAAGAATTGCGGCAGACGAAGAACCGAATTTTGCTTTTTACACTTCAAGGTTGGGGATTCGATATGGTGATATAATAGATTACTACAAGAACCATATTAAGGACTCCAGGGCAACTCTTAAAATGCTCCACTTCTTCATCAATACCGGAATCAAAGACAGTGCATATTACTGGAGTGAGTTGAGCAGGTTTGTGTATAAATACTGTGAGCTAAAAAAGATATGCCCGGAACTCGATTCAATTGATATCGGAGGAGGGTTTCCCATTAAGAACTCATTGCATTTTGAATACGATTATGAGTACATGGCTGGTCAGATTGTGGAAAACATCAAGTGGATCTGTGAGAAGAATCATGTGCCAGTACCAAACATCTACACTGAGTTTGGAAGCTATACGGTAGGAGAAAGTGGTGCCACCATCTATTCTGTTTTAGACCAAAAGCTTCAGAATGATAAGGAGCTGTGGTACATGATGGATGGATCATTCATCACCCATATTCCAGATGTTTGGGGTATCAATGAGAAGTTTATAATGCTTCCTATCAATCATTGGGACAACAATTTCCATAAGGTTAATATTGGTGGCCTCACCTGTGACCACATGGACTATTACGATTCTGAAGCACACATTAATGAAGTCTTTCTGCCAATTATAGAAGATGATGGTCCACTATACTTTGGTTTTTTCCATACTGGCGCTTATCAGGAATCGCTTGGTGGTTATGGAGGAATTCAGCATTGTCTTATCCCTGCACCAAAGCATGTGATAATAGATAAAGACAAAGATGGAAATACTGTCTCAAGCCTTTTTTCACAAGAGCAATCCAGTGAGTCAATGATGAAAATTTTAGGTTACCAACAAGGGTAACATTCTACTCTATCTAGGAATTATTATATACATATTTCCCTGATCCTCTCAAACATCAATTGAGAGGAAAAATAGTGCTATTTTCATCAGAAATCAGTATATTAAATTGAAGAAAGAAGGTAACCGCACTAGAACACAGATAAGGTTGGATACTTAGGGTGAACTACACCAGCAATACAGTTCATCGCTAGGGCCATTTTGGGGAATCAGAACAATCTAATATGGAATTGGACGTACGAACAATCCTATTCTTCTTTTTATTGATTAATGTTTCAATTGCTCTGTTGCTTACCATTTACACTTTTAGCATCAAGCGATTCAGTTGGTTTTTAATCATTTATATTGGAGGCAAACTTTTTATTGCTCTCGCCTTACTATTGCTAGGCCTAAGAGGTAATATTCCTGATATTGTATCTATTAGTGTAGGGAATTCAATACTGATTTTCGGTGTAGGAATGGAACTGTTCGCACTACAATGCTACGATGGAATGTTACGGAAAAATGTCTTCAATGGCATGATTTCCTTAGCCATTGCAATGTGTCTGGCTTTTTTTATTTGGGATACTTCTCAAGGTTATGTCAGGATAATACTCATTGCCATACCTCTTGCAGTGTTTTCATTAATTGCAGCAATCAGCTTTATATTTTTTCGAAGTAAATCTAAGTTTAGCAAGTTCATAGGAATCTTGTACCTTGCTTATGCAGTTGCTCATATATTCAGAGCTACTACGGCTTATATTAACCCAAATTACACATTTATAGAATCCTCCAATTGGGTGGAAATTTCATTTTTGATCACTTCAGCAGTGGTAACATTTCTGGGAGCTATGGGATTCCTTTTGCTTCTGAAGGAAAAGCAAGAAATGAGCATACTTGAAGCAAACGATCAGCTAAATGAGTTAAACATTACAAAAGATAAGTTTTTCTCAATTATTGCACACGACTTAAGAGGTCCTATCGGAGCACTAAACAATATGGGTCAGCTTCTGCTTGATCAGCATGGGCAAATAACCGATGAAGACAGAGAAGAATTAATCAACGCTGTAAATGAGAGTTCCGGAATTGCTTTAGACCTATTAAACAATCTTTTATATTGGGCTCAATCAGAATCTGGACAATTGAAAGTTAACATCACAAAATTTCGTCCAACTGACCTGTTATCCAGAGCGGCATTAATCTTTCGGGAAGCTGCCAATTTGAAACACATTAAGATAAATGTACCATCCCGAAGTAGTGAGATTGCTTACGCAGATATGGAAATGATAGATACTGTTGTAAGAAACCTATTTTCAAATGCGATAAAGTTCACTCCTGAGAATGGTGAAATATCAGCCGGGTTTGAGAAAAAAGAAGATGGGTTGCAAATTTGGGTGAAAGACTCAGGCGTTGGAATGGACAAAGACGTTCTTGCCAAGCTATTCAGACTTGATTCTGATCACAGCACCAAGGGAACTAATATGGAAAGTGGTTCTGGACTGGGTTTAAAGTTGTGTAAAGAGTTTGTTGAGAAAAACCACGGGGACATCTGGGTCACGAGTGAAGTGGGTCATGGAAGTAAGTTCTGTTTTACCTTACATACATCCCCAAACTTCAATGGTCACAGTAAAAAAACTGAATCTGAAGTAGCTTAGGCAGCTAGTGCCGCTACCGTCCTCATAAATAGATTTCTTCGTACTTTCTTTTTGACAGCCTTACCAAATCCCCCTTTGAAAGTAATTTCTTTGCTCTCTCCAGTAAAAAAGTCAATGATGACGTGAAACTCAAGGGTATCACTATTTTGCCCAAGGACAACCTGTGACAGACGATTCTTTTTGTTCCCTCTGCTAGCTCCAGTCAGAATAAATTCATCCAGAACCTTTTCGTTAACAACAAATTCATCCGCTTCATTTTTGACTGCCGTGAAAGCAATAAGTTCACCGTCTAAAACAAAGGAGATTGAAATTTTATTACTTTTGATGATTGCAGATGCAGAAGCGGCAACTGCCTTTTTATGGTCGGAGACAACTATTTCCCCATTGAACATTTTTTCGTTTGATTTCTGAGTGTTTCCTGCCTGATGCATATCGATGTTGGTCTAAGTTTCGTTGAATCAAAGTACGTACATCTCAACCGTTTAATGAAAGTATGTGTCCTTATTGGGTATTTTCATTGATTGGATTGGTAGGATACGGTTTGATCAGGAATATGATATTTCGGAATATGCACTTGCTAATATGAATAAGGCACATTTATTTAGCGGACCAATTAAATGATTTTCAAAATAAGCAGATAGGTGAACGAAAATTTAGTCATCATACCCACTTACAAGGAAAAGGAGAATATCGAGGATATCATCAGAAAGGTGTTCTCATTATCGATTCCTTTTCATATCCTGATTGTTGATGACAATTCCCCGGATGGCACTGCAGATATTGTAAAGGGTCTGCAGAAAGAATTCAGTAATGAGCTTCATTTAATTGAACGAGAGGGGAAACTTGGTTTAGGGACTGCATACATCACAGGGTTTAATTATGCCCTTGAAAACAGATATGAATACATCTTTGAAATGGATGCTGACTTCTCCCATAACCCTGAAGATCTTGTAAGCCTACAAAAAGCTTGCTCGGAAGAAGGTAATGACATGGCGATAGGATCTCGATACATAACAGGTGTGAATGTAGTGAATTGGCCAATGGGAAGAGTGTTAATGTCTTATTGTGCAAGTATCTATGTAAGGTTTATTACAGGATTGCCAATTACTGATGCGACAGCCGGATTCAAATGTTATACCAGAAGAGTTTTGGAAACTATTGAACCTAAAAGAATCAGATTCATTGGTTATGCCTTCCAAATTGAAATGAAATTCAACGCCTGGAAACATGGCTTCAAAATAAAGGAAGTACCAATCATCTTTACTGACCGTACAAAGGGGCAATCTAAAATGTCCAGAGGAATCTTCAAGGAAGCCGTATTTGGTGTAATTCAATTGAAGATTCGTTCGTTATTTCATAAATACGAACCTTACCATTAATTAAACCTGATCGACTTAATAGGTTTGATGCCACTGATTACAGTAATTGGTATACCCAATGCTAACCCTACTATCAATAGAGTAATAACATTCAACCCCAATATAACCATTGGGTTAATCACAATTGGCACATACTCCATATAGTAGTTTTTGGGATCTAATGGCATTACATGATACTGACTCTGCATAAAAGCAAAACCAAGAGCTAGTATATTGGCAATAATCATTCCCTTTACGATAAGTCTAAACCCATTGAAGAAAAAGATCTTTCTAATTAAAGGCTTGCCTGCTCCCATGGCTTTGAGCATTCCTATCATTTGTACTCTCTCCATAATTAGTATCAAGAGGATGGAAACCATATTCAAACTAGCAACTACCAGAACGATCACTAAAAAAATGTACACGTTCCGGTCAATTAATGATAGCCAATCAAAAATCTGAATGTATTTATCGGAAATAAGGTCTACATATAAATCATGATCGATCCGTTCAAACATATCTTCCCGATGAGCATCAAGAGATTCAATATCACTGGCAAATACTTCAAATCCTCCGGTGACTGAATCAGGCCACTGATTAATCCTTCTAATCAAATCAATATCTCCAATGATAATTCGATCATCAAATTCCTCTAACCAGGTTTCATATATGCCACTTACTTTTAATTTCCTGTATCTTGGAGGATTCTGAACGAAGTAGATCAACACATCGTCTCCAGTCTTCAACAGTAACTGATTAGATAGCTTTTTACTAATCAATACATCGAGGCTATAACCCTTATCCTTAAATTCTGGAAATTTACCCTCAATTATATTAGGCCTGAAGTTTTCAATTTTATAGTCCTTCCCTACCCCTTTCATGATCACTCCCTGAACTTCCTCATCGGTTTTCAGCAACCCAGCTTTATTGGCAAACTGCTGAACATGCTCCACATAAGGAAAATCCCTCTTCCAGTTTTGATAAAATTCAGAATTCAAATTAACTGGCTGATCGTCTATCGAACTAAGAAGAACATACTTGGTAACTAGCAAATGGCCATTGAAAGAATAAATTTTATCCCTTATTTCCTTTCGAAAACCCTCCATGATCATAAAGGCCACAAGAATGGAAGTAAGACCTATTACAATACTGAT
Source organism: Cyclobacteriaceae bacterium (assembly GCA_965228955.1). GTDB lineage: Bacteria > Bacteroidota > Bacteroidia > Cytophagales > Cyclobacteriaceae > JANSWY01. The sequence continues at coordinate 3,838,530 of OZ245848.1, forward strand.
TATTGCTATGCGACTAATAGCAACTGAAAAGGATCTTTTATTTTCTTTTGAAATTCGTTGTGATATAAAATATGGGAGATTCAAATTTATCCTAATTTTGAGTCATGCAAATTAACTGGCAAAAGCTGAATATTCCCATACTTAGCTTGTTTTTACTTGGAACACTTAGTTTACTGGCTTGTAACGCAGAAAAGAAAGAATCTGTATACCCAAAACATGAGATTAAAACCATCAAAGTAGGAGCAGAAAGGCTAGACCTGTACTTATCCTCACTTGAAAATAAAAGAATCGGTTTAGTCGTAAACCACAGTTCACTGGTTGGTCAGACTCACCTTGTGGATACACTTTTAAATCTTAAAATTCAGATTACTAAAATATTCGCCCCAGAACACGGGTTCCGTGGAGACCTTGCAAACGGTGAAACAGTGCTGAACGGAATTGACAAAAAAACTAATCTTCCTATCCTCTCACTACACGGCAAACACAAAAAACCAACAGAAGAGATGCTTTCCGACATTGATTTGGTGATTTTTGATATTCAGGATGTTGGCACCAGGTTCTTCACTTATATCAGTACTATGCACTACGTTATGGAAGCATGTGCTGAAAATAACATTCCTGTCATGATTCTTGACAGGCCCAACCCAAATGGATATTACGTGGATGGCCCGGTTATGGAAGATGAGTATAAATCATTCCTTGGAATGCATTCAATTCCTATAGTACACGGAATGACTGTGGGTGAACTCGCACAAATGATTAAAGGAGAATTCTGGTTGCAAGATTCATTACAATGCGATTTGAGTATTGTCGAAATTGAGAATTATGATCATTCGATGCGATACAAATTACCCGTCAGGCCATCACCAAATTTACCAACGTCATTGTCTGTGAACTTATACCCTTCCTTATGCCTTTTTGAGCAAACTATAATGAGTATCGGGCGTGGTACTGATCATCCTTTTTCAATGTATGGAAATCCAGATTTCCCAGATACCACATTTAGCTTCCTTCCAAAGTCCAGAACAGAATCCATTTATCCAAAACATGAAGATAGGATTTGCTACGGTATCAATTTGCAAGGTGAGCCTGAGTTAGAAAGATTTGAGCTAAAGTATTTGATGAATGCATATCAGCAAATGTCTAAGCCTTCTGATTTTTTCAGCAAGTACTTTGAGAGATTAGCAGGCACTGAAGAATTAGAAAAGCAAATTATTGCTGGTCTGTCGGAGGAAGAAATTAGAAAAACCTGGCAAGACGATCTTGAATCATTTAAGAATTTGAGAAAAAAGTATTTGATATATAAAGACTTTGAATAGATGAAGAAACTTAGGGTGATATTTATGGGTACCCCGGAGTTTGCCGTTGCAAGCTTACAGAAACTGGTAGAGAATGATGTTGATGTTGTAGCTGTAATAACAGCTCCTGATAAGCCAAAAGGAAGAGGTAAAAAGTTGGGAACATCACCTGTAAAGGACTATGCTGTTAAAAAGGGACTAACTATTCTACAACCAACAAATTTAAAAGACCCTGGTTTTCAGGAAGAGTTAGCAGCATTAAAAGCTGATTTGCAGGTTGTGGTGGCTTTCAGAATGCTTCCAGAAGCAGTTTGGAATATGCCACCGCTAGGGACCTTCAATCTTCATGCCTCTTTGCTCCCACAATACAGAGGTGCTGCTCCAATCAACTGGGCCATCATCAATGGAGAATCTGAAACTGGTGTAACTACCTTTTTCCTCAAACACGAGATTGATACAGGAGCAATTATATTCCAATACAAAGAAGCTATCAGAGAAGATGACAATGTTGGAACACTGTATGAAAGATTGATGAATATTGGTGCTGATTTAGTATTGAAAACAGTAGAAGCAGTTACCAATGATGATTATCCTCAAATTCCACAAGAAGAAACATCTGATTTAAAGCCAGCTCCCAAGATTTTCAAGGAAGATTGTAAAATAGATTGGAATCAAACAACCAATTCAGTCCACAACTTCATTAGAGGCCTGTCTCCATATCCTGGAGCCTGGACCACTTTAAATGGAAAAATATTAAAGGTGTACAAAACCCAGATATCTTCAAACGGTTTTGAAGGCATTCCTGGGGATATGAAATCTAATGGTAAAAACAATTTAGAGATAAAAACTTCTGATGGAGCCATAGAAGTATTAGAATTGCAGCTCGAAGGAAAAAAACGAATGACCATTCAGGAATTCCTTCTTGGTAATAAAATTGATGCATGAAGATTTCAATGATTGCCGCTGTGGCAAAAAATAGGGTAATAGGAAAGGATAACGACCTGGTATGGCACCTGCCAGATGACATGAAGTTTTTCAAAGACACTACGAAAGATCATGTTGTCATTATGGGCCGGAAAAATTTCGAATCTCTTCCTCCTAAATGGAAACCACTTCCAAACCGGACAAATCTCATCATCAGCAGAAATGCAAAATACGATGCATTAGGTTGCAAAGTATTCACTTCATTGGAAGCTTGTCTTGAATATGTGAAGACATTGAATCAGGATGAAATTTTTATTATAGGTGGTGGCCAAATTTATAAATTAGGCTTAGAATTAGCTGATCGAATGTACATTACGGAAATTGATGCCGAATTTGATGGTGATGCATTCTTTCCAGAATGGGACAAATCACTCTGGAATGAAGTGAGTAGAAAACACCATGCAAAAGACGAAAGACACGAGTTTGCATTTGATTTTGTAACCTACGACCGAACTTAAAGAAGTAATGAAAGACCTTAACAATAAAGTAGTTTGGCTAACCGGTGCATCCTCTGGAATTGGAGAGGCAATGGCTTATGCATTTGTTGCAGAAGGAGCAAAACTTATCCTTTCTTCCCGCAGAGAATCTGAATTAGAGAGGGTTAAAAGTAATTGTCCAGCTGAAAGCCAGGATAATATCAAAATCCTAACCATTGATCTGGCAGATGCAGCAAGCCTTGAAGATAAATGCAAAACTGCAGAATCACTTTTCGGGCAGATTGATGTGCTGGTAAACAATGGTGGAATATCTCAGAGAGACAGAGTAATTAATACAAAAATTGAAGTTGATCGTGAACTAATGGAGATCAATTACTTTGGTTCAATCGCTTTAACCAAAAATGTACTTCCAGGAATGGTTGAGAGACAACAAGGACATCACGTTGTAATTACAAGTGCAACTGGAATCATCAGTACACCTTTAAGATCTTCTTATGCTGCATCAAAACATGCATTACACGGATTCTATGATTCCTTAAGATCAGAACATCATGATGATAATATTAAGGTCACAATTGTTTGTCCGGGTTATGTGAAAACAAATATCTCGATCAATGCCAGAATGGGTTCTGGTGAAAAGCAAAACAGTATGGATGATGCCCAGGCAAATGGTCTGTCTCCAGAATTTGTTGCTAAGAAAATTATTAGATCAATTAAGAAAGACAAGCTGGAGGTTTACATAGGTGGACTCAAAGAAGTTGCTGGAATTTATTTAAAACGGTTTGTACCAACCTTGTTTGCGAAAGTGGTTAGAAAAACTAATGTGACTTAAAAAATAATCACCCGTTAGTCGACACTTTCGCTGTAGTTACCGAAAAAATAATTAGATTAAAAGAAAGTTCTGATGCACAACTGCTAAAAGTGCTTTCGAATAACTTTATTTGTGATATTAAAACAATAATCCATGTCAGAAGTAAGAGAAAGAAAGAAAAAGTATAACATCCTCTATGTGGACGATGAGGCAGCAAACTTGCGTGTTTTCAAGTCGGTATTTAAAAGAGATTACAAAGTATTTATTGCCGAAGGTGGTGCTCAAGCCTTGGAAATCATGAAAGAGAATGATATCCATCTTTTAGTGACTGACCAAAGAATGCCAGGCATGTCTGGTGTAGAGCTTTTGGAATCAGTAGTTTCTGATTTCCCTGATATGGTTAAAATGATCTTGAGTGGATTTAGTGACGTTGAGGATATCATCAAAGCCGTAAACGAATGTGGTCTTGATCAGTATTTGATGAAGCCATGGAACAAAGAAGACCTAGGCGAAACCTTCAACAAGGCACTTGCTAAATTTGAGTCAGATGAGGATAAAAATGAGGTCCACATCATTAAGAAAGCATTGGAGGAAAATGAAAAATATGCTCACAAGCAAATTCATGCATTACTTCCGAAGCAATCTGATCTTGATTCATTCTTTGAAGAATCTTTCACGCTGTACAAACCGATGAATGACCTTGGAGGTGTATTCTACTGGTTTGGAACAACAGATGATAATAAGGGAATTCTTGCTTCTATTGATTGTGCTGAAACTGGCGTAAAAGGAGCATTGCTTACCATGCTTTTTGAAACTGCCCTTAAAGGTGTAGTCTACAAAAAGAAGGTAACTACAGCAGATGGTATCCTTGCCAGCCTTGACGAGCACTTCCAGGAAAGTAGTGATGAAGAGCAGATCGGGTACAATGTTGGAATTACAGTAATCGATAAAGATTCTAAATTCATTTCGTTTGCCGGAGCTGGCCAAAACATGCATTACATTGATGGTAACAATGACCTTGAAATGGCTTCAGGTGACCCTGTTCAAATCGGCGTGGGAGACACTGGCAAGAAATTCGACACTTTCCAGGGAACTTTCGACGAGGTAAGAGCAGTTTATCTTTACGGAACAAGAACAGGAGATCAATTCTCAAATGCACAAAGAGTAAACTCTCTGGAAGAAATGATCGACGAGGTGATGAATGATGCGTTTGCTGAGCAAAAAGAGGAACTAATGGTTAAATTGGCTGAGTCAATTTCTGGCCAACCTCAAGAGCATGACGTAATGATTTTAGGTGCGAAAATTTAAGATTAATTAATAATAAAATACCTGAAAAGACCCGTCAATAGGCGGGTTTTTTACTTAATGGCCCTTGATAATTGAAGTTGAAGTTGAATTGTAAGGAGATGAGAATATTGCTAACGGTAATATTGATGCTATGTGAGATGGGACTGCACGCCCAAAAACAAGAGCCTGCTTACGACCCTCATTATTTAATCATCAAGGTAGATCAGAATTATAGTCTTAGGACTAGCGATCAAAATGTATTTGATCTCAATAAATTTAAAAAAGAACATCAAGGTTCGAGTTTTTCACCTCTCTTAAAGCAACAACAAAAGTCCGGTCAGCCATCGGTTCTAGAGGGTATTTTCAAAATCGAATTCAAGGATCCTCAGGACATAAAAGCAATTATCAGGTCTGTTGAGAACTTAGGAAATATTATTTATGCTGAACCGGTTTATCTGGATTACCTATTACAAATCCCAAATGATCCCAGTGCAAACCCTTCTTCAGGCAATCAATATTACTTGACAAATATCGATGCTTACAATGCCTGGGATGTTTCAACATCAGACACTACAATAACTGTCGGAATTATTGATACTGGATACAACCCCGATCATGAAGATTTGCAAAACATACAATACAATTATGCCGACCCAATTAACGGCATTGACGATGACGGGAACGGCTATATTGATGATTTCATGGGATGGGATTTTGCTGACTCAGACAATGAACCTATAGCAGATCAGGATGATCATGGCTCGCATGTTGCCGGAATTTCTTCCGCAGAAACAGGGAATGCAATTGGAATAGCAGGAATTGGATATGAAGCCAGATATGTACCGATTAAAATATTTCAATCTTCAAATGGTTTTTCAAACAACGCTTATGAATCGATCATCTATGCGGCTGATCAAGGATATGATGTAATTAACCTTTCCTGGGGCTCAATTAATACGTTTTTGCAATACCGACAAGATATTATCAATTATGCTGCGCTTGAAAAAGATGTAGTTATTGTTGCTGCCGCTGGAAATACTCCTGATAATCTAAACTTCTATCCAGCAAGTTATGACAATGTGCTATCCGTTGCTGCCAGCGACCAAGCAGATAATAAAACGTCATTTTCCACCTACAGCTATCATGTAGATTTAATGGCTCCCGGGATAGACATTTACTCTACCAAAGATGGAAGTTATGGTACCGATTTTGGGACCTCTTTCGCTTCACCAATGGTAGCCGGAGCAGCTGCTTTGCTTAGGAGTCATTTCCCCGATTGGTCTGCAATCCAAATCATGGAACAACTAAGAGTTACCTCTGACAATGTTTATGATGTAGGAGACAATAGCGATTACGACAGTCTTCTTGGAAAAGGAAGGCTCAATATTCATTCAGCTCTAACAGACTCAACTTCGAAATCAGTTAGGTTATCATCGCTGGATATTAATAACGGAGTTGGCTCATATGCCTATTTTGGAGATAGCATTTCAATCCTATCTGGTTTTACCAGCTATTTATCAGATATCTCCGGACTAAGTGTAAGTATATCCTGCAGTTCAGAATACGTGAACTTTGTGAATGACCATGTTGAAATTCCCAATCTTGATAGCCTGGATGAAATGGTTTTGAGTGACATTAAATTTGTACTTGATAAGAATACACCAAATAACGAAAGACTCATCTTCAAAGTTGAATACAAAGCGGATAGTACATACTCCGATTTTGAATTCTTTGAAATTTATACCTCTCCTGAAAACATCGATTTCGGAGAAGGAAATTCCCAAATCACTGTATTACCAAGTGGAAGTCTAGGCTATGACGACAATGATGTAGACGATGGTGTTGGTTTTAGTTTCAACGGAGAAAGAATACTAGATAAAATTGGTTTAATAGCAGGTCTTAATGGTGATAGCCTAGTTGACAATTCAATTATCGCTTATAGCCTTACAGCAAGAAGTTTCGATTTTGAAACTCAGGAAAAAGTAAAGTTCTACAAGCACCCAACTGCTGATTTGCATATTGAGGGGACTTTCAATGACAATGAAAGCAATGGTTCCATTCTAGGCTTACAATTTGAACAAAAATTTTATGGTTGGAATGATGGGGAAAGTTCAAACAATATTATTGTTGAATACCGAATTACAAACACTTCTGAGACCGATCATGATAGCTTGTATTTTGGAATATTAAGTGATTGGGATATCGAAGATTCGGTTACTAATGCTGCAGATTGGAATTTCGATCAAAACCTTGGTTTTACTACCAATTCTGATTCCTCAAAATTTGGTGGGATTGCTCTTCTGACAAATCAGTCGCACTATCACAAAAATATAGATATAACCGATGATGCAGGAGAGTTCCTTGACGACAATGCAAAATTTGATTTAATATCTTCCAAGGATTCCTCTACTATTTTCAATGCAAATATCAGTCAGATAAATTCTGGCCTAATTCAATCACTCCAATCCAACCAAAGTGAAAAGATCGCATTTGTAATTTCAGCAGCATCCTCGTATTCCACTTTGATAGATCAAATCGAGCAAGCAAAGTTAGATTACCAGGAAATTGAGTCTGCACCAAGGATATCGGATTATGATAATGTTTGTGAATTAACAAACTACTACCTGAATCCAATTGATGGTACTTTGCATAATTATTACTCCGATGCGTTCGGAACTAGCTTAATTGGTTCCGGAGATAGTTTGGAAGTTGGGCCAATTGCTGGGGATACCATCTTTTATATTTCAAACATAGATTCTACTTATGAGTCAAGCATATATGCTTACAGCATAACAGCAAAAAGTGCTGTTGCCAATTTTGAGATGAGCACTGATACTCTACTGCTTGGAGACAGTCCTACAAATGAGGTTTTCTTTAATGACCTCAGTAGTGATGTTATCAGCTGGGACTGGAATCTAGGAGACGGTACAATCACAAATATTCAAAATCCTTCAAATGCATTTAATAGTCCAGGAACTTACGATATTTCACTGGTCATTGAAACGTCATTTGGCTGCATTGATACTTTGACACAACAACTGTTGGTTGCTGAGAGAAATCAAGCTCCTGACGTTGAAGACCAAACTGTTTGTTTGGGGAACACTATCCAGATTTCTCCAGATAACACAAATCTAATCAGGGTTTACAGGGACTCCTTATCAAATGAGGTTTTGTTTGAAGGAGAGGTCTTTACGTCACAATCGATTGAGAATGATACTATTTTCTATGTTTCTAACGCTGAAACGGGATTTGAAAGCTTAAGAGTACCAGTTGAAATTCACGTGAGCGAAATAGATGTCGATATTAGTGTGGAGCCAGACAATACAATTTTGAATGAGGCTGCAATCATATTTAATAATAATACTGATAACAGCGCTACTCAAGAATGGTTCGTGGATGGAAACTCTGTAGGAACCTTAGCTAACCAACCATATGAACTTCCGAACAACAATGATTTTACTCTCACCGTAAACATTGAAAACTTTCTGGGATGCCAGGAATCTCTTGACCAAGAGATTATATTGACTGAAAGTCCAATGCCATCAGTTTCCAATCAGCTGGTTTGTAAAGGAACTAATGTTTTGATAGAACCTGGAAATGGAAGTTCATTCCTTTTTTACGGTGATAGCGAATTGACCGAATTAATTGCAAAAGGAGAATCTCTTGAAATTGAAAACATTCAATCTGACACCACACTTTATGTTCAGGGAATAGACAACCTGATCCCTGGTCAGGAGGCTTCTTTGGATATCACACTAATAGATTTTGAAATAAACATCTTAACTACTCCTGATTCGGTCATATTAGACGGACCTCAGTCTGTTACTTTGTCTTCGTCCAATGAGGATATCGAATCGTACAACTGGTATATTAATGATGATTTGGTTTCCACTAATTCTAACCCGATCTTATTTTTTGATACACCTGGCGATTACCTCATTACGCTAATTGCGGAAAACGCAGATGGGTGCATTGATGAAACAAATGTAACCTACAAAGTATCCCTTGAAGAAATAATCACAAACAGTGCGGAAGAAACCGATGAATATCTTATCTTTCCAAATCCTACCACAAAGCACATCAAAGTTGCTGAGGGGTACAAGATTTTGAGAATTGTAACTTCTACAGGCAAGGAAAAAGGATTTAAATCAGCAGATACTGGTATAGTAAATTTGGAGAATTTCACTCCAGGTATCTATTATGTATTTTTAGAAATTGACAACAAGATTGACATTCAGAAACTAATCATTTCAAGATAAATGTGATGTTTTTATGCAGTCTATCTTAGATTAGATATATTTATTAAGTCATATGGAAAACACAGTGATTCGTTACCTAAATCCATTTTCTACTGGCTCACTTGAAGATAAACTTTTTAGATTGGGTGTGTTATGTTTTCTGATTACCTGTTTATTGGGAATCATTCAAAACCTCTTTGTGGAAACCAATCCCCTAACCTATTACATCTATCTTGCTGGAGTCGTAATATTTGGCTTCATCTATTACCGCAGTATGACTGTGTCCATTAAAATAGTTGGGAAGGCCTTCTTCTTAATTGTTGCTGCAGTTTTGATAAGTGTTGGCTATTTTCTGAAAGGTGGAATCACAGGTTCTGAGGTACTCTTATTTCCATTGTTTATTGTTCTTGGCTTCCTATTTCTAAGCGCAAAAAGATACTTGTACTTTGTAATTGGTGTAGCAATCCTAATTGTTGCTCTATTTGTAGTTGAGATGCTTTTCCCTCAATACATTACCGGACAAAGTACTTTCGATGTAAAACAAAGAAACTTTTTTTCGGCCTTATTCCTACTAAGTTCTATCTCAGGAATAACCATGTACTTTTTCCGTAAGTACTACGACCAGGAAAGAAATAAATCAGAAGAGAACCAGGAGGCCTTAGAGGGGATGAATACCTTGCTGAGAAAAGTAAGTGATGAAGCTTTAACAGCAACGAAAGCAAAGTCAGAATTCCTCGCCAGTATGAGTCATGAAATCAGAACACCACTGCATGGAATAATTGGAATGACTGATATTCTGAAGGAGACTGAACTAAGTGAAGAACAAGCTGATATCGTTGATTCTGTTAAGGTAAGTGGAAATATCCTGCTCAATATAATTAATGATATACTTGACATCTCAAAAATTGAAGCTGAAAGGTTTGAGCTTAGTGAAGCTAAGTTTGATATAAGAAAGACTTTGAATGAGGTGCTTTCGGTTGTTAGACCAAAGACATCTGAGAAGAATGTAGACCTTACCTTTACCATCAGCAAAAATGTCCCTAAGAATCTTTTAGGAGATGAAAATAGACTGAAGCAAGTTTTACTAAATATAGCAGGAAATGCAGCTAAATTCACTAGTAAAGGTTTTGTACATATTGAGCTAAAGTCTAAAGAAACTGAAGAACCTGATTTAGTAGTACTGGAGTTCAACGTGGTAGACTCTGGAATAGGTATTTCTGAAGAGAACCTCAAAAACCTATTTGATCCATTCTTCCAGGAGGATAAAGTAAGGCACAATAATATGGGAGGTACCGGTCTTGGTTTGGCCATCACCCAGAAGATTGTGGATCTTATGAAAGGGAAAATCACTGTAAAAAGTACCGAGAAACTTGGTACGACCTTTACTGTCGTAGTTCCATTCAAACAGGATAACTCCGAGGATGAAGTTGAAACTAAACCAACAGCAGCTTCCGGACTTGACCCAATCAGATCAGATCTAAGAATACTCGTTGCTGAAGATTTCGAGATTAACCAAAAAGTAATTCGTATGATGCTTGAAAAACTAGGCCTTCAAGCGGATTATGCAGTTAATGGCAGAGAAGCAATAGAAATGCAAAGAAAGTCGAGCTACGACCTTATTCTCATGGATATTCAAATGCCTGAAATGGATGGTATTGAAGCAACACGACTTATTAGAGCAGAGGGAACTTCAAAATTAGATCCTGTAATAATTGCAATGAGTGCAAATGCATTAAACAGTGATCAAGATGTAGCCTTTGTAGTTGGAATGAACGACTTCATTTCTAAGCCTGCCACTTTGAACAAAGTACATGAGGTATTGAAAAAATGGGAAAGCCCAAACTAGGCTCTCCCCTTCTATTTTGACCTTGTTAAAATTCCAATCTATAACTTAAGTTAGGGAACATTCCAAGTTGCTCATCTGAGCCGATTTGACCAGAGAAAGGATTGTAATATCTTCCTGCTTCATTTAGTCTTCCAGTCAGATTCTGAACATTTAAAGCTATAACTTGTGTCGTCTTTGGCTTATTTCTAATGTATTTAATTCCAAAATCAATTCTCCAATAAGGATCTAATCTCTCAGCATAAGCGTTTTCAAAATTCAGAATGGTATAACCATCATCTCTTGATTGATTCAAATCAATTGGGATAAACCTGTTGTTTCCAGAGGTAATTAATTTGGTATTGATACTGATCAAATTGTTTTTGCTCTTACCCACTTTAAATTCCTTACCACTAATAACATTGAATATGTAGTTGCTGTTGAATCTAGTATTTCTCTCAATATCATCAGCCGCAGTATACTTTGATTCAAAAATCGAGCCCGTAAATACCAGATAGAAACCTTTATTGAAAAACCTCTCAGCTGTTAATTCCAATCCATAGTTCCTACCTTTTCCTTCATTAACAAGCGTATCTGTCACAAATCCACCAGACATGTTCAAAATACTAGCCATTCCACTACCTGGTTCATCAGGTCTTGTATTAGGCCTGATTGGTACATCGTATAAATGCTGATAATAAACTTCAGTTTTCAATCTCCAGTTCTGACCTATCGATCTCTCATAACCGATTACATTATGGTAAGCCTTCATCAATTCAAGATCTTCGTTCGGCCTAATCAAATTGCCTGAACCATCTTCAATAGTAGACAGGTAAGTACTTATCGTTTCTTGTTTACTATGAATCCCTGTGCCGAAGCTTAGAGTCTGTTTATTATCAAGTTTGTATCTCATCCCAAACCTTGGCTCAATAGAATAATTATTATTGAGCATCAACTGTAGATAATGCAAACCTGTATTGAAGGTTAATCTCTCATTTAATCGATACTGCCATTGACTATAGGCCTGGAAAGTTCCGGTATTGCCTTTGGAATCAACATCCGTAATTAATCTATCCAGTTCATAATCAAATTCTCTTGATTTAAGATTGTAACCGGTATGAGAATAGATCACTCCAGAACGAAGAGTGTTTCTGGCACTAAGCTTTGAGTTGATCAAGATTGAAAACCTGATTGTATTATCAATAAAATCTTCTGCATAAGTTTCTTTCACAGCAACTGAATCTTCATCATACTTGATTGTTCTTTGATGGGCAGACAGCTTGCTTTCCAGATATGTGTTTTTGTTCAAATAAAAAATATGTGATAAACCACCAACTCCTAATAGGTTTCCTGCCCTCCAGTTATAATACTCATCAATTTCTGGGTCTGCAATTTCTTTATCTACACTAGTTCCGCCAAGTCCCCAAACAGAGAAGGTTCCAAGTTTTTCAGTGGGAAAATTAAGTTTAAACGATAGATCAGAGAAAGTGATATCCTCATTTTCATCCAGTATTTTAATTCCAATATGATCAAATAAAGCTAGAGTGGAATATCTATAATTAATTAGATAAGAACCTCTTTTATTTGCAGTGAAAGGTCCCTCCAACGCTGCAGCTACTCCCAAAAAACCTGCCTGAAATGCATATTCTCTTTTTTGATTGTTCCCGTTTCTCAATGAAATATCGAATACTCCAGAAAAAGCATTCCCATATTCAGCTGGAAAGGCACCAGTGAAAAAATCAGAGTTAGATAGCATATTATTACTTAACATGCTGATACCTCCTGCTGCAGATCCTACTTCAGCAAAGTGATTTGGGTTTGGAACTTCAACACCTTCAATCCTCCACAGCAATCCATTTGGCGAATTACCTCTGATTACTATCTCATTTAAAATATCATCACCACCTGTTGTAACACCAGCGAATGATAATGCGGCTCTGGCGGGATCATCAAAGGTAGCTGCATACCTGCTTGTTTGTTCCACACTAAAAGAAAGTGCACTTACAGAAGACAATTCATTGATTGGCTCGCCACGATTGTCATTTGCAACTATTACCACTTCTTCCAGCTTACTGAGCGATTCAGTCAAGCTAATATTTAATTCAACCTGTTTACCACTTCCAACAAGTATGTCGGATAAATAAGCATCCTCATATCCGATATAGGTTACCGCTAAATTGTGTCGTCCAACCTGGACTTTAGGAATAAGGAACTCACCATTAATATCTGTTACCGCTCCCTGAAGAGGATCCGTTCCAACAACTACAATGGTAGCTCCTATAAGGGGAGACTCACTTTGGCTGTCAATAATTTTCCCTCGAATGGTTTGTGTGAGGTCCTGAGCGTTAATATTGATTGTGCATAGCAAGGTTAACGCGAGTAAAAAAATACGAGTCATTTTAAAAAATTGAGTTTTTGATCTTGCTTCTAAGGAGAGGTTTAATTTAAAAAGGTTGCCAACTGGCAGAAAAAAAACAGTAATTAGTATATTAACCCCTACGAATTCTTTCTATGATAGTTAAGATAGCAACGTCAGATAGCGAAATAAAAGCAGCTCAAGAGCTTCGAATTGAAGTTTTTGTGGAAGAGCAGGGTATTCCCAAGAATATGGAGCTGGATGAAAAAGATGAAAAATCCACTCATGCCTTAGTAATCGAAGATGATATTGTGATTGGAACAGGAAGGTTGACTCCAAATGATGATCAATCTGGCACATTATCAAGAATTACAATTAAAAAAGAAGCCAGAGGTAGAGGCCTTGGAGGAAAGATAATGGACACCCTTGAGCAGTATGCTCGAGACAATGGATTCAAATCGTTAGACTTGACTCCACATGCTTATTTGGAAAAGTTCTATGGAGATTTGGGTTACCACACAATCGATCCAAATGCAGGAGAAGTAGGTGGCCACCCTTTGATCAAGATGGCCAAAAACCTATAACTTTTTATTCGTCCTTCAACACTTTTGCAGGGTTGGTCCTGGCAGTTTTGAAAGATTGAAATCCAACTGTGATCCATGATAACAAGAGTACTGCTATTATTGGGATCAAAAACAAGATGGGGTTCAATGTTAGTCTTTCAGCAAAGTTCTCAAGCCACTTATCTGACATATAATATGCCAAAGGAATTCCTATCAAAGCTCCAATTCCAATAAGCTTGGTGAACGAGTTGATAATTAAACCTGACAATTGATATTCACTTGCTCCAAATACCTTGCGAATAGCTATTTCTTTGAGCCTTCTCTGAAGAGTAAAACTAGCAAGCGCCAACAGACCAAGACAAGCTACAAAAATTGCCAGCACACTGAAGACCAAAAACAGCTTACCAAATTTTCTTTCCGCTCCATACAATCTGTTAAAGGATTCATCCAAAAAAACATACTCAAATGGCTCCTCTTCAACAAAACGAATCCATTCCGATTTCACACTCCTGATTACTTCATCATAATTCTTAGATACTCTAATCAACATATGGCCGCCTCCGTAATGTAATTCAGGCTGAGATATTGATGGTGCGTATCTTAAAAGCATGGATTGTATATCAGATCTCATGGAACCAAACCTGTAATCCTTCAAAACACCAATGATCTTAAAATTCTTACCATTACCTCTTGATAATACTTTACCAACACCTGATTCCCAGCCTACTTCCTCTAAAAAAGCTTCATTTACTACAACAGTCGTTGTATCAAGTGCTCTTGACTTTTCAAAGAATCTGCCCTCTACCAGTGAAAGACCAAGCACTTCCTGGAATTCCGCTCCTACGAATGCATGATATGGCCCAATTTTCTTTGATACATCTTCCACTGTGGTGTAACTCCAGTCGGAGGCTCCACCAGATGGATAATGGTTCGAAATTACCGTACTTTCTACTTCAGGTATTTTTCTAATGCTGTTTTCAAATGCTGCGAAAGAGTTTTCAGCAGCTACAACATTTTTTACGACCAGAGTTTGATCGGCAGCAATGCCCAGTTCAGCCTTGGTAATATGCTTCAATTGCAGATATATAATGAGCGTAAAGGCTAAAAGAACAATTGAAATAGAAAACTGAAAAGTCATCAATCCTTTTTTAAGAAAATTACTTCCAGATTGATCTTTAAAAACCCCTTTTAACGCTTTAATAGGTTTAATACTGGATAAATAAAAGGCGGGATATGAACCTGCAATTAATCCTGTTACAATCCCTGCTGCAATGAGAATCAATATGTTATCTACTTGTAAAACTTCCAAGATTGAGAAACTCTTACCCGCTAATTCATTAAAACCAGGCAATATTAGAAGTAAAATTCCCAGGGCTATTACTAGCGATACGCCAGATATGATAAGGGACTCTGTTAAAAACTGAAACACCAATTGCTTCTTCAAAGAACCAAGAACCTTCCTAATCCCTACTTCCTTAGATCTTAATGCCGATCTGGAAGTCGATAAGTTAATAAAGTTGATACAAGCGATCAGAAGTATAAAAAAGGCTACAATTGAAAAAATGTATACATTATTCTTACTACCTGGAGTCCCTCCAACGGACATCCTGGGATGTTCTAAATGAATATCAGCTACAGGGATCAAATGATAATTGAATTTATAACCATCAGCCAAATATTCTTCAAATGAAGCATGCCCTGTAAACTTTACGAGTCCAGGTCCAACATACTTTTCAACAAAGGCCTGAAATTTACTCTGCAGCAAATCAGGATTAGCATCTGACCTTAATTTAAGATAAGACATAAAATTATTTGCAGTCCAATTACCCTTTGTTGCCCAGGATTCTCTTGGGATATCAACTACAAACTCATATTGCATATGTGAGTTGCCCGGACAATCAACCACAACTGCTGTGACGGTATGATTTTCACCATCAACCTTCATAACCTGTCCAATTGGGTCTTTACCTTTAAAATGATTGAGGGCAAAGCTTTTTGTTACCACGACAGAATTTGGCTTCTTCAGAGCATACTCCTCGGATCCTGCCAAAAACTTTGTTTGAAACACTTCGAAAAACGTAGAGTCACCAATAAATGCACCTCCTTGCTTAAAAACATGTGAATCGATGTTTACAGTTGCGTCAAATGGTCCATAAAGCCTGGTTCCTGTTTCAACTTCAGGAAAGTCCTGGCGCATTTGATATACTAATAACGCTGGAGTGTTAGTTCCACGTTCATTTAATGATACCCGGAATACTCTTTCATGATCAGGGAGAAATTGATCATAACTAACCTCATCTTTCACAAAAACCATGATTGCCAGGCAGCAGACCACTCCTATTGAAAGCCCCATGATATTAATGAATGAGAAAAACTTGTAGCGTAATAAGTTGCGAATTGCGATTTTGAAATAATTTCTAATCATTGCTAAGGATATTAAAGCCGGTATGTCGTCCAGACCCTTCACATACCGCCATCTTAAAAATCTAATTACATCCCATGCGAAGAAGAGCCTGGCTTTTCTGGCACCAAGTTTTTCGCAACGGTCCTCAAACAACTCATAGAGATCACCCTCAATAACTTCAAGAGCTCTCGGTTTACAATACCATTCCAGAAACCTTAAAAATATTTTAGGAGGTTGATTCATACAGTTCCAAACCTAAGGCTACTGATTTGACCATATAGTTTGTCTCGCATGACTCTGGTTTCCTGAATTACTTCAAGGCCTACTTTTGTAACAGTAAAAAAACGTTTCCTTCTACCTCCTCTTGTTTTGGTGGCACCACCAAGGTGTGAAGAGAGTAAAGATTTATTCTCCAGACGGTCTAATGCTGTGTGAACTGCACTGATATTGACCTTTCTACCAGTTTGTTTTAGAATTTCTTCCATCACATTTACACCGTATGCGTTATCATTTAATACGGCTACAATCAGAAGCACCAGCTCTTCGAATTCACCAAGTGTGAGTCTTCCCATTTTGAGTTATTTGATTTACAATTATAAAAGAAATATTTAATTTACAAAAATGAAACTAATGCTTTCAATCGAATTTATCATATTCAACGAAGAAAATAGGGTGTTCACCGAAATACACTTGTATAATATATGGCCAGACTATAGATTCGGAGTGCACAATTAATTTAGATAAGGGAATGAAGGTTAACATCACTAAGGCTGGCTTTTTGCTACTCGCTGTAGTAGCTCTGGCTTCAACATCGCTAAATGCACAATCAATTTCTGAGAATGACGTACCATTTACTATTCAAAAATGGTATTTCAGCAAATATCCAGGAGCTCATGAAGTAGAATGGATGAAAACCAAATCACAATCAGGTGAGCAGTTGTACCAGGCAGACTTTGAATACGAAGATCAACAAGTAATAGCTGTTTATAACGAAAAGGGTAAGCAGGTTTATGAAAACCTTGAGTACAAAAAAGGTGACTCCCCTCTACCAATTGTAGATCATGCCACTTCTAATTACGAAAAGTTCAAAATAGTAGGAGTACATAAACACACCAATTTCTACTATGGTGCACAGAATAATTCAAGCACAAATTATGAATTGATAGTTAAAGTAGACAAGAAACTAACCACGGTTTGGTTTAACGAAGACCTTAATAGACAGGATCAATTTGATGTAAGTAATCTTGCAATCAAATAGATAGAAAGAATTTATATAACACTTCAGTTTGAGGCTCCAATGTTAAATTAGGGCCTTTTTTTGTTATAGAGTTTTGAGTTTTGAATTCTGTAATAATGTCAATAGTTAGATATTGATCCATCCATAATACTCCAGACTCAAAGTAAGGGACTGAGGCTCCAACTCAAAACTCAAGACTCAAAACTCCCAAACTCAACCTCCTGTGGATAACATGTTGAAATGTTGTGCAAATGCATGTTGAAAGTACCGTCATATACTTCAACAAGTTGTTCAAAACTCGTAGATACTGAGTAAGCAAAAATCGTGGATTTTTGATTTTGTACTTCTATCTTAGAACTATCAAACATTAATTGATAAACGATCTTTAAGTAGAGAGGCTGAATTAGAAGGGAAGTGAAGTGATAATTGTTCTTACGGGAGCAATGATTAAATCAAAAGAATTCTAGTTGAGTTTGATTTGGAAGTAAAAATCTTCGGATGGTTACAGAAAATGAAGTTTTGAAATTAAAATTTGATTACTGGTGGAGCTTACGGGTGAAACCAGGTAAAGCGGGAGTCTTAGCAATAAGGTTCCCGCTTCTATTTTTATACATCTCCAAGATCAAAATCAATATAATTTAATATCAAACCACTTGCAGGAGCTATTCCTGCTATTGGAGTATTCTCTTCTGAAGAAAGTGATTCACGAATTGCATTCAAATCGATCCTTCCTCCACCAAGCGCAAACAATGCCCCCATCATCCACCTGACTTGATAACGTAGAAACCCACCACTCCTCACTTTAAACAGGTAACTTTCATCTGGAAAAAAATTAGCTGAGTATACATCATTTGATTCTACCGCACTGAATTCAATCTTCCTGATAAATTTTGTTTCTGCATTAGGTTTAGTGCAGTAACAAGCAAAGCTGTGTTCTCCTTCAAACAACTTAGCACCCTGCTGCATTAGATCAATATCCAATTCATATTCAGTTGAAGTCATTAACGGCGCACAAAATGGATGTAATTTCACACCAGAGGCAAATAGATAAATATATTCCTTCAGTTTAGAGCCCTGAATAACATTGAACTTCTCATCAACTTCTTCTACAGACAGGATTTCAATATCACGAGGTAAATTGATATTCATTTCTTCTTTAAATCTTTCAATATCAACTGGGGCCCATGAAAACAACTCAAAAGCAGCCTGATTTGCTGAAACCATAGCATCAGTCCGACTGGCACCAAGTGTTTTAAACTTGACCTCACCCAAGACATATTTAATCGTCTTTTCAATCATCAACTGCACAGTTTTCGTATCTGGTTGCTTTTGCCAACCATGGTAACGAAACCCCAAGAATCGAAACTTAATGAGATAATAATATCGCTTATCCTGCATACCACAAATAAAGCTAAATCCGACCGATAATTATTTCGACTCATACACCAAACTCACTTACTCACACCCCAAAATAGCAGATTCAGCAAACCGTTATTTGGAATTTCCGTTAGATTAATTATATTTTATTTGGCTAAGTGGAAAAATATTGGATAGAAATTGTTCTGATCCCTCAATTATTAGGCATTTCTATAACAATTACCCGATTTAGTAGTTATTCATTCAGTCGATTCCGAGCACATAAGGAAGGTTTTTTAATAAACTAATTACGCAATTAATTTTATTTATGAAAACGACAAAAAAAGTCTGCATAGTCGGCGCAGGCCTGTCAGGAATCACGACTATCAAGCAACTGAAAGAAGAAGGTCACCAGGTGACTTGCTTCGAGAAATCCGAAGGAATCGGTGGTGTATTTGGTGTTAATAAGCACTATGATGATTTACACCTTACTATCTCAAACTATTTCATGGCTTACTCTGATTATGTCCCATCAAAGGAACGATTAAAGTTCTGGTCCAAATTGGAGTACAGAAACTATCTGCATGAATACTGTAATAAGTTTGGGTTGATGGAGCACATCCATCTCAACACATCAATCGAAAGTATCCAACAAAATGACGACTCTTCCTGGACTGTTGTAACTGAATCCGAAGGAGAATCTACCACTGAGGTTTATGATGCAGTTGTAGCTTGTTCAGGACTTTTCCAAACTCCGAAGATGCCTGAGTTTGAAGGTTTAGACGAGTTTGAAGGAAATGTAATTCATTCTCAGCAGTACAGAGAGCAGGAAAATTACAGAGGCAAAAAAGTACTTTGTATCGGATTAGGAGAAAGCTCCTCTGATATTACATCTGAGGTATCAGCTGTAGCGGAAAAGTGCATTTTATCTTTGAGACGGTACCAAGCTGTTGCACCTAGATACATGGCCTTTCAGGAAGACCCTTATTTTACTATTGACACATCGTGGTTAACATCCAGAATAGTAAATAAGCTCCCAAAATCATTTCACTTTAGAAGTGCCAAGAAGATTTTCAAAAAGTATTTGGAAAGCAAAAACATCGATGTTAGAATTCGTGGTAGTTGGCTGCTTCATTCCGGAAGTCCCGTCAATCAAGCTGTCACCAAAAACGAAAGAGTATTCAAACACATTGCTGATGGGCATGTCACTCCAAATATTGGTGGAATTGAACGGTTTGATAAAACAGGCGTGGTTTTCAAAGATGGCACCAGAGAGGATATTGATGAAGTAATCTGCTGCACGGGATATCAGTTGAATTTCCCTTTCACTGATATCAAAATCAACAATATGCGGGACCTGTTTAAACAAATGTTTATCCCTGAGATTGGACCTTCCCTGTCGTTTGTTGGATTTGTTAGACCACAACAAGGCGGAATTCCAGTAATCGCAGAAATGCAATCCAGATATCTCGCACAGATTCTAAGCGAGCAACAAGAACTTCCATCTATTGAAGACCAAAAACAAACAATTGTGAGTGATGCTGAATTCTGGAAAAAAGAATATTATGTTACTCCAAATGTTGCTTCACTGGTCAACTACTGCCATTATATGGACTCATTGGCCAAATTAGTGGGTTGTATGCCGGAAATTCCATCTTTTTGGGAAAATCCAAAGCTCAGAATCAAGCTTTTACATGGTCCGCAATTTGCGGCTCAGTATCGCCTTAACGGACCTCACAGTGTTCCGGAAAAATCCAGAAAATTCTTACTTAGCTTTCCAGGTATCACCTCTACAAGCAAGATCATTTATCTGGAGATATCACTGTTCTTCTGCAAACTATTTAACTGGGTACCTAAGTGGCATCTCAGATATCTCGACTAAAAAACAGCAAGAACAAACATAATTTATATGCCTTAGCGGGTATTCCAAATCAACTATATCATTATGATTCAATTAACAGCGGACACTTTAACAAGTCCAACTATTTCATACAATAAATTGAGCATGCCTCAGAGGATTATACTCCATAACGGAGGTAGCCTTACCAAACTATTAGAGGTTATGCTGGGGGAAGAACTGAATCTAAACAAGATCTCAGAGGAACTAATTAATTCTAAAACACCAATAACAGAATTAAACATTGAAACTGGCCAACAAATAATGTCCAGGAAAATTACCCTTTACGGTCAACATTCCAAGACACATTATATCTATGCCGATTCAATTATTGCAACCAAAAATCTGGAAGATGATTTCGCAGATGCGCTTATTAACACCAATATACCAATCGGGAAAATTTGGGAAATGCTAAAAATTGAGACTTACAAGAAAATCATTGCCTGGGGCAAACAGCCTGCTGGCAATGTTGGATTGCATTTCAATATTTCTCCACTAGAATCTGTTTTATACAGAACGTATCTGGTGTACTCACAAAAAAAGCCAATCATGCAAATCACTGAGAAATTTCCAGAGAAATGGTTTAAGGATTCTCTTGTAGCAAGAAAATCCTCCTATGTAGCATAATATCAGTAGAAGTCTTCATAGTTCTATTTACTAAAAAGGCGGCATTTGTCGCCTTTATTCTTTGGTTCGGTATTGTTCCTCCTTTTTGATTGCTTAAGTATTTCAACTAACTTTCTTAATACCAGCAGCTTTGCTGAAAAAAAGAACCGTAACCAAATTATCATGAAAAAACTTATTTCACTTATGATCCTGGTGGTCCCATCCATATTATGGGCGCAGGATGCAACTTTCCAATCAGATCTAAAAGGGGTAATTCTCTATACCGCAGACCAAGTAACCTCGTTAGCCGAAGCAATACCTGAAGATAAGTACGATTATAGCCCATCTGAAGGAGTCAGAACTGT
This sequence comes from Cyclobacteriaceae bacterium, assembly GCA_965228955.1. Classification (GTDB taxonomy): domain Bacteria; phylum Bacteroidota; class Bacteroidia; order Cytophagales; family Cyclobacteriaceae; genus JANSWY01. The sequence continues at coordinate 3,860,191 of OZ245848.1, forward strand.
CTCAACTTCCTTACTTCACACTGCGTCAGCGAATTACTTCTTTGGAATGACACTGGGAGGTGCTCCACCTGAAGGAGTAGATCCCATGACTCTTGAATCAAGCATCAAGGGCAAAGCCAAAATAATTGAAACTCTGAAAAACAGTTATGCTTACCTGTCAGAAGTTGCTGCTGGATTTTCGGATGAGGCTCTATCCGAAACCATTACATTTCCAAATGGACAGACCGCAACAAAAAGAATGGCATTGATGATTGCGCTTGGACATTTATCTGAGCACAAAGGTCAATTGATTGCATACGGTAGAGCAAACAATATAGCTCCACCTTGGAGTGCCCCTCAGAAAGACGATGGGAATTAAATAAAAAACGGTTGACAGTTAAAGGAGAAATCAATAACTGTCAACCGTCAACTTACAACAATTACTGCTGACTAAACACCTTCTTCAACAATTCGGTTGTCCTTGCAATAGGATTTTCCCTAATATTCTTTTCTTCCTTAGCAATCAGTATGAATAGTCCATCAATTGCTTTCTGCGTGGCATAATCGTCCAGGTTTGGATTTACCTGATCCACAAAAGGAATTTTATTGTAGGTATTGATTACATCACTGTAATACTTTGTTGCCTGAGTCTTGTCAAGTGCTCTTTTGATAACAGGTTTGAAACTTCCTGTAAGTTTACTTGAAGTTTGTCTCTTAAGATAGTTTGTAGCCGCATTGTCATCTCCTTTCAGAATACCCCAAGCATCCTGAACAGTCATTCCTTTGATAGCTGAAACAAATATTGGAGCAGCTTCCTTTGCAGCTTCTTCTGCTCCCCTATTTAAGGTAAGCACAAACTTATCCACCTCATTACCAAGACCTATTTGCCGTAATTTGGTTTCAACCTTCTTTACATCTGGCGGAAAAGGAATTTTCAATTGCGGATTTTTGAAATACCCATCGACCTTTGAAGCCTGATTAGTTCCTGTGCTTGTTCCCTTGATTAAAGCTTCTTTCAATCCAGAAGCTACCTGGTCAGCAGTTAGTTTATCATCTTCAAGAATTCCTCCTAGTTGTTGTGAAGCTTGTTTTAATTGCTCCGCTGTACAACCCATGAAGATTATTGCCATTATACAAATTGCATATATAGATCTCATAAATTTCATTTCTGTTAGTTCAAAACATAGTGATAACGTAAACTAATAAATTTCATTTCTGTTAGGAAGACATAGATACTGAAATACTCAAAAAAACACTGAATCATTTTGAAGAGTTATTGGTTAGTATTCTTAATTTCGGGTAAAACTTGACAACAACAATATGAGCAACATAAAAGCTGAAGTATTAACAATTGGTGATGAGATTCTTTACGGGCAAATAACAGACACCAATTCACAATGGATGAGTGCAAGGTTAGATGAGATAGGCGTAAAAGTTGTTCAAAAAACCACAATTGGTGATAGTGAAGAAGAAATCTTAAGAGGTCTTCAGGAAGCTGAAAATAGAGCTGATATAATACTAATAACCGGCGGATTAGGCCCAACCAAAGATGACCTCACAAAACCGACACTCGCCAAATATTTTCATTCTGATATAGAACTTCATGAAACTGCCTTAATAGAACTTGAAGGTTTATTCAAATCAATTGGAAGAGAATTAACTGATATCAATAGAAAACAAGCAGAATTACCTGTCAAGTGTGAAATGATCAGCAATAAGCTTGGAACTGCTCCTGGAATGTGGTTTCATGAAAGAGGAAAGGTATTTGTTAGTATGCCTGGTGTGCCTTATGAAATGAAAGCGATGATTTCGAATTACATCATCCCAAAATTAATGGAGACTTTCAACACCGATCTAATCCATCACAAACTAATTCGAACGATTGGTATTGGAGAATCCTGGTTATCCGAAATGATTGAAGATTGGGAATCCAACTTACCTGATCACATTAAACTTGCCTATTTACCTAGTCCTGGAGAGGTAAAACTTAGACTTACCGCAACTGGGTCGAATAAGGAACAATTAGAACAGGACGTAGAGGATCAAATCGCCAAGGTATTACCAATCATTGACAAGTATGTTTTTGGGTACAATAAAGAAACAATTCAATCAGCAATTGGCAAAATGTTGAATGAAGCAGGGTTGACTATTGCAACCGCTGAAAGTTGTACAGGTGGATTTGTAGCACATCAAATCACTTCTATTCCCGGAAGTTCAGCTTACTTCATGGGATCAGTGATTGCTTATGATAATGCCGTTAAAGAAAACCAACTTGGAGTTTCTGTGGAAACAATGAAAAACCATGGTGCTGTAAGTGAGGAAACCGCTTTAGAAATGGCCAAAAACGTACGGAAAGTACTAAATACTAATATTGGTATCTCCACCACAGGAATTGCAGGACCGGATGGTGGAACTGAAACAAAACCAGTTGGGACCATTTGGATAGCTTATGCCGATGAGAATCAAGCAGTTGCTAAACAGTTGAAATTGAGTAAGACCAGAGAACTTAATATTAAACTCACAGCAGTGAATGTTTTAAATCTTCTCAGACAACAAATCAAAGCCAATTTCGAATTATCTGTAAAATCGTAATATTTCACAGATTAACTTGATGAAAGAATAAAAGGAAATAATATTCAATATTTTCATATTTAATATTTTGAATTGAAACAATTATCAAAATATTATATCGAATAGTGCGATTTTGCTTTCATTTTATCTTTTCATATCCTCGTAATTTCTGTGTAAATTACGCATCCAAAAACAACCCAAATTTGATCATTTAATTAAGAAAAGATGGCTTTAGTTGAAATGGTGATGCCCAAAATGGGCGAAAGCATTATGGAAGGAACAGTCCTCACCTGGCTTAAACAAGTGGGAGATTCAATCGATCAGGATGAATCAGTTCTAGAGGTAGCCACTGACAAGGTAGATACCGAAGTACCTTCCACACACGAAGGTGTACTTAAAGAAATATTGGCTCAGGAAGGCGATGTTGTTGAGGTTGGTAAACCGATCGCAATTATCGAAACTGGTGGAGAAGCAACTGCCCCATCAAATGATACTCCTAAAACAGAGCCAGCAGCAGAACAACCAAAGCCTGCTGAAATTATCGAAGAAAGTATTACACATCATGCAACATCTGTAGTTACTCCGGTAGTTACGGAGGGAGCTAGATTCTATTCTCCATTAGTGCTGAACATTGCTAAGACCGAGAACATCTCTATGGGAGAGCTTGAAGCAATTGGAGGTTCTGGCAAAGATGGTCGTGTAACCAAGAAAGATATTCTGGCTTATGTAAAAACCAGATCAAGCCAACCTGCTAAAGTTGCTGTTCCAGCTTCAAACGGAGCATCAAAACCTGCAGCCGCACCAGCTCCTCAGGCAATGCCAGTAAGCATTTCTGGTGAGGACGAAATCATCGAAATGGATAGAATGAGGAAAATGATTGCGGAGCGAATGGTCGCTTCCAAACAAATTTCTCCTCACGTTACCTCTTTCGTTGAAGCTGATGTAACCAATATTGTTAAGTGGAGAAACAAGATGAAGCAAACCTTCAAAGAAAGAGAAGGCCAAAGCTTAACATTTACTCCAATTTTCATTGAGGCAGTAGCAAAAGCTATCAGAGACTACCCAATGATCAACGTACAAGTTGACGGAAACAATATCGTGAAGAAAAGAGCAGTCAATATTGGTATGGCCGTGGCGCTACCTACAGGAAACCTAATCGTACCTGTAATCCATGGAGCTGACCAATTGAATATCCTGGGGCTTACTCAAAAGGTGAATGACTTAGCAAAAAGAGCAAGAGATAACAAATTGAAACCAGATGAATTATCTGGAGGGACTTATACAATTTCTAATGTTGGTTCATTCGGTAATGTTATGGGAACTCCAATCATCATGCAACCTCAGGTTGGTATTCTAGCACTTGGTGCTATTGTTAAAAAGCCAGCTGTAATCGAAACACCAGAGGGAGACTTTATCGGTGTAAGACATAAGATGTTCTTATCTCATTCTTATGATCACAGAGTAGTAGATGGTGCACTTGGAGGTATGTTTGTAAGAAGGGTTGCAGATTACCTTGAAGGATTTGATATCGATAGAGTAGTTTAATAATAACTCGATAAGAAATAATGAAGCCCTTGGTACAACCAGGGGCTTTTTTTATTCCTTCTTGTAAACTTTGATCATAAAAAAAGCCAGACTCTCGTCTGGCTTTCCTATAATTTATTCATCAACCTTATCTTTCTAATGTAACCTGAAGGTTTTTTCTGTATCCAGAAACTGAAACAACAGAAATGTTATATGTGCCTTCAGAAGCTTTCTTTAAGAACTTATCAATATTCTCAGATACCTGATCTCTTGTCCCGTGCCATGTAGATAGCTTTTCAAAAAACCTATTTGACACAGAAGCCATTACTAACTCGTCATTCCCGACCAGTAAATCCTCATCTTCAGCTTTGTCCACAACCATTGTGTGGCTTTGCTCATTAAAGTTTACAAACTCTAATGGAGCTGAATAATTTGTGTTAAATACTTTAGCTGATAGATTCGAAGCTGTTGAATTGATCATTGTATTATTTATTTCCTTATTAACATTCCCGTTTCCCTCCGATGAAGGTCCCACAAATGGGATTACTGAGATTGTTATTACCATAGCTGATTGTAATAAGTTCATGTATTCCGGCGTAATTGTAGAATAAATGTACATGTTTTACTAATCTGAAAATTCATTACTCGTTGAACCCCCTATATTTTTAGATAAACATGGGATTTTCTACGATTAAAAAAATCACATTAATTCTTGCATTTCTACATATCTAAAAATTGATGGTCATTAAGCTTTAATAACTTCTTTTAACATTTTTTAAGAGAGCACCGATCAGGTTAAGGTTTACTTTGCTGTTGTACTTAAAGCAACCCTTTTAAAAAAGATTGCATTATAAAATTGAACAACACAAACATCAACACTAAACCATTGACAGAAGAACAACTTGTAACGCTCTGCCAGCAAGAGGACCCTGGTGCTCAAGAGGAGCTCTATGGGCTTTTTGCAAACAAAATGTTTAGGATCTGTTTAAGGTATCTGCCTCAAGAAGATGAAGCAGAGGATTCAATGATAAAAGGGTTTGTCAAGGCATTCAGCAACATTCATAAATTCGAATACAGAGGCAAAGGAAGTCTTGAAGGTTGGGTGAAAAGAATTATAGTGAATGAATGTTTGATGGAGATTAGAAAAAGGAAAATGCAAACAACTACTTTAGAAAATGTTGTTGAAGTTGACGAAAACGCTGATGCGATATCTCAACTGCAAGCAGAAGACCTTTATTCTGTCATTAGGAAATTACCAAATGGCTATAGAACAGTATTTAACATGCATATTATTGAAGGTTACGCCCACAAAGAGATTGCAGAAATACTGAATGTCAGTGAAAATACTTCCAAGTCTCAATTGAGCAAAGCCAAGGCGATGCTGAGGAGATTAATTACAGAAAATGAATTGTAAGAATGGAAAAGAAAAACATTAACAATATCGTGCAGGAAAAGCTCAAAACAATTGAGGATAAAATTGTACCTGGAACAAATTGGGACAAAGCAACCTCGTGGAAAAAAATAAGAGAGATTCTGGATACCAAAAATAAAAAAATGGTGATCTGGTACTTTGCGATGGCTGCTTCAATCTCATTCGCCTTTGCTGCAACTCTCAATGAAAACCTGAATTTTGTAAAGCACTCAATCGAAGAATTGCTTTCCAAGCCAATAGCGGAAAACACAACTGATCAGGAAATCCTAACAGAGAAGGAAGCATTTCAGCCAATCAAGAAAGAGACACATGCCGAATTGTCCAAAAAAACGATGGTTGAGTTATCAGATTTCTCAGAAAGCACAATCAAACCAGTAGCACAGTTTACACCATATGAAAATAAATTAGTTACTGAAACCCCTAGACAAAAAAGCTCTCCAAAATTGATTGTAAGTCCTTCTGTCAGCGTAAATGCATCTGCAAACCCTAACCTTTGGAATGACTTCTCTCCTACTTTAGGTGTTGATTTCAAATATCAATTGAATAATGATTCTAAAAACAGAAAGTACGTTTCATTGGGGCTGCAGAGTACAATGTTTACAAAATTTGAAAATGAAATGTCTGTAAAAGTATATCCAGCAACATTTGTTACCACAAAATACGGTCAATCAAAAGTCAACATCAACGGCAAGAAGAAAATTTGGGAAGTAGGTGCAGGCTACCTCGTAAATCCTGATCACGAAATATTTGATGACTCTACATTCAAAGTACAATACAATCGCACTATCATTGGAAGATTCAGAGGTGGGCCTGAATTAATATTTACCGACAAATTCAAGAAGGTTTACCCAGGTTTTACGATTGTATTCAGTTAATTCTCAAAAAGCTAATTTGCTGGTATTGACAAAAAACAAAATAATGTTCATGTTTGCCTTCGTTTTTGAATTACGAAGGATATGTTACCAAATATAAACCCAGCTCAAACAGATAGCTGGAACAAACTAGCAGACCACCACAAACAAATCAGTGGTCAACAAATCAAAGATCTTTTTGCAACTGACAGCAGTAGATTTGAGAAGTTCTCACTCTCATTTAACGATTTCCTGCTCGATTACTCTAAAAATCTTATCACTGAAGAGACTTTAGCTTTATTGAAGCAACTTAGTGAGGAATGTAAGCTTAGTGAGGCAATTGAATCCATGTTTACTGGTGATGCTATAAATGCAACTGAGGGTAGATCAGTATTACATATTGCATTGAGAAACCTGAGCAATCAGGAGATTATGGTAAATGGTGAAAATGTAGCACCAAAGGTGAATGCTGTTCTGGCCAAAATGGAATCATTTGTGAATGCATTACACAATGGTGAATTACTAGGATATACTGGCAAACCTCTAAAGCACATTGTAAATATTGGAATTGGGGGATCAGATTTGGGTCCTTTTATGGTAACTGAAGCATTGGAGCCATATTCTAAAGAGGGAATTAAAACGCACTTTGTTTCTAATGTTGATGGAGCACACATTCTTAGCAAGTTGAAAGAAGTGGATCCGGAAACTACATTATTCATTATTGCTTCAAAGACATTCACCACACAGGAAACAATGACGAATGCTCACACTGCCAGAAAATGGTTCCTTGAGCATGCAAAAGATGAATCCGAAGTAAAAAAGCATTTCATAGCACTTTCTACCAATGTTGAGAAAGTAAAGGAATTTGGTATAGACGAAAACAACATCTTTGAATTCTGGGACTGGGTTGGAGGTAGATACTCTTTATGGTCAGCTATTGGAATGAGCATTGCTTGCCATGTAGGGTTCGACAACTTCAAAGAACTTCTGGCAGGTGCCGAAGAAATGGATAAGCACTTCAGAGAAGCACCTGTTGAGCAAAACATGCCTGCCCTATTGGCACTTCTTGGAATCTGGTACAATAACTTCTTCAATGCTGAGTCACACGCTATATTGGCTTATGACCAATCTCTTAATGCATTTGCTAAATATTTGCAGCAAGGCGATATGGAGAGCAATGGAAAGTATGTTGATAGAAACGGAAAAACCGTAGATTACCAGACTGGGCCTATTATTTGGGGTGAGCCTGGAACAAATGGGCAGCATGCGTTTTATCAGTTGATTCACCAAGGCACAAAAATGATCCCATGTGATTTCATTGCAGCCGCTAATCCTCAAAATGAATTAGTTGATCATCATACAAAGCTTCTTTCAAATTTCTTTGCTCAAACGGAAGCATTAATGAAAGGAAAAACCGAGGAAGAAGTTGTCGCAGAATTAAAAGATAAAGGAGCTTCTCAGGAAGAGATTGGAAAAATTACTCCATTCAAAATATTCAACGGAAACAAACCTACTAACAGCTTATTGATCAAGAAATTAACTCCAAGAACATTGGGTTCATTGATTGCGTTGTATGAGCACAAAATATTTGTTCAGGGAGTAATCTGGAATATTTACAGCTTCGATCAATGGGGAGTGGAATTAGGTAAGCAATTGGCTGGAAAAATTCTTCCTGAACTTGAAAATAACGATGAGGTAACTACTCACGATGCTTCCACAAACGGACTAATCAATGCATTCAAGAAACTCAGAGATTAACTCAGTTTCTTAAATGAGAACATATTATTCCTGTAGCAATCGCCACATTTAGCGATTCTGCTTCACCAACCTTAGGAATATAAACCGGATGGGTAATGAATTTCTGCAATTCTTCCTGAATTCCTTGAGATTCGTTACCCATTAATATTACCCCATCAGATCCAAAGTTCACTTCCCCAAGATTCTTCCCTTGTAATAAAGCTCCAAAAACCGGATTCTTATATTGACTCAACTGTTCTTTCAAGTCAACAGAATACACTTTTACTCTGGTGAAAGATCCCATGGTTGAATTAATAACTTTTGGATTATAAAAGTCGACACAGTCTTTTGAACACCAGATGGTATTGATACCAAACCAATCTGCAGTTCGAATAATTGTACCGAGATTACCTGGATCCTTTACCTCATCCAATGCTAAAATAAATCCCGAAATAGAAGTATCCGGTTTTTCTTCAAACATATTCACTAAAGCCAATCCTGAGTCGTTAGAATTAAAACTACCTGCAGATTCAATATTTTGCTGCGATGTGATGATTGGCTCAATGGATAATTTATTTAGTTTTGCTCCATGCTTATGAAAGAACTTCTCAGTAACTGCAAGTTTCTCTATCGAGCAATCGGAGGATATCAATTCCAGCAAGTTCTTGGAACCTTCGACTATAAACAGCCTTTCCTTGTCCCGATTTTTCTTAAGTTGTAAAGACCTGATAAATTTTATTTCTCGTTTGGAAAGCATAGCATACAAAAGAATCAGCACAAGATTAAGAAATATAGTGATATTACTACCACTAATTTCAAGTCTATTATCTGGCTGTATCGGATTTCGCTACCTGGAGAAGGATCAGGAAATACTTTACGATCAAAAACTCAAGAACACTACAGACCTGAATACTGATGAATTAAGTAACCAGTATTTGCAGCAACCAAACAGCAGATTGCCTCTGATTCCGGTTTCCATATTAGTTCCAATCTATCAAACTGGATTAAAGTCTTACTCGGTTGAGAAGTTCGAGGAGAAAAAAGAGAAAGCCCAACTGAAATTCTCAAATAAGATCAGCAAAGCGGATAGAACCAGAAAAAAAGAAAGACTAAGAGATAGACTCGCTCAAAAAACTGAAAAGTACAACAAGAATATCAAAGAAGGCAACCTGTTCATGAGGTGGGGAGAACCTCTTGCAGTCTTTGATTCTGTAAGTATGGAAGGTACAATTGAAAACATGGAAACCTATTTACAGGGAGAAGGATACTTCAACGCCAGTGTTAAAGCGCAAAAAAACTCACTTGATAGATTAGCCACAGTAACCTATGAAATAGACAAAAAGCAAGCATTTACCATTGATTCAATACAATACCTGATCCCAGATAACCGAATAAGGGAATTGGTTCTCAAAAACACATTGCTCGAGAAAGGTCAAAGATTTCAACAAAGAGTTCTCACAAATGAGAGAGAGCGAATTAACAAACTGCTTGTAAATAGCGGTTACTATGGATTTAGCCGACAATATGTATCCTTCCAGGCGGATAGTGCCGCTCTTGGGAATCATAGGGTAATTCTCCAGCTGATCATCAAGAACCCTATTGGTGAAGACCAACACAAAGTTTACAAACTAGATTCCATCATTTTCACATCGGACGCCAATTCAAAATACAGAGCGAAAAGGAAACAAAAGGAATATAACGGCATCACTTATGATTACATTAGAGACATATATTCCACAAAAATTCTGGACTGGAGAATATTCCTCCATGCAGACAGCCTATATCGAGAAGATGACACATTCGAAACGCAGAAGCAGCTTTCGAATATGGATAATTTCAAGTTTGTGAATATTAAATATGACACGATTGGTGATGACTTCATTGCTCACATATATACCAGTCCTTTAAAACGCTTTGAAACAAGCACCGAGTTCGGAGCAAACTTCATACAGGATGGTAAGTTTCCAGGTCCTTTCCTAAATTTTAGCTTAAAGAACCGAAATGCCTTTCAAGGTTTAGAAAATATGGAGCTGGGAGTCAATTTTGGTATTGATGGTCTTACAGGGGTTTCCGATCAAGATACTTATTATCAAACAATTGAATACGGCGGTAGACTGACATTTACATTCCCACAATTCCTCTTACCTCTCAGAAACAGAACCAAACGAAATATTGGAAAATTCAATCCAAAAACTCTGATTACTGCACGAATCAACTTCGCAAACAGACCGGAGTACGAACGAAACACTTTCAGTTCTTCAATTGCCTATACCTGGCAAAAGGATAATAATTTGGTATTTAGCATCACTCCTCTTGATATCAACTTCATCAATACCAAAAGAATTGATCCTGAGTTTGATGCTTTGCTGGAAGAACTTGCGTCCAGGGGTAATACCTATGCCAACTCATTTAATTCTGCATTTGTCAGCAGTTCCATTTTTACAGCTACTTATGACCACAATGATTACGGAAACAAAAAGCGACCATCATCATTTGTTCGACTCTTCGTGGAAACTGGTGGAAACCTTATCAACATATTCGGAGATAGCATCTTCGGGGGCGATTTGGCTTATTACAAATACATTAAAACCAATTTGGATCTTAGGAGAAACGTACCCCTCAACAGAAACTCAAGTGTTGCTATGAGGCTTAATATGGGAGCCGCATTTCCTTACGGTAACGGAGATGACTCCACCCTTCCATACGAAAAATTCTTCTTTGCTGGAGGTAGTAGCAGTCTTAGAGCATGGCAACCAAGACGTCTGGGGCCCGGATCATATGCTCCAATCGATTCCACTACTCAAAATATCAACTATGACTTTGAGCAACCTGCGGACATCTTGTTTGAAGGTAGCATAGAGTTTAGGCAAAAGCTTCTCGGTATCTTTTCCTGGGCGTACTTCTTAGATTTTGGTAACTCCTGGACATGGTATGAAGATGCAACAAGACCGGGCTCAAAATTTGCTCCTACAAAGCTTGTTTCCCAAATTGCAATTGGGTCAGGGTTAGGAATGAGATTTGATTTCTCATTCCTGTTAGTCAGACTTGACATTGGAGTTAAAGTGCTGGATCCAGCTCAGCCAAGTGGAGAAAAATTTGTTTTGGATGACTTTTCATTTCAAAACAATCAAACAGAAAATATTAGAATACGAAATCAGCCAGTTCTTAATATTGGGATTGGTTATCCTTTTTAAATATGAGTTTAACAAAAGAAAGCATTGCAGAATGGTTTAAATCTTTACAAGATGATATCTGCAATGGATTGGAGTCACTGGACGGAACTGGTAAGTTTCAGGAAGATAAATGGACAAGACCTGAAGGAGGCGGTGGCCGATCCAGGGTTATTACCAATGGACAGGTAATTGAAAAAGGAGGAGTTAACTTCTCCGCTGTAGAAGGTCCTACTCCTCAGAAAATCTTAGATGCTTTAAAACTCCCAGAAGCTGACTTCTTTGCATCTGGCGTATCTATTGTATTGCACCCAAACAGTCCAATGACCCCAATCATTCATATGAATGTTAGGTATTTCGAAATGAGTGATGGCACTTACTGGTTTGGTGGTGGAATTGATCTTACACCTCACTATGTTGTGAAAGACGATGCAAAAAGGTTCCATGAATACCTTAAAGAGACTTGTGACAAATACGACCCTGAATATTATCCTAAATTCAAAAAATGGGCTGATGATTACTTTTTCATCAAACACAGGGATGAAACCAGAGGAATCGGCGGAATCTTTTTTGATAGATTAAAAGAAGATGATACTCATTCGAAAGAAGATATTTGGGAATTCGTAAAGGCTGTAGGAAATACATTTGTACCAGCATATTCCGAGATGGTTAATCGCTCCAAAACTATTGAATTTGGAGAAGCTGAGAAAGCCTGGCAACATCATAGAAGAGGCAGGTATGTTGAGTTCAATCTCGTTTGGGATAAAGGCACAAAGTTTGGTCTAGATACAAATGGAAGAACTGAATCAATCCTTATGAGTCTCCCTCCACAGGCAAATTGGACCTATCAACATCAAGTAGAAACAAATAGTAGAGAAGCTGAAACATTGTCTCTACTAAAAAAAGACATTGATTGGGTAAATGCTTGAGTTTCTGTTACAAGCGGATGAGTCATTATTCCTGATACTAAACCGACTTCATGCAGATTGGCTTGATCCTATAATGATATTTCTATCAGCGAAGAAAGTTTGGATTCCTCTTTATTTACTCATTATTGGTTTTCTTGCATGGACCTTCAGAAAGAAAGCCATAATTATCATAATTGGCATTATTTTGACAGTAAGTGCTGCCGATCAAATTACTTCTGGGGTGATGAAGCCGGCTTTTGAGAGATTAAGGCCTTGCCATGAGATGCAATTACAAGCATCTATTCATGTACCTTCAAAATGTGGTGGGAAATATGGGTTTGCTTCTTCACATGCAGCAAATACTTTTGGGCTTGCTGCTTTTCTATTCCTACTATTTAGAAGAAGGAAGTTCGCAATTGGAGTTGCAATGCTTGCTTGGGCTGCTATAGTTTCATACAGTAGAATTTACCTGGGCGTGCATTATCCAGGAGATATTTTAGTTGGATCGCTAATTGGAATTGCCTTAGCGATCCTGTTCTATTCCATCACTTTAAGAGTGAATCAAAGAGTCTTTAAAGAAGGTTAAGATTACTCAGGAATTTCTCTTTGTAAGAAGACCCTACTGGAATGATCTTTTCATTTATGTGGATCTGCATATCCTCCAAGAAATCAATTTTCTTCAGATTGACAATATAAGATCTATGCACCCTTACAAAAGTACTATTAGGCAATCGTTTCTCGATTCCTTTCATAGTGTGGTGAACAATCTTCTTGCCTTTTACAGTATTGAAAATTACGTAATCAGCTAATGCTTCAACAAAGAAGATTCCATCATATTCAAGTCTTTCAAGCTTGGAGTCAGACTTTACGAAAATATCGATATTGGATTCAGCAATGATCTGCTCCTTCTCGATTTGTTCTTTTACCTTAACTACAGCCTTTAAGAACCTACTATATTCAAAAGGTTTAACCAGGTAATCATTCACATTCCCTTCAAAGGCCTGAATAGCATATTCTTCCTTAGAAGTCACCATGATGATTGGGTACGAGTTATTCAATGATTGCATCAAATCGATACCTGACATTTCCGGAATCTCAACATCCAGAAACACAAGGTCCACATCAGATGGTGCTTCATTCATTAAAATATTGGAAGCTTCAACAGCGCTATCCAGCTCGTAGGTAAGTTTTAGAAAATCAGTTTTGTCAATGAATTTTTTCACTAAAAGACGAGATATTTCATCATCGTCAACTACCATGCAATTGATCTCCATAAGGCGTTATTTAAGAGATAAGATCTTTTGGACGTATTTCCCAAGAATGTCAAATTCCAAGTTCACTTTATCTCCAAGTTTAAGTCGGTTAAAATTTGTGTTTTCGAAAGTATAAGGAATGATCGCAACTGTGAACGTACTTTTTTCGGAGTTAAAGCAGGTTAAACTCACTCCATTGATGCAGATCGAACCTTTCTCTACAGTAATATTACCCTTATTCGCATCAAATTCAAAATCAAAGTACCAACTTCCTTCTGCTTCTTTTATTCCAGTACACTCCCCTATTTGATCAACATGTCCTTGAACTACATGCCCATCAAACCTTCCATCTGCGATCATACATCTCTCCAGATTCATTATGTCCCCTTCTTTCAGATCTCCAAGGTTGGTCTTGATTAATGTCTCTTCAATAGCGGTAACCCAATGTTTATTCCCATCAACTTCTGTCACTGTCAGGCACACTCCATTGTGGCTAACACTTTGATCAACTTTTAATTCCGGGCTAATAGAGCTCTCCACTAAAAAGTTCTTATTTGACCCCTCCGATGTGATTTCAACAATTTTCCCTGAATCCTCAATAATACCTGTAAACATTTCCCTCGCTTTTGCTAATAGTTGGAATATTCGTCATTAATTTTGACTCAAATAAATCAAAAAAAGACACAAAACAAACCTACGAAATGATTGATGATTATAAGCACAAGGGAATGAGAAAAAAACTTGTGAAAATCATTCAATCAAAAGGGATTGTAGACACAGGAGTTCTTGATGCTATAGGCAAAATACCAAGGCATTTTTTCTTTGATGAAATATTTGTAGAACACGCTTATCAGGATAAGGCATTTCCAATTGGAGAAGGACAAACCATATCTCAACCTTTTACTGTTGCATTCCAAACCCAGCTCCTTGAAATCAAGCCTGGAGACAAGGTTCTAGAAATTGGAACAGGCTCTGGTTATCAGGCTAGTGTCTTGGTTGAACTCGGAGCAGAAGTCTACACGATTGAGTATCAAAAGAAGCTTCATGATAAGGTGAAGAAGTTTCTCCCGAAGGTGTTCGGGTACAAACCAAAATTTTTCTACGGTGACGGATCAAAAGGTCTTGCTGAACATGCTCCATATGACAAAATCCTGGTAACTGCCGGTGCTCCTACTGTTCCATCTGATTTAATTAAGCAATTAAAGGTTGGTGGATCTTTGGTGATTCCTGTGGGTAATAACAAAGTCCAGAAGATGGTAAGAATCCAAAAAGCTTCTGAAAAACAATTGATCAAAAAAGAATTTTCAAATTTCAGTTTTGTCCCTTTGTTGGGAGATAAAGGCTGGAAAAAATAGTAAGTTTGCGAGTCTCAATTTTTCATTAAAAAGTTACAAACGGTGGCGAAAAAGAAGAAAAAGTGCAGTGAATCTTATGTACAGATGACGGAGTTGGTGCTACCCAATGATACCAACACCCTCAACAATTTAATGGGAGGACGTTTAATGCATTGGATGGATATTGTTTCTGCTATTGCAGCTCAGAAGCATTCCAACAGAATCGTAGTAACTGCTTCAGTTGATAACATTTCATTTGATCACCCAATTAGATTGGGAAATGTTGTAACACTCAAAGCATTTGTGACCAGAGCTTTCAATTCTTCAATGGAGGTTTATATTGAAGCAATCGCTGAAGACATCCCTGCAAGTAAAAAAGTTGAAACTAACAGTGCGTTTTTCACTTTTGTAGCTGTTGACCAATCGGGAAGACCAATTGATGTTCCTGAGTTAATTGCTGAAACAGCTGAGGAAAAAGAGCTTTACAATGGTGCTTTAAGAAGAAGACAGCTTAGATTAGTATTGGCTAAGCGAATGAAACCCGAAGATGCCACTGAACTTAAATCACTGTTTGACTAATGGAAGATCAAAACTTCTTGAAATACTTTATTAATGAGGAAGTCTATGTTATTCCAGGAGACGTTCCTGCTACTCAAGTAACCAATGAACCAAAGGTTGAAGAACCTGTTCAAGTTACCGAGGAAAAAGTAGAAGAGAAGACATCCGTTGAGCCGGTAATAGTTACTACTCCTACAGAAACTGTCAAAGAAGAAATCAAGGAGAAACCAAAGCCAGCAAAACAAGAAGAACAAAAAGAACCAGAAACATCTGAAGCTCCTGATTATACTCCTCCAGTATATTCCGGGCATTTCATTAAGGGAGTTCTGGTGGTAGTTCACAGTAAAGGTCTAAAGTTTGATCATGTAGACTTATTGGAAAAAATACTTGGTAGTATAGGAATGCAAAAAGAAGACGTGGCTATACTTCCTTCAGGTCACATGCAGAGTAAAGAAGATTTCAATTGGGTGAACCAGGTTGAAAAGAAACAGACATTCATGTTTGGCCTACCAGATAAATGGATGCAGCAATTCAATTCTGACATCACAAAATATGTAAATCACGAAACAGAAAAAGGCAACCTGATGTTTATTGATTCATTAGTGGAACTGAACAACGAGGTTTCGCTAAAAAAACAATTGTGGGCTCAACTGAAATCAATAAATGTCTAAAATAGAACAACTGGAAATGGGCAATAAAGGAGCTTTCGAATATTTCGAAGACTCTGAGAAACTTGCCGAAATGACTTATGTATTTACCGGAGATGATAAGTTCATCATTGATCACACAGAGGTAGATGATAGCCTCAGAGGTAAAGGTGTGGGACGACAGCTAGTAGAGGCAGCTGTAAACTTTGCTAGAGAAAAAAGCCTAAAAATCCTTCCGCTTTGTCCATTTGCAAAATCAGTCTTTGACAAAACCCCTGAATTTCAGGATGTCAGATATTAATGGATCGAATTGCGGTTTATACTGCCATTTTTGGCCCATATGAAGGATTAATACCTCAGAAGAAAATTCCTGGAGTTGATTTTATTTGTTTCACTGATCAGCCTTTTAAATCCAAATCCTGGGAGATCAGGCAGATTCCTCCAATTTTTGATGACCCAGCTAGAGACAGTAGAAGAATCAAAGTTAATCCGCATATCTTTTTAGAGGATTATGATCTATCAGTCTACATTGATGGTAACTTTCTGATTAGAGGTGATATCAAAGAACTAATATCTTCCCATTTAGATAAACACAACATTGCAATCTTTGATCATAACCAAACAGAAGATGCTCGAAACTGTCTGTATGATGAGTATGATGCGCTAAGAGCATTAGCCAAACAAGGCGTAGTGAAGGATGATCCAACCGTCATGGAAGATCAAATTGAGAGATACCTTTCCCAAAATTATCCAGATAAGAATGGACTCATTTCTTCAGGTTGCATTGTCAGAAGACACAATGAGTTTAATGTTGTCATGACAATGGAAGTATGGTGGCAGGAAATTGAAAAGGGAAGCAAAAGAGATCAACTCAGCTTCAACTATGCTGCATGGATCACTGCGTTACAATACAAAATCATTGATGGAGATATACGAAATAACAAATGGGTTGTAATGCTTGGTAAGCACCGAAAAAGCTATTTCTGGAAGCTTTTTCGGTACAGAATTAAAGGATTTTTTGGTCTTGTTTAACCAAAAATCTCTTGAAGTTTCGTTCTTAAGCTGATTCCTCTTAATCCTTTTGCTATGATTTTACCTTCTGGATCAACAAGGAATGTTGCAGGGATAGTCTGAACGTTGTAAGTAGCTGAGGCAGATTCCGCAGATCTTGTGTCTAATACATGTTCCCAAGGAAGACCATCTACTTCTATCGCTTGCTTCCATTTATTTGAGTTCACATCCAATGACACACCGAGTATTTCAAACCCTTTATCTGCGTAAGTTGCGTAAACCTTTTTGACATTTGGATTCTCAGCCCGACATGGTCTGCACCAAGATGCCCAGAAATCGATTAATACATATTTTCCTCTTAAAGAAGTTAGGCTTACCATATTTCCGTTGGCATCAGGAAGTTCAATTTCCGGAGCAATGTCTCCTACTTTCACTTCTAATTCCTTAAGTCTCATAATCTCTCTGGCCTGCTCCATTTTGCTGGCTAGAGCAATAGTATAAGGTGACTCTGGAAGTTTTTCCTGAAATTTGGTTGCTACACTATCCACGAATGTAAAGTCCTTCTCAAAATTGATGTAGTTAAGAATGTAAACAGCTGAAACCGAGGGAGCGTTTTCCCAAACTAACTTCTTAAGCTCAATGTCTTTTTTGGTTTCAGCAATTCTCATCCTTTCGTTTACACTCAGCCAAAGCTGATCATCTCTTGTGCTTTTAGCAATAACTGCTTCTTGTTGAAGGCTTTTTATTTTCTGAGTAAATCTCCTCACAATCGAGTCAGCCTCGTCTTTTTGCGCAGTTGCCAAGGAACCTGATATTTCAAATGCCCCAGAAGCTTTGTTCCCATCAGCAGTTATCTCAATATCCTTATCATCCAACCCAATTATGAATGGCACAAATTGCTTGTCGTAGATATTGATTCTATAAAATGATTGCTCTGCAGCAGAAACCTGAAATGAAAATGTATTTCCATCCATCTCAACAGAGTCCACTCTTACTGCTGATTGGAAGTCGAGTTTTTCCAAGACTACTTTACCTCCATCAACGGGGTACTTTACAGTTCCGTTTATTACAACTCCATCAGACAAGAAGCCCTTCTTATCAGAGCAACTAAATAGTGCTGTAATCAGGCAACAAATAATTAGTACTTTTTTCATCATTTTAAGGTTTAATCTGACTCTATAATTCAATTATTGCTCTAAAGATTCCCGAATAAGCTTATTTGCTACTTTAGGGTCAACTTTTCCATTACTTCTTTTCATTACCTCACCCATAAACATACCAACCAGGCCTTTCTTCCCTTTTTTATACTCTTGGACTTTCTCAGGTAACCCAGCAAGTACTTCATCAATGATTGGCTGAATACTATCAGAATCACTATCCTGTAGAACATTTAATTTCTCTGCAACCTGTAGCGCATTCATATCAGAATGTTCTGCCAGGTATGGAAATAACTTTTGAGATGCAATGGTGTGACTCACTTTTCCTTCATCAACTAAACCGATTAACTCAGCAATTCCTTCCGGTTTCACTGGAAATTCTTCTATCGAAATACCTTTATCATTTAAGAAACCTTTAATTGGCCCCATTATCCAGTTGGACGCTGATTTATGGTTGTGAGTTAAGCTTCCCAGCGATTCAAAGTAATCAGCAGTCGCTTTCGACTCTGTTAAGAATGCACTATCATATTCCGGGAGCTTATATTCCTTCATAAACTTCTCGTAAAGCTCATGCGGCAGGCTTGGCATTTGAGACTTCAAATCGTCAATATATGCATCTGTTACTTCAAGCGGACTTAGATCTGGTTCAGGGAAATATCTATAGTCGTTAAGCTCTTCTTTGGTACGCATACCAGCAGTTGTGCCTTTATCTGCGTCAAATGTTCTTGTTTCTGAGAATACTTCGTTTCCTTTCTCTGTCTCTATTATTTGACGTTCAACCTCATGTTCTATCGCTCTGGCAACATTCCGGATGGAGTTCATATTCTTAACTTCCACCTTTTTACCAAACTCGGTAGCATCTTTCAACATAATGGAAATGTTCGCATCACATCTCATTGACCCTTCCTCCATATTGCCATCACAAATGCCGAGATATCTTACAATCTTCCTTACTTCAGAAACAAAGGCATAGGCCTCTTCAGCGGTTCCAATAACGGGATCTGTCACCATTTCTAGTAAGGCAACCCCTGCCCTGTTGTAATCCACTAAAGTATCAGTTTCTCCTTCAAGGTGAATTGACTTTCCTGCATCCTCTTCCATGTGGATCTTAGTCAGCTTGATCTCCTTTTCCGTTCCATCTTTCAATCTGATTGGCACATATCCACCAACACAAACCGGACTAGTATCCTGAGTGATCTGATATCCTTTTGGAAGATCCGGATAGAAATAATTCTTCCGATCAAATATCTGGTATCTGCTAATGTGACTATTACAGGCAATTCCAAGTTTGACTGCATACTCAACTACTTTTTCATTGAGTTTTGGCATGGTGCCAGGGTGACCAAGGGTGATCACATTAATATTGGTGTTGGGGCTTTTACCAAAGGTGGTGCTGTCCCCAACAAATATTTTACTTTCTGTTTGTAATTGAATGTGGACCTCCAGCCCAATAACCACACGATATTTTGATCTTATCGCCTCATCCATAGTTCTCTCTAAATCAAAGTTTCACTGTCAATAGATTTTCAGCAAATTCCTTGGCTTTTTGTACTGCATTTGGAAGGCCTGAAACGTCCTTACCTCCTGCTGTTGCGTAGAAAGGTTGTCCACCTCCTCCACCTTTGATTTCTCTTGCCAATTCTTTCACCAGATTTCCAGCGTGTACATCATAAGACGATAACAGGCTTTCAGAAACCATTACAGAGATCATAGGTTTCCCATTGATATCTGCAGCAACTATCATAATTAGGTTATTGAGTTCGTTTTTCAGCTCAAACGAAATTTTCTTGAGGCTATCTGCATCAGGAAACTCCGCTTGAGTGATTAGCAAGTTTATATCATTTATTTCAATGAATTGATCTAATAGGTCCTGTTTTACATTACCTGCCTTCTCAGCATTCAGTTTTTCAACCTGTTTCTGTAGATCAGAACGTTCTTTTATAAGTGCCTCAATTGCTTTTGTAAGGTCTTTTGGATTCTTCAGTGCTTCACGAATTTCGTTTACTACATTTAGTTCCTTTCTCACAAAACTCTCCGCTACTTCAGCTGTAACAGCTTCAATCCTTCTCACACCTGCAGCAACAGAAGTTTCAGTCTTGATCTTAAATAGACCAATAGTACCTGTTGCAGGCACATGAGTACCTCCACAAAGCTCGATTGAATAAGAAGGGTCAAATGTGATTACTCTTACAAATTCTCCATATTTCTCACCAAACAAAGCAGTAGCTCCCATTTCCTGAGCTTTTGCAATTGGCACATTTCTTTTCTCATCTAGCTCTATATTCTGTCTTACCCTCTCATTCACGATATCCTCAACCTGTTGAATTTCTTCATCAGTCATTTTGGAAAAGTGGGAGAAATCAAATCTTAGAATCTTATCATTTACGAGAGACCCTTTTTGTTGAACATGGTCTCCTAGTACCTGCTTAAGAGCTGCATGCAAAAGGTGTGTTGCACTGTGATTATTTTCAGTTAGTAGTCGTTTTTTTCTGCTTACAACAGATTTGAATTCAACATCCAACTGCTCCGGCAATTCTTTTACATAGTGGACAATCAGATCATTTTCCTTCTTTGTGTCCAAAATTGAGGTCTTTACACCGTTATATTCGATATATCCGGTATCACCTACCTGTCCACCACTTTCAGCATAGAATGGAGTTTGATCAAGTACTATCTGGTACTGATCCTTACCTTTTTCAGATACTTTACGATATCTGGAAATAAAACTATTTGATTCCAATTCCTCGTATCCAAGGAATTCACATTGCTCAATTTCCTTTACTACAGTCCAATCACCAGCAGAAATTTTGCCAGCGCTTTTCGAACGTTCTTTTTGAACATTCATCTCCTGCTTAAACTGATCTTCATTCACTTTGAAGCCACTTTCAGAAGCAATTAATTGAGTAAGATCAAACGGAAATCCGTAAGTATCATATAATTCGAAAGCCACTTTACCAGAGATTTCTTTTCCAGATGCCTCTTGCTTGATAGCCTCCATTCTTTTAAGACCATTTTCAAGTGTTTTTAAGAAAGAAACTTCTTCCTCGTATACCACCTTCTTTATAAAGTCCTGTTGCGCTTCTAATTCAGGGAATACTCCACTGAATTGTTCTGCCAAAGCAGGGACTAGTTCATTCATAAAAGGCTCTTTGAAGCCTAAGAATGTATAACCATACCTTACAGCTCGTCTTAATATCCTTCTGATTACATATCCTGCTTTTACATTCGATGGTAATTGACCATCAGCAACAGCAAATGAAATAGCTCTAATATGGTCTACAATGACTCTAAGGGCAATATCAACCTTTTCATCTTTGCCGTATTGAACATTAGCAGACTTTTCAAGAATAGCTATTTGTTCAGTAAATACATCAGTCTCGTAATTGGATTGTTTGCCTTGAATCGCCATTGCAAGACGTTCAAAGCCCATTCCAGTATCTACATGCTGTGCAGGAAGCGGTTGTAAACTTTTATCAGCGTTTCTATTGAACTGCATGAATACTAAGTTCCAAATCTCCACTACTTGTGGATGGTCCATATTTACCAGGTCTTTCCCTGGAACTTTCGCTATTTCAGATTCTGGTCTTAAATCAATATGGATTTCTGAACAAGGGCCACAAGGTCCAGTATCACCCATTTCCCAGAAATTGTCCTTTTTAGAACCGTAGATTATTTTATCCTCTCCAACAATATCTTTCCAGAAATTAAATGCCTCAGTATCAACTTCAAGTTTATCACCTTCATCTCCTCCAAATACGGATGCATACATTCTATCTTTCGGTAATCCGTAAACTTCTGTCAACAACTCCCAGGCCCACTTAATGGCTTCTTCCTTGAAATAGTCTCCAAATGACCAGTTTCCAAGCATTTCAAACATTGTATGGTGATAGGTATCCATTCCTACCTCTTCCAGATCGTTGTGCTTTCCTGAAACTCTCAGACATTTTTGTGTGTCTGCAACCCTAGGATACTTAGATTCCTTGTTACCCAAGAAATAATCCTTGAATTGGTTCATTCCGGCATTGGTAAACATCAATGTTGGGTCATTTTGTATTACCATTGGTGCGGACGGAACTATTTCATGCCCCTTATCCTTAAAAAAATCCAGAAACTTTTGCCTTATCTCCCTTGATTTCATACTACTTACCGAACTTCCACAATCCAACTCAGAAATAACTAAAAATCAACCATTTAACTTCAAGTTTTTAGCGATTTTATAAATCCCTGAGTATTAAAAAGTTATGTTCAAATTATTTGTTAATAAAATTATTTACTTATTTTGCAGGGTAACAAAAGCCACCCATTGCGTAATTTTTTTACTAAAATCACAATATTAGGACAAAAATACTGATCAATCTCTAATGGCACGAATTAAATATTATTATGATACCGAATCGTGTAGATACGAACGGATCAAGGTAAGCACGTGGGACATTATTTTGAATGCTCTAGGTATTCTAGCATTGGTTGCTATGTTTTCTATAGGGATCTTCTTTATATACATTGAGTATGTAGAAAGCCCTAAAGAAGCGATGCTAAGAAAAGCAAATGAGGAACTAGAATTCCACAACGATCTACAAGGAAAAGAAATTGCTCAAATGCAGGAAATTCTTGCGACTCTCCAGGAAAGGGATGATAATGTATACAGAACCATAATGGATGCTGAGCCAATTCCTGATGCAGTTAGAAATGCAGGTTTCGGTGGGGTGAACAGATATAAGGACCTTATGGATCAAGGATTGGAACAAGAGGAATTAATCATTGGCAATTACCAAAAACTTGATAAGCTGAAAAAGCAAATGTACATCCAGACTAAATCTTATGATGAGATCATGGATCTTGCTGCTAGAAAAGAAGAAAGGTTTGCTTCTCTTCCTGCTATTCAGCCTGTGAATAATAAAGAATTAAAAAGACTTTCGTCTGGATTCGGATATAGAACTGACCCTATATACAAGGTTAGAAGAATGCACGCGGGTGTTGACTTTTCATGTCCGAAGGGAACTCCTATTTACGCTACTGGAGATGGTGAAGTGTTCTTCACTAAGAGTTCTTACAGCGGATTCGGTAACTACGTAAAAATCGATCACGGTTTTGGATATATTACCTTATATGGTCATATGGATAGCTATATCGTTAAGAAGGGACAAAAAGTTAAACGAGGAGAAGTTATTGGTTATGTAGGTAACTCTGGAAAATCTACTGCTCCGCATCTTCATTACGAAGTTCACAAGAACGGAAAGAAAATTAATCCGGTACATTTCTTCACTAAGGACTTGAATCCGGAAGAATATGATGAGATTTTAAGACTTTCTTCTATAGAAAACCAAGCTCTTGGATCTTTCTAGAAAGATTGAAGTTAGAAGCTGGAAGTCAGGACATAAAATATTTTAGCCTCGATGTAATCGGGGCTTTTTTTTGCCTCACCTCGCCCGTCGGGCACCCCTCTCCTAAAAGATATCATTCCTTTTACTCCCCTGACCCCTAAAAGGGAAACACCAAAATCCCGTAAAGTCACGAAACTCGCAACTCGCACATCCGCCGAAGGAGGATAACCCCGCAATCAATAACAAGTTCAGCACCACCAACTTCTAGCTTCTAACTTCAAACCACCAACATCCAACAATCATCTTTTCAAAACAAAATTCATCATCAAGCGTGACTATTTCGATTGAGTATCATAATTTAGCTTAATTCATTATTGATGAAACTAAGACTCGATTTAATGCATACCAAATCTTTACTTACAACCGTACTATTACTTTTATCAATTGCTGCAATTTGTCAGCCTCCACCTGTCAAAAGGTACGATATGGGTATAAAATCAACCCCATTGGATGCGGAAGTAGGTCTGGAGATGATTAGAAGATATCAGCAGTATAACTGGTATCCCAAGGTAAGCAATGATAAACTTGATAAATCCATATTCTCTCCTAAATCAGCAAATTTCTCTGAGGATGGAAAGAAACTATATATTCAATCACTTGAAGGTTTTAGCACATCAGTTTATGACACAGAATCTGGCGAAAGACTGAAGGTAATTTATCATAAGTTTAAACTAAAAGACAGCACCCTGTTCAAGAACAATGAGTCTACTGTTTTTGACTACAAATACCGATACAAAAGGACCAACCCAAATGTCTTTAGTGGTAAACCTGTGGAAAGTACTTTTTCCCATAACGGAAAATACTTATGGGTGACATACTACAGGAGGAGTTATGATAAGAATGCTGAAAGCCCTTCAGCGGTTGCAATTATTGATACAGAGTTGGATGAGATAGTAAGAGTAATGCCAACTGGTCCTCTTCCAAAAATGATTGCCTCTTCTGAAGATGGAAAATATATGGCAATTACACACTGGGGTGACAACACAATAGGAATAATAGATATAGCCTCTGACACAGTTGCCAATTTCAACTATGTTAAGCACCTGGTAGTTGACAGAAAGCTGACTTTAAAATACAAAGAAGGAGTAAAGATCAACAGAGATGCTCAATGCGGTTATTGTCTCCGAGGTACCGTATTCTCACCAGACAGCAAGTATTTACTTGTAGGAAGAATGGGCGGTGGAGGAATCGCCGTTTTTGATATGGAAGAAATGACCTATTTAAAAACAGCATTCGGAATGAAATCTAATATTCGTCATCTCACTGTAACTGACAATAGACTATACATAGGGTGTAACAGATCAGGATTTGTTCAGCACACGGATTTGAATAATTTCATTGAGCAAAAAACAGCAAGTCCAACTGAAAACATTACTTACTCGGATTGGGATAGTCGATATGTAGGTTCTGGTGTCAGAACTATAGCTACCACAAATGATGGGAAATATATATTCGCATGTGTAAATGGAGAATCGAAAATTTCCGTTATCAGAAGTGAGGATATGAAAATACTATCCACAATTGGAGCGGACTCCTACCCTGTTGGGATGGCAATATCTCCGGATAATACTCAACTTGTAGTGACATCTCAAGGGAAAAAAGGTGGTGGAGGAAATTCAGTGATGGTTTATCAAATCAGCTATAACTAGAGAATTAAAATCGAATTTTAGGTTTTTTACAGAATTCTGAAAATTCCTTTCGAGCGATGGACGAAAATAAGATTCAATTGGATTATATTAACGCCTGAATTCTCTCGGATTTTATTAGAATTTAGGATTTTACGTTGATCCAGACCTGTAAATTATCTATCTTCAAGACTGAAAATAGTGCCGTACAAAGAAAAAGAAATAGAAAAAAAGTACTACACCATCGGTGAGGTTGCCGAGGATTTGGGTGTAGCAACTTCCTTAATAAGGTTTTGGGAGGGAGAATTTGATATTATTAAGCCCAAGAAAAACCGAAAAGGTAACCGTCAATTCACCAAAGAAGACATTAAAAATGTGAAATTGATTTACCATTTGGTGAAAGAAAAGGGTTATACGCTTCAAGGTGCAAGAGATTTTATAAAGAGTGATGCAAACGCTGCAATTGGTAAAATTGAATTGATTGACTCACTCAAAAGAGTAAAGGCATTCCTTGAGAATGTCAGAAATGAACTGTCTTAAAATTTAAATTACGTATTGGATTCATCAACTGTATTTGAAGTTGCCTGCACTTTGATTGATGGTGTTGGTGACAAAATTGTCAAACAGCTAGTCAGCTATTGTGGTTCTCCGGAAAATGTATTCAACGCCAATAAAGCCAAACTCCAACAAATACCTGGTATTGGCCCTAAAATAGTTGAAAGTATCCTGAAAGGCTCTGCTTTGAAAAAGGGAGAGAAGGTCCTAAAAGATTGTGAGAAAGCTGGAGTTAATACAGTATTCTACACGAATAAACTTTATCCGGTAAGGCTAAAACAATTGGCAGATGCCCCTCCTCTCCTGTATATAAAAGGAAATTGTAATTTAAACCCCGATAAGTCTGTTGGGATTGTTGGAACCCGGAAGGCAACAAATTATGGTAAGCAAATCACAGCAGACATTGTCTCTGACTTAAAAAAACACAAGCCATTCATTATCTCCGGTTTAGCGTATGGTATTGATATCGCAGCTCATAAGGCCTCTATAGAGCAGGAATTACCTACAATAGGTGTATTAGCTGGTGGTCTCGATAAAATCTATCCTGCCATTCATAAAAGTACTGCCGAAAAGATGCTAGAAGCTGGAGGAATCATCTCAGAAAATCCACCGGGCACTAAGCCTGATGCTCACTTATTTCCTGCCAGAAATCGAATCATCGCAGGTCTTTCAGATGCATTAGTAGTTGTAGAAGCTGCTGCAAAGGGTGGAGCTCTGATTACTGCAGAAATTGCCTATAGCTACGAAAGACAATTATTTGCTGTACCAGGAAATATTGGGAATAAGTACTCTGAAGGATGTAACAAGCTTATTAGAAACAATAAAGCTAATATCTATAGTGAAATTGCAGCTTTAGAGTATTTGATGGGATGGGATGCTGAAACTTCTGATGTTCAAAAGCCTTCAATGGATATTTCAGAGTTTGACCAAAGTGAACAACCTCTACTTCAACTCTTGCAAAACTCTGAAGATGGAATGCTGATTGATGAACTGGCCTGGAAATCACAAACTTCAATTAACCAAACCGCTTCTTTGCTACTTGGTCTTGAGTTTAAAGGAATAGTGAAGTCATTACCAGGGAAGCGTTACAGCCTTAAGTATTAGAGGATTTATAACTTAAGCAATAAACTGTTAGTAGAGTAAAAGCCAAAAATATAGAGGTCGTAAACCACGCAACTTGCTGTGGTTCTCCATTAAATGCACTTAGTGAAAGTAAAAATGGCACCATAAATAGTCCTCCAAACACCTTGGAGTAAACTCCTCTGGTAAATAAAACCGTACTAATTCCAGCAAAGACAATTGCTATAGCCTCCCACTTTACCCAAGTAAATATTTGAAGCCTTTCCAAGTAAGGTTGATAATCACTAGAACCACCAAATAGCGAGGTAATATTCAAGAGCTGAATATTTTCCATTAAATCACCAAGCAGAGCGCATGCAACTAATAAATAACCGAATCTCAAAGTCTGGGCCCCTCTAACTGTAAAATTCTCTTTCCAAAAGAAAAACAACATGCCACAATAGACAAGCATAAAAACAAAGTCAATATAATGACCAGTGTCAATTGCCTTGATGGCATCTGCGCTCAATAGAGACAGCAACTGATTAATTTGTTCAGGGTTTTCCACAAACTCCAGGGCTATAATAAAGCTACCATACCCTTCAACCTTCAAGGATGGAAAAAACATGCCCATAGTCACTGTACAAGCAATTAAGGGAATAGCAAACAATCCAATTTTGGCTAGTGGAAACTTTTGAGTGTAACTTTTCATACTAGTGACCTAAAAATATAGATGGAGCAATATTCATAGAATTTGTTAAAGCTTCCTGATCTAGTTTATCTGCATCAGCATACTTGTTAGCATATTCAATAATAGTTTCGGTAGCGATATTTCCTACCAATACGTCATCAGCCATTGGACAACCTCCAAAACCATTAATTGCGCCATCAAACCTTCTACAACCAGCCTTATAGGCAGCATCTATCTTTGACATGGCTGTATCTCTATCTGAGTGCAGGTGAGCTCCAAATTCTACATTAGGGAATTCCTTTAGAAGCGAAGTAAACAGTGTGGTGATATTTTCTTCATTAGACACTCCAACAGTATCCGCTAATGAAATAACCTCTACTTCCATTTTGATTAGTCTATCAACAAACTTTGCCACATATTCCATTTCATATGGGTCTCCATATGGATTTCCAAATCCCATTGAAAGATACGTCACCAGCACTTTATCATGCTTTTTACAGATATCTTGTATCTCCTGAAGTGACTCAAATGCCTGATCAATTGACTTATTAGTATTCTTTTGCTGAAAAGTCTCTGAAATAGAAAGAGGGAATCCCAAGTAATCAATTTCCTGATGATCTTTGGCGATATCAGCGCCCCTTGTATTTGCAATGATTGCCAGCAACTTGGATTTAGTAGATGATAAATCTAATTGTGACAATACCTCTGCTGTATCGCGAAGCTGCGGAATTGCTTTTGGAGAAACAAAGCTTCCAAAATCAATGGTGTCAAAACCCACTTTTAAGAGTTCGTTTATGTATTTGATTTTGAGTTCTGTTGGCACAAAATCATGCAATCCCTGCATGGCATCTCGGGGGCACTCAATGATTTTCATTTATCAAGATTAATGTTTCAGCGAAATTAATGTAATTTGGCAACAACCAGATGACCTTTCAATGAAGAAACATTTATTCTGCTTCTTACTTCCTGCCATTATTGGCTATTCTGTAATTGCTCAAAGTGATTCCACAATGGTTCAATCTAATGACACCTTAATCACACGAGTTGATACGATTACTAATATTCCAACAGTAGCTGTTGATACCAGTATAACAGAACCTGAAATAAAGGAGTTCAGCCTTATATTCACTGGTGACGTGATGCAACACGATCCTCAGATCAAGGGGGCCTATAATCCAGTCACCAAGGAATATGAATACGATTCTACTTTCCATTATATGACACCAATTCTAAGTTCAGCTGAATACACAATTTCGAACCTGGAATTGACATTATCCAAAAAACCTCCTTACACTGGTTATCCAACATTCTGTTCAAATGAAAATCTTGCTGTTTCATTGAAGAATTCCGGAGTTGATTGCCTTGTCACTGCCAATAATCACTCTTGTGACAAAAGAAAAAGAGGAATAGTAAAAACCATTAACATATTAGACAGCCTTCAATTCCCTCACACAGGAACTTTCCTTACTCAAGCAGCCCGAGACACAATATATCCTATGATAATTGATGAATACGGCTTTAAACTGGCTTTATTGAACTACACATATGGCACAAACGGAATACCAGTACCAAAAGGTACTGTAGTTAACCTGATTGATAAGGTGCAAATCAAGAAGGATCTTGAGAGAGCTAAAGAATCTAAACCTGATAAGATCATAGTGATTACTCATTGGGGATATGAGTATAAATCACTTCCAAACAAGCAACAAAAAGACCTGGCTAACTACATGGTGCAAAATGGCGCTGATATCATTATTGGAATGCATCCTCATGTATTGCAGCCAATGGAAAACTATTATGATACATTACTCAAGAAAGATGTTGTGAAAGTTTACTCGTTAGGGAATTTCATATCCAATCAAAGAAGAAGGAAAACAGATGGTGGAGCAATTGTTAGAATTGAATTACAAAAACAGGATTCTATAGTGACAGTTTCAGAAGTAGGTCACGTTCTAACATGGGTTGATCGCAAACAAATTGGCAAAAGAATGTATTGGTACATTCTTCCCGCATCATACTATGAACAACATCCTGAGTTACTATCCAAAGCTTCGAAGGAGAAAATGGATTTATTTATTGATGATAGTAGAAAATTGTTGAAGAAGCATAATATTAATTTTCCGGAATATGTGTGGAAAGAGGAAATTGGAAATTGGGTATTAAAATGAAAAAACCGGAGGAAACCTCCGGTCATTTATCACCTACTTAATCAAAAAACTCTATGAAACACATAAAACTATTACTTGGTACTTAGATACATCCTGGAGCAAAAGGTTTAATGGGACTAGAAAAAAAATTAGATGACTAAGAAATTGAAGGGAGACTACATCAAGAATACGATGCTAATCAACCTCTCGATGTTGATCATAAGTACTTCCGGAGTTTTGGGACGCTACATTGCTTTACCCCCTCCAGTCACAATCTGGTGGAGATGTTTGTTGGGTACTGTTTTTATTGGGTTGTTTTGTGCCATAATTGGGTTAGACTTCAAACTAAAGGCTCGGAAAGATGCTTCCAACATAATCGCTTCAGGGTTCTTTTTGGGGTTACACTGGGTTACCTATTTTTATGCACTACAATATTCGAATGTTGCAATTGCTATGCTGGCATTGTTTACTTACCCAATGGTTACTTCCTTACTTGAACCAATTATCCTGAAGACCAAGTTTCGATTAGATCATATTTTGTTCGGTCTAATAATTCTGGTTGCTGTTTTCTTTCTGGCCCCATCTTTTGATATAGCAGATGGAAATACTAAAGGTGTGATTTTCGGTATCATCTCTTCTATTGGGTATTCCTTAAGAAATCTGATTCTTAAAAACCAGGTCACTCAGTACCAAAGTAGTATGTTGATGTTTTATCAACTGGCAACACTTTCAATACTTCTGATCCCGTTCTTATTCGTGTTCAAGGAAGTAAGCATGCTCCATCAATGGGAAGCTATTGTGACTCTTGCGTTATTTACCACGGCAGTAGGACACACTTTATTTGTGATGAGTCTAAAGTACTTCTCAGTAAGTACTGCAAGTATCATCAGCAGTCTACAGCCTGTTTATGGCATCTTTTTAGCCTTTATTTTATTGGATGAAATACCAGCCGGACGAACAATTATCGGAGGAATTATGATCTTGGCCACTGTTGTCATTGCCAGTCTGAGATCATACAAGGATCACTAATCTTTGTTGATAAATCTGTACATCTGACGGATCTGTCCCAAATGATAAATATCGTGCTGAATTGTTCCGTTGATGAGGTAGCCAAAGTTGTATTTTCTTTCTGGGACCGTTTGAGTTAATATATCGTCACTCGTTGATTCCAGGGCATCAAGCAATTTGGACTGTAGAGCATTGGTTTCATCCAGTAGCTCTTTCCATGAATAGTCATTCACCTTTTTACTCCAATCCAATTCGCTATCAGGTTCAATGGCATAATTGCCATTTCCCTTTAGCATCTCAAGCATGTTATTTCTCCAGGCATTGACATGCACAAGGACTTCAGCAATTGAATGAGTGAACCCTGCATCCTTTTTGAAGACATCCTCTTCTTTGAGTTCATTCAACGTTTTCTCAAATGGAATACCATACCAGGGTACTCCATTCCAAACTTGTTCAAATTGTTGCCGGTAGAACTTAATGCTCATCAGAACAATTCTTTTGCAATTCTATAAACAGAATTTGATTTCCCCATACTGTAGTAATGTATCACAGGTGCACCCCTTTCAATCAATTCTCTGGTTTGCTTGATACCCCACTCTACTCCTACTTCTCTTACTTGCTTGTTATCTTTACATTTCTCAACCTCATCAAACAATTCCTCTGGGATATCAATATGGAATATGCTCGGTAACACGCTTAACTGCTTCTTGGTTGTCATCGGTTTAAGCCCGGGAATAATTGGAACTTTAATCCCCGCTTCTCTACAAGCATCTACAAAATCAAAATACTTCTGATTATCGAAGAACATCTGTGTCACAATGTACTCAGCTCCTGCATCAATTTTAGCCTTCAGGTATTTCAAATCAGCCTTCAGGTTAGGAGATTCAAAGTGTTTTTCCGGGTATCCTGCCACTCCAATACAAAAGTTAGTTGGATTTGCATTCTCCAGCTCAGGATCCTGATAGGCACCATTATTCATTTCCATTAATTGCTCCACTAACTCAATGGCATAGTTATTACCATTCTCCTCTGGAACAAACTTATTATCAGGCTTCATATAATCACCACGAATTGCTAATGCATTATCAATTCCCAGGAAGTGAAGGTCAATTAAAGCGTTTTCAGTTTCCTCTTTAGTAAAGCCTCCACAAATAATGTGAGGTACAGGATCTACATCATATCTATGTTTGATTGCAGAACAAATACCAACAGTCCCTGGTCTTTTTCTTACGCTTACCCTATCAAATCCGCCATCCTTTCTACTTCTAAGCACATGCTCTTCCCGGTGATACGTCACATCAATAAAAGGAGGCTTAAACTCCATCAATGGGTCAATATTATCAAATAATGTCTGAATACTATCACCTTTTAACGGAGGAATTACCTCAAGTGAAAAAAGTGTTTTATTAGCTCTTTTTATATGTTGTGTTACTTTCATTCTAATTGAATTTCCTATTAGGAATTATTTATAATTTAGGTTTGGTGCCAACCATTTTTCAGCTTGATCCAGAGACATGCCTTTTCTTTGAGCATAATCTTCCAATTGGTCTTTTCCGATTTTCCCTAGTCCAAAATACTTGGCTTCAGGATGAGCGAAGTAAAACCCACTTACTGAAGCAGCTGGGTACATTGCAAAACTCTCAGTTAGTTCAATTCCAGTGTTTTTCTCCACCTCAAGCAGGTCAAATAAAATTCTCTTCTCAGTATGATCAGGACAAGCAGGATAACCTGGAGCTGGTCTTATCCCCTGATACTTTTCTCGTATCAATTCTTCGTTATCCAATACCTCCTTGCTACTATATCCCCAAGATTCTTTTCTTACTTTTTCATGCATCAATTCCGCAAACGCTTCTGCCAGTCTATCAGCAAGTGCCTTTACCATAATTGCGTTGTAATCGTCATGATCAGCCTCGTATTTTTTGATAAGCTTCTCAATTCCAATCCCAGCAGTAACTGCGAAACCACCAAGGTAGTCTGGAGCGCCATTTGGTTGAATAAAATCAGCCAATGACAGATTTGGTAGATTAGAACCCTTTTTACCTTGTTGCCTTAGAAAATGGAAAGTTGAAAGGCTATTTGCCCTGTCTTCGGTATCAAATACAGTCACATCATCTTCATTGGGCTTACTTGCTGGATAGATACCAATCACCGCATTTGCCTGAAGTAATTTTTTATCAACGATTTCATCAAGCATTTTCACTGCATCTTGATGAAGTTTCTTTGCTTCATCTCCAATAACCTCATCTTCCAAAATCTGCGGAAACTTACCCTTCAACATCCAGGTTTGAAAGAATGGTGTCCAATCTATATATTCTCTAATTTCCTCCAAAGGATAATTTTCAAACACCTGATTACCGATTTGGTTCGGTTTAGAAACTAATTCTGGTCCTGGTGATATTTGAAGTTTATTTTCCTGAGCCTGAATAAATGGTATATAGTTCTTGTCTTTTTTTCTACTCGCGTAATCTTCTCTAAACTGTGCATACTCCTCTTTAATCTTATTGAAATAATTCAAAGAGGTATTTTCACCAATAAGATCTCCTGCTACTGTTACACTTCTGGAAGCATCCAAAACATGTACAACTGCACCAGAATATTCAGGGTCTATCTTTACTGCAGTATGGATTCTCGATGTGGTAGCTCCACCTATAAGTAAAGGAACTTTCATTTTTCTTTTTTCCATTTCCTGAGCCACACCAACCATTTCATCTAATGATGGAGTAATCAGTCCACTAAGCCCGATAATATCTACATTATGTTCCTGAGCAGCATCAAGGATTTTCTCAGTTGGCACCATCACTCCAAGGTCTATAATCTCGTAGTTATTGCAAGCCAACACCACTCCCACAATATTTTTTCCAATATCATGAACGTCACCTTTTACAGTGGCCAATAATATTTTGGCATTCGACGATTGATCATTACCAGCAGCTTTTTCAGCTTCCAGGTATGGCAATAAGTAAGCCACCGCTTTCTTCATCACTCTGGCAGACTTCACTACCTGAGGCAAAAACATCTTTCCGGAACCAAAAAGGTCACCCACTACATTCATTCCATCCATCAATGGACCTTCAATCACATGCAGTGGCCTCTCTACTTTTTGTCGAGCCTCCTCAGTATCTTCATCTATATACTCAACAATTCCTTTGACCAGAGCATGTTCAAGCCGCTTTTCAACTGAATTTTCCCTCCACTTTTCATCCTTCTCTTTGACCTTGCCCGTACCTTTTACTGTTTCCGCGTAATCCAATAATCTTTCCGTAGCGTCATCCCTTCTGTCTAAAAGAACGTCTTCTACTTTCTCAAGTAGTTCTTTAGGAATGTCATCATATACTTCCAACATAGTTGGGTTTACAATACCCATATCCATTCCCTGGTTGATTGCATGATAGAGAAATGCCGAGTGCATGGCCTCTCTTACAGCGTTATTACCTCTAAATGAGAAGGAAACATTACTCACTCCCCCACTCACATGTGCAGCAGGAAGATTTTCTCTAACCCACCTGGTCCCCTGGAAGAAATCAAGGGCATTTTTTCTATGTTCTTCAATCCCGGTCGCAACTGGAAAAATATTTAAATCGAATATGATGTCTTCTGGTGGAAAATTGACTTTAGGTCCTGTTAGTATTTCATAAGACCTCTTAACAATCTCAACACGCCGATCATAATTATCTGCCTGACCAACCTCATCGAATGCCATCACAATGACAGCCGCTCCATATCTTTTAACGACTTTTGCCTGATGAATAAACTCTTCTTCTCCACCTTTAAGGCTTATAGAGTTTACTACACCTTTCCCCTGAATACATTGTAAGCCAGCTTCAATAATTTCCCATTTAGAGCTGTCGATCATTACCGGAATTCTGGCAATATCTGGTTCTGCCGCCATTAGGTTAAGAAACTTCACCATGGCTTCTTTTCCATCAAGCATACCCTCATCCATGTTAACATCGATAATCTGGGCTCCACCCTCAACTTGATCCCTTGCAATAGAAAGGGCCTCCTCAAAATTTTCTTCTTTGATTAATCGAAGGAACTTTCTGGAACCAGTAACATTAGTACGTTCTCCAACATTGACAAAATTTGTCTCAGGCGTCACAATAAGCGGCTCCAATCCACTCAATTTCATGAAAGGATAGTCGTGCCATTTGAATTCGTATTTGCCTGGGTAGTCTGGATGTATTTGGGACATATTTTCGAGGTTAGAGGTTTGAGGTTAGAGGTTTGATATTAGATGGTTTTGATTTCCAATTTTGATAAAGCCGAGTCAATTTTCGTCCCAATTCGTCAATTTTAATTGAAAATTCATCATGATCTTCCTCTGAGATATACCCGCAATCTTTAGCAAAATCCACCCAGGTTTGAGTTTCCGAGTTTGAACCCAATGAATTTATCATCTGCTGCTTAAAAACATTTTCATAATTTCTTTTGGCCCACCCCTCAGAAAGATTAGCAGCCACCGATCGTGATGATCTCACCACTTGAGAAGTCAATGAATACACTTCTTCTTTTGGGAATGACCTTGTTAATCTAAATATGTCCATTGCCAACTCGTATGACAAATTGTACACCTCAAGGTCCTTAAAACTTTTAATCATAAATCACTTCTTGTTTTCAGCTCCAACATCCAATTTCTAACTTCCAACATCTAATCTCGAACATCTAACTTCCAACATCCAACTTCGAAACATTGAATACCCTTGGTTTATAGCTCTTAGTCAAATTCGCGATCTCCTTAATATGCTCTGGAGTAGTACCACAGCATCCTCCAACAAGGTTTAAGTATCCCTCATCAAGGAAGTCTTTAATCTGAGAGGCCATTCCTTCGGGTGTTTGATCATATTCTCCAAACTCGTTTGGTAAACCAGCATTAGGATAAGCACTAACATTGATATCCGCCTTATTGGATAGTGTTTTTAGGTAAGGTGTTAATTCCTTTGCTCCAAGTGCGCAGTTCAGACCAACACTCAATAACGGCACATGTGATATTGAAATAAGAAATGCTTCAGTCGTCTGTCCTGAAAGCGTTCTTCCACTGGCATCAGTGATCGTTCCGGAAATCATTATTGGAATATCAAGACCCAACTCTTCCTTCAATTCATCAATTCCAAAAATGGCCGCCTTGGCATTTAGTGTATCAAATATTGTCTCTACCAACAAGATATCTGCTCCGCCCTCAACCAATTTTCTAGCTTGATTCTTATAAGCCAATTTCAACTCCTCAAATGTGATTGCACGATATCCCGGATCATTCACATCTGGTGATATGGAGGCTGATTTGTTAGTTGGGCCAATGGCACCTGCAACAAAACGAGGTTTATGAGGTTCTTTGGCAGTAAACTCATCCGCTACCTCCCTCGCAATCTTTGCTGATTGATAATTAATATCATCAACGAAGAACTCCAACCCATAATCCTCCTGAGCAATGGTCGTTCCACTAAAAGTATTGGTTCCAATTATATCTGCGCCAGATTCAAAATACTGCTTGTGAATTGCTTTGATAACATCTGGTCTTGTAACAGAAAGCACATCATTATTTCCTTTCAAAGGTTTTTCGTGATCCTTCAACTGATCATTTCTGAAATCTTCCTCTTCCAACTTATATTTCTGGATCATGGTACCCATGGCACCATCCAGTATCAATATTCTTTCCTGGAGAAGCTGCTTGATTAGCGCTCCATTTTTCGTTTCTCTTAAAGTCTGTTCCTGGTACATAACCATTCTTGTTTGAAGCAACAGTGAGACTGAAGCTTAATTCGTATTTTCAAAACTTAACAAGAAAGGAATCCGATAGAAGGGATCGCTTATCTGTCCGCCTATCTGGCGGGGGGAGTTAGCACCGAAATTCAAATCCTTTGAAAAGGTTGCTAAGACGTCATAGGGCCCAACCCTCAGTCTTTCTTGATAAGAATAAAACAAATGTAGATAATAAATTATTAATAAAACCCAATATTCAATGCAATCATTGCAATTGGTTTAGCTTAAACACTAAAAACATTCAAAAAAGTTCTTTATTTGCTCAAAATACAAACGTTATCATTTTACCTTGAAGTTAGCAGCAGTAGATATAGGATCCAATGCCATCAGAATGCAAATCACCAATGTGATTGAATTTGAAGGAGTTATCACATTTAAGAAGCTGGAATATGTCAGATTCCCCATAAGATTAGGTCAGGATGTATTCAACCTTGGAGAAATTGGACCTGCGAAACAAGAGAAATTTTTCAAACTCATGCAAGCCTACAAAAACCTTATTGACTTGTATGAAGTGACAGATTACTACGGTTGCGCAACTTCTGCAATGAGAGAAGCCAAGAATGGTCAGGAGCTTGTTGAGAAAGTTAAATCGGATCTGAATCTATCAATCGATATCATTTCAGGTAGAGAAGAGGCTGAAATCATAAATAAAGTGATTGGTCATTATTTGGATGAAAAGGCCTATGTCCATATTGATGTAGGTGGTGGTAGTACAGAACTCAACATTTACAAGAACAAAGAGAAGATCAAATCCAAGTCTTTCAAGCTAGGTTCTGTTAGAAGGCTACAGCATCATGATTCACCAGAGATCTGGAAAGAAATGGATGAGTGGGTACATGAGCATATCAATAAGGAATTTGGACCTGTTCAGGCTATTGGTACCGGTGGAAATATCAATAAGATTTATGAATTGTCTGGCCAAAGTAAAAAACACAGGAAAATATCTATTGAAACGGTTGAAGAAGTCAGATCTCGTTTAGCAGCAATGAATGAGATTGAGAGACAATTCAAATTACAATTGAATCCTGATCGTGCAGATGTAATAGTTCCTGCCTCTGATATATACCTGGGAGTTATGAAGGCAGCTCATGCCAATGAAATATCAGTTCCAGATGTGGGTTTAAAAGACGGAATTATGTACCAGCTATTTAGAAAGCATTATACAGGAGATAGCAGGGTTTGGTTCAAAAATTAGGATTCCGCTCAACCCAACGCAGTACCTACCGCTCAAATCCTGCCGCGCGCTAGCCTTCAGCCCTGACCCCACTTCGGTCTAGCACCGCTCCTCAGGCCTCCACCTTTTCTTCATGTTCAGGGCAATCAATTCGCAAATCTTTTGGTTTCAACTCCTGATTCAAAAAACTGCAATGAAGCTTCTCACCCCTGAGTTCAAGAAACCTGCATGTCTGACACATTCTTTGAATATCAATTACATCGGCTCTTATCAGATGGTGAATTGTACTTAATAGATTATTCAAAAGAGAACTCTTAGAGGAAGCATCCAATTCTGACAATGAACTTAAAAGAGGGTTTGTAAAACGTCCAGCATCGTCTGCAATAGTCTTTCCTTCATTGGTAAGAGATATAGAATAGCTCCTTGAATCTTCCGGATCTATTGATTTTTCGATCAACTCTTTCTTAAGCAACACTCTCACAGAGTCACTTATCGTGGCTTTGGTCAAGTTGAATTCCTTAGCCAAATACCCAACCTTACAATGTTCTTCCTTATGATAATTTGAAAAGATCAGAATTTGAATTTGAATTGGACTCAAACCATACTTTTTGGCCTCTTCCCAAAGCAACACCCGAAAGGACTCAGATATCCTCTCAAGTGCCACTATTATCTTGAAATCAACATTATCCTGTTGAATACTTAAATCAAAGACGCTATCCATGGTATAAAGGTAGTAATCCTAACCAACAGATTCTAAAGACTGCTCCAGCAACTCCTTAATTTCCCTGGGATCTCTATGCCCAACCCACTCATGCTTGATGCGGTATTGGTTATCAAAAATGATAAATGAAGGAGTTCCTCTTAATTGATTTAAAGTGAACGTCTTTGAAATCTTCTTCCTGGTATTCAGGTAATTCAGGACTTTCTCATACATCAATTGCCTATCATATTCCGGCCAAATCTTGTAGTTGGGATTCATCAAACAAAGCTCCCTGGCCTCTTTTTTAATGTCAAAGTCATCCAAAGCGACTGAATCCATTGCAACTGGAAAATCAATCCGTTGCGGGTATTGTTCATACCCCTGTGAAGCAAGCGCTTTCTTGGTCTCTCCCACTATTGTTTGATTCTTTAACAAACTATGGGTATTCTCTTCATTGTTGTATTCAAAATCCTCAAATGCCGTAGATAATCCCAAAAAAGAAATATCGTTTCTGAATTGATTGTAAAGTGTATTAAATACCGGGATGCCATAAAAAAAGCACCCCGGACAATTCACTTGAAAAACAAAGAGAAAGTTCAATTCACCCAAGTCAAAAGACCCTTGTATTGGTGGATCAAAATGCAATTTCAAGTGTTCCATCAACATCCCTCCATTTCTATAATATGATAACCATGATTTCGAATATTCTCCTCCCATTCGGGTTTAAGTTGTTCCACATGGCAGAATCTACATTGGTTAGAAGTTAGCTCACTATTTCCTTGGTCTTTTGAAATCAAATACTGCTTGCCAAACTCAAAAATCGTTTTTGTTTCCATTACCTCAGCTGGAGCCAGAATATCAAAGTGCATGATACCTCCATCCTGCTTTTTCACATAAGTATCCCAAACATTCACCTTCATGATCACTCTGATTTAGTTTCTACTTGATACGGCAGAGATAAGTCCCCACTTTTTACGCTATATACTTCGTAGACGCCAAGCATTGGTCGGGATTCATCGGATGTATTCACTTTCATAAATGCCGCCACTGCATCGAAATTGAAGTCTTTTTGATTATTCATCCTGTAGTCTGGTATAATTACCTTAATTGTATTGCCACTGGTAACAACATGAAACCCCGGTGAGTCCATATACATTGGCATGCCAGGATTGGTAGGTGGCAAAGTGACTTCTTCTTTTTCTGGATCAAACTGTTTTACAGCAAGTCCTCCAGCTACTCTATCATCTCCATTTAGGACCACCCAATGCGGATGCCAAACGATACCATCATTATTAAAGGTGAGATCACCATTTTCATCCCACAAAGGAGTATCATCAAAATCCGGATGGGACGTAAGTGCAAGAGCAACAATGCCTTCAGTAGCTCCGAATCCGACATCAGTAGATTTCAAAGTGGTTGGAAATACATATCCAAGTACAGGAGCTCCGTCCAATTGCCCAGCTGGAACTGGAGTAGTTTTTCCTGCCGTACCTTCTACCGTAATCTCCCATATAGTTATTGCCAAATCAGGATCATGTGTAACTTTGGTGGAAACTATTTGAAAATCCGGATTTCCATTTTCAGAATTACAAGCGGCCATTGTTGATACTGCCACAACAAGTGCCATAATTGATAAGAATAATTTAGTTTTCATTTTTATTTAGTAAGGATTCCTAATTATTTAAATAATAAGAATAGTCATTAAAGAAATGACCACTCAAATATAGTAAGGATTCCTTACTTTACGAATAATAAATGAAAAATGTTCTGATTTATAGAAATTTTATTCACTTACCCGATACTGATAAAGCATTCCTGCGATTGCGATAATGAGGCCTAAAAACTCTCTGGTTTCTTCTATGTAAGGTTTTTCATAAACCATTTCTCCAAAAATCTCATCTTTGTTTGGAGTAGTTATCCATTCATAAAAGCCTGGTATGTAGATCAGGGAGAATAGACCAAGTACTATGATAATGACAAGATTCCCTTTTTTTGAATTGATATCGAATACATTCAACAAGCAGATTAAAGCCACCACTCCATAGATAATGATCCACTTAGTTGGATCTGGATCATTGTACTGAAGCGCTGCAAATGATGCAAACAATAGAAATAATATGAAGCTGATAATCTTCTTTATCATGATGTGTCCCTTTTTTTAAAATTCTACTCTGTAGGTCAATAACGGAATTAAACCCAATTGATCCTTTCTTTCTATTTGTCCGGTGAAGTTATCAAAATATCTGAAAGCGTAGTTAGCATTATTAGAAGCGTTCTGGATAT
Organism: Cyclobacteriaceae bacterium; assembly: GCA_965228955.1. Lineage (GTDB taxonomy): Bacteria > Bacteroidota > Bacteroidia > Cytophagales > Cyclobacteriaceae > JANSWY01. The sequence goes on from OZ245848.1 coordinate 3,900,706, forward strand.
CCAGAGATAGTGTTCTGGTATAATTTTCTTTCTCTACAGTCCATGAAGCTCTGAAGTCGATTCGGAAGAAATCCGGTGCTGTAAAGTTAAATGGCCGGGTATAATCATATATTTCTGCAGAATTGCTTTCGCTAAGACCGTCATTTATTTCATTCTCATTAAATCCACCTTGATATAAGATTCTGGCATTTAGATTAAGTGTCCGTTTCTTACCCTTTTTGGGAGCTCTATTAAATTCTCTACCGAAAGTAGCATTAGCATTGTACTGGCCATTCCACCTGGAATCATATTCTTGTCCGTTCCCAGCAGCATATGAAGAATTGTAATAGCTTCCCCCTATAAGATAGTACCATGCTTTTTCCAGCCTCTTCTCTACGCTTGCTTGCAAACCGTAAGTCGAAGCAGTTCCTTCAGCCGTCAGCAAATATGCTGGAATGTCTCCGTCAGAATTAAAAATGGAGAATATTGGTACTTCCAGAGAAGCTGGTGATTGATTCTGGACTGCAATAGGAATATTTTCAAATTCATTAAAGAACAACTCAGCATCAAGCGTTAATCCGTTACTAAATCTGGTATAAGCGAAAGAGTAGTTTCTGGAGTACATTAAGGGTAGGTCTTCATTGGGATTATCATTGTTTTGTAAAAACCCAAATTGTACATCAGTTGTATTAGTTTGACCAAAAACAGCTCCGGTTATTGAAAGTCGATTATTATCATTAATCCAGTAAAGTGCAGAAATTCGAGGTAATATTTTAAAATCACCAGATAGATCATGATACATTAATCTTGCTCCAAAATCAAAATCCCAGGAATCACCAATCAATTGGTGATAATTCATGTAGGGCTGTAATAACCATTGTGTTTGATCAACGTTTCTTTTAACCACATTACCAAATCCAACACGGAGACTATCAGCTGTAAACAATGAAGCTTTTGTCATGACATAAGACAGTCCAAATGACAAATCTGAGTTGTTGCCAATTTTTGAGGACAGCATTAAGTTTCCTGAAAGCTTGTCTATATTTTGTGTGTTTTCATTTACTAATTCCAGAACTGGAAATTCCAGTGAATCCAGAAACTGATCTCTGCTAGCATGATTAAGTGAATAGATCAATGTCTTAGACAAGTTCAGGTTTGAGCCTATTCTGGTATTATACCTGGTACCAACAGCAGCCATTGTCCCAGAGTATTTGATATTGTAAAAGTCTTTTTCCTCTTCAATATCATCAGGATCTATTGGTCTTTCGAAATCATTGGAGCTTAACCCTCCCATTCCAAATATTTTTAAGTCTCCTTTCTTCGTAGGAAAATTCAAATTGAATGCCAGGTCCTGAAACTTGATTTCCTCACCACCAAAATCCACACCCATTGCAGCGAGAAGCCCTGTAAAAGAATACCTGTAATTCACTAAATACGAACCCTTTCCTGGTGAAAATGGTCCCTCTGTTGAAAAATCAAATCCTATCAAACTAGCTTGTGCAGTAGATTCCCTTTTCTGGTTATTGCCAGTTCTAAGGTTCATATCGAAAATACCTCCCAGTGCATTGCCATATTGCGTACCGTAGGTTTGGTAGAGAAAGTTTGAAGTAGAAAGCATCTGGGCACTTAGAATATTTACTCCTCCCCCATTTTGTGTGGGTTGATCAGAAAATGTACCTGCATTTGTAGTATGATTTGGGTTTGCGATCTCGACTCCCTCCAGATACCATTGGTTCCAGCTTGGTGATACTCCACGAACAGAGACGTTGTTATTTTGATCATTTGTACCACTTACAGCAGGTAATGACTGCACCAATCTTGCCGGATCGTAAAATGTGGCAGCATATCTCTTAGTTTGCTCAATCGTAATTTCCCTGGAACCAATCTCAGTTATCGGCGTTTCGGATCTGATTACAATTTCATCAAGAGATTTTGGTGAATAGTTTAATGCTATATTGAGGACTGTTTGCTTTGAAGCTACCACCAATACTTCATTTAGTCTGGTAGTTTCATATCCAAGAAACGATATTTCCACTTGATATCTACCAGTTGGAACGTCCAGTAAATACTCACCATTTTGATCCGACACAGTCCCGATACCAGCTTCACCTACCTGAATGGCCGCACCAATCAGTGGTTCTCCGGTAACTTTATCTGTAATTGTTCCTCGAATAATCTGATTAAAATCCTGTGCAAAAGAGCAATGCACCAATAGAAATGCCCATAGGCCAACCCAAATCTTCATTCCAATACTTTTGATACAATTATAAGCATGAGAAGTTGTTATTTTAGGATTGATGACAATTTATTACTTCTTTCAATTTAGGCCTCTTAAAATCCAGAATCACAAAATTATCATACCGTTAACTAAGATAAATCCAACATTGACGTACTATTATCTCAATTTCACACAAGAAAATTAGTCAAACCGTTATTTTTAATTATTTTTTAATCGCGGCACAGTATGTGTTTCTGGCGGGAATGAATCACCTATGAAACAGTTATGTACTATGCTTTGGAAAAAAGTAATGTTTCACACAAAAAAAATTAACACAATGAAAAAGTTATTTTATGTATTCGCAATTGTTTTTATGGTTTCACTAGTGCCTGCATGCTCATTTGAGCAAGATATTGATGATTTGACAGTGGAGTTGCCGGAGAGTGAGAATACAAACGACGAAAACAATGAAAAGGAAAAACCTATGTGATTTCGAGATAAGAATTTAAGGTAAACCGTTATGGTTTACCTTTTTTTTATCTATTTTTATACATCCTAATACAGCTAACCAACTATGTGATGTACAAGTTTCTGATTTTAGCTTTCCTTGGTCTTTTCGGACCTGAGAATGAAACGACGGTAGATGAATTGCATGATCAATGTTTAGAATTACTTGATTCCAATATCGAGGATGCACGAGCATTAGCTAATCAAGCATATGAATTGTCGGTTGAGCAGAAATATGATTGGGGTAAAGCCCACAGCCTATTCATAATGGCTTACTGTGATGACGACATGAATCATCTTAATAAAGCAGTTCCTGAATATTTAAAGGCTCTAGAGAGTTATGAAGTAGTAGGAACAAAAAGAGCTGATCTAAATCAAGCTAAAGTATATAAGAACCTTGGAATCATATTTGATAATCATTATAAGTATGCAGACGCCATAAGTTTCTATGAAAGAGGTTATAAAATTGCTGCTGGATACAACGATATTTCTCTGATGAAGAAAATCCTTCACAGCAAAGCAATAGCATATCGCCACAGTGGAGACCTTGTAAAAGCGGCTGAGACTCAATTTCAACGGCTAAGCCTAGATGAAGGAACTAACAAATCGAGTGATGTCAAATCATACAACCAACTAGGACTGATTCATACAGACTTGAAAAACTTTACAGAAGCTAGAGGTTATTTCGATCATATCTTAAAATTAGAATCTTCCAAGAAAGAATCAATTCATCGAGCCAGAGCATATCATAACATGGCAATGACTTACTGTTTAGAAGAAAGAAATCAAGATGCTGAATTGATGTTGTTAAAGGCTTTGAGAGAGAAAAAAATCATTGGTAATAACAAAGATCTTTTTGTTACATATCTAGATCTAACTGATCTATATATTAATCTAGGCAATTTGGACAAAGCAGAAATTTATGGTTTAAAAGCCAAAGAAATTGTTAACGATTTAATGGTAAGTATCGATAACAACAAAATCAATCACTATTTATCTCAAATCTATTTCTCTAAAAACCAACCAGAAAAAGCCAAATTATACTTCGATCGATATGTCACTCAGATGGAGTCTCTGTACGATCAACAAAAAGAACTTGCCTCTCAAGGAGATCAATACAAAATTGAGTTAATTACCTCCACCTACTTTGCAAAAATTCAGGAACAGGAAAAAATCAACTACTACATGGTAGGTGTGGCTGGCTTAGTGGCCTTTTTCATACTATTCCTAATCTACAATAGATACAGAAAAGTGGCAGCTGCCAAAATGTTACGAGAGCACTTCAGCAGCATTTCATTTAATATTTCTAATACCTCTTCTTCTAAATAAGGTTTTCTGAAACGTAACCAAACGATTTAGTGATACTTTGGATTGGGTCATCACTTTGATCCTGCTCAACAAAGAAGTGTTTCATACCTGCCAACTCTTCGTTATCAAAGGCAGATTTAAAGTTAACTGAACCATTTCCAACTTCGGTAAAGTCTCCATTGGTATCCATATCCTTTACATGCCATAGAGGAACTCTGTTAGCGTACTTTCCAAAGAATTCTACATGATCCAGGTTGACTTTATTGATCCAATAAAGGTCCAACTCCATTTGTAATATATCAGGATCAGTATTGTCAAGTATATGATACATTGGAGTGGTCCCTTCTACATCCCAAAACTCAAAATCATGATTATGATAGCAGAACTGAATACCAGCTGCTTTACATTTTTCGCCCGCAACGTTCAACATGTCTACTAATCTCTTATAATCATCCAGAGATCTTTCGTCTTCATGCAGCCAACCAAGGGCAGCATGGGTCTGTCCCATAGTAGCCATATCTTCTACTGCCTGATCAAAGTCTTTAGAAAGTGTACCACCCTGTTCAGTAAGAACTCTACCGGTACGGTAATGAGCACTGATTGCTTTCAGGCCATTATCATCAAGTATTTTACGAAATTCAGCGGGAGTCCTTTTGTAGTATTGTCCATCCGCATATCCAGCAATCTCAACTTCTTTGTATCCGATTTCCGCTATTTTCGCCAAAGTTCCTTCGAGATCCTGATCCATTTGATCTCTCACGGTGTACAGTTGCACACCAATGTTTCTTTTTGTTTGTTCCACTGTAGTATTGAGTGAAGATGATTCCTCTTTTTTCGGCGAAGAGCAGTAAGGTAATAAAATACTCCCTGCGGCCAAAGCAGTGGTTTGTTTAATAAAGGTCCTTCGGTTTTTCATTCTTAAAAATTGATTAATAGTTCAATCGTCCTGGTTGTTCTTGCTTACTGAAGTAGATCCAATCCAGACTGTAAAGTTCTTGTTTTGGGTCATCCGGATATTGATAGACAAAGTATAAATCATGTTTACCAGTCTCATCCAATTTCATAACTGGTGTGCTTTGCTCAAAGCTGACTGATCCAGCCACTTTACCATCAACATCGTCTAGTCTTAACTCCATTGTTCCGGATGCTCTTCTGGTTTCATTGATTAGAAATAAAAATGTAAGTGATTTGATATCTGTTAAATCAACACCAGTGAATTTCACATATGAGTCGTGATAAACATTGTAGATATGTTTCTGATTACCTCTCATATCGTAAATCTTGGTATTTCTTTGCTCATCAAAGTCTTCTGCCTGTAGATATGGGTTTCTTAAAATCACTCTATCAACATCTTCTATAGCAGCCATACCGTTTGCTCCCTTATCCTCATAGGATGCGTTAAATACATATACACCTTCTTTTGTCAAAGGTGATCCATTAAACCGGTATTCATCTGCTAATTCAAATGTTTCGATTTCCTTCTGATCAGCTACTGATAGTATGTATTTGATCATTTCTTCTGCATCTTTCTTAGGAAGTGAGGGGTGTGCTGCCATGGATTGTTCTCCCCAATTACCTGCTCCACCATTGATTACTTTATTACTAAGCATTTCAATATTGGCATCAGTACTCTTGTAGCGTAATGCAACATCTGTGTAACTAGGCCCTATAGACTTCTCATTTAGCTTATGACATGATTGACAATCACTTTCACTAATCAAACTCAATCCTTTTGATACTACCTGATGTCCAGTAGTCTGAGCAGCTTGCGTAAGATCTAAGCCTTCAGATATATATTCAATCTTAAATGATACATCTTCTTCATTAATACCATTTCCTACAATCCCGTCTTCCTCATCTTTTACCACTACTGTGTAATCCAATTTATCACCTGGCCAATAGAAAGTTGAGTTGCCAGTCAATTCCACTTTCACATCTGGTTTGGCATTCCCTACTGCCACTTTAAACTGCTGTGAAATCTTGTTTCCGGCCACATCCATTACAGTGATTTTCGGGTAATAAATTCCTGGTCTTTCGAAGGTGTATGATACATTTGGTTCAGATAGTCTGTTGTTATTGATTTCCCAGAGATAAGTAAGATTGTCATTATCATAATCGAATGTGCCTTCAGTGTCAAATTTAACTTCCAGTGGGGCACTACCTGCAACAGTGCTGGCATTTGCTTTTAGAGTTGGTTTTCTATTTCCACCATTGTAATCAATTCTTACGATCGCAGCGTCATTGTTTTTGGTGAACCAACCAGTCCCGTACTCCAAAATGTACAATGCACCCTCAGGTCCCATTTCCATATCAATCATATAATTGAATTGTGTTTTGGCCATGAAAGGTTCCAAGCCAACTAATGAGCCCTCTTCGGTCAATGTCACTGTAAAAATCCATCCTCTTATCCAATCGTAGATAAAGAGCTTACCATCAAATTCAGGTGGGAATGACCCTAGCTCTCTCTCTACCAAATCACTGTAATAGACAGGTCCTGCCATTGCGTTTCTTCCTCCTTTGCCTAGCATTGGAAATTCTTCAGATTCTGCATATGGGTACCAGATTAAAGCAGGTTGGGCTGGAGGTAATGTATCCAGTCCGGTATTATTTGGTGAATTATTGATAGGGAACTTTGGATCAAATGCCTCAACGCTCCTTCCTGAAGCAAAATCGTATTCAATGTAAGCTTTGTTATCTCCTACAAAATAAGGCCACCCAAAGAATCCCGCTTCTTTTGCCACATTGATTTCATCATGCCCCCTTGGCCCCCGATTGTCTTTGTCATTCGGTGCATCCGGACCAACTTCTCCCCAGAATAACCAATTTCTTTTCTGGTCAATTGAAATTCTATAAGGGTTTCGATTTCCCATCACATAAATCTCCGGACGAGCATTTGGAGTTCCGAAAGGAAACAAGTTGCCTTCTGGAATTGAATATGAGCCATCAGCTTCAGGTTTAATTCTTAAAATCTTACCTCTTAAATCATTGGTGTTTCCGGAAGATTTTTGAGCATCCCATGGGCTTCTGCCTCTACCCTCGTCTGCAGGAGAAAAACCATCTGAACCAAACGGGTTGGTATCATCACCAGTAGATAAGTACATCAAGCCATCTGGACCAAATTGAATAGATCCTCCAGTGTGGCAACACTCCTGTCTTTGTGTGTTCACTTCCAACATCACAATCTCCGACTCCAGATCGATCTTACCTGCTTTAAAGGTGAATCTCGAAAGATTTTGCTTTTCTTCTGGTCCTTCCGGAGAATAGTACAGATATAACCACTTGTTGTATTGGAAATTGGGATCCAATGCGATCCCCATTAAACCGTCTTCTTGTTCCGTGTAGACATCAATGTGAGCAATAATCTCAAGTCCCGTTTTTTCAGGATCATATAGTTTGATATCTCCTTTTCTTTCAACTACGATAATTCTTTTATCCGGAAGAATGACGAACTCAGTAGGTTCATTAAGATCGTAGGATAAGATCACTTTTGTATACCGATTTTCTTCAGTTCGGTCAATTTCCTTGGTTACTTGTTCCTGAGACGAACATGCAGCTAAAACCACCCCGAATGTGGCTATTATTCCAAAGAATCTAATCATAGTTGTTAATGTTATTGCAGTTTTTAACAATCGAAATTTATGGCGAATTGAACGGCTGAAAGAAAGAGCAACCGTTCAAATCGCAAGGGGAAATGTTTATAGCTCCCGAATTTTTATATTCCTGAACCATACTTTGTCGTCATGGTCCTGTAATGAAATGTGTCCCGATTTGGCCATACCCCAACCCTCTTTATCGGAAAACTTACTGTTAGCAATCATTGTTTTCCAGTCTTCTGTATTGGTATCATATTCTACCACCAGATGACCATTCAGCCAATGTTGTACTTTACCATCTTTTACTATCAGCCTAACACGATTCCATTCTTCGGTTCCATTTGCAGTAATGTATTTACTTTCAATTAAATCGTAAAGATCACCTGCTCTATGTCTGAATATTTGACCATCAGGATGATAAGTATTGTCCAGCACCTGCATTTCCATTCCGGTCATCCACGCTTCATTGTTTTCTGGCTTCTCCTTTACTCTGTAAAAGATTCCGCTATTCCCTCCCTTTTGGACTTTCCATTCCAGATATAATTCAAAGTCTGAATATTCTTTATCAGTAATAATAATGTCCTTACCATCTTCTTTCCACTCTGTGGAATTTGGCTTCTTTCCTCTAAAATGGAGCGCATTGTTGTTGACTACCCATCTGCTTCCCAGGTCATCACTATTGTAGTTTCTAATTCCATTAGTGGTTTTACCATCGAATAACAATTTCCAGCCATTGGATTGTTCATTGGATGTGAGTTGATTATGGCTAACCTTATAGTCATTTGTAAATCCTGGTTTATTTTCAGGAATAGCGTTTAATGTATACCATGCCTCAGTTGTCCAAAGTGATAAGTTATTCTCACTATTGAATGGTCTTACCACTCTAAAATAAACCACATGATTTTCCTTAATTCCTGGTAATTCAAAGAATATCTTTTTTCTATCCTCGGATAAGTAAAACCCTGTTACTTTCAGTTTTTCCTGTCCTAGTTTTGGACCACCATAATTAATTGTTGGTTTGTAGTACCATTGTTGGATATCAAAATCTTCAACAGAAATATTCTGACCATCCATAATTGGTTCAGTAAACTCTAATTCAAATCCGTTTGATCTAGCACTTACAGAAAGGATATCAAAAACAGGTTTTCCATTGTATTGGAGTCTTTGAAGTCCATACCATAATTTTTCAGCGTGCCCCCAGTTACCTGTAGATCCAACTCCTCCTACATAAAGTGATTTACCATCAGGACTCCAGTCTAATCTATTGATTCCAGCCTCCAATCCTTGCGTAAATCTGAATACGGCTCCCTGGTAGTCTTCATTAACTTTTTCAACGAATACCCTTTTCACACCACCATGAGTCACTTCACCATGAATCATCTGGCCTTTATATGGTCCGATGTTTAGTGATGATGGCTCACTTGGAGAGTTACCGATCTCGTCTTGTGGTAACCACACAACAGGCAGTTTCTCCACCCAGTTTTCTGACTCTACTGGATCAACTGATCTTGATCCATAGAATGCACCTTTCTTGACATGCACAATTTTACTTGATGGCAACCAATCTCCCTGATTATCCGCTATGAACAGTTCTCCATCTGCGCCAAAACCTATTCCGTTAGGTGTTCTCAAACCTTTCGCCAAGAATTCTACCTCACCAGTTTCTTTATTGATTTTAATAACCTTTCCTCTATCTGGAATCTGTGGAGATGCTGATGCTCCACCAGGCATAATTGCCGTTGCAAGTGTTGCGTAGAAGAATCCATCTTTGTATTCCAAACCGAAAGCAAATTCATGGAAGTTTGCTGATACTTTCCAATCATTACTAACAGTTTGATATTCATCTGTAATTCCATCACCATCATGGTCTACCAGTTTGGTAAGCTCTTGTTTTTGAAGAACATACACTTCGTCATCAACCACTTTGATTCCGAGAGGCTCAGCTAAACCATGTGCTATTTTCTTCACCTTTATTTCTGAAGGATTGGCAGCAGTGTGATTTTCAACCACAAATACAGGTCCTTCTGATTCCCAGGTACAAACTACCATTCTGCCATCAGAGAAGAAATCAATTCCTCCAACTCTCGGATTAAAATCATCTGGTCTGGCCTGGTGTAAATCAAATGAAGGGTGAACTGAAGTTAAAGGAATCGCATCACCTGGAATTGACTTGACAAGTTTACTTGGCTCTATATAAGGTTTTGTTTTTCTGAAGTTTGATGTTTTATGCCAGATTGGATCTGTGAGTACTTCAAAAGCTTGCTTCTCTTTATTCCACCATTGCAATGACATCACAGCATCTCCTCCATGTTGTTCGTAAAGGACTCTAATATCATGTCTTCCTTTTTTGAGGTAATATTCTCCATCAACTGCTTTAGCTCCATGAGTGCCCCCATTATCGATCACTAATTTATTATCGATGTAAAGGAATGAACCATCATCACTTAGCAACCTAAAGTCATAACTACCATCTTCAGGAATTTCAATTTGTCCGGTAAACTCAATACCAAACATCTCCTTAAAATCTCCAAAATCATCCTTAGTAAAAACATGAATCTTTTTAACAATGCCGCTTCTAATCGGATCAGAGCTCTCTACAGTTTGTTTGATTCCTATTTCTCCATTTAATAAATAAAGATGCGCCGCAAACCCAGGGCCATTGTTACCATTAAATTTTTCACTTAGTCTTATTGGAGAAGATTTTTCGCCTAAAGCATATTTCGCTGCTTTTCCACCTTCATCATTGTCATCAAGTGCCAGAATGTACTTGACCATTTCGTTTGCATCGGATTCTGATAATCCTGGGTGGGCAGTCATTGCTGCTTGTCCCCATATACCTGCACCTCCTTGAATGATCTTCTTTGTCAGGAGATCAATTGCAGCTTGATCGTCATTGTATTTTCTTGCTACTGCTATGTAGGCTGGACCTACAGTCTTTATCTGCTCATTATGGCAGGAATGGCAATCACTTCGGTTAATTAACTGCGCTCCCAGAGGGGTTCCATCATCACCTTCATTATCGGCTGTTGGCTCACCTAATCTGTCAAATCCAGGATGAAAGAATATTCTAAGTTCTGTATCCTCTTCAGAATTCATCTCTAATTTTCCTTCAACATTTATTACTGCTCCATCAGGATAATCGACTTTCTGAACATCAACAACATTAAATTTCCCATTGGTACGATAATCATTCTCTAAAATCAACGAAGAAATCGTAGTATTTAAAGACAGCTTTACCCCATTGGCATTAGAAATTTTGAATTTTCTACTTAGACCGTTTTGATTCCCTCTTATAATGTATTCTGGTGTTTCTGTGACATCAATTGCAGCACCTGAATTAGTTATTAGCTGATAGCTCAAATTGAGTTTACCATTTGTAATTCTATGCCCCTGATATCTAACCTTTGGAGAATACTCATTACCATTTTCATTGATTAACCAACCGGAGATTGTAGTATCGTTTTCATGATACGCGTACCCTTTACTAGTCGGTTGAGGACCATGTACAGTAGTGTAGACAGCTCCATCAAAATTGACGCCTCCTTTCCAGACTTTATAAAGATTTGCATTTTGCGCATCATACGCTACCCATAATTCTTCGTGCAGGGCTGCTGTTACCATCCTGGCTTTTTCGTCTAAAACAGATCTAAAAACCCAGGCATCCAGCGGCCTTTCGTTAGCGGTTTCTGGTGCACCACAACTAATTACCACGAGTGCAAACAGCACTCCATACAAAAACTTCTTCATTTTATTTACATCAATTTATATCCCCAATATTCTTTTATTGCTATCCTCATCAGCCTCACCTCCGGCAAAGTCGTCAAATGCTTTTTCAGTGACATTAATGATATGGTCAGCAATGAATGGAGCCCCTTCTTCGGCTCCCTGTTGTGGGCTTTTTATGCAGCACTCCCATTCAAGCACTGCCCACCCGTCAAAATTGTATTGCGCCAACTTTGAAAATATCGACTTAAAGTCAACCTGTCCATCTCCCAAAGATCTAAACCTTCCCGGACGATTTATCCAGCTTTGATATCCACCGTATACTCCAGATTTTCCTGTCGGGTTGAATTCTGCATCTTTGACGTGAAACATCTTTATGTAGTGATGGTAGTTGTCAATGTATTGCAAATAATCCATTTGCTGTAAAAGCAAGTGTGATGGATCATACAGCATTTTTACTTTGTGATGTTTTTTGGTTGCGTCAAGAAACATTTCAAATGTAATCCCATCATGCAAATCCTCACCTGGGTGAATCTCATAACATACGTCTACATCGTATTCATCACATACATTAAGAATAGGTCTCCATCGATCTGCCAGCTCCCTAAAACCTGTTTCGACTAACCCTGCAGGTCTTTGAGGCCATGGGTACATTGTAGGCCATAGTAGTGCACCACTAAATGAAGCCATTCTATCAAGCCCTAGCTTTCTACTTACAACTGCTGCTAAACTGACTTGTCTTGTGGCCCACTCTGTTCTAGCTTTTGGGTTGCCTTTTTTATCATCTGGCGCAAAAGCATCAAACATAGTATCATAAGCAGGGTGTACTGCCACCAATTGTCCTTGAAGATGTGTACTTAGTTCTGATATTTCTAATCCGTGTTTGGCAACAGTTCCTTTTATCTCTTCCACATAGTCATGACTATCTGCAGCTTTTTCAAGATCTATAAATCTTGTATCCCAACTTGGTATTTGGATTGCTTTATAACCGAGTCCGGCAGCCCAACCACAGATGTTATCTAGATTGTTAAATGGTTCCACATCATCTGCGAACTGAGCTAAGAAAATAGCTGGCCCCTTTACTGTCTTCATTTAGATTATTTAAGTTAAGTTGTCTTTTAAATTTCTTTCCACACATTACCCTCCTTGGTGGAATTGATTACGGCTTCTATAAATCTCATCCCGCGAACACCATCCATTACATTTGGATAAGCACCATCATGATAATCTTCTCCTCTTAAAGCCTTTGCTACACCACTGTAAATGTTGCCCATTGCATCAAACATACCTTCTGGATGACCTGGAGGAAGCTTCACACTTTCTTTGGCAAAATCTCCATTATAATCATGGCCTGGTTTCAATATTTGAAGTGGCTTATCTTCTGTTAGATAATATAGGTAATTTGGATTTTCTTGTTCCCATCTAAGGCCACCTTTCTCACCGTAGACGGCAATTTTCAAGCTATTTTCTTCACCCGTAGCAATTTGGCTAGCACAAATCACTCCTTTGACATTGTTTTCAAATCTTAACAACACTGTTCCATCTACATCCAATGGATTATCGTCGTACATCGTGTCGATATCGGATAAAACTTGCTTTACTTTCAAGCCACAAGTGTATTCGATTAAATTAAAAGAGTGAACGCCAATATCACCAATACAACAACTTGGCCCGGATTTGGCAGGATCTAGCCTCCAAACCTGTTTTCTTTTTTCCGGTTCATGGATAAAAGGGTTGATCCATCCCTGGTAATATTGAGCATCTACCTTTTGGATCTTGCCAAGAACACCTTCAGCAACCATTGTCTTGAGTTGGCGCACCATTGGGTATCCGGTGTAAGTGTGCGTTACGGCAAAAGTCTTACCAGTAGATTCAACCAAATCTGCTAATTCCTGAGCTTCAGCTGCTGAAAATGTTACCGGTTTTTCACAGATTACATTAAACCCAGCCTCAAGCAGTTTTTTCGCCATTGTATAGTGTAAGAAATTTGGAGTTGCTACTGTGACAACCTCAATTCTTTCTCTCTGTGGCAATTTATTCTCACCCTCAATAAATGAATCTATATCGGAATACGTTCTTGAAACATCTAGTTCGAGTTCTTCAGCAAAGCTCTTACTAAGATCATAATCTGCTGTAAATACACCACCCACAAGTTTATATCGCTCACCCATGTAGGCAGCAATACGGTGTACGATTCCAATTAATGAATCTGGGCCTCCGCCCATCATTCCTAGTCTGATTCTGTTTGCCATGCTAGTTTTCGTATTCTACTTTTTCGTTTTTAAATGCTAATAAGAATATCAGAAATATTACTACTGCTATTCCTGCCGGAATGATCCAGATACTTTTCCAATCATGGATATCTCCTGTTGTATACATTGCTGAAATCTTTCCTGCAGCCCAGAACCCAATGAGCATACCTACTCCATAAGTAGCTAGGGTAATTAATCCTTGTGCTGAACTCTTAAATTTCTCACCAGCTTTGGAGTCTGTATATATCTGACCAGATACAAAGAAAAAATCATAACAGATTCCATGAAGAGCTATACCCAGGATCAACATAAACACAAAACCATCGGCATCTCCGAATGCAAAAAGTAGATACCTTAAAGCCCATGCAATCATTCCAACCAAAAGTGTCATTTTGATTCCGTACCTCTTTAAGAATATTGGAAGAAGTAACATAAACAACACTTCAGAACCTTGTCCAATAGTCATTTTCCCAGTCGGATTTGATACTCCTATTTCTGACAAGAATGGATTTGTATTTTGGTAGTAAAAAGCTAATGGAATACAGATCAAAACTGAGGATAGAAAAAACACTAAGAAGTTCCTGTCTTTTAATAAACTCAATGCGTCAAGCCCCAATATTGTCCTAATTGATACTTTATCATCCTTAGAAACGACCGGTGGTGTCTTGGGTAGAGTGAAACTAAATATCCCTAATAGAGCAGAAGCTATAGATACCATCAAGAAAGTATTCTTAAGCATTCCATTAGCAATTGCCTCTTTTGAATCCCAACTAAATACATAGCTAATTACCAAACCTGCAGCAATCCATCCAACAGTCCCCCAAACTCTAATTTTTGAAAAATCCTTACTTGGATCCGACATTTGTCTAAACGAAACCGAGTTAACAAGAGCCAGTGTCGGCATGTAAATGATCATGTAGCTGAGTACGTAAGGATAAAATGCCGTAAATGTTGTTGTTCCTGACATATAATACATCAAAACAGCTCCAGCAATGTGGATTACTCCTAAAATCCTTTCAGCATTAAAAAACCGATCCGCAATTAAACCAACAATGAATGGAGCTATAATGGCCCCCCAGGATTGAGTTGAAAATGCCATCCCGATTTCTCCATCAGAAGCATTGAGATTATTTCCTAAAAATGTACCCAAGGTCACAAACCATCCTCCCCAAATAAAAAATTGGAGGAACATCATGACACTTAGGCGAGCAGTGATTCCTTTGTTCATAGGTCGAGTTAGTAATTATTAAATTGTTCACTTTATCAAGGTCACATCCTTTGTGACCTAAGTCACCCTATTTCCGCAATAGGTGGCAATTGAATTAGAAATGTATCAATAAACAGGCGCATTAACAATTTAGAAATTTATGCAACCGTTTGCATTTTACAACTTTTTACAGGAATGGTAAAGTCGCTTTGAAATTGGAGTAAGATTGCCTTAATTGTTACCCTGAATGATCTTAACGACCGTTTTTCATGAATTACGTAGTAAAATGTTGTATGCTTGTTGGTCTTCTGTCTATTGGACTATTCCTTAATTCGCAAGCTCAGGTAACAATTATAATCAACCAACTACCAGGGGACACACCTGTTGATGATCCAATCTACATGGGTGGGTCGTTTAATGGCTGGGAACCGGGAGATGAAGAATATCAATTAACTAGTGTTGAGGGTAAATTTCAGATCCACCTGGAAACCAATTCCTCATTTGAATATAAGTTCACCAGAGGTGATTGGAATAGTGTTGAGGGTGGCCCAAATGGTGAAGAAATTGCCAATAGAGTTTATGATCCAATTGATGGTGATACAATTTACGTTGAAGTACAATCCTGGAAAGATTTAGCAGGTACCAATAGCAGTGGTGAATCAACCAAATCTGATAATGTAGAAATCATTGAAGACTTTACTATCCCACAACTTAGCAGGTCAAGACGAATCTGGGTTTACACTCCTCCGGAATACGACTCCTCTAATAAAACCTATCCTGTTTTATATATGCATGATGGTCAAAACGTATTTGATAATTCTACATCATTTTCAGGAGAATGGGGAGTAGATGAAACTTTGAATGAATTGTTTGAGAGAGATGGACTGGAGTTAGTGGTCGTTGCTGTGGATAATGGTGGTTCCAGAAGAATTGATGAGTATGCTCCCTGGGTCAACTCTCAGTATGGCGGTGGTGAAGGTGACGAATATGTCAGGTTTCTTTTCGAAACACTGAAACCGTATGTAGAAGCAAACTACAGAGTCAGTACAGATCCCAATAATATAGGAATTATGGGAAGCTCAATGGGGGGCCATATTTCCTATTATGCTGGCATAAAATACCCAGAGCAATTTACCAGACTTGGAATTCTATCTCCAGCATTTTGGATAAATCCTGAAGTATATGAACTGCAAAATAGCTCCAACAACCACAATAATCTAAAATTATACTTCCTAACAGGAGGGCAAGAAGGAGAAGCATTTGTAAATGGTATGGACAGTATTCCTCAAATGATGGCACTCAACAATATTCAGGATGCACAATATATTTCTGAGATTGTCAGTGATGGGGCACATAGCGAATGGTTTTGGAAAAGAGAGTTTGGCAAAGTTGTAACCTGGTTATTTGAAGAATCAGATGTCAATCTTATCACTGGTTCTGATAATCTGGGTTTAAAATGGACTTATTCAGAGAATGCAATTCAGTTTGATTCAAATGAGCCAACAGAATTTGATGTAAGACTATTTGATTTAACTGGCAAAGAAGTTTCAAATCTGTCAATCCATAATCAAGGATCAATGATTTTAAGCAACCTGAGTCCCGGAGTTTATGTGCTGCAAGTAATGGTAAGAAATCACAGAATAGTAGAAAGGTTAAGGGTGAGATAACTTAATTCGTTTCTGATTCTCCTTTTTTCTGTTTTTCAGGTTTGCCTGCAAATCTGTAAATGACACTCACTAATTCGTCTGGTTTGAACGGCTTAGATACAAAATCGTCAATACCAGAATCAATTACTTTATTGTAGATGTTTGCGAAAATATCAGCACTTAAAGCGATAATTGGAATCTCTTGATGTCTCTTTTCTTCAAAGGATCTTATTTTTTCTGCTACTTCAAACCCACTGATATTTGGCATCTGCAGATCTAGCAGAATGAGGTCGTAAGTTCGCTTTTCAACCAAACTAATCGCTCTATGTCCATCCTCTACAGAATCGTACTCAATCCCCCATTTCTTAAGGAATTTCTCCAATATCAGCCGGTTCATTTGGTTATCATCAACAGCAAGAATCCTTAACCCTTTGATTCGTTCAATCATTGAATCTACTGCAGCCTGATCTTCAACAATATCCTTCTTAACCCCTTCTTCCAGACGCAGTGTGAAATAAAATTGAGAGCCTTCTCCTAATACACTATCTAAATAGATCTTGCTTCCATATAGTTCAAGTAACCTTTTAGTAATCGCCAATCCCAAACCAGTACCTCCAAATTTCCTGGATGTATCAGAACTTGCCTGGGTGAACCTATTAAAGATGACAGGCAGTTTTTCTCTTGGAATACCAATTCCAGAGTCCTTCACTCTAAACTCCACAAAGTGTGTTCCATTTTGAATTTTCTGCAATCTTATTTGCAAGGCAACTTCTCCTTTACTTGTAAATTTGATTGCGTTACTGATTAAATTAGTCAGTACCTGAGACAATCTTCCAGGATCACCTTTCATCCATTCAGGAATATCTGAACTTATTTGAATATTTAGCTTGATTCCTTTCTCCTCAGCCTGAGACTTGAATTGATACCTGATACTCCTAATCAATTCATTAATACTAAAGTCAATATTTTCAAGTTCGATATGCCCTGATTCAAGTTTGTTGTAATCAAGAATATCATTAAGAAGTAGCAACAAATTCTCAGCAGATAACCTAAGTGACTTTAGGTTTTCCACTTGTTCGTGTTTTGGGTCCTCCTGTAACAGTAAATGTGTCATACCGATCACACCGTTCATTGGAGTTCTGATTTCATGACTCATTACAGAAAGGAAATCACTTTTAGCTTTAGCAGCGTCCTGAGCTTGATCCCTGGCCATCATTAGCTGATCCTTTTGCTTTTCAAGCTCCTTGGTTCTTGCTCTCACCATGTACTCAAGCTCCTCTTTCTGCTTTTGATTTTGCTCTTGGGAAGCTCTTACTTTTTGTAGTAACTTAGCCTGAACTCTTCTTTTCCTTTGCTCAAGAAGACTTATCTTTTTCCCTAGCCCAAGTGAAAAGAATAATATTTGACCAACAAGCCCAACTCGTGATGCACCTCCCCAGACTGGCACTTTATCCCATAGAATTACATCAATAACTGCTCCCACTACGAGACATAATGCAGCGTAGAGAATGTATTTCACCAAAATATCTTTTGACTTAATGAGAGGATAAACGAATATGAGTCCCACGACAACATTCACTAAAATAATAGCCTGAGTAAATCTTGCTATCAGCCATTTATCGTCTAGAATAAAGAAGAGAGCCAGGCAGATTACAAATAAAGCGACATCTGCTTTCATCACCATTGACAGGATTTTATCCCAACCAGGTCTCAGTTTCGTTAGGGGTAAGAAGGACTTCAAAAAACCATAGTGAAATACAGGCACAATTATCAGAACAGGGACGATTAAATAACTAACCAATGGAAATTCTGGAAGAATAAATTCTCTGAATACACCATCAATGGATAAGTAGAATATCGATATAAAAAACAAATAAAGACTGTAATAAAGGTATGATTTATCTCTGCCTCCAAGAAACAATATGAAATTGTAAATAATCATGATCCATAAAAAACCCTGCAGGAAGAAAGTCAATACATTTTTAGCAGTTTGAACTGAGGCAACATGTTGTGTGTCTTGCAATGAAACATTCAAAATATGTTCATGAAAATCTTGTTTCAATCTGAAGTAAATTCGGGTGGTTTCATCCGCGTTCAAATTGACCAGTACGTAGTAAGCATTTGCCTTTACTTGTCGTTCTGAAGCTGGGTAGCAAAACCCAGCCTTCAAATTAGTGACATCTCCTGTCCCATTGACGTAAAAGACATCTATGAAGTCATTTCTATCAAAATACAAGTACCAGTTACTTCTTAACGGGTCATTATTAACAACATCAAAATAACCCCAGTAAGTGTAGTCCTTATTGAAATTCTGAAATTGATCAATACCCTTAAAACGAATAGAGTCTTGTTGCCTGATGAAGTCTAAATCACGCTCACCCAAAACATCCTCGTAAATCCGGACTTTTGAGGTGATTTCATAAAACTGTTCCTGGTCTTCTCCGATTACAGTAACCTGAGCTGATAAGCCAAAACTCAGACAACTTAGAAATAGTATGATGCCAACCTTTAAGGATGAGATAGATGTCCCCCGTAATACCATCTTAGAAATTTATCAAATTAATACTGTGTTGTCAAAATAATTCGATGAGAGGCTGTTGAATTCAGACAAACTTGATGTTGTATTCCAATGTATTTCATTCAGGAATTTTGTTTTTTAAACCAATCGGTTTATTTTTACAATCTTAATTCACAATAAATGACTTCAGAACTACTTTCAAAAGCAGAAAAAACCAAAAGGTTTATATTAGAGAAGGCTGCACCGCTTTTTAATCAAAAAGGTTATGCTGGAACTTCGCTATCTGATATTATGGAAGTTACTGGCTTGACTAAAGGAGGAATTTACGGAAACTTCAAAAATAAGGACGAAATAGCCCTCCAGGCGTTTGATTTCAACATTGAGGTTCTGTATGATGCATTTAGAGACGCCATCAAGTTACACAAAGATGCACTTACAAAATTACAGACTATACTGGGTTTTCATAAAAGTATAATGTACCATCCGGTCTTAGTTTCTGGTTGTCCTATTTTAAATACAGCTGTCGAGGCAGATGACACTCACCCAGAACTAAAAGTACGAGTTATAAAGGCTTTAAACATTTGGAAAGAGGGAATTGTCTACATTATTAATAAGGGAAAAGAAAAGGGACAAATAAAGGAAAATATTAACGCTGATAAGTATGCAGACATCTTTATCAGCCTGATAGAAGGTGGATTGATGATGACTAAAACCTATCAAAATAAGAAGCATTTAAACAATTGTTACGAGCATATAAATCACATAATTCAAAATGAGTTAAAGAAATAATTTTTTTTACCATAAAAAAGACCGTACGGTCTTTTTTGTCAAAATAATAAAATAATGACTACTTCAACTACCACTTTATCCAACAATCAGCTTAATCAGACCCCAAAGGAGCCTGTTCAGTTAAAACTTATTAAAGGAATGTTTAGAACTTTGGGAGCAATTAGTCCAAAGCTTGCTAGTGAGCTAGCATTTAACTTTTTCGCTACTCCTCGGAAAGTTCCAGCAACTCCCTTTCCAAAAGATCTCCTTCAACGCGCTTCAGAGCAAATTCTTCCATTTGGGAAAAGAAGATTGAAAGTTTACAGCTGGGGATTTCACGGACCTAAAGTTCTGTTAGTTCACGGATGGGAATCACAAGCCAGCACATACCGTAATATGATTCCGGCACTTCTGGAATTGGGGTACTCGGTTATTGCATTTGATGCACCTGCTCACGGTAAGTCAACTGGGAAGAAAGTTACTATGCCATTGTATGCAGAAGCAATTAAATCAGTATTTGATTACTACAAATTCAATGGTGGTATTCAGCATATCGTAGGACATAGTTTTGGGGGAATTACTTCAGGATTTGCTGTTGCAGAATATCAATTACCAATTAAAAAGTTGGTTATGATCAGTATGCCTACAAATGTCAGAAGAATCGTAAATGAGTTTTGTGAATTTCTTTCAATCGATGAAAAGGTAGAGCAAAAAATGATATCGAAGATTGAGAGGTTCACTAAAAGAAAAATTGATGAATACAGTCTCATCGAGTTCAAAGAGAATATAAACGTTTCAGATATCCTTGTAATTCACGACGTACAGGACAACAAAGTCTCTTACTCAAATTTCGAGCAGTTAAGCGAATCCTGGGATCACCCTAAGTATATTACAACTAGTGCATTAGGCCACAATAAAACCATAAAAGACCCTGAGATGGTCGGACGAATTAGCAACTTTCTCCGGTCTTAGAAAATTTTTGAAGACAATACTATATCTTTCGAAAGGTTGAAAAATTCTTTGTGTATGTTGAAGGGAGCTTCGCCGTTAGGTTCCAAAGCGGAGTAGCTTCCATCTTCATTCATTGCATATGCATTAACATTATCCTTCAGATTGTAGTCTAAAATAGTAATAGCTTGCTGTCTCAAAAGATCATCCTCAATTCTAAATAAAGACTCAAGTCTTCTATCAAAACTTCGAACCATCACATCTGCACTTCCTGAGTAAACCACCGGATTGCCAGCATTATGGAAGTAGTATATTCTGGAATGCTCCAAATACTCACCTACTATTGATCTCACGGAAATATTCTCACTAAGTCCTTCGCGTCCAGGTCTTATACAGCATATTCCTCTTACTATTAATTTGATCGGGACTCCAGCCTGAGATGCTTTATAAAGCGCCTCAATTGTTTCCTTATCCTGCAAGGAATTAATCTTAATTACAATCCCGGAAGGAATTCCTTCAAGAGCATTTTTCTCTTCAGCTTCGATGTAAGCTATAAGCTTATCCCGCATGTCTTTGGGAGCGGTAATTAAATTATTATAATCATCTGGTAAGGAGTGTCCAGTAATTACATTAAAGAACTCGGATACATCATTAGCATAAACTTCATTGGTCGTTAGTAAACCCAGATCGGTATATAGTCTGGATGTACTTTCATTGTAGTTTCCACTACCCATATGAACGTATCGGGTTACTTTCTCTTTCTCTTTTCTTACTATAAGTAAGAGTTTGGTATGAGTCTTTAAAGTACCTACTCCATATATAACGAAACAACCTGCCTTTTGAAGCTTCTGAGCTTCCTTCATATTGTTTTCTTCATCAAACCTGGCTTTCACCTCAAACAATACTGACACGTGCTTGCCGTTTTCAGCCGCCTTTTGAAGTGCTGAAATAATCCTGGAGTTTTTAGCCAATCTGTATATAGTCAGCTTTATGAGCATAACACTTGGATCTTCAGCGGCCTTTTCAATCAATTCCAGTAAGGGCTCAATTGTATTGTAAGGATGATGAAGCATAATATCTCTATCCTTCAGAATTTTGAAGATGTTCTCTCCTTCCTCATAATCTACAAGAGAAACCGGTTTTACGGGCTGAGCACTTATCGGTCTGAAGTCTTCAAAGTCTAGATGATTTACAATTTGCCATAAACATTTGTAATCCAGTAATGCGTTTTTTGGAGTCACTGAAATATTAAAATCATCAATATCCCAACGCTTTGTTAGCTGCTTTAGAATCCACTTATCATAATCAGGGTCCACTTCCAACTTCACTACCCTTCCCGTCTTTCTGGTCTTGAGTTTGGCTTTCATCTCTTCCAGAAAATTTGATTCAATATCCTCTGATTCCTCTAATGTAAAATCTCCATTTCTGGTCACTCTAAATAATGTAACTGAAAGAATATTAACATTCCTAAACAGCTCTCCTATATGCGCTTTAATAATTTGCTCTATCGGAACAAAAAGGATTTCATTTTCAACCTGAATCTCAAAAAACCTTGGAATATTCTGAGGTATTTGAATGAAGGACATTTTCTTTTTATCCTTCTTTGATTGTGTTTTGGTTACTACCCCGAAAATCAAAACATTGTTCATCAAAATCGGGAAACTATGATAGTTATCGTACACCATAGGAGTTAACATCGGATAGATAGCTTTCTTAAAGTACTTACCAAGTTTCTCCTGCTGTTTCGTATCCAGATCCTCCAAATTGACTATATCAAATCCATTTGCTTTGAAATTCGGTCTTAAGGAGTTGATGAAATGCTGATGACGATCGGTGGAGAAATCCTGAACTTCCTGTAATAGCCTTTTTCGAAAACTTATTGCCTTCAACCCAGAGTAATCTACCCTTTCCTTTCCGTAATCAAGATAATTATATAATGACCCTAGCCTGATCATGAAGAATTCATCTTCATTGGATGCAGTAATCGCCAGAAACTTCAGACACTCAAACAACGATCTGTCTTCCTTCTTTGCCTGGTCAAGTACTCTCCTATTGAATTTAACCCAACTGAGGTCCCTACTAATAAGGTTACTATTGTCAATCAGGTCGTCAATTCTATTTTGTAATGCTACGGTCATCCTATATATCCTTAAAAAAAAGTCGCACCACCTAAATTAAGACAGTGCGACTGATTTGAAAAATCGTTTATGTTAATTTTTAGATAGACATGCCATCCAAAACAGTCATCACATCAGAAACGTGAGATCTTGAAGTCTCAAGAAGTGCTTTCTCGTCATCATTAAGATCTAACTCAATTACTTTCTCGATACCATTTTTACCAAGAATAACTGGTGCACCTAGATAGCAATTGTTGATTCCGTACTCTCCGTCTAATTGTAAACATACCGGGAATACTCTTCTTTGATCTCTTACGATAGCTTCCACCATTTGTGCAGCTGCAGAACCAGGAGCATACCATGCAGAAGTTCCCATTAGCTTCACAAGCTCTCCACCACCAAACTTAGTTCTCTCAATGATTGCATCTAAATCATCTTTGCCTATAAGTTCAGTTACAGGGATACCACCAACAGTTGTGTATCTTGGAAGTGGAACCATTGTATCACCATGACCACCCATTAGTACCGCCTGAATATCTTTTGGAGAAACGTTAAGTGCCTCAGCAAGGAACGCTCTGTATCTTGCAGTATCAAGGATACCAGCCATACCCATTACTTTCATTCTGTCGTAACCAGAAGTTAAGTGCGCCTGGTATGTCATTACGTCAAGTGGGTTAGATACGATGATGATGATTGCATTTGGTGAATGCTTAACAATATTTTCAGTTACCGATTTCACTATACCAGCATTAGTCTGGATCAAATCATCTCTTGTCATACCAGGTTTTCTTGGAAGACCTGAAGTAATTACAACAACATCAGAGTTTGCAGTTTTTGTGTAATCGTTGGTAGAACCAATAGTTCTTGAATCATAAAGATTGATCGGAGCTTTCTGCCAGATATCTAAAGCCTTACCTTCAGCAACACCTTCTTTGATATCTAACAATACAATTTCGTTGGCAATTTCTCGGTAAGCAAGAACATCAGCGCAAGTAGCACCTACATTTCCTGCTCCAACAACGGTAACTTTCATGTTTATACAATTTTGATTTTAATGGTGACATGGAATTCGCAAAAGCTCATTACATGCGTTTATATTTTTAATTTATTGGTCAGATGACCTCAGCATTCAAGGCCATTTTTCAGTCCCCAAAGCTAAGTCATAGAAGCAGCTTAAGAAAGAGAATTGTTACTAATTCAACTGACTTTTCGCATATACCATACCTAAATCAAAGAATCCGAATGAAGATTTGTATGCTTTGAACAAGTTTTGCATGTATTCGTCGTGAACTTCGGCGTAAGCACTCATTAATTTGGCCTTCAATTCAACGTGATCCTCCATTAATTCCAGAAGATTTATTTGTGGAATCACATACAATTCCGCGCTTTCTGAGATGACGATGGATGTGTATAATCTTTTGGTATCCTCAATTAGGGCATTAGTGCCAAACAAATTACTACTCCTTACAATATTGAGTTTTTCAAAAGTCTCTTTTAATTCAATATTCAAAGATATAATTCCCGATTTCACCAGATACAAAGCATGACTTGGGTCATTTGAGAAAAAGATGACTTCATTTTCCTTGTAGCTTCTGGTGTACATGTGAGGAACTATTAGAGAAAGTTCCTCATAGCTTAACTTTTCAAACAATCTATTCTTTGAAAGGAAATTAAAGAGTTTCAGGTCTTTTTCTGTGAACGACTTCTTGAATAACTTAAGCATCTGGCTTCAGGAGTTTTAGACGATAAACCTTTTCGGTCTTGTCGGTTATCTTAAAATGATCATCAATACGCATTCCAATTACCCAAACTATTCGATCTTCGGATGTTAAAATACGTACCTGTTTTTTCAAGTTTACTGGAATTTTCTGGTCAATCATAAAATCGCTGACCTTTTTTTTGCCCTTCATCCCCAATGGCATAAACCTGTCCCCTTCATTCCATGAACGGATTTGCAAAGGAAATTTAAGCTTGGATTTATCAAGAAAAGCATAGACTGGATCTTTTATTACAGAAATTGAATTAGCATTCCCTTCCTCAATTTCTAACCTCCTATTTCCATCCCTAACCTCTAACTCACTACCAGATATCACAGTATCTGCTATTGATAAATATCGCTCCGTTATAACCAGTTGCTTCCGATCATTTACCAACCAAAAATTTTCTGAATAGTGACTGGCTCCACTCAAATCTGATCCTTCAAAAACTTCTTTGACCTGTTTATAGGAGAAGCCAAATTCCTTAATCAACTCAAATACCAATGGAATTTCACTACCTGATTTCACCCAATCAATATTTATTTTTGTATGGTCAACTTCCTTGCTAACATGCTCTTTTTTAAGCGATTGAATATGTTGTGCAAATACCAGTTCTGTAGCCCTAAGTCGTTCTGCAGTTTCTTGAAAAGTGCGTTCGATAGAAGGGTTTACTTTTTTCCTTAGTGGCTCAATGACTTGATGTCTGATAAAATTCCTGCTGTACTTGATTGATTTGTTAGACTCATCCTCCCTCCATTTAAGATTCTGAGCAGCTGCGTATTCCTTCATCATTTCCTTTGTAGCAAATAATAATGGACGCACCACATCTTTAGCTTTGGTAGAGATCCCTTTTAAACCAGCAATTCCTGTACCTTTTGCCAAATTGAAAATGGCTGTTTCCAGAGAATCGTTTAAGTGATGAGCAGTTGCGATGTAATTGGCTTTGTTTTGCTCTTTTATGGTTCTTAACCAATCATATCTCAACTTTCTTGCAGCCATTTGAATAGATAGGCCTTCATCACGGGAATAAGCAAATGTATCAAAAGAGGTAGAATAGAAATCAACTCCATACTCCTCTGCAAGCTTGCTAACAAATTTCTCATCACCATCAGAAGCCTCCCCTCGTAATTTAAAATTGCAATGAGCAACGCTGTAATTGAAACCAGCTTCCTGAAATAGATTCATCATACAAACCGAATCAATTCCTCCACTTACAGCAAGTAGCGTTTTTTGATTTTCAAGTTGCAATTCCCGCTTAACAAATTTCTTAAAGGCATCAACCATACAGTAAAAATAAGCTATCCTTTATCAGAAAAATAAAAAATTACGTTAGGGTACTGAGTTTGATTAGTTTTGTCAAAGAATTATCGATGTAATGCGGAAGACGAAGATTGGTAAAATCCTGATTATTTTTCTTTTTGTTGCGGGCTGCTTTTCACAAGCTGCTCACGCTCAAAAGATTAGGTATACAGCAGAAGGAAAAATGATCACTGGGAAGGAAAATGGCAAGAAAATCACAAAGCTGATTGACAGAGTAACTTTTACCCAAAAGAACACTACTGTTTATTGTGACTCAGCGATTTTCTACAAGAAAGACAACCTAATGGAGGCCTTTGGCCATGTCAGAATTGAAGATGGAGATTCGGTTACCATTACTGGTGAAACTCTGACCTATGATGGAAATGCCAGACAAGCCAAACTGAGAGATAATGTAGTTTATACTTCAGGACCAAGAAGGTTATTCACAGACATACTAGATTATAATCTCGACACGAAAATTGCCGCATTCTTTGACGGAGGTAAACTCCTGGATGAGAACAATACTTTAACTAGTGAAACTGGCTTCTACTATGATCTCATTGATCAAGCTATATTCTATACCAATGTAGATCTTAAGGCTAAAACATTCGATTTAGATTCTGACACCCTCAAGTATAATACCTCTACAAAAATCGCTGTGACAGAAGGTTATACCGTCATTAACACCGATAAAGGAGAAGAAATTATCTCTACCGGAGGAGAATATCGAACAGTTTATGATCAGGTTGATCTTGTTGATGGTAAAGTGGAAACCATTGATTATTTCCTCGAGGGAGAAGAATTGTATTATGATGATTTTAGAAAGTACAATAGAGCAATTGACGATGTTAAATTGATCGCAAAAGACAAAGATGTGGTCATTACCGGTGAGGAAGGTTATTACGATAAAGCAAATGGTTTAAGTAAGATTTTCGGCAATCCGGTTATGCGAAAAATCATGAGTGTCGACACTTTTTATCTCTCTGCAGATACCCTCGTTGCAATCGAATCGGAATATGATAGCGCCAAGAGAATTCTTGCTTATCCTAACGTAAAGATATTCAAAAGCAACCTTCAGGGGCTTACAGATTCGTTGGCTTACTTCCAGTCGGATTCACTTATATTCCTGTACGACAGTCCTCTTCTTTGGACCGGAGGCAATCAAATTGAAGCAGATACGATTAGTCTTGAAATCAAGGGACAGGAACTTGATAAGATGAACCTATATAAAAATTCCTTTCTTGTCTCCCAAGATACTTTACTACAATTTAATCAGGTGAAAGGTAGAAATATGATAGCATCTTTTTGGGAAAGGAATATTAAGAATATTGAAGTGATTGGGAACGGGGAAAGTCTCTATTACGCTTTAACACCAGACAAATCTGCGATGCTTGCCATTAACAGAGTTTTGTGCAGCAATATGATGATTCGGTTCAAAGGAAAAACCCTAGCAAGCATTTCCTTTTATAAACAACCAGAAGGAAAAACTATCCCACCTCATGAAATGACGGAGGCAGACAAACAACTTGAAGGTTTTAGTTGGCAAGGTGAGAACCGACCAACACTTGTAGAAATTCTTGGAGAAGTGGAAGAACCGATTATCGATGAAGAAAATAACGAACCAAAAGTGATTCCTAATGCCGAAATTGACAGAGAGGTAATCCAAAAGAAACTGAATCCTCAAAAGCTAATTCAATCAACCGAAGAGGAAAATAACTAATTACCGCCTGATGCAACTTTTCTGATATCAAATGCATTGTAAATAGCATATAGAAAGTAATATTTAAGTCAATAAATTTCAGGTATTTAACTATATTTGCACCCTTATGTCAAAATCCAGGTATTTTAATGTATTAGTTTTGCTTTTGGGCGTATTGCTCATCAGCTCATGCAGCAAGTTCAGAAAGATTCAGAAGAGCACTGATTGGCAAGTGAAGTATGATGCTGCATACGAATACTACAAGGATAAAGATTACTACAAATCAATCGCGTTGTACGACGAGGTTTTACCAATAATCAGAGGTAAAAAAGTAGCGGAAGATGCTAACTTCTATTACGCTTATGCTCACTTTCATGATAAGCAGTACATCTTAGCTGCGCACCACTTCAAGACATTTTATACTATCTATTCAAGAAGTGATCATGCAATGGAAGCTGAGTATATGTACGCATACTCATTATACATGCAGTCACCAATTTCTTCACTTGATCAGTCTTCAACTTATGAGTCGATAGCTGCGATGCAGACATTCTTGAATAAGTATCCATACAGTGAGTATTCTAAGAATGCAAATGAGATCATAGATAAGCTTCAGGTGAAACTTGAAACCAAGGCGGTGGATAACGCGAGACAGTACTACAAACTAAGAAGATATAAATCAGCACTAGTTGCTTTTAAGAATTTCAAGATTGATTACCCGGATTCTGAGTATCAGGAAGAAATTTGTTTCTTAGAAATAGATGCTCAATTTCAATTAGCAAAGCAAAGTATTGTTTCTAAGCAAAAAGAAAGATATCAAAATACAGTAGATTTGTATCTCAAATTTATTGATAAGTTTGAAAGCAGTAGCTATCTGAAAGATGCTGAATCAAGATATGAGGATAGCACTGAAGCATTAAGAAAGTTTAAAACAAATAATTAAATATAAATGGCACAAGCGTCAATTGTAACAAGAGATCTAGACAAGATTGCAGAACCAACTGGTAATGTATACGAAAGCCTTGTAGTAGTTGGAAAAAGATCAAGACAAATCGCAGCAGACCTTAAAGAAGAGTTAAACTCTAAATTAGCTGAATTTGCTTCTTCTGTAGATAACCTTGAGGAGATCTTTGAAAACAGAGAGCAGATTGAGATCTCTAAATTTTACGAAAGAATGCCAAAACCTTCTACAACAGCAATGGAAGAGTTTTTGGAGGACAAAGTTATGTTCAGGAAACCTGAAGAAGAGGAATAATTTTAATTAATTTGCTCCCATGCTTAGTGGGAAAAAAATATTACTTGGAGTATGCGGCTCAATAGCCGCATACAAATCCGCTCATCTAATTAGACTGCTCGTAAAAGCAGGTGCTGAGGTCAAAGTAATCATGACCGATTCAGCAAAAACATTCATCACCCCGCTAACTCTAGCTACACTTTCTAAAAATCCTGTACTAACTCAGTTTGAAAAGGACCAAACCGGAGAATGGAATAACCATGTTGAATTAGGACTATGGGCAGATTTACTATTAATCGCTCCCATTAGCGCTAACACCCTTGGAAAGATGGCAAATGGAATCTGTGACAACTTACTTTTAGCTTCGTACCTATCTGCAAGATGCCCGGTAATGATCGCTCCAGCCATGGATCTTGACATGTACCAACATCCTTCAGTTACTAATAATCTGGAAGCAATCAAGAGTTTCGGTAATATCATCTTAGATGCTGAGTCTGGAGAATTGGCGAGTGGCTTGTCAGGTCAGGGAAGAATGATGGAGCCTGAGCATATTTTGAATGAATTAGAAAATCATTTCAACTCCTCAAAGCCTAGTTCCATAGCGGGAAAAAAGGTGTTAATCACTTCCGGACCTACATATGAAGCCATTGACCCTGTAAGATTCATCGGTAATCACTCTACTGGTAAAATGGGACATTCCTTAGCGCTGGCTTTTGCTCAGGCAGGTTGTGAAGTTACTTTAATCAGTGGCCCTACCAAGAATGGATACAGTAAAGATTTACCATACAAGATTACTAATGTTGTGAGTGCTGAGGACATGTATAAATCAGCATTAGATCTTTACAAGAAATCAGACATAGCTGTTTTTGCTGCTGCCGTGGCAGACTATCGCCCAGCCGAAGTAGCCAAGCAAAAAATCAAGAAGAATGACCAGGAGATGACGATCAAACTGGTTAAGAATAAAGATATCGCCTTTGAGATGGGGCAATTGAAAACATCTCAGTTCAATGTTGGCTTTGCCCTGGAAACTGAAAATGAAAAAGTGAACGCACAAAGTAAGCTTGAAAAGAAAAACTTCGATTTAATAGTTCTAAATTCTCTGAATGACTTTGGTGCCGGGTTTGCCCATGACACCAACAAAGTCACAATAATTGGCAAAAACAATATTCAAAAGGAATTTGGGTTAAAGTCTAAAGCTGACGTTGCTAAAGATATTGTTAATGAAATTTCACAAGCATTTGAAAAATAGGATCATCATATTCGTATTACTTCTGATATCAGGATCAGTCTATTCTCAAGAATTGGATTGCAGAGTTGTAGTCAATTCCGACCGGGTTCAGACTTTGGAAAGACGAGTATTTGATGATATGGAAACCTCATTTACAGAATTCTTCAATACCAGAAAATGGACAGAGGATGAATACAATGAAGAGGAAAGAATTAAGTGCAATCTCATCATCAACATCCAGGAGATACCAGCAATTGGTAGCTTCAAAGCGACTGTTCAAATAATTTCAGCACGCCCAGTTTTTGGCACTAATTACCAAACAGTGGTATTCAATTTTGCGGATAGAGACTGGACTTTTGAGTATGTTGAAGGGCAACCACTCATATTTAATGAAAATACTTTCAACAATAATATCTCTTCGTTACTTGGCTTCTATGGTTATGTAATTCTTGGATATGACTATGATACATTTAGCCCTAAAGGTGGAGATGTACACTTTCAAAAGGCATGGCAGGTGGTTACCAGTGCTCAGCAATCGGGTTATCCTGGTTGGGAACAGTTTAACAGCACCAGGAACAGATATTGGCTGGCTGAAAACCTCATAAGTCCGCAATTACTTCCTGTCAGAGAATTACAATACGACTATCATATAAAAGGACTGGATGTGATGCATGAAAAACCAGAAGATGGTAGAAAGGCCATTGCTCAATCACTTGCTGGATTAAAAACGGCAAACGGCGCAAGACCCAGGTCTATTGTCACATTAAGTTTCCTGGATTCCAAAACACCTGAATTGACAAAGATGTTTTCGGAAGGGGAAATCGGTGTGAGACGAAATGTTTATAACACATTAATTAACATCGATCCCAGTCTAAGCGAGAAGATAAAACCCATCATAGAAAATTAATGTCGAAAAGGCAGATTAGAATAAAAAGAAATCAAATTCTTAAGAGAAAGGATGAGATTATAGATCAGTATATGTCTGTGGTAATAACTGATAAAAGAAGTTATTTTCTCAAGGCAATTAAGATTGATCACATTAATTTTGAGGGAATTGATATGAGAAGAAATAAGCACTCATTCTCATTCATGGATATTGACGAAATCATTCTGGAACAGTCCGTTTAGCTACTGATGATTAAACACCTGGTTATAAAAAATTATGCATTAATTGAAAACCTTGAGATGGAACCATCAAGTCATCTCAATGTAATTACTGGTGAAACAGGAGCTGGTAAATCAATTATGCTGGGAGCTCTGGGACTTCTATTGGGAAACCGGGCTGACACCAAATCTTTGTTTAATCAGGAACGAAAGTGTTTAATAGAGGCAGTATTTGATATAAAAGAATATGACCTCAAAAGACTTTTTGATGATGCAGATCTGGACTATGAAAATGAATGTATTGTTAGAAGAGAGATTGGTGCAAATGGAAAATCAAGAGCATTTGTTAACGATACTCCAGTAAATCTTGAAGTCTTAAGGAGTCTTGGGAATCGTCTTGTGGATATTCATTCACAAAACGAAACACTTAATCTTGCAGATGGCAATTTTCAATTAGGTGTAATTGATCAATTTGCTGAGTCTACTGAACTAAGAAAAAAATACAGGGCTAGCTTTAATGAGTACCTAAAGTCAAAAAAGACTCTCGAGGATTTGCTAAAGAATGAAGGCGATCTCAAAAAGGAATTCGATTTCAATAGCTTTCAGCTTAAAGAGTTAACTGAAGCAGAGTTAGATGATACAGATTTGGAAAGTCTGCAATCTAAGCTGGAGGTATTAGAAAATGCTGGAGAGATAAAACTGAAGTTTGGTCAAGCTACCCAGATCCTAGATGAGTCAGAATATAGTGTAAGCCAGAATTTAAGCCAGCTACTTAATGATCTAAAGTCTATAAAAGATTATTCCTCTGAGTATAACCAACTTTATGAGAGATTGTATTCCAGTTACCTCGAGCTTGATGACATCACCAAAGAAATTTCTAATCTGGATGATCGAATTGAGGTGAATGAAGAAGAACTTCAACTAACAGGTGAAAGAGTAGATCTTCTACAAAGGCTTCTTCAAAAACATCAGGTAAATGCTATTACTGAATTGATATCTATTAGGGATGAGATACAGAATAGTGTGAGCCAAGTTGAGAACCTCGATGAGGAAATAAGTAATGCCAAAAAGGAAACTGAGGCTCTTCATCAGAAGTCTATGGAGATTGGTAAAAAGTTATCAGATCAAAGACAGAATTCATTCAGTAAGTTAGAAAAAAAGCTTGTTGGGCTATTGTCTAATCTTGGTATGGCAGATTCCCAAATTGAAATTAGCAGGTCTGAATCTGAGTTGAGTGCAACAGGTTTGGATTCAATTTCCATACTATTTAGTGCTAACAAAGGAATTTCTCCTCAACCTTTAAAAAATGTGGCTTCTGGAGGAGAATTCTCCAGATTGATGTTTTGTATCAAATACGTACTTGCTGAAAAAACGGCACTTCCCACAATGATCTTTGACGAGATTGATACCGGTGTATCTGGAGAAATTGCACTTAAGATGATTCAGATGATGAAACAGATGTCGACTAATCATCAAGTCATATCCATTAGCCATTTACCTCAGTTTGCAGCTGGAGGTGATGCTCATTACTTTGTTTACAAGGACAATTCAGCTGATAGATCTATTAGTAAAATAAAGAGATTATCTGATGAAGAGAGAATCGAATCAATTGCCAAAATGATCAGTGGAGATAATATTACGGAATCTGCTTTGGAAAGTGCAAGAGAGCTCCTTGCTAATTAATCCAGATCATTGACATCCAGAGTGGTGGATTCACCGTTTTCAGTGACTGTCACAAAATTATCACAGATACCATCTCCATAGTCGATAGCATAATCTGCCGTTTGATCGCCAACTGTAAGAATTCCTCTTTCTATACCTGATACGAAGGTGATAACGTCATATTGTTCGTTACAATCATAATGCATCTGCAAAGGCTCAACCACATATGATGAATATCTTTCTCCTGTTTCGTAGGTAAATGAAGCAGAGCGAAATCTGACCATGTATGTATCCTCATTCATGGTTTCAGAGCCAGAGGACTTTTGTTGTAAAGTTCTTACTTCCTGTACCTCATTTATCGTTTCACTATGTTCTTCAACTAAATCGGAATCAAAGGAATAGATAACCTCCCAATCATTTATCACCAGGGAATCCTCAATATATTCTGCATCAATGGTTACACTACCTACAAATGAATCTGTGCCATTTGCTGTCCAATCGTCCTGGCCAAAATTGGTAAACTCGGTAGTACTTTCGAAGGAGTTGAATCTGTACCTTCCAGTTTCAACAACCTTTCCTTTCAGAAAACTTCCGAAAGCCTCACAGCCATCACCAAAATCTAGTTCGTACTTATAGGTACCATCACTGTAGTATTCGTATGTTTCATTCGCACACTCCGGTAACTCCTCGTCTATTTCTTCACTGATAATTCCACCAAGTGTCCAGGTGGAGATTTTATTTAGGTGATACATATCTCTTATAGATAGCAATACACTTTTCTCAATTCTGCCTCCACCGGTATTCTTACCATCTGTAGGCCTTGAAGAAAATTGAAACAGAATGCCCATTGGACCTCCAATTCCACTTCCTCTTAGTTTATCTCTAAATCCTCCGGATGTTCTTAGTAATTCGTCACTTTCTTCAGCGGTTAATTCTACTGTTATTTCGCCTAGGGGTTCCTCATCCCTGCAACCAAAGAAAGCTGCAGCAGTACCGAGGATTAGCGCCAGAATTAACTTGTTGTTCATATCAAAATCTGTGTCCCGTTCCTAAACTGGTTGTGTGTGACTATTTAGGAAACCACAAATATATCTCTTAGAAGTTTAGATTCAAAAATAAATTAGGAGTAAATCCAAGCAATGTAATATCCACCGGAAATGCGGTCAAACTAGATATATTCCCAGTTTCCTGATTGAAATTAAATCTTATTGCATATCTCCTTGACTTTACATTAATGTGATCATAAACATTGAAAAGAGTAAGGCCTCCTTCCAACCACACCTTACCTACCCTGCGTTTGTACTTACCAGAAACATCAAGCCTATGATATTCCGGAATTCTAAGACTATTAAAGCTATTAATATCAAACAAGATCTGATTTTGAGCACTGATCTCACCAGGTGGTGTAAATGGAATCCCAGAACCATAAATAAAGACAGTTGAAAGCTCCCAATTACCAAACTTTAGTGTGTTGGCCCAATTTATTTCATGGGTCTGATCAAAATTTGAAGGGTATGGATTTCCTCCGTTAAGTATCTCAAATGTGTTTTCCGATTTTGACAATGTATATGACAACCATGAGATATACTTCTTACCTTTTCTCTTAACAAATACGTCTACTCCCCGTGAAAAATTTGTTCCATTAAAGATGAGGTCATCAAATTCGGATAGATCCAGGCCATTATACTGCGAGAATAATGCGAATTCAGATTCAAGCAATCCACTAGTGTTTTTTCGATACCCCTCAACATCTATTGTCCATTTATCCTTTTGATATTTAAACCCTGCTATTAAATGCCTACTATTCATGATAGGGTAAATATCATCATCAGCCAATACCCAATAAAACTGGTCACTATTGCCAAATGGGGATATAGAAATTCTACTAACGAATTGATTGTGCACTGACCAGCTACCATGCAGGGTTGTATTCTTCCAGGGTTGAAAAGCAATGTTTAACCGAGGTTCCGGAAGTAGGGAATTTGTTAAACTATAATTGTTAAATCTTATACCAGTATTAAAATTCCATTTATCTAAGTGCAGTTGGTGTTCTACGAAAACAGAAGACGTTGTAGCATCAGAATCAAAATTTTCTGAAATTAAATCTAAGTATCCCAAAGAATAATCAGTCGATATTCTATTGATTTCCAAACCGAAAAGCCATGTATTTTTATCGTCAGAATTGTACTCTTGATTCCACTTTAAACTAAAATCTGAAATTGAATTCTCTTTTGTGTAGTCATAATATAGTACAGTGGTATCATTTCGCAGTTCAAAGTCGAACCCAGATAAATCAATATCAGAATCAAAGGCCTCAGTACTTTCCAGATTTGTCGATCCTGTATAATTGGAAAAACTAACTGAGATTTCACTAAAGGTATTTTCAGCCCAATTCTTTTTATGGTTAACACTAAATCCTAAGTTTGACCAATCAGCTCTATCCTTAATTTCAAATAGGGAAATATCGGTTGCTTGTTCCTGAAGACCTAAATATTCATCATTACTGAGATACAGATTGAAATCAAGCGCCTCATCTCTGGACGGGTTGAATCGTACCTTTGCATTAAAGTCATTGAATTTAAAATCAGGCTGTATCTTTATCTGTCCTGAAGAAAAATCCGGGTACGTAGCATCAAGAATATCCACTCTGTTTTTATTGAGAAAAGACTCATATATATTGTTCTGAATCAAGTCGTAATAGGACCTTCTGTAACCTAGAATTGCTGAAACTTTATTAGCTATAGGAACTTCTAGAAATCCATTAAAACTTGTAGTATTTAAGCTGAATCCACCTTTTACTTTTTCAAAATTTCCAGCTTTGGCCTTTGCGTCAAGTACAGCTGAAACCCTACCTCCATATTTCGGTTGAAACCCACCTTTATAAATGTCTACATGGTTAATTGTCCTTGGATTAAAAGTAGAAAAGATTCCAAAAAAATGATCCAGGTGATACAGAGTAAAGCCATCCAGCATTACCAAATTCTGATCTGCCCCACTTCCTCTTATGATTAATCCTGCGGCAGATTCATCTGTACTTCTGATACCTGGTAGCAACTGAATAGATTTGAAAATATCAGTCTCACCAAGTGATGGAAGAGTGGCTATCTGGTTTGGGTCAATAGAAAAACTTGCTGGTCTGAATTGTTCCAGAGTATTATTGGCACCAATTATAAATTCTGGAAGTTCCGCTGTGTTTGGTTCAAGTTTAACAACGATTAAATCCTGATCCGGTTTAGCCCATAGCTGACGAGGTTTGTAGCCAAGATAACTTACTGTTACTAAAAGAGAATCTTCGTTCAAGTTCAGCTTAAAATCACCATTTTGACTAGCTACTACCCCATCCTCGTTACTGGTCTGGATTGCCGCAAATGCAAGTGGGTACCCATTATCAGCATCATATACCCTCCCTCTAAGATAGCTTTCCCTAGATTTTTTAGCATCAGGGATTATCAAATAAACCTCTCTGGATTTTCGGTAAGTAAAAGGTATGTTGCGTAGGAGTTTTTCAACAAGCTCGGTACTAGAACTTGCTGTTATTGTGCCACTAATACTATACTGTTTGAGAGCTTCCGGATCAAATGAGAACTTCAATCCAAATCTGGACTCCACTTCCTTGAAAGCTTTGTCCATTGAAATATTGTAGAATTCGATTTTAAAGGAAGTCTGAGCGATGGCTACACTTGCGGTAAAACATAATACGGCAGCCAGTACCCTCATATTACTTCATTCTAATCGTCACTTTAGAATTGCCTTGTACTTCAAAAGCCAAATTCAATGGCTCACATACCATTTGGAGTGCATTATCAAGATCCGACTTCACGAAGTAGCCTGTAAAGTATCTATTTTTCACGCCTTTAGCCTCAATGGTAACATTATACTGTCTCCTAATCTCATCTAATACATCGCTGAATGGGCGATTATCAAAGTAAATTTCTTCAGATCTCCATGAAGCGATTGAGTTTGTATCAATCTTTTTACTTTTAGTTGAATCTTTTTCTTTTACTACTGATTTACCTGGCGTTAATATCTCGTCAAAGTTTAGTGTAGGTATCTCTACCCTTACTTTACCAGTTTTACAATCAACTAGCAAATCTGATTTTCTTGAATAAACATTGAATGATGTTCCCAGCACAGATATATTTCCATTTGCAGTTTGAACTGTGAATTTCTCACCCTTTGTAACTTCAAAGAAAGCCTCACCTTTAAGTACTAGTTCTCTATTCCAATCTTCGCTATATGAGATCGAAGATTCCGCGTTTAAGGTAACTTTGGAACCATCAGGTAAAAGAAGTTCTTTAGATTCCCCAAATGCAGTTTGAAACTGAAGTTCAGCTCCATTATCAGAGAAATTCAGGAATATGAAAGTAGCTGCCAGTAATAACGAAACTACCGCTGCAATAGAATACCAATTATTCCATGTGATAGATTTTGTCTCACTTTCTGGTGTGAGCTCATCAATCTTAGCCCATATCTGATCTTCGGACTGTTTAAATTCAGGGAGCTCAGCATTCTCAGCTTGCTCCAAAAACTGAATCATATCCGCTTCCATAGCCTCCTGATCTGCAGGAGTACCATTTAGATAATCATGATATTTGTCGAGTTCTTCTTTCATTATAATTTTCTACCCAGTTCTTCCCTAATTATTGCAAGTGCTTTGCTCATTCTTTTTTCCACAGCTTTCACACTCAACTCTAATCTCGATGCTATTTCATCGTACTTCATCTTTTCGATTCTATTCATCAAAAAGACTTCTCTACACCCATCTGGGATCATTTCTAATACTTCATTCAACTTTTGTTCATACTCTTTTTCCTCTAAAAGGAATTGAGGAGTATGCATTTCTTTTGAGCCGTATCTGGAAGTGTCAGTTTCATGTGCATAAACCACTTTCATATGATTGAAGTGATTAATTACCATATTACCTGCCATTGTGTAAAGTAAACTTTTTACAGTTTCTTTTCTTATAGTCTCCCTTTTACTCCAGAGTTTCACAAAAACATCCTGAGCTAGATCTTCGGCTATATCAACATCCTTGGTTTTGAAATAAACAAAATTCCGAATTGCCTTGAAGTGCAAGTCGTAAATCTCTTTTAAATCATCTTTTGTAAAAATGTTGTTATCAGGCATTGGTTGTACTTTGAGGCCTCAAAAATAGTAAATCTCAGCGTACGTGCAATGCTTTCATAATATACATGCACTAGATTGAAAACCCTCAACATGCTTCACAAATTTTTTTAAGGCTAATTCAATTATTAGCTTATTTTTGCATCCAATCAAATCAAATAAAAGACATATTATGGCTTATAACTTATTGAAAGGCAAAAGAGGAATCATTTTTGGTGCGTTAGACGAAAGATCTATCGCTTGGAAAGTTGCCGAAAAAGCCCATGAGGAAGGTGCTACATTTACTTTAACAAATGCACCTATTGCAATGAGAATGGGTGAGATCAATAAATTAGCAGAAAAGTGCGGTTCTGAAGTAATTCCAGCTGATGCTACATCTCTGGAAGACCTTGAAAATCTATTTACAAAGTCTTCAGAAGTTCTCGGTGGAAAAATTGATTTTGTGCTTCACTCTATTGGTATGAGTCCAAATGTCAGAAAGAAGAAGCAATACGGAGATCTTAACTACGATTGGTTTCTTAAAACTCTTGACGTATCAGCTCTTTCTTTTCACAAAGTGATGCAGGTTGCAGAAAAAATGGACATCATGAACGACTGGGGTTCAATTTTGGCACTTTCATATATCGCAGCTCAAAGAACATTCCCAGATTATGGTGATATGGCTCAAGCTAAAGCCGTTCTTGAATCTATTGCAAGAAGCTACGGTTACAGATTTGCGAAGAAAAATAAAGTAAGAGTAAATACTATTTCTCAATCACCTACAATGACTACAGCAGGAACAGGAGTTGGTGGTTTCGATGTATTCTTTGATTACGCTGATAAAATGTCTCCTCTTGGAAATGCGTCTGCTGAGTCATGTGCAGACTACTGTGTTTCATTGTTCTCTGACCTTACCAGAATGGTAACAATGCAAAACTTATTGCACGATGGAGGATTCTCTGCTT
Organism: Cyclobacteriaceae bacterium; assembly: GCA_965228955.1. Classification (GTDB taxonomy): domain Bacteria; phylum Bacteroidota; class Bacteroidia; order Cytophagales; family Cyclobacteriaceae; genus JANSWY01. The sequence goes on from OZ245848.1 coordinate 3,939,541, forward strand.
CAGGAATCACAGATGAGATTATTGAAGAAATGACAAAAGGAAAATAGAACATTTTTAGGATTTAGAATTTCTAACTTAGAATTTCCAAAAAATGGTTTCTTTTCCTAATGCAAAAATAAACCTTGGACTCAATATCCTGAGAAAACGCCCGGACGGCTTTCATGATATTGAGTCCTGTTTTTATCCGGTCGGTTGGCACGACACGCTTGAGATAATTCCATCTGATCAATTAAAATTCTCCTCTGTTGGGATTGAGATTCCTGGAGACAATGACTCTAACCTTTGCCTTAAAGCATTTAATTTACTTAATCAGGAGTTTGATCTTCAACCGGTTGAAATAGTTCTTCTAAAGAATATACCAATTGGAGCAGGACTCGGAGGGGGTTCAGCGGATGCTGCTTTTGCATTGAAAATGCTTAATGAATACTTTAAGTTAAACCTCAATGATTCTCAGCTAGAAGAATATGCTGGAAAACTGGGTAGTGACTGTCCATTTTTTATTAAAAACCAACCAATCATTGCGTCTGATACTGGCACCACCTTTTCAGAAACCACTTGTAATCTTGCCGGAAAGTTTATAACAATCATCTATCCAAATCTTCATGTATCTACAGCTACAGCCTACTCAAATGTATCACCAAGTGATCAATCGCAATCTGTAAAAGAAATAGTGGAATTACCAATTGAAAAATGGCGTGAAAATCTAAAAAATGACTTTGAGGCCAGCCTTGAAACAGGGTTTCCAATTATTAATGAAATCAAAAATAGCCTTTACAATGAGGGCGCTATTTATGCATCCATGACAGGATCAGGTTCTGCTGTTTATGGGATTTTTGATAATCTAGAGTCGATTCAGGATTACACTGAGTATAATCAGTGGAAAGGCGAATTATCTTAGCACGTCTGTTTCCAACGCCTTTCTTTTGAAGTATCTGTTGATTACAGGATACAGCAATACAGATACAAGAATTAATGCTGTTCCCATATAGAAGCCTCCACTCATTTCTTCTTCATCCCCAAATATTAGCAGCGCCAAAATTATTCCATATACAGGCTCAAGGTTTACAGTAAGGTTGACAACAAATGCTGATAAACGCTTCATCAATTCTACGGATACAGAATAAGCATAAACTGTACATGCCAAAGCTAAAATTGCCAGATAGAACCAATCCATTGAGGTAGGATAGAGCATAAGAACCCCGTCTGTGAAGTAAGTAGTATAGAAAGGAAAGAATAATGCTGTCCCAATACAAGCACCAACCATTTCATAGAAAGTGATCATGTAAGGATTGTGCCTCATTGTAAACTTGGCATTAATTACAGTAAATACAGCTGCTATTGCTGCGGAAATAATAGCCATTATCAATCCCAGTTTATGATCAAATTCTACTCTGAAGATTACAATAATCCCAACAATCGCCAATAAGCTCAAAAGGATTTCAAATGGTCTAACTTTCCGTTTGGTTGCGAGAGGCTCTAAAATACTGGTCCACAAACTACAAGTGGCCATTCCAGCCAAACACACTGAAACCGTTGAAACTCTTGCAGCCGCAAAAAAGAGAATCCAGTGAGCCGCAATAAGGAAACCAGTCCCTAATATTTTTAATGTATCAGAAACACCGATGTTAAAGGATCTTTTCCTGAGCCACAAAAGGACATATAATCCAAGTGCCGCAACCAGAGTTCGAAAGAACACAATCTCAACCGAGGGAATCTCAATTAATCTTCCGAGAATCGCTGTGAACCCCCAAATAACCACAATAAAATGTAACAGTGCGTAATCCTTGTATTCAGTTCTCATCTACCTTGGAACAGTATGATACATGATCAAACCAACAATACTAAATCCGATATTTGGAAGCCAGACCGCTATGATTGGATTCATGGTTCCAGCTTCTGCTATTGCCCGTGCGAGTATGAAAAATATGATAAATACAAAGGCTATCAGGAATCCCATTGCAATTTGAAACCCTGTACCTCCTCTCGACTTCCTGGCTGATACAATAATTCCAATGAATGTTAAAATCAATACAGTAAAAGGAGACATTATTCTGATGTACTTTTCAATCAGGTAAATACCAGTATCGTCAGCACCTCTTGACATTTGTAGGTCAATATGTGCTTGCAATTCTGGCATAGTAAGAGTTTCATAATACCGCTCCTTGTTATCAAAATCACTTGGAGACATATTGATTAAGGTATCTAAACTCTTCCCTTTCGAAATTACTTCTTCCATTGGATGGAATTGCCGGACTTCATAGTTAATCAATTCCCAACTGCTGCTGTCTTTGTTCCACTTTACTCTATCTGCAGTAAGCTTTTCAATCAACTCATTGCCAATGATGGTTTCAAGTGTAACATTTCTTCCTTCATCTGTATTGACATTGTAACGCTCCATGTAGATGTAATCATTTGGAGCTACTTTGAAGTGAATATTCCTTTCTTTATTGTAAAAAGGTTTTTTGAGGTATGCTAATTCAAATCCAATCCTAAACTTATTGGCATTTGGTATGACATAGCCATTGAGATAGAAACTCATAATTGAAATCATAATGGCACCTATCATGTAAGGCAACATCATTCTTCTGAAGCTCACTCCTCCAGCAAGAATCGCAATCACTTCAGTTCTACCTGCCATTCTAGCTGTAATAAATACAGCAGCAATAAATGATGTAATTGGGGTAAGTAAGCTTGCCATGTAAGGGATATAAGTCATGTAGTACTTAAAGATCAGATCCCCTGCTACATCATTCTGAATGAAGTCATCATTCTTTTCTGTAAAATCAATTACACATATTACAGTAACCAATATCAATACTACAAAGACAAATGTTGTCAGTAGTTGTTTTAAAATATATCCATCGATTAACCGTAATCTCAATCTCATAAACGAGTTGTTACTTTCTTTACCATTTCGTTTTTCCAGGAAGCGAAATCTCCTGCAATTATATGCTTTCTAGCCTCTTTTACAAGCCATAGGTAGAACGTTAAATTATGCACACTTGCTATCTGAGCACCCAAAATTTCTTTTGAAACTATCAAATGCCTCAAATACGCCTTGCTATAGAATGTATCTACATACCCACCTAGAGCCGGATCAATTGCCGAGAAGTCATCTTTCCACTTCTCATTTCTGATATTGACAATTCCTTCCGATGTAAACAACATACCATTTCTGGCATTTCTTGTTGGCATTACGCAATCAAACATATCTACTCCCAACGCAATACATTCCAATATATTGGCAGGAGTTCCTACTCCCATCAAATACCTTGGTTTGTCACGAGGAAGAATATCACAAACAAGTTCAGTTGACTCGTACATCATTTCAGCAGGTTCTCCAACTGAAAGTCCGCCAATGGCATTACCTTCACGATCTTTGGATGCTATGTACTCTGCAGATCTTTCTCTTAAATCTTTGTAAGTACTTCCCTGTACAATTGGAAACAAGGCCTGGTGATATCCATAGTGAGGTTCCGTTTCATCCACGCGATTGCAACACCTATCCAACCATCTATGAGTCATCTCCATGGAGTTTTTAGCATAGTCATAGTCACATGGATATGGAGTACACTCATCAAATGCCATAATAATATCGGCTCCAATTTTTCTTTCAATATCCATCACTCCTTCTGGTGTGAAGTGGTGTTTGGATCCATCAATATGAGATTTAAAAATTACACCTTCCTCTGTAATTTTCCTTTGATCCGCCAGTGAGTATACCTGATACCCACCACTATCGGTAAGTATTGGTTTATCCCAGCCATTGAATTTATGAAGTCCACCAGCTTGTTGTAAAATATCCAGTCCCGGTCTTAGATATAGGTGATAGGTATTGCCAAGAATAATTTCAGCCTTAATATCCTCTTTCAATTCTCGCTGGTGTACGGCTTTCACAGAGCCTGCTGTCCCCACTGGCATAAAAATAGGAGTCTCGATCACACCATGATCTGTAGTGACCTCCCCTGCCCTGGCCTTACTCTTCTCGTCTGTATGTTTTAAATCAAATTTGAGCATGTCGCATTAAATCGGCAGCAAAAATACACGTTGGACATCAATTTATAATTTAGTAGTCAATATATATTTGTCCTGATGACAGAAACAATAGCCATTCTTTTCTACTCCTCATTCGCAATTCAGTTTGTTTTTGTTGCATTGAGTGTTTTTGCACTGATGAAATGGCGGAAAAATATTCAAAATACTGATGAGAAGAGTATATCTATTGTTATTGCTGCTCACAACGAATATGATTCTTTAAAGTCATTAATCCCAGCCTTACTCGATCAAAACTATACCAATTTTGAAGTCATTATATCTTTAGATAGATGTACTGATTTATCTGAAGAATTTATCTTGAGATTTGAAGATGAAAGATTACGACATTACATTATCAAAATCGATGAGCCGGGAGGAAAAAAAATTGCGTTGACTAATGGCGTTGCAGTAGCTAAAAATGAACTCATCGTGTTTACAGATGCCGACTGTATACCTTACTCGAACAATTGGCTAAACGAAATCAATCAACAGTTTAGCGAGGAAAAAGAAATTGGATTAGGTTTTTCTCCATATCGTACAAAGCCAGGTTTCCTCAACTTGTTTATCAGGTACGACACACTGGTGACGGCATTTCAATACCTCAGTTTTACCTTGTTAGGAAGGCCATATATGGGAGTAGGTCGGAACCTTGTCGTGAAAAAGACGTTATTTCAAGAGGTGAACGGCTATGATGGATACATGCATTTAGAAAGTGGTGATGATGATCTTTTCGTCAACAAAAATGCCAACCGAAACAATGTAGTTCCGATACTTGGAGCAAATTCCCTCATCATGTCTGAACCCAAAACCAGCTTTGGTGAATTTATCAAACAGAAACAGCGCCATTTATCAGTCGGAAAATACTATAGAAAGGTTGATCAAATCTTATTAGGCTTAATTGGTTTAAGTCAGATAATGTTTTGGTTAACATTTATTATTTTAGCGGCGATTCAGGCCAATCTGTCCTTTATATTAATGGCAGTTGGAATAAGATGGTTATTTTTGGTTGTTGGTTTCAATAGAACAACCAAGTTGTTGGGGAATCAATTTGCTTACTGGTTCGTTCCATTACTAGATTTTGTATATTTTATATACTTACTTACAATGGCACCAGTGGGATTTTTTACGAGAAAAGTTAGATGGAAGTAAATAGACAATTTTCAGAAAAGGCACTTAAGGATTTCAAACTGATCGATCAGGCGGTTCAGGGTGGAGATGAGCAGGCTTACGCCGATTTGATGGAGAGGTATAAGAAACCTGTGTATCACATGATTCTTAAAATGGTAAGAAATGTTGATGACGCTGAAGATCTGACTATTGAAGCATTCGCCAAAGCGTTTAAGAATCTGGAGAGATTTAAGAAGGATTATACCTTTAGCACCTGGCTTTTCAGAATTGCTACTAACAATGCCATTGATTTTATCCGTAAGAAAAAGCTAGAAACTTATAGCCTTAATACTTCATTCTCTGATGATAACGGTGACGCTGTTACCATTGATGTAGAAGACAAGAATCTTAATCCTGCGGAAGAAACAATCAAAACTCAGAAGATAGAGTTAATCAGAATGTTTGTTACAAAGCTTCCTGCTAAATATCAGAGACTGGTTAAGTTGAGATACTTCGATGAGCTATCATATGAAGAAATCGCTCAGGAGCTTGGAGCGCCACTAGGTACAGTAAAAGCTCAATTACACAGAGCCAGAGAATTGATGTATGACTTGGTAAAAGATAAAAAGCAGCACATTTAAGCTACTTTTCTTTCCATGCACGACATCATCCTAAAATATTTCCCCGATCTTAGTGATCAACAGATTGAGCAGTTTAAGTCATTGTACCCAGCGTATGAGGATTGGAACTCCAAAATAAATGTCGTTTCCAGAAAAGACTTTGAAGAACTATATATCCGGCATATCCTCCATTCTTTAGGTATTGCTAAGTACATCGAGTTTTTAGATGATAGTGATATTTTAGATGTAGGAACGGGTGGTGGATTTCCTGGTATTCCACTTGCCATCTTGTTTCCCAAGGCTAATTTTCATTTGGTAGATTCAATTGGAAAAAAGATTACGGTAGTAAAAAAAGTTGCTGAAGCCGCGGGACTAACTAACATCAAAGCTGAGCAAATCAGAGCTGAACAAATAGATAGTAAATACGATTTCGTTGTTAGTCGCGCTGTGACCAGACTTAAGCCTTTTCATCTATGGATTAAAGGCAAATTCAAAAAGCAGTCAGTCCACTCGGTGAAAAATGGGATATTCTATCTTAAAGGAGGAGATCTAGCAGAAGAACTGCAGGAATCTAAGCTCAGATACAAGCTATACAACCTTTCAGATAATTTCAAAGAGCCATTCTTTGAAACAAAAAAGGTACTTTATGTGCCGCAGCAGTAGTCTCCACAACTTGTAAAAATCTTTTAATCACTTATTTCTTAAACAAATGTTAATTATATTCGTTTGAATTCTTGATTAACAAATACCTCAATGGAAACTATAGGGACCCTCGAAGAGATTATTTTGATGATATTACTACAAGGTGAAAAACTGAATAGTGTAGATATTGCAAAACAATATGAGGGATCTCTTTGCAAGTCTATTTCCATACCTGCTATTCATGTTGTTTTGAAAAGAATGGAAAAGAAAGGCTGGGTTAAATCAGAATTTGGTAGTCCTACGGCAGAAAGAGGTGGTAGAAGAAAAAGAGTTTATTGGGCAACATCTCAGGGATATGATATTATTCAGGCCCTAAATGAGGTTAAAACTAAAATGTGGCAGTCGGTTACAAAACCTACTCTGGAGTTTATTAGGATTTAAAGGAAAATCTTTCATTCCTGTAATTAATTCTAAAATAAATCACATAAATGTTTTAGGATTCAATTCTATTAAGCAACTTAATATCAGAATTGAATATTTTTTATCATGCCACTCATGAGGTTTGGATTAATAGCACTTTTAGTAGTCACATTTTTTTCCTGTAATCAGGAACAAACTAAAGAAAAGACTGAAATACAGAAGAGGTTTCAATTTAGTCCCGCTGAACCAGATAATGGGACTTTGATGGGCGTTATTGAACTTGGTGGATATGGGTTCAATTCATTCATTATAAACGTTGACACAGAAGGTAACTGGAAATTAGAAAATGCCCAATACGGGGTAAGTAATGTCTATACAGATGGAGTCACTGAAGAGGCTATAAAAACCGGCCTTGAAAATTATCAAAAATTCATGATTGACTTTAAAGTGGATGTTTCCAACATTCATTTTGTGACAAGTTCAACTGCAAGCAAGAATAAGAAAGTACAGGCAATTTCTAAAGTTCTGGAAGAACTGGGGTATGTTGTCAATACCGTTGATGCTGACAGGGAAGCTGAATACGTAATGATGGCTACTTTACCAAAGAATTTTATTGAGCAGGGCTATGTGGTCGATATTGGTACTGGTAACACTAAAATTTCATGGATGGAAAATAGTGCATTAGTTACATTGGAAACTTACGGATCAGGATACTTCCTTAATGGTGCCACTCATGATCAGGTTTATCAGGAAGTAAAGTCTCTGATGGAGCGTTTACCTTCACAAAGGTCCAGGATGTGTTTTATTATTGGCGGTGTACCTTTCCGACTGGCCAGAGATATCCGAAGCGGCACAGAAAGATACACTGTTTTAAAAAATGCTGAGAGTTACAATTACCCGGATGATAAGCAAATGACCTCCGGGCTCAATATCTACAAAGCCATTTCCGACGCAACCAAAAGTGAGCATTACATATTTGACTGGGAAAGTAATTTTAGTATTGGATTCCTACTTGACAAGGAAAAGCCTTAAACTAGATCTCCTCCAGTAACTCTTTTATACCGGCATAAATCGATCCCAATTCCTCATTTGAAATAATGGAAGGCGGCAAGATGTAAATTACATTGCCAAGGGGTCTCATCAAGATACCTTTATCCATAAAGAAGCCATATATGCGGTTTCTAGATTTATTCATATACGAGGTAGTTCCCAGGTCAAGTTCAATTGCAATTATTGTACCCTGAAGTCGGACATTCTTTATTTTGGAATGAGCCTGTATTTCTTCCATGAAACCTCGATGTTGCTCATTAATCCTGTCAAGATTCTGTTGGAATTCAGGTCTGGTTATCAATTCGAAACTGGCATTTGCAGCTGCACAGGCTATTGGGTTACCTGTGTATGAGTGGCCGTGAAAGAATGTTTTATAAATATCATCTGTATCAAAAGCTGAGACGATTTTTGAAGATGCTGTGGTCAAACCCATTGGCATAGTTCCACCTGTCAACCCTTTTGACAAACAAAAAATATCTGGGTTGCTTTCCAAATGATCTGTGGCAAACATTTTCCCAGTTCTTCCAAAACCAGTCATCACTTCATCTGCAATACAGATTATATCATTGCTCTGCGCAACTGAAACCAGTTCTTGTAGATGCTCTGCTTTGTACATTCTCATACCTGCAGAACCTTGTACAAGCGGTTCAAATATGAAGCTGGCCACATCTCCTGAAGAAATCAAATTATTAAACTGCGTTTTGACTTCTTCCCAGTTCTCATCACTTGGTAATGGGATAAACTGTACATCAAAAAGGAATGGCTCAAAAGGAATATTAAAGCTTCCTCTTTCCCCTACAGACATAGATCCAAATGTATCACCATGATAAGCACCATCTATTGCAATAACCTTTTTTCGCTCAATTCCTTGGTTATGCCAGAACTGGAAGGCCATTTTTAATGCTACTTCAACTGATGTACTTCCATTGTCTGAGAAAAATACTTTCTGCTGATTCTCTGGAAGAATGGACAATACATTTTTGGCTAATTGAATTGCTGGCTTATGAGTAAATCCTGCAAAGATCACATGTTCCATGTCCAAAGCTTGTTGTGCTACTGCTTTCGCAATGTGCTCATTTCCATGCCCATGAATACTTACCCACCATGAGGAAACTGCATCCAGGATCTTATCTCCATTTTCAGTATATAAATAAGTACCCTTTGCTTTCTCAATTAACACGGGAGAATCCTGTCCTCTCATTGGAGTAAAAGGGTGCCAAATATGATCTTTATCTATTTTGTGGTAGTCACTCATCTTAAATCATTTTTTTGATAAACTCAGATTCCTGAATTTGTTCTGCATATTTCTTAACAATCTCTGGAGAGACATCTTCCTCTTGAGGTACCTTGAACAAAACAGGATACCCGGTCATTTTTTCAATAATCCTTTCAGACTCAGGGTTTGAAGGGCCATTAAATATAATTCCAGCGACCTCCATGCCAGAAGCTTTGAGATATTGAGCGCTTAGAAGTGTGTGATTGATATTGCCTAAATACAAGTTAGAAACCAAAATAACTGGCAAATCCAAGTGCTTCATTAAATCTCCTACAGTATCATTGTCGTTTATCGGAACTAAAATCCCTCCTGCACCCTCTACAACTATTGGTCCCTCTCCCACTGGTAGTTCGAAATCGCTTAGTCCAATCTCAATCTTATCAATTTTAGCAGCTGCATGTGGAGACGCTGGTGTATTAAGCACATATCTTTCTTCAAGAACAGTGGTATTTTCATTGGTAACTAATCTTTTTATCTCATTCGAATCTGTTGGAAAACCTGCCTGGACTGGTTTCCAATAATCTGCCTTTAAAGCTTCAGTTACAATGGCACTAATAAATGTTTTTCCGGAATCCGTTCCGATTGCTGTTATAAAATATCCTTTTCTCACTTAATCCAAATTTAAAACCAATGCCTGCAGGAGTTTATCAATTTCCTCCTCAGTATTATATGTGTGCAAGCATATTCTTAATCTTTCAGTTCCTGATTTGACAGTGGGTGATAAAATTGGTCTTACATCAAAACCCTGTTTATTTAATTCCTCTGATACTCTTCTTATTCTTTCATTTCCCGGGATAATTATCGGTTGAATAGCAGTATCACTTCCTGGATAAGTGACACCAAGAGATTTTGGAATGTTCTCTTCACATATCTCTTTGAAATAATTAATCCTGGACTGTAATTTATCCTGCAAAACCTCATGTCTTTCTAAATATTGAAAGGCCTGATTAATTGAAACTACAGAATGTAATGGTAGCGCTGTGGTGTAAATAAATGGCCTGCCGAAATTGATTAGATATTCTTTAAGCTGAGTTGACCCTACCACACATGCTCCATGAATGCCCATTCCTTTACCAAAAGTGTATACCCTGGCAAATATATCATTAGAGAGCCCCAGTTGAACTGCCATCCCAGAACCTTTACTGCCCATAACACCTGTACTGTGCGCTTCATCCAAAATGATATTGGCATCATATTTTTTACTGAGCTCTACCATTTCTCGTAACGGAGCTACATCACCATCCATTGAATAGACGGATTCAATAACAATGAATTTCTCTCCCTGAGCCAGTTTAAGCCTTCTTTCAAGATCTTCCAGATCATTGTGAGCAAACATCACACTTTCAGCTTTACTGAGCCATGCTCCTTCCTTTAAACATATATGTGAAAGTTGATCATATAAAATGGTATCTCCTTTTTGAGGAATGCTTGATAGAAATCCCAGATTGGCCTGATAGCCTGAATTAAAAATTAGCGCAGATTCACCTTGGAAAACTGAGGCGAGCAAGGACTCTGTCTCTTCGTAGTATTTTGAATTACCTGACAATAACCTGGAGCCACCTGCTCCATTTTTATTCTCCTGGACAATTTCTTCAAGCTTCAAACTGATTAACTCAAACAAAGTATGATCTCTGGAGAGTCCTAAATAATCGTTTGATACAAAATCAATTAAACCATCATTAGTGGTTAAACTTCTTAAGTTTCCTTGAATACTTCTTTCCTTGAGCGCTTTCTCCAATCGGTCATCCAACCTACACATACACTATTTCGTTACTGTTATTTGCCAAGCTGCAATTTAAGACGCAATAGATTATATACAATTATTATATATTTGAAATTACGAATGAAACGGGTATTAATCATTGTATTTTGTCTTTACTGCACCAACCTTCTTGGTCAATCCACATTTACCAAAAAGTACAATGCAGAACTGGATCTCAAAGTAGATAATGATGCTTTCTATCTCATCAATGAAGAGGATCAGTATTATAGCAGCGGGATTTTTGCGGCCTACCGTAAGATGTATGGTCCGGAAACCCGATTGTTTAAGTTCTTCAATAGAAATGAAAGGATAAGCAGGATCAATCATGCTTATCATTTTTTTCATTTGATGTATACTCCCTGGGACATAAAATACAGTGATGTCCGTATTCTTGATCGTCCCTATGCAGGAGCTTTTGGTCTTGGTAAATCAATTACCTTTTTCACAACAAATAACTGGGTTGTCGATACAAAGGTTGACTTTGGAATTCTGGGACCTGCAACTAAAACAGCGGAATTACAAATCTGGTGGCACGATAAATTCGACATGAAAGTGCCTAGAGGTTGGGAGCATCAAATCAACAATACGCCTTACATTAACCTCACATCTCAAATATCAAAATCATTTTCTATTGATCATTGGCTAGATGTGGTTTATGAAAGTGATATTGAGCTAGGAACGATATTTAATAATATCCAGCAAGGTGGAATAATCAGAATTGGCCAACCTAAGAATTTAGCCAATTCAGGATATAGACATGGTCTTCTTGGGATTGAAAAAAACCCAGAAGAAATAGATCCTATTGAGTGGTATTTCTTCTGGGGTATATCAAGAGAATTTGTAATCTATAATTCTACTATCCAGGGAAATTTCATCGGAGAAGAAAGCCCTTACACTGAATTGTCTGAACAATGGGTTACCAGAAGAAAGACCGGTATTGTTCTACATTGGCAAACTGTTGATTTCGGATTGATCTTCAACTATAACACCAATGAAACCACTAAATCAAACGATCACAGGTTTATTCGAATAAGATTAGCTAAGCGAATTTAGTGTTGAGGAATTTGCTCAAACTTTACTGCTGCTGCTCCTTTAAATGACTCTCTTGGTTTAAGATTCAATGTTTGGAATAACTCTTTATCCTCATTTACTTCAGGATTAGGAGTAGTTAATAATTTGTCTCCAGCGAAGATAGAATTAGCACCAGCCATGAAACAAAGTGCTTGCTCCTCGGTGTTCATTCTAACTCTTCCAGCAGAAAGTCTTACCATTGCTTTAGGCATGGTGATTCTAGCTGTAGCAATCATTCTAAGCATTTCCCATACTGATACCCTTGGCTGCTCCTCAAGTGGAGTACCTTCTACAGGTACCAATGCATTTACAGGAACTGATTCCGGATGCTCAGTCATAGTAGCCAGAGTATGAATCATTCCTACTCTGTCCTTGTGGTCCTCACCCATCCCGATGATTCCTCCACTACAAACAGATATATTAGCTTTTCTTACATTACCAAGTGTGTCTAATCTATCATCATAAGTTCTTGTTGAGATGATTTCTTCATAGAACTCGTCACTTGTATCAAGGTTGTGATTGTAAGCGTATAATCCAGCGTCTTTTAACTTATTAGCCTGTTCTTCTGAAAGCATACCTAGAGTACAGCACACTTCCATCCCCATGGAATTAACGCCTTTTACCATTTCAAGAACTTTATCGAAATCCTTGTTATCTCTCACTTCTCTCCATGCCGCTCCCATACAAAACCTTGTACTTCCATTGATTTTGGCATTGTTAGCAGCTTCTAAAACCTCACCTACCTCCATCAGTTTGTGAACTTTCACATCCGTGTGGTATCTGGCTGCCTGAGGACAGTAAGCACAATCTTCAGGACATCCTCCAGTTTTCACAGACAACAAAGTACAAACCTGAACTTCAGAAGGGTCATTATATTCTCTATGCACTGTTGCAGCTTTGTAAATAAGCTCCATGATTGGCATATTGTAAATCTCAGTAATTTCTTCTCGGGTCCAGTCGTTTCTTATCTCCATGAGTCTTTTATCAATTTCAAGATGCTAATATAAAAAAGCGATAGTCATATAGTTATGCTATCGCTAATATTTCTTACGAAAGTTGTTGTAATTACCTTATTTCAAAATCAAATGGCATCCTTGCCTGAATACCCTGATAGTTTTGAAGCTCCTTAATTTTTTCCAGGTATGGTCCTAGCTCCCCATAAGTATCGTCTTGAATAGCCGCTTTTGCCTGGGCATTCATTCCTTCAAGAAATTCTTCAATAAATGGCTTCTTTTCAGGGAATACAGAAACCTTAAAGTCACCCTCTTCCAATCCTGCTTTTTCTGCAGCCAGGAGAATGGCATCATCTAAATCTCCTAAAACATCAACAAGTCCTCTGTCAAATGCCTGCTCGCCTGTCCAGACTCTTCCACTCGCCACTTTCAACATATCCTCCTCAGACATGTTTCTTCCCTGAGATGCTTTTGAAATGAATGTATCATATCCTTTGTTTACACCTTTTTGAATGATCGCTCTTTCTGCATCACTTAGTGGTCTTGTAACAGTCATAATATCTGAATACTCACCTGTTCTTACCACATCATGTGTTATACCAAGTTTATCTTCAAGGAAGTTTTCCAAATTGAATAACATCCCAAAAATCCCAATTGATCCGGTAATAGTGTTTGGTTGAGCAACTATAGTATCACAAGGCATGGAGATGAAATATCCACCAGATGCAGCAACATCACCCATTGAAGCTATTATTGGCTTCACTCCTTTCGTGAGCATCACTTCTCTCCAGATAATATCTGAAGCAGTTAAGCTTCCTCCAGGAGAATTTACCCTTAATACGATTGCTTTTACTTTATCATTCTCTCTGGCTTTTCTGATCTCTTTAGCGAATTTCTCACCTGCAACATTTTCTGAACCTGATCCCATCACAATGCTTCCATCCGCGACAATCAGAGCAACTTTGTTTTTATAACTACCATTGAATCTTGGAGATGTCGTAGTTGAATAATTGTTTAATGAAACAAAATTGATCTTGTCCTCAGATTCGATACCCAATTCGCTTCTAAGTAAAGACTTAACTTCATCCTTATAAACCAATCGACTCACCAAACCTAAATCCACGGCATCCTGCGGAAGTTGGACCAACATCTGGTCAGATATATTTTTGAATTTATCAACATCAATAAGCCTTTCAGCCGATACACTTTCAGAATAATTTCTGTAAATAGCATTTAGTAATTCTGTCAATTGAAGGCGATTTGCCTCACTTAAGTCTTCTCGGATATATGGTTCTACATAACTCTTAAACTCTCCTACTCTGAAAATTTGCGGTTCTATTCCCAGTTTATCAAATGTACCTTTGTAAAACGTAACGTTCGCGCTTAATCCATTTATTTCCAATGCACCTTCGTGGTTTAGGAATATTGAATCAGCAACAGATGCCAGGTAGTAATCTCCTTCTGATAGATACTCCCCATAAGAGTAAAGGAATTTCCCACTTTCTTTAAAAGAAATTAAAGCTTCTCTCACTTCATCTAGTGAAGAATATCCTGCAGAGAGAAATCCATGCTCCATGTAGATTCCCTTAATTTTAGTATCCTCAGCTGCATTGTTAATCGCTTCAAGAAGGTTGTAAAGGCCAATAGGCTTAGGCCCATCAGCACCAAAGATTTCCTGAAAAGGGTCTTCAATAACTCTTTCCTGGATTACACCACTTAATTTCAAATGTAATACTGAGTTATCTTTCACCTCATAGGTAGGATCTTCTGCAGAGGCGATTATAAATAGAAAGAAAAAGGAAAAAGCTAATCCGGTGAATAATGCCATGCCCACAACGACTGCCAATAAATTCCTTAAAAATGCCATATCTCAACTAATATTGTTTCAACTTTAAACCCACAAAACTAATTCAGTTTTGCTGTTTATGACTGGAATAAATAAAGAAATGTTTAAAATAACTTATGGACGGAATTTATCTGTTGCTTGGCAGTAATTTGGGTGATAAAAGGGAAACGATAAACCAGGCGATAGAATCAATCAGCAGCTTTGCACCGATAATTACCAAATCCCATATATACGAAACAGCTGCCTGGGGCAAAACAGACCAACCTAGTTTTTACAATCAGGTTATACTCGTAAATTCAATTCTTAATCCAAGGGACTTCTTGCAAAGTCTACAACAAATTGAACTTGATTTAGGCAGACGAAGATTTGAAAAGTGGGGAGAGCGAACTATTGATATTGACATTCTATATTTCGGTAATTCCGTGATTGACTTAGAAAATCTTTCCGTTCCTCATCCTGAAATACAGAACAGAAGGTTTACTTTAGTGCCCATGAATGAAATTGCACCGGATTTTGTTCATCCCATTTTTCAAATAACACAAGCCAAACTCTTAGATGATTGTAAAGACAATCTACAAGTAACAAAGACGGAATGGAAATAACAATTACCCTACAAGAGGCACTGATGCTTATTGCTGTAGGATTTCTAGCTGGAATAATCAACACTTTAGCAGGTGGAGGATCACTATTAACCTTGCCACTTTTGATTTTTATGGGACTTCCAAGCACAGTAGCCAATGCTACCAATAGGGTTGCAATATTGATCCAGAATATATTCGGCGTGTCGGGATTTAAATCTAAAGGTGTTTCATCGTTCAAATACAGTGGACTATTGGCGATTGCTGCGGCACTTGGAGCAGCTTTGGGTGCCAAATTAGCAATTGACATCAGTGATGAATTGTTTAAAAGGATATTAGCCATTGTAATGATTATGGTGGTATTAATGACAGTCTTCAGGCCTTTCAATAGGAAAGATGGGCCAACTGAGGACATGAGCCGAAAAAAACAGATCATCGGATTTATTGTATTCTTCTTCCTAGGTATTTATGGTGGGTTTATTCAAGCTGGAATTGGTTTTTTAATTATCGCTGCACTAACCACCATCAATGGATTCAATTTAATCAAGACCAACGCCATCAAACTATTTGTCGCTCTCACATACACCTTGATGGCTGTAATTATTTTTGCTTTGGAAGGAAAAATCAACTGGCAGTATGGACTAACACTAGCTATTGGCAATTCCATAGGAGCCTGGATTAGTAGCAGATGGTCTGTCAAAGCTGGAGATAAGTATGTCAGATGGTTTTTACTTGTGGCTGTAATTGGTTTAGCAATTAAATTGTGGGTCGTTTAAAATGAACTGGGAAGAAATAAGAAGTCAATATCCTGCAGCTGAGAGGCACACCTATCTTAATAGTGCAAGTTCTGGATTAATTTCTCTAAAGACCAAACAAGCTCTGGAGGATCATTTACAGGATTTTTTGCTCAATGGAGGAATGAATAGGCCTCAGTGGGTAAATGAAGGGAAATCTGCAAAAGAATTGGCTTGTAATCTTCTTGGTTGCCAACTAAATGAACTAGGCCTTATTACAGATGTGTCTTCGGGAATGAATCTGGCAGCAGAGAGGCTTGATCCAAACTTGGAAGTTGTTTTAGTAAAAGGTGATTTTCCATCGGTAGGTTTACCATGGATCGCCCGTGGCTTTAAGATAAACTGGATCGAGATGGAAGAAGATGGGTCCATCTCAATTGACAAAATAAATGATCAACTAAAAAAATCACGGCAAATACTGTCTATTAGTTGGGTTCAGTATTCAAATGGCTTCACGATCGACCTACAACAATTGAGTTCTGTCTGCTCAGAAAATAATGCCATCCTAGTTGTTGATGGTACACAAGGAGTTGGAAATATCCCAATCTCTTTAAAAGACTTATCGGTTGATATATTCATGGCCAGTAGCTTTAAATGGCAAACTGGTGGATATGGAATTGGACTTTATTATGAAAATAGTAAAAGTGAGTTCAAATCCACCACCAAATCCGTAGGTTGGAACAGCCTAAAAGAGTTTGGTCCGCGACTCAAAGCAGAAAATTATAAAGACACAACTGAGATCATTGAAGCTGGTCATCCGAAATATGTTAGCCTCGTTACTTTAAATGCAGCTTTGACTCAGCTCAACGATATTGGGTGGAATAATATTTTCAACAAAGTATCTCAGATGAGAGATCAGCTCTATCAGAGCATTATCAATTCCGGTCTTACCCCAAAATATTTTAGTAAGGCGGACAACCAAGCTCCAATTATTTCTGTATTGAATGAGAATAACGCATTTAAGAAATTAAAAGATAAGGGGATTATTATTACACGAAGAGAGGACTACATTAGGTTATCAGTTCATTTTTATAATAATGAATCAGATCTGTCTAAATTGGAGGCCGCAATAACTGCATGATATGGGTATTGTATTACGTCAAAGTTTTTGGGCATCAGCATTTTCTTACCTGGGTGTTATTATTGGGTATGTCAATACTTTGGTGATTTTACCAGCATATTACACTCCAAATCAAATTGGATTATACAATCAAATTCAAAGCGCTGCGCTTCTACTGGTTCCATTGGTTACACTTGGAATGGGTTCTTCGGCAGTAAAGTATTACCCAAAATTATTCAAGCAAAAGTCTGTCATACCTCCATTTTTGGGCTTTTTATTGATTGGAACTCTAACTGGAATTGTGGTATTCACATCACTTTTCTGGATTCTTTCTGGTCCCATAATATCCATCTATCAGGATAAAGCTCCTGAATTCGGACAATATTATTGGGTTGTATTGGCATTGGTTGCAGGTTTTTCACTATCAACTTATTTTGAGTCAATTGCTAAAGCTCAATTAAAAATCATATTCCCAAATTTCTGCAAGGATGTGCTGCTTCGATTGTCAAAAATGATTTTCCTGCTACTGTTTGGGTTTAGTATTATTTCATTCGAATTCAGCATTCAAAGCCTTGCTATATCTGTACTGATCTTATTTGCAGCAACTGGAACCTATGCTGTTTTCTTGAAAAATTCCAGGTTCTCAATTCGGCTAAAGCAACTACCACTCGAAACAAGAACTGAAATCCAAAGCTATTCTTTCTATGCCATCCTGGGGTCTCTTGGAAATGTTATGATCATGAATGTAGACATTCAAATGGTCTCCGCGATGTTAGGAAACAATGCTACCGGAATCTATGCCATGGCATTCTACATAGGAGTGGTAATTGACCTTCCTAGAAGGGCTATCAGTCAGATCATTGCACCACTGATTTCACAAGCTTTTAAAGAAAATGACTACAATAAAGTTTCTAAACTATATAAACAGCTAGGTTTAAATCAATTGATTCTTGGAGTTTTTCTTGCTATCGGTATTATAGTCAATATTGATTCAATTTATCAATTGATTCCAAACAGTGAGAAATTTATTTCGGGAATCCAAGTTGTTTATTTTATTGGGTTAAGTCGCCTTCTGGATATGACATTTAGTACCAATGGAGAAATTATCCTAATGTCTAAGTACTTCAGGTTTAATGTAATCTCTGTAGTAATCCTTGCGATTCTTACAGTTATCCTTAACATTGTTTTCATTCCAGAGTTTGGTATAATTGGAGCAGCAATGGCCACAACCCTTTCGATCCTTATCTTTAATATCATCAAATTTATTTTTGTCAGAATTAAGTTAAAGATGTCACCATTCAGTGTTGGACAACTAATTGTAATAGTTGTAGGATCTTGTATCGTGCTAGTTAATTTCTATACTCCAAAATTCCACAATGTGTTGTTAGATATATTAATTCGTTCGACTGTAGTGAGCATTCTTTATATTGGTTTACTTTTACTACTTAGAGTTTCGGATGAAATGCAAAACATTTTCAACCAATTGATCAACAAATACTTAAAAAAGAATAATTAATGCTCCAGATCAACTTTAAACAGGATGTATTACCTCATCTGATTGCAGTAGTGGTTTTCATAGGAATTACTGCATTCTTTTATCACCCAACAATCTTGCAAAACAAAGAGATCTATCAAAATGATGTCCAGCAAGGATTTGGTGCGGGTCAGGAAATTATCGAATTCAGAGAATCAACGGGTGAAGAAGCACTTTGGACAAATTCCATGTTTGGAGGAATGCCTGCTTATTTGATCAATACGCAGTGGTCCGGAGATGTTTTGAAGTATGTTTATTCTGCTTGGACTGTAGGTTTACCTTCTGGGGCAAGGCATACATTTATCGCGATGACTTGCTTTTACATTCTACTTTTATGTTTTGGTGTAAAACCTGTTTACGCTATTCTTGGTTCAGTTGGTTTTGGATTTAATACGTTCAACATAATCGGTATTGAGGCAGGACATATCTGGAAAGTAACCGCTTATGCCTTTGCACCACTTGTGTTAGGTGGGATTCATTTGGTCTTTAAGAAAAATTTTGTTCGAGGGTTTGCATTAACAGCTTTTGGGTTGGCCATGCAAATTAGGGCTAATCACCTGCAGATTACATATTATTTACTCCTGATCGTAATGATTTATGGTCTGTTTGTATTAATCCAGGCAATCAGAGAAAAAGAAATTACTTCACTCGCCAAACCGATTATTGTGGTGGTTCTGGCTGCATTGCTTGGTGTTGGTGCAAACATTGGGAAATTATGGACTGCAATGGAGTACGGGAAATACTCCACCAGGGGACCTTCAGAACTTGACCTTAAACCTGGTGATGTAAAAAATGGATTGGACAGAGATTATGTTTTCAATTGGAGTCATGGAATTGGAGAGTCTTTTACATTCTTAATTCCAAACTACAGTGGAGGAGCATCAGTAGAAGCACTAGATATGCAATCCCCTATTGCCAAGGGCCTCAGAAAGAATAATGTTCCTTTAGATCAAATCCGATCCTTTATCAGAGGTGTTCCTACGTACCATGGAGACCAGCCTTCTGTTGCCGGTCCAATGTATATTGGAGCAATTATTTGCTTCCTTTTTATTCTTGGAATTGTATATGCTGATGGAAAGACTAAATATTGGATAATTACTGCCACAATCTTTGGGCTTGTCCTTTCCTGGGGGAAAAATTTTGAGACGTTTAACTATTTTATGTACTCTGTATTTCCTTACTATAATAAGTTCAGATCAGTTTCAATGGCAATAGCAATACCATTTATGCTCGTCCCTTTGCTTGCTACCATTGGACTACAAGCAGCAGTTGAGGAAGGGCAAAAAAATCCTTTGAAGCTATTAAAAATTGCATCCGGTGTAATTGGATTTGTAGTGATTCTAATTTTGATTGGAGTCAATTCCAAATTAGCAGGTCCAATTGATGTGAGATTTGGAGAAAATCAAATGTTGATCGACCTATTGAGAGATCAGAGAAGTACGATGCTGAAAAATGACGGCATTCGCTCATTAATTTTTATAATAATCGCTACTGCGCTAGTTCTCCTTCATGTAAAAGGAAAACTTAATGAAATCACAATGGCTGCATTAATGATCTTGATCGTTTCTGTTGATCTATTCAGTGTTGGGAAGAGATTCCTTCCTAATGACGATTTTGTAAGAAAAGCCCAACAGCAATTTGTAACTGAAAGCGAAGCGGATAAATTAATACTGAGAGATGATAGTCATTATCGAGTGCTTAATTTACAGAACCCTTTTAATGAAGCAAGAACCTCTTTTTACCACAACTCAATTGGGGGCTATCATGGAGCGAAGGTCAAGCGATATCAGCAATTAATTGAAAACAAGATCTCTCCTGAAATAAATGATGCTATTTCTTCTTTGAGAAGTGGATCTCAAGACCTTTCAGTAATTCCTGTTTTGAACATGCTCAATACCAAGTATATCAAAGCAGGAGAAACCGCAAATGCCGTTATTGTCAATCAAAATGCACTTGGAAATGCATGGTTTGCAGATTCAATCATAACCGTCAATAGCCCTCAACAGGAATTGAATCAATTATCCAACATTTCAAGCTCGAAGAACGGTGTAATTGACAACTCAAAGTTCTCATTGAATAACCCTTCAACTACTCAGGGAACTATTACATTAGCGGATTATAAACCAAATTATCTGAAGTATGAATCCAGTTCTGAAGGCGCAGGTATCGCTATATTTTCAGAAATCTATTATCCAAAGGGTTGGACCGCTTATGTGGATGGAGAGGAAATGGATCACTTCAGAGCAAACTTTGTTCTAAGGGCCATGCAAATTCCAGCAGGACAGCATACAATCGAATTCAAATTCGAGCCTCGTTCATACTATGTTGGTAATACTATTACCATGATTTGTTCAAGTCTAATTATCCTGACAATGATAGGGCTGATAGTTTTTGAGCTAAGATTTAACAAGAATGAATCAAGCAGCGAAAGCGAATAAAATTGAACTTTCAATTGTAATCTGTACCTATAACAGGAATGAATATTTACCAACAGCATTGGAGCATCTGGCAAATATGGATGCAGAATTCAATGCTGTTGAATTCATAGTTATTGATAATAATAGCACAGATGGCACCAAAGACACCTGTCAGCAATTCATAGTAAATCACCCGGGAAAATTATTCAAGTATATACTTGAGACAAACCAAGGGTTATCTTATGCGCGAAACAGAGGGATTTCAGAATCAAATGGTGAAATTATAGCCTTCATAGATGATGATGCATTCGTAAATAAATCCTTTTCTCAGAATTTACTAGCATTCTATTCTCAACATCCGGAAATATTGAGTTCCGGAGGTAAAATAAGTCCACTTTATGAAGAAACAGAACCCAAGTGGATGTCGAAATATCTACTTCCCCTTGTTGCTGCAATCAATTTGGGAGATGAAGACAAAAAGTTTAAAAATGGGAAATACCCAATTGGTGCCAATATGGCATTCAGAAAATCTGTATTTGAAAAATTCGGATTATTCGATACAGATCTGGGAAGACGAGGTGATAATTTAGAAAGTGGAGAGGAAAAGGACTTGTTTAACAGAATTAATAAAGAGAATGACACCTACTATCTTGGCAATGTTGAGGTACAACATATAATTCCTCCTAAGCGAACCTCAATTGAATACATCCGAAGAATGGGAATTGGGTATGGTAAAAGTGAAAGAATTAGGGCTTCAAAATCTGGGAAATTGGGAGTCTTTGCTAAAATACTGGAGGAATTATTTAAAATTTGTGCGTCAATAGTACTGGCTATTTATTTCACATTTCTAATTCAACCGGCTAAAGGCAGTATGTTGCTTAAATTTAGATGGTGGGTAATGAAAGGATTTATGAATTAGTATATGCTTACAATATTTGTATTTCTAAGAGATTTTTTAACAAATGGATTAATGTCCTCCATATCGATGTTGAGGATATTGGTGATGTCAAAATGGCCAAGGGGAAATAAGTTCCAAACAAATGGACAAGATAAATGTATCATCATCGGAAATGGCCCTTCAGTGAAGGAGGCATTATCGAAAATGGAGACATATTCTGAGGATAAGCTACTTATTTGTGTTAACCATTTTCCTAAATCAGAATATTACGAAAAATTTCAACCTCCAATTTACATGACTTCTGCGCCAGATCTTTGGCTTGACGATATCGATGAAAAGTTTGTTACTCAAAGTAATATTCTATTTGAACAGATGGCAAAAAAAACCACCTGGCCGTTGCAACTTTTCATTCCATTTGAGGCTCGAAAGCATGAGAGATGGCAAAAGCCATTGAAAGAAAATAGTAACATTAAGATTGAATATTATAACAATACCCCTATAGAAGGTTGGATGTGGCTCAATCACTTTTTTTATCGTAAGAGATTTGGTATGCCACGCCCTCATAACATTATGATTCCGAGCATTTATCACTGCATTAATAACGGAATGAAAGAAATATATCTCATTGGAGCAGATCATAGTTGGCTTCCTGAAATTTCAGTTACAGACGACAATCAGGTACTGCTGCACCAAAAACATTTCTATGATGAATCCACTTCTAAAGCGGAAGCACTGGATAAAAGAGGTAAAGGCCAAAGAAAGCTTCATGAAATCCTCCATAAGTTTATGTTGGCTTTCAAAGGTTATTTCACTCTTAAAGAATATGCTAAATCAAGGGGCTGTGAAATTCTAAATGCTACTCCCGATTCGTATATAGATGCATTTAAAAGAGTGAGGTTATATTAATATTTTGTATTGACTTCAATTATTTATTGTTTTGTCTTAAACATCGATACACCAAATGAACGAATATAAAACTCCCAAAATTATTGCAGAGATTGGTTGCAATCATAAAGGGGAATTTGAAATTGCAAAGGAATTAATTCAATTGGCTAAGCAGTGTAATGCTGATTATGCAAAGTTCCAGAAAAGAAACCCGAAAGAACTTCTTACTCCAGAACAATATGAAGCACCACACCCAAACCCAGCAAACTCTTATGGGGATTCCTACGGTGAGCACAGAGAGAATCTAGAGCTTGACCTTGAACAGCATGCTGAACTTAAAAAGTATTGTGAATCCATTGGAATTGGTTATTCAACTTCAGTTTGGGATGTAACTTCTGCAAAGGAAATCATAACGTTGAAACCAGATTTCATCAAAGTTCCATCAGCATGTAATAATCACTTCGAAATGTTGAAGGTACTTAGAGATGATTATGACGGACAGGTGCACATTTCTTTTGGAATGACTACTCATGATGAAGAGTCTCAAATTATCGACTTTTTTGATGAAGTTGGTGCAGCAGACAGACTTGTTGTATACTCTTGCACAAGCGGGTACCCTGTTCCTTTTGAAGACGTGAACTTACTTGAAATCTCTAGAATAAAAGATAAGTTTAAATCGAAGGTTCACGATATCGGTTTTTCTGGACATCATTTAGGAATTGCAATCGATTTAAGTGCTTACACATTAGGAGCAAACTGGGTGGAGCGTCATTTCACTAAAGACAGAACCTGGAAAGGCACAGATCATGCAGCTTCTTTAGAACCAACTGGTATGGGTAAATTGTGTAGAGATTTACACGCAGCGCATAAATCATTGAATTTCAAGAAGGAAGAAATTCTGGATATTGAGAAAGTGCAACGCGACAAATTAAAATACCGAGAGCATTGAGCACCATTGCATTTGTCCCCGCCAGAGGTGGAAGTAAAGGCATACCAGGCAAAAACATCAAAGAATTTTTCGGCAAACCACTTATTTATTGGTGCTTGGAAGGATTAGCTAGGTCCAAAAGTATTGATGAAATCGTGGTAGCTACGGACAGCAAGGAAATCGAAGATACGGTACTTTCATTTGGGTTTGACCAAGTAAAAATCTATCAAAGATCTGCAGAAAATGCCAATGATACTGCTTCTACCGAAAGTGTGATGTTGGAATATATTGATGCCCAAAACCTGGAACCAGACAATATATTTGTGTTGGTCCAAGCGACATCTCCTTTTACAAAGGCCAAACATTTTGATGAAGCATTCGATTTATTCAATGCTAACAAAAGTGAATCACTATTAAGCTGTGCCAGGATCAAGAGGTTTTTTTGGAGTGCAGGGGGTAATGCAATAAACTATGACTTTAATAATAGACCCAGAAGACAGGATTTCGATGGAACACTTGTGGAAAATGGGGCTTTTTATATTAATACTGTAAAGAACATTATCAAGTATAAAAATAGACTTTCTGGCAAAATTATGACTTATGAAATGCCAGAATATACAGTTCTTGAGATTGATGAAGAAGAAGACTGGATTATGGGAGAAATGTTGATGAAGAAGTATCATGAACCCCAAACTCCAAAAAATGAAATAAAACTATTCCTAAGTGACATTGATGGGGTACTTACTGATGCTGGTATGTATTACACCGAAAATGGGGATGAACTAAAAAAATTCTCAACGTATGACGGAATGGGCTTTAAACTTTTAAGAGAGTCTGGAATCCAAACCGGACTTGTGACCAGTGAGGACCGACTTTTAAATAAAAGAAGGTTTGAAAAAATGAAGCTGGATCATCTCTATCAAGGAATTAAAAATAAGCTTGAGGTTGTAACAAACCTATGCAATGACCTGGGAATTGAACTTAAGAATGTCGCTTATATTGGCGATGATATAAATGACCTGGAACTACTAAAGCATGTTGGATTAGCTGCATGCCCCAGTAATGCCAGAGAGAAAATCAAATCAATACCAGGTATCATTCAATTATCAACACCCGGAGGATCTGGAGCGGTGAGAGAATTTGTTGAAATTATTTTGAAGTAGTAAGATGGGTAAAGATAGCTGCGTTGTTTGTGGGTCAAATAAATTGGTCAGTCTAAAAAGAGACTCAAGAGAAGGGTTTCAAATAGCACTACAAAAGTGTAAAAATTGCGGGCATATTGCACAGCCAGCTGAGTCCTATGAAGACATTTACTCCACTGGAGAGTTCACTGAACAAGCAAGGGGTCAAGCTAAGCTTCCATCTAGTCAGAAAATAAAAGATCTTGATAAAAGAGCCTTAAAAAGATTTGAGTATTACAGTAAATACACCAATACTTTTCAAAATGTATTAGAAGTAGGTAGCTCCATTGGTTCTTTTGTTCATATTCTAAAACTTGCCGGCAAAGAAGCCACTGGATTGGAACCCGATCCCGATTATGCAGCCTACTCTCAGGAACAATATGGTTTCGAGCAACATTCCTGTATGCTTGAGGACTTCAATTCTGATAAAAAGTTTGATGTTGTTTGTTCATTTCATGTATTGGAGCATGTTTTAGACCCACATACATTTATAGAAAAATGTCATGATCTGCTGAATATCAATGGCCACCTACTCTTTGAATTTCCTTCGTTAGAACTACATATGTACGGTTCAATGAAGGATACAATTTGGAAGCCTCATATACATTACTTCAACGCAGCAAGCGTCTATCAACTATTCTCAAGATATTTTAAAGTAAAAAAGATCGGGTATTATGGAAGTGCACTATTTGTTTATGCTCAAAAAACAGAAAACCCTTCATTTAGCTCAGCAAGATTTAATGCACTAAAACTTAGAAGCAAAGTAAATTACGCAATAGCTAAATTGTTCCCTGAATTGCCCGTGAAAACAGCTGGAATCACGGCCAAACAATTATTACTGCAATCAACTATATTCCAATTCAACAAAAGTGCAATGTTGAAAAAGGTATGGAAATCCGGCAACTTTTATTTCAAAGCCAAACGATACCTAAAAAGAGAGAGAAACGGTTCAGGAAAAACTTTAGCAACGCATGTTTCTTATTATAGCGCATGGGAAAATGCTGGAGATACAGTTCTTTCAAAATGCGTAAGAGATAATTTCAACCTGATCAATCAGGATATTCGATGGAATCTCATCAAAGTTACAGACCCTGTAACTGAGAAAACTATTGAGGAAATAAATAAAGGAGAATTTCTGGTAATTGGAGGTGGTGGACTGCTTTTACCCGACTCAAATCCAAACACAATTTCTGGGTGGCAGTGGGCAGTAAGCCCTGAATTGCTTGAAAAGATAGAGGTCCCAATTTTCGTTTATGCTATTGGTTATAACTTCTTTCACGGACAGGAACCTGGTGAATTATTTATTAAAAGCGTTAAACAACTTATCAATTCAGCTTCATTTTTTAGTTTGAGGAATTATGGGAGCATCAATAAGCTGAAAGAACTTGTTGGCCCAGAATTAGGTGAAAAAATTCACTATCAACCTTGCCCAACAACCTTTATAAGAAAGGTAGATAAAATTGGCCCTAAGAAATCGAGCAAAAGTGTTGGGGTCAACATTGCTTTTGATAGATATAAGAACAGATTCGGAGGGGATATTTACGAAATCCTAAGACGAGTTGCTATGGGGCTAAAGAGAATTCATGAAGAAGGATATAAAATTTACAGCATCTGCCACCTCAGGGAAGATGCAAAATTCGAGTTAATGATGAAACATGTTGGTGTTCCATTTGAATCAGTGGATTTACAACTGAGTACACCTGCAGAAACGTATGAGGTATACAACAACATGGAAGTCGTTTTTGGAGCAAGAGGACATGCACAAATGATTCCGTTTGGAGTTAATTGCAAAATAATTTCTTTGGGTTCTCACAACAAATTAAAATGGTTTCTGGATGATATTGATGCAGTTGATTGGTTTGTAAATCTAAAAGAAGATGTTTCTAACCTTGATACAAATCTCTTTAACGCGTTCAATGAATTGATGCAGAACAAAGCGCAGAATGAATTCCGTTTAGAGGAGAATCAACAAAAACTTTTCGAGGTAACGAAAGGAAACCTATCAAGAATCGAAGAAACACTTAATCAAAAGAATTAATCTTCTCAATAATATATCCTACCTCTTCCTCTGTTAATTCTGGAAAAATAGGAATTGATAAGATCTTTCTGCTTGTTTCAGAGGCGATTGGTGTGAGGTCCCTGGATTTAAAGATTTTCATATCAGCCAGGGATTCTGGATAATGAATTGCGGTACCTATTCCTTTTCCATTCAAATATTGAGACAACTCATCTCGTCTATCATGTTGGACCACAAACTGGTGATATACATGTTTTAGGTTATTAGACAAATGATTCGAAGCAATGTTGACATGTTTAATATACATGCTTCCAATTTCGTTCCTCTTCTTATTGTATGAATCAATATATCTTAGTTTTAAATTAAGAATTGCAGCTTGCAACTCATCTAGCCTGCTGTTTCTCCCGGCAATAACGTGTGAGTCCCTGGCAACTTGTCCGTGATTACTTAGTAGTCTAATTCTTTCAGCAAGTTCCTCATTGCTGGTAACTACCGCCCCAGCATCACCCAGTGCACCTAGATTCTTAGTGGGATAAAATGAAAATGCTGCGGCATCTCCGAAAGAGCCACATTTAGTCTCCCCTACCATAGCTCCAATTGCATGGGCACAATCCTCGATTAAGTAGATATTCTGTGATTCCATTTTGGTTTTGAAGGACCTTAAGTCAATAGGATACCCAAATTGGTGAACTGCGATAATTGCAAAAGTATTTTTTGATATCAACGAATCAACTTTATCCAAGTCCAAAATGTAAGTATCTCTATCGATATCAACATAGCGAGGGATACCACCTGAATTTATCACAGCTTCTCCCACAGACATCCAGGTATTAGATGGAACAATAACCTCCTTACCTCTTTCTATCCCCAATCCTTGCAATATCAACTCCAAAGCATCGGTTCCGTTTCCGCAGGATATTGCATGAGGGACTCCAATGTATTTTGATATGTTATGCTCAAACTTGGATACTTCTTCACCAAGAATAAATTGACCATTCTCAATTACCTTGGTATAAACATTTTGAAGCTCAGATTTTATAGCCAAATGTTGTCTATCAAGTGTAAAAAATGGTATTTGCATGTCAAAACTTTAATGAATTCTTCAATGATATAGCAAAAATGTTAAGAACATTTCAAAGGAACAGTTTTTTGTTTAATATTGAGCCTCGGTTTCAAATAAACTTTTTCACCCCTAAATGATTCTCGCAATCATAGAACTATAATTATTGGAAATGAAGAGTATTGGTGTATTTACGTCGGGAGGAGACTCTCCTGGAATGAATGCCTGCGTGAGGTCGGTTGTTCGATCAGCTTTACACTTGGGGATTGATGTATACGGTATAAAATACGGTTATAATGGAATGATTGAAGGTGACATCTACAAGATGAAATCTTATTCCGTTAGCAACATTGTTCAGCGAGGTGGAACAATCCTAAAATCCGCCAGAAGCAAAGAATTTATGACCAAAGAAGGTCGCAAAAAAGCTTATGAGCAATTAAAGAAAAAAGGAATTGAAGGTCTTGTGGCCATTGGTGGTGACGGTAGTTTTACTGGTGCCAATATATTTTATGAAGAGCATGGCATACCTGTTGTAGGTTGTCCTGGGACTATAGATAACGATTTATACGGCTCTGATTATACGATTGGATTCAATACAGCTATTAACACTGCACTGGATGCTATAGATAAAATCAGAGATACTGCAAACTCACATGACCGTGTATTTTTCATTGAAGTAATGGGAAGACATTCAGGTTATATCGCAATTAATTGCGGTATAGGTGGTGGTGCTGAGCTTGTAATGGTGCCAGAAACATCTACTACAATTAATGATGTAATCAACACCTTGAAACAAGGAAGAGATAATCAAAAAACTTCTTCTATTGTCATTGTTGCTGAAGGTGATGAACAAGGTAATGCGCATGAGATTGCTGGTAAGGTAATGGGACATGTTCCAGAACTGGATATCAGAGTAACCACACTTGGTCATATTCAAAGGGGTGGAGATCCATCTGCATTTGATAGAATTCTTGCTTCAAGACTTGGTCTTGCTGCAGTTGAAGGTCTTGTAAATGGACAGAAAAATGTAATGGTGGGTGTTGTTAACAATGAAGTTGTTTATACTAATTTCAAATTGGCAATTTCAAAGAACAAGCCGCTTAATCAAGATTTACTAAGACTTGTGGACATCTTAAATACCTAAAAATTTCTCCACATATTGTAAAATATCATTGAACTGATCCGGTGTGAACCACCGGATTTTTTCATTTCTTTTAAACCAGGTAAACTGTCTTTTAGCGTACCGCCTCGAATTCCTCTTCAATAGCCTTACTGCTTCCTCATAATCATATTGGCCTTCCATATACCTGAAGATTTCTGAGTAGCCAACTGTATGTAGCGCATTTAAATGTCTCTTATCAAATAAACTCTCAGCTTCTTTAAATAACCCCTCCTCAATCATCAAATCCATTCTGTAGTCAATGCGCTCGTATAATAGGTCTCTTGGAAGTTCCAAACCAATCCATATAGTCTCAAAAGGCCTGTCTGGTTTATCAGCATTCAACTTCCTGAGCTCTGAGTATTTCTTTCCGGAAAATTCAATCACCTCCAAAGCTCTGATGACCCTTTGTGGATTATTTAAATCTACCATATTATAATATTCAGGGTCAAGCTCTTTTAATCTGGTAGTAAGTACATCAAGTCCTTTTTCTTCATGCTCCTTAATGAGTTGAGCTCTAAAAGAATCCGGAACCTCTGGCATATCATCCATTCCGAAGCAAACCGCATTGACATAAAGACCAGAACCACCCACCATGATAACATGATCCTTTTTCTGAAAGAGCTCTTCCAATAACTGAAGTGCATCTTCTTCGTATTTACCCGCATTGTATTCTTCCTCAATACTCAGGTTATTGATAAAGTGGTGCTTCGCCTTGGTCTGCTCCTCTATTGTTGGTTTAGCCGTACCAAGTTCTGTTTCTCTAAAGAATTGCCTTGAATCAGCCGATACGATTTCAGTATTTAGTTTTTGGGCCAATTCAATTGCTAAACTTGTTTTCCCGACTGCTGTAGGACCAACAACAAGGATCAGGTATTTTTTTCTAGAGCTCATTAGGCTGTTTTGATTCTGATGCAAAGATTATTTATTCCTTCAAAAATTAAAATTTAGGTATCTTTAGATTGGATTATTCATACTTATGAGTGAAAAGGAACAGGCGTTAAAGAATCAGGTTGCTGAACTGAAAAAGCAACTGGCACAATCTGAAAGGGATTACTATGATTTGGTTGAAAGAACCAACGTAGAATTAAAGAAACTCTTCGATAACTCTTATGATTTAATTCAGGTCTTTAGAATGAACGGAGAATTCCGTTTTGTGAACCAAATCTGTAAAAACAAACTAGGCTACACAGAAGAAGACTTATTCGATCTCAAATTCTCAGATTTCATCCATAAAGACCACTGGGCCAGCACAAAGGATCAGTTGGATCAATTAAGCCGTGGTGAAGTAATTGAAAAATTCGATACCGTATTCATTTCAAAATCTGGAAAGAATATTTACGTATCTGGTAGAGTGAATTGTGTCATCGAAAATGGAGAAGCACAAGAATACAGGGCCGTATTTTATGATATTACAGAAAGAATAAGGGCGGAAAAGGCTCAAAGTCTTTTCTATAAAATCGCCAACCTTACCATCACCAGTTCAAATCTGAATTTACTCTATTCTAGTATTTATGATGAATTGAATAGAATTCTGGAAGTAAGGAATCTCAGTTTAATGATCAAAGGAACTGAAGGATCTGATTTTTCTTTTCCCTTCTTCATCAATGAGTATGTAGATGAGACTGGAATCGAGAAGCAAAAAAAGATCGAGACCGTATTAGGAAACTATACTCTGGAGATCGGAAAACCTCTGATTATTTATCAGGATGGGATAAAAAAAATAGGATCTGCCAAGAAAGTAAGGCTTCCTAAAGAAATACCTCAGATTTGGTTGGGTGTACAAATTAGTATAGGTGGTGAAGCTATTGGAGTTCTTTCAATACACTCAAACCATGATTCTGCTGCCTATAATAACAAAGACCTTGAACTACTTGATTTCATATCTGGGCAGGTTAGTTTGGCAATGGAGCGAAAGATCCAGGAAGAAAAAATTCAGAATCAGGGAGCCAGACTTTCAGCAATATTTGAGAGTAGTACGCACCAGATTTGGTCGATTGATAGGAAGTATAGATTTACATCATTCAATCAAAACTATTCAGAAGCATTAAAAGAATATTACTCAGTAGATGCTGAACTTGGATTAAGCTTTCAGGATCACGCACCGGAATCATTCCCTGAAAAGATCCAGGAATTTTGGACAAACAAATACGATGAGGCTTTCACTGGAAGGGTATTAAATTTCCAAACCAGCCTTATCACCAAAAGCAGAAGAAAGATCTGGCGAGATATATTCTTAAACCCAATTTATCTTCAGGACGGAAGAATTGAGGAGATCTCTGTAATCGCCAATGACATCACAGAGAAAAAGCAATCCGAAATTGCCCTTGCCGAAAGTGAAGAGAAATTTAGAACAATCTTCGAAAGCTTCCAGGATATTTATTTTAGATGCCATTTGAATGGAAAGATTTCTATGGTCAGCCCTTCCATAACCGAGATGTTGGGATATCAACCAAATAAAATCATTGGTCAAAAAGTTCAAAAATTCTTTACACCAAAAGGAGATACAGATCATTTGCTCGAGCAGTTATTTGAACATAAAAGTGTAAGAAACTTTGAAGGATCTGTAAAAACCAAAAGAGGAGAAATCCTCCAGGTAATTATAAACGTTAGGCTCATCCAAAGAAGAGGTAACATATTTGAACTGGAGGGTGTGGCACGTGATATTACCCAGCTGAAAAAAACCAATGAGGAATTACAAAAAGCAAAAGAACTAGCTGAAAGATCACTGAAAGTAAAAGAAAGGTTCCTTGCCAATATGAGTCATGAGATCAGAACCCCAATGAATGGAATTATTGGGATGATAGACTTGATAGGTAGCACCAAACTTGATAAGGAGCAATTAGAATATATCAAGACCATTCAGAAATCCTCCGAGACGCTGCTCAATATCCTTAATGATATCCTGGATCTCTCGAAGATAGAAGCAGGTAAGATGGAGTTACGTAAACAGCCCGTCAACCTTGTAGAGACTTTCGAGAAGTTATATGACCTATATTCTCAACAAGCAATTCTCAATAATACCAATTTATTTTATCACATAGATGAAAAGACTCCTGGGATAGTAATGGTTGACGAGACAAGGTTAATGCAAGTACTGTCTAACCTTACATCCAATGCTATAAAATTCTCTCAGAAAAAAGGAAATATCAATATTAGCATCAGACTTGTTGAGACAAAAGACAATAAGCACTATTTCAAATGTCAGATTAAGGATAGTGGTATTGGGATTTCAAAAGAAGATCAGGGTAAGCTATTCAAGAGCTTTAGTCAATTAGATACCAGTAGCACCAAAAATTATGCGGGTACCGGACTTGGACTGGCAATATCGAAAGAACTCGTAGCGTCTATGGATGGGGAAATAGGAGTAGTTTCTACACCTGGTCTTGGGTCCACATTCTGGTTTACGTTCGAGGCTGATGTTGCTAAGGAGGACGAAGTTGAAAAGGTAAAAAAGGATGACTCCAAAATATCAAAGGAATTTAAAGGAGCTCAGCCTATTATTCTTGTGGTTGATGACAATAGTGTTAACAGAAGAGTAGCAACACAGATACTTTCAAAATCAGGCTGTACAGTTGATGAAGCTCAGAATGGTTTTGAAGCACTGGAACTTATCACCAAAAATAAATATGATCTGGTATTCATGGACATTCAAATGCCGGAAATGGATGGTGTCAAAGTAACTCAGGAGGTGAAGAAACTTAATTTAACCGCTACCCCTCCTATTGTAGCAATGACCGCCTATTCAATGGAGGAAGATCGAGAAAGATTCATAAATCAAGGGCTGGATGATTATATGTCTAAACCGATTAAAGCACAGTTGCTTATTAACAAAGTAAAAGACTGGATCTCCTTTGAACCTAAAGAAGTAAAAACTGGTGTATTTGAAGAAAAATCTGAAGACCTGATTATTAACCAAAATACATTGAATCAACTATTCAAATATGGTGGAACTGAGTTAATTAGGAGCGTATTGGAGGACTTTAATGTTGAGACAAAAGAGCAGGTTGATAACAGTATGAATTTTCTTGGAGAAGAGAATTTTGAGGGAATTAGGAAGGAATTGCATACATTGAAAGGAAATGCTGGAACTTTAGGGATAGAAAGGATTGCAAATAAGGCAACCTATATTGAAAAAAAGCTAAAAGAGAATAACTTTACAAATATTCAGGAAGATTTGGATGAGCTTAGAGAAGCATATCTGGAATTCCAGGAAAACTACCAGAACATACTGGAAAATTAATTACAGCGGATGACAAAGAAAATTATCGTAGCAGAGGATAGTTCGGTAATCCAAAACCTTACTAAAAGGATATTAAGTATCCAGAACTATCAAATCACCTCAGTCAAAAATGGTCAGCAGGTATTGGACAAATTATCGAAGGACAATTACGATCTGATATTACTTGACATTAATATGCCCATAATGGATGGTATGGAATGTGCACGCACCATAAGATCTATGGATGATGATGCCAAAAGCAATATTCCAATCATTGCCATTACAGGAAACGCCAAGAACTACTCTATGCAGGACTTCAAAGATGTTGGCATTAATGACTATCTACCAAAACCATTGAATTACGATGCTATGGTTGAATTAGTAAAAGAATACATTAACTAAGCCTTTAATGAAGTATACCAAACACTTATTAAACAAACTAGAAGATATTTTTTCGGAATCCGAATATGTGTTGAGGTATGAAAAAGGTAATTTCCAATCTGGTTATTGCATTCTAAAAGAC
Organism: Cyclobacteriaceae bacterium; assembly: GCA_965228955.1. Taxonomy (GTDB): domain Bacteria; phylum Bacteroidota; class Bacteroidia; order Cytophagales; family Cyclobacteriaceae; genus JANSWY01. The sequence continues at coordinate 3,973,579 of OZ245848.1, forward strand.
ACCAAAATAGCAATCGTAAATAAGTACTTCCCTTTGGATGGAAAAATCAATTGTCTAGTAGAAATACTGAAATCAGTTGAATTAGATACTTCCAAACTAAGTGAGAAGAACAGAAAATTCCTTTTAGAAATCTCGCAAACCAACCTTCAGCTTTGAAAGTAACTTTTCTAGGTACTGGCACCAGCCAGGGAGTCCCTGTTATTGCTTGTGACTGTGAAGTATGCAGATCTGTAGATTTTCGTGACAAAAGACTAAGATCCTCAATCCATATTGAAGTGGACAATCTGAGTCTGGTAGTCGATACCGGCCCGGATTTTCGTCAACAAATGCTCAGAGAGGGTATCAAAAAGTTGGATGGTATTTTATACACTCATGCCCACAAAGATCATACTGCTGGGATGGATGATGTTCGTAGCTTCAACTTCAAGCAAAAAATGGATATGCCAATATATGGCACCAATGAAGTGATCGAGCAACTTAAGAAAGAATTCTCCTATGTTTTTGCAAAATTCAAATACCCCGGAGTACCACAGATTGAGGTAAATGAAATTATAAATGATTCCTTCGAAATCCAGGGTGTGAGGATTACTCCAATAGAAGTGATGCACTATAAACTTCCGGTATTTGGGTTTAGGATTAATGATTTCACTTACATCACAGATGCTAACTACATATCGGAAGAAGAAAAAGAGAAGATAAAGGGATCTAAATATCTCGTTTTGAATGCCCTTCAGAAAGAAGAACACATTAGTCATTTCAATCTGGAGCAAGCAATTGCAATGGTGGAAGAGCTGCAACCTGAGCAAGCATATTTTACCCATATAAGTCATAAACTGGGAAAGCATCGTAATATTTCTGAGGAATTGCCAGAAAATATTGAACTTGCATACGATGGACAAATCCTGGAGTGGTAATGCACCATAATTATTATTTTCTCAAACATTTAAGCAAGCAACTGAACTCCAAGTTAAAAGGGTTCGAGTTGGTAGAAGCATTTAGTCAGTCTAAGGATGAATTGGTTCTTTCATTTCTAAAGGACAGAGAAGAATTCCATATAAAAGCAACACTGGATAGTCAGTATGCAATGCTTTCCTTTCCTGGTGAATTTGCAAGAGCGAAGAGAAACAGTATTGATCTTTTCCAAGAGTTGATCCTGAGCACTGTAAATTCAGTTACTCAATTTGAAAATGAGAGGAGCTTCAGCATCGATTTTAGTAATGGGTTTTCTTTGATATTTAAGATGCATGGGAAAAGGTCAAATATTCTATTATTCCATAACAATGAGCTGATCCGACTATTCAATAACCAGATGAAGTACGATTTGGGAGTTACGACTGATAGTTTACACAGACCTATTGATCAAAGTATCGAAAGCTTCCAGAGAGAAGGAATTACTAACACTTATCCAACATTTGATAAGAAGATTCATTCAGAATTAAGCAGAAGAGGTTTTGACAAAACTGAGACAGATAAGTCATATCTAATTGTAGAAGACCTCATCAATGATATGCAACCTCCTTTCTATCTGTATGAAGAAAAAGGTCTACCCTATTTATCCCTTTTCAAAACTGAGCAAACACCGTTATTCGAATCTTCAGATCCCATAACAATTAGTAATGAGCTCTTTTACAGGTTCACGAGAGTCTTCTCATTAAAGAGAGAAAAGGAGACAGCTATTTCAAAAGTTCAAAATCAGATTAAAAAAGGCAATAATTACATTTCAAAAAGCTCTAAGAAACTTGATGAGATAAAGCATTCTTCAAGGAATGAGGAAATTGCCAATATCATCATGGCGAATCTTCATCAAATACAAGAAGGATCCAATTCCGCAAATCTATTTGATTTCTATAACGACAGTGAAATAACAATCAAGCTCAAGTCTAATCTTTCCCCTCAAAAGAATGCAGAGAACTATTATCGAAAAGCAAAAAACCAAAAGATAGAAATCAAAAACCTTGAGGACAACATTGAAAAAAAATCAGAAGAGGTCCTCAACCTGGAAGTTGAACTTGAGCAGCTTAAAAATATTGATAAACTAAAGACTCTGAGAAAGAAAGTTGAAGAGTTAAAACTGAATCAAAAAACTGGTGTTAAAGGTGACACATTGCCTTACAGGAAACTAAATGTAAATGGATGGGATTTGTATGTTGGCAAAAGTGCCAAATCTAATGATGAGCTTACCTTAAAACATACCCACAAGGATGACTTATGGCTTCATGCCAAAGATGTTAGTGGATCTCATGTGGTATTGAAACAAAATCCTGGTCAGAAGGTACCTAATGATGTTTTGGAGAAATCTGCACAGATAGCTGCTTATTATTCAAAGCGCAAAACAGATAGTTTATGTCCGGTAATATTTACTCCAAAAAAATATGTCCGGAAACCTAAAGGTTCGGCTCCCGGACTTGTTATCGTTGATAGAGAGGAAGTGATCATGGTTCAACCAGCTTCCCCGGAGGAAGTTTTGAATTCTGAGTTCTGAGTTTTGAGAAAGAAAGTCCAACTCAAAACTCTAAATTCCAAACTCTATTCCACTTCATTTATCTTTAACATATTGGTGTGACCATTCCAATGCAATGGCATAGAAGCAGTATTAATCACTACATCACCTGTTTCAAGAATACCTGCATCTTTTAATTTAGTTTGCAAGTCTTCGAAAGTTCTGTTAATACCTTCCATTTCATTGTACAACTGCCCCTTAACACCCCAAACAAGACTCATTTGATTAATGATATCTTTTTTGTCTGTGAAAAGATAAATAGCAGCTTTAGGTCTGTGCATTGCTATTCTATATCCGGTGTAACCAGATTTAGTCATTCCTAGAATAGCTTTTGCATTAGAGTATTTGCTTAACTGACACGCAGAACGTACCAGCATATTACTTGTAAACCCAGCATCTGGCTCAGGACCTTCAAGCATTTTATTATAGATACCCTCGTTATTACTTTCTACAGCTTTTATTGTTCTAGACATACTTTGAACAGCCAAAACAGGATATTTACCTGAAGCGGATTCTGCAGAAAGCATAAGTGCATCAGCGCCATCAAGAACAGCATTCGCCACGTCATTTGTTTCTGCTCTTGTAGGCCTTGGATTCTCTATCATACTCTCCATCATCTGAGTAGCGATAATAACCGGCTTAGCAGCCATATTGCACTTCTCAACGATCTTTTTCTGCCATACTGGAACATCCTCCATAAGAATTTCCACCCCGAGATCTCCTCTGGCAACCATTACACCGTCAGTAGCTTCAATAATTTCATCAATATTATTAAGTGCCTCTGGCTTTTCAATTTTCGCAATTACTTTAGTGTGTAACCCTTTATCAGCGATCGTCTTTTTGAGATCTTTGATTTCCTGAGCTGTTCTCACAAATGAAAGTGCAACCCAGTCTAATTCATGTTCTAAACCGAAGGCTAAATCCTTCTCGTCTTTTTCAGTCAAGGAAGGTGCAGATACATTACTATGTGGAAGGTTAATACCTTTTCTGGATTTCAGTGGACCTCCATGAATTACTTTAGTAATAACTTCATCCCCTTTCACATCTTCAACTACCAACTCGATTTTTCCATCGTCAATCAGAATTGACTCTCCTGCAGAAACATCAGAAGTTAATCCCTGATATGATGTACTAATGATTTCACTATTACCAACCATGTCTTTGGTAGTAATCTTCAATGTTTGTTCAGCAACCAAAGGAACCTCATCATTTTCGATTAATTGAGTACGGATTTTTGGTCCTTGTAAATCCTGAAGAAGGGCAATATGAGTTCCCAACTCTTCATTCAGTTCCCGCACCATTTTGATTACGCTCAAGTGGTCCTCATGTGTTCCATGAGAAAAATTGAGTCTAAAAACATTGGCCCCAGCCTCAATCAGTTGTTTTAAGGTCTCCTTGTTTCTACTCGCCGGACCTACAGTCGCTACAATTTTTGACTTGTTAGATTGAAATTCGCTCATCGTTAAAATATAAGATTCTCTTTTTGTTTAAGATTCTGAGGGTCAATTGTTGTTACGTATTGTATTTGGTCTACACCTCTCAGTGCCTCCATTATTGAGCTTGTTGGAAACAGATCTCTTTGGCCATCAATTTTCACAAAGTAGTCTATAGTTTTTAGACTAGGGATCAAATATTGATCAGAAAGTGCATTGTTAAAGACCAATCTGTTTTTTAAGAGGTGAAAGATAGTGTGTTCAGTTTCAAATAGAAAATTAGATATGGTTATGTTTTTAAGATTAACAAAATCGATCTTAATATCATCCGCTTTTATGAAATTACAATCGGTCACATCATTGATACACCACGCAAGTTTATACTCTCTCATGGATGTGCTAATGCCCACCAAATCAAAGTCATAACCAAAGTCAACCGATAACTTACTCTTTTTCAATCGATTATAAATTTCGCCTCAATGTTTACCTGCTACAAAAATAGAAGGATTTTCGTATATTTTTAAGAATGTGAAATTTGTTTGACATTATTCACTTTTTGTATTTCTTTGCAGTGTATTTTAACTAAATATTAAAAAAATGTCTGAAATAGCACAAAAAGTAAAAGCGATTATTATTGACAAGTTGGGAGTTGAGGAGTCTGAGGTTAGCCCTGAAGCGAGTTTCACAAATGACCTAGGTGCAGATTCACTAGACACTGTTGAGCTAATCATGGAGTTTGAGAAGGAGTTCAATATTTCTATCCCTGACGATCAGGCAGAAAACATCGCTACAGTAGGACAGGCTATCTCATACCTGGAAGAAAACGTAAAATAAGGATTACACCTTTATGGAATTAAAGAGAGTTGTCGTTACCGGACTAGGCGCATTAACACCTATTGGAAATACTGCTGATGAATATTGGCAGGGATTAATTAATGGTGTGAGTGGCGCTGGACCTATCACCAGATTCAATGCAGAAAAATTTAAAACCCGTTTCGCATGTGAAGTGAAAGACTTCAATGTAAACGATCACCTAGACCGTAAGGAGGCCAGAAAAATGGACCCTGCTACGCAATACGGTATGGTTGTGGGAGATGAAGCGGTACTAGATTCGAAACTGGACCTAGACAAAATCAACAAAGACAGAGTCGGAGTGATTTGGGGTTCCGGTATCGGCGGCATTCGAACTTTCCATGATGAAGTACATAATTTTGCACTGGGAGATGGAACCCCAAGGTTCAATCCGTTCTTCATTCCGAAAATGATTTCGGATATCACTCCTGGTTATCTATCAATAAAGTATGGCTTTAGAGGACCTAACTACACAACTGTTTCAGCTTGTGCTTCCTCTACTAACGCCATCAATGATGCTTTCACATACATAAGACTTGGTAAAGCAGACATCATGCTTACCGGAGGATCTGAAGCAGCCGTGGTTGAGCCAGGTGTTGCAGGATTCAATGCAATGAAAGCACTTTCTGAAAGAAATGATGCTTATGAAACAGCCTCAAGACCTTATGACAAAGACAGAGACGGATTTGTATTGGGTGAAGGTGCTGGTGCATTAATTCTTGAAGAATATGAACACGCTAAAGCGAGAGGAGCTAAAATCTATTGCGAAGTAATAGGTGGTGGTATGTCAGCAGACGCTTACCATATCACTGCGCCCCACCCGGAAGGATTGGGAATAATGGCAGTTATGCGAAGCGCATTAGATGATGCAAATATTGCTCCTGAAGAAATTGACTATGTGAATACACATGGTACATCTACTCCGTTAGGTGATAGTGGGGAATTAAGAGCTATTGTTGAAGTTTTTGGTGATCATGTTTATAACATGAATATCAGCTCAACAAAATCAATGACGGGACACCTACTTGGTGCTGCCGGTGCAATTGAAGCGATAGCTACTATTTTTGCGATAAACAAAGGAGTAATTCCTCCTACTATTAATCACTTTACAGATGATCCAGAAATTGATAGCAGGCTAAACCTGACTTTCAATAAAGCACAAGAGAGAGAAGTTAACGCTGCTGTAAGTAATACATTTGGTTTCGGTGGCCACAATACTTCTGTTATTTTCCGCAAATTATCTTAATGAGTGATTTTTAGATCCGCAAAACGGCTAATCAAATCATTATCATACGATCATAAGGATAGAGAACTGTCCACTGCATACCGGAATATAATTGGGGTTGCTCCTGTCAATCTCCATTTATATAAACTGGCAATGCGCCATAGCTCCGTAGCAGAAACAAAGCAAAATGGTTTCAAGGAATCAAACGAAAGACTTGAATACCTGGGTGATGCTATATTGGGTGCTGTAGTGGCAGAATATCTGTTTGCCAGGTTCCCTTATAAGGAAGAAGGGTTCTTAACTGAAATAAGATCCAGAATTGTTAACAGGGAAGTGCTAAATGAATTGGCTAAGAAGATTGGTTTAAGAAAACTAGTAGAATTTAACAAAGCTGCTAGAACAAACCTTTCTCATAAGTCTCTTTATGGTGATAGTCTAGAAGCACTCATTGGCGCAGTATATCTGGATTTAGGTTTCAAACGATGCAGAAAGTTTGTTTTAGATAAACTGATAGGAAACCATTATGATATTGAGCAAATCATAGAAAACAATACTAATTTCAAAAGCATGATCATCGAATGGGCTCAGAAAGAGAGCAAAGAGATCAAATTTGAAATTATCGATATTAGCGGTGAAAGCCGATATAAGCAGTTTACGGCACAAATTTCAATTGATGACAAACCAATTGGGATTGGCCATGGTTTGAGTAAAAAGAAAGCTGAGCAAGACGCTGCTCAGAAATCTTGTGAGATCTTGGAAATCATTTAACTCATACTATGAATCGGCTAAAACTGGGAGGTGCCTGTCTTAACCAAATTCCATTCAATTGGGAACACAATCTGAACAATATACTTTCTGCTATTGAACAAGCCAGAAAGGAAAAAGTAGAAATACTGTGTCTCCCTGAACTATCAATCACAGGGTATGGATGTGAAGACATGTTTTTAAGTGATTGGTTACCACAAACAGCACTTCAACAGCTTCCAACAATTATCGAAGCATGCCAGGATATCATTGTAGCTGTTGGACTTCCAATTCAATTTGGAGGTAAAGTTTACAATACAACATGCATCATTTACGATGGGGAAATTGAAGGATTCTACGCAAAACACCACCTCGCAAATGATGGAGTTCACTATGAGCCAAGATGGTTTGCATCCTGGCCCTCAGAGGTAATTGAACAGATTGAAATATTTGGTGAGTATTATCCAATTGGTGATATTTCTCTCACTCTGAAAGGGGTAAAAGTAGGATTTGAGATCTGCGAGGATGCATGGCATGAAGACCGACCGGCTTGTAGACTATTTGAAAATAAAACTCAGCTAATTCTCAATCCAAGTGCCAGTCACTTTGCATTTGACAAGGCGGAGTTTCGAGAGAACCTTGTTGTAGAAAGCTCCAGAAAATTCAAATGCATTTATCTCTACACCAACCTGTTAGGTAACGAGGCAGGAAGGATGGTTTATGATGGAGATATCCTCATTGCACAACGAGGAAAACTAATCGGGAAAAATACCAGATTATCTTTCAAGGATGTGAACCTCCTTGCAATCGAAGTAGATATCTATAATACCAGAGAGTCCGATGTACTGGTCAATGAGAGAGTTTACGATCCTATCAAAGAATTTTCTATTGCTGCACCTCTTGCCCTATTTGATTATTTAAGGAAGAGTAGAAGCAAGGGTTTTGTTCTTAGCCTTAGTGGTGGTGCTGATAGCTCATCCATTGCTGTATTGGTGGCTCAGATGGTGAAATTGGGTATTGACGAACTAGGTCTGAGCCTCTTTCAAGAAAAACTAGGGTTTAATCTTGAGATTGACCGATCTCTTTCCAAGGATGAGATTCGAAAAAATATTGTTAAGAAGCTTTTAACAACGGCTTATCAAGGCACTAAAAACAGTTCAGAAGACACTTTAAATTCGGCTAAACAGCTTGCCGATTCAATAGGTGCTACTTTTTATAACTGGCTAATTGATGATCAGGTTTCTGGTTATTCCAAGGCAATAGAAAAAGCTATTGGGCGAGAGTTGAATTGGGAAACTGATGATATCACTCTTCAAAATATTCAGGCCAGGGCACGATCTCCAATTATTTGGATGCTGGCTAATATAAATAACTCCTTACTTCTCACAACTTCAAACAGAAGTGAAGGAGATGTGGGGTACGCTACAATGGATGGTGATACAAGTGGAAGTATATCCCCTATCGCTGCTGTAAGCAAACACTTTATTCTTCAATGGCTACAATATGCTGAAAGAGAATTGGGATACACCGGATTATCAGCAGTTAATCAATTACAACCGACAGCAGAACTGAGACCTTTGGAAATGCATCAAACAGATGAAGATGACCTGATGCCATATCCAATCATAGTTGAAATTGAGCGCTTAGCAATATACCATAGAAAATCACCTGTTGAAATCTTCAAGACGCTGAAAGAGAAAAATCTTGAAAGTGCTGATTTGTTAAAAAATCACATAGCAAAATTCTTTAGGCTTTGGTCGAGAAATCAATGGAAAAGGGAAAGAATAGCCCCATCCTTTCATCTGGATGACTTTAATGTCGACCCAAGGACGTGGTGCCGTTTTCCTATTTTGTCTTCTGGGTTTGGGAAAGAATTGGAGGAGTTGGAAAAGTGTTAAATATTGAAACGTCATTCCGGAATTTTCGGAATGTAATGGAGAAAATATCCGGGATCCCGAAAACTCTAGTACTCACGAAATCCAGTAGTGCTACTCTTGTCAGGATTCCGGATCTTCGCTAACGCTACGTCCGGAATGACGGTACGCAATTATTGACTCAATCCGGCACAGGATCATAACCACTTCCTCCCCAAGGGTGGCATCTGCCAATTCTCTTAATTCCGAGCCACATACCTTTAAAAACACCATGTTTCATAATGGCTTGCTTTGCATATTCTGAACAAGTGGGTGAATACCTGCATGTGCTGGGAAAAAATGGAGAAATAGCTCCCTGGTAGAATAGTATTGGGAGTATGAATAATTTCTTAAGCAGCTTAATTATCATGGCGAAATAACAGTATCTAGGCAATTATAGTTTACAATCTGTCATTATTATAAAAAAGGAAGAAACTTATTCAAGATAGAGTGCATTTTTAATATAAATTGCGCGTTGTTTAGCTGTGAAATACTTTATGAGATTAGTGGGCAGGAGCTTATATATATTAGTTTTTTTCATGTTGGTAGGGCCATCACTGTTGGCACAAAGCGAAATGGACACCATAAAGATCATTGATTCATTGAATTATGATGTTCAAATCAATAAGATCTTTATTATCGGTAATGAAAAAACCAAACCCCGTATTATCCGCAGAGAACTTGCAATAGAAGAAGGTCAGGTCATCAATAAATCCAAGTTGGTTGGAATGCTCGACTGGGAGAAGAAGAAGGTCTTTAATTTAGCCCTCTTCAACACCGTTGAAATGGTTATCCTGGATAAATCAGAAAGTGAAGTAGATATCCTAATAACCGTAAGCGAACGTTGGTATATTTGGCCTAGTTTGATTTTCAGGCCGGTTGACAGAAACTTTAATGACTGGTGGGTCAACAGAGACAGAGACTTAAGCAGAGTCAATTACGGAGGAAGTCTTACTCATCATAATTTTGGAGGAAGAAAAGAAAAGCTGAGAATTAGTTTAAGACTTGGGTTCACCACAACAGTAGATTTTGGCTATTCCTTTCCATACATAGATAAGGAACAGAGGCATGGTTTATCATTTCTCATGAGTTACAATGAGATGAAAACCGTAGATTATAACACCATCGATCATAGACCTCAACAATATCAATCAGAACAGGTACTTAGGAGAAGATTTACTCCAAGAATTACATATAGATACAGAGATGGATTCTACAACTCTTTTTTTGCGCGTATAACTTATGATCAATCAACAGTTGCAGACAGTCTGAATATTCTGAATGAAAACTACTTAGTGAATGGAATTACCTCTCAAAAATTCATGCAGTTCGGTGCTGGATTCGTCAGAGACACCAGAGATTATCAGTCTTATCCTCTTAAAGGAATATACATCAGTACACTAATATCTAAACTTGGGATGGGATTTTTTGATGATGGTAGAGATCAATGGTATTCTTCTTTGTTTGTGAAGAAATACATGGATTTAAATAAAGGTTGGTACTTAGGTTCCAGTGCAATTGGCGTTTTAAGTTCAAGGCAAAATCAGACCTGGGCTACATACTTCAGGTTTGGGATAGAAAATGATATTATTCGGGGTTTTGAGGCTCCTTTGATTGAATCCCCTACGTATATCATTCAAAAGAACACTCTCCGGAAAAGGCTTTTCCAGGGGCAACATGACTTTGGAAAACTAGTTCCTCTTAAACAATTCAGAAAGGTCCCTTATGCGATGTATGCCAAAGTTTATTACGATCATGGCTATGCTGACAGATATCCAAATTATGATGGCAGTGACCGATTAACCAGATCGTATCTTTACGGACTTGGCGCAGGGTTTGATTTCATTGGGTCGTATGATACTGTTTTAAGATTTGAATGGACTTACAATGCAGAAGGTGATATCATATTTGCATTTGACTTGAAGGCAGACATTTAGGAAATTGAAATCCTAAATCCCAATTTCTAAATTCTAATATTTGAATCTTTTTCGGATCCCTTTCTTGTTGAATTTGAACCACTCTCCAACTCTTTCTCCATCGTTGTAGCTTCCTTCAAAAGTTAAATTTCCGTCTTGAAAAAACTGCCAGAAGCCATCTTCCTTGGAATCTTTGTAATTGCCTTTTTGCATCACATTACCGTCCTCATCATAAAATACCCATGTTCCATTTGGTAATCCATTTTCGTAAACTCCAATTCTTTTTATTTCTCCAGAAGGATAATAAAATCGCCACTCCCCTTCGTACAAACCATCAAGGTACAAACCGTGCTTTTCCAGATTTCCGTTTTCGTGGTAATAAGTTGCGCTATCACTCAATTCTCCATCATTCCAAAATTCGACACCTTGAGTCTGTCCATTTTCAAAGTAATAGGTTAGACCACCATTCAATACATCATTCTCATAGTATTCCTCAACCATCACCTTTCCAGAAGGGAAATAAAATTTCCAAAGACCTTCTTTTAGCCCTTCTACCAATTCGCCAACAGACCTGATGCTACCAGAACTGTAGTAAGTAGTGTCCTGAGCTGACAAACTTATAGATAACGTTATAAGCAAAGTTATTACAAAGACTTTCATATACAGTACAACGAGTTTAAAGGAATCATAATCAATTCTAATGGATAAAATTCAATAATATCTTGTAGTTTGCAATTATGGTGCTAAAATCGCTAACCACTTCCATCATTCTTACTTGCCTTGTGCATTTTTCCTTTGCACAAGACGGCTATTTTGAATTTGGAGCCAGGAGTGCTGGAATGGCTAATAGCACAGTGGCCACTTCTGATGCGTTTAGCGTATTTAACAATATTGGCGCCTTACATGGAGTAGAAGAATTCACAGTATTCGCGGGATATCGGCACAGATTTGGATTAACAGAATTGAATTCAATTGCTGCTGGAGTGATAAAGCCTTTTAGTTTCGGAACAGCTGGTTTCAGCTTTTACAGATTTGGTGGAGATCTCCTTAACCAACAAAAAGCATCCCTTGGATTCAGTAATAAATTTGGACTGGTAAGCCTTGGAGCCAATATTTCCTATCTACAATACAAAATTGAATCGCTGGGCAATAGCTCGTCACTAGTAATTGAATTTGGTGGTACGGCGGAAATAACCAATTTTCTTAAGTTTGGAGCACACGTCTTCAATTTGAATCAGGCTAAACTGGGGAATGAAGACGCTGATGAGATTCCTCTGGTTATGAAAGCTGGATTATCTTTTACCCCAAATGAAGAATTGATGGTCAATGTGGAAACTGTCAAATCACTTGAAAACGAGGCTCAGTTCAGAGCTGGGGTTGAATATCTGATTATTCCAAAAATAGCTATCAGGTCTGGGATTGAAACCAACCCTGTAAAAGGTTCATTTGGACTGGGATTTATCTCCAAGAGGTTTGTTGTCGACTATGCTTATAATAACCACAGCATTCTTAACGATATACACGACTTCACAATTGCCTTAAAGCTTTAATGAAATGAAGAGAGTTCTTGCCATAGCGCTATTCTTATTTAGCATCACGCAAGCTAATTCTCAAAACAGACCAGAAATCGATCTGGAGCAATTCGCAGAAAACCTGTTTCAGGTACAAAGCGATGATATTGGCTATGAAGATTTATACGAATCACTGCTTCTATTCTATTCAAACCCAATTAATCTAAATAACACTTCAAGGGAGGAACTAAGCTCTTTGTACATCCTTTCTCCAGAACAAATCAGTAACTTCTTTGATTACCAATCTAAAAATGGAAAACTGCTATCCATTTTCGAATTACAAGCTATTCCATCATTTGATCTTTTTACAATTAGACAATTGCTTCCATTTGTAAGTGTCTCCGAAAGTGAACTGGATAGCAGACCATTACTCAAAAGAATTCTGACTGAACCAAATAACTACTTAATTCTAAGATACAGTTCAGTTTTAGAAGATCAGCAAGGTTATTCCAGTGAAAATAATAATCCGTACCTGGGAGATCAGAATAAGTTATATGGACGATTTAGGGTAAGTCATGTAAGGGATTTTAGCATTGGGTTTACCTTTGAAAAAGATGCCGGTGAAGAGCTAAACTTCAGTAACGATCAGTATGGGTTTGACTTTTACAGTTATCATTTTTATTTACAGAATAGAGGAAAACTAAAAACACTGGCAGTTGGTGATTATCAATTACAATTTGGCCAAGGGTTGATTTTTGGAGCTGGGTTTGCTCCAGGAAAAGGCGCTGAGACTGTAGCTAGCGTAAAAAGAAGTTCACTTGGAGTTAGGCCTTATTCTTCAGTGTTGGAGTCCGGATTTTATCGCGGAGCTGCTGCAACGATCAAGCAAAACAACATTGAGTTCACAACATTTTATTCCAGATTAAACCAGGATGGTAATATTAGTTCCGATACAACCTTTACCGATTTTGATGAATTCATCTCTTCCATTCAGGAAACGGGATTTCATAGAACTTCCAATGAATTAGCGAACAGGGATCTCATTCTAGAGCAAAATGTAGGTGGAAATATCACTTACAAAAACAGGAATCTGGAAATTGGCATAAATGGACTATTCACCGACTACAGCACTCCAATCTTCAAAACACCAAATAATTATAATCAGTATGAATTTCAAGGTGATAAGAATTATATAACCGGGATCAGCTCAAATTACAATTGGCAAAATTTCATCATGTTTGGAGAAATCGCGCGTTCAAAATCTGGAGGAATTGGTGCAATTGGAGGATTTGCTGCAAGCCTCTCTCCTATGGTTGACCTAAGCATTGTATTGAGAAATTATGATAGAGATTTCCATAGTTTTTATGGTAATTCATTCGGTGAAAGCTCAAGAAATATCAATGAGAAAGGAACCTACTGGGGAATTAAGATCAAACCTTCCAAAAAGTATTTCCTTACTGCATACTATGATAAGTTCAGTTTTCCATGGCTAAAATTTGGAACAGAAGCGCCATCTAAAGGGCATGAATACCTGGCTAGAATAAACTATGCTCCTAAACGAGGAATGTTATTATACGCTCAGTTAAGGCAAGAAGTAAAAGAGGTAACTGAACCAATCGAAAATAGTAATTTAAATCGCTTGCAGGAAGTAACAAAAAACAACTATATCATTAATCTGGACTACAAGGTGAGTAAGCTTCTTACCCTTAAATCAAGGGCACAATGGAGTAACTTTAATCAACCCAGCGGAAAAACCAGTGGGCTTGCTCTTATCCAGGATGTGAATGTTGATTATCAAAAGTTCAGACTCAGCACCCGACTGGCACTTTTTGACACAGAAGATTTTGAAAACCGCCAATATACATACGAAAGAGACGTATTGTACTCATTTTCAATTCCTGGCTACAGTGGTAGAGGTCTCAGAAGCTATATCCTGTTTCAATATAAACCAACCAGAAAGCTGACATTCCAAATGAGATACGCAAGGTTCAAATATGGCGACAGAGATGAAATAGGTTCTGGTAATGAGGCTATAGAAGGTGATGTCAGGTCAGACATCAAAATTCAAACAAGAATTAAATTTTAAGGGTTCTTTTCTTAACAAAAAACGCAACCACAAATTTATATGTACGTACATATAAACTGATGATAGTACAATTTACAATTAAAGAAAGGAAGAAAAATGAAATCTATCGTTCATAAAGCAGATACAAGAGGAACAGCCTTTTTTGGTTGGTTACATAGTAGACACACATTCAGTTTTGGACAGTACTACAATCCTGAAAGAGTACATTTTGGAGCGTTGCGCGTATTAAACGATGATATTGTAAAAGGTGGTCAGGGATTTGGAACTCATCCACATAGTAATATGGAGATTATTTCTATCCCATTGCAGGGTGATCTCGAGCATCAAGATAGTACGGGTACTACTGAGGTGATTAAGACAGGAGATGTACAAATTATGTCAGCTGGAAGTGGTTTAACACACTCAGAGTACAATCATAGCAAAACGGATGATGTGAACTTCTTGCAGCTTTGGGTTTTACCTGATGAAATGAATATTAAACCCAGGTATGACCAAAAAACTTTCGATTTAGATTCCAATAAAAACAGCTGGAATACGGTGGTAGCACCAGATGATGACAATGCACTTTGGATCAATCAGAACTCATGGTTTACACTTGGCCAGTTTGATGGAGGTGAAATACAGCCATATGAGTTTCATCAAAAAGAAAATGGTGTTTATGTCTTTGTGATTGAAGGTTCATTGAAGGTAAATGGTGAAGAGCTCACAAAAAGAGATGGAGTTGGAATCTGGGATACAGATAAACTGGAATTTGAATCAGATGAAAATACCAGATTGCTTTTAGTAGAAGTGCCGATGCTTCAATTGCAGTAGTCTCCTTTTATAATTCCCGAAAATGCTCAAATATTTTCGGGAATTATATATTTTGGCTACATGATCGGATTTTCATCTCACACATCCCATCTTACAAAAAAGAAATTAGCACATTGCGATAGCCGGTTTTTGCAATTACAACAAGACTGTCTGACAGACGTTTATAACCACGGAGCTTACGTTATATGTCCAAGTTTCAGAATTGATCTCAGTCAAAATTTAAAAGTTAAAAAGGGGAACAGCTTATTTGGGCTGTCGTAGTGTAAACAAGATTCTATTTATGCGGAAATTAATATTCTTATTGCTTTTTATCTCCCCACTATTTGTCCTGGCACAATCGACTAAATCCATTATTGAATTTGAAGCGGCATCCCTTTTATCGAACACCACTTATCCGGAGTTAAAAAGGGACGGAAAAGCATTTCCAATTTTCAACACAGATAGCACTGAATGCACATTGCTATTGTCTACACCCACTACACTAACAGCGCTGCAACTAGACGATCAACTTCAAGAGCTTAATTCAATCGAAACTGAATTACCAGATGAAAAGAGACTTACAAAACTTGATGGAGGTCTTTTTGGCGAAAAAGGTGTGTACTACGCATTTTACTCGGACAGAAAAAAAGTAAACTTCTCTGCTTTTAAGATAGATTTTAATGATGGACAGGTTTACAGCAACACATTTAATCTGACATTGAATAAAGAAAAGTATTTACATTCCTTCACCGCAGGAGGATATTATTACATCGTTACCGTCCCGATTTACTCTTCAATTATCAATGTATATCGAATTAATTCATCTCTAAAATCAAGAAAAACTTCATACGACTTTAGCGATGTAGAGTTTGATGGTACCAACCCTAAGTTGTTTGATGAAATCAATGAGTATATCATGAAGGGAAATCATCGACTTTCAAGAATCAGCACAAATGATCCTATCACAACATCAGCAACTGCCAGCTTCTTTAAATTATACCATGACGATCAGGTTGTAAGGCTTTCTTTAGATCATGTAATTGGAACTACCACAATATTGGAGGTTGAATTAAACAGTAGGTTAAAGAACAGTTATCAGATATATGCTCCACCATATGTGCTGCAAAAAGGCTATTCCTATACATCTAATTCGGTAATTGCTGATGATGTGCTTTTCAATTTTATAACTGGTGACGACATGATGTCAATAGTAGTGCATGACTTGGAGACTGGCGATGAGATAGTGGAACACTACCTGGAGAAAAATGATGACTTCAATATATTAAATGAAGAGATTCATGTGGATGGATTACCATTTATGGGGCAGATGAAAACCCCTAAGAAATTCCTTAGAATGATCCAGGGACGGAAATTGGGAATTGCGGTGAATAGCAACGACAACAAAAACTGGATAGCAAGTTTCGGTGCTGCAAGTTTACCTGAGAAAGAATTCACAGAACAGGTTATGGTAACCATAGGTCTTGAGGATTTTGAAGATACCTGCTCCCCGACATACCTGGCATTCCAGGGATACGAACTTTCAAAAGTAATTACTGCCAGAGGATTATTTAACAAAACAGATTTCAATCACGCAGAAGGTCCAATCACTCATCAGCCATTTGATTACATAGATATCTACAAGACTGAGAATCTAAATGGATTCGAAACAATGGAAACTGTTTTCAAAATGGGTAATAACTATTACCATGGCAGCTATTACACTGATAGCAGGAAGTACACAATTGTTAAATTCTAAATCTTAATTTCTAAATCCTAAATGTTCATAGGATTGAAACAAAAAAACCGTCACACTTTCATGTGACGGTCATACTAGATTGAATAGGTGATTAACTTAATCTTTAATAAGTTTCCCATTGAATTTTACATCTCCATCAATAATCTGATACAGGTACATTCCTGAATTTAGGGACGAAACATCAATGCTGTTATTTTCTTTTAATAGTAAGTCGTGATCAAGAACCAGCTTACCTTCCATTGTGAATAAATATACATGAATTACTTCACTCTCAGTATCCATTGAAATATTTAATTCATTAGTCATTGGCATTGGATAAAGTGTAATATCACTAATCTCTGACAATTCTTCAACTTCAGAATCTAATGTACCAACAAGCTCAATCCCTCCTCTTTCTGATCTTGCAGAAGCTCCATTAAATCCAGTGATTGTAACTTCATCAATATAGATATGGTCAGCATTACCACTTGCATCGCATTGGAATCTGAACTGAGCATTGGAAGCCATGTTATAGCTTGCACTACTGATCTCAACAGTAGCTACATAAAAGGAATTGTTCTCGAAATCGGTTCCTCTGGCATATGTCTCAACCGTATTCCATGAAAAACCATCGAAATACCTTACCCAGAAATCCTCTCCGTTTTCCATGCTATAAGAGTAGAAATAGAATTCAACCTCCACTCTATCCCATCCAGAAAGATCATATGAACTGGAAGTCATAGCTGATCCAGTTCCAGAGTTGTCTCTCAAACGAATGGAATAACTTCCTTCCCATGATCTTGAACCAGAATATCTGAAGCAATCGCTTCCTCCATCAATCCAACCATCCCAGCCAGACTCAAAGTAATGCTGCGACAAAATCTGACTTGCTGGAGCAGCATCGGTGATAAAGTTCGTACTTGCCGTATAGTTGGAATTTGAAGAACCACATTGTGCTCTTACCTGTGCTTCATAAGTTGTACTTTCTGTTAAGCCAGAGATTGTTTCTGAAGTATTGGCAGTATTAATATCTACCCATGTTGATGCTCCCTGTTCTCTGTATCGCAAGCCATATGAAGCTGCTCCCGTGCTTGTCCAACTTAAATCAGTAGAATTAGAGGTGATATTAGAAACTGTTAAACCAGTAGGCACATCACAAGGTGCTGCTTCCACCGTAATTGTAAATGTCTGTTCCACCGGAGAAGTAATAATACCATCTGTTACAGAAATAGTGATCGCATGAGATCCTATATTACTTTGTGATGGAGTTCCTGAAAGACTAGCTGTACCATTACCATTATCAGTCAGAGTTAACCAATTTGGAACTATTCCTGTGATTGTTAGTGCATCTCCATCTGGATCAGTTGTAGCGACATTGTAGTTGTAGCTAACACCTTCAGTTGCAGTTAATATCGGAGTTGAAGTAAATGTAGGATCCTGATTTACTGGAGTACTTCCGTAGCTTCCAAGATATGAGAATTCATCTTGTGCATAAACTGTCCATTCTGAAGAGGTGTAAGAAGTATTTCCTTCAAAGCCTTCATTTCTTACCAAAGTAACATCCTGAGCAAAAGTGGTTGCATCATTGTAGTTACCTATAACATCTACTAATACACCGTCCTTGAATAAAGCAACGGCATCATTACCATTAAAAGTTGTTGACTGAGAACCTGTAATCAAATCCGCAACAGCTTGCATTGCAGCATCGGCAGATGAATTCACCACTACATAAACATCTCCATCGGCAATAGTACCAGACAATGCCAACTCAGAACCCCAGCTTCCAGCTCCATTGGATTGTTTGAAAATTGAATAACCAGAAAGGCTTACTGTTGAACCTGTTGTATTTGCAATCTCCAGTCCTTTATTGAATGAAGACCCTTCAATGTATTCTGAGAAAAATAGGAATGGTCCGGTAACCGGAGCTGCCGTTACATCAATGGTAAAACTTTGATCAGCTGATGCTGCTCCATCTGATACAGATATTGTAACTGCATTTGATCCAACATTTCCATTGGCTGGCGTACCAGATAAAGTTGCTGTTCCATTTCCGTTATCAGTTAAAGTTAACCATGATGGTAAAACAGATGCAGTAATAGTTAAAGCATCTCCATCTGGATCGTTTGCTGCGATTGAATAACTGTAAGCTTGTCCTTCTTCAGCGGTAAGAACCGGAGAAGAAGTAAATGTTGGATCCTGATTAGTTGGCCCGCCGTTAAACGTGTGTGAACCTAAGTAAGAGAACTCATCCTGCGCATATGAAGTCCACTCTGCAGCAGTATAAGTAGTATTCCCTGCAAAATCAGGGTTTCTTACGAGCGTTACATTTTGAGCATAGTTACTTGTGTTATTAAATGTCCCAATTACATCAATTAATACACCATCTTTAAATAGTGCTACTGGGTCATTACCATTGAATGTTGTAGCTCCAGAACCTGTTACAAGGTCTGCTTCAGCTTGCATTGTAGCACTTGCTGAAGAATTTACTATCACATATACATCACCATCAGCGATAGAGCCTGACAATGCCAATTCCGAACCCCAGCTTCCAGCACCATTTGTTTGCTTAAATACCGAATAACCACTCAGGTTTACAGAGGCACCAGTGAAGTTAGCTATTTCAAGTCCTTTATTGTATGAAGACCCTTCAATATACTCTGAAAAGAATAATTCAGAAGATCCTCCTCCCCCACCTACTGCATTCACATTAATAGTGAAAGATTGACTTGTTGGTGTTGCAATTATTCCATCAGTTACAGTTAATGTTACAGGGTGTGATCCAATATTTGCAGTTGAAGCAGTGCCAGAAAGGGTGGCTGTTCCATTTCCATTATCGGTAAAACTCAACCAAGAAGGCAAAGTGGTAGCCGTAATTGTCATTGCATCACCATCACTGTCAGAAGTAGAAACATTATAGTTGTATGCCTGTCCTTCTATCACCGATGTAGGAGCACTGGATGTAAAAACAGGAGCCTGATTTCCTGGTGTTCCACCGCATTGTGCCGGATAAATTTCACAAACGTATTCAGGGTGATCGATAAAAGGATTTCTATTCTGCTGATAGCTGTAGATTACGTCATTTCTGTTTCTTTCAGCATCATCAACAGGATCTGCAAGGTGCCACTGGATAAGGGTGCTAAGTTTTGCGTGGAACGGATCCTTGCTAGTATTTGAAAGATAAGTTTCCTGAAGCTCTAGATCAGGATCACCGTTTGTTCCTTCGTATCTTACCACCATGTAGAACAGCATTCTGGCTACATCTCCTTTCACTTCTGCCGGAGGCTCCCATACCCAATCAGTGCTGCTGGTAAAAGCCGGAGTAGCTCCTGAATAATTACCGCCGTTATCCGTATAAGGTTCGGTGCACTCATCAAAATTTCTATTATTTCTGGCAGAGTTAGTAGATACATCTTCAGCTCTGATATGATGTAGGTCCGTTCCTGCACCAAGAGATGTTCCAAAATCACCTCTGGATTTGGCCCACACATGTTCTCTGGACCATCCTGCACCGCCATCATATTCCGCAGCACCGTTCATTGAAAATCTTGAGTACAGCCCAATAACATTATTTGGATTGTTTGGATCTCTGTCCGCTTCCTTCAAAATATCCCATGTATCCGTAGAAGAACTAGAGTAAGGAAATTCAACATGACCATCAATAATTGTGTGAAGAGCTGCTTTCAATTGGTCTCCCGATAGACCTTGAGCCGGATCGTAATATCCGGAGGGAATCTGTGCAAAAGCCGCACTCATCCCAAGCGCCATGATTAGCGCTAAGCAATAGGTTTTCATTAGGTTATGATTTTTGTTTGGTTATCGGGATACAAAATTAGAATTACCCGTAACATCTCCACCTGTACTAAAGTTAAGTTATGATGAACAATCCAAAGATACTGGACTGTAAAGTCTTGAAAAGTTAAGAAAAAGAGGGATTAAAGAGTTTAGGATCAGATCCTTATGTTACGTAATTGTTAAGCCCGTTAACTGCTATATATTGAAATTAATTATCTGAAGACAGTTCTATTTTCGTATTAAAAGAAGGAATTTATTGATCTTCAATTCTAACAACTACTTTGCCAAGTGCCTCTCTATTTTTAACCATTTGAATGGCGGTCTTAGCATCATTAAAATCATAAACCCGTTGAATAGTCGGCCTCAATTTACCCTCGTTTATTAATTCCAATATTGATTCAACATTTTGCCTATTCTGATCGGGCTCTTTTTGGCAAAAGCTACTCCAAAAAACTCCTGTAATAGATGCTGATTTCAGCAATGGTAGGTTTAATGGGATTTTCGGAATTTCCCCATCAGTGAAACCAATTACCAGATGTTTACCATATCTGGTAATACTACGAAATGATGGCTCAGTAACCTTTCCACCAACAGGGTCCACAATTATGCTGACTCCTTCATTATTGGTTATTTCCTTGACTCTGGTTTTTATGTCCTCTTTGGTGTAATTTATGATGAAGTCTGCACCCTGCGCTTTGCAGAACTCAAGCTTCTCATTTGTAGATGCCGCAGCAATGACCTTAGCACCCATTAATTTTGCAATTTGAATGGACGTATATCCAATTCCCCCTGCCGCACCTAACACCAAAACAGTATCTTTCTCAGATATTTGCGCTCGATCAACGAGAGCATGATAACTTGTCCCGTAAGTCATTAATGTTGCGGCAGCTAACTCAGATTCTATATCATCCGATATGGCAAAAGCGTTTACCTCGTCGCATGCGGAATACTCAGCTAATCCTCCCCAGGTCAACTTGGCAATTACTCTGTCCCCGGGTTTAAAGTTTTTCACTTCCTTTCCTACCTTTTTGACAATTGAGCAAACTTCAGCTCCAGGAACGAAAGGTGGTTCTGGCTTAAATTGATATTTTCCCTCAATGATTAATGTATCTGGGAAATTTATTGCACAGGCTTGGTTCCGCAATAATATCTGATTGGGTCCAATCTCCGGAGTGGGAAAATTAACCTGAATTAAATCCTCCGCAGGACCATACTTTGTGCAAATCAATGCTTTCATAGTCACCAAACTTACATGAAATTATCTTTCAATAATACATTCATGATACGTTCTCACAAAATCAATTACATAATTCAGCAATAAGCACTATTTTCGTGATTTAGTTGAATCACCTATTGATGCAAAAATTACACTCCCACTTACTCAAGTTAGGAGTACTACTAATCCTATATGCAAGCCATACCTCTCAGGTAGCGTTGGCTCAGGAGAATTTTGCAGTATTATCAGATAGCATTGGAGTTAACCATTTTTACGGAATTGGATCCAGTGGAGGAGGCATCAGTACCGTTGATTTCAACCAGGACGGCTGGGACGATCTTACTTTCGCTACCGAATGCCACAGACCAATAGAATTCTATTTAAATGATCATGGAAAGTTTAATCTAGTAGAACTTGAGGGAATTGATAACATCCTGGAAACTAAGCAGGTACTTTGGGTTGATTTCGATAATGATGGTGATCTTGATTTCTTTGCTTCAAGTCTATCTGGAATTAAGCTCTACGAGAATGATGGTGCTCTCAGGTTTACAGATGTCACCAATAATATGAATTTGATAATGAACGAACCATCTTACGGTGCTGCCTGGGGTGACTTCAATAGAGATGGGTGGTTAGACCTTTACGTGACTGAAAAAAAGGTGGGTTCAGAATTTAAACAAGTATCAAATCACTACTTCCAAAACCTACAAGGAAACTCATTTATAGAACTCACTAATGAAACCAATTCGGCAGACACGGCAAAAGCTCCATTCTGTGGTACTTTTTTCGATATGAATGAAGATGGCTGGTTAGACATGTACATAGCCCAGGATCGGTTCCTCATTAATACGATGTTGAAAAACATGGGTGATGGTACTTTTAGAGATATAAGCCTTTCATCCAATTCTAACCTTGTAATGAATGCGATGTGTGTAACAGTCGCTGATTACAATAACGATATGGATTTTGACATTTATGTCACCAATACTCCCGAAGGAAACGCACTGTTAGATAATCTGGGGAATGAAAAATTTGAAGAAAGAGCTGTTTCTGCAGGCGTAGGATACTTTGAAACCGGTTGGTCCTCTTCCTTTCTGGATTTTGACAATGATGGCTGGCAAGATTTATACGTTTGTGGGAGTTTCAGCGAGAACACCTTTTATAAAAATCTGGATGGCTCCACTTTTGAAATTGAAGAAGACAATTATGAGATTGATTCAACGTCGGAAAGCTATTCATCTGCGGTAGGAGACTTTAATAATGATGGAAAACCAGACTTGGTAATTCTAAATACAGGAGTTGATGAGTCAAGTATCCTGTTAAATATTGCTGAAACCACCAACAACTGGATCAAATTCAACCTAGAAGGCACACTGAGCAACAAAGACGGAATAGGTTCACGGGTATTGGTGTATGTTGGTGAAAATGTTTACTCCAGGTTTACTCACAGCGCCAATGGTTATTTAGCTCAAAACTCCAGAAATGAACATGTTGGAATTGGCCCACCTGAAAAGATTGATTCCTTAATAATTCATTGGCCCAGTGGAGTAATTGACAAACATTTCAATTTGGATATAAACACAACTCATACTTTTACAGAATCAGGAACTATTGATGTTCCAACCCTAAATTACAGTGACACCATCAATTTTTGCGTGAACGGAGAACTGCATCTTAACGGTGGTTTCTTTAGCGATCAATTAAAATATACATGGTCCAATGGCGGACAGGGTATTACAACCATCGCAATGAATGAAGGGGCTTACTTTCTTTCGATTGAAGATGAGTCTGGAAATATCTTCCACTCAGACACATTGTTTGTCAATTTTGTTGAAGGTCCGGAAATAACAGAGTCAAGCATTAATCCTATAAGTTGTCATGATGGAAATGATGGAGAAATATCTATTGAAATTCAGGGTGGAGTCAGTCCTTATGATATCATTTGGACAAACGGAGGTGACGGTCCTACGGCTAACGAATTGCCCCCTGGAGAAATTGGCGTTACCATTTTTGATAATGGAGGCTGTTCAATTGAAGAGACATTTGACCTTGAAAACCCTTCTGAGCTTATTGCATACGGCGCAAGGGAAACAGATATTAACAATCGTGGTGTTGGTGGTATTTTGGTAATTGCAAGTGGCGGAGAAGAACCTTATACCTACAGCATTGACGGATCTCCTGAAACTACAGAATCCATCTTTAGTGATCTGTTTGAAGGGATTTATGAAATAACTGTCAAAGATGCAAAGGGGTGTATAACGGTAATTAATGTGGTCGTTCCAAATTTGACCGTCACCCAAACCAATCAACAAACAGAAACAAAAGTTTTTCCAATCCCAGCGAAAAATCAGCTTTACATCAAAAACGCTATCGGTTCCAAAGTATCAGTATTTGACTTAGCTGGAAATATTATTTTCAACAGCAATCTCAACAACGATTTATCAATTGATGTCAGTCACCTAGCAAATGGCCCCTATCTATTGCAAATAGGAACAGAACGACGCATGTTTGTGGTCCGGAATTAATCCCGATCAGCATGTCTTACATCATTAAAAAAATAGAGGATCACGAAAGTGCTCTGGCTCAACAGCTTATTGCCCAATGGCACATTGATGATAACGAAGAAGTTCCTTCATTACCTACCCATTATATAGATAACCTACTGGACTCAAACCATTTTCATGCATTCGTCGCAATGGATGGAGAAACTGTGATTGGGGGACTAACAGCATATCAGCTCCCTATGTTTTATCGCTCTGAAAGTGAAATATTTCTTTACGAGATTGGTGTAATACAACAACATAGAAAGAAAGGCGTAGCAAAAGCTTTGATCGAACAGCTGAAACAGTTTTGTAAAGAGAATTCAATTAAAGTGATGTTTGTGATGACCACTATGGATAATGAACCTGCTAAGAAACTTTATGAAAATACTGGAGGAGAACTCGAAGTAGTACCATTGTATTCTTATTCAATCTAATAATATGGATTACCTATTTAAATCAGAAAGACTAGGATTCCGAAACTGGGAAGAAAATGATCTTAATGCTCTTTATGAGGTCAATTCAGATCCGCAAGTAATGGAGTTCTTTCCCAAATGTCCAAGTCGTGATGAAACTCTGGACTTCATACATAGAATGCAAAAGCAATTCTCTAAAAATGGTTTCTGCTACTTCGCGGTAGAATTATTGGAGTCCAAAGAGTTGATAGGCTTTATTGGAATTGCTGAACAGACCTATGAAGCTGACTTTACACCATGTGTTGATATAGGTTGGAGAATAGGAACCAAATACTGGTTTAAAGGCTATGCAACTGAGGGAGCAAAAGCAACTTTGAAATTTGCCAAAGAATCAACCTCGTTATCTGAGATTTTATCTGTTGCACCAGCAATAAATACCAAATCTGAAGCAGTGATGAAGAAGATCGGTATGGAGAAGCTAAGAAATTTTGATCATCCACTCTTGCTGAATGACCCTAAGTTGAAAGAGTGCGTTCTATATTCAATTAAATTGTAGAGGGGGGCAATTTAGGAAAATGGCTGTCGTGTATTAAAAGCTAAACATGACAGTAAAAAACATTCTATTAACTACTCTGACTGCTGCTATCCTATTCTCTTGTGGAGATGACGATACATCGGGATCAGATGATGGATCAACACCAACAACAGGTGGATCCGAGGCGACACTTTCAGCCGCATTTGATGAATTTGATGCGGATAATACAACAATAGTTCTTGAGGGAGATGAAGTTATCATTGAAACCAATGGACTACCAAACCATGAATCTCCATATTGGTCTACAAATCATCCTTTATATACAGAGCCTACTGTAACTTCCACACAAGAAATGGCTCCAGGGACAATTGATGAATTTAATGGTTCTTATACACTAACTGTACCTGCAAATCCAGAAATAGCTTCTTCAACTTCAACTACAGGATTGGGAGCAATTGGTATTGCAATAAGTGGATCTGTGATTTACAATGACCAGGAAGGACCAAATGTCCCATTGGATAATGCAGCAGGTTCACTAGACTATTCGGGGGCTCATACAGGACCTCAGAGTTACCACTACCACCTGGAACCTACTGCATGGTCTCAAGATGATGATAAATTGATAGGAATTATTTCTGATGGCTTCTTCCTTTATGGTAGAAAGTGTACTTCAACTGGTGACTATCCAGATGATCTAGACGCATCGGGTGGACATAATTCCACTACCGCTCATAGCAATGAGGAAATCTACCACTACCATATTCAAAATGAACTTTACCTGAATCAATATTACATATTGTTCCCAGGTGATTATCAAGGTACTCCAAATGCGATTAATTAATCTACTTCTAATATTAGGTATCATCAGCACTTCATGTGCTGATGGTCCTATTCAATCTACGGCTTATGAAGAAGTTTCTAAAAAACAACTCATCCTTAAATCTGAGCAAGGTCTTGTTTACTTTGGTGACAAGGTCTTCACCGGACTTAGCGTGGATCTATACACTGATGGATCGATCAGAGAAAAAATAGAATACAAAAACGGAAAACGGAATGGCTCCATTACCAGATGGTTTCCAAATGGAATAAAAAGTTATGAAGGAAATTACATCAACAATAGACTTTCCGGAACAATCCTGAGCTGGTGGGCTAATGGCAATTTGCGAAAAGAAAACAATTTCGATAACGGCAAATTGCATGGTACACAGAAACAATGGTATCAATCAGGAAAAAAATTCAAAGTATTAAATATCAATCAGGGAAAAGAAGAGGGCATTCAAACAGCCTGGAGAGAAAATGGAAAAATTTATACTAACTACGAGGCTCGAGATGGAAGAATTTATGGGTTGAAAAGAGCCAATTTATGTTATCAATTAGAATCAGAAGAACTCGCTGAAAAATGAAAAAAATAATCCTGCCAATTATAATATTATTCATCGCTGCATCATGTTCACAAAAAGAAGAAACAAAACTTCTTCCATATTATGACGATGCATTCTTCACACCGAAATGGTATGCCAAAGTAGAAGAAGTACCATCAGACTTTCATAAAATCCCATCATTTGGACTAAAAAACCAAAGCGGTGAAACTGTGACTGAACAAAGCTTCGAAAACAAAATATATGTGGCTGATTTTTTCTTTGCATCCTGCCCTGGGATTTGCCCAAAAATGACAGCCAACATGACAATAATTCAGGAGGAATTCAAAACTGATGATGAAGTACTCTTATTGTCTCACAGCGTAACACCTGCCTATGATAGTGTTTCGGTATTGAATCGATATGGATCAAAAAATGGTGTAATACCCGGAAAATGGCATCTAGTGACTGGCGATCGTGACGAAATCTACAACCTGGGAAGAAACTACTATTTCGCTGAAGAGGACCTTGGTTTACAAAAAAGTTCTGACGACTTCCTGCATACTGAAAACTTCCTGTTAATTGATCAGAACAGACATATTCGAGGAATCTACAATGGTCTCAACAAAACAGCTATTAATCAATTAATTGAAGACATCAAAGCCCTGAAGAAAGCGGGGTAAAGCTACAGATTGGAATTCAATGATCAATTCTGCTATCTTTAGGATTGACCATTGAAACCAAATGCTTCGATTTTTTAAGAAATTAAGATCCCAAACCTTATCCAAAGGAAGCATACGTAAGTATGTACTTTATGTATTAGGAGAGCTATTACTAATAGTAACTGGTATCGTGATTGCTGTTCAAATCAATAATATGAACAACAATCGCAAACTAGCGGATAGTGAGAAGCTATACCTGGAACGGCTCCTCACGGATGTGAAAAATGATTTCGAACGGTTTCACTTCCTAGATAGTATGTACAACCAAAGTTTAGAGGATTGTTCGGAAATACTGGAGTCCTTAAAAGCTGGGATACCCAAAGAAGAAAAGCTAAAAATCATATCATATGGATTCTTAAACTTCTATTCTATGAATCCGCATTCTACTACATATGAAGAGATGGTCAATACGGGCAGACTATATACCACCAAAAACAAAGACCTCAGAACCAGCATCATCAGGTATTACAATAATGTAGAAAGAGAGAATAACTATCTGGAGAATGCCAATGTGAGAGTCAAAAAATATATGGACCATGAGTCCATGAATGATTATTGGCTTCTTAAACGCAGATTGAGAAGTGACCTGAAAATTCTCGATTCTGAATTTCCTTGGTTATCAAAGAGCACCTCCAAAGAATGGCGATCGCTAGAGACTATGACCTATGTTTATCAAACCTCTGAGAAGAAAAACAAGCTACGAATGTCTAATCTAAAAGGCAGTGCAGAGCAACTTATCTCTTTGTTGGAAAAAGAATTAAAATAAATTTTCTACAAAGTGTGATTTTCCAATTCACTTGTCGACAAACTGTGTAAACAGTAAATTTCTTCAATGGTAGATGAAACCCGATTTGCGAGCATCATCAAAGAGAATGAACGGATAATCTTTAAGATCACAACAGTTTATACCAATAACTCGGATGATCAAAAGGATTTATATCAGGACATTGTCATTCAACTCTGGAAGGCCTATGGTTCTTTTCGAAATGAATCAAAATTAAGTACATGGCTGTACCGTGTAGCATTAAACACTGCTATTACCAGATTAAGAAAAGAGAAACGCACAGGCATCAAAGTTCCAATTGATCAGGTGGTATTGAACCACACAGAATCCCATGACCCTGAATTAGAAGACAGATTAAGAGATCTGTATCAAAGTATTGAAATGCTTAGTGAATTGGATAAAGGAATTGTTCTCCTCTTCCTTGAAGAAAAGTCCTACGAAGAAATTGCTGAAATAACCGGTATGACAGTATCCAATGTTGGAACAAGACTCAACCGAATCAAGAAAAAGCTAAAACAGCAAATGTCAAACTCAAAACTCAGTGCATAATGGATTTGGATGAAATGAAAACCACCTGGTCCGAGATAGATAAAGGACTTAAAATGACCGAAGAACCAGATGAAGTAGAGATCTTGAAGATGATCCAGAAGAAATCAGTAAGTAGTTTAAACCGAATTATGTATGCTGAAGGCATAGGATCAGTAATCACCTTGATTGGTATAGGATACATCATCGGTAACTTCGGTAAACTACAAAATTGGTTAGATATAACTGCAGGAATTGGAACAGTAGTGATCTTAATTATCGCAGCAATATGTGGATTTTTGATTTTTATCACCGGTGCTAAAATTGATGTTATTAATGACTCAAGTGAAGCAATAGTCAGGAAGTTTGAGGGATTTAAAAAGCTCCTTAATTCTTATAAAAAGCTCACAATCGTTATTTACATCATTATGCCATTTCTGATTATTCCACTTTTCACAGCGTTGACACTTGAGAAGAGTTTATTGGATGACATGGAAAAGTTTGGCGAAGGAATTATTGCCTCATTTGTAATATTACCAGCTATTTGGCTACTAATATTTTGGTTCTACAGAAGAAACATCAATAGAATCGGCCAATTTGTTAAAAAGATCAAGGACTAAACTCAATCAAAATGAAGACAATTACATGGACTAAAAAGCTATTCAGGTGTTCCTACGAATTGCTTAGTGAAGGAATAAGTATTGGCAGACTAAAAGACAATGAGTTTTCACAATCTGTGACTGCAGAACTAAATGATAAAAGGTTTGCCTTCAAAACAAATGGCTGGGGCCACAAAGCCAGAATCATTGATCTCGATTCAAATGAACAAATTGGCACAATCTCATTTGGACATTGGCTACCTAAGGCAACTATCAATTACTACGATAAAGTAGCCGAATGGAAATTCTCCAACCTCTGGGAAACTCGCTGGAAAATCTTTGATAACAATGGCTCCAAGCTAAAATACAAAGGTTGGCAAGGGTCTGGTTCCGTTGAGGTGCAAGAAAATGATGAACTCTTGATATTAGCTGGTCTGTTTGTGAGTAACCACTATTGGAAGATGGCCTTTTTGTATGTGATGATATTTTTTCCTTATTGGATGTTGTTGTAGTTATCTGTTGTCGGTTATCTGTTGTCAGTTTGTAATGAACTGATAACGGATAACCGACAACTGACAACACTATTCCGCCCTCAAAGACTCCACCGGATTAATCTTCGAAACTTTGAAAGTATGAAATGAAACCACAACCACTGCAATTACTAAAGCAATCAAAGCACTCAGGATGAATTCTGTAAAACCAATATCGATTCTGTATGCAAAGTCATCCAACCAGTTGTTCATTTGCCAGTAAGTAACAGGAATTGAAATAAGGATTCCAATCAATAATTGAACAATAAAGTTCTTCGCCAAAAGCCTGAAAATTGTATTACTATTTGCTCCCATTACTTTTCTGATGCCAATCTCTTTAGTCCTACTATTGATCACGATTAGTGATAAACCAAATAGCCCCAGCGAAGCGATTATAATAGCAAGAATGGTTGCCACAATTACCAATTTATTCATCTGAGCTTCATTTTCATAAAGCAGTTTCATTCGTTCATCAACAAAATCGAATCTCAACTCCTCATTTGGAAAAGTAGATGCCCAGGCATCATTTAGCATTGTTCTGACTTGCAAAAGCTGGCTACCTGAATACTTAAAGACCAGCTTAGGAATTGGAGAATCTCCAAAATTTGTGTCACTGATACCTTGAACAATAGGAACTGGGTTTTGAACAATCACAAGAGGTTCTATACTTGTATGTAGAGATGAAAAGTTAAAATCTTTCACCACTCCTACTATTCTATGGTCACCAAAGTCATTACCAGGAAGCTTTTTTTCGAGAGTATTATCTTGCAGTCCAAAATATTTGACTGCAGTTTCATTTAGGATAATAGACTGTTTTTCGTCTGCTGTATTTCCAACTTCAAACTTTCTACCTTCAGCTATATCCACATTAAATGTTTCAAAATAATACGGATCAACCAGCAGAATTCTGAACCTTCTAAATGTTCCTTCCGGATCTGTGTACGCCAATTGACCCCAGCCATTAGTGCCAAAAACATGGGACCCCATTCCAACGTCCTTAACTTCTGGATATTTTTCCAGCTTTGCTTTCAATAGCTTTCCATTTTCAAATGTAGAACCCAAAATTTCCACAAAACCATTTGACTGAGGATCCGGATAAAGGTTTACACTAATCGTTGCATTGTAATCAAACCCCAAATCTTTAGTCTGCATATACTGAAACTGAGATCTCATGATTAGGGCGCTAGTCAGTAGAATTGCCGTAACAAAAAACTGAAATACTACTACACCTCTTCTCGTCAGGTGACTTCCTTTTCCTATTGAGGTTCCTTTTAATATGGATGTGATTTTATATCCTGATAAAACCAGAGATGGGTAAATACCAGCTATAATTCCAATACAAACAGCAATTCCAAAGTAGGCCAGTGCATGCCACCACTCAAATGTAAAGACTACATCAGCCCCTGTTAATTCATTAAATATTGGGAATAGAAAGAAGGAAAATCCAACTCCCAGCAACATAGCTAGAAAAGCCACAATAATACTCTCACTCAGATATAGCCAAATCAAATTGCTCCTCCATGCTCCTAACACTTTGCGAATACCTACTTCTTTTCCTCTTTTGATTGACTGCCCAATAGACAATGTCGCATAATTAACACAAGCTATAACCAAAACAAGAATCCCGATAATCCCAAGGATGTACACATAGTCCGGATTGCCCACAGGTGCCTGACCTGCCGGAATTTCAGTATTCAAATGAATATCAGTTAGAGGTTGAAAACCAATATTGTACTCACCTCTTTTTACCTCCTCCGACAAATGTTGCATGACCATGTCTTGCATCTTTGCTTCAACAGAAGTGATTGCTGTATTTTCTTTGATTAACACGTAAGTTTCCGGGCCTACATTAAACCATGCATTCCTTAAGCCTTCAGAAAAAATCCAATTGTTGTTTTCATTGGAAATGGCCATGTTGAAACTAATGCTGGATTCCTTTCTGATATCCTGGAATACGCCAGAAACTACAAAGTCCTTCATTTCACCATTAATCTCCAAGGTCAGACTCTCGCCTATTGCTTCATTATCCCCGAAATACTTTTCAGCAAATGATTCCGATAGAATGATATCAGTATTGTTCCCCAAAGGTGACTGAACATTGCCGCTTAGCATTGTGAAATCCAGAACATTAAATGTCTCCGGACTTATCAGATAAACAGATTCATTAAGACGGTTCTCTCCCCTTCCAACAAGGTAGGATTGCGGTAGAAATTGAAGAGCTGTCTCTATTTCTGGGAAGTTATCTTCTAATGTGGTTTCAAAATGCCAGGGAGTAACCGAATTGAAGAAGATCTTATCATTTCCATAGTCTTCTTTTAGCCAAACCCTGTATAGCCTGTCCTTTTTACTCTGAAACTGATCGTAACTCAATTCCTGTTTGGCATAAGTCCCCATGAGGAGAAAGCATGTCACTCCAATAGCAACCCCAAGCAGATTCAATACAGTATTCAATTTCTGCTGCCACAGTACTCTAAATGCGATCTTAAAATTATTTCTGGTCATGTTCATGAATTCAAATTTTGGAAATCGTTTCTTGGATACTGCAGAATACCTGAATGACCTAAATACCAACCATATGTACAACCAATTCGCTTTTTTGATTCTACCATGATCATGATGATATTGAAAAATTTCATATAGATCTCCCTGCAAATCCTCTAATAGTAAAGGATCGCAAAACCACTCCAAAAAGCGGTCTGCCCATTTTGGAGGCGAAGGAATCATTTGATTAAAGAGAAATTGAGTCTTGGAATCTTTTGATATAATTCCATCTTAAAGGACATCAACTGATCAAGAATGTTGGTTCCAGCCGCTGTAAGAGTAAAAAATCGCTTTCTTCTTCCTCCACGTTCGCTAGTTGCACCACCCATTGTGGATTTGACATACCCCTTCTTTTCAAGTCTTCTCAACACTGAATGAATGGCCGTAACATCCAGTTTCCTTTCGGTATTCTCCAGAATCTCTTTGTGTATAGTCACAGCATACGCCTCACTCTGCAAAGCGCCAACCGTGAGCAACACAAGTTCTTCCAACTCCCCTATGTGTTCACCTTTCATAATAATCGATTATTTGTTGTACAAACGTACATAAAATAAATTAGTTGTATTTATGTACAATAAATAAATATAATTCATCTCAGGGTTTATAAAAGTAACCAAATGCGGAATTCAAGCATTTGTTTTACAATTTATATAAAAATAAAACCTATTTGTTTAACAAAATATATACTAATCCCGTACATTTGTTTTACAATTTATATAGTAATGGAAAAGAACTATTTAGGAGAGTTTGAGGAATTGGTCCTGACAATGGTAGGTATTCTCGGTGAAGAAGCTTACGGAAATGCCATTGTCCAGGAAATTGAAACCAAGCTAAATCGCAAAGTAAACCTTAGTGCAGTTCATGTAACCTTATATCGGTTGGAAGATAAGAATCTGGTTAGTTCATCTATGGGTGGTGCTACAACAACAAGAGGAGGTAGAAGAAAACGCTACTTCAAAATCACTAATACCGGACTTAGCCTTTTACATGACATGCAGGAACAAAGGACTGAACTTTGGAAACTGCTACCAACTCTTAAATTCTCTACAATCTAAATTATGGATCCCAATGAGGTTTATGATCCACCAGCCTGGGCTGTTAAGTTCCTAAGTTGGTTTTGCCCTGATGCTTTATTGGAAGGCATCCTGGGAGACCTATTGGAAGAATTCGATAATAATGTCAACAACAATGGCTTAACCGCCGCAAGGAGAAGGTTTATTTATTCTGTTTTTAGATTCCTTCATCCGTCCATAATTCTTAAAAACAGAAAGGTCACAAAACTTATAAATATGGGAATGCTAAAATCACATTTAAAGGTCGCGTATCGCGGCATGTGGAAGTATCGCTTTTATTCTTTTGCAAACTTGCTGGGACTCACAGTTGCGTTTGCTTTTTTATTACTTACTTCAACGTTCATTTATCATGAAAACAGTTACGATCAATTTCATCAGAAGAAAGATCAAATCTTTCGACTCGCTCATGAGGTCTTATTAAAAGAAACTGGCGAATCATTAAGTAAAAGTGCTGTTACACCTGTTCCACTTAGCAAAGATCTGCAACAAGAAGTACCTG
The DNA here is from genome assembly GCA_965228955.1 of Cyclobacteriaceae bacterium. Taxonomy (GTDB): domain Bacteria; phylum Bacteroidota; class Bacteroidia; order Cytophagales; family Cyclobacteriaceae; genus JANSWY01. Next base: position 4,007,416 of record OZ245848.1, read on the forward strand.
CCATTACCAAACAATCCAGAGTTGGTAGTGCATCTATGACATTAGTCAAGGACAACATTCCGTATGAAGAAGTCATTGTATTTGTTGATCCTGATTTCCTCGGGTTCTTTGATTTCCCGATGGACCAGGGACTGCCAAAAGCTGCATTGATAGATCAGTCAAGTATGGTATTATCTGCAGAAAAAGCACAAAAATACTTTGGCTACTCTGATCCAATCGGGCAAACTTTATCATTGAATGTGAATGATAGCCTTATCAATTTTCAAGTCACTGGAATAATTGACGCTAAAGAAAAAGAATCCAGTATATCTGTTCCAATACTCATAAACTTCGAAAAATTCGAATTGCTGGTGGGTAAACAGGCAATGACATCCTACAACTACAGCGCTGTAGAAAATTACATTTATGTAGAGACACCACAAGAGATCTCATTATTGGAAGGGTCAATGACGGAAGCGATGAAGAAGTTTTCCCGAGGCGATGATACGGAAGTCAAAATCTTTGCTCAACCACTCACATCAATTCATCTTGAAGAAGATGTAACTGGTACAGCTGACTACACAACAAGCCGAAAAATACAAATAATGGCAGGTTTAGGGTTACTAGTCCTGGTAATTGCAATCATCAATTACATCATGCTTTCTACTGGTCACTCCCTTAATCGACTTAAAGAATTAGGCCTAAGAAAATCACTCGGAGCATTTAAAAGCCAACTTAGAATTCAGCTCATATATGAATCATTTTTCATTACTATTTTATCAGGAACTCTGGGATATGTTCTTGCTTTACTGCTCATTCCTCTATTCAATAACCTGATTGACTCAAATCTATCTCTAGGCATTTCAGCTGTTCAAATACTAGTAATGTTCCTGATTTCCATATTTATCGCATTGATTTCTGGAGGTATTCAGGCAGTTATTTTATTAAAACACAAGCTGGTTGCTGCCTTGAAAGGCAACTCCGCCATCAAAAACAAAGACAGCATTCTAAATCAGGGTTTGGTAGTTCTTCAGTTCGCTTTCTCTATGATACTAATATCCGGAACCTTGGTTATGCGATCCCAGCTCAACTACATTCAGGATAAAAATTTAGGATTTGATGAAGACCGATTAGTTGAGCTCACTCTGGGTAACACTGAAAGTACTGAAGTTGCAACAAGACTAGTTGACAGATTCAGAAATGAAGCTTTGAGCAATAGTCAGATTTCATCGGTATCTGCTTCTATGAACAATGCTTCAGAGCCCTGGACAACACTTGGATTTCTTCAGGAGAATGGAGACACGGAAAACATCCATTACAACCAAATTGATCCGGATTATCTAAAAACTATGGGTATTGAACTGACCATGGGAACCGACTACAATCCAAATTCAGGAAATACAGCTAATGATATTTTGGTCAATGAGTCTTTAGTTAAGCACTTCGGTTGGGAAGATCCATTAAATCAACAAATCCCAGGAAAGAATTTTGATTCTAAACACCGAATAATTGGAGTCATGAAAGATTTTCACTTCAGTTCATTGCATAATGAAATTGAGCCGTTGATTCTTTCAGTCAATCAGGGAGCAGTGAGTAGTGGAGTAACTGGATTAAGTACATACTACTGGCCCCCAAATCTTTACAGAGTGATTGTGAAAATTGGTCCTGGTGAACTTACACCTGCAGTTAATTTCCTTGAAGACACCTGGAAGTCCACAATCCCCAATAAGCAATTTCAATATCGCTTTGTAGATGAATCACTGGATCGACAATATGCTGAAGAAAAGAGATGGAGAAAGGTAATTAATGCTGCTTCAATCTTTGCATTAGGTATTGCCTGGCTAGGATTACTAGGCCTAACCAGACTTTCTGTGCAGAGAAGAACCAAAGAAATTGGGGTAAGAAAAGTCCTTGGCTCCTCTATTCCAAATGTTATTATTCTATTGTCAAAGAGGTTCTTAATACTTGTATCAGTAGCAGTAGTTATCGGAATACCAATAGCATGGTTGGCACTGGACAATTGGCTTCAATCCTATCCCTACAGAATAGAACTAAACCCTCTCCTATTCATCTTAGCAGCTGTGATCGTTTTGATAGTTTCGATTGGCTCGGTGAGCCTTCAATCACTTAAAGCTGCAAATGCCAATCCAGTGGATTCTTTGAAGTGTGAGTAGTATATAGTTATCAGTTGTCTGTTGTCAGTTTAATCCAAATACTGATAACAGACAACCGACAACTGACAACCACCCCAACTATTTATTACTAAATCGTAGAACAAATAAAAATTTCCTCCGTATATTTGTTCTACAATTTAGAAACATCATGAAAGAAACAGGTTTAGGAGAGTTTGAAGAGGTAATTCTGTTGTTAGTAGGAATTTTGGCTGAAGAGGCATATGCATTCAGACTTGCAGAAGAATTTCAATCTCAAACCAAAAGATCAGTCAGTATTGGTGCGGTTCATTCATCCTTATCAAGACTGGAAGACAAAGGATTTCTTACTTCCGAGATGGGAGCCTCCACTGCATCAAGAGGTGGAAGAAGGAAAAGAATTTACTCAATAACTGCAGCAGGTGAAAGAGCACTTCAATCTGCTAAGGATTTTCGCGTCTCGCTTTGGAGCCAGTATCCACAATTATCATTTGTTGGAATCCTGAATAAGTAAAATGAATGATCCAAGGCCACCGAAGTTAGCTGAGAAGCTACTACTCAGATTCATAAAGGAAGATCTGGCAGAAGAGGTACTCGGTGATCTTGATGAAAAATACAACAGTTTGCTCGAGAAGCATCCAAAAAAGGCCAATAGAAACTATTGGTATCAAGTGCTTAACTACATCAGACCATTTGCACTCAAAAAAACAAAGTCAAAATACTCAAAACTCACAATCATGTTTAACAACAATTTCAAAGTCGCCTGGCGGTCTATGAAGCGCCAGAAGATGTATTCCGCTATCAAAATCGGTGGATTTGCTATCGGTATAATGGTTTGCTTACTCATCCTCTTATATATCAATGATGACCTAAGCTACGATCAGCAATATCAGGAAAAGCATCGTGTGTACAGACTGGTCAATCATATGAATGATCCAAACGATACGGAACGATGGACTTCATTTTCTCCGGCAATAAAGAAAGTGTTGGAAAGTGATTACCCGGAAATTGAGACTGTTGGTAGACTTATTCCTTTTGACTGGTTTAATGGAGGAAATAACCAGATGCGACCTGAGGGACAAGATATCATTACGTACGAGGAAGGTTTCATGTATGCTGACCCGGAATTATTAGATATCCTGGAAGTACAAATGATTTATGGATCAACTGAAAATGCCCTTAGTAATCCAAAATCGATCCTTATTAGTGAGAACAAAGCCTCCAAGTACTTTCCTGGTGAGAATCCAATTGGCAAAACGATTATTCTCAATGAAGATACCGCTGCACATTACACGGTAGGTGGAGTAATGAAAAACTTCCCAAAAAACTCTCATCTACAAACGGACTTTCTGCTAACGTTGGTTGGTGAAGAATTTTGGCCCGGTGAGCAAAGTTCATGGTGCTGCAGCAACTACAATACCTATCTCAGGTTATATGAAGGTAGCAATCCGGCTCAATTAGAAAATAAGCTTCTTTCAATTAGAGATAATCATCTGGTTCCTCATTTCAGAGAAAGAGGAAATCTCTGGGCTGATGAACTGGAAAAGTTTTACAGTATTGAATTACAAGGGGTTACCGATATTCACCTAAGATCAACTGATATTCATAGTGAGTTTTCAAAAGGTGATATCACAATGGTATGGTTATTTGGAATAATAGCGATCATAGTTTTAGCATTGGCAAGTATTAACTTCATCAATCTATCAACAGCTAAATCTGCCAATAGAGCCAAGGAAGTTGGCCTCAGAAAAGTAATTGGATCGGGTAAAAGTACTTTGATATTCCAATTTCTTACTGAATCAATCTTATATAGCCTGGTTTCTTTCATTTTAGCAATTATCCTGGCAGTTATACTCCTACCCTACTTCAATATCATTGCAGAAAAATCTCTTTCAATTCCATTCCTGGAGTGGTGGTTTATTCCACTGATTATTGCTAGTGCTGTAATCATCGGGGTTATTTCTGGAGTTTATCCTGCATTCTATTTGACAGCATTTAAACCATTAAATGTACTTAGAGGAGATACCAGCAGAGGTAGTAAAAGTGCTGGTCTGAGATCTATCCTTGTGGTGTTTCAATTTACAGCTTCCATTCTTCTAATTATTGGAGCCGTTGTGGTCAATGAACAGATGAATTACATCACCAGGAAAAAAGTAGGTTTCGACAAAGACCAAATTCTAATTATCCACGGGACCAATACATTAGGGCAAAAAGCAGAATCTTTCAAAAATGAAATAAAGCAGCTTTCCAGTGTAGAAGAAGTTTCTTACAGCAATTCCTTGCCAGTTGAGGGCACCATGAGAAACAACAATCAATTTTGGATTGAAGGAACTTCAACCACAAAAGAAGGTGTAGGAGCTCAAATTTGGGGAGTTGATGAAGATTATGTGAAAACCATGGGTTTTAAAGTTGTGATGGGTAAAGATTTCGATCCTACATTAACCACTGGAAATCCAATTTTAATCAACCAAACCATGGCAAAAGAACTTGGAGTGGAAGACCCAGTTGGTGTTCTGGTTACTAATAAATTTGAACCACCATATCGCATAGTTGGTGTAATTGAAGATTTCCATTACGAAACTATGAGAGATGAAATATTATCATTGTGCCTCAGACTTCAAGGAGGAAATTCTCTTGCAGCTGTGAGGTTTAACCCGCAAAATGTTGATGAAACCCTAAGTAAAGCAACTGAAATCTGGGAACAGTTCGCCCCTAATCAAGCAATTAGGTATTCCTTCATGGATGAGAAATTTAATGCGATGTATAAGGACGTACAGCGAACCAGCAGAATATTCAACATATTCTCAATCCTTGCAGTTTTTGTTGCTTGTACTGGTTTATTTGGACTATCAGGTTTCATGGCCGAACAGCGACGAAAAGAAATTAGCATCCGAAAAGTACTTGGAGCATCAGTTCATAGTATTTTCCGATTACTATCATCCAATTTCATCAGACTAGTACTGATCTCATTTATCATTGCTGCTCCAATCGGTTATCACTATTTGGAAAAATGGCTTGAAGATTTCGAGTACAGAATTCCGCTTTCCTGGGGTTTTATAGCAATGGCCGGAGGTATTGGTCTCCTTGTGGCATTAATCACTGTAAGTTTTGAATCTCTCAAAGCAGGATTTCAGAACCCTGTTCAAGGATTGAGGTCAGAATGAAAGACTTTCAAAATATCAATCCTCCAAAATTAGCTGTTTGGATTCTCAGAAAATTGCTTCGTAACGATCTCCTTGAAGAAGTTGAAGGTGATCTGGAAGAGAAGTTTTTCTCGGTGCTTTCCAAGTCAAATAAAAGAAAGGCTAAACTCAATTATTGGAAGCAAGTCTTGCTTTACATGCGGCCTTTTGCAATCAAAAAAACAAAGTCAAACTACTCAAAATACTCAATTATGTTTATCTACACTATCAAACTGGCATCCAGGAATTTCCTGAAGCACAAAAGTTCGTTTCTCATTAATCTGGGTGGGTTATCTACAGGATTGGCCTGTGTCATCATGATCTATTTATGGGTCAATGATGAACTGCAAATGGATAAGTTCCACAAACTCGACAAGCAATTGCACCAGGTGCTCTTAAACCACGAGGAATCCGGCAAACTCAATACACAACCAAGTACACAAGGGATTCTGGCAGACGCATTAGAGTCCGAGGTTCCAGAAGTTGTGATGGCTGTTGAAGATACTGATCCAACCTGGTTTGGAGACAACTTCAGCCTGGAAAATGATAAGAAGAATATTAAAGCAATAGGCAAATTCAGTGGCGACCAATACTTTGAAATGTTTTCTTTTGAACTACTACATGGAGATGCTTCTATAGTTCTTGATGACAAAAAAAGTGTGGTAATCTCCGAATCCCTAGCGCGTAAATTCTACCAGAATCCAGAATATGCAATTGGTGAGACGCTAACATGGAATCTCCTGCAATTCAATGATAAGGTTAAAGTAACAGGAGTATTCAAGGACTTACCAAACAACAGCTCTGAATCATTCGACTTTATTATTCCATTTCAGAATTTCAAAGATTTAGTGGGTGATGGAATGAATTGGGGCAACTACAATGCAATGACATACGCAACTCTCAGAGAAGGAACTAACCTCGCTTCACTCAATGAGAGATTGGGACCTTTTGTTAAGAAAAAAGCAGAAGGTTCAAATGTAAATGTATTCATGAGACCATATTCCGATCAGCATCTTTACAATAAATATGAGAACGGAAAACTGGTTGGTGGCCGAATATTTTATGTGAGATTATTCAGTTTGATTGCTCTATTCATTTTGGGAATTGCATGTATCAATTTCATGAATCTATCTACCGCAAAAGCTTCAAGAAGATTAAAGGAAGTTGGAGTAAAAAAGGCAATTGGTGCTGATAGAAAGCTATTAATATTCCAATACTTGGGAGAATCCATCATGCTAAGCTTTATTGCATTAGTTGTTGCGTTGATAATAGTTATTCTTCTACTACCTCAATTCAATGTAATCACTGGCAAATTCCTGACTCTGTCTTTTGATCCAATTGCAATACTAATCATGTTTGGAATCACATTGATAACTGGTTTATTGAGTGGTAGCTATCCAGCACTATATTTGTCATCCTTTCAACCAACAGAGATTCTCAGAGGTAAACTTCAAAGCAAATTTGGAGAGCTCTGGATTAGAAGAGGATTGGTTGTATTTCAATTTTCATTATCAGTAATACTTATTGTATCTGTTCTTGTAGTCCATCGCCAAATTGAATTTGCGCAAACCACCCCACTGGGATATGAAAGGGATAATGTAATTCTATTCCCGAAAGAAGGTAAAGCCAATGATAACCTTGATCTAATGCTGTCTGAGCTACGAAATATACCAGGAGTAGTCTATGCTTCCGCATCCAATCACAAAGTAGTTCAAAAGAGCGGGTTCACTACCGGAGTGGAATGGGAAGGCAAAAACCCAGAGGTAGAAACAAGATTTGAAAATGTTACATCATACTATGACTTCATTGAGGCGATGGGATTTGAGGTTGTTAATGGACGTTCATTTTCAAGAGAATTCAGCAACGAGGGAAACTCAGTCCTTTTTAATGAAACAGCTATTGCTGAAATGGGATTTACGAATGAAAATGCAGTTGGAAGAACTATAAAAGTTTGGGGTAATGATGTTACAATAATTGGTGTGGTAAAAGACTTTCAAATGCAATCCGTACATGATAAAGTAAGTCCAGTACTATTTAGATTTGATCCATCTTTCCTGCCTAACATGGTAGTTAAAATGCAGGAAGGACAGGAAAAAGAAACCTTGGCCAGACTGAATAAATTCTATGAAGAGTTTAACCCAGGTTACACTTTCCAATTTGAATTCCTTGATTTAGAATATCAATCACTATATCAAGCAGAGCAGAAAGTTGCGTATCTAAGCAAGTACTTTGCAATCCTGGCAATATTAATATCATGTCTGGGACTATTTGGCTTAACATCATTTACAGCTGAGAGAAGAAGTAAAGAGATTGGAATAAGAAAAATTCTGGGATCCGGTAATTGGAGAATCTTAGTGTTGCTGTCTACTGATTTCACAAAAATGGTAGTCTCTGCCATTGCGATTGGCCTTCCTATAAGCTACTTCCTTGTTCGCCAGTGGTTGGATGAATTTGTCTTGAGAATCGAATTACAATTTTGGTTCTTTGCGGTTGCTGGAATCGCTGCATTAGCTATTGCATGGTTAACAGTGGGAATTCAAACAGTGAAAGTTTCTAAAATCAATCCAGTTGATCAGTTAAGAAACGAGTAACCGTTCTTTGAGATAAATACTTATTGGTTATTTTAGAGCATCAATAAGTATTTATCGCCTTGAATAGCATTCTTAAAGTTTTCAAATACATCGCTTTCCTGAATATCCCTTTTATACTGCTAGGATTTTATTTTGCGTATAAACCATTAATTCAATTAGGTGAACTAGAGGAGTTGATTGAAGGAGGTTCAATTGCTCTAATATTACTAGGATTTGGGTTTACATTCACTTCATTACGAGATGTCAAGAAAATTGACAAAATGGGAAGGTTCATTATCGAGAGACCTAAAATATTTAAATGGTTCATTGCAATCACAATGAGCATGGGAATCATAAGCCTCTTCGTTGGGCTTGTTGTAATGTTCGTTTGGGAAGAAAGATTGAACTTAGGTATTGGAATCACTTCCTTCGGATTAGGTTACTTAGCCCTAATCAAATCCATTATTGATCAAGCAAAAGATTTAACTGACCATTACTAATCAACAAAATCATTGATAATCAATCACTTAATCTATATTAACTACATTTAAGGTAAATATTTACAACTTTCTTTAGGATCACTACGTAATTAAAACTACATTTAAGGTAAATATCTTGATTATGGGAAAGTATCACCTTGGAGAATTCGAAGAAATCGTTTTGCTTACTGTAGCCATTTTGCAGGAAGATGCATATGGAATTGCGATCATAGATGAAATTGAAAAGCGACTAAAACGAAAAGTCAGTATAGGTTCTTTGCAAACAGTATTGCGCCGACTTGAAGGCAAGGACATGCTCTCATCTCAATTGGGTGAAGCTACCAAAGTAAGAGGAGGCAAAAGGAAACGATTCTTCAAACTAACTAGTACAGGAAAAAAGGTACTTGAAGACACCAAGGAACAACGCTTAGGATTATGGGACGCCATCCCAAGTTTTGTAATCAATGATCCATCATGAAAGATATAACACCACCAAAACGAATTCTCAACTTTTTCAGATGGTTCTGTCACCCAGATTATGTGGACGACATTGAAGGAGATCTTACTGAAAGATTCTACCGAAATATTGAGGATTCCTCAACTCAAAAAGCGAAAAGAATATTTGCGATAGAGGTAATCAAGTTGCTAAGACCTGAAATTATAAAACCAATGGGTGGAACGTATAGATTGAACAATTTTGGCTTGTTAAAAAACTATCTAAATATCTCCTGGAGAAGTCTGAAACAACAAAAGTTATATGCAGGAATCAATATTGGAGGTCTTGCATTGGGTCTGGCCTGTTTTATCATGATTTACCTCTATGTGAGCCATGAACAGAGTTACGATAAATTCTACCCTAACCTTGAAAATACCTATAGAATTTTTCAGAGGCAAGAGGGCAATCATTCTCTTGGAACAGATCTATATGCAGTTACACCTGGAGCCCTTCCACCAACTCTTATAGCAGAATATCCAGAAGTGGAGTATGCCACATCAGTGCTGGACATGAACGTTCTTTTCACGGTGGAAAATGAGCATTACATGGAACCAGCACTCGGAGGTGATCCACATTTCTTTGATGTTTTGCGATTGGAATTTATTTCCGGGAATCGAAAAACAGCCCTTGATCAACCATCAGGACTGGTCCTAACTGAATCTTTTGCTAATAAGATTTTTAACTCAAAGGATGTATTAGGAAAAGAAGTTGAATTCTGGGGAAAGACTGCCACAGTTACCGGCGTGATTAAAGACCCTCCAGCAAATAGCTCAATCAAATACTCCGCAATCTTCAGCATTTTGAGAAGCAACTATTATCAGCAGGAGGTCAAAAAGACCAAATGGAATGGCAATGAATATAACACATTTGTCACATTGAAACCGGGTCACTCAGCTAAAGATCTGGAAGCTAAAATGCCTGCACTGCTACAAAAGCATTGGGCACATACGGACATCAAAGTTGAGTACATATTTCAACGAATTGATGAGATGCACCTTGGTCAGAATATCAATGAGGATATCGCGGTAAAAGGAAACCGTGACCAGCTTACACTTTTTTCAATTGTTGCAATTCTGGTAATCATCCTTGCCTGCTTCAACTACATGAATTTGGCAATAGCCCGATCTACAAATCGAAATAAAGAAGTGGGTGTAAGAAAAGTAATTGGGGCTAAAAAAAGTCAGTTGATTTTTCAATTTCTGATGGAATCGATTCTCATGACTACACTTTCACTTTTTGTTGCTGTAGGGTTAGTTTATTTGATTCTCCCCTATTTCTCTCATCTGATAGAAAGAGAATTAGAAATCTCGACACTTTTTGAATTATCGCTATTCCCTTGGCTATTGCTACTTGTATTGGTGATAGGGGTTTTCTCCGGACTTTATCCTTCTGTCGTAATCTCTTCGCAAAAAGCAGTAGGAGCATTCAAAAACAATCTGATTAATCAACCCAAGAGTTTAAATCTTCAGAAATGGCTGATTGTAGGTCAATACGCCATTTCTATTACGATGATTATTAGCAGCATTTTGATTTATCGCCAATTTCAATTTATCAAAGAACGTCCATTGGGTTATGATAAAGACATGCTGTTAACCATAAATTTGAGAGGCAAAAATGTCTTTGAAAACATGGATATTTTAAAAAATGAATGGCAAAGTAGACCCTCCATTCTAGCCATGTCAAACTCCAGCAACCCTCCTACCTACATTCAATCAAGCACTTTCTTAACCCTTGACAGAAAAGGTCTTATTTACAGACTATATACTGACTCTGACTTCATCAATTTATTCAATATCGAATTAGTAGCAGGACGCTATTTCGAACCAGACAGGAACAACAAGGAAACTGATAGAGTCCTGAACGAGACTGCAGCCAGAGCTTTAGGTTGGTCGCCATCTGAAGCTGTGGGAAAAACTTTTGTTAACGAAGGTGGAGATACAAAAACTGTTATTGGAGTAGTCAAAGATTTCCATATGCATTCCATGCATTTACCAATAGCCCCCTTAATGATCGGGTATAGAGAAAACGAATGGAAATTATCTTTAAAAATCTCTTCTGAAAATATAAACGAGACCATTATTTACCTGGAAGAGTCATATAGCAAATTTTCACCATATCCCTTCAACTATAGTTTCATAGATGATCAGTTTGAACGACTTTATAAAGTGGACCGGCAACAAGCGGACATCATTAATTTCTTCACCATCCTGGCTGTAATCATTGCTTCAATTGGGTTATTTGGTCTATCGGCATTTCTTATCCAACAGAGAACTAAGGAAATTGGAATCAGAAAAGTACTGGGAGCTTCTGTAAGTCAAATTACCACATTGCTTACTACCGGTTTTGTCAAATTAGTATTCATAGGGTTCCTTATTTCGATCCCTGTTTCCTGGCTGATCACATCAAATTGGCTTGACCGATTTGCTTACAGAATTAGTATTGAATGGGGTGTCTTTGTAATAGTGGGATTTTTATCAGCCCTGTTGGCAGTTTTAACTGTTGGAGCTAAATCTATTAATGCAGCACTTACAAACCCTGTTAATTGCTTGAGAGATGAGTAACCCATCACCCCCAAAATATCTGCTTAAGTTCTTCAGATGGTTCTGTCACCCGGAATATCTCGAAGATATTGAAGGTGATCTTGTAGAGCGGTTTGAAAGAAATATTGAATCAGGTCAAAAAAATGCCAGATTGCAATACTCAATTGAAATTTTAAAACTCATAAAACCAGAAATCATGAAACCACTTGGAGGAACCTATAGAATGAATCTTGCAGGAATGTTAAAAAATCAGGTAGTAATGTCTTGGAGGTTTATGAGAAAAAACAAACTATATGCTACACTCAATATTGGTGGTTTGGCAATCGGGATTTTCATCGCTATGATTATTGGGTTATGGTTACATGATGAAATCAGTTACAATACGTATAATCAAAACTATGAAACGGCCGGACAGGTCTTGAGAAAGGACATGGATGATGGTGTTATCGAAGTAAATTCCGCATTAACTACCGGAGTAGGTACTCTTCTGGAAAATCAATATGGCAACCTATTTGAGGAAGTTTGTATGGTAAGGGCACGAGTTGAACACAGGGTAGTGACCAAAGGTAGAAGAACCTTCACTCAAAGCGGTTACTTCATGCAACCCAATGGCACCAGGGTGTTTGACCTTAACATGATCCACGGGTCATCAAATGGATTAAAGGACCTTGCAACTATTATATTATCGGAATCTCTCGCGAAAAAACTATTTGATAATGAAAACCCAATTGGTGAGGTCATCACAATGAATGATGTGTGGGAACTCAAAGTAACTGGCGTTTATGAAGATTTACCTAAGAACTCAGAACTACACCAGGCAACTTATTTTGCTCCTTTAGATTTGTATTTGTATCAGTGGGCAGACTTAAATAATTGGGATAACTATAATATGTACCTATATGTCCAATTAAAACCTGGCACAAGCTATATCCAGGCTTCTGATGCCATAAAAGAAGCCATGTATCCGCATGTCGACATGAGTCGAATGGAATCCAATACAGATCTCTTTGTTCACCCAATGAAAGACTGGCATCTTAATTCTGAATTCGAAAATGGAGAATTGGCAGTGAGCAATAGAAAAATGTTTGTAATCATTTATTCAATTATTGGAGTATTTGTTTTACTGCTTGCTTGTATAAATTTCATGAACTTGAGTACGGCAATATCTGAGAAACGTGCAAAAGAGATTGGAATCAGAAAAACTATGGGCTCAGGAAGAATTCAACTGATCTACCAATTCCTTTCCGAATCCTTCCTCATTGCTATTGTAGCAGGAGTCATTGCGCTTGTTTTGGTATACTTCACATTACCCTGGTTCTGCGATCTGGCCCAGAAAAATCTTATTTTGCCATACACCAACATCCAGTTTTGGGCTCTTTTCCTTGGGTTCATATTGACTACCTCATTTCTGGCTGGAATATATCCTGCCTTCTATTTATCTTCCTTTAACCCTGTACAGGCACTAAAAACCAAGTTTGTTTCCAAAGGGAGTCAATCCATCCCAAGAAAAGTATTGGTAGCTTTTCAATTTATCATTTCAGGAACATTAATTGTGAGCTCACTTCTTATAAATGAACAGGTTCAACACGCCAAAAACAGACCTGTAGGATATGATCAAGAAGGTCTAATTTCATTCAGGCCAGGTTCACCGGATTACTTTGGGAAGTACGATATTTTGAGATCTTCGCTACTAAAAACTGGAATGGTGGAGGAAATAGCCGAGTGTAACTATGCAATCACGAGTGAATTAGGATGGAACCCCGGTTTCAAATGGCAAGGCCAACCCGAAGGATTTAATCCAGCTTTTAATATCAACTATGTTACCGCCGAATATGGGAAGACATTAGGTTGGGAGTTTTTAGAAGGAAGGGATTTTACCAGAGATATCGCCACGGATGAATACGGCATTGTCATTAATGAGTCTGCAGCGAAAATTTTTGGATTTGATAATCCTATTGACCAACCTGTTTCTTACGATCATTCACAAAAAGAAAGTAAGCACTACAAAATCCTGGGAGTAATCAAAGATCAGATAAAAGGCTCTCCTTTCGAAAATACTCATCCAGCAATTACATTCCTCTCTAAAAATGATTTACCGTGGCTTTTCATTAAGTTAAAACCCGGAATTCCAGCACAAGAAAGCATCCCAATTGTTGCTGAGGCATTCAATGAAATAGTTCCTTCAGCTCCATTTGATTTTCAGTTTGTGGATGAAGTATATAATATCAAATTTCAGGAAGAAGACCGAATAGTAAGTCTAGTATCTCTGTTCTCAATTTTTGCAATTGCGATTAGCTGTATCGGACTATTTGGCCTGGTATCTTACATCTCTGAAAGACGAACGAAAGAAGTAGGTATCAGAAAAGTTTTAGGAGCTACAATGATGCAACTGTGGAAATTGCTTTCAAAAGATTTTATGTTCCTCGTGCTTTTTGCGTCTGGCTTATCATTACCAATTGCCTATTGGATAATTAATAACTGGCTTTCTCAGTATGAATACAGAATAGAAATGAGCTGGAAAGTTTTTGGTTTAGCAATACTCGTGACTGGATTTATTGCTTTACTAACTGTAAGCTACCACACCATACGAATAGCTTTGTCGAACCCGGTAAAGTCTTTACGAGATGAATAATTAAAGTTCGATACCCAATTCCCCGAACATCTTTTTCATTTCCTGATCGGAAACACCCACGGAGTAGAAATGAAGGCAGCCTTCATCAAGTGTTCTTTCGTGCACGTTCAGCACTTTGTCGCTAAAAGGTTTATAGATTACCTGATACATTGTTCCATCGAGCTTATACAGTTCAAATTGCTGAGTTTCGTACCATCTTTGGGCAATTAATCTGCCCTCAGAGAAGATAAGTCTAAGACGGTCCTCGACTGAAAGTTGATCAAATAATACTTTTTTCATAAATCCTTAGCTAGTTCCTAAACCTTAAAGATAATCAAGAGTCATTAATTAATGTAGACTATCTGTGAATAAACTAGAAAGAGATAATTAAGTTCCAATAATTCTGATTTTATTGATTATTCCTGTTCACTGTCCAATTGTTCGAAGAAATATCCAATCAATTTGATGTAGTCATTTATTGTGATAATACCTACAAGTTTTTTATCAACCACCACCGGCAAACTTCCCACTTCGTTCCTTTTCATAATTTGATAAGCGTCAACCGTTTTCGTATCAGGAGAAACTGTGAGAACGTTCTTTTTCATCACTTTCTGAACAGTCAATGTTTTTGGGTCATAGTCATCTTTGCCAAGAATTTCCAGCATTTGATCCGAGGTGATAATACCACAAACTTCTCCTTTCATATTCTCAACAGGTAAATGATGGACATGACTCCACAACATCATATTTTTTGCGAGCTCAACCAGGTCATCTTCATGTACTGTTATTAAATCCTTCACCATCACCTGCTCCACCAACTGGTACCTGTTTTGCCAACCTCCCGCTTCGTGATGCTCACTAAATGACCATGTATGCACTGGCTGACCCATTTTTTGTCTTTGATAAATCCCTTCTGTAAGTGAAACAAGTGCATCTTCCGTAGAATTTGTCTTCTTAATTTGATTGAATGATTCAAGCATCCATTGCGCACCCGTCTGACCATTTGTTACCCTGTCTTTAATCACACCAAGGTATTTATCAATATCCGCATGGTCCACCTTGGCTTTTTGCAACCCTTTTCTGGCGATTGGCAGCAATTCATTGATGATCAGATCTTTTGCAGTAATCAATTGCCCATTAATCCAATTAAACTGGCACTGTAGCCCAGACTTAGCTGCACAAATGAAGTTGTTCTTAGCCTGATCAAATTCCATTATATCTGGCAAGTCTTTATATTTTGCTGGCATTCCATGCATGAGCCCAGTCCAGAATGCTACGTTCGCAACCTCATCCACGATAGTTGGTCCTGAAGGTATATATCGGTTTTCAATCCTTAAATGAGGAACTCCATCAGTAATTCCATAACACATTCTATTCCACTTATAGATAGTACCATTTTGCACTGAAAGAGCTCGTAGTTTTGGTGTAATACCATCATTTAAAGCTGCCAGAGAGTCTTGCTCAATTGGCACAGGAAGGAGAATCTTATATCGCCCTGCAGTATCTCGAAAGATATCCATAACAGACCCTCTTTGCCAATCATGCCCAAATGTTACCCTTGACCTTTCTTTTCTGATTGGATGTAGTGATTTTCTGGTATCAGTTGATTGATGAAATAAAGCAATCCTTGATTCTCTCCAAAGTCTTTTACCCATGAAGATTGGAGAATTACAAGCAGCCGCCAATACCGGTCCAGCAATGGCATGAGCCCAATTATAACATTGAATAGCATTATCCGCATTGACCTGATAATGAATCTGAAAACTTGTATTACAAGATTCAAAAAGCACATTATCATGACTTGCTACCAGCTCATCTAATCCATGTATATGAAATTTAAAATCGTTTTGTCTTGCACTTAAAATGGCATCATTCAAAGCTTTATACCGAGGAATTGGAGTCATACTCTCCATCCCAATATCTGACTTTTTTATAGTTGGAAGAATACCAGTCAGGATGATTTTAGAATCATAAGCATGCGCTTCTTTATTGGCCATAGACAAAATTTGAACCAAATCAGATTCCATTCTTGATAGGCAATTTCCTGAGAAACCTAACGGATCAAGGTTTGCTTCCATATTGAATTTAGCCAATTCAGTAGTGAAGTGTTCATCATCAATTGCATCCAGGATTTCAATAGCCTTCATCGAAGGTCTTAGGTTATAGTCTATCAGGCAAAACTCCTGTTCCGCTCCGATTCTGGTGACTCCTTTTTCAATTTGACCGTTCTCAAGCATCTGCTCCAATGCTTTCAGGTCGTTCATCATGTGATGGGTAAACTGTTGTTTATCTGAACTAACAACAGGGGTTTTCATTGTATGGGTCATGTCGGGCAAGGTTTTGGTTTTAGGGCTACTGTACCCTATATTCTAAAATTGGGGACACTTTTTAACGATTTGATTGACATTGTTCAATCATCAAACTGAATAATGTCAGGTTCATTTGGGGGTGAAAAGAACCGCAACTGTCAGCTCCAAAAAATCCGACATGAAAAAAATCACAGTTAAACTCGAAAAACCATGCTCTGAGAAGTATTCGGATTTCAGAAAAACAAATCTTGGACGTTTCTGCGATGCTTGTTCAAAAGAAGTAATCGACTTTACAAAAATGAGTGATCAGGAATTGGTTGACTTTCTGGTAAATGGAAACTCAAACCTTTGCGGTAGATTAAAAACCTCACAATTAGGCACTTATGATATTCACCAAAAAAAATCTAAAAGAAAATGGGCATTGATTCCAATTTTTTTAGCCGTTACAGCGTTGATTATGCCAGAGAAATCACCTGCTCAACAAAAACCTAACACGGAACAAATGGACATCACCAAGGCTGGACCTAACCAATCAGCTGACCAAACCGATAAAATCTATATCACTGGTACTGTGAAAGAACCTGATTTTAATACTCTTCCTGGGATTAATGTTCTACTCAAGGGCACAACCATTGGAACGGTAACTGATATAGATGGTAAGTTCATTTTGGTGATTCCCAAAAGTCAAGTAAACAAGAGCCCAATCATTCAGTTCTCATTCATTGGCTTAATTGAACAGGAGGTTGAAGTCGGTCTCGAAAATCAACATATTAATATCATCATGGAACCAGATATAGTTGGAGGATTAGGAGGGGTAGTTGTTGTTGGTGGAATTTCTGCACAAAGGTTTTCCCCTCGAAACTGGTTTGGTATCCGAGGGGTTTGGCGTAGAATTAAAGGAGGTGTTTACAACCTCACTCACAAAAATTAAAATTTCTTAAATCGCTCAAAAGCTGCTCTCTCAAGGTCCTCGCGATGATCTGGATGTGAGATTTTTATTAATTCTCTGGCACGTTCTCGAAGGCTTTTACCATAAAGATCAGCAATTCCATATTCCGTCGCTACATAGTGAACGTGAGCTCTTGTTGTCACCACTCCTGCTCCTTCTTTTAAGACAGGGCTTATTTTTGAAAGTCCCTTATTCGTAGTAGATGTAAGGGCAATAATTGGCTTACCACCTTGTGATAAAGAAGCACCTCTAATAAAATCCATCTGTCCTCCTACTCCGGAGTACATTCTTGTTCCAATAGAATCGGCACAAACCTGCCCAGTCAAATCAACTTCAATCGCACTGTTAATACTTGTCATTTTTGGCATTTTCCGAATTACTGCTGTGTCATTTACATATTGAATATCGAGCATTCTTACCACTGGATTATCATCCACAAAATCATACAGCTTTCGGGTTCCGAGAAGGAAACCAGAAACAATGACATCCTTATGAAATGGTTTTTCTTTATTATTAATCACACCTGATTCAACCAATGGCAATACACCATCAGAGAACATTTCGGTATGAACTCCAAGATTCTTATGATTACCCAAACAGCTCAAGACAGCATCTGGAATTGCTCCAATACCCATTTGAAGAGTAGCACCGTCTTCTATAATGTTAGCCACATGTTGTCCTATCAACTCCTCTTCTCTAGATAAAGTGTGAGGTTTTAATTCAGGAATAGGAGCTTCAATTTCAACGCACCTGGTAAAGTTGCTCATATGTATGAGTCCATCTCCATGAGTCCTTGGCATCTGAGGATTAACCTGTGCAATCACCGTAGTTGCAACATCTATTGCGGCTTTCGTAGCATCAATCGACACACCCAATGAGCAATATCCATGTCTATCCGGAGGAGACACTTGAATCAATGCTACATCACACGGAATGATTCCTTTTCTTAGCATAATAGGTACCTCACTTAGGAAACAAGGAATAAAATTGGCATTACCTTCATTTACAGCTTTACGGACATTACCTCCAATGAACATAGCATTAGTAGTGAAACTATCCTTGTACTGCTCTTCAGTGTAAGGTGCTGGTCCTTCTGTGTGCATTTGATAGATATTGACATTTCTCAGCTCAGATGCTCTGGAGGTCATGGCCTCAACTAGTGCCAGAGGAGTTCCTCCCGCTGTATGGATATAAACATTATCATCTGACTTGATGGTTGAAACCGCTTCTAAAGCAGAATCTACAGATTTTTGAAGCACCATTATGTATTTTTTTGTGTTTTATATTTGACGCAAAACTTCCTGTTCTGACCGCATAAATTCATGTTATTCGTCACTTAATCTAATGACAAATCGCAACTTATTGTTTGAGGAATAATGAAACTTCATCAATTTACTGTTCCAAGATACCAATATGAGTGAATTAGTAATCAGAAATGCATCCAATACGGATCGTGAAGCCCTTTGGCAAATTATAAGGCCAGTAATAAGAGCTGGAGACACCTATGTCTTTTCCCCTGATTCCTCTGAACAAAAAATCATGGATTACTGGTTAGCTCCTAAGAAACAAACTTATGTAGCAGAATTGGAAGGTCAAATTGTTGGAACCTATTGGTTGGTAGAAAATCAACCCGATCAGGGAAACCATATTGCTAATGCAGCCTATATCGTATCACAAGATTTTGGAGGACGGGGAATTGGAAAACAATTATGTGAACACTCTAAAGTTGAAGCAGTCAACCTTGGGTTTAGCGCTATACAATTCAACTTTGTCTTGAAGAGTAATGAAAATGCAGTTCACCTATGGCAAAAGCTAGGATTCAAAATAATTGGAGAAATACCAGAAGCTTGCCAACATGTCAAATTTGGTTTTGTTAACGCATATATCATGTATCAGAAGTTAAATTGACTTTATTTTGATTAAATAATTTTATATTTCACCAATTAGGGTAAATTTTAAGAATTCCATCAAATCGAAAAATCTCTAATCAATCGGCACTTTCTTAATTTTGTAGCATCATTTCATTTCAAGATTTAAAGTAAGATTGGTATGGAAAAATGGACAAAACTGACGAAGAAAGAGATTAATAAAAGAGTATTTTCCGCATTAGCTGAAAACATCAATTTCTATGAAGAAAACATCCTTGGAATCCCAGGTTCTCATTTGGATGATAAGGTTTTCTATCAGGATGCGCCATTTCTACAAGACGCTCCATTTCTTACTTCTCTGATTAATAATCCAAATCACATTGGTTGCCACACATTAGGAAAATCAGAGAGCTTCTTTCATGGCACACATCAAATTGAAAAAGAACTGATCGAAATTTGCTCCGAACACATTCTCAAAGGTAAAAAAGGAGAATTTGACGGATATGTAGCTTCTGGCGGAACTGAAGCCAATATGCAAGCTATCTGGATGTACAGAAATTACTTCATCAACACAAAAGGAGCTAAAAACGAAGAGATTACAATCATCTGCTCTTCCGACAGTCACTACTCCATGGATAAAGCATCCAATGTCCTGAGCATCGGCATCAGAAAAGTTGATGTTCATGAAAACGATAGGTCGTTAGACCCTGTAAGCCTTGATGAAATAATCAAACAACAATTAGCAGCTGGTAAAAAGTACTTCATAGTAGTAGCCAACATGATGACCACCATGTTTGGATCGGTTGATAATGTTGAAGCGTATTTGACTGCATTGAAATCCAACAACTGCGAATTCAAATTGCATATTGACGGAGCGTATGGAGGGTTCTTTTATCCATTCACCGGAGTGGAATCCAAATTAGATTTCTCAAATCCACATGTAGATTCAGTTACTCTGGATGCTCATAAAATGGTTCAGGCGCCTTATGGTACGGGCATTTTCCTTGCCAGAAAAGGATTAATCCAACACACTAATACCAAAGAAGCCAGCTACGTTGAAGGTGAAGATTTCACTCTAATCGGAAGCAGATCTGGTGCCAATGCGATTGCAGTCTGGATGATTTTAATGACTTACGGTTGGTACGGTTGGTGTGAGAAAATTGCTGTCTTATTAAAAAGAACTAACTGGCTAGCTGAGCAACTTGACAAAGCAGGAATTTCGTATTTCAGAAACGAATCATCAAACATCATCACAATCAAATCAGAGTTCCTAAATGAAGAAATAGCTAAGAAATACGGCTTAGTTCCTGACAATCACCATGCAGCCAAGTGGTATAAAGTAATCATCATGGATCATGTGACTGTTGAGAGATTGATTCCGCTTGTCAAGGACCTTTGTGAGTTAAACGAGGTTAGTTTCGCTTAAATACTGCAATTAAGAATATAAAGGCCTTTAAAGATTCTGTTAGAAATTATTTTTACTACAAAAGTGGTAAATATAAATCTAATTACTACATTTGACTCAAATATCAAATTTATGAGAAAAAGTCAACTAGGTGAATTTGAGGAAATCGTTTTGCTAACTGTTGCTATTCTGCAAGATGAGGCTTATGGTTTTGCCATTATTGAAGAAATGGAAAATCGACTGAATCGTTCTGTCAGCATCGGTGCAATGCAAACAGTATTAAAACGCTTGGAAAAGAAGAATTACCTAACATCTCAACTTGGAGAAGCTACTGCTGTGCGTGGAGGTAAACGAAAGAGATTCTACCATTTAACTGCAGAAGGAAAGAGCATACTTCAAGACACGAAAGAACAACGCCTTGGACTGTGGGAAGCTATTCCAAACTTCATAGTGAAATTCGCTAAAATATGAGTCAAAAGCCTCCCAAGTGGCCTTTGATGTTCTTCCGTTGGTTTTGTCGGGAGGACTCTGTAGAAGACATTGAGGGAGATCTGGTGGAAGGATTCTACAAAAGGGAGAAACGCAAAAAGCCTGCTAAACTCCTTTTATTCTTAGATGTACTTAAGCTCTTCCGGCCAGGTATTATTGGATTTACCGTCAATACTCAAAACAACAATTTCATCAGCATGCTTCAACATCATATCAAAACCTCCATTCGTAGTTTTGGAAGGCACAAAACTTCATTCTTTGTCAATTATATCGGTTTAATTGGTGGATTACTCACCATGCTATTTATCTATCTGTGGGTTGATCATGAAATGAAGGTGGACCAATTTCATGAGGACGGAGAAAGAATCTGCAGGTTGATCAATAACGGTGAAGCGGCCACTTTACTAAATACATCTCCAAGGTTTGCAAAAGAATTAAAGGAAGTGATTCCGGAGATTGAAATGATGGTAAATAGCTCCTGGGGACCAGTAGAATCAAGCTTAGCAGTCGGAGAAAGCTTTTATTCTGTAACAGGTGAATTCGGAAGTAAAGATTTCTTTAATCTGTTTTCCTATCCCCTTCTTAATGGTAATAAGGAACAAGCTCTTGATAAACCAAACTCTATCTTACTTTCTGAAAGCACAGCGCTAAGATTGTTTGGAAAGACTAATGTTGTAGGTAAATCTATTGATTGGAGATGGTTCAGTTTTGTTGAGCCTGTTGAGGTGTCAGGAGTATACAGAGACTTACCAAAAACGTCCTCATCTCA
Organism: Cyclobacteriaceae bacterium; assembly: GCA_965228955.1. Lineage (GTDB taxonomy): Bacteria > Bacteroidota > Bacteroidia > Cytophagales > Cyclobacteriaceae > JANSWY01. The sequence continues at coordinate 4,029,212 of OZ245848.1, forward strand.
ATTTGATTATGTGCTTTCATTTCAGGTTTTTGAGAAGAGATTCAAATCAAGAATTGATAGAGGAAATGCAAATGGCAGAACTTTCATCAAACTTTCAAAAGGAGCGAATATCGCTGCTGTTAATCAGAAAATATCCGATTATACTAAAAAGGCTTATCCAGAATATCAGGGAAAACCTGCGTTTCTAATTAATTATGGTGACTATTATTTGAATAATGTTTATTCAGAAGGTAAACCATCTGGTGGTAGAATTCAAATGGTGAAATTGTTTGGTGCTATTGGGGTTTTGGTATTGATCATCGCATGTATCAATTTCATGAATTTATCTACCGCACGAGCAAGTTTAAGAGTTAAAGATATTGGTATAAGGAAAGTATTAGGTGCTCGAAGGAAAGCGTTAATCGCTCAGTTTTTAACCGAAGCTTGCTTAATCAGCCTATTCGCAGGTCTTACAGCCATATTGCTTCTATTCCTTTTACTACCTCAATTCAAACACGAGTTTGGTCACCACATTGAACTCTCTTTCTCAATACAACTGATATTAGCTTTCCTGGCAATTATCTTTTTTACAGGGTTTGTTTCCGGAAGTTATCCGGCCTTCTACCTTTCAAGGTTCAACCCATTGAACATTCTGAAAGGCCACTTCAAAACTTCTTCCCAAGATCTTTGGATTAGGAATGGATTGGTAGCGTTTCAATTCGCTGTTTCATTGATTCTGATTGTATCTGTATTAGTTATTTATCAGCAAATGGAATTCATTCAAAACAAAAGCCTGGGATACAATAGTGAATACATAATAAACTTTGAAACCAGAGGACTGAACAGAGAAAAACAGAAGGCATTTTTGAATGAGGCAAAAATACTTCCAGGTGTCACTTATGCATCAGGGATTTCTCATGCCTTATTTGGAGCACAAAAATCAGGAGCTAACATTAACTGGACTGGAAAGAATCCAGACGAACAAATCTGGTTTGAGTGGGGATTTGTTAATTACGATATGTTGGAGTTGCTTGAGATTCCGATTTTGGAAGGTCGCTATTTTTCTAAGCAGTTTGGAAATGAAAACTCTAAGGTTGTAATCAATAAAGCAACTAAAGATTTATTAGGTTTTAAGTCTCCAATAGGCGAAAAAATAACAGTTGGAGAAACTGAATATGAGATTATTGGAGTGTCAAATGATTTCCATTTCCAATCATTACATGAAAAAATTAAACCCACATTTTTCTTACTAAACGAATCCTGGTCTATGAAATTAGCCTTAAAACTCAAGGCTAACAATCTACCTGAGACTCTTAGGGAAGTAGATAAACTATACGCCAGTTTTGATCCAGGCTTTCTTTTTGAGTACTCGTTTCTTGATCAGGATCATATGCGGATGTATGAAACCGAGAAAAGAGTAACAACGCTTGCTAAATTTGCAGCTTTTCTGGCTATCATGATTTCTATTCTTGGACTATTTGGGTTGGTGAGTTTCATCATAGAAAGAAGAGCAAAAGAAATGGGTATCAGAAGAATTCTTGGAGCTACACCGGTTGCAGTGTTTATAGCATTAACAAGCAATTTTATTAAGCCTCTGCTATTTGCCATAATCGTTGGAGTGATCACTTCTCTTTACTTTATTAAACAATGGCTGCAAGGTTTCGCTTATCAAATTGAGTTAAAGTGGTGGTATTTTGCAATGGCTGTTGCAACAATGATTTTACTTTCTCTGGCGACATCTATTTCTCAGATCTTAAAAGTGATTTTTACTAATCCTGTAAATGCCTTAAGAGACGAATAGCAATATGAAATCTACTCCTCCAAAATGGCCGATTAAATTCTTCCGATGGTATTGCAAGAAAGATTTTGCTGATGATATTGAGGGAGATTTAGTTGAGCACTTTCATCATAGGCAGAAAAAGAATAAGCCCGCCAAATTGCTTCTGATATTAGATGTATTCAGGTTATTCAGACCAGGAATTGTTAGCCTCCCAATTAATATTACCAATAAAAATACAATCAGTATGTTTAGACATTTCCTTACAATTTCTCTTAGGAAAATTTGGAAAGAAAAGACCTTGTCATTCATCAACATATTTGGTTTGATAGTAGGGATCACTTCAGTGTTTCTGTTATCCAAATACATTGGTTTCCACCAAACTCGCGACAACTTCCAGGAGAACAAAGATCAAATATTCGCCATCCATCAGACCCTCAATTCCAATGAGGTCTCCAACAAGCACAACAAAAGCACTTTCAATGGAGTAGCTCCAATATTGAAGGAAAAATTTGCTGAAGTGAAAGGTATGTCGAGATATATCACCACTGCTGAAGCATTATTCTTAACTAAAAGCCCAGATGGCACAATTCAAAAGTATAATGAAAACAAAATTGTCGAAGTAGATCAAGATTTTTTACAAATGATCACACTGGACTTTGTTGGTGGAGATCCTTCTACAGCATTGTTAGAACCAAACACAATGGTTGTATCCAGCTCATTTGCCAAAAAGTACTTCGGTGAGGAAAACCCCATTGGAAAGACTATCACATCCAAAAAAAGATGGGGATCAAAAACTGATTGGCGAATTACAGGAGTATTTACCGATTACCCAAAACGCTCAATTTTCAGATTTGATGCTCTTCAATCACTGACCAATAAAGAATTTGAAGTTAGTAGTCAGGATTGGAATTATCCCTTTTTCAAAAGCTATCTATTTGTTGATAATAAGGTAGATCTAAAAGAGCTAGAGACGAAAATGAGTTCCGCCATCAACTCTTTTGAAGGAATGCAAAATGAAGGGAAAACCGTTGAACTTTCTTTAGTCTCATTTGAAGACTTAGTCCAGCTGTCAGAATGGCAAATCGGATTAATAATTATTGGCATCATACTAATGTTGATGACCTGGATGAATTATTCAAACCTAAGCATCTCTCAGTCCATGAAAAGAAACCTTGAACTGGGCATTCGTAAAGTAATGGGCTCAAACAATGGGCATTTTATTAATCAATTCTTATCTGAGGCTATTGTACTTTATTGCATAGCATTCTTCGGATCATATTTATTAATAGTATTTCTATATCCAGTTCTATATAACATCACAGACGGTGAACTACTACCACTACTATACTTTGATTCTCCAATTCTGATATGGCCTTTGATCTTCCTTTTTGTCGGTTCACTAATATCTAGTATCATTCCTCCTGTAGGACTATCCGGGCTTTCGATTTCTGGATTAATGAAAGGTAAAGTTCACAACAAGTTAAATATTAGCAGCTTCCGAAATGTGTTAGTTACAATTCAACTTGTTTTTTCAGTGGTAATGCTAATAGGTGTATTCATTATCTCGGATCAAATGCAATTCATTAAGAATAAAGACTTAGGCTTTGATTCAAATAATATCTTAATACTGAAAGCACCAAAAGATGGATGGGACGGTAAACACAGACGATTAGCCAATCTAAAACAAGAATTAAGAAGTAAAGCAATCATCAATCATGTCTCATCATCTTCAACGGTACCCCTATGGTGGCCAGGAGCTCCAACCGATTATAAACTGACCGAAAACTCAAAAAACATAAGACTCAAAAGTGTAGGAGTCGATGAATATTATTTTAAGTGCTACGGAATAGAGATGATTGCTGGAGAAGAATTTTACAGAGATGATTCTGGTAGAGTGCAAAAAAGTGCAGTCATCAATCAAAGCGCTTTAAAAGAGCTGGGTTTTTCAGAACCTTCTGCCGCACTAAATCAAAATGTAATTGATCAAAAAACAGGCAAATCATTCCGAATAATAGGAGTTTGTAGAGACTACCACCACGAATCCTTGAGAAAAGAAATTATCCCACAAATCTTTTATCACAACCCATATATTGGTGTTATAACGATACAATTTGGGACCAAAGAAATTCAATCATACGGCAACTTGTCAGCAATCATAGCGGAAGCTGAAAGCGTTTGGAATAATATCTACCCAGAGCAAGCATTTGACTTTTATTTCATGGATCAGAGACTTCAGGAAGTATATAGAAATGAAAACCTTTTTGAGTCCATTTTTTATGCGGTTGCATTGATTTGTATCATTATCAACTTCCTAGGGATTTTCGGCCTTTCAGTATTCATTGCTTTGTCCAAAAGAAAGGAGATTGGTGTTAGAAAAACACTGGGAGCTGAAAAGAAACAGATCATTTTACTATTTACAAATCAGTTCACAAGAAAGGTCATAATTGCAATAATAGCTGGGATTCCAATAGCCTACTACCTTATAAATTTTTGGTTGGTCAACTTCAAATATCAAACATCAATCGAATGGTGGCACTTTATATTGCCTAGTCTGATATTAATCCTGGTTGTTCAATTATCCGTGACCTATGAAAGCTTAAAAATGGCCAGGGTTAATCCTATAGATATTCTTCACGAAGAGTAACAAAAAAAATAGCTGCCCTTTCGGGCAGCTATCGTTATAGATCAGTACTAAACTCTCTTATCTGACAATCAATTTCGCAGATTCGTTTCCATAGCTTGTAGAAAGATCTATGAAGTAAAGTCCTCTCTCAAATCCGTTCAGATCCAACTCATACTCGAATAAACCTTCAGTTGCTTCGAATTGTGCTGTTCTGATTACTCTTCCCTCCATGTTGTAAACATTAAGGGTTACTTCAGTGTCTTCATCAACATCAAAAGCGATGTTAGTAAATGAGCTTGCTGGGCTAGGATAAACCTGAACTCCGTCAATCTCAGTACCACTCATTGTAAGATCCACATTTGATGGAGCTCCTAGAGAAGTAATTGTATTTCCAGCTGATCTTGATCCGTTAGAAGCAGTGATTGTTACCTGGTCAACATAAACCTGATCCTGGTTAGCACTTGCATCACACTGGAATCTAAATCTGGCGTTGCTTGGGAAGTTATATTGGCTGCTGTTTAATGTTACTGTTGCTGTGTAGAATGAACCATTGTTGAATTCTGATCCACTAGCATAAGCTGCAACAGTGCTCCAGGAAGATCCATCATAGTATCTTACCCAGAAATCCTCACCATTTTCCATGCTATTTGGATAGAAATAGAATTCAATATCAATCTGGCTATATCCACTTACATCATAGCTGCTTGAAGTAGTCATTGCAGAAGCAGTACCTGAGTTATCTCTTAATCTCATAGAATAGCTTCCTTCGTAAGATCTTGATCCAGAGTATCTGAAACAGTCACTTCCTCCGTCTAACCATCCATCAAGTCCACTCTCGAAAGTACTTGCGATCAATGTTTCTGATCCACCTCCACCAGTTGATGCTTGAGTAGTGAAGCTTACAGAACCAGCACCTGACTCATTTCCAGCAGCATCTTTTGCTCTAACAGAAACTGAATATGAAGTAGAAGCAGTTAAACCAGAAACTGAGTACGAAGTAGCAGAAGTAGATCCATCTAATGATCCATCAACATAAACGTCATAGCCAGTTACCCCTACATTATCAGAAGAAGCTGACCATGAAATGTCTGCACCAGTTTGAGAAACGTTAGAAGCAGTTACATTTGATGGAGTTGAAGGTGCCTGAGTATCTGCTGCTGCTCCTTCAAGACACCAGCTTGATTGCTCAGAAGAAGTAAATGCTCCTCCAGAAGCGATTGTGCTTCCTCCATTGTCAGTGATTGTGTATGAACCATTTCCATAAGAACAGCAAATACCGTCACCGTAAGAATCGTTTATCGTAAATACGTAGCTTCCAGCTCCGTAATCAAGGTCAATATTGTAAGTTGTATTGTTAGCATATCCTGATCCACTAGCTACCTGAGAACCATTTCTAGTTAGCGTCCAGCTTGTTTCAGAACCGTAGTTGTCTGTTACTAAATTAAGGTTTGCTCCAGTTTTACAGTTGCTACCAGTAGTAGTTACACTGATTGCAGAAGAGTAAGATCCGCTTCCAGAAGCACAATTTGCTCTAACCTGAACTGAGTAAGTAGTTCCGGCATCTAATCCAGTAACATTCACAGAAGTACTGGTAGTATTTGAAACTGATCCATCAATGCTCACATCATAAGAAGCCGCACCAGAAACAGAATTCCAGCTTAAGCTGAAGCTATTGTCCTGAACATTAGAAGCAGACAATCCGCTAGGAGTACCAATTGTACATCCACCACCAATTGTACCTAAATTTTCTCTAGCTCCTCCTGGCTCAAAGATTGCATCTACTCTAGCTCTCTGACCCGGAGTAAACATAAACATACATGCATCATCCACATAATCCATGTAATTCATGAACTGATCACTTGTGTAACCACCATTGCTATTACAAGATTTTGAAGGATAAGACGGGCAACCATAGTTTGCACCACCTGCTGTAGGAGTATCAGCAACAAAATCATCAGCATTACAATTTCCGTCTCCCCAGATGTGTCTAAGGTTTAGGTAGTGACCGATTTCGTGAGTTGTTGTTCTTCCTTTGTCGAATGGAGCTGAAAGATAAAATCCAGAACCTTTATCAGAGCTACCAAAGTACTGAGGGCTCATTACAACACCATCAGTAGATGCAGGTCCACCTGGGAACTGTGCGTACCCTAGGATACCTCCACCAATGTTACAAACCCACATGTTTAAGTGAGTATCAGGGGTAATTGGGTCAACACCACCTTGAGATGACTTTTTCATGTCATCATTAGTCCCCCAAGAAGTTCTTGAACTGGATTTTCTTGTGATCTGAGTTAAAGTAAACTCAATTTCAAAGTCAGACGCAGTGAATTCTGAAGGAACTCCTCCAATGTCACTATTAATAGCTCTGAAGTCCTCATTGATCACATCAATCTGAGACTGAATCTGAGCATCGCTAATGTTTTGCTGACTAGTATTGTAAATGACGTGTACATAAACTGGAATAGTCAATACACCAGATCTCGATGATACACCGCCACGTTCCATGAACTGCTTAGTGCGTTCTTCGATTTGTTTTCTTAATGTATTTGTTTTTGGATTTTTGTTTTGCAGCTGATAAACTTCGTCTGCTGCGCATGCCCTTTTGTGTAAATGTTGGGCATAAGAACTGATAGAACATACTGCTACCAGGCAAAGAGCCAGTAGAATCTTCTTCATATTAAATAGGTTTGGTTAACAATATTTTGGTTCCTAAGAACGCCGCAAAGTATATTTTTTAATTTTAAAATAAAAACTGTCCGTTTACTGACACTAAAATTATCGGTAACCTCTTCTTTTCATTTTCAAAACATTATTCTTCTCTCTTCCCGTTCGTCACAATAAAATATTTTGGAAGTTGTAAATATTCAAGACCTCACCACATATCCTATTGGAGAAAAAAATTGAAAATTTTTCAAAAAAAATTGAGATGTTACGGGTGCGTTTTGCAAAATGTTCATTTATGTAAGAAATACTCCACACATAACATTTATAAAACCGTTAATCATCAATTGCATTATATTGGCCCTAAATCTTATTTTACCTGAAATGAAAAGAGTTCTAACACTAATCCTACCTGCACTCATTATACTGGGTTCAGCAAACGCACAGCGAAAATCTAAGAAATCGAAAGATTCTTCTCCTGTTTCCACTTCCGCAACAGTGAGAGAAGATGGATTCAAAAAGAGACAAACATTATTAGAAAACTCATTAGTAAGCAACATACCTTTTAGATCAGTTGGACCTACTGTCATGAGTGGTCGTGTAGTTGATTTGGCAGTTGATCCAAATGACCCTGCGCATTTCTATGTGGCATTTGCTTCCGGTGGGTTATGGGAAACTAAAAATGAAGGAGCCTCATATGAACCTCTTTTCGATAGTGAAATAGTAATGACCATAGGAGACATTGCTGTAGACTGGACTAATAATGTACTATATGTTGGAACTGGTGAGAATAACTCAAGTCGATCTTCTTATTCAGGGTTTGGAGTATTCAGTTCATCTGATGGAGGAAAAACCTGGAAGAATATAGGTCTAAAAGACTCTCACCACATCTCAAGAATCATCCTTCACCCAACTGAATCTGGGACGATGTGGGTAGCTGCCTTAGGCCACCTCTATACACCAAATAATGAAAGAGGAGTATTCAAAACTGAAGATGGTGGAAATACCTGGAAGAAAACATTATTCGTTGATAACGAATCTGGAGCAGTGGATTTAATCATTGATCCTTCTAACCCGAACAACCTCTGGGCATCCACCTGGCAAAAAGATCGTAAAGCTTGGAATTTTAACGGAGCAGGCTCTGGGTCTGGAATTTATGGATCTACAGATGGAGGATCAACTTGGTCTAAGTTAAATGGATCTGCAAGCGGATTCCCTTATAGTAATGGGGTAGGTAGAATAGGATTGGCTATTTCACCAAGCTCTCCAAATATTCTCTATGCTGTGCATGATAATCAGGAGAGGAGAGAAAAAGATAATGACGATGAAAAGTCAGGATTAACAAAGGAAGATATCAGAGGCATGAGCAATGATGATTTCCTTGCTTTATCAAATAATGAAATCAACGACTTTCTTGACAACAATAGATTTCCTGGTAAATACAATGCAGTTGACATCAAGGCAAAAGTGAAATCCGGAAGCTTAAAACCAATGGCTCTTGTTGAATATCTGGAAGATGCCAATTCATTATTATTCGATACCCCAGTAAAAGGTGCGGAAGTTTACAAATCCACGGATTCAGGTAAAACATGGACCAAAACTCATGAGAAGTATTTGGATGACGTTTATTACTCTTATGGATATTACTTTGGACAAATAAGAGTAGATGCGCAGAATCCTGATATGATCTATACATATGGAGTTCCAATTATTAAATCAGAAGACGGTGGAAAGACCTGGAGCCCAATCAATGGAGACAATGTACACGCAGACCACCACGCTCTGTGGGTAAACCCAAATAAAAGTGGCCATTTAATATTAGGTAACGATGGAGGAGTAAATATCTCCTATGATAATGGCGAAAGCTGGATTCATACCAATAACCTTTCTGTTGGTCAGTTCTACACAGTCAATGTAGACATGGCGAAACCATATAATGTATATGGCGGATTGCAAGACAATGGAGTGTGGAAAGGACCAAGTACATATGAGTACAGTCCTGGCTGGTATAGTAATGGAGAATATCCTTATAAGCGATTAATGGGTGGTGACGGAATGCAAGTTGTTATTGACACCAGAGATAACAATACAGTTTACACCGGATATCAATTTGGAAATTATAGCAGAGTTGATGCAACTACTGGACAAAGTAAATACATTACTCCAAAACATGAGTTAGGAGAAAGGCCTTTGAGATGGAACTGGCAAAGCCCGGTTCACTTAAGTGTCCACAATCAGGATATCCTTTATATGGGATCAAACAAATTCCACCGATCAATGAATCAGGGAGATGAGTTTGAAACATTGTCTGGTGATCTAACCAAAGGCGGAAGAAAAGGTAACGTAAGTTATGGTACACTTACCAGCATTGATGAATCACCATTGAAGTTTGGTCTTATTTATGTTGGTTCAGATGATGGTTTGGTCCATGTTTCTAAAGATGGTGGAAACAGCTTCACCAAAGTTTCCAACACACTTCCTCAAGATATGTGGGTAAGCCGAGTTGAGGCATCCAATCATAAAGAAGGTAGAGTATATGTCTCATTGAATGGTTACAGATGGGATAACTTCGAATCGATGGTTTATGTGTCAGAGAATAATGGAAGTTCATGGAAAAAAATAGGAACAGACCTACCGGCTGAACCTGTCAATGTTATAAAGGAAGATCCTGCCAATGAAAACATATTATATGTAGGAACTGATCATGGAGTTTATGTTTCTGTTGACAGAGGAACAAGCTTTATGGCTATGGAAGGTGGAATACCAGCAACTCCTGTGCATGATCTTGTAATTCATCCAAGAGATAAAGACCTGGTTGTAGGTACTCACGGAAGGTCCATTTACATTGCAAATGTTGAACACCTTCAGCAAATGAATTCAGACCTAATGGCTAAATCACTTCATATATTCCCATTAGAAAAAATCACCTATAGCGAATACTGGGGTAGAGTTTGGAGTAAATGGTGGGATTCTGGGAAAACTGAAATTGATATTCCTGTTTTCTCAAGTAATTCAGGAGATGGAAAAGTAAACATAGTTAATGAGGACGGCACAGAAGTACAATCATTTGATATTTCAATGACTAAGGGGCTAAATTACATCTCTTATGACTTGAGTATTTCAGAATCAGCAAAAACTGAAGGAATGGAAAAAGCTGATAACGGCAAATACTACATTCAGCCTGGTAAGTATACATTAAAAATAGACCTGGGAGGATCAAGTGCTGAATCTAATTTCTCTGTGGATGCTGCTCGACAAAGACCTAAAAGAAAAGGCTCAGAGTAAATTCTGACATAAGACTTCATAAAGCTCCGTTTATACTTATAAGCGGAGCTTTTTTTGTAAGGAGGGAGCCAGGAATAACCTGACCCCTTATTTACAGCCAGCGCGTTAATGGTTATACTGCATGACTCGCTATGTAAAGAAATACAGCTTTAACAAGGAGTGGGGTATACTGCACTTGTTTCACCATTACCAAACAAAAATGCTTTTTCTACTGGTTTAATTACCAAGAGGAATGTTTCAACAGAGGATGGTATATTCACCAACTACTCTATTATCTTAATTACGGACTTCCTTCACGATAAATTCTACCCTCCTGTTTTTGGCTCTGTTTTCTTCTGTATTATTGGCAACTAAAGGTTGAGACTCGCCATATCCATGATAAGACAAAAGCTCTTCCGAAATTCCTTTCGAGGTAAGATAATCTCTGACAGCATGTGCTCTTTCTTCAGATAATGCGACATTGTCATTATGAGACCCTACATTATCAGTATGCGCAGCAATTTCAAGAACTATTTCTGTGTGCTTTGAAAGGATGTAGTATACATTGTTCAATTCTACTTTTGATGCAGGTGTTAATTCTGATGATCCAAATTCAAAAGTGATGTTATTCAGAATTAGCTTTGAGCCTACTTTGAGTGGAGCCAGCTCAATATATTCTTTAAGGTTCTCCCCTATCTCAACACCTGACAGATCTATAATTCCTTGTTTGTAGAAAAACCCCTCACAAGTCACGCGATAAAGAAATCGTCTATTAAAATTAAGATCGCCAAGATATTTACCATTCGCCAAATCACCATTAAACAACATCTTTTTAGCCTTGTCATCAAATAACAACAGTTTAGCTACCAACGGCTTTTTAGTCTCCTGATCAGTCACTACCATTTCCAAAATTGGTTTTGATGGTTCCAGTCCAACTCTTTTCTTAAATACATTTTCGAACTGCAGACCAGTTATGTTTATGGTCTCTGAATATCCATTAAACTTTGGATTAGTAGCTGTTATCTTATAAGTCTTACCATAATCGACCTTGCATACATAAGTATTTGAATCAGTCTTAGTCAAAGCTTTCCCATTCACTTCTACGAAAGCCTCAATACTTTCATCAGTGTTAGAATTGTAAAAGGACAACTCTATTGTGCCAGTGTACTTTTCAAGTTGAATATCTCTTTTCTCGATTCTATATTTATCAATCTCCTTCAGATCGTAATGATGTCTTTCTGCAGTATATCCAGGGGCAATCGCGATGAAATCATACACATGTCCCTCTGTCAGAATAACAGTATAGTTACCATCAAATGGATTACTTTTCAATCCTCCGGTATTTAAAGTATCTCCATCTTTTAGGATAATTAATGAAGCTTCCAGCGGATTGCCAGTTTCTTTTTCAGTCACCTTACCGGTAACATTGATTACAGTCCTAGGTCTCAGGTTTTGAGGAATTGGAACCGTGTAAATATCTTGATTTTCATTTCCTTTATTGACATTAAGGAAAATCACATCTCCCTGACTGGGAACACTTCCAAAAATATCATCATTTGGAGAGTTAATAAAAGCCAATGGTACTGGCCTACTCCATCTTCCATCAGGGAGTAATCTCGATTGAAAAAAGTCATAATTACTTTTTTTTGTAGACTCACCCCTGACCGCAGAATAAATTAAAGTTTCATTATCTGACATTATTCTTGGACACTTTTCACAGCCGCGATTTATTGGTCTTGGTAGTGGTACAGCCTTTTGCCAAACTCCATCTGAATTCTTTTCTGACATGAATATCTGATAGCAAAATTTATGTTCATAAACCTGCTTTTCAGCAAATCGCATGAAGTACAATCTCTTACCATCAGGAGAAATGCTTGGAAATCCCTCATACGCATCACTATTGATTTGATCTCCAAGTTTGATCGGATCACTCCAGGCATTTCCTTCTTTCACAGTTCGGTACAAATCCTCAGCTCCTGCTCCAAAAGTGGCAAAGAAGTATATTTCATTTCCATCATAGGAAATACTTGGCCCACCTATCAAATCATTTTCTTTTCCAAAACCATTTACCTCAGAAATAGGTTTGGGGTTTGTCCAGTTACCATTTCCGTCTTTGACAGAAGTGTAAAGTTTGTATCTACCATCTCGGTTCGATTGAAATACCAGCGTACTTCCATCAGCACTTATTGAAGGTGCATACTCTACCAACTCTGAGTTAATAGTACCTGATAGAGGTACCGGATCCTGAGAAGAAACCAGATGTGGGGAGAACATAATCCATAGCATGATTGAGATAGAAGCTCTTATTCCCTGCATAAACACTTTATTTTTAAAACACTTAATATACTATAAAACGTCCTTACACACTAAATACACCCCCTCTACAATAATGGTTGCCTGAGAAAATGTCCTATTTTATCTACTGAAGTAAAATATTGTAATTGAGAACGTTTTCAGTTTCAAATCTTATATAGCTAATCAAATATTATGCAGATGATCTTAGATTTTTTAAGTACTTTAAGCTTTGAAAATAAAGAACAGGAATAATCGATGTAATGTGATTATTTCGGGAATTTTAAAATGTTGATTAAAATGAAGTTAAAATTATTGATTGCTGCTGTGCTAATCTTACCTTTTGCATGCAATCCTCCCCAGCAAAAAACATCTGAAACCATAGAAACTATCACTACTCCCTTTCTTTGGGAAAATGCTAATATTTATTTCATGCTAACTGATCGTTTTAATAATGGTGATCCTGCAAATGATCAGCAATTTGATCGAAAACCTGATGGTGCCGTTTTGAGGAGTTTCATGGGTGGTGATATAGCTGGAATCACTAAAAAATTAGAAGAAGGTTATTTTACAGACCTTGGTATAAATGCGATTTGGATGACTCCTCCTTTTGAGCAAGTTCATGGTTATACAGACGAAGGAACAGGAAAGACATATGCTTTCCATGGATACTGGATTAGTGACTGGACAACTTTAGATCCTAATTTTGGTACAATTGAGGAGTATAAAAAGCTTGTTGACCTAGCTCATAGTAAAGGCATACGAATCCTTATGGATGTTGTAATTAATCATACCGGACCAGTGACACAAGAGGATAAAGTTTGGCCAGAGGAATGGGTAAGAACTGAGCCTACTTGTACTTATCAGGATTTTGAAACAACAGTTACTTGCACATTAGTTGATAATCTTCCGGACATTAAAACAGAAAGCAATGAAAATGTTGAACTACCAGAGCAGCTGGTAACAAAATGGAAGAATGAAGGAAGATATGAGAAAGAATTAGCAGAACTGGATGAGTTCTTCAATCGAACCGGATACCCAAAAGCTCCAAGATTTTACATTATGAAATGGCTTACAGATTATGTAAGAGACCTTGGAATTGATGGATATCGTGTGGATACAGCTAAACATACTGAAATCGGGATTTGGTTAGAACTTTATAAAGAAGCTCAACTTGCCTTTGCAGAATGGAAGAAAAACAACCCTGATCAGGTATTGGATGATACAGATTTCTTTATGATGGGTGAAGTATACGGATATAGCTTAAATCACGGTCAACAATTTCCAATGGGAGGTGACAGTACAGTAAACTTCTTTCAAAATGGATTTAAGAGTCTCATAAACTTCTCATTTAGATCTGATGCTAATAAAGATTACGAAGAGATTTACAGCCAATATGATGAAATTATGAATGGTGAGGAATTGAAAGATTTCGGAATCATTAATTACATATCATCTCACGATGATGGTTCTCCGTTTGATAAACAGAGAAAGAGAACCTTTGAGTCAGCAAACAAGATTATGCTTGCCCCTGGAGCTTCTCAAGTTTACTACGGTGATGAAACAGGAAGATCTTTGGATATCCCAGGAACGGAAGGTGATGCTACCTTACGATCATTTATGAATTGGGAAGATTTAGCGAATGATGATTCGACAAAACTACTTTACGATCACTGGAGTAAACTTGGCAATTTCAAAATTAGCCATCCTTCACTTGGAGCTGGGGTACATAACAAAATTACGGATACTCCATATACGTTTTCCAGATCTTTCAAAGACGGTAGCTACAATGATGCAGTAGTTGTATCCATTGAAAATGAGTCAGGCGTGGTTAATGTTGCTAGTATCTTTCCTGACGGAAGTACGGTTAAAGATTTCTACTCTAATCAAGAATCTATTGTTGAAAATGGCATTGTAAAATTCAACAATCCTGGTAAGGTTATTTTAGTAGAAGGGGTTTAAGAAATAAACATATATCATTAAAAAGGGCATACAAATTTAGTATTTGTATGCCCTTTTTTTTCAGGTCACCGCTTTCTGTACTATGATTTGTCTGGATGGCTGAAGAGCTTACGAGCCACTTTAGATCTTAAATCCTCCCAATTTTCCATCCTTGAAAATGCCATTTTACCCTCTCCAATCTCTAACTCCTTTACTTTACCTTTTAAGGCACTGGTCACTAAATGATGTTTAAGTTGACCCTTGGAAAGAAAGCTGCTTACAAATATATCATCCATGTCCTCTGCTTCATCTGCATAAGTGGGCAAGGTATTTAAGTCCGATCGTCTGCATAAAATCAAACGTCCTTTTATCACATCTACTGTTTTATCCTTACCTGGATTAGTAATATGTTTCGCACCCTGATGAATCTTGAACTTGCGTAGTTTTTTTTGAAAATCGGAAGGAAAAAAACTTAGATCTGAGCCAAGCCTAACACCCGCAAAACCAACAGCCCGACCAGGAATGTAATTACTCTCCAGGGCTTCAATCAACAGACTAAGACAATCCGGAGAATCAAGCATAAAATCATCGTCATGCGACATAATGTATGGAGTATCTGTATAAGCTGACATACTCCATCTTGGCCAACATTTGAGGTTTTGACTTGAATTGATAATTAGATCTACGTCATCATTTTGATAAGCCCTCTGATTATTATTCCAAACAAAAATCTTGCAGGCAACAGTTTGTGATCTCAACGATGATATTATTTTGGTAAGGTTTTCCTCTCGTTTATAGTTCAGCAAAAACACAGTTACAATTGGCTTATCCATCTTACCCTCAACCTCCTTTTAGTTACAGTATCTGCAATACATTTTCTGCAGGCCTTCCAACAGCCGCCTTGTTTCCTTTTACAACAATTGGTCTTTCTATGAGAATTGGGTTGTCTATCATTGCCTGAATCCACTCGTCATCTGAAAGGTCCTTACCTTTATATTGCTCTTTAAAAACTTTCTCCCCTTTTCTGATCATTTCTAAGGGCTTTATACCGATCTTGTCTATAATTTTCTTCAATTCCTCAAAAGATGGACAATATTTCAGATACTCGACTACCTGCACATTCTCCCCTCTTTCATTAAGCAATTTTAGAGTTTCTCTACTCTTTCCGCATCGTGGGTTGTGATAAATTACTGCACTCATTAATCTATTGTTTCGATTACAAGGTTATGATTCGTGTAAATACAAATATCTGCTGCAATATTTAAGCTCTCCCGAACGATATCCTCAGCAGTAAGGTTTTCTGCATGCTTTTTTAGCGCAATTGCAGCTGACTGAGCATACATACTTCCAGAACCAATTGTTGCTATTCCATTATCCGGTTCAAGCACATCCCCTGTACCTGAAACGATAAGAACCTCTTCTTTATTGGCAACTATTAACATAGCTTCCAACTTCCTTAAATAACGGTCCATTCTCCAATCTTTCGCCAATTCTATTGCAGCTCTTTTCATGTTCGCACCATAAGTGCTCAACTTTTCATCGAACCTTTCAAGCAAAGTGAATGCATCCGCTGTAGATCCTGCAAAACCAGTGACTATTTTCCCATCTTGCAGTTTTCTTATTTTCTTAACGTTACTTTTAGCAACGGTATTTCCCATGGTCGCCTGACCATCTGCTCCTATTGCTACTTGCCCATTATGTACTACTGCACATACAGTAGTTGATTTTATCTTAGTCATATCTCATTTATATCTAATGGAAACGATACAATCAATCTTTGTTCCAAACATACAAACCGGGACAATATGTCAGTACAAATAAAAAATCCCGACATATAGCCGGGATTCATTTCTTTTTTAATGATCTCTTAAATTAAAATTCTAACCGGATCTTCCAATAGCGACTTTAATGTCTTAAGGAATGCTGCAGCACTAGCTCCATCTACTGCACGGTGATCACTTGATAACGTTACTTTCATAACATTACCCGGAACAAGTTGTCCATCTTTTACAACTGCAGTTTGCTTAATACCACCCACCGCAAGAATACATGCCTCAGGTGGGTTGATAATCGCTGTAAATTCTTCAACACCAAACATTCCAAGATTAGATATTGAAAACGTTCCACCTTCCCAATCCGATGGTTGCAGTTTTTTATCTTTCGCCTTCTGTCCGAAATCTTTTATTTCAGAAGATATATGTGATAATGACTTATTGTCCGCAAACCTCACTACCGGTACAACCAAACCATCAGGAATTGCTACAGCAATACCAATATTGATATGATCGTGTTTTACAATTTTATCTCCTCTCCACGATACATTAATATCCAGGTTTTGTCTTAAAGCGGCAGCAGCAGCCTTAACAACCATATCGTTGAAAGATATTTTTACTGGAGAAATTTCATTTAAACTCTTTCTTGCCTCTATTGCCTTGTCCATGTTTATTTCCATGGTCACATAGAAATGAGGAGCACTGAATTTACTCTCAGACAAACGCTTCGCTATAGTTTTTCTCATTTGAGAGATTGCAACATCTTGTGACCTCTCCTCTCCAACAACCTGAGGTAAAACTACTCCAGGAGCCGAGCCTTCTTGAGTTGCTGGTGCCGCTGAAGGAACAAAACTCTCCACATCTCTTTTTACAATTCGACCTCCCTCACCAGTTCCAGGAATAGAAGCAATATCATATCCCTTTTCTGCAGCAAGTTTCTTTGCTAAAGGAGATGCAAGTATTCTTCCGTTGGAATTTGTAGCAGGCGAAGCAGTAACTGCTGGTGTAGCACTTTGTTGAACAACTGGTGCCGAAGCAACCGGTGCTGCAGTTTCCTGAACGGGAGCCGGACTTTCTACAACCGGTGTAGCTGAAGCTCCAGCTTCATGAGCTTTAATTAATGTCTCAAAATCCGCACCTTTTTCACCGATGATTGCAATGATTCCATCCACTGGCACACTTTCACCAGCTTTTTTTGCGATATACAAAAGAACTCCATCGTTATATGATTCAAGCTCCATTGTTGCTTTGTCAGTTTCAACTTCAGCAAGGATATCTCCTGAACTAACAGTATCTCCAACTTTGGTCAGCCAGGAAGCAATAACACCTTCTTCCATGGTATCACTCATCTTTGGCATTGTGATCACCTCGGCATTAATTCCTGAGGTATCAATAGCTTCACCAGAACCGGTATCAGCAGTGCTGGCACTTGTAGCTGGTGCCTCTGCTGCTGGTGCAGTTCCTTCTGAACCTATGCCTGCAATCAAAGAATCTATATTCTCACCCTTTTCACCGATGATAGCAATAATACCATCTACAGGGGCAGCTTCTTTTTCTTTTACTCCTATATATAACAATGTACCATCTTCGTAAGATTCAAGTTCCATTGTCGCCTTATCTGTCTCTACTTCCGCAAGGATATCACCGGATGAAACGGAATCTCCTTCTTTTTTAAGCCATGATGCTATAACACCTTCTTCCATAGTGTCACTCATCTTTGGCATTCTAATCACTTCAGCCATTCAAATTAGTATTACGATTAATTAGGATTTTGGTCAAATTTAACCCAGAGGTCTATATAAACCAACAATAGAACATTGAATTAATTGGAATAATTGCAATAAAACGATAGCATTACATAGAAAAATGGAAATTAATCAATGCCTTTAGAATTCAATGATTCATATGTACCCCCAAAGTGGCTTTTTGAAGGACATTTACAAACCATTTATCCTGGAATTCTAAGAAAATTTAAGAACCCACATCAATTCAGTAGATTCAGAGTAAACACAGATGATGAAGATTTTCTGGATCTTGATTATTGGAAGAATCAAAATAGTCGATTGGTAATAATTTCTCACGGACTGGAAGGCAGTTCCGACAGACCATATATCCAAGGTGCGGTTAAGATTTGCGTTGATAATGGCTTTGATGTAATTGCCTGGAATTACCGTGGGTGCAGTGGGGAAATCAATAAGAAGGCCAGGTTTTATCACAGCGGTGCAACTGATGATTTAGACACAATAATTAAATGGGCGGAGGCAGCCAATGATTATTCTGAAATTATGCTGGTCGGCTTTAGTTTAGGTGGTAATCTGACCCTTAAATACCTTGGTGAAGAAACCTCCACAAAATCCAGTTCCATTAAAAAAGCAATGGTTTATTCTGTACCAATAGACCTGAAAGCAGGTTCCCTGCATATAAATCGATTATCCAATACTCTTTATTCAAGAAGGTTTTTAAAATCTATGAGTAAGAAGGTACAGATTAAGAGTAAACTAATGCCTGAAGAGATCTCAGCTACACCGCTAAAGCAAATCAAAACATTGTATGATTTCGATGAACGATATACCGCTCCATTGCATGGTTTTCAGGATGCTGAGGAATATTACATACAATGCAGTGCAATCAACTACGTACAGAACATTGAAATTGAAACTCGAATCGTCAATGCATTGAATGATCCATTGCTGCCAGCCCAGTGCCTTGATGGAACAAAATTCAAGGACAATCAATATGTTACGATGGAACTTACTGATCAAGGAGGCCATTGTGGCTATCCAACATTTGGTAACGATGAGTTTTACTGGTCTGAAAAACATCTAATTGATTTCTTGAAATGATTGATAGATACGTCATAGCCACAGATTCTGATACTCTTAACCAAAGGTTCAAACTCAACTCCGAAAACGTACTTGATTCCACATTTAACGCCTTCCCCACTAAACTCTTACCTGTTATTACAAACGAGAACCCAGACGGATTATCTTACTTCTTTTGGGGGCAAACTCCTGAGTGGAGTAATCAAAAGAAATTAAGTCAAAAGTTCTTCAATGTACCTGGAGATCAATTATTTAAGAAAGCAAGCTATAAAAATTCTGTTCTTAAATCACGGTGTATTGTTCCTATGACTGGATTTTACTTATGGAGAAAAGTCGGCAAAAAAACGTCAGTTCCATACTACTACACTCCTGAATCAAAGGAGGTTATGGCGGTAGCCGGGATCTGGGAGGAGTATTCGGATTTTGATGGAAATAATTATCATATTTTCAATATGGTAACAAGTATTCCTGGCAATGACAGTGAAATCGAGATGCCTCATATCCTAGGTAATACTGACCAATCAATCTGGTTATCTCCAGATTCTAATCAAGAAAAATTGGCTGAAGTTATCAAGGAAAATTCCAATATTTCATTAGTTTCGCATACAGTGTCTCCGTTAATAGCGAAGACAGATATAGACAACCAAACGCTCATCACGCACCAGCCACCCTCAGACCAACATGGTAATTACACCTTGTTTGGCTAGAGATTAGCAACTATTGGGGTACGTATTTGCCCCTTAAATACTTGAATAATTCAATTTTTAAGCATATACTTACTGTGTAGCAATTGTGGTATGGAAAAGAAAATTACTCTAAAAATCGTTTTTGGCGTTTGCCTATTCCTAGTATTTGGTAACGTCTTTGGACAGAATATCAACAAACTGGAAGTTGAGGCAGAGACATTTTTTTATCAGGAAGACTTTAAAAGTGCGCTTCCTTTATTTGAAAAAATCTTACAAAAAGACAAGAACAATAACTTAGCAAAGTACAAAGTTGAGATATGTTCTTTACTCACCTATTACAGGGAGAAGCCTCTTGATTTGGTACTTGCATACGAAAAAACCAGAGGTAGATCAGATAAATTCTTCTATTACTGGTTGGGAAGAATATACATGCGCAAGTACATGTTTGAAGAAGCCATTGCCTCTTTCGACAAATTCTTAAACATTAAAGCGTACAAAAGTCCTGAAATTTTGGCTGAAACAGACCGCTTTAGAGATTGGGCAATTAGATCGAAAGAATTCTTTGATATTCCTGATGAGTATGAAATTCACCCTTTGGGTAGCGACGTGAACTCACCTTACGCAGAGTTAAGTCCAGTTTTCTTTGAGGAAACAAATGAGCTTCTATTCACTTCAAATAGAAGATCTGACGGAAAAGGGAAAGATGAAAAATTCCATGTATATCACTCCATTAAAACGGGAGATAGATGGTCAGAGCCCACTCAAGTCAATGTTCTTGGTGAGTTTCCTAGGAAACAAGCAAACATTGAAGCGGTAAACACCGATGGCAAACTCTTTATGTACAGAAATGTAAAAGGTGGTGATCTATATTACAGTGAACCAACAGGATCTGGCAGATGGAGTCCTCCTGCGGAATTTGACAGTAAGATTACTAATACTCACCTGGAAGCTCACTTTTTCATCTCACAAGATGAAGACAGAGTAATATTTGCATCTGATAAAGATGGTAGGACTAAAGGGTTAGAACTTTATCAGTCATTCAAAGATCCAGTATCTGGGGAATGGTCAAAGCCAGTTCCTATGGACGATGTTATTAACTCTGAGTTTGATGAAGACAGCCCGTATCTGACACCAGATGGTAAAACATTGTACTTTGCTTCCAATGGTCACAATACACTGGGTAAGTACGATATCTTTAAGACTAATTATGATGAGTCAACTGGCACCTGGTCTGAACCAGAAAATATGGGGTTCCCAATCAACACTCCTGATGACGAAGTAAATTTCAAAATGAATGATGATGTGAGATCTGGTTACTTTTCTTCAGACCGTTATAATTCATTAGGAGAGCACGATATATACTTCTTCTGGGAGATTAGTAAGGTCACAATTGCTGGTAAAATCTTAGATAAGGCTACTAACAAACCTCTACTTGAAGGAACTGAAATTAAATTCCACCCATCCGAGTATGATGATGAGGCTTTTGTTGCTTACACTGATGAGGATGGAAACTACGACACTGAAATTATCTCTGATGAAACTTTCCGTGTAGAAATCATTGAAGATGGCAAGGTTGTTCATAACGACACTTATGAAGTTCATGCAACAGGGGGGCAATCAATGGAGTTGAAGAAAGACTTTATTGTAACTGGTCTGACGGTTGCCGAAATTGAGCAGATAGATGCTGAGAGAGATGAGGTAATTGAATTTAAGGAAGAGCTTACAGAGATTTCATTCCTTGGAAACAAGTTTAGAGCCGGTAATAAAGCTGTAACAAGAAATATCTATTTTGATTTCGGTCAATCAACAATTAAAGAAGGTTCGGAGCAAGCTCTAAATGATCTGTATAAGGTGATGAAGGACTACCCTAGCCTAAAAATTGAAATTGGCGGACATACAGATAATGTTGGTAGTCATGATTCAAACATGAAATTATCACTGGCCAGAGCTAAGAAAGTTGCTTATTGGCTCACAGACAAAGGAATTAGCAGATACAGAATAAAACCTAAAGGTTACGGAGAAACAAAACCTCTTGCTTCAAACGACGATGAAGAGATGGGTAGAGAACTAAACAGAAGAATTGAGATCATCGTATTAGAATAAGCATTTCAACACTTCGTTTCTGCTCGAGTTAGGACATAGGAAATAACATTAGAAAGCTTTGATAAGCATAAGATGATGTTATGTTGAAGATTTATAAAATAGCGCTTTTGATGTTGTGCGGTATCAGTAGTCAAGCACTGGTAGCTCAGAATATTTATAAACTGGAAAACAGAGCAGAGGCGCTTTTTTATGATGAGGATTTCACAGAGGCTATGAAATACTATGATCAGGTTTTATCTATAAAACCAAGTCATGGTCTCGCTAAATACAAAATCGAAATCTGTTCCTTACTCACGTGTTGCAGAGAAAAATCTCTGGACAAATTATTAGGTTATCAGAACACTCGAGGTAAATCCGATAAGTTTTACTATTACTGGTTAGGTCGAATCTATCTTGAGAAATACAAATTTGAAGAATCTATAGCTTCCTTCAATAAATTCCTCAACCTAAAAGCTTATAAAAGCAAAACAATTCAAGAGGAAACTAAAGAACTAATTGAATACGCCCAACACGCGAAGAAATTCTTTGACGAAAGGGACGAGTATGAAATCCACCCTATGGGCCACAAAATCAACACCTCATTTGATGAGTTGAGTCCGGTTTATTTCAAAGGAAGTGATGAATTACTCTTCACCTCTGATCGCAATGGATCTGATAAGTCGAAAAACCAGCAGTTTGGCGTATTCCATTCTGTAAAAAAAGATGGAGAATGGTCTGAGCCGACTCCAGTCCCAGGACTGGGAAGATTTCCAAGGAATCTTTCAAATATTGAAGTGGTCAATAAAGACAAGAAACTTTATGTCTATGGGAATCCAAAAGGTGAAGATTTATTTGAAAGTCACCCAGACGGCCATGCTCATTGGACAGCACCGGATGAATTTGATCCCAAAATTTCTCACATTCATTTAAAATCTAACTTTTATATCTCGGCAGATGAAAGCCATGTAATTTTCACATCGGCCAAAGATTACAAAGACAATGGTTTTGACTTGTATGAATCCTATCGGGATAAATCAACTGGTAAGTGGTCAAAACCTACACCATTACCAGGATTAGTAAATACAGAATACGATGAGGACAGTCCTTATATTACCAAAGATGGCAAAACACTATATTTTTCTTCGGATGGCCACAATTCAATTGGAAATTACGACGTGTTTAAATCTACATATGATAATTCCAGTAAGTCTTGGGGGCAACCTGTGAACATGGGTTATCCAATCAATACACCAGATGACGAATTAAGCTTTAAGATCAATGATGATAATCGATCTGGGTATTTCAGTTCGGATAGATATGGGACTAAAGGGGCTCATGATATATTCTTCTTTTGGCTCACTAGTGATGTGGTAGTTAAAGGAGTGGTAGCAGACAATGATGGAAATCCAATTCCAAATGTGATGGTAAAGTTCATCCCTGAAGGACACACAAACGAAGAATTCATCATGATGACAGATGATAAAGGCAAATATGAAATCACTACTATTTCAGATGAATTCATTGATGTCGAAATACTTAGAGATAATAAGGTCATACATTATGACACCTTCCAAATTGAACCAACAGCAGGAATTCAAAAAGCTATGAAAGTAAACTTTAGAGTAATTGAGGAAACACCTGCAGTTGCACTAACTACGTCCATAGATGAAAATGAAATTATTACGATTGAAGATGAAATCGTACCAATAAACTTTCTGGGAAATAAATTCAGACGTGGTAATAAAGCACTTACCAGGAATATTTATTTTGATTACGCTTCAGCTCGTTTAAAAACTGAATCCAATGAAAAACTTAATCAACTGTTAACTGTTCTACAAGACAATCCAGAGCTTCAGATTGAAATACAAGGTCACACTGACAATCAAGGATCTGATCAAATCAACATGAAACTATCTGATGAAAGAGCTGTGAGTGTGGCATCCTGGCTAATTCAAGAAGGTGTGGAACCTACCCGACTGAAAACGAAGGGATTTGGTGAATCCAGGCCTTTGGCCAGTAATGATGATGAAGAGATGGGCAGAGAACTCAATAGAAGAATTGAGATCCTGGTTATTGAATAATTGAGTGGTAAATATCATTCAATTAAAGTCTGCATTTTATAAATTGCTGAAAAATAAACAACATGTATAAATCAAGAATTGCGGGTGTTGGTCACTATGTACCGGACAATGTAGTTACCAATCAAGATTTAGAAAAATTAATGGATACCAGTAATGAATGGATCATTGAACGTACTGGAATCGAAGAAAGAAGATTTGTAAAACCTGGTTCAGATGATACTCCATCAACCATGGGAACCAAAGCAGCCAGAGTTGCCATGGAAAGGGCTGGAGTCACACCCGACGAGATAGATTTCATTGTATTTGCAACATTAAGTCCCGACTACTATTTCCCAGGTCCTGGTGTATTAGTTCAAGAGCAATTAGGCATTAAAGAAATTGGTGCTTTAGATGTGAGAAACCAGTGTTCTGGATTTATATATGCGCTATCTGTAGCTGATCAATTTATCAAAACAGGAATGTATAAAAACATTCTGGTTATCGGCTCTGAATTACACAGTGGTGGATTAGACATGACAACCAGAGGAAGAAATGTGTCTGTGATTTTTGGTGATGGTGCCGGAGCTGTGGTATTACAGGCTACAGAAAATGAGAATAGTGGAATATTATCTACCCATTTACATTCAGAGGGTAAACATGCTGAGGAACTTGCATTAATTGGGCCTAACACAGGAAAATGGGTTCCAGAAATTATTGAAGCAAATGACGCTGAGGATATTAGTTATTATCCGTACATGAATGGAAACTTTGTGTTTAAACATGCTGTGACTAGGTTTCAAGAGGTTATTCATGAGGCACTTCAGACAAACAACAAAGCCGCAACTGATATCAAATTATTGGTACCACATCAGGCTAACTTGAGAATTAGCCAGTACATACAAAAGAAAATGGCACTTTCAAACGATCAGGTGTACAATAATATCATGAGATATGGTAACACCACAGCCGCTTCAATTCCGATCGCAATGAGCGAAGCATGGGAAGAAGGAAAGATTAAGGAAGGTGATCTAATTTGCCTTGCTGCTTTTGGAAGTGGATTCACCTGGGCTTCAGCATTACTTTACTGGTAATGGAAATAACGAAAGAAGAACTTCAAACTCTTCAAAATCATGAGTTTTTAAAGACTAAGTTTCATCTTTCAAAAAGCATTACAGAAGAACTTCAAAAAATAGGTAATGAGATGGTTTCAGAGATAAAATCACTGGAACCTTCTCACATTTTTAATTCATTTGTCAAGCCATCACCAAAAGTCTCCAGAGGAGAAAATTATCAATCACTTCCCTACTTCATGCTGGATTATCCCAGGCATTTTAAGGAAACTGAAACAATAGCTGTGAGAAACATGATTCTATGGGGGCAGTTTATCAGTTGTACCTTACAATTATCGGGTGGGTTTAAAAAAAAATTTGAAGAAATTATTTCACAAAAGCTTTTAAACTTCAGTCAATTAGACCAATGGTACATCTGTGTTAATACAACTCCCTGGGAACATCATTTTTTACGTGATAACTTTCTACCCATCAATGAGTTAAATATGGAAAGCTTAAATAAAATATTTAGAAATATGAATTTTATTAAGCTCACCACAAGGCATGATATCTCAGAAATAACTAACTTATCTGAGATAGTATTAAATGATTTTAAAGAATTTATTTCACTGTTAAAATGATTTTGCACGGTAATTGCTACAGATAGAATAAATTTAAAATACATGATTCACCGCACAACACTTATTGGACTTATACTTACTGTTTTTACTCATCTAACTATAGCGCAATCCGGACATCCTAAAGACCAGGGTGACCTGAACGAGGAAGGGCTTAAGCAAGGAAGATGGAGAGAGCATCGGGAAGATGGCACACTAGAAGCCATTGGAGATTACAGTAGTGGAATCAAAGATGGTATCTGGAACTTTTATCATCCAAATGGTGAATTGAAAGAAATAGTTGAGTTTTCCAAAGATCGTAAGAACGGAAAGTATGCCATCTTCGATGAAGGAGGTTTCCTAATTAGGGAAGCGCTTTATATAGATGATACTTTGAATGGTTACTACATGGAGTATTACGAAAATGGAAATCTGGCTTTAAAAGGAAGATACACCGATAATAAAAAAGATAGTACCTGGATAGAATACCAACAGAACGGATATAAGACCGTAATAGAAGAGTATAAAAATGGTATAGCTCATGGCGAATGGGTAACATTCTACCAAAACGGAAATCTACAATCAATAGAGAATTACAAGGACGGAGTAAAACATGGATTGTGGAGAATTTTCCATGAAACCACAGGCTTATGGAAGGAGTTTTATTACAAAAATGGTTCTTATGACAGTGTCTATAAGGAGTATCATTACAATGGCAATATCAGTGTAGAAGGACAGTACAAAGGTGATTTCAAACAAGGGACTTGGAAGAGTTATTACATCACTGGTAAACTATATTCTAAAGGCAAGTACACAAATGGTGTGAAGAGAGGAAAGTGGAGCTATTATGATGAAAACGAAATTTTATCTAGTGAAGGCCCATTTGTTGCAGACATGAAAAATGGTCAGTGGTTACATTACTATACAACAGGAGAGATTAAAAGAGCAGGAAGCTTTGTAAATGACAAGAAAGATGGCTTATGGGGAACATTCTACAAAAATGAGCAATTAATGCAGGAGAAAAAGTGGAGTATGGGAAAACTAGTAGAACTCGGTCCTTATTTCGCGATAAATGGTAATGCTTTAAATCCAGGTGATTATAAAGATGGTAATGGAGTAGTTTTTACCTACTACCCTGAAGGGCAATTACAATCAAAAACAAAATTTGAAAACGGAGTGCCAAATGGTGAGGCCATCGTCTATTTTCCAACTGGAGAGATCAAACAAAAAGGTGATTTAAAAGACGGATTAAAAACTGGCACCTGGATGAATTACTTTGAAAATGGAAATGTCGAATCCATGGGAGAATATATCAAAGATGAAAGAGTCAATCAATGGAGATTCTACAACAAACGACAAAAATTAATTGGAATCAAAACGTATTAGAAACCTCCGACCCTACACTCACATTATTTTTCAACTTTAGGATTGCATCTGTGATCTTTTGGGAATTGTTCCATGGAATAAAATGATTAACACCTTCAAGCATCCATACTTCAACTAAATCCTCATCTAACATTTTCACAGCAAAATCTGCATTGCCCTTAGGAACCAGGTTGTCTTCCGTCCCTTGAATTACGATTGTTTCTGACCTAATATTCTCCCAAAGTGGAAGCATGAGTTTAAGTTCTCCCTTGAGATACCAAATCTCTTCATTGGTTACCCAAAAAGATGTGGGTATTATCCATTTCACCAATCTGTTTTTACCTAAATATCGAAACCATTCCTCTTTCTCCAATTCCGGATCGATTGATGGAGCAACCATAACCATTCCTGAAACTAATTCAGGATAATCCATTGCTGTTCTTGCAATCACAGGTCCACCCAATGAATGACCAATTAAAATAAAATGCTGGTCTGGATATTCCTTCAGTACCTCAGAAATAAAAAAAGCTTGATTTTCAAGTGAAGTTTCAGGTTCGCCAAAATCTGAAAATCCGTAACCAGGTCGATCAACAGAAATCATATTGACATGTTCTCTCAAGTTATCATTCTTCATAAAGTCCACAAATGCACTCCATGAGCCCGGTGCACCGTGTACGAACACAGCAGTTACTGACTTCTGATTATCCTGAATAGCATAGTTAATTATCCTTCCTTCTGTACTTAATTTGACAATCTTTGGCTGCTGCTGCTTCGACTCTTTGAAATATTCATCTACTTCCTGAGTCGTCATTCGAAATTGAAGGCAGGAGCTGGCGATTTGAGGTAAAATAAAAAGGATCGCCAACGAAAAAGCGATCCTCTTAGTAATCTTATGCTTAATGATGTTTTTCATTACAAAACTAAAACGTAATGAAAGGTGAAACTGTTTAACGTATAAATAGCATTTCTCTATATTTAACAAGAGGCCAGTCCTCATCATCAACGTATAACTCTAACTTATCCGCCGCATATCGGATATCGTCAAAGTATTTGTTTTTTACATTATCACTGTAGAAAATCGCTCTATCTCGGGTATCATCAATTTTGTTTGCCTTTTTACGAGCCTCAATCATTGCTTCAACCTTCTTCCTAATATCACCAATGTAACCAGAGATTGATTCAATCATCTTAACTACCTCAGAGTTATCAACTCCTAGATCCTTAAGCCCCTGAGCATTTGTAATTAATTTATTTTGATATGCAATGGAAGTAGGAATGATATGGTTTAACGCCAAATCAGCCATCACTCTCGACTCGATTTGAATTTTCATGATGTAGTTTTCTAAAAGAATCTCATGTCTAGCATCAATCTCCTTATCATTGAGGACATTATGCTTGTTGAAAATCTTTTTAGTCTGATCGCTCAATAAAGCATCTAAAGCTCTTGGAGTATCTCTTACATTAGATAATCCTCTTTTCTCTGCTTCTTTTACCCATTCATCGGAGTAACCATCCCCTTCAAATCTAATAGCCTTTGACTGCTTAATATAATCTCTAAGTACATCTATAATCGCTAACCTTCTTTCTTTTCCTTTGTTGATTTTGGCTTCAACTTCATTGTGGAAGTTTGTCAACTGCTCAGCTACAATTAGGTTTAATGTAGTCATAGGATTAGCAACATTGGCATCCCCTCCTACTGCTCTGAATTCAAATTTATTTCCAGTGAAAGCGAATGGAGAAGTTCTGTTTCTATCGGTATTATCCAAAATGATTTCTGGAATCTGATCAATACCTAATTTCATATAAAGGTTATCACCTTTCTCTATCTCGATATTTCCATTATTTTCTAGCTCATCCAACACTCTGCTTAATTGAGATCCAATGAAAACAGAAATAATTGCAGGAGGCGCTTCATTTGCACCTAGCCTGTGTTCATTACCAGCAGATGAAATACTTGATAAAAGAAGCGCTTCATTATCATACACTGCCTTGATTGTATTTACGAAGAAAGTCAGGAACAATAAGTTTTCACGAGCACTGCTACTTGGCTGAAATAAATTTACTCCAGTATCAGTAGAAAGAGACCAGTTATTATGCTTCCCGTTACCATTTAATCCTGCAAAAGGCTTTTCATGAAGAAGCACTTTCAATCCATGCTTCAATGCAGTCTTATCAAGAATATCTTTTAACAACTGATTTTGATCAGTTGCTCTATTTGCCTCATCAAACAGTGGAGCTACCTCAAACTGTGAAGGAGCTACTTCATTGTGTCTTGTTGAAACCGGAATACCTAGCTCTAATGCGTTATTCTCGAAATCTTTCATGAAATCGTAAATTCTCGAAGGAATAGAGCCAAAGTAATGATCGTCCAATTGTTGACCTCTCGCTGGGTTGTGGCCAAATACTGTTCTGCCACACATTACCAAATCAGGTCTGGCATCAAAAAGTGCCTTATCAATCACGAAATATTCTTGTTCCCAACCTAAAGAGGCATTGACTTTGGAAACATTTCTGTCGAATAACTTACAAACCTTGGTAGCAGCTTTATCTACAGCTTCTAAAGATTTTAATAATGGCGCTTTATAGTCCAGAGCCTCTCCAGTGTACGAAACAAAGATAGTAGGGATACAAAGTACTTGCTCCAGAATGAACATAGGAGAACTTGGATCCCACGCAGTATATCCTCTTGCTTCAAAAGTACTTCTGATACCGCCGTGAGGAAAAGAAGATGCATCTGGTTCCTGTTGTACTAATGTAGAGCCTTTAAAATTTTCAATTCCTTTCTGTGCATCAAAGAAAGAGTCATGCTTTTCTGCAGTAGCACCTGTCAGAGGCTGGAACCAGTGTGTATAATGAGTTATTCCATGGCTCATTGCCCAACCTTTAACAGCGGCCGCAACTGCATCTGCTGTCTCCTGGTCAATTTTTTTTCTTTTCTTAATTGCATGATCAACTTTCTTAAAAGTATCCGGAGATAAAGCAGCTCTCATCTGCTCGTATCCAAATGCTTTTTGTCCAAAAAAGTCTGATATCTTTTCGGAAGGTTGCTCGACATCAATTTTTTGTCGATTCTGCACATTTTTCAGTGCTTCATAACGTAAATGAGCCATAAATTTGTTTTAGATTTTAAGGGTAAATTTTTTTGAGAACGATGATATCAAAAACCCAAATCACATAACATGATTGGTGGTTTATTTTTGACACTGTAAAAATACGATATTTTGAAAAAATTATTGAATTAGGTTAAAAATAAAGCGAGATATTTTACATTTTTCAAAAAACATCCATTTTTAGCTTAAATTTCTTACAGTATGAATGTATTTTATTGTCCTGACCTCTCAGAAAATAATTTCTCATTATCACTTGAGGAATCAAAACACTGTATCAAAGTTTTAAGACATAAGAAGGATGATGAAATATATGTCTGTAATGGAGATGGAAAGCTAGTAGTAGCCAAAATTTTAGATGCAAATCACAAATCAACAAATTGTCAATATTCAAAAGACATTTCCCCTACATCTACCAAAAAACACCGAATACACATTGTCATTGCTCCCACTAAAAACATGGATAGAATTGAGTGGTTCGTAGAGAAGTGTTGTGAGATGGGTATTGATGAAATTAGCTTTATTCAAACCGAGCACTCTGAAAGAAAAGTTCTCAAGATTGATCGACTTGAGAAGAAAGCAATAAGTGCTATGAAACAATCTAAGAGCTTTCGGTTGGCTAGGATCAATGAATTGGAGACGGTAAAAAAAGTAATTCCTTCTTTAGAAGCTGATCAGAAATTCATTGCATATGTAGATAATGACAACCCTGATACTTTGAAGAAATTAGTAGACCCGGAAAAATCATACTGTGTTTTGATAGGACCAGAGGGTGATTTCAGTCCGACCGAAGTGAAATCTGCCAGAGAGGCAGGATTTATTCCAATATCACTTGGACAGAATGTGTTAAGAACAGAAACGGCAGGTGTTATTGCCTGCCATTCCCTTAATTTTATTAATGATTATTAATCTTGAATTTCTATCTAACCGATAGTCTCATCTGTCTCTTTTCTCCAGCTTGCAGTATCAATACATGATACAAGCCTGATGTAATATCAGCGTTTTGCTCAATACTTATCATATTGGTGAATTCCACCGGGTTGAAGGCCTTATCAAATAGTTTTCTTCCTGAGTTATCTATCAAGATTACGTTGATGTCATTGATCAGATCATTCGTTTCAATCGAAATATTGATATTATCTGGAGTAGTTGGATTAGGTATAATCGAAGCTCCCAATGATTTGACATCTGGACTGTATGTAACAACTTCAATAGAAGAATATTCAAATTGACCATCAAAATCTAATTGCTTCAATCTGTAGTAATTCAGCCCTACAAGTGGATTTGAATCATTGAAACTGTATGTTATGAATTCACTTGTTGTTCCGTTACCAAGTACCTCACCAATTGATTCAAATGATAAACCATCAAATGATCTTTCAATTATGAATCTATCGTTATTCAATTCTGAAGCTGTAGACCAATTTAGCTCAACCTCATGACCAATTAGTTTTGCGGTAAACTCTACTAACTCAACTGGAGTTGGGTTCTCATTTATATCTGTAGTTGCGAGAGTAGTTGGAGAAAAAGATGTCCAATTACTCGCAGAAGTAACGGATCCCGAAGCAGCGTTTCCAGTAGTAGATCCATTTCCTTCATCATCCCATGATGCACCGTTAAAGTGAGCAACAACCAATGTTGAGGGGTCAGTAACTTCACTGGTCGCATCCCAGAAAAGTGTTACAAGAGGTTGTCCACTATGTCCGTTAACATTTGACAAATCCCAATACTCCAAACCACTTAATTTCTCAATAGCACCATTAAGTGTTCCTCCGAAATCCGGACTTTGCGAAAGGAAGTACTCCGCACTATACTCATCAGTAGCAGCTGGAGTTCCAGCAATTCCTGAAATACCAATTCTAGCTATTCTTGAGCCATCACCAGTTGGGAATATGAAATCAGCTGTTCCAATTTTATGAACCGGACCTGTTACATAACTATTTCCATCAGCATCCTGACCTGGGAATGTAATAGGTGCGGTTTCTTCAACACCATCGAAGGAAACTGTAGCTCCATCATTAAATGTAATTGGATTGGAACCACTGGACTGCACCACTCCATTTTGGAAGTCTGTGTTATCATTAATGTTTAGGTCGATATTCAATTGAATATCACTATTTCCAGAAGCTGTATTATTGACAACAAAATTATCAAAGTCAACTTCCGAAACTATCCCCGTTATTACCTGAATCTGAGAACCGTTGAAAGTAACTGTACTTGTACCACCGCTCACATCAAGTGTTCCATCAACATCAAAATTGCTACCTGCAAATGACACTGATTGACTTCCTAATGCAAGAGTAGTTCCAGAGCCTATTGATAAATCTCCATTTATGGTGAGTTGATCCTCAACAGTCTTTGTTCCAGAACCCGAAATTACAACATTATTAAATGTAATTACAGCGGCCTCCGATGCACTACCAATATTTTGAGTAGTTCCATCAAAGGTTACTGTCGCAACATTATCAACAAATGAACCATTTGTATCATCAACTGTGAAGTTCCCTCCAATATTTGTATTGTGAGAGGCATCAACAACATTATATACCCCATCTGTGATTGTAAAGTCATTGTCTATATTCAGCAATGCTGAACTTGTAAACACTATACCAGCACCTGTACCAGCTGCATCAATAGCTAGATTATAGAAAGTGGCTCCACCTGAGAGTGTAACATCTGCAGCTGACGTAAGTGTAATTGTAGAGTTACCAGGGTTGAAGGTTCCATTGTTAGTCCAACTATCACCTACACTTATACTTCCAGTTCCTGTAATTGTTAATGTTCCGTCATTGGTTAATTCCTCAACTACTGTAAGTGTTCTGTTATCATTTATTGTTAGTGAAGCTCCGGTGAAAATTGTCAGACTAGCAGCATCGCCATCACCTGATGTATTGTCAATAATTGGGAATGGATTAGGACTAACATCCGGAATCTGAACAGTGTTTGCATTCGAAGGAATACCATTATCCCAGTTACCGGCTGTATTCCAGTCTGAGCTGGTTCCTCCAGTCCACACAGTTAATGGATTAGTGTAAGTCCATCTGATTTCCCCGGTAGTAGCACTGGCATCATCTAATTCAAATGTTGCTCCTGCTAAAGAACCTTGAGCATCCTGGAAAATAATATTGTTTCCTGCAGCTTCATTTCTTCGGATATTATTGGCTGGACCAATATTGAAGGTAATATCAGTAGCTGTAATATCAGACACAAAGCTGTTACTTAACCTCATGTAATAAGAAGCATTTGATCCATTAGCGAAAGTTCCGCTGGATAAACTTGCCAAAGAAGCTCCAGCCTGAAAATAAATTCCATCTCCTGCCATGTGTTCGATCAAGAAGTTACTTGCCTCGAAAGTTCCGCCTGATGCAACTGAAAAATCATAAGCACCAGTTGTTCTTCTGGTAAGTGCGGCAACATTACTTGTGTTAGTTCCATTAAACCTAAGTTCACCTCCGTTTTGAACAGTCAATACTGCATCGTCTCCTAAGAACATTGTTTCGTTTGCCTCTAAAACGATCGTTCCGAATATATCTATATTGTCGGCAGTAGCGTCACTGTTACCAAAGTATAAGTCATTTGTATTTGGATCCAGAGTTCCAGTTACCAAATCAAAGTCATTGTTGACAATTAAATCATTGGATAAATCATACTCTGCTACGCTACCTGAAGTTTCTCCAATTATTAGATTATAGAACTCTGCTGTCCCTGGATCAAAAGTTCTGGTAGTTGTATTGTTTGGTATTAATGATACCGTTCTAGTCTGAGCGTTTATTGTACCGCTATTTGAGAAATTACCAACAACCGTCACATCAGAAGTGGAAAGATCCAACGTACCTGCGGTTATAGTTAAATCATTTGATACAGTAAGATCTGTAGATAATGTTGCAGTACCAGCAATATTGATTACAAGGTTGTAGAAATTATTCAAGTTATCAATCAGTTCGGCACCATCTGCGCTATTAAAAGTAACCTGACTTGTACCTGGATCCACAATAGCATTTGATAGTCTGATCCAACTTCCTCCTATTTCAATATCATCATCTGACCCTGAACTCTCAAAACTTGAACTAGCTTCAAAAGTCAAGTCTCCAGCTATCTGTAAATCCACTGCATCCGCATCCGTTGTAGCTATCTTTAATACGGCATTCACCTCAATTGTAACATTACGAGCAACTGCTACACTAGCATTATCTCCAATAATTGGTTCATTTAGAGTTTGTGGTATAATAACGTCTTGGGATGATGTTGGTATTGCACCGGAATCCCAGTTTGCCGTATTGAACCAATCTGTACTTGCTGTACCAGTCCATGTTACCGTTGGAGGATCTAACCATGTTATTAAATCATTTGGATCTTCGTCAAATGACTCGCCTGAGAATCCTCCTGAGTAATCAAATAATTCTATGCTTCCTGTGGTAGAAGTTGTTTTGAATATATTCTTAGCACCTCCACCAGGGTTATCATCAAATACAATGTTTTCTATTCTGTTTGATCCAGTAAGGTCCTGATCATTTTCAATTCTTAAGTATCTACCTCCACTAAATCCGTTTTGGAATGATCCATCACTGAAATTGTTAGTAGCATCTATTGTGGTGTTGGCATTGATGTAAATACCATCAACATTTACATATTCTATCAGATAATATCTGGCAGCAATGGTTCCAGGGTTTCCACCTGTACCAGTTACAGAGAACAAGTAATCTGTTGTACCTGTACTTGTTACTGTGGCAATCTGAGATGGAGTTCCAACAATGCTAATGGAACCTCCTGGATTGACTACTAGTTGAGTGTCATTACCTAACGCCAAGGTTCCTCCAGGTTTAGCAGTTGTACTCACATTCAAAGTACCAAATATGTTTACTACATCTTCAAAATCTCCAATCGATAAAGTTTGTCCATTCACATCAAGCGTTCCTGCTGTAAGTGTAAAGCTTCCCAGAAGAGCTAAATCATCAACCAGCTCATAAGTTCTTCCGCTTGCATTTATTTCCACATTTCCTGGTATAGACGAGCCATTTACTCCGATAGTAGGTGTGCCTGATGACGCATTAAGCAGATAAAGTCCACCACCTCCAGAAGTATAAGTTCCAGTTCCAGAAGCATTCATATTTCCACCTATTGAAACTGTCAACCCATTAGCATCAAAGGTTCCATTGAATACATTAATGTTACCAGTGATTGTCATATTGCTAGTGGCAACTTCAATGTTCCCACCAGATTTATTCACAACGACATCTGCAAAATCCTGTGTTCCAGTTTCTCCAATATCTAATGTCTGGCTGGCACTGCCATCAAAGGTCACAGTACCACTTCTAGCTATGAATGAACCATCATCATTACCGTTATTGGTATCCCACCTTCCAGCAAGGTTTATTGAGTAATTATTTGTTGACACATCTAATATCGAATTTCTAAATGTAAGGTCTCCATCTACATCAATATTACCTTCCAAAGTTTTAGTTGTACTGTTATTAAGATCAAGAATACCGTATTCTACACCACCTCTGATCGTTTGATCAATGGTTCCCCAGTATCTAGTTGTACTGGCATCATCCAACGCATAAGTTCCAAACCCTGATGGGAAATTGTTGGCACCCCTTATCGTAATGAACTCGCCAGAAGCCATTGTAAAGGTTCCAGTCCCTGATGTATTATTAACTAAATATGATTCCGCATCAAACGTATTGATACTATTATTAATTGTAAAATTACCAGTTAAGTCTACGTTACCATCGCTTTGATTACCACCAATCAATCTACCCAACTCAATAAATGCACTCCCGCTAAATGTTAGATTATGGAATTGTACAGGATTGCTACCTGCAGTCAATTGACTAATATACTGAGCTCCAGTAGATCTGTTAAACTCAACTGTTCCCTGTCCTGTGTAACTAGATGGGGCTGCTCTCCAATCATCACCAGTGAATGTGTAGGTTTGGGAAGTAACTCCATTAAACGTTCCGTTGATAGTTACATCACCATTGAATGTAATTCCTCCACCACCTGAGAAAATTACTCCGGACTCAATAGCAAAATCATCATTTATGACAGTAGTTCCAGAAGTAGTTTTTGTTCCTGTTCCAGAGGCAGTTAATTCATCAAAAGACATATCTGTTAATGTCTGATCTGCTCCGTCCAGTATAATTTCGCCATCTACAGATGTATCAAAAGTTCCTCCTGTTGATGTAACATTACCAGCTACAGTGTATGTATAATTAGCTGAAGAAGGTATTACATTGGCTGAATTAGCTATTGTAAGGTTATTGTTTACATCAAGATCAGTCGAGATGATATTAAATTCCCCTGCTGTGGTGGCATTTGAGAATGTCAGATTATAGAAACTTTGGTCACCTGGCGAAATCGAGACAGCTGAACCTCCATTTGCGTCGAAAGTAATTGTTCCATCTCCGTTATCAAAAATCGCATTGGCTGCAGTTGTCCAGGATCCTTCTACGTTAAAACTAACAGAATTATCAACGATTAATGCTCCTCCTGTACCATCTCCAAGTGTCATATCTCCATCAAGATCAAAAGTGGAGCTATTCACAACTTTGAGTATTCCGTCATTAATAATTAGTGCACTAATATTTACAGATATTCCGTCGATACTTGGGTTGAATGGCTGACCAAGGTTAATTACTGCCTCTCGATCGTTTAATGAAATTGAAGGCACGCCATTATCCCAATTGGAAGCATTACTCCAATCGGTACTTACTGCTCCTGTCCATTGTGTATCGTTTGGAAGATCCCAGGTCAATTGACCATTTGATTCCGCTGGGGTAGTGGCATCACCATCATCCTCATAAATTGAACCACTTCTTCCTAGTGCACCAGATGTATTATTCCAATCAAGTGTTAAGTTTCCACCAGCATTAGATCTTGTTACGTTATAGTGCTCCCCAATTGTAGGACTACCGTCAAAGTTGAAGACCACATTATTTATGGTTAATGCTGCATCAGATTCTATTGTTAAGTACCTATTACCTGCTACTGGATTGTCATCTCCTCCAGTACCGTCTCCTGCATCCGTAGCAAGATTTGAGAATGTACCATTACTAAAATTATTTGTTGCATTAACAGTAGCTCCATCTTCTACCTCAAGGCCTTCATCTGTTAGGTATTGAATGTTATAATACTGAGCCTCAATCTCTGCACCAGATTCAATGTTAATATCAATACGGTTACCACCAGCAGATCTTGTTACAGTGGCAACATTTACCGCAGTTCCAACAATTGTCAAGTTACCTCCACTTTGAACATCCAGGTTTCCACCAATTTCTGTGTCCGCAACATCTCCACCATCATCACTTGTCTCGAACTGAAGTGTTGCACCTGCATCAACTTCTAGTGTTCCGTTGTTTCCAATAATATTTAATTCTGCATCAGGGTCTCCACCATCATTATTACCAAGTGTCAGTGTATTCCCGTTTAGATCAAGAGTAGCGGAAGCTAGATTTAGTCCTGTTCCTGCAGTTGTTCCTTCAATGATCATATCTCCCTGCAAGGTATATGTTCTTACGGCTGTACCCTGGAATGTTACTGCTCGGAATTGCTCTCCATTAGGGTTAATTGTTTTAGGGTCTGTATCATCTGAATTAAACACAACAGTTCCTTCCCTGTCTATGAAGTCTCCTCCATTATTTGCCCAATTTCCATTTACAGTAATCTGGTAATCGTTACCATTACTTACGTCAAAATCTGTCCCTGCTCCAATGGTCAAATTGTTTATTTCAATATTACCAGTTAGTACTTTTGTTCCAGACGTACTAATAACTATTGAAGGAATACCTGTTACATTGGCATTAGCTTCGTCGATAATCGGAATATTTTGACCTCCTGCTTGATCAAAATCAAGAGTTGCTCCAGTCAAAATCCAGCTTCCTGCTGCATCGATATTAACATTTTCACTTGTCATTTGGTGAGTAAGTCCACCAAAGTCTATGGCTGCATCCGCGCTGATATTCATATCACCAGTTCCCAGATCTAATCCATTGTTTTGAATTGTAACCGTTGTTCCTGTTGAATTCGAAACGGTTAACGCAGCGATATCATTAGTTCCAGGATCTACCGTTGCATTACCACCATCAAATACCAATGGACGGCTATTAACAGTCAAGTTAAATGTTCCGTTATTGGTAAATGTACTTCCACTAAACTGTACACCTCTTGTGCTCGTGACAGTTACGCCTGAATTTATAGTTAAGTTTCCATCAATATCAGTTACCTCATCTGCGGCATTAGGTGTTAATGTTTTAGTTCCACTTCCTCCGAATACTACATTTTGAAATTCCAGATTCAAGCCTGAGCCATCATTATCCTGAATAACCTGATCTCCCGCTCTACTGAAAGTAACCGTTGTACTTGCAGAAGGAGTATAATCCTGAATATCGTTTGTTGCTCCATTCAATGTCAAACTAAAGTTTGCGTCTGCAAGAGTGGAGTTTCCATTCATATCGAAATCACCATTAACAATAAGATTCCCGTCTAAAGTTGCAGTTCCTACTGTAAATAAATCAAGATCTCCATACGTTAATGCTCCTGAATTTGTAAAGATTGTCTGAGCACCTGATGCTTGCATAATCACTAAACTGGTTTCGTCTAATGAGTAATTTGCAAAACCAGATGGAACACCTAAACCAACAAACCTATTATCCAAAATCGCTCCAGCTTCCATGGTGAAGGTATCACCTCCATCATTGGTGATAGCTCTTGTTAATTGTTCTAGCTCAACTCCTGGACCAACTGTCAGGTTACCATTTACTGCAACATCAGATTGGAATCTTTTTAGACCTGTCCCATTTAAAATGACGTTCTCCATTGGTCTGGTAGACGTGTTGAATTGAGGATCAATAAACCAGTCTCCTCCTGTGTGAATCAAGGTCCCTCCATTCCATGTTAAGGTTTCATCTGTCTCTACCCAGAAGTTATCACCAACAGTAATCGTAAAACCTGCTACATCCAGCGTTACAGCTCCATCATCGAGGTTAAGGTCGTCATTTACTGTTATGTTTCCAGTTAGGGTTGCGGTAGTTGATGTTGACTCTGCCCTTATTTCAACATCGTTAAAGGTGATATTAGCAGGAAGAGTCATAGCAGTTTCTTGTCTAAACTCAACTTCACCTCCTGTTAAACTATAAGCTCCTGCTGTTGGGAAATTACTATCAAATATTCTAAACTCACCTCCAGTCTGATAAAGGGTACCAGTAACTGTAACGGCTGCTCCTGCTTCCAGGTCTACGAATGTATCTTCGGAAAGAATTGAGAAATTACCGTTTACAGTAGCATCTTCATCAAAGTTCTTTACACCGGAATTTTGGAAAATAATGTCATTAAATGTTAGAGCGTGCGTATTATCCGTCTCAATATTCTGCGTAGCAGTACCATTGAAAATAACAGTTCCGGTACCTGGCACAAAAGCATTAGTTTCATCCAAATCCCAATCTCCACCTATAAAAATGGTATTATCATTTCCGCTAACAGAACCTGTTCCTGAAACAAAAATTACATCATCAGCAATTGAAATATTGCCATCAATACTTTTTGCTCCTGCACCTTCAAACCTTACATCCCACATTGTACCTCCTGAAATGCTTTGCGTTCCGGTACTCCCATTAAATCTTACTCGACCTTGTCCTGGATTAAGAATACCTCCATTTACCGTCCAGTTGTTATTTATAAAAATATCAAGACCACTAGAAGTGTCGAACGTTCCATTTGACAATGTAAAGGCATTGGTTACTGTCAAAACAGAACCAAGGGTATAAGTAGCCCCATCTCCATCGATGGTTAAATTATAGAATGGATCTCCATTTCCAAGAGTTGTAATAGGATGTGTACCAGATGTTCCATTAAATGTTACGGTGGCAGTTCCTTCATTGAATGTACCTGCGTTTGACCAGGCACCTGCAACATTTAACCTTGAACTGGCATTATCTGTCATATCTACTGTACAACCCGAGAAAATAGTAACATTACCGCCAACCGATAATTGTCCATCGCTCTGGAAAGTTAAACTTCCACTACTTCTGATTGTCATCCTTGCCACCGAATAAGTTTCTCCAGCGCCAATTACTGGGTTATTAGCACCACTTTCTATGTAGACAATATCATCTGCATCAGGTATGTTATCTGGATCAACATCGGATGGATCACTCCAGTTATTCGCATCATTCCAAGCTGAGCTTGTACCTCCAATCCATGTAAGACCAGGGTCCTCATCCCATCTTATGTAACCTGTAGTAGCTGCTCCATCGGGAACATCATTTTCATCCTGTGCACCTGCCAGAGTTCCACCGGCAATTACAAACTCTATCGTACCACTAGCTGGTAGGTTTGCACCGTCTACCGCTACGTTGAAAGTTGGACCTTCATTGAATATTACATTACTGGCAGAGATTGTTCCTATTGCCAGATTTGCTAAGGTCAAATATGCCGTACCAAGTCCTGAGGTAAATGTTCCATTGCTAAAGTCATTACCAGTTGCACCTACATCAATTGTTCCTCCTTCTAATCTTAGACCTTCACCTGATGTAGTGGCTATTGTATAATATCTTGCCTGTAGATCACCTGAAGTCTGGGTAAAAGTAAAGCCATCATCGTCTACAGAGCTAAAAGTTGCTGGGTTTCCATCTGCTCCTACAATTTGTAATGTTCCTCCAGTCTTATTAAAGTCAGGATCTGCAGCCAAATCATTGATTAATAGGGATGAACCTTCATCAACAATCAAAGTTCCACCTGTCATATCAAGTCCACCTCGATTTATAGTGAGGATGTTACCATTTAAATCTAACGTCCCTGCAGTTAATGTGAATTCGTTATCCACATCATCTCTCATTGTAAAGGTGTTTGTTAGTTGATAAGTAGCTCCAGATGCATTAATTTCAAAGTCCCTTACCTGGTCACCTCCAAGGTCAATTTCATGTGTGCCCGAAGTTCCGTTCATTGTAATTTTCGCATTGTCCTGTCGGTAGCTAATTTCTCCTCCAGTTATGACAAAATCACCTCCAATATTCAATAATGCAGGCCCAGGATCAACATCACCATCATCCTCTTGTAATCGAAAATCTCCTGATTCAACTCTTAGATTGTTTAGGACATCAATCTGATCATTCAGCACAACTCCTTCTTCCTGAACTATAAAAAACGCATCTGAATTAAGGTTAATAGTAAGATCATAGAAAGCTTTATCAGCTTGTGCGCCAGAATTAGCAACTCCTGATACAGTTCTAAAATCAGAAGTTCCACCTGTGAATGTAACTGTTCCTTGTTGTTGGGCAAATGTTCCGTAGTTATTCCAATCTTCTTCAACGGTTATAGAATAATTGGAACCCGACACATCTAATGTGGTATTTGCGAAGATGTTTAACTCACCATCCAGTGTGATGTTACCTGACAATAATACCGTAGTAGTCACTGAACCATCACTGGACCCAATGTCTATATCATGAAATGTCGAAGTACTAACAGTTGTGGTTCCTCCATCATTTAAAAAGTTTACAGAGTTTGTATGATTGAAATTACCATTATTGGTCCAGGTATCTCCCTGGAAATTAATTTGATTCCCATTTGCATTGAATGTTGATTCATTCGCTATTTGCAAATTTCCGGCTATTGTAATTGCATTATTGAATAACTCTTTATTACCAACCCCTTCAAATTGTAAAGTAGGATATGTTTGAGCATTAAGGTTTCTTAGGTTCTGTTGAGTGGTACCATCCATTACAATAATACTGGTGGCGGCATTGGTATAGGCAATGGTTGAACCAGCTCTTGCATATACATCACCTCCAACTCTTACTGTTTGGCCTTCTATAGTAACTGTAGATCCGGATTCCACATCCAGATCATCATTCATTTCAATAGTTGAGTTTAGTGTAAGGTTTGATGAGTTGTTAACTCTAACCAGGTCAAAATAGGAATTTGAACCTGTTGTTATATTTTGGGTAACTCCACCGTTAAATTCTGTAACACTCCCTGATTGAGTGAATACAGCAGTACCATTTTCTGTCCAGTCACCTGCAACATCAATCGCTTCAACTCCAGCATTCACCGTCACACCAGTATTGATAACCACATCATCATCAATAAGTTGTGTGCCAGTTATTGTTTTCGTCCCTGTTCCACTAAAGGTCACATCATTGAAATCTGACGAACTAATTGTCTGGTCGGCTCCATCAAAAGTAATCATTGGATCTGCTGAACCACCATTAGACTCATCATCCCCTGTGTATGCTGTAGCCATATTCCAATCTCCAGCCACTGTATGTGATGTGGAAGCTGGCACCTCTAGAACTCCCAAAAGCAATGTACCAAACCTAAAAATTGGAGTACCTGAAATTCTGGTTACATCTCCGTTGATATCAAGATTTCCACTTACATACTTATTACCACTTCCTGCGAATTGGATTGTACCAAATGTACCTCCGTTAAAATTTGGTATCGTTTGGTCCCCACCTCGATCAAACCTTACAATAGTATTTGCATCAATTGTAACAACATCTCCAGGATCACCAAAACCATCTGCAAAACCGTCTGCATCATCCGTACTGGAATAGATAGCAGTGTTCGCTCCCATAGTGAAATTCTCATTTGTTGCGAGTCCCCCTAATATTTGGTTATCATCCAGATCAACTATGAGGTTGTTTGCTTCTGTTCCATTAGTGTTTTGAATGGAAAATGAATTCCCAACGGAAACATTATCATCAATAT
The DNA here is from genome assembly GCA_965228955.1 of Cyclobacteriaceae bacterium. Lineage (GTDB taxonomy): Bacteria > Bacteroidota > Bacteroidia > Cytophagales > Cyclobacteriaceae > JANSWY01. The sequence continues at coordinate 4,072,020 of OZ245848.1, forward strand.
TTACTGTTTTGACTGTGGTTGGAACTGCAGTATTGGTAATAACAAGATCTTCGAATTCATAACTACCACTGACTGGTCCATCAATCACCTGAACGGTACGGTTTGAATCAAAAGTTACCGTTGCTCCAGAGGCATTGAAAACTGGATCTCCGGCTGTGGTACCTGAATCAACATATAAATCTTCTCCAAATGTGATGTTACAAGTGTGTGTTGCCTGAAAACTAACACCATTTACTAAGTCCATTTGACCTAATACAACCAAATCATCGTCACCAGTAAATAGGGTCCTTGTTCTCTGAGCAGAGGCATCTGCTTGGCTTAGATATAATCTACCAAAATTAATTGTCGCATTGGCACTGTTTTCACCCATCACCAACTGGTCAAAGTCAGCGTCATAACGAACCAGACTGGTTAAATCCAGAGTATAGGTTGTAAATCCAGTTGGGAAGTTGTCATAACCTCTAAGAAATAGGTCTCCTCCTGCTTCAATTGTTAAAGTTCTAGCTCCACTTACAGTAAGTTCCGAGTCAGATTCACCAGCGGGTGCACCGTTTGTAACACCATTTATAACTAAATATCCTGTTGCAGTAATTGTAACATCTCCATCTATCGCCAAAATATCATCTCGTTCGATTGAACAAGCTCCAGAAAAAGTCACATTGGTCCCAGAACCATCTACCGCTGTTCCAAGTGTGACGGTTCCATCAGTAGCTACATTATCTCCGAACCTAATTTCTCCACCGGTAAAATCAATATTTGCATTGGACAAGGTAAGACCAGCTGCATTTTTGACTTCAAATTGGGCAATTTGATGACTACCACCATCATTTGACCATATTGCATCATCCGTTATTTCGAAAGTCCCGTCACTTAAAATATTTCCAGTTACTGTTTTTGTGCTGTTATCAAATGTCACATTATTAAACGACGCTGTACCACCCGATAAGGCTAATGCTTGGGCTGATCCTCCGTTAAAAAATTGTGTACTTGATGTAGCTGTAAATGTTGCAGAGTTGGTTAGTGTAAAATCTCCCTGAAAATTATGATTCACTGATGTCGAGATGTCGGTTCCACTAGCATCTGCTGTAAAGCTACCTGAAACTGTAAGTGCTGCGGTAAGTATTTTTGCTCCTCCTCCGTTTAGGGTAAGATTGTTTAGTGTGATTGCATTTCCGGAGATGACGGAAGTAGTGCTATTGCCAACAGTTAAGTTCGCCACGTCAGTTCCTGCAGTGAAATCAAAGGTTGCTCCCGCATGCACGAGATCTCCTGATACACTTACTGTATGCGTTGCACTATTGCTGGCTGTTGAAAGTGATCCACCAGCCAAAACAGTAAGATTTCCTCCTATTGTTAAGCTACGTCCGGTTGCATCATCACCAATCGTGAATGAGCCAGAAGTACCTTGGCCAATTTCAAGATTATTGATTGAAATATCACTCGCCAATGTAACTGCATCCCCGTCCCGGATGATAAAGTTATCAGCTGAAATTGCATTAAAGTCAGCCGGAGTTGATGGAGTCCATGAAATTGCTCTAAAGTTACCAGACCCATTAGAGGTGTAGGTTGTTTGAGCTTGAGAAACGGTTGAGTAGGTTATTACCACAATACCTAATAACCATCTCAGTAGTTGAGATTTAAAAGTTATCATACCACAATACACTATTATACCACTACAAAAATAATTCTGAATTAATCAAATTATGCAATTAAATGTTTATTAAGTGCAATAAATTCGACAAACCCTTAGTGTCACTATATCAACGTATAGAAATTAAACACTAAACAACAATCCGCAAAAGGATCGTTGCATTAAAATAGTTTAACTTGATTATTTCCCCGAAACCCGCTTAACTGGTTGAATTGCGCTGGTTATATAAGCAATATATGCTACATTTTGTTTTAAACTACGATCAATAAGTATTAATTGGAATATTATTCGATCAACAGCTTATAATCGTGTGTCAGAGGGGTTTCGATCAAATACTTAATCGTAATTTCCTCCGGCTCCAATTTTGCAAAGATAAGGTTTATTGTGGTGTCATCATTAAAAAACAACAACGAATCCTCGAAGGCAGAGCCAACCGTGTCTGGGATCACCCATCTGTATTGAGCCAATGTATCGGAAGCATTTAAAGTATCAGTTGGGTCACACAGCACTCTTGGTTGTAAATAGTAGACCAATCCAGTGTCAGAATCAAGATCTGAAATAACGAGCCATTTTTCATCAACACAGGGGTCAAAATCGCTTTGACCATCAGCGGTTAAGGCCCAGGTATACTGACTACTCCCTGTTAATAATTGCCTTAAATTTGATTTTGAGAAAGCTACACTAATTACTTCATCATCACATGAAAAGAAAGTTAATAATGCGATGATTACTATAAAAAATAGATTTTTTGTCATTTCCGAACTTTACCTGCTCTGTCAATTACTATGTACTTCAACTCCTCTCCATTAGGTATATTGTCAGGATCGTTCAAATAAATAATGGTCTCTTTTGTCAGGTCATTGAATTTAACGTTGAATGGTGATGCTTCAAATTCAAACTCGTGATCCCATATTTTCCCTCCTTCTTTTTGATAGCAAAAGTATCTGTATGTCGGAGGGTTTATTCCATCTTCATAACCTAAAGAGAATGTGAAACGATCATCCTCTGAAGGCAATATGTTATAGTCATAACTTGTTGTAAGCGCCTCGGCACTTGTACTTTTAAGGTCAAACTGATCTATCCAATCAATTTGTCGGGAGCTACTTACTCTTGCCACATATCCTTTGTAAGGAGATTCATTTAGGATGTAGCCAAAACAATTCATTGAATAATCATCCTGCTCTTCTACCATTTTGGATAAATAATTCCATTCATAACCTTCAAGAGTTTCTGGTGTGAATAAAGGAATTCTAAAATCCTCTCCTACACCCCATTTATTGATTTCACTCCAATATTCAAATGACTGATCAAGAAGGTTCTTTCTATTGAGTAACCAGGTTTCTTTTTCAGAAACATACTTATTTACTTGAGTGCTTCTGTTAAAAATAGCCTTCACATACTCTAAATATTTCTGCTTTTCCTTTTCCGTATTTCGAGCATTAATTTTTGAGAAAATTGTTTCCAGCTGGTTAATGATACTATACAATGTATCAACTTTCCTTAGTTGTTTTGTGACATAGGCACTATCTTCATCAACTAACTCAATATTCTTAAAAGCAATTTCAAGTGCTCTGAATCTCAACACATTAGCTGGCAACCCTTCAGGATCAAATTTTTGTATCTGGGTTTGAAGTTCATCGGAAATCACAGGTGCTCTCATTAGTGTTTCTGCACGCTCAACGACAGCAAGCTTATTGAGAAAATCCTTATCCTGTTCAATCAGTGCCATTTTAAACTCCCCTATTTCACCATCTACACTTTGCAATAAATCCTTAGCAAAACCTTTGTAGTCCCAAAACTTATAGTTCCCTTCATAAATATTAAATCCAGACACACCATCTTCAGAGAAGTTCTCTATTGAGTTAACCTCAATATTAGCATTGTAATCAGCCTTAGGGTGTTCTGCGACAATGTCCTGAATCTTGTCTACAAGAAATTCAATTTCGTCACCATTGTCTATTAGCACTTTCAAATCTGCTTTAATCAACTCATTTGTGGATAGAGCAAGCTCATTTACTGACTCGAATTTTTCTGTAAAGGAAGTATAGAGCTTGTTACTCTCCGAATATACTTTCTCCAACTTAGGTAGAGCTCCAGCTAACTCAGCAGTTTTCTTTGAAACCAAACGGAACTTTTCAATTTTCGTGTCAAGCTCAAGCTGAACATCCGTCAATTTGATACCAAACTCACCTGTTCTAAGATCTCTTCTGTAAAAGGACTGATAATATTCATCGTTTTTCTTGAGCTCCTTAGAAGTGATTAAGATTTTGGCCTTTTGAAACGCAATAGCTGCAGAATCTGCTGTTTTCATCAGGGCTGTACTATCAGAGATCACATTAAGTTTATCTGCTCTCATTTCCAATATGTAAGCCATTTGTAGGTTGGCATTAGGTGCCGCCTCGTTTTTAGGATCCGCCAAAAATGCTCTAAGCATCGGCTCGCCCTGGGCATAATTTTTGGAATCCAATATTGGAAATAAATCCTTATACTTTACTTTCTGCGCAAACCCTGACTCTGCAGTAAGGATAAAAAATATCGATATTACTGTAAATACAGCTACTCTCATGTTTCCCTAATTGATAGTGTAAGTGCTAAATTAATAAAATTACAAACATATCATTAATCATTTTTCTAAGGAAAATATCTTCCTCATGACAGTTAAAAACGAACTCATTTTCATATCTCCCGTCTTGTTGGGTAGATCTGGATTAATCTATTGACATTTGCGTGATGACTAAGAAGCTAAAAAAGGAGATAAGGGAATGGATTATTTTAATCGGAGTACTCCTTATTCTAATCTATACTCCGGTAGGCACTAAAATCACCAGCACCCTGCAACGTGGGATTTTAGCCACAGGCTTGATTAAACCGAGTCTTGAGACTGATGAATTAAAAGCACAGAAGGCTGATTATGGGTTCACTATAGCCGACAGAGAGGGAAACAGAATTGATTTTGCTAATTATAAAGGTAAAACTGTCTTTCTAAACTTCTGGGCAACCTGGTGCGGGCCGTGTATTGCTGAAATGCCAGACATCAATGAGCTTCACGATGTTTATCAGGATAATGACTCCATTGAATTTATTATGATTGCCGTGGATGATGACTTCCGAAAAGCGTTAGATTATGTGGATGAAAAGGAATATAGTTTACCAATATTTCAATTAAAAACCTCTTTACCCTCGGTGTACAGCGCTTCTACTATCCCAACAACCTATGTCATTTCTCCAAGAGGAAAAATCGTTGTGGAGAGACATGGAATTGCAAAATACAACTCAGAGTCATTTAAGGAATTTATTAGAAAACTTAATACCGATCAGGGAGGAGTCTAAATTTTACCGTTTGATGCAGCTGAATAAACGCCTAATCGATACAGCATCCTTGCTGCTACATTCTGATCCCACTCGTTTGATGAGGTGCCTGTTTCAGAAAGATCAAATCCAATAATTTTTCGTTTGGAACGAACCAGCTCGCTAATCAGATATGTTGCTTGCTGCATTTCCAGACCTCCCGGCACAGGGGTTCCCGTATTGGGACACAGCTTTGGGTCTAACCCATCGATATCAAAACTGATATAGACTTTTTTAGGAAGTTGGGCTATAATATCTAAAACGATATCTCTCCAACTATCACCGTGAAACATCCGATCATGATTTTCCTGATCGAAAAAAGTTTTGATCCTCCCGTCTTTAAATCCAACATGTTCCAGTTCTTCCTTACAATAATCTCTGATGCCAACTTGTACGAGTTTCGAGACAGAAGCAACTTCATTCAATGTATTATACATTATTGAAGCATGGGAGTATTTGAATCCTTCATAACCATCTCTGAGATCCATATGAGCATCAATTTGAAGAATAGAGAAGTTGTTATACTTCTCTCCAAGCGCTTTAATCAACCCTAATGGGGTGCTGTGATCTCCACCAATTGCCCCTATAATTTTTCCTTTATCTAACCATTTTATCGATTCTTCCTGAACCCAGGAGTTTAAGGACTCACATGCACTGTTAATTTTTTCAGTGATTCCGGTTTGAGTTGGTAAAGCTGGATCTTCCAGAGACCTTATATACGGTTCTGCAATCTTGCGATTAGCAACTGACAATTCCCTTATCTCTTCTGATATTGGCAACATATATTGACCGACTCTCCACGCATCTTTAACACCGAAAACCTCTAAGTCCAATTGAGGAGACGCCTCTAAAATGGCTTTAGGCCCAGAACTTGTTCCCCCTCCATAGGATACTGTGACATCCCAAGGTATTGGTAACAGAACAACGTCTGCGGTTTCATCGGTGTACGGCAATCCAAATATTGATCCGTGAACCCCAACATCAGATGGATTATATTTAGCTAACTGTTTTTCTTTAGAATCCATCAGAGTAAATCTGCGATAATGTGGTTCTTAAATGTACCAGAACCCTGAATTATTTCTGACCAATCATCTATTTCAAATTCAATCTCTACTAATGAGGCTGGAGCCATATTCCCAATTGCGGCACCAGACAAGTATTCACCTAAATAAGTAATTGCAGGATTGTGACTTACTAATATAACTGAGCTGGCATCTGAAGGTAATTCATTTATAATTCTCATCATTTCTCGGACAGATGGCTCATACAATTCATCCTGAAACTGGATCCTATTATCTTCAAACTTAATCTGATGAGTAATGGCCGCAGCTGTTTCTCTGGTTCTTACAGCAGTACTACATAAAAACACATCAGGAACTATTTGTTGGTCGCTAAGATACATTCCTACATGTGTTGCATCTCTTTGGCCATTTGGCGATAGTGGACGATCAAAATCTCTCATTGAGAGGTCAGCAGGCAAGGAATGTGCGTGCCTGATGAGGTATAATTTTTTTGGCATTTCCCAGGAAAATCAATTGAATTAATAAATATAAAACTTGTCAGATAAAATTCAGCAATCTTTAATATTACTTGTTGAAATTAGAATTTTTTAGAGATATTTGGCGATTTAGAAGCTTAAGGCAGTGAAATATGTCAAAGAATTTAGTGATAGTGGAGTCGCCGGCAAAGGCGAAAACGATTGAGGGTTATTTAGGCGAGGATTTTTTGGTAAAGTCCAGTTACGGTCATGTAAGAGATTTGCCTAAAGGTGATAAAGCAATCGACATAGAAAATGGGTTTATTCCTACCTATGAAGTTTCAAATGACAAAAAAGATGTCATAAAAGAACTCAAAAAACTGACCAAAGAAGCTGAAACAGTTTACCTCGCGAGTGATGATGACCGTGAAGGAGAAGCTATCAGTTGGCACTTAAAAGAGGCATTAGACTTAAAAGAAGGTAATACCAGAAGAATTGTATTCAGAGAGATTACCAAAAATGCTGTCCTAAACGCAATACAGAACCCAAGAGGAATTGACATAGATTTAGTAAATGCTCAACAAGCCAGAAGAATATTGGATAGGCTGGTTGGTTATGAACTTTCTCCAATCCTTTGGAAGAAAATTAAAGCAGGATTATCTGCAGGAAGAGTACAATCAGTAGCCGTAAGACTAGTTGTTGAGAGGGAACGAGATATCGATAAATTTAAACCTTCATCTAGTTTTAAAATCACTGCTCAGTTTAGCCTCGATAAAGGAAAAATACTTCAGGCAGAGCTCGGTAAGAAGTTTGCCACAGAGGAAGAGGCAATGGCATTCCTTGAAAGTTGTAAAGGTGCGGAATTTTCAATCAAGGACCTCACTAAAAAACCAAGCAAGAAGTCTCCAGCCCCACCTTTTACTACTTCTACTTTACAACAGGAAGCAAGTAGAAAGTTGGGTTATTCAGTGGCATATACCATGTCCCTGGCTCAGAAATTATATGAAGCTGGACATATAACTTATATGAGAACGGATTCGGTAAACCTTTCACAAGAGGCTGTAACGAATGCGACAAATCAAATCACTTCAGCATATGGTCCGGAATTTGTTCAAAACAGACAATTCAAAACCAAATCAGACACAGCTCAGGAAGCTCACGAAGCAATAAGACCTACCAACTTTGCGGCAGACTCTGTAACAGCAGACAATGCTCAGGAAAGGCTTTATGACCTCATTTGGAAAAGAGCTATTGCATCTCAAATGGCTGACGCACAAATTGAGAAAACAACTGCTTCAATTGGAATATCTACAGCTCCTGAAACTTTGAGTGCTACTGGTGAAGTAGTGAAGTTTGAAGGTTTCCTAAAAGTCTATATTGAATCAACTGATGATGAGGACGAAGAAGAAAATAAATCGATGCTTCCTCCATTAGCAATTGGTGAAATATTGAGTTTAAAAGAGATGAAAGCCAAGCAAGGTTTCACTCGACACAAACCAAGATATACAGAAGCCAGTTTAGTAAAGACACTGGAAGAAATGGGTATTGGTAGACCTTCTACCTATGCACCTACGATTTCTACAGTTCAGAAAAGAAATTATGTTGTCAAGGAATCCAGGGAGGGGAAAGAAAGACAGTATAGAGAACTGATTTTGGCGAATGACGAGATTACTCCTTCCAGCAAAACCGAAATTACCGGAGCTGAGAAGAATAAGTTGTTCCCAACAAACATTGCGATGATTGTGAACGACTTCCTGGTTGATCACTTTCCAAACGTAATTGACTATTCGTTTACTGCGTTTGTAGAGAAAGAATTTGATGAGATTGCTCATGGAACCAAGTCATGGGACGGGATGATAAAATCTTTCTATGGTCAGTTTCATTCCAAAGTGGAGGATACAGAGCAAATTGCAAGAGCTGACATATCTGCTGCCAGAGAATTAGGAAATCATCCTGAGTCTGGTAAACCAATGTATGTAAGAATGGGGAGATATGGCGCATATGTTCAAATAGGTGAAACTCCTGAGAACGATGAGGATGAGAAGCCACAATATGCCAGCTTAAGGAAGGATCAGTTTATTGAAAACATCACTTTAGAGGATGCTCTTGAGCTGTTCAAGCTACCAAGGGAGGTTGGTGTATTTGAAGATAAACCAATTACTGCTGCAATTGGAAAATTTGGTCCTTATGTTAGGCACGACAACAAGTTTGTTTCAATAGAAAAAGATCAGGATCCACATACAATTACCCAAGAAGAGGCGATTATTCTGATTGAAGCAAAGAGAAAGGCTGACGCGGAAAAATTCATCAAAGTTTTTGAAGAGAACCCGGATGTTCAGGTATTGAAAGGACGTTATGGACCTTACATTAAGTTTGGCAGAAAGAATGTCAAAATACCAAAAGATAAAGTGCCTGAAGAGCTTACTTACGAAGAGTGTGTTGAATTAGCAGAAAAAGCACCTGAGAAAAAGAAAAGAGGTAGAGCTAAGAAATAAAGTTCCAATCCATTTATGGGCAAGTTAGAAGTAATTGCATTTGACGCAGATGATACGCTGTGGGTTAATGAACCTATTTTCATTAAGACACGAGAGAGACTAGAGTCATTCATTTCTCCTTATGTTGACATCAACAAACTAGAGAAGAAAGTTTATGAAACTGAAATTAAGAACCTCAGATTATTTGGTTATGGTATAAAAGGTTTCATGCTCTCCATGATAGAATCTGTAATTGAGCTTACAGATGGCCGAATTACCGGGAAAGAAATTCAACAAGCCATTGATTTAGGTAAAGAAATGCTGGAACATCCAGTAGAGCTAATGCCTGGCATTGAACAAGTTCTGGAAACCCTTAAAGATGATTACCGCATTATGATGATCACAAAGGGAGACTTGTTTGATCAAGAAAGTAAAATAGCTAGATCAGGGCTGGCAGAGCACTTTGAAATCATTGAGATTGTAAGTGAGAAAAATGAAGAGACTTATCTCAAAGTCCTGAAAAGAAACAAAATTGACCCATCAAATTTTCTAATGATTGGAAACTCGCCAAAATCTGACATCCTGCCAATATGCAAAATTGGAGGGCGAGCAATACACATACCGTTCCATACAACATGGGAGCACGAACTGATCTCGCATCACGAAAAAAACGGTATCGAATACGAAGAACTTCCAGATGTTTCTTTGGTCCCTGAATTTATTAAAAAGCTGGAGCAACACTAGATATTTAGAATTTTCTATTTTTTTCATCAGCAGAACAAAAAAATAACTTTTTGGTAACAATTCTGCCGTATCCAAAATCGTAAAATCTTCGTTTACCAATTATTGGTTTACCAAAATAAAGCTCTAATATTTTCATTCACAACCAAATATTTAAATACCCTCAATTAATTTATTTTACGTAATTTTTAATAATTCAGGCTATTTTTCAAACCATCATTACATTATTTTGTTGAATAATTAGAAATATAGGTTTATTTTTATACTACAAAATAATATTTTGGCAAACAGGGGAAACTAGCTGAACGTCTCAATCTTGGAAAAATAAATAACATTAACCCCCACCTTGCAATAATTTCTGGCTTTAAAAGAATACAGATTTGATTACTACTTACAAAAACCGACCAATTATGAACTCGGAGGATTATGACTGGTCATCCTTCACACTAAGGATTAGCATTAACACAGATTGGCCAAGAATATACAGAGCATGGACTACTCAACAGGGCTTGGAAAGATGGTTTTTAAGAGAAGCTAAATTTATTAATTCCTACGACGAGAAAAGAAAGAAAACTGAGTTTATACACACTGGAGATACTTACAAATGGTTGTGGCATGGATTCAACGATGACACATTTGAAACAGGTCAAATTCTGGAAGCAAATGGAACCGACCTGGTCAAATTTACCTTCTCTGGTGGCACAACAGTTACCGTCCAATTAAAATCTGAAGACGGTATTGCGGTAGTTGAATTATGGCAGGAGCAGATTGGAGTTGACGATGAAAGTAAATCCAAGTACCACGTTGGATGTTTATCTGGATGGAATTTCTATCTAACGAACTTGAAATCCGTTCTGGAAGGAGGATTAGATCTTAGGAATAAGAATAATCGGGTGAAGGAAGTGATTAATTCGTAGTTCTTTCTAGATTAAAGAACAAAGACAATAGATTAAAGACCTTATTTTAGGTAAAAAAAGAAAAGCTCCCTCTCGGGAGCTTTTTCATTAAGTCTTTTGTCTTTTATCTAATGTCTATTATCTGGTGCGTCAGCACCTAAACATGTGTATTCAACATCACTGGCATCACTAGCATCAGGATATCTTCATTCTCATCTTTTTCAACAGGAACAATCAATCCAGCCTTGTTTGGAGCACTTAATTGGAAAGCAATTTTATCTGACTCGATATTACCAAGCATTTCCACAAGAAACTTAGCATTAAATCCAATTTCAAGATCTTCTCCATCATGCTCACATGACAGTCTTTCATTTGCCTCGTTCGAGAAATCAAGATCTTCGGCAGAGATTTGAAGTTCACTTCCAGAAATTTTCAACCTTACCTGATGAGTCGTTTTATTCGCATATATCGCAATACGCTTCAATGAGCTTAAGAACTCACCCCTATCTATAGTCATTACATTAGTGTTATCCAACGGAATAACATTCTCATAATCAGGGAAACGCTCGTCAATCAGTCTACAAATCATTTTGATGTTATTGAAGCTGAAATAAGCGTTTGAAATATTGAATTCTATGTTAACATTGGTATTCTCAGAAGGAAGAGTTGATTTCAATAGCATCAACGCCTTTCTAGGAATAATCATTGAATTATCTGTGTCTCCAACTATATCAACTCTTCTGTATCTCACCAATCTGTGTCCGTCGGTAGCTACAAAAGTTGTGTTAGTTGCATCCAATTTGGTGTAAACACCTGTCATAGCTGGTCTTAGCTCATCATTACTTGTAGCAAAAATTGTGTTGCTAATAGCATGCGATAAAACGTGCGACGAAATATTCACACTAAAACCATCACTTACTGAAGGCACCTTAGGAAAGTCCGTTGCATTTTCACCTGCTAACTTATATCTACCATTATCAGAGCTGATTTCAATGCTATAAGTTTCCTCATCTATAGAAAACGTAACAGGCTGCTCCGGTAAGTTTCTAAGTGTTTCCAAAAGAATCTTGGCAGGTATTGCAATACTTCCATTGTCTTTCGCTTCTACTTCAAGCTCAGTAATCATAGAAGTTTGAAGATCTGAGGCAGTAACAGTCAATTGCCCATCATTGATCTCAAAAAGAAAGTTCTCAAGAATGGGAACAACAGGGTTTGTTGTAATTACTCCGTTGATACCGGATAACTGCTTCAATAAGTAAGAAGACGAAACAATAAATTTCATTTGTAAAAAGATTAATTGGATGACACTTTTTTCGGTCGGTAAATTTATAAATAAAAATGAGAATTAAATACACTGACCTCAAACCAATTAAACAATAATTTTTAAATCAAATCATTAAAAGAAATTCACACCTATATTACTAACTAAATCCAGTCACAAATCGTAGAATTTTGTATGACCTATCTGATTAAAAATTCAACCCGAATCATCTTTCCAATTGGCATCCTTATGGTACTTGGAATATCTGTTTATTTGATATCTAATTTGTCCTCTTTTTCTGCTCCTGGGGCATTGTCTTTTGGAATTGGAATGGACCTCACACTTTTAAGCACAACTCTTTATTTCTTTTGGATTAGAAAAAAGGACGTACCCAATATTACCGTAATACCATTCTTTGTCGCCTCAACATTTTTAGCTGGTTATTTACTTCCAGAAAGTCATCAAGGACCAATTCCGTTTATTATTCAATATGTTATTCCACTTTTAGAACTAGGAGTGATTGGGTTTATTGGCTACACTGTTTATAGCCTTAAATCAAGTTACAGCAATCAAACGGGTATAGATTTTTACTGGAAATTCTATCATGCAGCACTTAAGGTTCTCAAAAGCGAAAGAGTAGCTTCGGTCTTCACTACAGAAGCTTCAATGTTTCATTACCTTCTTAATTGGAAGAAATCTGATAACATTGGATATTCTTATCACAAAAACAGCGGGATAGTAGCAATTTTAGTCACTGTAGGCATGATTACTATTGCTGAGATGTTCATTGTTCACATCCTTGTTGAAAGATGGAGTGTTACCGCTGCATGGGTTCTTTCTGTAATTAGTTTTTACACGCTTATACAAATGATTTCACTCGCCAGATCAATAGTTGCAAGAAGGACTCAGATTACTGCGGTACGATGTTATATAAATTACGGATGGCTCAAATCCGTTGACTTATCAGTAAATCAAATCGAGTCAGTTTCAATTAATCCTTCAGAAGGCACTGAAGGAATTCATTTGTCATTATTCCAGGAAATGGAAGCACCAAATGTTCTAATCACGATGAAAGAGCCCATAAAGGTCAATGGCATTTATGGCTTATCCAAAACAGGAGATCAGTTATTGCTTCACCTTGACGATCCAAATGGATTTTGTGATGAACTTTCTTCTTTCTTATAAAAGACCTGTTTGTTAGGAAATAGTTGAGAGATTCTTCTAAGGTCGATCATCATCATTCGTCCTTTGTTATCAGTTACTAGATGAAAACCCTCATTCGGAAGAGCTGGAAAGACGTTGATCTTCAAGTTTTTTGATTCATCAATATCAGTAATTTCCAATGTTGCCTCAGGTGTTGTCTGGGCCAGGCTATCGTACCTTCGGAATTGTCCTTTTTCGACATACTCGTTAACCAAAAATCTATCAAACTGATAAATGTAATTCATCATGTTGGCAGAATCCAATGGTTCTACTCCAACGACTGATAAATCATTATTAGCAAAAAGAATAGAAAAATCATCCTGATATCGGAATTTCACATCAATCTTGTTGACACTTCTCCAACTACTGCTAAATATTGTCCTCTCCTTCCACTGAATTGGTGTTAGTCCAAAAATAGCAGATAGGTAATCGTTGTAACCAGGCACTCCTACCCTGTAGGCTTTGTTATTATGCACAAAATAAGAAATGGTTTTATTCTGATTCCCTCCTACATAAAAGGTCTTCAATAGCTCCGTGTCATACAATTTTACAGCAACTCCGTTTTCCATTACCTGTTGTACAATTTCACTATTGATCTTTGTAGAGACAGGTCTTAAAACTTCTACCCTGTTTAATACAGATTTGATCACTCTAATCAGTGCATTATCAGCATCAAAATCATTGTTGACTAGCCATTGTCCATTTTTGTTAGCTAATTCTACCGTCTCACCTGCTTTTGTCAATTCTATTTTGGAAATAGATGCGGTATCAGCCACTGTGAATAGCTTAGGCTCATAATCAACACCAGAAGATGAGCTGTTCACCACAAAAAGCACAGAGATCAAAACAACCTGTGCAATCAGAACAATTAGTAATTTTATATTCTTATGCATCTGTATCGAATCTTGTGTATTTCCTTCTTCTCAAATAAAACTTAATCAGTCCGAAAACGATTAGGACCACCAATGGACCAACCATATTAACTAGCTGCCAATTGAGCTTTTCGTTCTTCACTTTTATTTTGTCAAGCGGTCTGATCTTTACTTCTTTTGATTTTGCACTGATGAGACCTCCGTCTTCAACAAGGTAATCAATCGCATTGGTCACAAAATCCGGGTTCGCGTAAACCGTACCTGAATATGGATCTATTCCAAGCTCAAGAGGATTTCCGTTTTGTAGGTCAAAATCGTTTCTAATAAAATCACCATCTGAAACAACTATGATTTTTGATTCCTGCCCGTCACCGACAAACTCATTTTGAGGAACATTCTTCGGTAGAATTCTATTCTTAAACAAAGAAGTAAACTTCCCTTCCAGCAAATAAGAAATAGCCTGAGGACCACTTTGAAAGTTTTCTGGTACCACATCCCTTCTTAGATCATTAAAGCTCACTCTCACCGGATTCTTCAAGACTCTGCTATAAGAAGAAGTAAGCATCAATGGAGTCTTTTTAATGCCAGTCGCTTTTACAGTATCAATTGTGGAAGTGAATTTAGCGATGGAAGCGTCGATGTTTTTCACCATTGGGTGAGATCCATAATTATTTATAATCGGGAAAAATGGCCATGGCATAGATCTGAACTGAGCCTGATCACCCATATTCCCGGCAACCAAAGGCATTTCACCACAATTCAAGTCCTGGATAAAGTCTGCATTTATTCTAACACCGTATCTAAAGAATAAATCGGTTAGATCAGTATCATATGCAAAAGCATAAGTTCCCTCACCATCAATACTGTCGAGATTCACTCTAAGCGCATCCACAAAGGCGAGCATTCTGCCTCCATTCATAATGTACTGATCTAATTGATACTTTTCATTCGTAGAGAACTTGTTTGTAGGTTTGGCAAGAATAAGAACATCATAATCTGTTAAAGCTCTCTTTTTATTGTTGAGATTCACATTGTAGAGATCATACTTTTCAATCAAGAGATTCGAGAAACCTGCGATTAGAGTAGAATCCAGCTCTCCGTGTCCTTTTATAATTCCAATTCTCTTTCTACTGTCATTAGACAATTGGCTTATAGCAGATGCGATGTGATATTCAATTCCTTCTATCGATTGATTGATTTTTTCATCTGGATCAGCCATACGATTACTTTTCAATAGTAGAACACCTTTTTGTTCCCCGTAATAGCTAATAATTGCCCCTGGAAAAATAAGCTTTTCAGTCTTATTCCCTTCGGTCTGATAAGTGAGATTCGTAGGTTGAATACCCATCTGAGCCAGGTAAGTATAAAACTCATTCTTTGCTTTTGTACTTGAAGCGATAGAAGGGTCTATGAATTTAAACTGAACCTTATTACCCGAGTAAACCTGAAACTCGTCCAGCGTCTCTCCAATAGCTGTTTTGAATCTTTTGAAATTCGCCGGCAGGTCTCCTTCAAGGTAAATATCTATATAAACTGTTTCTTCAAGATTTCTTAGAAGATACTTTGTAGCATCATTGATACTATATCTATTCTCTTCAGTTAAATCAACTCTGAACCGACTGAACTCAGCCAATTGATTAACTAATATAATAGCTGCCAATCCTATCAGAAAATACAGAATATGTGTGATCTTATTGCTCTTCATTTTCACCATTTTCTACTGCTTAAGATCAAATTTGTTAACAATAGCATGAAGAAGATCATACTCAAAAAATAAATCACGTCCCGTGAATCCAATAGCCCTTTGCTCAGTGAATTGTAGTGATAAATCATTCCAATTTTCTGCAATACTAATGACAAGCTTCCCCATACATTAATTGCAGCCATTGACTCAAACCCACTGTAGAATATGAACGACAGGAATACTGCCAGAATGAAGGATACAATCTGATTACTTGTAAGGCTTGAAGAAAGAATTCCTATTGAAGTAAAGACTCCTCCGAGAAGCATTAGACCAATATAAGAACCAATAATTCCTGGCACATCTAGGTTCCCTTTTGGGTTACCCAATTGACTGATTGACCAAAAATAGATGAGAGTAGGAATTAATGAGAACACTACCAGCGTGAACCCAGCCAGATATTTCCCACCTATAATTTGCCATTCGCTAAAAGGTCGTGTGAATAAAAGCTCAATCGTTCCAGTTCTTTTTTCCTCAGCAAATGACTTCATGGTAATTGCCGGAATCAGAAACATAAAAACATATGGTCCTAGTCCAAATAGAGTTTCTAAGCTTGCATATCCATATTCTAATACACTGGTTTCAGGAAAAACCCAGGTAAGCAACCCTATACCGGTCAAGAAAACCCCTATCACCACGTAAGCGATCAGTGAGTTTAAAAAGCTGTTTATTTCCTTTAAATAGATTGTTAGCATAACAGGAATTCAATCCAAAATCTTATTCTTCGGGGATTAGCACAATTTTAGCAAAATTGTCATTATTCAGGTACTTATTTGCTGTCTCTTTCAAGTCTGAAGTCTTCACACTTTTCATGAGCTCCTCGTATTCATAGAAATTATCAAGATCGGAATTATTAAAATAGGCTCGATTAAGCGCTCCTATCCAATAGCTATTTTTCTTCAGCCCCTCTTCCCTATTGATCTTTTGTGCTTCAAGCGCTTCATTTAATTCCTCTTCAGAAACTCCATCTTCTTTGATCTTTTCTATCTCTCCAAGAGTTGCTTCGATCAAACTTTCCACATTCTCAGGTCCGCATGGAAATGTGATTCCAAATGTATAAGTCTCCCTTGGGTTTCTGCTGATTCTTGCATTAGCGCCAACCCCATAAACCCCACTTTTCTCTTCCCTTATTATGTCGATCAGTCTATTTGAAACAACGTCTGCTAGTGTATTCATGAGATAAGCTGTTTCTTTTTCATACTTCACCTCTCCAGTATAATTGAGAGACACAAAGCTTTTTGGATCGGTTCCTCTTTTGATGTATTCTTCAACTTTTCCTTTTGGTGCGCTAACACCTCTGTCTACAAACTCTTCGTTTGAATTCTTACCAGGCAGACTTGCTAAATAAGTTTCAATCAAAGGTCTGATTGTTTCATTCTCAAAATTTCCTACAAACATCACCGTAAAATCTCCTGCGTCTGAAAATCTTTCCTGGAATATCTCAAATGATCGATCAAAATCAATGCTTTCAAAATCCTCTGCAGTTGGGAATCCATTTCCTCTCAAATGATTTTGAGTCATGATTCTACCAACCTGATCCTGGAAGTAGAATTGTGGGTTTGACATGATGTTTTGGAGCAACATCGTGTTTCTTTGCTTGAATGATTGGAAGCTGGTTTCATCCTTTCTTGGCTGTGTAAAGAATAAATGCATCAATTGAAATAATGTCTCCAGATCTTTTGGAGCAACATTTCCACTCATTCCTTCACTCAGCTCTCCAATATAAGGACCAACAGAAACAATCTTTCCCGCCAATAACTTATTCAAATCAATTTGTGAGAATTCACTTACGCCTGCCTGTGCTACAATTGATCCAGCATTAGAAGCAGTAAAGTATTCTGCATCTTCATAAAGTGAATGTCCACCATAACTGAAAGCTCTCATTAGAATCTCATCGTTTTTGAAATCTGTGGACTTAAGAATGACTTTCATCCCATTGCTAAGAGTCAATTCTGTGATGTCTACAGTTTCATTTTTAGTTTCTTCTTTTATCGTACCCTTTGTGGTTGGCACACTCATTAGTTCAGTCGCTACAGTTCCATCATCGTAGGCTTCAATTTCTTCATTTGAGGCTTCTTTTAACCAACTAAGAATCTGCTCTTCTGTTGGCAGCTCCAAGCCTTCCTTTTCTGGCGCTGTTACTACGACCACTCTGTTCTTTTCTGTTATCCACTTTTTTGCTAATTGGTTAACCTCATCAAGTTGAATTGTAGGTAGCATTTCCTCAGCAAACTCGAACTCAAACTTTCTACCTGGGATAGGTTCAGCTTCAAGGAAATTTCTGATGTATTCGGCGGCAAAAGATGAAGATTCGCTTTTATCATTTTCTTTAAATGCCTTTTCGTATGCATTGAGTAAGGAGATTTTAGCTCTTTCTAATTCACCCTTTGTGAATCCAAATTTTTGTACTCTGGCATTTTCTCTTACTAATGTCTTTAAGCCAAGTTCAATTCCTGTTTCCCCAACATAAGCTACTGATGAATAATTTGCCTTAGTTCGCAACATATTACTATAACCCACACCGGCGAAAATGAATGGTGGATTCGCTGATTGTCTCAACTCTCCCAATCTTTGGTTAAGCATTGTGCTGTAAATGCTGTAAACTAATGTCGCTCTTAGATCGGATAGAGACTCAGTACTTTCATAATCATGTTTATGAAATAATCTAACCTGAGTGAAAGCTGCTTCTTTATCATTTACTACTGAAACCAATGTTTCTTCGTGATCAGGCACCTCAGCGAGTGTCCTTTCTCTTGGGTTTTTAGGGTTTTTGAGCTTAGAAAATCTGGATTTAATTTCTTTCTCCATTGCGTCCAGATCTAGATCTCCTATTGCGACGAGAGCCATCAGGTTTGGTCTGTACCAGTCTTGGTAGAATTGCTCAATGGTCTCATAAGAAGCTCCATTAATTATCTCTTTCGTTCCAATTGGTAATCTATTAGCATACTTAGAGTCTTTAAATAATACTGGAAACCATTGATCTCTCATTCTTTGATCAGCTCCCTGACCTAATCTCCATTCTTCTGTAACCACTCCACGCTCTTTGTCAATTTCCTCAGGATCAAAAAGTAGTCCGGATGCCCAGTCTTCAAGAACCAGTAGTCCTTTTTTTACTACTTCTGGATCTTCTGTTGGGATTGGTAGCATGTATACTGTTTCATCAAAGCTTGTGTAGGCATTTAAGTCGGCACCAAACTCTACTCCTATTGACTGCAGGTAGTTAACTAAGTCATTCTTTTCAAAATTTCTGGATCCATTAAAAGCCATATGCTCAATGAAGTGTGCGAGACCTTGTTGATCATCGTTTTCTAAAATTGAACCAGCATTAACGGCTAATCTAAATTCAATCTTCTTTTCAGGCTTAGCATTTTTCTTGATGTAGTAAGTGAATCCATTTTCCAGTTTCCCAATGCGTATAGATGGGTCCAGAGGAATTTCCTGGTTTAAATTACCTGTGAATTTCTTCTCCTGCGCAATAGCTGAGGATGCTATTAATATTATTAGCGATATCTGAAATAATCGTCTAAGCATGTATTTATAGATTTGATTGAATACTAATATTACTGATTAGGATTTGGTAAGGTTATGAAACATTTCTTCCAGACTACTGGAATCTTGTTTGATCCCAACAAGTGGAAGATTGTTTTCGGCTGCAACTTTTAAGATTTCATTTCTAAGATCAGCACCTTTTTCAACTTCTAGTTTACAATGATTTTGATCATCAATTGGCTCGTGGTTTACAATGCCTTTCAGTTGAGTCAAACTGGCGATATCACAAGGTTCTGAGAACTCAAGGATAATGTATTGCTTATCAGCCATGGAGTTTCTTAAAGAATCCATACTTTCATTAGCCACAATTTTTCCTTTATTAATAATCACCACCCAATCACAAAGTGCCTGAACTTCCTGCATGATATGAGTAGAGAAAATAATCGTCTTTTCTTTGCTAATACTCTTAATTACTTTTCTGATTTCCAGAATTTGATTCGGATCTAAACCTGTTGTGGGCTCGTCTAATATCAGCACTTCTGGATCATGAATTAAAGCCTGAGCAAGTCCAACTCTTTGCCTATAGCCTTTGGATAATGATCCAATAAGCTTGTTTTGTTCTCTTTGCAAACCACACAATTCAATTACAGCTTGAATTCTGGACTTGAGATTACTGCCTTTCAGACCATTGGCATTTCCAATAAATGCGAGGTATTCATGCACATACATATCCAGGTAAAGTGGATTGTGCTCAGGAAGATATCCTATTTTCTTTCTGGTGGCCAGGCTTTCACTAACCACGTCTAAACCACAAACAGTAATTTCTCCATTTGTAGGAGGAATATAGCCGGTAGCAATTTTCATAGTGGTTGATTTTCCTGCTCCATTAGGTCCAAGAAAACCTGTGATCTTACCCTTTTCTGCAGTAAACGATATTTGATCTACCGCTTTTTGTTCACCATAAATTTTAGAAAGATTCGATACTTGAATTGACATATCAATCTAGTCAACGGATTTATTAATTCTTAATTGCCTTTTCCTCTAGGTCTTAAAGGTCTCACTTCGATATCTACTGGCAGATAATTCTCATGAGTTTCCAGGCAATCTACTACAGTTTTTGCAATGTCTTCCGGTCTCATCATATTATCATTAGCCGTGTAGGCATCAATATTATCGAAGAAATTAGTTTTAACGGAACCAGGGTATATGCAGGTTACCTTAATTCCAAAGTCTCTCAACTCCTGATACATGCTATGGGAAATTCCAGTCACGGCGTGTTTTGTTGCTGCATATCCAACCATATGCTTAACTGGATTTAATCCTGCGATTGAACCAATATTAATGATATGTCCTTCATCCAAAGATTTCATTCCTGGAATCACCATTTTGGAGGAATAGAATATCGCATTCACATTGGTATCAAACATCAACTGCCATTCTTCATTACTAATCTCCTCAATTGGTCCAAAAAAGCCCAATCCTGCATTGTTGATTAGTATTTGCACATCCTGACCAAACTTATCCATGGATAACTGATAGGCATTCTGCACTGATTCAAAGTCAGTTACATCTACAGGCACATGGAGAAAGTTCTGATGTTCGAAGCTAGGGCTGGATCTACTCCAACCTACAACTTTTGCGCCTTTAGACACTAAACGTTTTACAGTCTCAAGGCCAATACCTTTACTGGCACCAGTGACTATGGCGACTTTATTTTTTAATTCCATGGAGTGTTTGATTTGATTGAGAAGGCAACTAATTCATACATTTTTGAGTTGTACTTTCGGTTATGCCAGATATAACCACTGAAAGACATGCAATTATCCCTATTTTTGCTGTCTTTGACAAAAGAATTAAAGGATCTAGATTAATAATAATTGAATGATAACCATAGTTTGTAGTACCAACAGAAAAAACTCTGTTTCCAAAGTTTTGAGTGAGATTTACAAGGAAATGTTAGATGAAAGAAATGTTGAAAGTAACATATTAGATTTAGCCGACCTGCCTCACGATTTTATTGAATCCGCTCTATATGAGAATTCAGGGAAAAATGATTCATTCAATTCATTAAGAAAACAAATGGCAGATTCTGAGAAGTTCGTTTTTATTGTTCCTGAATACAATGGATCATTTCCTGGAGTCCTGAAAGCATTTATTGATGGATTGAAATTCCCGGATACTTTTACGGATAAGAAATGTGCTTTGGTTGGCTTGTCCTCTGGAGTTCAGGGTGCAGGACTAGCGCTTAGTCATCTCACTGATATATTTAATTACTGCGGAACTAATGTATTGGCATTGAAACCAAAGCTCGCACGGATTGAAGCAAATATGACTGATGGAAAAATTACTAATGATTTGTACAATCAATTATTAAACGATCAGGTTGACAAGTTCATCAAATTCTAAAAAATAACCCCGCAAAGTTTCCTCCACGGGGTAACATGACAAAATTTTAAAAGATACCCGGGGCAATTCACCTGCTTAATAAATTCCCCGGGCTCTCATATCTTGATTAATCTACATTATCATGTAAGAACTTATTGTTCCCAATAATGTGATTATCATCATTCAAATTATACTTACTGATGTTTCTCTCAGTTGAGTGAGGAACTTTCTTCAGCTCCACTTTCTTTCTCAAATAAGCTGGAACATCCAACCTCTCTTTGAAATCTTCATTACTTTCAGGCTCACTTTTCTTTAAACCTTTGAGCTTTTCAACTCTCTGACGAGCTTGCTCCATCAAGAGAATTTTCTTCGAAGGAGGATGAGCCATGCCATCTAATTCCTCAAGAAAAGCATCTTCTTCTTCCTCGCTATCATCCACTACATCATACTCATCGATCAGATCTTCAGTGAAATCAAATGTGAAGTCATCAGTCTCCTCTTTCTTAGGAGTTTTTGGAATGAAGTCGAAACTATATGATTCTTCCTCCAGTGTGTCTTCCTCCTCATCAGCAAAGAAGTCCTTAGAAGGCTCTGGGTTTTTCTCAATAAACAGAGGAATCTGCTTGTTAGACTCCAGATCAAAAACCTTTTTCTCTGGCTCTTCATCAGTTTCCAGGAGATTCTCAGGCTGACTTGGTTGTTCCAATTGCTGTTGTTCCTGAATCTCCTCATTACTTGCATGATCAAATCCTGTCGCAATTACAGTCACCCGAATGCTATCTCCTAAATCAGGATCCACACCGTGACCGAATATTACCTCAGCTTCATCTCCGGCAAATTCCTGCATGAAGTCGGTGATGTCTGTCAGTTCGTCCATTTGAAGTTCAGCTTCCTCACCAGATATAATGGATAAGAGAATTTTCTGAGCTCCATTGATATTTTGATTGTTAAGAAGTGGAGAATTGATAGCCTCTTCAGCAGCCCTTTTCGCTCTGCTTTCACCAGAAGTTTTAGCAGAACCCATAACAGCAGCTCCTGAGTTCTTCATTACTGTCTTAACATCCTCAAAGTCCACGTTTACATAACCAGGAACAGTGATGATTTCAGCGATACCTTTTGCAGCTGTTGTTAAAACATTATCTGCCTGAGCAAAAGCATCACTAATAGACAAGTTTCCGAAGATCACTCTTAACTTATCATTCAATATGACTAATACAGTGTCACAGCTCTTCTTCAATTCATCAGCACCTGCTTCTGCCTGGGCCATTTTCTTCTTACCCTCAAAAGCGAACGGAACTGTAACAATTCCAACTGTAAGGATATCAAGTTCCCTTGCTACCTGAGCGATTACTGGAGCGGCTCCTGTACCGGTACCACCACCCATTCCTGCTGTGATAAAGACCATCTTGGTACCATCACCAAGCATGTCTCTAATGTCTTCTTTACTTTCCAGCGCAGCTGACTTTCCTTTTTCAGGATTAGCTCCAGCTCCTAGGCCACTGGTCAGATTAATACCTATTTGCAATTTATTAGGCACAGGGCTACTCAAAAGCGCCTGGCTATCCGTATTGCATACCACAAACTCAACATCCTTGATGCCGAGGTTGTACATGTGATTGACAGCATTGCTGCCACCACCACCTACACCGATCACCTTAATGATGGACTTGTGATGAGTAGGCAAATCAAATTGATACATATTTTCTGTCATGTTTGTTTTCGTACTTAATAAGACCGAAGACGGAAGACCGGGGACAGAAGTCTTTTGGTCTTGAGCTTCGCTCAATTATGCTAGACCGAAGACAGAAGACCGGAGACAGGAGTCCTTTGGCCTTGAGCTTCGCTCAATTATTTTATATTCTTTCTAAAGGCCACCATCATGTTCATTAAATTGAATGCATAATCGTAGTGCTCAGAAAATTCAACTTCACTTATATATTCCCTCCTTCTTGCCTTATGCAAACAAGTCACAACCTCTGCTAGTGATCTGATTGCATAACCAATAAATTTCCTCAACTCAGGATTTGACTGACCAATTGATCCTTCTGAAATATTCAATGCAATAGAATCAACAGCTCTTCTCACCTGAGAAGTAAGATTATAGATTTCATCACCAGGAAATTTCGCAGCAACACTATGAATCACCTCACCGTAATCCATCGCCTTTTGCCAAATACTCAATTTCTCAAACTTAAATTCCATCTATTAAATCTCCCTATTTCATTCGTCGGACTTCCAACGGCCTTCAGTCTCCCGACTTTTTCACTTCCGTCTCCGGTCTCCCGACTTAAAACTTCGGTCTTCCGTCTCCGGTCTTCCGACTTAATACTCCTTATCCTCCTCAAAATCATCTATCAACAACCCTTTCGTTTTCTCCAGGATGTTTTTGAAGAAGTTAATTCCCTGCTTGTCTGCTCTGGTTCTGTTGCTGTTTCCTTTGGAGTCTCTTACTTGATTATATCTATCTTCTCTTTCGTCCAAAGCTTTGAAACCTGAAAGTACCAAACCAGCAGAAGTAGCGTACATTGGACTCTTAATGTGATCCACTTTGCTTTTTCCTAAGTGCTCATTTGGATATCCAATTCTTGCATCTAAACCAGTCATATATTCAAATAACTGCTTTAGGTTTTGCAACTGTGAGCCACCACCAGTTACCACAATCCCTGCAGCAAGCTTATTCTCGAATCCTGATGTAATTATTTCAGTATGAACAGACTCTATAATCTCTTCCATTCTTGCTTCTATAATGTGAGCAAGATTTTGGATTGAGATCTCTTTTGGAGGTCTGTTTCTTAGACCTGGAATTGATACAATTTCGTTTGGACTTGCTTCCTCCGAAATAGCTCTACCAAATCTGGTTTTCAATAATTCAGCCTGGTGCTCCATTACCATACACCCTTGTTTGATGTCAGATGTGATGATATTTCCACCAAAAGGAATCACTGCTGTGTGTCTGATGATATTATCATAGAATATCGCCACGTCAGTTGTACCACCACCTATATCAACAAGGCAAACACCTGCTTCTTTTTCTTCTTCACTAAGCACTGCAAGACTTGAAGCCAATGGTTCAAGAATTAAGTTCTCTATTTCAAGGCCAGCTCTTCTTACACACTTATTGATGTTATTGATTGCATTTGTCTGAGCTGTGATTACATGGAAATCTGCTTCCAGCTTCACACCAGACATTCCTACAGGATCTTTAATACCATCCTCATAATCCACAATGTAATCCTGTGGCATCACGTGAATGATCTCGCTTCCTGGCGGAATCACAATTCTGTACATGTCATTTGTTAGTCTATTGATATCCTCAATAGTAATTTCATCATCCAGAGAATTTCTGGTGATTGATCCATGATGAACTGAGCTCTTGATATGCTGTCCGGCAATACCCACATTCACCACTCTAATATCTATCCCTGATTGCTCGCTAGCTTCATTAACAGCCTTTTCAATTGCATGGACGGTTTTATCAATATTGGTAACAATGCCTCTGATTACTCCTTCAGAGACTGCCTTTCCCATACCCAAAACCTCGAGTTTACCAAACTCATTTTTTCGGCCCACTACCGCACATATCTTTGTTGTTCCTATATCTAGTCCTACGATTATTTTATCTTCTTGCATGGCTCTATGGTTTTTTCGCAACGATTTGGTCTTTGTACTTTAAACTTACTGTCTCGTAATAGTTCCACCCCTTTCCCGGGAGTATTTTTTTATAGAATATTTTTAATTTCTTAAACTTCTCATCAATGTCCTCAATAGGTCCAAACTCTACTATCTGTTTAGTCACCTGAGGGAGTATTGAAACTTCCATATTTTCATCTACCGAAATATGTGCTACCTGAGCTGACCAAAACTCATCCGACTGCACATACTCAATAAATTCAAATACTTTTTGCCCTTCTTCAGTCGCAATCAATGTTGTATCTAATAATGATTGATCTGCCAACTGAACCAAAGGAACCCTGGCTGTAAACTTGTTAGATACAGGCAGAATATCTCCGTCAACACTGATGTAATGATCTGCTCCGTCTGGATTGATTACCCTTGCAATTGGTTTAGTCTGATAGACGTCCACCATCAGGTTACCTTTTAAATCTTTGAACACTTCCACATCCTTCACAAAAGGGTGTTGCAATACACGGTTCTCCAATTCTTTCAAATCCAATTGACCCAATCTCAAACCCAACACATAGTCTGTATTGTCAGCATTGAGTAATGAGATGATTTCAAGGTTATCTATGAAGTAATTATCTTCCTGGTTTTCGATCTTAACTATTACCTCATTAATTGTTTTATCATGATGTCTTTTGCCACTGAATCCTATAGCTACAAAGAACACTATCACAAGTGCTGAAATAGTTAGGATTCGTTTTGTTCTAGAGTTCCACACCATTCACCTCCTTTCTTAAGTATTCAGCCACTATTGGCACCAATTGATCAATATCTCCAGCTCCTACTGTCAACACAACATCTGCATTTGACTGTCCTATTCTTTCTGTTAAATTCTCTTTTTCAACAATTTCAGAATTCGCATTTGACACTCTGTCTAGTATCATTTGAGAAGTTACTCCTTCAATTGGAAGTTCTCTGGCTGGATAAATTGGCAACAAGACCAACTCATCTGACTTACTTAACTCCTCTGCAAACCCATCAACAAAATCTCTTGTTCTGGTAAATAAATGCGGTTGAAAAATGGTCAACACCTTCTTACCAGGAAACAGGAATCTTACCGATTTCAAAAGCGCTTGAATTTCACTTGGATGATGAGCGTAATCATCAATGAATGTTATTCTATCAGTTCTAAGTATGTATTCAAATCTTCTTTTGACACCTTTATAGGTACCGATCGAATTCTTGATTTCTTCAGGACCTAATCCTTCCCAAAGTGCAACTGTAATAGCTGCAACTGTATTTTCAACATTGTGATATCCAGGTAAATGAAGTTTGACATCCTTTATATCTGTTCCAACTCCAGAATAATCAAACACAAATGCACCATCTTCTACTCTCAGATTAGAACCTTGAATTTCTCCCTGATCCAACCCGTAAGTATTCTTTTCCGCACCAGTCTCAACTGCCTTCAGTTTTTCAATTGCATTGGCATTCACCAATATCTTACCAGAAGCATTTGTCTTCTTTATGTATTCACCAAATGACTCCTTCACAGAAGCATCATCTCCATAGATATCCAAATGATCTGGATCTACTGAAGTCACAACTGCAATGTTTGGATGCAATCTCAAGAATGATCTATCAAACTCATCTGCCTCAACCACAACCGGAGCATCTTTATCTCCAACAATCAGATTTGATTCTGTATTGGTCATGATACCTCCTACAAAAGCATTGCATCCCTTATCAGATTGATCCAGTATGTGTGCAATTATGGAAGAAGTAGTTGTCTTTCCATGGGTTCCAGCTACACCTATGGCATATTGAGAAGATGTAATGACACCAAGCACTTCAGATCTTTTCAGAACTTCATATCCTTCATCAACCAGATGATTGTATTCTGTATGATCTTTAGGAATTGCTGGTGTGTAAATCACCAATACATTGCTTTTGTCTATTCCCAAAACCTTCTCAGGAATCAAAGAAACACTATCTTCATAATGAATCACCAACCCTTCAGATTCCAACTTCTGAGTGAGAGGAGTAGACACACGATCATAGCCGGCCACAAAGCAACCTCGATGGTGGAACCATCTTGCCAATGCGGACATACCAATCCCTCCAATGCCAACAAGGTAAACGCTATGTATGTCTTCTAATCTCATTTAATCAATTCAATAATTTCATCTGCGATATCTTCCGCAGCATTGGGTTTTGCTAGCCCCAAAATATTTTTGGAGAGTTCTTCTCTCTTGTTTTTATCATTTAATAATTCCAAACTCGCTGGAATCAATTGCTCAACACTATCCACATCTTTAACCATCAATGCTGCCCCTTTCTCAACAAGAGACATTGCATTCTTTGTCTGATGATCCTCCGACACATTTGGTGAAGGAACAAAAATCACTGGCTTCCCAACAAGACAAAGCTCCGAAACAGAAAGTGCACCCGCTCTGGAAATCACGACATCAGAAACTGCATACGCCAAATCCATATCGGATATAAAGTCAGTCAGAATGATCCCATCTCCTAATTTTCCTTCCGTTCTCTGGATCATTTCTTCTTTATAAAATTTACCACACTGCCAGATAACTTGAACACCCGCTTCCTTAAGCTGTTCCAATCCAGCAATCATTGTCTCATTCAAGGTTCTCGCTCCAAGGCTTCCACCCAAAATAAACATGACTGGTTTGTCCCCAGACAAACCAAAATGTTGCAAACCCGCCTCCCTTTTAGAGTTGGCATTTTCTATCCCTTTCCTAACCGGATTACCAGTTAGGATAATTTTCTCTGCCGGAAAGAATCTTTCCATTTTATCATGAGCAACACATATTTTGTTGACATTTTTCGCCAACAGCTTATTTGTAATTCCAGCATAAGAATTCTGCTCCTGAATTACTGAAGGCAAACCTTTCTTACTAGCAGCAAATAACATCGGTGCACTTGCATATCCACCAAATCCTACTGCAATATCTGGTTTGAATTCCTTCAATATTTTGAATGCCTTTGAGACACTTGAAATCACTTTAAAAGGAAATGATAAGTTCTTCGGAGATAAGCTTCTTTGAAGTCCACTGATCCAAAGTCCTTTTATTGGATAGCCAGCCTCCGGTACTTTTTGCATTTCCATTTTGCCCTGCGCTCCAACGAAAAGGATATCCACTTTTTCCAGTTTCTCCTTCAATTGGTTTGCAATAGCAATAGCAGGATAGATATGACCACCTGTGCCACCTCCACTTACAATAATTCGATATGTTCTATCTTTCTCTGCCACTTTAATTATGCCGCATCTGCGACTACCGTATTTCTAAATACATTTCCTTTTTCATTTCCAAACTCCTCTACTTGTCCTCTACTCACACTGATAATAATTCCAAGTGCAAGACCAGTGAACAATTGAGAAGTTCCTCCCATACTTAATAATGGAAGCGGAAGCCCGGTAATTGGTCCTAAACCAACTGTTACTCCCATATTCACCATGGCCTGTAAGACCAGAGCGAAACTCAGTCCGGCCGAGAGCAAACCGCCATAAGCCCGTTCACTTTCCGACACTGCCCTCATGCCGCGATAAAGCAGCGCAAGGTACAAAATCAGCACACTTAAACCACCGATCAATCCGTATTCTTCAAGAATAATTGCATAGATAAAATCGGAGTATGATTGAGGTAGAAAATTCCTTTGATCACTCTGTCCCGGACCCTTACCCAAAACTCCTCCAGTAGCAATAGCAATGTTTGCCTGTTCTGCCTGAAAAGACACTTCTCCATTGATAAATCTATCGACCCTTGCTATCGCGGTATCGGCTCTTTGACCGATTGCTAATGCCAGTGTTCCAGAGATAATTCCGATACCAACCAGCATTGTCAAGTATTTCACCGGCACTCTACCAATGAATAGCACCAACATACAAGTTGCGAACAATAGAAGACCTGATGAAACATCAGTTAAAGCAATCAAACCTGTTATTGCTCCAATCCAAATCAAGATTGGCACTACAGATTTTTGAAAGTCTTCGATACTTTTTTGCTTCTTGGATAACATTCCTGCAACAGAAACAATCAAAGCAAGTTTTGCTAAATCTGACGGCATAAATGCTTGATTGATAAACGGGATTGTAATCCACCTGGAAGCATAATTTATCTTATCTCCAAATCCCCAAGTATAAAGCAATAGTGGTACCGATACCCACAATGCAAACCTCGAAATCTTACTGTAATATCTATAATCAATTCTGTGAGCTACCCACATTGCAAATAAGCTTAGCATTACTAATATTGAATGCTTTAATAGGTAATACTCAGTGTTCCCCTCCATCTTTTGATAGGCTAGAGAACCAGTAGCACTATACACAACCAAAATACTCAGGATTGATAGTGCAAAAACTATAAACCAGATTACCGGATCTCCCTTCAAATTACGTTGTGCCCATTCTTTCATGCGACCTGATTTTTAGTGTTATTAAATTGTTCCTTCAACTTTTTAACAGAGGCTTTAAACTGTCTACCTCTATCTTCATAATTTTTAAATAAATCGAAGCTTGCACAGGCAGGTGAAAGTAAAACTACATCTCCTTCCTGCGCTGCTTCAAAAGCGACCTTAATAGTATCATCAGTACTAGTGGTTTCAGTAATGGGAATAGACAAATCGGAAAAGGAACTTATTATCCGAGAGTTATCTATTCCCAAACACACTATCTGTTTAACCTTATCTTTTACCAGCGACTTAATCTGGTTATAATCATTACCCTTGTCAGTGCCTCCGGCAACCCAAACCATTGGTTTGCTTATTCCTTCAAGAGCATAATAGACTGCATCTACATTGGTAGCTTTAGAGTCATTGATGAAAGTAATGCCGTTTATTTCATCCACTCTTTCCAGCCTGTGTTCTGCACTCTTGAATGTCTTTACTGCTTGAACTATCTTAGATAGCGGCGCATCCATGAAAACAGAACTCAATACAGATGCCATGGTATTGATCATGTTATGTTTCCCAATCAGGGATATTTCCTCGGTTGGGATTTTATATTTTTTAACTGCTTTGCTTGCAATGTTGAATACCAAATGATCATCATCCAGATATCCTCCACTTTCAATTTTTTCTTTAAGAGACAAGACAAACAAACTCGCCTCAATATTTCTTCTTTTTACTTCTTCCTGAACTGCAACACTATCTGCGAAATAGATGAAGCACTCATCCGAAGTTTGGTTTTGTATGATTTTGAATTTCGAATTCACATATTTCTGAAAGCTACCCTCATATCTATCCAAATGATCTGGTGTGATATTGAGTAGTACAGCTATATCAGCTTTGAAATTCTTGATTCCATCCAATTGGAAGCTACTTACCTCCAACACGATGTAATCATAAGGATCATCGATTACCATTGCAGCGAAACTATTCCCAATATTTCCGCCTAATCCCACATTCAATCCTGATTCCTTCAATAAATGATAGGTCAGCATTGCTGTTGTGGTTTTGCCATTTGTTCCCGTTATGGCAATGATTTTAGCGTTGGTAAACTGATAAGCAAATTCAATCTCAGAGATTACAGAAATCCCCTTTTCAATAGCTGCCTTCACTAAAGGAACTGTATCGGGAATGCCTGGACTTTTAACTACTACCTCTGCAGAAAGAACTTTATCAAACGTATGTGAACCTTCTTCAAAATCGATTTGATTTACCTCCAAAACTTGACGGTATTTTCCCTTGATGCTACCTGCATCGGATAGAAAGACCTGGAAACCCTTGGCTTTTGCTAATAAAGCCGCGCCAGTTCCGCTCTCTCCTGCACCTAATATGGAAACCGTCTTAGTCATGAATTAATTATCAAATTCGTCTTCTTTAGATACTCTTGATTCAATTACCTTATCGCATGCCAATGCATATACAGAAAGCAAGTCAAAACCTTCTTTCACCACATCAGTCATAGCTTTGGAATCGTTTTTCTTATCGAATGCCGTCAATTGATCGAGCATGAAAATGATTTCATCAGTCTCGTCTTCAATTGTTCCCATAAGAGAATTGAATTGCATTTCGCTTTTTGCTGAGATTACTTTTCGGAAGTAATTATCTAATCTCTTAGAACTTCTGATAAGCAGTGAGCAATTATCCAAAACTGAGGCATGGTGTATCAGTTCAGTGATCTGGGCTGCATTCTTTTGAAATTTCTGGTTCCTAGCGGTTAAGTCGTCTAGTGTCATAAGCGTTAAAAATTTGTTTGTCCTATCAGTACGCTTCAGTCATACTCTATATTCCTGGTAGCATGCTCATAAGTCGTTTGTTCATTTATTTAGTCAGTTATCTTAATTTTAATGTTGCCAATGTCAGGATGGCCAGCAGAATTCCCACTGTCCAAAACCTGGTTACTATTTTCGCCTCGTGAATTCCTCTCTTCTGGTAGTGGTGATGTAAAGGGGACATTAGCAAAATCCTTCTTCCTTCACCAAACCTCTTTTTTGTATACTTAAAAAATGATACCTGCATGATCACACTTAGGAGTTCCACTAAGAAGATTCCGCAAACAATCGGTATCAATAATTCCTTTCTAATTGCCAGAGCTAACACTGCAATAATTCCACCCAGCGAAAGCGAACCAGTATCTCCCATAAAAATCTGAGCGGGATGAGAGTTGTACCACAAAAATCCAATGCACGCCCCAACAAAGGCTGCACAGAAAATCACCAACTCACCACTTTCAGGAATGAACATGATGTTCAAATAACCTGAGAATATTGCGTTACCAGATAGATAAGCCAGAATAGCCAAAGCCAATCCAATAATGGCAGATGTACCTGCTGCTAAACCATCTATACCATCAGTAATATTTGCTCCATTTGATACTGCAGTCACAATGAAAATCACCATTCCTACATATAAGATCCAGGTGTATCTATCAAGAAAATCTGGCAGCAACCAATCGTATCTGAATTCATTGTCTTTAACAAAAGGAATAGTTGTAGTCATAGCCTGAAAATCAATCGGTTGTGCTTCCTCTTCTACCTGCACAACATTCTCAGTTGTATCAGTTTCAGGAAACTCACGAATAACCACATCTCCGTGAAACACCAATGTCAATCCTACTATTAATCCAATTCCTACTTGTCCGAATATTTTGAACTTACCAGCAAGACCATCTTTATTCTTTCTTTTGATTTTTAAATAGTCATCCAGGAAGCCAATACCTCCCATCCAAATTGCCGTAATCAGCAACAGAATGATGTAGATATTATCGATTTTGGCGAAAAGCAAAGTTGGTAACACAATTGCAGCAATGATGATAATACCACCCATTGTTGGTGTTCCTTCTTTTTCTTTCTGACCGTCTAAACCTAAATCCCTGATCTTCTCTCCTACCTGAAATTTTCTAAGTAGATTGATCAAATTCTTACCGAAAGTGATGGTGATTAACAACGAAAGAACAGCTGCCATACCTGCACGGAATGAGATATACTGGAACACCCCTGCTCCAATCACATCCAGTTTTTCATCTAAATATTGAAATAAATAGTACAGCATTATTTAATTATTATTCTCGTTAAATATTTCTAACATTTCGGTTAATACTTGCTTGTCGTCAAATGGATGTCTTACTCCATCTATCTCCTGATAATCCTCATGACCCTTTCCTGCCACAAGAATGATATCTTCTTTATTTGCAATAGAAACCGCCATCTTAATGGCCTCTTTTCTATCAGCTATTGTTGTTGTTTTTTTGTAATTCGATTTGCTCACGCCTTCTTCCATGTCTTTAAGAATCGCCAATGGATCCTCAGTTCTTGGATTGTCCGAAGTAAGAATGACTTTATTACTATATTTTGTAGCAATTGAAGCCATCAAAGGTCTCTTTGCTTTGTCTCTATCTCCACCACATCCCACTACTGTGATCACTTGCTCATTTCCTGTTCTGAAACCTTCAATAGTTTTCAATACATTTTCCAATGCATCTGGTGTATGAGCGTAATCCACTATAGCAATGATTCCCGAAGGGTTGTCAACCAAATCAAACCTTCCTTTTGCAGGTCTTAATTCTGATAAAGCAGTCAATACTTCATCAGCATCTTCTTCCAATTCAATCGCCACACCGTAGCATGCAAGAAGGTTGTAAGCATTAAAATCTCCCACCAATCGGAACCACACATTTTTATTATCAATGTCTAATTCCAGTCCCTGGAGGGTATTATTAATAATTCTTGACTTGTAATTAGCCATGAATTTGAATCCATAAGTCTTTTTCGAAGCTTTCGTATTCTGCAACATTACATTGCCTCTTTTGTCGTCAACATTGACCAAAGCAAAAGCTTCTTTCCCCAACTCATCAAACAGGATTTTCTTTGCTTTGATGTACTCATCAAAAGTCTTGTGATAATCCAGGTGATCGTGAGTGATATTGGTAAAAACTGCTCCTTTGAAGTTGACACCTTTGGTCCTCTTTTGGATCAGGGCATGTGAGCTTACTTCCATGAAACAGTGCGTACAACCAGAATCTGCCATCTCCTTCAATAATTCATTGAGTTGAATAGCATCTGGCGTTGTGAACCTAGCTGGTAAGATCTTGTCATTGACTCGATTTTCCACCGTCGAAAGCAAACCCACATTATACCCCAACTTCCTAAAGAGTTGGAATAATAATGTTGCCGAAGTGGTTTTGCCATTCGTTCCAGTTATTCCAACCAGGTGAAGCCTGTCTGATGGATTTCCAAAAAAATTGGACGCTAGTACCCCTAAAGCTTCTGCACTGTCTGCAGTCTGCACATAAGTGACATCATCCAGAAGGCTTTCCGGTAGTTTTTCACATACTATGGCAGTTGCACCACTTGCAATCGCTTTACCAATATATTCGTGACCATCTACTGTAAGACCTTGTACGGCGATAAACAAGCAGTCCTGCTTTGACTCACGCGAATCAAAACAGATACTGCCTATTTCTTTATTCATATCACCCGATACGCTCTTTAAAGGCACTTTATACAATATGTCTTTTAGTATGGCCATTAACTTAACTCTAATTCAATTTTTGCTCCACCCTCAATTCTAGCCCCTGGAGCCATGGACTGTTTATCTACTCTTCCGAAACCCTTCACATCCACTTCCAATCCTTTGTTCTCAAGAAGATAGATAGCATCTCTTAAGGTCATTCCTCTTACATCCGGAACAGTTCCATTCGAGTTTATTCTTTTATCCCAAAGTACAGAGTTATCGACCACCTTAGTTCTGACCCATTCTGAATCAGTATTAGAGTGATTCGAAATTCCAAGTTCGTTGCAAAGCATCGCTAAGTCACCCTGGTTTCCTCCTTTGATCAATGGAAAGACACCCATTTCTGGAATCTCCTCGACAAAATGCTCTTGCATTCTGATATCCATTGAGTAAATCTTATCAGCAATTTCCTTAAATACAGGAGCAGCAACATCACTACCATAAATCCTGTATTTCTTAGGATTATCGATCACTACAATACAGCTGTATTTAGGAGCCTCTGCAGGAAAATATCCGACGAATGACGCATAGTACTTATTAGTATATCTTCCGTCTTTTACCTTTTTGGCAGTTCCTGTTTTACCAGCAATCTGATAGTAACTATCACTTATATTGGTTGCTGTTCCTCTCTCCACAACCCCTTCAAGCATTGCTTTCAACTTAGTAAGTGTATTTTTAGAACATATCTGCTCGTTCAATACTTTCGACTTATACTTTTCAACCTTTCTATCTGCTCTATTCACCGATTTCACGATGATTGGCTGCATCATTTTACCTTCATTCGCTACTGCATTGTACAATGTCAATGTCTGTAATGGAGTCATTTTCAACTCATAACCATGAGACATCCAAGGCAGTGATAATCCACTCCAGGTTGAATCTGAAGGATCTTTGATGTAAGGTTTACCCTCACCTACCAATTGAAAATCAAGTGTCTCTGTTAAACCCAATTCTTTTATGTAGTCAACAAACCTCTTAGGATCATCTCCGAATTGATCTGTTATTAACTTGGCAGTACCAATATTGGATGAAACCTCAAAAACTTCCTGAACTGAAAGCATTCCATATCCACCCGGTTTATGGTCTTTCATTACCTGTGAGTAAAACTTGTGCTCTCCGTTCCCTGTATCAATGCTATCATGAAGGCTGATATCAGTATCCTCAAACAAAGCGATCATGCTAGCCAACTTGAATGTTGATCCCGGCTCTCTTGAACCCTGGCTACCTACGGCATAATTGTATCTCTCAGAGTAATTACCACTATTGTTCTTACTCAGATTTGAAATTGCCTTAATTTCTCCTGTTGCAACTTCCATCACTACAACACTTCCGTAATCAGCGTCATTGTTAACCAATGCAGACAATAAAGCGCTTTGAGCTTCATCCTGAATATTTACATCAATGGTGGTATGAACATCATATCCATCTTTAGGTCTGATTTCGTGACCGTCAAAAACCGGCTTCCATCCACCTCCTGTGATTTTCTGAAAAAGCGCCTCTCCATCAGTTCCGGCAAGCTGTCTGTTGAAACTGTACTCCAATCCAACTACTCCTCTGCCCTCTGCATTGATATTTCCAATAGTTCGGTACCCTAAATTGGAAAAAGGTAGAAACCGCTCGTCTACCTTCTCAAAAATTATCCCGCCTTTATTTCTACCCTTGTTGAAAATGGGCCAGCTTTCTATCGACTTCTTTTCCTGGAAGTCGACTTGCTTGCGGCTAAGCCTGATATACTGCCGGTTGTTTTCCCGAGCATAGCTAATGAGCCGCTTAAACTCAGTGGCGGAGCGATCTTCGAAAAACGCTTCCAATTCGTAACACAAATCATCGAGCTCCTTTTTAAATAAATCCTCATCGATAACTGTTGGGTCCATTGCTACATTATAGAATGGTAGAGAAGTAGCCAGTAGCGAACCATTATCAGAGTAGATATTACCCCTGGTTGCTTTCAGCTTCTCGTATTTAAGGCTAATGCTTTTAGCCTTGTCTTTCCATTTTGCACCTTCTACGTATTGAACGTCAAAAATTCTATAGACAATCGCTATAGAAAACAGAAAAACGAGGATAAAAGATATCCTTACTCTTAGCAATATGGATTTTTTGATTCCCATCAATCAGTTACCTCTATTTTTTTTACAGGTTCTATACTTTCAATTAATCCTAAATCTTTTACTCTCTTCGCCACTTCTACTTGCTTACTTGCTTTCATATATTCAGCTTTTAAAGTGGTATAATCAGCTCTCAAATCCTCAACCTCAACTTCCATTGCGTCGATAGTTCTTATGGTTTTATCCATTTGATGGCTATTCCAGATGTAGACCACACCAAGGAAAGTCACAAATACAATATGAGGAATGAACTTCACGAAATTTCCATCCGAGAAGAACTGATCCAATCGCAACACACGCTCTAACCAGGAGAAGAAAGACTCCTGTGTTTTTGCATTACCTGGTAATTTGTAAGTGTTACTTGCCATTTTATATTTTTTCTGCGATCCTAAGTTTCGCGCTTCTTGCTCTGTTATTTCTTTTAATCTCTTCTGCTGTTGCTACTATTGGCTTCCTGCTCACCGGGTTTAATGGTCTGATCAGGTTTCCGTAGAAATCCTTTTCAGGTTCACCAGAGAACTTACCCTTAGCGATGAAATTTTTCACCAATCGATCTTCTAAAGAGTGATAAGACATGATTACCAGTCTACCTCCCTCTCCAAGTACTTCTGCAGATTGCTCAAGCATTTCTTCAATTACCTTAAGCTCTTCATTCACTTCGATCCTGATTGCCTGAAACACCTGCGCGAAATATTTATTTTCACGGCCTCTAGGTGCGTAGTTTCTCAAAATGACTTTAAGCTCCTCAATTGTACTTATCTCTCGATTGACTCTTTCAGCAACAATTCTAGATGCCAACGTTTTGGCATTTTTGACCTCTCCATATAGACCAAAAATCTTGTGGAGATCCTTTTCTGAGTAGGAATTCAGCACTTCTGCTGCTGTTAGCGACTGTGATGAATCCATTCTCATATCCAGGGAACCGTCGAATCTGGTAGAGAATCCTCTATGAGGTGCATCAATTTGATGTGATGACACTCCCAAATCTGCCAGTATCCCATCAACCTGTTTAATCCCGTGTAACTTCAAATATCTTTTCAGATGTCTGAAGTTTGCCAGAATGAAGGTTAACTTATCTTTATTTCCTATCCTTTCTATGTTCGCCTCTGCCTCTTCGTCCTGATCAAAAGCATAAAGGTGTCCCGTGTCTAAGTGTTTTAGAATCTCTGCACTGTGTCCTCCCCCACCAAATGTGAGATCAACATAAAGGCCGTCAGGTTTGATGTTTAATGCGTCAACGCACTCGCCTAACATGACTGGAACATGATATTCCGGAGTAGCCCCTTGTTGACCCTCCATCTTATTCATCCAGGAATCGTTGAGCGAGTTCCGAATATTCAGATGGGTCATTGATCAGGTAGTCTTCATAGACCTCTGGATTCCAAATCTCGATGGTGTTCCCCATACCAACTACAATCGCTTCTTTCTCCAACTTGGCATGAGCCAACATACTTTTTGGGATCAAAAATCTTCCAGCACTATCCAACTCCACAGTAGCAATACTTCTAAAAAAATTCCGCTTGAGTTTTCGCTGCTCGGCGTTGAATTCGCTCAATGATGAAATCTTATTGTGGATCTTTTTGTATTCGAGCATAGGATATACGATCAGATGAGGTTCGAAACCTCGCCTGAGAACTAATTCTGTAGAAGAAGCTTCGGGCAGATTGACCTTAATCTTTGCAGGTAAGACCAATCTACCCTTAGCATCTAACTTACACTCATACTCGCTTGTAAAAAAAGCCATATTGAGCCTTAGAAAATATAAACCACCACTACAAATGTATGAAAAAGATCGACATTTTCAACCACTTTCTCCCACTTTATACCACTTTTTGAGAATTCTTAACATTAAAGGGCCTAAAATGGCTAAAAACAAAGATTTTCAAGGAAAAGAAATTTTATAATTCTTTTGAGAAATAGGACTTTTCGAAGTGAATTACGGGTAAATAAGGTGAAATTCTAGTGAAATCCATATTTAGTGGGTGGTTGTGGGGGTGTTTAGAAAGTGTTTTGAGGTTTGGTGGGAGGAAGTGGGTATTCTGCGCGGAAGCTTCGGCGACCAATTGGGGTTCAGAAGTTGGAAGTTGGAAGTTGGAAGTTGGAGGTTGGAGGTTGGAGGTTGGAGGTTGGAGGCAAACGAGTTGTAATTCTAAATAGATTTCAAATTACCGGAGAATCTGATTGATTGCGTAGACATTGTTAATGACACTTCTATTTTAAGATTTCCTTTGCTTTCAAGTCATCAACCAGATTATCGCATTCTGTTCTTTGCTTTCCGTAAACATGGAAATAGGCTCCAGGGTTGTCCAACCAAATTCCTTTAACTGCTACTAAATCATCTTTTCTCCACCAGGTTGAATACTCATCAGTACACTCAGGAATTATGTAAAACTCCTTTCTCATCATGATTATTAGCTTTTCCAAATCCTTTATTTCGAAATAGTATGGGTTGGAAGTCCAATTATAGATTTCGTTTCTAAACGCATATGCTTCAATCATTTTGTCAAATGAGCTGTGAATTATATTAGGTAAATCATCATCATCCAAAGTACATATTTCTCCTTTATCAGTTATATAAAAAGTAAATTGAGCCGTACTGTGGTGCCCACAAACCTCTACAAACCGATCTCCGGCCTTTTCAATGTTTAATTCTTGATTCAAGCCTATTTGCCCTCTGGAAAATAAGGCCGCTGAAAATGAATGGTCTGGAGCATCTTTAACAGTTAACTCATATCCAGAAAAAAGAGTTTGATATCTCAAAAAACTACTGTACGAAGAAACATTTTGCCGTTCTAAATACTCCTTTGTCTCATCTTCATTTGAAACCCAAATTGGGTCTTTTCTTCTTAACGATTCAAGATATTTTGTTGCTCTTTCTGAGAGATTGTTCATATTCATACAACGTTTAAATCAAAAATGCACTATAAATTTAAACCTCCTCAGGCTCAGTGGTGCCTTGCCCCTGTTCGATAAACCGAAGAATATCCGAGTCTTCTATATCCATTCCAATTTTCCTTTTAAGTCTTCTTTTGGATTGTTCTACAGTCTTTTTAGTGACATTTAGTATGAGTGCAATTTCCTTGTTGGATAGTTTCATCTTCAGGAAAGCAAGCACTTTTTGATCATTAGTTGAAAGTTGCGGGTAGTATTTATCAAGTTTTTCAAAAAAATCAGGGTGGACATTTTCGAAGTGTATTTTAATACTGTCCCATTGACTATCTACACTTTTCAGTCTTCTAATTTCCTTTATGATCTTTTTACGCTCAAACAAGCCAATATTGTCATTATTATCTATTGCGTTAATTAAACCTTCCATTTTCTCATTCAAATTGAGCAATTGGATGGAATAAGCAGTCAGAGCTCTTGCTTTTTGATTGTTGTCCAACTCGAGTTGTTCTCGACTTTTTTCTTCTATTTGCAATTTCTGTTCCTGAAGCTCATTCTTTTTTCGGAGATATTGATTTGCTAATTTATTGGCCTGATAATTCCTATAGATTAGATAGACTACTAACAAGAGAATTAACACACCAATGAACATGATATTCTTATAAAGCTTTTGCTCTCCTACCTCAGCATTTAACACAAGCAATTCCGTTTGCTTCTGATGCTCCAGTGAGTCCCGCTCTTGCTCAAATTGATAATTTAGTTCCATGGAAGTGAGTTGCTTTGTAAGGTCTTCATTTGTTAAAGAATCCTTTAACTGAGTGGATATTTCCAGATATTTAAGCGCTTTTAAAGGTTCATTACTTGATCTATATAAATTATATAAAGCCTCTGAACTTTCTTTTTCATTTAACTTTAGATTGTGCTCAACAGCTATTCTATAACTCTCCAAAAACTCAATCTCTGCTTTTTTATAAAATGCTCGTTTTTTGTAGAGCTCCCCAAGATTTAAAGATGCAATTGTTTGATTGTAGGGAGTATTGCAAGCAATAGCCAAATCTTTTGCTCGTTCTAAGTATTTCAGTGCCGAGTCCAACTCATTGAGCTTCAAATTGCACAATCCTATGTTTGCAACAACTACGGTCTTTTGACATTTCAAGTCTAAAGAATCAAGCAATTTGTAACCCTGCTTCAGGTAGATCAGTGCGTCAGAATAGTTTTCTTTCTCAATACTAACTAAGCCGATATTATTTAAAGAAGAGATTTGTTTTTTGAAATCCTTATAAGCTTTTCTAATTTCCAAAGCTTCTAAGTGATACTTCAATGACAGATCGTAATCTTTCTGCCTGTTATGAATGATTCCAATGTTATTGAGGTTATTTGAAGCAGATAATGAATCTCCATTTACCAATTTTAGTTTCAGTGATCTTTGCATATAGTTCAGAGCACGAGTCAAGTCACTTCTATATATATGGATCGTCCCAATGTTGTTCAATGTATTGGAGGCAGAGCTCAGGTCGTTAAGTTGAAATTTAAGTTGTAGTGACTTTTCGAAGTACCAAATGGCACTATCATATTCTCCTTTAGTTAAAAAATTAGTCGCAAGATTATGATAGGAATACGCTATCCCTCGATTGTAGCCAATTTTTTGAGATAGTTCAAGAGCCCTATTGGCAAAGATCTTCGAAGAATCCCCCTCAGAGCGGTAGAGCATTTGAGAAAGTAAATTCAACGCTTCTATTCTGAGCGTATCTACAGGCTCATTCAATATTACCTGCCTTAAACTATCTACTTTACTCTGTGCGGAAACAAGGTATGCATACTGAAAAAAAATAATTACACAGAATATCCTCAACCAATTCGATTTCTCCACTAATCGTCGTTTTATTTCTTCCTTGTAGTGCATTTGACGCCTGTAAAAAGTCCCCTAAAACCGCTTCAATGTCCATTTTTGTGTCAGACAATTCGTTCGATAAAGTCCCACAAAACAATAAAAAACTAGCTCTTAAAAAAAACTCGAACGGGAAATTTGACAAATACAACAGACACAAAACAAGTTACTCAATGAATTCTAATACTGTTAAATTCATGTGGTTGAATGGTTTCAAAAAGATATTGAAACATTCTTATTCACAATCTGCTAATCGATCTCTTCGAACAAGGAATCTTCTATCTTCTATCTTTATTTACCTTTTATTTTCATTGTCCAGCGTAGCTCAAGAGCCTGAACTTTGGAGTGCTTCATCAAGCTTTGATTCGAAAAACACCAAAGTCTCTTACTCCAATTTAAATACCAATAGACTTGCTCAAATTCTGAAAGAAGTCGAAACAACCGGGAGTGCTAAATTACTAACCCCTAGCCCAGAAGGGGAGTTACTGGAGTTTAATATCAGAAAATCTAAGGTGATGGCCCCTGGCTTGCAAAAAAAGTTTCCCAACATTAAAACTTACTCAAGTATTAATGCTCATGGGGAGACTTTTAAAATGGTATCTACACCGAAAGGTATTCATGCAATAGCTTTTACTCTTAAAGGTGAATTCAGAGTCGCAACTGAAGACTCATCAACAAATACCTATAAGAGTTATTATGCGAAAGCTAATAGCGATGTTGGCCTAAACTGTACGCTAGAAGAGCATCATCACATAACCGATCAAAATTCCCATCAGAAAAACAGAGATAGGTTTACACAGTTTACTTTTGGCGAAAACCTAAAAAAATATCGGATTGCTCTTTCTGCCCATGCCACCTTTACTACAAGAGCAGGTGGTGTAGAAGAAGCATTAAGCCTTCTTGTAACATTTTTAAACGCGACTAATGCTGTTTATGAAAGAGAATTAGGAATTACGTTTGAATTAGTTGCTAATAATGAACAGCTGATTACCACAGCAAGTGAACCAGGACCATTTCAGTCTTCAGGGTCAGCAGGCTCTAATAGGTTTGCCAATCAAGAATTTATTGACGAAGTAATAGGTGATGAGAACTATGATGTCGGACACTTTTTTGGAGGTGATGGTGGTGGTGGTCTTGCAGGCGTTGAGATAGTTTGTAAGACCGGTAGCAAAGCAACAGCTGGGACATCAGTTTTATTAACATCCTCTACTATTGATAATTTCATTGATATTTTCCTGCATGAACTTGGACATCAGTTTGGCGCCACTCACACGTTCACAAGTGCCGATGTTTGTTCGCTGGGATCTACTGCTTTTACCCCTAGATCTGCCTTTGAAATCAGTAGTGGTAGCACCATAATGAGTTACGCCGGTTTTTGCAGCCCAAGTGTAACTAGTAGAACCGATCACTATTTCCATACAATTTCAAGTCAACAGATACTGAAGTTCTCCAATGGAAATGGAAATTGTGCGGTGGAAGTCCCAACTGGAAACACACCTCCACAAGTAACCATACCAGAAAGTGATTTTTTTATTCCTATCAATACACCATTTATACT
Source organism: Cyclobacteriaceae bacterium (assembly GCA_965228955.1). Taxonomy (GTDB): domain Bacteria; phylum Bacteroidota; class Bacteroidia; order Cytophagales; family Cyclobacteriaceae; genus JANSWY01. The sequence continues at coordinate 4,114,595 of OZ245848.1, forward strand.
TACAGCAAATGGATCAGATGCGGATGGGGATGACCTTACGTATTGTTGGGAGCAATTTGACAAAGCACCTGAGGCCGAAAACCCACCGGGAACGCCATACTCAAATCCAATTACGGGAGCAGTTAACGTTTATTATACTGAAGAAGAATTTCGGGCAAGTGATGATTATCTAACTGACGAAGAAATCCGAGAAGCCTTTACCGCTCAATTTCCTGATCTTCCAGAACAACAATTGGAAGCAATCATACAAATAAGTATTGAGGGTCGGGATAATTATATTGCATCACTATTCGTGGGAGATGGGCCTCTATTCAGAAGCTTCCCTCCAACTAGTGAGGATAGTCGATACTTCCCGCAGCTATCCGAAATTATCGCTGGTAACACTTCTATTGAAGACTCACCCTTTGAAATTTTACCGTTTCTAGACAGAGAACTAAATTTTGTTGTCTCAGTAAGAGATAACAATCCTAATGGAGGTGGTAAAACAAGTGAAATTGTCGCTTTTAACTCGACTACAGCAGCCGGACCATTTATTGTTAATACAGAATTTTCTGAAGAGATCTACAACGGGCTGAGTAATGTGGAACTCACCTGGGATGTAGCTGGCACCAATGAAGCGCCAGTTAACTGTCAGAATGTAAGCATCCTTTTCAGTTCAGATGGAGGTGTGAATTTTGATGTTGTCCTTGTAGAAAATACAGCAAACGATGGAAGCACTACATTCAAATTACCAAACATTGCCACAACCGAGGCTCGTATCATGGTTAAGGCTGCAGATAATATATTCTTAAACGTGAATGATCGGAACTTCACCATTGAAGCTTCCACAGTAGATGTTCCAGCAGACCCTACTGACTTGGTCGCTAACCAACCTGATGAAAACACAATTGAGTTGAGTTGGTCTCATAGTGGAGATAATGAAAATGGTTTTATCGTAGAACGAAGCATCGGAAATACTTCAGATTTTGAACAAATAGGCACCACAACAATTAACGAAACTACTTTTACCGATAACTCCCCATCAACGAGTAACTCAAATAATTACAGGGTTGCAGCATTTAACGAGACAGGAAATTCGGCTTATTCAAATATTGTTACCGTAGGGGAATCACAAAGCAATGAAACTGATATCATTTCTTTCTCCTTCAATGAGCAAATAACGGATGCAGTCATTGACGCAGAGGATCATTCTATCGCTGTTGAAGTAGTAAATGGCACGGATGTAACTTCTTTGGCTCCTACATTTACCTTGTCAGAAGGAGCTTCCAGTGATGTTGAAAGTGGAGTGGCAAGAGATTTTACTAACGCGGTGACATACACGATAACAGCTGAAGACGGTACAACTATACAAGATTGGATAGTGACCGTATCTGTAGAGCCTGAAGATTTGAGGATTGAAACTGATATCACTTCCTTCTCTTTCAATGAGCAAACAACCGAAGCAGTAATTGACGCAACAGACCACTCAATCACTGTTGAATTAGTAAATGGTACGGATATAACTTCTTTGGCTCCTACATTTACTTTATCAGAAGGAGCTTCCAGTGATGTTGAAAGTGGAGTAACCAGAGACTTCACAAATGCTGTGACATATACAATTACAGCGGAAGATGGTACAACAACACAAGATTGGATAGTGACTGTATCTGTAGAACCGGAAGATTTGAGCAGTGAAACAGATATCATTTCCTTCTCTTTCAACGAGCAAACAACCGAAGCTGTAATTGATGCTACGGAACACTCAATCACTGTTGAGGTAGTGACTGGTACGGATGTAACTTCTTTGGCTCCTACATATACTTTATCAGAAGGAGCTTCTAGTGATGTAGAAAGTGGGGTGTCTAGAGACTTCACAAATGCTGTAGTTTATACTATTACTGCTGAAGATGGTACAACAACACAAGATTGGATAGTGTCCGTATCTGTAGAAGCTAGCAATGAAACTGATATCACATCTTTTTCATTCAATGAGCAAACAAGTGAGGCAACTATAAATACTACAGACCATACTGTATTTGTACAGGTAATCGCAGAGGCTAATGTCTCCTCTTTGGCACCTGCTTTTACCTTGTCACAAGGAGCATCTAGTGATGTTGAAAGCGGAGTGGCAAGAGATTTTACAAATCTTCAGATTTATCGAATCACTGCAGAAGATCAAAACACTTTTCAAGACTGGTCAATAACGGTTAGTTCAGAGATTGTATTATCAGTAATAACAGAAGAATCATTGGATGTTTATCCTAATCCAGTGGATGATATTCTCATTGTGAAATCTGAGGAGGTCGTTAATGTTGGCCTCTCAGATTTGAAAGGTAAAATAGTTCTACCACTTCGAGAGGGAAAAGCTTTTCAATTTGATATGCATGATTTAAACAAGGGAGTCTATTTACTGATCATTCAAAATGAAGGAATACGACACTACAAAAAAATAATGAAGAACTAAACTTTCAAGACAATACAAACTCAGAATGAACAATAAAATCTAATTCATAGCTCCGTGACAAAAGGGGTAACTCGAGATTAGTTACCCCCTTTATTTATTCATCACTAAAATCAAATGAAAGTGGGTAATGAGCCAAAAAACATGGGAGATCAATCAATTCGAAAGGTCTGACCCAAAATAGTGGTAAGTTTATGTAATCATAAGGAGAGAGATTGATTAATTCGAAATACAACAAACTCTTTATGATGTGATTAGATATTTTCTATTTTTTCTGCTGTTAATATCTTCCTCCTCATTACTTGCTCAAAAAGATTCACTTCTATCAAAATTCGAGTTTGCGGGAGATTTTAGATTTAGGGTTGAACAAGACTGGGATTCCCGAAAATCCAATGGAGAATTCAGAACCAACAGATCCCGGTTACGCTATAGGCTAAGAACCGGATTCAAGTATCAGTATAATGAACATACTGAAGTAGGCGTTCGATTACGCACGGGAAATCCACGAAAACAACAAGACCCTCAACTTACTTTAGGTGATGGTTTTAAGGAGTTTGGCACTTTGCCGATTGCTTTAGAAAAAGCTTATATACAAAGCGAATGGAATAGTTTTATATTCTGGCTAGGAAAAAACACATTCCCATTTCAAAAACAAAACGAGCTCTTTTGGAGCGACAATGTTTTTCCAGAGGGAGTTCATATCAGTAAAACCACCGCTTTAAATCAAACCTGGACCGATCAAATAGCCTTCAACGCTGGTCATTTCATCATGAATGCAAGAGGTGGCACATTCAAACAAGACAGCTACTTCCAGGGCTTTCAAATTGTTTCTCAGCACTTCAAGAACAGGTTCTCATTATGGCCCTCAATTTACCTTTTCAGAAACATCCAAAATATACCAGATGGGGCTGAAACTTACTTCCTGGATTATTCTATTTTCAGTGTTGGAGGATACCTGAAATTGAGCAAGTCTCCTTTGGTTCAAGTGGAAATGGATTGGTATAGGAATCTTGAAGACTACTCAAACAATGACTCAATTCCTCAAAACTTACAGGGACAAAAAAATGGTCTAACTATGGCCTTAAATTTTGGTAAACTGGCATCAAAAGGAGATTGGCTCATTGAAATTACCTATGCCAATTTGCAGCGATATTCTGCGGTAGATTTCATGGCTCAAAATGATTGGGCCAGGTGGGATTATTCATCGTTTGATTCTCCTGATGGCAGATTAACCAACGTCAAGGGAATTGAATTTACCATTGGGACCAAAATAGCAGAAAATATTACACTAAAAACGAAGTATTACAATGTTCAACAATTGGTGGCTCTAGGCGAATTCAAAGAGAATGGACAGAGAATTCGGTTTGATGTGGATGTGAAGTTTTAAGCCTGGCAGTTTATTTGTTTTTTCCTTGGTCTTAAAAAACATTAGGAATAATCATAGGTTATCTATAAAACTTATAATATTAGCGCTTTGCCCAAAAGTTTGTACACAACATATTGTTTGGGTAACTTATTTAAAAACAAGCAACACCAATCTACAGTGCACAAAAGTCGATGGATATCTATAATCTTACTGTTTTTATTGTATCGCGTTGGTATATCTCAATACTACCCAGCAAAAGTCTATACCACGGAAGATGGCATTCCTAGTCATTCCGTATTTGATATTGCACAGACTCCAGATAACGTCATGTGGTTTTTGTCCACTAAGGGGGTGTTTAACTATGATGCGGTTCAATGGAACTTAATGCCTGATAGCCTGGGCCTACCATCCACTTCCTTTTCTCATATGCGCGCTTTAGAGGATGGTTCATTATGGCTAGCAGGTCAGAACAACGAAAACTTTACAGTTAAATACCGACTTGAGAATCAGTGGCACACTGTAGAATTACCAGAAGCGATTTTATCCCACAATGAAGGTTTTGCATTCAACGTATTCAAGGAAAATAATGACTATCACCTTCTAATAGGAATAAAAAGAACCCTGTATGATATAAAAGTAGCTTCTACATCCTTGCATATCGAAAATGAGTCTAAAACAGATCTTCATATAAATTCTATTTACACTGATGATGAGGGGGTCCTTTTGGCCACACACAAAGGAATTTTTGAGTACCATGATGGAGAATTAAGGGAATCTAAGGTTAATAGCGAATTAGAAAATCAGCATATTCATATTCTTAGCTTGTTAAGAAAGGATAGTGCTTTATACATAATGGGAATTGGTTGGCTGGGGCAATTTGAAAATGGGAGAGTCAAATTCTTGTCAAGAAACACCGGAATAATCTCTGGAAATTTTTACAATAAACACAATCTTGAAATAGACAGCCAGAAAAGACTTTATTTCAGTAGCCGTAGCATCCCGGCGTACCTTGACCCCACCAATGGAACAGTCAATAATCTAAATATCAAACAGGTTGATTTCGTGTTTCTTAACAGCCGTATATTCATCGATAAAGAAGAAAATGTTTGGGTTGGGGATTACAGAGGTCTTTTTAAGTATGATATGTCTTCTTTTAAAAACTTCAATCAAAACACAGGATTGTCCCGAAACGAGGTGAGTGCTTTGACAGAATACAATGATCAAATTGTCGCCGCTAATATTGCAACGCTAAACTTTTTGAAAAATGGAAAAGTAGTAAACCAAGTACCGGTAACCAATCAGAAAAATGTCCGATTTCTGGATTTGGAAGTTGTTGATAATGACATCTATTTAGCCGGGCAACATGGAGGGTTGTTTCGTTATAAAAATGGTGTAATTGAGAGTTTGAATCACTTGCTCCCCACAGGAACTGGCGTTACAGCATTAGAGATTTATAAAGGGAAACTTCATATCAGCTCATCACATGGAGTATTTAGACTTGAAAATGGAAAATTCCAGCAGATTATCTATATAAATGGATTAAGAAACCTAACCGCAATAGGTCCAGACACGCTTTATCTCTTCACTTACCGGTCGGGAATTTTTAGTTATCAAAATGGTGATACAATTCGATACACATCAGAAAAACAGAAGTACAATAGTGCCTTCGCTATTACCAAATGGAAAAATGACGTTTTGGTGGGTACATCAAATGGGTTGGCTAAGATATCCCGAGGTAAGCTTGTTCCTTTTGAGATTTCAAAATCCTTAAAATATTCTGGAATATACGCTTTTCAACCTGAAGGAGATAAGTTATGGATTGGATCAAGTGAGGGAGTTCATAAATGGAATGGAGAAAACCTAACTACCTATGATCAACAAAAAGGTCTTCTAGGTTTTGAGGTTAATAGAAATGCATTTATGATCGATAAGTCGGACAACCTCTGGATTGGTACAGAATCCGGTCTATCATTGTTCCCAGTCAAAAATAGAGACGAACCAAAAGTTAATCAAAACATACTGCGGTTAGAAGGTAAAAGTAAAACCGAGACCATTTCAGCAAACCAGGTGCCTAGATTAAAATACAATGACAACAATATCACATTTCAGTTTATCTGGCCAACATTTAGATCTGAACAATCTACCACATATAGATATCGCTTACTGGGACTGGAAGATGAATGGAAAACAATATCGGGTGAAAATGAATTGACTTTCACCAAACTAGGTAGCGGTCGATACAAGTTCGAAATACAAGCAAATCTCAGTGGACTAATTTGGAGTGAGGTGGAAACATTACAATTCATCATTGCCAAACCATTTTATGTTACACCATGGTTTATAATTCTTTGTATCGCAACCTTTGCTTTCATATTATACACTTCCTACAGAATCAGATTTAATTATCTATTAAAAAGACAAGTGAATCTCAGGAATATGGTAGCTGTCCGCACAAAGGCTCTGGCTGAGAAAAATAATGAAATAGAAAGTCAAAATGTGGTGCTAAGAAACCAAAGTAATGAGATAACAGAGATTAACAAGCAGTTGGAGCATACCATAAAAGACCTAAAAAACACACAGAGAGCCCTGGTCCATTCTGAAAAAATGGCATCCCTTGGAATCATGTCTGCAGGTATTGGTCATGAGATCAATAACCCATTAAACTTTATTAGAGGTGGTTTTACCATCTTAAAAAATGAACTTTCAGATCCTTCTCAAAAGGTAGAACAAACAACTATTAACGACGCTTTCCGACTCATCGATAGTGGAGTGATCAGAGTGAATAAGATTGTCAACAGTCTCAACCAATTCAGCAGAAATTCGACCAGGAATTATCGATGTGACCTACATGAAGTAATAGATAACTGCCTGGTGGTTTTACATGGAAGACTGGGAGAGAGAATAGAAGTTATCAAAGAATATAGTAATGAGGAGTTATTATTTGAGGCGAATGTTGGAGATTTTCACCAGGCACTTCTCAATGTGCTTACCAACTCCTATCAGGCCATTGATGACACGGGAACTATTAAAATTGAAACCAGGAATCTAGACACAGAAATCGAAATTATAATCTCCGATACTGGAAAGGGTCTTGATCCAACAAACATTACTCACGTTTTTGATCCGTTTTTCACCACCAAAGAACCAGGAGAAGGTACGGGACTTGGATTGTCTATTACTTACAATATTATAAAAGAACACGAGGGCTCTATCAAATTTGAATCTACCGTAAACGAAGGAACCAGTGTTATCATCCGAATTCCAAAATCTATGTGATCAGATAAATCAATTGATTAATATGGAAACATGAAAATCATTTAGTTAATTCATCCAGATCCTCCTTAGAATAATTCCTTATCAAAGATCTCTCCTCATCAGTCAGACTTTTATCCGTTTCCACCTTCAATATAGCTTGGCGATAAAATTTAATTGCTTGCTCATTAAGCTCTTGCTTCTTTGAAAAGTAGGCCATATAGTAATTGATTTTTGCTGACTCTGGATAGCTATCATAAGCTAATTCATATAGTCTTAATCGATTAGCATAAGTTTCGTCCTTTTTCCAGGCAAGCCAGTCACGGTATTCTGTATAAAATTCTTTGTTGAATGGTTGTGGATTTCCTGCTTCTTTGATTCCAAAATAAATACTATCAACTGCTTCGATTCCTTCTTTCCAAAACAGGTCTTTTAAAACGGCAATATTAGGTGGGCTTGGAACAGCTGCTAATTGAAATGTAGAGTCAATGTGATCTCTGTTATTAATAAAAGAATCATCGAACAATTCACCGCTCTCCCCTTTTACTTTTTGATTTAAAAATCTCAAGACCAATTCATTTGCTGTCTCAAATCCTTTTCTGGTATCACCATCATGCTTACCAATAATATCAGGGATAAACTGACCTAATACCCCATAATTCAACATGGCAAACTCAGACATTTTCGGGAATCGTGCATAGTACTTGTCGGCATATTTCAAATGGAAGGTAAATTCAGGGTCTATAGCTGGATGTGGTGAATAAATGAATAGAATGGGAACTGTAATATTCTCAGGTTGATAAAAAACTGATTTATTCAAAAGTCTTTGCTCAAACGAACTTGGAAGACCTCCTTCCAAGCTTATCAATGCTTTAATCTTATCATTTCTTGAAACAGCAGCTGCTCCTACTGAGGAAGAAATCGCATTAGCCATAATGGTGACTCGGCTCAAATCTGCATTTGGGTTTTCAGCAATCTTGCCTAGCACAAACTCTATATCATCAACAGCCACTTCCAAACCAATGGTAGATATTTCCAATCCAGATGAAAACCTTCCTTTTGGTGCAAGAGCAACTGTAATGTATCCATGGCTTGCTAAAAACTCGCAGGTTATGCTTTGATATGCGGGACTACTTCCATTTGGATAGATAACAACAGGATACTTGCCTTCCTCTGCAACAGCATTTTCACGAGCATAAATATCCAAGGCCAGAAGCGCTTCAAGTTGATCGGAATTCAGTGTAACATTGTTATCTGGCTCCAGAATCTTTCTTAAATTTTTGGTTTGATCGACAAATAATTGTTGAGCAAAAGATTGTTGTTCTTCAGAATTATCGAAATTTGTTTGCCTCCCCATCAAATCGATATAATCCTCATATTTAAGGGATTCACCAGTTCCGGCCTTAGCTGGATACCAAACATTAATTTGACATTGCCTTCCAGTCCCAGATGTATACTCAGGATACAAATGACCATCCCAATCTGAAAATGGAATTGCGTTTTTGGATTCATCGAAAGTGAATATTGTTTTAAATCCAACAGAGTATTCCCCCATTGGCAGTTCGCCCATAATTGGAAAATCCATTGTTGTCTTTTGAGGTTCTTGCGGTGTGCATCCAAGAATAACTAACAGTATAAGAGCAGAAATGTATTTCATGTTGAATACAAAATATTTACCAAAAAATTGATTACACTCAGTGAGTTGTCGTCAAATTATTGAGATGGCGAATTGTTATAGTCTCAACTTATGCTTTTGAAGTCTCAAAAGCCGTAGAAACTACCGCTTTGATGCCCTAAAGGCAATTGGAGTAAGCCCTGTAGAAGATTTGAATACCCGATTGAAACTAGCCTTCGAGTTAAATCCAGCACCATAAGCAAGGCTTATGATTTTCAAATGATCGTTGGCTGGATCCATTAACAGATCCTTTACTTCCTCAATTCGATAGTCATTGATGAATTGAAAAAAGTTTTTCCCCAGCTCATTATTGATTGCGTTGGAAATGACCCGTTCTGAAATACCAGAAGCCTCACTAAGATTAGAAAGCGAAAGCTCAGGGTTCCTGTGCAACTTATCGGATTCAATTATTGAGCTTAACTTTTGAATTACTTCAGAAAGCTGATCATCACTTTGTTCGTTTGGTTCATCTTTTATATCCAATACCTGATGCGTTTGAGCTTGTTTGAAACCACTTATGCTTAACCAATAGAGAACAACAGAATAAATGAGTAAAATGAAAGCTCTGGGTTCAGTCCATTGAAGAGGAGCAAATTTGCCTCCCACAAGCATTCCCGCAATGACAAAGATCAAGATCAAGATGAAGGAAGCTGCCGTGATGACTATAAACTTATTTACCCATCGAAGGTCGATTAGCTCGGTATTAGAAACATTATTTAGCAACGAACGCTGGTATGATTTAACGAGTCTAAAAGAAAATACCAAGTATATCATGACAGACAGAATAGCAGCAGATTCCAGCAGTTCAGCAAAGTGATGCATGAATGGCCAGGGATTTTCACTTCCTGTAAAAGCATGATATATGCTGTGCAGATAATTAAGTACTAAGGGTGAAAAATGCCAGAAGTCTTTTTTTCGAAATACTTTAGAACCTTCAGTCAGAATCTTGATATAAAAATAAAATGCCGGACCAATCCAATATGACAGAGAGAATGGAAGCCATGAAAGCCATTGATAAGAATTCCAGATTCTAATATCCAGAATAAATGGTGTGAATGTAAGGCACATGGAAATTATTGTCAGAGACAGGAAGCGGTTCGCTTGTCGATTCTCCTTTTTCTCCAGTACCAGGAATACAAAAATGAATCCATTGATTACCGAACCAACAATAATCATCTGAATAAGCGACACCTGAAATTCCATACCCTAATGATACGATAAAATCAGGTACCTGTTGATGTTTAATACAAAGCTTATTCTATGTCGTCAAAGCACATTTCCACACAGTCAGTAAATATTTCAGTGTGGTCAGTATTCATTTCCAGACAGCCAGATTTAATTTCCATACGGTCAGCAGGTATTTCCATGCAGTCAGTATTTATTTCGATTCGGTCAGCAAGTATTTCCACCTGGACAGCAAACATTTCGGTGCGGTCAGCAGGCAGTTCAGTGTGATCATTATATATTTCGGTGTGGTCAGTATAAATTCTCCTATCCACTTAGCGGTCAAATTTTAAGTCTTTTTATTAATTGAGATGAGTTTATTGGTAACATACCGTTATATGCATGCTAACAATTGGGAGATGAGTGCTATTGGTCAAGAGTGATTTTAATGTGATTTGCGGACAATTATTTTTTAAACATTAAACAACTAACCAAACCATGTTAAACAAATTAATTACTTCACTAATGGTGGGCATGCTATTCTTTGCAGCTTGTACTCCCACAGACGATCAAATTGACATTCTGGAACAGAAATCAAACATAGATGATTTCAATTTCGAAATTGCCATTTTATCCGACTACTATGATGCCGGATCCATGATGCATGAAGGAGAGTCAGTGGATCTATTTGGAAAGTATTACTATTCAGCTTTAGGTTTAAATAAACCTCTCATAGTGATAGCACATGCCGATGGAACTTCCGTGGATCTTGACAGCTATGAAAGTATGGCAATGGAATTAGCCAATAAAGGTTATTTTGTCGCTAGCGTAGATAGAAAAGGCATTGGTTTCGATGGTCACAATTCTGTTACTTCATTTTATGAATTGTTGCAGAAACACCTCAAAGCGTTATACCTGCAATTTAATGGCACCACCTTGTACACTAATTCCTTGCCTTATGCCAATCCGGCAATTCCTGATGTGATAAGTCATGATGTTATGCTAATAGGTCACAGTGCTGGAGGAAGAGCTGTTTTTTATGAAGGTAAATCGGCAGTTCAAAGTTTGAAAGGTCTTTCCCTTAAATCTATGGTGGGTATTGCCCCTACTTTGGGATTGATGCCCGGAAATGTTAAGCCTGATGTTTCAGGTATCCCTCACTTCATTATTCAGGGACGAAATGATAACGAGTATCTACCTGGTTATAATGTGCATTTTTCAATTGACAACCCTTACATGTCAAAAGTAGGATTGTTTGAAACTACTCTTGGTTGGGGTGCGGAGAGAGGTTATATTCTTACTCCTGGAAATCACCTTATTCAAGAGAACTCAAACACCAAAACCATTATATCTTCTATAGCTGACGCATTTTTAATCAATGATCGCGATGAGTTTGATGACCTGATCAGATACCAAACATCGGCCGACCCAGAATGGAATATTTTATACTACAGGAATTCCGATGATATCTACTACCAGGGAAGTAGTGGAGGATGGGTTTTCCCATGGATGTTGTATACTACAAAAACTACACAGGGGCTTATCACTTCTGAACATTACAGTCAGAACCTTCTGGGAACTGGTGAAGACACCAAAATACTTCATTGGACAAACGCATTAAAGATTAGAAGTCAGTATGTAGGAATAGGATGGGTAACGAGCAAGCCGCCAACTAGAACGCTGCAATTTGATTTAAGTTTAGATTACCCTTATAGTACAGGGCACTACCTCAGGTTCAATGCTGGTCAACTATTTAATTTTGACTATCAGGCATTTAGTGATGTTGGTATTGATCCTACTATTCAACTGATTTATGATGATGGTTCTGTGAGCAATGCCATTCTTATGAGCCATTTGGATTGTGGACCAATTAGAGCAGAACAAATTACGGTAGTTGAGAGAAATATTATGCAGACTTATGTAGTACCTCTTTCGGAATTCAGGAATAGAACCGGAGCTTCACATATTGATAAGGTGAAGTTCAGTTTTGGGTCTTCCATTGGCACTAAGACAGTGATTATGGACGATCTTGGTTTTATGGATTAGTAAATAATTGGGTCGTCTGGCAAAATCCAGACGACCTTTTCAATTTACACTTATTAAAAACCCTATTTATATCGTTCTAACCAAGCTTTAAAAACAGCCTCATTCACCCACTTATCTTTTTCCTGATTCTGCTGTGATGAGGTTGCAATTGTTTTTGAATTCAATTTGGTCGCAAGACCTACCTTATTAAATAAACCTTTTACCATTTGCTGATTGTCTACTTTAACACTTAAATCACACGGTTTTATTAGCCATTAACGTCATGTAGAACAGTCGTGGAAACGGTAATGTTTGCTCTGCCGAAATTTTAAATGAAAATTTTTCCGAATATTAACATTCAGTACTTGATCATTAGAGGTAATGATTCGAAGTGAAATTCGCTATTGTTTTTACAATGATCGAATTCCAGAATCATTTTCTTTTCTTGAGATAAATCGAACAGTATTGTATCTGATGATTGCTTGGAAATTAGCTCTGTTACCTGATTAGATCGATCAATACCAAAAGTCACGTTCGAGAGTTTTGATATTTCATTCGGGTGATCCATGGGTTCATTGGGTTTATGATCACTTTTTTTGAATGGTAATCGAAATATCCAAGGAAGTTGAGGATCGTTGATAAAATCAATTTTCATTCCTTCCGGAAAGTACTCTGGATCGTAGGTTGAGGAACCTTCAAACAATGGATCCGTATCTTCTGAATTAACCAAACACAAGCCAAAAGGAGAATACTCATTGGTATAAAAAAGAGATCGTTCCCAAAGCTTGGTGCAAGAAGGTCTTGATCCTTGTATTTCAGCTTCATCATGCACCCACAAAATTTCCAGAAAGAAGTTAGTGAAATAGAATTTTCGATTGGTAGTTCCCTGACCAGTATGAACTCTACCGGAACCTTCAGTAAGTCCGAATTTTATGAGCTCATCAGCTTCTGCTCCATTGGCTTTTGAAAAAATGAATATATGATCTACTTGCACTACTAAATAAACGATTATCTCTTAACAACCACAAATTATCATTTCTATTTGATTACAAATCTGAACCAGATTATCCAATCCTTAGTCAGGTAATAACACTATTCAAAACAATCTATCCTTAACAATATTCTTTTTGGTGATTGAAGAAGCTGTTAAAAATCCCGCAAACAAAGCACCAGCAACTCCTGCTGAGACAATATCCTGCCCTGTAAGGAAGAAGTTCTTTATTGGTGTTTTAGGTTGTAAAAACCTTTGACTATATCGTTCGGGATCATGATCAACACCATAAAGTTCTCCTTTTTCGTAATTCATAAAATGCCTTGTTGTAACAGGACTGGAGAGTTCGTAATAATCAATCTTATCTTTCAAATGAGGCAGCTTATCAAAAAGAACCTCAAGTAATCTCTTTGAAATGTTTTCTTTCAATTCTTCGTAATCTTCTCCCCTTTTTTTCCACCTTTTATCTTCCCATTTTTTGAAGACATCATAAGGCATCACTGTGATTATATCAATTGTACTTTTTCCTGGGTATCGTTCACTCCAGGTAGGGTCTTTTGCGGATGGAAATGAGATATAAACAACCGGGAATGGGGCGTTGATGTCATTCTCAAATCGCTCGACGCTTTTATCATGATCTAAATCATCAGGATAGATCCAGAAATTTGCCTTTGGAAGGCCTAGCTCTTCAGGTGTGCCGTTCAGCCCAATGTAGAGACTGGCATGAGCAGCAGAAGGTGTTAAATGGGTAAGTTGTTGAAATAACTGATGTTGATCAATGACCTTTTGAGGAATCAGGTATTTGTAGGTATTCATAATTCCAGTACCACTGATAATTAAGTCACCCTTTATTTCCTTTCCACCTTTTAAGCGAACCCCAACCGCCTTATTATTTTCTATCAGCACCTGATCTACTTCTGCGTTGATAACAATGGTACCTCCTCCTTTTTCGATGACAGGATCAATTGTCTCTGCAATTCTGGAGGAGCCTCCAACGGGAAAACATCCACCTCCAAAATAATGCTTTGAAATAGAAATATGCATTGCAAAACTACTCCTGCTTGGAGGAAGACCATAGTCTCCATATTGTCCAGTTAATACTTTTATAAGCTCCTCATTAGTTGTCAACTCTTGCAGAACAGAAAGCGTAGTGCGGGAGGCATATTTCAAATATGGTTTGCGCATTCTATTACCTGAAAGCTTTTGAATAAAGCCAGGCATAGCCTTTTCTGAGAAAAACTGTCGGCTGGCTTTGGACACTTCAAACACCAGATCAACATACCGGTCTATTGCATTTTCTTCACCAGGAAAATAGCTTTTCATAGCTGCTTTCCAATTCTCCACACCTTTCGGGAAGTCATAGGTCTTCTCTCCTATCACAATGCGATCATAAACCTCTCCCATATCAGCCCATTTAAGCTCACCCTCAGTGATGTAATCAAACATCCTGCGCAAAACTCCCTGCTCCTTATTGACTTCACCGATGTAGTGGATTCCAACATCCCACTCGTACCCGCGCCTTTTGAAAACGTGAGTGTATCCACCTGCTGTGGAGTGTCTTTCCAGGACTAGTACCTTTTTACCCTCTTTGGTCAGGCAAGCAGCAGCAGCCAGGCATCCCATTCCAGATCCGATCAGAATTGCATCATAGTGGCTATCCATTTGATGCTTTTGTTTATAGGATTGTATCATAGGTTAATGTTTCAGCCACTTAAAGTAATGGATTTTGTGGAATTGTTTTGATTGGCTTTCAAGGAAAGCCCTCATACAACTACAGAAAATCAATCACTAATAATCTCAATCTCATCACAGGTACCAACAAATGGCACCCCATTGTAGCCAAATGCATATGTAATCAAGCCTACATAAACTGAACTCTCATATTCTGGTGCAGTTCCTGGTAAGTTGCCAGTGTCATTATAAAGAATCCAATTATCAGCTTGATTTTCGGTAAGATTTGGGAGTTGCCAATATACGGTTATGGTTCTGTCTGCATTTCCAACGATTCGTATATCTGCTCTGCCGTTAGGAACAGTGTTGGCTCCAATATCATTCACAGAAGATGAACCATTCAACGTGTTCTTTCCTTCAATTGTAAATCTTGTTGGGCCTCTATGGCCCACAACAACATGGGAAGAATTGGGATCATCCAGATCCAATACATGAACCTGCACACCCGCAAAGTTGTAGGGGTCATTGGCATCATTTGGAGCAGTCTGGGAATCATCGAGGGTACCAATTCCAATATTTCTTGCAATAAACTCAAATGGAAATTCAAGAAGCTTGGCATCCAACCGTCCCTGGTCCTCATTGAAGTGTAGCGTAATGTTATCCGTATTATCGGTTAGACTAGCTAAGTATCTTCCATCTACTTGTCCCACGTCCGGAAGAGCTGATTGGTTGTTGGTAACAAAATCCACAAGATCTCCGGAACCATCAAAGGAGTCTACAAAATTACCAGTTTCTTCGATCGGGTCAGGGTCAGGTTCATTGTCTATCTCCTCAGAAACCTCAGAAGAATCATCACTACACGAAATTGCTAATAGCAACAGGATTAGAAAAAATATTCTATTCTCACTCATCATAATATGTTTTGAAGTATCACATGCTTGTTTCCCGGAAGCATGAATTCACCCTGGGCTGGAATTTGTGGGTGTAGCGTTCATAAAATTAAGAATAAATATCAAAATTCACATTGCTTTATACCTGAAGTTGCTTTCTTTCGTGCAATGGTATCACCACAATTCTGTTCAGCAAAGTGCCCATTTTTTTAATCAAATGCTTAGACAAAGTAACTTGAATAAAATATTTGCCGTTGATAATTATGTACCATCCACGTCTGTCATGTATCGATTATCTACATTTATTTTTCTAATTGTATTCACAGTACCCAACATTGGATTTGCACAAAATTCCAGCAATTCTAAGCTTATTAATGACAGAGTAAATCAAGTTCCTGATTCACTCAAAGATTACCGAGATATCGCAGATTTTTTATGCTCTGAGTTACCTAATGAACGTGATAAGTTAACAGCCATACATTCATGGATTGGTTATAATATCAAGTATGATTATTCGCAACTTAAAGAAGACAAGCACTTCGAAACTAAGGAGGAATTAATTGTAGATGTACTTGCAACCCAACAGGCTGTTTGTGAAGGTTACTCCAGATTATTCGATGCGATGTGTAAATCTCAGGGAATTAAATCCTTTTATATCTCCGGCTACTCAAGAAGGAAAAATGGAAATACCGCTGATTTATCCCACGCCTGGAATGGAGTATGGCTTTCGTCAGGTGAATGTCTGATGGTAGATGTGACCTGGGATGCTGGGTATGTCGAAAATGGGGAATACGTTTTCGAATATTGTGATTTCTACTTCCTAAATGAGCCAAAGGATTTTATAAAAACTCATGTTCCATTTGATCCGATCTGGCAGTTTCTGGAGACTCCCATAAGTCATGGCGACCTAATGGAAAATGATTTCGGCATACTCAATTTTGAAGGCAGCTTTAACTTTAAGGACTCGATTAATCAATTGAAAGAGTTGGATGAATTCACCTCGGTTCAGAATGAAATCAGGAGAATAAAAACTTTTGGTGTTACAAATCATCTGATTGAAGAGCAATTAGGTTACCTGGAAAAGAGATTGAATTACCTAGAGACTTGTAAAGCGGTAAAAATTTACAATGAAGCCACTGTACATTTAAATACAGCGATAGATCAATATAATTTATACAATAAGTACAAACACCGGAAGTTCAGAAAACCTAAAATTTCTGACGATCAGATTCTGAATATGGTGGATAATATTCTTTCTGAAGTTTCAAAAGCCCAAGATCTGGCGAGGCACGTTTCTACTTCTGATTTAGAGCTTTCCAGAGATCGAGATAAGATATTGAGGATTATTAGTAGAATTGAAGAGGAGATTTTAATTGAAAGAAGATGGGTCACTAAACGTCTTGATAAACGGAGGCTTTTTAGGAGTTAGTGATGCCGCAATCTGATTTACAAATCACTCAAAATTTGTTATCTTGGAACTTGTCTTACGATTCATCAAAAAAACTGTACTATGAGGACGTTAACACTTTTTTTGGCTATCTCTTTTGTGGCGATTTATCATTCCTCCAATTGCCAGATTCAATGGCAAACCGATTTTAAACTTGCAAAATCAATCGCAGCTGGTCAAGACAAATTACTGGTTATTGATTTTTGGGCTAATTGGTGTGGTCCATGTAAGTTGATGGACATGTATATGTGGAATGACTCCACCATTACCCAGTACTCTGAAAAATTCGTTTTTGTTAAAATTAACTTGGACCAAAACCGGGGTTTAGCAAAAAAGTATCAGATTCGTTCGATACCACTGGTAATTATTGCTGACGCAAGTGGGGAAGCTATATGGCAAAAAACAGGGTATAATTCAAGTTTTGCTGATATCTATAATACAGTATTTCAATCAGTTCCTGATAAATTAAGAGGTTTGAATAGACATGCTCTTCTAGCTCAAGATAATTCAGAAAATGCTGTATTTCACTTGAAATTAGCCACTGCTTATCAAAAATCGGCCAAGCTGATAACATACAAACCAATGAAAGATGCATTCCTGAGAAGAAGCAATAGTCACTTCAGTCTTTCAGCGAAGTATACCCAAGATGAAACTATAATAGAGTATTCAGAACTCAATAAAACACTGAATGCTGCATATTTGGGCTTTCCGAAAAAAGCACTTAAGAAGTTATCTAAAGTTGAGTCTACAACAAGCGAGAAGAGTGAAGCACTCAAACAGTTCATCGAAGCATACTGCTATAAGTGTACCGGAGATCAGAAGCGCTTTGAAACTTTAATAACGTATATTTCAAATCCAAAACACTTGAAAGAGTTAAAAGAGCTTTAGTCTCTAAAATACCCTTTATCAAAATCCTTAAAAAACCGATTGAGACCAATCTGTGTGGAAAGACCCCTCAGATTCCTCCCCAACTCTCTGATAGGTATGAGCACCAAAATAATCCCTTTGGGCTTGTATCAAATTAGCTGATGATTCTGCAGTTTGCAGGCCATTAAAAAAATTAACTGCTTCCAATATGCATGGAACGTGGATGTTATTTTTCATGCAAGTGATAGCTATTTCGCGAGCGCTGAAGTACGTACTTTTTAATAAATTAATAAATCTGGAATCAGTTATAATCGCACTATTGGATTTTAGAATAACAACCAATTCCTTCATTAAGTCCGACTTGATTATACATCCTTCTGTCCAAATTCTGGCAACTTCACTCAAATTGACATCCCAATTATTTCTATCTGAAAGTGTTTCAATAAAATTGAACCCCTGATAATGATTAATTATCCTACTGAATTGATAAGCGTCTTTTAATTGACTAACAGATATTTCTACATTCTCATTCTTAATTGAATACAAAGCAGATATCTCCATTCTTCGGTCCTTAAAGTAAGAAAGGTATCTAGCGAATAGAGCGGCTGGAATCATTGTTGCAGGTTCACCGGAATCGGCTATCGCCACTGTTGTCCAATTTCCAGTACCCTTGTTTCCAGCCTTATCTAATATCTTATCCAGAAGGTATTCATCACCTTCCTTTTTTCTTAGAATATCAATTGTAATGTCCAACAGGTAACTCCCAAGATCCGATTTCCATGATTCTAAAACATCACCAATTTCTTCATTAGTTAAGCCTTGTCGTTTCAAAATCGCATAACATTCTGCAAGCAGCTGCATTTCCACATATTCAATCCCATTGTGAACCATTTTGACAAAATGTCCACTTCCTTCTTTACCCACATATCCACAGCATGGAATTCCATCACGGTCCCTTGCGGAAATATTCTCCAGATAGAGCTTAACTTTTTGATAAGCTATCTCATTACCAGATGGCATAATTGATGGACCATTTAGCGCTCCTTGTTCTCCACCCGAAATACCACAGCCTATGAATTCAAATCCTTGATTGTTCATGGATTCAATTCGTCTGGCGGTATCAGAGAAATGGGAATTACCTCCATCAATAACAATATCTTCAGGTTCCAGGTGATCAGATAAATTTCTTAAAACCTCGTCTACGGTGGGGCCTGCATTTACCATAAGAATGATTTTCCTGGGTGCTTCCATTGATTGAACGAACATTTTTAAATCATCAAATGGACGTATATGTTTAAGTTCTGGATACGTGTTTTTGAAGTCAGTTGCGACATTTTCTTCGAACCCTGCAACATGCCGATTAAAAACAGATAATTTAAATCCATTTCTCGCCAGATTGCGACTTAAACTTTTGCCCATTACACCCAGGCCAATCACTCCGATTTCAGTTTTCACAATACATGTGATTTAATTTTTTGAATAATCCGCTCAGGCGAATTATTTATGTCAATTGTTGCTCCATACATTGGTTCTTCCAGTGCTTCAAACTGAGATTTCAACATGTTAGCTTGCATGAAATGATCAACCCTTTTTTCCATACGTGCTAAGATCATTTCATAAGTTCCTCTCAGGTAAATCCAATTGACATACTGCTCAATGGAATTGCTGAGTAAGCCTCTATATTTTTCCTTCAGAGCTGAACATGCAATAACGCACCCTGAATTCATATTCTCTCTCGCGATTTTATTGACCTTGTACAACCATGGCTCTCGATCCTGATCATCTAAAGCAACCCCAGAACTCATTTTGTGGATATTCTGAGTGGAGTGATAATCATCTGCATCAATGAATGGCAAAGACATTTCAGTTGCCAGAAGTCGACCGATATAGCTTTTTCCGGAACCACTAACTCCCATTACGAAAATGACCTTATTATCTGCCTGAAATTCCATCATCCAAAAATATCAGCCAGACCATTAAACATAATGATGATAGAAAACGCGAAAGCTGCTACCAGTATAGTATTAGTAAGTAACCTTTTAGAAGGTAAACCCGCATTTTTGCGGTTCCACAGGACTAGAAAGCTCACAACTACCAAGGGCAAAGCAAAGACATTAAACACTTGCGTAAATATTTGTCCCTGGATTGGATTGAATCCAAAAACTGGAACACTCAATGCTAAAACACTTGCAATTCCAGTTGTAATTTTAAACCTCCTTGACTTCACATCCAGTTGCCCTGTATTGTAATCACCCAGCATCAATGGAACTATCATCAGGCAAGGAAAAATTGAAGACAATCCGGCACTTAAAGTACCAGCAAAGAATATACTTACTGCGAATTTTCCTACTGAAGGTTCTAATGTCTCAGACATATCCAACACATGACTAATTTCTTTCCCACTTCCATGTAAGCTCCCACTTGCAACTGCCATTATGGAACCACTAATCGTGAATATCAAAATAGCTGCAAGAATCGAATCATTTTTCTGTGTGCCCAAATCATTTTTGGTCCAACCTTTCCCTTGAATAAAGAGTGGTCTTGATAAAAATGTGGCTGAAGCCATGGTAGTTCCTACGAATGCAGCAATTAGTATCCCCGCCCCTTCAACTTTGGGAATTGTTGGAACCAGCCCCATTATGATCTCAGAAGGCAGAGGAAAAACGAAGAACAACGTAAATACAAATGACAGGCCCATCATTGAAACAAACAATGCCAGCACCTTCTCAAAAATGGTGTAGTTTCCTTTAATCAATAAGAAGTAAAAGATCCCTATAATGCATATTGCTATCGCTAAAACCAATCCATATTGATAACCCTTCAGTGAGGGAAAATTGATCACTAGTATTTCATATATGACATTGGAAGTGATTCCTAGAATTCCAATTAAGGAATTCCATTGACCAATGCCAACAGCCACAATAATGGCTATGGCAATTACCTTACCTGCAGGTAAATGCTTTTTCACAGCCGACAAAGCTGTTTCTCCAGTTAGTAAATAGTAATTCCCGGAAACATAGATCAGAACACCTGAAAACAAGCAGCTGAAAAACAGCACCCATAGCAGTTGCATCCCAAAATTGTTTCCAGCAACAATCATAGAAGTGACACTTCCGGTACCAATGGTATAACCAATGGCAAATATTCCCGGGCCAAAAGCCAATAGAAATTTTATCAGTCTTTTCATTGATCACTTCATTGATCCAACAATTATGCAGCTCTAAGCTTTTTTATGATTGATAAAGCCTCTGCACACTTACTTGTTATAGCTCCGAAATCCTTGTTCGCAAGAATATCCTTTGGAAATAACTGCGATCCCATTCCAACACAATGTACACCTGCTTCAATCCATCCTTTTAAGTTCTCTTCAGTAGGAGAAACACCTCCTGTTGGCATGATGCTGGCATAAGGAAAAGGACCTTTTACACCTTTCACAAACGCCGGACCTCCTACTTGTGAACCTGGAAATATTTTAACTACTTCAGAACCCAGTTCATGTGCTTTTACAATCTCAGTAACAGATCCACAACCCGGACTCCAGGCTACCTTTCTTTTGTTACAGATTTTCGCCATTTCTTCGTCCATGATTGGAGAAACAATGAAATTTGCACCTATTTGAAGATATAACGCAGTAGTAGGACCATCAATAATGGAGCCTACTCCGAGAATCATTTCAGGGCATTCCTTTTCTGCATACTTTACTAATTCAGCAAATACTTCATGAGCAAAATCTCCTCTATTGGTAAACTCAAATACCCGAACTCCACCTTCATAACATGCCTTCAATACTTCCTTGCACAGCTCAATATCTTTGTGATAAAATACTGGAACCATTCCTGTTTCCTTCATCTTTACTGCTACGTCTATCCTTGTAAATCTTGCCATTTTGTTTATCGTTTTAATGTCTTATTATCTTTTAATTCTTCCTGACGTATTACCATCTACCAAGTTCCCCACATCATTCACAGAAACCATGTTCACATCACCTTCAACAGTATGTTTTAATGCACAAGCAGCGGCTGCAAAATTGACTGCCTCCTGATCATTCTTTAGATTCAATAATCCATAGATCATCCCTGCAGCATAAGCATCTCCGGTCCCTACACGGTCAACTATGTGAGTAACGTCCAAGGAAGGCGAAGACAAGACCTTATTGCCATCCCAAATGAATCCCTGGATTCTGTTGTGAGAAGCACTAATCGCCTCACGGTTCTTGTCTACTACCTTTTTTACTCTTGGAAATTCCTTTTTGAGCTTTTCCGAAGCTATTGCCAACTTGTCTGTAGCTTTAGCAATATTGAGGTTCTCTTGCATATCGTATGGACTAGCAATAACCACATCACTACCAGCTACTAATTCCGGCATTACATCTTTCTTGTCTTTCCCGTATTGCCATAAGTTCTTTCTGGAATGCACATCTACAGACACAGGAACACCAAGAGAATTGGCAGTCTTTATTGCTGTGAGACATTCATCCGCGGCACCCTGAGAGATTCCTGGAGTTATGCCTGTACAATGAAACCAGTCGGCATTTCTGAGGATATGCTTCCAATCAAACATTCCTGCTTCAATTTTGGAAAAAGCGGAGCTATCCCTTTCGTACACCACAACACTAGGTCTGTGAACAGCTCCTTTTTCCAAAAAGTACTTACCCATTCGGCCTTCTCCGTAACTGATATATTTAGTATGCAGCCAATGATGTCTTAAATATTGAGTAGCAGAGCGGCCAATTAGATTATCGGGAAACCTTGTGATGTGAAACGCTTCCATTCCGAAATACGCCAGTGAAATGGCAACATTTGCTTCCCCTCCTCCATAAGCCAACTCTACTGTTGTAGCTTGTGAAAACTTTGCATGACCTGGAGGTGAAAACCTCATCATGACCTCTCCGAAAGTGACTACCTTTTTACTCATGACCAATTTAGAATTTTATTAAAATCATATGATTCCGGATCTGGCAGGTACTGTTTTGCTTGCTCATAATCTTCTGGCATGATGTAGTGCAATTCCTTAAAAAATAGCTGTGCAATCTGCGCATCTATATCCACCAGTCTTGGAGGGATCTTTCCATTCTCCTCAAAATCTGAAAGGTAGATCGGAGCAATATCTCCGGATGAATTTGCACTTACAATGCATCCACTCACACCCTCATTAAATAATTTTTTTACACCCAATCCAAGTAAAGAGCACAAGGTTAAATCAAACCCAATTGGTCTGGCACATCTAAGTTCATAGCCGAGTTCCACTGGTCTGCTTTTAACATCTAAATTGAGTTTATGCAGAATTTCTTGCAGTAATACATTGAAAATATGGGACTTGCTTACATTACCCAGTTCTGGATGACCATGAGCATCATGTGTTAAATGAATCCCTCGATTTTCAATTTCTTCCGTATCGAGAATATGAAATACACCTTCACTAATTAGTGCTACTCCGTATTCAATTCCCAAAATCTTCCTCTTTACAATTGATGAAATGACCAGCTTAAGAATCTTATCAATTGAGACTTTTGTTTTATTGAACATTTCAGGAATAATCATCATTGGAAAATGACATCCTGTAGCAATTCCAAATGCTAAGTGTCCTGCAGATCTGCCCATTGCAGACATGACAAACCATTGTCGGGCAGTACGAGCATCTTCATAGACAGTGTTCCCTATTTTAACTCCTTCATCCTTTGCAGAATGGAAACCAAAAGTGGGATTTCTATCTGGTAATGGGAGATCATTATCGATTGTTTTAGGGACGTGGATATTGCTGATTACAATATCCTTGTCCGCTAAATAATTTGTAACCCGGTTAGCTGTTGAAGCCGTGTCATCTCCCCCAATAGTGACCAGTAATTTGACATTTTCCCGTTCAAATATCCTGGTATTAAAATCTTCGTTTTTCGGTTTAAACCGACTCATAATGAGTGTTGAGCCACCTCTGCTAAAAATCCTGTCTGCGTGCTCAAAATCAAACTCTTTTATTTCAGGGTTTTCTGAAAAAAGTCCCTGATAACCATGGTGAACTCCCAATACGCGATAGTCATCTGCGATGAAAGCTTTGGCAACCATTGCAATAACGGTATTTATTCCAGGCGCAGGACCGCCTCCGCATATAATGACTATACTTGGTTTCATCTTTTAATTGTGTTTAGAAAATCACGATTGGCCCAACCATTTACGATGAGCTTTAATGGATATAATTGGGCCAAATCGCAACCTCTTATATTTATCTTGCTACTCTTCCAGAAGCGTCTCCTCCCATTAGCTTCTCTACTTCTGCTACTGTCACCAGGTTTGCGTCTCCTTTGATAGTATGTTTTAGACATGATGCAGCTACTGCAAAATCAAGTGCATTCTGATCATCTTCCGGGTAGGTCAGTAACCCATAGATGAGTCCTCCCATGAATGAGTCACCACCCCCCACTCTATCTACTATATCTGTGATTTGATATTGACGTGTTTCAAACATCTTCTTGCCATCATATAATACACCTGCCCATGTATTATGTGAAGCAGAAATAGATCCACGAAGAGTTGTAATTACTTTCTTAGCTCTTGGGAACTTCTTCATCATTTGCTGACAAACTGAAAGGAATGCCTCAGCCTTTACATTGTGCCCCTCCGTCTGTACCGAAATACCTTCAGGTTTTATTCCAAAATGCATCTCCGCATCTTCTTCGTTTCCAAGAATGATATCGCAATAGGAAGTGATTTCAGTCATGATCTCTTCACGTTTTGCTGAATCGCAGAACTTCCAGAGCTTTGCTCGATAGTTTAGATCTGTAGAAATAGTAATTCCTTTTGCAGACGCAGCTTTTACCGCTTCCAAACAAGCGTCAGCAGCTCCCTGAGAAATTGCTGGAGTAATTCCTGTCCAATGAAACCAACTTGCACCTTCAAAAACCTTATCCCAGTCGACCATACCTGCTTCAATCTCAGCCATTGCTGAATGTGCACGATCATAGACCACTTTACTACCTCTACTTACAGCACCTGTTTCAAGGAAATAAATCCCCAATCGATCACCACCGAAAACTATGTTTTGAGTGTTAACTCCACGCTTTCTCATTTCCATTAATGCGCACTCTCCAATGTCATTTTTTGGAAGCCTTGTTACGAAATCTACAGGCACTCCATAGTTGGCCAAAGAGACGGCCACATTGGACTCACCACCACCATATACTACATCAAAATTATTGGCTTGTGAAAATCTTAAAAAACCCTGTGGAGCCAGCCTAAGCATGATTTCCCCAAAGGTTACGACCTTATTATTCATAGTAGAAAATATCTTATTTACATTTCTGTGTAATTTATACACAGAAAGGAAAAAACACAAGTTTTCTACGCTCTATTTTGGGTCTATTTTTTCATTTTGAAAAGGGTAGGTCCACCCTTAACGCCAGCCTTTTTTTCGTTGGTATCAATAAGTAAATCCATTTGAAGAATTTTCTTTCGAAAGTTTCTTCTATCCAGTTCTTCATCGAGGATTTTTTCGTAAAGATCCTGGAGTTCTGTTAGGGTAAAACGATCTGGAAGTAGTTCGCCAAAGACGAAATGATCTCTAAGGTTACTTCTTAATTTTTGAAGGGCATCCTCCAATAATTGATCATGATCGAAACCAAGTTGAGGAAGATCATTGATGGAGAACCATTTAATATCTGAGATGTAGTTTTTAGGGATAACCGGATAATTTTCTGGTTTTACTAATGCGTAGAAAGAAATAGAAACAACACGTTTTACCGGGTGTCTTTCAACATCGCTATAACAAGCTACTTGTTCAAGGTTGAGCTGTTTGATTCCGGTAAGGTTTTCAAGAACCGCTAAGACAGATTGAGTTAAAGTTTTGCCTTCTCCCATGGCTCCTCCTGGAACTACCCAGTTGTCTTTGAATGGTTCAATTCCCCTTTTTACCAACAAGATCTTCAATTCATTTTCCTGAAATCCGAAGACACAACATTCTACGGCAATTGTACATTCATATGAATCTAAAGAAACGGCGGTATCCAGCGGTCCAACTTTACTCATGTGATTAAAGGCTTTTGATATTATAAAGGTTCTTTGGCCGTAAATTAAATAACTAACCAAAAACTTATAATCACTTTCTGTTGTTAATGCTGATTTCTATTTAAATCAGAAAGATTATTACAATTAAGTAATCAATTACCTATCAACGATTCAATAATACCCTTGAGTGGGCGGTTAATTCTCCTACCTGTAGTTTAATGAAATAAATTCCCGATTCCAGGTTTTCAGGCACATTCCATTCAATTTGTTGCTTACCTGGAGCTGGATTAGCAAAAATCAATTGATCAACTTGCTTTCCAGAAATATCATGGATAGTAAGACTTGCAGAATCTGAGCCTGTGCTTGTGTACTCAATTATTGCATGAGTATTTATTGGGTTTGGAAATATGATAACCTCATTCTCCAAATTTTCATTTCCAATACTAGAAACCACGCCAAAAGTGGCGGTAACAGACATATCTTCTGTTATTGTAATTTCTACTTCCAGATCCGTCTCAGTAATGTCTCCACTCCAACCAGCAAATTCCAAATCTCCATCTGGAATTGCGGTAAGTGTAATCACCGTTCCCTCTGCGTAACTGTCAGCAGAAGGCGAAACCTCAATTGATCCTTCTCCAACTACTGATGTAGTTAAAGTGTAAGTTGTTGCCAGTACAAAGTTAGCAGTTACATCTTTATCTGAATCCATAGTGATGGTCATAGGATTTTGTCTTCCTGATAAATCACCACTCCAGCCGTCAAATAGATAGCCAGATTCCGGAGTAGCGAATAAACTAACTACTGTATTTTCATCGTAAGAAGATGCATCTGGATTTCTGGAAACAGTTCCTTCACCAGTTATCGAAACGTCCAATGAATATGACACACCAACAGAAATTTCAATTCCAAGTGAGTTAGTAGAAGCACCATCATTATCTGTAGCGGTTGCTGTAATTGTATAGTCACCTAATGGGACATTTTCCCATGTCGTTTCATATGGAGCAGCATTATCTTCGCCTATTTTTTCATTGCCCTGATAAAATTCAACAAGTGAGATTGTGCCATCAGTATCAAATGCTTCTGCAGTGATTGTAATATCACCTCCAGATTCAAAAGTATCTTCATTTGCTGGGGAGGTAATCGTTATGCCTGGATTGTGATTTACAGTATTTCCATCACCTTCATATAATTCATCAAATTGAGCAGTAGATACACCATCATCCTGAAGGTAAACACCTGCTTTCCAATAGCTTGGAAATTCCCAAAAGGAAACATCAACATTTACCTTTTCATCTCCATCAATTGCAATGATCATATTGCCATCTACCAGGCGAACATCAAAACTGAAGTATCCATCAGGATCTTCTCCCAAATCGTATTGCTCAGTATTATCTCCTGTAGCGTCCGTCTTAATTGCTGCCCAAAGGTGATTATTTGGATCTCGGGTAAGATGCTTATAAATTCTTAAAAGTGGTTTGTTTGGTCCGTCTCCTGCATTTGCATCATCATGGATTTGAACAACGGTTACCTGATCGCAAGTTTGCTCTACAATATTGATTTTTCCATGAAGAGATCGATTTGCGTCGTTTAGATTCCAATTTGTCTCATTTCGTAATTCAGTACGCATGCTTTCACCAGATTGGTTAAAAGCGATTTTATCACCATCAGCTACGTAAAAGAACTCCGATGTATATCCATTCATGATTTCACTTGGAGTTGCTGCTGTTGAACTGGTGGGTGCTTGCAACTTACATTCAGCCAGAAATTCTTGAAACCTGGGAATATCATATGGAGCTTCGAAAGCCGTTGATTGCGCATTAACTTCGATTTCAACTATGGAAGAAGTGTTGGTTGCTCCACCGTCATCTGTAGCTACTGCAGTAATTTCATAATCACCTTCAGCTACATTTTCCCATGTAAATGAAAATGGTTCAGTAGTATCTTCTCCAAGTTTTGTATCTCCCTGGAAGAATTCCACTTTCTCAATTGTTCCATCACTATCGGAAGCCTCAGCTTCAATTGTAATATCATCTCTTTCTGTGAAAGTATCATTAGATTCTGGAGAGGTAATACTAACAGTTGGTTCATTATTAGCCGAACCGTGAGTTACGTCAAGTTCGAAGAAAGATACCTGTGCATAATCACCTTCATCACCAGAGTTGTTTTGATTGTAATTTCCAGCCTTGAAGTACATCCAGTCATCCGCGAAACCACTATCGGTCATGTCTATTTCCTGAACTACATCCTCTTTACCTTCTCTTATAATGGTAACAGTAAGTGTGTTGAATACAACATCGATTATATAGCTGAATCTTTCGCCTAGTTCAATTCCATCCTCTGGATCTGAAGCACTACTACTTCGGCTACCAATCATTTCGTACCATTGCTCGGATGAAGTTGTTGGTTCATGAGCTACATATATTGAACCTTTGGTATTTCCCGGCAATTTTCGATAGTATAATCGGCATGGTTCATCATCTGATGCGTGTATTTGTCCGATAATTACACGTCCCACTCTACTGTCGTCACCAGATACAGAGACATAATCTACTGCTACAGTGGCGGTCATGGTTCCATCCACTCCTCCTGCAGCCTGTTGGTTTTCAACAGTGGATGAAGAAAATACCCAGTTGTTTTTATTGATTCCTTTGGTGCTTATGCTGGTGTTTCCTGCACGCATCATTTCTCTCAGTTCGCTTCTTGGGTAAGTACTACCTCCAGTCTCTCCATCATTTGGACAAACAAACACCATCCCTCCAGTTTCAGGATCTGTATAAAATTCGTTTTGGCTCTCAAATCCATTGGAAAGTTCATTTTCCTCTACCTCAGTTTGATCTGGAAGTGTGATTTTCCAATATGTAAGATCAAAATTTCCACTTGGAGGTAAATTAGGATCTTGCCCGAGAATAGTTGTTGAAACCGTACAGGCAATCAGAAATATTTGAAAGAATTTAAGACTTTTCATAAATGTCGTAAAACAAATTAACTGGTTAATATTTTCAGCTTTTTAAACTGTGTTAAAAATACACAAAAAGCACTAAAACTTTGAGTGAAAACGATTGAAAAGAAAGCATATTTGATAAATATCTGACATTATCAATCGAATTGTTAATACATCAATTTCAATGGAAGGTTTTGTTCCACTATCAACTTCCCGGATCTTTCGATCACATTGTCGCTGTGAGAGTTATTTTTCGCTCCCCAAAGTCTTGCAACCAGCTTCACTCTATTATTGGTGAAGCTGTTTCCAGAAATATTTACATTGATTATTCCATAGGTATTGACTAAGATTCCATTTTCTTCTTTTGCTCCACATTTTTCAAAAGTGCAACCTTGAACGATCAAATTTCCTCCTACTGTTGATTCATCATACCCACCTCTGTAATAATCAATCACATTCTTTTTGACGTTTTCAAATTTTGTATTGATCACAAACAAATTTTCTGCATTGTAATCACCTTTGTCATCATCTTCAGCAGCAAGTTCGATACCGTTATTGCAATCTCTAACTGTCGAGTTTTTGAACTGAATGAATTCTGAAAATGAGTATTTGTATGCCTTCAAGACATAATCGAAGTTTGAGATTTCGGAATCAATTACTTCCAGATTGTAAAGACTCGACATATTATCAACAAGAGATGCGAAAGCATAGTTTACTTTGTTTCCTGTAAGCTTAACTCCTTTCAATGTAAGCTCTGCTTTAGGATTCATTTCAAATGCAGGTGATCCTGAATCCCCCATATAATTGATTGTTGATGGATTTGAATTGTTTGCGGATCTAATAGTTAATTTCTTATTGATTTTTAAAGAATTACTTAATTCAAATTCACCTTTCTGCAACTCAATAATATCTCCTGGCTTTGCCTGAGCGATTGTGTTGATTAACTCTTCATTGTTAGTAACCGCATGCGTTTTGGGTTCAGCTGCTTTTGGAGAAGGATCGAACCAAGAAGGCCCATATTTCGATGCGTCCAATAATTCCGGTGTTTGAGATGCCGATGAAATGACTGATCCTATTGAATTCTTCGTAGATCTTGCGTTACCAAATAAATCATTAGTTATCTGATCAAACTCATAACCTTCATAAATATCTAATCCTGATAAGTCCTCTGAAGGTACCCAAACATTTTCTGATATCTCTGTCATTTCAAGCTCCTTTTCTTTCAGACCTTTTACACTCCGGAAACCCGTCCCCTGATTATTTATAATATTGTTCTTGAACTTGATACCATCAATTGAATCGTATCTGACGATTGGCATTTCGTCTCCTTTTGTGTTGTAGATGATGTTGTTCGCTACTATAGTTCTGATTGGAGTTTCGGACCTGATTTCCGAAGCAGGAAGTACGTCCTTCTGATCAATATTGGAACCAACTCCAAATTGCCATGGAGACTTACAATCTACCCATGTGTTGTATGCTACTACCACATCAGTTACCTGAATGTATCGGTTGATTGCTGGTCTTTTGATTCCGTTCATTACTGACAAAGGTCCTCTGAAGATTTCACCTCTTAAATTGTAGAAGTAATTGTTTGTTACCCAATGACCGGTACCGATTAATCTAACCCCACCAACATGAGGAGATTTCTCATCACCAATGAAATAGTTACCATCAATTGTGCAGTAATTACCATGTCGGGTTACGAGAGAACCTTCGCTTTTATAGAAAACGTTGTTGCGGAATTCATTGAAATTTGATTTGCTTGAGATCACTTCTACCTCACCGTTGCAATGATCAAACAGGTTGTCATAAACCTGTGTGTAGCTTGGCACCATTGAGGTCTGACTTGTTCCCATTTGAATAGTTTCAGCACTCGGTCCACCTTTTGGCGGTCTTGGCCCGAAGTAGTTGTTGTTGATTTTGTGATAGTTTTTAATGCTCTGATTTCCGGCAAGATTTAATCGAATTGTAGGACCTCTATTGGATTTCCCAGCCAGGTAGCAATGATCTAGTTGATTATGCCTTCCTTTAAAAAGCACCCAATAGTCCTGCATATTTCTTTGAGCCTTGTTGAAGTCCTCAATTACCGTATTTGTTACTCTGGAATGGTTCGCCAGATTATCACTATCGATGAAAAACTGAATAACTGCATTGGAAGGAGAAGCTCCATCTTTGAAATACAAGCCATCTACTATCAGGTATTCTCCTCCTAATTTCAAATCAGATTGGCCAGTGATTATTACCTGACCTGGTGTTTCAGCTTTGAGAGTAATTGGATTTCCTTCTGAACCCTGTCCTTCAAATTTAATTTGCAGGTCACTCCATTCACCATTTTTCATGATAATATTGGTTCCAGGAGTCGCTTTTGAAATTGCTTCTTTGAGTTCATCAGCATTTGAGACGATTATCCCAGAATTAGTATTACCAGATTGACACCCTTGAATTATAGCAAGGACAGTAATTATAAGCGTTAACTTCTTTAATATTTTCATGTATTCAATTCTCAACATATACTCATGTAATTATTTGGATGGAGCTTCTCCTGGTCCTAAGTATGAATCACTGAACCAAACTTCGGTGTAACAACCATTCGCATACTGCTTCTGGAGGTCGCCATCATAGGTAACTATAGCTGCACGATCGCCCATGTTCTTGCCATTGGTTTGGTTGTAGGCTCCTTGTTTGAAAAACTGGTTTTCTCCAGCATATGCTGTTGCTTTTTCTGTTCCCGTTCTTCTTTTGCTTACTCGATTTAATATCTGCTGTGGAATATCCTCATTATTAAGATATTCAGTTTCAATTAGATTCTTTGTAAATGTTTTGGTTTCATGACCTTCGCTAGAAAAAGTGAGATACATCACACCTTCAAACACATTAACTTCGTAGCTAAATACTTCACCAAGCTCAATTCCATCTTGTGGTTCCTCAGGAAAATCATTGATATCAGAGCCCTTTACTGACATATCATAACCCCACACCGCGCTAGAGAAATCCCACCTTCCGTCGTTCTCTCCTTCGGTGTTAATTTCATAATTCCAAAAAACAGACCCCTTGGTATGTTCTGGAAATTTCTTGTAAAAAATCTTTAATGGCTCGTTTTCATGGCCATCATCACTGTGGATTTGTCCTACAACAACTGAGTATGAAGATGCAACTCGAGCGTCTCCTTTGGTTGAAACATGCATTACTTTTAATGTGCCTTTCAGATTACCACCCTTCACTGGTTTCCATCTTCGTTTCTCTCCTAATTCTGATCTGGTATTGTGGGAGTTGGGAGATGTGATTCCACCATTGGGAGCTTTGTATACTACCCAATCTTTACCATCATTGGTATCATAGAAATACTCTGGGTGCTCAAAATTGATTAGATCGCTTGAGGATTCGCCATTGCCAAGAAGTATTTTCCAATTAGATAGATTTGAGATAATGTCACTTGGGTATTGCTGTTTAATCTCTTCTGTAGTTTCTTTTTGTTGATTGCTACCGCAGGACATCAAAAGAACTACGGTGTTTAAAAATATTATGTTTAGTATTTTAAATTTCATGA
Source organism: Cyclobacteriaceae bacterium (assembly GCA_965228955.1). Taxonomy (GTDB): domain Bacteria; phylum Bacteroidota; class Bacteroidia; order Cytophagales; family Cyclobacteriaceae; genus JANSWY01. Next base: position 4,146,865 of record OZ245848.1, read on the forward strand.
CCCTTTTCTATCGTTTTTGATAAAATACCCTTCGTTTGAAATCGCGTCATTGCTCACTTGCAATTCAGCCTTTTTAAACCAAACCTCCACATAGTTTCCTGTTGCATATTGCTTTTGGATATTGCCACCAAAGGTTTCTGCATTTGAGCACCATCTGTTATTTATTTCTGGAGATTTGCCATTTGTTTGATTGTAAGCACCCAATTTGAAGAAAAGTCCTTCATCTGAATAAGCGTTTTCCCTCTCTACTCCATCCTGGCCAATAGGCACAAATACCTTTTGCGTTTGCAATGGAATATCGTCTTTTGAAGAATATTCTGATTCCAAAAGATTCTTTGTAAATGTTTTAGTTTCATGACCCTCGCTTTTGAATATCAGCGTCATGATTCCATTCTCAACTATGATTTCATAACTGAATTCTTCTCCAAGCTCAATTCCATCCATTGGCTCTACAGGTCCAGTTACCACATCATTACCAGCTACAGAAAAGTCGTGACCCCAGACTGCTGTGGAATAGTCCCACCTGCCTGAATTGTCATCTCCTGCTGTATTGATTTCATAGTGCCAAAAAACTGATCCTTTCGTATTACTTGGATACTTTCTGTAGAAGATTTTGAGCGGTTCATTTTCATGTCCATCGGCACTGTGAATTTGGCCAACTACCACTGAATGTGTTGCTGCAACACGAGCGTCACCCGTAGCTGAGACATTCATTACTTTAAGCGTGGCAGACAATTTTGCTTTTGTAGTTGGATACCATTTTTTTAACTGGGCCAGTTCTGTTCTGGTGTTATTGGATGTTCCGTGAGTATTACCTCCATTAGGAGTTTTAAAAACAACCCAGTCACCTGCATCATCAGATGTGGTATAAAAGAAATCCTGATGTTCAAAATCAACGGCCTGACCCGCATTGGATCCATCTCCAAGAATCAAATTCCAACTTTGAAAAAATGGAATGACCTCACTTGCATAAAGCGTGCCTGAAGACTCTTTAGTATTGTTTTCCGAGCTACATGAAATAAATGCCACTAAACAAATAGCTGAGACTGCACTCACCAATATGTATTTTGATTTTAGCATCCTATTTCATTAATTATGATTTGTTAGTGTATTTGATATAAGAAATCACAGGAACCATCCTTGTAAAACAACCATTTACGGAAACAAACACAAGCTTCACTTAAATGGCCCCTGAAAGATTTCTACAACCCCAAAAATTAGCTTAATTAAGAAAATGCAAGTCCGCCATTTATGTCTACATTGTTACCTGTCATGAAAGATGATTCATCGCTTGCCAGATAAGCAATTAGATCAGCAACTTCACCAGCTCCACCTTCTCTTCTCAGAGGAGTGTTACCAGCGACATTTTTTCTCACCTCATCTTTGGTGAAATCATCGTGGAATTTTGTTGCGATCATACCAGGACAAACAGCGTTAATTCTTATCCCTTTTGGTCCAAGTTCTTTGGCCCAGTTTCGGGTAAGTGTCATTACTGCACCTTTTGAAGAGGCGTACAATGCAGATCCCGGACCTCCACCATCACGTCCTGCCTGAGAAGCAACATTGATGATTGAAGATCCATTACCTAGCAATGACATAAAAGCTTTGGTTACAAATACAGTTCCTTTGAAATTTACATTCATTACAAGATCATAAAAAGCTTCATCGATTTCCCCAATAGTTTTTCTGGCAAAAAGACCACCTGCGTTGTTGACAAGGATGTGAAGGTTATCACCAAATGCTTCTTTTGTTTTGGCAACTAATTGTTCGATATCCTCCTGTTTCGTTACATCCGCCTTTATTGCAATGGCTTCACCTCCTATTTCTTTGATAGCCGAAAGTGTTTCTTTACAATCCTGCTCACTGTTAAAGTAGTTAACAACAACCTTTGCTCCTTCTTGCGCCAACTTGATACTGATAGCTCTACCAATATCTCGCGCTCCACCTGTTACTACTGCAACCTTACCTTTTAACCTCATCGTATTTAATATCTAGTTTTTCTTAAATTCCTAAAGCCTGTCCACCACCAATCTGAATGGTTTCAGCAGTGATAAAAGACGCATCTTTACTTGCAAGGAATGAAACAACCGAAGCAACTTCCTGTGGTTCTCCCAGTCTTCCTAGCAAAATATTGTTCTTCCATGAAGCAAACACTTCAGGTTTCGTTGATTTAATCTGCGCATGGAATGGTGTATCAATAGTACCCGGTGATACAGCATTTACTCTGATACCATATTCAGCTAAGTCCTTTGCAAGAGCTCTTGTAATAGCATGGACTCCAGCTTTTGAAGTTCCATAAATACCCGCTCCTGGTCCACCTGCATTCCAACCTGCATTAGAAGTGTAGTTTATGATAGAAGCATTTTCACTCTTCTTCAAACAAGGAATGGCTGCTCTCGAAGCGAAAAACACTGAATCAAGATTAAGTGCCATCACTTTTCTGTAGAATTCAGTAGACATTTCTTCAAATCTTGATCTGCCTCCAAGGCCACCAGCATTGTTAACCAACACATCAATTTTACCATGTTTTTGCCCAATAGCATTGATATTTGAAGTTACTGCATCTTCATCTGTTACATCAAAGCCGTAGTACTCAGCTGTAATACCCTCTTTAGCTAATTCTTCGACTCTCTGTGCACCTGCTTCATCTTCAATTCCGTTTAAAGCCACAGTGTAACCATCTTGACCAAGTCTTCTAGCAACCTCGAACCCGATTCCGCCTGTTGCTCCAGTTACTATCGCAATTTTATTTTCTGACATTTCTTCTATAATTAATTGATTATTAAATGTTTATATTTTATTCGGCTTTAAAGCCTCAATTTTCCCGCATAAAAACCACACACTTCCCAGTGCAGTCAGTGCTAAAACAGCACCAATTATGAAAGCTGGAGTATAATTACCTCCGCTTGTTAGAATAGGAACTAATATTGTGAGTCCAGCAGCTGTTAGTTTAGCCGCCATTCCTGCAAATCCAGATAATGTACCAACTGTTTTCCCACTGTAAAAATCACTTGGTAGAGTTTGGACATTTCCAATTGCAATTTGAAAACCAAAAAGAATCACGGTCATAATCAATACTGCATTTGTTGCTGAACCAGGGTTAGACAATGCTAATAGAGCCGGTAACATGATTAGACATCCTGCGCTGATCACGGTCTTCCTTGTCCAGTTGATGCTTCTCCCTTTTTGAAGGAAGCGTTGTGCTAGCAATCCACCAAACCATGCGCCCAACATTGCACCTACATATGGCAGCCATGCTGAGAAAGCGATCTCTTTTACATTCATGTCATAAACTTCTGATAAGTAAATTGGTATCCACACGATGAATAGCCACCAGATTGGATCGATAGCAGCAGATGCAATTATTACACCCCAACTTTGCTTGTGACTCAGTAATTTTCCTGTGCTTGGATTGTATCCATCATCCTCAACATCTTCTGATTCTTCTTCAGATTCCGAACTCTCCTGACCTGACAGGATGTATTTTCTTTCTTCTTCGGAAAGCCATGGGTGATTCTTCGGTGGAGCTTTCAACAAGTAAAGCCATGGAATCAGCCATAATAAACCAATGATTCCCACGACTATAAATATTGTTTGCCAGGCAAAAAAACCGTTTAACAGACCAATAATTGGATAGGAAATAATACCACCAATAGCAGCTCCTGAATTGAAAATTCCTTGAGCAAATGCTCGTTCCTTACTAGGAAACCATTCTGCATTACTTTTAGCTGCGCCTGGCCAGTTTCCTGCTTCTGCCATCCCCAGAACGGATCTGAAAATTGAGAAACTGATAAGTCCTTTAGCAAAAGCATGTGCCATCGTTGCAAGTGACCAAATCCCTATAGAAAGAGCGAATCCTATTCGAGTACCGATCCAGTCAAATATTTTCCCAAAAAGTGCCTGACCAAAAGCATATGATAAAATGAATACAGTAGAAATAGTACCATAAATTGCTTTTCTTCCGTCTTCATCAAGATCGGGAAATAACTCAACGCCCATTTCTGGCCAAAGTGCTCCGAATGCTTGTCGGTCTATGTAGTTAATAACCGTTGCAAGTGCAACAAGCCCTACTACCCACCATCTAAGTCCTTTAATTTTCATTGTCTAGGTTTTAGTCTTTATCGCCAAAGTATGACACCCCGCCTCCACTTAAGAAGTCTTCTCTAACCGGACTGAAAGTATCAATTAGCATCCCTTCTTCAAGACAAACAGCACTGTGCAGAAGATTTGGTTCTATATACACACCATCTCCGCCAGTTACCACTTGCTTAATGCCATCTATTTCAAATTCAAATTTTCCTGAGATGCAGTATGTAGCTTGTGTGTGAAAGTGTTGATGAGGTGACCCAAGAGCCCCTTTCTCAAACTTCACCATGACCATCATGATTTGATTATCATAGCCTAAGAACTTTCTGGATACCCCTCCTCCTAGTTCTTCCCATTCCATTTTGTCAGTCAGAATGTATTTTTCGCTGTTTCTATTCATTTTATCTATTCAGTTAATTTTTTAAGATCGTATACCCCTTGCCAATTATGGATTTTGCCGTTCATTTCTAAAGTGTGAGTGTTTTTGGCATCCTTGTCATTCAGAGAAAAAGAGAATTGATATTTTTCACCAGATTTAAGCTCAAACTGGACAGCAACATAATCCTCTGATTGATTTATCACATTCAAATTGGCAACTGCGGTAAATAAGTTTAATGGTCGTTCGGAGGCATAATCGTAGCTACCGTGCTTTTCAAGGAGGTTCGCAAACAGCGTATTCCCTCCAACCCGTCTTAGTATTAATCCTGGGTCTCGTCTCAGGTTGAAATTTGGATCATTTGCTCCAATTCTTGTCATCAATGCCTGATCTCCAGCAAGTGTAGCAGATGTCATCGTGTAAAAGCACTTGTTATTAAACCAGGTGAATTGCATTAAATCACCCTCAATGTCTGATTGCGCCTCCTGCCATAGGTGTTGGTAACCATCATTGGTGCCCATTGGCGAAAGTTCATTATTGGTTTGAAACTTCTGATTTGAGGACATAAATTCACCCAAGTAGTAAACAGGAAGGTCATATCTTGTATCCTCAGGAGCTTGAACAGAGAATAGGTCCAGTACTAATGGGTTTTCCAATTCTTCTATTTCCAGTACAGCCATAGTTCGATGCATCTCGACATTTTCGTATGCATTTAATTCTTTTGCACTAACGATTTGAACGTCTTCTGAAGAGTCAAAATAATAAGGTGTTCCTGGAGATTTATCAGCTTCTTTTACATTATGATCAAAATGGGAATCTTTGTTTACCACTAATGTATTGTGCGCAACTGTTTCTTTTGCCCAACTATGGTTTTCCTTTAAGTATCCACCTCCATCTTTGTGTTCTATGTTAACCCATCTTGCAGATCCATAATCCTGGATTACTTCACCGTTTTCATCATAAAGCAGGAACCCTAATCTATCAAAATGCCCATGACCCATGCCATGTTTTGCATATTTCATGACAAGAGTAATATCTTTTGACCTTAGTATACCGATAGCTCCCTCATCACCATTTGCTCCATCTCGAAGTTCCAGGCTTTTATATTTAAATGTTGTTGATTTTCCATCTGCAATTGCTTTTGCAGCATTTAATCCGGAATCATTTAATGGCACCCGGTTTTGGTCTTCAATTATTGAAAGTAAACCTGTATCACTTCCTCCATAATGATAAGCCATGCTCACTGCATTAACCAGTTCTCTTGATGAGAGGGACATCCCTTTTTGTGCATCATTTATCGGGAAGAATTCTCCTTGTGAGTTTGTTTGATTAATCAGGGCATCTACTGCTTTTAGCAATAAGCCATTTCTATAATCTAATATCTTTAGCTCAGGCATTTTATTGGTTAAAGCTTGGGCAAATACCAGAAATGGATACATAGCATATCGTTGATAATACGGACCTTCTGTATAGTAGCCATCAGGTGAAAAGGAATGATCTATCTGAGCCAAAAACCCCCCTTCTTTGTAGCCTTGAAGATTCAATGATCCTCCATCGTTATCGACTCCTGAACCTGATTTAATGTCGAAAGCGTATAGTGCGCGATCGATTAGTTCTTTATCATTCATTACTAACCCGATCATCCCAACTGCAGCATTTCCCCAAGTGCTGTGATTGTGCAATCTGTTAAAGAATTGTGGGTTTTCCAGGGAAAGGAAATCCGCATATGGACGGAATAATTCTTTATTTAATTTCTTTACTGTTTTGGCATCCAGCCAATCATAGATGCAATCATAGGCTTGTGCTGTGTACACCAACCAATTTGCATCATTTAAACATTGCCAGAAAAACTTCCCTCTCGCATAGGATCTTGTTGCTGGGTGCTTGTCTATTGTTGGGTATAATTCGGCATATGCCAACAACATTTCTTTGATATATACAGCGTATTTTTCTTCTCCGGTTATTTGAAAAAGAACACCTGCCTTTTGCATTGTGAAAAAGTTGACCTTATGTTTTTCATGAGAATAGCCACCAGCTAAATCTTTAGGCTCTGGCACTTGAATCCCTGCTTCTATTTCAGCATCAACCAGTTGAATTGTTGATGCTAATGTTTGATCAAACAAAGGAACCTTGCCCAAGTTAGCACGCATTAAACTTACCCCTTGCTGTGTCAATACCAAGTTTGGGTGAACTGAATTTGTATCACCTGATTGGCTAGCAAAGGATGCTATGGTTACAAAAAAACTTGATATGAAAATTAGGAACCTCATGTATTCGATTAAGAAAATGTGCTTTTCTGTTTCAATCAATTTGTTTCTATTCCTCAAGGTGCAAGTAATTTGACTGTGGGTACCATATCGGTACTCCACAGGTCAAATTGCTAGTAAAATGAAGAAGTATTTAAATTGTTACCTCAGCACTTCTGCCAAGGATTTTGTTACTTTTTTTGAGGAGAAGTGTAGTTGTCTGAGGGAAACTCAAACAACTATTTCCACCCTCTTCTATGAGAAAAACTTACTAGGTTTTCTTTTTAAATTTTCAGACTAGAAACCATCAGTTTCCAATACTATATCAGTAATCCAAACTTCATTATCTCCTGTTACAGTACTTGTAGGTACGAAATAGAAGATCACGAAATCCTGTTCTGTTGAAGTCAGAATGTCATCTGCATTTTCATCCACTCTGTCTTGTGGGAAATTGAATGTTGAATTAACTGTAAAGCTGAACGATACATTTTGCCATGTATCTACTTCAGTTGCAGTAACTGGTACAGTGGTGATTGCAAATGACGCCAAATCAGTTTCGTCAGCTGGTTCACTGTGTAGTATATAGAAAGTCCCTTCAACATCAGTTGCAGGAGTAGCTTCAGATCTAACGTACGCTGAAATTGTGTATTCAACGCCTTCTTCAACTTCGAAAGGCTGGTAAGCTCTTTCACCTGGACTATCAAACTTCAGTGATCTATCAGATGTACCTCCCGCAGAAGTTGCGTCTGTTCCTGAAGAACTAGCTTTGTCTGTAGATCCACCTGTGTTGGCTTCATCCGATACCCAACCTTCCAAATCGTCATTTCTCCAGAAATTAAATGGTGTATCTGAACCATCATTGAACGTATTATCCGGATCAATTGTCCATGCATCAACTAAATCATTATTGTTCATTTCTGCAGTAGGATATGTTTGGAAGTCAGCATTTTGAAGTACTGCTGCGAATGTTGCACCACCATCAGGATCAGTTACAGAAATAGTTTCACTGATCATTACACTTCCAGACTCATTAGTTGCTGTCAAAACTACATCGTATGATCCAGCGCTAGCATAAGTATGGGTTGGAGACTTTTCAGTTGAAGTATTGCCATCACCAAAATCCCATTCAAATGACGTTGCATTCACTGATGTATTGGTAAAAGTGTACTCAAGGAAATTAGTAACATTTGCTTCTGCTGTATATTCACCACTTGGAGCACTTACATCTGATAGCTCAAGAACTTTAACATTATCGATATAAGCATCAACTGCTGTATTGGCAAAGAATATAACCGAAACTTCACCACTTTCTGGAGCTGTAAAAGGAATTTGAACGAAAGTTCCATATCCGTTTGTAGTCTCGTTGAATTTACCTTCAGCTGTAAAGCCTTCATAGAATCCAATGTTATTTGAAACGATATCAGCAACAGCGTTTACACCATCTACATAATATCCATCCATCACTACACCAACAACTTTGTTTCCATCTAAAGAAGCACCATCACCAGTTCTGATTGCATATTGGTATTCCAAAACATAGTCTGTTCCAGCGGTTAGAGCCAATTCCTGATATGCATATCTTGAATCTGTAGTTCTAAAATCTCCTACACCACCTGATTGGCTTGCACTCCACTTAGCACCTCTTGTTTTGTCGCCAGTGTTATTTCCATCGTAATCAAAATCAGAACCATCTGAGCTTGATCCATATGGATTAGTTGTTGCTTCATCCGAGAATAATGGAAATCTCCAGATATTATTATCCTCTTCAAAGTCACCATTCAAAATTTCTGAACCTGTTGTTTTATACAAGTAAACATTATCTACATAGATAGTAGCGTGATCATTAGCTGATCCACCAGTTCCAAGTTCAAAGATGATTTCATCAATCATATCAACTGATCCTGAGAAACCAGTTGCCAGATTAAGGTCGATACCAGTCCATTCTCCGTCAGTAAGTGACAATCCATCAGCAACGAAAGTTGTTGAAGCATCTGCATTTACAATTGTAACTTTCAACAAATCAACTCCTTGAGAAAATTCTGAATAAACATCGAAGTGAATGTCTGTTACCGGAACTATATCTACAATAGCATTTGCAACGTCTACTGTGGATACTGTCATTGAACCGGAGTTGATTCCAATTCTTGAGAACTGAGCTACATTATTTTCACCTACTGCAACAACAGTTCCGCCAGCGGCCTCTGCTCCATGCTCCCAAGCATACATTGTCCCGTCAAATTCAAACCCATCGCTGAATAGAGAGAACACGTTAGCATCTCTTAAAGAAGGTGAAGCAGGAACTGTACTGATAGTTGCTTCTATTGCGTGCATTACTTCCACATCATTTGAAATAGTTACATCTGCAAATCCTTCATCGGATTTAGCAGTAACGGTGATGGTGTAAGTAACTGTTTCTACTTCATTTGGATAGTCATAAGAGATAGTACCACCTTGTTCAGTAATAGTTAGTACATCCTCTTCACTATTTGGATCGCCAAAATCTACCACATATGAAGATGCTCCGATCGACACTGGAGTAACGGAAATGATTGTTCCATCACCAGATGCTTCAGCAGCAAAACTTGATAAAGTGATCTCAGTGAGACCAGTTGGATTTGGTGTATCATCATCACCACAGGCTCCTAAAAGACCAGCAATGAGCAAAGCACCAATTCCTTTTTTTATATAATTAGTCATTATAATTCTATTTAAAATTCGTTAATACCGGTAGCCCATGCTTAGTTAGCAGGATAAACCTTTACATTATCCACGTATACATCAACAGGTGTAATTGCTGAGAATAATACAGCTACAAGTCCACTTTCCGGAGCTTCGAACTCTCCAGTAACTGTTGTGAAGTTTCCTTTACCCTTTTGCTCCGAAACTTCCATGTGCAATAAGCTTGTTCCTCCACCTCTATCAGTCTGAGCATAAGCATCATCACCGTCATCATAGTGACCTGAAATAATATCTGCGATTACTATTCTTCCTTCTGGTGGATCAGTTGCAATATCATCTTTGATAGCGTACTCGAATTCAAGAATGTATGTAACTGTTCTCTGTTCTGAAGATGGCGAAACAACCAATGGTTGATATGCCACCCTTGTATTAGAAGACTGTAAAGAACCAACAGATCTCGATGCATTCCATTTTGCACCTCTGGTTTTAGAACCGTTATCTGTTCCATCATACAATGTATTCGAACCGTCAGAACTAGACTCGAATGCGTTACTGTCCCATACATCCCAATTACTAGTTCTCCAGTTCTCATTACCATCTTCGAAATCACCGTTAAGTACAGTAACCGGAAGTGGTACAAACTCATCCACTAATTCGATATCAACCATCACGGTGTTTGATGCCATATTATCATCAAGAGCTGTTAAGCTTACAGTGTAAGTACCTTCACCAGCTGCAAATAATGCGAATGGGTTCTCTGTAGTTGTTGTACTTGCATCACTACAAGTCATTACTCCATCAATTTCCTCACACACTACTCCATCAGGACCAAAATCCCATAAGTAGTTTGTTGCTTCCACAGAAGTATTCGTGAAACTGATTACTCTAAAATCCTCAGCAGTACGAATGCTTTCGAAGCTTGCTGCAGGAGGAGTCTCATCAGGAATTGAACCTGCTTCTGGTAACTCCGGTCTTAATTCGCAGCTTGCGATAAAACCAACCGCTAAGACTAGTAAGAGAAGTCTAAGCGACTTATTGAATATATTTATCTTATTATCTTTCATAACTCTCTTATTTAGGGTTCTAGTAACCAAGGTTCTGTGTAAGAAGACCTCCACTAATGTTGATTTCTCTTTGAGGAATCGGTAGATATCGGGCATTGTTGATGTTCCATACATAGCCCATTTCATCGGCGTGTGCAGAAAGTACATTCTCAAACTCACCGAATCGTTTCAGGTCAAAGTATCGCTGGTTTTCGAAAGCCAACTCTACTCTTCTCTCGGTCATTAGATCTGCTTTTGTGATTGAAGAAACGGTAGTTGTTAAGCCTGCTCTGTCTCTAATCTGTTGGAAAGAAGCCAATGCATCAGGATCTACTGTAGCAGGTGCTCCAGCCATAGTCGCCTCCACATGAAGAAGAAGGACATCAGCGTATCTCAAAGCGATGTAATCGTTTCCTGCATTTCTACCTACTCCGTAATCGATTGGAGTAGCTGTTAAGTCTGTTCCTTCAGGTAAGAATTTAGCAACCTCGTTCTCTGTTGGATCAAGATTTCCGCTTAAATCAGTAATTGATACTGCCGTTCTGTTTCCACCGTAAGCAACAAAGTCGTTGTATAAATTCTCATTTACAATGTTCTGTCCATCATCTCTACCTGCTCTAACAAAAGAGGTGAACTCAGCAGAGAATCCCTGGCTCTCATCAGAATTGCTAGCCTGATACTGGATTGCGAATATGATTTCACTGTTTAATTCACTGTAGAAAACATCGCTATAATCAGTCATCAATGAATAATCTCCACTATTCATGATATCCTCGCATAATGCTTCCGCTAAGGCATATTGAGGAGTTTCGAGCGACAAATAAACTTTAGCCAGAATTCCCTGAGCTGCAGCTCTAGAAGCTCTTGATCTGTAAGAGTTATCCAGTGAAGCAATGGCATCATTTAAATCCTCGATGATTTGATTGTATACATCTGCTTCAGAAACTCTAGTGAAAAGCGCTGTTTGATCGGTTGGGTCAATTGGTTCAGTTACCAAAGGAACATCTCCAAAAAGTCTAACAAGTTTGAAATAAGCGTAAGCTCTCAAGAATTTAACTTCAGCAGTGTAGCTTGCTCGATTGCTTTCATTTGCTACATCCATGAATGTAAGCATATTGTTAGCTCTAAAAATCACTTCGTACATTGACTGGTAGAAATCCTCAGATTCAACATTTACAGCTTCCACTACATATCTGTGAAAATCTGATTTAGAACCTTCCAATGTTGCATTTCTGGTGTTATCAGTTCTGTGCTCGGTTAATAAATGCTCAAACTGAACACCCCTATTTGCATTACCAATATTGGTTTCTGTACTTTCATTGGTTCCTTGAAGCGCATCGTACGTTCCGTAGATTCCTGCCAAAATATCTTCATCCGACTGAAAAAATCCTTCTACCGCAACTGCAGTTTCCGGCAGTGGGCTCAAAAAATCATCGCATGATGTAAAGGATACCGCTAAAAATGCGAGTAATATGTATTTTAACTTTTTCATGGTTAATTCTTTAAAGATTAGAAGTTGACATTTAAGCCTAGTGTCATTGTTCGGAACAGAGGTGTTCCTGCTCTTTGCGCACCGTAAGCTCTTGGATTGTCATCATCAATATGCTCCGGGTTGAATCCGTGGTAATCATCGGCAGTTCTGTAGATCAAATTCTGACCAGAAGCATAGATTCTTAATCCACTTAGACCGATTTTAGACAATAAGACATCTTTGAAATTGTATCCGAAAGTTACATTTCTCAGAGATACGTAATCAGCACTCGCGATTACTTCGCTTGTTAACACTTTCTCCTGAATGAAAGACACATGAGGAACTAATCCATCCTCTACTGCCTGCTCTGCGCCACCTGATCTTGTTGAGTTACCGAACCAGTTATAGAAATACTGATCTCCAATGTTATTCACCTGAGCACCGAAGCTTCCCTGAATCATAAATGACAGATCAAAATTCTTGTAAGAAAACTCATTGGTAATACTCATTAAGATATCTGGATATGGATCACCAAGGATCGTTTTGTCATCTTCAGTAATTCTTCCGTCACCATTAAGGTCTCTTACAATCACATCTTCTGCCTGACCATTAATTCTATTCCAAGGATTATCAACATATGCAACTCTAAAGTCAGCATCATCATAATTCTCAGTGTCTACTACATAGCCGTAGAATGAAGATATTGGGTTACCAATAAGGTTGATCCATTGAGAGTTTCTACCATACTGGTCCTGGATTAATGCACCGTCAGAATCACCAAATTCTAATAACTCATTCTGGTTTGTCGAAGCAATAACAGCGGTATTCCACTTAAACCCTTTGTTATCCATGTTTACAGTTCTTACTTCTAGCTCAAAACCTTCATTTCTAACTTTACCAAGGTTTACAATTCCTGAAGAAAAACCGGTTACATAAGAAACAGGATTCTCTAGCAATAAGCTCTCACTAGTTCTTTGATAGTAATCCAATGAACCTGTGATTCTATTACCTAAGAAACCGAAATCGATTGCGGGGTTAAATTCTTGAGAAGCTTCCCACTGTAATAAAGAGTTTGCAATGTTAAGTGGAGAAGCACCATTTACTACCTGACCTTCAATAACTGCATTAGTATTATCCAGTAATGCAAGGTATGGCCATCTGTTAATAACTTCGTCACCTACATTAAATCGCTCCGAACCAGTTTCACCATAACTTACTCTTAGCTTTAAGTCACTGATCAAGCTGTTTCCAGCAAGGAAAGCTTCATCTGAAACATTCCATCCAATGGATACTGCAGGGAAATTACCGTACTTAGTATTTGGACCGAAAACTGAGCTACCGTCACGTCTGAATGATGCGTTGAATAGGTATTTACCATTGTATACATAATTTACTCTGGCGAAATATCCGATTTTGTTGTACTCTGAATTGATCTCTGCAGGTTCAGTGATTAATGTAGCACCTTCAAGGTTTGGAAGTAAGTCATTTGTATAACCTACACCTGTCACTTCACTGATATTGCTGGTTCTTCTTTGGATTGTAACACCTCCTAATAGTCCCAGTTCGTGATTACCAAAACTTCTGGTATAGTTTAATGTGTTATCATTAATGATTCTTGTTCTGAATCTGTTTTGCAAATAGTATTGAGATCTACTTGCTCCAGCAGCATGGTAGTTTGTACCGTCGTATCTTTCTCTTTTTCTATGCTCGATAGTAGTCGCTAATGAAGCCTTTGCTACTAAACCATCTATTATTTCTGCACTCAAATAAGTAGAACCAAACATCTTAGTCTTATACTCCCAGTGCTGTCTCTCCACATACTGCTGGTATGGGTTTGAGTCACCTGAAGTTCTAGGTCTGGTATCACTTCCATCACCATCAAAGTCAAGTTCAATTAGGTGATTTTCAAGGAAATAGTCACCTACTCCAACATCTGGGTAACTGCTTCTGTCGATTAGTTGCAGTGATTCTTCAGTATGATAGATTGGTAACCAAGGCGATTGTCTCGTAGGGTTGTGAATTGAGGTAGGAAGCGCTCTTCTTTTAGAGTAAGAGGGGTTGATATTAATTCCAAATCTGAAAACATCATCTACTTTCTGATCAAGTTTTAGTCTTCCACTGTAGAACTCATACTCATCTGTGATAACAACTCCCTCATCTTCTAAAAACCTAAGAGATGCACTGTATTTTGTTTTATCATTACCACCGTTTGCTGAGATTGAGTGACTTTGAATAAGGCCGCCATCAAAAAATACATCCTGCCAATCTCTGTCTACTCCCGTTAACTCAACAATTTTTTGCATGTACTGAGACTCTTCGCTTATTTCGCCTGTCTCAGCTCTTTCAAATTCAATCCAGTCTGCAACACTCTTTCTGTAGTCATCACTTCCGTGAGCTTCTTTCCAACCAACGTAAGTTTGGTAACTAAATCTGGTTTTTCCAGCTACTCCACTTTTGGTTGTAATCATAATTACACCATTAGATCCTTCACTACCATAAATTGCAGCAGATGCTGCATCCTTCAATACCTCAAAAGATGCGATATCATTCATATCCAGGTTTCCAAGAAAATCTGGATCAACCACGATACCATCCACAACAACGGCAGGACCAGAATCTGCTGTTACAGAACCAACACCTCTAATTGTAATAGTAGGTGCACCTCCTGCTTCCGCGTTTGTAGCCTGAATATTAACACCAGAAACCTGTCCAATAAGTGCATCATCCACTCTTGATACTGGCATTTGGTCAAGTTTTTCATTGGTTACTTTAGAGATAGCTCCGGTTAGGTGAGATTTCTTTTGAGTACCGTATCCAATCACTACGACTTCTTCCAACTGAGCTATATCCAGCTCCAGATTTACGTCAATTTGTGACCGATTTCCTACTTCAATTTCTTTGGCTTGATAGCCCACATATGTAACAACCAGTATTGCACCCGAACCAACACTTAGAGAATAAGACCCATCAACACTTGTCACTGTACCGTTGGCAGTTCCTTTCTCAAGAACAGTTGCACCTGGTAAACCCTCACCAGATTCGTCAACCACCCTTCCGGATACTGTCGACTGACCATAGACTAACCCGGATGTAAGGATTAGAATAGCGACCAGCCAATTTTTAGAGCATGTAAATGCTTTGTTTAAATGTAAAATGTAATTCATTTCATCAGCTTTTGATAATTAATTGGTTTTGCAAACCGGGATGCTATTGCATGAATGACGCTGATTTTTTTTAACTTTCAGCCGTCAAGATTGATCTCAACTTGTATACACGAGGCAAAGTGAATTCAAAAATTGAGAATTGATCCCGGCATATGGAGCCAGCCTTGAGCTGGCTTTACTTTAATTCTTCATTGTTTGCGTTGTGCTTCATATAGTATACTTTATTGGTTAGGAAAAAAATTATTTGTTAAGTAATTCCGTTGACATAGTCAATTATATCAGATAAATGGTCTGTAACAGCTCTCACAGCACCATCTTCATCGTTTGCTTCTATATATTTCACAACAGCCTGGTGTTGCTCAACTGCTTTTGCAGATTTACCATCACTACAGATGTTATGCTGATTAAAGTAGCTCATGATATCTGGAGTAATGATCAGCATCAAAGATTTCAATACAGAGTTGTGACTTGCTTCTGCAATTTTCACGTGAAAGAGTAAATCTTCCTCGACAGCACTTTGATCATCTTCAACTTTCTTTTGATGAGCCAATAACGCATTATCTAATTCAATCAAATCATCTACTGTTCTATTTCTTGCTGCAAGTCTTGCTGCCTGAGACTCCAGAATAATTCTGGTTTCAACCAATGACTTGAAATCGTGGTTATGCAAACTCAGCATATCGGAAATTAATCCTTCAAGAGCTGGAATTCCAATACCTGCTACAACTGTCCCACTTTGAGGAAGAGTTTTTAATATCCCGTAGAACTCAAGTTTTTTCAATGCATCTCTTAAATGAGTTCTTCCTACTCCCAGTTTTTCGCACAGTTTGCGCTCCGAAGGAAGCTTATCTCCGGGATTGAGTTGACCTGAAGAGATCAAACCCTTTATCTGTCTGATAATTTTATCAGAAGGCGACTCTATCTCGATTTGTGAAAAGTTGTTTAGTAATTCCATATCAACTCTTTTAATCTTGTTAATTGGTCAACCAATTTATGGTAGACTAAATTAAATAGCAAATTATTAGATAGGAATTTTGAATTATTGCAATAATGCGTGGTTAATTATGGTTATTTCTGCACAAATTATAATTATGAAGGCTTTAGATTATTGCCAAACTGGTAAATCAGATGGCTTCACAATTTTGGTTGACCAATTTATTTTGTAAAAAAAACTAGTATCGAAACAATTTTGGTTATTTTAGGTCTACATAGATAATAGCAATCAGTAAAAAGCGTATGGATAGCGGAATTCTGGACAACTTCAAGGAGATTATAATAGAAAAGCCTGCGGATAAAATCATCAGGCAGATTAAGGAGCTAATTTCCACAGGGCAATTGAACCCTGGGGACAGATTACCCTCTGAAAGAATGCTTACTGAGAAATTTGGAGTTGGCAGAACATATGTTAGAGAAGCGATCAGAAAGCTGGAGTTCTATGGCATTCTTAAGACTTTGCCCCAAAGCGGTACCGTAGTTGCCGGAATTGGAATTGATGCCTTAGAAGGATTAATTACAGATATATTAAAACTTGAAGGAGTAGATTTCAAATCCTTGGTGGAAACAAGAGTAATCCTTGAAACCTACAGTGTTAGGATGGCTGCTGAGAGAAGAACGAAGGAAGATATTGAAGCTCTTTATAAAGCATTAGAAGCATACGAGATTAAAACAAAGCAGGGGGAACCTTCCGTGGAAGAGGATTTACTTTTTCATTTGAAGATTACAGAAGCAAGCAAGAATACTGTAATGAAGTCATTAATGTTGGTTGTTGCTCCTGATATAATGACGTATTTTACTCAAAAGGATATATGTGCGGGTGACAGACCTATGAAAGCATTGGAGGAGCACTATGAAATATTAAAACATATTGAAAAGCAGGATCCTGATTTAGCAGAAAAAGCTATGATGCAACATCTGAGCGATATCGTAAATTACATCAATGCTCCTGCACAGTCCTAAATCTCAACATAAACCCTAAAGGCTCTGAATGATCTCCCGCGATAAAAAGAGAGCCTCCATTGTCTTCCAAAATACTGGCTGAAATATCGAGAGAAGAGAATTCATCGTGTTCTGTCTCATCTAACAGATAGTTGTGAAACTTCTCCTTGTTATAATCATTAAGCTGATCGCCAAAGCATATAATTATATCAAAATGATCGGATTCAGATTCCACTTCTACCCTGATGTTCGATTTATGGCTAATCCTACTGATTATGTGATTAAAGATAATAGTGACTGACTGATGCAGAGATGCTAGATTACCAATGGTGAAATGCTTTTCTAGATCCACTCCATTTTCTACCCGCATTTGAATAAGTTGAGGTCGAAGGATTTCGATACAATTAGAGAATACTATCCCCAAATCACATTTCGCATTAAACTCCTGTTGCTCAGAACTGAAGTCCCGTAAAACATCCACCATACGAGATGTTCTCACTACACCTTCTCTGGACATCTCAAGAAATACTTTTAGTTTCTCTCTTTGCTCCTCATTGAATTCGTCGCTCAGCATTTTGATAGCCTCCAATGAGCTACTGATGAAATTCAAAGGGTTATTGATCTCATGAGCAACTCCTGCAGCAAGCGTTACACTTGTTGCCATCTTCTCGGATTTTATCAGCTTTGAACGAGCCTCTTTCAGTTTGTGAAGCGTCTCCTGCAAATCATCTCGCTGTGTTGTCAACTCCAGAGACTGAGCTTGAATCTTGCTATTTAAATTAGTTAGCCGTACAGTTTTCTGCTTATTGTTACGATACAGAATGAATACAAAAATCAGAAGTACACCAGCCACAACAAGTCCTATTAAAGTATTCCTTTGAACTAACTTCCGGTTTTCGATATCTTTTTCAAATGCCATCTGTTGAGTCTCACTGGCAAATCTTATAGAATCTCTCTCCTGCTGAAATTCATATTCAGTTTCCAATCGAGTGATTTTCTGAATTTGCTGTTTGTTCTGAAGACTATCCGCCAATTGATTATAAAGAACGTGCGCTTCAAAAGCCAATTCGTAATTTTTTGCATCTCGTTCAAGAAGTGACAATTCAAACGCAGCATTTCGAGCATTAGCCAACATGCCAAGTTCCCCGGATATATCCAGAGCCTTTTGGAGGTATTCTCTTCCCTTTTTCCAGTTTCTTAGATTTTTGTGACATGTTCCCAGCAAAATCATCGATTCTGCTTCAGCGGCTCTTGCACCAATTTCCTTTGAAAGTTGTAATGCATCCAAACCGTATTTGAATGCGGATTCATAATCTTCCATTTCAAGGTAGATGTTGCCTATATTTTTAAACAGAAATGCTGTTCCATTCTTATCACCCAACTCCTGACTCAATGAAAGTGATTGATCATAAAATTCCAGAGCCTTTGAGTAGTCGCCTTTTACTTTGTAAATCACACCAATGTTGTTGAGCATATTGGAATGACTACTTCTATCCCCAAGTCCTTTAAAGATTTCAAGAGAAGCTAAGTAATGATCCAGTGCCTTATCATATTTTCCCTGCTTCTTATAAATCACCCCAATATTACCATTGTTCATAGCGATATGACGTTCATCATCTAATGAAGTGAAAATGGAAAGAGAAGTTAAGAATGACTGCAGTGCTTGCTCATAATCACCTTGTTTGACGTAGATAGTTCCAATATTATTTAGCATTCTGGCTTTAGAAGATTCCGAACCTATCGATTCGAAAATCTTTAATGCTTCAGAGTAGAATTTGAGTGAATTGTTAAAATCTCCCATTGCGCGATATACGAATGCAATATTACTGTAGCAATCCGCTATTCCTTCCTGATTATTAGCTTCCTGAAATACCTGAACTGATCGGTTGTAAAGAATTAGCGCCTCCTCATACTTCCCTTGCATATCAGTCACAACACCTAAATCCTGAAGTGCCTGCCCCAACCCAGTTGCATAGTCAGCGGACTCTGCTAACGCTATGATTTCAGCATATTTCGCCTCGGCTTTTTGAAAATGTCCATTTACCTGGAGTGACCAAGCCAGTGGAATCATGGCATCTACAACACCCTTTTTGTGACCAATTTCATTGGACAATTTGATGGCCAGGCTTGCATATTGAGAGGTTTTAATTGAATCCGACTCGCAATATTCATTCGCGATTTGGACATAGTAATCCACCCTTTCAAGATCAGAACCAGTTCTTGCAATTTCCAGCGTCAATGAATCGATCAGCTGAATGTTCTGTGAGTAAGTAAATGGCGCTAATAAAAAATAGCAAAAAATGTAAATCAACAGGTTTTTCACCATTCCAGTTGAGTTGAATAGTCTTTGAGATAATTAGTTGTCCGTCATGAAGACCTCATAATTTAGCCTTTTTTCGGGAAACATGAGGTAAACCAGTAATTTATTCCGGCTCGTTAACCCCTCATTTCTAATTATTTACATGTTAATGATCAAGAACCCCACCAGACAATATCTTAATATAAATTCATATCGATATTGATCTGTAACAATTTCAGATCCTTGACGTCATTCATGAAATCATCACTTCTTAAAATGAAAACTCTACGAATAGCACTATTGATAGACTTTCTTCTAGCATTTGCATTTGGCATCATTTCATTCATTACTCCGCAGAATACTTTTGGAACAATCGTTGAAATCCCTGTAAATAATAAAGAGCTGTTTCTAGCCTTACTATCCAGCCTATCAATCTTTTACATTATCATTGGGCTTGTTTGTTTGGTAGGAACCAGGCTTACTAACCCATATATTTCATGGGTCTCAGCTATCATGTTGGTCAGACACCTTTGGGTTGGAATAATTGGTATGCTGGATGCTGAAAAGTCATGGGTAATTGGAAATCCTTACTACGACATATTTATTCACTCGGGGTTTGTTGTTGTTTATACAATTGGAATTTTGGTAGCACTAAAAATCGGTAAATAAAAAAGCCACGATCTCTCATGGCTTTTAATTTATTCAAATTCAATAATTTTTACTCTTCAAACCCAGGCACATTAGGCAATGAATAAGGCGTATAAGGTGCACCGGTCTCTACAAGTTGGTCTTGTAATTTCTTAAGATCTACATTCACTAAATCCCTCAAAGACTTCAATACTGGTTTAAACTCTTCAACCGCAATTGCATAACTATCTCTATTAGTCTGAGTAGGATCCGAGGTAGAGGCAAATAGCTGATAAACCAGCATCCCAACTCTATTCCCAACACTTGGAGGACGGCCCATATCAAGGGTTCCAGCTACTCCATCACCATTTAATTGAGTACTAATCTCAGATATCGCTTTTTCAAGGCTTCTGGCGTTTGATACCAACTCACCATCATGAGGCACTTCAGCTCTTACCAAGGCATCATTAATGTGCTTCAATTGATTCCTAACTTCTCTAAGTGTCTGTTGGGCTGCTCCAACGCTTCCATTTAGCTTTAATACCTTTCTATTGAATTCGTTTAAAGCCATTCTGTCCGTTGCAGGAAGTGATCTATTGTCGACTGTTTTAACGGTGAATGAAACCGGTCCGGCGATTTCTGTTACCTGATCTGAAACTATTTTAGAAAGAGAAACAGTGTAATTACCAGGCGATACAAGAATTCCTTTGTCACTATCACCCCATGGATTATAAAATGATGGCTTAGAAAAACTGATTGGATCAGTATCTGTATATCTCAAATCCCAGGTAATTCTATTTAAACCTTTAGTTGGCTTAGTAGTAATTTTTCTAACCACTTTACCGCTACTATTCTTAACTGTGAATAATAGTTGTGGGGATTTTTCATCTCTCTCAGCCTTGAGATCATCGTAAGACGGATAAGCATTGCTTTGTCCTTTTTTCTTAGCCTCTTTTTCTCTTTCCTGACGCTGTTCCTTCAGAGATTTAATCTCATCTTTCAAGTAGTAGGTAAACATAGCAACCGGACCCAAATTGTCACCGAGGTAGTAGTTATCCCCTTGAAAAGCCACACCTGGCAATCCAAGCGGGTAGCTGTGCTCATATAAATATGGATCTCTTACAGAGTACAATTCTGCTTCTTTGGAAAGGGTAGTTTCATTAGTATTTCTCAAAGAAGAATAATCATCTAACACGTAGAATCCTCTACCAAATGTCCCAAGAACCAAATCGTTTTCTCTTCTCTGGATAGCAATATCTCTTACTCCTACTGTTGGGACTCCAGCTTTTAGTTGCTTCCATTTTCCTCCTCCGTTGTTACTCACAAAAACGCCGAACTCTGTTCCAACAAATAATAAATTGGGATCTACATGGTCTTGCGCAATTGCGTAACTTGAACCTCTTGCAGGTAGATTAGAAGTAATAGATGTCCATGTTTTTCCTTTGTCTGAGCTTTTAAAAACGTAAGGTTTGAAATCACCATTTTTATGATTGTTAAAGCAGGCAAAAACAACATTCTCATCATGCTGTGATGCCAACAACATATTTACATAAGTTCTTGACGGTACTCCCGGGAAACTGCTAACCTTTGTCCAGCTGTCTCCTCCGTTTTCGGTGATTTGTACTAATCCATCATCAGTCCCGACATAAAGTAAATTTTCATTCTTTGGTGACTCATCCATTGCGACGATTGTTCCATAAGGAGAAGTTGATCCATTTTTAGCAATAGCATCAATGCCCCAAACTCTACCCATTACGTTGAGTTCGTTTCTATTGATTTGTCTTGTAAGATCTTCGCTGATCACATCCCAGCTATTCCCCTGATCATCCGACTTGAATACTTTGTTTGCAGCAAAATAAAGTCGTTTGTTATCGAAGTTACTGATCACTAAAGGTGCGTCCCAATTCCATCTATAAGAGTTTTCATCTTTTCTTGGTTGTGGTTGAATCCCAACTTCTTCGCCACTTGCTTTGTCATATCTTACTAATACTCCATACTGAGACTGAGCGTAGATGATGTTAGAATTAGATTGGTCAACCTGAGTTTCAAACCCATCACCTCCATGAGTAATAAACCACTCTTCATTGGAAATTCCGTTACCACTAATTGATCTTGAAGGACCTCCTAAACTAAAGTTATCCTGAGTACCACCGTAAACATTATAAAATGGCTCTGCATTGTCGAGGGCCACTTTATAAAATTGAGTAACAGGTAGGTTTGCCTTGAAATCCCAGGTTTTCGCGCCATCCCAGGTTTCGTAAATTCCACCATCGCAACCAGCTATAAAATGCTCAGAATCACTTGGATCAATCCACATGCAATGGTTATCTACGTGCTTGGCGACCTCTCCCAATACCTTAAATGATTTACCACCATCTCGAGAAACCTGAATCCAGGTATTCATTCCGTAAATGGTTTGATCGTCATTAGGGTCTACTACTATTTCCTGATAGTAATTTCCACTCGATTGGTAACTTCCTTGCTTTGACCATGAAGCCCCTCTATTGGTAGTTCTATAAAATCCACCTTCTCCTTGGTTTGCTTCTACAATTGCATATATAATTTCAGGATTAGATGGAGCCATAGCAAGGCCTATTCTACCTATATCTGTGCTTGGTAAGCCTGTATTGATCTTATCCCATTTTGCACCACCATTAGTTGTTTTATACATGCCAGATCCAGGACCTCCACCTAAATAAGTGAATACATGTCTCCTTCTTTGGTATGCTGCTGCATAAAGTACATCCGGATCTCTTGGGTCAAGAATTATATCATTAACTCCTGTGTGTTTGTCTATCGTTAGAACTGCATTCCAGGTATTCCCACCATCTGTTGTTTTATATACACCTCGGTCTCCACCCTCACTCCAAAGTGGACCGATTGCAGCAACGTAAACCACATCTGAGTTTCTTGGGTCTACAATGATTTTACCAATGTGCTCAGAGTTTTTCAGCCCCATATGAGTCCATGATTTCCCTCCATCAATGGACTTATAGATTCCATCACCATATCCAACGCTTCGTTGGTTATTGTTTTCTCCAGTTCCTACCCAAACCACGCTTGGATTATTTGGATCGATTGTAACACATCCTATAGAGTAACTTCCCTGACTATCGAATATCGGAGTGTAGGTGGTTCCAGCATTTGTAGTTTTCCAAACACCTCCGGCAGAAACTGCTACATAGTATTCTTTAGGATTATCAGGGTTGACAGCAAAGTCAGAAATTCTTCCTGATGTAAGTGCTGGTCCAATACTTCTGAATTTTAAGCCTGATAAGGATACTTCTTCAAAAGCGCTTTTAGTCTGATTAGTAGAATTATTGTTTTTCTTTCGTTGAGCTTCAATATTGAATGCAAGCAACGATAAAACGAGAATGAGAATTCTAAATTTCATGTTGGGTCAATTAAGGTTTGGATTACAATTTAAAACAGTGATCTGAAAAAAAGATCGGGAGATTGATAATTATGATGAGTGGTGAAAAATTTTGTACTAAGAAACTTTTGAATAAAATAAAAAGGCCCTGCATCACTGATACAGGGCCCAAAATTCAATTTAAACTATATCGATTTACATTTTCTTGAACTTGTGAATCATGCTTCCTTCAACTGTCTCTATTTTTAGAATAAAGATACCTGAAGGCAACTCACTAGTGTTTATTTGTCTTAGATCAAGATCAATAATTCCAGCTTGCATCATCTGTCCACTAATCGAAATAATTGAGTAGCTACCTGATTCAATATTGTGATTAATATTCAGCAGATTAGATACTGGATTAGGGAATGATGAGAACTCAAATTCTCCATCCGTTCCTATGATCGGAGTAATCTGTACAGGTTGTGATGTCTGAGCCATTGCTGCTGTTGTTCCACAAGCACCTTCTCTTACAACCACATTTCTGAAGTAAGAATTATTTCCGCTACCAGCATCATTATCATTAGTGAAGAATAATCTATCAAATGAACCAGTATAGAATGATCCAACCGGAATGCTATAAGCAACCCAATCTGAACCTGAATAATTATCATAATTGGTTATACCCCAGTTTTGTGAACCGTGAACTTTGAAAGTTCTGTCGCTGCTGATCGTATTATCATTATCAAAACCAATTCCGTGTATTTCACCTTGAGATGTACTTCTAAATTCAAAATCAATTACAGTGTTAGCAGTAACGGTGTATGGATAAGAAATATATTTCCATGTATTGTTCTCTACAAACAATGTAGCTCCAGCATCTTGTACTGAGAAGTCACCAGCTGCATCCTGGGTTCCTCCGTAAGAAGAAATTGTTCCGAATGTAATTGCCGGGCAAGGAGGTGTAGTACCATCATTTACGCTTACATTGTCGATCGCTATGTCACTACTCCAGCTGCTACCAGTTGTTCCGTTGAATCTGATCTGAATTCCACTAGAAGATGGTAAATCAATAGAAACACCATTCCACACATCTCCCTGACTTCCAGAGATAGACCATGCATTGCTCCATGTAGATCCATTGTCAGTACTTGTTTGTACGATTAGGTTACCCATTGCAGTACCATTCATGTGGTATGAGAAATTCAATTTAGGGCTAGCCAAAGAAGTAACATCCATGCAAGGAAGAGTGATAATAGCATTTTTAGTTGGGAATCCAGTTCCGTTACCAGAAGCTTCAATGTATAAGTAGAATGAACCGTCTGCACCAGTTGCAGGTCCGGTACCTGAAGAAGGAGTTCCACCAGAATCTCTGACCCAATCCAAATCATCACCTGTATTCTGACTCCAGTCTCCTATTCCACTTTCAAAACTTTGAGTATAAGGGAAACTTGAAACCGTAGCTGTACATGTTCCTCCTCCTACTGAAGAAGTAGTTACGTTCAGAGAACCTTGTGCTGAAGTGTTTCCTGCTGCATCATTAGCTTCCACTGCAACCGTATAAGTTGTAGATGCCGCTAATCCAGAGAAGCTATAGCTTGTAGTAGCAGTTGTGCCATCTAATGATCCATTTAGATATACATTGTATCCAGTTACACCTACATTATCTGTTGAGGCCGTCCAACTAACATTGAAGCTACTGGTTGTAACAGATGATGAAGCCAATCCTGATGGAGTTGACGGTGCTTGAGTATCTGAGTCATCAGCAACACTTACATCGTCAATAGCAATATCACTGCTCCAGCTGCTACCAGTGGTTCCATTAAATCTAATTTGGATTCCACTTGAAGATGGTAAGTCTATAGAAACATCATTCCACTGATCACCCTGGCTTCCAGAAATTGACCATGCATTAGTCCAGCTCGATCCGCTATTAGTACTTGTCTGTACGATCAGGTTACCCATTGCTGTTCCGTTCATATGGTATGAGAAGTTCAACTTTGGTGAAGCCAAACCTGAAACATCCATACAAGGAAGAGTAATGATTGCGTTTTTAGTTGGGAAACCTGTACCATCGCCAGAAGCTTCAATGTATAAGTAGAATGAACCGTCTGCACCAGTTGCAGGTCCGGTACCTGAAGAAGGAGTTCCACCAGAATCTCTTACCCAATCCAGATCGTCACCAGTATTCTGACTCCAATCACCTATTCCACTTTCAAAGCTTTCGCTATATGGGAATGTAGATACTGAAGCAGTACATGGTCCACCGGTTCCAGCTGTTGTTACATTAATTGAAGCTTGACCTGAGGTATTGCCAGTAGCATCAGTTGCTTCAACTGCAACCGAATAAGTAGTGGACGCAGATAAACCTGAGAAGCTATAGCTTGTAGAAGCTGTTGTTCCATCAAGAGATCCATTTAAGTATACATTGTAACCAGTAACTCCTACATTGTCCGAAGAAGCAGACCAGTTAACACTAAATCCACTTGAAGTAATTCCAGAAGAGGCTAAGCTTGTTGGAGTTGATGGAGGATCTGTATCTCCACCTGCTGTAAATGGAGAAGCAGTATAAACTCCTCTACCATGAGTTGCAACTTGAACTACTCCATCTGAATCTCTGTATTGAAGCATGTCGCATCTTACATTCGCCAATCCAGAATTTGTTGAACCCCATGAAGGCGAAGAAGTGTTTACATTGTCAGTTGACCATACACCTAGTTCAGTTGCCAGTAATACTTCATCAGTATTTAAAGGATTATATAGCGCCCATCTTATTGGAATATCAGGAAGGTTTCCTTCTCTGTTGCTCCAAGAGCTTCCACCATTTCTTGTTTCCCAAACTGAAACTACTCCATAATTAGAATAAGTAATAATCACCTGGTTATCACTCGATCCTACATCGATGCTTGAAATATAACCTGTTGCAGGAAGAGAAGCAGTTCCGATTTCAGTTACCGTTGGGCTACTGCCGTTTGCGTTATCAACTCTGAATACTTTTGATCCTCCAGAACTTCCATTAGTACCTGTTCCAAGGAAGATTCTATTGTTAGCGTAAGGTGAAACTTTGATTGCTGATACTCTAAAGCCACCAAGACTTACTGTGTTAAGTGAAGGTGAAGTGGAACCAGTCATGTTAGTTATTCTAATATACTGATCTTCGTTAGCACCACAGTAAAGTACTTTTGCATTGTCATCATAATCAGTAGGGTTAATAAACCTTCCATAAGTCTGGTTACTTAAAATCGTACTGAAAGATGATCCACCATTTGTTGATCTGTAGTAGCTATTGTAAACATACGAAGTGATCTGATAATTACTGTTTGCCTGATCAATGTGAGTGAATGCTCCGTCACCACCAGTAACTTCATTAGTAGAATTAACACCACTTGTTGTGAACTGATGACTACCATTATCCTGAGCACCAGCAAGCATGTAATTACTTCCACTAGAGTTTGCCTGATCTGCTGCATAGAATTGAGTCACATTGTAACCATTATTTCTAGCAGAGATAGAAGGATTAGAAGCACTTCCTACATTTGATGAGTAGTATACTCCGCCATCATTTCCGAAGATTGCTGCATTAGGATCAACCGGACTAAACATGATAGCATGTTGATCCGCATGTACGTAAGTATCACAAGATCCCGTCCAATAGGAGATTAATCCCCAGCTGCTACCACCATTTGTGGTTTTGTAGAGATCAATACCTCCAACAACTGCGATATTGGAATTTGTTGGATGAACTTGTAAAGTCAAATCATACCATGCCTGACCTCTTGTAAAGTCCTGGCTATCTGTAGTACATGATTGTGTTCTGTAATTAGGAATAGATACTGTACTCCATGAGTTACCACCATCGGTTGATCTTCTAAACCAGGCAACAGTAGTGTTATTGGAAGCTACAGCATATACCACATTCGCATTTGAAGGTGCTACAGCTAATTCAATTCTCTCACCACCAGTTGCAGGAGTTACATCTGACCAGGAAACTCCATCATTTGTAGATTTTCTAACAACACCTGTTGTGAAGATACCTTCACTTGCATAGATGTCTCCATTTGCAGCTACTTCTACATCTGCAAATCTTCCTGTAAGTAACTGCGTAAAACTTGAACCGCCATTTGTTGATCTGTATAGTCCTTCTCTTGTTGCTGCGATTACAGTTCCTGTTGGAGTAACCACGACTTTTTGTACATAATGGAATCCGCTATTGTCGGTAGAACTTAATTGAGTCCAGGTAGTACCACCGTTTGTAGATTTCCAAATACCAGCTCCTCTTACCGCGTCAAGATTAAAAAATCCTTCTCCGGTTCCAACATAGAATGTTTGAGTGTTAGTTGGGTCATAAGCAATAGTACTGATAGCCAGGTTAGCCCAGAAATCATCCACGTTTTGCCATACAGTAGAAGAGGAAGTAATGTTATTATTGAACCAAAGTCCACCAGCAACACCACCAGCCCAAACTTTGGTACCTGTTCCATCATTTGGATCGAACATTATAGCTCTCGTTCTACCCCCTACATTGTCAGGTCCTCTTTCTGTCCAGTTTACACCAGATAATGGAGCTCTGGATGAAGAACTCTTTAATTCTCTGAATGCTTGTAATGATCTTTTAACCGGAACTGTGTTTGTTGCAGGATCACGAGTCATATCGTGATTTTGGTTAACTGCCAGGTCTGGCCTATCGTATTTTGGGGTATTATTGATTTGTTCCAACTCGCTACTGGTGCTATCTCCAATAGGAATTGATGCTTGTTGTCTTGTAGATAATGTAAAGACAATAGCTATCGCGGAAGCACCTAGTGCAGTGGCTGCATAGGACCTCCATGACTTTAATCGAATCATGATTATAGGGTTTGGTTAGCAAAATAAATACCTCGCAATATAGAATTTCATATTTAGAATCACAACCGCCAAACCATTAAATGCAATATTGTTGCAAATAATACCATGGTCGCTAAATACTCAGTTGTTCAAATTGAGATTCCCTCTCATTGATTTTTGTTTACAACTGGTTAAACCATTAGATTTATGATAGTTAGGCATCAATCATAACTATTCATGATCTTAAAAAACTGTATCCAAATAGCTTTATTGATTTTCACAATTGCGGCTTGCGGCACAGAAGTTAAGTATCTGGACACCAATTTTCCTGATAAAACTCCGAAACTCTATGCCGAAGGAATCATCAATCTAAACAATCGGTTCCAGCAGAATTTAACTATGACTTCTGACGGCAAGGAACATCTCATTACAATAACAGACTCAGCACTTTGGAGGTATCAGAGGATTCTTAGAATAAAGAATATGAATGGTGAAATCGCAGTTGATACACCTCAATTTGTTAGGGATTTCAAATATCAAAATGAGTGGTTCATTGGAGAGCCAATTATTAGTCCAGATGATAAGAGTTTAGTTTTTATCGCAGATTACCCTCCTGATTTGTGGATATCTGAAAGAAATGAAAAAGGAGACTGGGATAAACCAAATAAATTGGACGGTATCAACACTTCAAAAGATGATTGGTATCCGACTTTTTCCAAAAATCATAATCTCTACTTTACTAATGGAACAATTTTCAGATCCGAAAAAGACTACAAATCCGCAGACACGGTCTCCATCCCATTTATTCAACCGGACTTAAGGGATCCATGCATTTCTCCAAATGAAGATTATATCATCTTTACAGCAATTGATAGTACCAACTTTGGAAGAAGCGATCTTTATGTAAGCTTCAAAGATCCGAAGGGTAATTGGGGAAAAGCCAGTAATCTGGGTGATAAGATTAACACAGAGTTCCGAGAATTTGCCCCTTACATTTCCCCGGATGAGAAATACCTTTTTTTCTCAAGAAGAGACAAATGGCAAAATGCTTCTTTTTCCAATATCTATTGGGTGAGTATGGAGGTAATCTTCGATCTTAATGATCAATGACCATTACGGTATCGGATTTCATTGTTATCAACTTTAGGCTATCCTGTTGCAATAAATCTCCAATCTTATAAAAGTATTCACAATTTGATTGATACAATTGATCCGGAGTATAGCCATTAATGGAAGTTAAAGTATCACCCAAAGCAACCTGTTTCAATCCAATCTCAATTCTATTCACAACCCATAAAGAATCATTCAATATCCCTGGAATCATCTCATGTGATTTCCTAATTTCAATATCGGTCTTTTGTTCTAATAATATTTCATTCTCCTGATTATCAATTATTACTTCAAAATGCTCGAGTACTTCATTACCAAGCAATCCCTTTCCTAATGAAGAGAACTCCACTTCAAAATCAGTATTTACTTTATCCAGTTTTAAAGAAAGCTTTTTTTCTATTAAAGTATCAATATTTGATCCATAGATACCGGTCGTTGATTGATCAATGTATACATTAGAATCAGATTCAAAGCTTGATGACACCCGGCTCGGTAAGGTTAAACCTCCATTAAATCCAGTATCAAATAAAACGCCTCTAATAGTTTTGTTCTCTAAACTGATATCAATCTTTGGAGTAGCTGAAAATACCGGTCTATCAAACCCAATTACAATAGGTCCTTCTCCAGTTTCAAATGGCATATCTGAGAAATAGATCTTTTTGTTCTGATAATCAATTTTCCAGTTAACCAACTTAATCAGATTGGCTCCAATTATCCCATGCTCAGCGATACAAGGGCTGGCTGAGTTTGCAGAATACTCTACTTTTCCTGCAC
Source organism: Cyclobacteriaceae bacterium (assembly GCA_965228955.1). GTDB lineage: Bacteria > Bacteroidota > Bacteroidia > Cytophagales > Cyclobacteriaceae > JANSWY01. The sequence continues at coordinate 4,176,851 of OZ245848.1, forward strand.
CTATTTTTTTAAAAACTGTCTCTCCTATCCTCAAGGAATCAATCTGTACTACTTCGATCAGTTTAGTATTTCCCTGTGCTGTGGAATTTTCCTTTGTAGCTACAGTTTCTAGCCCATGTTGTTCAGCAAGGTTCTTTTCAATTTTACTATTGAATGCCCCAGTATCAAATATGAATTCCCGAAGCGTTTTATCAGCATTAATAGCAGCTTTCACTACAATAAGACCTTTGCGATATTCGAAAGGAATTTCTTGCACAAAGTCTTCTCGATCCACACTTCCGCTGAGTAAGAGGGATACATTTTTACTGTAGTTACAGCTAAAAAACCCTATCGTAAGTAAAGCAATAACTATTTTCAGCTTCATTAATTCTTAGATTTTGCTTTGGTAATTCTAACCATTCTTCCCGGATACAATACCACTTCAATAAAATTAAATTCAAATTGATCAACCCGCGATTTCTTACCTTCTATGTCTCTTACTTTTTGGAATGGATAGTATCTAAGATTAGTTCGTAAAATCCAGGTTTCCAGTGGGGATGCCACAATATCCCACCCAAATATGACTCCAGGAGATACAAAGCTTGTTCTGATTGTACTCCCCACTTGTTCATTGAATTCAAACTCCCCCACTGCCCACCTTTCATAACTGATACTAGGTCCAATAAAAGGCACAAAACCATTATAATCCCACAGGAACTTAAAACCTTCGAATGCGATAGATGTTCTGCGCATTAAATGATCTAAACCGAAACTTTCTCTACCGGAGGTGTAGTCCCTGTATTTAATTCCAAAATGCATCCCCTGATTATGAAGTAAATATCCCACTCCAAATTCCCATACAAAATCAGCATCATGTCTTGGAACAGATTGTCGCTCTACACCTGAATATTCCGGTGAGGTTAGGAAGTAAGCCCAGCTTGGAGCAACTCCAATAGATAAGCTATTCAACTTGCCATTCTTAGACAGTTTCTTTTCTAACTCTGTAGTTCTTCCATTTAATTTCTCCTTTTCGTTTTTGATAGTAGTATCAAAATATTTTACAAACCCCAGCGAAAAGAATAATTGAGGCAACTTCAAATCATACTGAGTACTCCTATCACTATAGAATTCACGATCATTAAGAGGGGTCCATAGCATTTCCAGATTTATTTGATTACCATCAAATGCATATGATAAACCAGTAACAGTGGAGGTGGTCAAAAAGACATCCTTTCTTTCCCCAGAATTATCAGTCTCAATACCGAATACCATTTGACTTAATGATAAGCCTCCATAAGGTCTTACTTTGCCAAATTCCATCCGCCATGGATAGAACCGGGCACTTAAATCTCCACCAGGGGCATATTTCAATTTGGTACTACCATCAATATCATCATCACCTATAAATCCAAGAGCGATGTTCATATTGAAATCTAATTTGCCCCAAAAATGCAATCCCCCTATTGTGAATCTTGGTATTGAAGTCAATGGAAAAGAATTCTCTGTTTGGTTCCAATTATAGCTTCCTTGAGAAGGAATTATCAGAGAATTAAGTCCTACATAAGTTTGGGCAAAACGATGTTGAGATCGGTCCTCAAGATAAAGTTGTGCTATCGTTGATTGTGAAACCGAGATTAGCACAACTAAGAATACGAGCTTAATTGCATTCATAATTTCAAATTTTTGACGATGCAAAGCTGAGCTAGAAATCCTGCTTTCCGGCCTAAATAAGCCTATTTGGTATCATTGGGAATGATGAGGTATGTACGGGAAAGCTATCGTGACAAACCAGCAAGGAAACTTTTAACCGCTTCATTATTTGCTCTTGAAACAGGAATCTTTTCTTCAACTCCTCTCAGTGACAACTCCAGATTTCTAGCGTTACCTTCTACTTTCAAGACATGATGACCATTAATTAAATATCTCTTATGGCAATGAAAAAAATCTTCGTCTGGCAATAGTTCTAAAAGTGATTTAAGTCTGTTTCTAACAATCGATTTTTCCAGCTTACCCTGATTGAAATGAAAGACATCAACATAGTTTCCGTCTGATTGCATATAGACCAATTCGTTTGTTTCCAGTTGTAGCGCTAGTTTCCCGTTTTCTGCAAATAGTTTGATCACTTTCGACACTTCTGGTTGTCCATTCTGCTTAAGCTCTTGTGTCAATCTAATTGCTTCATTAAGCTTTTTTCGGTTGTGCATATATTGCTCAAAAAGAACCACAAGAAGTATAGGAAGAATACTAACTGAGACTGTTTTCAACAAAATAATTGTGAACAAAGACCATTGATTAGTTGAAGTTTCCAGAAACAAATTGACCGACAAGAAAATCATGAAGGTGATGACTGTAAGAACAATAATAATTTGCAGAACTTCTTTTCCTAGAGTCCATTCTTCCTTGTCCATCCAGGCGGGTAGTATTTTTCGCATTAAAGGAACCATTACCCAAACTACAACAGATACCAGTAGCATAAGAAACCCGGATATTTTCAGCACCATAGAAGACTCTAACCTATTTAAACCAAAAGGCTCGAATACCCAGATCACAAAGAATGTAACTACTCCAGGTATAGTAATACTAGACCAATTAAATATGAAGGGATGCGGTTTCGCAAAGAAGTTTTTGATAGTCTTTAGAGTTTCCATCGGGAGCAAAGATAAGTGCTAATTAAGTCTTTGGGATCATCAAATACTCAACACTTTCCGTCCTTTCTTAGATCAGGATAATTGCCTATCTATTAGACATTCACTAACTTATAGGTAACTAAAGTCCACACACCATGAATTTAAAATCCAGCCTATTCGCAATAATTGCGTACTCCTTTTCAATTTGTCTATTTCAAGCTTGTGATGCATTCGGAGATGGAGATGATTTTCAAGAGCCAGATATTTCCAATTTTTTCACCATTCCGGGAGAAGTCCGCCAGGGACAGGAAGTAACATTTTCAATGTCTGTTTCAGATGAGGAAGGACTGGATAGATTGGAGATATTTGAAACACGAGGTGCTACCACTAACATGATTGATGTAATCAACTTTACAGATTTGAATCAGGAGAATGTTGACTACAGCTATTTTGTTCCAAGCGATGCTTCTGATGCCGAAGAAATCCATATCGAATTCGTTCTTTATGATAATGATGATGGCGGAAATGAAGTACACTCTGTTAGTCAGGAAGCGTTTTTAATTCTTTGGAGTCCAACGCGTATGGATATGAGGCAGTTTGGTCAGATTTACAATCAGCATGGAACCTCCAGTTGTATCTTTGGATACAATCTGGTGGATCATGTAAACCTAACAAACAATGACACCAATGATGTTCGAGACATTAGGAGTAATAATGACGAAAATACTTTTGATGGTTCTTTCAGAACATACACTGTTGCCAGTTACTGGAAAGCAACAAGTATATTCGATTATGATAATGCCTCTGTTGAAACACTTCTGGAAGATCCGAACTCAGGTATTGCAGCCTCATCCGTATTGGCTCCTGAGGTGGGAGATGTATATTTCACATACATTTTGAGAGCGGAAAAGCATTATATCATCAAAATTTTAGATGTCGATCCAGGAAATGACGATTGTGCCAATACAGGTTCAGAAGTAAAGACTGGGAAAGTTTACTTTGAGTATAAATGGTCGAGCGCACAGTAATGTCTACTACCTGTCAACTCAAATTTGACACTAAATCATTGGGAGCGTTTATTTTTATCACAACTATCAAAAACCTACTGAATTAATCATATATTGTGCAAATGGGAACTTTATCGGGAATTATCAAAGAGAGTGAGAAGAAACAAAGTAAGCAGAACTCGGCAGCTAACACTGGAGCTCAGACAATCAATTTAGTTGATCAAAGATCAGAAAGCCAAAGCCAACAGGCGCTGCAATTGATGGCCACTGAAAGCCAAAGTAATCACAACACGAAACAGCTGGTTTCATCCTTACAAAGTGCGGACACGTTGCAATTGCAGGGAGCCAAACAAGACCTTGATGCTAATAGTTGGGATGCGCTGGAAACCCAAGCAAAAGCAGCTCTTCCAAAGTTCTCCGAAATCTTTGATCAGCTGGTACAATCAACAGGTGCCAAAACAGACACCTACGAAAAAACTAAAGTGAAAATGATCCCTAACCCAATGGGTGGGAAAAGCAAAGTAAGAAGATACAGCAAAGAAGAACATAGCCTTAGTGAAGTTGCTCCTCTCAAAGGACAAGATAGAGCTGACCAGAAGGCCAAAGGTAAATACGGCGGTGATTATAGCAATATACTTGACGTAGTGAGAGGTACTCTCACATTTTCTGATTTCAAAGGACTGATTCAGGCACTTAAGATTGTGCATGCCAATGATGAAAAGCTTGGATATACAGTAGTAAGGTGCAAACAAACTTACCAAAATAGTCAGGGACAAACTGGTTCCCAGACCTTATATGGGGATGTCAAAATGAATCTCAAAGAGGAGTCAACAGGACATGTTTGTGAATTGCAATTTACACTTGAGGCATTTATGAATGTGAAGCAAAAAGGTCATAAAGCTTATAAAGAAATGAGGAATGCAAACCCTTTTGGCGACAAAGTACTTGACGCCAAAAAAGGTGCTGATGATGCTACTAGCGGGCATGTTACAAGTGCTATCCATGGCTCCTATGCGGCATATACCGATGCAAGAATTGCCATTGAAAAAGATGCCAGCGGGCTTCAGGAAGCAATTGCAACAGCAAATGACATCCAGAAGCAAGTAGCAGGCTAAATAACGCATCTCCCAATACTAACTTGGGTCAATTCTAGGGGTTCTAAACCCTTTTATTAACATAAAGGCAGTGAAGGTCAACATGAATATTCCATTCTGCTGGTAGAAATAAAAGCTTACATCTTGGTCAAATATCTGTAACCATGTTACAGTAAAAACTGTACCTGTTGCGAGCATACCCCAGATGGATATCCATTTAGGCAAAAGTCCAAACCTCAGAAATTGGGAATGAATTAGAACGAATGACCCACTAAAGAATAATAACCCAAGAAAATGAGATCCTATGTAGCCTTTAATTCCTAATGCTGCGAAAGGTAAAAAGTCCTGTGTAGATTGATTAGTATCGCTCAAGTATTGAGCTGTTTCCAACATTACATAATGACTAACATCTCCAACTAACGATATGGCAACCTGAATAAGCCACAGCCCTAAGAAGAGTGTTGCCGTGATAATTGAGTGTTGCTTAAGAACCTTATATACAATAACCGAGAAAACTGTTCCCATAATTCCAGCGCTAACACTGAGAAAAATAGAAAGTCTCATTTCAGCAGAACTGTCTACAATAAATTTTAATAGGTTTTGGTTTTCCAGCATAGAAGAACCTAATCCTCTATACATTACGCCTGGTAAGCCAGCTGCCATCATCATAAACAGGAATATACCTGCGATGCGGCCAATTTTTTTGTTATTTTCCAAAGTATTTTGAGTTTTATACAAACTGTAGATGCAGTATAAAACTCCGAGGTTGCATAGGTAATAGAAAACTACATTGAAGGCCCCTGACCATCATTATATCCAACCATCCAATTCACTCCAAACTTGTCGGCAAAAGACCCAAAATAATCTCCCCAAAACGTATCTGCCATAGGCATTGTGACATTACCTCCTGATGAAAGTTCATTAAATAAACGATCCGCTTCTTCTTTGGAGTCTGCGCTGATGGATACTGAAAAATTATTTCCTTCCTTAAAATTTGCAGCCCATTCTCCTCCTGTATCACTTCCCATGAGAGTAGTTTCTTTACTGATCGGTAAGCTCACATGCATCACTCGATTTTTCTGGTCATCAGGAATGGTATCGCCCCCAGCCTCAGAAGGCATATCTCCAAACCGGCCCATAAATCCAAATTCTCCACCAAAGGCGGACTGATAAAAATTGAATGCTTCTTCGCAATTTCCATTGAAGGTAAGGTAAACGTTAACGGTAGGCATGATCGTAAAATTTAGTTTGATGAGTATTTATTCAATTGAATTTACATAATTCAAGAATAGATTAGAATACTAAAATTCAGATTTATTTAGGAGGTAAACTCAAAACATACTCATGGCTTTCCTGCAAAAGCTGAGAAAGCAATTCCATATCATCATAAAGCCTCTCAGGAATCAAGACATATCCTCTCATAAATGCGCCATGAGATTTAAATCTTGTAGTATTATGCTCTTCCATAAATCTTTCCCCCGACTCCTTTGAAAGCCGGAATCCGATTTCTCCATCTTTATTAAGGAGTGTGAACATATGCCCATTGGCTGAAGTATAGGGCACAGTTTTTCCTTTCCTTTCGATATTGGGATTACTTGCAATGATCTTATCGTAAATAGCTAATTTCTCTTCCCACATGATCTAATCATTTTGACTTTCAACAAACCTTTTAAAATTCTCTAACCAGCGCCTCGCAGGCTTTTTATACATACCTGGAAATAGAATAGACATTAGTTTAGGCATCACCCAATTGATTCTTGTGTATTCTACTTCTGTATCATATTGTGTACTACCGTCTCCCAATGATTTGAAAGTACATTTCATGGTGTTGTCCATATGTTTATGGTGATAAAATGCCTCGAAGGAATCAGGGAGTTGATTAGAGATAATAGTTTCTGTTAACTCCATCTCATAGTTCTTGTTTCGGTAATACATTTTTGAGATCGCGCCATCTTCTCCTTCATTTCCACTTTCCAATTCTTTCTTCACAAAGTCCTCCTGATATTCCTTTAGATACGCTGGATTAGCGAAGTAACTAGTCACAGTTTCCAATGGTTTATTGACAATAATTGATCCTTTGAATTTCATATTTATCTGTTTGCAACTAAAGTATGAAAATGAGAAATTCGGTAGGTTACAAAACAGAAATGTAACCACAATTATTTTGCGCAACTACTTGGAAAGTCCATTTAAATACTCAGAAGGTGATTTACCGGTATGTTTTTTAAATGTTCTGTAGAAGCTTACCTTATTATTAAATCCAGATCTCATTCCTATTTGATTGATTTTGGGATCTGAATTGATCTCATCCTTCATAATTCTTTTAGCTTCCTCGATCCGGTATCTATTTATTAATTCCTTGAATGTAATTCCAAAACTTTGGTTCACGATTTCAGAGACATGCTTCTTCGAGAAACCTAGTGAAGTTGCAAATTCATCCAATGTAACATTGTCATCCAGGTATGCTTTTTCTTTTTCCAATTGCTCCCGAACTAGTGCACTATCGGTTGATAAGCTATCAAGATTATTCAAAAACTTGTCATTCCTTTGATCGAATACTGGAGTTTGAGATAAAAAACTATAGGCTATAGATTGAATTAAGAAAGTCATCAACAACATGCTGGCCTCATTGATAAATGGAAACTCCACAAGTCCGGATGGTCTGAAAATGAAATGGATTAATTGAATCCCTAATAAAGCCGAATAAAAAACGATCACCCAGAGATACCAGTTGGCTAATTTATTGCTCTTGATATGTAGTCTATAATTGCGTAGTTCTTTGATACTTAACCCTAAGTAAATGCCTATGTAAGCAAAAAATGACAGGAAAAACCAGAAATTAAAACTGGAATACTCTGGCACATAATTGATAAATGCCTGGACCTGCTCAATCTTTTCAGCTCCTGACATCATATAGAATGGAACGTTCATCAACAACATCAGAAAAAATGGTATTGAATGCGTTAGATGCTTAATTCTTATTTTGAACTCTGGCTTAATGATAGATATCGCCAGAAAAAAGAGGATAGGTGATTTGATGAAATTTAATGGATAACTTATTCCCAATAGATGGGGGAAGTTTACCATTAAATCTGTTTCCGCCATAAGTCTTTCAATCAAAGTCAGGCCTTCAATTAAAAGAAAAAGACTGAACAGAATACCTGTCAGTTTTCCTTTCTTAAACCATATTATTGAAGCAAGAAAAAGCGCTTGAAATGCTCCAAATGCTATTATTATATGAAAAACCAGTGATGAACTCATACTAAAATCTCAATCAAGAATTTAGTTTCCAATATAAATTCCTGAAAGGAGATTTACTAATTGTATTGAATCCGATTAATTCTTTTTGGGTAGGTATTTCAAACTGATTAGTCCCAAAGAACTACTAATAATTGGTGCATTCAATTCTTGATAACAGTTCTGATCACAGATGTATTTCCAGTTTGAATGCGAAAAATGTACACCCCCTTTTTAAATGTTGAAAGATCAACCAACTTTCCTTGATTTTGCAGTACAGATTGCCCAAATAGATCAATCACTTCAATCTTAATTTCCTCATTGAATTCCACATAGAACTTAGAGTTTGATGGATTAGGGTATATTTTAAGATTGCTTTTCTCCCAATTAGCAACTCCTACGACTTCACTCCCACATTCATAGATATTATTATCCATCCAAGTGACCCTATTGGCTATCCAGTTTTTAAGATAAGATATCTCTTCTTCATAAGTTTCCGGAACTGGTTCAGGCTCATACCAGATATACTCTCCTAAAAAATCATCCCATTTATTAAAATTTCGAGTGATTGCATCAGCAATTAATTGAGTATCATCGTCAATCCAACCATTGATAGAATCCAAATGAAGGAATGAACCTCTAAACTGTTCCCATCGACATCTCATTCTATTTTGAAAAAAGGAATCGCCCATCATTCTTAGCCACCACATGGGCATGGATTCCAGATCCTCACAACCCTCTTGATTCTGTAAATAAGTCCAACCTGTGAAGTCTGCATTGGAGCAAACTTCCGATACCCCATAAGTCTGATCAAAATCCCAAATCGGACCTGCTACCAGTTTACCTCCTTTACTATCTCTGTCCTTGTGTATATATGAGCTCAACTTATAGCCATCTGAATTCTTGCTTAGCTCATTAATCAATAAAAAATCAACGAAAGAATCCAAATCTATCAGGTCCGTGTAGCGTTCTCCATTTTCATTCCTGTAGTTTGATGAGAACAATGCATCCTCAAAATTACCAATCCAATTTTCAATGTATTCAGCCTGCTCTGGTTTTATATCTCTTGCTCTTGGGTAATACCATTGAAAAAACATAGGTTCCCCTCCTTGAGAATTGTATTGAGACTCAAACCCTTCTGGATCCTCGAGCCAATCGATCCTTAATATATACCCCCCAGTTAATTGATCACCGGATAAATCATCTTCCTTAAGTTTAGAAATATCTACTCTGTTCTTATCTCGCTTAATTTTTTCCGTCAGAATATATAAGCCTCGATACTCTCCATTAATCACTAATTCAACATATCTCCAATTTGAAGCGTAGTGCCCCATCTTTTGGGCCAGATAAAAAGTCATTGGAATACGGACATGAGATTTATCGATAACCATGCTATGTAAGATCCAATCCTCTTCTTCGGCCATACCTAAAAGAGGCAATGAAATATCTTCACCCAATACATCCCATAACTCAATAGAATATGATTTTTTGTCAAAATCCTGTGTGGAGTTTCCCCTTGATTCAATTCCTATATTTCCATTGTAATGATTGAAACTGTCATTGATATTGTTTGTCTGATCTGGTCCATTGTATATAATGCCCATGGTTGCGTTGATCTTAGGCTCATCTGGAATGTCTTGCTGTTGAGTATTTATAATTACAATTGGCAGATTGCTTGTTGTTAGGGTCTGACAAATGATACTACCAATAGGAAGTAGGATTATAAGATAGGAGATTAGTAATTGCTTCATGATGTTTCAATTCTTTGTTTGTAAATACGGTGGAGTAGAAACTACCCTACCCCACCGATTCACACAGCTACTTAACCATTAAAAAACCACTTTCAAATTCATTTAGTCAAGGAAGGGATCACTATACTTTTCATCTGTCAAGACTTTCTCATCTGTGAGCGTATGGAGAAATGCCACCAGCGCTTCCTTCTCAGTTTGTGATAAGTTTAACCTTAAAACTTCTGCCTCTCCTTCTTCTCCATCGTCCAGAGTTTTCAATCTGAAATTAAGATTTGGGTGATCTTCAACCTGATCAGAATAGTGATTGATCACATCCATTAAAGTTTCAAATCGACCATCATGCATGTAGGGTGCACTATTGGCGATGTTTCTCAGTGATGGTACCTTGAACAATGCATTATGCTCTGGCCTTCCAGTAAATTCTCCTTTTCCATTGTCTGTGTAATCGAGACTTAGTCCATTATTTTTTGCTTCATCATTTACATGTTGCGGAGATCCATGACAGTAGAGACAGGTTCCTCCATTTCTACCACGATAGAAAATGTCCATCCCTAGATTTTCTTGTTCAGTAAAGTTTGGGAAGTCAGGCATTTCCTCTTCATTATCCACTGGTCCAACAAGTTCCATTCCTCTGTCAAACTTTGAGTCGACAGCTACTATTGATCTCGTAAATTGAGAAAGTGCCAGCGCAATTTTGTTAGAAGTCACTTCCTTACTTCCAAAAGCATTTTGAAACAATACCTGATAATAGTCCAAGTCTTGTAATTTGACCTGAAGATCATTCAAATCCATGCCCATTTCTATGTGATCTTCAATTGGCATTAGTACCTGTTCTTCAAGCGTTGTAGCTCTTTCATCCCAGAAAAACTTTCCGTTTTCATAAAACCGGCTATTGATGAGTGTCATGGAATTCCTTCGTGTCAATTCTCCATTTAGCCCAACGCTGAATTTCCTATTATCAGAAAATGCTGCACTTTGATCATGGCAAGAAGCACATGAGACAGTATTATTTGCCGATAAGCTTTTATCATAAAACAATACCCTCCCCAGGGTCGCTCCCATATTAGTAATTTGATTTTCTTCGGGAGTGTTATTGGCTTCATTTGCCTCATCGGTCTTGTAGTGATTTGGAAGAGATGGATTTTCGTAGTTGAATGGAGTTTGTTCCAAATTCAATGTTTGAGAAATAATGCTCATATCCACATCAGAAAATTCTTTAGTTGATGAGAACTCATCCATTTCATCATCTTCTCCTCCGTCACAAGAAGAGAAGGAAACAAATAGAATGGAAACAAGAATAGTATGAAGTAGCCTGGTAGATTTCTTAGATAATTTAGTCATGCAAATTTCTTTGTTTGACTGTATATCCGGATGAATTACATCTACCCCACCCCTGGAATAAAAATTAATTCAAATATTTAGTCGCTACTTCGACATAAGTCAGGAGTGTCCACCAAATCACAGGACCCATCAGATCCAATAACTTCTTTTACCTGACGGAATTTACCTTGTACCACATCTTTTTCAATGAACTCGGCAATTTCATCAAGCTTTTTTCTGAAAGGTATACTTGCCCAGGTATGATCACCATTGCAAGCTGTTATTAAATAATAAGATTGATTGATGCTATCCAATTTATTCACGATTGCTCCAGCACCATAAAGCATTAGATAACCCGGATCATTTTCTGAACAAAAATGATGTGGATCGTTTCCATATGGTACTAATTCATCACAGGTTCCATGAAAAAACTGCATAGGGATTGCTGTTTCCTTTGTAATCAAATCAATATCAGAAATTGCTCCTGCCATGCTTACCAGCCCTCCATATTTGAAGTCCTCCGGCAAATTACCAAGTGCCTCTTCCAGAAAAGCGGCATGTAAAACTGCTTCAGCGCCAGCGCTACTTCCTGAAATAACAATGTTTTTATCGTTGATTCTGAGTTCTTCTTTTCTTTCCAGCAAGTAATTGGTGGCAGCTGTTACTTCATATGCTGCTATCCGAAAAGTTTCTAATTTATTCTTAGCGGCCTGATTGCATCCAAATGATTTTCCTTTCATTGTAAGACTGTAAGATATGCTCACAGTCACAATTCCACGTTTGGCCATGTTTTCGCAGAATGCTACTATTTCAGGTTCGTTTCTTGCCCCCCCTGAAAATCCGCCACCATGCACATATATAAGTAACGGTCGATTATGCAAAGTATCTTGATCGGATTGATAGATATCCATTTCAAGTGAATTGAGATATTCTACTGTTTTCACTGAAACCTGATCGTAATTCTGAGTACTGTAGCTCTGAGAATTGGCAACATATACAGATGCTACCCAAAAAATGGTGAGTAGGAAAGCTTTCTTCATTTGATACTATTTATCCCTATCCACCAAAAGTATTAGACGGGATTCACCTCAATCTACTCATAAAATTGTGATCTATTGTCAAAAATAATTGCTTACTCATATCTCAAACTTTCAACAGGATTGCTTTTTGCAGCTTTTAGAGTTTGAAATCCAAGTGTGATCCAGGCTATTCCCATCGAGATGAGTCCTGAGGATATAAAGAATGTAAACTTCAAATCTATACGGTAAGCAAATGATTCTAACCAGCCATTTACCAGGAGATAACTAATTGGAAGTGCAATCAAAATTCCAATTGCCACCATTTTAGAGAAGTCGCTTGACAAAAGCATCATCAAATTAAATTCTGATGAACCAAGAACCTTTCTAATTCCAATTTCCTTTTGCCTTCTCTCAGTAGTGAATGCGACCAAGCCAAACAATCCCAAACATGAAATCAAAATTGCAATTGCTCCAAAATATTTAGCTAATGTTGAAATCTGCAACTCCGATCTGTAAAGTGCATCATATTCTTCATCAAAAAACTTGAATGTAAATGGCAAACCAGGGTTATGTGCCTGATAGATTTCTTCCAAACGCTCTATCGTTTTTAATTCATTTCCGGATTGAATTCTAACAACAATTGAAGAAGCTGCATTTGTAAACTGGAAGAAACATGGTGTTATCTCTTTGTGTAGTGATTCAAAATGAAAGTTTTTAACTACACCAATAATCTCCCTGTCATATCCCCATAGGTTAACTATTTTTCCAATTGGATCTTCTATTCTCATCACTTTTATAGCTTCTTCGTTGAAAAGGATCTTGCGACCGTCATCTCCATGCTCTTCGGAGAAAGACCTGCCCGCTATTATTTCTAAATCAAATGTCTCAATCAGATTATATCCTACTTCCAGATTTCCAAATTGCACAAATTCATCTGGCCCTTTACCTTCCCATCTTACTCCTGACGTTTGGCCCCTGTTTCCTAGGAGATCATGCCCAAATTGAGCTGCATTAATCACTGAAGTTTCCTTTTTAAGTTCATCAATAAACGCAGTGGCATTTTCCTGTAAAGACCCATCACTATTGAAGTAGATGATGTGATCTTTCTGAAAACCCAAATCACGATTTAAAATAAAATCAACTTGTGAGGATACAACCAATACCGAGGTAATCAGCACCACAGATACAGCAAATTGAAAGATTACCAACCCCTTTCTTGCCCATAGTTCCGCAAAAGACCCCTTCACTCGTCCCTGAAATAAATTGAGTGTACTAAATCCTGACAGGTACAAGGCAGGGTATCCTCCTGAAAGAATTGTGGTGACTAAAGTTACCATTAACAGAAACTGAATGATACTCCAATCAAAATTCAACAAAATGGATTTCCCGGTCAATACATTAAAATAAGGTAGTAGCAATATGGCAGCCATCACTGCGATTACCATAGACATGCTGATAATCAATCCTGCTTCAACAATAAATTGTGAGATCAGGGAACCTCTGGTCGCACCTATGGCCTTTTTCACTCCTATTTCTTTGATTCTTCGGGAAACTCTGGCCGTAGATAAATTGACAAAATTGATACAAGCAATAACCAAAACAAGGATAGCGATAGCGGAGAATAACTTCACATATAGAATTCTACCTCCAGCTATCTGACCGTTTTCATAATTTCCATTCAGATACCTTTCGGAATATTTCTGTAAGAATAATGTGTGGCGATAGCCTTCTTCCTTAGTGGTAATAAAATTTTCAATTTTAGATGACAACTGATCGACATCTGTATTTTCCTTTAAAACCAGAAAAGTTGAGGGATCACTATTACCCCATTCTCTTATATGTGGATACATATCCAAAAATGCCTCCATGGTGAAAATTACATCAAACTGCTTGCTGGATTCTTTTGGTAAATCCGCAAAAACTCCTGAAATGATATAGGTTCGGGTATCCCTTGCTTCCTCAACTTGAACAACTTTTCCAATCGGATCGGTTTCACCAAATAGTGCACTTCCAAAGCTCTCCGAGACCAATACATATTCCTTTTTGGACAATACTTCTTTTTCATCCCCAGATACCAGCTCATAAGAGAACACTTCAAAGAACTTTTCACTGGCGTAGATATCATCCATTTTTAATTTCCGGTCTTCATATTGAATTACCCGATCTGATCCATAAGAACCAACTGGAATCATGGAGGCAGACACCTCAACTTCGGGAAGCTCCTCTTCTAAAGTTTGTGCGAGTAACGCAGGAGTATTGGTTAGTGTAAATGTCTCATCAGGATTATTGATATTTTGCATAGCCTGGTAAAGCTGCTCATCATTTTGATGGAATTTATCGACTGAAAGTTCATCGTTAATCCACAGATAGATCAATAACACAGCAGTGAGTCCTGTGCTAAGCCCTAAAATGTTAATGAGAAATGAGTTTTTGAACCTTTTGAAGCTTCTAAATGCAAGCTTGATTTGATGTGATAACATACCAAATGTGTTTAATGAGTAAGTGCCACCCAGTGGCTTGATTATGTCTTTTCTGAATAATAGGAGGACATCTTTGATAAATATGAAATCAGCCCTTCGTTTACCATGGAGTTCCACATTTTCGTCATAGAATTCCAGTAAGTCACCTTCTATGGGTTTGTGGAGATTTGGGTTACAAAACCATTTCAGGAATCTGAGAAATAGCTTTGGTGGATTAGGCATTGAATAATGCTTTGTATTTCACATCAAGCGAAATATCCGGAATAGCGTCCCACATGGAGTTTCTTGTAGACCTGACATATTCCATTGCCTCTTTACCAAGAGCGGTTATTTTGAAATACCTTTTGGGCCGACCCGCACGTTCCTGGGTTCCTTCCTGATCACTGGAAACCAGAAACTTCTTGTCTTCCAAACGTTTCAATGCAGCTTGTAAAGCCCCAACGCTAACTCCCCTATCTAATCTTGTCTCTATCTCCTTTCGGATGGTAACACCATAAGCGTTATCATAAAGAATTGCCACAGTAAGCATCACCACTTCTTCAAACTCTCCTAGTTGATATTTTTTCATAATAAAAATATTTTCCTATTTGTAGTATTTAAGAAAGTAACGACTCTGAACTTATAATTGTTTCCTATTTGTAGTATTATTTTTTTTTAATCTTGAAATGAATCTTCAAAAACAGGTATTCCTTTGGCGTTTTGAACCTTTATCTGATGCACTCTCCCAGCTCCCTCAAACACAACCCTAATTCCGGCAAAGTCTCCAAGAGCTTTACCGTATTCATTTTCATAAACCTGTTCCTGATCAATAGAAACGGCTACTTTCTGATTTACCACTGAAATACTGATGTCTCTTGGTTCATTAAAATCTGTTCCCAGCATCGAGTGATCATTTTCTTTACCCGACATATAATTATCACTCAACATCACACTTATATCTGAAGCACAACCCTTGATTGCAAAAGGAATAATGATCGCACTCTTTGATCCCAAAATGTAAATTGCTGTGTATTGGCAGACAGCCCACTTTTCGTTGTAGACGTTGGAAATTGTTGCATCTAATTTAAAGTTATCCCCGGATAGGCCTGGGAATTCTTCTACATAGTGAAAAGTGGATGTTATTGGCTCATCCCTTTGTCTAATCTCATCAAGAGCCTGTTCATTTAGACAAAGCCCCTCATTCATAATATCTGGTTCATATAAGTATTTAGATACCGGTTCATATCCAATTGTGCCCAACCAGCCATCAGACTTGATATACAGATCATGTTCTCTCACGATCTGGCCATCAATTAAGAGCTTTGATCTAAAGTAACCTGGCCTCCAATAGATACCTGTAGCTTGAGTCTGACCTGATTTTATTTCGATGGTTTTAGATTCATCCCAATATTGCTGGATTTTAATATCATCCGATTCAATTCCAGCTAAATCAAACTCAAATACAACTGAGTTCGGCATACCAGTGGTAACAGGCTGACTAGAAAACTGAATTGCTGATAGTTCCTCCACCGTGGGACCGGATTCACCTACTCTGGTAAGAGAAAACAGTGAAATAAATACTAGAGTTAGAGCAGCTGCAGAGGTTATGATAATAGCATGTTGCCTTGGCCAGGTCTTCTTCGTTTTCTGATTCAGTTTGACTTGATTCTTTTCTTTGAATTCTCTCCAATTCTTAAATTCAAGAAACTGAGCTAAGGTATTAAGTGTACTGATACTTGGATCGTTTTTGTACTTGACTCTACCGAAAACTCTTTTCAATGTTGTAGAGCTAAGAAGCACCTTTGTTTCCTTCTCAATCAACTGACTAAGCTCTTCGAACATCTCATTATGCCATTCATTTACAGATCCCCAACCGAGTTTCTGTTCAATCAATTGCAGGCATTTCGATATCATTTCCTTTTCAGCACTCATAAGTTGCCAATATCGTGAATTCCAGCGCCTCGCACAACATTGCATGGAATTGCACGAGATTGTTTTCATGAATTCAAGAGCTAATTCACAACTTGTAAAGAAAAACTCAAAGACAATGAAAACTTATTTACTGATCATTCTGACAATGGTCTCATCAGTTGCAACAGCTCAAAAAACTATTCCTTTTGATACAGCAAATTGGAGATTTAATTCAGAAAGCTATGTCCTGGACAACATCGATGGTCAAGAGGCTATATACCTCAAGGGAGGAGCAATTGAGATGAAAGGCATGAGATTTCTTAATGGTACTATTGAATATGACATTCGAATGACTGAGCGAAGAGGTTTCTATGGAATACGCTTTCGACTTAATGGGAGAAACGGAGAGGAGTTCTACTTCCGACCTCATCAATCTGGAAACCCAGATGCCAATCAGGCTACTCCGATTGTGAATGACCTGGCAGGCTGGCAATTATACTTTGGTCCTACTTACTCCTTTGTTTATGATTATCCATTTGAAGAATGGATGCATGTGAAATTGGTTGTGCAAGATCGAAGAGCACAGATTTATATTGACAATTCTGAAAAACCCAATCTATCCTGGAACCTAAAACAAGACCCTGTAGAAGGAAATGTCCAACTGACCAGTTTTGTTTCACCTATGCATTATGCCAATTTTTCAATTCAGCCCGGAGTTGGAGAGATCAAGGATTTTAATGTTGTGGAAAAACCAATGGTTGAAGGAATTATTGAAGAGTGGCAAGTCTCTGACAAGTTTGAAGAAAAGGATCTGAAGGACCTAAGTAATCTAGAGAACCTAATCTCTTCCAGAACATGGAAGAATAGCGTGAAGGTAGAAGAAAACAGTGCAGCAAATCTTGGATGGGCAGCAGTCAGATATGACGATGACGCGGATAAAAATACAGTATTCGCAAAAATCACTTTCTCTTCCAATTCTGATCAAACTAAACTCTTCCATTTTGGATATAGCGACAGAGTGGTAGCCCTACTCAATGGTCAGCCTATTTATGCAGGTGACAATAAATTCAGAACAAGAGACTATAGGTACCTTGGAACAATTGGATTGTTTGATGCAATCTATCTGCCTCTTAAAAAAGGAGAGAACACCTTACTGTTAGCAGTCTCTGAAGATTTTGGTGGCTGGGGCGTGACTGGAAAGTTTGAAGATATGGAAGGAATTAAGATTAAGTAAATCTTTGGTTTAAGCTTCTGAATGAAGGTCAACCTTTAGAGGTTGGCCTTTTTTATTGCTTAAACATCTTGTGTGAGTAACCAAATAGACATATCTTCGTATACCTTGCAATACTATGTATATAGAACAATATGATATCTAAGAACTTAACCGCCGCATCAACGAAACCAATCATCCTGGGAGTTTTAAAACAGGGTAAAAGCTATGGCTACCTGATTATCAAAAAAATCAAAGAACTCTCCGGCGGAAACATGGAATGGTCGGATGGCATGTTGTATCCTGTACTTCACCGTTTGGAAAAGGAAAAACTCATTAAATCAGAATGGATGATCTCTGATGATTCACGCCCCAGGAAATACTATGAAATAACAGACCTGGGAAAAGAAGCTCTTCTAGTTGAAAAGGCTCAGTGGACAAAAGTCAATTCAGTTCTAGATCAAATCTGGAGTGTAGAACCATCTAATTAATCAATCATGTTTGATCTGGAAAGAGAAATTAAAAAATGGCTCAGACAATTTCGCCGGCATCAGGCATTCAATGATGGTGGTAGACGTGAAATGGAGATTCACCTTCGGGATCATATCGAAGATTTAATATCTGAAGGTATGGATGAGCGTACTGCTTTTAACAAGGCTGTGAAGTCCTTTGGAGATATCCCTCCTATGGCAGATGAAGAGTTCTTAAATATCAGAAGTAAATCAATTTTTAACCTTATCCCTGCAAACGCTATGTTGGTCAATAACTTCAAAATCGCAGCAAGAAACTTCTGGAAACACAAATTTTATGCATTTATCAATCTGTTTGGATTAACAGCTGGTCTGTCAATTGTATTTATGATTGGACTGTTCGTAAGTGACGAACTCAGCTATGATCAATTCCACGACAACAAAGACCAACTATATCGAGTAGTTGAAAATCAATATTACGAAGGGCAGCCGGTGTTCCCAGTAGCGGTGACCCCCACAGCTTTAGCACCTTCACTGCAAATAGATTTTCCTGAAATCCTAAAAACTACGAGAGTATCAACCGAGGTTGACAGATTCCAACTTGGCGACTCTAAAGTGGTAGAGGGTAATGGCCTTTATGTAGAAGCTGAGTTTTTTGAGATGTTCACTTTCCCGGTCGTGAAAGGAAGTTTGATAGGATTCAAAGATCAAATAAATGCAATAATTCTCTCAGAGGAGTTAGCAACAAAATATTTCCCTGAGTCTGACCCCATTGGGAAAACCTTAACAGTAAACAATGAGTCCTTTATAGTCCAGGCTGTGGTTGAGGATGTGCCCCACAATTCTCACTTAAATTTCAGTTACGCAAAAAACTTTGAACATTATTTATCGGGTGATTCTTCCAGATCAAATGACTGGGGTAACAATTGGCTATACACTTATATACTTTTAAATGAAAATGTTGATTTCAATTCAGTAAACAAAAAAGTAATTGGGCAAATTAAAGCTCATAACGAGGGTTCAGTAACTGATATTTACCTGCAACCACTTAATGATATTTACCTGGGAGAAGTCGATTTTACTGCAGATGTATCCAGGAAAGGTCAAATGATTTATGTGAAAATATTCTCTATTGTGGCCATATTTATTCTTTTGATTTCCTGTATCAATTTCATGAACTTGTCTACCGCAAGATCTGCGAAGCGTGCCAAAGAAGTGGGGCTTAGAAAAACTGTTGGAGCCAGCCGGATGCAATTAATCATTCAGTTTTTAAGTGAATCGATCTTGTTATCCATTATCGCCGTTGTTCTGGCATTTGGAATTGTCCTAATTGTGCTCCCCTATTTTAATCAAATCGCGAATAAGGAGTTTAGCCTTGAACTATTATTTGTCTCAAAATTTGGGATTAGGGTACTGTTAGGTATTGTGATAGTCGCGTTGTTTACAGGATTGACAGCTGGAAGTTACCCAGCAATGTTTTTGAGTTCGGTCAAACCAATTCTAACATTAAATTCGAGTGTCTTCAAAATAAAGCAAGGTGCAGGACTGAGAAGAGTTCTTGTGGTGGCTCAATTTTCAATATCAATCATTTTAATCATTGGAACTCTGGTTGTATATCGTCAACTGGATTTTATTCAAAATGTCAACCTTGGATACAATAAAGAAAGTATTATTTACACGTTCGTTCAAAGTAATCAGTCAGGAGCATTTAGTAACGAGTTGAGAAAACAGAGAGGTATTACAAGTGTTGGAGGCTCAAATGTCCACCCAGCATACGTTCTCAACAGTACTCCTGGTATATCCTGGCCTGGAAAGAATCCTGATGAATCAATTCTAATTCATTACATGGGATGTGATGAGAACTATCTAAAAACTATGCAAATGGAATTATTAGAAGGCCGACATTTCAGTAGTAGTGATTCCATGGTCGTCATGCTGAATGAAAAAGCTGTTGAAGTGATGAAACTGAAAAACCCTGTAGGCCAATCAATTCAGGGAGGGGGCGATATTGAGATGAGAATAGTTGGAATACTGAAAGACTTCAATTTTAAATCAATCCATAATGACATAGAACCTTTGATAGTCTTCAAACTGCTGGAACCAAGAAGAATTTATATCAAATACGATCCAGCAGATAGAGATCTGGCAGTGGAGAATCTTACCAAAACATGGAATGATTTTTTCCCTGGCAGAACTCTGGATTTCAGCTTCCTTGATGAGGACTTCAATGAATTATATCAATCCGAGCAAAGAACCAGCAGACTAGCAACCTACTTTGCAGTATTGGCTATTCTCATTTCTTCACTAGGCTTATTCGGACTTGTTGCATATGCCACCGAACAAAGAAGCAAAGAAATAGGCATACGGAAAGTACTTGGGGCATCAGTTTCTAGTCTGTTTTTATTACTGACGAGCGATTTCACCAAGTTAGTATTGATCTCTCTTGTAGTAGCGATCCCAATTGGTTGGTACAGCATGGATTCCTGGCTTCAGGGATTTGCTTATCGCACCGAACTTGAACTTTGGATATTTGGAATAGCTGGCGTAGTAGCCTTACTAATTGCATTAGCTACTGTAAGCTATCAATCTCTTAAAGCTTCCAACTCTAATCCTGCAAAAGTTTTACGAACAGAATGAGTTCTATCCGAAAAACATCTTTTTGTAATCATATGGTGATAGACCAAACTTCAGCTTGAATACTCGCTTGAAGAACTCTAAATCGGCAAATCCGACTGTATAGCAAGCGATTGCTATTGACTTTCTATCGTATGTCAGCAATTCAGCAGCTACATCAAGTCTAATGTTGAGAACAAATTCAAGGCAGCTAAGACCAGTTAGCGCCTTTAGTTTGTCAAATATTTCAAGTTCGCTTACGCCTAGCTCAAAAGCGAAATAGTTTAGGTTTAGGCTCGCAGAGTCCAGGTTTCTGAGAACGAGTTGCTTCATCATTTCCAGAAGCAGCTCGTCTTCATTCATCAATTTAGCTGTGACTGTGTCAATTGACTGCACATCATAAACGGTAGTGTCTGTCATTTCGAGTTGTTGTTTTTGGTTAATAAAAACTCTGGCGGAGCATTTATTATGTTTTAGACCAGTAGCTCAGAGCCATGGGAAGAACTATGTTCCAAAATAGTTCTTCCATGACTCGGTCAATCAGCTATATTATGAAGTGATGTGTTAATAAATAGTAATGAGTTCCGTAGCAAGATGTTGGCTGTTTGTTGAGCTTAGTTCCAATGCAAAAGTGTGTAATCGCACAACTTTTTCTTTCACGGATTGCCGTGAAATATTTGAATAAGAGGTCGTAAAAGGTCTTTATTTGGTGAATTATACGGTTTTCCCCGTATTTCTCTTGAAAATGCCAAATATGTCCGGTTTGGTCATTGTGAAATTGAAACCTCGATTGAGGGGACCTAAATATAGTATTAAGGCAGCCACCATGGTAAAGAAAAAGCTAAATAGTCCATGTACTACGACTATTGAAAAATGAAAAGCAATTCCTGAAAACAACAGGAGCCTTTTGTATTTCTCCTTGGCTAATATCCCTGCGAACAACAGAAATTCGTAAACCATTACTGACCAAGTCAAAACCGTGATTGTATGGCTATTTTGTAACGCCGGTAGAGAAATTGGTCTTAACCAAAGAGGTAGCCCGAAAGTAGGGTGTGTAAACCAGTAATAAACGGCTGTTCCATCCATCCACTCCTTTACAAATAGTTTGGCTGCCGCAGCATTCAAGTAAATTATCGCTACCTGAAGTTTGATGGCTATGACTGCTCCTCCAGCAATGATTTTTCTGATATTTGACCAAATTTCATCAGTAGGTGGATTTGCAGATTTTTGCCAATGCCACTTCCTGTTATCAGTTAAGCCAATCGGAATGATCAAAAAAGTTAAAATTGTCCCAATATGGTCACCTCCATCCAGAAGGGTAGCTGAGGTTGTATAGCTATAGGTAATGTACCAATGGAGTAAACAAGTAAATCTGGGACGATAGCCCGAACCAACTATAATCAAACTAATAATTGAAATCCACTTAGCCAGAACTAAGTTATCGTTGAGGAGACAGAACAACCCAAATGAATTATAAAACTTACATATTGGCACTTCAGGGTTTCCTGGACCAAACCTGAATATGAAATCTACTCCATTGAATAATAAACTTGATAATAGACCAAATGCCAATATTGATCTTACAATACCAAATGTATTTTGCCACGGGTTGAAACTGGCAAGACTCTTTTCAATTTTATTGACTACAAGTGAGTAGAATCGCATATAATTTCAAGTTTCAAGTAGTCATAGGGCATCAGTTCTTCTGCTACATTCTTTGACCATGCCCAGGGAACCGGTTTCCTCACCACTAGCATAATCTTCCCACATAGCAATGGAGAATCATAAAGGTTCCTTATTTGGATGTATGGAACTTTATCATTTTTAGAGCACTGAAGTCCTTGCCCTTCATCACATTTCATCCAGGATTCTTCCTTGATAACAGAAAGCAGATAGCCAGCCTCTAAGTTTTGAGCTCTGGCTGTTTTGAAAATCCCAAACATATTTTGAGGACTACCATTAGGAAGGTTTATGAGTTCCAGGCTATCGGACTCTATATTGTAAATAAACAATCTGGGTTCTCTTGGGTCCCTTGTAAAAAAGCTAAACCCTTCCGGAAGAAATGACTTCAGTAGAACCTTATTGGAGTGGCTCTCAAAAGGCAGTTTAGCTGGATTATACGGTAATGATGTCCTAATAGAATAAGCAGCAATCACCAGCCAAAAGGCGGCAATTACTGCTATTGTCAATGTGTATACCCAGAATCTCTTACCTTGCAAATCTTTCTGCAATACTGTTTACCATTTGTTCCTTAAAAAGATCCTTTCGTGCTGCAAATGCATCAATTCCTACTGCTGGTCCATCATCCCAGTCCACCCCAACATCTGTCCAGAAGGCAACTGCTTCCAGAACAAAAAGTACATAAGCAACAGCTCCAACTATTGCAGCTACCGCAGCAACAGCAGCTCCGGCAATACACTCTTGCTCATCTACAATCTCTTCTCTGCCAGCAGAATTTCCAGCCATAGCATTGCTTACTTCCAGTAAGAATTCTCTGTCCTTCAATGCAAGATCCATTTCCTCCTGAGTTACAGAGGTGTAATCAAATTTCTTACCGATCACCTCAAATAATTCAACACTATTCGATGTAATAGCTGCCATCATATCTGTTTGATTCTTTTCAAGAAGAACGTGCATATCATTCCCAATATCCTGCAGTGCCTCTGCAATAATGAAATGATTACCACTTTCTATTTTCTCCTTGAAGCCTGCAAGACTACCATCATCCACTAGTTGTTGGATAATACCTTCCTGTAGTTCCAATAACAACGCTTTTGCATCCGGATCATTCACAAAGAAATCCAAATCATAATTACCTGCAATTTCAGGAATCAATTCAGCAACCTCGCCCTGAGCAAAGAACATACCTCTTACATAATCTTCAGAACTGAAGTTTTCAAGGTCTATATTCTGAACATCATTTGTAGTAGAACAACTTGCCCAAAGGAAGGATGCGAGCACAGTAAAAATCAGCCAGGGAGATCTGGCGATAAACTTTCTAGTTTTACGCATATTTAGAGTTGGTTTAGTTAGCGCCTAACGGCTTAATGATTTCAATATAAGTATTTATTGCACATAACGCAACTACAAAAAAGAATTATGCCATTTGAGAACCCGACATTTAACTATTCAGATCAAATTTTAATAACAATGCCAATCTGTTTAAATTGTCCTGAAGTGCTTCTGTGTTTACTACCTACTATCATCAAAAATGAAATTTTCTAAAAAACCTCTTATTCAATACTTGCGTGATGCTTCTCTCATATTCCTAAGCGTTTTGTTGGCCCTACTTCTTACAGAATCGCGAGAAAATGTTAAAAAGAGGAATCAAACCGAGGAAAATTTAGTGAGTATTAAAAGAGAAATTTCTACAAACCTTGAAATTGTTTCTGGTTGGGTTCCTTACCACAAAGAAGTCTTGAGTAAAATAGAAGCTGCAATTGATAATGATTCATTAAGAAGTCAGTTGATTACTGATAAGGGCTTTAATCTATTTGCTGTCGCTCCAAAAGGATTGTACCAAAAATCACTCGGTCAAACAGCCTGGTTAGTAAGTAATCAAAGTAACATCCTTTCCAATGTTGATTACGAAACACTTTATTTATTATCAGGAGTGTATGAACTACAGGAGAATTCGGTGAAGCCTTCACTACAAGAAATTCTAAAAGTTCTTTTTAGCCCTGATGCAGCCAAAGCTGAAAACATTGATGAGACACTATTGCTATTGCATAATAGATTTAAGGTCCTGACTGAACTTGAGAGCTCATTGGCATACCGATATACCAAAGCACTTGAAATATTAGAATAGTTGAATCACTTCAAAACCATAACAGATTACTGCTCCGGGATCAATATCCCAGCTCCAAAACATCCTCATTTTGATATTAGAAGTTTCGAGGAAAACATGGCAACTGTTAAAAGTCAGATGGAAGCATTCCGTCATGAGTTTTATGCAATTGCGATCAAAGCGGATGGAGATGGGAAGGTAGTTTCTGGTCAGTTTTCAGATTTTCCTGATGACAGTTCGATTTTCTTTAATACTCCTTTTCAACTAATTTCATGGGATATCACTCCAAATTGGAAAGGTTATTACATTATGTTCAGTCAGGACTTTGTGGCTCAGTCTAATGTCCTTTCCGAACTTCTGACACTCTTTCCATTTCTTAAAATGGATAAGTCCATTCCCTTTGTTATCCCAAAGGATCAATTGAAACCAGTATTAGCTATTTATGAAAGTATCTGGAGAGAATATAATGGGGAAGCTCAGGACAAGTTTCATGTAATTGAAGCCCAGGTTTATTTATTGCTTACTCTAGTTAAGCGCTTTTTCGAACAGCAAGTAGACCAGGAAACTGCCCAACATAACCTGAAAGCAGCAGACCTTAAACTTCTTTCAAGATACCAAACACTTATTCAAACCAGCTTCTACCCTGACACCAAATTGGAGACATTCTCTAACCTGCATTCCACCAGTTACTACGCGGAAAAACTAAGTGTCCATCCCAATCACCTCAATGCTGTTGTCAAAGGTATTTCAGGAATCACAGCACTCAATCATATCCACAATCATATCTTGTCACTTTCGAAATCCTATCTGGCCCAAACTGATTGGAGTGTAAAAGAAATAGCTTACGCCTTGCACTTTGAGAGCCCGAACAATTTCAGTTCATTCTTCAAAAAAAACACGGGTAACACACCCTTGACCTACCGTCAGGAATCAAATCTTTGATATTTATACTTCCTCATTTGAAATCATAAACTGACTCCATTCAGGCTTATTGAGATTTGTGTATACAAAATTGATAAAAGCTATGAAATCATTATTAGTTGGGGTCTTGGCCCTATTATCATTCAATATAAATGCACAAAAAATGAAAAGCCCTACGGAAGTAGTAACTGGTCTATTCATTGCTACAGATCAAAATAATTGGGAAGACGTAATTGCTTCCTTTTCGGAAGAAGTATTGCTGGATTACTCATCCATGACTGGCAATCCAGCTGTAGAACTTAGCCCATCAGCCATTGTAGAATCCTGGAAAGGAATCTTACCTGGTTTTGAATCTACACACCACCAAATTGGAAATATCATACATACCATCGATGGAAATAAAGCCAAAGTTTTCTGCTATGGCACTGCAACACATTACCTGACCGATGAGAATGGAAATGTTTGGACGGTAGTGGGATCTTATGACTTTGAGCTCAAATCAGACAAATCCGAAGGTTGGAAAATCAATGTGATGAAATTCAATTTTAAATATCAGGATGGCAATACTTCCTTACCTCAGAAAGCAATAGAAAAATTGAAATCATGAAATGGCTTTACTTAATCCTGAGCATGGCATTCATTCTCAGTGGATGTTCTTTTCAACAGAATGAAGAACTACAGCAACTCAGAAATCAAATCAAAATGAAAACTGACACTGGAGAAAGAAACAAGTCTACCGCAAGAGCATTCTTTGCTGCTTTAGAAAAAGAAAATGTAGAGAGTCTTGTATCTCTATTCGCCGAAGATGCACGGCATATCAATCCATACTCTTCTGGAATATTTCCACAAGGAGCAAATGGCAAAGAAGAGATCAGAAACTATTGGACTCCTGTATTTCCAAATTTCGAAGGTATGGAATTTCCAATCCATGAAATCTATGCGATGGAGGATCCATCAATTGTTTATGTGAAGTACACTGGCAAAATCAAATTAAAAGAAGGAGCCGGTTTTTATGAAAATGATTACTACTCAACCTTCAAATTCAATAACAAAGGGTTGATCACAGAATATGTAGAAATATTTAATCCGATAGTTGCCGCAAGGGGATTCGGGTTACTGGATCAAATAATAAAATGAAATATCTAATAAATGTAGTTGTAGTAGCTGTCCTATTTACAGCATGCAACAATCCAAAAAAAGAAATCAGTCAAGAATCAAATTCAATTAAGAATCAAATGAAAAAAATTAGCTTCAACAGTGAAGGTGCACAATTAGTAGGTGACCTTTACTACCCATCCAATTACGACGAAAACAAATCCTACCCAACCATTATAGTATCAGGTAGCTGGACCACTGTGAAGGAACAAATGGCTGGGTTATATGCAAAAAGACTAGCGGAAAATGGCTTCATTACTTTAGCTTTTGACTTCAGAAATTTTGGTGAAAGTGAAGGTGAACCAAGATTCTATGAAAACCCTTCTCTGAAGAAAGTCGATATCATCAATGCTGTCAATCATTTAGAAACTCTTCCTGAAGTTGAGCAGAACAAAATTGGATTGTTTGGTGTGTGTGCCGGAGCAATGTATACTTTAATGGCAGCATCTGAAGACAGCAGAGTGAAATCGGTAGTAACAGCCGCTTCATGGTTACATGATGCAGAGGCAGTGAAACTATTTTATGGAGGAGCTGAAGGAGTTCAGGCAAAAGTAGATGCCGCCCAAAATGCTAAGTCAACTTTCGCAGAGACTGGTGTTGTAGAATACATTCCAACAATCTCAACGGAAGATGCCAATGCCGCAATGTATGGGCCGTATGATTACTATCTCAACCCGGAAAGAGGAGCTATTAAAGAATGGAGTAACGACAAATTCGCTGTAATGTCCTGGGAAGACTGGTTGACTACAGATCCTATGCCAACTGCAAGTCAACTAGACAAACCTACTTTAATGATTCATTCGGACGGAGCAGTTTTGCCAGATTACACCAAGAAGTATTTCGATATGATTGCTACTTCCGACAAAAAACTTCATTGGATGGAAACTGAGTTAGAATCTCCATATCATCAATTCAATTACTACGATCAGGAAGGAGAAGTAAGTGAGACAATAATAGAAGCTTCAAAATGGTTTACTGCTAAAATGTAAGTAGACACTTAAAAACTGGTTTCGATAAAATTGAGACCAGTTTTTTCTTTAAATTCCGGGACCATCATTAGTTACTATCAGAATGACTCAATCAACAACTCTAATCCTGGATTTAGATGACACCATCTTTGAAACTAAAACCATCACAATGGATCAGGTTGCATTGATTTTTGAACATTTCCGTTCGGTTACAAAAAACGATTACAGTCCAACTGAGATTGAAAAAATAATCACCGATTTGTGGAAAGTTCCCTTCGATGTTGTTTCTGAAAAGTATCAATTTACTCCAGAGGTAAATGCTAAATTTTCTAAGGCGGTAGAAATTCAAGAATATCAATTCGACATCAAACCATTTCAGGATTTTGAGCACATCCAAAAACTTCTAGTGCCAAAAGTTCTTGTTACTACCGGGTTTAGGAAATTGCAACTTGCTAAAATTGAAGCGCTAGGTATTGAATCGGTTTTCGAGCAGATTCATATTGATGAAGTTGATTCACCTACTAGAATTTATAAAAGGGGTTTATTTGAAAATTTAATCGAATTCAATTCCAATTCAGAAAAGTACTATGTAATCGGTGATAACCCGGAATCAGAATTAAAAGCAGGAAAAGAATTGGGCCTAACAACCATCCAGGTCTCAAAATTTGGGCAGGAAAAATCTCAATATTCAGACTATTTTATTAGTGACTACAAGGAGCTAGGCTCCATCATAAATTAGGCTTTAAGATCAAGGTAATACTTCTAGCGGCAATAGTACAAAACGCACTTTCGCACACCAGAAGCTTACCATAAACAGCCAGCACTTATTTCCCTTTCCTGCGGAGCTGTTTGATTCCGTACAATGCTCCGCCAGCTAATAAGATTCCAAGGCCACCATCAATAGGGGTAGCAGGAGGTCCTCCAGGGCCGGCAAATGTTAGAAATGATATCATTAATGCAATAAATGTCAGTAACAGTTTTAAAGTTTTCATAGTGCTTTGGTTTAGTTGTTAATGATGAATTTGACAGATGTAGAATTAATATTGAGGATGTAAATTTTGTCCGATTTTAAGACTGGATGAATAGTAGCCTGTTGATTGAATTCAATATTTTCCTCAAATACCTTTTCTCCATTCAATGAATAGATGGTCACTTTTTCAACCGATTCTGATGGATATTGAAGATTCAAAAATTTCGAATTTCCATAGACCAAAATTTCAGATTCCAAATTATCGACATTAAGTGAAATTGCTTGTTGATATTTGATTTCAAACCTATTTTCGAAATCCCCAGACTCTTCTAGTTTGAAAGGAATGCTTTTCTGAGTCTTTAAGTCATAGGATATTCCGGTTGTCTTATCAAGTAGTCTCAAATGCATATCTGCTGGAATATTTTCGAGTTGGCTTACATCCAAATTGTATTTTCCCTCTGCACTTAAGTGAAATCCCAGAGGAACTGTGATCGGTCTTTTGTAGGATGGAAGTGGTAAACCCTGAATTGCGTATTCCACATCATTCTGAATAGAATAGAATGATATATCTGGGTTTCCAACAAGCTTTCTTGCATCCAATCCATCATCTTCATCATAAGTAGCTTCTTCCAGGAATGCTAAGATGATTTCATTATAGAGGCCATTCCCTGATAATGACAGTTTAAGCAATTGATGTTCAGAGCTCTCCTTTCTAAAATGATTGTCATGCCCATTAACTCCTTGATCCGTAGATTGCATGTCTGGTTTGAAAGTAATTTTTCCAGAAGTAGTGTTTGAGTAAACGAAAAACCCCTGAAAGGAACCAATATATCCATTCCAGACACTCCCAGTATTTCCGGTATTATTGGCTACACCTAAACTATTAACGATTATATAATCTCCTACTCTTTTGCCATTAAGGTTTGCTCCACCATCGTCCCAAAGCCAGATGCTACCATTGATTGTAGGTGCTCCTGAAAGAAAGTCTGAAAATTTGAT
Organism: Cyclobacteriaceae bacterium; assembly: GCA_965228955.1. Lineage (GTDB taxonomy): Bacteria > Bacteroidota > Bacteroidia > Cytophagales > Cyclobacteriaceae > JANSWY01. The sequence continues at coordinate 4,206,348 of OZ245848.1, forward strand.
TGGGGCTGCATAAGGATTTGCTACCAGATTATAATAATCCATGTCCTCATTCATTCCTGTAATGAAAACATCAATTTCACCATAATTTGGAGTCCCCGAAAGCCTTAATAAAGGTGAGGATCTTTCTAAATCATAATTGTAAGCCACAAAACAACCCAACCCAGGAGCCAATGTCCCAGATGGGGGGTAGAATTGAGCTGTTATTTCTTCATAAGCATAAACATGTTGCGCTCCCAAATCTGAATATTCAATACCAGATACTGGACTTCCAATTACACTGTATCCTATATTTCCCTCGGTGTATTTTTCTACTGTATAAGTTCCTTTGTTGGTTGCTGTCCCGTGTATCGCCAAAGTGGCTCCTGATTCCACAGTCAGCTTGGCATTCTCATTTATCATCAAGTCATCAACAGAGGCAACATCACCATTAGTCAGGACAGGATCTGAATCAGTGTCAAGGATAATCACATTGTCCGTAGCTCCCGGAATTCTTCCAAGGTTCCAATTGAAAGGATCATCCCATTCAGAGTGCTCACCCAACCATCTCATTTTAATGTCCTCTGTGATATTTCCAATTGCTGCATTGTTAACAGTTCCATGAAGATTATACAGACCATCATCGTACGCTTCAGAACCAGCAACCGCCTCATCAAAATGAAAACATGCTCTTAAGCTATCTGCATTACCCTGCACTCTTGTGAATTGTCTCGATTTGATTTCATCATTACTTAAAATATCATCCCAGATCACGAGTTCATCAATACTCCCTGAAAAGTCCTGCCAAAATGCATTTGGACTTTGACCAACAAAAAAATCTGAATCAGTGAATTCAAAATCCTGAACACTGTTACCAACAAGGAATTCGCCATCAACATAAAGTGCAGCCCAAACACCAATATTATAAGTCAACGCAATATGATGCCACTTTCCATCCCCCAGGTTTTTGGAGGGTGACGGATACAGATTTGTGGTATTACCATCATTATCCTTGAAATGTACCCAAACGGAAGCTCCATCATGGTTAATTATGAAGCCATTCCTACTTCCTCCAAGATCATGTTTTCCGAGGATTCCATTAGTCCCAGAAGCCGGTACATCTTCAGGGTTCATTTTAATTAAAAACTCAACGGTTCCAGTGGAATCCTGAAAAACTTCAGATGGAATGATAACCTCATCCTCATCTCCATCAAAGTAATAGTGTAACCCGAAACCCTGATCCGCAATGACTGAATCCATATCTGAGTTGGGTGTTGAGGCAAAGAAATTACTCTTTGGATCTATGTAATATTTATATGCTCTATTGTCTAACGGATCATCGATGTAGGGCACATCTACTCCAGAGAAATAACTTTTGGAACCAGACTCAAGATCTTCACGAACAACTTGAATCTGATAAATATCTGGCGTAAGCTGGGCTTTCATTTCAATTTCTACAGTTCCATCACTGCGCGTTGAAGCCTGGAATTTTTCATGGACTATTGCGTGATCAGCTTTTGTTACTTCTACTCCATTAATAGCACCATCAATCCTGCTACAATCTAACGGACCCTCACAATAAACATCATTTATTCCACTTTCATCAAAATGCCAGACTGCATTGAGAAAAGATTCATTCCCCAAAACACGAAAATGCATATTGTTTTGGATCTCTGATTGTGTCATCTCTCTATTCCAAATTCGCAACTCATCAAACTCAGCATTGATAGGTTGCCAGAAAGTATAAGAGCTTCCTCCAATCTGAAAAAAAGACTTGACCAGGTTTGGTGTGGGCGTATTGACCAAATTTCCAACTAGATCTCCATCGATATACAATTTTGATGTCCCTCCAAAAGCATATGTAAAGGCCACATGATGCCAATCACCTTCATTCAAATCTTTTCCTGAGGTGATGTAACTACCTTGTGTACTGTTCCCTTTTACTACAACAAATAATTGACCAAAATCATGGACAATATGGAATCCATTTGATCCTGCTCCAACATTATCATGTTTGGAAAATATCACCTTTCCATTAACAGCATTTGTAACAGGCTCTGCAATCCGTAACCAGAACTCAATCGTACCTGAAGAACAGTCAAAAAGGTCCTCTGAAATTCGATCATCGGAAATCGTTAAAATACCAGATGCAGATCCATCAAATTGTACTTTTTTCTCAAATCCGTAAACCGGAGTGGCAAACACTTCCTCGGATGGAAAGCTACCTATGGGAATGACCATAGGATCAACTACGTATTTGTAGGTTACTCCATTAGTAACATTAGTATCGGTATACTCTTCTACATCGCCTGTAAAAAATGTTGTGACGGTGTTATTGTCCAGGCGAGTGCGTGTGATGGTATAACCTGTAATGGCCCCTCCTCCTGAAGACCATTCCAAAAGGACTTCATCATTTTTGGATGAGGCAACTAAATCTTCAGGTGTTTGGGCTGGGCATATAAAACTCAGCCCTATCATTACCAAAATAATTGTTTCCTTAGCTAGTGATTTGGTAAATGAAATGATTTGATACATGGCTATTTATTTTTTTGAAACAAATAATCCATGAACCCAATCAGATTCCTAAAAAACCACCTTATGAAAACCTTATAGGTTTTATAAAGTACTGAATATCAAATATTTATTTTATACCCATAATGAAAGAACTCAAATTATCTTCTTTAGATAATTGCAATTTTTTTCTGATTTGGGACCGTCTTACCTCCACTGATTCTACACTTACGTTCTGCAAATTGGCAATTTGCTTGCTTGATAAACCTAGTTTCAGATAGGCGCAAATTCTGCGGTCCGTATTTGTAAGATCTGTGGCGAGTTCTGCTAGTTTATCAAAGAACTGAACATGTATTTTTTCAAACCTCTGTCTGAATTCTTCCCATTGCTCACTTAGACTATATCCATTCTCTATTTCCACATTAATCTTTTTCAATCTTGAATTTGCATCCGACAGATCATCAGATTTTTTGGCCACTTCTTTTACATTATGAAGAAGATTATTCTTTTGGGATATAGTGATGGCATAAGTCAATAATTCTTGTTCTCTCAGTGTGAGCTCATCTTTGGTTTTTTCCAGTTTCAGTTCTGTCAGCTCTTTCTCTTTCGCCTTGTTTCTGATATTTAATTTTTGTCTGTTAATGACAAGTCCCGCGATAACAATTAGCAATAATGATCCTGCTATCAATCCGTTTCTTACGGCAGATTCTTTTTCTAATTTTTCCTGTTGAAGGGCAATTTGCTGTTCTTTCTTTTCAGTTTCGTACTTCTCATTCAATTCCCTTATATCTCGGATTGAATTAGCAGTAAGTGCAGAGTCTCTCCATTGCAAGATTTTAGGCCATGTTTTAAGAGCCTCTTTATAGTTTCCTTTTGTCTCTTCGAGATATGCAATTGTTTGATAAGTTTGCGAGATCAAATATGGTTGCTGCACGATCTCCTGCTCGTATTTCAACATTGATTCGCAGTAATAAATAGCAGAATCTAAATATATAGGATTTGGGCTTTCACCATACATTTGCTGATAAATGTAGGACATTGCCTGGTCTGTATAATATAAGTCTGAATTTGATTCAGCCTCCTGAGCCAATATCCTGGCTTGAATGTAATACTTGAGTGATTCCTGGTATTCACCTCTATCAATATAGATTAAGCCAACTCCGATATATGTTCTTAATTTGACAGTCTTGTCTGGAATATCAAGACTAACTGCCAGATCCATGGCCATCCTGAAGTAATTCATTGCACTATCAAGTCTATCCTCATTTCTGTGGATCCCACCGATCCTACGAAGCACATTAATCTGATGCAATGAGTTTTCCAATTCCTGTGCTATCTCGTAAGATCGCATATATAATTCTAGCGCTTCTTCAGACATTGCTTTTCCCTCGTAGATCAAGGCGATTCCAAATGATGAATACAATTCAAATTTTAAAAATTGCAGCTCCTCACCAAGATCTTTGAGGTCCTGAAAAACTTTTATCGCTTCCGATTCCTGACTTGTTTTCCAATAGCCAGTCCCTTGCTCGTACATTAGAAATCCAGTTAGGGTGTCTTTCTCGCCACTCTCTGATAGCAAGTATTTATCAATATTTGCTTCATATAGTTCAAGTAATGTATCATGTTTAACAACTTTTCGGAAAAGGCCAAGGTACTTCCAGAAGACTCTTCGCTTTTGGTGATTGCTCGATATGGTATCAATATTGGCAAAAAGTGAATGCCCTTTTTCGAGTGCTTGTCCGGGATTCGCTTTTGAAAGAGTCCATATGGAATCAAGGTAATCATCTTTCCCTGTTATCGGATTTTGGGAATATGAAATGAAGCAGCTTAGAATTAAGCAAGATAGTATCAGTGATTTCATAACGTGCGTAGGTGTCTTGACTAAAGATACTACAAACACAAATTGCAAACAACGGAGAGAATTAAATCAAGCCTTCAGCTTCAAGCAGAGACTTCAGCTCATTATGATCATCCCAAAAGTTCTTTTCAAGCGTAGCTTTGATCTCCTTATATCTGGGTAGTTGAATAAACTCATCCATGATGGGATCAGCTTCCATAAATGCCAAAATCCAGTACATAAAGTCTCTCTCAGATGAAAATGCTTCAAAATGGATCATGGCTTGATCGTAATCCTTATAGTAGATGTAATAAGTAGCCAAACTCATTTCCCTGTAAATAGAAGGATCAATATCACAGTAGGATTTGTATTGTTGCATCAATTTTTCAGACAATTCAATTTCCCCTTTTTCTCTAAAAACTGTAGCTAGTTTGATGTCTTCAGCTGGGTATATATTTAGGTTGTAAGTCACTACAGCATTATAATAAGCTTTGTATAATCTGTACGCTAAGTCATAATCTTCCTGGAAATAACACACCTTTGCCACTTCCTGCAAAATATCCAAGCGTGTTGTGTCTTTCTCCAAAGCTTTAAACAAATCGTCCCGGAGTACTTGCAAGTCTTTATGTCTTGCATAGGTAATGTATGCCTTAACATATGCAGAAAAGAGATTGGCACTATCAAAAGCAATTGATTCATTAATCATCTCTTCAGCTTCTTTTTGGAATCCGGTTTGGATCAACGCATTTGCGATATGCAATCGACTATAGCTCACTGCTGATGAATCACTTACTCCTTTTTCAATGGCTAAACCCATCAAAGCATATTTAAGATACTTCTTGGTGTTAGGTCGGTAATTAGTATAGTAATTCGCGATCGTATGGATCGTCAATGGGTCATTGGGATTGTATTTAAGTGCCAATTCCATTGGGGAAAGTGCTAAATCATATTCTCCCCTATTGATATAGTATAGTGCTTTTGCAATGAGCGCTTGAGGTAACTTAGGGTCGGCCAAAAGTGCTTTATCTGCGTAATCATTGATCTTATCGGTGTGTTTTTTGTCAGCCAAAAGCACGTCCAGATAGTAATATGCTATAGCAATGTTTCCATTAGCGGCTGCAAAGTCTGAGTCCAGCCTCAATGCTTCTTGAAACAGATCAATAGATTTCTTCATTCCTGCTTCCGTGCCTGCATTCATCAAATCAACTCCTTGAAGATAGAAGTCATATGCGATCAAATTATTGGTAGGAACTTTGTTTAGCTCCTCTTCCTGCTCAGGTGTGATTATAACCTGGATTTGATCAGCAATGTCCCGAGCAACTTCTTGTTGTAAACTAAAGATGTCAGTCGCTTCCCGCTTGTATTGTTGGGACCAAAGATGTCGGTCATTAGGAGCTTCAATCAATTGTATGGATAGTAAAATCTGATCTCCTATTTTTTGACCACTTCCTTCAACGAAATAATTTACGTTTAATTCTTCTCCCAATTCGGGTATTGACTTTATTGACTCCCTGTATTTCTCAACAGATGTCCGACTAGTCACTCTTAATTCATCAAATCTTTGAAGGTTATTTAATGTGGATTCCATCAATCCATTAATGATGTGGACATTTGAAGAATCATCACTATCATTCTTAAAAGGAAGTACTGCTATTGTCTTCTCCAGACTGATGTCCCTCTTTCGAAAAGGTTTTAGAAATAATACCGAAATAACAATCCCAATAACCACAGTCGCAACAATCGGGATCCAGATTTTATTTGATCTTGAAGGTTTAGATGGAATAGCTTGTTCAGTTTCTACTTCTTGTTTACCTGCTTCCCCAGGTGGATAGCCGTATTCTTCTTTAAAACACTTTATGAAATATGAAGCACTTCCAAACCCTACTTCATGCGAAATCTCGGAAATTGTGTAGCTATTCAACTGAAGTAACTCGGTAGCTTTTTTTAATCTCACCCGTCGAATGAAAAGACTTACCGAGACATCAGTGGACTTTTTCACCTTCCTTAATAAGTTGGACCTACTCATATTTACTGCCTCCGCTAACTCGGAAACACCAAATTGGTCATTTGAGATGTTTTCAAGAATAATACTCTCTAATCTCGATAGGAACTCGTCTGATATTTCGTTTTCTCCTGACATTCTGTTATTAGACAAATCGAAAATAGAAGATTTTTACTCATCTACCTATTTCAATTTCATAAAAATTGATTGCCAGGCCATGATTAAGAAAAAACCTTCTAAACACTCCAAAACTGATGATTGCAACGTCGTTTGCGTCATAGTTTACATTGATGCATCATAGTTTTTACGCCTTCTACAAACTTTAAATCATTCGCTTCATAGCTGATACACCTCGCACAGCTTCTTCATAGAACTTTGCTTTATCGATTTAAAACAAAAAACACTTAATAATAAAACGATGAAAAAGATCAAGTTAAACTCAATCAAACTAGTAGGTTATGTGATGGTATTGACCATAGCTTCAATTGCTGTCTCATGCTCAAATGCACAGAATAAAAATGAAGCAAATGTAAAAGTTGATATTCATACTGCAGCTCTTACAGGAAATCTGGAAGCGATTAAACAACATATTGCAGCAGGCACTGATCTCAACTCAAAAGAACCAATGGCAGGTTCAACTCCAATGATTACAGCTTCGGTTTTCGGAAAGCCAGAAGTGGTAAAAGCGTTGGTAGAAGCAGGTGCTGATATTAATATTCAAAATAATGATGGTTCCAGCGCATTACATACCGCTGCATTTTTTGGATATCAGGAAATAGTAGAACTATTAATCAAAAGTGGAGCCGACCAGACACTAAAAAACAATTTTGGAGCAACAGCCAAAGAGTCGGTTTCAACACCATATAGTGATGTAAGACCAGTGTATGATTATTTCATTAATACATTAGGACCAATGGGACTTGAGATCTCTCATGATGAACTTCAGACAGTCCGCCCAATCATTGCGGAGATGCTTCAATAATCAATTCATAATAAGGACATCAAATCTAGAAAAAATGAACACTTCAAGAAGATATGATATTGACTGGTTAAGAGTAATCGCTATTGGATTACTCTTGATCTACCACATTGCAATTGTTTTTCAGCCGTGGGGAGTTTTTATAGCTTTCATTACTAGTAAAGAGAGCCTGGAAAGTATTTGGATTCCAATGTCCTTACTCAATGTTTGGAGAATTCCTCTACTTTTCTTTGTCTCTGGAATGGGAGTTTGCTTTGCAATGAAAAAGCGAAACTGGAAGCAACTTATTGGAGAAAGAAGTTTAAGAATCTTCCTTCCATATATCGCGGGTATTTTCCTGATTGTTCCTCTGCACCTGTTCATTTTTCAGGACTATTATGGAACCTCCCTCTCATATTCTCCTAATCCTGGACACTTATGGTTTTTGGGAAATATTTTTAGCTATGTTCTAATTTTGATTGGAGTATTTTACCTATTAAAACATAAAGGGAATAACCTATTAAAAAAAGGACTTCAAAAGCTCTACAGCAATCCGCTAAGTCTGCTACTAATTGCAATTCTATTTATTATTGAAACACTACTGACCAAGCCAGCTGATTATGCCATGTATGCTATGACAGCTCATGGGTTTTGGCTCGGACTTCTGGCTTTTTGGTTTGGGTTTACCTTTATCTACACAGGAGACGTATTCTGGAAAACTGTACTTAAATGGAAATGGCTCTACCTTGGTTTGGGCATTGTACTATTCACAATCAGGTATTGGTATTTCAATCTTAAGGCACCTGATTTTCTTATCCCGATCGAAACAGTTGCCTGGATATTAGCAATTTTTGGATTTGGTCATCAATACCTTAATAAGGGAGGAAAGGTATTATCCTATTTGAGCGAAGCAGCATATCCGGTATATATTATTCATATGGCTTACTTGTATTTAGGAGCATATTTGATTCTTCCTTTGGAAATCAACATTGTCCTGAAATTCATTTTAGTTAATCTATTTACGGTTGTTGCTTGTCTGATTACTTATGAATTGATCATTAAAAGGGTCTTTTTCCTGAGGCCTTTGTTTGGGTTGAAGGTTGAGAAACCGAGTTCCAACAAATTAAAATTTGCTTCTATGGGGCAATAGTTGAATAGGATCACCTTATTCATTGGTGATCCTATTCAAAATTCATCATAAAATTCCTAATATCATCTTCTACATTCAGATTCATTTTCTTTTTCAACCTGTAGATACTTTTCTTCACACCATCGGTAGTAATATTGGATATACTGGCAATCTCCTTGTTATCCATTCCAACTTTTATGTAGGCACAAAGTCTGAGGTCATGCTTTGTCAACTCAGGATAATTCTCTTTCAATCTTTTGAAGAAATCCGGATGTACTTTTTCAAATTGATAAGTAAACATAGACCAGCTCTCTTCACTTAGGTTTGATTTAATTGTCTTCTTTATCTCTTTTAAATCTGGAATAACCCGATCATCAACTTTGCCTGTCAGGGATCCAATTTGATCTTCTAACCTCTGAAGAATGTTGTTTTTCTCATGCGACAACATCGTTACAGTAGTTAATTCCCGTTCTTTCAATGCCAGTGTTTCTTCAGCAAGTTTTTTCTCAGTCTTCCTTAATTCTGAGATTTCAGCATTTTTTAATTTCAATTCGCGATTCTTCTCCTTTTTAATCAAGAATGATCGAAACAATAAGCCCAATATTATCAATGCAAGAATCCCACCTCCAAATAGCGCTTGATTAATCAACTCTTTTCTCTTGAGCTCCTCTTCATATCCAATCTGGATTTTTTCCTGCGCAAAGGCCACTGAATCTCTTTCCTGCTGGAACTCAAAATCTGCCTCCATCCTCGTAATCTTCCGGGTGTTAATATTGCTTTGGATCGTATCATTGTATGCTTTGTATTTTACATACGAATCAAAAGCTTCCTTATAATTACCCAGCTTTTGAGCCAATTCCGACTTTAATCTATTCACTCTTTCTAATTCGTCAAGCGAACCGATATTTTCTGCTATAGGTAGGGCCTCATTGAGGTCAGCCCTTGCCTTAGTGTAATTCCCCATTTTTACAAGATGCAATCCTCTGCTGGTCAATGTTATCAAAAGAGATTTTGTATCCGCGATCTCCCTCCTCAAGGACAATGCGTCATCAAAAGAAGAAAGTGATTTTGAGTCTTGATCAATATTTGAATAAGCCTCACCTAAGCTTGTTAGAGCCGATGCTATTCCTACTCTATCATTAAGTTGTCTATATAATTCCAGGGATTTCTCAAGATATGGAATTGCTTTATTATGGTTGTTCATCGCAGTGGAAGTAAACCCCATATTTTTGTAACTAAGCGCAATTCTTCTGGTATCATTCAAGTTCTGATAAAGCTTCAGTGACCTGCTGTAGTATTCTAATGCCTTCTGATATTCCTGACGTGAATGATAAATGTTCCCTATATTATTTATCACATTAGGAAGAGATCTTTTGCTTCCTCCGTTTTCAATTAATTCTATAGCTTTGAAATAGTGATGAAGTGCAGGAGGATAATCGGACTGATAAGCATATGTATTGGCTATACCTATGTAGGTAGACACCATTCCATTAAGATCATTAAGTTTCTTTCTTAATTCAATTGATTTATTATAGTATTCAATTGCTGTATCAAATTTTCCTTTAAATACATTGTATGTACCCATTCCCTGGAAACTATAGCCAAGTCCTTCTTCATCATCCAGAAGCTTTTGTATCTCAATCGCTTTCCCAAAAAGAGTTTTAGAAGTATCGACATACCCCCGAAATAGATATGTTGCCGCAATTCTACTATATGCTCTGGCCTCTCCTTTCTCGTAGTTTACTTGCAAGGAAGCTTCCAAAGCTTCTTTGTTTTGATTTTCACATTTTTCATATTTACCGTATGTAAACGAAGAAACACCTACAATATCCAAAGCATCAATTCTTGAAAACTCATCTCCCAACTCCATAGATAGCTGTAATGCTTGATCTACATGAATCATCATTTCAACAGTATCTGTCTGCATGAACTGCCGGGCTAACAACAAGCGAACTTCTAACTCCCGGGCCTTACTTACATCAGTCTGAAGCAGTCCTTTCAAAGAATCTATCTTCTCAAAATTCTGAGCCTTGACAGGTGTCCCAATTGGTTCACAAAAAATAATGGTTATTGAAAATAAGACCTTAAAGAGAAAACCAAATTTATTACGTGTCACATTATTGCTATCCATATAATCTATAGTGTTGAGTACTGTAAATATAGCGATTTACATCCTAGGCACCACAACATCAATATTTCTCAAGTATTTGATTATCAATTATTTAACATCGTGTCCACCGTTTGTCCCGAGTGGTTCCTGGCAGCCGGCTACAAAATTTCTCTCTTTTGTTCCTGTTGATATCTGATCAAAAGACTCTCACCAAAATCTTTTGTGACAGATCAACATAATCAGAATGGATAAACAAATTAAACACACATAGCATGAGAAAAATAATTGTACTTATTGCGGGACTTGTAATGATCAGTTTCTGCAAAGTAGCGGCCCAAGTACCTTCAATCTCAGGGTTTACACCTACCAGTGGACCAATTGGTTCTGCTGTAATTATTAGCGGTTCCAATTTCAATACAACACCAACCAATAACGAAGTATACTTTGGAACAGTAAAAGCAACAGTTATTTCAGCTTCTGCATCTTTGCTCACAGTTACAGTTCCGGCTGGAGCTGCATATGACAGGATATCCGTAGTAGTAAATGAATCTGTAGCCTTATCATCAATTCCCTATGAAGTAACATTTGAAAGTGATGGAACAATTGATGCTGCTTCGTTCTCCACCTCAGAATTGTTTCCAACCGGAGAAGCTCCTGTTGTAAGTATTACAGTTGACTTGGATGGTGATGGTTTGCTGGACGTTGTGGTTAGCAATTCCATGGATAATGACATCTCTGTACTACAGAACACTAGTACAATTGGAGATATCAACCTCGATACTAAAGTTGATTATCCAGTTGGAATGAATCCTGGAGATATGGTAAGTGCTGATTTTGATGGAGATGGGAAACTGGATGTCGCAATTGCAAACATCGATTCTGACGATATATCAATTTTAAGAAACACCAGCAGTGGTTCTATTAGCTTCGCTACTAAAGAAGATTTCGCGGCTGGGGCCAATCCAAACTCAATTTCAGTAAGTGATATTGATGGTGACGGAAAAGTTGACATAGCAGTTGTAGATTTCGATAATGATGTAGTTTCAGTACTTCGGAATACTAGTACAGGCACTGGAGACATTAATTTCGCTGCGAAAGTCGATTTCATAACAGAGGACAAACCTAGAAGAGTGGCAGTGGCTGATATCGACTTAGATTCAAAACCCGATCTTTTGGTAGTTAATGCATTAGGAGCAATGTCCATCTTTTTAAATACCAGTACCGTAGGGTCTGTAAATTTCGCAACTAAGCAGGATTATGCTTACAATGGCGATGGAACTAACATCGTGGTAACAGATTTGGATGATGACGGCACAATAGATTTCGCAATTTCATATATCGCTACTCCAGAGATGGCTGGCTCAGTCAATAGAATTGAGTTTTTCAGAAACTCCAGTAGTCCTGGAAGTTTGAGCTTTACAAGAACGGATGTAGATGAAAAGGCAAATTGGATGTCCCTTTCTGATGTTAATGGAGATGGAAAACTTGAGTTGTTCTTTTCTGAATTATTCAATGGGTTCAGCATTCTGGAAAATCAAAGCTCGGTCGGCAGTATCACTTTTGGAAGTGATGTCTATATCGGCGCAAATGCATTTATAACTTCAATCAATTCAGATGATTTGGATAATGATGGCGAGCCGGATATCGTAATGACTGGTTTCAGTCTTAGCGATGGAAGTATTATTGAAGTCTATCGAAATCTAGGTTCAGGAGCGAGCTTTTCTGATTTCGGAATACAGGTTGCAGCCAGGGACACCAAAGGGTTTGGTGACTTTCAATCTGTAAGAATGGCGGCTCCACCTGTGATTGATCAACTTAATAAAACGGTAGACATAACTGTTGACGATTGTACCGATCCCACATCACTGGTGGTAACATTCGAGCTCTCTGTAGGAGCATCTGCATCAGTAAACGGAATGGGTGGCCCTGTAACTCAGGTGAGTGGGGTCACTTCCAACGATTTTACCAATCCCTTAATCTATGAAATTACAGCCGAAGATGGCTCTCACATCCAGAACTGGACTGTAACTGTGAGTGCCAACAAATTTGCTGATAACGTAACAACGAACATTGATGCTTGTGAAAGTTACGAATTTGATGGAATCACATATACAGATTCAGGTCAATACCTGGGCACATTTACAAATCAGGATGGTTGTGATAGTCTGGTTACACTAAACCTTAATATTCTTCAACCAGATATTGTTTATGAAGTAGTTGAAACATGTGAGGCGTACATGTTTGATGGAGAGAGTAGAACTACTTCAGGTTTATATGCCGGATTCTTCACGAATAGTTTTGGTTGTGATAGCATGGTTACACTGGACCTGACAGTCTACGATGGAGTTTGTTGGGAAGAAACATCATGGTCAAACGGTACCGGACCAAGTGAAACTCAAAATGCAGTCTTTCTCAATAGTTATGCCACTGGTGCATCAGGTTCTATAACCGCTAAAGACTTATTTCTGAAATCAGGAGCATTGCTGGAGGTTGAAGATGGTTTCTTCATGGATATTAAAGGAAACATAGAAAACAATGGGACTATAGAAGTGTTTTCAGGGGGCTCCTTTTTATCCTACAATGGATCTTCATTTAACGGAAACGATATGGTCATCAAGAGGAATACCAGATATGGGGATGGAAAATATTCTATGGTCGGTACTCCTATACAACAAGACTTGGGTATTGTAGGATCAAACCTTGGTCAACATGTGTATCAATATGATGAAACTCAACCTTTCAATTCCGGATCCCTAGGTTTGGAGAAATGGGTTGACGCATCTTCCGAGGTACTAATACCCGGTAGAGGATATACACAGGCTAATCAGTTGGAAATATCTTTTACCGGTAAGCCAAATGTCGGGACGATTGTTTACTCCGGTACATATACAAATGATGACGGTACGCACGAAGGGTTCAATCTAGTATCTAATCCGTATCCGGCAGCAATAGATGTAGCGGCATTCTTAACTGCAAATACAAATATTGCTGGTGCAATCTATCTATGGGATGATAATGGATCTGATACTCAGAGAGGTACAGATGCTGATTATGTGGTAGCAAACGGAATAGGGGCAACAAATAGTACTCCAGCTGGTGGTCACACCAGATATAATACTGCTGTGGGAAGTGCCCAAGCATTTTTTGTCAAACTTAGCTCGGCCTCAAATACCAACATAACATTCTCAGAAGGTATGAGACTTACCGATAAAAACCTTGATGGGAACTTCTTCAGAAATGAACCCACCCCATTGGTAAGAATTAACCTTAGAAATGATGAAGGTTTATTTAAACAAACTGTTTTAGCTTGGAAAGAAGACGCTTCTTCCACCAAAACTATTCGAGCTTATGACGCGCCAGTGTTTGATGCTAGCGCCGATAATTTGATCTATACCTTAAAAGCTGATCAATTACTTGCAATTCAAGCACAACCCATGGATTGGGATGTTGTCTCACTTGGACTCAATATTGAAACTTCTGGTGATTATTTTATTGAAATGGAAGGTGATGAGCAGGTATTCCTAAAAGATGATTTCACTGGAGAAATTATAAACCTAAGTGAGGAATCTTATACTTTTTCCACAAAGGAAGCTGGTGAAATTAGGGAGAGATTTAGCTTAATCCCGACCGAATCAGCAATAATCCTGGGTGTTACTACTCTTCATACCAATATTTACGCTAGTAAAAAATCTATACATGTTATCCGAAACTCTGAGTCCGAAACTGATATAAGAGTCTATGACATGAATGGTAGATTAAGAATCGTACAAAAAATGAAAAAGTCTGGTGTTATAGATGCCAGCAAACTAAGTCCAGGAATATATCTTGTTTCTGAGGGCGCCACTACTTCTAAAATTGTAATTCACTAATTAAAGATCGTAATCATGAATACTAAATATATATTATCAATAGTACTTGTAATTATTTCATTTTCAGCTATGGCACAGGGGGCACCCCCAGCTACTCCAATCGATGGAGGGTTGGGAATCCTCCTTGCTGGTGGTGCTATTTACGGAATTAGGAAAATTGTCAAAAATCAAAATAGGAATTAATAGTACCTGCATTATTAGACTTGTGTAATTATTTCAAAAGGAGCCACCAAGTAAGGTGGTTTTCTTTTGCAACCTATTCCATTACAGTATATTATCTGATTTTTCGATCTTTAATCTTTCAGCCCCAACTCAAAATTCAAAACTCAAAACTCAAAATTCCCACAAAATTTTACTACCTTATTACTGACGAACAGCTAATTCCAGGTCTATCAGAAGGTCGGTACAGATGATAGCAGGAGTAATTATGATTGGTCGGCTTAAGTCATAAGTATTCTTTAAATAAATGTTCAATCAGCAGTTACATTGATTACGCAATCTCCTATGCTTTTTCTAGTGGTTTGTTGCGTGCAATGCTGCCAATTAAATCACATATCTAATGAAAACTATTACGCATTTTATTCAGTTTTTCTTTCTAACTGTCTCCACAACATGCCTGGCCCAAACAGGTCACATGATGCAGGGAGTCGGAGCGTCCAACATGACCATGGGTGGGGCAAGTACAGGCCAACCGGTGGACATCTCAGGTGCATTACAATGGAACCCAGCATCCATTTCAGCATTCAATGAAAATCAATTTCGAGTAGATATAGGTCTACTTTTTTCTTCTCCGGAAGTCTCTTCAACAGTTCCAGTTCTAGATGGATTTGGACAGCCAACCGGTACATTTGTAAGTGGCACCACTGAAGATGACAGAGGTCTTTCTCCGTTACCTTCCCTGGCATTTGTCTGGAGTAAACCGGAGAGCAAACATACGTTTGGAGCTTCTGCATTTGCTGTGGCCGGATTCGGTGTAACGTTTCCAGAGAGTAGTACAAACCCAGTCAACTTCCCGCAAAATATGGGTGGATTTGGGCGAATAGAGTCGGAGTACTTTCTGATGCAAGTTGGGTTTACCTGGGCTTATCAGTTGTCTGATAAATTATCAATTGGATTATCACCAACATTCAATTATGCCAGCCTCATGCTCATGCCTAATCCAACCGCTAACCCAACAACCGCCGGATATCCATCCACCGATGAAACCGGAACCACGGGATTTGGAGGACAAGTCGGGATATTCTTTGATTCTCAAACAGGCCTCAAACTAGGAGCCTCCTACAAATCCACTCAATTCTTCAGCGATTTTGAATTTGACAATACCTATCTGGATAATTCAACTGCCGTTAGTACATTCAATATGGATTTCCCAGCGATTTTCAGTTTTGGTGTAGGGTATTCACTCGAGAATTTTGATTTGGCAGTCGACTACAGAATGATTGATTATGAAAATACTGATGGCTTTTCTGAAGCTGGCTGGACACAAACAGCCTCAGTTCAAGGTTTTGGCTGGGAAAATGTATCAGTTATAGCAGCGGGCCTTCAATATAAAGGAATTGAAAAATTACCTTTAAGAATTGGATATACATATGGATCAGCTCCTATTACTGAAGATGTGGCTTTCTTTAGCGTTCCTGCTACAGCAGTAATCAAGAATGCATTTCAGTTAGGGCTTAGTTTCGTGGCAACCGACAATTTATCAATAGACGCAGGTTATCACAGAGGAATGAGCGATGGTGCAACCTCTGGCGCAATATTGAATCCTGGCTTGATCGAGATAGCACCGCCATATGGAGCCATTCCGGGAAGTGAAGTTTCTTATGAGATGACAACTTCGATGTTGTTGCTCGGAGTGAATTATACGTTAACCAAAAACTAAGAAGGAATGTACACCCTTGTTCAAGGGTGTACTTCAACTTTTATAATTCACTTATTTCATTATTCCTATCCATAACCCAGTCAAATACAGTATCCAAACCTTTAGATAAATCACCTGGAGACTGTTCAATCGAATGATCTATCGGAAGATACTTAGCTTCACCCAAGCCCTCATCTCTAATTACCATTTGAGTTGAAACCGATACCCAAAGCTTTTTATTAGGAGTCGTTATATCTCTGCCTTCACTTGGATTATTGGGTTTACCTCTTGGCGGTTCTCCAACTGTGATAGCTCCAATTTTCCGCAACTGAGCTGCATTGGTGAGTGCTGCTGAAAATGTTCTTCTACCAACCAAAACATAAACGTTACCTGACTTCAATAACTGCTCTCTTGTTTTCAACTCTTCAATAAACTTCTCTGCAATTTTCGGTTCACCTCCAGAGTTCTGACGTAGGTCAATGATTAGCTTTTGGATTCCTTTCTCATCCATTTCCTTTAACATCTGAGTAGTAAGCTCAGTGAAGCTTGGGCGATTCTTTTGGTCCCAGCAATTATTGTACTGCAGAAAAATTGTTTCTTCATCCTTCAGCACTTCATACCAGTAGTATTCCCTATTTACCAAATGAGGAAGCGTTAAATCAGAGGCAAAATGAAAGCTCAATCTTTGACTTGGAGATTTACCATTATCATAAATTCCATTGAGTGTAATCCATTCGGCATCTCTCCATTTTTTTAGAGCTAAGTGCGGTAGTTGGATCCTAGACCCATCGTCAAATTTGAAGATTATTTCATCCATGGATTCAATCACACCCAATGCTTGTAACAAATCTGGTCTGGTCATGTCAAATGAGGTGGTATACTTCTTTTCCATATCATTGTCGGCACCAATTGTACTATATACCAGCTCATTAACCCTATCTACCGGCATTCCATTTATTGATATCAGTTTCTTACCTAAAAGTGTTTTGAACTGATTAGTGGCTGAATATACATAAGGGTCATCTCCAAAATACCAGAGCTTTACAGGAAGAAATTTGAACCAAAGTTTCTTCTGATTTCCAGCAACAAAACCTGTATGTCCATCCCCTACTAAGGCAACAAACTGGGCAAGCCTGGTAAGAATCTGCTGATCTGTTAAAGAAGGTAAATCTGAAATCAGGTCTTGATAGGTTTCATCAAGTTTTTCCTTAGAAGATGTGTGGTACAAGTCAACATGTCTTTCCTGTAATTGAGAATAAACATGACTGATATCTTCCTTCCATTTTTGCTGTTGTTTTTTAGATTGTTGAGCAAATGTGAATTGTGTGATGAATAGAATTAGTAGTGTGATTTTGAGTCTTTTCATTTCGTTTTTTATAGGCAAGACGACTTAAAAATCACTTTCCTGACATCATACTACTCTTTTTTCTTTAATTCTACTTTACCCTGAAAGGTTTTAATAAATAGCGGGACTCCACCACCGTTTATAGTTCTATAGTAATTATAATTTCCTTCCTGATAAAGAGGAAAAGTCTTTGGATCCATGCTTCCTAATCTGAAATCCGTTTTAATCTTATCAAAGTTGTTAACCATTTTGAGCCGCAGTGAAACTTTGTCGGATTGATTTAATAACACAGCAATATTCCCATACATGGAAGATATGATATTGGGATAATTCTCTGGGAGATTTTTAAATGATAAATCAATATCTCCATTATTTGTACTCAGAATCGGGGACCCTAAAAGGTTCTCAACAGAGATATCTCCTTTAAATGTATTAATATCAATATCTCCGGAGACATTAACACATTCAATATCTGCATCGCTGGACTTGATGACCAAACCTGATTCTATCGAAGAAACAGAAATTTTTGATGCAAAAGGAGAACTGATCCTGATATGACTGGTTTTTGGAACCCATATCTTCATGAAATGATTCTTAGTCCATGCTTTACTGTGAGTAATAATAATTTGGTTATCATCAACATCATATCTTACTGGCGGTGAAGAGTATTTCGATTTGGTTAAACCTTTATATAACTCAATAAAAGCTTTATTTCCCTCTATCCCAATAACTTCAAAATCGGTATAGCTCTGCCTGATTTCAATATCTAATCCTTCTTTGATTTCTATTTCAAAAGCATCCTGAGGTTGAGCAATAGCCAATCCTGCAATCAGAGTAAAACATAAGCCTAATAATGATTTCATAAGTTCTTTAGATTTTGTGATGAATGTATTTTCTCAATTTCTGTTCTTATGATACTGTCCAAATCGGTATTCTCTAAAAGCTTTTGCAGGTGATCATTTACTTGCGCATCATTAAATTCAGATAGGACCCGAATTGCCTCCATTTTAATAAATGGGTCATCATCAGATATAATTGAAGCCAATAAAAGATTCTTGATGCGTTCCGTCTGCTTCTTTGAAATAAGAAATTCCAAGGCTACATTTTTGACGATCGGATTGCTGTCCACTTCATAAACTCTGGCCACCTGCTTCATCAATTGGTCAGATGGTTCAGCAAGTTGTGTGGCTAATACCATTGCCTGGATTTTCTGATGGGACTCTTCTGATTCCAACAATACCTGAACCGTAGTTTCCTTGAGAGTCTTAATCTCAGAGCTAAGCAGTGCTACCTCCGAGGTGAGGTCGTTGTTATCATTATTCAAAAAGTATCCAATACTGAATGAGATAGATGCAATTAAAAAAACTGCTGCATATCTAACAACCTCTTGCCACCAAGGCTTAATGACTCTGACC
The DNA here is from genome assembly GCA_965228955.1 of Cyclobacteriaceae bacterium. Taxonomy (GTDB): domain Bacteria; phylum Bacteroidota; class Bacteroidia; order Cytophagales; family Cyclobacteriaceae; genus JANSWY01. The sequence continues at coordinate 4,225,358 of OZ245848.1, forward strand.
TCTTCATTTTTATAGGAAATTTCAGGGGCTTGAATCTCTCCAAATTCCTCGTAATGCAAGAATTCTTCCTTGTAAGAAATCAAATCTTCAGGCACGTCATCACTTTCAAGAAATGCCCGCAGTACTTCTTCTTCCTCCAATGAGGTTTTGCCTTCAAGGTACTTATCAAAAAGGCTCCTAATTTCTTTGATATCTCTTTTCATAACCTTCTCTTATCTTTTTTCTGGCTCTTGAAACATTTGCTTCTATGGTATTTACCTTCTCATCCATGATCTCTGCAATCTGTTGCATACTGTAACCCTCCACCATTCTTAAGTGAATAATGATTCTCTGCTTTTCAGGAAGCTGGTTGATTATTTCCTGTAATATTTCATGTTTGGATTTATGTTTAGAATCTCCTTGATTCTTCGCAATAGAAGTCTCTTCAGAGTGGAATTCCCTTAACCTCTTGCTTTTCCTCAACTGATCAATGGAGTGATTCTTAATGGTCTGAACCAATACTGCTTCAATGCTCTCATACTTGGACAAAGACTTTCGGTTCTCCCACGCTTTAGTCATGACAAACGACAATGCATCTTCGGCATCTTCTGTATTACCCAAAATACGAAGCGCTATTCGATACAATTTATCTGCCTTACTATATACCTGATTGCGAAATTGCAGATCCTCCATTCGTGATTATTTGCTTCTAGACGGACCAGTTTTCAAAAACCTGACTCATTAAATGAAAAAATTTCAACTATTCAAAAAAATCCTGATTTTCAGCAGCTCAAAAAATGATATAAATCATACTCACTATGTAACATAAGTAACAGAAATACAAATAGTTACTCCCGTATTTTGAGGCATCCAAAGAATCAAAAAATATTAAAATGAAAATAGAACAAATTTATACTGGTTGCCTTGCTGAAGCGGCGTATTACATCGAATCAAATGGTGAAGTAGCAATTGTAGATCCTTTAAGAGAAGTAGCTCCATATATTGAAAAAGCTGAAGCCAATAATGCTAATATAAAATTCGTCCTGGAAACTCATTTTCACGCTGATTTTGTGTCTGGACATTTGGACTTAGCTAAAAAGACAGGAGCAACGATAGTGTATGGTCCAACAGCAGAACCAAATTTCGAAGCACATGTAGCTAAGGATGGAGAAGAATTGAAAGTGGGAAATATCACAATAAAAGTTCTTCATACACCAGGTCATACCATGGAATCATCAACATTCTTATTAATTGATGAAAACGGTAATGATCACGCACTCTTCACAGGAGACACATTATTCATCGGTGATGTAGGTCGTCCAGATTTAGCAGTTAAAACCGATCTCTCCCGAGAAGACCTTGCGGGGCATTTATATGATTCATTAAGAAATAAAATCATGCCTCTTGGAAATGATATATTGGTTTACCCTGGTCACGGAGCAGGTTCAGCATGTGGTAAAAATATGAGTAAGGAAACCTTCGATACACTCGGTAATCAAAAGCTGTTCAATTATGCCTTGAAAGCGGACCTTTCCAAAGAAGATTTCATTAAACAGGTAACAGATGGACTAGTAGAACCACCGCAGTACTTTCCTAAAAATGCGGTGATGAATAAAATGGGTTACGGGAGTATCGATGAAGTTCTGAAAAATGGAATTCTACCATTGGATCCAAATCAGTTTCAAGATGTCGTCAACAGAAATGAGGCACTAATTCTCGACACAAGACCTTCCAAAGATTTCCTCAAATCCCATATCCCTGGATCCTTATGGATAGGAATTGATGATAATTTCGCTCCATGGGCCGGGGCATTAATTACTGAGTTGACTCAACCAATCGTATTTGTTGCAGATGAAGGACGAGAAGAAGAAGTAGTTACAAGACTTGCAAGAGTCGGTTATGATAATACACTTGGGTACCTGGAAGGTGGAATTGAGGCTTGGAACAAAGCTAATTTCAAAACAACTTCTATCCGATCCATCGGAGCAAATGATTTCGTAGGTATGTACGATACAGAAGTTCTGAATGTCCTGGATGTGAGAAAAGCTTCTGAATATTACTCCCAGCATGTGGAAGGAGTGGTCAATTTTCCTCTTGATTTCATTCATAAAAACCTTGATCAATTAGATTCAAATAAGAAGTACTATGTACATTGTCAAGGTGGTTATAGATCTGTAATTGCCGCTTCAATACTCAAAGCAAATGGATTCAAAAATCTGGTGAATGTAGAAGGTGGGTTCAAGGAAATCCAGAAATCCTGTGTGAAAATCACTGATTATAAGGAACCAGAAACTATGCTTTAGTGATGTGTAACAGTTGTTACCAAAAGTGTTCTATAAAATTCGAAGATTTGCACATATCCAAATTTTCAAGATATGAATGAATTAGAAAAAGCAATAAAAAACGGAGCTACCATCATTGATGTAAGAACTCCAATGGAATTCATGACAGGAAATGTTGCTGGATCAAAGAACATTCCTTTGAATGAAATTCCTGAAAGGCTTGAAGAACTGAAGTCGATCGATGGAAAAGTAGTATTATGCTGCGCCAGTGGAGGAAGAAGTGGACAGGCCAACCAATTCCTACAATCACATGGAGTAGATTGTCTTAACGGAGGATCATGGTTTGATGTGAATTTCGCGGCACAGCAGGTATTGAATTAAAATAATGCATAGGTGGTATCCATTTAGATGGATATCACCTATGCATATTCTTTTATTCCCGTAGCTATTATTGAGCCTAAAAACAGTCAAATCATTTATTCATCATTTCAAAAGATTCTTAAATTGAAGATTGATGAAGGACTACTATCAAATTTTGGGCATAGACCAACTGACTTCAAAACCCCTTGTGCGAATTGCTTATTCTATTGCCATTGAATATGCTTTAGCTCACAAGTTGGGAGAGGAAAGAACCAAGGACATTAATACTGCCTATGCGATTCTCAAGAGCTATAGACTTAGAATTAGATATCAAAATGCAAAGAGTACCAGAAAGACTGATGCCAAGATCCAAAGTATCATTGAAAGAATTGATTCAAATCCTAATAGTGGAAAACTAAAATTAACTAAGACCGCTTCTGAACGGATACTTGAAATCAAATACATATTAAAGTCACTGGTCTTTGAAGTTTATATATTCTTGCTTTCCATACTATCCTCTACACTGGGTGATATATTGGGAATCATGTCAAGTGGTGTAAGCTTCTTTTCAAGCTTAATATTTTATTTTGGAATATTAAACCTTTGGGCTAATTGGCTAAATCCTGCTTATTCAATTCTTGCAATCCTACTGTCAATTGGAATATTGGTGTGGTTTCTTAGCTCTTTCAAAAGGAACGTTATTAGAAGTATTACCAATAAACATAAATCTCAAAACCAATAAATTAGGATTGTCTTATGTAAACCTTATATAAATACCTTATCCACTAACTAACAGCGTATTAATACCAACCATGTAAGACTTCTGGGTTAAGTGAAATCACAACAATATATTCGCTTTGTCATAAATTAACCTAGAATGAAAAAACTACTTTTTATCGTTACGATAGTGCTTTTAGGTGCTTGTCAAACACAACAGGAACAAACTGAAATGCAATCTTCAGAAAACCCATTTTTTCAGGAATGGGATACTCCATTTGGTATTCCTCCATTCGATAAGATCAAGAATGAACACTACATGCCGGCATTCGAAAAAGGTATGGAAGAGAACCTGTCAGAAATTGACGCAATCGTCAATAACCCTGAAGACCCAACTTTTGCCAATACTCTTGAGGAATTAGAAAGGGCTGGAAGATTACTAACAAAAGTATCTCGTGTATTCTACAACATGACTGGTTCAAATACCAATCCAAAAATTCAGGAATTGCAGCGTGAATTAAGCCCAATTGTCTCTGCCCATAGCGACAAGATCAGACTTAATGAAGGTCTATTCAAACGAGTTGAAGCTATTTGGCAAGCTCGGGAAACTCTTGATCTTACTAGCGAGCAACAAAAGCTATTGGCAGACACGCGCAAGTCTTTTGTTAGAAGTGGAGCTCTCTTGAATGAAGAGCAAAAAGCAAAAATTACAGAAATCAATTCTCAGGTTTCAGAACTAACAACAGCATTTGGTCAAAACCTTTTGGCTGAAACTAATGGTTTTGAACTCATCCTGGAAGAGGAAGACCTGGATGGATTGTCGGAAGGTACAATTGCCGCTGCGGCTGAAACAGCTGCTCAAAAGATGGATAAAGCAGAGACGGAAGAAGAAAAAGCAAAATACAAAGATAAATACGTATTTACCCCACACCGTAGTAGCATGTATCCTTTCTTAACGGAATCTAACAGAAGGGATTTACGGGAAAAATTATACAAATCTTATGTTCAGAGAGGTGATAACAATAATGAAACTGATAACAAACAAGTAGCCGCGAAATTAGCAAAACTACGAGCAGAACGTGCCCAGTTGATGGGTTATGAAACACATGCTCACTTTGTTTTGGAAGAGAGAATGCTAAAGTCTCCTGATGAGGTTTATGGCCTTTTGACCAAATTATGGGAACCAGCATTGGCAAGAGCAAAAGCGGAAGTTGCGGATATGCAGGCAGTAGTTGACATGGAAGGTCACGAATTCAAACTAGCTGGTTGGGACTGGTGGCAATATGCAGAGAAAGTTCGTAAAGCGAAATACGACCTGGATGAAGCAGCCATAAAACCATACTTATCCCTGGATAACGTCCTAAACGGGGTATTTGAAACAACAAACAAACTGTGGGGTCTGACCTTTACAGAATTATATGATATCAATGTGTACCATCCTGATGCTCGTGTTTGGGAAGTGAAGGATAAAGATGGAAGTCATCTTGGGATATTCATTGGAGATTACTTCACTCGTTCCAACAAGCGTGGAGGCGCATGGATGAGTAGCTTTAAAGGGCAATCAAACCTGGATGGAAGAGAGCGACCAATTGTAGTAAATGTATGCAATTTCCCAGCTCCTGTTGGTGACAATCCTGCTCTTTTGAGCTTTGAAAATGTTACTACATTATTTCATGAGTTTGGACATGCCATGCACGGGATTTTAACTAATGTCACGTATGGTAGCATGTCAGGAACATCTGGTCCACGTGACTTCACGGAGTTTCCAGCACAAATTTTGGAGCACTGGGCAAGTGAGCCAGAAATACTGAAATCATTCGCAAAGCACTATCAAACTGGAGAAGTAATTCCTGATGAATTGATAAACAAGCTTTTAAAGGCATCCAAATTCAATCAAGGATTTGAGAATACGGAATACCTTGCAGCGTCTCTACTTGATATGGATTGGCATACCGTTAAAGCAGATGAAGACCTAAAAGATGCGGATGCGTTTGAAGAAGCTTCTCTCAAGAAAATAGGTTTAATTGATGAAATAGCTCCTCGATACAGAAGTACTTATTTCTCACATATTTTCGCTGGAGGTTATGCATCAGGTTATTACAGCTATGTGCACTCAGCAGTACTGGATTCAGATGGCTTTGAAGCATTTAAAGAAGCCGGAGATGTATTTGATCCTGAATTAGCAGCAAAGCTTAGAACTCATGTTTATGAAAAGGGCTCCACTGAAGAAGCAATGGATTTATACACACAGTTTCGCGGACGTCAACCAGAGATTGATGCGTTACTGAAAGTAAGAGGACTTGATGGTTCCTCAGATTAGAGACAATAGAATTAATCCCATAATACAGCCCGGGGCAATCCGGGCTGTATTTTTTGATAGCCAATTATATGTCGCTTCCAAAAACATTGCTTTTCTGCATCTTCCTGATCCTTGGCTTCTCTGCTTTCTCTCATCCTGAGGATGAACTAATAATTTCAGAAATAGAACAAGGTCAGCTTTCTATGCAAGACCAGCAAATGACTGCTGAGTACGAAGCTGCCTTAAAAAGGCAAAGGATGCGTCGTTTAGCAGCTATGTCCTGGCAGCAAAGGTTTCTGTTATTCATCAAAGCAGGAATCGAACATATTATCCCTAAAGGACTGGATCACATACTTTTTGTATTAGGATTATTCTTTTCAAGCCTAATCATCGGTTCTTTGCTTTGGCAAGTCACTTCTTTTACGCTTGCTCACACCGTAACTTTAGCTCTTGCTGCATTAGGTATAATCCAGGCTCCTGGAAACATAGTCGAACCATTGATAGCTTTCTCTATCATTTATGTGGCAATAGAAAACTGCTTTTTTAAGGAAACCAACAAATGGCGACCGCTTATCGTCTTCAGCTTTGGCTTATTACATGGGTTAGGTTTCGCAGCTGTATTAAATGAATACGGATTGCCTGAAAATGGATTGGTTCCTACATTATTGGCTTTCAACATCGGAGTAGAACTAGGCCAATTAATCGTCTTGTTTTCAGCTGCCGCAATTTTTTGGTTCATCAGAAAGAAAAGTTGGTATCGATTATGGGTTCAAATTCCAGCTTCAGTAATGATTGCTTTGGTTGGCTTGTTTTGGTTTATTGAGAGGACCATTTTGTAATGCAATAATTCCGAACGCAACACTACCCAAAACCGGACATCCGAAAATAACCAAACCACCTCTTACTATACCTATTAACAGTTTTCATGACATGGCACTTTTTTTGAGGAATTACCAACATGAAATCACTAATCCCAATTCTGGCAGAGCTTTTACTAGTGGCTCAATTTACTTTCGCGCAAGACAATAACAAGTATCTAAACCAAAAACCTCCCGGTACTAAAGCAGAGATTTTTGCACCCAACATAGTTTCTAAACAAACTGAATTTCAATTCGGATCAGTGTTCAATAAAGACGTAACCGAATTCTTCTACGCTGCTAATGTGAAAGGAAAATCAGAAATTAGGTATTGCAAACTTGATGGTGATGCTTGGAGTGAACCTGAGACAATTTTTGTACATGAAAAATATGGTTACAACGACCCATTTCTTTCTCCAGATGAGCAGAGATTGTATTTCATTTCCAAAAGAGCAATGGATGGTAAAGGAGACTTGAAAGATTACGACATCTGGTATGCTGAGAAAACCAACAATGGATGGTCGGAACCAATCAATGCTGGCACCAATATCAACACTAACCGGAATGAATACTACATCTCTTTCACCAATGATGGCACAATGTACTTCTCATCAAATAAAAATGCTCCCGATAATCGAGGAAACGATTTTGATGTTTATTCTGCAAAGTACAAAAATGGGAAATTTCAAAAGCCTGAAAGACTTAATGACTCCATTAACACAGAATACTACGAAGCTGATGTGTTCATTGACCCAGATGAATCCTATATCATTTTTGCAGCAAGCAGGCCTGATGGTTTAGGCGAAGGGGACCTATATATCAGTTTCAAAACTCCGGAAGGCGATTGGACTAAATCCAAAAACATGGGTAATGTCATCAATACAACCGGTCATGAGCTATGTCCATATGTTAGCTACGACAAGAAATATTTCTTCTATACTAGTAATGGAAATATATATTGGGTAAGCACCAAAGTCTTTGAGGATTTAAAATAAATGGCTAAACACTTATATGTATAGATGATACCTTTTAGGTAGAAAAACTAGTTTTGGATTTGATGGCAGATAGAATATTGGAAATTTCTGACCTTTTGCCATTGTCCTATGATCAGAATTGGTACTAAATCTATAGCTCAAAGTCTTTCCACTGGCTTCATATTTCAATGTGAATTCTCTGCTCCAGTTAGAATCAGAATAATCGATATTTGTGATATTTGAAACAGTTGCCTCTGTTTTTTTTCCATGTTTCATCACATAAAGACCGTATTTAAAAATCTTGATTTTTCTGTATATAATGATTGCTCCTATAACTGCAAGTAGAAGTCCTATGAATCCTACTTCATTTGGCAAGTTGAATACAGATACTATTAATCCTATCAAAAAGAAGGCTTCTCCAACCATTGGTGGTGGTATTTTCATGTAAAAAGCCACAATTATATCTCTTGACAGAATTCTCATTTAAAAAAATATAAATCCCTAGTGGGGGTAAATCCAAACTTAGTTTCCATAGGACTGAAAACAAACAAAAAGGTCAATTATGAAAACTAGATTACTTTCACTTGCTACAGCTTTACTTCTTATCATTGGGACAACTCAAGCCCAGGATGAAAAGCCGGTAAAGGAACCAACTTACATGCCTGCACAAATATCTTTTATACCAGGATTTGGAACAGCAGGAATTCAATCAAGATTGGTAGCTACCAATGTCTCTTTAAATATTCTAGGAGGCTATGTATACAGCGTTCACGGTGTTGAGATGGGTAGCCTTATCAACATTATTCACAATGACTTAAAAGGTGCTCAGCTAAGTGGACTTGTCAATGTTGTAGGTAATGATGCTACAGGAGCTCAAATGGCTGGTTTAGCAAATGTTACCATTGGAGAATTTAAGGGAGCTCAAATGGCTGGGCTAACAAATGTTACAGTTGGGAACTCCCAGGGAGCACAAATGTCAGGGATGGCCAATGCTACAGTGGGGCATACACGAGGTGGACAACTATCAGGTTTAGCCAACTATTCAAATGGCGTTAATGGAGTACAGGCTGCTGGATTGGTAAATGCGTCTGTTGATTCATTGGGAGGTGGTCAAATAGCTGGTTTGGCGAATTATGCCGGTAGCGTGAAAGGGATTCAAGCTGCAGGTCTTCTAAATATTTCAACCAAAGAAATTGATGGAGCTCAGGTTTCTGGACTGATCAACTTTGCGCCAAGAGTAAAAGGACTTCAAATTGGAGTAGTGAACATTGCAGATTCAGTAGAACGTGGTGCTGTGATTGGTTTGTTCAACTTTGTGAGAACAGGAATGCACAAATTTGAAGTTTCGCATGAGGATGTAATGGATTTTAACTTCAGTTTCCGAGGTGGAACCGAAAGGTTCTACAGCATATGGACTGTTGGTATCAAACCACAGGATGAAGCTTTCTGGAGTATTGGAGCTGGATTCGGTACACAATTCGATATTAAATCAAAGATATATACCAATGTAGAAGCCACTACGAGTTGGTTACAGCTTACGGATAATCAAAACCTGGATGGCGATTATTCATTGAGCAAGTTCAATGTGAATGTGGGCTATAAGATCAATGATTATTTATCGGTAAATGCCGGACCTGTATTAAATGTATTTGTAGAAAATTCTAAAGACGACCCTGCAGATAACCCGCTGGTCAACATAGGAAATGACAATTTCTATGATAAGAAAGTGAATGATAGCAACGTGAAAATGTGGTTGGGTTATCGAGTGGCCTTTAGGTTCTAAAGGTTGGTGTGTATGCCAGGTCTCAAAGGCCTGGCATTTTTATTTTATCACCACAACTTCTTCTTGGCATTCTTTTTCCTCTCCACTTTATCTCCAACCAGATTACCCCAAATGACTACCCCGGCAAATCGCTCAATCGTAGATGTTGAAACGGAAAACTCCTCCAGACTTTTGGTAGTCTTCTCATTAGGAAACATAAATGACCAAATATCCACAGTCCCTGATTTTCTCTCTACCAAAATCGATTTGAAGTAATGTGTAGGTACTGGAATGGTGACTTTATTCCGTGTCCCCTTACCAATCTCTTTTACTGGTTTACTAAAATCGAATAATGGTCCACAAATTACGTAGGTTTCCAAAACAGACGGAAACTTATCCAGTCTTCTTACTTCCTCCTCAAGATCTTTCCATATACCGGTATTAAAGCCGGGAGCTTGTGGAGACATGTTGCTTAGCAAAAAAGTTTCACTATTATTAGCTTGTAATTCCCTCTGGTTGGCACTTGCCACCAAGTGCCCTCTGTGATACCCAGAACCCTTGTAATCCTCCAGGTCTGGCCTGAATGCAGGAGGTATTCTGTAATCCGACCTAAAATTATCTTGCCTTTCAATGACCTTATCGCGATCTATGACTTCCAGGGCCCATTTAGCTTGTCGGAAATAATAAGAGTAACCTACCGTGTAGTTTCGATTGAATAAGATTTGATCAGCTTCCGGTAAACCATACCGGGCTTCTTTCTTAATAAGTGCAGCGCCTTCCATTTTTGTTGATTTTGGCTCTAATTTCAACATCTGAAATCACTTAATCAATACCCTAATCCCGGTATTTGCAATAAAAACATTAATCTGGTTAATTAGATGGCGAGAGTGTTTCTTTCTGCTCCTCTTCTACCAAGTCCAGGATGGATCTGTTATCTATAATAATATCTTCTAAAACTGCTTCACCATGTAGTATCTTCACAACCCCATATGCCTCAATATTAGCGTTAATGACACTTTTCCAATATATAGATTCAGCTATCGGCGCTTTAGATTCTTCCATATAAAATCTTGTAAATGGATAATCTATGTACACTGAATCCTCGTTTAGTTTACCTCTATAGGTGGCTACAAAGAAATCCTTTCCATTTTCTACAGCATATTTGGTACCATACCCTAACCGAGCAATCCCATTTTCGTCATTCTCAACTTGAACATAAATGGGATCTCCTTTAGTCCATTCTTCAACATAATCTACACGAACAGCATTATCTCTAAACCTTAGAGTAACATATTTACCACGAAAAGGATCATTTGGATCAACTGGAGCTACATTAAACTTATAGGCATTGCCTCTATCCAGTACCTCTTCCTTGGTAGTAATTACATCAAAAGTAATATACAGTTGGGCTGCTGCTACTAACAGGAAAAATCCTAATCTTATCCATTTATTCATTGGCGGACCTCCTTCTCTTTAATAACATATAATTGGAAGCAAAAAAACCTACTCCTACAAGAATAAATAAGGTACCCCGAATAATGAATGAAAGCTCTTCATCAAAGAACCTACAGGTCACCAGAATAGCAGTTATAAGTATGCCATAATTCAGAGTTCCCAGTTGATCATTCCTCACACCTTCAACTATTTTTAGTATTGCGACAGTGAGCACCATAATGTTGACAAGGATCTGAGCTGCGACACCCAAAACACCAATTAAAGACATCACAAAAACTAAAATTATGGAACCCTCCAGAGAAGATATCTTCTTATCTCCTCTTAGAAAACGATGATAAACCAAAAGGGCTATTGTCAAAACAGAAACTACTATTGATAACCAAAAATTGATTGAAACCAAAGTACTGCTACTCCATGCCACACTACCAAGTTCTTCCCAATACCATCCAAAACTTAAGATGTATAACATTACAAGCATACCAATGGAGCCCAACAGTTTGTAGCCGTTAAATATCTTGGGTAATGTCTCAAAATAATGAAAGTGCCCAACCAGGTATAAGAGACCATAGAAACTAAAATAAGATATAAACATATATTCTTCGGCCGCTTTACCCACACTACCCAACATGATAATCACCGACAAAGGAATCAACCAGTGATGAAAAAGAATAGAATTACTTGACGACCTGTTTCTGTATAGTATTACATAGTGGGGAAGAATGGCTAAAAGTAGTAACCAATAGCTAACAGGTTTGGGGCCAATAGTTATTATGCTAGACCAGTACTCGACATAGCACCCATAAAATGTAATGCCAATTATATATAAAATGGAAGAGATTGAAGAATCCAGAATATAAACCAGAGGAAGACATAAAATCATCCATATAAATAAAAAGCCTCCTAAGTCACCTGGCACATTGTAAATTTGACTTACCAGAGAAATTGCAGCACCCACAGCAAAGAATAAAAATACCGAAGCACCCTCTTTCCATGTAGTGCTTTCTTTAAATTTTACTATCGCCAGAATACATGCTACCTGACCAATAACCAAGGGCACAAATGATAAAGTTGTTTTAATACTCCTGCTTAGGTTATCCCAATTATGCGCGATGATTAGGATTATACCCAATCCCAGTAGAACTGCACCTAATATTCCAAAAACTACAAATAACCGATTCGATTTCTTATTAGCCTTGCTTTTATAATAGTTAGTAATATCCTCACCAACTTGACTGGAAATTACTCCTTCAGATACCAACTTTGATATTTCTTTCTCTAAGCCCAAATTGTATTTTTAATGGTTAATTGATTTACAATATAGTCATAATTAGCCTTCTGATACTGAATTGATATCTTTGGAGATCTTTGTCGTTTACCATTTTATATATAAATTATTCATACGGCAGGTATCTCAAATTCAAGACATTCAAAAATTTGAAACTTGAAATAGTTGGTAATACAAGCGGTAATCTATTTAAGACCAGCTATTTACATATGACAAGAGGGCTATTATTCATATTCATAACTCTGGGATTCATTTCTTCTGTAACTGGACAGAATGAAAATGATGAGCAGAATTACTATGACCTCAGCCTGGAAGAGCTCATGGAATTAAAAGTTTCTGTGGCATCACAAAAAGCCCTTACCAGCAGAGAATCACCGAGTATAATTTCAATCATTTCAGAAGAAGATATCATCAGCTCAGGAGCTCGTGATTTAATAGATGTGCTGCGGATGATTCCGGGTCTAAACTTTGGCCTGGACGTACAAGGTGTAACCGGTCTTGCAGCCCGCGGAAACTGGGGACATGAGGGAAAAGTATTGTTGATGATTGACGGACAGGAAATGAATGATATCCTTTATTCTACTACTCAGTTCGGTAATCATTATGATGTGCATCAAATAAAGAGAATTGAAGTTATCAGAGGTCCGGGTTCTAGTATCTATGGGGGATCTGCTGAACTGGGGGTTATCAACGTAATCACAAAATCAGGAGGTGATATTAACGGCATTGAAATCAACGGGATTTATGGGCAGCTGAGCGATACTTATGCAAGGAGAAACCTTAGCGTTGGTTTTGGAAAAGCAACTGAGGACATGGATTTTTCTTTGAAATGGTTTCTTGGCGGTGGTCAGAGATCTAATAGTGAATTCACTGACATCTTCGGGGATTCCAGGGACATGACAAATCACTCAGACCTTAATCCAGCAAACGTAAATCTGGGGTGGAAATATAAGAACCTGCAGGTACGTGCCATTTATGATAAATATGAAACTACCTCTCGAGCAGTATACGAAGAAGTTGTGGATACTGCACAAGCAATGGATTTCACAAGCTTGAACACTCAAATACTGTACAAATGGGACCTCAGTGATAAAATTAGTTTAACACCCAAATTCACTTACATCAACCAGCAGCCATGGCATGTCCAAAGTGATGATCCTGGCATTCAGTCTTATTACCGATCTATTGATGTCAATTATGATCTGACAGCACAAAAGGTGATTGGTAATCTTATTGGAAATTTTGAGGTAAATGAAAACTTAAATCTTCTCGCAGGAACGGAGTATTTCGTAGAAGCTGCGGTGGATGACGACCCGGAGGTAACTGATTATTTCCTTGGAGAAAATGAAATCGACTTTAGCACAGTCAGTGGTTTTGCTGAATTATTCTATCAATCCAAGTTGGGTAATATGACCATTGGAACTCGATTTGTGAACCATAGCCAATATGGTTCTGCATTTGCACCAAGGATCGCTTATACCAAGATATTTGGAGATTTTCACGTTAAAGCGCTTTACAACAGAGCATACCGGGCACCAAGTATTGAGAATATTATCACCAATCCTGGAGTATCTCCCGAAAGGACGAATGTAGGTGAAATAGAACTTGGGTTGAAAATCACTGACGAAATGGATATCAATCTCAACTTCTTTGATATCACCATTGAAAACCCAATTATCTATAATTATGATGGTGGCACAATCTACGAAAACTTCGATCAGTCTGGTTCGAGAGGTTTAGAGCTAGAGTATAGATTTAGAAGTAGTTGGGGTCATTTAAACTTTAATTACAACTTTAACTCCTCCAGTGGTAAAAACCAGGTTAGCTTATACGAGGTTGATGGTAAAGAGAATACTGTAGTGGGCATACCTAACAGCAAATTCAATTTATATGGAAGTGTCCACCTCACAAAAGACCTGACGATCAACCCTACCTTTACATTTATTGGAAAGAGATACGGATTTGCCGAAATAGACGATTCTGACAACACCATCATTAGTGAATTTGATGCGGTTCCATTATTTAATCTCAATATCAGATATCAAAATTTATTCACAGAGGGCCTCTCTTGTAGCTTGGGTGTATTTGATGCTTTTGATCAACAGTTTGTTTTCATTCAACCATATGATGGCTTTCACTCTCCTCTTCCTGGACAAGGTAGAGAGTTCGTGATTAGAATCGGATATAAGTTTGGATTTGAGGAGAATTAGCCTCTCATAAAACTTGTAATGGCTCCAAAATATACTTCAGGGTTCTCCAACCACCCATAATGCCCGCTAGATGGCACTATTATCAATTTACTGTTTGCCAGAAGTTCATTGGTTTCTTTTGCCACATCCAGGGAAACGATATCATCATCACCAATAAGTATCAAAGTAGGTTTGTCAAAGGCTCTCAAATCCTCGGAACAATCAAACCCGGTTCTGTACATATCAGATAACACCATTCCGTTCATTTCCATGTTGACCTGCCCAAGCCTTTCTGCAATGGTGGGGATATACTTATCGCCCACTAAATAAGCAGATGCCATATACAGGTTCCGCTTGTAACGTAGCTCCTTATTTGAAGTGGCATATTGCAACTTCCCGTTCCAATAATTGAATGAATCCCGTTCCACCTGAGTCAGTTTACCCAGGATATTTACACTGGACAAATCTGAAATCCGCATTCCTCCAGATGAGGATAAAATCAGCTTATCAATCCTTTCTGGAAATTTGGAAGAGTAATAGGCCGCCAGCATCCCGCCAAACGACTGTCCAAACATAGACCAGGCTTCAATACCTTCTTGATTTCTAATAGCTTCAATATCGGAAAGCATCAACTCCATTGACACATTTTCGCTGGATGGGTTATCAATCTTTGATTTACCTGTGCCTCTTTGATCATAAGTAATAACCTGAAGGTTGTAGAGCTCTGCAAACTGTTTGGCCAGTGATTCAAACCCCGCACTGTTCATTCCTGGTCCCCCATTAATAATTAGCATGGTGGTTGAACCATTACCGTAAATCGTATAATGTGTTTCAACTCCATTATTCAGCACAGCTGATTCCCTCTTTTGTGCGAGTGCGAATGAACTAATAGAGATCAGAATTATCAATAACCTAGTTTTCATGATTCGGAGTTCTTTAATACAAAATCAACAATCTCTTTTCTGGCTTCACTACTGTCTTCAAAAAGCAAATCATTATATAAATCATCATGACTGAATGACCTGTAATAGCTTATCTTGATATCTTCCCTATCCGCATTGTCTAAAGCTTTTCTAAACTGATCTGCATATAATGACAAGGCACCATCTGTTATAACCAACATTGGGACATCAAGATTTTCGATATAGTTCGTTGGTGAAGCATTCTCAAAATTGCTGGCTGGACCAAAAACTCCGTTTACATGCTGCCTGGCAAATGTGCTACCATAAGCATTCTCAATTTCCTCGTAATAATGGGCAATATCAAATGTGCCACTGACTGGAATACATCCAGTTAAAGAATTTTGAGGAAGATCAACAGCATCAGAGTAGCTCTTATCCATTGCAAATAATGCCGATAAATGTCCACCTGCCGAGAAACCACTAATGAACAATTTCTCTTGATCATATCCATATTTGGAAGCGTTCGAATGTACCCATTTGAAAGCTCTGGCTACATCTTTGATATGCTCAGGGTGTTCTATGCCGTCTCGCTTTGGAGGGTCTCTGAATTCCGCCGGACTTAACCGATAACTCATTACAGCCACAGCAATTCCTTTCTCAGCTAGTTTTCTGGCAAAAGGCATCTCAAACTTCCGATCACCTCCCGACCAGGCACCACCGTGAATCCAGAGCAGTAACGGGGCATTGGCTTCAGCAGGTAGCACAAGATTGAGTTTATGTTTTTCATTATTCGTTCCTGTGTAAGGAAGATCTTTAATCTCCTGAATATCCTGAGACTGACTACTCGTAATTGAGATTAAAAGCAGAGGTAGTAAAAAAATATGCTTCATAGTCCTTATCACGGACCAATTTACCACTGAGTTCAGAGATTTGTTTTAACGGCAAATACAGTACTTCAATGCCATTTAGGAATTAGAATTGTAAGTTTTGATTCTTAATTTGTATTAACTGTTATTTGCCCAGTATACCAAAGGACAATGATTATATATTTCATGATATGTATTGATGAATTCTGACTAATGACTTTAATTATGGAAAGATAAAAAATGTCCAAAGTCAAATGAAAAGATGGCACTTCCTTTAGGGCACCAGAACTCTACGTTGCACTCCCATCCATCAATTCCTGAAACAGATCCACAAACATCCCCACATCATAACCATCCATCAAAGCATGATGCACATGAATAGAAACAGGCATCATTTTTTTGTCACCAACTATCTGCATTTTACCAAAGGATATTTTTGGGCAGCTGTCACCTGAATTAAAGTGGCGGGCATGTGAAACAGACGTAAAATTTAGCCATGGTAGTGCTGAAAAATGAATGACATTTTCACCATCAGTTGCCGGACCTAGTCCTTTAATGTTTCTGGCCTTCTCTATGATTTCATTCGCATGATTACTAAATGCTTTAAAGTCTTCATGGTAATCCATATAGGAAAACGCAAAG
This sequence comes from Cyclobacteriaceae bacterium, assembly GCA_965228955.1. Taxonomy (GTDB): domain Bacteria; phylum Bacteroidota; class Bacteroidia; order Cytophagales; family Cyclobacteriaceae; genus JANSWY01. The sequence goes on from OZ245848.1 coordinate 4,241,927, forward strand.
GTATTGTCTGGTTTATTAACTGTAGGCGCTGCATTTATCTGATCAAACTCATAGACTTTGCCATCTATAATTCTGTAGCTAAAAGGAGTAATTTGATTGGCAGCTGCCAGGGATTTGTGCAGGTAGTAGAGAAAGAACGAATACTGATTCTTCTTGGCTTCCTGATACGCATTCGTGCAGTCAATCTGAACAGTAACACCAAAAAACGGCTCATCAAACTTCGAGAAAAACTCGTAGTGCTCTTTCCTGGACCAGTTTTCTAAATCTAATTCCTTCTTCATCTTTGTTTGTCTTAAAAGCAGGAAGGTTAATATAATTAACTTTTGAGGGAATATTATCAATGCGAAATGGATGATGAGGTGATATTTAACCTTTCCATTGGAGAAGTGCAATTAGATCAGGTCTTGAGACCTTTGTGATTCTTTGGATTTTAAGTTGCACTTCGGAGGACTTAAAATAGCGGTTTTCTAACTATTTGATATACTTATCGTATTAGAATTTGTAAGATTCGTAATGTTATGAGAATTATTAAGGGAATATCTACAATGATAAAAGGAGAATTGGTGTCATATTTTATTTTGGCATTAGTAACATTTATAATCTACAGCATCAGTCTTTTATTCTGAGAATTTTGGTCTATTAGTATAATCTTAGTTGGCTCGGTTAAGTACGCGTCTCCGTTTAACTCAGACGTGGGCTAGCGAGAGACTTATAGAAGCGGGTTTTCTCCGCAACTAATTTCCACATCGTTCACTCTATAAAAAAGTTCATCATCCCTTATACTCAGCCCTGCTCGTACAACTCCTTCATAATCTTCGCTAAAGAGAATTACAACATAAAAAAAACTTGCTCCCTTCTTATTTACAGTTTTTTGCAATGAGGCGTGCTTTAGAAATATATCATCTAGCACATTCTCTAAATCTGTAAGACCATAATCCGACATTGAGATCTTATCAATATTCATTTCGTCTTGTGGAAGATATATTTTAATGGAGTCTGCTGATGAGGATTGTAGCTCGAATGAAGAAGCAGGAATTTTAATGGACAGCTCAAAGGGATTGTCTGTTTCATTAACTATTTGAGTCCAAAAAATTCGATAACTGTAGGTCATACCATTAGGGGCTGTATATGTCATTCCACCCTTCGGCAAACCATTTTGTATTATCAATTTCTTACCCGAATTATCAGTGTATTCATATTCAGTATCAATTAAATCAGGTGTTGACCTATTTACTTGTTTACAAGAAAGAAGCCCTAAAATCGCAATTATTGGTATAATAATATTTTTATTCATTGTTTCGTAATGGTTAAGCTTCTTAAGCTAATTCAGTCATATTCGGGTTCGTAGGATCCAATATAGTAGATAGGAGACCCAACACACAGTTGCAAAAATTCCGAGAATTCCCATTTGATTCCGCTTATAATTCAACATCCACTCAAGTCTGAACATTGTGCTATTGCCATGGTCAATCTGAAAAATATCATTCCTTTTCCCCCAAGTCAGGAAAGCTTGCTTTCTGTTACGTTTGTAAATAGTCACCACGTCACCTTCACTAATTTGGTTTATAAGCTCATCAAATCTGAAGTTGAATTCCTCATGTAGTCGGTACACTTCTGATCCGTTGTTCAGACGTATCATTAATGGATAATACATTCTGCCAGATCGACTAATTGATTTTTCCGGAACTATGTCAATATAAGTTATTTGTCCTTTAATCTGAGTTAAATCGGAAAGCTTGAAGTTGGTCATGTAAAGATGCCCCAGGAATCCCCAGGTGAAGAATACTCCTGCTATTGGCACAATAAATTTGATCAGAAAAGTCCTCTTTCCAAATTCGTTTAATAAATATTTGAGCCATTTGATCATTCTTTTCAATACCAGATTTACACTCTATGATTATCGGAATCAAATACAATATGAGCAGTATTAGTTTAATCACTGCCAGAGTAAGTGATTTGAATTCCTAAAATCCTCACCTCTTCAATCTCCAAAACCCAGTGATACCATGTTTCAATTGGCAATTAGATATCTGAGATTTCTTAAACTTGACGTATTTAAACTTTTTGGTATCATAGAATTCTTTCGCTCGCTGCTTATAATATGATTTGTATTCTTCACTAAATAAATCATAATAAAATACCCAGCACCCATTATCGACAAAAAAGTCATATCGAATTTTTGTAACTAAAAACTCTGGGAATTCGGCGATTTCTTTAATAGCAAAATATGCAACCTCACCAATATTTAAATTCTCGTCTTTACACTTATGCCTGATATTGGTTGGCGTTGTATTATCGAGGTTTTCAATAAGGGATGGAAGAGCTTCGAACCCAAAAGCAATTGTTTTCCAGTAGGCCTCCGCAGAGCAATCCAGGCTATCAGTTTCCATGGTTGGTAAAGCCAGAATCAGGGAATCAATAGTCGCCTTATTCCCAACATCATAACAGGTTTTTGATCTTCCATGCAAAGCAGTCAAGCACAAAAAGAAGATCAAAAAACATAAGATTGCTGGAATAACTTTGTTTTTTAGCATGGCTATGGATTTATTTTATGCTTCTTCAAAACTTTCACAGGTTTCCCCTACTTCTTTTAAATAAATAAAGCTCACACTCTCGCAGGTTGCCCCCAACCTGTGAGGAAAATAATCCAGGACTCTAGTCCAATAGATTACACCATAAGCTCCTACTCTCTCAAATGTTCCATTTCTTCAAGAGATGCATCTAATTTATTCATTATTCCACCATATATGGTCATTACATCTTTACGGTGAATGGCCTTACTGAAAACACTCATCAATAATGCAAAAGTCACAACCAAAACAGTAGTGCCAGGATGAAGCCCGAAAAACAGATCGCTATGCTCACTCACTTTTTGGCGCATGAATTCTAAGCTATCTGAGAACCATATTCCAAAATAGAATGTAAGAATGAGCATTGGGTAAACGAACCTGTACATTTTTCCATATCGATCAATAGAACTGTCAATCCAATCTTTAAATGACTTTAAAAACAAATAACTACTTTGTCCTTTATCGATTTTTTCTAAACTCTTCAGTTCATTAAAAGCTGTATATGCAACGTAAAGCATCATTATCAAGAAAATGCTTCCAGCCAGGAGCGCTCCTAGAAAGTAGGAACCTATAAATAAAAGAGAAGATACAATGATAATGCCCCATATGTTATTCAGAAACATCTTTTTGAATTTATCTATAATGTGAAGCGACTTTTTCTCGTAGAGGTTATTCACCTTTGGTACGATTAAGGCATCTTCATTTAGGAATCCTTCTTTCCAGATGGTTTCAATTGTCTTTTCCATCTAATATTTTTTTTAATCGTTCTTTAATTCGTTTGATGCGTACCCCAATATTGTTTGGATTTGTGCCAATGATATCAGCAATTTCCTGGTACGATTTCTCTTCCAGATAAAGGAGGATAACAGCTCTGTCAACTTCTGACAATTGGCGAATGGCCTTGTAAAGTTGATCGAGCGGTTCATCAGCAAAAGCACTGGGTTCTTCAGTTAATTCTTCTGTCATTAAATCAGAAGTAGAATGCTGATGATTGTTTTTCTTTTTCTTCAGCAGAGTCAAACATACATTCAGCGAAAGCCGATATACCCATGTAGACCATTCAGATTGCCCTTTGAAATTGTTTCTGCTTTTCCAGATTTGCAGGCAAACCTCTTGATAGTAATCTTCAAAATCTTCCTGAGTATCCGTATATGCCCTGCATATCTTTATGATAATTCCATAATAAGGCTGAATAAAGGAAGTGTAAAAATCACTGCTCACTTTTTTAAGGTCTTAATTCCAGAATGTTAAACCGCATTTCCTGAAGATAAAGCTTTCGCATCCAAATTTCGTCCTATAAGCAGACCAATAAACATACCTAGTGAAATTCCAAGTGCAATACTCATAGACCCATCAAGACGAAATAGATTTACAACTCCAAAAAGCAATCCGAATATCATTCCCAATACCATGCCCCTATTGGTGTAGTATCCTTTAGTGGTTAAGGAAAAAGTATCCATGAGATATTTCTCAAATTGAGTAAGTGTCTTTTTAAAAAATCTTTTGTTGTGAGTATTTGAAGAATTTAGATCAAACCTATTCAATTCAGTCTCTATCGCTGCAATTTCACAGGCTGATAAATCTCTTTCCTCCAACCTGGTCAATATCCGAATGAATTCCTGATAAACCTTAATTTCAGACTTGTTGCTTGTCTCAGAAGCTATTCTTTGAAAATAATCTAGTGCTTTTTTTAATGTCATCATTTTTATCTTTTTCTTGGGTTAGTGGCCCAAGTCAAAGATTATTACACCCTGGTGATTATTTTTTTTTGCACCATGTGAAAGCTCAAAAGAAATACTACGATTAAATTGACACCCAAAATATCATGCCGTTCTTTCTTAATTAACCATTCGACATTACATTTAGTCAACCATTTTTTTAGTCCACAAACTAATTACGTCCTATGATCATCGATTGTCGAATGGGAAGCTTCCTTTGGGGGATCGTCCTACTCATTTCTATTCCATTTGAATTATTCTGCAGAAACACAGATAACCGTTGCAGAAACATATATAACCGCTGCAGAAACACAGATAACCATTGCAGAATCATACATTACCACTGCAGAAACATATATAACCATTGCAAAATCATACATAACCGCTGCAGAAACATACATAACCGTTGCAGAACCACAGATAACCAGTCATTTATGATTCTGCGGAGGTGATTTGCCTTTCTGCACCATGTACCTGCTGTCTCTATCTAGACCGTCGCACGCGTCTCCGTTTCACTCAGACGCGCGCTAGCCTAGTTTATTGCTTTTACCTTTCGAAAATTTCAAATCTTGTTTTCGAAACATGTTGTTGATCTTGAAGTACATCTATCTGTATTATTCGTTTCAAAGAGTCATAGGTGTATTTTGTAATATTACCCCATGCTAAGTCTAATGAGTAGTCAAAGCCATTGTAGCCAGAATGAAACTTCTCATTTCTGATTTTTAATAAGTTATTTTCATTATAGTCATTAGTGAAGTGAGACAATGTGTCTCCAGATGTATTGAAGACTAATTCATCGGTGATCAAATTATCAACTTTGAAATATTGGTATTCATACCCAGTGAACTTGCCATTGACATAATAATTTATTCTTAAATAGTCCTCTCTCAATTCATATGTCTTCGCTTGCGTAGATCCTGATATCAGCTTGATAGAATCGTCAAAAATTGCTGTATTTGGTTTGAATGCATTAAACTCTATGATGTTGGGATGTTTAATGTTAATCCATTTCTTGGCTATAAGCTGGTTCTTATCATTGAAAATAAAATATACCTTTTCAGCCAGATATGGTTCACCAGTATGGAATGTTCTGTATACTTCAACTAAAGAATCACGACCAAAATTATCCCGGCTAAATATCAACTTCGGGATTTTTTCTACAAGCTGCCAATTAACCATTTCCGGATTAACAACTTCATACAGTGAATCGTACTTTGCGTGGAGTGCATCCCAATTTCTATTTTTATCCGTGTTAACCTCCTCCCAATAAGCTATCGTAAGACTATCATTCTTTGGGCTTTGATACGACTGCTCAATTACCCTGATCAAAGCGCCATTACCATCATATTCATATGAGGTTTTTGTTTGTTCTTCATACGCATATCCAGAAAGAGTGTAATCATGCCTTCCTTCCTCATCGAACCAAAACGAACGAGCCCGTATTTCAGGTTTTTCGTCACTGTAGTTGGAGTAACAATACACATGACTCACATTGCTCCCATAATTAACAGTGTCCACACGTGGATATTCCTGTCCATTAAGAATTATTGATAAAGACAGGAACATAAGCAATACAACTAGTCTAATAGTCAATTTTGGAATTCTTTAGTTAATTGAATTATACTACTAATCCAGTGATTGAGAAAAGTCACAAGCAAGAGTTGCTTCCTACTAAATACAACTATAGGAGATGCTGTGTATGATTGAAGATTCTTGATTTAACTAACAGTTTGAAACCACCATTAAGTGATTTGAGTCAGTTTTTTTGAACCAGGTCACAGGAGACCTTTATGGTTATTTGGATTTTAAGTCGTCCTTTGTTCATTATAAATAAACGTACATATTAAAAACAGGGCCAAATAGTAAATGGCCCTGTACTACTCTTTTAATTGATGAAAAATGTATTAAATCTAGGAATCCTATGAGATCCTCCTCGAATTTCCAGAACAAACGCATCTCCTGAGTCAGCTTTTGAAATCAGTTCAGTGAGATCAATACTTTGTCCTTCTCTCCATCCCTCCTTTTTGATGGATCCAGCTGCAACACCCTCTTTGACTAAAGTGATTTCCATATCTAGTCGTTGTGAGGGAACACCATTCAATCTGTATTCAAAATCTCCCTTGAATTCAGCACTTCGGGTATGGTCATAGTTGATTCCAGCGGATTTATCAGCAATCTCTATTAAACTGCCATCCATATAGAAATCTATGGTAGAGTATCCCGACTGCTCCAGCGGCTTCAACGAAAACTTAGTGTTCGCCATTAATACACTTCCTGTAATTATTAGAGTCAGGACTAAACCTAGTTTGATCTGTCCTGCCCATCCTGATTTTATATTCATCATGGTTATTCGTTTTTTAATAAATGAAAAGTTAAAATTATGTACCAACCTGTAAGAGTTGTTGCTGATCACTTGACTCAAAAGCATGGTCTGGTACTCAACCAAGGAATAACCCGAATTAATCATTTTCTTATCTACAATGTATTCATGTGTAATTTTTAAAGATTCTATCAAACGCCATATCAAAGGATTGAACCAAAGAAAGGCTCCTATTATTTGTAAAAAGACCAAGTCCAGAGAATGCCTTTGCTTCAGGTGAATTCGTTCGTGAGAAAGTACTCCTTCAAAATCGGGACTTCCCAGAAATTCACTGTGGGCAAACATGTATCCCCAGAACGAGAATGGAGCTATCTCCTTAGGCAATTGTATGATCCAAACTCCATCAACATATTTCGCAGGGTGCTTCTCAATCATTCTTTTCAAATGGTATAATGAGAATGATGTTTTCAATAGATTGACAACAACACCCAACACATATATGATGATCAAAATGGTTGCAATTTTCCCCATCCATGTCCACTCAGATTCTCTGGCCAGAAGTTCTATCTGATCATTGGACAATGCATGGTGATAAGACCATCTTAACTCTCCGATATCTCTAATAGACTCGTTAATTACTGATTTATCCGGAAGTAACTCGAAACTCAATAGTGGTAAAATCAATGAAACCAATGGTATGCTCAATAGCAAGAATCTATTGAAAGTGAAGAAGCTCTCATTCTTCAGAAAGAGCGTGTAAGCCAGGTAAAACCCAACAAACACCACACTTGATTCCAAAAGATAAAGTAGGAACTCAATCATTTTTCTTCGATTTCAAGTCTTCAAGCATTGTTAACACTTCGTCCAGTTCCTTTTCATCCAGTTGCTTACTTTCTGAAAAGAAGTTTACTACCTGTTTCAATGAGTTATTATAGTAGTCCGAAACCAACCGCGACATCTGCCCCTTACTGTACTCCTCTTTCGTGATCAATGGATAATATTGATGCGAGTTTCCGTAGGATTTATAACCTACTATTTCCTTCTGCACCAATACCCTAACGATGGTTGAAACAGAGTTATAAGGGGGTTTAGGGTCGGGATATTGGTCAAGGATATCCTTGATAAAACCTTTTTCAATATCCCAGAGAAACTTCATTATTTTCTCCTCCGCCTTGGTTAATGTGACCATATGTTTTGAGTCTATTGTAAATCAGCAATACAAGTATATAACTAAATATTAAGTTATACAACTTATTTTTTAGTTATTAAACGTAAAGTTAAGTTACAGATCACTAATTATGGTTCAAATAGTTGATTTTTGTAATCTTACTTCTGTTCTATCACTTAACCAGAACAAGGTTATTAATATATCTAATGATGCTAATTACCAGCTCAGGTTGTTCTTGATGGATATGATGTCCGAACTGGTTAGTTACCATCCAAATTACGTTGTTTGAAGTTGTGGTCCATTCAGCGTGCATGTCTCTGGTTAATTGAATGCGTTCTTTTGAATATTGAGGTTTATCAATTGAGGTGAATACAGCTATTGGAATATTCGGTAGTTCAGGCATGTTTTCCCCACCCCTGATGACCAGTCTATCCATTATATTTTCATCTGCCTCTGCAATGGCACCTTTAGGGACCTCAAACTCGCCGCTTTTCGCCATATTCATCATTTGTTCCATATTCTGTTCTTCTTGCTTCCAAGCCAGGCTGTCCAGTTCCTTTAATCGCAAAGCTGCCTCTTCATGTGAGCCATCAATTAAGACAAGTCCACTTATTAACCCAGGGTTTTGAGCGGTAAAGTATCTGACTAAAAATCCTCCTCTGGAATGCCCAACAAGGATTACTGATTCATTGATCGATAGTGAATCACAGAGTACCTTAAAGTCTCTGTAGATCATTTCTGTAGTTCTGGGAGCCTCACTCATTTCAGAGTTTCCGTGACCTGCCCTTGAATAAGCTATAGCTGTGGCAAATGAGCCTACTTGATCAAAAATTGAGTTCCACGATGATATATCTTCTCCGGCTCCAGCTTCAAAAATTATGTTGACTGGTCCCCCGCGCTTTATCTTGACGTCCAGCTTATGCCCCCCAACATCAATCATCATTCTTTCCTGGGCCATGGAAAATGTTGATAATGTAATCAAGATCAGGGTTTTAATTAGTGTGGTAGTTTTCATCTGCGAGAATAGGTTTGAGGCTGTGTGATATCCAGGAAATTTTGAAATAGTTCTTTAAACTGCGAAAGTAACTTTAAAAAGTCTTCTTTCATAGTATTAGAAAATGGTTAATCTGATACAATTTCAGCATCTTGTAAATAGAGAATTTTGTAGTTAATCAAAACTCAAAATATATGTTTAAAACAACTACAAACATCATCTGTGCGATGCTACTATTATTGAGCACTATCACTGTCGCGCAGGAATCAGGTGAACTACCCTACGATGAAATATTCGCTTATGGGATGGACGCAAACGTAAAACCCATTTTACCATTACTGGACCAAACCGATCTGAATGAAGAAGATCGGGAGTTTAAAGAAGCATTTGAACAACGCTTTGCAGGATCAGAAGATATTGGTGAAACTCCGGATATTGATGATCCTGAAATTAAAGAATTGGTTTTAATATTTCGTGAGTATTGGAGGAAGTCATTATTGGATAAGGATGGTACTTATGAAAGGGAATTGGGAATGAAGGTCGTCCCATTTCTCATGAAAAACTATCCTGAAATGAGAGGTAAGCAAGTCACAAGAGATAGCATTGGTTACTATATCAGTGGCTTTATTCAAAGCAGAGGATACTATTCTACTCCCAAAGTTGATTTTGTAGGAAGTCTGATTAGTCTTATGATCTGGAAAACTCAGGAATCAAAGGTGTACAATGTGGAGCTTGGAAAAGGCGAAAAGCAAGAAGTAACGGCCTACTTTATGAGTGACTTTGTTTCGTTGGGCTGGATGGAATATGCTACACTGGGTCACCATCATGCTGGAGGCTGGACGGAAGATGACGGTATCTACTGTGTTGCTAAGTCTTACGATACAGATAGTGAAAATTTCAAGGTTAGTTATCTGGCTCATGAAGCGAGGCACTTTGCAGATAAAAAGATATGGCCAAACCTTGATCAGGCTGATCTTGAGTACAGAGCTAAGCTTACTGAAATTAGTCAGGCCCAAACCACCTGCATGGATCTGATTGAATTCTTTATGCAGAATGCTAATAAAGACAGTAAAAACGGTCATCAAATAGCCAATTACTATCTGATCCGTGACTTGTCAAGAGAAATCTTTAATTCGGATTTTCAGGATAGTCTTACAGCATGGAAATTGGTAAGTCTCAAGAAGCTCAATAAAGCAGCTGCCAAACTTCTGAAAGCCAACACTGCTTCACTAAAAGAACTTGGAGAGTCGACTGAGAATTTTATTACGTTGAGTGAATAACCCAGCAAAAAACATCAGAGTCAACTTAGTGCTCTGATGTTTTCTATTTTTCCAGGTCTGAGTAGTATCTTAGGATCATGGATAGTAAAACCCGAATCTTACTGATCGTGATTGGAATTCTCAGTATCCTGGCTAGTGTCTATGGCTTTTTCACGAAATCCGATTCACATTTTAATTACTTTGGAATCTTTATTGGGCTTTCGATTATTGTGAGCGTTTATGCCGATAAGGGGAGTCCCAAACAAGAAGATTGAAAAATTCTACTCATACTTCAAACTCTCAACCGGGTTCCTCAGTGCTGCTCTTAAAGATTGATAACTGATGGTAGCTGCGGAAACTATTGCCACCAGGAACACCGCCGCAACTACAGTCCAGAAGTTAACATTGACCCGGTATTCAAATCCATCCAACCAGGCGCTCATTCCAAAATAGGCTACCGGTACCGCTACAATTATTGCTGGAATCAAAGTGTACAAAAACTGTTTCCCTAAGAGATTCAAGATCTGTACAATTGAAGATCCAAGCACCTTTCTAATTGCAATCTCTTTCCTTCTCATTTCTGCAATGAAAACTGTCAAGGCAAATAATCCTAGAAGTGCAATTACAATTGCTAATCCAGAAAAAATTGGTATCAGCTGTCCAAGTCTTCTCTCCTGCTGATAAAGTCGATCAAACTCTTTGTTCAGAAACCAATATTCAAATGGTCTGCCTGGATAGATTTGGTTCCATTGTTCTTCTAGTTTGGTGATATATGCTTGCTTATCTCCATCAGCCAAACGAATAGATAACACACCATCTACTTCATTATTGGCACAAATTACAACCGGATCAATTTCTTTCTTCACTGACTCATAAGCAAAGTCTTTCACCACTCCCACAACCATCCCATCTGATCTTCCAAAGACATAGTTGATACTGTCCTCTTTAAGTGAAACTCCTATTGCCTCTTGCGGGGTAATTCCTAAAGCATTCACCAACTTCTCATTCACAATTAAAGCATTCGGCTCAATGTTTCTATCAAAATCACGACCAGCGATAAGTGTTAGATCATAAGTCTTTAAAAACCCACCATCTGCATCAAACTTATTCCAGTAATGCTGTTGGTCTCCAGTCAATGAGGTTCTGTATCTGGTATCTACCCTTCCAAAGTCGCTTTGTCGGGGCAAATGCATTCCCAATGAGTTAGACTCTACTCCTGCAATCTTATTGATTTCTGTTTTCAGTCTTTGCGCCTGTACCTCATCGCCCATTCTGGAAGTACGTACGCCAATAACAGTTTCTTGATTTCGAGCAAGCCCATCATTATTGATCAAATCCAATTGATTATATACTGTCACAGTGGATATCACCATGACGATTGCAACAGCAAACTGTAAAATCACAAGTCCGTTTCTGCCAGCCGAATTACTCTTTTCCTTCTTAAATATCTGGCTCATATTCATGTTGGAACTGATATTTCTGGTGAAGTAAAGGGAAGGAATTGCGGCAATGATAATTAGGACTGAGATCAAAGTTAAAGCAGTAATCAGAGAGAAATTTCCAGTTGTCCAGACATTCATGAAATCAATTCTCTTATTGACCATTTCATTAAACCATGGAAGTAAAACGAAAGTAAGAACAACCGCCAGAAAGAAGCCCAGAAGAAGGTTCATAGATGATTCCAATGTGAACTGTAATCGTAATTGTGATTTGGTACTTCCCAGCGTCTTTCTGAGACCAATTTCTTTTCTTCTCTTTCCACCTAAAGCAGTCGTTAAGTTGATAAAGTTTGAAAGCGCTATTAACAAGACAAAACCACCAATTATCATTAAACCATACAGGTATTTCACATCTATAGGGTTATCAATTTCCCATTTCACGGCAGGTTGGAAATGAATATCCCGGAGGGGAGTAATTAGCGGTTCCATTGATTCAGCTCTGTCCGGAATCAATTCATTCCAGATGGATTTGATATCAGCACTAACTTGTTGGACATTTTTTGGATCAGGAATCCTTAAGTATGTGAACAAATAACCAGGGCGAGGATTTTTATCAACCCAGCCTCTGTATTGCTCTCCAAATATACCTTGGACTGCCTGAAGATGACCTATATAATCCGGCTGAAACTGGGTATTGGAAGGAGGATCATAAATTACTCCGGTTACAGTGAGATTGATGGAATTTGATCTTCTGTTATAAACAAGAGTCTTCCCAATCGGATTTTCTTCACCAAATATTTTTTGCGCAGAGCTCTCGGTAAGAATAATGGAATTGATATCCCTAAGCTGAGCTTCTTTTTCACCGTATTTCAAATCAAATTTCAGGAAATCAAAAAAGTTTGGGTCCGACCAATAGATACCTTCTTCGTAGAAAGACTTGTTGGTAATAGGATTCGACACATATCCGTATGAAATCTGTACCCATCTGAAAGATGTATCAATTGCAGAGGAGCGTGACCTTAAAAGTTCCGCCCACATTCCGGATGAAAATGCACGATCCTCTGAATTCCCAACTTCATCAGTGTAGGTATATGCCAACCTATAAATATCATCTATGTGTGGGTGATGTTTTTCGTAGCTTAATTCATCATTGATAAACAAACCAATAAATAAAAGAGCTGTAAAAGCAGTGGTAATCCCAATGAGGTTGATACTGCTGGTAAGTTTATTCTTTCTGAAATTTCTTCCAGCGACTCTTATAAAACTCTTAAGCAACCCCGGTAACATCTGCTTAGTTGCTCTGCTTATTTTTTCTTGTCTGGCTAAATCTGATGGATCCCCAATTTTTAATACGGCTTTTTGAAAAGCATCTTCTTCATTGTATCCATTTTCCAATAAAACATCAATTTCTGATCTTAAATGATCTTCCAATTCCTCAATTACACCATCCTCGAGGTAACTGTGACGGTGCAAACCTTTTTTCCACTTTGTAATTTTCTTATTAAGACTCATAATTGACTATTTGGCTGGTTTCAAATCCCACAGGTTCAACATTATTTGATTCATACTAATCCAGGCTTCTTTCTCCTGATGAAGAGTCTCTTTGCCCAACTCGGTAATTGAATAATACTTCCTGTGCCTTCCCTCCTCAGATTGCATCCATTGTGATTGAATTAATTTTTCCTTTTCAAGTCTGTGAAGTACTGGATATAGCATTCCATCCGCCCACTCCATTTGACCACCAGAAATTTCTCTAACACGCTGAATAATTTTGTAACCGTAACTAGTGCCTTCCTGAAGAATTGCCAGGATCATAGGTCTGGAAGAAGCCGCAACTAAAGGTTTTGAAAAAGCCATTTAAAATGAATTTAAGTTACATAGATTATCTATGTACAACGACCATTTATGTATAAGGTTTCAATGCTTTACCTTTAAAATCAGATCGGTCATCGATTATTTATTAAGGACAGGTAGAATTTGCGTATATTCAGTACTGAATCAGGCCAATTTTTAACGCTATAGGAAAATACGTTCTAATATTATCTCTACTACTGACAAGCTATGTTTCAAATAGTCAAAGCTACTATTATCAGAAATATGGTGTGCAGGAAGGTCTTCCCACTGAGATCATAAAAGGCTGTGCCCAGGATTCTCAGGGGTACTTTTGGGTCACTACCGATGAAGGTATTGCCAGATATGATGGTTTGAAATTCACCAGTTACCCTGGAGTAGTTCACAGTAATTATACCAAGGGATTTTTAATGAAAGAAGATGGCCAATTGATATTCTTTGGTGATCTGGATATCTACAATATATATAATAAGGGAGACTCAGTAAAGTTTAAACCTACTTGCAACGTTGCAAGGGTTTCCAATGATTCTACTGTAAGCTATCCTAAATATTTATACGAAGATTCGAATAGCTCTATTTGGATAAGTGAGGCTCAATCTATCGTAAAATTATCCAACGGCACAATGAGTCGATATGAGTTTGGTACTGAGAACAGGACAACCCAATTCCTAAGGTCTTTCGCTGTTTTTGAAGACTTGAAAGGCACCATATACACTTCCTCTTATCAGGGCAATGTATTTAAATTTAATGTCCAAAATGATTCATTCGAAAAACATGGTCAAAACCTGCCTTCTAATATCGAATTTGCTGAAGTAATTGGCAAGCAACTTGTAATTGGAGCTTCAAACGGTCTTTATTCTTCAAACTTACTGGCGGGTGGTGGTTTTAGTAAACCTAAATTAATAAGGGCGATCAACACTGTCTCGTTTGTTAAAAAAGTAGCTCCCAACAAATTACTCATTGCAACGAGAGGCACTCAGCATTATTTAACAGATACACTTTACTCTGATTTTCAAGTATTACCATACTCCATCAACAACATTAACAACATCTACCTAAGCGATGAAAATGACATTTGGATATCAAGTAATGAAGGGCTGATACTCTTGAGAGAAAATTTATTTGAGACAATTGGTTCTCAGGGAGAATTCATTGAATCAGCAACCTACAACTCGGAATCCAACCTTATCAATTACGCGACCCAGCAAAGTTTATTTGAGTTTAACCCGGAAACTAAGTCTAGTACACTGATAAGAAGTACACCGGATGGCTATTTCCAATCTCTTGAAAGTACTCCTCAAGGGCTTTGGATAGCGGACGCATTTGAAACTCTCTTATTGGATAGGGGAAACAAAAAAGTTTCCTTTGATTTCAGGGAACAAGGGAGGTTTGTTACTGAAATTGCGTCTGATTCCCAGGATAATTTATGGCTGACTGTTCCAGGACACACCTATGCATACCGTGTCACGGACACCATGAACCTAATTAAGTATCCAATTGATCTGGGAAACGAGGGTGTTATCAACATTATCAAGGAGGGTAAGGACGGAGTTTATCTTGGATCATCAGGTAAAGGGAGTTATTTGTTTAGAAAAGGATCTGCCTACGATCAATTTGAAAACATTAGTAAACCCATTCATTTTAACCAAAACGAAAACATAGAGATCAGTGATCTGGCCTTTACTGATGATGCGATATTTCTGGCATCTTCCATTGGTCTCTTAAAATACAGCAACGACTCAATTGTTAAAGTTGAACTTGACAAAGCATTTTCTAACCTTCCTGTAAGGTCTGTTGAGGAATATGCCAATGGTAAGATTCTATTTGCAAATGCCTTCGGGTTGATTCTTTATGATCCCGAAAATGATGTTGCTGACCTTTTCAATGAAAGTCATGGCCTTTCATCCCGTACTATCTCTCAAAATGGTATTCTGGTTACTGAAAATATGGAGGTCTGGGTATGTACAGCTGAAGGATTATCCTATAGTACCGCTCCATTGACGAAAACCGGAAAAACTAAAATTCCCCATATTGTTGAAGTAAAGGTTAATGGAACAACACTAAAATCTACGAATGACATTGAGGTTGATTACGGCAGCTTTATTGAGTTTTTTGTCTCTTCAATCACTTTTCCGGAAAAAGACATCAACTACCAATATCGTTTCGGTCCAGATGACAATTGGACTAATGCATCGTCACTAATAAGTTTCACAAACCTCAAAAAACCAGGTGACTTCACATTAGAAGTAAGAGCACAAAAATATGGTCCTTACAAATGGAGTGATATTATCAAAATTAATTTCACCGTAGACACACCTTATTGGATGGAGTTTTGGTTCATTGCTACTGTATTTGGTGGGATTCTGGGATTAATGATTGTCACCTCGCTTATTGTAAGAACGGAGAACAGAATGCAGAACTACAGGCTGCAAATTTTGGTGAATGAGAAAACTGCTGAACTACAAAAAGCAAATGAGCATTTAGAATACCTTAACGATGAGAAGAATAACCTAATTGGGATTGTTGCGCATGATCTGAAGAGTCCATTGAGTCAAATAATTGGGTTTGCAGGAATTATGAAGGAAGATCCTGAGGTAAAAGAACACAAGAAATTTGTTGAAATGATCCACAAAGCAGCATGGAACATTGTTAGCATGATTGACAAGTTTTTGGATATCAACAGAATAGAATCCGGAAATTTCAAATTGGAAATGGAGAATTTGGATATGTCCCAAATTGTCAATGAGGTCACTGACCAATTCTGCAATAAAGCCGATGAAAAACAAATAAAAATTCATAAGAACATTAGCGATCAGGTTCTGGTAGAAACTGACAAGGAAGTCACCAAACATATACTTGACAACCTCATTTCCAATGCATTAAAATTCTCAGATAAAGGATCCAATGTATATGTTGGTTTAAGCTTAAAGAATGATCGTGCGATTATGCATGTAAAAGACGAGGGTCCAGGATTATCACCGGAGGACCAGAAAAAACTCTTCAAAAAGTTCCAAAAACTTAGTGCCAGGCCAACTGGAAATGAGTCTTCATCCGGACTAGGGTTGTCCATTGTAAAAAGATTCGTAGATGCTCTTGGTGGTGACATTAAGGTAGAGAGCGAACTAGGCAAGGGAGCGAACTTCATCGTAGAGTTGCCTCTCGCCAGCTAAAGGTGCAAGATCTGTTAATCATTTGTTAAGACACCTAGTGTCAATGGGTTCTTCATTTTTTTATGACAGATTAGTGGTGCACATTTTTTAAGACCACATGAAACGCTTACCAATCCTTCTTACGATTATATTCATCATTGCATCAAGCAAAAGCTATTCTCAAACTCCAATTACTATTGGAAATTCATATACGATAGAATCAGAGATACTGGACCAGGATCGGGAAATAATGGTTTACCTACCGGATGACTATGATGCATCAGAAAAACCTTATCCCGTGCTCTATATTCTTGATGGACAATGGCATTTTACAAATGGAGTAGCAATTCAAAAGTCATTAAGAGTTCCAGATCGATTACCAGAAATGATTGTTGTTGGGATAAAAAATCAGAACCCTTTGAGACGTACACTATTTTGGGATAAAAGAGAAGACTTCATCAGTTTCCTAAAGGATGAGGTGATCTCATTTGTTGAAACGAAATGGAGAGCCAGCGGAGAAAGAATCCTTTTTGGATGGGAGTCGGCAGGATATTTCTCAAGCTTTGCTATTGTGCATGAATCTCAATTATTTGATATGGCAATCGCTTCAAATGGTTCCTATATCAGTGAAGAGACTCTTCAAAAATTTGAATCACTTGATGTTGAAAAGCCCAAATATCTAGTCATTGCCAACTCCAACAAAGACATTTATTCAGTAGAAAGTAGTGAGTCTCTGGTAAACCTGTTGGAAGAAAAAGCTCCAAAAAATTTGAGTTGGGAATATCAGAAATTCAATCAAGAAGTTCATGAATCTTTAGCGTATACCGCTTTGTATCATGGTTTGACACATTACTATCATGATTTCCATTCATTGGTATTTGAAAGTGTAGAAGACTTCCACAGCAAAGGAGGCTTAAAATATCTGGAGGAATATTATCAAAAAAGAGGAGAGAGATATGGGTTTCCAACTCAAGTTGATAATTCAGTTAAGAATTCACTTATTTGGCTAGCTTGGAAGCGTGATGATTTTGAGTCATTCAAATTCTTTATGTCTGAATTCAGTGAGGTACTTGGAACTAAAAGGTACGCATCAGCATATTGGCAAAATAGATTGGGGCAGTTTTATCTAAAGTACCACGACCTGGATAATGCAATCTCGTATTTCAATACAGGAATCAGCCTTTATCCTGACGATTACTATTTACCTGAATTATACAATGGATTGGGACGGGCTTACAAAGAGAAAAACAACAAAAAATTAGCAAAAAAGCACCTGAACAAGGCAGTTGATCTCGCTTCAAGCAATTCCGATGAAAGATTGGAGCGATATAAAAAAGACCTTAGTACACTTTAGTTATTCGATTGACTCAATAACCATAAGAGCCCACTCTTTCAAAATTGTTGAATCATTCAGAACAATGTCTGGTATGCTGAAGTAAGGCATTTTACTATGTTGCACCGAATGGTACTCTTCAAATTTAACTTTAGTGGTATCTGTAACTTTGAAAAAAGCTGAGCCAGCAGAATCTACAATCAGGAACATCTTTTGATCACAAAATATCCCATGTCCTCCAAACATTTTCTTCATCGTGATTCCTGGGATCGACTCTAAGGTGTCCATGATGGATGCTGCAGTTTCAACTGATCTGGATTGCATTTTATCTCCTTTTCCTCCCATACTTCAAATTACTGAAATTTGGTTACTCACGTATAAAAAATGGCATGAAATGTGTGGTTTGTTAGGCGTACTATTTACTCAACAAAAACAAGAAAAACATGTATAAGCTACTTTTTATAATGGCCTTCTTCGCGGTTGGCTGCACATCCGTAACCAATTTTTCAAATAGTGAACCGACACGGTATCCAACCAGGTTGAGAAATGAGATTCCAAATTACATTGAGTTTTCCCCTGATGGTAATTTGGTTGCATCCGGTGTTTTCGGGGCTGTACGAGTATGGGACCTTCGTACGATCAAAAGTGCAGATTACGCAACAAGAGTTAGAAATGAAACTCCAAAAGTTGTAAGGTTTTCCCCAGATGGCCAATCTATTGCAGCTGGTGTATTTGGAGGTGTAAGAGTTTGGGATCTCAAGACTGGAGAGTTCAAAGATTACGATTCAAGGTTGCGCAACGAAAGCCCACTGGGGATCACATTTTCTCCAGATGGAACTAAGATAGCTGGTGGCGTATTTGGTGCCATTAGAGTATGGAATTTGGAGACTGGAGCATTTGTAGATTATGCGACCAGATTAGGAAACGAAACTCCAATGTTTGTGCAATTTGCTCCCGATGGACAGACGATTGCTGCTGGTTCATTTGGTGAGTTGAGAACATTTGAGTTGGAAGATTTCTAATTGCTCTGTACTTTTCACCAACTTAAGCTTCTTCCATTACGTTAGAATCCTCTGTTATTTTATTAATTAGATACTTTCTGATGTCTTTTAATTTGTATTCAGGATTTATCAGTCTACCATTCAATACAAAGCCAGGTGTATAAAATAGCTGATTCGCCTTTAGCCATTGAATTACTTCCATTGAGAGTGATGTATTGTTGGGGTTCGGGTAACTTGATTTCCACTGATCAAATGATTCACGGTCTTTAGAATCCATTCTGTACCATGTATGTATGGCTTCACCCCAAGACTCCATTCCTGATGCAGCAAGGTTAATCATATGCTGAGCCACATCAGAGCTAAGGTCATTCGACATTTTAAAAAATGGAACAGTAATGACAGATACATATGAATCAAATTCTTCTATGAACCCTTCCAATTCCTGATGCATAATTCCGCATGGCACACATGTGGGATCAGAGATGATAATTAACTCATGATCGTTATTTCCTGAAGTAATATGAAAATTTGATAGAAGATACTCGTTGGAACTAATCGGTCTACCTCCCTCAATTACTGAATGCATTACTTCATCATCATATTTAAAACTTGTGAATTGCTTCGTAATTGCTTTACCCTTAATTGAAGATTTCCAAATCGACTTATAAGATGTAAATAGCAAGATGGTACTCCCTGTAATCAGAACCAAACCTAAATATGGGATTTCAGCAGGTATGTATCCTGTTCCCAGGCTATACAATATGCTAAACTGTATCCAGATAACCATTGAGACTCCCAAACATAAGGGACACCAGGATTTAATTTTAACACCTTGATAGGCAATTGAAACCAGTGTTAAAGGCAAAAGAAGAATACACAAATCATAGAGCAGACTATACAGACCATTATATATTGGAGCAAGTAAAATAAATACTCCGGTAATCAAAAAATACACAAACCCTACGTCGGATAGACTCAAACCCAAAATCTTTGATCCCGATGAAGACAAAACTTTTTCACAATCAGTGTTATTACTGAAATTACAAATTGAATCTGTAATTGAAGTGGTGTTGCCAATTGACTTATTGACTAACTGAAATGTAACAAATATCCCAATTACATTGATCACGAATAGCGCAGTTGGAAGGATACCATTAGCAAACATATAAGTGATTGAAACAGCTAGCAGCAATACACCAAATGCAGCCCCTGCAATTTTAAAAGCTACATTATGCCCTTGAGAACTCTTGTTCTTAGAGTAATTAGGTTCATCATGAGCATCTTCTGTATCTAACAATACAGCATGACCAGTCCAACTTTTCAAAAACTCAGGAGGGTTAACAGTTATCGAACCTGTCTCCTCAGTCCAATAAGTAACTTCTGTTTCGGCCAGACTCTCTAAAATTGCATAAGAGGAATTTCCTACACCCGACTTTTGAATAACTAAAATAGGCAAATCCACTTCAAGTAATTGCTGTGTGTCAATTTTGACCGCCATTGCCTCAATATTATAATTCTCCAACAAGGCAATTATGGTTTCAGGGCTATCAGGAAATTCGTTTTGATCCAAAAAGGTAGAGATAAAGCGATCCGTATGTTGAATATCAATACTCGACAGTAGACGTGAAACGATTGACTTGGTATTCATAGGAAATAGGTTTGCAATTAACGGTTGTAAAAGTATGAAAACAAATTAGAAATTTGGGCATTTATGTCGATTACCAGAATAATATTATGAGTTTACCATATAATTCGGTTGAAATTTCCAAATTCAAAATCATTTATTATATTACAAACCGTTAACTATAAAAAATGTAGAATTCTACTGAAAAGGTACAATTCACACTATCTGGTTAAGCTACCAACTATCGGAACAAAGGTTTAGAATAAGTACTTTGAAATCAATCAATTAACTCACTCACTGTGTGAGTTTCACTTCCAAGTGATAAACAACGCAATTAATAACCTAAATGTATAACTATGAGAACCAAACTTAACAAATTCAAAAAGTTTGAAGTAAAAAAAACCAGACACCTTATTGGTAAAGGATGTGGATGCCATGCATCTGGATGGGATAACTGGCTGTGCAACGGCATTGAAGCTGTTGGTGACTGGTTGATTGGCCATGACTGTTATGTAGATGAGAACGGAGATCACATCTACAATTAATATTTTCTAAACCTAAATTTTCTTACGATGAAAACTAAATTGAACAAATTCAAAAAATTTGAAGTCAAAAAAACCAGAAATCTTATCGGCAAAGGATGTGGATGCCACGGACTTGGATGGGATAACTGGCTGTGTAATGGAATTGAAGCATTCGGTGACTTTCTAGTAGGACATGACTGTCATGTAGATGAAGACGGAAACCATATTTATGGTTAATGACTGATAATTTTGAAAATAATAGAAAGGTGCTTTAATGCACCTTTTTTTGATCAATTACCAAGCTCCAGCTGATTCTGGATTAATTCGAAATATATTCCTTTCTTTCTGGTTAATTCCTGATGTGTCCCCTGCTCGGCTATTTTACCTTTCTCTAAAACTACAATTTGATCAGCATTTTTGACGGTACTCAGTCTGTGAGCAATTACTATTTGAGTCTTGCCTGAACCAAAGTTTTCAAGCTTTGAGGTAATTTCTTTCTCATTATTAGCATCCAAACTACTAGTTGCTTCGTCAAATAAAAGAAAGTCCGGATTTTTATATACCGCTCTGGCAATCATTAACCTTTGCCTTTGTCCCTGACTTAAACCAATCCCACTGCTCCCGATTTTAGATTGATGTCGATGAGGCAAGTCTTCAACAAATTCTAAAATATTAGCAACATCAATAGCTTCATTAAATCGTTCCATATCTGGGTATTCATCAGATATTGTCACATTTTTTAAGATTGTGTCCGAAAAGATATAGCCATCCTGCATTACCACTCCACAATGCCTCCGCCATTCTCCGCTATCAATTGAATTTAGGTGATCTTCTCCTAAATAAATTTTTCCTGACATGGGTTGATAAAACTTGAGAAGCAATTTCAGCAACGTGGTTTTTCCGCTTCCACTGGCTCCAATTATTGCAGTTGTTTTACCATATGGAATATCAAAGGAAATATTATTCAAAACTAACGGGTTGTCAGAAGCCCCATATCTAAAGCTAAGATTTTCAATTCTTATATCTTGCTTAAAGCTATCCGGAACAACCTGATAATTTGATGTTTCTCCTTCATCAGTTTGTCCATGGATTTCTCCTAATCGTTCCAAACTTATTGACGCATCTTGAGCTTGTTGTATAAAGCCTATAAGTTGGGATAAAGGGCTATTTAATTGTCCAGTAATCTGAGTTGCCGCAAGCATCATACCCAAAGACATATCACCATCAATTACGGATTTAGCTGACCAAAATAAGATTAGAATATTTTTAAGTTCATTCAGAAAAGAACCTCCCGCATTTTGGTATTGCTCCAGGGCTAAACTTTTAATGCTGACATTAAATAGTCTTATTTGAATGGTCTCCCACTCCCATCTTTTATTTTTCTCTGCCTGGTTCAGTTTGATCTCCTGCATACCTTGCACCAATTGCACTTCATTCCCCTGACTTGCAGCAGCTTCATTAAACCTTTTGTAATCAATTACTTTTCGCCTCTTCAAAAACAGCATTACCCATGTAATGTATGCTACTGACCCCAGAAGAAATATCAGGAATATTACAAAATCATATGACAGAAGAACAATTCCAAAAATCAGGATATTCACCAAAGAAAAAAGCGTTTGTAAAGTAGATGAAGTTAGAAATCTCCTAATTCTATCATGGTCTCTTATCCGTTGTAGTATATCACCTACATTCCTTGCATCAAAAAAGCTAATCGGCAATCGCATTAGCTTAACCAAAAAATCTGATACAATGGAGATATTGAGTCTGGTGGAGATATGTAGCAAGATCCAACTCCTAATGACGCTTATGGTTGTTGAACCTATAAAGAGCATTAACTGAGAGATCAAAACAAGATAAACGAACTGCATATTGTTTTGAGAAACACCAACATCTACCAGGCTTTTTGTAAGAAATGGTAATATCAGACTTAAGAGACTACCAGCAACTAAACCAAAAAATAGTTGCAGCATTAATTTTTTATGTGGATTTAGGTACTTGGCAAAATACCGAATCCCTGCTTTCTCCTCTTCTACATCATGCTCAGAAGTGTAGAAATCCGGACTTGGCTCCAACAGTAATGCTATCCCCTTCGATTCGGCATCATTTCTTGCCCAGGATCTCTTAAACTCATCAAAACTGTATTTGACGTAACCAGCTGCAGGATCTGCAACAAACGCTATCCCATCCTTCACTTTGTACAACACTACGAAGTGATTCTGTCTCCAGTGTAAAATACACGGGAAAGGCTGTTCAGCAGTCAATATATCCATTGGAATATGTACTACCATAGATCTGAAACCAAGTGATTCAGCTGCTTCACTTAGACCTCCCATCGAGACACCAGTGCTACCCAATGAGGTTTGCTCACGCATCAAATCTCTACTGAGTACTTTGCCATAATGTGCACAAATCATTCTTAGGGAAGTGGGTCCACAATCCGAAGAATCAAGTTGACGATATATAGGAAATTTGGCCATAAAAGTTATTTTTATAAGAACAGATTAGGACGGTTCACTTTGAACTCTCAACCAACCAACAAATCTGTCAATCAAACGCAAGTCACGAGTAATAATCAAGGCATTCCCAGTCATCTCCTGTGTGAATTTTAGTTGGTGGTAGTAATTAGTTTTTAATCCATCCGGAAGACTAATTTTGATCATATGCGTATTGTTTACAGATACCTTTGAAATAGATTCCACCCTTCCCGAAACAACACCGTATTCCTGAAATGGAAAGTTGTCAAGTTGAATATTAACCTGCTGATTTGGTTCGATCTTTCCTACTCCAAGACTATTTGCCTGACAGTACCCATACATGCTGTTATAACCTGGCAGAATAACCATGAGATGATCTCCTGCATTGATATACTGATTGTCTTTTATTAAAACAAAATAACTCACTTCTCCATCAATTGGTGATCTAAGAACATATTGAAAGTCCCATGCTCTAATTTCATTTTCGAGGTTTTGAATGGACTTTTCAAGATTTAGAATAGTCAGTTTTAATTGTTCACTAGACTCAGTTATCAATTCTTCCTGGGTGAGTAATAATTGTTTAATCCGAACATTATTTAGCCTTATTTCACTTTCCATGTTATCGACTAGTTGTTTTTGGTTCAAGTAGTCCATTCTGGATTGTTCAAATTTTTCGAGGGTTAGCACACCATCATGATGTAGAGTTGAATCCCTTTTATACTTAGCTCTGATTATTGATTTGGTTTGTGAGGCAGTTCCGATTCTCTGAGCTATTGCCCGGTTGGTTTCCTTCAAACGATCAATTTCAGAATTATTCTTTTTTAACTGAATTTTACCTAACGGATTGTCCATGTATTGTTTGATCAAATCAACCTGACTTACGATTTGATTATAGGAATTAGATAATGTACCCAGACTATCAAGTGGGTCGAGAACTGTCTCCTTATAATTCTTGTTTTTCAGCTTTTCAAGGTTGATTTTAAGTTTCTCAACTGTGTTTAAACTTGTTGAAGATCTTATTATAGCCATTTCCTGGCCTCTCTTAACCATTTCACCGTCAGCTACATTGAGCAATTTTAGATATCCAGATCGTTGCGCTGTGATTCTACTGGGTAATTTATCTGTTGTTACCGTAATTCTGGTCTCAATGATATCGGGGTATTTTATCAGGTATGAAAAAATGAAAATCAAAAGGATCAATACTAATAAAATCATCGATCCCGACCGGGTGAACCAACCTGGTGATTTAGACAGTATTTCATTACCATCAGAGATATTTCTGGGCATGCGGGTTAACTCAAAGTTTGCCGCAATCTAATCATAATCACTAAAACTAATGCAACTGCTCTTATGTATATAAGGAAGGTGCAGAGTGATCTGCACCCAACTCAAAAATTATAATCCAGCAAATCCCGGGCATTTCGGTTAATCTTATATCTGTTGTAGAAAAGTATGATTAAGCATTGAATCCCTAAAACAATGCTCGCCGATAACCCAATCATTGGGTAATCATTGAACTGAGGAACTGTATGTTTCAAGATAGCTTCAGCCACAACTGAAATTAGTCCGGAAGCCAAAGGCATAGCCAACAAAACACCCAACGCTATTGCCAATACTGTTACCGACAAAAACTCCAGATTAAACAATACAGATATTTTTTTTGATGGAGCACCAATGGATTTCATAATTCCAATTTCTCTGGTTCTTTCTTCTATTGTTAAGTTCAAGACTATCACAAGTCCAATCAACCCCAGTATTATAGTAAATGCTCCCAGAATCTTGATGATTAAAAATGTAGGTGCTAAGTGTCCCAGGATTCCAGCCATTCTTCTCTTGATGCTAAATCGATTCTTCAGATTTATACCTTCTTCAATGAACTGATCGTCAATTTGATTTGAAGCCTCGGAAACTTCCGAGTAGTTAAGGTTTTCATCAAGTGCTACAGCCAGCACATTGAATTCAGTAACACGAGAATCGTCATATACAAGAAACGGAGCTCCCATAATCACGATATCTTTCATGGCACCTGAAAACACGTAACTCTCCAACTCTCCCTGGCTGTTCTTTAATTCAATTCTTTCACCAATTTTCACTCCCTCGAACTCTTCAATCATGTGTTCTCCACTTATGTAGATACATTCAGAACAGTTCTTATTAATCTCACCCCGAACCAGATATTTCTCTTCTATTTTCACTCTGCTCGAAAGGACTCTTAACCTACTTGTCTCAGCATGATCCGATGTAGCCAGATTGTAAGACACGCGGTAACTGTTAATAGGTGCATACTCTTTTACTGTTTCCATAGATTGAAGGAACCTCACTTGTTCCAGCTCTAGCGGTGACGCAAAAGTCAATAACAACTCATAATTGGAAGTTTTACTATATGCATCAAGATCCTTTCTTATTGAGTAATCCATGCTTGTTGAGGTGAAGAAAAGTCCTAAACCAACCGCCAGCAGTAGGACAATCAGCAAAGTTCTTTGAGCATGTCTTAATAGGTTGTTTAAGCAATACTTCACTTTTAGATTACCAATGAGCTTCTGAGTCCAATTAAAGAAACCCCTTTTAGGAATGTAAAAGGTTTTATTCATGGCATCATTGACAGAAGTCTTTGAGCTCCTAATGACTGGCGCAATTCCAAACAACATTGGTAGTAGTATACCAACAAATATCACCATCAAGTGATATTGAAACGGCAGCACCTCTTGAACAACTTCAAAATTTTGAAAGAATGCAACAGCCTTATTGTAAAGAAAACCAGTCTGATAACCGAGGGGCAACCCAATCACTAATCCGATTGAAATGATTAGCAATAATACGATTGAATAGCTTTTGAAAATATGACTTGTTGAAGCTCCAATCGCTTTCATCACACCCACATCACTAATTTGTGGGTAAATCCATGTTAGGAGAATTAGTGATAAAAGTATGATTCCCATCAATGAGAGAATCGCTCCTCCGCTCTCTTGCATAAACGATATCCCATCTACAATACCTTGGTGTACATGCTCCCCTGGAGTTGGAATATTGTACCCTACAAGAGTGCCTCCATTTGCTTCTACTGCAATTTTCACACTATTGTACACCTGTTTGATTGCTTCAGCATCATCGCTTACATTGGTTTCAATTAACAACCTCCTCCTTGAGTCAGGTAAATGTCCATCCAACATTACAATTGAAGTGGTATATGCGTATACAATTCCCTCCATTTGCGCTGGTGCCTGTCGGGCATCATGGACCTTTCCATCCAATTGAAATACCGTAACCTGCTTTTCACTACCGAGAATCAACTCCACCTGAGCCTGGTCTTCCGACAAGAAATTATTGGCATTCCTTTCTACTAAAAACTTGTTTGGAGTCTTATTGTCTAAATCAACAATGTCAACAACATCATAATTCATCTCATTGACATCTTCTATTGCAAACAAAATCAAAGGCATCCAGCTTTCTTCACTTGCTTTGATTCTGCCACTAATGACTTCCCTTCTTTCGACACCCACTACTCCTTCTTCACGCAAGATGACGTCAATTAATGCATCATTATAATCGGCAATTGTAATGGAAAGATCCGCTGGATTTGTACTCAGGAAATTCTCTTCAAAATCTCTTTCCGTCATGAAATAGCCGTACATCACAGTACTTATTCCCCAACTGGAAAGGGCAGCAGCAAGAACCAGTAATAGCAGCTTTAGTTTCGATTTTCGAAAATCCTTCAGAAGCTTAAATAATATTACTCTCATAGCGCTGCTTCGATTTGTGGTTGCATCATTTCTTTCAAAATTCCATCTTCGATGTGAATGACCTTGTCGTAATGAACATGGTCAATGTGAGCATGAGTCACTGTTAGAATTGTGGTTCCCTCAGCGTTTAGCTTATCAAACAAATTATTGATTTGCTCTCCTGTTTTAGAATCCAGGTTTCCGGTTGGTTCATCAGCAATTATGATTGCAGGGTCATTTGCAATAGCTCTGGCTATTGCTACCCTCTGTCTTTCACCACCAGACAATTCATTTGGAAACTTTGAAATTTTATCTCTTAAACCAACCTCTTCTAAATGTCTTGTTGCCTTGGATTTTCGTTCCTTAATTGGAATTTTGTTTACCAAACTCATTGCAAACAGTACATTGTCCAATGCTGAAAGTGTGGGTAACAGTTGATAAAATTGAAAGACGATCCCTATATTACTTCCTCTCCAAAGTGCTAGTTCGTTTTCCTTGAGATCGTTGAGATTCTGTCCATTGACCGTAATGCTCCCTGAACTAGGGCGGTCAATACCGGAAATCATATTGAGTAATGTAGACTTCCCACTACCAGATTTTCCAACAATCACCACATTCTCCCCCTGACTGATTGATAAATTGGTATTCTTTAATGCATGGACTTTCTCTCCGGTAGTCTCATAGTATTTTTCAAGTTGCTGTATTTCTATCATGTTTTTTAAATTAGGTTTGATGATTTAGCTGCCTGGGTTTTTCAGTTGTTTGAGAGCTTGAAAAAACTCAACTCGATCAAATCCATAATCTTTGATTTCGATTATTTTCCTGTCTGTAATTGAAAGCTTGAAAATTGAATATCCTTTGATTGTAAGAAATTTACCGAGGTTACTATCGAGATCAATCAACACAGAGCTTCCCTTCTTGTAGTATTGACGCAAAGCTTCCTGAATATGACTTCTCTTACTATCTCTGGACATCATTTTCATCATTTCACCGAAACCCCCAACTAATAGAACATTCCCAGGAATGCTACTTGCTTTAGACTTTGAATAGACCTTTTCGAAAGGGTTGTTTGTACCAGGTATATAGATGATTGTTATCTCATCTGCATCAATGTTTGAGCTGAAGAGGTCATTGAATTGATTTGGCATTTGGGTCAATTCCTGCCACACCTGATCGCCTTTATCATTTTGTGCAACAATGACGAAACTGACCGCCATGCCAAGTATCAGAAGTAGTAATGTTTTTTTCATAGTTCGTTTAATTTTTGATTTTCGAATTCAAACGAACCTGAAGCATACGTTATCGCCCTAGAGTATCCAGGCGGACAAGGCGATTTTTAAAGCACTGTAAATCAGACCATTATTTAAGTCCATCTCGGTACTCGGACGGAGTAAGACCTGTTACTTTCTTAAAAATGTTATTGAATGAGGACTTAGAATTGAACCCAGCGTCGCTTGCAAGGGCCATAATAGTGTATTGTTTTTTAGAATCTTCCTGAATCAGTTTTTTCACTTCTTCCACTCTGTACTGATTCACAAAACTGTAAAAGTTGTCGCCAATTCCGGAGTTGATGATGGCCGATAGTTGATTCCTGCTTATTGACAATTGTTTTGCTAAATCCACTAAAGTGAGTTCCGGATCAAGGTATGGCTTTTGAGAATCCATGTAACTGAGAAGCTTTGTTTTTAGCTTGCCTTCAATTTTGGTATCAATGGTTTCTGTATTGGAATCATTACCATTTGTGATTTCTACAGTCACTCTTTGCCTAACACCTTTATAAGTGATAAAGAGCATAATCAGTGTAAAAAACAAAGATGCAAAGATCTTGTAGGTAGTCAGGTTGACTCCATGAATGATAAGTGGTGTGATTACAATAAAAAAGAAGAGCAAAAGACCGAATAACCACAATATGTATTTAATCCAGGAAACATCTAACCCTTCCAAATTTGAATAACCCTGTGTTACCCTATCCTGATGAAATCTGACAAGTTTCCTTGATCTGTACAAATAGTAGCCGAATTGGATGACCATAAATAACCATGGGGTTCCGATTACTTGCTTCATTATCAAGTATTGATCACCTTCTGAGTTGACTAGAACCAATGTAAAAACCCCAACTACTGAAAATAGTACAAAGTGACCCAGATCAGCATTTTTAAAACCTGATTCAGGTTGTACAACACTTCTCAGATATAAATACAATGCTGGAGCCAAAAGAAAAAGGAAGGGACCGGACCCAAAAAAGGTGCTTCCGATTGTGTGCCAAAAGTAGAAGTAGAGATAGTGTATTCTGAGAATAACCAGAGAAAGGGATATTAATAGAAGTACAAATGACCAATGTACCACTCCGGACTTCTGTCTTCTCAATAGAAATAAAAACAAAAACCCATGGCCAATTCCATAATTGATAATAATCTCAGAAACTATCTTGAGGACTTCCATAAATCATTGAAAGGTACTCAGCTAATTTAAACCTTTTCCAGAATCCCCATCATTTTTTTAGCCCTGCCTGCAACTGATTTTCTTGTTTCCATGGTCAATCTATCTAAGTGAGGTAATAACCAATCTTTTAACGCTTCATCATCTTTTGCCCAATTGGTTAATGTTTCCATTGTTGTGTTAAGAACAATCCAATCGTTGTGGTTGACGAGGTTGTTTTTCATAATGAGCAAAGATTGATTCTTTTGATCCTCAGACATCACATCTTCCAGGAGCCCGAACAGCGTAGATAAAGTCCACTGTGTTGAAGCCTGATCTATTTTTGAAATCTCGGTCAACAATCTATCAATGTACGGGATCAAAACCTTCTTTTCAGCAATACACACTCTTTTAACAGCGCTGGAAGTTCTAAGCCGGACTACCTCATCATCGCTAAAATAGCAGTTAAATAGTTCTTCAAATCTTGAAATATCTTCAAGCACTTCTTCAACTACCTCCTCGGTGTTTCCAAGTGAGTTTGGATGACCTCCTTTGAGTCTGTTTTCAAAATCTTGCATAATCAATGTTTTTCTCAAATATGAATGCTGTGAGTGACAACCCTATGTCTCTCTTTCCAATTAAGAATAAATAATTCCAGCTCAAGATAATAAAGCACATCTTGCATAACCATCTATGATTTAGTAAGTTCAGGGAATCAAACCACTAAATTATCTATCCATGAAAAGACTTATTCCACTAGTTATCGCTGTGGCCTTTTTAGGCTGTTCGGAATCTCCTGAGGACCTTTTTGTTAAAGAGAAGCTAACGGCCTTTTTAAATCAACCTACAATAGACTTTAAGAAAGAGGGAGAAATTATTTTTGCTACTTCTGGAGACTATATGGTTTCTGGCACTTTGGAAACCAATGGAAATCTTAGAATCCTAAATATTGGATATGAAAAACCAAATTTCGCAATATATGAGGAGACAAATGGAGAATGGAAATCACTTTTCAAAGATGAAATTGTTACTGGTGAGTTGGATATGTTCCAAGACCTGAATGGTGATGGAATAAAAGAAATTATCATCAAAACTTTCGATTCGGGAATCACGGATTATGGTCTTTATATTAAGAGAGATCCTTATTATAACTATGCCGACAGAGTAACTAAACATGAAAACTTATCATTATCCGATTTCAAATCTTACAATCAGAGAACTCAGGGATCTTATGAGATAAAGAATGTAGAAGGCACACCCACCATCCAGGTGAAAGAAAAGAAGGAATGGATGGACAATGGTAACTCTTACAGGATTAATAAAAATTACGTCTATGAATTTTCGGATAAGCGTTTTTCTAAAAATGAATGCCTTGAGATAGTGGGGAAAGACATTTGGGTACGTGATGTGCCAGCAACAGGAGAAGTAGTGATGAAATTGAATGATGGAGACCTATGCAAGTTGCGGAAAAGAGATAAGTTTGAAATCATCAGGAATATGCCAGGTTATTGGTACAAGATTGAATTTGAAGGAAAAGAAGGTTGGGTATTTGGATCTCAGACTTCACTGGCCAACGAAGTAGAAGGTGAAAAATTCAATAGCATTGAAGAGGCCATAGGTAAGTTTGCTTTCGATACTGCTGATGATCCGGAACATGATGGTGACCATATAGTTTGTAGTCATACAGGGACATTTAGAGATGGAGAATTTGCGTTATTATCATTTGACCAACCCGGTCCCATGGCAGGTTCTAATTTCTCTAAGGGTGGTTTCTTCAGTAGCGATGATAACAAGTGGGAATTTCACACTTTTCTAGGAGAACATTTGGCATCTTTTATTAAGGGTGGAAAGTCTTATATCCTAACCACCGAATACGGAACAGGTGGAGCTTACAGACCTTTGGACAAGTATCATTTGTATCGTGTAGACACTAAAACCAAAAGCTTCAGGAATGTGCAAACAGTATTTGAGATGGGCGAGGAAATAGAGCAGTTTGAAATGTACGGAATCACTACTTTGGTTTCAAATGATGATTATGAGACTTTAGAGATTACCGAAGAAATCAAACATAGTTTTGAAAATGCCAGAAAAGGTGTCTTCAATTACGTCTTCAAGTTTGACTCAAATGAAGGGTTGTACGAGCTGCAATCAAAAAATCCTTAAGCGATTAATTGGACAAGAATTCAATAGCAAATTCCAACTGATGATCTACTCCAGATAATGCATCTTCTGGAGTTTGGTTTACCAGAATATCGGGAACAATGCCATTCCATTCTATTGGCACTGTATCTCTTCTTAACACCGCAGTATTGTTAATAGAAATGGCCTTACCACTTGGTAAAACAAATAACGGATCAATACTGGTAGACATGCCTCCTCCAGCTGTGGTATCACCAATTAATGTGACATGATCTGATATTCTCATTCTATCAGCGAAAACTTCTGCTGCGGAAAAACTGGTCCCGTTTATGATAACCACCACAGGTTTTGTAAATGTAGTTGTAGGATGTGGCGTAATTACTGGTGGAATGATAATTTCCTGGTTGTTAACCATCAGAGATGGAATAATTCTGTCTTGCAGAAAATGGCTAATTATTTTATCATATGTAAGGCTGGATCCACCATTGTTTTCTCTGACATCAACTATTAAACCACGAGCTTGTTGAAAGTAGTTGATCACTTCTTCAAATTGCTCTTCCCTTCCTAATAACTGATCTCCGAATGTAGACAGCCTAACATAACCAATTTCTCCCTGGACATATTGATATTCAATAGAGTTATTACCAGTAACTATGAGCGGACTATCGAAATACTTTCTGATTAGATTAGGGTCAAAAGCCCCGCGAGATCTGATCATTCTTTCGGGAGTGTAGGGTCTCATACCGATTCCTCCAATCGTATAAATTTTAGCATGTGAATCCTTCAACTCTCCCACAAAATCATACAATACCTGATAAAACTCATCTCCTTCCGCTTCTTCCGCTCTCGGTGTATACTCTAGCAACAACTCTTGCCAATCTATGCCTTTGTACTCCAGCAATGGGTAGTTTGTATTAATGTAAATTGCTGCAACTGTGATGTCTTCAACATTTTGATCGTCAGATGTATTATCAGGCACAAGCTCGTGACATGATAGTAGAAAAAGGAGTAATATGAACGGTAATCCCCTCATCAGTTATTCTTTGACAATTTTAGTATCAAACCAATATTGACCCCCGAATAACCAGCAAATAAATCCTGCTCGAATCCTGTCAAGCTTGAGTAATTATTATTCCAGGATGCATAAACTCCAATCGGGTCAATCGGTCTAAATACTAGTTTTAAGTCCAGTGAACTATTAAGGTTCTGGAAAAACAACAATGCTTTTGCGTCAAAGTCATCATCAAGATCTGAACGAATACCCATTGAAACCAAGTTAAAAGAGAAGTCCCCAATAACCTCCAGTTTGGAAGTGATAGGAACAGATAAAAGTGCATTATATTCAACCGGTATCTGGATGAAATATGACGACAGTTTAGACTCTAGTCTTCCACCAGTTGCTACATTTTGCTTTCTTTCATAGGCACTTAAACTGTATCCTGGACCCATCCAAATATTGATTTCCTTTGACCCAATTGAAAGAGAAGGAATTTGAAATAGATGATTAACATTTACTCTAAAGTCAAGTATCTCCGCAGATAGATTGTCTTGATTGCTGTTTTTGATTTTGTCTCCTTGCATTAGCTGAAACCCAAACCTGAAGACTCTTTTGTCTTTGGCTCTTTCCAATTGAGTAGAAAATAGTGAGGTAACTCCAGAGTATCTGCTTTCTGAAATATATTCGTCAGTGTTCGCGTATTGAGCTATACCATACCCACCGGAAATGGACGTTGACTGTCCCATTAAGTTCTGAACGCAGAAAACCAGAAGAAGGGAAAGCATAGTTTGTTTCATCTCCATAATCACACTTATTAATTCAAAACCCCTTACTCAGATTGAAAAAAACAGGAACCATAATATTAATCACCTTGCAAATGCATCATATGAACCTCCATAAAATCGATCTCACCGAAGATTTGAAAATATTGAAGTTTAAGATATTAGATTTATTCCAGAAGCAAGATGAACTTGTTGAAATATGAAAAATCATTTATCTTAAAAAGAAAAGACCTATGAAACAAATCTACAAAATCACACCGTATCTGGCACTAATCATAATTTTCCAAAACTGTAGTCCAAAGTATACTGCCAGCTTTCAAAAAACGGATAGCAAATATTACAACACTGCCAATCAGACAGTAGAAAATGAAGAGCTAGAGGAACAGATCGTTGAAGAAACCACACAACCAGAACTATTGGCATCCACAAATGAGGAAGTTGTAGAACAAGTAATCACTGAAAATGTAATCAAATCAAAAGCTGAAAGAAGCAAGCAGCTTGAAAAAGCAAACAGAAACCTAAACGAAAGAGAAAAAGAGATTTTAAATGAGGTTAGAGAGTCATTAAAGTCAATGACAAAAGAGGAGAAGCAAGCCCTAAGATCCACATTTAAGGAGAAGCTCAAAGAAATGAAAAAATCTGACAGAAGAGATGATGCAGCATTTGTCCTCATTGTCATACTATCGATTATTATTCCACCAGTTGGTATGCTGTTATATGAAGGAGAGATTACAAATAGATTTTGGTTATCTCTTGTTTTGACTCTTCTAGGTATACTGCCAGGAATCATCTATACACTCTATGTAGTTCTCGGAGGAAAATAAGATATCGAGGTGATCTAGATTATTAAACTAAATAGCCACCTTTTGAGGTGGCTATTTAGTTTAATTTTATTATTTGGTAGAAACAGTTTCATCCTCATAACGAGCACCAGTACCAGAAGTACCTGGTTGCCATGATCTGGTGATATTCAAAAGCTTAGCTTTCACTTCATCATTTAGGTCGCCAGCATATTTATCAACTGCTCCATCACCCAAATACATTCCGATGTATGCCAGAATATCGTCAGTTGCCAATCCACCTCCTTGACCTACAATTTCTGGAGGAAGGTTTAGGATTTGCAGAGGGTCCGAACCTTTTGCCATACTGGCTTCATTTCTGGTTAAATAGGCGTCACCATTCGTGTTTAGTAAGGAAGCAAACTCTTCCGCTACATCGTGAGGCATTAATGCTTTAAAATAAATAAGTGCATCAGATACCAGAATAGTTGGGTTGATACTAGGCGGAGCTCCCTGATAACCACATTCAGCAATGAAGGAATCATCAATATCGATACCAAGATTGTTCTCGATATCCAGAATAGCTAGTCTTGAGTTGCATGGATTACTTACTACCCCTTCAAGCGATACAAAATAACCATCACTATTAAGGCATCCTGTACCGTTAGCTACCGATTGCACACAAGCAGTATTGTTTGGGTTCCAATTTGGCGCATCACATTCACCTGAATTGTTATTCCCACCATCATTGTTTCCTCCGTCAGTATTCCCTGAGTCATTATTTCCACCATCATTTGAAGTACCTCCGTCATTGCATCCTCCTGAGCCTGCCTGTGCAGCATCTTCCCAGCATCTTGCACATGCTTGATAGGGATGTGAACTTGGACAATTCAATGAGGTCGGTTCGGTCATGGTTACATCTGAGAGACCATCTTCTTCACAGGAAAAAAGAACGGTACACATTAAAATAAGGGCTAAACCCCAAAAACTAGAATTAGTGTTCATAGGTAAAACATTTTAATCTTCAAATCATTTAATTATTGATCCTTGTAATTAAATGTCTACTAAGAAGGGATTCAATAAATCAACCACTACATCACCACACTTACACTACTGTTCTACCACACACATGTACAATATGGATTTTTAATATGAGTGCAATTCCCATTATTTGTTGCTTCGAAACCGAGTTTATCAAAACCAAAAAATTAAACTAATGATTAGGACCAGGACTACTTATTTATTGATTCTACGTGTGGCCTCATTCTTCCTGTTTAGTTGTGATGAAGCCTCTAAGGAAAATGAATTTAATTCCCTTGGTGGTGTTGAGATAAAAGGAAAAGTATGTCCCTCAACTTATGATGATGTAATCGTGGATTTGGCATCCTTACAATTAGAGGAGAAAGGTCGATTAAAGGAAGTTTCCTTTGAGTCAATTATGGCATATATGGAGCAACATGAAATCAGTACAATCACTGGTTTATTGAATAGTCTACCTGATCACTATCGCAATAATTTTTCTTTAGTCGAACATACACGTGGTGAAGGACAATCAGATTTAAACTTTCCAAGAATTGTCCTATTCGGTCCTGATGGTAGATTTATGCTGAATGTTGGTACAAAGCCCGAGGACCCAAAGTATAACCTGCTGGATGGCGCAGAATTGAATAGTGAGACCGGTCATTGGGAATTTTCTCAATTGGATTTCACAAAAAGGAAACCAATGTTGATAAAAGAGCCTAATGAATGTAAGAGGTGTCATGGCAGAGAAAATCCAAGGCCGATATGGGGAACAAGTTTGGACTGGCCAGGAGTATTTGGTGATAATGAAGCTCCTGGAATGACTGGAGATGCACTTTCAATGAATCATATAAGAAGGATGAATGAGATCAGAAATAATCATGGTGGTTCAGACAGGTTTGACTTTCTAGAATGGAAACCCAAGGAAAAATTGATGTCTGGTGGATTTAGAAGAATTGCTAACAATGCTTTTGGACCTGAATTATTGGTAAGTAATCTAATCATCGGTTCTGCCACAGGAAGGGGAGCATTCCTTAGACTGAAATCAAAGAATCCAGAGAAATACCAATTACTAAGAGAACAAATACTGCTTGCAGCATTCGAGGAACATCAATTGGAATCTAAACCAAAACTGAATCGATTATTATTTGAACTAGGTCTTGATGTCAATGAGTCGTTCTCACTTGCCACACTATCTGAAGAAGAAGAACCAAATGTGAATTGGAGTCTGGGAGATGGAGACTTATATGAGCAAATCTATTTACAAGTACTTCACGACCTTTCAGAAAGTGATCCTGAGATAAGAAAGATTCTTACAAATACACCAAGCCCTAATCCCATCTTCAACTGCCCCGACATTGTTCAAAACATCCAGCAATTGATCGATTATAAAATGCTGCACCTCTACTATTTGAAAGGGAAACAAAAATATGAGGTCAATAAAGTTTACTATCCATTGGAAGTGGAGCGAGTTTTCGAGCTTGTAATGGAACCAGTATCTGAGCCTTTAATAAATTATCTGAATCATAAAATTAATCAGTGATTTCAAGAGATCACATTTTCTCACTATTGTCCAAACGGATTTTTTACTTTGAAATCTACAACTATATTTAAGGAATTAAAGATGTAGATAATGAAGAAAAATGTAGTCGGCCTACTTTTAACGGCTCTGTTATGCAGCAACGCATATTCCCAGGACAATCCTCTTGTCGGAAGATGGGACATAGAAATTGAGTATCAGGATAAAAAAGTACCATCCTGGTTGGAAGTCAGGAGATCTGGATATACCACGATCATTGGTCGATTTGTTTATTCCTCTGGAAGTGCCAGACCTGTGGCCAAAATCAAATATGATAGTGGGAAATTTAGTTTCAAGATTCCTCCTCAATGGGAACCAGAAAGAACGGAGTTGGAATTCATGGGTACCATCACAGAGTCAGGTTTGGAAGGTCAAATGACTTTTACTAACGGTGACACTTATAATTGGAGTGCCGTAAAGGCTCCAAAATTAAAAGATATTGAAGAACCAAATTGGGGTGAACCGATTAACCTTTTTAATGGTGAAAATCTAAAAGGATGGACCGCCGACAGAGAAGAAAATCAATGGATAGTCAAAGACGGAATTCTAACCAGTCCATCCAGTGGAGCAAATCTAATTTCAAATCAGAAATTCTGGGATTTTAAGGTGTCCACGGAATTTAGGTACCAGGAAAATGGGAATAGTGGCATCTATCTTAGAGGAAGGTATGAAACTCAAATCTTTGATAGCAAAGAAATAGAGATTGATGATTTACAATTTGGTGGAGTTTATGGTTTTCTGGAACCAAATTTCAACGCCGCAAAAGCTCCGGGGGAGTGGCAAAAAATGGAGATTACTTTAATAGGTAGACGAATTACAGTAGTAGCCAATGGGATAACAGTCCTGGAAAATCAAATTATTCCAGGAATCACAGGAGGTGCACTCAATAGCAACGAAGGTGAGCCTGGACCATTTATGCTTCAAGGGGATCATCAGCCCATAGAATTTAAATCCTTTGTGGTTACTCCAAGAATAGATTGACCAACTTATAAGGACTCTTTCACAGTTTGATAAAGGAAACAGTCCTTATTTTTTCATTTTCAAATATTCGGAAAATGTAAAGCCCTGGGGAAAGATCAACAATTGAAACAACTCCCTTTTCGTCATCAATTTTAACCTGGTCAAACATGTCTTTGCCCTGAAGATCATAGATGCGATATTCTGAATTTAATATATCATGACTGAGCACCAATCTATCGGAGGAAGGGTTAGGATAAATCAATGGTCTTGAATGTTCATCCCACGCACTATTCACAATTCCTGCAACTAATCTAAAATGTATCTGACCTTTACTATCAAAACCACTTGAAGTGGTGATTCTGGCTTTCAATTCATATGTTGCTGTTTCGTCATATTGATTCAGCGTCAACCGATAAAAGTTATTTTCTTTCACCGTACCACTCCAGCCTTCATGGATATCGGTGGCTACTATTTCTCCATTTTCAAGTAAGTAAACTGTATCCAGGTTCACTCTGTCCCATCCCTCCAAGTAATAGAAGGTAGCTTCATACTCACCTTGTCCCTGTACCAAATTGGTAATATCAATAGTCTTAAAAGGATCCTGGTTTGACATCTCTTCCCTATGCCACATTCCAACTACATCTCCATAATCCAGTGTTTCATCACGGACCCAATACCAGGCACTTGCTTCCCGTAAAGTCTGTAATCTTGAGGTATATAAATCGACATTCTCAGGAACATCTGCATCAAATCTTTGATATTCCAGAAGTTCGATTAGGGTTAACTCATGATAAGGGTTTAAGGCTAATGCTTGTTCGAACAGTTCAATCGCCATCTCCAGATTTGTCCCTTTCATTGCTCGGGCAGAATCGTACAAGTCTCTACCATACTTTCTGGATTCATATGGGATATCAGAATATGCAGAAACAATTTCCTGATACGCATTCTCAGACCAGTTGAAAGGTAGCCACCTATCCTTATGCTGCATAAGGTCCCATCCTGCATGTACAAGTGTATCTGCAAATTGCCATCTGTAATAATCATATTCTGTTTCACCGGTCCAATCAGGAAAATTATCTCGGGCATCCTCTCTCCATCCATGCACTACGTCTATTGCATTAGAGACCCACTCTATCACATGAAAGAACTCGTGCAACAGAGTTGGAAAACCATGTGTTTCTGAATTAACTGCTGCCATTCCTCTCGAAGGGCCATAAACCGCTCCTTTGATAATGGGGTATGCTCTGGCCAGTCCTCTTGCTGGGCTTCTGGTATTTGATAGTGTTATAAAGCTGTCGAAATTCTCTGTATTATTGAACCAATACGCCTCTAAGTCCAGGTGATCAGGATTGTCTGGAGCTAATTCTGAACCTTCATAATACCTGGAATGAGCACTGACTGTATCCATCTCCAAAGTCCATCCTCCGTCACTAAAACTTTCAATCACCTGTGCCATGACATTGAAATTAACGAGCCACTCTAACTTTTGCTCTTCGGTTACGTCCACAAATACTTCTGAGCTTTCATCACTCTGAACCACTTCTCTTTCCACTACAAAGATTACTCCTATGCGGTGAACGTGTTCCGGAGAGATATCTCCAAGCTCCATTCGTTTCTCAACCGTTTCAATGATTTCAGGAAGCCAATCCCAATCTGAACCTTCATCAATTTCTTGTTGGTAGATATCAATAGCGTCCTGATACCTTCCTTCGCTGAAAGCAACATGGCCGTCCCAGATTGATTGTGAATGTGCAACAAATGGCATTGCAATAGCCCATAGCAGTATAGTGGTGAAAAGATGACGCATTTCCCTAGTTTTAATCCCTTATATAATTTAATAAAAATCAAGGAAATACGCTACTGTACTAAATAAGCTTGAGTCATTTACGCTTTAAACATAAATCTATGCAATCAAGCATATCTGAGAGCTCTGGTAATGCTAAATTGTAAGAAATCTCTCTCCCCTGTCTTTTTGCCTCAACAATACCTGATCTTTTGAGAATTCCAAGATGATGAGAAACAAGTGGTTGATCCAGCCCTAAGATTTCTGACACAGTGGAGACATTCAATACTTTCTCTTCCACCAGGAGGTTAAGAATTCGCAATCTTATGGGATGCGCAATTGACTTGAACACATCGCTGGCGTATTCGAGCTCTTCTTCATTAAATCTTTCCGACATTGGTTTGTGTAATTAGTTTATACAACTAATACAAACCCATATTTTTTCAAAAAAGTTGCACTCAGTGAAATTATCTCAGTTCTTAACTGTTTGAGGTTGAAACTTTATCGAATTTAATTTCTTACATAACTCACAAAAAGTAAATGGTTTATTAAGGACAAAAGCCATTCCGCAGTTCATGTAATAATTTACTTCTTGCTTAAATGCATTTGCCGTTAAAGCGGCAATCACAGGTTTTTCGTTCTCATCTTTATAATGATCCAGAATTTTACTGGTTGCTTCTATTCCATTCATCAGTGGCATATTGATATCCATTAAAATCACATCATACCATTCAGTGGTAGCCTTGTTGTATGCCTCCAATCCGTTTTCAACCAATTCGACATGACGGAAATCGTTTGAACTGAACATTTTGGAGATAATTAGCCTATTAACTTCATTATCCTCCGCGATTAAAATTCTTAATTTTTGAAGGACTGAAACATCTAAATGACCACAACTTGAATCGGTTTCTGCTTCAGATACTAATAGTGGTATTTGAAATTGAAATTCTGTTCCACTACCATGTTGACTTTTGAATGAAATCGATCCGCCTAATAAATGAATTAACTGTTTAGTAATGGCTAGTCCAAGTCCAGTCCCTTCAATAGCTACCTCATCAACTCGATAGAACTCATCAAATAATTGGTCTTGCTTATCATCTGGAATTCCAATACCGGTATCAGAAACCTTAAATAAGATTGAGGAACTATTACTGTCTCTGTATGTTTCAGTGACACTTACTTGTATTTCACCTTCATTAGTGAATTTAATAGCATTATTAACCAGGTTGATGATAATTTGCTTCAACCTTAATACATCGGATTCAACAAATTCCGGTAGGTCCTGGTCTAGTTTACATGTGAATTTTATGGGCTTATTAGACTGATGCAGTCTAATATCAAGTAACTCAAATACTTGACGCAATTCCTCTTTTAGATTAAACGTAGAGAATTTGAGAGAGATCTTTTCCCCTTCTATTTCAGAAAGGTCTAAAACTTCATTTACTAAACCCAGTAAAATAGCATTACTACTCTGAAGCTTCTCAACAAAATTCATTTGATCTCCACTTAGGGAAGTAGTGGCTAGTAAATCGGTAAGACCAATAATTCCGTTCAATGGCGTTCTGATTTCGTGACTCATATTCGCCAGAAATTTACTTTTTAACTCACTAGCTTTCTTTAGCTGGACATTCTTAGATTCTACCTGTTTGTTAACTTCCTCTAAATGGTTATTTACATTTTTTAATTTTGCCTTACTTTCTGTTAGCTTGAATCTCACCTTAATTAATTGGCGGATATAATACATTATCACAAAAAATAAGCTCAAAGTAATAGCGCATATATTGAGTACTAAAAACCAAAGGGAGAACTCCGGAAGTGAAGGTGGTTTCAAATACATTCTAAAATGGCTATCGCAGCATGCCATTAACACTGTCAGTACAACAAATAGTGAAAGCCAGACATATATTACTGCTTTTTTTCGACATGTCAGTGCTGCGGCTAAAGCGAAAAAGGACCACACCATGACACATCCGGAGGATTGAAATCCCCCTAAGGACATTTGAAATAAAAATGGCAAAATGAGGCTTATTCCAATTTGAACCTGCTGAAATATCCTGTATCGTTGGCTTTTTCGAAAATAGATCAAATTGGCCACTGTAATCACTACATAACCGATAGGTATTGCTGTAGGAAAGTGTAAACCAAAATATAAAGTTATGATACACCAAATTAATCCACCCAGGCACATGAACACGGCAAGAAAAAGTAGTAGTGATATAATTTCTTGTTCTCGTTTAGAGAATTTGTCTGTGCCACCAAGGGATCTAATACCCTTGCGAAGGTTCATTGCAATTTCCATAGCTAAGAAATTATAAAATATTAAGCGGCCTTCACCTGACTGTTGCTCAACATTTCATCTATATCTCCAACTAATCCATCTTTTGTAAACGGTTTGGTAACATAACCAATCGCACCTAGTTCTATTCCCTTAGCTTTCATTGAATCTTGGCCTACAGCACTTACAATTACTATTTTGCACTCCAGGCTTCCTTTGCTTAATGCTTTTAACACCTCAAGGCCCAACATATCAGGCATTACATTATCAAGCGTGATTAGATCAGGTTCCAGGTCGTATGCTAAATCTATGGCTTGTTCGCCATTTGCGGCTTCACCTACGATTTCATAATCGCCAGATTCTAATGATTCTCTTACCAAAGATCTCATGTAAGATGAATCGTCAACTATCAATACTCTTTTCATTTTTAAATATTTAGGATTGGTATAATATTTTTTCTTCTTTCATTTGATAGACTCTATTGTCCGAATTGTATGCTGTAATTAAATTTCTTGATTCATCCGGAAGCATGTCGTAATATCCAAGTATTAGGAATCCTCCAGGTTTTAATGCAGACAGGAGTTTTTTTAGAACCATCATCTTGAGCTCATCGTCAAAGTAGATCATTACGTTTCTGCAAAAGATCAGATTGTACCTATCTTCAATGGTATCAGATGCCAGATTATGGTTTTTAAAACTGCAGATTCGCTGAAACCTCTTAATGATTTGCATGTTTCGTCCGTCAGATTCAAACATCTCCTTGAGATTACTATTCACCAGAAATTTTTTAAATGCCTGCTGATATTTTTTTTCAAGTACAGCTGAATATTTCCCAATAGTTGCTTTTTCTAATGCTCGCTTACTAATGTCAGTACCCAAAAGATTCGTTTTAATTTCAAGGTTATTCTTATGAACGATGTAGGACATTGAATAGACCTCTTCACCAGTGGAGCATCCGGCATGCCAAATATTGATGCTAGATTCATGCTTTTGAGACAATAAAAGCTCTTCCACAACCGTCCAGATTTCAGGATTTCTGAATAGCTCCGTTAAATTGACAGTAAGGTCATCCAGGCATGATTTAAAAAAATCTCTTTTCTCCAGCAATAATGACCAAAGGTCAATTAGGGAATCTAAGTTGTGCTTCCCCATTAGTCTGGCAAACCCTCTCTTTAATGATTTCGACTCATATCTTGTAAAATCAATGCCAAATCTTATTTTTATGGCATTAGTCAATGCTTTCAGTTCTTCATCAGTGATTTCCTCGTATATCTTCTTTGTCTGACTCATACTATTCTGATACAGCTAATTTTTTTTCACTTTGAAGCTTATCTCCAATGGCAGCAACATTTAGGACCATACAAACATTTCCATTTCCCAGTATTGTTGCTCCACTAAATAGAGGATTTTGATCAACTGGTTTATGAAGTGGCTTCTCTACTATTTCCTTTTGTTGTAAAAGTTTATCAACCACCAGACCAATCATCCTATTGTTATAGTTAAGAATCACAGCGTTTATCTTTTTTGTCTCTTTCGGGAGTTGGTTAAATGATCTCTGAAGAGGCTTGGAATCAATGATTGACAAATCGGATTCAAATAAGTCCTGCAGGAAGACCAGCATTATAGTCTGTCCCAGGTAGTTAGTCATTAGACCATCGCCTACCTCAAATATATCTGTTGGTTTTAATGAAACTACTGCGATGGTACTTGTAAGTGGTATAGCAAATTCTTGTCCTTTCTGCTCAAAGAGCAATGAACCTTTCACTGACATTGAAGTAGGTAACCTAAGCTTAAATTGAGATCCTTGGCCAGGATTAGTGAAGATATTAATCTGACCAC
This sequence comes from Cyclobacteriaceae bacterium, assembly GCA_965228955.1. Lineage (GTDB taxonomy): Bacteria > Bacteroidota > Bacteroidia > Cytophagales > Cyclobacteriaceae > JANSWY01. The sequence continues at coordinate 4,285,641 of OZ245848.1, forward strand.
CAATAGATTCAACAGATTTCTTAACTACATCCATTCCAATTCCCCTTCCTGAGATATCAGTAACTTCTTTAGCGCTTGAAAAGCCAGATTCAAATATTAAATTGATGGCTTCTTGCTCCCCAATGGAATTAGCGTATTCTTTAGAGATTATATTTTTTTCAATCGCTTTTTCTAAAATGGATTGAGCATCTAAACCTTTGCCGTCATCCTCTACTGAAATAATAACCGAATCTCTATCATTCTCCGCTCTTAAAGTAACATTACCTGTCTCTGACTTCCCAAGTCTCAACCTTTCATCAGGAGACTCAATTCCATGACTAATTGCATTTCGAACCAGGTGAATCAATGAATCGCTGATACCTTTTAATATATTTCTATCAATTTCTATATCCGATCCCTCGAAATGCATACTGACTTTTTTATTTTCGGCCATAGAAATGTCTCGACTTATTCTATGAAACTTTGTGAATAGTTCATCCACCTGAACAAGTCGCGCATCCATGATTGCATACTGGATATCTGAGGTTATTCGATTAAGCCTTTTAAAGTTTGTTTTGGTATTGGAATGGTTTTCTTTGTTGGCTATGACTGTATCTTTTTCAATGATCAGCTCACCAACAAGATTCATAAGATGATCCAGTTTTTTTACAGGAATTTGGATTTGGTCAGAAAAATTGATTTTCTCAGATTTCTCACTGTCATCAATGTCTAACTCTGGTTCTTCTATAGAAACTTCACTCGTAGAATCAATTATTTCATCTATCTGACCGGCATCTTCTTCTATTTCAATTTTGGCTTCCTCCAGATACAAATCCAACTTTGCTACAAGCCCCTTGTAACTTACTTTATCCTCAGATGTTAGAGAGCCTATTAGTTCAGAGAGTTTATCATTTGCTCTGAAGAAGAGGTTAAATAGTTCTTCATCCATTTCAATTTTTTTCTCTCTTACCAGATCAAGAATATCTTCCATTACATGGCTTAATTCACCCACTGCTTCAATTCCTAAAGCCATAGAATTACCCTTAAGTGTATGAACGATTCTAAAAATTGATTCCAGTGTCTTTTTCTTACCTGGATTGCTCTCTAATTCGGTGAATAATCTATTTAGGTCATCATGAGACTGAATTGCTTCAGCCGCAAACATTTGTATATGTTTATTATTTTCAGTCACAATTAATCAGTTAAGCAGTTCACAACAAAAAAACCTATTTCATGTAGTGGAAGTACATGATTTACTGCACCAGCAATAAAGGCTGATTTTGGCATTCCATATACGACAGATGTTTCCTGGTCTTGAGCAATTGTAAGACCTCCATTTTGTTTAATCGCTTGAAGCCCAGAAGTACCGTCTTTACCCATCCCGGTTAAAACTATTCCAATGCCCCTGTTGCCATAAACCTTCCCGACTGAATCGAGAAGTGCATTTATTGATGGACTATTGTACTCTTCATACTGTTTATTACAGAATCCAATCACTGAATCTCCAGTGTCATTTTTGCGAACCACCATATTTCTGGCTGGGGCAACATAGACATGGCCAGGGCGAAGCATCTCCCCGGCTTTTGCTATCTTCACCGTCAAAGGAGTAGAATTATTCAGCCTTGAAGAAAATGACTCAATAAAATTTGCTGGCATGTGTTGAGATACCAACACAGGAACTGGTAAGTTATTTGGCAGTTTCAACAATAACTTTTCAACAGCAGTCGGTCCTCCAGTAGATGCTCCTATTGCTATCACATCGTAATGGAGATCATTATTAAATGTGTGCGATCTGGAGTGATTTAGTCCATCATTTGAAGCAAATCGAGTAGCAGTAGGATCATAGACTTCCTTAATCTTGGCTATAATTGAGTTTCCAATGGTTTTCACTCCCCCGCTCTCCCAAACTGGTTTATTAATAAAATCCAGAACGCCCATTTTTCTGGCGGCCTCTTTAGTCTGAGAATTCATATTTGAGGAACTAATTAGAATAATTGGTGTGGGGCATTCTTGCATGATATTTTCAACAGCATACAAACCGTCATATTCACCCATATTGAGATCCATCAAAATAACATCCGGATGCTTTTCACACGCAAGTGTAATCGCTTCCCTTCCATTATTTGCAAGCGCCTGTATGTTCAGAGATTTATCCTCCCGCAATATATCTGCAAGCAAGTGCCGCATTATTGAGGAATCATCCGCAACCAGTACATCTATTTTATTTGACATGTACAGCAGTTAATTTCTGAATCGAATCAACTATGCACTGAGTTGTAAAGGGTTTCACGATATAATCTGCCGCTCCAGCCTCCATACCATGGTCAATTGCTGATTGCTTTGCAACACCGCTCACTATTATAATGTGTGAGTCTATTTTCTCTTTACCCTTTAATACTTTGAGAACATAAGTACCAATCATGTCAGGCAAAATAAAATCTAATGTAATGAGATCAGGTTTAAGGTCTAGCGCCATGTCAATTGCTTGTTCACCAGTCTCAGCTTGCCCAACAACATTGTACCCAGCGTCGGTCAAAGCATCATTTATCTGGGATCTCATGTATTCAGAATCGTCTACTATTAAAATATTCATTGTTTACAGGTTTAGGGTTTCTACTTCCATTAATTCCATTAATTGCATGATATCCAAAAGAACAATTAATCTATTATCAGATTTAATAATACCCTGAATACATTTATCATCTAAAAAGCTGTACTGCATAACACTTCCAGATTGATCAATTTGATTCTTTTCAATGGTGAATGTGTTTGGTACGCTTCTAACAAGAATTCCAACTTTAAAATTGTCACTGGCAATGACCAACGTGAAATTGAATTTGTTTTGATCAGATTCATTCTGCGAGATGGAGAACTTCTCTTCTAAATCCAACATAGCAATGATTGTACCCCTGATATTTGCAACCCCCTTAACGTAATTTGGAGTCTGAGGCATCTTGGCTATACCTGGAGTAATAACAATTTCCTTTACATCCTCTATCGGCAAAGCATACTCTTGAGTGCCTAGTTTGAATACTATGATTTGTACAAGTTCTGCAGCTTCTTGCGCTTGTTGAGTTGCCACAGCTTCAGTTCGAACCTGTTCTATGGTAATTTCATTTATACTGGCATCCATATTAAGCTTCGTTAAGTTTGAACTTGCTTACTCCAATTAATAGCTGGTTTGCTATGTCTGCCAGATCCTTGCTTGTTGCAGAAACTTCCTCCATTCCTTGTCGCAAGTTTTTTGAAGACGATGCGATTTGTTCTGTACCTGAAGCTGTCTCCTCTGAGACTACAACTATCTTCTCAACTGCTTTCACACTATCATTAATAAACGATTCCTGACTTTTAGCAGCTTCATTGATCTCTTTGGATTTTTCTAAAGTTTTGCCAGTAGAATTATCAATTTCACTAAAGACTGATTCAACTCTTTTGCTAGCCCCATTCCCAGATTGAACACTCTTATCCATTCCCTTTATGGACTCATCTGCCACACCAATGTCTTTTTGTACTTCTTTGATGACTCTTTCAATATCCTGAGCACTATTTCTGCTATCTTCAGCCAATTTTCTAATCTCTTCCGCTACTACTGCAAAACCTCTTCCAGCTTCACCGGCTCTGGCTGCTTCAATAGCCGCATTCAGTGCTAGCAAATTGGTTTGGGAAGCGATATCAGTTATAACATTCAGGGTTCTGGCTATTTCCTCGGACCTTTCAGTAAGCTTGTTAATAGAATCTGATGTAGTAGACGCTGAACCTTGTATCTCATTCATGTTTTCGACCATTTCTGAGATGGATAATGCTCCATCATTTGCACTCTTTGCTCCTTCTTGTGCAGCATCATTGATCGTGTCGGACTGATTAACTACATCTCGGGCTGATTGCAATACTGAATTAAGTAAGCTTGAAATTTCGTCAACTTGCTGAGCTTGATCTTGAGCTCCTTCAGCCATTTGTTGAATTGCAGAAGACATTTCTCCAGTACTTCCCTTCATCTCTTCACTCTTGGTAGTCATTTCCTCTGATGAAGCTGCTACCAGATTAGCAAGTTCCTTTATGTTGGAAAGAAGGTTATTCAAGTTAGATACTGCAGTTGTTACGGCATCAGCCATTTCTTGTACATATCCTTCTGCCTCTATGTGTACATTGTTTGATAGGTTGCCATCTGCAATGTCTTGTAAAACCTGTTTTACCTGGAGAATTGGAGCTTTAATCTTAGTAATATCAGCAGCAATTTTTATTACTTTATATACTTCTCCATTTTCATCTTTGATGGGAGTATAACTCGCATTTATCCAAATTTCTTTGCGATCCCGAGTTATCCTTTTAAACTCTCCAGACTTCATTTGACCTAATGCCAAATCATTCCAATGTTGTCGGTACTCTTCAGAAGACGCATAATCACTTTCACAAAACATCCTATGATGCGATCCCACAATTTCATCTTTGTGAGAATATCCGAGTGTTTTTAGAAAGTTGTTGTTGGCATCTAATATTGTACCATCAGGTTTAAATTCTATATAAGCCCATCCAGTATCAACTGCAGCTTTAATTGCGCCAGCTTGGTTTCTGAGATTTACCATTTGAGAAATATCTGAAGCAATTTTAATAACTCTGACTACTTCTCCGTTTTCATTAACAACTGGTGTGTAACTCGCATTAATCCAAACTTCATTACCATTACGACTGAATCGCTTAAACTCTCCTGAATTAACTTTCCCACTAGCCAGGTCTCTCCAGAAGTTTTGATATTCCATTGAACGGGCATAATCGGGTTCACAAAAGATTCTGTGATGGTTTCCTGCAATTTCATCAACCGAGCTGTATTCCATTGCAGCTACAAAGTTTTCATTTGCATCTACTATTGTTCCGTCAGGGAGAAATTCAATCATCGCCCATCCTGTATTAACCGCTGACCTAATAGCTTCAGATTGATCTCTAGCCTGCACCATATTTGTAATATCTGAGGCAATTTTAATAACCTTAATGACCATACCATCTTCGTCAAAAACAGGTGTATAACTGGCATTTAACCATAAAACCTTGCCTGTTTTGGTGACTCTTTCAAACTCCCCTGAATTTGCTTGTCCATTTCCCAGGTTTTTCCAGAATTGTTTGTATTCAAAAGACCTGGCATAATCAGGTGAACAGAAAATTTGATGATGCTGTCCTACTATTTCTTCTTCAGTTGCAAACTCAACTGCCTTAAGGAAATTCTCATTGCAACCAATGATTGTTCCATCTGGTTCAAATTCAATATAAGCCCAGGAAGTGTCAATGGCCTCTCTAATTACATTGCTTTGATCTGATTTTTTGTGAAATGCTCCATTAGTTAAGGAGCCATTACTTGAATTTTGATTTGTTTTCTTTTTGCTGGATGAAGCTGTACTCATTTTTGTAACTATTTAGGTGATTCTGTGTGTGCGCAATTAGTTACATTGTTTAAACAAGAATATTGCTTTCCATACAAGATGAGAGATATATATTAAAGTATCTAGATTTATCGATGGGTTAAGGGAAATTGAAGACAACTGATAAAAATCAGTCGACAAATGGATTTTTTTGTTTAACAATTTTCAACTTTTGTTGAATAAAAGTTAAACAAAACAAGATTTAACAACATAATAGTTGGACTTACAGCGATAAAGCCAAATATTCTTCCAATTAATCTTACTTATAAATAAAACACGAAAAAAGCCCTGATATAAATCAGGGCTCATAACTATTTACCAGCAGCTGAAGCTAAAAGCTTCTAAAGTGAAAATATCCTGATTGTACTACATCGAAAGTGGTGTATGGCATTACTCCTCCTCCACCAAGGTCTATCATTGTGGTTACGGCATCCGCTTCAGCGATTGCGATCAACCTTTTAATCCAATCGTAAAACTGAATTCTACCTGAAGTTGAGCCAAAAAACTCAGCACCATTCAATCCATTTGGATCCCAAAAGTGGAAAGAGTGCTTCAATACTGATAGGAAATTCAAATAACGTTGCTGATCAACAGGTGTCAACCTTGGTAGATTGTTTAGTCGATCTTCAATCCAATCATTCATTGAATCTTTCTCCGTAAATGTATCAAGTGACTCAAAATCTCTAAGCGTCTGGTTATACAGAGCTTTTGAAATCAATCCCTTAGAATTCAATTCCTCTAGCATTGTATGTGGTGAACTATAATCATCGTACCAGTAAATTGTGCTTAGAAACTCTTCAGAGTACCTGCTCGATAGCACTTCAATTGCATTCTCTCTGAAAGACTCTGCAGTTGTTTTTGCAGGTAGGTTTTCCAGTAAGAACTGAAGTTCTTCGTTGTGGGCTTTTCCCCTTGCATTAAACTCCTTTGATTCCTGATTTATTCCTGAATTGGTTTCTGGAAAGTCTGAGATCATTTCATTTTCCTTGCATGAAAAAATGCTTACCAGACTTATTGCTATAATGATGTATTTAAGCATGATTTTTGAATTTAAAATGGTTAATTAAATAGCCTTACCAATAGATGCACCAACACCTGTAACTAATCCTACAGCACTTGCAGTTGGCACTCCACCTAAAAGTGGGTTTGGTAATGCAGATGCTCCTCCAGTTGCAGTAACTGATCCAATAGCTCCAGTTGCAATTCCAACAGTGTCTGCAAGAAAGATAGCACCCCATCCTGGCCAAGCTTCTGCTCTTCCAGAAGTTTCACCATTTCTGAATTGCTCTGCTCTTCCCATTCCTCCTTGCTCAACTGGATACCAGAACAAAACAGAATTGATAGCAACATCAACAGCCATCTGATAAATCACAGCATCCTGACCTTTCAATTCTCCAATATTCTCATCTCTATGGCTAATCATAGCGATTTGAAGATCTTCAACTACTTCGGTTCCATCTGCTTCCCAAAATGCTTCAGCAAACAGCACCATCTTCTCAGCTAAAATTGAAGAAGCGCCCTGACCTACCCAGTATCTTGGGCTTAGAATATCATCTTTGATTGTTTCATATGACACATCGTCACTTACCAAATTGCTAAACGCTTTTGGACTCATGTCATACTTAGCACAGAACTCAGCGGTCTCAGTTCTCAGAATTCTGTTGATCTCTTTTGCTACGCTCTCTGAGTCATCAGATTCAATTGACCAGTTAGCAATTACAATATCTGCAAGTTCGTTGTGCTTTTGCCCAATTTGATGGTTTTGAGCTTCTAAAGCTGCCTTTGAAGCAGCATCAGGATTGGTGTTTAATTCTTGATTTTCATTACAAGAATATAGGGTAATGATTACACTCATCGTAAGACAAGCAATGATTAACTTTCTCATGGTTTGTTAAGTTAAAGTGGTTATTAAATTGATTTAAATACCATTCCAACTTCCCCGGGTTTGTGGACATAATTACATGCTTTGTTGGTTATTGGCATGTAACGGCATTACAAACATGAGAAGAGTTTCTGAGAGATGGTTACATAATCGATTAAGCGGTGGGATAATTAGATTATTCGTAACGGTTTTATGAGTGAGTGGTGTCAGATAAAAAGTAATCGGGCCCACCAGCAACAGTGGACCCTTAACTTATCAACCAACTAGTTCGCCATCACTTAGCTCTAGTATTCTATCACTTTTGGCAGCAAACTCATCATCGTGAGTCACCGCTATAATTGTTTGGCCTCTTTCTTCAGCCAATTGCTTGAATATATCAAATACTATTTCCGTATTCTTTGAGTCAAGGTTACCTGTAGGCTCATCTCCCATTATTATAGAAGGCTCATTTATCAATGCTCTGGCTATTGCAACTCTTTGTTGTTGTCCTCCAGAGAGTTTGTTTGCAGGTTTTAGTGCCTGTTCAGGCAAACCCAGTAACTCGAGGTTTTTGTAAGCATTTGCTTCAATTTCCTGTTTTGACTTTTCCCCTAATTTGAGCGCGGGTAACATCACATTATCCAGCGCAGAGAAATCAGGCAGTAAGTAATGGAATTGAAAAACAAACCCAATATGCTTATTTCTAAATGCCGCAAGTCTATTCTGATGTTGACCAATTAGGTCTTGACTTTCAATTTCCAATCCCCCTTCAAAATCGGTATCCATAGTAGATAAAACATACAACAATGTAGATTTACCGGATCCAGATTTCCCAACAAGAGAAACAAACTCACCCTTTTTTACATCAAACGATATTTCCTTTAACACCTGAAACTTTTGAGGTGTATGAAAGTACTTAGTTATATTATTTGCTTTTAATGCTATATCATTCATGACTATCCTCTTATAATTGATACTGGATCTACTAATGATGCGGTACGTGCCGGTAGAAAACCTGCCGCAATGGTTGTGATCATTCCAAATACAAATGCTGAAACATAATCGACAGTTCTAAATGCCATAGGAAGTGTGTCTATTGAGGCAATTTCAAAGGGCACCTGATTGATAATCGATGCTACTCCAAATCCAAATATCATTCCTACCAAACCTCCTAAAATTCCTATGATAATAGATTGTACCAGAAAGATTTGAATGATATCTCCACCTTCAAATCCCATCGCTTTAAGAATCGCAATTTCCTTGATCTTCTCATTAACGGTCATGTTCATGATATTGTAAATACCAAACCCTGCAACAAGTAGAATCGTCAAAGACACGGCAATTGCGATGTAGTTTCTTAATTCGTTACCTGCCTCAAGTTGACCGTTGGCCTCTATCCAGGATTCAACTTTGTAATCTACACTTTGACCTATTCTATCTGCAAGCTCATTTGCATCATCGTAATCAATCAGGTTGACTTGAATATCAGTGGCATATCCCTGATTTTTTGATTCTAATTGTCTGGCAGTATTGATATTTATATATGCTTTGGAATTATCGATGTTTGCCATTGATGTTTCAATGATACCAATTACACGATAGCTTTTGGTGATACCATCTGCAGTTGATACAGTGACATTATCATCCATATCCACACCTAGCTTATTTGCTAATCCAGATCCAATTATCAGCCCATCTTTCCTACGATCAATATCTTCCCATACACCGAATTTCATTGAGGTGGCTGTCCCGAACATTTCGTTTTCCTTTTTGGCATTCACTCCTGATAACTGACCATTGAACTTAGTTGAACCATTTCTGAAATAAACTGACATGTTTACCTGAGAAGTAACCCCGGTGACTTCCGGTACCTTCTCAATTTGGTCAATGATGGGTTGGGAGTTTCGAATACCTTCCGTGTATTGAATCACCTTTGCATTCCGAACATTGATCAGTTTGGTCTCATATACATTTTGTAGAATGTTACTTCTATCCTCCGGCAGATCATTGTAGATCTTTATATGCGCCAGTGTACTGAAAGCCAACTCTGTCTGAGTATCATTCACACCGGTCATGAAACTATTCATGAAAATGTACATGGATATTCCAAAAGTGACACTTAGTACTGCCACTAAGGCCTGCTTTACTCTGGATGTAAGGTGAGCAAAAGCTACCTTAAGATTAGTTGAGCGAATCATAATTGTGAGGGCTTAACTAATACAGCATCTACATCGATACCTTCCAGGATTTCAGTCCAGGATGAATTTTTAATACCGGTCTTTACTTCAACAATCTCCTTATTAGATTTCATAACCTTATCCCCATTCAATAGATATGAAGTTGGGATTACCAATGCATCTGACTTCTCATTGATGATGATATTGGCTTGAAGTTGGGTGTTGTCAAATAACCTCGCTTCTTCCAACAGTTTAGCCTCAGCAATGAATGATTGTTCTGTCACGTCAAATGACGGATAAATTTTACTAATTGCAGCTCTGAAGAACTTGTCTTTTTCAGTATTAAGGTTCAAATAAACTGTTTGTTCCAGCTTCACCATATTGATATCTTCCTCAGCAATAAAAAGCTTCACCAGAGCTTCTCCTCCTCCAATTTTGGCAATAGCCTCACCTCTTCTTACCAACTCACCCTGATTCTTGAAAACCTGAAGTACTAATCCATCGATACTTGATGTTAGATAATAATCATCATTCCCTTCTTTTTGAACTATCAGCTGAGTCTCTGCATTTTTCAGATTCAGTTTCATTCTATCTTCATAGTCTTTCTTCGACTGCTCGGCAATTGCGACATTTCTATGGGAATTTTCCAATTGCAGTTTCGCCTTTTCAAACTCTTGCACTGAAACTGCCCCGCTTGATTTTAATTTCAAAAACCGATCATAGTTGGCTTGGTCCAATTCCAGTTGTGCCTTATGTTGATCAATCTGTATTTGAAATTTGAGCATCTCCGGAGCACCCGGTTTTAGCTGTTGCAAAGCATCCTGATAATTAATCTCTGCATTTGACAATTGCTCAGCTTGAACATCATTTGAAAGCTGGTATAAAGGCATGCCTGGCTTTACAATATCTCCTTCTTTTGCGAATGAATGGATTAGATATCCTTCGGTATTAGCAGTCACCAAGTATTCATTTTCAGAAATGATGTGACCTGTAGCGAATACCGCATCAACGATTTCCTTTTCTTCAGGTTTAACTACCTGTTCTGAATTACAAGACGATATCAACACTATGCCAATCATCGCCACCATTATTGTTTTTAGATTTCTCATTTTGACCTTGAAATTATCTGGCTGTAATAGCCATATGTGTTTGACATTGAACTTAAAAAATTGCCTTCCGCTTTGAGGTAGTCTTCAAATACTCTTAGGTATTGATCAAGTCCGACTAAACCTTCTTCATATTGCTGAAAGGTCAATTCCAAATTAGATTGATATAACTGGAATGTTTCTTTTGAAACTTTTGTATCTCGTAAACTCAAATTGTATTGATTGATGAGCTGCAAGTCCTGGTTTTTGCTGGAACGTTCCAATGCTTCCTGTTCATTACGTGCTATTTGTAGTGCCACCTTACTCGACTTCAAATTATTTTGTCTTGAGAAGCCCGAGAAAATCGGGACGTTCAAGGAAATTCCTACATAGCTATAATCCGACCAGTTTGAACTCTTGAAAGACAAGTTAGTATCATCACTAAATTGCTGTTGGCCAAAGTATGTAGTGGAAGTAATAGTCGGTAAATAGGCTGCTTTTTGAATTTTCATTTGCAACTCTGATTGCTCCAGGTTCATAGAAGAAAGATCCAACTGTTTATCTGGAGAAAGATCAGAAACTGATTTTGGCATTGGTAGATCATAAATTAAATCGGTCTTTAGGACTAATTCATCTATGAAATCAAGACCAAAAAGCTTCTTTAACTCAATGATATTCTGATCATATAGAATTGAATTACCTACCAGACTTCTTTCTACATTATTGGAATTAATTTTTGAGGAATTGACTGTCAATAAATCCAATACTCCTTCATCATATTTCGATTGAGTTAATTCCAAAAGCGAATCTGCCAGTTGCAGGTCCTTTTGATTTAGCTCTACGGATCTGTTTGCAATCAAAGCAGAGTAGTAATACAGACTCACCTGTTGCTTTAATAGCTCCTCGTAATAATCTGTTTGCGCTTTACTCATTTCCAATTGAATCTTTGAGATTTTGGATTGCAATGCTGATGATCTGTTGATCAAATTTTTATTGATCGTCACACCATAATTGTTATTGTATTGTTGTCCAAACTGCGCTTCAATAGTTTCGCCAGGCATACCTGAAATCTCTCCCGGAATAACTGTTGTAGCCAACTCCAGGTTATTCTGGTAAGTAAATGAACCAGTAATCGTAGGAAATCTATAAGACCTGGAGGCCTTGTAATCGTATTCTGATTGTTCTTGTTTTAGTAAATAGTTTTTATAATCCGGATTTGCTTCAAGTGCCAATTTGAAAGCATCTTCCAGAGATTCGATAACAACCTGTTCTTGTGAGAATACATTGAAACCACAACAGCAGAGCAGGATAATCATAGCTTTGTTGAATAAATTCTTCATGTTAGTCTTTGTTAATTCCTAGAATAAAAAGGAGTGAAACGTTGGTAGTGAATCCCCCCGGAGAGGTTATTCCACCAATTGGATCAGACCTATTTGCGATTGTGTATCCCATATTGAAATTGAACATACTAGCTGGAGAGACCCGATGGGTAATACCCAAGGTGGTTTGCAGGTATCCGTACCTCTCAGTTATCTCATTCATATTGTTGAATTGACCTTGGGTAGAAGAAAAGCCGCCTTCTCCACCGACGGCTTTTGCGTTCAAAACACCAACCAAGGCACTCACATATGGCCTGGTTAGCTTATCATCACCTACCAAATAGTACTTTGATCTAACTCCCCAATTGAGCATTGCTCCTCCATTCCCCTGCGCTTCTACATCGATTCCTCCAGAGTTGAATTGCAGGTTTTGAATCTCCTGCTCTCTTGGAAGCACCAGAATTTCCATTGTCAACTCCAAGTGGAACCTGCTACTCATAAATCGACCTAGCTGTAAGCCGAAAACAGATCTGGAATCATTGAAATCGGCAAATGTTATAGTGTCGGGTTGATCCGTTTGATTTTCCGGACCAATGAACCTTAGGCCGTAATTGAATCCTAAGGTCCATTTCCCAGCATATACTCTCATCAGGGAGTCTTGAATTATCGGTTCTCTTTCCAATGCTTCAATAGCCCTTCTGGCTTCACTGGGTGGTAGGGAATTTGATTGGCCAATTATGGCGTGATTCTGACCAATCAATAATCCCAAAAGAGCAATGATTAAGTATCCGCTCTTTCCCATATTTTTTGTCTGGTTTGGCCCCAAAAGGAAACTGTGATTCTTAGTTTATCACCACTTGGCAGATCTATTTTGGTTCCTTCTATGTACCTTCCCTTCTCTGGACTGTAGATCGTTCCTGTCCATTCTCCATTCTTCCATTCCAGATCTTCGATCATTTCAATGCCAATTAGCTCCCTATCTCTTAGTGATTTGTTCGGGTTATTCCTGTCTGTGATTGGATCTCCATTAGGCTTAGTGGATCTTTTTAACCAAATCAGTTTGGCCGTGTAGTTTCCATTCTCTTCAGTGATTTCAACTTTAGCCTTCTTATCATTGACCCACCAGGTTCCTGTGATGTCCTCTTGAGCATTCGCATTCAATATTGTGAAGCAGCTGATGATTGCAGTTATCAAGATTTTTTTCATTTTTCATGGTTTTAATTACATACAAATAAACGCCTGGAGGGTGCCTGAGGGAATGTTGAGTTAGCAGAGGCCGACAAATCCTTAACTGAACCGTCTAATAGAGAATTGAAACAAAAAACAAACCTGCAGATAATCCACAGGTCTGTTCGAATAAACCAACTGAATGTATTCTATGAAATACAAACATTGTCTTTACGAGAGGGTGAAGTGACTCGCCAACACTCCACCCTTGTTCTCGATTTTAAAAAGGAAGTTGAATATCTATGGTGGAGCGACCAAAGATCGGCTCCACCAGAATCACACATTAACTATTACTTAATTAATAGTTCGTCGAAAATTACTGATACATAGTACACGCCACCCACAGTTGGGTTCCCAAGTGCTTGCTCGTAGCGGTTGTTCAAAATGTTTGATCCTCCCACTTTAAGTCTTGATTTCAATTCTGGAAGCGTGTAAGAAAACTGAAGATCCAATGTGCTATAAGCATCGACATCTCCCTGTGCAAAGGTGCTCTCCCAATAGAAAGCATCCTGCCATCTCCACACTACATTGAAGCCTAATCTGTCCGTTAGTTTTCTATTTGCTAATGATAAATTGAACTTATGTTCTGGTGTGTTAAATCCAGCTTGGAATCCTTCTGGAAAATCCTCCTGATTACTTAACTCATTCCATGCATAGTTTGCTGAAAGCACAAAATTTCTTGGCATTAAATAGCTTGTGCTGATTGCAGCCCCCTGAGACTTCACTTCCTGATCAAGGCTAACTGTAGTTTGATAAACTGCTGGAGCCAATAATCCGGAAGGATCGCCAGCTACTGTGCTTGACTGGAACAAATTAAGCGCTCCTGAAAAGTTGTTGAATCTGCTGTTGTAGTAATAGGCATCAACCATAAAAGTATTATTGATCAATCCTTTGTAGCCCACTTCGATAGTTTTGTTCTGTTCTAATTCAAAATCAGTCTCCCCTACTTCCTGACCTTCCAATACTGGAGCCGCAGCTGCTGCTGCAGAAGCTAATGCTTCAGATTCTGACTGACCTGCAGCAAGTGATTCTCCCTGTACAGTCAAGAAAGTACCAGCATACAATTCATATGTAGCCTGATCATAAACTGGGTTTGAACCGAAGTTGTATTTCTCTCTGAAGACCGGAAGCCCTCCTATTAATCTGGCTTGTGGCGTTAATAAATCAATGTATTGGTTCTGGGTTGTAGGCATTCTGAATGCTGTTTGGTAAGAAAGCCTTAAATATTGGTTATCCAAAAATTGCCAAACTCCGGAAACTCTAGGAGTAGTTCTCCCATCAAAGTTTTCGTTTTTGTCGTATCGCAGGGAAGTTGAAATCTTTAACTTATCATTAAATAACTTCCTGCTAGCCTGGATGAATCCTCCATATTCAGCGATATCATATTCATTACCCTCTTCATCAAGTGCAAATAGCGTTCCCTCTGAGTTGAGGTTGTATTGTCTGAAGTTAGCCCCAACAATTACTTCAGCGAATGAAATCTTGTCGGATAGATTGTAGGTACCTTCAACAGCCCAAAGATCTGTTCTGTCAAGGAATTTTGCCCCGCCTTCCGAAAGTGGAGTGTTAATAATGGATTCTCTCGCCTCATCAAAAGCATCAGAACCTGGAAGTGCCATACCAGAATCTGCAAACTCTCTTGCTGAATTATGGTCAAATGGTGTTACTCCCGGAACAGCTCCTCCGAATGCTGCACCGTAGTTAGTGAACCAGTCTCCGCTAGGAGAAAGTGCTTCATTCATTGCCAGACCCAAGGTTCCAATCGCATAGGAATCTCCTGAATTCTCTTGAGTCGTATATCCCCGTAATGAGAAGTTATTTCCTTTTAATTCTGCTTTCAATTGAGTCATTGAAAAATCTTGCAAACTGTATCGGTCAATGCCTGTGTATACTGTTTGACCTGTACCGTAATTCGCCTGAAAGATTGCCTCAACACTATTTGTCAACTTATAATGAAGAGCACCTGATAACTTTATGCTTTGTGCGGTGTAATCAACCAAATCTGATTCATTGTATCCAGTCCTAGTTACAAGTACATTTTCCCCATTTGCTCCCAGTGGAAGAAAAGTTGAAGTTTCATCACCGTAGATATTCAAGGCTTCAAAACCAGGATTGTTTTCTCTTGTGGTGCCGTCTAACGATCTGTTTCTTTCGTCATTTGCTTGCCAGTCGGTAGCATCCAGATATGAGGCGTTAACTTTTACTGCTAACCTATCCGAAATTGGTAAAGCGTATCTTAAGCTGGCTTCCAAATATGGACTTGGGTCTTCATCTTCTCCATCAATATGGTTGATACCTGTTTTGGCCATCACACTAAGTCCTGGATAGTCGAATGGACTTTTGCTGTTCATTAATATGATTCCATTGATAGCATTAGGCCCATATAATGCTGAAGAAGCTCCGGGTAGAAGTTCTACACTTTCAAGATCTAATTCAGATATACCAACTATGTTTCCTACAGGGAAATTGAGGCCAGGAGCCTGATTGTCCATGCCGTCTACTAACTGTACAAGTCGGGTGTTTCCATTTGCATTAAATCCTCTTAATGAAAGTGATTTGAATGTAAAACTCTGCGTGCTCATGTCTACATTCTTTTGGTTAATTATCGCACTGTAAAAGTCTTGGGATGGGCTTTGTTGTATATCGAGGATGTCCATTTTTTCTATGGAAACAGGAGACTCCAAAATACTCTCCTCAACTCTTGATGCTGAAACGACTACTTCCTGTCCTATCAGAACATCTTCTTCTAAACTTACTTGTAATGGCAAATCAGATTGTGAAGTGATTGTAATGTTCTGAGTTTCATATCCAATCATACTGATAGTTAGTTCCATTGGAAAATCCAGATCGGTCTTGAATGAGAATTGGCCGTCTTTGTCGGTAATACCTCCGACCAACTTATTAGTTACTTTAATATTGACACCAAAGAGTCCCTGTCCATTGGCATCTTTGATTGTTCCGCTTATTTCCTTTGTTTGGGAATAAAGCTGGAGACTGCTCACTAAAAAGAGCATTGAAAACAATAATCTCATAGGTTTATTCTTTTTTGTTAAACCCTGAAAGATCAATGCATATGAGCGATAAAGGAGGTTTTAATATGCCGAAGCATTCAAATTAAACCCTGAAACTACTTATTGGAAACTGAACCGATTCAGTAATCTGCCCATCTTTTGAAGTCTGAAGCTTTTTCTTTGCTGATGATTACTGGAGTTGGTGGTTCTGGGTTGATATTTAGGATTAGTCTTCCTGTGAAATAAGGTTCAATTTCCACAATCGAAGATCGGGCTACCATAAATTGTCTGTTGGCTCTGTAAAACTCTGAAGGATCCAACTGCTTTTCTAATTCATCCAGGAAAAACTCAATCACATATTCTTTGTTGTCCTTTTTCCTTAAAAACGCACCTCTTTCTTTGATATAAATAAATGCGACCTCCTTCACATCAATCATGATCATTTTCTGCTTGAAGTTGACCAAAAAGCTAGACCTGTATTTCTCTTGTTTGAAGTCGCTGGCAAGTTGTTTCAACTGGTCCTGATAGTTGTCTTTTGGTTGAATTCTACTTTGTGAGAGAAACTTATCCAGGGCCGTTTTCAATTCATTTGGATCTATCGGCTTTAGAAGATAATCCAGACCATTGACTTTAAATGCCTGAAGCGCATACTCGTCATAAGCTGTAGTGAAAATCACTGGTATTGTGACATCTACCTGATTGAATATCTCAAAACTCACACCATCTGCTAATTGAATATCCATAAAAACCAGGTCTGCTTCATTATTGGAGCGAAACCATTCCACAGAGTCTTGTACATTTTCAAAACTCGCGATTACTTCAAAAGACAATGTCTCAAGTTTTTTCAACTCTTTGATTAACCGGTTAACTGCCGATTCCTCATCTTCAATTATGACAATTCTAAGTGATAGTGGCATATTAATATTTCAAAGGCAAAACAACGCGATACTTATCTCCATGCACTCCGTATTCGATTGGCAGTTGAGTGAGATACTCAAACCTCTCCGTGAGATTTTGAAGCCCAAACCCTTCTCCATTTACTGAGAATTTTTTTGGAGTATAGGTGTTTTCAACTACGATATTTGATTCATTAGAACTAACCGTCAATACTAATGGCTTGTTTTTCGAAATTTCATTATGCTTAACTGCATTCTCAATCAAAAGTTGTAGTGAGAGAGGTGGTATTTGCTTTTCCAACGATCCCTCATCAACATGGATATGCAATTTGATTCCATCTTTGAACCTTGTCTGAAGGAGCTTCCAGTAGACTTCCAGAAAATCCATTTCATCTTTTAAGGACACCATATCGTGTTTACTGCTTTGCAACACAACGCGGTAGATATATGAAAAATGTCTTACAAACTCTACGGCAGATTCAGGATCATCCTCAATTAAATCGATTAGTGTATTTAGACTGTTAAATAAGAAATGTGGATTTAATTGCTGTTTCAAAGTCTCCAATTGCGCCTTCAAGCTGATCGATTGAAGAGCCAAATTCTGCCTTTTCAAAACCTCCCGCTCTCTCAAAGATTTCAACGCAAACAATATCATTACAAAAGCCACAATTACAACCGATAGTCTAATTCCAAAAAGCCATGGTGGAACCATATCTTGAAGTTTCCAGCCATCCGGAACCAGAAAAAATTCAGCTGACACCAATGAGATTACGACCAAGAGGTTGATTGCAACCAATGCCACAGGTCTAGATACTAACTTGATGATTTTGGTATCATAAAACACAAGTGATTTGTTGTAATACCAGAACGTAAGCAAGAAACAGGATACCACAAAATACCTTGGAATCCCTACTTCTGGGGTATATATAGAATTACCCATCGTTTTGTGTATTGAGCTCAAAAGAGGAAGGATCAATGCCAATATGAAGGGCAGGTATTTTTCGGTTCTGGACATAAGCAATGGTACGTAGTTTTGATGATAATCAAAAGACTCTTCAGGCTGAAGCCAATTATTGAAAACTGAAGCCTCCTAAATTATATCTGAACCAGATGTTGCTTTCATTGCCTATATTCACGAAGTAATGCCGATCTGGAAAAACAGAATCATAATTTTAAATCTCATTGGGTTGAGTACTCTTTGTTGCTTCGCTTTAATTAAAGCAGTAGTGACCAACTCATTTACCAATTTCATCTTTTGGCCGGGTGGGTTCTTTATCGTATTAAGCATTCTTAGTACACTTCTGATTCAGTTTGGCAGCATTTCCCAATCACCACCGGACCTGGAGCAATTAGGATTATTACTTCTAAGAGGTGTCATTTTTGGATTGATTTTGATGATAGGAAGTGACCTTTTCATTTTAATATTCGAAAGGTTTTTCAGACTTGAAGAGCATTTGAGTGTTACTGCTCTTCCAATTCAATGGGTTTCGACCTGGTATCTGATCTTGGAGGGTTTATTTATTTACGTAGGATACGTCATTTTGCTTAGGTATGTGTATTCGCAGATTACTGCACAAGAAACCTCACAGAAATTAGATGATCTTCAAAATCAAATAGATACCTTGTCCCTTTCATCTATGCAAGCCCAGCTAAACCCACACTTCTTGTATAATGCTATGAACAGTATTGCCATGACAATCAGGATTAAAGAGCACAAGAAAGCTGTGGAGATGATTGTAAACCTGAATGAGTTACTCAGAACAGTATTGCAGCAATCGAATGATCAGTTGGTCAAGGTTGCTGATGAAATATCGCTTCTTAAAAAGTACCTCAACATAGAATCAATCCGATTTGGAGATCATGTTCAAATCTCTGTTGATTATGATCCGGAAGTTGAGGAGTATTTAATTCCGCAATTGATTATCCAACCTGTTGTTGAAAATGCGTTTAAACATGGCATGATAGACAATGTTGACAAGCAAAAAATAATTGTGACTATTCGGAAGGAACAGGGTTTATTGATAGTAAAAGTATTCAATACGGTTGCTTCCAAGATTAATAAAACTGATTTGCTTACTAAAAGAGGAATTGGTCTACAGAATACTACTCACAGGTTGAGGAAACTTTATGGGAATCGTTTTAGATTTCAGCAAGAGATATTGGAAGACGGACTTGAATTCAGAATTATAATTCCAGCGGAAAGATGAAGGCAAACTGCATCATAGTAGACGATGAAAATCCGGCCAGACTTGGCCTCAGAGCACTCATTGCTGATGTTGAATCTCTTGAGCTAATTGAAACATGTTCCAACGGATTAGAGGCAATTGATAAGATTAATTCACTCAAACCAGATTTAGTTTTCCTTGATATTCAAATGCCTGGAGTAAATGGTTTCGAAGTTATTGCTTCCCTAATCAAACCTCGACCATACATCATATTCACTACTGCTCATGACCAGTATGCTATTAAAGCATTTGAACTGAATGCGGTTGATTATTTACTCAAACCATTTAGTGATGACCGGTTTCTTCAGGCTACTCAAAAAGCATTGAAACTCATAAACTCTGATCGCTCTTTAGCGGATGCTTCATTGCAAAACCTCATTAACCACACAACTCCAAAAACCGGAGCAAGCGCTAAACTTGTCCAGGACAGTACTAATGATGAATCGATAGTTTTTAAATCCGGGGGTAAGATTCATAAGGTAGATATCAAAGAATTGAATTTTGTTGAGGCCTATGATTACTATGTCAAAGTCCATTTCAATGACGATTTTATTTTGATCAGGGAGTCTATGAAACAAATGGAGGAAAACTTACCAAAAGAGTTCATCAGAATCCATAAATCATACATCGTCAATCTCCATAAGGTTAAGGAATTTGGCAAGTTTGAGGAAGGTGTGGATCAGGTTTTATTGAGGTCCGGAGAGTTTCTCAAGGTGAGCCGTAGTTACAAATCTCAGCTGGTTGCTGCTTTGTCATGATGCATTTCACTGCATATTTCTTACCACTTACTGCATTACTTATTTAAAAAAGATATGGTTTAATAATTTCGGTAGTATCAAAATTAAAACCAAGGACAAATGCTTAAGAATCATATCATTTTTGCAATCAGAATATTTTGGAAGGACAAAATCTACTCAATCCTTAATATACTGGGACTCACACTAGGAATATCAGTTGGGATCATTCTTTTGTTATTCCTCCAGAATGAACTGACATATGACGGTCACCATGAGAAAAAGGATCAGATATACAGATTAACTATTCATCTGCAAGCTCAGGGCGCTGATTTTAACACAGCTGTAACAGCCCGAGAACTTGCTCCAGTTCTGAAAAGTGAATTTCCTGAAGTATTGAACTATGTACGGTTTGATACTTGGAGCAATGTAATGGTAGCCACCCATCTTGATCGGGAAAACCCTTCCAGGTATTATGAAGATGAAATAGTAGATGTCGATTCTTCATACTTGTCAGTCTTTTCACATGAAATAATAGAAGGAGACAAGAATGGTTGCTTAACAGGACCGGGTAAGGCGGTCTTGACTGAATCTATTGCAAAGAAGTTCTTCAAGGATGAATCTGCTATTGGGCAGGTGATTCAAATCGGAAATGAGGAGACCAAAAGGACAGTAACTGCTGTGATCTCTGACTTGCCAGACAACAGTCACTTAAAATATAAGATTCTACTTTCTGATATTGAAAGAAGAGGTTGGATTGACGAACAGACAGACCCGGAAAGGATTTCCGAAGGTTATTGGAATCCGGACCTTTATACATATCTGTTGCTTCCTAAAAATTACAATACAGCAGACTTTAATAAGAAATTTGAAGGGATTTACGACAAGTACTTCAAAGCATTTGGTGATCAAATTGGAGGTACTGCAACGCCACTTTTACAACCCTTAGAAGATATCCATTTCTCTGCTGGATTAACAGAAGATCAACCTAATGGAAACATGAACTATGTTTACACTTTTTCAACTATTGGTTTATTCTTAATCCTCTTAGCTTGCATCAATTATATGAATTTGGCAACTGCCAGATCAGTATACCGGGCTGGAGAAATGGGGATCAGAAAAGTTCTTGGTTTTACAAGGTTGAACTTGTTTTGGTCTGTTCTTACTGAAGCCTTAGTCCTTTCCACTTTGGCAATGATCTTTTCTATTGCAATTTGCTATATCGTATTGTATCTAACTCCATTTAACTCTTGGATAGATAAAGACCTAAGCATATCGTTTTTTGATAACCCGGTCCTCTTGGTTGGATCTTTATTAATTACTCTACTTGTTGGCTTGGTCTCGGGAATTTATCCTGCTCTTTATATACCTGCAGTACCTGTTGTATCAGCTCTTAAAGGAGCTTTAATTGGTCAAAGCAGAGGAATTATTTTGAGAAAAGTACTTATCATCTTTCAATTTGCCATCTCAATTTTTGTGATAGTCATTACTGTATTGATGGATAAGCAAATTGACTACATGCGAAAAGTTGATGTTGGGTTTGACACAGAAAATGTCGTTGTAATTGATATCAGGAGAAGAAATTTTGGGGATAAAATAGACGTGATACGAAATGAAATAAATGCTCATCCAAACGTACTTAGCAGTGCAACATCCTGGGGTGTACCAGGAATCGAATTAGGTGGTCAGGTATTTAGGGTACAAAGTGGAGATGAGATGGTTCAAAAAAATATGAACACACTTTTTGTAGGACCAGACTATCTTGAAACTCTTGGCTTTGAAATAGTAAAAGGTGAAGGTTTGAGAAATACCACTTCAGAAGAAACCAGCATATTATTGGTGAATGAATCAGGAGCTAAGGAATTGGGGTGGGGAGATGACCCAATTCATAAGAGAGTGAGGTTCTTTCATGGTGATACCGATATTCTGGTTGTTGGGATGGTAAAAGACTTTAATTTCGAATCGCTTCATAATAAAATTGGACCGGTGTTCATTGTACCTACTCCAAATGCTGGGGGTAGTTTACAAATCAGAGTTAATGGTCAGGATATGCAATCGACTATTGATCACATTGAGCAGGTTATCACAAAATTTGACACAAAAAATCCATTTCAATATAGATTCCTTGATGCAGAGTTCAACGCACAGTACAAAGCAGATGAAATACAGCACCAATTACTTTCTACCTTGTCATACATCTGTATAATTATTTCATTACTAGGGTTAGTTGGACTTTCCGCATTCACTGTTTCTCAAAAGGCAAAAGAAATCAGTATCAGAAAAACACTTGGAGCCTCTATCCCAAATGTTTTGATATCATTCTCAAAAGGATATCTCAAACTGATGATTCTTGCGGCGATCATCGCCATTCCTATTGCTGACTTTGTAATAGTGGACTGGCTCTCGGAATTCGCATACCAAATGAATCAGCAGTGGTGGTATTATGCTATTCCTACTTTTATAGTATTACTTTTTGGATTGGGGACAGTTTCAATACAAGTTTTAAAAGCTGCCAAAGCAAATCCTGTAGATGGACTTAGAAGTGAATAAAAAAATAATGGGTCTCCAAATGATGGAGACCCATTGGGTATTCACGTAGCTGATCTGGCTTACACCAGATTAAGGGCTTTTGATATTTTATTAAGCATTTCTATATGCTGCTTTGATTCTGGAATTGAATAGTCTTTTGATAACCTATTCAAATCACCCAGGATTTCTTTCATCAATTCTGTCTGACATTCAGAAACTGATTTTTCCTGACATGAAAAAGTATCAGAAACATCTAATTCCTCATGTAATACCATCCACTTCTTAGATATAACGCTAAGTTGTCTTAAGTATTGACTTCTTGATAAAGCTGAATTTATTAATGAATTAAGATCTACCTGTTGAACAGGGGGTGATGGATAATTATTTACCCACCTATTAATGGCGTTTGAAAGGGCCCCACTATTCCCTTTTATCCTAACGGTCCTACCAGTGCCATTAGGATGATTGTCTCTAGTTCCGTGCATTACTGCGAGTTGTGTTAAGCTCTACTATTACATTCAAGCTCAAAAAAACCCTTCCATTAATTCAATAAAATATGCGTTAGTTACCATTTACATAATTCAAAAAGTATATCTGAAACCAAACACCTCTAATTCTCCCTTTCTAAAATCAAGGTCTTCTGATCTTTCAAAACCCATCCTTTCATACATTCCCCAGGCTATTTTCATGGCGTTCGTAGTGTGGATCACCAATTGTTTTTGCTGCTCTCTTTTAGCATATTGTATGCAATAGTTGGTGAGTAACTTGCCCAGCCCATGCCCTCTAAAATTATGATGGATTGCCAAAAATCTAAATCCTCCAGCATCTCTTACCTGAGTGGCAGTCCCTGCTGATCCATAAAACTGCATATCACTGAAATAAACAACAGCACCACCAATTTCATTTTCATCCGAAACTGCTGCAAATATTTTTATTGAGGGGTTTAGAGTCAAATCTCCTATATTCTTCAATTTTTCAAAATATTCAGGAGCTGTTTGTATAGTAAGAAATCCAGGAAGGTTTGAGTATGCATCAACCATTAATTCACCAATCTCTTCAAATTCAGAATTGATGGCTTCTCTCACATTAAATTGTTTCTCAGACATAGAAGCAAAAACGGATTTATCATTCAATGAAATATTAAATTGGATGAAAATAATTCATCTTATCCATTACTTATTCAAAATTGATATATTTAGATACCCGCCAGAACATTTTAGAGCAAAATAGTCTACGGCAGACTTATGGAAAAATTATTCGATTCAGATAATCTATCGATTCACTACGATCATCAACGGTCTCTTATGGTCGTGTTTGGCAAGAAGGAATCCATAAAAATTCCTCCTGAAATTGGAGCACTATCAGTTGTTGAAGTAGCTAAAGAATTAGTTGCAAAAAGACCCGATTTTTTCTTTGTGAATGATGAGGAACGCACATACATTTTTTCTGTAGAAGAGCAATCCTGGGTTGGAACAACTATTGCAAGAGCTGGAGCTGAATGTGGTCTAAAGAAGATGGCATTTTTAAAACCTAAAGCCTTTATTCAGGAGTTATCAACTGAACAAGCAATTGATGAGGCCGGAGATCTCACTTTCGAATTTAAGTATGTTAAATCTGAAGAAGAGGCGATGAAATGGTTTGGTTTAAGCTAGTTGTTCTTGATTATCTTTTCTAAATGCTGATGGAGTCTTTCCCACTTGTTTCTTGAAAGCTGCATTGAATGAGGAAAGTGAATTAAACCCACAATCAAATGCAATACTGGCTATTTTCAAATGCTGCAATGATCCATCAACCAAATCGTTTTTAGCCTTTTCAACTCTAAATGAATTTATAAAGTCATTGAAATTCTGTTCAAACTGTTCTGACAACACCTTTGAGAGTACATGTTTCGGAATGCCAGTCACATCGGATAGTTGACCAAGATTAAAGTCACCATCCAAATACAACCTCTCTTCTAACATTGCATTCTGAATAGCAGAGCGATAATCTACTAACTCATCCTCCGAAAAGCTCAGGTTCTGATATTTCTCCTTCGATTTAAAAAGAACTAAATCGGATTTAGCAAATACGGTAAAGCTAATTACATAAATTAATAGAGAATAAACGATTGGTCCTGTGATATAGGAATTGATTCCTAATATGTAATTAGTAAAATAAGCCAACCCAAAAAGTGTCACTAAAAGATAAAGATTCCTAATCCAACTAAACCCTGGACTCTTTCGTCCTTTGAACAAAATGTAACCTGAGAGAACAATGTAGATAAGTGTTTCATATAGCAAAGCATGATAACCTCCTCGATACCAGAAATTTGATAAATCGAGCCAGGGAGTAGCCAGGATCACGAAGAAAGCCGGCATTAAAATGACAAATGACCAGATTTTATTTAAGCTCCAAACTTCAATTCTTGAATTGAGGTATAGTAGCAATACCGGACCAATAAAAGCATGGGCTGCAAAACCTAAATTAAGAACCAGTATATCCTCTATGTCCAGAAAGTACCAGGCGATGGATTTAAATAATCTGACTGAAATAGCCAGCATCAACCATCCCAACAATCTATTTGACCTTACTGAGCCTCTGTCGGTAGTCAATAAAAAAACTGATAGGAACAGACTCTGAATTGCTCCTGCGCAGCATATGACCAACCAAATTGTTTCGGTATTTAACATCACACAAATAAGTGAGTAATTTATTAAACCAACTGACGAATTAATTAATACGGTAGAAAAAGGAGTTTGGATCAGCTAATTATTGATTTTCAAAAATTCAATGCTATGTTCAAAAACTCAATACTCGTCACAAGGAGAAGTATGCGCTCCAGACCACTGATTTACCTCCTTAACATTTTTGGTCTTGCAATAGGGATTGCCGGATTCATGTTCATTCTGATCTA
This sequence comes from Cyclobacteriaceae bacterium, assembly GCA_965228955.1. GTDB lineage: Bacteria > Bacteroidota > Bacteroidia > Cytophagales > Cyclobacteriaceae > JANSWY01. Next base: position 4,310,988 of record OZ245848.1, read on the forward strand.
CACCAACCATGAGTTGTCTTATGACAAACATCATGAAGATGTAGAAAACATTTATCGCATTAATCACATCATCAAGCAGCCAGGACAAACAAATTATGTTGGTGCAGCTACGTTTCCACGAGTTGGCTTGGCTTTAAAAGAAGAGTTTGACCAGGTAGTCAATTCTTGCAGAGTAACAGAAGTGTGGGGGACCGCAGTAACACTGGTTGATAATGATCCAATAGAACGGGAGAGCATGATGTTAACAGAACCATCATTCCTCGAAATTTTCAATCTCGATTTGATTCAAGGAGATCCCGAAACATGTCTTGAGCATCCATATACTTGTATAATCTCCCAAGAAGTAGCCTATCAGCATTTTGGCAGCAATGATTGCATCGGAAAAGATTTGATACTTAAAACTAATAATGGTGAAGTAAACTATCAGATTACTGGAATTTTCAAAGATACCGGTCCATCTCACATAGCAGCACCTGTTTATTTTTCGTTTGCATCTTTCCTCGCTGACCTAGGCTATGAACAGGACCGAAACTGGAGATGGTTTGATTTTGTGACATATGTAAAGCTGAAATCGAATACCGATCTAGAGCAACTAGATGAGGCATTTGTACCTTTTATTGATAAACATGGAGGAGAAAGACTGGGAAGTAAGCGAATAGATTTCGATTTAATGCCGGTATTAAATATCCATCTGCATTCAGATGTAAATCAGGAGATTTCGGTGAATGGCGATATAAAAACTATTTGGTTTTTAATGGTATTAGGTGGGTTCATCATACTTATCGCATGGATAAACTATCTCAACCTTTACACTGCAAAAGCAATTGAAAAAAGTAAGGAAGTCGCCATTCGAAAGACATTGGGATCTTCTAAACTATCACTGATTCGACAATATCTAATTGAAGCTGGAATTGTAAATTTCCTGGCCATTCTGCTTAGTATTTTGTTTTTGTGGGGAATGTATTATTTGTCTGTGACATTTCTTGATATCGAAGTTCCAATCAGGAAATCCGGTTTGAACATTCTTACCTGGCTTGTCATCATGTGGATAGTCAGCACTTTTGTTTCTGGGACTTACCCTGCAGTATTCATTTCAAATTTCAGGATTTTAAGTGCCTTGAAAGGTTCCTCGGGAGTTACAGGTGGCGGTAGATTAAGGAAGACATTGGTGATTTTTCAATTCATGTCGGCAGGGTTTATGATTGCCGGGACTCTGCTCGTTTACAAGCAATTGCAATTCATGAATAATATGTCTACCGGTATAAATACCTCAAAAACCATTGTGATTGATTCCCCCCAAATGGAAAGAAATGATGAGAGATTCCTTCAAAAGCTGAATCAGTTAAAGCAATCTTTTCTACAGTTTAATGGAGTATCGGAGGTGGCTGTAACATCAGATGTCCCCGGCAAACAGGTAGGTTGGAGAGGGAGCTCCTTCTTGCTGAACGAAGAGCCACAAGAAAGAAGGATTGTTTATAAAATGACTGTTGGCAAAGATTATTTGGACTATTTAGATGCAGAATTCTTAATCGGGAGAAACTTTGAAAACTCCACTGATTCCACCAATGTTATCATGAACCGAGAAGCGATGAATCTTTACGGATTTCAGAACCCTGAAGATATCATAAACAGAAGAATCCGATATGCGGGACTGGATACTTTAAAAGTAATTGGTGTGATAGAGAACTTCTATCAGGAGTCACTTAAAGAAAGAATGAAACCCACAGTTTATTTAATGGTCAATCAGGAATTAAAATATCTATCAATTAGAATTGATCCGGCGCAAACACAAGAGTTTATCGCAAATGCAAAGCCTATATTTGAAAGCACATTTCCAAATGTTCCTTTTAATTGGCACTCATTGGATGATCTTTTGGAGAAGAGGCACAAGCAAGAGTCACAATTCAATAAATTGTTTAATGCATTTGCTATTCTGACTATTTTCATTTCCTTCCTGGGCCTACTTGGACTATCATACTTTACTGCAGAAAAACGGAGAAAAGAGGTTGGCGTGAGAAAAGTACTTGGGTCATCAGTTCAGGATATCATCAGGTTGATCTTTAGCGATTTCGCCAAACTCGTGTTGATTGGAAACTTACTTGCTATTCCATTTCTATGGTTTATTTCAAATGAATGGCTTGCACAGTTCACAAAGCACATCAGCTTTCCCTGGTTTCTGCCATTAGCTACAATTGGGTTAACAATTATGCTTGCATTCCTTTTTACTGTTTTTCACTTATTGAAATTGGGACGATTAAATCCTGTTGAGGTATTGAAGGATGAATGATCTTCTTTATGCTGTTCTTTCAATTGCCAGGGTTGAAAGAATTCAAATAGTTTATTCTATTTAACAAAAAAGGGAAGCTGGATTTCCCAGCTTCCCAATTTACCACGCAATTAAAATTCCTTGTTTAGATGTATGTCGAGATAGATCTCTTTTTTGATTTTTTCTTTGCCATTTTCATCTTGTCTTTTTTAGCCTTTTTTCTGGCTTTGCTTATAACTCTGCAACCTTTTTTGCTTTTACCTGGAAGTGCGAAGGCCGAATTTTCTACTTGAACTTGCTCTGATGCTTTGGCAGTATTAGGAGTTGCTAAAAACGCTAATCCTAGGATAATGGTGGTTATAAATAATCTAAAATTCATAGCTAGTTGTATTTAATTACAACTTAAAGGTAGATCAATATTTCTCCAAAAAAGACTAAATAGATTGGTACTCGATGAACACAGAGCAACACAGGATGAACCTTAAATTGAGAGGTATTAAATTATCTACGATTGAATATAATTTTTCACAAGTATGTATGAACTAAAGAATTAGTACCGACTTCTAGCAGCTTAACATATGAGTCGGTACTGTAATCTCATCATCACATATTTGCTAAGATTGTCATAATAACACGTAAAACTATTCCTATTCCTACCCCCCAAAGAGCCATCGTACATGCCGATTTTGCTTTTTTAGGTGCAGAATTCATGTTAACAAAATATAAGATGCCCCCAATTATTGGAAAGCAAAAAGAAAGTACTTTTAGTCCTTCGCTTAGATCTTCTTCCCCAGCATAAGAACCTGGTACTACCTCTTCAATGTTTGTATCTTCATTAAAGTCAGGGCAAGAACCTTCAAAGTCCGCCTTTTCATTTGTCAATCCACAAACCAATCCTTTTTGGAAATCCATTTTTCGATTTGTGCATTTTTTACAAAATTCTAGTTGTTCGTCTCTGGTCATGATTAGTATTAAGTTAGTTGAATGATTAGATTTCCGATGTAAGTCCCAATAATGCACAACAATGATACTGTCCCTACTCCTGCCATTAATCCAGTTATTAACCTCCGGTAATTATTACTCTCTAAATTGAATATCATTTGAACCGAACCATCAATATATGTTGGTAAAATCAAACAGATTGATACTAACAAGTTGAGGTACATTAAATCAAATAAAAACAACGGATACAATAAGTAGCCCATATGTATGCCTGTGCATCTGGCACACACTGGAAATTGTTTCCCTTTATAAAAGAAAGATCTGCTTGGCATTCTATGACAATGCTTCAGCGTTACATGTCCTATCTTGATCATTTAGTAATTATGGTCAATGGTAGTGAACAGATTGCAGAATTATTTTGGCCTATTAAAAATTTAATTTATACTCTACTTATTTATAATGCAAACAACGGATTGATATTTACACGATTTAGAAAATTTCTAAATAACGCATTGATGCTATTAGTTGCCCTGAATAGTATCTTTGTATTTATACCATAAATAAAATCTGATGGAAGGCTTTTCTTTTCAAATTGTAGATAAGACTGATAATGAAGTGAAGTTTAATATTTTTCAGAAAGGTGGTAAACTAGATTTCAAATCAGTATTTGAACTCTGGGCTGTAGACAGTGAATTTGTGAAATTTTACTGGGAATCACTATTAGACATTAGTTTTACTGCATTTTATTGGGAACATCCTGCAATTACTAATGAATCATTATCTAAACCATATGAATGCAGTATAATTAAAAGCACTCCTTTGGAGACACTAAGTGCAAATGAATCCGCTTTTAAGGATTACTTATATAAGCAAGAACCTATTCATGATTTTGAAAATCTAGGTAAGGATGCTAGACTAGTAGTACCATCAAAGAAAAGTAACCAAGAGATTTATAGTCATTTTGGTAAATTCCTCAGACATGCAGAATATGAGCAAGTATTAGCATTATTCAATAGAATTGGGTCGGTGATAATGCCAGAAATAGCAAATAAACAGTGCGTTTGGCTTAATACTGCCGGTCTAGGAGTTATTTGGCTTCACGTTCGAATGGATACCAAGCCTAAGTATTATAAATCTCAGGATTACAAAGACCCTCATTATTTGAGACTAACAAAACATGAATGATAATATCGATAATATAGAAACACAAATTAACCTACTCATTTCGCATTTCGGAAGGGAAAGCCTTCGGTTTGATACATTACGAGGAGTTCCTGATGATAGAACGCCAGAAAGGATACTCCAGCCCCCAACTAATGTAAGAGTCACCCATATTCCGACAGGGATTTCAAAATTTGAGGAGGACAAAAGCACACAAATGGGAAATCTGTATGAGGCTTTGAAAAAATTAAAAGTAGAAATCAATACTGATGAAAACCATCAGAAATAAATCTTAAAACTTCCGGAAGTGATTCGCGCCAATATGTCCAGTTATGAGCTCCATCCCTGACTCTATACTCATGGGGAATGTCTCTCTTCCTGAAATCAATATGAATCAAAGAATTGCCTTCATAAACAAAATCATCATCTCCACAATCGATATACCAACGGACGGAGCTAATCTCTTTAGTATCCATCGATTTCACTAGTTCTGTAATGCAATACTTCTTAAAGAACCATTCCTTATCTTTTTGAGTGTTCCCTTGAATATTTCTTCTTTTAAAGTATGCTCCAATATCTTCTATTCTTACTGGACCGGTACTGGCACTAAGTGGACAAGCAGATTGAAACAAATCAGGTCGATGCAAGGCAAATGCGAAAGTTCCTCCTCCTCCCATGCTAAGTCCCGAAACAGCCCGATATCTTTTTTGGGATTTAATTCTGAACTTCTCTTCAACATGTGGCATGAGCTCATCAAAAAAGAAATCCTCGTAATTCCAGTTTCCGTCAGGATGATTGGCATATCCCATGTACTTGGTATCTGCATCCGGCATGATGATTACCATAGGAGTTGCAGTTCCGTTTTTGATAGCTTCATCTGTAATCCTCATTACTTCACCAAACTGGATCCAACCTGTCTGATCATCTGAGGCACCATGAAGAAGGTAAAGAACTGGATAGCTTCGTTCAGATGTTTCGTAATCTGGTGGTAGATAAACAGCATACTTCCTTTCCATTTTAAGGATTTTGCTATCAAGGCTTAAAGTTTCTATAACGCGACCAGATTGCCCATTCAACACGAAAGATATACTCATAGCTATAACAAAAGCATGCTTTTTCATTTTCCTAATATACTTGGAAGCATGGAACTCGACAATTTTTTATTATCGAATTAGTATAGAAATACTATTAAAATTGTACTCCTTGCACAAAATATTACATTGTCTTGAATAGTTATTAATTTTGTGTAACCATTACGGCCAGAATTGGAAAATCCGATTCAAAGGAAAGTAAAACAAATCCATGAAGAAAGAGAAAGTAATTGTATTTGGTGGATTGGGGTTTCTTGGAAGTGCATTCACCAACATATTGCCTGATACTTTGGAATATGTAATTGTGGATGTAAAACCTAAACCAATAGATAGTATTGGCCATTTTGAATACATCCAGTGCTCTGACTTCAACGATGAATTGCTGCTTAACCACCTGGTGAAAGCCAGTTATGTTATTGATTTTGCATTTACAACTAATCCAGGCAATAGCATAAACAATCCAATCAATGATACAAACAACCTTCTTCGATGTATAAGCCTATTCAGCCTTCTTAATAATTATGAAAACTTGAAGAAAGTAATAGTAATTTCTTCTGGTGGGACTGTCTACGGAAAAAACAACTCACAGAAGATTTCTGAAATGGCTGAAACAAATCCCATATCTCCTTATGGAATAACAAAACTGGCCATCGAAAAATATGCCGTAATGCATCACCATCTATATGGACTCCCAGTTGTAATAATTCGACCTTCAAACCCTTATGGTCCGGGCCAAATCCCGTATACTGGTCATGGTTTCATCACTACCGCCGTTGCAAAAATGCTTGCTGGTGAAGAAATTACAGTATTTGGTGAGCGTGGAAGAATAAGAGATTATATCTATATAGAAGATCTGGTAAATGCTATATACAATTTAATGATTCAGGGAGAAGAAGGACAAGTTTATAACGTTGGTACCGGAGTAGGCAGAACCAATTTGGACGTACTGAATCAAATCTCAGAAATACTTGAGGCTGATTTTAGAATCATCTTTTCTGAAGCTAGAGGATTTGACGTGCCTTCAAACATTTTAGACACCAATAAGATTAAGTCAAGAGTAAATTGGAACTGTCATACTTCCTTTGATGACGGGATTCGAAAAACCATTCAATGGGTAAAGAATTATATGGAGGAGTTTAGCGAACATTAGTATTCTTCCATAATCTCCAACAATCTTTCACAGCTGAATTTTGAATTTACTATCTGGTTGTATAATTAACAACCTATGTTATTAAATTGTAAACTAACGATTACAGGAACTGACGATCAAGATCCTGTATTATATTAGTCAGAATTTATAAAAGCGTTTCATGAGCGAAACCACCAACAAAACCGAACTTAAACGAACACTGGGTCCTGTTATGCTCTGGGGTCTTGGTGTTGGCTATGTTATTTCCGGAATGTATTTCGGATGGAACCTGGGGCTGCCCGAGGGTGGTACTTTAGGTTTAGCAATAGCAACTGCATTCATTATTCTAATGTATGTCTGCTTCACTTTTAGTTATACAGAATTAGCATGTGCTATTCCGAAAGCAGGAGGCGTTTATGATTATGCGACCAGAGCGCTTGGAAAAGATTGGGGATTTATTGGCGGGATGGCTCAGAATATTGAATTCATATTTGCTCCTCCAGCTATAGCTTTTGCCATTGGGGCATACTTTAATTTATGGGTTCCTGATATACCAGTATTAGCATTTGCAATCCTCTTCTACCTAATATTTACATTACTCAATATTAGAGGTGTTAAAGCCGCTGCAACATTTGAATTGTTAGTCACAATTGTTGCGGTAGTAGAGCTATTAATTTTTGCAGGAGCAACTCTTCCGAGCTTTGAATTTGAAAACCTGCAGAAAAATGCACTTCCAAATGGATATGGTGGCGTATTCGCAGCTATTCCATTTGCCATATGGTTCTTTCTGGCAATTGAAGGAGTAGCAAATGTAGCAGAAGAAACAAGGAACCCACAACGCAACATACTAATCGGATTTGGTTCAGCTATACTGACGTTGGTAGTATTATGCACATTAACTTTCTTCTCTTCCATCGGAGTGGGTGGTTGGGAAAACATCGTATATGCTGCAAATGGAGAAACCTCTGATAGTCCACTACCACTAGCTTTAAAAACCGTATTAGGCGATAGTGGATGGATGTGGCATTTGCTAATTACAATAGGAATATTTGGATTGGTTGCCAGCTTTCACGGAATTATTCTTGCTGCAGGTAGAGCAACCATGGAGTTTGGGAAAACTGGAAGTGCACCAAAACAATTGGGTGAGATCCACTTAAAATTTCAAACACCCCACAAAGCACTCATATTTAATTTAGCAATCGGAATCATTGCTCTTCTTACCGGTAAAACCGGAGAAATCATAACCATTGCCTGCTTTGGCGCTCTTGGGTTGTATATTATTTCAATGATATCCATTATAAAACTCAGAAAAACAGAACCAGAATTAGAAAGACCCTTCAAGGTTCCATTCTACCCGGTAATGCCAATCATTGCTTTAGTAATAGCATCAGTAGCCATGGTAGCAATGAGTGTTTACAATCCCTGGCTAGCACTTATTTTTTTAGTGATTGTATTGGGGAGTTTCGCGATCTACAAAATCATTAACAACAAAACAGCTACATCATGACACCAGAAGAAATCCTTCATGAATTGGATGAGTCTAATTCCACTAAAGTCAAATTGGCAATAACCGATATTGATGGAATCCTTCGTGGAAAGGTGATCAGTATCGAAAAATTCAAGGGTATTCTCGAAGGACACTTTGGGTTTTGCAATGTAGTATTTGGTTGGGATAGTGCAGATGTTTCTTATGAAAACGGGACCTTCTCCGGATGGCATAACGGATACCCAGATACAGACGCTTTTATCGATATCAATACATTTAGAAATGTCCCTTGGGATGAAAACATACCCTTCTTCCTTGCTGACTTCTCAGGTTCTACAGTTAATGACAAAAGTGTGCACGTCTGCCCCAGAACTTTGTTAAAACAAGTCAATCAAAGGTTGCAAAAAGATCTTGGTCTACAAGCAATCTTCAGTCAAGAGTTTGAGTGGTTTAATTTTGAAGAAACGCCACATAGTTTGACAGAAAAACAATTCATCAATCCAAATCCAATGACTCCCGGGATGTTTGGGTACTCAGTACTGAGAAGCTCACAAAAGAATCATTTCTTCAATGATTTATTCGATTTACTAAGAGAATTCAAGGTTCCTCTGGAAGGTATCCATACCGAAACTGGACCGGGAGTTTATGAAGCTGCAATTACTTATTCTGATATAATTGAAGCTGCAGATAGAGCTGTTCTTTTCAAGTCGGGAGTGAAAGAAATTGCGAGCAGACATGGTCTCATGGCATCATTTATGGCAAAATGGAATGAGCAACTGCCTGGATGTAGCGGCCATGTTCACCAAAGTCTATCAGATGGTTCAACGAACGTATTCTATGATGAGAAGGATCCTAACAATATGAGCGAGACCTTCAAACAATACCTGGCCGGACAATTACATTCCTTACCACACTTATTACCAATGTATGCCCCAACTATCAACAGTTACAAAAGACTTGTTGAAGGAGCCTGGGCACCAACAACTCTTACTTGGGGGATTGATAACAGAACTGTTGCGTTGAGAGCTTTACCAGGCAGTTCCAAGTCTACCAGATTAGAATGCAGAGTACCAGGATCAGACACTAATGCTTATTTAGCAATGGCAGCTTGCTTAGCGAGTGGTATATATGGCATTAAAAACAAATTAAAACTCGAACAGCCCGCAACAACCGGAAATGGATATGAAGAGTTTATGTATGGAAAATTGCCAGCCAATCTTTGGGAAGCCACACAAAAAATGAAGTCATCAGAAATAGCTAAAGAGATTCTTGGTGAAGGCTTTGTCAACCATTTTGTGGAAACCCGAGAGTGGGAATGGAAAGAACATGCAAAGGTTGTCACCGATTGGGAAATGAAAAGATACTTTGAGATCATATAAGAATAATGACAAACGAAATTGTACAATACAACTTCCCTACCGTCATCAGATTTGGCGTTGGGGCTGTCAAGGAGCTTCCTGCTTATTTAAAGGATAACAATATCTTGAAACCACTGATAGTCACAGACCCTAATGTTTACGAATTAGGTTTCTTTAAGTCCATTCTAAGCAGTTTGGACAAGTCATCAATTAGCTATGAGACCTTTTACCAAATCGACAAGAATCCTGTAAAGCAAAATGTACTTGACGGAGGAGACGCTTTTGCTGATGGTAATTGTGATGCGATTGTTGGAATTGGTGGTGGAGCAGCTTTGGATGTTTCCAGAGCTATTGCTTTGAGAATCAATAATAGAAAAGACTTATTTATATATGATGATCTAATTGGTGGTGATAAATACATTGATGGAGCAATTCCACATTTTGTTACCATTCCTACCACATCCGGAACAGGAAGTGAAGTAGGAAGAGCTGCCATTATTTCTGAGGATGAATCAAAGAAGAAAAGAATCCTATTTCATCCAACGCTAATGGCCAAAATAGTCTTTGCGGATCCAGAGTTGACTTACGATTTACCTCCTGCCATTACAGCTGCAACTGGAATGGATGCATTGACTCACAATATGGAAGCTTATATCGCAAAGGGGTTTCATCCAATGTGTGATGGCATTGCTTTACAAGGCATTCAATTGATTGCAGAAAGTCTGGAAGGAGCAGTTCATAGTCCAAACCCAGAAAACAGAAGTAAGATGTTATTGGCATCAATGATGGGTGCTGTGGCTTTTCAAAAAGGATTAGGAATTGTGCATTCATTGGCTCATCCGTTATCTACATTATTGGATGTCCACCATGGATTGGCTAACGCAATCATGATTACATACGGAATGGAGTTTAATATGCCTGGTCTAGAACTGAAATTTCAGGAGTTTGCACGCGCATTAAAGCTTGACAATACTAATCCGGAATCTGTTTTGACCGCTTTAAGAGATTTAAATCAGAGAATTGGAATTCCAGGAAAGCTAACTGACCTTGGAGTAAAAGAAGAGCACATCAAACCACTATCAGAACTAGCATTAGCAGATTTCTGCCATCCTAATAACCCTAAACCAGTAAGTCTGGATGACTTTGAAACCCTTTATAAAAAAGCAGTGTTTGAATAGATCATGATCAAAGTTGGAGTAACACCTTGTATGATGCATGAGGACGATTCACGGACCTCATTTGCTCCGAAAAAGTTGAATTATCTGGTGCAGGATATGGCCAGGTATTTACAACGAGACGGAGTTATGCCGATCTTAATTCCAAGCCTTCCTCCTAAAGAACTCAGAGATTTTGTGGCGCACATGGATGGAATTGTTTTGCAAGGTGGTGACGATATTGCACCTGAGACTTTCGGTGAGAAACCAATCGGTAAATGGAGGGGTGATTCTCTAAGGGATGAAATCGAATTGGACATCATCAAATATGCCCTTGAGTTCGATTTACCGGTTTTCGGAATTTGCAGGGGTTTTCAGTTGATGAATGTGTTTTTTGGAGGATCATTGTATCAGGATATCCCAACACAATTTGAGACACTAACTCTTCACAAGGGTACCAATTATGATCAGAACATCCACACTATTGACATTGTGGAATCCACCTACCTGTTTGATATCAATAATGAGAAATCACAAGGCACGGTAAATTCGATTCATCATCAAGGAGTCAAAGCGATCGGTAAATCTTTGAATGTTATCGCAAAAGATAGCCAGGATAATTTAGCCGAGGCTTTCTATTCTGAGGAATACGAAATAGGAAAAGTAATGGGTGTTCAATGGCACCCAGAGTTTAATTGGAACCACACAGAGCAGCTTGTTTCTGCTGAGAAACTATATGATCAATTCTTAAAATTTGCCAGTAATAACAAATCATGAAAATAATCAATCCATCAATAGAAGAGCTTATTAAAGAAGTTCAGGAGGATTCAAAAGAATCAGTTCAAAAGGCGTATGAAACACTAAAAAAGAGCCAAATCTCCTGGACTAATCAAGACATTGATTCTAGAATTGAGAGTATCAAAAAATTTAAAGAAGCGCTCTTAGAACAAATTGATTCTTTAGGTTCCATTCTTTCTTCTGAGGTAGGTAAACCTTTGAATCAATCCGGAAATGAAATCCGGGGAGCGGCAAGTAGAATTGATTACTTCATTGACAATTCAAAAGAAATCTTATCAACCAGAGCTGCGGTAAAGGAAGCAAATCTGGAGGAAGAGGTTTCATTCGAACCTCTTGGTGTGATTGCCAATATTTCAGCCTGGAATTATCCTTATTTGGTTGGAGTGAATGTGTTTATTCCAGCCTTAATTGCCGGTAATGCTGTTTTGTATAAACCAAGTGAGTTCAGTACGCTTACGGGTCTTGAGATAGAAAGATTGATGCATGAAGCTGGGGTTCCACAGGATGTTTTTAAATGTATTGTTGGAAGTGGCGAAGTTGGACAGCAACTATTGGACTTACCATTAGATGGCTATTTCTTCACGGGATCTCATAAAACAGGTCAATATATCTATGAGCAAGTTGCTCCTAAAATGGTACCGTGTCAAATGGAATTAGGTGGCAAAGACCCAATGTATGTTTCCAATAACAATGATGACATAGTTGCAATAGCCAAAGGAGCGGCAGAAGGTGCTTTTTATAACAATGGACAAAGTTGCTGTGCAGTAGAAAGAATATATGTTCATGAAGATCATTATGATCAATTCGTCAACGCATTTGTGGAAGAGGTGAAGTCGTATCCAATTGGCTTAAGTACTGAAGAAAATGTTTTCATTGGTCCTCTGACAAGAGAAAATCAAATAGCTGTTCTGGAAAACCAGGTTGCTGATGCCGTTAATAAAGGAGCTGAGTTAAAACTTGGAGGTCAGGCAATTGATAGGAACGGATACTATTTTGAACCAACAGTTTTGACTAATGTAAATCATGATATGGAAGTGATGACGGAAGAAAGCTTTGGGCCTATTATTGGCATCCAATCTGTAAAGGATAATGAAGAAGCAATTGCTTTAATGAAAGACACCCGCTACGGTCTGACTTCAGCTATTTACACTAAGGACAAGGAAGAGTTCCGCACTATTGGAAAGGCTATGAATAGTGGAACTGTTTACTGGAATTGCTGCGATAGAGTAAGTGCAAATGTTCCGTGGAGTGGAAGAGGTAATTCTGGGTTTGGAAGCACTTTATCTGAAGAAGGTATAAAGGCATTTGTGAGGCCCAAGGCCTGGCAGATGAGGTTTTGAGTTTGGAGTTTTGCGTTTTTGATATTTGGACAGTATATAGAGTGAAAATCTGGTAGTTTTGAGGGCTCACTATCAGAAATATCATGTGGTTAAACTTATGAATGTTAGAGGCATAGTGTGTTTGTTTTTTCTTATGTATTTAGCTGGTTGTTCTAAACCAAAGGAACAGCGGACTCAAACTTCATTAAATGAAGTAGAAAAACAACAAATTGAAAAACTTTCGCATCGGCTGGTGAAAAGCATCAACTCTCAAGACTTTTCAGTCATCAACGAATTTTGGAGCGATGATCATTTCATGGTGAGGGTCTCAACTGAATCTAAGACTCAGAGAAGTGTTCTAAGCCATATCTTCAAAACCCAGATCAAGCAGATTATTAAAACTGGAAATATCTCAATAATACTGGATATTAATACTTACAACGGAAAAGCCTATTTATGTAAAGTCAATCACTTCGATTCTCACAGTGAAGTGATACTATTGCTCTCATTTGATGATCGATTCGATTTCTTTAAATATCGGATTGAAATGCAAGGAGCAAAGCCGGTTATTTCTGATTTTATGACTCTAACAGAAAATGTTTGGTACAGTGAAAAAATCTCGTTAGATCTCAAAATCAATGCAAGATTCGAGTCTTATTCTGAGGAACGCCAGATCGCTAATTCTGGAATTAGTACCGCTCAATACTATCAGGATATCGGTGATAATGAATCTGCATTGGAAGCGTTAATGAGCATCCCCAGAAGCTATCACGGTGGCAATATTATAAGTATCGAAAAGTTAATTATTGCTTCAGAAATTGGTCCTGAAACCTACACCAAAGTACTGAGGTCTGAATTTCAACATAATAAAAGTTTATACATGAAGTATTTATATCATTATTATGTTGACACAGTAAATCGAAAGACATTTAGTCACGAATTAAAGCAGGAAATTGGTGATCCCAAAACATTAGACACCCTTGTTATAAGTGGCAGATTCTGGAATTAAATTCCACCATATCTTTTCATAATTCTCAAACACCTTAAAGTATTCCATCTCCCAGGCTTACCGGCTTTCTCCATTTCAAAATGAATAAGCCCAGGATGCTTTGCTTGCATGTTCCAGGTTCCGTTTCTATTCCTTTTACTAAGAATATATTCATATGCTGAGGACATTCTTGAATCCCATTTGGTATTAGAATTCTGAAAATAGTCCATGCACCTGAGTATATCATATTTCCATCTACCGGGAAATGGAAACTTAAGAAATGCTTTGTTTATAATATCTCCAGTTCGGTCACTTTTATATAATTGATGCAGAAGAATAAACTCAGTGGAAGAACTCATCAATTCCATGATTTCTTTCGCTCTATATTCATATCCAGATTTTAAGTATTCATGAAATCCTTCTAAAACAGATAAAGTGGAGTGAAGAGAGCTGTGCTTGGCCCCAGATCTATTCAGCATACAATTAAAACCTCCATCAGGCATTTTCTGGCTAATCAAGAAGTCGATAACTGAATTCATTTTTCCCTCGTTTGCACCAAAATATGAAGCGTAATTCAGGAACATTCCATTCACACAAACATCCGCATGCACAATTTGTCCGAACGGATTGATTCCACCATCAATCCCCTTTTCGTCTTCCAAAATCAAATCAATTGATTCTCTGACTTCTTCATTTCCTGGATCAAGACAAAGGTGTCTAAGGTCCAATAATGTATAGTGAGTCGAAATCCATTTAGGTTGATAAAATGAATCTCCCCATTGACCATTCTTTTTTCTTCTTTTTAAGAATTCCAATCCCCATCCTTCGTTTGCAATTCTTTTTTGAAGATCGACTCTATCCTCTCCAAGCAAGTCTCTGTAAGTCTGATATTGAATAGAAACATCACCTTCCAAAAGCCATGAAATAAGTTCTTCATTATTCATAATATCAATCTACTGGGCATCAATGAATGGACCAATGACATTTGATAGGTAGAAAAAAGACTTAAACTCCTGTATAGCAGGAACCTTCTTTTCGCTTTAAAGTGTAGCTTTGCACTCCCATGGAAAATTTTGCACAACTAGGAGTAAGTAAAGAGTTCATCAAAGGATTAAATGAATTGAATATCAAAGTTCCAACTGATATTCAGAAAGAAGTAATTCCTTTATTGCTAAGTGACAATAGAGACCTAATAGGTCAGGCCCAAACTGGTATGGGGAAAACTGCTGCTTACGGACTTCCTCTCCTTCACAGAATTGATCCAAACAATAAAAAAGTTCAAGGTTTAATACTTTGTCCAACAAGGGAACTTGGTCAGCAGGTTGCAAAGCAGCTATTTAAGTTCACAAAGTATTCTGCAAAAATCTTTACAGAGGCTGTTTACGGAGGTGAAAAGATAGACCGACAAATCATCAACCTAAAAAGACCAACTCAGATAGTAGTTGCTACCCCAGGTAGACTAATTGATCTTGTAAAAAGAAAAGCTGTTGATTTGAGTGAAGTAAAAACAGTGGTTCTAGATGAGGCTGATGAAATGCTGAGCATGGGTTTCAAAAAAGAGCTGGATCAGATACTTGAGTTTCTTACCAATGTTGAAGCCAGGTGGTTGTTTTCTGCCACCATGCCTACTGGTATCAAAAATATTATTAAAAACCACATGTCTTCCCAGGCGCTTAGAGTCGAGGTGAGTGGTAAAAATGTAGTTAATGAAAATATATTTCATCGCTACTTGGTTTGCGAAGAGGATGAGAAGCTATACGCCTTAATTCAATTTATTCAATCTGAACAAGGAAATAGAGGTGTTGTTTTTTGTAAGACTAAAGCTGCTACTCAAAAACTTGCAAAGCAACTCAAAGCAAAAAATGTAGCTTGCGAGGCACTTCATGGAGACCTTCTTCAGAAGGAGCGTGATAAAGTGATGAGGGCTTTCAAAAATGAATCTTTGCAGATTCTTGTTTCCACTGATGTTGCAGCAAGAGGAATTGATGTTCCGGGATTGGCATTTGTTGGTCATTTCCAATTACCAGAAAGTGATGAGTATTATACTCACAGAAGTGGAAGAACTGCCAGAGCTGGCAACCAAGGAGTTTCCATGAGTTTTGTCACCTATCAGGAGGTAAAAGTTCTACATGAATACGAGAAAACACTTGGAATCAAATTTGACCAGGTAAAAGAAGCTAAATAATTATCCTTGAAGTTCCTCTCTAACCTTTTTTGGAAGGTTGGCTACCACCAATTCATAAGAGACATCAAGCCATTCACTAAGAAGATTATCTGGAATTGATCCGTCCAACATTACCATGTTCCAATGTTTGGGACTCATATATGGTGGTTTCTGAACAGCAGGATATTTTTCCCGTAATTCCTGAATTGAATCAGGGTGATATTTGACCGTAAACCCTTCAAATTCGGAAATATCAGCGGCAGTAAACATTTTACCCATCACCTTAAAGACTAGTAAATCCGGGAGTTTAGAGAATGGAATAGATTCTGTAACTCCCTTTTTGGCAATGCAATAATCTCTGTATTGTTCTACATTCATTATTAAAAAACAAAAAAGCGGACTCTTAAAAGAGTCCGCTTTGATTCATCAACCATCTGTCTTTGATCACCGGGCGGTGATCGTAGTATATAAACTGTATTTTCTGATAAATGTTTCCTCTACAGCAAAAAAATTCTCTCTGATTTCAATTTTGACGCCTTAATGACATTCTTGAGTAATTGAAAAAAGGCCACAAAATGTGACCTATTTCCTTGTTGGTGAATCCTATGAAGATTTATTGCTATTAATACTATTTCTTTCCGATTGCAGGCAAGTTTGCTTTTAATTCAGCTGAGAATAGCCTTCCTGTAAAAGGTGCTGCAGTGAACTCTCTGAACTCAGAGTCAAACAGATTTGTAACCTGTGCAGAGACTGTGAAAATATCATTGACTCTGTATCCTACTCCAACATCAACATTGGTAAATCCGCCCAGCGGACCAAAGTTCCATGTATCTCCGCTTCTTGCTCCTTCAACTACTGGAACACCTCTGTAAACCAAATCTTGGGTCTCCGCCGCAATCTGGAAGCTTGAGAAGTAATCATATTCCTCAACCCATCTTACAAATACATTCCCAAAGAATTTATTGGTTCTGTAATACAATCCTGTTCCGAACTTGTTTCTTGGCGCATTTACAAGGATATCCAGTTTATTCACCACTCCATCTCCGTTGAAGTCGTTGCTTTCCAAATCATCTTCATCAACGCTGTAATCAAAGAATGAATAATTGAAAGTCCAGTTTAACTTATCATTGATATAAAGGTTTGTTCCAATATCAAATCCATAAGTATTGACTTCACCAAAATTGACATAGGTAGCTACCAACCCACCAAACACTCCATATCCGGATTGCACCTGATCAATCGGAGTATCTCCTCTTTGAGTTGCTACTCCAACAACAGTCACAGGAGATAGGAAATCCTTAGAGATGTTATAATAAGCGTTGGCATCTAAAAAGAACTTATTTGGAACTACCTGTGCTTTATAGCCTAGTTCAATAGTCTGTATTTTCTCTACTTTCTGCTTTTCAACCTGGCTACCATCCGACAAAGTGAATCCTTCGGCGTTACCCAAAATCAATCCCGCAAATAAATCACCGTACATATTCAGAATGGTAGGAGCAGCTATTCCTTGTCCATAAGTAAGCCTAATTGCCCCGTTCCCAGTGTTGTAAACCAGTCCGGCTTTTGGAACAAAATTGAAATCGTAAATTTCATGGTTATCTGCTCTGAATGAAGCAACTGCTTTCAACTGATTATTGAATCTCTGATCAATTTGTCCGTAGATCCCCAGTTGATTGATTTTGATTGGATCGTTCCCTCCGTTATCTAATAGGTAAGTACCGTTGCTATTGGCAATATCTCTTTGCCATTGTCCTCCAAGTACTACTTTGGTGCCTCCAAATGTCTTATTCCATTGCATTTCTGCATTCCATCTTCTGCTGTCATCAGCGAATGTGGCACCATTACCTAATGAACTTTCTTCTGCGTCTGCTTCTGAAGCTCCTGCATCTATTGCTGCATAGTAGTTTTTAGTTCTTTGGTCAATTGCATAAGTATCATCGGTGCTACTCATTGTGTGATAGACTTGAGCAAAGAAATTGTCTGAGGTATATCTAAGATGGAAGTAGTTTACATTCCAGTCGATGATTTGATTTCTTCCCACGTTAGTAGGTGATAGGTAAGTACTGTTGCTACCGCCCCATCCTAATATTAAATCTGAATTTTCTGTCACTCCATAGTAAAGAGCAGCTTCAGCCCTCATAAACTGAAGGTCATTATCCAATTTATATTCCTCATATCCTTCTTTAATTCCATCAGGAATAGCATTTCCTAGTGAATCAAACGCCCCTACTCTATCAATATAAACTGAGTCCATAAACTCAAACTCTTCTGCCTGAGTGTATTCTCCCATAACCTTAAAGGCTAACTTTTCATTGATCACTTGTGCGTGCCTGAATCTAGCACTTAACATGCTTTGGTTCCCAGCATTTACTGCAATGGTAGTTCCTGCAGATGATCTTGGGTCTTTAGTGATTGTATGCACCAAGCCATTATGCGCATTTGGCCCATAAAGAGCTGCATTTGGTCCTAGAATTACTTCTACTCTCTCAATATCTTCTTTGATTTGAGTGGTTAAAGGTCCAAGAGGTAAACCTGTTGCAATCAAAGTGGCAAACCTACCATCATTGACCTGCAGATTTTTCGCGTTGAAGTTGCTGTTGAAACCTCTGATATTTATTCCAGTTCCTGCTACTCCTGCTCTGATGTAATCCACTCCTTTTACTCTTGACAACAATTCTCCTGGATTAAAGGACGGTAATTCTTCAATATCCTTACTGGAGATAATTTCTATGGTTGCTGGTGTTTCGGTGATTTTTTCTGGTTGCCTGGTTCCGGATATGACTACCTGATCAAAAGCAAAAATTGATTCACTCATTGATAACTGACCTAGTGAAACATCACTTCCTGATACGGTTATGTTTTTATTAATATCTTCATAACCAATAAAAGAAATGATCACTGTGTATGCTCCATCTGAAACACTGGTGATACTGAAATTCCCGTTATCATCCGTAATAGCTCCCTGAGTTGTTCCCTGAATGAGAGCAGATGCTCCAACTAATGGTTCTCCCGACTCCTGATCTACAACAGTTCCGTTAATCTGGTATTGACCAAAAGACTTAAAACTTAGTAAGATTACACTTACACATAAAGCGGTAAAAAATTTTTTCATTTTCGAAATTTTTTGGACGTTCTACTTACTATCATTCAATAAACTTAGAAAACGACCTATCCTTTTTATGAAAATTGAAACATTAGACTATTATGACTATCGCAACTAATTGAAGCTAAATTCATTTTATTTAATTGATTATCAGCATTTTAAGTATTAAAAAAGCACCATAGACTTTACTTATACGAAGTAACTGAGAAAAAACAGGAGAACAAAAATAAATATGCAGGAAATGGATTATCCAAAAATATTAGTCAACAAAAACACTAAAAACACAGTAAAAAATAAGCTTGTTGAGACCAATCAAAGAATTGAACCAGCAGACAATTTTGAGTTAAATACTCTTAGTTTCTGCGTACAGTTTTGATTTCGCCAATACCACTGGTCTGGGGATATAGACCTCTAATTCTGCTAATACTTTGTTCAATACAAATGACTTATGTGGATTTGCCAGATGCTCCCTTGAGAATTCAACAATAGAATCCACCAAAGAATCAGTATCTATTTGTTTTTCTTTGTAGCGGGCTATCTCGTGATACCACCTAATTGTTGGTAGATAAATTTCCCTTTCCCGGTCTTCTTTGTCTTTATTGAGAAGATTATAACGCTTGAAGACATTCAACACTTTTTCAAATTTCTGTTGTTTGATTAAGCCTTGAATGTATGCAGTAAAGAATGAATACCATCTCTGTGTAAGAATTTCATGCCTGTGTATTCTCAGAAAACTTTCAGCAAGCATTTCTCCTCTTTCAGGTTGATTATTGAGGTTGAGACATTTTATGTAGAAGGAAATAAACCCAATTTTATGAAAGAAATTTGAGGTCTTTTGAACTTCAGAAAAGGATTCCTTCAACAAATTAAGCGCCTCTTCAATTTTCCCCTGCCTGATTAGAATAGAACTAAAATTACTTAAATACTGAACATGGTCGGTGTTTTTTTGCCGGATTGATAAGTAACCGTATTCCTCAGCCTGTTGCAATACGTCAAATTTGGAATGCAGCATTAATCGATTGGCATAGTAATTATAAAGAATCCTTCTGGTATAGAATTTTCCATTAGCCAGGAGTTCATCAAGCTCATCATATACCACTTTGAGCTTATCAAATTCCCGACTATTGAAATACAAAAATGTCAACCGGATCACGGCCATGTAGCGATTAAAGCCATCCATTTCAGGGTTACGGAAAACACTTAACAACCAATCCTCCCATTGATCGGTCGGCTTTTCCTGATCGTTAAATTCTTTGATAATATCTACTGTGGCCTGATGAAGCTGTTTGTTGACTGATTTGCTTTCGTCATACAGCTTCTGATAGGAGTTTATAAATTGGTTTACAACCTCATACTCTTCATACCTTAATCTGATGAGTAGGAAATGCCTGAAATTCACCACCATCTCAAAGAATTTCATGAAGTTATGAATTGGATGTTCATATTTTCTAATACTTCGTAAAAGGACCTTTTCCTCCTTTTCAGTAATGGCATCAGTAATTACCTTGCGATCCATTTCGTTGATCCATTCGAAGTATTTATCAACATCAATTGCATCCAGATTCTTTTGAATCCAACGCATGGTGGATGAGTATTTTCGCTTATCTATGGAAGTGTTATATGGAGAACTGGTTCTTTGATCGTGAGCGTTTGAATGGACTCTGGTTAGAATATCCAATTTCTCTTTATCTTCAAATTGTTGAAGATTCATGAGATAGTCTGCTTCATGAGGTAATATTTCTGAAGCGAAAGCGGTAAACTTCTTAAGCTTTACTTTCAAACGCGATGGGCTTTAATCAGTTAAAAAATCAGCCATAATTTCGTTAATCTCATCTGGTTTATCAAATGAAATAAAATGTCCACAATCCGGAATGAGTTTCAAGACCACATCTGAAATTTGCTCTGCTCCAGAAAACGCTACTTTTTCAGTAGTTAGTTGGGCATTCAAAAACCTGTTTGGGATTAATCGGTCATTTGCACCGTATACAACCAAGGTCTTTTGCTTTAACTCGCTCAACCTTTCAAAGATCGGCTCATCCAGCATCCCGTGTACTCCTCTAACTACAGATTGTGCATAAAGATCAAAATCCTTAGCCTTTTTCATATTCAACCTATCCTGAATCATAAATTCCACTTCTTCCGGCATTTCATAGAAATTCAATGCCCAGTTAGCTCTTATTTGTTCTTCTGTAGAATTAACAATTGACTCTACCGTAAACACTGATTTGAGCCAAGTCTTTTGCTGATCATTAAATGTTTCAAAACCAGCAGGAGCCAGAAGAATTAACTTCTTGAATTTATCGGGATACCTCAAAGCTGTAGTAGTTGCTATTTGACCTCCCATGCTATGTCCTACAAGTACTACATTTTTCAATCCCAACTGCTCTATAAGCGAGTTCACAATATCTGAATAATAAGTCATAGTAGATGGATAATCTCCTTTACTTGACCGTCCATATCCCGGAAGGTCTATAGAGATGCAGCGATATGATTTTTTTAATCCATCTACGCTTTTGTACCATGCAGGAAGATAGGTAGCAAGTCCATGAATAAAGATAAGGGTTTGATCGCCCTTTCCTTCATCCAGATATGCTATTCTGGTGGAATCATTAATATCCAGATAATTAGTTGGGTATTGATATTCAGTAATCATTTCTTTCAGTTGTTTATTGGGCTCCTGCGCATTTAAATTCATGCTGGTAACACAAAAAATAAGCAACCAAAAACCAGGTTTCTTTATCCAGCTCATACCTACATTTGTTCTAATAACTTTCGATTGATTTTACCACTATCGTTTTTAGGCATGGTTTCTAAATGAACGAAATATTTAGGAACCTTAAACTTGGCCAGATGATCAATACAATGGTCAAGTACCAGGCTTTCGGAAAAGTTTGCTCCATTCTTAATTGTAATAAAAGCTTTGCCTACTTCGCCCCACTTCTCGTCTGAAACACCAATTATTGCAGCTTCATCCACATCCTCAATCTGTCTGATCACACGCTCTACCTCCGCTGGATAGACATTCTCTCCACCAGAAATGAACATGCTCTTCTTACGGTCTACTACATACAAATACCCGTCCTCATCCACTCTTACAAGATCTCCAGTGTGAAACCAACCGTCGATCAATGCCTTATCAGTTGCTACTTGATTTTGCCAGTAACCCGGAGTAGTCATTGGGCCCTTTAAACACAACTCCCCTATTCCGTTATTGATTTGATTACCCAGATCGTCCACTAGTTTGTAATCGACATAAAAATTGGGTTTACCGATAGAACCTATCTTCCTTTCCGCATCATCCTGGTGAAGAGAGGTGATATTCGGCCCAACTTCTGTAAGACCATAACCTTGACGAATCTTTACCCCTTTCTCATGCCATGCTTTGATCACTGCTAGTGGAAGTGCTTCCCCACCAACAATAAAATATCTCATAGCAGATAAATCAACCGATTCAAATTCAGGAGTTTCAAGCATCATTTTGAGCATTGTAGGTACTCCCATGAATAGATTAGAAGATTCTCTTGATAACAATTTTAGGATTGTGCCTGCGTCAAACTTTTGAATTAACCCCACAGTTGCTCCTCTGTGAAGTAAGGGAGTCAACAAAACATTCCAACCACCAGTATGAAAAGTCGGCATACAGGTAATGGTGTGATCTGATGGAGTAATTTCCAGACTTTGCGAAGTATTAACACTATTCCAAAAAAGCATTTTATGAGAATAAATAGCCCCTTTCGGGAATCCTGTTGTGCCGGAAGTGTAGAGTATAAACAAAGCATGATCATCAGGAATTTCGCGAGATTCAAAAGAACTCTTAGGATACTCTATCAACTGAGTAATCTCGTCCATCCAAATCACATTAATATCTTCTTTCAGACCTGCAATCTTGACTTCAAATTTCCTTTCAGCAATAAGGACTTTAGGCATGCAATTAGAAAGCAGATAATCTATTTCACTGGAAGTAAGCCTAAAGTTTATTGGAACCAGAGTGATTCCAGTTTTCTGGGCAACACTGAATAGCACCACGTACTGAAGACTGTGCTCTGCAAGAACCATGATTCTGTCACCAATTTCATATCCTTGAGAATCGAAATGAGCAGAAAGGTGATTCGCCCTATTATTCAATTGAGCATAGGTCAAAGATTCATTAGGTTCATAAATCTCAATCGCCTTTTTATCAGGAGTATATTCAGCCCATTTTGCTATCCAATCTTTCCTAAACATTCTCAAGTTTCTTTTGCAATGAAACAGAGGAAGTTGACCCTTCTCTTTTGGTTAAGAAATGAATAATTAATCCTGCCAACACTGATCCAATTAAAGCTACGGTGCTGGCAATTGCCGGATTATTAACCGTTTCTTTCATGTAAGGTAAGAATCTTCCGTAATACACTGAAAAGTGAATTATTATAGCAATCATGGAGGATATGAAAACTGTATTGAGTTTAACACTCTTGACAAACATCCCAAATAACACTGGAACAAATGCTGCACTGAAGTATGCGTAAACACCATTTTGAGCAAAAATACCTACACTCAAATTAGGAGAAACCAACTGCTGATACGAAAGACCAAAACTGATCAGAGCAAGAAATACAATTACAATTTTATTAACCATAATCTCCTTCTTCCCTCTATTAGAATCATTATACAGTTGCTTCCCAAATAATGGATTTATTAGATCCGTTGTTAAGGTTGAACTCAAAGATTGGATTAAACCTTCGAGCGTTGATAACCCAGCAGAGATCAGTCCAAGCACAACAATTACTCCAACATAAACCGGAAACTTACTTACCACATATGCACTCATAATGCCATCCATTGGTATAGACTCTCCACTAATTTTCAAATCAGGAAAGTGAAGTCTGGCATATAATCCAACTATCACCACCTGGAAGAAAATTGCCAATACAACAATTCCAAGTATCAAATATCGGTTGACGTCTTTTTC
Organism: Cyclobacteriaceae bacterium; assembly: GCA_965228955.1. Classification (GTDB taxonomy): domain Bacteria; phylum Bacteroidota; class Bacteroidia; order Cytophagales; family Cyclobacteriaceae; genus JANSWY01. The sequence continues at coordinate 4,334,895 of OZ245848.1, forward strand.
ATTTTTAAGCAACAGAGACTTAGTGATTACATGTGGCTGACAAACGATCGCTATTCCAATCACTATCTGGCAAAAAATGATTTCAAAAAAATCACGAAACAGAAAGCTGTCAGGATTGCTCCATTCGCCAAAAAATGGTCCAATTGCACTTAGTTTTTCCTGAAATGCACCCAGGCCATTCTCGAAATGCTCAAATCCTGAACCAAGCAGAATGATAGCCACTATCAACATAATGGTAGCCTGGATGGCATTGGTATAAACCATAGAATTGGCACCACCAAACATCATGTAACCAAAGATGAATATGATTATGGAAGCCAAAACAATTATTGGATCCGCATTTAAAGAATTGGAAATTACTTGTGTAAGACCAACGCAGATTAGCACTATAAATGTGATCAACAGTAGTGACAGAAAAGCAAAAAACAAAGCGTATTTCTCACTATTGTACATCTTACCCATCCATTGCGCCATGGTCAGCGCTTTAACGTTACTACCGTATTTCCTAAAGCCTTTGGTGAATAAAATAAGAGACACAAAAATTGCCAATGGCATCACAATACCGAATGACAACACTCCTCCTAATCCATATAAAGCAATAAACCCCGGATTAATTATAAATGTAGCCGCGCTAGTCATTGATGCAGCGAGTGCCAATCCCACTGCAATTGGAGAAAATGATATATTACCAACGGCATAATCCGAAATGCTTTTGATTTTCATGGCACCCCGGATTACGAAGAATAGAATAACTGCCATGTAGACAATTATCAGTATCCAAGTCGCTGTAATTTGTTCTGGAGAAGCAAGGTTGTTCATTATCTGAGTTTTGAGTTTAGAACTTAACCGCCGCTGCTGCGAATGCTAATCCTCCACCTGAACCAATAAACATTAATAAATCGCCTTCCTTAATTTTTCCTTGCTCATAAGCATCGTTTAGTGCCATTGGAATACATGCTGAACCAGTATATCCATATTTATCCATAATCATATGAGCCTTATCTCTGCTTACACCTAGGTTATCCATCGTTTCGTTAATTGCATTGAAATTCAGCTGTGTAACAAAATAATGATCTACATCATCCGGTGTGATCCCCAATCTATCACAAATAGCAATCGTCATTTCAGTCCAGGTTTTTGGGTTTATTTCTTTAGGAAACTTATGGACAAATTTCAATTGATGATCCTTTTCCGATAAAACCTTTTCACTAATCGGACTTTGAGTTCCTCCTCCGTAAATACCCATCCATCCGTGGTATTGACCTTCGGTTTTCAAGTCGCTTGTGAGAAAGCCCTCTTTTCCATTATTAGAAGCTGACATAACTATAGCACCAGCACCATCTGCAAAAAGAGTAACAGTCTTCTTATCTTCTTTATTTAAGTGCTTACTCATAGCGTATCCGCCGATGACTAAAATATTTTTATATCGTTCGTCAGCAGCAATGTATTTAGCACTCACATCCATAGCAGTGACAAATCCTGCACAAGCTGTGTTGAGGTCAAATGTACCGGCATTTTTAGCTCCAAGTCTATCTTGTAATACGGATGCTGTTGATGGCGAGATGAATTCTGGAGTATCTGTAGATATTACAATAAGATCCAGATCTTCCGCAGTGATTCCAGCGTCTTTCATTGCCTTCAGAGCTGCCTGCTCACAAAGATCTGCCACAGACTCCTCATCATTACACCATCTTCTGGAATGGATATTTACATTATCCTTTAGCCAGGAATCAACATCTTCTCCCAGCAACTCATTGAAGTAGCTGTTTGGAATTTCATTTTCCGGAAAATGCGAACCTATACCGGCTATGATTGCTTTATTCATTGCTTAGTTAGTTTAGATTTAGATTGTCACAGCACCATCAACACTCAACACCGTTCCACTTACAAATGCAGCCTCATCGGACGCAAGGAAACAATATGCATTTGCGATATCCTCTGGTCTACCCATTCTATTCAATGGAGTTTTATCAACCATCATATCAATTACTTTCTGTGGCATTGCTTCTACCATTTCAGTGGCAATGAAGCCAGGCGCTACAGCGTTAACAGTGATATTGTGTTTTCCGAGTTCTCTTGCTACCGTTTTGGTAATCCCAATTACTCCAGATTTAGTGGCAGCATAATTGGTTTGACCAAAATTTCCGTAAAGCCCAACAACTGATGAAGTGTTAATTATTCTACCAGACTCGTTTGCAATTAAATGTGGGATCACAGCCTTAATACAATTAAATATCCCTGTAAGGTTGACTCCAATCACTTGCTCCCATTGCTCAAATGTCATTTTTTTGATCGTAGCATCTCTTGTAATCCCTGCGTTGTTGATTAGGATATCAACTTTCCCAAAATCTTTTAAGACCTGATTAATGGCGCCTTCTGTTTCTGTAGGATCTGCCGTATTTACTTTCTGGAAAGTCACTGCATGACCATTGTCGTTGAGAGCTTTTACTAGTTTGAGTCCTGCGTCCTCATTCACATCCCAGATAGCGACTTTTGCTCCCTCCTCAACAAACTTCTCAACAGCTGCTTTACCAATTCCAGCAGCACCTCCTGTAATAATTGCAATACGATCTTTTAATCTCATTGTGTTTTTTAGATTTTTTCAAAAAGGTATAGCCTAAAATTAGGATTTTGCAATTCACTGAAAGATGTTAAATGAGATATTTGGGCATGGACTATTGGACCATTTGAATAAACAAGATTACTAATGCGCTAATTATTAAGTATTTAGGTATAAAAAAAAGGAACTGGACTTTAAAAAACTTATCCGATCAGAGGTTCTCTTTGCTCCTGACTCTTAAAGGGAGAATAATTCGTGTTTCTACCCTCTTGCCTTCCCTTACGAGCTCTCATCACCCTTGCCTTCCCTAAAGGGAAAAAATATGCAATCAAATAATTTTAGGACATGTCTTTCCCCCTTTAGGGGATTCAGGGGTTAGGATAAAGCGTTTTCAATCCCTAGGTCCCTCAACAGGACTCTGATCAATTCCAGATAAAATACGTACAAGGTAATCGTCGTATCAGAATCTATTTCTTACGGGAATATCTAGAAATAGATAATATTTCTATGTTTCTACACCCCCTTTCTCCAAGAGGGATCCTCTCGTCGCAAACTAAAGTCATACAGCCAAATATTAATCAAAAGACAATAAAATAGACATATGACTACATTCAATCCAAATAGTCACACCCTAATCATTTCAATATGACGCATTTTTTTGTTGGTTCCTCATCATTTTTGAATCAGCGAAATCAATTTGTACTTCATTAACTCAAAGCATTAATTGCCGATCAGAATTGAGGGTGTATAATATTCAATTATTGTAGGCTTTATCGGTTTGTAGCTGTGTTTATTATGCACCTCTTTTTTGATCATTCTTTAAAGGTCATCGTTTGATCAATGGACTGGGATTTTGGGAGGCGTTGGGTCCTCCCTCCAGTTAAATTACTACCTGTTTACGAAAGAAAGTCAGGTCGTATTTTGTTTTCACCATATCCGATTTATTTCATAATACAGATCGATTTTCTTGATAAATACCTGACAATCAACCATTAAGTCATACACCCATTTTTCATCTCCCATCCGAAATTTTCAAGAATAGTTGTGAATTTCAGTCATTAACCAAAACCAATAATGTAGTATGAAAAAGATTTCGCTAATCTTATCAGTAGTAGTATGCTCCTTTGTTTGTCGAGCACAACTCTCGCAGGTCAACAACTTTGGATCTGACCCTGGAAACCTTAATATGTACACTTATATTCCTAATGGAATCACCAGTAACGCTCCCCTGGTCCTGGTCTTACATGGATGTACACAAGACGCAAATTCCTATTCCAATGAATCCGGATGGAATGATCTTGCGGATGATTATAAGTTCTATATAATCTATGCCGAGCAACCTTCTGCCAATAATTCTTCAAAATGCTTCAACTGGTTTGAAAGTGGAGATCAAAACAGAGGATTTGGAGAAGCTGCCTCATTGAAAAGCATGATTGATTACATGAAAAACAATTATTCAATTGACCCTAATCGAGTATTTGTAACTGGATTCTCGGCTGGGGGAGCCATGTCCACAGTAATGCTTGGGGCTTATCCTGAAGTATTCGCTTCAGGAGCAGTGATGTCTGGATTGCCTTATGATGTTGCAACCGGCTCTACTCAAGCCTTTCAAGCAATGTTTGGCAATGTGAATCTAAGTCCTTCTCAGCTTGGAAACAGAGTTAGAAATGGCTCTAATCATACTGGACCATGGCCGACTGTTGCATCATTCCATGGTACTTCTGACTTTACTGTATATTATATGAATGAAACAGAAATTATGGAGCAATGGACTAACGTTCATGGAATTGACCAAACTCCAGAAGTTGATGATGCAGCATACCTTGGTAACTCTACAGTTCGAAAACGGGAATATCAGGATGGATCTGGGAATCCGCTTGTTGTTACTTACAGTTTTGCCTCCATGGGGCATACCATTGCCATTGATCCGGGATCAGGTCCTATTCAAGGTGGTGCTACCGGATCTTATACAAAAGATGTGGACTTCTGGTCAAGCTATTATGCAGCAGAGTTTTTCGGCTTGTTAGGGCCAAGTCTGAGCGCTCCTACAAATATTGCTGCAACAGCCTCTTCCTTTTCACAAATCGACTTGGACTGGACCGACAATGAGACCACAGAGACAGGATATATTGTGGAAAGATCAACTTCAAGCAATGGACCATTCACTACAATTGCCAATTTAGGTGCTAACTCCACCAGTTACAGTGACAATGGATTAAGCCAATTGACAACCTACTATTACCAAATATCGGTCACTGACGGAACATCAAGTTCTGCCGGAGAAATAGTTAGTACCACAACACCTTCTGATGGTACCCCTTCTCCGCCAGCCGCTCCTTCAAATTTAAATGCAGTTTCTACCGGACAGACAAGTATTGATCTATCATGGACTGACAATTCCAACAATGAAGATTCATTTATATTGGAAAGATCTGAAGCAAATGAATCAAATTATTCAGTAATCACAACGTTATCAAGTAACACGACCTCCTATTCTGATGGAGGACTCAATGGTGCTACTTTATATTTTTATCGTGTGAAGGCACAAAATGGAGCGGGAGCATCTTCCTTCTCCCCTTCCACAAGTGCCACAACAGATAGTGAAGCCACAATTGTCACGATTGAACAAACTTCTGGCTCTGGTATCCTGAGCTATTTCAATTTTAATGATATGGGTCAATCTTTCACTTCAATTGCTGATGGTGAAATCGTATCTATTGATGTAAATCTGGTGCTTTCTATTTCTGGCTCTACCCTTAAAATATTCCAGGGAAATACAGTCTCGGGAACTCCAATCTATGAGGAATCCGGAATAAGCGCAGGAAGTGGTTGGCAGACAATCACTTTGAGTAACCCACCTAGTATAATTGATGGTCAGCAATACACTTTCCAATTGACTGATGCATCTATTAGATACAGCTACTCCAATGAATACAATGGGGGAAATTTCTGGTACAATAGCATTTCGTATTCTGTTTTTGATGCTGCTTTTAGGATTGGGATAAGTACAACTAGTACCGGAGCTCGCAGAGAGACATACATGGATAATCCCACAAACTTAGGTGAAGAAACTGATTTTAACATTTATCCTAACCCAGCTAGAGATGTAATTAATGTTCGGTCGAAACATTCCAACGGATTGATTGAGATAACAAGCATTGACGGAAAAGCAGTATACAAGAAAGCAATTTCAGCTAATCTGGAAAGGATAGTAATCAAACATATTAAAAGAGGTATTTATCAAATTCGAATCACAGCAAATGATGAAATTAGCACCAAGAAATTAATCGTTGAATAACTATGTAAAACCCTGGTCCCAGTGACTGGGGTTTAACGCTCAAACTCCTCTATTTTCTTAATAAAATACATTGTCTCCGGCTCCTCGTTCCCAATATCTACAGGTTCTCCTTTATATGAAATGCGATACCATTTGTCCGCAATTCCTTCTTTAAGCCTGTACTGAATCATCACACCTTCATGATCTGGATCTTCCTCAAAGTATGGGTTATCAGACATATCAAAACCCTCTATATCAATCCCTGCAAATCCTACATATTCATCTTCTTCCATACCCATCATACTGATATACAGATCCCCGGAAATATGCCCAACACTTTCAAACTTCAAAATATTCTCCGCATAAACCTCATCTTCTCCTTCACCTTCACCCTCTCCTTCCGATTCATATTCTTCACACTCCTCCGTGTTTTGGGCAAACTTATCTTTATCCTTTGCTGCTATGTAGTATCTACCATCTGTAAAGTGCAAGGTTCTCCCATTCTCTTCCCAGACTTCAATATCAAACTTCTCAACATATTCATTGCCCTTACAAAAAAGCACATAATTGCCATTAGCCTCTTCCATTACAATATCCTCTACCTCGATCTGATAAACATCCATTAGCAATTCAAATTGAAGTTTATAAACTCTATCATTACCAAATTTGCCTATCGACATGTTTATTCCACCGCATTTTCCGTAAAGTAACTCACCTTCAGCTTGTCCAGCTTCAACATAATCTCCAGCCAGTCTCTCCATAATTTTATAGACATTCATATCCACCTCATTAGCGAAATTGGCCGTTTCCTTGGAGGTGATGTAATCATTTTTCAGATTCTCAGAATAAACCAACTTATCATTTTCATATGCATAGACTTCATAAAATTCTTCATCCCAATACTCCTCAACTTCTGCTCCAGCACCAGTAGCCTTTCCTGTAACGGAAATTGTAATTAACAATTCTTCCTGACCATCTTTATTAATATCAATTGCCTCAAACTTGGAAGGTGTAAATACCGGAAACGCATAGTACTCCTGCGTCTCATCAGGTAGTGACGACCTTTTCTCAATCACCTCCTTATAGTAAGAACCATCAGATTGTTTCACCAACAATAGATATTGATTCCAGCCATCATACCCTCCATCACAATAAGAAATGATGCAGTTTGATTGATTGATTTCTATATCCTCATTGCCCGAAGGATAATTGCAAAACTCCTTCCAATTTTGCTCAGCGATCTGAGTATTTGTGAGCTCAGTGGTTTCCTGGCTTTCTGTAGATTGATTAGACGACCCAGAAGAACAAGCCTGAACAGCAATAATGATGTAACTCAAGAAAAGAAGTTTAATAGTGTGGCGCATGGTGATTAAAAAATTAGGTGTTATTGAAATTTAATGAAAATGATTCTGAACCTCAAATTAAAGCACCACACTCAACCAAAATTCATAAATGTAGGATTTGAAAAAAACAATTACTACATTTACGAAAATTGATTCTTATGAAAGGAACTCAACTTGGTGAATTCGAAGAACTGATTCTGCTGATTGTAGGTGTATTATACCCACAGGCATATGGATTGAATATCCGTCTTGAAATTCTGTCACAAACTGGCAGAACGGTAGCTCTGGGAGCTATACATTCAGCTTTGAGCAGATTGGAAGAAAAGGGATTCTTAAAATCCAAACTCGCTGAAGAAACTCACCAGCGAGGTGGCAGACGAAAGCGACTTTTTACTATTACTGCAGCAGGCAAAGCCGCAATGGTGAAAAATCACGAGATGAGAAACAATCTATTCAACAAGATTCCAAACCTGGCTTGGGAATCACTGGATTATGCGGGATAATCAACAACAACAAAACCCTCCAAAGTTTGCTGATAGATTTCTGAAATGGTTTTGTAGAAATGAACTCCACGAAGAAATAATTGGCGACCTGCATGAACTCTGGCTGATTGAAATTCACGATTTGCCCAGATGGAAAGGAACGATTGTCTATTTCAAACATATCATCCTTTTCCTAAGGCCATATGCATTTAAGAAACGTCAAAACTCAAATTATATCATGTTAGTAAGTTATATCAAATTTGCATGGAGAAACATGCTCAAACACAAAGGCAGCACCAGCCTTAATGTGCTTAGCCTCAGCATAGGCATTGCTTCATTTATTTTCATATTCGTCTATCTAAAATCTGAGCTCAGCTATGACAAATTTCATGAAGACCATGATTTAATCCATCGGATAGCTATAGATTTTGTGGACGCAAAAGGCAACAGAATCCCAGATGCGACTACCCCTCCGGGCCTTGCTCCTACATTGAAAAAAGATTTTCCAGAAGTACAATCGACTGTACGATTATTCCCTAGCTGGGGTGGCACATTTCTATTTGCTTCAGAGGATGGGCCGAAGTATACAGAAGAAGCTGTGATGCGAACTGACTCCACTTTTTTCGATGTTTTTGGATTCCATTTCATTCATGGAAATAGGAAAACAGCATTAATGGAACCTGGAAATATTGTCTTGACTGAGTCTGCGGCACTAAAATATTTCGGAAGAACAAATGTTGTTGGAGAAAGCATAATTCAATACCGGGATGAGCAAGAAACATATAAAATATCCGGTGTAATTGAAGATGTTCCAACCACTTCTCACTTCACTTTTGATTTCCTTATGCTTATCACATTTGATAACATTGATTCAAATTGGGGTTGGTACAATTATTACACCTATGCAAAGATGTACCCAGGAACCAATCTGGAACTCTTCGAAAGCAAACTTCAGCCGTTTTTTGAAAAATACACAGATGCTCGCGAACTATATTATAACCAAATCTACTCGCAGAAATTAACTGATATTCACTTAAAGTCGCATCTTAAATGGGAACTTGGAACCAATGGTGATATCAATAATGTCTACATTTTTGCTGGCCTGGGACTGTTCATTTTAATAATATCCTGTCTAAATTATTTGAATCTGACTATCGCAGAATCTATGAAGAGATTTAAGGAGATTGGAGTTAGAAAGGTATTTGGTGCACACAAAAAATCATTAATCAGTCAATTTCTGGTTGAGACAGTAATTCTTACAGCCTTTTCCTTAGTGTTTGGAAGCATTATTTCAGAGATTCTTTTCAATTACCTAGGCGGGCTCCTGGGACTTAATATCAGTCTGCTACATCCTGAAAACCTACAGATTTTTATGATTATTTGTGGTGGTGTCCTGCTTCTTGGCCTATTAGCAGGTCTATATCCCGCATTTCATCTAAGCTCATTCCAAACAATTCTGGCAATTAAAGGAATTGTAAACCGCAGTGGGAAATCAATACTGAATTTAAGAAGATCGTTGCTTGTAATACAATTCGGAATTTCTGCATTTATGATTTTTGGGACTTTAGCGGTTTATAAACAACTGCGGCACATGCAAAACATGGATAAAGGTTTTCGGCCCGAACAGGTCTTAACTTTGGAAAACTCCACAGTGATTAAAAATCAAAAAGCGTTGAAATCAGAATTACTCAAGATTCCTGGTGTATCAAATGTCTCAGGTTCTAATGGTGTAATAGGAGGTCTTAACTGGACTACTTCTCTTGGCTATCCCAGTTCATTTGTAATGAACTATGTTGTAATGGAGCCTGATCTTGTTGAGACAATTGGGATGGAATTAATAGAAGGGCGCAACTTTGACGAAACCAAGCAAAGTGACAAGGAAGGAATCACTGTCATTGTAAATGAAACAGGTTTCAAAGAACTTGGAATAACTGTAGACCAAATCGGAACGAGCATTCCGCTGGCTCAGGATGGTGATTCTATTATCAATGGAACAGTAATTGGGGTTGTAAAAGACTTCCATTTCACTGATTATAAATTAGCAATAAAACCATTTGCATTCTTTTATCGCGATCGCTCAATGGACTTTTTAAATATCAAACTATCCTCAGCAAATACTCTTCAGACGCTGGAACAAATTGAAACAACCTGGTCGCAGTTTTCAAATGGTGCACCAGCTGATTATTTCTTTTTGGAATCAAAATTTTCTGACCTGTTGGAACAAGAGGATCGTCTTAGTAAAATCTTGCTATGCCTGACTATACTTGCATTCTTTATCGCTTTCATTGGAATGTTTGCCATTGCCAACATCACAATCAAGGATCAGAAAAAAGAAATTGCTATTCGCAAGGTATTAGGAGCGTCTGTTGCCTCGGTAACTAACAGAGTAACAAGTAGATTTATTATACTCGTACTGATCGCAAACCTAATTGCTGGCCCTATTGCATATTTCGCAACACAGTCATGGTTAGATGGATTTGTCTACAGAACCAATATTGGTTTTTTCCTTTTTGCCTTTGCGATCGGTTCTACCATAGTTGTAGCATGGTCCATTGTAGGTTACCAGTCATTTAAGACAGCAATCAGTAATCCGGTAAAAAGTCTAAGGCAAGATTAATTACCTCCAATCTCCTATAAGAATAAATGGAGCCCAGTGATATGGATGACTAAATTTCTCATTCTGTGATAATTCAATCTGGGCTCTTCTTAAGGCCTCCACTTTAGGCATTGTTTTGATGTTTCGATAGAAGTATTCCATCAACAAACCTGTTGAAACATCACTCACAGCCCACAAAGACGCCACAACTGTAGGTGCTCCAGCATCTATAAAACTAGTTGCCGGACTGACTGGCCAACCAGAACTGAAATCCTCTGTAACAGCAGTTTTACAAGCTGAAAGCGTTACCATATTGTATTCATAAATATCCTCTATCTCCCATACCTCCTCAATTGTAAGCTGTCCATCCTCAGACCCATCAGCATTTGGTGCCAATGTCAAATATGACTTATGATAATCGAAGTAGTCCAGGTTACCGTGTGTAGCAAAATGAAGTACATTATGTTTTCCTCCATGTGATTTAGCCTTGTCTTCAGAGGCATCTTCATGTAAGAATACTTCTGTAAGTGGATACATTTTCTGTAATTCCAATACTTCTTCCTGAGCCGATGGAAGAGTTCTATCAGCATTTGCCATTGCTAAAATCGATAACTCATCAATAGGTTGAGCTTCCTGGTATAGCATGTCAAGTGAATGAGCGTAGAACAATGTGTAATGCTCAATTAGGAAATCAAATTTTCCATTTGGTAGCTTTTCTCCTAACATTTGGAACGGAAGAAAATGTAACATTCCTGTAGGGATGATAACTACTTTAGATTTCTTATCTAACTCATCCCTCACCGGTGCGATTGTCCAATTGAACAATACCTCCGATACCTTTTTGTACTGGCTTTCTTTAGGATTAAAATCTTTTGGAGCAGGTTGCTCGCTTTCACCTCTTGCTATTCTCAGCTCATCTGTTTGATGTCCGTCAATCTGAAAAGAGGCGAAGTTGTAAATGAACTTAATGTTTTTGTTGAGTTCGTCTAATTTCACGTTAACCACCTTGGCAATAACAGTATCTGATGTAGCAGCAAAAATGTAGAGTTTATCATTTGCCGGTAGGTAAGATAACACCACAAGCTCATCAGGAATAAGTCTTCTGTTCTTATCTGTCTTAAGCTTCCTTGGATGGAATCCTCCACTAAAGTGCTTACTTAATTCCGGGTTGGTATTGATTGTGGTATTGACAAATTTGAGGTATTCATTTTCAGCAATTGTCTTACTCGCTTCCAGCTTTTTCAGCTTTTCTTCATTACCCTGTCCTGATTTTTCGTCCGCAATTGTTCTATCAAGATTGTCCAGCTTTAGCTTAAGTTCCTTCTCTTTTTTTAGCTTTTCATTAGCCTCATTGTCTTTGAACTGAATTTGTAACTGAGAAAATTTATTCCGCAAGGACTCCACGTTACTTCGCTCTAAATACTGAAGTGCCAACTCAATCTCTCCTTTGGCAATCAAAACATCAACAAGTGATCCATATACCATGATTTGTCTCTCCCCTGAAGCGAAAATCTTCTTGGCTTCTGCACCACCTACTACTTTACTTTGGATTTTCTCAAGGGTTTCTATCGCATCAATGAAGTGCTCCTTGCTATCATCCAACCTTCCTTCATCCTGAGCAATCAACCCTTTGTAATAATAAGCCTCCCAAAGCTCTTTGTCAGTTCCCATTCTCAATGAAACATTAATTGCTTCATCCAAATAAGGCATTGCATCGCCCGACTTCTCCAAATAACTTAATTTTCCAAGTGCAAAATTCACAGTTATTCTGTGTGTCTCCATTCCCAATCTGTCTATTAGATCAAGTGCTTCTTCCAGATACTGCCTTGACAATTCATATTCTTTAGTTTCTGTTTTTAATTTTCCGAGGTAGGAAAGGTTGGTTGATATTTGATTGACATCATTTATTTCTCTGGCATCCGCCAATGCTTCTTTCAACCATTTATCCGATTCTTCAAATCTTTTTTGTTCCAGATAGATGGTTCCAATATTACTTACATAAAGAGATCTGGAAGCGTCTTTCACGCCAATTGAATCCAGAATATCCATCGCCTTGGTAAAATAATTAAGCGCTTTATCATAGTCTACCTGCCAGTAATAAATGGTCCCCATGTTGTTATAAGGAGTGGCTCTTGCATAGTAATTACCTAGCTCAGCATACAGACTGTCGGACAGCTCGTAGTACTCAATAGCTTCCTCGTATTCTCCAGTTAGATTTTTGATATTGCCAAATCCCAGATATGCATCGGCAATACCCCAACTATTATCAATTTCCTTAAAAAGATCCATGGATTTCTGCTGCATCTCCAGGGCCTTATCAAACTCACCCAAAGTCCTCAAATAAAGGTCTGATTTGTAGGAATAGGCATAAGCCATATTGTTCCGGTCATTGTTTTCAGTGCTGATTTTCAAAGCTTCATCCAGTATCTCCAAGGCCTTCTCAAACTCACCCCTGTTCACATAAATAAAGGACAATGAATTCAACACATTTACTTCCCATGTTTGATCCTCCAGGTCACGGAACATCTCAAGAGACTCATAGTATAACTTTTCGGTTCTTTCGTAATCTCTTTGTCTCGAAGCAGAGCTCGCCAATCTGTACTTACAAAATGCGATGATGTTATTATCCTGAAGATCCTCCGCTTTCTGCAGCGCAATGCTGAATACACTATCGGACTTTGCATATTGGTCTTTGATACTATAGATCAACCCAATATTCGACAGGCAATAAATCTCCTGAGTAGGATAATTTGTTTTGCTTGCTTCCTCGATAGCTTTGTCGTAGTAGACCTTTGAAATATCGTATTTCTTATCCTGGTAGTAGGTATCTGCTATATCATACATAGCATCAGAAGACATGGTGTAATCTTCATGAGATTGTGCCAGTTCAAAGCTTTGTTCATAGTAACGGATTGCTTTCAGATAGTCCTTGGCGTCTTTGTAAACGTCTCCTACTTCATTGAGAGTTTCGCCATACTTTGGGTCTTCTAATTCTTTGTACAGTTCCAGCACCCTGTCATATGCTTCCAGAGACTTTTTAGGATTTCCATTTTCACTGTATAGGTCCGCAAGTTTATCCCAGGAATTGGCGATTCTACTTTTCTCTCCAAAGGCCTCTGCTAGTGCTATCGTTTCAAGATGATTTGAGATTGACTCATCTAGTTTCTTTAAAGACCATTGGGATTGGGCAATATTAGACAAAGACAATGCTGCCATTGAAGTATCTCCAAGCGCCATATGTAATTCGTAGGATTCTCTGTAAACCGGTATCGCTTTTTCAAAGTCTTCTCCATATCCATTGTAAACATAGGCAAGATCAAAAGTGGCGTCTGCTTTCATATCAGCATCCCCTCTTGCAATACGATCCCGATGTATTTCTGCAGCTTTATCCAGGTCCCCTAGCTTAGCATAGGAGTTAGCCAGGTATTCCAGATTCTCCAGCTCTTCGGCGAGATTACCGGTTGCGGCGTAAATTTTAGTTTGTCGGTCAAATGCCAGCAACGCAGAATCATAAATTCCATTATCAAAATAGGAATCACCTAATCCGAATAAACTAAAAGCAATATCCTCGTATCGGCTTTTCGTTGAGTCCTCCTCCAGACGAGCAATTTTGATGATATCAGTTTTCTTGTAGTACTCGATTGCTTCTTCCCATTGGGATAAATTGTTGTATGCACTACCAATGTTATTAAGCAATAGCGACAAGGCATACTTGTTATCGGTCTGATAAAATAGAGGCTCTCCTTTCTTGTACCACTTAATAGTTTCTTCCAATTCATCTTTCACCGAATGAATCCGTGCTTTCTTAAAATACGCCCAACCCATCATGTCTGGGTCTTCTGTTCTCTCGGCTATCTTAATGATCTTGTCAGCCAATTCATGTGCTTTCTCCGAATCACCATTATTAGCGTAGGTTTTGGCATCAGTACCCATATCTGAAATCACATCCGCATCCAGTCCAAACCCATACTTCTTAAATAAAGAGTCATAATCAGCTTCTGTATTTAGACCTTCCAGCATTTCCATATAATCATCGCTTACCATAGGAGTGTTGTTGATCAACCAGGTTGCATAGGTTTCTGTGATTTTCCAGGTTTTACCCATGTATTTACCTGGCCAGGTGCTCACATATCTGATAAAGCTTTTAACGTCTCTTGAAGTGGTTTTTTGCATGGCGTTTAGCATGGTGCTTCCAGCGTATAATCCTCCTTCTATAGGAATATCATCCATTGTCCCAACCAGATCCTTTCCAAGAGTTCTGATATCATTGGACATATAGTCGAGTATATCTTCTTCAAAATATTCTGAATCATCAAAGAAAATTTCACCGAAATAATAGATTACATCATTATTCTGATCAGTAAAAAATACAGCTCGATCTATCATTTCATAAAACAGTCCCTGATAGCCATCTTTCCCTGGAAGCTTTACATGCATCATGTCTCCATCATAAACCTGATAGACATATCCTGAATACAAAATGTCGACAACTGCCACGCAGGAGGAATCTGTCACGGAAGTCACTTTACCTGTAGCCAACGTTTGATTATTGTGATCCGGATAATCCGAATAATGCAAACCCCAAACCGAACACTCCTGACCCTCATAAATCCCAAGATTAGTTCCATAATCAAGGTGCAGTCTTGCCTGATTGTTAGGTAATGAATCTACTTTACTGATGATCAAATAGAAATCTCTTTCCTCCGATTGAGCTATTAATCGTAATTGAGATAAGAAGCAAAAGGCTACTATAAATGCTAGGCGGCCTGTTTTCATAGCGTTATAGGTGATTTTCAAAAAAGTGAATCTGGTCGTTTGGCAGGAATTAATTTAATAAAAACTAATCGAATTAGACTACTGATAAATTAAAAATAAGGGTGACCGAAAACTGAATTGTTGTACAATAAATCATTCTAGAAACTAACCTATCCTAAAGTGAAGAAACTTATTTACGCATTAGCAGTATTCTCATTAATCATATTTGTCAATTCCTGCGAAAACAATGATGGAGTACCTCACCTCAAGGCAGATAACTCTGAAGATCTGGACGACCTTGCTGAATTCACCGAATTTATCCCTACAGATCAGAATGTATTTTATATGGTGGAATGGGAAGCCAGCTTCATGAGTGACATCCACTTTGTATATGTTTTTGATGTAGAAGGAAACGTATTTTTTACGGATGTTAAGTCTAATTTACCTTTTTCATATGAGGATGATGTAATCTCGGCTGAAGACATGGAAAAAGGCTTTGAATTATTCCAAGGGCATCAAGAAGGTACAATTGACATTTTTGAACTTCGGACTTACAATATGTTAATTGAAGAAGCTGCATTAGGAAATGTATCTGAAAGGATAAGAAATCACTGGGATGGCGGTTACATCTATTACAGCGCATTTACATTCGATCATGTCTCTGATACCTATACCAGAGTTAGACTTAAAGAAAATGGGGATTTTTTAGCGGAGAATGACTCTCCCGAAGCACAAAGAATTTATCAATGGCTTGATGAAAAAACATTTCAGGTCATAGGAACATTCGACTAAAGCTATTTAAGAAGTTACCATCTGACTTACTGTGCTTTGACGAAATTTCTGCATGCAATCCAAATCACAAAAAGATCTTATCGTCAAAGCACTTTTATTTTCTCCATTAGCTAATACACAGAATGTTATATCTTACACTGAGATATGACCATTGAATCTCTATTTCTTGAACTATTAGTTTACAAACTTCCCATAGTTATTGCGATAGCAATACTGCCCTGGGCCTCATATGGTATATGCTTTCTAATTCCTGGTAGAAAAGAAGAACCTTACGTTTTAAGTGTCAACATCGCTGTATCTCTGCTATTATTGATTATCTGGATAGGATATCTTGTTTATGCATTTAGCGGTGGTGGGTTTAGACAAATTATGCAGGAGGCTGATTTTATCTTGCTGTTATTACCAATTTATCATCTGGTAGTATCCTTGTGGCTTTCGAAGATGAGGATTCCATTGGAGGATATTCCAGCCTACAGGTTTATGAAAGGTCTTGGAATGATGTCTCTTGCGTTTTGTGCATTAGTGTGGATAGCCTCTAAGATTAGAATTGTCTTTTTCTCCTTTCTTCCATTTTCGACATTTCTGTATATCGTTGGAGCCATTATCGCTTTTGGGTTTGTTGGATTGAGGATGGTAAAAGGAAAAAAGCGATAGAATATCCATCGCTTTTCAAAAGGTGCTACTCAAACTACTAACTAACTAATTTCTTTTCATGTAATTTCTGTGGACCCAGTTCTTTTCCTGCTTATCAATGGTATTGAATTCAAGGGTACCATCATTGTTTTCTTTTGTCTTCATCTCTGTAGTGCCATTGATCTTCTTTTCACTTTCAGCAACGTTTGAATTGTTTACTGCCGCAATGAATTTTCTCACATCTTCCCTTGAAGCATATTCAAAGTCCTCTTCCTCATCAGTCGCCACAGCTTCAGTGGCAATAGAAGATGAAATCTTGGTCCATAGATCATCAAACAGTTGTCTGTTGTTGTAAATATCTACTCCATATATCTCACCATTAATTGCATAAGCAAAACCAATAGCGTCATCATTCTTTTCTACCAAATCCTTAATCTGCTTTTCTATATCAGTAGTCATAACTTTTACTTCTTCACTCTCCAATGTCAGCTGCAAACTGGATGCTGACTCATCGGAATAAACATCTGCCGAGCTGTCTGCAAATCCATCGTATTCCACTATGCTTTCATTAAGCTCATCCTGCTGTTCAGCAACACTTTCCCAAACCTTACTTTGGTTGTTATCATATCTGGCTGCCATTTTCAGCTTCTTAGATGATAGCATCTTGGAATTGGAACCAAATTCTGATACTTCCTCACCTCCTCTTTGTTGCCATCTCCCCTGCTCCACACAAAAACTTTGAAGTGGAATGTTCTTCGTGTTTGGCGGAATAATCACATCGTAAGCAATTGTCCTGTCTTGCTTTCCTCCTTTTACAATATCCCCGGAGTGTATAAATACATACTTGTCCGAATTATTATCAATTGATAGTTCGTTTACAGATCCCGTTTCCTGTACCGTCACCAAATTCTTTTCCATTGCTTCTGTGAGTGTAGCGTATTCCTTGTCCGACAATTCTTCATTTCCCTCAATCAAAAACACCTGCAAATGGCCTACTGCCACTGGAGGATTGATCTTATATTTCGATAGTTCCAATGAATCCGATCCCTGTTCCCACATGGAGGAATATGGAGGAGCATCAGCATCATTACTGAAGGCTTGTGAATTGTAGTAGGATAATGAACCAGTTGCGATGAGCAACAATAAGTAGATACTAAGACTAAATTTTTTCATAACACATGCATTAAGTTGAAGTGAATCTTTATTAATAAAACGCTGATTCCCGAGAAAGCAACAAGCACACTTAGGCACTCAACTTACCGACTTAGTGAATGCTACTTCTCACTTAGTAAGAGGATGCAGGAATGTTCAAATTCCATAAATTGCAGACATGAAAGACATCCACGGCAAGGCAATTCGTGATTACTATCAGAAAAAAGGCAAGAGTCCTCTTATCCTACATAACAGTTATGATGAACCGGAAGACATGCCAGTGGAAGTCTTCTTCAGAGAGGAGCACGAGCTATCTACACTTGAGCATTTGGCTTTAATTGAATGCAAAGGAAAAGTACTGGATATCGGTGCTGGTGCCGGGGCACATGCATTGATTTTACAGGAAAGAGGATTTGATGTTTCTGCTATTGAAAACTCATGGGGATGTGTAGAAGTAATGCAACAATCCGGAGTGGAAAAGGTATTTTATGAAGACTATAAAGTACACACAGAAAAATACGACACTCTGCTTCTCCTAATGAATGGAATTGGTATTGCCGGCAAACTGGGTGGTGTTTCCAAGTTTCTGAAGAAGTGTAAGGAGTTATTAAATCCTGATGGACAAATTATGCTGGACTCCTCCGACATTTCATACCTGTACGATGAGGAAGGAGCAGAAAAACCCAATGGCTATTTTGGTGAGATCAGGTATTGCTATGAGTACAAAGGTGAGAAAGGAGATTGGTTCGATTGGCTGTATTTGGATCAGGAGAGTTTGACGGAAGAAGCGGCCAAAGTAGGTATGAAGGTAGAGATCCTGATGACGGATGAAAATGATCAGTATCTGGCTTGTATCACGGCAAAGTAATTATTACCAATTTGTTAAACTTCCGATAAATCTGTGTATTCTGAATCATTGTCGATAGATTCCGCCTGAATTGATAAATGTGTGTTTTTCATGGAGTTACAGGAAGAAGAAAAGGATAATTGGGTAAAACATTTCTTTGCAGCATTCAAGTATAGTGTCCAGGGATTTAAGAGTTGTTTCAGAACAGAAATGGCATTCCGGATGGAGCTTGCAATGATTGCAGTTTTATTCCCTTCAGCTTTTTTGATTGCACAATCTCTTGTAGAATTTCTTCTGCTGGTTGGTACACTCTTTATCCTGATAATAGCTGAATTACTCAACACTGCCATTGAAAATGTAATCGACAAAACCATTCCGCAGCAAAGTAGTCGTGCAGGCATGGCAAAAGACCAGGGCTCTGCAGCGGTCTTTACCGCATTGACATTTATTGGGGTGGTTTACATTAGTTTGATCGTTTATAATTGGGAAGCGATTATACGAACTGTTTCCTCTTTGTTCTCATGATTTCTTCTTAATGAAGTAAATTGAAGGATGAAAATCCTCCTCCTAGGTGCCACTGGCAGAACCGGAAAATTAGTCTTGCAGCAGGCTCTTAAAAAAGGCTTTCAAGTCAATTGCCTGGCACGGAATTCAGAGAGGATTCCCACTGATAAGAACATCTCTGTATTTGAAGGGGATCCAACACAAAAATCAGATTTAGAAAAAGCCATTGAAGGTTGTGACGCGGTGATAAGTGTATTAAACATTTCAAGGACATCAGACTTTCCATGGGCCAGATTGAAGACTCCTGAGTTCTTTCTTTCTGATGTTGCAAATCTTCTGGTTGAGGCAATGACTGAAAAAGAGATCAAGAGAATTACAGTTTGTTCAGCCTGGGGTGTTAATGAAACTAAACAAGATATACCAGGATGGTTTAGATGGTTTATTGACAACAGTAATATTGGTGTAGCCTATAAGGATCATGAGAGGCAAGAGAAAGTCCTCACGGAATCTAGTCTTGATTGGACGATTGTGAGACCAGTTGGTCTTGGAAATTCGAAGAAGCCCACCGAAATAATGGAATCATTCAATAACAACCCGAAACCTGGTCTTCTTGTGAGTAGATTGAATGTTGCAAGATATCTGGTGGATAGCCTGGAAAGAACTGATTTGGTTCGTAGAAAGGTGGTGGTTTCATAAAACAATGTTCTAATCCCTCTGAGCTCACGGTGATAACAATGGATAAATTTGAGTAGCTTAATTAACTTTACTTAAATGGATCAATCAATCTGGAAAAACTTTAAGGAAAAGCACAAATTGGGATCATTTGTGTCAGGAAAAATCATACACAAAGCACCTTTTGGAGTATTTATTAATGTCGATGGTTATTCTAACGTCCTTCTTGAAATTATTCAAATGAAGGAACTTGATTACCATAGTTTGTATTTAACTGACATTCAATTCAAAGTGGGAGACCATATTGAAGCATATGTGCTGGGTTTTACTGAGGATACACAACAAGTACGAGTGACACAAAAAAAGGCCAACATCCCCAGACACTGACCTTCAATTCTATATTTTAAAATCCTATTCTATCATCACCTTCAAGCTAGCAACAGATTTCCCCCCTGAAGTGATCACCAGATTATAAATCCCTGTATAAAACTCGCTCAAATAAAGAATCATTAGGTTATCCGGTCCACAAACTTTGGAGCTAATTGCCGGTACAAGTTTTCCAGAAAGATCAAACATCTTAAATTCCATATCCTTCGATGCATTCATTCCCTGTGGAACCAAAACTCTTACAATTTTATCAGATACTGGATTTGGATAGACTCTGTATGAGTTTCTTAATTCCTTGAGTCCGAGAACTTCCTCTTCTCCTTCAATCACGAGAAACTGGCCCATCATTCCACCATCTTCATGAGGTAAGATATGGCAGTGATACATGTAAGGAACTTCCGGGTCAGCAAAGTCTTCAAATTTGGTAATAAACCTTACCGTTTGATTTCCCTCAACGAGCACCACATCCTTTAATCCTCTTTCGTTCATTGGAGGAGCTACTCCATCCTTATCAAGGATATAAAACTGAATATCATGAATATGAAATGGGTGAGCAATATTAGTTGTATTAGTTATTGTCCAAATTTCAATATCATCCAGGAATACAGTCTCATTTATCACATTGTCATCAAAAATGCCATCATTAAGAGAAAATGGATTTCCAGGTCCTCCACCATCCATTGAAATAGTTCTGGCATTGTTGGCTTCAGATTCATCCCAAGGTTCGTGAGTAGCCAGATTCTGTGAGATTGATGTGACCCCATTTCCAGTAGCTGCACCTACTCTAAATTCCATAAAAGAAACATCCTGACCATCAAGGCCATTCATTCCTCCGCCTCCACCTCCAACAGGTCCGCCAGGTATTCCTCCACCCAGCTCAGAAGCATAAGTTAACAACTCCAGATTCGATCCAATATCACCAGAAAAATCTACTACTAATTCTGCTCTTTCCCCGGAAGCAAGTCTCAATCTGTTCATAGAAACAGGACTCTCCAGCAAACCTCCATCAGAGCCTATTTGCATAAATTGCCTGTCGTCATTGAAGCCTAGATATAACACTCTTTCATTAGATCCATTAAGCACTCTGAATCTAACCATTTGTCCAGGCACATCAAGATACGGCTCTAAAGTACCATTTACCATAAAGACATTATCATCTCCTCTTTCATCCAGTTGATTATCATTGTCGAAACTTTTTGCCTGGACAATCAGTGGAAAATCATCTTCTCCATAAGTCCTGGGTAGTGTCAAAGCGCTTTCATCATCAGATCTGATAATGATCATCCCTGCAGCTCCTTTGGTTACATGCCTGTTAGTTCTTTCATGTAAATGCGGGTGATACCAAAATGTGGTAGCCCGATCTAACACTGTAAAATCCGGATTCCAGGTAGTATTTGGAGCAATCACTGTATGTGGACCTCCATCATCTTCCGGAGATACGTGCATTCCATGCCAATGTACAGTGGTTTCTTCATTCAGGTTATTGTCGACTTCAATGCTGATAAAATCACCTTTATTGAAAATCAGCGTTGGCCCAAGAAAGTTGCCATTGAAGCCAATGGTCTCAGTCGTCTGGCCATCATAAAATTGTTTGGTAGACTCATCGATAGTAAGACTAAATTCGGTACCGGTAAGAGTTGGGGGAATTAAGAGTTCATTGTTGAACTGAGCAGTCGCCAATCCAGGTACTAATAGTAGTAAAATCCATCTCATCTTGATCGTTTTTAAAGATTAATAAAGAATACAGATTATCGCCACATACCTGAATAGTAATGCTATAGTAGCATTATTCTGGAAAAAATCAAAATATTTTGTACCAGCCCTGGGTTTAATCCTGTCAATCCTCATATGCATTACGTGCAGCTCCACTTAAGCAGTTTATGCAATGCATTGTGCAGACTTTGCCATGCATCAAGTAGACTTTGCAGTGCATCGAGCAGGCTTTGCAGTACATCGAGCAGGTTTTGCAGTGCATCGAGCAGGCTTTGCAGTGCATCGAGCAGGCCTTGCAGTGTATCGAGCGCTTTATGCAGAGCATCGAGCAGACCTTGCAATGCATTGAGGGGTTTATGCAGACCATTGAACAGGCTTTGCAATATATCGAGGGGTTTATGCAGTCACGTAAGTCGCTTATGCAGTCATGTAAGTGCTTTGTGCAGTCATGTAAGACGCTTATGCAGCCATGTAAGTGCTTTATGCAGTCATGTAAGATGCTTATGCAGCCATGTAAGTGCTTTATGCAGCGATGTAAGTTGGCTATGTAAACATGTAAGGGGTTTGTGCAGTGCAGCCAGCATGCATTTTGGAGCAGTCAGTGTAGTTCTGTGTGCATTCTGTGATCAGAACAAAAAAAGGTCAAAACCATCTGGCTTTGACCTTTCATAATTACATTATTTAATCTCTATTCATTCCTCAAGTTTTCTGCTGGATTCACTCTTGTGGCTTTCAATGCCTGACCAGATACTGTAATGGCTATCGTAATGAATGTTACCAATACTGAAATGACAAACGGAGCAGCTCCTATATCCTTTGGATCACCATAAATGGAATTCAGCAGCTGCTTAATTGAAAAGTAGCCAGCCGGTGCACCGATACAGAAGCTAATCATCACAATCCATGCATATTGCTTACTTGCAACTTTTACTATACTTGTCGCGGTTGCACCCAATACTTTTCTAACACTAAACTCCTTAAGTCTCTTTTGAATATTAAATGACATTAAACCAAATAAACCAAGACTCGCAAGTAACACTGCCATAATTGAAATGGCTAACATCAAGGTGATATTGGCATTATTCTCAGTCTTAAAAGAATTGAAAACATCCTCTTGGTAAACCCTGTCATACGGATCATAGGGAGCAACTGAGGCCCAGGTTTCTGCCAGATACTCATCCATTTTCTGAGCATTTTCCTTGGTTGTTTTAGCTACAAAATAATTGTACTGCTTTGGCTTCCCAACGAAGAACATAGTCGCCCTAACCGGATCATAAAATCCTTCAGAAATAAAATCTTCTACAACTCCGATTACAGTTCGGTTGATACTATCGTAGGTGAATTGTTGATTTAATGGATCCTCCCATCCCATCTTTTCTACAAACTTTTGATTCACCACAACAGGCTGAGATTGATCAGTGCCTTTTGCAATATCGAAATAGTCTCCTGAAGCCTTTCGTATATTCATAGTCGACAGATAACCAGGCTCTACTCTGTACATAATTGATCGGAAAGATGTACCATCAACTAATTCAACATTAGTTAATCCGTCAAACCTTCCAATCTGTCCATATGATCCAGAATAAGAAATAATATCCGAATTTCTGGAGGCTGCATCTCGAAGGCCATTGTATTGTTCTTCGTTTGATATAGCGATGGAAATAATACCATCCTTATCATATCCCCAATCTCTTTCTGCCTGATAAAAGGCATTATCGGTAAACACAAAACATCCAACAATTGTGGTGAAGGCGAAGAACATCTGGAACCCTAATAACACTTTACTGAATATGTTTTTTCTTCCAAACTTTTGATTGCCCTTGAATATATAAACAGGCTGAAATCTTGAGATGTAAAATGCCGGATAAGAACCTGAGATTAATCCAATCAACAATAACATACCCCCAAAGAATGCAACAGCTGTTGTTAATGATGAAAATTCGAATGGTATAGTGATTGGGATCATCATATTGAAGCCCGGCATGAAAAAGTAATATGAAAGAAATACTCCTACAATCAATGCCAGAAATACCATGATCATATTCTCCAACAAGAACTGTTTGATAATTTGAGTTCTTACACCTCCCATTACTTTTCTTAAGGCTATTTCCTTTAGTCTTTTAGTGGCTGAGGTAACAGCGATATTCATATAGTTGAAGCAAGCAAGAATTAGTAGTAGCCCGGAGATCACACCCATTCCAATCCTACCTGCCGGATGGCCACCTGCAGCAATATCACTACTGATTTCATGATTTCTTAATGAAAGACCTTCCAGGCTATACATATCAAATGAAAGTACGGTCCATTTGGAATCCGCTTCGTTTTGTTTCTCCTGAGAGGATACCAATAAATCGTGTAATTCTCTTGGGTTACGTCCATCTTGCATTGTAATGAAAGTAGCATCAGTAAAATCTCCCCAATCGAAAGTTCTGTCTTTTACCTGGTCATAATAATGATCCATAGGAATCAAACAATTAAGCTTGAAACTGGCGTTGTTAGGATACTTATCTAAAACACCTCCGATAACCATTGAAACCACCTTACCATTACCAAACTTCACAGACATCTGCTCACCTATTGGATCATTCTTACCAAAGAATCTTTCCGCCATATTGTGGCTGATAACCATTTGTTCTTTCTTGTAAAGAGCCTTTTCATCACCTCTTCTGATTGGGAAATCAAACACTTCCAGATAAGATGGATCCACAAAAGCGATATTCTCTTTAAAGACATCCTCAGCAAATCTTATATTGGCTGAAGAAAATTCAATACGAGTGTATTCTTTCACAGCAGAATGACCATCTTTCAGATTTTCTCCTAACAGTATTGGTGAATCACCCCAGGTGATCTGTCCGTTATCAGATTTTACCTTGCTCACAACCTGATAAATATTATTTCTGTTGGTGTGAAAAGAATCCATATTCAATTGCATATCGATGAATATGAACATTGTAATAGCTACCGCAATGGCCATTGATAGCCCCACGATATTGATAGTAGCAATAGACCAATTCTTGACCATGCTCCTAAGACTGATTTTTAAGTAGTTTTTAAACATTCCTGTACTTCTAAATTTTGAGTTTGACCGTTTTATATTTGACCATCTGAAAAATCTAAGGACATCCCAGATGTATTTGAGATTTGCTTTGGATATACCTTCCTCATCCACCCTTCGGAAGTACAATTCATGGGCGTCACCCTGTATTTCCTCAAGGAAACGAGGGTTGCAGTACCAGCTCAAAAAGCGGTCTGCCCACTTCGGTGGATGAGCAGTATTCATATTGAGAATTTAAATGCTAAATCGGGAATGCGGTTATACAACTTACTTCTAACTTCCATTGACTCTACAACCGCCTTTTTACCAATCATGGTAAGCTTAAAATATCTTTTTCTTCTACCTCCCCTTTCCGTAGTAGCACCACGCATTTCGGATTCCAGGTAGTTTTTCTCCTCCAATCTTCTTAGCACCGCATGTACCGCACTGATATTTACATTTCGGCTTGTTTCCTTGTTGATCTCGTCCATGATAGCCACACCATAAGCCTCATTGGCCAATGAGCCCACCGTGAGCAACAACAATTCCTCAAATTCTCCTAAATAAGATCCTTTCATGAGTTTTAATTTCTTCTACAAACGTACAACAAATATATTAGTTGTAGTTTTGTAGAAGAAACTTTCAACTGAGTTTTTTACCATTCTTTCGACCAAACTATTTGTAAATAGGACTATTGATCGAAGAATTACGACTATTCATATAATAAGCAACGATAAAGTGCCGAATTTCCAGTAAATTCATTGATTATATGCGAGGTATGTGGCGCCAGAGAACCTTGCAACTAGTTACGACACATTTAGATCTAAGACTCAGTGAGCAAAAATTTACTAGAAAAGCAGATTGAAAAAATCAGGGAGACTTACCCGGAGAGTGAATTTCTGGAGCGGCTTTTCGCACAAATCAACGACAGCTATGAGGACTTTGAGAAAGTCCAGAAATTAAAAGACAGGTCCATCCGGATGATGTCTCAGGAGATGCTCGATCTCTACAAAACTGCACAAAAGAAAAACGAAGCTTTCATAGCCACTATCCTTGGTACAATTGTAGATGGAATCATTACTTGTGATACCTACGGAAGAATTGTTGCAGTAAATAGTTCAGCAGAACAGATTCTCGGTAGGAAAGAAAAAAACTTACTTGAAAATGATCTGAGTAATGTTCTAGCCGATTTTGATTCATTCAATGAGTTTATTGAACAATACGACAAAGTTGAAGACCAAAATGAAATTGAGGTTTTTCTATCAGGCAAAAAACAACCTCGAATTCCTTGCGAGATCTCTGTATCCAAGTTTGAAATAGATGAAGTTTCTTACATTGTCATCTTCAGAGACATTACGGAGAGAAAGAAACAGGAAGCAGCGATTATAGAAGAAAAGGAAAAAGCGGAGAAGGCTTCACAGGCAAAAGCCGAATTCCTTTCTACGATGAGTCATGAAATCAGAACTCCAATGAACTCCATTGTTGGGATTACCAATATTCTGATTGGCGATGAAACAGACCCGGAAAAGCTAAAACTACTCGACACACTTAAGTTCTCAAGTGAACATCTATTGGTACTAATCAACGACATTCTTGATTTCAGCAAAATAGAAGCCGGAAAGGTAGAGTTTGAAAATATTGACTTCAACCTGAGGAGAACGGTTCGAAATATCGTTGAAGCTTGCAAATTCAAGGGAGACGAGAAGAACATTGAAGTAAAATTTGATTGGGATGAGAAACTGTCCAATCACGTAAAAGGAGACCCAAGTAGACTAGCGCAAATATTG
This sequence comes from Cyclobacteriaceae bacterium, assembly GCA_965228955.1. Taxonomy (GTDB): domain Bacteria; phylum Bacteroidota; class Bacteroidia; order Cytophagales; family Cyclobacteriaceae; genus JANSWY01. The sequence continues at coordinate 4,361,429 of OZ245848.1, forward strand.
ACCAATCTAATTGGTAACGCTGTGAAGTTTACAGAGAAAGGATCTGTAACAACCAAAGTCACACTTTTGGAAGAGAAGGAAGTCTCCAATGTCATCCGATTTGAGGTGATTGATACTGGTATTGGAATCCAGAAGGAGAAACAGTCCATGATATTTGAATCATTCTCTCAAACCGATTCTTATACGACCAGAAAATATGGAGGTACTGGATTAGGCCTGGCTATAACTAAAAGACTTATAGAGCTTCAACACAGCAAGGTGCAACTAGAATCTGAGTATGGCAAAGGATCCAATTTCTTCTTTGATCTGGAAATGGATAAGTCCCTTGAGAAGACTAATGAACAAGAAGAACGGGGTGTAGATCCTTCATTATTGGATGAAAAGCAATTAGCAGGGTTAAGCATTTTATTGGTGGAAGACAATCCACTAAATCAATTTGTGGCTAACAAATTCCTTGACAAATGGAAGTGCGATGTGGAAGTTGCTGAAAATGGATTTCAGGCCATCGAGCACATTGAAAAGAAGGAATTTGACATTGTATTAATGGACCTTCAAATGCCAGAAAAGAACGGCTTTGAAGCCACTGCCGAAATCCGATCATCGGGACAGGCATATAAGGATATTCCAATTATCGCTTTGACAGCCTCAGCATTTATGGAGGAGAAGAACAGGGCTTTGGAAGCCGGGATGAATGACTTCATTAGCAAGCCGTTTAACCCGAAAGAGTTACATGAAAAGATCTCGAAGAATATTCGGGTTAATTAATTTCAATTCCTTTCATATCCAGTAGTAATTTAATCTTTGAGGGGTGGCAAAGACCTCATTCAGTTGTCTTCAATACACACGCAAAATTTGCATTTAGCTTCAATTGCGCGCTAAAACCCGATTAGATGGGTGACAAGTGGTGGACGTCATTGAAAATAAGCGGTTTTGCTGTAAAAATTGAGTGAGGAAATTTCTAGTTTTATTTTACTATGCATCCTAACCGCCCAGCACTTACACTTACGATCATACTCATAATGATCAGTACATCCGTGTTTTCTCAATCCGGTTTTGAAATTGGAGCAGGGTTTGCGCCCTGGCATGAGTCGCACGTTTTGAATGCTAATAGTAAAAGAATTCCAATTCAGCCCTACGTTGAATACGGCAAAATTCTGGATCACTATAGCGTCACATTGTTTTACGATTTCTTCTCTAAATACAAGTTGGATAACTACACAATGAACCCAACATTCTTCGGAGTATTCCTGAACAGAAATCTATATACTGCGGAAACCTACAATTACGATTTCGAGCTTGGAGTTTCTGGCGCACTTCTGGTGGAACGACATAAGTTTTTAGATCGCGGAAATTCAAATGTCCCGGGTTACACTTTAGAAACAGAGATTAAGAGTGGTGTTGGATTTGGAGCGAGAGCATATGCAAAGTTTGTCTTTGGAAATTTTGTTGTGACTCCTCAGGCACAGTTTTTCAGGTCACAGCAAGATTTTATTGCTGGCCAATTCAACGAACAGACATTTCAAACCGGTTCAACCCGGTTATTACTAAGTATTGGATACAAATTTAACAGCGAAAATTATGGCAAAGTCACTTGCCCTACTTACTACTAGCTTACTGGTTACGCTACTCTTTAACAGCTGTAAAGAAGAAGTGGTAACCACCGATATATTCGAGATCGAAGAAGCTAATCCAGAGAACCTCACCAGCATTCAGCTTGATGGAATGGGAGAACTTTTTGTGTCTGAAGACCGCATCAATATTGAAGATGGTGTGGCCCATATAAAAGGGACAATATACTCTGAGATTGAAGGTCAGTTTGTGGCTGTCACAAGTGGAGACTTTACACTTTCTGATTTAAGTGAATCGGGAATTTATAGTGAATTGGAAGGGTATGGTAGAGCGACTATCCCTGAAATAGGTGTGTTTGAAGATATAGTGACTGATTTCACCTCTGGAGCCAATTTTGGGTTCAACAGTGGAGCAAATATTAGAGCAAATGATGAGATGGCGCCAGTGATGGATGACATTAGTTACTTTGGAATAACACTTGATGAAAATATTGGTGAGAAGATGCAATTCAGTGTTAAAAACACAGCATTCACGCCAAAGGCTTTTTACATGGACCCTCATGATCCAATGATCTACTTCAGAGGAGATATAGGAATGCCCAAGTTTACTATTGAAGATGCAGGACTTGGTTTAAGTGCCAGAGGAAACCTACTTTTCACTCCATATGAATACAGTGAAGATTTGGAAGCTTTGATGAAAGTTCCTCTTCCTGAACTTAATGGAAATATCTTCATTAGCGGGCTAGTACCAATACCAAAATTCAATATTTCAGTATATGGTGAAGCGCTAGTTGGATTCACATTAAACGAAAATGGATTCAACGAATTCTTCCAGGATGGTTTTGAAGGAGCCGAGTATAGAATGGGTATCAATGGTACCGTATTAGTTGATGAGGGGATCATTGAATGGTTGCCAGAAACTGAACTCGGAAGAGCAACAGTAGTAGTTGAATTAGAAGAAACTGATCAATACATCCAAATCGCTGGAGAAACACAGGTACAACCAGACTTTCTGGTAGACCTCCTTGGTAATCTTGATGGCGGTGTACTCACCTCTACTTTTAGCATGCCAAGTCAGACTGTAGAGGCCTATTTATATGTTGGAAGTAATCTTGATAATTCCCAGTTTGTTGTAAGAACCGCATTAACTATGGAAGTACCAGGAATTGGCGAACAGGAGTTGGTTGAGGCATTGTTTGGAGTAGATTCTGAGCATGTATTCTTAAGTGGAAATATGGGTGTTCCAGGTCTGGCTGAAGTATATATAATTGGTGACGTTTATTACAATGGTGAATTCACACTGATTGGTGGTGCCGAACTTACGGTAGATGTGGAAGTAGCCAAACTTACAGCTGGCTTTGAGGTTACAGTAACAGAAGAGGGCTTTCTAATCACAGCAAGAGTAACTGGATCAATTTCAGAAGCAGAGGTAAATGTATCAGCTTCAGTGGAGTTAGACTGGGAAACCGGAGATATGACGATTTGTATGGATTTACCGGTTGTAGGAAATACGTGTGTTGATTTCAGAGAAGGAAAACAGCGTACATTGAATGGCAAACCATATGTACCTGAATTGGAACCTATAACTACTCCTGATAGATTGTAAAGTAGATCTCATTTCAGTCCGAGTTGGGAGCTGAATTGAAAATATTTAAGGCTGTCCTTTGGATGGCCTTTTTTTACGCACTCCGCCCTTCGAATAGATAAATTTTATTTGATTCTTCAAAACTTCGTGACCTCAAACCTCCCTCCTCCGCTAAAGCTCTGTTGGGCAAGGTGGGATTCCGGATATTTCCTCCATTTCATTACAGAAATTCCGGAATGACGTTATCTTTTTTCTACGCTCTTGCAAGTAACTGACAACTGTGAACAGTCTCTACTAGCACAATGTCTAAGCAACTACTAAAACTCGCTAACCCGTAACCCGCAACTTTTCAAGTAGAAACTAAAAAAACCTGATCAGCGACTGCTAACCAGGTTTTTATTGGACCGTAATTGAGATTTTCTTTTTAGTTGTAGCCAGGAAGAAGATAAAGGATACTGGGCTTAAGCTTCCGTGCGGTAAATTTGGAAGATTTGGGTTTTATCAAAAATCACTACTTTCACTGTACCCTAAATCTAATTCCTAACTTATGTTCACCTTAATTAAAGCTTACCTCTTCTACATCTTCCCATGAGACGTATGTGGCGTCATCTTCACTCTTGAACACGAGGATCCCATCATGTCTGTCAGAAACATCCTGAGCATCCCCGAGTAAGAGCTTTTGACCGTCCTTGAGTACTACATAACTATTATCGTAATTTTTTGGTATGATTTGCTTGATCGAGCTCATTGGAATCAAATACTCGATATCATCATTTTTCCCTTGAATAATTTCGTAAGTGAATGCTTCATCCAGGTCGTAGATAATTCTTCCGGATAAAGTCTTACCATCTTTTGTTTTAACGCTTCCCTGAAGTTTAGTCTGAGACTTGAAAGTGTTGTATGCTTTTCCTGCTGGGTATTTGTCTTTGAAGGTTACAGATACAAACTCATCCCAAGGAACATCCATTCTGGAACCATCGTCCATTGTTACAATTATTCCTCTGTTACCTCTGTCAACATCGTTACTATCATCTAGTGTAAATTTTCTGTCTGACTTCATAGTTACAGATGAGCTGCTACCTCTGCTTACAATTTTTCTGATATTTCCGAATGGGATTGATAAGTCTCCGTCATCAGTATCACCATCTAACTTATCTTCTGAAAGTCTTTCATCATGATCCCACTGAACAAAACCTGTGAAGCTTCCGTCGGTAGTTTCTACTTCTCCAAATAGTGGCTCTCCCATTTTAGAAGATAGTTTTGAAGGTGTTGATTTGAAAACGATGTTGTCGATTTGAGACCATTGGATTGAAACCATTCCTAGTTCGTCATCCATCACTCGTACTTTAGTTCCGATATCATTGTAGCCTTCTCCGCTTACTTTGATTCTGTCACCGTTTTGCATGGTGATCATCGCTTTACTTCTACCAGTGATTTCTATTTCTTTGATATCTCCAAACTGGCAAACGAACTGATGCAGGTGTTTGTCAACCCAATTCCCATCGTCATCATCTCCCCAGCTGATGTTCCAATTGGACCATCTTTCAGAGTATCTTCCGTTTTCTCTAAGTGCTTCTAATTCACTTCTGCTCAAGTAGTCCAGGTTGTCATTGTCGTATTTACCAGCATTGAAGTGATCTGTCCAGAATGCTTCTTCCTTACCCCATCTGATTTGACCTGTGTAAGTAGCATCCTCGATTGTTGTGATAGTACCATAAATATAGCCCTCATCTGACTGCCCATATACAGGCATGAAAGAAGAGAGCAAAGTTATCATGGCAGTTGCGTAAATTGATTTTATTAGATTAGTCTTCATTATTTTGAGTGTTTTGACCTTTTAATTAATTTGAGTTTTTGACCTTTGTTATGTTTCAAAAGTGCAATGAATTATCCACCTAAAAAAGGCATTCTCGACCGATCCCGCCCTCTTTCTACTCAATCGGGAAATAACACTACCGAATCTGACTCTTGTTTTTTGGCTTTTAGCTTTTTGGCTGTTTAGCTGTTGGCTTTTTGGCTTCTAGATGGTTGAATTGAGGGGTTTGGTAGGCCCTTCGAAGTTTGAAGTTTGATGGTGGGGATTACTGAATCGGGATAGTTGGGGACTGAAAGTTGTCTGTTGTCTGTGGTCTGTGGTCAGTTGTCTGAACTTGAGGTGTCCTTAGTAGGTTACGACATTTAAACATTTTTTAGTCCCAGAAGATCAATTCGATTTAGGACCTACAGAATAAGTAGAAACGATGAAAAGTAATTATTACCCTCATGCAGCAAAAACTGACAACTGATAACTGACAACTGTTATTCGAATGTTCATACTTCAATGAACAGCATAATCCAGTAGGAAGCATCACTACAATTCTGCTCAATAATCCAACCAACTCTTAAACACTGGCGTTTTATCTGCGCTCACTACAATGTCATCATCATGAGAGTCCGGATTCAGCTCTAGCTTTAAGCGGCCTTTGAAATAAGGGTGTATCTGTGCTACTGAATCAAGTGTAATGATATATTTTCTATTGATTCTGAAGAAGAATTTTGGGTCAAGGATGTTTTCCAGTTCTTCCAGGCTATTGTCTACCGGAAACTTCTCTCCTTTTTGTGTTACCAGGAATGATACTTTTTCCTCGCTAAAGAAATAAGCAATTTTATCTGTGGGGACTGAAGTGATCTTTTGACCTAGTTTTACCAGAAACCTTTCTTTGAATTTTGGTTTACGATCATCTAGAAGTTTTGCCAGCTCTTCCAGATGTTCTGAGGAGATCAACGGAGCGCTTTCCTTTTTGAGCTTTTGGATAGCTGCTGCCAATTTATCCTCCTGAATCGGTTTTAATAAATAATCAACTCCATTCACTTCAAACGCCTGAAGTGCATATTGATCGAAAGCCGTGGTAAATATGATAGGGCACTTTACAGGATGCTTTTTATAAATTTCAAAAGACAGACCGTCCAACAATTGAATATCACTTAAAATGAAATCAGGCTCTGAGTTTTCGTTGAGCCATTCTAACCCTTTCTTGATGGATTTTAAAGTACCAACTACCTCAATCTCCTCAGAGATATTTCCTAATAATTTCACTATACGATCAGCTGCAATAGCCTCATCTTCAAATATCAGAACTTTCATAGCTTGCAATTTGAATTAATGGTACTGTCACTTTAAAATGAGTCTCTGATTCAGAAACGTCAATTTTGTCCTCTGTGTAATAACCGTACCTAAGCGTTATATTTTTCAACCCTGTGTTATTCGAGTTGCCGTTTTCTTCTTTCTTATTTAGTGTGTTGATCACAGCCACCCTGTTTTCTTCTGAAGTGATTTCGATTTTAAGGATATCATCCTCAGTGATAATGTTATGTTTGAAAGCATTTTCAATCAACATCTGAATAGTCAATGGAGGAATCAATTGATCCAATTGATCTTCACTTATATTAATCTTGATGTCAATCAAATCTCTGAATCGGATATCAATCAAATAGATATAGGACTCAATAAATTCTAATTCCTGAGAAAGCGGAATTAACTCATCCTTTTCTGTTTTTAGAATCACTCGGTATACCTCCGCAAACTTTTCCAGGAATTTCTGGGACTGCTCCCTATCTGTATCGATTAGAGCTGATAAAATATTGAGGTTATTAAATAAAAAGTGTGGATCCAGGTGATTTCTTAAGGTCTGCAATTGTGCCTGAATCGTTTCTTTCTGGGCGACCTGGGCTTCTATTCTACTACGGTTCCATGATCTCAAAAAGTAAATTCCAAAATAAATTGATGTCACGGGAATGATGATCAGAGTACCGTATGCGTTCATTACCAGAAACTGTTCCCAAGCTGGTGGTGTATCAGTTAAGAACACTTTGAACAGATAATAAGCCAGGTTTACTATACTCAATGAGTAAAAGAGCACCATAGCAATCTGTGCAAAAAACCTCCAGTTCCCATATTCACTCCAAGGAAATTTACGATCCATCCATTTGGTAATGAATCGATTCCCTAGCCAGATCAATAAAGATGAAATAAGGAACCAACCTAATGTGATTGTATCCGCTTGAGACCAATCCTGACCACCGAAAAGTAGAAAAGCAGTGACAATAATCACTGCTAATGATATTACTAAAAAGTATTTTAAGAGTCCAGTGCGCATGCTTGAATTAAGGCTCGTCGAATATGATTACATCAATATCTTCCCAGTCGATAGAAATAGGATCTCCATCTCTGCTTTCAAAAAGTAGGATCCCTCCGTTGCTATCAGAAACATCTCTGGAATGACCAAGTAACAATTTATTTCCTGCCTTCAATTCTACCAAAGAGTATTTAGCATTTCTTGGAGATATTGATTTAATATTTTCGAAAGGCACTTTAAGTTCCCAGTTTTTAGATTCACCATCAAGGAATTCAAATTCCCACACCTCATCTCTATCGTATGCAAAATACCCCTTATAACTTCTGTTATTCAGTGTAATCACCTCTCCGCTTAGCCCTTTTGGTGACTTAAAGTTGGAGTAAGTTTGGCCGGATGAGTTGTTTTTCTCGAAAGAAACATAATACACATCCGACCATGGGATTGAAGTTCTGCCTAAACCCTCAATCGTTACTATTACACCTCTGTTTCCCTGACTAACATCATTCGTCCCGGAAAGATTAAACCTTCTTCCTGATATCAATTCTACTTTGCTACCATTTCTGGAAGGTTCTATTCTAACGATTTTGCCCATTGGAATTTTCAACCGCTCAGAACCCGAATTGCCATCTAAAAAGTCGGTTGACAATCTTTCGTCTTTGTCGTATTGGATGTATCCCTTAATGCTATCTCCCTCATAAGTATACACGGCACCATATAGCGCTTCGCCAAACTTCGCATCCAATCTTTCTGGAGTATTCATAAATTCCACGGACTCCACATTAGATCCTTTAATTCTAATTTTCCCAAGCTCCTCATCTAAGACTGTGATAGAAGCCTTCATATCATTATACCCACTACCTCCGACTATGATTTCTTTGCCATTTTTTAAAGTAATAATGGCCTTCTTTTCATCTTCTTTATATACAAGTTTCCTCATGTTGCCAAACTGGCAAGAGAACTCATGAACGCTTCCGGAAGTATAATCCTCCCAAATGGTTCTAATAGATTTAAATGAAATCCCTTCATCATCATCTTCATCGTCCGTGATCACGTAACCAAAAACCTTGGAGTCCAACTTGGAAGCATTAAATTCGTCTGTCCAAAATACTTCCTCACCACCCCATCTGATGTTACCCTGGTATGTAGCACCACTTCTTGTAGTGACCTTCCCATACATCAAACCTCCATCTTGAGCCAAAAGGCCGGAGGCACATAATGTAAGTACCAGAATCCCTATGTATTTTAATTTTGACATACTTTCTTAATCGTTTTCAAAAATATACGTTTTCTGTATAAAAGGATTTTGCTTCACTACCGAATCGGGACTTTTTTCTACCGTATCGGGCAAGAATATGATTTTATCGAAAGTATGTCAAGAAATTTCTGTGCGATTTAAAAATCCAGTGGTTGATAACTCCTGCCTATTTTCAATCTTTCGCCAGAATTAAGAATCAGAAACTCGTCCCGCTGGTGTTTTTCTTTTGCTTTGATGGCTTTTCTATTCACCAGGTACTTTCGATGAATCCTAATAAAGTCTGGCTTGAGTTCCTCAGACATCTTATCCATAGTTGCTCGTTTTATCATCGAACCATCCTGGACATGAAGCTTAAGGTAGTGGTCATCTGCCTCAATATACTGTATGAGGTTCGCCTTAAGAGTTATTTGCTTTCTCCCCACAGTTCCTGAAATCAACTTCTCACTCTCAATCCCAAACCGATGCTTGACATAATAAACTGTGCCTGCTGCAACTATAGCATGATAAATTACTTCCCTACCGAAATAATACCTTATAAACTTTTCAGAAATCCAACCTGGGAAGTAGTCAATTGAATAAAATATGGTACTGGCAATAATGAAATAAGTAGCAATCACCAGGATAATTACGCCTATTGAATAGACCCAATAAAGTTTAAAATTATAGTGAATTATCTTTCTAGCTGAGAGAATAATGAATGGAACCAACGGTAAAAATAGTATCACTGATACTATCAGATAAAGAACACTCCTCCAAGGGTTATAGCTATCATGCATCCCATATCTCAACACATTCTGAATCATAGCAAATGCAAAAATGAGTGCGGTAATAACACCCACTGAGATCAGAAACTTCTTGTCTTTTTTGAATTGACCTAGCTCCAAAAGCATTCGAAAAGATAAAATATTATTTATCCAAAAGCTCCTTTTATAAAAGTTTCCGTAAGACCTTTTTCCTTAAGCCAATCTTGCATTTCTGTATGTTCTCCAACTTTTGCATGATGTAACAAAGTGAATCCATGCGGACCTGGTGCCCATAGTAGGTCTGGGTAGTCTTCAATCAGTTTTTTCACAAAATCATGATAGCCGAGAAATGTGTAATTGAAGATATCAAGTCTTGCCCCTTTAGAAACAAGTAAGTCCGCAATATCCTTTCTACCCATATGGGAAGCTCCTCCTACTGCTGTTTCAAAGTCTCCTTTTTTTGCCTGATTTGTACAGTTTAATAATAAGGGCTTTGCTTCAATAATCTTTTTAGTTTCATCAAAATCTTTATGTGCAGCAAACACAAATTCCTTGATTTCCTCCAAATCAAAATTTGAGTTTTCCTGGATGGAGTATAGTTGTGGGCTAATTAATAGAGAGGAACTTAAAAGCGCACCAGTCTTTAAAAACGATTTTCTATTCATGAGTTTTTTCCCAAACCAACGAACAGATTGCTTCGAAAGCAGTGTTTTGGCAATATAAGTCGTGAATTGCGACCGAATAGTCGTGAATGGGAAATGGTTTTTGCCTTGAACCCAACCGTATTTATTAGTAATTTGAAATAGAACAAATCAACTAATCATGAAATTCGCCTTAACAATATTTTTAGGTGCTTCCTTCTTGACACTTTCAGCGCAGGAGAATCCGTATGCAGAAATTGAATTTGACAGTTTGGTTATTTATGATATTGAATATATCTACCAGGATGAAGATGGAAAGAGAGCGCGTGTAAAAACAATAGTCAAACCCGATGGGTCAGTTGTGAACCGTAGTATCAAAAGCTCAGTTCGTTTGAGAAAAAGTGAGGCAGAAGAATTTACAAACCGGCTTGGCAATAAGGATTCATTCGGCCTTAATTCTGCAGCTTGTTTTGATCCTCATTTTGCCGCTATTTACTATTCAAAAGGGAAACCGGCAGCACATATTACCATATGCCTTTCCTGCAACACATACCAGCCTTCCCAAAAAATCCCAGCTAGCTTGGTTGATAGAGAGTATGATGGTGAGGTATATACAGTAACTTCCGGGTTTAGTTTAGCATATCGAGAGTATCTAAATGAATTGAAGAAGAAGTATGGGTTCCATACAGTCTCAGAAATTGACAACCCAATTTATCATGTAGACTAATCGTATTTACCAAGAAGTCCAAAATCAAATGGTGTCCACAAGCAGGACTTAATCCCACTTTGTTTAAATCCATTATTAACCCAGGAGTTGCAGGTAAAAAACAGCGAATAGCTACCATTTGCCCTATAAAAGTCATCATGAGATTTGTAACCTTTATCAGGAAGAATAATAACATCTCCATTTTCATCTTTGGCAAACGTTTCAGAGACATAGTTAATAATACTTTTCAATTGGTCGTCTGTCACTTTCACCTCTACCCAATCTGATCTCACTCTGTTATATCTAGCCATATGAACCAAGGTGTTATTTTCCAGGAACAATGCCTTGAATGCGGTTGAAATTTTCAAGTCACTCCATTCAGGCGTATTCACATAGAAGTCCTCCTCACCCCAACCAAAAGCGAAGTAATTATCTGTAGGTCTGTATCTCATCCCTTTTCTCAAGTTGAAGGGAAGGTCTTTTTTCTTGATTATAACATCCAGGTGAACACCATTGGTATTTAAGTAAATAATGTTTTCTGCATCTACCTCCGTTGAATTATTGACTGTAATTGACATTAAAATGAATGATACAATTACGTATAAAACTGGCACTAGCAATAAAACAGCTACTGATTTTAGTAATATTTTGAGAAGCTTAATCATACTTGAATAGCTGAATCAAACTTCGTGCCTTAAACCTAATTCGCTTTTAAATACTGAAATTCCAGTCCAACTGATGTTCGTGGTTTAAAGCCGTTCCACACCTTTGCGGCATTTGATTCCTCTTCCAGCTGTAAGAACTCCAAATATTTCGAATCTTTCAAATATGTTCCAAGAAAAGCTGTGATGAAGTGTTGGTTGATGTTATTTATTCTTCTCACGTCCCAAACTGAATCGCCATATCTCAAATACTCATTGATATCTAGCCCCGCTTCCAAAGCTTCCACGGGAGGTGGGTTTCCAGCAACATTATGTCTGGCATTTAAATAGGTAAGCAAATACCTGTCCGAGTTGACAGCACCCTCAAAGATTGCTTTAACACCATTCTCATGCATCGAGATATCGTCTTGACTTCCTGAGACAAATAGTGATGGAATTTCAATTCCTGCCAAACCAGTAGAATCCCAAACTCCTAGTTGCTTTCCCCAGGGTGCAAATGCTACCATCACTTTGATTCTTGAGTCAATTGATTTTTTGTATACTTCGGAATCTGTTCCTCTTAGCTCAGCTAATGCATTACTGCCAGTATTATTTTGAAACCACGTTGTAGCCATTTTACTGTAACCACCTCCTACAGTATTAACAGCTCCAAATCCTCCCATCGAATATCCCAATAACCCGGTATTTTCAACATCTACTATACCAGCTAGAAAATTACTCTTATCCTGATCTAAACGATCCATTTCATTCAAAACAAATAATTGATCCAGAGATCGATTCAATATTGTGCTTTCAAAAGCTGCTCTATCACGATATGTGGATTCAGTGTGATCAATAGAAGCGACTATATAACCCTTTGAAGCAAGGTTTTCTGCCAGATAAGTGAATATCAAACGTGATCCTGGATAACCATGAGACATGATCAAAAGTGGGAATTTACCATTGTCTTTTATTGGTTTAGCATCCCTTAAGCACCGGCCTTTGAACCGAAATGGAATGAGTGGTCTTAAAGTATCACCATTGACACCCATTACTTCATCATAAAACTCTATTTCCTTCTTACCTTCAAGGTCAGCTGGATACCATACTTCTACTCGTAGTGATCTATCATACTTTGGGACATTACCATCTTTTCTATTTAGGATATCCAAGCGGTCTTTGTCTACTAAATCTATTGTTCTCACACCAACAGAATACTCTCCACGAACTGCTAACTCAGGCGCATCTGGCAGTAAATCTCCATTAATAAACTCTCTAGTTTGGGAATATAGATTATGACAAAACAGTAGAATAAATGATAGACATATCAAAATACCTTGGGTGCGACGGATCATTTTTATTTGGGTTTTAAGTGTTTTCTGTTTTGATAATATAATTCAAAACAAACCGGAACCCTAAAGACATTATACCAGCGAAAAATAAAAAAGGTATAGTGGATCACTATACCTCTTGATTTCTTCTTTGGAAGTTATGCTTAACCTCTATCAATATCCGAAGCTCCGCTCGAATCGAGATTGGTGTATTTCGGATTTCCTCTGTACCTAACATCACTAGCGCCAGAGGCATTCACTTCAAGTCTTTCCGAAGCATAAACACTTACATCAGACCCTCCTGTAGATCTGATATTAGCTTCCTTAGCTTCCAGGTCATAACCATCAAAATCACTTCCTCCTCCACTGTTTAACCAAAGTATATTGGTAGAACCTGACATTTCTACGTCAGACCCTCCAGAGCAATCAATATCGATTTCATTATAGGTAAGATCTAATTCAACGTCACTACCACCAGAAGAAGAGAGTTCCAATTTATCACCTTTAATGGAACCTGAGTTTTCTACGTCAGACCCTCCTGAAGCTCTTAGCATTTCAAGCTCTGGCAATTTTACATAGACCTCAGTTTTCTTATTCCAAGACCAAGAGTCTCCTCTTTCCTTGATATAAAGGACTCCATTTCTTACATAAGTCTCAATTTTATCAAGGTCCTTATCCGAGACCACCTCAACTTCAAACTTATCGGATTGTGCGATATAGAGATCAACTCCTCCTCCTACGCTAATTCCGGTGAACCCGTCATGGTCTCTGTTTTCTCGGTTCTGGCTTTGCACTGTGAATACCACTCCAAAGAGGATTACGGCTGTTAATAGATTTTTCATTTTCATTAGAGTTTTACTTGAGTTTTATCTAAAGATCGAGAAAAAACAAAAAGGTTGCTTGTTTGGGGTAGAAAATATGAAGATTTTATGCTGATCTTCCTAGTTCCATAATTATTTCATCTCTCCTATTTCTGGAAACATCAATTTCCTGACCATCTGACATCATAAGTGTACCGGTTCTTCTATTGAACTTTTGAACGTGTTCTACATTTATCAGATAGGATCTATGTGCTCTTATAAAACCATGACTATGAAGCAACTTTTCATAATCACCAATTGGTTTGGAGGCCACAATTTTTTTCCCCTCAACCAGATGAAACTTGGTATAATTTCTATCCGCTTCAAGATAACAGATATCTGCCCTTTTGATAATCTCAATCCCATCCACATTGGGAATAGCCAGTCGTTCAAGCTTTTGAGGTGATGTGAGAAGTTCTTTGAGTACAGAAAGGCCATTCTTTGATGATACCTTTTCTTCGTAGCGTGCCACTGCTTCGATCAACTCTTTTGATTTCAAAGGCTTCAGCAAGTAATCTACTGCTGATAATCGAATTGCGTTGATTGCGTACTCCTGGTGAGCTGTTGTGAATACTACTGAAACATCTAAATGACTGATTTTTTCAACAAGCTCCAAACCTAATCCATTCGGCATATTGATGTCCAAAAAAACTAAATCAGGTTTCTTTGATTCGATCTCTCTATAGCCTTCATGAATATCATGTGCAAAGCCAACGATATTAATATGAGGACAATGTTTTTTAAGCATGAGTTCTAATGCCTCAATTGCTCCTTCTTCATCATCGATTAATATCACATTTATCATGGGCTCACAAATTAGATGGAAATTTGATATTAATCAAGGTTCCTTCCCCAGGAGTGCTATTTATTTGAAATTGAAAGTCTTTTTTATAAAACCTTCTCAATAATTCCAGTCTTTCCTTGACGAGCTTAGATCCATATGACTCATAGTTTGTAACTGAATTTCCTGTTTCGAAACCGACACCATTGTCACCTATCTTTACATTGACGCGACCCGTTCTGTCCAGTCCGATAGCAACTATTATTTCTCCCTTTTTCTTTAAAGGCCTTATTCCATGCCAAATTGCATTTTCCAACAATGGTTGAATTATCATCGCGGGAATCTTGGTTGTATATGGGTCAATTGATTTGTCAACTTCAAAATGAGTAACAAACTGATTATTTGTCCTTAATTGTTCTATCTCTGTATAAAGCCGCAAAGTTTCTAATTCTTCCTGCAATGTTATTGTGAGCTTGTCAGACTGGTCCAAAACTTTCCTTATTAAGCGCCCATAGTCAGCCAAGTAGTCTTCCGCGAGATCCTTTTTATCTTTCATCATGAATCTCTGAATCGAACTTAAAGCATTGAAAAGAAAATGCGGGTTAATCTGTGCTTTAAGAGCTTTTATTTGTGCTTCGATTTTGTCTCTATCCAGCTTATCCCTAAATCTTTTAGCTTTTCTGATTCTCCAAATCACCGTTCCCACAACTATTAATAAAACGCTTGCAACACATAATTGGAACCACCAGGTTTGCCAAATTGGAGTCAAAATTGTAATTGTTACTCTCTTGGGTGAGGACCAGTCACTGTTCTTTGTTTTCGCCTGTAAAAGAAATATGTAAGTTCCAGGACTCTGATTAACAAAAAAGGCTTGTCTCTCTGTAGTCTCCCTCCAAATATCGTTTTCATGATCCTTAGGTTTAAACTGATACCGAAACTTTAAACTTTGTGTCTCGGTATAAGAGATTCCTAAAAACTTAAACTCGATAACGGTTACTTTATGACTGAGCTCAAGCTCTTCGGATACTCCTACAGGTTTTTGATTGGCTAGGACTTCTTCAATGAAGATTGGTATATGATTACTTTCTTCAAAAGTTGTGTTGCTATGCAAAGAAATTAGCCCGCCTTCTGTACTTATGTAAATTGAATCATTCAACTCTTCTACATCAAGGATATAATCAGAGGGTAACCCATCTTCTTCAGTCACTTTTTGAATACCTCTGGAGCTTATAATGTTAAGACCCGCATTTGTTCCAACCCATGTTACATTGTTATGTGCGACAATACCATTAAAAATTTGTCCTGAAATATCTTTACCTGCTTCAAGAACTAATAGAGAATCCTTGGAATATCGCACTAATTTCCCTGCATCAGTACCTATCCAAATACTCCCATCTTCTGAATAAGCCAATTCAGAAATACTTTCACGAAGAACAGAGTGATGATTCCCTAGATATTCAGCAGTATCTTTAGTAAGTCGGTAAAGCCCTTTGGTTGTTCCAATCAGAATCGAGTCTCTGGAAAATTGATGAAAGTCGGTGATTTTGCTATCGTAAAAGCGGATTTTGCCATTTGATCTCCGATATTCTATATCTTCCAAAATTCCAATTTCTGAAAAGGAATCTAAGAAAAAAATACTTCTTGGAGTAATTACAGTTAATCCCTCTTCACTTTCGTAAATCTCATTGAATGAGATAACCGAATGTTCCTTCCCCTTATAATAGTAGCCCAGGCGTTTTGCGATAGCTAGATTCCCTTCATCGTCTTTATAGATTGTTTTCAAATAGAAAGGATCAGAGAATTTCTCCCTAACTCTGAGGCCATTTAACGAGTCTATTTCCCAGATTTCATTTCTTTGATGTAATAACAGCTTAGATTGTGAGTCAATTAATGTTGCTGAAGTAAATGACGGACTGTAATACTTCAATTTTTCTACATCTCCCTTTTTTAACCATACTCCTGCGGAAATTGATGTAATCCATTCATTGTTGTCATTATCCCGGAAATAGTTACAGGCGCCATCTATTTCGAATAGTTTGCTACCCAAACTATTTTCGAGTGTATTAAGTAAATAAACTCCATCCTGTAAAAAAATAAATGGCTGATCATCAACAGCTTTCAGGTTAAGTACCTGCTGGATATTTGTGATAAAATGTAGGCTATCATTGGATAAATCCAGGTAACCCAACTTCCCTGATAGATTAGAAAAATAAAGTATCTGATCATCTAAATAATGGTGATAGATTTTGTGATTGGTCGATGCTTTATTTGTGACAAAATATTGCCTTGAAGGCCCCACCTCACCATTTTTTTCTTTGCTCAATTCGTTAACATCCACGATCAGTACAGAATCATTCAGTGGAACAGCGTAAGCATACTTGGTTTTGTCGTTGATTGGGATTTTTGAACTCTCGTTATTATGATCAAACCTTTTAATATCATGACCAGATATATAAATCACAGAGTCTTTTTCAAAAATATTCGTGATTTGAGACTGCCCATCCAAGGGTACCAGGTAATCCAAATCATTCGACGTGTGAATCTCATCATTGTAAATGAACCCAACTTTGCCGGAAATCGTGTAAAGCCAAATCCTTCCCTGGGTGTCAAGATAGAGGTTAATTATATCATTTTCGGGAAGCCCATCATTGATTGTAAAATTTTTAAACTCCACTCCATCAAACCGACTTAAGCCAGCTCCTGTACCGAACCAGATAAACCCTCTATTGTCTTGTAGAGCACAATAAACAGCATTAGAAGGAAGGCCATCCCTAACTGTGTAATTAACAAAATTACCAATCTGGGCATATGCTTTAATTGTTACAACAAGTGCTATGAGTATTAAAAACAACCTCATAACTACAAATCCGCGGGAAATGTTATTGTGGCTGTAGTACCCATTCCAGGCTCGCTAATAATCCGAAATTCAAATGGTCTATTGTAAAACCTATTTAGGAGCTTTAGTCGTTCTTTGACTAATTTCGAACCATAGGATTTTCGATCTTGGCTTGAATTTTCTGATTGAAAACCCACCCCATTATCCTGAACAGTCACCATGATTTGACCATCACTGGTGGTTACATTTACATTGATCATTCCATCCTGAGATAATTCATGAATACCATGCCAAATGGCATTTTCAATTAAGGGCTGTACGATCATACAAGGCACATTTGTTATATAAGGATCTAGGTTCGGTTCTACGTTAAAGTTAGCACTAAATTGATTACCAGTCCGTAGTTGCTCAATTTCCACATAGAGTTTAAGAGTCTCAATTTCCTCTTGCAGGGGAACTGTCAATTGGTCAGAATGATCCAATACTCTTCTGATAAGTTGTCCATAATCGGCAAGATAATCCTCTGCTTCTCCTTTTTGGTCTTTAATAATGAATCTTTGAATGGAACTTAGAGCATTGAATAAAAAATGTGGGTTAATTTGAGCTTTAAGAGCTTTTATTTCAGCCTCAATTCTATCTCGATCCAATCTCTCTCTTAAGTCCCGAGCTCTCCTGAAACGGTATATAGAATACATCACCACATAGAATAAGCATATGGTAACCACTATTTGGAACCACCATGTTTTCCAAAAAGGAATCAATATGACAATTGGCAATTTCTTAATATCTGACCACTCACTATTTTTAGTCTTGTATTGTATTTGAAACTCATAATTACCTGGCTTCTGATTGGAGTAATATGCTTGCCTTAAATCTGTTTCTCTCCAGTTATCTGCAAGGTCTCCTACCTCTTTTAATTGATGCCTGAATTTGATACTTCTTTTATTCTGAAATAGAATAGCAGTATAATCAATCTGAAAGTCATCTATTTCTGATGAAAATGTATAATCTGACGAATTAGTTATTAATTGATTATCTGCATAAACAGAAGTGATTAACAAAGGCATAGAGCTACTTTCCTCGAATGTTACACCACCTCCAAAATATGAAAGGCCTTGAGAAGAGCTTACATATATTTTTTCACCAAATAATTCAACGTCAAACACTTGTCCTTCAGGAAGACCGTCTTCATGATTGATTGATGTGATTTGAAATTCCCCATTCTTAAATTCAATTCGATCTAATCCTAATTTATTGGCTACCCAAAGGATTGAATCATTTGGATATAGACTATTAACAACATTTGATGAGAGTCCATCGTCCGTATTAAGCTTTAAAACTTTATCATCCTTTATCAGTATGAGGCCATCACCACTAGTGCCAATAGCCAAATATCCTGAGAAGCTAGTAATTTCATTCATTCGGAGGTTGAAATCACCCATTGCGTACTTTGGTTTCTTTACTAGTTTCCCATCAAAGTGGAGAAGCCCGTAATCGCTAGTAAAGAAAATAGAATCAGGCTTAAATACTTTTGCATTTCTGAAACTGTAATTTGATCCCCTTATAATCTCATGCTCAAGAATTGACTGATTGAACAATAAATCATAATTTAATGCCAGAATTACGTTTCTTTTAACTCCAAAAATTGCACTATCACTTATTGCAAATGACCTAAAGTAATTACCTGTGTTTCTTTGATTTCCGTAGTAAATGTTATGCGAGGTTTGGATAAGCGGTCTGGATTTTAGATCATATATATTCCTGATATCCTCCAGGTTATATGAAGCAAACTCTTTTATATTTCCAGTGGAGTCTAGCCTTTTTACTTGATCATTGCCAACTTGGACATATAAATAGTCCCCAATTGATTTCATCCTTCTGGAATCTACCAGCTGCTCAATAGTTTTGATTTTAGACTTATTTTTGAGAAAAACTCCATTGGCTAAGGTCGCAATCCATATATTGGAACTGCTATCTTCGTAATAATTACTAGCATCCGGTACAGCATACAATAAACTGTCTACTGCTATGCTTGAAGTATTAAGCGCAAATATTCCTTTTTCAGATGAGGCTAACTTACGGTCTCCTAATTCAATCAGGTTGTATATTACTTCAGAAACCTCATGAAAGTCAAGCTTCTTTTTGTTGATGTCGTAAGTACATATGAACTCTTCATTCAAAAGAGCTAAATATACTTTATCTCCTTTCAAAACGTGATGATAAGGAAATGGCAATAACCCTTGTTTGATTTGATCAAATGAACCAACCCAAGAAACCTGCTCTCTGAGCTCATTTTTATAGGTAAAAATCCTATTGTTATTAAATATCAGAATTGAATCTCCAATTGGTAGAGCGTATGTGAAATTTATATTTTGCCCCTGATAAATTCGTTTGACATCCGTCCCTGATAACACATTGATATATGAAGATCCTGAGAAGTAGATCTGGGTATCGATTTCAAAAATATTAGTAATCAGATTACGCTGATCCAGCGACTTTAAATAGCTGGCATTCTGAGAACTGAAAATCTTTCCCCTGAAAACATACCCTACCTTACCATTGATGGTCTGAAGCCAGATTCTTCCTTTACTATCCTTAAAAAAGTTAATTATTTCATGATCAGGTAGTCCATCTTGTAGACTGTAATTCACAAACTCATATCCATCAAACCTACTTAGTCCAGCGTCAGTCCCAAACCACATAAAGCCATCATCATCCTGTATGGCACAATAGACCATATCTGATGGCAATCCGTCTTTAGTTGTGTATTGTCGATATGTTCCAGATTGAGAGAATCCCTGGTTGACTATTAGAAGAATTATAAAAAGTGCCCAATAACGCATAACAGACTTTAGATCTGCTAAGATACCCAAAGTAGGCGGGACAGCTAAAATAAGAGTATTAAATACTATCAATAAAATGTTGTCGGGGGAGGGTTCGAACCGTCCACCTCCAGAGTCAGAATCTGGTATCCTACATTAGACTACCCGACAATGTGATTTGAGTATCTCATGTTAATTACATTTAAAAGTTTCATTATAATTTAAAATCAAACGCAATGAGAAACAAGTTTTATTGCGAATTTTATATCAATTAAATATATTTATTGCTATTTAATTCAATATTTTCTTCGATAAGTAAAAATATGAAAAAGCACCACGAGCTTACCCTCAACAGGATAAGGAAGTTTCATGCCCGATTAAAGGCAAGTTATTATTACAAGAATATTCCTTTGAAAGTTGGTATACATAAATCAAAAGAACCCCTTACCTGGGATCAAGCTCAAAAAGTGGATTATGAACCCATAGAACCTGATACAAAGTGGGGATATGCTTATGACTGTGCCTGGTTTAAACTTGAAGGAGAAGTTCCAAAAGATATGGCTGGCCAGTACGTGGTGGCACTGGTAGATGTGGGGGGAGAGGCTTGCCTGTTCGATGATAATGGAAACCCCGTTCAAGGCCTTACCAATAAGAGAATTGAGTGGACCATGACCGAAACAATTGTCAAGAAAAGAATCCACCTTTTCCCGGAAGCCAAAGGAGGTGAGAAAGTATCCATGATGATTGATGCCGGAGCAAATAATATCCTTGGTGTAAAAAATGTGCTCACGTATGAATCAATGGTCGACGGAATCTTCAATCAAGCTGATCTAGCAGTTTTCGATAGAGAAAAGTGGCATCTAAGGTTGGATGTGGAATTGCTTTTGCAAATGGTTATTGAGCTTCCATCAACTTCCAGACATAGAAAGTTGATTCTATACGCCTTAAACGAGGCATGCAATCAATATGGAGATGGAACAGCAGACGAGGTAGCTAATTGTAGAGCAACTTTAGCGGTAGAGCTTAATAAAAGAGCAAATGCCAGTGCATTAAAAGTAAGTGCGATTGGGCATGCTCATATAGATGTTGCGTGGTTATGGCCATTGAGGGAGACTGTCAGAAAAACCTCAAGAACCTTTTCTACTGCATTGAGATTGATGGAATCTTATCCAGATTACAAATTTGGAGCTAGTCAGCCAGTGTTGTATGAAATGATGAAAGAAACATTTCCAGACTTCTACAAAAGAATCAAAGATGCAGTAGCTAGAAAACAATGGGAATGTCAGGGAGCCATGTGGGTAGAAGCAGACTGTAATCTTACTTCTGGAGAATCTCTTGTGCGGCAATTCTTATATGGGAAAAAGTTCTACCAGGAGGAGTTTGGTGTGGACGTCAAAAACCTGTGGTTACCTGATGTATTTGGATATAGCGCAGCGTTACCGCAATTGATGAAGAAATCGGGGGTTGATTATTTCATGTCTCAAAAGATGTCGTGGAATCAGTTTAACAAATTCCCTCACAACACCTTCATTTGGGAAGGGATAGATGGCACTGAAGTGTTTACACATTTTATTGCACCTAACAACTACCGGTCTGATTGTAGTGCGATGGATTTAATGAATCTGGAGAGGACCAATGATGATATAGACAGAAGCGAGCACGCCTTATTCCTATATGGAGCAGGTGATGGTGGAGGCGGCCCCAGCCGTGTATATCTTGAAAAGCTCAAAAGAGTAGCCGATCTGGAAGATATGCCACAAGTAACGCTTGAGTTTGCAGAAGACTTCTTTGAAAAGGCCTCCAAAACAGCATTCGATCTTCCAAAATGGCAAGGTGAACTTTACCTGGAACTACATAGGGGTACTCTTACTACTCAGGCTATGACTAAGAAAATGAATAGGAAATTAGAATTCCTATTTAGAAAAGTTGAGATGCTCTATGCGCTTTATAATGTTTCTGAATACCCACAAGCTGAACTCGACAAACACTGGAAAGTATTGTTAATGAATCAGTTTCATGACATTATTCCGGGAACCTCTATAAACAGAGTTCATCAGGAGTCTGTGGCACAATACAGAGAAATTGAGGAGGCTCTTAACGAGCTAACTTCCAAATTGCTTGGAGACTCAAGAGGTTCTTTGGTTTTGAATCAGCTGTCATCTTCTGTAGAAGGTATAATTGATGATTCCAATGGAAATCCTGTCAGGGTGCACGTACCTTCTTTCGGATTTTTCGAACTATCTGAATGCATTACTAACTCAGAGGATACTGTAGTCGCAACAAATAATTCTTTGGAAAATAACCTTATCAAAGTTGAGTTTGCTTCTGATGGTACTATATCAAGCATTTTCGATAAAGAAGTGAACAGAGAGGCGATTGCTGCGGGTCAGTTTGGCAATCAATTGAATCTTTATGAAGATAGGCCAGTCATGTGGGATGCATGGGATGTAGATGTTTATTATGAAGAAAAAGAACCCCAGAAGCCTGAGCTTGTTTCTTCTGAGGTCCTAGAAAGCAACAAACTACGATCGTGTATTCAGCAGGTATATAGGTCTGAGCATTATGATCTTACTCAAAAAATATACCTATATGCCGATAGCAAAAGAATCGATTTTGTAACAACAGTTGACTGGCGAGAAGACTATAAGATGTTGCGTGCTGAGTTTCCTGTAAATGTGAAGTCCGATCGAGCTTCATTTGAAATACAATATGGCCACACTTTCAGGAATACTCATTCGAACACTACCTGGGATATGGCGCAATTCGAGGTTGTAGGACATAAATGGGCGGACTTATCCCAGCATAACTACGGGGTAGCGATATTAAATGATTGTAAATATGGTCATAAGATAAAGGATGGTTTGATTAGTTTGAATCTATTGCGGGCAGCAAAAGAACCAGACCATGAAGCAGACATGCATGTTCATGAGTTTACGTATTCTTTGTTCCCTCATGTTGGAAATCATTTGGATGGAAGAGTAATTGAAGAATCATATGCTTTAAACATCCCTTTGGAACTAGCTAGCCAAAATGATGATATCGTTGTTGGATCACAACTAAGTGTGGAAGCGGATAACGTAATACTGGAAGCATGTAAAAAGTCTGAGTCGGGAGATGAGATTGTATTCAGGTTTTATGAAGCTTATGGCACAGACGTTTCGGCTTGTAAAATCTATTTCGGATTTCCGGTGAAGAAAGTAGAGCTTATCAGCTTGATAGAGGAATACTATGATAACTTAAAAGTTGATGACAATGCGATATCAATGGATTTTGGTCCATTTGAAATTCACACCATTAAAGTGACGAAAGCTTAGGATTGCAAGATAACTTCAGCCGCCAGGGTCCAACCTTCGGGCCCCACTCCGGCTATTTTCTCTATTCCTTCAATACCAAGATCACTCCACTCCTCGCCTGGTTTTTGGACTTGAAATCCAGTGTCTACAGACTGCAGAAGAGGCACATCGTTAGCGCTATCGCCAATTCCAAAGGATACAACATCTCCCTCATACTGTTCCTGGAAAAGATTGATAAGTTTAATTACGGCTTTACCTTTATCCGCACTATCTCCTATTACGGTATGGAACTTACCTCCTGATTGGAGCAATAAGCCTTTATCAGATAGGTATTCTTGCATTTCATCAAATTGCTGCACAGTTGCATTGTGCTTCAAAATTGTTTCCGAATATTCTCTATTTGCAGCTCTCTTCGAAAATGCTGTACTCAACTTTATGATTTCCTTGATTTCAGGCAGTGTCAGATCATTGTATCCTGTAGCTTCAATCCCCAATTTCCTTTTCATATCAGAAATTACTTCCAAGATTCTATGCCGGGGCTGCCCCAGTATGATATAATGGAATTGATCATCTTCATCATCTATATGATAAGCGAATTGGAAGTAACCCTTTGGGATTACAATGGCACTTCCATTTTCAGTGATAAAAGGATCTTTGATTTCCAGTTTATCAACGTAATATTGCTGCTCTGCCTTTGTCTTGCTGGAGCAAAATACTATTGGGATTTCCTCCTGTTTTACTTTTTCAACTGCTTCCTGGGATCCCTCAAAAGAATAATCCACAAAATCAATGAGGGTACCATCCAGATCTGTAAATATTACCTTCTGACTCATGTATATATCTTAAAGTTACTTAGCTTCAAGATAATTCTTTTCTTCCGGAACTGGCTTACCTTTTAATTGATCTCTTTTCAGTCCCTCCTTCTTAGAAGGCTTATATTTTGATAAATCTAAAGTCAACTGATCACCATAAGGTTGGTTCTGTAACTCTTTCTGCAGTTTCTTCAAATCACAATTCACAATTGCAGGATAATAGACCACCTCTTTCTTCATTTCCTCTTTCGATTCAATGATGTTTCTGAAGAATAAATCCTCAAGAATCTCTTTTTTCAGACTTTCTGGTGCAAGAGGAGATCTATAAATAACCTCAAGCGCTGCTTTAGACATGTCTTTCACGTGCTCATCCCCTTTAACCTCGTGCAAGTGCGGGTTTCTGGATTCGATCTGATAAACCTCTATACCTTGTTTTAAAATCTCCGGAAGTGGATTATCATGAATAGCCGCGAACCTTTCAAACATACTTATGAAATGATATGGTTCTATTGAATAACCTGAGGAGAAATCGAGGTTTTTCGCTAGTTCCATACTCATGGCATGCTCACCTGCGTTTCCTGTTTTCAATATTTCAGTTCCATATCCTGTATAATGGCTTACTAACTGATTTAAAAACTTATTAGTATGTTCTGAAGCTCTTCCTCTCTTTGCAAAGAATAAGTTAGACTCCACTATTTTTGGTTTACTGTGCCATGCTATTCTGACCATAGAGTAATCAGAGTTGCTATTATAAAGTCCAGCACTGTATTCCTGAACATACTCATGAACTGCACCAGGAAAATAGTTATCTGAATCTATAAATCCAATGTATTTCTTACCGCAGAGATGAGCTAAGAAAGTACTTAATATCATCCCTTCACACTTTCCATTCTTTACTATTCCTTCCTCATCAAGAATGTAATCATATCCCGCAGAAGCCAATGCTTTACCTAATGCCGGGTCCTTTTGATGAACGATCAATAGATTCTTTTTCATGAAAGCACCAACATGCTCAAGTGCATTCTTTTCAATTTTAAATCGATCTACCTCTTCCCTAGAACTGTTACTTACTATAATAATCTGGCAATGGTGTGGAATCCCACTAAGTACTCCTTCAATTAGTTTGATTTTCTCGTTTCTAACTGGAACAATTATCGCCATCTGCTCCTGTATCTCCTGGAGAGATTCGTATGAGATTCTTTTGATGACTGATTGTTCTTCTGGTTTAGTTTCATTCTTCTTATAAATGAGCCCTGAGTCTAGCTCATATACCTTTTGAACGTCGTAAAACATGATTGGACCAAAACGTTCAAATTCTCTTGGGATTTCAATTCGCACAGCTTATCTCTTTTAAATTTTTAAAAACATTTATTGATATAAATTCAAAGAATAAGCTAATATAATAAATAATTCGCAACTCAATTAGATTTTTGTTGCGAATTAATCAATTCTTAATATTCTTATCTTGAGAATCGGTACTCATTCCTCATGAAAGATTCAGTTTCTCCTTCGAAGGTTACATCCTTTCTCATGGTAAAAGTTTTTTGGCTTATTTGATATGTGAAATTGAATTTAGATTTCTTTCCTCCATCCTTTCCTGAGCTTGTGGTTACAATTACTATTTGTCCTTCTGTATTCGTTTCTACAGACTCCACATCTTGCCCAAACACAACCGCACCACCTGATTTAATCTTGATTTTCGATTTGCTATTGGCACTTTGTTCATTGGTGTAATTGTATGCGAATTCAAATGTAGTATCTGATAATTTGGTAACGATTAACTCAACTGGAAGCGTTACCATTTTTCCATCACCATAGTTTTTGTAAGTAAGTTCACCTTTCCAGACATCCCCTGTAAGTATTTCAAGGTTTTCGGATTTCACTGTTTGCGCAGATAACGAAATTGTAATCATTAAACTTAAAGCAGGTAATAAATATTGGATTGATTTTTTCATTGTTTTTGAGTTTTACGATGATCGTGCCAAAGTGTGTGCCAATGTTGAAATCATGCATTTTAAGCATTTGAGGGACATTCGGAATAAATGTATGTTTCAATGTGAAACGCACCTAGTTTCATTTTGAAACCTTACAGGTAGCCTAATAGTTTTATTACTGGACGTTAAAATAAAAATTCTGTATGAGCCAATGGACAGAAAACAGATTCCGATCTGATATATCATTTTGTATTAAATCAACAAAAACCTTATATCTCAGTCTTCAAAGGCACAACAAAATCCCAAAAGATTTTAATATCACTGGATTAAATAAAATTCAATTTCCTGACTTCTACAGGTTTCATACAAAAACATCTGATCTGAGTGAATCGATAGTTTTATCCAGATTTCTGGGTAATGATCCAGAATTAAATTATTCACACGAGTTATCTATCGTGATTTGGAAAGGTGAAGAGCCCATTGGCCTTTCTGTAATTTCAAACACAGACATTCTGCATGAAAAGTTTATTTACACCATGGTAGTTGATGAAAAATTTAGGCACACGTGGGCTAGTGTTGCATTGAAACACCAGAGTTTTCTAAGGTTAGCAGCAAATGGTGTCTCGTCTGTTATTTATTATGCCTACAAGAACAATCCAGACACCATTCGTCATTCCGCAAAAATTCAAAGACTTTCCAAATGACTAATATTTAGGAGAACAGTTTGGACTGTGTTTTGGATTGCAATTTGTATTCGGAGCACAATTTGGTCCAGACTTTGGGTTACATGGGGTACAATCAGGATTACAACTTCCCATTTTTACTCTATTAGTTTCTTTCAAAATCATATCTCTAGTAGTCCTAAGTGTTTCTGAATTAATTATGCTACCTAAACTTGATTCTGTCAAGTTTCCAACACCCCACGGTTTTGACATTATACATGGCGAAACTAAACCCGTGGGACTTATGCTCAAAACATCTTCCGCACACTGACCACAAAGCTCCGACATTTCTGGAGTCGTAGTTTCTCCAGAACCTCGACCAAATTTTCTGATTTTATCAAAATCCAATTGTTGTACTCCCAATTGCTCAAGAAAATCTTTGGTCTCCTCATAATGACCTTCATTTTCAGGCATCTCTACATAACTCACACGCAAACTCACACCAGAGAAAATCAAATCCTTGATATTCTTAGTTGTTTTCTTCCAACTTGAAGCGCCCTGGGTAATTTTGTCGTGAACAGCTTCATCATAAGAATAAAAGCTAGTTGCTACTAATAGATTATTATCAACTATTCTTTGTTTTAGATTGGAAGAAATAAATAAGAGATTCGAATAAATTTCGATTGTTTCAAAATCTAAATCCAATGCATGATCTATAAGTTCTACCAAATCCTTGTGAACAGTTGCTTCACCACCAATAAACTGAATATTTTTACATCCAATTTCTTTTAATTCTGATAGTACTACTTTGTAGTCTTCAGTAGTTAATATGTCGTCTTCTCCGGCTTCAGGTCCGGAGTTTGCATAGCAATGCACACATTTTAAATTACACTTGTTAGTTAGTTCAATCCAGGCAAAGTCTACCTTATTTTGCGTCAGTACGGAGTTCATAATAGTTAAAATTATTGATTAAGATTACGTATTTTAAATTTCCGCAATCCATTCATTTTTTTGAATACCCAACTCTGGGTATTTTTCAATATCAAACTGATCCGTTAAACCTGGTCAAATAAAATTTACAGAGCTCTACCCACCAGAATCAATCAGTGAAATGATTCTTCTCATTAAAATGATTTTCATGCACCGCTAAAATTGTATTTCATTTAAACTAGTTATGCTATGAAAGACATTGAAACACGAGAAGATGTAGAGTTACTAATTAAGGAATTCTATATCAAAATCCTTCAAAACAAAGATCTGGGTAGGTTCTTTGTGGAGGCAGTAAAAAACTGGGATCATCATCAGGCCAGATTTGTTGATTATTGGGAATCCATGATTTTCTACAATGGGAAGTATCCGGATAGTCCATTAAAAGGTCACATTGAAGTTGACAAAAGATTTGATAACGGATTTGAGCCATCTCATTTTGAATTGTGGTTCAGGATTTTTGAAGAGAATGTAGACAAACACTTCAAAGGTGAGAAAGCAGAACTTGCAAAAGACGGAGCGAAAAGAATGGCTGAGAATATTTATAAGAAGATGTTTATTGGCAGGAAGCCTGAGCCAATGGTGTTTGGGTAGTGGCTTATCCGAGATGGAAGAAGTGGAAGACCAATTTTGGTGGTGAAATGAGGCAGGTCCTTTTAGCGGCTGTTGCCAGTTGACTGTTGACAGTTTCGTGAGAACTGAGCTTTTTGTTTTCGATATCAGTCATCGAAAATACTAGTGGGGGCGAGATTGAAAACTATTTGATTTGTAGGTATTCCAAAGCTTTATAGATGTCCTGAAACTCAGAATTAGATTGTAGGGACTCTATGCAAAGCGAGTTAATTTCATAAATGCTTTCTAGCTCTGTTTTATTATCCTTGATCAAAACTCTGACAAGATAAGGCTGATCCATTCTGAATGTATTTGGGCAGGAAGTGAAGTATTCTGAGGTTCCTGAATTATTTATTACTAATTGTTCAATGATGGCAAAGTGATCACTTTCAATGGCTGTCGGTTCACTAACATTCAGTTTTTGCTGACCTAATAAATAACTGATTGCCACTAAACTTATATCGCTTTGGTCATTCCAGCTGACTAGGTGAGCGTTATGTGAATTGTGATTATAGCTGATAAAGCTCACCAGGTAAGCAGGTTCATTTCCAGTACAGAATTGCTGAACCTGCTGATCAATTTTTAAATCACTTCCATTTATTCCTTTTTCAAAACATTGAGCTTGAGAATGTTGAATAACAAAGATTAATAGAGCAGTGATTATGAAGATCTGTGTGATTTTCTTCATTAACTAGAATTAGCTTTTATTTCCTGGAATGCAATTTAAATTCAATAGTTCAATCACACTTCACCTTCTTCTCCCCTGAAAATCCTTTGTATTGATAAGAAATCTTAAAATTATCATTGCTAATAAAACTCCCATCTTCATTAATCTCCGCTTTGCCTTTAGTGACTTTGAAATCCACTTGACCTACAGGAGAATATTTAAGACCATTATTCAGTGTGACAATTGGGTTCAACCTTTTGTAGATCGTTCCAGGGTTTGATTGACTTGGAATGCAGTGATTGTAAAGCTCCAATTTCTTAATCTTATCTAGGTTTTGTTTTTTTCCTACAAACAATATCAAAGGGTATGCAATGCGTTGTTTCCATGCATTGAACTCGTGTTTGGCCTTTGGTACTTCGTAGTAAAACAGATCTTTACCCAGCTCCCAACCCAATGTATCCAGTGTTTCCAACATCGGTATGTAGTAATTCCATTCAGCAGTGCCTATATCAAACCAGAACTTCTGATCGTTTCGGAATTTTGATTGCTCTTTAATCAATTGAAAATTAGCAACCCAATAAGAAGGTGAAAATGCTCCTATAACCGAAAATTCATCACTATACTTCAACCCCATCCATGTCGCATGAAGCCCACCGAAGGAGTAACCAAACACCGCCCGACCATCTTTTGAACTAATCACATTAAAATTATCCTCAACAAATGGTATAATCCCCTTCATCACCACTTCTGAATAGGCTGCTGCAAAAGGATTGTATTCACCCCAATGTTTAATGATCCACTGATCAGTATAAGGTAAATATTTATCAGTCCGTTTCTCTCCTGCATGAATACCGACAACCATAAATTCAGTAGTAATCCCATTGTTGATCAAACTATCAAACACAGGCTTAAATCCGAAGATTGATTCTCCATCATTTAAGTAAACCACTTTATGCGATTTAAGGCTGTCATAATTAGGTGGAAAATAAATATCCAGGGTGAAAAGATTTTTTACACCATATCGACCAATTTTTCCTTTCTGAGAGAACCCAATGGTTGCATATGAAACGATTAATATGAGTAAGGCTAACTTTTTCATTGACTTAGAATGAATCTAAATTATAACTATTATCAGTCAAAATAATACTTTGGAAAGAAAAATTGCCGAAAATTGGACAAAAAGAAAGCGGGCTATAAGTAACCCGCTTTACATCAACCATCTGTCCACAAAACTGCCAGGCGGCAGTTATTATAATAATACGACAAATTAAAAAATAATTCCCCTACCCCCATATTTTTTTTCATCTTTCTGTCATATTAATTGCTACATTTTATATTTTCCGACTTCCAGGCGACTACATGGTAGGTTACTTTGTATGGAATTCCCAGAAATTTTTTGAACTTCTGAATGATCATTGGCGAAGGAGTATTTTCCGGCGTAACGTGTGTAAACTTCACGCTGCAAAATCGCTCCTCCACCAATACAGAAGTCTTCAAAAATGACATTGCAGCTTCCTGCTTAGCCTCTTCGATTACTTGCTGATGATCTATGAACAGATGAAAAAATAAGTGAAATGCTTTACTTACCGTCCCTACAGTAGTAAGAACTCCAACTATTTCTTCTGAAGTACTGTGATATAATGGCTTGTCGAGATGTAATGATCCCAAAAATTTTCCCTCTTCTGATTCCAGAATTAGCAGTTCGCTCTCTGGTAACTCCTGATAAATCCCGGTTACATCTTCCGACAAATTGGCTCTCACTTGATTCTTGTAAGAGCTTTTTAAATAGTTATTGATTTCAGCTGCAAGCTCAGCAGCTTCATCCGCAGATTGTGTTGTTGTAGCGGCCGTCTGATTTTTTAAAGCTGTCATTTTCAATTTGGTTTTTGATATTCATTTGGAATTGCTCTTGAATTCCTGTTCACATTATTAGGATGCAGTTATTGTACAATTCCATAATTTTTTTTAAATATTTTTTGAATTCATTGCCAAATTGATGCCAGAATTGAAATTACCAAGTGCAGTTGGACCGACAAATTGCATCTCAAAAGTTTTATTTACGTACAACTGTTAGTATATTATTCAATCAAGCCAAACAATATCAAAAACGGCTTGTTTAGTCTAGAATCGAGCACTTTTAATTAATAGGTCGGTAAAAAATTAAAAGTTGTGATCAGAAAATCCTCACGTACTAATTACGCACGCGTGATCAGTTTTCTTTTTATTGCAGCTGTCTGGATTACATGGTTTTTTATCCATGGAACGGGTAGTGCTTTGAGCAATTTGAAAGAGAATTGGGAAATCGCATTTACAATGATATTTGGCTCAATGGTAGCTGGAGGAACCAGCATGGGTGGTGGTGCTGTAGCATTCCCAGTAATGACAAAGGTGCTTGAAATATCACCTTATGAAGCCAAAATGTTTTCTCTGGCGATCCAAAGCATTGGGATGACATCAGCCTCTCTAATGATTGTAGCTTTAAAAATTAAAGTCAACTGGAAACTAATACTTTGGATAAGCTTAGGAGGAATATTGGGGATACTATTGGGTGCAGTAGTGCTGTTTCCATTGATGAATCCAACATCTCTCAAAATTATATTTTCATCGATGGTTGGTGTATTTGGAATCGTTTTGTGGTCACAAAGGAACAAGGGTCAAAACAGCAATACAACAGATTTAACCAACTGGAGCAAATCGGATAAACTTATTCTTTTGCTTACTGGATTCTGCGGAGGAGTCATTTCTGGATTAGTTGGAAATGGAATTGATGTAGTTTCTTTTACTGTTATGGTTCTTCTTTTTGGAATATGTGAAAAATCAGCCACTCCGAATTCTGTTATACTAATGGCGATCAATGCAGTTGCGGGATTATTTATTCATCAGTTTATTTTGGGAGATTTCACCAATCCTGTCACTAACTATTGGTACGCTGCTGCTCCTGTTGTTGTACTTGGTGCTCCTTTGGGTGCTATTATTTGTAAATGGATTTCACCTAAGCAGCTTGTGCGAATTCTTTTGATGCTAATTGGTCTAGAAGTTTTATTTACATTGATACTCATAGATCACAGTCCCGTCAATACCATCATATTCCTGGCTTCTTCGATTTTTTTCTGGATTTCTTTTGCGGTGATGAAAAATTCCAGAAGAACCAGGGAACAATTGATTAATTCAAAAGCAACATAAAGAGAATAATTGGGGTGCATTGTCTTTATTTGCGCCGTGAGTGTTCCTGAACTATCGTTACTACATTGGGCTTTTGCCTTACTTTCAAGTTTTATAATTGGAATGTCCAAGTCTGGCATTAAGGGATTTGGGATTGTGGTGGTGGCTTTAATGGCTATTGTTTTTGGTGGTAAGGCATCTACTGGTATCATTTTGCCACTTCTTATAACCGGAGATATATTCGCTGTTTTTTACTATCACAGACATGCTGAATGGAAATATTTGATCAGACTTTTACCCTGGATGATGATTGGTGTTATTCTGGGGACAATTGCAGGTAAAGACTTAAATGAGGAAGTATTTAAGCAAGGAATGGCGATTGTCATTTTTATCAGTGTCATTATTATGATATGGTGGGACCTAAGAAAATCAAAAGTTATTCCGAAACACTGGACATTCGCAGGAATAATGGGGCTTTCTGCCGGCTTTACTACCATGGTGGGAAATCTCGCAGGATCTTTCTCCAATCTGTTTTTCCTGGCCATGCGATTACCAAAAGATAACTTCATAGGAACCACAGCTTGGTTATTTCTTTTCATCAATCTCTTTAAGGTCCCATTTCATGTATTTAGCTGGGAGACAATCACATTGAAGACTTTGACAATTAATCTATATTTGATTCCGGCTGTTATTGTTGGAATGCTGATTGGAGTTCGGTTTGTAAAGAAAATCAACGAAAAGCTTTTCAGAAGATTCATTCTGGTAGTCACTGCTATTGGTACAATCATTATTTATTTCAAATAAAAACTTACCTCTCATTAAACCTTCAGAGTTGAATAGCATCTAAGCGTTATAAACATCTGAATTAATGAAGAAAATAATTATCATCCTCGCACTTTTCATGATTGATTTTACAATTCCCTCAGTCTTCACCGAAGCAAATGCTCAGGTAGCAGAAAGAAGGGTCCAAAAAGCTCAAAGAAGAAAAGCAAAAAGAAAAGTAAGAAAGGCTAAAAGGAGGGTTTCAAGACGAGCGCATGTATTGTATGCAGGTCTACCAAGATGGAGGGCAATGGTGACAGCTCCACCTCGAAATGCTATTGTGATAGTATCCAAAGGTGTTACTTTTAGATACTATTCTGGAGTCTACTACAGAAAAGAAGCTACTGGTTACCTAATTACCAGACCTGTTGTTGGAATGCGAGTTAGAACTTTACCAAATGCTAGAAGAAAGATAATTCTCAACAACAGAGTCT
This sequence comes from Cyclobacteriaceae bacterium, assembly GCA_965228955.1. Lineage (GTDB taxonomy): Bacteria > Bacteroidota > Bacteroidia > Cytophagales > Cyclobacteriaceae > JANSWY01. Next base: position 4,394,698 of record OZ245848.1, read on the forward strand.
ACTACTATTATTATGGAACATTTTATCAGAGTGTCCCAGATAGCAAAGAATATGAAGTGGTGGATGCTCCTGAAGGAGCTTTAGTAGATGCAATACCAGAAGGGTATGAAATAAAAGAAATTGATGGTGTAGAGTTCTATACCTTAGAAGATACATATTATCAGGAAATAGAAACTGACGAAATTGATAGCGGAATTGGATATCAGGTGGTAACCATATGATCTTTTTCCTTTTGGCTTGCCGTTCCTTGGCGGCAGGCCTTACTCTATAAAAAACTCCTGGCAATAGCAGACAAAATCACAATCATCACCTTCGTACTCCAGACAAACCGAGTAAGTTCCAGGCTCTTCAAAGAAATATTCATAGAAGTTTTGTCCAGAATCCGGCTGATACGCAATTGCCTGATCTATTCCTTTCTTATAAACCACCCACCAATAATCGATTTCATTCATTCTTGGAAATTCTGCTTCAAAAAGAAAAGCTCGGTTTTCTAATCTTGTTGCTTCATAGAATAAAAATGGACAACCTTCATCCTCAACCACAAGAGTCTCGCAATATTCGACACCTAGATTGCAATCTGTTCCTTGAGATTTCATGCAGATCTCGTAAGTTCCTGGTTGAAGTCTCTTAATTAGTTTGTTATCTCCATTGACCGCAGGTCCATCAATCTCTTTTTGAAGATCGTCTATAAACCAGGCATAACTATCAGTTGCTCGAAGTAATTCCTTATTAGCTTCGAAAATGTAGGTGTAGGTATGATCTTCTTCAATATCAAATTCCAACACAGGGCAACTTTCACAGTCATTGATTATCTGGTACAAATCATACTCGTTGTTGACATCAATTGAAGTGCCTTCATCCAATAGGTTGACTGTAATTGGATAAACAAATTTTGGTTGATACAATTCACTGGTAGTCTCATTTAGTGCACCTAGAAACTCCAAACTAGGCACCTCTATTTCGCTTCCATTTTCGATGATAGCATTGAATGGGTAATCAAACTCATAGCATTGGGCATATGAATATTCTAACTCTTCTCTGAATGTAGTGATATCGCACTCCCAAAGCAGTCTTACAAATTCATCTTCAGACTCTATGAAACTTAATGTATTATTCTGATCAATAACTATTGGGAATTCTGCTCCTGAGATGTAAAAACCGGATGTCTGACCATTAATTGCTTCAATTAATCCATCTTCACTGGAAACACTTATACTAATGTCATTACTAAAACCTAGTTCAAATGGGTAAACCAGTTTGAAACATGCGTCCTCAATTCGATTATTATATTCTGAAAGGTAGTTGAGGTAGGTGACAAGAGAAATACTTTCTGTAATTACAGCAGGCTCTCCGTCTTCATCCGGGAATTCCAGAACACCTTCATCCACGCAGGACTGGAGCATGCTCATGGCAGTAATTAGAATTAAAAATAAGTATCTCAATTTTATCATCTGGCTAGATAATTCCACATACAGGTTAGTCAGAGATTGTTTTAGATTGTGTAGCTGACTACTGTCGAATTTTACAAAAATATTAAATTTTAATTGTTAAGTAAGAAAATAGGAAGCTGCCCAAATCACCGGACAGCCTCCACACTTCCGGGAAACATTTAATCAATCACAAATTCTTTACATTCCTGGAAGTCAATGCAGCTTTCGTCCACTGCTCTTAAACAAATTTCATATACCACACCACTCTCAAACTGCCAGTAAAAGCTATGATCGTCGGTGCTACCAGCATCTCTTACTTCTCCACCTTGATAGTCATCATTCACATAAACATGCCACTCATAAGAAACCTCATCTCTTTCGGCGAAATCTGCAGTGAACGTATATGCCGGTGCTGTTTCATCTCTTTCTGCTGTGTAAGACATTTGAGCACATGAGCCTCCTGCAGGATCAACTGTTATTGTTTTACAGTATTCAGTACCGGAAGGACAATCTGGGGTTTCAGTCATTATACATACTTCATGAGTACCAACTTCAAGATCTGTCTGAAGGATATTGTCACCAGCATTGGTTGTACCTTCGTTTTCTACTAATTCTCCATCAACATACCATCCGTACCATTCCAAAGTATCTATACCCGGGAAGTCGGCTTGGAATATGAATTCACCCGTCGTAGCTTGTTCATAAGTAAATGCAAGATCTGGACAAGATTCTGATTCTCCTTCAATAATGATTGTTTGGCAATACTCTACACTTTCGCATCTGTCCGTTTCAACAAGTATACAAACCACATATTCTCCAGGATTGAATTGCCAGTATAATTGATGGTCAGTATCAACTCCATCATAGTTCTCTTTGTCTACAACTTCATCATTAATAGTCCACTTATATGAAGTCTCTTCTTTTCCGACAAAGTCTGCCTCAAAAAGGTAAGAATATTCGCCATCAGCTGTTGCTATAAAACTCAACTCAGGACAATCTTCTTCTACAATTATGGTCTCACAAATTTCTACCTCTTCACAATCCTCCTCATAAGTAGTCAGGCAAACTACGTACTCTCCTGGAGTAAAAGTCCATCTCATTAAGTGATCAGTTTCATGATCTTCGAAGTTCTCGTAATCCACTACTTCCTCGTTGATATACCACTTATATCTGGTATCCTCCAGACCTTCAAAGGTCGCTGTGAATACATAGAAGTATCCGTCCTCACTTTCTGAATTGAAGCTTACTTCCTCCACACAGTCTGACTCGATAAAGATCTCTTCGCAAAACTCTTCCTCGCAACCATCAACTTCTGCAACAATACAAATCACGTACTCTCCTGGCTCAAAAAACCACTCGAGCTCATGGTCAGTTTCTAATCCATCAAAGTTTTCTTTGTCGACAACTTCCTCGTTAATGTACCAGTAATAGGTAATTGTATCCATGCCTCCAAACTCTGCCGTGAAAGTATATCCACCAGCTGCATTTAGGTCTGATGCAAAAAATAAGTCTGGACAATCTTCAGGATCACGACCTACTTCAATTTCTTCACAGTATTCAATATCCCCACAATCAGTGGTTGCCTTTATACAAACTTCATAAAGTCCTTCTTCAGCAAATTGATAATCAAATACATGGCTTCTATTAGTATCAATTGACTCTGTCTCAACTGAATCACCATTTACATACCAAGTATATTCTGTATCTTCAATTCCTTCAAAGTCAGCTGTGAATACATATGTAAAATCATCTTCCTCCTCAGATTCAAACTCCAGTTCAAGGCAACTTGCCTCAATTGTTACTTCTGCACAGATTTCTATTGATCCATCACAAATGTCAGATTCAGCTCTAACACAAATATTGTAGGTACCTGGCTCCAATTCGAATCCAAAAATATCATCTCTTAAGTCGTCTAAATCTTCAGTTTCAACAAGGTTATCATCAACGTACCATCCGTAAACGATATCTTCCAAACCTTCTGCAGTGATGGTGTAAGTCTGAGTCCCACTATCCAGTGAAACAGTTATGATTGCATCCGGGCAAGGGTTGTCATCGGGCTCACATGATATTAGTAGTATCGATGCTACCGCAATTAATACACTTAAATGTTTTAGAAATTTCATAATTATTAGGTTTTTGAAATAATTGTTTAAGTAGTTGTTGCTTTCGCAATTATTTCCCGGAATGCTGATTAAACGCCAAGATCAGAATACCACCCCACCCCCCTCTTGAGTTTTTAGTTCTTAGTTCATAGTTGAGGTTTGAGGTTTTTATAGACTTAACTAAGAACTAATTCCTAAAGAAGTAAAAACTAAGAACCAAGAACTAAGGACTATTTAACAAAATGTAATAGTTTTATCGCTGCTTGAAATTAACATGCCGAAACTATTACCATCCATATGTGACGAGAGTGTATTCAGTGCATTTTTTGAGGAACATGCCCGTTCTTTAAGGAATTATCTTTTCTACAAATTCGGAGATGAAGAGAGTGCAGAAGATGTGGCTCAGGAATCATTTGTAAGATTGTGGAACAACTGTAGTAAAGTTCCTTTCGACAAAGCCAAAAGTTACGTCTATACGATTGCTACAAACTTGAGCACTAGTATAAAGAGACACGAAAAGGTTCAGCTCAAATATCAGGAAAGAAATAAGATGGCAGATCGGAGTAATGAATCTCCGGAATTTGTGCTACAGGAAAAGGAGTTTATGGAAAAGCTGAATAATGCCATAAGCAAACTCCCTGATAAGCAAAGAGAAGCCTTCCTAATGAGCAGGGTAGAGAAGAAAACCTATAAAGAGATCGCAGAAATTGCTGGAGTATCTGTTAAGGCTATTGAAAAACTAATGCATAAAGCTTTAGTTAAGATGAGAAAGGAAATAGGCGATGTTTAATTTTTTTTTTTGATGGAGGGGTGGGGTGTTAAATCAAGTATTGCGTTCACTAATCAAATTACGGAATAATGTTTGACTTCAAAGATGACGATAGATTTTTAGCAAGATGGCTCAACGATGAGTTATCGAATGAAGAATTGAAGGCATTTGAAGCTTCAGACGACTATCCTATTTACAAAAAGATAAAAGATGGTTCTGAGGCTTACATCAGGCCAGATTTCATCAATCCGGATCTGCTTGAACAAATCAAAGGAGATCCAAAAGAACTTTCGATAGGAAAGAAAACTACAAGTCCTTGGTATTATGGAATTGCTGCAGCGATTGTTTTATTAATCGGTGTATTCACAATTTACAAAATCAGTGATGTTACAATTGCTCCTGGTTTTGGAAATCAGGCTTCAATTGAACTTCCAGATGGATCAACAATGGTGGTAAATGCCAAATCCACTGCCAGTTACAATAAATTTTTCTGGAATTTTAGCAGAACTGTGGAATTAAATGGAGAGGCTTACTTTAAAGTTACTCCTGGGGACAAATTTGTCGTATCCACAGATGCAGGTAATATTCAGGTATTAGGAACTGAATTCAATGTGTACAGTAATGATTCCTTCTTTGAAGTGACTTGTTATGAAGGAAAGGTTCAGGTTACCACAGAAAGGAATGAAAACACGCTGGAAGCTGGCAATGCCTATCGCGAGTATGAAGAAAAAAGTGAACTAATCGCATTATCCGACGTTCAGCCAAGTTGGATAAACAATCAAAGTACATTTAAAAGTGTACCAATTAAATATGTATTAAACGCACTAGAAAACCAGTACGGAATCACGTTTAAAGGTAATTTACCCGCAGACGAATTGGTGTTTTCTGGGAGTTTTCCTCACAACAATAAAGAACTTGCCTTAAAATTAGTTTTCGGGTCTTTACAAATTGATTTTAAATTTGAAGGAGAAAAGACAGTAGTACTTGAAAACTAAGTATGAAACCACACTTATTGGTTTTTATTCTTTCGTTGCTGCAATACGTATGCTTCGCGCAAAAAAATGAACTTTCTATTGACAACAAGCCTCTCGAGGATGTCATTGGAGAGATTGAATCCTTTTATGGAGTAAAGTTCTCTTTTGTGGATGAACTTCTCACAGATAAAGTGATCACGGTTCAATCTACTTCAAAAGACAATGTCAAATCATTTTTAGAAGAGCTGCAGTATCAAACCCAACTCAGATTTGAGTTGTTAGATCCGCAATATGTGATCATCAGGTCATTTAATGATAATGATGTAATCAATATTTGCGGCCGAATCCTTGATGCCAATAAAAAGCCAATTGAAGGGGTTCTGGTTCTCCCTGCAGGCAGTAAAAAAGGAGCAATCACAGACGAAAATGGCGATTTTAGTTTAGAAGGAATTGCATACAACTCCAGAGTCTCATATCAACATATCGGATACAACAGTCGCAATATCAAAGCGGAGAGGTTTCTTCAAAAGGGGTGTCTAAGGGTTACCATGCTGGAATCATTTCAGATACTTTCTGAATTTGTTGTAAAAGAATATCTAACCACGGGATTTGCTAAGAAGGACAAAAACATGCAGATCTATCCAAAGGAATTAAAGATCCTTCCAGGACTGATAGAACCAGATATTCTTCAAAGCATTCAGCAATCACCTGGAATCAATAGCCCTTTTGAGACAGCTTCAGGAATTCATGTTAGAGGTGGCTCCCCAGACCAAAATCTGGTATTGTGGAATGGGATCAAAACTTATAACCAGGGACATTTCTTTGGTATGTTATCTGCTTTTAATCCTTATATCAGTCAGGATGTGAGTTTTATCAAGAATGGAACAAATCCAAAATACGGAGATCGTGTTGCTAGTGTAATTGATATTAGAACATCAAATGAAGTCCCAGAAAAGGCTACAGGGGGTGCGGGTTTTAATATGATCTATGGTGACGCCTTTATCGAACTTCCGGTAATCAAAGATAAGCTATCAGTACAGTTATCAGGCAGAAGATCTTATACGGATCTTATACAAACGCCTACATTCAATCAACTTTCCGATAGGGTGTTCCAGAATACTAAAATCAGTTCTGAGGAAACAACGGATGACTCTCAACAAGAGAAGAAGTTTTTCTTTAATGATTTTACGACAAACATTGTTTTCAAGACAACCAAAAACAGTCGTCTAAGCTTTAATTCCCTATACAATCAGAATAAACTAGACTTTTCATCTCGATTACACGACCAAAGTCAACAATTCAATGATGTGCTTAATACGGCAAATGAAGGATATAACCTTAATTGGGCTTTAATCGGTAATGATCATTTCAACATGGACGCGGATCTTTATTTTGCCAGGTACATTCTATCCTATGAGTTCAGAAATATTGAGCAGGATACGGTTGAAATCTCTACTAAACAAAATCTTATTAAGGATCTGGGAGCCAATCTAAATGCCAGCTATCGATTCAACGACAGACATACTGTATTAGGTGGTTATCAATACTCCAATAATTTTATTCAATATGCATTTGCTACAAATGCATCAGTGGGTAACGACTTGTTATATGAGCTAAACCTCGATCAGAATAGGAGCACTATCAATACGCATTCCTTTTATGGACAATATCAATTTAGTAGCAAGACAGGCACCACACTTCAGGCTGGTGCAAGAGTCAATCACTATCAGGATTTAAACGAGACTTTCTTTGAGCCCAGGTTTTATGTAGAACAAAGTATTTCAGATATTTTCAAATTGAATGCAACTGCAGAATACAGAAGCCAAACTGCCAGCCAAATTAAGGAATCTGTGGTAAGTGATTTATCATTGGAAAATCAGGTTTGGACATTGGCGTCCAATGATCGTTTTCCTGTAATTGACAGCTACCAGTTTACTACAGGAGGAACTTTGGAATTTGATGATTGGATTATTGATGGAGAAGCTTATATCAAAAGAATAAATGGTATTACCACCTTAACATTTGGCTTTCTAAACCCTATTCCAATTGACAGTAGTTACCTGACTGGAAACAGTAATGTTTTCGGAACAGACCTTTTTGTAAAAAAACATTTCAACAATTACAAAAGCTGGATTGCATACTCTTATATCAAGACAGAAAATCAATTTTTCGGTTTAAATAATGATGATCCTTTTCCTGGCAACTGGAATATTGAGCACACCATTAAATGGTCTCATTTTTATACTTACAAGCAGTTCCAGTTCTCTCTGGGTTGGGTGTGGCACACTGGGAAAGCTTTTACAAATGTTCTTGAAGAAGAAAGCTCAGGCGGACCAGTCTCCATTACCTTTGATGGCATCAACCAAAACAAACTGCCAGTATACCATAGAATGGATCTTTCGGCGGTTTACGATTTTGAGATCAATCACAACCCAAGAATCAAGTATCGTATCGGTCTTTCAATCCTGAACCTGTATAACAGAAGAAACTTACTCAACAGGGAATTTAGAACAACACCATCTTTGGAGAATGAGTTAATCGACACGAAGATTTATTCATTGAATATCACTCCCAACTTAGTTTTTAGAGTATTCTTTTAAGAGCTAATTTTTGAAGTATGGTTATAGATTTTGCTTTTCAATTCATCTGGATTGAATGGTTTGGTCACAAAGTCATCAATTCCAGCCTCAATCACCTGATCATACACATTTGAGATCGTATCAGCAGAAATAGCAATAATTGGCAAATGTTTCAACTCTGAATCTGCCCTAACGATGTTAGTGACTTCATAGCCATCCATTTCTGGCATTTGTAAGTCTAAAAGCATGATATCAAATTTCTCCTGCCGTAATTTCTCCAGAGCTTCTTTTCCACCCTCTGCCATTACGCTATTGATATTCCATTTGTCGAGGAATTTTCTAAGGACCATTCTGTTTAGTTCGTTATCATCCACTACCAAAACATTCAGATGATGTAAATCTTCTGTATTTAAATATTGAACATCAGTTGTTCCCAGATCTTTGGACTCCAAATTCTCAATTTTTAGAAATTCAAGCTCAAAGGAAAATTTACTACCCTGATCTATTTCGCTTTGTAGGATGATCTCACTACCCATCATATTCACCAATTCCTTGGAAATTGATAATCCCAGACCTGTACCACCAAACTTTCTGGTAGTATCTGAACTAGCTTGGGTAAAAGAATTAAATATGGACTCTCTTTTATCCTTTGGTACACCTACACCTGTGTCCTGAATCTCAAATAACACCTTAAGTTTATCATCAGTCTCTGATTTCACCTTTACAGCGAGGCGAATACTTCCTTTGTCGGTGAATTTGATGGCGTTGCTTAAAAAGTTGTTTACTACTTGAGACAATCTAAACGGATCACCATTCACCCCAGAAGGCAATTCATCAATATCCAAAACAAAATCTAGCCCTTTTGAATCCGCTTTAGACTTAAAAAGATGCGTGATGCTATCAATTATCTTTCTAAGGTCAAAATCAATAGCCTCCAGAGTGACATTTCCTGAACTGATTTTATTATAATCCAGAATGTTGTTGATTAGCAACATGAGATTATCAACAGAATATTTCAGGGTCTTTAAATTCTCCTGACCCTCTTCATCAATATTCTTGCCGGACAACATATGAGTCAGTCCAACTATGGCGTTCATTGGAGTCCTGATTTCGTGACTCATAACTGAGAGGAATTCAACTTTAGCATTTGCATTATGCTCCGCCTCTTCTTTGGCAACAGTAAGTTCTTTTGTTCTTGCTGCTACCTGAGATTCAAGTTGCGTTTTTTGTTCGTTGATTAGCTGTTCATTGATTTGTAATTGATCAACTAGTGCATTTTGAACTTCACTCTTTTCTTCTTCTATTAATTGAGTTTTTCTTGCGAGACCAAGCGAGAAGAACAGTATTTCAACAATGAATCCAATTCGCGCCACATCTCCTAACTGGTCATTATTCCTCCAAATCATGATATCAATAACACCTCCTACAAACATCAATGCGGAACCGACAATAAAGTAAACCACTAGTTCATTTCTCTTGAACCAAACCATTGTCAGGATAATAAATCCACAGATCACATTGATTAGAATTACAATCCTTACTGCATCCTGATATAGGTAATAATCTCCTGTGATTGCGAAATATAGGGTCAGCGCAGCAACAAAAACTACATCAAACTGGACTAGGAGCTTGAATTTACCGTTCCACCTTGGGATCATTTTCGGAGTATCCAGAAAACTTTGCATGAACTGGAAATAGAAATAGGGGGTGACTAGAAGAGCAGAGAGGCTAAAAAGAGTAAGAAATGGATTCTCTGGAAGAATGTAATCCCTGAGAACTTCACTAATAAACACAAATAGCGTGAATACAGTGAGCAAATACATCGAAAAATGAAAGTACGCTTTTATCCTACTTTGAAAGTAAAATAACAACGTGTAAACTGACATTATCAAAAGAATAGCAAGAAAGCCAATGTTGGGAATAAGTATCCATAGCATTTTCTCTTGCCAGTCTAATTTAGTTGTAATGTTGAGGTCTAAATCTGGCTCGTTTATGGTATTAATGGACTTAACAAGAAAGGTGTATTCTCTATCCCCCTCCAAAACCAGATCAATAGTATTCCATCTCGCCATATCTTTTTGAGAAGCTGGCAACATATAACCTGTACGATATGACCCTAAAAACTCATCTCCGCTAAACACATACATATCCACAAAATCCTTGCGAATAAAATCAAAAACGTAGATATCTGATATCTCTGGCTTTACTGTGAATTTGATCCATATTGCACTTGATTGATTTCTATTTAGAAGCCCTGCAATTTGGTTTGGGGCTACAAATTGTTGATCCAACACGTCCTTTAATGAACTAACCGAATCGACCTGCAATACTGTTACCTTGTCTTTTTGGTATAACTGAGATGATTTGCTAAAACCATTGATAGAAAGGAGTATTCCTATAACCAAGGTCACAAAAGTTTTGAAGCAACTATATCTCATATTCAAGTAAGATGATGGGGAGTCTCTAGTTCCAAATTCCTCATAAGCTAACGAAATCTAAAGGAAGAAACAATTTTAACTACCCACTCCTCAGGAGGAAACATTCTGGTTTACGAAATTGTTATGAAGACCTGATTTCGATTTTAAGCGTTAGGATTTCTCAACAAAATTAACTACTTTCAAAGACTGCCACCAAAATTACCTTGCTATGAAGAAGACAAACAAGAGCCTTTGGGCAATACTGATCGCCACGTTTATTATTGCCAACATCAATAGCTGCTCCAAGCAAATTCTAAATCATTCAAGTCCGGTAGAAAACTCAGATACTTACGCTGTAGAATAAACTTTTCCCATGTTTTTCGTTAAAGAGTTTTAACAACGTCAAAAAACTCTTGAACAATGAAATTCAACCTTACCTGCTTACTAGCGTTGGTTAGCCTGTCCCTCTTTGGCCAAGTCAAAGAAATCAATCCATTTTTCGCGGACCCTGAAAAGAACCAACAAGAAGACCTTCGGATATCGCTTCCAAAAGCAACCTCCATGGGAAAGCATTATTACACTGAAGAATGGCAGGCTGGTAACGTAAAACTCAAAAACGGAAACCTTCTCAGAGGCTACTTCATCCGATATGAGTTAGTCAGAAATCAAGTCGAGATTATTATTGGCAGAGAAATTAGAGTTATCAGTGGAGATAGAATTGAGTTCTTCGAATGGTATAATACCCAAGTTTTCCAATCAGTTAAATTCTTGAATAAATCCACCTACAAATTCGATAAAGAAGTAACTCCGGGATTCTTTGAAATTCTTGTGGAAGGTGATGCAATTTTACTAAAAAGGACCCTGGTAACGTCTCTGAGGGGTTCTACCTCCCCTACTTTGGTCGCTAACACCAAGGCAAGTTCTATTGAAAAGTTCGAATTATTCTACCTCGTCATTGACGGAGTAGCAGAAGAAATACATGGAAACAAGAAGAAAAAACTGGATTTATTTGGATCTAAATCCGATGTGATCACTTCATATGTAAGAGAAAACAAATTGAGATTGAGTGATGAAGATCAATTAATTAAGGTCGCTGAATACTATAATACTTTGTAGAAAAGAGCCGGGTTACCACACCCGACTCATCCACAACTAATCAACGACTACTGTGCTTGTTTTTGTAAACCACTGGTAAAGAACCGGCACCACAAATAATGTCAGCACTGTTGATGAAATCATTCCTCCAATGATTGTCCAACCCAATGGAGACCACAAATTCGTTCCTTGAAAAGTCAGAGGAACCAGGCCTAAAATTGTTGTCACAGTAGTGAGAATAATTGGAGTAAACCTTGTTTTACTGGCTTCAAGAATTGCCTCATATTTCTCTTTTCCTGATCGGATCAACTGATTTGTGTAGTCAACCAGAATGATTGAGTTGTTGACCACAATTCCAACAAGACTTATAAATCCGACAAAAGCGAAAAAAGAGAAAGACCATCCCGTTATATACAAAGCGACAAAAGAACCAGTAATTGCTAATGGTATTGAAGCAAAAACAATTAGAGGTTGAGTAAATGACCTGAACTGTAATACCAGAATTGCAAAGATTCCCAACATCGCCAATATCAAGAGCAAACCAAGATCTCCAAAGGACTCCTGCTGACTTTCATACTCGCCACCAAACTCATATGTAATTCCTTCAGGAAACTCCAATTCATCAATTCCATTCATAATCAATTGAGTCTTTGCGATTGCTTGATCCAGATTCGAAACACTCGCTGTAATGGATGTGCTTCTATCAGTATCATAATGTCTAATTTCAGATACCGCAGGTTGAAACTTCAGTTGTGCCATATGCATTAATGGTACATGCTGTCCTTGTCTATTTGCAAATTGAATTTTAGCTAATTCGGGAACACTCTCAGCATTAATATTTGCCTGAACCATCAAGTCAAAATCTTTTTGGTTTACTGAAACCTCATCAATCGTTAGTCCATCTACTCCTACTCTCATCACCTGATCAATACCCACAAGAGGAACACCATACATACCAGCTTTATCTCTATCAATCGCTACTTTAAGATCTGTTTTACTTGATTTTAATGGATTGAAAATATCAATTACACCATTTGTTTCTTCCATGATACTTTCCACTTGCAGCGACACTGCTCTCATTTTATTTAAGTCATCTCCTATCAACCGGACTTCAATTGGAGCCTCTACTGGTGGTCCATTTTTCAATTCCTGAAATGTAATTCTCGCATCAGGGTATTTGGAAAATTCTTTTCTGAGGCTAGCAAGCGTTTGATAAAACTGCTGTGCATCCCATTCATCAAATTTCACCAGGAGCTGTCCGAAATACTTCTTGAAATTCTCTCCTGCCCTGTTGTAGTAAATTGTTGGATTACCATGACCAATGTTTGACGTATAGGAATCAACATAATCAAAATCACTTAATACATCTTCCACGAAAGTCACTGCCTTATCTGTTCTTTCCAGGCTACTTCCTCTTGGAGCTTCAACTTCAATCAGTAGTAATGGTTTATCAGCTGTTGGGAAGAATGTAACGCCGATACTTGGAAATAGCGAAACACTTCCAATTAGAAGAACCACTCCAACAGTCACTATTACCCATCCTCGTTTTAGAGAAAACTTCAGAACCGGCTCGTAGATTTTTGAAATGAACTGGCCTATACTTTTGTCAACAAATTGGAATTTTGCTCTGCTATTGGATTTCAGTAATTTGCCAGAGACCATTGGTGTAAGTGTCATTGCCAGAATCAGTGATACCAATAAGACGAAAATTACTGTGAGAGGTAGAGACCTTAAAAATTCACCTGGACCACTTTGCATAAACACAAGAGGAAAGAATGCAAATACGGTCGTGGCAGTTGAACTAATGATTGCATAACCCACCTCGGAAGTCCCTTTTACTGCTGCTTCTTTGAGATTGAGGCCTTGCTTCAGATATCTCTGAATGTTTTCAACTACCACAATTCCATTATCTACCAAGAGTCCAAGTGCAATTACCAGTGCCGCTATTGATATCTGCTGCAATGCATAATCAGCCATATCCAATATCCCGATTCCAATTACGATTGATAGCGGAATTACTGTCATAATAATTAATGATGGACGTAATCCAAGGAATAATAATATGATCACTCCAACTAGAAGAACCCCTTGTATTAAGTTCCAGAAAAACCCATTTATCCTCGCTTCTACAGCTGATCCTTGTTCAAATACTGTGTTGACTGAATATCCGTTTGGAAGAGTTTTTTGAAACTGTTCTAATTCAGATTGGATTGTCTTGCCAACTGCGACCAGGTTATTTCCGGTACGTTGCGTGATTGTAATAAAAATGGCTCTTTCACCATTGAATCTTCCGATCCAGTTATCTTCTTGATAATCAAATTTTACATCAGCTATATCTCTTAAATAAACAATATGATTTCCAGTACTGCTAATTACAATATCCTTGAGCTCCTCCAGACTATTAAAACTACCTGAAGACTTCACACTAAACAACTTAACACCTGCCGCAAGATCTCCTGCCGGAATATTTAAATTTTGAGAAGTGAGAATTCCATTCAATTGATTTATTGAAATGTTATAAGCTGCCATCCTTTGAAGGTCGACCTCCACTTTGATCAATTCCTCCGGGTAAGCAACCAACTCTGCATCATCCACCCCTTTGATTTTTTCCAGCCGCTTCTCCAGATCTTCACCAACCTGCTCTATTTCTCTGAAACTTTTGTCAGGGGCAGAAAGAGCAATTTGTTGAATTTTTACGAGTTTGTTCGGTTCAAATTGGGAGACTTCCAATGAATAAAGATCATCTGGTAAGTCTGGCTCCTCATTTTTGACTTCTCTAAGAATCTCATCGTACTTATCATCAATATCAATCCCGAATTCTGCTTCAACCTGTATAACTGCTAATCCCTCTTCAATAATGGTGGTGATATGCAAAATATCATCCAACTGATCAACGGCCTCTTCCAAAGGATTTACTACTAGTTCTTCCACATCTTCCGGGCTAGCACCTGGGTAAACAGCAACAATATTGTAAATCGGAAACTTTGGATTGGGATCCTCATTTCTTGGCATGTTTTGAATAGCCGATATCCCTATATAAGTGGCCATGGCTATCAGAACAAGCACGAACTGATAATTTTTGAGTGCTAATTTTGGGAGTTGCATAACCTTACTCGTTTATAGTTTCAAAATAATCGCCTTCCGATAGATAAGAGGCACCATCTGTAATCACCGCTAATTCGTTTGAAGATTCTGCTTCCACTGTAAAGAAGTCCTCACCAATATGTTTCGGTGACAACACCACTCTTCTTACTTTATTTTCAGAAGGAATAAAGACTGCAACTTGCTGATCAAGACCTTCAACAATAGCATGCATTGGTACTTTGAAATATGGCTTTTGTTCACCTGGTTTAATCGTTGCTCTTGCAAAAAAACCAGGCTTCAATTCATATGGGAAATTCAATATGGTAAGCTCTACCTGGAATGTTCCTGTGACAGGATGACCCTCACCTGCAATTTCTGTTACTTTAGCTTCAGCCTTTTCACCTGGAAAAGCATCAAATGTGATTGTTGCTTCATCTCCTAGTCTCAGTTTAACTACATCTCTATCTGCTAATCCAACATTGAGACTTACACCTTCTGTAGTTCCTAAAGTGTAGATTGGTTGACCTGGAGATACCAATTCATTCTCTTCACTCATTTTGGATTGAATTTTACCAGAATGAGGAGCAATGATCTGACTATATTTTTGATTGAACTGAGCTATTTGCAATCCTGCCTGTGCCACCTCTAATCCAGTTTCAATATCCTGAACCGACTGAAGTGTGGCTGCTGAGTCTGCATATAGTTTTCGGAACCTATTCAGGTCTCTTTCTAGCTTCTCCACATTGGATTTTGCCTGAGCTACTTGCGCGTTTATTTCAGCAAGATCCAATGATGCTAATAATTGTCCTTGACGAACATACTCACCCGGACTTGCATGAAGCGTCCTGATTATCCCACCTGTCTTGAAAGAAAGCTTCATACTTTCCAAAGATTGAATCTTTCCCGCTGCATAGACCGGAATTGCCTCAGCAGTTGGTTCCAGTTGGACTACTTTGGCTTTTTTTACAGAGGTATTACTTTCCTCATTTGATGTATAGTCTTGTTTGCATGATACAAGAGCTAATGCAATCATTACTGTAAAAACTGATAACTTTTTCATGATTTATAATTTGATTTTTTAATGCTTTAATTATTTGATGGCTAATGATCTTTCCAGAATTGCCTGGTTTGATAAGACCTGGTATTTTGAAAGGGCTGTATCCAATTGTGCTGAAATGTTTGATGATTGAGCATCTACATATTCTACCAATAGAGCTTGTCCAGCTCTGTATCTGCTACTTGTAATATCATAATTCTTCTGAGAGGCAATCTGAGCTCTTTGCTTTGCCAGG
Organism: Cyclobacteriaceae bacterium; assembly: GCA_965228955.1. GTDB lineage: Bacteria > Bacteroidota > Bacteroidia > Cytophagales > Cyclobacteriaceae > JANSWY01. The sequence goes on from OZ245848.1 coordinate 4,410,440, forward strand.
TAAGTATTTTTGGAAGCTTCAAAATTGCTTTTGGCTCTAACCACCTCAAGTGATATCTGGCTATTCAATTGCTGCTGCTGGCTTTCAAGAGCTTGTAATTTGATTTTTGAAATCTGTGTTGACTGATTCTTTTGGAATCCGGAAAAAATATTCCAACTCAAACTCAGGTTTACTAACCAAAAATCCTGATCGCTATTGAATTCATAACCGAATCCCTGATAACCAAGATCCGCTACAGCATTAATTTGAGGTAAGAATCTATCAGAATTCGATCTTCTCACATCAAGTTGTTGTGCCTCTTGTGCTGCCTCAATTTTTAGCATTTCCGGTCTTTGAGAGATGGCATTAACAATTGAGATATCATTCATTTCCTCAACCAGTAAAATGCTCTGGTCAATTTCTATCTCAGAATCATATGAACGATTCAATAAAAAATTAAAGTAGGCTTTTGATGTCTCAAGACTTGATATCATCTGTGACCTATCGGCGATCAACTGTTGTAACTCAAATTCAGATCGATAAACTTCGTCTTTGGTGATCTGATCTGCTTCGAATCGTTTTTGATTAAATCTGACTAACTCCTTGAGCGACTGCTCATTGGCATTGTATATTTTGATTGCCTCATATGCCTGCAAGTAAGAGTAATATGCAACTTTGATTTCTTTGGTTAACTCTTGCTTATATGTTTCCTCACTGGCTAAAGCAACCTTCACCAAACTTTCTTGAATCAATTTGTTATAATGGATATCACTATTCAGCAACGGCTGAATAACCCTGATTTTAGTTTCATGAAAGTCATTTGGAAGAAATTGCTCATTTACATTCTCGATTGTTGGGAACTGATCAGAATCTGTCAATTGATTCAGTGTGCCGTAAACAGGATTAAGTAAATCCCCAACAGGAAACTGAATTCCCCGTCCACCATTTGCAAGTGTATAAGATGCCTCAAAACTTACTGATGGCATATAGAAGCCTTTAGCCTGTGAAAGCTCTAGCTGAGAAGTCTCCACTGCTAGCTTTTCCTGGAACAGCTGTTGATTATTTTTCAATCCTTCAGCCACATATTGATCCAGAACCGATTGTGCTGATAGTGACAATCCTGTCAATAAAGCACTCGTCAAAATTAAAATTAATCTATACATGATTCGTTGATTACTGATTTATATTTTAACTATGAATATTTAATAAACACTGTTTAGTTAAAAGGCAAAAAAAATAGCTACGCCCTTTCGAGCATAGTATTCAATGAGTTTAAAGCACTTGACATCATTTCCTGCACTGATTTCTCATCGTACATTCCCAGCCTACCTCTCAATCGTAAAGTTGCTAGTCCATGAACTGTTGACCATATTGTTAATGATAATCCTTCGGGATTGTGTCCTTTGAAATATCCTTCATCAATACATTCCTGAACCGTATTAGTCAATACTGCATGACTTCTTGTTCCACTATCCCAATCGTCTTTTGTGTGATCCATTGGAGCTCTTATGACAAACATTAGATCATAATAGAATGGATTCTCTTCAGCAAACTTCAGATAAACATCACCTAGTTTATGAAGCCTCTCCATTGGATCCTTAATAGGAAGAACTCTTGAAAAATACTCGAAAAACAAGCCAAATGCCCGTTCCATTATCACATAGAACAATTCGTTTTTATCTTTAAAGTGCAGATATATTGTAGCTGGACTATATTCAATCTTGTCAGCTATCATTCTGATACTGGTCCCTTCTATCCCATGCTCCAAAAAGAGTTCTGTTGATCCTTTAATGATCTTCTCTTTCAGTTCTTCTCTTTCTCTTTCTTTACGCTCAGCTATACCCATTATTACAAAGATAATAAACACTGTTCATTTTACTAAACGGTGTTTAGTGAATTTAGTTTGAACAATTTTTAAATAATTTTCATTAAGCTAGCAAAACCATTTACTAACTCCCTACAAAAATGTCAAATACAGATCTAATTATAGAAGAGCGCTCCAGAGATATCGGTGATTTTCTGGTTGGAAGAATTTTACCTTTTCGTAAAAAGAGAATGGTGGGTCCTTTTATTTTCATAGACCATATGGGGCCAACTGAAGTAGGGCCTGGACATTATATGGATGTAGATCAACATCCACATATAGGATTAAGTACGCTTACTTATTTGTTGCAAGGTGAGATTTTGCATGAAGACAGCATTGGAAGTCACCAGGTCATTACTCCTGGATCTGTGAATTTGATGGTTGCTGGTAGTGGTGTAACTCACACTGAGAGAACTCCATCTGCACTTCGTGATGGGAGAAAAATGATAACTCATGGTTATCAAATCTGGATTGCTTTACCGGAATCACATGAGGAAATGACTCCAGAATTTCATCATATCGAAAGAGACAAATTGCCTTCATGGGAGGATGGGGCAGCTTCATTTGTGCTGATATGTGGTACCGGTTATGGGAAGACTTCACCAGTTCCGTACTTGTCACCACAGTTTATGGTTGAAGTAAAAACTAGTGAAGATTACGTATTGGATATAAAAGGAAATCTGGAGGGTGAAATAGGTATCTGTATTGTAGAAGGATCCATTGATGCATGTGGTGAGGAAATTCCCAAAGGCAATATGCTTGTTTCAAAAGTAGAAGGTGTTTGTAAGATCGTGGTTAAAAAAGATACGCACCTACTGCTCTTCGGTGGTGAAGCAATGGAAGAGAGACACATCTATTGGAATTTTGTTGCTTCCAGTAAAGAGAAAATTGAAGAAGCTAAAACAAGATGGGAAAACAAAGATTTTCCGAGAGTTCCAGGAGACAACTCCTATGTACCACTTCCAGGAAGATAATATTTAAATAGTACTATTCAACATTTAATTTAGAATCGTTCTAAATTAAAAAATGCAAACGTTTCGATTATTAGATTCTCAAAAACGCATGGTCAAAAACCTTGTTCTATGAGAATTATTTATAATATTTGATCAAATGTAGTAAAATGAAGAACTTGGTACAGTTGATAACCTATGTAAATAGGTTATCACAGTACAATTCCGGACTTGGAATTAGACAATTATCATATCTCCTCAATAATCCACTAAAAAACATCTTTCAGGGTGGCGTTCACTTGCTGCCATTTTATTATCCCATAGATGGTGCTGACGCTGGTTATGATCCAATCGATCACACATCAGTTGACCCTTCATTAGGTGTTTGGGAAGACATTAAATCCCTTAGCAAAAACTTTGATTTGATGGGAGACATTATTGTAAATCATGTTTCTTCTAAATCTAAAGAGTTTCAAGACGTCCTTGAAAATGGTGAGAAGTCTGAATACTATAATCTGTTTTTGAAGTACAGTGACTTTTTTGATGATAACAATGCTCAGGAAGAAATCGCTAAGATATACAGACCAAGACCTGGTTCTCCTTTTACGGTAAAAACATTCAATAACGGCGACACAGGAATTTTCTGGACTACCTTCACAAGCGAGCAGATGGATATCAACGTCAAAGATCCAAATGGAGTTCGGTATCTCGAATCCTTGCTGGATCTGTTCGCTCAGAATGGATTGAAATCAATTAGGTTAGATGCCGCTGGTTATGCGATCAAAAAAATTGGTACTTCCTGCTTCATGATTGATGAGACCTATAAGTTCATTGATGAATTTACCCAGAAAGCAAAAAACAGAGGCATGGAAGTATTGGTTGAAATCCATTCATACTTCCAGGATCAAATTGAAATAGCGAAGAAAGTTGATTATGTATATGATTTTGCATTACCTCCTTTAATTCTTCACACACTATATACTGGAAACACCAATGGGCTCAAGTCATGGCTAGAAATCAGCCCTAGAAATTGTGTTACGGTACTAGATACACACGATGGTATTGGAGTAATTGACATAGGACCAAAAGGTGATTTGCCAGGTATCATTCCAGATAAGGAAATAGACGATCTAGTTGAATCAATTCATGAAAAGTCCCAAGGGCAAAGTAGAAAGGCCACCGGAGAAGCGGCATCAAACCTGGACTTGTACCAAGTTAATTGTACTTACTATGATGCACTTGGAAGGAACAATAGAGATTACATTATCGCAAGAGCCATCCAATTCTTCAGCCCGGGAACTCCGCAGGTATACTATGTTGGACTGTTTGCTGGAGAAAATGACATGAAGCTACTTGAGGAAACCAAAGTTGGGAGAGATATCAACCGCCATTACTACTCGGAAGATGAAATCCTATTAGAGCTTGAAAAACCTATAGTAAAGGATTTGATAAAGCTGATCAAGTTTCGAAATAGTAATCCTGCCTTCAACGGTACTTTCAAACTGAACTCTGATTCAGATCAGTCCATAATCCTAAGATGGGAAATGGATGACCATTGGGCCGAATTAATCCTGGATTTTTCAAGTAATCTGTTCCAAATAACATCGAGTCAGCAAGTCTCTCTTTCATTTGATTCATTTTAGAATCGAACAAAGTAATGCATCAGAAAGAATACCAAAAAAAGAATTACAAAAAGACGTAATCCAATTCGTAATCCTCTGCCAAGATCTGCTTTATTCTTTTTTATAGACTCCAGTTTTTCAAAAAGCTTTCTGGATATTCTGATATTCCAGTTTACTTTTTTGGTAAAGGGGTTGGACCTGATTTTATCAAAAGGTTCGTCCCGTTTTAATAGATTTCGATTATTCTTATTGATTACCTCAGCAAGCTTGCTGAATCCTGCTCCTCCAATCATAGACAAATGGTTTTTGATGGTTAAAAGATAATTGAGAGGCTAAATCTCTTATTAAATAATACGGAATTTCTAATAACTTTGTTGCTTACTAAATGCTTTCAAAAGCTAATAATTGAATTCAAATTGAAGAGGTTTGGAGAGGACTAACAGTCAGAAAAAATTGAATTAAGCAGTCACAATACTTCAAAAAATATTATCTTAACCCCCTAAATTTTCAATCTACTATGCTTAAACCCATTCAGGAAAAAAAGCTTACCCACTTTTTTAACATACTGGATAACAATAAAAATGGTCGCCTTCAGCAAGATGATTTTGAAGGTATTGGCGAAAACATCTGCATCAATCTAAGTATCACACATGGTTCTGATGATCATAAATACATTATGGAGCGTTCTCAGGAACTCTACAATTATCTGATCAATGACCTGCATAAACAACCAGGTGAACCTATTCTTCTTGAAGACTGGCTTACATATTTTGACATGGAGATTATCTCTGCAAGAAATGTGGAGTTATTGAAAAAGTTAATTCAAATAACCGTTAGGTACGTTTTTGATTTGTACGATCAAAATAAAGACGGATTAATTGAAATTGAGGAATACACAGATATGTTCACGATTTATGGAATTGATGTGAAGTATTCAGCGAAGAGCTTTGTGATGCTTGACAGTAATCACGATGAAGTAATTTCGAAAAAAGAATTGATCCAGGCTGTTAAAGACTTTTTTGTATCCAGTAAACCAGACACTCCAGGAAACTGGATTTTTGGTAATTGGGAAGGATAGTGCTCCAGTTTTTTTGTTGTAACCATTTCTGGAGCACCCTTAATCAAATACACCAACCTAATAATAGTATAAACCCTAGACGTATTTGTCTGAGAAATTGGTTGCGTCTGTACATTCTATTTGTTTGGAGTTTGCTATTTTAGATGCTTAAACCCAAACCTTACTTTAATGAACAGAGCATTAATCCTAATCTCTTTATTCGCACTATCTTGCGCTACTCCAAAAGACAACCCGGAAGTTGCGCGGTGGGAAAACCAAGCCAAAAACATAGAAATAATCAGAGATGATTACGGTGTACCACATGTCTATGGAAAGACAGATGCTGATGCAGTATTTGGTCTATTATACGCTCAGTGCGAGGATGATTTCAACAGAGTAGAACGTAATTATATCTGGGCCATTGGCAGACTTGCAGAGGTAGAGGGAGAAAGTGCTCTATACAGTGATCTGAGGGCCAGATTGTTCATGAGTAAAGAAGAAGCAATTAAGAATTATGAAAGTAGCCCTGAATGGTTAAAAGAATTATGTAATGCTTTTGCAGATGGCATCAACTACTACTTACATACCCATCCGGAAGTAAAACCAAAACTTCTTTCCAGATTTGAACCATGGATGCCAATGTACTTTAGTGAAGGCTCCATTGGTGGCGATATAGAGAGAGTTTCAACCGAAAGAATAAAAGCCTTTTACGAAAATCGATCCTCCCTGGCACTTAATGAATATGGAAATGGTCTCGTCCATCGTGACCCTAATCTTGAGCCAGTTGGATCCAATGGTTTTGCGATTGCAGGGAGCAGAACCAAGTCTGGGAATGCAATGCTTTTAATTAACCCTCATACTTCCTTCTTTTTTAGAGGTGAAGTGCACGCCGTTAGTGAAGAAGGACTTAATGCATATGGTGCGGTTACTTGGGGACAGTTATTTGTTTATCAAGGATTTAATGAAAAAACCGGATGGATGCATACCTCCACTTATACGGATGTAATTGATGAGTTTAAAGAAACTATCATTGAAGAAAATGGCAAAATCAGCTATCAATATGGAGAGGAGGTAAGAGATGTCGTGATTGATTCAGTTGAACTCCTATATGTAGACAATGGAGAAATAAAATCCAGAACTTTCCCTACATATAGAACTCATCATGGCCCTATAACACATATGATCGATGATAAATGGGTAGCAACTAGCTTGATGTGGGAACCTGTAAAAGCTCTTTCACAATCTTATACCAGAACTAAACTTAAAAATCACGATGAGTTTCGTCAAATGATGAATACCAGAACAAACTCATCAAACAACACCGTATTCGCAGACGCTGAAGGAAATATCGCATACTATCATGGAAACTTTATCCCCAAAAGAGATGTCCAGTTTGATTATACAAAACCAGTAGACGGAAGTAATCCAGCCACCGACTGGAATGGGTTACACAACGTTGATGAATGTATTACTCTTTTAAACCCAGCGAATGGATGGATACAAAACTGCAATTCAACTCCTTTCACAGCTGCCGGAGACAATAGCCCAAAGGTTGAAGATTATCCAAGATACATGTCATTAAACCGAGAAAACTTTAGGGGCGTGCATGCAGTCAGGTTGTTAACAGAGAGAAAAGACTTTACACTAGAAAGTTTAATTGAGACAGCATATGATCCATATCTAACAGGGTTTGAAACATTAATTCCTGGTTTGATCGCCGCATTCGATAGTAGTCCGGATTCTGAGATTAAAGAAGCCATTGATTCTTTACGAAACTGGGATTTTAAAGTCTCAGAGAATTCGGTTCCAATGTCATTAGCTCATTTCTACGGAGTAAATATGGTCAATAATACCAAACTCGATAAATCTTTAAGCAGAATGGAAAGAATCCAATATTTCGGCACTGCTTCTCCTGAAGATGAGAAACTAGCTATTTTTAAATCTACTATTCGTCAGCTTAATGAAGATTTTGGAACCTGGAAAACTCCATGGGGAGACATCAACAGGTATCAAAGAATTGATGGAGAAATCAAACAAGATTTCAATGATGATAAACCAAGTGTTGCAGTAGGAATGGCTTCTGCGAGATGGGGCGCTTTAGCATCTTTTGGTGCAGGATCATACAATGGTTCCAAAAAGATATATGGAACTCATGGAAATAGTTTTGTGGCTGTTGTTGAGTTTGGAGAGAAATTGAAAGCCAAAAGTTTACTGGCTGGAGGACAAAGCGGAGACCCTAATTCACCTCATTTCGATGATCAGGTTCAAAATTATCGAAAAGCTATTTTTAAAGATGTAGCATTCTATAGAGAAGACGTTGAATCAAGAGCTAAGAAGACTTATCAGCCAGGGGAATGATTGAAAGGTTCCTGATTTCATAGTAAGAAAACAGAAATCAGGAACCTTTATTTATTGGATCAAGGAATCCATTTTATGTCTTTGAAATTAGGCTTTCTTTTCTCAAGAAATGCGTTTCTTCCTTCTTTTGCTTCGTCAGTCATATAAGCAAGTCTGGTAGCTTCACCGGCAAATACTTGCTGACCTACCATTCCGTCATCTGTTAGGTTAAATGCAAATTTCAACATCTTAATAGAAGTTGGGCTTTTAGCCAATATTTCCTGCGCCCATTGGTAAGCAGTATCCTCTAACTCATCGTGTGGAATCACTGCATTCACCATACCCATTTCAAAAGCTTCCTGAGCAGAATAATTTCTTCCTAGAAAAAATATTTCTCTTGCTCGCTTTTGACCAACCATTTTAGCCAAATACGCAGATCCATATCCACCATCAAAGCTGGTGACATCAGCGTCAGTTTGCTTGAATATCGCATGTTCTTTACTTGCTAACGTCATGTCGCATACTACATGAAGACTATGTCCACCACCAACAGCCCAACCAGGCACCACACAGATCACGGCTTTTGGCATGAATCTAATTAAGCGTTGAACTTCCAGAATGTTCAAACGAGGCATTCCGTCATCATCCACATATCCCTGATGACCTCTTGTTCTTTGATCTCCCCCACTACAAAATGAATAAACACCATCCTTTGTAGATGGCCCTTCCGCAGAAAATAAAACTACTCCGATTGAAGTATCTTCCCTGGCATCCAAAAATGCTTCGTATAGTTCTCCTACAGTTTTTGGACGAAATGCATTTCTCACATTTGGTCGATTGAATGCAATTCGGGCTACTCCATCACATTTTTTATAGGTTATATCTTCGTATTCTTTTACTGTTTTCCAGTCAATGCTGCTCATATATTCAAATTTTGCCGTAAAAATAGAACATTTACACTCCCAGAAAAATAAAAGGCATTGTTAAGACAAGAAAGGCTTAAACGTAAAAAAGGGCCAGTAATTTACGGGCCCTTTTTACTATTCATCAACCATCTGTCTTACGATTTGATCAATTCTGTAGACGGGCGTCTACTTGATCAATCATGTTACCAAGATATAGTAATTTTTTTCAACAGAATGAAGCAATTCGGTGAACTCACCTATTCTCTGGTTGAATGATCCAAAACCGCAGTTGAATGGGTGAAGAAAAATGCACACTCCTACAGTTGGTTGCGACACAAATCCTTGATTTGAAAGGGATTAATTACTAAATTCATGCCGGTTAATCGGCACAGTTTTTATTAATATGAGTGAGTTTTATCAACTAGAACCTGAAGTCGCTGGTGAAGTAGGGGAAGGCTCTGTAATCGACAAAGGTGTACGACCTCCAAAGGTCGAGTATCTGGAATATGTTTTTACCGGTTGGCTGGGAGACTGTCTGATCGAATCATACCCGGTATTTTTAATTACACAAAGTGCAGCAGCCGAATTAACAAAAAATCTACTCAACGGATTTCGTATAAGGGAAGCGCAAATAACAATGAGTCCCTCCATTTTAGATTTGTATCCTGAATCTGATGTCCCTGAATTTAGATGGCTGGAAATCAATGGGACCGCATTCAAGAATGATTTTGGCTTGAAGGGAAACATGTTGATTGTAAGTCGGAAATCACTTGAGGTGCTGAAGGCACACGGTTTAAAACACTGTGATATGGTAGGATATAAAAAGAAGGTAAAAAGTTAATTTCTGAATTTAATTTCAATCATTAATATCTTCAATCCGACAATTTGGTCTCAGCTAAAAACCATTTCACTATATTGGCGTTTTGTTTTACCTATATAACAATTCAATTCACCGGCAATCATGAGATACTTCCCTTTGTTGTTGATCATTCTTTTCAGCTGTGCTGAGTCTACACAACAAACAAACACTTTGAAATCTGGCATATATCAGGGACAGATATTCCAGCAAGGCAAAGTACTTCCATTCAATTTTGAAATTAAAGGCATCAACAAACAACCCTATATGGTCATTCACAATGATTCTGAGAGGTTAAAAGTAGATGAACTGATCGTGAGCGGAGATTCCATTAAAATCACTATGAATATTTTTGACACTGAGATACGAGCGAAAATCACTGAGTTTGGTTTGGAAGGTGTTTATGAAAAGAATTATTCAGAGGACCACATCTTACCCTTCAAGGCTTTCTTAAACAAATCTCAGCGTTTTGATCTAGTCAGTAATGAACCAGTAGTAAATGCTTCTGGAACATACCAGGTGACGTTTCTTGAGGAAGATGGTAAACAATATCCAGCTGTCGCTAAATTCCAGCAGAAGGACAATGACCTTACTGGCACCTTTTTGACTGAAACAGGAGATTATCGGTTTCTCGAAGGAGTTGTAGATGGCGATTCTGTAAAGCTTAGTGCTTTTGATGGTACACACCTATTCCTATTTACTGCAAAAATAAAAGGCGATAGCCTTATAGGAGGGGAATTCTGGCATGGCAAGAACACATATGAAACCTGGGCAGGTAAAAAAGACATGGACGCCAAACTTAGAGACGCATTCGAAGTAACTTATCTCAAACCTGGTTACGACAAAATCGAATTTACCTTCCCGGATCTTGACAGTACTTTAGTAAGTCTTGAGGATAATAGGTTTGAAAACAAAGTTGTAATTCTGCAGATATTCGGAACCTGGTGTCCTAATTGCATGGATGAGACTATCTATTACGCAGATTGGTATAGAAAGAATCAATCAAGAGGACTGGAGATTGTTGGGCTTGCATATGAAAACAAGCCTGATTTTAATTATGCAAAGAAGCGCGTCCTAAAGATGAAGGAGAAACTAAATGTCCCATATGACTTCTTAATTGCCGGCACCTCAGACAAAGAAGAAGCAAGCAAAACTCTTCCAATGCTCAATCAAATCATTTCATTTCCAACATCCATATTCTTAGACAGAAAGGGAAATGTGAGACACATACATACTGGATTTACTGGACCAGGTACTGGTGAAGCTTATGAAAAATGGCAAGAGGAGTTCACCGAAATCACTGAAGAATTACTGGCTGAGTAGTAATCGAGTCTAATCCCATTGAGGGAAGCACCAAAACTTTTTGATTTGCTACTGACTCCAATAAAGGCTCTAAAAGTATACGAGCATTTTGATTAACCTCATCAAAAATTCCAGATTCTATAGCTGCGTTTCTTAGTTCGATTTCTGCTTTCCCATACAGTTCATCCATAAACTCAGCTTTTTCTCGATCAGATAAATATCCAAGATCGAGATCGTAGATTTGGGATTGCTGAAGATCAATTTTGTAATAACATAATTCAGGTACCGGTAACTTAATGTATGTGGTATCACCTTCTTGTGAAATATCACTCAGTTGAATCTTTGTAAGGTCAATGCAGCCTACAGCTTCCCCCTTTGTAATCAATACCGCCTTGCTATCTGGGCCTCCTTTTATTTTGAATAGCTTTAAATCAAGTTCAGCTGAAAGCTTTTTGAGTTCGGTGATTTCCTGAAAATTATATTTTATCAGCTCCAATTTACCAAGTTGCTCAACCCGTTCAAGCATAATGGAGTGTTTTGATTCAGTAGATTGAGGTATTATCGAAACTCCCTGAGAGGATAGGAATATCCAAATAAGAGCCAATACCAAAAGAATCCATGGAAGCCTTTTTAGAATAATTGAAAGTGTAAGCAAGATCTACTTCGTTCGGTCTATCGTAAAGTTAACCAAAGATGCCAAAGATTGCTTATGCGCAGAGTCCGGGAATTGATCTAGGATTTCAGAAGCTTCTTCATGATATCTCTTCATCACTGAAATAGCATAATCAATTCCTTTAGAAGCTTTAACGAAATCAATTACTTCATTCAATTTCTTTTTGCTCTTAGCACTTTGTTTGATGGCTTTTTTAATTTGATTCTTTTCTTGCCATCCAGCTTGCTCAAGAGCGTGTATTAACGGAAGTGTCATCTTCCTTTCCTGTATATCAATACCAGTAGGTTTGCCAATCTCTTCATGACCATAATCAAACAAATCATCTTTGATCTGGAAGGCCATTCCCACTTTAAGGCCAAACTCTCCCATCTTCGAGATGGTATCCTCGTCGGCTCCAGATGAAGCTGCCCCTACCCTACAGCAGGATTGAATTAGACTAGCTGTTTTTTGACGAATGATATTATAATAGACTTCTTCGGTGATATCCAATTTCTTGGCTTTTTCCATTTGAAGAAGCTCTCCTTCACTCATTTCTCTTACAGCATCAGAAACAATCTTTAACAAAGCAAAATCATCATTATCCAAGGACAACAACAATCCTTTACTCAAAAGATAATCCCCAACTAATACTGCAATTTTATTCTTCCAAAGCGCATTGATGCTAAAAAAACCTCTTCTGAATTGAGCATCGTCCACAACATCATCATGAACTAAGGTAGCGGTATGAAGTAATTCGATAAGTGCCGCTCCTCTGTAAGTGGCTTCAGTAATATTACCGGCAACTCCAGAAGATAGAAATACAAACAAAGGCCTCATTTGCTTCCCTTTACGCTTGACAATATAGGAGGTGATCTTATCAAGGAGAAGGACTTTACTTCTCATTGATTGCCGGAATTTCTTCTCGAATTCCACCATCTCTGCTTCAACAGGGGCCTGTATTTCCTTTAACGACATTGCCATATGCGCGAGCTAGCCACAATATTAACTCAATTAGTGATAATACAAACCTTGCTCCAATAATAAGTTGAATCAATTGACTACAAGTTGATCTTAACACTTAATATTTTGGAGAGAATTCATATAAATCTTATACTTACAACAATTGGAATCCAAGATTGTATGACCAACTCTGCAAAATATTTTCTTCTGGACGTTTTCACTAAAAACATGTTTGGTGGTAATCAACTAGCAGTCTTCCCTGAAGGGCAGTATGTAAAGGAAGAATTGATGCAAAAAATAGCACGAGAACTTCAATTATCTGAAACAGTATTCATCCAGGATCCTGTTAATCAAGACAGCAATTTCAGTATGCGTATCTTCACTCCAACAATGGAGCTACCTACAGCTGGTCACCCAACGATTGGATCAGCTTTTTACATGGTGAGACATATAGAAGTGAAAGATGACGATGTAAAACTAAACTTATTAATCGATCAAAAAGTAGGAACTATAAAAGCTGCTGTGGATCTGGATAATGGAGTCCCAATGTTTACCAATATGATTCAGCCTCTGCCTGAGTTTGGAATGACCTATGATAACAGAGCGGAATTCGCCAAGATGCTAAATCTCGAAACAAATGACTTAATGGATTTACCAATCCAAACCGTGTCATGTGGGGTAGAGTATGTAATCATACCAGTTAAAGATTTAAAGTCGGTACAAGAAATTAATTTCAACACCCAAATCTGGGAGTCCCTTAAAAATAATCTTGGGATCAAATTCGTCTATGCATTTACAATGGCTTCCGAAACTGAAGGATGCCATGTACACGGACGAATGTTTGCTCCTGAAGCTGGTATCATCGAAGATGCTGCCACTGGTTCCGCAAATGGACCACTTGGGTGCTACATTTACAATTACGATTTAATGCCAAAAACTAACAACGTAATAGATTTTGTAAGTGAGCAGGGTTTTGAAATTGGAAGACCAAGTTATTTGCATATTACCATTACTGGAAATGGCAGTGAAATCACAGAAGTGAAAGTTGGAGGCGAGTGTGTCTTGGTTGGACAAGGAGAATTATTTCTGTATAGTTGATGGAAAACGCTATTGCAAAATGTCAACTTCCCGGAAAGGAAGAATCTAAGCATGTCACATATTTTACACCTCACTGGCTTCATATTATTCATGGCAAGAAGAAATGGAGATTTGAGAACGAACATGTAACTCATATTGAATTTAATCATCACCGGTTACTGATGCCTTTAATAATGGGTGGCCTTCTTGGATCGTTTGCAATTCTGGTAATCACAAGAAATCTATTTGACCCATTTTGGGCACTAATCTTTTTTCTATCAGGCCTATTTTTAGGTTATTATGGCTGGTTAGGTTCCGATGTTGTAGTGATACATGAAGGACAACATACCACTAAAGTGTACCTAAAAGCCATCTCAAAAAATTTAAAAGAGTATTTTAGATATTATAGAAACTACTGTGTCAATCAAGTGAAAGAACATATAATTTATCATATCGCTTCAGCTGAAGACTGGAATTCTTCAAAGAGTGAATATTCTCATGACAGTCTGAGCTCTGAGGGATTTATTCATGCTAGCAGAAAAGAGCAGGTTGCAGAAACCTTTGAGCTTTATTTTCCAAAAGAGGGCAATTTTATTCTCCTGGAAATCGATAGTTTCAAGCTTAAGCATGAATTAAAGTATGAAGCTGCACCATCAAGAAATCAAACATTCCCTCACATATTTGGCCCAATAAATCGCGATTCAGTGAAATCTGCAAGGTCTTTTGGTAGCATTGAGGAATTAAACGAGTTATTGAAATCTTAATTACTCAAAAAATAATAAATTTAGTTATTGCCTAAATTATTAAATTGCGCCTGCTTTCACATTAACAACATATGAGTAGAAGGGGAAATAACAAAAAGATCAAATATTCCGAAGTAGTCCCCAGCATGCAGGAATGGCCAATTGTACAGTTGGCGAAGAACAGAAAGGAGTTCATCGAGGATGTCGCTGAAACCAGCCTTGAGAATGTTCTTCAGAGATCGAGAGGTAGATCCTTGAGAGAGGAGTTGGAAATGACGGTTTACAGGGAGAAGCTCAGAATAAAAGGCAACCCCTGGAAAGTAGACCCTGAAGACGATCGTGCGTTTTGGAAAACAATACAGCACAGATTAGCAGAATCCCAATCCCTTCAAAAAGAAGAGGCAGACAAAATTGAGCAGGACCTTCTCAAGGAAATCGTAATGCGCTACGCAAATGAAATAGCAGGAAACTTTAAGAAGTCTTCTTATCGTTTTGCTAGATCATTTGTGACTGTAGGGTTTGCAAGATTATTGAACGCGGCACGAGTTGGAGGTCTCAGATCCATCTTTAGTAGACAACTAGATTTGGATGACAAGATTCATATTTTAGGATACCCGGAGCATATTAGAAAACTGGCTAAGAAAGGAACTGTAGTAATGGTCCCTACACATTTTAGCAATTTGGATTCTATTCTGATTGGATGGGTAATTCAATTTTTAGGACTCCCGCCATTTATTTATGGGGCCGGATTAAACCTATTCAATATTAGGCTTTTTGCTTATTTCATGAATAGCCTTGGTGCTTATAAAGTAGATAGAAGAAAGAAAAACCCAGTTTACCTGGAAGCTCTGAAAACGTATAGTACTGAAGCTCTTAGAAAAGGCTGTCATAGTTTATTCTTCCCAGGAGGCACAAGATCTAGATCGGGAATGATTGAGAAAGCGCTCAAATTGGGTCTGCTTAGTACTACTATTGAAGCGCAAAGAATAAACTATCAGAAAGATGGTGAAAAGGCAACTAAGATATTTATAGTCCCAGTTGTTATCAATTACCACTTCACTCTTGAAGCACCAAGCCTGATCAACAACTACCTGAAGATCAAGGGACAAGAAAGGTACTACGTAGAAAACGACGAATATAGTACCTCTTACAAGATTGCGACTTTCCTATTGAAGTTCTTCACCAAGGGATCCAATATTTCTGTAGCCATTGGAAAAGGCATGGATGTACTTGGAAATTATGTGGATGATGAAGGTAATAGTTTGGACACAAACGGAAACATCATTGATCCAAAAGACTATTTTATCACAGATGGAGAAGTTACTGTTGACCATCAGAGAGAACACGAATATGTAAGGATTCTAGGTAAGCGAATTGTTGAAGAATATCATATTCACAATCGGGTATTTGCCAGTCATTTAGTGGCGTTTTTGGCGTTCAAGATAATCCAGAAGAAGAATGACAAACTAGATTTATACAATCTCCTGAGGCTTCCTGAAGAGGATTTAGAATTGGATTACGAAGAATTCAAGGAAGCATTCAAGAAGCTGAGAAAGAAAATTTTCAAACTGAATAAGAAGGGTAAGGTAGGTGTTGCAGAGCACCTCACGAGAAAAGCAGATGATGCAATATTACATGGAATCAAAAATGTAGGAATGTATCATGCCAGAAGACCTTTGGTGAAAAAAGGTAAGGATAAAATCCAAATTCAGGACATGAATACATTATATTATTACCATAATAGAATGGAAGGATATGGGCTTGAAAAGTTTATTTAGCAAACCGGTTGGAGTAATTGGCATGGGTAGTTTTGGAACTGCTGTTGCCAATATACTGGCAGAAAAAAGTGACGTACTACTTTACGGTAGAACCGTAGAGAAGGTCTCTGAAATTCAGGCGTCCAGAATTTCATCCAACCAAAAGCTAAATGACAGAATCACCCTTACCACAGATATTGAGGAAGTTGCCAATAAATGCGACATCATATTTCCTGTAGTTCCATCTGCAAACTTCCGGGATATGATCAAAACATTATCCCCGTACCTAAGACCATATCACATTCTAATCCATGGTACAAAAGGATTAGACATCTCCATTAAGGAATCCAATAAAGTAACACGACTAAACCCTCTCTCTCGTGATCATGTGAAAACGATGAGTGAGGTAATTGTAGAAGAAAGTTCAGTTGTAAGAGTTGGCTGTCTTGCAGGTCCAAACCTTGCAAAAGAGATTGCCGACAAAAAACCAGCTGCTACCGTTGTTGCAAGTCACTTTGATGAAGTAATCAATGTAGGTCAAAGACTTTTAAGAAATGACAGATTTCTAATCTATGGAAGTAATGATCTGGTTGGAATAGAACTATGTGGAGTCCTTAAAAACATCATTGCTATAGGTGCTGGGGCTATTGCGGGATTAGGATTAGGTGAAAATGCCAAATCACTTCTTATCAGCAGAGGAATCGTGGAGATGGTTCAGATTGGCCAGACTCTTGGAGGTAATGCTCAGGCATTTCTTGGATTGGCGGGAATTGGAGATTTAGTAGCAACTTGCAGTACAAACCTTAGTAGAAACTACACAGTTGGTCACAGATTGGCTCAAGGCGAAACAATTGATCAAATTATTGAATCAATGGAAGAAGTTGCCGAGGGAGTAAAAACCGTTGATATCATCAATGAACTTGCTAAAACTTACAAAGTAAGATGCCCTATTACAGAATCTCTCTATAAAGTAATTCATCAGGAAATGTCTATGGATGAAGCCAACACTTTCCTAATGAAGTTTCCATTCCGGGCAGAGATTGATTTCCTGGAAGGCTAATCTACAACTACCTGATCCATTGCATCGACCCTCTGCAATAAAGTTGGGTGACTATAATGAACAAATACATAGCTTGAATGAGGAGTAAGATTTGAAAGATTATCTCCTGAAAGTTTTTTCAAAGCATCCTGCAAAGGCTCTTTCTTAAAAGTCTTCACCGCATACTCATCAGCTTCATATTCATTCTTTCTACTTAACACATTCATCAAAATCCCAATTATCCTCGATAAAGGAGAATAAAGAATTCCAAATGCCAGGATATTCAAATGAACCAATGTCACATCCCCTCCCATTGCATATGAAACCTCACTGCTATAAATCATTCTTGACAATAAAAACAACATAAATCCGGTCTGAAGAATACTCAATACAGTCCCGAGAATAATATGCTTTTTCTTGAAATGGCCTACTTCATGCGCGAACACAGCAACAAGTTCATCGGTTGTATGCTTTTCAATTAAAGTATCATAGAGAACTACTTTCTTTCTCTTCCCAAATCCAGAAAAAAATGCATTCCCTTTACTTGATCTTTTACTTCCATCAATTACGAAAATATTGACCAATGGAAAATTAACAGACTTAGCATATTCCGCAATAGCCTCCTTTAATTCGCCATCTTCCATCGGCTTAAGCTTATTGAATAACGGAAGAATTAAAGTAGTGTAAAACATATTAGCCAGAAGGATAAATGCCGTAATCACAATCCAAAAGTAAATCCAGAAGTTACTACCCAAAGACCAAATAAGATAGAGTAAAGTACTTATCAGTAATCCTCCAACGATAACCGTCAAAAGATATCCCTTAATCTTGTCGAGTATAAATGTTTTGACCGTCGTATTATTAAACCCGAATTTCTCTTCAATCACAAATGTGCCGTAAATAGAAAATGGTAACCCCATTATATCTGAAGCTAAATACAGTACTCCAAAAAAGAGCAAGGACAATACCACATCATTAGAAGCAAAAGGTTTCAACCACTCATGCAGTGTCCCAAAAAAACCAAAATATAGTATTGCGATGATAGCAATGAATCCTAAAGTAGCGGAGAAGTTTCCAAAGCGATTTAAGACATTATGATATTCTTGAGACTTGGCATATTGATCCTGATCATAAATTCCTTCAAGCTTTTCCGGAATAGGCTTCTTGGAACTTTTGTAGTTGAGAGCTGTTAAAATCCGCTCCAGCAAAAAATCAAAAATGGTAATTCCAATCAGAAGTATCAGGATTGTTTGTTCGTTCATAACTCCAAATATACCTACTCCTGATGGATGTAAAAATATTTAGAATAGATACGGAACCGGGCATCTTAGCTCCCTCACATCTCTTGGTGGCTTTCTTGGATCACCCAGGTAGAAGTTGTAACTCCAGGAAACCTCATGAGCTCCACCACTTCCAAGACCAAGATCAGATAGTGTAAAATCAAAGCTGTAACCTACACTCATGTTACGCCTTTGCAGACCAACCATGAAAATAAGCGACTCATTATTAGGAACGCTTTCGAATGATTTGATAGGTAACCCTCTATACCACACACCAAACAATATTGGCTGAAGCGTCAGATAAAGTCCTACATCCAATTGATCAAAATCTTGCTGTGCTCGGTAATTAAAAGTTGGTGTTAGTGCTCTTTCTTTTCCATCTCTGCTTGCATAAGGGCTTAGTTTTGAGAATGGTATCTTATATCCACCATGAATAGAAACCTTGCGAGGTAAAGGAGAATCACCACCTGTTAATGATTGATTCGGTTGTAACACGTGGTGCATTGAATATCCTATCCATGCATTCTTATTATAGATCAATCCTCCCAGTGATACATCAACAAATTGTGCCTGAAGATCAGATATTGGCTCATTTGTTGGGTTTACAATTTGACCTTCAGCATCAAATTGATCCCCGAAAGTAAGTTGTGTAAAATCAACGCTCCTCCAATAATAAGAAACCTGAGCAGCAGGGCGAAATGCCCATTTATAATTTAGAAACACCTGATAAGAATACATCAGGGAAATAGATGTTGAGCTAAGACCAGCAAATCCTTCCTGGTCAGAATTAAACAACAACCCTACACTACTGTTATAGTCTTCAAAGTTATAATCAACGAAAAATGATGAGGTTTCAAAACCTGTATTAATACTTGGCCATTGGTTTCTATAATTGAAACCTGCCCTACCCATTTGGTTAATTCCAGTCAATGCCGGATTCAAGTACAATGGAGCAGCATAGTACTGTGAAAATTGGGGGTCTTGAGCCATGAGGTTGTTCTTAGGAGAAAGAATCATGGCAAAAATTGCAAATACAAGTATTATTCTATTCATCAACAGCGTTTAACTTAAAATCCTTTAACGAGACTTTTTTATGCGCATTGCAAAATATATAATTAAATCTCAAATATTACACCAACCCGACAAAATACTGCTATATAAGTACTTAAAGGGCTATTATGCCGTTAGTATTTTACTTAAAATTTGTTTAGCGTTGTGCTGTATGTTCGGGTGCATACAAGACAACAATCAGTTTTCAAACCCTTATTTGGAATGTATAACGCAGGTGTAGTGAAAAAATTAGGCTTATTCGCCATAATGTTAGGTATTATTGGGATTCTTCCAACCAAGGGTCAGGATCTTACAGACCTTCATTGGTACTTTGGAAACTCCGCAAGCAACCTCCAGTTTGATAAAAATGGCAACCAGGTTTACCTGGAAGATAATCAGGCTACTCCATTCGGAATTGGAGGAAGTGCAGTAGTTGCTGACCAATTCACCGGTGACCTGCTTTTCTATACTGATGGTGTACAGGTATTCGATAGAACCCATACTTTAGTGCCTAATGGCGCCAGTATCATTTCCAGTACTGGTGGAGATTTCAATCAGTCAGCAGCAGCCTGCCCGATCCCTGGTCAAAGTGATCTGTTTTATATCTTTTCAAATACTTCCGCTGAGATCGTTTATGCTATGATTGATAAGACTCAGCCAGGAAACGCAATAGGTGCTGAGCCCCCTCTTGGTGATGTAGTAAGCACCGAAACTTCCACTGGTTTAACTGATCCGTCGGAAGGAATGATATTAATACCAAATAGTAATAACGATAGATACTGGCTGATTTCCCAAAACAGAACAGACTTCAGGTTTCAGGTAATTGAAATAACATCCACTGCAATCAACGGGCCTGTATTTTACGATTTCACAGACGCATCAAATCCAGGTGCAGAGGCTGTTCAAATGGCTTACAATATTGATTCTGCTTTCCTTGCTGTAGCTCCAAGAGAATCTAACAGAAACGTTCAAATTCTGGATTTCAACAGAGAATCCGGAGTTCTTGCTTTCAATAGATTAGTACTTAACACCGGACAAGCCGATGATGCCGGTGAATCAATTTTTGATGTAGAATGGTCCCCAAACGGCTCAAAGCTTTATATGTCGAGGTTCGGTACATCAACAGGAAACAATGCTAATATCCTTCAATTTGATCTCGGTGATTCATTAGAAAATATCAATACTGTACTAGCTAATCCTGTTTATCGAAGTTTAGGAATTAAAAGAGGTCCAGACGATCTACTCTATCATTTGTATCAAGGAAATAATGGAGATCCAATTGCAATGGGCTCAATCGCACAAGCGGACAGCATTGTGGACTCACTAATCTACAACTTGGAAGTTTTTGCAGGAACGGACTACAATGCAACACAGTTCCCACTACATGCTCCATCCTCAGAAATAGTTTTTGACTCCTTGGCATTCACATATCTGGATAGCTGTTTCCAATCATTTACTAAGTTTTTCCCTGCCGTTAGTCCACAGCCAACAAGCTATTTATGGGATTTCGGTGATGGTAGTTTTAGTAATGCACATAGCCCAGTTTACAGTTATGCGGTGGAAGGGTTTTATAATGTAACACTGACTGTTGAATTAAATGGTGAATTTCAATCTACCAGCCAATTGGTAGAAATTTTGCCAAATCAGCTTATGATAAACGTTGGTAATGATACCACAATATGTCCCGGAGAAACGCTTACAATTGATGCAGGAACAGATGCAATTGCTTATTTATGGAGCACAGGAGAAATTACCCAAACTATTCAGGTTGATTCTGCTGGAACTTATTGGGTAGAAGGCATTGGAGCCAATGGTTGTCCATCTTATGACGAGATGGTAGTAACTGTTTACGGAAACGCTCAAGCAGTGTCAAATCAGTGGTATTTTGGTGAAATGGCTGGAATTGATTTCACCAACGGAGCTTCAGCCATTACAGACGCTAATCTCATGGAATCCCCCGAGGGTTGTGCTTCCATATCAGATGTTAATGGTGAACTCCTGTTCTATACTAATGGAGTCACGGTCTGGAATAAACAGCATCAAATAATGGTCAATGGTACCAATATTGGCGGGGATAGTACGTCCACTCAAGCCGCTCTTATAGTGCAAAGTTCAAACGAGCCCACAGTCTACTACATATTCACCACCGACGAGATCAACGGGGATGATACTTATGACATGCGATATTCAGTTGTGGATATGAAACAAGATTTGGCAAATGGAGCTGTCGTGATGAAAGGTGTGTCGCTGTTCACTAACAGTACAGAAAGATTAACAGCCAGTGCTTTTGCAGGCAATATTTTGCTACTAGGTAAAGAATACGGGAATAACACTTTTAGGTCTTATAGTGTAGACGCCCAGGGAATCAGCGCTCCAGACTATTATCCAGTAGGAGAAGTACACTCCTTCAGCAATGAAGAATTTGCTCATGGATATTTGAAATTCAACTCGACCTTGGATTTAGTAGCAGTAGCAATTCCTGGCACACCAAATTATGTAGAAATATTTGATTACACTTTGGATTCCGGAATGGTAAACCCAAGGTTAATCAACATTAATGAACCAGACCCAATGAGAATCTACGGTGTTGAATTCTCAACTGATGGAAACTGGCTTTATGTCACAACTAATGATGGCACCAATGGCAATGCAATACAATTCAGCCTGGATAGTATCAATGCCCCAACGGCTGTAGCTGATATTGAAGCATCTAAAAACCTATTCGCCTCTGATGTAGGATATGGCGCCTTACAGCTTGGACCTGATGGTCAAATGTATATGGCAAGAAATGGCCTGACAGAAGTAGGGATTGTAAATGGACAAAACTCAGATATGCCATCAATTGGCAGTTTTCCTCTGGATGGCAGAACCAGTTACTTTGGACTACCAAACTTCGCACAGAATATTAGTCCACCAGCTCAATCTCCTTCAATGACTATCACAGCTGGTTGTACTGGGCAGCCAACCAACTTTACCGCAATTGGTCGAGATAATAGTATTGAAACCTACTCATGGGATGTTGGAGTTGCGGGTCTGGCTCCATTCACTGATCAGACATTTGACTATGTGTATGATTCAGCAGGAACATATACGGTAGAACTGACATTAAGCAACCGATGTGATACTGATACGGTAATAACACAAACGGTAACCATTTTTGCGGCACCAGAGACACCAATTAATCCAGCCGATACTGCGTTTTGTGGGGACCCAATCCTACTAACTGCATGGGCAGTAGATGACCCTGGACTTACTTACACTTGGAATACTGGAGAAACTACAAGAGAAATTACTGTTAATCAACCAGGTACTTTTAATGTATTCATTACAAATGCTGATGGCTGTACTACACCAGTTGTTGCAACTCTGGTAGTAGACGCCCGACCGGCAGTCGCCCTTGGCTCTGATCTCACACTATGCGAGAATGAAACTTCACCAACACTAGATGCCGGAAACCCAGGAGCAACATACAACTGGACCCTGGATGGCAATACCGTCGGAAATACAAGATTCCAAACAGTTGATACCTCCACACCTGGCACATATACATATGCAGTTAGTGTGGTAGACCCAATTTCCTTCTGTACAGGGTCTGATACGGTAATCGTAACGATCCAGGAAACACCAGATGTTACCGTCACACCAACTCAAACGACTTCTTGTGGAGCCAATGATGCAATGATCGATTTCAGCATCAATTCAGCAGGTAACTACAGTTATGTAATAACAGGTCCTGTTCCTACTCCAGCAACTTCTGTAGATGCACCAACAGGCAATATCAATATCAACAGTCTTGAACCAGGGAATTATACACTCTCGGTCACAAATAATGTAACAAGTTGTTCCTACATTGAAGTCATCCAAATAGATGATCCTGCAAACTGGACCATAGAGGCAAACGCCGCACCAGATTGTGGAAGCGATGGTGATTTAGAATTAATCATCAATATACCAGACAGCCTAACACAGCCTAACCCTCAGGTGTTTGTTGAGGTATTAGACAGCAATGGCCAGCCAGTTTCTGATGGAAGCATAACTTATGATGGAACCACAAGTATCACCGTGGGAGCACTATTTGTAACTGGAACTCCTTACCAGATTTTAGACCTTGATACAGGAACATATTTTGTTTCCATTGCAGATGCATTTGGAAGCTGTACAGTCACTGATACGGTAGTTCTAACAGAATTATTTCCTCAACCAGATATAACTTTTGATATTGAACAGAGTGTTTGTTCAACAGGTGATGCTGTATTTGTTACCAATAACACGGGTGTTACTCTGGATTATACCTGGTCAGTTATCTCTGGTGCAGGAACAATTGTGAGTCAGAATGCTAATGAAGTATTTGTTGATGGTGATGCATCATTGCAATTGGTTACATCTGACCCTACTGGAACTACTTTTTGCCCACGAACTGATACGATTGAAGTTTCTTTCAATGAACCTCCTGCAGGGTCTATTGTGCCGATTGGCGATCCATGTACTGGTGAAATAACCCTAACCGTGGTTCTTACTAATCCTTGTGTTGGTTGTACCTACACTTACAATTGGAATAGTAACAATGCACAGACTCCTTCAATCACAGTAAATCAAAGTAATAACTATGTGGTAACTGTAAGAGATCAGTCCACAGGCTGTCAAAGTAACTTTAGTCTTGATGCCACTGTTGAAGATCTCCTAAATGTTAACATTCTTTCTGAGCCAGATTGTGAAGCAAATGGAGATTTACTATTGAATGCAAATACTACGAACACAGATGTCACATTCCAGTGGTCTGACCTGAATGGCGAGCTTCCGGGAGAGACAAATGCACAGTTGAGAGTAACAACTTCCGGTACTTATACTGTAGTTGCAACTGCTGCCAATGGGAATTGCTTCATTAGTGATTCATTTTCTGCGGTGATTTCTCCAATTGACGAATCTACGATCACTCTTCCTGGAACAGATACATTCTGCCCTATCGATCCAACAGATCCAACAACTACCCTGGATGCGGGTTCAGGGTTTGCTAGTTATTTGTGGAGATTGGAACCAAGTGATTCAATTATTGGAACTACAAGTACATTAGTTGTAGACACTGAAGGGAGTTATACAGTTGACATCATTGATGGGTCTGCATGTGTCAGAAGAAATGTAATTGTCATAGAAGATTGTGTACCTCGTCTTGAAGCTCCAAACGCATTTAGTCCAAATGGAGATGCAACTAACGAGGAGTTCTTTGTCTTCCCTAACGATTATGTGAATGATTTCGAAATTTTCATCTATAGCAGATGGGGAGAACTGGTATACATTTCCAACAATCAGGACTTCAGATGGAATGGTGTATTTGAAGGAAAATTACTTCCTGTCGGAACATATACATATGTAATTAGGTTTACTAGTTCTTTAGAGCCTAGTTTGGCTGAGATAACACAAAGAGGAACAGTTACCCTACTCAGATGAGTTTTTTCGATAAAGTCTACCAAAAAGTATTTGGAAAACCAGAGCCTTCAAAGGCTTCTATAGTTCATGAACCCATAAAACGTGATAGCAAATTTCAATTCTATTATGAAGAGTGGAAGGCTTCCAGCAATTCCGATGAATTGCTGCAACAGATCATCGATTCATATAATTCCAAATTGCAAAAAGAGGACTCTATACCGAAAGTCCATATTCTAAATAGCCCATATTCAAATGGCCTTGCGATCAGTTATGACAAAAGTGTTAGTGAGCGAGATTTTGAATATTTATTGGACTTATTCAGAGATCGAATTCTGGACAATCTTGGATATAGACTTGAAGTTTCAGACAGACTAATTACTGAGAAAAAGAATCATATAGAAACAAAGCAAAAACATTATCTAAAGCCTGTACGTCCAAAGGAAGAAGGGCTTATACCTCAATTATATGGAAACATTTTGCTGGAACATATCCAGGTGAATAACGAACCCAGTTACCTGAGAATACAAGCAAATACTTACAATGACAAACTTTTTGAAAAACCAGATAAATTTGAGGGACTACTTGAAACCATACTTAAAGTAAAATCATGAAAAGACAACTTATCCTGTTAAGCACCATTCTTCTGCTTAGTTTTGGATTCAACGGCAAACCACTTCCAACTTCCCTAAAAGTAACCGTAATTGATAACCTGGGAAATTTTGTAGAAGGAGCAGATGTAACCCTTTTCAAAACCGAAGATGATTACAGGAATGAGACTAATCCCGTAGCTGGACCAATAAAAACGGATGCTAAAGGAAGAGTCAAATTCAAAGATATTGAGGCAATATCATATTATATACATGCTGTAAAAGGTGATAAAACTAATATTGGCGGTGGAACTCAGACGGCTCCATTAAATTCAGGTAGGTTAAATAAAGTTAATACTGTAATCCAATAATGGACAAAGCCTCTTTTATCGACTCCCTCAATCTCTACAACCCATCAGATCAAAAAGAAAAGGGATATAAAGATCAGTTTCTCGAGTTACTCAAGGTTGACAACTGTTATACAAGAGATTCTTTAAAAGCACATTTCACAGCGTCTGCCTGGGTTACAACACCAAAATACGATAAAGTATTGTTGTTACATCATGCCAAATTGGATAGATGGTTACAGCCAGGTGGTCATGCTGATGGAGAAACTGATTTGTTAGCAGTAGCTCAAAAGGAGCTCTTAGAAGAAACTGGAGTTGAGGCAACAATATCTGGACAAACTTTCTTTGATATAGATATACATACAATACCAGAACATAAATCAGTTCCGGAACATCAGCATTTTGACGTTAGATATCATTTTATTGTTGATGAGAAGACAACCATACAACAAAATGAAGAATCAAGGGATATTAAATGGTTTGAGATTGATAAAGTTGCTGAAGTAACTGGTGGCGAAGATTCCATCTTGAGAATGATAACAAAGACAAGATCAAAGCAAAAAGCATGAATAAAAAAGGGATATACATTTGGGTTGGCTTAGCGGTGGTTATTGGTTTAGGCGCATTATTAATGAACCAAACACCAAAAGAAGAAACATTTGCTGACCTTGATCAGGTAGCTGCTTCTATTGGTACAAAAGAAGATCCCTACGCCAGGTTTGATTATGAATTCAATCAAATCAAAAGCCCACTTACAAATGATATTCCTATCAACATCAGATCAAAAGAACTCAAATACAGCGCAAGTATTGAGGCTTCAACAAAGAAAATAACCGCTGCTAGAACGGAAGCGACCTGGACAGCAGCAGGACCTGTTAATGTTGGAGGAAGAAGCAGAGCACTTGTGATTGATGCAACTGATGAAAATACTTTAATAGCTGGAGGTGTAAGTGGTGGAGTATGGAAATCTACTGATAATGGCCAATCCTGGGAAAGGAAGTCAGACCCTCAGTTTCTGAACAGTGTGACAGCCATGACACAGGACATCAGACCTGGAAATGAAAATGTCTGGTATTACGGCACAGGAGAATTAAGAGGAAATTCTGCGAGAGGTCCTGGAGCACCCTATAGAGGAGATGGAATTTTTAAATCCGTTGATAACGGTGAAAGTTGGACCCAATTGGAATCTACAGCAATTGGTACAAATAGTCTATTCAATAGTCAATTTCAATATGTGTGGAGAATTATCACAAATCATACGGTAGATAGTAGGGATGAAGTTTTTGCAGCTTGTTATGGTGGAATCTTAAGATCCTCAAACGGTGGTGAAACCTGGTGGACCGTATTAGGTGAAAACCTGCAAGCCTCCACAATAGATCTGAACGAATCGGTATCTCCTTTTTATACTGAAATTGGCATTTCTTCAACAGGTATCATGTTTGCAGCAATGAGCTCTTTCAGTAGCGCTGATGTTTACCAGGAAGCTGGCTTATACGCCTCGATTGATGGATTTAACTGGGAAAACATCACACCATTAAACTTCCCTGACGAACACAACAGAACAGTAATGGCTGTTAAAGGTGGAGATGATGGTACTGTCTTTTTCTTAACTGATGTCAATAATGACACCAGACTTTTCAAACTAGAATACGAACTGCAAGGGAATAATCTGACCACTACCTGGGAAAATCGATCTGCAAACATCCCTGAATTTGAAGAAGATCTTGGAGAATTTGATACTCAGGGAGGATACAACATGGCTGTTGCGATACATCCGGACAATGACAACATAGTCTACCTGGGTGCTACCAATATATACAGATCTACAAGCGGTTTCGCCAGTGATGGCCAAACAGATTGGATTGGAGGTTATGACAGAAATGGAAGTGGAAGGTCTTATCCTGATCATCACCCTGATGTGCATCAAATAACATTCATCCCTTCGGATGCAGACAAAATGCTAACACTAAGTGATGGTGGAGTTCATTTAACTACCAATAACCAGGCAGACTCAGTTTTTTGGATAAGCTTGAATAACAACTTTGTCACTACTCAATATTATACTATTAACATCCAACAAGATGTAACAGACAATATCGTCCTTGGTGGTTTGCAGGATAATGGAAGTTATTTATTGGGTGGAAATTCTTCAGGCATTTGGACATCAGTGCTTGGTGGTGATGGAGGTTACACCTACATTACCAGAGATCAGCAATATTGGTATGTATCATTTCAGCAGAGTCAGGTTTACAGAATCACTTTGGATAAAGACTTCAACAGAACCTCCTTTGCCCGTGTTGACCCGGATGGAGGTGGTGAAAATCCCGTGGGATATCTATTTATCAATCCATACATCATTGATCCGGAGTTTCAGAATGTAATGTACCTGAATGGTGGCGATATCATTTGGAGAAACGACAATTTGGCTCAAGTCCCAAGTGGCTCGACAAGACCTACAGCCGTGAACTGGGTAGATTTGAGAGACACAAGAACCGCAACCTATAGAGGTGGTGA
This sequence comes from Cyclobacteriaceae bacterium, assembly GCA_965228955.1. GTDB lineage: Bacteria > Bacteroidota > Bacteroidia > Cytophagales > Cyclobacteriaceae > JANSWY01. Next base: position 4,438,742 of record OZ245848.1, read on the forward strand.
AATTGTTACTTTCCAGGGGCAGATATCAAGCATGGAACTAGTGAAAGGAGAACCAGACACACTATTCTATGGTACTAGCATAGGCAAATTGTACGCTGTAATAAATCCGACTTTAGACGATCCAGAGGTAGTTGATCTCACATCATCTAACTTCCCAGAGGAAGGATACATTGTCAACATTTCAGCAAATCCATTCAATAGCCGAGAGATGCTGGCCATTTTCTCAAATTATGAAGTACAAAGTGTTTTTAGAAGTATAGATGGTGGAGTCACTTTTGAATCCATCAGCGGAAATCTGGAGGAGAACCCGGATGGATCCGGAAATGGAGCAAGTGTAAGATGGTCGGAGATAGTTCCGTTAACAACTGGAGAAAACATCTATTTTGTTGGAACAAGTACTGGACTATTTAGCACCACCAATCTCGACGGAGATAATACCGTTTGGGTAAAGGAAGCTAGTGATCAAATTGGTAGTTCTGTGATTACCATGATGGATTATAGAAAACTAGATGGAACACTTGTTGTGGCAACACATGGAAACGGAGTGTTTTTAAGTGAGATTGAAGATGCCATCACTGAAAGTATCGTTGATCAGGGAAGTGAATTTATGATAACCAATGTATATCCGAATCCGCTGGACGATCAATCAAGGATTTTATTTTCAATCCCTGAAAGTGGAAGAGTTACTGCCGATATTTATGATGGGACAGGTCAATGGGTGAAAAATATTTTATCTGGAGACCAATTTGCTGGAGCAAATCAAATCATATGGAATGGAACCAATCAAATTGGCCAACCTGTTGACAATGGAATTTATTACTACAGACTAATCTATAATAATAAATCCCTGTCTGGTAGAATCGTAATTGATCGCTAGCGGGAAGCCAGTAAAATAGTAGCGAACCCAATTACTACTAACCAGAATTTGTAGGCTACCAACATTGGGATAATCAATATTTGCATTTCCATTAATACTGCTAGCAACACAACAACAACAGCAATCAGTTTAAGGGTATTTCTTGTCTTGTTATTCATAAGTTAAGGGTGATTAGTTGATCAAATATAAAATTCTGGAGAAGAAACACACAAGAATATCCCAATAATATAGCCAAACATCCCATTTCAATTTTGCTTTCCGAAAATTCCCTTAATTTGCACTTTCCGAAAAGCAATTATGGCACAGATTGGTCAGGATATTATAAAAGCAAAACAGCTTCTTGAAGAAGGAAAGTTGGTAGCCATTCCAACTGAAACTGTCTATGGACTTGCTGCAAATGCACTAAACCCTGAAGCAGCTTTGGAAATATTCAGAGTTAAGCAAAGACCCGCATTTGACCCACTAATTGCTCATACCGATAGCTTAGAAAAAGCGGAAACATTTGTTAGAGACATCCCTCAGAAGGCTCAAATACTTGCGAAACATTTTTGGCCAGGACCATTGACTATTCTTTTTGATAAGCAATCCATTATCCCTGATATTGTTACTTCAGGGCTTGATAGAGTTGCCGTGAGGATTCCTTCTCACCAGCTGACACTTGATCTACTTAAGTCGATTGACTTTCCTCTGGCCGCACCTAGTGCTAACCCATTTGGCTATGTGAGTCCAACGGAAGCTAAACATGTGAATGATAATCTGGGAGAAAAAATTCCATACATTCTGGATGGTGGCTCATGTGAAATTGGATTGGAGTCTACCATTGTGGGGTTTGAAAATGATGAAACAATCATTTATCGATTGGGAGGAATGAGTCTGGATCAGATTCAGGATTTGATTGGTGATGTAAAAATTAATATTAATAAAAGCTCTAATCCAAAGGCTCCCGGGATGTTGAAATCTCATTACGCTCCTTCCATACCTGTTAGGATTATTAATTTGAAGGAGGAGTATAGTCTTTATGACCCTGTTTCTACAGGAGTTATTTCGTTTCAGGAGTTAGTTCCTGGTATTCCTGAGGACAACCAATTTGTCTTGAGTGAGTCGGGAGATTTGGGTGAAGCTGCACGAAATCTATTCAAAGCACTACGAACTTTTGAAGAGAAACCGATCAAACTACTAATCACCGAATTACTTCCACAAAAGGGTCTTGGTCTTGCTATCAACGACAGATTGAAACGAGCGGCGGCAAGCGCATGATTTCATGAAATAATAAGATTAAAAGCTTGTAATTCACATAAGACATTTTCAATTTAGCACCTCCTTTTCGTTCCTTTTTGGAATGAATCCCCAGAATGATTGACATATTGATAATAATTGGCTTTTGCGGAGCGGCTCAGGACCGAAGTAGGTCACTGGGTTGAAGGCCTGAGCGCGGTTGGCCCTTGTGGGTGGGAATTGCGCGGATAGTGTAGCTCCATATTAAAGACGAAATTTGTAAATATTCATACCTATGAAGAACATCGATCAAATAAATTTTGCAGGTAAAAAGGCCCTGATCAGGGTGGATTTTAATGTGCCTCTGAATGGAGAGTTCAAAGTAACTGATGAGACAAGAATTAATGCGGCAGTGCCAACAATCAAGAAGATACTGGCTGATGGTGGGTCGTGCATTTTAATGAGTCACCTGGGAAGGCCAAAAGAAGGTCCGGAAGAGAAATTCTCTTTGAAGCATATCATTCCAAATTTATCTGCCAAACTAGGGGTTGATGTGAAATTTGCTGATGACTGTGTAGGTGATGATGCTTTTGCTCAGTCTTCTTCTTTACAAGACGGTGAAGTGCTTCTACTTGAAAACCTTAGATTTTATAAGGAAGAAACTAAAGGTGATGAAGCATTCAGCGAGAAGTTATCTAAGCATGGTGATATTTATGTGAATGATGCATTTGGTACAGCACATAGAGCTCACGCTTCTACAACTATAGTAGCAAATATGTAGCTGAAAAAGCATGCGGTTACGTAATGATGGCGGAATTAGATAATGCACAGAAAGTACTAGATAGTGCTCAAAGTCCATACACTGCAATAATGGGTGGAGCTAAGATTTCTGATAAGATTTTAATCATCGAGAGACTTCTTGATAAAGTTGACAACCTTGTTATTGTTGGAGGAATGTCATATACATTCTTCAAAGCACTAGGTGGACAAATTGGTTCCTCTTTGGTTGAAGAAGATAAGCTTGATCTCGCGAAAGAATTAATATCTAAGGCTAAAGAAAAAGGTGTGAACCTTCAATTGCCTAAGGATTCTGTTGCTGCTGATTCATTCAGTAACGATGCTGCTACACAGGTTGTAGATAACTACAGCATTCCTGATGGTTGGATGGGATTAGATATCGGACCTGAGTCTAGAGCAGTGTTTAGTGAGCTGATCAAATCTTCAAAGACTGTTCTTTGGAATGGTCCAGCTGGAGTATTTGAAATGAGCAATTTTGCAGAAGGTACCAATCAAATAGCAGGTGCTGTGGTTGCGGCTACTGAAAATGGTGGTTTCTCACTAATTGGTGGTGGTGATTCTGCTGCAGCGGTTAATACATTGGGATACGGCGATAAAGTATCTTATGTATCTACTGGTGGTGGTGCCCTTTTAGAATACATGGAAGGAAAAGTACTTCCAGGTGTTGCTGCACTAGACTAGAAAAAATAGAATAAGACATAAGAAGCTTCCCAGTAATCGGGGAGCTTTTTTAGTTTTCAGACATTTCAACTTCACCAGTGTGATGGCCATTTGAGCCATTACTCATCAGTGCTTTCATCTTGAGTGTACTTTCATTCAAAGATTGTACTGATGAATGTAGTTTTCCGGAAATCTCCCCGTTATTCCTTGTATCTTCAGAAATTACTGAAATTGAAGCCATTATTTCATCAATTTGTTCAGTTTGCTTTTTGGCGACACTACTTATGTTCTTCACATCCTCATCAATCAACTTGAGCTCTTCAAACATCTTCGAAATGTATTCCTGAGCATTTTGGGAGATATCAATGCTTTCATTTACGAGGTTTTGTATTTCCTTGGAAGATGTAGTTGTATTTTCAGCAAGCTTTTTCACTTCTGAAGCCACAACACTAAACCCTTTTCCAGCCTCCCCTGCCCTGGCTGCCTCAACCGCTGCATTTAAAGCTAAAAGGTTAGTTTGTGAAGATATCTTTTCAATGATTTGAATCTTATTACTAATGTTTTTTACTGCACTCATAGTTTGATTCAATACCTCTTTGTTGAGATTCATGAACTCAACAGTACTGTCTACCTTAGAAGCGGTCTGGCCAGCGGAATTGGCATTTCCAGTGATGGACTGAACCATATTTTCTAAGATTCTTACCATCTCATTAACATTGGCAATTTGCTTATTCGCATTTTCCGAAAGTACTTCCGAAGATTCCTGAACCGTATCGGAAAATTTCTGTTGCACATCGGTTGAAGTTTTTACTTCTGAAAGTATTTCATTCAGCGCTTCATTTTGTTCCTCCGCCTGATTGGCAATTTTTTCAGTTCTTAGTTGGGCATCCTTTGTAATCTTCATTATGAAGAACAGAATAAATGCGATTGCAAAATATGCAATAGTATAGCTAATAATAGCTGCATTAGCCAATCCATATACTTCGCCTTCATATACTTCTCTGTTGGAAATATTCATGTACCAAACAACAGATAGAACTACAACAACATTCACCGTTAGGTTTTTCCAATTACCAAACAATGCAGATAGCGCAAGTAGGGCCATCAGGAAGTAAAACCCACTGATATACATATTAAGCGGACTCAGTGTATTTTGTGCAAGGAAAATACCCGTTAGCAGTGTTAAAAGTAACCCCGATGAGAAGAAAATTCCAGAAACTTTATAACCGACGATCCTTAATAAAGCAAGGTTAATAATCGCTACAGCTCCAACCAATAATGGAACTCCAACCAACGCAAAAAATCCGGTTTCTCCATCATATGACATGAGGTTTGTCAAGACTCTTACTGTGACGAACACCGCCGCTATTAGCGATAGAGATGCCAAAGCCTTGGATTTGGCACGGATGATATAAGGTTCACCTTCACTTTTAACAGTGAAGAACGCAATTAGTTTTTTCATTCGTAGGACAGTTTTTCCGCTTTCGAAAGATAAGAACTTCCTCGGAAAAATCATTCTATTCCATGAATATTAGACTAACCTTAAATTGTTTTCGATGAATTTTTAATCTAACCACTGCTTGAATTCTGTAGCCTTCTCAGAACTAACTACGATTTGTTCGTCTGTTGGTATTTGCAACTCAACCAGTAGTTTGCCTTTATGATATCTGTGAATTGCTTTAATTGCATTGTACCCAATCACAAATTGCCTATTGGCTCGATAAAACTTTTCCGGATCCAGCTGCTTAATTAAGTCATCCAATGTGAAATCAAGCAGATACTTCTTTTCAGATGTAGCTAGATACACCACTCCATTCTTAGTCTGAAAATACTCGATATCATCTGTCTGAATAGATAATAGCTTATCACCCTGTTTAACCAAAAACCGACTCTTAAATTTCCTATCATCCAATCGGATTTGTTTGATCAGATCATTCATACTCGTATTCCCGGAGAACACTGTTTTGAGAGATCTGTACTTCTCAATGCTTTGGGCTAAATCTTCTTTTTTGATCGGTTTGAGTAAGTAATCGATACTATTCACTTTGAATGCTTTAAGCATATATTCATCAAATGCCGTGGTGAAAATTACAGGACTAGAAATATCAATTGCGTCAAAAATTTCAAAACTAATTCCATCACTCAATTGAATATCCATAAATATCAAATCCGGTGAGGAATGATTTCTTAGCCATTTAACACTGTCCTCAACGCTATCAATTACTTCAAGAATCTCCAATTCTGGATCAATTTCATCCAATATCTTCTGAAGCCTTCTAAATGCCGGTGCTTCATCTTCAATTATAAGTACATTCATGCTTCCGCCTGGATTAGTTCGTTTTGAGATTCTACAACATTAATAAGAGGAACAGCTACCATAAAGTTTTGAGAAGTGGTAATCACATCAATGGATTGATCACAGAGATATTTATATCGCTTTTTGATGTTAACTAATCCAGTTTTTGTAGACTTTTCTATAACCTTCTTCACCTGCAAGTTATTCTTGACCACTATTGATTTCCCGTTTTGCACATAGATCTCAATATTTAATGGATTGGTTTTGGATATAATGTTGTGCTTGATACAGTTTTCAACAAGTATCTGGATTGTCAGTGGAGCTATGTGACTGTGGTGAAACTGATCATCAATATCAAAACTAACATGCAGATTTTCAGGGTATCTGATTTGGAGTAGATAAAGGTAATTTTTAGCAAATTCCAGTTCCTGCTCAAGTGTAACGAGCTCCTTTTCTTTGTTTTGAAGAATATATCTGTAGACTTCTGAAAGCCTTTCAGTAAAACTTATGGCTGTATTTTGGTTTTCTGCAATTAGTGTGGTTAAGGTATTGAGACTATTAAACAGAAAGTGTGGGCTCATTTGATTCTGTAAGACCTCAAATTGAGTTCTGACTTGCTGGTTTTTTAAAGCTTCATTTTGCTCTATCGTATTCTTCCATTTCTCAAAGAAATAAACACTCTCATATACAGAGCCAATCATATAAGCAGCAATGAAGTTGATTTCTGCCTTATCAAAAATTAAAGTCCAATCCGCAATGATATCACCGATGGTCACATAACCAAAAACCATCCTGATCCCTGATGCAAAGACTAGTAGAAAAACTGCTAATGTTATTATAGTAGAGAATATTCTACGGGGTGTCTGAGTGATTTCAGGAAACCTTTTTCTGTGTATTTGAAAAATCAAATAAGCACCATTCCAAAAAATCCCAGTAAACACCATCGAAATGAGTACTTGCAATATCCATGAGTCTGGTTGATCATGTTTCACCAAACCATTTATCACAATAGCCAGGATAGGAATTCCTATCCACCTCACATATACTTCTTTGATCTTCATAATAGTTATCTGCAACTACAAATTAATGAAAAGTGTTCTGCTTTAATATATAGTATCAACCTAAAGCCCAAATTGATGTGGGTAAACTCGGAATAATACCCAGTGAAACCTGTAAATAGCATAATTCCTCCATAATACCATTTTAGCAGCGTTTTCTTTCGCCTTACTGTCAAAAATCTGCGGCTCAGTATTATTCATATTCTATAGCTTTAGATGCACTCGTAGTTTAGAGCTAGAAAAACTCATAAGCTAAGAAGCATGAAAAATCTACACTTTAAAATTCTACTTACATTTTATCTAACCGCCGCTTCATTTATTGGTTTAGCCCAACAAACTCAGGTGGTTAAAGGAAAAATCAATGACGCCCAAGCCAAGTACCCTTTGATTGGTGCAGCAATCTTTCTTGTTGGATCTGATCCGGTAATTGGTGCCACCACAGATGTGGAAGGAAATTTCAGGATAGAAAATGTACCGATCGGCCGACAAAACTTTTCTGTTCAGTATATCGGCTACAAAAGCATAACACTTCCTAATGTACTAGTTACAGCTGGTAAGGAAGTGGTACTAAATGTTGACCTGGAAGAGTCTGTTGAAAAGCTACAAGAAGTAGTGGTAACTGCAGATGCTGAAAAGGATATGCCGATAAATGAATTAGCCAAAGTAAGTGCACGAACCTTCAGCCTTGAAGAAGTGACACGATTCTCTGGCGGAAGAAATGATGTGGCTCGTCTCGCTACCACCTTTGCTGGGGTAAGCGCACCAAATGATTCCAGGAACGATATTGTGGTGAGAGGAAACTCTCCAAATGGATTACTATGGAGAATCAATGGTATTCCAATTGCGACTACCAATCACTTCGCAACTCTAGGTACAACAGGTGGACCTGTAAATGCACTAAACACAAACCTGCTTAGAACTTCTGATTTCTTAACAGGGGCGTTTCCTGCAGAATATGGGAATGCTAATTCAGCGGTGTTTGATGTGCAATTCAGAAACGGAAACCCTGACAAATATGAATTTACTGGTCAAATGAGTGCGTACAGTGGGTTAGAGTTTATGGCTGAAGGACCATTAAGTAAGAAAAATGGATCTTCATTTTTAGCTTCATACCGATATGGTGTGGCTAGTTTGGCAGCTACTGGAACAAGCGCAATTCCATTTTATCAGGATTTATCATTTAAAGTGAATTTTGGAGAGTCTAAACTTGGCAAGTTTGAACTATTCGGAATTGGTGGAGCCAGTAGAATTGATTTCAAAGGAGATGATATCGACGAAACTGACCTCTTTGCCAATCCAGATCAGGATGCATATGTGGATAATCAATTAGGCTTAATTGGTCTCTCCCACCTGGCAAGGATAAGTCAAAATACATATCTAACTACTTCAATTGGGGTTTCAACCACCTACAATCAATACCTGCAAGACAATCTAATCAAAAACGAACAAGGTGAAACAACGGATTTATTCAGAGCTACCAATGTAGAGAATAGAGAAAACAGATATACATTCACTTCAAATCTTACGCATAAGTTTAACGCAAGATGGTCATTAAAAGCCGGTGTGCTATCTGAACTATATGATGTTAATCTGTTTACTGAAGACAGAGATAACAGAGTTGAAATTCCAGATAATAACAATGATGATATTCCAGATTTCTTTATCCCTATCACAGACATCAATGACACTTACACGCTTACTCAAACTTATGCTCAGGCTGAATATAAATTTTCAGATGATTTGAGTGCAACATTTGGGGCTCACAGTCAGTACCATGATTTCACAGAGGATTTTGCATTTGAACCAAGAGCTGGATTAAGCTGGCAATTCAAACCAAACCAGAGACTAAGTGCTGCTTACGGATATCATGCGCAAGCTGCTCCTTCGCCAATTTTATTTTACGAAGAAGAAACTTCTCCAGGAGTTTATGAAAGAACAAACTCTGATCTGGAATTTATGTATAGCAACCATTTTGTAGTGGGCTATGATCGCAACCTTGGTCCTGACTGGAGATTAAAAACAGAGGTTTTCTACCAGAGTCTAAACAATATTCCTGTGGAATCTACTCCTAGCAGCTACTCGATTATCAATGAAGGTGCTGACTTTGTTTTTGACCAAAGAGGCTCATTGGTGAATGAAGGAACTGGGACTAATTACGGAATTGAATTAACGCTTGAGAAATTCTTCAGCAAAGGTTATTACTTGTTGATGACCACTTCCGCATTCGATTCCAGATATAAAGGAAGTGATGGGATCGAAAGAAACACAGCATTCAACACTCAATTTGTGTACAATGCCCTATTCGGAAAGGAATGGAAGTTTGGTAAGAATGGCAAAAATGCATGGACATTTGATACAAAGTTCACAACATCAGGAGGTAGACCATATACTCCGGTAGACCTTGATGCAACAAGAGCAAATCTTGGTAGAGAAGTAAGAATGGACAATTTAGCATTTAGTGAACGTTACGGTGAATATGCCAGATGGGATGTGAAATTTGGAGTAAGACTTAACAGCTCAAAAAAGAACATTTCTCATCAATTCTTTATTGATCTACAGAACGTAACAAACAGGAAAAACGAATTTGTAAGAAGATACAACGAGGTGACTGACAATGTCAATCTGGTAGAACAAATTGGATTCTTCCCAGATGTTATGTACCGAATTCAATTTTAGTAGAAAATTTCCTCTTATTTTTTTCAAAGCTAACTGGATTTCTCCAGTTAGCTTTTTTAAATTAACATAGAAGTAATGTTAACGAACTTAAAAATTATACTCATAATGTAATATTTGTAAATCACTAAAAACGTAGCAGCTATGAATGTCACCAAGCCCAGAGTTGTTAAAGATTTTGAAAAACTAGAAGCAATTATCCAACAAAAAGTGAAGCACACATTTCCTTACGGCTTCACCGAAGATTTGATCTACTATCAAGACAAAGATGGTAACCGAGTATCAGCGCTCCCATTTGATACCGAAGAAAAATACTACCTTATTAGAATGACAGTTTCTCAAGCAATGCAAATTGTTGCCGACGATGATGACTATGATGAAGATGGCGAATTGAAGGAAGAAATCAAGTCAGATTACGAGTCCAAATTCGGAGAGAAAATGGAAGAGTCTAATGAGGAAGAAGAACACAGTTACGATGATGACGGAGAAGACAGTCAGGTAGCTGATAAGGAGGAAGAAGGAGAAGCAATTTACTAGAATCCCTTGGGTAACATAGAGAGAGTCCCATAAACCTGTTCCTAATTAATTGTAGACAATTAGAGTTCCTTCTAATCGAATCTCTTTTGATTCCATTAGTTCTCTCATTGCTTCCGCAAAAGAAAAACGATCCTGAACTTTGAGCTCATCCATGAGGATGTCAACCTCTACCTGTGCTTTGTATTGTTCAGCAAGTATTTCTTTTTTATAAGCTGTTACCTTTTCTTTCACTTCTTGTGCCTTCTTCTGTTTTAAACAGTAGTCACAAACACCACAGTTGACATAACTGACTTCATCAAAGTACTCTTGAAGTTGTTGTGTCCTGCATCTGTTTGTATTTTCCAGAAAGGCTAAAACTGCTTCCATCTTATCAGTAGCATTCTGATTTCGTCTTTCTATTCCTTTTAAGTCAAGCGAAAGCTTATTTGCATCCTGTCGTGCTGTGAGAAAAGTAAGCTTTGGAGATTGACTTGGGTAATCATAAACTACAACTTCACTCTGATGCAAATACTGTAGTTTATTGAACACATCCTTCCGATCCGTTCCTAAAACGTTTGCTAAATCCCCTTCTTTGATTCTTAGAAAAGATGTGAACAATTCTCCCCCATACAATCTAAGCAAAGCCTTGATAATTGGATCCAGATTAGCGTTTGCAACCTGAAACTTGTATAGCTCCCCTTTTGATATTTTAATATTTAATGTAGAAAACTGTTTGTTTGATTCGTTCAATTGGATCAACCCTTCTTCCTGTAGCTTCTTTAGAGCGAAAAATGTTTCAGCTGCAGGCAAATCAAAAACCCTTACCAATTCATTAATATCAATCTCAAAACTCGCCATGGAGTGACTGCCTACAGCAATTTTCAAATGGTTTGAAATTGACTGGTACACTCGTTTAAGCAAATCTGGACCTACATTACTTTGTTGTATTCTTTTTCTCAAAAAATCGACATCACCATGGTCATATACCAGTGCGGCGTATGCCATTTTCTCATCTCTTCCTGCCCTTCCTGCTTCCTGATAATAAGCCTCCAAAGTATCTGGAATCTCGTAGTGAATCACACTACGCACATCTGGCTTATCGATCCCCATTCCAAAAGCATTGGTGGCCACCATTACACGGATCTTTCCATTTATCCAATTTTGCTGTTTCGTAGATCGATCAGCTGTTGAAAGTCCGGCATGATAAAACTCTGCGCCGATCTGGTTTCTCCACAATTGTTCCGCTATCTCTCGGGTGCGTTTTCGACTTCTCACATATACAACCGATGACCCAGGTACACTTTTCAGGATGTCGATCATCTTTTGGAATTTATTATTCAGTTGAAAAACTGAGTATGATAAATTCTTCCTGGCAAAACTCTTTTGAAAAACTGCCGGCTCTTCAAATCCCAGCTTCTCAATAATATCTTCTTTTACCTCCTTTGTAGCTGTGGCTGTTAGCGCAATAAATTTGGCATCTGGTAATAAATCGTAGAAATCTCTTATCTCCAGGTAAGGTGGACGGAAGTCATATCCCCATTGTGAAATACAATGAGCTTCATCAACAGCCAATAAGGAGATGTCCATTTTCTTGACGCGTTCCAGAAACAATTCCGTTTTCAATCTTTCGGGAGAGACGTATAGGAACTTGTATGCCCCGTAAGCAGCGTTATCCAGGATGATGTCTAATTCCCGCTTTGTCATACCAGAGTAAATTGCAGCAGCAGGAATTTTTCTTCTGGTAAGCTGCTCAACCTGGTCCTTCATTAAGGAAATCAATGGTGATATTACAATACACAATCCCTCCATACATAACGCAGGTACCTGGAAACAAATAGACTTCCCACCACCAGTTGGCAGTAGTGCCAATGTGTCTTTTCCTTCCAATACGGCATTGATGATTTCCTCCTGTAAAGGGCGAAAACTGCTATAATTCCAATATTTCTGTAATATTTCTTGTGGCTGAGCCATGCTTTAATTTTAGTGCAAAAGAGTTAGAATACCAATCATCTTTTCAATGCTAATTTTCACACCCAATACCGGTTACCGTAGAATCACATCCGATTATCGAGCATATGATTATACAGGACTAAAAATTTAAATTTCCTTGAAAAGTTCTTCTACTTTAGTAACAGATAAGTACTAAAGATTAAAGTACCACTTTAACCAAATAATAGTTTGAAAGGTCATAATTTTTTGGGCCTCTCATCCAGTTTAAAAGAATTAACAATCTCACTCTATGTTCCAACTAAGGGCCTTTGAAATCGCATGCCGGCGGGTTCATTGGCCTTTCTTATTTTAGTCAAAGCTCAACAATATAAGCTCCATCCCTCCGTATAAAATGTGAGATAAATCCTAAATGATCCGCTTGAGATTTAAGTCTGCTTCCCGATCTATAACTGTTTGTGCTATCAATTATCAATTCTTCAAAGTCAATAAGCTTTGACAAATTGGCTAAATCCACCTTCAAGTCATTTGAAATAATAAGATAATCACATTGTATCGATCCTTCATATGACAAATAATCAAAAGAAGAGTCTAATATTAAAAGACGCTTCCCCTTCCATGAAATTATTTCTGCTCCTTCTGCTATTTGATGGTTGAGTAAATTCATCGAAGAGGAGGATACAGGAGGTAAGCCATTAGCCAATCGATTTGGTCCCACCTGAAATTGTACCAATTCTAAATCATCATCAACATCCACCATATAAATAGTAGCATCTCTCCCTTGTATGAAATCAATGGCGGCATTATCCTTTAACTCATAAAAAACAATTTGCTCTTTATCATCAGATCTACTCCAGCGAATCCCTAAATCAACAAAGAAAATGACTATAGTGAGGTAAATAAGTTTAAGATAATATCCCTTTCTAAAGTGAAGCATTAACAACACTAAAAGAATGAAAAGATAAATTAATACTGTTTGCTTAAAATCAATATTAACCCAATCAATCAGACTATATGACAAATCATTAATGTATATGACCACTGTATTTAGCACCTGAATTGAATAATCCAAAACCGTCCCAAAAAATGAGCCTACCAAATCAGAAATCGGTGACAATACAATGAGAAATATCCCTTCAAGAAGAATAATGAAAGCTGCGGGAATTACTATGAGGTTAGAGACTAAAAAATATGTAGGGAATTGATGAAAATAATAAAGACCAAGTGGAAAGGTGGCTAACTGTGCTGCTATTGACACACAGGTTATACTCCATGCTTTGTCCAGAATAAAATTTTTGACAATGATTAATTGATAAAGTTTAGGTTGCAGATAGACTATCCCTAAAACGGCCAAATAGCTCAGCTGAAATCCAACTTTCAATATCATATAGGGATCGTAAATCAGGATTATTAAAGCAGAAATTGCCAGAGAGTTGTAGATGTTGGAATAGCGATTTGATGATTTACCAATTAAAATGACAGAGAACATAACAACCGCCCTCAGTACTGATGGTGATAACCCTGTAACAAATGCATAGCCCCATAGGAAGAAAAGATTAATCAATAACAACCAATACTTTCCACCTTTAAAGGATTTCAAAAATGAAAACATATATGAAATCAGCATAAAAATAATTCCAACGTGCAATCCTGATACCGCCAAAACATGCATAGCTCCAGCAGATGAATAAGCTCGTTTCAAATCTGAATTTAAGTCATCCTTAATCCCAAGAAGCAATGCAAAGGCAATAGCTCTGGAATTCGAGTCAGCAACATACTGCTCGATTTGACTTTTAAAATATGATCTCAATTGATACGACCATGAAAGGAAGATATTAGAAGGGTTATTTTTTATCACATCAAAATCAGAATTACTCACAAACACCTGATGATGAACTCCCTGAAAGCTCATATATTCCTTGTAATTAAACTCATGAGGATTCTTGGGCGCAGCAATTAAAAACGGTTTTTTAGAAATTTTCAGGACATCTCCATATTTGGGCAAACGAGACAATAAAGAATCCTTCCTTATGTATAAACTAATATTTCCGGTAACAGAATAAATGGAATCATCCTCTAAGGCTCCCAATAACTGGGTATTAAACATATAATAAGTATCCCTCTCCAATGGATAACTATTTAGTTTAACCAAATAGTCCGAACCGGATATTTCCTTATTCAACAGATGCCCTTTATCAAACTCAGGTTTTTGAATCTCCGTTCTCATCATACCTAGGATAAAAATCAATATCAAAGGCACAATACCATTAAAAGAGTAGCTAGCAAACTTATTTCGATAGGAAATGATCAGATGAACCATCAATAAACCTACAAATAAGCCTAAGAGTACAGTAATGTCGGATTTTGAGTGAAGAGAGAAAAGAATACCGGTGGCTAACAATAGGACAATTCTAACAAACGGGAATGGTGACCACCGGTACATTAACGGGAACTAAAACTATCTCATTTCGAATGTAGTAAATAAAAAATAAGTGGTATTATCATATGATAAGGAATAGGCTTATTTTATGATTAAATAGTAAAAAAAAGCGAAAAAATTTTTAAAATATTTCAGAGTCACTGATCCATTTAGGCTCAAGCACAGGTAATTAAAGAATGGAAATTAATCTTAAAATATGTTGGGAGAAAAAAGAATACCGGTGGCTAACAATAGGACAATTCGAACAAACGGGAATGGCGACCACCGGTACATTAACGGGAACTAAAACTATCTCGATTCGAAAGTAGTGAATAAAAAATAAGTGGTATTAGCAAATGATAAAGCTTTGGCCAAAATTCAATTGTAAATAACGGAATTATCCCTAAACTACCTATAAGTAAAAAGGTGTAACCAATTATAAAACAATTAGTTACACCTTCATTATTACCTTAAAATAAATTTTGAAAAATTTTAAAAAAATTAAGACAACAGTTATTTCTTTCTACTTATCATGCTTATCGTAAGCCTTAATAATGTCTTTTACCAACTTGTGTCTCACCACATCAGAACCATCAAGCTCAACGAAACCAATTCCTTTGATGTCCCTCAACACCTTTATAGCTTCAGCTAATCCAGAATGCTGATTCTTTGGCAAATCTATTTGAGATCCATCTCCGGTGATGATCACTTTGGAATTTGGACCCATTCTGGTCAAAAACATTTTAAGCTGCATTGGGGTAGTGTTTTGTGCTTCATCCAATAAAACATAAGCGTTATTCAAAGTTCTACCTCTCATGTAAGCTAACGGTGCAATCTCAATCACACCATTTTCTCTGTAGTATTTCAACTTTTCACTTGGCACCATATCTCCAAGTGCATCATATATCGGTCTTAGATATGGATCAATCTTTTCCTGTAGGTCACCTGGCAAGAAACCCAGGTTTTCTCCAGCTTCCACGGCAGGCCTGGTGATGATGATCTTTTTAACATCCTTATTCTTGAGCGCTTTCACCGCAAGAGCTACAGAAATATATGTTTTACCAGTACCCGCCGGACCAATTGCAAAAACCAAATCATTCTCAACAGCAGACTTCACAAGTCTCCTTTGATTTTTTGTTTTGGCCTGAATTTTAAACCCACGAGTCCCATAAACCAATACTTCGTCACTGGAAGTTGGAGCCTGGCTGTCCTCATCTTCTTTCTTAATAAAAGACACCACATTATCGTGAGTCACTTTTCCAAATCGGTTATAGTGGCTCAATAATGAGTTCAGTATGTCATTAATCTGAAGAATTTGTGGAGCTGTACCTTGGATTCTGATCTCGTTACCTCTGGAGATAATCTTACTTTCAGGGAACGCAGTGGCTAATTCTTTAATGTTTTGGTTTTCAACTCCTAAAAAGTCAACCAAAGATACATTTTCAAGGGTGATTATTTTTTCTAACAATACGTGGTTTAATATTTAAATTTCAATAAATCCTTTTGCGCGTAAAAACTATATTTGCGTCTACAAAATAAATAAATATTTTCATTGCTTGTATGGCGGTAGTCACTTTTATGTCAGATTTCGGAACCAGCGATCACTACGTTGCAGCCGTCAAAGCAAGTATCTTAAAATACGATCCTTCGGCCAATATAGTTGACATTAGTCACGATATTAACTCCTTCGATATTGGTCATGCAGCATATGTTTTGAAGCAGGTTTTCAGGGATTTCCCGGAAGGAAGTGTGCATTTAGTTTCTGTGGATACTGTTGGTAGAAAGTCAGATAAATATGTGGCTGCCAAACTTGACAATCATTTTTTTGTTTGTCCTGACAATGGACTACTTAGCCTAATCAGTCAAAATCGACCAGAAAAAGTGGTTGATATCAATAGTGTGGCCCAGATATCTTCTACATTTCCAGCTAAGGATATACTAGCAAAAGCTTCCGCAGAATTGATTTCTAAATCACTTGATTCTCTTGGACCAGAGGTTGGTCAATATATTGAACTGATCGGACGACAAGTAAAAGCTACTAAAAAAGAAATCGTCGGGAATGTAATCCGGGTAGATCATTTTGGTAACCTGATAACAAATATTGAACAACAGGAATTTGAAACCATTCACAGAATCAATAAAGAATCAGGTTATCAGATAAGAGCTGGAAGAGAACAGTTTAATTCAATTAATACAGCATTTTATCAAGTTGATCCTGGGGAATGCTATTTGTTATTCAATAGTCAGGGGCTGCTTCAAATTGGTATTAACAAAGGAAATGCTTCTGAACTGCTAGGAATTCAACTGGACTCACCAATTTTCATAACTTTTAATCAATAAATTTTAGACATGCTCGTCAGAATTGTTAGAATGACATTTAAGCCCGAAGAGGTAAATACTTTTTTGGAGCTTTTTGAGACAGTTAAATTAAAGATAAGATCATTTGAAGGCTGTGAGCATTTGGAGCTATTGAGAGATTATGATAATGCATCTATCTATCATACTTATAGTGTTTGGAATGATGGTGATCATTTAGAGAAATATCGGAAATCTGAGTTGTTTCAGGATACCTGGGCAAAAACAAAAGTACTTTTTGCTGATAAACCGAAAGCGTTTTCGTTGCTTAAAGAAACCCCTTTCGAATTTGGAGTCTTGCAATAATCAGTGCTTTTTTAACTCATTTCGTAATTGAAAAACGGTCAATAGCCAATTATAGATTAAGTTTGCACAACAGAAATAGAAAAGGGAGAGGGTGAATGAAGATAATTGCCTTATTAATTAAGAATTCGAAGGTTGTTTTTATCATAGCTACAATTTCAGCTATCATAGGCGGCCTAAGTTTTTCTGGAATCATATATGTAATAAATGAGGGGATACAATCAGAAATGGCTGATCCTCAACCACAGATAATTAAGTTTGTAATAATCTGGGCATTATATGGTATCACCTCGGTGGTGAGTGTATATGCCATAACAAAAGCAGCCCAGAATGTGATATTGAACCTTAGGCTTTCGATAAGCCAGAAAATCCTAAAAGCTACATTTAGTAAACTAGAATATCAGAGTGACAAAATCCTAACAATTCTGACTACTGATATTAATACTATATCCAACTCAGTAAACAGACTTCCGAATACCTTCAAAAATGTAGCTGTTATTCTGGGTTGCTTTGTTTACATGTTGTACATATCACCGGTGTTGATGGGTATGTTTAGTGTGTTGATCTTCATCACTTATCTACTGAATAAAATTCCTTTGCAGAGCTACAAGAAGAGAATGAGAAATGCTCGTGATCTTCAGGGAGATGTATTCAGATTGTTTGAAGGTCTTGTACATGGATTAAAGGAACTAAACCTTAACAGGAAACTAAGAGACTCATATTTATTCGAAATTTTGATCCCAACAGCAACTGCTCAGAAAGATCAAAATGTTCAAGGAAGAACTAGTCTGGCATTTTTTAACAAAAGCGGAGAAATGGTTCTATTTCTAGGTATGGAATTAATACTCCTGGTAGTAAGCATTTACATTACAGCCGAGTTTAAAATAATGATTCAGTTCCTGATGGTGGCTTTAATTGCTATTGCTCCATTATCTCAACTTGGTAACTTCCTTCCGGTCTTAGGTCAGATGGATGTAGCTTTTGAGAAGATTGCTGAAATTGGAGTTTCACTTGATTCTACAGCACGTGAGAAGGATATAAAGCTTCTAGCTAAACCGGAACCTGCTGCACCTTTAGCAAAATTGAAGGATGTTACTTACGAATATTTCGTAACTGAAGAAGATAAGCACTTCGTATTGGGTCCAATCAATCTGGAAATAAATCCGGGCGAATTGATCTTTGTGGTTGGAGGTAATGGAAGTGGAAAAAGTACGCTTGCTAAAGTAATATGTGGTCTTTATCTACCAAAAACTGGCCAAATCGACAGTTTCGGTGAAACGATAGACTATTCCAACATAGATAGTTACAGAGAGCAATTCAATGCTGTTTTCACAGATTATTACCTATTTAATCATTTTGGGCATATAGAGAATAAAAATGCCATGGATGAGGCCAAGGAAATAATCAAGATGCTGGAGCTTGAAAAGAAAGTAAAAGTGGAAGACAATCAGCTTTCTACAACATCACTTTCTACCGGACAAAGAAAAAGACTGGCATTACTATTAGCACTTTTGGAAGACAAGCCTTTCTACATCTTTGATGAGTGGGCAGCTAGTCAAGACCCTTACTACAAGGATGTATACTATACTAAAATCCTTCCAGATCTTAAAAAACAAGGAAAAACGGTCTTAGTCATTTCCCATGACGATAGATACTTTAATATTGCAGATAAGGTATTGGTCCTTAGAGATGGACAATTGACACAATCCGATATGGATAATCAAACCTTAGTGAACACAGTTTATAACGTACCAAATTCATAATTACATAATGCTCGTATCTCACGATTACAAATTCATTTTTGTCAAGACTAAAAAAACGGCTGGATCAAGCCTTGAAACGTATTTGAAACCTTTTTGCGAGAATGGTATTATTGGCAAAAAACTAAGTGAAAAACACACTACTGCTTCGGAAATTAAAAAAATAGTAGGTGATGAAATTTGGAGCAATTACACCAAAATAGTCCCAATTAGAAACCCTTGGGATATGACTGTTTCTCTTTACTTCTGGAGAAAAAGAAAGCGTCCATTTTATTATTGGTTATACAGATGGTTCATAAAATTCAGATTTAAGGGAATTATGGAACATCGTGTAAGTTTTGAAGAATGGGTTCAGAAGAAAGGTGTTAGAGGATTAAATGAGAACAATAGCATTATCTACATTGATGGAGAAATGGACAACTATGAGTTCATTCGATATGAAAACCTCAATGGAGATTTAGAGGCAGTATGTACCAAACTAGGAATTCCTTTCGAAAGTGAGCGTTTGCCTCATGAGAAAAGTGGTCACAGACCAAAAAGAGATTATAAGACCTTCTACAATGATCATACAAAAGAGATTGTAGCACAGGCATATGAAAGAGAGCTTAAAGATTTTGGATATAGCTACTAAGGATTCATGTTAGTAAGCCACAAGCACAAATTCATCTTCATTAAAACCCACAAAACAGCTGGTTCCAGTATTGAAGAATATTTAAAGCCTTACTGTAAAGAAGATGGCATAATTGATACTTTCAAATACAGATCTCACCGTCCGGCGTATTCTGCGAAAGAAATGGTTGGTGATGAGATATGGAATAGCTACACCAAAATTTGCCCAGTTCGAAATCCATGGGACAAAATGGTTTCTTTATATTTCTGGAGAACCCGAAAAAGACCTTTTTACTATCATTTACTTCGATTAATCAGAGGAAAGCATCCAAGACCATTGGAGCAGAGAGTGGATTTTGAAGAGTTGATCAGCCGACAAGGAATGCGTTGTAATCTTGACAGGCGCATCATGTTCATCACTGATGAATGGGAAGATTACTTTTTCATTCGATACGAGAATCTTCAGGAAGATTTAGAATCCCTTTGCAACAAAGTAGGGATACCTTTCGAACCAGAAAAAATGCCACAAAAGAAAGTTGGTTATCGCAAAGACAAAGATTACCAGAAACACTACTCAGAGAAGACAAGAGAAATAGTACGAAAAGCCTTCAAAGAAGAGATTGAGAAATTCAACTATACTTTCTAATTAACCCTCTCTTTTCTTCTTCCACCAATCCTCAATCTTGAAAGTTTTCTTGTATGGGATGTACCCCAGATAAAAGAGGAATCTTCTTGCCTTACTCAGTCCAGGTAAAGAATAGTACCCTTGTGGTGCTGATTTTAAATTGAATTGATTCACAAAATCTTCTACTTTATGGAATTCATTCTTTAGAATTCTGGCAATCGTAATGTGGGCTGTAAATGAAGGATCGCCTTTAAAGTTGTAAACCTTTTCAATTGTATCAGGAAGCGGGTAGAATTTCACATCTTCTTCTTTCTCCTTGACCTCATTAAAAGCTGATAGAAACTTAGTTCTATCATACGGATCTTTATACCATTCCTTAGGATCCATCATTCTTTGCTTCCAGGCTTCCAGGATTGATTTGGAATGCTTTCTATGCGCAATCATAAATCCTGTATGTAAGGAATGAGGATCTTCATTGGACTCTTTCCAGGTATGGTCCTTTATTCTTAGTTTGATCCCAGGTTTGTCTTCCCAATCAGCGGCCATTGACTCAACGGTTGCCATTAAGTCTTTACGAGGGAATAGAACATCAGAATCACTGTAAAGCATTACTTCCACAGAAGGATCATCCACCACTTCAAAAACTGAAGCTTTCAATATCTTAGATTCAACTACCGTTTGAGCAGGAACCGGCTTAATAAATGGAAATTTTCCTCCCATTCCAAGAGGCCAATCCCACTTATTGGAAAATTTTGGAACTGCAACAAGATGCACATTATCAGACTCACAGTCGCTCTTTAGCTTTTCAATATCAAAGCACTCCGGAGAATCTGTAACCAGGTATACTTTACCTTTCCAGCCCGCCACTTTGATTAACGACTCTATGGCTAATTCACACTTGTATGTCCTGGCATATGGTCCACAACCAATGAACACAAAAGCCATATTTTCCTGCTTGATCATACTTCAGTTTTAATTTCTATTAACCCTTCCGGGTTGTTATCTAATTGCTTAGACACTATTTCTAATCTATCCCCAGCGTTAAATTTTTCATATACCGCCTTCATTTTCTCAACTCTTTTTCCTTCCTCTGCCATCATAATGTGATAAAGAAACGGTTTGGAGCTAAACAAGGACGAAATTACATTTTTCCCGTTGGAAGTTGTGTTTTTTGGAAGCACAACTTGCTTATCCAGGTATTTTGGCATCACAAAATTCCAATAGACCAATTGATTACGAGGATGCATATCTACATAAATACTTCCATCTCCCCTGGCCTGATCCAACCACTCCTGTATTATCTCTTTTGAATTGTCCGAATTTCTCAGAATAACAAATCCAGCATTGGGTCTAATATGTCGAGGCGGTCTTCGTTTCCTTCTTTTACCTATTGCAAAGTAGGTATCTCTCGGCATCATTATTTCAGTATTGGGATTTCCGCTTTCATTTATAAAATCTTCAATACTTTTATTTGTTTCTGCAATCACAACATCCGCGTCAAATAGGACCAGATAATCACAAGGGATATTTAAGGACTCTTTCAGCAAATCAATCTTACTCCAATTGATATGCAAATCCTCGATAGTCTTATTTCTTTGGATAAAATGGGTATACCCATGTTTCAAGCAATATTCATTTACGCTTGCTATACTGTATTTTGCATAGGAATCAATATTGGGAGTAGCGAGTTGGACAACTACGACTTTTTTACTCATTTCTTGTAAATTAGTTCGTGGTATCCATCAAATAAGATCTGGCTAATTCTGTTCCAATTTTGAGTTTTGGCATATAGAACAGCAGCTTTACTCATTCTCCCTCTCAACTCATCATCTTCAAGAATTTCATTTATTCTGTCATAAAACTCTTGTTGTTCCTTTGGAGTAACGAGAAAGCCAGACTTTCCATTTTCAACAATGTTGACTGGACCACCTGCTTTTGCTGCAACCACTGGTGTTCCTGAAGCCAATGATTCAAGAACTACATTTCCGAAAGTTTCAGTAACAGAAGGAAATATAAACACATCACTACTAGCGTATATTTCTGCCAATGTATCTCCGGTTTGTTTTCCTGTAAATATTGCATCAGGCATTGCAGCCTCCATATTCTCTTTGTCCGGACCATCACCAGTTATCACAAACTGAACATCATCACGAGTTTCTTTAAACATGTTGTATACCGCAACAACAGTGTCTGTTTCCTTCTCCTTCACCAGTCTACTAACAAAAAGAATTACTCTTTTACCTTCTAAATTGTAGTCTTTACGAAAAGATCCATTTGCTTTGAGTGGACTAAACCGTAAAGGCTCTACTCCCCTCTTCAATATCCTCAAACTTTCCTTGGGAACACCAGAGTTCACAAGAAAATCCCGCATCTCCTCAGTGGGAGCAAAAGTCAATGCACATTTGCTATATATGCCCATTAGCCCTTTAATCACTGGTTCTTGAAGATAGCTTGAAGCTTTTGGTACTCTTATGTAATAGTCTACATAAGTAGCATAGTGAGTATGATAAATGGTAACTACCGGAATATTGCGCTTGTTCCCATATTTTAAGGCATAAACACCTAATAGTGATGGAGTAGAGAAATGAATTAAATCAGGTTTAAATCTATTTAGGCGTCCTTTGAGTCCCGCATCTAATCTTGGGATTGCCAATCGGTAACCTTTGTTTACCGGAATAGGGATCCAGTTGCAGACATAAATATCAAATGGAACATTCTTTCTGTTTTTAGGGGGATGGGGGGTAATCACCAAAAATTCAAAGTAATCTTTTGGTACCCTATTTAGAATTTGATGTAACGTCACACTGACCCCATCGAAATCCTCTTCCAGAACGTCAGCGAAAAATGCAACCCTGATCTTCTCCATCAGTTGCGAAATTATAGGATTATTCGGAGTATTCCGGTTGTGACTATATATTTTTGCACCCTTTCTATGGAAATATTAGTAGTATCACATAAATATCCCCCTTCTATTGGAGGAATGCAAAAACACTGCTACCAATTGGTATCGGGACTGGAGAAGAAACACAAGGTTCATAAACTCGTTCAGGGCCCGGAAGGTAAGCTCCGTTTCTTCTTTTCAGCAGCAAAGAAGATCAAACAAATCATTAAAGAAAATCCACAAATTGAAGTGATCTACTTAAATGATGGTCTAATGGCTTTTATTCTGGGTAAAGTTATCAGAATGAAGCTGAGACCGATGGTAATGACCGCTCATGGATTAGACATTGTTTTCCCCCTGAATTACTTTCAAAAGTGGATTAAAAGTAATCTTAATAAAATTGATGCGATTGTCCCAGTTAGCCAGGGCACGCTCGAAGAATGTAGTTTGAGAGGAATTGAAAATTCCAGACTACAATTAGTCCCAAATGCTATCGAGGTTCCTCACATTCCCAACAAAATTGAGAAGGAACCCATGGAGTTCGATTCTGACAAGAAATATTTGGTTTCGATAGGACGAAGTGTAAGAAGAAAAGGAAGGTCCTGGTTTGTAAAGAATGTGCTATCACAGCTAGATGAGCATATTGAAATTATCCTAATTGGCCCAAAACTATCAAACATAGGATTGTGGAGGTTTCTTAAAGCGGTTTTACCAAAAAAGTTATTTGACCTGATTATCATTTTCGCGGGAGTAGCAATTGATGAGTTGGAACTGGAAGAGGCAATGAAAAACCCAGCTGTCAAAAACCGAGTACATCGGTTAATGGGCCTTAGTAATGATGAATTGATGTGGGTTCTGCAAAAATCTGATCTCTTTGTGATGCCAAATATTAAAGTACACGGAGACTATGAAGGATTTGGGCTTGTACTTCTTGAAGCAGTATTGGCTAAAGTCCCTGTTTTGGCTTCTAATATTGAAGGAATCACCACAGCTATCAAAGAAAACAAGAATGGCAATCTTGCCTCTGCCGAAAACCCGCAAGAATGGATTTCAAAAATAAATTCAATACTGACATCATCCGATAAATCTAAAATTGAGGAATACTATCAATATAGTATGGAAAACTACACTATCGACAAAATGGTCGAGGGATATGAAAAAGTCATTAAATCAGTCATATAGTTTCCAGTAGTCTTTGAAATACTTGTAAAGGGAATTGTTATTATCGTGTGACTTGTTAGCAGTTTTTACCAATCCTGTGCCACTGGCAATTTTAGAGTTGGTCAACCTACAATATTTGAACATGCCCGGAACAACATACTTTTTTACATTCTTTTTTGCAAGCAAACCCGAGAACCAAATATCATCTACAAATCGTGCTTCCTTTGGTGCTTTTTCATAATCCGATACCTCAGCATCAAAAAATTTAGGTTTCACCGCATAACTTGAAGCACCCTGAAGAACCTCAATTTCTTCCATTTCTTTTACAGGTGACTCCTGACCAATCAATCTGAATTTCGCTCCCCATTTCTGAACTCTATCTTCATGATTAAATGATTTTGGCACCCTCCAACCAACCTGACAGAAAGCTGCTTCCGGATGATCTTTGGAATACTTTTGATAAGTTTCAACCAACCTCTTAGGGTAAACCTGATCATCATCTAAAACGATAATCAAATCATCCTGCTTAACCATTTCTAAAGCTGGAATCAATTTAGTTGCCGGACCCAAATCATTTTCGATCCAGTTAATCTTAATAGCTGAATTATTCTTTATAAAATCTGGCAACTCAGTTGTTTCTGGATCCCCGGGGATATGAATAAAAATGTTCTCCGGTCTAACAGATTGGTCAAGTAATGAATTGATCGTTGGCTTAGTATCAGATATCCGACTGGGTATTGATGTAAATGAAATAGATATACCAGCAGATGGATACTTCCTATTGCTCTTTCTGATATAGTAATTTACTGATCTAATATGAACTAGCGCATATCTGATAAACTCCCCCAATACATTCATTAAGCCTAATGTTTCAAATCCAATAAATCACTAACTTCGCCACTTTCAGGCAAAAATATAAAAATGGAGCATACACCCGACCTTATGGTAGTAACAATTGCTTCTCATGTTGATGAGCGCATAAACCTGCTTAGGGAGTCATGTACTAATAATAACTTGGAACTCACCATTTTAGGTGAAGGAGTAAAATGGATTTCCAATGCGGTAAAATTCAGAATAATCAATGATTTCCTGAAGGATCAGCCTGAAAATCAAATGATTCTTTTCGTCGATGCATATGACGTTTACTTAAATGGGTCAGCAGAAGAAATAATTAGTAAATTCAATTCCTTCAAAACTGACATTGTATTTTCGGCAGAATCCAATTTCTTCTTTAAGAAAAAGCATCTTAGGTATTATTATTGGAAGTATTACCCAAGGTTACATAAGAAATACAACTACCTGAATTCAGGAAGTTACATGGGAAAAGCCAGCAGCCTGAGAACAATGATTCAGGAGATTACGAGATTCTATAAGGTGGATCTCAATAATGATGCTCAGCTAAAGGATATCGAATCTGACCAATACTTATTCAATAGATATTATGTCGATCAATATCACCACGGCATTACCTCTGAAAATAGTATCACTTTAGATTATAGCCAGGAGTTATTCGCTTGTACAGCTGGAAGACAGTGGGTGGTAAGATGGCCTATGTTAACATGGATTCAGTCATTTCTTTTCTTTAGATACGAAAGGAGACTCCTCAAACTTTTCAGACTTCAGGAAAGACAAAACACAATTCTTGATCTTAAGTATGTCAAGAAAACAAAGAGCTTCTTCAATAAAGTAACTAAAACCAATCCTGTTGTAATCCACCTACCTAGGACTGAAAAAAGATTTGAGAAACTAATAAACAGGTTAAAAAAGAATTCAATTAATCTATCATTCCTTCATCTGCCTGCAGTTTTAGTGAGTTTTGTTGCCTGGCTGGAATCATTCTTCTCGTCTAGTATTGCAACTCTGATAAATGTAGGTGTTACAGATCCCAAGAGGATTTATAGGTTTACCCCTAACAGCAACCCTGAGTGGGATCAAGGCATCAAGAAATTCATTGAACACCTAAGAAAGAAAGAATCATTTGCATTTGCTCATTTTAATGATGGGGAACTTACATTCATCAAAAAACACCTGGATGAGGATACCAAAGAAACCTGGTATGGCCGTGGACAACAAAGCTATGATGACCTCCTTGGGAAACGCCTATTATCTTCGATTCAGGAAAATAGAAAAAACTATTATGTAGGAATACCTTGTTCCACTTGTTGGCCCGAACACAGAGCTCTAGCGAATGACTTAACTAAAGAAGTGGATAATACAATCCCGGCGATGATCTTCCACCACAACCTTAGCTTTATTCCTGCTATTATCAATGAACTAAGAGACAGAGAAGTATTCTTCATTGGAAATGAAAACCAGAACTATTCTATCCTGGGAGAACTCGGAGTGAATGTCAAGGAAGAGAACAGAACCAATGTCCCGTTTGTGAACTCATATGTATTGTATGAACAGATGAAGGATCGAAAGTTCCCTGAGGGGAGTATTGTTCTATTGACATGTGGAATGCTTGCAAAAATTTTAATTCCAACATGGTTTGCCAATAACCCAAACGTTACTTTTCTGGCGCTTGGATCAGCCCTTGATGATTTGATTCAAAAGGAAAACATGAGATTCATTCTCTTCCCGAAATTCCTTCCTATTTCATCAAACGTCTATCCAACTAAATACTTCTTATTTGGAAGAAAGAAGATTTGTAATGAATGTTATCCCCGATATACCGGAGACTAATGTCCGTGAGTAGATTGGTACTCATAGTACTTTTTGCCGAACAAAGCGCTGAGCATTCCAAAAGCATTTTTCATACGTTTCACCTTCCCAATTCGATGGGCTTTTCCCATTAATCCGAAGATGAGCCATTCAAATGCACCAATAAATAGTTTAAACACAGCTGCTGGAAATAATCTGAAAGCCCGAACTCTCCCTTCTCTTATTTGCGTTCGTACCACTAAGCTATTACCGTGTCGATATGCTCTATTCCACAACCAGGTTTTTGTAATTCGGGATTTCGGCATTTCCTCAAACACCATTGCTTCCTGAACCCAAACAATCTTGGCTCCTAACTTGTATGCCTCTTCAAAAAAGAATGTATCTGAGGATCCTGTAAGATTTAGTGCGGGGTTAAACCTGAGACCATGTTTTGTACACAATTTTAAGCTAAACATAATATTACGGGTACTCCCGGAAATTCTGTCTGTTCCTGTAGGATGACTTGCCAGCTTATAAAATTTCTTCATGTAGACCGGTGTGTCTTCTGGTAGTAATTGCTCTACATAACCAGCGGTAACATCAGCCTTATACGTTACCATGGATTCAAAATGCTTCAGAACCCAATCTGGTTCTGCAACTTCATCATCATCCAAAAACGCTAAGTAATGGGCACTCTCTTTTATACATTCATCAATGATTCTATTTCGCATAGAAACAATTCCTTTTTCAGAATGTATAAAATATTTAGTTTGATACGGAAAGTCTTGGGAGATAGAATTATATGTTGGCTCAGCGGATCCCTCTTTGTCATTATCCACTAC
The DNA here is from genome assembly GCA_965228955.1 of Cyclobacteriaceae bacterium. Classification (GTDB taxonomy): domain Bacteria; phylum Bacteroidota; class Bacteroidia; order Cytophagales; family Cyclobacteriaceae; genus JANSWY01. Next base: position 4,466,380 of record OZ245848.1, read on the forward strand.
AATCATCATGAGCTCAACCTGATCAGGAATTTGCTGAGCTTTCAGAGATTGCAAACACTGCAATAGCATCTTAGGCCTCTTGAAAGTTCCAAGGCCAATAACAATTTTAGTTCTCTCTCTCATAGTTTTCAGTTCATGGGTTTAGCTCAGGTAACTAAACTTTGCTAACCTCCATTTTTGCAATCTGTACTGTACAGAGGTAGCAACCACACCAAATCCATAGACTAGTGAATTTACAAAATTAATAGAAGAGGCATCAGGAAAGTACTTTGTTGGGCAACTTATTTCTCCAAACCTCAATTTTTGGTAGTGAAGTGAGACTATTACCTGGTTGTCAAATACAAAATCATCGCTCATTGTATCCATCTTTAATGATTCTAGGGCCCTCCGATTATAAGCCCTATAACCTGTGTGATACTCACTTAACTTCTGTCCAATCATAATATTTTGATAAAAAGTCAAAATTCTGTTCGCTATGTATTTATACAAGGGCATCCCTCCTTCCACTGCTCCTCTTCCTAATATTCTGGACGCTAAAACCACATCATATATGCCAGATTCAATCATTTTGACCATGGCAGGAACCAACCTTGGATCATACTGATAATCGGGGTGAAGCATCACAACAATGTCAGCATCTAATTCCAGTGCTTTTGCGTAACATGACTTCTGATTTGCCCCATATCCGAGATTTTTTTCATGTTTTATGGAAATAAGGCCCAATTTTTTAGCCAGATTAAATGTATTGTCACTACTATTGTCATCAACTAGCACAAATTCATCCACAATGCCCTCAGGAACCGATGAGATGGTTTTTTGCAAAGTTTTTTCAGCATTATAGGCTGGCAGAATGACAACAATTTTTTTTCCATTCAACATTTTCTTTACTCTTTCGTACAAATAATTCGCTCATTTATCTAATGTTCCGAATGGGTTCATTAATTTTGTGGGCTTAGACTAACGATATCAAAATTCACATAAAAGATTTGATTTCTTTTAAACATTAAGAACAAATCGTTGTAAATTTTGAAAATTGTTTAAGGTTATCCCAAATCATTGAAGAAATGAGGAGTACACTTAAGGAAAGAACCAGGTTATATCAGGATCCAAACTTTTACAAGGAGAAAGGAATCTATCCCTTCTTCAGAGAGATAAACTCTGAACAAGGTACTGAAGTTGAAATTTATGGTAAGAAGGTGTTGATGTTTGGATCTAACAGTTACTTAGGTCTAACAAATCATCCCTATGTAAAAGAAGCAGCGGAGAAAGCACTTCGAACTTATGGTTCGGGTTGCGCGGGATCCAGGTTCCTTAATGGTACCATTGATCTTCACGTTGAACTTGAAAACAGATTAGCTAGTTTCTTAAACAAAGAAGGATGCATCGTATTCAGTACAGGGTTTCAGGTTAACCTTGGAGTTATCCCTGCAATCACACAGAGAGGTGACTACATTTTACTTGACAGATTAAACCACGCTTCAATCATTGAGGGTTCAAGACTCTCTCAGGCAGATGCTTTAATGTATCGTCATAATGATATGAAGTCTTTGGAAAATAAATTGAAGCACTGCCCAATTGATTCATTCAAATTAATCGTGGTGGATGGTGTTTTCAGTATGGAAGGTGATATTGTTAATCTTCCGGAAATCGTAAGACTTGCCGAAAAGTACAATGCAGTTGTTATGACTGACTGTGCTCACGCAATTGGTGTACTTGGTAAAAATGGCCGAGGAACTCCTTCTCATTTCGGACTTGAAGATAAGGTTGATCTTATTGGTGGAACTTTCAGTAAGTCATTGGCATCAATTGGAGGTTTCGTTGCTTCTGATAATGATACTATCACTTACCTGAAGCACCATGCAAGATCATTGATCTTTAGCGCAAGTATTACTCCTGCTTCTGCAGCTTCTGCATTGGCAGCACTAGATTTAATTGAAAGAGACGATGAGCGAATTGCAAAGCTTTGGGAAAACACCAACTATGCAATGGACTTATTGAAAGGATACGGTTTTGATACAGGTGAAACAGAAACACCAATCATTCCGATTTACATAAGAGATCAGGCAAAAACATTTATGCTTACTACAAGACTTCTACAAGAAGGTGTTTTTGTTAATCCTGTTGTGCCACCGGGAGTTTCTCCAGGTGATTCGCTTATTAGATTCAGTTTAATGGCGACACACACAAAAGAACAAATTGCAAGAGCTATTGACATAATTCACCGAGTTGCTAAAGAAATCGAGGTTCCTTTGCAAAAGGTGACTGTTAGTGCTTAAGTGAAAGTTCTTATAACAGGAGCAAATGGATTTTTGGGTAGCCATTTGGTAGAAAAAGCCATCCAACTTGGACATCAGGTTTTTGCCGCTCACAGGCAAAATGCTGATGTCCACTTTATTTCCGGGCTAAATTGCTCGCTCATCACAGTTAACTACCGAGATCAATCAAAACTTACAGAGGCACTGGCCGAAATAAAAGAAAACCAGGGTGAATTTGACCTGGTGGTTCACAATGCTGCTGTTACCAATACAATTGACTCCAACCTGTTTTTCTCAGTCAATACCGGAATTACTGAATTACTGGTAAACTCAATAAAGGAATCAGGCGTTTTAGGAAAAAAGGGGAAGTTTACCTTGATCTCATCACTAGCCGCAATGGGACCAGTTGGTTTTGATGGACCTGTTTCTGCATATGGATCAAGTAAATTAAAAGCGGAAGAAGTAGTTAAGGATTCGGGACTACCATATATGATTTTCCGGCCGACTGCTATATACGGACCAAGAGATTTTTCATTCCTGCCTTTGTTTAAGGTTGTCAAAATGGGACTTTACCCCATGATCAATCCAAAAGATCAGAAAATCACCATGATTCATGGGGCAGATGCTGCTGTTAATGTAATTAAACTATCAGAACAGCACGTAAATCAAACAATTCCACTTGAAGATTCAGGTGTCTATACCCATGGTGATATGAAAGAAGCTATTGAATCTACTATTAATAAAAAATCCATTTCTTTCCGGCTACCTTTCTTCGTTGCGCGGTTTGCTATGGGAATTATCACTATTTTCGCTAAAATCTTCAGATTTACACCAACTCTTACTTCAGAAAAGCATTTTGAAATTAGTAGAAGTTGGGATCATGATTTTTCCGAGGAGCGTAAATCAATTCCTCTGGAAATCAAATATGATCTTAAGGCAGGTTTTGAAGACACATTAAATTATTATCGTAGTAACAAACTCATTTAATCAGGATGTCAATCGTAATTGAGAAAGTTGAAACCAAAAAGCAACTTAACCAATTCATCCAGTTCCAAATTGATCTTTACAAAGGCAATCCAAACTTTGTGATTCCTTTGAAGAGCTTTGAAAAAGGCACATTGGACAAGACTAAAAATCCAGCGTTTGACCACTGTCAAGCGGAATACTGGATTGCTAAGAAGGATGGTAAAATTGTTGGTAGAATTGCTGGAATTATTCACGGAGCAGAAATCAAAGAAAACCCAGTCGCAAGATTTGGATGGATTGATTTCACTGAAGATTATGAAGTCTTTGAAGCTTTGATGAATACCGCCAAAAACTGGGCAATAGAAAATAACCTTAAAGGTCTCCACGGCCCATTAGGTTTCACTGATCTTGATTTTGAAGGTTGTTTAATCTCCGGGTTTGATCACTTAGCTACTCAGGCAACTATTTACAATTATCCTTACTACAAAGACTTCTTTGAGCGCTACGGATTTGAAAAAGCTTGCGATTGGGTAGAGATAAGGGGAAATATCCCAACAGAAATGCCAAGAAGACTAGAAAGGTCCGCCAGCATTATCGCCAACAGATTCAACCTGAAAGCAAAAAAATTCAGAAAAAATAAGGAGCTCCTAAAATATGCCCCCGGAGTATTCGACGTATTGAATAAGGCTTACAGTCACTTATACGGATATTATCCTTTGACTGAAAAACAGATTGATTATTACGTTGATCAATATTTTGGTTTTGTTCGTCGGGAGTATGTAAGCATCATTGTCAACGAGGAAGATGATGTAATTGGATTTGCTTTATCTCTTCCTTCATTTTCTAAAGCGTTGAATAAAGCTAAGGGAAGTCTATTTCCGTTTGGATTCATTCATGTTTTGAAAGCCTTGAAAGGTAATGACGATATGGATCTATTCCTGATTGGTGTGGATCCTGAGTACCAGAAACTAGGAGCTAATGTTTTGATATTTGAACAAATGTTTCAGGCATATATCAAAAATGGCGTTAAAACCGCCGCTACAGGCCCTATGCTGATGGACAACCACAATGTATTGAATTTATGGAATGAATATGACACCAATAACGATATCACAAGAAGGTGTTTCATAAAAATGTTTGAGAATGAGTAATTGGGCATTAATAATTGGAGGGTCAAGTGGGATTGGCCTGGCATCAGCAAAAAAATTAGCAAAAGAAGGATTTGGCATCATCATTATTCACCGCGACAGAAGATCGGTTTTAGAAACTGTAGAAAAGGAGTTTGAAGAAATAAAAGCGGCTGCCAGTGGATTCCTGTCATTAAACTATGATGCTACTAACCATGATAAAATTGACGAAAGTCTTGAGCAAATAAAGACCACTGTGGGTGAAAGCGGCATCAAAATGGTTGTTCATGCTGTATCCAGAGGTAATTTAAAGCCCTTTATCGGAGAAAATTCAACATTAAACGAAACCGATATAACACTGACAATCAATGCGATGGGATCCAATTTGCTTACGTGGGTACAAAAATTAAAAAAATTAAACCTAATTGTTTGGGGGTCTAGGGTGATTGCGTTGACTTCAGAGGGAAACAATAAGTATTGGAGTGGTTACGGTGCTGTGGCCATGGCGAAAGCGGCACTTGAGACTATGATGAAGTATTTAGCTGTTGAATTGGCTCCTGAAGGAATAACGCTTAACACAATCCAGGCTGGGGTAACTGACACACCGTCATTACAACTGATTCCTGGTTACGAACAACTTATAAATGGAGCCAAGGAGAGAAATCCTCATCACAGAACTACCACTCCGGAGGATGTAGCTAACGTGGTTTACCTGCTTTCCAGAGACGAAGCTCAATGGGTTTCAGGAAGCTTAATCCATGTTGACGGAGGTGAAAACTTCATGTGATGACAACAGATGAAATAATCAAACTTCTCCCTTACAAGAAACCTTTCTTGTTTGTTGATCAATTAGATCATGTGGATGAGAACGGAACACAAGGAGTTTATCAAATCAAAGAAGATGAGTATTTCTTCGAGGGTCATTTTCCGTCAAAACCTGTTACACCTGGAGTAATTGTAACTGAAATCATGGCTCAAATCGGATTAGTTTGCTTAGGCATCTACCTGAAGAGTCAGCAAGAATCAGATCCAAATACACCAATATTGCCAGTATTTTCTTCTGCCAATGTTGAGTATTTAGCTCCAGTCCTTCCCGGAGACACTTTAGAAGTAAAATCGGAAAAAATTTACTTTCGATTCAACAAGTTAAAATGCCGAATACGATGTTTCAATCGCCATAGTGGTAAAGAAGTATGTCGCGGAGAATTCTCCGGAATGGTAATTAACGAAAATGAGTTTGGATCAAACTAGGGTTGTCATTACAGGAATGGGTGTTGTTGCGCCCAATGGTACAGGAATCAGTAATTATCTACACGCTCTTAAGAACGGTATCTCTGGAATCAAATACAGAGAAGACCTAAAAGAACTTAAGTTTGGCTGCCAGATTGCAGGTACGCCTGTTGTTACTGATGAATACAAACAAGAGCTCTTACCAGAGCTTATTGCTAAAAAAGTTGAAAATAGTGGAGTAATCTACGGATGCTTAGCCGGAATAGAAGCTTTCAAAGACGCTGGCTTTGAAATAGATCCTGAGCGTTATGATCCTGATACAGGAATTGTATTTGGAGCTGGTGCACTGGGATTAGACAGTTTCGTAGGTGAAAAAATAAATATGATTGACAATGGAAACACCAGAAGACTTGGAACCTGGTCATCTACTCAATCAATGAATAGCGGTGCAAGTGCATATCTTAATCAGATTTTAGGATTTGGAAACAGAATTATATGTAATTCATCTGCATGTAGCAGTGGAACAGAGGCTGTTATACTTGGATATGAATACATCAAAGCCGGAAAAGCGAAAAGAATGCTTTGCGGAAGCTCAGAAGGAGAAGGAAGATATATCTGGGGAGCTTTTGATGCGTTACGAGTGCTTTGCCGTGACTCAAATGATAATCCTACTGGTGGAAGTAGACCTTTGAGCTCATCTTCTGCTGGATTTGTTCCAGCTGCCGGAAGTGGTGCTTTGATGATTGAATCATTAGAGAGCGCAATGGAGAGAGGAGCAAAAATATATGCAGAGATCGTTGGGACTGGATTAAACTCTGGTGGTCAGAGAAATGGTGGTACCATGACAGCTCCTAATTCACAGGCTGTTCAGGCTTGTATTAAATCTGCTGTAAACGAAGCTGGAATTGACCCTCAGGAAATTGATTTAGTATCAGGACACCTAACTTCTACAATGGCTGATCCATTAGAAATCAAAAACTGGTCAGAAGCTTTGGGAAGATCAGGATGTAATTTCCCGTATGTGAATTCAACAAAATCTATGATTGGACATTCTATTGCTGGTGCGGGTAGTGTGGAAATTGTGGCTTCACTTTTACAAATGAATAATGGCTTCATTCACCCAACAATCAACTGCGGAGAAGTACATCCATCGGTTGAAAATCTGATTTGTGCACAAAAAATTAGCACTGAGTCGAGAAATGTTGAGGTTAATACTGTAATTAAAGCTAATTTTGGCTTTGGCGATGTAAATAGTGCGATCGTCTTAAGAAAATTAGAAGTATAACAATGGAAAAAGAAGCAATCAGAAACGAGCTTAAAGACATCATTGACCCTTATGTAATGGAGAAAGAACTTCTTGGAAATCTTTCTGACACCATGGAATTAATCAATGATTTAAAAATCAACTCTGCCAATATAGTTGATATCGTATTGGATATTGAGGAGAAATATGACATTATGATCGATGATAACTCAATCAATCAGATGAACACTGTTGGTGAGGCTATCGGAGTAATCGAAGCAAAAATCGCCGAAAAATAATGATCGGCATAGATGTGGTCGATCTCAAGGACCCTACATTAAAACCCAGAGATCGATCTCATCTTCGTTTCATCAGCCATCGAAACGAAAATCATAACAAGTTTCCGGAAAGAATTAGTGACTCTCAGGTTTATTGGATCTATTGGGCTGCTAAAGAAGCGGTCTACAAATTTCATAGACTAGAGGATACCTTTGACCCTAAATTGATAGAGATTCAAATTCAATCTGTTACGTTTGGTCCTGAAGTTGAAATCACATTCAAATCAGATCATGCTGTAGGTAAAGTATGGATTGATGATGCAAAAGCAATTGCCATAGCGTACGGACTTAAAAGTCAACCTCCAATCTGGGAATTATTCGATATTTCAAATTCAAAGAGTTCTGAATCTGCAGTTTTGAGAGAACTTTCTGTTCAGTACTTAAGCTCTAACCATGAGTTATCTGTTAACTTCTTAGATTCTAAAATTCCAACATTGATGGACGAAAAGTCGAAGAAGACCTATGCTGCAAGCCTATCTCATCATAAAAGATATGGGGCGTTTGCAATGATTATAAATTAATGGAGCCCCTGAATGAAACAGCTTTTCAAGAAATATTGGTTTTGGTTTGTCTCAGTAGTAATGTTATACTCGATTTATGACTATTTTGAGCATATTTTAAGGCCAGAGTCTGTATTTGAGGAATTATGGTTGGATTGGCTTTTATTTAACATTGGAGCAATTGGATCTTTATTATTGATCGTACTAGGTGTCAAGAATTTACTGGAGGCAGTACTAAAAAAACAATCGCTGTTATTCGAATTAACAGCGATTGCCATTTGGATAGTGCTTTATTTAAATCTCTTTGGCCCAATGCTAAACACGTACATTTGGCCTCCTCAAGACCTGTTCTTCCGATTCCAGTTTAGTTCTTTCTTTGTGATTCTGACGATCTACTTTGTATTGAGGATTATCATTAACCTGGTTAGAAAGAAACCATTGCTAGGTTAATTCTTTTCGATATACTGAAAAGCATCTACAATCTGGTCCAATCCCTCCTGACTGGTTGCTTTGATCACAAAAGCGAAATTTTGATTTACCCAACCAAATAAGTGCCAGTCGCCACTTGCTTTGGCATAGTATTGCCCATTAATGTTTCCACTAAAATTATTTGACTGGGCCTGAAAATCTGGTAGCAAATTGTTTTTAAAATAAGCCTCGGCCTCTTCTGTGGAGGAAAGCCTGGCTCCAATAATAGACTTATCCTTTCCATACATACATTGTAACCCTCCATACTCTAGATTATTGACGACCACAATATCTCCTGCAATCTCCTCAGGAAAGATCTGTGCTGGACTTGCATCATTTGCTGGTGGGTTCATTGTAAGGTTATAGTCGTGACCCAAACCGCACCCATTGAAGATTACAGCCATGATCATCAGGCTTGCTATTAAACTTAATTTTTTCATTTCGTTTTTTTTAGGTTGGTCCTACTCACAAGGCTTTTCGGGAACTCCCTTTTTATAGTGGTACAGTCCACTCCCGTAGTAATGTGATGAGATAATTAATATCGGATCTGATTTGACCCATAAAATGTAGCTGTACTAAAAATAGCGAAAGAGATTAATATAATGAATGACAACAAGGATTTATTTATCTCTGTAGAATAAATGAAAAAGCCAGCACAATGTGCTGGCTTAGTAAAATGTAGTATAAAATGAAGAAGATCTTTTGCGGTTAATTGATTATCAATTTACCACTTGTGTTAACCTTGGTAAGATCGCTACAATTCCATAGGTATATTCCTGGTGAAAACTTATGCGGTAACTGAATTTCACCATTCTCAATTACTTCAGAATGCAGCAACTTACCGGAGGTATCAAATATTTTAAATTTTAATCCATTTACCCGGTCGCCTTGATCAAAGTAGATCCTTTTACCAGAAAGTGGGTTTGGATATAATGTTGATTCAAAGATTTCAGGTTTGCTATTAGTAACTGTACTTATAAACTCAAACCAATTCATATTAAACTCAGGATCCATCACTCTCACTTTCAGAAGTCCAATTCCTTTATCCAGGTTCAGAGTTGTGGATACAGAAGTCCATGATTGCCAGCCTCCTGTTACTGGTACACTTAAGTTAGTTTCATTTAACAGCTCCCAATCGCTATTTAACTGCTGAATGTTCAGCATCCCGGAATTATTAAAGCAAGCGACTCTGGCCGTCAATTTATATTCTCCTGGAGTGGACACATTGATTCTGTACTCCAGATAATCTCCGGAATTTGTATAGCCTAAATTGAGTCCTTCACCTTCGTCAGTAGTCGTCTCAGCAACTAAACCAACATTTGTCAAATAATCTTCAGCTTCAATCTTTATCGGAATGTGATGATGAAAAGGTCGGTTGTTAGTTATTTCAAAATTCGTAAAGGGATCAATACTTGTACCGTCTTCCGATACCAATCCAGATCCCGAGTAAGACATCCATAGAGACGACAGATCATGATATTCTTCGTTTATTAAAAATTCAACTAATGATGTTTGTGAATCTATCAATTGGACTGATTCAATTGTTATTGGTTCACCTTCAAGAACAATCTCGAAATCTCCGATATCAAAATCATTGGTAACCGAGAACCGTTTATTAGCATTCAATAAAATTTTATCCCCGTTTTCGTTTGTTACTATATCTATAAGTTCAAATTCCAATTCACTTAGTTGCCCGGACAAAAAAAAATCCATGAAGCCAAGATTAAGTCCTCCTTGCTCAATGAAAAGTCTTATTGTATTTTCACCAGCATACAATACAATATCATTTATAGTTCTGGTCTCCCAATCCTGATAACCACCAGTCGCCCCGATGTAGATTGTCTCTGTCAAGCTTTTCTGATCGGTCTCCAACCTAATCTTTGAATCATCTACACCTGCATATCTTAAATTCACTCCATAGACCCCATCAGATTCTACATTTACCGTGAATTGAAGCCATTCACCATCTGCTGTCCAGCCAATATTGTAACCATTGGATCTATCATCCGAATCTGAACTTTCCTCAATATCAACACCATCGTTTCTATAGCCCCAACCAGAATTCCATGCTGTATAGGTTCCTGTACTCACTCGGTAATTGGCCGTATCTAAATCGTAATAACCTACTCCATTACCTCCAAGATCAAAATCAGTCAAATGTATGGTGCCTGGAATCGAAAGCTGCTTAAATGGTTTTGCTTCACTTAATTCAACTTGTCTAATCATAGCATCAATCACATCCTGTCGGTAGGTGTTATTTACTATCTTCAGGTTTTCTGCCATTTCCATTAAAGCATTGTAGGCAAATTCTTCTGTTGGTTTTGTTCCCCCATCAGACCAGTAATCGAGTAGTGTTTGGTAACCATCTGTTTTCTCTATTGTCATTGGGTTTACTACAGAACCAATCTTTTTCATTGGCCACCAAGCCCAACCGATATCATTATCTTCAAACAGCTTGATTGCATTCTTAAACCAGGTATTTGAATTTTCTCCTGCCTCCCCCATCCAAAGAGGAATATTATATTGATCCCTTAAATCGAGAAAACCTTGAATTGAGTTCTGATCATTTGTACTCCAATACTTATGAAAACTGAGTACCAAATTATCATCCCAAGGTGGCCAGATTCCTGCATGATTATTGGCCCAACAATTTCCTTCGATGTAGATAATATGGTTGTCATCAACCTCTCTAATGGCCTCCACAATATCAACATACAACTCCTTTAAAGGAGCATTTGAAGATTCGTCACAGCCATTCTCATTGCTTCCTGTAAAATTCCAGTTTGGTTCATTTATAAGATCATAACCACCCATCCATTGTTCATCAGCATAACGCTCAGCTAATTTTCTCCAGAGTGCCACGGTTTTTGCCTTGTTATCATCACTTTCCCAAAGAGATGGTTTTGTGCTGTCATAATCAGAAATAGCAGCGTCTTTTCCTTGTCCTCCAGGGGCTGCATGTAGATCAAGGATTAAATACATTTCATTTGCTTCACACCAGTCAAGTAATTCATCAACCATTTCAAACCCCTTGTCAATCCAGGTTATTTCTCCGGGAACAGGTTCCTCTTCAATTGGAGGGGTGAAGAGATTGTAATGCATTGGAAGTCTAACTGAATTAAATCCCCATGATGCTAATGAATCTATATCCGTCTTAGTGCAATGATTGGCTAACCACGCTTCATAAAACTCCTCAGTTTTCTCCGGACCTATAAGATCTTCAATGATTGCCTCAATCTCGTGTTGAGGATTTGCGAAGCTGTTTGTTTGAAGCATGTACCCTTCCTGAAGCATCCAGCCTCCAAGTCCCATTCCTTTAAGGATTATTTCATCACCATTATGATCAATAATTTTCTTACCGTTTGTAGTAAGAAACTGAGAGTAGGCAAACTGGTTTGCCAGCATTAGAATTACCAGAATAAAGAGATTCCTGACCTTCATTTATCTATTGGTTTTTGTACCATTCAAACTTATGGATACACACTGTCTAAGATAAATGGTATATGTTCCATTTACCTATTTCAGAGTGCCTCAGAAATACATCAATTATACATCATTCAAGAAATTCATCATTTATTTAGGCTGATTTCAAAAAGGAAGCAAAAAATATACAGGATCATTTACATTTGCGGGATTAACCAAACACACAACATGACCAGCAAGTATTACTTCATTCTAAGTGCATTAGTCTTAATCCTTAATATCAACCTAAATGCACAGCAGAATTTCAATCAAAGAAAAGCAGACAGCTTACTAAACATAATAAATCAGGATATCAGTGACAGCATTACCTTGGTCAGTAGCATTGATATTGCTGAAAGATACTATCGCCTTAGGAAGATGGACTCTGCTCTACTGTATGCACAGAAGTCATTTGATATGGCGAATGAATTGGATATTAGAAAAGCAGCTGCTTATAGGATTCTGGGTTATGTAAAAATCATGCGCAATGAAATGGAGGAAGCTAAAGAAGTGTTGTGGCAAGGCCGCACGCTGGCGGAAGAATCGAGTGATACTTCTTCCTTGGTTCTAATCCTGACTCACTTAGCATCTGCGTATTTATATAACACCACAGATAGTTGTATATACTATGCCGTAGAGGCTTTAAATCTGACAAAAGACCCGCGAAGAATTGTCACCAACATGAGAATTATGGCGTTGGCAAATCATCGTAGTGGGAACCTTGAAAAGGCTATAGAAATTCAAAAAGACGCTATCAAAATTGCTCAGGATAATCCAGGTACGGTAAGTCTACTTCACTTAAAATATAATCTTGCGGGATTCTATTTTAAAATAGACCTGGATTCAGCAAGGGCTCTTTATCAGGAGGTTTACGAAGATCATGTCTCAAGTGGCAACATTGCGGGACAACTTCATGTAATGGTTAATCTGGCATCCATTGAATACTATAAAGGAAACCATCAAAAAGCGATAGAACTTAACCTTAAAATCCTGGAAGAAAGAAGAAAAAACAAAGTGGAAGGTGACGGGAAGGATACCGTATACAAGAACCTGGCGATAAATTATCGGATTTTAGGGAAATTAAATCTTGCTTATCAATACCTGGATTCCGCAAGAGCAATGATATTCATGGTAAATGATAATCTTGCTATTGACTCCTATTACGCAGAAAAGTTCAAACTTGACTCAACCGCCAACAACTTCGGAGCTAGTATTAAGACCCTCAAAACTCATATGGCATTCAAGGACTCCATCAGAAAAAAGGGAGAACAAGAGAAATACGCGGAACTTCAAACCAAATATGAGACTACCAAAAAGGATCAGGAAATAGCTAACCTGACTCAACAATCAGAAATCCAATCATTAACAATCGGCAAAAGAAATAATCAAATCATTGCGGGGGCTGCAGTTGCAGCATTAATCGTGTTTATTGGTTTGTTTTATCATAGACAATCTAAGAGCAAGCAAGAGAAAGCAGCCAATGAATTACAACAAAGGTTCCTCAGATCACAATTAAACCCACATTTCATTTTCAATTCTATGACTGCAATTCAGCAGTATGTATTGGAATATGATGCACAGGGAGCGAGTGATTATATGGGAATGTTTAGTACGCTAATGAGGCAAATATTGGAAAACAGCAGACAGGAGTTCATTTCTCTGAGTGAAGAAAAAAGCATGCTCACCAATTACCTCGAGCTTCAAAAATTGAGATTTAAAGGAGCATTTGATTACACCATTGAAATAGACGAAGATCTTGATGAAGACTATTTGGGGATTCCTCCAATGTTTGCTCAACCATTTATTGAAAATTCACTTGAACACGGACTTTTCAAAAAAGGAGATGAGGTAAATGAAATTAAAATCAAGTTTAGTCAGGGCGATGATGACCTGATCAAGCTAGAAATAGAAGACAATGGAATTGGTAATCAACAGAAATCTGATAGCAACGGGCATAAATCATTATCGACTATAATTACTAGTGAGAGACTTAATTCCATGAACAAATCAGCTAATGCTAAGGTTGGAATAGACACATTCAATATTGAAAATGAATCTGGTGATATATTGGGTTACAAAATAAATTTAACTTTACCTTCAAGACTTGTAATTGAATAATGATAGAGAACATTTTGGTTCTGGACGATGAGGAGAATGCCAGGCTAACGGTAAAGAGTTATATCTTAAGAAAATTTGATCAGGCACAAATTCATGAAGCTGGGGATATTGAAACTGCCTTAGAAATCGTGAAGAGAAATCAAATTGATCTTGCCTTCTTAGATATTCATTTAGGGAATGGAACAGGTTTCGATTTCTTGAACCAAGTTCCACCTGCATTACTAGTTTTCAAGGTCATATTCGTTTCAGCTCATGATGAATTTGGGGTCAAAGCGTTTAAATACAATGCTTTGGATTATATTCTAAAACCAATTAATCCTATTGAGTTTAATGCTGCTCTGGATAAAGTAGAAAATCAATTACCCCCACATGCTTTGCAGCTGGATAATCTTCAAAAATCATTCAAGCAGCCTACTCAGAGCCTCAAAAAAATAGTTCTCAAAGACCAAAATTCGGTTCAGCTAGTTTCTGTGGATGACATTGTTTATTGCAAATCGGAAAACAACTACACCACTTTTCATTTAAAAGATCAAAATAGCATACTCATTTCTCAGACGCTGAAAGAGTATGAACAAATTCTAAAAGACCGTAATTTTTTTAGAGCCCACCGATCTTTCTTGATAAACCTGGACCTCTTTAAAAAATATGATAAGAGGGATGGTGGTGTCATCGTTATGGATGACGATACCAACATCCCCCTGGCCCGAGGTAAAAAGGAAATTCTATTCCAGATTCTGGATAAGCTGTAATTCCTTTTTATTTAGAAGGACCAAATAGTGGCTCTCTAAACCTTCTTGCAATTTTCGCCTTTGGTCCCCTATATCTACCTCTGAGCTGGTATTCACCATTAGGAACATCTTCAAATACCACTTTACCTTGCATAGTTTCTATTCCTGCTTCGTCCATCCCGGCAGAACTTAGTTCAATTGTTGTCTCCAATGGAGAAGGTCCTTCAAATGGCTCCAGAAACTCTATTGTTGTATTTTCAATCCACTTATTCTCATTATTGAAGCGAACACTAAATAGATATGTTGTTTTATCGATTGTTGTAATCTCATAATCTCCAAGATATCCTTCTACAAGTACCTCTGTTTTAAATACCTCTCCTATTATCTCTCCATCATAGCCTTTTAAATATGCGGACATAGGGTAAGTCAGACCAATAGCATTCCCATTAAATGAAAGTTCCTTGTTAACGAACCTGATATTAGAGTCTGAACTCGGTTTTGCATCAAGTGATAGAACATTTTCTGTAGGTGTAGGGCCTTCAAACGGCTCCTCGAACCTTACTTCTGCAGTTGCAACAACCCCTGGTGTACCATCACCTTGAACTACTACAAGGTTATATCCTCCATTTGGTCTTTCTCTAATTCTTATTCTTTTGATTCTTCCTCTGAAATCCGCAAATTGTAATGCCTGTGTTTCAGGACCAAGAACTGTGTTACCATCTGCATCTTTGAAACTTACAGAAACTGCAGCTTCAATCGCCTCGCCTTCTCCAAACTCTACAGGTCTTGCAGCTCTTTTGGTCATTAAAAATGCGTATCCAGGGTTGCTTGTGTAGAGCTTTTTATCTGTAGTTGAGTATTGCTCCTTAACTTCTTTTCCTTCCTTAGTCTTATAAACAACATCAAAAATGGCTTCTTCCACAACTCCAGCAGGGTCACCAGCTGCTTGTACACTTAGGAATAATTCAGAGCCTAGCGCTGTTCCACTAATGGCATTTTCATAAAAGGCTGGTTGCTGTACTGCACTAGTTCCGTCTTCAAATACATAAACCTGGAATTTGTCATTCCCTGTCACATTTCCTTTTGAATCCAGATACTCAATGGCGATAGTCACAGTTTGCCCTTCAAATGAAGCGTCTGCCTCTACACGAGTTCTGTATTTGTGCTCAATTTTTCGAAAAGTAAAAGAAATCGACTCGCAGCATTGTAATGTCAGATTCAAAAAGCCAGTAGTATCGGCTTCATTATCTACTAATACAACTCTTGTTGCTCCGTTTTTCATTTTTCTAAAACGAACTTTTGGTCTGTTCTGAGTTGATGTTGCAACTTCAGAGCTTTCGGAAATAGTTGATCCTGTCATGGATGGTTCCATTTCATTTAACAGGTCCTCCTGGCATGCAAAAGCCAACAAAGTAAGAATAGCAATTAAATAATGTTTCATGGTTATGGTTACGTGTGTTTGTTCGAATAGCAAGTAAGGCTTTTATTTTAATAGAGGATCGTGGATACTAGTAAGTGTCTGGGGAGATTTAGTAAAAGTATTGATGTTTCGAGTAAACGGTTTGGGCTAATCCCACTTTGCTGAATGATCTGTAATTCTTAAATTACTCTAATCTCAAAATCAGAATAGCTCATGAAAATTCAATCTGTTCTCTATTTCCTTATTTGCAGCATAATAATCGCAAGTTGTAGTTCGAACAATTCCCAAAAACAAGAACCCGCTGAAACAAATAGCCAGCCTGCTCCAAAGTCAGAACCATTTACTTTTAATGACTTTGAAATAGCCTTAGTTAAGGAACAACTGTTTTTTCATATTAGAAAAGAGGCATTAGATGTTGATGAGTTTACCTTTTTCAGGACAGAATCAATATCAGTTGAAGGGTTCAGTTTTGAATATCAGGCCTCCATTGCTGATATGGGTATGCTTTATGAGATAGTTCAAAACCATCGTCCGAATGGAGTTCAGGTAGTGCTGGCAAGTATGAGGACCAGCGATTTATCCAATGACCAAATTGGACAAGAAATAAGCATCAAAGGTACGATACAGGTGATGGAAGAATTGGATAGTGATCTTGAGAAAAGACCTACAAAACTCAAAGTGAAATTGACATCAGTATTTTCAAGCACTAGATATGAGCAGGAGTTATATGGTTATGGAGAAATGCAGAAGATTGAAGATTCATCAGATTTTGACTCGGAATTAATCATTGTGTTGAATGAGCCAAGGATATACTCAAAATCTAACATGTATCTGAAAGCAAGAATCCATAGACTAACTGAAGCTGACCTGCAAGACTACACGAAAGACGAATTAGCCTATTTAAGAAATGAAATATTTGCCAGACACGGACATTTATTCAAAACTCCAAAAATGATCCAATACTTTTCCCCTCAAGATTGGTACGCACCTTTCTTTGATGACGCCACTCCATTTTTAAATGAGACCGAAAAGTACAATGCAGAATTTATTAAATCATTGGAGTCTTAGTTTACTGATTTTTGTATTTGTTGGTTGTTCTGAGCCACAAGAAAAAAAGATCCTACAAAAACAGTCAAAGCTTCCACAGATTACTGTAGACACCTTCCCCATTCTATCGGAGAAGAAGATAGAGTCAAGCAAGTTATATTGTAAGAAGTACTACGGACTGGATGATATTAGACTTAAGAATCCAGACATGGTGGTGATACATTTCACAGCGATACCTACTTTAGAAAGCACTTTGAATCTATTCAAAAAGGATGAGCTATCAAGTAATCGCTCTTACATTGGTTCTTACAGCAAATTGAACGTGAGTATTCATTATGTAATCGATAAGAATGGTGATATCTATAGTCTGCTTCCGGATACACTAATTGCTCGTCATATCATCGGGTATAATCATGTAAGTATAGGAATTGAAAATGTTGCTCTTAATGAATCAGAACTAACCCACAGTCAACTGGAAAGCAACACCAATCTGGTAAACTATCTAAAAGCAAAACACCCCTCAATCAATTACTTAATTGGCCATGATGAATATAATATTGATTCATTGGAACATGCCAAATTCTACAAATCTCTGGACTCCACTTATGCCCCTTATGACAAACCAGACCCGGGCCAGAAGTTTATGCAAGATTTACGTCAAAATTTAGACAGCTTATATGACCTGGAATTCCGAAAATAATAAATCGACCTGGATTGGTATATTCTGCTTAATCCTGGGATTTTCAAGGATACTATTTATTTCATTACAAACAGAGTATGTGAATGGTTGGGATGGGTATTATTACGTGATGCAAATTCACTCATGGTTTACTTATGGTAATTTACAATCGCTGGACTATTCCTTGATCTATCCATATTTTGGCTTTATTCATTTCTTTATTCCAGACTATGAATTTGGTCACAAGTTTGGAACAGCTCTTTTAGGTGGCGTCTTAATTTGGAGTAGTTATTATCTGACTCGAACCATTACTCCAAAGCCCATTTCTATTTTGGTTCCAATATTCCTGATATTTAGTCCTATCGATACTTATTTTCTTCTTCAATTCCCTAAAAATGCATTGGGACTGATATTTCTAATCCTGATGATAAGAGGGCTTCTAACGAAGAATCAATTATTTACCTTTTTATTCATAATTCTGTCCCTTCTCACTCATAGAGTTACAGGACTTCTTGCGTTAGTTCTTTTTGGAATATCAATAATTCGACATGTTTCCATGAAGGTTGTTATACCAGTTGCTATTGTAACAGTAGGGCTTTCTTTACTTCCCGGCATTCTACACATCAGTGATTTTGAACGATTATCGGGCCAGTTTCAAGTAGCACCTCAGTTTTCACCTATTTCCTTCAATACTATATTAGATCTTGATACGTTTTGGCACCTGGAATTGGGCATTCTTTCAATCATTATAGGGATCATTTTATTTCAAAAAGTAATTGTCGGGCACTCACTAAATTCAAAAAGGATTCTCCTAATATCAACTTGCCTGATATTACTATTTCCATTTTATGTGTTTGAGGCTGGAAGTCTGGGATTCAGGCTATTCCTTCTTGTACCTGCTTTTCTTTTGATTTTGATCGTAATGGAATTTGATTTGAATCAAAGAGTTATTTCATTTCTTTCAGGTCTCCTCCTGATCTTAAGTCTATTTTCAATGCAGTCTTACAAATCACAATTAGACCCACCCAACCAACAGTTTGAACTAATCGCAAATCGTCTAACGACTGATTACTCCACTGACGATTATCCAATTGTGATTGCCAGGAAATCATTGGCAGAAATGATTATTTACAAAACTGATTTCGATGCATTGAACTGGTCTCCTCCACATAACGCAAACCATTCAAGGATCCTGAGAATAGCAAACGGACTAGAATATTTTGATTTCAAGAAGCATCTAAACGTGGATGAGATGGCATCATTAAAGAAACTGTCACTTGGCTACTATGCATTACCTGAAGAGACTTGGAATAAGTTTATTCTCAACACAGCAAGAGCAAAAGACCATAAACTAATGAATAAGATTGCTTCAGAGGGAAATCCAATTGAAAACAGGCCGTTATATTTGACTAAGGGTAAACCAAATAAATGGAAAAACTAATTCTCATCACATATACCACTCTTTACAGAAAAGGAGGCTCCAAATTCGAAAGAGTAGCTAAAACAATGGCTTCTGAATTACAGAATCCAAATTCCGATATCAGATGTCATGCAATTGAGTCTAAAAGAGAATTGATGGACTTGTTCCGTGGTATTGAATCTGAAGGGAAGAGGATTGATGAGTTTCATTTTATTGGTCATTCCGGTATGTACGGACCAATGTTTGGGACTGTAGCATTTCCGGAGCAATTCAGTCCTTTTGAACTAAAAGAAATTAATATCCCATTCAATGAGCATTCTACTGCTACTTTCCACTGTTGCAGGTCTGCTCGTTGGTTTGCTCCATATTTTTCAAGAGTTCAAAGTGTAAAAACCTATGGCTATCACTGGTACACAACATTTTCATCACGTAAAGACAGGTATAAGCTTCCAGGTAAATTGAAGGATGGAGACCCTCTTTATACATTTGGTTGTCCAGGAAATAAGTCTCATGGACGGATCGCTTCGTTCAAAAAACTAATAGGTAAAATGGAAGCTGAGCCACTGAAAGAATTTGATGAAAGAAATACCAGTATTGATTCTACCTATAATTCTGTCGCTGACCTTTATGCAGAAACATTTAAGAATATCACAGTTAGAAAAGATGAATACAGTTGGATCGTGAAACATCTGCCTGATCAATCAGGAAATGTATTAGATATCGGATGTGGGAATGGTGCTCTCCTAAAGGCATTGAGCAATAAGATAGAAAGAGGAACAGGTGTGGATGTTTCTGAGGCTCTATTAAAGCATGCAGAAAGTACTCATGAAAAGAATGACCATATTTCATTCAAACCGATTTCTGGACCTGAGTTACCTTTTGAAGAGAATCAGTTTGATGTCGTCATCTCTTTACTTTCATTTCGATATCTGGATTGGGATCCGATTATGAAAGAGATTACAAGAGTACTGAAGAAAGAGGGAAAACTATTGATTGTAGATATGGTTACCGCTCCTGTGAAATGGAACGAATTCCCATTCTTTCTAATGAGCAAATTCAAACATTACCTGGACAGGTATCAAAACAAAGCCTTTTACTCAGCCCTAACAAAACTTGTCAGACACCCTAACTGGGCGAAGATGCTCAAATACAACCCGATTCGATCGCAGCATGAAATGAAGTGGTACCTGGAAAGTAGGTTTCCTGGAAGAAAAGTTGAGGTGATCAATATTGGAATGAATTCAAGAATCATCGCATTTGATTCTATCAACATGGATAACGTAACCAACAACGAACTCTCCTATCCATGAGCTATCCACTGGGCATACTAGACTATGGAATAGGCGGAATGGGGCTTACTAAACTGATATTAGAAAAATATCCCAGCTATCCGATTTTTTACTTTTCAGATTCTGGATATATACCGTATGGTAAACTCAGCAAGGCACACCTTCGCTCAAGGGTAAAGGAAGTTCTGGATTTCATGTTTGAACAAGGCTGTGAACATATAACTGTGGCATGCCACAGTGCAAGCACAGCTATCAGATCTACCGATAAGAATGTGATCGCGATTACTGATATAACTGTAGATGCTACATTAAAAACCGGACTGAAGAATATTGCCATAATTGGAGGTGGAAGAACAATAAGAAGTGGCATTTATCGCAACCATCTGAAAGAAAAAAATATTGAAGTAAGACAAAGAATAGCTCAGGAATTATCAATTCTAATAGAAAGAGGTGAAGTGAACGGAAGCTATCTTGAATCAGTACTCCAATCGATTTTAGAACCAATTAAAAATGCAGATGGGTTGTTGCTTGCTTGCACTCATTATCCTGTTCTTAGTAAGCCAATTAGAGGTTTTATGAATGAGAACGTTCATCTCATTGACCCAATTAGAGATGTTTTCGAGAAGCTCATCAAATCTGGAATTATACATGAGGATCAAGGCAAATCATCGTTTGTTACTTCTGGAGATGTCAGATTGATGGCAGCCTCCACTTTTGCAGCATTTGGCCTGGAAATACCAGAGCCGATTTCAGTTGGTCCAGGACTCAACAAAACCGGCTCGGTACACTTATAATTGAACAGCCTCTTTAAAAACCTCCCACATTCTTCTTTTCATTATTATCTCTTTTCTTGCGTTTTGGAGATCGCTTTTTGCTTTTACCGAATTTGTGAGAGTAACCAACAAATAGAGTCTGACTATCCCAGTTGTAATTTCCTTCTTGTGATACTGGGCGCTCACCACTAAATGCAAACCGCTGCGTATGAAAAACGTCGTTGAAATTCACACTCAAGTTGCCTTTACCTTGGAACAGCTGATATCGCGCTCCTATGTTTACAAAATAAAAAGACAATGTTCTGTACTGTAGATTAGTATTTCCGCCTCTATACAGACCTATTAATTGAAATGTCAACTTCTTACTTGCCTTGAAACTGTGATTAGTCCGAAAGTTGTAAATCACATTTTGTACTTCCCGAAATTCATCTTGCGCTACGCCTCGTTGTGTTTGTGAATAGATATCAAAACTAGAGTTGAAGCTCCACTTTGATGTAATTTGATAATTACCAGAAAGCTCAAATCCGTATGCAGAATTGTTTTGATAATTGTCGTAAGAGAATAAAATATTCCCAGGGTTTTCCTCATCGTTGAATCCAAATCGTGTGATTTCATCAAATATTCTTCTATAAAAAACACCTGATGTGACACTACCTTTTTCAAGCTGCCTGGTATAATTAGACTCTACGGAATTAGTAAACTGTGGTATAAGTGATGGATTTCCAACATTGGTAATTCTTGCGGAGCTCCACGCACGCATTGGATTTAGCTGATTGATATTTGGTCGATCTACTCTTCTGCTTATACTGAAATTAATAGCGTCTTTTCGTGATTCAGGATTAGGCGTATAGGTCAGAAATGCGGATGGATAAATGGAGCGTATAACATCATTGTATTGAATGCTTTCACTTCCATCTTCATCAAAATTGCTTCCTTGATCAAAGTCCTCAAACCTTGCTCCCAATTGATATGACCACTTCCTCAGCTTATGACTAAAGGTGAAATAACCAGCATAAATATCTCTGTTGAGATCATAAATGGAGTTATTGAAGTTTGGGTTGGTAGTTGAATAATCATTATTGGTTCGTTGAATTCTCGCCTCTAATCCAAGCTCCAGCTTCTTATTTGATCCGAAACTGTTTTCAAAATCAAGATTAATTGTCGTATTATCACGGTTATTGCTGATCAACTCAATTGCTTCATCTAAATCAAAAGCATCCCCATAGAATTCAAAATCAGCTGATTCATTCCCCTCAAAAATACTGTGGTCCACTTCCAATTCCAGTGAGCTGTTCTCATTGAACTTATGCTTAATGTCGAAATTGAAAGTCTTTGTCGCATTGTCAACTTCACTACTATATTCCTGACCAAAATCCAGTACTCCTGATTCCGGGTAAACAATATCTGTAGACCTAAAAGCCTGATTTTTAAAATCATTGAAAATGGAATAAACTGAAACTACTGTAACAGAACTTAAGTCGAAATCCAATCCCGTTTTAACTAAGTGAGAAGTACGATCATTCAAAGCAAACCAGACCTCATTAGAATTGTCAGAGAATCTATCAATTGTTCCCCATGTTGGCATTGGCCCATCAGTATTGGCATAATTGAGAAAGAAATTTATTTTCTCGGTTCTGTAATTCAAATCAATTGCAGCATTACGTCTCAACTTTTCGCCAATTGTGAGTCCGGCATTTACTTTCCCGTTAAAGCCAAGATTGGTATTCTTATGCAGGATAATATTGATGATACCACTCATTCCATCTGGTACATATTTGGCTGAAGGGTTTGTGATTAGCTCTATACTCTTAATGGAACCAGATGGGATAGACTCCAATAGTTGGGAGGCGTTTTGGTTAGTTGGTTTTCCATCCACTAAAACCAACACATTATCATTACCCCGCATTGAAATTCCACCGTCCTGATCAACGTTGACCGAAGGAAGGTTCACCATTAAATCAGCAGCAGTTGGACCAGTGGTTGCCAGATCTTTTCCGATATTGATGACCTTTCTATCCACCTTTTGCTCGATGGTCGATCTATCTGCAGTAATCTCAACAGCATCCAAAAGCTCCACATCATCATACATTAGAATAGTACCAAGATCTATTTTGGAATTCCTCTTGTCTATTTCAATCTCCCGCGATACACTTTTGTAACCAACAAATTGAACCTCTACAGATACCAAGCCCAATGGAATACCGCTGACCTCAAAAAGACCTTGATCATTAGTTATTTGTCCGGTTACAAGATCTTCATTTTCAGCAGGCGTCACCATTACTGTTGCAAATGGAACTGGCTCATTTAAATTACCATCCATAACCTTTCCAAAAATGGTGGCTTTGCCCTTTTCAAGCTTTTGGCTCTGTGCATTTGATGGAGAAACCGCAACTAAAAAGCCAAGCAGTATCACCAAATAAAGTATATTTTTATTCATAGTAATTCTGTTAATAAGTAAGTTTTACTGATTAGTTAGGTGAGATTATATGGAGTCAAGTCTCAGACTACTTCTCTGGAAAAGTATTCACTCGGAGATGTCCCCATAATTTTCTTAAATGATTTGTTGAATGTTGTTTTGGAATTAAAACCCGCTTCCTGAGCTATTCCAAAGAACGTCAGGTTTTTGGTTTTATCCATTTTTGCAAGTTCAATAAACTCTTTGATCCTGAAATAATTGATATACTCAAAGAAGTTCATTCCAATTTTCTCATTGAGTAACCTTGCCACATCTGGCTTATTAACTCCTAGCATATCTGCCAGATCAGATTTCATCAAACTTCTGTTGAGGTACGGCTTCTTTTCTTCCATCAGCGTTTCGAGCTGAATTTTAAGCTTTTCCAGTTCTTTACTGCTAAGTTTAGACTGAGCATATTTAGTTGAAGCAAGCTGATTTGATGTTTTAAATAATTCCGGTTCCTTAATGGTATAGAAAGAAATAAACAAAATGAGAAACCCAATCGCTAACCATATAAAAGGTCTTGCTTCCCTCTCTATCCAGCTATCCCCAATAATTCCAATGATGTAAATGGTTAACCAACAAAGAAGGCATAATCCAACAGCTATCAGGAAGTTCTGGAAGAAGCCAAATTTGACTGAATAACTGGATTCATGGGATAGCAATTTTTTCCTCTCGAGAAATAACTGAACAGCTTTAAACCAATAGGTAAAATTGACTATTAACCCAGTTCCCATAAACACTATTACAACACGGAATAACTCTCCACTTTCAAACCTTTGATTAATCAACTCCCGTGGTGCAAAAACATAATAGTATGACACCACAATTGCGTAAACTAAACCTGGGATATAGTGAATCAAATCTTTAACAGCGAAACTATTCCTCTCAGATAATGAGCTCTTGGCAAAAAGATAGACTGTTGCCCCAAACAGAAACACAGAATACTCGGCCAGACTGTATAACCTTTGAATCCCATCAAAAGTAAATATCCATATCCTTCCCAGAAGTCCAATCATCATTACTACTACCAATACTATAAGGTAAGGATTAATCGAAGCTCTGATTTTGCTTGAAAATGTATAAATCACAAGCAAGAACAAACTTTGTAAAAAGGCGAAATAAACCAGTTGATTAAGGAAAACTTCCATTGCCGCAATTTGCTTATTAATAAGTCAAACTATTGTAGAATAAACTGGTTCACATGTTTCACTCCTGTGCGATCCATTGTAAGACTCGTTTCATAAAACTTCTTAAAAGCTTCTTCATTATCCCACTCCGTAATGGTAAAAAACTCAGGGTTGTAGTAGTATCCATAAGGCGATTCACCTTCTTGCAATTCCAGTACTATTTTTCCTTCTTTTCCCAGAGTTTTTCTCCAGTTAGATTTAAATACATCAAACTCCTCTACTTCACCACTCCAATATGAAGTTGCGACATAAAATTTCTCCGGATTGATCGTGATCTCCTGATCTCTTTCAACCTTCCAGTAGGTCAGATTAAAAGTGGTCCAAATAGTTCTTCTTCTCTCATGAAATTGTGGGTATTCCTGAAGGATATCTTCCGTGAATTTCACACGGTTTTCATAGTCAGTCCACTTAGCAAGAATAAAAACAGCCGGCCAGTAGTTTCCTTGTGTTGGTGGATTTTTCAGTCTACTGGAATACTGCGGAACGTATCCCCATTTTTGAGCTATTGCCACAGCTTTTGAGAAGTATTCTTCGCGTTCTTCAACTGCTTCTTTGTTGGTATTTAACAAGAGTAAATCCAGCGCTTCTCCCTTCTTCAAGGAGATGGTCTTCTCCTGTGCTTGTCCTAAATAAAAAGTAGCTAATGCCACAAGTGATAAAAGTAAATGTCGAAAACTCATAAATTCTTTTTTTTATTTGCCAATGTTACGACATGAGTTTCGATGGAGTTGACAAAAAGTGGCCTGAAGAAGTACAGATACGGTATGCGTACGAGTATTTGGGTGAAATGATTGATGAATCCTTAAATTAATGCCGAGTAAAATAAAAATCCCTGACAATTTAACATTATCAGGGATTTAGTACCCAGGGCCGGAATCGAACCGGCACGGTATTGCTACCATTGGTGTTTGAGACCAACGCGTCTACCAGTTCCGCCACCTGGGCCTAGGTTTCTGGTAGTTTCAGGTATTATCCTGAAAAGGATGGCAAATGTATCCAAAGAATATTATTAATGCAATAGGGAATTGAGTTTTGAGTTTGGAGTTTTGAATTTAGAGTTTTGTGGCTTCTTAGACTTTCTGCAATAAGTAGCTGTTGACAGTTGACAGTTGACAGTTGACAGTTGACAGTGATTAACGGTTAGCAGTTAACTGTCAACTGAAATATTCTCATTAAGCCATTACTAGTAGATCTACCAAAAGTCAACTCCAAACTCAGAATTCAAAACATAAAAAAACCACCCTCGAAAATCAAGGGTGGTTTCCCAAAACCAATAAATGTAAATAAAATGAAGATTAAAGTTTTACGTCAGTTGCTTTGACAATTTCTTGATCTTTGTACAATAATACTGTTACACCATCTGATGCCACTCTGCTAAGGTCATATGCCTTTGCTCCTTGTGTAGCCTCTTCTTCGTAGATAACATCGCCTTCATCGTTTAGGATGTAAAGACTAAAGCTGGTTTCCGCTTTTTCATCTACATAGATTTCAAACATTCCATCGTATGCAGATTCTTTTACATGAACCATGTGGCCATATTTTTCTTCAGGTGACTGAATTACTACAGTCTCTGTTAAAATTTCACCATCAGCTTCAATCTGAAAGGAATAAGTTCCAAATGGAAGTTCACTTAAATCAAACGGTTTGATAAATCCTTGCTCTGATTTAACTGTCTCAGTATATAATACTTGTTTGTTTTCGTCTAAGAATTTAATTTTTACAAATCTCTCTCCTTCGTTCTTGTAGATCAATCGATAGGTTCCATCTTCCACATTCCATACTTTGAAATCAGTTACGTAATTCAAAGAATCCCCAGCGAACGCCACGTTAGCAGATCCGATAACTGTTATCAGGGCTGCAATTAAATTGATTGTTCTTCTCATAGTCATAATTGTTGTTGTTATTAATTATGATTTTCACAGCAAAATTCACATTACATTACGAACTCTGCAAGCTTTTTGTTATTTTTTTATATTAATTTTTAATAATAAGTAGATTATATTAAAAATATAATAATATCAATATGTTGTTTTATTCCTTTAGAATTGACCTATTTTATATTCAATAATTGCGTTTAATCCCTTAGAATATTTTGCGACTTGTAATTAGGTCATCAATAACAGAATAGAACGTATAAGGTATTGTGATTTTTTATTGATTGAGAAATATAGCGCCCATCCTCCTACTACAAAGGATGGACACTAACTGAAGTATTAAAGTTTTACAGTTGATTCTTTGATCATCCCATCTTGATTGTATACAAGAACGGTTACCTGGCTAGAAGCAACCTGGCTAAGGTTATAAAGTTTAGTACCAGATGATAATTGCTCCTCATAGATAGTGTTTCCTGCTTCATCAAGAATATACATGCTCAATTCAGTGTCAGCCTGCTGGTTCAAGGCAAGCGAAAACTGCTTTGAATCCTGAAACTCTTTGATTGAGATTAAATCAGAATATTTCTCAGATGCTGTTTTGATAGTAATTGATTCTGAATAAGTTCCCTGGTCAGAAGTTAGTTTAAATGTATAAGTTCCTGCAGGTAAAGAATTCAAATCAAAAGGCTTAATGAACCCTTCTTCACTATGAATTAATTCAGAATATAATATTTGTTGATTCTCGTCAATAAATTCAATCTGGATCTGTTGTTCTCCAGAATTTTTGTAAATCAATCGATAAGTTCCATCTTCTACTTCCCAGACCTTGAATCTGGCTTCCATTAACGTTGAGTCAATTGGGAACGCGACGTGTGCAGCACTGATAACTATTAAAAGAGCTGCAATTGTTTTTACAAATTTTCTCATGGTCATAATTTCTTGTTGTAAATCAAATTATGATATCTACAACAAAATTGAGGTATCGTTGCGAATCACACAAGTATTATGACATTTTTTTACACTGATTTTCAATAAAATGATGATTTTTTTAATAATCTCATAATTTAAATATCAGCTTCTGCTTGTTTTGAAAAAATTGCAATCAGATGATTGTTTTACTGCAATTACACCAACAAAATTAGCACTTAACAAGTAAAACAATCATCCTTTTTGGATAAAAATTAGAAATACTATCAATATTTCCTTAGAAATTTAACATTACCACTACATTGAAGAAGCAATTGGGTAATAAATATTGGTAATCCATGAAGTCGTGTCTTTTACATGCATTGGGTCTGTAATGTATTGCTCCATTGGGTTACCTGCTGTTATACCTCTATATTCTAAATATTTTTTCAGAGACTCATGGGTTTCTGCCAGCTTATGATAAGCACCTCTATGTACCGCTTTGACAGCCCGCACAAGTTCGGATTTCTTTAAGTACACATTTTCACTATCAACGCTTACACTATCGGAAACTGGAATTCCGGCAACCATTTGAATATCTGTAGTGCCTAAACCTTCATAAACTGCAAATGGAGCACCAGCCATTTCTATTCCTGAAGTCTGGATTAATGTCATGATTTCGCCATACATCTGTCCCATTTTCGAACTAATCATTGCAGGATCTTCTGGCATCTTGCTCTTTATTGCAAGGTAATATCCTGGTTGAATCCATTCAGCAGACACTTCTGCATTCACATCAGGCATTGATTCGGCGTATTCCTTAAGTTTGCTTAAACCATTTTCATAGTCAGGGCCAAGAAAGCCATCTATCATCAATCCAAAAATCTTCCCGGAACCTTCCATTTCCTGATCGAATGTCCAGGTAATTTCAGTACTTCCATCAGATTCTTTTAGTATATAGGATGCTTTTGGCTCACCTCCCATTCCAAAATCCATTCCCATATTGACCGTATAACCATCTATACTTTCAATCCACATTGAACCTACTCCTACATCCTCATTCCCATTCCAACCCATTCTGGCTCCAACTCCAAAGGCGGAACCGTCGTAGGTGTATGTTGCATTTGGGTCTTTCTCATACCATGGTGACCATTTATTGAACTGTTGTAAGTCGTTCAGAATTGCTAAGACTTTAGCCGGTTTGGCGTTGATTGTTACACTTCGTTCCATATGAGCCTGGTTAGGCAAGGAATAAAAAACAATAGCTCCTATCACAACCAGCACAAGAACTATTATTCCCAGAACTTTAAGAATTTTCATGATTTAAATTGAATTAAGTGGTTAGGTTTATTTTTTATGTACTCATTAAATTACAAGAAATTGAGGATATTAAAAACAGCACTACTTGATAATAGAAAAACAATATCTAGACAACAGAAAGCTTGCAGGATTTTGGACCAGAATAATGGCACAAAACATTGATGTGTTGTTTTCCATATTTGTCTTCTTCATCTTTTACGTGATCGGTCTGGATACTTCTCTTACCATTTATCTCGGCGCATTTTTTACCCTTTGTTACTATATTGGATTCGAGGCATCATCATTTCAAGCAACGCCGGGTAAAATGATAATTGGAATTGTAGTAACAACAAACAATTTTGAAAAAATTACTGTTACTCAATCGGTCATTAGAACACTCGGTAAAATCCTATCATTGTCAGTCTTATTTGTGGGTTTTT
This sequence comes from Cyclobacteriaceae bacterium, assembly GCA_965228955.1. GTDB lineage: Bacteria > Bacteroidota > Bacteroidia > Cytophagales > Cyclobacteriaceae > JANSWY01. Next base: position 4,495,607 of record OZ245848.1, read on the forward strand.
CAATGATTGAGTTTAATAAGCGCAGAAAGGGATTACATGATTTCATTGCAAATACCCAGGTGATTTTTAAAGAAAAAGGTCAATAATAGTATTGAAATTAAGATTTTGATTAAATTAATGGCTGATTAGTACTGAACATATCATAAAAGGAAAACGATCAATAGACAATGAGTAATTCTGGATTAAAGAAGTTCGAGAATTTTTTTGAAGGATTCATATTTTGGAGTAGATGGGTACAAGCCCCTCTATACACTGGTTTGGTAATTGGAGCTTTCTTGTATTTAGTAAAGTTCTTCCAGGAGCTATGGCATATTGCCTCAGATATCTTTCATCTTACTGAATTAAAAACTATGCTAGGGATTCTTAGTTTAGTGGACATCTCAATGGTAATGAACCTGGTGGTTATGGTTACTATTGGTGGTTACTCAATATTCACTAGTAAAATTGATGTTGATCAGCATGAGGATAAGCCGCTTTGGTTAGATGGATTAGATGCAGGCCAATTGAAAATTAAACTTGCAACATCCCTCGCCTCTATTTCTGGGGTTCAACTTTTGAAAACATTTATTGATTTCAAAGGTGCAGCTGAAAGAGACAGTTACTATGGAGTAATCATTGAGATTGTAATTCACATGGTATTCATATTCTCTGCGCTCCTACTTGCTCATACGGAAAAAACTCTACACTCTTATCCGCACGGGTCTCACTCTGGTGATTCTCATGGAGAAGAGACTGAAGAACATTAAGATTTTAAAAATGTCAATAAATTGAAAAGACCGATGTTGCTCATCGGTCTTTTTTTATGTTTTAGTGTGACCAGTCGTAGGTATCAAGTTTTTCCAAAGCAGCTACCAATAAATCAATGGACGCTTTTATGTCCTTTTTGTGTGCCATTTCAATGACTTGGTGCAAGTGTCTGGTAGGAATCGAAATTGCACCACTTATAGCTCCTTTTTTTCCCATACGCTGAATTCCAGCAGTATCAGTTCCTCCTGCAGTTAAAATCTCTGGCTGCCACTTAATACCATTATCATCCGCTTGCTTTTTTAAGTAATCTACCATTCGGTAATCGGCAATAGTCATAGCATCCATAATCTTTATGGCCGTACCGCTTCCCAATTTAGTCACCTGTTCATGTGGCTGTGCACCAGGTAGATCAAAGGCAATAGTCGTGTCCAGAGCAATTCCAAAATCTGGATTAATATTATGGGCCGCAACATTAGCCCCTCTTATCCCAACTTCTTCCTGAACAGTAAATACTCCATACACATCAAATGGAATATCTCCTAAATTCCTCAAGGCTTCAATCAGTATAAATACAGAAATTCTATTGTCAATTGATTTACTGTTTACACAATCTCCCATTTCTATTAAATCACGTTCTCTGGTAATAGGATCACCAACCTTTATGATTTCTTCCACCTGTTCTTTTGGCATTCCAAGATCTATGAAGTAGTCTGTAGTTTTTGCCACCTTATTTCTTTCCTCGGGACTCATCACATGAATTGGTTTACTGCCCATCACTCCAATAACATCCTTTTTCCCGTGAATAATCACCCGTTGAGCAGTTAAAGTCTTTGGGTCAAAGCCTCCTAGCGTATGAAATCTCACAAAGCCATTATCGTCAATATGCGTTACAATAAACCCGATCTCATCCATATGAGCAGCAATCATTACTCGCTTGTCTGGATTTTTCCCTTTCTTAATAGCAAACACATTTCCCATGTTGTCGACCTCTACCTCATCCACCAAATCAGAAACCTGCTCTATTACGTAATCTCTTATTTCCTTCTCAAAACCCGGAGCACCCGGTTTTTCACAGATGTTTTTTAGTAATTCAATATTGATAATATCCATAGAAGCAATTTAGCTAAGACCTGTTGTAAAAATCAAACAATATTCTGTTTGCAAGCATTTAAAATAGAAAGTCAGACCTAGAAAATAAAGGATCAATGACTATATTGATATATATCATTTAATCAGCAATAACTGACCGGTATATTCACGCAACATCTTAGGTGCATGCAACCAAATTACGATACACAATCATTTGAACATATTAGGTTAGTAGATGGAGGAAAACCATACTTCAACCTGCTGCGACAGCTAATTGCATCAGCCAAGAAGCTGATTCACCTTCAATTATATCGTTTCGATGATGACCAAACAGGACAAACTATTCAAAGTGAATTGATTCGTGCAGCAAATAGAGGGGTTACGATTAAAATAGTGATTGATGGGTACGGTAGTAGCGATGTATCGGAAGAGTTTATCAATACATTTAAAACTAATGGAATTGAAATCTCATATTTCTCCCCAATTCGGTTCAACTTAAAATTTCGAATAGGCAGGAGATTACATCACAAGTTTATTGTAATTGACGGATACAAAAGTCTGATAGGTGGAGTAAATATTGCTGATAAGTATCATGGTAGCCCAACTGAGGCACCTTGGTTGGATTTTGCAATTTACTTAGAAGGCAAAAACTCTGAGAGATTGAATTTATTTGCTGAAAATATCCTCAGTAAAAGAATCGATCTCAAAGCAGGAAGAGTGCTTGATCTGGAAGTTTCCAAAGAAGATGTAAGATTCCTGGAAAATGATATTATCAGAAGAAATCTTCAAATCAGGAGAAGCTATTACGAAGCAATCTATCATGCAAAAGAATCTATAACGATTGTTGCTGCATACTTTGTTCCGAGGTATCGCTTATTGAAGTTACTATTTAATGCCGTTGAAAGAGGTGTTGATGTAAAGCTTGTTCTGCCAAGTGTATCTGACACCTATTTATATGAAATGACAGTCAAGCATTTTTACTCAAGGCTACTTAGGCATAAAATTCGCATATTTGAATATAAGCCAGCTGTTTTACATGCAAAGGTCGCTGTGATTGATAATAAATGGTCCACCATTGGGTCTTACAATTTAAACGATTTAAGCGACCTTCTTAGCACAGAATTAAATGTGGAAGTACGCAATTCAGATTTTGCAGAATACTTTAATCAAAGGTTGGAAAACATAATTGACAGAGAAACAGCGGAAGTTGAACCCTCAACTTATTTAAGAGCTTCACTTTTCGACAAACTTAGGTGGCGGTTTTATTATAGAATCTACATTTATTCTATCAGGTTGTTAAACCTATTAACCTCAAGGGAACGAAGAAACTTTCTAGAATAGCTAAAACCGATAGTCCAAGTTTATTTGAAAATTTAGGGTTTCTCCTCCCCTTTCATCATCAGCATACCAATTTGAATGGCGAGAATAAATTAACCTACCTTGAAACGAAAATTTATCAAGATGATGAACAGCACTAGCGATATAATTCAATTGATACTCAGCGGGCGCTGGGTTTTGACCACCGAATACCCGGACTAAATGATCATCATTAAACCGGATTCTTTCAGCTTCCAATCCAAACCTTGATTTTGGTGTATACAGGTGAAAACCAACCCAATTACTATTTGATCCAGGTCCAATTCCTGCTCCCAGCAGTTGGCCATCATGTGTGTATCCTTTCAAATTCACATTATGTATGTAATAGGTTGGGTTACCCGGTCCTGTTACTTGCTTGACTTGATTAGCTCCCAAAACAGTACCTTCATAACCAACCTTCAAAACATTCTGATCTCCAATATCAACTAATTTACTAAAGCCAATGGTATAAGCCCTGCCTCTATCAGGGTATCTTACAAACTCCAAAAAATTTCCGGGAAAATCATTTTTTGCAAACTCCATGTACACTTCAAATCCTTCTCTAGGGAAAGTCCACTTTGCAAAAATTGACACCATTTGATCAAAAAAGTCATTACTTACTCTATTTGAATCAATTTGAGTATCTAGTCTCCTGTTAAATGTAACGAATTGCGCAAAAGCATCTTGCAATTCCGCTCCTTCCATATCACGATAGAACGACCGGTTAACACCAACACTGAGTGACCTCATGAATGAAGGTCTGTATCCAAGAACCAGGCCGCCAAACAAATTTTTATCATTTTCAGATACACTATCGAAGTAATTAGATTCTGACAGAATACCCCAGTAACTTTTAACTTCAATAGTTCCTAATTTAGTTACCAAAGGAGTATATGTTCCAAGGTCAACATGTGGAAATCCAGCACCTTGTTTACTCATTATTATGGGGTTTCGTTGACTGGGCCCCCAAGTCATGTTTTGAGTAGAAGCTCCGATTGTCCAATTATTGTGAATAAACCTCAGCTCAGACTGCCCAGGGAATAATTTAACTAAAGCATCATCTCCATATCTTTGTACATAGTCTATCCTATATGCCAGCGGATAAGAAAATTCTGATTTATCTCCCACAACTTCACGAATCTCAAATGGCCGGTTTTGTGAATAGTTAAAGATGGGATTTAACCGTATAACCAAATTCTTAGAAACAAAATTCACTCCTGCCGCCAATGCAAGATTGTTACCTTTTCCAGACCATATTGGACCATCGTTGTAGGACCAAGGCATTGTATAGTTTACGCCACTTATAAGGCTGATATTAGAAAAATTAACAGATTTTTCATTAAAATCTTCAATTTTATAATTCTCTCCCCAGACATTCCACTCGAGGCTATCTCTTTGAACATAGAAATTGGTAATTGCAGGAAATATTCCAATTGAAGATATCTCTGAATAATTTTTCAAATTCATCAGAGCCACATAATCATCATGGTAATTTCCTGGAACAGTGACCTGAGCTGAGCTTCGTACTGCAAGAAGTACAATGACTATAGAAAATATTATCTTCTTCATATTAAGAATAGATCATGGATATAGTGATCCAAAGATATGAACTGCAAACGACTTAGAATAGTTTTTTAATAAGTGCCCAGGGCGGGAGTCGAACCCGCACGCCCTAAAGGACACATGGCCCTCAACCATGCCTGTCTACCAATTCCAGCACCTGGGCTTCACTGAAAGGATGGCAAAAATAATTGAATATTTGGAAAGTGAAAATCTAATTATACCACTCTCCAAAGAGAATCTACAAAATAGTTATTTTCATCAGTAAAATGCTGCACTAACTCAAAGCCGCTTTCCTCAGCAAATTGCTCCAATTCATCAAGATCAAATTTCTTGGATATCTCCATATGAATTGCTTCCCAAGCTTTAAAATGGAATTTTTCGCTAAGACCTGCTATGTAAACTTCCTGATCTTCAGTGCTAATCAGATAACTTCTGCACTCTCCTGTACCAGGATCGTAGTAAGGGTAGTGCTGAAATTTTGAGATGTCAAAATCAGCATCAAACTCATTATTTATTCTGGTAAGCAAATTCAGATTAAAATCTCTTGTTACACCTTTAGAGTCATTATAAGCTTTTAAAATCTTTGATGGATCCTTTTTAAGATCAGCTCCCAGCAGAAAATAGTCTCCTTTTGTTAGACTAGACCTGAGTTGCTTAAGAAATTGAACCGCTATTTCACTATTAAAATTACCAATATTGGAGCCCATGAATATCACCACTTTGTGATGATGATCTTCATTTTCAATACTGTTGAGCATTGCAAAATAATCCCCAACTAGTGGCCTTACATTCAAATCTGGGATTTCCTTGATCAACGAACTCTCCAGCTGATCCAAAACGTTGGAAGATATATCAATTGGTGAATACTCAAAATCCACGTTTTGACTTACGAAATGCTTTAATAAAATTTTTGTTTTGTAACCGTCACCAGCGCCGAGTTCATATAAATGAAATCCTCCATTCTCATTGACCGCATTAAGAATGTTCTGCTTTTCGTTTGAAAGTATATTGAATTCAGTTCTAGTAAGATAATATTCATCCAACTCCATAATTTGCTGAAAAAGATCATCTCCAATGGCATCATAGAAATATTTTGATGGTAGACGTTTTGGTAGTGAAGAAAGCCCATCAATAATGTCTCTGGCAAAATTTACATTTACTGGTTTAATTGTTGTGTCCTGCATTAAATTGTTGTTGTGGATCAAACATGCTTAGCAAGTCTGATACCGTTGAAAAACCATTTTAAATATGGATGAAAAAAATTTCTATATGTATGTCTGATATGGTCTCGAGGCGTTGCACATGATCCACCTTTAAGAACCATTTGGTTGACCATGAATTTACCATTGTATTCACCGATAGCTCCCTCTGCAGTTTGAAAACCCGGGTAAGCACTATAATTGCTACTAGTCCATTCCCAAACGTCTCCAAAAAACTGATAGCTTTCGTTACCAGGGCTTTTAGGTGTATAATTTTCTGACTCTACAAAATTTGCACTTAGCGGAACACTAGGTTCGTAAATTTTCGCAGCTACTTCCCATTCAAATTCTGTAGGTAGCCTGAATCCCTTCCATCGTGCGTACGCATCTGCCTCATAATAACTTACATGTGTTACCGGAGCATTCATATCTAGCGGAACCAAACCACCAGAAAGACTAAAGTAATACCACTCCCCATTCAGGAAATACCAGTGCATCGGATGTTTCTGATTAGTCTCATTCACCCAAGCCCAAGCCTCCATGAACCAGTACTTGAATTCCTTATATCCTCCAGCATCTATAAACTCAAGGTACTCGCCATTTGTAACCAGACGATCCATGATTTCATACTTATGGAGATATACCTTGTGAGCCCCTAGCTCATTATCAAAGCAAAAACCATGATCTTTATTACCCACCTCGTAAGTACCTTCATCAACTTCTAAAAATCTAGCTTCCTTATAAATAGAGTTAGCAACACTTTTGTCAGTGAATTTTGGAAACAAAGGGTATTGATTAAGAATGTACTTTATATCGTACAAAAGCAATTCCTGATGTTGCTGCTCATGCTGGAGTCCCAATTGAATGGTATAAACAAGATCAGTTGAAATATCATTTGCAGATTCTAGAAATTTATTTACATGCTCATTTACATATGACCTATACTGCTTTATCTCCTCAACTGTAGGTCTTGTCATGAAACCTCTGTTCGGGCGCTGAACACGCTCGCCAACAGACTCATAATAACTATTGAAAAGAAAGTTGTAATCCTTATGAAAAACAGTATATCCTGGGGAATATGGCCCCAGAACAAATTCCTCAAAGAACCAGGTAGTGTGAGCTAAATGCCATTTCGGCGGGCTTACATCCACAACTGGCTGAACCACAAAATCTTCAGTTTTAAGGTTTCTCGTAAGATATTCCGATTGATTTCTAACCGAATTGAATTTGGCTAGTAGATCTTTGGTCTGAGTATTCTCAGCAACGGGTAGCATATTATTGCTTGCTTGGTAAATTCCCAAGTTAATGGATATTAGTGAAACAAAACAATAATTTATTACGAAATCCGAAATAAACTAGTTGTAAAAATTTGGCCTGCAGTAGTAGTTGGTCGGCTGGCTTACTGATTGAGCCATTTTTTGAATGGACCGGATCTTTCCACACTTACCACCACATCCATGGCGTTTGGCGGTTCCGGCAGCAATTCAACTTTAACTCTACTTTTAGAGTACGCAACCATTCTTTGGATTGCATCATAACCGATTATATACTTTCGGTTAATCCTGTAGAACTTTTTAGGGTTTAATTTTCCTTCTAACTCACCCAGATTGGTGTTGATGATATGCTGTTTACCATCTCTGTTTACAAGGTAGGTGTATCTATCTTCACTGAAAAAGTACGCAACTTCAGAAACAGGGATAGATTCAATCCTTTCTCCCAAAGTGACGATGAAACGTTCCTGAAACTCAGATTCAGAACCTGGTCTCAGAGTTTTTAGAAGCTCCTGAATGTTTGGTTGATCTTCCTCCCTATCATGGAGATCTTTATACTTATCTAACGCTTTCTTTAATTCCTGTTCGTCAATTGGCTTCAGTAAATAATCGATACTATTTTGCTTGAAAGCCTGTATTGCGTAATTATCGTATGCTGTTGTGATGATGATTGGTGTGGTGATATCCAGCTTTTCAAAAATTTCAAAACTCAGGCCATCACCCAGTTGAATATCTGATAGAATAAGATCCACCTCATTTTCCTCAAGCCATTCTACTGAGGAAGCTACACTTTCTTTCTTGGCTACAACATTTACCTCACTATCCAAGGAGGTGATCACCTGTTCAAGGTCATCAGCTGCCATTGGTTCATCCTCTATTATCAGAATATTCAGCATACTTTCTAAAATTAAGGCATTGATTCCAATATCGGAATTTTTGCAACATAAAAGTTACCTTCCACATTGAAGGCAGGTTCTTTATCAGTTAAATATTTAAGCCGCTCCCGCAGATTCTCCTGCCCCACTCGGGTTGAAGGCATAGGCTTTAGTTTAGGCTGGTAGGTATTCTTGACTACAAAGTAGCCCTCTTCTATGGTTAAAATTACATCCAAAGGTTTCTCCTTTGAAACAATATTGTGTTTAATGGCATTTTCCACTAATAACTGGCCAGATACACTTGGGATTTTGTATTCCAAATCACTCCCTACTATACTACTCTCGTAATTGAGAGCATCTTTAAACCTCACCTTTTGGAGGTAAATGTAATTTTCAAGAAATGACATTTCCTGGTGAAGTGTCACAAGATTCTCTTCGTTATGCTCAAGTAAGTATCTATAAACTGAAGATAATTTTTGAATAAATCCCCTTGCATCTGGATTACTAGGCACCATGGCATGTAGGATATTCAAGCAGTTGAACAAGAAATGTGGATTTACCTGCTTTCGAAGGTTCTCCAGTTGAGCACGTATATATTCTTTTTCTTGTCTTTCAGTCTTGATTAATAATTCTTCTTTCTCTGAAGTTAAAGCTCTGTTCTCTACTCTTAGTCGATAAGCCTCCAGCGCTTTGTTGATGATGATTTTCATTTCATCATAACTCCAGGGTTTAGAAATGTAATGATAGATTTGGCCTTTATTAATAGCATCAATTACCGCCTTCATATCACTATATCCAGTCACAAGAATTCTAATCGCATCAGGAGTAATTTGAAGGGACCTTTCCAGAAACTCGACACCCGACATCTCAGGCATTCTTTGATCTGTGATGATCATGCAAATTTCAGGGTTATCCTGAAGAATCATCAGAGCTTCTTTTCCCGAAAGGGCAGTTAATATTGAATACTCTCTTCTAAATGCAGACTTGAAGTAATCACAGTTCCCTTTTTCGTCATCCACATAAAGAATTTTCTCGTCTATCTTTTCCAAGTGGTTATCATTATCCTCGAATTTCTAAAATATAAAAATTTCCAGAGATTCCGTCCTGTTCATCCCAAATTTTAGTCCTTTCTGCGAGATTCTCTTCGAATATGCAACAATTCAACAACCTGTGTGTTGAATAACCGGGTATACATTGATTTATAGCAGGTAACAGATTTCATCGAAACAATATTTTGGTATGCTAGCCGACTATAATGTAAGACTCATCGAAAAGAATATCAAAAAGGGCAACTTTACACACACGTTTACGATTTTTGTAGAATGATTACGGACGATTTGATAACAGACGGAGGACCAATTTATGCTGAAACAACAGATTTGAGCAGCTTCATTGTTGAGCCCTGGAACTCAATCACTTCTCTGGCTATAGTAGCTCCCGCAATTTATTGGGCGTTCAAACTGAGAGGACATGACTTCAAAAGCTATGGTTTTATGTGGTACTGTATTCCTCTATTAATTTTAGGTGGCCTGGGAAGCACTCTTTTCCATGGACTTAGAAACTCGGAATTCTTTTTGTACATGGATGTTCTTCCTACAGCAATCCTAACACTCTCGGTAGCTATTTATTTCTGGATAAAAATATTACCGAAATGGGGCTATACATTTGTGATTTTTGTACCGTCATTCATTCTACGTTATATGCTGTTTGACTGGTTCTCTGATCACACAGCTGCTAACATTGCTTATTTCATTACCGGTACACTGATTTTCCTTCCAATCCTAATTTATTTACACAGGATTAACTATTTCAGTGCGCGCTGGATTCTCCTTTCAATACTTATGTTAGTTGTATCGTTATTCTTTCGAGAAATCGATACAAGAGGTTGGTTCCAATTTCCAATGGGCACTCATTTTCTATGGCACATATTTAGTGGTGTAGGTGCTTATTATTTAGCCAAGTTCTTGTTTCTATTGAGATCTCGAGAACTTAGTGTTGCCATAAGTAAAAATTAATCCGTATCTCGCAGTATTAGTACAGCAATTCGAAGACTTCTCCAGAGGCATACAGGTCTTTACCTTTTGGCAACATGAGAATTCCACTCATTTTGGCTAAAGTCATCAAGTCACCCGAACCTCCGGTTTTAACAGGGAACGCCTTAATCTGTCCCGAATCAAATTCAATAGTTACCGGTAAGTGATAAGTAAGATCTGGTTTGAAAATAACATCCTCCTGAAGAATTGCAGTCACTTTCGGAACACTTATGCTTTGACTTGCATTAAACCATTCCAGGAAATATGTTTTGTAGCATACATAAGCAGATACCGGGTTGCCCGGAAACCCAAATACAACTTTCCCATTTTTGCTGGTACCAAACCACATCGGTTTACCAGGTCTCTGAGAGATTTTATGGAATTGCTTTTCGATACCTAGCTCCTCAAGCACTTCAGGTAAGAAATCTTTTTTACCTCTGGACACACCTCCACTGAAGATTAACACATCAAATTCAGTTAATAAATCTGAAATGTTGGTTTTCAATTGATCTTTATCATCAAGAAAATGTCGCTCCTCTCCATGGATACTAATCTTGCTTAATTCCGAGAGAATAGTATAAGTATTTGACCTTCTGATTTGAAAAGACTCAGGAGTTTGGTCAACATCAACCAATTCATCTCCCGTGGAAACTACTACAACTTTGGGCAATGCATTAACTGAAACCTGACTTTTTCCAACAGTTGCCAGTAAGCTTATATCTGCAGTATCCAGAAGTTTCCCCTTTGAAAGAATCACTTGACCCTTTTCAGAATCGGAGGCTTGTTTATGGACATTTTGCCCCTTGTTTATGAGTTCTAGATTGATGGTTGCAATTTTATTTTCAATAGAGATGTCTTCATATCTGATTACTGTATCTGTGCCTTCAGGTAAAACGGCACCTGTCATCACTTCAAAGCAATCTGATGTATCCTCCAACTCAAGCTGTGGTGATCCCGCAAGTTGTATTCCTATCATTGCAAAACTTCTTACACCTTCTTGAAATTTTGAAGATGCGATTGCAATGCCATCCATAGCGACTCTGTTAAATGGCGGAAAATCTCTATCTGCTTCAATATCTTCTTCCAAGACTCTACCAGCCGCTTTTCGGAAATCGACTAATTCGGTATAAAATGAATTACTTTTACTTCGAACAATTTCTTTTGCTTCCTCAACAGTAATCATATCCTAATCTCTTGAAAAATCTCTTTTACCACCACTTTTTTGAAGCAATTTAGTCTCTGCAATTATAATGTCATGCGACAATGCCTTACACATATCATAAATGGTTAAACATGCTACATTGGCTCCTGTTAAAGCCTCCATTTCTACTCCAGTATTTGATTTAGTCTTTACGGTGCACAACACTTTTATTGAATTCTCTTCCGGGATTATCTCAAAATCACATCCGGAAATAGGGATATTATGACAAAGTGGAATCAAGTCCCATGTCTTCTTTACAGCTATGGTTCCTGCAATTTTGGCTGTAGTGAAGATCCCACCCTTCTTGGTCAGGAAATTATCCTTTGCCAGTTCTTGGAATACCTCTTCTGGAAATTGAACAATAGCTTGAGCAGTAGCAACACGTAAGGAATCTTTTTTCCCAGAAGTATCAACCATTTGAACTTCACCTTTATCATTTAAGTGTGTGACTCCCATTATCCTCCAATTTTTGTCATTGATTCCTTAATACTTCTATTTGCCTGAGCCTCAAACCCGTCCTTAGCACGTTTTTGAATCATATTTACAATTTGCTTTTTGATTTCATATTCATCAGTGCCTGACCGTAGTAGCTCCTTCAAATCCAATACATTTTCTCCGTATAAACAAGTACGCATCATACCATGATGAGAAACTCTAACCCGATTGCAAGTCCCACAAAATGTCCTGCTGAAAGAAGGAATAATACCAAACTTACCTTCATGGCCCTCTACCTGATAAAGAGACGAAGTAGAGCTCTCCGGGACAGGCAACTGCTTGCAATTGGTATAGAGGTTAGTAATGTGATCCAGAATCTTAACGTGATTCCATTTAATTCCTGTGAAGTCTCGACTAGCTCCGTTAAACGGCATTTCCTCAAGAAATCTTACCGTTAACGGATTATCCTTAGTAAACTCAACAAATGATTGAATCTCCTGAATATTTTTATCTGGCATCACCACGCAATTCACCTTTACATCAAACCCATATTTTATGATCAAATCCAGGTTTTTCATGACTGTCGTGAAATTGTCTCTTCGAGTTATTTCCTTGAATGTATCTCGGTCAAGAGAATCTAAACTTAAATTGATGGTTCGAACCTTACTGGCTTTTAAGGTTCGCAGCTGCTCCTCATTCAAGACGCTTCCATTAGTAGTAATAGAAATTTCATCAAGACCCCTTAAACCTGATACTTCTTGAATTAACTCCATCAGGCCATCCCTTACAAATGGCTCCCCACCAGTGAATCTCACTTTATCAACTCCCATCTCAGAAAAAATTCTGATAAGTTGACTCATTTCCGGGAAGGTCAATAAATTCTTCTTGTGCTCAAATTGCAAACCTTGCTCAGGCATACAATAGGTACATCTTAAATTACATCGATCAGTAACAGATATCCTTAAGTAATTGATTGGGCGGTTATGATTATCGGTTAATTGCATTCCATTCCAAAAATTATGGGTGGGCCGAAACCCAAACCGATTCGTCAATAAATACTTCTCGCTTCCAAATGGGGACTGTTTTCTTTAGTTCGTCAATCAGAAATCTGCATGACGCAAATGCTGCATCTCTGTGTGCTGCAGAAGCTCCAATTACAACTACTGGCTCCCCTATCTCCTTTTTCCCAACAACATGCTGAATAACCACCTTATTCAATGGCCATTCCTCATTTGCTCTGGAAATTAGTTTCTCCATTTCCTTGATGGCCATTGGAGCATAGGCTTCAAATTCAAGGGAATTGACTTCCTTCTTATTGGTGTGATCCCTTACTGTTCCAACGAATAAGCAAATTCCACCTGAAGAATTGTGGTTTAATTGCTTATAAGCCAGATTCAAATCAATATTTTCTACAATGCTTACCATTATCCTCCACTTACTGGTGGTATTAGTGCCACCGTGTCATTCTGATCAATGATTACATCATTTTGGGCATATTCTTCATTGACCGCTATCGCGAGGGAATTGAGCTTGGAAAGTTCTGGAAACTGATTCTTCAAATCCTGAAGCAACTTTCCAACATTTGTTTCCGTGCTTTTGAGTTCATAGTCAACCTCACTTTGTCCAACTATATCTCTGGTAATACCAAATAGCAATAGCTTCATATAATCCAAAATTAGATCATAAAAAATTAAAAATGCTGTTCAGGCCACCTCAAATGAATACTTAATGACAGAATAATAGTCATCCGCCAAAAACACTTGATTTTGATGATATTTTAATAGTTTTGGAACATTAATCACCTGGAATGAACACAAATAAATCAGTTTGCGAACAACAAAACTTCAATTTTCTCTACGAAGAACACATTGATCAGTTACGTAATTTCCTTTACTACAAGTGTGGCGATTTGGATGAAGCTGAAGATTTAGCGCACGAATCCTACACCAAACTTTGGGAGAAATGTGCGGAAGTAGTTTGGGAAACAGCCAAAGGGTTTCTTTTCACAGTTGCCAAAAGACTATTTCTAAACAAAGTAAGTCATGATAAAGTAGTCCTTACATTCGAAAAGGAGAACCCTTTGAAAGACAAAAGTGAAGACCCTCATTTCGTGATGCGGGGTGAAGAGTTTAAGGCGAAACTTGAAGAAGAAATTGGAAAGCTTCCCGAAAGGCAAAGAACAATTTTCCTGATGAACAGAATAGATAAAATGTCTTACAAAGAAGTTGCAGAAGCGCTAGACATAAGTGTTAAGGCAGTCGAAAAAAGTCTTGGGAAAGTAATGAAAAAACTACGAGGTTCTATTGACGAACTAAATAAATACAAAATTTAACGAATGGGGGGTGGTATTTAGTATGCAAGCTTGTCATTTTATCAAATGGAAAACAGGGACACAGACACAATAATCGCAAAATGGCTCGCTGGGGAGATATCCGATGAGGAATTTATCCAGGAAGAGTCACAAGAAACTTTGGAGGCTATGAAGCTCATTGCCTCTGAGGTCGAACAATGGTCCATTCCTCCTGTTGACAAAGTACAAGGAATGGCTCGTTTGCAAGAAAGGCTCGACCAAACAAAGCAGGAAGCCAAAGTAATTCCACTCGGAAGAAGATGGGTTACTGGAATCGCGGCTGCTATCGCTTTGATTGCTGTGAGTTATTTGGTATTCTTCAATTCAGATGATTTGATGCAATACAATACAGTTGCTGGCGAACTGGAAGTAATAGAATTGCCTGATGGATCTACCGCCACATTAAATTCATCATCTTCTCTTAGCTATGCACCAAAATCCTGGCCAAAGAAAAGAAGGTTAAAACTGAAAGGCGAAGCTTATTTTGAAGTTGCAAAAGGCTCAACCTTTACTGTAGAAATTGACGATTCGAAAGTAGAAGTATTGGGTACTAAGTTTAATGTCAGAAAAAGACAGCAGTTTTTATCTGTAGAATGTTTTGAGGGAAAAGTGGGCGTCACTATTTCCGATTCTGATTCTACGTCTGTTATTCTGGCAGGAGAAAACATTCAGTTTGATGGTTCAGACCTTACCAGAGGCACTACGGAAGACATTAAACCTATTTGGATTGATGGTAATTCCACAAAATTCAAGAATGCCGCTCTTGGTGATGTTTTTGAGGCATTAAAAGCTCAGTTTGGTATTACTATTGAATACGACCCGAAGGTCGATTTATCAAGAAAGTACTCGGGAAGTTTTGTCCATTCTAATGTAGAAACTGCATTAAGAATGGTTTGTGATCCACTGAGTTTAAGTTACAAGAAGTCGGGATCTGATAACTACCAGATCTATTAATTAAGGTTATTTTTAGAATTCTACCTTAATCATAAGATCTGGTGCAAACCCGATGGTAAAACGGTCTGCGGGAAGTGTTCGGGGAACACCATCTTCCGTTCCTCCCAACAGCCGTACATTGATTGTTTCAAGAAGATTTTCCTGGTTGTATAAATTCAAAACAGAAGCACCTAGTGTTACTTTGGTTCCCCCTTGCCCAGGAAAGAACTCATAATTCAATGACGCATCAAGCTGGTGCACCCAATCAAATCGTTCTATTTCTCCTACAAGAGTAGGTTCTGGAAGTTCTGCAGTGTACGGACCAACAACTGGAAAAAATGGATCATCAAAATAATTAGGTAAACCACTACTTGCTGACCAACCTAGAGAACCTCTAAAATTATTCCATTTAAAAGCTCCAGCAATGGAAATATTATGTGTTTGATCATAATTAGCAGGAAACTCCTCAGTCTTAAGATCTGGGAACATCATATATGCCCGGCTCAAGGTATAGTTTGTCCAGATATCAAAGTTGTCGAATCTATATTTTGCCAAGAAATCCAATCCCCTAACATTTAGACTCCCATAGAGCGTAGATTGTGAGAGACCACCCATAGGCAATTCCTCACTTGGACCGTTTGTAAACAATCCATTTACATCTTTGTAATAGCCATCTACATCAAACAAAAAATTGGGTGTTTGATAAGAAAAGCCTGCAAGAGCCTGCCAACTGGCCAACCTGGGTCCATTTGGACTAATAATTCCCCAGGTCAATTTCTCAATAGAAAGATCAGAAAAATCAAAAAACAATGTTTTAGAAAGAAACTGACTATACAAGCCATATGAGGATTTAAAAGTAAGCTGATCTGATATTGAATAATTCAGAAATATTCTTGGTTCCAACCTAAAGTCCTCCAGTTGAGATACACTGTTAGCTCGTACTCCTGTGTTTAATGCTAATCTTGGAATTCCATAATAAGCAAAATCAACAAACACACTATTGATGTCAACCTCAGCTCCGCCAGGAATAATTCTAGCAGGTGGTTGCATAGGTCTTCTAATGACATCTGAAAATTCCGCTTCAATGTGGGTATACTCATACCCAAAGCTGAATTCACTTTTTTCAGATTCCCGGGTTAGAGAAGCTCCGAACTTTGAGTTACTTATGTCATTTCTGACGTTTTGCATAGAAGCAGGACGTCCTCTGGTATCAAAATCATCATTATCCAACTGGTACACATAGTTAGACGTTGTGAAGAATAAAGAGCTCTGCCAGGCATCAAATGATTTATTCCAGTTTGCACTTATACCAAAATTGGAAAGATCGGTTTGTTGCAGGTTTTGACTGATATTATTTGAGGTGTCATTGTCAAGTATGCTAATTGTATTAACATTATTGATGCTCAAAATATGGAATTTTAACTGATCATTCTCTGATGGCTCTAACACAATAGTGCCGTTCAGGTCCCAAAAATCATAGCTCACTGGTTCCAATACCTGGTCCTCTCTTTCATCTCTAATTCCAATATCTGTAGCAGAAATAACCAAATCATCAAACTTTTCCTCCTTGGGTGATCTGTAGTCTCCTGGGTGAGATCCTCTAAACGAAAATACTAGTCCTAGTTTATCTTTAACCACGGGAACTTTCATGTAACTACTAGCCATATATGTATTGCTAGCTAAACCCAATTTGAATTCTTCTGGCACAGTAGAGTTTGACTCAATTTCTACAGCTCCACCTACTCTACCTCCGAGTCTGGGAGCAAAACCACTTCGATGGACAGTTACTTTATCGATGATATCAGTACTGAATGGGGAAATTGTACCATAGTAATAGCCCTGATGATAAATTGGAATATTGTTAAATAGTATGAGTGTTTGGTCTGGTGTACCTCCTCTTACTCTTAGCTCTCCAGAACGACCGGTAACTGTATGAATACCTGGTAATGTTTTCAATGAAACCAATAAATCTTTGTCCAGATCGCCTGGCAGCATACCTAAATCACTTGTTTTTACTGCCAGACTATGATTTTTTTGATTGGCACTAATTCCGTCACCTAAATAGGAGGTAATTACAAGTTCATTAAGAATGGTTGTCCCTTGGCTCAGCTTTATGATTTTGCTATTTTTTTGTATCAACTCAACTATCGGGATTTCCAAATTTTCATACCCCAAAAACTCTAAGGAAATTATGTCTGAGGCTTTCCATTCCAAAGTAGTTTTAATTTTGCCATCCACATCACTAACCAGCTGCAGGAGCTCCCCATTCTTTTTGATATACACGCCAGGAATCGTTGATCCCTCAGTTGCATCCTGTATTGTTAGATCGATTGTATATGGTTTAGTTTTAACAAGAATGAAATTCCCTTCTACCTGTTCAAAATCTAATGGCACTTTTGATGATAGAAGACGCAATATATCTTCATACGAATCCAACTCGAATTCTTTTGAATCAAACGTAAATTGAGAAGCCAAATCCGGATCATACGAGAATTCTAATCCATATTTTTCTTCCAGGTCTGTGATAATCTGTTGAAGAGAAACTTGCTCACTTTGAGCATACATTTGGATAGAAGTGAAGATTACTAAAATCAGTGTTCCAATTATTCTAATATTCATAGATAGCCGCCTATGAGGGGTGATTATGTGTAAATCTAATTAATGTTTTTAAATCTTTCCGGGGCGGACCAGAAACGTAATTTATCAATCAAAATTCTAAAAAAACAAAAGCTCCGAGTTTTAAAATCGAAGCTTCTATAAAATCTATCGCGGAAGAGAAAATTTAGCACCATCTACCAAACTTCTTTTCCACTTTTCGTATAAACAACAAAGCTCCGAATCTATGATTCGAAGCTTAAAGAGTGTGATTCCGCTGGGGCTCGAACCCAGGACCCTCTCCTTAAAAGGGAGATGCTCTACCAGCTGAGCTACGAAATCATTTTTTTTATATTTTTGTCTCTTTTTAAGGGCGTCTCCCTTAATGAGGTTGCAAATCTAGGATGGTAATGTTTAAAAAACAAAAGATACTTTTTAAAAAAATATATTTTTTTCTGTTCCTTCTGATTTTCAGTAGCTTAAAAAGCTTTGGACAGACAAACTCTTCGTTATTAGAGCAAGCAGACTCGTTATTTGCTTCGAAAAAATACACCGAGTCGTTTGAAATCTATGAACAAATTTTTCAATCTGAGAGAGAAAGTTCCACTGCCATGCTTCTTAAAATGGCTTACATCAAGGAAGGTTTGGGTGATTATACACAGGCATTGTATTACTTAAATGTATATTTTAATAAAACTCTTGATGACAAAGCCCTCACTAAGATCAATGAGATTGCAGAATCTAATGACTTGTTAGGATATGAAAACAATGAAAAGCCATTCTTCCAAAGCGCAGTATTAAGATTTCTGGATAGCATCAGATATTTGGTTACGATATTCTTAATTGTAGCTGTCACGTTAATACTGTGGTATAATCGAAAAACCAGCAGTAAATCACTTACATCCTATCTGGCAATTTTAGTCGTACTAGTTGGAATTATCTTAGTGAACAATATTCAAAAGGTACCTCAGATGGGCATAATCTCATCAAATTCAACTTATCTTATGTCAGGTCCTTCAGGTGCCGCTGATGTTATCACAATTGTAGACAAAGGACACAAAGTTGAAATACTTGACAAAGAAGGAGTGTGGGTAAAGATCAATTGGAACGGCGAGGAAGTATTCATGAGAAATAATAAAATCCTGGAAATTATTTAATTCAACAATACCAGACTTCTTGCGTTGTAACAATATCTGATCATTTTCAGGTAAATTTAAGGGAACACATTTTACTGCGGCTTCATGACCAACTTGTATCAGCAATTAATTCCTGGGCTCGTAGAATATCAAATTGAGTATTCTAAATAATGGCCAGGAACCTTTTAATCATATTATTCATATTGAATTCACTTCAAGGCTTTACAGCATCGCACAAGCTCGAAGGAAAGGTTATTGATGAAAACAATGAAGGACTCCCTTTTGCCACTCTCTACATTGAAAACACCACAATAGGTACCACGACCAATGCTGACGGGTTCTTCAGCCTGGAATTGGAGGAAGGTACTAACAGGCTAATATTTCAATTTGTAGGTTATGAGAAATTAACCCTTGAAGTGCAAGCTGGGCCAAACATGTCATTTTTAACTGTTCAACTCCAACCTCAGACTTATCAACTCCAGGAAATAGTGGTAACAGCAAATGGGGAAGATCCTGCTTACAGGGTGATCCGAAAGGCCATGGAAAAGCGGAAGTATTATGAAAACGAAGTAGAGGCCTATAGCTGTGATGTTTATATAAAGGGCATACAAAGCATTACTGAAAAGCCCGAGAGGTTTTTGGGATTCAAGGTCACTATCGATTCAGGTATTGTATATCTATCAGAGTCTGTTTCCAAGCTTCACTTCGCACAACCTGATAACATTAAAGAAGTAATGATATCTTCAAAGGTTAGTGGTAGGAATAATGCATTCAGCTACAACCAGGCCAGCGATATGTTATTCAACCCATATCAGAATTTATTCAAATACGAAAACTTGTCAGAGCGCGGATTTGTAAGTCCAATAGCCAACAATGCTCTTCTTTTTTACGACTACAAATTAGTAGGAACCAACCTTGAAGACAGTCTCCTGATAAACAAGATACAAGTGATTTCTAAAAGAGCTACAGACCCTGTCTTTAATGGTTACATCTACATTGTTGAAGACAGCTGGAGAATCCACAGTGTGGAAATGTTGCTGACAAAAAGCAACCAAATTGAATTTGTTGACAGTCTTTGGATCAATCAGGTTTATGCTCCTGTTTCTGATAGCGTGTGGATGCTACTCTCGCAGAAATTTGACTTTAAACTCAAAGCATTCGGCTTCAAAGGAAATGGAACATTTATCGGGGTCCATTCCAATTATGAAGTAGAAACCAAAAGTTCAAATTCGACTTCAAACCTATTCCCTGATAAAAAGTCATTTTTTAATAACGAGCTTCTTGCCGTACAGGATGGAGCAAATGAAAGAGACAGTTTATACTGGGAAACTGTTCGACCTGTTCCACTCACAGAGATCGAGATTAAGGACTATCAAGAAAAAGATAGCATTCAGGTAATTAAGGAATCTAAGACTTACAAAGATTCCGTGGATAGAGAGACAAATCAACCAAGCATTACAAATTTATTTCTTACAGGATACGTGCATTCAAGAAGCTTTAGAGAAAGGTATTTAAGATTTGATCCTATCATTAGAATTCTACAGTATAATACGGTGGAGGGTCCGGTAGCTAACCTGGCTTTCACCCTCACACAAAGAGAAGAAAGGAGAGTTCAATATCAAATCATTCCAAACATTAGATATGGGTTTTCCAACAATCAATTAAATGTTAGTGCGAAAGGCTTTTTGTATACCAACCATCATAATTTTGAACGTTATGGTCTGGAGGTTGGAAAAACAGTTAGACAATTCAACAATCAGAATCCCATTAAGCCTGAAGTAAATACATTTGAAACTCTGATCAACAGAAGAAATCTTATCAAACTTTACAGCGAATGGACAGGTAAGTTTTTTTATAGAAGAGAAATTACCAATGGACTTCTATTAAGATCAACCATACAATACTCCCAAAGAAGAGAGCTATCCAACTCAAGTGCATTTTCATTTTTTGATGAGGGAGAAAGATTTTTCACTTCGAATTCACCTTCAAATCAAGAAGATCCTTCCGGGTATTTTCCTACTCACAATGCCTTGATTCTCGATGTTGCATTAAGAATTAGATTGCGTCAAACCTACATGACCAGGCCAGACAGAAAGATAATTTTAGATTCTAAGCTTCCTGAAATTTCATTGAGGTATCGCCAGGGTCTCCCGGTTGCAGGAAGTGATGTAAACTTTAGTTTTTTACAACTTGGAATACGAGATGATGTGCAAATGGGATTACTTGGAAAAGGAAGTTACTCAGTATCTGCAGATCATTTTCTAATCAAAAGACGGCTTTACCTGATGGATTTCAAGCATTTCAATGGAAACAGGTCCTTCATCACTGAATTTAGCACTACTAAATTTCAATTGTTGGATTATTACTTCTACAGTACAAGAAGGTATTCTTTTGAGTCTCACTATGAACATCATTTCAATGGTTTCATAATAGATAAAATTCCTTTATTGAAAAAAACCAAGATTCAGGTGGTTGGAGCTATTCATTCTATGTATACACCAGTTGGCAAAACATATGTTGAATATGGAGTAGGACTTGAGCATATTTTCAAAATCATGCGGGTAGATTATTACAGATCAATTATCAGAGGCAACAACTACTCCGCTGGAATCAGAATAGGTCTGGGATTCTAATGCAGAATACTTAAGGTGCCTTTATAGTCGGAGTTGGCGTATTTAACGTAGTAGTAATAGACACCACTAGATAAACCATCTCCATCCCAAACAAAGTCTCTATTCTTTGTTTTATAAACTTCTACACCACTCCTGTCTATTACCGTAAACGAGATAAACTGATCAATGCAATTATCAAGTGGTAAATTAAAGTTTGGGTTGGGATGATTTGATAAACTATAAGTATCGTTCAAATTATCACCATTTGGGGTAAATACATTTGGAGGTTGAAATTCATTATACAACACCTCGATATTACTAAAGGTAAAACTCAATTCCAGTGTATCATACTCCTGAACCGGACATCTATCATCAAATGCCAGCAAGACTATGTCATAGGTCCTTGGTTCTAAATTGCTTCCCAATATATCGCATGTAGGCGTCCATCTTAACTTTGCAGTAGCTCTTGACCTTCCATTCCCCGGTTCAAATTGAAATACACTTGATGGTGGAATATCTAAGCCAGGCAATAGATCAACATTCACAAAATCAGAGTCATCCAAGTCAGTGGCATCTATCTCGTACTCATAAACGTTATTTATCAGCAGATCCTGTGGAGCCAATTGGTCAAAGAGAGGTTTGTTATTGAAATCCGGCACTACGTTTACTCTGAACGTCAACGAATCAAAATTGGTAGTTTGGCATTTATCTTCATCATCAGCTACCAAATGGAAAATGAATTCTGTCTCCTCAAAAATTCCTACCTCTCCACAAGTTAGATCCCAGGAGAAAGTGGAATTCACCTGACCAGTACCTTCCTGATCCTCGAATTGCACATTGAAAGCGAATGGATTGAACCCATCGCCATCTAGCCTCAGGTTTAACATATCACCATCATCATCAGTTGCTTCCACATCAAATGTTAATACATTATTCAGCCCAATATTGATATCCGTTGTTGTGAGGGTTGATGTAATTACAGGATTAGTATTCGGTGGTAAGATCACCTCAAGATCAAGCCATAGCGTATCTCCAGGCATGTTACAAAAATCCTCATCGTCTACTATTACACCCAACTCAAATTCAGTTTTTTCCGAAAAATCATAAACCAGGCAATTCGTATCCCAATCAAACCTGGCCTCCCCTACTGATGCATCCCTTCGAAGTACTGTTAGTGACATTCCGAATTGCTCCGGTGAGAAGAACGGTGAATAAAGCCTAAAATCCACAGTATCACCATCATCATCCCTTCCTTCTATATCAAATGAGTAAAAGGAATCTTCATCAATGGTAATATCCATTCTGTCGTCAGGAATATCCACAAATCTAGGCATTTGATTGGCCGGAGGCTCAACATCAATTGTCAGCCTAACAGTATCCATTTGAGGCAATGGACAAGCATCATCCTGAGCAATTAAGTCAATGATATAAGGCTCATCTGGTTTCAGTGGACATTCAGGCACACATACTTGAAAAACCGATGAGTCCGCGGTAATTTGATTTTCAGAAAATTGAAACTCCTCCACTGAACCATCAAAATTCACAGGAACCACTCGTACCATGACATTTTCTTCCGGCCCAATATTCCCTACCTGAAAGTCAAAGCATTTCTCCTCAAAAACTGTGAATGACAAAAATGCATCCTCCTCATATATCTCATCATCACCAGGTAGTTGGACAGCAGCCTTCGGAGGGTCGGGAGGATTACACCCATCAATCACAAGCATCTGAAAATCACGTGTTACCTGACCAATTAATTCCTGATCTCTATATTCTTTTACCAAAACTGAAAATACATATAAGCCAGGGTTTGAAGGCTCCACTGTTAAAAATCCATCATCAGAAATACTTAAACTTGGATTTCCAGGTACAATATTGGTTTCTGTTATACCATCTGCAAACCTCACTGCAAAATGTGGTTTAGGAGTTGGCGTAGGAATTGGTACCGCCGCTGAACTATTCAGTGGAGCTACCAAAGTATATGTTAATGAATCTCCATCCGTATCAGTTCCTCTAAAGTCCGTATAGTATAGTTGATCCACACATGCGTAATCACTCAAAGGAGGAAGGATTGTAGGTGACGAGTTAACAAATGGCTCGCCATCTTTCATTATTGGTGGAAAATCTAATATGTAGGTCATTCCAGTGGTTCCCGGGCTTACTATATTATTTACAGCTTCGTTTCTACAACATCTTTCCCAAACTATGTAATATCCCTCTTCTTCACTATATACATCTGGGTCCAATGAAACCACAGTTGAATAAAGAATTCTGCCTGTTACCAAATCACCAATTGCGCATTCAGGATTTGTGTAGTCAACACGAGTTTCTCCTTGTAAAGGCAAAGTAAATTGCTGAATGAATGAGTCATCGCTATTCCTGAATACAAATACGGTTACAGAACCATCAGGAGTTGTATTATCAGACTGGGCTCTATCGAAATATTGGATAAGATTGAGCTGATAATTAAAATCTTCTAAATGTACTAACTCAATTTCTCCACCCACAATATGGAATGCTTGTAGGTTTAGAGAAAAGGCTATTGTGGTGATTATTAGGACTAATTTCCTCATCTTATATTATTAACCATCATTAATAACAATCTATTGTTAATACTCCCTTAAATAAATAAACCCTCAATTCTGGTTTTAGTTTTGCGACTAATGGTCACAGGGAGGTGAAAACCTAAAACCCTCTACCATAAGAAATTGCCTCGTAAGTCAAATGTCTTTAACGCCATAAGGGAGTGGAGTCTTTGTTAAAGACAGTACTCCCGGCTATTTAGTTGACTTACAAGTTACAAAAAAGAAAAAAAACTTTCCAGAAGGTTACTGAATCGGATTTGACAAGTAAATGGAAAAGCTGCTCTTACCAAGAATAATAATCATTCTATCACATTATTTTTTAGTTGTATAACTTTGCGCACCTAAAGAATTAAGGCGTAAAGGATCAAATATAATGGCGAGAAAAGTTCAGAATAAGTTTGTGAAGAGAGGGGAAGTAATCGAGATATTAATTCAGGACTATGCTTTTGGAGGAAAAGGAATTGGGAGGATTAAAAATGAACATGGAGAGTACGTTGTATTCGTTCCAAATTCGCTTCCTGGTCAATTAGTAAAAGCTCAGGTAAAGAAAGCAAGTAAATCATATGCGGAATGTAAGCTTCAGGAAGTGCTAAGTCGTTCTGAAGAAGAAATTGACATGCCTTTTCAGGAAATTCCAGGAGCACCCTACATTAAGTTACCTATAGAAAGGCAACACACTTATAAGAAAGAAAGTACACTTGAGCTATTCAAACGAATTGGTAAAGTCGACTACATAGAAGATGTATTCGATGAATTTGTCATATCTCCTTCTGCTTTTCATTACAGGAATAAAATGGAGTATGCTTTTTCTGCAATTGGATATGACCATGATTTGAAAAAGGATGTAGATGAATTCACTCTGGGATTTAAAAAACGAGGAACCTGGTGGTGTGGTGATGATCTAAAAAAGGATTCTGGCCTATTTGATAAAGAAGTAGAAGACAATCTAAAATTGATCAAAAAATATTGTCAGGACTCTGGGTTGGCACCATGGCATGCTCCGAAAAGAGTGGGTTTCTTTCGATATTTTGTTGTTCGTAAATCCTACAAAACTGATCAGCTATTATTTAATATCGTAACCACTTCTGATGGTCTAGAGAAATTTGATTTACCAGAGTTTAGTGAGTTTCTGTTATCAATTTTTGGAGACCGTATTGCTGGACTTTTACATACAACCAATGATGATGTAGGAGATCGGACTATAGCTACAACAGGAAAAATACAGGTTGTTTCTGGTGAAGATAAAATTGTTGAGGAGCTGCTTGGTTTGAATTTTGAGATCAGTATGAAGAGCTTTTTTCAAACTAATCCTAAGTCCGCCGAAAAACTATATAGCAAGGTGTTGGAATATGCTTTAGAAAAGAAAGAAACCGTAGATAATAATATAGTTCTGGACCTTTTCTGTGGTACAGGGACCATTGGACAAATACTTGCAGCCAAAAGTGAGAACTCTCAAATTGTTGGTGTGGATATAGTAGAGTCTGCAATTCAAGATGCTAGGGAAAACGCGAAAAGGAACGGAATTAAGGGATTGAAATTTTATGTAGCAGACGTAGGAAAGTTTTTAAAGGAGCATCCGGAGTATCAAGGTAAAATCAGAACATTGATTTTAGATCCTGCAAGGGCTGGTGTTGCACCAAAAACCATGAAGAAAATCATCGACTTAAATGCTGATAGAATGGTTTACGTTTCTTGTAACCCTGCCACTCAGGCAAGAGATGCAGAACTACTCGCTGAATCTGGATATCAACTAAAGAAGATAAGCCTGGTAGATCAGTTTCCCCACACCTCTCATGTGGAGTGTGTTGCGCTGTTTGAAAAAGTAGTTGAATAGTTATTCAATAGTTTTAATAGGATCAAATTCATCATCAGTCAATACCAGATGAAATTCATTTTCCGGGAAAACATCATTTTGTATCACTTGCTCAATAGAGCTAAAAGCTTCTACTACTTCTTCTGTAAGTGCCTCCTCTCCCACTATTACAATCATTAATTCAAACACTCCTTCATCATTCTCATCAAGCAACATACTGGCTTCACGGTCATCGTTAAAGAATCCCATCAATATCATGAAATCACCAATTCTATCAACCTGCTCTGTTGTAACTGGTTGATTATAATAGATCTCACCCTTCTTGAATTTTCTTCGCGAACCATAATCCTTTCCCAACAGTCTCCTCATCGCAAATTCTCCAAAACTCTCAGTACGATCGTCTTCTTCAATTCCTTTGTCAGTTTCATCGCTACTTTCAATATCATTTGTTTCCACAGCAACATAATTTTCTGCTGAATCAAGTGGAGTGTCGTTATAAGTAACTCGCACTAATTCAAGTCCATCAGGAAGTGATTTGATATTTGTATTGTCTAGGTTGAGTTCTATTAAACCAGGCATGTCTTTTATCCAGATTGGAATAGATGCAATGGGATTATCTGACAAATCTAATACCTGAAGATCCTGAAAGTCCTTTATGTAATCGGGCAAAGAAGAAAGCCTGTTTTTACTTAGGTCGAGCTCAGTTAGTTTTGTCATCTGTTTCAGCTCATCAGGCAGCTTTTCCAGCTTCTTATATTTCAAACTCACCTCAGTGGCCTCAGCTGGATTCTTGAGAGCCAATTCCCAACTTGATTCATGGATTATCCCATAGCTAAACAGAAGTACTATAATTGACAAGCCATAGACCAAAATTACTTTAGCCCTGGTAGGAGTCTTCATAAACATGAGAGCTGTTTTGGGAGATACTAAACCTATTAATAGGAGTAAGCAAAGAACAATAGTCAAGAGAAAAAGTAGAACTGCCATGATGTAAATTTTATTTCAAAATTCATCATAAAAACCACTTTCTAACATACCCTTAAGATGGTGAATTAATATACCATGAACTACGTAGTACCTTTTACAAACCGTAAGTCTACAGGCTGGCTTGTGAATCACATCTATCTATGAGAACTACCTTGAAACTCGCAACCTTTTTACGTTTATAGTCTTCCAGAACCAAATAGTAAATACCATCTTCTTGCTCTGCAAAATCAAGCGCTATGTCTTCATCAGCAGCAGCAGAAATATTTATCTCCCTGCCCTCAATATTGTAAACTACCAGATCAACATCTACCGGAACCAACTCTTCGCTTTCAATTATCAAAAGTCCACTTTGCGGATTACGATTTAGACTGACTTTAAAACTTAGATCCGAAGAGGTTGAAATATCAACTTCTTCAACCGGAAATGGTAAATGATTGAAACCAGGGGACACATAAATGTTTCCCCTGGAGGTATACCTCTCCCCTATTGCACCTGAGTGCATAATCTTGGAATCACTATTTGAAGTAGATACCGTATTCTCGATTGACTGTCCATTTAGACAATTAATAACAATCGTGCACAACAAGGGTAAGGCTAAAGTGAATCTGGTTAAAATCATTTCAGTTTGAATAATTATGTTCTCTTATCTCTAAGGAAATGAATTGATTAAACTTTTAAGAATTAAGTTGATGAATGATGGAAATCGGGTGAGGTTTGGACTTAGTTGGGTGATTTAAAGAATCCTTTGGTCTATGATTAATTTTCAATCAACTCAAAGACAATCGTTTTAAAATCAAAGACTTCAATTGTGGCAGAATGGGTATTTGTTTTTCACCAATTACAATATTGAAAGCTCCTATTTGGTCTATTGATGAAATATTAACCAGGCAGTTGGCATTTGCCCAATAAAAGTCACTCATTGGCAGCTTGTGGTAAAACGCCTCGATCGGAAATGGAGTTTCATATTCAAAGTCATCTCCAACCAAGTTTGTTTTCAGACCATTACTTAATATGAATTTTAACTTCTCCGTACAAATCTTAATGTACTGGTCCTTCTCCTTAATGAGTAAATATTTTCTGATAGAATTGTTCAATGATCTTCCGAGGTTTATATCCCACGCAAGAAAATTCAAATCTAAAACACAGCCAATATTTTGGTGATCAACGACTGATATTGGGTGATTTAAGCCTTAATGAAGTGTATTAAATAATTTAAGCAGATCATCCTTCTTATTTTTTGACAAAGGTATTTCCACCCCGCCCAGAAACACCATTGCACTCCCTATCTTGTCAATTTTCTCAATATTGATAACATAAGAACGGTGAACCTGAATGAATCGGGAATCATCTAGTTTAGATAAAATATTTTTGAGTGTCTCCTTCAACACCCTTTTCTGACCATCATGAATCTCAATATAATTTCCATCCGACTTTATATAAGTAATATCCGAAAGTGAAATTTTGACATATTGATATTCATCTTTCACAAAAATGGATTCCTTCACCACTTCAGGCTCCATCACTTTTGGTTGTTCAGAGTGCTCGATTTGTTCGGCTTCATACCTGGAAATTGCTGTCTTGATGGTCACAAATAAGCTAGTTTCATCAACTGGTTTAAGTACATATCCATAAGGCACAGTAGAAGTAGCCTCCTCTACTGTTCTCTTATCCCCGTGTGATGTAAGATATATGAATGGAATATTCAACTCAGACTTAAGTCTTTCAGCTAACCAAATACCGGTTTCCTCGCCCTTGAGCTTGATATCCAACAATGCTATATCAGGTTTGTGTAGCCTCGCCATCTCCAATGCTTTAGTTGCACGCATAGCAGTGCCGACAGACTCAAACCCCATCTTCTCAACCATACTAACAATGGACTGAGCCACAATTACCTCATCCTCCACAATAAGAACTCTAGTCCCTTCCATTACACTGCAAATTTAAGTTCAAAGGATGTCCCTTCTTGATTCCCAAACTCATACTCACCTTCAAGCTGGTCACTTAACATCCTTGTGAGTTTCAGTCCCAGCGATTTACTTGTTGATGAATTCAATTTTTCATCACTTATACCGATCCCATTATCTCTTACAGACAGCTTAAATTCATCTCCTTCTTTGAAAATTGTCACTTTGAAAAGTCCATCAGTCTTCTCTTGATAAGCGTATTTAAAAGCATTGGTACTTAATTCATTGATAATCAAACCAAGAGGAACTGCCGTATCCACATCATAATAAATATCCTTTGCTTCAATCTCCAGCTGTACATCCTTGGCTAACTCGCCAAAAGACAACTTAATTTCCCCAACCAATTCCTCAAGATACTCCTGAAAAGGTATATTTTTCAGATCTTCATTCTCATACAACTTCTGATGTATTAATGCCATTGACCTTACTCGTCCTTGACCTTCTTCCAAAAGTTTCTTAACCTGTTGATCCGATGTTTCATCTGATTGCAAGTAGAGTAAACTCGCAATGATTTGAAGATTATTCTTGACACGATGATGGATCTCCTTTAAAAGTGATTCTCGTTCAGAAAGCGCCTTTTCAAGGAGTCTATTCTTATTTTCTATTTCTTCTGATGCTTTGGTTTTTAATCTGTTGTTTCGATAAATCAGACCTACGAGCACAGCCAGCACAACCACCCCCGCTATCGAGATGTTTCTTATAATAGCCTGCTTTGAAAGTAATGCAGCATTAGCTTCCAACTGTGATTCCTGCAAAGCGATCTGTTGATTTTTTTGCTCGGTCTCATATTTAGTCTGCATTTCACTTATGATCTTAGTATTCTCAGCTCGATACGTAGAGTCCTCAATATTTCTGCTGTTAAGTAGGTTCTGATAAGCTTCATTTGCCATTCCCAATTTGAATTGAGTTCTTGCAAGATTTCTTAATATGCCAGATTTTATTCCGGGACCCAACTGGCCATCAGCAATTTCCTTTCCTTTCAAAAATATTTCAAGGCTGTTTTGGTATTCTCCAAGATCGTAATACCCAAACCCTAAACGTTCATAAGCTCCGGCCAATTGTCGTTGATCATCTCCACTCTTCTCTAAACTCGTGATAGCTTTCTTTAAATAAAAAACACCTGAATCCGGCATGTTTAAATCAAGATAAGTGCTTCCTAATATATCCTGAGCATCTACGACATTCCTTTTGAACCCCAGTTCGTTTGATAAGTTTATACACCTCGTAAGGTAGAAAATAGCAGAATCCGGGTTTTCTGCTCGGTGTACAGCCCCCAAATTGTAGTAAATACTACTAACCTTTTCTTGTAATTGATGAGTCTCAGCTACCTTCAAAGCTTTATGGAAATATTTAAATGCTTCAGAGGTATTCCTCATGTCATCGTTCAGGGTAGCAATATTCATCATGGTGGACACATGAGCATCCATTACACGCCCAGGAATTTTCTCCTGGACTTCCATGGCATTGATCAATGCATCAAGGGCTTTTTCAAAGTCTCCATTACTAGCATACGCCGCTCCTAAATTACTGTAGGCGTATGAGAGCCCCATCAAACTGCTGTCCCGCTTGGCCGCTTCTAATGCGTTTTCAAAATAGTAAATGGCAGAGTCTATTCTATTTGCCCTATAATGACTGATAGCATACATCGCCATAAGATCCCTTTCAACCTGCGGATAAGATTTACCTTCAATCATTTCCTCTGCTATCGACACATACTTATTTACAGAGTCTCTACTCACACGCTTAAATTGCTTCACCAACTTCATCACAACAAAAACCTTTTTCCGTTCTGGAAGATCATTGCTTAATTCAGCTCTTAGACTATCGATTGTTTTATTCTGGGCGGTAATGGTAGTGAAGCTAATAGCGAGCAACCCGCATAGGATGATTTTCTTGATCATTAAAATGTGTTCTTTTGTTTGGTTATTGGCTATTTGGTGGTGAATTGAAACTAAGCTTTAGTTTATTATAAACCTACTCAAATGACCCACTCGCAAAAAAGAATATATTTTTCAATTTTCAATCGCCTATTCGTCGGAAGGATGTTTTAACTCGACCAAATGTAAGCGAGGCTTCAATTCAATAAGAATAGTTTTTTCAGGACTGTAAATCAAAATCATTTTAAATTTGCCTCATTCAAAGCAGAATTAAACGAATATCAAATAATGCAAAACGACCCGGAACTTAGTCCTAAAATGATGGGAGCCATATCCCAGGATTTTCTTAAAGTTTCTGATTTACTTAAAGAATCATCTTACCAGATCAGAAAAAGAGGATTCTCTGATTTTCCAATCTTCCCAATTTCCAAGCAAGAATCTCCAGTTGGACAAATACTCTATCCAAAGGACGCATTAGATACTGACTGGAATTACAATGTGACTTATTTGGATGAGTTTATTCAAAGAAAAATCATTGAAAAAGAAGATGATTTTAAACAGACCTACAAAAACCCCGATGAGTTTTGTTGTCTGTTTGTAATTGATAATGACTTCACCAATTTCGTTTACATACCTTATCCGATTGATTAATTAATGAAGAGTTGTCAAGTGATGTCACAGCTTGGCAACTTTAAAGGCTTTTTGTAGTAAATTAGGCAAAATCATAAAGCTCAAATTGAACAAAAATTCAGCCAATAGGACCATTCTTATTCTTTTCCTCGCGATTATTATTCCTATCGCTTTCTACACTGTTTATCAGGTTCAGTCACTCAATAAGAATGAAGAGATCTTAAGTGAGATCTATAAAAACCAGTTGGAATCCATCATTTTTTCGGTAAATCAGTATTCTGATGACATTTTAAAAAGTCTTCAGTATAAGTTGGAAAACAGGTTAGAGAATGGTGATCCTATAGACGCCAATACTTTACTTTCTTACCCCGGTATTGCAGAAGTGATCATTAAACCACTCTCAGGAAAACCAATATTTACAGCATCTGGTGATTCCTCCATCTACACATCGCTTCTTGAAAAGACTCTATCCGAAAATGAAAACAAAGTCAAAAAACTCATTGATTATAAAAAGGTAGAATTCACCAAACTTGAACCTTTGGACCCAATTACATTTCAAGGTGAGCAACTTAATCTCTTATTATTGGTACTGAAATCAAAGGATGATTTAGCAATTGGGCTTATTGTAATTCGTCCAATTGACTTTATTGAAGGCACTCTGGCTCCTAAGATGCAACAGATCTCCGGTGCTAATTTTATCATTACCGCTAGAAGCGAAATCGACCAGGCTCTCATATTTTCTACTGACACTATTTCAGATGTTGAAGCCCGATCTCTTCCTTTTTGGCTATTACCAGATCATCAAATAGGGATAGTCCAGAAAGGCGATTCTCTTGAAACAATCAGTAAAGAGCGTATTCAATTGAATTTTGTATGGATTGCTGTATTGAGTGTAGTTGTACTCATGGGGTTCTATGTTGTTGCCCGAAACCTCAGAAAGGAAATGCAACTTGCCCAGATGAAATCGGACTTTGCCTCCAGTGTTAGTCATGAAATAAGGACTCCACTCACTCTTATTAACATGTTCGCAGAAACTCTTTTACTTAAGAGAGTCCCAACCGAAGAGAAGAAACAGGAGTATTATGAAATCATAACAAAAGAAACCTCCAGACTTAAAAACATAGTCAACAAAATTCTGAACTTCTCTCAAATGGAAAATAAGAAAAGGACATTTGAGCTGATAAGCGATTCTTTGAATGATATATTAAAAGAAACTATCCACACCTATTCTTTCCACCTTGAAAACAAAGGCTTTGCCTATCAGGTAGAGTATGGCGAAGAAAGCCCATTTATTAATGCGGATCGGGAAGCAATAACAGAAGCTATCATTAATCTGATCGATAACGCAATGAAATATAGTGGAGAAAGCAAGAAATTAAATATTTTCAGCGGTACTAAGTCACATTATACTTTTGTTGCAGTACAGGATTTTGGAATTGGAATAGATCCTAAAAAGCAAAAACTAATATTTGATAAGTTTTTTAGGGTAACGGAAGGAGACTTGTATAATGTACAGGGCGCTGGGTTGGGATTATCCATTGTGAAGAATATAATGGATGCCCACAATGGTAAAATTGAAATTGAGAGTAGCTTAGGAAAAGGGAGTACCTTTAAACTCCTATTTCCAATAAAACAGGATTAATATGGCTAAAATATTGATAGTAGAAGACGAGCCACATATGAGAATGGGACTCAGAGATAATTTGGAGTTTGAGTCTTATGAGGTAGAAATGGCTGAAAATGGCAGAAAAGCATTGGAAATGCTCGACAACCAAACTTATGATCTTATACTATTAGATGTAATGATGCCAGAAATTTCTGGGTTTGATGTCTGTAAACAAGCCAGAAAGAAAGGAATTACCTCGCCAATCATATTCCTGACAGCAAAAGGTGAAGAAATCGATAAGGTGCTTGGTTTGGAGCTTGGTGCTGATGATTATATCGTAAAGCCATTTAGTCTGAGAGAGCTTCTAGCACGAGTAAAAGCCGTTTTAAGAAGAACAGGTTCCTCAGATACTTCTCAATCAAAAATCACCGTAGGGAATCTAACATTCGATTTCCAGCATTATGAAGCATTCCAAGGTGACACTCCTATCAAATTATCACATAAAGAATTCGAAATAGTCCATCATTTGTGGGATCACAAGAATGAAATTGTAAGCCGCGAACAACTTTTAAAACAAGTTTGGGGATACGAAGCACAACCCACAACCCGGACTGTTGACAACTTCATTTTGAAACTCCGACAAAAAATCGAAGCAAATCCCAACGAACCAAAGTTCATCCTCACAGTACACGGAATAGGGTACAAACTAGTGATTTGACCCCCAAATTGACGTTTGAGTACCTCGATTGACTAAAAGCTACAAACTTGTGACAGTTTGTGACATCCTGTTACGGCCCCATGACAAACTTTGCTGGAAACCGTCGTAAAATTGGTATGTCTAAACCCTAAAGTCAAAAACTCAAATGAAAACGATTGAAAAAACTTTGTTAGTACTTTTGATAGTCTTTAGTACTTCATTAACTTACGCCTCGATTAACGAAACTGCTAAATTACAGCTACGGGAAAATCAAGACGGGATTGTCCAGCTATTGTACACTAGCACTGATGCTGAAAAAGTCATCATCACCATTCGAAACGACAATGACAAAGTTGTCATGTCAGAAAGCGTTAGCAACACGAATGGATTTTTAAGGAATTATGATTTCAGCAAATTGGAAGTTGGTGTTTACACTTTTGAAGTGTCGGACAAGAAAGGTCAGATTAAAAAAGAAGTAAACTTTATTAAGCGATCTCCCGTTGCACTAGTTGATCAAGGAGAGAACAGATACAAGTTGATCTATGGATCTAAGAAGAAGACTGCAGTATTGGTGCTTCTACTAGATGAAAATGGCAACACTGTTCAGGAAGATAGATTCACTTCAACTGATGGTTTCATGAAAACCTACATAGTTGATAAAAATATAACAAGCGCTCAAACATTACGCCTTGTAACAAACCTGGAAACAAGGGAATTTGAGCTGTAAGATTTTCTTCATTTTACTACATTTTGAAATTCCCGTTCTTTTGGAACGGGACTTTTTTTACATCTTTTTACAACTCTACAATCTCCATTCCTTTCCTTATTACTACCTTGTAAAATAATTAGCTATGTCTGGTTTAAAACTAAAAATAACGATAATAGCAGCACTACTATTCGCTCCAATCCTAAGTAATAGTCAGGAGCTGGTAAGAAGCTTAAGAGGTTCATGGAAGTTCCAAATTGGGGACAACATGGACTGGTCAGAAAAAAACTACAACGATTCAAACTGGGATGTCATATACGCTCCATCAGCCTGGGAAAATGAAGGCTTCAATGGTTACGATGGATATGCCTGGTACCGCAAAAAATTCAACGGAGCTGATCTGGATAACAAAAAGGGTCTTTACTTAAAACTTGGGTACATTGATGATGTTGATCAGGTTTTCATAAATGGACACTTCATTGGTTACTCAGGAAAATTTCCACCGGATTTTCATACTGCATACAACGCTTCAAGAAAATACAATATTCCTGAAGAGTATATCAATTATGACGGAGAGAATGTAATTGCCATCAGAGTATTTGATACTGTTCTTGGTGGTGGGTTAGTTTCCGGAAACCTTGGTATTTACGAGTACACCAAAGGTGATTATAATGCTTTGAACCTTGAGGGGCTTTGGAAATTCCAGGAAGGAGACAATTTAAACTGGAAAGAACCGAACATCGATGAATCTGAATGGTCGTATTTAATGGCGCCTGGTCTATGGAGATATCTTGGTAAAAAAGTTTGGGAAAGCTACGGCTGGTACAGAAAGAAATTTGTGTTACCTGAAAGACTACAAAATAAGCAACTCACTCTTATTCTCGGTAAAATCGATGATTTTGATGAAGTTTATATCAATGGTGTATTAATTGGAGAGACTAATGATGGTGAACGTTACGGTAGCTCCTGGTCATACAAAGAGACCAGAGTATATCCGGTTCCAGAGAATCTTATAAAGGAGAATGGTGAAAATACAATTGCTGTGAGAGTCCAGGATTTGGGAGGCCATGCCGGAATATATGAAGGACCATTAGTACTGATCGACAGCCAATATGTAACTGCGTATCTAAGATCTTATCGGCTCAATTAATCTTGAGCCGACTTACTTCAGTATCTCCAATTACAATCCCTTTACTTACGTATGCTTCTCCTAAAAATTCAATCTCTGAATCTCCAAAAGAAGTTAGCTTGATCTCATCATTAGCAAATAGTTGCAAATAGTTATCACCAAATAAATTGGTCCTAATATCATCTCCTTTTAGACCACTTAGATTAACCTCATTATCTCCATAACATCTGATAATCTGATCTTTCGCAACACCCTTCGTGATCTCAATTTCATTATCACCATATAATGACATCTTTAATTCCCTCAAATTCAACTCTGCAAAAGCAGCCTCCACTTCTCCATACAAAGTGATTTTAAGCTCCCGCTGATCCAGAATATCCATGCATCTCAAAAACTGATCACCCCTTACCTGTACGGCTCTCAGATCTTCAAAGGTCACATATGCCGTCACCTCAGCATGTTGGTAGGAATCCTCTTTCCATCTTCTGCTATTATGATCATATCGATCATTCTTCTCATGATACCTGGCTCCTTCCAGGTAAATACTTAGCACTTCATTCAATACGTTCACCACAATCAGATCGGGATCAACATATTTAGCTTCTATTTTGACTGAGCTTTCATTTCCTTTCACAAGAACCACATTAATATGTGGGCTAACTACAAC
The DNA here is from genome assembly GCA_965228955.1 of Cyclobacteriaceae bacterium. Lineage (GTDB taxonomy): Bacteria > Bacteroidota > Bacteroidia > Cytophagales > Cyclobacteriaceae > JANSWY01. Next base: position 4,531,663 of record OZ245848.1, read on the forward strand.
CTTGTCAAAGTTTCCAATCTTATAGTCTGATTGTGCAATAGAATTATGGGTGAGAAAAATTAAAATTACTATAGCTATCCGTTTCATTCGCCGGTTATTTTAAGTTTTTATTTACTCTAAAGACCGGCCAATGTCAAAGTGGTTTCTATTTCTTAAAATATATTATTTGAATAAACACAGTTTTAACCATATATTGAGCGAATGGAAAAGAATCAATATGCCCTCAAATACCTGCCACACCCGTGGCATGGACTAAAACCAGGTGAAAACTCTCCAGAAGTAGTAAACGCATTTATTGAAATGACACCTGCAGATTCCGTAAAGTATGAAATAGATAAGGACAGTGGATTCCTTATGGTGGATAGACCTCAGAAATTTTCAAACATCGTTCCTGCATTATATGGTTTTGTCCCTCAAACTTATTGTGGCGAAGGTGTAGCAAAAGTATGCATGGAGAATACAGGAAAAACTGGAATTGTTGGGGATACTGACCCAGTGGACATATGTGTGCTTACTGAAAGAAATATTGCGCAAGGTTATATTTTAGTCCCGGCTATTCCAATTGGTGGTTTAAGGATGATTGATAAAGGAGAGGCCGATGACAAAATCATTGCCATATTAAAAGGGGATGAAGTGTTTGGAGGATTTAAGGACCTTGAGGATTGTCCACCTACTTTAATTAATAGATTGAAGCACTACTTCCTAACATATAAACAAATTCCAGGAGAGGAATCCGTAAACGTTGAAATACCTGAAATTTACGGAAGAGAAAAGGCATATGAAGTTATCAACCAGAGTGTGAAGGATTATCAAGCAGAGTTCGGTTCATGATTATAAACTTATTATCCGGGCCAAGAAATATTTCTACAGCCCTCATGTACTCTTTCTCCCAAAGAAGTGACACAACGGTAATAGACGAACCCTTTTATGGTTACTACCTAAAAGAAACCAATATTGATCATCCTGGCAAGCAGGAAACAATGGATTCAATGGACTGCAATTACCAATCTGTTGTGAGCTCAGTTAATTCTTTCTCTGATGCTCCTGTATTGTTTCTTAAAAATATGTCTCATCACATGATTATGGAGGATTATTCATTCATTAAAGACTGGAATAATCTATTACTTATCAGGGACCCAAATCAATTAATAACCTCATTCTCAAAAGTCATTCCCAATCCCAAAATGACTGACATTGGTCTAAAACAAGAATGGGAACTTTTTGAGTATTTAAGAAACTCAGGAAGGGAACCAACAGTCCTGGACAGCAATGAGATATTAAAAAACCCAGGTGGCGTTCTATTTAAACTTTGTGAAAGATTGGGTATACCATTCGACTCCAATATGCTTCAGTGGGAAGCAGGTCCGAGACCAGAAGATGGTGCGTGGGCAAAGTGGTGGTACAATAACGTTCATAAATCCACCGGTTTCGCTCCTCCTAAAACAGAGAAAGCAATAGTACCAACACACTTGAACGATCTCCTGGAGGAGTCATTGCATTACTTCAACTTACTTCAACAACATTCAATTAAAGCTTAATCATGCTACAAACATATAACCCAAAAAATAAGGATCTATTAGTACATGTAAATGGTAAACTACTTCACAGAGATGAAGCACATATTTCTGTTTTTGACAGTTCTGTACAAGGAGGAGATGCTGTCTGGGAAGGTTTAAGAGTCTACAAAAACGGGATATTCTGTTTCAAAAAACATATTGACAGGCTAATCAATTCAGCAAAAGCTCTGGCATTTGAAAAAATCCCTACTGAAGACGAAATAAGATCTGCAGTTAAAGAGACTCTGGAAGCGAATAATATGACTGACGAGACTCACATCAGACTTACTTTAACACGAGGCATTAAGATTACTTCAGGTATGGATCCAAGGCTCAATCAGAGTGGCTGCACGCTAATTGTCTTAGCTGAATGGAAACCATTAGTGTATGACAATGAAAAAGGAATTAAGGTAATTTCCTCTCATATAAGACGAAACTTACCGCAATTTCTTGACTCAAAAATTCATCACGCTAACCTCTTGAATAATATCCTTGCTAAAATTCAAGCTAATATAGCTGGAATGGATGCTGCGGTTATGCTCGACGAGAGAGGTTTTGTAGCAGAGTTGAATGACGTCAACCTATTCATTGTGAAAGATGGCAAGATCTATACCCCATATGCAAATGCTTGTCTAAATGGGATTACCAGAGGTCTTGTAATTGATATTGCGAGAGAATTGGGACTCCATTGTGAGGAAAGAGATTTGAGTCTAACAGAGTTCTATAGTGCTGATGAAGTATTCACCTCAGGAACTATGGGTGAGATGACTCCAGTATATGAAATTGATGGAAGAAAGATAGAAGCCTCCACAGATTTGAGACTTCTACCTAAGATCAGGGAAAAATTTCATTCAAAGATCCCTGAACTTGCAGAAAAACTATGAGGTTTCTTTCGCTAATTCCTGCTCAGCAAATTTCTTGAATCGTTCTTGAAACAGACAACTCTGTTTCTTAAATGACTTTTTCATGAATGGAAAGATCAGCGCAAAAAATCCACTGAACTTAAATTCAGAGTGACTTATCCATTTGGTTTGATCTCCTATTTCCACAAATTCATTGTCCTGAATATTTAAAACACCATTTGCTTTATAGGTGGAACTAAATTCCTCGGGAAAGTTTCGTTTTGTGATCGTTTCAATCATTTCAACTTCCCGGCCATCCATGTTGTAAAACATGCGAGACTTTGAACCAACCTGGCCAGGTTCTCCACTCAGGTGTTCAAAATCCTGAAGTTCAGGCTGCCATTTGTACAGGTTATCAGTGCTATCAAACAGCCTTATCACTTCAGACCTTGGGGCATCAATTAGTATTTCAAGTGTGTACTTCATAGTTTTTAGGTTTGGCTAGTTACCAATCAATAGTTATTTCCAAAGAACCAGGATCGTGCTATTTAGCAAAAAGCAGACTACAAAATAGAAGGCGTTGATAAACCAAAGTCTAATTGTAGTTCTGGAGAACAGCGCATTTACTGCCATAGCTAATGTTATAAATCCTAGTCCCATATGTAAAGCAACTGCGAGTCCTTTCATGATACTTGTGGAATCACCAATAAACAAGGCCAGGTTGATCGTCATGATGAGTTCCAAAACAAAGGCAGTTCCGTAAATCATCGCCATATTAGCATCTTTCAAATCCTCTTCAGTAAATCCCATTTCTTTCATCCAAGGTTTGCCAAATAAAGGCCCATACCATATTGCTCCGATTACAAATGTTAGCAATGTTGATACTACAATAGCTAACCAATTCAATGTTGAAAAATCCATATTATCTTATTTTGAGTTTAAGCTACCTCGGGTGACAAATTGTTACTGTACTTTCTCCACACTCCCAGTATGATTCCAATAATCTCATATTGAATCAGCACAGCACTCATATCAATCAGTGTTAATTCGAAGGATCTAAGGGAAAAAAAGTTCTGAGTTGCGACTTCCATAAAGACAAAAGCCAACCAAATCAGCAGTGAATACTTCAAACCGTCTAACCCCGATTCAACATTGATCTTTTGAAAAATCCATGCAATCATGTAGGCTGCAGCTAAACCAGTGGCAAATGAAAGAGTCAACCCAAAAATCATATCGAAATTTGCAAAGTCCTCCTCTACCATATTATTCAACTCCATCCATCTGAGGCCAAAAAATACCTTATCATACCAAAGTGGTGGAATAAATTGAGTTGCAAGGGCTGATACAAAAACAGCAGTGTGATTAATCTTTAATGTTTTCATAACTTAATTATTGAGCATTAGAATCTTCCTGCATAGCACCATGTATGTTCCCATCAGGATCCTTGAAATAGAAAAAATAGCCAATTGTAGGTACGGTTTGAGTTTCGGTAATGACCTCACCACCATTTGCTTCAATTGCCTCTCTTGCTTTCGAGCTATCTTCTACCGAGATTGTGTTTACAATACTTTGGACAATTTCATCTTTTGGCATTAGTGCTCCATTGATACCAGCAGCTTTCTGATCGCCAGTTGCCATCATCCAATAAGGCATGTCACCCCATTTCTCAGACTTCCATCCAAATACATTTTCAAAAAATTGTTGACTCTTCTCTACATTGCTAGAAGGAATCTCAAAGTGTACGACTCTATTCATGGTTTTAATTGTTTTTGATTGAAATTAGTATTTTTAAAAAGAAATTTTCTGCCTAAAAAACTGAGACAGACACCAACAATTACTGAATCGGAAAAAAACTGAACTGAAGCGTAAATGGCTAATGAAGTCGAGGAACGTATTGAAATAAATGACAAACTGGTCAGAATAATTGGAATTCAATTCTTCGGAATTGTTATCCCAAATGCCACCGGCTTGGTCAATAACGATATCCGATCAGTTCCTTTTCTTGTGGTTACCTATCTCTATTTTATCCTTATAGCATTCCTTATATGGCAAGGAAACAGATGGATCCTATTTAAGCTGGAAAACAAATACAATTGGTTCATAAATCCTGCCCAAAAGGTGGTTCTCATAATTGGTGGAAATATCTTTTATACAGGCCCGTTAGTGGTTGTTATGTTGTTGGGATGGTACAATGCTACTCAGATCCCAATTGATTGGGATATCATTAAAATAACGGCATTTGTATGCATAGTCTGCGTAATATTCGTCACACACACGTATGAGACGATATTCCTGATTAAACAGAGAGAATCAGACATTGTCAAACAAGAAAAACTGGAGAAAGCAAAAGCCCAGGTTGAATTACAGGTTCTAAAAAATCAAATCGACCCTCACTTTATGTTTAACTCTTTGAACAGTCTCTCTCACCTCATAGAGCACCAACCTGGAGAAGCCAAAGTATTCACTGAATCACTAGCTGAGGTCTATCGCTATATATTATCCAACAAAGACCAGAAACTAGTATTCCTTGAGGATGAAATGGAATTTCTTAACAAATACCTGGAAATGCTTAAGATCCGGTTTAAACAATCATTAATTGTAAACCAGAACCTTGGTCAGGAAAATCAGAAATATCTAATACCTCCTATTTCCATCTTCATTGCCTTGGAGAATGTTGTCAAACACAATGAAATCTCAAGTTCCAATCCCATGCAGGTGGATATAAGCCTTGAAGAAGAGAATCTGGTAATTACCAACAAACTAAAACCTAAAAAGACCCTTGAGCATTCGTCCAATATCGGTTTGGCGAACCTAAATGATAGGTTTAGTATGCTTGTTGGTAAAGGAATTGAGAAAATTTCTGACCAACAGATTTTCCAACTTAAACTTCCACTCTTAACCATTACTACCTAATGAATATATTAATTGTAGAAGACGAACTAACAGCTGTTGACAAGCTCACTGAAATGATTGCGAAGATCAAACCAGACAGTGATTTCACAATCTGTCAATCTGTAAAAGAAACAGTTCAGGTTCTTCAAGGAGAGAGTAAGTTTCATTTAGGTTTTTTTGACATTCAGTTGGCTGATGATATTTCATTTGAGGTTTTTAAGCAAGTTGATGTGGAGTTCCCAATCATCTTCACCACTGCATACGATCAATATGTATTAAAGGCACTTGAAGAAAATGCGATTGATTATTTACTAAAACCTATCCAATCTGATCGACTGGAATTGGCTATTCAAAAGGTTAAAACATTGGAATCCCACTTTTTAAATCAGCAAATTCAAAAAGTGACTCAAAACGTAAAGTCAAAAAATCGGTTCCTGGTTAAAAAGGGAACTGAGTATGTTTCCATCAAAAAAGAGGATATTGCATACTTTTTCTCAGAACATAAGGTATCCTTTCTTGTCGACAATAGTGGAGTGAAATACATTGTTGACAAACCACTTGCTGAACTACATGAAGACCTGGGAATTATTGATTTCTTCAGAATCAACAGAAAATACATTGCTCACATTGATGCAATAGAAAAGTTCCGATCTGAGAATGGTAAAATAAGGGTATTCCTGGAACCCCCAACGAATGAAGAAGTGTTAATCAGTAAAGAAACTGCTCCAAAGTTCCGAGCTTGGATAGAGGATCGTTAAATATAAGTTGAAACTGCCTTATTCTTTGATTTCATCTTGCCCTTGGCTTTCTTAAGCGACTTTGCCTTTTCTTTGATCTGTTTCTTACGGGCTTTGATTTTTGATTTACAATGCTTTTTCTTCTTAGGCTTGAAGTGCTGTTCCAATACCACATTATTCTCCTGACTCATCACTGATACGTCTGCAGTGACAGCAAGGAATAGTGTGAATAGTGATGTGTAAACGAGCCTTTTGAGCATCCTAGTTAAAGTGTACTTAAAAGTATCTCATTTACAGATGATTCCCTAATGGAAAATGTAATAATTGGATTTTACTTACATATTGTGGAAGGCCGCAATTTCTTTTCTTTTCGATTTCATCAGCTTAGCTATTTTCTTGAATGAAAATGTTTGCTTACACTGAGATAGCTTTTTTGACCTTTTTTGAGCTACAGCCTCCTTTTTCTTAGGATTGCTGAAGTTGTTTCCTGCAAATGTTACTTGGGTAGAACCTATTAAGAATAGGGTAAATACGGTAGTTAAAATTTTCTTTTTCATAGCTGTGTGATTTTTATTTTTCCGACTAGACTAAGCGAAAGACTAATATTTTCTTCACTTTTTAGAATAGTGCTTTTTTCACATTATAAAGGTAGATAGAGCAAATAAGAAATCACTTGAATTAGCATTTTTTTAAACCCTCATAATCAAGCACTTATCCCTACAAAAAGTCATTTCGTAGAAAACAGGGTATTTCGGGCTGTTACATCTAGCGGTCTGATAGGTAATAAAACACAAAAAAGCCCTCCTGGTAATCCAGAAGGGCTTAGTCAATAAGGCGAACATCGCTAACGTTCATACACCTTTTTAACTCTTGACATCTATGGAACATTCTTTCAAGTATTAGCTGGTCTTGAGAAGATGTCATTTGGCACAGTCTAACTCCATAATGTTGACAACTTGCCGTTTAATCAAGTCGTCATCTATAATTGCACAGTTAGTTAAACTACATCTATAGCAAACAACCAGGACTTACCCCCCAAAAGAAAAATGAAAAAAAGTGATTTTTTTTATTTGCCCCCGATTCGAACCAGATTACCGTAGTAATCCTGGAGCAATTGTCGAAACTCTTTGGAGTCACTCAGAATAAGGTTCATCTGAATATTATCTCCGTTTTGCCATTTGATGACATCTAAATCTTCAAATACGGTTTTGTTGCCATTTGTCGATTTAACATCTTCATTGGACAATGGATGAAAAAGAACATCCCCCTCAGGAGTCTTAAAAAATCCAAATTCCTGAAAGAATGAAGATTCATCAGAATAGGAAAGTTTTATTATCGCGTTAGACTTATCCCCCTGTGTCTTCATAGTTATGTTATTAATAACATATGATCCCTGCTCAGGGAAATCTGTAGAATCACTAAGGGCCTCTATAAATTCATTGACAGCTTCCAGCTCAGATTCATTCGCCATTAGATCTTTAATCTCAATTGTAACAACTGATTCCTTCCTATCAACATTAACAACACAAGATTCTCCAATCACAGTCATTTCCTGACCCAAAAGAGCGGATAGCATAAACAGTAAGTAATGGAAAGGAGCCTGCATTATTGGATTTTTAACATGAAATACTAAATTACTAATCTAATGCAATAATCTCTGCCTTTTAAGAGTCTCTTACCCAAAATGATGAAACCATGAATAATGTACAGGAATGGCATAAATTACTAGATAGCGGCAATCTAAAAGACCTTAAAAAAATACTCGATAAGAATGTAGCATTTCATTCTCCAGTGCTATTCAAACCCCAGATTGGCAGAACAGTAACGGCAATGTATCTTTCATCTGCCTACAATATGTTTTTCGCCGATAACAACAAAACCTTCACTTATATCAGAGAGCTAAATTCTGATAGCGACTCAGTATTGGAATTCACCTGTGAGATCGATGGGATTCAGATCAATGGTATTGATATGATCAAATGGAGTGATGAGGGAAAAATCACAGAGTTCAAAGTAATGATCCGACCGATGAAAGCAATTGAACTCGTCAAGTCTAAAATGTTTGAATTATTAAGTCAGCTTAGCACAATTGATAAACTCAAATTAAAAGCCGGTGCTACCTTAGATAAGATTGGGTAATTAATCCAGCACAATTGAGTTATTTCGATCAGCGTATTCCTTTACCTTTTCCCAATCATCTTCATACGCCTCTTTCACTCTTTCGAGTTGATCTTCTTCTATTAAAGGTTCATCAGGAATCCATGATTTTGGAAATAGTGGGACAGAATACATGATCAAGTGAAAAAACGCCCACCAAGACCGATAAAGTAACCAATGCATAATCTTGTTCTTCCGGCTTCTTGGAACCTTTCTAACATACTTTCTACAGAAACTTTTGAGAAACCTTAATTGCTCCTCAGAGAATGAAGTATGAACTCTTTTCGTTGAGATTTCATCTTTTAAAAATGTAGTGTCTGAATACTTGGCAATCTTGTCCAGAAACTCCCATTGATCTTCAATTAACTCATCATGAAATAATATCAATGGTTGGTGCTCACAACACTCTTCAATGATCTTCAACCTTGGAAATAATAAAAGATCATTCTGTTTCCACATCCCTTCATCATTATCAAGATCCAGAAAGCTATCAAAATTGTGATACCATCCATTTTTTACATATCTGCGATATTGAGATGCTATCCAACTATCATGTCTTCTAAGTAAAATGATGATCTTCGCATCTGGATAAGTTTCGGTAAACCAACGAACCTCTCTTTCAAACTGTCTGTCAAATTCTCGTGAAACCAAATATTTAGAATATTCGGACTTAGCAATGATGGATTTACTTCTTTTCTTGTATTTGCCTGTAGGGATATAATGGATACCCTGAAGTTTAGGAAATACACTTTTCTGAAGATAGGTACTGGCTATTTTCCCTAACCCTACATGAAAGTATATTTCTCGCTCACCTGCCACTAGTCAATACCTATTAGTATTCAAAAACTCAAAAGCACTGTGGTAGTTGTTTCTAAACTGAAAATGCTCCACCATTTGATTATAAAATTCCAGACTACCCAATGTAGCAGAATCACCTATTAGTAATAACAAATGTTTTGCTCTGGTCATGGCTACATTAGTTCTTCTAATGTCTTTCAAAAAACCAATTTCACCCTCAGGGTTTGATCTAACAAAACCTATCACAATAATATCTCGCTCCTGTCCCTGAAACGCATCAACCGTATCAACAGCCAAAAGACCCTCCAACCCGGAAAGCACTTCGGATTCTGAAATCAATTTTCTAAGGATTTCATTTTGCGCCTTATAAGGTGTTATGACAGCTATTCTAAATTCCTTATCCACTATTTCATCAGCACCAATTTCGTTTACTTTGTCCAGCAACCGATCAATTAAAAACTTAGCTTCCTCAGTGTTAAAACTACTTCTGGTTTTCTCATTAATTTGACTATTGTACCCACACCCTGCTGTATCAATAAACTTTGCACCTTCAGCAATAGGAAAGAATCGATCTTTAATATTCGGCCCTTCTTTTAACTTGCCATTATAGAAGTAATCACTGCTAAATTCCATTATTTCATGATGCATTCGATATTGGTCTTCCAACATCACTGCGCTATCATTTCCTTCAATGCATCTTTCAAATAACGTGGTAGAAAGCCCTTCTTTGGCTGCTTCAAAACTTTTCACAGTTGGAGGTAACTGCAAATGATCCCCTGCCATTATAACACGACCAGACTTCAATATAGGAGCCCAACATGCCGGCTCAAGACCCTGACCTGCTTCATCTATAAAAACTGTCTTAAAAAAGCGATCTCTCATCAGATTATGACTGGAACCAATAAAGGTGCACGCAATCACCTGTGCGTTATCCATCAAATTTGCCGTGATGTAGTCTTCAATCATCCTTGCCTCATCTTTGTAACGCTTAGACTCCTGAAGAATCGCTTTTCTTTGACGTCTTTCTTCCCAACCAAAATTTCTCTTGTATTTGGTTCCAATACTTCTTAATTCTTCAGCTTTCTTCCGAACAGCTTTCAAATCTTTAAAATCTTTATGCTTTGAAATCCGGGCATCCAATGAGTTCTCCAATACGGAAGGCGTTACACGAGCCGGATGTCCTAGCCTGAGTACATCTACCCCAACTTCTACAAGTTTTTCAACTAGCAAATCAACAGCAGCATTACTCGGGGCACAAACCAAAACCTGTTTCTCTCTATTAACCACTTCTTTGATAGCAGCTATAAAAGTAGTGGTTTTACCCGTTCCTGGAGGGCCATGAACAATTGCTAGGTCCTGAGCAGAAAGTATTTTATTAACTGCCTTATTTTGGCTTTCATTTAAGTTGGGAAATTGCAGCGCATCTAATTCAGCAAAAGAAGGTTTTCTATTACCAAGAAGTATCTCAACTAATTCACTGCTCCTACCCTTTTCTAGCTTCATTAAATTTCTCAGCGTCCGCTCCATTTCCTCATAGGTGGACTCATCAAAAAGCAGGTTAAGACCCAATTTCCCCTTATTCAGAAATTCAGGTTCGTCATCTGAATTGAGTACGATTTTCATCTTCTTCTCTCGGACAAAACTTATTACTGCTGATGAATTAGCTTGCTTATCTCCATTGTTGGCAAAAAGACTTACTGACGAACCAACTTGAAAAACATGTCTTTGCTCAAAGTCTCCTGTTTTCTCCAGGTGAAGAACTATTTTTTCTCCTGTACCCAGTTGGGATCTGGTCACAACCACAGGGTACCAACAAATCCCTGCCTCCTTACGCTCTTGCATAGAAGTATACATCATTTTTTGTTGGTACTGATTTCTATCTTCCTCTCTCTCGATACGAATCAGACGAAGTAAATTCTTGAAGTGTTCTTTAACGTCCATTGCAGGGCGCAATTTAGTCTTTAAGGTACTTTTGAACGGTTGATTTCAAAGATTCTTTATCAGCGGTAATCCTATCGTCTCCATAAATCTTCAGTAACAGTTCTAATAACACTGCCTGGTCATAACCTAACTTGGAAACCGCCCTTGCACAAAACTCAATCTCTTCCTGATGCAGCCTACCATCGATCTTCATCAATTGGATTACATTGTATAGAAAGTCATACTTATCATCAGGAGGTAGTTCCTGAAGTCCCTCCAAATCATGTGGATGTTCAAAGCAGTCCTGTATTTCAGCATTAGTCATTCCATTAGCGGCTCCAATTTTCTTGATTAATCGGATTTCATCCTGCACCAGGACACCATCAATCTTCGCTAACTTCACCAGAATATTTAGTTGAGCCTTTGCCATCAGATTTTAATATTTTATGAGCTCTGGGTTGACAATGGAATTAATTTTCATCATCCTACATGTCGCTTATCTCGTAATTTAGTTTAAATTATGCTTATTCAATAGCCCATGAACTTTCTGGCCCATATATATCTCAGCGGGGAAAATGAACCCCTCAAAATTGGCAACTTCATTGGAGATTTTGTCAAAGGCAACATGATGGATGATTTTTCTACCGAAATTCGTAAGGGAATATTATTGCATCGGGAAATTGATTCATTCACTGATAAACATCCGATAGTCAAGGAAAGCAAAAACAGATTAAGAGACAAATATGGTCACTACGCTGGTGTAATAACTGATATCTACTATGACCACTATCTGGCACTCGACTGGAAGAAATATCACGATGAAGATTTACTTAGTTATACCGAGTCTTTCTATAGTTTAATGTCTGGGTATAAAAATATTGTTCCGGAAAGAGTCAATCATATGCTCGGCTACATGAAAAGAGACAACTGGCTCTACAATTACCAATATTTCGACGGAATAAGCAGGGTTCTTCATGGTATGTCTAGAAGAACTAAATTCGACAGTAAAATGGATGAAGCTATTGTAGAATTGAAACAGGATCATGAAGAATATCACGCTGAATTCAATGATTTTTTCCCTGAATTAATGGAACATTGCACAAGATTTATTGAAAAGCATGATTAAAGCAGTTCTAATTGTTGGTTTCGGAGGTTTCCTGGGCAGTGCGGGAAGATATCTCATCTCATATTGGTATTTATCAAAAGAGACTACATTGGCATTCCCTTACCCCACATTTGCGGCTAATTTAATTGGTTGCTTTCTGATAGGAGTTTTATTTGGTATGAGTACCAAATTATCCAAAGAGCAATTGCTTTTTTTCAGCACAGGATTTTGTGGAGGGTTCACTACCTTCTCTTCATTTTCACTTGAAAATATTCAGCTATTTCAAAAAGGGGAAATTAATATTGCTGTGCTTTACACTGTCTTGTCCTTGGCAATCGGGTTTTGCCTTACTGCACTTGGATATTTGGCGGCTAAATCAATCAGTCGTGCTTAAATCTTAATTCACAACGCTGACCTTCCAAAAACTGAATATCCTGATCCATTACAAAATCATCTTTATAAACCTGCATCTTGTCATTGGCCTCAGATTTCAACTTTCTACGCTTTATTGCAGAAATGAATCTGCGAATATCATCCATGGTCTCAAGTACTAAAGGAGGAACCGTAAGAGGCTTACCGTCTTCCCCTTTGGCAACCATTGTGAAATAACAGGTATTAGTGTGCTTTACAGTACCCAGTTTCACATTCTCAGCTATTACCTTTATGCCAATGACCATTGAGGAATTTCCTACATAATTCACTGATGACTTCAGGGAAACAAGCTCACCTACTTCCACAGGCTGCAAAAAATCTACTCCATCTACAGATACAGTTACGCAATACGTTCCAGCATGCTTACTCGCACAAGCATATGCCACTTTATCCATCAAAGACAATAGAATACCACCATGTATTTTCCCACCAAAATTGGCGTATGATGGAATCATCAATTCTGTAATTGTAACTCTTGAATATTTTACGGGACGGCCTTCCATGGTTAACCAGTTTTATCTCCGGATTTTATTCTGCATTTTTTGATTTTATTATTCAATACAAGCCTCCATAAAGGAGATCGGGTTACGCATAAAAATACATTCACCTCAAAATTATTCCAAAGCCTTCTAGGTTCATTGACACTGCCCAGACTTCCTTTGATCTGAATAACGTATTCAAAACCCATTTTGTGTGTAGCTTCCAAAACACATGGATTACCGTAAAGTAAATTTTTGGTCTTGTTCTTTACAATATGCTTGTATTTCTTTCTTTTAGGTCGATTCTTCCTTTTGTTGTCGTTCTTACCGTCTATTTTCTCAGTTGGTAGATATCTTTGAATATCTCCTTTGTCCTTCTTTTGCGCATGAACTTCATTCCATGACAACATGGCGACAACAATGAAAACAATTGTAACTATTCTATGCATAACACTCAATTAAGCCAATGGCTCAAATCTTTTCATCTTTCTCAGTACATAACGTTAACAAATCGAAAGATAATACTTAATCAATCAAAAAACACAATAAGCACAGTAACATGCATCATTCAAAGATCTGTCTATATTTGCAACCTCTTAAGAATCGAATGAATATAAATGCCATTAGGCTATGAAATACATTATTAGTTTCCTGATCAGAAAAATACCAAGAAAGGTCCTTCAGCTCTTTAGCCATTGGGTTTTGAAAATAGTTGCCATTTTCTATATCGGTAATAATGTGGAATGTAGTGTTTGTGGTAAATCATTCAGAAAGTTTCTTCCATATGGAAGAGTAGCCAGATCAAATGCATTGTGCCCAAATTGCCTATCATTGGAGCGTCATAGACTAATGTATTTGTTCCTTCAACAAAAAACTGGATTTTTTAAAGATCAAATCAAACTACTCCATGTAGCACCAGAGATCTGTTTCATAGATAAGTTCGAAGCGCTTAATAACATTGATTATATCACTGCGGATATCGAATCACCATTAGCTAAGGTCAAGATGGATATTCATGACATCCCATTTGATGAGAATACTTTTGAAGTGGCTTTTTGCAATCACGTGATGGAACACGTTGATGACGATATCAAAGCAATGAGTGAACTACACAGGGTTCTAAAACCAGGTGGGTGGGCAATTATCCAAATCCCATTCTTTCCTCCAATTCCAGAAACTACCTTCGAAGATTGGTCAATCACTGATAAAAAAGAAAGAGAAAAGGTTTTTGGACAGGATGATCATGTTAGACTTTACGGAAAAGATTACGCAGATAGATTGAGGTCAGCTGGATTTGAAGTTGATGAAAATGATTTTGTCCAAACTCTAACGGAGGATGATCAAAAGAAATACGCGCTTCCTACCGATGAGGTGATATTCCTCTGCAAAAAGAATTAATTATTTAGACCTCTTGAATTTCAGACCTTCAGTAATAAAACCAATACCGTAGGCCGATAATTGAATGAGAGCTGCAGCAAGACTTATAATGGCGACAGCTAGATTCTTATTCTTCAACAAAGAATCGATTGCGATCAAGCTGAAGTAAACCCCAAATAAACCTGCAAACCAAACAAATATCTTGGGAAACATTATGGTTCCAAGAATTGTGAGAATCAAGCCAATTAGAAAAGCTGCCGGAAATAAGTGAACAACTTTTATCTCATTCTTGAAAAATCTCCCAATGTTAATCCTTGCCCTACCAAAAAAATGTAATTGCTTATAAAACTGAGCCAAGTTGGTCCTACGCTTATGATACACAAAAGCATCTGAAATTAAGCCAACCTTAAATCCATTTTCAAGAATGCGAATGCTGAATTCAATATCCTCTCCCATTCTAGTAATAATGTATCCATCAGTCTTCTCGTATACCTCCCTGGAGATTCCCATGTTAAAACTTCTGGGATGAAATTGACCAACATGGCCCTTCCTACCTCTTATTCCTCCGGTAGTGAAAAGACTGGTCATACTATAACTGATAGCTTTTTGAGTATTCGTGAAAGACTCATGTTCCCGATCAGGACCTCCGTAAGCATCCAGGTAATGCTCTTCAAGAGATTTTTCAACAGTCTCAAAATAGTTCTCTGGAATTAAGCAATCGCTATCAAAGACGATAAAATAGTCTCCCTTAGCTTTATCAAAACCGAAGTTCCTTGAAAACCCTTGCCCACTATTATCCTTAAAAAAATAGGTAATATCTAATTTGCTATTAAACGATTCAACTATCTCCTTACAATCAAGATCTGAACCGTCCTCAACAATAATAACCTCAAAATTTGTGTATGTCTGCTTTACAAGGCTCTCTAATAACTCAAGAACTTCCTGAGGTCTGTTGTAAACAGGTACAATGACAGAATATAAACGCATGTGCCTTTAGTCTGTTCGTTCAACTACTAAATAATCCTCTCCTCCTTTTCGAAACTGTGTCATCATCTCAGCAATAAAACCAGAAAGGAACAATTGAACCCCAATAATTAATGCTACTAACGAAAGGAAAAACAATGGTTGATCTACAATCTCTCTAGCCTGCTCATGAGCATTAAGAATATATACATAGTACAGTTTCTCTCCGATTAGCCACATTGTAATTATCAATCCAAAAAGAAAAGAAAGCGTCCCCAATGTCCCAAAAAAATGCATTGGACTCTTCTTAAATCTTGTCACAAACGTAACTGATAAAAGATCCAGGAATCCAGTTATAAATCTCTTCCAACCATACTTGGTAGTCCCAAATTTTCGAGCCCTGTGCTCTACTACTTTTTCTCCAATATTGAAAAAACCATTCCATTTAGCAATTAATGGAATATATCGATGCATTTCTCCGTAAACGGTAATGTTCTTCACAACATTCAACTTATACGCTTTGAGGCCACAATTGAAATCATGAAGTTTTATTCCCGAAACCATCCGAGTCACTCGATTAAAAAATTTAGATGGAATAGTCTTCCCAATCGGATCATTTCTTTTCTTTTTCCACCCAGACACCAAATCATACCCTTGCTCAATCACCATCTGATTTAAAGCAGGTATTTCATCAGGGCTATCCTGCATGTCTGCATCCATAGTAATTACAACATCCCCCTTTGCCTCGTTAAAACCTGTCTGAAGGGCCGCTGATTTCCCGTAATTCCGATTGAACTTAATCCCTTTAATAGCTGGATTAGTTTCTTTCAACTCCTTGATGACTGACCATGAAGTATCACTACTCCCATCATCGATCATCAATAACTCATAGGATAAGCCGTTTTCATCCATGACTCGGCTTATCCAATCATTTAATTCTGGAAGAGATTCTTCTTCGTTATATACAGGTACTACTATAGATATATTCAATACTTACAATGTTTTATGCAAATTCAGGGTTCTTCTTCTGAGTAATTGCAGAAACTACAAGTGAAATTAAAAAGCCAAATAAAGTTCCCATCACAATCCCTAAAATGGTCATCGTAACTGGGTTCATCATGATTTCCATAAACCCTTCAGCTTGCTCAATTTGTGCACTAGACATTCCTTGTTTCTCCCACTCCTCATGCGCTTTTTCAATTTGGAACTGGATCATACCATCATCTACAAATGATAAATAAACCCAATTAAATAATGAACTTATTACCGAGGCAATCAAAGATAGTAAAACACCTATTCCAAGCCCCTGTCCATAACTCATAAAACCATCACCTTCATTCTTAAATGCGTTATGAGCCAGAAATACCACAGCAACACTGAATGGTAAGCCAATCCAACCTGCCCATTGATTTTCATATAGTGTTAAAAGTTGAACTATAAGAGTCAGTATGACAGATACCATTCCTAGAATTAATCCCCACTTAATAGCAACTTGTTTCACGCTTACTCCTTGTACTTCGTTTTCCATTTTCTTTTATTTTGATTGTTTTCTTAATAATACCGCTATCACTGGTGTTACAAAAAAACCAACTATCAGTTTCTTCTTTAAGGAACTAAATATCAGCGAACTCAAAGTTGTTTGCTTTAATTCCTTTAAGTAATTCTCAATATCAATATTTGACATTCCTTGCTCCACTAAAAAAGCCCTTCTAGATTCAGCATAAGAAATGAGATCTGAAATATATTGATCAAATGCACCCTGTGACACACTGTAGTAAGTAGCTTGAAACAATAAAAATATTACACCGGTCACCAAAAAAATTATCATACCTATCGACAAGCCTTGCCAAAAGTGCAAATAACCATCGTTCTTGTAGTCTTTGTATTCTTTTGCTCCCAAAAAAATAAATAGAAAAAATATTAGTGCATCAAAAATTCCAGAAACCAAATTAATATTTGGCTGTACACCCACATTGAGTTCAATTAAAAAGGAAATACACATTATAACCCCACAGCTTACTGCGTACTTCAAAGAAACTTTGACTAATGGATTCATCTATATTTAGAACTACTATTTAATTAAATGGACAAACTCACCTTATCTCCATTAATAATTCCCATTGGTTTGCCCCGAAGTTCTTTACCATAAAAAGGAGAGTTAACAGATTTTGATTTATTGGTGGTGGAATCAAAAACCCACTTCATATCAGGATCGAATATCGTTAATACCGCCTTCTGATTCACTTCAATCGACGGTATATCAAGACCCAATAAGATTCTGGGAGTTCTGGATATTTTATCAATTAATTCAGGCAACTCAGATTCTTCTGAAATTTCACGAATCAATGGAAATACTGTCTGCAAACCAATAATTCCAAAATCTGCCAAATCAAACTCTAATTCTTTACACTCAGGGTCATGAGGCTGATGACTTGACACAATTACATCAATAGTACCGTCCTTAACACCCTGTACCAAAGCTAACCTGTCTTCCTTTAGTCTTAATGGCGGATTAACTTTATAGTTCGAATCGTATTGCTCAATCAGTTCGTCATCCAAAACCAGTTGGTGCGCTGCAACATCACAAGAGACCTTTAAACCCTGCGATTTTGCCTCAGCAATGAGATCAACTGATTCCGCAGTAGATATATTAGAAAAATGAATCTTACCACCTGTATATTCCAAAATTTTCAAGTCCCTTTGAATCATTAGCGACTCTGCAATTGAAGGCATCCCCTTAAGACCCAGTGTGGTACTCACTGTACCTTCATGCATAGTACCAAACATGTTTAACTGCAGGTCCTCAGGCCTAGTAATCAAAAGCCCATTAAACCGCTGCAAATACTGAAGAGTTTTTAGCAGTATATCAGTGTTTGAAATTGGCTTCAAGCCATCACTAAATGCGATAGCTCCCGCTTCACTCAAATCGATCATTTCTGTTAATTCCTTACCCTCACAAGAAAGTGTAACCGCACTAAGCGGTCTCAAATTAACTGGATAATATGACGACTTAGACAAAACATACTCAACCTGATTTTTCGTGTCAATTGGTGGGTTTGTGTTTGGTAAAATTGCTACATCTGTGAAACCACCAGCACTTGCCGCTGACATACCAGAAAATAGATCCTCTTTATACTCATGCCCAGGATCATGAAAATGAGCATTCATATCAAACCAACCAATGGATACTGAATAACGATCGCAATCAAAAGATTTACATTCAGAGGGGGCATCAATACTGTCTGCTATTTTAGAAATAACGCCATCATCTACTAGTATATCCTTCCGCTGAAGGTGAAATTTTGATTTGGAGTCAATGATTTTAACCGACTTAAGTAAAATCTGCATTTATAGGAATCTTAGTGTCAAGACTTCTGCAAAGAAAAAAAGTAATGCCAATATTAAGCTATATTTCCATAAATTCTTTTTGTCTGTTGCTACGCCACCTGACTCACCCCAATTCTGATTATCATTCAAGGATAATACAGTCACATTAGAATACTTCGAACTAAATTCCTCGATTTCCTGTATACTATATTGGTCAACAACTGACTCTTCAGAAGAATGATTAAGAGCCAATACATCAACCACCTGATTGTCTGTTGTTAGCTCCCAAAATCCTGGCGCAACATCTAAACTTCCAACATTAATAAGCAACTGCCCATCAATAACTCTTTGCTCTGGAATTATCTCTAAATCCCCGTTTCTTAGCTTATATAGATTACTTGGGCTTTCAGACTCAATATCAACCGACACAAAATCCTCACTTATTCGATCATATATCTTAAATGGCGACTTGTTAGAGCTTTCAAAACCAATGTTGTACATCACTGGTAAAAACAAGGCATTCTGAGTGAAATTATTTCCAGAACTAGATAAGTCACCCGCTAGAATAAAAACATTTCCTTCACCTACATCGAAACTAGACAAATATGGCTTCCCATTACTAAATTTCATCAGGGGCCTTCCGGAGTTCCAGGTTATTAAACTCTTACTTGCCGGCATTTTTGCATCATCTGGATCAGCATCAAATATATCTTTAAAGAAAGGATCCGTAATATTTGGTTGCTCTACGTTTAAAACTGTTTGCTCAAATAAATCAATATTTGCATTTGTAATCTGCTCTACTGAAGAAATATTGATACCCTCAGTTGGCACAATTAAAACCGCTCCTCCTTTGTCCAAAAACAATTTAAGCTCCCTGACTAAACTTGGGTCCTCTAATTTAATTTCATTGGTTATTACTAAATCTGATAATTGCAATAATGAATAGTCAATATTCGATTCGGGCATTAATTGATAATCAAACAGTTCTGACTCAAACAAAGAAGAAAATACATTCTTGGGTCCACTTCCTATGTCTAAAACAGTAATTGGCCTGGTCCTTTTAATTACGAAGAAAAACCTATTATCAAACGTCATCGGAAAATCTTCAAAGTTAATTTCACAAAGCACTATTGAGTCCCGGACCGATCCTATGTCTATCTCAAGAGAAATACTTTTATTAGCCTTAATATCTACCGTATTGGTAGATAACTGTGTATCATTCGCAATTAGGTTAACTGATAAATCATCCACATCCTCATGACCAGAATTTCGAAAGACAACATTTAACGTATTTCTACTATCACTCCTAATTGATATATTATCCAAAAACAGAGTATCAACAAAAACATTTCTTTCAATATTATACTTCGATGGGACTAAAACGTATTGATTGGTAGTATCAGCAAGTTCTGTAAATGAATATTGCTCTCTCTGAAAATCAGAAAACACATAAACTGTATTTTGATCATTATATCTTCTAATCTTATTACTCAACTGACCCAATCCAAAATTCAATGAAGTTAATTGCACCTCAGATAGTTTCTCCAAAAATTTCTCTTTAACCAAAGGCGTTCGGTTAGAGATATCAGCACTTTCATTGGTGTAAAGTCTATACCTCTGTGCATTACCACTTTCCCCAACCATTGAGCTAATTAATGAAAAATTCCTTTCAAAACCTGACAATGCTGCATTATACAAATTGGAATTACTATAAGAGTTGTCTAAATAAATAATATTGGTACGGTTCTCTACATATTCATTCTCATCTCTCGATAAATAAGGAACCGAAAAAGCAACAACAAGAAACAAAATAAATAAGGACCTAAATAATAATGCCAAATAGTGTTTCAAAACTAATTTTGAACTGGATGTGGACTTAATTACACTAAGAAATCTCACATTCGAGAATTGCACCTTTTTTGCTCTTCTTAAGTTAAAAAGATGCACTATAATAGGGATGGCCAATAACAATAGCCCCCACAGCATATTTGGGAAAAGAAACTCCATCTAATTATTTAAATCTAAAGCCAATTAAACGAACAAAATACTAAAAGAGATTTAGAATAAAACAATTTGTACTAGAATGGTTATTTCAAAAGTCAAATGGCGCCCCAACACGTCTACTTTAAGCCGGCTTGCCGGCTGAAGCTTCAGCGAAGGCCGGGCTATCCGCACTCGCCCCAACCTCTTCAACCCAATACGGGCTCAAACAATCACTCCTATCCCTGGCGCAAACATTTAAGTTTCCCCTTTGAAGGGGGGGCCAGGGAGATGTTTCGTATACTCCCAGTATCCTGATAATACAAAGAGATACTCTGACTTAGGCACAGTTTAGGTTGCTCGCAGAATAACTGGTTTAATATCACAATCTAACAATGACGGAGCAACTAGTTATTGATTCACTTTGTCCGCCGAAGCTTCAGCGAAGGAGGACTATATCTCACTAATTCTAACTAGTTTCTTAAGCCCCACCAACAAAAAAAGCCTCCAGATTCCTACAAGGCTTCTAATTATAATCTGGCAACGACGGGGCGCCCACCCTTACTCTCCCACATTTTATCTTTTTTAAAAACAAGTTGTCTTAAAGTCTACCAACAAAAAAAGCCTTGCAGTTTCCTACAAGGCTTCTAATTATAATCTGGCAACGACGGGGGCGCCCAGCATTACTCTCCCACATTTTACCTTTTTTAAAAACAAATTATCTTAAAGTCCACCAACAAAAAAAGCCTTGCAGTTTCCTACAAGGCTTCAATTATAATCTGGCAACGACTTACTCTCCCACGTTTTACCGCAGTACCATCAGCGCTGGTGGGCTTAACTTCTCTGTTCGGAATGGGAAGAGGTGGACACCACCGCAATAATCACCATAAAGTCTTTAGTGATGTGGACACCAGGCTACGCGCCCCGCCACAATAATCACCATAAAATCTTTCATCCATCAGAGCTTTAGCGAAGGCGGGCTTCACACCGTTATTCCTCCTAACTCGACAGATATGGCGACAACTACTTTTTAGTTATCATTAAATATCTTTTGACATGTGCTGTGAAAGAAACACTCAGACTTCGTTACAAAAAAGCTTTCGGGTAATTAGTACTGCTCAGCTATGCCATTACTGACTTTACACCTGCAGCCTATCTACGTCATCGTCTATAACGTCCCTTAAAAGAATTCTCATCTTGTGGTGGGTTTCGCACTTAGATGCTTTCAGCGCTTATCCCTTCCCAACATAGCTACCCAGCCGTGCCCCTGGCGAGACAACTGGTACACCAGCGGTTAGTCCAACTCGGTCCTCTCGTACTAAAGTCAGATCCACTCAAAATTCTTACGCCCACAACAGATAGGGACCGAACTGTCTCACGACGTTCTGAACCCAGCTCGCGTGCCACTTTAATGGGCGAACAGCCCAACCCTTGGGACCTTCTCCAGCCCCAGGATGTGACGAGCCGACATCGAGGTGCCAAACCTCCCCGTCGATGTGAGCTCTTGGGGGAGATCAGCCTGTTATCCCCAGAGTACCTTTTATCCTTTGAGCGATGGCCCTTCCATGCGGAACCACCGGATCACTATATCCGTCTTTCGACCCTGTTCGACTTGTAGGTCTCACAGTCAAGCACCCTTGTGCTATTACACTCTGCGCACGGTTACCAAGCGTGCTGAGGGTACCTTTGAAAGCCTCCGTTACTCTTTTGGAGGCGACCACCCCAGTCAAACTACCCACCAAACACTGTCTCTGTCTCCAGATTAGGCATCAAGCAAATAAAGGGTGGTATTTCAACAACGACTCCACAATGCCTGGCGACACTGCTTCATAGTCTCCCACCTATCCTACACATCATTTACCCAATACCAATGTTAAGCTGTAGTAAAGGTTCATGGGGTCTTTCCGTCCCGTTGCGGGTACGCGGCATCTTCACCGCGACTACAATTTCACCGAGCTCATGGCCGAGACAGTACCCAGATCGTTGCACCATTCGTGCAGGTCGGAACTTACCCGACAAGGAATTTCGCTACCTTAGGACCGTTATAGTTACGGCCGCCGTTTACTGGGGCTTCAGTTCAGAGCTTCTCCGAAGATAACTCCCCCCCTTAACCTTCCAGCACCGGGCAGGTGTCAGGCCTTATACTTCATCTTTCGATTTCGCAAAGCCATGTGTTTTTGCTAAACAGTCGCCTGGGTCTTTTCACTGCGGCCACCCGAAAGTGGCGCCCCTTCTCCCGAAGTTACAGGGCCATTTTGCCTAGTTCCTTAGCCATGAATCACTCGAGCACCTCAGGATTCTCTCCTTGACTACCTGTGTCGGTTTACGGTACGGGTACCAATACAATATACTTAGAGGTTTTTCTTGGAAGTCTGATTAGGTCAACTATCTGCGCTACCGTAGTATTGCAGTACTATCACGTTCAGCTAGGTCAGCGGATTTGCCTACTGTCCTAATACCTACACGCTTCAACGCACAATTCCGTCTGTGCGCGTGACTTTCACTACTCCGTCACCCCATCGTTCATATCGGTAGTATGGGAATATTAACCCATTGTCCATCGACTACCCCCTTCGGGTTCGCCTTAGGTCCCGACTAACCCACGGATGATTAGCATTGCCGTGGAATCCTTAGTCTATCGGTGTGCGGGTTTCTCGCCCGCATTATCGTTACTTATGCCTACATTTGCTTTTCCATACGCTCCAGCAATAGTCACCTATCACCTTCACCGCCTATGGAATGCTCCCCTACCACTATTGCTAGTTCTAAGCTT
>OZ245848.1:4560000-5017500 GCA_965228955.1 Cyclobacteriaceae bacterium
CTTTGTCTTGGTAAGTTGGACCTATTCCTCTTAGAGTAGATCCTATTTTTTTATCTCCTTTTGATCTCTCGTAAGCAGCATCAAGTAATCTGTGTGTAGGAATAATGATAGCGGCTTTCTTCGATATAAAGAGATGTGATTTAAAGTCTAGGTTAAACGGATCCAAATCATCCAGCTCCTTCATGAAGATAACCGGATCAAGAACAACTCCATTTCCAACAATATTTTTAATGCCATCATGAAAGATGCCTGATGGCACTTGATGTAGTACGTGTTTTATCCCTTCGAATTCAAGCGTATGCCCTGCATTTGGTCCACCTTGGAATCTTGCTACTAAATCATACTTCTTTGCTAGAAAGTCAACTACTTTGCCTTTCCCCTCGTCTCCCCACTGGAGACCCAATAAAACATCAACTGCCATCAGTTACTTAAATTTATCTTTTGCTTGTTCTTTGGAATCAACTATTGTGAATATTGCCTGGAGCTTAGTAATGATCAGAAGTTTCTTCACGTGTTCTGAAGGGTTCACCAATACAATTTCACCTCCTTTGTTTCTGAATTTGGTCAAGATTGTAATTAGTACTCCGATACCACTACTATTAATATACCTTACTTCTTCAATATCGACGATTGCATTTTTAATCCCTTGGTTTATTACATCATTGATTTTCTCAATTACTTCAGGGCCATTGTTTTCACCGATTAAATCACCAGTGAATTTTATTTCAAAGATATTGTTGACGATTTCGCTTGAATAGTTCATGATTTAGAGGCTTCTGCCAATTTGTGCTCGCAATTTTCTTTTAGACAATCTGCATACAGTATCAGTGAATGATGCACTACATTGTATTGCAACAATTCTCCAACTGTATTCTGAATATTTTGGATTCTTGGGTCACAGAATTCAACCACTTTGTGGCATTCTGTACAAATTAAATGGTCATGTTGTTTATAACCGTATGACTTTTCATATTGTGCGAGGTTCTGACCAAACTGATGTTTACTAACCAGATCGCACTCCATTAATAGGTCAAGGGAATTATAGACGGTAGCTCTACTTACCCTATAATTCTTGTTTTTCATGCTGATATATAAAGATTCAACATCGAAGTGGCCATCTCTCGAATATATTTCTTCGAGTATGGCGTATCGTTCAGGAGTTTTTCTTAATCCTTTCTTTTCAAGATATGCGGTAAAAATCTTTTTTACCTGCTCAAAAATTTCTTCGTTTAGTGCCATAATTTTCTAAAGCCCTGCAAATATACATCTAATCACCATTTCATCATGGCCTGAGCGGTATTGATTTAGGTAAATCGGTTTATGTTGACGATACCATCTATTTTAAGCAGATTTTCGATCAGTTTTTCCAGATGTTCTGTATCCTCTATATATACATGAATTTCACCTTCAAAGATACCACCTTCAGTATCTATACTTAAAGAGCGCATGTTTACTTTTAGTTCTGAGGATATAACATTAGAAATGTCATTAATCATTCCAATTCTGTCTGTTCCTATCACTTTTAATCCTGCAAGGAAGGATCGATCTTGAGATGAAGTCCATTTTGCTTTGATAACGCGGTATCCATAATTAGAAAGTAGTTCCACTGCATTTGGACATGTCGTTCTATGGATTTTTATTCCTTCACTAACAGTTACGAAACCAAAAACATCGTCACCAGGAATTGGATTACAGCATTTTGCGAATTTATATTCCACAACGTCCATATCTTCTCCTATAAGAAGAAGGTCTTGGTCTTTTTTCCGGACCTTTTTGATTTCACCTTTGAAGACTTCAGGGTCAGAAATTCTTCTGGTTCGTTTTTGTTCTTCGACCTGTCGGTCCTGGAATTTTTTTATTTCTGAGTGATCTATCTTTCCTTTCCCTACCCTATAAAATAGTTCAAGTGGAGTTTTAGTGCCGAAATATTCTACAAGTTGATCTAGTACCTGATTTGTCAATTTGAGTTTCAGCTGACCAAGTTTCCGGACTATAATTTCTTTACCGTCTGCTGCAGCGTCTTTTTTCTCTTCTTTAAGAGCATCTTTGATTCTGGACTTTGCTTTTGAACTTACAACATACTTTAGCCAATCCTCATTTGGTTTCTGTTTTTTGGAGGTAAGTATTTCTACCTGATCTCCATTTTTAAGTTTATAGTTAAGTGGCACTAATTTCTGATTGACTTTAGCACCAAGGCAATGAGCTCCAATTTCGGTGTGGATATCAAACGCGAAATCAAGGGCAGTTGCTCCATAAGGCAAAGTTTTCAGGTCTCCTTTGGGGGTAAATACAAATACCTCTTCCTGAAATAAATTCGATCTAAAGTCATCAACAAATTCAATTGCCGAGGAATCATTTTGCTCAAGGATTTCACGGACCTTCATAATCCATTGTTCTAGTCCGCTTTCGTTACTAGTGTTTTCTTTATATTTCCAGTGAGCAGCGTAACCTTTTTCAGCGATTTCGTCCATTCGCACAGTTCTGATTTGCACTTCGACCCATTGACCAGTTGCACTCATTACAGTGGTGTGTAATGATTCATACCCATTAGATCTTGGAGTACTTACCCAATCTCTTAATCTATCTGGATTTGGTTGGTAAAAATCTGTGACAATGGAATAAACCTGCCAGCATGCTGCTTTTTCAAGTTCCAATTCAGTATCAATGATTATTCGAATTGCAAAAAGATCATAAACCTCTTCAAATGAAACATTTTGTTTTTTCATCTTATTCCAAATGGAATGGATGGATTTGGGTCTCCCTTTAATTTCTACGCTTAGACCTGTTCGAGTTATTTCATTTTGGAGTGGCTTAATGAATTGCCGGATAAATTTATTTCTAGACACTTTGGTGTCACTTATCTTATTGGCAATTGAATCATAAGTTTCCCTATCAGTATATTTTAGGTAGAGGTCTTCTAACTCGCTCTTAATTGCATAAAGTCCAAGTCTATGGGCAAGTGGCGCGTATATGTAAATAGTCTCACTTGCTATTTTCAATTGTTTATGACGAGGCATACTAGCAAGTGTCCTCATATTATGAAGTCTGTCTGCAAGCTTAACAAGGATTACTCTTACATCCTCAGAAAGTGTAAGGAGCATTTTTCTAAAGTTCTCTGCCTGCTGGGAACTACCTTCATCAAAAACTCCGGAAATTTTTGTTAGGCCATCTATAATTCGGCCGACTTTTTTACCGAACATTCTATCTATGTCGGAAATTTCCATATCGGTATCTTCCACCACATCATGTAGAAGTGCGGAAATTATACTTGTTGGACCTAGTCCAATTTCGTCTACACAAATTTGAGCAACCTCTAATGGATGATAAATATATGGTTCCCCTGACTTTCTTCTCATATCCTTATGAGCTTCCAGTGAGGTGTTGAATGCCTTTTTGATCATTTTGGCATCCCCATCTTTAAGGAGTGGTTTCGCTTTTCTTAGCAGTTTACGGTACCTCCTAATTATTTCCTTCTTCTCTTCTTCTAGATCTACTGCTATCATTTAAAATTTTTTTCTTAAAAATTTTGTTGTTGAACAAAATTAATACTTACATTTGCACTTCCATTTTTCGACCAGCGGATGTGGCGAAATTGGTAGACGCACTAGACTTAGGATCTAGCGCCGCGAGGCATGGGGGTTCGAGTCCCTCCATCCGCACAAAATGAACCCTCTTAGCTGTACCAAATGGTTGAGAGGGTTTTTCTTTTGAATAAGTAAACATTTACAACATTGGAAATCTTATTAGACAAAATCAACGACACTGAGGCCTTAATTAAAATTACGCTAAACGAAGATGATTATCAAAATAGCGTAGAGGAAAAAATCAAGGATTATAGCAAAAAGGCTAATATCAAGGGTTTCAGACCAGGGAAAGTACCTGCTGGGATGATAAGAAAGATGTATGGTAAGTCTATTCTTGTAGATGAGATCAACCATATGTTGTCTCACAAGTTGCAAGATTACCTTAGAGAGAGTGATTTGCAGATTTTGGGAGAGCCAATACCTAACTTCGAAAAAGCGAATTCAATTGACTGGGATAACCAGAAAGATTTCGAATTTGAATACAACATTGGTTTTGCAGAAGATTTTGATATCGCTGTTGACAAGAAGATCAAAGTTGAGAAGGCTACAATCAAGGTTGACGATAAGGTTATCGATGAAACAGTTGACAACTTAAAGAATCAATTTGGCGAATCAATCAATCCAGATACTGCTGAAGAAGGGGATTCTGTTTATGGAAAACTGACCAGTGGAGAGGTTGAAGTAAGTGCACTTATTGAGTTATCTAAACTGAAGAAGACTCCTTTAAAGAAATTTATTGGTGCAAAGCAAGGTGATAAGATTCCTGTTGAAGCAAAGCATTTTGATGATGACCAATACTTTATCACATTACTTGGCGAGCAAGAGAATCTTGAGGAATTATCTAAGTCTAAATTTGAATTCGAATTAGACAAAGTTAACAGGGTTCAACCTGCTGAGGTGAATGAAGAACTATTCAAGAAAACTTTCCCTAACGAGGAAGTGACAACTGAGGAAGACTTTAGATCAAAGATTAGTGATATCGTTTCAGAGAATTACAATCGTGAGGCTGATTTCTTATTCAATCAAAAGATCAGAGAGAAGCTTATTGAGAAAGCGAAAATCAACCTGCCTGATGATTTCTTGAAGCAATGGTTAATGAGATCTAATGAGGGTTTAACTGAAGATAGTCTTGCTAATGAGTACAAGCATTATGCAGATGAGTTGATGTGGTCACTTATCAAAAACAAATTGATGAAAGACCAGGAGATCAAGGTTGAGCATGAGGATGTTGTGAATGCAGCTAAGGATCAGATTAGAGCTCAGTTTGCTAGTTCAGGTATGGTTGGAGATCAATTTGAAAGTAGTATGGATGCTTTTGCTGACAACTATCTGAAAGGTGAAAATGGTGACAACTACATGAAAGTTCACAACCAGGTTCAGACTGAAAAAGTGTTGGCATATATAAAAGAGAATATTTCTAGCAAAGAGAAAGAAGTAAGTTTAGACGAGTTTAGAAAACTTTAAGCTGATGGGTTTTGTTAAATTTACGGATTTGATGAAACCTACTTTGCCTAAATAAAGTTATATTGAAGTCCTTTTGATAAGGACTTTTTTTATTTTTGTAACATTCAGCAAACTAAATAATGATAAACAAAGAAGAGTTTAGAAAATTTTCTGTTAAAGGTCGTGGTATTAATGGTAACACATTTGACACATATGTGAACCATGTTGAAAACATGACCAGATCTGTCATTGAAGAAAGACCAACAAGATTTGCGGAAATTGATGTATTCTCTAGATTAATTATGGACAGGATTATATTCCTGGGTATGCAAGTAGAAGAAAACATCGCAAACATTATTACCGCTCAACTTTTATTTTTAGAATCAGTTGATGCAAATAAAGATATCCTGCTTTATATCAATAGCCCTGGAGGATCTGTGTATGCAGGTCTGGGTATGTATGACACCATGCAGTACGTTGCTCCTGATGTAGCTACAATTTGTACTGGAATGGCTGCCTCAATGGGTGCTGTATTATTGGCTGGTGGAGCTGAGAAGAAAAGGTCAGCTTTGACTCACTCCAGAATTATGATTCACCAGCCAAGCGGTGGAATGCAAGGTCAATCCAGAGATATGGAAATAACTTTAAAGCAAATGCAGGAGTTAAGGAAAGACCTATATGAAATTTTAGCTAAGCACTCTGGTAAAAAATATGATCAGATTGAGCAAGATTCTGATCGTGATTATTGGATGAGAGCTGCTGAAGCTAAAGAGTACGGCCTCATTGATGAGGTATTAAATAGAAATTAAATGGCACAAGTAACCTGTTCTTTTTGTGGGAGAAATAAAAAGGATGTAGACCTGATGATATCTGGTATACATGCCCACATTTGTGATAAGTGTATTTCTCAGGCTCAACAAATCTTAAATGAGGAGTTGAAAACTAAGTCTACTACCACTTCACCTAAATTCAATTTAATCAAGCCAGCTGATATGAAGTTGCATCTTGATGAATTTGTGGTGGGTCAGGATGAAGCTAAGAAATATATTTCCGTAGCTGTGTATAACCATTATAAGAGGTTGATGCAGGATAATACTAATGAGGATGTTGTGATTGAAAAATCAAATATTGTCATGGTAGGTCAAACTGGAACAGGGAAAACATATTTAGCCAGAACATTAGCTAAGATTCTTCAAGTACCTTTCTGTATAGCAGACGCCACGGTATTAACTGAGGCAGGTTATGTAGGTGAGGATGTGGAGAGTATATTAACAAGACTTCTTCAAGCTGCAAATTATGATGTAGAAGCTGCTGAAAGAGGGATAGTTTATATTGATGAAATTGATAAGATTGCCAGAAAATCTGATAATCCATCAATTACCAGAGATGTAAGTGGAGAAGGAGTTCAGCAGGCATTATTAAAGTTGTTAGAAGGAACGACTGTTAATGTGCCACCACAAGGAGGTAGAAAGCATCCGGATCAGAAAATGATTACTGTTAATACAGAGCACATACTTTTTGTATGCGGTGGTGCCTTTGATGGAATTGATAGGCATATAGCTACCCGATTGAATACAAGACCAATTGGTTTTGTTGGAGCTGATGAATTTGAGGCAGGTACCTTAGATAAGGAAAATATGCTTCAGTATATCACCGCTCAGGATTTGAAGAGTTATGGTTTAATTCCTGAATTGATTGGTAGGTTACCTGTATTGACACACCTTGATCCATTGAGCAGAGAGACGCTAAAATTGATACTAACTACTCCAAAGAATGCTCTTGTTAAGCAATATGAAAAGTTATTCAGGATGGAGGATGTGAAGCTAGAGTTTACAAAAGGTGCTTT
Source organism: Cyclobacteriaceae bacterium (assembly GCA_965228955.1). Lineage (GTDB taxonomy): Bacteria > Bacteroidota > Bacteroidia > Cytophagales > Cyclobacteriaceae > JANSWY01. Next base: position 4,566,874 of record OZ245848.1, read on the forward strand.
GGACTACATTGTAGAGAAGGCTGTTGCTTTTAAATTAGGAGCAAGAGGTCTAAGGTCTATTTGTGAAGCGATCATGACTGATGCTATGTTTGAATTACCTTCAGACACCAGCATAAAAGAGTTTTCGATCACTAAGGCATATGCTGAACAGAAATTTGAGAAATCTAAATTCAATAAGTTGCGAGCAGCTTAAAGAATAGCTAACTAGATATTGAGCGCCTGTTTGAAAATTCAAATGGGCGTTTTTATTTGATATTAATTGAAGAGTATATCTTCTCAGCAACAATCGAAGATGTCTCAAAATTCCCTAATTGAGCTTTTAGTTTGCCATACGCATTAATCATATTAGATCGGGATTCTTCGGAGTTCAACAATTCATCCAGATGAAATTTTAGGACTGGTACATTAAAATCCTGTTGAATCAACTCTTTTACGATAGGTTGATTTGCGATTAAGTTTACTAGACTGATATATTTTACTCTGATTAATCTTTTAGCGATCTGGTATGTAAGAAAACTAGTACTATAACAAACAATTTGAGGGATTTCAAGAATAGCTGTTTCGAGGGTTGCAGTTCCGGAATTAACTACAGCAATGCAGGATACTTTTAAGACATCATAAGGTTGATCCCAAATTATGTCTACATTTTCGAAATTGTTAAATCGATTATAGAGTCGATCCGGCAATGATGAAACAGCGCAAATTAAGAATCGAATTTCTGGATATGCAACTACTAAATTACGAAGCACTTCACTCATACCATTCACTTCCTGTTTTCTACTACCAGGAAGGATGGCGACACAATTTTGACCTTTATATTTGTCAACTATGGATTCATCAAACTGATAAGCATTAATACGTTCTACAAGTGGGTTTCCCACATATTCTATTTCATAGTTATAATCCCTGTAAAATCCCTTTTCAAATGGAAGGATTGAATAGAGTTTATCAACATATTTTTTGATGGTGTACACTCTTTTCCGATTCCATGCCCATACTTTAGGTGAAATATAATAGTGTACTTTAATACCCAATCCATTTGCGAATTTTGCAATTCGCAAATTAAACCCTGGATAATCAATTAATATAACTATATCGGGATTCCAGTTTCTGATTTCAGATTTACATTTTGAAAGTAGTCTTGAAATCTTATTCAGGTTTTGGATCACCTCTAAAAAGCCCATAAAGGCCAAATCCTTGAAATTAATGAGAATCTCACCTCCTGCCTTTTCCATTTCATCGCCTCCAAAGCACTTAAATACCGCTTCATTATCAAGCTTTCTTAATTGTTGGATTAGACTTCCCCCATGTAAATCACCTGACTTCTCTCCAGCAATAATGAAATATTTCATTCGATGTTACGATTCAATACTGTTAAGAGTCAAAGAAACGGACATTCAATTACATTTGCCACAAATTGACATCTTATGATCGTAGTAACGGGGGCAGCAGGGTTTATAGGAAGCTGCCTGATATCAAAACTGAATGCCCATAACTTTAATTACATAATTGCTGTTGATGATTTTTCCAATGTTGAGAAAAATAAGAATCTTGAAGGAAAGAAAATTCAAGAGAGAATAGATCGGGATAAATTCTTTGATTGGCTGGATATCAATAATGACCTAGTGGAATTTATATTTCATCTTGGAGCAAGGACGGATACAACAGAGACCGACTATGATTTACTGAGGAAACTCAATTATGAATATTCTCAAAAAATCTGGATGAAATGTGTCAGTTATCAAATCCCTTTGATCTATGCTTCTTCTGCTGCTACTTATGGCAATGGTGAACTGGGCTATGATGACATTGACTCAAATATCCCTGATCTACTTCCATTAAATGGATACGGAAAATCAAAAAATGAATTTGATAAATGGGTGCTGGATCAAGAAGAGAAACCATTTTTTTGGGCAGGACTTAAATTCTTTAATGTTTATGGTCCAAACGAGTACCATAAAGGGAAAATGGCCTCTGTAGTCTATCATGCATATAGACAATTAGAGCAAGAAGGAAAAGTCACTCTGTTTAAATCACACAATCCCAATTATTCTGATGGAGAGCAATCGAGAGATTTTATATATGTGAAAGATGTTGTTGATACGATATATTGGTTTTTACATCATCGCAAAGACTCTGGCATTTATAACTTGGGAACAGGGGAAGCCAGAACATTTTTAGATTTAGCAAGAGCAGTGTTTTCGGCGATGAATGCCGAAGAAGAAATTCAATTTAAAGATACACCAGAGGAGATTCGTGAAAACTATCAATATTTTACGGAGGCCAAAATGGACAAACTGAGAAGTATTGGATGTCCCGTATCTATGACTTCATTAGAAGATGGAATTAAAGAGTATGTTTCACAATATTTAAAAAAAGGAGCCTATTTCTAGGCTCCTTTCATTTAATTACCGAAATCTTTCTTTTCTTGTTTCTCTTTTGTCTTGACGTTATAGATGATAGTAAAATCATCTCTGGTCATTTCCTTAGGCATTGTACCAGGTTCATTTAGAATCTCCAAGTTTTCAGCATCATACCATTTAACATAGCCAGCTTCAAGTCTGCCTTTATAGACGACATCACCGCTGTTTAAGTCTAAAACAATATATTGCTTTTCCTGCCTAGGGTTAGAGACATTTTTCTCAGGATTCTGCATACATAATACATATTCCTTTGATTCATTTATATCAAAGCTTATGTCACCTGAGCCTAAGTGCTTTGAGACTACTTTTTTCTGTTCATCAGAAACCGAAACATCCTGGCTGCCTGCTTGCTGTGTTTTACAAGCTGAACCTAAAAAAAGTAATCCCAAAGTAAGTATATAAAGTATTCTCATTCTTCTATTGCTTAACGAATCTCTTAGTAATTTCCTTATCACCTTTAATCGTAACAAAGAACATACCAGATTGTAAAGACGTCAAATCTATAGACCCATTGAATTCAAATGCATTCTTTTCAAAGCTGATAGTTTTAACCTTAGCACCGGAAATTGTGTGCAGTGATACTTCAACTGGTCCATTATATGAATTATTGAAATCGAAATTCAATACGTTCTTAGCAGGTACAGGATATAATGCAAATGAAGAATTCAACTCATCATCTGAATCGGTCACAATTGAACCTAGACTAATTACAGGACATCCATTAACGGTAACCTGTACTGAGTAATCTCCAGAAACTGTAGTCTCATATGTTTGAGATGTTGCTCCATCAATCAATTCACCATCCAGATACCACTGATAAGCCTCTCCTTCTGATGCCGTTAATATAAATCCTCCACCAGCTGCAGACTGAGTAGTGAAAGAAGGACTATGAATAGAGCCAGTTTGAATGAAATCAGTTTTTGTTTCTACAATTTGATTTCCATCAACATCTGTTAGTGTCAATGTCACGGTACTAAGCCCTGCTTCAGTATACTGCACTTGATGAGGACCTAACCCTTCAGCAGTGGCTGGTGAAGCATTTGCTCCAAAGTCCCAACTTGCTGCGACAATTCCACCCGATGATAAACTTGAGAATTCTCTAAAGTTGTTAATACAACCTCCATCTCCTACAGTAAAGTCAGCAGTAACTGCTCCTCCTTCTGGTGCTGTGATAACAAAGTCATCAAATGCCATTCCAACGTCCACAGTTCCCCAGTCAGTCTGGAATCGGATTCTGAATGAAACTTCTTTTTCACCACTTAAGAAATTCAAATCAGTACCATAAGATTCGAATTCTCCTTCGGTATCACCACTAAATATCGGAACACTTTCTCCAAATATTGATTGAGGGTCACTGATTTGGTTGTACCAGCCATCTTCCTGTCTATCATTGAGCTTAATCCAAGTATCTCCATCGGTGCTATATTCTACGATAAACCCATCCCAGTTAGGTTCAAACTGATAATTTGCTTTAAAGTCCATTCTGTAATCCCCTAAAATTGAGAAGTCAAATTTAGGAGTGTATAGATATGCTAAAGATAAGTCTACATACTCTGCATCGTCCAGACCTGAAACCCATGCAAAATCTCCTGAAGCCGTTCCTTCTTTCCCTTCAATAGTCGATTGCCCTAACTCCCAACCTGTTCCAGAGATATTATCTGCTGCAAAATTGGATTGATTTACTTCAAAGTTACCTCCGTCTTCCAGGGTGTAGCTTCCACTTTGATAGGGTAGAATTGAAATATCTGTGGAATTAGAATCTTCTACACCTCCAGTTGTTACTGTTAATGTAATTGTGTAATCGCCTGGACTTTCAAAAGCGTGAGTAGGATTTAGCTCAGTTGATGTATTTCCATCTCCAAAATCCCAAAGCACTTCATCTGGCTGGTAAGAAAGGAATTCTAAATCGATATCATCACCAACATAATTAACTTTTGATGCACCAACAGAGAAAGACGCTCTTGGAGTTGGGTCTTTAATAATTTCAAAATCATCAATCAGAACTCCATCAAAACCATATCCACCTTCATTGAATTGATTAGATATTGAAGCTACAATTCTAAATGCTACACTGTTTCCACCAAGGAACGAAATATCATACTCAGATCTAACCAGTCCATTTGTAGTCAATGCCCAACCAGTTCTATCAGGAAAAACATCCTGGATTAAAGTACACTCTATCCTTTCACTAGCGTCATACCAATTATTTGATCCAAGTCTTTGTTCAGGTCCTCCAAGAGTTAACCAAGTCTGGCCATTATCAAGAGTGTATTCAACTTTCACACCTAAAGGACCATAGCAACTATTTCCTTCCATGCTTCTATCAAATCCTATCAGGTATGTTTCACCTTCTAACAATTCGAACATTGGAGTATAAATTGCCGATACTCTATCAGATCCACCTTGAATATCATCATTGAGTAGTGTTTTCCACGCACTTGTTCCGGAAGCAACCTCATTTAGCTCATTGCCAGGTACTCCTCTTTCCCAAAGTTGAGTTTCACCTTGCAATAATAAAGCAGTAAAATCTTCGGAATCAGTTTCAAAGTCTCCACCATCTGCAGCGGAGTACTCATCGTTCTTGATTGGAAGAACAGTAATATAATCTGCTCTAGTTTCAGAATCAGAAGCACCATTTACCGCTAATGAAACAGAGTAAGTACCTGCAGCTGTATAAGTATGTGTTGGATTCTCCTCAGTAGACACATTACCATCTCCAAAGTCCCATGCAAAATCGCCATTGGCCAAAGTAGAATGATCTTGAAATTGTATTTCTCTACCTACGTATGCTACCCTTTGCTCTGTATGAAAATCTGCTTTGGGTTCCGTTGCAAAAACTCTGGAAGTAAATAAACCTCTTCCGAAAGTTGAAACAGTGACTAGTTGATCACTTGATCTATACTGAAGCATAGTTGACTTCACATTAGCAAGTCCTTCATTAGTAGGCTCCCAATTCGGATCTGCCGCAGAGATATCGTCACTTGACCACACCCCCAACTCTGTCGCAAGTAAAACCTGGTTAGTGTTTGCAGGGTTGAATAACGCCCAGTTAACAGGTATATCCGGCAAAGAGCTCTGAAGGCTTGTCCATGCAGCTCCTCCGTCAGAAGTATACCATACTGACTCTACTCCGTAGTTGCTGAATGTAACCATTAGTTCGTCATCTGATTCACCAATAGCAACACAAGAAACTGTAGAGTTTGTTGGGAAACTACTTCCTGTGATCTCCGTTGCTTGTGCGTTTCCTGCAGCATCTGTTATTTTAAATACAGCACCAGAGCTATTACCAATGAATAATACATCATCTGTATAAGGTGAAACCGTTAAAGCCGTTGCTGTTCCCGACAATCCAGAAGGTTGCTGATTTTGAACGGTAACAGAACCTGCTCCATCAGAACTAATTCCAGTATAAGCATTATATGAATCAGAGTTACTTGCTGCGTACAACACATTGGCTTCATCATCATAATCTGCAGGATTAATAAATAACCCATCACTTGCACCAGCAAATTCCACAAATGACAGTCCACCATCCACTGAAAGAGAATAGTCATTTCTAATGTAGCTGGAGATTTGAAGGTTAGGTTCATTTTGATCAATAAATACAAACGCTCCATCACCACCAGTGGCTTCTCTAGTATTATTTACACCGTAAGAAGTAAATCTTTGTGTTCCATTATCTTGGGCACCTGCCAGGAACACATTAGAGTGCACTTCATTTTGAGCAGCACATGAATAGAACAATGCTGTAACATAATCCTTGTTTCTGTCTTCAAATTCAGGTAATTCATCACTATTGAGACCAATACCGTAAGAAACACCTCCATCACTACCAAAAAGTGCCTCATCCGGGTGACCCGGTCTGTAAGCAACACTGTGCTGATCTGCATGTACATATTCCCCACAATCTGCACCTGTCCAATAAGATACAGGCTCCCATGTTTGTCCTCTGTCTTTACTTCTATGTAAGTCAATACCACCTACAATTACATAATTCGAATTTGTTGGGCTCACCCAAAATGACAAGTCGAAAAATGCTTGACCTCTAGTAAAGTGGTCTGTAGATTCTGTACAGCTCTGCTCCAGGTATAGAGGAGTCACCATTTCAGTCCAACTACTACCCCCATCGGTAGTAACGTACATCCATTCAATATCTTCACCGCCTGAGCCACCATCGGCCATAGCATAAAGAACATTGGCATCTGAAGGTGCTATTCCTATCTCAATTCTGTCTGCACCATCAGCAGGAGTTATGTCAGTCCATGATTCTCCGTCATCTTCAGAAACATAGATCGAGCTACCTACTCTACTGGCAGCATATATCTTTGTTTCAGAGATTTCCAGGTCATCCATTCTTTCGGATATCACGGTTGTCCAATTTGTACCACCATCTGTGGACCTGTACAATCCGGTCCTGGTAGCTGCAAGTACAGTTCCCTCATGTGTGACATCAACACGCAGAACATAATGGAATTGTGAGTTTCTATCAGTACTTTCAATTACATCCCATGTGGTTCCACCATCGGTTGATTTCCAGATACCAGCTCCACGGATATCTGAAGTATATCCTTGTCCAGTACCCATGTAGAATGTGTTAGTTTCTGTAGGGTCATATGAGATATGGCTTATTGCCAAATTAGCCATGAAGTCATCTACGGGAACCCATGAGGATTCCGCGTCTGTAATGTTTTCATTGTACCAGAGACCTCCTCCGATACCACCGGCCCAAACTTTTTCTGCATCTGGGTCATTTGGATCGAACATCAGTGCTCTAGTTCTACCTCCTATATTCTTAGGTCCTCTTTCCTCCCATTCAACACCAGCAATGGCTTGTCTGGCTCCCGGACGAAAATAATTTTTCTTTAGTTCCTGAAATGCTTTTACTGATCTCGAAACAGGTGGGTATCCTAAGGCAGGATCCATAGTTCTCTCAAACTCTTGTTGAGCAGCCAAATCCGGACTATCTCTCTTTTTCTGATTTTTTGTTAACTCCAGAGGACGTCTATTGTCCTTACTTTTTACTTCAACCTGATTTTGGGGTATCTTGATCAAAAGTGTACCTGCGATCACTAGCAAGACCGCAACTGGAAAAAAGATTTTTGTAGATTTCTTAAAATTCATATTGGGTAGCAATTTTATCTTCAGATTAGCATCAAAAATATTAATAAATTCTTGAATGAAGGCACTGAATCATTGAAATCGGGCCTATTGTCAGGAAACTTATTAGAACTTAACATAGTTTTAGTTACTCAGATGCATAACCCAGTAATGGTAATTGTTAATACAAATGTTATAATTGGTAGGTCGCTAAACTATTTAGCTCAGTCTACCATAAACTTTAATACAAACATCTATGAATAAACCATACTTAATCGCTGTTATTCTGGCATTTTTTAGTTTTGATATTCATTGTCAAACGCCATTAAAACTATCAGTTGTTGATGATCGAGTTAGTCCTGGAAACATATTGGAATTACCGAGAAAGCCACCTAAAACAGATGGAACCTACATGCTTTATGATGAATGGACAGAAGGGGAGGTAGTACTCATTAACGAGCAAGCTGTCAAGAAAGTCCCATTAAAGTATGATTTATATAACAATTGGTTAGAAATTAAAACATCAGATGATGTGAAAATTTGTCCAAGTACATTTCTTAGTAAATTTATCATCAATGATGACCTTGGTAGGGAAAGAACATTTCTAAATATCCGTCAGTTCCGATCTTCTGAAAATGAAAACTTAGAAGGCGTTTTTAGGGAAATTGTTTCATTCCCCAACAAGGAGATAATGCTTGTTGCAAGACCTTATGCATTTATTAAAGAAGCCACCTATGTACCCGCGCTTGACATGGGAACTCGAAATAACAAAGTTATTAAGAAGGAAGCTTATTACATTATCTCTAATGGAATGTACCAGAAACTACCAAAGAACAAAAAAGATTTCTTCAAGGTATTTCAAGAAGATTCAAACAAGGTTCAACAATATGCGACAGTCAACAAGCTCTCGTTCAAAAAAGAGAGTGGTATTAAAAAATTATTAGAGTTTTATGACTCATTGTGATTCAGTCAAATCAGACAAGCTAATAAAAAAAGGGAATCTATTACTAGATTCCCTTTTTTCTGTCTGACAGTCTTGGGCTGCCATTAAAAATTTCTTATTGAGCAGTGTAAGTAGTTACTCCTCTTTCACCGAAACCAGTTGCTGTCCAGTAAACAGTGATTGTACCTGCGCCAGCATCATAAGTACTTGTAGGCTGAGCAGGATCTTGGATAATTGTACCACCAAACTGATCACTAACACCAGTCCAAGTTACATCTCCTGAAGCGAAATCAATTTCAAGCACTGCAGCTCTAGCAGATGAACCGTAAGCATCAGCGTAATCCTGAGCCCATAATCCTCCAGTGATATCAGAAACAGCGTATGCACCAGATACAGAGCAATCAGCTAAGATCAAAGTTTCTTCGCCAGTGTAAGGTCCAGAACCAAAGTCATCAACTAGGATATTTCCATCAACAGTGTAAACTCCTGCAATAGATCCACAAATAACAGTAACTTCGATAGTCTGAATAACAGAACCTTTAGAAGCATCGTCTCCATCCTCATCAACCTGAGCATCGAAAACCTGAGCTTGCAATACTGCAGTACCACTGTAACCAGCAGCTGGTTGGTAAGTAACATCGATATTTCCTGAAGTAATACCTGCGAAAGCCGTAGTTACATTGAAAGTACCACCGATCGCTTCACCATCTGTATTAACTGCGTTTACACCTACTGAGTCAAGACCAGCAGGAGCATCAGTTACAACAATTGTTAGGGTAGTTTGTCCTACGTCTGTAATTAAATCATCAGAAACACTTAACGAGTGAACTGCTGGAGCATCTAATAGGGCTGGAGGGTTAGCGTCCTGGTAGTCATCTACACAACCCCAAAAGATTACAATTGAAAGAGTAAATAATAGTAGAAATCTTTTCATATTACCGCACTTTAATTTAGTAAAAATCTTGTTTGTTTTATCAAACATAAGTAATTCTCCTAATAAAATAAAAGAGAATGACTTAAATTTAATGATATAAAAAAAGTACAAAAAAAGGGCGTGAGGATGATTTCCAATTTTTCTAGAATATTATTTCCAATTCTATTTATATTCCAAATTTTATTCTACCCAGAAGGGCATTCACAATCATTTAATGAAGTGTCTCGAGCTATCGGGGTAAATCATCTAACTATTTCCTTTAATTTGATTGGTGGGGGGCTTGCCTTCTTTGATTATGACAATGATGGGCATGAGGATTTAATTGTAATTGGGGGTGCCGCGCAGGATAGATTATTTAGAAATAACGGTGATGGTACTTTCACTGACGAAACTATAAAAGCAGGGCTCAATAACTCAAACTATTTCAAAACTCAAGCGGTAGTTACAGGAGATATTAATAATGATGGTTTCCGCGAAATCTTTATCGCTACAGATATTGGAAACCCTAATATTTTATACCTAAATAATGGAGATGGTACATTCACCAACATTTCGGAAGGTGCAGGAATAATTCATGAATCATGGTCGCTCGGTGCTACTCTCCTGGACTTCAATCAGGATGGGATGCTAGATATTTACGTTATCAACTACATTGAAGAAAACAATGCCCTTGAAGATGGTTTTGCTCACACATGCTTCCCAAATTTTCTTTATTTAAATAAAGGTAACAATCAATTCGAAGAAGTTGCCTCAACTTATCTCGTGGATGAAGAAGGGTGTGGAGTAGCTGTCACTTCTTTTGATGAAAATAAGGATGGGAAAACAGATATCTATATAGCAAATGATTTTGGAGAGTTCATAGTTCCAAATGTTTACTTCCAAAACAATTTTCCAAATTCATTTGAAGATAAATCAGTGAGCTCAGGTTTGGATGCCCATATTTATGGTATGGGAATTGGCCTTGGTGATATAGATAACGACGGACATACCGATTTGTACACTACTAATATTGGTAGAAATGTATTGTATCATAATAACGGCAATGGTACGTATACAGATCTTACTACAAGTGCAGGTGTGGAAAACACCAATTATGAAGACTTATTTACAACGAGTTGGGGGGCAGTATTTTTTGATTATGATCTTGATGGAGCTGAAGACCTATTTGTTTCTAATGGATTTATTCCAGCATCTGATTTCATTAAGACATCAGAAGTTGATCCTAATAAATTATATAGAAATAATGGTGATTTGACATTTGAAGATGTAACTATCGAAGAAAATATATTCAATGACGAGATCTCAAGGGGAGCAGCTTATTCAGATTTCGATCATGATGGAGATCTTGATTTAGCAGTTGTTAAACTTGGGAAAGTTTTGGGTTCTCCTGGAAACATGCTGTTCTACCAAAATAAAAGCAGTACTGGAAACCATTGGCTCCAAGTCAAGCTTGAAGGTACAACTAGTAACAGAGATGCTTATGGAAGTACTGTCTATGCTTACCATGGAAATACAATTTGGTCCCAGGAAATATCAGGGGGATCAAGTCATGCATCTCAAAACAGCAGTATTGCCCATTTTGGTCTGGGAAATACAGAAACAATTGATTCCCTGGTTGTTAGATGGCCAAATGGAGAGACCGTAACATTAATCAATATTGAAGCAGATCATACTTATTACATTGTTGAAAATACTGCTGGCTATGAAATCCTAGGATGCACAGATTCCAACTCCATTAATTATGATCCCGAGGCTACTCTAAATCAAGGCTGCATTTTTTCAATTTTTGGATGCACAGATCCCAGAGCAGAAAATTACAACCCTACTGCAACAGAAGATAATAATACTTGTGAATTCAGTTTTGAAGTTGAAGGTTGTATGGATGATACTGCACTAAATTTCGACAAATATGCTTCGGTTGACGATGGATCATGCTCATATGTTTTAAATGCAAAAATAGAAAATAGCAAGACAAAGGTATATCCAACCAGATGGTCGAACTCATTCATTATTGAGTCTAATGAACCACAACTGGAAGTGAAAATGTACTCTTTTGAAGGTAAACTTGTGCATCATCACAAATATACAAATGGTCCCAAATTCAAAATTTCACCAGAAATAAACCCCGGTTCTTATATCCTTGTATTCTCAAATGGGATCGATATTGAAAGGATAAAGGTTATTAAAGAGTGAGGTAAGGAGATATATCAGTCAGTTTTAGTCTTTTACACAGCGGATACTGAAACCGTAATCTTTCTCAAAAACGAACACACCAATGGCCTGTTCCCCATCAAAAACGATTCTCTTGTAGGAACTGATATTATCCACCTGTGAAGACGACCAGTAAACTGCCGAAATACCAAAATTGGAATAATCTCCATTAGGGAATCTGTCGCCAGTAAGAGTAGCATTAAATCCTATTTCACCACCTTCCTGAATCGATAAACCGTTGACTCCATCTTGATTCTCCAAAGTGGTGAATTCACTATGAGAGGGTACGTGCCATCCAGTAGGACAAACTCCTTGCGCAGACTCAACATTCGTCGGAAAGAATTCATCATTGTATCTTGCGTCTAATCTCATTGCTCCGGTCCAAGTGTAATATCTACCAGATACCTCAGGACTATAGTTTCCGATTCCTGCAAATGAACCTTCACCAGAATCAAAATTCAAATTTTGACTCATCCAACATTGATTTCCTATTTGCACTGTAGTGTAAGTATTTCCATCTCTCTCGTCAATCAACAACTCTCCACAAATAAAATCATCCACACCTGTAGTATCTACTGCACCACCACCAGCTGTTAAAGAGATCCACTTTTCACCATCATAGCCTAAGAAATCAGTTCCGTTAAATCTTATAGCCCCTGGAACCTCAGGAGCATCATTATTTAATATGATGTTACCTTCAACTAAAGCGTTTACCTTGGAAAGAAAGGTCTTTTCTCCGGCAATTTGTTGGGGTCCATCTGTCAATCCATTTGCACTTTTTATGGCATACATAGCGTAAGGAACAGCCGTAAGCTTCGTCATACCTACTTCCCTAAAGCTACCGTTTCCGTTAAGATCAACTTCTACCTTTAAAAACAGGTTGTTTTGAGTCCAATCAATTAGCTCAAATTCGGATGATTTAAATCCACCTTCCCCAATTATTATTTGAGCTATTCCAATTTCATCTGTAAGGGATTCATGTATTTCCGAGTAGATCATTTCTCCCTCTGGCCCATTTTCGTATATCGCAATTCTAAATGGAACAGTTTGGTTTGCGACAAAATTACCTTCCAAGTCTTTTATTTGAGCTGAATAGGCAAATCCAGAAATGTCATCCTGACCAATTACAATAAACGATGATGTACTAACTAATAAAAAAAGTAAGAACTCCCTTATCTTCATTATCAATCAACTTTTAAAATCTTTTTCACTAAAACCTTATTGTCAGCCTTTATTTTGGCAAAATACAAACCATTATCCCACGAACTAGTGTCAATAAAGTTAGTTCCATTCACCAAATCAATTTCTCCATGCTGTTTTCCCTGCTGATCTAAAAACTCAACTTTCCATCCATCAACTCCTGTTACTCTCAATTCAGTTAGAAAAGGGTTAGGAAAAACCTGGGGATCATTAACTGATTCAACCTCATCATTCTCAATGACAATCTGAACTGAACTTAACCCAACATTTGAATTAATGATATAATCTCCAACCTTTCCGGAGATACCAGTAGGTGCAGCTATGGACCAATCAAACTCCAAGGAATATTCAGTTATTACAGTCTTTCCACTAGCAAGTTCATTGAAGCTCTGTCCTGTAACATTATGACCTACTAGCAATCCAATGATTAAAAGGAACAGAATCTTAGTTCTTATAAAGCTTATATGATATTTGCCTTTCTCCACTTGTTATAACAAAAATATAAATTCCACTTGGCAATTCCGAAATTTCAAAATTAAACTCGTTATTACCTCTTTCTAATGTCAGAAACTCGTCAATAAAAACTTTTCCATCTAAATTATAAAATTGCATTTGAACTTGTAAAGGCACGTAGCTTCCAACAGTTACAGTCATGTTTCTTGATACAGGGTTCGGATAAATACTAAGTTCCAATGACTTAACTTCCTTCAAAGAAGAAGTAACTATGAAAAAATTTGGATCTGCCACAAATACATTATCAGCCAAATTAGTAATCGAGGTATTTCTCTTTATGATTGCAGATAGAGTGGTTTTGCTTATTTGCTCTTTCTGTGTCTCACTAAAAAAAGTATCATTTTCATACCAAAACCGGTCTCCATCTCTCATACGAGAGAACTGATCGGTTAACACCTCAATAAAGGTCTCACCTCCCATATGATTATCCAATTTCTTTTCAACCAAAAAACCAAGCCACGGATCTACATCTTCTATACTACTGTATACGCTAGATAAATTTGTTGCTGTTTCCTCAATTCCAGCTAAATCAATAAATGATGAGTAAGGAACCAAGCCCAAAGTTCTTCTTAGATCATTAAACCTTGGGACACCTCTTTCTCTTCCCCTTTCTATATTCAAAACAGCCAAATCCAATCCATTACTTGATGGATTTCCGAATAAAAAATTCCTTAATGAACCTACAACAAAAGGGTCAAAATCTTGCTGTACCTGATGCGACATGCCTTTGAGTATTGGATCAACACCTCCTTCCAAAACAATTTTATCAGCATTGAAGAAAGCCTCTGCTATTTGAATCATACCATAAGCAGTCTCATTTCCTTCATTATCTAGCCTTAAAATCTGTTCATTAACTAGAGAATGCCCAAAACGGAAGGCTGCTGCCGAAAACATATTGGATATTCCTGGATCAACTTCTGAGTTGTAACCGGAGTATTCATTCAAATTAATACCTAAGGATGGAAGCCATTCATTATACGTTATGGATTGTAAATATGCTCCAATAAACTTCCTTGCATATTGAAATATCTCTTCATCATTAAGTGTAGGCTCAGCTACAGCCAAACTATCACATAATCTATTATGCTCTCTGACAAATAAAGTATGTAGAGCAAGTAACCCAGGATTTTCATTTGCACGAATATCCCCATTCATATAGAACTTGGACGGTCGTGGTATAGAGGGAAGTTCCATCAAAGGAGCATTAAAATCAATTTCACTGTTATATTCTCCATCGATAGTATTAAAAGGCAAATTATTTCCTTCTGAAACCCTAAACTTACCGTTTTCCATCGTTCTTAGATATTTCAACCGTTCTCCGTCAACACCATAAATCACAGATCCATCTATAAAAGCAGTCTGTTCATTAACATGTTGTCTTGGGTTTAGACTATTGGTTCCACTACCTACAACAAACTTAGATCTTGAAAGCTGTATTGTCCTGTTCCCCGAACTTGATGGATCAAAAAAAATGTCACCTGTAGGAACATCCACTATAATTACTTCTCCGCTGTTGCCTCTATTTATAACTATATCATGGTCTAAAAACTGACCAAAACACCAGAAATAATCAGATAAATTATTTCTATCAGGTATTGATTGATCCTGATGACAGATGGTATTGCTAATCAATCGACTATTTGGAACATTTGCTGATATTGGCTCTGAAATATCATCATCATATCTTAAGCCAAAAATTCTAAGTAACTGTGCATCTGCCGACCCGTAAATTGGGTTACTGGCATTTGTTCCCACCCCGTCAAGAGTTCTAAATTCCTGACCGAATGCATCTAAACATAAAATTGATAAGGTGATGAAAATGAAGATTCCAGTTTTGCTCATATGTCCAAACTAAATTGTATTCTATTTGTCTTCCAAGCTTGAGATGTATTCATAATCAAATGATACATCAAAGCAAGAATTTACTTTATCATAACAAGGTTCAAAGTCTTCTACTTGAAACAAATAAGTATCTTCTGCTGTTTTGCCAGCAATAGGAATCATTAAATCATGGAATTCACCCCACTCTGTTATTTTCAATGAGATATCCTGATCATTAAATTTTGGTCTTATATATTGATATGGCAACCATACATCATCAAAAGTAAATCCAAACAAAAACGTACCTGTTTCTGAGTCCGTAACAAGTAATTGATTTCTATTAGTCCACGCAACATTTAAGCCTTCTCCTCTAGCAAGCTTCGCTACGTTTCTGTAATAATCCTGCTCAATGTAGTAACCTAAAAAATAATATAAGTTGTCATTCATCGTAGCAAGTGCACCTTCGTTGATTGTAAATCCTGTATCCTGAGCTAGTAATCTTACATTTCTCATTCCTTGAATCTCCTGGTCCAACATTAAGTCCTTAGTGTTCATGGAAATCCATTCATGAGAGTAGTAATTCTGAAACTGTTCCTCTGATTTCAAGAATTTCGTATAAGCGATTTCTAGTTTGCTCCACTTATCTCGACCACCAATGGCCTTAAGAAACTCATTGGCATATATTACTGCAGCTTCATCTCCCTGAATAGGAGGCAACTTACTTTTTTCCTGTCCACAAGAAAACATAAGGACAAGCACTAATAAATATAAATATCTCATTTTTAGGCTATATAAAAAGATAGGGTTGACCATTACGGCCAACCCTTTAATTTATCTAGAAATAATTCTAATCAAATCAAATTGGAGTAAATGTAGTAGTACCACAAACCGGGTTAAAGAAATTACACCAGTTGTAAGAGAATACGCCAGTAGCAGTATCCTTTGTACCACCTCCAACATCTGTGTGATCACCATAACCAGTTGCAGAAGGCAATAGTACAGGAGTATCACAGATATCGTAGAATTTACCAGGTCTGTCTAAAGATCCTGGATCAAAAGATCCCCAAAGTCCAGCATCGTGACCAGTCATCGCATACTTAAATGGCTCTGGTGTGTAATCTGCTGTGATTGATGCATCTCTACAAGTTGCACAATCAAATAGGAAACAGAAGTTATCAACGTTAGAAACACAAGTGTTATAATCTCCAACCCAGTTGTTTGCATCTGAAGGACATGCAATATATGCAAGGAATCCTGGAGAGAAACTTGAAGTTGAGTTAATAACAAATGCACTAGGGTCAATATTTGAACTTTCTAAGTTTGAACCTACCAAAACCTGATCAGGATAAACTCTTCCATCAGTCATAGTAGTAACGTTAAAGAAAGTAACAATATCACCACCACCTAGATCATCACTAGATGCGATACCGTATGCGCTAAGTAAATCAGCTGTAGTAAAAGTAACACCTAATCTAGCACCGTCAGAGTTGAAATCTGAAGGTGTGAAATTAAATACTTCAACACTATCATACGTAGAATCCGCTGAAAGATCCTGATACTGAACATAAATCTGAGTTCTTTCGATCTCATCAAGGTTCACTGAGTACAATGAGAAGATAATTGAAGCGTTTGCTAAATCCGCAAAGTTCAAGAAAGAGTTATCAGGGTCAACCTGAATTCTCATCGTTGCACCATTTTGCAATTCAGGAACTCTAATCGCGTCCTCATCCTCACACGAGAAAAATAGTGTAGGAAGAAAAGCTAGTATATATAAATATTTTTTCATTTCTTATTCGTTTTTATACCAAATGATTAATCCCAAAATACTCTAGATGTAGCAGTAATCTTCTGTGATGGAGCATTAGGGTTAATTTCTAATGCGTTAGTATTCCATGGTAAAGAAACTGGATACTCTCTTTGTCTGTCAGTCTGAGATAAGTTGTCAGTATCACCATCATGTAAACGAGGGAAACCAGTTCTTCTATAGTCATTGTAAGCAACAATTCCCATTCCGTAATTAGCTTTCCACTTCTCAATCATGATGATTTCTAATCTTTCTGCATCACTTGCAGCAGCATCATAAAGACCAGTTACAGCAGTAGTGTAAATAGATCTTGTCGCAGCAGGAATCGCAGAAGCACCTGAAGCTGAAGCATATGCATCAAGCTTATCAAATGCAGCATTCATTCCATCAATGAACATTTGTCTTGGATCTTCAGAAGTAAATCCGTTCAACGCTAACTCAGCTCTGTTGAATAACATGTTGTAGTAAGTCAATAGTCTTTGTGGAGTATCACCAGGACCATTGAAACTAGCGTTAACACCTAATCCATCATCTACTGCACCACCACCTGGCCATAGACCAATGATAGTTTGAGATGAAGCTTGGTCAAAACCTTCGTTTGGATCAATGTTGAAAGAGAATCCGTAGATACCTAAGAAACCTGTAGCACCATCCCAGTAAGCTGGAGGGTTTTCTGGAGTCTCTGCAGTACTCATTTGATTATAGAAATAATATGGGATTCTAGGGTCAATTACATTGTTCGCTGTGTAAGGGTTATCCTCATTAGGGAAGAATGAATTGATACCAGACATGATCTCATAGAAGAAAGGATCAATGTAGTGTGCTGAACCTGCAGTAGCCCACTCACCAGCGTACAGAGGGTTTCTGTTATCTGGGTTAGAGCTAGAACCGTACTGTAACTCAAGATCAGTACCAGGTTGCATCAACATGTTTTCAGTTAAAAGAGCATTTACTTCAGTGGAAACATCCTCAACGTTAGTAATTTGAGTATATAATCTCAACTTAAGAGTATTTGCAGCTCTAATCCAAGCATCAGCTTTATTAGCTTCAGAAAC
Source organism: Cyclobacteriaceae bacterium (assembly GCA_965228955.1). GTDB lineage: Bacteria > Bacteroidota > Bacteroidia > Cytophagales > Cyclobacteriaceae > JANSWY01. The sequence goes on from OZ245848.1 coordinate 4,584,875, forward strand.
GTTCAAGAAAAATACATCTCCAGAAGATAATAAACTACCTGCAGCAGATGTTCTTTCTAGATTAGCGATTCCTTGATCTAGTAGTGCAAAGCAGCTATCATAAATCACAGCACCGTTATCATAAGTAGGGCTAATGTTCGCTGCACCTAAGTTTGCACCATTGTAAGGAACATTGCCCCAAACATCAACCATATTTGAATAGATGTATGCCTTTAAAATTTGAGCAACACCTAAATAGTTATATGCTTCTTGTGAAGGAGCTAACTCCTCAACTTGCTTGATATCCTGAAGTGCAACTCTGTATAGGTTATTCCAAGAGTTAGTTACTCCAAAATCCTGTCCTGTTAATCCGTAATCAGCAAGGTTACCTCTTGTAACATGCTGCCCAACTAGGTGAGTAACATAGTTAGAAAGACCTCCACTGTTGCTTCCCATACCAAGGGAACCAGTCATACCAACCTCAATGTTTGTCAATAACCCTGAAAGCGGAGCTTCAGTTGGGTTATTAGGGTCATCATTGATATCTAAGAAATTACTTTCACAACTCCAGAGTACTACTGTAGCTGATAATGCAATTATATATTTCTTTAAATTCATAATTTTCCTCAATTTAAAATTAGAATGTGAATCTTAAGTTAACACCGTATCTTCTTGAGCTAGGCGTTAAACTCCACTCAATACCTTGTTGGTTCGTATTACCAAACTGTCCAGCAACCTCACCATCATAATTTGTTCCGTCAGGGAAGTTAGGAGAGATGAACCAAAGGTTTCTTCCAGTGAAAGAAATCTGAGCAGATCCAAATGGAGTCTTATCCATCAATGTTTTAGGGAAATCATAAGCAATAGTAGCTTCTCTTAATCTGTAAGTCGTAGCATCAAATACTGACCACTCGTCAGAAGCGTTGATCGCAAATGTCTGACCGAAGTAAAGAGCATTTGTTTCAATCATTGTAGTGTTCTGAACTTTTTCTCCAGCTTCATTTCTGTATGGCTCCAAAGTAGTAGGGTCTCCATAAACACCAGGAATTACATTGTTCATTTCTCTATCTTCTGTAGATTTCAATACTCCTCTACCTTGAAGTGAAAGAACTGTGTTAGACCAGATATCTCCACCTTGTCTCCAATCAAATACCGCATTTAAAGAAACTCCTTTGAATGAGAATGTATTTGTGATACCAACGATGAAGTCAGGGTTTGGATTACCGATAATTGCTTGATCTAAATCTGGAATTAAGTATCCGTTTGCAGGGTCAATAAGAAGATTTCCTTCGTCATCTCTTGCATCAACACTACCTCTTAATAGACCAAATTCTTCACCTTCTCTGTGTACGTTGATCACACCACCAGCGAATCCAAATCCGAACGCGATTTCTTCAACACCAACAGTTAATTCTTCAATCACGTTTTTGTTGTGAGTGAATGTACCAATGATATTCCAATCAAATCCTGAAGAAGTAGATACTGGATTAAGTCTTGCAGTTACCTCAATACCTTCATTAGATACAGTACCAAAGTTTGTTAACAAACTTGTAAATCCTGTTTCTGCAGGTAGAGTAACGTTAGCAATTTGGTCAGAAGACTCTCTTCTATAGTAAGTTACATCTAAACCAACTTTGCTGTTAAAGAAGCTAGTTTCAACTCCAACTTCATATTCAGTAGTCTGTTCTGGCTTCAAGTTAGGGTCTCTAGCAATGTTAGATAAAGTATAACCTGCAAACGTACCAGCTCCAGAAGGAGAGAACGGAAGTGAAGCTGTACCGTTAACAACGTTTTGGTTAATTAGGTAAGTAGGTGCTAACTGGTAAGGGTTTGTATCGTTACCAACTTGCGACCAGCTACCTCTTAACTTGATGTAGTTAACGATGTTAGACTGAATATCTAATGCCTCTGTTAATACAGTTGAAAGTGTAACTGCTGGGTAGAAGAAACTATTAGCTCCCTCTGGTAGAGTTGAAGACCAGTCATTTCTAGCTGTAACGCCTAAGAACGCCCAATCTCTGAAACCAAGATTTACATCTCCAAAAACACCATAAAGTCTTCTTTGAGAAAAAGATCCACCAAAAGGAACAACAGAGTTAGTGTTATCAATATCAAGAATGTTGAAATCAACCATTCCTTGACCTTGATATGCTTGTCTGTCAGTAGTTCTTTGGTTAACATTCCAACCAACAATAGCTCTTAAACTTAAGTCTTCATTGATATCATAGCTGAATGTACCTAATAAGTTAGATTCAACTTCCTCATATCTAGTATAGTCTTCAGTAATCTCACCAACACCTGGTTGAGATGAAGGACCTGTAGAACCTGGTCTTACAAAGTTTAAGTTATTTTGGTTGTACGTGTTTACACCAATCTTGTAAGTAAGGTTGAACCAATCAGTAATATCATATTGAATATCTAAACTAGCCAAAATTCTGTCTGCTGTAACTACAGAACCAGCATTTTCACTAGACCAAAGCGGGTTATCCGCTTGACCTCTACCAACCATAAATTCAGAACCTAAGTCTGTTGGGTTTTGGTAAGGCTGTCCGTGAACATCCCAGTTTCTTCCTAAGTAAAGAGCTCTTGCGAAGTAAGACGAGTTGTTTGATCCTGAAAGACCAACACCTGAATTTACTGCATCCTGCTGACTCTGAGAGTACTGAAGGTTAGCTCCAACACTGAAGTTATTGTCTAATTGTGTTCTACCACCAATACTTACTGAAGTTCTTTCAAATGCAGTATTTGGAACGAATCCTTCGTTATTAGTATTTGTAGCAGTTACAGTCAATACAGACTTATCATTACCACCTTGAATAGTGATTGAGTTTTCAAAAACGCTACCATTTTGGAATAAATCCTCAACGTTGTTAGGATAAGCCTGGTAAGGAACAGTTACACCGTCGTAAATACCTCCCCATCCATCTCTACCTTGATACCAGTGAGGGATTTCAGTAATAGTTTCGTAAGGTACAGTACCTGGGAAAGGAGCTCCCCAAGATCCGTTTGCCTGAGCATAGTTAAAGTTTGTACCAGTTCCGTACTTGTTCTGGTATTCAGGAAGGTTTGCAATTTGCTCAATCGCATAAGAAGATCTGAATTCGATCTCTAATCCTTTTCTTGAAGCTTTAGCACCTCCTGTTTTTGTAGTAATTACAACAACACCGTTTGCCGCTCTAGTACCATATAACGCTGCACCAGCACCACCTTTAAGAACAGTGATCGACTCAATGTTGTTAGGGTCTAAATCTGAAATTCTACTACCAACAGAAGTACCTTGCTGAAGTCCAGAGAAGGTGTTGTTCTGGTTGTTGTTGTAAGGAATTCCATCAACAACGAAAAGTGGTTGGTTAGAACCAAGAAGAGATGAATTACCTCTAATAGTGATCTTCGTTGCAGAACCAGGTGCTCCAGAAGCTCCTGTAATGTTTACACCGGCAATCTTACCTTGTAAACCTCTAAGTGCATCAGGTTCAGAGTTCTGAACAACACTTTCTCCACCAATTTTCTCGATAGAGTATCCAAGTGCCTTCTTCTCTCTCTCAATACCAACGGCAGTAACGACAACTTCACTCAAAGTTTCAACGTCCTCCGTCATTGTAACGTCTATCACAGATCTTGCACCAATTTCAATCTCCTGTGATTTAAGACCGATAAATGAAAACTGTAATATACCTCCCTCGGCCGGAACCGTGAGACGGTAATTACCGTCAATGTCGGACGTGGTACCAGTGGTCGTTCCTTTCAAAATAACGTTAACGCCTGGAAGGCCCTCTCCGCTATTATCTAGGACCTGACCAGTGATCGTCCTGTCTTGCGCCCACGCGCTAAAAGCGACTGTGAACAACAACATGAAACTTAATAGTAGAATCTTCTTCATATTGTATTAGTTTAAAGTGAACATAAATTATTAGTAAGCTAAAATTATAATAAAATGTGAATATTAAAAAAATTCAAATTCTTTTTTCACTGATGTCCAAAAGCGTGAAAAAACAACCAAATCATAATAATCACAACTTTATTAAATACTATTTCGCAAAAATCGCAATTATCCAAATAATAATTTTCTATAAATCGATTTCAGCAATAATATTTTGAAACCTTGCTAGTTGTTGAGTGTTGAGTTTTTTTTGAAATTGTTACCTAATTATGAATTCTATTCTTCGGTTTTTGCTCCGACCAAATTCAGACTTATTGTCCGCTATGGGTTTTTTGGCTCCAAATCCTTTATATAACAACCGACTTTCATCAATACCCTTATCCACTAAATATTGGTAGACTGATTTTGCTCTCGCGGTTGAAAGTTTATTATTATATGAGTCTGATCCTTGATTATCAGTGTGGCCCTGGATTTCCACCTTAGTACCTGCATTCTCTGAAAGGAAATTCACAAACACATCAAGCTCTGGTTTTGATTCATCCTTAATGTCTGATTTATCAAAATCAAAAAATACATTTTTCAATGTGCCTATTTGACCTACATTAATTTTTGATAACTCTATATTAATAGTATCTCTAGACAATACATGTTTGGGGTCTTTTAAATCGAAATTAAACTCCTTATATATATAGCCAATTTTTGTGGCATACAAACCGTAGTTCCCACCCTCATTTAAAACCACAAAATATTCACCTGTAATAGAGTCGGAAGATACGTTATAACTTTGCTCACTATTTTCAAGATTATAGATTTTGATTTTGGCCCCCAGTGGTTTATTTGTTTTATCATCTGTCACCTTACCAGTCAGATAAATACTGGAAGTTTTCACTCTGTCTTCAACTGGAATTTCAAACGTGTAAAGCTTACTTTCATACTCCTGATTCTTTTCCGTTTCTTTAGAGAAGAATCCTCGTTCTCCATCGGCGGTAACAAATAGAGAAACCTGATCATCTTCATCGTTTAGGGGGTATCCCATATTTCTTGGGGATTCCCAGATTCTATCGTTCTTCTCTGACATAAAAAGGTCATAACCACCAAAACCGGGGTGACCTTCAGATGAAAAATATAAAGTCAGGTTATTAGGATGAATTGATGGAGTGATATCGTCGAATTGAGTGTTTATAGTTGGACCAAGGTTTTCTGGAATTGACCATTCATCATTTTCGTCTTGTCTGCTTACCCAAATATCAAGTTTGCCTATTCCTCCTTTTCGGTCAGAAACAAAGTAGATGGTACGTCCATCTGCAGAAAGCGCTGGTTGTGACTCCCAAGCAGGGGAATTCACAGGTGCTTTCATATTCACAGGATATGACCAATGTTTTCCTGTCTTCTTTGAAATATACAAATCGCAAGAACCCAATCCTCTTCTATCCTTACAAATAGTAAACACCAATACCTTGCCATCTGCTGAAATAGAGCAAGCACCTTCATTAATTCCTGGTCTGCTGATATCTGGAGAAATAAGTTTTGGAGATCCCCATTCGCCAATACTATCTTTTCTACTCACGTAGATGTCCTCATCCATTCCAGGCATTGCGCCTCTTCGCGCAGTAAAAATGATCTGATTTTCATCAATTGTTAAAACAGGAAAATATTGAATCGGAAAAGAGTTAACTGCAGAATTAAGAGGTTGTGGGTCAAATTCCACCGGTTTTTTTATTGCCTCCTTCGCAAACTGAGCTTTGCGAATCATTAATTCAATTTGTTTTTTATCCGGATCCTTTATTGGAAGGCCTGAATCAAGATAAGCCTTTAAATATCCTTCGGCTTTTTTGTAGTCTTGTACCTCGAAATAAGTACTCCCAATTAATTGATAGTATTTCTTAAGACCAGGATATCCAGGATTGGTTACTAAGCCTTGTTCAATCGAAACAATTGCTTGCGAATTATTCCCTAACCTTTTATACATGCTTGCGCTAAACATGTAAGCTTCTATAAACCCTGGATCTCTCCGAATTGCTGACTTTAAGCTCTCAATTGCTTCCTCAAATCGAAATCGTTTACTATGAGCTCTTGCTTCTTCAAAAGATTTAAGTGCCTTCTTGTTAGTAGAGCTAAGCTTACTTTGTGCAGTAATGTCTACAGTTAGAAGTGAAACGGCCAGGGCCAAAAATAGAAATTGCCTCATCAATATCACCATAAATAGGTCAAACCTAAATTTATGATATTGTAACGACTTAAGAATCTAATCCTGTATTTAATTCTTAATAAAGTTAATCCTGACTGATTCTTCTTTCAGCTGCTTGCAAAGTATTCAGTAATAAACATGCAATCGTCATTGGCCCAACTCCACCTGGAACTGGAGTGATGAAAGATGATTTTGAAGCAACTTCAGCGTAAACAACATCTCCCACAATCCTGAAACCTCTCGGTCTGGTATCATCGTCAATTTTAGTAGTTCCAATATCGATTACAACTGCTCCCTCTTTTACCATTTCAGCTGAGATCAATCCAGGTTTTCCAACTCCTACTAATAATATGTCAGCTTGTTGAGTATGTGAAGCCAAGTCTTTTGTATGAATATGGCAAACAGTAACTGTTGCTTTTCCATGCTTTGCCAGCATCATGCTTAAAGGAGCTCCAACGATTCTGCTGTTTCCAACAATCACACAATGTTTACCAGTGGTGTCTATATCATATCTTTTCAATAATTCCATTACTCCAAATGGAGTAGCAGGAAGAATTCCTTGTTCTTCTGAAACTATGCTACCAAAATTCTGATTTGTGAATCCATCAACATCCTTTTCAGGCTTGATCATTTCAGTTACTCTTTCGACAGAAATGTGATCCGGTAATGGAAGTTGAACTATCAGACCATCAACATCATCATCCTGATTAATCTGCTCAATATGTTTAAGAAGTTTCTCTTCAGAGATAGTTTCGGCAAACCTTAACAACGTATAATGGAAACCTACAGATTTTGCAGCTTTTACTTTGTTATCAACATAAGTCTGACTAGCTCCGTCATCACCAACCATAATAATGGCCAAGTGTGGTAATTTTTTATTTTCACCACTTAGTTCAGCCACTCGATTGGAAATTTCTTCTTTGATTTCCGTGGCTACTTTTTTGCCATCAATTTTGATTGCTCCGTACTTAGTTTTTTCCATTATTATTGATCAAGTTTTAATACTGCCATAAATGCTTCCTGAGGGATCTCAACATTACCAACTTGCCTCATTCTTTTCTTCCCTTTTTTCTGTTTTTCAAGAAGTTTTCTTTTCCTTGAAATATCACCTCCATAACACTTAGCAATTACGTTTTTCCTAAGCGCCTTTACAGTTTCTCTAGCAATGATTTTTGTCCCTATTGACGCCTGAATGGCGATTTCAAACATTTGCCGAGGTAATAATTCCTTAAGTTTTTCACATAGTCTTTTACCCCATTCGTATGCCTTATCCCTATGAACAATTGCAGATAATGCATCCACTTTTTCACCGTTCAGCATAATGTCCAATTTCACCATTTTTGACTGTCTGAAACCAATCAATTCATAGTCCAAACTTGCATATCCTCTACTAATTGTTTTTAGCTTATCAAAGAAGTCGAAAACTATCTCCGAAAGTGGTAATTCAAAGGATAATTCCACTCTGTCAGAAGTCAGGTAGACCTGATTTTTAATCTCCCCTCTTTTGTCCATGCAAAGTGCAATTACAGCACCAACATAGTCTGATTTGGTAATGATTTGTGCACGAATAAATGGTTCTTCAATATGTGAAATTGTGTTAGGTTCAGGCATCTCAGAAGGAGCATTGACATCTTGGATAGAGTCGTCTGTTTGAACTGCATGAAACTGTACAGATGGGACTGTTGTGATCACAGTCATATCAAACTCACGCTCCAATCTCTCCTGGACAATCTCCATGTGAAGCATTCCCAAAAACCCACATCTAAAACCAAACCCCAATGCAGCAGAAGTCTCTGGTTCCCAGATCAATGAAGCATCATTCAATTGAAGTTTCTCCATTGAAGCACGTAGTTCTTCATAATCAGTAGTTTCCACTGGATATATTCCAGCGAATACCATTGGTTTTACATCCTCAAAGCCCTTTATTGTTTCTGTTGTTGGATTATCGACATGAGTAATGGTATCCCCAACTTTTACCTCTTTCGCTACTTTTATTCCTGAAATTAGGTAACCAACATTACCTGCTGATATTTCATTTACAGGCATCTGATCCAGTTTCAATATTCCTATTTCATCTGCATCATATGTCTTACCTGTATTAACAAATTTTACTTTGTCGCCTTTCTTTAAAGTTCCATTGTAAACTCTGAAGATTACTTCAATTCCTCTGAATGAATTGAAAACAGAATCAAAGATCATTGCCTGAAGTGGCTCATCAAGTTTGCCCTTAGGAGGCTCAATTCTGCTAACAATAGCTTTTAGAATATCTTCAATTCCAATCCCTTCTTTGGCACTTGCGTGAATAATATCTTCATTATCACATCCAATCAGGTCAATAATCTGATCAGAAACCTCCTCAGGCATTGCTCCGGGAAGGTCGATCTTATTTAGGACGGGAATGATTTCAAGGTCATGCTCCAAAGCCAAATAAAGGTTCGAAATGGTCTGTGCCTCTATTCCTTGAGACGCATCTACAATGAGTAGTGCTCCTTCACAAGCTGCGATAGAACGTGATACTTCATAGGAGAAATCTACGTGCCCTGGAGTGTCAATCAAATTGAGGATGTAGGTTTCTCCGTCAAGTTGATACTCCATTTGGATCGCATGGCTCTTAATTGTGATGCCCCTCTCCCTTTCCAAATCCATGTTGTCCAACAGCTGATCTTGCATATCTCGATCCGCTACTGTTTGGGTTGCTTGTAATAGCCTATCTGCCAAGGTACTTTTACCATGGTCAATGTGCGCTATGATGCAGAAATTCCTAATGTTCTTCATATCCGAAAATAAGAGTGCAAAAATAGATAATATCATCGTAATTGCACGGTTGGAAATCGTTAAAGAATAAGATAATATTGAGGTCTCAAAAAACTTGGTCCAACCATGCGCAGTTTGCAGTACCCAATTGGTGAATTTGAAGCTCCAAAAGAGATTGGAAAACTAGATATTAGTATCGCAATCAAAGAAATTGAAGTTTTGCCCCAGCACTTGCGCGATACTGTAAAAAAACTGACAGATTCACAACTGGATACTCCATATCGTCCAGATGGTTGGACAATCAGACAAGTTGTGCACCATATTCCTGAGAGTCACATGAATAGTTACATCAGATTCAAATGGGCTTTGACGGAAAACACCCCAATAATTAAAGCATATGATGAAAAAGGTTGGAGTGTACTTGAAGATAACTTATCCGCTCCAATTCAACCAAGTCTAGATCTACTTGCCGGACTACATGCAAAGTGGGTGATACTGCTAAGAAGCCTTAAGAATTCTCAATGGAACATGTCGTTTATCCATCCGGAAACTGATAAAGAGATGGATCTTAAAACCACTGTTTTAAGTTATGCCTGGCATGGAAAGCATCATTTAGCCCATATCAAGGGTATTATCAAAAGAAGTAATTGGTAATTATTCTTTATTCTTAGAATCGATCAGTATAGTTACTGGACCATCATTGACCAGAGACACTTTCATATCAGCACCAAACTCACCGGTTTGTACTTTGGTTTCGATGTGATTTTGAACAGTCAATACAAATTTTTCATAAAGTGGTATAGAAATATCAGGTTTTGCTGCTTTTATGTAGGAAGGTCTATTTCCTTTTTTTGTACTTGCATGTAGAGTGAATTGAGAAATAATAAGAATTTCTCCATTTACATCAAGGAGACTCTTGTTCATCACCCCATTTTCATCTGGAAAGACACGAAGATTGATGACTTTTTTAACCAACCAATCAATATCTGTTTGATCATCAGCTTCTTCTATGCCTAAGAGAACCAGCAATCCGGTTCCAATATTTCCATTGATATGTCCTGAAATCTTTACAGAGGCCTCAGATACTCTTTGAATAACTACTCTCATGGGGTTAGGGTTAACCTACCAGACTTCTGATTTTAAATGGTTTGTAAGTTTTTGTGCCATCTCCATCTCGCATTGCCACTTTCAACATTGCTTTAGCCACTTCAGAGCCTTTAATGGACCAAAGTTTCTTTTTGGAACCAATTACAAAAAACGTGAGGATTGAGCTAAAAAGTTTAGCAAGCTCTTCCAAGATTCTGAAATCTTCTCGAGCTCCTAACAACAGCGAAGGTTGAAATATATGAAGTTTCTTCATGCCCAAATCCTTGAGACTATCTTCAATTTTGCCCTTTACTTCATTGTAAAAAAGTGGGCTTGATGAATTCGCTCCAACAGCCGTAACAATCAGGTATTGATCAAATTCGGGAAATTCCATTGCAATTTTGGCCAGAGTCAGTGGGTAATCATGATCGATTTTAATGAAATTCTCTTTGGACCCGGCCTTTCTCATTGTAGTTCCCAGACAACAGTAATAATCATTCGCTCCTAAATCAGCTTTGCGATCTTCCATATCATCGAGGTTCATGACGATCTCCTCAATTCTATTGTCTTTGATTGGAAGTTCTCTCCGAGTTAGAATCTTGATTTTATCATAATGATCTGAAGCCAGAATAACATCAACAAGTTCTCTGCCTACTAAACCGGTTGCTCCGGTAATCAATGCTGTTCTCTTTTCCATTTTCCGCTAGGAATAAATCCAAAGCAAAATATAAATAATTTACAAGAAATAATAGAATCTAACTGAATGGTAATCAATTAGTACTACCTGAAGTCTCGATATAGCTATCTATATCCTCCTTCAAACTTTTGTAAATAAAGAATATTACTGATACATCATCTGACAAACCCAGGACCGGGATAAAATCCGGAATTAGATCAACAGGTGTTAAAAAATAGATCAAACCAGCTGTAACCAATAGTATAGTTTGCCAGGAAAATTGATTCGATCCGGATACGGATTGTTTTACCATTCCACCGAAAGCCTTCAGTATTGTCACAAATTCTCCCATCTTGTTTGAATCTGTGGAAACATCAGCCAATTTTTCCTTTGCGTTTTTTAATAAACTATTGACGCGATCACTATCCTTCAAGGTATTAGAAGCCTTTTGGATATACCTGGATAAAAAATTTTTCTTGTTATCGTCACTCATTAGAAAATAGATCTGATTTCATCTTTAACATAAATTAATGCGTCTTCAGTTGCATTTTCAGGTAGTTTCATGACTTTATCAAAAATTATTCTGACCAAATCCATATTAGTAGCCTCACCTTCTAATTCCCCTGCTGATTCATTGATTAATGATATTGTTTGCTCCATTGCCATTTTCACAGCATTCCATGATTCATTGGACATATAGAGCTGTTGAGAAAGGTTATGACTAAATTCTTCTCTGATATCTCTTAGAAGAATTGTCTGTAGTTCCCTTGCAGTAATATTTGGACTGTTTAGTCGTGGGATTAGATTATTAGGTGAAATCCTTTCCAGAAACAAACAAATGCGCTCATATGCTTGTAACCGAATAGGGATGGTTATATCCTTACTCTTATACTGAGCTTCAATAGATACTTTGTTTAATTCTTTAGCAACAAAAGACCTAACAACCAGGTAAATACCGTAAACAGCAATGATTGCAGGTAGGGTAATCTTAAGCAAGTCAATAAATACTTCCATGAAATATTGAATTAAAAGTTTAATCGTGACGTTTCAAAAATAAATAAATTTGCGTCACAAATAGTAGTTGAATTAAAATGCAACCAGTTAACATAACGAAAGAGGCTCAGAAAGAGATACTTGATATCATCAAAAACAAAAATATTCCCTCGGGATATGGCCTTAGAATTGGCGTAAAAGGCGGCAGAGGATGTGCTGGAGTCAATTATTTATTAGGTTTTGACCAAAAGAAAGAAGACGACATAGCCTACAATGTTGAAGAAATAGAAGTTTTTGTTTCCAAAAGAGAGGTTATGTTTCTCATGGGATTGGAAGTGGACTTCTATGAAGGCGCTGATGCGAGAGGGTTTACATTTGTTAATACAAATATACCTGCAAGCTCCTAGATTTATTTCTCCAAAACAACAGATGCCAATTTACACAGACCCTTAATTGGCGGATTGTGCTTAGAAACCTTAACCTTTACCCTTTCGATTTCTGGAAATTTCGTTTTAATCTCTGATATGATGTTATCAGCAATATGCTCCAAAAGATGAAAAGTCTCACTCATCACTTTGGCAGTTATTGCGTATAAAGTTTCGTAATTGGCCGTCTCTTTTAAATCGTCAGATGCTGCTGCAGATGTTATATCTAGTTCTACCTCCAAATCAACGGAATACTTATTCCCAATTTTCCTTTCCTCATCATAATATCCGTGATGAGAGAAGAATTCCATTCCCTCAAGCTGTATTAAGCCCATTACTCTAATTCATCGAAGAAAGATTTAGAATCGCCTGATGGCTTATCTTTTGGCATTTCTTTCTTTACGTTGGTTTGAATGTTACCTGTATTTATTGTTTTGCTAACTGGAACTTTCTTTGCTTCTCTTTGAACTTCTACTCTTTTTGGAGTTCTGATCTCACTTGGTTCAACCTCAGTCCTTTCTCTTGAATCACGAACCAGATCCTTCACTTTTTGTAAATGATCTACCATCTTGAAGTCCTTTTTCTGCTTGTTGGTTCGCTCGATTCTGTCGATAATGTCCGCAGACAGATTCTTAAGTTCAGTAACTATGTTATCTCTGTTGTTTTCTACTATTCGGTAGTTTTGTTCAAGATCTTTTACAGCTTCCTGCATTTCTTCAATGATCTGTCTGGCATCTGCTTCTGCCTTCTCAATCATTGCCCTGGCTTTTGATTTGGACTCACTAAGTAAAGCGTCAGAAGCCATCTGTGTTTCTTTCATATGCAGTTCTGCGGCCTTATTTGCCTGATCTACCAAATTAGCACCGGTATCCTCTGCTGTCTTAAGTGTTTTGAATAAAGAGCTTTCAACTTCTCTTAATTTCTCCACCTCTTTTTCGGACTGCTCGAGCTTTATTTTGAGCTCTTTATTTTCGTCGATCATGCGCTCCCACTCATTGGAAAGGGACAATAAAAATGCATTAACCTCGTCCTTATCGAGTCCTCTTAATTTCTTCTCAAATGTTTTTTGCCTAATTTCTAAAGGCGTGATCTTCATATTCATCATTAATCTTTAAGTCCCATATTGAAATGGTACGGTCATCACTACAAGAAATAAGTTGGTGGTTATAATTGGACCAGAAAAGTTTATTGACAGATGTTCCATGACCTGCATGTCTGGCTTTATCTATCACTTTCAAAAGCCGGAAGCTTTTTGCGTCCCAGACTTTTATGGATTTGTCCATGCTACAAGTTACAAAATGTTTTCCATTTGGGCTAAAATCAACGTTGTTTATAGCATACATGTGCGCAACAACTGATTCTCTAAGCACATAATCACTGGAAACATCCCAAACTTTGAAATGAGCATCTCTGGATCCACTTAGTAAATATTTGCCGTTAGGATGGTATTTTAAAGTAAAAACAGAATTAGCATGAGCATCAATGGTCTGTTTAAGCTCAAACGTCTCAATGTCAATAATTCTGATTTTATTATCGCTGTACCCAATAGCCATTTCATTTCTGGATTCAATAATGTCTATACAACGAGCGCTTTCATTAGAATATTGAAGCTTCTGAGCAACAATATTTCTTTTTTTATCAATCACATAAACTGTTCCATCTCCTCCAGCAACAATGATGTAATCATTCACTAGTTTGATATCAAAAAAGTAGGTTTTGGCTAATTGAAGAGACATTATCTCTTTTTTAGCCTGGATATCAATGATGTGAATGCCTTCAAAATTTTGACCTACTACAATGCTATTATTCTCATTGTCATACGCCAAAGAATATACAGAGGATGGGATTTTCGCAATCAATCTACCATTTTCAGGATCGCTCAAATGCCACATTACGACCTGCCCGTCAGACCCAGAACTTAGAAAACTGGACGAGTCGATTCCAGTCATAGCGTAGATGCTGTCGGAATGACCTGATAATGTGTGAAGCTTATTGACTGATACTCTATCCATTGGAAGTATTTTCAGGGTAAAATTATTACAATTGCACCTATATCAATACGTTTTGTACTCATTTAGTTATGCCTCTAGTAGAAATAAAGCAAGTAAACGACACAATCGCCTATGCTATCTGGGACATGACTGAGAAAATCGAGGAGCTAACGCATCTTTTAGATTCAATCAATCACGAAAAAGTTGACTTCACTGGTAAACACCCAAAGAGGAAGCTTGAGTTCATTACGACCAGATTATTGATCAAAGAATTATGTAATCACTTCAAACTGCCATACGAAGGAGTTTATAAAGATGAATATGGTAAACCTCACCTGAAGCTAAAAAATGGCTACATTTCAATTTCACATTCTTTCCCTGTTGCAGTTGGGATCATAAATCTTAACTCGCCTGCTGGAATTGACATAGAACTACCACAGGACAAGATCAACAGAATAAAACATAAATTTCTAAACGACAGTGAATTAAAATATGAAGACAATCTGATTGATATTAGTTTGGTTTGGAGTGCTAAGGAAACATTATATAAAATTCATGGGAGAAAGAGTGTGGACTTTAGAAAGCATCTGTTTGTTCAACTAAGTGAAGAAAGAGACGAAATAATCAGCAGTATCAGAATTGATGATCAGGAGGATTATCGTTTAAAAATTGGGCGATTTGGAGACCATTATTTCACATTTAATTGCGACTAATTATGATCAAGATCTTAGTTACACTTCTTCTGGTTGGTTTAATATCTGCAAATGCGGTTTCGCCAGAAATTAAGCTTTATGATGTGGTTTCAGAAAAAGATGTGAAATTTCCAGTATATGGAAATAGTGGTCTTTCATTAGTTATTTTCACAAGTAATGTTTGTCCGTATTCGGAGTATTACAAAGACAGAATTAAAAATCTGTATGATCAATGTGAATCTAGTGGTATTCAGCTCGTTTTGGTTAACTCAAATAGCTCTGAATTGAAACCAGAAGAATCTATAGAATTAATGAAAAAACAAAGTCTTGATGAGGAGTATAACTTCCCGTATTTAGCTGATAAAGAACAACTTGCACAAAGTTTACTCGATGCAAAAAAGAATCCGGAAGCTTTTCTCATAAAGAAATCAAATCAATCTTTTGAGGTTCGTTACAGAGGAAGTATTGATGATAATCCCAGGTCCGAGGAAGGAGTGAGACAAAAATATCTTGAGAGTGCTATTAAGAATGCACTAGAAGGGAAATCATCAGAGTTTTCTCATGCTTATGGATGTAGCATTAAGAACTAAAATCCTCCATTGACTTCAGAAGAATTTTAACCTCATCTGATCTTGAATACTCTCCTAATTTCTCAAAAGATACGATTAGATTTCTCATAGCTCTCATCACGATATCCAGGTTAGTGCAAGGTTGGTAAAAAATCTCCTGACTGGTAATACCTAAATGACTGATATAGTTGTCAATATCTTCAGTTGAGAAGACCAAACCTTTGTTAAAAACATTGATATAGAACTGATTATCAGTCTTATCGTCTTTGTAGGTTAGAATAAAAAGGTTTGGAAGGTTAACACCATAAATAGGCAATTCCAATTTTTGTGCAATCATCATATAAATCACACAAAGCGTTATTGGATTGCCCTTTTTTGACTGCATTACTATGTTGATCATAGAATTTGCAGGGGAGTGAAAATTCTTCGTATTAGCTCTAAATTTCAGTTTATCAAAAATTACGCTATTCAGAATTCTCACCTGATCATATGGAGTGAGGTCTGGCTTAAACTCGGTCCAAACCTCATAATATATCTGCTCTAATTCCTGGGTTAGTTCCGAATATTCAAGATCCGGATACTGATAAGTAGCGACAAGCCACATACCTTTCATCAGATCTTCAAATCCAGAATTCTTCCAGTCCTCAAGTCTTTCCTGAAGTAAATCAAATTGTAATGTATGGATAAGGTCTTCAATCTTTCGTTGGATCTCTGGATTGAAGTTACTTTCCCATTCTCTTTCAAGATCTGGGATAATTGAAGTTCCAATAGAAATAATTTTCTGTTCAACATGTGTTGAAACTTCATGGTCCTCATCATCCAACAGCGATATTAACGCCTTTAACTCCTTATCCTCCATTAAGCTAAATTAACGATCATGTTTGAATTACTCCAACATTAAATGGCTTTTCAATTGGAGCATTATTAGCAGCTTCGATCCCCATTGAAATAACTTTTCTGGTATCAATTGGATCGATTACTCCATCTACCCACAATCTGCTTGCGGCGTAGTACGGGCTAAGTTCGCTGTTATATTTGTCTGTGATCTCTTTCAATAGGTTCGCTTCTTCCTCCTCAGAAATCTCCTGCCCTTGAGCTTTCATGGATGACACTTTGATTTGAAGAAGAGTCTTTGCTGCCGATGCGCCACTCATTACTGCTATCTGAGATGTAGGCCAAGCATAAATCAATCTTGGGTCATAGGCTTTTCCACACATCGCGTAGTTACCAGCACCATAGGAATTTCCAAATACAAATGTAAGCTTAGGAACAACCGAATTGGCCATTGCATTAACCATTTTTGCTCCATCCTTAATTATTCCACCATGCTCAGATCTACTTCCGATCATAAATCCACTTACATCGTGGAAGAATAACAATGGAATCTTTCTTTGGTTGCAATTCATGATGAATCTGGCGGCCTTATCAGCAGAGTCGGAATAGATTACTCCACCCATCTGCATTTCACCCTTTTTGCTTTTTACAACAGTTCTTTGGTTGGCAACAATTCCAACTGCCCAACCATCCACTCTTGCATGGCCGCACAATAGCGTCTGACCATAGTTTTCTTTATATTCATCAAATTCGGAATCATCAACTATGGTTTTGATGATCTCTCTCATGTCATATGGCTTTGTCCTATCTGAAGGAAAAAGTCCATAAACCTGTGACGGATCCACTTTTGGAGTCTTAGGCTCTACTCTGTCAAAACCAGCTTTTTCAAATGAACCTACCTTATCGAAAATCTTTTTTATTGCATCCAGGCAATCCTGATCTGAATCGTATTTGTTATCAGTTACTCCGGAGATTTCGCAGTGGGTTGTTGCGCCTCCAAGTGTTTCATTGTCTATTGTCTCTCCAATTGCTGCTTTCACCAAATAGCTTCCAGCCAGAAATATACTCCCGGTCTTATCAACGATCATGGCTTCATCAGACATGATTGGAAGATACGCTCCTCCAGCAACACAGCTGCCCATAATCGCTGCTATCTGAATGATTCCCATAGAAGACATCTGCGCATTGTTTCTAAACTGTCTACCAAAATGTTCTTTGTCGGGAAAAATTTCATTCTGCATAGGGAGGAAAACTCCTGCACTATCTACCAAGTAGATGATTGGCAGTCTATTTTCCATGGCAATTTCCTGTGCCCTAAGGTTCTTTTTGGCAGTGATTGGGAACCATGCTCCTGCTTTTACTGTAGCGTCATTTGCCACAATAACACATTGTCGTCCCTGAACATAGCTTATTGCGATTACAACTCCACCAGAAGGACAGCCACCCACTTCCTCATACATACCATCTCCCGCAAAGGCGCCAACCTCCAGCACTTCTGCACCTTCATCGATCAAGTAATCGATTCTTTCTCTAGCCGTGAGTTTACCTTTTTTGTGATGAGATGCAATTTTCTTCTCTCCTCCTCCTAATTTGACTTTCTCAAGTCTTTTTTTGAGTTGAAATACTAATTGCTTATTCGAATCCTCGTTTTTATTGAATTCCAGATCCATTCAATTATAGTTTTTTGGGTTGTTGTTATTTGAAGCCCAAAAATACCTTTATTATTGATCCTTGCCTTTAAGTTTTTTGTTTTTTCTGCCGAGCGGCTTCATGAAATCTCTTGGATATTCATTGAAATGATTGGTAAGCTTGTCAAGATCAATCAATAATTGATTAAGGTTATTGTATAGGCTGTCTTCAGACATTAGTTTTCCAAGCGTACCCTGGTTGTCTTTGATATAGCTTGTTGTTTCTGTCAATTTGGTCAATAACTGATTAGCATTGTCCAAAGTCTTCTTCATTTCTAATTGATTAAGGCTATCAAGAAATGTATTTGTCTTATCAGCAATAGGCTTTATCGAACTTATTGATTTTCTAAGCTCTTCAACTGTTACTCTTGTCTCTTTTATGGTAACCTCCAGATTTTTGGAGTTTGCATTGATAAGATGATTTACACTTGCAAGAGTTTGATCAAGTCTTGTAATGGTACTTTTGATTTTCTCACCGCTTCCTTCCATGCCTGCAAGAATCTCATTAATTCCTCCTATTGTTACTCCCAAACTAACTGCAACATCTTCTGTACTCTCAATTAGTTTGGCAAGTTCATCGTCGATTTTTCCTTGAATCGTATCTCCAGCTTCAAGAGGTTTGGTTAAATCACCGGCATTAAGCTGAATAGCCTTTCCTCCGAGAATATCACTATTTGCCAAAATAGCCTCAGCTCCCTTACCCACCGTAACAGAGTTATTTACATCGATCTCAACAATAATTATTTCTTTCTTTTGATCCAGAATGATATCGCTTACTCGTCCAACTGCTAAACCGGATACAATCACGTTATTGGAAACAGTAAGACCACCAATATGGTCGTACTTCACATAGTATTTATTGGTATTGGAAAAGAAGTCAATTCCTTTCAGATAGTTGAAGCCGAAGTATAGTAGAACGCCTGCGACTATGGCTAATAACCCTACTTTAAATTCATTTGACACGCTTAAGATCGATTATTTGGTTAATATTCTCAGTTTTCCAGCTCAGTTTTATAATCTCTGAACGCTCTGTAAATTCCTGAGGCAATATACACTTGATTTAACTTATCGTTTAACTCTTTTTCCTCTTTTTGGTTACTTAGGAATCCAACTTCTACTAAAACACTAGGCATTGTTGTTCTCCATAGCACTAAGAAACCAGCCGACTTCACTCCCCTACTTTTTCTATTGACGCGATTTTTGAACTGATATTGTATATTCTGCGCAAGCTTTACACTATTTTGCTGGTATGCACTTTGGTAAAGTGAGAATAGAATATAGGATTCAGGTGAGTTGGGATCAAAACCATCATAGGTCTCTTGATAATTTTCTTCTCTCAGAATAACGGAGTTCTCTCGCTGAGCAACTTTCAAATTATCATCAGATACATGATTCCCCATAACATAAGTCTCACTTCCGTAAATGTTGTGATTTGGATTTGCATTGCAATGTATACTAACAAAAAGGTCAGCATTCTTCTTATTAGCCAAATTTGCTCTCTGACTAAGAGTAGGGTATGTATCTTTATCTCTGGTATAAACGACCTCAACATCCGGCATCTTCTCTTTGATAATTCTACCCAATTCAAGGGCTATAGAGAGAGCCACATCTTTCTCCTTCGAAACAATTCCGCTGGTGCCTGGATCTTTCCCTCCGTGACCTGCATCAATGACAATTGTTTTGATCTTATAGTTCTTCAAACCCAAGGAGCTGAAGGACCCAAATACCAGTACCAAAGAAAAACTAATTACAATTGCAATATTTTTCATTACGTTCCGGTTGTATATTTTAATAAAGCGATAATTTTACACAAATTTGAGAATTTTTCTGAGAAACTAAAAACAGGTGTATAGGTTGAGATATCTCGTATTGTTGGGATTTGTAATATTTGTTAATCATTTTGTCTGTAGTCAGGACCAAGCCGATACACTAAAAACGGAATCGAATGGGAATATATTATCCGATACTATCCCGAACAATGCTAATAATGAAATTGAAAGCTTTATAAATAATCCAGAATTATTAATCTCCGGACAAGATTCCATTCCAGCAATTTTAGACTCTTTATCAGTAGAATTAGATTCATTAGCAACAGACTCCTTGTCAGCTCCTCCTCCATCTCGTGAAATCGAGACTACTGTGATCTATAATGCGAAGGACAGTATTTTCTTCGATCTAGAGAATCAAGACATCTTCCTATATGGAGAATCATCAATAGAATATGGAGATATTAAGCTTGAAGCCGAAAGAACAAAAGTGAATTGGATTACAAAAACTATCCATAGTAACTATTTACTTGATACTGCTGGTAACAAAATAGGTAAGCCGGTTTTCACGGATGACAATGATGTTTATGAAACTGATGAAATAGCTTACAACTTCAAAACAAGGAAGGCTGTAATTACTGGTGTGATTACAGAGCAGGATGGTGCCTTTATGCACGGCAGGTTGGTGAAAAAGAATGACAATGATGAGTTATTCATTAGAGAAGCCTTGTACACCACTTGTGATCTTGCCGAGCCTCACTTTCATATTCAATCGAATGCTCTAAAAGTAATTCCAAAGAAGAAAATAGTTTCAGGACCTTTCAATCTAAGGTTTGGCGATATTCCTACATTCTTATGGCTTCCTTTTGGAATGTTCCCTCAGCCAAAACAGAAATCATCTGGAATAATTGTTCCGTCTTATGGTGAGGAACGAGTGAGAGGTTTCTTCCTGAGAGATGGTGGTTATTATTTTGACATCAGTGAATACGCAGATTTAAGACTTACAGGAGATATATATAGTAAAGGAGGATTTGGGTTCCGAGCAGTTAGTAATTATCGTTGGAGATATCATTTCAATGGTTCATTCAGCTTCTCTTACAATAGAAGTCTTTCAGATGCTATAGAAGACCCCTTGCAGACCAATGATTATTGGATTAGATGGAATCATTCTCCACAAACTACCGGAACAAGTTCATTCTCAGCTTCAGTTAACCTTGGTTCAACAACCTATAACCAGAATAACAATCAGGTCAATCAAAACTTTAACAGAAATATTAATTCTCAATTCACCTCAAATGTTGGTTATAGAAAGACTTTTCAAGGTACACCTTGGAATATGTCTATGAATTTGAGACACAGACAAAATGTATCGACTGGTAAAATTGATATGACTTTACCAGAAATGACATTGAATATGAACAGGATTTATCCTTTCAAAAACTGGTTTAAGAGTTCCAAAAACCCATTTGGTAAGATCAGTTTAAGTCACGCTTTCAGTGCGAAAAACGATATTACAAATATTCCTTCTACCTCCGGTTTAGGAAGTACGTTTGTTCAGGAATCAGAATCAGCGGATACACTTTCTTTCCAGGATGATTTAGGTGAGATTTTCAGAAGAGGAAAGTTTGGTGGTAGACATACCATTCCAATAACCACGTCATTTAACATGCTTAAGTACTTCACTGTGAGCCCGAGTGTGAATTACGAAGAGATATGGTACTTCCAAAAGTTGGAGTATGAGTATGATTCAGCATTGGAGCTTATCAATATTGATACTGTGAATCAATTCCAGAGGTTAAATACATTCAGTTTGTCAGCCGGAGTGAATACTACAATTTACGGTATGGTTAATGTGAATGGTAAAAACATTCAAGCGATCAGGCATGTGTTACAGCCAAGTATCTCATTTAGCTACAGACCAGATCAGAGAGATGACTACACTACTGAAGTACAATCTGACAATGAAGGAAACACTACTACTTTATCAAATTTCAACAGGTTTCTATATGGAGCACCGGATGGAGGAGAAAGTAAAAGTATGTCCATATCCCTACGGAATAACATTGAAATGAAAGTCAGGTCCAAAAAGGATACCGTCAATGAATTTACCAAAGTCAAAATCTTTGACAACCTATCATTTACCTCCGCATACAACTTTGCTGCCGACTCCTTCAAACTTGGAGATATTAGGTGGAATGCCAGGACATCATTATTCAAAAATGCCGTAAGTGTTGCGTTGAGTGGCGCATTTGATCCATATAATTACCTATTGATCTCAGAAGTGGAAAATGAGGATGGATCCAGAACCGTGGATCAGAGGAGAATAGATCAATTCGCATGGAATACTGGTAATGGTATTGGTAAATTAAAGAATGTGACAGCCAACATCTCTTTCAATTTAAAGCCGAAAGGCACCAAAAAGGAATCCGAAGAAAACTCTAGCGATTACGGTCGGCAAGGGCAGTTTGACCCTACTAACTTTACCAGTGACCAGGGTACTCCGGAAGAATTGGAATATATAAATGCAAATCCTAATGAATACGTGGATTTCAACATACCATGGAATCTTAGCGTGAGATATCAAATAAACCGCTCAAAAACAGGGTTTCAGGATGCCAACATAAATCAAACCATGAGCTTCAGTGGTAATCTGAGCATCACCAAGAAGACTAAAATCAATTTCACCTCCAACTACGATTTTGAAGAAAACACCTTTACGACCACCCGTATTGGTGTGAATAGAGACCTACACTGTTGGGTATTAGACTTTGGTTGGGTACCTTTCGGAAGATTCCAGTCATTTAATGTGACCTTGAGAGTGCGTGCCCCAATATTGAAAGATTTGAAACTAGAGAAACGAAGAAACTTCTTCGATTTCTTCCAATAAAAAAGGAATCCCGTTTCCGGAATTCCTTTCAATATAATTCTGTGTAAGAATTAAGCTTCTATCCAACCCTGAACTTCTTCAAGAGTAGGATTCTTAACTTCCTTAAGCTTCATTTTCTTTCTCATTCCACAAACGTCATTGTGAAGTTTAGAAGGAACTGCTTCTTTAATCTGTTCAATTGTTAATAAGCCTAATTTTTGTACGATAGGAATCAATTCTTCTCTGATACCGACTGAAGTATATTCAGCGTTTGTGGCATACTGCACCTTCTTCTCAGGCTTCATCTGAGGGAAAAACAGCACATCCTGAATTGAATTTGAATTGGTCATGATCATAGATAATCTATCTATACCAATTCCGATCCCTGCTGTAGGAGGCATTCCATATTCAAGGGCTCTTAAGAAATCCTCGTCAAGTTCCATTGCCTCTTCGTCACCTCTTTTAGCTAGCTCAAGCTGAGACTCAAATCTTTCTCTCTGATCTACTGGATCATTAAGCTCACTGTATGCATTTGCGATCTCCTTACCATTACAGATTACTTCAAATCTTTCTACCAGACCTTCTTTATCTCTGTGCTTCTTTGTCAATGGAGACATCTCAACTGGGTAATCCGTGATAAAAGTAGGCTGAATTAGTTTCGGCTCACAGTGCTCACCAAAGATCTCATCAATCAACTTTCCTTTACCCATCGTTTCATCAATAGGCACATTAAGTTTTTCCGCTGTAGCTCTCAACTCAGTTTCATCCATTTCAGAAATATCGATTCCAGTGAATTTCTCAATTGCCTCAAACATTGTGTATCTAGGCCAAGGTCTTTTGAAATCAATCAGGTGTTCACCTACCTGCACCTCTGATTGCCCATGAAGTTTATTAGCTACTTTCTCAAGCATTTCTTCAGTTAAGTCCATCATCCACTCATAGTCTTTGTAAGCCACATAAAGCTCAACCTGAGTAAATTCTGGATTGTGGAATCTTGACATTCCTTCGTTTCTGAAATCTTTAGAGAATTCAAATACTCCATCAAAACCACCTACGATTAATCTTTTGAGATATAATTCATTGGCAATTCTCATGTAAAGAGGAATATCTAACGCATTGTGATGAGTCACAAAAGGCTTAGCCGCTGCACCTCCTGCAATTGCTTGTAGTATTGGAGTCTCAACCTCATAATAACCTCTATCAGCCAAATAGTCTCTCATCGTATTAACCATTTTGGTTCTTTTGATAAAAGTATCTTTTACCTGAGGGTTCACTATTAAATCCAGGTACCTCTGTCTATATCTTAATTCAGGATCAGAAAAGGCATCATGAGTCACTTTATTGCCTTCCTCATCTACAGTTTCCTTTACAATTGGAAGAGGTTTTAAAGACTTTGAAAGCAACTTGATTGAAGTAACATGGATTGAAATCTCTCCAGTCTGAGTAGTAAAAACATATCCGTGCACACCAACAATATCACCGATATCCATCATCTTCTTGAATACGGTGTTATACATTGTTTTATCTTCATCAGGACAGATATCATCTCTCCTCAAATAGATTTGAATCCTGCCAGTGCTGTCTTGAATCTCAGCAAAAGAGGCAGATCCCATAATCCTACGACTCATGATTCTACCGGCAATGGAGATATTCTTGTAATCAGTCTTTCGTTTCTCGTAGTTTCGAGTAATATCGTCCGCTG
Source organism: Cyclobacteriaceae bacterium (assembly GCA_965228955.1). Lineage (GTDB taxonomy): Bacteria > Bacteroidota > Bacteroidia > Cytophagales > Cyclobacteriaceae > JANSWY01. The sequence continues at coordinate 4,608,964 of OZ245848.1, forward strand.
TTACGTTTACCGGAAATAAAGCAGCTGGATATGGATCAATACCCATTTTCATCAGCTCTTCTCTGGTATTTCTTCTTTGAATCTCCTGTTCGCTTAATTGCATCTTCTACTTAGAATTATTTATTGTTTTTCTTCTTTTTATCTCTGTTGTAATCAACTTAAACTCTCTACTACTCTGACCAGCAATAGAAGTATTTTCATCAGCTCTTCTGGATAAATATGGCATCACTTTCCTTACTGGTCCATAAGGCACATATTTAGCTACGTTAAAGCCTTTCTCAGCAAGGATGTAAGAAATGTTATCACTCATTCCGTAAAGCTGAGCAAAGAATATTCTTTCATCATTTGCACTTAATCCATGTTGATTCATCAATGAAGCCAGCATTCCACTGCTGTTTTCATTATGAGTACCTGCCACAAGGCCAGTTGTTTTTATGTTCTGAACACAGAATTCAATCCCTTTGTTGAAATCTGCATCTGAATCTGCTTTTGTTGCATTTATTGGACTAGGATACCCCATCTCCTCAGCTCTTGCTCTCTCCTTTTCCATGTAAGCACCTCTTACCAACTTAGCTCCCAGGTAGTACCCTTTTTCGGTCGCCTGTCTGTGGGCCTCAACAAGGTTTGCATACATATCATTCCTGTACATCTGATAGGTATTGTAGATTACTGGCCTCTTCTTATTGAATTTCTCCATCATTTCATATGTGATATCATCAATAACATTTTGAATCCAGCTTTCCTCAGCATCTATCAGCAACCTTGAATCTATATCAGAAACTTTCTGACAGATATCCAATACTCTTTCTTTAAATCTGTCAAAAGCCTGCTTCTCTTCTTCACCTAATTCTTCACCTGCCTGAATCTTTTCCATCATGGCGAAGCTTCCTAGTCCGGTTAGCTTCATCACACAAAAAGGAATAAATCTGGCAGTCTTAGTGATCTCGATAATTCTAAACATTTCTTGCTTAGTCATTTCGAAACCAGCCTCATCTCCCTGACCTTCAACAGAATAATCAAGGATTGTTTTGATACCTGACGCTCCCAGGTCATCAATAGCCTCCTCACAATCATAGACGGATTCTCCACCTACAAACTGTTTATAGACTGTGGCCTTTATTAAACCTTTTACAGGCAACCTTAAATTCATTGCCCATATTGATAAAGTTGTACCTATCTTTACCAGCCAGGGATTATTTATTACCCTAAATAATAAATGCATCCTTTTAAGCGCTTTGTCAGATTTGGACCTAAACGCTATGGCAGTATCATCAAACGTAATTTCTTGGGTTTCTGTCATGGTATTCTAAATGCGTGCAAAGATATAAAACAGAAGTATATTAAAGAGGTTTAAAATCAGAGAATTAATGATTCCAGAAAGTGTCATTGTTACCAATGATATTCAATCCGAGCTGACAACATTTTTTACCCAAAACAACTACCAGAAAATTGCAGTGATCGTAGATGAGAATACGGAGCAACATTGCCTCCCTCTTGTCCTTGATTATCTGCCAGAACATTGGCTTATAAAAATCAAAAGTGGCGAGGAGCAAAAGCACCTTGGTACATGCACTCAAATTTGGGAATATCTCACTGATGCTCAATTTGGCCGTAGAGATCTTGTGATCAATTTGGGGGGTGGAGTAATTGGTGATATGGGTGGATTTGTGGCCTCTACGTATAAAAGAGGAATGGATTTTATCAATATACCATCTACATTGTTATCACAAGTTGACGCCAGTATTGGTGGAAAATTGGGAATTGATTTTAATGGATTCAAGAACCATATCGGTGTATTCCAGGACCCAAAAAGAGTTATTGTATTCCCAAAATTAATTGAAACACTTTCAAATCGTGAATTGAGATCTGGGTTTGCTGAGGTCATCAAACACGGACTAATTGCTGATGCAGATTATTGGAAATCTGTTTCCTCAAGTGACCATAAGTCTCAATCCTGGATGGAAGTGATTCATCATTCTATTGGAATAAAGGGCAAAGTGGTGGCGGAAGACCCACGTGAAAATGGTCTCAGAAAAATTTTAAACTTCGGCCATACTTTAGGACATGCTGTAGAAACTTACTTCCTTGAAACAGAAAATAGATTACTTCATGGAGAAGCAATAGCTGTTGGAATGATCATGGAAGCATTCCTCAGCCACAAGTTTGCAGGTCTATCTGGCGAAGAACTTGAAGACATAAGTAATTACTTAATTAAAATCTACGAACCTTCAGCAATAGATGAAAAACTCTTCGATCCAATAATTAAACTCACCGGGCAAGACAAAAAGAATGCCAGTGGAAAGGTTAATTATAGTTTGTTAAGGAAAATTGGTGATTGCGGTTTTGATTATCAACCTGAGACAGCTTTGGTTTTAGACAGTATGTTTTACTTCAATAGCCTGCTTAAATAAACAGATTGTTTGGATCTTCTTTTTGAGTCAAGAATTTATTTTTATAAGTCTTGTCTTTGCTTTTAACGATTTTTTTAGGAGCATTGAAGAAGAATGCAAGTGCACCCACAATTGCAGTAGCCAAAAATGATGTTATTAATCCTTTTTTCATATGTGTGTATTTAAGTTTGTTTCTAATAGACTATAATAACACACGAATGGTTGGAATGGTTTGTTATACAAACAAGTGAAATTTTTCGCACTCTTAAAGATTTTAGAAGTTGGATATTCGATTAGTAGCTGAAACAAGAAACATCAAAGGCGAGATCAAGCTAAATGCCAGTAAAAGTGAAAGCAACAGAGCTTTAATTATCAATGCTCTTTCCGGTAATATTTCAAAATTACACAACCTATCAAACGCCCGTGACACTGACACCATGCAGCGTCTTTTGGGGAGTGACGAAGAAACATTGGATGTGCTAGATGCCGGAACAACAATGAGGTTTTTGACTGCATATAGTGCTGTAGGCCCTAAAAAGCGTATTTTAACGGGTACTCCAAGAATGCAACAAAGACCTATCAAACTATTGGCAGATGCATTGGTTGAACTTGGAGCTCATGCTGAATATTTAAAAAATGAAGGATATCCTCCTCACTCAATTACTCCACTTCAAGATCAAAAGGCTGATACCTTAACCATTCCTGGAAATATCAGTAGCCAATACATCTCTGCACTTTTAATGATTGCTCCTACCCTTCCAAAGGGTTTAGAGATCGTACTTGAAGGAGAAATTTATAGCAGGCCATATATTGAAATGACTCTTGCTTTAATGAAACACTTTGGTGTTGATCATGACTGGAGTGGTCAGGTAATTAAAATAGCTCCGCAAAAATATGAGTCAAATAATTATACAATAGAGTCAGATTGGTCTGGGGCCAGTTACTGGTATAGTCTTGCGGCATTGAGCGATGATGTAGATTTAAAGCTTTTGGGATTAAGAGAGAATTCTACTCAGGGAGATCAGGAAATCGCTTCTATTATGGAGCATTTTGGTGTAAAAAGTGAATTCTCTGAAGAAGGTGTTCATTTAACCAAAACTAATAAGCTATCAGAAGGCATGTTCATTGACTTCCGAAGTTGCCCAGACCTTGCTCAAACTGTAATGGCTTGTGCTGCTATAAAAGGAATTAAGTTATCAATGACTGGTCTTGAAAGTCTAAAAATCAAGGAAACTGATCGTATTGCTGCGATGCAGAATGAACTTTCAAAATTCGGAGCTAAGCTGATTGAAGATGAAGGTGTTTGGACTCTTGAACCTGGAGCATTCGATCAGTCCAATGAGATTGTAATCGAAACCTATGAAGATCACAGAATGGCAATGGCTTTTGCACCTCTTAGTCTTGATTTCAATTTATTGATTGAAGAACGAGAAGTAGTGAATAAGTCTTACCCTGACTTCTGGAGAGATCTGGAAAAGGTTGGATTACGAGAAGCCGATTCTCAAACTACCAAATAGCGTAATCCTTACCACCATTATTCATAAGTCTAATTCCTAGAACAAGTTCATGACTTGAGTGATTGAAGTTTGTGAAATTGGCTGTTTTGTATTCATAAGAGTAATTAAGCCTGATCATTTCACTGAAGCTCACACCAAACATTGTGATTACTGTATCATCATTTCTGTATGCTACCCCTGCTGTAAGGTTTTTCTTATATCTGGCTCTTATACCAAGATCGAAACTAGCAGGTAAGTTCTTTTCGGCTCTGTAAAAAACGGTTGACATTAATTCCAATTTGTCTCCCAAATGAGAGTTTACCCCTGCCAGAACATTGTGTCTTACTACTCCATCATCCTTCAGCAATTCGTTTCCAGAAACCATCTGATTTGCTAATTGCATCATTCCATAACTGACAAAAAAATTATCTGAATAAAAACCCAAACTTGCATTCAGATTGAAGAAAGTATTAGATCCTGCACTTTCCACAAAAGCCTGATAAACTGGATCATTCTCAGCATCTCTTGCTGTAAGACGAGCTAAATCAATTGAAGAGTTAAATATCCCCAATGAAGTTCCTAGAGATAGATATTTATTCCCAACAAACCTGATGTGAACTGCGAAGTTACCCATTGCTTCCAACTGAGAAATAGGACCTTGTTCGTCGAGTTGGACATAACCACCAACACCAAGTTTTGAACTTTCTCCAGGAAAAAACTTCTGGCTTTTTACTCCTTTATTATCCTCATCTATCTTGCCAAGCCCATGTAAGGCTGCATATCCGCTGATATATCCCAGTTGAGGAGCTCCCTCAAACCCACTCCACTGACTTCTATATCCCATTCTTATATCCAAAAAATCATTGGCTCCAGTGAAGGCAGGAGAGTATGCAGGTAGATTCTGGAAATATTGACTTGTAAGAATCCTTCCCTGACCTATCGTACTCATAGAAATCATGGAAAAGAATACAGTTAATATTATAGCTGGCTTTTTCATTTTGGATTATTTTAAAATCATTACAAATCCTTTATACTGTCTTAGATTGCTACCACTTAATTCAATGATGTAGTAGTATGTTCCTACAGGCAATTCATTGCCCTGATAAGTTCCATCCCAAGGAACCTCATATCCTATTGACTCAAATACTCTGGTTCCTTCTGTGCTAAACACCGTGACCTTTGCATCTTGGTGAATTAAGATATTGTCAATATCCCAAGTGTCGTTTATCATATCGCCATTTGGAGTAAATGTGGTAGGAATATCAAGTTCCAACTCCGGATTTGGGATAATGTCGAATTCAAAAACCTTTTCGAAGGTCAAACCGGAAAGGTCTGTGGTTTTAATTCTGATTGATACAAATTCATTTTCTTCAAAATCTAGCGGCTGAGCCACTTGAAGTTCGTTACCGTCTATTTCAAACTGACTGTTGTTGTCATCTCCGGTACCTTCAACCAATGTGTAGATATGTTCATCATTCAAATCAGTGTCTTCTGTTTGAATAGTGCCAATTACAAAACCTACGGCAACATCTTCATCAATTTCTGTAACATCCAAAATAATGTCGGTTGGAGCAGTAATGTCATTAGTTACAGTAACTGTGAACGACTCAGAGATCTCAAAATCACCATCGGTTACATCTATCGTAAATACTGTCACTCCAGATGCAAAGTCAGTTGGAGTTAATGTAAGTGTTTTGTCAAATCCCTCACCTGATAAGACAACATTTTCAGAAGTAAAGACATTATTATTATCTGCGCTTATTTCAACTATCAATTCACTTGCTGCATGATCAACGTCACTCAAAGTGAAATTAATTGGACCGACTACTTGATTCTCTGAGGCAGTGATATCCGCGATTGATGTTATTGTTGGGCTATCATTAATAGGACTTACAGTGATTTCTACAGTTGTTTCCTCAGAATTATTTCCACCATCGTTTGCAGTGTAAACAAAGGAATCAGTACCATTAAAATCAGGGTTTGGCAAATAATAGAATGAACCATCTGCATTCAGATTTAGTGTTCCATTACTTACAGTAGTCACTAAAACAGCCTCCAAATCATCCCCATCGAAATCTGAATCATTTTCTAACAGGCCAGGAGATGAGATAGTAAGATCTTCATCTTCATTGAGTGTATAAGATTCTCCAATTGCTATTGGATTGTTGTCATTAACATTGGTTACTGTAATCAATACTGTTTCTGTTTCACTTGTATTCTCTCCATCTTGTACTGAGATCTCAAGCGTGTGACTGGTATTATTTTCAAAGTCTAGATTTACATTACTGGATATAAATAGTTCACCAGTTGATCCTGAAAGCGAGAATATGTTTAAGTCATTTCCATTAATAATCTCCCAATCGGTAAAGGTTGTTTCGGTAATATCACCGTCTGTTGCTAGTAGGAATCCAAGACTTGAAGCACTTGCCTGATTTTCTGCAATCGTGAATGACTGACCTGCAGTAATGATTGGATTGACATCATTTACATCTGATATGCTAATTGAGATAACTGCACTTGAACTTTCATTGTCACCATCACTTACAATCACTTCCAGGTCAAACTCAGAAATTGACTCCCTATCAAGATCATCACTATCATTTACTAAAATCTCTCCTGTTGAAGCATTTATACTGAACGGCAATTCGTTATCTGAATCTTGATCGCTATTCCCTCCTATAATTTCCCAACCACTAAAAGAAGTTCCAGAATCGTCGGAGGCTGTAAGCGTCCCAACAGATGTTCCATTGGAAGTATTCTCCGCGATGGAGAAAGAAGCTGCAGTTATAATTGGGTTCGAATCATTGTCGATAATTGCTAATTCATCTGCAGAACTTGATCCAATGTTTGCCTTTGAATTATTTGTGGATAACAAGGTAATGACTATGGTTTCAGTCTCCTCAACAATGTTATCTTCTAAAATGGTGATAGGAATTGAAACAGTAATAGCATTTTTTGGGAGAATTACAGATGAACCAAAGTCCTCAAAATCTTCACCAACTACCGCTGTACCACCTAATTCATATTCTATCGTAACATCTTCTTCAAATATTCTATCACTAAATATTGTAATCTGGCCATTAGACGTACCTTCCTCTCCATCAATATCAGCCACAATTCCTATTGAAGCTATATCGTCATCCTCGATAGTCCCTGTTCCTGAGTTGTCTGCAATGGTAGCATTAACAGAATTTGAAAGCTCAATAGTAAATGTTTCATCAGATTCAACAACTAAATCTCCATTTACTTCAACCTCGATATTCTTTGAAGTTTCTCCTGGTTCAAAAGTGATTGTTTGAGAATTGAAGGTTATGTAATCTGTACCAGAATTAGCTGACCCTTCTACACTTTGCACATCAACTTCCACCGTAAAATCACTCGGGTTTGAAAGTGTGATCACAAAAGATGCCATATTGGAAGACTCATCACCTTCCTCAATGCTTGAATCTGAAATACTCAATTCAGCAGAATCATCATTTTCAATTGTAATCTCTGCCTGTGAATCAATAATGGTAGCGTTTACCACATTTGAAAGATTTATGAAGAATGATTCATCTATTTCAACAGTATCATCATTATTTATGGTTACTTCAAAGCTTGCTGACGTTTCTCCGGCCAAAATGGTCAATGAACCAGAACCAGAAACAAAATCCTGGTCTTCTGCAGTATTTGTAGCACTTGTATAATCTACCGTTACATCATCTGTAGAAACCGCACTTAAATTGACATTAATCGTCACAACACCAGAACCCTCTGTAACAGAAACATCGGAAATAGAAAGCTCAGGTAAAGCAGGTGCATCATCATCCTCAATGGTAGCTTCACCTTGGTTATCGGCAATTGAAGCGTTTACTGCATTTGTTAGTTCTATAAAGAAGGATTCATCGGATTCTTCAGTCTCATCTCCATTAATTGTGACATCAATCGTCTTGGAAGTCTCACCAGCTGCAAAGGTTAAAGTTGTGGTCCCGATTTGATCGTAATCAGCATCAACGCTAGTTGCGGTATTATCAGATGTAGTATAATCTACAGATACACTTTTCCCAGACTCGGAATCCAAGCTTATTGTAAATGTCGCAGTAGTAGTGCCAGAATTACCTTCAGTAACCACCACATCATCAATGCTAATTGAAGGAGTATCATCATCATCGGTTATTGTTCCCTCGGCTTGATTATCCACAATGGTGGCATTCGAAGCATTTGAAAGGTCTACAAAGAATGATTCATCTTCTTCATCTAGTAAATCTCCATTGACGAATACTTCAATTGATTGAGATGTTTCTCCCGGGTTAAATGTCAATGTAGTAGTACTTAACTGGTCATAATCTCCATTTACTGAAGATGCTGTATTGTCTGATGTAGTATAGTCTACTGTAATTGTACTTGCAGATGAAGCATCTAAAGTCACAGTAAATATTGCACTAACTGAACCTGTATTGCCTTCAGTTACTGTAGCATCTCCAATTGCAATTTGAGGTCCGGACTCATCATTTGAGATTGTTCCAATCCCCTGATTATCGGAGATGGATGCATTAACAGCATTTGTTAGATCAACAAAGAATGATTCATCATTTTCAACATTCAAATCCCCATTTACTGTAACACTAAATGACTTGGAAGTTTCTCCAGGATTGAAGGTTAATGTAGTAGTGGCAATCACATTGTAATCACCATCAGCTATGGTCGCTGTATTATCTGAAGTAGAATAATCCACCGTGATGGTCTTACCTGAAGCGGCATCCAGACTTACGGTGAAGTCTGCAGTGACTGTTCCTGAGTTCCCCTCTGTTACTTTCACATCATCAATACTAATGCCTGGGCCAGAATCATCATTTGTAATGGTTGCCTGGCCTTGGTTATCTGTGATCGTTGCATTTGTTGGATTACTTAAATCAACGAAGAATGACTCATCATCCTCGTCTTTGATATCTCCATTTACGGTAACCGATACTGTTTTAGCAGTCTCACCTGGATTGAATGATAATGTTGTAGTGGCAATTGCATCATAATCTCCATCCGCATCTGTAGCTGTATTATCTGATGTTGAATAATCAACTGCAATGGTCTTTCCTGAAGCTGCATCTAAAGTTACTGTGAAGTTTGCAGTGACTGTACCTGAGTTACCTTCTGTTACGGTTACATCATCAATGCTAATAGCTGGGACTGAATCATCATTCGTGATGGATCCCTCGCCTTGGTTATCGGTGATCGTTGCATTTGTTGGATTACTCAGATCAACGAAGAATGACTCATCATTCTCGTCTTTGCCATCTCCATTTACTGTCACCGATACTGTTTTAGAAGTTTCTCCGGGATTGAAGGTTAATGTAGTAGTTGCAATTGCATCATAATCACTATCAGATGTGGTCGCTGTATTATCTGATGTAGAATAATCAACTGTTATGATCTTTCCTGAAGCAGCATCCAGGCTTACTGTGAAGTCAACAGTAACTGTACCTGAGTTCCCTTCTGTTACCGTGACGTCATCAATACTAATTGCTGGTGCTGTGTCATCATTTGTGATAGTTCCCTCTCCTTGGTTATCGGTGATCGTTGCATTTGTGGGATTACTTAGGTCTACAAAGAATGTCTCATCATCCTCGTCTTTGCCATCTCCATTTACTGTCACCGATACTGTTTTAGAAGTTTCTCCGGGATTGAATGTTAATGTGGTGGTTGCAATTGCATCATAATCACTATCAGATGTGGTTGCCGTATTATCTGATGTAGAATAATCAACTGTTATGGTCTTACCTGAAGCTGCATCTAAAGTTACTGTAAAGTTTGCAGTGACTGTACCTGAGTTCCCTTCTGTTACCGTGACGTCATCAATGCTAATAGTTGGGACTGAATCATCATTCGTGATGGATCCCTCTCCCTGGTTATCGGTGATCGTTGCATTTGTTGGATTACTCAGATCAACGAAGAATGACTCATCATTCTCGTCTTTGCCATCTCCATTTACTGTCACCGATACTGTTTTAGAAGTTTCTCCGGGATTGAAGGTTAATGTAGTAGTTGCAATTGCGTCATAATCACTATCAGATGTAGTCGCTGTATTATCTGATGTTGAATAATCAACTGTTATGATCTTTCCTGAAGCAGCATCCAGGCTTACTGTGAAGTTTGCAGTAACTGTACCTGAGTTCCCTTCTGATACGGTTACATCATCAATGCTAATTCCAGGAGCCGCATCATCGTTCGTGATGGTTCCCTCTCCTTGGTTATCGGTGATCGTTGCATTTGTTGGATTACTTAGATCAACAAAGAATGACTCATCATCCTCATCTTTGCTATCTCCATTTACTGTCACCGATACTGTTTTGGATGTCTCTCCAGGATTGAATGTTAATGTAGTAGTTGTGATTGCGTCATAATCACTATCAGCTGTGGTCGCTGTATTATCTGAAGTAGAGTAATCAACTGTGACAGCACTACCGAAGGCAAAGTCTAATGAAACATTAAAAGAAGCAGTTACAGTACCTGCATTACCTTCTGTGACCATGGCATCTCCAATAATAATTGATGGTACCGTATCATCATCTAAAATCGTACATTCTCCTTGATTATCATTGATCGATGCATTGTTTGAATTACTTAATGTAACTAAAAACAATTCATCTGATTCTGAATCTGTGTCGCCATTTACCTGAACATCAATTGTCAAACTTGTTTCTCCCGGGTTTAAAGTAAGTGGAGTTGTGGTAATTTGATTATAATCTCCATCCGCCACGGTCGCAGAATTATCAACTGTCACATAATCGAAAGTAATTGTTTTACCGGAAGCAATATTTAATGAAACTGTAAATGTTGCAGTCGTAGTACCAGTATTACCTTCAGTTACAACTATATCGTTTATACTTAAAAGAGGAGCTGCATCATCGTCATTTATCAAACCAATACCACGACCATCCGAAATAGTTGCATTAGTTGGATTGGTTAGATCTACATGAAAGCTTTCATTTACTTCATCCTTAGTATCTCCGTTAACAGTTACGTCAACAGTTTTGCTGGTTTCCCCTGGGTTGAAAGTAAGAATTGTTGCACTAATAGCATCATAATCCCCGTCCGAAGTGGTAGCTAAATTATCATTAGTTTCATATTCAACAGAAATCGTTTTGCCTGATGCCGCATCTAAACTGACTGTGAAGCTTGCTACTGTTGCACCTGAATTACCCTCTGTAACTGCTACATCATCTATGCTGATGGCTGGAGCGGTATCATCATTATTAATCAATCCCACACCTCGACCATCCGAAATAGTTGCATTGGTTGGATTGGTTAGATCCACATGAAAGCTTTCATTCACTTCATCCTTTGTGTCTCCATTTACAGTAACATCCACCGTCTTGCTGGTTTCGCCTGGATTAAAAGTCAAAGTAGTCGTACCAATTGCGTTATAATCACTATCAGTTACTGTCGCAATATTATCTCCTGTGGCATAATCTACAGTAATTATCTTTCCAGAAATTGTATTTAGGCTTACTGTGAAACTTGCGGTGGTAGTTCCTGAGTTTCCTTCTGTTACTGCTACATTATCTATGCTGATCGTTGGAGCGGTATCGTCATTGTTGATTGTTCCTGTTCCTTGATTATCTGAGATTGTTGCGTTTGTTGGGTTATTTAGGTCTAAATTGAATGTCTCGTTAACTTCATCCTTTGCATCTCCATTTACAGTGATATCGACTGATTTTGATGTCTCACCTGGATTGAAGGTTAATGTAGTGGTAGTTACTTGATCGTAATCTCCGTCTGCCGTAGTTGCAGTGTTATCGGATGTTGCGTAATCTACGGTGATTGTCTTTCCTGAGGCTGCACTAAGACTTACAGTAAAACTTGCAGTTGTAGTCCCTGAATTGCCTTCTGTTAGCGCTACATCATCTATGCTGATCGTTGGAGCGGTATCGTCATTGTTGATTGTTCCTGTTCCTTGATTATCTGAGATCGTTGCGTTTGTTGGATTGCTTAGATCTACATTGAATGTTTCATTAGCTTCATCCTTTACATCTCCATTTACAGTGATGTCTACCGATTTTGAAGTCTCGCCTGGATTGAAGGTTAAAGTCGTGGTAGTTTCTTGATCATAATCTCCATCTGCAGTTGTCGCAGTATTATCAGATGTTGCGTAATCGACAGTGATTGTCTTTCCTGAGGCGGCAATTAGACTTACTGTGAAGCTTGCTGTTGTGGTTCCTGAATTGCCTTCTGTTACTGCTACATCATCTATGCTGATCGTTGGAGCGGTATCGTTGTTGTTGATTGTGCCAACTCCTTGATTATCGGAGATTGTTGCGTTCGTTGGATTGCTTAGATCTACATTGAATGTCTCATTAGCTTCATCTTTGGTATCTCCGTTTACAGTGATATCGACTGACTTAGAAGTCTCACCTGGATTGAAGGTTAATGTAGTAGTTGTTTCCTGATCGTAATCTCCATCTGCGGTTGTCGCAGTGTTATCAGAAGTAGCATAATCTACTGTGATCGTTTTGCCAGAGGCAGCACTTAGACTTACTGTAAAGCTTGCGGTTGTTGTTCCTGAATTGCCTTCTGTTACTGCTACATCATCTATGCTGATCGTTGGAGCGGTATCGTCGTTGTTGATTGTGCCAACTCCTTGGTTATCAGAGATTGTTGCATTCGTTGGGTTACTTAAATCAACATTGAATGTCTCATTAGCTTCATCTTTGGTGTCTCCATTTATAGTGATGTCGACTGATTTAGAAGTCTCGCCTGGGTTGAAGGTTATTGTAGTGGTGGTTTCCTGATCGTAATCTCCGTCTGCTGCAGTCGCGGTGTTATCAGATGTTGCATAATCTACAGTGATTGTCTTTCCAGAGGCGGCACTTAGACTTACTGTAAAGCTTGCGGTTGTTGATCCTGAATTGCCTTCTGTTACCGCTACATCATCTATGCTTATCGTTGGAGCGGTATCGTCGTTGTTGATTGTGCCAACTCCTTGGTTATCGGAGATTGTTGCATTCGTTGGGTTACTTAAATCAACATTGAAAGTCTCATTAGCTTCATCTTTGGTGTCTCCGTTTATAGTGATGTCGACTGATTTAGAAGTCTCGCCTGGGTTGAAGGTTATTGTAGTGGTGGTTTCCTGATCGTAATCTCCGTCTGCTGCAGTCGCGGTGTTATCAGATGTTGCATAATCTACAGTGATTGTCTTTCCAGAGGCGGCACTTAGACTTACTGTAAAGCTTGCGGTTGTTGATCCTGAATTGCCTTCTGTTACTGCTACATCGTCAATACCAATGGTTGGATCTGTATCATCATTATTGATTGTTCCCTGACCTGTGGCATCTGAAAATGTAACATCTTTACCTCCAGCTCCTATATTGCTTAAGGAGGCTGTTAGTGTCTCGTTGATTTCTGATTTGGAGTCTCCATTCACCGTTACATTAAAGGTCTCCTGCTCTCCGTCATTCCCGTCAAAGGTTAATGTTCCTGTTGCTGAGTTATAATCTGAATCTGCTGTTGTGCCACTACCATCACTTGTTGCATAATCCACTGTCACCGACTGATCAACGTCTCCTGTTAATGTTGCGGTAAAGGTCATAGTTGTGGATCCGGAATTGCCTTCTGTTACTGCTACATCATTAATGGCTATTGTAGCTGCATCATCATTCTGAATGGTGAAATCTACTTGCTGTGTTCCGGCTCCTCCACTTTCTATTGCATTAGATAAAGTATTGATAGTCGCCTCAATTGTTTCATTTCCTTCTACTATGGCATCTGTACTATAGGTAATTAATACGCTATCCTTTAAATCACCAGCCGTGATCGTAAGTGATGTGGATGCTGTGTAGTCTGTCGATATAGTTGCGGTTCCTCCATAAGTGAATGTGATATCTACATCTGAAGCTGAAGTCCCGGTAAGTTCCCCTACCAAATAAACCTGACCTCCATCTTCATCATCTGATGCTCCGGTTGTAGTAGATGCATATAAGCTTAATTGTGGATCTGTTGAAAGTGTCTCAACCTCAAATACCATATCAAATCCTGATACAGGGAAGCCATTGAAGTATAGTTGTCCGTCAGTGTAGCTGGCATTGGCATCATATACAATTGATTGTGGGCTACCTGAAGTAAATGCAAATGTGTATGTGTCACCACTGGTAAGGGTAATCCCTTGACCAGAAAGATCGATCGTTTTATAGTCGGTAAGATTTGCGGATGCTGAGAAGCTGATTGAGGATACTGATCCTAATAATGTGCCGCCTGTCCCATCACCTTCGAATACACCAAGTGTGAGTCCGGCATTACTTGCGGTAGCTAATACTTTTACATTTTGAAGACTTCCTCCACAAGTAGCAACAAAACTTTGACCAAGAAGACCATTTAGTGTGGAAGTATTACTAATATCATTATTACCAATGCTACATGGTGCTCCCGCATTGTCATCATTCGTAATTGTACCTTCTCCCTGATTATCCGAAATAGTTGCATTTACAGGATTTGATAAATCAACAAAATAAGTTTCGTCAGGTTCATTATCGCTATCTCCATTTACAGTAATATCTACGGATTTAGAAGTTTCGCCTGGATTGAGGGTTAAGGTGGTGGTGGTTTCCTGGTCATAATCTCCATCTGCTGTAGTCGCGGTGTTATCAGATGTTGCGTAATCTACGGTGATTGTCTTTCCTGAGGCAGCACTTAGACTTACTGTGAAGCTTGCTGTTGTGGTTCCTGAATTGCCTTCAGTAACTGCTACATCATCTATGCTAATAGTTGGATCTGCATCGTCATTATTGATTGTCCCCTGACCTGTGGCATCTGAAAATGTAACATCTTTCCCTCCTGCACCTATGTTGCTTAAAGTCGAGGTAAGTGTCTCATTTGTTTCTGATTTGGAGTCTCCATTAACTGTGACGGTAAATGTCTCCTGCTCTCCATCATTTCCATCAAAGGTTAACGTTCCCGTGGATGAATTGTAATCTGAATCTGCTGTTGTAGCACTTCCATCACTTGTTGCATAATCCACTGTCACCGACTGATCAACATCACCGGTTAGTGTTGCGGTAAAGGTCATAGTTGTGGATCCGGAATTGCCTTCTGTTACTGCTACATCATTAATGGCTATTGTTGCTGCATCATCATTCTGAATTGTAAAATCTACCTGTTGCGTTCCAGCTCCTCCACTTTCTATTGCATTAGATAAAGTATTGATAGTCGCCTCTATTGTTTCATTTCCTTCTACTATGGCATCTGTACTATAGGTAATTAATACGCTATCCTTTAAATCACCAGCGGTGATCGTAAGTGATGTGGATGCTGTGTAGTCTGTCGATATAGTTGCGGTTCCTCCATAAGTGAATGTGATATCTACATCTGAAGCTGAAGTCCCGGTAAGTTCCCCTACCAAATAAACCTGACCTCCATCTTCATCATCTGATACTCCGGTTGTAGTAGATGCATATAAGCTTAATTGTGGATCTGTTGAAAGTGTCTCAACTTCAAACACCATATCAAAACCTGATACAGGGAAACCGTTGAAGTATAGTTGTCCGTCAGTGTAGCTGGCATTGGCATCATAAACTATTGATTGCGGGCTCCCAGAAGTAAATGCAAATGTGTATGTGTCGCCACTGGTAAGGGTAATCCCTTGTCCAGATAGGTCGATCGTTTTATAGTCGGTAAGATTTGCGGATGCAGAGAAGCTGATTGAGGATACTGATCCTAATAATGTGCCGCCTGTCCCATCACCTTCGAATACACCAAGTGTGAGTCCGGCATTACTTGCGGTAGCTAATACTTTTACATTTTGAAGACTTCCTCCACAAGTAGCAACAAAGCTTTGACCAAGAAGACCATTTAATGTGGAAGTATTGCTAATATAATTGTTACCAATACTACATGGTGCTCCTGCACTATCATCATTCGTTATTGTACCTTCTCCCTGATTATCCGAAATAGTTGCATTTACAGGATTTGATAAATCAACAAAGTAGGTTTCATCTGCCTCACTATCGCTATCTCCATTTACTGTGATATCCACTGATTTAGAAGTCTCACCTGGATTGAAGGTTAAGGTGGTGGTGGTTTCCTGGTCATAATCTCCATCTGCTGTAGTCGCGGTGTTATCGGATGTTGCGTAATCTACGGTGATTGTCTTTCCTGAGGCTGCACTAAGACTTACTGTGAAGCTTGCTGTTGTGGTTCCTGAATTGCCTTCTGTGACTGCTACATCGTCAATACTGATAGTCGGGTCTGTATCGTCATTATTGATTGTCCCCTGACCTGTGGCATCTGAAAATGTAACATCTTTCCCTCCTGCACCTATGTTGCTTAAAGTCGAGGTAAGTGTCTCATTTGTTTCTGATTTGGAGTCTCCATTAACTGTGACGGTAAATGTCTCCTGCTCTCCATCATTTCCATCAAAGGTTAACGTTCCCGTGGATGAATTGTAATCTGAATCTGCTGTTGTAGCACTTCCATCACTTGTTGCATAATCCACTGTTACCGACTGATCAACATCACCGGTTAGTGTTGCGGTAAAGGTCATAGTTGTAGACCCAGAATTGCCTTCTGTTACTGCTACATCATTGATGGCTATTGTACCTGCATCATCATTCTGAATGGTGAAATCTACTTGCTGTGTTCCGGCTCCTCCACTTTCTATTGCATTGGATAAAGTATTGATGGTCGCCTCTATTGTTTCATTTCCTTCTACTATGGCATCTGTACTGTAGTTAATCAATAAACTATCCTTTAAATCACCTGCCGTGATTGTAAGTGAAGTGAATGCTGTGTAGTCTGCCGCTATAGTTGCGGTTCCTCCATAAGTGAATGTGATATCTACATCTGAAGCTGAAGTACCGGTAAGTTCCCCTACCAAATAAACCTGACCTCCATCTTCATCATCTGATGCTCCGGTAGTAGTAGATGCATATAAGCTTAATTGTGGATCTGTTGAAAGTGTCTCAACTTCAAACACCATATCAAAACCTGATACAGGGAAACCGTTGAAGTATAGTTGTCCGTCAGTATAGCTGGCATTGGCATCATAAACAATTGATTGTGGGCTACCTGAAGTAAATGCAAATGTGTATGTGTCACCACTGGTTAGGGTAATCCCTTGTCCAGATAGGTCGATCGTTTTATAGTCGGTAAGATTTGCGGATGCTGAGAAGCTGATTGAGGATACTGATCCTAATAATGTGCCGCCTGTCCCATCACCTTCGAATACACCAAGTGTAAGTCCAGCGTTACTTGCATTGGTTAGCAATTTCACCGTTTGCAATGAGCCATTGCAGGACGCAACGAAACTTTGACCTAGTAGGCCGTTTAGTGAAGACGTATTGGAGATATCAGGATTGCTATCAATACATTGTGCAATCCCCGAAATTGGCAGGTAAATCAGAGAAATGATCATCAAGCCAAGAACACTCCTGATTTTTTTAAATGGCGGCATCAGTTTATTCTATAATCTTGAAAGCAATAATTTGTTTAAAGAAAATCTTCCTCAAACTTGTTCCACGAGATAATGCTTAAGTGCCCGGCTAAACTTAAATATGCCTATAAAATGCTTGAAAAACTGGAAAAAACGATGAACGGGCCATTGCTATCGATAGAGATGAAAGTGTGATAGATAAGACCTAAGGAAGTAATGGCTTCTTTAAGAAGATAATAAATCTTTGAGATGCCCCTTAAAGTATTTAGCCGCCTCAACGAGCCTGGATCCATACCAGGAAAACATTTCACCATCTACCAGTGAGATTTGTACTCCAGGAATCATCGCGGCTATTTCATCCATGTGTTTTGTACTAAATGGAAAAGGTTCTGATGATAGAAATACATGTGACGGTTTGTATTCTTTTATCACGTACTCATCAATCTCAGGATATCGTTGTTGCAGAACAATATTTTCAAAACCCAGATGACCTAAAACCGAATCAATAAATGTATTTTTTCCTGCTACCATGTAGGGTTTCCTCCAGATCATATAAAGTACTCTCCCTTGAAAAGAATTTCTGATTGATTCCCATTCTTCTCTAATCTGTTTAACCAAGGTATTAGCTTCATCCTTTACATTAAACATTTTTCCAAATTCAGATATCATTTGCAAAGAATCCTCAAGGTTAAAAATATCACTCAACCAAACGGGATATTTGTCTTGTAATACCTCTATTCCATCCTGATAGTTTTCTTCCTTATTACCAATGATAATGTCAGGCTTCAGTCTTTCTATTTCTTCAAAATGAAAACTTTTTGTTCCTCCAATAACTGGAATGCTTTTAACGGTTTCTGCAGGATGAATGCAAAATTTGGTTCTACCGACTACTTTGTCAGCTAAGCCAAGATCTATTAATAATTCAGTTTGAGAAGGGACTAATGATACAATCCGGAGTGGAGCGGAGTGCAAATCAATTTTATTACCAATTTGATCAATATAAACAGCCATAAAAAATAATAGGACTGCCAATTTAAGCAGTCCTATTATTTTTTAGAACATTAAATCTTTATTTTATGTATCTAAAATCCTGACCGTCCTTAATGGTAATAACAGTATTATAAATCAGGTTAATAACATTTTCAATGTCTGCCAATGATGCGGTCTCCACAGTTGTGTGCATATATTTTAAAGGAAGTGAAATTAATGCTGAAGCAACTCCATCTCGAGAGTAAGCAAAAGCATCAGTATCTGTCCCTGTTGCTCTCGACAATGCAAGTCTTTGGAACGGAATATCATTTTTCTCAGCAACATCGATAATCATGTCCCTCAGGTTGTTTTGTATTGCCGGACCATATGAAAGAACAGGTCCACCACCAGCCTTATTATCACCGCTAGTTTTTTTATTGTACATGGGTGATTGAGTATCGTGACAAACATCCGTTACAATCGCAACATCTGGTGCTATTCTGTGAGCCATCATCTCAGCTCCTCTTAATCCGATTTCTTCCTGAACTGCATTTACTACATACAACCCGAAAGGAAGCTTGATTCCATTCTCCTTAATTCTTTTTGCAACTTCAGCAATCATAAAACCACCTATACGATTATCTAAAGCTCTACCACAAAGAAACTTCCCGTTTAATTCAGTCAGTTCGTCTTCAAAAGTGATAACAGAGCCTACATGAATTCCCATCTCTAGAACCTCATCTTTACTTTCCGCCCCAACATCTATGAAGATATTTTTCAATGATGGAGCCTCTTCTTTGTCTTTTCTTACATGAATCGCAGGCCAACCGAAAACACCTTTTACAATACCTTTTTTAGTATGGATATTAACCCTTTTAGAAGGCGCTATTTGATGATCCGAACCTCCATTCCTGATTACATATATATATCCTTCCTCAGTTATGTAATTTACAAACCAACTAATCTCATCTGCATGTGCTTCAATCACAACTTTATATTCTGATTCGGGATTTATTATTCCTGCAACAGAACCATAAGTATCTGTGATATAAGAATCAATATTTGGTTTCATATAATCCAACCAGATTTCCTGTCCCGAAGACTCAAATCCAGTTGGTGACGCATTATTTAAGTATTTGTAAAGAAATTCTTTGCTTTTACTATCCATATTCTAAGTCTTTATAAAGGAATGTTACCGTGCTTTTTCTTTGGTAACTTGTCCACCTTATTTTTTAGCATTGAAAATGCATTTATTAATTTAATTCTTGTATTGTGAGGCAATATCACTTCATCAATAAATCCTCTTCCCGCAGCAATATAAGGATTGGCAAATTTCTCAGTGTACTCGTCAACCTTCTCCTGTAATTTTGCTTCAGGATCCTCAGCACTATTGATTTCCTTCTTAAAAATAATTTCAGAAGCTCCTTTTGCACCCATCACAGCGATTTCTGCAGTTGGCCATGCAAAGTTCATATCAGCACCAATGTGCTTTGAGTTCATTACATCATAAGCTCCTCCATATGCCTTTCTGGTAATTACAGTTACTCTTGGGACTGTAGCTTCACTGAACGCATATAATAGTTTAGCCCCATTTGTAATAATCGCATTCCATTCCTGATCAGTGCCCGGTAAAAAACCTGGAACATCTTCCAAAACAAGAAGTGGAATATTAAAGCAATCGCAAAACCTTACAAATCGAGCTGCTTTTGTAGATGCATCAATATCCAAAACACCAGCTAATGATGCTGGTTGGTTACCCACAATACCAATACTCTGCCCTGCTAGTCTAGCAAAACCAACCACGATATTTTCAGCAAAGTCCTTATGAACTTCCAGGAAGCTTTCCTCATCAACTATACCTTCAATCACTTCCCTTATATCATAAGGTTGGTTTGGGTTATCAGGAAGAATTCCATCCAATACTGATCTTGTCTCGTCAGCTTGCAAATTATATGCTACAGAAGGAGGCGCGTCCTCACAATTCTGAGGCATAAAACTTAATAGTTTCCTAATTCTTTGAATACACTCAGCCTCATTTGTACATGAGAAATGTGAAACTCCACTTTTTGCACCATGAGTGGAAGCACCACCAAGCTCTTCTGAAGTAACTTCTTCCTGAGTAACAGTTTTAACAACGTTTGGTCCAGTAACAAACATGTAGGAACTATTCTCAACCATCATGATGAAGTCTGTTATTGCTGGAGAATAAACAGCTCCACCAGCACAAGGTCCCATAATAGCCGAAATCTGAGGAATTACTCCAGAAGCCAATGTGTTTCTATAAAATATGTCTGCATATCCCCCAAGAGAAACAACTCCTTCCTGAATTCTTGCTCCTCCTGAGTCATTTAAACCTATAACCGGCGCACCATTTTTCATGGCCAAATCCATAATCTTAACAATCTTTTCAGCATGAGTTTCAGATAGAGATCCACCGAATACTGTAAAGTCCTGACTAAAAATATAAACCAACCGTTGGTCTATTGTACCGTATCCGGTAACTACTCCATCTCCAAGAATCACTTGCTTATCCAATCCGAAATCCTTTGCACGGTGAGTCACGAATTTGCCGATCTCCTGGAAGGAATCCTTATCAAGCAACAATTCGATTCTTTCTCTTGCGGTTAACTTACCTTTTTGGTGCTGTTTTTCAATTCTGTCTAAACCACCACCTTCAAGCGCTTTTTGGTTCAGCTGCTCTAGATGTTCGATTTTCTCTTGGGTCGATTTGTTCACTTTTGTCGATT
Organism: Cyclobacteriaceae bacterium; assembly: GCA_965228955.1. GTDB lineage: Bacteria > Bacteroidota > Bacteroidia > Cytophagales > Cyclobacteriaceae > JANSWY01. The sequence continues at coordinate 4,629,962 of OZ245848.1, forward strand.
ATTTATTTGAATTCGTCAAAGATATTTGAAAAAATGAACTGTGGTAGCTGAGAATTCCGTTTATAAAAATATAATATGACTTTTTGAAGAAGATTTTTTGTTTTCAGGCAATAAAGTCATCGAATTATTTATATTGCGCGAATTAAGTCGAAGCAAATGAAAATTGCAGTAATCGATATGGGCACCAATACTTTCCACCTCCTGATCGCATCAGTGAATGATGGCGAACTCAAGGTGCTGCATAAAGAAAAAACTGCCGTTCGACTTGGTAAGGGAGGCATTTCCAAAGGATTCATTACAGAAGAAGCAGAAAAAAGAGCAATCAAAGCTCTCAAGCGATTCAAGGAAACCATTGAGATTGAAAATACAACTCAAATCTTTGCTACTGCTACCAGCGCTATTCGAAATGCGAAGAATGGATCTGAACTTAACAAAAAAATCAAAGAGAAGACTGGAATTGAAGTCAGGGTTATTTCTGGTGATGAAGAAGCTGAGTATATCTATAATGGCGTCAAGCAAGCCTTAAAAATTGGAAGTGACCCTTCGTTAATAATGGATATTGGTGGTGGAAGCATTGAATTCATAATTGCGAACTCTAAAAAAATCTTTTGGAAAAGGAGCTTTGAGATTGGTGGACAAAGACTAATTGATAGGTTCCATCAAAACGATCCCATTTCGTTACAAGAAAAGGAATCTCTGGAATCTTATCTTCTAGAAGAACTTCAGCCACTAATTGAAGAATCAAAGAAGTACGATATCAGTACATTAATTGGATCCTCTGGGACATTTGATACACTGAGTGATATTTACAGGATGGAAGAAAATCTTGAAAAGGATCCTGACTTAACAGAATTCCCACTTCCAATAGATCACTATTACTCAATCGTGAAGGACATTATTTCAAAAAATGAATCCGACAGACTCAATATCCCTGGCATGATTCCTTTGAGAGTTGAGATGATTGTAGTGGCCGTTATTCTCGTTGATTTTGTGCTAAACACATTGGATCTGTCAAATATTAGGGTTTCAGCTTATGCCCTGAAAGAAGGTGTTCTTCTGGACACATTATCAAAGGTTTATAACAAAGTGATTTAATTCATTTCTTACAAGGCTGATTGCCAAAATGTTTCTAATTTTGGCCCGGAAATTTAGCCTTATGAACTATACCTATCAAGACTTAAAGCTATTCACAAAGCAAGTATTACAATCAATCGGGTGCAGCGAAGAAGATTCAGAATTAGCATCAAATGTATTATTGTCAGCTGATTTAAGAGGAGTTGACTCGCATGGAGTTGCAAGACTTTCCGGATATGTAAGATTGTATAAAGCCGGGAGAATAAATCCAAAACCCAATATCAAATTAGTACACCAAACTCCAACAACAGCAGTTGTTGATGGTGATGCCGGACTCGGATTAGTTGTAGCTCCGTATGCAATGGAATTAGCCACAGAAATGGCCGAAAAGTATGGGTCAGGTTGGGTCTCGGTTAAGAACTCCAACCATTATGGAATAGCAGGTTATCATTCAATGATTGCTTTGGAAAAAGATATGATAGGTATGAGTATGACAAATGCTAGTCCACTGGTATCACCAACTTTTTCCAAAGAAAGAATGCTTGGAACAAACCCAATTTCCATTGCAATCCCAGCTGGTGAAGAAGATGACTTTGTCGCTGACATGGCTACAACTACTGCAGCGAATGGCAAGTTGGAAATTCTACAAAGAAAGCAGCAAGATGCGCCAATGGGTTGGGTTCAGGATAAGGAAGGAAACCCAACTACAAATTCTTCAGGCGTTAAGGAGGGTGGAGCATTATTGCCGTTAGGTGGTGATAGAGAGCATGGTTCTCACAAAGGTTATGCATTATCATCAATTGTAGATATTTTCTCGGCAGTTCTTTCTGGTGCCAATTATGGTCCTTGGGTTCCTCCATTTGTAAGCTTCCTTTCACCTTCCGAAAATCCTGTTGGTGAAGGTTTAGGACATTTTCTTGGGGCGATGAGAGTAGATGCTTTTAGGCCAAAAGAAGAATATTTTCAGCACATTGATAATTGGATTAGAACCTTTAGAAACGCTGAAACAGTGAATGGACAGGAAAAAGTTTTGATTCCTGGAGATCCTGAAAGAGAATTTGAAGCCATTAGAAGCAAAGAAGGAATTCCATTACTAAAACCTGTAGTAGAAGACCTTAAAACTCTTGCAGAAGAATATAAAATTGATTTCCCATCTGAATTAATACCTAACTAATATGGACAAGGCCTTTAACATTCTTGAAACAACCAGAAACAACATGATCAAACTTGCCTCAAAATTTACTGTTGAGCAATTGAATATAATCCCGCAGGGTTACAAAAATAACATGATGTGGAATCTTGGTCATGTGTTAGTGACTCAACAATTGCTTTGCTATAAAAATGCAGGTGTTGAACCGTCTTTGTCGAATGAAATTATTGAAGAATTCAGAAAAGGTTCAGCTCCCTCAAGGACATATACAAAGGAGGACTTAGATTTCATCACTACTCAGTTATTGACTTTAGTTTCAAAAACTAAGAAAGATTTTGATCAAAATACCTTTAATGGATACAACACTTACCAAACTAGTTACGGAGTAAAACTGACCAGTTTTGAAGACGCATTGGTATTCAACAATACACATGAAGGATTACACTTCGGGTATATGATGGCAATGAGTAAGCTTATCTGATTATTCTAAAATCTTCTTCTTCCAATGCCTCCCAAAGGAATAGTGACTTGTATTCTCAATGACCATGGGCTATTGTAAGGGGAAGCAACATTTTCCTGCCACAATATATTGTACATACCCATTATATTGAATTGAGTTCCAGGTCTTGGGCTAGAGTAGCCTAACCCAAAAAAGTAACTATCAAATCCTTGACGGATGTTATTGTCGGGATCCTGAATATTTACAAACTCAAAATTCAAATATTCAAATTCTGTGTAAGCAAAAAGTTGATCGATCACCTGAAACCGACCAAATAACCTGGCTCCAAAATCGTTAGTCTGGATATCGATCTGGCTATAAGAATTGAATTGATATGGAATGCCAATACCTGCTGAGAATCTTTGGGTGATCATATAGCCTAAAATTGGAGAAAGGCTTAATGAAAATACATCTCGGTTAAAGTTAAGACCGAAACCACCACCAGAATACATACGCTCTAATGGCGAAGCTCCTTCTTGAAATGAAACCTGGCTAAAGCTGGGAAAAGACAGAAATCCCAATAGAATTACTACTATAAATTTTGTTTTCACGCGATTAATCTTTGTCAACTACAACGAATACATCTTCATCAGGTTTCTTCATGAAATACTTTTCACGTGCAAACCTTTCCAAAAGCTCCTCATTGTTTAGTAATGCCTCACGATCAGCTTCTACTTCGCTTATCTTTTGCTCGTAAAACGCTTTTTGAGCCTCAATTTCAGATAATTTACCTTTCAATTTTGAGTGAGTAAATACATCAGCAGAATCAATAAAAAGCATCCAAACCACAAAAAATAGACCGGTTAAAAAGTAGAAATTCTTAAAAATCTTAGGGATCTTATTTAACATTTGGTGTTTGATTTGACAATAAAGATAAAAAAAAAGTCCTAATTCAAATGATTAGGACTTTTAGCAATCAAAATAATTGTAATTATTTCTGTGGGAAATGAGCTGTTTCACCCAATTCCTCTTCAATTCTTAGTAATTGATTGTACTTAGCCATTCTATCAGACCTTGAAGCAGAACCAGTCTTGATCTGACCAGCGTTAGTTGCAACAGCAATATCAGAAATTGTTGCATCTTCAGTTTCACCTGATCTATGAGAAACAACAGCAGTAAAACCTGCTTTATGCGCCATTTCTATAGCATCTAATGTTTCAGACAAAGTACCGATCTGATTCACTTTGATAAGAATAGAGTTTGCACTTTTTTCTTTTATACCTCTTTCAAGGAACTTCACATTAGTAACAAACAAATCATCACCTACTAATTGGCACTTATCACCAATTTTTGCTGTAAGCATTGCCCAGGCATCCCAGTCAGTTTCAGCACATCCATCTTCTATAGAATCAATTGGATATTTTGAGATCAACTCAGCTAAGTAGTCTACTTGCTCTTCTTTTGTTCTAATAACTCCAGAATCACCTTCGAATTTTGTATAGTCATAAGTTCCATCTACATAGAATTCTGAAGATGCACAATCAAGAGCAATCGTAACGTCAGAACCTGCCTTATATCCAGCCTTTTCAATAGCATCCAAGATTGAACCTAAAGCCTCTTCAGTACCACCAGAGAAGTTAGGAGCAAATCCACCTTCATCTCCAACTGCGGTACTAAGTCCTTTTGCTTTAAGAATACTCTTAAGGTTATGGAAAATCTCAGAACCCATTCTAAGAGCTTCTGTAAATGTAGGAGCTCCTACAGGTCTGATCATGAATTCCTGGAATGCGATAGGTGCATCAGAGTGTGAACCTCCATTAATGATATTCATCATTGGAACAGGCAATGTATAAGCATTTACACCTCCAATGTATTTATATAAAGGAAGACCCATTTCAGCAGCTCCTGCTTTAGCAACTGCCAATGAAACTCCAAGAATAGCATTAGCTCCGATTTTTCCTTTGTTATCAGTTCCGTCTAACTCAATCATGATCTTGTCGATCAATCTCTGATCTGTAGCTGGGAAACCAATAATTTCAGGAGCGATAAGATCATTTACATTTTCAACTGCCTTCAATACACCTTTACCCATGTATTTTGACTTATCTCCATCTCTTAGCTCAACTGCTTCATTTTCTCCAGTTGAAGCTCCTGATGGAACAGCAGCTCTACCCAAAAAACCATTTTCAGTTACAACATCCACTTCAATAGTAGGATTGCCTCTAGAATCAAAAATCTGACGGGCGTGAACGCTTTCAATTAAACTCATCGTTTTGTTAATTTTTAGTTAGTAATTGTAAAAATTGATCAAATAGATACCTGGAATCGTGTGGTCCAGGAGATGACTCTGGGTGGTACTGAACTGAAAATGCCTGCTTGCCATTCACAGATATACCTTCAACAGTTTCATCATTTAGGTTTGTATGGGTCAAAGTAACTTTATTCGAATTCTTTACAGCTTCCATATCCACTGCAAAACCGTGATTCTGGCTAGTCACTTCACTTTTACCAGATTCTAAGTTTTTCACTGGGTGATTTATTCCTCTGTGTCCATGGTGCATTTTATAGGTAGAAATACCATTAGCTCTTGCTATGATTTGATGTCCAAGACAAATTCCAAAAAGAGGCTTATCTCTATTAAGAATTTCACTTACTGTATCAACAGCATAATCCATTGCCGCTGGATCACCAGGTCCATTGGAAACAAAATATCCATCTGGATTCCAACTCTCCATTTCTTCAAACTTCGTCTCAGCTGGAAATACCTTGCAGTACACTCCTCTATCAGTAAAGTTGGTAAGAATCGATTTCTTAACTCCAATATCAAGAACAGCCACTTTAATTTTAGCATCCGGAGAACCAACTTCATACGGCTCTTTAGTACTTACTTTTGTAGCAAGTTCCAGTGATTCCATCGATGGAACTTCAGCCAATCTCTTCTTAAGTTCCTCTACATCGAAAATCTCAGAAGAAATAATAGCGTTCATGGCACCTTTGCTTCTAATGTGACGAACAATTTTTCTAGTATCCACATCAGCGATTCCAACAGTATTATTCTTTTCTAAATACTCTTGCAATCCGTCATCAGCAGTCTTACGACTAAACCCATTTGAGAAAGAGTTAACTACTAGTCCCGTAATTTTAGGATCCGCTGATTCCTGTTCATCGTCGTTTACACCGTAGTTCCCGATATGGGAGGTAGTGTTAACGATGATTTGACCAAAATATGAAGGATCAGTATATATTTCCTGATAACCTGTCATTCCTGTATTAAAACAGATTTCACCTCCGGATGTACCTTTTTTTCCAATGGCTGTACCATTAAAAACCGTTCCATCCTCTAACATTAAAATTGCTTCTGTACCGCTAATGTATTTCATGTGTATATAATCGATTCTTTTATGGATCACATTTATCCGCCCTGCGGGATGATTTCCAAATCGTTTTTGAATATGTTGTTTAGCGACCTTTGAAAAGTCCGACAAAAATAAGAATTAAATACTAACTCGGTAGGTTTAGACAAAAAAAAAGGGATCAGACTAACGTCCAATCCCTCAATATTTTGTTTTAGAGAAATCAATCTTTTTTCTCTTCTTCTGAACCTTCACCTTCAGCAGCATCTTCAGCGTCAGAAGCATCAGCTTCCTCACTTGTTTCTGCAGCTGCTTCTTGAACTTCTTCAGTAGCAGTTTCTTCAACTACTTCTTCAGTTGCTTCCTCTACAACAGCCTCTTCAGCTTTCACTTCTTCCACAGTTTCAGTAGCAGCTTTCTTACCACCTCTTCTGCTTCTTCTTGTCTTAGCTTTAGCTGGCTTAGCTTCCTCAAGTAGTAACTCGTTGAAGTCTACCAATTCCATCATACACATTTCAGCATTATCCCCTAGTCTGAAACCTGTTTTGATGATTCTTGTGTAACCTCCAGGTCTGTTACCTACTTTGTCAGCAACCTCACCAAACAATACTTTTACAGATTCTTTATCCTGCAAGTAAGAGAAAACAGTTCTTCTTGAATGAGTACTGTCATCTTTAGCTCTGGTAATTAAAGGCTCTACATATTTCTTAAGTGCCTTTGCTTTAGCTACAGTTGTGTTAATTCTTTTATTAACGATCAAAGAAGTAGCCATGTTGGAAAGCATCGCTTTTCTATGCGGAGCTTTTCTTCCTAAGTGATTAAATTTCTTACCGTGTCTCATTTCAATTATTCCTCATCAAGTTTGTACTTTGATAGATCCATACCAAAAGTAAGGTTCTTCTCAGCAACTAACTGTTCCAATTCCGCCAATGACTTCTTACCAAAGTTTCTGAATTTCATCATATCAGAAATCTCTAGTCTTACAAGATCTCCAAGAGTTTTTACATCTGCAGCTTTAAGACAGTTGTAAGCTCTAACTGAAAGATCTAGATCGTTCAATTGGGTCTTCAATAATTTTCTCATGTGTAACAACTCCTCATCCACTGCCTCAGGCTCTCCTTTATCATGAGTATCAAGGATCATTGTCTGATCAGAGAATAACATGAAGTGTTGTATTAATATATTAGCCGCACCCTTAAGAGCATTCTCTGGGTGAATCGATCCATCAGTTTCGATATCTAAAATCAACTGCTCATAGTCAGTCTTCTGCTCAACCCTTGTATTCTCGATTGAATACTTCACATTTTTAATTGGTGTGAATATTGCATCGATTGGAATAAATCCAAATACTTGATCACCAGGTTTGTTTTCTTCAGAAGTCACATATCCTCTACCTTTCTCAACAGTGATCTCAATTTCGAATTGAGCTGAAGGATCAAGGTTACAGATAACATGATCAGGATTTAAGATCTCAAATGAAGTAGTAGATCCAGCAATGTCACCAGCTTTGAACTGAGACTGATTAGAGATAGCTATCGTGATTTTGTTATCGATCACGTCAGAAATCTTCTTGAATCTAACCATCTTCAGGTTAAGAATAATTTCAGACACATCCTCAATTACTCCTTCAATAGTTGAAAACTCATGCAACACACCAGGAATTTTAATACCTGTAATTGCATAACCTTCCAAAGAAGAAAGTAAAATTCTTCTTAATGCATTACCAATGGTAACCCCGTATCCTCTTTCTAGAGGTTTAAAGGTAAAAAGACCATGAAAGTCATCAGCCTTCTCCATCACTACCTTCTCGGGCATTTGAAATGCAAGTATTGACATATTAAAATTATTTAATGTGGAAATTATTATTTAGAGTAAAGTTCAACTATTAGTTGCTCTTTGATATTTTCAGGAATCTCTTCTCTAGTTGGAGCGTTAAGATACTTTCCAACCATCTCGCTTCCATCCCACTCTAACCAGCTATATTTAGCGATAGATCTTCCTGCAAGGCTATCAGTAATAGCTTCAAGAGATTTTGACTTCTCTCTTACACCAATCTGATCACCGTTTCTTAAGTGATAACTAGGTACATTAACAATCTCACCGTTTACAGTGATATGCTTATGTAAAACTAATTGTCTAGCAGCTCTTCTAGTAGGAGCAATTCCAAGTCTATATACAGTATTATCTAATCTTGCTTCTAGTAATTGTAATAACACCTCACCGGTGATACCACCTTTTCTCGAAGCTTTATCGAAAGCGTTAGAGAACTGTCTCTCTAACAAACCGTATGTATACTTTGCTTTCTGCTTTTCTGCAAGCTGAATCGCATATTCAGACTGCTTTCTTCTTCGACCTCTACCATGTTGTCCAGGAGGATAGCTCTTCTTTTGAAGTGCTTTACTCGGACCAAAGATTGGGTCATTAAATTTTCTAGCTATCTTGGTCTTAGGACCTGTATACCTTGCCATTTCTTATCTATCAATTTAGCTATTAAACTCTTCTTCTTTTTGGAGGTCTACATCCATTGTGAGGTAGTGGAGTTACATCTTTAATCATTGTAACTTCAATTCCATTATTTTGGATAGTTCTGATAGCAGATTCTCTACCAGCACCTGGACCTTTAACGAAAACCTCAACTTTTCTTAGACCAAGTTCATATGCAGTCTTTGAACAGTTTTCAGCAGCTACTTGAGCAGCATAAGGTGTATTTTTCTTAGAGCCTTTGAATCCCATTTTACCGGCAGAAGCCCAAGAAATAACCTGACCCTGCGTATTAGTTAATGAGATTATAATGTTGTTGAAAGAAGCTTTAATATGAGCTTGTCCAATTGGCTCAACAACTACAACTCTCTTTTTCGCTTTATCTTTTCTCTTTTGTGCCATTACCTAATACTATTTAGTAGCCTTCTTCTTATTAGCAACAGTTTTTCTCTTACCTTTTCTGGTACGTGCGTTATTCTTAGTTTTCTGACCTCTAACTGGAAGTCCTCTTCTATGTCTCAACCCACGATAGCATCCAATATCAAGCAATCTTTTGATGTTAAGTTGAATCTCAGATTTCAACACACCCTCTACCTTGAAGTTTTCACTAATAATCGTACGAATAGCGTTTGATTCATCATCATTCCACTCTCCTACTTTCTTATTAGGATCTATCCCTGCTTGTGAAAGAATTTGTTGAGCAGTACTCTTACCAATACCAAATATATAGGTAAGTCCTATCTCACCTCTCTTATTATCTGGAATATCGACTCCTGAAATCCTTGCCATAACTATCCTTGCCTTTGTTTAAATTTTGGATTCTTTTTATTGATTACATAAACCTTACCCTTTCTTCGGATAACCTTGCAATCGCTACTTCTTTTCTTTACTGATGCCTTTACTTTCATGGCTCTATTTGTATCTATAAACGATTCTACCTTTAGTTAAGTCATAAGGTGACATTTCTAGCTTTACTCTATCGCCAGGTAAGATTTTAATGTAATTCATTCTCATCTTTCCAGAGATATGAGCAATAACCTGGTGCCCGTTCTCAAGTTCTACACGAAACATTGCGTTCGACAATGCTTCTACAATAGTTCCGTCTTGTTCAATGGAAGCTTGCTTTGCCATGTCGAATTAAGCTACTGCTACGTTTTGAGATCTACCTTTGACTTTACCACTTTTCATCATTCCTTCATAATGACGCATTAACAAGTGACTCTCTATTTGCTGCAGTGTATCAAGTATAACACCTACCATAATCAATAAAGATGTACCACCATAAAACTGAGCAAAATCACTACTCACTCCTGCTATTATCGCAAATGCTGGCATAATCGCAACAATTGCTAAGAAGAAAGAGCCAGGTAGAGTTACTTTAGTTAATACATTATCAATGAACTCTGAAGTTTGCTTCCCTGGCTTAATACCGGGAATAAAACCTCCATTTCGTTTCATATCATCAGCAATCTGATTAGGATTAATCGTAATTGCTGTATAAAAGAATGTGAATACAATAATCAGAACTGCAAATAATGTATTGTACTGCCAAGACTCAATTCGGCTGAACGTAGTACCCACATAGTTTGCAATATCATTATCCTGTGCCCAGATTCCTGCTAACAAAGCTGGAACGAACATAAGAGATTGAGCAAAGATGATTGGCATAACACCTGCACTATTCACTTTCAATGGAATGTACTGTCTCTGGCCACCATATACTTTGCTACCTACTACTTGCTTCGCGTATTGAACAGGGATTCTTCTTACTGCCTGAACTAATGCAACAACTCCCATTACTACGAAGAATAGTGCTAATATTTCTAATAGGAAGATTAACGCCTGACTCATACCTCTTGCAAGAGCCTCTTGTAATATACTTCCTGGGAACCTTGAGATAATTCCAATCATAATTAACATTGAAATACCATTACCAATTCCCTTGTCTGTGATCTTCTCACCTAACCACATACAGAATATAGTACCAGCAGTTAGAATCACCATTGATGTTAATAAGAATAGATTCTCATTGATCAAGATAGCATCACTACTTACTGTACCTTTAATGTAACCAACTGACTGAGCCATACAAATGGCAATTGTGAGCAGTCTGGTTATTTGATTTATCTTTTTTCTTCCGCTATCGCCCTCTTTCTGCAACTTCTGAAAATAAGGTACCGCTACCGTTAATAACTGCAGTACAATAGAAGCAGAAATGTAAGGCATAATACCTAACCCAAATACCGAAACATTACTAAAAGCTCCCCCAAGGAAGTTGTCCATAAATCCTAATATACCTCCTACTTCACCCCCAACTTTATTAGGGTCAATACCAGGTAATACAATGAATGATCCAAGTCTGAAAATGATAAGAAACCCTAATGTGTTTAGGATTCTTACTCTAAGATCTTCAATTGAAAATATATTCTTTATGGTAGTAAAAAATTTCTTCATGCCTTATAGGGTAACAACTTCTCCACCTGATTTTTCAATAGCTTCTTTTGCTGTCTTCGAAAACAAATGAGCCGTAACTTTCAATTTCGCTTTCAATTCACCTCGACCAAGAACTTTAACAACATCGTTCTTTCCAACAAGACCATTTTCTCTCAATAATTCAAGAGTGATCTCAGAGGCGTTAGTTTTTTCAGCTAAAGATTGAAGATCATCCAGGTTCACTGGCTTAGTCTCAACTCTGTTTGGACTAGTAAACCCGAACTTAGGAACTCTTCTTTGAAGTGGCATCTGACCTCCTTCAAATCCAAGCTTCTGGCTGTATCCAGATCTCGATTTAGCTCCTTTGTGACCTCTTGTAGAAGTTCCGCCTCTACCAGAACCCTGACCTCTACCAATTCTTTTACCAGACTTAACTGAACCTTTAGCAGGTTTTAATGTATTTAATCTCATCTTATGATTCTTTAACAGAAACTAAATGACTTACTTTCTTAATCATCCCAGCGATCTGGGGAGTCAATTCTTTCTCAACTGACTTATTTATCTTTCCTAATCCTAAAGCCTTGATCGTCAACTTTTGATTCTCAGGTCTTTTGATTGTACTTCTTGTCTGAGTAATAATTACTTTTGACATAATCTTATCCGTTAAAAACTTTAGATAAAGAAACTCCTCTTTGCTGAGCTACTGAATAAGCATCTCTCATTTTTGATAAAGCATCAAAAGTTGCCTTAACCACGTTGTGTGGATTTGAAGAACCTTTAGACTTAGCAAGTACGTCGTGTACACCTGCACTTTCAAGTACCGCACGCATCGCACCACCTGCAATAACTCCTGTACCAGGAGAAGCTGGCTTTAACAATACAAGTCCACCACCGTATTTTCCAATACACTCGTGAGGAACAGTACCTCTAAATACTGGAACTCTTACTAGATTCTTTTTAGCATCATCGATACCCTTAGTAATCGCGTCAGTTACCTCATTAGCTTTTCCTAATCCGTAACCTACTACGCCGTTACCATCACCAACAACCACAATCGCAGAGAAGCTGAATCTTCTACCACCTTTCACCACTTTGGCAACTCTTTTGATTGCTACAACCTTTTCTTTAAGGTCAATTTCGCTAGCTTTTAATGTTTTTATATTCTTCTGAGACATAGCTATTAGAATTTCAATCCTCCTTCTCTAGCACCTTCAGCAAGTGCTTTAACTTTTCCGTGATATGGGTATCCACCTCTATCGAATACAACCGTTTCAACTCCACTCTTTTTAGCCTTCTCAGCTATTGCTTTCCCTACGCTTGTTGAAACTTCAATATTAACCTTTCCTGCCTGGCCAATTTCTTTCGAAGAAGATGAAGTAATTGTAGTTCCATTTACATCATCAATCAATTGTACGTAGATACCTTTATTACTTTTGAATACAGACAATCTTGGAATATCAGCAGTACCACTGATTTTTCTTCTTATCCCCAGTCTAATTCTTTTTCTTCTCTGTTCTTTGCTAATAGCCATATCCTAATTATTTAGCAGCAGTTTTACCAGCTTTTCTTCTAATTTGCTCTCCAACAAACTTGATACCTTTTCCTTTGTAAGGCTCAATTTTTCTAAGAGACCTAATTTTTGCAGCTACTTGTCCAATCAATTGCTTGTCAGCTGATTCTAAAGTAACAATTGGGTTCTTACCTTTTTGAGTTTCTGCTGTAACCTTAACTTCAGTAGGAACCGCAAGGTAAATGTTGTGTGAATAGCCAAGGTTTAGTTCCAAAACATTTTGTGAAACAGCGGCTTTGTAACCAACACCAACTAACTCAAGTTTTTTGCTATAACCTTCGCTAACTCCTTCAACCATGTTGTTAATCAAAGATCTATACAGACCATGCATGGCTTTATGTCTCTTCTGCTCAGTAGGTCTTTCAACTACTACCTGGCCTTCTTCCATCTTCACAACCATATCAGGATCGATAGTTTGAGTTAACTCTCCTTTAGGTCCTTTGGAAATTACAGTATTACCATCTATAGTAACAGTAACGTCTTTAGGAAGAGTAATCGGTTTTTTACCTATTCTTGACATTATTCACAAATATTAATAAACGTAACAAAGAACTTCACCCCCAACATTGTTGGCTTTAGCCTCTTTACCAGTCATAACTCCTTTAGAAGTAGACATGATAGCGATACCTAAACCATTTAATACTCTAGGAGTAGATTCTGCTTTACTATATTTTCTTAATCCAGGCTTACTAGCTCTCTCCAATTTGATAATTGCAGATTGCTTAGTAGCAGCATTGTATTTCAATGCTATTTTAATGTTACCCTGAACTTTACTGTCTTCGAACTTATAACTTCTTATAAATCCTTGATCGTAAAGAACCTTAGTAATCTCTTTCTTTATATTAGAAGCAGGAACATCAACAACCTTGTGATTTGCCTTGATGGCATTCCTCAATCTAGTCAAATAATCTGCTATTGGATCTGTCATATACTTTATAAATTTAAAACCCACTGCGCGAACAGGGGTGCAAAGTTAATGATTTATATCGTAATAAGAAAAAATTAAGATAAAATCTACCAAGAAGCTTTAGTAACTCCTGGAATCTTCCCATCTGAAGCCATTTCTCTGAAAGTAACCCTAGAAATACCGAATTTTCTCATGTATCCTTTAGGTCTACCAGTAAGCTTACATCTGTTGTGCAATCTAACAGGTGAAGAGTTTCTTGGCAATTTGTCAAGACCTTCCCAGTCACCAGCTTCTTTCAAAGCAGCTCTTTTGGCAGCAAATTTTGCTACAAGTCTTTCTCTTTTTCTTTCTCTAGCCTTTACTGATTCTCTAGCCATTATATTAGTTTTTTCTAGCGAATGGCATACCAAACGCTTTTAGTAATTCAAAGCTTTCTTCGTCTGTGTTAGCAGTGGTAACAAAAGTGATATCCATTCCAGATATTCTATTCACTTTCTCGATGCTAATCTCTGGAAAAATGATTTGTTCTTTAACTCCTAATGTATAGTTACCTCTTCCATCAAATCCTTTGTCTTTGATTCCTCTGAAGTCCCTAACCCTTGGTAAAGCAACTGTCATTAACCTGTCAAGAAATTCATACATTTTATCTCCTCTCAAAGTCACTCTTGCTCCGATTGGCATTCCTTCCCTTAACTTAAAGTTGGAGATAGAGTTTTTCGCAATCGTTGGAACAGCTTTTTGTCCAGAGATCTGAGTCAATTCCTCAACACCAGTATCAATTAATTTCTTATCAGCAACTGCAGCTCCAATTCCTTTGTTAATAGAAATCTTAGTGATTTTAGGAACCTGCATTACAGTCTTGTACTGAAATTTCTCCTTCAATTGAGGAACGATTTCAGCTAAGTATTTATCTTTTAATCTAGGGTTTGCCATGATTATATAAATTCTCCGGTTTTCTTTGAATATCTCTGAAGCTTATTATCGCTATTAAGCTTTCTTCCAACTCTTGTTGCATCTCCACTTGAAGGATCTACTAGCATCAAGTTACTGATATGTATAGAAGCTTCAGTATTGTTCATTCCACCTTCAGGATTTGTAGCAGATGGTTTAACATGTTTTGTGATCATGTTAACTCCTTCTACAATTGCTCTGTTCTTATCAGTAAATACTTCAAGAACTTTTCCAGTTTTACCATTAGAGTTTCCAGCAATAACTTTTACTGTATCTCCCTTTTTGATTTTTAGTTTCACTTTCATTGTTCTATTTACTTAAAGTACCTCAGGTGCTAATGAAACAATTTTCATGAATTGCTTTTCTCTTAATTCTCTGGCAACAGGGCCAAAAATCCTTGTTCCTCTAGGTTCATCGTTAGTGTTTAGAAGAACAGCTGCGTTATCTTCAAATCTGATATACGAACCATCTTTTCTTCTAACTTCTTTCTTCGTTCTAACGATTACTGCTTTAGAAACAGTACCTTTTTTAAGGCTACTAGATGAAAGAGCAGATTTTACAGTAACAACAATCTTATCTCCAACAGAAGCATATCTTCTTCCAGTACCTCCGAGTACTCTAATACATAGTACTTCTTTAGCTCCGCTATTATCAGCTACGCTCAATCTTGATTCTTGCTGTATCATCTTATTTCGCTCTTTCTAAAATTTCTACAAGTCTCCATCGCTTATTTTTACTAAGCGGTCGAGTCTCCATAATCTTAACTGTATCACCAATGCCGCAAGCATTGTCTGCATCATGGGCAGTGAATTTAGTTGTCTTAGCAACAAACTTACCGTACATTGGGTGTTTCATTTTTCTCACCACATTGACAGTAATGGTTTTATCCATTTTGTTACTAACTACCTGACCAATTCTTTCCTTTCTTAAATTTCTTTCCATCTGCGTATTAATTAGCAAGCTCTTTAGCTCGGATTTCAGTTTTAATTCTTGCTACAAGCTTTCTCGCTTGTTTGATCTTGCTTGGATTTTCAATTGGAGTAATGTCATGAGCGAACTTCAATTTTTGATAGTTCTCCACTTCTGTAACCAATCGACCTTTCAATTCGTCAAGCGTAAGTCCTTTAATTTCTGAATTCTTCATGATCTTATCCTTGATAATCCCTTCTTACAACAAACTTTGTTTTGATAGGTAACTTCTGAGCAGCCAATCTCAAAGATTCCTGACCAAGTTCCCTAGGAACACCTGCAGATTCAAACAAGATAGTTCCTGGTCTAACAGTAGCAACCCAGTATTCTGGAGCTCCTTTACCTTTACCCATCCTTACTTCAGCAGGCTTTTTAGTTACAGGTTTGTCTGGGAAAATTCTGATCCAAACCTGACCTTCTCTTTTCATTGCTCTTGTCATGGCAATACGAGCAGCTTCAATTTGTCTACTTGTAATCCATCCAGGCTCCAATGCTTTGATACCGAAAGTACCGAATGCTAAGGTATGTCCTCTTTGAGCAAGTCCTTTTACTCTACCTTTCTGCTTTTTTCTAAACTTGGTTCTTTTTGGCTGTAACATCTTCTGTTAACCTATTTAATGCCTATAATTATTGTCTTCTTTTTCTTTTTGGTCCCCCATCGTTACCAGCTTGAGGTCTTCTTCTACGATTGCCACCGCCTTCGTTTCCTAAACCTACATTTGGTGAAAGGTCTCTCTTACCGAATACCTCTCCTTTGAAGATCCAAACTTTGATACCGATTTTCCCATAAACTGTATCAGCTTCTGAAATTGCGTAATCGATATCCGCTCTCAAAGTATGTAGAGGAATTCTTCCCTCTTTGTACTGTTCAGATCTTGCCATTTCAGCTCCACCTAATCTTCCAGATACTTTGATCTTAATTCCTTGAGCTCCTACTCTGATTGCAGAAGAAATCGCTTGTTTCATCGCTCTTCTGTAAGAGATTCTTGCCTTAAGCTGTTGAGCGATAGACTCTCCAACTAATTTAGCATCAAGCTCAGGTCTTTTGATTTCGTAGATATTGATTTGAAGATCCTTACCAGTAAGTTTCTTCAACTCTTCTTTGATCTTATCTACTTCACTACCACCTTTTCCGATAACAACACCAGGTCTAGCAGTATGAATAGTAAGGGTTATTCTTTTTAGTGTTCTTTCGATCACTATTTTCGCAATACCACCTTTAGGGATCCTTGCGTATAAATATTTTCTGATCTTCTGATCCTCAACTAACTTCTCAGGGAATGTTCTTCCTCCGAACCAGTTAGAATCCCATCCTTTTACGATTCCTAATCTAAATGCAGTTGGATTAACTTTCTGTCCCATTATTTGCTTTCGTTATTAGATTCTTGATTAGTTTCTTCAGAATGGTTATCAATCACGATGTTTACGTGGTTTGATCTTTTTCTGATTCTGTGAGCTCTACCTTGAGGAGCAGGTCTCAATCTTTTTAGAATTCTTCCGCTATCAACCGAAATTTCTTTCACATAAAGATCAGCTTCTTCGATTTTCACGTCTTCATTCTTGCTTTGCCAGTTTGCAATGGCTGAAAGCAAAAGTTTTTCAAGAACTCCAGAACCTTTCTTAGCTTCAAATTTCAAGACGTTCAAAGCGTAATTCACTCTTTGACCTCTGATCATATCAGCAACTACTCTCATTTTTCTTGGAGAAGTAGGTACGTTCTTAAGTCCAGCAGCAGCTGCACCCTGGTTTCCAGAGTTTTCTTCTTTGGCTTGCTTAGCTGCCTCCTTCTGAAGCCTAATCCTTACGGACTTTTTGATTTTTGTGCTTTCAGTAGTTTCCATTACCTTTTACCTTTATCTTTTTTGGCAACATGACCTCTATAATTCCTTGTTGGTGAGAATTCACCAAGTTTGTGTCCTACCATGTTTTCAGTCACAAATACTGGAATGAATTTGTTTCCGTTATGTACTGCGAAAGTATGGCCTACAAAATCAGGAGAGATCATTGATCTCCTTGACCAAGTTTTGATCACAGACTTCTTACCAGACTCATTCATGTTATCAACTTTGTTTACTAACCTGAAGTCGATATATGGTCCTTTTTTTAGAGATCTTCCCATTATTTTCTTTTGCTAATAATTAAGTTATTTGAATACTTCTTAGGTGTTCTTGTCTTCTTACCTTTAGAGTAAAGACCTGTTCTAGATCTTGGATGGCCTCCTGAAGACTTACCTTCACCACCTCCCATTGGGTGATCAACTGGGTTCATAGCAACACCTCTTACTCTAGGTCTTCTACCTAACCATCTGTTTCTTCCGGCTTTTCCAAGTCTTACGTTCATGTGGTCACCGTTAGAAACAGTACCAACAGTAGCGTAACAAGTAACAAGCACCATTCTCATCTCACCTGAAGGAAGTTTCAAAGTAGCATACTTTCCTTCTCTTGCAACAAGCTGTGCGTAAGATCCAGCACTTCTCGCCATTGCAGCTCCTTTACCAGGTTTGATTTCAATGTTATGAACAATTGTACCTAAAGGAATCTCAGAAAGAGGTAGTGCGTTTCCAACCTCAGGAGCAACACCTGGTCCAGAAATTACCTGCGTATCAACAGCAAGGTTTTCAGGAGCGATGATATAGCTCTTTTCTCCATCAGCGTAGAATAATAGCGCTATTCTGGCTGTTCTCATTGGATCGTACTCGATTGACTTAACAGTTGCAGGAATGTTATGCTTCTGTCTTTTGAAGTCAATTACTCTATATTTCTTTTTGTGACCTCCTCCTACGTTTCTGATGGTCATCCTTCCGGAATTGTTTCTACCACCATTTCTCTTTGTAGACTTTGTAAGAGACTTCTCAGGTTTTGACGCAGTGATCTCGTCAAATACAGGAGCTACTCTGTACCTTTGTCCTGGGGTTATCGGTCTTAATTTCTTAACAGCCATTTTAATCTATATTTTAAATACCACTGTAAAAATCAATAACATCACCATCTGATACTTTCACAATGGCTTTCTTAAATGATGGAGTAGTACCAGTGATAATTCTTGACTTAGTATATCTTGATTTTGTTTTACCAGGATAAACCATAGTGTTTACACTTTCAACAGTTACTCCGTATGCCTTTTCTACGGCAGTCTTAATCTGGATCTTATTTGCATCCTTGCTTACAACAAATCCGTATTTACCATCTTCGTTCATGGCAGATACTTTTTCTGTTACTAAGGGCTTAATTAATACACTCATCTTAACCGAACTGATTTTCTAGTTTGTCAATAGTTCCTTCGCTGAAGATGATGTTATCAGCATTCAGGATGTCATATGTATTTAATTCGCTAAGAACAGTTACAGCTGAGTTCTGAACGTTTCTGCTTGATAGGATCAAGTTCTTGTTCAATTCGTCAGTAACGATAAGCGTTTTCTTAGCGCCTAGTGAAAGGTTGTCCATTAGACTAATATATTCTTTAGTCTTTGGTGCATCCATCACGATATCTTCAATTACAGCAATTGCATTTTCCTGCGCCTTGTAAGACAAAGCAGATCTTCTTGCAACTTGCTTTAATTTCTTATTCAATTTCATATCGTAGTTTCTTGGTCTTGGACCAAATACTCTACCTCCACCTCTGAAAATTGGAGACTTGATACTACCAGCCCTTGCGGTACCAGTTCCCTTTTGTCTCTTGATCTTCTTAGTAGAACCTACGATTTCAGCTCTTTCTTTAGCCTTGTGCGTACCTTGTCTCTGGTTAGCTAAGTATTGCTTAACATCAAGATAGATCGCGTGATCATTTGGTTCAACAGCAAATACTGCATCAGTTAATGTAACTTTTTTGCCAGTATCTTTTCCGCTTGTATTTAAAACTGATAATTCCATTATTTCTCAAGAATTATATATGAATTATTTGAACCAGGTACAGAACCACTTATTAGGATAAGGTTTTTCTCAGGCATCACTTTCAAAACTTTCAAGTTTAATACCTTCACTCTATCTCCACCAGTTCTACCAGCCATTTTCAAACCTTTGAAAACTCTCGCTGGGTATGAACAAGCTCCAATCGCACCAGGTGCTCTCAACCTGTTGTGCTGACCGTGAGTAGCCTGACCAACACCACCGAAGTTGTGTCTCTTAACTACCCCCTGGAAACCCTTACCTTTAGAAGTACCAATAGCATCAACGAAATCATTTTCGTCAAATACCTGACCTACTTCAATTGTATTACCAAGAGCTACTTGCCCTTCAAATTCTTCTCTAAAGTTTCTGAATTCAACTACCTTCTTCTTAGGAGTGGTTTTAGCTTTTGCAAAATGTCCTTTCAAAGCCTTAGTTGTATTCTTCTCCTTTTTTTCGTCGTATGCCAATTGTACGGCGTTATATCCATCTACATCAGAATTCTTAACCTGCGTTATCACATTAGGTCCTGCTTCTATTAATGTAGCCGGTATATTTTTACCATCCGCATCGAAGATGCTGGTCATACCGATTTTTTTTCCAATTATCCCTGACATTTTGCTTTTATTCTTACTAATTAAGTGTCAAAAATCCTTATTCCTCCGTAAAGGACTGCAAAGATAGCAATTTATTAATCTCGAGCAAACAGTTCGAGTAAATTTTAGTGCAAAAAAAGAACCAATATGCTATGATATTGGTTCTATATAATTAGGTTACCTAATTCTTATACTTTGATCTCTACGTCAACCCCACTTGGTAACTCAAGTTTCATTAAAGCATCAACTGTTTTTGCACTGTTAGAATAGATATCTACCAGTCTTTTGTAAGTACAAAGTTGGAATTGCTCTCTTGATTTCTTGTTTACGTGTGGTGATCTCAATACAGTAAAGATCTCTTTCTCTGTAGGAAGCGGAATTGGTCCACTAACAACAGCTCCAGTAGTTTTCACCGCTCTAACGATCTTCTCAGAAGATTTATCAACTAAGTTGTGATCGTATGACTTTAGTTTGATTCTAATTTTTTGATTCATGATCGTTATTAATTTACAACTTCACCTTTCGTTTTCTTGATCACCTCATCTGCGATGTTCTTTGGAACTGGATCGTAGTGTGAGAATGTTAGTGAAGCAGTTGCTCTACCAGAACTCATTGTTCTTAGATCAGTTACATATCCGAAAAGTTCAGATAATGGAATGTCCGCTTTAACTACCTGCGAATTTCCTTTTACATCCATTCCTTTCATTATACCCCTTCTTCTGTTCATATCACCAGTTACAGAACCAGTGTACTCATCAGGAGTCACAACTTCTACAGCCATAATTGGCTCTAGCAATACAGGACCAGCTTTCTTAGCGGCTTCTTTGAATCCAATTCTTGCTGCCAATTCAAAAGACAATGCATCAGAGTCAACATCGTGGAATGAACCGTGATATAACTTAACTTTCATGCTATCTAATGGGAAGCCTGCAAGAGGACCGTTAGCCATAGCTTGCGTAAATCCTTTCTCAATTGCTGGAATGAATTCTTTTGGAATCACACCACCAACAATCTTATTTTCGAATTGCAAGCCATCTTTTTCGTAATCCTCATCCACTGGAGATAGTTCGAATACTATATCAGCGAATTTACCTTTACCACCTGATTGCTTTTTGTATACTTCTTTGTGATCAACAAGGCTCTGGATAGCTTCTTTGTAAGCAACCTGAGGAGCTCCCTGATTAATCTCAACTTTAAATTCTCTCTTCAATCGGTCGATGATGATATCTAAGTGAAGCTCACCCATACCTTTAAGGATAGTCTGACCTGTATCGTGATCAGTTTCAACTACCAAGGTAGGATCTTCTTCAACTAGTTTCGCGATAGCCATACCTAGTTTATCAACATCCGCCTGAGTTTTAGGCTCAATTGCGTAACCGATTACCGGATCAGGGAATACCATTGATTCAAGAACGATTTTGTTTTTCTCGTCACAAAGTGTATCTCCTGTTTTGATATCTTTAAATCCTACAACTGCAGCGATATCACCAGCGTGGAATTGATCAATCTGGTTTTGCTTGTTAGCGTGCATTTGGAAGATTCTGGAAATTCTCTCTTTCTTCATAGTTCTTGTGTTGAATACATAAGAACCAGAATCTAGAGTTCCTGAGTAAGATCTTGCAAAACAAAGTCTACCTACGAATGGGTCAGTAGCAATTTTGAAAGCAAGAGCTGCAAAAGGCTCTTCTGGAGATGGCTTTCTTACAACTGGCATTTCTGAATCAGGATCAGTTCCTTCAATACCTTCTCTATCTAGAGGTGAAGGAAGTAGCTCCATCACATAGTCAAGCATTGTTTGAACTCCTTTGTTCTTGAAAGCAGAACCACAGAACATTGGCACGAAAGCCATGTCGATAGTTGCTTTTCTAGAAGCAGCAATAATTTCTTCTTTTGTAATAGACTCAGGATCTTCGAAGTATTTCTCCATTAATCCTTCATCGTATTCTGCAACAGCCTCAAGAAGTTCCTCTCTGTATTGGTCAACATCATCAACCATATCAGCAGGAATTTCAATTTCTTCGAAGGTCATTCCCATGTCCTCCTCATTCCAAACCATTGCTTTTCTTTCTACTAAATCAACCACTCCTTTGAAGTTCTCTTCAGCTCCAATTGGTAATTGGAAAGGAACAGATTTAGTACCTAGTCTTTCTTTTACCTGCTTACAAACATTTAAGAAGTCTGCTCCAGCTCTGTCCATTTTATTAACAAAACCTAATCGAGCAACATTGTAGTTATCAGCAAGTCTCCAGTTAGTTTCTGATTGAGGCTCAACACCATCTACCGCACTAAATAAGAAAACAAGACCGTCTAATACTCTTAAAGATCTGTTCACCTCAACAGTAAAGTCAACGTGACCAGGAGTATCTATAATATTGATGTGGTACTCATTGTTTTTGTAAGGCCAGAATACAGTAGTTGCAGCAGAAGTAATGGTAATACCTCTTTCCTGCTCCTGCTCCATCCAGTCCATAGTAGCTGCACCATCATGCACCTCACCTATTTTATGACTAACACCAGTGTAATAAAGAATACGCTCAGTAGTTGTAGTCTTTCCAGCATCGATGTGCGCTGCGATACCGATGTTTCTGGTGAATTTTAAATCTCTTTTTGCCATTTTTTTATTTAGAATCTAAAATGTGAAAATGCCTTGTTGGCTTCTGCCATTCTGTGGGTGTCGTCTTTTTTCTTAACTGCAGCACCTTCACCCTTTGATGCAGCGATGATCTCACCAGCCAATCTTTCCTTCATAGTCTTTTCTCCTCTCAATCTGGCGTATTTGATCATCCACTTGATTGCCAATGCTGTCTTTCTCTCAGGTCTTACTTCCATAGGAACCTGGAAAGTAGCACCACCTACTCTTCTACTTTTCACCTCTACAGCAGGGGTGATGTTACTAAGTGCTTTTTTCCATGTTTCTAGGCCGTTCTCCTTAGTTCTTTCTTCAACTAGATTAACAGCATTATAGAAAATTGAATATGAAATACTCTTTTTACCATCGAGCATCAAATTGTTCACGAATTTGGTAACCAGTGTATCCTTGTAAATCGGATCAGGAAGAATGTATCGTTTCTTCGGTTTTGCTTTTCTCATTATTCAATTACTTTTTGTCTTTCGGTCTTTTAGCTCCGTATTTAGATCTTCTTTGTAATCTACCGCTCACACCAGCTGTATCTAAAGCTCCTCTGATGATGTGGTATCTTACTCCCGGAAGGTCTTTTACTCTACCACCTCTGATAAGAACTATAGAGTGTTCTTGTAGATTGTGGCCCTCTCCTGGGATATAGGCGTTAACTTCTTTACCATTTGTTAATCTAACCCTTGCAACTTTTCTCATTGCTGAGTTAGGCTTCTTAGGAGTAGTTGTATACACTCTAGTACAAACCCCTCTCCTCTGTGGACAAGAGTCCAAAGCAGGAGACTTTGATTTCGACGTTAGTGTCTTTCTACCCTTTCTTACTAATTGCTGTATAGTAGGCATTTAATTAATATTTTTAATAGTCACCCTTTAAAATTTGGGAACGCAAAAATAGAGATTATTAATTTTTATCCAAAATAAGTTGGGAATTATTTAGCTTATTACTAAGCTTCACCTATTGTTCCTCCGAAATTAATAGGGAATTTTGGTGTTTCTTCCACTTGCTTGATTGGACCAAAAGTACTTTCGTACTTATCTATATTATCTTCAAGAGCATGCAAAAGTCTTTTTGCATGCTCTGGTGTAATAACTATTCTGGATTTCACTTTTGCTTTTGGAACACCTGGCATTAACCTGATGAAATCAACAACGAATTCACTGTTTGAGTGGGCGATCATTGCAAGATTTGCGTACACTCCTTCAGCTATTTCCTCAGAAAGCTCTATGTTGATCTGATTTCCAGCAGCTTTTTTCTTGTCGTCTTCCATTATAACTCTTAGTTAGTCTGATATTCTCTGGATCTAGACTCTTCTTTCGCTGCAACAAGGTTATCATACTCTTCCTTGTTACCAACGATGTTAGTTCCGAATTGTCTCACTCCAGTACCAGCAGGAATAAGGTGTCCAACAATCACGTTTTCTTTCAATCCGATCAACTGGTCTTGCTTACCTCTGATAGAAGCTTCACTTAGAACCTTTGTAGTTTCCTGGAAAGAGGCAGCTGATATAAAGCTTTCAGTACCTAATGACGCTTGTGTAATTCCTTGTAGTGTTGGTTTAGATACTGCTGGATCAGCAGGTCTAACTTCAACCACTTTCAGATCTTTTCTTTTCAGACTTGAGTTTTCATCTCTCAATTGTCTCATTGTAATAATCTGACCAGGTTTCAAGTTTGGAGAATCTCCAGCTTCAACAACCACTTTCTTATCAAGAATTGAATCATTCTCTTCCATGAAAGCAAATCTGTCAACAACCTGATTTGTTAGGAAACTAGTATCACCCGCATCAAGGATGATTACTTTTTGCATCATTTGTCTAACGATTGTCTCAATGTGCTTATCATTGATCTTCACACCTTGAAGTCGGTAAACTTCCTGAATCTCGTTCACTAAGTATTCCTGAACAGCGGTAGGACCTTTAATTGCAAGGATATCTGCCGGAGTAATAGCTCCATCTGATAATGGCATACCTGCTTTTACAAAGTCATTGTCCTGAACAAGGATGTGCTTCGACAATGGAACCAGGTATCTCTTCTTCACGCCATCTTTAGACTCGATGAAGATTTCTCTGTTACCTCTTTTAATTCCACCGTATTCAACAACTCCGTTGATCTCACTTACTACAGCTGGGTTCGATGGGTTTCTTGCTTCGAAAAGCTCAGTTACCCTTGGAAGACCCCCTGTAATATCTCTTGACTTACCTGTTCTTCTTGGAATTTTAACAAGAACCTGACCAGCTTTCACTTTGTCTCCAATGTCTACTGAAAGGTGAGCTCCAACTGGAATGTTGTAAGCTTTCTCCTTGTCATCAGACTTGATAACAATTGCCGGGTTCTTAGTTTTATCTTTAGTGTCGATAATTACTTTCTCTCTGTGACCTGTTTGCTCATCAGACTCCTCCTTATAGGTAATTCCTTCAATGATTGATTCGAAATCAATTGTACCATCAAATTCTGAAAGAATAACCGCATTATAAGGATCCCAGTTACAAAGCATATCGTCTTTCTTA
Organism: Cyclobacteriaceae bacterium; assembly: GCA_965228955.1. Lineage (GTDB taxonomy): Bacteria > Bacteroidota > Bacteroidia > Cytophagales > Cyclobacteriaceae > JANSWY01. Next base: position 4,654,911 of record OZ245848.1, read on the forward strand.
ACTTTTGCTTTGTCCTTAGTTAGTAGGAATGAACCGTAAGGAATGTGATTAGTCATAAGAACCTTTTTAGACTTAGGTTCAACTAATCTAATCTCACCAGATCTACCCATTACCACTTCCACTGGGTCACCTTCAGCGTTTTCAGTTGTAACTGTTCTGATATCTTCAAATTCAATTACACCGTCAAACTTCGCTTTGATGTTAGCATCCACAGCAATGTTAGATGCAGTACCCCCAACGTGGAATGTTCTAAGAGTAAGCTGTGTACCAGGCTCACCAATCGACTGTGCAGCAATTACACCAACTGATTCACCGTGCTGTACCATTTTACCAGTAGATAAGTTTCTACCGTAACACTTAGCACAAACACCTTGTCTTGTTTCACAAGTAAGTACAGATCTGATTTCTACTTCCTCAACCGCTGATTCCTCAATTTTTTGAGCAATTTCCTCAGTAATCTCCTCACCATTTGCTACTAGTAGCTCTTCGGTCAACGGATCGTAAACGTCATGAACAGATACTCTACCTAGAATTCTTTCAGAAAGTGATTCTACCACCTCTTCGTTATCCTTCAGAGCTGCTACGACTTGTCCTCTTAATGTACCACAATCTGGCTCATTAACAACAACATCTTGAGCTACGTCCACCAAACGACGAGTTAGGTAACCAGCATCCGCAGTTTTAAGTGCAGTATCTGCAAGACCTTTTCTAGCACCGTGAGTAGAAATAAAGTATTCTATTACATCAAGTCCTTCTCTAAAGTTTGAAAGAATTGGGTTTTCAATGATTTCACCTACTGAACCTTGTAAGTTCTTTTGTGGTTTCGCCATTAATCCCCTCATTCCTCCAAGCTGTCTGATCTGCTCTCTTGAACCCCTTGCTCCGGAGTGCATCATCATGTAGATAGAGTTAAATCCTTGATTATCTTCTTCAAGTTGATTCATCAATGTTGATGTCAACTGAGAGTTAATTCTTGTCCAAATATCAATTACCTGATTGTATCTCTCGTTATCAGTGATAAGACCCATCAAGTAGTTGTTCCAAACTGCATCAACTTCTTCCTTAGCCTGCTCTACAAGAGGAGCCTTTTCGTCAGGAACCATGATATCACCAAGTCCCATTGAAAGTCCACCTTTATAAGCTGATTGGAAACCAAGAGTTTTAATATCATCAAGGAAGTGGGCAGTTCTTGCCATTCCAGCGATCTTAAATACTCTTTGAATGATTTGCTGAAGTTTCTTCTTCGTCAATAACTCATCCACGAATCCTACAGACTCAGGAACGTATTGGTTGAAGATAACTCTACCAGCAACAGTTTCTATTACTTTAGTTTCAAGCTCACCTTCTTCAGTTCTAACTTTAGTTCTAACCTTGATGTAAGCATGTTTTGAAAGTCTCTTCTCGTTAATCGCAATTACTACCTCTTCTGCACTATAGAATGTCATTCCTTCACCAAGTACAGGATGATCTTCAGTTCCTCTTCTACCCTTAGTCACATAATAAAGACCTAATACCATGTCCTGAGAAGGTACCGTAATAGGAGCTCCGTTTGCTGGGTTTAGAATGTTGTGAGAAGCAAGCATTAATACAGAAGCTTCGAGGATAGCCTCATGACCAAGTGGTACGTGTACCGCCATCTGGTCACCATCAAAGTCGGCGTTGAATGCCGTACATGCTAATGGGTGTAACTGAATTGCTTTTCCTTCAATAAGCTTCGGCTGGAATGCCTGAATACCTAGTCTGTGAAGTGTAGGAGCCCTGTTTAGAAGAACTGGGTGTCCTTTCAATACGTTTTCTAGAATATCCCAAACTACTGGATCTTTTCTATCAACAATCTTCTTAGCAGACTTAACAGTCTTTACAATTCCTCTTTCAATAAGCTTTCTGATGATAAACGGCTTAAATAACTCAGCAGCCATATCCTTAGGAAGTCCACACTCGTGCATTTTAAGTTCAGGACCTACCACAATTACAGATCTACCAGAGTAATCTACCCTTTTACCAAGTAAGTTTTGACGGAATCTACCTTGCTTACCTTTAAGCATATCACTTAAAGACTTAAGAGCTCTGTTTCCATCAGATCTTACAGCATTAACTTTTCTTGAGTTATCGAAAAGAGAATCTACGGCTTCCTGAAGCATTCTTTTCTCATTTCTAAGAATTACTTCTGGAGCTTTAATATCAATTAACCTCTTAAGACGGTTGTTTCTGATAATCACACGTCTGTAAAGGTCGTTCAAATCTGAAGTTGCGAATCTACCTCCATCAAGAGGAACAAGCGGTCTCAATTCCGGTGGAATCACTGGAACCATCTTGATTATCATCCACTCGGGACGATTTTCGATTCTTGTTTTTGCATCTCTAAATGCTTCAACTACTCTCAATCTTTTTAAAGCCTCTGCTTTTCTTTGTTGAGAAGTATCAGTTGCAGCCTGGTGTCTTAGGTCGTAAGAAAGTTGGTCAAGCTCAAGTCTTGCTAACAACATTTCCAGTGCTTCAGCACCCATTTTAGCGATGAATTTGTTTGGATCGTCATCATCTAACATTTGGTTCTCTCTTGGAAGTTTGTCCAGGATATCCAAATATTCATCTTCAGTCAAGAAGTCAAGTCTGTTGATTCCATCTTCCTCTTTAACACCTGGTTGAATAACCACGTATCTTTCGTAATAGATGATTTGATCAAGCTTCTTAGTTGGTAAACCAAGAAGATATCCAATCTTATTAGGAAGAGATCTAAAGTACCAGATGTGTGCAACGGGAACAACCAATTCAATGTGTCCCATTCTTTCCCTTCTTACCTTTTTCTCGGTTACTTCAACACCACATCTATCACAGATGATTCCTTTATATCTAATTCTTTTATACTTTCCACAATGACACTCCCAATCCTTTACCGGACCAAAGATTCTTTCACAGAACAGTCCACCCATTTCTGGTTTGTATGTCCTGTAGTTTATGGTCTCAGGTTGGGTTACCTCTCCATGCGAACTTTCAAGAATAGATTCCGGAGAAGCTAAACTGATTGTTACTCTAGAGAAATCGTTGTTTAGTTTTTTGTTTTTTCTAAATGCCATATTATTAGAGAAATATATTTAGCCCCGACATTTCTGCCGGGGTTACATTGTCATTTATTATTCTAAAGTAATTTCAAGAGCAAGACCTCTTAATTCATGAACCAATACATTGAATGATTCAGGAATATTTGGCTTATGCATATTTTCACCTTTTACAATGGCTTCATACGCTTTAGCTCTACCGATTACATCATCAGATTTAATTGTCAGGATTTCCTGAAGAACGTTTGCTGCACCGAATGCCTCAAGTGCCCAAACCTCCATCTCACCAAATCTCTGACCACCAAATTGAGCCTTACCACCAAGTGGTTGCTGAGTGATAAGTGAGTAAGGACCAATAGACCTTGCGTGCATCTTATCATCAACTAAGTGACCTAGTTTCAGCATGTAGATAATACCAACTGTAACCGGTTGATCGAATTTGTCTCCAGTTAAACCATCGTATAGATAAGTTCTTCCGTATTCAGGAATTCCAGCTTCTGCCAACTCATCAGCTACATCTTTCATAGATGCACCGTCAAATATTGGGGTTGCATACTTTCTACCTAGTTTTTCACCAGCCCATGCCAATACAGTTTCATAAATCTGACCGATGTTCATCCTTGAAGGTACACCAAGTGGGTTCAATACGATATCCACTGGAGTTCCATCCTCAAGGAACGGCATATCTTCTTCTCTTACGATTTTAGCAACAACACCTTTGTTACCGTGTCTACCTGCCATTTTATCTCCAACTTTCAGCTTACGTTTCTTAGCAACATAAACTTTAGCAAGTTGAACTATACCTGCAGGAAGCTCATCTCCAACCTCAAGAGTGAATTTATCTCTTTTGAACACACCACTGATCTCATTTCTTGTCACATTGTAATTTTTCACCAATGCAGAAATAAGTTCGTTTACGTGCTCATCATCAGTCCAATTTTCAATTAGAAGATCTGAAATAAGATTAACTTCTTCCTGAATATTGTAGCTACTTTCATCTCTGAAGACATTTTTAGGAGGAAATAAGTTTTCAGCAATGTTTTTAGCATTGAATTTAACTCCCTTCGACATGATCTCTTCACCGAATTTATGCTTAATACCTTGGCAAACTTTACCTTCCAACAATTCATTAAGTTTGGAAATTGCAGTTGCTCTTAAGTCATTAAGTTCAGCAGCATATTTACTTTTCAGAAGTTCAACTTCCTTCTTAGCTCTCGCTCTAAGATCTTTATCTTTCTTAGGTCTAGAGAATAATTTAGTTTCGATAACAACTCCTCTTAATGAAGGAGAAGCTTTTAATGATGCATCTTTTACATCACCAGCTTTGTCACCAAATATTGCTCTTAGAAGTTTTTCTTCCGGAGTTGGATCAGTCTCTCCTTTTGGAGTGATTTTACCAATTAGAATGTCTCCTTCTTTTACTTCAGCACCAATTCGGATAATTCCGTTTTCGTCAAGATTCTTAACAGCCTCTTCACTTACGTTTGGAATCTCAGAAGTTAATTCCTCTTCACCTCTCTTCGTGTCTCTAACTTCTAATTCGAATTCTTCGATGTGGATTGATGTGAAGATGTCATTTCTTACAACATTCTCAGAAATTACAATCGCATCCTCAAAGTTGTATCCTTGCCAAGGCATGAATGCAACCTTCATGTTTCTACCTAGCGCAAGTTCACCATTTTCTGTAGCGAAACCTTCACTAAGTGCCTGACCTTTCTTAACCTTTTGTCCTGATTTAACAATTGGCTTAAGGTTGATACAAGTATCCTGATTTGTTCTTCTGAATTTCGTTAATTCGTAAACAACACTGTTATCATCGAATGTTACAAGATCCTGCTCATCAGTTACGTCATACCTTACAATGATTCTATTAGCATCAACGAACTCAACAGTTCCGTCTCCTTCAGCTAATACTAAAGATCTTGAATCAAGTGCTACTCTTTCTTCAAGTCCAGTTCCTACGATTGGAGCATCTGGTCTAAGAAGTGGTACTGCTTGACGCTGCATGTTTGATCCCATTAGTGCCCTGTTCGCATCATCATGCTCAAGGAAAGGAATCATTGAAGCAGCAACTGACACGATTTGGTTTGGAGCAACGTCCATGTAAGAAAGCTCACTTGGGCCTACAACAGGGAAGTCACCTTCAAATCTTGCCTTTACTTTATCATTCTCGTAGTTACCTTTATCATCTACTGGAGCGTTAGCCTGCGCAATGTTATGCGTATCTTCCTCTTCAGCAGTTAGGTAAACTACGTTTTCACTCATGTTAACAACACCTTCTTCTACCTTTCTATAAGGAGTTTCAATGAATCCCATGCTGTTTACTTTAGCATGAACACAAAGAGAAGAAATCAGACCAATGTTTGGTCCTTCCGGTGTTTCGATAGTACAAAGTCTACCGTAGTGAGTGTAGTGAACGTCCCTTACCTCGAAACCAGCTCTTTCTCTTGAAAGACCACCTGGTCCAAGTGCAGACATTCTTCTTTTATGTGTAATCTCGGCAAGAGGATTCGTTTGATCCATAAACTGAGATAACTGGTTCGTTCCAAAGAATGAGTTAATAACAGAAGATAATGTTCTTGCGTTGATTAGATCAACAGGTTTGAAGTCCTCATTATCTCTAACATTCATTCTTTCTCTGATGGTTCTTGCCATACGAGAAAGACCAACACCAAACTGAGCATAAAGCTGCTCACCTACTGTTCTAACTCTTCTGTTACTTAAGTGGTCAATATCATCAACTACTGCTTTTGAGTTGATCAAACCAATCAAGTATTTTACGATATGAATAATATCTTCAGTAGTAAGTACTTTAGTACCAGCTTCAACCTCCAACCCTAGTTTTCTGTTGATTCTGTATCTACCTACTTCACCAAGATCATATCTCTTATCGCTAAAGAATAGATTTTGGATAATATCTCTTGCAGTTTGCTCGTCAGGAGCCTCAGTATTTCTTAACTGACGATAGATTTGTTCAACTGCCTCTTTTTCAGAGTTTGAATTATCCTTTTGAAGAGTATTGTAAATAATAGAGTAATCTGTAATATTTACATCCTTCTTATGTAGAATAATAGAAGTAGATCCTGAGTCAAGGATTGTTTCGATATCTTCTTCAGAGATAATTGAATCCCTTTCAAGAAGCACTTCATTTCTGTCAATAGAAACAACCTCACCAGTATCTTCATCTACAAAATCCTCAGTCCATGTTCTAAGAACCCTTGCAGCAAGTTTTCTTCCAACACTATCCTTAAGATTTTTCTCCTTAGCTTCAATCTCTTCAGAAAGACCGAAAAGATCTAAAATGTCTTTATCACCACCGTAACCTATAGCTCTTAAAAGAGTAGTCACAGGGAATTTTTTCTTACGATCGATGTAAGCGTACATTACGTTGTTAACGTCTGTCGCAAACTCTATCCAAGAACCTTTAAAAGGAATAATCCTAGCGGAATAAAGTACAGTACCATTAGTATGCTTACTTTGAGCAAAGAACACACCTGGAGATCTATGTAATTGAGATACAATAACTCTTTCAGCTCCATTGATTACAAAGGAACCCTTCTCTGTCATGTATGGAATATTTCCAAGGAATACCTCCTGCTCGATTGTTTCAAAATCTTCATTATCCTCATCATTACAAGAAAGACGAAGTTTTGCTTTTAAAGGAACAGAGTATGTCAAACCTCTATCAATTGATTCAGAAACTGAATATTTTGGAGGATCAACGAGGTAATCAATAAATTCCAACACGAAATTTTCCCTTGAATCTGAGATTGGGAAATTTTCAGAGAATACTTTAAATAGACCTTCCTGAGATCTCTTTTCTGCAGGAGTTTCTAATTGAAAGAAATCCAGAAAAGATTGCAACTGTACATCCAGGAAATCAGGATAATCGATTACTGTTTTAATGGAAGAGAAATTAATTCTTCCGGTATTAGTAATATTAGCCAAGGCTTTGATTATTTTAGTTGAGACTCAATAATACTTTGAAAAACCTTTGTTTTTCGGGTTATTCTGGGTGTGCAAAATTTTCGCACAAACAGGAAAAGACCTGACTCTTAAAGCCAGGTCTAATGATTTTTACAAACCATTAAAATGGAATGTCAATTCTTATTTTAATTCAACTTCAGCTCCAGCTTCTTCAAGCTGCTTTTTAAGAGCTTCTGCTTCATCTTTAGCTACTCCTTCTTTCAATGCTTTAGGAGCACCGTCTACTAGTTCTTTAGCTTCTTTAAGTCCAAGACCAGTTAATTCTTTCACAAGCTTAACGATAGCAAGTTTAGCACCACCTGGAGACTTAAGAATTACGTCAAATGCGCTCTTCTCTTCAGCAGCCTCTTCGCCACCACCACCAGGACCAGCTACTGCTACTGCTGCCGCTGCTGCAGGCTCGATACCGTACTCATCTTTAAGAATTTCAGCTAATTCGTTTACTTCTTTTACAGTTAAGTTAACTAACTGCTCAGCGAATGCTTTTAAATCTGCCATTTTTACTTCTTAATTAAAATAATGTCAATAAATTTTTAAAATCGATATTTAACGTTCTGATAAGGTTTTAACCAATCCTGCAATTGTGCTTCCTCCACTATTAAGAGCAGAGATAACATTTTTAGCAGGAGATTGAAGAAGACCAATAACTTCACCTATTAGCTCATCCTTAGACTTCAATTTGCTAAGTGCATCAAGGTGCTGTTCTCCAATAAAGAGATCGGTATCGATGGAAGCGCCCTTTAGTTTTGGTCTTTCGTCCTTATCGTTCTTTTTGAACTCTTTTATAACTTTCGCAGGAACATTTGCATTTTCCTTTGAAAACATGATACCGGAAACTCCTTTAAGAACTTCGTCAAATTCAGAGTAATCAGTATCTAGCGTTTCTAGTGCTTTCTTAATCAAAGTGTTCTTAACAATTTGATATTCAACACCTTTGTTGAAACACATTCTTCTGAAATCATTGATTTCAGCAACCGTTAAACCAGAGGTATCAGTTACGTAGAAGAAGTTAGTTTCCTTCAACTTTGCTGATAGCTCGTTTACTATGTTAATTTTTTCCTCTTTCGTCATGACTATAATCCTACGATTGAACCTTTATCAATAGTAATACCTGCACTCATAGTGCTGGACATGTTGATACTTTTGAAGTAAGTACCCTTTGCTGAAGAAGGCTTCAGTTTGTTGATAGTATTGATTAATTCAGCAGCGTTCTCTTTGATTTGCTCTGGAGAGAAGGAAACTTTTCCAACGCTAGCGTGAATTATACCAAACTTGTCAACTTTGAAATCAATTTTACCTGACTTCACTTCTTTTACCGCCTTAGCAACATCCATTGTTACTGTACCAGACTTAGGGTTTGGCATTAGACCTCTTGGACCTAATACTCTTCCTAATTTTCCTACTTTGGCCATAACCGTAGGCATAGTAATAATCACATCTATATCAGTCCATCCACCTTCAATCTTAGTGATGAATTCGTCAAGACCAACATGATCTGCACCAGCTTCTTTCGCTTCTGCTTCTTTGTCAGGAGTACATAAAACCAGAACTCTAACCTCTTTACCAGTTCCGTGTGGTAGAGCAACTACTCCTCTTACCATTTGGTCTGCTTTACGTGGATCAACCCCTAATCTTACATCAAGGTCCACAGAGGCATCAAATTTTGATTTAGTGATATCTTTCACTAGACTAGAAGCTTCTTCTAAAGAATATTCTTTACCAACCTCGAGTTTCTCTGCGGCTGCTTTTTGATTCTTTGTTAACTTTCCCATTGTTTAAAGATTAGTTGTTGGCCCAAGGAGCCACTCCAGTTACTTTAATACCCATACTTCTAGCTGTTCCAGCTACTTGTCTCATTGCTGATTCAACTTTAAATGCATTCAAATCAGGCATTTTAGTTTCAGCAATTGTTTTTACCTGATCCCAGGTCACAGAACCTACTTTAGTTCTATTAGGTTCAGAAGAACCTTTCTTCAGTTTTGCAGCTTCCATAAGCATTACAGCAGCAGGAGGCGTCTTGATAACAAATTCAAAAGACTTATCAGTAAAGATTGTAACCAATACTGGAAGTACCTGACCTTGTTTATCTTGAGTCCTAGCGTTGAATTGCTTACAAAACTCCATGATGTTCAGACCTTTACTACCAAGAGCAGGTCCTACTGGAGGTGAAGGGTTTGCAGCCCCACCTCTAATCTGAAGCTTTAAGTATCCACTAATTTCTTTAGCCATTTTCGCTAATCAATTTTTTCTACTTGAATATAATTTAATTCTACAGGGGTATTTCTACCAAAAATCTTAACGGTAACGTTGAGTTTCTTACGTTCTTCAAATACCTCTTCTACAGTACCAGTAAAACCACTGAACGGACCGTCCATTACTTTTACTGACTCACCTACTATAAACGGTGTATCTAATTTTTCTTCGAACTCATCAACTTCATCAACTTTACCTAAGATCCTGTTGACTTCATTTTGTCTTAAGGGAATAGGGGTTTTGGAAGCATTTCCCCCTCCGGAACCCAAAAAACCAATCACTCCGGGAATATCTGTTATTGTATGCTGCGCTTCTCCATGAGAAAGGTCAGCAGAAACTAATACGTATCCAGGGAAGAAATTTCTTTCTCTTACCCTTTTCTTCCCATTCCTCATTTCATAAACTTTCTCTGAGGGGATGAGAACTTGCGGAATATAATCTACGAGCCCACGTCTTTCTATCTCGTTTTCAAGATAGGTCTTTACTTTCTTTTCCTGTCCAGAGACAGCTCTAACTACATACCACTTTAATTCCGCCATCACTGCCAATTTTAAAACTGTGTGTTATAAAACCAATCGATCCCATTTTGAAATCCAAGATCGATTACCCAAATTAGCAATGCAAAAATCAATGAAGCCACCAAAACCAAAATAGAACTGTTTTGCAATTCACTGTATTTTGGCCAAGTTACTTTATGGACCATCTCATTGTACGAATCCTTAATTGACTCTATAATTTTTGCCATCTTTATTCCTTATATAAATAATAAAATGCACGGGTGGTAAGATTCGAACTCACGACCTTTGGTTTTGGAGACCACTGCTCTACCAGCTGAGCTACACCCGTATCTCTGCGCCCAAAAGGACTGCAAAGCTAGAAGATTTTCTTTAAAGAAACAAATGCGCCTTGATAAAATATCAAGACGCATGTTTTATATTTAAAGCTATCTTTTTCTAGATTAGTCTAAGATTTCAGTTACCTGACCAGCTCCAACTGTTCTACCACCTTCTCTGATCGCGAATCTTAGTCCTTTTTCCAATGCAACTTTGTTAATCAAGTTAACTTCGATAGTTACATTATCACCAGGCATTACCATTTCCACGTTTTCAGGAAGTTTGATTTCACCAGTTACGTCAGTTGTTCTAAGGTAGAACTGAGGTCTGTATTTGTTGAAGAATGGAGTGTGTCTTCCACCTTCTTCTTTTGATAGAACGTAAACCTCTGCTTTGAAGTGAGCGTGAGGGTTTACAGAACCAGGCTTACAGATAATCATTCCTCTTTTGATATCAGTTTTCTCGATACCTCTTAGAAGAAGACCAACGTTATCACCAGCTTCACCTCTATCTAATATTTTTCTAAACATCTCAACACCAGTTACAGTAGACTTCATGTCTTCTGCACCCATACCGATGATATCTACAGGATCTCCAGAGTTGATTACACCTCTTTCGATTCTACCAGTAGCAACAGTACCTCTACCAGTGATTGAGAATACGTCCTCAACTGGCATCAAGAAGTCTTTGTCTACCATTCTCTCAGGAAGTGGAATGTAGCTATCAACTTGCTCCATTAGCTCGTCAACTTTAGCAACCCACTCAGCTTCACCGTTAAGTGCACCTAGAGCAGAACCCTGAACGATTGGAAGATCGTCACCTGGGAATTCGTAGAAGCTAAGAAGCTCTCTAACTTCCATTTCTACTAGCTCAAGAAGCTCAGCATCATCTACTAAATCAACTTTGTTCATGAATACAACTAGTGCAGGAACACCTACCTGTCTTGCAAGAAGGATGTGCTCTCTAGTTTGAGGCATAGGACCGTCAGTAGCAGCAACAACAAGGATTGCACCGTCCATTTGAGCAGCTCCAGTTACCATGTTCTTTACATAATCCGCGTGACCTGGGCAGTCAACGTGAGCATAGTGTCTGTTTGCTGTTTGATATTCAATGTGTGAAGTATTAATAGTAATACCTCTTTCTTTTTCTTCTGGTGCGTTATCAATTGAAGAGAAGTCTCTTGTTTCTGCAAGACCTTTGTCTGCAAGAACTTTAGAAATCGCAGCAGTCAACGTAGTTTTTCCATGGTCTACGTGACCAATAGTACCAATATTTACGTGCGGTTTTGACCGATCAAAGGTTTCTTTTGCCATGTTTGAAAATCCTCAGTTTAGTTAATTACAATTTTTAATTATTTGATTGCTTAAATATTCTTAATCAAAATTCAATTTATTGAAGAGCCAATGACGGGATTTGAACCCGTGACCCCTTCCTTACCAAGGAAGTACTCTACCCCTGAGCTACATCGGCTTATTAAACCCGATTTTGTCAGACACAGCCTGAACTCGTCGGCTTGGAAATTTTCTTAGACAGCCTGGTAATCTTGTAAAAGGTTCAGGCGAACCAGAATAATCGGCAAGAAAAAAGAGCGGGTGATGAGGCTCGAACCCACGACCTACAGCTTGGAAGGCTGTCGCTCTACCAACTGAGCTACACCCGCTTATTAATTTTATTGCCGCATATAAAATCATGAAGATTTTATAAAACTGGTGGGGGGAGCAGGATTCGAACCTGCGAAGACATAAGTCAACGGAGTTACAGTCCGTCCCAGTTGGCCGCTTTGGTATCCCCCCGTGTCTAAAATTTTCAATAAATTAAGAACTCTTTCTTGGCGTTTAAGCCAAACCCCTTCTTTCAAAGGGAATGCAAAATTATATGCTTTTTCTTTTTATTCAAATTTTTGAAATAAAATCTAAAATTTCTTTCAAAATAATTTTCGAACTACCACCCTTCTTGCATTTCCTTATACAGCTGAATCAGCCTTGAATCCTTCTCATTGGCCATTATTTCATTTAAAAGCTCACCCAGATCGTTTGAGTCATTTATTATAGAAATTGTTTGAAACGCGGCATATCTGACCATATAATTTGAATTATTCTTTGCAAGGTCCTCGATTATTGGTAAAACCTGGCCTCTTGAATCTTGAGAGTTGTTAAATACAAACTCGGCAAAATATTGCATCAAAAAGAATAAGTTACTCCCTTCAACGGATTCAATTTTACCTAAATACCAATCCAGATCTTCAATATTATTTCTCCGATTGATAAAATCAGCGGTAGGCAACATAATATCAATCTGGTTTTCTTTCATCATTGGTTCAAAGATCTCTTCTTTGTTGTCCAACTCTAATTCCAGAACCCCTTCTAGAGCAACTCCCTGAACACTATATGCTTTATCATTCACTGCTGCAACTAGTTCATCTTTATAGTTGTCCACATTGTAAATGGATAGCGCATATAATGACCCTGCTCTTAATTCGGCTATTGAATCTGATAAGAAGGTTTCAACCTTAGTCCGTATTTGATCTTGCGATAAATAATCGGGTATACTTTGCATAAATTCCATTGCAAGGCTTCTTATTCTGAAGGACTGATCTTCAAGCGCTATCTCAATTGCCTTGGTAGTATATTCTGTATCTTCTGATTGGGCAAGCGTAACAAATGCCTCATATCGCCCAACCAGATTATCGCATTCTTTAAGTTGGAACAAGTGATGCTCAAGAGGTTTTTCATGGATAATCTCTCCAACCAATTGAAATTCAGCGTCAAACACAATTAAATCCGGAGCTGAAGGAAATGGTATGACCAATTCTTCTGACACATCCTCCATCACCAATGGATATCTCATCAATTTATCTCCCAGATAAATATCAATGTAAAGAGGTAATTTATAAACTGGCAGCTGGGATATATCCTGTGTTTGTTCGATGCTTATGTATAGCGTATCGGATTCAAATCTATCTTCAACTTTAACAATTGGATGACCAGGTTGGTAAAACCATTGGTTGAAAAACCAGTTCAAGTCTTCTCCTGTTACTTTTTCAAAAGCCAGTCGCAGGTTATGAATTTCGACAGATTGAAATTTATTCTCAGATAGATAAGTTTTTACTGCAGCAAAAAAGGCTTCATCTCCAACATAGCTTTTCAACATTCTTAGTATCAGGCCTCCTTTTGCATATGAGTGATTGTCGAACATATCTTCACGGTCATCATAATAGTGCCGTATCACATTCACCATCTTGCTTTGAGATTCTTCCAAATAAGAATCTTCCTCCAGCATAGCATGATAATCTCCCTCGTCTTTTCCGTATTTATGGCCTATCCAGAGATATTCACCAAAGTTTGCAAAGCTTTCGTTCATCGGAAGGTTTGACCATGATTCACATGTTACCAAGTTCCCGAACCACTGATGAATCAATTCATGAGCAATGATGTAATCCCAGTTCTCATCCAATAACTCTTTATCGGTCATTCTTAGATCATCCATGAAGATGGAAGCTGTGGTATTCTCCATTGCTCCAGAGACAAAATCCCTCACAACCACCTGACTATAAGTTCCCCAAGGGTAATCTATTCCAAGCAAATCTTCGAAATAGGATAGCATTTCTGGCGTATTACCAAATATGTCTTTCGCGTACTGACCATAACCCGGCTCCAATAAATATTTGAAAGGGACTTTTCCAGTATTATCCTCCACCACATCAAATTGACCTATTGTGAGCATGAATAAGTACGGAGCATGCGGCTTATCTAATTTCCAATGATCTGTTCGGAAACCATTAGAATTTTTTACTGATGAAATTAATTCACCATTAGATAAGGTTGTTAGTGAATCAGAAACTGTTAAATACATTTCCTGTGTACATCTCTCATTGGGAGAATCAATCGTTGGGAACCATGCGGAATTTGATTCAGTTTCACCTTGAGTCCAAATTTGTCTTGGCTTATTGGGTTCTTCTCCTAGCGGGTTTATAAAGTACAACCCTTTATCTGAAGTTATAGCTTCACTTCCTCCCAATGTTCTTTCGTTTGGTTTTGCTATGTACTGAACAAAAATATCCAGCTCTTCATTTCTTGTAAATTTCCTTCCAAGCTCGATGTAGACCTGATCATTTGGGTATTCAAACTCTAATGAAGTAGTATCAAGACCATCAATCAAACCAACTCTTAATATTTCAAATCCTTTTGCGTCGAGCACTAGTGTTTCCTGCTCGTAGAAGTAGGGTCTCAACTTTAAATGAGCTTTACCATTTACATGCTGCTTTTCCCAATTGAATGAGAGATGTAGAGTTGTATGCAGAAGATCAAATGACCTTGAGTTGGAGCTTCTGTAGTCCTTAATTGGGTGATACGAAGTACTATCAACCTCAACAAAATCCTGGGTGATTGGCTCAGACTCCTGGGTGTTTTCTTGAGCTGTAGTAATTTGAGATGACTTGCAGCTAAATATGAAAAAAGCTAAGCCAATTAAAGTAACTCTCATCAACATATTAAGATAAATTTTAGCGAAGATAACGCAATGCTCGCAATCCTATTGTTTATTCCCTATTCAGATATAAAAGCTGCGCTTATAATTTCTCGGTCAAATTTGTAGGAGTTACCCTCGTAACAAAGGTGTGAGCACCCAACAATTGCAGTTTCATTTGCTTCTACTTTGTATTCTCTGATCATTTCAGTCAACGGGTTACCAGGTAATGTAAAATTCGCTTTGACTGCAAACTTGATCGGCGTATCTCCTGAATTGGTCACCACCATTAAATTACCGCAGTTACTTTCACCACAAGAATCACCTTGTGATATAGTGACCTTTTCAGCAGCCTCCATTCCATAACCTTCACCATGGAAGTCCATTCCACTTCCGTTTGCTTGTTCAAGAACTAATTGATATATCTGAAGATAGGTTAGCTCACTAACATCTGTTTTGACCTCCTCTTTTTCCTTGGTCTCTGTTTTTGACGTTCCCCCGCAGGCTATACAAATAGAGAAAACAACACCTAAAATCAGATTATTTCGTAATTTCATTCTAATTGCGTTCTGGTAACAAAATTATCAGTTGGTCACTAATAAATATATGGTGATCAATCTAGAAAATATCTTTGTGAGTTCCAAAGCTTGAAAAAGCCCAAGATCCCAAATTGTTATGAATGGTTTAAGACATGTAATTAGTTATCATAAGGTGCCTGTGAAATTCACATATGCACTCATAGTAACTATGCTTGTCTCTGTGCTTTTAATTCTTCAGGAGTATACTCAACATATTTTAAATGAATATGACTTTGATTTTAGTTGGCTGGACATCTCGCTAAGGATATCTACTAACTATTTGATGTGGTTAATTTTTATTCCTTCGGTATATCTCATTAGTCAGGTTATTTTCAGAAGAAAAACGAATTTGCTTCCCATCATATATTTCACTGTTGGCACCATAGTCATATCCTTTATCCATAGGATTGCAGTTTCTCGAAGTTTGGATTTGTTTTATTTCTTACAAAGTGGGTATTTAAAAAATCTATTTGGAGCAAATAGCATCACTACCATCTCAGTTGGAACATTTTCCAGCATGTTACAAATGATCATTATTACTGCGGTCTTTTGGGGATTGGACTATCAAAAGAGATACATCAACCAGCAGAAGGAATTGGCAAGAGCACAATTGAGTGCATTAAGGATGCAATTACAACCACATTTTCTCTTCAATACACTTCATTCCATTTCTTCAATGATTGATTTGGATGTAAAGCAGGCACAAAAAATGATTACCAAACTTGGTGGTTTACTCAGAAGTATTTTGGAAACGGATCACCAACAGCTAATCACAGTTCGGGAGGAATTAGATTTTATTAAACAATACCTGGACCTTGAACAAATTAGGTTTCAGGAACATATCGGTATCAAACAGCATTGTGAGCACGATTCGAAAGAGGCTATTGTTCCGTCTATGATTTTGCAACCGCTAGTTGAAAATGCCATTAAGCATGGAACTTCCATGAGTACTGGATACACCGAGATTATTCTAAACGTGGAATCGATATTAAAGGAAAATCAAAAGTGGTTGAAGCTTGAAGTAACAAATACTTCAGAAAGTATGGTGCAGTCTCAGGCAAAACATAAACTAGGAATCGGGCTAAAGAATGTCCGGAACAGGCTCTCACAGCTGTACCGGAAATTTGAATTTGATTTATTGACACCAGATTCAGGTAATAAGGTTACCGCGAGGATATTAATTCCATTTGAAGAAAATAAGAAGTAATGAAAATACGAGCAATTGTTGTTGACGATGAGTTTTTGGCAAGACAGAGGTTAATAAAACTTCTGGAGCAGGATGAAACCATTCAGGTGATTGCTGATTGTAAAAATGGCAAACTTGCTATTGAAGCAATTGAAAATAAAGATCCCGATTTGATATTTCTTGATGTTCAAATGCCTGACATGGATGGATTTGAAGTACTCAATAGATTACCCAAACCACTCCCGGAAGTCATCTTTACTACTGCCTACGATCAGTATGCCCTGAAGGCATTTGATGTTCATGCTATTGACTATCTACTAAAACCATTCGATGAAGATCGGTTGTTTGAGGCGATCGATCAGTTAAAGAAGAGACTCAATCTTCAAAAATCAGCAAATTTTGAAGCTAAGTTGATGGAGCTTGTCAAATCTTATCATGCCGACACCAGTGATTTTCAGGAATCATTTGTTTTTAAAGAAAAGGGAAAGGAATACACGCTATTTGTTGACGATGTTAATTATTTCTCAGCGCAAGGAAATTACGTAAGCTTCAATACCAAAGAACGCAAAAGTTTATACCGAATAAGTATGAGTAATCTGGAATCTTTGCTCGATCCATCCAGATTTCTGAGAATCCATAGAACTCTAATTGTCAACCTAAAAAGTGTCGATAAGCATACCTATCAGGGAAACAATGAATATGAATTTTTACTGAAGACAGGCGAAAAGATTTCTTCAGGAAGATCATACAAGGATTTGATTGATCAACAGCTTGTTTAAATCCTGATACCTCATTCCAAATCCATTTGCTTATTGTTTTTTGAGGTGATTCGAATCAAATTTCTAATAAAAGGTTAATTTGCGGTTCAAATAAACAATTTGCATGGAAGCTTCGATAAATGATCAATCATTTCCTATCCAGTTTAATGAGTCGGGACAACCAATTGATAAAAATGGAAACCCACTGGACATCATTTCAATTGATGAAAATAGATTTCACGTCATCAGGGATAATAAAACCTATCGCATAGAGATTCTGAAAAAAGAGGGCAAAGTCTACCAGTTGAGAATTAATGACAACAAGTATGATGTCACCCTGAAAGACCAACTTGATCTTACAATGAGTGCAATGGGTATCGATCAGAACGCTGGAAACGTAGCTAACGACCTGAAAGCACCAATGCCTGGTTTGATACTCGATGTAATGGTAAATCCTGGAGATACTATCAGCAAAGGACAACCTCTTTTGATACTGGAAGCTATGAAAATGGAAAACGTTATAAAGTCACCAGTAGATGGAGTTGTTTCTGAGGTTTTGGTGGAGAAGGGAGCATCCGTTGAAAAAAATAAGGTGCTTTGCAGCTTTTAGAAATTAGATTCCTTTTTAAGCAGGTAAGATATTTTATATTTGTACGATTTATACACTTAAAACCTACTGATGAAATATAAAAGAATACTCCTCAAATTAAGTGGTGAAGCACTCATGGGAGATCAGCAATATGGAATAGATTCTGATAGATTGGCTCAATATGCCAAGGAAATCAAGAGAGTGCACGACGAGGGGCTGGAAATTGCGATAGTAATAGGCGGAGGAAATATATTTCGAGGTGTTCAGGCCTCTAGTGTTGGAATTGACAGAGTACAAGGGGATTACATGGGAATGTTAGCCACTGTTATCAATGCAATGGCGCTGCAAAGTTCTCTGGAGAAGTATGGTATGTACACCAGATTAATGTCTGGAATAAACATGGATCAGGTTTGTGAACCATTTATAAGAAGAAGAGCGGTTAGGCACCTTGAAAAAGGTAGAGTTGTAATCTTCGGCGCAGGAACTGGTAACCCATACTTCACAACAGATTCAACTGCTAGCTTAAGGGCAATTGAGATTGAGGCTGAAGTTGTTCTTAAAGGAACGAGAGTTGATGGAGTTTACAGTGCGGACCCTGAAAAAGATCCTGATGCTAAAAAGTTTTCGAACATTAGCTTCCAGGAGGTGTATGAGAAAGGACTTAATGTAATGGACATGACGGCATTCACGTTGTGCCAGGAAAATAAATTACCAATCATTGTATTTGACATGAATAAACCAGGCAATCTGGCAAGAATTGTTGAAGGCGAGAGTGTTGGTACTTTAATACAATAATTTTTTTAAAAGATGGAAGAAGAAATACAGATGTATTTGGATGAAGCCGGAGAGTTGATGGACAAAGCGGTTTCTCATGCTAACCAGGAATTATCAAAAATCAGAGCTGGTAAAGCTATGCCTAACATGCTGGACGGCTTGATGGTTGAGTATTACGGCAACCCTACTCCTATTAATCAGGTTGCGAGTATTACTACTCCAGACGCCAGAACATTAATGGTAAAACCTTGGGAAAAAAGCTCTATCGGTGAAATTGAAAAAGCAATAATCAATAGTGATTTGGGACTCAATCCTCAAAACGATGGGGAAATAGTTAGAATCAACATTCCTGTGCTTACTGAGGAAAGAAGACTGAGCTTAGTAAAACAAGCAAAAGGTGAGGCTGAAAATGGAAAAGTAAGTATCAGAAATATTAGAAAAGACACCAATGACTCGTTAAAGAAATTATTGAAGGAAGGTGCTTCTGAAGATGCAGTTAAAAATGCTGAAGATGATGTTCAAAAACTCACGGATAGCCATACTGCGAAGATTGATTCCTTATTACAACTGAAGGAACAAGACATTATGACTATTTAAGCTAGTCGTAGAATTTCTTAGTATTTATAAGATTTATAACAGGGTCTGGAATCAAATATTTTGGTGAAAGGCCCTCTTTTATCATACGTCTAATTAAAGTAGCAGAAATATCAATCTGGGGTGCTTCTACAATTTGGGTATTCGGATACTCTCTATCTGGCTTTGTTGAGTTTGGTCTGGGATAAACTATAAGTCCATAATTTTCCAAAATCGATTCATAATTCTTCCATTTATGAAAGGAATTTAAGTTGTCCTCACCAATGATCAATTTAAATTCATGATTTGGATATTTATCCGAAAGATATGTAAGTGTATCAACTGTATAACTGGGCCTTGGCATATTGAATTCAATGTCACTTGCCTTGAAATGATAGTCATCACTGATGGCTGCTCTTACCATATCAAGTCTATCAAACTCGTGAAGCAGGTTTTTATTCTTCTTGAAAGGGTTCTGAGGAGATACGATAAACCAAATTTCCTGCAAATCGGTAAGTTCACGAATGACTTGTGCAACCACCATATGCCCCATATGAATTGGGTTAAACGAACCGAAGAATAGACCTACTTTCATTTATTTTGCAATAAAGTCTCCGATTAACTTCTCAGCTTCTTTGAATGAGTCTTCCAAGTTTTTGTTGATAAGTGCGATATCAAAAAACGGTTCAAATTTCATTTCTTCTCTCGCTTTGCTCAACCTTATTTCCAGATCTCTTTCAGTTTCAGTTTTTCTTTTCTGAAGTCTTTGCTTCAGGGTATCAAAATCAGGCACTTTGACAAATACTGCCAGCGCATTGTCACCAAAGAACTTCTTTAGTTTCAGCCCTCCTTTGACATCAACATCAAAAATCACCACTTTTCCTAGCGCCCAGATTCTCTCAACTTCTGATTTTAAAGTTCCGTAAAAGTTTCCACCGTAAACTTCTTCCCATTCTACTAAGTCGTCCGTATCAATTTTACTTCTAAACTCTTCTTCAGATATGAAGTAATAATGAACACCGTGCTCTTCAACACCTTTTCTAGGCTTTCTTGTTGTAGCTGATATTGAAAATTCTAATTCTGGAAATTGACTGTTCAGATGTTGAACTATAGTGGTCTTCCCAGAACCCGAAGGTGCTGAGAATATAATTGCCTTACCCTGCTGCATGAGTTATCTAAACAGATTCTATGATTTTATTTCTAATTGAAGTTACCAATTCACCTGGCACCTGATGCTTGTTTACCTTTGATCTGAGTAATTCTCTGATCTCTTTTTCAAGATTATATTCTTCAAAGCAAACAATACAGGAATCAATATGTGAGTTGAGGTATTCCTCCTCATCCTGGGATGCTTCATTGTCTAACATTAGACGAAGAATTTTCAAGCACTTTTCATATTCGCCACATCCCTTATCTGAAGAATTAGCCATACTCAATTGGTAATAGTGTGATTAAATAATCGACAAATAAAAATAAAATCTATTTATAACCCATGCTTTGGGCATAAGAACTCAACTTTTCTTTTAATAAATTTCTTGCTCTATGCAATCTGGACCTCACTGTCCCAATAGGAATGTCAAGTATTTTTGCCATTTCCTCGTAAGTGAATCCCTCAAGATCACACAAAATAATCACAGTTCTGAAATCAACAGCCAGGGCGTTTAGGGCATTTGTCACCTCGTCTCCCATCATATCTTTGAGTGTCTCAACCCTCAGATCAACTGTGTTCTTTTCATCAACATCATCAGAGTTATAATAATTCTCAACTTCCTGATAATCTACTTTAGAAGGTTGCTTGCTTTTCTTTCTAAAGTCATTGATAAAGCTATTTTTCAGTATTCGGAACAACCATGCTTTTGCGTTAGTTCCGCGTTCAAAAGAATTTATGAATCTAAATGCTTTCAAATAAGTATCCTGAACCAAATCTTTGGACTCATCCTCCTCAAATGTCAGCCTGTATGCAAAATTGTACATAGAATCGATGTGAGGCATGAATTCTTGCTCGAAGATCTGAACTTTTTCAACCTCATCGTACTTATTTCTATAACTACCCGATTCTGTTTCTTGGTCTTTGGTCATCACAACTGGTCCCACAATGTCTAGATTAAATATGTACCTACATATACGTTACCTGTATATATTTGTTTAAGGTGAGTTGGTTTATTACATAAGACGAACAGTCTGTTGAATTTATTTTGTTTGCTGTGATTAAAATGAATTACAACTTAATTGCTCATTTGCCGCATAAAAAACCACTTCACAGGAGCTTTACGATATTCGTTGATTAACCTGTTGATTATTTTTCTATTGAATTGATTAAATGTAATTGAGTTGACAAATCGTTGATCTCTGCTTAATTGTAGATCGAAATTAAAATCTGAAGGTGATCTTTTCCGCGACTGAATTTCTTTGATTTCATGAGTTTTGTTAAACCAACTTCTCAACTGGTTTTGAATACCGGGGACTAAATGTTCATGAACCTCCACTAAAATGTCGGATTTAAGAAGTGGTCTGCAAATTTGTGGATTCAACAAGAGTTTTTCTGCTCCCTCAACGTCCATAACAACGCAGCTCTTTACAGTAAGGAATTCCTCTAGGATTTTTGGAGTACATTCTCCTTTTATTTCCAGTCTTGATGTTACTCCATTTAATTCAGCAAGAGACTTTATCAGCTTTTGGCCTGATGTTGTTGTTTCAAAAGCAATGACAGAAACTGTTGGCATTTTGAAAGCAAAGCCAATAGCATAATATCCTTCTGCGGCTCCCACGTTGATTATTTGATCATATCTACTTTCTGCGATTTCTTTAACTGTTGAATGTAGCTCCAGTTCATATGTCCCCAGGATTTTTGGGAACAATTTGCTTCCGATACTCTCATACCCATACTTTAATCCTTCGAATGGACCAGCCACAACTTTATTGAATTGTTGCATGAAGTTGCGCGCTATATTCTTTGAGGCATATTGCGGAATCCGCAACTTCTTTAGCAGTTTCTCAACCTCCTTCAACACCTTCATTCTGCTGTCACTTTTACTTCTTCTAAAATAGCTATTAGTTGATCTACATGGTAGTTTATATTAAGTGATTGTATTACGGGTTTATTCAACTTAATCGAATTAGGCTTTGGTAATTTTTTTATGGTCTCAACCCACACTTTGCTATCAAAACCATTGATTATTACACCAATGTCCTGAGATACAATTTCTTTAGCACCAACCTTTTCAGAGATTATAACAGGTGTTCCACAAAGCAAAGATTCACTCACAACCTGACCAAATGCCTCATAAATTGCGGGATGAATTAAATAATCTGCAGCGTTGTAGAAATCTGCAGGCGTTTGAGAGTAGCCTAAATAAGTGATGTTTGGAATTGTAGTGATTATCGGATCACCGATTACATATAGCTGATATTTACTTTCCAAGCTTGAAAATATATCGAATAATAATTCTAACCCTTTTCTGAAATGACCGGTTGAGACAAACAGGAAATTAATATGATTTTCATTCATTCCAGATTTTTCCTGAAGAAGTTTTATCGAGTCAGGTGACTGATAGGAAAACTCATCCTTTTTTGTTGGAGGATAAAGCACTTCAATTCTTTCTTCTGTCAATCCAAATAACTTGATCAAATCTGCCTTCACCAAATTGGATGCAGCGACAATTTTTTTGCTATTCCTGAAGGAAATCTTATCCAGATATAAAAGTACATCTTTGAATATTGTGCTTGAAGAAACCCTTTCCGGGGAAACCATCGGGTAATTTCCTGCTGCAATTGTGACATCTGCCATGCCGGTTCTGCCCATTGAAAGAGAAAAATTAAACCTTTGTTCAGTAGATAAGAGTTTGGTGACTTTTTTACTAAATCGAATTTTTCTCCACCTTCTGGAAGGAGTGATTCCCACATTAATTTTGAGATACTCAACTTTAGGATTTTGAGTGTATTCTTCTGCTATAGAGCAATAAATAACTGTGATTTGATAATTCCTTTTAAGAAACTCATCAACATAATTATGAAATCGCCTTTCAATGCCTCCTTTGTTACTCAATAAATATTTAACAATTGCTATTTTTGGCATGTTCCGATTTTAATAGAAGAGCAAAAATATTCTATTTAAAGGCAAAAAAATTGAAGGTTCTACATTTGAGTTCAGAAAAATCCTGGAGGGGCGGTGAACAGCAGATTGCATATCTGATTGAAGAGCTTGCTGAACTAGGTGTAGAAAACATTGCTTGCGTAAAAAAATCGTCTGAGTTTGAAGCTTACTGTGAACTTAATAACATACGTCATTATAGCTTGCCATTCGTTAATTCAGCAGATGTAGGATCTGCCATGCATTTGGCAAAAGTTTTTAAAAGAGCAAACCCTGACATTATACATATACATTCTTCCAAATCTCATGGAGTTGCCGCCCTTTCTTCGTTTTTTGGAATGAGAGCACCTATTGTAATTAGTAGAAGAGTGGATTTTCCGCTGAAGTCAAATTTTTACAGCAAGTGGAAATACAATCACCATCAGATCAAAAAAATCATTTGTGTGTCTAAGTCTGTTGAAGACATAGTAGCTCAAAACTTAGAGTATCCCGAAAAGCTAACTACAATTTACAGCGGTATTAAGCTGAGTCGGTTTGAAAACGCTATTGATGAAAGTATTTTAAAGTCGAAATATCAACTTAGTAAAGATTCAATTCTTATTGGCAATACATCAGCATTGGCTGATCATAAAGATTATTTTACTTTTTTGAGGGTGGCAAAAAATGTCATCAGTTCAAAAGAGAACACCTATTTCTTTCTTATTGGCGAAGGAAAGTTAAAGACAGAGATTCAGTCGAAAATTGATTCTTATGGTTTACAAAAAAGAATCTTCATTACTGGGGGGTTAAACAACATTCCATCGATATTGAAGGAATTGGATGTTTTCTTGATGACCAGTAAAACTGAAGGATTGGGGACTAGTGTTTTAGATGCATTCGCCTCAAAATTGCCGGTGGTATCAACAAATGCCGGTGGACTAAAAGAGTTGGTTAAAAATTTAGAAACAGGATTAATCGCGGATGTCGGTGATGATGTTGAATTGGCAAAACATGTTATGACTTTCGCTCATAATGGAGAACTGCGAAATAAAATAGTGACTAATGCCTATGAATTCGTGAAGTCATTCTCATCAAAAAAGACCGCAACTCAAACTCTGGATGTATATAAATCAATATTAGGAGAATGAAAGCAAGTGTGATTATCTCCTTCTTCAATAAGCTTGATGTCTTGAAAATCGTACTGTCAGGTTTCGAGAGACAATCTTTCAAAGAGTATGAAATTATCATTGCCGATGATGGCTCTGAGCCTGAGGTGGTCAAGAAAATTGCTAATGTTATTGAGGAATCATCACTAACAATTCACCACGTTTGGCATGAGAATAAGGGGTGGAGAAAGAATGCAATACTAAACCAAGCTATTACCAGAAGTAGCTCAGAATATCTGATTTTCATTGATGGGGATTGTATACCGCACAAAGACTTTGTAAAGGATCATTTTACATTAAAACAAGCTGGAGAGTTACTTACCGGACGAAGAGTCAGAATGTCTAAAAAACTATCTTCTTATATTTTCTTGCAATCAAAATCTAAAAGTTTTCCGAACTCAATTTTCTCAAAGATTCTGTGGGATGGAATTTTTGGGAAAACAATTCAAGTGGAGAAAGGTGTATCAATGAAATTACCAGGTTACAAGAATAAGAAACTCAGGAAAAATCCTAAAAGGCAGGTTCTGGGATGCAATTTTTCGATACACAAAGAAGAATTGGTGGAATTAAATGGATTTGATGAAAGATATCAAGGTCCTGGAATAGGAGAAGATATTGATATTGACCTGCGATACACAAACTCTGGAGGAAAAGTGATGTTATTGAGAAACTGTGCTATTCAATATCATTTATTTCATCCAAAAATTGAACGACATTCTGTAGATCACAATTTGGAAATCTTTAATGAGCATAAACTTGGCAATGTGGTAAAAACCGATTTTGGGCTAACAAAAAAAGGCCGTACATAAAGCACGACCTTCTCAATATTATTAACAATTCTTAATTAGTATCTGTAATACTCCGGTTTGAATGGACCTTCAACAGAAACGCCAATGTACTCAGCTTGATCTGTAGTTAGTTCATCAAGTTCAACGCCAATTTTAGCAAGGTGAAGTTTAGCAACTTTCTCATCCAGGTGTTTAGGAAGCATGTAAACGTCGTTTTCATACTTATCTGCATGTTGCCATAACTCAAGCTGTGCTAAAGTTTGGTTTGTAAATGAGTTGGACATTACAAATGAAGGGTGACCAGTGGCACAACCAAGGTTTACAAGTCTACCTTCAGCTAGGATAATGATATCATTACCTTCAACATTGTAAAGATCTACCTGTGGTTTGATCTCAACTTTTGTAGAACCATAGTTATCATTTAACCAAGCGATATCAAGCTCATTATCAAAGTGACCAATGTTACAAACGATGGTCTTATCTTTCATCAATTTGAAGTGCTCTCCACTTACAATATCTTTGTTACCAGTAGCTGTTACAATGATATCTGCACTTGGAATTGCATTGATCATTTTTCTTACTTCAAAACCGTCCATTGCAGCTTGTAGAGCGCAAATCGGATCGATTTCCGTAACAATTACTCTAACACCAGCACCTCTTAAAGAAGCCGCAGATCCTTTTCCAACGTCACCATATCCAGCAACAACAGCAACTTTACCTGCGAGCATTACATCTGTAGCTCTTCTTATTGCGTCAACAAGAGACTCTTTACAACCATACTTGTTATCAAATTTCGATTTTGTAACTGAAT
This sequence comes from Cyclobacteriaceae bacterium, assembly GCA_965228955.1. Lineage (GTDB taxonomy): Bacteria > Bacteroidota > Bacteroidia > Cytophagales > Cyclobacteriaceae > JANSWY01. The sequence goes on from OZ245848.1 coordinate 4,680,796, forward strand.
CGTTAACATTGATTGCAGGCATTGGAAGTGTACCATTCTTTACTCTGTCATACAATCTGTGTACACCAGTAGTAGTTTCCTCAGAAAGTCCTTTAATGTCTTTTACCAATTCTGGATATTGATCAAGAACCATGTTAGTTAAATCACCTCCATCATCAAGGATCATGTTAAGTGGCTTACCTCCAGGGAAAGCATCAAGTGTTTGCTCAATACACCAATCAAACTCCTCATTAGTCATACCTTTCCAAGCGTAAACCGGGATACCAGCTTTAGCGATTGCTGCTGCTGCATGGTCTTGAGTTGAAAATATGTTACAAGATGACCAAGTTACTTCAGCACCAAGTTCAACCAAAGTCTCAATCAAAACAGCTGTTTGGATCGTCATGTGAAGGCATCCAGCGATTCTAGCACCCTTAAGAGGCTTTGATTCACCGTACTCTTCTCTTAACGCCATCAAACCTGGCATTTCCGCTTCTGCTAATTCAATTTCCTTTCTCCCCCAGTCTGCAAGTGAAATATCTTTCACTTTGTAGTTTAATTGTTCTTCAATCATGTTGTTGATTTTTCAAAATTTTGGATTGCAAAACTAACCCATCTAAATGGCAATGCCTAAATGAGTGTTTTATTTTATAAATTTCACTTCTTTAATATCAAAAACTCTTTGTCCTGAAGTAGTCTTCACGACCAATCTACCAAGCGGATCTACTCCAAGTATACTTCCTTCAAATTCACCAGCAGCATCTTCAAACGCTCGATTTTCCTGAAACCAATACATTCGGCTTAGATACTTCTCTCTCAATTCAGTCTGGCCTTTTTTTAATTTGAGGTACCACTTTTCTAAGTAAACTAATAATTCCTCAATTAAGGCTTCCCTTTTAAACACCTCTCCTTTCTCCAATGAGAGAGAGGTCGCAAGATTTGATAAAAACCCCTGTTGATTAATATTAATTCCAATCCCTATAACTGCATGCTCAATTTTATTGTTTCTCAATGAATTCTCTATCAGAATTCCTGCTGTCTTTTTTTCACCGATGTAAATGTCATTAGGCCATTTAATTCTAACCTGAGGAACATATTGACTAAGAAGATCGTAAACAGCCAAGGATGTGACAAGTGTCAACCCAAATTGCTGAGATATCTGAAGAAATCCTGGTTCTAATACCAAGGAAAGAGTGATGTTCTTACCAGGTTCTGAGACCCAAATGTTCCCTCGTTGACCTCTACCTTTGGTTTGGTTGTCGGTAATTATAACTGTACCCTCTCGAATGTCAGGTTTATTGAGGGCATTAAGTGCGTAATCATTGGTTGAATGACATTCTGGCAGGAAAATCACGTTTTTCCCTAGAAATAAGGGTTTGGCAAAGAATTTATGCAATTATTTTATGTAGTTTTGTTTGGTAAAAATATAATTTGAATGCAGGAAAAAAAAGGGGCTTTGAATTCACAAGATTTAAGTGAATTAGTGGTGAAAGGAATGGCAGAGAAAAAAGCTTCTGAAATTGTGGTGATGGACCTCAGAGGTGTACAAAATGCAGTTGCAGATTATTTCATACTTTGCTCTGGAAATTCAGACACACAAATTGATGCAATTTCAGATTCCGTCGAGGAAGAAGTACATAAAATTACTCAACAAAATCCATGGAAAAGAGAAGGCCGACAAAATAAAGAGTGGGTGTTAATCGACTATGTAGATGTAGTCGCTCATATTTTCCGAAAAGACAAACGGGAGTTTTATGCGTTGGAAGAGTTGTGGGGGGATGCAAAAATAAGTGAGGTAGAAGATTGATTGAAATCAAACCTTAAAGCCGCACTTGTGTTATAAAAAAGACTTAAAATTTAAGAGAGATTAATGGCAGATAAACCGAAAAGAGCGCCAGGAACACAAAGACCAAATTACCAGATTTATGTAATTTTTGGTCTATTGGCAATTGTATTGGGAATTACCTATTTCAGCAACAACAATTCCGCAATAGAGATCAGCACACGAGAGTTTGAAGACATGATGTTAAGCAATGATGTCAAAGAAGTGATGCTTATCAAAAACCAGGACTTGGTAGAAGTTACTTTAAAGAAAGAGGCTCTTTCTAACAGCAAGTACAAACTACAGTTACAAGATAGAAGTCCATTCGCTCCAAGCGATGGGCCTCATTACTATTTCAAAGTCCTATCAGGAGATCAGTTTGAAAAGAGGTATCGGGAAATTCAGGAAAAGTCAAAACTACCGGAAAGTCAAAAAATTGAATACAAGGTTGACGAGAGAACAGATCCGTCAAGCATGATATTCAACTGGGGACTATTGTTCCTTGTAATATTTGGTTTTTGGTTCTTAATGAGAAGAATGACTGGACAAGGAGGTCCTGGTGGTCAGATATTTAATATTGGAAAATCCAGAGCTGCGCTGTTTGATGCTGAGAATAAAGTAAAAATCACTTTTGGAAATGTAGCTGGTTTAGATGAGGCGAAAGAAGAGGTTAAGGAAATCGTAGACTTTCTAAAAAATCCTAGCAAGTTCACTAAGCTTGGTGGTAAGATTCCGAAAGGAGCATTGCTTGTAGGCCCTCCAGGTACTGGTAAAACATTACTTGCAAAAGCAGTTGCAGGAGAAGCTGCTGTTCCATTTTTCACTTTATCAGGTTCTGATTTCGTGGAAATGTTTGTGGGAGTAGGAGCAGCTAGGGTAAGAGACTTGTTTAAGCAGGCGAAAGAAAAAGCACCTTGTATAGTTTTCATTGATGAAATAGATGCTATTGGTAGATCTAGAGGAAGAGGACAAATGCCTGGCTCGAATGATGAGAGAGAAAATACTTTGAACTCATTACTAGTGGAAATGGATGGTTTCGCAACAGATAGTGGTGTTATCATACTTGCTGCGACAAACAGACCTGATGTACTGGATTCTGCTCTATTGAGACCAGGAAGATTTGATAGACAAATTAGTATTGACAAGCCAGATATCGTTGGTAGAGAGGCAATATTCAAAGTTCATTTGAAACCATTGAAACTTAGTAACGATGTTGACCCTAAGAAACTTGCGGCACAAACTCCAGGATTTGCTGGAGCTGAAATAGCCAATGTTTGTAATGAAGCCGCATTAATAGCTGCCAGAAGAGATAAGAAAGCAGTTGATATGCAAGATTTCCAGGATGCTATTGATAGAGTAATTGGAGGTCTGGAGAAGAAAAACAAAATCATTTCTCCTGAGGAGAAGAAAATCGTTGCTTTCCACGAGGCGGGTCACGCAGTAGCTGGATGGTATCTGGAACATGCAGATCCTTTGGTAAAAGTAAGTATTGTTCCAAGAGGTGTAGCAGCACTTGGATACGCACAATATTTACCTAAGGAGCAATTCTTATATCAAACAGATCAACTAATTGACGAAATGTGCATGGCACTTGGAGGTAGAGCTGCTGAAGAGATTGTATTTGGTAAGATTTCGACCGGTGCATTAAGTGATCTTGAAAGAGTAACTAAAATGGCATATAGCATAGTTACTGTTTATGGAATGAATAATGAAATTGGGAATATCTCCTTCTACGATTCAAAGCAATCAGAGTATAATTTCAACAAACCGTATTCAGAAGCTACCGCTGAGAAAATCGATCAGGAGGTTAAGAAAATAGTTCAGGACGCTTATGATAGAACTAAAGACTTGCTTTCGAATAAAAGAAAAGAATTAGACATTCTAGCAAACGAACTTCTTGAGAAGGAAATAATCTTCCAAAGTGATCTTGAGGAGCTGATTGGCAAGAGACCTTTCGAAAGAGAAACTACCTATCAGGCATATACAAATGCTGAAAATGGGTCATCTAAGGATGATGACAAAGAAGATCTCGAAAAGATCAAGAAAGACGTTAAAAGCGAAGTTGAAAAGGAAGATTCGAGCAAGGAGCAACCTGAGCAAGAGGTAGATCAGAAATAAGGCTAAGAATACTTAATTATATAAGGAGGTTCCCGAATAATGCTTAATTTCGGGAACCTTTTTTATTTGTATTTCACCAAATGAATCAAACATTTAAAGAACTAGAAGAGGGCAAAAAAATATACTTCGCCAGCGATTTTCACCTTGGCGCTCCTGATAAAATCAGCAGTAGAAAGAGAGAGGAAACAATCGTAAGATGGCTGGATTCTATTAAAGATGATGCCGCTGGGATTTTATTGGTTGGAGACATTTTTGACTTCTGGTTCGAGTACAAAAATGTTGTTCCAAGAGGTTTTAGTTTGTTCTTTTCTAAGTTGAAAGAAATTCGAAACTTGGATATTCCAGTATATTTTTTTACTGGTAACCATGATATCTGGATGTTTGACTATTTCCCTGATGAATTTGGCATTGAAGTTTTAAAGAAACCTACCCAATTCAATATTGCTGGGAGTTTATTTTATATAGCACATGGAGATGGCCTGGGGCCAGGTGATAGGTTTTATAAATTCGTTAAGCTTTTCTTCACCAACAAATTTTGCCAATGGTGTTTCAAATGGCTTCATCCAACAGTTGGGATAGGCCTAGCTAATTTCTGGTCTGGCAAAAGTAGATTATCAAGTAGTAGAAAGGAAGATGAGTTTTACGGTGATGAAGAATGGCTTATAATCCATTCAAAGAACATTGAGTCTAAGAATCACCATGATTACTATATGTATGGCCACAGACACATCCCCACGGATTTAAAATTGTCTGAATCGAGCCGATACATTAATCTTGGAGAATGGATATCAAAAAGCACCTTCGCCCAGTTTGATGGTGAGGTGCTTGAGTTAAAGACGTTTGAAGGCTAGGGATTAACCTTCGCCCTCAAACAGTCCAATAATTTTTTTCCTGAAGATGATTGAGTATTTGGCATTCACCAACTCAATTTCAGCTCGATTTTTGTTATTTAGGCTTTCCAAATATGTGAAGAAGTCTGTATTACCTGTTTCATATCTTTTGTTAATGAAATCAAATGACTGTTCCAGTGACTCAAGGTTTTCAAGTGCTGCCTTATAAGTTGCTTGCGCTGAGATCAAATCTAAATACACTGTTTGGATTGTATTAGTCACATTTTGCTCAGTTTGCTGAAGGCTTAATTCGGCATTATGCATATTCAATTTTGCAACCTGAATATTAGTACTTGTCTGATATCTTGTGAAGATTGGAATATCAACTCTCAAGTTGGCATATTCATATGAGTTCCAGTCAAGTTGATCTGTCAATGATGCATTTTCTTCAACTTCCCCCGTAGTTGGGTTTCTGGCTCCATTCGAAGAATACCTGGACCCTATTTGCCCGAATAAAGAAACAGTTGGGTATCTCTGGGCTCTTGCACCTTTCATCGCATATTTTGAAGCCTTGTAGCTTGCATTTGCTTGCTTAAGCGAAGGAGAAAACGCCATGCTTTTAGCTAAAACATCTCCATATGGTTCCGCCTCTACTAACAAATCAGCGTCAGCATAGTCTTCTGTAATTAATCGATAATCATCATTCACATTTAATCTCAACAGTTGCACTAATCGTAGCATATCGCTTTGAAGCGTATTCTTCAATCTCACATTATTTAGCTTCTCATTAGCTACCTGCGATCTGAAGTTATATACAGATTCCATGTTTCCAACACCTACAGACTCTCTTTTAACTTCTCTATCCAATTGTGCCTCAAGAAGCTTAACTCGATCATCAGAAATTCTAATGTTTTCTTTATCAAGGATCACATTGAGGTAGGCAGTGAAAACATTGTTTTTCACATCAAGTTTTGATGCCTCAATTCCTTGAGTTGCTGCTTCCAGCTCATTTCTTCTTTGGCTTAGGTTGTGATGATTAGCAAAACCATTGAACACATTGAAACTTGATCTTATAAATGGATCAGAAGTATTGGTTGTTGTAGATACTTGTCTTCCTGCAAACTGATCAAAGAATGTACCTGCAGTCAGGTCGTAATTAACCCCGGCAGATAGATTCGGCAAATAATTCATCATTGCCTGAAACTTGTTGGATTTAGCGATCAATGCATTGTTTTGAGACATCTGAATGTCAAGGTTGTTGTCTAATGCGATATTGATGCACTCTTCCAGGGTCAAATCTTTTTGTGCTGAAGCAGTTAAGACTGTTCCTGAAACTAAGATAATAGACAATACAAATCTGAATAGCTTTTTCATAAAGCAGGTAATTTATTGGAATAAGTAGCTGCCCAACCATGGCCAGGCAGCTTCAAGAAAATATTTAAACTAGTGTGTTATCCTTTGCATTGATGTTTTCAGAAACAATCTGTCCATCAAATAAGTGGATTACTCTGTGAGCATATTCCGCATCAATTGGGGAGTGCGTCACCATTACAACTGTAGTTCCAGACTCATTCAAATCAGTGAGAAGCGTCATTACTTCTTGTCCGTTTGCTGAATCCAAGTTACCAGTAGGCTCATCCGCAAGGATTAATTTTGGTTTAGCAACTACAGCTCTTGATATTGCAACCCTTTGCTGCTGACCACCTGAAAGCTGTTGAGGGAAGTGATTCCTTCTGTGCATGATTTTCATCTGCTCCATTACTTCTTCTACTCTTTTCTTTCTTTCAGCAGCAGAATACTTCAAATAAATCAACGGTAGCTCAATGTTTTCGAATACAGTTAATTCATCAATCAGGTTAAAGCTCTGGAATACAAATCCGATGTTTGCTTTTCTCAGATCAGCTCTTCTTCTTTCATTGTAGTCAGAGATTTCCTGACCTGTGAAATGGAACTCACCTTCTGATGGATTATCAAGTAGTCCAATGATGTTAAGCAATGTTGATTTTCCACAACCAGAAGGCCCCATGATCGCAACGAATTCTCCTTCTTTCACTTCGAGGTTTACACCTGCCAAAGCTGTAGTTTCAATTTCGTCTGTGTAATAAAATTTCTTTAGCCCTTTAGTTTGGATTAGGTTATTTGAGTTTTCCATGGTAATTATTTTGATTTATTAAATTCTAATTTAAATATTCTATTATTTGAAGACCAATCGGTCCTTATCTTCATATCCTTCGTAAGAAGAGACTACAACTTTTTCTCCAGGTTGCAAGCCTTCTAATACTTGGTAATATCTAGGACTTTGCATTCCAAGTCTGATATCTCTTCTGGTCGCAAAGTCACCTGATGCATCCACAACAAATATCCAGTTTCCACCAGTCGTGTTATAGAAGCTTCCTCTTGGAATTTGTACTGCTTGAACATCCTCGCTCAATTGTAACTTAATTTGAAGTGTTTGACCTCTTCTAATTCCTGTTGGGATAGTATCAAGGAATGCTAAGTCAACTTGAAACAGTCCATTATTAACTTCCGGGTAAATCTTTTTCAATTCAAGGTTATAAGACCCTCCAGCGAAATCGAATGTACCTCTGAGTCCTTCATAAATTCTTGCTATGTAGTGTTCATCAATGTTGGCTCTTACTTTGTAACCACTAACATCATCAATCTGGCCAATATTCTGACCTGTGTTGATTGACTCTCCTACTTCTACATTGATTGAGCTAAGTCGTCCGGTGATCGGGGCTTTTATGAATAGGTTTTCAAGGTTTCCTTTGATCATTTCCAGGTTTTCCCTTGTTCTTGAGAGAGTAGCTTCCGTTTGTCTGATTTGAACTACTGCATTCAGGCTATCGAATCTTTGTGATTCTATTTCAATTTTTCTGTTTGATGTAAGCCTATCAAACTCTCTTTTTACGTTTAGGAATTCTTGTTCAGACAAGATTTTATCTTCGTAAAGTTGCTTGCTGCGCTCGTAGTTGTCTCTTGCAGCGTCAATTTGATAATCTAATTCTGTGAGTCTTCTCTTGAGGTCAAATTGGTTTCTTTGGAGAGAGAGCTTTGTATTCTCTAAGTTGTTTACAAGAATAAAAGCCTGAGTTTCTTCTCGGACGAAACTTTGGAGTAAGTTGTTGTTGCTAAGTTTTAGAATTGTATCCCCTTTGTTGATTAGGATACCACCATCGTAGAATTTTCTTTCTACCACACCACCTTCAATTGCATCTAGTCTGATTGTTTTGATAGGAAGCACATTACCGTCGACCGGAATGAACTCTCTAAAGTCTCCTTCAAAAACATCTGATATATTTATTTTATCAGCCGAAACATTCAGTTTCGATCCTCCAGTCGCAAAAATGAAGCTATAGATTACAAATAATCCAAATGCTGAGATTAATCCTATCGTTATTAATCTTTTTGCTGTCCACTTTTTCTTTTTAATCTTTCGGTCCATCGGTAATAATTATGTAAGTGATTACCCATATGCCAAGAAGGGTGCCATTAATGATAAACCGCTGAAAAACAGCAACTTAAAAATTTCAACTCAGAAAATTAGTGAAAAATTGTACTCAAACGGGACAGGAAAGTGTTCGTTTTCGACCAATGAGATTTGAGGAAAGGGCATAAAAAAAAGGTTCAGGTCTCCACCTGAACCCCAAGGTCAAAAACTCAAAATAAAAAGGACTAATCAAATCTTAATCCACAACAACAACTCGAATATAATGCATTTTTTTTTAAAACGAAATTAATTGAATGGTAATCCAGACCTTTCGACTCAAAATAAATTACACTTGTCCGGTTGCGATCAATTATTGTCGTAATCCTGCTTGTATAATGTCTGAGACGCGTAAAAAGTTCCATTTCGGAAATAAAAATTTTTGTATTAAAAATATCTCGGTGTGATCACTTTGGACTTTTGGAATATAAGTCGATAGTTGATCATAATTTCATGGGAACCAGATGTTATTTGATTAATATCTGTCAATGAATAATCATAGGCATATCCAAATTTAAATTGTGGACTAGCCTGAAAATCCAGTAAGAAACTAATTGCATCAAGAGATCGGTATGAAACTCCTAACCAAAGTCTGTCATCCAATATAAAGTTGGCATTAATATCGATTTCCATTGGTGCTCCTGAAACATATTTTATCAAGGTACTGGGTTTCAGCTTGACAGTTGGAGAAAGATCAAAGACCATTCCTCCGGTTGCAAAGAAATGGGGAATATCTGTTGCAGTTATGGCTCCCGAGGATATCGCTCCTTCCAAACTACTCTTCAGAATTGTTGGAATAGAGAAACCGGCATAAAATTTTTGCGAATAATAGTAAATCCCGGTCCCAACATTTGGTACGAGACCAGAGATATTGGTTAATAGATTAGGGTCATTGATTCCCAGGTCTGTAAATGTGATATCGCTCGTTCTAATTCCTCCCTGAACTCCCATTGATAAAGTACCATTTTTCATTTTAATTCGGTATGCTGCACTCAGATAAATAGAATTTTGATTCGAGACTCCAATTTCATCTCTGGAAAATAAGGCCCCAATTGCTGCTTTTTTACCGGGAATAGGTGAATGGATTGAAAATGTTTGTGTTCTTGGAGCACCTTCTATCCCAACCCATTGAAATCTGGTCAAACCTGTCAAGCTGATTACCTCGTGACTCCCCGCATAAGCAGGATTAATTGCAAGTCCATTAAACATGTATTGGGTATACATTGCTTGTTGTTGCGCATAAACAGATATTGAGGACACAAACAATAATAATACTGTACTTAGTTGAATTAACTTTTTCATTGCTCTCTAATTATCTATTTAATACAACAAATCCTGCAATTGGTCGACTTCCATCTCCTAGATCAATCAGGTAATAATAGGTACCGTCGGGGAGATTGGTTGTCCCCAGGGTTAATCCAACATTGGCTTGACCAGACCAACTATTTCCCTGATTATCATAACCTCTTACCTCAAAAACTTTATTACCCCATCTATTAAAAATCTGAACTGAGTTATTTGGAAAATCTTCGATATTATCGATGTAGAAGAAGTCGTTGATTCCATCTCCATCTGGTGTAAAACCATTTTGCGGATCAACTGGAGAACAGCCATCATTGGCATCTAAGTAATTTGGTACTCCATCCTCGTCACAATCGTCATTGGTAAGGTCCCCATCTCCGTCTGTATCTTCGTCTTCATCCAAGGTCCCATCTCCATCGGTATCACATGGATCTGCATCAAGGAAGTTTGGTGTGCCGTCTCCATCACAATCATCATTGTATGGATCGCCATCTCCGTCTGTATCTTCCTCGCCATCATCTAAGCCATCTCCATCTGTGTCACATGGGTCGGCATCAAGGAAGTTTGGTGTGCCATCTCCATCACAATCGTCATTGGTAAGGTCCCCATCTCCGTCACTGTCTTCATCATCATCAAGAATTCCATCTCCATCTGTATCACAGCTATCTGCATCCTGGAAGTTTGGTGTTCCATCTCCATCGCAATCATCATTGTATGGATCACCATCTCCATCTGTATCTTCTTCGCCATCATCTAAGCCGTCTCCATCTGTGTCGCATGGATCAGTGTCAAGGTAGTTTGGTGTTCCATCTCCATCACAATCGTCATTGGACAGGTCGCCATCTCCGTCACTGTCTTCATCTTCATCAAGAATTCCATCTCCATCTGTATCGCAGCTGTCCGCATCCTGGAAGTTTGGTGTTCCATCTCCATCGCAATCATCATTGTATGGATCACCATCTCCGTCTGTGTCTTCCTCACCATCATCTAAGCCATCTCCATCTGTGTCGCATGGGTCGGTATCAAGGTAGTTTGGTGTTCCATCTCCATCACAATCGTCATTGGATAGGTCCCCATCTCCGTCGTTGTCTTCATCTTCATCAAGGATTCCATCTCCATCTGTATCGCAGCTGTCCGCGTCCTGGAAGTTTGGTGTTCCATCTCCATCGCAATCATCATTGTATGGATCACCATCTCCGTCTGTGTCTTCCTCGCCATCATCTAAGCCGTCTCCATCTGTGTCGCATGGATCAATGTCAAGGTAGTTTGGTGTTCCATCTCCATCACAATCGTCATTGGTAAGGTCCCCATCTCCGTCACTATCTTCATCATCATCAAGAATTCCATCTCCATCTGTATCACAGCTATCTGCATCCTGGAAGTTTGGTGTTCCATCTCCATCGCAATCATCATTGTATGGATCACCATCTCCATCTGTATCTTCTTCGCCATCATCTAAGCCATCTCCATCTGTGTCGCATGGGTCGGTATCAAGGTAGTTTGGTGTTCCATCTCCATCACAATCGTCATTGGACAGGTCCCCATCTCCGTCATTGTCTTCATCTTCATCAAGGATTCCATCTCCATCTGTATCGCAGCTGTCCGCGTCCTGGAAGTTTGGCGTGCCGTCTCCATCGCAATCGTCGTTGTATGGATCGCCATCTCCATCTGTATCTTCTTCGCCATCATCTAAGCCATCTCCATCTGTGTCGCATGGATCAGTGTCAAGGTAGTTTGGTGTTCCATCTCCATCACAATCGTCATTGAATAGGTCCCCATCTCCGTCACTATCTTCATCTTCATCGAGAATTCCATCTCCGTCTGTGTCGCAGCTATCTGCATCCTGGAAGTTTGGTGTGCCGTCTCCATCACAATCATCATTGTATGGATCACCATCTCCATCTGTATCTTCTTCGCTATCATCTAAGCCATCTCCATCTGTATCGCATGGGTCAGTGTCAAGGTAGTTTGGTGTTCCATCTCCATCACAATCGTCATTGAATAGGTCCCCATCTCCGTCACTATCTTCATCTTCATCGAGAATTCCATCTCCGTCTGTGTCGCAGCTATCTGCATCCTGGAAGTTTGGTGTTCCATCTCCATCGCAATCATCATTATATGGATCACCATCTCCATCTGTATCTTCTTCGCTATCATCTAAGCCATCTCCATCTGTATCGCATGGGTCGGTATCAAGGTAGTTTGGTGTGCCATCTCCATCGCAATCGTCATTGGTTAGATCACCATCTCCATTAGTATCTTCATCGGAGGTATCAATTCCGTCACCATCATCATCATCGTCAAGATAATCAGGCGTACCATCACCATCTGAGTCATCGTTTGTTGGGTCTCCATCTCCATCAAGGTCTTCATCTTCCGTTTCAATTCCATCATTATCGGAATCACCAGTAACAATTGTCAGTTCATTTGAAGTAGCATCTGAGGAACTATTACCTGCTTCATCAGTGCTTGTGACAGACACCTCATTTGCACCATTAGTATCTGGGTTGAAGGTTCCAGAAGTTGGAGTTTCCGTTTCTGTATTTACAGACCAGTTACCAGACCCATCAGCTGTAGTTTCATAGGTTGCTCCACCCACCACAATTGTAACCGTTGTACCAGCTTCGGCGGTACCTGAGATGATTGGAGTTGTATCTGTCGTAGTTTGAGATTCTACAGTTGGTACCGTTGGTGCTGTTGTATCAACCGTAATTTCATTACTTGTAAGATCCGAAGCAGAATTGGTTCCGTCAGAGTTAGTTACCTCAACTTCGTTGGATCCTTCTGAAAGAGGAGTGAATGTTCCCGAAATCGGCGTTGCTGTTTCAGTATTAATTTCCCAATTACCCGAAGCGTCTGCTGTTGTTTCAAAGGTTGCTCCTCCAACTATAATTGTTACAGTAGAATTTGCTTCAGCGGTACCTGATATTATTGGAGTTGTGTCGTTGGTAGTTTGTGAAGTAACAGTCGGAATTGCAACTCCAGAAGTATTTACAGTAATCTCATCATTTGTCGTATCCTGTGCGCTATTACCTGCATCATCGGTACTGGTGACTTCAACCTCGTTATTACCTTCAGATAAGTCTGTAAATGTCCCCGAAGTTGGTGTATCATTTTCTGTGTCAATTGACCAATTTCCAGATGAATCTGCTGTTGTAGTGAAAGTAGCTCCTCCTACTACAACAGTAACAGTAGTACCTGCATCCGCCGTACCTGTAATTACAGGTGACGTGTCAGTAGTAGTCTGAGACTCCACGGTTGGGGTAGATGGAGGGATAGTATCAACTGTAATCTCGTTATTTGAAGTATCCGAAGCACTATTTCCAGAGTCATCTTCACTTGTCACTTCTACTTCATTGGCCCCTTCTGAGAGTTGTGTGAAAGTCCCAGAAACAGGTGTATCATTCTCCGTATCGATGGACCAATTTCCGGATGAATCAGCAGTTGTTTCAAATGTTGCTCCTCCAACCACAACAGTAACTGTAGTACCAGCATCCGCTGTACCAGTAATAACTGGCGAAGTGTCATTAGTTGTTTGTGTATTAACTGTTGGTGTAGAAACAGAAGACGTGTTAATTATTAACTCATCGCTCGTCGCATCTGAAACGGAGTTGTCTGCTGCATCTGTAATGGTAGCAGTGACTGAGTAAGTGTTTTCTGCTAAGGTTACTGCACTTAAGTCTAAGGTCCAGTTGTCGCCTGTGTTGGTCAGTTCGGCATCTATTCCAAGTGTATAAGTTGTTCCATCTACAGTTACTGTAAATACATCTGCATCCGATTCATCAAAAGTACCGGTGATGATTGGGGTGGTGTCGTTAGTTGTCTGGCTTGTAACTGTTGGAGTAGCTGGATCAGTCGTGTCGATTTCTAATTCATTGCTTGTTGCATCTGAGACTGAGTTTCCTGCTACATCTGTAATGGTTGCAGTTACTGAATAAGTGTTTTCTGCTAAGGTTACCGCACTTAAATCTAAAGTCCAGTTGTCACCTGTATTGGTGAGCTCTGCGTCTACTCCTAGTGTATAGGTTGTTCCATCTACAGTTACTGTAAATAAATCTGCATCTGATTCATCAAATGTACCGGTAATGATTGGAGTAGTATCATTGGTTGTCTGACTGGTAACTGTTGGAGTAGCTGGGTCTGTGGTGTCAATTTCTAGTTCGTTGCTGGTCGCATCTGATACTGCATTGCCAGCAGCATCGGTGATAGTGGCAGTTACTGAATAAGTATTTTCTGCTAAGGTTACTGCACTTAGATCTAAAGTCCAGTTATCGCCTGTGTTGGTGAGTTCGGCATCAGTACCCAACACATAAGTCACTCCATCTACAGTTACTGTAAATACATCGGCATCTGATTCATCAAAGGTACCAGTGATGATTGGAGTAGTATCATTAGTTGTCTGACTTGTAACCGTTGGAGTAGCTGGATCAGTCGTGTCGATTTCCAATTCATTGCTCGTTGCATCTGAGACTGAGTTGTCTGCCGCATCGGTAATGGTAGCCGTGACCGAGTAAGTATTTTCTGCTAAGGTTACTGCACTTAGATCTAAAGTCCAGTTATCGCCTGTGTTGGTGAGTTCTGTATCAGTTCCTAACACATAAGTCACACCATCAACCGTGACATTGAATACATCTGCATCTGACTCATCAAAAGTTCCCGTGATGATTGGGGTGGTATCGTTAGTTGTCTGGCTTGTAACTGTTGGAGTAGCTGGATCTGTCGTATCGATTTCTAGTTCATTACTGGTCGCATCTGATGCGGAGTTACCTGCTGCATCGGTAATGGTGGCTGTTACTGAATAAGTGTTTTCCGCTAAGGTTACTGCACTTAAATCTAAGGTCCAGTTGTCGCCTGTGTTGGTCAGTTCAGCGTCTACTCCGAGTGTGTAGGTCGTTCCATCTACAGTTACTGTAAATACATCTGCATCTGATTCATCAAAGGTTCCAGTGATGATTGGAGTAGTATTATGGGTAGTCTGACTGGTAACCGTTGGAGTAGCTGGGTCTGTCGTATCGATTACCAACTCATCGCTTGTCGCATCTGAGACTGCATTGCCTGCAGCATCGGTGATTGTGGCTGTTACTGAATAAGTATTTTCTGCTAACGTTACTGCACTTAAATCTAAAGTCCAGTTGTCACCTGTATTGGTGAGCTCTGCGTCTACTCCTAGTGTATAGGTTGTTCCATCTACAGTTACTGTAAATACATCGGCATCTGATTCATCAAAGGTTCCAGTGATGATTGGGGTAGTATCATCAGTCGTCTGACTAGTTACTGTTGGGGTAGCTGGATCGGTGGTGTCGATTTCTAATTCATTACTAGTCGCATCTGAGACTGAGTTACCTGCTGCATCAGTGATGGTAGCTGTTACTGAATAAGTATTTTCTGCTAAGGTTATCGCGCTTAGATCCAAGGTCCAGTTGTCGCCTGTGTTGGTCAGTTCTGCATCTACTCCAAGTGTGTAAGTTGTTCCATCTACAGTTACTGTAAATACATCAGCATCTGATTCATCAAAGGTTCCAGTGACAATTGGGGTAGTATCATTAGTCGTCTGACTAGTAACTGTTGGTGTGGCTGGATCTGTCGTATCGATTTCCAATTCATTGCTTGTTGAATCTGAGACGGAGTTACCTGCCGCATCTGTAATGGTAGCAGTGACTGAGTAAGTGTTTTCTGCTAAGGTTACTGCACTTAAATCTAAGGTCCAGTTGTCTCCTGTGTTGGTGAGTTCAGCGTCTACTCCTAGTGTATAGGTTGTTCCATCTACA
Organism: Cyclobacteriaceae bacterium; assembly: GCA_965228955.1. GTDB lineage: Bacteria > Bacteroidota > Bacteroidia > Cytophagales > Cyclobacteriaceae > JANSWY01. The sequence continues at coordinate 4,696,102 of OZ245848.1, forward strand.
GTTACTGTAAATACATTAGCATCCGATTCATCAAAAGTACCGGTGATGATTGGGGTAGTATCGTTTGTAGTCTGACTGGTAACCGTTGGAGTAGCTGGATCGGTGGTGTCGATTTCTAATTCATTACTAGTCGCATCTGAGACTGAGTTACCTGCTGCATCAGTGATGGTAGCTGTTACTGAATAAGTATTTTCTGCTAAGGTTATCGCGCTTAGATCCAAGGTCCAGTTGTCGCCTGTGTTGGTCAGTTCTGCATCTACTCCAAGTGTGTAAGTTGTTCCATCTACAGTTACTGTAAATACATCAGCATCTGATTCATCAAAGGTTCCAGTGATGATTGGAGTAGTATCATTGGTAGTCTGACTGGTAACCGTTGGAGTAGCTGGATCGGTGGTGTCGATTTCCAATTCATTACTAGTCGCATCTGATACGGAGTTGCCTGCTGCATCTGTAATGATGGCTGTTACTGAGTAAGTATTTTCTGCTAAGGTGACTGCACTTAGATCTAAAGTCCAGTTGTCTCCTGTGTTGGTCAGTTCTGCATCAGTTCCTAACACATAAGTCACACCATCAACTGTTACACTGAATACATCAGCATCTGATTCATCAAAGGTTCCAGTGATGATTGGAGTAGTATCATTGGTAGTCTGACTGGTAACCGTTGGAGTAGCTGGGTCTGTCGTATCGATTACCAACTCATCGCTTGTCGCATCTGAGACTGCATTGCCTGCAGCATCGGTGATAGTGGCAGTTACTGAATAAGTATTTTCTGCTAAGGTGACTGCACTTAGATCTAAAGTCCAGTTGTCGCCTGTGTTGGTCAGTTCGGCATCAGTTCCTAACACATAAGTCACACCATCAACTGTTACACTAAATACATCCGCATCTGATTCATCAAAAGTACCGGTGATGATTGGGGTAGTATCATTAGTCGTCTGACTAGTAACTGTTGGAGTAGCTGGGTCTGTCGTATCGATTACCAACTCATCGCTTGTCGCATCTGAGACTGCATTGCCAGCAGCATCGGTGATAGTGGCAGTTACTGAATAAGTATTTTCTGCTAAGGTTACTGCACTTAGATCTAAAGTCCAGTTGTCGCCTGTGTTGGTGAGTTCGGCATCAGTACCCAACACATAAGTCACTCCATCAACTGTGACACTGAATACATCGGCATCTGATTCATCAAAGGTACCAGTGATGATTGGAGTAGTATCATTAGTTGTCTGACTTGTAACCGTTGGAGTAGCTGGATCGGTGGTGTCGATTTCCAATTCATTACTAGTCGCATCTGATACGGAGTTGCCTGCCGCATCGGTAATGGTAGCTGTTACTGAGTAAGTATTTTCTGCTAAGGTTACTGCACTTAGATCTAAAGTCCAGTTGTCGCCTGTGTTGGTGAGTTCTGTATCAATTCCTAACACATAAGTCGCGCCATCAACTGTGACACTGAATACATCTGCATCTGATTCATCAAAGGTTCCTGTGATGATTGGGGTAGTATCATTGGTTGTCTGACTGGTAACTGTTGGAGTAGCTGGGTCTGTGGTGTCAATTTCTAGTTCGTTGCTGGTCGCATCTGATACTGCATTGCCTGCTGCATCGGTGATGGTAGCTGTTACTGAATAAGTGTTTTCTGCTAAGGTTACCGCACTTAAATCTAAAGTCCAGTTGTCACCTGTATTGGTGAGCTCTGCGTCTACTCCTAGTGTATAGGTTGTTCCATCTACAGTTACTGTAAATACATCGGCATCTGATTCATCAAAGGTACCAGTGATGATTGGAGTAGTATCATTAGTTGTCTGACTTGTAACCGTTGGAGTAGCTGGATCGGTGGTGTCGATTTCCAATTCATTACTAGTCGCATCTGATACGGAGTTGCCTGCCGCATCGGTAATGGTAGCTGTTACTGAGTAAGTATTTTCTGCTAAGGTTACTGCACTTAGATCTAAAGTCCAGTTGTCGCCTGTGTTGGTGAGTTCTGTATCAATTCCTAACACATAAGTCACGCCATCAACTGTGACACTGAATACATCTGCATCTGATTCATCAAAGGTTCCCGTGATGATTGGGGTAGTGTCATTGGTCGTCTGGCTGGAAACCGTTGGTGTGGCTGGGTCAGTCGTGTCGATTTCTAGTTCATTGCTCGTTGCATCTGAAACCGCATTACCAGCTGCATCTGTAATGGTAGCAGTGACTGAGTAAGTGTTTTCTGCTAAGGTTACTGCACTTAAGTCTAAGGTCCAGTTGTCTCCCGTGTTGGTTAGTTCTGCATCAGTTCCTAACACATAAGTCACGCCATCCACTGTAACACTGAATACATCCGCATCTGATTCATCAAATGTTCCGGTGATGATTGGGGTAGTATCATTGGTCGTCTGACTAGTAACTGTTGGAGTGGCTGGATCAGTCGTGTCGATTATTAGTTCATTGCTCGTTGCATCTGAAACCGCATTACCAGCTGCATCTGTAATGGTAGCAGTGACTGAGTAAGTATTTTCTGCTAAGGTTACTGCACTTAAGTCTAAGGTCCAGTTGTCTCCCGTGTTGGTTAGTTCTGCATCAGTTCCTAACACATAAGTCACGCCATCCACTGTAACACTGAATACATCCGCATCTGATTCATCAAATGTTCCGGTGATGATTGGGGTAGTATCATTGGTCGTCTGACTAGTAACTGTTGGAGTGGCTGGATCAGTCGTGTCGATTATTAGTTCATTGCTTGTCGCATCTGATACGGAGTTGCCTGCTGCATCTGTAACGGTAGCGGTTACTGAGTAAGTATTTTCTGCTAAGGTTACTGCACTTAGATCTAAAGTCCAGTTGTCGCCTGTGTTGGTGAGTTCGGCATCAGTACCCAACACATAAGTCACTCCATCAACTGTGACACTAAATACATCTGCATCTGATTCATCAAATGTACCGGTGATGATTGGAGTAGTATCATTGGTCGTCTGACTGGTAAGCGTTGGTGTCGCTGGATCAGTCGTGTCGATTTCCAATTCATTGCTGGTCGCATCATTAGAAGTACAAGTACCATCGGATGCTGTAACCTGAACTTCGTTTGTACCATTGACATCTGGATTAAACGTACCACTGTCGGGAGTTCCTCCAGTGTCTACGCTCCAATCTCCAGACCCATCTGCAGTTGTAGAAAAAGTAGCTCCGCCTACTATCACAGTTATACTATTTCCAGCATCAGCAGTTCCTGATATTGTTGGGTTTGTATCATTGGTCAATAATGAATTTACTGTAGGTACAGACGGAAGAGGATCAACTGTAACCGTAATATTGTAATCTGTACTGGTACAACCTGAGCCAGTATTGGTTACTGTTAACACTGCATTATATGTACCCGAAGTTGGAGCAGCAGGTACTGTAATACTTATTGGACTACTTGGTAATGTTCCATTTACTACATCAATGAATCCTTGGCCTTCCGCTGTTGCGTCAAAATCAATATCATATTCATCAGGTGAATTTGTTGTACCACTATATGTCAAAGATGCTGTTGTAGTTCCTAAACAAACATTGGGATTCAACCCAAGAGATATTGAGGGACTACTTGAATTGGTAAGTACTATTGGACCTGCAATAGTATTTGATGTACAACTACTTCCATCGGTGATTCTAAAATTTGTGTAAGACCCCTGGTCCAGGCCTGAAATTGATATCCCTCCTGCACCAGCTACTAAAGATTGTGTTGGCTGAACAGAACCCTCATAAGAAAAGTCCACATCATATGTTCCGCTAGTGACTCCAGTAAGTGAAATTATCCCATTTGGCGATGAACAAGAAGTTGGTTGTGTATGAGTTCCTTCAGCTATCGTAGCACTTCCTGGGTCTGATAAGGTTACAGGACCGCTAAATTCAGCGGATGTACATCCAGAGATTGTAACAGCAAAATTCGCATAGGAGCCAGCATCCAAGCCAGTTATGTCGTACTCACCGCTACCGTCAGAAGTAAAACCACCGTGATTTACAGTAGCTCCATTATCTTCATAATCCAAGGCAGTATAGGCTGTACTCGCCAGTAGACCAGTGATGGTAACAACTCCATCAGTTCCTCCACAAGTAGTTGGATTACTTCCAGACGCTCCACCAATTGATGAATCCACAATAGTAATTGTGAATGCATGATTTGTACTGGTACAAGTAACTGAATTGCTATTTCTTACAGTTAATATACCATTATATGTTCCTGCCGTTGGTGCCGCTGGAACAGTAACACTAATAGGACTTGCAACGGAAGTGTTATTTGTAACGTCTGAAAACCCTTCGCCTTCCGCTGTAGCGTCAAAATCAATACTGTAATCCACCAGAGGACCATTAGCATCAAGCGTATATGCTAAGTCAACACTTGTTGCTCCTTTACAAACTTGTAAAGTACTTGAACTTAAAGTTATCTCCGGTAAGGTCTGTACAGTAACGGAAACTGCTGGTGAGAAGGTGGTTTCACAGGTAATGCCAATTTTTTGGGCCTTTACTGCAATACTTGTAACCGAAGTTCCGAGACCATATGTGGTTATTGTAATAGCACTACCATCTCCAAGTTTTGCTGGTCCTACACCATTTCCGGATTGATCTATTAATTCATATACTATCAGGCTTTCTGATCCATCGATTTGAAAGTCAATTGTCTCATCTTCACATATTGTGGTGGATGATGTGGCTGAAAATGTTTGTGATGTTGGAGCAGCACACTGTATTGTCACGCCGGAAGACTGATTGCTTTCACAAAGTGAACCAGATGTAGATGTCACAGTAACTACACCTTCTGCATAAAGCACATCATAACCTGCACTTGCTTCATCTAAGCCAGAAATCGTCCAGTCTCCTGATCCATCAACTGTAGCTGTAAACCCATCTATTATGGCATCATCAATATATAGTTTAATTGTATTTCCCGTCGTTCCAGTTCCAGAGATTGAAGCATCCCCCTCACTTACCGGACTGGAAGTAATAGCAAGTGATCCATCCGTAGTTTGATCAAACACCTCTATCTCTACACTCAGATCACTTTCTAATTCACCAGTGTTGGTTGCAGTAGCTGCCATAAAATGTCCTACAGTTACTGTTGTAGAAATTGACCAACTTCCATCAGATGCAACTGTTGTGGTAGCTACAGGCGTTCCAATTGAAACTGGGGATGTACTGGAAGTATATAAGCTAATTGTTGCTCCCGCTTCTGAAGAAATCCCATTTACTGTGGAAATTGAACCTGAAGAAGAACAGTAGTCTCCAGTGATTATTGGAGAATTTGATTGCACCTGAACCGTCACACTATTTGAAGAAAGTGTAGGACATTCACCTGATTCCTGGGCGTAAACCGTAATCACTTCATCCTCATCTAATCCAGAAATACTAGAAATGGTCCAACTAGTGGTGGTTGTGGTAGTAGTGAATGAGGACTCACTTCCATCAATGTATAATGTTATTGTTGATGTACTAGAAGGGGTTGCATCTAATGTCCCTGATACAGATGTTGTTGCTGTAGTGATTGGTGAAGTTGAAATAGTTGGAGTTTGTGAAGCAGTGGCTCCATTGCAAATAAATGCTGCATCTGATTCACATTCTGAACTACTTTGAGAAGTGACATAGTATGAGCCTGCAGAGAAGCAGTTTCCTGTTCCACAATCTAAACTGAAAGTTCCAGCACCCGTACCATCAGTAAGTATATCTATAGGGTTTTCAGAGACATCCCATGATCCACCAGTTACAACCGCATCTGTTCCTGCATCATATAATGTAATTGTATAAGTGGTATTAGCAAGTCCTGAAATACTTCCCGAAACTCCTTTTGTCCCAGAAATTATTGAAAGCCCTGTTGGCGCATTAGAACAGGTAGACCCTACTGTTTGAGTATCACAATTATCTATTGAAACCGATTTAACTCCAGATTCCTCAGCAGTGGCAGTGATGACCTCACTCAAAGCCAGAGCTGGACTAATGCCAGACAAAGTCCATGTGCCACTTGAAACAGTAGTAGTTCCAATTGATGCTCCATCTTTAAAAACTTCAATAGTTGTACCGTCTGCTTCTGAAGAAGTTCCACTGACAGAAGTAGCTCCCACTGCTATTGGCGCATCTATTCCAGGGCAGTCAGCTCTTGGCAAAATGTCTCCACCACCATTTAAGTCATCACCAGAGGTTGGAGGAAATACATCAATGAGATCTTCAAACAAGTCATCCGTGATACCATTTTGGTCATCAATCCCAGCCAAATCGCTGAAGCCATTATTTCCAGTTCCTGCATTTGGGTTGATCACTGTTCCCGCTACCATTCTGACTGGCGTGGCGCTAGTAAATGGTAAACTTGAGTATGGAACAAAGAAATCGTAGAAATAGTCATCATCTCCACAGATTTCAGTAAGAGCTATTGATTTTTGTGCATAGATATCATAATCTAAAGTTGAAGGAGCAACTAATTCTGTAGGGGTAACTGTTCCATCAACATCGTAAACTCCTACTCCAAAATTTGTTTGAAGCGAAATTTCAACCTCAAAACCGGGGTTTCCCTGAACTGCATTTGCATCAGCATTTGGTGAACTGAACCCAAAAGTTTCATCAGTATCAATAAATATGGAATATCCTTTTGAGTTATTTGCGGTTCCTCCTAAGCGTATACGAAAGTAAAGGTAGGTCCCGTCTGAATACGTATATGCTGTTTCATTTTCAGGGTCTTTTACGAGATCTGTAAACCCACAATCAGGTCCTGGTCCAAGGTCACTGTCTGGTTCTCCTGCACCAATTATTGGTAATGGAACAAAATTGATTTCACTTTCAGCTTCATCATCGGAAACAAATCCTCCATTGTCTGCAGAGGTATAACCATCTCCATTTGGATCTAATATGGATGAACCCAAACCTGTGGCGGGTTTATAAATCAAACCTTTGGTTTGAGCAATTGCTGTGGAGCCGAAAACTAATAAAAAAGCGAAGATCAGTAATGATCTTATTTTAGTGGACTTCATAATATTCACCAAACTGATTGAAATATCAATTTAATGAGTATTTGAGCACGATTTTTTTATTTTCGAGGATCACAGGTAAGCTCTCGACGAATAACTATAATTACTGGTTAAGCAAAATGAGCTACTGCCCTTTTAATATCTTAATTTCTGTACGTCGGTTTTCCTGATGCTCTTTTTCACTGCAAACTGTACCGTCTTTACAACGATTAATCAACTTATCTTCACCATAACCTTTTGGAGTTATTCTTACTACATCTACGCCATTATCGACCAGGTATTTTGATGCTGATTCAGCTCTTCTTTGGGATAGTTTTTTGTTATAAGATGAGGAACCTCTGGCATCAGTATGAGAACCCAACTCAATGTTGATACCTGGATTGTCCTTCATAAAATTCACCACTTTGTCCAGTTCCGATTCAGACTCCTTTCTTAGATTAGCGCTATTTACATCATAATAGATGTGATCAAGTCTAATACTTTCACCAACTACAATCTTTTTCATTTTCAAAGGACGAATTAAAAGAGATTGCAACTCCTGATCATCTACAGAAAACGTATCTCTGGTAGTGTAATAACCAACCTTTGAAACTGTTGCCACATATTCAATATCTGGCTCCACTGTGTAGTTTCCAGAAGATCTGTCTGGTAATATTGTAGTGAAATTTTTCAGTTGGAGTTTAATTATTGGATGAAGAACTTCTTTTCCACTTTTCTCCTCATTAACAACGAAATTGATTTCTCCTTCCATTTTTCTCATTGGAATTTCCAAAACCACATCTGTATCATTTCCAGCGGTGTTGAATTCAACTTTCCCAACTGGAACATAATTATTTCTTTGAGGGATGAAGGATAATAACTGACCGTAAGGCACTATAATTTCAAACTCTCCTTTATTATCAGTAGTTGTTGACTGAACTAGTTCCTGGTTTTCACCCTTTATATTCACAAGAATTTCTGACAATCCATCAGTTCCTGGATGTTCTACAACCTTACCTCTGATTGTAATTTCCTTAGGAGGTACTAATTTGAATTGAAAAATATCATCGTTAGACTCTTCTTCTCTGTTTGAACTAAAGAACCCAGTTTTAAAATCAGAAGAAGTAATAAAACCAAAATCATCTTTTGGGCTATTAAATGGAGCTCCAAGGTTTTCTGGACCGCCTGCTGGTAAGTTATTTTCAAGCGGAACCCTGAACAAGTCCAGTCCTCCTAAACCACCCTGACCATTGCTCGCAAAAAACAGATCATTACCGTTTAAGAATGGAAAAACCTCATTCCCTGGTGTGTTTACCTCTGGCCCCAGGTTTTTCGGTTTTGACCACACATTTCCTGAACCATAGCTAACATATATATCTGTCCCGCCATATCCTCCTGGCATGTCCGAGATAAAATACAATGTACCTCCATCTTTGCTGATTGTAGGATGACCATAGGAATACTCTTTGTTATTATGAACAAAAGGAACATCAATTTTAAATTTGGATTCATTCTCATTCCAATCTGCAAAGTAAATTTGCAGTTTGGTTACGCCCTCATTATTCTTTATACTGCCTTCTCCCTGATAATTACTTCTTGTGAAAACCAGTTTTTTATCTGAATCGTAGAATTGTCCCGGTCCATCATGGAACCTTGAATTTAAAATCGAGAAGTGATCGTTTTCTACTTTGCTTTTATTTTCTCCAACATAATACATATCCAGATAAGCACTTTCATCCCAATTGTATGATCCCTTCACCCAGTTTTCTCCTTTTCTGGAGGAGACGAACATTACACCGGACTTGTAAAAAGAAGGACTAAAGTCACTTTGTTCTGAATTAAACTTTACTTTTTCTATCTCATACAATGAACGTCTAGAATAGCTTCTATTCTCTGAAATCGCAGCTATTTTCTCATTTACCATTGCTGCATTTGTATTGTCTGCCTCCAAGTACTTCTGATACCATTCTTTAGCTTCGTCATACCTCTCGTTAGAACATAGGGCTTCCGCCAGATTGTATAGAAGAATTGGATCAGGGCTTTTGTCACTTGCTATAGCCTTCTTGTACCAGAATTCTGACCTTGATGGCTGATTGAGTTTATTGTAGCAATTAGCAATTTGAGTAGTTAGGTAAGCGTCACCTTCTTTTTCTTCCAAAGCAATTTGATAAAACTCCAGTGCCTGAGAATAGCTAAACTGATTGAATAACTTATCTCCTTTCTCTTTAGGACCAAGCGTTATTAATTGTCCGTAAATATTTAACGACAAAAAAAGCACTGATGACAGTACCAATATTTTTTCTCTCATATCACTGTGCGATGGAATTCATTATAAATTTAAAACATAGTCTACAGGGTCCAATCTGCTTTTCGACTAATTCAATGTATTCAGGGATTAGTAATAACATTGACTCGTTGGCATAAAAAAGGAGTTGCCAGGCAAAACCTAACAACTCCATTAACCGAGCACATAAAAATCTATCAAATTCCTTTCCCATGAACATTACACGAGCATATCCATAGCTTATTGAAAAGGCTTGATGTCTTTAGGGAAAGTAAAATCTATACGTATAGTTAGATTATTGAATCTGAATAGATTTGGGAATAGAAAAGTATCTTATATAGAAGGGTAATTCTCTTTGGAGATGTATCATTTGCGTAATCGTTTTAAATTATTTACTCACCGCCGACCAAGGCTGGAGCGTATTTGATTGCTCTACTAAATAATGAGATTAAGTTAGTGAATTAATCTCTGATTTCCAGAACCATCTCGACAAATTGTCTAATTATTTAGACGAAAAATCCATTTTGATCCTTTCTGATCAGGTACTTGATCAATCTTTAGAATCATTCCGTCGAAAAAAATCAGACATATATTATCATATGATAATAATTATATTATTTTTGTAGTGCGTAATTAGTTTAATTATGTTTTGGCCAGTCACGGTTGGGTTGCCGACCATTTTTACCTTACCTGACTGGCCATCTCATATTTCCCTCCAAGAATTTATTTACCCCTTTTTTGTTCATTATTGAAATTATTATCTGTTCGAATACGAACAATATAATTTTTGTTTATTAACTTTTCTGGCCAGAATCGTACATTTTACTCATTGGCACAGTTTCTGGAATACAAGTCAAAAAAATCAAATAACAAGTGGATAAAGAACTAGGTAAAATCCTGATAATAGATGATGATGAAGATGTGTTGTTGGCAGCAAAAATGTTGTTGAAAAAGCACGCACAAGAGGTAATCATTGAAAAAAACCCAAAAAAAATACCGTTTCTATTAAATCATGATACTTATGATGTCATTTTGTTAGACATGAACTTTAGTCATGATACAACAAGTGGAAAGGAAGGATTTTATTGGTTAGAACAAATTCTTGAAAGGGATCCTCAAGCAGTTGTAATTCTCATAACTGCGTTTGGAGATGTTGAAATGGCGGTTAGGGCGCTTAAAGAAGGCGCAACAGATTTTGTTCTAAAGCCATGGCAGAATGAGAAACTAATTGCTACATTATCCACTGCAAGCAAACTCAAAAAGTCATATAAAGAAGTTGATAACCTCAAGCAGACTAAAAAAGCACTTCAGGAAGATAGCAACCTTCCTTTCAAGGATATCATTGGGGAGAGTAAGGCGATCAAGGATGTTTTCAACATAATTGATAAGGTAGCTGGAACTGATGCGAATGTTTTAATCCTTGGAGAAAATGGTACTGGTAAAGAGCTAATAGCAAGAGCTATTCATCAAAAGTCACTTAGGAAGGATAATGTTTTCATTAGTGTGGATATGGGAGCAATTACCGAAACACTATTTGAAAGTGAATTATTTGGTCATAAAAAAGGCTCGTTTACCGACGCAAAGGAAGACAGACCAGGTCGATTTGAAGTCGCAAATAGCGGATCATTGTTTTTAGATGAGATTGGTAACTTAAGCATGCCATTACAGTCTAAGCTTCTAACGGCACTTCAAAGCAGACAAGTAACCAGAATAGGGGCTAATAAATCAGTCGATATTGATATTAGATTGATCTGTGCAACTAATATGCCTCTCTACGATATGGTAGAGGAAAACACCTTCCGACAAGACCTTGTTTATAGGATTAACACAGTTGAAATCAGGCTACCTGCACTTAGAGAAAGACAAGAGGATATTCCGCTTTTGACAGACCATTTCATTCAAATGTATAGTCAGAAATACAGGAAACCAACCAAGAAGATTTCTCAATCTGGAATCAAGAAATTACAAAAGTATCACTGGCCTGGAAACATCAGAGAGCTTCAGCATGCTATTGAGAGAGCGATCATAATGTCTGAAAATCAAGTACTTACTCCGGATGATTTCTTCTTCCTGATGCAGAAATCTGATAACGGCGACACTATCGATAGCTTCAACTTGGATGATGTTGAGAAAACGGTCATACAGAAAGCAATCAATAAGCACAACGGAAACATTTCTAAAGCGGCTAAGGAGCTAGGCCTTACAAGGGCATCTTTGTACAGAAGACTTGAGAAACATGGGCTTTAATAATCTGAAGTTCAATGTAATAGTGAGAGTTATTTTACTTTCACTGACTATCTTGTTATTTACAAACCTGCTGTATAATGAGTCCTATGTATTCACAAAGGTATTGGTCTTTCTACTTGGAATCTTCCAGGTAGGGCTTCTAATAAATTACCTTGACAAGAGTAATAAAGAGGTCATTGGTTTTCTTGAAAGTATTAAATACGATGATTTCTCACATACCTACCCACATCGAAAGGGGAACTCTACTCTGGATTTACTATTTAAGGAGTTTAATAATGTAATCAAGAAATTCAGGGAAATCAGAGCTGAGAAGGAGGCACAACATCAGTACCTTAAGACAATCGTTCAGCATGTAGGTATTGGGATTATCACTTTTGACACAGAGGGTGAAATCCAAATCATGAACACTGCTGCTAAAAGGTTACTCAATATTAACCAGATCAAAAATATACGTCAGCTTGCACATGTAAGTCGGCAACTAGTAGAGAGTTTTCAGGATTTGAAAACTGGTGGCAGAGACTTGATTAAATTAACCAAAGACGGAGAAGATTTCCAGTTGGCCATATATGCCATTGAATTATCAATGCAGGGCAAGGAATTCAAGCTTATTTCTCTCCAGAACATTCAAAGTGAATTGGAGGAGAAAGAAATGGAAGCATGGCAAAACCTGATTAGAGTCTTAACTCATGAAATCATGAATTCGGTAACTCCTATTAGTTCATTGGCTAATACCGTAGAAACAGAATTGAGCAATCAACTGAACAATGAGCTTGATGTCAATCAGATTACTAATGATGAGGTGGAAGATCTACATCTGGCAGTAAAAACCATTCACAGAAGAAGTGAGAGTTTGATAAAATTCGTGAGTGATTTCAGAAACATGACTCGAATTACACTTCCAAACATAGAAGAAATCAAAGTCAAAGACCTTTTTGATCACGTCATACTTCTTCTTAAGCATGATATGAAACAGGGAGGAATAGACCTGGAGGTTAATATCGATGATGATTTGAAATTTAGTGTGGATCAGGAGCAGGTGGAACAAGTGGTTATTAATCTGGTAAAAAATGCCATTCAGGCAATTGGTGAGGATGAAAAAGATACAAAAAGAATTAAGATCGATGCGCACAGAGAAGGAAACAGTGTATTGATTAGCATTTGCGATACAGGGCCAGGAATTGATGAAGAAGCGGTTAAGAAAATATTTATTCCGTTCTTTACCACTAAAAAGAATGGCTCAGGAATTGGTCTTAGTTTATCGAAACAGATCATTAGAAATCACAAGGGGACTATCAATGTTGAATCTGAACTAGGTAAGGGAACAGAATTTTCACTTCGTTTCCCATACTACGGTTAAATCAGGTTCTATTCTTTAATCAGCTAGCTTATATTTGTTGGAACCCAAACAAAGTTAGACTGTGAAATTCATATTTATAGTTCAGGGAGAAGGAAGAGGACATATGACTCAGGCCATCTCTTTACAGGAAATGCTAGTAAGCGCAGGGCATGAGGTCTCTCATATATTCCTGGGACGTAGCAGTCGAAGGGATATCCCGCAATTTTTTACAGAAAGGTTTTCTGAGGTTGAGATTGAAGGTATTGCTAGTCCAAATTTCATTACGGACAAAGACAATAAGTCGGTTAAGGTGGTTCCTTCAATTCTTAAGAATCTTAGTAAACTAAAGCCATTTAAGGAATCTCTTAAAAGAATTCACGAAGTAGTGGAATCAAAAAAGCCAGATGCTATTGTCAATTTTTATGATTTCATAGGTGGAATTTACAATTGGAAGTACAAACCTGAAGCTAAGTTCTTCTGTATAGGGCACCAGTACTTAATGGATCACCCAGATTTCCCATTTGCAAAAGGAGGACCTTTAGACAAGTTTTTTATCCTGCGGGCCAATCGAATTACTTCCTGGAAAGCTGACAAATTAATTGCTTTAAGTTTTACTGACTATAAACCTGTTCCCAATCTTACTGTAGTTCCTCCTTTACTTCGAAAAGAGCTTAGCGAACTTAAGACTACAAGTGAGGATTTTGTACTCGTGTATATGGTAAATGATGGATATGGAGATGAAGTAAAGCAGTTTCATGAGAAGAATCCTGATATAAATCTCTTCTGTTTTTGGGATAGAAAAGGAGCTCCAAAAGAAGATAAGATTGATGACACACTGACTTTTCATCAGTTAGATGACAAGAAATTCCTTGAGAAAATGGCTAGTTGCAAAGCATATGCAAGTACCGCTGGATTTGAATCTGTATGTGAGGCCATGTATTTAGGCAAACCAGTCATGATGGTTCCAGTGAATAAACAGTATGAGCAAGCCTGCAATGCTATTGATGGTTCCAATGCCGGAGCAGGAATAGCCAGCAATGAATTTAATATCTCAAAATTGATTGACTATATTCCTGAACATAAAGATATCTCAGAGTCATTCAAAAAGTGGACCGAACAGACAGAATCAAAAATTCTGGAGGCGCTAACTTAATATTCCATGGCAATAATTAGCAAAAAGAAAATCCCTTATAAAATCAGTCCGATACTTCATAAGTATCTTCAGGACTATGGGCGGGAAATGAAATTGCCGATTGCCTATGAAGACCTTCTAAGGTATAATAACTCAATCCCACTTTATGACAAGAATGGGAATGATACGCTCTGGGAAACTGTATTCTATGCTCAGTCAGATATGGAATACATTTATTCTGCCTTGAAGAAGATTTACGCTCTTTTGAAAGCAGATGGTGACATGGAAGTAATGGAACACCTTAACATCGAAAGAGTTGACCTTTGCACTTATGGTAATACTAAACCAATTCGTGTGAGGGTTGTCAATCAATTGAACGATAACTTCGATTACTTCTATGTGAAAAATGCCGATGCTAGTCGGGTTTATGGACTAGAACTGGAAGATTTATTATCCCCAGATCGTATGAGTTATCTTGTTGATGAGGACACTTTGATAGAAGAACATATAGCGGGAATTCCTGGTGATCAATTCATAAAAAACTATTTGGATGACCCTGAATTGAATGAAATTAGGCTAGCGAAGGAATTCATAAAATTCAATGAAAGGTGTTTTGTGAGATTGCTGGGGGACATGCATTCCAGCAATTTTGTAGTTGATGTCACTCCCGATTTTGAAGAAATTACATATCGCTTAAGAGCTATAGATTTTGATCAGCAAGCGTATGAAGGTCGAAAGGCAATTTATTTGCCTCAATATTTTAAGCAAAACAACCCACTGATAGAATTGGGGTTAAAAAACCTGAATCATCAAACGGTGAGACAGTATCAGAGAGAGGAAAGGTCTTTAATAGCCAGAAGGTTAAAAATGGCCAGACATAGAGTAAAAAGTCTTACCGATGTTATGGCGATTGATAGAATTTCAACTGATGAAAATGTTAACTCGTTAAAAAAAGAGCTTGCTGCATTTTATGAAGAGCGTGACTTTCTGAATTGTAAAAGCATGGGACAAATTCTCAAAATGAGTTTATTAATGCTCCTTAAAAAACCTGATTTATATCGGGACATTAGCGTATAGCATATGAAAGCAGCCACCCTTGCAGAAATAAAAAGAGCTTTAAAGGATTTGGATGAAGCTGATTTGACCTCTATTTGTCTCAGGTTGGGCAGATTCAAAAAGGATAATAAAGAGCTATTGACCTACCTGCTTTTTGAGCAACATGATGAGATGTCATACATTCAGTCGATTAAGGATGAAATGGAGGAAGAATTCAACAATATCAATTCCGCCAATCTTTACTGGGCTAAAAAGAGTATTCGAAAAATCTTAAGAAACCTTACCAAACAAATTCGATATTCTGGTAATAAGCAAACTGAAGTGGAGTTACTGATGCATTTCTGTAGAACGATGTTAGAATCTGGAATATCGTTTAAAAGAAGCCCAGTTTTAAATAACACATTTAATCGACAGATCGAAAAAATAAAAAAAGCCCTAAGCGGGCTTCATGAAGATCTTCAGGCGGATTATGAATATGAGCTGGAAGAATTATTAAGTTAACTATGCAGAAAAACTCCTATCTCGCCATCCAGTTGCACATCAATATATTCATCAATCATAGTAGCTATTTCATATCCCATATAATTTGCCAATATCGGGAATGACTTATGGCTTCTATCCACGAGAACCGCTGTTTCAATCTTTTTCACTCCATTTTTAAGAAGAAAGCCTAAACCATGAGATATGGTTCTTCCGGAGTTTTGAACATCATCTACAAGTACAATTGCTTTATCAAGCAAGTTCGCTTCATCAGTATCAATTGTAATTGGTTTGCTCAAGTGATTTTCCTTGTCAATTGAAAGTTCTGCAATGGATATATTGATATCACTTATGTTATCCAGGATTTGTTTCAATAGTCTTGCTAATGTATAACCCTGACCATTAATACCTACCAGAACCAATTCCTCGTTTTGAAAATTGTTTTCGTAGATCTCGTAAGCAATTCTTGTGATTTTATCTCTAACCTGTCTTTCAGTTAGAATCTTATTGAGTACCTGAGTCATAAATTACCTTGGAATTGGCATCACTTTACTGTCTTTGAAGGTTGACAGAATAACCATAGATTGTAAGCTATCTACAACTTCTACCTCACTCACTTTCTCAAGCATCAGCTTTTGGTAAGATGCAATATCCTGAGCAATGATTTTTAACATAAAATCTCCAGAGCCGGTGATATGATGGCACTCTATTACTTCATCAACTTTATAAATCTCGCTAAGGAAGATATCAATGTTATTTTTGTTATGTCCTTTTAAGGTTACCAAAACAAAAGTACTTACACCTAAACCAATCTTATCTGTATCAAGCTTGGCATGATAACTTTTGATAATTCCCGAGTTTTCTAATTTCTTAACTCGTTCTAATGTAGGTGCAGGAGACAGTCCGATATCTTTAGATAGCTGAGCGTTTGTTATTTTGGCATTTGACTGTAAAATCTCCAGTATTTTTCTGTCGGTTTGATCAATTTTCAAATTTTGAGCCATTTCTGTTATCCGAATATTATTTGCTACAAATGTAATAAATGAAATATTATTTTTTAATTCCGAGAAGAAAATAATATTTATTAACAAGAATTTGTTTTTATATTAACAGCTAGCAGATTAATTCACCTTATTCAATAATAAATGAATTTGCAATTCGTTAAGAAGGCCGAAATCACCTTTTCTGGATTCTTTGTACCTCTTTTCCATTATCATGAATAATCTGCAGGAGATACATACCTTTATTGAGAGTTGTAAGATCTACTTCAATATTTTGAAGACCCTTAGAAAGATTATTATAGTTGATTTCATCTATGATGTTACCTGACATATCAGTCACAACCAATGTAATATCCATTCGATCTGGCAGAACTACTTTAATTGTGGTAGTGGTACTGGTTGGATTTGGTGAAGGTGGTTCTACATTTATTTCAGACGTGAAGTCAACACATTTTTCGTTATTCCCAGGATTTACATCTTCAAATTCGGAATGTGGAGACTCTAGTGCTGTACAGATATACGAGATATCTTGATTGCTTGGGATTTCAACTTCCAATTGGTAAACAATTCTTTCTCCGATATCAATTTGACCTTCAAAACTTTCAGTTAGCGTAAATTCATTATCAAATTCAACGTTGACATCAAAATTTGAAACAGGTAGGTTGCTACTATTAATCAAGTCAAGCACCAGACTGAAAGACTCATCATTTTGGACTATTTCAAAATCAATAAGATTCAAATCATATTGAGGGTTGGCTATGATAAATTCCTGAGAGACAGAATCGATGCAGCCATATTCATTTGTAGTCATAAGTTTTAATTCTGGCTGCCCTACTTCTGTAAGAGTCAACAATGTATTTTCTTCAGTAGAGATAGTATCATCATTTAGTAACCAGGCATATTGCATTGCACCGATACTCTCATTTGATATTGCAATTGATAGAGGTGGAGCCCCAAACGTATTGTCTACTGAGAATGAAGCTGTAGGTGCCGGAGATATCTCCAAAATTTCGCTAGTTTCCAACACACAACCATTTCTGGTTATGGCTTCAAGAGTCACCTGATATGTACCCGACACCAAATACTCATGATAAACTGTTGAACCATCTGCCGAGAACCCATCTCCAAAATTCCAACGCCTTGATATTATTGGGTCTCCAAATTCTTCAGAATTATCATTGAAGGTAATTAATTCGTTTAAGCAATTATTTTGAATTTCAAAGTCCACAGTTGGCAGATCATTGACAGCTATCTGCTTGTTAGTGGAAATAACGCAAAAATCAGAAGTAGTAATTTCCAAGGAAATGTCATAAACACCCGGGGTTTCAAAAACGATTATTGGGTTTTGTTCTGTTGAAACTTCCTCACCTATATTCCAAAACCAAGAAGTAATATTTCCTGAACTTAAATCGCTGAAAGAGGTCTCCTCATTGATACATCCGATATCAACTTCAAAATCAACCAATGGCGTCTGATCAACCACAATCAAGCTGTCAAACGTTGCTTCGCAACTGGCATCATTGAATACAGTTAAACTGACATTATATTCACCAGATTCTGAATAATGATGCGTCGGATTCATAACATCATCTGTATTTCCATCTCCAAAGTCCCAGATCCATTCGGTAACGTTAGCAACAGTATTGTCAGTCTCATCAAGAAATTGAACTTCCGACTCTGAGCATGCAATATTGCCTTCAACAGAAAAAGTTGGTGTTGGAATTTGATCCACTACTACTATTTTTTGAATTTGATTAACACATCCTTCTTCATCAACAACAGCCATAGTCACACTATATTGGCCATTACCTTCATAAAGGTGTTCAGGGTTTTCATTGGTATTGAAATAACCGTCTCCAAAGTCCCAGGTAAAGCTCTCGATGTTTTGGGAGACGCTAACATTTCCAAATTGTGTTGGAAGGCCTTCGCAGACCACTGTGTAATCAAAATCAATTTCTGGAGTAGGGCTTATATTGACAGTATCATAAGTTGGATCTGATGTGCAACCAGGTATTTCCGTGACTAATGTTATAATCCTTTGTCCACTAGCTAGGGATTCAAATGTAATATCTCTATCTGAACCAACAATCTCCCCATCTAACTGCCAGATGTATTGGAGAGCTGTACCGTACTGGGAATCATCTGTACTATTAATTATCTCAATTTCTGTCAGAGTGCATAAAATATTGTTTGAATAATCAAAAGAGGGTACCGGTGGTTCGGGATAAATTTCTATGGATTCTGAAGCTCGGCTGAGACAACCATCTGCATTGGTCCCTGTCAAACTGATTGTATAACTACCTGAACTCGAATATTGATAAACTGTATCCGATGCTGAACTCACCCCTGTACCATCACCAAAACCCCAGCTATAACTCACTATATCACCAGTAAGGTCATTTGCAGTAAAACTGGTCGTTGAGCTAATGCACTCATTGCTCCCTTTTGTAATGGATATATCTGATGAAGTACTTGAACGAACCACTACTGTTGACTCTAAAAACGATTGGGAACCATTGGAAGAGGTCCCTGTTAGCCTGACACTATTTTGACCTGATTCAGTGTAACTTATGTTATCGGGCTCGTAATCTGAGCTCGATAGTGCTGAGACATAACTACAGCTATCCGAAAACGCCAATCCAATCAACTCATTGTTGCTTTGATTGAGTAATCCCATTTTCCAACCGGTACCATCGCGAACCAGAGAACCACCAAATACATTATTCAGCAGACCACCAAGATTGCCTAAATCCTCTATCTGCTCATCGCCATCTACCGTGAGCTCATCTCCAAAGGATATCCTATACAGATTTGACTGACCTCCTACTAAACCGTAATAAGAACCTCCGTCCTCTACTAAAAATAAATCCTTCGGCTGATTGCTCGCCCCCAACTCAGTAATAGTTGGATCATTCAGCAAACTTGAACCAAAAGACAAATGAAATAATTGATTGGTACTGGTTCCTACCAGCCCATACCAGTCACCGGACCATTCTATAACACTGATTCCTACAGGCACATCTATCACAGTGCCAGGATTGGATATACTAACACTAGATTGAATCGCATTTGCCGGAGAAGAACCAAAATCAACAACACTTACCTGATCACTACCTGCTCCTGTTACCAGTAACATATAGCTGCTACCATCATAAACTAGATCTAACCCGCGAGAATCTACCCAACCTTCTGGATTACCCAAATCCTCTACAGCAGGAACACTGGTAAGGTCGCTACCAAAATCTAAGCGCAATAGCTTACCATCTCCCGAATTCACCAGATAGCCATACCAGTTGCCTGAGATCTCCACTAATTCAAGAGTGGAGGGCTGATCCAGTAAGTCTCCAATATCTCCCAAGTTTGTCTCTAGTGGATCGTTGAATAGACTATCACTGAAATCAAGACGTATTAATTCATTACTACTTCGGCTGGTAACAAATCCGTACCAGGAACCCAGAGAATAGACTATCTCAAGGTCTTGTGGTTGAGATGCTCCTGAAACTGTGTACACATTGGTAGCGTCATGATAAGTTGTACTCAATGCATCATTGCAGAAATCCCACAAGTAGTTCTCTGCATTTACCGAACTATTGGATATCACAAGGTCCTCTCCTATACAAACCGTATCAGGTAAAGTATAGCTCAGGGTTGCTGACTCTGCTTCGGCAATTGTGACATTATTGACTAAAGTATCTGCACAACCCTGTGCTGTCATTACTCTTAAATCAACATCATAATCTCCCGGTGTATTAAATGTAAACTCCGGACTCTCCAAGGCGGATGAACCCAAACTTGCAAAATCCCAGGACCAGCTAGTAACGGAATCATCACTTAATGTAAGATCTTCACCAACAAAGGAAACTCCTATATTCTCAATCCCTTCTGTTGGACTAAACGACAGTAAGGGCTGATCGTTTACCGTTAAGGTTCGCTCATAAGTGGTAACACAACCATTACTACTCCCTACTGATAAACTTACTGTATAACCAGATGCAGAACTGTAACGATAAGTTGTGTCAGCAGAGCTACTCGTTCCTATTCCATCCCCCAAATCCCAACTATAACCGGTAATATCTCCACTTACATCACTACTAAAAACTATCGTATCTCCATAACAATTGTTCGTATAATCAAATGCTACAACTGGGCCCTCCACTATCTCAATAGTCTCATCAACAGAAGTGGAAAAGCCACAACCTGAGATCCAACTACGTAAACTAATCGTTTGGGAACCCGATGTTAAAAATGAATATACTGTATCTGTTGCTGTAGACAAATCACCGGATATGTCCCATTCATAACTGATTTGACCTGAGCTAGCCCCTTCATTTGTCGTATTATCCAGAGATATCTCAGTACTGGTACATAAATCTGAATAGCTCAGATCAAAAGAGGGTACCGGTGGTTCGGGATAAATTTCTATGGATTCTGAAGCTCGGCTGAGACAACCATCTGCATTGGTCCCTGTCAAACTGATTGTATAACTACCTGAACTCGAATATTGATAAACTGTATCCGATGCTGAACTCACCCCTGTACCATCACCAAAATCCCAGCTATAACTCACTATATCACCAGTAAGGTCATTTGCAGTAAAACTGGTCGTTGAGCTAATGCACTCATTGCTCCCTTTTGTAATGGATATATCTGATGAAGTACTTGAACGAACCACTACTGTTGACTCTAAAAACGATTGGGAACCATTGGAAGAGGTCCCTGTTAGCCTGACACTATTTTGACCTGATTCAGTGTAACTTATGTTATCGGGCTCGTAATCTGAGCTCGATAGTGCTGAGACATAACTACAGCTATCCGAAAACGCCAATCCAATCAACTCATTGTTGCTTTGATTGAGTAATCCCATTTTCCAACCGGTACCATCGCGAACCAGAGAACCACCAAATACATTATTCAGCAGACCACCAAGATTGCCTAAATCCTCTATCTGCTCATCGCCATCTACCGTGAGCTCATCTCCAAAGGATATCCTATACAGATTTGACTGACCTCCTACTAAACCGTAATAAGAACCTCCGTCCTCTACTAAAAATAAATCCTTCGGCTGATTGCTCGCCCCCAACTCAGTAATAGTTGGATCATTCAGCAAACTTGAACCAAAAGACAAATGAAATAATTGATTGGTACTGGTTCCTACCAGCCCATACCAGTCACCGGACCATTCTATAACACTGATTCCTACAGGCACATCTATCACAGTGCCAGGATTGGATATACTAACACTAGATTGAATCGCATTTGCCGGAGAAGAACCAAAATCAACAACACTTACCTGATCACTACCTGCTCCTGTTACCAGTAACATATAGCTGCTACCATCATAAACTAGATCTAACCCGCGAGAATCTACCCAACCTTCTGGATTACCCAAATCCTCTACAGCAGGAACACTGGTAAGGTCGCTACCAAAATCTAAGCGCAATAGCTTACCATCTCCCGAATTCACCAGATAGCCATACCAGTTGCCTGAGATCTCCACTAATTCAAGAGTGGAGGGCTGATCCAGTAAGTCTCCAATATCTCCCAAGTTTGTCTCTAGTGGATCGTTGAATAGACTATCACTGAAATCAAGACGTATTAATTCATTACTACTTCGGCTGGTAACAAATCCGTACCAGGAACCCAGAGAATAGACTATCTCAAGGTCTTGTGGTTGAGATGCTCCTGAAACTGTGTACACATTGGTAGCGTCATGATAAGTTGTACTCAATGCATCATTGCAGAAATCCCACAAGTAGTTCTCTGCATTTACCGAACTATTGGATATCACAAGGTCCTCTCCTATACAAACCGTATCAGGTAAAGTATAGCTCAGGGTTGCTGACTCTGCTTCGGCAATTGTGACATTATTGACTAAAGTATCTGCACAACCCTGTGCTGTCATTACTCTTAAATCAACATCATAATCTCCCGGTGTATTAAATGTAAACTCCGGACTCTCCAAGGCGGATGAACCCAAACTTGCAAAATCCCAGGACCAGCTAGTAACGGAATCATCACTTAATGTAAGATCTTCACCAACAAAGGAAACTCCTATATTCTCAATCCCTTCTGTTGGACTAAACGACAGTAAGGGCTGATCGTTTACCGTTAAGGTTCGCTCATAAGTGGTAACACAACCATTACTACTCCCTACTGATAAACTTACTGTATAACCAGATGCAGAACTGTAACGATAAGTTGTGTCAGCAGAGCTACTCGTTCCTATTCCATCCCCCAAATCCCAACTATAACCGGTAATATCTCCACTTACATCACTACTAAAAACTATCGTATCTCCATAACAATTGTTCGTATAATCAAATGCTACAACTGGGCCCTCCACTATCTCAATAGTCTCATCAACAGAAGTGGAAAAGCCACAACCTGAGATCCAACTACGTAAACTAATCGTTTGGGAACCCGATGTTAAAAATGAATATACTGTATCTGTTGCTGTAGACAAATCACCGGATATGTCCCATTCATAACTGATTTGACCTGAGCTAGCCCCTTCATTTGTCGTATTATCCAGAGATATCTCAGTACTGGTACATAAATCTGAATAGCTCAGATCAAAAGAGGGTACCGGTGGTTCGGGATAAATTTCTATGGATTCTGAAGCTCGGCTGAGACAACCATCTGCATTGGTCCCTGTCAAACTGATTGTATAACTACCTGAACTCGAATATTGATAAACTGTATCCGATGCTGAACTCACCCCTGTACCATCACCAAAATCCCAGCTATAACTCACTATATCACCAGTAAGGTCATTTGCAGTAAAACTGGTCGTTGAGCTAATGCACTCATTGCCCCCTTTTGTAATGGATATATCTGATGAAGTACTTGAACGAACCACTACTGTTGACTCTAAAAACGATTGGGAACCATTGGAAGAGGTCCCTGTTAGCCTGACACTATTTTGACCTGATTCAGTGTAACTTATGTTATCGGGCTCGTAATCTGAGCTCGATAGTGCTGAGACATAACTACAACTATCCGAAAACGCCAATCCAATCAACTCATTGTTGCTTTGATTGAGTAATCCCATTTTCCAACCGGTACCATCGCGAACCAGAGAACCACCAAATACATTATTCAGCAGACCACCAAGATTGCCTAAATCCTCTATCTGCTCATCGCCATCTACCGTGAGCTCATCTCCAAAGGATATCCTATACAGATTTGACTGACCTCCTACTAAACCGTAATAGGAACCGCCATCCTCTACTAAAAACAAATCTCTTGGTTGGGTGCTTGCTCCTAGCGATGTGATGGTCGGATCATTTAGCAGACTTGAACCAAAAGACAAATGAAATAATTGATTGGTACTGGTTCCTACCAGCCCATACCAGTCACCGGACCATTCTATAACACTGATTCCTACAGGCACATCTATCACAGTGCCAGGATTGGATATACTAACACTAGATTGAATCGCATTTGCCGGAGAAGAACCAAAATCAACAACACTTACCTGATCACTACCTGCTCCTGTTACCAGTAACATATAGCTGCTACCATCATAAACCAGATCTGATCCGCGAGAATCTACCCAACCCTCTGGATTACCCAAATCCTCTACAGTAGGAACACTGGTAAGGTCGCTACCAAAATCTAAGCGCAATAGCTTACCATCTCCCGAATTCACCAGAAAGCCATACCAGTTACCTGAGATTTCAATAAGTTGAATTGGAACCGGAGAGCTAAATAGCCCATCAATATTCCCTAAATTCGTCTCTATTGGATCATTGAATAGACTATCACTGAAATCAAGACGTATTAATTCATTACTACTTCGGCTGGTAACAAATCCGTACCAGGAACCCAGAGAATAGACTATCTCAAGGTCTTGTGGTTGAGATGCTCCTGAAACTGTGTACACATTGGTAGCGTCATGATAAGTTGTACTCAATGCATCATTGCAGAAATCCCACAAGTAGTTCTCTGCATTTACCGAACTATTGGATATCACAAGGTCCTCTCCTATACAAACCGTATCAGGTAAAGTATAGCTCAGGGTTGCTGACTCTGCTTCGGCAATTGTGACATTATTGACTAAAGTATCTGCACAACCCTGTGCTGTCATTACTCTTAAATCAACATCATAATCTCCCGGTGTATTAAATGTAAACTCCGGACTCTCCAAGGCGGATGAACCCAAACTTGCAAAATCCCAGGACCAGCTAGTAACGGAATCATCACTTAATGTAAGATCTTCACCAACAAAGGAAACTCCTATATTCTCAATCCCTTCTGTTGGACTAAACGACAGTAAGGGCTGATCGTTTACCGTTAAGGTTCGCTCATAAGTGGTAACACAACCATTACTACTCCCTACTGATAAACTTACTGTATAACCAGATGCAGAACTGTAACGATAAGTTGTGTCAGCAGAGCTACTCGTTCCTATTCCATCCCCCAAATCCCAACTATAACCGGTAATATCTCCACTTACATCACTACTAAAAACTATCGTATCTCCATAACAATTGTTCGTATAATCAAATGCTACAACTGGGCCCTCCACTATCTCAATAGTCTCATCAACAGAAGTGGAAAAGCCACAACCTGAGATCCAACTACGTAAACTAATCGTTTGGGAACCCGATGTTAAAAATGAATATACTGTATCTGTTGCTGTAGACAAATCACCGGATATGTCCCATTCATAACTGATTTGACCTGAGCTAGCCCCTTCATTTGTCGTATTATCCAGAGATATCTCAGTACTGGTACATAAATCTGAATAGCTCAGATCAAAAGAGGGTACCGGTGGTTCGGGATAAATTTCTATGGATTCTGAAGCTCGGCTGAGACAACCATCTGCATTGGTCCCTGTCAAACTGATTGTATAACTACCTGAACTCGAATATTGATAAACTGTATCCGATGCTGAACTCACCCCTGTACCATCACCAAAATCCCAGCTATAACTCACTATATCACCAGTAAGGTCATTTGCAGTAAAACTGGTCGTTGAGCTAATGCACTCATTGCTCCCTTTTGTAATGGATATATCTGATGAAGTGCTTGAGCCAACCACTACCGTTGACTCTAAAAACGATTGGGAACCATTGGAAGAGGTCCCTGTTAGCCTGACACTATATTGACCTGATTCTGTGTAACTTATGTTATCGGGCTCGTAATCTGAGCTCGATAGTGCTGAGACATAACTACAGCTATCCGAAAACGCCAATCCAATCAACTCATTGTTGCTTTGATTGAGTAATCCCATTTTCCAACCGGTACCATCGCGAACCAGAGAACCACCAAATACATTATTCAGCAGACCACCAAGATTGCCTAAATCCTCTATCTGCTCATCGCCATCTACCGTGAGCTCATCTCCAAAGGATATCCTGTACAGATTTGACTGACCTCCTACTAAACCGTAATAGGAACCGCCATCCTCTACTAAAAACAAATCTCTTGGTTGGGTGCTTGCTCCTAGCGATGTGATGGTCGGATCATTTAGCAAACTTGAACCAAAAGACAAATGAAATAATTGATTGGTACTGGTTCCTACCAGCCCATACCAGTCACCGGACCATTCTATAACACTGATTCCTACAGGCACATCTATTACAGTGCCAGGATTGGATATACTAACACTAGATTGAATCGCATTTGCCGGAGAAGAACCAAAATCAACAACACTTACCTGATCACTACCTGCTCCTGTTACCAGTAACATATAGCTGCTACCATCATAAACCAGATCTGATCCGCGAGAATCTACCCAACCCTCTGGATTACCCAAATCCTCTACAGTAGGAACACTGGTAAGGTCGCTACCAAAATCTAAGCGCAATAGCTTACCATCTCCCGAATTCACCAGAAAGCCATACCAGTTACCTGAGATTTCAATAAGTTGAATTGGAACCGGAGAGCTAAATAGCCCATCAATATTCCCTAAATTCGTCTCTATTGGATCGTTGAATAGACTATCACTGAAATCAAGACGTATTAATTCATTACTACTTCGGCTGGTAACAAAGCCGTACCAGGAACCCAGGGAATAGACTATTTCAAGGTCTTGTGGTTGAGATGCTCCCGTAACGGTATGTACTCTGGAATCATCATGATAGGTTGTCCCTAATGCATCATTACAAAAATCCCACAAGTAACTGTCTGCATTTGTTGAACTATTGGATATTACCAATTCCTCTTCAAGACAAACTGTATCCGGAATAGCAAAATTGATATCTTGAGCAAATATTATGTCCCAAGGTGCAAGTAGAAGCAATAGTACTATCCTCAATCTATTCATCAGATCAAATTTCTAGAACTTAAGTAACTAAATTAAGGTCTGCCTCAAATATTCGATAAACATTAAGAAATGACCTATAAGTATTGTCGGCACTGAACTTCTTTTTCGCGAATTTTTTACCTTCCCGGCTTAAATTTTCTCTCAGCAAGGAATTATCGGATAATTCCAATATACTATTTACGATATTCCCAATTCTTTGATTTGACACTAGAATACCTGATTTATTATGCTCAAATAGTTCTTTTGGTCCTCCCGAATCATTTGCAATCAACGGAGTTCCATAAAACAGAGATTCGAGGCAAGTAAAGGAGAATGATTCAGATTCTGATAAGTTTAAAAAAATATCAGCACTTTTAAATTCAACCTCAATATCCTCTGCAAAATCCTCAAATTTCACAATTTCTTTGCTTAACAAATCTCCAGCCAATTGTTGTAACCTAACTTTAAACGCGCGATTCTTAGGTAACCCCATGTCCCCCCCTACAAATTTTAACCTTAAATTGTTATTCTTGTTGTAAGCACTGATGAATGCATTCAATGCCAAATCGTGACCTTTACCAGGAATAAAGTTGGCTAAATAAAGGATTTTGCATGTCGAACCATCTACAAATCTCTTATTGGGATACTTTTCTTTAAGCTCAAGGGTATCATATATTCTAATAACTTTAGAATGCTCTGGCAATTCGGAAGAAACTGAATCCGATACTGCGATTATCTTATCAGATACCATCATCGCCATTTTTATCCATAAGCCAGATAGAATCTTTGGTAAGGAGGATGGAATACGACGTACATGAGTGACTAACCGTCTTTCTTTTCGCCACAATCGTAATAGCAACCCGACCTGATTATAAAAATCATTCATGTGAATAATTTGGATCCCCTGCTTCTTGATAAATTGATTTATTTTAATAGAATTGATAAGCAGATAAGGGATATAAAGTAACCAACTAAGAGGTTTCCTACTAATTTCTTTAAAATCTATCTGAAGTGCCTCAAACCCCCTTGATTCCAGATATTCGTAGCTTTTAGAGCTTTTTGGAATTATGAACACGAATTCAAACTCTTCTTCTAACAAACTACTAGATGTAACAATAGCCTTTAGTGCTCCAGTAACCGCAATGGAGTTATCGATTATTAGAATTTTGTTTCGTTTCATCACTTATTAAGGCTTGATAATTATGATATTCCGTCAAGAACTTGATACCACTGTTCCATTACTTTGTCTACTTTATATTCTTCCAGTCTTTTTCTGGATAACCGATCAAAACTCTCGCCTTTTGGAATTTTAGTCTTTAGGATCGCCTCCTTCCAAACAGAATGAGAATTGTCTTCAATTGACGGTACGGGACAAAGACATCCGATTTCGTTTGTTTCATAATTGCTGATAGATTTGGGCAAATACTCTTGCCCCCAAGAAAGTATTTCTCTTGGGCCGGTAGGACAATCTGCACTCATGACAGGCGTTCCACACAACAACGATTCACAAATAGTCAATGGAAAACCTTCCCATTTTGAAGGTAAAAGTAAAATATCAGATTTACTTATGAATTTAAACGGGTTATTCTGAAAGCCAAGAAAGTATATATCTGCTGATGGATCAACCTTCTTATTTTCTTTTGCGCTATAATAACGTAATCCCTTTTCATCACACGTAGCAATTAGGTGATCATACAGGTCTCCATCTCCAAGAAATACCAATCTTGTTCTTTCTTCAAAATGAGGAAGGCATGACTCGAATATTGTAAGTAGGACCTCCAAATTTTTTTGAGGATGAAACCTACCAGATGCTATCAAAACTCGATCTTCAAATATTTTGGTATGGCTATCTTCAAGTTTGACTTCTGCTTTTTTGGAAATGTAGTCCTGATCAAAAAAATTTGGTATAGCCCTAGTTTTTGTGAGATTCACCCCAAAATATGTTGTCATTTCCTCCTTAATACCCTTACTAACAGTTACAATTTTATAGGCTCGATTAAACAAAACTGGGATTAATATCTTGTACTCTAACCATCGAAAGAACCCCTTAACTTCCTGATCTGCTAACTTAGATCCATGAACTACACATATACTTTTCCTGGCACCAAATACCAGGATATTCAAATAATTTGCTCCTTCCAAATGACTGATACATGCATGAAAGTTGTGCTGTCGCTTTATGCTTTTGAGAGATTTATATCGTTTGTAAAACGAGAAGAACTTTTTAAGAAATGAACCTCCACCAGTAACTCCTAAATACTGTTTTTCGATATTATTTCCATACAAATCTTGGTTCTCATTTCCAGAAAATGCTACTTCCAACAAATCATAGTCTCTTGAAAGCTGAGCATTGAGATTTGAAAAAACTCTTTGGGCCCCTCCAACTCCAAAGTGAGGTATCAGTGATAAAATTTTCGGCTTGGTCATACTATCTCAATGGTTATTAATTGTATCTAATTTTTGAGGCAAGCCTCTGGGAGGTCTTTTCAAATATCAGATAAAAAACCCAAGCTACAGGGATGGTAAGCAAAAAAGTAATTATTATGACTATTGATTTTTCGAAATCACTAAAATCGGAAGAGTTAACATATTTAAGAATTCTTCCGCCAAATGGCACGTGTATCAAATATATGGAGTATGATATTTTCCCAAGAAATTTTAGCAACGAATTTTTAAAATTCCCGAATAAAGTGATCAAAACAGTGACATTGCAGACAACAAATAATGGCAAATCGTATCTAATATAAATCAACAGTATTATTCCAATCAAAAAGATCCAGTTTTTGATGTCTGTAGGTTCCTTCCTGATGAAATAACAGGTTATACCCAAAAAGAATAGGTGTACATGGGAAAATATATAGTTAACATCTAACCACATTCCCACCGAGAAAAAAAGCAAAAATAGAATTACCCTCCATAGTAAACTATTCACAAAACGAGAGTAAACGAGTGCCAGGATTATATAAAACTGAAATTCTATTGCCAACGTCCAATAAACTGGAATAAGCCATGTTCTATCCAGCAATCCATTTAAATAAAAGACATGTAGTAGAACATCAGACCAAACCAATCTTTCGCTTAACTCATTCCTTAGGCCAGTAAGGAAGACTAAATATATCAGGATAATTTCAACAATAATGGATGATATATACGGTACATCAATTCGAATTATTCTCTTTTTGATGAACGTAAAAAAATTCTTAAGTTGGTATCCGGAATTACTTAAGGAAAGAGTAATTACAAAGCCAGAAATAATAAAAAAGACCTCTACCCCGAGAAAGCCGTATTTCCCTGCCTGATAAAGTAAATTAGGCTGTTCAAACTGAATTGTTTTCGTTCCCGTATAATGAAACAGTACAACCATTAATGCTGCAACACCTCTCATTATATCTATGGTAACAACTCTTTTACCCTCCAGAGGTACTACTAATTGACTAATTTTAAATAAAAAAAACATCTACTATTTACGGCACATTTATAAATTGATTACCCACTTGTATTTAATCAAACTTTAACCCTCAAAATCAACTACAGAAGTTACCAATAACAATTCTCATCTATGGTTTCGTGTTTTGATGGGGTTTCTGTACTATCTGGCCTTATCCAATTTTGATTGAATATTCCTTTAAAAAAAGGATCAGCTTCCCATCTACTACCTGTTATTCCAAATAATATTTGGGTATTTCCCCCAAGGTGAATTGCCTTTTTACCTAATTCATTCTTTATATAAACGGCCAATGGCATTCCATATGCTCCACAACCCAGAATTGCCACATCAAAATTGATATTGCGTATTGACTCCTTCTGATACTCCAGGGCTTCAAACCAATTACTAAACTTATCTGGGACATTACCAGCTATGGATTGAACAGACCTAAATGTTTTTAATTGAAAGTCCGGAAGCATGTGAGGCTTTGGATAAATCAGTTCTTTTCTCTGGAATTGAGCCTTTATTGAATTTTCAAATGGATGAACCACAAGTACGTTTTTGCCCTTTAGAGCATTAGTCCATGGGTCATCATGAAGAAAATGGTAGAAGTCGTGAAACCTAATTAATTTTGTGTTTGGCATTTTATTTAATAAATGCGCTTCACCCCCAAGCCAACTGCCAAGAACATCTATTTGATCAATGTCTTTCAAAACAGTAGTCGAGAACTTCTCTATTGTGTCCAAATTCTTGGGAAACACTCCGGCATTGTGTGTGATAATACGCAAAGTATTTGGATGCCACCATGGTTCTACGTGATTGCCTTTAGCAAATTCTAAAATCTTAGAGAGGTTACCTTTTTCCGATCTGATATGCATGTAGGTCAGGATAGCTCTCAATTCACTATATCCAAACCGGGAAACTGCAAATGGCTCATTTGATAAAATCCCATCTTTAATGAGGTCAGAAGCTTGCTGCCCACTATATTTTGCCCATTTTGAAGTGGTTTCAAAACCATCTGAGTAACGAAGAACATATTTAAAAACCCTTCTCAAATACAACGCGAAATTTTGTTCAGTTCGACTTAACATATTCAATGTTGGTTTTTGGAGAATAACCCAATTAATAAGTGCTTAATTG
Organism: Cyclobacteriaceae bacterium; assembly: GCA_965228955.1. Lineage (GTDB taxonomy): Bacteria > Bacteroidota > Bacteroidia > Cytophagales > Cyclobacteriaceae > JANSWY01. Next base: position 4,727,404 of record OZ245848.1, read on the forward strand.
AGGCTAGAAACCTACGTTCAATTACAACAAGAGGATACTCAATTATACCAAGCAGCAAGTACTTGATTGTTTTCTTCCAATGTTCCTTATGTTGCGACAGAGTCAGAGTTAAAAAAGTCAACTGGGCTCCATAAAATATACCTCTTCCTGGTAATTTGTTAAATACCTCATCTTCTTTGAGGCTCGATATTATTAATTCGGTACACCCTATCAATTTTATAGGATCAATTGTATTAAGACTTCTTTCCTCATGTTCAATCACGGAGGATGTAACGGTCCTGTCATACACAAACCGAAACCTTGGTAGTAGCTTTACCCATAGATACCAATCTTCGGACAAGAATGCTTCTGGACTATCTAAAAACCCATAAGAATTCAATATTTCCCTCTTAATAAAAATGGCATTACCATGTAATATATTTTCTCGAAACATGACTTTTTGAACATCAATATCAGGCAGATCCTCTCTCACAACTAATGTTTGCCCAGTACTGTCAACAGTTTGGAAACCAAGATGAATTACATCCGCATCAGCACTTTCTTTTAACGTATTTGCAAAAGTACTTAAATGATTAGGTAATTGAATATCGTCAGAATCTAAGAAATTTATATATCTCCCATTTGATTTTGCTATTCCAAAATTTCGAGCTATGCTCCTCTCTTGATTTTCCTTATAATAGTATTTGATTCTGGTATCAACTCCAATACTTTCAATAACTTCCCTTGTATTATCTACACTTCCATCATCTACAACTATTATTTCCCAATTTGAGAACTTTTGAGAAACCACGGATTCAAGCGCACGTTTAATTCTATGCGCCCTGTTGTAAGTAGGGATAATAATTGATACTAGGGGCTGGTTCACTTGAAAATCTGTGTAATTCTATTTTGATAGTACTTTACAGTATTTTTAACCTGTTTTTGCTTTGGAAAGGAGTTTCTGGGAACTTTAAGTAGCCTCCGCTCCTCTACGAAGTTATTCTTTGAATGATCTGAGATCATTTGTGCCATAAAAGGGAAAAATTGATACTTATTTAGAATTAGATCTCTTGCCTCTGCGATAGCGTCTAAACGTTTTTCCCATTCCCCATTATCCATTGTTTTCCGAATGGTCTCAATAGCACTCTTTGGATTTTCAATATCTATTTGAATGAAACTTTCTGCTGGAAAGTATTTATCTAGATTAGGAGCTCCCCAATAAAATGGTAAGGTCCAAGATAAAATACAATCCATATACTTCTCGGTCCAGTAATTAGCGACTGAATAGTTCTCAATTGCCAGTCCATATTTAGACGGGAATAATACATCGTACTTGTCATCAACTTCCTCAAATCCCACACCGTAAAGCTCAAATTGTTTGATTTCCTGTCCTTTCAAAATTTCCTCTTTCAATCTCATCCGGGCTTTTTGACCGGGCCATCCAGATTTATTACTTGTAACCCACACTAGTTTACTCTCTTTTTGGGTTAGATCTGAAACAGTCAAATCATTTAAAAAGTCGTAGCTTTTATCGATATGCCAAGGGAGTACAGGCTGCAAAGATGAAATAAAATTTGGTTGATCGTAATTGTAATATGTATATACACGATCAAAGTATCTATATGATTTTTGATGCCATTTATACCAATCTACCGGTGGCTCCTGAGATATAATCCATGCATTTCCAACAGGACATTCTACTTTGATATTTACTTTTGGTCTTTGTAGGCAAATTAGGTAGTCGCATTTTTCAATTTCCTCTTCTGTAAATTGGACATCTCCCCATGATTGCGAATTCCCTGGGAGTTGCTTGAAAAAGTCTTTGGGATAATCCCAATCCTTTACTATTCTAACAATCATCATGAATCCGATATAATATTTAACAAATCACCTGCCACTTTACTTGTCCTAAATCTCTCCAAATAAGATTGATACTCGGGTATAGCTTTTGACTCAAGCATTATTTCCAACTCAGATTCAAACTCATTGTAAGTACTGACACTCTTACATACTTTCGAAACCTCACAGAATTGAAAATCTTTGCTGTCAATATAATTACCTAGCATATGACAACCCATTGATGCACTTTCAAGAAATCTTGGAGTTACTGGGTTAAAGCCACCTGTACGTGCAGGATCATCAATTCCAGGTGAAGAAAGAAGACTTATTCTACTTTTACTTAATATCTTCAAATACTTCTGCCTGGAATCAAAGGTACCTATTTCTCCGTTTACAGTGCTGATATAATTTATTCCATTATTGCCCTTTGAACCATAAACATAATTTACATTTGGCCTTTTTGTCACAAATTTCATCATATAGTCATGAAGTAATTTGTTTTGCCTCCCAAACTGTATCACATCGATTTCTTTTTCAGGAATTTTGTAATCATCGATTAAGTAATCTGGGATTGATAGTGGTAGGTGTTTCAAATTAAGGTTGACACCCTGTCCTTTCAAATAATCATAAACCTCATAACTAGTCACAAACACCACAGGACTATTCCGAAAAATTTTTTCAAATCTTTTTAGGTTTTCATACTTCCAAAAATCAATAATTACCGGAATTACGTTTTTAGATGTGTAGAATGAAAAAACTCCCGGAGGGCCAATATGAAAGGCAACATATAATTCTTTCTTTTTGGTAAACCTATCAACAAGTTGCGCCCCTCCAAGGCGATTATGTATTTTCCGATAAACTGATGGTTTATAAATCATATCATATTCTTGCCCAACAAGAATTATGGAAACACCCAGCACTTCTTTAAAGACATCTTCCCATTCATGCACAATATCCCAATAGTACTTCTGCTTAGTATTTCTATTGCTGTATATTCCCGATATCATTTGTCATTAATAATAAATTATCCTCTAATATTTTCTCATCAACAATCAAATCATCTTCCTGAATAGTGCTTTTGTTATCACCTGGGGATTCACAATATTGATAATAGTATGAGTGGCCATATACATTTGAAAGCGTGTAGAAATAATATTGATCTCCCTGAAGTCGTGTAGTCAATTCAAATACTTTTGACTGCTCGTCCAGAAACATCATATTAGTTAAACCAGCTCCATGCACTCCGGCTAATATTTTGCAACCGCGTAACATTCTAATTTGTTCCTTCCATTCCAAATCTTCAAACACAACTATTGCAAAATTGTATTTTTTAAAAATCTTAAGAACATTATCGATATTTAATATTTTCCTCCCTCTACCAACTTTACGTAATATGAATATTCTATCGAAAGAATCTTCTTCCCATGTCCCGAGACTTCTCCTAATAATTTCTGATGCGGCCATTATCAATTGTGAGTTATAATCTCCAATTTGGATGTCTCTAGAAGCATACACCAAATTCTTGGCCAAATAATACCTTTCAGTTTGCTCAAGGAAAATAACATTTTCTATTCCTAGTATACTCAAACTCTCCTTATGAAAATTGAGTTTATGGCTTTCTGGTAGAATAAGAATAAAGTGAGACAATTTCTCTTTCGCAAAGACCAGTCGTGGAATTGCCTGGGTAATCCAATGATAATAATTTAACGTCCAACAGTCATGAATTAACAAGTATGGTATTTTTCGATTCATTAACAAAATTCTTTCCCATTTGCGCCTGATGCTGAAAATCCCTTTCAGGTTATGTAATATGATTCTTCCTCGGAAAAAGATAAAACTTTCTTTAACTGGAAGAATTGAAAAAAATAATGTACTATCCGCCAAAAAGTGAATCGATTTAAAATGCCACAACTTAACTCCTGGAGATTCGTAATTGCTTAAACTATCAAAATGCGATTTATGAGTTTGCAAGAAATTAGAGGGCAACTTCCTGTTAACTGTTTCAGACCTAAGGGCGAACCGTTCCTTACACATTCCAAGTAACTTTAATACAAAAATCCTTATCATGTATGCTCAAATATTAGAATACTGTTCTTAAGACTCTAATAAAAACCTTCCGAAGGACACTCGATTGGGAGCTATCATTAACCAAAGTACGGAATGGTAGTTTAATGTGACTGTTGAAATTAATTTTAGATCTTAAAAAATCAACGTTTTGTTCGAAATTATATCCTAACCTTTCAAACTTCTTCTTACCTATTATTTCTAAATAGGTCATGAGATAACTTGCTTTAACTGGATTCACTTCTAATTTCCATTTGTCTGCTAGTTTTTTCTCCGGAGATGAAAACCTGTTTACGTTCCCAGATCCGTCTCCGTAATTACTTCCGGTATTTTTAGATTGATAATTGGAAATCTTTATAATATCCTTAAGCCCCAGAAAGTTCTGAATATTGGTTAGGTGTGACTCATGATCATCAAGTAAATCTTCATACTTGATGAACAAATCATTTGGGGAATTTTCCTCTTTGTGTTTGTGGAAATTCTCAATTGCGGTGATCAAATCAAGGTGATTTTCGCTAGCGAATTGTGTCAAACTTAAAGCACCTCCTCTCAATTTTGACATAAAAATTGACAAGGGGTTCCTTATGAGGAAGATAAACTTAGCATCTGGAAACACTTGCTTTAATCTATCTATGACTAAAAAATATCTTGGTGTCTTATCAAGGATGAATTTGTATCCACCCTTTTCCCCTACCTCCTTATAAAAAGTATCAAAAAAGCATTTTATACTTTTATTTAGCTGACCTTCTCCAACTTCCTGAACTATGTCACCCACATATCTATGAAATATATCTCTATTATAGAATGTTTGAATTCCGTCTTTTCTGTTTAATGTAAGCAAGTCCAATGCAAGCCAGCCTTCTTGGAATGAGTAAATATCATGGTGTTCCGCCAAAAGTTTCTGCAGCATCGTAGAACCAGCTCCTGGTTGACTTATCAGAAAAATATAGTTCATGACTTAGGGGCGATAATCTTTTTTGCCGAATTCTTAATACCTTCTTTTAACCGATGAGAAAAATCTTTTAATCTCAGAGAGATTGGGTAACCATTTACTGTATATCTATAATTGGCCTCATCATGTAATTTCTCTTCAGATACAATCAACATGACATCCTTGTGATGATCTTCATATACCTTATTTGTATACTCCTCTCTGTCATAACAATTGAATGTTCCTGTTTCAAGGGAGTATGAAGTAATCTTTTTTTGAACATTCAGTAACTTGTTAACATCAGATTTTTCAATCATTCTGTTTAGAGCCGCATATCCTATTGGATGCCATGGATGCACAGCAAAACTGTCTTGCAAAGCAAAAGATGAAGAATTTGTAACTATCTCTAATCTCGTGCATACGTCCATGCCTGAGGTCGACGCTGATGTACTCCAAATAATTGATTCGTCGTAACCTCCGATCTGATCCCAATAAATCTTTCTTGCTGAAATTAATGGCCCCTTGTTACCGGTAGAATCTGGAAATACTTCAGGAAGCTCGGTTATGGCTAGACACTTTTCATAATCAATTACACTTTTTTTCCAATTAGATTTTGAAGCGCCTACGGGGTGGTTACAGTTTACCCTATGAAGATTTATTACAGCATTTTTATTTAGTTCATGTGCTGCATCAAGGGACCTCAAAAAGGTGGGGTTTAACAATAAATCTCCATCCATTATTGATATTACCTCTCCCCTTGCCTCTTTTAGTGCGTAATTCACACATTTCCCTAGATGATAAGGATATTCAAGATCATCTCCCAGGTACAAAACTTTTATATTCAGTAATTCCTTTACTTCATTATATCTATCCCATAGAGATTTTAACCCGATTGAATGACTAAATGCATCAGCATATTGTTGAGTTCGTTGCTCCACGTATATGAGCTCAAAATCCTCGGGATTAAAGTTTTGACTTAAAAGTCCATCTATTAAATTAAAGAAATTTCTGAACGAACAGTCCCAACTAATAATTGTGTGTCTCATCCTAGTTCTGTTTTATAAGAATACCTTGTAATTAAGAATAAATCAACTTATTTACAATTATGAAATTTCCATTTCTGAGATATCTAGTACAGGTTTAATTACGCCCGGCCAATTTCTGCTGTATTTAAACTTCCCACTTGAATCCACGACGTTTAAATTTAAGACATGAGTAAATGGAATCAATATCTTCAAACCTGGAATGTCCGCTCCGACAAACAATTCATAATCTATATTACTAAGTAACAACTTGGGAATCCTAAAATTCAGATGAAATTTCCCTTCATTCTTTCTTTCTCTTTGAAAGTTCCCAATTGTATCATCAGTATGAAAAATAATTTGTCCAGCATGTCTGAGCTGCATCTTAATTCTTAACGGGGAAATAGATTCAGTAATACGGTAGATTATATTAATCTCAGTATCATTCATTGTATCAATCAGCTCTGCCTTCCTGTTACCTTGTTGTGTCAAGAAAACCTCATCTACTTTAATAATATCATCATCGTTTAATTTTGTTTTTGTCAAAACACCTTCACTTGAAGATAAGTAATGATCAATAACTGAATTAATTGGCCCTTGAGCAGCGACAGTTCCATTCTCTAGTAAGAGACCTTTATCACAAAGAGTCCTTATACTTCCCATGTTATGAGAAACAAATAGCACTGATCTTCCGGACTCTGAACTAACTTCCTTAATCTTACCGATAGCTTTTTTCTGAAACTCGAAATCTCCCACTGCCAATACTTCATCAACTATAAGAATTTCCGGTTCAAGGAATGCTGCTACAGCAAATCCCAAACGAACCTTCATCCCTGAAGAGTATCTTTTAAAAGGCGTGTCAACATACTTAGAACATCCAGCAAAGTCGATAATTTCATCAAATTTGGACGATATTTCTCTTTTTGTCATACCAAGAATTGTCCCGTTGAGGTAAATATTCTCACGTCCTGTCATCTCAGGGTGCATTCCTGTACCTACTTCCAACAAGCTAGCTATACGCCCACGAACTTTTACGGTTCCTTCGCTAGGTGCAGTTACCCTTGATAGAATTTTAAGTAGAGTTGATTTGCCAGCGCCATTTCTACCAATAACACCAACGACTTCTCCTTTTCGTAGCTCGCAAGAAATATTTTGAAGAGCACATACAATCTCTCCTTTTTTGGAAGACTTAGTCCTATCATTTATACTCCCAACCTCAGAAAAAGGATCTTCCTTCCCACGAATTCTAGACCACCATCTATTTAGATCATGAGAAATAGTACCAGTACCAACTTCTCCTAATCGATAATATTTTGAAACCTTGTCTACCTTCAGAACTAAATCCGTCATATTCAAGTATTAAATTGTATCAATAAAAGTTTTCTCAGATCTTGAGAAAATAATTGCCCCTATGGTCAAGGTAAACAATGCAAATATTATACTATATAATAAATACATAATGTCAAGGTTGCCCTGGCCAAGTAATATATATCTAAATGCCTCAACTATTGGTGTAATTGGGTTGAGTTGGATAATGCCCGAGTACGAGTCCCCAACTGATGAAATTGGATAAATTATTGGAGTTGCGTACATTAATAATTGGACACCAAAGTCAATCAAGAAGGTCAAATCCCTGTATTTTGCTGTCAATGAAGATAAAATCAGACCAAGGCCTAACCCTAAAATGGCCATTACCAACAGTAACACTGGGAATAATAAAATAGTAGTGTCAACCGTAGATTGAAACCCATTCCACCAGAAATAGAGATAAATCACTAAAAACAATACGAACTGAATCCCAAATTTGATAAGCCCGGAAATAATTTTGGAAATAGGAACAATAATGCGTGGAAAATATACTTTCCCAAAAATTTCTTCATTCTCTTTGAAAGTCTTTGAGGTAGTTTTCAAGGACTCTGAAAAATAATTCCATATGACAATTCCAGAAAAGTAGAATAAAATTTTCGGTAAGCCATCAGTTGAAATACCAGCGATATTTCCAAATACTACTATAAAGATTAATGAGGTTAAAACCGGTTGAACTACATACCAAATAGGGCCAAGAATGGTTTGCTTATATACAGTAACAATATCCCTTCTTACCAACATTGATATTAGATCTTTGGACGACAGAATTTCTCCTATATTAAGCTCTATCAGTTTTCTCCCAGGAGTAATTACTCTGTCCCAGTCTTCATCCTTCAACTTATCCTTAACCATATGTTCTCAAACTTAGATTTGGCAAAATAAACTAAAATAACGCAGTTGATCTCCATCTTTCAATATTTAAAAGCTATAGAAGATATTTTCGATTTTTCATTACATAATATCAACTAAATTGCGTCGATTATTAAATAGCAAAATCAGTTGTCTTTGGAACAGAAGAAATTAAGAAAAGTAGAGTACTTCAAGAATTTAGATGCATTACGTACTATTGCTTTTTTATCAGTCTTTTTATTTCATTCGGAATACGATTATATTCTGAATTCCCAAACATTAAAAAACATTGATTTCTTTGCAAGACATGGATATTTAGGGTCAACTTCTTCTTTATTCTATCAGGGTTCCTGATTACTTATCTCCCGTTAGCAGAAATGACCTTAATGGACGAATTAATCTTCCTAAATTTTACATGAGAAGGTTTTTAAGAATCTGGCCATTATATTTCTTTTGTGTCATATTCGGGTTCGTAATTTTCACTGTACTGAAATCAACATTTGGCGGTTTTACGGATGAGACTGCAGATCCCTTCTTATTTGTATTTTTTCTAAGCAATTTCAACATTATTAATAATGGTTTACCAGATGCCTCAATTTTAGGAGTGCTTTGGTCTGTTTCAATTGAGGAGCAATTCTAATTGGTTCTTCCTCTATTGCTACTTTTGATGAAGCGTAAACCATTACTGATTTATATAGTATGCATAGTTATTTCATTTGTATTTAGGTATTGGAATTATGAACATGGAGAAGTACTTCGGTTCATGCTTTGAGTTACATAGGAGATTTGAGTGTAGGAGGACTATTAGCTTATTATGCTTATAAGTTGAATCTAAACAAAATTCCATCCAAGGTTTGAGTAAGCCATTTATCGGATCAATCTAGTTTAAAACAATATCAATAATTCTATTCTCACAGTATATATTTCCATCTCCTTGGCTTGAAAGCTGCATATCCCTTTCTCATCTCAATATTTTTTGGGATTCATAATATTTGAGCAGACATATTTTAAAGAATCATTATTCAAAATAGGAAGTTTTAAATATCTCCATCTGCTAGGTAAGTATACCTATGGGTTGTATTGTATACATTTTTAGCAATTCTGATCAACACAAACACATCAAAAATTTTGGGAACAAATAACACGGTTATTGGAGTGGTAGTGTTTGAAACACTGGTTGCATTGGGGCTATCAATTGTTTTGTCCTATCTAAGTTATCGCTACTTTGAATCACCTTTTCTTAGGCTGAAAGATAATTTATCCTCCTTGACCAAAAAGTAAGCAAAAGTAAGTGCACTTAAGTAGTAAGGCATTAAGGGAATTTTATACCTCACCAGAGTACCAAAATTATATGTGCTAATTCCCACGGCAAACGCAAATGTTAAAGAAAAGATAAGGCAAAATTTCACTTCGGGAAAACGAAGAACCGAGCGCCATTTCAGGCCTACTTTTCGAAAAACTGCAATAGTAAAAATTAATATCGCCATACTCTCCAACGAGGATATCAACATCAAAGGATTACTTACTTCCCAAAGGTATGGCCTAAATAAAGAGACATTAATCGCTTGAGGTAGTAATTTAAACATACTCAAAAATGTACCATCCAATTCCCCGATATCATAGCCAGATCCAGCGGTTTTCCCCGTATAATATCTAATATCATATGCAGTGATTCTTGACGTTTCAGGAATGTTTGCCAATGCATACTTCTCATCTATGCTACCAGCATAATTAATAGCCGCTACTCCAACTCCGAAAATGAGTGCAAAAAGTACTGGAGAAACTACTAGTTTCACAACTTTAGATTTGATTTTCTGGATGTTATTGAAGTATATCCATGTCACGCAAGCAGGTATAAAGCACATCATAATGTATACCTTGATAGACACCAGGATAAAAGCCGACAACAAAAAGATTAGCGCGGACCGAATGCTATTTTTTCGTTGTATAAACAAATAATAGCATGAATGGGTGAACCATCCTAGTGCTCCTAAAGTCAAAGTGTCTTTCAAAATCCCTGATCCCCAAAAAAATACGGAGGGAACAAACAATACTGATAAAGCGAGCCATTTATGGGCCTCAGGCCTAAATTTCACAAAAAGCGAATAAAGTGCCCATTGTCCTCCAAAGCAAAAGATCGCAAAGCACAAGGCAATAACAGAGTACGTATGAAATGTAAAGAACCCAAAAAATGCTGCTACTTTAATAACAAAGTAGGCTTTTGGTTCATGATAAAATAAAATATTTTGAGAATATTGGAAAGTCTCTCCATCAAGTGTAGAATCAGACATCATCAACTTAAATGCGATCTTCGGGTCATCCAGAAAAGCCTCCCAAATCCAATAACTGCCATGTGTATAATAATTGAATGTATCACCACCTCCGTAGTAAAACTGATAAATCAATCCCAAACTAATGGCCCCTATGAATTTCAATGAAAGAGCAGGTATGAAATACTTCTTTGTTACCTTATCGGTAAAATAAGGCCTCAATATATAAGCTAATAAAAAAAATATTATCAGATATATAGGAGTGACCAATAGATCCTTAACACCCATTACACCTTAGTAGTTATAGGATTAATCAATAACTTTAAATCCTCAATGGAAAGAATAAAATGACTACTATCAATCATCACTTTACTATGAACTACTAAAGCCTGATAATAATCCATAGCCTGATCAATTGACAAACCATTTTTTTGAAAATACAGAATTCAGAGTTCTAAAAGTTTCAAACTCTTTTTCTCCAATTAATTTCTCATGAGCTTTCTCATGCTTCCGTAAAACGATTAATTCAAACTTACAATTACGAGCTATCAACTCAGTTAAATCAACAATTCTGTATGAGATACATTTCGAAACAAAGACTTCACTACCAATCATATTTTCAGCGCATAAAAAGTATCAACAGCAATTAGTGTAACTAATTAAAAGTCCATAACAAACTCAATTAGGTCAGAATCGATTTACAATCCTTCAGCCACGCAACAAGTGCATCTATTTCTGACATTTCGACTATTTTATTATTGAATAATATATTATAAGTTTCTTCCATGGCATCAAATGGATCATCAGGTAGTTCCATTTCATTAAATAATTGGGAGATCTTAACAATATTCAAATACATTGGAACCTCATCCTTAAAATCTCTCATCAGGTCATGAACATTTCTCTCCTGATAAACTGTGGCATTTCCAAACCCCAAGAGTAAGTTTTGGTGCCAAAATAGACGTTGAGCAACATATCCCCTCAATATGTCTGTAAATCTAAATGTAACTGATATTGGTAAGTATTGAAGGTGAAATGCTTTTTTATTCCAAAAAGTATTTTGAGAGTTAAATGGACAATATAACTCCGTAGAGAGTGCTACCCTTCCAAAGTCCTTAAACTTAATATCTTCCGGACGAGTCAACCGAAATATTGCATCAACATCTGGGCTATTGTTTGCCAGGAACTGCCATGCTCCTATTTCATGTTCTGAATTATCGAATTTCGGTTCTACCTTTGAATTAACTTCTTCCAATGGGAATCCTCTTGGCCAAATAAATTCGTCAGAATAAAGATTATAAATATTATAAAAACCTTTATTATTAAGCGTTCGAGATGAATTAAATGTAATATTTTCAGCCCAATCATCATTTGGTAAATTATCATCATCCGATTCAGCAATTAGACCTGCACCTTCCTTCATAGCAAAAAGATAACCAATGTTTTTTCTGGAATAATGATTTTCCGGGCAGTGATTCACATAATTAAAACCCAGTTTTTGTTGTGTTTCGATATCCAGAAATGTTGTGTTTGGCAAATCTAGTTTCTTAGGACCCTTTCTATCACCTACTACTATAAGATGCCAATCCCCTAAAGAGGCAAACTTTCTCAATACCTCATTCTCATCATTAATTGTAGTAATGATTATTGCTTTATCCATGATTTAAATTATAAAGTTTAAAATATTTTTCCTTTCGGTAACGGCTCATTAACTATCGAGTAGGTAAGGTGAAACCCAATTGTCTCCCAAAAGATATTTTTTTTCCGGCGCAAATATATAGGGTACAATGTTCAATCTCTAAAATTATAAACATCAACATGCTAAAATAAAAACGTATTTTCTCTGGATGCCTAATACTCCAGGTTGCTCTTAAATCATATATTGATGACTTTTCTGTGGATTGATTGGCTCAATTAATTCTAATATTTCTTTTGGTGTTAAATATTCAACATCTTCACTTGATAGTGACTTTCCATGCGCTGGAACCGAATTATATCGATCTAATGCTTCGTTCAATTCTAATCTGACCCTGGGAAGAATATAATAATTGCTGTTCTCATAGAGATTTTCTCCTTCTTTTTCGCTTATCAGCTTTTCATAAATTTTTTCATGGTTTTTTAGACCTAATATTTCCAATTTACAATTTGGGGCTAAAGCATTTGCCAAATCTAGAATTTGAAAAGCTCTCCATTTGGGAACAAATATCTCGCTCCCTTTTATATGATTTAGAGCATGAATAATTACTTCTGCTCCTTGAGCAATCGTTCCACAAAACCTTGTAACTCTGAAATCAGTGATGGGAAGAGTTCCAGATTGCTTAAGTCTCATAAATAGAGGAACAACCGACCCTGATGATCCCAATAAATTCCCCAATCGTACAGCTCCAAACTTCACATTTTCATTAGAAGCTGTAATTATCAATTTCTCTCCTGCTTGTTTGGAATTACCATACACCGAAACTGGCTCAACAGCTTTATCAGAGGAAATGAAAAGAACCTTTGAGACAGAACTGTGATTTACAGCTTTTATTAAATTTTGTGTTCCAATTACATTAGTCTTAAAGCATTCATGAGGATTACTTTCGCAAGAGCCAACTTGTTTCATGGCGGCTGCATGAATAACAAAGTCCATTCCATCCATCGCCTCTTCCAGTCGATCATAGTCACGAACATCTCCTATCATATATTCCAACTGATCCTCATACTGGTCAAATTCAAGCTTCATCTGTTGATGCTTCAATTCATCCCTGCTGAATACTCGAATTTTATTTATTTCTGGATACTGCTTTAAGAATAATTTGACAGTCGCCCTGCCCAAAGAACCTGTGCCTCCTGTTATTAATATTGATTGGCCATTAAACATAAATTCAAAAATAGATGGAATTTGAGGAATACTGAAATAATATCGGATTCTAATTAATCTAATTCAAGTATCAAAGTTTTAAGGTCTCATTGAATTAATTACTTAATTTCGAGCTCCAGATGAAAATCCTTTTCTTAGCACCATATCCATTTGATGAAGCTCCTTCTCAGAGATTTAGATTTGAGCAATACTTCAAATCTTTGGAGGAAAGTGGCATCCACTATGATTTTAAGCCATTTCTGAATGAATCCGCCTGGAGAATTCTGTATAAATCTGGTAACATATTTAAGAAACTTTCAGGAATTTTAAGGGGATACTCCAAAAGAGTGAGGTTGCTTTTTGCGGTTGGTAAATACAAGTTCATCTTCATCCATCGAGAGGCTACACCTCTTGGCCCTCCATTAATTGAATGGGTTCTTGCAAAAGTCTTAAGAAAGAAAATTATTTATGATTTTGACGATGCAATTTGGCTACCAAATACTTCCACATCTAACAGAATCGCAAGTGGTTTGAAAAATCATCGGAAAGTTCTGAAAATATGCAAATGGGCATACCGAGTTAGTGTTGGTAACTCATATTTAAAGGAATTTGCACTGCAGTTCAATGATCATGTAATACTCAACCCGACTACAATTAATACCCAGGAATTGCATAATAAATCTCTGATATCTGATTTTGAGAACAATGATGTGTTTAAGATAGGGTGGACCGGGACTCATAGTACTTTAAAATATATTGAACCAATATTTCCGGTGCTTGATGATTTGATCAAAAAAAGTGAATTTAAATTCATCATTATTTCAAATCAACCTCCCAAAATTAAAAGATCGTATATCGAATATATTCCATGGTCCAAAGAGACAGAAATAAGTGATCTGGCTAAATTTGATATTGGGTTAATGCCACTTGAAGACGACATCTGGGCTAGGGGAAAATGTGGGTTCAAAGCCCTTCAATATATGGCCCTTGAAATACCCGCACTGGTTTCACCTGTAGGTGTCAATAGCAAGATAGTAGACCATGGAGTGAATGGATTTATATGCAATACTCCAGAGCAATGGCATGATAATATCAAAGTATTGATGGCAAATAATGATGCCCGAAAACGCATGGGAATAGCAGGACGAGAAAAGGTCATCCGTGAATACTCTGTTTTATCCAATAAACAAAACTTCCTCTACCTGTTTAATTAATTAAAGAGTTTTTAAAGCAGCTTTTGCGCGTTGATAGGAACCGCTACCTCTTTTGCTATATTTCTTTGTGAGTTTGTAATACTTCTTGGCTTGTTCCTTATCATCTTTTCGCTTATAAATATTTCCTGCATGCAGTAGTGAAAAGTGGTAGTACCCCTGATGAGTTACACCCAAGAACTCAGTGTATTCAATGCATTTTTTGTAGTATTTTAAAGCCTCATCATCATTCGCTCTTAACTCATTGATATGTCCAAGAAAAAAGCTTGCATATCGACCACTTTGCTCTTCATATCCCACGAAACCTTCATCGATTTTCCTCAAAACATCTTCTGATTCAACAATTGCCTTATTATACTTCCCAGTTGTATATAATAATCGCGCATAGAATCTATGGAAATAGGAATTATCCGGAAAAGTCTCATGAAGGTACTGTGCTATCAACACTGCTCGCTCCCTATCTTGTTTTTCCCGAGCCAAAATTCTCATTAAAAAGTATTGAGCCTCAGTTCTGGTATAAAAAGCGTTGGTAGAAACCTCCTTAAGCTGTTTAATTCCGAGTTCCTTATCTCCCTCCGGCAAAAACCACATCAATGGTTTCAGCAAGGGATATTCTTCATCGGCGATTACAGCATAGTAGTTAAATAGCGCATCCCCAAATAGAATTTCAGGACTATAATCGGTGTATTTTTTACATTCCTCCAGATACTTCAAAGCATTTCTACCAGTTGATGCAGCTTTTGTCCATTGTTTACGATCTGAGTATAGTCTGGATTGAAAACCATAACTGGCAGCTAAAAAGAATGCACCTTCAACTTTGTTGTCTTGTTCATACAACCGTTTAGAAAGCACCAGAGAAGTATCCATATAGGCTAAAAATTCATCATCATACTCTGCAGCCTTCATGAATGGAATCATTCTCCAATAGTAATTAAGGCCTAATAGAAAATAAGGAAGTGGATGCCACCCATATTTTCTTTTCAAATGCTGAAATTGACTTTCAGATCTTCTGAATTTGAAATTATATAGATCATTGATTCCATCTGTTGCCTCTAATTGAATGTTCAAATCAAGCAACAAATTATGAACAGTATCAACAGGTTGCGCATCACCATTTGACGGTTGCGCTGTGATTGTTGATTGTGCCATTATCGACACAATGAAAAATGTAAAAATTGCAGTTTTCCGCATAAGATTATTAATTGGCTTTTCTGGTGAGTTGCAATATCCGTTCCAATTTTGAATTATTGCCTCGATTACCAACTCCTAGGAAAAATATATATACTTTTAAATTTCTAGTAAAAATACGGCAGTGACAAACAAACAGTTCAACATTCGCAAGAAATTTATTGAAGAATGGTTCGATTTTAACCCGGTTTTATTCTTCATCCTTATTTGCGTCATGTCTTTTGTGATAGTATTTCTCAAAAAATCTTTTCTAATAGACGAAATGGCAGCCTTTGAAGTTCTTGAAGAACGTGGTGAAATGGGACTGTTCAATATGTTCTATTCATTGCAGTATCTTGTGGTGCCAATCTTCTATGGCTGGAAGCTCACACTTACATCCTTTCTTTTGTGGGTGGGATGCTTCATGTTTGGGTATAAGTTAACATTTAAGGAATTATGGAAACTTGTACTACTTCTTGAAATCTGGTTCTTTATTCCGGAAATTCTCAAAATACTGTGGTTTCTGGTGGTTGATACAGATCCAAACTATTGGGATGTCCGTGCTTTTTACCCTTTATCCATTATTAACTTATTTGATTACGAAAATCTACATAACAGATGGCATTACGCTCTAAAAGCTCTAAACATCTTTGAATTCATTTACTGGTTTCTGATGGTTTATGGAATTTACTTCCTATCAGGAAAAAAACTCTCGTATTCCTATGCCATTGTCTTCTTCAGCTATGTATTGTTCTTTTTAATCTGGATAGTATATTACCTAGTGAGTTACAGATAATCTAGTGCCCAGACTTGTGAGCTTCCTAAATCGCAGGAAATGTAAAATGCCTGCAACTGTAAGCCCTACAAGCAAACCAATCCAGATACCTAGCAGGCCTAGGTTAAATTGGAAAGCGAGAAAGTATCCAGTCGGTATGGCACATAGCCAGTAAGCAAGAACAGTAACTAAAGTTGGAATTTTCACATCACTGATTCCACGAAGTGTCCCTAGCCCAACAACTTGCAGTCCATCGGAAACCTGGTAAAACGCTACGATTATAAATATTGGTCCTGCCAACTCTATCACCTCCAGATCAGAAATGTATAACCCTGGGATTTCATGATTAAACACTATAAATACTACGCAACAAAAAAACATAAAAGCGCTAACCAGTATCATACATGCAAAACCAGCTTTTCTGAGATCAGGCCAATTTTGCTCACCTAGAAAATTTCCAACTCGTATAGTTGCAGACGCTGATACACCCGTAGCAATCATATAAGTGACTGCTGATACGTTCAAAGAGATTTGATGAGCCGCCTGTGATGTGGCTCCAATCCAACCTGCCATTACAGAGGAAAAGCTAAATGCACTTACTTCAAAAGCCAATTGCAAACCTGATGGAAGTCCAACAGCTGTAAGTTTTCGAATTTCGGCAAACTGAATTTTCACATTCTTAAATGAAGACCAATACTGCTTGAACTTGGAATTCCAAAAAAAGTAAACAGCTATCATAATTGCCATTATGATTCGAGCAATCAAAGTAGCCCAACCAGCGCCATTAAGACCCATCGGTTCAAATCCGAATTTACCGAAGATCAAAATATAGTTTAATCCTACATTGATCAAGTTGGAAAGAATTGAAACTACCATCATCGGACGAGTAATCGCCAACCCTTCCAACATCTGTCTAAAATGTTGAAATATCATTAATGGTAAAATGGAGGCCCCAGTTATTTGTAAATATGGAACAGCTAAAGCTGAAACATTTTGATCTTGTCCCATAAATCCCAGAACCGGCGAAACACCAATTACTATAAGCAATAGGAATAGGCCTGTGGCACTGTTTAGAACCAATCCATTCTTAAATAGTATTGAGATATATGAAAACTCCTTTTTACCATTTGCATTGGCAACTGGTGGAGTCACTCCATACGAAACACCAATTCCAAACAGCATTGCAACATGCAGGATTCCCCCAGCTAAAGCAGCTGCTGCCAGAGGAACTGCACCAACCTGCCCTACCATGGCACTATCGGACACAGTGACCATGATATGCCCCAATTGACTCAAGACAACCGGAACAGCAAGATTGATAGTTTTATTAAAATGCTGCTTATAATTCATCACATATTTTTCATTCGAGCCACTTTCAATAAACCCGCAATACTAATTGCATCAGTAATCTCTCCTGACATAGCCATATCTATGGCTACACCAAGTTTTACCTTTCTCAATTCCAGTTGTTCGGTATCCTCAAATTCTGTATTTCCATGAGTCAGTTCCTCTGCTATGTAAATAAATCCTTCTTCATCAGTTGCGGAGTTGGAAGTATGAATTCGCATAATCTCTGTCCACTTCTTGGCGGTTAAACCAGTCTCCTCTTTCAGTTCCCTTTTTGCCGAATCCAGGAAACTTTTTCCAATCAATCCGCCACCCATTGGAATTTCCCAGGAGTATTCTTCAAGTGTAAATCTATATTGCCCCACCAACCAGGTATAACCCTCCTCATCTATTGGAATTATTCCAAGTGCTTTATTCTTAAAATGTACTTTACCATAAATCCCTTCATTCCCACTTGGGTTAACAACTTTGTATTCAGTCACTCCTATCCAAGGATTCTGATAGATTTCAGTCTCCGATAAAATCTTCCAGGGGTTATCAAATTTTCCCATGAAGCAAAAGTACGATTTCCCCAGATATCTCCGCATTTTTAGGGTCATACTCGGACACTGATTTTTATTTTTTTACTTTAGCAGAATGCTTAAAAGCTATCACACCAAAGGATTAGTTGAGGCCGGTTGCGATGAAGCCGGAAGAGGGTGCCTTGCAGGACCTGTAGTAGCTGCTGCAGTAATTCTTCCTGAAAAATTCAAGCACGACATACTTAATGATTCGAAGCAACTAAGCGAGAAGAACAGATACGCTTTAGTTGACGAAATCAAATCTAAAGCTATAGCATGGGGTATTGGTGTAGCTACTCATGAGGAAATTGACGAAATAAATATTTTAAACGCCTCCTACCTTGCGATGCATCGGGCTTTAGATAAACTAGAAACCAGACCAAACCATGTTCTTGTAGATGGTAACCGATTTAACGCTTACAAGGAAGTCAACCATACATGTATTGTGAAAGGCGATTCAAAATTCTACTCAATAGCTGCAGCATCAGTTTTGGCAAAGACATACAGGGATGATTTCATGAAAGAGGCTTCCGAAACATACCCGCAATATTCATGGCAGACGAATTATGGGTATCCTACAAAAGCACATAGAGATGCCATTCGAGAATTTGGAGCCACACCGATACATAGAAAATCATTTCAATTACTGCCCATACAAATGGAATTGTTCGATTGAATCATGAAGTAATCGACATTTCAAATTACATTTGCGGCTCATAACATAACCCAAAATTAGTTGCAATGGATATTAAGAAAGTTGCCCTGAATGACATTCACGAGAAGCTTGGTGCCAAAATGATCCCTTTCGCAGGTTACAACATGCCTGTGAGATATTCATCTGATATTGAAGAACACAAATGTGTACGAGAAAAAGTAGGTGTTTTTGATGTCTCACATATGGGTGAGTTTTTCATTGAAGGACCTGATGCATTAGATCTAATCCAAAAAATCACTAGCAATGATGCTTCAAAATTGGAGGTAGGAAAAGCTCAATATTCATGTTTCCCAAATGCAACTGGAGGAATTGTAGATGACCTAATCGTTTACAAACTTGCTGAAGAGAAGTATATGCTGGTAGTAAATGCTTCCAATATCGACAAAGATTGGAATTGGGTAGAACAACATAAAACTGGAAACGTTACTACATCAAATAAGTCTGATGATTATTCTTTATTGGCGGTACAAGGGCCAAAATCTGTAGAAACTCTACAAAAGATTACTGATGTCAATCTTGATGAAATTAAGTTTTACACTTTTAACCAAGGTAGCATTGGTAGTGTAAATGATGTCATTATATCTGCTACTGGTTATACAGGAGAAAAAGGGTTTGAACTTTACGTGAAAAATGAAGATGCAGAAACTCTTTGGAATAAAGTTTTTGAAGCAGGAGAGGAATTCGGTATTCAACCTATTGGTCTTGGCGCGAGAGATACGCTAAGACTTGAAATGGGATATTGCTTATATGGAAACGACATTGATGAGACAACTAGTCCACTAGAAGCTGGTTTAGGTTGGATCACGAAATTCACTAAAGATTTTGTTAACCATGAGGCACTTGCTCAACAAAAGGAAGCTGGAGTATCGAAAAAACTAGTGGCGTTTAAGCTTACTGACAAAGGTATTCCCAGAAATGGTTATGATATATTAAATGATCAAGAAGAAAAAATTGGTCATGTAACTTCAGGAACAATGTCTCCATCAATGGGAATTGGTATTGGTATGGGTTATGTGAATGTTGGTTACCATACTGCTGATTCGGAAATACTTATTGCAGTGAGGAATCGAAAGTTAAAAGCTACGGTTGTCAAAGCTCCAATTTATAAGAAATGAGAAAAGTAGAAGTCTGCCTAACCCCTTCCTTAATAGAGCAACATGATCTTAAAGGTAAGATAGTTGTGGTTGTTGATATATTCAGAGCAACAAGTTGTATGGTTGCTGGATTAGCCTCTGGAGTTAAGAGCATTACACCCGTTTCAGAAGTTGAGGAATGCAAAGAATTAATGAAACAAGGATACGTTGGTGCTGGAGAAAGAGGTGGAAAAAAGGTAGACGGATTTGATATTGGTAACAGCCCTTTTAGTTACATGAAAGAAGAAATGAAGGGACAAAAAGTGGCTGTTACAACTACTAATGGTACTCTTGCCATTAACAAATCGCTAGAAGCTGATGAGGTGGTTGTAGGAGCATTTTTAAACTTATCGGCAATCTCAGATTACGTGCTTAAGTCCAATAAAGATCTTGTTATCCACTGCGCAGGCTGGAAAGGAACCCCCAATCTGGAGGACACTGCATTTGCTGGAGCTTTGATAAAAAAGCTTGAGTCAGAAGTTGAGCTATCAAATGATGGTGCTTCAATGGCAAAGGCGCTTTATGAAAATTATGAGCCTGCATTGTACGAAAACCTACTGTCCTCAGCACATGCAAAAAGACTAAAAAACTTTGGCATTGAAGAAGACCTTGAGCTTTGTTGCACTATCGATAAGTTTAATATCATTCCTGTTCTCAAAGGCAAGGAGTTAGTGTTGGCCTAACTATTCCATATCGCTTAATTCAAGGTCCAGTGCTTTGGTAGAAATCTGAAGCTCCCTGAGCATGATACCTAATGAGATGAGTAGCATAACTAAGGATCCTCCAAAAATGTACCCACCCCATTCCTTGAGCTCTTGAAATATGAAGATCATACTCAATACACACATAAAGAAACTTATTACCCCGTAGGTCTGCATCTTTCTAATAAGATGAAGTCTCAGCCTTAAGTTTTCAATCTGGCCAATAATCACATTTGCATCTGGATTTTCTTTATGATTTCGATGAAGTTGCCTAATTAGTGTAGCTATAGCAAGAAATCTATTAGTGTATGCAAGTAGAAGTAACGAAATAGCAGGAAACAGCAAAGCTGGAGTTGTAAGCGTTATCATTTCAGCTTTTCATTTTCTTTATGCCTTGAAATATCCCTATTGGTTTTCTTGGCTATATTTTTTTCAAGTGCGGTAGTAAGATCAACCCCGGTTTGATTAGCGAGACATATTAATACCCAAAGCACATCTGCCATTTCATCACCCAGGTCTCTACCTTTATCGGATTCTTTAAAGGATTGCTCGCCATACTTCCTGGCCATTATTCTGGCCAACTCACCCACCTCTTCAGTAAGTATGGTCATATTAGTTAGCTCATTAAAATACCTCACTCCTATGGTCTTAATCCAATTATCGACCTCCTCCTGCGCCTCCTTTATGGTCATTTACTTGCTTGTATTTGCTTCTAGATTTTCGTTTTCTTCCTGTACTGAGAATCCTTCTGTATTTAGCTTCTCAAGAAAGTAGGCAAGTCTCTCGTTTTCCATATTCACCAATGAATCTTTATCAGGATCAAACCCAACAAATTCCTCGTGTGGAAATTGTTTACCAGGAACATAGTGATCTTCCCAATACAAACTTGCAATAATTTCACCTTTATGATAGTAGTATTTATACTCAGCAGCGTCGTGTTCATCTTTCAGATTAAGCATATGACCAGTAAACATAGGTTCACCTGCATGGTCAAAATAAAAATAATCGTCTCTTACAAAATGAGAAGTTCGGGTTACAGAAACTAATTTCAAAAGTGCATTGTCCATGTAGTAGCCTCTGATTTTGTGGATAGTATCTCCTTCATGAAAGTCATCCTCCACAATTTTCACCCGATGGTTGGAATCGATCTCTTTTACGCTATAATTAATAGCTTCAATTAATCTGTCGGTCTCACTTTGACAGCCGACTGAAAACACAACAATTAAAAAGGTTAATATCAGGTTGGTAGCCTTCATGGTACTATTTTTTATTTTCAATATAATAATTCCTCCGTTGAAACATTGCAAATAGTCTTCATAATTGCATGAACAGCCATTTAATCGCTAATTACAGTAACAATAAATCTTAGTTTGCGTGTTACCATTATGTTCGAATTGTTTGGGCTTAAACCAATTTTTTCAAGAAAAAACCACTATTTTCAAAACAATCTCAGGTATTCCCGCTTGTGATTGATAAACGCAATTAAACTTAAATACACATGAAATGAGCATGACCTTCGAACACCAAACTGCAATTAATCTGAAGCAAGAAACGCTTAGATGGTTGATGTTTTGGGAAATGCGAATTCCATGTGACCGTTAAAATCAAAATCTTATACACATGAAAAAATCAATTTTACTATGTTCAGTGCTTTTCCTATTTGTTGCAATGGCAAATACAAGTTTTGCTCAGGAAGATAAAAGCAAAAGAAAAAGCCCCCCTGCTCTTGCTAGTAAAAAAGTCAATGGAGTAGATGTAAAAATAGATTACAGCCAGCCTTCAAAGAAGGATCGTTTAGTATGGGGAGGATTAGTGAAGTTTGATAATATCTGGAGAACTGGAGCTAACGAAGCAACTACTTTTGAAATCTCTGCAGATGTTAAAGTACAAGGTAAATTATTAAAAGCAGGCAAGTACGCTATGTTCACCATACCTGGAAAAGAGAAGTGGACGATAATTTTCAATACTGTAGCAAACCAATGGGGTGCTTATAGCTATGATCAGTCCAAAGATGCCTTAAGAGTTGATGCTGATGCAACATATGGCAACAGTTCTGTAGAAAAATTCACAATTGATATTGCTGACAATGGTGAAGTCTCAATGAAATGGGACGACATGATTACCACTTTCCAGGTACAGTAAAAAGATTAAGATATGAGCATCTTTTATGATAAGGTGCTCATATTATATTCAATACCTGCTCTTTAATTTTCTCCAATTCCTCTTTCATCTCCACCACAGATCTTTGCAAGGTAGCATCGTTCGATTTTGATCCGATGGTATTGATTTCACGTCCTATTTCCTGAGATATAAATCCTAATTTCTTTCCATTCGATTCCGGACCATCAAGGATTTCCATGAAGTATTTCAGGTGATTAGCTAGTCGATCCTTCTCCTCTGTAATATCCAACCTCTCTATGTAATAGATAAGCTCCTGCTCAAAACGATTTGCATCTACCTTGTCCGCTCCTATGAACTCATTCAGATTGTTTTCAATACGTTCTTTGATATTCTGAATTCTAATTGGGTCTTGCTTCTTTACCTGATCAAGTCCATTTGATATACCAGTAATGTAATCTGTCAATTTCTTTGACAAAGCTTCTCCTTCCTGCACTCGAAAGCCTTTACATTTTTGAACCGCCTCCTGAATTACCTTCATAAACACTTCCCAATCCGGCTCGTCTTCTTCCTCGTCTTTCGTCTTGATTACATCCGGAGATTGAACTGCTAGTCTAAATATATCGTCGTTGGAGATATTTACTTTATCAGCAAGTTGTTTGAACTGATTGTAATATTCCATAAACAGATTTTCATTGATAACCTGAGACGTTGTGTCTCCATTACTCAATTCAAACTCAATCATCATATTGATTTTACCTCTTTTCAGATGAGCAGTGAGGTAATTCTTTATTTCCAGTTCCTTTTCAGAAAATTCCTTTGGTATCTTATAAGAAAGGTCTAAAAACTTTGAATTAAGGGTACGTATTTCAACTTTGATCCGGTACTTATCATCATTATAAGTGGCAGATCCATAACCTGTCATGGATTCAATCATGCAACAAAAATCCCCTTTTCAGCGGATTATCCAAATTTTTTGAGATTTACTGATTAAAAATCATAGCCAAGAGTGAGGTAGAACCTGTAATCCCCTACTTCAAAGTTCTCAATTGGTTTTGCCCAATCAAGCCTTACATAGTAACCCAACATCACGGTTCTCACACCAAATCCAGCTCCAGCAAGCCATGGATTTCTGAAACTCTTGATGGTAGCATCAAATGGGGTTCCTGTTTCAACTCTGAATGTATTCACACTATTGTCTCTGGAAAAAGGAGCTTTGCCAGACCAGGAAGATCCAATATCATAAAATCCAATTGCCTGGAAGTTTCTAAGGAAATTAGAAGCAATAGGCCCTTTTGTAAAGTATCTGAACACAGGAAACCTCAACTCAGCACTGAAAGTCAAGACACTTGTTCCAAATAACTCACCGTATGAATATCCCCTAAGTGGTGCTATTTCTGTGAATAATATATTGGTGTTATCCACTTCATTTTGTAGAATGAAGGGATAGTTACTATTGACAGCTCCTCTATCCAATTCCAACTCATTTCTGATTGGATCATCAGAGAACGGCCAATTCATCATCCCTCCGAGTAGGAAACTCTGACGATTACTACCAAAGAACTTACCATAATTTAATCTCGTCGCAAAAGTTATCTCTCGATGTACTCTCAAATAATTCCTTACATCAAGCCTCAACTTACTAAAGCTTTTTCCTGGATCTGAAATACTATTGAAAGACTTAAATTGGAGTTTTGCTCTTGTTCCTTCATAGAGATTCAGTCCATGAATTTTAGTATTATCTAGTACAAGTTCTGCGGAAACACCTGAATAGAAAATTCTATTGTCTTCAGCGAAATTAGCAGCCTGCGGTTGATTCAAAATTGCATTATTTTCTAAATTTCTGAATCCAGTATTTAAAAAGAATGGATTCACAGAAAACCTCAATGCATTATTTATTGGATATGAAGCTCCAAAGGTTAATTGATTTAGGATATATTTTTGCGCGAGGGTAGCTTCGGGCAATAAATTGAACACATAAACTTTTCTATCAAATCTTACACTCAAATCAATCCGGTGTTTTAGGTATTGATATTCTCCGAATACATCACCATTCAGGAAATCTGTCATGAAAAGTACACCTCCATAAAATTTGTGGTTTTCCAGCATATCATTCATTTCTCCCTCCAGAAGAATTCCGAAATTCCTGATTGGGTCTATTACAAATGAGGTTACGATATTATTCATGCTGAACCTAGGTGTGTATTTCAATGGTCCGACTACTGTAGGTTCACTTTCCAGGTTTCTGAATGATGAAAGGAAGGAAAGAGACTCGTTCTTGAACCTTGCGTCCTCCTCAAATTCGAAATTATCAGCATCGATATATTTTCTGTTTTTGGTGGTATCAACGTCCACTTCTGTATTTGTGATATCCGTATCAATCAGGTCATCCTGTGCCAGGAGGCTATCCGGTAAAAGAGGGTCTTTCTTCTGTTCAATAATTTTGGCTCTTTCATCCAGTCTATTAACCAGGTATTTGGCCTGTACAATATCCTGTCTTAAACTTTGAGGAGTAAAAATCGACTCTCTTAAATCAAAGTTCTTATCAAAGTACACTTTGTATAGACCTTTATCGAGCATTAGGAAAGTAAATTCGTCATTGATGCTATTCAAGTCATATTCAATAATGCTTCTGTTAAATGCGGTAACTTGGGTGAAAGTGCTGTCTGTAAGCTGATATCTGTAAAGATTAATAATTCCTTTTTGATCCGACAGATAGAAAATGGTTTGATTATTCTGTGGGTACGGATAGAAATCCTTTCCAAGGTTGTTGGTTAATCTGAACAATTCATTCTGTGTGGTATCCAAATCAAATATGTAGAGACTCTGATTGGTAGAGAGTTCTTTCAGGTCTGAAATGTCTGACGCTTCGTCAAGCATAGGAGTATTTCTATTAGATGAAAAAACTATTGCGTCTGTCCCTGGAACAAATCTTGGATTTACATCATCGAATAAGTCATTTGTGAGTCTCTTAATTGCATTCCTCCTCATACTAACAAGAAAAAGGTCATTCTTCTCATCTGTGTTAGCACTAAGGATTGCAAGTTTGCCATTATCATTGAAGCTAAAATCGTGAATTTGATTAAATCTATTAAGCGTCTTCAGAAACTTCTCCTTTGTTTCCAGGTCGTAATAACCCATGAAAAACCGGCCGCCTTTATCATACACATACCCAACCGTTTGTTCATTCATCCAATCTATTAGAGGGATATTGTTATTGGTCTCCTGAGTCAACACTCTATTACCGCCCTTGTGAATAATTTCTTTAGAGCCAGATTCCAGGTCTTCAACGATTATCCTGTACTTACCTTCATAGCTTTGTGCATATGCGACTTTGGTTCCTGCTGGATTAACTCGTATCTGACTAAAACTGTACTCTGGGTTCCTTTTAACAATTAGTGAGTTTTCTTTTTCCGGCGATATGTAATGAGGTTGTAATCGTTGAGAAGAGGCGAGATAGTAGTTCTGCCATTCTAAAATGAATGTCCTGTATCTTATTCCTAAAGTACTTGCAATACTATTTTCCTCATTTCTAATAATTCTGGTAAGATTCAAAATATTAGAGAGGTTTCCTTTACCGTATTTTATAGCAATGTAATTCCAAATAGACTGACCAATAAAAGTTGCATCGCTCTCATTAAGCCTATTGAGTTTCCTTATGTTTTTCCGATCCAGGTAATCTCTTACATAGTCGTCCATTTCAGCATTCCACCCATAAGTAATGTAATGTGCAGCACCGTCTATAAACCAATTGGGTAATGATAATAAATAAGCGCTCTGAAACATCTCAGCAAGACTTCCCCCAAACATCATATCGTTTAGAAGCACCTCCGTCAACTTCAAAGACAACTCTTCCTTAAATTTCTCAGCAGAACCAGGATAGGCTACTTCAGTATGTAGTTTCACAAAATTCGTTTGTCCGGCAATTGTGAATTGATCTCCATCTATTCCAATATTACTTTGTTGTAAATCGGTGTAGCTATTGTAGAGAAATATTGTGGTCTTATTGAAAGGAGCATAACCTAAAATATCAGTTATTCTGTTATACTCTTCATCCAGATAATCCAGAGCCAATTTTGCAAAGTCATCTCCTCCCTGATAATAGTAGATGTCAAATTTTTCAGTACTGTAGTAGTACCATTCGAATGATTTATGTTGAAGTCTGTTCTGCCCAAATCCTTCCTTTCTTTCTTGTGAAAAAGAAAGTGACATGCTCCCAATTAACAGAAAACCAATAATAAAAAATCTAATTTGTGGTCTATACTTCATCTAAATCAAATTAACGAAAAAAATCTACTAATATTTACTTCTGGCTCTAAAGCTTTATCATCAAGTAGATTTTCTACAAACTGCTCACTATATAGAACGGCTAAAGACACTCCTTTCGCCCCTAATCCATTAAAAATTCCAACCTGCGAATACTTGGGATGAACACCTACAAATGGCCTTCTATCTTTAGTTGCAGGTCTTATGCCCACTCTATGGCTTATAATTTCAAACTGACCATTGAAAATTAAGTTTAATTTTTCTTTCAAAAAGTCAACTGCCTGTCGTGTAGCATCAAAAGTGAGGTCGTGATTATTGTAGGTTGCGCCTAGTCTAAAAAGGTTAGTTTTCAAAGGTAACAAGAAAACTCCACGATTTAATATGGTATCACGGTTGTAATCTATTTCTACATCCAAAATCTCTCCTTTCACCAATTTGTAGGGTAACCAATCAAAAAACGGATTATCCCTGGCTGCAGATCCCTCACAGAAAATAACTCTTCTATATTGCTGACCCTCATAGCTACAGTGGTCTTCAAGCACTTTTAGCCCTTGTATATTAAACACCTTCTCCTGGTATATTCCCCTATCCTGAAAGTAATTCTTAAATGAATCCAGCATAACAGGGATGTCTAAGTATCCTGAGTGGTTCAATAATAATCCTCCATATGGGTCATTTACCATTGGGTCCTCAGACGGATTTTGTTTAAGCTCTTTTACCAAGTAGGAATACGCTGGGTCTGAGATTTTACCTTGCCAATCATTCTGTTCTTCAGCACTAAAAAATGGCCTATAAATTCCTATTGGATATAGAAATTTAGAATTCAACTTACTCTCCAGATCACGGTAATAGTTTTCTAAACCGACAAAGATTTTGTCGCAATTCCAGGTTTTGACCATCTTTCTTCCCGTTATAGGATTATATAGGCCAGCAGCTATTCTGGATGAGCTTTTTGACTGGGTATTATTGATGATATCAACTGATTGATTTCTTTTTAATAATTCATGTGTAAGCAAGCTGCCTGCAATACCCTGTCCAATAATCAAGAAGTCTTTCACTGCTTAGTGTTTGTCAAATGGATTTAATCTAGCAAATTTGCAAATCAAATTAGGGAAATCAAGATGATTGAAATAAAATCCTTTGCATTTAACCCATTTGTAGAAAATACATATGTGGTATATGATGAAACTAAAGAAGCTGTGATAATAGACCCTGGCTGCTATGAACCTCAGGAGAGGGAAACTTTGAAAACTTTTATTGCCAGTCAAGATCTTAAAGTTGTTAAGCTTATCAATACACATTGCCACATAGACCATGTTCTTGGAAATGCTTTTGTGAAACGTGAATACGGGGTTGATTTTTACATGCACAAGACTGATTTGCAAACACTAAGGTCAGTTGAAGTGTATGCTTCATCCTATGGCTTTCAACAATACGAAGCTATTGAGCCAGACCTGTTTTTGGATGAAGGAATGAAATTGACATTTGGTAACTCAAGTATGGATATTTTATTCGTACCTGGGCATGCCCCGGGACACATAGTATTCTATGATGCTGAAACCAAACAATTAATAGGAGGAGATGTATTATTCCTTAATAGCATAGGCAGAACAGATTTACCAGGAGGAAATCATGATCAATTAATCCAAAATATTAGAGAAAAATTGTTTGTTCTTCCAGATGAAACCAAAGTTTATCCCGGACACGGTGACACTACTACCATAGGTTACGAGAAGATGCATAATCCTTTCTGTGGCATAAATGCTTAAAATTTGAAAATCTTAAAACACCTTCCAAATTTCTTAACCAGTTGCAATGTTGCGAGTGGAGCAATCGGGATTGTTTTTATATTCAATGGCGATTTAATCACTGCATCCTACATGGTTTGGATTGCCGCAATATTCGATTTCTTCGATGGTTTCGCTGCTAGGCTTGTTAAAGTATCCTCAGAATTAGGAAAACAATTGGATTCATTAGCCGATATGGTGTCATTTGGTGCCCTTCCGGGTTTTTTCATTTATTCTTTGTTAGCTAAAGAAACTGAAAATGAATTAATACCATTCCTTGGAATACTGATCATTATATTCTCAGCACTGAGACTGGCTAAGTTCAACATTGATACTCGCCAATCAGAGGTATTTATTGGGTTACCTACTCCAGCAAATGCAATTTTCATTACATCCCTGGTTTATTTAAATGAAATGAATCTTTTCAGCAGTTGGCTATTGACATTACCATCATTAATTACAACCACTGTAGTTTTTTCTCTTCTTCTCGTCGCAGAAATAAAACTAATGTCACTCAAATTCAAGACCTTCGGTTTTGGACCTAATTTGCCTAGATATTTACTGATTTTGATGTCCGTTGTATTACTATTGGTATGGAATAAAGCTGCTATTTCGTTGATAATAGTGGGATATATCCTCTTTTCGCTTGTTATTAATGTAAAAAACAGCTCTAATACAGAAAAAACCACATAATATCAGGAGGGATTTTTCGTAATTGTGTTGTATTCTAATTACTCAATTGGCAAAAAAACTACTTATATCGCTATTCATAACATTACTGACTGGACTTCATTCATTCGGACAGAAAGGTAATGTTTCCATTTTCAACGAAGGAAACTGGTACAAACTCGCTGTGGTTGAGAGAGGTATGCACCAGCTCAATACCACTTATTTGGAATCGATGGGAATTGATGTTTCTAATCTGAATCCAGATAAAATAAAAATATTTAGCACAAATACTCCAGGAATGGTTCCTCAATCACTGGAGATTGAAAGGCCACAATTAGTCGAACATAAAATATTTATCACGGGTCGTGAGGACGGAGATTTTGGACCTACTGACCAGGTCTTATTTTACGCTAGTGGACCGGACTACTACGGATATAATTCAGAAACTGAGCAATTTGAGTACGAAAAAAACCTATACTCCGATACAGCATTCTATTTCTTAAATATAGTGGGGGAAGATGGATTGAGAGTTCAAAATCAGGATGAGATATTACTTGGGTCAACTCATGTAGTCCGATGGTTTGATGATTATGCTGTTTATGAGAAGGATGTAACTAATATTCGTAGTGAAGGAAGAGATTGGTTTGACAAGCAATTGTTCAACGGGGCGTCTTTGGAGATGGAAATCCCAATGAATATTGAGGGAATCACTGATGATAAACTAATATCATTCAGAACAAGAGCTCTAGCTATATCTGAAGTGGAATCCTCATTTGACTTTTTCATTAATGGAGAACAACTACTCAATATTCCTATTCCTCCAAGACCAACGGGAGAATATGATCCTGCTGGGTTTCCTATTGAATCTTCAATCAACAGTGCAGCATCGATATTCCCTAATATAGAAGAAAATCTCACTGTGGGAGTCAGATATAATGCGCCATCAACAGGATTGGGGAATGGTTATCTTGACTATCTTTTCTTAGAGTTTTCCAGAGATTTAAAACTGCATGGAAAATCAATGAATTTCAGGTCCTTTGAGAGTACTAATTATGAGATTTGTAAATTTGTTATTCCAGATATCACCACAACGACAATGGTATGGAATATCACGAACCCTGTCTTACCTGAGGCATTGGTAATCCGTGATGATGAATTCATAACCTGGACCGATCATCTAAAGGAATTTGTGGTGTTTGAACGATTACAATTACCTACTCCAGTAAAATATTCTAAAAGAAGCAACTTCAACATTTTGGGTAATGCCAGTACAGAAGCTGTTATTGTCACCTATCCAGCGTTTAAGTCAGAAGCACAAAGGTTAGCTGAATTTCATGAGAGTCATGATGGGTTAAATGTAGCTGTTGTAACAACTGAAGATATCTACGATGAGTTTTCATCAGGCATGCAGGATATTTCGGCAATTAGAGATTATATGAAGTACTTATATGATTTGGGTGATGGTCAATTAAAATATTTGCTTCTCTTTGGTGATTGTTCCTATGATTATAAAAAAAGGTTCCCTATCAATCAAAACTTTGTTCCGGTCTATGAAGCAAGAGAGTCTATGGATCCAATTTATAGCTATTCCTCTGACGATTATTATGGGTTTCTGGAAGATGATGAAGGTGAGTGGATTGAGGCGAGTGGCTTTGACCATACAATGGAAATCGGTATTGGGCGCCTTCCAGTTAAAAGTAGAGAAGAAGCACGAACAATGGTTGATAAAATTATCAGATATGAGACTAGCAAGAATGTTTTTGGTCCTTGGAGAAATGAAATCTACTTCGTAGCAGATGATGGAGATTCCAATATTCACAACAGAGATGCTGAGAGACTTTCTACGATGGTGGATACATCAAATGCTTCATACAATAGTAACAAAGTTTACTTAGATGCATTTCAACAAGAAGCAGGACCTCCTGAGAGGTCTGCAGCAACAAGTAATCGATTAGACGAGATTTTTGCAAAAAGTGGACTTATAGTTAATTATACTGGTCACGGAAACATTGATGTTTGGGCAGATGAGTGGATTTTGACCAAAAACACAATCAGAGAACTGACCAACAGAAGAAAGATGCCAGTATTTGTTACTGCTACATGTGAATTTGGGAAATATGACTTCCCTCTGGAAGATTCTGGAGGTGAAGAATTAATTCTAAATCCAAATGGAGGCGCAATTGCACTACTTACAACAACAAGACCGGTATTTGCACACACTAATTTTGTAGTAAACAGAGCTTTCTACGAATCAGTATTTGAGCTTGTTGACGGTGAAAACCCACGACTAGGAGATATCATTAGAAAAACAAAAAACAATAGTCTCAGAGGACCAGTTAACAGAAATTTTGCACTACTCGGAGATCCTATGATGAGACTAGCAATTCCTGACTTTAAATTGGACATCACCAATATTGCAAATGAGTCAAACAGTAACGATACACTTTCGGCACTAAGTGTTATAACCGTCAATGGAGAAGTAACCACACAAACTGGAGAATTTGTTTCTGACTTCAATGGCACCCTTACAGCGAAAGTTTTTGATAAACCAAGTAATTTCCAAACGTTAGGTAATGAGAATTCACCATTTAATTACGAGGTAAGAAATACCTTATTATTTAATGGTGAGGCCAGTATTATCAATGGCCAATTTCAGTTCCAATTCATTGTTCCTAAAAACATATCCTACAATTTTGACAGAGGAAAGATTAGCTTATATGCAGTTTCATCTGATCAACAATCTGATGCAAGTGGAGCTGATATCGATGTAATTGTGGGAGGTAGCACTTCGATATCATCAACTGATCAAACACCTCCTGAGATTGCCATATATTTCAATGATGCCGGATATAAACAAGGAGACGATGTAAGCCCAAACCCTCTTCTTCTTGTAAACCTGAAAGACGAAAGTGGAATCAATATATCGAATCGGGGTATTGGTCAAAATCTGACAGGTATATTAGATGGAGGTGATGAAATTGACCTGAATGAATTCTATACTGCTGCCAACGATACATATCAGGAAGGGTGGATTGCTTATCCTTTAAGCAACCTTGAGCCCGGTAGACATGAAATAAAAATAAAAGTATGGGACACATACAATAATTTTGCAGAAAGCTCTGTTGAATTTGTAGTTTCAACAGAAGCGAAAATTATTTTTTACGAAGTATATAACTATCCTAACCCTATGACCACCAACACCACCTTTGTGATTAATCACGACCGTGATGGAGAAGAACTCACCATAGATTTTGAAGTCTTCGCGTTGGATGGATCCAATGTTCTCACCAGACAATTTCGATATACCGATCCGGATGAAACCATTGATGATATAGTGTGGGATGGTAAGGATGCTAATGGTTATTCTATCGAAAATGGCATCTACATTTACAGGTTTAAAATGAAAAGCTCGTTGGACGGGGCGACAAACGAAATACACAGACGCCTACTTATTAGTAATTAATTATATCTTTGCGCTTCAGAAATTAAAAAAATGACCTATTTATTTAAAAGTCTTGCTGTTCTGACAGCATTCGTTTTTGCCAGCAGTGTAGCTAACGCACAGTTGGTAACAGGAAGTGACAGCACAAACAGAGTGATAACTACGGCAGTTCCATTCCTTTCCTTTGCTCCTGATTCAAGGGGTGCAGCTATGGGAGATCTTGGTGTTGCTACCTCCCCAGATGCAAATTCCGTACATTGGAACAACGGAAAGCTTGCGTTTATTGAAGATGATCTGGGATTTAGCTTATCCTATGTCCCGTGGCTAGGTAACATTGTGGACGACATGTCAGTGTCTTACTTAACTTTCTACAAAAAAATTAATCGTATCCAGACAATTGGTGCTTCATTCAGATACTTTGATCTGGGTGAGATTCAACTTACCGACATTCAAGGGTTACCACAAGGAATAGAAAGCCCTCAAGAATTAGCATTTGATGGAACGTATTCAAGAAAATTAACTGAGAATCTGGGTATCGGACTTACTGGTAGATTTATATGGTCCAACCTTGCAGGTAATGTAACTGGTGCTCCAGATGCCAAAGCAGGTACTAGTGTAGCAGTTGACCTTGGGGTTTACTATACTAAAGATCTTATTTTCAGTGGAAAAAATTCAAATATCTCTGCTGGAGCACACATTTCAAACATTGGTCAGAAGATTACTTACACCAATGAAGCGAATGAAGATTTTATTCCAGGAAATTTGAGAATTGGTACAGCATTCAAAACTAATCTTGACCCTTATAACTCAATTACTTTAGGTATAGATGCCAATAAATTATTGGTTCCTTCGCCTCCTGTGTATGATGCTGATGGTAATGTAATCAGAGGTGTAGACCCTAATACCAGATCACTACTTGGTGGAACTTTTGGTTCATTTGGTGATGCTCCTGATGGTTTCAGTGAAGAAATGAAAGAAATCACTCTTTCATTTGGAGCTGAATATTGGTACCGGGACATTTTTTCAGGAAGAATAGGATACTTCTGGGAATCTGAAGATAAAGGAGATAGAAAGTTCCTTACAATTGGATTAGGCTTTAGATATCAGGTATTTGGAGTTGACTTCTCTTACCTTATCCCACCAGAGCAAAACGATCCTCTTGGCGACACTTTGAGAGTATCTTTACTTTTCAATATGAACAAGCCAGAAGTAGACGTAAACGGAAACTAAATGCTTGATAGAACTGTAGCTCCTGCAGCTACACCAATAAACGAAATCAAAATCCCATTGGCAGAGAAATCAATCTTAGCCAATGGGATTCCTCTTTATAGCCTGAATATTGCGAGTCAGGAGGCAGTTAAGATTGATTTAATATTGCAATCTGGAGTTGTACAGGAAGATTTGAACGGCCAATCTTTCATGGCATCCAAAATGCTTCTGGAAGGAACCAGTAAGCTAAGCTCATCAGAAATCGCAGAAAAGCTTGACTTCTATGGAGCATTTGTGGATATCAGTTCTGGTTTTGACAATTTTACATTTACGGTTTATACACTAAATAAATTCGTAAAAGAAGTTCTTTTTATTGTGCAGGAGTTATTGAGTGATTCAATCTGGCCGGAAGAAGAATTTGAATTGGCCAAAAAAATCAAACTTCAGGAGCTTCAGATAAATAACGAAAAGAGCAATATAGTCGCCTCAAAGCAGTTTAGAAGAAATTTGTTTGGATCAGACCATCCTTATGGCACGATTCTAACTGCCTCTAATATCTCTGAGCTAAGCCGAGAAGACTCACTTAGCTTTTTCCAAAACAAACTCCTAAGTAGTCCACAGATCATTGTGAGCGGGAAGGTTACTAAAGAAGTAACAGAAACAATAGGTGATGCTTTTGGACAACTTCAAATCTCAGAGAACCCAGTCTCTTCAGGTTCTTTAGGCGTCTTAAAAAAGAATGACCTAGTAAGTAAGGACGGCATGCAGTCATCCATCAGAATAGGTCAGATGAGCCTTGATAGAAATCATAAGGATGTTCATTTACTCAGTGTCACCAATAGTGTCTTTGGAGGCTACTTTGGATCTCGATTAATGAAGAATATTAGAGAGGATAAAGGATATACCTACGGAATTTACTCTAGTATCGCTCATTTGAACGAAGCAGCTTTTCAGGTGATTTCTACTGATGTGAAAAGAGAGTTCACTCAAAACACCATTGATGAAATTTTCAAAGAAATAAGATTACTTAAATCGGAAATGGTGGGTGAAAGTGAATTGAGAGCAGCAACAAATTATCTTCTCGGGCAATTTCTTTCGAGTCTTGATTCTCCGTTTAATATTGCTACAAAATTCAAATCAGTGCTTTTAGCTGGAGTGGATTATCAATACTATTACGATTATCTTGATACTCTAAAGTCGGTGACACCTGATCAAATTCTGGAAACTGCTAATAAGTATTTCAATGAAGATGATTTGGTCCAGGTGATTGTCGGTGATCTGAGCTAAAATTTCTTGGTTAGATATCTGGAATTTAGCTTATCATATCGAATTTCTTGAAAAAGTGCAGGAATTGAATAAGTTCCATCATTTTTGAGAACACCCCATCTACCATTGGAATTAACAATTAATTGGTCATTACCAATATCCTTCAGGTAATCATACTTGGGATAAGCTATTAATTTACCAGTTCGATTAACCAATCCCGCTTTTCCATTTTCGTAAACTATGAAGTGACCATAATCAGTCCTGATAATTTTATCGTATTTATAATCTATTAGCAATTCACCTTCCCTGGATATTAATCCTTCCTTCCCCTGATATCCAACAATTGCAACACCATCCATAAACTGCCCCACTTGTTCGTAATTAGGCTGGATAATAAGTTTTTCATACATGTCAACAAATCCCCATTTATCATTCAATTTTACAGCGGCCAAACTATCAGCAAATAGTTTTATTGAGTCATATCTATTCGCAATTCTCAATAGTCCCCTGAAATCAATAAATCCGTATTTGTTGTCCTTCTTAATTCCAATATAGCTTTGTCCCACACCAACAATCTCCTGATAATGTTCCTCCATTGGAATTATCAATCGTCCCCTTTTATTAATGATCCCAAGGTCGTCCTCAATCCGAATTGTGACTAGATCAGTGCCTTCAATGTTTTCTATTGCATCATATGCCACAGAAGTAATCATCTGGCCATTCTTAGCCATCAATCCTACCTTGGTACTATCTCCTCTCACTAAAATTCCAAAATCCTTGAAATCAAGAATTTCAGTTGTTCGTCTCAGCAAATTCCCTTCACCATCATATATTTTAAGACTTCTTTCTTTCTGTGCCAGATATGTATTTGGAAACACTCTC
Organism: Cyclobacteriaceae bacterium; assembly: GCA_965228955.1. Lineage (GTDB taxonomy): Bacteria > Bacteroidota > Bacteroidia > Cytophagales > Cyclobacteriaceae > JANSWY01. The sequence continues at coordinate 4,763,816 of OZ245848.1, forward strand.
CTTAATGAGTGCTCAAATGGAAGAATTACCCAGTCTCCATAATTGTTTGCAAGCCCCCAGGTATCATAGAACTTTAGGATTACTCTTTTATTCGAAAAATCTCCAACAGAATCGAATTTACATTTAAGAATATTCTGACCACTAAAATCAATAAAACCCCAATAGCCGCTTCGTTTAACTGGGATATATCTTTCTGAAGATTTCCGAACGTCCTGATAGCCAAATTTTGAAACCTTGTTCCCGTATTTGCTATAAATATCCCAAGGATTAGATTTTCTAAAAGTCTTCGTGAAAATGTAATCATCATCCAGGAAGATAGAGTCATACGCCTCCTTCAGAAATTTATCACCATTCCTCTTGTAGATATGATACTTTTCATCTCCTCTTGTAATCAAAAACTTCTCAGAAATCAGATCTACTTCCTGACCCTGAAATGACAACACATGATCCCGATTAATATTTTCTATTACCTGAACTCCATTTCTGCAGACGATATACAAATCTTCATCTAGCTCTATAATCGAATCAGCACTTATAGATGAAATCAGCTCATTAGTAGTGCTTCTCAATTCCCATTGAGGAAATTCTTCAATCAACGGCTCATCGTTATCAAATGAAATTGCCTTCTTATTGATCTCAATGAATTTTGAACCGTCAAACTTATATACACCTTGCAACCCATGTTTTTCTACCTGAATCACATCAGGTTTTGGAAAAATTATTTTGTTAAACTCTGGTCCCAATACCTTGCGTCCATCTGCGGTATTCAATCCCAGTAAATCTCCAAAAGTTCTTACTATGATATTTCCTCCTGCTTCAAAATGGACATCTCTGTAGACAATTGGTATTACTACAATATCTTTATCTGTGATAATTCCAGTTTTCAGGACACCCTCTTTTTGTTCAACTACCAAAAACTTTTGATTGTCAATCGGTGAAATAGATCGGTATTTGAAACTTACTCTGGCAGTTCCATCAAAATTTAATATTCCAAATAGTAAGGAGTTAGAAAATTTACCTATTCTGGATGCTAGAATGTATTGATTCTCCAGAATGACAAGATCGTGATAATCAGGAGACGTTAAAATTTTGTTTTTGACTGAAATTAATCCCCAGGAGCCGTTTCTTCTGTAGCCAATAGCACCACCTACCGGAACATTGCTATTATCAGACCAACCCAGGTTTTCATAATTAGCCGGTATTACAACCTCTCCAATCTCATCTTTAAGACCAAATTTGCCATTCTCTTCAAAAACGGCATAATTCTCCTGAGCTGCTAAAACCGCAGAAAACCATAATAAAAAGCAAATGGAGGGTACAAGCGATTTTATGCTAATAGTTAAATCACTTTTTAAGTGGCTGACTCTCCAGGTCAAATAGATTATTTAAAACGTCGATGAGTGTTTCTGCTTCACCGCGTTTGCATGCAGCTTTCAGTTGAAGTACTGGCAACTTAATAATCTTCTGAAGCATCCCTTTGGTAACGACTTCCAATATTTCTTCCTGATCAGGAGAAATGTTTTTCATGTGTTTCGCAAGTTCTGCCTGTCTGATATCTTCCAGTGCTCCTTTTAGCTTTTGGATAGTTGGAGAAACTTCTGTTTCCCTTGCCCAGTTATTGAACTCGGCAATAGATTCTTCAATGATCTTTTCTACAGCTGGAATGGACTTCTTACGAATCTCTAGTGCTGCGTTTGCCTTATCATGTATATCATCAATGTTATACAAAAGTGCACCATGAACATCTTCTACATTAGCAGCAATGCTTCTTGGCACAGATAGATCTATAAAGAATTTATGACTTAATATCTCAATGTTTTCAATCGACTTACTTGAAATGATTGGTTCGTTTTTTCGAACCGAGCTTATGATTACATCATAGTTTTTAAGCTCCATTTCAAAGTTTTCGTATGGAAGAGTTTTGTAATCATGCTCAGCTGCGATCTCCTCAGCTTTAGCGAAAGTTCTATTAGATATTGTTACATCACACTTAGTGTGTTCATAGAGGTTTTTCACAACATCTAAACCAATTTCCCCCAGACCAATTACCAATACTTTTGGCTCCTTAAACTCCCTTGTCAAATCTTTAACCAAGTCTGTTGCTGCATAAGAAACGGAAGCAGCACCATCTCTGAAAGGTGTTTCCTGCACTACTCTTTTATTGCTAAAGAAAATAGTGTGCATTAACCTGTGAAGAAATGGACCAGCCATATTCTCATCAGCACTCCACTGATAAGCATTCTTCACCTGATTTGAGATTTGCATATCGCCAACAACCTGTGCTTCTAATCCCATTGCTACATAAAATAAATGCTGTACTGCATCATTGTGATTGTCAATGGCCTCAAAATATTTGGTTACATCTCCTTCAAGTCCTCGCTCAGATCTAATCACCTTGACGATATCTTCAAAGCGTGATTCGTTACTTGAGTAATAAATCTCAGTTCTATTACAAGTTGATAGGATCATTGTCTCCTGTAGACCCAGGATATCACGAAGGTCACGCATTAATCTTTTAGATGATTTCTCATCATAGGCGATCTTTTCTCTGATCTCCAGAGGCGTGTTCTTGTACGAGAGGGCAACCGATTTAAAAGTAATATGCATAGGTAATCGTATAGTCTTGCAAAAATAAATTCCAAAGTGTTAACTTGGGCCTGATGATTGTTAGTTGTTTGTAATTTAGAATCATTATAAATAATAGGCAATCATTTGATTCTTAACCACTTACGATAAAATCATCAGTCATACAACATGATAAAAGTCATATTTTCTCATTTGAGAAACCATTTTGGGTTCTCTAAATCAGAATCCAACGGTCTGTTGTTATTAATCCCAACGTTGTTTTTGTGCTCAGGGCTGCTTTACGTATACAAAATTTATCTCTCTAACGACATTAATACTGAACTTAGTCTACAAGAGCTGAAGGAATGGAAGAAAGAAATTAGCTTAAAAAAGAAGAAACAGGCAGAAAATGTAGTTTCAAAACCAGTTAAGAGAGAATTCAAAAAATTTCAATTTGACCCTAATAAAATCAGTAAAGAACAGATTGTTTCATTAGGTTTTTCAGAAAGAGTCGCTAATAATTGGACAAAATTCCTCAGTGCAAAAGGTAGATTCAAAGAAAAATCGGACCTTCTTAATATCTATGGAATCAATAAAACCAGAGTTAAGGAGTTAGAGAGTTACATAAAAATAGAATTACGAGAACCTCCTGTTTTGAATGAAGAATTTAAAAAAGTTGAGGTTATTTCGAAATTGGATATTAATTCCGCTTCATCAGAAGAATTGAAAAATGTACGAGGAATTGGTAAGGTCTTGTCAAACAGAATAATCAAGTATCGAGAGAAATTGGGTGGATTTCATTCGGAAGATCAATTGGTTGAGGTTTATGGGCTCAAAGAAGACGTAATTGAAAACTTATTGGAGCAATTCGAAATTTCCAAGGAGGTATTAAAGATTCGAATTAATACCGATTCTGTGAAATATTTGGCTAGTCATCCATATATCAATTACAATCTGGCCAGAGCAATTGTAAACTACAGACATCAGCATGGCAATTTTAACTCTGAACAAGATCTGAGCAAAATTGAAATCTTAATTGATAGTACCCTTTTCAAAATACAACCTTATATCACTTTCGAATAAAGATTATTGAAGATATATTTAGCCTGTGCAAAAAATTCTCGAATCATACCTAAGAAGATTAACCAATCTTTCCGGCAACAACAGATCACTACTACTCCTCAGATTAATCTCTGATCAGTTTATAGATTTGCACGACCTGGACTTTGCCAACAATCAGCCTTCATTTGATATAATAAGAGATTTAATCGCGAAGAAATCTAAAATACCAATTGCCAAAGCGGTCGATACACACGACGATAAAGCAAATAAGTTAAGTGGTCGACTAAAGAAGATAGATCGTATTGAGAAGTTTATTTTTGAAGAAAGAGGTGCGAAGGATTTATTTGTGGGTTGGCCATTTGTACGAGGAAAATTCAATGAAGGAACTGCCGTTAGGTGTCCACTCATATTCTTTCCAGTAGAATTAGAGTTATCAGACAACACATGGAACATTAAGCTCCGCAAAAATGTGAACCTGACTCTCAATAAGACTTTTCTATTGGCATATTCCTATTTCAATCAAATTGCACCTGATGAGGAATTGCTGGATAAAGTATTTGATGATTTTGATAATGACTCTACGGTATTCAGAACTGAGTTGTACGAACTATTGAAAGGCAGCAGTGTTGAAATCAATTTCAATCAGGAGAACTTCATGGATGCTCTTCATACTTTCGACAATTTCAGAAAGCAGGATTTTGAAAACCTTGAATTGGATGGGCAATTAAAGCTTCACCCGGAAGCAGTTCTTGGAATCTTTCCTCAGGCAGGATCATATCTGGTACCAGATTACGTGCACATGCTTGAGAAGGATGAGTTTAGTCAGATTGAAGAATTGTTCTTCAGCAAGGAGTCCAAGGAGAATGATGAATTTAATTTCTCCTTCGTAAAGAATGTAAAGGAAGAACTCACATTTACACCATTTGAATTAGATGCGTATCAGGAAAATGCATTAAAAGCCATCAAGCAAGGCAATTCCATTATCGTCCAAGGCCCTCCGGGAACAGGAAAATCGCAGTTGATCTGTAATATAATTTCAGACTTTATGGCAAGGGGTAAGAGCATTCTGCTTGTCAGCCAGAAAAAGGCGGCTCTGGACGTTGTTTATCAGAGACTATCTGAAAAAGATCTACAGGACTTTGTTGGATTAATGCATGATTTCAAGAATGACCGAAAAACAATTTATGAACAAATCGCTTCTCAAATTGAAAGGTTAAATGAGTATCAGCAGAAGAATAATACTTTAGATTCAATTCAGCTTGAAAGAAGATTTCAGCAAGCCAGCCGCACAATTGACCAATTAACGGAGGAGCTTGAAGAGTTCAAATTTGCGTTATTTGATGAACAGGAATGTGGCAAATCCATTAAAGAACTATATCTGACTTCCAACCCTCACGAAAACTTCATTGATATCCGCCAGGAATATCGTCAACTTGACTTCTACCAACTTCCAGAAACAGAGAAAAAACTAGGAGATTATCTGGATTACAGCAAGTTATTTGAAAAAGAAAGTCACCCCTGGTCTAATAGAAAATCCTTTGCAAATCATACCATAACGGATTTTGGAAAGATAAAAGACATTATCACTGAGATTCCTGCTTATCAGGAAGAGTTGGGAGAGAAAGTGAAAGCTGTTTTGGATAATACAGTAGACTTAGAAACAGCTGGATACATAATTTCCAAAAAAGATGAACTTGGAGAGCTATTAAAAATCCTATCTGACCCTAAAGTTTATCATGGCTTTAGTCACATGGTAGAATCTGACATGGAAGGAGATTCACAGTGGTTATCCAACATGGAAAGAACCTTAATGCAAGGTTACAAGGGGTTTGGTCCAGAAATGTCTCTTGAGTCATCTGAATTAGGCAGATTTCAGGAAGTCCTAAATAGGGGAATAAAAGCCAGAAGAAGTTTCATCAGCTGGTTTACGTGGAAATTTTTTAGCAAAGACAAAACATTCCTAACTCGTGTTCTAGTTGCAAATGACTTAAAAAGCAACAAGCAGGGATTTAACACGCTCATTGAAAAAATTGACAATAGGCTCAATATTGAGCATATATTTTCTGAGCTGAAAGACACAAAATGGTTACCGGATTTACCCGGGACTATGAGAAAAATTGATATTCAGAATTGGTTTTACTATCAAAAACTTGCCATACAGAGCAGAAGTATTTTTGTGTCTGTTAGGAATCTGAAAGATTTCATATCTGTGAAACATCATGACTATGAGCAGTTATCTGATAAAATCAAGCGAACAATCAGGGTACTTGCGGACCTGCCATTAAAACGAGTCCAATGGGAAATATACCTTAATCCAGGTCAAATTGATCAAATAGCAAAAAAATCCCAGGTAGGTGAAAGAATGACTGATTCTATCAACAAAGAGTTTGAATCATTATGTGAGTTTGACAGAATAAAAGAAAGCCTATCAGTTACTGAGCAAAAAGTGCTTGATAAGCTTTTGGAAGACAACAATGCAGACCAAAAGGAACAAATTCTGATTTTATTCCAAAACAGTTTACGCCTTGCCTGGATTGACCACATTGAAACAAAGTATCCCGTTCTAAGGTCTGTTTCTTCTCTTAAGTTCGAGAAAATGGAAAGAGAGTTGCAGAATGCTGTTACCGAAAAACTTGAGGTTAGTAATGACATTCTGTTATTAAAAGCACGAGAAAAAACTTATCACAACCTTGAATACAACCGCCTAAATAACCTTGTAACATATAGAGATCTTCTTCACCAGGTCACCAAAAAAAGGCGTATTTGGCCAATGCGGAAGTTGATCACATCTTTTGAGGAAGAGTTATATGATTTGATCCCTTGTTGGATGGCTTCCCCAGAATCTGCTTCTGCGATTTTTCCGATGAAAGAATCTTTTGATGTCGTAATCTTTGATGAGGCCAGTCAGTGTTTTGCTGAAAAAGGACTTCCTGCGATGTATAGAGGTAAGCAAATTGTAATTGCCGGAGATGACAAGCAGCTTCAGCCATTGGACATTTATAAAGTAAGATGGGAAGATGATAACGATGAAGATATTCCAGAACTTGAAATAGACTCTTTGCTTAATCTTGCAAAAGCTCATTTAATGCAAGTACAATTAAAAGGCCATTACAGATCTCAGACACTGGAGTTAATTGAATTTTCCAATCAGCAGTTTTATGGAGGTAAGCTGAACTTACTTCCAGATTTTCATAAAATCAATGAAAAGGAACCTTCCATTAAATATGTAAAATGTGATGGTGTTTGGGAAAACAATGTCAATAGAGATGAAGCTCAGGAAACTGTAATCCTGGCATCCAACCTATTAGAAAAAGAACCAGGTAAATCTATCGGAATTGTAACATTCAATGCGGCTCAGCAAGGGTATATCCTTGATTTAATGGAAGAATTTGGGATTTCAAGAAAGATATTGTGGCCAGAAAATCTGTTCGTTAAGAACATTGAAAATGTACAGGGAGACGAAAGGGACATCATTATTTTTTCCACGGCATATGCACCAGATAAAAATGGGCGCATGAACATGAAATTTGGATCATTAAATGTGGAAGGTGGAGAAAATAGGTTGAACGTTGCTATCACAAGGGCGAAAGAAAAGGTCATCATTGTTTCCAGCATTCTTCCTAATCAGTTAAATGTAGATGGATTAAAAAACTCAGGCCCTAAGCTGTTAAAGAAATATCTGGAATATGCTTATCGTGTCTCAGATGGACAGTACAAACCCCAGTCTCAACCACACGAGCAGCACAGTGCGGATTGGTATTTGAAGGATCATTTTAGAAGTATCAACTTAATTAACTCTAAAGACACTGCTCTTGAAGAGAGCTTACCATTTGCAGATCTGACTGTTACCAATAAAGGAGATTACCGTGGTTTAGTAATGACCGATGATAGTTTATATTATGAGAGTATTTCAATTAAGGATCCTCACATCTACAAACCATTTTTATTCCAAAAAAAGAACTGGAGATTTAGAGCTTTCTTCTCAAGGGAGTATTGGATGGAAAAGGAGCTTGTGATTGAGAAGCTCACAAGATTCATTAATTCAACTGAGCCTTAATTAAGAGCTTTACTTTCTGTGACCTTTAAACCTACGGAAATAATATCCGACAACTCTTCAACTCTCATGTACTGTTGAAAGCTCACTGTGTATTTACCAGCTTCAGGAAAATTATAAGATTCCAGGAAGTTACTTTCTAAATCAAAAACATCACTCATACCACTTCCAAGTGGCTTTCCTGTTCTAGGATCAAATAAAACAACTTCCTGCAGCTCACTTTTCACCAAAGTTCCGTCTTCCTTGGTGACTCTATAATTGACATATACATTGGTATAAGTATATGACAATCCGTACCTTAATGTTATCCCAAGGTTTAGCGGTTGCTCTACCCTATCAATACTGATATCAAAGCTAATTAATGAATCTTGATGCCAGCTTTCTTTGGGAACATTTGAGTAATCCTCAAAAACCTTGTCTGGTCCCCCACAGCTTGATATCGCGATAACAGAACCAACCAATAATAGACCAATAAAAACTCTTTTAAGCCTATTTGTCACCAGATTGTTTGTTGGCCTGAGGTCTGTTCTTATTCGCATTTTTCTTTCTATTGTTTGGACGGTTTCCTTTCTTATTTTTTGGAGTGCCTTGCTGATTCCCATCTTGCTTGGTACCACCCTGGTTATTATTCCCTTTCTGTTGGCTTCCTTTGTTTTTAGGCTTGTTGTTGCCTTGTTGTTTATTATTTGTCTGCTGTTTGTTATTTCCTTGCTGCTTGCTATTCTTATTACTTGCTTGCTGCTTATTGGAATTTCTATTGCCTGCCTGCTGATTTGATCTGTTTTTATCTCCTCCTCTGTTAGACCTCTTATTTTTCCTCTTGTTTCTCTTACCTTTAGACTTATACTTCTTATCTAACTGATCCAGATCACTATTTATTCCACCAACTTCCAGCTCTTCTGCGAGTTCATCTTCTGCCAAAGTTGCCGGAGTTACTCCTTCACTATTTAGTTTAAGAATTTCCGAGACTCGGTCCACATCCACAGGGTGCCATGTGTTTTCATTGGCATAACCAAACCACATTATTTTCCTGAAAATATCTGTCTTTTGTAATGTAGCCTCACCTTTTTCTGTGACTAGAGGTTTTTCAACTTCAGGAATATTTTCTAATGCATCCATGTACGTATCTAACTCGTAGTTGAGACAGCACTTAAGTCTACCGCATTGTCCTGAAAGCTTACTTGGATTTAATGATAGATTCTGATATCTGGCTGCAGAGGTCGAAACACTCTTAAAGTCAGCCAGCCATGTACTACAGCACAATTCTCTACCACATGAGCCAATTCCACCAAGCCTTCCTGCTTCCTGTCTCAAACTTATTTGACGCATTTCAACACGAATCTTAAACTCAGATGCAAGAATTTTGATTAACTCTCTAAAATCGACTCTATCGTCTGCTGAGTAGTAAAAAGTGGCTTTTGTATTATCTGCCTGATACTCGATATCTGTAAGTTTCATATCGAGCTTCAAGTCGTCAATTATTGTACGTGTTCTGTAAAGCGTGGGCATTTCACGCTTTTTCACTTTATCTAATTTCTCAAGATCTTTTGCAGTTGCAATTCTATAGATTGACTTTACTTCATCGTCGTTAGCAACTTGCTTCTTCTTCATTTGAAGTCGAACCAGTTCCCCTGTTAAAGAAACGTATCCAACGTGATGTCCATTTGGTACATCCACAACTACCGCCTCTCCTGTAACAAGATCAAGGTTTTCGGAATTTCTGAAGAACTCTTTTCTTCCATTCTTAAAACCTACTTCAACTATGTCGAATCTATTAGAATCTGGAATATCCATATTGGATAACCAGTCAAAAACATTCATTTTATTACATCCGCCGGTCGAACAACCGCCGTTGTTTTTGCATCCAGCAACAGATCCATCTTCGTTCTTAACCGAACTACATGTGCTACATCCCATCCAATTATCTGTTATCCTTCTAAATCATGTGCCAGCATTCATTTATATCAACATAACTGGCTTTAGCATCTAAAAATAAATCAAAATTATGGATTAGCAGTAATTTGTTGCGGTCTACTTTGATAAGTGGTTAGAGAGATAACCTTAGTAAGTCTTTTCCTATGTCCTTCCTGTAGTAAATCCCATCCCACTCTACGTTTTCCAGAGCTTTATAAGATTTGGTTAGAGCCTCCCCGATATTTTTGCCCAATGCAGAGAATGCAATTACTCTTCCTCCATTGGTAACAACCTCACTTCCTGAAAGTTTGGTTCCTGCATGGAATGGGATAATGCCATCCAACTTATTTAAACCATTGATTACTTTGCCCTTCTCATAACTACCTGGATATCCGCCAGAAACGGCCATTACGGTGGAGCAATAGTAAGGATGAAATTCTATTTTCTTATCTCCAAGGTCTCCGGTACCAGCAGCGTCAAGCAGCTCAACGAAATCAGATTTGATCCTTGGCATTACTACTTCAGTCTCAGGATCACCCATCCTCACATTGTATTCAATCACATATGGATTGTCATCTACATTAATCAGACCAAAGAAAATGAATCCAGTATATTTAATTCCTTCTGCTTTTAGTCCTTCAACAGTTCGTTCAACAACCTGAGTTTTTACCTTACGCATAAATTGCTTGTCGGCGATTACAACTGGCGAAACAGCTCCCATCCCTCCTGTATTTGGTCCTGTGTCTCCTTCTCCTATTCTTTTGTAGTCTTTGGCTTCTGGAAGCATAACATAGTTTTCACCATCCATCAATATAAAAACAGAAAGCTCAATACCACTAAGAAATTCCTCAATCACCACTTTGCTACTCGCATCGCCAAATTTGGCATCCAATAGCATATCACGTAAAGTACTTTGAGCTTCCTCCCTATCAGAGGTAATGATAACACCTTTACCAGCTGCTAATCCATCAGCTTTGAGCACATATGGCCCTTCAGTATTTTCAAGAAAGTCTATACCTTCATCGAAAGTATCTTTTGTGAATGTCTTTGATTTAGCTGTTGGGATGTCATACTTGAACATAAAATCCTTTGCAAAATCTTTGCTCCCTTCCAGTTGGGCTCCCACTTTATCTGGTCCAACAATCTTAATTGACTTAAGGTCTTCATCTGACTTAAAGAAGTCTACTATTCCAAGAACAAGTGGTTCTTCCGGACCAACAACCACCAATTCAATTTGCTTGTCTAGCACTAAATTTTTTACTGCTTCAAAATCTTTGATATTCACATCAACATTCTCTGCAATCTGAGCCGTTCCGGCATTTCCTGGTGCAACGTATAAATTTTCACATTTTTGACTTTGCTTAATTTTCCAGGAAATCGCATGCTCTCTTCCTCCTGAACCGAGTACTAGAATATTCATCTTATAAGTTTTGAATTGGTATCGTTGAGATACGGAAATAAAAAAACCTCACCGAGATTCGATGAGGTGTCAAAATTATGATAATAGCTTTTAATTTGCGTACTCAGACATGAATTTAATACGCATTAATCTCACTTCGTCCTCTGAATAATCATCACCCAGTTCTTCCATCGCCTCAACCATAGAGTCTGTTTCCGCATTTAGGAAATAATCATAGATGTCATCTTGCCTGTCATCATCTAAGACATGATCTATGTAATAGTCAAGATTAAGCTTTGTGCCACTATAGCATATGTTTTCAATCTCGGAGATCACTGCATCTACTGGTATATTCTTTGATTCCGCAATTTCCTCCAGGTCAATCATTCTATCAATTTGCTGGATAATCGAAATTTTTAGCAAAGACTTTTTACCTGACGACTTAATGACAACATCAGAAGCAGTTATGATTTCATTTTCCTCAACATACTTTGTTATCAACTCTAGAAATTCCTTTCCAAATTTGGTCACCTTACCCATACCAACTCCATTAATCTGAGCAAGTTCCTGCTTTGTAGTTGGATATACTGTTGCTATTTCCTCAAGTGAAGGATCCTGGAATATAACGTAAGGCGGAAGATCTTTCTTTTTAGCGACATCCTTTCTCAATGATTTGAGCATATCAAAAAGAACAGGATCATACGATTTAACATTTACAGGTGTTTTGTCAGATTCCTCCTCATCTTCAGTAGATTCAAACTCATGATCTCTCGATAGTTCCACAGGGTAGCTATCGATGAGATAATTAATTCCTTTTTCTGTGACTTTGAAGACTCCTATGTTTTCAATGTCTTTCTCAATAAATTCATTTAGAAGTGTCTGTCGGAGCACTGTCTTCCAAAAGCTTTCTGATTCCTCTTTCCCCGCACCGAATATATCCAGTTTATCGTGACCATAACTTTTGATGTGCTGTAATGATTTACCAGTTAACACACCAATTAAGTGACCTAATGGGAATCTTTCGTCAGTTTGTTTAACTGCTTTGATTACTTTCTTAATGTGCTCAGTACCATCAAATTTCTCTTTAGGATGAACGCAGTTATCACACATGCCACATTCGTCTTTCTCATACTCTTCGCCAAAATAGTGAAGTAACTGCTTTCTTCTGCAGACGGATGATTCAGCATAACTGGCTACTTCTTCCAGAAGATGTTTGGCGTTTTCCCTCTCAGAAACCGGTTTATCTTTATTGAATTTTTCAAGTTTGATGATATCATTATAAGAATAGAACATGACACACTTACCATCCAGGCCATCTCTTCCGGCTCTTCCCGTTTCCTGATAATATCCTTCTATTGACTTTGGCGCATCGTAATGGACCACAAACCTAACATCTGGTTTATCAATTCCCATTCCGAATGCGATGGTAGCCACTATCACATCAAGTTCTTCATTCAAGAAATCGTCTTGATTTTTCATTCGGACATTAGCGTCCAAACCAGCGTGATATGGAGCAGCTTTTACATCATTTACTTTTAGAAGTTCTGCTATTTCTTCTACCTTCTTCCTGCTAAGGCAATAGATTATCCCAGCCTTTCCTTTCTGTTCCTTTACAAACTTGATAAGTTGCTTCTTTGCCTGCTGTTTTTGCCGAACCTCATAATAAAGGTTAGTTCTATTGAATGATGACTTGAACAAGTCAGCATCCTCCATTTGCAAATTCTTTTGGATGTCAAGCTGAACCTTTGGAGTAGCAGTAGCGGTAAGAGCTACAATAGGAATTGAAGCAATCTGAGCCAGTATTCCCTTTATTCTTCTGTATTCAGGTCTAAAATCATGGCCCCATTCTGATATACAATGAGCTTCATCTATTGCAACGAAAGAAAGGTTCGCTTTCTTCAGAAAATCAATATTTTCTTCCTTTGTTAATGATTCAGGAGCGACATATAATAATTTCACTTCCCCTGCCAGGGTAGCTTTTTTGACTCTTGTAATTTCACTCTTTGATAAGGTAGAATTCAGAAACTGAGCGTTGATCCCAACTGCATTCATTTGATCGACCTGATTCTTCATGAGTGCAATAAGTGGTGATATAACGATAGCTGTTCCATCTTTAGTGACAGCTGGAAGCTGGTAGCAAAGAGATTTGCCAGCCCCGGTAGGCATTATCACAAAAGTATTGTTGCCATCTAATACATTATGGATGATCCTTTCCTGATTCCCTCGGAATTGATTATAGCCAAAAACTTCTTTCAGCTTCTCCTTTAGTTGTGCCTCCTCATTTAATAACATAGTTCCTATTCCGCGATGTTAATTCAAACCACCAAAACATTATGATTTGATCATATGAATTTAACGAATTTTAATTTATTTCTAGCCAATATTATTAGTTAACTGATTTCATGATAGGTTGATTGTATAAAATCTTGATTGATTACGGTCAATAAATAAAGTAAGTTATATTTGAGCGCTATTTACAATAAGAAATCCCTAACAAGTAATAAGAGATATGAGTAAGAATATTTATGTAGTGATCATGGCTGGAGGAATTGGGTCAAGATTTTGGCCGTTTAGCAGATCTACCAGACCTAAACAATTCCTTGATGTGTTGGGTACTGGTAAAAGTTTACTACAAATGACTTATGATCGATTCCTTGCAATCACAGATAAGGATAAAATATTGGTTGTTACTAATGAAGACTATGGTCAATTAGTAGCAGATCAACTTCCTGATATAAGTTCCGATCAAATTTTACAAGAACCTGTCAAAAGAAACACGGCCCCATGTATCGCCTATGCTGCATATAAGATCATGGAGAAAGATCCGAACGGTGTAATGGTAGTAACTCCTTCAGACCATACTATTTTCGGAGATGACAAATTTAATGCTATCATAAATGGAGCGTGCGCAGCTGCGGAAGCAGATGATAAGTTAATTACTGTTGGCATTAAACCAAACAGACCTGAAACCGGGTATGGATACATTCAATATGTAGATGAAGGTGATGATGTAAAAAAAGTAAAGACATTCACAGAAAAGCCAGAACTTGAATTAGCCAAATCATTTCTGGAAAGTGGTGACTTTGTCTGGAACGCAGGAATATTTGTATGGTCCATAAGAGCGATCGTTGATGCCTTTAAATTTAATATGCCTGACCTGGCCTTGATATTTGAAGAAGGTGCCGGAAAATTCTACACTAATGAAGAACAACCGTTTATAGCCAATGCATATGCACAATCTAAAAGTGTATCAATTGATTATGGTGTAATGGAAAAAGCATCTAATGTGTATGTAATGCTCGGTGACTTTGGATGGTCGGATCTTGGCAGTTGGAGTTCATTACATGAAATAAAAGATGCTGACGAAAATCAAAATGTTGTTGAGGGAGAAACACTACTTTACAATAGTAAGAATAACTTCATCAAAAGCGAGTCAGGTCGTCTTATAATTACACAAGATCTCGACGGATATTTGGTAGCAGATTTCGATGATGTGCTTTTAATTTGCAAAAAAGATGCTGAATCCAAATTCAGAGAGTTTGTTGCAGATGTAAAAGAATTAAAAGGTGGAGATTTAGTTTAATCTCTGCCTTACTATTTCGTAAGAAATCACAGCTGTCGCTACTGAGACATTTAGCGAATCAATATTTCCAAGCATTGGAATCTTCACAGCACCATCACACAGCTTCCAATATGCATCGGAAACACCATCTTCTTCAGAGCCCATGATTATAGCTATCGGACCTGAGAGATCTTCCTGATAATAGAAATTTTCCGCTTTTTCAGAGCAAGCAAAGACTTTAATCCCGCTATCCTTAAGTCGGATAATAGTTTCTTTCAGATTATGCTCTTTACAAACAGGCAGATAATTCAGAGCTCCTGCAGAAGTTTTCATTGCATCACTACCAATTTGAGCGGCACCTTTCGTGGGTACTACAATGGCATCAACTCCCGCAGAATCAGCAGTCCTGGCTATTGCACCAAAATTCCTTACGTCAGTAATTCTATCCAAGATCAGTATGAATGGATTCTTTCCCTCTTCAAAGCAGTTCATCACTACATTATCAACTTGAGCATAGTCAATAGGTGAAATGTAAGCGATGGCCCCTTGGTGATTCTTTTTGGTCACACGGTTTAATTTTTCAACCGGAACCGGGGTATTAGGAATTCCAGCTTCATTAATGACCTGAAACAGTTCCGACATTAATGGGTTTTTCAGCCCTTTCTGAGTAAGCAATTTGTCAATCGTTTTCCCCGATTTGATCGCTTCAATAATGGCTCTGGTACCAAAGATCATATCACTTTGATCTTTACGAGGGGCTCTACGCTGCTGACTTTTGAAATTCATAGTGCAAATGTATAAGCTCTTTAGGAATTTATTCGTTTCGAACTGACAGTAAGCTAATAATAATATAGTTTTGCTCTCATAATTGAATTGAATTACAATGGCTGTTTATACAACGGAAATCGCTTCAGATAAAATTGTTTCTGATAACCCCATACACCAAAGACTACTAATGGCATATTATGCTGCGAAACCTTTTGTTTCAGGCAAATTGTTGGAGTTGGGATGTGGAGAAGGACGTGGTGTAGAATTATTAGCACCACTCGCAGATGAATATATTGCGATAGACAAAATTCAAGAAGTAATTGACAACCTTAAACAAGAACATCCTGGAGTAGATTTTAGACAAGGCGTTTTTCCTCCTCTTCAATTTGAAGACAATACATTTGATTCGATCGTCAGTTTTCAGGTAATCGAGCACGTTAAGAAAGATGTAGAATTCTTAAAGGAAATCCATAGAGTTCTGAAACCTGGAGGAGTAGCCGTTATCACGACTCCAAATATAAAAATGACCCTTTCAAGAAATCCGTGGCATATCAGAGAATATACCGGAGATCAACTTAAGGAAATTGCTGCAGGTATATTCAAAGAAGTTGAAATGAAAGGAGTTGCCGGAAATGAAAAAGTGATGGAGTATTATGAGCAGAATAAGGCTTCCGTAAACAAGATCATGCGTTATGATATTTTCAATCTGCAATACTTATTACCTGCCCCAATTCTTAGAATACCATACGATATTCTAAACAGACGTAATCGAAATAAACTCAACACTGGAGACAATGATTTAGTAGCAAGCATCAAACATGAAGATTACATTTTGAAAGAGCAATCAGAGCAAAATCTTGACTTGTTTTGTATTATGAAAAAGTAAGATTCACCAATAGGAGCGTGCACTACGAGATCAGAAGAAATTTTGTTTAACTTTTTTGTCTTTAATATAAATGTTTATAAATTTGTATCAGGTCACCGCCCGGTGACCTTAAAGACAGATGGTTGATGAATAGAAAAAGCGGGTTCTGTGAATCCGCTTTTTTTGTGCCCTTTTTTGAACTAAAATCAGCCTAAAATCACTGAAAATACCTTTTATACCACTTCTGAAAAACATAGAGAGCCCATATGTGAGCATGGCTATCTCCTGGATTCATAGATTTTATTCTCTTCCTTAATTGAAGCACTTTCGAAGAATCAAATAAGTTTTGGTCTCTTAAAAATGGTTCGTTGAATAAAGTCACATCTAACTCAGCAACCAGTTGATTCCTAAACCAGCTTCTTAAAGGAACTTCAAATCCCTTCTTGGGCCTGTTATAAAGCTCTTCTGGCAATATCTCTCTGAATCCTTCTTGCAAGATCCTTTTTCTTAGCTCAGAATTAATCTTATGAGCCCTAGGCAAATTATTAGCAAATTCAACAATCCTATGATCCAAGAATGGCACTCTTACTTCGAGTCTATTTGCCATGGACATTAGATCAACCTTGGTCAACATGTCATTGGGCAAAACAAGATGCGTATCTGCATAAAGAAAATGATTAAGTGAAGTTGAATTTAAATAACCCAAGTACTCAGACTTTACTTCTCTGTACAAACTACCATCATGGGAATGGTTAAGTATGGGATTATTTTTCTTTCCGAGTTGCTGGAAGCTTGCAAGGAACCAGTATCTGTCCTCTTCACTCAAACTCATCATTCTAGCAAACCTATGTAATTGTCGTACAGTATTACCCAATTTGTTTGATCTGGATTTAGGAAGTATCGACCAAATCGGTTTACCAACTTTTATAATTTGGTTTGACAAACCACCAGAACCTGCCCTAAGCCAGGCCGAATGTTTATTATATCCTGAAAAAATCTCATCTGCGCCATCACCAGATAATGCCACAGTAGCATGCTTTCTTGTTTCCTTACTTAAAATGTAAACCGGAATCGCTGAGGAATCCGCAAAAGGATCATCCAGATAATCAACAATTTCTTCAACATGATTGATCAAATCATCCTGGGTCAATGAAAAAACTGTGTGATTAGTATTGAATTTCTTTGATACCAGGTTGGCATAATGCGTTTCGTCAAAGAATTTATCGTCTTTATATCCAATGCTGAATGTATTTAGTGTATCTACATGGCGTGATGCCAAAGCAGTTATAATTGAAGAATCAATTCCCCCACTTAAAAAAGCACCAACTGGAACATCTGAAACAAGTCGTTTCTTAACTGAATCCTCTAGCAAATCAGACAACCTTTTCTTTGCATCCTCAAAGCTCATTGATTCTTGAAAATCTTCAACAGGTTCTGGTATTTGATACCATTGCCTGATAGTTACTTGTCGGTCTTTTATAGTTACGCAATGACCTGGTTTTAATTTATGTACTCCTTTTAGCATTGTAAATGGCGCTGGGAGATAATTCAGTTCCAGGTACATTTGCAAGGCGTCAAAATTGAGTTCCTTAGGAATACCATATTCCAACATTGCTTTCATTTCAGAAGCAAAAAGAAATTTATCATCATCCTGATAATACAACAATGGTTTGATCCCAATCCTATCTCTGGCTATAAACAAAGTATTGTCAGCTTTATCGTGTATAGCAAAGGCAAAGAAACCATTTAGTCGTTCCAGACATTTTTCCCCCTCCTGGATGTATAAATTAAGTAGAACCTCAGTATCAGATTGGGAATTGAATTGTAATCCTTGGTCGAGTAGTACTTTTTTTAGCTCGCTATAATTATAGATTTCACCATTAAAAATAATCGTATATCTGCCAGAAGCATCCTGCATTGGTTGATGGGCCGCTGCTGAAGTATCAATTACCGACAACCTTCTATGACCTAACCCACAAAATCCCTCCAGGTAAGTCTGGTGAAAGTCAGGCCCTCTCTTTGACATGGCTCTGGTAGCATTCTCCAAATGGATAAGCTGCATCCTTCCAATCTCATTAAATGCCATTATTCCTGTGATCCCACACATATATCGGTAATTATTGCGTTACTTTTGAAGTAGCTAATATAGATGGTATTCAATTATGAGAAATAAAAACATACACCGTATTATTTATATTTTTTTCCTCCTTTCCACAACAGTATTTCTATCCTCCTGCGCTTCCGGGAAAAAAGCCAGAACATCCAAGGTGGATAAAGTGATCGCCACTGCACGTACCTTTACTGGAACACCATACAAATGGGGTGGTACTACAAAAAGAGGAATTGACTGCTCAGGTTTGGTTTGTAACGCCTATAACAGCATCAATGTGAAGCTTCCTCGCACCGCACAAGACCAGAGTAAAACAGGAAAAAGTGTTGAAATAGCCGGATTAAAAAAAGGTGATATTGTTATTTTTCGAACCAAAGGAAAAGATGGAGGACGAAATTGGCATACGGGTATAGTCACCAATGTAGTTAATGGAGATAAGATAATGTTTATTCATGCATCAAGTTCAAAGGGTGTTATGGAATCCAACCTGATGAGTGATTACTGGAGAAAGAGATTTAAAAAAGCCCGTAGAGTTATCTAACGGGCTTTAATATTTTGTATTTCTTGATGCTTATTACTTCACAATTATTCTAGCTGTTCTAGACTCCAGCTTCGAAATAAGCTCTACAACATAAATACCTTTTTCAAGACCTTGAGTCTTCACGGCAAAGAACCCCTGGCTTGCTGGCTTTATCAACTTCTGTTTCAAGACTACTTTCCCTTCTAGGTTAACAATACTGATTTGAACAGTATTTTGATCTCCAGTAGATGGAATAATCAAATCAGATCCTGCTTGAACTGGGTTAGGGTAAAACTCAAGTTCTTCTACAACTGGTCTGTTGCTGGTAACAGTAAGATTGAAAAATTCATCTGCTAATGTAAACGCATTAATTCCAATTTGCTCTCCCATTAATCGACCTGGTATATCATCTGCTGGTGGGTGGATACCTCCCCATATTCTGGAGAGACTTGTTTGATCAGAAGCGTCTCTATATGTAGCCCATTGCAAAGTAATATCCATACTTGGGCCATCTTCAAAGACTAAGAATTCGTTTTGGGGTGCTAAAAATTCACCAACTCCACCTGGGAAATACTCATCCCCGGTGAACATTGTCAATACTTCGGCAGCAGCTCTTGAATATGTAGAGTGCCCGGAAACATACCCCGCGAATGGCGGTGTAACAAACGTTGGTCTCTGATATGGCCACCAGTTTTCCGCTAGTATCCAATCTACACCTGCCACGTCGGTATCAGGATCATCAATAAAATCCGGTCCCCTCCAGGCATACAACTTGATTTTCCCGACATTTTCATCTCCTACTCCTGCTAATGGATCTCCACTCTCAACCAACTCAATGTATCCATCAAAAAGTGGAATACCCATAGGATCGTAGCTTGGCAGTGTCTCATCTGAACATTGTCCCTGGTCCGCCATATATCGAATAGCGGAAACCGGACGGATGTAGTCATAAAATCCTTTTACGCCCCATGCTGAGATAGCCGCATCATGCATTGCTCCACCAAGAGCTAAGTATGACATTACATCCCATTGTAAATCACTTAACGGTTCTCCCTGACCTTTGTATTGTTTTGTGCAAAGTGGATGATCGCTGACATAGTTTAATATTGTAAACCAGTGACCAGGAGGCGTCTCTGAATCTGGACCATCAGCCCAGAATTCTGCCAATACTCTACCGTAATCTCCTCTCGGTACAGTTTGCGTAGGATATGGTTCGTTAGTAACCGGGTTAATTGCTCTTCCCTCGCTTGGGTCACCACCATTGAATAAATCATAAAAGTCGTAGTGCTCATCAAAGGTTGTTGGAAGTTCGGAGATATTTCCAATAGAAGCGGGTGAAATATCCCACATTACGCCATCATCAGGATCAAGATGTGCTGACCAAATAGACACCAATGCAAAACCCCATTTATATGGATTGATATCTTCAATTGACAGATCATCAATATAAGGAGGTTCTCCCGGATTATGATATGTCCACCATTCAGAACCGTCTCTTTGCTGTATAGTTAAATCAGTTGTAGTCAGAGCAAATGGCTCCACCATACCCCACTCCGGACTTAAAAATTCAGGAGCAAAAGGAATTGGGTTTCCAGACTGATCAATAAAAGACTCAAGTGCTAAAGGTTGCCATCTGTTTGGGTCAATTATATCTGGGTTCCCTGGCTCCTCCGGCATAAGTGGTGGGTTAACTGGCTGATAAATTAAATTGGCATACTCAAACGATTCATTTGAACCATCAGTCAAACCAAAATCAATGATACATTGTGCCAGGTAGTTACCTACAGATGCCGGTGAGTTATTTTCCTGATAGTTGGTGTCAGTGAAGTCAGCATCATATCCAAGTTCTTCAAACAGCTGATCAAATGCAGCAAGAGTTTCAATTGAACCAGGAGAAAATGCGAACCTGTGTCTTAATAGTCTGTACGCTGCATAACTCATGGTCTCCTCCTGAGCAGCCTGAATATCTTCTGGTGTGTCTATACCAGAAAACGCACAATTGTAGCCTCCGAAAGACTGGCCAAGGAACATAGTTTCTGAGTTCTCATCATAAATGGCCCATGAATCGTACATGGCCATAGACGTATGAAACAGGTTCCTTGCGTGAACTGTAGGACGTGCAAAATCATTTCTGATGGCTTCAAGCAATTCCTCGTTCCATTGTCTTGCTACAGAGTGTTGAGCGGTGGCGTTAAACGCAAAAAAACAGCTCACTAGCATGAGCAGAGCAAGTTTAACTCCATCAATTTTCATCTTCCTCATCTTTTTCCAATTTTAAAAATGACCACTAAATTATAAATTCTAGAACAATTTTCAGCATGATTTTAGTCAGGCAAATAACATCTATAGTATGACCCTGAAAACCAAATATTAGTTGCTTGAAACAAAAAAAGCCATTCAAACGAATGGCTCTAACTATATCTTGTGATTTAAACTATCTGGCTGACGTAAACCTGAACCTTGCCGTGAAGCCCCAGTTATCCGTAAGAAAGTCACCTTCCGTTAAAATTAATGATGGTCTCCAGTCAAAACCAACGGTAAGTGGAAAATCAAATGTATACTCTGCTCCGAAATTCCCGGCAGCACCAATTTCTAAATCATCGCCAAACCACATTTCAGGCCCTACTCCAGGATAGAACTTCAGGCCAGAGCCACCTTCTAATTGAAACATCCAATCAAAATAGGCCGCAACACCGAATGGTGTGTTATCTGTATCAAAGTATAAACTTGGATGCAATCTTGGTTTAGCTGCAATTGGCAGGGTAGCATCAACTCCAAAAGCATGTCCAGCTCTTAGTCCCAATTCTAATCCTGATTGAGCCTTAGACTCTTGCACAGTAAGTAATAAAACAAAAAAAGCTAGAAGAGATAAGATTCGTATTTTCATTTTCATCTTAAGTTTGATTGATCAATTGTTGTGTGAGCTAACGCTCTTTTCAAGGCAGAAAGATATGGATTTGTAGTCAATATATTTAAGAAGATGCCAGATTAACTTTTATTGATTTGTGGTTTCAATTGGTATGAATGTACCCAGACGGTCGACAGCCATTTACCATTTATTGAGTTTTACCATCAAAAAACTTAAAATATGAAAAGAATATTAACACTTGGATTAATCATCTGTACCTTTCAAGCATTTTCACAGATCAGCAACGAACCAAACCCAAATGCACCAAAGGAATTGAGTCAGTTTAATTTCCTGGTTGGGGACTGGGATGTTCTTGGAGAAACTTTAACTGCTGATGGATCTTACAGTGAATGGTCGGCAACATGGAAAGGCTATTTTTTACAAAGTGGCTACATCTTTGCTGATGAATTTGAGGTGCCAGATGGACAGGGCGGTTTCTATTTTGCTGGTACTACATATCGCGTTTTCAATACGGAAAAGCAAGAATGGCAAATGTGTTTTGCAGATGCTTTGAAAGGGACATGGGCTACTGTTTTTCATGGAAAATTTGATGAAAAGGGTGCCAAATTCGTTTACAATGATTCAGATCGTAAAGGTGAGTTTATGGGGATTATCAAATTCTATGACATCACTGAGAACAGTTTTAAATGGAGCATCGATAAAAGTCACGACAAGGGAGAAACCTGGGTATATCAAGAAACTAAAATGACGGTCACAAGAAAATAATTGAAGTCCGGAGCTTTCAATAGCTCCGGACCTATATCTATTCGAGCAGCCTCAATATTTCTGCAGAATGAATTTTTGTCGAATCCAGTTCCAATGCTTTTTGATAATTCTCTTTGGCTTTCTTTAATTCTCCCGTATAAGCCAAAACACCTCCAAGTGAGGAATATACTGAAGACTCATTAGGGAATTCTTTAGCGTTCCGCTCCATTATTGCTAATGCATCCTCATACTTATCTTGTTTTAGCAGCAAATAACCAACCATATTTAATGACTGGACATCTGTTTTGCTATTACCTTTTAGGTTCTCAAATTTTGAGAAAGCTGTCTTTAATCCACCTTCTAAATAAGCATTGTGTATTTGCCTTGATGGACTATCAGCTCTTCCCAGGAAATTGCTAAAGTTGCCAGCGTTTATTCGTTTGGCCAGAATGCTAAATTCCAGTCGCACAAGGTCTCCAACACCCGTCATACCTTCCACTACTCTACTCCATCTTTCTCCCATTACACCATAATCCTTTCTATTAAGCTCGTAACTCCCGGTAAAAATCACCTGATCATCCCCTCGGATATCCTTCATAGCCCCCAGAACTTTATCTATTTTTATGGTCACTTCTTTCGTTACATCTTTAATTGTCAAGTCCCCCAAAACCTCAATACCTTCCCCGGAAGCTTTTGAAGATTTACTAATGAAGTTGATCTCCGGAAATGCTTCTGCATTAAACCAATGAGGAGACTTAAGGTCTTTATCTCTCCATTCATTATTGGTATCAATACTCGAAACAGAAATTCGAAATGAGACCGAGGTGTTTTCAAGATTTTCCGGATCATAATATACCGCACCACTGAAGTCGGAGAAATCACCTCGAACATCTGCATACCCCATGTAGGTCGCAATGAAATTCATGTAACTGTGTGACGCCTCAATTGGATATACATGTTTAATAGAAAAATCCTTGATTTGCGAATAGCTAAGTTGCATAACCGAGAGCAACAGAGATGTAATAATTAATCTTTTCATAGAGTTTTTTAATTCAATTAAACCCTATTTAATAACTAGATTCGCCCAATCCGATAAGATTTACCCTTGTACAACTTCCTTTTTATAGGTAGATGGATTCATTCCTGTATTCTTTTTGAAAGCATTGTTGAAAGAATTCTTGTTATTGAACCCAACAGCAAAAGCAATCTCCAGCATATTCCTATTTTCAGCTTCAATGATCAATTTTTTGGCTTCTTTTACTCTATATGCATTGATGTAATCGAAAAAGCTTTGATTCAATTTTTCATTAATTACCTGCGACAGATGGTGTCTTGAAATTTCTAAAGATTCAGCCAGATCGTTAAGCCTTAATTCGCTATTTCTGTAAATTTTATCCTGCTGCACTTTAACCTCCAATTTTTTCAAATATTCAACTGCAACCTGATCCGGTAAGCTTGACTTTTCATATTTTATTTTTGGAATAATGTCTTCCAAATAAAGCACAGAATTAGGAAATCTTATTGTGCGGTAAATGATGCCATAAACAATGAATACCATTGGAATCACATAGAAATAATCAGCATTCCTGCGATAGTCTCTGGTGAAAAATTGATAAGCGATAAAAAGTGAACACAACCCAATGGTTACTGCCGCCCCACTCAGCAAAAACTTCTGGGTCTTAAATAACTGGCTGTTAATATTGGAATTTGACTGAAAACTTTGCTTTCGAAAAGAAGCAGTCTCATAATATGCGAATATCAAATACACCAGCGCATGAAGAAACTGTAAGCCAAATATGCTCCCAAATGTGAAATGCTTCCAGGTTATTGGTTCTCTGTTCCAGTCATCAAACACTGTAAGCATACCGTAATCCACAGACCTTTTTGTTAACCAACCATCAAAAATCAATGGAAGAAAAAGTGTAAATATTATAAAAGGTAAAAAATGGATTAAGTAAGACCAATTGAATTTATAATTCCCAATTAGTGATGCTCTGCTATATAAAAGAATAAGAGGCCCCACCAACAACCAGGAACCATATCTGGTGCCATACACAAAACTATATTCAGCATCGAGTTTACTTCTGATCAGTAGGAATTCAAGTTGATACCAGGCAAACGCCAGCAACAAAAAAGCCAATGACCAATTCGCTATTTTATTCCTGTTTTTATTGATTCCAATCACAAAAAGCAGAAACAAACATTGACCAACGCTCAGGATTAGTAGTATAGATATGAAATCAAGAGAACTCATAATCTAAATGTAGTAATTCCGAAACTAAACTATATCGAAGTTCTGATAAGCGGTAACGGAAAAATTTAGAGAAGTAAAAATTATTGCAAAAAACTCTTTCGCGTAAAACTTTAGGAAGGAGGTGGAGCTAGGGGGATTCGAACCCCCGGCCTCTACACTGCCAGTGTAGCGCTCTAGCCAGCTGAGCTATAGCCCCAAGAGTCGACAAATATATAGATTTAAAGCTTTTAGAAAGATTGAAACTCTATTTTTTGAGAATTCTGGAATATCCAATTAACAATTTCGCTTGAAAATACGCAAGGCACAAAAGCAGGGTTAACACAGTGATAATCAAGCAAAATGACCTCTCTTGATTGTTCAAACCCATTGTTAACCATTCTTCATTTTCAGTTAATAAAATAATAAGAGCCTTTCGGGATTTGCTAACAGTACCCAAATATTTCATTAACAATTAATCACAACCTTTACAGAAACCTTACATAAGATGAAAGAAGCTACCATTACCATTATTGATGATGAGAAAGATATTCTTGAACTTCTTAGATATAATTTCGAACGGGAGCGGGTGCAAGTTCATACATTCACATCTGGATTTAAAGGATTAGAATTTATCCAAAATAACAGACCCAGTGCAGTTATCTGTGATTGGATGCTGGAAGACATTGACGGGATTGAAATTTGCCGACAATTAAAGAGTGACAAAAACTACTCTAACATCCCTTTTATAATGCTAACAGCTCGTGACAGTGAGATTGATGCCGTTACTGCATTGGAATTGGGAGCAGATGATTTTATTCCCAAGCCAGTGAGAGTAAGAGAATTAATTTCCAGGGTTAAGAAGAGCGTAAAAAAGGCCAAAAATGAGCCTAAAGCAATTCAGGCTAATGTTGCGCCGGTCCTTAAGTCGGAAGACAACAGTCCAAGCCACGAGTTAAAAGTCTTTAAAAATCTGACAATTGATGCTGAAAAATACAAGGCATATATTGATGATGAGACGCTCAATCTTACGCATTCAGAGTTTAAGTTGCTCTATCTTTTTGTGAACAAACCTGGAAAAGTATATTCTAGAAATCAGATCATAGAAAAGCTTAATGGCATTGATTACATAGTTACTGAAAGGTCTATTGATGTGCAGATTGTGGGGCTTAGAAAGAAGCTTGGGAAGTATAGCGATTACCTTGAAACCGTAAGAGGAATTGGTTACCGACTTGGTGAATGACAAACTTTCAAAACTCTAACAAATCTTTAAAACTATTTATTAAATCTTATCTACTCGCTAACATGGCCTGAACAATGCAGGAATACTTTTGATTCATCGAAAATAAAGTATTCATTGCATGAAAAATGTAGACTATATAATCATAGAAGGTGATCTTGAAAGGATCAAAGGTTTCGTTCAACAAATGGAATCTCAGTACGAAATCAAGATTACCAAATCTCCCAATATCTGCCTCACAATGGTTAAAGCTGAAGATAGCCTTGAGCACCAACCATTCTATTTAGGAGAGGCACTCACCACAGAAACTGAAGTTGCTATTAACGGTGTAACTGGTTCAGGTATTTGCATCGGTGATGAACCACAAAGATCATATTGCTTGGCAGTTTTTGATGCCTTAATTCAGTTTAGTGATGACCACTCACCTGCAATCAATGATTTCCTATCTGCCGAGTACCAATCGATTCTTGAAAAAGAGAAAGAAGAGCAACACCAGATCTTAAGAACTCAGGTGGATTTCAAACTAATGGAACAAGCATAGAAATGATAAGAGAAACAAAATACGATGAAGTGTTTGAAGCGCAGGAACACTTCAGATTAATAATGGACGCAATGGCCAAACCAGGTTCCATCAAAACACTTGATTCTGAGATCACTGTTTATGAAGGTTTTAGCAAAGCCTCTGCTTTAATAGGATTTGCATTACTGGATAGCAACACAAGTTTTTATCAGAACTATGACGAAAACCTAGACCAATATTTGATCTTAAATACTTCTTCTTCTCCAAAGTCTCCTGAGAATGCTGATTTTCTATTCCTAAAAGAATCAAATATTGAGCTTGAAGCAATTGAAGAAGCTGCCATAGGCGAACCTGAATACCCGGAAAAAGGAGCTTTTTTGATTATTGAAGTGAGCAAGATTTCTGATGAAGCATTTTCCAAAAGCCTGGAGTTAATTCTGAAAGGACCGGGCGTCAAAGGAAGCAAGAGCATTCATGTTGGTGGTTTGAAAACGAAAGTTCTTGAAGCAATACAAGAAAAAAATATGGAATACCCTCTGGGTGTCGACACCATTCTTACAGATTCTTCCGGAACTCTAGTATGTATACCTCGATCTAATCAATTCACATTTTAAAATCTGAAACTATGGGATATGTAGCAGTAAAAGGCGGTACAGAAGCCATTGCGAATGCAAAAGAACTAGTTGAATTCTACCGACTAAAAGAAAACACCTCACCAATCACTGTGAATCAATTGAAATCTCAGTTTCGATTGGCAATTGACAAAATCATGGGAGAAGGCTCCTTCTATGCTCCTGAATATGGGGCTCTTGCACTAAAACAAGTAGAGGGAGACGTGTTGGAGGCCGCCTTCATCATGAGAGCATATAGAGCCACTTTATCTAGAAAATATTATTCAGAGGTAATCGATACTGAGGGAATGTTTGTGCAAAGGAGAATCTCATCTTCCTTTAGAGATATTCCTGGTGGACAAATACTAGGTCCAACAAGAGATTATACTCAAAGAATGCTGGATACATCATTAGTTGAAGAGGGTGATGAAGATATCAAAGAATTCCTACAGGATTTCCAACAGAATGTAGAAGGTGTTGAATTAAAAGAAATCAAGTCATTTTCCAAAGTAATAGACATCCTTCAGGAGCAGGGATTAATGAGAGGTGTCAATAATGGTGAAGACACCAAATTGGTAGATGTTACCCGAGAGGCTATCAAGTTTCCAGCTCCAAGATCAGCACGGTTGCAAATGCTTGCCAGAGCGGAAACCGGAGGAATTATGGCCATGGGTTACAGCAGCATGAGAGGGCATGGAAGTGTCCACCCTACTGTTGGAGAATTGAGAGTTGGAATGGTTAAAGTGAATGTCAGAGATGCCAATGGTAGAATTAGGTACATCGGAAAAATAAAAGTGACAGAAGCTGAAATGATTTCCAAAACTGGATCAAATCCAAAAGATAAAGCTCCTTACTACTCAATCGGATATGGATTGTGCTTTGGTCAGAATGAAACGAAAGGAATCTGTATGGGGATTTTGGACCGAGCAATGAGAATTCCAGGAAACAATGCTCCATCCAATGACCAGGAGTTTGTCCTCTATCACACTGAGGGAATTGAAGCAATGGGATTCACCAATCACCTTAAGCTCCCTCACTATGTGACTTTCCAATCAGGTCTAAATAACCTGAGAAATGCGATAGACAGAAATGAGAGCAAAAAGGAAGAACCAAAGAAAACATCTGAAAATGTAATTGAGGCCGTAGAGGACCTGTAAATAATAAATCAATGATTGAAGAACAGAAATTTAACAGGCAATACAACTACGCCTTTATAGACGAGAGTACCAAAAAAGAAATTCGTCGGAAATTACTGAAAGCGATTTGTGTACCAGGGTATCAGGTGCCTTATTCTTCTCCAGAAATGCCAATCGCACGTGGTTGGGGTACTGGTGGTCTACACATCACACTTGCTCTTATCGGGAAAAAAGATGTATTCAAAATTATAGATCAGGGTAGTGATGCAAGTGTAAATGCATGTAACCTGCGTGATTTTGTGAAGGAAACTACAGACTGCAACGTAACCTACGAAACAGCTAAAGCATCCATCATCCAAACCAGACACAGAATCACCGAGGAAAAACTTAGAGAAGATCAGATTATGGTCTTCCAGGTTCCTCAGCCAGAACCCCTCAGAGGTGTAGAACGCTATGAATTCAAAACCCGACAAATGCACGCAGAGGCAGATTACGCTAAGATGTGGGTTTCGCTATACGAATCATTTGTTCGATTTGGTGATATCATGAGAGGTGCAGGTTATCCTGTAAAAGTGAATGGCAGATATATCATGTCTCCATCACCAATTCCTCGCTGGGACATTCCTAATCTGAACCAGGCTGATTGTCTTTACTTGTTCGGAGCAGGAAGAGAAAAAAGATTATATGCAGTTCCCCCTCATACAGATGTTGCGCCATTAGAATTTGAAGATGTGAAATTCAAGATTGAAAGCTTCAAAGAAATGATCTGCAACATGTCTGGTGAAAAACTGGCATTCATGGACGAACTGTACAATGCAGATGGTTCTTCGTCTTACGTGGTAAACGATAGCGATTTCCTTGATAAGGTATTAGATAACACCAGACCAGATCAATGGTCAAACAAATACCTAATAGCCAAGCTGGAAGAACTTGAAAAAGAATTTGAAAACCTTAAAAAAGAAAGTAATGGACAACAATAACTGGCTTCTGAAGGTAGAGGGGCTAACCAAAATATATGGAGAGCCAGATCAGGATTCATTGAATAAAACAGGACCACTTTTCAATTCCAATCAGTGTCCAAATACTGGAGCGATTGTAGCTTGTAACAATATTAACTTCTCACTTTACCCTGGTGAAGTGCTTGGAATAGTAGGAGAAAGTGGATCCGGAAAAAGTACTGTCGTAAAAATGCTCTATTTCGATTTTGAGCCAACTGCAGGAAGCGCATACCTCAGTGTTTACAAAGATGGAGAGGCCAATACTTTCCAGGAGTCTAATCAAAAAAAGAGATACTTGAGGAATCACAAAATGGGCATGGTGTACCAAAACCCAAGAGACGGACTAAACTTCAAGTTCACTTCTGGTGGTAACATCGCAGAAAAGCTTTTGATGGCTGGAAACTTCCACGTTGGTGATATCCGTGACAGAGCATCCACTCTTTTGGCTTCTACTGAAGTATCAATTCAAAGAATGGACGAAACTCCAGCTTCTTTCAGCGGTGGAATGCAACAGAGAGTTCAAATCTCTAAAGCAATTGCCAATAATCCTCCTCTTCTATTTTTAGATGAAGTAACTACAGGATTAGATGTTTCCGTACAAGCGAAAGTTCTGGATATGATCAGAAAACTACAGCAGGAACTGGGAATTGCCATGATTGTGGTTTCTCATGACCTCAGTGTGATCAGAATGCTTACCGACAGAACAATCGTGATGAAAGACGGTCAGATTGTGGAACAGGGACTAACAGACCAGATCCTACAGGACCCTCAAAACACCTACACGCAATTACTTGTAAGCTCACTTCTTTAAAGAAACAGAACAATGAAATATATTTTAGATGTAAGCAATCTGAACAAGAACTTTTTGCTTCACATATTAAATGACAAAAAGATTGAAGCCCTGGAAAACCTGAGCTTCCGAATGGAAAAAGGTGAAATAATTGGGCTGATGGGTAAATCCGGTTCTGGTAAATCCACTTTGATGAAGTGCATTTACCGAACTTATAAGTCCACTTCAGGATCAATTATTTACAATTCCGACAAATATGGTAAAGTGGACCTTGCAACAGCAGATGATTTCCAGGTTCTTGCATTAAGAAAAAGTGAAATCACGTACTGTTCTCAGTTCTTAAGTGTTATTCCAAGAGTTTCAGCAGTGGATGTTGTTGCTGAAAGCCTTGTCGCTAAAGGTTCTTCATGGGAATATGCAAGAGGCGTTGCTCAGGAATTTTTATCCAGAATTGGCCTTCCTGAAGAATTGTGGGATGCTTATCCATCAACATTCAGTGGTGGAGAACAACAAAGAATAAATGTTGCCCGAGCCATCATTGCAAAACCAAATTTCTTATTAATTGACGAGCCTACAGCTTCTTTAGATCAAAAAACTAAAGATGTAGTGATTGAGATGATTCTGGAATTAAAAAATAGCGGAACATCTATCTTATGCATTTCTCATGACCAGTATGCTGTAGATAAAATTGCCGATCGGGTAATTGAATTGAAGCATGGAAAAATTGTTCCTCAAAAAGCCACTGTATAATGTCTCAATTAACAATCTTCAATGCGAATGTGGTTACTCCACATGCTGTTCTGGAAAATGCATCCGTTGAAATCCGAAATGGTAAAATCACTGCCATTCAAACTGATGTTTCGAATCTTGCTGTAATAGCAAATGATTCGATGATTGATGCAAGAGGAAGCTATGTAATTCCTGGAATTATAGACCTGCACACTGATGCAATGGATGTTGAAATAATTCCTAGACCTGGGGCTGATTTCCCAATTGAAGTAGCATTCCATGAACTGGAAAGAAAAATGGCTGGATGCGGAATCACTACGGTGTTTCATTCCCTTCACATGGGTTATGAAGCCGCCGAGAAAGAATCCAGATCAAAGTATTCTCGTGAAGAAGTATTTGAAACTGTTTGGAAATGTGCTCAGCAGTCAACTCACATTAACAATTTGATTCACCTTAGATATGAATTACCTGGCGTATATGATTACGACAATGTCATGTCATTGATTAATAAGGGATATGTAGATCTTTTATCGGTAATGGATCATACTCCTGGTCAGGGTCAAGTGAAGTCTGAGAGATTCATTCAATTCAAAATGAAAAAAGAAGGAATCTCTAAAGAAGAAGCAGAAGAGTTAATGGAGAAAGAACAATCGAGGGAACGAATTGAAGGCCAAAGGTTAAAAGACATCATTGATACCGCCAAAAGTAAAGGAATTCCTGTTGCTTCCCATGATGATGATACCAAGGAAAAAGTAGATCAGTATTTCGAAATGGGAGTTACAATAAGTGAATTCCCAATCAATACCGAAGCAGCAGAAAGAGCCCAAAAGCTGAATATGTTCACAATTGGTGGAAGCTCTAACATTCTTAGAGGTGGTTCACTTTCCGGCAACCTGGATATGACTGAAGCAATCAAAATGGAATTGATTGATGCGATTTGCTCAGACTACTACCCTCCATCGATATTACATTCTATTTTCAAACTGTATAAAGAAGGTGTTTTACCACTCCCTGAAGCAGTAAACCTGGCAACCATCAACCCGGCCAGAATCGTTGGTATGCATGATAAAATTGGAAGTATCGAAGAAGGGAAAAATGCTGATATCCTAATAGTAAATACAGAAAGTGGTTTACCAAAAGTGACCCACACAATTGTTAAGGGGCATGTAAGTAGTCAACTTCATTCCCAACCTCAAAATGAAATCGCATGGCAGTAACACTTCAAAATCAAGTCGAGGAATTGTCGTACGAAACATATGTAAGAAGGCAATCTGATGAGATTGATAACGCCGGGCTTTCTGCAAGAGCAAAAGTTGTGAAGGCCAGTGATAAATTTAAGAATCACAATGGCGCATGGGAAATGATGCCTTATCCCGGTTATGCAGTAGTATCTATGGTCAATAATAATCCAGGAAATGAGGGTTTGATTGCCAAATTGATTGATATTCAGAGCTCTCTTAGTTCCCAATTGGGAATGCGTGAAAAATGCTACTTGCTACCATCAGATAGTTTTCACCAGACAGTTGCAAATACATTGTCTTCTAGCAGGTATAAGGAATTTATCAAAGATGCTGGGATTGAAAAAGACTATCCATTCATGATCAAAACCGCATTTGATCAAATCAATGGGATTAGTGCGGATGTGGATCCTATTGAAATGAAATTAATTGGTCTGAGTATTTTCGGGTCCGCATTGGGAATCCTGGGTACATTCCAGAAGAAATCCGATTTCCAGAGAATCACTGATTTCCGAGATTCTTTCTATGCAATCGATGAGCTTTCCCAAATAGATATCCGAAGAACCCGGCCATTCATAGGTCATCTGACTTTGGCTTATTTCGATGGTCGATTTAACGATAGAGACCGACAGCAACTAGTAAAAGTTTGCAACCAAATAAACAATGAAATAAAGGAGCAGGAATTGATTTTCAGAATTTCAAATACTGAACTCCGATCTTATGATGATCTCTCCACATTTCAGACATTCCCTCATTACCCAAAATATTCATTCATTCAAAACTGATGTTTTATGCTTTTCGATTTTGATATTTATCCTGAGGAAGCCAAGGACGCTCCTAAAAAGATGTTGAGTGAAAAACCAACTATTCATCCTACCTGTAAAATTAGAAACAGCAAAATTGGCGGATGGACGGCCTTAGGTGCCAATACAAGTTTGAATGAAGTGGTGTTTGATGACTATAGTTATACCGCTGGCAATGTTTCCATAGTCTATGCTTCAGTTGGTAAGTTTTGTTCAATTGCCAATAGCACAAGAATTAACCCAGGTAATCATCCACAATGGAGAGTTACGCAACATCACAGTACTTACAGAAGAATGCAGTATGGGTTTGATACAGTAGAAGATGAAGAGTTTTTCCAATGGAGAAGAGATCATCATTGCAATATTGGTCATGATGTTTGGATAGGTCATGGTGCTGTAATTATGCCTGGAGTCAGTATTGGTCATGGTGCTGTAATTGGATCAGGCGCTGTAGTCACTAAAGACGTTGGGCCTTATGAAGTGGCTGTGGGAGTTCCTGCAAAAGTTATTAAAAGGAGGTTTTCGGAAGAAACATCTGAGAAGTTACTGGATATCGCATGGTGGGATTGGGATCGTGAGACACTTGAGAATCGATTTGAGGAATTGCTTCATTTGGATTCATTCCTGGAGAAATACGCATCAGAAAGTATAGTTACCAACTTCTAAAGCGAGCAAAGATGAAATTCAGAATAGTATTATTCATAATCATTTCAATTTTTATATCTGGATGTGGCAGTAAACAAGTCAATGAAATGCCAGACAAACTTGTTTATGGAATGATTGTAGGATCAGATCCTGAAATGCAGTTGATCCGGTACGAAAAGGTGGTCGATTATCTTTCTAAAAAGACAGGAATCGAGGTACAATACATTAAAGGAACAGATTATGCTGCGGTGATAGAGGCTATGAAAACAGGCAAAGTTCATATTGCTACAACAGGTCCATTTTCTTATCTTCTTGCTGAGGCAAAAGCCAATGCAGAACCGCTTGTATGTACCAGATATCGGGATGGAAGAGATAATTTCTCCGGGTCAATTTTATTTACACACCCGGAATCTGGATTGAACAGTATGGAAGACGTAAAAAAGAGAGCCTCAGAATTATCCCTTGCGTTTGCAGATCCCGCTTCAACCTCTGGATACCTATATCCATTGGCTTACTTAAGAAATCAGGGAATGGAACCTGAGGATTCTTTTAAGGAAGTACTTTTTGCAGGTGGTCATACTGCAGGTGTATTTTCAACAATTTCTGGTAAGGTTGATTTAGCAGCAACTTATAGCACTGCTTTAGAAAGACTGGAGAGAAAAAATCGAATCACACCCGACCAATATAAAGTATTATGGCGATCAGATAAAATACCACCAGGACCCGTGTATGTAAGAAAGGATTTACCTGAAACATTGAAAACACAATTGAAAGATGCTTTCGTAAATATGCATGAAGAAGCTCCGGAAATTCTTGAAATCATTAAGGAAATGTATAACAAGGATTTAGTCTACATAGAAGCTAATGACAGTTTATACGATGATTTAAGAGCGATGGTGAATAGTGAGCTTGATGACTTACTAGGAGAATGATTCATCTTTACTCATAATCAATTTGTGGTAGATCTTCTTTCACATAAGAACCGGTTAGCGTGCTATTTGGTGTTGGAGCAAGCGAACAAAACGTTGCTCCTACTTCGTAAGAACACTGGTTTTGAGGATGGTAATTATTCCCTAATATCAGGAAAATTTGAAGCTGGGGAATCGTTTGCAGGAAAGCGTAATTAGAGAAGCATTGGAAGAAGCCGGGATTGTTGTTGAAAGAAATGATGTATCACTGGTCCACACCTTACATAGAAGAACAAGCGATCAGCAAACCAATTGGATAGACTTCTTTTTCAAAGCATCGGTTTGGAGTGGAGAAATTGAAAATAAAGAGCCTGATAAATGTGGTGGTCTGCATTGGTTTTCTACCGACCAACTTCCTGAAAACATTGTTGATTACATTGAACTCACCTTAAAGAGTATTGACAATGGAGTCCCTTATGACGAATTGAATTGGTAGGTGATAATCTTAGAATTCTTTTTCAGAAATCTAATCTACCACTAACCTGAAGTTAAAACTTTATCAGGTTCTTTGAAGAATCAAGTCATTCAAAGAGATAATTCCATGTCAAGATTTTTTCGATTTTCACGTATCATCCTTCAAACTGGATTGGTACTTTCATTTATTCTTTTAAGCAACATTTCATTTTGCCAGGACCGGGCTTACCAAGCTCCTGAGTTTGCAAAGAACTGGCACAAACCAAGTAAACACCCTGATCATATTGTACTAAACCTTACTGAAGATCCAAGCACTTCAATGAGTGTTACCTGGAGAACCAACACGGAAATAGAAAATGGATATGCTGAAATCGCTGTTGCCACAGCAGCCCCTAAATTTTGGAGAAATGCCAAGACTTACGATGCAAAAACTGAGACTATGGATGCTAGCGATGTTTGGAAAGCCAATGCAATTTCCAACTACCACTCCGTAACTTTTAGAGACTTACAGCCAGCAACACTTTATGCTTACCGAGTAGGAAATGGGAAAATCTGGAGTGAATGGATTCAATTCAAGACAGCTAGCCAGGAGAGCAAACCATTTAGCTTTCTTTATGTAGGAGATGCCCAAAACTACATTTTAGAACTTTGGTCAAGATTGATTAGAGAAGGCTACCGACAAGCTCCGGATGCAAGCTTCATTATCCATGCAGGAGATTTAGTTACTACAGCACATAGTGAATTACAATGGCATGAATGGTTTACTGCAGGTGGATGGATTCATAATATGCTTCCTTCAGTACCACTGCCTGGAAATCACGAGCATCAACCAAGATCAGCTGAGGAGAAAGAAAAAGGTATCAGGTCACTGTCTGTCCAGTGGCAACCTCAATTTACCTTACCTGATAATGGACCTGAAGCAATGCCCGAAGAACTGAAAGAAACTGTTTATTACATCGACTTTCAAGACACTCGAGTGATTGTTCTCAACTCAAGTAAACTCACTGAAGAACAGACTCCATGGCTGGAAGAACTGTTGGCCAATAACCCCAAGAAATGGTTGGTTGCTACTTTCCATCATCCTCTGTTCTCTGCTTCTGGTGGCAGGGACAATGAGGAGTTGAGAAATCTTTGGAAACCTCTTTTTGATAAATATCATGTTGATATTGCCTTGCAGGGACATGATCACAGTTATGCAAGAGGTCGTACGGCTCCTGAAAATGAGTTGGATGGTATGAATATGAGAGATTATACCGGGACGGTTTATGTGGTTTCTGTTAGTGGAGGCAAAATGTATAAACTTAGAGAAAATGCCTGGGATGGCTGGGATGCAGAAAGAGATCGTGCCGCAGAAAACACACAGTTGGTTCAGGTGATAAACGTGGATGGAGACAGACTCTCATATGAAGCATATACAGCCACAGGAGAACTTTATGATGCTTTTGATATTGTTAAATCAATGGATGGTAAGCCCAATAAGTTTATCGAAAGAAAAAATGACGCCATTGCTGCAAGAAGACATGAGAATACCATTTCTTATTACGATCAATTACCTAATGACATCAAATCGGATATTTCCAAAAAGTATAAAGGGTATGAATTTGATAAAATAAATTATCTGACTCGTGATAACTTTACAGGTTATTATGTGGAGCTCGACAAGGGAAAAAAGGAAGTAAGATTGATGATCAATTTGGACGGTGAAATAATTGATGAAATTGTCAAGGGAGATTGATAAAAAGACGCTAGTTTGTAGTTGATTGCAAAAGTTGAGTCATTATGCCAAATCAAATTTCTATTCACGAATTCAAGACAACTTACGGAGATCTCATTCTTGGAGATTTTGAAGGATCGCTTTGCATCTGTGATTGGAAATACCGCAAAATGCGTGATGCTGTGGATCATAGAATAAAAAGCGGTTTAGAGGCAGAATATGTGACAGAATCGACATCTTTTCATGAGTATGTGATGCAACAATTAGAGAATTACTTCGCTGGAGAACTAACGGAATTTGACATCCCTCTTAAATTGGTTGGCACACCATTCCAGCAATCCGTTTGGGAAGCTTTGCAGAGAATCCCGTTTGGAACATCTGAGACTTATCTTGGTCTTTCACAAAAAATGGGAAACGAAAAAGCCATCAGAGCTATAGCTTCAGCTAATGGTGCTAATGCTATTTCAATCATTGTCCCCTGCCACCGAATAATTGGCTCCAATGGAGAGTTAACAGGTTACGCGGGAGGATTAGCAGCCAAAAAGAAGCTATTGCAACTAGAAAGACAAGTAGTTGGTACTGGACAGATGGATATGTTTGATCTTTAGTATTAATGATTAAATTTTTCTTTAACCAAGAAGAGTTTGATATCCGACTGGAATGGGGCATTCGAGGAGTAGAGGAATTAAGGGCCATTTCAGATGTGATCATTATTGTGGATATACTTTCCTTTTCTACTTGTGTAAGTGTAGCTGCAGAAAACGGCGCATTAATATTCCCATATCGATGGAAGGACGAAACCGCATTGGATTTCGCAAAATCTAAACAAGCAGAATTAGCTGACTTCAATAGAAAGTTTGCAAATGGATATTCACTTTCTCCAACCTCATTACTAAACATCTCTGCTAATACTAAGCTTGTCTTACCCTCTCCAAATGGTTCCAGTTTGTCTCTATCAACCGGTTCAACTCCCACTCTTTGTGGATCATTGAGAAATGCAGTAGCTGTCGCTAACCACGCTATGCAAATTGGAAATAAGATTGCTGTAATTGCTGCAGGAGAAAAATGGGGAGATGGTTCATTGAGAGTCGCCATTGAAGACTACATTGGAGCTGGAGCAATTACTAGTCATTTGAATGGACATCTCTCACCTGAGTCAGAATTGGCAAGGAACTCATATTTGTCAATGAAAAATAATTTGGTCGACACTATCAATGCTTGCATTTCAGGAAAAGAGCTCATCACTAGAGGTTTTGAAAAGGATGTTGAGCTAGCTTGTGAATTGAATGTTAGCTCATCTGTTCCCATCCTTATTGATGGTTATTACAAAGGTGTTTAGGAAGTTTTAGAATTTAAATAATCCGATTTTAGTCTAGCCCTAACACATACATTATCTCCCAATCCTAAGTTAGCAGTATGCCCAAGAAACCACTTCAAATAGCATTGATTGGAGATAGAAATGGTGACTATCTCCCACACACTTCTGCTGAATCAATTATTCCAAAATTATCTAATGACCTCAACATTCATACTGAGGTTACCTGGGTATGTACAGGAAACACATTTAATGAGGATTTAAGTCGATACGACATAATCTGGTCAGGGTCCGGGCCATATCTTGATCCGGAAGGTGCGATGCATGCGATTCAATTTGCCAGAGAAAAAGGAATTCCATTTATTGGGACATGCTCAGGATTCAAATACACAATTATTGAATTAGCCAAAAATGTCTGCAAAGCCAAAAATTGTGAAGATTTCATCTCATTAAATGAAAGTTGCGGTAGAGATTACAAAGACCTACACATCGAACTTCATTCTAACAAAACCCAATCTTATTATGGTTCTTCCAATGTCATAGAAACATCTCATTGTAGATTCGAGATAAACCCTTATTACCTACAAGAGGTCAATGACCATTTCACATTTGCGGGAACTGCTGATGATGGTAGAATGGTGATTGCTGAACTAACTAACCATCCATTTTTTCTGGCTACTTTATTCCTTCCTCAGTTAAATCAAGACAGTTTACTACTTAAGCAAATGTTAAAAGTAGCTCACGAATTGAGCTGTCAAAAGTAATTTCATCACCCTAATTATTTACTTTATCGAAATATTACGATAAAGTTAATTTAATGCGTCCTTTTTGTTAGATTTATATAAAGATTGTGAGTCTAAGATTAGTGGATGATATGAAACGTATTTGCTTATTCATTTTGGTAGTATTTCTGAGTTTTTCATTGCAGGCGCAACTGGAGGTGATGGAGAAAGGAAAAGATGCACTTCTTGTCACAAATCAGGGAGATTCTCTTTGGGGTAAAGCTGAATTGGATTTTGAAAATAAAGTGGTACAAATACGTGGTGAGCAAGGTTTTCGAGTAATTGATTTACCAAAAGTTGAGACATTAAGACTTTATGATTCAGAAACTCATGCGATTTCTTCTTACCGTAGATATTATCAGGAAAACGGTAAATCAGAATTATTAGAACAAGTTGTGATTGGCTCGATTCATTTTCTTAGAAAAGCAGAACTTCAGACTTATCAAACCTACACTGGAACCACCATGCTCAACCAGTCTAATGAGGTTACGGAAAATCAATATTTCATGTGGTCCAAGGGAGAACTTACAAAAATCAAAAACTTCAAGAAGCAGCTGACTCAAATATTGACCAATAAAGAATCAGAATTGATTGAAGTTTACCGAAAGTCTGGGAATTTAAAATACTACAAAGATTACGATCAGGCTTTGTTGGTGGATTATGTAAATGTAATCCGAGAGTCTCC
The DNA here is from genome assembly GCA_965228955.1 of Cyclobacteriaceae bacterium. Taxonomy (GTDB): domain Bacteria; phylum Bacteroidota; class Bacteroidia; order Cytophagales; family Cyclobacteriaceae; genus JANSWY01. Next base: position 4,803,066 of record OZ245848.1, read on the forward strand.
GGTTTTGACTTACAGCAGAAAGTAGTCTAACATTCCTGCCAATCAAGATTCTTTAGAGTTTCTATCAATTTATTTTCAATTTCAAACTCAAGGTATTTCAGTCCTCGATACACAAGAGAGAATAGACCTTTATTGCTAATCGCAATAGTTAAGTCTTCCTGAAGATCAACTCTCCATTCCAAATCCTGGTTTTCTTTACCCAAATCAGACAAATCAAACCTGTCGATTAATTCTTGAAAAGAAAATGGCATTTTTAAAATATAATCCGCTTTATCTCTTTGATTGACGACAAAATCATGATGAGCCTTGGTAACTGTTTCAATAAACCCTTCTAATATCAAGGCAGGGTCTCTCCCCTTGTATCGCTCCAATGTATTCCTAAAAATTCGCCGAATCACTCTTGTGTAAAATGGAGCTTCTATGTAGATCAGTAAATCATTCTTTTCAGACAATTTCCCATGCCCCGAAAATAGACCTTCGAAAAAGATTATTGAAGCAGGTTGTAGCTTCACTTTGCCAATTGGCTCATCAGATTTAAATGAATAATCAGGAATATCCACTTCCTCATTATTCAAAAGTTTGGTAAGGACTCTGTCACATTCTCCAATAGAAAAATTATCGGGATGGTCCCATTTATAGGTAGGGCTTATATTCTTGAGGTATGCCTCATTATTCTGAAAAACGTCCTGGTGAAGTACCACACTTCTGCCCTGAAAATGATCGATCAAGCTCTTTGTCACAATGGAACTTTTTCCAGTACAAGATCCTCCACAAATTGTGATTAATGTATTCTTTCCTTTCGATTGATGTGCCAGAAGCTTTTCAATATTATGAACCAATGAATTCAAAGAAGCCTCAGAATAATTCTCAGCCTCTTTTTTATCGGATAGGGATAAGTTCATCTTGTCGGATTTCATGGAGTGTACCGCTTGGTTCTCTGGAGATAATCAGGGATTCACCATCAAAACAAATACCTTCCATTCCAGAAGCATTTAATGGCATCCACCAAATTTTGCCGTCAAAGTAATCATCTTTATTGAGGGCTTCAAATATCCAGACGCCACTGTAAGTAAGAACAGCAATTTTCTTCCCATCTTCTGAGGCATCTGCCCCTGTGACTTTCCCTTTAATATCAAAAGCATCCAGGTAAGTGATTTCATTCATTTCTGCAGGATCGTTTTGGTCCAATCGGTAAAGTTTCGTGTAGGTATCACTCCTGTTTTTAGAAAGCACATAGATTTTACCATGAGCATAAAAAGCTCCCTCAGCATCGAAATTGAAGTTACTTTTTGGAGCTGGAAACTTTTTCTGATCTGGGTATTCGAAAAATATTTTCTTAAAAACCCTATTGTTTCTCTGCGTTGGATCCGACTCTCTGATGTAATAAAAAACCATATCCCTTCTACAATTGCAGTTGTTCCCAAAATCTGCAACTATGAGATTCCCTCCGTCATCAGTCATGATATCTTCCCAATCCATACTTACCGCATCCCCTATCAACTGACCGGTACTGGTTTCATACCTGTATGACTTCACCACTTCCCCATTTCTATTGATCGGAATTACTGATGTTTCATGCCCAGAGTCATTGTGAACCCAATAAACTCCATCATAAAGTCTGCTTTTGATAATTCCGGAAGTTTCTGGATGAACAACCGTATCCAATTGAGCAATAACTTCTAAATCGATTGGTTCCCTTTTCGGAAGTTCAACTGATTTTACCTGGGCAAACAATGAGAAGTTGACAGTAATAAAAATCGAAAATATAATAAGATGTCTCATGATTTAAATTTTCAGGAAGTTCCACCACATATATTAGTCAAGTTTAAATCCCGCTATAAGATTTGATTAGATACTCTCATTGGTCACTCACAATTAATCATCTTAAAATAGTTCACTAATTCACTGTTAGCAGATGGTATGTAACCTTACCATATGAATATTGATAATACAAAACGATTTTCTGATCGTGTCTCCAACTATATAAAATATCGTCCAGGTTATCCTGAAGAAATCATCTCATTTTTAGAAGAAACTACTGGATTAACCCAACAGTCATTAATCGCTGATATCGGGTCAGGCACAGGTAAGTTGTCTGAAATCTTTTTGGATAATGGTTATAACTTATATGGAGTTGAACCTAATGATGAAATGAGGGAAGCAGCAGAAGCTGAATTTCAAGACAATCCACATTTCAAAAGCATCAACGGAACTGCCGAAAACACCACTCTGCCGTCAGATTCTTTCTCTCATATCATTGCCGGCCAAGCTTTCCATTGGTTTGACCCGGTTTTATGTAAGACTGAATTTCAAAAAATCCTCAAACCTGGTGGTTGGGCTATTTTGATTTGGAATGAAAGGGATGTTGACTCACCATTTCTTGAAGATTATGAGTCCTTTCTTCTGAAGCATGCTATTCGATATGCTGAGGTTGTCCACCGAAACATTGATGAAAAAGTTTTGTCGACATTTTATGAACCTTTCTCATATAAAATCAAATCTACTCCAAGCTATCAGTTATTTGATTTTGAAGGCACTTTAGGTAGATATCAATCCTCGTCCTATGCATTCAAAGAAGGTGATAATGAATTCCCAGCTGCTAAAGAAGCATTGAAAGTGCTATTCGATAATTATCAGCAGGATGGTCTAATAAAAATGGAATACCAGACCAACATTTATTACGGCCAATTGAAATAACTAAAGACTGATGAAACGTTTTTTAATTATTCTTATCGCATCGATCATCCTTATTGGTTGTAACTCAAAAACTACAGATTCAGACCCAAAAGAATTGGTAATTGGTTTTGTGCCATCCGAAGAAGCGGCGCGAATGATCCGCAACATGAAGCCGGTCACCGGTTTCCTGGAAAAGGAATTGGGCATACCGATCAAAACATATAGGGGAAGCGATTATACGGCAATCATTGAAGGTATGAAAGGAGAAAAAGTGGATATTGGGATTTTTGGGCCATTTTCTTATGTGCTAGCTTCTGATAATGCAGGTGCAGAACCTTTGGTAGTTCCTTGTGACCGAAATACCAAGATCCCTGCAAGCTACAGTAGTATTTTGATCACTCATAAGAACTCACCAATCAAGACTTTAGAAGATCTAAAAAGTGAAAAGCAGAAATACTCGTTATCCTTTTCTGATCCCGCTTCCACATCTGGTCACCTGGTACCGCGTGGATATTTGCATTCAATTAATATCAGTCCAGAAGATCACTTTACTGAGATTTTATTCTCTGGTAGCCACACTGCTACTATACTCTCATTAGTTAATGAAAAGGTAGATGTGGCCGGCTGTTCACTCAATGTTTTCAACAAAATGATTGAACGAGAAATGATCAAAACTGAGGACGTAAACATTATCTGGAAATCTAATCCCATGCCAGTAGATCTGGTAACCGTAAGAAGTGGATTATCTCAAAACCTTAAAAACAAGTTGCAGGACATCTACCTAAGAGTAGCTGATGAAGAACCTGCATCAGCTGGCTATTTCTACGAAGAGTGGAACGACTCAACTTTAGTATTTCTGGCTGCAAATGATTCTCTCTATTCAGAAATAAGATCTCTGTCTGAATTGGTACTAAATGAACTCTAATACAATAATACAATGAATGAAAATGTAATCTCCGATGAAGAATTGAAGCAATCAGTTCGTGATAGATATGCTGAAATAGCAAAAACAAGATCTTCTTGCTGTGGATCTACAAAAAGTGGAACCAGCGCGTTTAGTGATGATTATTCAGCACTTGACGGTTATGTTGCTGACGCAGATTTAAACCTTGGCTGTGGAGTTCCCACAGAATATGCTAAAATGAGTGAAGGTGATCACGTGTTGGACCTTGGTGCTGGCGCGGGAAATGATGTATTTGTTTCAAGAAGAGTTGTAGGAGAAACAGGTAAAGTGGTTGGCCTGGACATGACCCAGGAAATGATTGACAGAGCCAATGAAAACAAGTCCAAGCTGGGTTATGAAAACGTGGAGTTTGTTCTTGGAGAAATTGAAGACATGCCTCTTGAAGACAACTCTTTTAATGTGGTAATTTCCAATTGCGTATTAAACCTTGTTCCCGACAAAGTAAAAGCTTACCAGGAAGTTCACCGCGTTCTTAAACCAGAAGGGCATTTCAGCATGTCTGATGTAGTAATCATTGATAACCTGCCAGAAAAAGTACAAAGAGCTGCGGAGCTATATTCAAGCTGTGTCGCTGGTGCGTTATTAAAAGAAACTTATGTTTCAGCTATTGAAGAAGCAGGTTTTAAGGACATTGAGATTTTGAAGGAAAAAGAAATTCATGTGTCGGATGAGACATTGAGCAAAGCGCTTACTCCAGAAGAAATTGAAGAATATAGAAAGCAGCCATCTCCAGTAGTAAGTATTACGATTTTTGGAAGAAAGTAGATGCTAGATATTAGACATTAGACTAATGGATCAGAGTCTCTCGTAGAGGACTCTGATACTTTCTTATAAGAACCGCTCCCAAACAGAGAACCGCTCCCAGTCAGAGTCTCTCGAAGAGGACTCTGATGAATCGGAACGGATTAACAGACCTACCCCCATACCTCACGATAATGAGTCAAATATTCAGAGGTCAAGCCTCTTTCATAAAAGCCTGCACTTGAATATTCGTAAAGTGTCCAATCCTCCGCTAGGTCCCATTTTCCATTCGTTGGATTTCTATGGATATAATTCAATTTTGTTTCCAAAATTCCTCTTGAGAAACACAGCTTAGCATCAAAAGACAACTTAAAAACTTGATGTTGCTTATTCTTTATGATTTCATTGTACTCCACGCCATTTTTTAGAACCCTCAACATATTCTCCTTGTCCCCTTGTAATTTGAATCTTTTTACAATTTCATAAGCTAGAAACCTTTTGCCATTGCCAACAAGCTGATTCAGATACTTCGGACATTCTTCATGTACATGAAGTAATCCATGAAAGTGATTTGGCATAATAACATATCCCAGAATTGAAACATTATTATCAACTAGGTATTGAAACCACTTATCGAAATAACTGTAGAGATTTGTCATTTCAAACAATGAAATCCACTCATAGCAAGTGAAGGTAATAAAATAGGTTTCTGCTTTTACCAGATGGTTTTTATGGGTTGCCATTTGGCAAATCTAAAAAGCGATAAGCTTTTTATAGTGGACTAATAAGTGCATCCAACACACCCCACCCCCTCGATCAGAGTCTCTCATAGAGGACTCTGATCAATAGAGTTTTACGCTTCTTGTTCATCAGAGTCCTCTTCGAGAGACTCTGATAAGGAGCGGAAGAGGTGACTCTGATTGGGAGCGCTATCGGGAGGCTTATGCAGATGGGAAAGAAAATTTTGTAATGAGGATAACCAAGAAGTCGAAGGACTTCTATAATTCAAAGGCATCAGTCAGGAAAGACCCGACTGATACCAATTCCCTTTTCTAAAACTGACTCACGATTGTAAAAGCTCCAGCTGCAAGACACACCAGACTCACAGTCACCGTGAGCACATACAAGCCAAGACAAACCAGTTTCTTCACTCCAAATGGTTCTGCTTTTTTCGCCTTTACATTTGTTGTCTCCTGCTTATTAAACTCCACATAGGTCGGCTTCATATCCGATCCAATTGCAAGCACATCGTAATCAAGCTCTCCATACTGACCCTCCTTTGCGATGACTGCATTTAATAGGGACTTTGTAAAATCAATCACTCCTTTTTCATTGGCCTGAACAAACTCATCCAGCTCATCTGCTTTTTTGAAAGCAAAGTAAGATTCACCAGAAAAGTCCACAGACTCCAAACTCTGAAGGATTGTTTTTAACTGCTCTTTTTTACTTACTGTTAGTTCCATTTTTTCAGGATATTAAAATGTTAGACAAAAAAAACCCGAGTTAGACTACTAACTCGGGTTCCTCTTTTTATAATTGATTTCTTTTATTCTCATTCATCATATAATAAAAACCCGAGTTTCCATACCAACCATGGGGCATCATTGGCCGTGAGTGTATTTGCGATATGATAAAACTCTGATCTCAATTGATATTAATTTTCATGCAAGATTAAGCATTCAAGTCACTTTTGAAATAGGTAAACGAAGTTATAACGAAATACTAATGCATCTCTAACTTAAACAGAAAAGAGCTTAATAATCACTTCTTAGATTTCACATTCATTAAGGAAATCACATTATGAAGTATCTATTTTTTTTGCTTATTATCTTATCAGTCATTAAGGTATCTGCACAAAATGGAGGTGGACTCGGCAGCTACCTTTCACGAACAACATCAATGGCTGTGAGAGCAGAAACGCTGAAGGAAGAATCCGATAATCCAGAAGTTGTGGATTGGCAGGAAGGTCTTCTAATTTCAATTGAAAATGATAGTCTCTACGGGTATATCAGGTACGATGGATTGAAGTCTCCAGAAGTAATAGAATTCAAAAATGAAACTGAGTCAGGACAACAAACATTTGACATTCGTAATGTGAGTTCGTTCAGCTTCCTAACCAACTCAAAAAAATATGTCCGGTATTTCACCATTATTCATAGTGGTAAAAAGCAACATAATGTCCTCGAAAAAGTAGTTGCCGGAAAAATCACCTACTGGAAAAAAGCTAAAGTTTACCATTATGGATCCAGGAGTTCAAATACAATAACAGTTCCAAAGGTGGAGTATGATTATTTTTTCTCAACTTCCGGGCAATTTCAAAAGGTGAAAAACTTCAAAAAACAACTTGAGATCTTAGCTCAACCATATGACGTATCTCCAGAAACAATAGCTAAGTCGGAAGGGCTGAAATTGTCCAATTCCATTCAACGAGCAATGCTGGTGTACCACGTCAATCAAGAAATTAGCAATCAATAACCTAAGATTGAATATAACTCTAACATAAAACTCATGGCTGCAAAATGGCGGCAGTATTACTTTGTAGTCAAACTAAAGTGAAATTGCGTTACTATATTCCCATACTAATATTCCTACTTGCCCTTTCTTCATGCGACAGAACCGACTCATATTCCAATCCTGATGAGCTGATTGTTTGTCTATCGGTTAGTGAAGACTATGATAAAACGGTAAATAAAGTAGAGGCCTTCCACTCATATCTCGAGAAGTCTTTGGGAATGAAAGTCAAGATTTTTAAGGTAACCAATGGATCAGCTGTAGTTGAAGCAATGAAGGCTAAAAAAATCCACCTTGGAAGTACCGGTGCATTTTCTTACATGGTCGCAAAATCGAAAATAGATATTAGACCATTAGTTACTTCCGCATCAGTATCCACTGATACCATTCATCAATATTGGTCATGCCTTATTGTTCCAAAGGATTCACCTATCAAAAATGTAAATGATTTGATAGACCAAAAAAATGAGCTTACACTGGCCTGGTCCTACCCTACTTCTACTTCAGGGCATCTGGTGCCAAGAGACTTTCTAAGCAAAATTGGAATTGAACAGGAGGACTTCAAAGATGTGATGATTTCTGAAAGTCATGTTGCTTCCTTATACAACTGTATCTCAGGTAAGATAGATGTGGCTGCTGTTAATAATACAACTTTAAGTACTTATTTGAAAAGGGGAAAAATAAAAAAAGAAGATTACAGAATTATTTGGGAATCAGAACCGATTCCCAGAGGTGCCATTTTTGTTAGCAGTGACTTAAATGATCAACTAGCTGATAAAATCCAAAAGGCTCTTACCGATTTAGATGATATTGACCCGGAAGCTTCCCAAAAAATTCACTATCAGTACGAATATCAAATCAAGTATGTATCCATTGATGACTCATATTATGATTCATTGAGGATGATGGCGAAGAATACTGGTCTTTTATAGTTTTTAATCAGCTTATGCATTTATACCTACTAAGTAATTTCCACACCATACCCAATGAGCACTTTGCACTGAACCTAATGTTCTGCGAAGGTCTTGAAACCTTTCATCTCAGAAAAAAGGAATACGATGAACAACAAATGCGAAAATACATTGAGCGTATTCCTAGCCATTTTCACGACAGGATAATTATTCATTCTCACTTTAACCTTGCTAGTGAATACAAATTGAAAGGTGCACACTTCACGAAGAAATATACGCTTGAAGACTACAAACATGACCAAAACGATTCTTGCTTGGAATGTAAATCATTTGAAAGAGTAGGTTTTTCCTTTCATAGCCTTGGTGAAGTTGAGAAAGATGGAAAATTGTATGATTATGTATTTCTAAGTCCAATTTTTGATAGTATTTCCAATAAGGGATACAACAGTAAGTTTAAACTCAATGAACTGAGACAATATTTGCAGCATACTGTAGACAGACCTGAAGTAGTTGGTCTTGGTGGAATCAATACTACTAAAGTCCATATGGCTCATGATATGGGCTTTGATAGTATTGCCTTACTTGGTTATATCTGGACAGACTATGAAACTGACCAGAATTTGATTTCATTAGGCAACAAATTTATTGGAATTCAAAAAATGATTGAAGAGAAAAATCAGGCTAAAATTGTAAGCACTGTCTAATACACAAAGCTTGTTAAAAGCTAACATTCGACTTGCTCGACCCTAACATTCCCCCTCTACTTTAGCCAAAAAGACTAAAGCTAAATGATTGAGGTTAAAGATGTTGTGAAGAGTTTGCCTAACGGGAAACAAATCCTTAACGGAATTACATTCCAAGCCAAAAAAGGTGATTTTATTGGCATATTAGGCCCAAGTGGAGCTGGGAAAACAGTAACAATGAGATGCCTCAATGGCCTCACTAAACCGACCAGCGGTAATATCTATATCCATTCCAAAGGAGAAACAAAAGACCTGACATCCTGTAACGGCAAGTCTCTGAGAGAATTGAGGCAAAAAATAGGAATTGTATTCCAGGGATTTAATCTGGTCAAAAGGCTATCAGTTCTTGATAATGTCATGATTGGTAGACTTGGGCAAATCAATACTCTTAGAAGCTTACTATACGGGTTTACTGATGCTGAAGCACAGGAGGCTCTTGAAGCTCTAGAGAAAGTTAAAATCAGTCATCTGGCTCATAGAAAAGTGGCCTCATTATCTGGAGGTGAGCAACAACGAGTGGCAATTGCCAGAGCTATATTTCAAAAACCTTATATGCTATTAGCTGATGAACCAATTGCTAATTTGGATCCAAGCAATGCGAAAAAGATTATGAAACTCCTTAAGCCACTTGCGGAGGAGATGCCAATAATCGGTGTTTTTCATCAACCAGAAATCGCTGCAAAATACTGTAATCGAATTATTGCTATTCAGGAAGGACGAATTGTGTATGATGGTGATTCGAAAATTTCTGATGATTTATTAGCTGAAATTTACGGCGAAGAATTACAGCAGTTGGAAGACGCAACTCATACTCCAGACTTAGCATATTCATGAACTTGACAATCATCAAAAGACGGTTGAAAAAATTCCTGATTTTCGCCGTATTCGTCATCTTGTTTGTCTGGTCGGCAGTTCTTTGCAAAGTAGACCTGGACATATTTAGAGGAGGTATATCTGAAGGATTCGCCTTTTTAGGAGAAATGTTCCCTCCTGATTTTTCTGCATTTGGAGAAATGATTTATCCAGCATTTGAGACCATTTTAATTGCGCTGTTAGCAACATTTCTTGGTGCACTATTCTCATTTGCTTTTGCGCTGGCTGGAGCTGCGAACTTATCTCCGGTTTGGTTGAAAACTATCAGCAGGTTTGCCATGGCAACAGAACGGGCGCTTCCTGAAATAATCATCATTTTATTACTTGTAGCCGCTTTAGGCCTGGGTCCATTTCCCGGAGTTGTCGCATTAGCAATAGGATGCCTGGGGATGCTCGGCCGATTATACTCTGACGCCATTGAAGAAGTCAATCCAAAAACAATCGAAGCTGTTGCGTCAGTAGGTGCTAACAAAGTACAAATTATTCAGTACGTTATTATACCAGAAGTATTGCCATCAGTCATTTCCAACACCTTATTCCGATTGGAAATCAATATCAGATTATCGGTTTTGCTGGGTGCAGTTGGAGCTGGAGGCATTGGATATGAGATCTTCTATTCATTCCAATTGCTGGAATATGAAAGAGCAACCACTGCAATTATTGTTGTTCTTGCACTTGTCTTTTTATCTGAGCGCCTGTCCGACTTTTTAAGAAAGAAAATTAACCCTGGAGGGAAATTGGTATGAATGATCTATTACTTAATAAAAAAAGCCTTCCCTCAGAGAAGTTTAAGAAGAGAGTTACGATTTTCTCTTTCCTCGCCATTGTAGTTGTTGGAATGTCTATTCAATTAGACTTCAACCCAACACTATTTTTCACAGAAGGTCACCATCTATTTAACCTGTTGGGAGAAATGCTTCCACCAAAAATTGATGTTCTCTGGAAGAAGAGCAATGTTTTCACTTCTATTCTGGAAACTTTGGCAATGGCATTTATGGGAACCGTCATAGGAGGAACTGGTGCATTAATTGCTGCATTCCTGGCAGCAAAAAATACAAGCCCCGCACCATTCATCAGATCCTTCTTCCGACTTATGATGTCACTTGAAAGGGTGATTCCAAGGCTAGTTTTAATCCTTGTATTTGTGATTGCCTTAGGACTAGGGCCATTTGCCGGAATGATTACTCTTTGCGTAAGCACTATCGGAATGTTTGGTAAGCTATTCGCGGATTCAATTGAAGAAGTGGAAGTAGAGCCGGTTGAAGCTGTGTATGCAATTGGAGCAAATAAACTTCAAGCCATTAGATACAGCATAATTCCTCAAGTGATTCCTTCCTTCATTTCAAATCTATTTTATGCTTTCGATGTGAATCTAAGAGCCGCAATCGGTTTAGGGATTTTTGGTGGTGGTGGAATAGGATTTGAAATCCACATGGCTATGAAAATGCTGAGATATAGCGATGCTTTGGCATTGATTCTTTTCACTATTGTGTTGATCACACTTTTCGAAAAGGTATCTGATTTCTTGAGAGCAGGGATTTTGAAAGAAGAAACACTGAGCTAAAGGCAGCATAATATGAGAATGATTGCCGCACTGAAATTCAGGAATTACAGAATATTTATTACTGGTCAGGCGCTTTCCAATATTGGTAACTTAATGCAGCAAGTTGCTGTGAGTTGGTTGGCTTATCAATTAACAGATTCTGCGTTTGTCCTTGGTATTGTGACCTTCGCCAAACAAATGGCGGCCTTCTTCACAGGCCTATTCGCAGGTGTAATTGCTGATCGTTTCAATAAAAAGCAGATTATTCAAATTGCTCAGCTACTAATTGGAATTGCTTCACTTTTAATGGCCATCATCACTTGGATGGAACTAGCTACAATAACCTTTTTGATTGGGGTACAGCTTTTTATGGGGTTAATGAAAGGTCTGGAAATTCCGTGCCGACAAGCATTAGTCAATAACATCCTACCTGACAGGCAATACCTGATGAATGCCATTGCTCTCAACTCAACTGTTTTTAATACAGCACGAGTATTAGGCCCAGGCATTGCTGGGTTACTGATACCAATTGCTGGTGAGGCTTTGTGCTTTTTCATATATGCGGTGCTGAGTTTATTTATTGTAGTCACACTAATATTTGTAAAGACTTATGGAGAAACCAAGCAAGACTCCAAACTGAATTTCCGTGCAGAGTTCTTAGAAGGAGCGCAATATGCATTTGGGTTTCCATCTATCAAACTGTCTATCCTCTTTGTTGGTGCATTTACATTAGTTGGGGTTTCATTCATTGTTTTGCTTCCATTATTAACAGGAGAAGTCTTTCAGGAAGGATCTGAAGTTTTTGGTTACATGAATAGTGCTCTTGGTCTTGGTGCCATTGTGGGAGGTGTCTTTTTGGCTAATAAGTCTCAATCAGACGGAATTCAAAAACTAATATTTTTTGCAGCAGCACTGTTCTCTGTCTCGCTACTAGCAATATCAGTTTCAAATGCCTTGATGCTCACCTTGATGGCTATTGCATTCACTGGATTAGGAAGGGTTATCGTTTTTGCAGGTACGAATACGCTCCTACAAACTATCTCCGCAGAAGATAAACGTGGAAGAGTGCTAAGCTTATACATCGCGATGTTTATGGCTGGAGTAACACTTGGAGGAATTCTGGTTGGCGCCTTAGCAGATCTTGTTGGAGTGATGAACACAATACTTTTAGAAGGGTGTGTATGTCTTACAATTTGTTTCGTATATCTATATCAACTAAAAGGTCTGAAAGTCAAAAATGACGCTTATATGGATAAACAAGGTAGCCTTACTGAAAACACAGATCAGCTTTCGAAAGCTAGTTAAGAACACAGGTTTAACCCTAATCTACCCTCCAACTAACCCATTGCTAATACCCTTCCATGACTTTTACCATTATGGAAGAAATTAAGGCACTAAAGCTAACAAACGCAAGAATAGTCACACCTCAGGAAAATTTCATAGGTAGTGTAATCATTGAAGATGGTATCATCACAGAAATCACTAAAAACACTTTAAATGATGCTCTGGACCTTTCCGGAAAGTGGTTAGTTCCAGGTTGCATAGATATTCATTCCGACTACCTGGAGAAAGAATTACACCCACGCCCAACTGCCAATTTTCCTCTTCCATTTGCCTTCCACTTCATGGATCAGAGAGCTGCAGCTTGTGGGATCACAACACTTTTTACAGCAATAAGCTACACTGAGAACTTAAGTATGAATCGTACGTATGAGGATGCTATTGAGAAAAGTAAAGAGTTGGACAAAATTGCTACTTCTGGAATCATCAGACATTATATCCATTCCAGACTTGATCCTAATTCCGAAAGAGTCCTTGAGTATCTGGATGCAATGAAGGAAGTTGATTCGTTGAAGCTGGTTGTAGTCAATGAAAGTATTCCAGGTCAGCGTCAATTCAAACTGGAAGATTTAGTTGCAAAGCGTGCAAAGACTCTTCAAATCTCATTAGAGGAAAGTGAGAAGCTACTTCTTGAACAAATTACCGAAAGAAGCAAAGTAGACAAGAGGCCAGAAATAATGGAAGCCTTTCAGCACTTAATGCCAATAGGTTCTCACGATGATACCACAGTTCTGCATGTAGAGGAAGCCAAGCAATATGGAGCTACACTTTCAGAAATGCCTACTACCATAGAAGCCGCACGAAAAGCCAGAGATCTCGGAATGGCAATATGTATGGGGGCTCCCAATTATGTAAGAGGTGGTTCTCACTGTGGAAACCTTGCTTGTCATGAAGCTCTCAGTGAAGGATTAGTAGATATGCTTTGTAGTGATTATCATTTCCCTACTATGCTCACTTCTGTATTAAAAATGATACAGGAAGGTATTGATCCTAGTGAGGCAGTTGGATATGTTAGTTTGAATCCAGCAAAATTTCTCAATATGGATAAAGAAATAGGATCTATTGAGGTCGGTAAAAAGGCGGATTTAGTGGCTTTCAAGGAAGCAGAAAACTTTGCTAAAGTATCTCACTTATGGGTTGATGGCAAATTGAAATTCACTTCTGACGTAGAAGAATCTAAAACCCCTACTCAAATCGAAGAGCCTGATTTTGAACAAGCAAAAGTCTTATTATAGACCTCATTAGAAATGTTTATCTGTATTTAACGCTTTTCTATTACGCCCATAATTGGAATCTAATAATAGGCTCAGTCCTTTGTATAAAACTAAACTCTTATTACAAAATGAAAAGACTAAGCATTGTAACCATCTTATTGACCATTTTTTGGAGTTTTAACTCAAATGCTCAATCAACTGAAGGAAAAACCAAAGTACTCGTGGTTTCATTTATAGAAGACAATTTCTATAGTGATATCTATTCGAAGGAAGAAATAGCGAAAACCAACGATATCGAAAAAGAAGAAGTGATTCATCTATATGATGCCAAAGTGGCTCAAATATTCAAGGATATTTCAAATGAGGAAGTTTCGTACATCCAATGTCCTACAAATATGGTGGACGAATTGAGATATCAAATCAACTTCACAAAATCGCAGAAGAGAGGAATGGAGATAGTTACATCAGACCTTTCTGATATTTCAGACACTCAATTTGCAAGCTTCATCAATACTTGCAACGTGGATTATGTGATCTTCATTAATGCTTTTAGAATGTCCTGGGTGGGTGATCCTCAATACAAATTGGATAACGGAATTCACTATTCTATTTACAATCAGAAGAAAGAAGAAGTTACATCCGATGTAGCAATCTTTTCCACTCCTAAGCTAATTCCAATCACGAAAATGGAGAAGAAATGCACAAAATCAGTTGGTAAGCTCTCCAACCTATTTGCAAGATTAGATTGATGCTGTTTTAACCAGGTCAAAAGTAATACACTCTAAAAATTTAGCTCCTGATATGTTCAATGGTTGATCATTATTGATCCGAACCATATCAGGAGCTTCAAAGTTTTTGAAAGACTGACTTCTCTCGATTCTCTTTTCAATTTCTTCATCGGTTTCTCTTCCTCTGTTTTTTAACCTGTCCCTAAGCACATTTTCACTTACTTCAATCAATACAGTTTTAAGATCAGGGTATCTTAAAATTGCTTCTGACAAATATCCTCTTGATCCGTTTACCACAACATTGATTCCTGCGTCAAGCCATTCATTTATCTCATGATGTACTCCGTACCAATTACCATGACTTTTCCAGTAAAGAGAAAATGCTGATTGTTCCATCAATTCCTGAAATTGTTCATGGCTAACCGCAATGTGATTTTCACCTCCCGCATCTGCCTTTCTGGTAATGAAGCGTGATGCAAATTTCACATGTCCGGATTTAAGATTAGTTCTTGCAAAATCCATCAATGAATCTTTTCCAGCACCTGAGGCACCAACTACATAAAAGAGTGTTCCTTTACTCATGACTTGTTTGTTTAAAGGGATCTATTGAAAATGTGGATATTGAAATATGAAGCTCTTCTTTTCCAGAAGTCTGAATAGCCTCAATCATTTCAGAAAGTGTGTCTCCAGCTAATTGGACTGCAGTTTTTATTTCTTTTTGTTTAATGAAATAATGCCAAATAAAAAGGGCAGCAAAAGCATCTCCAGTACCAGAAACCTGCTTATCAAACCAATTATGTTGAGTCTCAAATTTCTCTGCCCTAGAAATAATTTGATTATGAATCTTCCCTGAAACTTGAATTCCTGTAGTGATCAAAATCTGGTCAGAGCAGTCTTGTTGCATTCTTTGCTGTAACTCACTCAAATCACTATTGAAATCAGCTCCGTTTAAAAGCCTTACTTCTGTCTCATTTGGAATAGCGATATTAGCCAGGTTAAGAAGCTTCGGATATCCATCAATTATGGTTTGATCAACATATGCTTTACCTGCATCACCACATATCGGGTCAACTACCACACAATCGATAATGTGATCATAATTTGAAATTGCTTCGACTATTGAATCAATCTGCTCAGCGTTCCTTAGATAGCCAACATAAACCACCAATCGGTAATTTTGCTTTTCAACCATCTTAAGTGTTTCATTCAGAATCTCCTCAAACGGTAATTCGAATTTCTGATGCCCTTCCATGTTCCCCAGGCCACTTAGAACGAGCGTTGGAACAGGAATAATATAGGTCCCCAAAAGGGGTATCATATTCTTCAATCCAGCATTCCCAACAGTTGGGAGACTAGTGATGGCCACAACTCTAATGTTATCACACATCACTATGAATTTCAAGTTCTACATGAAGTCCAAAATGATCGCTGGGTATTGTTCCATTAATTGGATAAGCCAGTATTACACTGGTACTATTCACTGAAAACCGATCAGCTGGATAGTATAATATGTGGTCCAGACAATTTCCATTTGTATGGGTGGAGATACATTGAGGATAGGCATCTGTAAAATCACATTCATCAATCAGAAATTGAATTTCCTCCGATTCCTTTCCCGCATTAAAGTCTCCACAAAATATTATTCCATCGGGTTCACGGATCAGTTGTAACTCATCGAGTGTCTTTGAAATTTGCTCAATTCTTAAACTAGAAGACTCCTTCAGATGTGTTAGGTGAGTATTCACCACAACCAGTAAAAAGTCTCCAATCTGATAAGTAATGATTTGAGATATCCGCTCACCATCAAGTGGTGCATCTGGTAGTTCCACTTTGTGAGTAGATACCGGTGTATATCTTGACCAGCAACAAAGACCTGAATGACTTGTAACAACTCGCCCATTTACTTCTCGGTTCTTTAATCTGGATTTTTCATAAACTGATGGGAGATTTAGACCTTGTGTAACCATCTTCCAGGTACTGAGATCTTCAGAGTCAAATATTTCCTGACCTAAGAAGAAATCGAATTCTCTTTCCTGAATATCCTTCAGAATCAGATCAATTCTTTTGGGATATTCTCCATCACATTTCCAGGTGTTAAGAGTAATAATAGAGAGTTGCATTTGCGAAAACTAGACTAGTAACAAGAGGTTTTTGTTAGTAGCCAGTTAGCTCTCTGTTAAATAGTTTTTGGTTAATTATTAATGCTGAAAGGGAAGATTTCAATCTAATATTCTTTGGTGTTACTCAACTAGCGAAAGAGCCCTAAAACACTAGAAATAAGCCTCAATCCCATCACCACCAACTTACAATGCTTTAATACTCTTTTAAATAACCAACAATATCGATCTAATACCCTAGCAATACTTTGGCGGAAAATCTTATGCTTTAAAACAATTCGCAATGAACAGAATTTTTACACTTATTATAGCCTTATGCTTGGTTCAAAGCATAAGCTTTGCTCAGGGAGTACTTTCGGGTACCATCGTTGATGCTACTGGTCCTCTACCAGGTGTAACAGTTTACCTTAAAGGAAGTTCACAAGGTAACATTACCGGAAGAGACGGACAATTTGTAATCAGCAACTTGCCTGAAGGTTCACAAACATTTGTGATCAGTTTCGTAGGTTATGAGACTCTTGAGAAACAAATAGAAATCAAGAAAGGATCTAACCAACTTGGAACAGTTTCTTTATCTGAAAGCTCAACTCAACTTGAAGAAGTAGTAATTACTTCAACTTTGAGACAGGGTCAGATGAAAGCGTTGAACATTCAAAAAACTTCCCCTAACATCATGGCCGTGTTAGCGTCTGATGCGATTGGAAAGCTTCCAGATAGAAATGCTGCTGAAGCAGTACAAAGAATCTCTGGTGTGGCTATCGAAAGAGATCAGGGCGAAGGTCGTTATGTTTTGGTGAGAGGTACTCCAATTCAGTGGAGCTCAACTCTTATTAACGGCGATAGAATGCCTTCTACAAGTTCTTCAAACAGAGGTGTACCACTAGATATATTCCCATCGGAATTGATTCAGTATGTACAGCTTTCCAAAGCAATCACTCCTGATATGGAAGGTGATGCAATTGGCGGGTCTGTTAATTTCATTACAAGAACTTCTCCACAAGAAAAGACTTTAAACGCTTCTTTCGCTGGTGGATATCATGGACAATCTACGTCAAGAATTTACAATGGTTCTCTTATCTACGGAGACCGAGTATTGAATGACAAACTTGGATACATCTTTTCAGTTGCTACCTGGAACAGAGACTGGGGATCAGACAACTATGAAATTGTGTACAACACTTCGGAAGAAGAGAAGTTCGCAATGAACGAATTACAATTAAGAGATTACGTTGGAAACAGAACCACCTGGGGTTTCAACGGAGGTTTAGATTATGAATTCAATCCTCAAAGCAAAATCTACTTAAAAGGTATCTGGACTGATTTCCTTGATGATGAGGAAAGAAGAAGAACAAGATTCCGTTTCAACTCTGGAAGAATCGAGCACGCTTTCACGCACACACAGTATCACTCAAGATTCAGAGGTGCTGAGCTTGGTGGAGAGCAGAAATTAGCTAACAAGTTAAAAGCCGACTGGAAAGTATCTACTTATGGTTCTAAGTTCTGGTATGATAGCCCGGCTTTCGCTGGAGGTGACAGACCTGGATTGTTTGAAAAAGCCGGACCAAGATCTAGTGCTGACAGAGGTTATTATTACACAACCTTCAGACAAAGTGGTGTTGTATTCGATGGACTTTCTTCGGACGGCAACAAATACTTCGATTTTGATTCACCGGATGGTGTTGGAGTATCTGATAATGAAAACATCCAACCAAACATCAGCTCAACTACACCAATGACTACTGAAGCTGCAATATTGCAAAATGCTATTGCTTCAGGAAGATGGATCAAGGAACAAGATGTAACTGCAAAACTGGATCTGACTTACGAAATTTCTAACTCAGCAAACATCAAGTTTGGTGGTAAGTATAGAAGCAAGGACAGAGTAGCGAACAGAGCTGTAACTATTTACACTCCTGATGGAGATGTTTCCATGAATCAAATTGAAAATGAGCCATTTCCAACTAATGGTGGTTTCCTTACTGAGATCAATGGAGTATATGATGATCTATTAGTTGCTTATCCAACTCTTGAAGCAAACGATGATGTTCCAAATCGTGCTGGAATTGAAAGAGAATTTCAACCATTTGATGGTCCAGACAGAGGTCCTGATAGTTATGTTGCTACTGAAAACATCGCTGCTTTCTATGGTATGACAGAATGGAAAATCAACACTAAATTGACTTTTGTTGGTGGAGCAAGATATGAAAACACTGATATCGATTATGATAGCTACAGTGTAGATGACAATGATAATGTTGAACCAATCAACGCAAAGAGATCTTTCGGAGCATTTTTACCAATGGCTCACTTCAAATATTCTCCTGCTAACAATACCAACTTAAGATTAGCTGTTACGAGAACATTCGCAAGACCTGACTTTGTAAGCTTAAGCCCAAGTAGATCTCTGGATTTCGCTGATAACGTTGGAGAAATCGGAAACCCTGATCTTAAACCTACATTCTCATGGAACTTCGATCTTTTGGGAGAGAGATATTTTGAGAATGTTGGTGTAATTGCTGCGGGTGTATTCTACAAAGACATCTCAGATGCAATCTTTGATGCTAATACTATGACAGTAATTGATGGAATGAACTTCAACGTTTCAACTCCTCAAAATGCTGCTGACGCTTACCTTGTTGGATTTGAATTAGGTTTAGTAAGAAGACTTGATTTCTTGCCAGGTTTCGCAAGTGGATTTGGTATCGATGCTAACTATACTTTCACAGACTCTGAAGTTCAGGTTCCTGGAAGAGAAGAGAAGCAACAACTATTTGGACAGTCTAAGCACATTTGGAATGCTACATTATTCTATGAAAAATATGGATTGATGTTCAGATTAGCTGCCAACTTCAAAGGTTCTTACCTTGATGAATTACAAGGAAGCGGTCCTGATCAGGATAGATTCTATGACAAGAACTTAAACCTTGACTTTTCTGCAGCATACAGCATCACTCCAAAAGTGAGAGCATTCATGGAAGTGAATAACTTATTGAATGAGCCATTGAGATACTACCATGGCGATGTTAACAGACCAGAGCAGGTAGAGTGGTATTCACTAAGAGGACAAGCTGGTATCACAGTTAGCTTGTTCTAAGGAAGAACTTAGATTAAAGGTTATATATTTTGTAATTGCCTGGGAGAATCCTCCCGGGCTTTTTTTTGTCATATTACCAATCAGAGTCTCTAGAAGAAGACTCTGACTTACACCCAACCTTCAAATTTTAACCAATCTGTATTATATTGGCTAAAACGGGAACAGTTACATTAACAACACACATTTTAGATTGACCAAAATACTCTTTTATCTGGGAGCAATTCTGCTTGCATTTAATGCTTTTGCTCAGGAAGGCTCTCTGAAAATTTCGTCTGATAAAGACATATATAATATTGAAGATTTTCTAACAGTCTTCGCTACTTCTGACTCATTAGAAGGACAACAGGCATACTATCAAATCAGAGACGGTAAACTTGAATCAATTGCCGCAAAAAGCAATCAGGGGATGACTAAGAATAAGGCCTTTTGGGTTCGTTTTGATATTACTAATGAAACTGAAACTGGCACTTTTTACTTTGAAGTTGATAATCCCCAAATTGACCTGATTAGGTTTTATCAAATCTCAGAGAATGATACCGTCTCATTGTTTTACGAATCAGGAGATGCTAATCCTTATTCCACAAGACCAATTTTGCACAGAAACTTCATTGCGTCATTGCTAATTAAGAAGGGTGAAACCCAAAGGATATTAGTCAATATTGATAAAAGATCTTCCGCTACAAGGTTTCCGATGGAAGTGTATCATGAAAAGCTTTTCGCTCAAAAATCAAGTAATGACTACATATTCTTTGGAATCTACTTTGGTTTTCTAGCTCTGATTATTGTTCTGGCATTGATAGTTGGGATTGGACTTAAGAAACAACTTTTTCTATGGTATGCTCTATACATTACAAATTTCACGTTGTGGCTATTCTCAATAGAAGGTTTTACTTATCAGTTCATCACTTCTAATTCACCTTATTTCAATACTCATTTTTTCCCTGCTACAACCCATTTCACCATTCAATTCTTAATGGTCTACATCCAGTCTTTTTTCAACACAAAAACACTTCTTCCCCTATTCCATAAAATTATAAATGGGTTTGTGGGATTTATGGCCGTGGCTTTTGTAGTCTGGATTATCATTCCGGATCAATACATTGCGTATGCTCCGGAGCTTTTTGCCATTAGATATACCATTACATTGACCGCAGTTGTTTTCGCTTTCACTGCCGCGATAAAAGCTTTAAAACCTGCTCCTTTCAAAGCAAAGGTATTCCTGTTTGGCTATTCTATGTTTTTTATCGGTATCATCAGTAAAATCCTGGCAGAATATGGAGTAATCAATGAAGGCCTTCTTCCGATGGATCCAATTATGCTAGGATTCCTGATTGAAATCCTGGCACTTTCGATTGCTATGACTCACATAATTTTCAATTATATCAAAGACAGAGAAAAGCTGATAATCACAAATAGTGAATTGAGAGATGATATCAAAAATTTAAATGAGTCAAAAAAGAATGAGTCCCCATTCCTGAAGCTGAATAGTAAGGCGCTGTTGGACATTGAAAAAATCATGTACGTTCAAGTAGAAGATCACTACTTAGAATTTTATCTGACAGATAGAAACAGACCTGAAATCGACAGAAATAAGTTGAGTAAAATTATCAATACCCTTCCTCAAGAATTTGCTCAAATTCACCGGTCAACCATTGTAAATCTGAAGCATGTGAAGTCGGTTAATGGTGACAAAGTGGTTCTCAACACCGGTCAGGAATTGAGAATGTCTCGTACCTACAAAAAAGGTGTACAGGAAATGATTAAGTAATCCTGCATTTCGCGCTAGCAAACCTGTCACTCACGACAAAATCACCCTCTACTTCAATTAGATTAACTTAATTAGGGGATATGAATTCAGATGCACTCATAATGCTTGACTTACTATCCGCCAGAGAAATGGAAGTTCTGAAGCTTATTGCATGTGGTAAAAGTAGGGAAGAAATATCTCTGGAAATGGAGATCTCAAAACTGACCTATGATAGTTATCGAAAAGCAATAAGAAATAAACTGCAGATTAAGTCGCAGGCAGATTGGGCCAAGATTATTATGCAGATGAATTCTAAAGAATTGTATTAGTTACAAGTGTATGATTAGCGCAGATGAACACAATCTGTTAATTACGCATCAACTCTCGTCCACAAATTATGGGTGCAACTTCCTAAGTCCACTTTAACCTCATAGTTGCACCCGAATTTTGTTGCTCCAACAATTTTCAAATGCAAACGATATTCATGACAAATAACAGTTAAGCAACTGACCTAGCTAAGTAAATACTGCTTTTTAATGAACCACCTTTGGGATCGAACATTGAACCAAAGTATGATTTACCATCCTCTGGGGATGAGTAAAAAATAATTCAACAACTTAAAAAATAGCAAAAATGGAAGCAGTAGCCGAAATTGCCCACGACCTAGAAAAATACGGGCTGAAAGACACCAATGCACACTGGAACCTGAGTCCGGAAGAACTTCAAAGAATTACTGTTGAGAAAGGAATGGGTGTAGAAACCGATAATGGCACCCTCGCTATAAACACCGGAAAATTTACTGGTAGATCCCCAAAAGATAGATTTTTAGTAAAAGATGAATACACTAAAGACAAAGTTTGGTGGGGAAGAATTAATAAACCAATTTCACCTGAAAACTTCGACAGACTTTATGATGAAGTAGCCAACTACTTGTCTGGAAGAGAAATTTACGCAAGAGACGGATATGTATGTGCCGACCCTGAGTACAGACTAAACATCCGAACAGTAACTGAATTCCCATGGTCAAACTTCTTTATCAACAGCATGTTCCTTCGTCCAAACGAAGAGGAACTAGCAACTTTTGATGAAGACTGGCTGATCTTATGTGCACCTGGATATGTTTGCCCAGACCCAGAAGGATTCGGCATTAGACAAGGAAACTTCTCTATCCTAAACTTCACCAGAAAAGTAGCACTAGTAGGTGGATCTGCTTATACTGGAGAAATGAAAAAAGGAATCTTCTCTGCATTGAACTTAATCCTTCCTGTTGACAGAAATGTGCTTCCAATGCACTGTTCTGCTAACGTAGGAGAAGATGGAGAAACTGCAATTTTCTTCGGATTATCTGGAACAGGCAAAACAACTTTGTCTGCTGATCCTAATAGAAGACTAATTGGAGATGATGAGCACGGATGGACTCCTGAAAATACAATCTTCAACTTTGAGGGAGGTTGCTACGCAAAAGCAATTGACCTGACCGAAGAGAAAGAGCCAGACATCTACAGAGCAATCAAACCTGGAGCATTGCTTGAAAACATTGTATTCAAGGAAGGAACAAAAACTCCAGATTACTTCGACTCTTCTATCACACAGAATACAAGGGTAAGTTATCCAATTGAACATATCGATAACATCCAAACTCCTTCTTATGCCGCAAATCCGAAGAACATCTTCTTCCTGACTTGTGATGCATTTGGAGTGTTACCTCCAGTATCTAAGTTGACGCCTGGACAGGCCGCTTACCACTTCATCTCTGGATACACTGCAAAAGTTGCGGGAACAGAAGCAGGTATTACAGAACCAGTTCCATCTTTCTCTGCATGTTTCGGAGAGCCATTTATGCCTCTTCACCCAACTGTTTACGCAGAAATGCTAAGCAAAAAAATGCAGGAAAATGGAGTTAACGTTTGGCTGATCAACACTGGATGGAGCGGTGGACCTTACGGAGTAGGATCTAGAATTAAGCTGAAATACACCAGAGCAATGATCACAGCAATCCTTAAAGGAGAGCTTGACAATGTGGACTATGAAGAGCATCCAATCTTCGGTTTACATATGCCAAAATACTGCCCTGGAGTACCAACAGAAATGCTTGACCCAATGAACACCTGGTTGCAAAAAGGAGCATATGTGAGCAAAGCGATTCAGCTATCTCACAGCTTCCATATCAACTTCGATAAGTTTATAAATCAGGCTTCTGAGGAAATCATGCACGGTGGACCACTAATTGATGCTCACCAGATCATGTCTGATGATATTGCATAAAAGCCAATAAAGTAGATAATTTTAAGAGCCGCCTCAATAGAATTTGGGGCGGTTTCTTTTTTGAATCATGGATGATTAGACAAAAGATGTTAGACATTAGACAATAGACATTTTTTGGTTAGATTATGGAATTACTAATTACTCATGAGAAAGCTATTCAAAGTTCTGGGGCTTGGATTCCTGTTGTTTCTGATCATACTATGTGCATTCCTAAGGTTAAGGTATGGAGGTGGAGAGTATTATCCTTCGGTAGCAACTGAGCCATTATTACCAAGCGATAGCCTTGAACTATTTTTTGAATTTGATGAACCACTTGGAAACATTGCAGTCTCTAAAGATAACAGGGTATTCTTCACGGTCCACCCGGAATCCAGGCCTGCAAATAACAAAGTCTTAGAAATCGTAAATGGTATAGCTGTTCCTTTTCCAAACCAATCATTGCAATCGAGTCATTTTGAGACTGTCCTTGGCCTTTTTATTGATACCAAAAACCAACTGTGGACAATCGATCATGGAAATCACGGGTCTGGGAATGTAAGGATACTAGCCTTTGATCTAGAAACTAAGGAAACAATCTACGATCACACATTTGATTCTGAAATTGCTCCACTTGGCTCATTTTTCAATGACTTACAAGTAGATATCGAAAATGGATATGTATATATCGCCGACTTCAATTTCTTTGGAAGAAATCCGGCACTAGTTGTTCATGATCTGAATAGTGGGAAATCAAGAAGACTATTGGAAAGTCACTCTTCGGTATTCCCTCAGGATTGGATAATAAGAAGCCCGGTGAAAGACATGACATTTGTAGGTGGATTAGTGGCTCTGAAGCCGGGGATTGATGGAATTGTTCTGGATCATAAAAATGAATATGTCTACTGGGGAGCAATGGCTCATGATCAACTATACAAGATCCCAACAAGTGTAATAAATGACTTCAACGCACCACATTCGGAAATTGAGGATGCAATTATTACTGTGGGTAAAAAACCTATTAGTGATGGACTTAGTACAGACACTCTTGGGAATATCTACATAACCGATGTTGAAAATCAAGGGTTAGCAATCATGACACCTGAGGGTGAATTATCTACTTTGATCAGGGATGATCGAGTGACCTGGGCTGATGGGTGTAGTTTTGGGGGAGACGGCTATTTATACTTCACGGATAGCGAACTCCCAAATCAAATGCTAAATACAAAATCGGCCATGCTAGAAAGTGCTCCATATGGTATTTTCAGGATTAAACCTCTTAGTGGTGGAGTACCTGGTAGGTAGCCACGCAATACTCTATCAATCAATTCTAGTGAGAACAATTGGCTCATTTACTTTTTCGATCATTTTGGTGTAAAACAGCCTAAAATCATGAAAATATCTTGGCTTAATTTCATTCTGAAGTACCTGATACGATGTTGAAACTAATATCTTATCACCTACTTCTTTGCAACGAAATTCAAATTTTGCTTCTTTGTTTGGTAAAGTAAGAGCGATGCTGGTAGGCAATTCATCTACTTTAAATCCATCAGGAATTTGCAACGTAACAGTTTGATTAAGGAAAGGTGTAATCTTGAATTGAATAGGAAAATTTCTTTCATCTCTTTTGAATGGATTCTCCTCCAAATCTGGTTCAAGATTCGTATTGATATACAATATATCAGATTCTGAAATTGGCTCTTCGGTATCTTTCAACACTAGATTTACCTTTAATGGCTTTTCAGCATCAAGTAAGTTAAGATCACTGTATTTGGATAATTCATAGTTGGAAACATTACTTACTTTCTCAGAAAGCTTTGAGCTATCCTTTCTAACTATGTACTTTCTCATGGATTCAGCAGAATAATCTTTCAGTAACCATGAAATATCTTTTGTCAGATACCCGGTACTGTCAAAGTAGAACGATGCAAAGACCACATCCATTTTTTTCTTTGCATTTGAAATTTTAATCCATTCTGCATTATCCCTTTCAGTTAACACACCTTCTTTCACATTGGATTGCAACGGTAACATTCCAAATGGAAGCCTGCCTTGAGAGCTAGCATCCAGGAAATAATATTTGCCATTGATCGGAACTCGCAGAATCAAATGATTAAAATCCGTGAAGAACGGAGACTGCTTGAAAGTTATACCATTTGATATAGTACTAATTACGATAATATCAGAAGGAATTTCTGCCTCTCTTAGTAATCCTCTTAAATGAAGATTAAGACTACTGGAGTTTCCTTTTCTATTCTTGAAATAGTCGACAAATCGCTCATTTGGAATTAAACCATACCTCCTGTTCCAGTCATAATTGGATGTCACATAATTAAACAATGCCTTAACTTTTCCCAGTTGGTCTGAAGGAAGTGTAATAGCTTCTAATTCTTCCCGTATCTTGGCTTTTCTTGTAGTGTTGTACTCATTAAACCTTGCATGTTTATACAGTGTATGAGCAAAGTCCTCCCAGCCACCGCTGACTTTTTGAACTGTTCCTGAACCATAGTATTCCTCCAGCTGCAATCTAACTTTTTCATAATAGTCATTGTGGTTCAATAAAAATGGTTCATCAGGTTTGATAGAAGGGACATTCATTAACTCCCATTGGCTTTGATTAGGGCCTGTACCATACTTTCTTATTAATCTTGGCCCCTGAAATAATATTTTGTAAGCAAGTGCATTAGGAATTTCTGTCTCTAGCTTAGAGTAAAGCGTAGGAATTTCCTCTTGAAACCTCCAGGCATCAATTGTGGTGATCCCTTCAGATTTTAAAGTGTAAGTATACTCTATGATTGACCCGACTTTAACATCAGGAAACGTCCACTTAAAGGAACTGAACCTATCAGTAACTTCAGTCTTGAAAGTAGAGGCTTTATCTACTTTCAGAGTCTCCATATTTCCTTCTGAGTCGGTATTTATGGTCTGACCTTTGAAACGAATAATATCTTCAAAACCGTCATAGCTGTAAAAATAAACTTCACGATTTGCCTCTTTAATTCCTTCTTCTGAAAGGATCTTAATTCTCTTTCTGATTTCAATATTATGGCCAGATCCCTGAACAAAATATAGTTTCCCTGTATTGAAAAGGACCACTGCATTTGCATCAGATTCGAATTCAACTGAATCTAGTTCCAACTCTCTCTGGCTGACTTTACCCCATTTGGAAACCTGAGCAGTAGATTGAAAACAAATTGATAGGACTAAAAAGACAGTTAGGTATCTAAAAAACATGATTTCGATAGTTATAGATAGATGGCAAAAATAAAGAAACTTGGCAGGAATCAAATTGACTCCTGCCAAGGTAATATTATGTACTAAAATTCAAACTTAATTCCTTGTGCTAAAGGCAATTCAGTTGTATAGTTAATTGTATTAGTTTGTCTTCTCATGTAAACTTTCCATGCGTCAGAACCTGATTCTCTTCCTCCACCAGTTTCTTTTTCTCCACCGAAAGCTCCACCAATCTCAGCACCTGAAGTTCCGATATTCACGTTTGCAATTCCGCAATCAGAACCAGCATGTGATAAGAATAATTCAGACTCTCTAAGGTTAGAAGTCATAATTGCAGATGAAAGTCCTTGTGGAACATCATTCTGAATCCCGATTGCCTCATTGATATCTGAGTATTTCATCAAATAAAGAATTGGAGCAAAAGTTTCATTCTGAACAATCTCGAAACTATTCTCTACCTCATAAATAGCAGGCTTTACATAGCATCCAGACTCATATCCTTCGCCTTCTAAAACTCCACCAGCAACAACTTCTTTTCCACCTTCTTCTTTGATCTTTTCGATTGCTCCAAGGTAAGAATTTACCGCAAGCGTATCGATCAGTGGACCTACGTGATTAGTTTGATCTAATGGATTACCAATCTTGAGTTGTCCATAAGCATTTACAAGTTTTGCTTTTACATCTTCGAAAATGCTATCGTGGATGATCAATCTTCTTGTACTGGTACATCTCTGTCCAGCAGTACCTACTGCACCAAATACAGCCCCGATAAGAGACATATCAAGATCTGCATCTTTTGAAATGATGATCGCGTTGTTTCCTCCAAGCTCCAATAAAGCTCTTCCTAATCTTCTACCAACAGCTTCACCAACTAGTTTACCCATTCTGATAGAACCAGTAGCAGAAACCAAAGGAACTCTACCATCATTTGACATCAATTCTCCAATCTTATAATCACCAATAACAAGACCACTAAGACCTTCTGGTAAATTATTGGCTTTGAATACTTTCTGAGCTATCTTCTGGCAAGCGATTGCAGTAACTGGAGTTTTCTCTGATGGCTTCCAAACACAAACATCTCCACATACCCAAGCCAACATTGTGTTCCATGACCAAACTGCTACAGGGAAGTTGAATGCAGAAATAACACCTACAATACCAAGTGGGTGGTACTGCTCATACATTCTGTGTCCTGGTCTTTCAGAGTGCATTGTCAGACCGTATAACTGACGAGAAAGTCCAACTGCAAAGTCACAGATGTCGATCATTTCCTGAACTTCACCTAGACCTTCCTGGTATGACTTACCCATTTCATAAGAAACAAGTTTTCCAAGAGCCTCTTTATTAACTCTTAATTCTTCTCCAATTTGGCGAACTATTTCACCTCTTTGAGGAGCAGGAGTAGTCCTCCACACACCAAATGCTTCTTTAGCTTTTTCAATCACCTGATTGTAAGTTTCCTCAGTTGCTGCTTCTACAGTAGCAATTAATTTACCATCTACAGGTGATATGGATTCAATAGTCTCCCCTTTTGATTCCAACCACGCTTCACCAGTTGAAGAACCCGAGTTATGAGCTTCAATTCCTAGTGTCTTTAGTGCCTCTTGAATACCGAATTGATCTGACATAATTTCTATATTAATGTTGTTTGCCGCAAAGCTAAGAAAAGCATCAATACGGACAAACCGGAGAAGAAATATTCATCATGAAACAAAAAAAGAGGGACATTTTTCAACGTCCCTCTAAGAAAAAACTACTTACACTTATCTAATAATTACCAACCTAATCCGTAATACGCCTTGTCACCATTTGGATAAATCCCCTCAATTAAAATTCCATCTCCCGATAACCCATCCAGTTTATCCTCAAGATCTCCTAAATCTGCAATCGGCTCTCTATCGATCTTGGTGACAATAAATCCTTCCTTAATTCCTGCCTCTTCCCATTTGCCTCCATCCAGAGACTTTAATCTTACTCCTCCATCAATTCCCAGTCTGCTTGACAGCTCTGAAGAAACCTCTTCAAATTCAGCTCCCTCCACTTCCATCGATTTCTTCTCAGCAAGAACTATCTGTGTATTTCCTGATGTGTTTTTCAAAGTGGCTCTGGAAATTTTCGTTTTTCCATCTCTTATATAGGTAACATCAATTTCATCACCAGGCCTGTTGAGTGCGACAACTTCCTGCAACTCTGAAACATTATCGACAGTTTGACCATCGATTGCTATTATGACATCTCCAGATTCAATTCCTGCATCTTCGGCAGCACTGTTATTATTTACCGCTCTTACGTAAACACCCTTCAAGACATCTAAACCTTCGCTTTCAGCAAGTTCTGCGCTTACACTAAGTATTGAAATTCCTAAGAGAGCTCTTTGGACTGTTCCAAATTCTTTCAGATCACCAACAACTTTTTGTACTAAAGTTGCCGGAACAGCAAATGAATAACCTGCAAATGTTCCAGTAGGAGTTGCTATTGCAGTATTTATTCCTACCAGCTCACCTCTTAGATTTACCAGGGCTCCACCACTATTACCAGGGTTAACTGCAGCATCTGTTTGAATAAATGATTCTATTTGAAGACCACTTCTATCTCTTAGTATATTCAGGTTTCTTCCTTTGGCACTTACGATTCCAGCAGTCACTGTTGATCTAAATTCAAATGGATTTCCAACTGCCAACACCCATTCGCCAATTTTTAGATTATTGGAACTACCAAAATTGATCTGAGGTAGATCTTTTCCATCGATTTTCAACAAAGCCAGATCAGTGGATGGATCAGTACCTACTATCTCCGCTGTAAAAGTTCTATTATCGTTTAGTAACACTTCAATCTCGCTAGCATCCTCCACAACATGGTTATTGGTTACAATAAAACCATCCTCACTCATTATAACACCTGATCCAGCACCTCTTGAAGGTCTCCCCTGGGAAGGAGATCCACCTCTATCGAAATATTCTCTGAAAAAATCATTGAAATCCGATGAACTACTTCTTGAGTGCCCGCTATATATAGTTCTGATATGTACCACTGCTGGAGTAGTGATATCAGCAGCGTTAACAAAATTTAGTCCTTCAGGAACGATAATCTCAGAAGAGTCCGGAGAATAATTGGTCAAACTCACTGGTTTATCTGACTCATACGGGACATATATTTTTTCTTTTTCTCCAAAGTATATGAATCCTCCGAGTGCTATGGCTGCTCCAAAAAAGGAGGCAAAGACCATTCCGAGTATATATTGTCTTTTATTCATTTCTCTCTGTTTTTAAACCTATCTATAATTATACTCCTAAGAAGTCAATTATGTTATCACAACGGATGAGTAGACAGTAAGATTTTTAGATTAACAACTTTTAACAAAAAAAGGGCAGGATGGACCTGCCCTCAAAAACTCAACTCACTTACTACTACTTACTATTCTACTACTTAATGTTAATCGTCTTAACTTCTTTCTTGATCTCAGTTTTAGGGATCTGAATCAAGAGAATTCCGTCCTTGTATGAAGCTTCCACTTTATCTGCGGCTACATTTTCAGGTAACTTGAATGATCTTTTGAAAGATCCATACCTTGTTTCCACAGAGTGGAAGTTCTTTTCTTTCTTAGTTTCCTCAAACTTTCTCTCTCCTCCAACTGTCAATGTTCCATCTTCCAGGTCGATTGAAATGTCTTCTTTCTTTAACCCTGGCACAGCAAACTGCAATTCGAAATCCTTATCAGTTTCAGCTATATCCACTTGAGGAGTGAATGAAGAAGTGCCATCATTTGTGAATACTGAATCGTTGAAGAATCTGTCGATTAAGCTACCAAATCCTACTGGTCTATAATCTCTTGGGTTGTATCTTACTAAAGCCATTTTATTTTGTTTTAAGTTTTCTATTTTCAATTTCTTTTTAATCAATTACAACCTACCTATAGTAAAATCTGTGCCAACTCAATTTTTAAGTAACTTCGGCAGTTTATTATGTCATTTTGTCTGTTTTTGTGATGTTTCGATGATTTTTAATGTCATAATGTCACCTTTTAGATGTTTAGGATAGAATGAGATTAGAATTGAAAAAAAATCAAAATATTTCACCTTAAGCCTTTGGAGATATCGCAGCAACCAACTAATATTGCATTCCATTTTCAGACACGCTGAGAATGACAAACAAAAATTCCTCCTTAGCTCAGTTGGTTAGAGCATCTGACTGTTAATCAGAGGGTCCTTGGTTCGAGCCCAAGAGGAGGAGCAACAAAGCCACTTTTTAGTGGCTTTTTTTTGTTTTAAAAAATGGTTAAAGCATCAGATCCCGATAACTATCGGGAAGGGTCCTTGATTTGAGCCCAAGAGGAGGAATGTCAAAGACTTTTTAATACCCAATCAGCAAATCTACATTTCTTCAATCTTCAGACCTTTTCACAAATACCACATCAGTGTTTTGGTTTATTCAGTATGGTTGATCACCTTTATAGTTTACAAAACATCACATCTATGCTATTCAGAAACCTATTCACCATCATCATTCTATCAATCATCCAAATTGATGGCTTCACCCAATCCAATAAACGATATTCTACATTCGAAGAGGCATTATCAGATGCTGAACAAGTGAAATGGCTTGATCTTAATTGTGAAGACATTCCTGACTTCAATGAGCATATTTCGAAGCTCCCAAAAGTAGAATCATTATATCTATCAGGGTGCAACCTAAAAAAGTTACCAAAGGGCTTTGATAAGATTAGTAATCTAAGCCTCTTAAATGTGCAAGACAATCAACTAAGCTCATTGCCTTCAGAAATTGAATCTTTAGAAAAGATGTCGGTAATCAATCTGCGGAATAACAATTTCAAAACATTACCCTCATTACTGACAAAGCTGCCAAACCTGCGGGAGATTGATTTATCTGGCAATGAAAAATTAAAACTTGATGATGCGATTGCATCCCTATCTCAAGTCCAGAAACTGGATTTTCTCTATTTAACCTCACTAAATATTACCTCCATTCCATCTACGATCAAAGACTTAGTTTCTCTAGAGGAGCTCCACCTTTCTGATAATCCGAATCTAGTGTTGTCAGAAGCTTTTAATTCCTTATCTAAAGTTCCAAACTTGAAGATTCTTGTCTTGTCAAAAAATGGCTTGAATGTCATCCCATCTGAAATTCAACTTATTAATCAAGTAAATGGATTGGTACTGGATGAAAACACTGAGCTGCAAATGGAAAGCTTAATTGAAAACATGAAGGAGTTACCGGAGTTGAAGGTTCTGTTGCTTAGAAATAATCAATTCACTCAGCTGCCAAATAATCTGGAAGATTTATCAGGTTTAGCGGTTTTAGAGCTTAGTAGGAATAACTTTTCAGAAGATGAGCAGGAGAGAATAAAATCTGCACTTCCAACCACCAATGTGGTCTTTTAGATAAGAAATTCATTCGTTAAAAAAGTTCCCGGCAGTGCCGGGAACTTCGATCTTTAAACGTAAAATTATGAAGAGTCTGGTATACCCTTCACAAGTATCAATCTAGCCCTTCTAAAAATCCAGTGTGGGCTTTTTTAGTATTAAAATCTGAATCGTAAAGCAATGGCCAATCTGGATGACCCCAGAAATCAACCAACCAGGTTTCGTCATCTCGCATTCCCCAAATTGTGAGTGCAAATTTACTTTCCTCAGGAATAGCATTGTAAACCTCCACTACTTCTCTAACCTTAATTTGTTGATCCAAAGCGCGTTGATTAGTTAAGGCCACCAGGTCATTATTAGGATTGGCCCGGACATCCAGTTCCGAAAAGTGAAGCAGCAATCCCAGGTCAGTTACCTCTTTTGCAGTAGACGCAATCAAGTCTTTCCCTGGAAAGTCGTATGAGATGTGCATTTGGAACCCAAAGCCATCTACAGGCACTCCACGATCAATAAAATCTTTCATAAGATTGATCGCAGCTCTTCTCTTAACCGCATCAATTACCATACTATAATCATTATAGAAAATGAGCACTTCAGAATCTGCTTCTCGAACCCAATTGTAACATTTCTCTATGTAATCATCTCCCATTCTTTGCCTGAAAACAGAATTTCGTAATGCGCCTGTATTATCTTCAAAAGCCTCATTTACAACATCCCAGGATTTTACTTTGCCTTTATATCGAGTAACTACCGTTTTAATGTAATCCTCTATCATATCTTCAAATTCCTCGTCTGTTCCAGAAAAATTCTCAACCCAACTTGGAGTGGCGTTATGCCAAATCAGTGCATGTCCATGAACCTCCAAACCATTCTCTATTGCCCAATCCACTGTAGCATCCGCAGAAGTAAAGTCGAAATTTCCTTCTGAAGGATACATGATATTCATCTTCATTTCATACTCACTGGTAATCTGATCATATTCGTCTAATAGAATTTGCTCATGTTGCCCGGTGAGTCGGTTTGAGCGAACAGCCATACCGACAGGGAAATCTGCGGCATTCTTCAAATAGGTGTCCGAACCGGAGTTTCCTCCCTCACTGAGCGTGGTAACACTAACGACGTTTGAGTAATCCGAAACAACATCCCGCAAAACAGCCTGCACCCTAACAAAATAAGTTGTGGACGCTTCAAGACCTGTCACTGTTAATTCAGAAAATCCATTTCTTAGTCCGTCATATGAGGTTAATAAATCATTGAATTCATCATCAGTCGCCACATCTATCAGATACGCTTCTGCTCCATCTACAAATGGCCAGTCTATAAAAAACGAGTTTTGTGTAACTTCAGTGGGAGTTCCAATTTCTGGCGCACTCAATTCTGCCCCATCATCTGAATCATCATCACCGCATGCTACTAGTAATGTTGAAGTGACTGTAAGTATTGCTAATAAAAATTTAAAAAGTCTTTTTTTCATTTCATTTGATTAATGAAAGAGTGGCAAACTAGAAGTAAACCACTCTTATATAACTAATTGTGTAACAATAAAATGGCAATTACTAAGGCTATCTAAAGCCCATATAATCAATATAAATATCACCTGACCATCCCTGATCCTGGAACCAGATTTCCGTCACTTCCGTGAAGCTTCCAAAGTCTGATAGTGGGATTTCGATATCGACCCATTCTCCCTCTGTAATAGTCACTAGCTGAGGGTTATCTGTGTCAAGTTTGACATTTACATTTAGTTGCTGTCCGTCTGTTCCTGCTCCACCATAAAGTGAAAAAGCAAAGACAGTCATTCCGGCGATTGAGACATTGTCTTTGCCCCATGTTCCAAGTTGAGCGGCACCACCAAAATCAGCGGCAAACGTCACTTTGATGGCATTATCTCCTTCTCTTGTAGTTTCCGTGTTACTAAAGTCTGTGACACTTCCACCCCAGCCTCCACCTTCACCGAAGATAGAAGTAACTGCATCATCATAACCTATTATTGTCAATGGATCAGGTCCCAATTCTCTCTGTAAATCAAAACCCATACGATCTATGTACACTGTACCAGCCCAACCTTGATCCTGGAACCAGATTTCAGTGATTGAAGTAGGGTTACCAAGGTCTGATAATGGAATTTGGAAATCCACCCATTCGCCTTCTTCTATGGTAACCAAAATGAAATTATCTACATCTGACCTCACATTAATATTCAATTGTTGGCCATCCGTCCCGGAACCTCCATATAGTGAAAAAGCAAATACTTCAGTTCCAGAAATCGCTACTGGGTCTTTGCCCCAAGTACCTAATTGACCTCCACCACCATAAGAACCGTCATAAGTCACTTTCATAGAACTTGTTCCTTCTCTTGGGTTTTCGGTGTTGGTGAAATCTGTGGTTGTATTCCATCCTCCTCCTTCGCTCATTAATGGATCAACTGCATCCAAATAAACTGGAATTAATAGATCTCCTAATCCTGTAGTAGGAATACTGATTGCCAGCCCAAGAGATCCGCTGTAATCATGAATAGTCACATAATTAATCACTCCAATTGAGGCCATCTCGGGAAGATCAAATACGATTTGATTTGCTGTATGAGCGTTGAAGTCAGCAGCTAATAGTGTGCCATGTCCTGGAATCTCCAGTGAAGCTACGAGATCTAAGTCTGTACCCATAATTGTTACTTCATCCACTCCAGGTCTTTGCTCTGATGGTGTGATTGAAGTTCCAACTGGCAATACAATAACCAAATCCTCTGTTGATTCTACATCTACTGGCGACAGTTGTTTTAGGATAATCTTTCCTGTTTCAACAGTGGCAGGAACAGTCAATGTGATTGCGGTAGCTGTATGACTATTGAAATCTGCCATTGCCACAGTTACTCCTTCATAAAACTCAACCTCTGTAACCAGATCAAGATTTTGTCCTTCTATAGTCAAAACAGATTCGTGTCTAACAGAAGATGGGTTCAATGCTGAAATCTGGGGAGTAAGAACATCAAGAGCAGTTTCGAATGCAAACACTGCTGGTTCGGTTCCGCCAGAGGTAAATGTTATAAATCCTGATTGAGCGCTCATTGGCACTTCCACCTGTAATTCTGAGCCTGTTTGAGAAACAAAATTTTCACTCAATACAATCAGATCACTTGGGAAAGTAATCGTCTCAATCCAATTTAGTTTGTCACCTGTGATTGTGATTGTTTCACCTGGTTTTATGGAATTTGTCATTCCATCGATTGTAACATCAACTTCAAAATTGAGAATAGTTTTAGTTTCAATTTCTTCCGTTGGAGTCTTAAAAACTAAAACACCTGGTTCAGCAGCCTGAGGAACCACAACTTCAATTGAACCTGATGATTGATTCGCAAAATCTGTCACTTCTACATCAGGTTTGAAGAGAATGGAAGTCACTTTGTCCAGATTAGTTCCAATAACCTGAATAGTCTCACCATGCTTTACTCCAGCAGGACCAAAACTAAGTACAGTTGTTTCCTCGCTAATCGGCTCATCCTCCTCACATGAAGTGAGAATGAAGCTCGCAACCATTGCACATAAAACAAATGGCAGGATTGTTCTTATTGCTAATATTTTTTTCATTTTCAATGCTTTATTGTTTGAATCAGATTGCCTAGAGTTCTACAAATCGGATATTATCCACATAAAACTCAATTGCATTACCATCATTTTCCGGAGAACCGAGTAACCACATACTGATTGATCCGGCTGCAGATTCAATGAAGTCCTGACCAGGCGTGTAAAAAGTACCTTGATCATCATTGTTACCCATATGGTATTCGAAACTTGTAAGTGGTACTACCACTGTGATCCATTGACCATTGGTATCAAAAGTTGCATCTTCATCTTCCCAGGGAGCCCAAATGGCTCTGGCATTGATGTCATTACTCCAGATTTCCTGGTTACTGTCAATGTGATCTGATGGAGCTAAACATATGTTCAGATGGCCACCATACCAGTTGTTCACTTTTGCTTCAAACTTCAAGACATATTCTCTGTAGGAACCTGAAAAGTTTGGATAGAAATTATCGGTTCTGGAAGCGTCCGCTCCTCCCCAATATTCGAATAGCAACGGAGAATTAGCTGGTGATCCTGGGCCTTCATCTCTTACATTCGCATCAAGATTTCCTCTGAAGACATTGTAGTTTCCGTCCAACTCACCATCTCCAGTTTCGGGTGCACCTATTCTCCATCCATTTGGTTGTAAATCATCAAAATTCAAAACAGTATTTCGAGTATCCCATAGATGAAATCCAGACTCTACCTCGCCAAAATTGGTAGTTACCGTAACAGGCCCTTCAGTCGCGCCTTCTGGAACTGTAAATTCTATTCTCTCTTGTGAAATGGAAACCACTTCACCTGTAACTCCACCAGTGTAAGTGATGATAGCTGGTTCAAAGAAGAAGTTACCCTCAATAATCAGGTTCTCTCCTGCTTGTGGCCATTCGTTAACAGCCGCCGAAATCACCGGAGCACTAATTGATACTTCAAAAGGGTACTTCAAAGTATCACTATCTTCATCTATCAAGTAAATAATATCAGTTACTTCATTTGGTGCGGAATTTGGCACCTGAACGAAAATAGTTTCATTGGTAACCCAGGTCGGGGTAAGCGAAGCTTGCTGGTCGTTAAACCATACCTCTCTAATTCCGCCCAGATTGCTTCCTATTAAAACAATCTCACTTCCTAAATTGGCTCTTACCAAAAGAGAATCCGACTGATCAGGGTTTGCTACCCTTACGTAAGAAATAAGCGGTTCTCCATTGGGATCCTGAATGCCCACTCCATCATCTTCCTCACACGATAGAAAAACGATTGTGGAAAGCACTACTATTAAATATTTTTTTAATCTCATTTTCCTATTGATTTATTCAAATTCGTATTCAACTGATTCTGATCCTGCTCCTAATAATGGGTTTGTAACCACTTCGTTTGCAGGAATTGGTAACCACATTTTATCATCCGTTAAAGTGATCACAGGCTCAGAATTAAAATTCGCAGTATTGGCAGTTCCAGCTTCGTTTGGTCCAACTAACTCATATGCATTTGGATCATTCTCAAGTGCATCATTAGGATCGATTCTGAAGTATTGATGCGATCTTCTTTGTGCATTTAGCATTGCCAAAGTACCAGTAGCGTCTCTGTAGTATTGTCTCTTAATATCCAACCAGGACATAGCTTCAAGACCAAACTCAACTCTTCTTTCATTGAACAAGTCTCTAAAACTCATTTCATTGTCTGAAGGAGGATTTAACCCCGCTCTAGCCCTTACAGCTAAATAAGCTTCATATCCAGGCCCGGCGGAAAGAGAGTTTCCTGTACCCATCAAGGCTTCAGCATAAATCAGGTAAACATCAGCAAGCCTCAGCATATACATGTCCAATGGAGAATCAAGGTTTGAAATCACGAAACCATGATCATTTACACTTCCAATCACATGTTTTTTAAGGCTTGTAAGAGTAGGTGTCTGACCTTCGATTTGAGCTCCGGTTTCATCTCTTGATAGGATTTCATAAGTATAACCACCATCAGATACTTTGAGATAATCATAGAAGTCATTCGTTTGCATGTAAATGGCTCTTCTTCTAGCATCTTCTACTCCTTCAGCATTAGCTTCTAAGTTTTCTATGTAATCTGCCGTCATGGATTTTCCACCACCCCAGGCTTGAGCGTCCTCAGTGATTGTAGAGTTTCTTGCAAAACGCGCTTGTCTGCTGCTACCGAAAGAATAACCAGAATTGATCCATTGCAATGCAAACAGTATTTCTGAATTATTCTCATTAGATACCTGAAACATATCCTCATAATTAGGATACAATGTCAATCCACTATTTGTAATAACATCTTGAGCATAGTTGGCAGCAATTGTAAAGTCTTCAGTACTTCCAATACTTCCTCCACCGGCAGCTCTTTGACCAAGAGTTACATGTAGTTTGGCCAACATTCCTTTAGCTGCCCACTCAGTGACTCTTCCATCGGAATCAACGCTTGGAAGGTTGTTTGCTGCAAATTCAAAATCTCTTCTTATGAATTCATAAACACTTGCAGTTGTGTTCTTTGGTAAAAACAGGTCGCCACTAGCAACTTTTGAGGCAGGCTTTTCGATAATTGGCACATCACCCCAATACTCAACCAGGTAATAGTAGGCCATACCTCGCATGAATCGTGCTTCTGCGACTCCTGCATTAATGGCTTCTTCGCTTACTCCATTTGAAGAGGCGATTGGTGGAACATCATCAATTAATAGGTTGGCAAAAGAGATAACGTCGTAGAGTCCTTGCCACCCGTTGTTGATATGAGTATTATTTTCATTGAATGAAGCATAGAAAAACTGCCCTTCCTGATCCCAATTGTGGAACATATCCCCAGAAAGCAGATCTCCAACACACCATCCTAAAACATCATTAAAGTTGAACCAAGGAGAGCCGTATAAGGCAGCAGTACCTTGTCTGATTTCGTCTTCACTTCTATACCAGCCATCTACAGTAGCCTGATCTTCAGGAGTAAACTCCAGAAACTCTTCATTACACGAAGTGACTGTTATGGTTAATAAAACCGCAAAAATGGTTTTTATATATCGTCTCATTTGTGTCAATTTTTATTTTTAAAAATCCAATTTCACACCAATAGTATAGACTCTCGGAGTTGGGTATCGACCTAAATCGAGGTTGCGTAATTGAGGGTTCTGATCGAATGAACCTATTTGTGGATCAAGGCCTGTGTATTCGGTGAATGTGGCCACATTCTGCACATTCACATACACCATCAAATCCGACATTTTTATCTTCCGCGTAAGGTTTGAAGGGAATCGATAGCTAAGCTTCACATTCTGAATTCGGATATAAGTACCATCCTCAATCCATCTTGATGACATCACGTGATTGAAGTTTTCTCCTCCATTATCAAATCGTGGCATTTCCGTGGTTGGGTCGATCAATTCAACATCGTTGATATTATTGATGTCGGTCCCTCCTTCTACCAATCTTGTTCTTGCTCTGTTTATAACAGACCTTGATTGGTTGTTGAAGTTGTTGATCATAGACTCATTTCGAGCTCTGGCGTAATTAAGAATATCTCCACCAACTGAACCCAGCACATAAACATCTAATGAGAGGTTTCCAAAAGAGAAGTTATTGTTTAGGCCGAAAGTATAATCTGGATTTGGATCTCCAATGTAGGTTTGATCATCTGCATTGATTACTCCATTTCCATCAATATCCTTCCACTTAATATCTCCAAGCCAAAGGCCACTATTTCTATCAATCTTATTCACATTAGGATCTTCATCTGATGGAATCTGAACAGCGTGGTTTGCTATATCTTCAGCAGAGGTGAAAATCCCCTCCATCACATAGCCATAGAATTGACCGATCGGACGGCCTGATACAGTAGCTGCGGCAGTTTGAAATCCTGGATACCAGTAGATATTGGAGAAAATTGGCGCATCTCCAGCGTCAACTACTTTGTTTCTGTTGAAAGAAATGTTACCACTTGAAGACCATGAAAATCTCTCTCTAACCATATTTTTGGTTCGAATGGCCATTTCCAGCCCTCTGTTTTGCATGCTTCCAACGTTTACCTGAGGTCCCTGTACTTGTGAACCAAATGTTGCTGGAAGATTGACCTGGAAAAGCAGGTTATCAGTCTCCTTTTCGTATGCGTCTATTTCGAAGCTTACTTTTCCAGCAAATAACTCTACATCTAACCCTAAATTGATTTGGGTAGTAGACTCCCACTGCACATCTCTATTGGAATATGCATTACTTCTTACAGCTGGACCAAAAGCGGAATTAAGCGAGACTAAAGAAGCTCCAAAAGCATAGTTTGGAATAGATTCGTTACCTACTTGTCCCCACCCTGCTCTCAATTTCAGGTCGGTAAGAAATCTGTTGTCTGCCATAAATGGCTCTTCAATAATTCTCCATGCAGCGGATACTGAAGGAAACCAACCGAATCTATTGTTAGGCCCAAATCGGGATGATCCGTCTCTACGGATTGTAGCCGTTAGCATATAACGATCTTTGAAGCTATAGTTACCTCTCAAAAAAGTTGAAAAAAGTGAGTTCCATCCTTTGTAACCAGTATTTGGTATGTTGGATACATCTCCCTGGTTAATTGTCTGAATATCATTTGGTAAATCAACCTTATAGGCTGTAAGTCCTTCAAAATTGCTTCTTTGAGACTCAACTCCGAGCATAGTTGTGAAATCATGTTCACCAAAGCTTTTAGTGTAAGTCGCGAAGTTTTTCCAAAGCCAGAAGAAGTTCTGGTTAGAGGCTTGGGCCAACTGACTTGTACTGTTGATTATTTGTCCCCATTCGTATGTAGGTAAAAAGGCAGTACTATTTAGACTTGAAATATCTGTAGCTAACTCTGATCTTATTTTCAGACCTTCAATGATTTTAAGCTCACCGTAAAGATTACTTACAATACGGTTATCAAGGGCCGTATTATTTCTTAGTTCTGCTAACGCAACTGGGTTTGCTGTAACTTCTGCAGATGCATTCTGAGTAGACGGACCCGCGAAAGTCCCATCGAAATTTCGGACGGGTATACTCGGAGGTGTTTGAGCGGCCTGGGCTACTACTCCATCACCACCGTCTCCGAGTATTATTCTCTCGTCCTTACGTGAAATCGTTATGCTTGTACCTACTGTAACAAAGTCATTTAAATCAGCATCAAGGTTGAGTCTTAGGTTAAGACGCTCAAAATTGGAACCGAGTATAATTCCATCCTGAGAGAAATAACCTCCCGATATAGCATATCGTGTATTTTGTGTTCCTCCGGAAAATGTTACCGTATGACTTTGCATAGGAGCAACTTCATATACTGCTTCTTGCCAATCTGTACCTTCACCTAATAATGATGGATCCTGAAACCTTGGGTTTGCCTGAATAGTGGATACTTCCTGAGCAACTTCATTATTATATTCAGCATACTCCCTTAAATTCATCATATCGAAGGTTTTAGCCACCTCCTGAATTCCGTAAAATCCTTCATAACTTAATTTACCTTCGCCTGCTCTTCCTCTTTTGGTTGTGATGATCACTACACCGTTTGCAGCTCTGGAGCCATAAATAGCAGTTGCAGATGCGTCTTTCAGTACATCAATCTTT
The DNA here is from genome assembly GCA_965228955.1 of Cyclobacteriaceae bacterium. GTDB lineage: Bacteria > Bacteroidota > Bacteroidia > Cytophagales > Cyclobacteriaceae > JANSWY01. The sequence goes on from OZ245848.1 coordinate 4,844,243, forward strand.
TCAATATCGTTTGGGTTTAGGAAAGCTAAAGGGTTGATATTATTAGTTTGGCCGTTTGAACCTCCAGCCCATGTGAAACCAACCGAGCTTTGGGCACCACCTCCAATTTGCACACCATCTACTACATATAATGGTTCACTACTTCCGGTCAGGGAAGTTGTTCCTCGTACTCTTACAGAAACAGCGCCACCAGGTTGACCTGAGTTTTGAGTTACCTGAACTCCGGCCATTCTTCCTTGTAAAGCCTGGTCTACGCTGGAAGTAACCATGGTCCTTAATTCATCTCCTGATACAGAAGCGACTGAACCAGTTAAATCACTTTTTCTTTGTGTACCATATCCTACAACAACAACCTCCTCTAGTGCCTGAATATCTGTGGACATTCCAACATCAATGGTAGTTCTATTCCCAATTACTACTTCCTTAGGTTCGAATCCAATAAAGTGGAAGGACAAAACGGCGTTGGTAGGGTTATCCACCATTATTTCATATTTCCCTTCGAAATCTGTTACTGTCCCTGCCGAGGTTCCTTTTATTAGAATTGTTACTCCTGGAAGGACGTCACCTGTTGACATGTCTGTCACGATACCGCTTACTTTCACCTGTTCTTGAGTTTGGTCAAACCAGGTCGAGGCAAAAGATGCCTGAAATGTGATGCTTAGAAGGGCAGTTATCAGAGTCATGAGCTTGACTCGATACACCCGTCTATAATTGGTATGTAATTTTTGTTTCATATTATTAAAGTTTCAATCTTCACTATATGTCGTAAATGCAGGATACGACTGCATTTGATGTTATTTACTTATTGATATTTGTTGTGTTAAAGTCTGAGTGCTTGGAGAATCAGCTACTCCGGAGAATCCTGGTTGCTTACCTCCTATTGTTAAGAACACCTTGCCTTTTGGGTCTCTTTTAAGACCATCTTGACCAATAATTTGAAGGTTCTCTTTTGGTACTGTTAGCTGTACAATTCTTTCCTCACCCGCTTTAAAAAATTCCTTCTGGAAAGCGATTAATGTTTGTTGAGCCGAACCGTCTTCATCTGGGGTCGACATGTAGACTTGTACTGTTTCATAACCATCATATTCGCTGCTGTTGGAAATTTTTACGCTCAATTGAACTTGTGCGTCATCCTGAAAAGAGAAGTTGTCATACTCAAATACTGAGTAGCTTAAACCATGTCCAAAAGGGAATAGAGGGGTTCCTTCAAAGTACTTATAGGTTCTACCTTCCATGTCATAGGACTTGAAGTCTGGGAGGTCATTTACAGACTTATAAAAAGTTACTGGTAGTTTACCAGATGGATTAGCATCCCCAAACAGCACATCTGCTATCGCCTGTCCTCCGAACTCACCTGGATACCAAGCCTCAATAATTGACGGTACATTTTCCGCTGCATAGTTGATGGCTATCGCGCTACCATTCAAGAGAACAAGCACAACAGGCTTACCGGTTTTCACTACCTCTATTAACAATTCCTCTTGTGATGAAGGTAATGCGATATCGGAACGGTCTCCTTTATCAAAGCCTTTCATTTCAACAGGCATTTCTTCACCCTCAATCTCCGGACTTAAACCAAGGCACAGCACTGTTAAATCAGAATTCTTAACTAATTCAAGTGCTGGTTCCATCAGATTTTCATCAAGATACGCCCAGAGTAAATGAGCCTGAGGGTCTGCATGAAAGTTGTAGTAATCAATTTTTATGTCGACTGGTTCTCCTTCTTTCAGTTCCAGGTCATGATATTCCAATCTTGGTTGATGATCATCACTAAACTCAAAGACTTGCTTGCCTTCCAGATAAAGTTTCGCAGCATTACAAGCTCTGAGGCCAATTCTGTATTTACCGGACTTTTCTGGAACCAACTGCCCTGTCCACCTGACGGTAAACGTATCAGTTTTCATTTCGAATGGTCTTTCTAACCAGATAAAATCAACTTGCTGATCAACTCTATCGATTGTTGGATTTCCTTCCCAGCTATCATTTGCAAAGTATTCTGCTTTCAAACCGGTATTGGATCCATTCTTTAAGTTTCCTTCTGGTATTGGAGAAAGTAATGGCCATTCTTCAGCGATGTTAGCTCCTTGTTGGTAGCGAACATCAGCATTTGGAAGTTTTGCTTTGATCGATTGAAAAGGAGTAGAATACTCTACAGTGGTTCCGTGATAATTACCCAATAACGGATTAAGAACATTAGCATTTGGACCAATTACCGCAACTGACTTTAAATCCTTACTTAATGGCAATAAATCCGCCTCATTCTTTAGCAGGACTATAGATTCTCTGGTGACCTGACTTGCTAATTCTTTGTGTTTATCACTTCTGACTACTTCGTATGGAATTTTAGACCAGGGCACAGAATTTGGGTCGTCAAACATTCCAAGTTTGAAACGTGCCGCCATTAATCTCACCAGTGCTTTATCTACTTCACTTTCATCTATTAGCTGTGAAAGAACCGCTTCACTTAGATTTGGATCGAATGTATTTCCACAGTTTAAATCAGTGCCAGATTTTACTGCCAATGCAGAAGCTTGAGCAGCGTTATCACTTACACCATGTCGGTCTGGAAAGTAAAAGTCATTGATTGCCCAGCAGTCAGACACAATGTAGCCATCAAATTCCCATGCATCTCTTAGAATTGAATCGAGCAGGACATTACTTCCGCAACATGCTAAATCATTAGTTCGGTTGTAAGCACACATTACCGAATGAACATTTGCTTGTTTTACTGCTTTTTCAAAAGCAGGCAGATAGGTTTCATTCAAGTCTTTTGGCGTAGAGATGTAATTATCAACATGTCTCGATTTTTCCGGTCCACTGTGAACTGCAAAATGTTTGGCAGTAGCAACAAGTTTTAGATACTTATCATCATCTCCTTGCAACCCATTGATATAAGCTACACCGAGCTCTCCTGTCAGATATGGATCTTCTCCATAAGTCTCCTGGCCTCTGCCCCATCTTGGATCTCTGAATATGTTGATATTAGGCGTCCAAAAGGTTAATCCTTGATAAATACCTCTTTTATTTTCGGATACAAATCGATGGTGTTTAGCTCTGGCTTCATCAGAAACTGCTACTCCCATTTTATTAATTAGATCAACATTCCATGTTGCTCCCATACCGATTGCTTGAGGGAATATTGTAGCCTCTCCGGCTCTTCCTACTCCGTGCAAGCATTCATTCCACCAATTGTAAGCCGGAACACCTAATCTTGAAATAGCTGGAGCATCGTATCTCATTTGAGAAACTTTTTCCTTGAGCGTCATTTGAGAAACCAAATCACTTGCTCTTTCAATTGGAGTTAATTCCGGATTTTCAAAATCGTAGTTGTACTTATTGGAGTCTGTCCAGGAAAATCCATTTCCCAGAAAAACTGCAACTGCAAGCAATAGCGCCAACACAAAAAATGGATATGTAACTTTTAATCTTTTCATTTATTTACATCAAATTGACAATTACTACAATCAGGATTATCATCATGAAAATCAGGAGTAACTGGACCAATACCAGTTTTCCAATTTTCCTTCTGAACAGATCCCTTGGTTTACTTAAAAACTTCATTCGTAATTGCAATTACAGCATTCTCATATCCATGAAATATCAATTATTTGGCTTTGCATGAAAGATTTGTTGCACCGTGAGAGTTAATGCAACAAATCAGTCATTTCATGCAACAAGAGTTTTATTCTCTCACTAAGATTTTGGTGACCAGGTCTCCGTATCGAACTAAATAATACCCTGGTGGGGCACTTTGAAGCTCAATACTTATCGAATCGGTGTGAGTAAACACATCTATTTGCTCAATCATCTTACCTGATATATCGAGCAGCTCCACCCTATCTCCTGGCAGAAATGTTCCATTTAAGTGAAGTCGACTTTTTGCGGGATTTGGAAATACTTTTACGGCGCTCGATTCAAAGCTATCCTCAGGGATTTCAGTTTCTTCTCTACCAGAACTAGTACTAACCAACTGAAAGATCTGATTTCCATTACTGGTATTCACTCCCCACAGATGAACTACATTGGGATTCCCCTCCCAAATATCCAGTGCTCTCTGTTGATCGTGTTTTGGAATGAATTGAAAGTTATTTCCAACAGGGACTGCAATCCAAACCAAATGATTTCCATTTCCAGTCCAGTTTGTGGTTGCTACTGGCGCTTGATTTCCAGTCTCTGCGTATGGAACTTCCAATCTACTATTCGAGTATTGATTGTTATAGATTTCATACTCTTCATTCCCAAGATGAGTAAATACCCATTTAGATGAATTCGATCCGGTATTAGAAATACTGTTGCAGTTACCTACAGCGCCAGTTGCATTTATGTATGAATTACTTGAAGCCTTTTTAATGTAGTAAGTGCCATTTGGAATAGCCTGTCCCTGACCGGCAACCGCATCCACATTTGTTTGAGCAATATTGTCAAACCGATTATTCCAGCCACCTCCCGATGGAGTGATGAACACCTGGTATTGATAGGAATTGTTGGAAACAGGTGTGTTTGATGGTATTGGTACCGAAACATTTAGAGATCCTGAGCCCGAACTAACTTGAGTATTGACTGATTGATAGGTAGTCCAAGGTGATGCGTCCAATTGAAATACCACTACAATATCCCTGTTTTGAGAAGCTGAATATTGAACACTTACAGTTGAATTTTGTCCAACGACAGCATCATCCGAAGCGCTGACTGATACTATTTCATCGATTCCTCCATTGTTACCACCTCCGTGATTACCGTGTTGCCTCCAATTTATATTCAAACCAGAGGGAGGGAATGAGGCATTGGGCAGACCACTTAGACCATCAATGATACCAGTATAAGCTCCCGGATTTTGGTTCTTTCCATAATTATCATTCCATGGTAAGTAACCTGTTTTGTCTCCAAAGTATCCAGAATTGATTGCCGTGATCCAACTATCCTTATCTGATATTCCCCATACCAACAATTCATCAACATTTGGTTCTGCTAAAGTCTTACTCACCATTTGCCAGTAGGAATTCTGAACAAACTGATCATCTAAATTCCCGTTGCTTGAATGAATGTCCAGCTCGGTAATGGCTACTTTCAAACCTCCTAAGCCATCATTATCATCACCCAGATTTCCCAATTCTCTGATCCTTCTGACTACATCATCCATGAAATTGTTACTGATGATCTCATGGGCGAGGTGTGATTGAAAACCAACTCCGTTTATTGGTGCCCCATTAGCGACAGCAGTACTTATTACACTGTACATATTGTCGCTTTTGAAGTTGCCTTTTTGCTCGATATTATAATCGTTGTAAAAAAGCATAACATCATTGTTTGCCGCTTCATCAGCCCATTTAAAACACATTTCAAAGAATAGCTGACGGGAGGATTGTTGACCATTATAAGTTCCAGAGGAGACCTTATCATACCAGGTTCCTGTTCTCCATACTTGTGAGGAATTGTCACTGAAAGCTTCATTGAAAACATCCCATTCATCAATGTCACTTCCAAAGTAATTGATCATTGCTTTGATGTAAGATTCCGAGAAGTCGTAGATATTCTGAGTACTCCAGGCAGACCAGCCATTATTGCCGTTTACTGCATCAAACAACCAACCTGGGGCTTGATTATACCAAATTAAAGCATGACCTCTTGCTCTTAATTGCTCACTATCATCTGTTTTGCAGTAGGCAATGAATCTGTCCATCCTGGCTTTATTCGCAAAATCTGAAGGTTGTATGTTGAATGGATTTGACGGAGGATTGGGAAGCACAAAGCTCATTTTCATATCATTCTCCAGAACAAGTGCGTTAAGTTCATTCCTGATAATATTATTCTCTTGAAAATTGAAGTTCTGGTTCATGAGTTGATCCAGACCATTAATGCTCAAAATGTTTCCGACATACTTACCCTTTTGCTGAGCTTCTGCCTTTAGCGTTTGAGATTGAACTTGAAAATAACTGAGTGCAAGAATAAGGCAGAGTATCAATCTACCTGTGGTGTTTAGTACATTCATTGGTTTAGGTTTTGAATTACACATGCCCTAGTAATCACTTGGGACATTTGTAATTTGTCAACCTATTCCTTCAAATAATATCAAGAATCAGCCTTTGAATAAGAACTTTGTTGCAAGAATTTAAAATGCAACATTTGTGTTAGTGAAACGAATCAGATCCTTTTTTCTTTGTTGGGCACAACACCAAAATACTCTTTATAACACTTGGTAAAATATGATGCTGAAGAGAATCCTACCTGATAACACACTTCATTGATATTAACATTTCCAGTGGTGATCATCTTCTTAGCTTGTTCAAGTCTGATTCTTCTGATGAATTCATTAACATTTAAACCAGTAAGAGTTTTCATTTTTCGATAGAGTTGACTTCTACTCAATGTAACTTCAGAAGCCAGAAGCTCCACACTTAATTTGGAATCACTAATATTGTCAGAGATATAGGAAATGACTTTCTGCAAAAAATCTCTATCCGCTGAGGTGGTATTAACTGAATTCTCCATCTCGCTGATACCAGATAAATACTTATCAAATAGCACCTGTCTACTCTTAAGCAGTTGTCTTATTTGCGTTTCGACCAGTGGCATTTCGAATGGCTTTGTGATATAACCATCAGCTCCTTTATCAATTCCATAGATATGATCTTTTATTGAGCTTTTTGCAGTTAACATGATTAATGGAATATGACTAGTGGATAATTCCTTTTTGATCTTTTCGCAGAACTGAAATCCATCCATTTCTGGCATAATCACATCAGTGATGATTAAATCTGGTTGACCTTCAACTGCTTTTTCGAAACCTTCTTTTCCGTTTTTAGCGGTTTCCACCGAATAGTTCTCTTTTAGCTCAGAAACCATGTAATTCCTCAACTCGGAATTATCATCAACCACAAGAATACTTGGCTTCTTTGTATCAGTGAGAAGCTCTTCCAGTTCATCATCTTCAAATTCTACTTTCTCTACATTGGCAACCAGGAATTCTTTTTTACCTGGATATTCACCTTTTACAATATCCTCTTCTTGAAAGTGTTCCTTACCTATTGGAAAATATAAATGGAAAGTAGTCCCTTTTCCCTTCTCACTTTCAACTTCAACTTTTCCTTTATGTAATTCAATAAAGCTTCTCACCACTTCCAGCCCTATCCCCGTACCACCGAAATACCACTTATTCATCTGTTCAACCTGGTAGAACCTTTCGAAAATCTTCTGCACATGATCTTCACTCAAACCAGGGCCTGTGTCACTGATACTTAGCCGCAAAGAGTCTAAATTTCTACCATCCAATAAAGGAAATTCCGTGTTGATAATTTTGAGAGATATGTTGATCTCTCCATCATCCGGAGTGACTTTAAAGGCATTTGAAAGTAAATTGAAAAGCATTTTTTCAACCAAACCAGAGTCCACCCAAGCCATATGCGATTGTTGATCACCTTCAACTTTCATTGTGATATTGCGCTCATCTGCATCAACCTGGAAATAGTTTATGATCTCAGTTGCGAAAATGTATAGATCAATATGATGCACGTGAATCTTAAGTTTACCGGAGTTCAACTTTCTAAAATCCATTAGCTCATCAATTAGCCGCTCAAGCCTCTTTGCATTCCTTTGAATTATTTTCAGCTTGCGTTCTACTCCAGGTGGGGTTCCACTATTCCCGACAAGGGTATTTAATGGAGACAAGATCAGTGTAAGGGGTGTTCTGAACTCATGTGATATGTTTGTGAAAAATTGAAGTTTTTTCTGATTAAGCTCCTCACCCTGATGTCTGCGTTCTCTTTCATTTAGTACTTCCTGGCGTTCGTTAATTCTGACTCTCAAAACCAGGTACAGCATGTATAGCAACACAAGGAATAACAAAACATATGCGACTAGCGCCAAATTACTTTTATACCATGGAGGTAAAACTGTAATTTTTAATTCCAATATGTCCTCTGACCAAACCCCGTCATTGTTGGCCGCTTTTAATTTAAAGGTGTAATCTCCCTGCTTAAGTGTAGTGTAGTTTGCTTCTCTTTGATTGTCCACGTAATTCCAACCCTCTTCCAGGCCTTCTAAATAATACGCAAACTGAATTTGGTCTGGTCTTGTAAAATTGATACCTGTGTATTCAATGCTAAATACCGACTGATCACTTGAAAGTGTGATTTCTTCAGTCATCGAAATTGGTTCCTCCAGTGGCGAACCAGCTTCTCCAACAATCACTTCTTCATTAAAAATCTTCAGGCTTGTAAGATAAACCCTAACCTTCTCGCTATTTTTTCTGATTCGGGAAGGCTTCATCACATTTATCCCATCTACGCTTCCAAAAAAGATCGATCCGTCCGACAAAGCAGCAATTGCACCGTAGTTGAAGTCATTTGTTGTTAGTCCGTCATCTTTGGTGAAATATTTTATTCCCTCTTCAGAGATTTTTGCAATTCCTGATTTGCTTGTAACCCATATGTTCTTCTCTTTATCCTCTGTAATGGCTGTAATTGACGAGATTCCTGATTTGTTGAACTCCAAATTTTCAAATACTGAGTCAATTCCAGGATCATAGGAGTAGAGGCCAGCCCCATCGGTACCTATCCAAATATTCCCGCGGCTATCTTCAAATAGTGACAAGACATAATTGAAACTTGGATGTTGTACAACATTTTCATACTCGGCACGGAAGGACCTCAAAGTGGTATCACCGTTTGTAAAATCCATTTTGAATAGACCGATTGTAGATCCAATCCATAGATTCTTTTGCTGGTCCACTAAAATATCCCGGATATCTGCGCGGTGAAGATCTGTGCTTTGCATAGCAGTTGGATTCAATTGAGTTATTGATTTGGTTGACTTCTCAATTACGTGCACTCCTCCTCCAAACGTGGCTACATAAATTATGTCTTCACTCTCTGCAAACTTCATAATTCTGTCGGAGCTTATATTACTTCGGTTAGCGCTATTGATGTTGATAAAGCTGTTTTGATTTGAAGGCAAACAAAAGAAGCCACCACCCCAGGTTCCCACCCAAAGATTTTGTTCATCATCCTGGAAAACTGCCTGAACAGAAGTATTGGTTAAACCGCTATACCCATTATCTGGTGTATATGATTTAAAACGACCTGATTTGGGATCATACAAATCCACTCCTCCTCCATCCATACCCACTAACACTTTTCCATCCTCCCGAATATGAAAACTGTGAACAGAGTTTGATGTAAGAGAATAAGGTTCATTGAATTGATGCCGTATCGATTCAAATTTGCTGAACTTTGGATCATACAGCCCAATCCCCATATTATAATATCCGAGCCATAATCTACTTTGATCATCAACCAATAGTTTCCATATTGAATTTGATTCGACCGAACCAACTACATAGTCTTTATGCACAAATTGCTCTGATTCCTTGGTGTAGTTATTAAAAGCAATTAAACCATCATTTTCGGTTGCACAGATTAAATGGTCGCTACCCCAAACTTTGAGGTCCATCAAGCGCTTTGACGTAATAGTGTAGTTATTTACATGTACTACCATTGAGTTATTCACAAGAACTTCCAGAAGGCCTTGGTTTTTTGTACCTATCCATAGTTTCCCATCTTTAATCACAATTGACTCCATTGGGACTGACAACAAAGGTTCATCTTTAAAAAATGCTGGCTGAGAAAACTGTCCACTAGAATCTGTATAGAGTAATAACCCACTATTGCTCACAGCATAAATCCGACCATATTTATCCTCTACAATTCCTGTTATTTGTGGGCTTCCTGGTGTTGATTTCAAGTCTATTGTATCATTAAGAACCACAACTTGTTCCACTGAATCAAGACTAAACGACGTTACCCCATAATTAGCGAAAATCATTGTGCCATCTTTACGCTCATGCATCTGCATAATAGATGTCACATTGTTTTCATCATTGCCATCAATTCGAAGTACTATTCTATTGAATGATTTAGTTTGAGGGTTATATAGGTTTAGTCCTCGTTCTGTACCAACCCAAACTCTGCCTTTTTGATCTTGTTTTAGACATAGAATAAAGTCACTATCTAAAGATTCATTGTTGTCCTTATCGAATCTGTGGGCCCAATAGCTAATTCCGTCTGTGCGGTATAAGCCTGCTCCGTAGGTTCCAATCCATAGATATCCCGAGGAATCCACCAATAAATCGTTAACTGGGCGATTTGGGAAGGTCTCATTAAATGTCTGGAAAGTAGGATTAAACTTACTTTGTGCATTTAATGCTACAGGTAGAGTTACTACTGAACTGATTAAAATTAAACCGATTAGTGTGCTTAGCCGCATATATAAAAATAATGAAACTCCAGGTTATGATTATTTGCTACTATTTATTTCGGTAGGTGTTTCAACACCTTTGTTATTCCATTTTACCACAAAAAATTTGAGAGGCGTTTCACCTGAATTATAAATACCATGTAGCTCCCAAGGTTTAGCATATAATAAATCACCAGCTTCTGCATTCGACAGCTCTCCGTTTAAATTCCATGTGCCATTTCCTTCAACAACCAGCAGAAACTCTTCTTCTGCGTGTTTATGAGGTGGGTGGATCTCATCATCAGGGTTGATTACGGCCATTGCAGTAAGGGTGTTTTGAGTACCATAGGTGGAAGTTGAGTCGGAGGTGTAAACCCATATCTTTCCCCAGTCTTCGGTAGTGAGATTGGAATCGGACTGTTTGAATATTTGAGTTGGGATTTGGACCTGTTGAATTTGAACCATCATGCCACCAAAAAATGACATTGACATCAAACTGATGACAGCTAATACTTTTAAATACATCTTATTGGTTTTTACTATTTGTGCTCCTACAAGTAACTATGTAATTAAGCAAACTCATTACAAATGCAATAACAATTATGATGCATTAGTTATCATTTTTGATGTATAAACGACGATAAGAGGGATAAACGAAAAAATATTACGGAGATAATCAATTAGTTCTTCAAGAACTTGTATGCATTACTAAAGTGAGTCTTGTCATCTTTCACCACCAGGAAGTAGTAGCCCGGAGCGAAATCTTTCACTTTAATTTTAAATCTACCTTCAGCTACTTTTTCAGGTTCGATTTTCATTTCATTACCGATGATGCTATGCATTTCAAATTTGGCATCTTTCAATTGATCAGCTGAGACTTCAACTATTAAAAATTCAATTGCCGGATTTGGATAAAATGATACCTCAGGTTTGAGGGAAATATTTGCGTTTGCCAGTTTAGTTTCTGTAAAATCCTGACCAACCGCTGCTGAAAAAGTCAGAGCGAAAACGAGGAACGTCGATATGATCAGTTTATTGCGCATAAATATTAATATCAAAATACGTAAATTTTTTCTCATTGTTGTAATATTTTTTCAATTTTTTCGTATCCAAATATTACAGCAATTATTCTGCCAAAAACTTACTTTAGATTGATTTAATCATAAGTGATTGAAAAGCAATAATTTAGAGCTCGTATCCCATCAATTCCGCAAAGGCTTCTGGAAGATGATTCACAATATCAGAAGCGATCAAACTTATTTCTCCAGTTTTCTTTACGGCAATATCTCCAGCTAAACCATGAATATAAACTCCGGCTTTCAACGTTTCCTCCGCTGCAATACCTTGACCTAAAATCCCTGAAAGTATTCCTGTAAGAACATCACCACTTCCGGCGGTTGCCATTCCAGGATTTCCAGAATTATTGAAAAAGACTTCTCCTTTTGTATTAGTAATGCAGGAATGCGCTCCTTTGACCACTACGTTCACAGAATATTTTTTAGAAAACTCAATTTGCTTATCTAATTTCTCAAAATCATTCTCCCATTTGCCAACTAATCTTTCAAATTCTCCAGGGTGGGGAGTTAATATCGATCCAGCTGGAACATATTGCATTAACTGCATTCTTTCAGCCAGAATATTTAATGCATCAGCATCTATGATGATTGGATTCTTACATTGCTTTAGCAGTTCGTCAAACGCTTTTGAGGTAACCTTGTTTGCATTTATTCCTGGGCCAATTCCTATACTGCTGTATTGCTTAAGCTTAGGAGGGAAAGAAAAGTAGTCATTGTGAGCATCTAAATCTACCATTGCCTCTGGTACTGCTGTCTGCAGAGCTATTAAACTCTCCTGCGGGGCATGGACCGTCAAAAGACCAGCTCCAGATCTTAGGATTGCTCTGGCTGCTAATATTGCCGCTCCAGTTTTACCTGTACTTCCAGCGATAAGCAATACCTTCCCAGCTTCACCTTTGTGAGTAAACTTGCTTCTCGGAACAAACAACTCAGAAAAATCACCTGGCTCAATTAATTGATATTGAGTTTCCAATCCATTAATGAATGCCTGACTCAAACCAATGTCAACCACCTCCCACTCGCCAACATACTCAGCATTTTGCGGCAACATAAAAGCCAATTTCGGTACCTGAAAAGCAACTGTATAATCAGCTCGTATTATTGTTTCGCTTGGTGTGTTTACATCTGCGAAAAGACCTGATGCTATATCTATTGAGATTCTTGGGGCCTTTTGATAATTAATGTATCCCACTAACTCAGTATAAAACCCTTCCAGAACTCTATTTAAACCAGAACCAAAAAGACCATCAATGATAATTGCATCCTCCTTGATGTTATAGAAGTCAGTTTTATCTTCGATCTGGTGAACTTCTACCTGATTTTCAATCCTTCTATAGTTGGTGATAAAGTCAGGCGATCCCTTCTCTATATTTCCAACTACACTAATTCTGACTTGATACTTACGAAGTAGGAGCATCCTTGCTACTGCCAAGGCATCTCCACCATTATTTCCTGTTCCCGCAAAGACGTGAACATAAATACCATGTGGGAATTTGTCTGTGAACCAATCTGTGAAAGCATAGGATGCTCTCTCCATTAAATCTATGGAAGCTATTGGCTCTTTCTTGATAGTATACTGATCCAGGTGCCGCACCTGGTTCGAGGTTAGGATTTTTAGCATGAATGGTGAAGTGTTTTCCGTTTAAGCTGATTAAAACTACATCACCTGAAGATAATCTCAAAAAAATTTAACGATCTACCTCACCCAATACAAGATCCAAGGAACCTACAATTGCAACAAGGTCTGAAATCATACTGTCCTTACTCATAACAGCCAAGGCAGACAGATTAACAAAGCAACATGAGCGAGCTTTACATCTGAATGGAATATCAGCTCTACCATCAGCTCTAAAGAAATATCCTAACTCACCTTTTGGATTTTCACCTCTGATGTAGAAATCCTGAGCTTTTGGTCTGATTTTCTTTGGAACTATCTCCCGGGGATCAAAGGATCTTGTTCGTTTATGATCTCCGGTTAGTTGAATAAGACATTGATCAATAATTTTCAAAGATTCGAAGCATTCTTTCATCCTTACCCAGGTTCTGTCCCAGCAATCACCAATCGTCCCTACCTCGCCTTTTCCAATAGGAACTTCAAAGTCCAATTCCGGGTAAACTGAATAGCCATCTACTTTTCTCAGATCATACTTTAATCCTGACCCTCTAAGCATTGGGCCACTTACACCATAATTGATTGCCAGATCCATTGGTAAGACACCAACATTGGCTGTACGGTCAATAAATATTTTATTGCTGATTAATAAGTTTTCTAATTCAACAAGCTTAGGCTTCAAATACTGAGAAAACTGAATGCATCGCTCCTCAAATCCAACCGGAAGATCATAGAATAGCCCTCCAATCCAGATATAGTTATAAAGCATCCGAGCACCACAAACCCATTCCAACAGCCTCAGAATATGCTCTCGATCCCTCATCATCCAAAGGAAAGGTGTAAAAGCTCCAATATCCATCCCATAAGTCCCGATTGCTACAAAATGTGAAGCCAATCGATTTAACTCTGAAACCAGGACTCTGATATATTCAACTCTTTTCGGGATTTTATCTTCTATACCAAGCATGCGCTCTACACCCATTGCGTAGACATGCTCAGAATTCATTGCTGCCAGATAATCCATTCTATCTACAAATGGAATGGTTTGATTATAGGGCATTGATTCCGCATGTTTCTCAAAGCATCTATGGAGGTATCCTAAATGTGGTATTACATCTTTTACGATCTCTCCATCTGTGAGCACTTCCAACCTTAGAACACCGTGAGTTGATGGATGCTGCGGGCCAATGTTTAGAAGCATTTCACCAGCCTTCAGATCCTCTTCCTTGTAAAAAGTAGGTTCTGATTGATTTAGGTTGTCTGGGTGATATTTATACTGTAACTCCATTAATAGTCAACCTTTATGCCATGGAAATACTCTTGTGTGGAATAATCCTTTCTTAAAGGATATCCTTCCCAATTGTCTGGTAGAAGAATTCTTCTTAAATCAGGATGTCCAGTGAAGACAATACCTAATAAGTCAAAAGTTTCACGCTCTAACCAGTTTGCTCCTTGCCAAACCGAGGTGATTGAATCAATTTCTGGTTTGTCTCTTGGCAATTCCACCTTAATCGTCAGCCCAAAGTCATTTGGTATTGAATAGAGATTATAAACCACCTCCATTTTATTCGCTTCTGGGCCATTGTCAATGCCCGTAATGCAACTCAAAAAATCAAAATAGGTCTCCTCGGAATGATACAGCTTTTCGCAAACTGCAACAAGATCAGATGCTTTGATTTTTAATCCAATTGGAGAACATGTTTCATCCACCTGAACTTCAAAATCGCTTCCAATGACTTTAAGTATAGTTTCAATCGTCATATTTGAATAATTAAGCTGATCTTCTTTTTGCATTAAGTTTTGCTAAAGCTTCAGGTTTCATCAAGGATTCGTTTCTGATTTTTTCCTGTAGTTTCAAAAAACCTCCAATAAGCGCTTCTGGTCTTGGTGGGCATCCAGGCACGTAAACATCTACCGGGATTACTCTATCAACTCCTTTCACCACATGGTATCCATGCTCCCAATAAGGACCTCCGCAATTGGAGCAAGAACCCATTGAGATTACATATCTGGGCTCAGCCATTTGTTCGTAAAGTCTTCTAACTCTGTCTGCCATCTTGAAAGTAACAGTACCTGCCACAATCATGACGTCACTTTGTCTGGGAGAAGCTCTTGGAAGCACCCCAAACCTATCCATATCATATCCTGAAGTATAAGCAGACATCATCTCGATTGCACAACATGCAAGTCCAAATCCCATTGGCCATAAACTTGACAATCTGGCCCAGTTGATTAAATCATCTACTTTGGTGATAATAACACCACCCTTTCCAAATTCCTGATCTAAT
The DNA here is from genome assembly GCA_965228955.1 of Cyclobacteriaceae bacterium. GTDB lineage: Bacteria > Bacteroidota > Bacteroidia > Cytophagales > Cyclobacteriaceae > JANSWY01. The sequence continues at coordinate 4,859,449 of OZ245848.1, forward strand.
AACCCTTTCATCTACTTAACTTCGTTATTAAGTTTCTCATAAACCTCTTTGGGAACAGCACCTTTGAATGAAGATTTTTGAATTTTTGGCTTAACCCAATCTAAATGGCCTTTCTTCCACACATAAGCCAGACCCAGAGCCAAGACCCCAACAAATAATGCAATTTCAATTAATGAAAACCACCCCCAAACTCCGTTAGTTTCTGCTAATAGTTCTTTATCTCCAAAAACAGTCGCCCAAGGAAATAGAAATATTAATTCAACCTCAAAGAGTATGAATACAAGAGCTATGATGTAGAACCGAATGTTGAATTGCCCCCAGGCACTCCCAACGGGATCTTCACCGCTTTCATAGGTAGTTAATTTCTCTTCATTTGGCCTGTTTGGCCTCAGGATTTTACCAACAAAAAGTGTTACTAAAATGAATAAAAGGCCCCCAATAATGAACAAGAGTACTACTCCAAATCCAGTTATCTCTAAATTCATGAAGGGAAGTTAGTAAGTTTTGTTTGCCTGCTAAAACTTTGGAGGGGTAAGATGCTTAAAATGTCCATTAAGCTTGATTTTCTCCTTCGCGGACTGTGCTCTTTCCAGTGCCGGAATCAAATTAGCGAGGTGACCAATTATAAACTCAATTCTTGCTGACTCATTCAAAATCTGCAGAAGATTGTATTCCTCCTCAAGGTTCAATCCTATTTTGTGTGCGATCGTGTAACTATTGGAATTCTCTGAAAGTCTCAGTTTATCACTCATGTGCAACCAGGAAAAAAGTTCAGAAGCAAGAGTAAACATCTGTTCACGACCTTCATACGTATGATCAAAATCATTTTCAAGATATTTCACAACACCTCCGGCATAGAGTTTATCATTCCATGTATCATGATATTCTACAATTTCAAAAATCTCAGTGCCTCTTGTACGGATATCCATTCTTCCATCCTCATATACCTTTTCAACCTTCAGAATTTCAACCTCTGTTCCAAATTCGATTTTGTTGTTGACATATGAAGGAATCCCAAATGTCCCATCACTCTCCAGACAATCCTTCACTAATTGCTTATACCTTGGCTCAAAAATATGCAGGTTGAGCAACTCGCCAGGATAGGCAACAATATTTAGCGGAAAAAGTGGAATCTCTTTCGTCATAGAGTATTCAACCACTAATTGGTAAGAAAGTTTGGAGGAAATGCAAATAAATGTGATTGGGAAATCCTAAATGTTAATCTCGAAATCCTACGATGAATTTGCTCCGAAGCACAAACTGTTTAGGCATAAAAAAAGTGGTTCAGTTTCCTGAACCACTTTTGATGTTATTAAAAATCTTCTTTTAAGAAATTGAGTCAAGAATTTGATTTAGTGTAGCACTTGGTCTCATCGCTGAAGAAGCTTTGTCAAAATCAGGTTGATAATATCCTCCGATATCAACAGCACTTCCCTGAGCATCGTTTAGCTCCTGGATGATTTTATCTTCGTTTGCAGCCATTTGCTCTGCAGCACTTTCAAAGCTTGCTTTCAAATCTTTGTCAGTCGTTTGAGAAGCCAACTCCTGAGCCCAGTACATTCCAAGGTAGAAATGACTACCTCTGTTATCTAACTCATTTACCTTTCTTGAAGGTGACTTATCGTTATCCAGAAACTTGCCAGTTGCAGCGTCTAATGCTTTTGCAAGAATCTTTGCTTTATTGTTTCCAAATGAATCACTTAAGTGCTCCAGAGAAACTGCCAATGCAAGGAACTCACCAAGAGAGTCCCATCTCAAGTGACCTTCTTGCTCAAATTGCTGAACGTGCTTTGGAGCTGATCCTCCAGCACCAGTTTCGAATAAACCTCCACCATTCATAAGAGGAACAATTGAAAGCATTTTAGCACTTGTCCCTAATTCCAAAATTGGGAATAGGTCAGTCAAGTAGTCTCTTAATACATTTCCTGTTACGGAAATAGTATCCTCACCTTTGATGATTCTCTCTAGCGAGAATTTAGTAGCCTCTACAGGTGCCAGGATATGTAAATCTAAACCTTCAGTATCGTGGTTTTTAAGGTATTCATTAACCTTAGCAATCAACTGAGAGTCGTGAGCTCTGTTTTTATCTAGCCAGAAAACAGCCGGAGTACCAGTAGCTTTTGCTCTATTCACCGCAAGTTTTACCCAGTCCTGAATTGGAGCGTCTTTTGTTTGGCACATTCTGAAAATATCGCCATTTCCAACAGGTTGCTCAATCAACACATTACCATCACCATCTACAACCTGAACAGCACCTTCTCCATCAATCTGGAATGTTTTATCGTGAGAACCGTATTCTTCAGCTTTTTGAGCCATTAGACCTACGTTTGGCACACTACCCATAGTAGTAGGGTCAAAAGCTCCATTCTTTTTACAGAAATCAATTGTCTCCTGATAAACTCCAGCGTAAGATCTATCCGGAATGACTGCTTTCATGTCTTTAGCTGCACCATCAACTCCCCACATTTTTCCACCAATTCGGATGGCAGCAGGCATAGATGCATCAATAATTACATCACTAGGAACGTGTAAAGAAGTAATTCCTTTATCAGAATTAACCATCGCTAATTCCGGTCTTCCAGCATAGATATCATTGATTGTAGCTTCAATCTCTGATTGCTTTTCAGCTGGTAGAGATGATATTTTAGCATATACATCTCCAATACCATTATTGGCACTAATTCCTAATTCATCAAAAAGATCTGCGTATTTGTCAAACAAGTCTTTGTAGAATGCCTTTACAACTGCACCAAAAATAATAGGATCAGAAACCTTCATCATGGTAGCTTTTAAGTGAACTGAGAATAGAACACCTTGAGCTTTTGCATCCTCAATCTCTTTCGCCAGGAAAGCACTTAGTTTATCCATGCTCATGACAGAAGCATCGATTATTTCTTTGTCAAGCAAACTAACTTTAGGATTTAAAACAGTTGTTTCACCGCTATTGCTTACAAACTGAATCTTAACATCCTTAGCACCATCAACAGTTACAGATTTCTCAGAACCGTAGAAATCACCACCATCCATGCTTGATACATGGCTCTTAGAATCCGACTTCCACTCACCCATTGAGTGTGGGTTGCTCTTAGCGTAATTTTTCACAGCTCTTGGCGCTCTTCTGTCGGAGTTACCTTCTCTAAGAACAGGGTTAACTGCACTACCCTTGATTTTATCATATCTTGCTTTGATTGCTTTCTCCTCATCAGATTCCGGCTCTTCCGGGTAATCTGGAAGATTGTATCCCTGAGATTGCAATTCTTTGATTGCTGCTTTCAATTGTGGAATTGAAGCACTGATATTTGGAAGCTTAATGATGTTAGCTTCCGGAGTTTTAGCTAGCTGACCTAGCTCTGCTAGAGCATCTCCAATTTTCTGGTCCTCAGTAAGGTTTTCTGGAAAGTTTGCTATGATTCTCCCAGCCAGTGAAATGTCTTTAGTTTCTACTTCAATTCCTGCGGTTGAAGTGTATGCTTTAATAAATGGTAAGAATGAATAAGTTGCTAATGCAGGTGCCTCGTCGGTCTTTGTGTAAATGATTTTTGCCATGTTCTTTGATGCGTCACTGGGAATCCCCAGACGTTACTTTGAATGATTCATTACTTATTCCCAGGGTCCTTCCCCGGGAATCGGTTTGTTTGACGCTGCGAATTTAACAAATGTTTGCTAATAAGATTTTGAGGAATAGAAAATATCAATCAAATCCTTAGTGATTCTGCAATAAAATGTCGGTTTGAAAGTGAATTCTAGTAACTCTCGCTTTCGTTCGGGAAGTCGTTTGCTTTAACGTCTTTGATATAATTACCCACAGCATCGGTCATTACCTGATTCAGATCTGCATATTGTCTCAAGAATCTTGGGCTAAAATCGTGAGTAATACCCAACATATCGTGTGTAACCAAAACCTGTCCATCAACTCCTGGGCCTGCACCAATACCAATAATTGGAATGGAAACACTTTCCGCTACCTTCTTTGCTAAGTGGGCCGGAATTTTCTCTAGAACAATTCCAAAACAACCGCACTCCTCAAGAATCTGAGCATCTTCGATTAGTCTTTCTGCTTCTTCTTCCTCTTTTGCCCTTACTGTGTAAGTACCAAACTTGTAGATTGATTGCGGGGTGAGACCTAGATGCCCCATTACTGGAACACCAGCGCTAAGCACTCTTAAAACACTTTCTCTAATCTCTCTTCCACCTTCCATTTTAACAGCATGTGCTCCTGCTTCTTTCATAATTCTGATACAACTTCTCAGAGCCTCAGAACTATTGCCTTGATAATACCCGAATGGCACATCAACAATTACAAGGGCTCGCTCAACTGCTTTAATTACTGAGGAAGCATGGTAAATCATGTGATCTAATGTAATGGGCAAAGTAGTTTCATTACCAGCCATTACGTTTGAAGCAGAATCTCCAACAAGCAATACATCAATTCCAGCTCTATCCAGAATTCTTGCCATGGAGTAATCATATGCTGTGAGCATTGATATTTTCTCTCCACGACTTTTCATTTCCCGGAGCTGGTGAGTCGTTACCTTTTTTACTGCTTTATGAACTGACATATTGGGTTATTTAAGATTGTGTTTATTTCCATTTAATGTTGCACCCCATACTTGGGAATTGCTCCTCACTGATAGAGGTTCCGGCAATCACAGCATCCATCGCTAACCTCAAATCCTGACCATTTACCGGTTTTCCGTTTCCAGGAGTAGCTTCGTCCATTCTACCTCTGTAAACACATTTTAGATTCTCATCAAAAACATAAAAATCCGGAGTACAAGCAGCCATGTAAGCTTTTGCTACTTCTTGAGTCTCATCGTATAGATATGGAAAATTGAAATCAAGCTCTTTCGCTCTTTCTTTCATCTTTTCGGGAGAATCTGCCGGGTAATTTTCTACATCATTTGAACTAATCGCTACAAATGAAATCCCTTTTTCGCTATATTCTCTTGCCATATTGGCAATTTCATCCTGGATATGGATTACGTAAGGGCAGTGATTACAAATGAACATGATTACTGTTCCCTTGGTAGATTCTATGTCTTTTAGACCAATATTCTTGTCAGTAACCGTATCTGGTAGATTAAAGTCTGGAGCCACAGTGCCAAGTGGCAACATATTAGAAGGTGTTAATGCCATAGGTAGTTCTTAAAATTGAAATCACTAACTTAAGCTCGAAATTAATGAATTAGTTCAGATATTGAATTAGTTTTTATTGAATTGCTAAGTTCCATACACCCATGATGACTCGATTAAAAGTAATATTTATACTTATCTCAGTAAGCCTTTCCTCTTTTGCTCAAAACTCAATCACTCCATCTCCAGAAAGAACAGAAGGAGAAGGTCCATTTCAACAACTTGTCATAAGAGGTGCTACTTTAATTAATGGAACCGGAGCACCTCCAATTGGGCCAGTTGACATTCTCGTAGAAAACAAAATCATTACAAAAATCAAAGTTGTAGGGTATCCGGGGCTGCCAATTGAAAAAGATGATGAAATTTTGGTTTTACCTTCTGCTAAAGTCATTGATGCTAAGGGTAAATATGTACTTCCAGGATTTGTGGATATGCATGGTCATATAGGTGGCGTAAATCAGGGAACTCCTGCGGAATATGTGTTCAAACTTTGGATGGCTCATGGTATAACCACCATAAGAGACCCTAGTGCCGGTAATGGAATAGATTGGACTTTAGATCACAAGAAAAAAAGTGCTGAAAACAAAATAACAGCACCTAGAATCTACGCCTATACTGCTTTTGGGGCTGGTAGTAAAAATGGCATTAACAGCCCGGAAGAAGCAATTACATGGGCAAGAAAAAATGCTGAAAAAGGTGCGGATGGTATTAAGTTCTTTGGTGCTAGGCCAGATATAATGGAAGCTGCAATCAAAGAAAACAAAAAATTGGGGTTGAGATCAGCATGTCACCATGCTCAGATGGATGTGGCATGGCTAAATGTTTTGAATACTGCCAGGATGGGCCTTACTTCTATGGAACATTGGTATGGACTACCAGAAGCCATGTTTACAGAACGTACTGTACAGAATTACCCATTGGACTACAACTATCAGAATGAACAACATCGTTTTGGTGAAGCTGGTAAACTTTGGGAACAGGCTGCTCCTCCTTATTCTGAAAAATGGAATGCGGTCATGAATGAATTGATCGATCTTGATTTCACGATAGATCCAACATTTAATATATACGAAGCAAATCGCGACTTTATGCGAGCCAGGAGAGCGGAATGGCACGAGGAATATACATTGCCTAGTCTTTGGGAATTCTTTAAACCCAGTAGGAAATCTCATGGATCCCATTGGCATTACTGGGGAACAGAGGAAGAAGTAGCCTGGAAGAAGAATTATAAGTTATGGATGACTTTTGTGAACGAATACAAGAATCGAGGTGGAAGAGTCACTACGGGATCTGATTCGGGATTTATTTATCAATTATATGGATTTGCCTATATCAGGGAATTAGAGTTGTTGAGGGAAGCGGGGTTTCACCCATTGGAAGTCATTATGGCAGCCACATTAAAAGGTGCTGAAGCATTGGGTCAGGAAGATAAGATTGGATCAATTGAAGTGGGCAAATTAGCAGACATGATTATTATTGAAGAAAACCCTTTGGTTAATCTTAAAGTATTTTATGGTACGGGTGCCGTCAAATTAAATGATAGTAATGAAGTAACCCGGGTTGGGGGTGTTTTGTACACCATAAAAGATGGGATTGTTTATGATGCTAAGTCACTTCTAAGCGATGTAAAGGAGATGGTTCGTGCCGCTAAAAAAGAAAGTGGAACAGAAATTGCTCAACCGGGTTTAAAGTAATGATTTGTTTGCATTAAATTTTATATATTTCACAGGACGATTGTAGTAGGGATTAAATGTTAAAAAGAATACTGATCATAGGATTGATTGGCTTTTCCTTTTCCGGATGTTTACAAACTGAATCCAGGACAGAGGATACAGCAATAGTTGAGGATACTGTCACCACACAGGATTTTCAGGCTATGTCATTATCTGGTATCACCTTCGGTGAAAAATCATTCTCAAACAGAGAATTACAAAGAAGGTTAGCCAAGCTTGAAGAAGCTAAAAATAATTTTGACTCCAATCCTGACAGTTTAGAATATATCATTTGGTACGGGCGCAGATTAGCCTATTTATCAAAATACAAGGAGGCAATTAGTGTTTACACAAATGGCTTAAAAAAACACCCTAATTCCTATCAACTCTTAAGGCATAGAGGACATAGGTTTATTACCACCAGACAATTTGCAAAAGCAATAAAGGACCTGGAAGAAGCCGCCTTTTATGTAAGGGGTATGGACCCAATGATTGAGCAGGACGGACTGCCAAACAAGCAAAACATTCCGCTAAGTACGACCCAATACAATATCTGGTACCACCTTGGTTTAGCTTACTATTTGAGTGGTAATTATGATAAGGCAATTTCCAGCTACAAAAAGTGTTTAGAATTTTCTGACAACAATGACCTGCTTGTTTCAACAACAGATTGGCTATATATGACCTATAGGAAAATTGGAAACACAGAGCTATCAGAGGAACTACTAAGTCCAATCAAGAAACGGATGAAGTTAATTGAAAACAACAGCTATCATCAAAGATTGTTGCTTTACAAAGGAGATTTAGAACCTGGAGACTTGCTAGATATTTCTGTAGGAACTGAAAACACTCCTGTAACTGATCCTACAATTGCTTATGGAGTTGGTAATTGGTTTTTATACAATGGAAATGCAGAACAAGCCAAAATCATATTTGAAAGAATTGTTGCAAATGACAATTGGGATATGTTTGGCTACATTGCTGCTGAAGTCGATTTACAAGCAATCGGAAATCTCTAAAGAGCTTCTATTTCCTCTCTAATTTTAATTAGTTCGTCGGGCCTGTCGGTGATAATTCCATCTACACCAGCATTCAGCATTTTGATCATCGTCTCACGATCATTTACCAAATACGTGTAAACTTTAAAACCTCTAGCGTGCATTCTAAAAACTCTACGACTTGAAAGCGTTTCGTAAGGAGGATTCAAAGCATCTAGTTGCTCGTTCTCTTTCTTAGTTGCTCTTCCCAATTGGACCTTAGTTTCCATATAGAATGCAATTAAGGGAGCAGAATCCTCACCCACAAGCAATTTCTTTGTTTGAACCTTTTCATCTATTTCATGAGCCATTTCCAGGTATTCAGACTCATATGATTGAAGAATACACCACTCATAACCATTCTTTTCTTCTTGAATAATCTTAACTAGACGTTCAGCAAAATCATGATAGTGTTCGTGCTCCTCATGCTTAATCTCAATTAATACTGTAGCTCTTCCGTTAATTGAATCAAGAGCCTCTCTTAATGTTGGGATTGTTTGACCTTCAAATTTTGAGTCCTTCCAACCACCAGCGTCGTAAGTTTTTATTTCCTCTAAAGTATAATCGACAACTTTTCCTGACCCATTCGTAGTTCTATCAATTGTTTCATCATGAATTACCACGATTTCTTCATCCTTAGTCATTCGAACATCCAAATCAATCATGTCAACACCCATATCCAGAGCTGCTCCAATTGCTGCCAAGGTGTTTTCAGGTGCAATATCTGACGCACCTCTGTGAGCTATGATCTTAAACTCCTTACCTTTCAGGTTTTCGATATTGGTACTAGCAATCCAGTTCTGATAGATCCATGGTTCAAAGATTGAAAAAGCAATAAATGCTACTAGAAATGGTAAAGAGTAGATAATGAACTTCTTGGTCATTAGTATTTATTTTTCAGTCGAGATCAACTGATATTAAAACAATCAAACTATAGCTGGTCGAATTAATTGTTCTGTAATTCTCCTAAAGTTAATTAAATATATTAATTCTTAGCACCCTCTTTAACGCCGATTCCTAACTCATCCAATTGCTCCGGAGCAATCTCAGATGGAGAATCGATCATTAAATCTCTTCCAGAGTTGTTTTTAGGGAATGCTATATAGTCTCTTATTGAATCAGAACCTCCAAACAATGCACATAATCTATCAAATCCAAAAGCTACTCCCCCATGTGGTGGCGCACCATATTCAAAAGCTTCCATCAAGAATCCGAATTGCTCTTTTGCTTCTTCCTCGGAGAAACCTAAGTGCTTAAACATCAATTCCTGCGTAGACCTATCATGAATCCTTATTGATCCTCCTCCAATTTCCACACCATTAATAACCATGTCATAAGCATTCGCTCTAACCTCACCTGGTTTTGTATCTAATAGAGGAATGTCTTCTGTTTTTGGAGATGTAAATGGGTGATGCATAGCGTGGTATCTTTCGCTATCTTCGTCCCATTCCAAAAGTGGGAAATCCAACACCCATAATGGAGCAAAAGTATTCTTGTCTCTCAAGCCAAGTCTTTCACCCATCTCAAGTCTTAATTCTCCCAGAGCCTTTCTTGTATGATTTAGTTCGCCAGAAAGTACCAACATCAAGTCACCTTTTTCAGCATTCGCTAACTTCGCCCATTCTGCAAGATCTTCCTGTGAGTAGAATTTATCAACCGAAGATTTGAATGAACCATCTTCGTTACATTTCACATAAACCAACCCTTTCGCTCCAATTTGAGGTCTTTTCACCCAATCCGTAATTGCATCAAGTTGCTTTCTTGTGTATTCTGCTCCTTTGGGAACAACAATTCCAGCAACCAGCTCAGAAGCATCAAATACATTGAATCCTTTGCCCTTTGCTACAGAGTCCAATTCTACAAACTTCATTTCAAATCTGATATCTGGTTTATCAGAACCATAGAATTTCATGGCATCAGCGTATTGCATTCTTTGGAAATCACCTACCTCAACGCCTTTTACATTTTGAAAAGGTGTTTTGCAAGCCCTTCAAATATCTGAAGTATATCCTCTTGCTCCACAAAAGACATTTCACAGTCTATTTGTGTGAATTCTGGTTGTCTATCAGCTCTTAAATCTTCATCTCTAAAACATTTCACAATCTGATAGTACCTGTCAAAACCAGAAACCATAAGCAATTGCTTAAATGTTTGTGGTGATTGTGGTAATGCGTAAAATTGTCCTTGATTGATTCTTGAAGGAACGATAAAGTCTCTTGCTCCTTCTGGTGTAGACTTGATTAAAACAGGAGTTTCTGTCTCAATAAAATCCTGGCTATCAAGATATGCTCTGGTCTGTTGCATCATTTTGTGACGCAACTGAAGTTTCTCTCTTACTACACCTCTTCTTAAATCAAGGTATCGGTATTTCATTCGAAGGTCATCCCCTCCATCAGTTTCGTCTTCAATTACAAAAGGTGGTACTTCAGCCTTATTCAGGAATTCCAACTCAGAAACTTTTATTTCAATATCTCCAGTTGGCATTTTATCATTCTTCGCAAACCTTTCAACTACCTGACCTTTTGCTTTGATCACATATTCTCTTCCAACACTTTTAGCTTTTTCCAATAACTCTGGTGCAGTTTCTCCTTCCTGGAAAATTAACTGAGTAAGTCCGTATCTATCTCTAAGATCGATCCAAACCATACCTCCCTTATCTCGAAGTTTTTGAACCCATCCGCATAATTCAACTTCTGTTCCAATATGAGACATTCTTAATTCACCACAAGTATGACTTCTTAACATGATCTGACAATTTCTGATTTTAAAGCGGCAAATTTAAACGGATACTTTGATCAAAAAAATATAATTTGGTAAGGTAATTAAGTAATAACCTTAAAACATGGAATATTGCTCATGATAAGAATCGTTATTTTAGTCCTAATCACCTCATTTGGTTATACCAACTCTTTCTCACAAGGAGGATATACAAAAGTCAAAATAGGAGAAAATGTAACCGCAAAAGTCCCATCAGACTGGACTCTCATGTCCCAGGCGGAAATAATTGATGCCTCAGTAGCAAGCACAGATCCTGTTGCGATGTATGCCAGTCAGGATAGAAGAGCCAATTTTGGAGTGACCATTAAACCGACTCAATGGCGACAAATGGACATGGGTATTCTTAAGGACTTTTATAAATCCAATATCATGAACTTGTATACCAAAGTTGATTTTTCAAAAGAAGAAATCATCACTGTTAACAAAAAATCATATATCAGTTTTGAGTTTGAATCATTTTTGGAAGATGATGGGGAGTTTTCCATTGATAGTAAAAAATCGATTAAGAAGTATACATACCTAAGGTATCACATTGAAGATGGGCAACTTTATGTGTTTAGTTTCAATGCTCCTCCTAATCAAAAAAACCAATATGCCCCAATGGCAGAATTAATAATGGATTCAATCGGTATCAAATGAGTGGACTTAGCATTCATAGTGATGAGCACTTCATGAAAGAAGCTTTAAAGCAAGCTCAAATTGCATCTGATGAAGGAGAAGTGCCCGTTGGAGCGGTTGTGGTTTGTAATAAGACAATCATAGCAAGGGCTTACAACCAAGTGGAAAGATTGAACGATGCTACAGCCCATGCGGAGATGTTGGCCATCACTGCCGCCCAAAATTATCTTGGAGCCAAATATTTACAGGAATGTAGCCTCTATGTTACTCTGGAGCCATGTATAATGTGCGCTGGAGCAAGTTACTGGAGTCAGATACCTCAAATTTTTTATGGTGCCTCAGATGAAAAGAAGGGATTTGCACGAATAAATGAAAACATTTTGCACCCCAAAACTGTAGTAAAGGCAGGTCTACTGGCAGATGAATGCAAATTTTTAATAGATGACTTTTTTCGTCGCATGAGAGAAAATAATCATTAATTTTAGACCTCAATCTTAGAAATACATAATAAACTTTAAAAACCAAATTAACTATGGCTTTTGAATTACCTGATCTTCCATATGCGTTCGATGCATTGGAACCTCATATTGATGCAAAGACAATGGAAATCCACCATGACAAGCACCATGCTGCGTACACTTCAAAATTGAATGGTGCAGTAGAAGGAACTGACATGGCTGGTAAGAGTATAGAAGAATTAATGGCTAATCACATTGATAACGGAGCTGTAAGAAACAACGGAGGTGGATTCTACAACCACAACCTTTTCTGGGAAGTGATGTCTCCAAACGGAGGTGGAAATCCTTCTGGAGATCTTGCTGCTGCTATTGATGACGCATTTGGTTCATTTGATAATTTCAAAACTGAATTTAGTAATGCTGCGGCAACCAGATTTGGTTCTGGATGGGCTTGGTTATGTGTAAATGGTGGTAAACTTGAAGTATGCTCTACAGCTAATCAGGATAACCCTTTAATGCCAGGTGTTGGATGTAGTGGAACCCCTATCTTAGGATTGGACGTTTGGGAACATGCTTACTACCTAAATTACCAAAACAGAAGACCAGATTATATTGGAGCATTCTTCAACGTAATCAACTGGGATAAAGTAGCTGAGAACTATGCTGCTGCAAAATAAGTGATTAAGCAATACGTTTAAAACATACTAAAAGCTCCAATTTGGAGCTTTTTTTATTACTTTTAGGATTATCAACCAATCCTTCCAAGGATCATTAAGTGTTAAAAACAGGCTTTATGAAAAAACTAAAGATCGCTATCTTATTAATTGGGCTAACTCCATTACTTGTTCATTGTAAAAAAGATGATGACACTACTGAAGAACCGATAGATGACACCTCCACATATAGTTCAATACAAACCAGAATCTGGGATCAGCAATGTATTGGCTGTCACATTTCAGGTAGTAGCTTTGCAACTCAATCGGATTTGGTTTTAACTGCGGGAAGTTCGTATGATCAATTAGTCAATAGAGCTCCAAATAATGCTGCAGCGTTGGAAGATGGTCTTGAACTTGTTGGCACAGATGGATTAGAGAGCCTCTATAAAAGCTTTTTATGGGAAAAAATTAATGCTAACGATCTAGAACATTTCTATTCCGATCATCCATTTTATGGAGCAATAATGCCTCTTGGAGGAGAATTTCTAACAAACGGGGAACTTGAGTTTATTCGACAATGGATAATAAATGGTGCTCCGGAGGAAGGTGTAGTTGCTGACCTTAGCTTGCTGGAGGATGAAAGTAGATATGAAGCATCAGACTTTGAGGCTCTGCCTCCACCAGAACAAGGTTACCAATTTCACTTGGGTCCATTTGATGTTAAGGCCAATGAGGATAGAGAATTGTTTTATTATGAGCCATTGGATAATGCAGAAGAAATTTTTATCAATCAGGTAGAAATTTCAATGGCCCCTGGTTCCCATCACTTCATTTTCTACACTTTTGATGAGTCACTTCCAACAACGATAACACCAGAAGATAGAGTCATTAGAGATCTTTATGACGAGAGTGGTAACGAAATATTCCTGAACTTACTTCCACTTCAATATCACATCTTTGTTTCCGGAACACAGTGGCCTACAATGAATTATCATTTTCCAGAAGGAGTGGCACTAAGACTTCCTGCAAACACAGGTTTAGACTTGAATTCACATTATGCAAATGGTTCTAATGAAGTTATCCAGGGGGAAGTATACGGAAACCTTCATACCGTTCCTGCAAGCGAAGTTGTGCATGTTGCCGAGAATCTTCAGTTAAATAATCAAAACCTATATCTACCTGCGGGACAGGTTACTACAGTAGAAAGAACTTATTGGTTCAATGAAAAAAGATACATATTCCAACTTTTCTCCCATGCTCATGAGCACATGACAGATTTTAGAGTATATGTGGAAGGTGGAGACCGAGATGGAGAATTAGTTTACATATCACTTGATTGGGAGCATCCACCGATATTGGAATTAGATCCTCCACTTGAAATCAATCAGGGTGAAGGGCTAAGGCTTGAAGTTACCTATGACAATTATGAAGATCGTGATCTGGGCTTTGGTCTTAGAAGTACTGATGAAATGATGATTTTGTTTGGAGCGTATTATACAGATTAGCCGGTCTAATAAGGGAATGTTATTAATCAGCAGTTTGTAATGCAACTTACTTTACTTTCACGGTGCAATTGCCGAAATTGAGTAAGAGATTTCAAAGTGGAACTGTGAAAAATTTTTTGATCATTGCGCTGATAAGCGCTTTTCTTCCTGGCTATTCTCAAAACCAGTTAAAGGGTACGATCACAGATGCAAAATCAGGTGAGGCACTACCTGGTGCCACTGTCTATATTATCAATACCAGCTTAGGTAATATTTCTGATTTAAATGGAGATTTCAAGCTTAACACAGGAAAATACAAGCAATTTACAATATTCGTTTCTTACATCGGCTACCAGACGGTCCAGAAAAAAATTGATCTGGAGAAGACGAAATTCATATCCATTAAACTACTTGAAAAGACAACCCAACTTGATGAAGTCACCGTAACGAGTAACAAAGACAAAACCTGGAAACGAAACTTCAAAAAATTCAGAAAAGCGTTTTTAGGCAACAGCGCTTTTGCAAAGAACTGTCAAATTCTTAATCCATGGGTACTTGAATTTTCTAAGGATGGGACTGCTTTGAAAGCTTCAGCGTCAGAAATACTGGAAATCAAGAATAACTCTTTAGGATATAAGGTTTACTATTTACTAAACGACTTTACACTGGATGTAAATCAATTGTCTTTTGGAGGAAAATCAAGTTTCCTGGAGATGGACACTACAAGTTCTTTAATTAGGGAACGGTGGAAAAACAATAGAAAAAAGGCATTTTATGGATCCAGAAACCATTTTTTTCAAGCATTGTTGGCGGATAAACTCGAGGAAGAAGGATTTGAAATTTTTGAATCCAGACAAACTGCAGATCATTTTGTTGCGACCAAAAGATTGAGCAGAAAATCAATCCTTAGTTCAACTGAAGATGGTTCCAATCAAGTAGTCTTCAAGAACTTTTTAAATGTAGTGTACAGGAAAGCATCCCTCCCGGAGGCATACCTAGATGATCCAATGTTTGCTCTACGAGAATCCAAATCAGAGAACCTTACTCTACCTAAGCAAAAATTTGTTAGAAATAACCTCAACAACAGTTTTGGCTATGTAAATGAGAATGTCAGCCAATCGTCATTGCTATATTTACGAACTTCCAGTATCACGTTAGACAAAAGTGGATTGCTTTCAAGCGATGTTTACCTTAACGAATTTGGCTACTGGGCTTGGCTGAGAGTAGGAGATATGATACCTGCTAACTACGTACCTGATGACCTGAATCTCACGATAGAAAACAATCCTGAGCCCGAGGTAATCGAAGAAATCCCCACCAAAAAAGAGTTCATCCTCAGCAATCTCCTCATTCCGCTTGATGAAATTAAAAGTGGTGGAGTGAGTAAGGATGCAATTCCTGCAATAAGTAGTCCAAATTATTTGTCCATTGATGAGGTAGACTTCCTTAGAACAGAAGATTTAGTCATTAGTGTCACTCAATCCGGAGTGACCAAAGCTTATCCTATTAAAATTCTCAACTATCATGAGATTGTAAACGAGGAGAACTATCTGGTAACTTATTGCCCTCTTTGTTACAGCGGCGTAGTTTTCAATAATAAGGTTGATGGCAATTCATTAAATTTTGGGGTTAGCGGTCTACTTTATTTTAGCGACATCCTGATGTATGATTTCAAAACAAACTCATTGTGGTCACAATTGGAATCAAAAGCAATTTCAGGTGATTTATCAGGAAAAGAGCTTGACATTATCCCCTCCTTTATGTCAACATGGTCTGCCTGGAAAAAAAGGTACCCAGATGGTCTGGTACTATCTACTGAAACAGGTTATGAACGGGAATACAACACCAACCCATATCAGGAGTATGAGTCAAATGATGCGACTATGTTCCCAATTAGCAAAGAGAATGGCCTCATGGCAAAAAAGGACCTGGTTCTGGGAATAACGATTAATAATGAATCAAGAGCTTATCCCATTAAGATATTAAAAAAGCGAGTGTTTGTGCAAGACTCTCTGGGAGACAAATCCATTTCAATTAAATATGACCCCAACACAAAATCAGCAGAAGTACAAGATGCTCAAAGAAATGCAGTTCCTGCTACTGTTATGTATTGGTTTGCCTGGTATGCATTTAACAGTGAAACAAGCATATTCAAGGAATAATAAAATTACTTTCTCTCCTTCAGCAATTTCTCTAATTCGAGCATCTCATCTCTTAGCCTGGCTGCTTCCATGAAATCAAGGTCTTTGGCTGCTCTCTCCATTTTCCTTTTCGTTTCAGCTACTAGCTTCTCTAGTTTAGGTTTGTCCATATAGGCCACAACAGGATCCGCAGCTACACTTGGTTCTTCCTCTTCTATATAGTAGTTTTTAGTGGACTTTTTAGAATCGGCAGCCTTTGTTTGAGCAAGGATAGCTTCCTTAGACTTCTTCACTGTAGTAGGTACAATTCCATGCTCTTCATTATATGCAATCTGAATACTTCTTCTACGATTAGTCTCTTCTATGGCTACTCTCATACTTTCAGTAACGGTATCAGCATACATGATTACCATTCCATTCTCATTTCTTGCAGCTCGACCAATAGTTTGTACCAGAGATCTTTCGTTTCTTAGGAAACCTTCCTTATCAGCATCTATTATAGCTACCAATGACACTTCTGGCAAATCCAGCCCTTCCCGAAGTAGGTTAACACCAACAAGCACATCAAAAACTCCAAGTCTAAGCTCTCTTAGAATTTCCACCCTATCCAGCGTATCTACTTCTGAGTGAATATATCTTGTTTTTACACCTGCTCTCTCGAGGTATTTAGTAAGTTCCTCTGCCATTCTTTTAGTTAGAGTAGTTACCAAGATCCTTTCCTCAAGTTGTATTCTTTTATCTATCTCCTCCATCAGATCATCAATCTGATTCTGACTTGGTCTCACATCAATAATAGGATCCAACAATCCAGTTGGGCGAATAAGCTGTTCAACAATGACCCCTTCCGATTTTCTCAACTCATAATCTCCTGGTGTAGCACTAACAAAAACAACCTGATTCAAAATCTCCTCAAATTCATTAAATGTTAAAGGCCTGTTGTCCATAGCCGATGGGAGCCTATATCCATAATCTACCAGATTCACCTTCCTGGCTCTGTCTCCACCCCACATGGCTCTTACCTGGGGTATGGTCACATGGCTTTCATCAATCACCATCAAAAAGTCTTCTGGAAAATAATCTAAAAGACAGAAAGGTCGTGCACCAGGGTTTCTTCGATCAAAATACCTACTGTAATTCTCAACACCTGAACAATATCCAATCTCACGCATCATTTCCATATCAAATTCTGTGCGCTCTTTGATTCTTTTAGCTTCAAGGAACCGCCTTTCATTTTCAAAAAAGGATATTTGAGCTACCAGATCATCCTGTATTTCGTGAATTACCTGATGAATTTGATCTTTGCCGGTAACAAACAAGTTTGCCGGAAATATGGTGATGAACTTCTCATCTGATATCTTTTTGCCGGTATCTGGCTCTATTCTTTGAATTGATTCAATTTCATCTCCCCAGAAAATAATTCGGTAAGCAAAATCAGCATAGGCGACAAAAATGTCTACTGTATCTCCCTTTACTCTGAAGTTACCCCTCTTAAATTCAGCCTCAGTCCTACTATAAAGAATTTCCACAAGACTATACAAAAACTGATTTCTTGAATGAGTTTCTCCAACCTGAACACGAACCACATTCTTACCAAACTCTTCCGGGTTACCAATACCGTAAATGCAGGAAACTGAAGCTACTACTATCACATCGTTTCTTCCTGTTAGAAGTGCAGAAGACGCACTAAGTCTAAGCTTTTCTATTTCCTCATTAATTGATAGATCCTTTTCTATATAAAGGTTGGTAGTAGGGATAAACGCCTCGGGCTGATAATAGTCGTAGTATGATATAAAGTATTCCACTGCATTATCAGGGAAAAATGTCTTAAACTCTCCATACAATTGAGCTGCCAGGGTTTTATTGTGGCATAATACCAAGGTTGGCTTATTGATCTTCGAAACCACATTTGCTATGGTAAAAGTTTTACCAGAACCAGTTACTCCTAAAAGTGTCTGGGCTGGTTCACCATTTTGCAAACCTTCTACAAGTTGATCAATCGCACCAGGTTGATCGCCTGTTGGATCAAACTCTGAACTCAATTTAAAATCCATGAAAATGCTTAATTAAGATGTATTGTAAAGATCAATAATAAGATCTAACCATTCCAGATTTCCCAGGACTTTTCTGCTTGTAAAACAAGCATCTCATATCCATTTTTTACTTTAGCAGAATAGGCCAAACCCTTCTTCATAAACGTAGTTTGTTCCGGGTTGTATACCAAATCGTATAAAAAATGTGATTCAGTGAGTTTCTCGTATGGAATGTCGGGACAAGCATCTGTGTTTGGGAAAGTTCCAAGTGGAGTGCAATTAACAATAAGGTTGTTGGAACTAAGAATACTATTATCAGCTTTCAGATCAGCATAGGTAATAATATTTTCTCCGGCCTTCCTTGAAACATATTGTACTGGTACATTTAGATCTTCCAAAGCACATTTGATGGCCTTGGATGCTCCTCCAGTTCCAAGAATCAATGCTCCGGTCAAAGGCTGATTTCCGACCCATTTCTCTAGCGAAGATCTAAAACCATAGTAGTCAGAATTGTATCCTTTCAGAATTGAGCCTTCAATTTTCACAACATTAACAGCCCCAATTTTACGAGCATTGTCTTCTATATCATCCAAAAAGGGGAATACTTCCTGTTTATACGGGATTGTTATGTTGAATCCCTGCAGGTTTGAATTTTGATCTAGTAATTCACTTAGCTCATCAACACTTTCCAAGTCAAATAGTTCGTAGCTGCAATTAGCTATACCTTCTTTTCCAAATTTTTCTGTAAAATACTTCTTTGAAAACGAATGACTAAGAGGGTGCCCTATTAATCCGTATAGTTTTTCAGAACTCATTTTTTTCTAAGTTGAGCTAATCTGAAAGCTATTTTTTCTATCAGCACTACAATTATTACTCCCAGAGCAAAGAAAAGAAGAGCAAAAAGAATTTGAGGGTTATTACCTGTAATTTCCTGATATGCGTCAGGAAGGATATTTCTTTCAATAAATGGAACCTGATGACCTTCGGAATCTACTCTAAATTCAACAACCTCTCTCCAGGGCCAAATTTTATACAAAGAACCAATCATAAATCCTGATAGAATGGCGATTGTAGGATTATGGAAGTTTTTCAAAAGCCAGGAAACAACTCTTGAGAATCCAAGCAGTCCAACGATACATCCAGCACCGAAAATGGAAACCACTGCAATGTCAAAATTGGAAACCGCAGTTAGGATATACATGTATTTTCCAAAAATCAGTAATATGAAAGATCCACTAACTCCTGGAAGTATCATGGCACATATGGCCACCATACCCGTTATGAATACAAACCACCATGCATCAGTCGTAGTGGTTGGGGTTGAGGAAGTGATAAATAGAGCAACTACGATTCCAACAACAATTGATACCACATCAATTATTCTCCATTGCTTGATTTCTTTTGCAACGGAGAAGGCTGAGATTATTATCAGACCAAAAAAGAAACTCCACAATGGAATTGGAAATTCAGCCATGGCGAATTTTATAAAACGCATAAGACTGAATACACTAACAAGAATTCCAAGTAGTATTGACAAAAGGAAATTCCCATTGATCTGAGTCCAAAACAATTTGAAATTCCCCAGGAATAGGTTTTTAAAGGTATTCAAATCAATTTTACTGATTGAAGAAAGTAGCTCTTCATAAATCCCAGTAATGAATGCTATTGTTCCCCCGGATACTCCAGGAATAACATCAGCACCACCCATTGCCATACCTTTAAAAAAAATGAGAGAATAGTCTTTAAGTGACCGCATTCTATCTATTTGTTTCCATTTAGGAAGTGACTAAATGTATCACCTCTAAGTCCTAATCTGATAGTTTCTAGTGGGATAACCTCATTTGGAGCAATGTTTCCAAGGTTCACATTTGTTCCACATAATTTGATGAACCAAACCTGCTGTGCTTTTTGTGGTGCCTCCCAAATGATTTTCTCCATTGGGATCTTTGTCAAGATTTCCTGCACCAAACCTGACCTTACTTCTCCTGAAGACCTGAATAGACCTACATTCCCACTTTCTCTTGCTTCACCAATTACTTTCCATGCTCCGGCATCCAGTTCCTTTTGCATCAACTGAATCCATTGATAAGGAGGAATGATTTTTTCTGCGTCTTTTGATCCAACTTCAGAAAGAACTGTTACTTGTTTTGAAAGTATATTTACGTACTCACACTTTTTGTCGTGATCCAATTCAATTGAGCCATCCGAAACTTCAGCATGTTCCAACCCGAATTTGTCAATTGTTCTGCGGTAATCGTCAAATTGATTTCTTACGATGAATGCCTCAAATAACGTTCCTCCAAAGTAAACAGGAATACCAGCATCTTTATAGATCTTTAGTTTTTCCTCTAGTTTAGCTGTAACGAATGATGTAGCCCATCCCAGTTTAATGATATCAACATAGTCACCGCAAGTTTCAACTAAATCCTCTGCGCTTCTCAGACTAAGTCCTTTATCCATTACCATTGTAAAACCTGTTTGCCTAGGTTTCACTGTCCTCTCAGGAATGTCATTAAGGTTGTAGTTCATCTTATTATAGTTTCTTCCAAAATCCACACACCCCAAGGTATGGATCAAAATGTTGTCGCGAAAATACTATTATTAGAGGATATTGAAGAAGAAAAATTGAATTTGTGCTAAGAATTATTGATTCATTCTAAATTTTATCCTGTCTGTACTGCTCAATAATTTTGAATAATGCCTTTTGCGTTTCCAATTTAGGAAAGAAATCAAACAGGATGACATGTTTTTCAAAATCAAGAACCAAGGCGTTTTCTAAATAGATGAAAGCCTCATTGTATTTACCCATATTAATAAGATATACCACTGCTCGATAATACATAATCGCACTTTCACTGCATTCATCCAAACCAGACTGAATTACCTCAAACGCCTTTGCATACTCGCCTTGCTCAAAATAAATTAAGGACCAACCAAGCCAGATTTCTTCTTCAGAAGGCAGTAATTCTGCCGCTTGTTGAAATGCTTCAAGGCTCGACACGATATTACCAACTTTGAATTCTGCTTCTGCAACTGCCTTCCAATAAGACGCGTTTTCAATGTCTATTTTTAATGCTTTCTTAAAGAAATGTACTGCCTCATACCACTTTTCCTGAAGAGACATACAAACACCTATTCCATACCAGGCTTCATCGTAAAATTGATCTAGTTTCCCAGCTTTCTGGTAGTATCTTATACCTATGTCAAAATGATTTAATTTCTCATATGCTGCGCCTAAACAACAATATATTTCAGCGCTGGCACCTTCTATTTCAAGTGTGCTCTTATATGATTCCAGGGCCTTTTCAAAATCCTCCAGATTCATATATGCATTACCCATATTGAAATAGGCGGAACTGAACTCATCATCTATCGCTAAGGCAAACTCATACGAGTCTATAGCTTTTTCAAATTGATTAAGCTTATTATAAACGATACCGAGATTATACCATGCATACTCGGAATATGGATCCTTGTCTATAAATTTTTTATAGTACTCAAGACTACTTTCTAACTCACCGGATATATCCAAACAGTAAGCAAGTTCGTACAATGCGTTTTCATTATTGATATTGAATTCAATCGCCTTCTTGTAGAACTTAACAGCATCCTGGTAGGCAGACATACTTTGAAAAGCGAACCCTATGTTGTAATAGATTTCATCTTTGTCTTCAGCCATTTCCAAGGCTCTTTCGAATTTCTGAATTGCTAATTCAAATTCCCCTTGCAATGAGTATATACTCCCTTGTTGCAATAAAATCTCTGCGTCGTTAGGCTGAAAATTTTCAGCTTTATTTAACAATTCAAGTGCATCCTCAAATTGTTGAAGTCTGATTAAAACATGGGATTTATCCAATATCATATCCACCGAGTATGGATATTGGTTAATACCAAGATCGGCAGCCTTTAGGGCCTGGTTTAAATGGTCATTTTCCAGATAGTACTCAATGATTTTTACATATTCTTCTTCTTCAAAATAATAGCTGGCATTTTGTTTAACATAGTCTTCAAACTTCCTGATCAACTCCTTCTCTTCTCTTTTTTTGAAATTCTCAGCCATATAAAATTTGTTAGTCAAAAAATAAGGAACGTAAACTTTACCTAACCGTTGTTAGATGTAAGTAGTTTCTTCAATATATAACTTTTATACTATCAAATGCATTCCCAAATCCAAAAGTTTTCCACACGAATAACTAGCTGAGCAGCTGGTCGTTTAAGAGGTTCAATTTAAGACACTTCCTATATTTATTTGATTGTCTGAACCTTATGAAAGTCTCGCAATGGCTCATTCGATGGATATCTGAACCTAAAAAATCTATTAATTTATTTTGCAACATTTTTTCAGCCACTTTTTTTGCCGCCTTGGAATAGTACCCCATAAAAGAACTTGCAGTAACCTGAAATAGCACTCCAAGCTCCTTGAGTTTTATTAAGTAGTCAGTGTCGTTTTGTATAAAATCATATCGTTCCGGATGAGCTAAGACAGGTTTATACCCATTGGATGTGAGTGAAAATATTGCTTCTTCAAAAAAATGAGGTTTATTGATGAAGGGTGTCTCCACCAAGATGTTTCTATCTCCAAAAGTTAATAACTCCTCAGAATCATTAACCTTCCTCAAAAAATCGCTATCAATGTAATATTCAGCAGCAGCTTCAATTATCAGTGGTATTCCCTCTTTTTCAATTGCTTTCCTAACCTCATTAAGTCCTTCATTAATTATTTGTGGGGTATTGCTGTAAAACTCTTGAGCAATATGGGGTGTCGTAACTACTTTTTGAATCCCAATTTTAGACAACTCTTTGAGGATTTTCACGGATTCATCAATTGATTTCACACCGTCATCAATTCCAGGTATTAAGTGAGAATGAAGATCAACTCTTAAATCATTTACTTTCTTAGGAGAGAAAAATTTAATCAATTTACCAAGTGAAAAACTTAATCAATGAATGAAATTTATTTTGTGGTTTAAGGTCCTCGTAATAACCATCACTATACCCTTTGCCGTAACCATAGCCATAGCCCATTCCATCACCTAATGAGTTAAATATGACTGTTAGGTTTTTAAATTTATTCAATTTCTTGAGATCATTCAATGTATTGACATATTCCCTTTTAGAATAATCTGAACGCAAAACATAAATTTGCAAATCGGCACTTTTCATAGCTAGAATTCCATCGGTCACTAAACCTACAGGTGGAGTATCTAACACTACAATATCATAATCTTTCTTCAGATTGTTAACTAGATTCTCAAAGCCTTTTGAAAGCAGTAGCTCTGATGGATTAGGAGGTATTGGTCCTGCTGGTATATAATCCAGAGTTGGGAGATTAGTCTTTCTTATCCCCTCTTTGTAATCATATTTATTGATCAGGATTGTGCTTACACCAATCTCTTCTTTTTCTTTTTCAGAACCGTTCTGACCAAAAGCTAAACCAATTTTTGGTTTTCTCATGTCCAAATCTACAACACACACTTTCTGTTTGGAAAAAGCCATTATACCTGCAAGATTGACACCAACAAAAGTTTTACCTTCTCCACTCACCGTGGAAGTCACTGCTATAACATGGTTTTGGCCCGAGCCATTAAGAAACTCCATATTAGTCCGAATCGCTCTTAATGATTCGCTGACAGATGACTTTGGATTTTCATCAATAATTAGTTTTGCGTGAGGTAATTTTCCTTTTTGATATGCAGGTATTCCTCCCAAGACTGGTACAGAAACGATACTGTCGAGCTCCTTCAGGCTTGTAATCCTATTATTCAATAAAAATTTGCCCACTACTAACAACAGAGAAAGCATTAATCCCATGATAAACCCAACAGAATGTATTAGTAAGTTCTTGGGATGAATTGGAGAAATCGGAAGAGAGGCACTTGCCAGGATCACCGATTTATTGACAGTTCCCGCTTCAGTTATTTCTAATTCCATTTTACTCTGTCGAAGAGAGAGTAAAAAGTCCTCCTGCAATGCGTAAACTCTTTTATTTTTATTGTATTCAGTACCCATTGATGGAAGCTCAACAAATGACCCTTCTAGACGAGCCTTTCTGGCATCCAATTCGGAGATATTTTCTCTGGTTACTTGCCTATACTCATCAACTAATTCAACCAGATTTCTTTCTATTTCTTCCAACTTTTGATCAAGTCTTTGAATCACTAATGTATTCTCATTGTAAGAGCTCAATTTCAATTCTCTTTCTCCAATAATTTTGCTGTACTCCTCAATTGCCGAGTATATGACGGTTGGCATTTCTCTAGCCACAAATGGGTTAAATAATGGTATCCCCTCCGAGTTAAGTTGGTTCTCAATAAGTTGAATGTTTGAGAGATTGGTTTTAAGATGAAACCTTTGAGAATCCAGGGACTCTAATAGAGATATCGTTTTATTGAGATCATTTTGTAGGCTTGTAGTTCTGTTTTCTATTGTGAAGTTTTCAAAGTAATCTTCAAACCCTTCCAATCTGTCATTTGTTTGATCAATTAATTTCTCAAGAAACTCAATTTTTTGATTTAATGCCTGATTCGTTGCTTCTTTTGTATAAAATAAATAAAGAGTGTCAATAGCCATGATAAAATCTCTGGCCTTGTACTTATTATGATCTCGAAGAGAAATTTTAATCGTTTTGGCGTTAAAGTTTTCAGGTGTAACTGATACATTAGACTTCAAGTAGTTAATAACACTCTGTTGACTGTTCAGCACAAAATAGTATCTTCCTGGACCTGAATCTTTGTCATAATATTCTGTCTTATCAATAAGGAGATTAAATGGCCCTGAAGATATCGCATCCCCAAACTTGTACTGAGCTTTATTTTCTCTACCAGCATATTGGTACGTTAGAATGTAACTTTCAGAATCTATGATTTCCAAATCTATCGGCTTATCATACACAGAAGGATCCAAGACTTTAAAACTGACCTCAAATGGAGAATTATTGTAACGTTCATCTGTTAAATACCTACCATAGTAGTAGTATGCAACATTGTAGTTGATCACATTGGATACTCTCGTAAAAAACAATTTGGATTTTAGTAGTTCAATCTCTCCGCTCAGGCCGCTAATGTTGGTACCCAACGCGGGGTTTGAAATACCAAGAATAGCTGCCTCACTTTCCACTTCAAGTTTAATAATTGATTCTGATTCGTAGATTGGCTTTGTGTACCTTAAATACAAGTATGCCAATGAGTTAGTCAGGATTAGGATGAGAGCAACCCATATTATACTTTTTTTCAGTATTAGCTTTACTTTTCCCAGGTCCAAACTGGAAAACAAATCATTACCACTATCTATATAACCTTCCGACACTTTTTAAAGATTTTGAATTACCAAATAAAGTGTTAGGACACTTGATATTATACCAATGATTGGTGAGGCATCCCTCAAACCTTGTTGAACAGGCCTTTTCCATGGCTCAATATATATCACATCCCCAGGTTCCACAGCTTTCAGTCCAGTTTTAATTGAAGAGACATTACTCAAGTCAATTTGAAAAACTTTAGGGTCATTATATGGTCCTCTGATCAACCTCACATTTTGCGCTTTTGCGTTTGCATTGACACCTCCAGATAGAGCAATAATTTCCAGCAGACTCATTTTCTCATTTACCAAAGGAATCACCTGACCTCCATTTGCTCCAAGTACAATTACTCTCTTATTAACAAATTGAAGTTTCACAAAAGTCCCTTTGTAATACTGATTGTACAATTGCTCCAATTTTGCTTCGGCCTCAAAGATCGTCAAACCATCAAGAGGTACAACGCCTA
This sequence comes from Cyclobacteriaceae bacterium, assembly GCA_965228955.1. Taxonomy (GTDB): domain Bacteria; phylum Bacteroidota; class Bacteroidia; order Cytophagales; family Cyclobacteriaceae; genus JANSWY01. Next base: position 4,885,259 of record OZ245848.1, read on the forward strand.
TAATTGGTAACTTTACCATGCCATCTTCTTGCAAGAGGTATTGAAAATCTCTTAATCCATTCTGCTGATTAGCAAGCATGGCCCCCCCTTGCTGCATCAATTCAAAATTCGGATCAATTATTCGCTCTCCTCCATTTGTAAAAACGTCAATTCTTAAATAATCATTCTTTTGAATGACGTAATTTTTTTCAGCTTTAATCACTGCTTGTGTCAGATCATTCTCAGAAAAATCAGAATCTAATTGGAACATCAAATCCTGCTTATACATCTTACAGGAAGTAAAAAACAATAATAAAACACAAAACGATAATGTTGATCTAATCAATCGATTGACATTTACAGAAATTCCGATGTATTCAAAGTTTTTCAATCTTTCCGTCATTTAATTTGATACTAGTGACTTCTTTGAGACCAAGTTAGCTCCAGGCACAATACTATTAATTTCATCGAAGTACTTTTCGATAACTATTTCCACATCAAATTTTTCCGTTGCAAGCAGATTGCTATTTTCACCGAACTGTTTCAGTTGGGATTCAGCAGAGAGAAGCATTTTAGACATTGCATCTGCAAGATCTTGTGAGTCTCTTGGGTTGCAAAGAAAACCATTATAGTTATCAATTACCACATTTTTGCAGCCTGGTACATTTGTTGCCACTAATGGCTTGCTCATGCAAGCTGCTTCAAGAAGAGTTCTGGGAGTTCCTTCCCTATAGCTTGGTAAAACTACACAATCACTTTTTGCAATAAATTCCCTAACATCATCAGAAGTACCTAGAAATTCCACTACTCCATCCTTGAGATACTGATCAAACTTATCCAAATCAACAGACCTCTTATGCCCAGGGTCCCTTTTTCCCAATAGAAGAAACTTAACGTCATGATGTGTATGTTTCAAATTTTTAGCCGCTTCACAATATTCCATAACTCCCTTATCAATGAGTAATCGGGAAATCATTAAAAATGTAAATGGCCCATCGCTTCGTTGAACATCATAGGAACTAAAGAAGTCAACATTTATACCAGAACCTGGTAATAAACCAGTTTTGCTCACATCAATCTTAACTTCATCCAAGAATAGCTTTTTATCATCCTGGTTTTGAAAAAATATAAAATCTGATTTCCGGAAAGCATATCTGTATAAACCGACAATAAATGTTTTCATCAGCTTATTCCATAGAAATGTTGTGCCCAAACCACTAACATTATTGATTACCGGAATATTCTCCTTCTTACAAGCCAGGGTCCCATATATGTTTGGCTTTATGGTATAGGACAAAACAATGTCTGGCTTCTCCTCTGATAAGATCAAACGAAAATTCTTAAGGTATTGTAGGTCTTTTAATGGGTTTAGACCACTATTCTCCAATTGTATTGATCTATGACAACATCCCATCTCAATTAGCCTGGAGGTATATTCATCATTAGGAGCAATAGTCAACACCTCATGCCCTAATTCTAAAAGTCTCTTGACAAGATCAATACGAAAATTGTAAATATTCCACGAGGTATTAATAGCGATTCCTACCTTCATGATCCTTTAAATAGTTTCTTTTTAAGTCCCAACCCAAGCACAACGCTAAAACTTTCTCTACTTAAGAAACCCGGAAATGTGTGGTTCAAAAAATATAGTGTCGTAGCGAATTTGGTATTGTAAAGATATTGGGATTTTTTGTGATTTAGCCAATAATATCGGCCAACCTACCAATTCTTTAGACTAATTTTGCAGAATTCACATCATCAAGTAGGGATTTTGATAGAAACGAAGAAAAAAAACGAGAAAGCAGTGTTGGTGGCACTTGTTCCAAAGGGACAAGCTGATGAGAAAACACGTGAATACTTAGATGAACTAGAATTTCTGGCTCAGACTTTGGATATCGACACAAAAGGGATTTTCACCCAGAAGCTAGATGCACCAGATAGACGCACATTTATAGGCAAAGGTAAACTGGATGAAGTCAAAGAATTCTCAAAAGCAGAGCAGGCGGATTGCATCATTTTTGATGATGACCTAAGCCCATCTCAATTGAGAAACCTGGAAAAGGAGCTTAAATTAAAAATATACGATCGCAGTTTACTGATACTGGATATTTTCTTAAAAAGAGCTCAAACGGCCCAGGCAAAAACACAGGTGGAGCTTGCGAGGTTTCAATACCTCATGCCACGATTGACTCGTATGTGGACGCACCTTGAAAGACAAAGAGGAGGAACCGGAACAAGAGGTGGAGCAGGAGAGAAAGAAATTGAGACAGATAGAAGGATTATTAGAGATCAAATAACTGTACTAAAAAAGAAACTCGAGAAGATTGAGAAGCAAAGTGCTACCAGACGTAAATCACGTAGTAATGTGGTTCGTGTAGCGCTTGTTGGTTATACCAATGCCGGAAAGTCTACTTTGATGCGGAAGCTTAGTAAAGAACAGGTTTATGCAAAAGATGAGCTATTTGCAACTGTCGATTCCACTGTTAGAAAAGTTGTAATTAATCAAATTCCATTTTTATTATCTGACACTGTTGGTTTTATCAGGAAACTACCTCATAACCTTATTGAATCTTTTAAATCAACCTTAGACGAGGTGAAGGAAGCGGATATCTTATTGCATGTTGTTGATGTCTCAAACCCAGCCTATGAAGAACATATGCAGGTTGTAGACAATACATTAAAAGAAATTGGAGCAGCCGAGATAAAAACCATCAAAATTTACAATAAAATAGATGCGATCGAAGTAAATCCAGAAGAGGACATTGAAAGCATGAATGGATTCCCGTATGATATCTCTAAAAGCAAATTTAATAAGCAGAATTTATCAGTGTTCTTGAGTGCTCTTGATAAGAATCATATCAATGAATTCAGAGACTTCATATTCCATGAGGTACAGAAAGTTCACAAAACGATCTACCCAAATTATGTAATGAACGAAACGTTCAACTCTTACGAGGAATAACTTTTCTTCCCCATTTGAGCTGGTTATTGACATTTTTATTATTTATACATTTAGGAAACTAATAATATTTAGTCCCGTATTTATTCCAAACACAACTTATGAAATACACACAACTTGGTGAATTTGAAGAATTGGTTTTGCTGATTATTGGCAATCTAAAAGATGATGCTTACAGTATTTCAATCAAGGAGCAGTTAAAAGATACCACTGGAAGGAAACCAAGTATTGGAGCCTTACATTCAGCCTTAAATCGATTAGAGAAAAAAGGATTCGTTGAGTCATTTGAAGGAGGTGCTACAAAAGAACGTGGAGGAAGAAGAAAGAGATTTTATAGTATCACCGCATTTGGAAGAAAGGCTCTTGACCAATCCTTTGAGCTAAGATCCAACCTGTATCACACTTTACCCAAGCTAGGTCTGAGTAATGAGTAAAAAGGACCTAAAATATTCTCCTCCGTCATGGCCCGATAGATTTCTAGGCTGGTTCTGCCATGAAGAACAGATAGAAATATTAAGAGGTGATGTATACGAATTATACGAGGAGAGAATCAAAACCCAAAGCAAATTCAAAGCTGATTTCTTTTTTCTGGTAGATGTTTTGGGGTTGTGTCGGCCATTTGCAATGAAAAGAAAAAGTGTCAACTCAAATCAAATAGCGATGTTCAAAAATTATTTCAAGGTTACTTACAGGAACTTCCTTCGGCAAAAAGTTTATTCTATGTTGAATGTGGTAGGGTTAGCAATAGGCCTGGCGTGTTCATTACTTATTCTGCTCTACATCAGCGATGAATTGAGCTATGACCAATTTCACTCCAAATCACACAGAATCTATAGGGTTCTAGAGCATTTCGAAAGTGAAGGTGTTGGAGAACACTCTGCAAGTCAACCTTTTCCAGCTGGACCTACATTAAAAAATGATTTCCCAAGACAGATCGAACATGTAGTCAGGCTTTTTAATTTCCAATCTCCAACATTGGCATTAGCCAACAAAGAACAGGACAAGGCCTTCAATGAGTCAAGAGCATTTTTTGCTGATTCTACATTCTTTAAAGTCTTTGATTTCAAACTTCTAAGTGGAGACAAGGAAACAGCATTAAATCAGCCTGGATCTATTCTTTTAACAAAATCAATGGCTGAAAAGTACTTTGCCAATGAAGATCCAATGGGCAAATTTCTTGAGTTTCAAGGACAGCAAAATTTGTTGGTTGCTGGAGTTATGGAAGACTCTCCATCAAATGCTCATTTTCAATTTGACTTCATCATTTCATTTTCTAGTTTGAAACACTGGTATAATGGTGGTTACCCAAGAACCTGGTATTGGAATCCGTGTTGGACCTATGTATTGCTTGAAGAGAATACAACCAAAGAGCAATTAGAAGAACAGTTTCCGGATTTTGTACAGAAATATTTTCCATCATTCATTGTGGATGATGTCGAGCTGGAACTTCAACCTATTGAAGAGATCCATTTACAATCAAAACTTGATTATGAAATACAGGCAAATAGTGACATTAAAACTATTTACATATTTGGAGCCGTAGCTGTTTTTGTTTTGATCATTGCAGGAATAAACTTCATCAACCTAAGTACTGCAAGAGCAAGTAAACGAGCTAAAGAAGTGGGAGTACGAAAGTCCCTAGGAAGTGCTAAATCTCAATTGATAAATCAGTTCATTTTTGAGTCAGTTTTAATGACCTACTTTTCCCTGGCAATAGCTCTAGTGATTGTTGGTTTAATCTTACCTTCTTTTAATGTTTTAACCGAAAAGAATATACTATTCTCAGCGCTCTTCGGGCCTCAGTTTTTAGTTGGGATTATTTCTGTGACTTTGGTGGTCGGGTTACTTTCCGGATTTTATCCTGCGTTTGTTTTATCCTCATTCAATACTGTTTTAGTTCTTAAAAATGCTCACTTCAAAACCAGTGGATTAAACTTCAGAAGAATACTGGTGACTGCACAGTTTTCGATTTCAATCATACTGATTATTGGAACATTTTTCGCTGTGGCTCAGCTACAGCATTTACAAAACCAGGAAACTGGCTTTGATCAGGAAAATGTATTGATGATTCCTGTGATTCGCTCGCAAATGGGTGAACATTATGAGACCTTTAAAACAAGGGCTTTACAAAGCCCACGTGTAAAATCCATCACTGCAGTCGAAGAAATTGTTGGGGCCAAGCATCAGGTTAACAATTACCAATTCGAAGGAATGGATGTATCTAAACCGTTCCCACATTTCCATATTCGACATGACTTCACCAAAACAATGAACATTGAAATGGCAGCAGGTCGAGATTACGATCAAACCATACAAACAGACGATTCCCTGGCTTTAATCATCAACGAAAAAATGGTACAAACTATGGGTTGGGCAAGTGCCGAAGAAGCTGTTGGAAAACGATTCTATTATAGAGGGCAGCTAAGAGGACAAGTTGTTGGAGTAGTTGAGGATTATAATTTTGTTTCCAAACATCACCCAATTGGCCCTTTTGTCCTGAGCTTGAACACCTTTCCTGGAGCTTTCAACCTATTTATCAAATATGTAGCTGTAAAAGTTGATGGCAACAATATTGGGGAGGCATCTAATGACCTTGAGGCAGCATGGACATCAGTCCTTCCAAACAGGCCATTTGATTATTTTTTCCTTGAAGATCGGCTAAATGACTCCTATAAAACGGAGCAAAAATTAAGCAGTGTTACCATCATATTTTCAGCATTAGCAATCGTAGTTGCATGTTTGGGACTATTTGGATTAGCTACATTTAGTGTAGAACAAAGAACTAAGGAGATAGGTGTTAGAAAGGTATTAGGCATAAAAACATCTCAGATCCTTTATCTACTTTCAAAGGAATTCATGATCCTGATTCTAATTGCCTTTGTGGTTGCTATTCCAATTGCGTATCTAATGCTAGATCAGTGGCTAAGTGGATTTGCATACCGAATCGATATGCAAATTTGGCCATTCATAATTGCTGGGTTAATCACGTTTTTGATTTCCACAGTCACAATTGCTTATCACGCTATGAAAGCATCATTAATTAACCCAGTGGATACATTAAAATATGAATAAAGGTTTATTGGAAGATTGAGGTGACTAATCTCTCAGTCTTCCATTAAATACACTCACTTTAGAATTAAACGGATTTCCGGATGATCTTCTAAAAGAAACTACTTGTCCAACATGCCATATAGCATCTGCTATCGGACCATTGATGTTGTTCCAGAATGGATATTCCGAGGTGCCTCTTGGGCTTTCAAAAACCAACATAAAGGATTCGATATCTTCTTCACTGCTCCTAAGAAGAATTTCGCTTGCGGTTTTTAAATTATTGAGTGTTTTTGCCCTCAACTCCTCAAAAGATAAATTTTCATCAACAGATGGACGAATATTTGGCTTTTTTAGTGTTGCGTTTACAATCACATTAGTCAATCCATAAATATGACCTATAGTTTCAAGAGTAGTTCTGGCCTCTTCGTTAGGTTTCCAATTCAGATCTTCCTCTCTCAAACTATCAGTAGCCCAATAATACCTAAACCCTAACCCATCAACCATTCTGGAAAGGACGGTACCCGCAGAATACTTTTCAGGATAATCAGGTATTTGACTATATGGTAGTTCGCTATTTGATTGAGCCATAGTATTAAAACTTAATGTAAATGCTATCAGTGATAAAAATAGATATCTCATATTGCTAAAAATAATCTCAGGAATTTAATTCAACGAATATAGAAGTAGAGGATTGGCTACAAAAAATAAGCGAAAAGTTACCTCATTGCGACCAGGAATACTATTTTTACAATCCTTTAAAAATGGAATTCAACAAGTCCATTTCATTTTGGTCCCGTAGTTCAATGGATAGAGTAGGCTGGCCGCCCGCAAAGTTTCCTAAACTTTAGATGCAGGTCAGATCGACTTTTCGATTCTCCAATTCTAACTAAATTTGACTAGGAATTAAGAAATGGTCCCGTAGTTCAATGGATAGAATAGGCTGGCCGCCCGCAAAGTTTCCTAAACTTTAGATGCAGGTCAGATCGACTTTTCGATTCTCCAATTCTAACTAAATTTGACTAGCAATTAAGAAATGGTCCCGTAGTTCAATGGATAGAATAGAAGTTTCCTAAACTTTAGATGCAGGTTCGATTCCTGCCGGGACTACAAGTTGAAGCAGCTTTTGACTGCTTCTCTTATTACTCCACATCACAGAAGTTTCTTAAAATTTAGATGTAGCCGGGTCGGCGTTCCGATTCGATTCCTGCCGGGACTACAAGTTGAAGCAGCTTTTGACTGCTTCTCTTATTACTCCACATCACAGAAGTTTCTTAAAATTTAGATGTGGCCGGGTCGGCGTTCCGATTCGATTCCTGCCGGGACTACAAGTTGAAGCAGCTTTTGACTGCTTCTCTTATTACTCCACATCACTGAAGTTTCTTAAAATTTAGATGCAGCCGGGTCGGCGTTCCGATTCGATTCCTGCCGGGGCTACTAATTTGCAATTAATCAGTCTTCAGAAAAATAAAATCCCCTCCTTCGTCCCCTACTTGCCCAATTGCACCATATTGAGGTACCTGACCATTGACACTATTATTGATGACAGCAATTCTAAAAGAACGGTACAATTCTTCAGCAGATAAGAGTTTGCTTGAATTCTGTTTCAGCTGCTTTATCAGGTATTCAATGAAAACACTTTCATCCGGGACAGTTGTTAGCGTTCCACTTGTAATTGCTTTTCTGCTGGTCAGATTATACAATTGGAGCAATGCATTACTATTTTCCATTGATAATCCTCGTTCCCTAAAAATGCCCCCGCTGAAACATGCATCACTGATTAACAAAGTATGTTTACTCCTAATACCTCCTACATAATCTCTAATTGTACTGTTTGATAACCACCTTGATTTGGAACTTTTTGATGCATCGGACGGGAGCCAATAACCTTGTTTTATTCTTTTATCCCAGATGCCATGACCTGCATAAAAAATCAACAATTGATCCCTGGAAGTCAATTTATCCGAGAGTTCATCAAACTGATCAATGATTTGATCTCGAGTTGGGTTTTGAAGCAAAGTAGTATTCTCTGGCAAGAAATTATACGAATTAACCAAAACATCTCGAAGAGATTTCGCATCAGATAATGGATTGCCAAGATCCTGAATTTCACTATCCGAGTAGTCGTTAATTCCTATAATGAGTGCATAATACTTTCTATTCTTCAATTCAGAAACCAGTGCTTCTCCTAATTCATTATTTACAACAGTAGTATTACTAATGTCGGGCTCATCCTCAACTACAGGTTGATTCCTGAATACCACCAACTCTCCCCCTGAACCTGGAGGACATGTCTTAATGCTCCAATCACCAGACCATCTTCCAATGAGCTTATCACTATTTGATGGAGGAAAGCGAAATGTTACTTTAGAAAGACAACCTGGTCCAACTTTATATTCGAATTTGATCCCTGTGAATATGATTTCATTACCGCTAATAGATCCTTCAATCAGGTATTTTGATGAATCTCTCCCATTTAAACTTTTATTGATTCCGAAACCAGTAATTAATGAGTCATCCTGAACAAATGAGTACCTGATCTCTATGTCATTTGCCATGCTTACACTTGCCATCCCTTTCCATTCTCCAGATATATCCGGAATTTCTTGAGATATTGCCTCGTCGGGAATGACAATGGACATAGAAACAATAAGAATCCTAAAAGCTTTTAACATGGCACTAATTTAACAAGTATAATGTCAACTCATTAAAAGTAGATTTAGTACACAATTCAGATTTCATCTTAACCTTAAACACAAAAAAAGGTGTAAGAACATCCTACACCTTCCTTTTTTTATTAAAATGTCTAATGTCAGTCCACCAGTACCTTATATGAAGTGATTCCGTACATGGTTTCTAACCTCACCACATAAACTCCAGATTGAATAACAGGAATTGACACTTCACCTTTATTTAAGATTTCTGAATGTTGATTTTTACCGTCAAGGGAAATAATTACCAACTCTCCCTCCAAACCACTCTTGATATTGATCATTCCTTGTGTACCATATACCAGGATATCCTTTTCAATTAATGGTGTTTCTGTTACCGTAAAATCAATTGCTGAAGTCGTTAAACTAAACCGATTGTGGAAAACTCCTGCTTCACTTGAAAATGCGTAAGACTTTTCAGTTAATTCTATTGACATCATGAGTTCATGATCGTTGAGATATAATGTGGTGCCTGAAGGATATTCAGTCCTCTGTATCGAAATTTGAAACTCTCCTTCTTCTTCAGCTACATAACCAATTTGAATCAGCTGATCAGAATCAACCTCTGTTGTCCAATTATCAGGCAATCCTTGTATCGCATATCTTGATTCATCTATGATAGTAAACAAACTGAATGCTTCACCATATTTAGTAGCATCAAATTTCTTATCAGCACCAATAGTGGCGTCTGGATGAAATCCAATAAGTGTATTTGTTCCAACAAAGCTTCCATCTGATGTTTCAATTCCTACCCAGTACTTCTCAACCTCAATATTCTCAGTACGGTAGTAGGAAGCATCATCATTACCATCATGTGTTTTCATGGCTTGGTTAAATGTGATATTATCACTGGTAGAGGCTTTAATAAAAAACGCCTGACCTGAATTCATTGTAGCGTCCCAATCCGTTTCTCTGCCCCCTCTGCTATCGGTATTCCCAAGGTCATTGATTGTTACATAATCATCATTCGTTCCTCCTCCGGCATCTGACGCAATATCATCCCATAGCCAAATACTCTCTTCTTCGAGAACACCCGTGTTTGTACTCATGAATCTATCAAATTCAATAGCACTTGTAAATGGATTTGCGACCAAATTGAAGCCTTTTACATCATCCGCATCACCCATATTACTAGTTCTTGTCACGGCGTATGTCAGGTTTTTCCATTGAGGTGTACCTGTAAAAGTTATTTCTCCATTTGAATCTCCGGTGTATGCGCTAAAGTAGCCTTTACCCATTGTCATAGTGCTTTCACTAGGTGCCTTAAACCTTGCCGAACCATCAGAACCATAAGCTTCCGTCTCATCATATTCCCAAATCCAACTTTGAGCGTTAGTACCAAGTACTGAAAAGCCGTTACTCTTCAACATCGCTCCGACCATGCTGTACTTCCCTGTTGAACTATTAAAAGTGGTGATCCTTGAAACCGTGATATCACTTATTGATGATACATCTGACTTTAATATCAAGGAAGCCCCTGATTCCAAGACCAAATCACCGGTGTTAGTAATTGAAGTGTTGACTGTTAAGCTCGAAGTATCCGACAAATATGACGTGTGATTGGAAGGAACTGTTAAATCATCTATATCGAATCCACCTTCTAAATAAACCTGTCCACCAGCACCACTGATTTCCAAGGTGCTCAAAGACAAGTCGCTGTTTGTTTGAATGGTAACAGAACCTCCATTATTCACAACAATATTTGCAGCATCTCCGTCAAGAGTTGCTTCATTTGTCAATGATATGTCTTTCAGCACCAGATTGATACTACTGGACATTGTCATATTTGTTCCTGAGGAAACCTTTATGTGTTGAGCAGCAACAACATTACAAAACAACAGCAAGCCTCCACAAATAATATTTGAAATTTTCATGTGCAAATCTTTATAATTAATAAGGAGAAGATGCAGGTGTGCCAATAGTGACCTCTGCCCAACCGGTGGTTACATATACAAATAACTTATCGCCAGTAGTATCATAGTAAAGCTGACCTTCTGATGGGTTTGTAGGTACATCACTGGCGTCAGCACCAGTTGCAATAAACTCCATGATCTGCCATTGAGTTCCATTGTAATACCAATGAGAAGCATACTCTGTGTCATATACAATTAAGCCAGTAGCAGGTGTGGAAATTGCAGTCCTTTCTGCAGTTGTCATTCTGGGCACCAGAAATCCTTTGGTAGTAGATTTCACATCCAGGATTGCTGAATCATCTGGATCTGAACCATCTTCATTGATTCCAACATTTTGGGAAAAAGCAGCAGTTCCCAATCCTGTAAATATTAGTATTAATACAATTTGTAAAATATTTTTCATCGTAGTATCTATTTAGATATTATCGTATTTGGCTATAATTTCTTTTCTTTTTTCGCTCATTCGGAATGACCTTGTTTTGTCATGTAATTTGAAAATGACAACATTTTCATGATCCTCAACCTGATCTAGCAAAACGGTATTCCAAACAGTGATTTTGGCTGATTTCGGCGAAAGTCCCTTGACTGCACATTTAATCTCAATTACCTGCTCTTTTAATTCGTATGAAACCGCTTTAACTAAAATCTTATTATCAGCAGTTATCTTAATGTGAGTAGAGATGTAATCATTGATAGATTCCAATGAAAGATCTGCACCCAAAGCTTTTAGCATCTCAACCCTGTCCGCTCGCAGTGCCGCTGAAATGGATCCGTTATTCTCCTTGATTTCTAAAAATGCAATTTTCAGATCATGCGCCTGTGTTGCAAAAACCACAAACAACATTGAAAGTATTAGAAACATCTTCTTCATTAGCTCCCGATATTAAAATCATCACTTGGTGTTCCCTTGAAGCAATTCGGAATAATTGGAAAGTCCGATGTAATTACATAGTAGTAAGTACCTCCTGGAAATTCTGGTGTTACACCAGTTCTACCATTACATTCATCTAAATCTCCATCACCATCAGTCCATTCATAGTCCTGAATATAGGTCCCATCAAAAGATCCATCAGGATAATCTTCTCCACCGGTTCCTGTTCCAGTTCTGGATCCACTTTTAAGGTCATAGTTCGAAATCAATTCCTTTATCGCACTGGTTGGATCGTTAGCATCTGTGTAGCCGTATTTGTAATAGATAGGATATCCATCTGCTGCCCACCCATAAATTGCTGAGTGCTTTGTTCCATCTTCATCTGCAAGTCCAACAATATCACCGTGGTAATGGTATTTACCTGCAGATGTAACATGTGCACCATACATATCAATGTTGCCATCAGTCTCATCGATTAGCGCTTCCTGCCATTCCCAGTTTTCTTCACCTGTATTAGGGTTTTCCCATGGCTTTAGTCCCATTGGGTTATAACCTATACCATTGGTAGCAAATCCGAATCTCCAGAAATTAGGATTGCTAGGAGTTGCTCCTCCAGTTTCATTATATAAGTATGTGGTACTTCCTGACAATGATGGAGTATAGTCAACTTCTGAGGTATGGGGAGTTGCAATAAATTCCTCTCCACTAGGACCTTCGTAATTTGGAAAATCCCCTGTAGAATGGGTTGGAACCTGATTCGAACTAATAATTCTTAGATCCCCTTCTATGCTAAAACAAATTTCTGATTCAGTTTCGCTATCGGTAGTGCAAGTACTCGTAGATGCAGTTTGAGTTGCCTCTCCATTATCGTATACTCTACTACCGGTATAAGGAACAACCTTAAAGTAATATTGAGATTGATCCATAAGTAAAGTAATTGTTAAAGATTCAGAAGCAGTGCCGTCAAAAATTACCTGCTCTCCATTACTAGCATAAGTAGTGCTCTCATATTGATCGTCACCATTGGTCAAATCAGTAAAGCTATTCTCTGAGTTAGCCAGAATAACATACCCTGCATAGGAAGCATCAGTTTCAAATGAAGAAATAGTAATGCTATTTCCAGTGGAAGAACCAAAAGTAATATCTAAAATATCCCCATAAGGAGTCTCCATCGCCGTTCCAGTTACTACAGCCGCCCATCCATCCGAAGTATAGATATAAAGGTCGCCACCAGTTTCATCGTAGTATTTATCTCCCAGGCTTGGATTTGAAGGAACATCTCCTGATGCAGTCCCGGAAGAAGTTTGAGTATATCCTTTCCAGGATGATCCATCATATTGATAATATGCTCCAATATCCGTATCATAAACAACGAGACCTGTAGCTGGAGAAGAAATTGAATTTCTCTGTGAAGTGGTCATTCTAGGCGCAACGAACCCTTTGGACTCTGATTGCAAATCCAAAATAGCTGAGGCATCAGCGGAAGATCCATCATCATTTATAACAATGTTTTGTGCCTGAATGTAAATGTGTCCCGTTAGTAACAGTAATAGTAAGTAGTATTTTTTCATGGCAGTTTGACTGTATAATTACAAATACGACAGGAGAATCTGTAAAACCCCACCCCCCGGATTTAGTAATAATATAAGATTTTAATTTGAGTGGCACCAAATATATTCGAACCAACGAGTGAAAAACAACACAAACTAACAACCAACCGTTATTTGCAAAAAATTATTTACAAACGTTTGTATTTTTCTTAAAATGGAATAATTTCATAGATCATTTATTATTAACCAAACTAATTAATTACGACTATGCTACTACAAATTCGAAAATTTGCTCAGCGTTCTTACATAACTATACCGTTATGTGCAATAATGTTATTTTTTACTACGGCTTGTAGTACAAATGAGGTAACTACAGAGCAACCAGAAACGATATCTGGTAAGGAGCTTTTTAAAAGTATCTTTTTTGCAACCGGTGAGTATGCACTGAAACTTAGTTCACAAAGCAGCCAATACGAAATGTTTCAATCTCTATCAGAGGAAGCTCAGATAGATATAGAGACTAAAATCAACCAATTAGTGGAAGTAATAGAACGAAATAGCCCCGATTTCTTTGCTGATTTCCAGGAGGCAATGTATACGAGTAATCATCATATCATCAAAACTGCAATGGAAGAAGGATCCAAGCTCGTATTTGAGGGTCTAAAAGAAGTGATGCCTGAGATTAGTGCTGTTAACGAACAGATTACTGCTGATATCGAAAGCGGGCTGATCACGACAGACGGTGTGATCGATGAGGGAAAAATTGAATTAAGAAAAGCAGAATACGAGAGATTACTGAATAATAATATTATTTCTGGTGGCAGAGAAGAAGCTTGCTCACTTGCGATTGTCTGTGTTGTATATTTTGCTGTGGCAGCACATAATACTGTTGCTGTGACCGCACTGGCTGCTGTTGCAATTGCCGGAGCACTTTGGTTGGCTGTAACAGTACCTGAGGAGATGATCGATGCGAGATCAATCGATCCATTGGAGTATGAAATAATGATCAATGAAATTGCAAACTCTCTTTAATATCAATTAAAGTAATAACAATACCTGAATGATGTCTGGATACCGCTATACAATCACATTTATTTTAATATTATGTCTAGGTGCCTTTGTTTTCATTCAGGTACTGTTTTCTTCATTACCCTTTAATCCTTCAAGAACAAAAATTGATTTTCAAAAATCAGTTTTTACGTTCTTGCCTCAGGGCTGGGCATTTTTCACAAGAAGCCCGAGAGAGGCTCAGGTTGTACTTTATTATTACGACAATGGGGACTTAAAAAGGGTTAATCACAAACATTCAAGTCATTACAACATTTTCGGCTTAAGAAGGAAGTCCACAGCAATCATGTCTGAATTACAGTACTTTAAAATGAACATTCCCGAAGAGAATTATATCAATACAGAATGGAATTATCAGAGGGACCTTATTGGTGAAATCCCTGAGAATTCGATCGAAGTGAGTAATGAATATTCTGATCCTCTTTTATGTGGGCAATATGTTCTGGTGTTTCAGGAACCAGTGCCATGGGCGTGGCTTGACTCGATTGAAAAAATAAAAATGCCTGCAAAAGTTATAAAACTTGATATCACATGTCAAAACTAAAACAGCTGGAATTATATCTGGAGAATTGGACATCCCATAACTATGTCTACACACCAGTAATTGGATTAGCCAGATCTGTGATAGCAATGGGAACATTGTTAACCTTACTATCAAACAAAATCAGCTATTTAATGCCCCAGTTAGCAGATGGCACCATATTGAACCCTCTGCTAAACCCTATGTCTCCGGTGAATAAATATAACTTTTTCCTAATCCTGGGAACAGAGAATGTGGTAATCATGAAATGGCTGGCTATTTTGTTTCTATTAGCTGTAATACTTGGTTATTTACCCCAGGTTACGTCATTTCTACATTGGTGGATTAGTATAAGCTTTGTATTCTTCTCAGCAATCATTGACGGAGGTGATCAAATTGCAGCAGTATTAACATTTCTATTGATCCCTTTATGTTTGACAGATCCCAGGGCAAATCATTGGTCCCGGCATGCATTTGAACGAAGAAGTCCACTTAATTTGGTTGGGTTATTCTCTCATACCTTAATCAGGTTACAAGTTGCAATTATTTATCTACATGCCGCAACCGGAAAGTTCGTGGTAACTGAATGGATGAACGGTACTGCGATATACTATTGGTTTTCACATAGCGTATTTGGTATGCAACCGTGGTTAGAGGCCATTAGCTTTCCAATTCTCAAGAATGATATCACAGTAACCTTACTTACCTACTCCGTTTTGATCTTTGAGCTAACCTTGTTTCTTGCCTTTACTATGTCTAAAAGGATTAGACTTAGGTTACTTCCTTTCGCCATAGCCTTTCATTTCTTTATTATTTTATATCATGGGATTTTCTCTTTCTTTTTCTCAATTGCAGCGGGATTGATTATCTATTTAACACCTTTAAGCTTGGAGTTTGTTAAAATCAAGAAATGGGCAAAAATGCATTGACAATATTCAGTGCCAGTCTATCAGTCACCTTAATCCACCTCTTACTTGTCTGGTGGCATTATGGAAATGTTTCTGCTGAAGTCCCATTGCATATCAACTTTGAAGGTCAAATAGATCATATAGGTTCCAAATCAAAATTATGGTATGTCCCTGCTTTAAGCATGGTACTGTTGCTAGTCTTGTTTTTATTGGCCAGAAAACCGGAAGCATTGAATTATGGTACAGAGTTAAATGAATTCAGCGCTAAAAAAATGTATTTAAGGATGCAACATTTCCTAGCTTGCTTATCACTTTTGATTAGTTCGCTGTTTCTATTGACACTTGCCCTAAGTTTCAGAGTAGTTAATCTGAATAACATTAACAATTTTGTTTTTATTACCCTTTTCTTTATCATCCTCATTCTGCCCATTTTAACCAGATATATTTTCACCAGGAGCTAACACTATAACCTCTTCTAAAAATTCCCCGTTTAAATATTTGTAGGCATTCTACATCAACCATTATTAAAACATACACTATCTAAAACTATGACCAACAAAGAACGTCTCTATGACACACTCGGGGAATTACTGTATGCAGTTACGAAAGCAGATGGAATAATTCACGAAGAACAATTAACAGCACTTGAGGAAATTATAAAAGATCATCCATGGGCATCAAATATCAAATGGTCATTCAACTACGAATTGGAGCATAACCACACAGTTAATGACGTTTATGATAAGGTGATAAGCTTTTGTCATGGATATGGTCCTACCGCCGAATATGAGGAATTCATAGACCTGATGAATAAGATTGCAATTGCTAATGGAGTTGTAGATCAAAGGGAGGAAAACCTAATCAAATCCTTTACCGAAGATTTAACAGAGCGTTTCCGTGCTGATATTGAGAAACTAATGAATTAGGCTATCTCTAAAGCCAGTTTCATCATATCCGTGAAAGATTTTTCTCGTTGTTGAGGGGATGTCATTGTTCCTTCAACAATGTGATCGCTTGCTGTGAGGATGGAAAGGCCTTTCAATTTATTTCTTGCGGCAAATTGATATATCGCATAGCTTTCCATTTCAGCTCCCATTACACCGTGATCGGCCCAAACCTTCCACCAATCAGGAACAGGATTGTAAAAATTATCCGAGCTAAATATGTTACCTACTTTGATGGAGATACCCAGCTCTTTGCTTTTTGAGACACATTTTTCCAGTAATTCGAAATCGCAAATTGGAGCGAATACGGATTGACCAAATACCTTTTTCTGGATAGAAGAATCTGAACAGGCTCCCATGGCAACCACTACCTGACCAAGTTGAATTTCTGGTTGGATACTACCAAAAGTGCCTACTCTTATCAAGTTTTTAGCACCACAATTTGCCAGCTCATGCAAATAAATAAGTGTAGATGGAATTCCCATTCCAGTTGCTTGCACCGATACCATTGTCCCATTGTAGTAACCACTATATCCATACATTCCTCTTATTTCATTGAAACAGAAGTGATCATCTAAAAATGTTTCTGCAATATATTTTGCCCTCAATGGATCTCCAGGAAGCAGTACTGTCTCAGCAATGTCCTCGTTTTTTGCAGCAAGATGGATATTTGTCATTATTATCTCCGTTTGTTTAAATATAATTAATTGAGAAATTATGCGTCTTTATCTGTTCATTTTCGTGTGATATAAAAAAGATATAATGGATCCAAGAGTTCTTGAAATATGGGAAGAGTTTCATGACAAGCTTAAAGCTTATGCATTATCTAAGTTGAAGAACGAAGATGACACTAATGATTTGCTTCAGGAAGTCTTCATCAAGATTCACAGTAATCTGGAAAAGATTGAAACCAGTGAAAATTCTAAGTATTATTTAATCGCTATTGTACGAAACGCGATAAATGATTTCTATCGACACAGGCAGATTAATGAAAATGAAGAATTCTTAATTGATAAACCACAGGAAAGCGAAGACAGACTAAATGAAATCGTTGCAAATTTTTGTGTAGGACCTCTCATTAAAAAACTTCCCGAGAAGTATAAAGAAGCATTATTGCTCTCAGATATTGCTGGAATTCCTCAAAAAGAATTAGCAGAGCAATTAGGTATGTCATATACTGGGTTGAAATCTCGAGTACAGAGAGGCAGGACCAAATTAAAAGATCTGATTCTAGGTTGCTGCAAATTTGAAAATGACAAATACGGGAATCTTGTTGACGTTGGTAGTGATTGCTCTGGTTGTTAGCAAATCCTAACTAGTCAGTGATTTAATTTGAGTCACATGTTTTATTAGAAGCGCAAAAACTTCTTCGACAGCTTTGGGATCCAGGATACTTTTTCCCAGGCTGATGGAGGTAGCAAAGTGAATTGTTCTCATAATGATATGTACCTCATCATCCACAAAAGACATAGTAAATAAAGTCCTATGATCCATTTCTTTTTCCATGTTTAGGATGGTTTCCATTTTTGAAGGAGTTATGACATCCAACACAGTCTCTTCGTCTGAGGAATACACGGTAAACACATTTTCGAATTCAGGAAGCTTTAAAGAGATTTCAGGTAAACTGGGTAACAATTTTGAAGCATTGGGAAGTGCGGATATCAAACTTACTGCACTTTTGCCTAATCCGCTGACCCGAGGACCAATATAAATAGGTGACTCAACTGGCTTTGACATTTTTGCACAGTAATATATACCTGATATAAATTCAGTGGTACTGAAAGAATACGCTTCAATTTCCTGACCTGAAATTTCTCCGTAGAAATGGCTGCTTATTTTGAAATCATAATTTTCAGCTGACTGATTAAAAATCAGCATGCTTCGATTCAACTTTTCAAAAAAATCTCCAAAAGCCAAGTCGTAGTTTAGATTAGGAAATAATGCTGGAGTGAGCTTAGAGATGATTTCTTCCTTGAAATACTTTTCATACTTGTGGTATATAAAAATGTAATCGAAAATGTGCCTAAAGAAATTCGCCATCATTAGGATGAGGGCAGTGAAAAAGATCACTCTGTTTGTATCTTGATAATAAACCATCACTGGTATACCGATTGCAGGGATTACAAAGAAGAGAACCAAATTTACCCTGACTCGCCTAAGTTTTCTTAACCTATGATTTTCGAGCTCTTGAAGATTACCAATGGAGTCTTTAATTAATGATTCTATAGTGCTCATTGCTTGATCCTTTCAATTGTAAACACTGAATTTAGTATAATACCTGATCTAAATCAACTTGACCTAGAAAGACAAATTTCAAAGTGCACAAAAAAACCTGCTCCCAGAAGAAAGCAGGTTTCAATATCTTTATAAGTGTTGAAACTATCTGTCTACAGAAATCAACTCTACTTCAAAAACCAATACAGAATTTGGAGGAATGGACGCACCAGAACCTCTTGGCCCATAGCCCAAATCAGAAGGAATTACAAGCTCGGCTTTTCCACCTTCTTTCATCAATTGTAATCCTTCAGTCCAACCTCTGATCACTCCATTCAATGGGAATTGGATTGGCTCACCTCTTTCAACAGAACTATCGAATACTGTTCCATCAATCAATTTACCCGTGTAATGAACGGTCACTTTATCTGTAGCCTCTGGACTGACCCCTGTTCCAGCAACAAGCTCTTTGTATTGAAGACCTGATTCAGTTTCGGTTACACCGTCTTTTGTCTTATTTTCTTCAAGGAAGTTTTTACCTGCTTCCAATGCTTTCTTGCCCTCTTCGATTCTAGCGGCATTTTTAAGCTCATCGTTTTTACGAACTACTGCCTGGCACTCAGCCATTGTAAGTTGTGGATTTTCAGCTAGTGCGTCTCTAATAGCCATTCCGATAATTTCTGGCTTCACATTTTCAATTTTAGCTTGTCTCATGGACTCACCAATCTGCACACCGTAGCTATAGCTTAAGCTATCATAAAAAGACGTCAATTCAGCTGGAGCATCGCTGCTCTTAGTATTTTCATTACAAGAAGTGAATAAAGCAACAACTGCTAAAGACATTGCCAACACTTTAATATTTTTCATTTGATTAGATTTTAATACGCTTGCGAATCTAGTGGATTAATTCCTAATGAGTTAACGGTTTGGGGATTATTAAATTAATCACTCCTAAAATTGAAAATCTGTGGTGAAATATTCTGTTATATTTGAGCCTCAACAAACCTAAACCCGAAAAACTATGCACGGAGGAACAGCGGATGCTCTTATTTCAAATGACGCTATTGTTTTTGGAATCTTAATGATCATGCTGGCAGTTATTTTTAAAACTGCGTCGATGGAAACCCCTTTCTGGAAGAAGTTCTACAGTGTTGTTCCTATTATCTTACTTTGCTACTTTTTACCTTCACTGCTTAATACATTCGGGCTGGTAAACCCGGATGAATCCAGAGTTTATTTTGTTGCTTCGAGATACTTGTTACCAGCCTGTTTGGTGCTTCTTACTTTGAGTATAGATCTAAAGGAAATCCTGAAACTAGGCCCAAAGGCCCTGATTATGTTCGTCACGGCAACTATCAGTGTTGTAATAGGTGGACCAATCGCCATTATCGTTTCTTCATGGATCAATCCCGAGTGGGTTGGTGGAATGGGACCGGAGGCTGTATGGCGGGGTATGAGTACGATCGCTGGTAGTTGGATTGGTGGTGGAGCAAATCAGGCGGCTATGTTTGAAATGTTTGAGCCAAGTGGTGATTTATATTCAACGAGTATTGCAGTTGATATAATAGTTGGCGAATTATGGCTGGCAGCACTACTTATCGGGATTGGTAGAAGAGCTAGTATTGATAGATTTTTCAAGGCTGATAATTCATCTATTGAATCTTTGAAAACCAAAATGGAAGAATACAGTCAAAGTATAGCCAAGATTCCAACCACTAATGATTTAATGATCATTTTGGGGATTGCTTTTGGTATCACAGGTTTCTCTCATTTGGTTGCCGACTGGCTGGCACCTACAATAGGTGAAAACTTTCCAGAGCTGAAAAAACTAAGTCTACACAAAGAATTCTTTTGGTTGATTGTTACAGCTACTACTGTTGGCATCATTATATCATTCACTAAAATCCGTGAACTAGAAGGGGCCGGAGCTTCCAAAATTGGCTCTGTATTCATCTTCATATTAGTTGCGTCAATTGGAATGAAAATGGATGTACTTGCCATTCTTGACAACCCTGGATATTTCGTAGTTGGTATGATATGGATTTCAGTGCATGTTATAATGCTCATTGTAATGGCCAAACTGATTCGCGCACCTTATTTCTTTTTAGCTGTGGGTAGTCAGGCGAATATTGGGGGAGCAGCATCGGCACCTGTTGTAGCTGCGGCATTCCATCCGAGCTTAGCTCCTGTAGGAGTATTACTGGCTGTTTTAGGGTATGCGCTTGGAACTTATGGTGCATACTTTTGCGGTATTTTGATGCAGATGGCTTCTCAGTAAAAGATATCCATTCCTCTGAATCTTTTTTTTCTTAATAGTTGAGTCTTTTTGAAGTTATACCGTCTTCTCAATAAAACACTATTATGAATTTAGAATCGAATAAAGAAAGAAATCGCTCATGTTGTGGAAATGGAGACTCAAATTGCTGCCAATCTGAAGATAGCTCATGCTGTTCTTCAAACGGTTGTTGCGGTAGCTCTTGCAACTCTGGCTGCTGCTAGAAAAAGCGTGCCGTTTTATTAAGGTTATTGCACAGGAGGGTTGTTAATAGATAACAATCCTTCTGAAAGACCGTAAGTTTTAGAGATGGCCAAGTTTATATTACCAATACTAACCCTCCTACTTTTGGCACTCCTGGTACCGGGTGATGATGATATAAACAGCTCCCAGGACCATTATAAAATACCTCACACCACCACTTACAGATGCCCTCCATGCGGTTGCGCACACGATGAAACAGACTTTCATGAGAAAGGTTATTGTCCGTTCTGTAATATGCCATTGGTAGCTGTCAATGAAGGAGTTTCCGCATCGGTTGACAATTTCATTAGTCCTTTATTTGAAGATGGGCTTCTTGGTGCTTTTTATCCAAAATTGATCTATCCGCTTTTTGTAGGAGGTATATTATTCGCAGTGTTTCTTATGATATCAATTAAACACGGCAAATCAATCAATATCTATTTAACCTCGATTATTTTGGTAATTGCTCTATATGGATTCAAAAATCAATTATATGGAGTTCAAAATGGAATCACCAGTCGGCATGATGCTTTGTTCATTCCCATTTCTTTCATTCTTCTGATTGGGCCATTGATCTATCTATTCACTAAAAGTTCGGTGCTTCAAAATTTCAAGTGGGAAAGAAATAGAACTATTTGGCACTTCATACCTGCAATTGTAATCTTCTGTATGTATTCCATATTTCTCGTTACTCCTAAAGCGATCAGTGATGGATTTATGTCTTCCCCATTTGAAGTGTCCTTCAGCCATATTGAACAGCTGTTCGCAATCATAATTGGCTTTTGGTATTTAAATCGCTCTTATACTATTGTCGAAAATGCAGAAAAACTGGATCCATGGTTACTAAGTTGGATGAAACGCTTTCTTATAGGAATGGCAACATTTCTGGGGTTATGGGGTTTACAGATGATCCTAAACTATTGGCTCTATGATATGGAAGTAGCTACGCTTACTTATAATCTGCTTTGGATTTCAATAGCTGCAATTATTGTATGGATAAGTATTGAAGTAGCACTAAGACCTCAATATTTCATCTTCAACAAACTGAATCCTACAACTCCAAGAAACTGGACTGACAAAGAGATTGCTACGTATAAAATGAGGTTGGAAAATGTGATGTTAGAACAAAAACTCTACACTGATCCAAATCTAAATCTTGAAAAACTGGCAACACAATTAGATACTAACAGTAAGTACCTCAGCTCTATTCTAAACAATGCAATTGGCAAAAGCTTCTATGAGTATGTCACTCAATACCGAATTGAGGAAGTAAAACAATTATTGAAGAGCCCTAAAAGCAGAAACTATACAATTGAAGCAATGGCCAACCAAGCAGGTTTTAAATCAAAATCCAGTTTCAACACTGCTTTTAAGAAGCATACTCAGATGACACCAAAAGAGTACATCAAAGCTGAGCAATAACCTGTAATTTGTACGGATTCCGTTAGTCGTACAAATCTTGATTTGAAGGCAGGTTAGCTGTTTTTAGATTTCTGACTGAATCAAAATAAATCAGTCATGATAAATTACTTCAAAATAGCAGCAACCATATTTTTCGTCTTATTAGCTATTCAATCTTGTGGACAAGCATGGTCCAACGATGGAAAGAAGATAGCATTCTTTTATTTACATGAAATTGAAGACATCTATACAGTCAATGTAGATGGAAGCGATTTCAAAGTATTGGAAGGACACGAAGCGCGTGACTTTGCTCCCCAATGGTCAAATGACAACAAACACATCTTATTCACTTCTATAAGAGACGGACATCACGAATTATACTGGTTTGATAAAAACGGAGAAAACACTGAAAGATTAACTAATACTGAGTTTGATTCTGAAGATGGTAGTTTCTCTCCGGATGGAAAACAAATCGTTTTTTCAAGTAATAGGTCGGGCAACAGAGAGCTGTATATTATGAGTTGCGACGGACAAAACGTTACACAAATTACAAACACTTCTGCCGAGGAGTCTACTCCTAGGTGGTCTCCGGATGGTAAAAAAATTCTGTTTCGAAGAAGTTTATCAGAGCAGGAACCTGCTGACTTATTTACGATGGATATTGAATCCCTGGAAGTCCAACAACTCACTCAAAGTTCTTTTTCAGAATTTCACCAATCCTGGTCTCCGGATGGCTCCATGATTTCTTATATCAGAGTCATAGATGACACATTTCAAGTTGTGATCATGTCTACTGATCGCAAATTCAGTAAGGTGCTAATCAGCAAAAAGGGGTACCAGGCATTCTACCCTTGCTGGTCGCCATCTGGTGCAGAGATAGCTTTTACAAGAGATATCATGTCTGGTACTGAAGAAGGGCTACCGGCTCTTTATAAAGTTGATCTACAAGGAAATGAAACATTGATCACTTCGAAGAACAACTTTGACAGTTATTAACTATGGTCTCCATGCATACCCAATCTTAAAAAATAAGGTCTGATTCAACTGGGTAAGAGGCAATTCTCTAAAATCTGTCTCTTCCCATCCCTGATGATTATCTACATAACCCAGGAATATAACAGATTGCGGATTGAGCTTATATGAAAGTAACAGTTGAGCAAAAACTGCCTGATCTATTCTATGTACCTCAGAGTCTTCAAACAACTCTGGATTTCTCACGGTATTTCTGTATTGGAGAATGATACGAAAGAAAGTCCTGGGATTGAAATTATACGCTGCTTGCCATTGAGTTAGATTCGCCGTGAAAATTTCTTCTCCATCAAGGTGCAAATTCAAATACCGATGGTTTATTGTCATATCAACATGTCTTCCAACTCTTATATCTGACTCAATTCTGAATTGAAGATTATCCGCTTTTCTGCTATTTGCAAAATCCACGGCTGGACCAAAATTAATCCATCCATTTATTCCTAAATTCCCTAAAGGTTGAATGTCAAAGCCTGTCCATAATCTCACCAACTTATGGGTTGTTCCTTCATATTGCTGCCATATAATATCTGGATTAATCCAATAGTTCAATTGCAGTGGCCCATTAAAAAATGCACTAGTCCACACACCTCCCATGTCTAAGGTTCCATTAGTGGATTGCCTTCTAAACCCTCCAGCATTCATTCCAAAGTTGCTGTACCACTTGGCTTGCTTTGGCCAGAACATACGCTCTACCCAAAATCTATACCTTCTGTAATCAACCTGAGGAACAAATCCCGCATCTGCCCGGAATTCCGAGTTTCTGTTTTCAAATATGAATCGGCTGTTCCAGTTTCTGGTATCATACCTGATTTGGAGATTGTATGATTCTCCTTGTAAAGTATTCCCGGGCTGCTCAAATTCTGCAACTGTTGAGGAATCATACATGGTACTTGTACGTAAATATTGAGCTCTGATAGTAATTGGATCCCACGGTCTCACAAAAAAGTCCATGCCTCCTACTCGGTTAAAGTAATCCTTTCCTTCCCTACCAGTATATAGTAGTCCAACATTAGAGTTCTTTCCAATATCCCGTCTAAATCTCGCTATCACATTATCTACTTGTTGATCCATAGAAGTAGATTGCGACCCCTGGAAACCGGGGAGAATTAAGTTATTAACCTGATCCCTTGCTACCAGCAACCCTACAGCATTCTTTTGAATCTTACCAGTAATTTTTGCCCCATATGATGGATCTACTATGGTCCTAGAGAAAAAAGCCTGAAGAGGTGTGTTAAAGAAGTCGGCACCCTCCAGAAAGAATGGTCGTTTCTCGGGGAATTGTAGAGCAAATCTATTATTTACATCCAATTGAGCAGCATCCGCCTCTACTTGCGAGAAGTCTGGGTTGAGCGTGAGATTTAGGGTAAGATCAGTAGTTATTCCCCATCTAGCATCCAATCCTACATTAGCCTCCACCTGACCTCTGTCAATTGGCTCATTCGGAAAATCGGTTCTTTCGTCAAATTTATTAACGGTTACAGTTGGTGTAAACTCCAGATTCCTGCCTGGTTTTATGCCTTTGAATCCTGTAATCTGATTTGCCTGACACAATAAACAATTGTTGTCCTGATCAACAGGCATTGAATGGAATAATTTTCTGATGCTTCTGGGATAAACCCTAATTCCGATAAATTTCCAGGTTTGCACTTCTTCTGTGTTAGGGAACCTGAGGGATTTGAAGGGAATTGCTGCTTCAACAATATACCCCTGATCAGTAATTCTCCCAGCTGAATTCCATATTGCATCCCAGCTTAAATCGCCACCAGATACCTGTTCATCATAGATCCCATCCTGCTGCACGCCAAGAGGATTAAGGTCGAAGAAAAACGCGCGTCTTGAATCATTGAATGGATCGAGGAATAGAGAAACATAATCATTATCATCCAATTTGTCTCTGTCATTGATGATCGCTCTTATATTTCTTGGGTTTGGATCAAAGACTTCAAAAGAATAGTAGAGGTATTCTTTACTGAAACCAATTCTAAGTACTGTCTTTACTTCAGCCGGAATATTATTACCTGGGTTGGTTTCATAATCCAGAGTGATTTCCTGGGCTTTTTGCCAAAGCGCATCATCCAATACACCATCAATTCGCAAGACTTCACCTTCACATTCAATTACATTAAAAGTTTTGGGACCTTTGGGGTTTTGGGCTATGATGGAATAGCGGAATAGTACCAGCGCAAAAATTAGTGTTGTTCTTAGATTGAAGATTAAGTGATTTTGCATAGCTAAAATTTTATTAAACTTAATCAGCTACACGTTCGGCTTATTTCTAAAGATTTGCTACTTCGTTCGGATTCTTCCAAACATACATTTCGATTATTTGGAGGAATAGCATTAAAACCATTTATTATTCTATTACTTCCATATAACTGTTTGATTTTCAGCTTTCTTGATGGATTACTGGGATTTCTTTCGTATTTTCGAAGGTAATAAGGGACAATACTTAACAAGGAGATGTCAAACTATTTATCAAACACCACTTACGGTAGGGTCGTACGGTTGATAAGTGCGCTGGGAATACCTTCTTTATCAGATTTTTCGACTATTCTAGGATTTGGACTAGATAACCCGTTTGAGACTTTGAAGTCCGGACAGTCTGAAGCATTGGCGCAAGCTATTGAAGAAAAAATCCTGGACAAATACCCAAATGTCAGCAAAGCTTATTTACGTGGTACTTCTGAGAGCATGTTTAGAGATGAAGGCGTGAATCAGGAAATTTTTGATAGCTACAAAAAGAGAATCAACAGCATTGTTTCTGTACTTGAAAAGAATATTTCTGATGAAGAGAATTTGACTGAAGCCAAATCCATGGTTTGGAAGGAATTTGAAAGATTACAGCACGAGATCCTTCAGTTGCAATGTGATGTAATCAACCTCAAAAATACTATCGATAAAAAAGACGGGGATATTAAAAGACTTCTGACTTTCGCTGAGAAATACGCGAAATAAAAAAAGGGCCTTAAAGCCCTTCTATTAATTCCATTAGTTCGTATTGCATCTTGCTCTTTCGCTTCACGAAGCGCAACCACAACATGATCATCAACACCAGACTTAGCACTCCTCCTGCTGCTATTGCCCAGATTGAATAAACTGTTTTCTTAATTACTTTTTTATTTGAGAGTCCTTCTTCGTACAAATTAGCAAATGATTTTACCGCTGCGATACTTGTTGCTTGAAGGTGTTTGTCTCTTGTTTCGTAATAAGATGACATTTCCGAATTAAACTTGTTTGAGTACTCAAGAGCTCTGTCCTTGTTTCCTAGGCCTTGGTTAAGCTCTGTTAAATGCTGAAATATTTTAATATCATCATGATTTGGGGTGAATGACCCGTATAATTCTTGAGCAATTGAAAGGTAAGTTTCTGCGTCTTCAAATTTTTTCAATTTCAAATAGCATTCTCCTAAATCCATATTTGTCAAATATACATCTGATGAGTTACTCTGATAGATAAGTGCACTCTTAAAAAAACCAATAGCACTTTCAATATCCCCTTCTATCAAATAGCTATCACCTAAGTTGTGATATGCTACCCCGATGCGCTTCCCAAATCTCTCATTTGATGAATAAGTGTCAATGACAAGATTGTAATATTTACGGGCTTCTTCTAAATTGCCCAACTTTTTGTTCCTTAAACCTTCGAGGTTATATGCAATAGCAAGAAACCTGTCATAGCTTTCAGATTTGCTTTCATCGATTGCTAATTGAAAGTATTCTCCGGCTACACTTAAGTCACCATCATTCATGTAAGCTTTTCCTAGGAGGATTAAGAAATCAACTCTTTTCTCTCCTTGTGTATGTTCAAAAGCCTCTAAATAATGATATATAGCAAGATTATAGTTTCCTAATCTCTGAAAGATCCGACCTAAATTTTTCCTCACACTGATGGAGGTAGCATCATCTGGATATAACTCAATGGCCTCCATGTAATGTGATATTGCAGTACCAACATTGCCAAGTTTGTTCTCTATGTAACCCAAAATATAATATGAATCAAACTGATCTTTCTTTGATGTGGCTACTTCTAAAGCACTAAATGCATAAACTTTAGCTTGTGAAAGATCTGTAGCAAGTAATTTCCTCGCCGTTTCATTTAACTCAGCCGCTTCCAGATTATCGCTATCATTACAACTCACAAATAAACTAAGTGCAAGAATGAGCGAAAACATAACCTTGAGAATGTTTCTATAGGATTGATATTTAATACTATTGGTCAAATCGGTCTATTTAATTTCCGTTGGACTCTGCTGCCGGAGTTTCTGGTGAATCATCACCTTGGTCATCTTCACTTTCGGTCATCGGCTGTTCAACATTAATTTCTTCAAGGTCTTCACTCGTCTCACAGGAGGCGAAGAAGGCACCAAATACAATAAGCAGGAGTAATATTTTTTTCATCGCGTGATTTTTAAACAGTGTTACAATATACCGTTACTACAATTACGACTCAATTTCTCCACCCATTATCTTGGGCATTTGTGCCTACTTTTCGACGAATGTATAATTTTCTAAGACAAAATTTCTATTAGCTCCTATGAGCGGCTAGCTGCTTGAAAATCGTAAATTGATGGCCGAATAGTGAGGCGGTACTTTAAAGTACATACTTAAAGTAGCATATTTTCTCGAAATATTCAAATTCAAAGCTAATACAAAAACCGTTGTGTTGCATGAATTTTATTCATAACCTTCCGAAATTCATTTCATCCAAATCCATATCCATTGCAAACCTCTGATTCGTTTAGCCTGACATGATTAAATTATTTATTGCCCTGGTGCTAATCTTGCCCTATTACAGGCTTTTTGCGCAACATTCATTTACGCTTTCTAGAGCTGCATTAATACTCAACAGCAAGGTTGAAACTCATCCATTGACTGATGAAAATAAAATTGATGTGAAGTCTAAATTTTTCACACCTCTGAGTAAAGTAGGTGACAAAGACCTCTCCTCAGATTATCGACCTTTTGTGAATTCCCTATGCCGAATCAAATGGCAAAGTTCATGGAACAAGAAACTGAACCTAAGCGTGGAGTTAGTCAGAGATCTTAAGTATGGAGCTGGAATTGGAGTGATTTACAGAATTGGCAAAAAGAAGTGTTGTAGCCACTAGTCGAGTTCTTCAAAGAACAAGACCAACTTCTTTTCTCGCTTGACTAACGGAATCTTTTCTCTCTCAATTCCAATGAATGCCATACCTCGCCGGATTGATTGCTGAGTAAAGTAAACTTCCTGCAATTGATTGGCCTTATTGCAGAAATAATAAGTGTTCTGATCAAAGACATGAGTTTGTTCTACTTTCACAAGTGACACAGACTCTTGTTTACTGATCTTTTTATAGTTGTGCTTTAGAAGCTTTGAGTTTTCATTCACTACTAGAATTTCAAAGAATGTTTTATCCGAAACTTCCTGTACTTTATTCGCTTCAATTTGAACCCCCCAGATGTTCTGATGATCTACAAGATACTGCTGAATTCCATTCACATCCTCTATTGTGGCCTGTCCGAAAGAAACAAACGCCTTTCGGTTTTCTCCTTTTACCAGAGACCTGGTTTCTACAATATTCAACCCATCTATTTCTGGAGCCTGAGATAAATAATGATAAAACTCCAGGTGCTCGATATCATATGTGGCTCCTACAATCAAAACCTGAGCAACAGAGTACCCTCTTTCAAACTTTCTTATTTCATCATCGATTTTAATTTCGAATCCCTGCACTCTGGAAGTGTTTAATCTATAAGTCTTACCTTCATACTGAGTGTATACAGAATTGTTGATGGTATTGAATTTGAGTGCACCTACTGTATAATCCCCTTCAGTGGTTTTCAAAACTCCTGGGTGCCAAAAGACGTCTTGTTTCCTGAAACGGTCGTCAAGAAAATAGGAAATTTGTCCTCTTACATCACTCTCCTTGACTTCAACAGCATGCTTTCTCAGATAAGTAGAAAGTACCATCTCGGATTGAGCAAAAAGTAGTACACTCTGAAATACCAGAATGGTTGCAATAAAGTACTTCATGTGTTAATCATACGGTATCTGCAGGATTAAAGCCAAAAAAAAGCCCAACTTGTGACAAGCGGGCTTTCAGACTTCATATTACTTACTTTATTGATTTTAAGTCAGAGAGGGCTCCAAAAGATTTTGTGCCAGCCAATCTCCAACTTCTGAAGTTTTATAAGCTTTTCCTTCTGCGATATCTTCAGTCACTACTTTAGCTTCCAATGAATCATCAACAGCTTTTCTAACTGCAGCCGCTTCTTCAAGCAGATCCAATGATTCCAATAACATAGCAGCCGATAACACTGTAGCAATTGGATTAGCAATGTCTTTTCCTGCTGCCTGAGGATAAGATCCATGAATTGGTTCAAATACCGAAGTATGAGTACCAACAGAAGCAGATGGCAATAAACCTAAAGATCCGGTAATTACACTTGCTTCATCTGAAAGGATATCTCCAAACATGTTTTCAGTTACCATCACATCAAATTTCTTTGGCCACTGAATCAACTGCATTGCTGCATTATCGACAAACATGTAATCAGTCTCTACATCTGTATATGACTTCTCCATTTCCTGAGCTACTTCTCTCCACAATCTGGAAGTACCCAAAACATTGGCTTTATCGACTACTGTCAGTCTCTTATTTCTTTTCTCTGCATAAGAGTAAGCCAGTTTTAGAATCCTATCAATTTCTTCAACTGTATAAACGCAAGTATCAAATGCAGTTTTAAGGTCCTCCGTTCTTCCTCTTGGTTGTCCGAAGTAAATACCTCCAGTTAATTCTCTTACAACCACAAAGTCGGCACCTTCTACGATATCTTGTCTTAGTGGACTCTTATGAATCAACGACTGGAATGTAGTAACAGGTCTGATGTTGGCATAAAGACCTAGTTTCTTTCTCATCGCTAACAGTCCTTGTTCAGGTCTTACTTTAGCTTTTGGGTCGTTATCATATTTTGGATCTCCAATTGCGCCAAAAAGCACCGCATCAGAGTTCATACAAACCTCATGAGTAGATTCCGGGTAAGGATCTCCCAGCTGATCAATAGCAGTTGCACCTACAGGAGCATAGGTCAATTCGAAACTATGATTATACTTCTCACCAACAGCCTTCAATACCTTGATTGCTTGCTCTACTATCTCAGGACCAATTCCATCTCCTGGTAATACGCCAATTTTAAAATCCATTTATATATGATTATTTTGATTCTCTATAATATTCAACATTTTGATAGTTGCCTTAATTGCCGCAACCGTTTGATCCGGGTCAAGACCTCTCGTTTTGAAACGATATCCATCTTCCCAGGTAATGATTGTAATTACAAGTGCATCAGTATTTCCTCCGGGAGGTATTTGCACTTCGTAATCTACCAATTTTGGAAATGATCTTCCAAGGCTCTTATATATATGACTCAGGCAATTCATAAAAGCATCATACTGGCCATCTCCTGAGGCAGTTTGCTCATATGTTTCACCGTTGATTTCTACACTCAAAGTAGCCATTGACTTTAGTCCCTGAGCTACTGACAAAGCATAATTTAATATCTTGACAGTCGGATCCTGAACTTCTGTACCAAGAACGTCCTTTATAATAAAAGGTAAGTCTTCCTTGGTAATAGTTTCTTTTTTGTCACCGAGCTCAATGATCTTTTTTGTCACCTTCTTGGTATCCTCAGGACTCAATTCGATTCCTAACTCCTCAAGATTCTTATGAATACTGGATTTACCAGAAAGCTTACCCAAAGCATAGCTATAAGTCCTTCCAAATCTTGTAGGGTCCAATTCGTTTTGATAGAGATTGTCCTTGTTATCACCATCAGCGTGAATTCCGCTAGTTTGAGTGAAGACAAATTCTCCAATTAAAGGCTTGTTTTGAGGGATTCTTATTCCTGAGAAGGATTCAACTACTTTGCTGACTTTGAATAATTTGGTTTCATCAACATTGATCTCCTTACCAAGGTGATCTTTCATGATTCCAATTACACTTGATAACGGAACATTTCCAGCGCGCTCGCCAAGTCCGTTAAGTGTCGTATGAATTCCGGTTATTCCAACTTTTACAGCTTCATATACATTGGCTACTGACAAGTCATAGTCGTTATGCGCATGAAAATCGAAAGTAAAATTGGGGAATTTGGAAACTACTTGCCCGCAATATTTCGCGACCTCTTCATGATTGAGAATGCCCAGAGTATCCGGCAACATGATTCGCTTGACGCTTGTGGATGAAAGGCCTTCCAGAAGATTGAAAACGTACTCCGGGGAATCTTTCATTCCATTGGACCAATCCTCCAGATAAATATTGACCTGAATACCCATTTCGTCCGCAAGAGCAACAGTGCCCTTGATATCAGCCAGGTGTTCTTCAGGAGTTTTTCTTAATTGCTTTGTGCAATGTTTAAGTGAGCCTTTACAAAGTAGGTTATTTACTTTTCCTCCAGCTTCCTTTATCCATTCCAGACTGACATCTCCATCTATGAAACCAAGAATCTCAATATTATTTTGATATCCATTATCGGTTGCCCAGGAAAGAATGTTTTTGGCTGCTTCAAACTCACCATCCGAGACTCTGGCCGAAGCAATTTCCAACCTATCCACCTTGAGTTCTTCTAGCAGCAACTGCGCAAGACTCAGTTTTTCTCTGTTGGTGAACGAAACCCCGGAGGTCTGCTCACCATCTCGAAGGGTGGTATCTAGAATCTCTAATGACATCAATAATTAAGCTCTGGCTTCCTCGAATGCTTCAATTTTATCCTTGATGCTGATCAAGTAATCGATATCATCAAAACCATTCAATAGGCATTCTTTTTTATAAGAACTGATCTCAAATCCTGTGCTTTCACCTGTCGCAACAATTGTGAACTGCTGATTTTCTAGGTCAACTTTGAATTGTGCATTAGGATCTTTGTCAATCTCAGCGAAAACTTTTACTAAAAATTCTTCCGAGACCTGAACTGGAAGTAAACCATTGTTTAATGAGTTGCCTCTAAAAATATCTGCGAAGAATGAAGAAACTACTACTTTAAAACCATAATCATGGACTGCCCATGCGGCGTGCTCTCTACTTGAGCCACTTCCAAAGTTTTTACCTGCTACAAGAATCTTTCCAGTGTAAGTATCATCATTTAATACAAAGTCCTTGATTGGCTCATTATTCTTGTCAAATCTCCAATCTCTGAATAGGTTTTCGCCAAAACCATCTCTTGTAGTCGCTTTAAGGAATCTTGCAGGAATGATTTGATCTGTGTCTACATTCTCTATCGCTAATGGAACAGCAGATGACTCGAAGCTTATAAATTTATCTATCGCCATGTTTGTGATGTCTTTTAAAGTAATTCTCTTGGATCAATAATTTTTCCCGAAACTGCAACTGCAGCAGCCGTTAACGGACTAGCCAATAAAGTCCTTGATCCCGGACCTTGTCTTCCTTCAAAGTTTCTATTTGAAGTAGAAACCGCATACTTTCCTTCAGGAATTTTATCGTCGTTCATTGCTAAACACGCTGAACAACCTGGCTGTCTAAGTTTAAATCCAGCTTCTTCCAACACCTCAACGATTCCTTCTTCCTGAGCCATTTTTTCTACCTGCTTAGAACCAGGAACGATCCACGCTGTAATGTTTTCAGCCTTTTTCTTTCCTTTCACAAATCCAGCAACCTCTCTTAGGTCTTCAATTCTTCCGTTTGTACAGCTTCCAACAAACACATAATCTACAGGCTTTCCTACCAATTGATCACCAGCATTGAATCCCATATAGTTCATAGACTTTTCAAAAGAAGCCTTTTCAGAATCTTCGATATCTGTAAGTGATGGAATATTCGATACAATCTTTGCTCCCATTCCCGGGTTTGTACCATATGTAATCATCGGTTCAATATCTGCAGCATCAAATACAATCTCTTTATCAAAAACTGCATCATCATCAGTTTTCAATTCTTTCCATTTTGCAACAGCTTTATCAAACTCTTCTCCTTGAGGAGCTCTTTCTCTTCCTTTTATATATTCAAATGTGGTTTCATCCGGAGCTATGTGACCACCTCTGGCACCCATTTCAATACTCATATTACAAACTGTCATTCTACCTTCCATAGAAAGACCCCTGATCGCAGAACCAGCAAACTCTACAAAATACCCTGTTCCTCCTCCAGCTGTAACTTTAGAAATAATGTATAAAACAATGTCTTTTGCGGTTACGCCTTTACCTAGCTCACCGTCTACAGTAATTCTCATTTTCTTTGGCTTAGGCTGCATGATGCATTGTGTTGCCAAAACCATTTCCACTTCACTGGTACCAATTCCGAAAGCTACCGCTCCAAAAGCACCATGTGTAGAAGTGTGGCTATCTCCACATACAATGGTCATTCCTGGTTGAGTCAAACCAAGCTGAGGGCCAATTACGTGCACAATTCCTTGATAAGGGTGGTTTAGTCCATAAAGGTCTACGCCATGTCTCTCACAGTTTTCTGTAAGTTTATCAACCTGGAATTTTGAGAGTGCATCTTTAATGGGTAAATGCTGGTCAATAGTTGGAACGTTGTGATCTGGTGTTGCAACTGTATTTTGTGGTCTGAATACCGGAACACCTCTTTTTTCAATTCCTGCAAATGCCTGAGGGCTTGTTACCTCATGCACTAAATGTCTGTCGATATATACGACACTAGGACCGCCTTCTATCTCTGAAACTACATGCGAGTCCCAGATTTTGTCAAATAACGTTTTACCCATATTTAATTTAATGATCTGTGATTTCTACCAAATTAAGTATGCTGACACACCTAATTTTTATCTTTTAATTGAAGAACAAATTTAGGATGCAGAACAAGCAGTTTACAACGAAATATTAATTAATTTTTGAAATAATATCCGATGGCTAAGGAAGAAATTATTACTTCAAATATCTATTTATCAGTACTTTATGATAATATTTATTCACATTCCTAAGGAAGCAGGATTGCGTTTTCGAATTTTAGAAAGGATTTTGGATTAGATCATTGGAGCTTCTGAATCCAATTTAGTGGCATTGAGTTTCTCTTCGATCTTTTTGAGCACTGTCCATTGGGCAGCATCCATCTTATATTTAATAAGTAAAACTTTAGAAGAGTACTCTCTTAATTCCTGGTGAAAATCATCCTCTGATCCAACGCAGTACTTTTCAGTAACCTCATTGTACCAAAGTAAAATCATAGTTCTCATAATTAGCTTAGCTCCGTTTATTTAATACAACATAAATTTTCTATAGGATATCTTCCGACCCTAGAATTTCCTTTTCCAATTTGTAAGTAAGTCTAGTAGATGAGTAACAATTCTGGTAGTTTAATGTGTGTCATTGAACTGGCGCCAGAAGTGCTATCTGTCTGCGCTTATATCTTCTAATATAACAAACGAATTGATGAAATCGATTTTTTTTCGATGAAAGTTTGATGATGAATCATCAGTGTATTTCATCACACGTCGGACGGATTGTATTTTACTTTGAACGGATAAAACAAAAAGGGGATCGACCCGCGATCCCCTTTATACTAACCAACCTAATCTCCCCTATTCCTTCTCCAAATCGATAGTGTCAAGGTTAATAAATTCGATGGCTCCTGCTTCACTTAATGTCAACCCTACTATGCCATCCTTCGACACCTTTCCTGCTAGTATTTCTTTTGATAATTGATTTAAAATCTCTCTTTGCAATACCCTCTTCAAAGGCCTTGCCCCAAACTGTGGATCAAAACCAAGTTCTCCCAATTGATCAAGCACTTCATCAGACGCCTCAATTTTGATTCCTGCTTCCTCAAGTCTTGCCTGAATTAACTTAAATTGAATACCTACAATCTTTCTTATATCCTCTTTACTTAAAGGTCTGAACATGATTGTCTCATCGATTCTATTCAGAAACTCTGGTCTCATTGATTTTTTCAGAAGTTCAAAGACTTGCAATTTGGTATCTTCCAGAACTTGCTCAGTATTCCATTCCTCCATCTTATCAAAGTTCTCCTGAATGATTCCTGAACCAATATTGGTGGTCATGATCACAATGGTATTCTTGAAATTCGCAACTCTACCTTTATTGTCAGTCAATCTTCCATCATCCAGAACCTGAAGAAGAATATTGAACACGTCCGGATGTGCTTTTTCTATTTCATCCAGAAGGATCACTGAATAAGGCTTTCTGCGAACAGCCTCTGTAAGCTGACCTCCCTCATCATATCCCACATATCCCGGAGGAGCTCCAATCAGTCTACTTACGGCATGTCTTTCCTGATACTCTGACATATCAATCCTGACCATAGAGTTTTCATCATTGAATAGATAGTCCGCAAGTGCTTTTGCAAGTTCCGTTTTACCAACTCCAGTTGTTCCAAGGAATATGAAGGATCCAATTGGTCTTTTAGGATCTTGCAAACCTGCTCTACTTCTTCTCACCGCATCAGAAATTGCCTGAATAGCCTCATGTTGACCTGCCACTCTTTTCCCTAACTCATCCTCCAGGCTTAGCAATTTCTCACGATCACTTTGAAGCATCTTCGAAACCGGAATTCCAGTCCATTTTGCAACCACTTCCGCGATATCATCTGCCTCTACCTCTTCTTTTAACAGAAAAGATTCACCTTGCATCTCATGTAGCTGGACATTATACTCCTCCAGCTTCTTCTCACTTTCAGTGATCTTGCCATATCTGATCTCAGCAACTAAACCATAATCTCCGCTTCTCTCTGCCTGCTCTGCTTCTTGTTTATATCTATCGATATTCTCTTTCTCTTCCCGAATGCCTTTTATAACATTCTTTTCCATCTCCCACTTTGCTTTGAGATCGTTTCTCCTTTCACTTAGCTCAGCGATCTCCTTATTTAAGATCGATTCTTTGCCTTTATCTTTCTCTCTTCTGATTGCTTCTCGCTCAATTTCCAGTTGCATGATTTTTCTTTGCAGCTCATCAAGCTCCTCTGGCAGACTATCAATTTCTAATCTTAATTTTGAAGCTGCCTCATCCATTAAATCAATTGCTTTATCTGGAAGAAACCTATCGGATATGTATCTACTGGATAGTTCGACTGAAGAAATAACTGCATCATCCTTGATCCTTACTCCGTGATGAACTTCATACTTCTCTTTAATCCCTCTTAGTATAGATATCGCATCCTGGACACTTGGCTCATCCACCATTACTGCCTGGAACCTTCTT
The DNA here is from genome assembly GCA_965228955.1 of Cyclobacteriaceae bacterium. Classification (GTDB taxonomy): domain Bacteria; phylum Bacteroidota; class Bacteroidia; order Cytophagales; family Cyclobacteriaceae; genus JANSWY01. The sequence continues at coordinate 4,922,059 of OZ245848.1, forward strand.
TCAAGTGCTTTGTCCTTCTCTACATATTTCTGGTATTCCTTGAGAGTTGTCGCTCCAATTGCATGCAGTTCACCTCTGGCCAAGGCTGGCTTAAGTAGGTTTGCAGCGTCCATTGCTCCTTCACCTCCTCCGGCACCAATCAATGTGTGAATCTCATCTATGAATAAAATGATCTCTCCGTCTGAGTCGGTCACTTCTTTGATTACTGCTTTTAGTCGCTCCTCAAACTCTCCTTTATATTTTGCCCCAGCAACAAGAAGTCCCATATCCAGAGAAATCAATGTTTTTGATTTTAAGTTCTCCGGCACATCTCCATCCACAATCCTTTGAGCCATTCCTTCAACAATAGCGGTCTTTCCCACTCCCGGCTCTCCTAATAGTATTGGGTTATTTTTCGTTCTTCTGCTCAATATCTGAAGGACTCTTCTAATCTCCTCATCTCTCCCAATTACCGGATCTATCTTTCCATCTTTGGCCATTTGGTTGAGATTAATCGAATATCTCTCGAGCGACCTATATTTTGACTCTGCATTTTGATCTGTAACTCTGCTACCTCCCCTTAATTCTGTAATTGCAGATTTCAATAATTCATTGGTAAAGCCAACTTCTTTCAACAATTGAGCAGTTTTGTCTCTCCCATTGAGTAACCCCAGGAGGATGTGTTCTACTGCTACATACTCATCACCAAATTCTTTTAATTGTCGTTCAGCATTTTGAAGTGCTGCTGCGGCTTCATTTGATAGGTACGGCTTCTGACCGGAAACTTTAGGGTATCCAGAAATAATCTCATCTACTCTTTGTTCTAACAGCTGGTTGTTTACACTCAGCTTTTTCAGCATAAAGGAGATCACATTCTCATCACCCATCAATATACCTTTCAGTAAGTGCGCAGTATCAATGGCCTGCTGCTCATTTGATTGAGCAATTTCAGTTGCCTGATTGAGCACTTCCTGAGACTTTATCGTGTATTTGTTAAAATTCATTTTTTAAGCTGATTATAGTGTTCAACCGAATTCATCAAATAACGCACCAAATCAAAAATTCGCGATTATTAAGACAGATTGTCGTAATTCTTAATGAATCACGAAATTATTGAGCCATTTTGTCACTAAAATGAAAGATTGATACCCAAACTGTATGATCTGGATGGTAGCCAACTTTCAATTCGATCGAATCCACCTATTGAAAAATTGTTGACTCTGCTAAAGGCAGGATTGGGACCCGTTAAGTTATCTGTAAACCGAGCTTCCGGATCATTTCCTTTATATCCTGAAATAGTAAATAAGTTATTAGCAGTAAAGTTCACTGATAAGTTATCGAACACATTGCTGAGCTTCAACAAATTGTAATTAATACTTAGCATTTCTAAACGAACAAAACTGGCATTTTCAACATAAAAGCTACTCCAGAAATAAATTGGATCTGCATCACTAACCCGTGGAATATCTTCGTGGGAGGATAGTAGATTAAACGAGGCTTCTGTGAAGCCACTTGCTCTGTTTTGATAATGTAGTCTCGCATTATTGATGATATCATGCCCTATCACCGACCTGAATAAAATCTGCATATTCCATTTCTTCCAGGAAAGGTTGTTGATCCACGAAATGCTCGACTCTGGCAGATAATTGCCTATAGTAGTGGCGTCCCAAAACTCATCCTGATCTCCATCCCCATCAACATCTTCAATTGTCCAACCGCTATTGTCAAACCCAGTGAATTGCGCTCCATATATGAGGCCTGCAGGGCTGCCTTCCTCTAATATTAATGGTCTTTGATTGCCACAGCCAGCACTAAAGCCACCAAAGGTAATTCCATCATTAGAAATATCATCATATATATGTAGATCCAACACTTTGGATTTATGAGTGGCAAACATCACTGTACTTGACCACACTAATTTATTAGAATTGATGAAGTCCCATGAAGCACTTATTTCAACTCCACTATTTCGGTGTTTACCGTAATTCAGATTGGTAGGACCCCAAACAAAACTTTCATGGTATACATTAGTGATGAAATCAGACTCTGTGTTGGAGTACCAGTTTATTGCTCCATTGACCTTTCCTGATAGCACAGAATAGTTTAAGCCAATTGTAAACAAGTCTGATGTGGGAGGTCCTAGATCAGGGTTTGCGCCCTGCTCGGGATATGCGTAGTACGGATATTCTTCTCCTAAATTATAAATAGTTTGAGATAGCCCTGCGATGTAAGGTGTAAGACCTGTTCTCCCATAACTGATAGAAGGGGACAAATAGGCAATTAAATTACTATTTGTTGAAATATGGGCTCCTACTTTTCCAAAGTAGTAATGATGCCTGTTATTATCTTCACCTAAAGCAGAAGACCCCTCATACCTGTCGCCAATTTCAAAATAAAGGCCATTATCAAAAGATATCCCAAGATTAGCATAGTAAGCATTGAGTTTTACCAAGCTTATATTTTCATATATATCCGTTTCCCAGTCTTCATAATTATACTGAAAGAGCCCTCGGTTTCTTTGTCTGATTTTCTGGTTTTGAACACCAAATTCAAGATTGGTAGCGAGACCTTTAAATCTCCTAACGTACCTCATATTGACTCCAAGTTGCTCATTTCTGACTCGTTCTGAGTCTTTTTCCAATCGAAAGCCGCTCCAATTTCCGTAGAAACTTCTCGGGTCTCTTTCCTCAATGTCTCTTGTGTGCATCCTCGCAAAGGAATATTGAGCATTGATTGAAAGGGAATTACTTATTGCATAGGAAGCATTAAAATTTTGGAGAAAGGAGTGTCTGTACTGTTCTCGATCATTCAAATCAATAACCGCCCTTGGGTTAAATGAATAATAGGTTTCTCTTTCGGCATATTCATAATTATCAGACACATTATCACGTGCAAAATCTGCTACTTGATCTCGAAAAACAGGTAATGTGGGATTAGCTGACATTGCCAGTCTAAATGCATCCTGAAAACCCTTTTCTGATTCTGAATAGCTGATGGCACTCCAAGAGTTTAATCTCAGCTTATCATTCAACCCTGTATAATTTAAATGAGTGAAACCATTATATCGTTTTGAAAAAGTTTCCTTTTGAATCCCTTCTAAATTTCTAATGTTCAGACCTACGTGATAACCAAAGCTATTCACACCACCGTGATTAGCGATATTGACAACCGAAGACGTTGTATTCTGTGTAATTTCATCCATCCAGTCTGTTTCCGATCCAAAGTTCTGAGTTGTATTACTGTTAAGGGCTCGATACTCACTCCCGGTCAACACAGTTTGCCGATAAATAGGGGATTCTGTGATGACCTGAAAATTAACATCTGTTCCAGCTTGTTGAGCATTTCCGCTTTTAGTTGTAATCAATATCACCCCATTCATTGCTCTCATACCGTACTTCGAGGTTGAGGCATCATTCACCACTTTGATTGAAGCAATATTGGCTGGGTCTATCATTTCAATAGGAATACCAATTACTCCATCTACCACTATCAATGGGGATCCATCAGCAGTGAAACTCCCATTGGTTCTGTAACGAACATCAAACGGTTGACTTAAGTCCGCTCCTGGTCTTGAGATGAGTAACCCTGGAATTCTTCCCTGAATTAATTGAAATGGATTCTGGATGTTGCCCTTATTGAATTCAGAGGTTGTTAATTCGTAAATATTTTGTGTAGACTCTAGTAGTGAATCCGCTTTGTCGGTCTGCGCGACGGATATATTGATTGCTGCAAAGCCGAATACAGCGATAGCGTAGATTTTCTTCATAATACTAGGCGATGACAATGAATGCTTATACAATTTAACGAAAAAATGGCAGTTGTGAAATTCTCTTTTATCTTAGAACAAATTATCAGACCTAATGATGAGAAGGCGAAAATTCATTTCTAAATCCCTTTCTGCCGCTGCGGTTGCAGGTACCGGTGCGGGTTTGGTTTCATGCGGCGCTGAGAAGCAGCAGGAAGTCAACACACCAAATATCAACTTCAACAAAACCTACCGCTGGAAAATGGTAACCACATGGCCTCCAAACTTCCCAGTGTTGGATGAGGGTTGTAAGCTTCTTGCTAAGTGGGTTGAAGAGATGTCCGGTGGAAGGATGAAAATTCATGTTTATGGTGGTGGCGAATTGATTCCCGCTCTTGAGTGCTTCGATGCGGTTAGCAACGGTGCTGTTGAGATGGGGCATGGTGTTGCTTATTACTGGGCAGGAAAAGTACCAGCAGCTCAATTCTTCGGTGCTGTACCATTTGGAATGAATGCCAACCAGAGCAATTCGTGGGTATTGGCTGGAGAAGGTGGAAAGCTTTGGGAAGAGATTTATGAACCGTTTGATATTTTACCAATCACTTGTGGTAATACTGGCATTCAAATGGGTGGCTGGTTCAATAGAGATATCAATTCGTTGGAAGACATCAAAGGTTTAAAAATGAGAATTCCAGGATTGGGTGGCAAGGTTTTTAATAAGGCCGGAGGAACAGCAGTACTAGTTTCAGGAAGTGAAATTTACACCAACCTTGAAAGGGGCGTAATAGATGCAACCGAGTGGATTGGACCTTATCATGATTACAAAATGGGATTCTACCAGGTCGCTAAAAATTATTACTATCCCGGATGGCATGAACCAGGAGCGACATTAGAATTACTCATCAACAAGTCTAAGCTATTGGAACTACCATTAGACCTTCAGCAAATCATTAAAACAGCCGCTTATCAATTGAATGATTGGATGGGAGCAGAATTTGATGCACAGAATGCAATCTATCTTAAGAAGCTGATTGATGAAGAAGGTGTTTTGCTAAAACAATTCCCTTCAGATGTACTTTCCGCTCTTAAAAGGTACACTGATGAAACAATAGAAGAACTTACTGACCGAGATGCGACTAGCAAGAAGGTTTATGAAAGTTATTCTAAATTCAGAGATTCTGTATCTGTTTGGTCTAACATTAGTGACAGAGCTTATTACGATTCATTGACATAGTTATGATTGTAGCTAAACCTGAAGATAAAAGGCTGTTCCTTCAAGTACTTGGACAAGCTTTTAAGGGAAACAAAAGCTCTGAATGGGTTTCCAGAAACACCCGTAACCTGGAAGGTCTTATGGCTTATGGTTTTGACAAATGTCAGCCCAAAGGCGGAGCTTACTTTTCAGACGATAGAAAAGCCGTATTACTGGTTGACAAACCTGAAATCAAACTTCCATTCTTCAAAGAAATTGGAATCTCGCTTCAATTGATATTTTCAGTTGTTGGCCTGAGAAATGTCCCCTCCATTTTAAAGAGAGAATCCTATATCAAAAAATTTCATCCCAAAGAACCTTATTACTACGCATGGTTTTTAGGAGTGCCTCCGGAAGAACAAGGCAAAGGGCATGGAAGTAAGTTCATTGCAGAGATATTTGAAAAGGCCTACACGGAAAAACGAGGAATCTATCTGGAAACCTCAAATCCCAGAAACCTACCGCTTTACGAAAGGTTTGGGTTTGAAATCTATCACGAATGGAATGGACAAGGTTTTACATTGTGGTTTCTAAGAAAATTACCTTAATCCAGCAATTCCTGGAAATAAAATAAGTAATACCAGAAATAGCAATTGAATGATTACAAATGGAATGATACCTCTGTAAATATTGGTAGTACTCACTCCTTCTGGTGCAACACCTTTCAAATAGAATAATGCAAAGCCAAATGGCGGAGTAAGAAATGAAGTTTGAAGATTCACTGCCAGTAGAATTCCGATCCAGACTAAATCGATACCCATTGCAGCAAAAATTGGTGCTACCACAGGAACAATGATGAAGACTATTTCTATGAAATCAATAAAGAATCCTGCTATAAAAACTATTAGCAACACCATAATCAGAAATGCAGTCGGGGAGAGATTGGCATTCTGAATAATATTGACCAACAAATCATCTCCTTCCAGCCCCCTGAAAACCAGCGAAAATGCTGTTGCTCCAACCAGAATCATAAAAACCATGCAAGTGAGATAGGTTGTATCTCTCATTACATCTTTCAAGATTTTTAGATTGAACTTTCCACTGAATATTGTCAGGATAGTTGCTCCCAACGCTCCCACTCCCGCAGCTTCTGTCGGGCTTGCCAGTCCGGCGAAGATAGATCCAAGCACGGCCGCTATCAGTAAAAATGGAAAGACAAATGCAAAGAATATTTGTCCCCACATGCCTTCACTTCTGAATGCTTGCAATTCTTCTTCTTTCATTACAGGCGCCTTCTCGGGAGAAATATTTGCTACAATGATTATGTATAAAAGATATCCACCCACAAGCATCAACCCAGGAATCAATGCTGCCGTAAACAAATCCCCGACAGATACATTTAATACCGATCCAAGTAATACTAAAACCACTGAAGGTGGAATAATTTGCCCAAGCGTTCCAGATGAAGCTATTGTACCGGTTGCAAGGCTTACACTATAACCACGTTTTAACATGGTTGGCAAACTGATAAGTCCCATTGTCACAACAGTGGCTCCAACGATTCCAGTGGAAGCAGCGAGCATTGCTCCAACAATAACAACCGCTATTGCCAGCCCTCCACGAAACCTTCCAAAAATCAGCGCCATGGTCTCCAGTAGATTTTCTGCCAATCCGGATTTCTCCAGCATTATTCCCATATAGACAAATAATGGGACGGCAAGCAGCACAAAATTATTCATGGTCCCATACACCCTCAAAGACAGCAGGTAAAAGAAATCAATATCAAATACAATGACTCCAACAATAATGGAGATTCCACCAAGTGTAAAACTAACCGGGTAACCAAATAGAATTGCCAGGAAAACAATTACAAAAAGTATAATCGGTAAAAACTCAATCACGAATCAGCTGGCTTTGGATTTACAATAGTTTTTAAGGAATTGGTAACAATCGATACACCTTGTAGTAGCAATAAAATGAAACCAATCGGGATAGTGGACTTAATAATGAATCTTGCCGGTAATCCTCCGGGGTCAGGACTTGTTTCTAATATTCTAAATGAATTCTGCACAAACGGAATAGAGGTCCATATAATCACAATGCAAAAAGGGAATAAAAATAATAGAGTCCCAATCAGATTAACCCAGGCCTTTTTCTTCTCACTGAATTTGCTGTAGAATAAATCTACCCTCACATGTTTATCATGCTTAAGGGCATAAGCCGAACCAACCATGAATATTGAAGCGAAAATGTGCCATTCCAATTCAAAAATTGCTGCCGAACTCCAGGTAAAAAGATACCTCATGATCACATCAAAACAGATCACTAGCACCAGAATTGTGGTGAGCCAGGAAACAGCTTTTCCTACGTATTCATTTAAGGTATCAATGGCATTCATTCGCAAGTCAGAATTTCAAATGATCAATCTATCATCAATTTCTGAAAATCAAAAATCAATTCTTGTAATCACTGCATCATAAAAGAGAATACTAAATGTTCTAACTTTGCGGCATGAAGGCTAATAGGGATATTCGGAAATTGAGTCTGGATCAGATTAAAGAATTTATTGTAAGTCAGAATGAAAAGGCTTTTCGCGCCAAGCAGATATATGAGTGGCTCTGGAAAAAGTCTGCCCGATCATTTGACGAAATGTCCAACCTATCCCTACAAACCAGAGAGCTGCTAAAAGAGCATTTCGATATAAAACCTATCTCAATTCACACAAAACAAGTGAGTAGTGATGACACTATAAAATCAGCTTTCAAACTTCACGATGAGCATCTTATTGAAGGAGTACTTATCCCAGCTGATGATCGAATGACGGCTTGTGTGAGTTCGCAAGTAGGTTGTTCTCTGACTTGCAAATTTTGCGCAACTGGCTACATGGATAGAGAAAGAAATCTGGATGCCTCTGAGATCTATGATCAGGTTGTTGCAATCAGAAATCAAGCTGAGGAGCATTATCAAACACCTTTGACCAACATTGTTTACATGGGAATGGGAGAGCCTCTCCTTAACTACGCCAATGTGATTAAATCCGTGGAGTTTATCAGTTCGCCGGAAGGACTAGGAATGTCTCCAAAAAGAATCACCGTATCTACCGCTGGTATTGCAAAAATGATCACCAAGCTGGCTGATGACAATGTGAAGTTCAATTTAGCACTCTCTTTACATGCCGCAGATGATCAAAAAAGGGATCAAATCATGCCAATCAATGAAACAAACACATTGGAGGCATTGACTGAATCGCTGCAATACTTTTATAAGAAAACCAGGAATAGAATCACCTTTGAGTACATTCTATTCTACAATTTCAATGATTCTATTGAGGATGCTAAAAAGCTTCATGAACTTGTGAAAAGAGTTCCAAGCAAAGTCAATATCATAGAATACAATCCTATCTCAAACGCCCAATATAAAAACACCGATCCAGAGACATTGGATAAATTTAGCAAGTACCTTGAAGACAATGGTGTAAGTGTTACGGTCAGAAGAAGTAGAGGCAAAGATATTGATGCCGCATGTGGGCAATTGGCGAATAAGTCGGTTGAATCTTAAGTTCTTTGTTCTTTGTTCTTTGTTCTTTGTTCTTTGTTCTTTGTTCTTTGTTCTTTGTTCTTTGTTCTTAGATATTTAGAATAAACTATGAACGGTGGACTGTAAACTAATACTACTTCTTACTAGCATTAAACAATTTCTGCTTTTCTTCCTTAGATAAACTTTCGTAACCAGATTGGGAAATCTTATCCAGAATTGCATCAATTTCTTCCTGCTCTGATTTAGAGGATTTTGATGAAGATGATTTGCTCGATTTCTTTGAAGACGACTTTTTGCTGGAGCTTCTATGAGTTACTTTAATTTTTGGTTGTCTTACGAAGAAGCTTTTAATAAAAGTAAAGAAGTTTAAAATCGGCAATCCAATATCATTGCCTTTTCTAAGTTGCGATATGAATAACCAGCCTATTGCAGCTCCTCCTAAATGAGCAATGTCGCCTCCTAAATTATCACCAATTCTGAGCCCAACAATTGAAAATACAACAGATATCAAAGCGATATACTTGATCTTTACTGGTCCAATTAGAATTAAATAGAAGGTGTAATCAGGCATAAAAACAGCTGCACCAACCACTATGGCCAGAACACCTGCTGAAGCTCCAACCAATGTTGAAACGTCCACTACATCACTGAAATTGGGCAATACATTATACACGAAAACGTAGAATATTCCTCCAGCTAACCCTCCAAGAACATACAATGAAACTACTTTTGCGCTCCCCAAATATTCTTGAATCAACTTCCCAAACCAATACAGCAATAGCATGTTCCAAAATATATGACCTAAACCTCCATGCACAAACATGTACGAGAAAAAAGTCCATGGTCGTACCAATAAACTAGATAGGTTTGATGGCAATGCAACTAATCGATAGAGAAAATCAAATACTGATGTATTTACAAAAATTATCCAAATAAGTACAGAAGCGATGAACACTATTAAATTGATCAAAATTAGCTGTACTACAGCATTATTAGGTCTACTCCAAGCGTGTTTAAAATCGTCTACTATTGAATTGAACATGATAAATTAATAATAATTATTTCTTTGCTGATTCCAAACCTTCATCAGTATAAATGCGATTAGCATACCCCCAAGGTGAGCTAAGTGTGCAACGTTACCGCCAGATCTGTTTATCTCAGAATATATCGCAAAAACCGCCAAACCAAATACCAAATACTTTGCACGAATTGGTATTGGAGGAAATATTAACATCAGCTGCATGTTAGGAAATAGCATTCCAAACGCCATCAATAAACCATATATAGCCCCTGATGCTCCCACCATCTGGCTCCTCATGATGGATTGTTTTATACCAATGACATTTTCCAAAGCTTTCGCTTTCCACAATTCACTGTCTGGGTTATCGCGATAATTCTCGTACGTCCCATAAGCTAAATCAAGGTAATCCGTCTTTAGATAATCAGGCATATATTTTACGATGTAAGTATAATATGCTTCAGGATCCTGATTGTAAGCATAAATTTCAGCCGCTTCAATTGCCGGATTTTTTTCAATGTAATCAGCAACTCCGTAAAAAACACCTGCACCTATACCTACTACAAAATAGAAAATCAAAAATCTCTTTGCCCCCCATAAATTTTCCAACATCGGGCCAAACACAATCAGCCCAATCATATTAAAAAGTATATGTGTAATGCCTCCGTGCAACCACATGTATGTAAATAACTGGTATGGCATGAAGTAATCTGAACTAATTACTGGCAATCCAAACAAGTTATTTATCTGTCCACCCAGAATGTAATTCAGGATAGAGATTATAACATTGACAATAAGTAAGTTCTTTACAACTGGAGTTAATCTTCCAAACATCTATCTTAATTAAATAAACTTGCAATCTTTTCTAAACTCAAAATCACCAGAGTTGGTTGTCCATCTGCTGTGTAATTTGGTTGTTCACATGCAAACAATTGATCTATCAGCGAATCAATCTCTCTGGCCTCCAAGTACTGACCACCCTTTAGTGCCGACCTTTTACTCATTGCTCTTGCCAAATTTTCAGTATTGGACAAACTGAGCTCTGATTTATTTCTTTTGAATTGCTCTATTAGTCCTTCAAAAATCTCTTTTTCATTGCATCCCTGCAGTTCAGACGGAATACCATTGATAATTATTGAGTTTTTACCAAAAATATCAAAAACAAAACCCAAAGCATGAATCTCATCTTTCAATTCAGAAACGAGAGTAAAGTCCGCCATGCTTAAATCCACAGTTTGAGGAAACAAGCAATGTTGAGAAGCACCGGATTCGTTTTGTAGCATTTCCAGATATCTCTCATAAAGAATCCTCTCATGAGCCAACTTCTGATCAACAATCATCATCCCCGACTTCAACTGCCTGAAAATATACTTCCCATGGAGTTGAAAAGATTTGGATGATTCTGTAGCTTCATTTGAAATTTCAGGAGTGGTATTCGCCGCTGATTCTATGGTAACCGTTTTTTCAGGAATACTCCCAAACAATTCTTTATCCATTTGCTCCTGAGAAACTTTACTTTCTCCCTCTGCAAAATCATAAAGTTTCTCCCAATTCTGAAGATTTGAATTATCTAACTTATCAGATTTGAACTGACCGTAATCTCTTTCTTTAGTAGTATTCCTTTCGTTCTTTAAGACCTCCGTAAAAGCCTCAAAATTCACATCCGCACTGAAGTCAATAGATGGAGTAACATTATGAGTACCTAATGCTTGACGTACTGCAGATCTTACAACTCCGTAAACCGTTCTTTCATCATCAAATTTCACCTCGGTTTTAGTAGGGTGCACATTAATATCAATGTGTTTTGGATCCATCTCAATGAACAACACATAAAAAGGATACTGATCATCTGATAGCAATCCCTGAAATGCATTTGAAACTGCATGATTCAGGTAGTTATTTTTGATGAATCTATTATTGATGAAGAAAAATTGTTCTCCTCTGGTCTTCTTGGCGAATTCAGGTTTCCCTATATATCCATGCACTTTTACATGAGGCGTTTCCTCCAGGCATGGCACTAATTGTTGTTGGTAGTTTTTATTGTAAAGTGAAACAATCCGTTTGCTGAGTTTACCAGACTCCAATTGATTCACCTCCATATCATTCTGATGAAAAGAGAACCCAATCTCAGGGTTTGATAGCGCCACTCTTTGAAATTCATCAATGATATGTCGCATTTCTACAGGGTTGGACTTTAGGAAATTTCTTCGAGCAGGAACATTGTAGAATAAATTCTTCACACAAATACTAGTCCCTTCCGGAGCTGCAACTGGTTCTGAAACTTTAGTTTCTGAGGCTTCAATAACAAGTGAATGACCCAGTTCTTGACCAGTTTGGCGTGTTTTCATTTCCACTCGGGCAACAGCGGCAATTGAAGCAAGTGCTTCACCTCTGAATCCCATTGTTTTAATGGTAAAGAGATCTTCAGATTTACTGATTTTGGAAGTTGCATGACGCTCGAAACTCATCCTGGCGTCATTTTCACTCATTCCTTTACCATTATCTATTACTTGAATTACAGCTTTTCCCGCATCCTTTACAAAAAGCTGGATTTTGGTAGCTCCAGCGTCAATACTATTCTCAAGAAGTTCTTTTACCACAGAAGCTGGCCTTTGAACCACTTCTCCAGCAGCAATCTGATTAGCAATACTATCAGGAAGTAAACGAATAATATCTGACATTAAATCTCTCCGGGTGTGCTGTTATTTAAACTTGTTTTTAAATCGATAGTAGATGTAGATTGGGAAAATGATAAATCCTGCATAAAAAATGTCGTTACCATAATACAACCAACCAAAACATAAGGAAGCCAAAGCAGCAGCTATTATTAGTTGCAGTGTAGATGCTGATCTTACACTCGCTTGTTTTCTTTCAAATTTGATGCTGGCTCTAAAACTTTCTCCAGTATCGGTCCCACTTTTTTGTTCAACCGCTATTTCCCTTTTGATACGTTCAGTTCTTTCATCCAGTTCATCTTTTATCGGATCAAAATACCTATTACTGAAATTAAACGTTCTGTGTTTAGGAAGTCTGATGATAGATGGGAATTTCATAAGCTTAGTTGTTTAAATTTTCCGTTCTTCACAATTCAATTTCCAGAGAAGAAGATAATCGATTTCTCATTGATTTTAACTTTCTAATTGCAAATTATGTTACATCAGAAGTTAATTGAGTTTACCGATCTGTAGACTCTTCTACTCGAAAGCCACCAATTTTATTCCTTAAATGACCTTGTTCATCGAACAATTTCTGGGTTCAATTAATTCTTCTGGCCCAAAAATTGTTTAGTTCAAAGTTAACTTTATTTTTATAGCATAGAGAAAACTAGCTGTGTAATTTGAAAAAAACCACACACATATTAACTCTTGTATTTATTGCACTGATTCTAGCAACCAGTGTAAATGCAGAAGACAAACTTAGCAATTGGGTGGACAGTATTCACCAGCAGTTAACTATGCCCGAAAAATTGGGTCAAACAGTGTGGTTGGAACTGAATAGTTTTCCTAATAATGAAATGCAATCCACAATTCAGCAATATGTTGCAAAAGGTAGAATTGGAGGAGTTATTTTCCAAGAAGGAGATGAATGGGCAATTCAGAAATTCATCAAGCAGTTGGAAAGAAATGCTCCGTACCCTGTTAGATTTTTTTGCAATTACCAGGGTTTGACAAGTCCTTCAATCGATACTGATGCCAAATTAATTGAGGAAGACTACTTAAAAGGTGCTCCAAAAGACGCAATAACAGAATACGCCAATACAATAGCGAACCTTGGTCTAAGTCAAGGATTTGATGGTTATATTCTGGATGAAGAGTATAGTGCGAATCAGCTACCCAAAGATAAAATCACATCATTTATCTCTACCCTATCTCAAAATGGTCTAAAAGTAATTTCTCAAAACCCGGCTCTAAGCTCTCAATCTGATGCATCGATTTTAAGGAATTATCAGTTTGATGCTAGTCTGAAACCCAAAAAGCTTTTTAAGGAATACAATAGCAACGAGACATTTGAAATCACATCACTCAAAAGTGAGGATTTAATGATGGATTGGCTAAATGCCGATGTGGTAATCCTAAATCAAAAAGAACTCTCTTCGCTCGAGCAACTCGAGCATAAAATCTACAACAACAAATGGTATAGTAGAATATTATCCGATAAAAGTAAGGTAGCCCTCAAATGGAATGGAATTAAGGTACGAAAAAGACAACAACTAAAATCGTTTTATGACCAGGAAACAATTGAGGTCTCCAACTTCAATCTAATCTCCAGCACCATTGTAGTTGCAAAAAATGATGGATCACTTCCATTTAAAGCACTTGATGAAAGTTATGCGGTTCTCAAAAGAACTCCAGTTTCCAAAGTAGCTCAATACGCGTCTAGGTATGCATCCACGAAGGAATTCTATCTTCCGGATTACAAAGACCGACTGGAACAGCTCCTAACAGAATTAGTGAACACCAAACACTTAATAGTTGAATACGCTGCAGACACCTGGAGCAAGGATCTCATGAGAATTCTGCAATTCCTGGAATCTGAAATAGACATTACCTTCCTGGTAGACGAAACTTCCCAGAATATTGAAGCTATTGAGTCTCTGGGCAATATTGTCTGGGTTAAAAACAACACGAATAGAAATATTGATCTTACAGTCCAATTACTTTTTGGCTCGTTTGATGCAAGAGGTCAATTGCCGTATGATTTAACAGCATCTGTGAAATCTGGAAGCGGTTATAGGTTTAGAGCAAACCCAGTTTTAAAGTACTCCTTCCCAGCTTATGTAAAAGCAGATGAAGAAATCCTCAAAGATATCGACCCGATAGTTGATGAAGCAATTTCCGGAGGAGCATTTCCAGGTTGTCAGATAGCCGTAATCAAAAACAACAATGTCATTTACAATAAAGCTTTTGGTTACTTCACATATGATAGCATCTTCAGAGTATCAAACAATACGATATATGATTTGGCAAGTGTAACGAAAGTTGCGGCGACAATCCAGGCAGTTATGTTTTTGACCGAGCAGGATATGATTAAACTTGACGATACCGTAGGTTTTTATCTACCAGAAACCATAGGGTCAAACAAATCGAATATTCCAATCAGGAAGCTATTGTTACATGAAGCAGGTCTGAAATCTTACTTGCCATTTTGGAAAGTTACGATTGAAAAAGATAAACTAAACTCATTTACCTACCAAAGCACTTATGATTCCATCATGGGAATTAAGACTTACGGATTATATTTTCCCACACAAAGGGAAAAAGAGGATGTCTGGGAGGAGATAATAGCATCAGATTTAAGAAAACTTAAAAAGGGCAAATCTGAATACGATTACCTATATAGCGATCTTGGATTCATGATTCTACAAATGATAGTAGAGCGTGTAACAAACCAAAGTATGGATGAATTCCTGGCTCAAAATGTCTATGACCCGCTAGGGTTAAACACCATGACATTTAATCCATTGACCAGATTCGGAAGAAACCAAATAGCTCCAACCGAGTACGACTACTACTTCCGAAATGCTCAGATTTGGGGGACTGTTCACGATCAAAATTCACAGGTTTTGGGAGGAGTAGCAGGACATGCAGGATTATTTAGCAATGCATTAGATTTAGCCAAATTGATGCAAATGAATCTAAATGGAGGTATCTATGGCAATCACAAGTACATTCACGATAAGACTTTAAATGCATTTACTGCAAAGCAACACAACTTCAACAGAAGAGGACTTGGTTGGGACAAACCAGATCCAATTGTCGGCCATGTTTCCAGCTATGCAAGCCCGGATACATATGGTCACTCTGGCTTCACCGGAACATCCGTTTGGGTTGATCCGGAAAAGGACCTAATCTTTGTTTTTCTATCCAATCGTGTCTTTCCAAATGTTTCAAATAGAAAACTCATGAAAGACAATATACGTACTAGGATTCAGAATGTCATTTACAAGGCAATCGATAGTGATATTTAAATATCGGGGATTTTTTAAACTATTATTGCTGGAGTAAGTTGATTAGGATAGTCACAATCACGATAAATGAAAATAGGAATTGTATGTTATCCCACCTACGGAGGTAGCGGGGTAGTAGCGACAGAGTTGGGGAAGTCCTTGGCAAAAAAGGGACACGAAATTCATTTCATAACTTATTCCCAACCCACGAGACTTGATTTATTTAGTGAGCACCTGCATTATCATGAGGTTGCCATTAAAAATTATCCCTTGTTCCAATACCCGCCGTATGAGCTGGCACTTGCCGGTAAAATGGTAGATGTTGTTGAGACAGAAGGGTTAGATCTCTTACACGTTCATTATGCAATACCACATGCTTCGGCAGCATATATGGCCAGAGAGATTTTGAAGACGAAGGGAAAAACCATTCCTTTTATAACTACGCTTCATGGTACAGACATCACACTTGTTGGAAAAGATGAGGCATATGAACCGGTAGTTACATTTTCAATTAATCAAAGTGATATGGTCACTTCAGTATCAGAGGATTTGAAGAAAGACACCTACGCACACTTTGACGTAACGAAAGAAATAGAAGTCATTCCAAACTTTATAGATCTCGATAGATTCAAAAAGCAGAAGAAAGACCACTTCAAATTGGCAATTTGCCCCAATGGTGAAAAGCTATTGGTCCACACATCCAACTTCAGAAAGGTAAAGAGAGTTCAGGATGTAATCAATGTTTTTGACAAAGTAAGACAGGTTGTGCCTGCTAAGTTACTTCTTGTTGGGGATGGACCAGAAAGACCAGCAATGGAGAAACTATCCAGAGAACTTTGTAGCCAGGATGATATCAGATTCCTTGGAAAACTGGAAGCAGTAGAAGAAGTACTTTCTGTATCTGACTTATTCTTCATGACATCCGAAAAGGAAAGTTTTGGTTTGGCTGCACTTGAAGCCATGGCTTGTGAGGTTCCGGTTATTTCAACAAATGCTGGAGGTCTGCCAGAACTGAATGTTGATGGCAGATCAGGATTTGTGTGCGAAGTGGGAGATATAGAAACAATGGCTCAAAAATCCATTCATATTCTTGATGACGCCAACCTTGCTAAGTTCAAAGAAGGTGCGTTATCCAGAGCAAAAGAATTTGATGTAGATCAGATTTTGCCAATGTATGAGAACCTTTATCAGCAAGTAATAGCAGAAAACGTGAATCAATTTTAGGATAATCGAATGCTTTTAAAGAATTCATTGTTATTTTTGCAGACTTAAAGGTTGATCATTAAAAAACTTCAATAATTATGGCACACAATAAGCCAAGCAACACAGGTTCCGGCCAGGTATTTGAGAACCCGTTGCTAGAGAGACTAACAAAGACGCATATTTCATTGCCTCTAACAGTATTCTCAATTGTATCATCAGGACTAATGTTCTGGGGTTTTAGAGAGGGTTACCTTACAGTAGTTAATTCTATTGTAATGTTTGTTGCAGGATTGCTAACCTTTACATTAATCGAGTATATAATGCACAGGTTCGTTTTCCACCTTGTTCCAAAAACACCGAAGCAAGAAAAATTTGCATACAAAGTACATGGTGTTCACCATGATTTCCCAAAAGACAAAGACAGACTTGCAATGCCAGTTCCATTGAGCTTATTATTATCTACAGGATTCTTCTTCTTGTTTAAGTTCATGATGGGTACTTTGGTATTCGCATTCCTTCCAGGATTTTTGATTGGATATGCTGCTTACCTTGGAGTTCACTACATGGTTCACGCATTCCAGCCACCAAAGAACATGTTCAAAATCCTTTGGGTGCATCATGCAAAGCATCACTACAAAGAGCCAGAAAGAGCATTTGGTGTAAGCTCACCATTCTGGGATCAGATATTCAGAACAATGCCCAAGAAGTAAGGTAACTGATAAAAGAAATTAAATTAGAGAGGACAGGTCAATTTGGCTTGTCCTTTTTCTTGTGATGAGGTTTTGGTTCGAGCAACATCTTATACAGACCATCCCGAAGGAACAGATAGATTCCACTAATTAAACCGACAAATAAAGGTCTCCTCCCTGCCATTGCTAAAAGTTGGTAATTGGTGTTTTGATGGTAAATTATCGTGAAATTTCTTCCCCTGCAAATTGAGTCACATGAATAGGTGATTTTCGATGAAATTCCACTCTTAGGTACTATCTAATCTTAAATAGATGAAAAAAAATGGATTTAGATGAAATCATAATCGCTTTTATTTAGTTTAATACCTGTAAAGCGATTTTAGAAGTATGATAGGGCATAGATTTACAGAATACATACCTGAAAAGGACAAAAAGAAATCAGATTTCGAGAATCTTCTGGATGTCTTTATGCAGTTGATTACCGTAACTTCAGGAGATGTCTCAGAAGCCTTGAGTTGGCTGACAAATCTGGACAGACAATATGGCCTTACAAATGAGGAGTATGGAATTGGTGATTTCATCAATGACTTAAAAGCAAAAGGCTATATCAGTGAAGACAATCAATCTGGCGAAATCAAAATCACAGCAAAGAGCGAGCAAGAAGTTAGGAAAAGTGCTCTGGAAGAAATTTTTGGAAAACTCAAGAAATCAGGAAAGGGGAACCATAATACCAACTTCAGTGGAAGAGGTGATGAACTAAGTACAGATTACCGTGAATACCAATACGGAGACACATTGGATCAGATCTCCATGACTGAGAGTATTAGGAATGCTCAAATCAATCACGGTTATCAGGACTTCATGCTGACTGAAGATGATTTAGAGATTCGAGAGAAGGAGTTTAAGACTCAGACTTCTACTGTGTTGATGATTGACATCAGTCACTCCATGATTCTTTATGGTGAGGACAGAATTACTCCTGCAAAGAAGGTGGCTATGGCATTAGCAGAATTGGTTACCAGGAAATACCCTAAAGACACATTGGATATTATTGTATTTGGGAATGATGCTTGGCAGATTAAGATTAAGGATTTACCTTATTTGTCTGTGGGGCCATACCATACTAATACAGTAGCTGGATTGGAGTTAGCCATGGATATTCTTAGGAGAAAGAAGAATAAGAACAAGCAGATCTTCATGATTACAGATGGGAAACCTACCTGTTTGAAAGAAGGAATAAAATACTACAAAAACAGTTTTGGGTTAGATCCCAAAATCTTAAATAAAACGTTAAACCTTGGTGCACAATGCAGAAGATTGGGAATACCAATCACCACATTTATGATTGCCTCTGATCCGTATTTGAAGCAGTTTGTCCAGGAGTTTACACAAGTAAATAATGGAAATGCCTATTATAGTAGTCTGAAAGGACTAGGCCATCTCATTTTTGAAGATTACAAGAAAAACAGACGTAAGAATCTGTAATTAAGCTTAGACATGAAATGAGCATTCGACAAACTCAAACATGGGTTAATATTAGTTTGCGAATTCCATGCGACCTTAAAAAATCGATTATATACGCATGAAATATCAAGATATACCATCAGAACAACTGGTGAAAATTACCACATTGGGTAGCCTCAAATCAGTTGGCTACCAACCACAATCCATAAAGGAAGAACTAAGATCAAATCTGATCAAAAGCCTTCAGAGTAATAAAAGTGTGTTTGAAGGAATTTGGGGATATGAGGATACAGTAATACCAGAGTTGGAAAGGGCAATACTAGCTCGTCATAACATTAATTTACTTGGACTGAGAGGACAGGCAAAAACCCGTATTGCCAGGTTAATGATCAAATTACTTGATGAATATATCCCGGTCATCAAAGGTTCTGATCTGAATGATGATCCTTTGAATCCGATATCCAGATCTGCCAGAGACATCATTGCTGAGCACGGAGATGACACGGAAATTGAATGGTTGCATAGAGATTCCAGATATACCGAGAAACTGGCCACACCAGATGTGTCAATTGCGGATTTGATTGGTGATGTTGATCCGATTAAAGCTGCTTCGCTGAAGCTCCCTTATTCTGATGAAAGAGTAATCCACTACGGACTTATTCCAAGATCTCACAGAGGAATCTTCGTAATCAATGAATTACCGGATTTACAAGCAAGGATTCAGGTCGCATTGTTCAACATTCTTCAGGAAGGTGATATACAGATTAGAGGATTCAAGTTGAGACTACCTTTAGATATACAATTTGTGTTTACCGCTAACCCAGAGGATTATACCAACAGGGGTAGCATCGTAACGCCATTGAAAGATAGAATTGACAGCCAGATCATTACTCACTACCCTAAGAGTATTGAGATTGGGAAGAAAATCACTTCACAAGAAGCTGATATTAAGGAAGAGCAAAGTAGCAGAGTTAGTGTGAATGAAATTGCAAAAGACCTGATTGAGCTCATCGCATTTGAAGCAAGAGAAAGTGAATATGTAGATGAGAAAAGTGGTGTTTCTGCAAGGCTTACAATTTCAGCCTTTGAGAACCTGACAAGCACAGCAGAAAGAAGGGCAATCATAAACGGAGAGGACAACACCAACGTAAGAATGTCAGACTTCAATGGAGTTATTCCAGCCATCACTGGAAAGGTGGAGTTGGTTTATGAAGGAGAACAAGAAGGAGCTGGAATTGTAGCATCTAACCTGGTTGGGAAAGCTATTAGAAAACAGTTTGGTGATTACTTCCCAAATCCGGATGATGTAAGAAAAGATGAGAATAATCCTTACAAGGCAATTACAGATTGGTTTGGAAAAGGAAACATGATCGATCTTTTAAATGACGCTCCGGAAAATGAAAGAAAGACCATTCTTAACAGCGTGCCTGGATTAAAAGAATTGGTGGACTCACACTTTAAAAGTGAGACTGAAGACAACAAGTTATTCCTGATGGAATTTGCGCTATATGGACTTGCAGAGTTTAGTATGCTGAGTAAACATGGCTTGGAAAGAAGCATGCAATTTAAAGACCTACTAAGCAGTATGTTTTCTATGCCAGGACCAGATGACGACCAAGAACTAGACAATGATTATAACTACTAGTAGCCATGGACCCGGGATTGAAAATGATCCACTCCCTGGTAAGACAAGGAGAGAATGATCACATAGAATTTAAGAGAAAAGTCGCTCATCCTGAGAAGATTGTGAAGGAAGTAGTGGCATTTGCCAACGCCGATGGAGGACATCTACTCATCGGCGTTAGTGACAATGGAGACATCCCCGGAGTGAAGTTCCCAGACGAGGAAGAGTACGCCATGACCAAGGCCATTCTGGAATTATGTAAACCCAAAATAGACTTTGATTTAGAATTTATTCCCCTTTCTGAATCAGAGGACAAAGCAGTTTTACACTATCAAATCAGATCAGGATCTAAAAAGCCTTATTATGCAAAAGAAAAACAAACTGATCAGTATGGAACAGCATATTTCCGTATTGAGGACCGATCCGTTAAGGCTAGTAAGGAACTGAAGGAGATATTAAAAAGAACCAACAGAAAGAAAGGAACTTCATTCAGATACGGCGAAAAGGAGCAATTTCTAATGCAGTACCTCGAGGAAAATGAGGAAATCACTTTATCGCAATTTCAGGAGAAAGCAGGAATCAGCAAGTATCAAGCTTCGAGAAAACTGATACTTTTAGTCGCTGCTCAGGTTCTTGAAATTATACCTCGGGAGAAGGAAGATTTATTCGTTCTCAAATCACTGGAGACCTCTTCCGACCAGTTCGTTATTTGAACTGAATATTAATTCCATCTCTTTATTTAAAATAAGAATGATATTTTATGGTTTTTACCGATAAATCATTATTCTTACCTGAACGTCACTATCAAAAGACATCCACCAAAAATTAGCAGTATGGCAAAGCGCGCGAAAGAGAAGAAGATTTTTGTTTTAGACACATCAGTCATCATTTTTTCTCACGATTCTATCCTCAACTTCGCGGAACATGATGTAGGAATTCCCATTGTTGTTTTAGAAGAACTGGATCAGTTTAAGAAGGGAAATGACACCAAAAACTTTGAAGCCCGGGAGTTCACCAGGTTACTGGACAAGCTGGCTGCCGATCACATGCTTCAGGACTGGATTCCTCTGAATGGTAAATCAAAAGGAAAGTTCAAGGTCTTAATGGACCAGGAAAGTACGGTTGATGCCAGAAAGGTCTTTAACGACAATAAGAACGATCATAAAATAATCAATGCTGCACTTAAGCTGCAGGAGGAACAGAAAGATAAAAAAGTCATTCTGGTAAGTAAGGATATCAACCTGAGATTGAAAGCCAAGTCGCTGGACATCCAGGCTGAAGACTATGAGACTGGAAAAATTAAAAATGTCAATACCCTTTACACCGGTAAATCTGAAAAGGAAGATGTAAGCTCAGATGATATCAATGTATTGTTCAAAGAAGGTGAGATCGATCGCAAGAAAATCTTTGGTAGAAAGAAGCCGATAATCAATAGCTATTACATTCTAAAAAGTGAGAAGAATAGTGGTCTGGCTTTTTACAATGATGAAGAAGGTAAAGTTGATCTGGTTGAGAAAAAAGCAGTTTACGGCATCAAACCAAGAAATGCAGAGCAGACTTTTGCTATCCATGCTATGATGAACCCAAACATCAAGCTGGTAAGCATCAATGGAGTAGCCGGAACTGGAAAAACATTATTAGCACTTGCATCTGCACTTGAGCAAAGAAGAAACTTCAAACAGATATATCTGGCAAGACCAATTGTGCCATTATCTAATAAAGACATTGGGTACTTACCAGGAGATATCAAATCCAAGTTGAATCCATATATGGAGCCACTTTGGGACAACCTGAAATTCATCCAAAACCAATGGAAGGAAACTGAAAAAGAATACACCAGATTAACCGACATGGTGAATCAGGAAAAGCTTTTGATCACTCCATTGGCATACATAAGAGGTAGAAGTTTATCCAACATCGTATTCATCGTGGATGAGGCCCAAAACTTAACTCCACACGAAGTAAAGACGATCATCACAAGAGCAGGAGAAAACACAAAAATCATCTTCACCGGAGATGTACACCAGATTGATACTCCATACCTGGATTCTCAAAGTAATGGATTATCCTACTTAATCGATAGGTTGCAAGACAATGAGTTATTTGCTCATGTGACTCTTGAGAAAGGTGAGCGTTCTGAGTTGGCTAATTTGGCTAATGAGTTGTTGTGATAGAATTTCGAGGTGAACCTGCAATAGGTAACACATACGATCGACAGAGCGTAACGCTAAAATTACAATTCATTTTTGCGATACTCGCGCAGGTTGTCCCCAACCTGTGTGTATGATGAACCTGAGGACTCTGTCCGTCTCTCATTGATCAAATGGTAATAGAAGTCCAATTCAAATTAAAACATTTGCGTAACTCAACTTCGGATAATGATTACTCAACTACTACTTGGCCACTAAAGACGGACTGGAGTCCTCGTGATCACTTTCCTCACAGGTTGGGGACAACCTGCGAGAGCCTATATGAAGACTAAAAAGTCCTAACTCCAGTTACTCGCGCATCTAAGCACTTTAGGATTTAAAAATTAAGATTTAGAATTTAAAAAAAGAGGTGCGACCAAAAGCCACACCTCTTTACCTAATTTATTCGTATCTACTTAAATTTTTAGGTTAAAGTCCTCAGCAAATTTTGATGCTTTCTCGTATCCAGCATCGTGATGTCTGAATATTCCCATTGCCGGGTCGTTGTGTAACACTCTTCTGATGCATTGCTCTGCTCTGTCAGTTCCATCTGCCAAAACTACCATTCCTGCATGCTGAGAGTATCCCATTCCTACTCCTCCTCCGTGGTGGAATGAAATCCATGTTGCTCCTCCACTGGCGTTTGACATCAGGTTTAATAATGGCCAGTCGGAAACTGCGTCTGTTCCGTCTAGCATGCCTTCTGTCTCACGGTTTGGTGAGGCTACAGATCCACAATCCAGGTGATCTCTTCCTATAACAATTGGCGCCTTCACTTTCCCTGATTTCACTAGATCATTAAATATCAACCCAGCCTTTTCTCTCTCTCCAATTCCCAACCAGCAGATTCTACATGGCAATCCCTGGAAAGCAATTTTCTCTTTTGCTTCTTTTAACCAATTTATCATATGGTGATTTTCTGGAAATGCTTCTATTAATGCCTGATCAGTCACATAAATATCTTCTGGATCACCAGATAATGCAGCCCATCTAAAAGGTCCTTTTCCTTCACAGAATAATGGTCTTACATAGTCAGGAACAAATCCGTTGAAATCAAATGCATTTGGTTCTCCACCTTGCACAGCAAATTCACGGATGTTATTTCCGTAATCAAAAGTCTTACTTCCTTGCTTCTGCATCTCCAGCATGGATCCAACGTGTCTCGCCATACTTTTCAAGGAAAGGTCTTTGTACTTCACAGGATCCGAGGCTCTTAGCGCCTCTGCTTCAGCAAGCGTCATTCCATTTGGCACATATCCATAAACAGGATCGTGAGCGGACGTTTGGTCAGTTAATACTTCTGGGATGATATTGTCAGCAAGTAATTTTTCTAGCATATCCCCAGCATCACTTACCAAACCAATTGAGATATTCTCTCCTTTTTCTTTTGCTTCCAATGCCCAATCTCTTGCTTCCTCGTAACTATAGGTCATCTTATCAATATACCTTGTATCGAGTCTCTTCTGAATTCTTGCTGGGTCAACATCTGCTCCCAGGAAAGTACCTCCAGCTAGAGTAGCCGCTAAAGGTTGAGCTCCACCCATTCCTCCAAGGCCAGCAGTAACTACAAGTTTATTCTTAAGAGAACCGCCAAAGTGCTTATCAGCGCATGCTACAAAAGTCTCGTAAGTTCCTTGTAGAATTCCTTGTGAACCAATGTAAATCCAACTTCCAGCAGTCATCTGACCATACATCATTAGACCTCTTTCCTTCAGTTCCTGGAAATGCTCCCATGTAGCCCATGCAGGAACAAGGTTAGAATTGGCAATCAAGACTCTGGGAGCTTCGGGGTGCGATCTCACAATCCCAACCGGCTTCCCCGACTGAACTAAAAGACTTTGGTCATTCTCCAACTTCAACAAGATCTCAATAATCTTCTCCAACGACTCCCTGTTTCTTGCGGCCTGTCCCTGTCCACCGTAAACAATCAAATCAGATGGATCTTCTGCTACTTCGTGATCAAGGTTATTTAGAAGCATTCGCAACGGCGCTTCTGTTTGCCATGATTTGGCATTTAATTGAGAACCAGTTGGTGATTTATAGTTGTCGCCTTTGGCGTATGTATTAATAAAGTCCGAATAATTCATCTTGAGATCCGTTTAGGTTAATATTTTCTTTTTGTGCCACTTCCAAAGAAGTATCAACAAGTTGTTTATTTCTGATTATCTCCGCAGCAATCGCGATATCTTTCGCAAATACTCTATCCTCTTCCGCATGGTCAATTTGAGATCTAACCACCTCATGGCAAGCATCCAGGATTTTACCAGATTTCATTGGTTTCCTATAATCAAATGCCTGTGCAGCACATACCAATTCAACTGCCAGAATATTCTCCAGATTAGAAATCACCTGATTGGCTTTTCTTCCACTGATCGAACCCATACTTACATGATCTTCCTGACCAAGCGAAGTAGGAATACTATCCGCACTTGCTGGGAAACAAAGACTCTTGTTCTCTGACACCAGTGCTGCAGAAGTATACTGAGGAATCATAAAACCAGAGTTAATTCCGGTATTCTTCATCAACAGTTTCGGAAGTCCTTCTACATTTCCTTCAAGAAGCAGATATGTTCTTCTGTCAGATATATTCCCAACTTCGGCTGCTGCCAGGGTATTGTAATCCAATGGTAATGCCAAGGGTTGTCCGTGGAAATTACCTCCACTTATAGTATTATCAGCTGAAAGGATAATCGGATTATCCGTCACAGAATTAAGCTCTACTGAAAGCAATTCTTTCAAATTCAACCAAGCATTTCTACTTGCGCCATGAACCTGAGGCATGCATCTGATACTATAAGGATCCTGCACCCTTCCACAATCCGCATGGCTCTCCACCATTTGAGATTTATCCAGAAGTACTCTTAATCTGTGCGCTACATGCTGAGTTCCTTTGTATGCTCTTAAGTTATGAAGCGCCTCCTCAAACGGACTTGCTGAACCCAAAGCTCCTTCCAAACTCATTGCTCCAATGATATCGGCTGTATCCAGGCAGTTCTGAAGCCTTTCCAGTGCCTTTATTCCATAAGCAGCTATGAATTGAGTTCCATTGATAAGTGCCAGCCCTTCTTTTGGTCCCAGCTGGACTGGTTCAACACCAAGTTCCTGGAATACTTTTCCAGTCTCTTGATATTGTCCTTTGTACCAAACCTTGCCAAGTCCAATCAGTGGTAAAAATAAATGTGCAAGAGGAGCTAAATCTCCAGAAGCACCAACAGAACCCTGAATAGGAACCAATGGAATCAAATCATTTTCCAGGTGCCATAGAATTCTTTCCAATACGGTGATACTAATTCCGGAGTAACCATAGCTAAGTGATTGTAGCTTCAAAATCAGCATCAATCTTGCCACATCAAGCGGCACTGGTTCACCCACTCCTACACTGTGGCTTCTTAAGATGTTATCTTGTAGTTTTTGTGTCTCTTCTTCGGAGATCAATGTTGTACATAGTGGCCCAAAACCTGTATTTACGCCGTATACGGTTTTGTTACTTTGTACAATTTTTTCAACGTTGGCTTTACTTGCATTAATGCGATCCCGGGCCTCAGAGTTGAGTCTGCCTACGATGGATTTTGCACTAATATCCAACGCCAGTCCAGCAGATAGGCTGTCCTGGCCAAAATCAAAAAAATTAGGCATTGTTGTTTATTTAAAAATCCCAGACATCACGGCTTTCCACTTCACGCTTGAGCTCGTCATATCTTGCGGCAAAAGTAGAGTATTCTTTTGAGTCTACAAGGCTATATAATTGAAGAAGTGCAGTTTCTCCATAATTTGGGAAATTTGCTTCCAATGCAGTTAAAGCAAACGATTTGATTAGAGGAATAGAATAAGAGTTTAGTTCTGATGTGTTTAATAAAATATCATATGCCATTTGTACATGTCCCTTTTCTTTTAAGCCATTAACTGCATAAAGAATTGCACCAATATCAAACGGATTTTTACTGGCAAATTTCACAATATCCTCAATTGCCAGTGAATCCAAATTATCTCTGCTTAATAAAGAATATAACGGATCGGTATCAGTACTCAGTTGGCTGAGATATTCAACATTGTTAGACAGATAAGCAACTTCTCTTACACTGGAAGCAGAAACCACAACTTGATTCTCTTGAGCAAACCTGATAAACCAGAGTGCTTCATCAGTTTGACCTTTGTTTAATAAATCAAATATCTGATCATTTAATACTGCTGATTTAGCCTGGTCGTCCGTAATAGTCTTCCAAGCCTGGACAAAATCATCTCTACCTAGTTTGGTTCCTAAGATCTTTAGATACTGAAATTTTAAAACATCATTATCTGCTTCCATCACCTCAGACAATGACATAGTTAGGTTATTCAGCAGATTGTATGAGACCTGTGCCAATATTGTGTCATTTGTGGTAGACTCAATGCTTTCCCAATAGGCCAAAGCTTCTGCAATATTACCAGATTCCGATAATGCTAAACCATAGTTAAGTGCTGCCGTAGGATCTCCTGCTTGTAAGCTTCTAAGAAAGAATTCTGATGCCACTTTGTAAGCTCCGTTCTTATAAGCCAAAATACCTGAAAGATTCAGAAAATGTCCTTTATCAGTACGGGATGCGCCTTGAATTTTATCTAAAAGTCTTAGCGCTGTATTGTAATCACCATCATTATAAGAGGCCAATACTGCATCATAATCCAAAACAGAGTAGTAGTCTACATTTTGACCAACGTTAACTCTTTCTATTATTTCATCATAGATATCAAAATCAATTATTGCCTTATTTACAACCAAGTTGTTTAGAAGGGAAAGTTTACCATTAGTTAGAAGAGAATCCTCAAACATCTTCAACCCTCTGAGGTCTAATTGAATCTTTTTTGCATTGGCAAATCCAAGATAATTGCTCTGAACTGCTGGGTCACTTTCATTCAAAATCAATTGTTGCAATGTATCTCGTGAAAAATTTAGATTCGATTTCGCCAAAACATACCAACTATTCGATTTAGACATGTCCTTCCACTCCTCTGAAAAGATATCCTGATCCAAATAGATTAATGCCGAATCCAAGACATTCATATTGGTATACATCACCGCAATATTGTTCCTCAATGATGTACTTTCCGGAAATTTCTGGAGACCTTCTCTCAGTGTAAACAGTGAATTAAAGAAGTCTCCTTCATTTTTATAGAAATCAGCTAATCTCACATAAGCGTAATCGCTAGGATTTTTAAGAAAAGTATTTTTCATATAACCCTCAAAATCAACCTTATTGCCCCGCATAGCACTAATTGTAGCCAACTGATAATAAGATTTCTGATTGGCCCCTCCATATACTGCGCCACCTTCATAATATTGCTCCGCTAATCCAGTATTCCCCTGAACCACCTGGATATCACCATGAATATTGTAGTACCCAGACCGATATTCCAGATACGGAACCTTATCGGCTCCAAAAAAGAACGCCATAACACCAACAGCACCAGCAAGGACACTGGTCACAAATGGGAAGTTCACCTCTTTATATACAATCCTATGAACCTGAAAATTTTGTAATAGCGGATTCAGAAAGTTCAAAATGATATACAGGAAGAACAAGGTACCAAAAGCAAGGTGTGCATAACTAATCACCTCTTCAATTGCATCTAATACAGGGTCATTTGCCATTGCAGCCTGGCTGCCCAAAAGCCCAAAGAACACAATACCAAGTCCGGCAAATAAATAGTAACCCCAGGAAACAAAGACATCACCAAAGATTACCTTCTTCTCTTTCAATGTGTATACTGCTATTATTGTTGAAATAATCAGAATCGTAAGCTCATTAAGCACCGATAACTCCACTCTGATATGGCTTGCGTTTCTTAAGTACAGCAATAGCAGGTTGATGAGGTAAAGAGTGGAAATTACAAGGAAATGTTTCCCATTATTCATGTTAATACTTCCAGCAGTTTTCCCAGATAGGAATAGAATAAAATAAATTACCTCTTGTGAAACAACCACCACAAAAAGAACAGCAAGAATTCCTGCTGAATTATATACATAAGGGGCAATTGCAATAAAAGGATCATCAATGGTAGATGTATAACTCAATACAATCGCAGCTACTGCATAAATTAACAGAAACACCACGAATCGCATGATAGCCTTAACATTTTGAAAGAAGGATTGAAATAGGAATCCAACTCCTAGAAGCACCGCTATAAATACATAAACCAGAATTCTATCCGAACCCCCAAAAGGCATTGCTTGTTCCAGATGCATGGTAGTTACTAGAAATAAAAGAATTACGCTTCCTACCACGAATGGGATTCTCTTCAAAAAACTTATTGCCGAATGAACCAAAGAGATCCCAATTACAAAAGCAATAAGCATCAAATAGAGATACTTCAAGTTAATCTTCATTGAAGTAGCACTAAAGGTCTCCCAAACAAGGTGATTATCACCAGGTATACCAAAATTAAAAAGGCCTATCTGGAATGAATCGACCTCTACTTTTTGGACATCTGTATTTGATGTGATTAACCAATCAATAGAGTTTTCAACACCATAATTATAATGGTAGATCGCAATTACCGATAAGGAGAAAAGGATAATTAATAAAACCAGATATACGCGATCCGGCAAAAAGGAAAATATGTCTTTCATGAATTATTCCAGTACTTTCGGAACTCTAAAGTAGTCTTCGTCTTTCTTTGGAGCATTTCTCAACCCTCTTTCGTGGCTAAGGTGTTCTCTAACTTCATCTTTTCTTAGAACGTTGACTTCCAGCGACATATTGGTAAGAGGCTCCACATTTTCTGTGTCGAGCTCATCTAGTTTCTCAACCCAAGTAAGGATTTCCTCCATGTCAGCTACCATTTCAGCCTCAGAGCCAGCGTCAAATTCTAATCTCGCCAGGTGTGCAATCTTTTGAAGTGTGTTGTGATCTATTTTCATGAAGACTAACTTAAAACACAATATTAATGACTCTTTGCCTGATTTTCAGCGAAATGCGCCATTAGTTCTTTTGAAATAATATCCTGAGCCTTTTGTTTTAATTCACCAACATCTTCAATAGTCATATCAGATGTCTGAATTGGTTCGTGAAATACTATTTTATTCCTTTTCCAATACATGTACATGGATGGATCATCTGGGAAAATTTGATAATTATATGGATAAGTCACTGGTACTATTGGAACTCCTTTCTCAATAGCCGTACGAAATGCACCATCTTTAAATTTCACCATCTCAGGAGGATTCTTGGTTAACATTCCTCCTTCTGGGAAAATAGTCAGACTAAACCCGTTATCAATTGCTTCCATGGCTAATTTCAGACTGGCACCTCTGCTCTTTACTTTGCTTCTATCCACCAGAATATGAAGCTTTCGGTACATGTATCCAAATACTGGTACCACACCCAAAACCTTACCCATAAACTTAAATGGAATAGGAATTAAACCTGAAGTGGCAATATCCAGATAAGAAAAATGATTGGGACAAAAAATGTATTGTTGTTTTCTATCCAGTTTAAATCTCCAATCTATTTTAACAGGCATGAACATAAAAATGAAAAACAGTTTCGCCCAAATGTGATTTAGGAAAAGACCAAATTTTTGAAGCGGTTTGATGTGAATTGCCAATAGAAACCCTGGAAGTAATATTGCAAAGAATACTATAAACAACAGTGCTGCATAGATGGAATAGAGTCTGGGGAGGAGCTTCATTTGCGATTAAAATCAAAAGTTACTTGACGCAAAAATTAAAAAATTTTTCATGGAGTGTAATAAAACAATACCTTTCATTACTAACTAAATCGAAAAACAAAAATAATACACTTTGGAACTATTAAAAGTCGAAAACATCAGTAAAGCATATGCCAGTCACCAGGCATTAAATGATGTAAGCCTATCAATTCCTAAGCAAAGCATCTACGGATTACTCGGACCGAATGGTGCAGGAAAAACAACATTGATCAGGATCATCACCCAGATTGTCAACGCAGATGCAGGAAATGTCTACCTGCACGGAAACCCAATCACTCCGGAAGACATCCGAAAAATTGGATACTTGCCTGAGGAAAGAGGTTTGTATAAAAAAATGAAAGTTGGTGAGCAGCTTATTTATCTCAGCAGATTAAAAGGACTTTCCAGAGCCGAATCGGTGCGAAGAATTAAGCATTGGTTGGAAAAACTTGGTATAGCTGAATGGTGGAATAAGAATATTGAAGACCTTTCTAAAGGAATGGCACAGAAAGTTCAGTTCATAGCAACAGTCCTACACGAACCAGATCTATTGATCCTTGATGAACCGTTTTCAGGGTTTGATCCTGTAAATGCGAACCTTATCAAAGATGAAATACTTGAGTTAAGAGATAAAGGAGCTACAGTGATATTCTCTACTCACAGAATGGAATCAGTAGAAGAGCTTTGTGATCACATTGCCTTGATCAATAAATCTGAGAAAATCCTTGAGGGAGAGAAGAAGGATATTAAAAATTCATATAAAGCCAATACATATTTGGTTGATCATATTGGACAATTGGGAATGCTTGATGCTGATTTTAAAATCTCCAATTCACAACCCCATGAAGAGGACTCAAATATGACTTCCAGCGAGATTGTCATTCAAAACGGACTTAATTGCAATGACCTTTTAAGAGCATTGATTGAAAAAGTAGAAGTACATTCATTCATTGAAAAAATCCCAAGCATCAACGATATATTCATCTCAAAAGTAGAAGGAGGTAACCATGAATAAGATAGGTTTAGTTATTGCCAGAGAATACCTGACAAGGGTTAAGAAGAAGTCATTTATCATTATGTCCATTGTTGGACCAATTTTGATCGCCGGCTTATTTGTTGTTCCAATACTATTGTCAATATATGGAGGTGACACCAAAACCATCGTTGTAAAAGACGAAAGTGGATTGTTTGCACAAAGCTTTGATGGTGGAGATATAGAAATCGAATTCTCTACTTTACCAGATGACTCTTTGAAGAACCAGGTCCTGAGTGAAAAGTATGACGGTTACTTGCGAATCCCTGAAGTTGATGTAGATAAGCCAGTAGATATTGAACTATCATCAAAATCAAACCTTGGAATAGATATAAGTTCAGATCTCAGAAAAGCGATCAGAAATGAAATTGAGGAAATTAAACTAAAGCGATCAGGAATAGATCAGGCAACACTGGATAATCTGAAAGCTGATGTTGATGTCAAAACTTTTGATCTTTCTAAAGATGGCAAAACTGAAGAAACCAGTGCCGGAGGAGCCTCGATGATCGGGTGGATATCAGCATTCCTGATCTATATGTTCATCTTTATTTACGGCGCTCAGATTATGAGAGGTGTCATTGAAGAAAAGACCAGTAAAGTAGTTGAGGTCGTGATTTCCTCAGTAAAACCTTTTCAGATGATGATGGGGAAGGTAATTGGTATTGCTGGAGTTGGATTAACCCAATTGGTAATATGGATTGTTCTTTCTCAACTTCTAATTGCAGGAGCAACAGTTGTATTAGGAACAACTATGGGAGATCCACAAGCAGTTACAGAATCAATGAGTCAGCCAGAAGTACAGGAAGCTCAAAACCAATTTATGTCTGAAGCTATGTCAACTTTGGACAAAATGAACCTTCCATTGATTGTTGTTTCATTCCTGTTTTTCTTCCTTGGTGGATATCTACTGTACGGATCTTTGTTTGCTGCAGTTGGTTCAGCCGTTGATAGTGATGCAGATTCACAACAATTTATGCTGCCAGTTTCAATTCCGTTAATATTATCAATAGTAATGTTGGGACCAATCATTAATGATCCAAATGGCTCACTTGCATTTTGGATGTCTATTATTCCATTTACCTCACCAGTTGTTATGATGATGAGAGTAGCATTTGGGGTCCCTGTATGGCAATTGATCCTTTCAATGTCACTTTTGATTGGAGGATTCATATTCACTATCTGGGTGGCAGGTAGAATTTATAGAGTTGGTATTTTAATGCATGGAACCAAGGTGAACTATAAGATACTTGCCAAGTGGTTCATGACTAAACAATAATTGAAAACTAATCTACTTTTTGTTTATGGCTCTTTGCTCTCTAAAGGTGTGAATCACCACCTTTTACTGGAGCAGGGAGCCATTCCTTTTTCTTTGAATGCCTCTATTAAAGGAGAACTTTATCTTATAGACTGGTATCCGGGATTAGTCCTGAATGAAAATAATACCGTAATTGGAGAAGTCTATCAACTTAATGATCCAGAGAAAGCTTTTACTTATTTAGATGAATACGAGGGTGCAGATGATTCAAATAATCCAGAATATGAAAGAGTCTTGGTCTCAGTTAAGATGGTCGATGAAATGATTCAATGCTGGACCTACATTTATTTACATCCTGTAGACAAGTCATCACTTATCCCAAATGGAGATTTTATATCTCATTTAAATTCCAAAAAATCGAATTTTGACTAATTTAACATCTGTTGGATTTAAGACAGCATGGCAAAAACTCCTAAAGAGAGCGGTACACTTAATTTATATCAGAATAAAACAAGTCTGAGATGGATCATTCTTTTGGTTTCTACTTTAATAGGAGCTGGATCTATCTTTTATACTAATTATCTGGTTAAGCAAATCCGAGATAGGGAAACCAAACAAATTGAACTTTATGCGAACACGCTTGAGTACATTGCCAATGAGTATGATAATCCAGGTTTGAATTTCACACTAGAACAAATAGTTCAATCCAACACCACAATACCGGTAATCCTTGCTAACGAAAGTGGTTACCCGGTGGAATTCAAAAACCTACCTGTTTTTGCGAATATCAAAGATTCCACTCTTAGAATCCATAGATTGATCAGTGAAATGCAGTTTATGGCGGAAGAACATGAGCCTATTAAGATAACTTTCCGTGTGTCTCCGGATGAGATATTTGGATATGGTTATATCTACTATAAGAATTCTGACTTATTGACGCAGCTTAGGTACTACCCTTACATCCAGTTGACGGTAATAGCATTCTTTGGGTTTATTGCTTATCAAATATTTAGTTACTCAAAATCAGCAGAGCAAAACCAGGTATGGGTTGGTTTGGCAAAGGAAACGGCCCATCAATTGGGTACTCCCCTCTCCTCTCTCATGGCATGGGTAGAATATTTCAAAACTGATGAAAACAGCAACAAGGAAATTGTCTCCGAGCTCAATAAAGACATAGAGAGACTTGAGACCATTACTTCCAGATTCTCGAGTATTGGTTCCATCCCACAACTGAAAACTTATAATGTTCCGGAGATTATTCATGAATCTATAGCCTATCTGGAAAAGCGGGTTTCAACAAGAATCAATTTTTCGATTACCACCTTCCCTACCAATGAGCTCTACGCTAAATTGAATAAATCATTGTTCGAATGGGTTGTAGAGAACTTATGCAAAAATGCAGTTGATGCGATGGGTGGAATTGGTGATATCAAGATCAAAATTCTGAGAGTAAATGACGGTAAAATTGCCGTAGATATCTCTGATACTGGTAAGGGAATTCCGAAATCCAAATTCAACAAAGTATTCCAACCTGGCTTTACCACAAAGAAAAGAGGATGGGGATTAGGTTTAACACTGGTAAAAAGGATCATTGAGAACTATCACGAGGGAAAAATCTTCGTAAAAAGCTCAGAAAACGACAAAGGAACCACCTTCCGAATCCTGCTAAAAACATAGGTTATTCCGGTCAAATTATTGATCGGATATGGTTGTTATTCAATTATTTAGGAATCCCCTACAGACAAATTCAATTAACCTTTGTTTTAATATATTATTCACTTAATTTCGCACCCAGAAATAATAGAGCACTATTTTATTTAATAAAGTATAGAAAATGGCAAATAAAGGCATAGTAACCCAAGTTATCGGTCCTGTAGTGGACGTTAGTTTTGAAGCTGAGGGATCTCAACTCCCTAATATTCTGGACGCTTTAACTGTTACAAAGTCTGACGGCACAGTGATTGTATTAGAATGTCAGCAACACTTAGGAGAAGAAGCAGTTAGAACTATCGCAATGGATGGTACTGATGGTTTGGTAAGAGGAATGGAAGTAGTAGATACTGCATCTCCTATCAAAATGCCTATCGGTGAAGACATCAAAGGAAGACTATTTAACGTAGTAGGTGAAGCGATCGATGGTATTCCTGCTCCTGAAAATGCTGAAGGTCTGCCTATTCACAGAGCTGCTCCAAAATTCGAAGAACTTTCAACTTCAACTGAGGTACTTTTCACAGGTATCAAAGTTATTGATCTTATCGAGCCTTACGCGAAAGGTGGTAAAATTGGATTGTTTGGTGGTGCCGGTGTAGGTAAAACCGTATTGATCCAGGAGTTGATTAACAATATTGCAAAAGCTTACTCTGGACTTTCAGTATTCGCTGGAGTAGGTGAAAGAACAAGGGAAGGAAATGACCTTCTTAGAGAGATGTTGGAAGCTGGAATCGTAAACTACGGTCCTGAATTCCACAAATCAATGGAAGCTGGAGGATGGGATCTTTCAACTGTTGACAAAGAGCAACTGAAAGAATCTAAAGCAACCTTCGTTTTCGGTCAGATGAATGAGCCTCCAGGGGCAAGAGCTAGAGTAGCACTTTCTGGTCTTACTATCGCTGAGTACTTCAGAGATGGAGATGGAACAGGACCTGGTAGAGATATCCTTTTCTTCGTAGATAACATCTTTAGATTTACACAAGCTGGATCTGAGGTATCTGCACTTCTTGGAAGGATGCCATCAGCAGTAGGTTACCAGCCTACACTTGCAACTGAGATGGGTCTGATGCAGGAAAGAATTACTTCTACAAAGAAAGGTTCAATTACATCAGTACAGGCTGTTTACGTACCTGCTGATGACTTGACTGACCCTGCTCCTGCAACAACTTTCGCTCACCTTGATGCAACAACAGTACTTTCAAGAAAGATCGCTGAGCTAGGTATCTACCCAGCTGTGGATCCACTAGATTCTACTTCAAGAATTCTTTCTGCTGAAATCTTAGGTGATGAGCACTATGATACTGCTCAAAGAGTAAAAGAAATTCTTCAGAGATATAAAGAACTTCAAGATATCATTGCAATCCTTGGTATGGATGAACTTTCTGACGAGGATAAGCAAGTGGTACACAGAGCTAGAAGGGTACAAAGATTCCTTTCTCAGCCATTCCACGTAGCTGAGCAGTTTACAGGTCTTGCTGGAGTATTGGTAGATATCAAAGACACTATCAAAGGATTCAATATGATCATGGATGGTGAACTTGATCACCTTCCGGAAGCAGCCTTTAACTTGGTAGGTAGCATTGAGCAAGCTATCGAGAAAGGTGAGAAATTGATGGCAGAAGCTAACGACTAATCTATGTTTTTAGAAATAGTAACACCGGACGAAAAAGTTTTTGAGGGTGAGGTAGAATCAGCTACTTTCCCTGGAAGCGACGGATCTTTTCAGGTATTGAATGATCACGCTCCTCTTATCAGTACTTTAGGAAGAGGTGACCTGGTTTACAAAACAAAGATTACCGAAGGAAAAGACAAGGATAAATTGAAAGCTACTATCATCGAAGTTGATGGTGGTGTGGTTGAAGTATTGCATAACAAAGTAGTAGTACTTGCTGAAGCAGTATTCGGAGACTAAGATTTATTCTTAATAGATATACAAAACCCTGATAAGTTTTACTTGTCAGGGTTTTTTGTTGCCGTAATGTATACCTTGGTATTCTGTCTATATCAATGGTATTTCTTAACTATGCACCAAATAACTCGATCATGAAAAAGTTTTTCCTAGACACTGTCTTTGCATTTTTATTTGTTCTGGGGGTAATCGGATTCTTTAACAGCATCACCTACTTCAGAATATTTGAGGTTTTCGATCCAATAGGCGAAATGTTTGCTGATTTTGAAATCACTGATATTGTAATGTCTCAAATTCGGGAAATTCCTCCTGCAGATGAGGGAATAGTATTGGTGAATGTTGGCGATATCAATAGAGTAGGAATCGCGGAGCAAATCAGAGTAATCAATCAATATAACCCAAAAGTAATAGGTCTTGACTTATTGCTTAATGAACCTCATGATGACCTTGAAGACAGCATATTCCTTGAGACCATCAAGAGTGTTGAGAATCTTGTAATCGGC
The DNA here is from genome assembly GCA_965228955.1 of Cyclobacteriaceae bacterium. Lineage (GTDB taxonomy): Bacteria > Bacteroidota > Bacteroidia > Cytophagales > Cyclobacteriaceae > JANSWY01. The sequence goes on from OZ245848.1 coordinate 4,958,739, forward strand.
CAAAAACTACTTTATAACCCCAATACAGATGAGTTTGACTATTCGATTGGTCCAAATGAAAGATTTAAAGGTGTGGGAGAACTGGCATTTGTAAATCTAATCACGGGAGCAAAACACCAGGATGATTTGAAGGTATGTAGGTCATTTCCTCCTCAGGAAAAGTTGCGCGGAAGAAAACAATTGGCATTTTCTGTGAAGCTGGCCAGTTATGTTAGTCAGGAGAAAGTTGACAAATTTTTAGCTCGAGGAAATGATGTAGAATACATCAACTATAAAGGAAACATCCTTGATTTTGGAGCAACAGAATTTGGGACCAGATATTATGCCCTGGATGTAATGGATGTAATTGCGGAAAACTTTGAGCCTGAAATCATTAAAGACAAGATTGTTATTTTCTGCTACCTGGGTGATTACCTTGGAGACCGACAAACTATTGAAGACAAATTTATTACTCCCTTAAATAGCAAATATGTAGGAAAAACAGGTCAGGATATGTTTGGCGGTGTGATACATGCCAACATTGTTTCCATGGTTCTTCAGGAAGATTATATTGATTCAATGCCGGATGGCTGGGCTATTTTCTGGGCTTTGTTGATTGGTTATCTCACTGTAGTTCTATTTGCAGTAATTTATAAAGCTCTTCCTAATTGGTATGATGGAATAACTAAGGTCTTCCAATTGATGCTTGTCTTACTCCTAGCATCGCTAATGGTTTACATTTTCCATATTTCAAATTACAAAATCAATATCTCCTACCTCATCATCATTATCCTTCTAAGTGGGGATGCTCTTGAAGTATATTTTGGTGTTGTGAAGAATTTATTTACTAAAGCTGGTAGAAAATCATTAATTAAGGTGAAGAAGGTGTTTAGCAGCTAGATTGAAAAAAGAAAGAGACACCAAAGATGTCTCTTTCACCCAAATCAACACTTCAACCTACGTAGCAGGCCTTATATTTTTGCAAGCGTGAATACTCCACCATCATGAAACCCACTGCAATCCGTTCCTGTCCAGCTGATATTAATTCTGCCTGTTCTTATATCTATGGTGCCTGTGCCTTCAAACATACCAGGACATTCAATTCTTTCCAGGTCTTGTATAACCTTAATATTTTTTAGGGTTGTACCCATTAGCTCTGCTCTAAATGATCCGTCATCAACTCCTCCAAAATGAGCACTATCAGTAGCACTTAAGTAATATGATCCGGACAGAGTTCCATCTACTTCAATGAGATCAAATGTAACACTATAGGGGCCTGGAAATAGGTTAGATGAAGCAGTTCCACTATAAACACCACTGATGTCTTCTTCAATATTTTTATCACATGAGGTAGCCAAAAACAGAGTAATTGACAAAGCAGCAAATACCAAAATTCTACAGTAAAACATATGATCAATATTTAAATGAATTAGTACCGACAGGCAATTATGTTGGCAAGAATAAACCACGAAAAGGTCCTATTAGTCTCATTTGCTCAAACGAGACATATTTTTTAAAAGAAAGAGACACCAAAAGCATCTCTTTCTAAGTCACGCTATACCTTATGTATGATTATAGTTTTGTTAAGGTAAATACTCCGTTATCATGAAAACCGCTGCAATCTGTACCTGTCCAGTTTATACTCATGCCTCCAACACTAATATTGATTGATCCGGCACCTGAGAATACGCCCGGGCAATCGATATCATCCAGGTCTTGAACTACCTCAACATTGGTTAAAGTACTTCCATCTAACTCTGCATAAAATGTCCCGTCATTTGATCCTCCCCAACCAGCTTGGGTAGTTGAATTCAAATAGAAAATACCAGAAAGTATACCATCGTTTTCAGTCAATGCGAATGTTACACTATATGCAGCTGGAAAAAGACTGGATGTACCGGTTCCAGTCCAGGTCCCACTTATTAGGCTTCTATTAGTTATCTGAAAGCTCTCTCCTTCTGACAAAGCACTACTAATACTTTCTTTCCCAACAGACAGGATATATAGGTGATAAAACACATTGTTGACAATTTCCTCCCCATCTGTATCCAGTAAATCATTGGACAAAACAACTAATTTGTTTCTAAGAGCGGTTGCAGTTACTGACTCATAACTTCCTTCTGAAACTTCAAATGCCAATTCAACATCAAATTCATTGTTAATTGGTACTACAAAAATTCTGTACTCTTCAATATTTGATTGATCCAGTGGCGCTCTAAACCAAACTTCAATGTCGGCTGCACTTTCTGAATTGGCTATATCGTTCACATCAACTTCTTCAACAGCTTCGATGGAAACAGGAGCCTCAATTTCGTCAACTACTTCCTCATCTTCACAAGCAAAAACTGACAACAATAGAGATGAGAAAAGGATTAATGATAAATTTCTAAAATGAAACATAATGATTAATATTTTAAATATGACCGTGAACTATATCGCATTCACTAGAATTAATTATGAAGCAAGAATAGGCCCTCAGATGGTCTCAATAGTCTCATTTAGCTAAACGAGACTCATTTTAGAAAAAAAATTTAAGCTGTTACAGATTGATTCTGCTTGATGTACTCTGAAGGAGTTTGACCGGTTGCCTTTTTGAAGATACGATAAAAAGAAGCCTTACTATTAAAACCAACTTCATACGCAATTCCAAGAATACTTAAGTGTTGAAGTGAAGAATCCAGTAGTTTCTTCTTTACATCTTCCACCCTGTAAAAATTAATGAAGTCATAAAAATTTAATTCCAGTCCCTGATTGATGACCAGTGATAATATGTGCGGTTGTATGGAAAGCATTTTTGCCAGGTCACTCAATTTCAGTTCGCTATCCTTATATGGTTTTTCATTGATGACCAGCTCTTTCAGTCTTTCCAGGTGGCCATCAATTTCAGATTGGGAAAGTAAAGAATGCTCCTTGGCTTCCACTTTGATGGGTATCAAAGTAGGGAATAGGTTTGATGATTGCATGAAAGCAGTATAAGCAACAACCAAAATGAAAGTTGACAGAAGAGATACAGTACCATACTCAAATTCCATAATTCGAATCTGATTATATCTAAAATAGATAACAGTAGATAATTCAACCACCTGATAAATTGCAAATGCAACAAAAACCTTCTTAAACCAACTGACATAGATGATCTGACTATTCGCGACTTTCTGTTTGTACTTAACAGTGTAGTTTCTCAATTTATAAGCATTCAAAAACAGGTATACCAATAATTGCAAAAAGTAACCTACTGTATAAAACATTGCCTGAGGTGAACTTGATGGAATTGCGTCTTTAAACCGAAGGTAAATTTCTAATTTCTCAGCAGCTGGTCTTGATAAGTATGGAATGGATTGAGCGAAAATGATAATAAAAGGTGTCAAATGTAAAACAGTTTTCCAGCTCCAAACATCATCCTCGTGAACCAATGTCTTGATATATAAATACACCAATGGACCAAGTAGATACCACATAGATCCCGATATCCTGATAACATGCGGATATGACATATATAACCCAGTCATCTGCACAATGTATTCAACCAGTATGGTACTTATCACAAAAAGAAGTGTAGTTAGAACGATTCTTGAACTTATAGAACCCTGCTTCTTGAGATTGATCACTACGATTAAAAAGAATCCCTGAAACGCACAGATTACAAAATAGAGAACCCAAATATTAAAACTCAATGTGATGCTGGTATCTTCCATAGGAGGCTATGTTAGGTCAGGGCATTTGATGTGGCTTCTATTAAATTTACTGAATTCTGCATCAAATTGCCCGGATTGTCTTTTCGATAAATCAAACAAGCTTTGATTAGCAATCCCCTATGGGAGAAATCCTAAATGATAATTTCGAAATCCTAAATAGTGACTTGGTTAATCCATATTTCTGATCGCACTAATCGGTAATTCCAATTGACCGAATTGAATCATGGCATTGAATAGGCGGATTTTTGAAAATCTATTGAGATCTTTCGAAGAGATATCAGCTTCCTCAACAAGCTCCTGATCAATTAGTTTTTGTCTTCTAGTTCCTTTTAGTATTGGTTGCTTTGGTGTTTTCCAATTATCGTCTTCAAGGAATGCGACATTTGCATAATAGGTGTCTGTAATTAATCCATTTCTGGAAATAAGGATATCATCAACGTTATTTTTAGAGCTAAAAAGCACATCCAATTCCTTTCTATTCTCATATTTAAATGAATAATCAAGATTAGATTCAATGACTTCTAAACTTAAAATTGGTCTGATCGAATACTCGCTTGATGTAATTTCCTGAATGTCCTTATCGTAAATCAGTCTAAACTTATAAAACCCAGACTCGGGAATAGTTTGCAATAATTCTTCCAGAATATGTGGGTTTGGTGAATTATAGAAATGCTGGTAAGTATAATCCATTCTGGCCTGGTGATAAGAGAGAAGTTCACAAAAGCCATTTTTCACTCCAATTGTTTCAATAAACCTCATAGTTTCTGAGGTTCTTTAACATCAGAATAAATAGGCAAGTAGATTTTATCAAGGTATTCCTGATATTCCTTTTGAGCATCACTAAAATGTGTGATTCCTCCTCCGCTCTTGAAATACATCTGGCCATCTTCATTCTCAATAAACCGAATCATAACAGCACTATCCAGTTTCTTCCCATCACAGAATCCAAAAACTCCTGTATAGAAACCCCTATTATAGTTCTCAGCTTCTTTCATAATTGAGACAGTTTCTGGTTTTGGTGCTCCGGTAATTGAGCCAGCAGGTAAAAGCTTAAACAGCATATCACCAACATTACTTGCATACTCCTCTGTCAATTTCCCTCTGATTTCGGAGCTTACCTGGAGCAGATCTTTCTGAGCTGTTTTTAGGTGATCTATGTACCTAAATCTTGAAACACCAACATCTTTGGCAACAATACTCAAATCATTTCTAATCAGATCTACAATGGTGACGTGCTCTGCCATTTCCTTGGGGTCATTCAAAATCTGATTTTCAGCATTTGGCAGATTGGCATCTATTGTTCCTTTCATAGGAAAACTACTGATCTCTCCATTTTCCACTTTCACAAATGACTCTGGTGAAAACAAGACAAACTGATCTTTTAACCACAAGCGATATCTGGCCTTACTATTTTCAAAAATCTGTCTAAGTGATAAGTTACTTTCAATCGGAGTTTTGAATGTGAGGTTTGTGAGAAATGAATTTCCGTAAGCGATATTATCAGTTACGATTTTGAAAGACTTCTGAAAGTCTTCATAGCTTATAGCGTCTTTATTGAGAATCGAAACAGGTTTTGTTTCCAGGTTATTGCCAAAGTTTGAAACCCCTTGCAAATCAAATAATATCTCTTCCTGATCAATTTCAGATTCCTCTAATACAATTGACCTTGTCTTATCAAAACTAATAACAAATAGAAATCTGGATTCAGCCTGCCAGAGCGAATTAATCTTTTTGATTGCTGATTGCTGATCCAGATAATTCATTGATCGCTTTTGATTCTAAATATTCGTCGGAATGTCCTTTTTTCAAATTCCCAAAAGAATTGAAATAACCCAAAAATAAACCCATAGACCAATAATATCACATTGTACACAGGAAGGATCAAGACGTAATAGAGAACTGAAAACAACAGATTACTTTCTCCAGGTTCTACGAATAGACCAACAACTACTGGCTTCAAAAACATGACCGTAAGCCCAGTACAGGCAAATACAACAAGAATCAGCCAAACCTGATATCTGTGTTCCATTCCCCATCTTGCCTGTAGTTTACTTACCCAGCTCATTAATATAGTTTGTCGATTTTGGAGTCTCGTATTTTTTTCGGTTTATCAAGTGTAAGGAATTGTTCCCAAAACTCATTCACTGGTAAACCTGCAACAATATCTAATGGTTCCTTTTTAACAGGATGTTCGAAATATAGTTTACGGGCATGGAGATTTATACTGCCATCCGGATTGGGTTTTGAAAAGCCATATTTAATGTCTCCTCTAATGGGAGATCCCATTGAAGCAAGCTGAACTCTGATCTGATGAGGTCTTCCAGTAACTGGATTTATTTCCAACAAAAAGTGGTCATTCAACTTTCCAAGTACACGATAACTAAGCTCAGCTCTCTGTGCTCCTTCCCGCTGTTCCTTGTACGCGGTGGTTACGTTTTTCTTTGTGTCCTTAATCAGCCAATGAACAAGTTTATCCTGCTTCTTTGGTGGATGCTTTTTAACAACTGCCCAATAAGTCTTTTTCACCTGATTATTCCTGAAAAGCTTATTAACTCTTTCAAGTGCCTTGCTGGTTTTGGCCATAATCACAGCTCCACTCACCGGACGATCCAGTCTATGTGTCAGACCCATGAATACTGCTCCAGGTTTATTGTACTTTTCTTTCACATAATCCTTACACATATCAATCAGGCTAGGGTCTTTGGTTTTGTCACCCTGAGTAAGAACCCCTGCTTCTTTGTTGACAACCAATAGATGATTGTCTTCATAAATTACGTGAAATCGCTGCTTTGCCATCACCGCAAATTTGGCGAATTATCAGCAATAAATTGTGTTGTTAAGTGCCTGTTCTTAAAATTCTGAAGTGAAGTGATAGTCAATTTCAGGGAAATTATCCTGAACCATCTGCAACCAGGCTTTTGTTTCTGCCATGAACACAAGCTTGCCATCTTTGTCTTTGGCAATATGTCTTTGCTTAGAGGCAATGAACTCATTCATTTTCTGGTCGTTTTCACTGCTGATCCAGCATGCTTTGAAAAGATTCATTGGTTGGAATTGAACCTTAGCTCCATATTCATTCAATAATCTGTGCTGAATTACTTCAAACTGAAGTGCACCAACAGTTCCAACTACCTTTCTGGAACCCATCTCGTATGTAAAAAGCTGAGCAACTCCTTCGTCCATTAACTGAGATAGACCTTTCTCCAGCTGCTTACTTTTCATAGCGTCCATATTAATTACCTCTCGAAATATCTCTGGAGAGAAACTTGGGATACCCTTGTACATTCCTTTTTCTCCCTCACTTAGTGTATCTCCAATCTTGAGGTTTCCAGTATCATAAACACCTACAATATCTCCAGGATAGGCTTCATCAATTACCTCTTTACTCTGAGCCATGAAGGCGGTTACATTAGAAAACCTAAACTTTTTATCAAGCCTTACATGATGATAGTTTTTGCCTCTCTCAAATTTTCCAGCACATATTCTAACAAACGCAATTCTATTTCGGTGATTTGGATCCATATTGGCGTGGATCTTAAAGATGAACCCTGAGAATTTATTTTCTTCCGGCTTAATTACTCTCTCGTCTGTTTCTCTCTCCATTGGAACCGGAGCAATATCCACAAAACAATCAAGTAGCTCTCTAACTCCAAAGTTATTCACCGCACTACCAAAGAATACAGGCGCTACCTCTCCATTCAGGTATTCTTCCATATCCAATTCCGGATAAACACCTTCTATTAACTCTACATCTTCCCTAAGCTGCTCTGCATTTCTTTCCCCTACTAACTCCTCAAGGCTACTGTCATTCAAATCTTCTATCTCAACTATCTCATCGGATAACTGCTGCTTGCTCCCCTGAAAAAGGACAAGTTTCTTTTCATACATACTGTAAACACCTCTGAAGTCTTTACCCATGCTTATTGGCCAACTCATTGGCCTTACTTTAATATTCAGCTTTTCCTCAACCTCATCTAGCAACTCATAAGGATCTCTTCCTTCCCTGTCTAGCTTATTGATGAAACAAAGTACCGGTGTAGATCTCATTCGGCATACTTCCATCAACTTCTCAGTCTGGATTTCCACGCCTTTCACACAGTCGATTACCATCACTACACTGTCCACAGCAGTCAGTGTGCGATAAGTATCTTCAGCAAAATCCTGGTGACCTGGTGTATCGAGCAGGTTGATTTTCATATCTCTGTAATCAAACCCCATTACGGAAGTTGCAACAGAGATACCCCTTTGCTTTTCAATCTCCATCCAGTCGGAACGAGCATGCATGTCTATCTTGCTGGACTTTACTGCCCCAGCTTTCTGAATAGCCCCTCCAAACAGAAGCAGTTTTTCTGTCAAAGTAGTCTTCCCTGCATCCGGGTGACTAATGATACCAAATGTTCTCCTTCTCTGAATCTCTTTCTCGATACTCATGCTGTGAATCTTATGCCTTTTGAAATTTGATGTGCAAAGTTAACATGAATTTAGCTTGAATCCATCGTAACATATAAAAGGAACTTATTTAGTTTGCATCTACAAGATTCATCAATATGCCATGAAGATTAAAAACAAGAAAGACCTTGAGGTTTTAGAGGAAAGAATCAACACTGAACTGGGCCTGGATATTAGGAAATACAAAAACCCGGAAGTTGTAGATTCCTTTGTAGAAATACTCATATTCCCTAAATATGTCATTAGCTGGGTTATTAGGCCGGTGCTTGTTTTCCTCCTTTTGTTTGTTGCAGGTTACTTCATAATAAATATTACAGGCTTTGAGTTTGTCCTTTACTCCATATTCGGCCTTATACTTTTTATCGCTTCCGGAGTTTTAATAGGATTATTAATTCTGATTTGGAAAATGAAGACAGATATGTGGGGCATTATTGAATATGCTATGGATATTATGAAGTCTTCAGTAGTAGATGTAAATAATGTCAATTCAAAACTTTGGTCTGAGAATAGAAAGGAGGCAATGTCTTTATTGTTTCAGGGGATAATCCACATTGTTGTACTTCCAACTCTTGCCGAAGTAGTGGCCGGTAAAATCCCTTTTGTTGGTGGACTAGTGACCGGACTAATAAAAAAGATTCTCACAATCCTGGCTAACAAAATCGATTTCGAACCAGAAGCTGAAGAAAAAGAGTTAAAAGAGATCGAGTCTGAGGATGACGAGAAAAAAGCTTCTAAATCTATTGAGGTTTACAGTAAGGTTATTGACAAAGCATCCAGTGGGTTGAACACTGTGCTTTCTGTAACATTCAAGATAGCATCAATGCCACTGAGAATTATTTCGTTCTTTGCTTACCTGTTTCTGATATTATTAATCTATTCTATCTGGGGGTGATTTAGAGATTATTTATTACGGAGTTGACATTGTCTTTATACACCCTACCGACTGGAATCGATATGTCTTTTATTTTGATTGAATTGTACGTCGCTTTCTGAATAGCCTTAATTCTTACCAGGAAAGATTTGTGAGACCTGACAAAGGTATTTTGCGGAAGTTGTTTCTCCACTTTCGATAAACTATCCCGAGCCATAATAAATCGATCGTCTAAAAAGTATTTAATATAATTCCCATCACTCTCGATATAATTGATTTGATTAATCAGGATTCTGTGTATTTCAGTTCCACTTTTTATTGACCACATTAGGTCCTGGTCTTTTATTTCTTGTTCCGTTTCATCCTTGGAAAACCAATCCATTGCAAATCGGTGCAAAAAGGATGGGAAGAGAAAGAATAATGCGTTCAATAAGAGATTGGTGATGGAAGCATCTTCAATTACTACATTATTCAATGAGTCGTAAATGAGATAATAAACCAGTAAGTCTAGTACTGTTTCTAGGATACAAATCCCCAGAAAATAAACTCCAAGCAAAGTAACATATTTACTGAACCTTCTTGATTTAAGAAACCGTGGAATCAGATAATAAATATTCCCAAAGTAAATAATTGCATTTATCACCAAGCCATAGATGGTCGGAATGAGTAATGACTTATCCTTTGAATGAAAGGGGCCAATTGTCCAGTCCAGACTGGGAATATTGAACCAAACAGCCACTGCAATCCAGGCAAATAGGATTCCGATAATCGTTTTTCTTTCCTGGCTAGTTAAGCTCATTCAAATACGCAATTGTAGTTCATACTCATAATTCTGTTGTTCATCACAAGAGTGCAACTAAGCCCTCAAAATCCCCATCAGTACATCAAATGAATTGATAAAAAACTCAAAACACTAAAGAAAATGAAAAAACATTTTACACTATTTGCGATGACTTTGTTGGTCATTAATTCCACATTCTCACAGGACCGACTAAAGCAACTCTTTGAAGTAGAGGCAAACTATGAGCATTTCAGCGGCAATGCATTAGTCATAGGAAAAGATCAATCAGAATTTAAATTCTCAAGTGGCTATGCAAACCGTGAGACAGCTGAAAAGATCACTTTTAAACATGCTTTTGATATTGGCTCATTGAGCAAACAGTTTACCGCAGCAGGAATACTTCATTTAGTATACAATCAAAAGATTGATTTAAATGATCCAATTAATATTTATCTAAGTGAGCTTGCTTCAAAGAAGTGGAATGATGTTACAATTCATCATCTTCTCAGTCATACAAGTGGTATTCCAAGCTTATTCCAATCAGGACAGGGTCTTGAGAAAATTCTTCCGGATTCAACAAAAATAGAAATTGATGAGCTGATCCATATATTTAAAGATCACAAATTGAGGTTTAAGCCAGGCTCAGAATATAGTTATAGCAACTCAGGCTATATCCTCCTTGCCAAAATCATTGAGAATATCTCAAATCAATCTTTTCAGGAATATTTAAAAGAGTATGTTTTCGAAAAGCACGGTTTGTTAAACACAAATTTCGGTCAACCAATTGGGCCATTGGCAAAACCATACACTGGATACCGATCTGATTTAGAAAAGGACCGTTTAGATTATCATTGGAGCTGGACAATTGGAGCTGGTGGTGTCTATTCTACTATTGATGATTTGCAAAAGTGGATCTCAATCATTCAATCTGATCAATTTCTAACAGAAGAATTACGAGAAGTATATCTTGGAAAACACATCAAAAAGCGAGGTGGTCATTATGGTTACGGTTGGGAGATCGCCACGAATGATGTAGGTGACATCTACCAACATGATGGAGTGATGTTTGGATATGTGACTTATTTAGGTTTCAAACCTTCAACAAATGAATTAGTAATCCTTCAAACCAATCAAACGCATGACTCTTTTACACTAATTGGTCAGAGCTACAATTATATCATCGAATTGAAAGACAAAGTTTGGGCTCACCTGAATAACGAAACAATTGAAATTTTGCCAGAAAAGAAAACTCCAGTGATTGCAGAAGGTTCTTATTGTTTCCCCGATGGTTACCAAATTTCAATTAAGGATTGTGGTACTTATTATCAGGTCTCAGGGATTGGTGATTATTCGCCTAGCAGGCTATTATTTAATCAACCATTTGATGACAAATCTGAGAAAGGAGAAAAGCTATCCGCAATTGCTCATAATGTACCTCTGAAGAAATACTGGAAAATTGCCTGGGCGTTTGATGGTGAAATGAAGTTTGTAATATACTCTGGTCTATTCCGCCTTGGTTTTGGTCAAGTCACTTCTGGTTTGGGGGAAATCAAATCTTCAAAACCATTTTACATCGGAGAAACATCTGGGAAATTCAGATTGTATGGCGAAAATGAAATTCTGGATATGGTCATTTATTTTAATAAAGAGGGACAGGTTCAAGGAATTTTTGAAAATGGATATTACCAGTTTTTCAACAAAATGACGTTGAAAGCTTTCCCAATTTCGAAAAACACGCTTTATCTAGATGGATTTCCATATGGAGAAATGTCTGCCAAAATCAAAATAGAAAACGACAACCTGGTATTCTCCCAACTTGGCAGAGAATTTACAGCGACAAGGATAAGTCAGTAGATTTCTGTCATTATGTCACATTTTTCCTTTTGGCACATGAGTTGATAAAGAAGAAGCAGGTTAGAAAAAATTTAAGACTTTAAATATACATTCAACATGGGTAAAATAATTGGAATTGACTTAGGTACTACCAATTCCTGCGTTGCGGTGATGGAGGGGAACGAACCTGTCGTTATACCAAACAGTGAGGGAAGAAGGACTACACCATCTATTGTGGCGTTTTTGGATAATGGAAAAGGAGAGAGAAAAGTAGGTGATCCTGCAAAAAGACAAGCGATCACAAATCCGCAAAACACAATCATGTCTGTCAAAAGATTCATGGGTAAGAAACACTCTGAAGTGACAGCTGAAAGAAAAAATGTGTCATATGGACTTGAAAGTGGCAGTAATGACACTGTCAGAATTCAGATTGGTGACAGAAAATATACTCCACAGGAAATTTCAGCAATGATTCTTCAAAAAATGAAGTCTACTGCTGAGGATTATCTTGGAACGGAAGTGACTGAAGCTGTAATTACAGTTCCTGCTTACTTCAACGATGCTGAGCGTCAGGCTACTAAAGAAGCTGGTACTATTGCTGGTCTTGAAGTAAAAAGGATCATCAACGAGCCAACTGCTGCTGCTTTAGCATACGGACTTGATAAGAAAAATCAGGATATGAAAATTGCTGTGTATGACCTTGGTGGTGGTACATTCGATATTTCTATCCTAGAATTAGGTGATGGAGTATTCGAAGTAAAATCTACTAATGGTGATGTTCACCTGGGTGGAGATGACTTTGATGCTGTAATCATGAACTGGTTAGCTGAAGAATTCCTTTCTGATGAGGGAGTAGATCTTAGAAAAGATCCAATGGCACTTCAGAGATTGAAAGAAGCTGCTGAGAAAGCAAAGATTGAATTATCTAGCTCTACAAGCACTGAAATCAACTTGCCATACATCATGCCAGTTGATGGAATTCCAAAGCACTTAGTAAGATCTCTTTCAAGAGCAAAATTTGAGCAGTTAGCTGATGATCTAGTAAGAAGATCAATGGATCCTGTAAAGCAAGCGATCAGTGATGCTGGAGTTAACGTAAGTGAAATTGATGAGGTGATTTTAGTTGGTGGTTCTACAAGAATCCCTAAAATCCAGGAAGAAGTTGAGAAGTTCTTTGGAAAGAAACCTTCTAAAGGTGTTAACCCTGATGAGGTTGTTGCTATTGGTGCTTCTATCCAGGGTGGTGTACTAACAGGAGAAGTTAAAGACGTATTACTTCTTGATGTTACTCCACTTTCATTAGGTATCGAAACTATGGGTGGTGTGTTCACTAAGTTAATCGAAGCGAATACTACAATCCCAACTAAGAAGTCTGAAACATTCTCTACTGCTGCTGACAATCAGCCTTCTGTAGAAATTCACGTTCTTCAGGGTGAAAGACCAATGGCTAAGGATAACAGAACTATTGGAAGATTCCACCTTGATGATATTCCACCAGCACCAAGAGGTGTTCCTCAAATTGAAGTAACATTCGATATTGATGCTAATGGTATTATGAACGTTTCTGCGAAAGACAAAGGAACAGGAAAAGAGCAGAAGATCAAGATTGAGGCTTCTTCAGGATTAACTGATGAGGAAATCGAAAAGATGAAGCAGGAAGCTGAAGCAAACGCTGAAGCGGATAAGGCAGAAAAAGAGAAAGTTGAAAAAATCAATCAGGCTGACAGTTTGATCTTCCAAACTGAGAAGCAATTGAAAGAGTTTGGAGACAAACTTTCTGCGGACAACAAGACCAAAATCGAAGCTGGACTTGAACAGTTGAAAGAAGCTCACAAAAGCCAGGATCTTGCTGCAATCGAAACAGCAATCAATGGTTTAAATGAGGCTTGGCAAAACGCTTCTCAGGAAATGTACGCAGCTCAGCAAGAAGCTGGAGCTGATGCAGGAGCAGCTGGTGCTGACGCTGGAGCTGGTGCTGCGGATGCAAGCGGAGATTCAGATAGCGATGTGTCTGACGTTGAATACGAAGAGGTTGACGATAAGAAATAATCGTAAACCCTATTCATAAATAAAAAACCTTTGGCTGACGAGTCAAAGGTTTTTTTTATTTATTCTAGATCTTACTAATCTTATTCAATATCTCCTCAGGTATAATCTTAGTGAGCACACCCATTTGTGACTCAGTATAATCTATAAAAAACCAATTTTCCTGCTCATCAAGATAAATTGCCATGCTGGTTTTTTCAACAAACACTCTAATACTATTTGATCCAATATCAATAGTCACATTTTCTTCACCGAACTTTTCCTTAAGTTGTTCCTTTTGTGAAGACAATATTGAAACCTTGTCTTCAGGATAAGTGGTTGTAACGTAGTTTGAGTATTTAATTGCCACATACCTTTCACCCGCTATGGTTCCTAAATCTTCGAAATATGAGATCTTTAAATCTTCAGCAAGATTTTTTATCCCAAAATCATCAAGTTTCTTAAAGGAATTTATCATTACACTTTTCGGCAGAACTGTGAACTTCTTAGGATAAGAGTATTCAAGTGCAATTTCCCAATTAGCATTATTTATTTGTTCTAAATTTTCTTCTAACCTTTTTACGATTTGTTTTTTATCATTTTTAGATACTTTTTGTGCATCCAATTTTGAAAAAGAAAATAGCAAGACTGGGATAAATAGTAAATTTCTCATAGCAACTATGGTTATATAGAAAATCTCAAAGCGCTTTTAATTTCCCCACAATTTCCTCAGGAATTATTTGATTAAATATCTCCTGCTTATTGGCCTCATATTCGATAAAATACCAGTCTTTATCCTTCTCGATATAAATGGCTAGCATTGTTTTATCAGGAGCGAAAGAAAGCCTGTTCTCATCTTCATCAATCGTTACGTTCTCAACCCCGAACTGTAATATCATTTGTTCTTTTACCATTTCCATCGATGAGGTTGCATCACCAGAAAAAGTCATGTACACCTGGGTATTATATGGTATTGCTACGAATGTTTCTCCATTCATTTTACCCAACATCTCATAACTTTTCACATTCATTTCATCCATAGACATTTTTATTCCCATTGAAGAAAATGAACTAAAAACTCCGATCATACTTTCCTTTGGAACAACCTTAAATAAACCTGGATATATAAATTCAACTAATTCCTTCCAATTCCCCTTATTGGTCATTTGAGTATATTCTTCCAACCTTTTTGAAATATTACTTTTATCCTTTTCTGATATCTCCTGGGCCATCAAACTATGCATTAAAAGCGCCAGAATCACTAGTATGAATGTTCTTTTCATCTTCATGTTTTTTCGTAAGTATGAAGATAGTTAAATTAATTTATGCTTTAAACGATATACAAAACCATTGTTTTTCCGTTTGATTATTTTGCATATACATTTGATATATAACTGATTAGCTTTCTAACCTACCTGTGATATGGATCATTACGAAACTCTTGGAGTCTCATATGTTGCTTCTGATGCTCAGATTAAAAGAGCTTACAGGCTGTTAGTAAAACAATATCACCCCGATATTAATTCAACAGACGAGGCTCATGAAAGAATACGAGCAATTACAATAGCTTATGAGGTATTATCGGATCCATATGCTAAAAGAGTCTATGATTTAAAACATGTATATGGCAGCCACCCTAATTTTAACATTCCAAATGATCTCTCTCCTGAAGAAGAACGCAGAAGGAATTATAGAGAAAAGGCTGTTGCTGAAGAGAGAAAATACCTTGAACAACTGTTTAGGCTAAAAGTAAAGTTCTATTCCATCCAGAGAGTATTTTGTATGCTCTTTGCTGTTTTAGCGGTTATATATACTGTGGATTACCTGTTTATGGGAAAACAAATCACGGAGGTGGTTGAAAGTGTTTCACTTAAAAAGATCAGATCCGATTATTCTACGGAGATTCGAACTAAAAATAGAAGTGTTCGAACCAGTAGAGAGTTTTACGACTTCTATTCTGAGCTAAAACAACCATATATGCAGGTTTATTACTCTAGCATCTTTAATAATCTATCGATGGTAGGGATTAAAGACGGTACGGAAATAAAGAAATTCAGTGTCCTTGGAAGCATTCATTCATATGGTAACGCATTACCGTATGGTCTTTTTCTACTTTGTATGATCATTATTCAAAAACGAAAATATAGTGATTGGGCGTTGACCCTTGCGATAATCCCGTTTTTTATTGTTGCCTTTCTTATTGCGCAACTTATATAAGCACTTTTAGTAGTTATTATTATAGTTCTTTGATTATTTTGGCATCAGCATTTTCCCAAAGTCGAGCATTCTTTCGGCTTCTATTGTTTAAAAATTATAGTCATGAGTACCAACGGCACAAATGCCATTCTTTTAATTCATTGTCCAGACCAACCTGGTATTATCTCATCAGTAACTCAATTTCTTGCTGATTATCAAGGAAATGTTGTAGACCTGGACGAACATGTGGACAGAGACCACAATGTCTTTTTCATGCGAGTGGAATGGGAAATGAAAAATTTCGGAATAGGCAAAGAGGATCTTCCAGATTACTTCCGAACAAATTATGCTGATCGATACAATATGAAGTGGGAACTTTATTTCACATCGAAGAAACCCCGCATGGCACTATTTGTAACAAAGCTATCTCATAACCTCTTTGATGTTTTGGGAAGACAGCAATCGGGAGATTGGAATGTGGAAATTCCGTTAATGATCAGCAACCACGAGCATTTAAGAGATATTGCAGATCGTTTCGATATCCCATTTCATTACCTACCAATAACGAAAGAGAATAAGAAGGAACAAGAAGCAAGACAACTCGAATTACTCAAGGAGAATCAAATTGACTTTATTGTTCTTGCCAGATATATGCAAATATTATCATCTGATTTCATTGAGCATTATACCAATAAGATTATTAATATTCACCATTCATTCTTACCCGCTTTTCCTGGTGCTAAGCCGTACCACTCTGCATTTGATAGAGGAGTGAAAATTATTGGAGCAACTAGTCATTACGTTACATCAGATTTGGATGCCGGACCAATTATTGAACAAGATGTTGTGAGAGTAAGCCACAAAGACTCAGTAAAAACTTTGATTAGAAAAGGACAAGACCTTGAGAAAATCGTACTCTCCAGAGCTATTTATGCCCATCTACAACGAAAGGTATTGGTATTCAATAATAAAACTGTGGTATTTGATTAATGATTAAGCCTTGGCTTCCATGTCATCCTGGAAGGAATCTGCTTCCTCACTTTTATCTTCCTTAGGAGTACACCACCTGCTGGCAAATTTCTCCTTAAGCTCTTGTTTCTGTTCAGGAGTTAGTGGATGTTTACTTGAAAAATGACTTTTCCACTCATGGGATTTATGCTTTTTATCAAACTTCTTGCCCCCCAGTCCTGAGAAGAGAATTTTAGATAATAAAAGAAGTCCGGCCGCTTTCCAAAAGCTAATATATGGCAACCCAAACAATTCTGGCATTAACCAATTCCAAAGAGCCATTACAACAAAACTGACTACTGTAAAGAACAGTATAGCCATAATTGTCATTTTGACGCACCAATAAACTTTAGGATTCCCCATAGCTAAGACCTAATTACTTAGAACTTCCTGATAAAACGACTCCAACTCTTTTCGCAAAAAGATCATGGCATAGCGTTTTCTGGATAACAAGGTATTCATATTCTTTCCAGTGATCTCTTCCATCTCCTTAAATGTCTTTTGCTCCAACTCATGCATAATAAAGACATTCCTTTGCTCCTCAGGCATTTTTGCAAGTGCTGCCTCAATGCGCTCCCAAATCATCTCCCTCAAATAGTCATCATCAGGTAGATTACCCAGATCAGGAATCAGTTCTTCCATACTCAAAGGCTGGTCATCATCCCTGCTTTTTCCAAGACTACTGAAATTTTCAGGCTTCTTTTTCCTGAATCTATCTGTGATTTTATTTCTGGCGACTCTGAACATCCAACCGGAAACCTTATCCATTGAACGTATGTCATCAAAGTTTATCGTCAATTGATAAAAGACATCCTGCATTATGTCTTCAGCATCTGATTTGTCAGGAACAAACTTTCTGATAAAATTAAGTAACCTGGCCCCTTCTTTCGAGATGGTCTCCTCGATAATATGGGCCTTATATACGTTCATATGTGAAATAGCTGTCGCTTCCATTCTAAATTTCTTTATATCGATTCACTAAGCACCTTATCTGGTGACTTAGGTACATTTCTTTCCAAGAACGAAATGAATTCTGTAAGAAATGCCTCCAACTTTTTTCCAACTTCACGATCTGTTACCTGATATGACGAATCAAATGCTTTTTCTATTTTATAAAAAACATTTTTTTTCTCAAATATCACTGATTCCTGATCATTCAAAAGATCTGACATGGATTGATGCATTATCTCTCCGCTATGTTTGTCATTTGAGTTTACTGCTACTGCAACGGGCAGTTGATTCAAAGCTGGATAACTTGAGGCCACCATCTTCAAAATACACTCTGGCACCTCCGCTTTAGTTCCCTGAACAATAATTATAACGGCATCAAAGTCATTTAGAGCTATCAAACCGCCTGAATCATTCTTATAATCCTGCAGATCCAAAAGCCTACTATTGTATTGAAGTAGATCACTGACCTTTTCTTCAATCTCTAAAGCAAGACCAAGACAATTACGTTCTTGGGAGTTATCTGATAAGACGATACCAATATTAGTCATAAGGTAATTAGGTTTCCCCTATATGACGAACGAGATTAAAATATATTGGATTCAATCAGGGTGGTAAAACAGAGATTTTTAGCACTAAACCGGAAAGATTCCGGGCTGAAATGAAAAAGCCTCTCACTTTCGTAAGAGGCTCCTTTAATGTTGTATTATTATAGTCTAGTTTTTAAGCTGCTCAATAAGCTTTGAGTTCAACTCCTTTAATTCACTGATTTCATCTTGTTGTGATTGAACTTGTTTATTGAGATCAATCATATATAGAGTTAACTCTTCAATTTTCCTAAGTAGCTTAGCATTCATGTCTCCCAGATAGATACCGTTTTCAAGAACTTCTTCCTCGCTTGGAATATTAGGTAAATGTTGATTTTCACTAATGAAGCTTTCAACTTCCTCAAGCGTGTTCAGGTTATAATCTTTTCTAAAAACTCTATCTTCCCAGTTATCCATTTCTACCTTAATCTCTCTTGATCCAATAGTTCCATTTACGGCAAGCTTGTGTGTAGACATTGTTTCTGTTCCAATCCCAACCTGTCCATTTCTTTTGATAAACATGAAATCCTCATCCAAACTGGAGTCGTTTTTCCCCTTAAACCTAAGACCATCATTAAAACCGTCATATTGTATTGCGAAATGTGCGTTATCAGGATTAGCTATGCCACTTAAATTTTCCCAAAATTCAATTCTTGCTGTACTTTCCTCGTTTGAGTCCTCAGTAGAAATGATTAGTCGTTGATTACTCCCAAAAAGTTCAAGATTACCATTTGGAGTACTTGTTCCAATACCAAGTTTGCTACCACTAAGGGTCATTCGTGTGTTGTAATTCCCTGAACCATCTCGGGTTTCGAAATTAAGTTCACCTATTGGGTTTGCTTCATCACTGCTTTTGATTGCACTCTTCAAACCCGCAAACTTAATTTCAGAGCCACTATTGGTTTTTCCTTCAAAACCTATTCTTCCTATTCCGGAACCGTTAGTATTTACATTTGAAGAAACCATTATCTCTCCAAATCCACTGGAACGGACCTCCAATTCTTCAGATGGTTCTATTGTACCGATTCCTATTCTTCCACTTCTCAAAATTGATAAGTAATCCTGATCGAGTATAGTATTATTCTTCCCCTTGAACCTTAATCTATCGGATTGTCCATCATATTGAATTGCAAAATGAGCATTTTCCGAGCTGGAAATCCCACCCGTGTTCTCCCAGAATTCTATCCTTGCAGAACTTGGATTACCACTGGTTGAAGTACTAAAAATCATTCTTTGAGAATCGCCGTGCAACTGAAGGTTGCCCTCCGGAGTAGTAGTCCCAACTCCAAGTTTTCCACGAAAATAAGCAGACGATGTATTCAATGAAAAGTGATTGCTTGTGGCCCCATTTGGCCTAAACCTAAACTCCCCACCATTTGACCTCAAATAAAAGTTACCTCCAGTATCACCAAAGAGATCAAGATCACCATTTGAGTCTTGAACTTTTACAGTTCCTCCTGCTGTGGTACCTACATCACCTGTTGAAGTAGATACTGTTTGTGCAACAGATAAGGAAGGAGTCAAAATTGCAACTCCAAGGAGTATATTACCTATTATTTTTTTCATTTTCTAGATGATTTGTTTTTTGTAAATAATATCTAAAAAAAGCCTAGTCCATAAAGGTGTCGATATCTCAATAGTTAATGAATCAGATACAGATAGCTTTTCGTTAGATAGCAAATGAATAATGAGGGCAAATTTATTAAGAAATTGGGAAGACACAAAAAAGCCTCTCACTTTCGTAAGAGGCTTTCAATTCTTTATATGATAGTAATTCTTAGTTATTCAACTTAAAGAATACTGGTAATACCATTCTTACCTTTACTGGTCTACCTCTTTGCTTACCTGGCTTCCACTTAGGCATTGATTTGATTACTCTTTCTGCTTCTTCGTCGCATCCAGCTCCAATACCTTTGATTGCCTGTACATCAGAAATAGATCCATCTTTGTTTACAACGAACTGTACGAATACTCTACCTTCAATACCCATTCTTCTAGCCTGGCTAGGGTAGTTGATATTTTTACCTAAGTATTTATACATCGCTGCGTCACCACCCGGGAAGCCTGGCTTGTCCTCCACAATTGTAAAGATTTGCTCTACTTCTTCTTCTTCAGGTGCTTCTTCAAAGATAATGTCTTCAATAACTGTCTCTTCAGTTACCTCCACATCAAGGTCAACCTCAATTTCTTCTTCAATTTCCTCTTCATCAGGAACTTCAATGATCTCAGGAAGTTGAACTACTGGTGGCGGTGGGGGTGGTTGTTCCGTTGGCGGAATATCCATAATGTCTTCAAACTCTTCGTCAACCTCACCAAGGTCCATCAGTTCTCCATCTCCTCCAAAATTCCACTCAAACGCCGTAATAACTAAACCTAGAGTGATAGCAAGGCCAAGATTAAAGAACATCCCTGTCTTCTTAGAGAGATCTACATTGGGGTTCTTTTTCAGTTCCATATTATCAATACTTTTTTTTATTTCTAATGATAGAATCTCAAATATATCTAAAATATAAATGTAATTCTAAGTTAAATGATGCAATTAACAGTTTTTTAAGAAAGCTTTCACATTAATGATGTCGCTATCCCAAATATTCCATAAATCAAAATGACTTTTTTCTGCCCAAATAGGCGTTTACAACAAAATAGCCAGCAAACAGGCCTAAAAAATTTGCGATCAAGTCACCCCAGGAAGCGTCTCTTCCTGGTATGTACGACTGAATTATTTCAGTCATCACTGCTAATACAATCCCAAAAATCAGAATAGTCACAAATTTTTTTAAAAATTTTTTCTCAAGCCTAAAAGAAAGTGTCAAAAGTGCCATTAATCCAAAATACATTATGAAATGTACCACCTTATCTTCCCCCTCAAAAAAGTGGAATGAGAAATCAAAACGCTCCTGTTTTGTGAAAGAAGCATAGAAAATGGCAAGCACCCAAATGCAGGTGCTCAATAAAAATTTGTGATTGTAAAGTTTACTGACCAATCAGTTCTTTATATGCTGATGCATCCAATAATGAATCTACCTCGGAAGCATCTGATATTTTCAGTTTTATCATCCACCCTTCGCCGTAGGCATCTGAATTAACCAATTCCGGCTCTCCTTCAAGCTTCTCATTAAACTCAAGAACTTCACCTCCAAGAGGCATGAATAGATCAGATACAGTTTTAACAGCCTCTACTGTTCCAAAAACATCACCATTATCAATTTCGTCACCTACAGTTTCGATTTCTACATATACGATATCTCCTAATTCGCCTTGAGCGAAATCAGTAATTCCAACTGTTGCAGTGTCACCATCAATCTTAACCCACTCATGGTCTTTGGTGTATTTCAAATCCTCTGGTATGTTCATTATTTGAAAATATTAAATTGTGAATATTGGTGCCAAAAATAAGATGCTTTGGTGGAATGCAGAAATATTATTGGGCTAAACTAAAGCGAACCTGAAAACCAAATGCTGTAGTCCTTCTAGGAAAGCTTCCAATTCTTGGTTCTGTAATGGTCCTTTCAAAGTATGCAGTCACATTTAGCCGCTCATTATATTTATAATCGAGAGTTGGCCTTAGTCTAATATTGGTATCTCCGTTGGTAATTTCAGCATCTTCAAAAATCTTTCTCTGAATCGTCTTACTATCTGTAATCGAAATAGCTGTCCTAAAAGTCAGTTCATTTTCCAGTGTAACTTTTCGACCTCTAATTCTGAATGGAATAGTATACTCTGTTTTAGCCACCGAAAAATCCATTGTCACGTTATTTCTCTTGGTTTCCGCAATCTGTGAATTACTCAAATTCAAGGAAAGTGTTCTTTCTTTCTTGTAATCGAACTTGATTGACATTTTATTTTTGGTTCTAATATTCAACCCAATAAAAGGAGCAAATTGTTCTGTTATGGAAACCTGATTTACGACATATACAGGCTGCAATTGACTGTCCGCTACATTCTCATCCAAAGGTAACGAGAATGGATAATCAGTGATTTGATTGTCTAGATCAAGTGGAACGTTATCAAAACTAAAGTTACTCACGTAATTATTCACAGCATAGACTGATCGATAAGCATGAGTCAAGTTAATAGAAGAAAATACTTCACTTAACTTCGGAATTTTAGACAACCCAGCATAATCCAATCTCCAATTTGGTATTGGAATCTGCGGGAATGGGTTTAGACTGCTTACATTAGCATCTCTTCCAGAGTACGCATGTAAAAATGCCGGTATCAATACATCCTGAGAAATTGAATCATAACTAAAACTTGATCCCGGGGATAATATCTCGTTATCTAGTCTGTTTTTTATAATCCCAATATTTTCTTCAAACTGCGTAAATGCTTTAGAGCTAAAATTTTCACCAGTCCCTTCAAAAGCGGTCCTTATGGTATTAAAGGACAAGGAATAAGCTCCTGACCTGGAAGGAGTGATGGATGTAAATTCACCACCCAAGGCTTTATATACTTCCTGGAAATTGCCGGAAATTGTTCTGTTTGCATCAAGTTGAATTCTAAAATCCTTAAATGGCTCAATACTTCCCTGCAAACCAATAGTCTCTGTCCTGGTTTGAATGAATGGATTATTCAAAAACTCATTATCAACTAACCAACCATTTTCTCCGGCACGAATCCTGACATTAGGATCTTGTGAACCTAAAAGGAATGGTACTCCAGGGGCATTGAAGCTACTGTCAAGACCAAACAGGAACGGCCTGTAACTTACACCTGGTAGTGTTGTTCCTTCATTCAATGAATAATTAAGTTTTATGCTTCTCACTGACATCAATAATCTTAAAATTGACTTCAGCGCTTTGCTATCATTTGTTTTCACCGTATCTGCACGAGATGGTGGTCGACCTCTACTTCGTCTTCTTGGTGGCGAATTAATATCCTTTAAGAACTTCACTTTGTTGTAAAGTGTCACCATATCAATACCACTTGTAACAGTTGTATTTCGGGTATTTTGAATAACACTACCTATACTATCCAACAAGTTTACACTTCCTGAAGTCCAATTGTAGGTAGCCTGGTATCTGGCACTGGCTGTAACCCAATCTGTGAATGGAATTTTGTCCAAAGGAACTGTAAAGTTTGCAGATACATTCTGGTTGAATTGTCTCATCCTCCCCAGATTCTTGATACTCGACCTTATTTGTCTTATTGCCTCTTGATCAATCTCACCCTCAGGTTCATCGATAATCGCATTTACGTTGGCTCCATAATCCAGAGATAAGTTTTTCATCACATTCCATTTCATGGCATAGTTTCTATCCAGATAGAATGTCTTAATGTATCTCGCAGTATCTAGTGGCGTATAATCAAGTGGATCTCTGTTTCTAATAGATCGGAAATTTCTATTTAAATCAGCCCTTACTGAAATATTATTAGGAAGAGGGTTGAAATTAATATCCTTAATCAATTGTAAATATGGACTACTAAATGCCTCTCCATTTTTGAATGGTTCTATGTAAAAGTCACCCAATTGGTATTGATAAGCTGCTCCATAGTTGAATCTTTTATCAAAGTATTCCGCTTCTACCAGCCCACTCCTTTTAGTTTCGGCATAAGCATAATCGAAACTAAAGTTTTCAATATCGTAGATATGAGGCACAGCGTCCTCCTTCACCTTTTCTTTTCGCAGGTTTGAAATGTTAATACTTCTGGTAGTACTTCGTTCCTGGACTATGCTTTTCAGATCAGATCGAGCTTCCTGATTTGGTAAATTATTGAGAGAAACGTCTAGTGGGATATCAGGGTCTGTCGGGTCAAACCGTGGTGTTCGGACTACATTTTCATAATTCAATGTTACAGGAATTTTTATTCCATGCTTACCTGGCAATAGCTTATGTGCTTGAACTGTGGTATTAACTCTGTTGGTTATTGTCTCATACCTTGACCTTTCGATGATATTTTGCTGTAGTCCTCCAAATCCAATACTTTCATAGCTGGTAGAAGCAGAGATATTGGCGAAATCAGCAAGATTAGTATTCAAAGATGCTTTAGCAGCCCAGCCTTTAGTTTTATCAAAGTCGGTTACTCTTAATTCATTTGCCCAGATACATACTGATTTTGGTGCGCCATCATCACTTTTCGGGTTTCTTACTCCAATCCATAAAACTCTCACGGCACTTAGCTTAGGATCACCAACTACCTTAAGAGTGTATTGTCCATTAGCGGATGGCCTTGCAAATACTCTTGATGGATCAGAGTCAAGGTTATTTCTTAAATTCTTTAAGGCATATAATTCATCAAAAGACAGATCAATCTCATTTTCAAGAGGCCATACTTCTCTTCTTAAAATGTCGGCATTAGATAATGTCAATGCATTATTATCTGTCAGAGTCAATGGCACTTCAATTTCATAATATTCATTACCTGCTGCCAATCTTAAAAATGCCGTCACCTCACCGTCCTGAACCATATCATCATTCTGAACTTCTGCGTGTAGGAACATTTTCAACCTTCCATAATTAACTAAATCCAAGCCTCCCTGATCATTCAGATTCTTAAACACCGCCCTTGCGTCCTGGTCCTGAAGGTCATCAACACAGATTCTAATTGATTGCTCATTATTTCTTCTTTGAATTGTGGTGGTATTATCCTGATCTCTGTTTAGTCCTGGAGGAATTACATACGGAGATTTACCTTCAACCACTTCACCATTTTCCTCAATACTCACCACAGAAACATCGAAATCTGATACAGATGGATCTGGAATTTCATTTAGACCTGGCTCATTTAATGGTTGATCCCACTTTCGCCACTGGCTACCTACCATTTGGAACTTTGCCATTCTCAAAACTACAGGCTCCTGCCAGTCTGTTAAATACATTCTGTAAAACCTAATGTCTCGAAGAGTAGGCTCTCCAACTACTCTTGTAGGGACTGCTACAGGAATCCTAAATAAGTACCAAACAGCATCACTATTTGGCACATTTACTTGATCAACAATATTCTGAGACCCTACTCTAAGAAGATCTGGCCGTAATTGAATTCTATATTCAAAATATTGCTCTGTTGATGAAACTCCATTATCTCCAAACAAATCTTCTTTGTCCGGGTCCTGAGAATATCCAGGGGAAAAATTACCACTCGTCTGACCTAGAGGTGAGTTACCCTGGTGACCATTGAAATCTTTGTATCTCTCGATTATTCCAGCTTCCCTTGCATCTAAATCATCTCCCAAATAATATTGAAAGTTGTCTCCTGAAGGATCGGCTCTAATTCGATCTCTGATATTACTGTTAAATCCATCTAAAGAGTTAACAAAATCAGGGAAATTCGCTAACTCATCTTCGTCTTTTAAACCGTCTAATCCAACATCCTGATTCTCCCTTGCACTTGTATTGTTCGAGAAGAAATCTGTCAAATAGCTATCCGTTGGAATTCTACCCCAATCATTCTGACTGGTTTCACTGACATCATAGTCTTCAGGAAGACCGTGCTCAAAAGAATGCCTATCATCTCTAAGAACATCTTCTGATATAGAACCAATATTCAAATAAAGCTCTCCACCAGTGGTATTCCTTCGTGGTGTTCTACCAGTACCATCATCAACTTCGTCTATGAACGGGTCTAATAACCAAAATTCAATATATTCTATGTTGTTAACTTCAAAGTTGGTATTGTTTGTATTTGCCCGACTAATTGCTCCAAAGCTCTCTTGCGGGTTTGGAAGAAACCCAGTTGCTGGATCAAGGTTAGGGTTATAATTGTAAGGCCCTCTTTCTTCCGGGAAGAAAGCAATATCTAATAACGGCTCATTCACAACTACTGCTTGCCTATCCCGTTGCGTAAATATCTCTTGTGGCAAAACAGGTCTTACATATTGATTTGAAAGATCTTCCTCAGTTAAATGCCCTGGAGTAAGCTGAAAGTTAGTTCTATAGAAAACACTATTGTCTACCGTATACCAAGCAAGCTTAGCTCTGTTGTAATTGGTTTCTAAAACAGGAGCAGAAGGATCATAGAATTGATTTGTATTAGTAACAGGTGTAGCTCCCAGTTTCCAGCTCAAGTAATTACCTAAGTTGATGGGAGTAAAAGCATTTTCAAAATCCTCAATATACGATGTACTTTCACCATCTACCTGATTTGATGTTCCTGGAATAAGTTGCGCAAATTCAGCACTGAAGCTGATATTGGATTTCTCTTTTGTACTTATTAATGGCAAGAAATCGACCATCTTAGTAAGGAACCTGGATTCCCCAGAGTAATTAACATCAAATCCGTATTTTGTATTTCTTAATGGTTCATTTCCAATTGAGAATCTTGATATCCCACCTGGTCTTTCATTTAATCTCAATAATGTTGCCCCAAAATTGAAGTTCTCATTAAATAAATATTCTGCTCTTACACCGGTCAGCCATTTTGTCTGGAAGTTGAATAAATCCGTCTCTTCAAACTCGATAGTAATTGGCTGACAAGAATTCAATATTTGATCATTAATTACCACAAACTGATTAAAGTCTACACGATAATCAATTCCAGCTCTTAATCTGGTACTTCCCATTGTAGCCACAATTGATTCTGCAGGAATATTAAATCCAGGAAGTGTTGTTCTGTCCGTTGCAACAGATCTACCTCCGCCTCCTCTGTTTCCACCACCAGAGCTTTGACCTCCAACTATGTCTAATCTATAGAAATCCTTATCACTGATGTTTGAAGCTGTTATTTGTAGTTCATCATAGATCTCATCAAAGACATATTTTTCAATTAACTCTTCTTCATTATCATCAAAAAGCTCTCTTAGGTTATCTCCAAATGGTTCAAGAATAGGAAAAACAATATTGCCTTCATAGACGGTGATATTTTCAATCGCATCAAAGAATCCGTCAGGTTGGTTATCGTTATTCTGATTTAGTTTATCTAGCTCCAATAATTGTAATAATGGTTGAGTTGCCGTATTGATACCTTCCGGAATACTGTTATTCACCAAACTTGAGGTAAAATCCTCATACATCAATTGCATCGATAACTCAGATCCTCTACCTCCTGCTTGGTATACGTTTTTCATCATCAGGTCCCAGCTTGGATGATCCGGCTGACCATTTGGAGATCTAATAAGCTTAAGGAATATAACCTGATCATCTCTCAGAGAAAGGTAATCCTGAGAAACTTCTCCTACCTTAAATCTTTGCCCATTGTAAGTATACTGATAGGAGACTGCCACCATCTGGCTTGGGTTCAGGCTACTTCTTAATGACAAGAATCCTGTAACAGGATTTACGGAGTATTCTCCAACTTCCATCTTTCTGGCCTGGGCCCTCACAAAGTCAATATCTTCTTCCAATCCCCAACCCCTAAGTATTGAAACAATCTGATTCACATCCCTTAAGTTCGGATCAGCTAACATGGATGCCATAAGATTGTTGGCGCTGTTGTCTGTTGGTTCGTTTAATTGTGAACCCATTCCAATTTGAGATAACTCAGGTCTATTAATCATTTTGCTTTCTCCCAAATCGGTTAAAGCGACAACTTCTCTTAAGCTTCTTGTGTCATTATTACCAATGGTCAACTGCCATACTTCTACCCTTCCAGCTTCTAAGGCTAAACTTCCATTATTAATTAAAGGATAGCTTCCTAACCAGGTCTCATAATTATCTCTAAAAAAGTGTCCTAGAAAGAAGTGTTGGAACTGGGCATATTCCCAGGCCCTCTTTTTGTTTACATTGTCATCTGTGCCTCCTCCAGCAATTCCTGTGTTTCCCCCACCGGTTTGCGCGTATGAATTGGTCTCACAGGGGTTGAATCTTTTAGTATTTAATGTTCCTTGTTGACGAGATGCCACACCTGTCACAAATAATTTACCGAATTGCAATTGGGTTTTTACCCCAAACAGACTTTGAGCTCCAGTGATAAGACTATTGCTTACTGGCATACTTACATTTCCAATCTCAATTTTCTTGATGATATCTTCATCAAAACCTGTGTATTCCACTTTCATGTCATTTTGAAAGTCGAATGTATTGTTGTTATCAAAATTGGCAGTGACTGCAAGTTTTTCTCCAACCTTACCTACAACATTCATACTTATCTGTTGATCAAAGTTGAAGCTCCCGTTTCTCTGTCGTCTGATTGAAACTGCAGGATTCTCATTCCTCTGCCATCTCCCACCAAAATCGAGGTTTACAAATCCATTTGGTTGGATATCTACATAGTCACCTCCAAAAATTCTATCAAATATGGGACTGATATATAGCTTTGGTATAAGTCTTCTTCCGCTTACAGCACTCTCCCCATCAAGACCTAGCGACTTATCTTTCCAATACCCTCTGATCAGCTGACTAGTATGATATTTATTGAATTCATCAAAAGACATTGCACTAGTAGGACGGAAATTGATATCACCTATTTTCTCATAGATAGTGTAGTTCATTGCTGTATCAATCTCAACATCCAGACTTAAACTTGCAGGATCCTGTAACACTAATGG
This sequence comes from Cyclobacteriaceae bacterium, assembly GCA_965228955.1. Taxonomy (GTDB): domain Bacteria; phylum Bacteroidota; class Bacteroidia; order Cytophagales; family Cyclobacteriaceae; genus JANSWY01. The sequence continues at coordinate 4,987,534 of OZ245848.1, forward strand.
ACTTTTGCTTGTTCTATTAGAAAAGGGATCTCCAAACCTATCTGTTGGTTTGAACGTAGGTTGTTTACTAGGAGCATAAGGAAGATTTGCAACTGAGTCTGCAGAATCTAATCTGGCTGTATCTTGTTGGAACAAAGTTACGGACAATGCATCATACGCACCTCTATCTTCAGCGTGAGTGGTGAGTGCCGAGATGAGGATAGGTGATATAAATAAAAGTGCTATGTAACGTTTTACTCTTAGCAAAATAGGTTAGTGATCATGCTCGCTTAAGCGCCAGTTTAATTAATTCTTCTATAACAATTTGATTTCCTTTTTCCTTCAATATTGCTCTAATGTTCTTTTCAGCTACTGGTTTACTAATTCCCAGAGTTGTCAGGGCAGATAACGCTTCATTAAATAAAGTATTGTTTGCCTGAGGAATCAATTCTGCAGTTTTATCCAGGAGTCCTTCTTTTTTCATTTTATCCTTTAATTCAAGGATAATTCGTTGGGCAGTTTTCAAACCAATTCCCTTAACTCCCTGTATGACTTTTACCTGATCATGGATAATAGCATATTGCAATTCCTCTGCTGAAAGTGAAGAAAGTATCATTAGCCCGGTACTTGGACCAACCCCAGAGATTGAGATTAGATCCAAAAACCTTTTTTTCTCAGCTTGCTCAAAAAATCCAAATAGCGTTTGCGCATCTTCTTTTACATGAAAATGAGTATGGAGCTTGCAAGCTTCAAGTTCTTTGATACTGGAAAAAGTATTCAGTGAGATTTTCACTTCGTACCCAATACCATTCAGATCCATTACCACATATGTTGGATCTTTTACAGCTAATTTACCTTCTAAATATGCAATCATTTTTACTTATGGCTTCCTGCAGATTGAGCGTCCACAACCGCTGTTGCAGTCATATTTACGATCTCTCTCACAGAACTTCCTATTTGCAATACATGGACAGGTTTTTTCATTCCCATCAATAATGGACCAACAGCTTCAGTGCCTGCTAATTCCATTAATAATTTGTATGCAATGTTTCCGGACGCCAAATTAGGAAAAATTAATGCATTTGCAGTAGTTCCGGCCAAAGAACTGAAAGGATATGTTTCTTCAAGTAACTCTTTATTCAAAGCAACATTAGCCTGAAGCTCACCATCAATGATTAATTCAGGCCATTTTTCTTTTGCAATTCTTACAGCCTCTGCTGTTTTTGCTGGCACCTCACCCTTTGCTGAGCCAAAATTGGAATAGGATAATAAGGCAATTCTTGGTTCGTAATCAAAGAATCTTACGGCTCTAGCGGTCAAACCAATTATTTGCACCAACTCATCAGTTGTTGGATCCAGGTTTACTGTTGTGTCTGCAAAAAATATTGGACCTCTGTTGGTATTGATGATATATAATCCGGCAACTCGACTGATTCCTTCTTCCGCTCCAATGATTTGTAATGCTGGAGATATGGTTTTTGGATAGTCATTATTTAATCCGGAAATCAGGGCATCAGCCTCTCCGGTATCCACCATCATGGCGCCAAAGTAATTTCTGCTGCTCATGTATTTTTTAGCCAACTTGAAAGTGATACCTTTCCGACTTCTTTTCTCAAAAAGGAGTTGTGCAAATTCTTTTACCTTTTCTTTCTCTACTCTTGGGTCAATGATTTTAACTCCGCTTAATTCAAGGTTATTTTCCTTGATCAGAGTTTTTAATTTCTCCTCTTCGCCAAGTAGAATGGGAATTGCGATGTTTTCATCCACCACTTGCTGTGCTGCTTTTAGAATATTGATATCATCAGCATCAGCAAAAACCACTCTTTTAGGGTTTTTTCGTGCCCTTGTAATGATCCTTGACATCAATCTTTGGTCAATACCAATTCTTTCTCTCAGCTCCTGTTCGTAAGCATCCCAATCAGTGATGTGATGTTGTGCTACTCCTGAATCCATTGCAGCTTTAGCTACAGCAGGAGAAATAGCAGTGATTAACCTCAGATCAAGAGGCTTTGGAATAAGGTAATCTGGACTAAATTTCAAACTTTTCAATCCATAAGCCTTCAGAACGATCTCAGGAACATTTTCTTTAGCTAAATCAGCGATTGCATTTACGGCCGCTAATTTCATTTCTTCATTGATGCAAGTTGCTCTAACATCAAGTGCACCTCTGAATATGTATGGGAACCCAAGCACATTATTTACCTGATTAGGGTGATCAGATCTTCCTGTCGCCATGATAATATCATCCCTGGTTTCCATTGCCAAATCATAAGATATCTCTGGGTCTGGGTTTGCTAAAGCGAAGACAATTGGATCAATTGCCATACTTTTCAGATTATCCTGACTTAATATGTTTCCTACTGAAAGTCCAAGGAATACATCTGCATTTTGTAAAGAATCATCAAGTCCATGTAAATCCCTGTCCGTTGCGTATTTAGCTTTGGAAGCTGACAGATTTTCTCGATCTTTTCTGATCACTCCTTTACTATCGAGCATTACTATATTTTCGATCTTAACTCCAAGAGCGACATACATATTAGTACATGCAATTGCAGCTGCTCCAGCTCCGTTTACAACTACTTTAATCTCAGAAATTTCTTTCCCATTAAGTTGAAGCGCATTGATCAGAGCAGAACTGGAAATAATTGCAGTTCCATGTTGATCATCATGCATGACAGGGATATTCATTTTCTCCCGAAGCTCTTCCTCAATCTGAAAGCTTTCAGGAGCTTTTATATCTTCAAGGTTTATTCCTCCGAATGTTGGCTCAAGCGACTTTACAATCTGTATAAATTTATCTGGATCAGTTTCATCAATTTCAATATCAAAAACATCAATACCAGCAAATTTCTTAAATAGAACACCTTTTCCCTCCATCACTGGCTTGGATGCTTCCGGACCAATATCGCCAAGTCCAAGTACGGCTGTTCCATTTGAAATTACACCAACAAGGTTTCCTTTGGCAGTGTATTTATATACATCTTCTTTTTTATCTGCAATTTCTAAACAAGGATCTGCTACTCCAGGAGAATAAGCCAATGCTAAATCTCTTTGGGAGCTTAGTGGTTTAGTAGCGACCACTTCAATTTTTCCCGCAGGCTTAGACGAATGAAAGTCTAAAGCCTCATTTTTTCTTACTTTACTCATTTAATTAATGATGTTTATTTCTGACTGGCCTTAGCCAATTCTGACGGAGTGTCAAATGTAGAAAGGATTGCGTCCAATTCCCGTACAAAATTCTTTTTATCGCGTCCTGGAGCAAAAACATAGCCCTCTATGTAATATAATTTCGAATTCTTCTCGTCCACAAAACTGTAACTAACATATGGTCCACCAGCACTTCCATCACTTATTTTCCATAGACCTTTGTTCTTAAGAGCAAATTTATTCTTGAAAGTGATTGTGTCTGTTAACATTGGAAGAATTGGCTGGGTAGTTATATGTAACTGCTCTTTCTCACTATCTCTCAAATAAGATGAAGTGATTCGCTCTCTTAAACCAAGCATATCTTTGAGCTGATCTTGATCTGTGAAATCCTCATAGTAGACGAAGAAATTCATATCATAGTCATTCTCTATAAACCTCACCCAGGTGAAATTCGGCAAATTCTTAGCAATCTCATACCCAAAAGGGACCTGCATGCTGTATCCGTGATCTCCTCTAATTGTTTTCTCAATCTCCTTTTCTCTGGACCCGAATATTTTCTTTTTAATTCGATCTCTTTCAACAGACTCGAAAATATCTCTTAGATAGTCCTGGTTTTTATTGATATGATCAGCAAGGATTTCTCCATTTTTACTGTATAAATACATCACTACCTGGCCTCTGGCATGGACATCCTTACTTAATGTAATGTACTTTGACTGATCCTCATTTATCTTCTGAAGAGACTCTCTGGTATATAGTTGCCTCATTACTTTGCTCTCATCAGATTTATCCTCAAGAGTGGTTACGTATATAAGGTTCTTTGTTCTTTTTAATGTATTGTTGAGCTTTAGTGGACTAACATCTAAAAGTTTGAACCTCATTTCATCCTGAGGAAGCGCTTCCATTGGGACATTAAAAGTCTTTCTTAGTACTTTCCCCAGAGGCCCTGCAAACTGCGATGAATCAATGGCTAAGATTAACTCTCCAACTTCTCCATTTGCTGGTGGAAGTAATAAGTTCTCGGAATTAGAATTATTTGATCCTGAGGAACAAGCAACTAATAGAGCACCTAGCGTAAGTGCTAAAAGGAGATTTCGTAAGGTGTTAATCATTTTGGAGTTTGTTATTAGTCAGACCCGATTAACAGGCGCTGACCAGGTTTAATTCTATTACTTGTTAGGTTATTAAGCTGCTTCAGTTTAGAAATTGTAAGATTCTCGAACATCTGACTGATGTCCCAAAGTGTATCTCCAGGTTTCACTTGATAGAATCTTCCATTCTTAATATTCTGAGGTGGATTACTCGTAGTTTTCTTTGGTGCAGGTTTGCTTGTATTATTGGATGCGTAAAGCTTTCTTGTATTCTTATTGTAAGTTGGTAATACCCAAATATTAAGTCTTTGACCAACTCTAATCATACTTCCCCTGATATTATTCCACTTTCTAAGATCTGAAAGTCTGACATGATATCTTTCGGCAATTTTGCCCAAAACATCCCCGCTTCTAACCCGATAAACTATTCTTTCTCTTCCATAAGTACTTCCAGGGGTGTTTCTGGCTAGATACTTCAGTCTTTCCTTTCCAACTTTTGAAGCAGTGTCATACAAGAACGATCTATTCTCAACAATTTGATCTTTCAAATCAACAGGTACTCTCAAAGGGAATTTTTTAACATTCTCTGGAAGAGCTCCTCTTTTGATGTGTGGGTTGAGCTTTAACATATCATCAACACAAAGGTTAATTTGATTACAAAAAGTCTCTAGGTGAAAATATTGACTAACTAATACCGTGTCGAATTCCGGTAAATACGCCGGATCATCCACAACGAGATTGTTTTCTTCCGCGTAGTTAAGAGCATAGATTACAGCAACATATTGAGGAACGTAAGATCTCGTTTCTCTAGGTAGATATCTATAAATCTCCCAAAATGTCTTTTTATACCCAGATCTTCTGATTGCCTTTCTCACATTTCCAGGACCACAATTATAAGCTGCTAATGCAAGTTCCCAATCGTTAAACATATCATAAAGTTGTTGCAAAAACTGACACGCTGCTATAGTGGATTCTACTGGATCCATTCTTTCATCAATGTACCAATCCTGATGTAATTTGAAGGAATTACCCGTATAAGGCATAAACTGCCATAAACCTGCAGCTCCGACTCTTGATATTGCATTAGGATTCAATCCTGATTCTACAATGGATAAATATTTAAGTTCATCAGGCATTCCTCTTTTCTCCAATTCAGCTTCAAACAGAGGAAAATAAACATTCTTTTTCTGAAGAATCTGCCTTGTGTATTCCCTATCCCTAATGGTAAAGTACTCAACAAAACTTTGCACTTTTTCATTGAAATTTAAAGGGATTTCTGATTCAATACAGCTCAATCTGTCTGCAATCAAATCGTAAGACAAGTCTGGGTAATAATCGTAGTTAGATTGACTTTGTTGCGCACTTATTTCTTGGGATGCCAGTCCCAAAATAAGCAGACAACAGGTGATGATAGTCTTCAACGCATTCATGTTTTACCTATTTAACTCTAAAATATACTTAGAAAACGCTAAAAGTTTATCTTCCGTGAAATGTTTTGACATTATTTGTACCCCAATTGGTAATCCATCCTTATCTGTTCCAAATGGAATTGAAATTGCTGGAATACCTGAAACAGATGCCTGAACAGTGTAAAGGTCAGCCAAATACATTTCCAGGCTATCGCTAATCGAACCTAATTCAAATGCTGTAGTAGGTGTTGTTGGCAACACAAGAAAATCATGATCTGAAAGCAATTTTTCGGTGGACTCCTTAATTAGTCTTCTTGCCTTCTGTGCCTTTGTATAAAAGGCATCATGATAACTCGCACTAAGTACAAATGTACCCAGCATTATCCTTCGCTTTACTTCCTCACCGAACCCCTCATTTCGAGTCAACTTGTACATTTTCTCGAGGTTATTGCCATTCGGAGATCGGTAACCATATTTTACTCCATCATACCTACTCAAATTAGAGCTGGCTTCAGCTGTTGTAAGTATGTAATATGTTGGGAGCAAGTAATCAAGCATTGAAAAATGACCTTCTTCTACTGATATACCTTCATTTCTAAGGAGATCAAGAACTTTATGTACAGCTGCTTTTATTTCAGGATTTAATCCTTCTCCAAGAGTTTCTTCAATGAAAGCAACCCGAAAATTAGAAACATCCTGGTTTAATTCTGAAAAATATGCTGGAACCTCCTCATAAGAGACGGTACTATCATATTCATCTTTCCCCGACATTACTTCCATAGTAATTGCGGCATCTTCGATAGATTTCGAAAGAGTTCCAATTGTATCAAATGAACTAGCATAAGCTGCCAATCCATATCTGGATATTCTTGAATATGTGGGTTTTAATCCAATCACACCACAGAAAGCCGCCGGTTGTCTTACAGAACCTCCTGTATCAGTTCCTAAAGAAACCTGGCACATATCCATCTGAACAGCAACAGCAGACCCTCCTGAAGAACCTCCTGGCACCCTATTTGGGTTTGCTCCATTCTTCACAGGCCCAAATGCAGAATTTTCATTTGAAGAACCCATTGCAAACTCATCACAATTTTGCCTTCCAATGATAATCGCATCTTCATCCAGTAGTCTTTGAATAGCAGTCCCGGTAAATTGAGACTTAAAACCATCCAGAATTTTACTCCCTGCCTGAAGACCATGATCCTGGTAAGCTAAAACATCTTTTATACCTACCACAAGCCCAGCTAATTTGCCGGCAGTACCATTCTTGATCTTATCATCAACAATTTTTGCCTGCTCAAGGGCTTCATTCTCATAAACCTCTAAAAATACATTAAGGTCATTATGAGTTTTGATTTGATTTAGGTGATGCTCAACTAACTGGACACAGGTGACTGCTCCATTTCTTATATCCTCCTGAATAAGAGGAAGTGATTGGTAATTTTTCAAAATTCGAAAATATTATTTCTCCCCTTTTGAACCGTCTTCTATCTCGTTCTTGATTTCCTTCGTTGCATCCTTGAATTCACGGATTCCTTTACCTAGTCCTCTTGCAATTTCAGGGATTTTTTTCGCTCCAAAGAATATGATAACAACCAACGCGACTACAATCCACTCCCAACCTCCGGGAAAACCAAATGCTAATATAGTTTGCATAAGTATCTTCTGTTATTTAAAAATAAGAACGTAAAGATAAATGATAATGGTTCGTCAAAACACGCTTGTTGACAATATTTTTAGATTATCGAGGGGTAAGCCACTTTTCAGGGTCTAATTTCTGCTTATTCTTCCAGATTTGGAACTGAAACTCAGAAACTCCTTGATTATCTGTGAAAACCTCTCCTAGGACGTCATTTGCAGACACTTTATCTCCGCGAGCAACATTTTTTGTCTTCAGGTTGGTGTAGGTAGTAAAGTATTCACCGTGTTTCACAATCACCACATAATTCATCCTCGGGATATATCTCACAACTGAAACTTCTCCATCAAATACGGCCTTAACAACCTCGTTTTTACTAGTCTGAATATTTACACCCATATTTTCCTCATACTGTCCCTTCAGAACCGGATGGGGATGACGGCCAAATTTCATACTGACAAAACCTTCGTCAACCGGCCACTCCAATTTCTTTTTATTCTCTTCAAACAAAGTAGAAATAGACACACTCGCAACTCCTGGTGCTGCCGCTCTTGTCCTTTCCATCTCCTCCTTCACGATATCCGCAATCATTTTATCGAATTTGGCGACCATTTTCTTTCGATCATCGAGTTCCTTCTTCAATTGCTTCTCTTTTCCGCTAAGCTTGGCAATTAGCTTATTTTGTTTACTCTTAAGGCTAAGAAGCTTTTCATTTTCTTTTAATTGATCGCTGAGTAATTTATCCTGCTCTTTCTTTTTGACAACTACCTCATCCTTTTGTCGCTCCAGTTCCGCGCTAACTATTTCAATTTCTTTGGCAGTGGTTTTACGAGCTTCAGCGTATTGTTCCAGGTATTTAACCCTTCTGGTGAGTTGATTGAATGTCTCAGATGAAAATAAAAAAGTAAGCTTAGTAACTCCTGAGTTACTTTTATAAGACGAATAAATCATTTCAGCATATTCATCCTTTAATTTCTTGAGATCTTCGTTAAGTGCTTCTGTTACAATAGTGAGGTCAGAAATATCCTGGTCCAGATAAGAGATCTCTTCAGTGATGGATTTGATTAATGCCCTTCGTGCCTTTATTTGTTGATTAAGTGCTCTAAGCTGTCCAAGAGAAGACTGCTTCTCAACTTCAGTTTCCTGAAGGATTTTCTGTGCTTCAATAATTTTATTGAGGTTCTCCTTTTTCTCTTTTTCCAGTTGCGATTTGCTTTTTTGAGCAAATGAGACCTGAAATGAAAAAAATAATAGAATTAGGCACCCGATAACAATATTATTTGAGAACATATTTCTGAGGAATATTAAACGGAAATCTCAGTGGCTTTTTCTCTAAGGTGGCTTTGTTATATACAATATTAACTATTGTTTCTTTATTTTTATTCTCCTTCTCATCAAAAAATAGGAATTTGGAATTCACTTCGTATGGCAATAACTGATCTTCAACTAACTGAAAGTTTGCATAATCAACCATTAGTGAGCTACCCGAATCCTCGTCACTAATTTCCAACTTCTCAAGTTTGTTGGACTGCATTCCAATGTAATTATTAAACAAAAACCTGCCAATCTTTTGTTGATAATGATAGTACTCATCCTCCTCATTGACACTCTCTTCTTTATAAGGGAAAATTAAATTTCCAACAATAGCTGATTCCATTAAGCTGTAGTCCAAATCAATTCCAAATTGTTGACTTAATTCATCAAAAGTGAATATTGAATAGGTCTTTTTTACTTTGTCAAGAATTACCAGAGAATCTTGAGTAACAATTCCTCTTGACGCCTCAATTCCTTTTGTGATTGAAAACCAGACAATGCTATCCTTTTTCATTCTGATATTTGTAGTAGCACTAAAGTCATTTTGACCGTCCTTATAGTCAATCTTTACTTTGGCCGACAAATAATCGAATTCTGTTTCAGTTACTTTCAATTCACTTACAGATGGTCCAAACGTGTAGATGTTTTTCTTACAAGCGCCAAGCAATACGCTTAAAAGAAGGAATAAATAGGTGATTTTATTCATATAGCTTTCGGTCAGCAATTTTTTTATCAATCAATTTAGAAGCTGTTCCTATAACTCGTGCCTTCTCCCATTGTTTGATAGCCTCATTTTTCTGGCCCAATTTAAACAAAACATCACCATAATGTTCAAAAATGATTCCACTGGTTGAACTTTTCTCAGTTGCCAACTCCAAATACTTCTTAGCTTCCTTATATTTCCCTTGCTTGTAAAGTACCCATCCATGGGTATCTAAGTAAGTTGGATTTTCTGGAAATCTTTTGACCAATTTCTCTGACATTATAAAAGCCTTATCCAAATCTTCATTTCTTAGTGACAAATAATAACTGTAATTATTCAACACATACTCATTATTCGGTTGATTTTTTAGTGCTACATCAAATGCTTTATCTGATTGAACATGGTCACCAATGCCATTGTATGCATCTCCTAACTGTCCAAAAAAGACAGCTGCTAAATCTGGATTGACTCTGGCATACTTAGAACCATGTTCCAAAATTGCAATTGCACTCTGATAATCTTTCTGAAGTAAATAAGCGCTTCCCTGATAAAAATAAAGGATTGCTTGATTAGGAAACACTTCGAGAGCGTCTTCAGCATGACTGATAACCGCCTCGTAGTTTGCCCTTTCATTTTCAATATTTATAATATTTTGCCAAACACTGAAATTAGTATCATCCTTTTCTACAGACTTCAAATAGCTATCCAAAGCTTTTTGCTTATTCCCCAGTTTATAATGCATATCTCCAGCGATAGCGTAGGATTGGAATCTGTTGGGATGATTTTCCTGCAGTACCTCAATCAATTCATCCACATTATTTTGGATGCTTTCATCCGGCAAAAGCTCAATGAAAATTGCCAATGATTGAAGTTTCTGCTCATACCCAAGTAAACCGCTCTCAAATGGAATCCTTAGATTTTCCATGGCTTTTTTATACTCTCCTTCTATTCGATATAAATCTGAGAGTGACATGTATGATTGTGGATTCTCTGGGTTTAATTTTATGGCTCTTTCAATGTATTCCGCCGCTTTTTTCTCATCAGACCTATGAATTAGCAATTCAGCAAATTCCAAGAGAGACTGTTCATCTTCTTTAGCTTCAATTAATGATTCCCACTCCTGATACAGCTCCGCATACTTACCAAGTTTGATATATATTTTTTGTTTTTCTCTGGTAACTTCAATCTGCTTACCGTAGTAATTCTCAACTTTATCATATGTCTCAATCGCCTTATCATAATCACCACTATATTGGTAGATAAGAGCTAAATCATACAAGTAATCTTCATTTCCCTCGAATTTCTGAAACATATCCTCATAATGCAGTGCTGCTTGAGGGTAATTACCCAGCTGTGTTTGAAGATTGGCATTTAATAAATAGTAGTATTTGTTATTTGGATCAAGTTCAAGGGTCTTCATTGCACTAGGCAGAGCTTTGATTAACTCTCCACCCTTGATATATATCTCAGACAGCTTGTAATGTGCTGCAGCATTGCTGGGATCTACTTCCAGAGATCTGCCAAACATTTCAACTGCCTTGGCGTAATCTTCCGTCAAATAGAATTTTTCACCTTCAATAAAATAGAACTCTGCTTGATATTTCTCATCATCTGTAAGTTCCTTATTGACAGATTTTTTGTTCTTCTTTTTTTGCGCTTCAAGTTCTCCACCCAGCAAAAGGAAACAAAAAATAATTACTATATATCTACTCTTTGGCAACATCTACCCTTCCACTTCATTGTAATCACCAATACTTACATCTACTGGTGTGTTCTGAAAGATAACGAATTTTCCTACCATAGAGTTTGTCATGTTTGTGTTTGATACCTTCGTATGATCACCTATTATAGAATTTTTCACAATTGATTCGGAAATTTTGGTATCATTTCCAATGCTAACATGTGGCCCAATTACAGAATTTTGAATAGTAACATTTTCCCCAATATATACTGGCTCAATCACTACAGAATCAACAATAGAAGCGGTTTCAGCAATTAATTTTTCCTCTTTAATGAATTCCAGGTATCTCTTATTTGCATCTACTGCTGCTTTCTTATTTCCACAATCCAACCACTCGTCAACTTTTCCGGGTTTGAATTGAGTTCCCTTCAGTTTTAGGTTTTCAAGGACTACTGTCAATTGATATTCACCCCCGGACATTATCTTTTTATCAATAAGATCCTGAATTTCTGCCCTTACCTGGCCTCCATTTTTGAAATAGTATATTCCAATTATGGCTAGATCACTTACAAATTCTTGAGGCTTTTCTACGAAATCTGTTATTGTATTCTCATTATTAACTTTAATAACCCCGTAAGCACTTGGATCTTCAACTTGCTTCACCCAAATCGTGCCATCTACATTAGAATCCAAAACGAATTCTGCTTTGAATAATGTATCTGCGAAAGCTACAATCACTTTTCCCTCAAGCAATTGCTCAGCACAAAATATAGCATGTGCAGTGCCCAATGCCTCTTCCTGGTAACAAATATGCCCTTTTGCTCCAATTCCTTCCGCAATATTGAGTAACGACTTTTCAGTCTCTTCACCAAAATCTCCAATCACAAATGCAATGTTCTCAATTTGCTCATCACAAACTTTTGCAATATCCAAAACCAACCTTTCAACAATCGGTTTCCCTGCAATTGGAACTAAAGGTTTTGGAGTTGTTAAAGTATGGGGCCTCAATCTCTTACCCCTTCCCGCCATTGGAATAATTAAATTCATATCTGCATTTTCAAAAATGTCCCCAAAAATAGGTAATTACCTTTTCAAAATCTGTGAAATATTGACGTTTTCAATTTTGAGGGTTGCTACCACCAAAACCATTAGAATTGAATTATTAACCAGGAATGAAATCACTCCTTCCAGTGGAGAATATTTGTATATCCCGATTGACAAAATGAATAGTACAATTATGTATAACAACCCTTTGACCACATGGTATGGAATTGGAAAATATTTCTGTCCCATGAAGAAACTAAATACCATCATTATTAAATAAGAAAAAGCTGTTATATAGGCGCTACCCATGTATCCGTAAACGGGAATTAAAAACCAATTACCAAAAAATGTAATAACTGCTCCGATAATTGAAATGTAAGCAGCCCATTTTGTATTATCCGTTAGTTTATACCAAACAGATAAATTATAAAAAACTCCTAGAAACAGTCCTCCAAGCAATAAATAAGGTACTACATCTAAACCTTCACGATAGACTTCCTGCCTTAAGAATAAAAGGCCCAATATATCCAGGTTTATCACAACCGCGAATAGCAAGATGGCCGCAAATACGACATATCCATGCATAACCCGGGAAAATAGCTGAGGTGAATTTTTATCTTCTGCCTTCGAAAAGAAAAACGGTTCCGCAGCATACCGAAATGCCTGTATTGAGAGGACCATAAATATCGAAAGTTTATAACACGCGCCAAATACGCCTAATGCATCCAGATTTGACAGACCTTGGTAAAACCCATCTGGCAATCTGAATTTCAATATAGCCCTTGATAGCATTTCATTAGTTACAGCGGCTAAACCAGTAAAAACTAATGGTAATGCATACTTGAAAATCTTATTGAGGTTCTGGGAAATCCATTCAAAGCGATATTTGAATAGGATATCTCCAAGTAAAAGGAGATAGAAGCCATTAGCAATTAAATTAGAAATAAAAACATATCCCACACCCACTGAAGGGTCATAAATCTTAAACGGCGCGTAATCAGGCCATTTTACTTCCCAGAAGAAAAATAGATTTAGGCCAATGTTTAAAGCAATATTAAATAGACGGATAAAAGCGAACCGTTTTGCTTTTCCTTCTAATCTTAGCTTAGCGAATGGAATCGCAACAATAGAATCAATAGCCATGATTGCTGCAAACCAATAGACAAACCTTTCCTGACCACTATAGCCTAAGAAATCAACAATTGGAGTTGCCGAAATGATGAGAGCCCCGGAAACAACAAGTGCAATCAACAGAATGATACTCTGTACCTGATTGAAGTATGATTGATCTTTCTCCTTCGTGGAAAATCTAAAATAGGTAGTTTCAAGGCCAAATGTATAAATGACGTTGAGAAATGCTACATAGGCATACAGATCAGTGACAACACCGTACTCACCAGCGGTAAAAAATGAAGTATAATATGGAACGAGAAGGTAATTTAGGGCCCTTCCCAGGATACTACTCACCCCATAAATTGCAGTTTGACCTGCAAGTTTCCTAATCTGGCCCATTAAGTGGTGTTACTCTCCTTTAAAGTCAGCTTTTCTTTTGGCAAGGAATGCATCCGTTCCTTCTTTGAAATCTGAAGTTCCTGCGCATCGCGCAAATGCGTTTGCCTCTGTCTGATATCCGTTTTCATCCGAATTGAACACAGAATTAACACAGTCAACCACTAACCCGATAGCAATTGGAGCCTTGGTAGCAATTTTGGCTAATATTTCATTTGCTTTCACAGTTGCGGCTTCTTTGTCGGCTTCAACATAATTCACAAGTCTCAGAGATTTTGCTTCTTCAGCACCAATCATATCTCCTGTCATTTGCAGTTCAAATGACTTGCCTTTCCCAACATGTTGAGTCAATCGTTGGGTCCCACCGTAACCAGGCACAATCCCAAGATTTACTTCTGGCTGTCCAAACTTTGCATTCGTTGTAGCAATTCTCATGTGGCAAGCCATTGCTAATTCACATCCTCCTCCAAGAGCAAATCCATTAACAACAGCAATCACCGGAGAATGACAATTTTCAATTAATTCAAAAATCTCCTGACCACTTTCTGCGAACTTTCTGGCATTCATCTCATTCAGACCAGCAAGCTCTTTAATATCTGCACCAGCTACAAATGCTTTTTCACCAGCTCCAGTAATGATCACCCCTTTTATATCATGATCATCATAAACTCCCTGAATGGCAGTTTTTAACTCGGCTAAGGTAGCCTGATTTAGCGCATTAAGTTTATCTTCTCTGTTGATGGTAATGGTTAAAACACCACCATTTTCAGTCAACTTGATATTTTCAAAGTCTGCCATAACAATAGGATTCAAGAGTTGCCAAATATACGAGAGTCATAAGTAAATACAAATAAATCTCTTTGGATGAAAGCAAGGATTTTATCCAATTGCATCCACTGTTAAATTACTAATTATATCCTTAGTCATTGCCTTAAGGTCAAATGAAGGCTTCCAATCCCAGTCCGCTCTAGCGTTAGCATCATTAATGCTATCTGGCCAGGACTGAGCAATATCTTCTCTGAAATCTGGATTATAGGTCACTTCAAATTCAGGAATTATCTCCTTTATCTCTGCTGCAATTTCAGCCGGAGTAAATGACATCCCTGAAATGTTATAGCTAGATCTTATTTTAATATCATCAGGATCGGCATTCATTATATCTATTGTGGCTTTTACTGCATCGTTCATATACATCATAGGCAATGAAGTATTTGAACTTATGTAGCATTCATAAGATTCCCCTTTTGTTGCTTTGAAAAATATATCAACCGCATAATCAGTTGTTCCACCTCCGGGAGCAGACTTATATCCGATCAATCCAGGATATCTCAAACTTCTGACATCTACTCCATATTTTTGATGATAATAATCACACCATCTCTCTCCAGCAAGTTTACTGATCCCATATACTGTTGTTGGGTTCATCAAAGTATTTTGAGGTGTATTTACTTTTGGGGTATCTGGCCCGAATACTGCAATTGAACTTGGCCAATAAACTTGTTTAATCAAACCATCTTTAGCTGCTTCAAGTACATATAAAAGACTATCCATATTTAATTGCCACGCAAATGTTGGGTTTTGTTCTCCCTTTGCAGATAAGATAGCGGCCAAATGATAAACATCTGTAATATTGTGTTTTTTCAGAATTGATCTAAACGCATCATTGTCCATGATATTTAGATTTTCGAAAGGACCATTACTTAAAGGACCAGAAGGTGAATTAATATCTGAGGCTATGACATTATCCGTCCCATACAGCTCACGCAATTGCATCGTCAACTCAGTACCAAGCTGACCGCATGCACCTATCACTAAGATGTTTTTCATTAATGTTGTTTATTAGAACCACAAAAATAGAATTCCTAAAGTTCCTGTCTAAATAATTTTTCATTTTTCCCACGTCTAGTGAATTAATCAATTGTAAATTTGAACCAAAATGTGCCCTTTCAGACAATGGAAACAACTTTCGAAGAATATCTGCACGGAAAGAAAATTGATGCTAAAGCATTTAAAAGAAGCAATTCAACTCAATATGATGAATTGAAAAACATTTTTGATCAGGTTCATCCAAACAGTTTTACGGCTCAGAAACTTTTCCTTATAAATGACATTAGAAGGAATAATCCATTAAAAGAGGAAGCAAATATTTCTGAAAAGCCAAAATCTCAGGCAAAACCAAAAATTAAAATCAGACCCAAAAAGTAAATAAACAACATGTACAATTCATTAAAGTCTAAACTTGAAAAAGAAATCAGCGGGATTAAGGAAGCTGGTCTCTACAAACAGGAACGCATTATTAGCTCGCCTCAGGATGCAGTAATCAAATTGCAGGATGGCAGTGAAGTAATAAATTTCTGTGCTAACAACTATCTAGGGTTATCATCTCACCCTGAGGTAATCAGAGCTGCAAAAGAAACAATTGATACACATGGGTTTGGTATGTCTTCTGTTAGATTCATCTGTGGAACTCAAGATATTCACAAGACTTTGGAAGCTAAAATTTCAGAATTTTTGGGAACTGAAGATACCATTCTTTACGCCGCGGCATTTGATGCAAATGGTGGAGTTTTTGAACCACTTCTTGGTCCGGAAGACGCAATTATATCAGACGAACTTAACCATGCTTCGATCATAGATGGCGTTCGTTTGTGTAAAGCCCAGCGATACAGATATAAAAACAATGATATGGCAGATCTTGAAGCAAAACTACAGGAAGCTTCAGATGCTAAGTGTAAAATTGTTGTAACCGATGGTGTTTTCTCTATGGATGGTACAATTGCGCAACTTGATAAAATCTGTGAATTAGCAGAAAAGTATGATGCCGTTGTTATGTCTGACGAATGTCATTCTACTGGTTTCATGGGGAAAACAGGTAGGGGAGTTCACGAACATTGTGGAGTGATGGGCAAAATGGATATCATCACCGGAACTCTCGGTAAAGCACTTGGTGGAGCCTCCGGAGGTTTTACTAGTGGAAGGAAAGAAATTATTGATATTCTAAGACAAAGATCAAGACCTTATTTATTCTCAAACACCCTAGCTCCTTCAATAACTGGGGCATCTATTGCAGTCCTTGATATGCTAAGCTCTACGACCGAGCTGAGAGATAAACTTGAAGAGAACACCAAGTATTTTAGAAGTGAGATGACAAAAGCTGGTTTTGATATCACTCCGGGTGAACATCCAATTGTACCAATCATGCTTTATGATGCCGTTCTATCACAAAAAATGGCAGCTGCTCTTCTGGAAAAAGGCATTTATGTAATTGGATTCTATTATCCGGTTGTACCAAAAGAAAAAGCTAGAATTAGAGTTCAGTTGTCTGCAGTGCATGACAGAGTTCACTTAGATAAGGCAATCAAAGCATTTACTGAAGTAGGAAAAGAATTAGGAGTGATTAGTTAATTAGCTGGCACTTCAGCTTTTTCTTCTTTAGCCTTTTCAAGCGGAGAATCTGATTTTTTCCGCTTGGATTGCTTCTCTATATCTTCAAGCAGATATTCATTGATTTCTTTCCTCAATTCCTGAGTAGATAGGTTGTTTTTCGCCACTCCATCTCTCATGGCACTGATCTGTCCGGTTTCTTCCGAGACTACAATTACCAAAGAATCTGTTGTTTCAGACATACCAATAGCTGCCCTGTGCCTCAAACCATATTGTGCTGGCAAATCATCTCTTTCTGTTACTGGTAGTATACATCTGGCTGCAACAACCCTGCCTTCATGAATGATTACGGCACCATCGTGCAATGGACTGTATTTATTGAAGATTGACATAAGGAGCCTCTTTGAAAGTACAGAATCCAAAATATCACCTGACTCAGCATAAAACTTCAATCCACTATTTTTTGAGAATACAATTAAAGCACCTGTGTTTGTGCCACCAAGTGTTTTTGCGGCCTCAACAACCGGTGAGATGCTGGATCTTATATCCTTACCATTCTGTCTCCAAAAGCTTTTAACTCCTTTGAAGATTTTGCCTTCTTCAAATACAGTTGTTTTACCAAGAAGCAGAAGAAATTTTCTTATCTCTTGTTGGAACAGAATAATCACGGCTAATACCCCAACACCCATGAATTCACCAAGAATGATGGTTAAAAGCTCCATTTGAGATGCTTTTACAACCTGGAAAATTAGGTACAATGAAAGGAATCCAAGGAACACCCTGATGGCAACACTTCCTTTCATCAACTTATAAACTTGATATATCAATAGGGAAACGAATAAAACATCAATGATGTCTACCCATCCAACTTCTAAAAACCCTATTTCAAATAGATATATCAATCGTATGTCAATTTATAAAGTTTGATTGCTTCCATCGCTTCTTTCACGTCATGAACTCGTAATATCTTGGCTCCATTTACAAGTGCGATGGTATTAAGGATTGATGTCCCATTTAACGCTTCTTGCGAAGATATTCCTAGTTTTTTATAAATCATGGATTTTCTAGAAATACCTGCTAATAATGGAACGCCCAATACCTTCAAATACCCTAGTTGTTTAAGCAGGTAATAACTCTGCTCTGCCGTTTTCGCAAAACCAAATCCGGGATCGGCTATTATATCTGTAACACCAAATTCCCTTAATTGATTTATTCTTAAGACAAAATAATCCACCAATTCCCCCAAAATATCATCATATTCCGTCATATTAACCATGTTTTGAGGTGTCCCCCTCATATGCATCAATACATAAGGACAACCAAGCTTCCCTATTTCAGCGAACATCTTAGGGTCAAGTTGCCCACCAGAAATATCATTGACAATATCCGCCCCAGACTCAATCGCTTGTCTAGCAATAGTGGACCTAAAAGTATCAATTGAAATTAAAGTATCCGGAAATTCTTTTTTGATGATTCCAATATTTCGCATCACTCTAGTACCTTCCTCATCTTCACTTATATGCTCTGCTCCAGGCCTTGAAGAATAACCCCCAATGTCTAAGATTTTGGCTCCTTCAGTGAGATGTTTTTCAGCTTGAATTAAGACCTCTTTTTCAGTTCTTAATTTACCTCCATCGTGAAATGAATCCGGGGTTAGATTCATAATTGCCATCACAATTGGAGTTGAAAGATCTATAATTTGAGAAGTAGTACCGAGTGTTGCCTGATTATTCAATTTAAATCCCTTTTTTCTCTTAATTTAGCAGTCAATATAGCGACTAAATTAATAAAGAATTGAAAGGAAAAACCCTTGAAGAGTACAAACATATCATTGCTTCCTGCAAAGACTTGTTTGAAAAGAAGACCAAAGATTATGGAACGGCCTGGAGAATCCTCAGGCTAAGCTCAATTACAGATCAAATTTTCATCAAAGCACAAAGAATCCGATCAATTCAAGAAAAAGGAACCCAAAAGGTAGATGATGATATCAGTGAAGAATTCATCGGCATTATCAATTACTGTCTCATCGCAATGATTCAAATGGAATTGTCAGATGATGATGAAATGGAAATTCCATTTGAAAGATTGGAACCTTTATTCGATAAAAACGCTTCTGAAACTTTGGATTTACTTGCTAACAAAAATCATGATTATGGTGAAGCATGGAGAGATATGAGAGTTAGCTCCATTACAGACATAATTTTGATGAAGTTACTTAGGGTAAAACAGATCGAAGATAATGAAGGAAAAACAATCGTTTCTGAAGGCTTGAAAGCAAATTATCAGGACATGTTAAACTATTCTGTTTTCGCCCTTATCCTTTCAGGTTTTGTAAATAATTAGAAATGAACATTCTTAAAGAAATAGCAAAATATATAGTTGGAGGACTCTTCATCTTTTCAGGATTAATAAAAGTGAATGACCCAGTAGGAACAGCCATTAAAATGGAAGAATACTTTCAGGTTTTCGCTGAAGATTTTGGATCATTTTTCGCAATATTTATTCCTGGTGCTCTTCCAATAAGCGTTTTTCTAGTTGTATTGGAGGTTGTTATTGGAATTGCAATTCTCATTAACTACCGACCCAAAATTACTATCTGGGTGCTTTCAATACTTATTTTGTTTTTCACATTCCTAACTTTCTATTCTGCATACTTTAATAAAGTAACAGATTGTGGATGCTTTGGCGATGCTATAAAACTGACTCCATGGGAAAGCTTTATTAAAGATTTGATTTTAGTGGCTTTCATTGCAATTCTATTTATCAAGAGAAATGCGTTCCAGGCTATTATGTCCATTAAGAAATCAGATATTGTTGTAGGAATCAGTACTATCCTTTTTTCATTCATTTCTATTCAGGCAATCAGACATTTACCATTCGTTGATTTCAGAACATATAAGATTGGCAACAATATCAAGGAATTGATGTCACCTTCAGAAGAGTTGAGATATATCTATGTCATGGAAAAAGATGGGAAAGAAGTTGAATTAGATCAATACCCAACAGATCCGTCATACAAATTCAAAGAAATGATTTTGGCAAATCCTGAAGCTCAGCCAAAAATTGTAGATTATTCTATTGAAAATGAAGAAGGTGATTTTACTGAGGAGTCTTTCACTGGGACTAAGCTATTTGTGATTATTTATAATACTTCTAAAGCAAGCACAAGTAATATCTCAGAAATTAAAGAACTGGCCAACTCACTACAAAAATATCAAATTGACATTTGGGGTTTAACGGCATCAAGTTACTCTGATTTTGAGGCATTCAGACATGAGAATCAACTAGCAATACCTTTCTTTCTAACAGATGCAACAGTTTTAAAAACCATGGTCAGATCTAATCCAGGTTTAGTATTGGTAAAGAATGGAACTGTTCTTGGTAAGTGGCATCACAATGATGTGCCAGATGCCGAGAATATTGTTGAGTTACTCTAATGATCTCTAAAAAAGTCTTTATTGTCGGAATGCCCGGAAGTGGAAAATCTACTCTGGGAAAAGCGTTATCGGAGCAGCTGGGTTGGGATTTCATTGATTTAGACAACCTAATTGAAGAAATAGCTTCCGCTAAAGTAACAGATATATTTGCTGAGTTTGGGGAATCAAGATTTAGAGAGCTCGAAAAGGAAGCATTAAATATTGCAATCTCGAAATCAACTAATTTGATCCTCGCAACAGGTGGTGGAACCCCATGCTTTTTTGACAATATGGATCAAATCTTAAAAAGTGGTGTATCCATATTCATAGATCCACCCTTGGAAACACTCGCATCAAGGTTACAAGGAAAAGAAATGGCTAAAAGGCCTTTAATTGCAGAAATGGGAGAATCCGATCTTCTAAAATCGATATCCGAAAAATATAATTCTCGTGTTCCTTTCTACAACAAGGCCAATCACAAAATAAAAGGAGATGAATCCATTGAATCCATCTCCCTTTTGGTTTAGTATTTTATGTTGTCCTTTAGAAGTTAAAACCTAAAGTAAACATCAATTTAGTGTCGTCAAATTTGGTCTCTATCTCTGGCTGACTATTATCAAGAGTGGTATACGGTGAATAGAATTCTTTTGATGAAGTAGTCACCACACCCAGGTCAACAAAATATTTCTTCTGTCTCAACCCTACTCCAAATGTGATACTTTCATTTGCTCTCTTTAAATCACTGTCATATGGATTCGGCATGTAAGAGTAACCACCTCTAAACCTAAACATATCCAATCTGTACTCACCTCCAACTCTATAATTAACCACAGACCTGTAAAGGCTAGCTATCTCATCATTATCTGCATTCACAGAGAAATCATCCGACCGTAACCTAGAGCTTCCGTAATCCACAAACTCAACATCTCCCGAAATAAATCCGTGCTTCCCAACAAAAACAGTTGTACCCACATTCAATTTAGAAGGTGTTCTCAGATTATAATTTGAAGTCAAAATATCACTTTCAAAACTGTAGTTACCAGCTTCAACAAATGTGTCTCCAACGGTAAAGTCCTGGAAATAATTACTTGACAACCTAAAATTACTCTCCTCAGTCATCGTATAGAATGTTGGAGTAACATAACTAACTCCGACTGTTAGATACTTAATAGGTCTGAAAATCATTCCGAAAGTTCCGTTTACACCATTCCCTGTGATATCTAATTCATCCCTAAGATTAACACGATCAAGAATGTCATCAGAAACATTATCATTAAAAATGAAAAATTCACTCTCAGTATAATTCCTGATTTGTTCATATCGCATCGTTACAAAACCAATTGATGCTCCAAAGTAAAGCTTGTCGTTATAATTAGCTCCTGCACTAAAATTCCACTGATACTGAGAACCCGATCTATTAATAGTCTCTTCTTGCAATGGATATGAATAAACCTCATTATCGTTTCCATCTAACCCAATAAAGTTCACAGGGTCATAAAATAACAGCTCTCCATTATCCTCAAATGGATTTAGTAAATACTGATCATAAGCCGCAAAAGCTAAGTCACCCATTGCTCCTGGGGCCAAATTTCCCGCTTGATCCTGGAATGAAAATAGGATTGAACTAAAATCGTTATATCCACTATAACTTATTTCATCATTAAAATCATTGATCTTATTTAATGTAATTGCGAACGAAGCTGATTTCAGACCACCACTTTTGTTTATTTGATTATTAAATACAATTCCGATATTCCCTATATCAAAGTTATTTTGAAAGGTCTCATTTTTTGAATCTGCATTAAATACCGATGAACTATTCTGGAAATTCAAGCCTGGAGTAAAAGAAAATTCCGACCTGTTATAAAAGCCAAGCCCTGCAGGATTTGAACCTGCAGAGCTAATATCTCCTCCCAATGAAACCTGCGCCCCACCAAGAGATTGTATCCTTGTTGACCCACCAAAGGTCGTTCTGCCAAAAAGTAATGCATCATTGTAGTATCCAAATTGAGCATTAGCTTCACTAAAAATTAGGCATATTATTGCTGCGCTAAATAAGATTAGCTTTTTCATGTTAGTGTATTATGAGTTTCTTGTAATTAGTATTGATTAGTTTCTACCTGATCTTCCACCTCGGCTACTACTTCCAGAGGACCTTCCGCTTGAAGAGGACCTCCCTGAAGATGAAGACGATCCTCTACTACCTGATGATCTATAGCTGCTTCCTGATGACCTGGAAGAACCTCTGCTCCCTGAAGACTTATAGCTTCCACTTGATCTACTACTACCTGATGACCTATAGCTGCTTCCTGAAGATCTACCAGAAGATCTGCTTCCAGAAGACCTGTAGCTTCCTGAAGATCGGTTACTACTTCCGCTTGACCTGTAACTTCCACTTGATCTCGAAGAACCTCTGCTCCCTGAAGAATAAGAACCTGAACTTCTACTAGTACCTCTTGAAGTACCATTTGAATATCTCGAACTTGATTCTCTACTTCCACTTCTCGAATTAGAGTATGTTCCATTTCTACTTGGTGTAGAACTACTGTTATTATATCTTCCTGATCTTGAATTAGATGACCCTGAATAAGTTCCTGATCTGGTAGATCCGGTGTTGCCAGAACTTCTAACTCTCCCAGAACTTGAAGAAGAATTTCCTGAATAAGTCGTTCTTGTACCTCTTGTCCCTGAAGAATATGTTCTTGATGTACTATTTGCAGCAACAGTTCTGCTATTTCTTGTAGTTCTTGTAGTCGCATATCTTCCAGAAGAGTTAAGATCACTCTCTGATCTTCCATATGCTCTATTTGATCTACCTCTGGTTTCAACTCTTGAAGAACTTGCAGTAGACGCCACTCTAGATCTTCTACCACTATTCACGGCATAAGTACCTCTACTATATCTGGAACCTCTATATCTCGCTCTTTCATTTCTGGAGTAAAATCCTCCATTATATCCATTGTATACAACTACTCCTCTGCCATAGAAGCCATATCCTCCGTACCAAGGTGATGGACACCAGCCTACGCCTCTCCAGCCACCGCCCCAGCCATAGCCCCAGCCTGCTCCCCAGCCGTAACCCCAGCTAGGTCCCCAGCCATTCCATCCCCAATATGGGTCATACCAAGGATCGTACCAGCCGCCTCCCCAGCCCCATCCGATAGATACATTAAAACCAGGTCTCCATCTGTTGCCCCAGCCCCAGTTGTTACCCCAGCCCCAATCATTATATGGATTGCCCCAGCTATCATAATAGTAGTTATTAACTATTGTAGGGCTTGTTTGTGGTGCTACCGTAGATAAATTGTTGTTATTATCATAATCAATAAGCCCATCAGGGTTCAATGTATCAAGTACATAATCAGAAGTATACTTCTGTAATCCTGTAGAACCTAAAGTACTTTGTTGATACTTTCCTCCTAATTGATTATTGGTTTGACTTGAAAGTTGCTGAATTTGAAGCTCTTTCTGAAGCTCTTCTTCTGCGTTTCTATCATCCGAATTGAAATACAAATCATCATACTCCTGTGAGTATGCACCCGCCGCAACTAAAAGAAGAATAATACTTAGTAAACTTATTTTTTTGAGAGCTTCCATCATTACCACTTTTATTATTAAATAAATATAACTGCTTAATAGTTCATTAAGTTGTTTATCAATCAAAAACTTATATTTGTGAACCATTTACACATGTGTTATAGCAATTACTATACCAAAATTTAAATTAGGAATAAAAATATGAGCAAAGGA
This sequence comes from Cyclobacteriaceae bacterium, assembly GCA_965228955.1. GTDB lineage: Bacteria > Bacteroidota > Bacteroidia > Cytophagales > Cyclobacteriaceae > JANSWY01. The sequence continues at coordinate 5,011,600 of OZ245848.1, forward strand.
TTACCAAAAAGAAGTGAAAATTACTCTGAATGGTACAACGAACTGGTAAAAAAAGCCGACTTAGCTGAAAATTCAGCTGTTAGAGGCTGCATGGTAATCAAACCATATGGTTTCGCCATCTGGGAAAAGATGCAACAAGAATTAGACCGAATGTTCAAAGAAACAGGTCATCAAAATGCCTACTTCCCTCTTTTTGTTCCTAAAAGTTTATTCGAGGCAGAAGAACAAAACGCTGAAGGTTTTGCGAAAGAATGTGCAGTAGTAACACACTACAGATTAACGAATGATCCAGAAAACAAGTCAAAACTAATTGTAGACCCAAAAGCAAGACTTGAAGAAGAACTTGTTGTCAGACCTACCAGTGAAGCCGTAATTTGGAATACCTATAAAAATTGGATTCAGTCTTACAGAGACTTACCACTGTTGATTAATCAATGGGCCAATGTAGTTAGATGGGAAATGAGAACAAGGTTGTTCCTTAGAACTGCCGAGTTCCTTTGGCAGGAAGGACACACTGCTCACGCTACAAAAGATGAGGCCATAGCAGAAACCAAACAGATGTTAGACGTCTACGCTCAGTTCGTAGAAGAGTTCATGGGAGTTAAAGTGCTAAAAGGCCAGAAAACCGAAAGTGAAAAATTTGCCGGAGCTGTAGATACATTATGTATTGAAGCAATGATGCAAGATGGTAAAGCATTACAAGCTGGAACATCCCATTTCTTAGGACAGAACTTCGCAGAAGCCTTTGATGTGAAATTCTCAAACAATGAGGGTAAACTAGAATATGTCTGGGGAACTTCATGGGGAGTTTCTACAAGATTGATGGGAGCACTTATTATGGCTCATTCTGACGATCAGGGACTAGTTCTTCCTCCAAAATTGGCGCCAATCCAGGTTGTAATTGTTCCAATCTTTAAAGGAGATGATCAACTAAAACAGATTACTGAAAAAGCTGATACCATAACAAAAGAATTAAGATCCAAAGGAATCAGTGTGAAGTATGATAACAGATCAACACACAAACCAGGCTGGAAATTTGCGGAATATGAACTCAAAGGAGTTCCCCTTAGAATTGCAATTGGTCCAAAAGACATGGAAAATGGAACAGTCGAACTAGCAAGAAGAGATACTAAAGAAAAGACAGTACTCCAATTGGATGAAGCGGTTGCAAAAATTCCAGAATTGCTAGAATCAATGCAATCAGAGATTTTCAACAGATCTAAAGAGTTCACTTCATCAAATACTCATGAAACTGACTCATGGGATGAATTCAAGGATATCATTGAAAACAAAGGTGGATTTGTAAGTGCTCATTGGGATGGAACAGCAGAAACTGAGGATAAAATCAAAGAGCTTACTAAAGCAACTATTAGATGTATCCCTTTTGAAGGTGATAAAACTCCAGGAAAATGTATTCTTACCGGAAACGCATCAACACAAAGAGTGATTTTTGCTAAAGCATATTAGTGCAATTACTTATATTACGGTAGAAATGGAATGGATCATCGTCATCGGTTTAATACTCTTTGGATTAGGTCTTCTGATACTGGAAATACTCTTTGTTCCTGGCACTACAGTGGTAGGAATTGCAGGTTTCTTATTTGAAGTAGGAGGTATCTACTTGTCTTATGACTACTTTGGAACATTTACTGGGAATATTATTTTGGTAGTTACATTTTTAGTCTCTATTGCAATAATTATTGTAACGTTCAAAGCTGGTTTGTGGCAAAAACTTTCATTGAAGGAAGAGAATACTGGTAAGGTAAATGAAGGATCCCTGAAAGAGTTAAATGTTGGCGATGTAGGTATCACTTTGTCTTCGCTAAAGCCTATTGGCAAAGCTCTTTTCCATGACAATGAATTTGAAGTCAGAACAGACGGAGAATTTCTTTACAATAATGTAAAAGTAGTGATCAAAAAGATCCAGGAAAATAAAATAATCGTTGAACCAATTTAACTTAATGTGATGGGCAGCCCAATATTTATTGTCATTATAGTATTTGCAGCAATAGTTCTGTTCTTTGTATTCCTATATTTTGTTCCAGTAAACCTATGGATTACAGCAGTATTCTCAAATGTCAAAGTCAGTCTGGTAGAACTTATCTTTATGAGAATTCGTAAAGTTCCACCTTCAATCATAGTCAATTCCCTAATTACTGCGACTAAAGCAGGTTTAACAATTGCTGAAGACGCAGGAGATATCAGACGTCCATTGAAGACACAAGAACTAGAAACTCACTACCTCGCTGGAGGTAACGTACCTCAAGTAATTAAAGCATTAATATCTGCCGACAAAGCAAACATCAACCTTACATTTAAGCAAGCAACAGCAATAGACCTTGCAGGTAGAGACGTATTTGAAGCAGTGCAAATATCTGTAAACCCTAAAGTTATCAATACTCCTTCGGTGGCTGCAGTAGCAGCTGATGGTATACAGTTAGTAGCCAAAGCAAGAGTAACAGTAAGAGCAAATATTCAACAACTAGTGGGAGGAGCAGGTGAAGATACAATTCTTGCTAGAGTTGGAGAAGGTATCGTAACGTCTATTGGTTCTGCAGCAACCCACAAAGAAGTTCTCGAAAATCCAGATAAAATTTCAAAACTCGTACTTCAACGAGGACTGGATGCTGGTACTGCCTTTGAGATCCTTTCCATAGATATTGCAGACGTTGATGTAGGAGCCAACATAGGAGCTAAACTTCAAACGGATCAAGCCAGCGCCGACCTTAAAGTAGCCGAAGCTAAAGCTGAAGAAAGAAGAGCCATGGCAGTTGCAGAAGAACAAGAAATGGTTGCCAAAGCGCAAGAAGCAAGAGCTAAAGTAATTGAAGCAGAAGCAGAAGTTCCTAAAGCGTTGGCTGAAGCATTCAGAAGCGGCAACCTGGGAATTATGGATTACTACAAATTCCAAAACATCCAGGCCGATACTGAAATGAGAGAATCCATTGCAGGAACGGGTTCCACCAAAGGAAAAAAGAAAGAGTAATTTAAACTCAAACAAAAAATAGTAAGAAGCTGTGCATTCCGTGTACAGCTTTTTTTAATGTACCGTCCCATCTATCAATTTTTCAAGTGGGCGCCCCAACACGTCTACTTTAAGCCGGCTTGCCGGCCGAAGCTTCAGCGGAGGCCGGGCTATCCGCACTCGCCCCCAACCCTTCAACCCAACACGGGCTCAAACAACCGCTCCTATCCCTGGCGCAATAGAGTGACTTACCAAGTCAGGATTCCCCCTTTGAAGGGGGCCAGGGGGATGTTTCGTAAACCCAGATCATACAAAGTGGACACACAGACTTAGCCACAGATAGTTTTAATGGTTGAGTTAATAAAAGCTTTGTTTTAATCTAAGAACGAAGAAGCTGCCCAGAACTCAATTCTTCACTTTGTCCGCCCAAGCTTCAGCGAAGGAGGACTATATCTCACTAATTCTAACTAGTTTCTTAAGCTCCACCAACAAAAAAAGCCTTGCAGTTTCCTACAAGGCCTCTAATTATAATCTGGCAACGACGGGGGCGCCTAGTCGGGCACGCCCAGTGTTACTCTCCCACGTTTTACCTTTTTTAAAAACAAATTGTCTTAAAGTCTACCAACAAAAAAAGCCTTGCAGTTTCCTACAAGGCTTCAATTATAATCTGGCAACGACTTACTCTCCCACGTTTTACCGCAGTACCATCAGCGCTGGTGGGCTTAACTTCTCTGTTCGGAATGGGAAGAGGTGGACACCACCGCAATAATCACCATAAAGTCTTTAGTGATGTGGACACCAGGCTACGCGCCCCGCCACAATAATCACCATAAAATCTTTCATCCATCAGAGCTTTAGCGAAGGCGGGCTTCACACCGTTATTCCTCCTAACTCGACAGATATGGCGACAACTACTTTTTAGTTATCATTAAATATCTTTTGACATGTGCTGTGAAAGAAACACTCAGACTTCGTTACAAAAAAGCTTTCGGGTAATTAGTACTGCTCAGCTATGCCATTACTGACTTTACACCTGCAGCCTATCTACGTCATCGTCTATAACGTCCCTTAAAAGAATTCTCATCTTGTGGTGGGTTTCGCACTTAGATGCTTTCAGCGCTTATCCCTTCCCAACATAGCTACCCAGCCGTGCCCCTGGCGAGACAACTGGTACACCAGCGGTTAGTCCAACTCGGTCCTCTCGTACTAAAGTCAGATCCACTCAAAATTCTTACGCCCACAACAGATAGGGACCGAACTGTCTCACGACGTTCTGAACCCAGCTCGCGTGCCACTTTAATGGGCGAACAGCCCAACCCTTGGGACCTTCTCCAGCCCCAGGATGTGACGAGCCGACATCGAGGTGCCAAACCTCCCCGTCGATGTGAGCTCTTGGGGGAGATCAGCCTGTTATCCCCAGAGTACCTTTTATCCTTTGAGCGATGGCCCTTCCATGCGGAACCACCGGATCACTATATCCGTCTTTCGACCCTGTTCGACTTGTAGGTCTCACAGTCAAGCACCCTTGTGCTATTACACTCTGCGCACGGTTACCAAGCGTGCTGAGGGTACCTTTGAAAGCCTCCGTTACTCTTTTGGAGGCGACCACCCCAGTCAAACTACCCACCAAACACTGTCTCTGTCTCCAGATTAGGCATCAAGCAAATAAAGGGTGGTATTTCAACAACGACTCCACAATGCCTGGCGACACTGCTTCATAGTCTCCCACCTATCCTACACATCATTTACCCAATACCAATGTTAAGCTGTAGTAAAGGTTCATGGGGTCTTTCCGTCCCGTTGCGGGTACGCGGCATCTTCACCGCGACTACAATTTCACCGAGCTCATGGCCGAGACAGTACCCAGATCGTTGCACCATTCGTGCAGGTCGGAACTTACCCGACAAGGAATTTCGCTACCTTAGGACCGTTATAGTTACGGCCGCCGTTTACTGGGGCTTCAGTTCAGAGCTTCTCCGAAGATAACTCCCCCCCTTAACCTTCCAGCACCGGGCAGGTGTCAGGCCTTATACTTCATCTTTCGATTTCGCAAAGCCATGTGTTTTTGCTAAACAGTCGCCTGGGTCTTTTCACTGCGGCCACCCGAAAGTGGCGCCCCTTCTCCCGAAGTTACAGGGCCATTTTGCCTAGTTCCTTAGCCATGAATCACTCGAGCACCTCAGGATTCTCTCCTTGACTACCTGTGTCGGTTTACGGTACGGGTACCAATACAATATACTTAGAGGTTTTTCTTGGAAGTCTGATTAGGTCAACTATCTGCGCTACCGTAGTATTGCAGTACTATCACGTTCAGCTAGGTCAGCGGATTTGCCTACTGTCCTAATACCTACACGCTTCAACGCACAATTCCGTCTGTGCGCGTGACTTTCACTACTCCGTCACCCCATCGTTCATATCGGTAGTATGGGAATATTAACCCATTGTCCATCGACTACCCCCTTCGGGTTCGCCTTAGGTCCCGACTAACCCACGGATGATTAGCATTGCCGTGGAATCCTTAGTCTATCGGTGTGCGGGTTTCTCGCCCGCATTATCGTTACTTATGCCTACATTTGCTTTTCCATACGCTCCAGCAATAGTCACCTATCACCTTCACCGCCTATGGAATGCTCCCCTACCACTATTGCTAGTTCTAAGCTTCGGTAGTATACTTGATGCCCGATTATTATCGACGCCCTGTCGCTCGACCAGTGAGCTGTTACGCACTCTTTAAATGAATGGCTGCTTCCAAGCCAACATCCTGGCTGTCTATGCAACTGGACCACCTTAGTTCAACTTAGTATACATTTTGGGACCTTAGCTGTAGATCTGGGTTCTTTCCCTCTCGGATTTGGACCTTAGCACCCAAACCCTCACTGCCGGGTAAATCTGATAGCATTCGGAGTTCATCAGGATTTGGTAGGATTTGACTCCCC
>OZ245848.1:5022500-6489409 GCA_965228955.1 Cyclobacteriaceae bacterium
CTGTGTGATTTTTCCAGGAAGAAGTTTTGTTCGCTTACCAGTCCATTTTCATTAACCAAGGCAATTGAACATACTTTGGTGCTTGTGTCGATACTTAGGATCAATTCTATTGTTGATTTAGAAGTTGTTTATACTTTGCATCATCATTTAAGGCGGCAATAGCTTCTATTACGTCTTTATCAGATTTGAAACCCACTTCGATCATTCCCGATTGGAGTTCATACCTGGAAGCTATTTCCTGTTCCAGCAACCAAGATATTTGATCTTTGTAATCCATTAGATCACTTTCCTTGTTGGCGCTATTCTTTTCAAGTAATTCTTTGAGGGGTTGTTCAATTTGACTGTAGTAATCTTCATCCTCAGAGGACTCTATCAAATTTTTCAGCTTTTTTTCTACTTCTGTTGTGTAATCATACTCTTTATCCTTCAACCAATCAATGAAGTTTTGGTAATCGGTATCTGACAATGAGAAATCTCTTGGGTCGCCAAATTCTTCATGCTCGTAGTAATATTTAGTTGCATAGTGAAATAGCAGATTATTTTCAGCTAAGCTTATGGCGATTGGTGCATATTCTTTTGGTTCCACCTTTATATCTGGATCAACTCCTCCTCCATCAAAAACTTCTCTCCCTCCGATTGTTCGGAATGCTACTTTTAGAGAATCTGGAATTTTACCTACGCTACCGTCTTCGTTTCTGTGACTATAATCTATTGCTTGGATACATCTACCACTTGGAATGTAATATTTAGCTGTTGTTACTTTCAACTGGCTATTGTATGAAAGCGGTCTTGTTATTTGCACTAGTCCTTTTCCGTATGTCTTTCTTCCAACCAGAATACCTCTATCATAATCCTGGATAGTCCCAGCCACAATCTCTGAGGCTGATGCACTCATGCTACTTGTAAGTACAGCTACTGGAATTTCTGTATCCACTGGCTCGTCCAGTGTTCTGTATATTTCGTCTTTTGATTGATACTTGCCTCTCGTGGTTACAACTTCTTTCCCTTTTGGGATAAATACATTAGATATGTTTACTGCTTCTTGCAGGAGCCCACCTGGGTTTCCTCTAAGGTCGAGAATGATCTTTTTTGCTCCATCTGCTTTTAGATCTTTCACAGCCTTCTTTACTTCCTGTCCGGCTTTTGTGGTGAAATCTGTGAGCTTTATGTATCCTATTTCATTGTCAACCATACCAAAGTATGGTACATTTTTGATTGTGATTTTTTCTCTGCTTACAGTTACAATGAAGGTATCCGGGGTATTGTATCTTTTTACTGTTAGTTCAATTCCTGATTTTGATTGGCCTTTTAGGAGAGTGCTGATTTCTTCTGAAGTCTTATCATCCAGACTGATTCCGCTGATTGCCAGGATTTGATCGCCAATTTTTAGTCCGGCTTCATGTGCTGGATAACCTTCGTAGGCCATTAGTACAGTATTGACCCCATCTACCCGTTGTACTACAGCCCCAATTCCACCATATTCTCCGGTGGTCATTGTTCTGTAGTTTTCAATTTGATCTTCAGGGATGTAATTGGTGTATGGATCTAAAGAACCGAGCATTGCGTCTATTCCCGTCTTGATCAGTTTGTTTGGGTTGACATCATCAACATAGTATGCGTTTACTTCTTTATATAGTGTGGCAAAAATGTCCAGGTTTTTGATGATGGCGAAGTAATTATCTCCGGATGGGCTTTTTAGGGCCAGGGTTCCGAAACTAACAATAATTAAAGCGATGATGACTATTTTGGTTCTTCTCATACCCTCCACGCCTCTTTTGAGGACTTATTAAATCTAAAAAATCAGTTCTTGTTTACAGGTAAACGTTTGATCAATTTAATTAGTTTGGATTCAATATCCTGAAAGTTTGTGATTTCTTTACCTATGTAGATGAAGGCGATGTTGAAAAACTTTTCAGAATCTGCGATAAGGTGCTTATTCAAGCGATAGGCTTCTCTGATTCTTCTTTTCAAGAGGTTTCTATCTACAGCTCTTTTAAAATTCCTTTTTGAGACTGAAATAAGGACTTTGTGGAAGCCGTCTTCCTGATTGGGAGTGTATTTAATCAGAAAAGGGTAGGAATGAGCAGAGGAACCTTTTTTGAAAAGTTCCTCTATTATTTTTTTACTAGTTAGCTTTTCCTTCTTGGGAAATTTTACGCTAACGATATTTTTACTTGCCTCTGACATGCTCTTCCAAGTTACAGGAACGAGCAAAGACTACTAAACAGGTTGTTTATTTTTTGCCTTTACCTTCGTCAGAAACAGTCAATTTTTTTCTACCCTTAGCTCTTCTTCTAGCCAATACAGCCTTTCCGCTTACAGATTCCATTCTTGCTTTGAAGCCGTGCTTATTTTTTCTCTTTCTATTTGAGGGCTGATACGTCCTTTTCATTGCTTTGTAATAAGATTTTAATACTATCTGGAAAAACTATCCTCACTTTGCTAAACGCTCAAGAGCACAAAATGGGCTGCAAAGATACCCTGTAATATTTTAAATGCAAATAATGGCTCAGGATATTTGATGCAATATGGATTTACCCTTGAGTCAATTTATTTAAGATCTCCTTTGCCTGATGCCATTCGAGACGAGGACCGAACTGTGTAACTACTTTTGATGATGCTAAAGATGCTAATTTACCAGCGTCTGCAAAGCTATGACCGTTAGTAATTCCGTATAAGAATGCCCCTGCGAAAGAGTCTCCTGCCCCATTGGTGTCAATTGCTTGCACTTTGTATGGTTCGATATCAATGAAGGTGTCTCCATCGAAAATTATGGCTCCATTTTTCCCCAATGTGATTACAAATCTTTTAGCATCCTTCTTTAATGCTTCTCTTGCTTCTGCCAGATTATCCTTACCTGTGTATAGTATTGCTTCTTCTTCATTACAGAAAAGCAAGTCTACGCTGGCGCCAACTACTGATTCCATTGGTTCTTTAAAGTACTTCACCATTGAAGGGTCTGAGAAAGTTAATGCTGTTTTTACGCCATTTTCTTCGGCAAGTTTCTTCGCATGTTTCATGGCGTCCTGTCCATTTTCTGAAGTAACCAGGTATCCTTCAATGTACAGGTATTCAGAATCCTTGAGGACTTCTTCCTTGATTTCTGCTCTTGAATAGTTTGAGGTAATTCCAAGAAATGTGTTCATTGTTCTTGAAGCATCTTCTGATGTCATAACCAGACACTTTCCTGTGATTCCGGCCTCAAGTTCATCTTCATGAAGGTTGGTATCTACACCATTTGCTTTCAAATCTTTCATGTAGAAATGGCCCAATTCATCATCAGCGACTTTGCATGAGTAGTAGCTTGAACCACCAAACTGGCTTACTGCAATAATAGAATTGGCAGCTGAACCACCACATTGCTTGTTGCTATTATTCATATTGATAGCTTGAGAAATTCTTGTTTGGTTTTCCTCATCTACCAAAGTCATCAATCCTTTTTCGATGTTATGATCATTCAGAAATTGATCATTTACCTCTGTCACGATATCTACTAACGCATTGCCAATTCCAAAGACATTATATTTCTTGCTCATTTGTAATTACTTACCAGTCAATAAATTTTTGGCAATATTAGGATAATCTGTGATGATTCCATCAACTCCCCAGTCAATAAGTTGCTTCATAACTGTAGAATCATTGACTGTCCATGGGATTACCTGGATGTTTTGTTCTTGTAAAGTATTGATTTTTTGATCATCCAACAGTTTAAAATAGCAGCTGTAAATATCCGGTTTAAACCCGAGAGAGTCTAGATTTTGTTGAATCGTTGATTCATTTTCGATTAGTAAGGCCAAGTTGATATCTGGATAGTTTTCATTGAAATATCTGAGGGTCCGAAAATCAAAAGACTGAACAGTTACCAAATCTGGATTCATATTTTCAGTAATGAATTCATAGACTAGCCTTGAAAATTTTGGCGGCCTTGGGTGGTAGACGCCATCACCTCTTAATCCGCTTTTTATTTCAATATTGTATTTAACAGGAGGTTTGTTATTGTCTTTCAGATACTTGTTGACTTCTTGAATCACATCTGAAAGCAATGGTTTAGACACATTCATTTTTACTTGATAAGGAAACCTTGGATTGCCTTTAGATCCGCAATCGAATTTTGATATCTCTTGATAGGTGAGACGATAGATATTGAAATCGCTCTCTTTTACAATTTCATTTCCAGCGGAATCTGTGCATATTAATTCATTCATCCATGGTTCATGACTAACTACCAGTAATGAGTCTTTGGTTACAGCCAAATCTAGTTCCAATGTGGTAACATCGTATTCCAAAGCTTTGAGAAAGCCTGGTATAGTATTTTCTGGCATAATACCTCTTGCCCCTCGATGGCCTTGAAGGTCAAATTGTTTCTTCTCTTCCTCTACAGTTGTGTTTTGTTTCTCTGGGTTCGAACAAGCGGTGATGATTAAAATTATTAAAATAGGTAAGGTTGTTTTTAGGTTCATCTCTCAGTTGTTTAAGAAAGCAGGTTTACTCTGGTAAAGATATAATCTAAATGATCTTTGTTAATAGTCATTTTGTAATAATCCGAATCTTCCAATTGCATTGGTTGATATTCACTATGTTTTAAGTATTTCTTACTTATGTTTTTATCAAACCAATGAATCAAACTAATGTGTCCATTTTCGATTTCAAGACATGTGATTCCTCTTTTACCGATTACTGTCCCTGAATTAAACAGGCATGGAATATGAAATAAGCTATTGTAGACAGAGTCGTTATAGCTTGTCTCTCCGTTCAGCTTCATGTAGCTCTTAGCTTCTTTCTTTAGTCTTTTTATTTGTTGTTTGATCCCTTCCCTATCAGACTTTTTTGTTGCGTAAACTCGGCATAGTTCCTCTATTTTGAATTTAAGCCTTTCCATTTTGTGAAGAGATTCGAATAATGGGCGGTGGGTATGGCCAATTATCGAGATGATTTTTTTATAGGCTGAATAGTGATAGGCTATTTTTTCAATTTTATATTGTTTCCTACTGGAGTGTGAAACTGAGTAATTTTTAATTCCAAGAGGGTTAGCAAAGTACTTCAGGGTAAACCCAACAAGTTGATTATGTTGTTGGTATTTTTTTGAGGCTTGATGTCCATGAAAAATGAAGATATCGTTTTCTTCATAACGCAATTTTACAGCCTCACTTGTCGGCAAGGGATTATCTAAGTCCTGATTGTATGCTAGTTCAAGGTCGTGATTTCCAATGGTCTTTATCAGTTTGCCTGATTTATCAAACTTCTTGAAAAGCTCAATTACTGATTTCCAATAGCTGTGAATCTTAGTGAATTTTGCTCTTTGGAGTTCTTCCACATCTCCATTAAGGATTAGTCCAAAGTCGTTTTTTAGATAATATTTTTCGAGGGCGGAAGTGAACAGGTCTTCATTTGTTTTGAAATCATCGCTTGACCCACCTTCTCCCATATGCAGGTCACTAAAGATTACCCATTTATCAGAATTGGACAATTCGATTGTTTGTGCTTCCTGGTAGAGCTTGTCTAATTGCTCGTAAACAAATTTACCTTTGACTTTCACTTTCGTAATTTGGCCAAAAGTGTTAAAAATTGGTAATTCAGGAGTAGAAGTTAGGTTAAGATATTGTTAAGCAACCAGAAATGCGGCTCCAAATACTCCTGCGCTATCGCCGAGTTTAGGTTTCAAGAATACAGTATCCAATCTAGGATTAAATACATGCTTTTTCACTTCTTCAACACCTTTTGTATATAGCAAATCGATGTTTCCCACACCTCCTCCAAGCATAATGGCATCTGGATCCAGGATGTTGATCACTACGGCCATTGCTTTACCAAAGAAATGAATTAGCCTATTTATAGTAGCATCAGCTTTTTCATCCCCACCATTTAGATGAGCTGAATAAATATCTTTTAATTTTCTTTTTTCACCGTAAGTTTCGAAGTACCAACGTTCAAGATTTTTACCTGAAAGTACACGCTCAACACACCCAACTTTTCCACAATAGCAGGTTCCTCCGGATTCATCAAGGAAGTTGTGCCCCCATTCACCAGCAATTCCTTGTCGGCCATTGAGGACTTTACCATTTACTACAACACCTCCTCCCACTCCAGTGCCCATAATAACACCGAAAGTGACAGTTGCGTCAGGGAGTTCTTCAGGGATGATTCCCATCATAGTTTCTGCCAGAGCAAAGCAATTTGCGTCGTTTGCCATGGCAATGGGGAAACCGAGTTTAGCCTCTAAGTCTTTCTTAAAAGGTTTACCATTCAAAGAAGTAGTATTGCTGTTTTTAAGCAAACCAGTATTAGGATCTAGAGCGCCTGGGGTTCCAAAACCTACTTTATTTGGCTTAGCTCCATGCTCTTCTGAAATCATATCAATCAGCAGAGCGATTCTGTTGATGATATGCTCATATCCCTGATCTGCTTCTGTATCTATTCTTTTCCTAACCAACACTTCGTGAGTGTCTTCAGCAAGAACTACTCCCTCTATTTTTGTGCCTCCTAAATCGATTCCCCAAAGTGCCATTTTATTTGGTTTTAATGATTAAAGATTGCCACGGATTTAGTTTGATAGCTCCATCAGAAATTTCAGGATTGCCATAATTAATGACTACCAGGCTATAATTAGAAACATTTGTTGGGAACTGCACTTCTCCATCACTAAAATTATGAAATACAAAATACTCCTTGCCGTCATCCCATCTACGATAGGCGTAAACCTCATTATTCTCCGGGTCTAGATCCTGGTAGTCTCCGTAAACTAAAGTCAGATTTTGCTTTCTGATTTGAATCATCTCTCTGTAGAAGTTTAGAATGGAATCCGGATCAGTTTCCTGGCTCGCGGCATTCACTTTTGAGTAGTTTGGATTTATTTTCAACCACGGAGTTCCGGTTGTGAATCCTGCATTTTCTGAGTCATCCCATTGTATCGGAGTTCTTGCATTATCTCGTCCTTGCTTGTTCACAATTGGAATGAATTTCTGCAAATCTTCCCCATTTGCTTCTAAAGCTTTTCGGAGATTTCTTATTTCCACATCATCAAAATCGTCGAATGATTCATATTCTACATTGGTCATTCCAAATTCATCTCCCTGATAGACATAAGTGGTCCCTCTTAGTGAGCACAACATTGTGGCTAATAACTTTGCAGATTCTTTCCAATACTGCCCATCATTCCCAAACCTTGAGACAATTCTTGGGAAATCGTGGTTACCAAGAAAAATACTGGACCAGCCATTACCTCTCAAGCATTCATCCCAATCAGAAAATACTTTTTTGAATTCTGGAAGACTGTAAGGAACCGGATCAAATTTACCTCCTGGCCCATGATCGATAAACATATGGCCGAAATGAAAAACCATGTTCAGTTCGTTTCTTTCTTCACCAACATAGTCTCTTGCTGTTGTCAAATCAATTCCGGGTCCCTCTCCAACAGTCATCATGTCATAATTGGCCATGACTTCTTTGTTCATTTCTTGAAGGTAATCATGGATTTTTGGTCCATTAGCATACGTCTTGTTGATGGAAACATTCAATTCATCATATGGCGTATCATCATAATTTCTTTTGGAAATAAATGAAATTACATCCATTCTAAAACCATCAATCCCTTTATCCAGCCAAAACTTCATGATGTCATAAATTTCGTTTCTGACATTTGGGTTTTCCCAGTTGAGGTCTGGTTGTTTTGTTGTGAAGAGGTGTAAAAAGTATTCTCCCGTTGTTTCGTCTTTAAGCCATGCGTCTCCTCCAAAAATAGATTGCCAATTATTGGGAGGAGTGCCATTATCACCTTGTCTCCAGATATAGTAATCTCGCTTAGGGTTGTCAACAGAGGATTTGGATTCCAGGAACCATTCGTGTTCATCACTGGTGTGATTTGCTACCAAATCCATTAGTAGCCTCATTCCTCTTGCCTTTATTCCAGCCAAGAGTTCGTCAAATTCCTGCATGTTGCCGAACTCATCCATGATATTTCGATAATCGCTTATATCATAGCCATTGTCGTCATTTGGAGATTGGTAAACCGGACATAACCAAATTATGTCTACCCCTAAACTTTTGATGTAGTCCAGTTTTTGAATAATTCCTCTTAGATCGCCGATACCATCTCCGTCCGAATCATTGAAGCTTCTAGGATAAATTTGGTACACGACCCCTTCTTTCCACCATTTCCTTTCCATGTGTAATACTCAGTTTATTGCCAATAAAAATTGCTGAAGTTTTTATTCAGCGTCTACCCAATTCATTGTTCTATTCACTGCTTTTTTCCACCCCTGGTACAGTGAATCAATTTTGCTGTCATCCCATTGAGGCTGGAATGTTCTCTCTATAGCCTTATTTTTCTGTAAATCTTCCTTTTGCCAGTACCCTGAAGCTAACCCGGCAAGATAAGCCGCGCCTAGAGCAGTCGATTCAATAACAGCCGGACGTTCAACATTTACCCCAAGAATATCTGCCTGGAACTGCATCAAATAATTGTTTGCAACTGCTCCCCCATCAACTCGTAGAGAATCCAGGGAAATACCAGAATCATCTTCCATTGCTGTGAGTACATCTTTAGTTTGATATGCAATCGAGTCAAGTGTTGCTTTTGCTATCTCATTTTTACCTGTACCTCTGGTTAGTCCAAATATTGCTCCTCTGGAATACATATCCCAATATGGAGCCCCAAGACCTGCAAATGCAGGGACCACATAGACGTCATTGGAATCACCCACTGCAACAGCCATTTCTTCAGTATCTGCAGCGTCTTTTACTAATTCCAGTCCATCTCTTAACCATTGAACTGCTGCACCTGCTACAAATATGGATCCTTCCAATGCGTAACCTACTTCCGAATCAAGGCTGCAAGCTAGTGTTGTTAGTAATCCATTTTTCGAATGTTGAAGCTGATCTCCGGTATTCATTAACATGAAGCAACCGGTACCATATGTGTTTTTGGCCTGGCCCTGACTGAAGCATGCCTGACCGAAGAGTGCAGCCTGTTGATCTCCAGCCACACCTAAAATTGGGATATCTACCCCTTTATAATTGAAAGTCCCAAAGTCGCCAGATGATTTTTGAACTGTCGGGAGCATTGATTCAGGGATTCCGAGTTCCTGCATCAATTTATTGTCCCAACTGAGATTTACTATGTTATAAATCAGTGTACGACTGGCATTTGTATAATCTGTAACGTGGCTTTTACCCTTAGTCAGGTTCCAGATTAGCCAGGTATCCACTGTTCCGAATAGCAGATCTCCATTATTAGCTTTTTCTTTTGCTCCTTCAACTTCATCAAGAATCCATTTCACTTTGGTTCCTGAGAAATAAGAATCTATTACCAGGCCTGTATTTTCTCTGATGTAAGGTTCCAGGCCTTTTGATTTCATATCATCGCAAATATTGGCGGTTCTTTTGTCTTGCCATACGATCGCGTTGTAGACTGGTTTGCCTGTATTTTTATCCCAAACCACTGCAGTTTCTCTCTGATTAGTGATTCCTATTGCCTCCACCTGATCAGGAGAGATGTTGTTTTCACCAAGGAGTGTTTCGAATACAGATAATTGCGACTCCCATATTTCCAGAGGATCGTGTTCTACCCATCCTGCTTGTGGAAAGATTTGGGTAAACTCTTTCTGGCTAACGGCGACTATATCGCCGTTGTGGTCAAAAGCTATTGCTCTTGAACTGGTTGTTCCTTGATCCAGTGCTACTATATACTTCATATTGGGCTAATAAATTATAAGAATGATTACTACTACAATCACTAAGATGATTCCATGTAATCTATAATTCAAGTACCAAGGCAAACTTTTTAGTTCTTCTGATTCTTTTTTGTATTCTTCTACTGACCAAACTACATCTCCCAAGTTTTTTTCACTGTCTGGTTGTGACATCATTGATCCCACTATCATGGCTATACAAGAAATCAGGAAGTGGAATGTAGTTACGTAAAGGAAATTCGGTTTCCATTCAGCGTTGTTAAAAATGATTGCTAGAACTGATACGATTGATCCTACTACAATTGTCCAATACGCACCATTTTTGTTGGCTCCTTTCCAGAAAAGCCCCATTGCAAATAAAGCTATTATTGGAGGACAGAACCATGATAGAGCTTGCTGTAAGTAGTCCCAAAGTTTATCAAAATGAACAATTTGTGGAGCCCAAACAGCAGCAATTGCCATTACAATGAAGGTTACCCATCTTCCTACTTTCATCAATTGCTTTTGCGTGTATTCAGGTTTCATCTTGGTAACAAAGTCCATTGTTACAAGTGTAGAAACAGAGTTTAATCCCGAATCTATACTTGACATAAGTGCAGCAATGAAGCCTGCTAGGACTAGTCCTAAAATTCCAGTTGGAAGAAGATCAAAAAGCATTGTTGGATATAACTGATCCACATTTTGCATATCCGGATAGATCACTCTTGCAAATGCACCTGGGAAGATCATTATGAACAGAATTGAAATTTTCAGGAATCCTGCAAACATTGCTCCCCATTGGCCTTGAGCTGTTGTTTTTGAGGCAAGTGTTCTTTGTGTGATATATTGATTTGTGCCCCAGA
Organism: Cyclobacteriaceae bacterium; assembly: GCA_965228955.1. Taxonomy (GTDB): domain Bacteria; phylum Bacteroidota; class Bacteroidia; order Cytophagales; family Cyclobacteriaceae; genus JANSWY01. Next base: position 5,033,029 of record OZ245848.1, read on the forward strand.
AGTAAAAACCTAGTAGAAAAACTCCAAGTAATGCCGGCCAGGGTAGTTCAGGGTCGCTTGCTGACTTAACAATATCGAAATGAGTTGGATCGGTGATTTTCATCACTTCGTCAAATCCTCCGGACTTATCCCATGCGAAGTAGGTAATTAAAATACTTCCTATGATTAGTATGATTGCTTGAATAGCATCCGTGTAAACTACGGCGCTCAAACCTCCTGATATTGTATACAAACCAGCCACTACCGCTAGAACACCAATAATCGCGAATAGTGAAAATTGTGGGAATATTAATTGAACAAGAACACCTCCCGCATAAAGTGTGGCTGCTACATCAACAATTACATTAAGAATAATAGCAATAATTGAGGCATAACCCCTGGTAATCGCATCATATCTTTTTTCCAGGTATTCTGGAATGGTGTAAATTTTATTTTTTAAGTAAAATGGAAGAAAGAAGATAGAGAATACTATCAATACAAAAATCGCCATCCACTCGTAACTGAAAACTGAGAAACCATTTAGGTAACCTGATCCGGTTAAACCTACTAATGTGTTACTTGAGATGTTGGATGCGAAAAGAGAAAAACCAATAATTGGCCATGTAAGGTTTCTTCCAGCGAGGAAGTAGTCTTCTGCTCCTTTGTGCTTTGAGCCAATGTAAAAACCTAAAATGATAACGAACAACAAATAGAACCCTACGATAGAGAGGTCTAACGTGCCTAAAGAAAATTCTTCCATACTACATTTATTACTTATTTGGGAAGTTGATTTTAATAAGAATTTTTGAAAAATCCATCAGATATGGACATCTCAATTGTAAAAATTCTTATGAAAACGATTGTTATTGAAAAGTTTATTTTTCAACCTCCTATTTAAGTATCAAAGTAGTATCCATTTCTGGGATCTGAAGGTCTTTAATGATTGCCAATGCAACTCCGTTCGTCCAGCCGAATCCATCCTGTGTTGGATATTCTCCGCCTCCTGCTAAGAGGGTAGTGTCCATAACGTTGTACTTCTCCATCATTTTACCAGTATTGGCATACACTTTTTCATTCACTCCTAGCCATCTATCGGCAATTTGATAAGACAAATCTGTGCTACCGTACTTTTCGAAACCTTTGATAGCGATCCACTGAAGAGGTGCCCATCCATTAGGTGAATCCCATTGTTGTTCAGAATCGAATTTAGTTGTTACCAGACCTCCTGGTGATAGTAAGTTTTGTTCCATGATTATGGCCTGAGCATCGGCTTGACCCTGTGTTGCAAGTCCATAGTACAGTGGAAAGTTACCCGCTGCGGTTATATAAGGAGAGAATTTTGATTCCGTGAAAATGAAATCTGTGAAGTATCCTTCTTTTGGATTCCAGCAGTATTTCAGGATAGCTTCTTTTCTAGTAGCTGCCTTTTGTTTGAAAGCTTCACTTTTAGCCTTGTCTCCTTTTTGAGCTGCTAATTGACTAATTGCCAATTCAGTTTGATAAAGTAGACAGTTTAGATCAACTGGAATTATTTCCGTTGTGATAATTGATTCAAATTTTTCTGGGTCCTTAAACCACCTTGTGCTGAAATCCCAACCTGATGCTGCAGCAGCTCTTACATTTCTGTATAGGAGGTTCTTGTCTTCTGCATGTTCTGCTAATTCTACATCTTCTCGATACGATTCCGGTCTTGGTGTATCGAATTTATCCCAGTATCGGTTTAAGATAACTGAGTCTTCCATCATGACAACATGATTAATAGGATTCCCTATTCCAACTGAATTGACACCATCCATCCAGAAATCATATTCTCTTTCAAGCTGTGGTAAATACTTAACTATAGAATCTACTCCACTTTTCTCTCCCAGTAACATCACCATTGAAGAGAAAAAAGGAGGTTGTGATCTTCCCAGGTAGTATGTTCTGTTTCCATTTGGGATAAAGCCAATCTCGTCAATAAGGTAAGCGAAGTTATCTACCATATTTACTGCCAAATCTTCTCTCTCGGAGGCCATCAAGCCTAGCATTGTAAAATAGCTATCCCAATAATAGATTTCTCTAAATCTCCCACCAGGTACAACATAGTCTTTCGGAAGCGCAAATAATGTGCTGGGATATGAGATTGAATCATTGTTTCTTGTTAAGAAATCCCAGTGTTTCGATAAATGTGTACCCAGATCTGGATCATTATCCAACTTCTCGCCAGTTAAATTCTCTTCAGGTATTCTAAAATTAGCCTTCACAAACCTGAGCATGTCAAAATCCTCACTGTCTTTGAGGACATTATATTCTTCTACTATTTTGGAGGGCTGTTTTATAGGAGTACAGTCAACGAATGTCTTGGAATCCGGGAATATCTGAGACATTTGGATATCAATAAAAAGTTGTCCCAAATCAACTTCTGGTCTGTACCAGTTATTCTCTGTTGTTTCAGTCTGAACGGCCTCTGGTTGGCTACAAGCCACCAAACACAGTACTCCAAAGATATATATCAACCGTCTCATAGTCTTTTATTTTTTAATTGAGGTAATAAGGTTTGATGTCACATGATTTCCGACCTTCTCTCCTTGATCAACTCCATTATCAATTGCCATCATATAATGAATGCCTCCATACAATCTGCTAATAGCTGCTTCTTCTGATGCTTGAAGGAAAGAATCAAAATCTCTTGCAGTAAGACCATATTCTACCTCTGTAGTATCATTAAATCCGAAATTGTCCCCAAAATAATCTGTAAGAGTAACGGCTGCTGATCTTGAGATTACGCTGTGCCCACTTGTGTATTCTGGAAATGGCGGAGTTTGTAGAAGTGGCACCCACTCGGGATCTATGTGTTCATTGATTAGAGTTTCCGGTCTTACCAGGATGCTTCGCCATTTTTCATCCCAACAGCTAATGAATCCATCAAATAAAGCGATTGAAACTCTGGTGTATACTTCTACTGTACTTTCGAAATCTGTTTTTGCTTGTCTTGTTGCGATTGCAGTGATCCCCATCCAGTGACCACCTGGAGTAATCTTTTTAGTTGCAAACATTGCATGGCCCCTATGGTGTGAAACATATGGGTTACAATCCCAGAACTGCGCTATGTCTTTTTGTTCTGCATCCAATCCTTTTCCAACTTCATAGACTTCTTTCAGTTGTCTGTAAAACTCACTTTTTTCTTCCAGGCTAAACTCTTCTGGATCTACTGGAGGAAATTGGCTTGCAGAATCCAATACCAAAGTTCTTATTTCTCTCCAGTGAGGTTCTATTCCTTCCATATAATCCGGAGGAGTCGGCTTCCAGAGTGCCGTTTCGTTTTGAACGGTATACTTAGGAAAAGTTCTGGTCTGCTTGTACATATCTTTGTCAGCCCAATCAAGAATATGATTTGCAATTTCCTGTCCGTATGTAATTGAGGCATCTTTTACCTTACCTGAAAGACCATTTTCTTCCAAATTAGAAATTAGGTTGTTGTAATACTCATCCATTTTGGGTTCTGAAAATATGAGTGCCTTCCCTACCACCATAAAAGCATGTAAACTTGCCAGACGAAAGTTGATGCTTTCATTATTTGGACTTGGAGCTTCACTTAGTCCATTAATTTGACCCGCTAGCGATTTGTATTGATCTGGTGAGCCAGCGGCAATTACCTCATATGCAGCAATATTTGGATAGGCATATACTCTACTGGCTACCGGAGGGGAAAAAATATCATATACGATGATATCAGTCAATTTCTTCATTGTTGCCTGGTAAGTCTCCGGGTCATTCAGGATGCTTTGGTAAGCTGTATTTTCTTCACATCCAAAAGTGAAGATCACACAAAGGGTAAGCATCAAATTAATCTTCTTCATTGTTCAAGCATTAAGGTAGACCTTCAGTAAAATATCAGATTTGAATAATCTAAAATTCAATATTATGAAAATTAATGAAGCTAATCGGAATAATTGGTAAAATATTGTACTTCTAAAAAATATATCTTGGGCAACTGAGGTGTCTGATCAAGATTTGGGTGCTTTAACCCTGAAAGTGAATGTTAAAAGCAAACAATTAAAAACCACCCAGGAATCACTAAAAAATCCAATTTAAAGTGTTTTTAAAAGGTCTTAAGATAATGAATGCTCAATTACAATCGTTTGCAATAAAAAATGGTTAAAAAAGATCAAAGTTTTGTCAGATATTTTAAGAAAATTGCATTATTTTCCACTTCAGTTACTTAGTGAACTGTCTATTTTGTAGCAAAATATATTAAAATTAATGTAGGTATTATGAAGAAAGTTTTTACTAAATTATTCTTGCCGTTTGCGGTTTTAGGAGTAATTATGTCGTGTGAGGACACTATCACGGATAGTTTCGACATTCTAGACATTGCTCCCGTTATCGACGAAGTAAGTGCTAGTGGCGCAATTGCCCTAGGTACTGAGTTTGATATCACCATCAAAGTATCAGACGGAGAAAACTCACCTTTAGCATCAATTTCAGTAGCATTATCAGATACAACAAGAGGAATCGCAGATTTCGCAACTACCACTGGTACGGTAAGTGGCACATCTGATTCTTTGGTTTGGGCAGCTGCCGATTTTGGTTCAACAGGATTGGATACAGGCGTTTATGAAATAGAAGTTACTGTGACGGATGCAGCTAATTTATCCGTTACTGAGAGTTTCTACTTCGAAATCTTTGACGCAGCGTTCCAAGCTAACAATTCTGGGATGTACATCCTTGGATCCATGAATGGATGGGGAGGAACTGACCTTGAAATGGAACTAATTGCTGATAACACGTGGTACGTTGAAGAAGTAGCCATTACAGCAGGAGATGAATTCAAATTTGCAAATACTTCCGATTTCTCAGGAGAAGATTGGACAGATGATAATTGTGATCTGACTTGTGTTCCTGCAGCAGGAAATCCAACAAATATTGCATGTGGTTACAGTGGAACATTTAATGTAACATTCAATGATGAAACATTAGTGTACTCTCTTGAGTCAGTTGTAATGCTTGAGCAAAATCTTGATGACCTATATCTATTAGGATCATTCAACAACTTTGACGGTGATGATTACAGGTTCGCATTGGATGATGACAATACATGGATTCTTGAAGAAGTATTGTTAGCGCCAGGTGACGCGTTTAAGTTCTCTGATTCGGATTCTTTCAGTGGAAATAACTGGGGTGATAACGAACCAGACTCTATTGCAGATTTATTTGGTAGTACAATTGTAATGCCTGAATCAATTGATGAAGCATTCTATAGAGTAACGTTCAATGATAGTGATTTCTCTTACTCACTTGAGTTCGTGAAATTCCCTTCAATTGGAATCATTGGTAGTGCTACTCCTACTGGATGGGACAGTGATACTGACTTAAATGATGACGGTGATGGAACTTTCTCAATGATTATTCCATTAACTGCTGGTGAGGTTAAATTCAGAGCAAATGACGAGTGGACTAACAACTGGGGTGCAACTGACTTCCCTAGTGGTACTGGTACATTGAATGGTCCAAACATTCCGGTTGATGCAGCTGGGTTATATATTGTTGACTTCAATCCAAGTACAGGTGAGTATACATTTACATCGACTAATGTGGGTATAATTGGTGATGCTACTCCAGGTGGATGGGATTCAGATACTGACATGACAATGGATGCTGCTGACCCTGCAATTTGGACAATCACAGTTACTTTAACTGACGGAGAATCTAAATTCAGAGCAAATGATGATTGGGCATACAACTGGGGCGGAAGTGATTTCCCTAGTGGTACAGCAACACTAGGCGGACCAAATATTCCAACAACAGCTGGTACATACGATGTTACACTAAACGTATGGACTGGAGAGTACTCTTACGAATAGAACTTACAGTTTAACAACATATAAAAATAAGGTGTCCAAAAGGTCACCTTATTTTTTTTTTGCCCAGCGCATTTATTTGGGCCTTTTGATAATTGAGATCTGATTCTGAAATAGAATTAAGATGCTTTATTGACTCAGAAATAAGCACCTCAAAATTTTCCTCAATGAATTCGAATTCCTTGTTCTCAACTATATAATTGATTGACTTAGGTTTTCGACCAGATATGATTTTATCGACCCATGCAACATTGATGAAATTCCATAGATTATAGTTTATACCTGTTTTAAGGTTTGGTTGGATGATGATGGCTTTATTTAAGTTTCCCTCTGACCAATCAAGCCTCCTTTCCTCAAATTTTAAATCATCTGGTATTCCAGGTCTATCCTTGCTAAGCTTTGCCTGAAGTTGATCAGCTAGTTCATCGAGTAATAGATCGATTTTATCAAACCTACCCATCTAATACGACTAATTTGTTGCTCCAGCTCCTTTCAGGAAAACAGGTGATTGATCATTTCTTCCTATGATTAAATGTTGATCCCCTTTTATAACAATAGTCTCGATCGATCTTACTTCTGAAGGAAGGTTTATCCCAGAAATATTTGATTTTACTGGTTTCATTTCAGCACCACCAAAATCGATCATTAACCCATTTCCAGCGTCATAGGAGCCAAAGTATGGTGGATTATCAATCATATTCCCACCTAAAATGAAGCTACCATTGGAGTCTAGTGATTTAATTGCATTAACGGTTGACAGTTGTGCTTCATCAGGGAGAACCGAAATTTTGAATTTACCTGGCTCTACCTGCTCTATAAATACCGACTCAAACATATAGGAATATCTTACCTGGCTCTTTTTTAATGGTTCCTCAAAAATTTCCTGAACTGTCTTTCCTGCAAAATCTTTATAGTGCACAAACTTCTTCTTCAAATATGGTAGCTGCTTGATCAGTTCATCTTTATTATTAACCGTGTACTCCTTTCCTCCTTTGGTATACGTCATAATTGCATCAATGAAGAAGTTGCCATCAAAATCATTGAAATAAAGCTTAATTGGTTCCTCTTTTGAGGCTTTTAGCTTTGAGTTTAGCCCAAGGTTTCCAACAAGAAAATCGTCATCACCATCACCATCTATATCTTTTACTTCCAGGCAGTTCCACCAGCCATTGGTGTATTTAAAGTCAGAGTATTCCTCTCTCACCAATTTACCATTTTTATTAATGAAGGTCGTGATTGGCATCCATTCTCCGACAATCACAAGGTCTGGCTGCTCATCGTTGTTCAGATCTGTCCATGAGGCATCAGTTACCATTCCAACACGTTTTATCTCCGGAGCTACTTGATCTGTATTTTCTGAAAAGAAACCTTTTCCATCGTTGATTAAAATGTAGCTCTCAGGGATCTTACCGTACTTCTGAGGAACAATTCTTCCTCCTACGAACAAGTCTAAGTCGTTATCACCATCAATATCAGCTGCTTTTACTACCCCTCCATGTTGCACCAATGTTGGAATTTGATTTTTGGCCCATTCAAAATTCCCATTACCATCGTTAACCAATAATCTATCTACTACTAATGGATTGGGGCCCATGAAATCATTTCCTGCAGAAACAATGTATAAGTCCTGATCACCATCATTGTCGCAATCAAAAAATATGGAACTGACATCTTCAAATGGCTTTTGAACATCAAACAATCTTGGCTGACTGCTTCTAAATCCTCCAATTGAATCCTGGATGAACATCCCTCCAGCCTGATATGTTGCTCCTCCGATGAAAAAATCTTCAAGGCCATCATTATTTACATCGGCAACTGAAATACAAGGACCTTCACGAGATACTAAGTGGGGGATTAAGCCTTCTCTGTTGAAGTCGATGAAGTTGTTTTCTTTGTGCTCAAATGGGATTTCAATTTCTGATTTCACATAAATTGGGCTACCTGGGTTGGTACTTTGTGGCTCTTCAATAAGTTTCGACTGATTGTACTCAACAACAATAGTTTTATTTGACTCTGGAGATTGAATTGCTTGCGATTTACCATCTGGCCATATGACTTTTAGCGATTTGCATTTTGCAGTGCCTAGTCCAATTACAATATCAGTACTCACTGCAGATTGGAAACCTCTGACATTAAACTGCTCATGAAATTTTATTCCCTGGTCTGTAAATGCATAGACTTTTGCACCAATCCCAAAAGGGTTAAGAGAATCTCCTTTTAGTTCGACTTTCAGATAATTGTAATTTTTATTTATTTCATCCGATTTGTTTTCAATGACTGTTGCTGTTTCATTAATGTTATTGACTACCAAATCAAGGTCTCCATCATTATCAAGGTCAGCATATGCAGCTCCATTTGATAATGTGGGCTTGGTTATTCCCCAGTTTTCAGAAACATTTTCAAATGACCTTCCATTATTTCTAAATACATAATTGGACACTTTCCCTTCGGGCATTTTGGCTACTATCTCCATGTCGGAAAGATCATCCTTTGTATTACCAGCTGTAGTTCCGTTATAAATGAAATTAATGTAGTCCATGTCATTCGGCCTCTTGACAATCCCATTTGTTATGAACAGGTCCTTAAATCCATCATTGTCATAATCTGCAAACAGTGAACTCCAGCTCCAATCCGTTTGATGTAGATTTGAAAATGGTGCTACATCATAAAATCTACCAGAACCATCATTTACTTGAACTGTGTTTCTTGCAAACTGCTTCAGGTATCCGAATGACAACTTCAGTCTATAAATCTCATATGAATCATCTCCTGCTGAGTTTTTAAGAACAGTTTCATCTTCCGGTGACATGTCGAGTGTTACTAAATCAACATAGCCGTCATTGTTGAAGTCTGCCAGATCATTCCCCATTGAAGATAAGCTGGTATGGGAGATATAGTCTTTTATTGACTCTTTAAATGTGCCATTCCCAGAATTGATATATAAGTAGTCATTTTCATGAAAGTCATTGGAAACATAAATGTCTGTGAATCCATCATTGTTGATATCAGAAAGCCCTATTCCAAGCCCGTAACCTACCTGTGAAGAAAATATCCCTACTTCCCTACTTACATTATTGAAATATCCATTGTCATTCCTGTAAAACACATCTCCAGAAAGGCTATCGACCTGATATCTCAAAGTGGAATCCCCGTAGCTTCTTCTTGTATGAACAGAATGATTTAAAAGATACATATCCAGATCTCCATCCACATCGTAATCAAAGAAAGCGGCTTGAGTTGAGAATCCTTGAAAATCCAATCCATATTCTTTGGCACTTTCCGTAAATGTGAGATCTCCGTTATTGATGTATAATTCGTTCTTACCTTCTACTCCTTTGTAATTACCCAATCTACACAAGTAAATATCGAGGAAGCCATCAGCATTTATGTCTACTATTGAAACTCCTGTTTTCCAATCACCATTGGATGCTACATTAGCTGATGCAGTTATATCTTCGAATTGTAAATTGCCTTTATTATGGTAAAGCTTATTATCCCCTCTATTTGCTGTGAGATAGATATCAACTAATCCATCATTATCAAAGTCGGCAGTGGCCACCCCACCTCCATTATAGAAGTACAGGTAGTCTACAATATTAAAATCATCAGCTTCATTGAGGTCATTAGAAAAAGTAATACCAGAAATATTGGGATCCGCTTCCACGAATATTGGTTTCTCCTTCGGAGAACATGAGTAAAACAGTGCCAATACTGAGATGGCGTAAATACAATCTCTAAATCTCCTCTTCATATTCTACTTCCTACTTTTTGATATCGAAAACTCTTAATTCCTCGTTGTTAAGTGCTACAACTACTTTTGAAGGGTCATGACCTATATTGATTATTTTCCTAACCTCTCCAGAAAGGTCAATTCCTGACTCACTAGACATCATTGGCAGAAATTGTCCATCACCCTTGCCTGATAACAACAAGCCATAATTTGCATCGTATTTTCCAATTTCTGGTTTAGTAGCACCTAAATTACCGCCCAAAAGAATATCCAGACTTCCTGAGTTATCAAAATCCTGAACCAATATGCCGTAAGTGATTGAAAACTGGGCCTCCATTGGTAACTCGTTCATTTGGAAGTTCAGATCACCTTGATTCAAATACAAAGAAGTACTTAAGTTTTGCGCTTCCAGCTTAATTGCCTTTTCTAATTCTTCAGGTGTGAATACGTCTGTGATTTTTTGTTCTTTGTACTTTTCGTACTCCAAATATTTCTTCTTGAGGTGTGGTAACTGCATGATCAGATCATGTCTTAATGCGATTGGGTATGAATTGTCACCGTTATATTGACAAATAATCTGTTCCACTTTGCTGTTACCATCAAAATCATTGATATAGATTGAAATTGGCTTTTCCACGGAAGCTCTGAACCTTGAATTGTGACCAAGGTTTCCGGCAATAAGGTCTTCTTTACCATCTCCATTGAAGTCACCAGTTTCAATTGTGTTCCACCATCCAGAACTATTTGGGATCTCCTTTGATTTCGTTATCACACCATCAATTACTTTAAAAACTGTAATTGGCATCCAATCCCCAACGACAACCAATTCCTTCTGATCATCACCATCCAGATTAATCCACTTGCCATCCGTTATCATCCCTATATTTTCGAGATCTTTTGCTCTTGTTGATTTCGTGAATTCTCCATTCCCATTATTCTCAAGGATGTACCCATTTGCTGGCTGCCCGTATACACCAGCAACAAACCTGATTCCTACAAACAGATCAGTATCACCATCACCATCAAAATCATGAGCTTCAACAGTAGATGTGTTTTCAAACTTTCCTACAGGAAATACATATTGTCTTTTGGAAAAGGTAGAATTGCCTTCATTGATGTATAATCTATCTCCCAAATCAGCGGATAGATTGGAGAATTCGGAACCTCCACTGGCCACATAGAGATCTAACCTCCCATCACCATTGGCGTCAAAAAAGGTACAGTCTGTATCCTCAGACCCTGAGTCTCTACCAATTGCATCATTAAATGATTTACTGAATTTTCCATTCTTATTTTGAACATAGATATAACCTGGCTGATCCTTTGCTCCTCCTATATAGAAATCCTCCAGCCCATCATTGTTGACATCTCCCTTACACAGACAAGGTCCTTGAGTGGATAGCATATGAAACCATAGTCGTTCTCTGTCGAAATCTATGAATGGGTTTTCCTTATGGGTAAAAGGATCAGAAATACTGTTACTTCTCGTGAATAATTTCGAGTCTGTAGTTGAGTTTTGTGCTTGGCTTTCTGGTTCGATACCTTCAGTCCATTTTAATGTAATGGTAGAATTAGCCTGTACCTTGTTTAGTCTGGTAATAGAATTATCTGGCCAATTCACAATAACGGAATCAGCTTCAGATGCTGTTCCAATTCCAATTAAGGGCCTTGGATCCATTGAAGATTGAAATCCACGGATAGGCATGTGCTCCCAATAATACTCATTACCGCTGCTATACACACTAATTTTAGCACCAAGACCTAATGAATTCTGAGCTTTACCCTCAATAATAAACTGTAAATAATTATTTTCTGGGTTGTACTTTTCAGACTGGTTTTGATAAACAAAAGATTCCATGTTTACATTGTTCACCACCAAATCAAGGTCTCCATCGTTATCCAAGTCGCCATAAGCCGATCCATTTGAGAAGCTAGGTTGGTCCAAGCCGTATTCCACCGCTTTGTTGGTGAACGTTAGGTCTCCATTGTTAAAGTATGCATAGTTAGGAACTGGTTCAGTCGGAATCAAATTAATAAGCTGTTCATAATCTACACTTCCACTTGAGGTCACTCGTTCTGCTAAATCCTCCTGTTTTGCATAGTGAAGAAAATCCTGATTTGTAAGATCCTGATAGATTCCATTAGCAATGAATAAGTCCTTATTCCCATTGTTATCGAAATCAAATATTAAAGCTCCCCAGCTCCAGTCTGTAGCTTCTACCCCCGCGAGTCTTCCAATTTCACTGAATGAGTTGTCTCCATTGTTAAGCTGAAGCATATTTCTGGTGAATTGGTGCCAATATCCATTATTTAATCCATATTGATATCTATCCCAATCGTCAAATGTAGTAACGGTCTTTACTCTGGCATCAGGTTCCGGAAGCATATCAGTCACAAAAATATCTGGATGGGCGTCATTATTGATATCGGCTAAATCTGCTCCCATCGAAGCGGCGCTAATACTTTGAATTCCTTGTTCAAGCTCCTCGCTAAAAGTACCATCTGCATTGTTGATGTATAAATAATCTTTTTCAAAGAAGTCGTTTGAGATATAGATATCAGGCCAGCTGTCTTTGTTGATATCTCCCACGGTTACTCCTAACCCAAAGCCAATTACTGAACCATAAATACCTGCCTCTTCACTCACATCAATAAATTTATCATTATCATTTCTGAAAAGCTTATCTCCACCTACAGCATCACGAATTGGTCTTTCATTTCTTCTTAAGTCAAAACTCCCAATTGCCTGATAGGAATTGTTGAGCAAATACAAATCGAGATCTCCATCTTTGTCGTAATCAAAAAACGCTGCGTGAGTGCTAAATCCGGGATCAGCTAGTCCATATTTCTCCGCTTCTTCGGTGAATTTTAAATTGCCTTGGTTGATAAATAATTCATTTTGCTTGTTATCACCTTTTATATCACCACTATTACATACATAAATATCCAGAAGCCCATCACCATTGATATCGACTACAGCCACACCAGTGCTCCAGGACTTTTCTCCACCCACGCCAGCTGCTTCAGTTTCATCCTTAAACTTCCAATTACCCTGATTGATGTACAATCTGTTCTTTTTGAAATTTGCTGTGAAATAAATATCGATTAATCCGTCACCATTAAAATCTCCAAGACCCACACCGCCCCCATTATAGAAATTCCTGTAGGTGAAGATGTTGAAATCTTTATCAAACGTTAAAGTATTTTCGAAATCGATCCCAGTGGATCCCGCAGACATTTTCTTGAAAAGGGTGTCCCTTTCTTCTGAATTACAAGCGACTAAAAGCGACACTAAAAAGAGAGTGCCTAACAGGTGTTTTGCTTTGTCAATCATTTACTTTCTTCAATATTTTTTGAAACTGTGAGATCTGTTAACAATACGGATACAGTAGATTCATTGTACTTAAAGATACTTACTCGCCTGTTGCCGTTGACTTTGGCATATGCTACATTATTATCTTTATTCTTGATTTCCACAAACCCTTCTCCATACCAATCTCTCATCAAATCAGTGATTTCAACTATTAATTGATCTGAAGTCAGTTTTTTATTCCATGGAGCCCAATTGATATAATCAAATTTCATATCCATCTGGTAAACTTGACCATCATGGAAACCTGGAACAAATAGCAATCTGATAGGAGAAGATACTCCTTCTGATATTATGTACTCCACAGAACCACTTCCAGGACCTTGTTTTACAAGTTGTTGTTTGTTGAGTTCCCAGCACTGAGCGAAAAATTCCTCATTCTTCATACCAAACTTAATACCCAGAAATAATGAGTCATAGCGCACTCCAGAAGATAGCTCCCTTTCCTCCATTTCCAAATAGGGATGTTGAGTGCAAGAAGACAATGCAACTATCCCGATCAATATGAAAATAACGTTTCTCATTAACTTTTAAAATTAGTTTTTCTTCACAATATCGTACACAGAAATCTCATCATTATTTCTGATAAAAATGAGCTTCCTTTCACCATTAACTATTAATTCAATAATATCTCTTCCCTCTCCGCGAATACTTATCCCAGATTCAATGTTTGACAATTTTCTAAACTTACCTGTGCCAAGTCCAGTCAATACTTCACCATAACTCCCGGCATAAATGCCATACTCAGGCTTTGATTTTGACAAATTCCCTGTTGTAACAATATCAACATCACCATCCATATTAAAGTCTTGAATGTGAATAGAATATGTTGGGCTTAATTGAGACTCCAATGGAAGTGGAATAGCTTGGAAATTCTGAGCAGAACTATTGAGCCAAACCGCTGATTCTAATATGTAGACTTTTAATTCCAAAGCATTTTCAGCATTCTGTACCAGTTCTGGCAGAGAGATATTTTTATAGTTCTCATATCTAAGATATTTTTTCTTCAACGAAGGCAATTGTTTTGTAAGGTCACTTAGTTGAAGAATTGGATAGAGGGTTCCATTTTCGTAAGTACCTGTAATTTGCTCTATTTTTCCATTCCTATCTAAATCACCAACCCACATAGTCATTGGAAACTCATTTGAAGCATTGAATCTTGAATTCAGACCATGGTTACCTGTAATGATGTCAGGCAAATTATCATGGTTAACATCTACAATCTGTAGGGTATTATAAAGACCATTAGATTGATCGAATCCAAACTCTGCTGTTTTATTAACTAAGTTTCCTCCTTCATTGATGAATATGGTTACAGGCATCCATTTCCCTACAACAATAAGGTCAGTATCTCCGTCCTTGTCAATATCTGCAGCTTTAGCATCTGTAACCATTCCCAGATTAATTAATTCTGGAAACAATTTATCTGTCTGATCACTAAAACTGCCATTAGAATTGATGTACAATCTACTTGAAGCTGGTATTCCGTATGCGCCAGGGACCAATCTACCTCCTGTAAAAATGTCTAAATCCCCATCGGAATCTATATCTAATAGAGCTAAGGAGGAAGTGCTCTCTATTTTGGAAGGAAACATTGTTTCTTTATCAAAACTACCATTACCCTTTCCCAGATATACTCTATCCTTCAGTTTGGATGAGAGAGAACTGAACTCACTCCCTCCGCTTGCTACAACAAGATCAAGGATTCCATCTCCATTTAAATCCCCAAATTCACAATCCAGGTCTTCAGATTCTTTGTCTGTTGTAAAACTTTGAGATATTTTAAATGAGCCATTCTGTTTTTGCACGTATACTGCCCCTGCCTGATCTTTTGCTCCACCGATAAATATATCTTCCAACCCATCTGTATTTATGTCTCCTTTACAAGCACAAGGACCTTCATTACTACTCATTTGGAAAATCAATCGGTCTTTATCAAAATCAATATGATTATTTTCAACATGTCTAAAGTCGAGACCACTAATGCTTGATTGTGAGAAAACTGCTGTCCCATTGGAAGATTCGACTTTTGTAGTAGTCCTGAATGCTGCTTCAGCTTGATTAATTATTAATTGTTGATTTGACTGTATGTTTTCTTGAAATGTCTTTTGCCCAGTTGGCCATGTTATTTCAAGAGAATCGATTCTTGTAAAAGTTCCCAGACCGAAATGCATATCATAATCAATAGATGACTGGAAACCGCGCATTGGGGAAAGCTCCTGAATTAGTGTCTGACCATTCACAAAAACCCTAACTGTTGAACCAATTGCAAACGTATTTTTGTCTGTTCCTTTAAGCTTAACTGACAAGTAGTTATTACCCTTATTTTCAGATTTATTTTCATAAATAAATGCAGGCATATTGGCATTATTCAAAGCTAAATCCAGATCACCATCATTATCTAAATCTCCGTACGAGGATCCATTTGAAAACCCCTTTTGGCCCAAACCCCAATCATCAGCTTTGTTGGTTAATTGTAATCCTCCTTGATTTGAAAAAGCGTAATTTGACAAAGGTTCAGATGGAATCATATCGATAAGTTCCTTAATAGCTGTCCCTTTTTGCTTCAGCATGCGGCTAATTTCTGCAGGGTTTGCCATGAAGTTGATATAGTCCTGATCCAGTAAATCTTTATAGATGCCATTTGCTACGAATATATCTTTATAGCCATTGTTATCCATATCGAATATAAGTGCTCCCCAGCTCCAATCTGTAGCATCTGTGCCGGTTAGCCTAGAAATGTCTGAATAGGAACCATTTCCATTGTTGAGCTGCAATACATTTCTTCCAAATTGATGATAATAACCATTTTCAACAGCTAATTGATATTTATCCCATTTCTCAAAACTGGCTTTTGACATGAGACGATCGTGTCTATCCGGAAGCATTTCAGTTACGAAAATTTCTTGATGTCCGTCATTGTTTATATCGGCAATATCAGCACCCATTGATCCCATTGAAATCTCTGTAAGGTAATTCTCCAGTGATTCGGTAAAAGTGCCATCCTGATTATTGATGTAGAGGTAATCCCGTTCGAAGAAGTCATTGGAAACATAGATATCCGGCCAATTATCAGAATTCATATCACTGATCGTTACTCCTAGCCCAAATCCAATAGCACTAGAATAAATACCTGATTGCTGTGATACATCAACAAAAAAACCGTTCTGATTTTCCATCAGTTTGTTCCCACCTAATGTATCTGGTTGCAACCTCTGATCTTTAATAAAATCATACCCACCGACTGATTTGATACTATTATTCAAAAGATAGCAGTCAAGATCACCGTCTTTATCGTAATCAAAGAAGGATGCATGAGTTGAAAGACCTAGATTGTCTAAGCCGTATTTTTTTGATTCTTCAGTAAACTTGAAATCACCCTGATTAATGTAGAGGGTATTGTGCCGAAATTCACCGGTAGGAGGACCTGATTTACATATATAGATGTCAAGTAAGCCATCACCATTAATATCTACAAAGCTCACTCCGGTACTCCAGGAGCTTTCAATGTTTAATCCAGATGATTCTGTGATATCGGTGAAATTGAAATTACCATTATTTCGGTAGAGTTTATTGGACACTAAGTTACCTGCAAATAGAATTTCCGGTAGATCATCATTATTCAGATCTCCGATTGCTACACCTCCGCCGTTATAAAAGTTTTTAAAAGTATATGGGTTTATTTCTTCACTGTATGTCAGCTCGTTTTCAAATGAAATACCAGTGTCATCACTTAACTTCAATTCAAATAAAAAATCCGACTCGGTTTCTGAATTATTTTGGCATCCCGCCAGTAGAAGCAGAAAAAATAGAACCCCCGAATACTTTGCCATATTGATCTGTTTATACAGTACAATAGTACAAAAAAAGCAAGTGACCAGAAGATCACTTGCTCTTTTTAATATTGGTAGTTAGTTAATTAATTATAACCAGGATTTTGATCTAATGCTGAACTAGCATCTAGCTGTGCCTGTGGAATTGGGAAGATTTCCAAGAATGGTCCCTCATCCGCATCTTTTTCCCACCAAGGGTCATCGTAAGTGTCGAATCTGATTTGATCAGATCTTCTTACAAGCTCAGCATACATTTCTCTTCCTCTTTCTGCATAGATCTGATCTAGAGTAAGACTTGTCCACTCAGTTACACCAGCTCTAGCTCTAATCATATTCACATAAGTTAATGCCTCTGCAGTGTTTCCTTCTCTGAATTCAGCTTCAGCTTTTGTAAGCATCACTTCACCCAATCTGAAGATTACAAAGTCGTTATCCATATTCTGAGTAGAACCTAATGTATAAGCATATTTCCCGATTCTAGCTCCAGCTTGTCTTAATCCATTAGGGAAGATTTCATTAATCTCTGGCGTGAAATTCAAACCAGGTCCATCAGGATCTGTGTCTTCAACACCTGGATCAGTGATTAACTCTCCTCCTGAATCAAACTGAGGACCTACAAGGAAGTTTGATAACCTGCTATCAACAGTACCTAATGTTGTGGCAGTTGCCAATCCAGTGTATACTGGTCCTTGAGGACCTGGATTTTGATCAGGGTCCACATAAGAGTTATAAAACTCCTCAACTGTTGCATAACCATTCCATGGCTGTGCAGTCAGGTTGTATGTATTTTGGCTACCATAGTGAAGTGTCATCTGAGACCAGTTAAACCCTTGAGCAAATACTTGATCGTAAGGAATAACAAAAATATTCTCAGCAGAACCTGAATTCTCAGCAGCAAAATTGTTAGCATATACAGACTCTAAAGAGAATCCACCATCATTCAATATTTCGTCAGCATCAGCAATTGCTTGTGCGTATCTGGCAGTTCCAGTATAAACTTCTGCATTAAGATTTAATCTCGCTCTTAGAGCCAAACCCGCCCATTTATTGAATCTACCGTAAGTTGAAGCATCATTATTCTCATCTAATAGAGGAATAATTTCGTCAAGCTCACTTAAAATAAAGTTAAATACTTCAGTTCTTGAGGAGTTACCTGGCGCTTCTGTTTGATCGAAGCTAGTTACAAGTGGAATATTTCCAAATGCATCCATTAGCCAGAAATACCACAATGCTCTCAATCCTCTTAACTCTGCGATAAACGCATCTGAAGATTCAGATTCAATAGCCTCAAACTGAGCAATAAGTCTGTTACATGTGTTAACACCACCGTAACACTGCGTCCAGGTGTTGTTAAAGAATCCATTATCAGCAGTGTAAGTATGCTGGTGAAGTTGTATCAAAACTCCTCCATCAAACCAGTCACCACCCTTTGCAGCAACTACAAGCTCATCACTTGCCAATTCATTGATTGACCAAAGGTTTGAGTGGTTACCCAAAGAATACAGTGATGTATATGCCGCTCCCATAGCCGCGATAAACTCTTCATCAGTAGTGAAGAAGTTATCTGAAGTTACATCACTGAAAAGCTCTTCTTCCAAATCTGTACATGCCGGAGTAAGTACTACAAAGGCAAGTAACAATAGAGAAACTTTCTTTAATATATTTTTCATTGTATTCTTAATTTTTTATTAAAACTGAAGATTAACCCCAACAGTCAAAGTCCTGGTAGTAAAGTATGTAGATCTTCTCTCGATACCCGGTGCAAGAGGATTTCCATCTAGCTCAGCGAAACCGCCGTTATCACTATCATTTCTATCTTCGAATCTTTCAGTTGGATCAACACCACTGTAGTCTGTGATTACGAATGGACGCTGTACTGAAGCATAGAATCTCAACTTCTTAATGTTGTCACTGTTTAAAGGAACAGTGTAACCAATAGTTGCATTATCCAATAGGATATAATCTGCATTTTCAACATGGATGCTACTTACTCTAGCTGCAGATAAGTTTGGATCAAAGTACTCAGAGTTAACAACATTGAAGTTACCTAAAGTTGTTTCGCTTGTATTTTCATAGAATCCTCTGTAGCTATTCAATAAATCATGACCAAAAGCTCCTCTGAAGAATATGTTTACATCCCATCCTTTGTAAGTGATTGTATTTGACCAACCTCCAGTTACATCAGGAAGACCTGATCCGATTACTGTGAAGTCATCATCACAATTACAGTAAGTTCCATCTCCGCTTAAGTCAGCGAATCTTGGAGTTCCATCTTCATTTACACCTTCTTGGATTGGACCCCAAAGTTGACCTAATTCTTCACCTTCTTTTACTCTTACCAATCTTGTATCATTTTGTCCTGGTGCTCCCATGTTAGCCTGGAACAGAACTCCTCCTTCTCCGAAAGAAAGGTCTCCAGAAGTCAAACTTGTAACTTCCGTGCTAAATGTAGAAGCGTTAATTCCTGTAGTCCAAGTGAAATCTGATGTCTTGATCACATCATAATTTAAAGCCACTTCGAAACCTGAGTTTTGGAATTTACCGATATTAACAAACGTCGTAGCGAATTGGTTTGGTGGTACTGGAACATTCACATTAAGAATCATATCTTCAGTATATCTGATATACCAATCAAACGTACCTCTTAATCTGGATCCTAATGCTACGAAATCAAATCCAATATCGTACTCATCTTTAGTCTCCCACTGTAAATCTGGGTTAGGGTTAGATACTGGTCCAAAACTTGGTACGTAAGCTCCGTTAAAGAAGAAGTTACTACCTGTCGCACCGAATCTTTGAAGTGATAAATAAGAGTCACCAGGTATGTTACCTGTTCTACCGTAAGATGCTCTCAATTTCAAGTTATCAATTTGAGGAATATCTACCAAGTTAGTAAGGTTAACTCCTAAACTTGCTGCTGGGAATAAACCCCACTGGTTGTTTTCTCCAAATCTAGTTGAACCTTCATATCTAGCACTTGCTGATAAGAAGAAGCTATCATCATAGTTAAGATTTAATCTTCCGAAGAATGCTACCAATTTGTAAGAGTTAGCATAACTTCCAACATTTCCTAGACCATTTGCAAAGTCAAGTGCTGCTCCAATGTTGTTGTATGTGAATGCATCTGTAGTGAAGTCACCACCATCCATGTTAAATCCTTCAAAGAAGAATTCCTGGTAAGAGTAACCTCCTAAGAATGCTGCATTCAAGTCACCAAAGTTATTAGTATAGTTTAATGTACTTTCAAATAGTTCGTTGAATCTTCTGTCTTCACTTCTGAAAGCCCATCCATTTCTGTTTGCTCCTCTGAATTTCGCGGTTTTAGCAAAATACTGTGCTCTCACATCGTGCTCCTCTTGTCTAGAATAAAATACGGAAGCACTTAAACCTTCTACAAAGTCACTAAAGTCATACTCACCTCTAATACTAGCTAGTAGTCTCGTATCAGTTCCTTCATTTTGGTTTTGCTGGATAATAGAAACCGGATTGAAGAAGTCAAATATTTGTCTCTCAGCATAACCACCAAAGTTACCGTTCTCAATGGCGTCATCATCTAATCCTGGATCTAATATTGGAAGAGTAGGATTTGCTGTTACTGCATACCTAAACGCTTCTGCAAAACCATATTTTGAGTCTCTTGTAGTTGCAGATAAACCAACTTCAATTTTTGCTCTGTCATTAAGAGCTCTTTGAGTAAGGTTTAATCTACCATTAACTTGCTCAAATCCCGTTTTTACACCTACACCTTGCGCATCTCTGTAGTTCATCGACGCTCTGTAAGATGTTTGTGCAGTACCACCTGAAACTGATAGGTTATGTACTTGTGTAATTCCAGTTCTTGTTACCTCTTCTAACCAATCAGTATCAGAACCAAGATCTGTTCCTCCTACTGCAACAAACTCTTCAGCACTCATATAATCAATCGTATTAGCTACTTGATCAGCGGCAACTGAACCGTTATAGTTAACAGTCATTCTTCCTGCTTTACCAGACTTAGTAGTCACAAGAATTACACCACTAGAACCTCTTGAACCATAGATTGCAGCAGCAGATCCATCTTTCAATACGTCAATTGACGCAATATCATTTGGGTCAATTGTACTAAGTGAACCACCAATTACTCCGTCTATTACTACAAGTGGAGAAGAGTTAGCACCAACAGTTGAAACCCCTCTTAGTCTAATATTGAAACCGCCATTAGGGTCACCTCCTGGTCTTGTAATATTCAAACCCGCTACTTTACCTTGAAGTAACTGAACAGGATCGTTTACAGTACCCTGGTTAAATTCCTCAGCACTTACAGAGGCTACAGCACTTGTAATCTCCTTTTTCTCCTGAGTACCGTAACCTACAACTACAACCTCAGAAAGTTCCGTCACATCCAACCCAAGCGAAACATCAATCACGCTTCTTGAGCCAACTGTGATTTCGCTAGTTTGATATCCAACAAAAGAAAAGAGTAAAACGGCATCATCGCCAGGAACCGTTACTGTGAACTTACCATCAAAGTCTGTAACCGTACCCGATGATGTACCCTGGAGAATCACGTTTACACCAGGGAGGGCTTCCCCGGTTTCTGCGTCTGTCACAACTCCGGAGACAGATCGCTCCTGGGCGAGTAGGATGCCACAGGACAATAACAACGATAAACTTAAAAGTAGATACTTCTTCATATTATTACATTTTGAAATATTTTACGATTTTAACCAACTCATCAGGAGGGTAATCGCACTCAACTCTCAAGAGAATTTTGCACAATTTTCTCCTATTCTGATGTGAATCGAACTGTTAATAAAATCAAAATCGCAGAATTTTAAAAATGATTTAAGACAAAAAGGGTCGGTTTTTTGGCATTATTGAAATGAAAACGTTTTCAACTCATTTTTTTTTCTTAATTTTTCAAAGTATAATTTTTCTAAGATTAAAAAAGGGAAAAATCAAATCCTAAGTAAGGTGGGTTTGTGACTGCAAATACCGGTGAAATTCGTGCTAAAAATTCGGTGTTTGTGATATTTTTAAGGCAAACAAAAATTTATGAAGAGCGGGCAAGTAACAATCAAGGATATTGCTAAGGAATTAAACATCTCTGTATCTACAGTTTCGAGGGCACTTGCGGGAAATCCGCTGGTTAAACCTTCAACAAAAGCTGCAGTAATTGAGTTGGCAGAAAAGCTGAATTATCAACCAAATTATACGGCGTTGAGTCTTAGAAATAACACCACTAAAACTCTTGGTGTTATCATTCCTCAATTGGTACATGATTTCTTTTCAATGGTTGTCAGAGGGATTGAAGATGTAGCTTACGCATCCGGATACAGTGTGATTATCTGTAACTCTCATGAATCTTACGAAAGGGAGGTAATAGATACCAAGACCTTGATGAATGGAAGAGTTGATGGTGTATTGGCCTGCATTACCAAACATACAAAAGATGTCACTCATTTCAAGGAATTTGTGAATAGAAGTATTCCTCTTGTTTTCTTTGATTGCGTAGTAGATGACATAGATACCGACAAAGTGATCATTGATGATTACGAAGCGAGTTATAATGCTGTAAATCATCTTATTGAAACTGGCAGAAAGCATATTTCGTATATTGGCGGTCCAATTTCATTGTTGATTAACCAAAATCGCTTTAAGGGATACAAAGATGCCTTGGAAAAACATGGCATGTCTGTTAATGACAATATCGTTGCACATTGCGAAACCGGAGATTTTGCTGACGGTACCTCTTCCGCAAAAAAATTCATGGATAATAATCAGCAATTTGATGCAATTTTTGGTGCGACTGATATGCTTGCTATAGGAGCAATTAAGCATTTGAAAAAGGTTGGAAAGGTTGTGCCTCAGGATATCTCTGTTTTTGGCTTCAGCAACTGGAAAATTTCCGAATTATACGAACCTTCTTTATCTACAGTGGACCAACCTGGATATGAGATGGGTAGAATATCGGCAGAATTGCTTTTAAATCAAATAAGAAACGAGGACGATACATTTAGTCCGAAAACAGAAATACTTAAAACGGATCTTATTGTCAGAGAGAGTTCTACAATTTAAATTTAAATCAGTTAGTCGCTAATCAACTGATTAGCAAGTGTTTCAACACTGATATATCACACCATTTCCGCTTAGGGGAATAGAACATTTTCTATTCTGATCTGAATTCAAAGAAGTAGACCTAGTGTGTCGATCCACCCCATTGGATCACTGATTGTATCTTGAATATATTCCATTTGAACAAATCTTTATAATCAGCTACATTAGAGATGAAATGAAGTTGGCATTGAGCTCTACTAGATTCGATCGGAGTGGCGGTCCACCCAGTGACCCCATGATTGTATATTTAATAATATCCGATTTAAAAAACTGAATGGATTGCTCAAATAGCAGGAAAGTACTGAGGAGATAAATGAAGTTGAAAATTGAGCATAAAAAAAGGACAGCCATTTGTGACTGTCCTTTGTGGGCCCTACTGGATCCGATCGGAGTGGCGGTCCACCCAGTGACCCCATGATTGTATCCTTAATAATATCCGATTTAAAAAACTGAATGATTGCTCAAATAGCAGGAAAGAACTGAGGAGATAAATGAAGTTGAGAATGGTGCATAAAAAAAGGACAGCCATTTGTGACTGTCCTTTGTGGGCCCTACTGGATCCGATCGGAGTGGCGGTCCACCCAGTGACCCCATGATTGTATCTTTAATAATATCCGATTTAAAAAACTGAATGATTGCTCAAATAGCAGGAAAGAACTGAGGAGATAAATGAAGTTGAGAATGGTGCATAAAAAAAGGACAGCCATTTGTGACTGTCCTTTGTGGGCCCTACTGGATTCGAACCAGTGACCCCCTGCTTGTAAGGCAGGTGCTCTGAACCAACTGAGCTAAGAGCCCGTATATTATTCCGTTTCAGCTGCTCTATCTGTTATAGTGCCCTCAAAAACGGATTGCAAATCTAGCATTTGTTATTACTATTGCAAAAATCTTTTACTCTTTTTTGTAAAAAATTTTAAGTTATTTTCGTTGATCAAATAAAAGCTATTCGATTACCTTGAAAATCAGTCGATTAAAGAAATTCTTTTTTACAATAATTCTGCTATCAATCATAGTCATTGGTGGTGGAGTAACATTCGTATATCTGAATAAAGATGAAATTCTTCAATCTGCTCTTGAAAAAATAAATGAACATTTAACGGCAAAGGTTGATGTTAACTCCATTAATCTTTCAGCATTTGAAGAGTGGCCGAGAGTTGCTATTATTTTAGAAGGTGTTTCGATTAAAAATAATCACGAATTCAAAAATCAATTAATTCAAAGCGACCAAGTTATTGTTGGTTTTGATATGCTTGCTTTGATAAGAGGTGAATACACTATAGAGCAAGTCTCCCTGAAGAATGCTGATATTAATATTGAGTTTAACAAAGCTGGAAAAGCAAACTATTGGATCTTTCATCCGAGAGACACGACGGCCGAGCAAAAATCAATTGGCCTGAAACTTCTAACTATAGATAACTCCAATATTAGCTATTACGACTACCGAGGGTCTAGGTCAAAAGAAGTACATCTATCAACAGAATCCTCTACTGCCTATGTGGAATTTTCAGGAGATTACTTGTTTCTAGATATTAATAGCGATAATAACCTTCATCAAATAATGTGGTCTGGCACACAATTTATTAATGACTTTAGCAATCAAATTGAAATAGGCTTGAACTATGATTTAGTTACAAAAAATCTACAACTCAGGCAAGGAGTCTTAAAATCACAAATCTTAAGTTTATCTGGAATCAATGGCGAGATTGGATTGGGAGAAAGCTCTAATCTTAAAATCAATTGTGGCAGCAAGTTTTTTAACATCTTCGAATTATCTGAGCAACTACCCAACACCGTTAAAAAGAACTTGCTAAAATTTGGGGTAACCGGAGATATGAAACTTGATCTAGAACTGTCAGGAGACTATGCAGAAAGCAGTAAAATGAAAACGGCTCTAAATTTTGAGATTAAAGAGCTAAATGCAATTGACCCTAAAAGAAAACTGCATTTCAGTTCTTTAAATGGAACAGGAACATACCAAAACAGTAAAGGTTTCGAATTCAAGAGAGGACAGATCACAAATCTCAAACTTGAAGGACAACTTGAGGAAGCTGAATTTAAAACTCAATTTTCTACATTAGAGCTAAATTTAAAAAGCTATTCCGGAAAAGCAGAGGGCATTTTGAATGAAAAATCTTTCACATCACTATATCCAGGTGAGGAGATCAAAACTTTTGATGGGTTAATAGATTATGAAATTGAAATTCAGAAAAAGGATGAAGAACTACTTTGGGATGGTGAGATGGATTTGAAGTCAGTTAGTTTCCAAAATAGTTTTATTTCACATGAAATTAAGAATCTCAGTGGAGTTCTGTTGTTTAATAATGACGAATTAGCGTTGCAGTCAGTGACAGGATTAATTGGCAATAGTGATTTTGATATTTCAGGCCTTATCATTAATCCATTAAATATTATCAATACAGACAAAGGACCATTTTACCTTTCCGGAGAATACAAGGGCAAAACTTTGGATCTCGACAACCTTCTACTCAAAACCACAAGTGGTGAGACTAACCAGAATACTCAAATCATCCGGAATTATACCATCCCTCAGAATGTAAACATTGGATTAGACCTCACGGTAGACCATTTAAAGTATAAAAAATTTAGAGCAAGCTCGGCTCATGCTAACGTCAGTATTAAAAATCAGACTCTGGAAGCTAAGGAAGTAAAATTCAATTCAATTGATGGAGAAGTGGCAGGAGAGCTAGTCATTAATACCGCAGGAGAGCTAATTCATTGCACTTCTACCTCAACTATCAAATCTTTGGCTATAGACAGTATCTTCTATGTATTTGACAACTTCGATCAGGACTTTATTGAGGATCGACATCTAAGCGGGAAAATCACCGCAGACATTAAATCAGATTTTCATCTATCTAAAAACCTGACTCCAATCTATCAGACTATTAACGCCCAAATTAATACCTCTGTACTTAATGGGGAGCTAATAGAATTTGAACCAATGTACCGACTTTCACGGTTTGTTGACGAAAATGAATTGGCACATTTGAGATTTGAAGAACTGAATAATTCAATCACAATTTCCGATTCTAAAATCTTAATCCCTGATATGAGCATTAGATCTAACGTCTCAAATATTTCCTTAAGCGGATGGCATACTTTCGATCAGCGAATAGATTACCATCTTAAGGTGCCTCTAAAAAAGGCCTACAAAAAAGATAAAGACGAAAGATTTGGCCCAATTGAGAACAACGAAGATAACCTGACCAACATCTTCCTGAAAATCACAGGAACAACTGATGACTACAAGATAGCTTATGATCAAAAAAGCGCGTTGATTAACGTTAAGCAACAGATCGTAAACGAAGGAAAGGAATTAATTCAATCAATCAAAACAAAGGGCAAAAGCGCGGCTACAACTACCACAGTACAATTAGACACCACAGAGTACTTTGATTTTGATGACGATATATTCGAAACTGACAGCCTGGAAAACCAGTATTAATCCAGAGAAGAGTTCATAAATTGAATAAATGGAAACAGAAGTTCAAATTTTTGGGCTATTGTATTAGGTAACCCAGCTTTCTTTAATTCAGTATCAGATATTTCATGAAGAAAGAAAAAGCTCTTTCTCTTTAGCAAATCAATGTGAGGATGGTCTTTTGGATATCCTTTTGGAGCCGTCTTGAGTGCATCACCCTGAATGCTTCCAAATACCTTTTTAAAATTCTTATCCTCGATAATTTTAAGAAAATCTTCAGTGTTGTAATCAATTTCCTGTCTAACTTTTTTGAGAGCAGCAGCTTCGGGCATATACATACCTCCTCCAATAAAATTGTTGCCAGGCATTACATGCACATAGTACCCAGCATCTGGACTCTTTTTCCCGCCAGCAGAGATAGATGCGCCGAAGTTAGTTTTATACGGACTTTTATCTTTAGAAAACCTGATATCCCTATTCAATCTAAAAACACAATTCTTGGCTTCAGTTCCTACAATAGTTGGATCAAATTGGGAGATACCATCAATTACTTCTGTGACCAAGGACAAAAATGATTCCCTGGAAGCTTTATATCTTGGCTTGTTAGCATCCATCCAATCTTTGTGATTGTTCTCCTTTAGATCAGCTAAAAATGACAGGACTTCCTTCATGCTTTCTTATTCTAAAAATGATCGTACAACTTCTCGAATTGCAATCCTCTTGATGCTTTGACAAGAATAGAGGAATTCTCGAATTTATAATTAGTCAAATGATCTATTAAATCACTTGTGCTTCCAAAATACAAACTTCCCGGAAGAACTTTACTAGCGGCCTCAATCTGTTTACCACAAAATATCACTTGATCAAAACTGAGTGAGCCTACCAACTCGCCGAGAGCCTTATGTTCTTCCTCAGGATCTTCCAATTCATTCATATCGCCAAGGATCGCAACTTTCTTACCATCCAGGTTGGAAAGATTAATCACAGCTGCTTTCATAGAATCTGGATTCGCATTATAAGCATCCTGGATAATTTGATTGCTTCCCACCTTTACCACCTGAGATCTGTTGTTTGTAGGAGTGTATTGAGAGATTGCCTGATGTATATCATTTTCTGGCACTGAGTAGTATCGACCAATTGCAACCGCAGCTCCTATGTTATCAAAATTATAGTCTCCAATGAGATTGGTTACTACCTCTTTATCACCCACAGAATAAACTAAAAACGGATTTGCAGAAACTAATTTCAGATCAACCGGAGGATATGAAATTCCTGTTGGAAATCGCTTAGACATGTTGGATAAGACCCTATCATTCTGATTAATAAAGACCTGAGCATCCTTCTTACGCAGATGATCAAACAACTCACTTTTACCTCTAATGACACCTTCTATTCCACCAAATGTTTCAGTATGTGCTTTTCCTATGTTGGTGATGAGTCCTGCATCCGGGTCACAAATGCTAGACAACAATGCAATTTCTCCAACAGCACTTGCTCCCATCTCAACAATTGCAATTTCCGTTTGAGGAAGAATATCAAGCACGGTTAGAGGCACTCCGATATGATTGTTCAAATTACCTGCTGTAGCACTGGTAATGTATTTCTTTGACAGCACTTCATTAATTAATTCCTTGGTAGTCGTCTTACCGTTTGATCCTGTTAAACCAAATACTGGGTTTTTAAACCTGGACCGATAAAACCTTGCTAAATCCTGTAATGCTGTCAAAACATCTTCAACTAGTATGTATTCCTCACCAAGATCATATTCTTCCTCATCAACAACCGCAAACTTAGCGCCAGCTTCAATTGCTGCCTTAGCGTATTTATTGCCATTGAAATTTGGACCCTTTAGCGCGAAAAATATGTTCCCTTTAGAAATCTTTCTGGTATCCGTACATACTCCGTCGCTTTGAAGGAATTTAGAGTAAAGAAACTCTATATAATTGTCCATTGAATTACGTTAGTTAATTAGGTAAAATTAAATCAATATTGTATTCATAAAACCCTAAGGTCATAAAGTATTTTAATTTGTATATCAACAAGTCAATATCAGCATTGGTTTTTCTTTTATTATTCTCCCTCTCCTGGGAAAGTAAAAGCCAATTGTTCCAGTATGATCAATCTATATCAGTTATAGAAAATGGGGAAACATTAAGCAATCCATTTGCAGGAGGACTAAATGGCGTTCACCTAAATTGGATCGACTTAAATGGAGATGGAGTAAGAGAATTGGTCATTTTTGATCGGTCAAATGATTTGTCATATGCATTTGAACTTGTGGCTGGAGAATATATATGGCGACCTCATTTAACGGATAATCTTCCAAGCGATATTCAGAATTGGCTAATCACAGCTGATTTCAATAATGATGGACTAAATGATATATTTACACATACCAGTTTTGGAGTTCGTGTTTTTCTAAATACATCAACTGATGAATCTAATTCATGGGAAGTGGCTGCCGACAATTTAAAATCACTCAGTAACGGATCAGAGGTAAATTTGGTAGTTACCAGCTCTGATTACCCTGCAGTCGGGGACTTTGACAAAGATGGAGACATTGATATTCTGGTTTTTGATTTCGCCACAGGGAATTACATGACTTTTTATAAGAATATTAGTATTGAAACGGATGGAGAATCGGGATTAAGTTATGATAAGGTTGATTCATTCTGGGGATTAATTGAGGAATGCAATTGCAATGATTTTGTTTTCAATGGAGCCCCTTGTGAAGGAGGCACTGCTGGTCGGCAGGAGCATGCCGCTTCCAAATCAATTACGATCTACCAAGACGATGTTTACGTAGGAATTGATGGATGTACAGAATTGGCTTTTCTCCCAAATGCTGGGGAATTTGCAAGTCCTGACTTTAGTTCATTCAGAATTGATAATTTCTCAGTCACAGAGTTTACTAGCTATCCAATAATTTTCTTTGCTGATTATGACAATGACGGAATTGATGATGCCATCATAGGTAATAATCTCCGAAACGATGGGTATTTTTTGGATTACAATCAATCCGTAAGGTTTTTCAAAGGACCAGGTTTTAATCTTGAGACTGATGCATTCCTACAATCGACAATGATTGATGTCGGTGAACAATCTTACCCTGCTCTTTATGACTGGGATAATGACGGAGATTTGGATCTATTTATAGGAAACAAAGGTGAATTGCATGATGGTACTTATTACGGAACCATATCATATTATCAAAATACTGGTACGTTTAGAGCTCCCTCATTTGAGTTGATAACAAAAGATTTCGCTGAACTAAGCCAATTTGAATGGATTAAATTAATACCAAAGTTTGGAGATTTTAACGAAGATGGCAACACGGATCTATTAGTATCTGCAGGAAAGTCAGACAGACTGTTTTCCCATATCCAATACCTGCAAGGAAATGCAACCGGAGATTTTGCATCACCAATTGAATGGGATTTTGATTTTAGCAGAAATGATACACCTACGTTGATAGACTGGAACTCAGATGGTGTTATAGACTTATTCATGGGTAAAAGTTTTGGGAATATTGAATATTACCAAAATAATGGCACCAATGAAACTCCAGACCTGGAACTTACCAACAATCAGTTTCTAGGTACAATTCCAGATGGAGTTAACCTATTTCCAACCATAGCTTTCTACAATCTTGATGATGATAGTGAATTGGAGATTATTAAATCTGATGCCAGAGGATATATAGAAATTTTTCAGGGAGAGGAAGATGAGACTGGAGACTCGTTGAATAGGTTTAATCCAGATACTGATGAACTATCATTCTTTAGACTTGGCACAACAAACCCAATGGTATTTGGCGATCTATATGGTACCGGAGAGACCTATGGAATTATCGGAAACCTAAATGGTGGTGTACATGCCCTCAAATTAGTTCAGGATACAAGACCGGAAGATGAATCGATCATTGCTTATCCCAATCCGGTTCAGGCTTCTGCCGGAGTACTAAAAATATACTCCCCGACTACTGAAGTAGTTTTTATTTCTGATATGTCTGGAAAAATCATTCTTGATAAAACTGAAATTCAGGCTGGTCAGGAGTTGGATATAAATACTTATTCTCTGGAACCTGGGCTTTACGTTGTAAAAGGTCGTAATTCTCAATTTAAATTCTACGTAAGATAGTGTCTGCTACTTTTATCCATTTCAGGAATCAATCCTGGCAAGACCTTGATTATAACAACTCACTTAAAACCAAAATTGAGACTAAGTTTCCTGATTGGCAATTCATCGATTTTGATAATGACAGTGGAAAGGACTTGTTAACTAATCTTAAGAAACTCATCGATGAGTCGGACAGCAATATTTTATTCCTGGAACTTAACAACAAACCATCAGCTACTATTACCAGCTTGCTAAACCATTTCTCAAGAAAACGCAATCCTTCTGATCAAATGTACTTTTCAGGAAAGCTAGAGCCATTAGAAACTATGTTGAGTTTTCTTAATGGAGTAGAAGTACATGATGAAGATGAGCTTTTGGAGAGACTAAAGTCTATTCAATCGTAAACTGATCCGCTTCTTTCTGAAAATCAAATCGCTTTCGGAACGTTTCCAATGGCCTTTTCTCTAACTCCACTGTTACCATGCCTTCCTTATCAATCATTGGCTCAACTACAGCATTGCCTTTAAAATCGTATATCGCTGAATTGCCTGAATAATTAGCTTTATATCCATCTATTCCGATTCGATTAACTCCTGCGGTGTAAGCGATATTTTCAATTGCTCTGGCTTGCAAAAGTGTGTCCCATGCATTTACTCTTGGGCTAGGCCAGTTAGCAACATAAATCAGCAGATCGTATTCATAATTCTTGGATCTGGACCAAACCGGAAACCTTAGATCATAGCAAATGAGAGGGCAAATGTTCCATTGCCTCCAATTCACAATAAGCTTTTCAGTACCTGCTGTATAGTTTTCACTTTCACCCGCTAATGAAAAGAGATGTCTCTTATCGTATTCTTTAAATGAACCATCCGGAAAGACACAAAACAGGCGATTATAGTAATTGCCTGAAGATTGAATAATGTAACTCCCAATCAGTAAGGCATCAGTTTGAGCTGCCATCTGCTTCATCCACCTAAAGGTTTTGCTATTGTGTGGCTCTGCCAGACTATTGGCTTCCATACTGAATCCAGTAGTAAACATCTCAGGAAGAATAATTACATCAGTCTTCTCAAGCTGCCAGATTTTTTCTTCAAACATGGCAAGGTTAGCATCAATATTCTGCCAATGAATATCAGATTGAATGAAGCTAACCCTAAGATTACTCATTATCGTTTTGCTGGTAATTTGGTTCTGTAGTCCGCGTCAAACTTTCCTTTGCTGATATTAGCCAGTTTCCCCTTCAGAAGTCGCTTTTTCAGGTTATTGATATGATCTGTGAATAAAATCCCTTCTATATGATCATATTCATGCTGAATGATTCTTGCCTTCATACCATCAAATGTATCCTCATGTTTCTCCCAATTCTCATCAAAATAACTGATTCGAATTACAGGATTACGGCTTACATCCTCCCTTATTCCAGGAATACTCAAACAACCCTCCTCGAATTTCCAAGGATCACCGGTCTCTTCTAAAATTTGTGGATTAATAAATACTTTGTGAAAGTCTTCCATCCCATCCTCTTCAAGAGGTCTGCCGTCCACAATAAACATTCTGATTGGTTTCCCTATTTGAGGTGCTGCCAGGCCAATACCATGAGCTCCCTGCATTGTCTCAAACATATCTGAAGCTAATTCCTTCACATCAATGGATCCCTCTTCAATATCAACTGCTTTCTTTCTCAAAACAGGATCTCCGTAAATCACAATAGGGTAAATCATTTCGTTTGTTCTAAATATGATTGTAATATAATTGAGGCACTTACCTTATCAATATTGCCTTTTTCTCGTCTTTGCTTCTTTGAAGAACCAGCTGCAATCATAGCATCCAAAGCCATTTTACTCGTAAACCTTTCATCCTGAAGAATAATCTTTAAATTCTGAAAATTCTTCTTGAGCAGGTTGATAAATGCCTTAACTAGTGGAGTTGCATTTGTATCTTCATTATTAAGGTTTTTGGGCATTCCCACCACAATCTCCTCCACGTCTTCAGTTTTCATGTAGTTCTTCAAAAACTCAATGACATCTTTGGAATGAACCGTATCAAGGGGTGATGCAATAATCTTTAATGGATCTGTGACCGCTAAACCTACTCTTTTGGAACCATAATCTATTCCAATAACTCTTCCCATCTAATTCTGTTGGCTAATTAGCTTTGAAATTCTTTGCAACTCATTCTCAAGTTGACATGCCCTTGGGAATAAGATTTCATTTTCCACCTTGGCGTGATTTAACATTTCAAGATCAAAGTTTTGCAATTCAGCAACTACTAATCTGACTGTTAAATCATCATTGTCAATATTCTTGAGTGAATTCACCATTTCTCTCAATCCTTCCATCTCATCTTCCTCATCATGATGTTGGGCAACATCTTTCAGAGAAATGTCTTTATTAGTATAGATGAATTTTCCAATGGAAGTATAATCGGATTGAATTACCTTATTCAACTTAAGGATGTACTCAAACACGGTATCTTCTTCCTCGTAAATGTGCTTAATAAAATCTTCAACGAAAACCGGAAAAATCAATTGCAGGTCAGAAAGAACCGCTTTGTCGGAAACCTGATTGGTATCAATTTGATTAATCAGATTCAAAACATACGGAAGTCTTTCCTTGATAAAAATGTGGTGAGCATGTTTCAGATAACCAATCACTAAATCCAGAGGATAAGCTTCAAGGTTCTTCTTGTAGGTTGTTCTGGAATTATGAAAGCTATCTAAGGTCTGAAGAACATTTTTCAGAGGAAGTTTTCGTTCCTTACAAATCTGGATTATCGTTTTATCAGCATGAAACAAGAAATCAACTCCAAGGTAGTGTAGCGCCCTTGCGATTACGAAATCTTCTTCAATTAGAGTCCCTATTTTCTTATTTAGCAATAACATCCAGATGCAAAGATAATCAAACAGACATTCCGTCAGAATAAACGACACCTTTTATCGAATTATTCAACCGAATTTAATAATCTCACGTAGATATGACTACTAAATTCACTATTTTTAATTTCATTCAACGGTGAAAAAACTAAAATAAAGAGGTAAGTGAGCGAGATCAATAACCACAAAAGCATTGTTAGACTTCCAGTATTATTAACCATCGCGATTGCAGCTGGAATCCTGATTGGAGCCAACATTAAAGGCGATTCATCCAACGAAAACGACATTTTCAAAAGTCTTTACAAATTCAGGCAGGTTCTAACTTATATCAATAATGATTATGTAGACAATGTGGATACTGACAAGATCGTAGAAAAAGCAATCGATAATATGCTTGAAGATCTTGATCCTCACACAGTGTATATATCAGGTGAAGAATTAAAACTGACCAAACCTCAGTTACAGGGCAATTACAGTGGAATTGGTATTGAATTCAATATTTTCAAAGATACCATATATGTTGTAGCTCCACTTTCCGGAGGACCTAGTGAAGCAGTTGGATTACAGGCTGGTGATAAGATCGTTGAAGTAGATGCTGAAACTGTTGCTGGAATTGGTATTAACAATAAAGGGGTTTTTGATAGACTAAGAGGTCCAAAAGGAACAGATGTAAAAGTTTCCATTAAAAGAGACGGAGTTGCCGAGCTTCTGGAATACACTATTACAAGAGATAAAATACCACAATACTCTGTAGATGTTAGTTACATGGTTGATGAGGAGATAGGATACATCAAAGTAAATCGTTTCTCTGCTACTACTTATGATGAATTCCAGAGTCATCTAAATGGATTAGTTGACAAAGGCATGAAAAAACTCATCTTGGATTTAACCGGCAATCCTGGAGGTTATTTGGACCGAGCGGTTAAAATGGCAGATGAATTACTTTCTGGAAACCCAATGATTGTCTACACAAAAGGGAAAGAAACAAGATATGATTCTGAATACAGAGCTGAAAGGGACGGTTCTTTTGAGAAAAGTCCAGTTATTGTTCTTATAGATGAAGGTAGCGCCTCTGCGTCCGAAATTGTTGCTGGAGCTATCCAGGATAATGATAGGGGTTTAATCGTAGGTAGACGGTCTTTTGGTAAAGGGTTAGTTCAAATGCCTTTCGAGCTAAATGATGGAAGTGAGTTAAGACTTACTATCAGTAGATATTATACTCCAAGCGGAAGAAGTATTCAGAAACCATATGATGGAAAATCTGAAGAATACAGAAGAGATATTCTGGAGCGTTACACTAATGGTGAAATGTATCAGGAAGACAGTATTAAAGTAGCTGACAGCTTGAAATTCTTCACAACTAAAGGAAGAGAAGTTTACGGAGGTGGCGGAATTTCTCCTGATCACTTTGTTGCAATAGACACTACAATGAGCAGTAGCTATCTTAATGGCTTATTTACTAGCAATACATTAAGAGAATTCACACTAAAATATTCAAATGATAACAAGAGTTATCTCGAGGATATGGGATATGAAAAATTCTTTGATAGCTTTGAGGTTACCGATGCTTCACTAGACGAAATGGTCAAACTTGGTGAGGAGAATGGATTACCTTTTAATCAAGAACAATTTGATAGATCCAAACCTCTCATCGTAAATTATTTGAAAGCCCACATCGCAAGAAGTGTTTGGAAGAATGATGGATTTTATCCAATTTTCAACCAAACCAATGAGATATTTTTGGAAGCGATAGACCTTTTCGATCAAGCGGAAGAGTTGGCTAACAAATAAACAACAATGACATATTATCAACGCCTGGGTGAAATTCCTCGGAAGAGGCACATCCAATTCAGACAGCCTGACGGTTCTTTATACAGTGAAGAACTTGTGAGCTCAAGAGGATTCTCTGGTATCTACTCCAATTTATACCATATCAATCCTCCCACAAGGGTCTTAAATGTATTAGACCCAGAGCCTTTCGATGCTAAAATCGCATACGACTACCCCCTGAAACAAACTCATTTGAAGACAAATGACATTGGAATTACGGGAGAAGACTTTTTAGATGCCCGACTTACTCTTTTGAAAAACAAAGATGTTTCAATGGCTCTTTGTAATCCAGCTTCTCGCAAAATGGATTATTACTATAAAAATGGAGAGGCAGATGAGGTAATCTTTATTCATGACGGAGGTGGCTGGTTGTTTTCTCAATTTGGAAAACTCAGGGTTGAGCAAGGTGATTATGTGGTAATCCCAAGAACTACTATTTATAGATTTGAATGGGATGAAGGTCCATTAAGACTTTTAGTAATTGAATCGGCTCATCCAGTAGAAACTGTTTCCAGATATAGAAATGATATGGGACAGTTACTGGAGCACTCACCATATTGTGAAAGAGATATCAGACCACCAAGCGAATTGGTTACTGAAACTAAGGAAGCAGAATACATGGTGAAAATAAAAAAAGGAGGGTTCCTACATCCTTATGTATATGACTATAGCCCGCTGGATGTTGTTGGGTGGGATGGGTGTTTGTACCCTTATGCTTTATCGATTCATGATTTTGAACCAATTACAGGCAGAATTCATCAGCCACCACCTGTGCATCAAACGTTCCAGGCTTATGGATATGTAATATGTTCGTTCGTGCCCCGTCTGTTCGACTATCACCCACAGGCTATTCCTGCACCATACAATCACTCTAACATCGACTCAGATGAAGTGTTGTATTATGTGGAAGGAAATTTCATGAGTAGAAAAGGGATTGACAGAGGTTCATTTACCCTGCATCCTGGAGGACTCCCTCATGGCCCTCACCCGGGAACTGTTGAAAAAAGCATTGGCGCCAAAGAGACTGAAGAGTTAGCAGTTATGCTAGATACTTTTGGTCCCATTTATTTGACTAGTGATGCCATCCAATATGTGGACACTAAATATCCAATGAGTTGGACTGAATAGAAACAAAAAAGCAACTCCGAGAAAAGGAGTTGCTTTCATTCCACTAAATGGGATTAAGTCTTAATTTCTAGCTAAAGTAGAGACATCTCTATCTCCCTGAGCATTATATTGTTTATCAAACCATACCGAAATCATTTCATCTCCAGCCTTACAGACCAACTCGAAATAAACTTCCTTCTCCTGATTTCCGATATGAGAGAACTTCGTGATTTTCCTTAAAGAAATGGCCTTTGTTTTTCCATATTTCGCCTGAGTATATGCACTCATTGATTCTGGAAGACTTGGTTTCTCTTCTAATGAGCTCTCTTCTTGAATTTCGCCATTATCGTTGTAAATACTAATAACAAGATTACCGTTATCCTTAAAAGAAGCTTGTAAATGCTCCTTACCGTTACGATCCACCTTACTCCACTCGACATTGGTCGGGTTTTCATAGTGCTGGTAGAACCAAGATAGTACATTCAAAGGAATGTCATCTTCTGTGAGCTCCTGCTGTGCCGTCGCAGAAAAACTCAAAATTCCTGCTATCGCGAATAGCAAGATTGGTTTGAAAGTATGTTCCATTGTTCCACAAATATAGTTTCGATTCTAATAAAATTTCAGATGTTTTGTTAACCACAATTTAACAAAACATCTGAATTAGTGCAATTATCACAAAGAAAGAATCAAAATTTTAGATCACTCGTAAATTCCAACTATTTCAATTCAATAATTTCAATATTACTTCAACGCTAGGTTGCTTGTATCAAAATTTGATAATCTACTAAGTCCTTCTCCGAACCAAACTGTTGCAAGGTCACCATTAACTTTTACGACCATCTCGTAGTTGGTCTCCTGGTTAATACGAGTACCGTAAGCATAATTGGTATGTCGGTAAAGGGAAACGATCTTAAACTTCTCGTAATTTGTCGCAGCATAGTCTACCAAAGGTTCTGGCATACTGTTCTTTTTGTAGATCACATTCTCGTACGCTCTTTTTCCTTTGTTAGTGTAAACAGCTGAAACTTTTTGCCCTTTAAAATTGAAAGTTACTTTGAATAATTCCTCGTTACTTTCAGATTTGATTTTTTCCCACTGTGGATATTCCGGACTATCGTAATGGTTATAGAACCATTTTAATACAGTTACAGACATTTCATCCTCAGTGATTTGTTGAGCTTGCGCTCCGCTTAACCAAGCCACTCCCAAGGCCATTGTAAGCATTGCAATTTTTATAATTTTAGATCCCATAGTGTTAAAAGTTTTAAAAGATTCATATCTAAGCTACTCAACACCAATGAGTTTTGAAAAAAATGTCGATGAACCGGGAAAATTTGTCGTTGAACAAGAAATATTCAGCAATTAGGCTATTTACGGCATTGAGATAGCCTTTTTATAGGCCTCCTCATATGGTTTTGTGAGGTATTTCCAGTCAAATTGCACTGATGAGGTCTCTACTCTGTTCCTCTGATCAATCCGATTTCTTCTTGTAAGCTGTAAAAACCTGTAGAGTTTTATCATCAATTGATTCGCAGCATCATCAAATGATCTATTATGCCTCTTCACAACATAAATACCACTTTTGTTAATGTCTTTTACATTCTGAAGTGCATAGTCTCCGAATCCTGCCTGGTCACTGGTGACAGTAGGCACACCACGAGCTATACATTCCAATGGAGTATAACCCCATGGCTCATAATAACTAGGGAATACTCCAAGATGGCAACCTCTCACAAATTGATCATACTCCATTCCAAATAGTGGATTGGTATAATTGATAAAATCTGGATGGTATACAATTTTAACCCGGTCGTCTTTTTTGTTAACTAAATCGG
Organism: Cyclobacteriaceae bacterium; assembly: GCA_965228955.1. Classification (GTDB taxonomy): domain Bacteria; phylum Bacteroidota; class Bacteroidia; order Cytophagales; family Cyclobacteriaceae; genus JANSWY01. The sequence goes on from OZ245848.1 coordinate 5,071,082, forward strand.
ATGTTCTTAAGAAGTTTAATATTTCATCCTTCCCATCGTCCATCAGATTATGAGTTATGACAGAAGGGAGGTTCGAAGTTCTCCAGGATTGAAGTGTTCTTCTATATCTTAACTTCCAATAATCTTCTACAAACTGATTCAGATTGGGAAGTTTGCTATCGTCTGAAGATGCAGCTTCAAAAAACAGTTTTTCAGCTACCTGCTTTTTTATTCCATTGATTGCAGTTTTTAATTCCTCCATTGCTGCCCGAGACTGCAATACAGAAGGATTAATAGAATGATATGGTTTTTTGGTAATGAAAAACATAACTACCGTCAAATCAGAGTTCTCCTGCTTCAAGCGGTGATTAAGTCTGGCTAATGCCTCAAGTGTCAAATCAAAGCCCTTGTTTTTATATTCATATCTACCTGAGGTAAAGAAATATAGTGTTTTGTCCAGATCAAAAGTATAGGTTTGGAAAAAATGACCTATTGTGAATTGATGAATCTTGTTTTTGTACTCCAAATGGAGATTCTGCATTTCATGTAGCACTTCGAAACGCTCATTATTAATTCCATTAGGAAGAATTACATCGGGTTCTCTACCCAAAAGATATCGACACTCCTTGGCAGTTACCTCACTTACAGTTGTAAATACATGAGAACCATGGGCAGCAGCTCTTTCAATGTAGACTCCAGGCTCGATATTAAAATGTTTTGCTTCTTTTTGCCAATCGTGAAAAGGTAAATGCTCATAAAAAGCATTATCATTCATTGCCAAATATCTACCAAGCAAAGTAGCATGGGTGGTAAATACTGTTTTAATATTTATCTGATCCCTTCTCAACTCCGGCAAGCTCGATGCTGCCATCCACTCATGAAAATGTGCAACTACCTTCTTATCACCAGATATAGCGGCTAATTCAACCAGAAATATTCGAACCATTTCACCAAATGCAATTACATTATTGAGTAACTCATCATGTTCCGGTGTTGATATTCCATGATGATCCCAAAGGCTGTATTTAATATCTCCAAGCCGGTTCATCACACTACCAATATTAAACAAAACAGTTCGTGGGCGTCCAGTTACCAGCCAGTGACCATAATGAACATCATAACCCATTCCCCTCATTTTTTCTACAACCTGATAAAACGGGTCAGCACTATTCTCGATAGGATCGAATTCCGCGGATACATTTTGGTGAACATAAGGGCCTAGCAGGCAATAATTCTTTCCCCATCGTTTGCTAACAGTAGGAGCTTTTGATCTTATAACAGTGTAAATACCACCTACCTGGTTCATTACCTCCCAGGCTATTTCAACCAATAGAGATTCATTGATTTCTTTCTTATTCATCCGAGTGCTGCTATCAGATTTTTTAGCTGTCATGTGTGCGTAAGGTTATTGGGGAAAATATTTATTGAAAATATATCCAAAAAATGAGGTTTTAAGCCACATTTTGAAAAAAATGAAAGGAATGATGTAATATTTTTGATATCGATGCAACTAAATAGGAGAAAATGCATCTATCAAGTACAAAGGTCAAAAACTCAAACAAAATATCCAGCTTACTATTAGCTGGATATTTATTCTAAAATGAAATATAGAAAACTCATAATGTCTTTACTACTGGCTTTGCTAGTCTCATATGTTCTGGAAATTGAACGTAGAGTTATCCAAAGTTATCCTGATGTGGTACAGAAAATAAAAACCAAAGTGAACCCTGATTTTGTCACTCTGAAATAACCTTATTCCCACCAGTAATTTCCATCCATTTATTACGTTTTTATTATTTAGAGAGAAGTATTAATTTACGAGGAATTTGAACAATTTCTTTATCATAAAGTAATAGAGTTACTATTCTGAATTGTTAAATAGGCGTATTAATAAAATTTAGTTATGAGTGAAACTTATAAGGGATTTCTGGACATATGGCATATGGTCGCATATTATGGATCATTTGGCTTACTGGGAGTTTCTATTCTTATGTATATTATCTACAAGGTTAGATATGTAGCAGCCGGCAGTCTTAAAGCAAAGTATGATTTTGTAAGCACCAACGAAGTGAGGTGGTATCAGTGGTCCCACTTTATTTTTGCGATTGCAGTATTTTTATTTTTGAACCAAATCCGACAGGAGACAATGCAGCTAAGCTCTGTTTGGTTCTTTATCCGATTGTTTACTGCATTTTGTCTTGGTATACTCTATGGTTACGTGGCATTTCTGGTATTTAAATACTATTACCCAAAACCACTTAATAAGAAATTAAAGCATTTAAGATATACTCCGAGAATAAATCCTAACAATGGTAATCAGATGAAGCTTCTAAGTGAAGAAGAGGAAGATGCTTATCTGGATGAGGGTATGCAAGCAGAAGAAGATGCTTTCTCCGTAGATTACGATGTTTGGATAGATGCAGATACGGAGTACGTACAGATCGAAAAATATAAAGGTCACTTAACGGCACTTGAATGTGACAGATGTGGTTTCCAGACATTGAAGCTATCAAAGGAAGAAATTTTGAAGCACCCATCAGAATACGCTGATGGTGAAATCAAAAAAGAATATGAATGTACATACTGTGGTCGAATTAAGAGACAAACAGTAAGACTGAGCAGAACATCAACACCAGAGCTTGATAAAATGGGTGATAACATGCTGATTGATGATCCATTGAAAACTACGACAGTTCCAGTTTCTGTAAAAGTTGAAGTATTAAGCAACAGAGGACAAATCAAGAACTACGAGTTTCAAAACACCAAAGAGGCTAGCAAATTCCTCGAGGAATTTGATTTTGCTAAACTGGACGAAGAATAATATAAAATATGTCATTAAGGCAGAAAGCCGGACTGATTATCGGTCCGGTTATTTTTTTTGTTTTCAATTACGCAATTTCATTTGAAAACCTTTCCCCGGAAGGGACTGCTGTACTCGCCGTTACTCTTTGGATTGCTATATGGTGGGTGACAGAGCCAATTCCAATTCCAGCCACCTCACTGCTACCAATAATTCTTTTGCCTATAACCAATGGTGCTCCAATCCAACAAACCACTTCGGCTTATGGAGACAAGATGCTCTTTTTGTTTGTTGGTGGATTTATAATAGCCATAGCAATAGAAAAATGGAATCTGCATAAACGAATTGCACTAACTATTGTCAATGCTATCGGTAGCAGCACCAAAATGATCATTCTTGGTTTCATGATAGCAACTGGTTTCCTATCAATGTGGATATCTAATACAGCAACCACACTTATGATGGTGACAATTGCAGCAGCAATTACCAAAGAAGTACCAAACACCAAAGCATTCAACGATTTTAGTAAGGCACTACTTTTAAGCATTGCTTATAGTGCTTCTATTGGAGGTATGGCTACTCTTGTTGGAACACCAACAAATCCCATATTCGTTGCTCAGGCAGAAAAACTTTATGGTATTGAAGTAAGTTTCTCTTCTTGGATTGTATTTGGTTTACCGATAGTCATATTCTTAATATTATTTGCCTGGTATAGCCTCACAAATATCACTTACTCCCTCAAGGACACAACCCTTCCAGAAGCCGACTTGATTCATAACCAATTGAAGGCAATGGGTAAGATCACAAAAGAGGAGCGAACTGTTTTAGTAGTATTTGGGCTGACTGCAATAGCATGGATTTCCAGACCATTCCTATTAGGAAAGTTTATTCCTGGGGTTAATGATACGATTATAGCACTTATTGGTGCTACCACCCTATTCCTTTTGCCGTCATCAATTAAGAATGAAAGAATTATCGATTGGGAGTCTGCAAAGGAACTTCCATGGGGAGTAATCTTACTATTTGGTGGAGGATTGTCTCTTGCAGCTGCTTTTAAGAGCTCAGGCTTAGCTATTTGGCTAGGAGAGCAGTTTGCATATTTGGGAGATTTAAACCTGCTACTATTAGTTCTTATCATCGTAATTCTAATCAACTTCATGACTGAAATAACATCTAATGTGGCTACTGCTTCCATCATGCTTCCTGTTTTGGCTTCAATGGCAAACACATTAGAGATCAACCCATTTTCGCTAATGGTAGGTTGTACACTTGCAGCATCATGTGCTTTTATGCTTCCGGTAGCAACTGCGCCAAATGCTATTGTTTTCGGCACCAAGAAGCTTCAAATCACAGATATGGTCAGAGCTGGTTTTATGTTAAACTTGATTAGCAGTATAATTATTGGGTTAGTGGCTTATTTCATTGTCCCATTCCTTATTGGGAAGTAGCAAGACGATTTTTAGGTTTAGTATTAGAATGCCAAACACCTAACAGAATCATGAATATACCTGCATAATGCATGAGATAAAGTTTTTCACCATCCAACAAACCCCATACGATCGCAACAATCGGAATTATATAAGTGACAGAACTTGTGAAAACTGGATCAGTAATTTTTACCAGATGGTTGAAGATAATTAACGCTACTGCTGTTCCTACTACACCAAGGACAATTATATATCCTATCGCTTCAAAATTTTGAGAATCCTGAATTTTCGTAGTAAAATCCGTAAATCCAAAAAGGAGTACAAAAGCGAGTGGCATAACCATCACCAAACTAATACTTGTAATAGAAAGTGAATCAATATCTTTTAGGTAGTACTTAATGACGTTAAGATTAACACCATACATCATTGTAGCCAACACCACGTATAGGGCATAGCCATTTATAGCACCAATATTTAAATCCTTACCGGAAACGATTAACACCGATGTTCCAATAAACCCAAGAACTAGTCCAATAATGATACGGGAAGTAAACTTTTGCGAAAAAAAGAAGAAACCCATTAAGATGACAAACAAAGGTGTTAGAGCATTAATCACTCCGGTAATTGAACTCTCCAAATTTGTCTGAGCAATTGCAAATAAAAAGGCTGGAACAAAGCTTCCAACCAGCCCTATTATGAAAAGTAAGGTTATTTTTCTTGTTCCAAGACCCCACATTCTTTTAATAGCAATGGGAAGCAAAAATAGAGCCGCAGCGATAATTCTAATTGCCCCTACTTCTACTGCTGATAAATTTAAGAGCCCTTTTTTTATTAATATAAAGGAACTTCCCCAGATTAAAGACAGTAAAATCAAAAGTACCCAGGCCTTGGCAGGTCTATTTGCGCTCATTTAGGCCATCGTTAGAACTGGAGTTGGAAATTTCTCAGAAACCTCATCAAGTATAGCCATCAGCTCATCATAACTTTCCGATTCAACCAGCCTTGTTCTGTAAGGTTTGAAATTTGGGATTCCGCGAAAGTAATTTGTGTAGTGCCTTCTCATCTCGTAGATCCCGGTTCTATCTCCCTTCCATTCAACTGAAAAAGTTAAGTGCTTTTTAGCTACTGCTACTCGTTCATTCATATCAGGTGGAGTCAATTTATTACCAGTCTCAAGGAAATGTTTGATCTCATTGAAAATCCAAGGATAACCTATTGCGGCTCTACCAATCATAATTCCATCTACCTCATACTTATCTTTGTATTCTTTGGCCTTCTCAGGAGAATCGATATCGCCATTCCCAAAAATCGGTATATGAATATCAGGATGGTTCTTAACTTCTGCTATTTTGGTCCAATCAGCAACTCCTTTATACATCTGTTGCCTTGTTCTGCCATGAATCGTCAGTGCTTGAATACCTACATCCTGAAGTCTCTTTGCAACTTCCACAATTTTAATTGTGCTATCGTCCCATCCAAGCCTTGTTTTCACAGTCACAGGCTTTTCAACCTGCTTGACAATTTCTTCAGTCATTTTCTGCATCTTAGGAATGTCCAATAAGATCCCAGCACCTGCTCCTTTACAAGCAACCTTCTTTACGGGGCAACCATAGTTGATATCCACCAATTCTGGACCAGCTTCCTCTGCAATTGCAGCTGCTTGCCTCATTGAATCAATCTTATCACCAAAAATCTGGATTCCAATTGGTCTTTCGTAATCGTAAATATCAAGTTTCTGCACACTTTTTGCTGCATCTCGAATTAATCCTTCAGATGAAATAAATTCCGTGTACATCATGTCAGCTCCATTTTCCTTACATACTGCTCTAAATGGTGGATCGCTTACATCCTCCATAGGAGCCAATAACAAAGGAAATTCACCAATCTCTAAGTTTCCTATCTTGACCAAAGCTTTATTTTATATTTTTGCACCTGCAAATTTAGGCTAAATATGGATAATTCACGAAATCTGTTGATGAATGATGACAGAAGCCCTTGGGCTGCTCTGGTAATGTTGCTGGCATTTGTATGTGTTGGTTTTCTTGTAGCTATCATGGTAACTGGTGCATTAAGTGCTGCGCTGGACGTGAGTCTCACTACAGATATGAGCAATGCAGAAACAAAAGATTGGTGGGGATTGATGACCATTCAGGGAGTAACATCATTGATGATTTTCCTGCTTAGTCCTCTATTATTTATTTATTTTCATTTAAGAACCAAGCCCAATGTTCTTTTTAGCAATTCCATTGAGGTGCCGAAAGCTTTGCTGTTTACCGGAGTTGCAACATTTTCATTCATGATTGTGAATAGTGTATTCATTGAGTGGAATCAAAATGTAGAGTTTCCAGAGTTCCTAAGTTCATTTGAGCAATTTGCAATTGAGAATGAAGAAAGGCTTGCTGAAGCAACGAAATTCTTAACAACATTCGAAAGTCCTACACAATTAATAATGGCCCTGGTTGTTATAGCAGGTTTTGCTGCAGTTGGAGAGGAGTTATTATTTAGAGGCGTATTACAGCCAATACTTCAAAAAATCTTTGGTAATCACCATGTAGCAATTTGGGTTACCGGATTTATCTTTGCGGCTATCCACATTCAATTTTTTGGGCTTGTACCAAGAATGCTCCTTGGGGTTCTTTTTGGTTACTTATTTTACTATTCGGGCAATCTTTCATATGCCATAGTTGCGCATTTTATCAACAATGGGTTTTCCATTGTAATGGTTTATCTCTATAACAATTCCAAAATTGATTATGATATTGAAAACACTGAAAGTATTCCGTTTTATACTGTAGCAATCTTTGCACTGGTTTGCGGTTATTCCTTATTTTCTTTTTTCAAGTTGTATCAGAAAAAAGCTATTGATGAGTAGCTGGCAAAAAGTTTACAGTGATCAGCTTATGTATCGAGCTGAAATTGTGAAGTCTGTTTTGCTTGAAAACGATATTAAATCCGTAATATTGAGCAAGAAAGATTCAGCCTATCAGTTTGGGCACTATGATGTCATGGTGACTCCCGACAATGTGCTACAGGCAATTAGAATTATTAAGGAGGACATTAACTTTGAGTAAGAAAAACGAATTAGTTCAGCGAATAATAGCTGCATTTTTTGGAGCCCTAATCATCATATCTTCAATTCTTATTGGCAAATGGACCTTTTTCGCAGTATTTCTTTTCATTGCTTTAATTACTCAATGGGAGTTTTATAGACTAGTCAGATCCCAAAGCTTCATCCCGATGCGTGTACTAGGCGTATCAGTAGGAGCAGTATTATTCGCAATGACTTTTTTGATAGAAGCTGAATTTCTTCCATTCAAGTACTACTTTGTACTCTTGCCTTTCAGTGCATTGATCTATTTCTTCAAGCTTTATAAAAAGAATGAAGAAAGCCCATTTATCAATATAGCATTTTTCTTTCTTGGCATAATTTATTGTGCCTTACCATTTTCACTTCTCAATGTAGCAGCATTTGCTTCCAAAAGTGGAGAATACAGCTACCAGATAATAATAGGAATACTAATGATCCTATGGTGCAGTGATACGGGAGCATATTTCGCAGGAGTTCGTTTTGGTAAAACCAAACTATTCGAAAGGGTGTCACCTAAGAAATCCTGGGAAGGGAGTATTGGAGGGTCTGTATTTGCACTAACTGCAGCAAGCATCTTTGCATACTACTTTGAAGACCTTGAAGTTTGGCAGTGGATCACCGTAGCAATCATCATAATTGTGGCCGGAACATACGGAGATTTAGTAGAATCTATGTTCAAAAGAAGCATTCACATCAAAGATTCCGGGCACTCAATTCCGGGACATGGGGGCTTTTTAGATCGATTTGATGGCCTTTTACTGTCAATGCCATTTATTGTGGTTTTTCTTGAGCTGTTTTAATCCAGAAGCTTGTATTCCAGCAATCATTAGGGTATTTTTCAAACGATTGAAATATTTTTTCAAGTCGCTGTAAAAACAATTATTAAGCATTTGAAATATTGCCGCTTTCTTTAGTTTTGCAGCCTACAAACAATATTTACCTATAAATAAACGGTATGGCTTACATTGAACCGGCTCCAATAAAGGATAAAGAGAATCCATTCGAGTCAATGATGTCGAGGTTTCACATCGCAGCGCAACATTTAGGGTTAGATGACCAGGTGTACAACGTATTGAAATCACCAGAAAAACAGGTGATCGTGTCTCTTCCAGTGACAATGGACGATGGGTCCATTAAAACATTTGAAGGATATCGTGTGATTCATTCAAACATATTGGGTCCATCAAAAGGTGGGATCAGATATGATATGGATGTTAACATTGATGAGGTGAAAGCCTTAGCAGCATGGATGACATGGAAATGTGCAGTAGTGGATATTCCTTATGGTGGTGCAAAAGGTGGAATTAAGTGTAATCCAAGAGAGATGTCTCGTGGAGAAGTGGAAAGATTAACAAGAGCGTATACTTCTGCAATGCACGAGGTTTTCGGTCCTGATAAAGATATTCCAGCTCCGGATATGGGAACAGGTCCTGCTGAAATGGCATGGCTAATGGACCAGTACTCAAGAGCCCAGGGTATGACGGTAAATGCTGTTGTAACTGGAAAACCATTAGTACTTGGTGGATCATTGGGTAGAACAGAAGCTACTGGTCGTGGAGTAATGATCTCTGCACTTGCGGCAATGGAGAAACTTAAAATCAATCCTTTTAAAGCTAAATGCTCTATTCAGGGATTTGGAAACGTTGGAAGCTGGGCGGCCTACCTTCTTGAAGAAAGAGGAGCTCAAATCTGCGGAATCAGTGATCTTTCTGGTGCATATCATAATGACAATGGTATCGATATCCAAAAAGCTATTGATTACAGAAACAACAACAATGGCAGCCTGGAAGGATTTGATGGTGCAGAAAAAATCGATCCGGATGAGTTGTTACTTTTAGATGTTGATGTGCTTGTACCTGCAGCTGTTGAAGACGTAATCACCGTTGATAATGCTCACAAGATTAAGGCGAAGTTAATTGTAGAAGGTGCTAATGGCCCTACATCGGCAAAAGCTGACTCCATGATTAATGAGCAAGGTATTATGGCTGTCCCGGATATTCTAGCGAATGCTGGTGGAGTGACAGTTTCTTACTTTGAGTGGGTACAAAATAGATTAGGATATAAGTGGACTGCAGAAAGAGTTAACAGAAGATCTGATAGGATTATGAAAACTTCTTTCCAGAAAGTATATGAAACCTCTAAAAAATATGATGTTTCTTTGCGTATTGCAGCTTATATTGTTGCCATTGATAAAGTGTCTAAGACATACACTTATCGTGGTGGTTTCTAGAGAGAATTAGAATACTAATGATACATAAAGAAGGAAGATTACTACTTGTAGTTTTATTAATTGTTTTTGCCGGTGCTAATTATGCCGCTATCAATTACATTGAAAATGGTTTAATCACAAACCTGATCATTTTAACAACAGTGGTCCTCTTCCTTCTTGTTTTACAGTTTTTCAGGAATCCGCCAATTACCATAAAGACCAACGATAAAGCGATATATGCGCCTGCGGATGGAAAGGTAGTTGTTATTGAAGAGGCGGAAGAAACTGAATTCCTTAATGAAAGGAGGAAGCAAATATCTATTTTCATGTCTCCTATAAACGTTCATGTCAATAGAAATCCTGTTTCTGGACTGGTAAAATATTTTAAATATCACCCAGGAAAATACCTGGTAGCATGGCATCCAAAATCCAGCACAGAAAACGAACGTACAACAATAGTTTACGAAACTGAAAAAGGAACACAGATTCTAATCAGACAAATAGCAGGCGCATTAGCCAGAAGAATCAAATGGTATTTAGAAGAAGGCCAAAAGGTAGATCAAGGATCTGAATTTGGCTTTATTAAATTTGGTTCCAGAGTTGATTTATATCTTCCTTTAGATGCAGAAATCAAGGTTGAAATTGACCAGAAAACTAAAGGCGGTAGAACTGTTATAGCTGAACTGGCCTAATTCTGAAGTTGCTTACCCCTTTGCGCATATAGTACCAACATTGCGCTTACTAAAATTATATTCTTGATAATGTACTGACCTACGATGGACAATGTAAAAGGTGCGTCCTGGAATGAATAGCTAGGTAACAATATTAATGGCAAGAATGTACACAACATGTGAGATATTGCCACTACCAATACCAATTTAACCGCTCTGTTAGTAATCAATAAGAATCCTATAGCAGACTCCATGATTGCCAGTAAAACCAAACCAATTGCAGGTGAAATTAATCCGAAGGTCATCAGATTAATCGTTTCTCCAGCCAGTTCTTCAGCAGGACTGAGACTTGGAAAAAACTTAAGAACCCCAAAAACGAAATAAACTAAACCAATACTGATTCTAAGAAAGGATAGACTATACCTGTTAGCCAGCTGCAATAGTTTCCCTTCCAGGAATTCTATCCAGCCTAATACTTTTTCTGCCATTTACTACATTAATTAAAAAATACCCTCTTACAAGGTGATGAAGCTACACCATTCCTTCAATTAGCTTCATGATTCGACTTAAAAAGTGTTTGTCTGTCTCATCAAAGTCAGCTATTTGTGTGCTGTCAACATCCAATAATAGGAAAACTTCATTGTTTTTAAAAGCAGGAAGCACTATTTCTGATTTTGAATCGCTGCTGCAAGCAATGTGTCCTGGGAATTGATCAACATCTTCTACAATGATTGTTTCAGCTTTTTCCCATGTTGTTCCACAGACTCCCTTTCCCTTTCTTATTCGGGTACAGGCTATAGGACCCTGAAATGGCCCAAGAACTAATTCATCATCTTTGACCGTGTAGAAACCTACCCAGAAGAAATCCATTCCATACTTAAGGGCGCTGGCAATATTGGCCAAATTTGCTACCAAATCCGTCTCTCCGTAAACAAGACCCTCTATCTGTGGAATAAGAGATTCGTATTTTTCTGTTTTACTTGCAGATTGTGAAATAATCAATTCTTCAGCCATGATTCAAATATATTTCTAATTGGTCATTTACTAACTTCTCAGACTCCTTAAGAGTTCCTTTAACTTCAGGAGCACTAATTCCAGACTCAAAATTAGTGGGACTTTTGAAAACTCTCATTTCATCCCATAAATCTTTCTCAATAAACGAATGAAGTACTTTGCTACCACCTTCAATTATAATTGAGCTTATATTTCTCTCTAAAAGGTCTGTTAACATTTCATCTTCCAGAGCGTCAAAATTTATTTTCCGATAAGTGGTATTGTCCTTAATATCGTCCTTCTGCTCATTATAGCAAACAGTAGCCTGGCCTCCACTGAAAAGATTGAGATCACTAGAAAGCCTTAAACTTCTATCAATTACTACCCTTAATGGGTCTCTACCATCCCAATCTCTGACATTCAAAGTTGGATTATCATATTGAGCAGTATTGGTGCCCACCAATATTGCATCCTCTTCTGCTCTCCACTTGTGAACCAGTTTCCTGCTGTATTGGTCACTAATCCATTTGGAATCAAAGTTTTCTCGAGCAATAAATCCATCTGCTGTTTGGGCCCATTTTAAAATTACATATGGACGTTTTTTTCGCATTGCCGTAAAAAATCGGCTATTGACAAATTCTCCCTCAGCTTCCAGTAAACCTGTCTCAACTTTAACTCCAGCTTCTCTCATCCTTTTGATCCCTCTTCCGGCAACAAGCGGATTAGGATCAACATTTGATATAATCACTTTTTTCACCTGATGACTAATAATTAAATCAGAACATGGAGGTGTTTTCCCGTAATGAGAGCATGGTTCAAGATTGACATATAGTTCTGACTCTTTTAATAAACTTTTGTCATTTACAGAATTGATAGCATTAACCTCCGCATGAGCCTGACCATACTTTTGGTGATAACCTTCACCAATAACCTTCCCACTGTAAACAATGACACATCCCACCTTTGGGTTTGGGCTAACATGCCCGGAACCTAATTGTGCTAAATCAAAAGCACGTTTCATAAAGGTCTCGTTTGTGCTCATTATTTTTGTATCGATGAGGAAGTTAAAACCAAGAGATTATTTTATTGAAATTGAACAAGAGCTTTCCAGATATTACGATCTGTCAGAAGCTAGTTCTTTAACCAGAATCATACTCGAAGAGTTCCTACTGATTGACAGAACAAAACTAGTTATAAACGACGAAGTAACACTATCTCAGGAGAACTTAGATAAAATATCCCAGGTAATAGAAAAACTTCAAGCATTCATACCAATTCAATACATTATTGGACATGCTCCATTTTTCGGAAGGGACTTTGTTGTGACCAATTCAGTCCTTATTCCAAGACCAGAAACCGAAGAGTTGGTTGATTGGATTATTAAGGACAATCAAGACCATGTGAAACTATTGGATATTGGTACCGGAACTGGGTGTATTCCAATTACAATTGCAAAAGAAACAGGGCTAAAAACCTATGGAATAGATGTTAGTGATAAGGCATTGGAAGTAGCTTCCAAAAATCAAGAAAAGCATGGAGCTAACACCGAATTTAGTCATTTGGATATTTTACTTGATTCATTACCTTTTTCTGATCTAGATATAATCGTAAGTAATCCGCCTTACATTCAGGAAAAAGAAAAAATTGCCATGCATCAGAATGTGGTGGATCATGAACCTGGGCTAGCTCTGTTTGTACCTGATGATAGACCATTAATGTTCTATGAGGAAATTGCAGATGTTGCTCAGCATAAACTTAATCCATCAGGAATACTATTTTTTGAGATTAATGAAGCTTTTGGGAAAGAGGTCGTAAAAATGATGGAACAAAAAGGATTCTCCGGAATTGAACTGCGACAGGATCTTAATGGGAAGGACCGGATGGTAAAAGGAATTAAGAAATAGTAGGCAATGACCATTTTTTTACAACGGCCAAAATTCTTATCACGATAATGAGCAAGATGGCAATACTGAGATTCCAATAGTTAGTGCCAATTGAATATTGCAGCAACCAAAAAACTGTTCCTCCCAGAATACATGCCGTAGCATAAATCTCTTTTCGGAAAATTAATGGGACTTCATTTGTAATGATATCCCTAGTGACCCCTCCAAAAACCGCTGATACAGTTCCCATTAGAATTGCCACAACCGGTGACAAACCCAAAGCCAATGTTTTCTGCAATCCAAGTACAGTAAATAGACCCAATCCAATCGCATCAAAAAGAAATAGCGTCCTTCGTAATTTGAGTATCTTCTTACGAAAGAAAGAAGTTAGCAAAACTGCCACCGCAATAACGATTAGATAATTAAAATCCTTCATCCAGCCAACAGGAGTAGATCCAATCATCATGTCTCTTAAAGTGCCACCCCCAACAGCAGTTACAAAGGCGATCACAGTTGCACCAAAAAGGTCAAATTTCTTTTCTGCAGCGGTGGAAGCTCCACTTATGGCAAAAACTAAAGTACCCGCAAGGTCCAATATGTAGATTAAATCATTCACTTTTTTCCTCTAAGGAGGTATCTAACTCCTGTACAGTTAATATCAGCATATCAATCACATCCAGAAAGAACTCCTCATTGATATTTTCATAAACATCAGTTGGTCTATGATAATCTTTATGATCCTCCACACCAAAGTATATAAATGGAATACCCTTTTTATGAAATGGTCCATGATCAGATGAAAATGTCCAATCATTATACCCTTCTGAAGGCTTATCATGACCAAGTTTCATATTCACTTTAGTTTGCGAATTGACTTTTTCCAACAGGGGAATAAGAAACTTATTATGATAACTCCCTGAAGCATAAATCTCATTTTCATCGTTATGAGAAATCATATCCAGATTAAGAGTGAAAACAATATCTTTCAGAGGTACAGGAGGATTCAAAACAAAAGCTTTAGCGCCTTGCAGACCAAGCTCTTCGGCATCAAAAGCGCAGAATATAAATGAATAATTGAAGTCTCCCTTACTTACTATTTCAGCAATAGCTAAGAGTCCCGCGACACCAGAAGCATTATCATCAGCTCCATTATAAATCTGTTCGTTCTTGACTCCCTCATGATCATAATGAGCGGAGATAATGATGTACTTTTCTTGTTTGCCTGGTAAAAATCCAACCAAATTACTTCCGGTGTAATCAACTCCCCGTCTACTTTTAAAATCGAAATCCTGATTGTAAGAATCTCCAAATGATTGAACTCCTAATTCCTGGAATCTTTGGGAAAGGTAACTTCTTGCCATTGCAGCTCCTTCTTCTCCAGTCCTTCTACCTTGCATAGAGTCTTGGGAAAGTATATAGATATCAAGAAGACTCTGTGATTTCGGAATTTCCTGACCAAATACTGATTGGTTAATCAGTAGAAACGAGAATATGTACAGTATTCTGTAAAAAGACATAATTGGGTTTATTTAAAGGCGCAATATAATCGGTTATCAATCAAGCAAAAAATACCTGAAAATGGGTATTGGCATTGAATTAATTTCTGACTTATTTTAGCTATTCGAAAGAATCATTTTTTTGCCATTAAATGGTCAAGGGAGTACCTGTCCCACTCTTTTGGAACCATCAGCAGAAACACCAAAATAAGCGATCGATACATGACATGTGAAAGGTCCCAGATAGGGTCTGCCAATCCGTGTCCAAAACTAACAATGATCAAAACCGAAGCAAGAGCATATAATGAGTAGTCACGAAATAAACCCAATATCAAAAATAAACCGGCGAGCAGTTCCACATAAGAAGTGTAGTAGGCAGTTGAGACCAGGAGAAATTCAGGCAATAAATTCTGGTATTTATTGAGAAAGAAATTCTGATACACATTGCCTACTCCTATTGTAAACACTTTTCCAAAACCCTGCATCAAGAAAATGACACCCAGTAAAAGCCTCGAAAACAAAACTGCTATTTCCTTATTCCTATTCATTGTTGTCTCATTTAGAAAAGCAACAATAAAGGAAGATTCAATGCTCAAAAAGAAATTTACCCATTTTCAAAACTATTTGTCACCAACTATCGTTTGCTTGTACATACAATAATGAAAGAAGATAAATCATATTTCTGTAATTGCTTATTCTTTTCATCGGGGGCATTTGCCCGAGGCATGAATAGATTGGCTGAAGAAGCTTTTGCTCCAACCGGGCTATCATCGTCCTATGCATTTGTAATGCTTATTGTAAACCAATATCCAGATGGCGTAAGCCCAACAAAAATCGCAAAGGAATTGCAACTTACTCCTTCAACCGTCACAAGACTACTGGACAAACTAGAAGTAAAACAGCTTATTACGAGAAGCTACGAGGGGAAAAACACTGTAGTAAAAGTAACCGAAATGGGAGGAGCTAAACGTGATGAACTTTTGGAAGCCTGGAGCAAAGTCAATGATAAATACACTGCAATTCTGGGTAAGGATTTAGCCAAAGAACTCACAGAATTGATTTATGACGCATCAGTGAAACTTTAAAAAATTTTACAATTATTATTTGCTTGTACATACAATGAAAAAAATAGGAATACTAGGCTCAGGAGTTGTAGGAACAACTTTAGCCGCAGGATTTATTAAGCATGGTTACGAGGTAAAAATTGGAACTCGGGACCCCAAAAAGTTGGAAGAATGGTTATCTGATAACCCTGAAGCTACGGTTGGTTCATTTGAGGAAACAGCTCAGTTTGGAGAACACATCGTATTGGCAGTAAGAGGTTCTGTGGCTAAAGAAGTATTGGCAGCCGCTGGCAGTAACAGTTTGCATGGTAAGGTTATTCTTGATGCTACAAATCCGATTGCTGATGCAGCACCAGAAGATGGAGTTCTTAGCTTTTTCACTTCTCTGGATAAATCGCTACTAGAAGAACTTCAAGAATCCCAACCAGACGCAAAATTTGTAAAAGCTTTCAGTAGCGTTGGGGCTCCCTTAATGGTAAATCCCGATTTGGAAACAACACCAAGCATGTTCATTGCTGGTGACAATGAAGATGCAAAAGAACAAGTTTCGGTAATCCTTAATCAATTCGGTTGGGAAATTGAGGATATGGGAACTGCAAAAGGTGCACGAGCTATAGAACCATTGTGTATATTGTGGTGTATCCCTGGAATGAGAGAAGGAAAGTGGAATCACGCTTTTAAATTATTGAAAGCATAAAGCTAATAGGCAGCTACATCCCTGGTGTAGCTGCAATAAATCACTTCAACAATTCGTCACTCATTCATAGAAACCTAAAATATGAGTAACACAATTGTTATTACCGGAGGCACTTCCGGTATTGGCCTGGAAACTGTAAAAACGCTTATCGGACTGAATTGGGAAATAGTTATGTTGGCCAGAAATATGCATAAAGCCAATTCCATCATCTCAGAGTTTCCAAATGCTAAAATTGAAATCATCCAAACAGACCTTGCAGACTTAACTTCTGTTAAAAGTTCATCTGATTATATCAAATCCAATTATGAAAAAATAGATGTGCTTTTAAATAATGCAGGTGGGATATTTCAATTCAGACAAGAGACAAAGGATGGTTTCGAGATGACCTTTGGAGTAAATCACTTGAGCCATTTTCTACTTACAACAGAATTACTCCCAATTTTAATTGAAAGTGAGGCAAGAATCATTAATGTCAGTTCCGCAGCACACAGAAGTGCTGATTTCGAAATTGAAAATTATAACTGGGCGGGTGAGTATTCCGCTTTTAAAACATATTGTAATAGTAAACTTGCCAACATCTATTTTACCAAAGAGCTTCATAAGAGATACTCAGACATGGGAATCACATCGTATGCTGTTCATCCAGGAGTAGTGAAAACTAACTTTGGAGCAGAGGTGTCAGGCTTTCTTAGAATCTTATTAATACTTGCAAAACCATTTATGATTTCCCCTAAGCAAGGTGCAGCAACACAGACTTATTTGACAATTCAGGATATTGAGAATGTGAAAAGATACTCTGGTGAATATCTTGAAAAAATGAGAACAGGTAAAATGGCTACTTTCGGTAATGATGCAAATAAAGCTGAAGCACTTTGGGACAAATCAGAAGAACTTGTAAAGAAATTTAGATTATGAAAACAATAATAGTAACAGGTGGAAACAGAGGAATTGGAAAAGAAATTGCCAAACAACTTTCTTCCAAGGGGCATCAGGTCATACTCACCGCTCGTGATAAACAAAAAGGATTGGAAGTTCAGAAAGAATTTGCTGAACAAGGGTTAGATGTGAGCTTTGAGCAATTGGATGTATCCTCTTATGACAGTATTGATAAGTTCGTTTCAAGCATTTCAAGTCAATATGAAAAAATAGATGTCCTAATTAATAATGCTGGACTATTTATAGATGGGAATAAAAACACTTACAATATTGATTTGGACAATCTGGAGCAAACTATGAGGACAAATGTTTACGGACCAATAGCCCTTACAAAAGGATTAATCAGCCTTTTGGAAAAAAGTAATGACCCAAGAGTAATCAATATAAGCAGCGGAATGGGAGCAATAGATGATATTGCAGGAGGTTATCCATCCTACCGAATATCAAAAACTGCTTTAAATTCATTCACAATTAACTTATCCAAAGAACTAACCAATTTCAAAATTAACGCAGTTTGCCCTGGATGGGTGAGAACAGATATGGGAGGTTCGTCAGCAACAAGACCTGTTGAGAAAGGTGCAGAAACTCCTGTTTGGTTAGCATTAGACAATTCTGTCACAACCGGAAAATTCTGGAGAGATAAGCAAGTCATCCCATGGTGATTCAAACGTTCATTTTGCAGTATCATTGATTTTTATTTCCTTTATTCATCATAACAATCTGACATGGGTGATATTCTCAATATAACTGCCGCATTTATTCTGGTATTTCTTAATGGTTTCTTTGTTGCCGCTGAATTTGCACTTGTAAAGCTCACTGAAAGTAAAGTGCGCATCATGGTGCAGGAAAAGAGAAAATTTGCAAATAAGGCTGCATGGCTATTTGACCGACAAAACTTTGCGCTTTCAACTTGCCAACTAGGTATAACAGTTGCTTCATTGGCACTTGGTGCTATAGGTGAACCAGCAATTCATCATATGCTAACTCCAGTTTTTGAAAGCATGTCATTCATACCAGAGAGTTGGCGAGGTGGTATTTCTTTCTTTATTGCTATTTCTGTAATCACAGTTTTCCATATTGTAATTGGTGAACAAGTACCCAAAATATATGCAATCAGAAAGGCTTCATTTGTTTTTCAATGGTCGGCCCCACTGCTGAAAGTATTCTATATTGTCCTGTATCCCTTCATGTATATTTTACAAGTGACAAGTGATAAAGTTCTTAGTTGGGTAGGAGTAAACTCGCATGGAGGCCATGATAGCCCACTAAGCGAAGAAGAAATCAGAGCGTCACTAAGCATAGCTCACAGACAAGGCGAACTCACAAAAAATGAGCATTCTTTATTAAATGCTGTATTCAAATTTGACGATCAGGTAGCTCGACAAATCATGTTACCAAGAGGTGATGTAGAGTATTTGGATGCTAATAATTCCTTTAAAGAGAATCTGGAGTTTGCAATGAGTGCAAGACATACCAGATTCCCGTTGTGTGATGGATCCTTAGATGATGTACTTGGAGTAATTCATATTAAAGATTTGCTAGGTGCCAGTAATCAAGACAATATTGACTTAAATACATTGGCCAGGAAACAAATGATTGTTCCTGAAAATATTCTGATTGGAGATCTCCTTCAGGAATTTAAGCAGGCTCGTCAGCATTTTGCATTTGTACAGGATGAACATGGAACCAATCTTGGAATAGTAACTCTGGAAGATGTCCTCGAAGAGTTAGTAGGTCCTTTACAAGATGAGTTCGATAATGAAGAGCCGGACATAACACCTCAAAAAGAAAATGTATTTGTAGTTGATGGAGAGACATCAATTGACGAAATCAATGAAAAGCTCATCCTTTCTCTGGAAGCTCAAGACTCAGATACTATATCTGGGTTGATTGTGGAAAAAGCAGGCCACAAATTAGAAGGCATCAGCGAAATAATGATCGATAAGAATGTGAAAGCTGAGCTATTGGAAATTGACGGAATAAGAGTAACTAAAGCGAAGTTGATTATCCTTAAGAAGTAAGCATCTACCGCTCAACTCTCACAAATTGATAATCACTTAGCTTCCAGTCGATCACCAACCCTCCGGCTATACCTTTGGCAGCTTTCTCTCCGTACAAAATATGAGTTAGATAAATCGCTACATCATAGGATTTAGCTCCCCCTGCTGAAGTCAATAGTTTGCCATCATGCACGAAGCTCACATTTTCATGAACCATCAATTCAGGGAACATTTCCCTATATCTAGGAATATCTGAAGGAAAAGTAGTTGATTCCAGGCCATCAGCTAATCCAGCCTTTGCTAACACAAACGCACCATCACACAGGGACATAACATAAGAAGCATTCTTACCCGTTTCAGACACAAACTCAATAAGTTTCTCATCTTCCAAATCACTATCCATACTGTGCTCTGCACTCGGAACTACTAAAACATCTATTTCCGGCAAACTATCAGTCAGATAACCATAGTCTGGCAAAACCCTGAGACCTTCAAATGTGGTAACAGTATCTCTATTTGGAGCTACAGTAAACACTTTCATCCCTGGATCAGTATGAAAAATGGTATGTTGAAAAATATCATAAGGAGCTACCAACTCAGAATTGAAAACTCCATCAACAATAAGAAAAGCAACATTCAGCTCCTTCCCAGGGTTGGATGGCGTAATGACCATTTCCTTTTTGGGTTCCGGATTAGAACATCCCAAGAACCAAATTGCGATTAGAAAGAGAAGTCCCCTATTCCTCATAAGCCCAATCAACTTTCGTTTTCATATCCTTTAACACAAGACCCAATTCCTTCAACTTAGCCCTGATCTCATCAACCTTATCGTAATCCTTGGCGTCTTTTGCCTCTTTATATAAATCAGTCAAAATATTCAATACTGATTTAGAATTGATTCTTTCCTCTTCCACTAATCCCAAAACATTCACTGTAAATGTTTTGAAAGTAGATATCATCTTATCAAATACGTCCTGTCCAATTTCAGAATACTTAAGGTTCCCAGTATGAATAGAATTTATCTTCTTAAGCAAATTGAATAAATGACCAATAGTCAAAGCTGTATTAAAATCATCATTCATTGCGAAATAGCAATTGTTGCAGATCTGTTCAATCTGTTTAATTGCTTTTTCGTTCTTTTCAGCTCCATCTTCCGTGTAGCTCAACTCTTCGATCAACTTCAAGCCATTCGCTAACTTGGTGTAACCTTTTTGAGCGGCCGTTAATGCTTCATTACTGAAGTCCAAAGTACTTGAGTAATGCGACTGCAACATAAAGAACCTTACTGTCATTGGACTATATGGCTTATCCAACAACTCATGGCTACCGGCAATCAATTCTGATGGAAGAAACGAATTACCAAGAGATTTACTCATCTTCTGGCCATTTACGGTAAGCATATTAGTATGTAACCAATATTTAGCTCCCTCTTCATCAGTCGCTCCATGGTTCTGCGCTATTTCACATTCATGGTGAGGAAATTTAAGATCCATGCCACCACCGTGTATATCGAAATTTGCGCCCAAGTATTTTGTACTCATAACTGAGCATTCCAAATGCCACCCCGGGAATCCATCTCCCCAAGGGCTTGGCCATCTCATTAAATGTCCTTTTGTAGCCTTTTTCCAAAGAGCAAAATCCACAGGATTTCTTTTCTCATCCTGCCCATCCAGTTCTCTGGTATTGCTAATTAAATCTTCAAGTTTCCTACCGGATAGTTTTCCGTAATGGTTAGTCTTATTGTAAGCCTCAACATCAAAGTAAACAGACCCATCAACTTCATAAGCCAATCCTTTTTCCAACAACGTTCTTGTCATTTCGATTTGCTCGATAATATGACCTGTTGCGCTTGGTTCGATATCAGGAGGCAAAATGTTAAACATCGCCATCACATCATGGAAATCATTGGTGTACTTCTGTACAATCTCCATTGGCTCCAGATTCTCTAGCTTAGCTCTTTTGGAAATCTTATCTTCACCATCATCCTCATCCCCTTGCAAGTGTCCAACATCAGTGATATTCCTCACATACCTCACTTTGAAATCCAAATGCTTCAGATATCTGTAAATCACATCGAAACTCATAAACGTTCGAACATTCCCCAGATGCACATTGCTGTATACAGTAGGTCCGCAGACGTACATACCCACATAAGGTGCGTTTAACGGTTCGAAAATTTCTTTTTCCTTAGAAAGGGAATTGTAGATTTTTAATCCTGGCCTCATTGTTTATTGCTTAGCCGAAAAATTTATAACAAAGATATTATGACGATAGAACCTCCAAAATGTTCCTGTAACGGCTGCAATATTTCGTATTATTTGTTTTGGAAATATTAAACCACTACTTTTGCAGTGCAAATATACCATTTGGATTGAGGGGACAAAAGTCCCCTCTTTTATTGTTATTGATTTTTTGTGGAGCAGATAAAAAACATAGTTGAAAAGATAGTAGAAGGGGTTCTTGAGGAGAAGAAGGAGCTGTTCCTAATAGATGTCATTTACAAAGGATCACCAGGGAGTTATAAACTGGTTATCATTCTGGATGGAGATAATGGGTTGTCAATTGACAACTGCGCATATGTTAGCCGAAAAGTGGCTAATGTAATTGAAGAAGAAGATTTGATTGCAGACAAATACACATTAGAAGTAACGTCTGCAGGTTTGGAACACCCACTTAAGATTCCTCGCCAGTATCAGAAGAATGTTGGAAGAAACGTGAAAGTTCTTTTGAATGATGGAGGCGAGAACAATGGAGTTCTAAAAGGAATCTCGGATGATGTAATTCAGATCGAGGTTAAAAAAGATAAGAAAGGAAAGGAAGTGGAATTAAAGGACATACCACTTTCTAGTATTAAGAAAACAAACGTATTAGTATCATTTAAGTAGAATGGACACTGGAAATTTAATTGAGTCGTTTGCAGAGTTTGCAAAAAATAAGAATGTAGATCGTCCTACCATGATCCGCATATTAGAGGATGTGTTTAGAACAATGATTCGTAAGAAATACGAAACAGATGACAACTTTGACATCATCATCAACGCAGACAAAGGTGATTTAGAGATCTGGAGATTCAGAGAAATCGTAGATGACAACTCTGAGGACATCTGGGACTATGATAAAATTAGCTTAACTGATGCAAGAAAAATTGAGCCTGACTTTGAAATTGGTGAGGAAGTAGCGGAAGAGATCAAACTAGAAGATTTCGGAAGACGAGCAGTAATGACTGCAAGACAGACTCTGATCCAGAAGATCAAGGACCTTGAGAAGGATATCTTATTCCAAAAGTACAAGGATCTTGTAAGTGAAATCATTGTAGGTGAAGTTTACCAGACTCTAAGTAGAGAAATCCTACTTATCGACGGTGAAGGAAACGAATTGATCTTACCAAAAATGGAACAAATTGGTAAGGACAGATATAGAAAAGGTGACTCTGTGAGAGCAATTGTACACAGAGTAGAGATGCACAATGGTAATCCAAGAATTGTATTATCAAGAACATCTCCTACTTTCCTTGAGAGATTATTCGAAAGTGAAGTACCTGAAGTGTACGATGGTTTGATCACTATTAAGAAAGTGGTTAGAGAGCCAGGAGAGAGAGCAAAAGTGGCAGTTGAATCTTATGATGACAGAATTGATCCGGTAGGAGCCTGTGTGGGTATGAAGGGATCAAGAATTCACAGTATTGTAAGAGAATTACAAAACGAGAACATCGATGTAATCAACTTCACGGATAACCTGGATTTATTTATTGCAAGAGCATTAAGTCCTGCAAAAATCCAGAGTATTAAACTAGAAGAAGAAAATAAGCGAGTTTCAGTGTTTTTAAAGCCAGATCAAGTGTCATTAGCCATTGGAAAAGGTGGACAAAACATTAAATTAGCGAGCAAATTGGTTGGATACGAAATTGATGTATTCAGAGAATTGGATGAAATCGAAGAGGAAGACGTAGTGTTGACTGAATTTAGCGATGAAATCGAGGCTTGGGTAATTGAAGAATTAAACAGAATCGGCCTTGATACTGCTAAGAGTGTTCTTGCACTTACTAAAGATGATCTTGTAAGAAGAACAGACCTTGAAGATGAAACAGTAGAAGACGTCCTTAATATCCTGAAACAAGAATTCGAATAAACAACAACCTATTTATAAAGAGTAAAGAATAAAGCGAATCAATAAGTAATATATGGCAGAGGAAAGAACTATGAGATTAAGTCAGGTAGCAAGAAAGCTCAATGTTGGTAGAAGTACCATTGTGGACTTTCTTTCTCAGAAAGGCTTTGAAGTAGATGCAAGCCCTAACTCCAAGATAACCTTGGAGCAGCTCGACATGCTCTCAAAAGAGTTTGCCGACTCTGCCCTTGATAAGGAAGAGGCGTCTGAAATTACCATTGGGTCCAAGCATACAGATAATCTTGTAATCAAAGCCACTGATGAGGCTCCTGCTCAACCTAAAAAGGATGATGAGGAAATAAGAATTACAGATAACTCCAGCACTACTGAAGAACCTACCGCGACTGAATCTCCTAAAGAGGAAGCAAAGCCGGAAGAAAAACAGGTTGAAGAGAAGAAGGAAGATGAGCCAGTTTCTGAAAGACCTAAATTGCAGGGTATCAAAGTAGTTGGGAAAATCGATCTCGACCAGGGTAAAGCAAAAGAAGAGCCTGCTAAAGAGGAGCCTAAGAAAGAAGAGCCTGCTAAGGAGGAACCTAAGAAAGAGGAACCTAAAGTAGAAGCTCCAAAGGAATCTGAGGTTAAAGAGGTTGAAGAGCAACCGAAGAAGGAAGAAGTAAAAGAAGAGCCTGCTCCGGTAGAAGCGAAGAAGGAAGAACCAAAACCTGAGGAACCTAAGAAAGAAGAAGCTCCTAAAGAAGAGAAACCAAAAGAAGAAGCACCAAAGCAAGGTGATAAAGTCATCAAAGCAAAAGCTGAACAACTTGGCGGACTAAAAGTTCTTGGTAAAATTGAACTTCCTGCCGACAAGAAAAAGGCTAAGCCAGTAGCATCTTCTGACGATAAAAATAAGGACAAGAAAAAGCGTCCTAGAAAAAGAATTGGTTCTGACGCACAAGGTCAGGGACAAGGACAAGGCCAGGGAGGTCAAAGAGGAGGTCAAGGTGGAAGACCTGGACAAGGTGGAAGACCTGATAGAAGAAATCAGGGCGGAGACAGAAAAAGACCTTCAAGAAAACCAAAGTCAACTGAAGAACTTTCAGATAAGGAAATTCAGGATCAGATTAAGGCAACACTTGCAAAACTGAGTGGTGGAGCAAAAGGTGGTGCTGCGAACAGATCTAAATACAGAAAAGAAAAGCGTACCGCTCAAGCTGAAGCTGCAGAAGAAGCTGCACTTCAACAGCAGGAGGATGCTAAGAAGCTAAAAGTAACAGAGTTTATCTCTGCTAGTGACTTGGCAAGTTTAATGGATGTTTCTGTTAACGATGTAATTTCTACTTGTATGGGTCTTGGTATGTTCGTTTCGATCAACCAAAGACTTGATGCAGAATCAATCACTATCATTGCTGATGAATTTGGATATGATGCTGAATTCACAACTGCTGAGGATGAAACCGAAGTTGTTGAAGAGGTAGATAATGATGAGGATCTTCAGGATAGAGCTCCAATTGTGACCATCATGGGACACGTTGACCATGGTAAAACATCACTACTTGACTACATTAGAGATGCCAAGGTTACAGAAGGTGAAGCCGGAGGTATTACACAGCACATTGGTGCTTATGACGTAATAACCGAAACTGGTAAAAGGGTTGCATTCCTTGATACACCTGGTCACGAAGCGTTTACAGCGATGAGAGCCAGGGGTGCGAAGATTACTGATATTGTAATTATTGTTGTTGCAGCGGATGATAATGTGATGCCTCAAACTAAAGAAGCAATCAACCATGCTCAGGTAGCTGGTGTGCCGATTATCATTGCAATCAATAAAATTGATAAGCCAAACGCTAATCCGGATAAGATCAAAGAAGAATTATCTGGTATTAACATACTTGTTGAAGACTGGGGTGGTAAATACCAGTGCCAGGCAATTTCAGCAAAAACCGGAGAAGGTATTGATGAACTTCTAGAGAAAGTACTTCTTGAAGCAGAACTACTTGAGCTAAAAGCTAATCCAGACAAAAACGCTACCGGATCAGTAATTGAAGCTACACTTGATAAAGGTCGTGGTTATGTTACTACAATCATGGTACAGGGTGGTACATTGAAAGTTGGAGATGTATTGCTTGCAGGATCTTACTTTGGTAAGGTAAAAGCCATGACGGATCACAGAGGTAAGCGTATGCAAGAGGCAGGGCCTTCAACACCAGTACAGATGCTGGGACTTGACGGAGCACCTCAGGCCGGTGATAAATTCAACGTGATGGATACTGATCGTGAAGCGAGAGAAATTGCTAACAAAAGAGAGCAGATTCTCAGAGAGCAGAACATCAGAACTAAGAAACACATCACACTTGATGAAATTGGAAGACGACTTGCAATTGGAACCTTCAAAGAACTTAATGTTATCGTTAAAGGTGACGTGGATGGTTCAGTTGAAGCACTTTCAGATTCATTATTGAAACTTTCTACGGATGAGGTTCAAGTGAACATCATTCACAAGGCAGTAGGTCAAATCTCTGAATCTGATGTACTACTTGCTTCTGCATCTGATGCGGTTATCGTTGGTTTCCAGGTGAGACCTTCAGGTGGCGCTAGAAAAATCGCAGAGAATGAGGAAATCGAAATCAGATTGTACTCTATCATCTATGACGCGATCAACGATGTGAAGGATGCGATGGAAGGTATGCTTGCTCCTACTGTTGAGGAAGTTATCACTGGTAACATTCAGGTTAGAGAGGTCTTCAAGATATCTAAAGTAGGTACAGTAGCTGGTTGTTATGTAACAGATGGTTATGTGAAGAGAAACAATCAGGTACGACTTATCAGAGACGGTATAGTGACCTACACTGGTGAGATTAACCAGCTGAGAAGATTCAAAGACGATGTAACTGAAGTGAAACAAGGCTTTGAATGTGGTATCAGCATCAAAAACTTCAACGACATCAAAGTGGGAGATGTCATAGAAGGATTCGAAGAACGAGAAGTTAAAAGAACACTATAAAATACAAACCCTGAGGAATCCACCTCAGGGTTTTTTATTACATGACAGTAATTCTCAACTGGCTCATCTATTTTTTAATTTTTACAATAATTCTTGGATTGTATCAACCGTGGATCGTGTTATGGTGGATGGATCATATTAATCGGGTGAAGGTTTTGAGGTATTATGGGACAGCACTGGTTGCAGCTTTGTTAATACGATTACTATTTTGAAGAGTGCTTGAATAACATCGCTAGCATCGAGTAATACTTAAAATTTTGGTTCCTGGCTTCAACTGATTTACAGAAATACAGCATCACAAAATTTTGGAGCAAATCAAAAGGCATCAAAAATCCGTTCAATGAACTACCAATAATCACTTGAAAGAAATGGATTCCGGATTACGCTTCCTTAAAATCAAATTATTGCTGCTTTTCTCACCTGCAATTCTTTTGGCTCAGAATGATTCTATGTCAGATTACCTGGTATTAAATACAAATGATACCATTTATGGCACGGTGAGGTATATCAAAGAGGAAGGTTTTGGTAGCAGGGATTTCTTCAAAAAAATAAGGATTACTGATTCAAAAGGGACCAAGAAGAAGTTTAAGAGGAATAAGGTATCATCATTCAAAACAAAGGATGCAGTTTTCGAAAGTTTTTGGCTTAATCAACATACAGAATTCTCGATTAAACCAGCTTTGATAAATACAAAGTACCGCATTGATTCTAAAGGAGAACAACATTTTCTAAGAACTAAACAAAAGGGTGTTTTAAGTCACTATGAACTTGAGTGGTTTGATCAAGACAGCAATATCCTGTGTTCTATGGCATTGTTGAAAAAAGAAAATGATAATTTTTTCGTTCGAGCAGACCAAGGGTTATTGGGATTGAAAAGAAAGGCCTTGATAAATTACTTTACTGGTTGCAGTGAAATAACAGAAGCACTTGCTGAAAAGCAATTGAAAGAGGTTAGTCAATTAGTGGAATTATATAACAACAGTTGCTCGAATTGAACATAATAATTGTCCGCGTACTGGTCTTAGCATCCCGCTAAGACCACTACATGAATTTTATCAATCAGAAAACCACCCCAGTAACCTCCTCAGCCCAATCCCAAAGTCTCACATTCAACTCCTCATCTAAAGCTGCCTCATCAATTTTCGCCAAAGCCGGTTTACCTTTTTGCTCATTTGGTCCGTCTGGTCCCCAGTATTGACCTCCTTCTGCATCTTGTCTTAAGCAAGCAGCCAGAATTGGTAGAGCCCCATCTTTGGCAGTCATTAATTCAAGAGAGGCAAGCATGTCCTTATCCATATATTTCTGCAAGTCAGTTTTGCTAAAGCCTGGGTGTGCCGCTAATGACAGAATATGAGACCCACTGCTCTTTAGCCTTTTATCCAGTTCAAGAGCAAAAATGATATCAGCCAATTTACTTTGTCCGTATTCCCTCCAGTGATTGTATTCTTTTTCTAATCTGAAATTGTCAAAATCAATTACCGAATTTCTGTGAGCAATACTACTTACTGTGACTACTCTGGAGCCTTGAGTTTCTTTTAACAGAGAAAACAAATATCCAGTTAAAGCAAAGTGACCAATGAAATTCACTCCAAACTGTATTTCAAATCCATCTGCAGTCTTAGATGGTGGTGGAATCATTATTCCTGCATTGTTGACCAAATAATCTAATCTGGATTCTTTGTTTGAAACTTCATTCACAAATTGCTTCACAGCATCGAGACTGGATAAATCCAGGTGACCAAAAACTAACTCTCCTGATCCTTCTGTTTGCTTCATTCTTTCAATTGCCACCTGAGCTTTCTCTTCATTCCTGCAAGCAACATATACTTTAGCTCCCTTTTGATACAAATCGAGTGCAACTTCAAAACCTATTCCTGTATTTGAGCCTGTGACTATGGCTACTTTTCCTGATAAATTCATATTTCTATAATTCTAATTGTTACAGGAACAAATCTCAGGATACTAGTGCGACTGCTGACAACCTAAATCATACGAAAAATGACCAATTTCAAAGATTGGTTATTTGACATCCAATTTCTTGAATTCATTAGGGGTATGACCAGTGTGTTTCTTGAAGAACCTACTAAAATGGGTAGGTTCACTAAAACCGAGTTGGTAAGCGATTTCTTTTGATGAAGATGAAGTGTTATTCAATAAGGTTTTTGCTATCGAAAGGGTCCTTTGGGTAATCCAATCATTGACTGTTCTTCCGGTTTTACTTTTGATAACTGCATTCAGGTAATTGGGGTGCAAACTTAGCTCCTCAGCAAGCTCCTGAACTTGAAGTTTGCCGCTAGCTTGTTGATTATCTAGTATCTCTTTGAAGCGCTTTTCCAGAATTTGTTTAAATGACTTCACAATTTGAGAATCTCTGTTCCCCTCTTCAATCGGATCGTATTCAGACCAAAATTTCTCTTTAACTTTCAATAATAGAATTCCGAAAAGATTACCCAGTATCTTATTCTTAAAAGTGGAAGTGCTTCCAAACTCCGTTACAATTTGTTGATATAGCAATTCAAACCCTTTAAAGTCTTCATTTGATAATTCCTTGGGAGGAACAATCTCTGCAAGTAGAAAAGGAAATTCATTAAATATGTCCTGATTAATATTCTCCTGTAAAAATTTCTCAGTCAGTGTAATGATCAAGGCATCTTTGGCATCATCCAATTCATATGATTTCAAGTGACCAGGATTTGTAAAATAAAAGGTACCAGAACCATATGGAAATCTATTATCATCCAAAAAGTATGTGCCAGAGCCTTCTTTAGTAAGAATAAATGAAAAGTAGTCTGCTCTCAGCTGTGGAGATTTAAATGGGATTGTTGGATGAATATCAGGAATACTCATCACGGTAAAGTCAATTTCCTCATCAAGAGATAACCCCAGTGTTTTATATAAATCAGATATGTTGTGGTGTACTATTATTTCTGCCACGGGACTTCCATATTAAATGTTAGGTTAACAAATCTAATACCTTTCTTATTCCTCAAAAAATGTAACATTTATCACATTTTTATTGATCCTATGTTCTGTTTTCTTTTGAAGATTCGAATTCTATTTGCGTAGTGATTCGTTCAAAGATCATATTATACATCCTTTCCGGTATCCTGTTTGGGTCACTGACTATAACAGATACTCACCACTTGTTTATTGAACAAGAGGAAGTAGCTGAGGGCAGGGAACTGGAGAGGGAAGAACTCAAAGAAAAAGAGGAAGGTAAAGATTGGCTTGAAAATCTTTCGTCATCCTCCGACAGTGAAGCTGATCAATCCAATTGGGTTCGTTTCAATTTCGCTTTTAGTACACTTAATCAAAACCAAGGGTCAACATCTAATTTCTCTATTCAAAATGTTGCGCTCTTCATTCTGTTTTGCTCCTTAAAAATCGATTGTTAAGAATTCTACCTAATCAGAATTCAAACACCCCTTTATCAGGACTTCCCTGACATCTCCAAGGAGGGGTTATACTATCATTTTTAAAATTTCCTAAAGCAAACAACAATGAATTTATATGCAATTCTGGAAAACTTTGCGCATCCCGCGACATTGTTTTTCTTCCTTGGCATGATTGCCATCTTTGTCAAATCTGACCTTGAAATCCCACCTCAAATAGCCAAATTCCTAAGTATATATCTCCTATTTGATATTGGAATAAAAGGAGGAGAAGAATTATTCCACAGCGGTTTCAACGGACAAGTCCTACTCGTAATGGCTGTTTGTGTTATTGGCTCATTTTTGATCCCTTTTGGGTTATTTTATATTCTTAAAAGAAAACTAAACGTATACGATGCTGGTGCAATTGCTGCTACCTATGGGTCCATTTCTGCTGTAACATTTGCAACGGCTACAGCTTTCCTGGAATCTCAAGGTGAGGTTTTTGGCGGATATATGGTTGCTGGTATGGCGCTTATGGAATCTCCAGCCATCATTGCAGGATTACTTCTGATACGGCTAAATAGAAAGTCTGATACACCTGAGCTACAACACAAGTCAGGGTTAAAACCAATTTTGAAGGAAGCTTTCTTCAATGGCTCTGTATTATTATTAATTGGTAGTTTGTTTATCGGATACATCGCCGGAGAAGCTGGAGAAAAGGAATTAAAGCCATTTGTAAATGAAATCTTTTTCGGGATGCTCAGTCTATACATGCTAGACATGGGACTATTGGCAGCCAGACGAATAAAAGAACTTAGAAAGACAGGCAAATTTGTAGTTTCCTTCGCTTCATTTTTCCCTCCTATTATTGGCCTTCTGGCAATCCTTTTATCATTCATACTGGGATATAGCAAAGGTGATGCTTTGCTACAAACTGTTCTATTAGCCAGTGCTTCATACATTGCGGTACCAGCAGCTATGAGGATGGCAGTACCTCAAGCCAATATGAGCATTTTATTACCAATGTCACTCGGGATCACCTTCACATTTAACATCTCAATTGGTATTCCATTTTACTATTATATCATTCAAATCCTTTGGACCTAAATAAGTATAGTCATGAAACAGAAAGTAGAAATTATCATCTCAAATTCTTATTTAGAGGAGTTATTGGGTCAATTGGAAAGTCTTGGTGTAAATGGATATACTGCACTGGAGATTTTTAGAGGAAAGGGCACAAAAACAGGTGAAACACTATCTGAGGGACTCCTTCCAATCACCAGAAGTAGTCTGGTCATACTGATAGTCAATGAAAGTTTAGCTGAATCAATCTTCCAAAAACTGGAGCCTTACATATTGGAACGGCATGGAATAATCTTTTCCGTTCCAATTCTCAAAATTTTAGGCCCTATGAGTACTAAAAGTAATTGATTATGCAGTGGATTTTTATCAAAGCGACAATTACGATACTGTGCTTCCAATCGTGGAACGCACTGGCACAAACCGATGACCCAAGTCCGGCGATATGGTTCATGACAAACCTGAATGTGGAAGTAAATAACAATTGGTCAATAGGAAATGAATTACATTCTAGAAGAGCAAACTTCCTTAAAAACGGAGATCAACTGATATTACGGCCTTACGCGAGTTATAAGCTTAAGGAAAAAATGAGTATTGGTTCCGGATATAGTTTCATTAAAAATCTCCAAAACAGAGCAAGGTCTCAGGGTATCAAAGAGCACAATATATGGGAACAAATTGTACTGAGAGAAAGCGACTCAAAGCATAAGTTTTCATTCAGATTTAGGCTGGAGCATAGGTTTGAAGAGAAGTCAACGGCCATTGCAGAAAATCACAATTTCAAATTTTCCAACAGATTCCGATATCAATTTGGGTTGCAACAAAAGATTTCCCGAAAGGCTTATGTCAGGTTTATGGAAGAACTATGGATTAGAATGAATAGTGGTTTTGGGCATTCTGATTTTGATCGAAACTGGTTGTCTCTTGGAGTTGGACATGAGATTAATCGACAAGGAAAAATAGAGATGACTCTACTTCAGGTTATTAACCATCCTGAGGAAAATCACTATGAAAAACATCCGGTACTTCAACTTTCATTAACACAAGGCTTGTTATCAAAGAAATAAATTTTCACTGGAGTGTGTAAAGCCCGAAAGCGGGTTGAAATCTCAATTCGCTTTCTTTTCTTTCAACTTATACATATTGAGAACTAGCAATCTTGAGTAGCTTCTTTTCTTCAATGATTTTGATAGTCTTATTATGTATCTCAATTAAATTCTCCTCTCTCAATTCCTTTAATAATCTACCAAGACTCTCTCTGGCAGTACCGACAATATTGGCCAAATCCTCTCTTGGCAATGAAATATCCCCATTTTCTTTGGAATACCTATTTTGCAGAATCAATAAGTAAAGAGCTAACCTTTCTCGCAAAGGCTTCTGGGCCAAAACGGTTATTGTGTTTACAAGCACTCCAAACTCATGACTCATATTCTGAATTAAAAGCTGATTCAACACAGGAACCTCAGCTATCA
This sequence comes from Cyclobacteriaceae bacterium, assembly GCA_965228955.1. Taxonomy (GTDB): domain Bacteria; phylum Bacteroidota; class Bacteroidia; order Cytophagales; family Cyclobacteriaceae; genus JANSWY01. Next base: position 5,103,365 of record OZ245848.1, read on the forward strand.
ATCTTTCAAAGTTACCTTTACTAATGAACAATACCTTGCAGTCCTCTATTGCTTCACAAGAGTCCTCATATTTCTCATTGCACAGAAGCGCATGGTATCCTAATAGATCTCCAGTCTTGTATATGTAGAATATTTGTGCCTTCCCGTCTAATCCAGTTTTATAAATTTTAGCCTTTCCACTTTCAACTAAAAAGGCCCCTGTAGGAATACCTCCCTCGTAAAAAATCAGCTTCCCTTTCTTGAAATTTAGCTCTTCTCCATATTCCAGGAATAGATGCCTGTGCTCGGAAGATAAGGAGGAAAGTATTTTATCACTTTCAAAATCAAACTTGTTAATCTCTACCTTCATAACGATTCTGATTCAAACAAAGCTAAAATGTAACATTTATCACATTTTAACAATTATTTCATCAACCTCTACCTCAACCAGTGACAACAATCATTCTTTTTTCTCGCAAAATCGTGTAATTTAAGTGCTGGTAAACATTAACTCAATGGGAGACAATCTGGAATCAGCACTTAGTCTGCTAATGATTGGTATGATCACAGTTTTTATTGTCCTGGCCCTTGTTGTGGCTATTGGCAACATATTGATCATTATCATCAACAAATATTTTAGCAAGGAACCTACCCTGACTCAAAATATTAGCCCGCAAAAATTAGCAGCCATTTCTGCAGCAGTTGAATCTGTAAGTGACGGACAAGCTCGCATTCAAAAAATCGAAAAACTTTAAAAATCATGGGAAGAGATATTGGTTTATGCCTTGTATATCGCGACATGTGGCAATCATCTGGCAAATACATGCCAAGAGTAGATCAACTAACTAAAATCGCAGGACCTATAGTAGATATGGGTTGTTTCAGAAGAGTTGAAACAAACGGTGGTGGATTTGAGCAGATCAATTTATTATATGGAGAGAATCCTAATAAATCTGTCAGAGAATGGACCCAACCATTTAACGATGCAGGCATCCAAACTCAAATGTTGGAAAGAGGATTAAATGCCCTTAGAATGTATCCCGTATCTAAAGATGTACGGGAACTGATGTTCAAAGTGAAAAAACTTCAGGGTACGGATATTTCCAGATCATTTGACGGATTGAATGACACCAACAACCTAAAGCTGAGCATTGATTATGCTAAAAAAGGTGGAATGGTCGCTCAGGCCGCACTATGCATTACCTATTCAGATATTCACACAGTAGACTACTTTGTCAATATGGCTGGCAGGCTAATAGACATGGGTGCTGACGAAATTGCCATCAAAGACATGGCAGGAATTGGAAGACCTGTTTCTATTGGTAAAATTGTTGAGGGTGTGAAAGCAATAAAGCCAGACATTCTGGTTCAATATCATGGGCATTCTGGTCCGGGATTTTCTGTGACTTCATCACTGGAAGCAGCAAGAGCTGGTGCGGATATTATAGATGTTGCTATGGAACCTCTTTCATGGGGGACAGTTCATGCCGATGTTCTGACTATCCATGCAATGCTGAAAGATGCTGGTTTCAATGTACCAGATGTCAATATGAAGGCCTATATGCAAGCAAGGTCTTTAACGCAGGAATTTATAGACGACTTCCTGGGCTACTACATCAATCCAAGAAACAGACTGATGAATTCCCTTCTCATTGGCCCTGGACTACCAGGAGGAATGATGGGTAGTTTGATGGCCGATCTAGAGAAAAACCTGAGCAGCCTGAATAAATGGATGGCAAAGAATGGCAAGTCAGAAGTTACTCAGGATCAATTGCTGATTGCTTTATTTGAAGAAGTAGAGCATATCTGGCCAATGATGGGTAATCCTCCTCTTGTGACTCCTTTCAGTCAGTATGTAAAAAATGCCGGACTGGTAAACGTTATGCAAATGATGAAAGGGAAAGAACGATGGTCATTACTCGATGATAATACCTGGGACATGATCCTTGGTAAATCAGGAAAAGTACCTGGTCCCGTGGCTGATGAATTACAGAACTTAGCCAAAGAACAAGGTAGAGAATTCTTCGAAGGAGATCCACAAGAACTGGTTCCGGATGTGTTGGATGACCTGAGAAAAGAAATGGCCGATAAAGGATGGGATCTTGGTGAAGACGAAGAAGAATTATTGGAATACGCGCTTCACCCACAGCAATACATAGACTACAAGTCTGGTAAAGCAAAAAAAGCATTCGAGCAGGATCTTGCTCTGAGGAAAGCTGAAAAAGACAAACCAGCCGAATCAGCTCCATCATCAACAAGTGCAGCTCCATCTCAACCTAAAACAATGAACATTGATGTAAATGGTGAGAAATTTAGAGTTCATGTTTCTTATGATGAGCAACCAACGGGTGAAGTTGTAAGTGATACTCCAAAGGAACCTCAAGCGGTAACATCACCAAACGGAAGCGCATCTACTTCTGAAATCATAGCTCCTCTTGAAGGGACTGTATTCCTAACTAAGGATTCCGGAGAGCAGGCAAAGAAAATCGGTGACCAGGTCAATGTGGGTGATATAGTCTGTTACATTGAGGCGATGAAGGTTTCAAATGCTGTTAAGTCGGAAGTTAGTGGTGTAATTGCTGAAATCTGTTTCTCTGATGGAGATGATATTTTGGATGATGATGTCTTATTTAAGCTGAATTGATGGGGCTATTAGAAAAGCTTTATCAAATGACGGCCCTAGGGGACTTCTTTGAGCATCCGGCAAGTCTGTTAATGATTCTGATTGCGTTTTTCTTGCTATACCTTGGAATCAAAAAGCAATATGAACCATTATTGTTGGTGCCGATTGCATTTGGTGTGTTATTGGCAAACCTTCCAGGTGGTGGAATGAGTGTTGACAAAGTACCCGAAGGAACGGAGCTACTAACCATAGCCAAGGACTATGGCATTATGAATTTTGTTTACTATGCTCTAATCAAGACAGGATTCTTACCTCCAATTATATTTCTAGGTGTTGGTGCATTAACAGATTTTGGTCCAATGTTGAGAAATCTGAGGTTAGCATTTTTTGGAGCAGCCGCTCAAATAGGAATTTTCACAGTCTTAATCTCAGCAGTTGCTTTGAACTTTACTCTTAAAGAAGCTGCAGCGCTGGGAATAATAGGTGGTGCAGATGGACCAACAGCGATCTATACAACAATAAAACTTGCTCCTCACCTACTAGGACCAATTGCAATTGCAGCCTATTCCTACATGGCATTGGTACCAGTAATTATTCCATTCGTAGTAAGGCTCACTATGACTAAAAAGGAACTCCTGATCAATATGAAAAAGCAGGATAAGGAATTTCCAAGCAAGAGACCAATCAAGAATATGCAAGCACTCAAAATTGCATTTCCAATTGCAATCACCACCTTAGTTGCGATTATAGTACCATCTTCAGTTGCGCTGCTTGGAATGTTAATGTTTGGAAACCTGGTTAAGGAATTAGGATCAATCACAGGAAGACTTTACAAGGCAGCTTCAGATACAATCTTGAACTCAGCTACCATTTTCCTTGGACTATCTGTTGGAGCTACTATGACAGCAAAAGCATTTCTGAATAGTCAGACGCTGATGATCATTGTAGGAGGATTTATAGCCTTTGCAATCTCAATCGCCGGAGGAATTTTCGCGGTTAAGATTTACAATTTATTCGGCAAAAAGAAGATCAATCCGCTCATTGGTGCCACAGGACTGAGTGCAGTTCCAATGGCCTCCAGGGTAGCAAATGAGATCGCACTCAAACACGATCCTTCAAACCATTTACTTCAATACGCCATGGCCAGTAACATTTCCGGAGTAATTGGTTCTGCTGTTGCAGCTGGAGTGTTGATTTCATTCTTGGGATAAACTTTCTATCGATATTAAGGGCTTAAAAACTCATTTTTCAATTTATTCTCCATTTAAGAATTATATATTCATTATATTTATTCTCCATTTAAGAATTAAATAGATGAAAGGTACAAATCTTGGTGAATTTCAGGAGGTAGTGATGTTAAGTATTATGATCCTTGGCGAAAACGCTTACGGAGTAACAATACAATCTGAAATTCAGAAAAGAATGAATCGGAATATAAGTCGGGGAGCTCTACATACGGCATTAACCCGTCTTGATGAAAAAGGATACATCCAATCACAACAAGGAGATCCTACTCCGGAACGAGGTGGTAGAAGAAAGCGATATTATGAAGTGACTGCCTCTGGAATATCTGCACTAAAAGAATCAAAAGAACTCAAACAACAAATGTGGGAACTCATCCCGATACTCAATTAATCATGATCAACAAGGACAAAACTCCAAAACTCATTAAAGGCTTTTTCAAATGGATTTGTAAAGAATCTCTCTTTGAGGAATTACAAGGTGATCTTGCTGAAAACCATATTAACAACACATCAAAATTCAGCAAAGCGAAGGCCAACAGAATTTACATTTTTGAAATCATTAAACTGATCAGACCTAGTGTTCTGAAAAGTCCTAAACCAATTCGTATCGTTCAATTGGAATTGCTCTTTAGCCACTTAAAAGTTGCAGGCAGGAATATTCTGAGACATAAGACATTTTCATTTATTAATCTATTTGGGCTTTCAGTTGCAATGTCAGCGGGACTGTTGGTTATTGGAATGATCACTGATCTCCTGAAGTTTGATGAGTTTCAAGAACATAAGGATGACACCTATAGAGTCATTTCCAGCGCCTATTTCAACGGTAACAATTACGATCAAAGAGCTACCTCTCCATTAGCCTTAGGAGATCAATTGAAAGAAATGGTTCCGGGAATTCAAATCACTCAATTAGGAAGAAATCTCAGAGGAAACGTCACGGCCAATGAAAAACAAGTCTCAATTAATGGCATTTATGCAGATGAGAACTTTTTCGGCTTTCTTTCCTTTGAATTACTACAAGGTTCCGAAGCTTCCGCTCTGGTGGATCCATTTTCTGCTGTAATATCAGAAGAATTCTCAGACAAAGTCTTTCCTAATGAAAACCCAATTGGCAAAACGATTTTACTGGAAAACATTGGAATATTTAATATAAAAGGAATTGTAAAGAACCCACCAAAATTCTCTCATATCCAATTTGATGTAATCGCCTCACTCAGTACTTATCAAAGCCTGGAGAATCAATCCAGAGTAAATTCTGACTACTCGGATTGGGGAAATCTTGACAACTTTTATAATTACATCAGAATACCAAAGAACCAACAAAAACAACAAGTAAGTACCTGGTTAGAAAACAACACTCTTAACTATTATAAACATCCTGAAGAGTTCTACGCTACATTTGAATTACAACAAATCACCAGCATAGTACCTGGTAAAGACTTAAGTGATCAGATTGGGCCAAAAATGATTATGCTTCCTATCATCATCCTATCTGGAGTGGCGGTTATGATATTGTTGTCGGCTCTTTTCAACTATACCAACCTTTCAATGGCCAGGGCATTTGGTAGAGCAAGGGAAGTGGGAATGAGAAAACTTAATGGTGCTTCAAACAGATCCATCTATTCTCAATTCACAATAGAAGCAGTGTTTCTGGCTTGCTTATCCCTATTTCTGGGTATCTGCCTATTCATTGCGATTAGACCTGGATTTTTGGAAATCGTGCCTCGGGCTTCCGAAATGTTAAGCCTTGAACTTACTCCAAAGCTGATTCTACTATTCCTGGTATTTGCAATCGGCACAGGAATAATTGCTGGAGCTACTCCTTCTATATTCTTTTCAAGACTCTCCTCATTAAAAGCAATGGCTGGAGCAAAAGGGCTTAAAACACTTTCAAAGCTAAACTTCAGAAAAGGTCTAATCATCACACAATTCGCTCTTAGCAGCATATTTATATTAGCCATCATTATCATTATCAAACAATATAATTTCTCAGTCAACTATGATTTGGGTTTCAACAAAGACAACATCCTCAACATCACATTAAAAGGAACCGATCCTGAAATACTAAAAAGTGAATTGACCAAATTACCAGAAGTGGAAAGTGTTTCGTTTTCAAACTTCCTACCTGGTGTTGGCTCCAAACATTACGCACTTTCCGTGGATCCAAGAAACGGAGATTCAATCCTGATTAGCAATATGGTCATTGATGAATCCTTTCTAAATAATTTCGAGATAGGAATAGTTGCTGGTAACAATTTTGAGAAAGGTCAAAACCTGCATGATGAACAAGTAATGCTGGTCAACCAACGCTTTACGAAGTATTTTGAATACGACAATCCAGCCGATATCATTGGAAAAACCTTCTTCGTCGAAGGTAAAAATATTGCAATAGCTGGAGTTATAAATGATTTCATAGCCTGCAATTTGGAGGATCGAATACCTCCAATGATGTTTAGAAAACTAGATGACTATCAATTCGCCAATGTAAAGTTAAAATCCAATGACAACCTCAGTGCCATTCATGCAATCGAAAAGAAGTGGAATGAACTAAATGAAAATGATCAAATGTATGCTCAGCTTATGTCAGATCATATTGCTGGATATTATGTCTTCCTCATTGACATGATGAAGTTATTTGGGTACGTGGGTTTTATGGCAATCACAATAAGTTGCCTGGGATTGTTTGGAATGACCATCTACACCACTGAGATCAGAATGAAAGAAATAGGGATTCGCAAAACATTTGGAGCTACTTCTAAAGGGTTGGTTCTTTTGTTGTCAAAAGGGTTTGTGAAAATGGCGTTTTGGTCAGTATTATTCGGACTTCCAGTTTCCTACTTTTTCTTTGATTTAGTAATCCTTGCTCAACACCATTACAGACCAGAAATATCGGTTTTTGATATGTTATTGAGTTTTATCATTCTTTTGAGTTTTTGCCTTATTTCAATAATTGTTCAAACCTGGAATGCCTCAAGAGTCAACCCAACAAATATTTTAAGAAACGAATAGAAATATTGCACAAATTCTCGAGTTTTGGGCATGTCCAAATATGATGTTACCATACTCACAGAAACCAGATATGTAAACCCAACTGAAGTAGATCAGTACGTTCAAAACATTCTGGACGAAGATCGACTTGTTGCGGAAGCTCTGGAAGCACTTTCATTGAAAACAACCAGAACCAACTGGGATGATCCCAACTTCGACTGGTCACAAACAAAGTCTGTTGTATTCAGATCTACGTGGGATTATTTTCATCGGTTTGAAGAGTTTAATAATTGGTTACTCTCAATTAAGGACAAAACACAAATGATTAATCCATATGAATTAATTCAGTGGAATCTTGACAAGCATTATTTAAAAGACCTTGAAGAAAAAGGAATTAGGATTCCACCAACAGAATTCATTGAAATTGGAGATACCAGAAGTTTGGCAACTATTGCGGAAGCAACAGGGTGGAGCAAATTCATTTTAAAACCGGCTATAGCAGGTGCCGCCAGACATACCTATAAACTGGATCCGTCAAATATTGAAAAGCATGAAGCTCTATTTAAAGAACTAATTGAAAATGAAGCCATGCTACTCCAGGAGTTTCAGGAGCTAGTAGTAACAAAAGGTGAAATATCTCTAAATGTGTTTGGAGGAAAGTACACTCATGCAGTTTTAAAAAAGGCAAAACCAGGAGATTTTAGAGTTCAAGATGACTTTGGTGGAACATTACATGAGTATGAACCTAATGAGGAAGAAATCAACTTTGCAATCAATGCTGTGAAGGCATGCGACCCTCTTCCCTCTTATGCAAGAGTAGATATCATCTGGAATAATCAGGAGGAGCTTTGTATTTCTGAACTAGAAATGATCGAACCGGAATTGTGGTTCAGAAGAAACCCTTCTGCTGCGAAAGTCTTGGCAGAGCACATTCTCAAAAACTTAGACTAATCTCTTGCCTGATAAGGCAATCATTAAATCAAAGACAATAGACTCTAGACAAAAGACTTTTTCAGTCCGGTCAGAACATATTTCGGTGCAGTCATTAAATTGTTTCGGTTCGGTCAGGGTTTGCCTTACAGCAATTAATTTAACTTTGGTTAATCCAAATACGTTATTTTAGTGAAATGAAATTACTTGATCACATAATTAATTCCAGAAACTACCCGGTTTGGTTCATCCTGGCTGCTGTACTATTTACTGGAATCATTGGTGTGAATCATGAAGGAGTTCCTTTTGCTCCTTATTCTGAAATACGGATTGAGCAAACTTATCAGCAAAACACAGACAAGAAAGCGCACTCTTTTTGTCAAGCTGAAACAAAAACTTTCACGCCTGATTTTCGGAAGATCTCAAAGCTTTTATCATTGGCGATCTCTAATAAGGTTACTTCTGAGGAACAAATTGCAGAGAGAATTGCTTCGGTAATTTCAAACATCAAATCAAAAAGACTTCTGATCCAGGAAGCTAAAACTACCCACTCAAGTATTTCATAGGACACGCTCCCACTCATTCAATTTTTTAACGCCCGGATTCTGGGCCAAAGTACTCCTATGAAAAAATTAAAACGAATCATGAAACTCGGCATGATGATCATGCTTATGATACTGGCTGCATCAGGAATTGTAGCCCCACCTATCCTTATGAGAAGAGAAAAATATCAGGATAAAGAGGTGAAAACCGAGTATGTTCAGCAACAAGACGTGCAGGAAGAGGCTGAAATTGCAGAATTTAATACAGAATAGCGGTATTCTTAAAAAGTTCGATTCCAGCTAATTAAGTGGGTTTTTGAAAGTTTTTTCGAAAAACTACCCGGGGTGGATAGGCGATTTAGGCAATTAAAATTTGACATTTACTTTATCATTTCCTCCACACGGGAGATGGGAACTAAGTTTAGCCAAAATAACAAATTTATGAAACGCCTCACTCGCCTCATCCCGGCACTATGCCTGCTATGGTTTGGACATCATGCCTTCTCACAGTCCATGGGAATCGGGATCGAGACACCCAACCAAAATGCTGTGCTCCATCTGGTAAGTCCCAACAATGACCAGGGCTTAATGATACCACAGTTAACCACTGCTCAAAGAACAGCAACCAGCTTTATTTCAAGACTTACATCTTCAGATAACGGCTTACTTGTTTTTGATGTAGACGAAAATGCATTCTACTACTGGCACGACAATAGCTGGCAGTCACTTAGGACTTCAGTTAATATCAGTGCTGGCACAGGGATCTCTCTTGTTGACGGAGAAATTAGCAACACAGGAGACCTGGATGCTACCAACGAATTGCAAGACATTAGTCTGACAGGCACCAACCTAACAATTAGCAATGGAAGCACCATCGACCTCAGCGCAATTGATACCAATACTCAATTGGATGAAGCTGCAGTTGATGCTTTCGTTAGCAACAATGGGTACCTGACCTCAGTAGATCTATCAGGATACGACACTGATAGTTCGGACGATTTTGACGGGGATTACTCCTCATTAGCCAATGCTCCTACCAGCTTAAGTCAATTCACCAATGACGCAGGGTTTGTAACCAGTGCCAATGATGCAGATGCCGATGAGACAAATGAGCTCATTACTGGTGTCACGCTTGAATCTGGCAATATATTGCGGATTACAGATGCCGGTGGAAATAATGACATTGACTTATCATCACTTCAAGACGGTACCGGAACTGATAGCCAAGATCTATCATTTGACGGTACCAACTTGAATATCTCCGGAGGAACTGGAATCGATATCTCTGGATGGGATACTGATGCTACTAATGAATTAATTACCGGTGCTACCTTATCAGGTACTACTTTGACGATAACTGATGCCGGAGGAAACAATGATGTTGACTTATCTAGCCTGTCAACAAGTACAGATAGCCAGGATTTATCATTTGATGGTACCAATCTTAATATTTCTGGAGGAACAGGAATTGATATCTCTGGATGGGATACTGATAGCTCCAATGATTTCGATGGAGCCTACTCCTCACTATCTGGTGCTCCAACTAATTTAAGTGACTTCACAAACGACTCTGGCTTCATCACGAGTGCAGATGATGCAGATGCAGACGCAACAAACGAATTAATTACTGGCGCTTCTCTAACAGGAACGACACTAAGAATAACTGACGCGGGTGGTAACAACGATGTTGATCTTTCAACTCTACAAGATGGTACCGGAACTGATAGCCAAAACCTTTCATTTGATGGAACAAACCTAAATATCTCAGGCGGAACAGGACTCGATGTTTCCGGATGGGACACAGATGCCTCGGATGACTTTGATGGAACCTATTCAGCATTGATAGGGGCTCCAACGGCAGTAACTGCTTTTACTAATGATGCAGGATACATTACTTCAGCGGATGATGCAGATGCTGACGCTTCAAACGAATTAATCACAGCAGCTTCTTTGACAGGGACAACCTTAAGAATTACAGACGCGGGAGGAAATAATGACGTAGATCTGTCCAGCTTGCAGGATGGCACAGGAACTGATGACCAGGTAGCGTCAGAAGTTCCCGTGACCCCTGCTAATGGTGTTACCTCCACTACAGTACAAGCTGCTCTGGAAGAACTACAGGGAGAAATCGCTGCTGGTGGTGGTGGAGACATGTTGGAATCAATTTATGATGCCGATGGTGATAATATTGTTGATGATAGTGAACTGGTTAATGGCTTAACAGTATTGACGGCTGTCCCAGCTGGAGCAGTATTCACAGATACTCAACTTGAAGAAGGAGCGGTAGATTTCTTCGTATCAAATAATGGATACCTTGTAGCTTCCGACCTGACTGGATATGATAGCGATGCAAGTGATGATTTCGACGGAGCTTACTCATCATTAACAGGAGCACCAACTGCTGTATCAGCTTTCACAAACGATGCTGGATACATCACCTCTCCGAACGATGCAGATGCAAGCACAACCAACGAATTAATCACAGCTGCTTCATTAACTGGTACTACCCTTAGAATTACTGATGCAGGTGGAAACAACGATGTTGATTTAGCCAGTCTTCAGGACGGAACTGGTACGGATAGTCAGAATCTATCTTTTGATGGAACTAATCTAAATATCTCAGGTGGAACAGGACTAGATGTTTCTGGTTGGGATACTGATGCTTCGGATGATTTTGATGGAGCTTACTCTTCACTTACTGGAGCACCAACTGCTGTTTCAGCTTTCACAAACGATGCTGGATACATCACCTCTCCGAACGATGCAGATGCAAGCACAACCAACGAATTAATCACAGCTGCTTCATTAACTGGTACTACCCTTAGAATTACTGATGCAGGTGGAAACAACGATGTTGATTTAGCCAGTCTTCAGGACGGAACTGGTACTGATAGCCAAAACCTATCTTTCGACGGTACTAACCTGAACATTTCAGGTGGAACAGGACTAAATGTTTCTGGTTGGGATACTGATGCCTCTGATGATTTTGATGGGGCGTATTCTTCTCTTACAGGAGCACCTACTGCTGTTAGTTCTTTCACTAATGACGCTGGATACATCACTTCGCCTAATGATGCCGATGCAAGCGCTACTAACGAATTAATTACTGGTGCCTCTTTTAGCGGTACCACACTAACAATTTCTGATGCAGGCGGAGACACTGATGTGGACCTGGCTGGTTTACAGGACGGTACTGGTACTGATAGCCAAAACCTTTCTTTCGACGGAACTAACCTGAACATCTCAGGTGGAACAGGACTAAATGTTTCTGGTTGGGATACTGATGCTTCGGATGATTTTGATGGGGCTTACTCTTCTCTTACAGGAGCACCAACAGCTGTTAGTTCATTCACTAATGATGCTGGATACATCACTTCTCCTAATGATGCAGATGCAAGCACGACAAACGAATTAATCACTGGTGCCTCTTTTAGTGGTACAACACTTACAATTTCTGATGCCGGTGGAGACACTGATGTGGATCTGGCTGGTTTGCAGGATGGTACTGGTACTGATAGCCAAAACCTTTCTTTCGACGGAACTAACCTGAACATCTCAGGTGGAACAGGACTAAATGTTTCTGGCTGGGATACTGATGCCTCTGATGATTTTGATGGAGCGTATTCTTCATTAACAGGAGCACCGACTGCTGTCTCAGCTTTCACTAATGACGCTGGTTACATCACTTCTCCAAATGATGCCGATGCAAGCACGACAAACGAATTAATCACTGGTGCCTCTTTTAGTGGTACAACACTTACAATTTCTGATGCCGGTGGAGACACTGATGTGGATCTGGCTGGTTTGCAGGATGGTACTGGTACTGATAGCCAAAACCTATCTTTCGACGGGACTAACCTGAATATCTCAGGTGGGACAGGACTTAATGTTTCTGGTTGGGATACCGATGCTTCTGATGATTTTGATGGGGCTTACTCTTCTCTAACGGGAGCACCAACAGCTGTTAGTTCATTCACTAATGATGCTGGATACATAACTTCTCCTAATGATGCCGATGCAAGCACGACAAACGAATTAATCACTGGTGCCTCTTTTAGTGGTACAACACTTACAATTTCTGATGCCGGTGGAGACACTGATGTGGACCTGGCTGGTTTACAGGATGGTACAGGTACTGATAGCCAAAACCTTTCTTTCGACGGAACTAACCTGAATATTTCAGGTGGAACTGGACTAGACGTATCACTTTGGGATACTGACGCTTCGGATGACTTTTCATTCCCAACTGCCCAAACAATCACGAATGCAGGTCCGATTCTGGACTTAACAAACAGTGGTCAGGGTGCTGCTGCTGCATTCTCTTCTGATTCTGATTCTGAACAAACGGTTTCTATTACTTCAACTGGAGATAATCTAAATGCCAATGCGACACTAACTGTTAATAGAAGAAACTCGGGACCTGCTACTACTTATCCAACAGACATTGCTGAATTCAGATATTTCGATAACAAAATATTAGGCATTGATGAGGAAGGAGTGCACTTCGCCAATTCAGGAGTTTACCCAGCAACCATTGCAGTAGATGATAATTCCTCCAGTGCTGGAAGAAACTTAGTAATTCAGTCAGGTTTCGGTACAACTTCCGGGGGCAACATCAGACTAGAAGCTGGTGCCAGTGGAGAAGGAGAGCGAGCAGATGTATTCGTACAAGCAAGCAGTTTCCACATGGGAAGAAATGAAATTGATGACAATGGAGGAATTAGATTTGATGAAGAGTTTTCTAACGGAACAAACTATGTAGCATTCCAGGCTCCTGCCAGCATTGCCTCAAACGTCTCGTGGGAATTACCAAATGCCGACGGTTCCAATGGACAAGTATTCACCACAAATGGCTCTGGGACTTTGTCATGGTCCACTGTAGACACAGATAACACAAATGAATTGCTTACATCTGGAGGAATGTCTGGAAACTTCCTAAGACTTTTTGAAGGATCAAATAATGTCAATGTAGACCTTTCGCAATTTGCGGAACTACCAAGTCAATCAGGAAACTCAGGAAGGTTCCTAACTACAAATGGAAGTTCTGTTTCATGGGCAACTGTACCTTCTGGAGGACTTTGGACAGCAAACGGAAGTGATGCATATTACTCTACAGGAAGTGTGGGAATCGGAACATCAACACCTCAAAACCCACTTCATGTTACTGAAACAGTTGCAGCGGTTGATGGCACTGATGGGGCATTTATTGATATTCAGAATCTAAATAGTAATACGAATGCAATGGCAGGTATCAGATTCAAATCCAATACCTCTGTTTCTTCAGACTCATACAAAGGAGGAATCTTTTTCAGTAGAGGAGGAGCAGATGGTAATCCTGGTGGATTTGGTAGTCTTATTTTGGCTATGAATTCCGGAGGAAACACTACTAATGTAACATCTGCAGATGCGAAATTGTCTATCGGAGTAGCTGGTGCTTCTGTTACTGGAAATTTAGATGTATCTAGCTTTTTCACCTCAAATGGCGTCTCAAACTTCAATGATGTAATGCGTGTAAACGCTGAGCTCGATATTAATAACGAAATGCAAGTAGGAAATGGAGCTGGTACTGCAGGATATGTCTTAGAATCAGCTGGTGCTGGTGCTGCTCCTTTCTGGCAAGCTCCAGTTTGGGATGTTACTTACGGTACAACAGATCTAATTTACCTGGGACCTGGAATTGGTACTAATAGAGTAGGCATGGGAACTGCAGATCCAAGTACAAACCTTGAAGTACAATCTGCATTGTCCTTAACTCCACAAATCGAATTAGAATCCACAGGAACGGCCAGTGAAGAAGCATCGATCAGATACCTGACAATAGATAATACATTTTCTGCGGGAGTCAATTCAGCAGGAACATTTGTAATAGCCGATGGCAATAACGTAAATACCGGATCTCAAAGAATGACCATCAATTCTTCTGGAACAATTGGACTAGTTGGTACTGTAGCAATGAGTCAAATTCTGCAACATTCAGGAGATACAGATACAGATATGCAGTTCACAACCGATAGAATTTCTTTCCGGGCTGGTAACAGAACTATGCTTGATTTAACAGAAGGAACCAGTGACTATATCCTGATGAACAGTACCAATATGGTTTCAACATCTACCTATTTTGATGTAAACACTCCTTTCTATGCTGCACTTACACAAGTAAGTGTTTCTTCCGGAACTAATCAGGTTAGAATCAATAATACCAATGATCAGCTAGTTGAATATTTCCCAACAGTTTGTCCATTCTTCTACATTGATAATGGCGATGGCTATGTAAGAGAAGCAAACATCATTGAAGCACAAGCTCACAAGTACTTAGAAAGATTGCAATCATCAATAATTCCAATAAATGAGGATTTGGAAGAGGTGAAAGTAAAAATTCAACTGGAAGAGCCAGAAACATCCTTTGTAGATTATTTAGCTATCGTAATTCACAAATATGATTCTGTAACCAATCAGGAATTAATAGACACACTAGAAGTAAAATCTTCAAGCCTTAAGACAGATGTGTTATCAAAAATTGACAAAAACTATCATATCATGCAGATAGGTGATTCTTTTGAAATCACTTTTGATAGAAGTCCATTAATGTCTGGTGAATTTACCGCTTACGTACTGTCTTCAGGATATTATGATATCGACTTCCAGGCCTATCAACTACCTGAGTGGAAAGAACTGAAATATGAGAAATTCGCTCAGAAGTCAATGGATCTTGATGAAAATGGAAACATTGTTCAATTCAGACCTTTAAACCTGGTTAACCCTCAAACTTACGGTTATACTAACCCGGAAGCATTGCTTAAGGTAGAAGGAAACGTAGTAATCGAAAATGGCAGATTCTTCACTCCTGCCGGTACTTCAGTAATGAAAACAGTTGAATCCTCAGATGTAAAAGCACTATTACAGCAAGAAGCCGTAACAGATGGTGATCAGTATGCTTTGGATAATGAGTTGATCAAAGAATATCTACCACAGCTGGTTAACGAGAATGGACAAATCGCTCAAAGTGAATTAATCCCTCTTCTAATTGAAGCATTGAAAGCACAATCATCCGAGGTTAAGGATCTGAAAAATGAATTGAGTGAATCTCAGAGTGAAATCGCTGAGATGAAAGCTCAAATCAATACGATTTACACTTTATTGAACAACAACTCCAATAACAATGAATAAGATGACAATAAGCAAAATAGCTTTTTCAGTCATCTACATTTTATTGATTACTGGAAAGGGTTTTACACAGGATGTAGTCATTGAAGGTACGGTATCACTTACAAATGATCTGGTAACCTCAATAGATGGCAATCTCACCAACAAAGGAACATTAACTAATGGTGGTGAGCTAAGAATCTCTGGAAGCTGGATGAATCTGGGCAACTACACTTCTGAAGGTGGTGAAGTAGTTTTTGCAAGTGATGAAGATCAGGTCATTAATCACAACGATCAGGATTTTGACCATTTCATATTAGCTGGGGGTGGAAATAAAATTCTGATGGAGAGTGTGACAATCAATGGTACGCTGGAATTTGAAAGTGGCAAGTTGGTTGTTGAAGATGGCTCCAGAATAGTCCTTGGACCAGATGTGATATTAAATGGAACTTCTGAAGAATCATATATAATTGGTGAAGTGCATAGACAGGGGGTTGGTGAGTTATTTTACCCTATTGGTGACGAAACCAACTACCTCCCTGTCACGCTTAAAAATGTGCAAGGTGATAATCCAATGATTGGAATCCGAACCTTTTCTGAGCAAAGTGAGCAGGGTGTTGGCGGGTCATTGGAATCTATATCTAATCTCAGATATTGGGAACTCCTAACAGATAATTCCTATCAGGGTAGCAATATTGTTCTGCCAATTGTCAATGAAGGAATATTGGCAGATGAGGAAGAAGCTACCATCGCTCAGGCCACCTCTGATGTTGCTAAATTTTATGATATCGGAAGAGAAACCGTGACGGGTTCAGTTGAAAGTGGATTTGTTGAGAGTGCCGGATTGGCATTGGGCCGCTACTATGTGATTGGCAAATCTTCCACAGATGAAACTCTACCTCCAATCAGGGTAATCAATGTTGTGACTCCAATCCAGGATGGCAAACATGATTTTCTTAGAATTGAGAATGTTGAGTTATACGAAAATAACAAAGTTGAAATCTATAACCGTGTTGGTGAACTGGTCTTCCAAATGGAAAACTATGACAACCAGGACAGGGTATTCAGGGGGAATGGAAATGTGATTAACAACCAAGAGTTGATCACTGGTAATTATTTCTATTCTATTAGTCTTGGGAAAAACAATGTTACTACCGGCTATATCTTTTTGAAACGATGAAGACTTTAAAGATCATATCAACCACTGCATTATTTTGGCTTAGTGTACTGGCAGGGTGGGCCCAGCAGGACCCACTCTACAGCCAGTACCAATTTAACCAGTTGATGATCAACCCCGCCTATACCGGCGTATACGATCGATTCTCAATTGGTCTGATGAGCAGATTACAGTGGGCAGGAATTGAAGGAGCACCGGTTACCCATACTTTGACAGCTCAAAAGTCCATTTTAGATGGAAAAATTGGAGTTGGAGGCCTTATTCTTCAGGATAAGTTTGGTGTAAATACCAATACAGAATTACAAGCAACATACTCCTACAATATCAATTTCGAGGAAGCAAAACTTGCCATGGGTCTCCAGGCTGGACTAATCAATTTCAGTTATGATTTCAGTAATCTGGAACTTGATTTCGTTGATGATCCAAGCCTGAATACCGACCTGGACAATTTCATGAAACCCAACTTCGGAGTGGGTGCCATGTACATTACCAATAAATATTTTGTTGGTGCGTCTGTTCCAAGAATATTGGATATCAATGTGAATGATGGTGCCTTAAAAAGCACCAGATACATGCGACACTACTACTTAACAGGTGGACTCGCATTTGAGCCTGCTCCATATACATTGGTAAGAGTGATGTCGCTTATGAGATATGTAGTAGATGGAAGAATCTCAACTGAATTCAATGTCAGTACTTTGATAGACGAAAAAGTTTGGGGTGGTTTAACTGTAAGGGATTTGAAGCATTATGGAATTTATATGATGCTGGAAGCTACAGACAATCTTAGAATTGGTTATTCGTTCGAAATCCCGGCAAACTCTCTCATACAATCAAATTATGGTACTCATGAAATAAGCGTTTTCTTCAGGACAAAGAGAAGAAACGACAGCATATTAGATCAGAATTACTTTTAACTATAGGTCCACACCAGTGACTTCCTGACTTGGGTTCTAAATAAATAACTATCTTAGTAAAGGAAGTCACTTTTAACTCCTTCTACCTAATATGCACCTAAGGAACCTGCTATTAGCGATTTTTATCGCCTGGTCTGGTATACTCAATGCTCAGGACCATGAAAAGAATTTTCAAATACTTGATTCGCTGATAAAAGCGAAGGAGTATGAAAATGCGTTACTCTTAGTAGAAAAAGCTAACCCGGATAAAACTCCACCATTTATATCCGCCAGATATTATCGGGTAAAAGCAGACTTACATTATTACCTCTACGAAACAAAGGAATCCCTCGCGGCGAGCCTCCGTGCTATATCGAACCTGGAAAGAAGTGGGGTCGATAAACCTGCAATTCTAATTGACCTTCAGATTTCTGTTGCCAGTGCCTACTCTTCTTTAGGCCTCCATGCTAAAGCTCACGAATATGGAGAGAATGCATTAAACGAATCAACGCAATTAAATGATACTTCCAGAATGGCTGAAGCTTTGGCAGGAATTGCAACCAATTATGTCTATCAGGGTAATTATGAAGAATCACTAAAATATTTTGAACAGACATTTGCCATCAATCAGGCAATCAATGATTCCGTGAGCATTTCGTATGATCTAAATGATCTCGCTTTTGTGAATAACAGATTGGGCCAGCAGGAAAAAGCAATTGCGCTTTATCAAAAATCCTTGAAATACATCGATGCTGAAAAGAACTCTAAATCATATGCCACCAAGCTCAATAACATCGGAATGACTTATGGGGAATTGGGGCAGTATGATTCAGCTCTCCATTATGTCAACCAATCTCATCAAATGTTTATTAACAATGGAGACTCTTTAAATGCCGCTAAGCGATTGCTAAACCTTGGTGTATTAAGTCAAAGAATGGGAAACCTATCTCAATCTGAGGAATACCTGAAAAGGGCTCAATTCGTTTTAGGAGATAGAAGTGATCGACTAAACTTACTGTTGGCAAATGCTAAAGCTGAATTGTTAATCAAGAAAAAAGAATTTGGAAAAGCGGATGTAGAAATAGCCAAAGCAATTCAAATTTCCACCCGAATCAAAGCCTATCTGGACCTTGTAAATGCTTATAATTTAAAAAAACAATTGGCAGTCGACAATCGCGATTTTAAAACTGCATACGAACTTCAGGACAAAATCCAGATTGCCAGAGATAGCATGGCGAGTCAAAAAAGTAAACGGGTCGCAGAACAACTCTCAGTGGAATATGATGTTTTCCAGAAAGAATCGGAGATCGAACTCTTGACAGCTCAAAACGAATTGGCCATCCAGAAAATTGAGTCCAAGGAGCAACAATTCATTTTGCTATCGGTGATTGCCACTATTGTAATAATCGGAATTGTTGCTTTTGTTTTTATTCAGAGACAAAAGTTTCAGCTGAAGAAGAACTTATTATTCCAGGAAATTGACACACTAAGAGCTCAGCTGACTTTTACGTTTGATGGCAAAGACCTTCAGTCCATCCCAATGCAGAAAATAAATGAAGGGCTGTTCAGACCTCTGTCAGAGAGAGAGTATGAGATTCTAAGACATGCACTTACCGAAAAAACCAATAGTGAGATAGCGGAAACGGTTTTCCTATCTGTCAATACGGTAAAATATCATTTGAAAAATGTGTACGATAAACTTGGAGTCTCAAATAGAAAAGAGGCGTTGCAGGTGATTTTAAAACAAGCTTAGTTACTGGTCAACTTAACATACTTGGCGTGATCATATATCACTTTACCACTTTCATCCCACTCCTTAATGATATAGGGCTCGAATGATTCATCAAACGGATCTTCTGGATACTGAATTTCCCTCTTCTTCCTTCTCCTTGTATCATAATATTCAGTCCAAACTCCAATCTTATGATCAAAATGATATTCGCCTCTGGCAGCTACTCTCCCGCTTTTGTGAAAAGCATAATAGTACCCTTCTTTCTCACCGAATTGTACAGGAATAATTTCTTTTAGCTGGCGTTTTTCCCTATTGTAATAAGCCACCTTAGACTGCTTAGGCCATCCTTTGTAAAACTTTTCCTTTCCCTGAAGAATGTCATGTCTATTGAGCTTTACCCATCTGCCATGCTTTGTGCCTTTGTAATAAATTCCTTTCTCAAGTACCTGCTCACCAAGTTTTTTCACATAGGGCCCATGAAGGATCACCCCATTTTGCTTGTCTATTCTACGAGATTTGATGATTTTCTTTTTCTTAAAATCGTACCAATAAACATCTCTCACGTATGGTTCCGGATCAACATACTCCTTTAGATAATGAAACTGCTCCACAACCAATTTGCTCCCAAATCCAGTCTTTGTAAATCCCCTTTTAGTCTTCATACCGTAGAAGACATTCTTTTTTACCTTTTTCTTTTTTGGCTCTATGAGTTCTTTTTCAAACTCCTCTTCCTCTGCCTCCAGGTCTATTGTTAACGGGGTGTCATAAGAAACTGTAAAAGCATCGTCAATTCCCTGTCCGTGGGATCTTGATACAATTAAAACAGTCAATACTAGTAAACCGGGCAGTCTTTTAATCATGATGCTAATATAACGGAACTGCCCAAAATAAATTTTAGAAGGAAATATTAATTAGATAATTACGATAACAAATTCTTTCATCAATCTGTGCATCTCTCCATCAATGTCAAATGCTACAAGTGCTCTAACCTTGTATTCTCCAGGTAATCTGTATTCGTGATTTGAATATTGTCCACAACCAAATTCACCATCACCAAAATCCCAGCTATAAGAAATGTCTGTAAATTCTGAATTCTCAAAAGAAAGCTGAGCGGAATAAGATAAGTTCTCTTCCAATCTACCTTCATTCTCAACATCCAAAACAAGATTTATCTCCGGCAAGATATCAACTGTTTTTTCAATCTGCTGATGGTGATTCTCATATGTCTCTTTGTTGATAGCTGTCATGGATACTTTGTACTGTCCAGGCTGATCGTAGCAATGAGTTACATTCATTCCATAATCAATCTGATAGTCGCCAAAGTACCACATGTATTTCATTGGTTCCTCATAATCATTACCAGCTTCTGAAGCATCAAATGCCATGCAATTATTACTTTGCAATTTCTCAGAAGGCATCTCTTCAATCAATCCGAAATTAGTTCTTGATGAACAGGCATCAACTTCTTCAAATGTGCTTTGAATCTCAGTAAGGTCTATTTCCAACTCATAGATATCGGTATCATTACCATGAAGACCCATTGTAACAAATGCTTTGTTTTTGATCTTTGAGTAATAGAAGTATTCATTGTCTCTCTCATCATTAATTCTGCTACCAAGGTTAATAGGCTCTGTCCAGTTCTCCCATGAACTGTCCAATCTACGGGTAACATAAATATCAGACCTTCCATATCCATCTCTTCCATCTGTAGCGAAGAAAAGGTATTCCCCATCCAATAAAAACGGAGCGGATTCCTCAAATTCTGTGTTGATTGATTTCAAGTTGAAAGGAACAGACCATTTGTTTTCAGCAACTCTAAATGAAACATATAAGTCTCTCATCCCTTTAGAATCATCTCTATCAACTGAAGTAATTAAATACTTTCCATCAGGAGAAACTGTAAAGTCAGCGCTTTCATCGTAGTTATAAAATCCTTCTATTTCAAAAGACTCTGGATAGGACCATCCTTTTTTTGTTTTCTTGGAGAATGATAGACCAGAATGCATTTTAGAATGCTTTACCGGACCGTCATACACATTTCCTAATATCAAATACTGTGTCCCATTTTCAATTGAAACAGAGTTGATAAAATTTGGTCCTCTGTTGTTGAGCTTGTAGCCCATTGGCTTTGGATCATCCCAAGAGTTATTAGCCTCATCCCAGTCACTGTACCAAATGTCCTCATCATCATCCATTCCCCCAACATTATCCGGGTGATGAGATCTACTGAAGAATAGTGTCTTTCCATCAGGAGTAATGATAGGTCCATTCTCTGAGAATAAGCTATTAATGTTATTGTCTAGTTTATCCGGCTTGGAAATTGATTTGAAGATCTTGTCTTCTGCATCAATCAATTCTACTCCAGATTGCATCGGTAAGAATGGGTCTCTTTTCGCTCCGTAATTTGAAGCGATATCTTGTGCTAAAGTAGTGGTGGTTAGTAGGATACAAAACACCAAAGAGGTCCAATTTGCCATAGTTTCCCTAGTTTGTCCTGAATTCAAAACTAGAAAACCCGCTTATATTCTCATTTTTTATTAGATAAGTACAAATCTATTTTCGGTAAACATGTGGATTTTGTGGATAAACCAATTTCCAAAAACCCTCAATTTGCCAGTATTTCGACTTTCTATTCAGGTGAATTATCATAAAAGCCTATAAATCAAGGATTAATGTATTGAGAAAATTCATCCATTTCGGGACTTAATTTGACGCCTGAATTTTGCCCTAATGTTTTTTCAACCACGCCCAATTCCTGTTCAGCGAAAAACAACGAAAAAGGCTTCAGTTTCCTGAAGCCTTTTCAATATTAGTTTTCTGCAATTTACTTTGCTGTCAAGTCTACGCTTCTCTTGATGAAGTTGGTAAGATCTGGACCTTTCAACATTCCCTGGTGTAGTAATGCTAAATCGTAAGCCTGCTTCACTAAGTCCTTCTTCTCGTCTTCAGAATCAGACTTAAGGATTTTGCTGATCAATGCGTGGTTTGCATTTACAGAAACATTCAACTGATCCGGCATATCGCCCATCATGAACATTCCTCCTCCGCCACCAGTAGCAGCCATGTCTTTCATTCTTCTCATGAACTCTGGTAACGTTACAATTACCGGAAGATCATCAGTTGCCAAAGATTCTACTTGTACAGTAGCGTTCTTATTATTGATTGTTCCTTCTACAAGTTCCTTCAAAGTCTTAGACTCATCTTCAGATAAAACTGACTCTTTCTTCTCGTCTTTCTCAATCAACTTATCTACCACGTCGGCATCTACTCTCTTCAAAGTAGCATCACCCTTCTGCTCAAGGTGGTTCAGGAAGTGGCTATCGATGATAGTGTCAAGCTTCAACACATCGTAGCTTCTGCTTTTGGCACTGTCGATATAACCGTGCTGTGCATCCTCGTCGGTTGTGTACAGGTAAACTATCTTACCATCTTTATCAGTCTGATTTGCTTTTACGTGTTCTTTGTACTCTTCAGTAGTGTAGAACTTGTTATCAGTATTCTGAAGCAATAAGAAGTCTTTCGCTTTCTCATCAAATTTCTGCTCAGAAATCATTCCATACTTCACAAACAATCCAATATCAGACCATTTCTGCTCGTACGCTTCTCTGTCATTCTTGAAAAGCTCCCCTAGTTTGTCAGCCACCTTTTTAGTGATATAGGTGTTGATCTTCTTCACATTTCCATCAGCCTGAAGGAAACTTCTAGATACATTCAATGGAATATCTGGAGAATCAATTACCCCGTGAAGCAACATAAGGAATTCAGGAACTACATCCTTCACTTCATCGGTAATGAAAACTTGTCTTGAAAATAATTGAATCTTATTTTTCTGGATTTCGAAATCCTTTTTCACTTTCGGGAAGTAAAGAATTCCTGTCAGGTTGAATGGATAATCCACATTCAGGTGAATCCAGAATAATGGCTCTTCGCTGAATGGATATAATTCTTTGTAGAATGCCAGGTAATCCTCATCATTCAGTTCAGATGGAGACTTTGTCCAAAGTGGCTGAGTGTTGTTGATCAGGTTATCAACTTTTACAGTCTTGTATTTTGGCTTACCTTCATCGTCCTGTCCATCTTCTACACTTTCGTCTTTCTCACCAAATTTGATTGGCACTGGCATGAACTTAGAATACTTATCAAGTATCCCCTGAATTCTAGCCTGGTTTAAAAACTCTTCAGAATCTTCCGCAATGTGAAGGATAATTTCGGTTCCTCTGTCAGTTTTGTCAGAAGCTTTTATTTCAAACTCTGTACTACCGTCGCAAATCCAGGTAGCAGCTTCTGAACCTTCTTTGTGAGATAATGAATTGATTTCTACTTTCTCAGAAACCATAAATGCTGAATAGAACCCAAGACCAAAGTGACCAATGATCTGCTGATCTTCTCCTTTGTCTTTGTATTTCTCTACAAACTCAGTTGCACCAGAGAATGCAATTTGATTGATATATTTCTTGATTTCATCAGCAGTCATCCCTATCCCTTTGTCCTTGATAGTGATGGTTTTTGCCTTCTCATCAAAACTAACCTCGATGGTTAAGTCTCCTAAATCCCCACTATACTCCCCAAGGGATGCCAGTCTCTTTATTTTCTGAGAAGCATCTACTGCGTTGGAAACCAATTCTCTCAAAAAGATCTCGTGATCTGAGTAGAGAAATTTCTTAATGATCGGAAAGATGTTTTCCGTGTGTATTGAAATCGTACCTTTTTCTGCCATTTTTATACTAACAGTTAATTAATTAATGTCAGCAGCCTTATATCAAAGTCTTTGCCAAAGGTGAATGACTGACAGGTTGGCAGGGTTGGGGAGTTTTGAGTTTGGAATTTGGAGTAGATTCTGTGGTAGCAGCAGCGTTGGTGCTTGTAGAAGCTGTTGTCAGTTGTCGGTTGACAGTTATTTGCAGAGACGTAAAATTATGTAGCGGCATTCCGGAAATTCTGGAGTCAAATGGAAGAAATATCTGTAATCCCGTTACTCACAGCACACACGATTTTCATTGAGTGCTAATCGAATTTGGGATTCCTGATCAAGTCAGGAATGACGTTTCGCGGGGGATGTATGGAGTAGAATTTGCCTTACCTAATCCTATCCATACTCTTCACCAACTTCTCATCTTTTCTGATGAATCTGTTGGCAGATAGATTGAATACCAATGCAGCTGCGATTAACATGAAACCTACAAGTGGGCTGTCGTGTGTTACTTTGTTGAGCATTCCTGTCATTTCGGTGGACTGCCAGTAGGTCAAACCAAGAGTGGTTGCCATCAATAGAGCATTTAGAGCTCCCAGTTTCATTTGGGTCAATCTGTTTTTGTATTGGAAAATGCTGTAAATAGCGATACCTGCAGCGATTAGAGCTACTATACCAATGAAGATTGTACTTCTTTCTTCAACTACAATTTCGGCACCAGACTCGTCAAGTGCATTTTTTATCATTGATTGAGCGGTAAGCTTCACACTTTCCTTTGCCTCCATGTCGGCCTTTGACCAAAGTGGAAAAAATGACATTGCGATTAAACACCCTGCTACCAACGCCAAAAATATAGATTGAATTCTCTGTATCATTTTTGAAAAATTTGTGCAAAAAAAGGAAGTTTCTATCAGAAATCCGAGATAAGGCAATTCAAATACGAAAGTTCTGATCAAATTTGCCGCTGTTGAACTATTGGGTTGACATTGAGATACTTTCTTTACATATCATATTTAGGCACCAAATATCATGGCTGGCAAATCCAGGATAATGCTATTACTGTTCAGGAGGTGGTGAATAAATCACTATCAACAATTCTCCGTGAAGAAATAATGGTAATGGGAAGTGGCAGAACAGACACAGGAGTCCATGCCACTATGCAGGTAGTGCACTTTGATACAAATAGCACACTTGAGCCTGATCAAATTGTATATAAACTCAATGGCCTTCTACCGCCAGATATTTCAGCAAATAGTATCAGAAAAGTTACATCAGAGGCCAACACCAGATTTGATGCGATATCTCGTCAATATCATTACAAGATTCACCAGAAAAAAAATCCTTTTTTGAAAGGATTCAGTTATCAATTTCCGAAAACAGTTGATCTAGATCTTATGAATGAAGCTGCAGTCTTACTTTTGAAATGGGAAGATTTTGAGTGTTTCAGCAGAGTGAAAACAGAAGTAAACAATTTCAATTGTGATATAGTTGAAGCTGTATGGCAAAAAGGGAACGATCAACTTCTTTTTTGCGTTAGAGCGAATAGATTTTTGAGGGGTATGGTAAGAGCAATGGTTGGAACATTGCTGGATGTTGGGGAACATAAAATTTCAATAAGCGATTTTCAAAACATTCTGGAGAGTAGAGATCGAAAAAAAGCGAGTAGATCAGCACCAGCAGAAGGTTTATATTTGAACGACATTGTTTATCCCGACCATATTTTTACTGACTAAATATAGATTCCATTGGAAAAAGAAAAGCCAAGTGGCAAGGTTGTAGATTTCAAAGTATTAAAAAGACTGCTCAAGTGGGTCCGACCATATAAAGGTCAGTTCACTTTCCTGGTTTTCCTGACGATTTCAATGGCAATCTTAGGTCCAATCAGGCCTTGGATTATTCAAATGACCATTGATAATGAAGTGGCGTCCGGTGACTATGAAGGTCTGGTAAGAATGATTGTCTTGCTTATCGCACTTCTGATCACAGCTGCGATTGTACAATATATCCATACCTATTTGTCAGGCTGGTTGGGGCAGAATATCATTAGGGACATTAGGGTGAAGCTTTTCATGCACATTCAGAAGTTGCGGTTGAAGTTCTTTGATAACACACCAATTGGAAGGCTTGTTACAAGGAACATATCCGATATTGAAACATTAGCAGAAGTCTTTTCTCAGGCAATTGCTGCAATGATTGGAGATATACTACAGTTGATAGCCATCTTCGGAATCATGCTTTATATTGACTGGAAGCTGACATTAGTAACATTATCAACTTTCCCAATCCTCTTATTTGCCACCTATATATTCAAAGAAAGAATTAAAGTTTCTTTTAACCAGGTAAGAACGGCAGTTTCCAACCTTAATTCATTTGTACAGGAGCATATCACAGGGATGAGTATTGTGCAGATATTCAATAGTGAGAAAAGGGAGTATAAGAAGTTCGAAGAAATCAACAATGAGCATAGAAAGGCAAACCTGAAGTCAGTTCTTTACTACTCTATTTATTTCCCGGTGGCAGAAGTAATAGCGGCGGCAAGTATAGGTCTGGTAATATGGTATGGATCGGGAAGTGTGATTAGAGATGAGATTCAGGTTGGAGCTCTTATTAGTTTCATCATGTACATCAACATGTTCTTCCGTCCGATCAGATTGATAGCCGATAGGTTCAACACTTTGCAGATGGGTATTGTGAGTTCTAACAGGATTTTCAACCTATTGGACAATGATGAGCATATCCCGGATAATGGATCATACAATCCGGAAAACCTCAAAGGTGATGTGAAATTTGAGGATGTTTGGTTCGCTTATAATGATGAAGAATACGTTCTCAAAAACATCAACTTCGATGTGAAGGAAGGAGAAACTCTAGCACTTGTTGGAGCTACAGGAGCTGGAAAATCATCCGTCATAAACCTTCTGAGTCGATTCTATGAGATCAATAAAGGTAAGATATGTGTAGATGGCAAAGATATTAATGAATACAACCTGGATTCACTAAGAAGTAACATTGCAGTGGTATTACAGGATGTATTTCTATTTTCAGATTCCATCTATAACAACATTACATTGAAAGATCCATCAATTTCTCGTGAGAAGGTAATTGAAGCAGCGGAATTAGTAGGTGCAAGAGAGTTCATTGAGAGACTTCCAGGTGGTTTTGATTACAATGTAATGGAAAGAGGAGCCACTTTATCCGTAGGACAAAGACAACTGATTTCTTTTGTAAGAGCAATGGTTTTTGATCCAAAGATTATTGTTTTGGATGAGGCGACAAGCTCGGTAGATTCAGAAACTGAAGAATTAATCCAGAAAGCAATTGAAAACATGATGTCAGGCAGAACTTCAATTGTAATCGCACATAGATTATCTACAATCCAACATGCTGATAAGATATTAGTTCTGGATAAAGGTGAAATCATGGAATCTGGCAACCACGAACAGCTTTTAGAAATGGATGGGTTCTATTCTCAACTGCACAAAATGCAATACAAAGCGGTTAGCTAAGGATTTTTATTCAATACGGTTTAGATTTACAAAATCAACTTCTTACGAATGGCAAAGTTTGTTTATTTAGGTGTAATAGTTATTTGTGTTGTGGCCATATCATTTTGTGGTTATTACTTTCTGGGAGGCTTTGACCCAATTGAAGTTCAGGAGGTTGAAAACATGAGCTTTAATATTGCCGGCAAACCCTACAAGGGCAAATATTACAAAGCAGATTCCCTTAGGAGAATTCAAGAAGAAATTGGAGAATTGATTCTCAAAGATCAGGTAAATGGGAATTATGCTGAAGTTTCATATGTGAATACCGGGATTACTGAGGAAGAAGTTGATTTATTCGTTGGGACGATTTTCTTTGAAAATGAAATTCAAATACCGGGAACTTTTAAAGTCCGAGAATTTGCTGCCCGAAAGTTTCTGGCAGTCAAATTAAATATGCATTATGCAGTAAGGCCTAGTGAACAGGAAGTACAAGCCATCTTGTATACTTATGCCAGAGAAAAGGGCTATAAGTTAGAAGACTATTTCATCAATATTACTTTCAAGAATAATTCACTGGAAGTGTATGTCCCTTTAAAGGATTAGTCATCCAGGACTTCCTCTGCAGCTAATTGTTTGTCGTAAAGTTCTTTGTAGGTCCCTCCGGCAGACATTAATGATTCATTTGTCCCTGCTTCAATAATATTCCCATCATCGAGAACAATTATTTTATCAGCAAGCTTCGCAGATGAGACTCTATGAGAAATTATAATGGTAGTTCTACCTTCCATTATTCTCTTCATACTATTGAGGATTGTATGCTCCGTCTTTGTATCTACAGCAGAAAGACAATCATCCAGGATTAAGATTTTTGGATTCTTTGCAACCGCCCTTGCTATCGAAACTCTCTGTTTCTGTCCACCAGAAAGTGTAATTCCTCGTTCTCCAAGCTCAGTTTCAAAACCATCAGGAAAACGATCGATATTTTCCAGAAGGTCAGCATCCATTGCGGCTTGCTTTACCTCCTCTTCGGTCAGATCATTGTTTCCAAAAGCTATATTATTTCTTATAGTATCAGAAAATAGGAATACATCCTGAGGCACATAACCAATTTGACTTCTCAAACTAGAAATATCAAAGTCTTTAATATCCTCACCATCCACTAGAATTTTACCTTCGGTTGGGTCATAAAGCCTGGATACCAGATTGGCAATGGTACTTTTACCTGAACCTGTTGTTCCAATGATAGCAATCGATTCACCTGCATCAACACTAAATGATATTTTCTTCAGAGCTTCAATTCCAGAATCACCGTAAGTAAGACTTACTCCATCAAAAACAACTGATCCACTTATTTCCGCTTCAAGATGTTTGGCACTTACAATATCATTTTCAGTCTCCAGGAACTCATTAATTCTTTTCTGAGATGCCGCAGCTCTTTGAATAATACTTGTGATCCATCCAAGTGAAGTAACAGGCCAGGTCAGCATGTTTACATAGATGATAAACTCTGCTATTACACCAGTACTGATAGCACCATTTAACACTTCTACAGAACCGATATAAACAGTAAGAATCACACTTAGTCCAATCAGTCCCATTATCAATGGAAAGAATAACGCATTAACAAAAGCCAGTTTTAGTGACTTATCCTTATACTCATTACTCGCTCTTGTAAAATCTTTATGAATGTACTTCTCTCTCACAAAAGCCTTGATAACTCTGATTCCAGAGAATGCTTCCTGAACAAATGTTGAAAGGTCGGATAGACTTTTTTGAATCTCTTCAGACCTTTTATTGATAATGTTATTAACGAAGTATATACTAATCGAAAGCAACGGAAGAGGCAATAGCGACCATAATGTCAATCTTGGGTTGATTGAAAACATAAAAGGAATCACCATAAAGAACAGAGTGAATAAATTGATTCCATACATAATGGCTGGACCAATATACATTCTTACCCTACTCACGTCTTCTGAGATTCTAGCCATTAAATCTCCAGTGTTGTTTCTTCTGTAGAAACTTAATGGAAGATTTTGATATTGTCGGTAAATCTCATTTTTCAAATCATATTCAATATGACGTGACATCACAATGATAGTTTGTCGCATAAAGAACATGAATACCCCTCTTAGAAGTGCTGTAACTAATATAATCACCCCTAAAATCACCAAACTGGAAAGAAAAATCCCGATAGAATTATCCTGCAAATCAAACCCTTTAAAAAGGGTAACCAGGTCTGAGCTATTCTGTAATAGATCAAAAGAATATCTAACTACAACAGCTGGAACGATACCAAAAAAGTTGGCAATAATGATGAAAAGCGTCCCTAAAATCAGGTGCCATTTGTACTTCAAAAAGTACTTATTAATATGAGCTAAGTCTTTCACAACGTAAGAAACGATCTGTACCCGAAATAGTTATTTATACCAAAAAAAAGTAGCTTTGCACTTTGATTTTGGAACCATTGCGAAATGGTGGTAAAATTTTCAAATACAACATTAATAAAAAATGATAGAAACTCAGGATCCAGAAGTAAGAACCGTATCCATTTTTGATCAGATGACGGAGATGGAACATGAGCAACTTGCTTTTTGTCATGACAAAGACACAGGCCTAAAGGCGATCATCGGTATCCACAATACGGTATTGGGCCCAGCGATGGGAGGTACCAGAATGTGGCACTATGAAAATGAGCAGGAAGCGATTAGGGATGTTTTAAGACTTTCAAGAGGGATGACCCTTAAGAACTCAATTGCCGGCCTCAATATTGGTGGCGGTAAAGCAGTGATTATTGGAGATGCCAGAAAGCTGAAAAATGAAGCCCTTATGAGAAGGTTTGGAAGGTTTGTTCATAGCCTGGGTGGAAGATATTGGACAGCTGAAGATGTCAACATGACAACCAGAGATATGGAGTACGTGAGAATGGAAACTCCTTACGTAACTGGTCTACCTGATGCAAGTGGAGATCCTTCTCCAGTAACTGCATACGGTGTTTATGTTGGAATGAAGGCTACTGCTAAGAAAGCGTTCGGGAATGATAGCCTGGAAGGTAAAAGAGTGCTTGTACAGGGTGTTGGAAATGTAGGTACATACCTGGTTGAAAGACTAGTTGATGAAAAAGCCAAAGTTTTCGTTTCTGACATCTTTGAAGATAAATTGAAGGCAATCGCAGATAAATACAATGTAACTGTAATTGATCCTTCAGAAGTTTATGATTTTGATTGCGACATCTATGCTCCATGTGCTCTTGGTGCTACATTGAATGATGAAAGCATTCCAAAATTAAAATGTTCAGTGGTTGCCGGTGGTGCAAATAACCAACTGGATGATGAAGTAAAGCATGGAAGAATGTTAATCGACAGAAATATTCTTTATGCGCCTGATTTCCTTATTAATAGTGGTGGTATAACTAATGTTTACTACGAACAACAAGGAAATTACAATAGAGACAGAGTTTATGCACAAACTGAAAGAATCTATGAAGTTTGTTCAGAAGTGTTGAACTTTGCAGAAGCGAATGACATTACCTCACACGAATCAGCAATGAGACTTGCTGTGAAGAGGATTAACGATATAGGAAAAGTAAAACTAGCTTACTAATTCAAGATACTGCGCCGTGAAAGCGGCGCTTTTTTTAGGATTAGTTTAACAATTTTTGTTCTTTGAAATATGCTCAACAGAAGAATACTTAGGGTGAAAGCCATGCAATCCCTATATGCCATGAATTTGGTGAGGGAGGCGGATATGGAGGTAACTAAAATCAGACTTTCAGCAGAATATGATCCCGATTTAAATGCAAATGAATTACCAGACATGGATGCTCTCAAGGCGTCCAGGGAAACCGCATTGAAATTATTCAATGAGCATTACGAAGAAGGTTCCGCTCCAAAATCTGATGATATCGATGAAGAGATCGTCAATACAGTAAATAAACACATCCAGGAATTCCATAACATGGTTAGCAAAGACGAGCTGACTACAAAGAAGAACATGGTTAATGAACTGGATAAGATTTACTTCCATTATTTGAAATTATTGATGCTCCCTGAAGAGTTTGCTCTTTTGGATCAAAGAGATTTCGAGAAAAGACAGTCCAGTCTTTCAGGAACTGCATCTAAGTCTGTCAAAGGGTTTAATTTCCATCAGAACCCTTATGTAACGGCTTTCAAAGACTTCAAAAGCTTTGAATTAGAGAGGATCAGAAAGAACATCACATGGGATAACCATAGAGATCAACTTCATTCATGGTTTAAGGAAATAAAGAAAGACGATAAAGAATTCCAGGATTATCAGGCACTTGCAGAGCCTACTAATGAAGATCATCTTAACATTCTTAATCACATTGTGAAAGGGCTGCCATTCAAAATGGAGAACATGACATTGTTCATGGAAGAAGAGGATATTCACTGGACAGAGAACAAATCAATTATCAAGAGTCTCATCA
This sequence comes from Cyclobacteriaceae bacterium, assembly GCA_965228955.1. Taxonomy (GTDB): domain Bacteria; phylum Bacteroidota; class Bacteroidia; order Cytophagales; family Cyclobacteriaceae; genus JANSWY01. Next base: position 5,135,241 of record OZ245848.1, read on the forward strand.
ACAAGACCATCAAATCTTATGATGAAAACTCCGAAGAAAAATACTCTTTGATGGATCTTAACAAGAATGAGGAAGAAGACATTCCATTCTTTAAAGAGCTATATACTGAAACAATAAGTAAGGATAAGGAGTATGAAGATATAATAGCCAGAAAAGCCAAAAACTGGGAAGTTGGCAGAATGGCAACAATGGATAGAATTATACTAAAAATGGCACTTGCGGAGATGATTAATTTCCCAAGTATTCCTGTAAAAGTGACCATCAATGAGTATATTGAATTATCCAAAAAGTACAGTACGCCTAAAAGTAAGCAGTTTGTAAACGGAATTTTGGATGTTATGGCAAACGAACTAACTTCGGAAGGCGTTATTAAGAAAAGCGGTAGAGGTTTAATAGATAATCAGTAACAATTAAAAGAATATGGCAAAAGGAGGAAATTCATTCTTTGCATTTTTATCAGGAGCAATCATCGGAGGTATCTTCGGTATTCTTTATGCTCCGGACAAAGGATCTAACACCAGAGATAAACTTTCTTACAACCTTGACAAGTATCGTTCAAAGTTGGAAGACATTGTAAATGACTTGGTAGAAGGAAAAGAATTAGTAGAGAGCGAAGCAAAACAAGAAGGAGAAAAAATCATCAGTGATGCTAAGGTAAAAGCTGAAAAGCTACTTGATGATGTAAACGGTTTGATTGACCAGATTAAAGCTAATTAATCGAATAACAAACCAATTCTCTGTTCACGTTTCCGCAAGAGATCAACCGCTTTCTCTAAGGCAATTTTTCTAAATCTTATTTTACTGTGTGGTGGCATCTGTGCCAGGTAATCCAAATCATGTGTGATTACTGAAGCAACTCTGGGATAGCCACCTGCAGTCTGATGATCTGCCGTCATAATCATCGGATTTCCCGATGCAGGTAACTGTATTGTGCCTTTCAATACGCCTGAAGATATTATTTCTTTTTCTTTGATCTCTATTGGTTTATCAGCTGTTAAACGTATACCCATTCTGTTACTATCTGGAGAAATAATAAATTCCTGCTTATACAATTCCGAATCCTCATCTTCAGAAACATCCACTCCGGCAACAGTCCGAAGAGTTAAAACTTCTGGTTGAATGATCTTCAGGTGATTAGGCAATCGTCTTTCGTTTTCCAATTGAATAGGTTCTCCAAAATCAACTTGTAGCCCTTTTGAAATCTTAGTGCCAATGTTCAAATAATGAAGAGCTGAACCGCTTCCTAGGAATTCTTTGATAATGAACCCACCTTGAATAGCCAGATAACTTACAAATCCACTATTAAACTTACCAAAGTGTAGTTGATCTCCCGAATTTACTGGAATCGCTTTATTACACTGAAAAAGCTGACCATTCAGAAAGCACTCAATGCGGGCTCCAGTAACAGCGATAACTGCGTCTGATTTAAATTGTAGCTTTGGTCCAGATATGGCAAGTTCAATACAAGTACCCCATTCTTGATTGCCAACCAAATAATTAGCCCCTCTCAATGATACTGAATCCATTGGACCAGAATGTGGAAATCCATTTTTCAAATAGCCTTTTCGATATTTCCCCTGGAAGCTACAGAAAGGACTTTCAGACAATATTTCAACCTTTCTTACTCCCATTTTTGAAATTCTTCTAAGGAGATTTCTTTGAAGACAACATTACTTCCAGGCTCCAGGTTAAATGGAGAATCTGAACCCAAATCAATCAGCTCAATTGGGGTTCTTCCTATTATCTGCCAACCCCCTGGGCTAGGCAGTGAATACACACCAGTTTGCTTTCCAGCAATTGCTATAGATCCGGCAGGAATTTGAGTTCTTGGAGTATCTTTTCTCGGGACCTCCAAAGTCTCAGGCAATGTACCCAAATAGGCAAATCCTGGAGTAAACCCAGTCATAAATACACGATATGTCTGATTTGAATGCAGTGAAACAATCTCCTCCCAGGAAAGCCCAGTTGCGGATTTTAGATATTCACTATCCAGCGCAAACTCAGAATTGTAGCATACTGGAATTTCAATCAACTTATTTTCAAATTCACTAGTTGTTGAGCTTTCATACTCGATTACTTTTGATAATTCCCGCTCAATGATTTTATAATCAACTGTTAGCAAATCAAATTGAATGCAAATTGATTGATAAGCAATAATCATCTCATTTATTCCAGATATGCCTTGTCCTTCAATTTGTTTTGCCAGGTCAACTACCTCCAGATTTGTCTTGGCATCAATAACATGAGGCCAGGAAATAAGAATACCTGAGTCGCCATACGGCTTAATGAAAGGAGATTCGCTCATGGCGCCTTTATTTCGATTCCCTCACCAATCAATCTATCATGAATTGATTTAGCAATATTCAGAGCTTGTGGACCATCTCCGTGAATGCAAACAGTTGAAATGTCAAGTGCTAAATCTTCATTATTAATTGTTTGAATCAATCCTGTACCAACCAATTTCGAAATCCGGTTGACAATGAGATCAACATCCTCTAAAGTAGCTCCAGGTTGTTTTCTGGAAACCAACGTTCCATCATTATTGTACGATCTGTCTGAGAAAGCTTCAGCAATGAACGCTATATGCGATTGATACGCTTTTTTCATTGTTATTGAATCTGGTAATCCAAACAACTTCAGACTTGAATCAATATTAGAAATTACTTCTACAATGGCCTCCGAATACTCCTCTGATTTGGCAGCCATATTATACAATGCTCCATGTGGTTTGACATGATTGAGCTTTCCTCCATGTGCTTCCACCATGCCTTTCACCGCGCTGATTTGGTAGAACAATATGTCTTTCAAGTCATTTCTAGACATGTCAATTTCTCGCCTGCCAAAGCCATCCAAATCCCAAAACGAAGGATGAGCTCCGATTGAGACATTATGCTTCAGGGCATTGCTAATTGTTTTACTAATCGTAATTGGGTCACCTCCATGAAATCCGCATGCAATGTTTGCGCTGGAGATATAAGGCATAATTTCTGTGTCCTGGCCTATTTTCTTAGTCCAGAAGCTCTCACCCATGTCGCAGTTTATATCAATTGATCTCATTTATATGATTCCAAATACACTAAATAAAGATTTGAATCCCAAAACTGTCGTCACAATTACAACGATTAAACCAAAAGCGTTCTGCCAAATTCCGTTTTTTAAATCTCCTAACACAGAAGTCTTATTCATTAAATAAATGAGAACTACAGCTATAATTGGTAAAAGTAATCCGTTGGCAACCTGAGCTATGATGATTAGTTGGGTTGGTTTAATTCCTGTAGAAAAGAACAGGATTCCTAAAATAATGGCTGACAACCAAACAGCTTTGAATCTAGGGTTTTGCATTCCTCCACGCCATCCCATTAAACCACCAACTGTATATGCAGCAGCCAATGGTGCAGTTAAAGCAGAAGAAATACCGGCGGCAAAGAAACCAAGTGTCATAAATGGTACTGCCCAATCACCTAATAGTGGCTTCAATTGAATCGCAAGATCAGAAACCTTGTTAAACTCCAGATCCGAATTGAAAAACATCACAGAAGAAGTTATTACAATTGCCATTGATATCAATCCACCAAGGCTGATTGATATGGTTGTTTCATTCCTGGACTCTTTATAGTCAGCATTTTTGTTATTCTGCAACAGCGCACTGGATTGTAAGAATAAATTATACGGTACAACAGTGGTTCCAAGAAGTCCAATAATCATCAATACAGATGCATCAGGTATTCTTGGTATAAGGCCTGAAATCAAAGCACCTAAATCCGGTTGAATCACAATTGCGGTTAATACAAACACAATACTCATTGTGATTACCAAAGCAATGAGTGTTTTTTCGATTATTTTATACTTACCTATTGATAAAATAAAAATGGCTAATCCCCCGATTATCAATCCATATACATCCAGCTGGAGTGATTTTGATACGGAAATTTTCATGTCACCAAAAACACCCGCCATTGCCCAGACAGCTCCCGCAATATTCCCAGACTCATAAGCTACGCTACCAACGTAAATAGCAATCAGAACCAAGCCTCCTACAACATACTTCCCAAAAATACCTCCAACTTCCTTTTTAATATTTCCAGCAAGGCTTGTAGAACTTTTGATTGTTAACCGAACAACCATCTCTTGCAAAATGATGGTCGATACAACCGAAAAGATGAGTGCCCATAGCAGTTGGTAACCAAATTTTGCACCAACAGTGCTGCAAACAGTAACTGTACCAGGCCCTATGAACGCGGCTGCAACGAGAGCTCCTGTCCCTAATCGAAATTTTGACTTTGAACTTTTCATAAACTGCGGAAAAATAGAACATTCTCATGGGTATCTGGCTCCCCATGTAAAGTTATTTTGATAAAATGTAAAACATACTTTACATTTACTCGTACATATTGTTAAATGGAAATCTCAAATAAATCAAAAAGTATCGGTTGGATCATCTCAATCCTGGGAGTAGTTGTGATGATTGCTGGCTTATTCAGCTATTATCTTTTTAGTAACGATAGCGAGATTCCCATTTATGCACCCTTCTTTGAATCAGCAAAATTCCTCTGGGTTATAAGTGGGCTGCTTATAATATTAAGTAAAGAGATTCACACTGATGAATATATTCGCAGCTTAAAATTGATTGCATTTCAATGGGCACTAGTTCTTTCGTCTTTACTCGTTATTTTGAATCAATCGTTTTATTTCTTTACCGACAATATAAGTGTCGGCGCTATTGAATTGGTCATCTTTCAAATTTGGACGCAATTCATTATTTATAAATGGTTGCTTAAAAGATCTGGTGAATGAAGAATTGGGTAAAAGTAGAAAGGGCAAAACATAATATGACCCAAGAAGATTTAGCCAAAATGATTAAAGTAACAAGGCAGACTATCAACTCTATTGAAAAAGGAAGATATGTCCCATCAACAATTTTAGCTCTAAAAATTGCGAAAGTTTTTAATGCTCACGTAGAATCCATTTTCGTATTAGAAGAGGAAGACTAATTTTTTTTAATTAGAAATGTAAAGCATACTTTACATTTTGTCAAATAAACTAAACATATGAAGAACAACAAGATATTAACACTGTTTCTAATTCCGTTTCTGCTTGGTTGCCAACCAACTGAGACCTCAGAATCTATTGTAATTGCAAATGTTCATGTGATAGATATTACCAACGGCAGAATTTCTGAACTCACAAATATTTACATATCAGACGATAAAGTTGATTCAATCAGCACCACGCAACCCACAAAAGACTTTATTGTAGTTGATGGTGTTGGACGATATGTGTTACCAGGGTTGATTGATAGTCATGTCCACACTACAGCCGGATCTCCAGAAACTATGCTGAATCTTTTAGAAAAAACCTTAATGGGAGGAGTGACTACCGTAAGAGACATGGGTGGTGATATGATCGTGGTAAAAGATTGGACCTCTGATAACACATTGAATATACCAGACATTATTTATTCTGCTGTATTGGCTGGTGATTCCTGGATGCAAAATGATAGAAGAGCCCGAGGGTCTGCTCATGGAGGTGAACCGGGCAATCAACCTTGGTTAAGAACTATTCACAAGAATACCTCTATATCTGCAATCTTAGATGATGCTAAGGCATTTGGAGCCAAAGCAATTAAATTATATGCTGACATACCTACTGAAACTTTGAGGGAAATTGTTGTTGAAGCAAAAAAAAGGAATCTGAAGGTTTGGAGTCATGCGACATTATATCCTGCATCACCACAGCAAGTGATAGATGCCAAGGTTGATGCAATATCTCATGCTGAAATATTATTATACGCCCTAAAAGATGACATACCCAAATCATACCACGAGGCACGTTTTCTGGAGCAGAGATATGATTCAACTGATCTAAATTCAGAAGGGTTCAGAGCAATTATCGAGAAGATGGTTGATAATAACGTTTATCTAGACGCTACATTGTTTGTTACAGACCTAAGAGCAAAGCAGATGGGGTCGGCTCAAGACAGGGTCGCTGATGTAACATATCTAGCTACTTCAATTGCTTTTGAAAATGGAGTGAAAATTGTTGCTGGTACTGATGCAATGATGAATCTAGATGGAGATATACCCAATTTAGTTTTCGAACTTGAGTTGCTCAAAGCAAAAGTTGGCATGAGTAACTTAGCTACAATTCAGTCAGCAACAATTATACCTGCAACTATGTTGGGAATGGAAGACAGGATAGGAAGTGTTGAAGCAGGCAAGGAAGCTTCTTTCATTCTGATTGATACCAATCCTTTAGAAAATCTGTCTGCTTTAAAAAGAATCGATATGGTTGTAAAAGATGGAAGGATCGTAAAAAGTATTACTAATGACTGAGTCTCATTCATCTTAGAAACAAAATAATCATTATCTTCGAGCGAATTTATTCACAGGGAGTCGTTATGTTAACAGCTTGTTAACGCCTTGTTTTTCCGATGATTAAACAAGCTTCGTGCATAACTTTGTTGACATTCTGTTGTTTAACTAAAAAGATTATAATGAAAGCGATTAAACTAAATGTATTTATTCTTGGTCTTGCTGGATTAGTAATGTTCGGCTGCTCAAACCAGGAAATGGAGAAAAGAATAGCAAAACTTGAAGGAAAAGTTGCTGAATTGGAAGGTTCAGGAAATGTTTCTCCTACTATCAAACCAGCAAAAACTGCTGAGCCAGAAGTAAAGCCTGACGGACCAGTTCCGGAATTTAAGTTTGACGAAGAGGCTTTTGACTTTGGTGATATCAATGAGGGTGACGTAGTTGATCACGTATTTGCTTTTACTAACGTCGGTCAAGCTCCACTTATCATTTCAAGTGCTTCTGCATCTTGCGGATGTACTGTACCTAAGTGGCCAAAAGAGCCAATTCCAGTAGGTGGAACAGGTGAAATCAAAGTTCAGTTCAACAGTAAGAATAAGCCAGGTGTGCAGAACAAAACTGTTACAATCACGGCAAACACTTACCCGAAAATTTCGAAACTAAAAATCAAAGCTTTGGTAGCTCCTGCTAAAAAGGATAATAACCCGAGCTAAAATTCCTAAGTAAACGAGAAAAATGTTAAATTTTATTTTATTACAGGCGGATGCCGGTGGCGGCTTCAACACGCAGTGGATAATGATTGGAGCAATGGTAATTATATTTTACCTTTTCTTCATAAGACCACAGCAGAAGAAGCAGAAAGATCAAAAGAATTTCATTAACGAAGTAAAGAAGGGAGACCAGATAGTAACGATAGGTGGAATTCACGGCAAGATTTACTCTGTGGATGAAACAACTGTTACAATGGAGCTGGATAAGGGATTTAAAATGAAAATTGAGAAGTCTTCGATTTCTCAGGAAGCCACTAAAAGATTAACGGCTGCAGAAAAATAAAATTAATTACATATGGGCAAATTGCTTCCCATTAACGAAAACTTAAAGGTAGTCATACTGGCCATAGGGGTCGCGACTACCTTTTGGTTTTTCAATGCCCTCAGTAAAAACTACGACAAGATCATAAGCTATCCACTTGTTTTTGATTTCAATCGAGATAGCCTTGTAGTGGTGGACCCATTACCATCTGAAATCAGAATTGATGTCTCAAGCGGAGGATGGACACTCCTACGAAAGACATTCTGGTTCAACGCAGAACCAATTAAAATTGAATTAAACAATCCTACAGATATTAAATTCCTAACCAAAAGCTCTCTGAGACCAATCATCTCTAACCAGCTAAAGGAATTAAAAATCAACTATCTACTTACCGATACAATTTATATCAATATCGAGCCAGAAGAACGAACAACCGTGGCTCTGGTATTGGATAGCACTTTTATTGATTTAGAAGAAAATCACAGAATCACTTCTGCTATTACATTGACCCCTGATTCTGTAACAATAATTGGCCCCAGAAGCATCATTGAAAATGTACGATCACCATATTTTCTTAAGTTAAGCGAAGAGGATATCGATGATGATTACGATGAGTTCGTCAATATTCCTTTGGAAGCAAGAAATATAATGAGTGCTGTTCCAGCTAGAGTAAATGCTGAATTTCAGGTAAAGGAATTTAGTTATATAAGCTATGATGTAGGAATTGAACCTATGAACTTCCCTTCCGATTCGAGCAGATACTTAGCGGATCCTCAGGCAAAGGTTTCATTTTGGATAGAGAAATCCCTGGAAGATGACATATCATTCTCTGACTTTAACATCACAGCTGATTTATCCATGATGCAAAAAAGGGACACCACAGTTCCCCTGATGCTAATGTTCTTTCCAGAAGACGCCCTGGAAATAGAAATCGATCCGGAATTCATCAAAGTGCTCTATGCCCCGTAAGCCCCTATTAATCGGTATCACAGGCGGTATTGGTTCTGGTAAATCAATTGTTTGCAAGATTTTTGAATCCTTTGGGATACCAACCTATTATGCAGATGACAGAGCAAAGTGGCTCATGAATAATGACCCTGAACTGAAAAGCAAGGTGATCGATCAATTTGGTGAACAAGCTTATGTAAATGGCGAATTAGATAGGGCATATATCGGAAAACTTGCTTTCCATGATCAGGAAGTTTTAAATAAGCTCAATTCCATCGTACACCCATTAGTCGGTAAGGATTTCAAAGACTGGGTATCCTCAAACTCTGATAAACCATACTTACTCAAAGAAGCCGCACTCATTTTTGAAGCTGGAAGCTATACACAGCTGGATAAAGTCATATCAGTTTATGCTGATCAGGAAATTAGGATTGCAAGGGTTTTACAAAGAGATCCTCACAGAAATAAGGAAGATATTTTAGCAATCATTCAAAAGCAGATGCCGGAAGAGGAAAAAATGGAAAGGGCTGATTTTGTTATACATAATGATGGAAGTTCATCATTGATTAAACAAGTACAAGAGTTGAACATACAGTTCCGAAGCTAAAAGAACTCCAGAGGTAGTTTTATCTGATCAATATAGAATTTCATTCTGGTACTTTTGTCTTCTAATATTTCAACCTTCTCTATGCGATCATCACAATGATGGTAAAACACTTCAACGTAATAATTTTCCAGTAAATATAAGTTGATTTTATACTTGTAATATCTGATTGCAGTCACGAATTGACCATCCACATAAAGGGTCTTTATGCGCTGGTGGAGGTTTAGTTTATTAAAAATATCCTGGCTCATATCAATTCGGTTAAATCTAAGTTAGTGCTTTATTGTCACTTAATCCAATCAATTCGACATACTACAAAATATTATAGATCACATGCTATTTTTTCATACTGTACTTGGTCAAACGCCTGACTTCTAATCTTGTTTCCTTTTTGATCAAGATAAAGAGTTACATAAAGCTCTGCATCCTCCAAAAATCTTTCCGCATAATAAATTGGTCCTGATTTAAAATCAATTTCCAGAATCTCATTGTATTCCGGTTTTAGCAATAATCCTTCTTTTGAATCAAATAAGCCATAACCCTGTTCAACTCTGAACTTTAGGACTTTAGAACTATCTGAACCTGGGAAAATCTCGTAATTGTAGATACTCTCAATTATTAAATCTTCATTATCAGTTGATTTCAATACCCATTGATCATCCTGCTTACAAAGCAGATAGTCCTTAGAAAATGATACTAATTCCTGATAATCACTTTCTCCAATATATTCTTTCTCTAAAACGTCCCACAAACCAAATCCCCCATCATTTACAATAAATTGTGCGCTATCATGCATGATTACTCTGGATTCATATTTGGTATCAACCAGTTGATTTGTTGGTAGGAAATAAGCTCCAATCTTTGAGGATTTCAAAAGGTGAATTAATCCCGGTACTGATGAATCCTGCTCCAGAGATTGATATATAACCTTAAGTATGACTTTCCCCTTTCTATTAACCAAACCTTTTTTATCGTCTCTTTCTATAATGAATGTTGAGTCGTTTAAGAAGAATATTTCGTCTGCCTCAATTTGAAACAACTTATCACCGTAAGGGTTGTAGACAGATTTTTCAGAATCTTTGGAAATTGAGATGTAGCTTGAAACAGTGGCATTCTGGTGGGTAATTATAGGTTCCACTGATTCTCCTTCTCCGATAGGCACTTCTTTGCTAGCTCCAAAAATTATTCGATGAAAGAGATCATCTTTCAAATAGACCAGCTGCTCACTTATCAACTTTATGGAATCCAATTTAAATCGAGGCTCTGTGGCATCCTGACGATTAAACAAACTCCATTTATTGTCTTTTCTGAGCCCTAGCCATTGCTGATTACTTTGAATATCCTGATAGGAATCATCTGAAAGCTTTCTCTCCGCTATATCGAAGGACTTATAGCCAACATCATTCCTGACATACCATTCTCCATCAAAAGAATATATGCTATGATCGCCAAGAGGAATCAGTACTTCAAGATTATCATTCATCAGACATTCCTGATCACCCAAAATCCCGATAAGGTAAGAGTTACTGATTTCTTCAACCTCTTCAAATTCAAACTTCAAAGGGTTGACTTCTTTCCTGTACCATTGTTTAATATCCGATATTCGTTTTAGGTGAATTTTTTCTTCCTTGTACAATAACACGTTGTTGCCTAATTGCTCAACTGCATCAAAATATGGTTCTATAATAATCTCGCCGAGAAGGGTGCTTATTCCCCACTTCCCCTCGTTTAGAACACCTAAAAAATTGGAACCAATCAATAAGACGTCTTCAAAATTATTTTCTATAACCGTGAAGCCTGATTTATGTACGACTCCAACGCCACCACCCCTCTCAAAAGACAGATAGCCAAATCCCAAGTCTTCGAAAGAATCATAATTGGTGAGGACAGTCTTACCATTTCTTGATATCACTTGTAATTCCTGATTAATTTCCACTTCAAGTAGCTCATTATTCGTCCCCTCACAAACGTACTCTGAGACAATGCTTTCGTAATTAGCATCAATCAAGATCTCTCCATCCGGCCCTATAAACCCGAAATTTCCACCTTCATAAAATGGCAGTAACTCTATCTGGTTAAGCTTAGACACCATTTTAAGGGAATCTGACCATTGAAATTTGGGATTATCAGGTTCCAGGTGAAATAACACCAGTTTAGATCGCTCTGACCATTTATTCCCAGGGTAGTCTTTTAAAAATTTCAAGTGAGCCTCCGTTGAATTATCAGCAATCCTTTGAACATATATTTCCTTGATTACCCGATCTAAATATGGCGAATCCCGATGTTCAGCATAAAATGCCTCCAGGTTCCCCAATAAATTGCCGGCTGTTTTATCCTTGAACAAGAGCCAATCATAACTCTTCTTTGCATCTTCGGCATATTTAGCATTAGGATAGGTTTTAAGGAAATACTTGAAAGATTGCCATGTATTAAATTTTCTTGCATGTAGATAGGCTAAACTGTCTCTCAACTCTCCAGCAGACTTCACTAATTCTACATTATCGAATTTTTCCATGAATGACTCCAAAGATACAATCTCATTCTCCTGTTTGGCTTCTTTGAAAGCAGAGTGTTCAATTGTTTCTTTTAACTGATTGAATTTTTCAAGATATAGTGAGTTACGAGCCAGTTTATCTACTTCCTTTTCATCCAGCCCATTGAATTTATGAATAGCTGTGTTTATATGGAAATAGCTTGTATCCAGGTTGTACCTTGGAAACGAATCAATTTGAAAAAGTAGGGCGAACAGATAATCCGGTGCTGGATTAAGTGAATCCTTTTGAGTGCTTTTCAACAACAGCTCTTCAGTTTTCGCAAAATCTCCCTCATTAAGCGCCTTTATTGCCTGACGAACAGGGTCGGCGTTTGCCGTTATGGAGATGCAAATAAGTATCCCCACCAATAAAATTGGTTTCAATCTAAGTAAGGCTTCTAATTTCACATCCTAAATTTAATACAATTTAATAACGTAATAATTTTATATTCTTGACAATAAAACCAAAAAATTCCCCTTCAAGAAGTTAATATTCCTGTTTAGACATTGCGGTATTGTAAACTCAGCGGCTTAGTACATCTTTGAAGTGAGTTTCATAGTGACATGCGTTAAGCGAGTTTGGTTATCAAGATCGAAAGACATTATGGTTCGACCAGCTATCGATCTTCAAAAGGGGCCCCAATATTTGGGGCCCTTTTCCTATTATAAGGCAGTAATCCAGTCCAAAATCCCTCTTATCTAGTTATTTCGACTGTTTATCGAATAAAACTCATAATCTCTCGGAAATACCCCATATTTGAATCAACAAAGAATTAATCGTTTAAATATATAGTTTGGTTAGCAATATTTTAAACATTAAGTTCAACCAGCATTGTTTGCAGAAGAGGTACGAATATCAAGGAATTTGTACCTCTTTTTTATGCCCATGTTACTGAATCTTTAAATCTTCCCGTCTAACCGACAGAATTCCCTTTCAAGATTTCCATCTAAGAAAAAGTCAATTTTTGTATCATATTTGCGGCAACTAGTTTCATAGCGAAAGCTTGAGCGAGTTTGGTTAAAGTGGCAATGATCCTATTGTTATACAGTTACGGATCATTTTTGGGGGGATTTGAAAACGATGTTGGTTGGATGTTTAAAGTCCCCCTTTTAAAAAAATAACGGTTGGTGTAAAAGGCTCCCTTGGGAGCCTTTTCTATTTAATAAATTTGTCGATTTTTTTGTCTGAACTTAAACTTTAGGCTCTTACAGCTTGATGCCAATTACCAAAACATCATCAGTTTGTGGTTCGTGCCCCTTCCAGGAAGTAAACTCCTGATCAACTGCAGAAGACTGCTCAGTGATTGGAAGACTTGAAATTTTATGCAAAAAGTTACGGAATTGGCTCCTCATGTATTTCTTTCCCGCTGGACTAAACTGATCCTGAAACCCATCTGAAACCAAATAGATGGTATCTCCCTCCTGAATATCAATCTTGAGAGTTTGGAAATCCTTATTTACATTTTCACTACCACCAATAGGTAACTTATTAGCTTTCTCAGCTTTTAATTCATCTTTTTGAATGAAATATAAGGTATGGTTTGCCCCTGCGTAGGTCACAGTTTTTTCTTTTTCATCCAGCACAATGATTCCAATATCCATTCCTTCCTCACTTTTGATATTTTCATTGCCTTGCAAAGTGTTTCTGACCTTATCATCAAGCACTTTTAACATTTCAGCTGGATCAAGAATTTTGCGTTCATTGATAATTTCATTCAAAATAGAGGTACCCAAAACAGTCATAAATGCGCCAGGAACTCCGTGACCTGTACAATCGGACGCTACAATTATCTTTTTGCCTTCCTTCTCAGCAAACCAATAAAAGTCTCCAGAGACTATGTCTTTTGGTTTATAAAAAATAAAGCTTGCTTCTACTATTTTCTTTAAGTCATTGGGATCTCCCAAAATTGAAGATTGGATTCTACCGGCATAATGAATGCTGTCAGTAATAGACTTATTCTTTTGAGATAATTCTTTCTGGTAGTTGTAATTCTGCGTTTTGAAAATATTGAATATGAAATAGATCATAATCGCAGTAATCACCAGATTAAGAACGAAAGACACTTTTTCACTTGGGCTGAAATAGAATTGCTCAACATTCCATGAAACAATGTGCGCTGCAATCAAAATCAACATCCCGATAATGAATAAGGAGTTAATCATTTTCCTATCTTCAAAAAATAGAATGGCCAATGATGCTGACCCAAATATGATTAATTGAGATCCTCTGGATTCACCCCAATAAACTGACAAGCCCATAAGATAGAGATACGGAATTACCACACAAAGCACTCTTGCAGCCTTATAGTTCCCACTGAAATTGAGAATCAGAGGAATTGCGAATAGAACTGCTCCAACCAATTGTGGGTATACTTCTCCTGTAAGGTTTTGAAATAGACTTTTAATAAGAAGGACAAAGAATATGAATTGTCCAATAATCAGAATGGAGTTCAGGAGTCTGATTTTCCTGATTTCAAGATCTTCCAGTCCATTCTTCACGCCAAGATTCAATAGGTAATCCCACATAGGACGGATCCCTAAAGAAGCGGATTTCTTTTTTACCATTTACCTGCTATACTTTGAAAAATATGATGCCGCTTTATTTTTCTAATTACCTTCCCAGGTAAGAAGATAACTTGCTGTGTCTCCTAACCTCTCCATCTTCAATGAAGTTTGAAATGGCCCACCTTTTTCATTCGTTCTCATTGTAAAAGAACCAAGCAAATCATTTCTACTCAACAAGTCGTAATCCCACAATTCAAATGTCACATACTCATCATCCGGAACATCAAGAGTCACATCAATTTCTAATTCCTCATTCATTTTGATACTCTTGAATAATCCATGTGGCCAAATTTTGTGACCATCATATTTCAGATAAATCTCATCGCCATCAGATTCATCATTGACATTACACTTAATTGATACTAATCGAAGTTTCATAGAGAATTAAATTACAAATTGATGTTAAGCATAATTGGTAACTTATCAAAAAAAAATAGGCGTTATGTGCCATTTCAAATCCTAATCAGCTTTCCATAAACTTAAAATTATCTGATTAATATTGTCTCAGAACAGACAAAACAAGAGCCAATTAAATCCGTTCAACTCATTCTATTAAAACATTATCACCATGAGAATTGCGCCATTAGCAATATTGATACTTTTTATTGTGGGATGTAATAATTCAAATTCCACTGATCCAAATGTTATTGTAGACAGAGCAATCAAAGCCCATGGTTTAGATGGGTTAGTCGGTAAATCTGTAGAATTTGATTTTAGAGACAGGCATTACAAAACTGAGAGATATAGCGATAAATTCGTTTATTACAGAAGTTGGGAGGATTCATTAGGATTGGTGATTGATAAATTGGTAAACTCATCTGAGTTTAGCAGAAAACTTAACGATTCAACAGTTGAGGTAAATGCGGAGTGGAGCCAGAGATATGGTAATTCTGTGAATTCTGTTCTATATTTTTTCCAGTTGCCATTTGGTCTCAATGACCCAGCTGTTAATAAGACATACATAGGTGAATCCTCTATTAATCAAGAACCATATCAGATTGTAAAAGTTACGTTCCAGCAAGAAAACGGTGGTGAGGACTTTCAGGATGAATACTTCTATTGGATTCATAAAGAAAAGTACACTGTTGATTTTCTGGCATACAATTACATCACTGATGGCGGTGGAGTAAGATTCCGACAAGCAATCAATAGAAGAGACGTTAACGGGTTAATCTTTCAGGATTACGTCAATTACAAACCTCTAAGCAAAGACACTCCTCTAGATTCTTTGGATAACCTATTTGAAAATGGTGAATTGAAGAAGTTGAGCCTTATTCTATCAGAAAATATAGAGGTATCGAATCTATGATTCCTGAGGTTCCGGCCTTTTGCCTCTTTTCATTGAAATAATCATCACAAGAACTCCGATAATAATAAATGGCACACTAAGCCATTGACCCATGTTTAAAGGAATATTATCCTCGAATGGCACCTGATTGATTTTGAAAAATTCATCTACGAATCTAAGTGACCAAAGTACCACTAAAAACAATCCAATCATAAACCCTTCTGGAAGTTGGTGTCTGTGATGATACCAGATGTGAAACATTCCCAGAAAAATTAATACACAATAAAGTGCTTCATATAACTGAGCAGGGTGTCTGTTTACACCATAAGCTTCAGTCTTTACGATGTATTGCCTTCTTTTTTGCGATATGTCTCTGCTTAATTTTTGGTTTTCCGGATAGAAAACATGCGTATCATCCGACATTTCCTGACTCAAGTATGTCTTAACCGGGCCTTCAATAAAGCTTATCAAATCTGGCTCTGATATTCTTGCTCCCTTTTCAAAGTAAAATGTAATGTCTATTGGGACCAAGCCGGGACCTAAATTGGCACGAGTTTCACTAGCAGAAAACTCCACAGACTCTAAATTGCGATTCCTCCTCATGAAATTATCTTCTGCATCACGAGCGAATACTATGCCGTAATCACTATTAGTTGGAATACCTATCATCTCTGAGTTCGTAAAATTACCAGTCCTAATCATTGCCCCAGTTAGTGCCACAACAATCACCAATCTATCCAGCATATAAGCAAAACTCTGACCTTTTCGCTTCTGCTTTTTGGAGGTAACTTTATACGGGATCCCAAAATATCCTTTTATGATTGGAAAGAATTTCATTCTGATATCATAGTTGCTGTACAACCAAACAGAAATAAAAATCCCAATTGCTCCACCATGACTGGCAAGTCCACCTTCCCATATGTATAAGATCTTAATTGGATGACTAAAGTAGCCTTCTCTTACAAGTTGTCCTGCTGCATTAAATGAATCCCACCAAGGACCATAAAACAAGACATGACCTAATCTTGCTCCAAGTACAGTAGCCAAGATCATATGGACAGTTAAAATATCTATATCCTTCTCTGACTTACCTTCTTTTCTGAAGATGTAATACATGATCTGTTGAGATACGATAAATCCTCCTGCAAAAAGTAAACCGTACCATCTTACAGGATGATTCAAACCTGGTATTACGAACATATCCGGATCAATGCTCCAGACGATGTATGAAAATAGTGAAGACATAAGTGCTTAGTAGATTCTCCAGAAATAAGGTGTAAATAATATTAATACTGTAAATAGCTCTAAACGGCCAAGTAACATCAGAAATGACAATAACCATTTACCAGCCATTGGGATATGAGCAAAGTTATCAACTGGCCCTACAGAACCAACTCCCGGACCCACATTACCTAAACAGGTAGCAACCGAACCAACGGAAGTCATAAAATCAACTCCAAATGTTGCCATTACAACCGAGCTGATTGCAAAAATGGAGATGTATATCATGATGAAAGCCAGGATATTAAACACAATATCCCTGGAAACCGCCCTTCCATTAAATCTAACCGGAATCACTGCGGAAGGATGTATTTGTCTCTTTAGCTCAAGAATACTGTTTTTGATCAAAATAATATGCCTCACCAGCTTAACACCCCCTGCCGTAGATCCTGCTGATGCTCCGAAAAATAGCATGATAAAGATCATCACCGTAATGAATGCATCATAATTGGTATAATCTGCAGTAACATATCCAGTGGTGGTAATGATAGATACTACCTGAAAAAGACCTTCTCTCAACGACTGTTCGAATGGTTCAGTACTGTCGAAATAAATGGTAAAACCAATTATCAATGAAAATAATGCTGAAAACCCTAAGTAAAACCTAAACTCTTCGTTTCGAAATACCTTCTTGAAATTGCCGTGCAATCCGAAATAAGTCATGGTGAAATTAGTTCCAGCCAGGAACATAAATATCACAATCACATACTGAATAAATGGAGAGGTAAAATGAGCTATACTGGCATTTTTCGTCGAAAAGCCGCCGGTTGCCATAGTTGTCAAAGCGTGATTCAATGCATCGTAGAAAGTCATTCCTCCTATCCACAGCAATACCATTTCGGTGGCGGTAAGCCCCAGGTAAATCAGCCAAAGTCGTTTTGCAGTTTCTTTAATTCTTGGCGATAGTTTATCCGGGGAAATTCCAGGGGCCTCAGCAACAAAAAGCTGCATTCCACCAATTCCAAGTATAGGGAGAATAGCAACCGTCAATACAATGATTCCCATTCCTCCAATCCATTGGGTCAAACTTCTCCAAAATAATATCCCTTTTGGGACCGCTTCAATATCTGTAAGAATTGTAGCTCCTGTAGTTGAAAAGCCTGAAAGCGTTTCAAAAAACGCATCGGTATAATTCGGAATAGATCCACTTAATATATAAGGAAGAGTTCCAAATGCAGACATGATCAACCATCCTGCAGTTACGATCATGTAACCTTCCTTCTTTTTAAGATCTTTGTTTTTAATGTTTTTGGTAGAAAGGAAAAGAGCGCTTCCGGAAAATATTGTGATGCCTCCTGCTAATAAGATATCCTTGAAATCACCTCCATTATCCATGAATGTAAAAGGAATACACAACAACATGAATGCTCCATTCAAAAGCAGAAGCAACCCAAGCACGTTGATGATTACCTTATAATTCAGTCTCATTTAAAGAACTTTTCTATGGTAGGAATGCATTCCGGTTTGGACAAAAGCACTACTCTATCTTTACTCTCAAAACGGAAGTTACCTCTTACTGCTAATCCTCGGCCTTTTCTGATCACACCACCGATTATTGCAGTTTTTGGTAGATCAAGGTTTCTCAGTTCGGCTTCCATTATTTTGGAGCCTTCCTTAACCTCAAATTCAAGAATTTCAGCTTCTACACCGTGAATACTAGTAAGGTTTAGTACTTCACCTTTTCTTATATACCTGAAAATAAAGTTTGCGGCGATTAGTTTCTTGTTAATTAGAGTATCAACTCCAATATTTTGTGATAGATGGATATAATCCATGTTTTCCACCAGTGCGATGGTTTTATTAACTCCTCTGTTTTTAGCCACAAGAGAAGAAATGATATTAGTCTCAGAGTTACCAGTAACTGCGATGAATGCGTCTATATCCTTTATTCCTTCTTCTTCCAACAATTCTACATCACGACCATCACCATTAATGATCATTACATCGCTTAACTTATCTGCCAGGTCAAAGCACTTCTGCTTATCCTGTTCAATGAGCTTGATTTTATATTTCTTACTTAAAACTTTTGCAGTATTGAAACCAGCCTTACTTCCACCAAGAATCATCACATTCTTGATCTCCATACTTCTCTTCCCTGCCAAGGCAACTACTTGATCAACTCCTTCAGGCTGAGCAATGAAATATGCATGATCACCCTCCATAAACTTGTTTTCTCCGTGAGGAATAATGGTCTGGTTATCCCGTAAGACAGCCACTGTAGTGAAATTGTGATCAGGGTTTAGGTATGCGGTCTCTGTTAAGGTTTTGTCCTTCAATTCTGAATTTGAATCGACAGTGATCCCTATCAGGGAGAGCATTCCTTTTTCAAAGTCAAACGTATCTGTAAGTGCAGAATCGCGAAGCAGTCTCTTAATCTCTTTTGCTGCCAGAGACTCAGGAGAGATAATTTCATCAATCCCAATGTTTTTAAGATCCAGCTTGTCCTTACTATGAAGAAATTCGGTATTACTAATCCTTGAAATGGTCTTTTTGGCACCAAGATTTTTACCGATAATGGAGGTTGCAATATTTGTTTCCTCAGAGGATGTAACGGCAATAAGTAAATCTGCCTTCCCCACATTTGCCTCTTCAAGCGTTCGAATAGACGTAGAATTTCCTTTAACAGTGCTGACATCTAGATGATTCGCCACATAATCCAGAACTTCTGCATCCTGATCGATTAAGACTATGTCCTGCTCTTCAAAGGCCAGGAGCTTTGCTAAGTGGAATCCAAGATCTCCAGCCCCCGCTATGATTATCCTCATTAAAAAACAAAATTTTTAGAGTGACAAATATATAATTAACCTAATTAAAAGCATATGATTGCCCACATAAATGAAATCAAAATAGCCAATTAACGGGTTGAGTCATAAACTTGTACTTTCGTCCAAAGATTCTTCGTTTCAGAAACATATTTTTTATGAGCTTCATGTTCCTGGTACAGATCATGGCCTTCTAAATCATCAAAACCAACAGTTAGACAAAAACTATATGTATTATCAACTATTGGTCGATTAGTTGATGCCGGAACTCCAATATGGAAACTCTTCACAGACGGCACTTCTTTTACGAACTCCTCTGTAGCAACCATCACATTTTTCAAATCTTTGTCAGGGTCTTTTAACCAGATGAATACTATGTGTAAAAAATTAGCCTTCGTTGGCTTTTGGACTGCAGATGAGGTACTCATACCAAGGACACCCAGACCTGCAAATGTCCCAAGTGCCTTTTTCAAAAACGATCTTCTTGCCTTCATAAAATCAAACTTTCAGAAAATATACTTAATTGATTTTGAATTCCTCTACTAGCAGTAGGTTCGATTAGTTACATTGGGTATCTTTAATGAAGAACCAAAATCAATAGATGCCAGCTAAATCGCATTACACTGTACGATACGCCCTTTTAGGAGCAGTTTTTGGCCTGCTATTCCCAGTTGGCGCAACTGTTTTTGATGTGTTAATGCAGAATCTGGAATTTGGCTTTTCAAGTTTCCTTCACGTACAAAAAACTCAACCATTACATTGGATAATCGATACAGCACCAATATTCCTGGGGTTGTTCGCATCTTTTGCCGGTAAAAGACAGGATCATGTGATTGCAATTAATGAAGGCCTGGAAAATGAAATCGACAAGAGAGTTAAGGAAATTAAAGAAAACAATGAGAAACTAAGGCAAGAAATAAGTGAAAGAAAAGAAATAGAGGCAAAACTAAACGAAGCAGTTGTTCAAGCCAATCAGGGAGCTAAAGCAAAAGAAGACTTCCTGGTCAATATGAGCCATGAAATCCGAACACCAATGAATGCAGTTATCGGAATGGCCAACCTACTAAAAGAACAAAACCCTACTGAAGAGCAAACGGAAAGCCTCGAACTGCTCCTTTTTTCTGCAAATAATCTGCTTCGAATTATCAATGACATCCTCGATATCAGCAAAATTGAAGCAGGAACTGTTGACATCAACCTTCAGCTCACTGATGTCAGAGACACTGTTAGAAAAGTAGTTGACGAGCTCGCAGGAAGAATCAAAGAGCAAAACATTCTCTATTCAACTAAAATTGACAGCAATATTCCAGAGCAACTGGTTACTGATGCGGGAAAACTCATTCAGGTCCTGGAAAACCTATTGAGCAATGCCATTAAATTCTCCCCAAACGGGAAAGTGGATATTACCGTGAGCATTGAATCTGAAGATGAGGATTATATCAAGCTACTGTTTTCAATTACTGATACAGGTATTGGTATATCAAAAGAAAATTCAGATAACATCTACGACCTCTTCCACCAGGAGGACACAGGAAAATCTACCAATCATTCAGGAACAGGACTAGGTCTCACAATTGTAAGAAAGCTTCTCCACTTGCTAGGCTCAGAAATCTACCACAGAGAGAGAAAACTGCATGGAACCGAGTTCTTTTTCTATTTATCCTGTAAGAAGAGCCTAAAAACTGAGAGAAATGTAAATACTACCTTACCCTCACCAGATATTCTAAAAGGAAGGAAAGTACTTTTAGTAGAGGACAATTTGATGAATCAAAAAGTAGCAATGAAGTTCCTCAACAAATGGGAAATTCAATGTGATTTAGCTGAAAACGGAAAACAGGCCCTGCTCCAATTCAACAATTCCAATTATGATCTTATTCTGATGGATCTACAAATGCCAGAGATGGATGGATTTGAAGCAACAAAGGAAATAAGAAAAACAGACCAGGAAATACCAATTATTGCTTTGACTGCAGCAGCATTAATAGAAGTGAAGGAAAAGACAGAACAAGTGGGCATGAATGATTTCATCACCAAACCCTTTCAACCAAGTTTACTCCAGGAAAAGCTTATTCTGCATCTTTCCAATTAATCTAAAATATAGATTTTTTAAGTTTGCGTTATGGAAACTGAGGCAATACAGGAGAATAAGGATGTTATAGCAGCGGGTCACAAAATCAATCGCGCTTTTGGAAAAGCAATTGGTGACTTCAATATGATTGAGGAAGGTGATAAAATTATGGTTGCTGTAAGTGGTGGTAAGGATAGTTTGTGCTTGCTAAATTATATGATGAGCTATCAGAAAAAAGCTCCCATTAACTTCGAGATTCTTGCAGTAAATGTAGACCAGGGACAACCTGGGTTTCCCAAAGAAACACTTCCCAATATGTTTGAAGAATGGGATGTTCCTTATCACGTTGAATTTCAGGACACTTATTCGGTTGTCCTGGAGAAAACAAAGCCTGGCAAATCTTACTGCTCAATTTGCAGCAGAATGAGAAGAGGAATTCTATATCGCCTTGCTCAGGAGAGAGGATGTAATAAAATTGCTCTCGGACATCATCAGGATGATGTTTTGGAAACTTTTTTGATGAATGCTTTTTTTAGTGGACAGTTAGCTGGAATGCCTGCCATTTATGAAATTGAAAGTGGTACTTGCCAGGTAATTCGACCTCTTTATGCGGTAGCAGAAGAAACCATTCAAATTTATGTTTCTGGTCAGGACTGGCCAATTGTTCCTTGTACTTTGTGCGGTTCGCAAGACGGAATGAAAAGACAGGAAATTAAACAGCTACTAAGCGATCTAAAGGCAAAATACCCAGACCTTAAGTCCACATTATTCGGTTCTTTACACCATCCCGACCCAAGATTTCTGTTTGATAAGGAATTATGGAATGGAGATATTCCAAGTATTAAACAAACCGTTTAGAATTCTGCCCTAATCTACCTAACTTGATAAGGATTAGCCGATTATACATTTTTTCCAAAATCAATTATCAAGTTTCACATGAGTTTTATTCGCCCAAGAATTACAGTTTTAGTTCTTTCACTAATTGTACTTGTCGCATCCTGCGGTAAAAAAGATGGTAAAGACGACTTTAGTAGTGCCCGCAACTTATATGTAGACTACATATCAAGTTACTCTTCTGGAATCATGTCCAGAACTTCCGATATCAAGATCAAATTCGCAAAAGAAATTGAAGGAATCGAAATAGGTCAACAAGCAGATGGACTATTTGAATTCTCTCCTTCGATTGCTGGGAGTGCAGTTTGGGAAGATAAGCGTACTCTGGTATTTAGCCCAAATGAGCCACTTCCATCAGGAACAAAATATGAAGCAACATTAGCACTCTCCAAAATAATTACTGATGTACCATCTGACAGGAAAGAATTCAATTTCATATTTGAGTCCTTAATTCAAAACTATGATGTAAGTATTACGGGACTGGAGCTGTACAATGCCACTGACATTGAAAAGATGAAGCTCACAGGTACTCTTCAAACTGCCGACTTTGCGGACAATGAAAGCATTGAAAAAATCTTACAGGCTCAACAAAATGGAAACAATCTATCAATTACCTGGGATCACACCGGTGAAAACCAACATTTATTCATAGTCGAAAATGTTATCAGGGAAGAAGATCAGCAAGAGGTAAAATTGAGCCTTAACGGATCATCAATTGGTGTTGATAAAAATGAAACTCAAAATGTAGAAGTCCCTCCTTTGAATGATTACAAGGTTGTTTCAGTGCAAATCAAAAGAACAGGAGGCAATTATATTTCAGTATTATTTAGTGAGCCAATTAGTGAAAAGCAAAGTCTTCAAGGTTTAGTAGAACTAAATAGTCGTTACACAGGTTTGCGTCTTGTTGTTAACCTGAATGAACTTAAAATCTTTCCTTCCAGGGAAATGTATGGCCCGGTTGATCTTAAGATTTACAAGAATCTGAAAAATATCGCGGGTTACAGCTTAAAAGAAGACTATTCAACGCAGTTACAGTTTTCTCAAAACAAACCAAGTGTGAGACTTGCCGATGAAAAAGACGGGGCAATTCTTCCTAATTCCAAGGGTCTGATTTTACCATTTGAAGCTGTTGCACTGAAAGCAGTAGAAGTTACGGTGGTGAAAGTATTTGAAGAAAATGTTCTTCAATATCTACAAGTAAATAAGATTGGAGGCAGGAGCCAAATGTCAAGAGTAGCAAGACCAGTTGCCAAAGTAACTGTTCCTTTAAATAAAGTTGGGGTTACTAACCTTAATGAGTGGAACCGATATACATTGGATCTTGCAGAACACTTCCAGGCGGAACCTGGAGCTATATACGAAGTGAGAATCGGATTTAGCAAAAAGAATTCTCTGTACTTCTGTGCAGACTCAGAGGAATCAGAATATGAAACACTGGAAGAAGAGAATTGGGGACCTGAAGAAGAATCTTCCTATTGGGATTACTCAGAAGACTATTACTATAATGATTACGAATGGCAGGATCGGGATAATCCATGCAGCAACTCCTATTATGGAGGCAGAAGAACAGTAAGTAAAGTCCTTTTCGCATCAGACTTGGGAATTATTGCTAAGAAACGCGATGGAGGAAAAGTTCATGCATTCATAACAAACTTATTAGACACTGAGCCTCAAAGTGATGTTTCTGTGGCGGTTTATGACTACCAACAGCAAGTTATTGGGTCTGGAATTACCAATACTTTTGGATCAGTTGAGATAGAAACCAACGGTAAACCTTACATGCTTGCGGCTAAAAAAGATAATCAAACCGGTTATTTAAAACTGGATGATGGTTCATCACTATCGCTGAGCAACTTCAATGTTTCAGGGCAAAGAATTAAGAAAGGAATTAAAGGCTTTATATATGGCGAACGAGGAGTCTGGAGGCCTGCGGACACAGTGCATTTAGCTTTCATTTTGGAAGACAAAACAGGTCAGATTCCTGATAATCATCCAGTGATAATGGAGCTATGGAATCCTCTTGGGCAACTTCATAGTAGAAAAGTCAGCTCTCAACCTGTTGGAGATATCTATAGATTTGATATGATCACAGAATCCGAAGATCCTACAGGAAATTGGATGGCCAAAGTAAAGGTTGGGGGAGTTAATTTCTCTAAATCACTAAAAATAGAAACCGTCAAACCAAATCGATTAAAAATTGATCTTGACTTTGGGAAAGATGTTATAACGGCTCTTGATAATGAGATAGCAGGCGACCTAAATGTAAAATGGCTCACCGGAGCTACAGCAGCCAACTTAAGAGCAGAATTTGAAGTATTCCTAACGGCAAGAAAAACCACTTTTGAAGACTATCCAAACTTCAGTTTTGATGATGCTGCAAAAGAGTTTTATGGAAGCACTGAGACGATATACTCAGGCAGATTAAATAGTGATGGGTACGCAAGAGTAATTGCAGACATCAGCGCAAGTGATAACGCTCCAGGTGCATTAACCGCAGTATTCAAGGGTAAAGTCTTTGAAGAAGGTGGCGACTTCAGTATTGATAAGTTTTCTATGCCATTCTATCCTTACGAAAGTTTTGTAGGAGTTAAACTTCCGGAAGGTGACAGAAGAGGAATGTTACTGACAGACGAAGATCACGAAGTAAGAGTAGTAACAGTCGATGCAAAAGGAAATCCAGTTAGTAGAAACGGGCTGAAAGTAAATCTATACAAGCTAAACTGGAGATGGTGGTGGGATAATTCTTATAATGATATAAGCAGCTATGTTGGTCGTGGTTATAGAGATCCAATTCAAAATGGAACTATCAACACTACCAATGGAGAAGGAAAATGGAAGCTAAGAATCAATTACCCGGACTGGGGAAGATATTACGTACAAATAGAGGACCCGGAATCAGGTCATACTACTGGTAAGGTTGTTTATGTGGACTGGCCGGGCTGGGCTGGAAAAGGCAAAAACGAAATGGGCGGAGCTTCTATGCTGAGCTTCAATATTGAGAAAAGTGAATACGAAACTGGTGAAGACATTAAAATTTCTTTTCCAAGCACAGCTGGTAACAGAGCGCTCATTTCATTAGAATCCGGAAGTGAAGTACTGCAAACATTCTGGGTGGAAACAGAAGATGAGTCTACATCTGTCTCAATAGAAGCAACCGCAGACATGTCCCCAAATGTGTATTTGAATATCACTATGATTCAACCACATGCTCAGGAAAACAACGATTTACCAATTCGTTTGTATGGAATTGAATCTATAAAAGTGGTGGATCCAGGTACTAAGCTGGACCCAATTTTGGATATGCCAGATGAATTACAACCTGAACAAAAATTCACAGTAAAAGTGAAAGAAGACAATGGCAAACCAATGGCTTACACGCTAGCGGTTGTTGATGAAGGTTTATTGGATCTTACTAAATTCAAAACTCCAGACGCATGGAGCAACTTCTATAAACGAGAAGCATTAGGTATTAAAACCTGGGATGTATACGATGATGTCATGGGAGCCTACGGTGGTACAATAGAAAGGCTTTTAGCCGTTGGTGGTGATGGTGATTTCGAAGAAGAAGAAAAGGAACAGAAGGAGGCTAATAGGTTCAAACCAGTAGTCATGTACGTTGGACCTTTCTATCTGGAAGGTGGTGAAACCGCAACTCACGAATTACAAATGCCACAATATGTGGGAAGTGTTAAAACCATGGTTGTTGCAGCTAAAGATGGGGCATACGGCCGAACCGATAAAGCCACCCCAGTGAGACAACCTATGATGATTCTGGCTACAATGCCAAGAGTGGCGGGACCAGGAGAAGATATCCTGTTACCGGTTAATGTCTTCACTATGAAAGATGATATTTCTGAAGTAAAACTAAAAGTTGAGCCAAGCGGGTTATTAAAAGGAGTTGGTGCTACTGAGAGGACTGTTAAATTCAGTAAAGCAGGGGATAAAATCGCTTATTTCAACTTAAAAGTTGACGAAACAATTGGTTACGGTGCTGTTAAAGTAACTGCAACAGCTGGTAATCTCACTGCTAACTATGATGTGGAGCTAAATGTCTTACCACGAAATCCAACCATTACAGATGTGGTAGAAAAAGTGCTCGATGGATCAGAAAACTGGCAATTAAACTATGAACCACTTGGAATTGCCGGAACAAATGAAGGGACAATTGAACTAAGTTCTTTACCTCCTTTAAATATTGATCAACGATTACAATATTTAATCAAATATCCACATGGTTGTATCGAGCAAACAACTTCTTCTGTATTTGCCCAACTGTATTTGGACAATCTGACTGAACTGAAAAAAGAATACAAAGACAGAATTCAAACCAATATCAATGCAGCAATCAATAGACTGAAATCTTTTCAGACTGGAAGTGGCGGATTTGCTTATTGGCCAGGAAATTCAGAGCCTAATTTATGGGGAAGTAATTATGCTGGACACTTCCTTGTTGAAGCTAAGAACAAAGGTTACAATGTACCTCAATCACTTTGGAACAACTGGATCAGTTTCCAAACTCAACAAGCGAACAACTGGAATGGAGATGACTACAACAATGACCTGACCCAGGCATATAGATTATACACTTTGGCTCTTGCCAAAAAGCCAGCTGTTGGAGCAATGAATAGAATGAGAGAAAATGCCAATTTAAGCAAGTCTGCCAAATGGAGACTTGCATTGGCGTATGCTACGGCTGGTTATACCAATGAAGCTGCTCAACTGGTTCAGGATATTAGCTATGCGGTGGATAACTCGGATAACACTTATCGATACACCTATGGATCAGGAACTAGAAACAGAGCAATGATTCTTGAAACTCTCATCAAACTGGATCGCAAAGCTGATGCCTTTAGTGTATTAAATGAGATTGCGAAAGAGATGGGAGATAGTAAAAGGTGGATGAGCACACAAACCACTGCTTACTGTTTCATAGCAATCGCTCAATATGCTAATCAGTTCCCAGTTGACGAAGCATTGAATGCGACAGCCACAATTGGAGGAGCTACAACAAATGTTACCAAGTCGGATTATGTTAGTCAGGTTTACCTGGAAGAAGCTGATAAGGGTACAAGTATTTCAGTTAAGAACAATGGCCAGACGCCAGTTTACGCAAGGGTAATCCGTAAAGGAATTCCATTAGAAGGTGATGAGATTGAAGGTGAGAAAAATCTCCGAATGACAGTTAAGTATATGGATATGGATGGTAAAGCGATCAATATCAATAGAATGAAACAAGGAACTGATTTCATGGCACAGGTGACTATAACCAATCCAGGAATTAAAGGAAAATACGAAGATGTTGCACTCACACAAATCTTCCCTAGTGGATGGGAAATCATCAATAACCGACTTGATGGTACTGAAGAATATTTCCAGCAAGACAAAGCAGAATATACTGATATCAGAGATGATAGAGTGATGAATTACTTTGATATTGCCAGCAACAAAAGCCTCACTTTCAAAGTGCTACTAAATGCAGCTTACAGAGGAAAATATTACTTACCTGCAGTTTCAACAGAAGCTATGTATGATGAAACTATTTATTCCCATAAAGCTGGTAAATGGGTGGAAGTCACTCAGTAATTTCAAAACTTGGGGCTGATAAGGAGTGATGATTAAAAAGTATTTCAAGTTTAGGAGATGGTGGAAATGGATATTCATTTCCATCATCTCTTTTTTTGTGATTGTACTACTCCTTCCTCTGCCTGATCCGCTGTTTCAACAGAATTATTCAACCGTACTTGAAGCTAAGGACGGTGAACTACTAGGAGCCAAAATTGCACCTGATGGACAGTGGCGTTTTCCCAGCTCTGACTCTGTTCCTCAGAAATTTGAAATAGCCTTACTTCACTTTGAGGACGAATATTTCTACAAACACCCAGGAGTAAATCCCGTGTCACTCTTTAGAGCAATCCGACAAAATATTGAGGCTGGTGAAATTGTAAGTGGTGGAAGCACACTCACTATGCAGGTTATCAGGCTAGCTCGAAATAATCAACCAAGAACTGTTTCTCAAAAACTCTTCGAAACGCTTTTAGCAATCAAACTAGATTTTCTATATAGCAAAGAGGAGATTCTTAACATGTACGCTTCCCATGCCCCTTTTGGAGGAAATGTTGTTGGATTGAATGCAGCTTCATGGAGATATTTTGGTAGGCCAGCGTCAGAGTTATCATGGGCGGAAGCAGCGTCCTTGGCTGTTTTACCAAATAACCCTTCAGCCATCTTCCCGGGAAGAAACGAAAAACCATATCTTAAAAAAAGAGATGCTCTTCTTGATAAATTACTTTCAAAAGGCATAATCGATTCAACAACTTGCAAACTATCAAAAGCGGAATCATTACCCGGAAAACCAATTAAAATGCCAGCCTTAGCTCAACACTTACTATTTCGTTCTGCAAAGGAAGGTTTTGATGGAAAACTGGTGAGAAGTACCATCGACTTCAATTTACAGAATCGCGTAATTCCACAAGTTGAAAGACATAGCCAGGAACTGGATCAGAATGAAATTCATAATGCTGCAGCAATTGTGATTGAGGTTTCTACTGGTAATGTTTTAGCATATGTCGGAAATAGCAATAATCCAGGAGATCATGGACAAAACGTGGATGTCATTACTGCGAGAAGAAGTCCGGGATCTGCCTTAAAACCTGTTTTGTATGCCGCGGCAATGGATGAAGGACTCATTACACCAAAGCAGCTTATTCCAGATGTTCCAATAATCTATCAAGGATTCTCACCTAAAAACTTTGATAAAAAATTCAGAGGTGTGGCCCAGTGCGATCAAGCTCTTTCAAAAAGCCTCAATGTACCATTTGTGAATTTGCTTAAAGAATATGGATATGAGAAATTTCATCAGAAACTACAACAATGTGGCATCACAACACTCAATGAAAACCCTGACCATTACGGTTTATCAATCGTACTGGGAGGTGCGGAAACTACTCTGTGGGATATGACTTCCATGTATGCAAGTCTGACAAGATCCATGATAAGATATAATGAAGATGGTGATTCACTGAAATACAATATTGAAGACTTTCATGCGAATACTTATACCAATCAAAATTGGCCCAAATACAATTCCCAAAAAGAGGGCATTATTAGAGCGGAATCAATCTGGTATATGCTAAAAGCAATGAAAAATGTTGCAAGACCAGAAGAATGGACCGGCTGGCAACAGTTTGAATCATCCCGTGACATCTCCTGGAAAACAGGTACTAGTTTCGGTTTTAGAGACGCATGGGCAATTGGAATAAGTAAGGATTATGTGGTAGGAGTTTGGGCTGGTAATGCAGATGGAGAAGGAAGACCCGGGCTCACAGGTGTAAGGTCAGCAGCACCACTAATGCTTAGAATATTTGACTTATTACCCAAATCAGAAAAAATCAAACAACCTGGAGGGACTGATCACAAAATCTGCCGATTAAGTGGAATGATAGCAACTGAACTATGTCATGATATGGAATTAATGATTTTACCAGCTTATATGTCGGAGGGGAATCAATGCACTTATCATAAAAAGATCTGGCTTGACAAAAATGAAAAGTATCAAGTGAATAGTACATGCTACTCAGTTGCTGATATGGTTGAAAAGAATTGGTTTTCGCTTTCAGCAATTGAAGGATGGTACTTCAGGTCATACAATTCCTCGTATCAAGAGCCTCCCAAATTCCTCCCTTCTTGCCAATCAGATGCTAAAGTGAATTTTATGGAATTGATTTATCCCAAGAAGTTTACAAAGGTGTATGTCCCAAAAGAGTTAGATGGTAGCCCTGGACAAGCAATCTTTGAAGTGGCTCATAAAAAACCAGCCACAACTATCTATTGGCACTTAGATGATCAATATCTGGGAAGTACGACCACATTTCATCAAATGGGCATCAATACTTCAAAAGGACACCATTTACTCAATCTTGTGGACGAAGATGGAAACACCCTGGAGCAAAGATTTGAAGTAGTGAGTAAATAAATTCTCAATTCTCGAAACCATATTCCCGAACGATCGTTCTGTATAGTGAAAATAAAATTAATATGGCCAATTTAAAATACAGTCAGAACGAAGTAATTCAATCTCTACTTGAGGTTTTCCGGAAAGTGGGATACGATGGTGCCAGTCTGCAGCAACTGGCCAATGCTACTGGTTTGAAAAAGTCCAGTCTTTATCACCGCTTCCCAAATGGGAAAAAGCAAATGGCCGAAGAAGTACTCAAAGCAGTTAATGATTGGGTGAAAGAAAATATTTTCGGACTACTTCACGGCACTTCCGATCCAGCTTCACGTAGGGACCAGGTATTCAGTAACATTAAAGAATTGTATGCTGAAGGTAAAACTCCTTGTATCCTTGGGTCACTTTGTACGGAATCAGGATTAGATCATTTCTCACCTCTAATTCAAGATGCTTTTGATGATTGGTTATCAGGCTTTACAAAACTGGGAGTTGATTTTGGGTTAACAGACTCAGATGCTGAACAATTGGCAGAAGAAGTGATCATAAAAATTCAAGGCAGTTTGGTAGTAAGCAGAGGAGTAAAGAATCATCAGATATTTCTGAGAGCAATTGAATCATTGAGAGATTCATACAAAATGACGGAATAAAAAAATTTAATCTAAATAACGAACGAACGTTCGGTTTTAATATGGCTAAGAACTTTGCAGAAATAACATTTACAGACAGTGTCAAAAAGGCACAGGAAAAGTATGGATCAAGGGAGGTCTATGCTAAAGTAGAAAAAAGGCTCCCAGAGCAAAAAGATCTCTACCTAAGAGAAATGACTCATATAGAACGAATGGATGGGTTTTACATGTCAAGTGTAGGTGAAAATGGGTGGCCTTATGTTCAATTCAGAGGAGGGCCAAAAGGCTTTTTGAAAGTAATAGACCAGAACACCCTAGGCTATGCCGACTTCAAAGGAAATCTGCAATACATCAGTACAGGTAACATTACTTCCACAAAAAAAGTAGCTTTAATTTTACTCCACTACCCAACCAAGACAAGATTAAAGATCTGGGCAAACGCCGAAATACAAGATCCAAAAGAAAACCCAGAATTAACAGCCAAGCTTGTTGATGAGGAATATCAGGCAACAGTTGAACGTTTAGTATTATTCAAAATAGAAGCCTACGATTGGAATTGTCCACAGCACATTACTCCAAGATATACTTTGGAGGAAATCAAGCAGTTGATGCATCAACATCCTGAATTAGCGGAGGATTTATGTCCCTCCAGATCATTAAAAGAATAAATCAAACACTAAAATGAAACGAATAGCAATTAATGGGTTTGGCCGGATAGGTCGGGCTGCATTAAAGATCATTACTGATACTCCAGATATGGAGGTGGTCGCAATCAACGACTTATTTCCAGTAGATAACGCTGCATATCTATTGAAATATGATAGCATA
Source organism: Cyclobacteriaceae bacterium (assembly GCA_965228955.1). Taxonomy (GTDB): domain Bacteria; phylum Bacteroidota; class Bacteroidia; order Cytophagales; family Cyclobacteriaceae; genus JANSWY01. The sequence continues at coordinate 5,166,932 of OZ245848.1, forward strand.
TATGGAAGATATGATAAACCAGTAAGCCATGATGAAAATAAACTTATTGTTGATGGATTTGGAATCAATTATTCTTCAATCAAAAAGCCGGAAGAACTGCCGTGGAAAGAACTGGGAATTGATGTGGTAATCGAAAGCACCGGAGTATTCACAAAACAGGAAGATGCAGAAAAGCATATTAAAGCAGGTGCAAAAAATGTTGTAATCTCCGGTCCGACGAATAGCCTGGACACTCCAACTGTTGTTCATGGAGTAAATACTGAAGATGGCAAAACCAATGTCTTCTCATGTGCCAGCTGTACCACAAATAATATTAGCCCAATCATTGAGATTCTAGGAAGAACTGTCGGTGTAAAAAAAGCAATCCTGAACACCACTCATGCCTACACAGCATCTCAATCTTTAATGGATTCACCTTCCAAAAAAACCAGGATGGGACGTGCAGCTGCTATGAACCTGGTTCCCACCACAACGGGAGCCGCAATTGCTACAACAAAAGCTCTTCCTGAATTTCAAGGGAAGTTTGATGGAGTTGCGGTAAGGACACCAGTGCCTGTTGGGTCTATTTCAGACATCACTTTTGTAGCATCTAGACCAACAACTGTGAGAGAAATCAACGAAGTGCTTTCAAAAGAAGCTGCAACAGATAGGTATAAGGAAATTATTGATGTAACTGATGAACCTCTTGTTTCAAGTGACATAGTTCAAAGTCCTTTCGCCTCAATTGTGGATCTATCCATGACCAAAGTTGTAGACGGAGACCTGGTTAAAATTATGACCTGGTATGATAACGAATGGGGATTTTCCAATCAGATGATCCGACAAATCAAAGAATTGTAAGTAGCCTGTTTATATGTACAAGTCCTGGTACTTACTGCTCAAGTATTGCCAGGACATCTTTTTTATAGCTCCTACTGATTGGTAAACTTTGATCATTGACTGACAGACTTTCTTTATTGAATGAAGAGATGTGAGATCGGTTCACAAGATAAGACCTATGAATTCTCAAAAACTGATTTTCTAACTTTTCCTGTAAGCTGCTTATTTTTTCTTTAGTAATCACAACCTGTGAATCGGTATGAATTTTCACATAATTATTAAGGCTTTCTACATATAGAATATCATCAACCTTTAAAGGAACATTTTTGCGCTCAGATTTTACTGTGATAATTTTCTCTTCTTCCTTCTGAACTGGTTGCGACCATCGCTTGATCAAATAGATTATTGCACTGATGAAAATGATGAAATAATTAGCTACTCCGAGTAAAATCAGATTACTTCCAATTGGCGACATTCTTTCGATTGCATAGTCGGCCATCACTATAAAAGCCAGTAACATGACCATTGCCTGCATATACAGAGAAATGACAAATGTAAAACCAGCATATATCCCAAATTTGAAGTATTGCTTTTCGAATAATAGTCGTGGCAATAGGTAGTAATTGAAAATATAGGAAGTAGTAGCCGCCACAGGCACCAGCATAAATACAAATCCAAGTGTAAAGAGGAATCCTGACTGTTTGTATCCAATAAAGAACACCAGAAATACTCCTGCTGCTGTCCAAAAAGCGATGTGCTGTAAAATTCGTTTCCTTGGTATCATTGATTCAAATAGAATAAAAAAACAGGAGAAATAACTACATTGTTGATGAATGACCTGTTTAGAGATGGATTTGACATAGGAACCAAATGGTCATCCCTCTACATTTGCTTCATCCGGATTAAATAAAAACGCTAGCAAATGTTGAACAATCAAAAATCATGAACGATGATCAAATTAATTTCTGACGGTGGACCATTATTTACTATTCCACTTGTCCTATTTTTTCTAATAAATGTGGTCTTGATCACACGAAACGCCACTTTGCTTTACAGTAATAAATTCGACTCGATTGATATAGCAAAAAAATCAATAGAGTATATCAAATACATTGGAATTCTAGCATTCTCATGGGGTCTGCTTGGCCAATTAATTGGGCTTTACAGTGCCTTTGAGTTTATTCAGCAATCAGGAGGTATCGATCCAAAAATCCTCATGGCAGGAATCAGGGTATCCTCAATAACCACAGTTATAGGTCTTTCAATATTTGTCATTTCCTACGCTGGTTGGATTTTGCTGACAGTGAGAATGAACAAAACATTTTCTTGAGAAATATCGAGATTAAGCTGGGTACAAAGTACCTGGCTTAGTTTTCATATTGCTGAAGTGAGATCACAAATTCAGTTCCTTCATCAGGCACACTAAGCACATCAATCTCTCCAGAGTGTTTCATTATGATAGATCGTGAAATATAGAGACCCAATCCTGTGCCTTTTCCAGGTCCTTTTGTAGTGTAGAATGGTTCGTAAATATTGCTAATGACCAATTCGTCCATTCCTCCTCCATTGTCTTTGAAGGAAAGCTTGATTTTTCCATTTTCAACACCACCTTCAATGATAATAACAGGCTTATCAACTGATTGTAAAGCGTCAATACTGTTTTTGATAATATTGATAAATACCTGATTCAACTCCACAGCATTACCTAACACCGCAAGATTGGGTTCAAGGTTCATTTCAAACTTGATATCTGATTGTCCTTTTTCAATTAAGAACACACAAGCAGAAAGTAACTCATTTATATCAACCACAATTTTTTTATTCCCTACATTCCTTTCAGTAGGTGTTAGATCAAGTAGGTTACGAATAATTTGTGAGGCCTTTTTTGATCCATCTGCAATATGATCCAATAACATATTCATTTCTTCGAACAGACCAGAATTGTCCTTTAGCTGTTGATCATTTAGAATTGCCTTTATTTCTCCAATATCTCGTTTAACCGGACCAATTACCCCTCCAATGAAATTCAATGGATTATTTAATTCATGGGCCAAGCCGGCGGCTAAAAACCCAATTGATGCCATCTTCTCTGATTCGATCAATTGACCCTGCGTAGACTTTAGTTGTTTGATGGCTTCTTCTAATTCTATATTTCGTTTTCTTAACTCACCAAATGCCTTTGCCAGTTTATCACTCTCTTCATCAATCAATTTACTTTGAGCCAGGATTCTTTCATTCTGAGCTTTAATCTGAATGTTTGCCTTGTGCAGACTCCTGTTTTTTTCTTCCAGCTCCAGAGTACGCTTGTTAACTTCTCCAAGGAGAGCCACTTTTAGTGCTTTAGAACGACTTGCTTTTTGATAAATCAGATAACCCAGTACGACCGCACCAACGAAAATGCAAAGCGATATAAACCATACAGATTTCCATATTGGAGGAGTAATTTCGACTTTTAGTGTCTTAATATCTTCATTCCAGATTCCATTTCCATTGGAAGCCCTTACTTTAAAAGTGTATGTTCCCGATCCAACGTCATGATAGGAAGCTTCAAGATTATCACCAGGTAATTCAATCCAATCCGGATCATAGCCTTCAAGTTTATAGGCCAGTTTTACCTTCTCACCAGCAAACATATCCAAAGCATTGACTTTGAAACTAAATAACCTATCATGCTCAGAAAATTCAACTTCCTGCACCTTCGATACTGACATAGGTAAAGTCTCTGTTTCACCAGGTTTTAGCCATTTACTCATCAATTTAAGTCCCTCAATGACCGGAATTGCTTGATTTTCGAATGGTTTAGTATTATTAGGATCGAATGAAACCAAACCATCGGCTGTACCAAACAAAAGTTTTCCATCAGCAGAATTTGCTCTGGAATTCACAAGAAAGAAATCGGATGGGAGACCATCAGACCTTTTATATTGAGTAAACAATCTTGACTGGGTATCGAACCTTGTTAATCCTTGTCCGGAACCGCACCATAATACGCCAGAATCATCAAGTTTTAGAGAAGTAATATCATTTGAGGCTAAGCCATCAGTTGTATTATAATTTAAAAAATCTGATGTTGAGAAATCGAATCTCATTAGTCCACCACCATTTGATCCTATCCAGATTCCTTTCTTATCACTAGCTAAGCTAATTATATCATTGCTGGACATATCATGAGTAGCTGTTTGAAAGTGTGAAAACAGTTCAGAATCAGCATTAAATTGAACTCTGCTTATCCCGTTTCTCTTTGCGACCCAAAGGTCTCCATTGACATCCCTTGCAACATCCTGAACTCTGCCAATAATTAATTCCGGCAGTACCCTAATAAACCTATTTTCTTCCCTCTTAAACTTTAACAGACCATCCCAGGTACCAACCCAAATCTCATTTGATTCATCTATGTGGATGCTTAAGATACCGCTATGCACAAATTCACTTTTGTGATCGTTGGAAGTCAGGTATGTCTTAATAACTCTACCTGAGATACTGTTAATTCCATTCTCTGTACCTACCCAAACAACTCCTGATTGATCAATTGCCAAAGTAGCGATACTACTGTTGGAAATTGAATTGTGATTCTCATTTTGATAGTAATTTGATACTTCTTTAGTTACCGGATTAAATCTGTTAAGACCATTTTGGGTGCCTATCCAAATATGACGCTTACCAGCGGCAACAGCAGTTATATAGTTATTGGAAATATTACCTATTAAATTAGAATTGTTTCTTCTAGTTACATCAAACGGATACCTATTCTTGACATATTTACTAACCCCCCCAGCTGTTCCGATCCAGATTATTCCTTCTTTGGAACAGAGCAATGATCTTGAATGATTATTCACAAGACTATATTCATTATCCGCATCATGTAGTAGCTGAATCAATTTGTCGCTTTCTCGGATCCATTTGAACAATCCATAGTCAGAAGCTATCCAAACATTACCATTCGAGTCTTCAAAAATATCCTTTACGAACTCTATTTCTGGGAATAAGGGTTCAATCACAAAGGAGGTATTATCAAATTTGGCCAGAGAAACACCTTTGTCGGTACCTATCCAAATTACATTATTGGAGTCCTGGTAAAGAGCTTTTACAAATGAATTTGGTAGAGTTGCCGAATTGCTAATATTAACAAAGCTTGAATTGCTGGGATCAAACAAAGAAATACCATTGTCAGTCCCTAAAATCAGTCTATCTTCAATTTCCAGGATTTCTTTAACGTGATTACTCGGAATTCCATTTTGGCTGTTAGTGTCAAATTGATACCAGTCCTCAAAGTCCTTTGTAACCGTATTGAACTTCAATAGTCCCATACCAGACGCCCCTATCCAAAGATTGTTTTGGCTATCAACAAACAGCGACCTGATACTTTTATCAATCAGTATATCGGCTGAATCAAATACTGTGGAAAAACTTTGAAAATTCTCTTTATCCGGATCGTATCGGTTTAGACCTTTTCTGGTCCCAAGCCATATATTACCTTTTTGGTCAATTGCGATTGATTGTATATTGTTACTGGAAATAGATAAAGAATCATCTGGATTTGACGCATATAATTTGAAGTTTCTTCCATCATATCTGTGGAGTCCTCCATCCGTTCCAATCCAAATGTAGCCCAAAGCATCCTGTGCCATGCAAGCTACATTGAGACCTCTAATGCCATCCTCGTCAGTAAGATTTTCAAATTTATATGAGAATTGCGTCACATCCGGCTGAGAAAAAACCAGAGTGCACACAAGTGTCAAGCATCCGATAAAGAAGAAGTGCTTTTTCAAAATTCGCTAGCTGTTGAAAGACATCAAATTAATCAATTAAAGGCAAACAAGCCAGAAACAACGAGTCGCAATAGTGCCACTCAATAGTAAAAAAGGCAATGTAATTGTAGTCAGCAGGGATAATTATGATGTGGTATGATGCGTCTATTACAATTTGAAGTATTTATTGAGAAAAAGAACGTCATGGTGAATTAAAAAAAAGCAACTATTGTTGCTGTAGATTGAAAGAATCTCCAAGATGAACAAGTTGCATAAAAACGTATGGATTTTAACCCTGGCACAACCACTTCTGATGTCGGTCAACTCAATGGTGGTATTGGTTGGAGGTATTGTAGGAGCCTCGCTGGCACCTCAAGAGAATTTGGCAACATTGCCGGTAGCAAGTATCATTATTGGAACGGCACTTTGTGTGGTTCCTGTTACCCTACTGATGAAAAGGTTTGGAAGAAAAAGAGTATTTCTTATAGTGACATTTTTATCAGCTATTCTTGCAAGCCTGGTTGCTCTTGCAGTATACAATCAATCATTCTACATGTTTTGTGGGTTCGTTTTCCTTCTTGGGATTCCAAGTGCTACTGTTATGCAATTTCGGTTTGCTGCGATTGAAAGTGTCTCAACAGATTTGATTGCTAAAGCAGCCTCAACCGTGTTGGTTGGAGGTATGGTTGCTGCTTATTTAGGGCCAGAAATTGCTGTTGCTGGAAAAGATTTGTTCAATGTTCCTTTTACAGGCTCATTTCTCTTGTTGGGAGGGCTATTCATCCTCGCATTTCTATTGTTGCTATTGTATCAAAATGTGAATTCTGAAGCGGAAGTTTCCAAAAAGGAAACAAGGAATATTCAACAAATTTCGAAACAGCAGGTTTTTTGGGTGGCGATTCTTAGTGCATCGGTTGGATACATGATCATGAGTTTTATTATGACTGCAACCCCTGTGAGTATGCATGTGATGGATGGTCATTCATTGGAGGACACCAAATGGGTAATCCAAAGTCACATTCTTGCCATGTTTATACCATCACTGATTACAGGATTTATCATTGATAAAATCGGCGTAACAAGAATGATGCTTTTGGGTCTATTGGCGTATCTCATTTGCATTGCTATTGCCTATGCTGGGCATGATTTGAATAATTATTGGATCTCTCTCATTCTTTTAGGAGTAGGATGGAATTTTCTTTTCATTGGAGGAACTACGCTCTTGCCATTGGCATACAAACCAGAAGAAAGGTTTAAAGTGCAGGCAATCAATGAGGGTGTGGTATTTGGTTCCCAGGCTATTGCTTCATTGTCTGCAGGATGGGTTGTTTTTACTTTGGGATGGGAAAAGATGTTGTTGTTCACAATCCCGGTTGTAATTTTTCAGGGTATAGTCATTCTTAACTGGTCCCTGAAATCAAGGAAAGCCAAAACGGCAACTTAAAACAGGAATATGATGACAAAATTGAACGTATTGCTTAATTTGCAAAGCATCATTGATCAACTCCTTTAATGAGACAAGTAGGTAAATTCTTAATCTTTATTAAAACCTTATTCGTTCGGAGAGAGAACTTCAGAACGTTCTTCAGCTTATTTATGGAGGAGTGCATTAAAGTTGGTTACAAATCAATATTCATTGTTACCATAGTCGCTTTCTTCACTGGCGCAGTAACCACAATACAAACTGCATATAACCTTACTTCACCGTATCTTCAGGATTACCTTACAGCACTTGCTGTGAGGGACATGGTATTAAATATTGTTCCCACACTAATTGCATTGATTTTCGCCGGAAAAGTGGGCTCCAATATAGCTGGTGAATTAGGGACTATGAGAATTACAGAACAGATCGATGCTCTTGAAGTAATGGGAATCAATTCGGCTCATTATTTAGTATTACCAAAAGTAATTGCTTCGGCTCTAATGATGCCTCTTTTGATCATTTTGGCATGCTTCCTTTCCGTTTATGGGGGCTACCTGATTTCTGCATTGACTGATGTGATCCCAAGCTCTCAATTCATTTATGGAATCCGGGTAGACTTTAATCCCTTTGTGATCACCTTGGCGATTATCAAAGCAATTGTGTTTGGGTTTGTTGTATCTACCATATCCTCATACAAAGGTTTCAATACACAAGGCGGAGCGTTTGAAGTAGGAAAAGCGGGTACTCAGGCAGTGATCAATAGTTGTATAACAATTCTTGTTTCGGACTATGTCATTACTCAATTATTTGTTGGATAAAACAAAAAGAATACTCGCTTTTAGCATTGCTATTGCGCTTTTAAGCGGTTGTCACTATCTCCCTTTCGCAAAGTACTACACCACCAAAAAATCAACAGGCTTCCCAAAATTTTCGAAATCCATTCACTTCAAAGGAGAAATGAATTCTCATAGAACGGCTTATGATATTACCAAATATGATTGGTTGGTTACAGTGGATCATGAGAAACAATCCCTTAACGGCGAAATGATAATTAGTTTCGACGCAATGGATGCTGAAGACTTGATTCTAATTGATTTGCAAAAGCGATTAAAAATTGATGACATCAAAAGTACAATTCCCATCAAAAAGTGGAAGAAAAAAGACGACCTCCTCTATGTCTATTTTGAAGAAGCTTTAATAACCAATACCAAAGTGTCTATTTCAATAAAATATCATGGGAAGCCAGCCATAGTTGCAAAAGAAGGTCCAATCCAATGGAAAACAGACGACCTGGGGAATCCATGGATATCCACTCAAACGGAAGGAGTAGGAGCTCACTTTATGATGCCTTGTAAGGAATTACTTTACGATGAACCTGAGAGCTGCAATATTAGAGTCAGGGTTAAGGATGATCTTGTTGTAGCCGCTAATGGGCGATTGGATAGTGTTTCTTCAGAGCCCGGCTTTAATACATATCACTGGACAGTCAACAATCCTATCAATATCTACAACATATCATTCAACATTGGTAAGTATGAAAAACGAGAGATTCAATATAACGATATCAATGGGAAGTCACAGCAGGTTGAACTTTATGCGCTTGAGCAACATGTTGATTCTGCCTTAAACTTCTATCAGCAAACCACCCTGCATCTTCAGAAACTGGAAGAGCTTTATGGTATCTTTCCATGGTGGAATGACGGTTGTAAGATAATTGAAACCACTCTTGGGTATTCTGCAATGGAACATCAGTCGGCAATTTCAATGGGGTCAACACTACGAAACGATTATCGCCCACCGGATACACTCCATGTTAATACAACCTTGATCCATGAATTGGCTCACGAATGGTGGGGAAATAGCATAACCGGCATGGATTATTGTGAGATGTGGCTGCATGAGGGATTTGCCACTTACTCCGAGGCGTTGGTTATCGAAAAAATATATGGTAAGAAGTATTATGACCATTATATCAATCGATTCTTAAAACCTTATGTAAGCAATGCCCGATCTGTTAAAAAACCTTGTGGCGTAAGATACAATAGCTGGGTGAATCACAAAGATGCTGATATTTATAATAAAGGAGCATTGATGCTTCACACCATAAGAAAACAGTTAAATAATGATGTACTATTCTTCAACACTTTGAAACAAGCTCAAGTCCAATTCGCCAAAAGCAATATTACAACCGAGGAATTCATTCAATTCTTCAATAATGAGGTAGGTAAAGACTTGTCCCCATTATTTTCAACCTACCTTGATTTCCCATATCCTCCGGTTTTGGTTTATCAATACGATTCGGTAAAGGGAGTTGTTAATTACTGGTGGCAGAAAAAGTTAAACGCTGATTTTGAATATCAAGTAAAATTAAAAGGATCCGATCAGTGGTTAATACCAACAACAGAGAAGCAGTCCATAAAGTACATTAGCGAAGAACCTCCAGAGTTTGATATTGCTGAATTTGGGTATGTAATTGTCAACAAAGCAAGTCTGGAAATTTAGAATTGCTTAATCAACAAGACAGCACCCCAATAGAGACCATACAAAAACGCAAAAAAGAGTAATATCATCGTCACTTTTGTAATTGGTCTGGAGCTGATCCATTGAAAATACCAGGAATCATCCAGTTTGGGCTCTGGTTTCACTGGCCCAAACTCAGGTACATTTTCATCTTCTTGAATTTGAGATGCCATTTTTATTCAGTATTATGATATTGAATTTAACCAAACTCCTGTTGAAATGAAACTGGCACTATCAGCAATGTTTTCGGTCCTTTTTTGCACTTCCATTCTCGCTCAAGGTCTTGAAGATGATATCAAACAGATACGAAAATGGTATGGTGAGGTAGAAAGTAAAATGAAGGAATGCCAAAAACTGAACCTGGAGGATTATACTCAACTAGAGGATATCGATGGGCCTATGGAAGTACTGGCTTACTATCATCCTGGAACAGATAAGTTCTTAAAAATAGAATTCAGAGTATTTGCCGACTGGCATGAAGAAGTAAGCCAATATTATCTCAATAATGAGCAACTTTTCTTTGAATACACTACGGGTAACAGTGCCGAAGAGATGTACACAGCAGAAGAGCTAAATATCACAGAGCAAGAGTTTTGGGAACGAGGAGGAGAAGCAAAAACCATTTCTTATTCCCAATACAGAACCTATTACAAGGATGGAAAAGTGATACGATTCCTAAGCAAATTCAAGACTGTCAAGAGTGAAGATCCTGCTCCTGATTTCAGTAAGATGGAAAATGTTAAAGAGCCAATTGAAGATTCAAACGGAGCACCGAACATAGAGGAAATCCTTGCGCAATTTAGAAAGCAACTGAAATAAACTCAAATCACTTTTCGTTCAATTCCAGAAAAATAGACTCAACACACATGAAAAAATTTCTTCCAGCGGTATTAGCAATTTTGATGTCAGGTTTTTGCCTTGCTCAATATGAAGTTCAAACAGTTGAGTACTTCGGCAATAACTATCAAGGAAAAAGAGCCTCTTCAAAACTGTACTTCGTTTTTGGTTTCACGGATTACTACCACCAATACTTCTTTGACAACAGTGGGAATGCAATTCTGATAAAACTGACTCCTGATGGAAAAAAGGAAGAATCCACGATCAACAAATCAGATTTTTATAGCAACAAGAAGAATGGGCTTTTAGAATATTATGTAGAACTCAATACAGTCTATAAAATCGATGAAATTGAAGACTTTGAATTGATTCTCTCTTCGACTGACTATCAGAATTTCTGCAGATATTCATTTGGAAGCAAGGAAAGAAAAGTGCTAGCAAAAAGCTATGGACCTCCTCCTAAGGGATCGGGATCTAAGGCCATGTTGAGGTACTATCAAAAGACAGGTATTTCATCTGGCCAATTAGTGGGGGCCAACACCAACTTCACCATTTCAAAAAGTAAAAAGTGCTCAGCAAAGAAGAGAGAAATGCGAAAAGATGGAATAAATGGAGTGAAAGAGATGACTTACGGAATGTGAGGTCATTGCCTCCATTTATTATAAGGTGTATTAAAGCTATTTCGCTGCTCACGTAATTTGCGTTTTCCTTTATACAGCAAGGTGCTTATCCCAATCAAAACTGGTCCATACCAAATTACATAATAGCCACCCATATCAATTATCCCCACATATGTCAACAAACTAAACCCAAGACCCAAAATAATCAACCCATAACCCGAGATTCTGTAATCCCAACTGAATCCAGATTTCTCCTGCCGACCCTCAATTAATACTGTCAGGAACAAATCATCTCCAGCCTTAATGATCAATTCAGCTTCTTTTTCACTAAAGCCTTCAGCCAACAATTCGGGCTTTATCTCCTCATATTCACGGCCTTTCAGCTTCTCTTCAACTACGTAATCTATGGCTTCCTGCATGTATTTTGAACTATCTAAATCAAAGCAAAACAATAATCCATTAATTATCAACCACTTAAAGTTGACAAAGATCATTTTTTGAGACTAACATTTGTTAGCATAAAGTTAACAATACATTAATAGCTTAAGATATTCCCAACTAAACAAATACGATCATGGAATTAAAAAAGAATCCTGAAATAGATATAAATAGAAAGAGGGGGCTGTTTTTTAGTATAGGTTTGACCATATCTCTCTCTTTGGTTATTCTGGCTTTTGAGTACAAAACTCCGGTTGAAGGTGACTTAGTTGACCTTGGGAAAACAAAGGTTGATTTTGATGAAATAGTAGAAATCCCACCTACCGAGCAGCCACCTCCACCTCCCGTAAAAACGCTGCAGATGCCACAAGTAATTGAGGTTCCTGATGAACAGGAAATAGAAGAGGAGATAGAAATCAATCTTGATGTGGAGATTACAGAAGAAATGGCGATTGAAGAGTTCATCTATGAAGAGGTGCCAATGGAAGAAGAGGTTGAAGAAATATTCACAATCGTAGAACAAGCTCCAATGTACAAGGGAGGAAATGTGGCAATGTATAACTACCTGGGTAAGGAATTAAGATATCCATCTGTTGCAAGAAGAATGGGAATTGAAGGCCGAGTATTTGTGCAGTTTGTAGTAGATAAAGACGGAAAAATAACTGATGTGCTATCTCTCAAAGGAATTGGAGGTGGATGTGACGAAGAGGCTGTACGGGTAGTATCCAGTATGCCATCCTGGAGCCCAGGAAAACAAAGAGGTAAACCAGTGAAAGTACGAATGGTTCTTCCTGTTTTCTTTAGGCTTAAAGACAATGATGGTTTGACCGCCAATTAATGAAGAGGCCTTCAGGAATGGAGGCCTTATTTTATTGCTACTTCAATGACTTCAAGTTTGGAGTCATTTTTATTTCCCGATAGAAAGATCACTCTATCATTCATAATAATTGGCTCATCTCTCCTGTTCAATCGTAAGTGAGTTCCAATATCGATTGGTTCTCCTTTGGGCTTACCATTCAAATCTACTTGCATCATAAATGTCGACACATAGTCGAATGGTGTCCATAGCTCCCAAAACAATAGAATTTCATTCTTATATTTCAAAGCCTTTAATCTGGAGACATTTGAAGTTTCTGAGTCATTATATTTTGTTAACCAGGAAATTCCTTTATTCTCCTGCTCTGACCATCTCCCTCCAAAAGTATAAAATCCACCACTCTCAGAAATTCCTTTACTCAAGACCACCTCTTCTCCGTAGTTGGTAAAGTCCTTACTAATTTTAACAAACCCAATATTCCTGGAATCATGTAAATAACCAATTGCTCTACCATTATTAATCGCTTTACCACTTGGATCAGGTTCTCCTATAAAAAATACCCCAAGTCCATCTTCAAGATCAATCATATCCCCCAGCTCTGAATAAGTATGATTATCATTTGACCACTGATAGAATTTTTTATCACCCCTGCTAATTTCTTTATAAAATGGATAACTCCTTCCAGCCGGACTTTTTGCAGAAGTACCATGAGCAGTCTTGAAAGTATAGACCAATTTGGATCGTTTCGTATCTCCAATTTTGTGCATGTTGATACCTCTTGGGTAATTATCTCCTAAATCCATTCCAATAAAATCTCCATTGGGGTCCGGATAGATGATATTATCAAATGAATGTCCTGAGGTTTGCCCAAGATTTTTAATGACCTCAAGCGAATTGGCATCAATTGTAACAGCAATCGCTCCCTGGTGATTCAAGCCATCGCTAGACTTATGCATAGTTCGGCTAATTATAAGGCCTAGTTTCCCATTATTGTAAGCCAAGGATGCTATCTCATCGGAATCATAATTCCAGATATTCATGCCTCCCGACTTTGCGCAACTGAGAGCATTACTATTCAACACTTTCCCATTCCTGTTTGCTTTATATATCCAGGCTCCAATCTTTCCAACATCACCTGTCATGACCAGATAGTATAAATTCCCATCATCATCTGTAGTTGCAGCAGCTAACCTCCCTGGTCTTGCCGACATATTTATGTCCCTCTTCTCATTTGTCTGCAAATCAATTCGCGAAAGCTTCACTGAATTATTTGATTTATCCTCCCAAAGAACATCCAGGTCATCTCCATTAGGATAATAAAAAAACTGACGCCCAAAACCGTAGACATTCGCATGAGATCCAGGACCTCCAGTAAATCCTTTCTGAGAATCATAAATTTCTCCTGTGATATCATACCTGGTTTTAAAGACATTGACATTGCTACTCGAAAATACTTTTGCTCCTTCCGCAACAGAATTGATTGATTTATAGACACTGGTTCTTAGATCCTTTGGTGCTACAAAAGCAATCACCTCAACACCAATTCCACTGAGTGAAAAATTTGAAATCTTATAGTACTCTCCAGGAACCACTTTTGAAGCAGGGATTTCTTCCATGACATATATTGCTCCTTGAATAAAGCTGTAGATGACATAATCCTGCTTTTTCTCAAATTTTAAATGAATTCGATGAGGAGAACCAAGGAATTGAGTAGCTTTCTTCTGTGCGAGACTGAATCGATATGCCTCTAATGAAACTGAGCCATCTGAACTAACAAACTTTCCAAACTCCACAGGAAAATCCTTATGATTATATCTACCATCAGTATAACACCCATTTTGATATAATTCTGAAGCGATAGCCAAATTCCCAATTTTGTCTTCCTCAAGTATTCCAATATTGCAGCCGTACTTTGTACCAATATCAGTACTCAAACCAGGTAATACTTTGCTTTCCTCAGATTTGAAGTCATAACTAATTAGTGCAGGATGATTACTTTGACTAAAAAGAGTTTGGGCCAGGAATAACATTCCCAAGAATGTATATGCTAATTTCATGGATCAGGTGTTTGTGTGATCTATAAATTAACTATTTCATGCTTCAATTCCTATCAGTATCTCACCACACCTCTTTAAAAAAATGTATTGATCACAGTTGTTGCAAAAATTGAAAAGAGCACTACTGGAATAATATAAGAGGTAGAGAGGTGCATGTATTTTCTGAGTAATGAAGATTCATATTTGGGAGCTCCCATCATTATTTCCTGATCGAGGTTTTCCTTTTTCCATATATGAGAGGCAAAAATCATGATTAGGAAACCTCCTAGTGGAAGAAAAGTATCATTAGCTATTCCCATAATTACGCCCAGAAAATTGAGTGGCTTCTCAGAGTCTCCAAACTGAGCAAATTCTGTGAAGTAACAAGAAAAGCCATGTCCCAACATTGATGGAATCCCTACAAGGAAAACAACAATGGAAGAAATAACAACAGCCTTTTTTCTACTTATTCCCCATTCATCTACTGTATAAGAAACTGGAACCTCCATCAACGATACTGTAGAAGTTAGAGCCGCAAAACAAAGCAGAATAAAAAAGAAAGTACCAACAATCGCTCCAGTGACTCCTCCGATTGTTCCGAAAATTTTTGGGAGTGTTACAAAAATCAGTTCCGGTCCGCTATTGACACCAGCCATGGACCCTTCAGTAAGGAACCCAACCAAGGGGAATATCATTAAACCAGCAAGTACTGCAATGCCTACATCTGCCAATGTTATGAAGGTCACCGAGGAAACCAAGTTTTCATTTTTACCAACATAGCTCCCATATGTAATCAATGCACCCATCCCAAGAGAAAGAGAGAAAAACGCCTGACCCATGGCATTATAAATAGTACTGAATTTAATTTCTGATAAATCTGGGAGCAGGTAGAACTTCAAACCTTCCATAGAATGAGGAAGAGTTAGTGAATAGATTACTACCCCCAGTATCATTAAGATCAATGTAGGCATTAAAATTTTAGCTATTTTCTCAATCCCCCCAGAAATTCCTTTCGAGACAACAAGGCTGGTCATAAGCATAAAAACCAAAGCGTAAGATCCAACCTTGAGCAGGTCTGAAGTAAACGAGTTAAATCCTTCAGAAATATTAAAGTTTGCGGTCGCCATTTCAAAAATATAGCCGAAGGACCAACCCGCTATAAGATTGTAAAATGATAGAATTAAGACTCCACTGAGCACACCAAGTTTACCAATGAAATTCCACCGTTTATATCCCAATGCTGTGAATGCTCCAACAGCGTTTTTATTAGTTCTCCTTCCTATTGCTACTTCAGTAAGCATTACAGGAAGACAAAGTGTGAAACAGAAAAACAGATAAATCAATACAAATATTCCTCCCCCTCCTTGTCCAACTTCAAAGGGAAATCCCCATATATTTCCTAACCCTACAGCTGAACCCGCTGCTGCTGCAATAAACCCCAGTCTGTTACTGAACCCACCTCTTGGTGCCATATTTCAAATTCTTTTGTTAAAACCTTGAAGCAAGATGTCCTTAATGAGGACCACAAGACCGGGATTGTCGTAAAGGAAATCTAATTTGTCGGTAACATTTTTACCGACATTATTGGTTTGTGAGGATGAGGTTCTCTGGAATAACCAGATTTTCTTTTGGAATTGCAAGTCTGATCTTTCTTTCCATATTGGGTGGAGAATCAAATAGAGATTGCTTCAATGGTTGCTCGTGTTGTTCTTTTGTCCATTGGTTTTTACCAAATATTCCATCAAGTAGAGCTGCCAGTAACCTTCTTAGCTCATTATGATCCTTAATATCATAAGTGTAGTCTGATCTAGGATCGTTTTTTGGTTTTACTTCCAGCCAATCACTACCATCAAGTTTCTTTGCACCAAATTTCAGCAGTAAATTGAACATACCGGGTGTTAAAATAATAGGATCCGATTTGCCTGGAATTCCTTGAAGGTTAATGATGTGCTCATATTTCTGTTTTTCATTTTTCTCTTTTGAGAAACTTAGAAATAGTTGAGTCGGACCTGGAATAATGATGGAAGACAATTCTTTTACCCAACTGAGTGCAAGCGCAAAGAACAACATGATCAATGCGGTTTTAAAAATTGCTGAAAAAAGTGTCAGGTTTACTGTAGAGTCGGTGAGTTTATATGCCTGAGCCACTAGAGTGGTTAAGACACAAACAATGGATAGCCATGCAAGAAATCTCAAACGCCTTTTTTCAAACGATTCCCATAGAACATATCCCAAAAAAGCCAAAGTCAACACAGCATAATAGACATCCAATTCATTCACAAACTGCAGAGAATTTCCTGAAATCATTCTACTAATTGTGGGTAGCAAGGAAAATACAAAAGGCAACCCTACTATCACCAACCAGAAATTAGATCGTATTATAGATTTGAATGGTTTTGGAATATATCTAAACCATGGTAATCCCAGAAGTATGAACAAACTATTGAATAATGAAAATATGCTTCGAAAGCCGTCTAAATAAACCGGATTCACTGGGTTTCTGGTAGCAAAGAAGACTTCTGCTGCTCCTGAAAAGCTCCAGGCAAGAATTGAGAGTGCCAACCATACTTGCCCAAAGTCGCCTTGTTTTTTACCCAAATGCCACCAGATAGCCATCAGCCCCAAAAAGGCAAACAAACAAACAGCCATTTGCCACCATCCATAGAATAGCAAAATACTCTGATCACTTATTTGTTCTGAGGGACTCATCGATTCGAAAATAATCAGAATACTTTAATTAAGGGTGGAAGTCACTTGCCTTTGATTTTTTCAATTCTGGCTTACACGAATAGAAATAATCGTCTCCCAGAGTAATTCATACCTTACGAGCTCACAATAATCTTTTGACCCTTTTAGACCATCAAATTCCTCTTGAAATTCATCATTGATTAACTTCAATTGCTGCTCATCCATTCCATACTTAAGAAAACGGATAAAGAACTTGAAAAACATCATGGTTCTCTCGTGAGTGGTGTTCTTGAGATACCTCTGATAGTAGACCCTAAGGTTATTAGCTTCATTCTCGTAATCAATAACTCCTTTTATGGACAACAGAATTGTTCGGACCACCACAAACTGCCAGTTGTAACCAGTTTTATCAGAAGAAATAGCAGTGCAATTGGAATAAAACTCCTGCATTCTTGAAATATTAAACCCCGGGATTCTATCTCTATTTTCTTCATCTTGATGCAACAGAGCATAGCAAAACGCAAACCTAATAGTCCAGGCTGCTTTGTCTTGCTTATCTAATAAACTGTACTGTTGAGGAGATACTACCTCCAAACAAATATCCACGGCCTTTGTGATTGATCCGTAATTGACTTCCCGATCAAACATTTCAGCCAATACCTCAAAACGGTTAAAAGCTTTATAAGAAGTGTATTTTAGCAGTGGTGTAAGCGCATTATTGGAAGCCTTGTAATCTCCCAATGAGTTATAATACTTCACCCAGGAAATATTGATTTCCAGAGCCAAATGAATGGTCTCCAGGTAACTATACTCTTTTAGCAAATTCTGAATAGCAAGTAACGACTTATGCCAGTTTACCAAATCATTGAACTGATGGTAACGGACGATCTGAATTCTCAAAAGGTGAAGTTTCAAAAAAGGAGAATTAATCGAATTTAAATCTTTGGAGATCTCATCAGCATAACGAGCAAACTTCATACCCAGCTCTCTGGATTGTGATCGAAGAAACTTTGTTTCGCTAAGAGCCATCTCCACTGTTCCTCTGGCCTTATCTACAATCTCCTGTTCCTTTTGTTTAATGGATACCAGTTGCTGGTATTTCTGTACTTCGGATACATATCCTTTGAGATAATAGATCTTGCGTAGGTTTTGGTAGCAACCCATTTCCACATCTACCAAATGATAACTTTCTGCCTTTTTCAGAGCCTTGAGAGTCAACCTTTCTGCGTTGTGGTAAACGTTGACAAAGAGAAGTTTTCGCGCAACTGTCAGTTGTCGCTCACAATCAAATTGTATTCGGATATAATTTTTGTTATTAATATCTGAATGATTTGCAACCAGGACCAGCTCAGAAAGTTTTTCTATCAAATTCCTTCGCAACATCATAAATCTTTTGTCTCCCGGTCCGGATTTGTAGAGTGCTTTCGCAACAAATTTATCGTCCTTCGCCCTTTTTGCTTTTTGGTCGTAGAGTTTTCGCAGTTTCGAATCCTTTGGCAATAAAAGATTAAAGGATTTCGGCAGATCCTGCTCTAATATGTTAGCTAGTTCCTGAATTAGATCCATTTGTTTGCTCCAATTGTAATTTACTTTTCATGAGTTACTGTACTCCCAAATTTTCTTGCCTTCCTAACCCAATGTGCACGTAAGAAATGAAAAAAAGACCTTACAAACTAATGTCTTAATAAATAGATAACAAATGCTTCACCAGTCTGACAATTTTGGATCCCTCATTTTGATTTACGATGTTACCTCAAGTGTAAATTGCTGATTGTGACGAGGTTTATACATTAGCAATAATCAAACTGAGAATCATAATCAGTAATCTGACTTAGAGACATTATTACATTTGATAGGAAGTTTGTACATAACACAATAAGAGAAGTCGATCAGACTATTGCTAACCAAACAATAAAAATAGGCTGATTGAAACCCGGAATCTACATGTTGCTTGCGGTTGGGAAGTCCGCATAGATAGTGTGAAGTAATTCTAAATGTACTTACTTAGAAATGGGCCTGACAGTAATATCAGGTCCATTTTTTTAACCCACGCCCTTTTTGAAAATCTCACAATCCAATTGATTAAGTGTGAATAGTTTTAAATTATTTAATGGTTGATATCACTTTTTCAAGTGAAACAAAATCCGGATTTGTACCTTCTAAACGGATTTCAAGTAATCTTTGGTAAAGGTTAAAATCTAACGAAATCAGTTTATCTGTAAAAAGAGGATCAAGGGTTTCTAGTATTTCATTTGACGCATCGATATCCTCTTTGGAAATGTAGAGCTTTCGAGTTGGGGCTCCAGGAACCTCCCTTGATTTTATACCATCAATGAGATTCTTAATACTAAATACCTGAATTTCTTTAACCTGAAATGAGCAGATGAAGTATTTAACTGGAGACGCTTTGCATACTACTGTTTCAGCAGGCTTATTGCGTGTTACCAGATTACCATTTGTCAATGTGGATTTATTGATTTGGAAGGACCAGTTAATATCGTTTTTAACGAATGTTGCCTGCAGGTGCAAAGCCCAAGCTGAATATTTGCCATCAATTGAGCCATAGTTACTTTCAATGAATTCCTGCCACCTTTGACATAATTCCTTATTTCGAAGAAAGAAATCAGACTCCTTCTCTTCTTTGGTTCCTACTGCTTCTATGGGCATTAATAATCAGTACCTGTGATAGTGCCAGATTCTCTGAAGATCAATTCTTTCTCAATAGGATCAAGTATTGGATTGATTTTTTCGTGTAACGAGTTATACAGAACTTCTGTGTATGATTCAGTTAATGATAATGGAGAAGTTACTTCCAACGCCTTGATGTCATAAGCTTTTCCCTCAGTTTCTTGCTGAACCATAGCAAATAGGTCTTTCTCAGTTGCAGCAGAGACAAGAATGCAGTTTTTCCTTACTGTTTTATCTTCCCTGATTTTAAATTGGAAGAATCCAACAAAATCGTCAGCCTTTGTCATCTTAGAAAATGCACGGAATACCCGATTCTCTGGCAATTCGGTAGTCAAATTATCACCGAATTGATATTCGATTTTCAATCTGCTTTCAAAATTCACGTTACCTGGAATCTTAATTACATCAAAGTCACCCTGGAATTGATAGCCGGATTCTTCCATTTCTAAGTCTGCGAAATAAATTACTTGAATATCCGAAGCATCCTGTGCCTTTACAGCAAATGCAAATAGGAATAATAAAGCAATGGTTGCTAGTTGATTGATTCTAAATGTTCCAAACATGATAACTGCCACTTAAAGTTGATCTTGCAATATAATAAATCCTGATGAGGTCAAACCTGATTTCCGTCAAAAGGTCTGAATTTCAATGGTTTCGGAATGGCATTTTCGGTTTTCGGGAGTCCTCCAACAATTAATTATTGTTAATGCATCTTCCTTTTTAAGTAATACGGAACTAATTTTACCAATAACTACATTAACCCTGATAATTAAAAATCACGAGTTGTGAATACAGAAAGCAAGAACAGGGTTTTGAGCAAGCTGGCTAAGTTACTGGATGCTCATCGGGATGAAATCATTTCTCAAAATCAAGCCGATATTTCTAATTGTAATGGATTGGATGATTCCTTAATGGATCGACTTAAAGTAGATCACAAAAAGGTAGATGGCATGATAGCATCAGTGAATGAAGTTCAATTTATCGCTGATCCAGAAGGAGAGGTATTATATAGCTATGATCACCCGGATGGTATGCAGATTGAGAATAGAACAGTCCCTTTTGGAAATATCCTGATCATCTATGAATCCAGACCAGATGTTACCATTGAAGCTGCTGTAAGTGCTTTTAAGGCAGGAAATAAAATTCTTCTTAAAGGAGGGAAAGAGGCTAGGTTAACAAATTTGTATCTGGTAAGACTTTGGCACGACGCACTCATAAGTTGTGATGAATCCAAGGAGTGGGTAACCTACCTGGATATAGATAGGGAAGCAACCCAAAAACTAATTGCCGAAAATACTCACAATGCCCATCTTATAATTCCCAGAGGTGGTGATGGACTTATAAACTATGTAAGGTCAAATACTAATATCCCATTGATTGTAAGTGGTAGAGGAAACAACTTTGTTTACATACATGATGATGCGGACTTTGAAATGGCTGTTGATATTGTCTTAAATGGAAAATCAAGATTGAGCGTTTGTAATGCCACTGATAAGGTTTTAATCAATAAAAACCTTCCGGAATTAGATGATAAAGTATCCAAACTAAACGATGCATTAACTGCAATGAACATTGCTGTGCATGGAGATCAACAGGTGTCAACAAGTTTGGATTCTGTAAAGTCCATTGAAGGAAAAGAAATTTGGGATGAAGAATTTTTATCCGCTGATATTTTGCTTGGGTTAGTTGATGATGAAAAAAGTGCCATTGAAATGATCAACCAACATTCTGGAGGTCATTCCGGAACCATTGTCACATCAAGCAAACAAGCCGCTGAATTATTTCAAAAAGAGGTGGATTGTGCTGCGGTTTATCATAATGCCTCCACTCGTTACACTGATGGTGGCCAATTTGGTTTTGGGGCTGAGATTGCTATTAGCACTCAAAAACTACATTTCAGAGGGCCAATAGGATTGGGGCAGCTTATCACCAATAAATGGTTCATTTCAGGAAGCGGACAAACCAGATAGTTATGAGAAAGAAAATTGTGTTGAAGATAGGAACTGCAACTCTTACCGCCGGAAGCGATAGAATCTCCAGAGGCAAGATTGAAGATATGGCCCGACAGATCATTCAACTGAAAGATGAATATCAAATCATTCTTGTTTCCTCAGGTGCCATTGCGACCGCAAAGCAATTCATCAATATAAGCGGATGGGAAAATGTGGTTGCTAGTAAGCAGGCTATGTCGGCCATTGGCCAACCAAAATTGATGCAGATTTACTCTGAGGTATTCAATGACTTTGGGATTAAAATTGCGCAGTGTCTTATGACCTATCGGGATTTTGAGAATGAAGAGGCACAAGTCAATACAATTAATACTATTGAAGAATTATTGAAACACGATTATGTACCCATCATCAATGAAAATGATACGGTTGCAACAGAGGAATTAGTGGTTGGAGACAATGATAAGCTTGGTGCGTTGGTAACGACATTGATGAACGCTGATTTGCTTGTATTGGCCTCAGATATTGATGGCGTTTTTGATAAGAATCCACATACTCATTCAGATGCTAAACTGATTGAGGAGATTTCAGACCTTCAAACTGTTCAACATTTTATTGAGGAAAGAGACAATGGACTTGGGACAGGTGGAATGACATCCAAATTTGAAGCTGCGGAAGTATGTCTATCCAAGAATATTGAAATGCGAATTACAAATGGTGCAAATCCAAACTTTCTAGTTAATTGCCTAACAGAAAAAACACCACACACAAAGTTTCTACCAGGTGTTTTAAGTAAATAAGTTAGTTTTTATTCAGCCCTTTCAAATGATGTACATGCTCATCAATAATATCAATCCGCTTAGTAATATTGACAATGTACTTATCCAGTTCGGTTTCTAATCTTTCAATTTCTTCCTGATAGGTATCACCGCCTTCTCTACCATAGTTCTTTTCAATATCATTGAACTGCCCACATTCGGTTCTTAGAAATTTGATAAATGAAATGGTGGTGTAGTCAACTTCAACTGTATTGATATCATCAATTGTAGCTTTGGCTTCTTTGTTCTTCTCTGTGTTGTATTTGTGAATAACAATATTGTAAAGAACAGTATCGTAGTGATGAATTTGGTTCAATAAATCAATCATCTCATTTCTCACCACCCTATTCTTACAGTAGTTTTTCAAACCCTCATAAGAGTCTAGTAGCACAGCTGTCTCATCCCAATTTGAGGTGAGATCATCTATGATTTCAACAATATTCTTCTCATTATCCTGAGCAAATAATCCACTACTCAAAAAAAGAAATGAAAATATGATTACAAGTTTATTTCTAAGCATTGTCTTGATTGATTTCGTTTACTTACTTAAACTTAAACAATTCAAAAATGAACTGATCACAAAACCATAAAATTTAAATATGGGGAGCATTTTGATACTACAACTATTAATAACATACTAATTAGTATTGTAAGGATAAAGAGGCCCATAAACATAGAAAAAAGACATATTAGAAAAATCCTACAAATTCTATGTTTCCTAATTCTTCAGTTCATTCAGTTTCCAATACGCCTTACCATACCGAGTAGTATCTTTTCCAATTTTATCTAAAATGATAATATTGGCATCATGAAGAAAAACTCCAAGTGGTCCTCCTTTTCCTTCTCTAAATCTCCTACTTGATGTGGTGACTCCTGGCTTGACCAACTTTAGTTTACCGTGTTTGGAAATTGATTTACAGAGGTAAGCACTCTCGAGAATGTCTAATTTGGGATATCCCTGAACCTTTCTAAAAATCTCAGACCGGCAAAAAACAAATTGATCTCCATAATACTCCTGAGTAATGTAGTACCGCCAGTGATTCAGCTTTTCGATGATTCTTAAAAATATTGAAGCGTAATCAAATTTCATGTGAAATGCCCCACCCACAATTTGACTATTTGATAGCGTCTGACAAATCAATTGATCAAATGATTTCGGAACAAGAGTATCTGCATCCAGAAATGCTAATACTTCGCCTTTGGCATGAGAAGCACCTTTATTGAGAATGGCATATTTTTTACCCTTCAATTCCGGGTGTCTATATACTGACACTCCAAGTTTCTCAGCCTCCGAGACAGTGTTATCTGTACTTCCAGAGTCTACTACAATGATTTCAGATAAGGAATCGGTTTGATGATTTTTTATACATGATAAAGTCTTTCCAATGTATTCTTCTTCATTTAAAGTTGGTATGATGATACTTATTAACATATCAAGTCTCTCTTTTTTGGACGTAGTAGAAGTTTACGGCTATCACAAATGTGTATCCTAAAGCAAACCAAAACTCCCAATTCCACTTCATGGCCGTTGCTTGACCTATGAGCCAGACCAGACTAAAAACAAAGAAGAAACCATTTACAAATAAGAGAATATGTCCTACCTTCATGGTAAATAGCTGTTTAAAGATTATGGCGGATAATTTACATATTTTAAATGGAGATTCCTCGTGGCATTTGTTTCAGGAAACTGGAATTCCAGGAGAAACACTCGTTTGGAGAGAGATATTATGTGAAGGACCGGTTCAATACGAAATTGCTACCCCTGAATTCTGGTCGAAAAGAGATGATTTTGTGAAATCAGAATTTGGCGCAGGACCAGCTGATTACAAACAACTGATTGATGACTTTGAAAAACTGAAAGATTTTAAATCGTATACTGAAATCATTCTCTGGTTCGAGTACGATTTGTTTTGTCAGGTAAACATGATGGCTTTGTTGAGTTGGTGTTATAGGCAGAATGTTCACGACCATTGCACAGTCTCTATGATCTGTGTTGGTCATGAGCCTGGATATGAAAGGTTGGTTGGTTTGGGTAGGATTCCGCCACATCGCTACACTGAGTTATTCGAAGAACGTAAAACGCTAACGGAAGCGTCATTAGCATACGCTGATCGTGTTTGGAAAGCTTACACTTCTGAAGATCCAAATGAGTTAGAATTTGCGTTAATGCCTCATCCTGTCTTCAGTTATTTGTCAGGGGCAATGAAATGCCATCTAAAAAGATTCCCGTATACGTCATGCGCACTAAATGAAATTGAGCAAGAGATTCTAAGCACCATTCAAAACGAAGAAGTGCATAATGTAGACGATGTAGTGCGGCACATGCTTCAGTGGCAACACTACTATGGTTTTGGTGACCTACAATATTTCAGACATATCCGTTTAATAAGGGATCTCATCAATTTTGAAGACCCAATGACCTTATCATCGATTGGGAAAGAAGCCATATCAGGTAACTGGTCCAGAAACTCTGTTTCAGGGTTGAACTACCAACTTGGAGGGTCTGAAGCTAGTTCTTTCAACTGGAATGAGGATTCCGAAGAACTTATACCTTCATAGTTTCGGCATAAATCGTTCAACGCACCTTCGATTCTTTCATATTTGAATTCGTATCCCTCCTCAAGGAATCTTTTCGGGATTACATATCTGCTTTTAAGGATCAATTCAGTTTCAGTGCCAATAATTCGAGCTCCCAGTTTTAGCATCCAGGGTTTTAATGGGAAACCAAACCTTACTTTCATTGCATCCCTCAAACTCTTGTGCAACCATTGATTTCTGATGGGATTCGGGGCGCATGCATTGTATGCGCCCCTGACAGATTGGTTATAAATGCAATATTCTACCATACCCACAAAGTCATCCTCATGTAACCAGCTAAACATCTGATAACCCGATCCCATTTTACCCCCAAAACCCAGTTTTGTAAGTCCTTTCAGTGGAACTAATGCTCCGTCATTTCTCCCAAGTACAATTGCAATTCTCAACAACACCTGGCGAGTATTTTTCAATTGAAAACTATTAAAACATTCCTCCCATTTTTTACACACATCCACGGAGAACCCTGTACCAAACTCTCCATGCTCTTCATCCATCGGATCCCTTAAGCTATGACGATAAATAGTTGCTGAAGCCCCATTAATCCACAATTTCGGAGGTTTTTCACATTGCTCTATTGCTTTACCCAATACATAGGTAGCATCAAGTCTGGTGTTATAAATAAGCTGTTTATTTCTTTCTGTATATCTACAATCGACGGATCTACCATTCAGATTAATCAGCACATCAGCTCCTTCCAGGTATTTAGTCCAATAACCAATCGAATTCCCATCCCATTTTATATACCGAATATTATCGTTATCTACCTTGTGGCCTCTTGTCAGAATGGTTATTTGTCTTGCCGTTGATTTGAAATGGTTGGTTAGTACTTTACCCAGGAAACCAGTTCCTCCTGCTATTACGATATGATTTAGAGTTTTCATTTTTCAGATAATTAAAAGTAGTACGACAGCCCTGTATGCGACCCATGTGAGAGAAAGTATCAATGCCGGTAATTCCAGAATCTTCAGTCTTCTTTTATGCTCAATAAACATGACCAAAACGACTAATGAAAAGTATCCCAGGTTTATCCAAATGCTTAAATCGAATGCTAACCCAATAGTTGTTATCGGAATCAACATGAGAGCTCCCATTACGGAAACGGTCATTAAATTCCCCAAATAATACATCACTTTGGAAGGATCAAAAGTATATGCTATCAGACCAAGAACAATCATTTGGCCACCAGCTATGGCTACTTCTCTCCATATGTTAGCTGAAGGAACAATTGGTGAGATCAGCAATGAAAATTGAGTTAGAATAACTGCAGTGACTATCCAACTAAAGACCAGGTATAAGACCCGATATTTAAGATTAAATGTAGGAGCACATGAATCAGTTCTCTCAAATTGACTTCCTGGGATTATTACTTTCC
Source organism: Cyclobacteriaceae bacterium (assembly GCA_965228955.1). Taxonomy (GTDB): domain Bacteria; phylum Bacteroidota; class Bacteroidia; order Cytophagales; family Cyclobacteriaceae; genus JANSWY01. Next base: position 5,193,303 of record OZ245848.1, read on the forward strand.
TGTTGTATGAAATGAAGGAATACAATCGCTGAATGAACCATCGGAAGATTGTCCATTTGAATAACCCCTGGAATACTGGGAATCTATGAACCAGTATTTTAAACAGGCTTTCGATCCCGTAAGTAATTTCTCCGCTTTTGGTGTTAATCAATGGTATTTCGTTGAAGCTTCTCGACAAATCCAGTTGATCTTTTTCCTGCTGATCAAGCTCTCCAAATGATTTACGGCCATCTTTTTCTAACAAACCGTACTTCACAAAAGCTCCAGTATAAACATGGCACATTGGACATTCATGGTCGTATATGATTGTATGATCCTTCAGAGTTTTCATGGCTAGGCTTTTTTGTAGGCTCGTTCTACTTTGGCTCTGCTTCTGAGCTTGAAAAAGACAAAGAGGTTAAAGAAATGCATTCCTCCCAGAATTAGAATAATGGCTCCCAGTTTCAAACTCAATCTTTCAATTACAGCTTGAACAGTTAGAATATCTCCAAATATTTGAAGCGTATAAACAGCATATCCGATGTTGATCAGGTAAAATCCAACTAGTAGCAACTTGTTTACACTATCTGCTAACTCATGATTGCTATGAAAAATATCAACAAGAAACACTCTCCCATTTTTGTGAAGTGTTCTGGCTACCCAAACTGTCAAGGCAACAGTGATTGGTAAATACATGGCGTAAGTCAAAATATTGTAGTTCATGGTCAAAATATTTACAAGTTCAATTATTTCATAACTTTCAGAAATTATTGAAAGTTATTTTCAAAAAAATATTATTTCCTAAAAAGCCCTAAGACTTTGTAAAACCAGTTCTGTTTAGAGTTAATAAACAGGTCCAATGTACTTTCTGCTTGGTTCGCAAAATCAGCTATGTCCTTTGTCACGTTTCTGAACTCATCTTCAAGCTTTCCCTTTCCATTAACATCTTGCACTTGGCTAAGAATCTTTTGAATTGGCTCTAATTCTCTCTTCTTTCTTTCCTTAGCCACCTGTTTTGCCAGTTCCCAAATGTCCTTATCAGATTTGAAGTACTCTTTCCTTTCTCCAGCCTTCAACTCCTTCTCCACAAGGCCCCAATCCATTAATGCTCTAATATTCATATTGGCATTTCCCCTGCTTATCTGCAATTCCGCCATTATCTCCTCTGCCGAAAGTGGATCAGTGGATATCAATAACAAAGCGTGTATCTGAGCCATGGTTCTGTTGATCCCCCAACTGGATCCCAAGCTACCCCAGGCTAAAATAAACTTGTCTTTTGCTTCTTGATATTCCATTTAATTACTGTTTACAAACTAGTAACGACTCAAAATTAAAAATTGTTTCAGAACTTTCAAAATTTATTGAAAGTTAAGTTTCTGTAGAATCAATTTGAATTGTATAGAAACATATAGACCGTCGGTCGAAAAGTGAGTCAAGAAATACATCTATCACTGGTATACATGCAGATTTTTTATTAAATAAGTACTTACTAGGAACACCAGTACCATTTAAGAAAAATGACCAACCTAAAATTTGTGAGACTGCTTGTGTTATTGCTACTAATCAGTCAACTAAATGCATACGGACAGGACTTGAGTAATATAGTCAAGCCTGGTGCTATTGTGCAGCAACCAAAAGTAAGTTTTGACGGCACTCAGCTTGTATTTATGGCTAACTACGATGGACGAGCAAAACCATACATTAGCGATTATGTAAACGGCCAATGGTCTGAACCAAAACTTATATTTTCAGACGATATAAATGGCCAATATCTGTTTTCTCATCCACAACTAAGTTTTGACAATCAAAGGCTCTATATCTCGGGTAAACAAGTAAACTCCAATTACGATATTTTCTATTCCGATTTGGTTGACGGCCAGTGGGGAGAATTGAAGCCCATTTGGGCAAACATCAATACTGGAGTAGACGAAGAATCTCCAGCTGTCTCTCCAAATGAGAAAATCATCTTATTCACAAGACCTACTCCAGAATCTGAAAAGGCCAGTGATTATTGTAAGGTGCTGTTCATGACTGAAATGGATGAAACGGGAAACTGGTCAGAGCCAAGAAGATTAAGTCCTGATTATAATATGGGGTGTGAATACTCTCCTTACTTTTCAACAGACAACAAGACATTCTATTTTTCATCAAATGTTGATGTCACTGATAGTGAAGGCAGAAGAGTATCCAGAAAGATTTTCAACGTTTATTGGGCCAAAATTGATGGGTTATACAAATTCAATCCAAAAGTTGTTCAGGAAGTCATAAACCCAAATGAGCATCAAAATTCTATTTCGATTGATAGAAATGGTCAAATGTATTTTGGTCAGGGAGATATCTTCAAGGCTAATGAGACTAAACAATATTCCTCAATTGGATACAAGCAGCTGACAGCCTCCATGGCTCCCGAAGCAACCACATTAATTTCAGGAAATGTAACAGATACTGATGGGCAAATTCTAAGTGCAGAGATTTCAATCATCAACCCATATACATCTAAGGTCCTTCAAAAAGTAAACAGCAATGCTGAGGGATATTTTCAGGCATTTATTCCTACTGGAGAGCAGTTTTCTATTGTGGCAAGGAAAGAGAATTACTCTACTCAGTCTAAGTTATTAAATACCAGTTCGTCAGATTTAAATCTGGATTTCACTTTATTTCCTGAAGTCAATTTTAAATTCAATGTTTTTGATAGTGAATTTTATTTCCCTCTTGGGGCATCTTTATCTATAAGGGATAGTGATTTTAATGAAATCAGGAATTACAACATCTATGCGGATCCAAATGAAAATGCTGCAATTCAAATTCCACTTGGTCAGGAACTGTTTGTAATCTTTAGTTCGCAAAACTATTATTCCGATACACTTACACTTCCATTCGACAAAGAGGTAATATTTAGTGAGTTTGATTTTGATGTTGAACTAATTAGAAAGATCAAGAATCTTCAATTTCAGTTTACAGATGATGAAACGGGAAAAAGTTTGGGTCTGGAAGTCACTGTTTACAACGTATCCAGAAATGAAAAAACTGTTCGCCAGGTAACAGAGGGTAATCTTTCCCTTGACTTAAGAGATGGAGAAGTTTATGAGATCAGCAGTTCAGCACAAGGATATAGTTATTTCAGCGCTCAATATGATATGTCAGATGAGGAACTGGAACAGAATAAGATCATTGAGACTAAACTGAAGTCCATTAAAAACAGCTCTATAGTACTCAACAATATCACATTCGAATACAATTCATTTGATCTGATTGCCCAGTCATATGGTGAGTTAAATAAGCTAGTTCAGTACCTTATCAACAATGGGGATTACAAAGTTGAAATCTCAGCTCATACAGATGACAAAGGAGCAGAAAACTACAACCTGCAATTATCAAGATTAAGAGCTGGATCTGTGATGAATTACTTACAGGATCATGGGATTCTGAGCGATAGATTAATATCTAAAGGTTATGGTGAAGCTCAACCTTTGTTTGAAAACGACACGGAAGAAAACAGAGCTAAAAACAGAAGAGTAGAATTCAAAATATTGAATCAAAATGAATAAGAAGGCAAAAATTCTAATCTCTACTTATTTAATACTAATCGGTATGTTTAGTGTTTCATGGGCTCAAAACGCTCAATATGAGGATATTTTAGCATCGCAAAGAAGCTTATCACCGGAGAATTACTATAATGCCTTATTAAAGTTTCAAAATGAAAATCCAACCTGGCCTAACGTCTACTTCAAATTGGGGAATGTCCAACTTGAGATTTTCTCAGAACTGGATCCATTGGTAGATAGGAACTCATCTAGACAGTACATAGCAAATGTGAGAACCAACTACAGTCTTGCAAAAAACTATGTTGATGACAAGGAAATTCGCAGAAACTTTGATTGGTACGAAATGCCAAAGTCCAAGAATAAAGATTCTCTAGTTGCGGAGGTAATCAATAAAGTGAATCAGAACTATTTGAACTCAATCAAGTATGCTGACAACTACGAGAGCCTCATCAAAAACTATGACAATGCGGTAAGAAACTATCTTGAAGCTAGAGAGATATTCATCGACATCAATAATAGAGCCGACAACCTAAGACAACTCTTTCTAAAGGCGGATAATAAGCTGAAAAGTGACATCAAAACTTGTGGCGTGCACTTTGATTCAACTCTATACTATCTAGACAAATACAGGGAATTGTACCAAACAATGCCACACAAAAAGATTCGCAAAGTCAATGTGAATCTGATCAAGATAGATTACTATCGAATGAATGGCATTACCCCCACAAACTTCCTACTAGACGATCTTGATTTATGGGATTATAAAGACTGGTCGGAAAACTTCCTTAAGCTGATCCGTGAGGAAGTGGATGAGTTAAAAGTTGAATTAAGTAACGCTTACACCTCTTTTCTCAAACTATCAGACAGAACAATTAATGGTAATGAATGCTTCCAGGCCAATATTAATGAACTGAAGCTTCAAAGACTGGCCAATATTGTTAGTAAGTATGACAATCAATCATTATTGATAGACATTTTTACGTACCAGCAAGCGAAACTAACATTTGGCAATCAGGTGGCTTATGAGAATAATTGTAATGTTAGTAATCAATCTCCATCTGACAACCTTATTTCAAGAAAGGCCAGAATCCTTCAAAATCTATATGAAGGGTATAAAGGAACCGATAGTCTTTGTAGCATCATTGGATCAACTAATCATCAAACCAATTCATTCCAATGGTTTTTTGATAAGTATATGTCGGGATCAACAGGTGTAGCTCAATTCACTGCTCAGCAGCAAACTGAAAATGCAAATGCCATTAAGCAAAACATTCAAAAGCTCATGGCTTTACAAAACCGACAATTTTATAATAGTGAGTTTGTTAGCAAAGAGCTGAAATTAGCTGGAGATACAATTACAAATCAAACTTTGGTTGATGGAGACAAAATTGAGATTACCCAGAGGATTGTGATTGATTCGCTTTATGAAATATTTATGGCTAAAAAACTATCAGGTAGAAACAGCATATATGGAGTTAGAAAAATAGATGAGGGCTTTAGAATTGTCTGGGAAGAGCCATTAAAGGCTGGTCAAACTCCGGATTATTATAAAATGCTTTCTGATAGCTCTTTAGTGATTGGAGGAACTGGGACGAACATATGGCTCAAACACCTGGGATTTCTTGGTAGCAAAAAAGCGGAGTTGAGATTGACAGGAAAAAGCCCAATCAAAAACATCTATTTCAACGATCTATTAAATTCATATACCATAATTCAGGAATTATCATATGATGCTGAGAGTCAAATAGGAAAATATCAGTTGACCAAACTCAATTCCACTGGCAAAACATCATTAAAAAAACAACTGACCCTAAATGGAAAATTCATCAATGTAGTATCTCAGGATAATGCATATTGGTTTTTCTCAGGTAGTGATTCTGAAGAGACAAGTGTCATTCATTTGGCAACCTACGATTGGCAGTCTATGGAAAAGACCAATGAGTTGCAGTATGAATACAATTTTGCTTTAAAAGATCCACTTGTGATCAAAAACGACAACCTAACCCTGACAATGATCTCCGGATTAAGCAATCCAACGAAAATTGTCTATTCACTGATTGATTATGAAGGCAGTAAGATATATGAGAAGGAGTTTTAATACGATTTTAGCACTTGTGATTGCCTGTACTACTGCTCTAGCACAAGAGCAACTGGATTTTGCTCAACAAGTGCAAAAAATTGATGGTCTTGTAGCTGATAAGTCATATGAGCCCGCATTAGCAGAAGTTAATTCATTGCAGAATGCCATCATCAACACAAGTTTTGAAACCGAAGACTCTGTACAATTATATATCGCATCAAAGCTAGCAATCATTTATTTCGCTATTGATAATTGCGACAGCACGATTGTAAATGCCACTAAGGAGGTTCAACTCCGTACCAAGATATTTGGTGAGGCTCACCCACAAAAATTAACGGCGCAGAGAAATCTTGGTGTCTATCTTCTTAGTTGCGGAATAACAGATAGTAGTAAAACTGTTTTACTCAATTGTCTCAATACACATCAAAGTAAACTTCAAAGAGTTGATCAGTTATTGCTATTAACAATGGATGATTTGGCCTATTCCTATGGTAAACTGGGACAAATAGATAGTGCCTCCCATTATTACAATCAGCTTATAGGGCTATTGGAAGAGCATAGTTCCAAAAACAGCTTTTACTACAATGTAATTGATAACTATAGCGCACTATTATCGAATAATGAAAAATTCCAGGAGGCTTCAGAATTCTTTGATGATCTAATTGAATACAAATCCAAAAGGAATGAATACGCTCAGTTTTTGAAAGATTACTATAATATCTATATCAAAATACAGAACTATACCAAAGCACTGGAAGTAACTGAGCAACTGATCAATATTTGCAAAACTTCAGATTGCAATAGAGAAGGGTTTTCAATTCAGGAATTTAAGCTCAATGCTGCAAGGCTTAGTGTATTACTTAACAAATGGGAATCAGGAGAAAAGTATTATGATGAAATTCTTCAGAATTTTAAAGGTCTTGCTCATGAGCAAATTTTAGTAATAATAGAAGCTGCTGAGGTTGCCAGAATCCAAAATGACAGAGATAAGCAATTTGAATTACTTAATAAAGCCCTTCAACTTCACAGAGAACATGATTTGACTGATAGTGTATCTTTCTCTCAGACAGTATTCAGGTTAGGAAATACTTTAACTCAGCTGGGAAAATTTCAGGACGCTGATCAAATATTCTCACAATACATAGGCGACCTTGAAGGAAAAGCAGGTTCAGAAACTGAGCAACTAGCGAAATCATACCAAGCTTTAGGAAACCAGAGATATTTACTACAAAACTTCAAAGATGCTGATTTCTATTTTTCAAAAGCACAAAAACTTCTGACTGACAATAATCTTGAAAATACCAGAGAAGGCGCTTCCATTCTCAATAGTAAAGGAGCGCTAAACGAAGCTTTGGCAAATTATGATGCTGCAGAGAAATCATACCAAAAGGCACTAAATATCCTGGAAAAGGAAAAAATCAATGCACCGACATTAAAGGTAGCATTAGCATCAAATCTGGCCAAGATCATGATGATCAATAGACCAAAGAATGATTCAATTCTTACATTATTAAGTCATGCAATTGCTGTTCAGGAATTATCAACTGGACAGTTACACCCTTCATACGCCATTTTAGTTGGGAACCGGGCAAAATACTTCCAGGAAAGTGGTAACTACAAACAAGCAGAAGCAGATTATATCAAGTCACTCAATTTACTTGAAAGTACAGTAGGCAAAGCTCACCCCGACTACATTAGCAACCTTTCTAATATCGGTCTTCTTTATGATGACCAGGATAAAGACACTGAAGCGGAAAAATCACTCCTGGAGGCTAAAACACTTTACGAAACTTACTTTTCTAAAGATCATCCTGGGTATTTATTAGCGATTAATAACCTGGCCAACTTCTACACAAAATCAAAAAACTACGGAGAAGCAGAGGTGCTATTATCTGAGTTATCCAAGAAGCAAATCGCTCAGATCAAAGCTTCATTCTCATACTTGTCTGAAAGCGAAAAAGAAAAGTTTGTAACTGAAAAGAGAAAGTTCCTCCAAAACTTCAAGCGTTATATAATTTCTAGAGGTAATGTAGATCCATCATCTCTATCAAAAGCAATCATCAGCGATTGGTACAACCTTGAGTTGGCAACAAAAGGGATTCTCTTAAGTTCGACTAAAAGAGTGCGTGATGGAATATTTCAAAGCGGTAATGTTGAACTGATCTCACTATTTAGCGAATGGACTCTTCTCAGGAAACAAGTGGCGGACATTTCATCACTAAAGGCAACTCAAATTGCGAATAGCTCACAAAAAGTAGCTGAATTGAATTCTAAAATTGATGCGATTGAAAAGGAACTCTCAAGAAAGTCATCTGATTTTACGCAATCCTATGGGGATAATATTGTTTCGATTGATGATATAAGAAACTCCCTTCAACCAAATGAGGCTGCAGTGGAAATGGTACGGACAGACCTTGATAATGATGGTGTATATGCTGCACTTGTAGTCACAAAAAACCAGATGCACCCAGAGCTGATCTTTGTAGGAAGTGCCGACAGATTGGAGAAAAAAGGCTTTTCGGTCTATAAAAATTCAATTGCTTATTCTATCACAGATGATGTCTCTTTTCAAACATACTGGAAGCCGATTCATGATTATCTGACATCCAATGCCATTGAAAAAATCTATTACGCTCCAGATGGAGTCTACCACAAAGTAAGTCTTGCAACCATTTACAATAAAGACGAAAAAGAATTCTTACTGGATTCATATCAGATAGTTCAGGTTACTTCAACTAAGGATGTTACGCAAGCAATGAAACTACCTTCTCAAATGTGGGAACCAAGAAGCTCCAAATATTTGCTTGTAGGAAGACCGTATTATCACCTGGAAGGAGCAAGACAGGAAGCTACTAGTATCAAAACAAGATCTTTCAGTATTGAGAAATTAGCAGACTTACCTGGTACGGAAGAAGAAGTCAATACAGTAAAAGATCTGTTGGAATCAGAAGGTGTGACTTACAACCAATTTCTACATGCTGAGTCTACAGAAGCCAATGTGAAAGCAAATCTTAATTATGATGTTATCCATATTGCTACTCATGGATTCTTTCTGGATAAGCTGTCCATGAAAGATGGTGGTGCGAAATTAGATCCAATGTTGTATTCGGGATTATTGTTCGCAGGAGCAAGCGATAAAGGACTGAAGGAAAGAACAGGTGAAGATGGAATTCTAACGGCTTTTGAAATTATGAACCTTGGTTTTGGAGGTAATAAAATGGTGATTCTTTCTGCTTGCGAAACAGGATTGGGAGAAATCTCCGCTGGAGAAGGAATCTACGGACTGCAAAGAGCATTTTTCGTAGCTGGAACAGAAACATTGATCATGTCACTTTGGAGTGTAGATGACCAGGCTACTAAAGATTTAATGACCACATTCTACAAAAATCTACTCAAAAAAGGAGATAAGAGGCTTGCATTCCTTGAAGCTCAAAAGAAGATCAAAAAGCAATACAAGCATCCTATCTATTGGGGAGCTTTTGTTATGATTGGAATCTAAAGAATATAAGCTTCTATCAAATGTCCAATGTAGTAGGAAATAACAGCTGCTGCTCCACCCAGAAGTAACGTCTCAAATATCGACTTAACTTTTGAAGTGCTTGTCACTTTGCTTTTTAAGAATCCAATTCCAATAAAGCATACTGCGGTCAGGCTAGACGAAATGGTGAAGAGATCGAAGCTTTGAGGATTTAGATAATCCACTACATAAATAACCAGTGGGATCAGCCCAAGAATGAAAAATGAAGCGAATGTGATTGTACCATTGATGAACGGAGACTTAGATTCTGGCAACATTTCCAGTTCTTCAGTTAGTAAAGTTGTAACCCATCTCTCCTTGTCCTGGATGATTGTACTAACTGCTTCATCTAATAATTGTCCAGAGAAGCCTTTATTACTGTAAATAGCCCTTACCTGCATTTCTTTCAATGCTGGTTGAGCTTTGATTTTTTTGAGTTCTCTCTGTCGCTGTTTCTCATATCTTTCTTTTTCAGATTTAGTAGAAAGATAGCTTCCTACCGACATAGCGAACCCATCTGCAATAAGATTTGCAAACCCAAGAATAAGTACTATAGCACTACTCAAACCAGCTCCGGCAGCCCCGGCAACCACAGCAAATGTTGTGACACTGCCATCAATTCCTCCATAAACAAACTCGCCAATGTAGTCATTAAACAGCTCCTTTATTTTCGTAATCATTGGATTCATGGAAACCGTTTCCTCCAGTTCTGTGTCAATTACAATGTCATCAACAAGCAAAGCTTCTTGTTCTGGAATATTAGTATAAATGCTCATCTTTTAATGTTTTCAAAAATGCAATAACAGATAAAATTTCAGACTCACTTAAGTGCAGGGAATCCGGTGGTAGAGTTTGATTTGGCACATCATAACCCATTCCAATTCCACCTCCTACGTTATAAAGTTCCATTACCTCCTCAAGGGACTCATATACCCCATTATGCATATAAGGAGCAGTTTCAGAGACATTTCTTAATGAAGGTGTTTTGAAGAAATGTTTTCTATCCTCAGCGTGATAAATATTGTATCTCCCAAGATCTGTATCCAAATTCTTGTTTTCCCTGGATGCAGGTACGCCAATAGACTCCAATTCAGTGTCATTAAAATCAGGAGGTACAGTTCCATTGAAAGTAGGTGGGAAATGACATGTTGCACATTTAGCTTTTCCCATAAATAGGTTAAACCCTGTGATTTCTTGCTTGGAAAGGGTTTCTTCTTTGCCGTTTATGTTCTTATCAAATTTGGAATTGAATGGAGCCTGAGATCTTACATAATTGGCAATTACATTCAACACATCATCTTTATCAGGTTCTCCTCCTGTTGAAAGCTTAATGAGATCCGATTTATATTCCTCCTTTTCCAGAATTCTACCGACCATTACATTTACATCTTCATTGAACTCTTTCTCATTTTTCAAAACATGTAGTATCTGCCCTTCCAGGCTGCCGGCTCTTTTATCATAGAAAAATCCTTTTTGGAATGCAGCATAAGTAATAGAAGGCGTATTTCTTCCTCCTTCAAATGCTACACTTTTGGTCTCAGAGAATGATTTGCTTTCAACATGGCAAGTAGCACAACTCATCGCTCCTGATGAGGAAAGGCTTGGATCATTAAACAGTTTTCGACCAAGAACAATTGATTCTTCTGTCTGATCTAATGAGTGTCTACCACTAAAAAAAGTCATATTAAATGTAGACTGATCAAAAAGTCCATCTGCCTCGTTATTGAGTGCCATATGAAATGGGAATTCGACACTCCAATCCTTTGCTGTGTTCTTCCACAGATCAAACATTGGATTGATATTTTCTTTAATGAATGTATATCTATCAAAATCATTAAACTCTCCCTGAAGTGAATTCTCCATCGTTTCGAGATAATCATTCCACTTCTGCACCAATTCCTGATTTTGAAACTTGAGTTGGTTTATTTGTATTAATTCTCGCACGGTGGCAATTGCCCATCTGGACTCTTCCAGTGAATTCTCCAATACAGGTGAATCAAAACCAGTCACACCCGTGGTTGCAATTCTTATAATTTCATTTCTGACCATCCATAGGATGTGATGATCTTTTAAAAAGGATAGGTTAGTGTTGTTTTTGATGAGCTGAAGCCGCTTTTCAGTGATGGAGGCATTTAGATAAATTTCATCAAGATTCGGTTCTTCCGAGTAAACAATTTCCTCCAGAACTTGAAAACCTCTGGGCTGCTTCACTTTGATGTCTTGATAATCATCTTCATCAACTTTAATGATATTGGGTTGATTTAGGAATTTATAATTTTCTGAATCAACGAAAGATAAGATAGGTTCAGCAGCCTTAAATGGTTTTCTTGCTTCTCTTAAATGTACTTTGATCTGCTCAAGATCTTTTTCCTCCTGAATTGCCAGAAGTGCCTCAATGCTGGTTGATAAATTCTCTATTAATAAAGCCTGAACTTGCTCATTAACCGGTTTCTGGTTTTGCTGCATTGAGCATGAGAATAAAAGTGCAAAGAGGCCACATAGAGCCCCTTTGCTTATTAATTTCTTTAGTAACGTCATGAATAATTATCTTGCCAAACCTCTTACAACATGAAGAACACTACCTTCTGCTCTTGAACCTTCCACAGCAGGATTTGCATTAGGATCAGTAAATGGCTCTCCACTTGCTCTTTCCCATCCATGGTTCTGAGTGATTAGAATGAAAGTAGATTCAGAAGCACCAATTGTTTCGGTGATGTCAATCATACCTGTCAACTCCCAGGTTCTGTCTGTAGTACCGTAACCTAAAGAAGCAGCATTTACCTGGTCGCACGCCAATACAACACTCAAATCACCAGTATTTAAGTCATACTGATATAAGTAAGCATAGTGATCTTTGTCTGAAGTGTCAGGGTAACCATTTGGATCCTCCTGTATGTAAGCATAATTCTCAGTCACTACAATGTTATCAGGGCTGTGGAATTGCTTAGCTTTTCCAGTTAGGTTATCACCATCAAGGATACAAGTGATAGTAGCTTTTGTGTAGTCAGACTCGTCTAAAACAACTTTGTAAATTCTTCCATATAGAGTTCCTTTACCTACAAGGTCATCTTTCTTTCTACCAGTTACAGTAAGATAAACCTCTCTCTGATTTGCTGCAGAACCTCTTCTCCAATCGATATCTTCAAGTCTGCTGAAGCCCATTACTTTCTTAGACTTAGCTTCTTCGTCTAATGCGTCTTTTGTTTTCTCTTCTAAAACAACAAATTCAGCGTCGTAAGTCTCGCCTTCTACCATGTCCATTTCAAACTCAATACCATCAGTAGTAACTGAAAGTCCATAAAGAGTACCGTTATAAAGGTCACCGTAACCACCAACGTACATTCCAAGCTGACCAGACGGAACCGAGTTGTCGCTATGGTCATCACCTATAAATGCAATAGTTGTACCTGGGAATGCATCTTTTCCAATCACAACAGCATTTTCAGTAGACCACTGACCAAATGCATCAAGCATATCTGCAAATGAAGCATCAGAAGCATTTCTGTATGGATCAAGAACGAAAACTCCTTTAGAGCCTCCACCCCACTCACCACCTGAAAGGTAAAGAGGACCAAATCCGTGTTCTTCTGGAGTAATTAAAGATCCAGAGCACTGAGCAGTAAATGCAGACGCATTAGCATTCAGAATATACTCACCATTGATTGGTCTTAAGTCTTCATTAAGCGTCAATCTTGCTACAGAGTAATCTGCTTCAATGTTGTTGATTAAGGTGTAAGTACCATCATCGTTCTTGAGAAGTCCAGCACCATCAGCCATAGATCCGTATACAAAATCCGGAGCTGAAGGAAGTACATCCTCAGAACTCATCAGCACTTCAATGTCCACACTCTCGAATCCTGATTGTAATGCAAGCAATACCGGAGTTTCTGATTCAAGAAGTGGTTCAAAGGTAGTAGTGGTCGTATCACCAATAATTATTGTAGTATCGATAACGATTGTTGTATCAAACGTATTAGTTGTCTCAACAATTTGCGGGTCATCCTCACACGATACAATTGCGAAGAAAATAATCCCTGATAATAGGAATAGTAAACTTTTCTGATTCATAGTTTTTGATCGGTTAATAAAGACCCAAAGGAATGAATCAGTTGTTTTTAGGTAGTTACTGGAGTGTTGTTTAAGCGTTAAAAATTGAGGTTATGAGGCAGAAGGATTTAATGCAAAATTAAAAATTGGAACACATAACAATTTGGTAACCAAATATTATTTGGCCTAAATCAAGTCAGTGCACTCCTTAACAAACCGTTAATTAAGAATAATTTAATATGGAAAGAAATTGCAATTTTAGTTATACTTTCACAGTATAATGTCGACCATTCTTTCTGCTCGAATCAATAATTACTATGCCCCTGTCAAACACATCGAATGATGATTTCACTTTTTCGTGAGATCTGATTTTCATCCAGGCGTTGTACATTCCTTGCGACCAATTGATATCATCAAAAATAAGCACAGATTTCTCTTTTGATTTATTCAACACCTTCTCAAAATATTCAATTGTTGCATCCTCTACATGATGGCCATCAATAAAAGCAAAATCTACAGGTTCAGATTCCTGCAATACTTTATCAATTGTATCTGAGAAACGACCTACAGTTATTTCATAATTTGAATAGTCACACTGCTGAATAGTGTTTTGGGCAACTTTAGCAACTTCTTCTGCACCTTCCAAAGTATTATATTTCCCATTATTGGAATTCAGCTTAAGTGCCATTACACCATATGAGGCTGATAAACCGGAGCTGGTTCCGAGCTCAATACAACTTGTGGGTTTAAATGCTCTCAAAATCTGATACATTGCCTCACCCATTTTTCGATTACTAACCGGTAGTTCACTTACCTTTTTTGTCAACCAAACCCCAGATTCCATCTGGTCATCTGAATGCACGTTATTCACACCGGCACCAAAATCCTGAAGCTTTATTTCCTCATTTGAGCTTTTCAATTGATTTCTCAAGCCATCTATATGCTTAAGGACACTTAAATCCTGATCACTCCAATTCTTCCTCCGCAAACAATCTATCATTAAACGATCGTCTTTGTGATGACCTGGAAATACTAATCGTATATTTAAAAAATAGGCTCTTAAATGGTGTTTAATCCTCCTTGACCGCTTGGTGCTCATAGTTTGAAAAGTAAGTCTTTGCTTTTTCTATTACTTTATTAGAAAGTGCTAAGGTAGAAATCATTGTAGGAAATGCCATCAAACCATAACCTACAAATACAATATTTACCACCAGATCCAGGCTCGAAACAGATCCAACCAGAATTAGTAGAATATACCAATAATTGAATAATTTTCCATACTTGGCACCAATTAGGAAGGATAAACATTGTCTTCCGTAAAAAGCTAGTCCAAATATCGTCGTTATCGCGAAGATCACTACACAAGTGACTAGTATGTAAGGGCCTATTGTAGGTAAACTCGAATCAAAAGCCTTAGCAGTAAGAGCTATTCCATTGTCATCACCTGCATTCCACACTCCTGTTATTAGTATTACCAAACCTGTCATGGTACAGATCACAAGAGTGTCAATCGCAGGGCCTAACATTGCAACTAACCCTTCTCTTACTGGTTCCTTTGTCTTTGCAGCTCCATGCATCATTGGAGCAGTTCCTATTCCAGCTTCATTAGAAAACGCGGCTCTTTTAGCACCTTCGACAACAATAGCTCCAAAAGCTCCCCCAAGAGCAGCTTTTGCGGTAAATGCGTCTTGTATAATAAATGCAAAAGATGGTAGTATATCAGAAGCATTCATTATCAGAATTGCCACTACACTTACTACATAAAGCACCACCATTGAGGGAACAAGTTTGGCAGCTACATTTCCAATTCTCTTAATCCCTCCTAAAATCACAAGTGCCACTAAAACAGCTATAATTACTCCCAGAGTAAAATCCAATTCTGTCGAACTTTCAAACCCAGCGGGAATTAGTACGACATCTTTCATGACAGCAATCATTTGATTGGTCTGAAAGACTGGTGTTGATCCAAAAAAACCTGCGACACTGAAGAATACCGCTAAAGGCTTCCATGCTTGTCCAAGGCCTTCTCTTATAACATACATTGGGCCTCCTCTAAGCTCACCCTCACTGTCTTTACCTCTGTACATTACTGATAATGTACATGTAAAGAACTTGGTTGCCATACCAAGAAAGGCGCTTACCCACATCCAAAACATTGCACCCGGACCTCCAGCCGCAATCGCCAATGCAACTCCGCTAATGTTTCCCATCCCAATGGTAGCAGCCAGTGCTCCTGATAAAGCCTGAAAATGGTTTATCTGTCCAGGGTCATCTGGATCATCGTATTTTCCTCTAAGGACATTTATGGCATGAAAGAAATATTGAAATGGAAGAAATCTCGAATAAATAAGGAAAAAGAGTCCTCCTCCAAGTAGTAATATGAGTAATGGCGGACCCCAAATGAATGACGCTGCGTCACTTACAAATTTTTCAATAGAATTCATCAAGAATTAGTATTCGGAAGGTTTGGTATTAATTTAACTGAGTAGAGTCCAAAAGAGGCTCCAGGTATTTCCAGACTGTTTCAGCAACAATTAAATGTCCTTCTTCAGTCGGATGAATACCATCTGGTAAGTTCAAACTTGGTTCCCCTCCAACTTTATCAAGAATAAATGGAATCAAAGGCACATCTTTAGCTTTTGATACAGCAGGAAACATCGCACGAAATTCAGATGCATAATCAGGTCCCATGTTAGGTGGAACTTCCATGCCTGCTAGTAATATTTTCACATCTGGATTGGCTGCACGAACTTTATCAACAATAGCCAATAGATTTTCTTTTGTTTGTCCCAATGGTAGTCCTCTCAGTCCGTCATTCCCAGCCAATTCCAGAACAAAAATCTCTGGAATAGTTTTTAGAACCCAGTCCACCCTTGATAATCCAGTAGCGGTGGTCTCGCCACTTAGGCCTGCATTAATGACTCTGTAATTGTATCCCAAAGAATCCAACCTTCGCTGAATAATTGCACTAAATGCATCTGATTGATCAATCCCGTACCCTGCGGTAATACTATTCCCGAAAAACATTATAACAGGTTTTTCAATATTTTCCTTAGGCTTTTCGTCAGCACTAGCAACGGGACGATTAGATTGTGTTTCCTGAGAATTGGAACACCCAAAAAGAATGCTCACCGATAAGAAAACAAAGAGAACTATTTGCTTCATCCTGCTATATTACCAAATTCTAAAATAATTTAAACTCATAAACGGTTATTCCGTTTTATTTTCGAACGATTCCTAGACTAAAAACATAACAATGTCATCTATTTTATCCGTAAAGGATCTCATCAAAGTATATAACGGTAACGCCAATAAGAAATTAACAATCCTTGACGAAATCAATTTTGATATTAAAGAAGGCGAAACATTTTCTATTGTTGGACCTTCTGGAAGTGGTAAAACTACATTACTCGGACTATGTGCGGGACTAGATCAGGTCACTTCCGGAGATATCATTTTAAACAACATTAAGCTTTCGGCTCTTAATGAGGATGAATTGGCCCAAGTCAGGAATCAACATGTGGGTTTTATTTTCCAGAACTTTCAATTAATTCCAACATTAACGGCTTTAGAAAATGTGATGGTACCAATTGAATTGAGAGGAGAGAAGGACGCACAAAAAACTGCCAAGCAACTATTAGAAAGAGTAGGTCTGGGAGATAGATTTGATCATTATCCTGTCCAACTTTCAGGAGGGGAGCAACAAAGAGTTTCTATAGCGCGAGCATTTTCAAATAAACCAAGCATTCTATTCGCTGATGAACCTACTGGAAACTTAGACGAAGAAACCAGTGGATCAATTGAAGAATTACTTTTTGAAATCAATAAAGAATCAGGAACTACCCTTGTTATCGTGACTCACGATTTGGACCTGGCAGCCAAAACCAATAAAATGATTCGGTTGAAGGGCGGAAAAATTGTTGAATCTTAAAATCTGGAATCTTGGATACTCAGTTAAAACCACAAAAAGTCAATTATTCCAGATCATGGCTATTTAAAATGGCCTGGAGAGACAGTAGAAAAAACAGAGGCAGACTCTTTATTTTCATATTATCTATTGTACTCGGAATCTCAGCATTAGTAGGCATCAATAGTTTCAAATCAAGTTTGCTTTCCGAAATTGATAACCAGGCCAAAACATTACTTGGTGCCGATCTGAAAGTTAGTAGCAATAAACCGCTAGATGTAGGTAGTACCAAAACAACTTTAGATTCTATTGGAACTGAGATGTCCATGGAAAGCAGCTTTGCTTCTATGGTGTATTTCCCTAAGACAGATGGGACCAGATTAGTGCAAGTAAGAGCTCTTGAGGGTGAATACCCATATTACGGATCATTTGAAACCGAGCCGGCCGATGCTGCAGGAAAATTTCGTCAAAATCAAACTGCATTGGTGGATGAAGGTGTAATGTCTCAATTTAATGTAGAGGTTGGTGACGATGTTAAAGTTGGAACTTCCGAATTCAGAATTGTTGGGAAACTTAAGAAAGTACCGGGACAAACAGAAATTTCAACTACAGTAGCACCTATTGTATACATTCCTCTCAGGTATCTGAAAGAGACAGGACTTCTAAAAAAAGGAAGTAGAATTAACTATTCTGCTTATTTCAAATTGGAAAGTGATAGTCTGGAATTGGCGGAAAGCTATAGAGAGCCGATTCAGAATAAAGGATTGAATTTTGAGACCGTTCAAGACAGAAAGGAAAGCACGGGTCAAGCCTTTAGTAATTTAAGTGACTTCTTGAATCTTGTTGCTTTTGTGGCACTTTTACTTGGCTGTATTGGAGTTTCAAGTTCAGTTTACGTATACATTCGTGAAAAAATGAAAATTGTGGCAATTCTAAGATGTTTAGGAGCTCAAATCAATCAGGTGTTTCTTATATTCCTAACTCAGATTGCATTTTTCGGCCTCTTAGGATCGATCGTTGGTTCCTTTTTGGGAATGGCACTCCAAGCTTACCTTCCTGTATTATTTAAAGGATTTCTTCCACTAGAAGTAAGCACTACAATATCCTGGTTAAGTGTCGGGCAAGGAATTCTTCTTGGCTTATTGATTTCGATTCTATTCACCCTGATTCCATTATTAAAAATCAGAGGTGTAAGTCCACTTTCTGTGATTAGAGGAGGCTTTGAAACAGTAAGAAGCGGATTCAAGGATAGATGGAAATATCTTGTTTATGTAGGGATATTCGGGTTTATCTGGACATTCTCAAAAATGCAGATTGGTGACTGGATGCAGGCCTTGTATTTCACATTAGGAATTGTTGTAGCATTTCTTGTTCTGGCGGGTTCCGCTAAACTATTAGTATACCTCGTTCAAAAATTCTTTCCGAGATCTTTTGGTTTTGTCTGGAGACAAGGGCTATCCAATTTATATCGCCCAAATAACCAAACTTTAACTTTGATCATCACCATTGGACTTGGTACAACCCTAATATCTATGCTATACTTCATGCAAGATATCCTGGTGAAGCAGATTACCATTTCCGGAGCAGGGGAGCGTCCAAATATGGTGCTTTTTGACATCCAATCACATCAAAAGGAAGAAGTAAAAGAAATCACACTGGATTATGATATGCCGGTTCTTCAGGAAGTTCCAATTGTGACCATGAGGCTGATGGAAGTTAATGGATTCACAAAAGATGATGCATTTAATGATTCCACAATTCAATATGAAGATTGGGTCTATAACAGAGAATATAGAGTGACCTACCGCGACAAGTTAATTGAGTCTGAAAAGATAAGTGATGGTGAATGGAGAGGAGATACTAAGTCGAATGGTGATACCATTTATATATCCATGGCTAAAGGATTCGCGGAAAATATAGGACTAGAGATTGGTGATGAAATCTTATTCAACGTTCAAGGCGCTCTTATGAAGACTGTCGTTGGTAGTTTCAGAGAAGTGGACTGGAATAGGGTACAAACAAACTTCCTGGTTGTATTCCCAACCGGTGTATTGGAGGAAGCTCCACAATTCAATGTTGTCATGACCAGAGCCGCTGAAGGTGACTATGCCGTAAGATATCAACAAGCAATAGTCCGGAATTTCCCGAATATATCAATTATTGATTTGGGACTGATACTTCAAACTTTAGAAGAAGTGCTAGGCAAAATCTCATTTGTAATTCGGTTTATGGCGTTATTTAGTATTGCCACGGGGTTATTGGTATTGTTGAGTTCTGTTATCACAAGTAAGTTCCAGAGGATTGAAGAAAATGTTTTATTGAGAACATTAGGTGCTTCAAAAAAACAGATTTGGTCCATATTACTAACTGAATACTTTGTATTGGGCTCTTTGGCATCTATTACTGGCATTGTCATCTCAGTACTTGGTAGCTGGCTCATCGCTCGTTTTCTGTTCGAAATAGAATTTGTTCCCAACTTAATTCCTGCACTCAGTGTCTTTACTTCAATTACAGGATTGACTGTGCTGATTGGATTGAGCAACAGCAGAAGTGTTGTTAACAATCCTCCATTGCAAGTCATCCGCAAGGAAGTTTAGATATGAAACATGTAGGATATTTGTTCGTCTGGGCTTTAGTTTTAAGCACAGTGAATCTTCATGCCCAGCAAATTAATATTGCAGATGAGACGACTGAGAAGGAATCCATTCCTTTGGTGACAAACATCTTGAAAATCTCAACTGTAGCTTTTTTGGATGAGACCTTTGAATTGGGATATGAGCGATTCAATAAAAGACACACCGGAAGTTGGAATGTGAATTTTGGAATACAAGGTTCCAACAGTAATAGCAGAAATCAGAAGTTTGGTTTTAAATACGATCTGCAGTATCGTGCTTATCCAATGGGATTGGGAGAGCGGTATTCCAAAATAGGTAATTTATATAGAAGAGGAATTTATGGTGGAGTTTTCCTACGTGGTGAAATTATAGATAAGACCTATGAGTTTTATCATTTTGATGTATCTCAAAATTTCGGAACCGACCGAACCAACGAACAAGAAATAACCGCTTTTAATCCTGGAGTACTGATTGGAATCCAAAGAACTTTTTTCGATATCATTTATATAGATGTCTTCTTAGGTGGTGGAATGAGATTTGTATCAATCAGGAATAGCGATCCACTTTATGATGAGAATCAATCAATATTCAGAGACATTTATGATGACGATTATGAAGGGGTAGTCCCAAGATTTGGATTAAGTATTGGACTGGGGTTTTAAAATAACCCAGGCCAATTCATTATCTGCTGGAAAAATTCAACTACAACTTTTGGATGAATAATAATACTAAAGACTATTCCACAAAGTGCTCCAAACATGTGAGCGTCATGATTAATCCCATCACCCATGTTTTTCCCTTGGAAGTAGGAATATATCAAGTATAAAGTCCCTAAAATAAAACCTGGAATTCCGATAGGAATAAACATCAAATAAATCTCTGCCAGAGGATAAAACATGATAAAGGCAAACAGCACAGCTGCTACACCTCCAGATGCACCAAGTGAGTTGTAACCTTGAAAGTTGGCATACTTAAAAACCGATTTTAAGTCGGATAATACTATGGATACAAGGTAGAATACAATAAACAAAATTGATCCAATCACAGGTCCAAAGTAATAGGCTAAGACTTGTTCTAATTGTTCTCCAAACCAATATAAAGCGAACATGTTGAACCCTAGATGAACAAATCCGCTATGTATAAACCCTGAAGTCAGCAGTCTGTAATATTGGTTGTAATGCCTAACCTGATAAGCGTTCATTATTAATCGGCGCTTCAGGTCCGGGTTGTTTTCTGCTCTAATGCTAATAAAGACAGTAACAATTATGATAATGATGGTTAGAGAAACTGGCATTATTTTTCTCTATTAATTAAATATTCAGCAAAAGACTTTAACTGAGCTTTTCTTTCTTTAGGAGCCTCCAATTTGTCCAAGGCCTCAAAACCTAATTTAAAGTAGGAATCTATTTTCTGCTCTGTTAGTTCTTTTATACCAAGACTATTATATATCTCAGTTACTGCTGTTACTTTCTCCTCTATTTCAAAGTCTTCTAAAGAAAGCCACTTATCTAATTCAATTTTAGTCTCTCCGGAGGCAAGGTTGAGCGCATTTAATAAAAGGAAGGTTTTCTTGTTGGAAGCAATATCTCCACCCACCTGCTTACCAAACTTTTCTTTATCACCATAAACATCAAGCAGATCATCTTTTAATTGAAAACCAATACCAATGTTGATCCCAAACTCTTTCAATAAGGCAGTGTTTTGCAAAGACATACCACTTAGTATGCCACCCAATTCCAGACTAAACCCAAGCAGAACAGCTGTCTTCAGCATAATCATCTCAATGTATTGCTCTTCGCTTACATTATCATACTGCTCAAAATTCATATCAAGCTGCTGACCTTCACATACTTCAACTGCGCACTGATTGAATTTCTGAATAACTGTCCTTAATAGCTCTTTATCTACATCCAACAGCATATCATAGGCTTTTACCAACATCGTATCTCCGGAAAGAATAGCAATATTTGGATCCCATTTTTCATGCACAGTTGGTTTACCTCTTCTGATTGGAGCATTATCCATGATGTCATCATGCATCAATGTGAAATTGTGAAAGACCTCTACAGATAAGGCAGGAATCAATACCTTCTGATAGTCATCTCTTTTGATCATGTAAGCCAATAGGACTAATAGCGGCCTCATTCTTTTACCTCCAAGCTTCAAAATATATCTGATAGGTTCATAAAGCTCTTCAGGTCTTTCTCCAAACGACATTCCGTCCAGCGTTTGGTTTAATTCTTCAATGTATGATTTAATTTTCTCCAACAGGTAAAATTGTATTTGATGAAAAGTAATCTATTAATCCCAGACGAAATCTAAATCGATAATTCTGCGATCAATATCTGTATTTTGGACTGTAACAGTCACTTTATCTCCCAGGGTTATTATTCTTTTATTGCTTCTTCCTACAATTCTATAATTCTTCTCATCGAATTCATAGTAATCGTCATCCATATCAACCATTCGAACCATTCCCTCACACTTAGTTTTAATGATTTCTACGTAAACTCCCCATTCAGTTACCCCTGACACGATCCCTTCGAATTCCTTATCCTCTACCATGGACATAAACTCAACCTGCTTATACTTGATAGAGGCTCTTTCTGCATCTGCAGCTCTTTTCTCTCTATCTGACGAATGAAGGCATAACTCCTCGTATTCATCTCTTTCCGGTGATTTACCACCATCAAGATAATGTTGCAATAAGCGATGAACCATCACATCAGGATATCTTCTGATTGGTGATGTAAAGTGTGAATAATGATCAAACGCCAACCCAAAGTGACCTTTTGTTTCTGTGGTGTATTTTGCTTTTGCCATTGCTCTAATCGCTAACGACTCAAGCACATTCTGTTCTGGTCTTCCTTCAATATCTTCCATTAATTGATTAAGATTCGAAGAAATGTTACCATTCAAAAAGTTAACCTGATGACCAAATTTCACAGCAAACTGACCAAAATTATCCAGTTTTTCAGGATCCGGATTTTCGTGAATCCTGTAAACAAACGTGTTAGCATCTGTTGTAGTCCTTTTTTGTAATCCAAAAACATACTCAGCTACTCGTTTATTTGCAAGAAGCATAAATTCCTCGATCATCTTATGGGCATCTTTCCTTTCTTTTGGAAAGACTCCTAAAGGTTTTCCATCCTCATCGAGCTTAAATTTCACTTCTACAGTCTCAAAATTAATAGCTCCCTTTTTAAACCTTTGATCCTTTAATTTGTGAGCCATACCATTTAGTATGTTTATCTCTTCCTGAAAATCACCTTCCTTGGACTCTATCCTTTCCTGAGCTTCCTCGTAAGTAAATCTTCTGTCGCTATGAATCACTGTTCTGCCAAACCACTCTTTTTGAATTTCAACGTTTTCATCTAGTTCGAACATTGCTGAAAAAGTGAGTTTATCTTCATTTGGGCGTAATGAACATAGCTTATTCGATAGTTTCTCTGGAAGCATTGGAATAGTTCTATCAACCAGATAAACTGAAGTTGCTCTGTCTATCGCTTCTTTATCGAGAATGGTATCTGGCTTCACATAATGGCTTACATCCGCAATGTGAACACCTACCTGCCAATTCCCATTTGATAATTTCTTTAAACTAAGAGCATCATCAAAGTCTTTAGCATCTACAGGGTCAATTGTGAATGTTGTGACATCCCTAAGATCTCTTCTTTGTTTAATCTCTTTTTCTGGAATCTCTTCCTTGATTTTTTCTGCGGCTTTTTCCACATCTTCAGGAAATTGGAATGGCAATCCAAATTCCGCCATGATGGAGTGGATTTCTGCTTCATTTTCACCCGCTGGTCCAAGCACCTGAACTACTTCACCAACTGGGTTCTTTCGACCTTTATCCTGCCACTTTTTGATTCTGCATAGCACTTTATCATTTTGAATTGCTCCCCCGATCTTTTCCGGGTACACAAACACATCAAAGTGATACTTTTTGTTATCTGGAATAACGAAAGCGAAATTTTCAGATATTTCAATTCTTCCCACAAACTCTTCTCGCGCTCTTGAGATAATTTCCTCCACACGGCCTTCTGCTCTTTTCGAGCTTGTTGCCATTGCTGTTTCCATTACTCTTACAGTATCACCATCAACAGCGGTCTTCAAATCTTCGGTCTTTACCCAAATATCATCTTCTCGCTCTGGGATGACGATGTAGGCAAATTTTGGATTAACATGATCTACCTTACCAACAAGAAACTCCGCTTCTTTGGTACTGGTGTAATTTCCATTTCTGGCTTTCTTTATCTTCTGAGCTCTTTCCATATCAAAGACAATAGCCTTGATACTTTCCTTAGACTTTTTGTCTCGAACTCCAGTTTTCTTTATTATCTGTCGAATACTGAACGACATTCCTGGGTTAGCACCAAACATATGCCTCACGGAATCTCGTAATTGTTTTTGATCTATGCTCCCCCTCTTACCAGCCCTATTATTTGGCCTTTTCTTTCTCTTTCTACTCATTTATTCTAAAAATATGGGTAATGTTTTGTTGTTAATATTTTCAATAAAAACCCCATTCCCACGAAGATATCTCCTGCCAAACAAAGCTCATTCGATGAATGGACAGGCATTTTTATTGTAATTGTCATAAATATAGATCAATTGACAGTATGATCTACCATTTTGAAAATTAAGATTAAGTGAAACACTCATCTCTAACTATCGCAAGATGGTTTTGTTTTGCCAATCAATCGGATTGATTAATCAAGTATTGTGATGTTTTCTTCTGCAACTAATGGCATTTCATTTAGTCTCAGAAACAGCTGTGCAGTTGCAACAACATCATTTTGGCAGTACTTGCTGATTCGGTCAAGGCCACTCTCTTTGTAGTAGACTTCATTGACCTGGCTACCGTCTATATCCTCTTTGCTGCTTTTGATATCAAAAAGTGCAGTAAGCAGCTCAAGGCTTGTAAAGTTTTTACGGTCACCAAATTTCCACATTTCCATGGTATCCAGATGAAGGATCTCCCATGGCTTTCTATTTCTAATATCTAATACTGTTGGAATTTTAATTCCATTCACAAGCATTCTTCTGCAGATATAAGGATAATCAAATTCCTTTCCATTATGCGCACATAGTCGCAATCTATCTGAGTCAAACCCTGTTTCCAGTAGTTGTTTAAATTCTTTTAATAATTCTTCTTCATTGTCATTCTTAAATGATTTTACTCTCAAATGGACATCTCCATTTTCATCCTTATGAAATATTCCAGCGGCAATTGTTATGATCTTACCAAATTCCGCATAGATGGCAGCTCTGTCAAAAAACAATTCATCTGTATTTAATTCATCTTCATTCCTGATGAATTGTGCTTTGCGCTCCCACTGTTTCTGCATTCTCTCGGATAAAGAACCAAATTCTTCATGAATACTGGCCGTCTCAATATCGATTATTAGGATGTTTTTGAGATTTTGCATTTGTGGTTGATTGATGATTGTGTCTTAATTAACTGTGCAGAATTCCTTGCAGGCCTAATTCCTTTATCTCAATTAGGTTCTCTTCTTTGATGGTATCCGGAACAAAGATAAACTTCTTATCGTAAATCTGTCCATCAATGTAATAACTTACCCAGTATTCATTGTTCAAATGAAATACTTCTGGCTGTATTGGTTCTATTAATGCATACTCACCAGCATCAACCTCCGGTATTACATGACGTAAAGTTGAGGTATTTTGTTCTTCCCCATCCTTTTTTCCGTACCCTTTTGAAGTGATCATTACGGTATTGATTGGTCGATCATTTCTGTTCAGCAAATAAACAAACCACTCAGGATCACCTACTTCTGCCGGTTTTTGGACTACCGAAATCATCACATTTTCTACAGGTAAAAAAGGAATATCTTCTTTCATTATTCTATCTCTATTTCCATTTCAAATAAGTCAGCAATATGCTTTCTCAATTTGATCTCTACTTCAATTATATCTACTTTTTTTCCAAGCTCTTTCTCCAATGAGGTCACAGCTTTATCGTCAATTCCACAAGGAATAATATGCTCAAAATAGGATAAATCAGTATTAACATTAAATGCGAAACCGTGCATAGTAACCCACCTACTTGATTTCACTCCTAGTGCACATATTTTTCTTGGGTCTTTTTGTTCAACATGGTCGATCCAAACCCCAGTCAGCCCGTCAATCCTACCTGATTCAATACCGTATTCCTGCAGAGTCAATATCACAGCCTCCTCCAAAAGCCTAAGATATTTATGGATGTCAGTAAAGAAGTTGTCTAAATCTAAAATCGGATACCCTACAATTTGGCCTGGACCATGATAAGTAATATCACCACCTCTGTTGATCTTATAATAGGTGGCTTCATGCTGTTTCAACCCATCTTCATTCAGCAGTAAGTTTTCCTGCTTTCCACTTTTCCCAAGTGTGTAAACATGTGGGTGGTAACAGAATATCAAATAGTTGGGTGTTTCTTTCTCATTACCCTCATTCTTACGGTTCTGAATTTTTAAATCGACAGATTGCTTGAAAATATCTTCTTGATAATCCCAGGCTTTCTGATAATCAATCAGTCCTAAATGTTTGAATTTTGTTTTCTTATTCAGGATATTATTCATGGTACATAAGTCTCCAATAGCTTAAGTGAAGGAGACGCTGACAATTTATATTTCTTAATGCTGGCTGGAACCAAAATGGAATCACCCATTGAAATATTGGTTTTCCCTCCTTCAAAATCTATCTCTCCACTACCTTCCAAACAGATATAAATCACAAAAGAATCCAAATCAGTAAAATCTCTTTCTATTTCTGAGTCAAGAACAATCTTATTAGTTTCGAAGTATTCACTTTTCACCAGCTTTACAGCTTGATTCGATTCATCTGAATACTTGGTTTTATATTCTGGATACCAATTGTAGTCAATTGCATCAAGTGCTTCTTCTACATGCAATTCTCTTGTGTTTCCTTCGTCATCCTTCCTGTCAAAATCGTAAATCCGGTATGTGATATCTGATGTTTGCTGGATTTCTGCAATCATCAATCCTTTCCCGATAGTGTGAACTCTTCCAGCAGGTAAGAAAAAGACATCATCTGTTGAAACATCTTCTCGGTTTAAGATACTTGTAAGTTTTCCAGCATTAAACGCTTCCAGATACTCTTCCTTGGTTAAAGTCTTATTAAATCCAGAAATCAAACTGCTACCTTCATCAGCTTGCATCACATACCACATTTCGGTTTTTCCAAAAGAATTGTGCCGCGCTTTTGCTAGCTCGTCATCAGGATGAACCTGAATTGATAGATCATCATTTGCATCAATAAATTTGATTAGTAAAGGAAAATCATCCTGGAATTTCTCATAAACTCTTTTTCCAACAAGCTCACCTTGATACTCTTGAATTAGTGATTTCAGATCCTTATGTTGAAGCGGACCTTCGCTAACTGTGGAGATATTTCCTTCAACACCCGAAACTTCCCAAGTTTCCCCACAATTTGGCAATGGTGCGAAATCTTTTCCTAAAACATCTTTAATTTTTTGACCACCCCAGATTTTATCTTTGTAGATGGTAGTAAACTTTAATGGATACAAATTCATTGAGCTGCTGACTATAATTTAAAATAAGTTGCTCATTTTTGGATTTAGCAAAGTTGATAAATTTTATTTCATTTTAAAACTAGTTACTGAAAGTACAATATTTGTGGAGTCAGATAAGAAAATAATTGGAATAGAGGGTGAAAATAGAGCAGTGTCCCATCTTGAAAGTCTTGGTTTCGAAATTTTAGAACGGAATTACAGATACAAAAGAGCTGAAATTGACATCATCGCAATGAAGTCCAACTTATTACTATTTGTTGAGGTAAAAGCGAGAAAGAATAACCACTTCGGTAACCCTGAAGAGTTTGTTTCAAACAGCCAAAAGAAACTTATCATTGAAGCTGCCGATGATTATATTCATGCTATCAATTGGCAAAAAAATATTCGTTATGACATTATTGCTATTACGGGAAAAGAACTAGAGCATTTCAAGGATGCTTTCTATTAACCAGTAATGTACCTTTTGCTTTCTACTGTTATTTCAGAACCTTCTGCAAGCATTACTGAACCTGGTTCAGTATCAGTCAAATGCCCAAACTGTTCTCCGTACAATGCTCCAAAATCTACATCAATCTCAAAGGAATCCACCTTATAAGTCTCCCATCTGGGATGAGTCACCTCATATTCTACTGTTTTTGATCCATGGGCAGCATAACCCCAGTAATGTTCTGTAATGAATTCAGATTCGGAATCAGCTTCTAGTTCGTGAGAACCGTTGCTTGCCCCAACACTAAAGTTGTTCCATTTGCCTTTATATTTCCATTGATATGCGACTACCCTATCTCTTAATGTTTCATGCCATAAATGTTTCATTGGCATGGTCTGATAGTTTTCTTTGTAAACGGTATTCGCAACAAAAGTGAGTGCAGGTTTTGGAACTATTTCCTTAATGAAAACAACACCTCTTTTCCAGTTGCCATTATCATTATACTTGACATAAAACCGAAGATTAACCTCTTCAAAGTTGATGTGGCCAGGAATTTTAACACCAAGCATCTTAGTATTCAGGAACATGAAACCAACCAGGCTGACATAACATCCACCCTGCCATAAGTCGAGTTCAGTGAATCGAGGAACGAAAGGTTTGAGAACCTCAGGGTCTACTTTATAATTTGCGATTGCAAGTTTGCGCCATTCGGCATTTAAAAAGCTCATTAGTGATATATAAATTCGCCATAAGGGCTCTTCACAGTCACTTGTTTTTTTACTGATTCCTCTACTCGTCCAATAATCTTTGCTTCAATCCCAAAAGAAGTGGCAATGTCTATGATTTCTCCGGCATGGGATTCATCCAAATAGATTTCTAATCGGTGACCCATATTGAAAACCTTATACATTTCCTGCCAATCTGTTCCACTCTCTTCATGGATTATTCTGAACAACGGAGGCAATTCAAACAAATTATCTTTTATAACATGTATGCCCTCAACAAAATGTAATACTTTAGTTTGGGCTCCACCGCTGCAATGAACTATTCCATTGATTTTTGACCTCAAAAGCTTAAATATCTCAGCCATAACCGGAGCATAAGTTCTTGTAGGGCTTAACACCAACTTCCCTGCATCTAATGGACTACCCTCTACTGAATCTGTTAACTTATACTTACCAGTGAATGTTAGATCACTACTTATTGCCGGATCAAAACTTTCCGGATATTTTGTTCTGTATACCTCATTAAATACATCGTGTCTGGCTGAAGTAAGTCCATTGCTCCCCATACCTCCGTTGTATTCATCTTCATACTCAGCTTGTCCATATGACTGAAGGCCAACAATGACATTGCCTGCCTTGATGTTATCATTACTTATCACATCCGCTCTTTTCATTCTAGCTGTTACAGTGCTGTCAACTACAACAGTTCTCACTAAATCACCCAAATCAGCTGTTTCTCCGCCTGTTGAAATAATATCTATACCATTATCTCTAAGCATTTGAAGCACTTCTTCAGTCCCATTGATAAGAGCGGAGATCACTTCTCCAGGAATAAGGTTTTTATTTCTTCCTATGGTTGAGGATAGTAATATGTTATCAGTAGCTCCAACACAAATCAAGTCATCTACATTCATGATAACCGCGTCTTGAGCTATTCCTTTCCATACTGACAAATCACCAGTTTCTTTCCAATACATGTAAGCCAATGAAGACTTGGTTCCAGCTCCATCCGCATGCATTATGTTACAATAGTTGGGATCACCTGCGATAAGGTCAGGCACTATTTTACAGAAAGCCTTTGGATATAGACCTTTGTCCAGATCTTTGATTGCGTTGTGAACATCTTCTTTTGAAGCAGAAACTCCTCTTTGGGCGTATTTTTCAGAACTCATAGGATGTGATTAATAAGGCCACAAATATACGGTGTTGCTTGAAACATGTGGATTCAATTATTAACATTAATTTAGTTCCATCAATATATTTTAGAGATGGAAGAATTGCACATTGAAGAAAATCAACAATACTATCCTCCTGTTCCAAAGGAGACTCCAAGAAAACAATCAATTCAACGATCCATTATCAGCCTTCTAATATTCATTATAGCATTCTACCTATTCTTTCAGTGGGATATGTTTTACATATTAGTTCTTGTAGGTATTCTGATGATCCATGAGCTGGGACATTACTTGGCAATGAGGGCATTTAACTACAAAGACCTTAGTATATTTTTTATTCCATTAATAGGAGCGGCTGCATCAGGCACAAAATCAAGGGCTTCTCAGAAAGAAGAAGCAATTATCATTTTGGCAGGACCAATACCGGGGATTATCATTGGGACAATTTGCTTTTATTATGGAATGACTATGGATAATCACTTGCTTTCCAGAATAGCAAATATCTTCTTGTTTCTAAATATTTTTAATCTTTTACCTGTAGTCCCACTAGATGGTGGAAGGGTATTAAAAACACTTTTTTTCGAATCAAATCATATTATTAGTCAGATCTTTTTGATCATTTCTATGGTTGTCTTGATCGCCTTTGCCATATATGCAGAATCTTACTTTTTTCTGGTAATACCCTTTTTCCTTTATCTACAACTAACATCCGGAATACAAACCAGAAAACTTCAAAAAGCTCTTAAGCAAAAAGGAATTCCGTTCGATAAGCATTTTGATGAGTTAAGCCCTGAGGAATATTGGAAAACAAGAGATGAATTACCAAGATATATTAAGTTTTATACCCGTCTTATTATTCCTGGCAGACATATCCTATCACCAAACGAGAATCGTATCATAAATCAAATTAAAGCGCTGATTCAAAAACCTGCGGAAAAAGATTTGAGCGTATTAGGAAAGTTTTTGGTGATGCTTGTATGGGTATCTGGCTTTGTTTTACCTGTATTAATCGCCTTACTAATATTTCTGAATTCAGAAGAAGCGATAGGAGTAGGTCTCTAAAATTGCGGCTATCCTAATTATTTTTTAAATTGTATGACACTTTATTTTTTAACCAAATTTTAAAAACACTCCGTCCATGAGAAAACTAGTCATGCCAATTCTACTGTCTATCCTTATTCCTGTAAGTTTAATGGCTCAAGATGATGTCGATAGACCTGCAAACATAGGAGATAGCGAATTTGATAATTTTAAGAACACTTCATTTGATATTCGTGAAGAGTCTTTCACGCTAAGAGAAAGTGTGACCAAAATTGATGAAGAAATCAAAAACTACTCTGGTGTTATGAACACGATTGGTGTTGAGAAGCTAAAAGGGAACTTCAAAGCATTATTAGACACAAAAACTGCAATTGCTACAATTGTAAACAGAATAGGAGAGCTTGATAATCAAAGCAAAGATTTACTTCAAAATGCTAAATCATTGAAGCCAAAAACAAAGTCATTAAAAGCAACAAAAAACACCAATGCTTCAGTTAAAGGCTTAAAATTAGCAAAAACAGACCTGGATGCTGTCAAAGAGATGTTGTCAGCAAATATTGAACTTCTCACAAGCGAGTTGAAATCCAGGGGAGAACCAATTGAGTAAACCCTAATTTCCCAATCATACCAGTGACCGATAGATTAACTATCGGTCATTTTTAATTAAACCCTATCCTTTATGCTCAGATCTGTTCAAATCACATTATTGCTTGCTCTATTTTCGATTGCTCCCAATATCGTAAATTCACAAAATCTGCTTCAAAGAGCAGAACAAATAGCAAGTAACCGTCTTGCAAAGGAGGGTTCAAAAAAGCTTATTGCATTAGATTCGGTGGATTTCCAATTTGCAATTTCCATCAACCAAGGTGCGGGATTTTTTGATATCGAGCAAAAAGGAGAAACCGGTTCAAAACTATTGTACAGTTTTAAGGAAGAAGCACAAAAAGAAACCTGGGAAAAACTTCGGGACACACTACGAATTGGTATTGGTATGTATAGTATCAGACGGTATGAGATGGCTGAACGGACCATTCGAAGAACCAAGAGCATGCTTGAACCATTAAAAACCC
This sequence comes from Cyclobacteriaceae bacterium, assembly GCA_965228955.1. GTDB lineage: Bacteria > Bacteroidota > Bacteroidia > Cytophagales > Cyclobacteriaceae > JANSWY01. Next base: position 5,224,989 of record OZ245848.1, read on the forward strand.
AGGATCATGCCTACATGGTTTATCTGAGAACAGTTTCAAACTTGGGCCTCATTTTGATGACACAAGGTAAACTTGCAGAAGCAGATCAACATATTGCAAACGCAATTGAAATGAGCGAGAACAGTGTAGGACCAGCAAGTGCTCCATTCATTGCAAACCTTAATAATAAGGCAAAGCTTTTGCAGCTCAACGGAAAATACACAGAAGCAGAGAAAGCATTTAACTACGCAATCCAATTAGCAGAAAAAGTTTTTGGAGGAGGAAAACAATTAGCTATTCTTCGAAACAATAAGGCGATGTTATATCAAGCACTTGGTCAGTACGATGAAGCGATTGATGAAATGAATTTGGCAATTGAAGCAAGTAAAATCGCCCCAAAAAAGGTCCTTGAGGGTGAAAAATCATTTGATAACAGAAAGTTCAATGCCAACATGGCGACACTCCTTCAGGCTTCTGGTCAGTATGAAAAATCGGAGCAGCTCTTTATTGAATTAAAAACCATCTACGAAAACAGAAGGCAAACGAAAAATGCAGAATATGCAGGATTAATGAATCAACTGGGTTTGCTCTACATAGATATGGGCAAACTTGACCAGGCAAGAGCTCCTATTGTTAAATCACTTAATGTCTACAAAAAAAGATGGGGTGAAAACAACATCTACTTTGCAAGAACAGCGCTAGACCTTGGTAATCTTCATAGAATGCTAGGTCAGTATGAGGAAGCTGAAACATGGCTTAGTAAATCATACTCAATCAGGAAGCAACTACTGGCTCCTACTCACCCTGAGTATATAAGTACTCAGGAATCAATGGCAATATTGTACTGGAAAACAGGTAAAAAATCGAAAGCTTACGAACTATACAAAGACGTAATGGACAAAACCATCGATGTAATCAATGAGTTTTTTCCACCTATGAGTGAATCTGAGAAGACAAAGTTCTGGGATATCACTTCACCAAGGTTTCAACGGTTTTACAACTTCGCCTTGGAAACTGTAGGCACCAACACATCCATTATGGAGGATGTTTACAACTATAATATGGTAACCAAAGGTCTTCTATTAAGTGCAACCAGTAAAGTAAGAAATTCAATCCTTCAAAGTGGTAATGAGCAACTTATCCAAGAATATCTGGAGTGGCAGGATCACAAAGAACAACTTGCGAGACTCTACAGCTATTCCAAAGGAAAGTTGAAATCCCAAAAAATAGATCTTGAGGCACTCGAAGAGGAAGCCAATGAAATGGAAAGAAAACTATCTGAAAAGTCATCAGAGTTTTCATCTGCTTTTACAATGTACAATAATGATTATAAGACAGTAATCAACCTACTTACTGAGCAGGAAACAGTAGTTGATATCATAAGAATTCGGAATTTTAAGCAGGAGTTTACAAATGAAATCAAATACCTGGCTCTAATCCTTAAAAAAGAGTCTGCTTCACCAGAGTATGTAGTGATTGAAGATGGAGAAAAACTAGAATTGAATTATGCAAAATATTATAGAAATGCCATTCATTTTAAAATAGATGATGATGCATCATTCAAACAATTCTGGGAGAAGATAGAATCCAAAATCGCAGCAAAGAGCAAAGTGTTTTTATCCCCTGACGGTGTATATAATCAGGTCAATATTAATACTTTGAAGTTACCAGATAATCAATATGTAATTAACAAACATGATTTGGTGATTATTGGAAATTCAAGAGATCTGGCAGATATAAAAGATAAGAATAGGGAAAGCCCTAACCAGGATGCATTCTTGTTAGGATTTCCTGAATATGGAACAACGGAAGTAGCAGTACTTCCAGGTACAAAGATTGAAATTGATGATATATCCGGCATTTTGGAATCAAATGGTTATAAGACTTTCCAGTATACAGAACATCAAGCCAATGAGACTTCAATTAAGCAAATCAAAAGTCCTCAAATTGTACATATTGCTACACATGGTTATTTCAAGCAGGATGTCGAGGAAAAAGGATCAGTGTTTGGTATTAATACGGAAAATGCAGCTAATAACCCTTTATTAAGATCCGGATTGATTTTAGCAGGGGCAGGTAAATCATTAAGTGATACACTGGAAGCTGATATTAACAATCACGACAATGGGCTACTAACCGCTTATGAAGCGATGAATCTGGACCTGGATGGAACAAGATTAGTTGTACTAAGTGCTTGCGAAACCGGATTGGGAGAAATTAAATCTGGTGAAGGGGTTTACGGGTTACAAAGAGCTTTTCAAGTAGCTGGAGCAGATGCATTAATCATGAGCCTATGGAAAGTAAGTGATGATGCTACACAGCAATTAATGACCAGTTTTTATAGTAACTGGACAGCCACCGGAGACAAACATGCAGCATTCCGTCAGGCACAAATTGACCTGATGGCTAAATACAAAGAACCTTATTTCTGGGGTGCTTTCGTTATGATTGGAGGTTAATTACTTTCCAGTAGATTCACCCTCATCGTCATCATCAAAATAGCGATCAGTTTCATCGTAATCAGCATCATTCTCAATTTCCTGATTGTATCTGGTTACTTTGAATTCTGTCCTACGATTGACCTGGTGCTCTTCTTCTGTTTTGGCGTTTTTGATGATTAGTTGCGTTTCACCATAACCTTTGGCAGTAATTCTCTCGGAATCTACTCCTTTTGATATGATATAATCAACTGCTGATTTTGCCCTTTTTTGTGATAGGTCCAAATTGTAATCATCACCAGCTCGTGTATCTGTATGAGAGCTTAATTCAATACTAATATCCGGATTGTCCATCATTATCGTAACCAGCTTATCTAACTCAAGCGCCGCATCTGACCGGATATTCCATTTGTTGAAATCGTAATAGATATTCTCCATCACAATAGTCTTATCAATCACGATTGGATCGAGGTTTATTTTTGCCTCAAAAGTGATGTTTGTTACAAGTTTGGTAAGGGTTGATTTATCCACAGATTTCCCAATTGTAGTGAAGTCTTGCCTGGTAGTGAAATAGCTATTCTTTTCACCAATCAAATCATAATCTTCTTCAGGGTAAACTTTGAACTGAAACTTCCCGTCAACCCCTGTAAAAGTCTCATCCAGGATTTCTTCATCCGCACCAACCAGGGTAACTTTTGAATTTGGAAGTACTACTTCGTTTCCTCCATCATCTAATGTAACAGTCACGCCTGTGAGGTAGTAATTAACAATTTTCAAATTAGGATCATCATTGACATAGGTGTAGATATCATCATCACCTTTTCCACCTTTTCTGTTAGAACTGAAGAATCCTTTGGTCACATTAAACTCATGATAACCAAAGTCATCCGAAGGAGAATTAATTGGAGACCCAAGATTTTTTACTGTTGTAATTCCCTTTGCTCTGGTAGCTTCAAAAATGTCAAGCTGACCGAAACCTGCATGTCCATCTGAAGAGAAGTATAATTTGCCAGCATCGGAAACATATGGGAACATTTCGTTTCCAGGGGTATTAATTGCGTCTCCCAAATTCCTTACATCAACCCATCTACCTCTTCTATTTAGTTTTGCCACATAGATATCAGATCCTCCATAACCACCTTTTCTTGTAGAAGAAAAATACAAAGTTCTTCCATCCGGACTTAATGCTGGAGAAGAATCCCACTCTCTTGGATCGCAGATATTTAATATTCTTGGCTCAGACCATTTACCGTTTCTATATCTGGTAAAATAAAGGTTTACATCATCAGCTCCATTCGCTTTTCCGGGGTTACCTTTTGCAAAAATGATTGATGTCCCGTCCTTAGATATAGCAATGGAACCTTCATTCGTGTTGGGATCATTAAATGTTGGTGGTAATGCCGCAAGTGTACTTAAGTTAACTTTTGCTCCCTTTGACTCAACCTCATAAATTCTAGTAAATGGAGTTCCTGTTGCTAAATAAATCTTACCTCCATCACGATTGGAAGTGAAGTAAATTTTACCGTTGTTGTAGATTGGTGAATATTCAATCCCAGGAGTGTTTATATCACTTAAATTCTTTACTCTATAGTAGGTTCCCTTCGCAATTAATTCTTCCAATTCCAGGAGACCATTTAGTTCACCCTGGGCTAGTTTCAAAACATGCTCATCTTCACCTATACTTAGATATTCTTCCAATACTTTTTCTGCTTCCTTATATTGCTCATTAGCTTCCAACGCCTGGGCGTAATGCAAATAAGCGATCTCATGGTGAGCATGGCCTTCAACTGCTTTTTTGAAATATGGTGTTGCTTGTTTTAGCCGGTTTGATTTTCGGTAGGCTTCTGCTATGAAGAAGTTCTCATCTGCAGTGTGTTCACCTTTATCTTTTAGTTTGTTTATAACCAGATCGTAATGACCTTTATTGAATTGCTTCTCAATTTTTCCTGTTGTACTGCAACCGAATGAAATAATAACAATCGCAAGAATGGTAAAAATGCTGCTTCTCATAATATCTATCTAATAGAAATAAACATTCAAGGATATCAATCCCCTATACAAAGTACCGCTTGAGCCAGGAACTCCCTGCCTCAACCTGCCAACTTTCTTTAAGTTCTCCTACATCTTTAACGAGATTATTGAAAGTTAGTGTATTCTGTGAGATACGACCAGAACTTATATTACTTTTCAGTTCATTCATTGGTAATAAAAATACTTCATCATCATTTATGAATGCAATCTGGGTTCTCTCAAAGAAAGACACACCCAAGTGCTGTTCTAGTTGCCTGATGATTTCAACTGATGAATCTATAGAACATCCTGAAGCTGCATTGAAACCCTCATCAACTGTTAATACCACAAACTGATTCTTGTAAACCAAGTAAGAACTTTGCAATGGTGCCCCGTGAGCGGCCCACTGCTCACAGAAGTTTTTCAGATTTTGACTGATAACAGCTACTTCTTGCTCACTTAGTCTCCTGTTGGATTGATAGACCCAAACCCTTGCTTTTGGATCCATATCATCGAAATTCAAATACATGCCAATGCTACTTTTTGAATGAGAACATAAAACTAGTAATTTAAGTTTAAACTAAGCCTATATGATTTTTTGCCGTAATCTGTAATGGGAGAGACACCCGATATAGTTTGTGATACTTTCGTGATAAAAGGCGATTAATTTTGAAATGTATGAAAAGAGTACTGCTTGTAGAGGATGATGTTCACATCCGGGATTTGCTGGAGATACATTTAAAAGATCTTGGATGCCATCTTACTACTCAAACTGATGGACTAAAAGGATTGAACACGGCTCTAACAGACCCTTTTGATCTAATTGTTCTGGATATAATGCTTCCAAACATGGATGGGTTGGAAATCTGCCGTAAGCTAAGAGCTGAAAAAATTGCTACCCCAATATTGATGCTGACAGCCAGATCTGAAGAAATCGACAAAATCCTTGGTTTAGAAACAGGTGCAGATGATTATCTAACTAAACCATTTAGTGTTAGAGAATTTATTGCCAGAGTAAAAGCAATATTCAGGAGAGTAGAATTACTCACTACTAAAGATACCCCCCAGGAGAGCGCATTAAAATTCGGAGACCTTGAAATAGATAAGGGAAAAAGAAAAGTTTCATTGGGTTCCAGTAGAATAGAGTTGACTCCAAAAGAGTTTGACTTGCTGGCCCTACTTGCTTCCCATCCTGGAAGAAGCTACAGTCGAGAACAATTACTAAGCCTAATCTGGGGATATGAGTTTAGCGGTTATGAACACACTGTTAATTCTCACATCAACAGGCTAAGAGCTAAAATAGAACCTGACGTCAATAACCCAACTTTTATCATGACTACATGGGGTATTGGCTATAGATTCAATGATGAACTTCAAATCAATCAGGAATCATGAAAAATTCAATTTTTAAAGACTATTTATTCTGGAAAATATCTGCTACGTTCCTGGTGATTCTGGTAGCAGTAGGACTTGCTTACATGTATATCATCACGGATGCATTAGATCAAAATTTCCATGAAAGAAACCAAAGGTTAAATGCCAAAATGGCTGCTCATATCATTGAGGAAGTAAAACCTTTCCTAAATGGTGAAATCACGGAGGATGCAACAAGTGAAATCATGCATCACATGATGGCCATAAACCCAAGTATTGAAGTATATCTTCTAGATCCTCAAGGAAATATTCTGAAATATGTCGCTCCGTACAAGAAGGTAAAACTGGAAGTTGTAAGTCTCGCTCCAATTTCAGACTTCATCGCTAGCGACGGTCAGCAATGTATTCTTGGAGATGATCCAAGAAACCCGGGACGTACAAAAGTTTTCTCAGCTGCACCTGTATATGAAGATGAAGAATTGATAGGGTATGTTTATGTTATTCTTGCCGGAGAAGAATTTGACACTGTAAACGCTACGGCAAAAAGTACACTACTCTGGGATCTGGGATTAAAGTCTGTTGGGTTTACACTTTTAGTAGCATTTCTGATTGGTTTAACTGCCATTTGGTTTATCACCAAGAATCTAAGGCACATACGTCAGGCATTTAGAAACTTCCAGAATGGTGATATGAATGCGCGTATTTCCAATCAATTTGGAAAAGGAGAACTATCTGAATTAGCTGACACTTTCAACGAGATGGCTGATACCATTCAAGGCAACATTGAACATCTGAAATCAATGGAAAACCTAAGAAGAGAATTAGTCGGTAATGTCAGTCATGATTTGAGAACTCCTCTTGCAGTAATTCATGGTTATATCGAAACACTGATCATGAAAAAAGATGAGTATTCCGCTGATGAAAGAGATAAGTATCTGGGTGTAATTCTTGAGAGTACCGAGAAGCTTAAAAAACTGGTTGAAGAATTGTTCGAATTATCGAAACTGGAAGCAAAACAAATTACTCCTAAAAAGGAACCATTCTACATCAATGAATTGATCCATGACATCATTCATAAATACGAACTAATCATTTCAGAGAAAGGAATAAGCATTGAACCAATCTTCAAGAAGAATATATCCTTGGTTCATGCTGATCTTGGATTGATAGAAAGAGTGCTTCAAAACTTAATTGATAATGCTATCAAGTTCACTCCAGAAGGAGGCAGAATCACACTGGAAACAAATGATCTCGATCGCTATGTGGAAATCCGGGTTACTGATACTGGTAAAGGTATTCCTCAGGAGCAAATCCCGTTTGTATTCGACAGATATCATATTGGCGACAAACGATTGAGTTTAGACAACAATAGTACAGGACTTGGGTTAGCCATAGTGAAGAAAATACTTGAAATACATGATGCCACCATTCAGCTTACTTCGAAGCTCAACAAAGGCACCACATTTGCATTTGAATTACCATATTATACTAAGTAGTATGAAATACAAAATATTCTATCTAATCCCTCTAATATTGGCCTCCTGCATAGGCACAGACGTATTAGACGATGTTATCGTAGCAGAAACCTTAACAATATCTCAGGAGTCAGTTATCCTTCAAATAGGAGAAACTGAGTCTATATCAGCAAATTATACTAATCAGTATGGTATTGATGAAGATGTGAGTCTAATGTGGAATACTACTGATGGCTCAGTGGCTTCTGTAAATGATCAAGGTATAGTTACTGCTTTGGCTAGAGGCCAGGTAAATGTCACTGCCAGTTACAATTCAGTAATGTCAGATCCTGTGATGGTTACTATTGTTGAAGATATAAATGATGTTGCGGAGGTACGAATAAGCGCTCCAATGAGCATGCTTGTAATTGGTGAATCAATTCAATTGTCAGTTGCGGCATTCAATGTGCTGGAAGAAGAAATATCAACAGCTGATGTTGTATGGAGCGTGAGTGACGAGACTGTTGCAACTATTACTCAAACCGGATTACTAACAGGTGTAAGTGACGGAGAAGTAGAAGTGACAGCCACAATCGATGGTGTGCAAAGTTTGTCTTTAACGGTAACTGTTGGAAGCGATATTAGAACTGCAACATTCTCTGGTGCAAACGGATATAACTCGTCAGGAACAGCAATGTTATTTGCCGATGAGGGTGGAGATATAATATTAGAATTGAGTGATGATTTTTCTGCAGACTTTGCTTTGGGAACATTTATCTACCTGGCGAATTCTACCAGTGGCTCTGAAGTAAGAGGAGGAGGCCTAGAGCTCAGAGAAATAACTTCTGGAGGGGCTCACACTTTCAACGTCACTGAAATTGACGCATCGGTCGATTTAGACACTTACAGATATGTAATTGTGCTGTGTAAACCTGCAGCAATAACTTTTGGTCTTGCAGATTTTAACGAATAATCATGAAACTTAAGAACATACTTTCAATCATTATCCTGATTGTAATTACTTCATCAGCAACTTATGCAGGTGGTGGATGGCCTCAGCCTAAAGGACATGGCTTTTTCAAATTGTCACAATCCATGATTATAGCCGATCAGTTTTTTAACCCAGCTGGTGACATTGTGGATATCACAACAATCAGCATTTATTCAACTGCGGTTTATGGCGAATATGGTTTCTCCGATAGAGTTACTGGAGTATTTCATGTGCCGTTTTTTGTAAGAAGCACTCTGAATGAAGTTAGAAGAAGACAATCAGGCACAATTGAACCAGGGGATGAGGTGAATGCTTTAGGTGATCCAATACTGGGATTGAAGTATGCACTTACAAAAGATAAATGGCTTGCCTTGAGTGCTACTGTCTCAGTTGGCATTCCTCTTGGAGAAACAGAAGGTGGTGATTCAAGAATTTTGCAGACGGGTGATGGAGAATTCAACCAAATGATCATGATAGATGCCAGTCATTCATTTTATCCTAAGCCTTTCTACTCTACGGTTTCTGTCGGATTTAATAATCGTACAAACGGATTTTCGGAAGAATTCAGATATGGGTTTGAAATTGGATATACAGGAATCAAGAACCTAATTGCAGTATTAAAAATTAACGGTGTTGAATCTTTCAATAACGGAGATACAGTTACTGCAGGAAACGGAATATTTGCCAACAACACTGAATTCCTTGGAGTCACTCCGGAAATCAATTACAATTTGAATGATAAGTGGGGTGTTTCTGTTTCAGCAGGTTTCGCTCCTTATGCAAAAAGAATACTTGCAGCCCCAAATTATTCGGCCGGAGTGTATTTGCAATTATAAGTTTAAACTTCTGTGACACTTTCGTGATAAGTGGACATGATTTTTACGCTAAACAAAAAAATAACGCATAATAATCATGAAGAAACTTTTCATTCTTACACTATTCACTCCTTTCATCTTCAGTTGTGGAGATGATGACGGAACAAATGAACCAACAACAGCAGATTTAACACTTAACATTTCAGGACTTGCTGACCTGGGTTCAGAAGCACAATATGAAGGTTGGTTAATCGTAGATGGAAGCCCGGTTACTACTGGCACATTCACTGTTGACGGTGATGGCAATCTATCTGAAACTTCTTTCACTGTAGATGAAGATGATCTTGAAAACGCTTCAAAGTTTGTATTAACAATTGAGCCAATTCCAGATCCTTCTACTGACCCTGCAGATGTTCATATTTTAGCAGGAGACTTTTCAGGAAGTAGTGCTTCTTTAACAATTATGGATGAAGCCGCCATTGGTACTGGTTTTGCAGGTGTTGGCGGAAGCTATATCATCGCTACTCCTACTACGTCTGCTACTGATGATGATCTTAGTGGTGTTTGGTTCCTTGTACCAGGTGACATGCCAACTGCATCTCTTACAAATCTTCCAGATTTAAGTAACGTAGCTGGATGGACTTATGAAGGTTGGGCTGTTATCGATGGAACTCCTGTTTCTACTGGTACATTTAACACTGCTGCTGGTTCAGACGCAAGTGCTCCATTTAGTGGAACAGAGGGTGCACCTGGTTTTCCTGGAGAGGACTTTATTAATAATGCTCCAAGTGGATTATCATTTCCAACAAACCTTCAGGGTGCTACGATTGTTGTATCTGTAGAGCCAGTTCCAGATAACTCTACAAGTCCATTCTTGTTGAAGCCTTTGGCTGGTGATGTACCAACGGATGCAGCTGTTGGAACAAGCTACAACCTGGATAACATTGCAGCAAGCACATATCCATCAGGAACTGTTACGAGATAAGGGTATTAAGTTTTTGAGTAGTTGTAGTACGGATTAATGCGAAAAAAAGGGATGAAAACGTACCGTTCTCATCCCTAATTGTCCGCTTCGTCACATAAATTGAAAATTTTTCAGGATATATGTAACATTTGGGCAAATTCGCAGTATTACATTAAAAACTGCTAAAAATATTTAAAATTCCTCATAGTTTGAATCCAGGTTGTTCTTTTGAGCGCCTGGTTTCCCTTTTTATGAGGGTCTGTGTTTTAAAGTCCTTCAGCTTCAGCAATTAGCTCAGCCAAGTCCTTCACTTTCACTTCACTTTCTTTCTCTTTATTCTTCACTCCATCAGACATCATTGTCATACAGAATGGACAAGCAGCAGCAATAACTTTTGCTCCAGTCTCAAGTGCCTCCTCAGTTCTTTCGATATTGATTTCCTTATTACCAGGTTCAGCATCTTTAAACATCTGAGCTCCTCCGGCACCACAACACAAGCCTTTAGTTTTGCATCTCTTCATTTCTACCAGCTCAGCGTCTAACGCTTCCAGAACCTCTCTAGGAGCCTCATAAACATTGTTAGCTCTCCCTAAATAACATGAGTCATGGAAAGTGATTTTCTTGCCTTTAAATTCACCTCCACCTTTTAGCGTGAGCTTTCCATCATTGATCAATTCCTGAAGCATTTGTGAGTGGTGAATCACATCGTAATTTCCACCTAAATCAGGATACTCATTTTTGATGGTATTAAAGCAGTGAGGGCAAGCAGTTACAATCTTTTTGATTTCATAACTATTCATTAACTGAATATTGGCCATTGCCTGCATTTGGAATAAGAATTCATTTCCAGCTCTTCTTGCTGGATCACCAGTGCAAGTTTCTTCAGGACCTAATACGGCAAACTTGATTCCTACTTTATTTAATATTTTGACGAAAGCCTTAGTTACTGCTTTGTATCTATCATCATATGATCCGGCACATCCAACCCAAAATAAAATTTCCGGGACTTCACCTGCTGCAACCATGTCAGCAACCGTAGGGATCTTTATTTCTGTATTTTCACTCATTATTTATATTCAGGTTAAATGTTTATGCTTTGTTTGATTCTTCTTTCAATTCCTGTGACCAATTAAATCTATCTGCAGGAGAAAATTTCCATGGTGCGAAGTTTGTTTCCACATTGGAGAACATTGAATTCCATGATGCTGGACTTCCAGACTCTTCCATGGCAACAAATCTTCTCATCTGAAGAATAATATCTAATGGATTGATATTAACCGGACAAGCTTCTACACATGCATTACAGCTTGTACAAGCATTGATCTCTTCTTTTGTAATATAATCTCCAAGTAAAGTCTTTCCATCTTCCAAACCTTTGCCTCCTTTGGCAATACTAGCTCCTACTTCCTCAGCTCTATCACGAGTATCCATCATGATCTTTCTAGGAGATAGTTTCTTGCCAGTATGATTAGCCGGACATTCAGAAGTACATCTACCACACTCTGTACATGAATATGATTCCATGATATTCTTCCATGTAAGGTCATTCACATCTTTAGCTCCAAACCTTCCAATTTCGGCTGGAGGATCTGCTGATTCTGTAGGCATTCCTAGCATCATCTTAACCTCATTAGTTACAGTATCCATGTTGTCCATGTATCCTTTGGCGTTAAGGTTAGAGTAATACGTATTTGGGAATGCAAGGAAAATATGTAGGTGTTTTGAATAAGTCACATAAACAGCAAATGCCAATATTCCTACCATATGAAACCACCAGGCACTTCTCTCAAGAATCACAAGAGTGCCATTGCTCATTCCTTCAAATATTGGGACTAAGAAGCTAGAGAAGAAAAATGCACCAGTTTGAACATAATGTGGATCACCTTTTGCCTGCAGCACCTGATCCGTTGCGTTCATCGTCAGGATAGCAAACATTAAGACGATTTCAATTACCAAAATCAGGTTTCCATCCATTGCAGGCCAGCCTTTCATTTCTGGCTTGGTGAATCTTGGCACTTTGATTACATTTCTTCTAATCAGGAATGCTACACAGCTTAAAAGCACAAGTACTGCCAGAAATTCAAACATGCCCATCAATACCGGATAGAATCCACCAAGAATAGGAGCAAATATTCTGTGGGTTCCTGCCACCCCATCAATTAGAAATTCAAGAACCTCCAGGTTGATCACAATAAATCCAACATATATGAACATATGTAGAACAGCTGGGATAATTCTCTTAAACATCTTCTTCTGACCGAATGCTACCAATAACATGGTCTTCCATCTTTCTCCAGACTGATCTGTACGATCTACGTCTCTTCCCAATAAAATATTTTTCTTAATCTGGGTAATTCTTTTGAATAGCAAAAAGCCAAAAAAACCGACAACCAGTAAAAAGGCTATTTGTGATATGTATTCCATTGATTTTGGGTTAGTTTATGATCAACTTAATTTACTTGAAAATTTTATAAAAATTATTTTGTAGACAAATCTTTTATTGCATAGTTTTGCACCTCTTTAAAACGGTGCTGTAGCTCAGTTGGTAGAGCATCGGACTGAAAATCCGTGAGTCGGTGGTTCGAATCCACTCAGCACCACATCCAAAGTCCCGAATTTCTTCGGGACTTTTTCTTTTTACTGACTCTAACTTGCAATTTTCCATTGTCGAACAAAATCTGTCCCGAATATAAGTAAAACGAATAAAATAGTATGCATGCATAACAAATTATTTTGTTTTAATCCTTCAGGTCACCTTTTCACAAATTGCAACTTCCGGTTTATTCTTATCATTCCTGTAGAAAAACAGATAATTAGACTCGCCATCTTTAAGCTGAAATTTCTTTCTGATCTGATCTACAGTAATTGGATAATTTCTGGTTGCTACGCTTACTTTATTACTTTTTAAATATTTCGCCAATTCTTTTTTTGATGGTGCTCCACTCCACATAACCTCAAATCTTCTCCCAGGAAAATCTGCTATCAATTCGGAGGATGAATATAGATGGGTATTGAAATTCAACTTATTCACTTCAAACTCCTTGCAAATCAAATTGAATGCCCCAGACTTCATAATAGAAGCATTGGGTTCAAATAAGTATTTATCAATACTTCCAATCACTGCATTTGCTTCCTGACTTTCATTTAATCGAAATGAAAACTCCTCTGTTTTGTCATTACGATAATTAACAGTTCTTACTTCGGTGTTATTAGAACTCGACTCGTCTAACTCAAATAGCAGCTCTTTGCAATCATTTTTTACAGAAACTATATGAAGCCTGCTTACATGCATTAATTGAGAAAGCCCAAGGGTTATGTCTAACATTGGAGAAGCCTTTATCATGACCTTAATTCCCCAAGACATTAGGTCAGGTAAAATCTCAAGTACATTAGGTTCACAATCGAGAAAGCTATGTACTTTCTTATTGTTTCCATCTCTCCTTGCTGGATCTATAAATACATATGATGGCTTATTCTCCAGGCTCTTTATGAAGTCTAATGAATCCTGAGCATGACAATTGATGTTGTTTGCACCCAGCACTTCGAAGTTGTATGCTGCGAGATCTACCAAATCCTGATTCCTTTCTACATAATCCACTCTCTCAAAGACTTTGGAAAAGTAATAGGAATCAACTCCAGCTCCACCTGTAAGATCCACTAAATGCTCCCCAGAGAAATTTTCAGTCTTGTATCTACCTGTTACTTCCGACGAACATTGTTCCATCGATAGCGAAACTGGAAATAGCACTTCACGATTTGAAAACCATTCCGGAAGTTTGATCTTTGCCTTTTTCCTCGCTTCAAGTTGTTGAACGATAAATGGGATATCTAAATCCGGATACTTCCCGGCCTGAAGAGAAACCTGAAATGGATCCTGATCAGCGAATTGCTCGAGTGCTTCAAAGAATTTGGAGTCCGGTTTTACCATTTATTACTATTATTGAAGAATCAATCCCAAATGTCTTAATTAAAACAACATTCAAAAACTTAAAAATTAAAAACAATGAAAAAAATAATTCTCAGTCTCACCATTTTAGGATTCATTTCAATTTCTGCCAATGCTCAAATTGAACAAGGAGCTATTTTTGCGGGAATCAATTCTAACCTTTCATTCTCCAGCACAAATCTCAACCTGGATGGAAGTAATGACAATTTAAACTCATTTAATATCAATGTTGGAGGTGGATATTTCCTGATTGACAATTTTATGATGGGACTTAATGCAGGTTATTCTTCAATTTCGCAAGGAGACAATGATGCAAGCTCTACTTTGATTGGTGTATTTAGTAGATATTATATTAATGGTGCTCCTTTCATTGGGGTAGGGTTTGATAACATAAAACCTGATGAAGCGGATAGTTATGGCCAATTCATTATTCAGGGTGGTTATGCAGCTTTTCTTACTGAAAATGTATCTGTGGAACCTGCTATTCAATATCTGGTTGGTACAGGCGCAAGTGATAGAAATACTTTTGCGGTTACAGTTGGATTTGGTATCTATTTAAACAGACAATAAAAGAAGTTACTACAAATAAAAAAGGCTGCTCTTTTACAAGAGCAGCCTTTGATTTTTTATAGAGTATCTATTAATAAACCAAACTATGCTCAACCATATATTCAGCAATCTGAACAGCGTTTGTCGCGGCACCTTTTCTTAAGTTATCTGCAACAATCCACATGTTAAGCGTATTAGCTTGCGTATCATCTCTTCTTAGTCTTCCTACAAATACCTCATCTTTCTCGTGAGCATTTACAGGCATTGGATATACATTGTTTGAAGGGTCATCCTCCACAACTATACCAGGAGTTGACTCTAATATTTGTTTGACCTCTGCCAAGTTGAAATCATTATGAAACTCCACATTGACTGCTTCTGAGTGACCTCCCATTGTTGGAATTCTTACGCAGGTAGCCGTAACCTCAATGCTTTCATCTCCCATGATCTTTTTAGTTTCAAGGATCATTTTCATTTCTTCCTTGGTGTATCCATTTTCCTGGAATACATCAATGTGTGGAAGAACATTCATATCAATCTTGTGAGGATAAACCATCTCAGGGTTCTCTTCTCCCGCTCTTTCACTCATCATCTGATCAACTGCTGCCTTACCGGTACCCGTAACTGATTGGTAAGTAGAAACAACAATTCTTTTGATTCCATACTGCTTATGCAATGGAGCAAGTGCCAATACCATTTGAATAGTAGAGCAATTAGGATTAGCGATAATCCTATCATCAATTCTAATAACACCAGCATTGATTTCCGGAACAATTAGTTTATGTCTCGGACTCATTCTCCATGCCGAAGAATTGTCAATCACGATGGTTCCAACTTCCTGGAATTTTGGAGCCCATTCTAATGAGGTACCTCCACCCGCTGAGAAAATAGCTACGTCAGGTTTTCGCTTGACTGCATCTTCCATTGAGATTATGGTTAATTCTTCACCCTTGTAGGTCATCTGTTTACCAGCTGATCTGGCAGATGCCACTAAAAGGATCTCTTCATGAGGAAAATTGCGCTCTTCAAGCACTTTCAGGATTTCACCACCAACAAGCCCGGTGGCCCCAACTACTGCTAATTTCATCGTTAGTAGATTTTTTAATTATTAAACATGTAACTCATTTTACGTTTTGATAACGATCAATTTGGGTTAACGGGACGGCAAAATTACTATATTTAGCAGTTCATATTCTGCATTATCAGATGATTTTAAGAATAAATTTTAGTTTTCTATTCATCTTCCTTACCACATTGTCGCTTTTTGGGCAGATCAATGAAGATTTTACCGATGGTAATTTTACTTCAAATCCTGTCTGGAGTGGTGATGACAGTGAATTTGAAGTGGATGGAAGTAATACCTTACACCTCAATGCCCCTGCTGCAACAGCAGAATCATACATTAGCACCGTTAACAACAATATTGATCTTACAACCTGGGAATTTCAGGTATCGTTAGGGTTTAATCCCAGTAGTAGCAATAGAGCATTTATTTATTTGGTGAGTGATGCTGAAGATCTTGAAGGTTCTTTGAATGGTTATTTTGTAATGATTGGTAATACGGATGATGAAATTAGTCTGTATCGCCAAGATGGAACCAGCACAACTGAGATTCTTGACGGAACTGATGACATAGTCAATTCAAGTACTGTAGATGTTTGGATAAGAGTCACCCGAGACAATGATGGGTTGTGGGAACTGTTTTATGATCTTACAGGAACTGACACCTACACTTCCGAAGGAACTGTCACTGACGATACTTATACTAGCACAAGCTACTTTGGTTTTGTTTGTGATTACACTTCCACAAGATCTACATTATTCAATTTTGACGATATAAGTGTGATTGCCTCTTCTCAAGTAGATTCAGTAATTGTCACAAGTGAAAACTCAGCGACTGTAATCTTCAATCAAGAGATTGAGCAAACTTCTGCAGAAAGTACCGGAAACTATTCTGTTGATAACAGCATCACATTGGCATCTGCCACAAGAGACGCTTCCAATTTGGATGAAGTTGATCTTGTTTTCAATGAAAACTTAACCAGTCTGACCTATCAATTGTCGACATCAGGAATTCAGGATGAATTTAGTAGTACAGCTCAGACCACAGCTTCCACATTCGATTTTGATTATCTTGTTATGGAACTGGATACTGCCATAACATTATCCGACAGCACTATTCAGGTAACATACAATCAGGATGTAGATGAAACTACTGGTACCAATACTGCTAACTATTCAATCGATAATTCAATAGGCAATCCAGCTTCTGCAACAATAGTTGAAAATGACTCCAACAAAGTAATTCTTGAAATAAGCTCCAATTTCTTGGATGCGATCACGTATAACCTGGCTGTTTCCAATGTCCAGAATAAAAATGAAAACAGCACTGTCTCAGATAATCAGGATTTCGAATACATAGAGCCACTATTGATAGATACAGTAATCGTTAATTCAAGCAATGAACTTCTTGTATTGTTTTCAAAATCGCTAGATCAGACTACAGCTGAAACTACTTCCAATTACACCATTGATAATTCAATCGGAAATCCATCTACAGCTACACTTTCCAATTCTGACTCTGTGATTCTGGCCCTTTCAACTGAATTAGAGGACAATACTTATGAAATTAGTATCAGCAATGTTGAAGATTCAGAAAATAATTCAATTGAAGATGCAAGTACATTTTCTTTTGATTATTTGCCATTGGAACTTAATTCTGTAAATGTAAACTCCGACAAAGAAATTGAACTTCAATTTAACCAGGCCCTTGACCAAACATCCGCTGAGACTTTATCAAATTATACAATCAACTTTGACATTGGCAATCCTGATAGTCTAGATTTTACAGCTGGAAATTCAAATATTCTGCTCTATTTCTCAGGGTTGGTTAATAATGAATATGAGATTACAATAGAGAACCTCTCAAACGAAGATGAAAACTCTGAGATCACCTCGACAACAGCGGAATTTACAAACTCTGTTGCTACCAGCTTCAAAGACATCATTATTAATGAAATTTTTCCAGATCCAAATCCATCAGTCGGCTTACCATCAGGAGAATTTGTGGAGATTTATAATAGAACAGAGGACCATATTAGCATCGAAGACTTTACCCTATCGGGCGGTACTATTGACAGTGCTGTAATTGCTCCTGACTCCTACATCATTCTTACCTCTAGCTCCGAGTCGGCAGACTATGCAGTTTATGGAGATGTGGTTGAGGTTTCATCAATGCCTGGATTAACCAATTCCGGTAGACTTCTGACATTGCAGGATCAACTTGGAAATGATATAGATTCAATCAGTTACACTGATGACTGGTATAAGGATAATGCTAAATCTGATGGTGGATACACGTTGGAGCTTATCAACCAGGACTTGGCTTGTAGTGATGAAAATAATTGGATCGCTTCCAATGATACTGATGGAGGTACTCCAGGATCAGCTAATTCGGTTTTGGATAATACTCCCGATACTTCCTCACCTTTAATAGAAAGCGTAAGTGCCACTGATACCGATCAGATTCAAATCACTTTTTCGGAACCTATGGATGAAGCCTCACTTACCTCAGCTACATATACCATTTCTGGTTTTGTCATTACTGTAAATCAAGTTATTGAAAGTGGTTTCGGAGGAGTAATTCTGGATTTGGATACAGATCTAACTTCTGAAACAACCTATGAACTCACAATTTCAGGAGCTACTGACTGCTCGGGGACTGCAATTGATAGAGCTGCCTTTGAATTCTTTTATGACATTACTGCCCCACAAATTCAAAAAGTGGTTATCAATTCATTAGATCAAATCACTGCTGTCTTTAATGAGCCCGTGAATGAAAGTATCGCTGAAACGGAAAGTAATTATAGCGTTGATAATGCTGTTGGGAATCCGTCATCCGCTATTTTGGATAATGATGATAACACAAGAGTTACATTAACATTTAGTTCGGATCTATTGGCAGCTACTACTTATGATCTTTCCATTGACAATTTGGAAGATACGTTAGGGAATGCCATCATAACTACACAAAACATCAACTTTGAGTATTCACAGCAAATTGATTCAGTGATCGTCATTGCGACTACATTGGTAGATATCTACTTTGATGAAGCAATTGATTCCGCCGCTGCAACTGTGGTATCGAATTATGATATTGAAGATATTGGGAACCCAAGTCAGGCGATACCTGATGAGAGTGTAGATTCTTTGGTTCACCTGGTGTTGCCTACAAATCTTGATGATAATTCTACTTTAACACTTATCATAGAAAACTTACTGGATGCTGACTCCAATGATCTTATCACTCCTGAATTTGAATTTATTTATGATACAAGAGCGCCATCTCCAGAGAGTATAACAGTAAATGATTCCGTAACGCTTACTGTAAGTTTTAGCGAGGAATTAGATGCAACTTCAAGCGAAACTTTAGAAAATTATCAATTGGATAATGATGCTTTTCCAGATTCTGCTTCATTGCAGGCTGGAAGCACAGATGTGATTTTAATTTTCAGTGAGGAATTTGAAGAGGAAGTAGAACAAACACTTTCAATTTCAGATATCCAAGATATTTATGGTAACGAAATGTCCTCCTCAAGAAACCTCGATTTCACATTTGATGAGCTGGCTCCAAGAATTGACACGATTCAGCAGTTTGCGGAAGATTCTGTGATGATTCAGTTTGTTGAATATGTAGATCAAACTACCGCTGAAGACGTTACTAATTACACTTTCGGAGGAAGTGTTAATCCATCTGAAGTAAGTAGATACAGCCTGGATTCTACAATTGTTTTTTTGAAGTTTGCTTCTGACTTAACCGAGAGTACTTCTCTTGCAATTGAAATTGATAATGTGGCAGATATCAATGGAAATGCTATTGCAGATCCCATTTCCACCTCTATAAATACTCTGAACCCCACAATAGCAGAAATAACTCCAATTTCTTTGAATGAAGTCCGACTTACATTCAGCAAGGTGATGGATGCTACCACTTCATCCTCAATCGCAAATTATTCATTGGATGGTTCCATAAACCCAACATCAATTTCTACAAGCGATAACAAAATAATTGAATTAACATTCTCTGAAGAACTATCTGATGGTACTGATTATAGCTTGGTTTTGTCGGACATACTTGATGATAACTCAAACGACCTGGCGGAAAATTCTTTTGAGTTTACTTTCAATGATTACCTGGAAGGATTATCCATTCTAAATCAATACACTATTCAGCTTGTCTGGGAAAAAGAGATGGAGATTCCTGAACTGACAGAGTTTACCCTTTCTAATTCAGGGACAAATCCAATTGCTATTTCCAGAGATTCGGAAGACTTGAATATTCTGCAGCTACTATTCGCTGATTCATTGCAAGAAAATTTTATGGATACACTTTCCTGGACAGGGATTTCTGATATTAATGGGCTTACAGTCCCAAATGGTTATGCTTCTTTCTCCCTCGACACAAATGAACCCGGTATTGAGTCTTTAGTATCCACTTATTTCAATGAATTGACCATTACTTTTTCTGAAGATGTAGAATCAACATCAGCTTTAGCTTCAAACCATTATGATTTATTGACAATAGGAAATCCAACAAGTGTTGAGACCATTACGTCTTCACAATTTCTTCTGGTGTTTGAAGATAGTTTGGTTGACGCGACAGATTATGAACTGGTTGTAGATCGAGTATCAGATGAGTCGGGAAATTCAATAGAAGATACGGTAACATTTACTTTTAACGCTCCTTACATTCCTACCGCAGGCGATTTGATAATAACAGAAATAATGGCAGATCCATCTCCTGTTGTTGGGCTTCCAGAGGCTGAGTTCATCGAAATATTTAACAACAGTTCAGAAGATATTAACCTAAGACAAATCACGCTTTCAGATGACTCTGACGAAATCAATCTTCCAGACTCAATACTAACAGCTGGTGCTTACTCCATCATTATTGACGACTCTCAAACTGATAACTTTACTGGTATTTCAATTGTAGCCATTAGCGATTTTCCTTCTCTCGGAAATAGTGAGGATAGTATTTCGCTAAGTGTGAATGACGAGGTTTTGGAAACGATAGAATACTCCTCCGATTGGTATCAGGATGATGGCAAAGACAATGGAGGTTACTCACTGGAAAGAATCAATATCACACCGACATGTGCAGATGAAGAAAATTGGGTTGCATCTCAGAACTCAACAGGAGGAACACCAGGGGTGGAGAATAGTGTTTTTAATAGTAACCCGGACACTGAAAACCCTGAGGTTTCGAGCCTTTCAATAAGTGCTAGTGACCAGCTTACAGTTGTTTTCACAGAATCTGTTGATACTTCAAGTGTTGACAATTCGGATTTCAATGTGTCACTAAGTATTTCTAATCTTGATAAATATTACGACAGCCTAATCATCTCTTTTACTGAGGACATTGATAGCTCATTGCTTTACACTATCACAATTGAGTCGATACTGGATTGTGCAGGAAATTCACTTGAAACATTTAATTCTGAATTTGCTATTGGCAAAACCCCGGAGGTAGGAGATTTATTAATTACAGAAATAATGGCAGACCCTACACCAGCAGTAGGTCTCCCAGAAGCTGAATTCATTGAGATTTTTAATAACAGTGCTTCAATTATCAATCTCAATTCTTTAGAACTATCAGATGCTACTTCCACAACGGAACTCAGTGAATACCTACTTGAATCCGGTGAGTACCTTGTACTTACATCCGAGTCCAATGCTACTTCATTTGACACCATAAATGTGTTGGGTATTTCTGGATTTCCTTCTTTGGGAAATAGTGAAGACAGCCTGGTTCTATCTTTTGATAGTGAAGTTATTAATACCGTAGTTTATGATCATACCTGGTACAAGGATAGTGAGAAAGACGATGGAGGGTATTCTCTGGAAAGAATTAATATCGAGCCAACTTGCGCCGAAGAATTGAACTGGATCGCTTCACAAAACACCAATGGAGGAACACCAGGATCAGAAAACAGTGTGTTTAATAATAATCCAGATAGTATTTCCCCAACTGTTATAGAGTTAACTGCTTCCGTAAATTCCATAACAATATTCTTTTCAGAACCTGTAGACACATCCTCTATTCAAGTTTCTGATATTACAACTTCACTTTCAATCACTGGTTTAGAAAAATCCTTTGACTCACTGGTTGTGAATCTTGGGGAGAGCATAGCAGAATCAGAATTATATGACATCACCGTAAATGACATTTTGGATTGTGCAGGAAATGAAATTGAAATGTATGATAGTCAGTTCGGTATAGGAAAGACTCCTGAAGTAGGGGATCTAATCATTACTGAAATCATGCCAGACCCTTCTCCTGTAATTGGTTTACCAGAAGTTGAATATGTTGAAGTTTATAACAATAGTGATGACCTGCTCAACCTTTCAGAAGTCTCGTTTGGTGATGCTAGTATCTCTCTTGAGCTGTCAAGTTATCTACTGGAAGCAAATGAATACTTAATACTTACCTCAAGCTCTGCAATTAGTGAGTTTGACACGATAGATGTGCTTGGATTATCAGGATTTCCTTCTTTAACCAATAGTTCTGATAGCATTGGCATTTCCGTAAGTAGTGTTGTTCTCGATTATATATCGTATGATCTATCATGGTACCAGGATAGCGACAAAGACGATGGTGGTTATTCTCTAGAAAGAATCGCTTTTACAAATAATTGTGATCCTGCAAGCAATTGGGCTGCTTCAAACTCCAGCTCCGGAGGTACTCCTGGTTATGAGAATAGCATTCTAAATCTAAACCCAGATATTGAAGCACCATCAATAGTGGGAGTCAGTGTGATAGGACAGAACACACTGCTGATCACGTTTAATGAGTCAATGGATACAACCACTTTTACCACTGAGGATCTTTTAATTGAACCAACAATCGGAATAGGAGGCACTAACTGGAATAACTTCTCAGAATTAGAAATTTCACTCTTAACATCTATCGAAGAAAGTATTCTATACACTTTGGATATTTCAAATATCAATGATTGTGCAGGCAATACAATGAACAGTTACAATGCAACCATCGGCATAGGGCAAGTACCGGAACCCGGAGATATCATCATAACTGAAATTTTAGCCGATCCAACTCCTATTGTTGGATTGCCAGAAGCTGAATTCATAGAGATTTTAAACAACTCAGACAAACTTCTCACACTTGAGGGCCTTAACATCGAGGATCTCTCAAGCAGCTCTGAGTTACAAGGAATATTCATGGCTCCTGGTGAATATTTAGTTTTAACCAGTACTGCCAATCTATTCAGATTTGATGCTATTGAAAATACAATTGGGGTTAGTGGTTTCCCTTCCTTGGGAAATGAAACAGATCTTGTAAAGTTGACTTTAAATGATGTTACTATCGACAGCTTAACATATGAAAGAGACTGGTACAGAGATACTGACAAAGATGATGGAGGATATAGTCTTGAACTAATTAATCCTGAAGCCGTCTGTAGTGGTCCAAATAACTGGATTGCTTCAATCAATGAATTTGGAGGCACGCCAGGAGAACAAAACTCTGTATTTAATACGCTACCAGATACTGATTCTCCAATCGTTACAGGTTTCAGTTTTACTGCAAATCAGATCACGATTGAATTCAATGAGATAATGGACCTGGCTTCACTGAATGGAGGTACTTATAGCTTTAACCCAAGTTTGGACATTCTGGATATTGCGGCATCAAATGATCAGGTAGTTATAAATTTCCAGGAAGCAATATCAGTAGGTACTTTGTTTGAACTAACAATAGAAGACGTTACTGATTGCGCAGGGAATCTAATTGGGCCCACCACTTTGGAATTTGGAATCGGAAACACACCTGGTTTTCATGACATTTTAATTACAGAAATAATGGCGGATCCTGAACCTCCTAACGATCTGCCGAATGCAGAATATCTGGAGATTTTCAATAATTCCGACAACTTGATTGAGTTGACTGGATTAGAATTGAGTGACGCAATAGAAACTACCACAATCTCAGGTGGAATCCTCAAACCTGGAGAATACGCTATTCTAACTCCTAACTCTTCAGTTTCATCATTCAACACCTCAATTAAAGTGATCGGTGTTTCCAGTTGGCCATCCCTGGGAAATGGCGCTGATGAAATCACTATCTCGTTAAACTCGGAAGAAATCTTTTATATAGCATATGACGAATCCTGGTATGACGAAGCTGTAGAAGGTGGGGTATCTCTTGAAATGATTGACACATCCAATCCTTGTGGTGAAGACAATAACTGGACAGCATCAATTAGTAATTCCGGAGGTACACCAGGCGAACAGAATTCAAGCAGCGCCTCCAACCCAGATTTGTCAGGACCTTCAATTCTAGGGGCTTTTGCCATTGATAACCATAACGTTTTAATTCAATTGAATGAAAGAATTTTTATTGATGAAAATACCACCATTTCGATCAGTCCAGAGGTTGGTATTACCAGTGCATCTTTGGTTTCAACAAATGAAATAAGTCTTGATTTAGCAACAACATTAACTCCAAACGTAATCTACACAGTATCACTTAGCAACATCGACGATTGTGCTGGCAACTCATTATCAGATAACACTGCAACATTTGTACTGCCTGAATCTGCTGACAGTCTTGATATTGTCATTAATGAAATACTTTTTAACCCAAGGTCAACTGGAGTTGACTTTGTGGAGATCTACAATAGATCAGACCAGTTCATTAATTTGAAAAATTGGCGAATAGGAAATGATGACTTCTTTATTGACCTGGATGCTGATTTAATCTCTGAAGGTAATTTGATTTTGAATCCAGATAAGTATCTGGTACTAACTACAGATAAAGATATAATCATCAATGAGTACCCTCAGGCAGTAGCTGAAAATATCATTGAGGTAAATAACTTACCAACATTGTCAAATGATGAAGGGACAGTTGTACTGATTGATTCTACCAACAACATAATCGACTTGGTAGACTATTTTGAGGACTACCACTACAATCTATTGGATGATGTAGATGGTGTTTCTTTGGAACGGATCAGCTCTGAAAGTGCAAGCAATGATGGTAATAACTGGAGATCAGCGTCTAGTACTGTTGGTTTTGCTACCCCTGGATATAAGAACTCTCAACAATTTGGCAACCAACAAATCGATAAAGCCGTACAAATTGAGCCTGAAGTATTCACTCCAGGAGAACCTTCTTCCGGATTACCGACTTTTACTACAATTAACTATGAGTTTGATGCTGCTGGTAATTTTGCTAATGTGAGGATATATAACACCAATGGTCAATTGGTCAAGGTATTAGCCAATGGTGAATTATTATCATCCAGTGGATTCTTCAGGTGGGATGGAACCAACACCAACGGTAAAATCGCTGAAGTTGGTTACTATATTGTTCACTTTGAATTGTTCAATGCTGATGGATCTAAGAAAAGCTTCAAGAAAACGGTGGTAGTAGGAAGGCAGTTTTAAATACCTTCCTCATCGTAATTACATTCTTCAGGGTCTTCATCCACATCAGACATAAAGTCTTCATAAACGTAATATTCAATGCCGCTATACCAATCATGGTACATCACAATCACATCATACTGTTTAGCGATATGAAGCATGGCAGGTTCTCCACTCAATGTTGATTCCATGTATATGACAACCTCAGCTCCAAAATCTACTACATCCACAGATGTAATCTTATAATCTTCAGAATCCATTACCATATCATGAGTAACCGTACCGTCTTCAAATCTAAATGTGGATTGTTCACAGGTCTCATTGTACCTTAAGAAACTATCTTCCATCTCCATTACATTGGCATAAGTTCCAAAATACTGGCCAACTGCACCTGCAATTTCATCGCCTGAATATTCTCTTACGTTTTCTATACCTGCATATTCATTTAAAGCCCGCTGCAATGAGACCTCTACATCAGAAAAGTCTTTGCTAGTTGCTACTTCAATAATTTGATCATAATCATCTGCTTCTATAGCTTTTTTAGCCATTACACTGTAGGCTATATTGATATCGGCAGTAGAGAAATTGTCCTCCTTTATCCAACCTTCTTTAAACCAAGTAGCACTTTTAGGCTTTCCTCTAACTTTATACCATTCTGCAGAATCATCTCTTTCGCTAACAGCCACAATATCAAATTC
Source organism: Cyclobacteriaceae bacterium (assembly GCA_965228955.1). GTDB lineage: Bacteria > Bacteroidota > Bacteroidia > Cytophagales > Cyclobacteriaceae > JANSWY01. The sequence continues at coordinate 5,250,656 of OZ245848.1, forward strand.
AAAAAACTTATCCTTGGTTCTTGTTAAAGGATCTGCTCGCTTGTAGATATAAGTTTCATTTGTGATCGTTGCTGGATATGCATTTTCACCAATTAATCTCCTTTGAACCCATCCTTCCGAATTATCTGAAAGCCTCACTAATGCGTATTCATTCTTCTTATCAGAATTTTCATCCACCTCATACTTGCCCAATAGATTGAGTCTCTCTCCAAGGTTGATTGATGTCAAATACTTTCCTTTATCAGCAGGTGTATCCCTAATTGATAATTTATCCCAAATGCAGGCACCAACTCCCATTTCTCTTTTATTGCAAACTATCTTTCCATCAGACTGTATAACACACTCATCCACAAACGGCGTAGGTAAAAAGCTATCCCAGTTGTGCTCGTAATTAATCACATTGAAGGTGCTGTCATTTACTCTGGCATAATTGGCATTTGCTATTCCCATATCAAGGCATGCGTCAAAAGAAATGGTCTTGTTATCTAATATTTCTCCTTCCCGGGTTGTAAACATGTAGGCGCTTCTGATACATTGGGACTCATCCTCTGTGTGAAGAATACTGAATTTGTTGAGCCCCTGACTTTGTCCAAGCCATGCTAAAAAGTAGAATTGATGATAATTGATTACCTCTTGAACTCTCTCCGGCGTTTCGAACTTCGGTGTTAGCAATTTCTTAAGTAATTCCTGATCTGTTATTTCAGTCAAACTGGAAATGTCCACTGAATCCGTATTAATTGTTTGAGGTTCAGAGATTGCAAATTGCGACTTGTAGGTGCTGAAATCTGTTTTTCCGCATCCAAATAAGATGATCGCTGCGAAAATCGAGTAAAAATATTTCATGGTTAAATAGGCGTTAGTGATCCGATCCCTTCTTGCTTCCTGTAGTTAATTTAATTTTTTTCTGTCTTTTCAATGATATGCAACCCAAAAAAAATCAAGCATGGAAGTAATCAAATTGGTATATTTAGTTGTTATCTATATAAACAGCTACGAAATGAATTGTCTTATTAACAACATCGCCAAGTACTACACCGAAAAAGGTAGGAAACTTGAGGTCATTAGAAGATACCTGAGAATGAAGTATAGAATCAATATTGATAGTAATGCTTTGAAATCAAGAATTGAATCATTGCAACTATCTGAGGCTTAAGCATTTTCAGAATTACATCTAAACACCCCAATTGAATTCGGGGATATTTTCTCCTCTGCGTTTCCAAAAATTTATTAGATTAGCGCAAATTTCAACCAACCCTTTGCCAGGAACCTTAATAATTTTAGGATGGAAGAGAAAACCAAATATACCGCTGAAGAACTAAAGGAGTTTGAAGATTTGATCAATGAAAAACTTGATAAAGCCAAGAATCAATTAAACTTTATCAAAGAATCAATCTCTAAAACAGGTGACATGGGTACTGGAAGTACTTTCGGTACAATTAAGACTTTGGAAGACGGTGCAGAGACCGCTGAAAAGGAAAGCTTAAACCAGTTAGCTGCTCGCCAACAAAAGTTCATCAATAACCTTGAAAAGGCACTTATTAGAATCAAAAACGGTACTTACGGCATCTGTATTGATACCGGCAAATTGATAAGCAAAGAAAGATTGAAAGCTGTACCTCACACAATGCATTCAATTGAGGCCAAATTAAGACAAAGCAAGTAATTGAATTACCTCATTAACCATATTGAGGCTCTGATATTTTGTTCTCCCAAACCAATTGAGGAGAAGGAATTAAAGAATTGTCTGACTGAAATGTTTGAGGCAGATGTCCCATTAGAGGATATTGAGCAAGCTATTAAGTCGTTAGAAGAAAAATATAATACAGACGAATTTTCAATTCATCCAGTTAAAAGCGGGGGAGGATATCAATTCCTGACTAAACCATCCTATCAGGCAAGTATTGGAATTCTTTTAAAACAGCAATCAAAAAGAAGGCTGTCCAACTCAGCACTGGAGACACTGGCAATAATCGCATACAAACAACCTGTTACGAAAGGTGAAATTGAGCAAATAAGAGGAGTAAACTGTGACTATTCAGTTCAGAAATTACTTGAAAAGGAACTTATCGAAATCAGGGGTAAATCAGAAGCCATTGGTCGTCCATTGATATATGGAACAAGTCAGAATTTTATGGATTACTTTGGCATCAATGACCTCAAAGATCTTCCTACTCCTAAGGATTTTTACCAGGAAGACGAAGAAAACACTATCGGAGACCAACAAGATTAGCTAACTTCGTGGTTTAATAGTAAACCATGCGTAAGAATAACCCGGGTAAATCCAAAAATCCTAACAAATCAAAATCTTCAAATAAGCCTCAGCAACCAACTGAGACCAGGCTTAATAAATACATTGCCAATTCCGGTGTATGCTCCAGAAGAGAAGCTGATAAGCTAATTGCTGATGGTAAAATCAAGGTTAATAAAGAAGTTGTAACTGAGCTTGGGTTTAAAGTCCAACCAAAGGACAAGGTTTACTACAATGGAAAGCTTCTGAAACCTGAGAAACTTGTCTACTTACTTCTGAATAAACCAAAAGATTATATAACCACAACCGATGATCCTGATGGACGAAAAACAGTAATGGATTTGGTAGGTAATGCGGTTCAGGAACGAATTTACCCGGTAGGAAGACTTGATAGGAATACAACTGGTCTTTTATTGTTTACAAATGATGGAGAGACTGCTAAGAAGTTGAGTCACCCTTCTTATGAGATTAAGAAGATTTATCAGGTTGATCTGGACAAGCCAATATCTCAACAGGACTTTGAGAAGATTCAGAATGGATTAATGCTGGAAGATGGTGAAGCCATAGTAGACGATATAGCCATTTTAAGCAAGGATAAATCTATTCTTGGTATTGAGATTCATATTGGAAGAAATCGGATTGTAAGAAGGATATTTGAGCATCTGGGGTATGATGTGATCAGACTTGACAGAGTGATGTATGGGCCACTTACCAAAAAAGATCTAACCAGAGGCAAATACAGATTCTTAGATGATAAAGAAATTGTTCTATTAAAGAATTTTAAGGCATCAAAATCTACCAAACCTAAGAGATAACGCCACAGTATAATCCGACAGGTCGTCATCATTAAGGTGAAGTAAATCAACAGCCTGAATCATTCTGTAAGTAGCTCCCAGACCGAGTCTTAGGTTTCCTGTAATATTCGCTTCTATTTGGATTCCGGGCTCGATCACAAAAAATGCAGACTTATCAATAGTGAATTCAGTATCGATTCCATTATTGAAATAATTCTCATCTGAAACATCCATATTTCCTGCTCCCAACAAGATCGGGATATTGATGTGAATCATTTCCTTTGGAAAGAGAATCCCGCCGATTAGAAGTCCACCATATCCACCATAAAGATTCAATTCCTTTTCAGCGTCTTGCCCAGGTGGTATTCCCAGAAATGTATTGGTAGTTGCCAGGCCATAACCTGCAAGACCGAAAATGTAATTTTTATTGATAATAACACCTCCATATCCTCCAAGTAGGAGAGATCGATCGGTATTAACCATACCAAATTTGACATCAATGCCGCCAAATCCTTTGATATCATTGTCCTTACTCAACAAAGATTTTACTTCGTTGGGATCATTGCTGTCAACATATTTTTGTGCAAAACAGCTTGCGCTGAACATTAATAAGACAACAATTACAGCTTGGGTGGTGAACTGTTTAAAATACATATTTAAATGATATTGCGGCATCCCAGAATGTCCCTCTGATATACCTCATACCGATATAATTAAAATAAGGTTTCAAATCAAATCCTATGGTAACCGGAACGCTCAACCAGCGATACTCAATTCCAGCTATCGCATCTGCTCCCATTACAAAATAACTTTTATCTTCAGTGATGAAGGTGTCAAATGGATCTCCAGGCACAATAGTTTTACTCAAATCATCATACCTCTCTAATCCAAAGTGACCTCCCAGGCCATAATAGGCATAGAAGTTTTCATTGAAGGAAAATTCCATTTGTCGGTGTTTCACAAACATGATGGTAAACTGAGCTCCTTCATTTCTACCTGAAAGCATAAACTCCACAGACTCTTCCGGCACTATAAATTTCTTATATGTAACTGCAGAAGTCGTGCCCAATCGTACCCCTGCAGATTGCTCATATCCTTGTGCTTGTACCTGACCAAATATTCCTAGAAAGAAAGTCAGGGCAATTAATGTCCTACTAAAACTTTGTTGCATCGTTAATCCCGATCCGTGAATATGGGTGTTTCTTTGATTGATATTATTAAATCTGCATTATTAGCGATAATATTTACTTTACCTACATTATCATCCCGCGTGTTCCCTACCATTCCTTCAAGGTTTAAATCTAATTCCCCATCAGAATTCTGATTCTTTCGAAGGGACAACATGTTGTTTGGTATGATTACACGATCTTCCATCGCAGCTATATTCGCGCTGAAATATGATTGTGGACTCAGTATCAGACTAATATCAGCTGATTTACTATTGATAGATATTGACTTAAAATTAGCATCCACTCTATCCACAAAAATCTCACCGTAATCCAGGTTCAAATCTAAGTCTGAAACAAGAGCATCTACATTCACATCACTAAAATCTCCACTTCCAGACACCGAAGTAACTTCTTGAATCCTGATCTTATCGTTTCTTGAATTTAGCTTCAGGGACTTGATATCTCCTAGTGTCATTTCAGAGGAACTACTTTGCACTGAGAGTCTCTGTGCATTATTAACAGCAAGTTCAGAACCCTTCAGCTTAACTGTCCCATCTTTCATATTTTTAATAGTACCATTCCCAAATGAAAGACTCACTTCAGACTGACCTTCCAGGCTTCTTGTTCTTAAATCACCGTGTGACAAGGTAAGGTCAAGTTTCCCGGAAAAATCATTTATAAATACATTTCCGAACTTGTTATCAAGTGTAAGATTTACTCCATCTGGTACATAAATGGTATAATCAATGGTCACTTTATTTCTGCTGGTAAAGCTTTTCGAGTAATCTTCAATACTATTCAGAACTGAGCTTAATGCTCCTTTCTTTTTATCCATATCAGTTTCTACTGTCAAAAATCCTACCGCGTAACTAAAGTCAATCTTCACTTTGTCCATCAGTTTTTCCACGATATCATCAGTTTTACCTGTTGCAACGATATCTACAGAAAACTTTGCTGAATCTTTATCCCAGGTGTTGATAATGATCTTACCGTATTTATTGATTACTTCAACATCATCTCCGCTCTCTACAGAAAATGATCTTGTTATATTTTTAGTCAACTTGGTGTCCCCTTTGTCAGTTGCTACCGCATATGCGGAAAACCCAATGACAAAGCTCAAGCATAACATTATATCTTTTATTCTCTTCATAGCTCTTCCTTTAGTTTTGGAATACTCTTTCCTTTTCCTTCGCTCTTTGTTCATCCTCCTGCAGCTCTTCCAGTACTCTATCCAAAATTTTCAATTTCAATTGATAGTTTTCAATCATTGCAATAATGACTTCTTCGTTATCTGCATTGTCCTGTAAATCATTCTTCAACTCTGCAAATGCCTTATCCAGCTCCTGAATATCTTCAATCATCTTTTCTCCACCAGCCTTAGATTTCGCGATCGACATCTTGTGATCTATTTGTGAGGTATAAAAGGCTTGTGCTTCTGCCAATTCTGGATTTGATGCAAAAATTAAATTCTCTTCACTACCACCACCTCTGTTTAACATGATGAGTACAATTGAAAAGACCATTAACAAAGCAACGGCAGCCGCGATTTTCATCCAGGCAAACCCCTTCTTAGGTTCTGACTCAGCCTTTTGCTTAATTCCATCAGCAATCTCATCCCAGGATAAGTCCAGGTCCAGATCGTATGTCTCAAATTCATCTCTGTTACCAGTGACGAATGATTTGAATTTATCTTCCATATTCCTGATGATTTTCAACATTTAATAGTTTCCGTAACTTAATCTTTGCTTTACAATACTGTGACTTAGATGCAGATTCTGATATTGAAAGAATCTGAGCAATTTCTGAATGATCATATCCTTCAAAAACATAAAGGTTCATTACCATTCTGCATCCTTCACTTAACTGATCCATTTTGGAAAGAATATCACTGATCTGATGTTTTGTTATTTCATCGTCATAGGTCTCTTCTTCCGTATGATCATAACCATCGTCTATGTCAACTGTTACAAGTTTCTTTTTCTTGATTGCATTGATACAACGATTCACCACTATCCTCTTAATCCAGGCACTAAACGTACTAATATTCTCAAGACTATTGAGCTTAGTAAAAGCATCAATAAACGCGTCCTGAAGCACGTCTTTAGCCTCATCCTCATCACCCATCATCCTACGGCAGATATTGAACATAGCCTTAGCATACAACTTGTAGAGTTCACGCTGTGCTCGTTGATCTCCCTGTTGACTTTGAACAATCAGGTATTTGTGTATCGATTGGTGAGATGATTCCAATTACTTGTCTTAAAATTTACCCTAATGACAAGGTACAAATTTAAAGGTTTCCATGTCGTGAATATTTTTTTGAAAAAATGTATCCACCCTTAAAAAGTTTAGTATCCTTCAATTGAAAACCACAACTTTCAACTACTTCAGGAATATCCTTAAGCTTAGAACTCTCCAGATTTGTAAAAACTCGAAAGAATAAATGCATCAACCATGAGAGGAATGGTTTGTTATGCTGTTTATTGAAGTCTGTTACTAATAATGTTCCAGAATCTGATTTTAATTCCTTACCAAGTTTTTTAAGAACTAACCTGAGATTATCTTCATTGAATACATCCAAGAAGAAACTACAAATAATGACGTCATATTTAGTTGGTGGCTCAAAACTTAAGTAGTCGGTGTTGTAAAAAGAAATTGGCAAATCTGATCTACGTTTTCTCGCTTTATCTAACATCTTTTCAGAAAGCTCTACATAATCAATGGCGCAGGTAGATGGAATAGCATTTAATACATTGCCAGTTCCTCCACCAACAATAAGAATATGATCTTCATCTTTAATCTCATTAACAAATCCCATCTCGGCAGTTTCCAGCGTATTACCAAAGACGACATGTTTTATCAAATCATATATCCATGCGATTCGATCGAAATTACTCATAACAGCACAAACAGAGGCAGATAAAATATTCCATCTCCAACAATTCTATATCTATCAAAGGAGTAAAAATATTTTTGATTGAGATTGATCAACAACAGGATTGCTGACATTGCTGTAAATAGAAGTGCAATAGAGCTCGGCATTTGAAAAATCAGAAACAGCACTGCAGTGATAGACATACTGAGAACAAACAAAATATTAATGACAAGTTTACTTCCGTCTCCCAGTAACTGAATTAGTGAAACAAACCCATCAACTTTATCTGTTTTATTTTCAAACAACGAAAAGATCATTAGGTTCATTAATGCGATGACCAAAATCTGAAAATACATCAGGAAAATAAAAAGGCTAAACTCCTGATACAATGATAATGGACCAACAAACACTCCTAGGCTATATAGAAGAGCACTGACTATTTCCTTGTACACAAATCCATCCCAAAACCGTACGAGAAGAAAGTATACCATAACCAGCGCCGCTGCAGCTACCCCAAAATATACCGTTTGCATCGGCAAATAAAATACTAAAGTAGCACCAGCAATGAGACCTACTACAAGTGAACCAAGAAGCACTTTATGATATCTCTTATGAAATTGATGACGAAAAGTACTGGGATTATCGATACCTGCTGCATCGGATAGATGATCCCAGGTATATATTAGCCAGACGGCAATTGCAAGTGTGAGATAAATCAAAGCAGGCACTTCAATGTTTAGTTGTTGTGCTATCATCATTGAAACCAGAACAGCGCCAATCACAACATCCAGAGACAAAGCTCGAAATAGACGATAAAACTGATTTAATTGATTCACCACTACAATTTAATGTAAACAAAAAAGGCCCGCAAAATGCGAGCCCTTTTCGTTAATTTATTCATAATTTCTGCTACTCCGATGCTAGTGCTTCTGCACCTCCCACAATTTCCAAAATCTCCTTGGTAATAGCAGCCTGTCTTGTTCTGTTGTAAGTCAATCTTAATTCCTTCAATAACTCACCTGCATTATCAGTTGCTTTATCCATTGCTGTCATCCTTGCTCCATGCTCAGAAGCATTAGATTCCAACAAAGCCTTGTAAAACTGAATTTTTAGTGATTTAGGAACGATCTCCTTGAATATGAATTCTTTAGTTGGCTCAAAAATGTAATCCACATTCTTAGAAGGAGCTTTTTCCTCAAGTTCCTCTTCAGAAATAGGTGCAACTGGCAAGAACTGCTCTGTTATAAGCACTTGAGTTGCAACGTTTTTGAACTCGTTATAAACGATCTCTACTTTATCAAAGTAACCGCTTTCAAATTCTTCAAGAATGTATTGACCAGCTTCTCTGGCATTCTCGAAAGAAAGATCGTGAATCAAATGACTGAATCTCTCAACCATTAAATAATCTCTCTTTTTGAAATAGTCATGAGCTTTCTTACCAATTGGCATGATGATGCATTGATCCATATCCATTTGGTATTGGTACTTTTCTTTAATCAAAGAAACAGCACCTTTGAAAACTGAACTATTAAACGCCCCACATAGACCTCTGTCAGATGAAACTACAACAATGAGTACTCTATTTACTTCTCTCTCTTCTGCGAATGGATTTTCAACACCTTCAGACATTCCTGAAGTTACATTGGAAATCACCTCAGACATTCTCTGAGAGTAAGGTCTCATTTGTGTAATCTTATCCTGAGCTCTTCTCAACTTTGCAGCTGCCACCATTTTCATGGCTTTAGTTATCTGCTGCGTAGAAGAAACAGAGGAAATACGGTTCTTTACTTCTTTTAAGTTAGCCATTCAGCAAATACTTAGTTTGTGTATCGTTGTGCTACTTCTTTTGCTACTTCAGTCATAGCGCTTGTAGCTTCATCACTTAATTTTCCAGCTTTTAGGTCAGTAAGTGCTGACTGGTGCTGAGTCTTAAGTAATGACAAATATTCTTTTTCTAATTCTTTTACCTTGTTCTCAGGAACTTTATCGAAGAATCCTTTAGTAAATGCGAAGATCGCAGCTACTTGATCCTCTACAGCTACTGGAGAGAACTGAGGTTGTTTCAACATTTCCTGGTTTACTCTACCTCTGTCAATAGTTCTTTGAGTAGCCGCATCAAGGTCAGAACCGAACTTAGCGAATGCTTCTAGTTCTCTAAACTGAGCCTGATCTAGCTTCAATGTACCAGATACCTTCTTCATTGATTTAATCTGAGCAGAACCTCCTACCCTTGATACAGAGATACCCACGTTAATTGCAGGTCTGATACCAGAGTTAAATAGGTTAGTTTCAAGGAATATCTGTCCATCAGTAATTGAAATTACGTTTGTTGGGATATAAGCAGAAACGTCGCCAGCTTGAGTTTCAATGATTGGAAGTGCAGTAAGAGATCCTCCTCCTTTTACTTTTCCTTTCAATGACTCAGGAAGGTCATTCATTTGCTGAGCGATTTCATCGTTATCGTTCAGTTTTGCAGCTCTTTCTAATAATCTTGAGTGAAGATAGAATACATCACCTGGGTATGCCTCACGTCCTGGAGGTCTTCTAAGAAGTAGAGATACTTCTCTATAAGCTACTGCTTGCTTAGAAAGGTCATCATAAACCACCAAAGCAGGTCTTCCTGTGTCTCTGAAGTACTCACCAATCGCAGCACCTGTAAAAGGAGCAAAGAACTGCATTGGAGCAGGATCAGAAGCAGAAGCACTTACAATAACTGTATAGTCAAGAGCACCACCTTTTTCAAGAGCAGCAACGATTCCAGCAACAGTTGAAGCTTTTTGTCCGATTGCTACATAGATACAGAAAACAGGCTCTCCTCTATCGTAAAATTCTTTTTGGTTAAGGATTGTATCAATAACTACAGCTGTCTTACCAGTCTGTCTGTCACCAATTACAAGCTCTCTTTGACCTCTACCGATTGGAATCATTGAGTCAATCGCTTTGATTCCAGTTTGAAGAGGCTCATTTACTGGCTGTCTGTAGATTACACCAGGAGCTTTTCTTTCAAGAGGCATTTCATAAAGATCACCTTCGATAGCACCTTTACCATCGATAGGGTTACCTAATGTATCAACAACTCTACCACACATGCCGTCACCAGCTTTGATAGAAGCAATTGTTCCGGTTCTTTTAACAGTGTCACCTTCTTTTACACCACTTGAATCACCGAAAAGTACTGCACCCACATTGTCTTCCTCAAGGTTAAGTACCATTGCACTTACACCATTTTCAAACATCAAAAGCTCACCAGCCTGAGCTTTAGACAATCCGTAGATTCTAGCTACACCGTCACCTACTTGCAATACAGTTCCAATTTCTTCAAGTTCAGCTTCCGTTCTTTGGTTAGAAAGCTGCTCTCTTAATATTGCTGATACTTCATCAGGTCTTACTTCTGCCATAATATCATTAATTTATGCCTCAACGCAGAGGGCTAATGTTTTACTTATGCGTTTAAAAATTTTAATTCTAGTTCTCTAAGTTTTGAGCTTACAGTCTCATCAATCTGCTGATCTCCTATCTTGATCTTGAAACCACCTATGATAGAAGGATCAACAACTTCAGTCAATTCAACATCTTTTCCAGTCACTGATTTAACCAGTTTCTCAAACTCAGCTCTTGTTTTCTTATCTAATTTGAAAGTAGAAGTAACAGTAGCTTCCACTAATCCTTTCACCTTGTTGTATAGTGTTAAAAATGACTTCCCAACTTCGAAAAGGATTGCTTCCCTGTTCTTCTTTACTATGATTTCAAAGATTGAGTAAGTAAGATCTCCTACTTTGCCTTTGAATATTTTTTCAAGAATAGATAATTTTCTTAGGTGTGGAATGATTGGACTCTTTAGCATCAACTGTAAGTCTTTGCTTTCTTCACATAGTCCAACGAACAATTCCATATCCTGTTTGGTCTCTTCAAGAACACCTCGTTCCTGAGCTAATTCCAAAAGGGGTTTTGCGTAACGTTTGGCTACTCTTCCGTCAGACATATTAGTTAACCTTTACGTCTTTTAAGAACTTATCAACTAATGCTTTCTGAGACTTCTCATCTCCAAGCTTTTCTTTCAAGATCTTTTCAGCAATCTCAAGAGAAAGTTCACCAACAAGAGTTCTAACTTCAGCTAAAGCAGCTTTCTTCTCATTTTCGATAGTAACTTTTGCATCAGAAATCATCTTCTCTGAGATTTTGCTTGTTTCAGCTTTAGCTTCTTCTTTAATGTCGTTTGCTGTCTTTAATGCTTCGCTCAACATCTTTTCTCTTTCCTCTCTAGCCTCCTGAAGCAAATACTCATTATCCGCTTTGATTTGAGCCATCTCTTCTTTAGCACTCTCTGCTGCTTTAAGAGAATCACCAATCATTGCTTCCCTTGCTTTCAAGGCACCCATAATAGGTTTCCAAGCAAGTGATCTTAAGATGAAGAATACAATTAGGAAGATCAGAAGTTGCCAAAAGATCAATCCAATTCCGGGCGTTAAAAGCTCCATATTACTTTAGTTTTTCTTTGTTATCTGTTGTTTCAAAAATTAAAATAAGGCTTGCCGTTACCTAATGTAAAGCGGCAAACCTTAAATCGTTTCTTAACCTAGAGAGATTAGTAGACAAACTACCACACCAAATAGTGCAATTACCTCAATAAGTGCTGCGATGATCAACATTGCAGTTTGTACTTTTCCAGCAGCTTCAGGTTGTCTACCCATAGCTTCCATAGCAGAGCCACCAATTTTACCAATACCGATACCTGCGCCTATCGCAACAAGTCCAGCTCCGATTCCAGCTCCCATGATAGCAATGCTACCTTCTAATAAAAGTGCTAACAACGTCATTTTGAATTATATTAATTTATGAAACATTAAAATTCTTAATTGATTAGTGGTCATCATGATGCTCCTCAATCGCCAGACCAATATAAAGCGATGAGAACATGGTAAACACATATGCCTGAATTGTTGCTACCAACAACTCAATGAAATTGATGAAAGTAACAATTACAGTACTTCCAAAACCTACTGCCCAAGATTGGAATATGAAGATTAGTGCGATCAAACTTAAGATTACTATGTGACCTGCTGTAATCGCAACAAAAAGCCTTACCAATAATGAAAATGGCTTAGTGAAAATTCCAATGATCTCTACAGGAACAATGATCGGCTTCAATGCACCAGGAACACCAGGAGTATTGAAAATATGTTTCCAGTAGTTCTTGTTACCGCTAAAGTTGGTTACTAAAAACGTAAGGAATGCCAATACAATAGTTACTGCGATATTTCCAGTTAAGTTAGCTGCTCCAGGCAATAGACCTAGAAGGTTACCAAACCAGATAAAGAAGAAAAGTGTCAACAAATAAGGAAGATACTTTTCGTATTTCGGGCCAATATTTGGCTTAACAATTTCGTCTCTAACAAAGATTATAATTGGTTCAAAGAAAGACTGAACTCCTTTTGGAGCCTGTCCAGCGTTTTTCTTGTAACCTCTCGCAACAGAAAGGAAAATCCATAGTAGCAATCCAGCATTTAAAAATAAGAATGCAACATTCTTAGTTATACTGAAGTCCAAAAGCATTCTTCCATCTTCAGCTACAATGTGTCCATGCTCATATACATATCCATTGTATGCTACAACATTATGGTGCTCATCATAAAAATTTGAGGAAGAGAAGACAGTCAATCCTTTCTCTGTATCGTATAGAATTACAGGTAAAAACAAAGTCCCGTAATGTCCATCAAAAAAATGCCACTCGTGTGAGTCTAGAATATGGTGGTTAATCATCTCTGCAGCATCAAATTCTTCGTCACTATCGCCACCACCAGAGGCTAGTACATTTGTTGGATTTGCTGTTATTAGTAAGAAAGCTAAAAAACTGAATGTCAATAGCTTGAATGTTACTGGACTAAAACCTTTTGTCATCTCTTAATTAGTTCTTCTCAGAATTCGGGCGCAAGTTAGGCAATAAGAGAATGATTTCAAAGATTAAATATGGCAAATAAATAATGGTTGTATTGAGGATAAATTTTGTACTCTCCTCAACCTCAAAAATGATTGCAAAAACAAAAAAGAAAATTGTGGTTAAGAGCCTCAAAACAACTCCGGAAAGCACTACAGCAGGCATTTGATCTGCAGCCTTCAAAGCAAATTGATTTAAGCCAGCGATTCCCAAGCTTTGAATAAGAAAAAATAGAAAAATCCAGTGGATGTTGGTATGAATGTATTCTGGCCGAATGAATGCAAGGCCGAAAGAGGCAAACCAAAGAATTGCGGTTAGAAGAATATGATAAATAAGACTCTTGACGAAACTCAAAACTTAGGGAGTTTTTTAAATAATGAGTATAACGCAGCACCCGTAGACACGAAAGTCATGACGATCATGATGACAGGGTACTTATTATCAAAAAAAGAGTCCAGCTTGTAACCTCCCCAAACACCTACACCGATGATTGCGAAGAGCTCAAAAGCCAGACCTGAATATCTTAAATAAAGTTTCGCGTTTTTATTCTGCTTTGAGTAGCGGTTTGTGTTTTCTTTCTGTTCTTTCACTAGAAATTGCTATCTCTTTATTTGCAGAACCCATTTTACAACCTCCGTTGAAAGATGCTCCTGATTCCACTACTAGTTTATTTGTGATGATATCTCCATCAATCACTGCAGTTGGTTTCAATACCAATAGTTCCGTACACTCAACTGTTCCTTTGATGTGTCCTTCAATCTCAGCGTTTTGTGCTAAAAGGTTTCCTTCCACATTACAAGAGTGTCCCAATACCGCTTTAGACTTAGTTGTGACATTCCCAACTACCTTGCCTTCAATTCTCACATTACCAAAAGTCTCTATGTTTCCATTAACTGATGTTCCTTTACCGATAATGTTACTTGAATTGCTTAGTTCTTCCACAACTTTTTGATCTTGTTTATTAAACATCGCTTTTTCCTTTTTCCTTTTTAAAAATCGACAAACTCCTCTGGGTCCACCGGGCTTCCATTATACCATAACTCAAAATGTAAATGAGGTCCTGATGTCAATTCTCCAGTGTTTCCAATGATAGAGATTATCTCACCCGCGCTTACAAAATTACCAACGTTTTTTAACAAATCCGAATTATGCTTATAGATAGAAATCAAATTCCCTCTGTGCTGAATACCAATTACATAGCCACTATCCTGTGTCCAAGAGGCTAAAATCACGGTACCGTCAGCTACTGCCTTCACCGGTTCATCCTTTTTTGCAACTATATCTACCCCATAATGGTTAATCTTAGGATCGTACTTATCTGAAACCAATCCTTCCTTACCGAGAGGGCTGAATAAGAACATTTCTTTCAAAGCCTCACTGTTATCTCTAAGAGAAGAAGTAAGTGTCCCAAATGTCTCTCTTTCAAATTCTTTCCTAAACTCCTTATCAACTGGAGTGATATCATTATCTAATGCTGAACTACTTTCAATTTGCTCCTCAGAAAGCTCTCTTTCCTCTACATTGGCATAAACATCATCCTGACCTGTCATGATCTTTCTAACGTTTTCAATGTAATTTTCCCTAGCCCTAACCTGATTTTCTAGCGAATCCACCGTTTGAGTTAATTGTATTAACTCAATCTTAGCCTGATTCTGTGCATGTCTGGGATCAAACCATTCGTCTAGTACGCTTGTCACTAAGTAAATAGCTATACCTAGCATAATCAGAGATATTCCAAATATGATTAATACAACCTTTGCGTATGTAAAGCTCAGAGTGGTTTTCTCGGCAAAGTTCTCTTCATTTCGAATGATAAGAAGGTACCGATTTGTTAATCTGTTTGATAAAGTTTTCTTAGCTGCCAACTTTAAAATCTTAAATTTTAATCGTCAAAATTATATATTTAAATAGTTATCCTAAAGCTTATTGAGTGAATACATTCATTTTTTAACGAATTCCTTGCTATTTCCTGCGCTTAATCAGAACTGCGATTGGCTTCCGCCATATTTTTTTGTATATTATAAAATACAACCTGCAAATAGAATTTATGACTACTGATTACGCACACAGTGAGTTTAAACTCTACAAAAGCCTATTTGATGAATCCAGAGACTTACTGGCAATTACCGATATCAATACCACAATCGTCTCTGTAAATAAACGATGGGTAGATCTAACTGGTTTCTCAGAAGAGGAGCTATCATCCCTAAAATTGATAGATTTTGTTCATCCTGATGATGTCGATCAAAGCTTAGTTCAATTAGAATCTCTTAAAAAAGGAAATCAACATAGTACACCATTCCAAAATAGATATCTCAAAAAAAATGGCGAATACATCTGGCTTGAGTGGCATGTAGTCTATGATAAAGAACACGAAGTACTCTACACCGTAGCAAGAGATGTTACTAAGAATGTGATGCTTCAGGAATTTGAAAAATATGCGAAGGATATTATGATCAGGTATTCCTCAGATAAGCTTCACAAGGTTCCATTCAGGGATTATCTGAATAGTCTACTAAATGAAATTTGTGAACTCTTCAAAGCGGAGGTATGTAGCTTATGGATTTTCACGAAGGGTTATACACAATTAGAATGCAAATACAGAAGCCTTCACAAAAATGATTTAACAGGACTAAGTATTACTCTTGATAAATTCCCTTCATATTTTAACGCCACAAAAATCAATAAAATCGTAACTGCCTCATTAGAATTCGATGATGATGTGAGTAATGAGCTTGCTGGATACTTTAAGCACTATGATCTTGTTTGCCTACTGGACACTCAAGTCACATTGCCTTCTGAACAGTTTGGTGTGATTTGCATTGAAGACAGTAAGCATCGGAATTGGACAATGGAAGAACAGGCAACTGCTGCCAGTTTTGGAGCTGTAGTAGCTAATGCCTTTGCTCAATACCAACTTCAATCACATCAAAATCTGGATTCTTAGCATTTTTTTTAGTTCATATAAATAATATGAGCCAAAGGGTTCGTTCTACCTTAAGTGTAAAGTTTCCCAGATGAACTTTTAGTGTTAAATTTGACGGACAAAATTCAATAAATACGCAATTATCCAAGAGATTTTGCTTTTATTGCTTCGGTTTTGATTAATTGCTTTCGATTGAAAATTTTCAATAAAATATCTCCGCTACTACTTTTTGCGGTAACAGTACTTATAGGTTGTGCTCCTGGAAGAAAAAACCCAGTAAGTAAAACATTCCATAACACAACTGCGCATTATAATGCCTATTTCATTGCAAACGAAAACGTAAAGGCAATTGAAGCTTCTCTTAACTCCAGTTACCAGTGGAATTACAACAAAGTATTACCAGTCTACATCAAATTTGACACTACCGATACAAAAGCATTCGAAGACCAGTTAAAAGAGATTATAGAGAAAGCATCAATAGCCATTCAAAGACATCCCGGTTCAGCTTGGGAGGATGATGCCTATATACTCGTTGGAAAAGCAAGATTCTACGGATATGAATTTCAAGATGCCGTTGAAACATTTAAATATGTAAATACACACAGCAAGAACGATAATGCAAGACATGAAGCTCTAATTGAACTCATGCACACGTTTATTAAAAACAATGAAATCAATAATGCTATCGCTGTATCCGACTTCCTCAAAAGAGAGGATCTCAATAAAAAGAACCTGAAGAATCTATATCTGAACAGAGCCTACTTATATGAATCCAGAGAAGACCTGGATAAAATGGTAAACAATCTTGTAAAGGCAGAGCAATACATTAAAAACAACAAATTAAGAGCCCGAATAAATTTTATAATTGGCCAGATATATCAGGAACTTGGATTTGATGCTGAAGCTTACCACAATTACAAAAAGGTACTGAGAAGTAATCCTTCTTACGAATTATCATTTTACACAAAGCTGAATATGGCTCAGGTAAGTGAGCTAGCAAATACCTCCGACAGCAAAAAAATAAGAAAGTACTTCAAGAAATTACTCAGCGACACTAAAAACGAGGAGTATAAAGACAAAATCTATTATGAAATAGGAAACTTTGAGCTTAAACAAGGTAATCTCACAGAAGCAATAGACGCATATAAGTCTTCAGCTAGAACAAGTGTTAGTAACAATCGTCAAAAAGGCTATTCTTATTGGCAACTAGGTAAGATTTATTATGATAGCCTGAAAAACTATGAACTAGCAAAAAACTATTACGACAGCACAATTAGTGTTTTACCAAAAGATGAGGAAGCTTACGAAGAAATCGCTGCTCGTCAGTCCATTCTTGAAGAATTTGTTAGACAAATCAACATCATAGAAAACAATGATAGCCTTTTAGCACTCGCTGCAATGGATACTGCTTCGCTGAATAAATTTTTAGATGAATACATTGCTCAGAAAAATGAAGAAGAAGCAAAAAGAAAGGAAGAACAGAAAAAAGCGGATAGAAGAAACGCCCTCGCAGCTCTAAATGATAATTCTGGCGATTTTGTTCCTATAGGAACAGAGGAAGAAGGCACAACCTGGTATTTCTATAACACCAGTGCTGTAAGTAAAGGAACAAATGATTTTAAAAGAGTCTGGGGTGATCGAATATTAGAAGACAATTGGAGAAGGCGTAATAAACAAGCAACCACTGTTGGTCTGCCTACCGCAAACAATCAAACTAATAGTGAAGAAGACCAGAACACCAAGACTGGCAAAAATAACAATAAGGAAACCGATAAAAACGAATCATCGCTAAGCAGAGAATCTTTAATAGCAACAATCCCTTACGATTCAGGAACTCAAGCAAACTTATTGCTGGAAGTTGATAACGCACATTATGAACTTGGTAAAATATACCATTTCCAGTTAGATGAAGATCTCAATGCAATCAACACTTTCGATACTCTGCTTGTAAGATTTCCAAGAACTGAACATAAACCTGAAGTTCTATATTTGCTCTATCTATTATCAAAAGAATATGATACCATCAAACAGGAAGACTACAAGAATCGTCTTTTACAGGAATTCTCAAATACTATCTACGCAAAATTAATCGCAAACCCCAATTACAGAGAGGAAAGCCAGGCAATAAAATCCAAGTTGGAAAAGCTGTACAAAGAGGCTTATGAACATTACTTAAGCAAAAATTTCAAGCCTGCAATGAACATTGTAAACCAGGCGTTGAAAGATCATCCAAACAACGATTTCTCAGACAATCTGGCACTTTTAAAAGTATTGATAATTGGAAAAACTGAAAATATCTACAAGTATCAGTTCGAATTGAATTCTTTTGTAAAGCAGTATGAGGAGAGTGAGCTTGTTCCATATGCAGAAAAATTAATTACTGCATCAGAACAGCATCAGATCAATCTGATTAATAGTTCAAAAGCGAAATTTAAGACTAACCTGGAAAAGAAACACCTAATGGTCATTGCTTATGAAAACAAAGAAAATGCTGCTACTCAAGTTTCTCAGTATGTAGATGCAGAAATGCAATTGATAGATGAAGCAAAAGATCTCAGGTTGGGTAACTTGATACTGAGTGATAAATATGCTGTGATCCTTATTAATGACTTCCCTGACAAAACAAATGCAATGGATTTTCTAACTGTTTACAACAACAAGTCACAACTAGAAAATCAATTTAAGAATCTGAAATTTGTTAAATTCGTAATCACAAACGACAATTTCAACATCCTGTATCAAACCAAAGAATTAGACTCATACGAAAAATTCTTTGAACGAAACTACAAGCAAAATCAATGAGCAAGAAACTTGTAAAACGAATTATAAGATTCATCTGGGTATTATTTTTCCTATTTGTATTGGGAATTCCACTTACTGTGGAAATGGTAAAGTATAACCCCTGGAATTTATTTGGAAGTTTACCTAGTCTGGAAAGATTAGAAAGACCAGATCCGGATTTGTCATCTGAACTATTCTCTGCTGATGGAATTTCACTAGGCAAATATTTTCGATATAATCGTACTCAAGCTACCTACGACGAGCTAAGTGAGGATTTAAAAACTACCTTAAGGTATACAGAAGACATGAGATTCGACGAACACTCGGGAGTAGACCTTAAGGGATTATTACGTGCTGCTTCTGGTGTGCTCACCGGTAAAAATAAAGGAGGGGGAAGTACTATTACTATGCAGCTTGCTCAAAACTTGTATCGTACAGAATCCTCGAATAAAGGAAAGTTGTATTCTGTCAGCATTCTTGGTCGTGTTATTACCAAAATCAAAGAATACATAATCTCAGTGCAGTTGGAATCTTCTTATACCAAGGAAGAAATAATGGCTATGTACCTTAATACAATTGAGTTTGGAAGTAATTCCTATGGTATAAAAGTCGCGTGTCAAACCTATTTTAATAAACTCCCAAGTGAAATTAACTACAAGGAAGCTGCTGTACTAGTAGGTCTTATCAATAAACCTACGAGATTTAATCCGATATTGAACCCTGAGTTTGCCATGGACAAAAGAACTGAAGTCTTATGGAACCTTCACAAATTTGGTCAGATATCAAGAGAGCTTTACGATTCACTAAACGCCTCTGATTTTGGTCTTAATTACAAAGTTGCTAATCACAATCAGGGACCAGCAACCTACTTCAGGACTGTAGCTCGTAACTTCTTAATGAGTTGGGGCAAAGAAAACGGTTATGACATATTTGATGATGGACTAAGAATCTACACTACGATCGACAGTCGAATGCAACAATACGCTGAGGAAGCGGTTGCAGAGCACATGAAAGAGCTCCAGGGAATGTTTGATGAGGAATGGAAAGATGATCTGCCTTGGAGAAATGAAGATGGTAATGTTATTGAGAAATTTTTAGAATCCGCAATCAAAAGAACTGAATATTACAGGGTATTGAGAAACAAGTTTGACGGAAACCAAGACTCAATCGAGCATTATCTCAATATTAAGAAACCAATGCGAGTCTTTTCCTGGGATGGCGAAATTGACACCACATTTAGCCATTATGACTCATTAAATTATTACAAAAGATTTCTTCAAACCGGATTTATGGCGATGGATCCAAAATCTGGTCAAATCCGAGCTTGGGTAGGTGGAATTAATCACAAATACTTCAAATACGATCATGTTAAACAAGGGAAACGACAACCAGGATCAATTATCAAACCTTTTGTTTACACAAATGCGATTAGGCTTGGGTATTCACCTTGTTTCCCAGTTGTTGATGCGCAGGTTATTTTTGAATTACCTGGTCAGGACCCACCGGTTTGGTCACCTAAGAACTTTAATGGTGTTTACACAGGAGAAGTGATGACTATTAGGCAAGCTCAAGCAAGGTCAGTAAATAGTATTACTGCCTATATGATGAAAGAGTCAGGTGGCCCTCAGGCAGTGGTAGATTTAGCTAAAAGTTTGGGAATAAAAAGTAAACTAGAAGCGGTTCCATCATTATGTCTTGGAGCTGGTGGAGATGTCTCATTGTTCGAGCTAGTCGGCGCGTATAGTACTTTTGTGAACAAAGGAACTCATACAGAACCATTCTTTATTTCCAGAATAGAAGATAAAAATGGCAATATATTAGAAGAATTTGTCCCTAAAAGAAATGAAGCTTTAAATGAAACTACAGCCTACTTAATGCTTCATATGCTTAGAGGTGCGACTGAGGAAGCAGGAGGAACGGCTCACAGATTAGGAACAGATCTTAAAGCAGACAATGAAATAGGCGGCAAAACAGGCACTACCGATAATGGATCGGATGGTTGGTTTATGGGTATTACCAAAGATATTGCTGCTGGTGGATGGGTCGGTGGTGATGATAGGAGTATTCATTGGAGATCTTGGGCAGGTGGTTCAGGTGCCAGAACGGCATTACCCGTTTGGCGTAATTTTATGACTAAAGTATATGCTGATTCGACATTAAACATTACTAAAGGGGAATTCGAAAGACCTGACAAACCTATTAATGTAGAAATTGACTGCTCGTTATACAATGATGATTTCGCAGATCCATCAGATTCTACTATGAATCAGCAACTGATTCTGGATATGGATAGTATTATCTAGTATGGATAAACAAAAGTTTTCAATTGAAGAGGTAAAAAACTTACCTCATTCACCTGGAATCTATAAATTCTACGACAAGGAAGATACGCTCATATATATTGGCAAAGCCAAAGACCTTAGAAAAAGGGTCTCCAGTTATTTTACCAAAGGTCAACAATCCATTAAAACACTGAAATTAGTCTCAGAGGTAAATGCTCTGGAGGTAACAATAGTTGACTCTGAGTTTGATGCCCTCCTGTTAGAGAACAACCTGATAAAGGAGAATCAACCCAAATACAACATACTCCTTAAGGACGATAAAAGCTTTCCCAGCATTCTCATCACTAATGAGCGATTTCCAAAAATCTACGCCACCAGAAGAATAGATCACAGCAAAGGACAATACTTCGGCCCATATACTAGTGTGAAAGCCATGAATAGCGTCCTTGACTTGATCAGGAAACTATATAAGATCAGAACTTGCAATCTTAATTTATCTGAAGCTAACGTTTCTGGACAGAAATTTAAAGTTTGTCTAGAGTATCACTTAGGAAACTGCTTAGGTCCATGTGAGGCACTACAAAGCGAAAGTGACTACATGGAGGAAGTTGAGCAATCAATTCAAATATTGAAAAGTGATATCAATAAAGTCAAATCCCACTTTACCAATAGAATGAATTCAGCAGCTTCTGAGCTAAACTTTGAACAAGCAGAAGTGTTCAAACAAAAACTCGAGCTACTCGAAAAATTCCAAGCTAAATCTTTAATTGTCAGTCAAAAGGTAACGGACATAGATATCATCAGTTTACTCACGGATGACAAGAATTGTATAGTCAACTACATGAGAATTGATCATGGTACCATCAATGTCTCCGAAACAGTAGAAATCAAAAAGAAACTTGATGAAACCGATGAGGAAGTATTGCTTTATGCCATTATTAACCTGCGTGAAAAGTATCAGAGTTCGTCCAGGGAGATTCTTACAAATATTGAAATAGAATCGTGGAATGACCAAATTAAAATTTATCAGCCCAAAATAGGAGATAAAAAGAAACTAGTTGATCTTTCAAAAAAGAATGGTCTATTCTACAAGAAAGAAAAAATTTCAAACTATGTCCCTAGGGAATCATCAGAAACCCGCATCTTAAATCAATTACAATCAGATCTAAGATTAAACGAATTCCCTGATCATATTGAATGTTTTGACAACTCCAATATCCAGGGGACCAATCCAGTGGCTTCCATGGTTTGCTTCAAAAATGGCAAGCCATCCAAAAAGGATTATCGCCACTTCAATATCAAAACTGTTGTTGGCCCTGATGATTTTGGGTCGATGAAAGAGATAGTTTTCAGGCGATATAAACGATTAAAAGAGGAAGAACTACCATATCCAAAGTTAATTGTGATTGATGGCGGAAAAGGCCAATTAAACGCAGCTATTCAATCTTTAATAGAACTTGATCTCTACGGCAAGATTCCGATCATTGGTATTGCTAAGAAATTAGAAGAGTTATATTTCCCGAATGATCCGTTTCCACTCCATTTAAGCAAAAAATCAGAATCACTTAAATTGATACAATATCTGAGAGATGAAGCTCACAGATTTGCAATCACATTTCATAGAACCAAGAGAAGTCAGAACTACATAAAATCGGAGCTTGATTCAATAAAAGGCATTGGGGAAAAATCAAAAATTAAATTATTAACCAGATTTAGAACGGTTAGCAATATTAAGAAAGCTTCAGTGGTTGAAATTGCGGAGGAGATTGGGCTGGCAAAAGCGGAAATGCTTAAAGCCGAATTAGGCAAAAAAAAGGGATGAAGTTAAACTTCACCCCCATCTTCCTAAAATATTAATTATATGAGACTAGAACTCCCACATTTCATTTTCAAAGTTGATTAACTCATATTCCAACTGCTGTGCAGCAATAATACCTTTCTTTCCTTGTCCATAGATTTCTCTAATAGACCGGTCAGTAGCATTGGAAATTTTAACTATCGGAGCTGAGAATAATCTTAACTGAAAAGCATCAGCCATATTTAAGTTACCTGCAAGATTTTGGTTGTTATACCAGATTGCCTTTTCAGGAACTATTTCTCTGAATAACTTCTCAAGATCCTCATACTTAAATGAAGCGATCGGCTTCTGGAAACCTGCTTGATTGTAGAAACTTGTAGCTGATAAATAAATCGTTACTGACTTAATATCATAGTACATTCTAGATCTAAGCTTATCAAAATATAACTCTTCCTTCAACTGAAGAATGTTAAACTCTGATGGAGGAATCCATAACGGACCAGTAGGTGCCGTATTTTGTTGCTGATTCAATTGCGCAAACGGATCATTCGCATCTGGTTCATTACCCTGATTAGCATTAGGATCCGCCTCTTGGGCTACTCTCTCCTCAAAAACATCCATAGACATTCTTGTAAGACATGAATCATTCTCATAAGGGAAAATTAATCCCTTCCTTGCAGCATCGATAATTACTTTCGTAATCTCACCATTGATGGAAAAGAACGGCTTGTTTTGTCTTTCATTCAAATCCATTCGTCTCCAAACTGTCTTTTTAAACATGATCTGAGATTCAACTACTTTTGGCTTGATAGCTGGTGCAACGGCAGGGTTCTGCGCACTTGCAACATTAATACCAAGTGTAAATAGTGTACCAAAGATCAAAGCATAACATATTCTTTTCATACCTATTAACATTTTATCTTAAAGGAATAGTGATGAACTTACCTGTGAAATTAGGGAAATCCTCAATCTCCTTTCTAAAATTCGCTCTTGCAACTTTCTTAATCTCAATTACAAGGTTATCTCCTTTTCTTGCCTGAGCAGCTATTGGGCCTAAGTTCACTACAGGACCATTAACCCTTATGCTCTGTCCTCCAATACCTGCTCTTACCAATGTGATTTCAGCTCCCGTTACTCGGAAGTTTGCATCCTTAGGTAAGAATTTCTGGAAGCTTTCATCAGCGATTGCTTTCAAATCAATTCTTGGAGTTTTTGCTGGGATACCCGTTTTAAGATTAACTGCTCTGTTCCCGATGAATGCTTGTATCTCTGGAGCTGGTATTCTTCTTACGTTAAATACTCTGCTTCCAATTAAGCTTCCTGAATTTGAAACAGTTAAGGTTACTTTAGATGACTTAGGAACAATTGTTACTTGTCCACCAGAACCACCTTTTACAGCAACACCACCTTTAGCAGTGAAGCTAGGGTTATAATTCGAGCCTAAACCCGGAACCGTTACTGTTAACTCGTTTCCACAGTTTAAATACAAAGCATTAACAGATTGAGACTGAACCTGAATCACTGGTTTAATCACATAGTAAGTGATATTTTCAGTGAAAGTAGTATCCTGTCCATCTCTGTTTTGTACAGTGATTTTTGCTTCAAAACTTTTTTCAGCATATCCATCTTTACTGTATTCGTTATTTGATGCTCTTGCAGTAAATTCAACTTTACCTCTGTTTCCACTAACTTCAAGAGGATTTCCATCCAAAGTCATAGTCGGTGGCACAACACTAGAAGTAGAAGCCGCAATAAACATTTCTGCCTGATATTTAGACCCAGCTACAACATATTGTGAAACTGGTAGCACCATAGGTTCAATCGTATTGATTTCAATTGATCCAGCACCAACTCTATCAGCTAAAAACTTTAAAGCCTCAGTTTCATAACTTAATACTTGTGCCTGAAATTCTGATAATGTCGCCATACCAGCAGGGGTAGGAGAATTTTCAAAGGCTAGCTGAGAGAACTTTTTACCTTTCTGATTTTCATCATGCTTGTAAATCTCATCTTCTTCAGCATCCTTCGCTATATTCTCAAATACTGGAGCTGTAACGTTTTCGGTATTAAACTTTGATAAGGTTGTATTCAAAAAAGCGATGTAATCTTCAAGATCCTTTCTGAGAACTGCTCCTCTCCCAGATCCGCCTTCCTCAATAGGCATCATATAGTTTCCAACTTTATCATAGTCTGTTTTACCAGCTATGTTAGCGTTAGTCTTCTCTTTACCTTCTAAATAACCACCAGTAATTATGATGAAAGTATCTTTCAAAACATCCATCTCTTTGTTCAATATTTCAGTGGCATTTCTAATCTGCTTAGCAGCATCCAGGATTTGCTTTTCAGCTTCATTATTAGACTTGCTAACTTTGTCCTGAATACTTGAAGTCGTACTTACATTCCTGTTTTCAGCCGCAGCATTTGCACGCTCCAAACTATCATTAATAAAGATAAATTTCTCGATAACCGTGGTACTAACATTCAATGCTAACAAGGCTGTTAACACCAAATACATCATACCGATCATTTTCTGTCTAGGGGTTTCTTTTCCTCCTGCCATCTTAATTTCTTTTGTGTGCTACTAATTAACTGCCTTTCATTGCAGTCAACATATTTCCATACACCTTATTAAGAGATGAGATATTTCCAGTTAATTTGGTCATTTCATTCTTAAACTGCTCAGACTCTTTACTTGCCTGCGCTACGTTCTCCATCGCAGCAGTTACGTTGGAGTAGAATTTATTCATTGCCTTTAAGTGACTGTTGGCATCATTCAATTCTAATTCATAAACAGCGTTCAATGCTCCTAAATTCTTCGTAACATTTTGTACTTGAGAATGATACTCTTTCGCATCCTTAGAAGCATTAGCCATATCTGACATTGCTGTTACAGTAGAAGCGTAAGACTTATTCATATCTACAAGAGACTTGGAAGCTGTTTTTACATTATTAGCATACTCGTTTGTAGCTACAGCTGCATTACTTAGAGAAGACATTTGCTTAGCAGACTCAGCTAAGTTTTTCATACCTTTCCCTAGGCTATCAACTAACTCAGGTCCTATTTTAGAGCTTTCAAGCATGTGATCTAATTTCTTAGACATTGAGCCATCTTTGCTAGGAGCAGCAACAGCTTTTCTTGAAGCACCTGAAGGTCCATCATAGTCATCAGCCAATTCTGGATATACTTTTGCCCAATCTGGCTCTTTGTGTGCAGGTTCAAATGCACTTAAAAAGAAAATAACAGCTTCTGTAGTAAGACCCACACCAAGCATCAATGATGCACCTGGCATGTGAAGAATCTTAAACATTGCTCCCAAAATTACGATAGTCGCTCCTATACCATACACTTTAGGCATGATGGTTCTAAATAGAAGTTCCTGAAATCCGCCTTTTTTACTCATTTTGTTTTTAATATTTTAGGTTAGTAAAAAACTAATTTGATTGATTAAATAATTTCTTCTAGAATTCGTAACCGGAAGATCTTCCTAAATAAGTCATGGCACATCTAAAGCCAATGGAAGCTCTGGCAGTATCTTTAAATTCATATGCTTTGGAACCTGTTTCCAAGAAGTACGCAATGTCTTTCCATGATCCACCTCTAATTACTTTTCGTGGTTCATTTTCGTCAAAATACGTAGGGTTCAAGTCCCATACAAGTGGTACAGATGAAGGGTTAAATGCGTCCTCACACCACTCCGCAACATTTCCTGACATATCAAACAAGTTGTAGTCATTCGAAAAATATGTTGCTACAGGGGATGTGTAGGCATATCCATCATCAAAGTAGTTACCTCTACCTGGTTTAAAGTTGGCAAGAAGACATCCTTTCACGTTTCTCACGTATGGGTTACCCCATGGATACTTCGCCATATCTCTTCCACCTCGAGCCGCATATTCCCACTCAGCTTCTGAAGGAAGTCTGAAGTTAGGCATTGCAAACTCACCTCTCTCTTCACGAGAGTTGTTCAAGTGGTCAGTTCTCCATCTGCAAAAATATTTTGCAGCCTCCCAGTCAACACCAACAACCGGATAGTCGTCGAATGCAGGGTGCGACCAGTAATACACCATCAAAGGATCTCCCATGTGGTGAGTATAATCGTCTACCCATACTGTTGTGTCTGGAATTAAATCTTCAATTGCAAAACCTGAAGGTAAATCAATTTCTGATCCTTCGGTTAACTCTATTACAAACTGTCTGTATTCGTTGTTTGTAATTTCTGTTTCATCCATAAAGA
This sequence comes from Cyclobacteriaceae bacterium, assembly GCA_965228955.1. Lineage (GTDB taxonomy): Bacteria > Bacteroidota > Bacteroidia > Cytophagales > Cyclobacteriaceae > JANSWY01. The sequence goes on from OZ245848.1 coordinate 5,277,699, forward strand.
AAGCACCAATGGTGATTTGCTTATTGTAGTTGATTTGCGTTGCGGCTACATCTTCGTCGGCCTGACCCATGTGAAAAGTTCCGGCTGGAATTGCTGCCATACCAAATGGTCTGGTCATTTCCCATCCTTCTCTTCCTTGAACTCCTACGAGTTCTCCATTGTCATCCACGTTTCCACCAAATAATCCGCAACCCTGAAGGGCTACCGCGAAAATCAACAAAAGGTAGGATGAATTTCTAATAACACTCATTTTAATCATAACACCTTAATATTGATAAAATACACTTAGTTGTTTAACAGTCTTTTTGTAAAATTATTGCCTAGTAAAAATTAAATATAAGCTCTTAAAAGTAATAGTTCAAAATGTTAATTCCGAATTTCTCACAATATTATGAAAAAAAACGCTGGCATTAATTGGACTTTATCGAGAATTTCTTGCCTTTTGTCTAATTTATTTGGGGTTTTCATCGCCAAATCCCCTAAAACCTGAATCTTGGAGTATGCTGCTGTTTTTTACCTCCAAAAATAACATTTGGAAGATCATATCTAAGAAAAATTTCAAAACTAATTGGTTGTTTTGCCTCCTGTTCTTGAATTACATATTCAAAGGAATAGCCTGCTTTTAATGCTTTACTCTCCAAGAAACTATATCCCAGCAGTACATTAGCGGATTCTTCTAATCTGTAAGTCAAGCCTCCCCAAATTCTGTCTTTGAAATAAAGCATACTCCCAATGTCGAGCGTGTAAGTTTGCAGATCTGATCTTACGATAGCTGTTGGTGCCAATGTAATATCTCTCCTTATTTTATATATAGTACCTCCTGAAAGGTTGAAACTTCTTGCTACTTGGTTATTGAAATCTTCGATACCAAAATTAAATTTAGGAGACATGATGTTAGTTACACCAAGTCCGAAATGAAAGTTCTTTCGTGATTTGAAATATATTCCAGCTGAGACGTCTGGTTTTATTTGTGATTCTCTGGTGCCTGTATTAAATGGATCGTTGGGGTCATCAAAAATTAATTCGTCTCCATTAAGTGTTTTAGAGTAAATCCCAGGCATCACACCTAAACTGATTGTTCCGAAGCTAAAGTCCTTCTTGTATCCCACGCCGGCCTGAATCTCAATATTTGAAACGGGCCCAAGGTTATCATTAAAGATATTGATAGCTGCTCCTGTCAATTTCCATTGAATGGGTGCACTCAATGTTAGTAGCTGTGTAGTAGGCGCATTTCCTCCAGGGTATCCAAGCCACTGACTTCTATGCATAGCAATTACATGGGCGTATTCTTCCACGCCAATGTATCCAGCATTGTAATAAGTAGGATTTAGAGCAAAATGTGAAAAAAATGGGTTTTGTTGCGATTTTGCTTGTGTAGCAAACCCAACAACAATCAAAAATAGGAGAATTCTCTTCATACAATCCGCGTTAGCAATATTTAGATTACTGGAATAAAGGTAACCAGATAAAAAGAAAAACGATAAAAACCCCTATCTGTTGTATTTTTATTTCAACCCATTAGCCTTCTTGATATAAAGCTCCAATGCTCCAGTCATTGACGGTGCATTTGGTAGAGGTGCCTGGATATCAAGTATCAGCTTTGCTTCTTTTACAGCTTTTGAAGTCGTCGGACCAAAAGCGGCAATTCTTGTCTTGTTCTGCTTGAACTCTGGGAAATTAACAAATAAAGAATTAATTCCTGAAGGACTGTAGAATGCTATTATATCATAATTTACATCAGCAAGGTCTGAAAGATCAGATGCTACTGTCTTGTAAATGATGGCTTCATTGAAGTCATACCCATTGTCCTTTAGGAAATTTGGAATATCATCCTTTCTTATATTAGAGCATGGAAACAGGTACTTCTCATTTTTGTGCTTCTTCAACACTGTAATAAGATCAGCAGCCGTCCTTACTCCTGTAAATATTTTCCTTTTTCTAATGACAATGTATTTCTGCAAATAGTTGGCTGTCTGCTCAGAAATACAAAAGTATTTCATGTCTGAAGGGATCTCAACTTTGCTCTCTGCTGCTAATCTAAAGAAATGATCTACAGCGTTTCTGCTGGTTAAAATAACAGCACTGTGAGAGAGTATATCTACTTTTTGCTTTCTAAATTCTTTGATATCAACAGGATCAATCTGTATGAAAGGTCTAAAATCAACCTTGATATCATATTTTTTAGCTAAAGCATAATAAGGTGATTTTGGATCTGAAGGTTCTGGTTGTGAAACTAAGATACTTGATACTCTTGTCAACCTTTCCTTATCAGTTACTAGCAATTCGTCACTCATCCTTTACCTCTTTTTTATCTAGAAATCTTAACGATAAGAATTATTGGAATAATTTCGGTAGCGCAAAGGTAGAAAAATAAATGAAGTTTTTTATTCGAAAATAACTTATTTAGTTTCTGAAAGGTCAGAATTACATAAACCAGCAGAATCAATGTTGAAAAATATAGGGTCCATATAAACAAGCTTTGAGCAAAAAGACCCCCACTAATAAAATCTACAGCAACCATCAGGAATATAAAAATCGCGCCTAAGAATAAAAATCTTATGAAATCATAGTATTGGATATATCGGAAACTTCTGAAGTTATATACTTCGGAAAAGAAGGTAACCAATAGAAACTTAATGTAAAGAAAGACAAAGTATGCGCCAGAGTTTACGATCCAGCTAAGCACTAAGCTAAAGACTGTATCCGGATTATACATTAAAATAAGTTTCGTGAAATGTAGGTTGAAATACATGACGGTCAATCCAGATATTACGGATAGTATTCCAAAAAACTTCAAATTATCTATTTGAAAAAACGTGGTATTGTACATTGAACTGTCTCTCACACGAACAGCAAGCAAATTGGAAACATTTATATGACCAATTGACTGTGCATTCAAATCTAACCTCCATAAGCCTATTAGAAATAGTACGAGCAGAGTTGCGATGATGAAAAAATCTTTCTCCGGGCTGTTTTCGCGTCTGGCTAAAAGTAATGAATCAGACTCTACATCTCTCGGAAACACAATGGTGGATTTAAGCGCTTCAAGTCCCCTTTCAGAATAGATTGTAAAGAACACAGAATCAGTTTTGAACTGGCTATGCAAACTATCCAATGAGTAATTATTGCAATTACTTTCAACACCACTATAGACCAGCAAATTATTGATGAAAATCGAAGTTTCTTCAGGAAAGCAGATATTTAAGTACGCATTACTTCCATCTTCAGTTTTGGTGAAAAAACTTACCCTTTCTTCCAAATCTACAGCAGGAACATACGATTTCAGGTTATTATCGTACTCGTAATAACGGATTTCCTGGTCCTGCCCAAAACTATTTTCCGGTAAGAACAGAAGTCCAAAAAGTGATATGATCAACAGTTTCCTCAACAACATCAAAGTAAACCAATTTTATTGGCATCACTGAAAGCATTATCCCATAGTTTTGCAAAAAAAACTGATTTGGCAGGGATATATCTTCACATACCATTTTGCAAACAAGCTTGTTACTATTGTGATTTTCACTTTAGCACTAATCAGTCTTCTGTGGATGATATGGTTTCTGCTATGATTAAGGAATTGGATCTACGTAAAGACTATCTCCAAGAGGAAAATATTGAAACCATTTATTTCGGTGGAGGTACTCCTTCTATTCTTGAAGGAAAGCATATTAAAAGCTTGCTTCAAAAAATAGAATCACAATTCGAGGTGTCTGATTCTCCTGAAATTACGTTAGAGGCAAATCCCGATGACCTTTCAGATGCCAAATTAGTTGAACTGTATAACTTTGGAATAAACCGACTAAGCATTGGAATTCAATCTTTCAATGAATCTCATCTCAAATATCTAAATAGAGCTCATACAAATAGAGAAGCAATCGACTGTGTAGAAATCGCAAAAAAAGTTGGTTTCAATAATATCACAATCGACTTAATTTATGGCATCCCATTTGAAAATAGAGATCCATGGCCTAATGATATTGCTACTGCATTGGATCTTGGGGTGGACCATATTTCAGCTTACTGTTTAACAATCGAACCACAAACTGTCTTCGGTAAATGGCTCAATCAGAATAAGATTAAGCCAATTGACGAAGAATTAGCAGCTTCACATTTTAATTATTTATTAGAGACATTAAATAATAATGGGTTTGAGCAATATGAAATTTCAAATTTTTGTATACCCGGCAGCTATAGTAAACACAATACCAGTTACTGGCAACAGAAAAAATATCTTGGGATAGGTCCTTCAGCTCATTCTTTCAATAAAGTATCCAGACAGTTCAATATTGCCAATAACGCCAAATATATGAAGGCTCTGAATTCAGGTTCAATTCCTTGCGAAGTGGAAATCCTTTCAAATACTCAAAAGGTGAATGAAATGATGATGACTGGATTAAGAACCAAATGGGGAGTTTCACTTGACGAGATCAAGGAACTTACTCCTGATTGGGAAATGCAGAATTCTAGTATTCTGAAGGATTATACGCAAAACCAATATTTGAAGCTTTCCAACAATCATTTGGTCATTACCGAAAAAGGAAAGCTATTAGCTGATGAAATCGCACTAAACTTATTCCTGGACGAATAAAAAACCGACTAGCAAGGACTAGTCGGTTATCTATGGTCTGAATTCGAGTTTCTCGGGACGAATCAGAGAGGTATAGGTTTGGTTAACAAGAGTTATCCACCATTTAAAATTGACATCAATAATAGCATTCCATCTGACTGCAATCGCTCCAGATTATAAATTGAATCTCAAAAATGGTCTCGGAAGATAAAATGACACCTGAAAGTTGGATGCTTGGTTCTGGAAATAAAAAACCGACAGTTCATGGAACCATCGGTTTATTACTCATCAAAAACTCAAACTTACTAACTCAATTATTTATTCTTTACACCTTAATCTTTTTGTCCAAGCAGTTGCCCGCTTTTGATCAATTTGATCAGTTCAATTCTATATCCTTCGGTATCCTCTCCTTTAGCCGACTGTGCCAACTTGATGACTTCCGGGTAACTGGCATCTCCTTTGAATTCAGAATCTCTCAGGATCATTCCAAAACTTGCTACTGCTGCTGACCAGTTAAAGTTTTCTGAAGACTTGTCGGAAACCTTGTTCTTGATTACTTCAGAGATTAGTTTACTCTTATCTCCATCTGGATCCTTATATCTTAGCTTAACTGTCATCATTTCATCCTTGTTGGCATTATTTGTATTGATTTCTGTCTTTTGGTATTTCAATTCATCTACTGCCGCAAATTCGCTATCAACACCCACTGGAATAATCTCATAGAGAGCTGTCACTGTATGTCCAGAACCTAATTCTCCTGCATCCTTTTTGTCGTCATTGAAATCCTCATCATTCAATTTTCTATTCTCATATCCAATTAATCTATATGCCTGAACAACTGCTGGATTAAATTCCACCTGAATTTTCACATCTTTAGCGATAGTGAACATGGTTCCACCAAATTCATTCACCAGTACTTTTTTAGCTTCCAGGATATTATCGATGTAAGCGTAGTTACCATTTCCTTTATCAGCGAGGGTTTCCATTTTAGAATCTTTGTAATTACCCATTCCAAAACCTAACACGGTTAGAAATACCCCATCTTTTCTTTTCTCCTCAATCAATCTCTGCATATCGCCATTGCTAGATGATCCCACATTAAAGTCACCATCTGTCGCAAGAATTATTCTGTTGTTTCCTCCTTCTACAAAATTCTCCTTTGCCAGCTTATATGCTAACTGGATACCTGCTCCACCAGCCGTAGATCCACCAGCCTGAAGTTGTTCCAGAGCAGCTATGATTTTAGCTTTTTCATTTCCAGAAGTTGGTTCCAACACTGTTCCTGCGGCACCTGCATAAACCACAATTGATACTTTATCTTCTGCTCTCATCTGATCTGTTAGCAATCTGAATGCTGATTTCAATAGGGGCAACTTATTTGGAGCACTCATTGAACCAGAAACATCAATTAAAAACACCAGGTTTGAAGCTGGAAGATTATCCACTGGAATTTCTTTTCCCTGAATTCCAATATGAACTAACTGATGTTTTTCATTCCATGGAGCAACTCCTACTTCTGTATTTATTGAGAATGGTGTAATTCCTTTTGGCTGCTCATAATCGTAGTTGAAATAGTTGATCATTTCTTCTATTCTAACTGCATCTTTTGGTGGCATTTGCCCATTATTTAGAAAACGTCTAACGTTACTATATGAGGCAGCATCTACATCAATTGAAAAAGAAGAAAGTGGCTTTGAAGTGGGTGCATGGAATATATTTTCATTGATCGCATCGTATTCTTCGGTGTTGTGCACTACTCCGCTATTATCGTAGTGAGAAACATAACCAGCACCCATTGGGGCACTCATTGATCTGCTTAAGCCAGAGCTTGATTTCATAAAGCTCGTCTTGTGATGTGATTTTCTCTTTCGTGACTTATCGTGATTTTTTGAGATTTCAACTTCCTCGGCCATTATTTCGGCAAACTCATCTTCTTCAGATAAAACATCCATGCTTTTTTTCAAGAATATTTTAAATTCCTCTTTCTGCCCTACAAGTACCTCTTTATTGACATAACCATGTTTCGAGAATACCAAAACTGATGACTCGTCAATTACTTCAATTTGAAACTTCCCTTTTGAATCTGTTGTAGTGGAAATGTTAGTGTATTTCACTTTGACATTTACATTTCCAATTGGTGACTTACTTCCGTCGAGCATTACTATTCCAGTAACCTCTTTGTTTTCGGCAGTTGGAAAACCAAAAGAAGTAATCACAACTACAATCATTATTAGCGATTTGATATTCATGTCTATTAATGTTTTGTTTCTTTTCAAGCCCATCAATTTTGATGTTGTTGCTAGTAGAATGCAAAGTGTTTGAGGATTCCATAAAAAGATTTTAATTTTTTTTTCAGATATTAGTTTCGGTGGTCCTAGAATCACTTCTATTTCATGAGAATCAATCGAGAAAATAGCGATCAGGATTTGTTAGCTGCTTTTCATAAAAGTGGTGACACAGAAGTATTAGGTACTATTTATAATAAGTACCTACACCTGGCCTATGGTGTATGCATGAAATATTTGAAGGATCGTGACAATGCGCAGGACATGGTTATGGAAATTTTTGAAAAGATGATACAAAAACCACCACCTCCTGATATTAATAATTTTAAAACCTGGCTTTATGTGGTAGTGAAAAATCATTGTCTAATGAAGCTCCGAAAAAAGGATCCTAAAATAATTTCTATAAATCAAGAAGATCAGTTTATGGAAATTCCGGATGAGGTGCATCCTATTGACAAAGAAGACCAGGTTAGTGGTCTTGAAACATGTATAGAACAGCTAAAAAGGGAACAGAAAGACTGTATAGAGCTGTTTTACTTACAGAAGAAATGTTATCAGGAAATCACTGATAGCACTGGATTTGATTTGAAGAAAGTGAAAAGTTATATCCAAAATGGTAAGCGGAATTTAAAAATTTGTTTGGAAAAGAATGTCGGATCAGAATCAACATATTGATCAGGAAACTTTTGAATTGTATCTGAGTGGCAAACTAAGCCCTGAAGAGCAATACAAAGTAGAAAGGCAGCTAGAGGCTTCAGCTTTTGAGCAAGAAGCGATGGAGGGTCTTGAATCAGTGCCTGTGGGTGACTGGAAGAAAGATCTTGAAAAGTTGACTAAAGATCTGGCGGGATATCAAACACAGAACAAAAAGTTCAACTGGTATTCAATAGCAGCAGTGATAGCATTACTGGTTGTTTCAACCTGGGCCATTTGGATTTTTGTAGATCAAAGCGACCCTACGTTAGCGCTGGAAGAGAAAAAAGATAATCAAACTAGTGTACAACAAAATAAGCCGGAGCAAATTGCAGATTCTACAAAAAAGGAAGTTTTAGACGATATAGATTCAATGCCTGCACCAACTTTTAATTCAAATAGTACATCTAATTCCCAGATTGCAGAATCACAAACTCAGGAAGAACCTACAAGAGAAGAAAAAGAATTTATTGCAACAGTGACGGAATCATCACAAAATGAACCCGCAGTTGTTCCAGAGATCGACAATGATCAAATTGCAATGGTCGAAGAAGTAGTAGAAGAGTCTGAGGATGCGTTTGGTGCTGGATTTGGAGATTCAATGGATGATGAATATAAGACTGAGGGGATCGCTGCATCACAGCAAATTGAAAGTGAAATCTCTGGTAATACAGAAGCAGATGGGTTTTTGATGAACGATGAAATGATTGCCCAAGAAGTCACAATAGAAAGCGAGAGCAATAGCATTTTACCTACTACTTCCTCAGCAAAATCGTCTGGTGTCAGTAGAGATAAAAATTCGTCTAAGAAAAGTAAGAGAAGAAGATCTGCTGCGAAGGAACGCCAAAATGAGAATACAGACAATTTGGCTTTTCTAGATTCTAATGATGCAGATTTGACTGAAACACAGAATACAGCTGCTCCAATTAGTTCTACCACAAGAGCTCTTAATGATGACGCACCCAGTAAGTCTGTATCTGAGTTGGAATACCAAAAATATATCAATGAAAACCTTGTTTATCCCTCAGAAGCAAAAGACGCAAATATTGAGGGATCAGTAAAATTAATATTCACAGTAAATGTGGATAGCACAGTCACTGATTTCATAGTGCTCCAGGGCTTAGGTTATGGTTGCGATGAAGAAGCAATAAGACTTGTAAAAGAAGGACCAAAATGGATACCTCTCATGAATGGAAATAAACCTAAGATTTCCGATGGTTTTCAAGAAATTCAATTTTTCTTAGAAAAAAAATAATCTTATTGAATCTTAAAAAAGTACAATAAAAATCAAAGAAGTACAGCCAAATATTATTCTGCATTTCTTTCAAAAACAGCTTTTCTAAAATATCCCTTTTCATTTTTACCGAATATTAGCTCAAAAAGCTTAAAAAGAGGCACTCAGCCTATCTCTGGACTATTTTCAAGGATTCTTTCCTAAAATCAACCTCTTAAAACTGGGTTAATTTTTACCGAAAAAAATTAATGTGAAAAGGCTCAACCAAAAATATTATTCCGCGTAATATTGCATTGAAACTCGATAACAGAATAATATAAGGTTATATCAACTCAAGAAAACGCATGAAAAAATTTGTCTTAACATTAATGATTGCCATGGGATTCTCAGTAGCATCTCAGGCAAATGAAAGGAACGAGGAGAAGGTAGATAGTTACGATTGGTTAATCGAAGAAATCTACGGATTGGAAAATGAAAAACAGGATCTGGAAGTACTTAAAGAAATGGTGTACTTGTATGATGCTGATGGTAATGAAATTGTGAAATTTGAAGCTGGTCAGTACGATAATTTGGATACTGAGACCAAAAGAAAAATTCAAATGAGCGAATTCATGTTCGAAACCTTGGGAGACCAGGTTTATATGATGCAGTAAATAGTAGAATCATATATTTTAGCACGGGTGTTACTAATCTTGGGAAGTAACACCTTTTTTTATGCCCAATAAAATCTGGTGTGTATATTAGTGCCCAATTCCTTACTAAAACAAGATGGATTACCAGGGCATAATTGAAGACATCATCAAAGAAATTCAGCCTTTTACCAGCCACGGTAAAGTCGCTGACTACATTCCAGAAATGGCCAAAGTGGATCCCAGCAAATTTGGTATTACTATTGACGTGATTGACGAGGGAATCTATTCTGCCGGTGATGCCAAGGAAAAGTTCTCAATCCAAAGTGTTTCCAAGGTATTTTCATTGACGATTGCACACTCTTTAGTTGGAGAGTCCATTTGGGAAAGAGTAAAGGTGGAACCTTCTGGTAGCCCCTTCAACTCTTTGGTTCAGCTAGAATACGAAAACGGAATCCCTAGAAATCCATTTATCAATGCTGGTGCAATAGTGATTGCAGATATTATGCTTTCAAATCTTCCAAACCCAAAGGCAAGTTTTATAGAATTTGTTGAACAAATCTCAGGCATCTCTGGACTAGCCTACAATGAAAATGTCGCTCAATCAGAAATGGATAGTGGGTTCCGGAACATTGCATTGGCATATTTCTTGAAGTCTTATGGCAACCTGGACAATGAAGTGATGGATGTCCTTGACTTGTACTTTCACATGTGCGCATTGGAAATGACGTGTGAGGAGTTGGCAAAGGCTTTCTTGTTTTATGCAAGACATGGGTCTTCTATAAAGTTTGATACCATTAAAGTCACTCCAAGTCAGGTTAAACGAACTAATGCTTTGATGCAAACGTGCGGTTTCTATGATGAATCCGGGGAATTTACTTTTACTGTGGGACTCCCAGGCAAAAGTGGGGTAGGTGGTGGAGTTGCAGCGATATACCCACAACGCTATAGCGTGGCAGTTTGGGGCCCAAAATTGAACAAAAAAGGGAACTCAGTCTTGGGTATGAAAGCACTTGAACTATTGACAAGCAAGTCAGAAATGTCAATATTTTAGCAAGAAGACAGTGTAATTATCTGTTTAGTATTAACTTAAAGAAAATAATCACGTACCATAAATGTTATATTGTTGGTACGCCAACCTCAAACCAAACTTACTAATCATCAACTATCATGAAAAACAGCGAACAATTCTTGGTTGAATTTGTGTTGACTGAATTAATATTGAAGAGTTATCTAAATGAATATATTATCCATTTTAAAAAATAAAGCATTACTTATCTTTTTTCTTTTAGCCAGTAGCATAGTCTATTCGACGGATTTGCCAATTGGAAAAGGACTCACTCCAGCGGAGGAACTAGCAAAATACAAAGAGTTATACCCTGAAGAAGTGGCGATCTATCTGAATAAATCGGAAAAGGTTGAGATTAAGGTAGTAGGTGATTCTTTAGCTATTTCAGTTTACCATACTGAAGAAATACTCCACCTTAAAGAGAGCTCAAACTATCTATCTAAAGATAAAATCTATAGTTCGCACTTCAGTAAAGTAAGTGACATCTCCGCTAAAACATTAATTCCGGGGAAAAAGAAATATCAGGAAGTTGAAGTTACAGAATTCAAGGAAACCAACAGCACAGAGTCATTCGTCTTTTATGATGATTCAAAATTTATTGAATTTGTTTTCCCATCAGTGCAAGTAGGGGCAAAAACGATACTTACATATAAAGAAACTCTAACAGACCCGCATTTTTTAGGAAGCCATTTTTTTCAATCGTTTATTCCAATCGAAAACACCAGTTTCACGGTACTTGCTGATAAGACTGTCAAAATGAATTTTAAGCAGTTTAACACGGAAGGTTACGACTTAAAATATGATGTTTCAGAAGTAGAATCAGGAGTTACGAAACATGAGTTTAATCTTCAAAAAGCAGATAAACTGGAATACGAGTCTGATGCTCCAAAAATAAATTATTTCGCACCTCACCTGAATTCCATGATTGCTAGTTACGAGAAAAGTGATGGAACAGTAGTTAGTATTCTTTCTGGGCCGGATGATCTTGTAAAATGGTACAAAACATTCATTGATGGGAAAAATGACACTTCAAGTCCGGAATTGAAGGCTATTGTTGAGGACATCACTAATGACTCCATGACAGAGCTGGAAAAAGTGAAAGCAATCTATTATTGGGTTCAAAACAACATTAAATACATCGCTTTTGAAGATGGCATGAGAGGTTTCATCCCACATGGGGGCGGATATGTTTGTGAGAAGAGATATGGAGACTGCAAAGACATGAGCAGCATTATTGTTAATATGCTTGGAGTAGCAGGCATTGAGGCTAACTTCACATGGATTGGTTCAAGGGATTTACCATACAGATACGAAGAACTCCCATCTCCATCTTCAGACAACCATATGATTGCGACCTATAAATCTGGTGATGATTATTACTTCTTAGATGCAACATCCAGCTACACTCCATTTGGTCTTCCAACCAGTATGATTCAAGGTAAGGATGCTCTTATCTCCACCAAAGACGGGTATGAAATTGTACCGGCACCAATTATTAATAAGGAGGACAACCTAATGAAAGATGTCTATTCCTACGAATTAACTGAAAAAGGTATTAAAGGAACCGGAAAGGTCACATTGTCTGGGTATCCCAAAGTATTCAACACTCATAGAATGGTCAAAGCGGACCAAAAAAGTACAGACAACTACATCAATCGATTACTGAGCAGAGGAAGCAACAAATTCTTTGTTGACGATTACAATATTGCAAACCTTGAGGACTTTGACCAACCCATCACGGTGGACTATCAATTCAGAGTTGAGGACTGCTACAACAAGGTTGGAGATGATATTTATATTAACATTAACCTCGACAAGGCGTATAGTGGTGCATACATTGAAGACCGTGAATTGCCAAAGGAAAATGATTATAAATATATAAATGAGAGTCTGTCTTCATTTCAAATTCCTGAGGGATATAAGGTCAAGTTTTTACCAGACAATTCCACTTTTGGAAATGAGCTATTTGGCTATAATATAGAGTATTCAATTGAAGGAGATCAAATTAATTTAAACCGATCTTTTTATCTTGATTACTTAATCATGAACCCTGAAGATTTTCCGAAATGGAATGAGGCCATTAAGAAATTTACAGAGGCAAATCGTCAGGTTGTAATTCTAACAAAATCATAATGAAGAACATATTATTGATACTTGCAGGAATCATTTTAGCAGTTGAAGTTCCTGCACAATTTCACACAGATTATTCCTGGGAAGAATCAGGCGCATTGATTGAGGTCCCTGAGAACTACAAGGACGCTTCACTTGTCACCTTGAAAAGAAAATCTGTTTATGAGTATGATTATGTTGGAGAAGCAAGAGACTTCACGCTGTTTTTCACTTATCATGAGATCAAAAAAGTGAATAATGACGAAGCAGTTGAACTGTCTAACAGAATATATATTCCACTTGCTGGGGCAATTGAGATCATCGATATCAAAGCAAGAACGATTCTGGAGAATGGAGATGTAATCATTCTTGACGAGAATAATATCAAAGAAATAGAAGACGAAGATGGTGGTGAAGGCTTTAAGATTTTTGCTCTTGAAGGTGTGGAAGTTGGAAGCCAGGTAGAATATATCTATACCAAAAAAATGCAGCCACAATATTTCGGGAGAGAGTATCTGCAGTTTAAATATCCAGTTGCTGAAGGGGAGTTCACTCTCATCTCTCCATGGAACTTGGAATTTGATTTCAGAGCATACAACACAGACTTTAAAGTTGAGGAACTGGAAGACGATGATAAGGAAAAGAACACCTATGAAATGAAATATTCTGATGTTCCTACTTTGAGGCAAGAATCCTTTTCCTTTTACAACAGCTTTAGAGGTCGAATCGACTATAAATTGGCTAAGAACGCAGCAAGTGGTAATGGTAGATTATTCACCTGGTCCAATGCTGCTGATCGTATTTACTATATTTTAAGTGAAATTGACAAACAAGAAGAAAAGGATATTCTAAAACTTGGGAAAGAAATAGGAATTAAAGGAAGCTGGTCACTGGAACAAAAAGTACGACATCTGGAAGATCACATCAAGTCAAATTATTACTATGATGAATATCAAAATGCGGAGAATCTTTCTTTCATAAAAACCAATAAAATCATTAATGATAGAGGTGCAGTAAAACTCTATATACATCTTTTGGATCAGCTTGAGATTGACTATAAAATTGTCCTTACAACTGATAGAACAAAGATTAAATTCGATCCTGAATTTGATAACTGGAATTTCCTTGAGTCATATTTGATTTATTTTCCTGAGTTAGATAAGTACTTGTCTCCAAGTAACTACGGTATGAGACTGGGAATTATCCCTCCTGTTCACAATGATAATTATGGATTATTTATTTGGGGAGAAGTAATAAATGATTCGAAAGTTGGGTTTGGTAAAGTTGATAAGATAGAAGCCAGAGACTACACCAACAACTTTGATAATCTGGATGTAGAAGTATCTTTTAGTGAGGACTTTTCAACAACAAACATAAAGGCTGTCAGAAACTTTAAAGGTCTCACAGCAACGTTCTACAAAGCAGCATATCCGCAAATTGATAGTGAGAAACAAAAGGAGCTTTTGAAAGAACTTATTAAGTTTTTAGCTATTGATGCAGATATTGAAGATGTGAAGCTGCGCAATACATCATTTGAATATATGGATTGGGACAAGCCGTTTGAGGTAGAAGCGAATTTCAGTACTACTTCCTACACGGATTTGGCTGGACCAATTATTTTATTCAAAGCAGGACAATTAATTGGCCCACAGTCTGAATTATATCAAGATGATGAAAGGCTTACCGGTGTTGAGAATGACTTCAATAGAGGCTACTTAAGAAAACTGAATGTTTCAATTCCTGAAGGTTATTTCATTGAAAATCTTGATGACATTAACATGGACTTTGAAGTGAAGGATGATGAGAATGAAACCATTTTTCTATTCAAATCTTATTACACACTTAAAGGAGGCTCATTGGAAATTACAATTGACGAATATTATGATCAAATTTCTTATCCAAAGGAAGATTTTGAAGATTTTAGAAAGGTCATTAACGCAGCAGCCGACTGGAATAAAGTAGTTTTGGTAATGAAAAAATCAAATCAGTAATATGGGTTTCTTAAGTAGTTTATTTGGTAAGAAAGTTGATTACGCTCAATTATTGAAGGAAGGAGCGTTAATCGTGGATGTGAGATCAAAGGGAGAATTTCAATCTGGCCATGTGAAAGGATCAATGAATATTCCTCTGGATCAAATTAAAAGTAATGCTCAGAGTCTGAAAAAGAAGAATAAAGTCCTCATTCTGTGTTGTGCCTCCGGAATGAGATCCGGGTCAGCCACCTCAATTCTAAAGAAGGAAGGAATTGAATGCTATAACGGTGGTGGTTGGAAAAAAGTCAATCAATACATTTAATGGAAATTGAGGATATCCAATCCATGTGTAAAGAGTTTCCTGGATTCAATGAAGATATCAAATGGGGGAATGATTTGTGTTTTTGTGTGGGCGATAAGATGTTCCTTTCAATTGGGTTAGATCAAAATCCTGTTCCAGCTTCTTTCAAGGTAAACGAAGAAGAATACAACAAATTAATTGAAGAAAATCGTTTCAAACCTGCCCCATACCTAGCAAGATATAAATGGGTATTTACTGAAGATATTAATCTTCTAACTCACAAAGAATGGAAGGCATTCTCCAAACAAGCATATGTACTTGTGTCACAAAAACTCCCAAAGAAAATAAAAAAAGAGCTGGGAATTACTGATTAAGTTCTTCCTTTAGAAATCCAGCTGTATGACCCACCTTTTTCTTGGCAACTTGCTCTGGAGTTCCCTGAGCAATTATTTGCCCGCCTTTCTCTCCCCCTTCCGGTCCAATATCTACTATATGATCAGCTACCTTGATAACATCCAGGTTATGCTCAATGATAAGGACTGTGTTGCCTTTATCAACGAGCTTGTTAAGCACTACAAGCAAATGCTCAATGTCCTGAAAGTGAAGACCTGTAGTAGGTTCATCAAGAATATAGAAAGTCTTACCAGTATCCTTTTTGGAGAGTTCAGTTGCCAGTTTCACACGCTGTGCCTCACCACCAGAAAGAGTGGTTGCATGCTGCCCAAGTGAAATATACCCTAACCCAACCTGATTTAAAGTCTCGATTTTCCTTAATATTTTCGGCTGATGTTCAAAGAATTCCACTGCCTGTTCAACAGTCATATCCAAAACATCAGAAATCGACTTCCCTTTGAACCTTACTTCCAGAGTTTCTCTATTGTATCTTTTTCCTTTACAAGTTTCACAAGGCACCAATACATCAGGAAGGAAATCCATTTCAATCAATCTCATTCCGCCTCCTTCACAGGTTTCACATCTTCCTCCTTTTACATTGAATGAGAACCTTCCTGGTTTATAACCCCTAATTTTAGATTCCTGAAGCTCTGCAAATAGTGTTCTAATATCACTAAAAACACCTGTATAAGTTGCAGGATTTGAGCGTGGAGTTCGTCCAATAGGAGATTGGTCTACTTCAATAACCTTATCAATATGGTCTAAACCATCAATGCTTTTATAAGGCAATGGTTCCTGTCTTGATTTGTAAAAGTGTTTCCTGAGAGCAGGATATAAAGTCTCATGAATCAACGAGGATTTTCCACTTCCAGAAACTCCCGTGATGCAGATCATTTTACCAAGTGGCAACTCGAGTTTGATGTCCTTTAAGTTATGACCTGTTGCTCCTTTGAGAACCAGTTTTTCTCCGTTACCTTTTCTTCTTGTCTTTGGTACTTCAATCTGCAGTTTATTTTGAAGGTAATCAGAGGTAAGACTATTTAATTTAAGAAAGCTATCAGGATGGCCTTCTCCAACAATTTGACCACCATGTCTTCCGGCACCTGGGCCAATGTCTATGATGTAGTCAGCATTGAGCATCATGTCTTTATCATGCTCAACTACAATGATTGAATTACCTAAATCTCTTAGATCTTTAAGTGCCTGAATTAGTTTGACATTATCTCTTTGATGTAACCCAATACTTGGCTCATCCATGATATAAAGTACGTTAACAAGCTGAGTTCCAATTTGAGTAGCAAGCCTAATTCTTTGAGCCTCTCCACCAGATAAAGTTCTAAGTGGTCTATTCAGACTCATATAATCAAGCCCTACATCCATCATAAAACCAATTCGCTTCCTGATTTCCTTCAGAATTTCAGTTGCAATTACGTTTTGTTTCTCATCCAGCCTCGACTCAATGTCAACAAACCATTCGGAAAGTGTATTGATATTCCACTCCGCAAGAGTTCCTATATGTTCTCCAGCTATCTTGAAGTGAAGGGATTCTTTCTTTAATCTAAAGCCATCACACTCAGGGCACTTTTTAGAAGATGTAAAGTCCTGAATCCATTGTCTGATTTTCTCAGAACCAGTATCTTTTTGTTTTTCAAGGAACTTAATAATTCCCTCAAACTTAGTATTCCAATCTGTACCAGGGTATTTGGTTGAGGCTACAGCAACTGGAACTTCATCTCCATATAATAAGATATTAAGCACATCCTCAGGAATCTTTTCGATTGGAGTAGTAAGGTTGAGTTTTTTCTTCTTCAGAAGCGCCTCAATCTTCTTGAAAATCCAAATATCCCGGTATTCTCCAAGCGGTGCAATTCCTCCTCTGCTAATGCTTAATGATCTATCAGGAATTACGGAATCTATTGAAATCTCTTCAATGTGACCCAACCCTTTACAAGAAGGGCACATTCCATATGGTGAATTGAAAGAGAAATTATTTGGGGCTGGTTCATCATAAGCTATCCCTGTTTCAGGATCCATAAGATGCTTGGAGTAATAATGCACTTCGCCATCCTCATCTAAGGATAGCATTACTCCATTCCCCTGATCAAGACAACTCCTAATTGATTGACCGATTCTCACCCGGTCCTTCTCCCTAACAATTATTCGATCAACAACAATCTCAATATCATGAGTCTTGTATCGATCTACCTGCATCTTTGGAGTAATGTCAAGCACCTCTCCATCTACTCTTACTTTTGTATAACCAGACTTACGGATTTGCTGGAACAGTTCTCTGTAATGACCTTTTCTACCTTTGACAACTGGAGCAAGTAAGACCAACTTCTTCTCATTAAACCCAGATAGAATTATATCCGTGATTTGCTCCTCTGTCTGCTTGATCATTTTCTTACCGGTAGCATATGAATATGCCTCGCCAGCTCGAGCATAAAGCAGCCTAAGAAAATCGTAAATCTCCGTAAGAGTTCCGACGGTTGATCTAGGATTTCTGGAAGTAGTTTTTTGTTCTATTGATATAACAGGGGATAGACCATTGATTTTATCAACATCCGGTCGCTCCATGTTTCCAATGAATGAGCGTGCGTAAGCAGAGAAACTTTCCATGTATCTTCTCTGACCTTCTGCATAAATTGTATCAAAAGCTAAGGAAGATTTTCCACTACCACTGATACCTGTAATTACTACTAATTTGTTTCTAGGAAATGTGAGGTCAATGTTTTTGAGGTTGTGCTCTCTCGCCCCAATAACTTCAATGACTTCCTCCTCAGGCACTTCCATCAATGTCTGTAATTCGCTCATTCGGATTGGCTCCTGTATATGTGTTTAGAAGTTAGGTGATAGTAAATATTTGTTGTAGAAATCATCAATAACCTGAACTGCATCTGACGCATTATCAACAACATGGAATAATTCCAAATCGGTTTCACTAATATTAGATTCCTTCTCCAGCATTGTCTGCTTAATCCAGTCAACCAGTCCAGACCAGTATTCTTTACCCACCATGATAATTGGGAATGCTCCTATCTTTTTAGTTTGAATAAGGGTCAATGCCTCAAACAATTCATCTAATGTCCCGAATCCACCAGGCATTACTACAAATCCCTGCGAATATCTTACGAACATTACTTTTCTTACAAAGAAGTAATCAAAGTTGAGAACCTTATCACTATCAATATATTTATTATGAAATTGTTCGAATGGAAGATCAATATTAAGTCCTACTGATTTTCCTCCTTGTTTGTGGGCTCCTTTGTTACCAGCTTCCATTATACCTGGACCACCGCCGGTAATAACACCATATCCATGTCTTACTAGTTTAGCAGCAATTTCTTCTGCCATCTTATAGTAAGGATGATCTTCTTTAGTTCTGGCTGAACCGAAAATTGTTACACATGGACCAATTTTAGCGAGTTTTTCGAATCCCTCAACAAACTCTGATATGACCTTAAAGATTGCCCAGGAATCTTCACTTTTAATTTCGTTCCAATCCTTATCGGCGAATGCTTTTAATATTTTTTCTTCTTCTTTTTTTGCTTCTTCTTCTCCCATACTTTAAAAAATTGCATTGCAAATTAATGATAAATTACTAATTATCAGACAGTAAATCTGAGATGGCTGATTGTGCTTCTGTAAATTCAGGGTTAAATCCTGCAGCCTCGATCTTTGATGACGAAACAACCGATCCTCCAAGTACAATAGAGGCCATTTCTCCAAACATCATTTTTAGCACAAATGATGGAACGTTTGGAAGCCACAAAGGTTTTTTTAATGTCTTTGCGATAATTTTTGTCATCTCCCTATTCGTAACTGGATTTGGGTTGACTGCATTGTAAGGGCCTTGCATTTCTTTATTTTCTATAGCAAAAGCAATCATTCTACAAAGGTCCCCAATATGAACCCAACTCATATATTGATTGCCTGGTCCAAGAGGTGCTCCAGCAAAAAGCTTAATTGGCTGAGCTATCTTCTTTAATGCGCCTCCGCTTTCACTAAGCACAACTCCAATTCTGAACTTAACAGTTCTGATTCCCTCTTTCTGAAAATTTTCGGCAGCATTTTCCCAGTCTACTGTCAGTTTTGCCAAATAATCAGATCCAAATGAAGATTCTTCTGTTTTCACATCACTGCCTTCATAATTACCATATATCCCAACTGCAGATGCGCAAAGGAATGCCTCCAGCTTCACATCCAATTCCTTTACCTTTTTTAATAGAAGATTCGTGGCATCTACTCTGCTAGTGAAAAACTCTTTCTTTCTATCATCCGTCCAACGACCTTCAGCAACTCCAGCACCAGCCAGATGAATGATATATGAGATACCCTCAAAAGCTGCATCATCAATATAATTCTCACTAACATTCCACTGAAATCTTGGAACAGCTCCTGACTTTTTGGTTCTGCTTAAAAGTCTAACTTCATATCCTTGTTCCTGCAGTAATGGAACCAACTTAGAACCAACTAATCCTGTTCCTCCGGTAATCAATATCTTTTGTGCCATATCAAAAATTAAGGTAGCAACGTTTTATCTTTGGACTTAACAATAATTTAAGTAACCTACTTATATGTTTAAACTTATTCCAGCCTTTTTTGTATGCTGCCTAACCATTTTTAATTCTTTTGGACAAGATTATGATCTAACCATCAGAGAAAAGAAAAAAGAAATAACCGGAATCAGTTATCAGGGATACTCCACATCATTTGAAGTAGGGCAGAGCAAACTTCAAAAAGCATGGTGGAAACACACCAGAAAGTTCGGAGTACTTGACAACATGAGGAGCCACTACGTACTTAAAATCCCAACTTCCGACAAAACACTTCTCCCAATAAGTCTTATCCAAACAACAGAAGGTACAGATAGCACTTCCACACTCTTCCTGGCTGTTTTTGATCAAGCAAATAATAGCTACAAAAAGCAGGTGAGGTCAATGTTATTGGAATTTAAAGTCCAGTTTTATGTAATGGCCCTGGAGGAAAAAATTCAAAACACCGAAAGCCAACTAGCAGATGTAGGAGCCTCTTACCAATCCGAACTTCTACAGGAAGCCAAAATGAAAAAGAAGGGAATTAATTCTGCAACCGATGATTCACATAAAGAAAAGCTTATCAAGGAGATTACTCGACTTACTTATGAGTTGGAGGAGTTGAAGAGGGAGTTGATTGAGGTGAGGTAGACTGTTGACTGTTGACTGTTGACTGTTGACTGTTGACTGTTGACTGTTGACTGTTGACTGAACTTCATTATTGTGATTGGGGATTCGTTGATCTCCAGTTTTTCTGAATGAATTCTATAAACCTGTAGATTTTACCTCCCAAGTCAAAGTAGGCTTCCAAGAATTTTGAAATTTCAAATTTATGGTTGGGGTATAAGACTTTCAGCTTTTCTAAATGACCGATTGTTTCATGGTTACTTGCGTGAGCGTAAATGAGAAATCTTATGAAATCGTTGGTGTACCTTTTCCTCCCATATCCCTCAACAATATTGGAATTTATTGAATCCGCTGATCTTCGTAATTGGCTACCAAGCTCATACAATTCATATTTGGGTAAATCCAGAGTGAACCTATGAACTTCAATAAATAATTTAAAGGACTCCTGATATATATCCAGATCTCTGAATGTTTTTGGCATGATGATGAAAAGTTGATGAATCCCAATAAATACAATATTCTCCGCTTCTCCAAAAAACTGTCAACAGTTAACCGTGAACAGCTTAAAATACAACAAAAACTTAAATCTAATCCATCAATATCGGATCCAACTAAACTCGTCAGCCACAAAAAGCAAAAGCACAGCCGAATCAACGACCATGCCTTTTAAACATTACTAAAGGAATCTTTAGCTAGCCTTTTTGGCTATTAATACGTGTCTTTAAAACTTGTATCCGAATCTTACAGATACACTTGTACCTGGTGAAAGTCTGGTGAAAAGCTGATCAGCAGTGTTGAATGACTGGAACATTTTCTCACGATCATCACCTAATAGGTTATCAATTTTGAATCCTATTTTCATTCTGTTATCAGGACCAAAGCTCTTGTTGGCATTAAGATTCAAGCTGTGGAATGGAACAGTGTAGATATCTGGTCTATCAACGATTCCAACAATGTGTAGAGTCTCACCCTGAACGTTGTAATAAACACCAGCTTCCCATCCATTTTCGAAACCTTCATATGCTAACCCAAGGTTAACAATGTATGGAGCCTGGCCTGCCATGTCTCTTGTAGTACTGATTGTTTGTCCTTCTCTTGCATTTGTCAATCTTGACTGGTACTCTGTTTCACTCATTTCAATTTCTGAGTCAACTATGGTCACGTTAGACGAGAATGTAAATTCCTCGAATAGCTCACCAAGGAAATCAAGATTTTTGCGTAACTCGAGTTCAACTCCAAATAACTGACCATTACCTACGTTTCTAGGTTGGAAGTTGTTAGTTGCCTGCGAGTATTGAACAATTTCGATAGGAGCATCAAGACTTTTGTAGAAAGCACTAACAGAAATGGTCTGACCACCATTCATGAACATTTCCCATCTCAAATCATAGTTGTTGATTCTTGTAGCTCTTAAATCTCCATCCCAAAGAACTTCTCCAGTTGACGCATCAATATCCTCAGAAAAACCACCAATGAAAGTTCGACCAGTGATAGGGTCCACAATTGTTGCAAATGATGCCTCTTTGAAGGAAGGTCTCGCAATCGTACTTGAGTAAGATCCCCTTAGGTTTTGATTCTCATTAAGAGAGTAAATTAGGTTAGCAGTTGGAAATAAATCCAGATCATCAATTACTTTTAGATCGTTAAACTGCTCTCTTTGTTGATTTGAACCAGTATAAGTTTGAGTATACTTTTCCATTCTTAACCCCACAACCGTTTTAAGTTTATCCGCAACAAACATTTCGTTACTAACAAATGCCGCTGTGTTGTTTATTGTAGCGTCATATTTATTAGGATTATTTGGAATAAACTGAGGATCAAAATAAACACCAGTTAGATTGGTCGTTGACCACAGATTATCCTCAGATAAAATGGCATCTGCATCCTCCGTAATGTTTACATTGTTTGTTGGAGTTTGGAAGTTCTCAATGTTGTAGTCTCTTTGCTTATATGTATGCGCTCCTCCAAACTTGAATTTTGCATCTTTTCCAGAGACAAAATAGTCCATAGAAGCCGCCACATTTGATGCCAAGTTAACTTCTTCCAGGGTTCTCCAGATTCTTTCAGGCAACCCAGACTCAGTACCAATTTGGAATCCAGTATTGTCAGTTCTAATTCTTGTAAATCTGATATCAGGATCATCAATACTTGATCTTGTAGGTGATACTTTCCATTCAACCTCGAAGGATCCAGTACTATTAGTGTGAATTCCGTTAATCAAGACATTTGTCAATGATCTCTGACTATACTCCAGGTTGTGCTGAATTGCATCAAAGTTTGACCCCTGGTCACTTCCTATGTAATCAAAAGTACCTGCTGTGGATTCCCCATTTTGTAGATGAAGTAAACTAAGTCTGTACTTACTTCTGTCTGTCTTGTATGCTAATCCTCCTAATGCACCAATTAATACACTGTTGCTTCCGTAATCACCTGATTGATATTCTCTCTGATCCAACTCAGTATTCGACAGATCCTGTTGATCCAATCCGTATCTACCATAAACGACATCCTGATAAAAGTCTGTGCTGTTTTTGTAACTTAATGAAGCAAAGTATCCTAGCTTACCATTATTTAGGCTCAATTGATTTCCATAGTTTGCGCCAATTGAATAATCCATGAAGCTAGTTTGTTGCATGGCAGCAAGGTTGCTATTAAATCCACCCAAAATATCTTCATACACTGCTGCATCTTGCGCATTCCCTAAAGCATCAACTCTAGAAGGGATGTTATCATACCCAGTTGTAGGAATTTCTCTAGTTCCATTATCAAAACCTAGCCAATCAGTACTTCCTCCTTCATAAGTTAAGTACTCACTATTAAAGTGCATAGCTGGATTGAATCCAAGGCTTCCAGATAATTTGAATGTCTTTTCTTCTGGGAAGTCTTTTGTTTGGATATTTACAACTCCACCAGTAAAATCTGCAGGAAGATCTGCTGTAAATGATTTTGCAACTACAATGTTGTCTATGATGTTAGTTGGAAAGATATCCATTTGAAGAGTATTTCTATCCGGGTCCAGACCAGGAACGTCTACTCCGTTTAATGTTGACTTAGTGTATCTGTCACCTAAGCCTCTAACGTACACATATTTGCCTCCTTCTACTGAAACACCAGTAACTCTTTTCATTGCTGATGCGGCATTGGAATCTCCAATCTTTCTGAAATTTTGAGCTGAGATTCCATCTAGTACGTTAGCAGATTTCTTTTTAATAGTATAAAGCGCTGCTTCTGAGTCTCTGATAACTTCTGCAGTTACCACTACCTCTGCAAGCTCTTCTACTGCTTCTTTCATTCTGATGGTATTGAAGTTGGTAACTTCACCTGACAGAATTTCTACTCCACTTATTGTGATTGTTTTAAACGATACAAAAGAAAATTGTAAATCGTAACTACCTGGTGCAAGGCTAATTTCGAAAGCACCCTCAAAGTCTGTAATAGATCCAGTTGTTGTTCCTGCTACAACTACGGTAACTCCGTAAAGTTCCTCTCCTGTAGCGTCATCAATAACTTTTCCTCTGACTGTTCCGTTTTGCGCTGCTGCAGTAAAAACTGTACCCATCAGCAACAGGCTGCAAAAAATTTTTGTAATGTTCATTTATCCCTTAGTAATGTATTTGCCCGCAAAATTAAAACAAACTCGTAGGCTACTACGAACCTACGAGTTAAGTCTATGTTATGATATCTTTAAGAAAATCTCTTAGAAATCAGAAAGTTCACCTAGGTTATCAGCCCAAGTCCATCCAGTGAATTCGCTTTTAGTAGCTCCAACAGTTGCAGTTGTTACTACAGTAGCACCTGGCGCGATAGTTTCGAATGCAGTACCAGCATCAGACTTGTCAGCGAAGATATCGTCGATTGTTACGTTTCCTTCAGCAAGGTGACTAACGTTGAACTCAAGGTTAGTGAAAGTGATGTCTCCAGCTAAGTAGTTAGCTGCAACCCCGTTGTTATCAAGCTCAGCATCAGAATCATCTGAGAAGTTGAAGAAGTAAAGGTTAGATAAGTTAGCAGTCAAACCAGATCTACAGTCGAAGTACTCTCCTCCTCCTTCACCATCATCGTTAAATCCTTTAAGAGAACCGTTAGTGATAGTGTGAGTTCCTGTACCTTCACCTTCAGGACCGTCAAGTTCCATTGCATGGTCAGTTTGGTCACCACCGATAACGATGAAGTTATCAAGAGTACCAGACCAAGCCTGGTCAGTATCGATTGCATCATCACCTACATTCCATACGATAGCGTGGCTTACGTTAACAGTTCCACCGAAGAATTCGATTCCGTCATCCTGGTTAGCAACAACCTCGATGTGATCGATAGTAGTACCGGTTCCAACTCCACCAAGAGTTAAACCATTGATCTCATTTCCTTCACCGATGTTAGAACCACCGTGTCTGATAGATACATACTGGATAGTACCAGAGTTATCAGCAGCGTCAGTACCACCGTAAAGACCGTTTGAATCATCAGCAGGGATACCTTCGATTTGTACAGCTGCAGCATCAGCAGAGATAGGAGCGTTACCAAGAACTATCAAACCACCCCAAAGACCAATAAGGTCAGAAGAAAGGTTCGGGCTAGATACTTCACCAATAGTGATTTCGTCAGCAACTGAAGTCATAACAATTGGAGAAGAAGCAGTACCTACTGCGTTAAGAGTTCCTCCTCTTGCAATGATAAGAGCAGTTGCGTTTGCACCAGAACCAGCTTGTCCTTTAACGATACTACCAGCTTCGATAGTAAGAGTAGCACCTGATTCAACTACGATTCTTCCAGCAAGAACGTAGATAGAATCTCCTGACCAAGTAACGTCAGAAGTAATGTTAGATTCAACTAATACACCTAGTCCACCTTCAAGCTCGTTCTCAACGACTACATTAACAGTAGGCTCATCGTCACCACAAGATGTAACGAAGATTAGTCCAGAAAGCAAAATTGCTAATCCAAATAATTTTTTCATTTTTTTAAAGAATTAAAATAGTTAGAGTCTAGTTCTAAATTATGGATGCAAAGCTATGTTGATGAATCGGGAGAGGTATTTGGCTAAAAGTTACCTTTAGTTTATGAAATGGTGAACTGAGGCAAAGTTGAAGTAACTTTTTCGTAACAAAGTCTAATGAATAACCTATTAACTCCTGAAAATCAGATAGTTATATTGTTACAGAAATATTATGAAAAATGGTTGTAAGTGAAAAATTATCTTAACATTAAGAAAATATCACTTGTTGATGATGACTTTTCTTAGAATGCTGGCTACAATATCCTTTGTAGAGACACCATCTGCCTCTGCTTCATAGTTTAAGAGAATTCTGTGATTAAATACATCTGTAGCAATTTCCTTAATGTCTTCTGGCAAGACATAATCTCTGCCATCAAAGAAGGCTATTGCTTTAGCTGCCAGATTCAGATTGATTGAAGCTCTTGGGGACGCTCCAAAGTCTATATAGTGAGCTTCTTCGTTCAAACCATACTCATTTGGTTTTCTGGAAGCAAATACTAATTCTACTATATATCTCTCTAAAGACTCAGATATGGAAACCTGATTGATTTCATTTCGGATTGCGAAGATGTCCTCTTTTGATAGGATTGTCTTCACCGTATTGTCAAACTGCATATTTGACATTCTTCTCATTACCTCCAACTCTTCGTCTTTAGATGGGTAATCAACATGCACTTTTAACATGAATCTATCCACCTGAGCCTCAGGAAGCGGATAAGTACCTTCCTGATCAACCGGGTTTTGAGTAGCTAGTACTAAAAATGGTCTATCCAATGAAAATGTAGTTTCTCCAATAGTCACTTGCTTTTCCTGCATTGCTTCAAGAAGTGCGGACTGAACTTTCGCTGGAGAACGGTTTACCTCATCAGCAAGAATAAGGTTTGAGAATATCGGACCTTTCTTAACCTCGAATTCTGATTTCTGTTGGTTATAGATCATTGTACCAATCAAATCTGCTGGTAATAGATCTGGGGTAAACTGAATTCTTTTGAAATCCAGATGCAGAATATTGGCCAAGGTATTAACGGTTAGAGTTTTCGCAATACCAGGAACACCTTCAAGTAATATGTGACCTTGAGTAAAAAGACCAATCAACAACCTGTTTACCATGTATTGCTGACCAACAACCACCTTTCCTACTTCTCCGATAACTTCCTGGATTTTGGACTGATGTTCTTTTCTTAAGTCGTTATTTACTTCTTGTTCCATAATACTCTTATGCTTTCTGTTTTTTCATTAGAGGTCTGCAAAAATATAGGAAGATTTAATTATTCAAAACCTCTTGAATCCAAACCACTTAACGAGTTATCTTAAAAAATGTTAAATGCTGGTTAGTTTGAAGTTGGAAGCTGGAAGTTAGAAGTCTGAAGACCGGAGTTAGAAGACCGAAGACGGAAGTTTGAGATTGGAAGTTGGAAGATCGAAGTTGGAGGTTAGAAGACCCGTGGACTGAAGTAAAGAGTTAGATCTTGGAGAATAGTATTCAACTGATTTTAGAGATCTAGCAGGTCCCCCTTGGAGAAGGGGGCTAGGGGGATTGATGAGAACCTGCAACCCACTTCTTGCATGGTTTTATTGAGTTGATTTTAGATTGCCTAGAACAAAAAGAAAGCCCTGCCGAGAGACAGGACCTTACCATTAAAAATGAAACTCTTTATTATTCCACAATTACTCGTTTAGTATCGGTACCGGAAGGAGTGGTAATTTTGTAGAGGTATTGCTTACCAGATAGATTTCCCAAATCAAGGTTTAATTTCTGATCACCTTTTGATAATTCCCCACTAAATAGATTCCTTACAAAATTTCCCTTGTTATCATATAGATCAATGTTGACTGCTCCTGCTTTCTTGAGTTTTAGTTCAAGAGTCTGATTCCCTTTTGATGGGTTTGGATATGCTTTGGTTTCTTCAAAATCACCTCCTGGTAAATCAGGGTTATTGGGGTCCATTAGCAAAAACCTTACTGGAGAGTGTAGCTCCCTAGCCATTTTTCCAGTACCATGACCTCTTCTACCATGATGTCCGTGACCTTTTCCATGACCACCTTCATGCATTCTTTCAATATCATCACCAACTATAGACTTGATTTCCTCCTTCCATACTTCCATTTTTGGTTCCATAGTGCTTCTGAGGGATTTGAAATAATCCTCATGTGCGTCTATGATTTCAAAAGCCTCCGTTCTTACTAATCTCATCTCCTTTCTGTGCTGATACATTTGCTCTTTTTGTTCATCCGTAAGGTCTGGCTTTTCATGAAACCCTCTTTTCATACCCCTACCTTTACCATGTTGCTCTCTGAAAGCTTTGCCTTCTTCTTTCAATGCCAGCATCCTTTCCCGTAGCTCAACTACTTTCTGCTTCTCGGTAGCACTTAGCTCATTATCAAAGTTTGCTCTTTCCTCAGCAACCACTGGTAAAATGTTCTCCTGAGCGTAACTTCTTACCTTCTCACGAATTTCCCTTCTGGTTGGATCCTGGGAAAACGCTGTTACTGTCACTAGCACTGCAATGACTGCAGATCCTATAATTATTAATTTCCTTTTCATTTTTGTTTCTCTTTTGTCTGTAAATCCTTTTTCTAATTTCACGATTAGAATAGAGGAATGGAATGGAAATCAATGTGAGGTGACCTTTTACCTTTTGAAATGACCAAATGGAGTGCTGAACTTTCCTAGCCCTGAACCCATTCTTTGAATTCCCTGGCCTTTGCTTTGCTGATTAATATCTCAAATGGTGCAGCTGGATGAATTGAAACTAATAATCGACTATTAAAATAAGACTCAATGCTAGAAATGCATTTGTCCCTAATGATGATTTGTCGGTTTGCTCTGTAGAATATTTTTGAATCGATTGACTGTTCCAGCTCATCAAGATTCTGATCCAGGATGTAGAGTTCGTTTTTAAGAGTCCTGCCTTTTACGAGACCATTTTCAATAAAGAAAAACGCAAACTCCTCCACAGCCACCGGTATTAATTTCTGTTTGTGATGAACCAATAGGTTCTTTAGGTTGGCCTGAGATTTATTTTGAAACAAATCGATTAGTTGACTTAGTTTTTCAGACTCAGACTCGTTGGTTCCTAATCGTTTTTCAAATTTTATGATTGCTTCTTCTAATGATTCTTCCTGTATAGGTTTCAATAAATAATCAATGCTATTCACCTGAAAGGCATCAAGTGCATATTGATCATATGCTGTTGTAAATATGATAGGAATATCTAATTGAATCGATTTGAAAATCTCGAAACTGGATCCATCAGCAAGATGAATATCCAAGAAAACTAATTTAACATCATTTTCATCCCAGTTATAGGCAATTGCTTCCCTCACCGTTTCAAGTTTAGCTACGACTTCAAAGGAAGGCCTCACTGCCTTAATCAGCTGTTGCAATCTATTTGCTGCTCTTTCTTCGTCTTCAACAATTACAACATTCATAATATCAATGGAATTTCTACAACAAACTCATTCTCCTGTTTACTTACATGAACCTCTTTACCAGAAATGATATCATACCTTTTCATTAGGTTCTGAAGACCCATTCCTTCTCCGGGCTCTACCTGTTTCTTTGGTTGAATCAGATTCATAATCCGAATAGATTCTCCTGATTGCTTCACGCTAATCTCCAGAGGATGAGATTTCGATATCTCATTGTGCTTAACCGCATTTTCAATCAATAATTGAATTGCTAAAGGAGGAACCTTCCATTTGTCACTCAATTCATTACTTTCCAATTCAATATTTACGGTCAAATGAGTATGCCTCATTTTCAGTAGATACAAGTAGTTATTAACAAATTCAACCTCCTGAGTTAATGGAATCAATTGTGCCTTACTATGTGTAAGGAGATAACGGAACACTTCAGAAAGCTTATTCACAAATCCTGAAGCTAATTTTTTGTCTTCTTCAATAAGATCCAATAGTGTATTAAGACTATTGAATAAGAAATGAGGGTCGAGCTGATTTTTGAGTGCCTTATACTGATTTTGAAGGTTTTCTGTTTTCAACTGTTGGTTTTCCAATGCCACAGCCTGATTTTTCATTAGCACTTCAAGTAACCTGCTTATTAGCATTACCATTGCTACAAGTGACAGATTACTTATCCCTGTTGCATGCCGCATAAACATTCGGAATCCTCTGTGAGGATGGAAGTCCAACTCGAAAAATAATCTTGAGAGGGCAAAAGCAATTAATATGTTAATCACGATTGTGACTGGCCAGAACTTAAGGATTTCGGATTTTCCTAGTTTTTTATACTTCCAATTGATATTGAATTGGAAAAGAATCATTGCCAGCAAAAAATGAGATGCAAACCGATAGACAAAATGCATCATCCTTCTTATTTCTAACTGGTTGTCTGCCAGATCTCTATTGAGGCCAATCAAAAAACCTGGTAAGTCCAGGAATAGACTTATTAGAAGGGATGATAAAATTACAATGCGGAAGTACTTGCCCATTTTTGCCACATTGGCAAGTTGAATAAAATTGAGATCAGAACAAACTAAAATTTAAATGAGGGGGCAAAAATGGCATTTGACTTGTCTAAATATATAAGTCAAGTGACTTGTTACTTCAATGAATTAAACATTCCTTTGTCCTAAATATGGGAAAAGTCTTTCTGGCATATCTTTTCGTTGCTGTCTATTTTCTAGGCATGCTTAAGCCAATTGAACCATTTATTGAGTTTGAATTGCGTAAAGATTACATTCAGGAATTTCTTTGTATTAATAAAGATCAACCAATCACCGTTTGTGGAGGATCCTGTTTCCTTTCCCAAAAAATTAAAGAATCACAATCCGAAAACAGCTCGTTTCCTCCATTACAATTCGAAATGAAGGATTATCCAATTGGTTTTGTAAAGCTTTTTGAACTTGAAGCAGTTGAGATTACCAAAGAATCTCAGAGAAAACCTTACATAAGGAGAGATTACGAGCGTTATTTCGATGTGGCTGAGCTCCCTCCATCATTAGTGTAGAAGACAACCAGCTAAAGTTGACTTTTTAATACACTAACAAAACAAACAATGAAATATATATACCTAATTGTAGGCATAGTGCTTACATGTAATGCTATTGCTCAAAAAGGAAGCAGTACAGCTAATAATCATGCACCAATTGGTGTGATGGGAGATCATACGCATGGAAAAGGAGAGTTCATGCTTTCATACAGATACATGAGAATGAATATGGAAGATATGCGAACCGGAACATCAGATCTCAGCAATGAAGAAGTGTTGAATGATTATATGGTGACACCATTATCAATGAATATGAACATGCATATGTTGGGATTCATGTATGGCTTATCCAGTAAACTAACGGTAATGGGAATGGTCAATTACTACGATAATTCAATGGATCACCTCACAAGAATGAATATGAACTTCACAACTAATTCTGGAGGTTTAGGAGACACCAAAATTTCATTTCTATATGATTTAATGAAGAAAGGAAATCATAAGTTTCATATGAATTTTACTACTTCCATCCCTACCGGGAGCATTGATGAAACTGATGTTACTCCTGCTAGCGAACCGGATGCGGCACAACTACCGTATCCTATGCAAATTGGATTAGGTACTTGGAGTTTAAATCCAGGAATTAATTACTCAGCAGAAAACAACAAACTGTCTTGGGGAGCTCAAACATCGGGTCAATTCAGAATTGGTGAGAATGACAGGGGTTACTCGTTTGGCAATCAGTTTAATGCTCAGGGATGGTTTGGTTATGAGTTGGCTCATTGGATTGGACTTTCGACCAGAGTTTCTTTCACCAATGAGGATTCAATATCAGGAGTAGATGAATCTTATATGAACCTAATGATGGTTCCTACTGTGGTTACTGAGAATTTCGGTGGGAATTTCATTAATGGCTATTTGGGGACTAACATCATGATCCCTTCAGGTTTTTTCAAAGGACATAGAATTGCCTTAGAATATGGCCTTCCAATAATGCAGGATTTAAATGGAACTCAAATGAAAAGGGGTTCTAATATGATT
The DNA here is from genome assembly GCA_965228955.1 of Cyclobacteriaceae bacterium. Taxonomy (GTDB): domain Bacteria; phylum Bacteroidota; class Bacteroidia; order Cytophagales; family Cyclobacteriaceae; genus JANSWY01. The sequence continues at coordinate 5,309,102 of OZ245848.1, forward strand.
ATAGGTTGGCAGTACGCATTTTAAATATTAAGTCGTCATTCAGTCTTCTGGATGACGACTGCCTTTGTCTTCTGTTCGAATTCTTCTTAGATTTAATACATGTTGGGAATAGAAAAAAAATCAATCGCTTACCTCACCAGTCAGTTTGCACAGAGTGGGACCGTGGAGTGGATTGGTATTAGAGAAAACCGCGGGGCTCCATTGCTTTCTGTTACTACGGTAAAAGCTAAAGCTGGAATTGGCTTGGCTGGAGACCATTACAGCAGCAAAAACGGTAAAAGACAAGTAACACTGATTCAAAAGGAACACTTATCTGCCGTTGCATCCATGCTTAGCAAGGAAGAAATAGATCCAGGTCTAATTAGAAGAAATATTGTAGTGTCGGGTATTAATCTAGCGGCGCTGAAAGATAAAGAATTCAAAGTTGGAAATACTATTCTCAAATACACTGGAGAGTGTCATCCTTGCTCAAGAATGGAAGAAAACCTAGGCCATGGAGGCTATAACGCAATGCGAGGACATGGCGGCATAACCTGTAAGATTATAGAATCCGGAGATATTGCTATCGGAGACTTGGTGAGTTTTAGAGTTTAGAGTTGTAGATAACTCAAGACTCAAAATTCAAAACTCCAAACTAAAACCCTTGCGATCTATCATCTCCACCACTACCCTGGTCATCGTTCTTAATCTTGCTTCTCCTCTGACCTGAGCTCTTGAATTTCCCAAACCTGTAGCTGAAGTTGATTCCAAATGACTGGAATGGGATGGCTCTTACACTAGTCTGCGTATAGTTTTCGCCTTCCAGCTCGCTTCTGAATTTCTTATTGACTACAAATGGTTCCACTATTCTTAAACCAATACTTCCTTTCTTATCCCAAATCTGCTTTCTCATTCCCATATAGAATATTCTGAAAGCCTGGTTATATCCTTGTAGAGTTTGCCTTCTTCCCTGGAAAAACCCTCCTGCATCAACAACCCAGTCATTTTTAAATGTGATATTGGTATTAAGATTCCCACTAAATAATACAGCGTTGTTGGATAACGCTACACCATCAACTACTCCAGATGCATCGTAAGTAAAGACATTAAGGCCTCCTCTTATAGTCCAGATTTTAAAAAGCTTTGTGCTTAGGAATAGATTACTACCCACAGAATTTCTCTTTCCTATATTTCTGAAAGTTGTTACAGAAACACCCTCATCATTCACATCCAAGAAGTTTTCAATTACATCGGTTGTGTTTCTATAATAAACAGAGAGGTTCACCACAGACTTCTTTATGAATGTATTATAGTTGATTTCGAATTGATCAGTGAGCTCTGGTAGTATTTCAGGGTTTCCAAGACTTACATTTCTGTTATTATCCAGTTGAGTGTATGGATTAAGATATCTTAAGCCAGGACGTTGAATTCTTCTTGTATAGCTCAGTTTTAGAGTTCTGAATTTTGGTAGCTTCCTGCTGAAAATGATACTTGGAAGGAAATTTTCATAGCCATCTGCAAAGTCATTTGAGATTTCATCAAAACTTCCGTCAAAATCAGTTCTTTCGTATCTCACTCCTGCGACTAGCCCGTAGTTTTCACCAAACTTCCAATTGGAAGAAAAATAACCTGCAGTTACGTCTTGATTATAGGTGAATACATCTGTTCCTCTGGCATCAGAAACGTAAACATTATTGGCCTGGTCCAGCGTGTCAAATTGATAATCACTAATTACGGATCTAAGAACCATTTTGGCTCCAGTTTCGATGGTTACGAGTTTTCCAAAAGGATGAGTGTAGTCTATTTGAAATGTGTTTTCTCGGTTGTCACTTTCGTTATCATTGATTTCATCTCTGAATAACTCAATGTCTGATCCAATCAAGTCTTCTTGTTGAATGAGGGATTCGTTATTACTAACATTTCCATCCAGTTTATAGGAAACAGTGAATTCTCTACCGGGACTACCAGCAAATTTATTGGTATAATCAATGTTCCACTCAAAGCCTGAATTCAATCTGGTGTTGTCTGTATATCTAATATAATTCTGATCTACAGAATTAATCGGGTCATTGTATCTGGTAACATAACTTCCATCATTACCCAAGTTAAATCCTCTTATTCTGAATGTAGAGTTGATGCTTCTGTATGCATTGAAGTCATAGAAAGCTCCTCCACTTCCGTAGAATCCAAGTCGGTAAGAATCTGAGGCCCCATTTTCTGTGAAGCTTCTGGTTTGTCCTTCCACTTGATCAAGCCTCTCAAAATCTGAAGTCCCCTCTCTTGGCCAGCTGAAGTAGGAGCCACCATTCATATTGAAACCAAATCTACCCTTACCAGTATTCAACCCCATTCTGAGGTTATTTTGTCGAGTTCCTACCGATGTATTGATGTTGCCGGAAATTCCTTCCAGTTTCTTCTTTTTGGTAATGATGTTAATAATCCCGGCACTTCCTTCTCCATCATATTTGGCTGATGGTGTTGTGATTACTTCAACACTTTTAATTTCATCCGCTGGTAAAACACTCAATATATCAGCAGGACTGCTTGCCATCATGCTGGATGGTTTTCCATTAATAAGAATTTGAATATTCTGGCTACCGCGAAGTGAAACATTTCCATCAAGATCGACGCTTAGGAGTGGTGCTCTTCTCAACACATCAGCAGCGTTCCCACCAGCATTAGCCACGTCTCGCTCAGCGTTGTACACTAGTTTGTCAATCTTACTCTCTACCAATTCTTTCTCTCCTTCTATAACTACCTCTTCCAGTTCAGTAGAATTGGATTTCATTTTCACTTTACCCAAGTTTACATCTGGTGATTGAGGTGTCATTTTGATCGGAACATTCAGTTGATCATATCCAATGAAGAAAATTTGCAATTCGTAAGTTCCAATGGGAGCATATAACTTGAACTCACCACTTTCATCCGAAATGCCTCCGGTTACATCTTTCTTAGTTTTCGGATCCTTCAGAACCAATGTTGCGAACTCCACAGCTGCACCTGTAGTTTCATCTGTAATCGTACCGGTAATTTTTCCCTGCACTTTTTGCTGACCTCCTCCACGGTTGCCTCCCCAGTTACCTCTTTGCTGTCCGAATACAATGATTGGACTGATCAATAGGATCAGTAGTATAGTTCGCTTCATATTTGCCAAATTTCAGCATTGATACTTTTGTATCGACCATATTGTTTGAAAAAGCGATCCGAAGTGACCTTAGTATTTTACAAATGGGAAGTTTTACATGATGAGCGGGAGAACTATTCCCCGTTGAGCCACTTCTTGAAGAACGGTGCTTTTTCCTGGCTAACGATTACATCAATTTCAATTTCGGGCTTCAAATCCACCTTTAATTTCGACTTAAAAAAGTCATGAACCATTGAAATTGATTTATCCTGAACTAAGAATTGCCTATTGAGGCGATAAAACTTTTTAGGATCAATTTCAGCTTCCAAAGCATCCAGATTAAAATTGGTTGGAAAAGTTTCTCCTTGATTGGTGACAAGGTTTACGGTTCCTTCCCGATAGAAGTAAGCAATATCTTCAACATTGATAGAAACCAGTGTACTTGCTTTCCTTATTAAATACTTTGATTTGAAGCTACTCCCGGAATCCAATTGTCTTATTTGATCCAGAATTTTTGCATTGATTATGGTGCTAGTTCTATTTTTGAATCTTTGGATACTTCTTTCAAATTTTTGCTCATCTATCGGTTTCAGTAGGTAATCAATACTTTCAAGCTCAAATGCTTTGATTGCGTATTGGTCATAAGCAGTAATAAATATTATAGGAGTTGATACCGAGACTTCATCAAAAATTTCAAAGCTTAATGCATCACTTAAACGGATGTCCAGGAATATCAAATCAACACCTCTGTTTTCTTTTAAAAATCCGACTGCCGCAGATTTACTTTCCAAGACAGGAAGAATGGTTGCTTCAGGTAGATATTTCTCTACAAGCCTTACAACATTCCTTGATGCTGCTTTTTCATCTTCAACCACCAGTACTTGCATAGGAAACTATTTGAATGAGTGGAATTCTCAGTGTGAAGTGTTTTTCGTTTTTTTCAACCCCAAAGTCTTTATAACCGAGTAATTCATATCTACCCTTTAGGTTTTCAATTCCAATTCCTAAAGAATCCTTATTGGAAGGTTCGGGATTGATATTGTTTTGAATGACTAATTGCTTAGTATCTGAATCAACTTTGAACTCAACTCGCATTGGATAGTCAGAATTGACAATGTTATGCTTAAACACATTTTCGAGTGCCATTTGCAAAGTAAGTGGCACAATCTGATATTCATTTTCCGTAATCTGTGGGTCAATAGTGACTTGGAGATTATCACCATGCCTATGCTTCAAAATACTGACATATTTATGGATTATATCCAGCTCCTGATTGATAGAAATGATATCCTCTTTGCCACTGTCCAACAAGTAGCGATAAGTATCAGAGAGCTGAATCAAAAACTCATTGGCTGCTGCCTTATCTTCATTTATTAAAGCCTGAAGTGTATTGAGGTTATTAAACAGGAAATGTGGATCGATTTGATTTTTTAAAGACGTCAGACTGATCTCAAGGTTTTCTTTCTTGAGCTGTTCCGCTTCAAGAGTTTTTTGCTGCCAGTTCATAATGGACTCATATCCAATTTGAAAAGCCAATACCACGAAACTTATTAATAAACCAATTCCAAGTGTCACAATGATATGCGGTGGTCCAATGGTATCATTAGCATTCAGAAATATTATTTCAGATGATTTCAAAATGAGATATAGCACTAAAAAGATGAATGTTCCAGCCGATAATCCAAGTAATGATCTCTTCAGCAGAAATTGGATGCTATTCCATGAATCCGATTTACTTTTCAGTCTTTTGGCTATTAAAAGATTCACTTCAGAAATAGAGTACATGGCCACCAGATCGAATAATAAACCATACCAGGCAAACCCGACTGGTTCTCTGAACATGCTCAATACAACGATCATAACATAGAAAAACAGTCCCCCAACAAAGGGGACTGCAAGCCTCAAAACTCTATTATTAGATTTACTCATTCAAATAACTCGTTGATCCTGATACTTGCGGCATTAGAAGAATGAAATCATAACTGTAAATCACATTCTCTAATACATCGTCAAGATCCTTAATTTTTCGTTGATATACCAGTTTCTTCACCGGGCGTAAGTCAACAAGCCTCATTTCCTGCTCATCCATCGCTCCATAAATTGGACCAATTCCCATTCTTCCAAGTGATTGTGAACCATCATATGGAGTTCGCATTGCTTCTTTCCCGTTGATGATCATGTATCTATTGACTGTACCTTTTCCTGGGATAACCAAAAGGTGGGTCGATTTACTTCCATTTGCTTCTGCCAGTTCTGAAGCAAGATTTCCGATATCATAGATATTCAACATTGACCTTCCACGGTAAGTATGAGTGGCTCCCATTTTGAATACTGCTTTTGGAGTTTCTTCACCATCGGTAATTGCCTTATTATAAAAGTCCATGAAGTTTCTTTTCATCATCAGAATTCTATCGACATTCGATTTGTAGTTATCTCTGCCATTATCAAGATAGATCTCTCTACTATCCCACATCAACTCTATTAACTCCAGAGCCGCCGAATTTCCTTCAAATGCTGTTCTTAGCTTATCAAACTGCTCTTCCTGAAATCCGAAAAGTCCTATTGTTGATTGATTCTTCTTTTCAACAGCTTCTGCAAAATTTTCTAATGACTCTTTGTAGAGTTGTTCGGCCAATTTCTTAGAACTTTTTGTTGTTGCCATTTCAGACAATCTTTTCAGATGTGGCCTCAATGACAAGACAAACTCCTGATCAACAGCCCAAATGGTATTCTCTTTCCCACCGCTGATGTCATAGATTTCTCTCAACATTTCTGTCTCTTCAATGGCACTGTAGAAGGCAATAGCATATTCATGATTTTTATAGTAGTCTGTAAAGGCTTTTTTGTAATCCTTGGAAGCTATTAACCTCTCTAAATCTGGCAATGAACCAAGGCTTGACTCTGAAACATAGTGATTGTATCCATGCTTAGAAAGTGATTTATAGATCGCCGCAGTGAGTTGTGGCAATTCTGCAAAACCATGATCCTCTCCAATCAAGAAAAACTGGCTTGATGCTCCTTCAGTAATTAATAATTCTGCTCCTTCTCCTGAGATTGTGCCATTCTGTAGTGAAAATGGAAATGAATGCTTTTCAAGTGTTGCTGTAAGTAAACTATCCTGCGCTATCAAGTGAGTAGAAAATAGCAGCATAAGTAGTGTAGTCCGTATCATATCTTAAGTTGTTTTTTAAGATTTTACGACCACCTAATGGGCCTGATCATCGATTATACGTGAATCGGGAAAAGTGATATCGGAAACCGGAATATGGGTAAATGAAACCTAACGAGGATTGATGAATTTTGGGTCTCTGGTGAAATCTGTATCAGTCAGAGTATTCAGGAATGCAATGATTTGAGCTTTTTCCGTCTCTGTTAAAGGTATACCCAATTGATCTCCTCTTAATTCTTCATCCAATGTTGCTGACTCCCAAACTCCTTCACTATAATGATTTAGGACTTGTTCCAGGGTGAAGAATCTTCCATCGTGCATATAAGGGTCAGTGATGGCCACATTTCTGAGGCTTGGAACTTTGAACTTACCCTCATCAGATTCCAACTCCGTAATGGTTGCCCTTCCACGATCATCGAATGTCTCATCTAATCCATTATTTCTATATGACTGATCGGTAAACAGTGCCCCTTCATGACATGAACTGCATTTTGTTTCGAATAACTGCAATCCAGCCAATTCATCTTCAGTTAGTTCTTCTCCTTCATTCCTGATGTACTTATCGTATCTGGAAGTTGCTGAAACCATCATTACCGTATATTGAGACAGAGCGTGCAACAACCTTGGTGTATTGATGGTATCAACATCAAATGCTTCTTTAAATAATTGAGGATAATCAGAATGATTATTGAGTTTGTCAATGACATTCGCGATTTCTTCTCCCATTTCAAAGTCAGCTTCAATTGCATTGAGAGGAACAAAATCCAGGTGCGTAACTCCACCATCCCAGAAAAACTCATCCATAAATGCCATATTGGCCAATGCCGGGGCATTTCGAATTCCCACTTTTCCATCAACCCCAATACTTAATGTATGCTGTGGATCTGAAAATGCTACTGCCTGATTATGGCAATTGCCACATGACACACTATTGTCAATAGACAGTAAAGGATCAAAAAATATTCTTCTTCCCAGTTCAAACCCTTCCTGGGTTACTGGATTATTGTCGAATGTGTAGGTGGGCTCAGGGAAATTTTCTGGTTTGACAAATGTATAAGTAAGGTCTGGCTCAGGGTCTTCATCATCATTGCTGCAGGACTGGGCCAGACCAATAGTAAATAGTAGAAAATATATAAGTAGTTTATTCAAACTCAGAATTATTGTTCAATACTCTCCAATTCAAATGCATCCGGAATGTTATCCGATACCGGCGAACCAGCTAACGGACTATGCAATGCACTTGCTTCGGCGAAATCAATTCCTTCAATTAATTTTTGAACGTCCATTGTGATGTTCGCAGTAGGGTTAGAACCGTTTCCAATAGTCAGTTGTTCGCTAAGATTGAAGGTTACCACTTTGTTATTGTATACAAACATGCTTCCCGGAACATCTTTCCATCCCCCCACATGATAGCCAAAGCTATTTGGATTGTCTGGCAACATTGTTCTTGCAGCAGGGTCGCCAGTTGCTTCCGGCGCTTGTCCTTCAATTCCCAGTGCAACATAACCAGCGTTCCAATTCCAGAACCAGGCATCAGCAGCTGGATCCAGGATACCTCCTGCGGCACCCTCCTGAATTCCTGTTGAATCAACACCAATTAGAAAACTGATTTTTGAATATGTTCCTGCTGGAATATTATCAATTACAATATTGTGAGAAACCGTCTGTCTTTCTGTTACTAGATAAATGCCTTCAACATCATCAGGATCGGGTCCTACAGCTAAGGGATCTACGTAAGCCACACCATCGCTACCTTCAAGCGTAACCTGACTTACATAATATCTTAATAAGACGATATTAAAATCTTGCTGTCCAAGTGTAGTATGTGGATATTCCGTTATTCCCTCTTCAGCAAGAATCACCTGATCATCTCCAACAATATTGTCGAAGCTTAGTGTAAGACTACCTGGAGTATCCGAAGGAGTTTCATCATCACTACATGATGAAAAGCTCAATATCGATACAAATAATGCAAGTGTTAACAGATTTCTCATGGAAAATGACTTAGTGTTTATTATAAAACAAAATATCTTAGAAATGATTGCACCAAACAACCATTTATGATACAATTCAGACAAGAATTTCCCCTTATTGGTTGCAATTTCACGCTGGCTTTTAATTCAGGTTTAATATTGCATAAATTCGTTGGAGTATAAAAAAGATGAAATCGGAAATAAACTGAATAATCATGAATATTAAAATTGTTAGTTTGATTGCTTTATTTGGCGTAATCATACTTTCTGCAGGATGTGGTGATGATGATACACCACCAATGGAAAACCCAGAAGAAATTATAACTGATGTTACTCTCACATTCACACCAACTTCAGGACCGTCTATTGTTGCTAGTGCCATTGATTCGGACGGTGATGGACCGGAGGAACTTGCTATTAATGGTTCGATTGTATTAGCTACCAACACAACCTATTCCTTGACCATAGATTTACAAAACAGCATTGATGGTGAAAGTATTACTGATGAGATTCTGGAAGAAGCTGAGGAACACATGTTTTTCTTTGGCTGGCAAGGAGGAATCTTTGCGGCTCCAAATGGAGATGGAAATATTGAGGATAGGTCCGATAATGTTATTTATAGCGACGAGGATGATAATGGTTTGCCACTTGGTTTGAGAACATCATGGATTACAGCTGATGCTGCTACCAGCACATTTAGAGTCATTCTTAAGCATCAACCTGATGGAGTTAAGACGGAAACATCAGAATCCTCTGATGGGGATACTGATTTGGACTTGACTTGGGATCTAAGTATTGAATGAGAACAAAGACGTTAGACAAAAGATAAAAGACAATAGATTTTGGAGTTGTCAGGTCAAAAAGACCTGACAACTTTCATATGCCTTTAATCATCCAAGCCCTGATCAATACCCATCTTTAGTGCTGGCACACCGTCTTTCATCCATTTTGGCATAGGTGCATCCATAAGATAATGATCAAAGTATTGCTGCATTCGGATATTGAAATCAATTCGGTTTTGAAGTTTCTGTGGCCAGTGTGGCTCACCTTGATAGTTGAGGAACCAGCTAGGTTTCCCTAGCCTTCGCATTGCTACAAAAAACTCAATTCCCTGATACCATGGTACATGACCATCCTGATCGTTGTGCATGATTAATACCGGAGTGTTTATTTTATCTATATAGAATATTGGACTGTTCTCAATAAATCTTTGAGGGTATTCCCAAAGCGTTCCTCCGATTCTACTTTGAGTATGCTCATACTGAAACATTCTACTCAATCCAGTCCACCATCTGATTCCACCGTAAGCACTGATCATATTTGGAACCGGAGCTCCGGATTCTGCACATTTGAAAATGTCTGTTTTCGTAACTAAGTAAGCAACTTGATAACCACCCCAGCTATGTCCCTGAACACCAATTCTATCTTTATCAACAAATCCATCTTCAATAAGTGAGTTAATACCAGATATTACACAGTTATACGCACTTTCTCCTGGATAGCCATCCTTATAATGGACATCAGGATTAAATATTACATATCCTCTGGATGCATAGAAACTGTAATTAATGGTAGATCTATGTGGAAACGGGTCTCTATGATTATTGAGTCTATCAGCACTCTTTTCGTAGAAATTAACCATTAAAGGATACTTCTTATTTGGATCAAAATTCTCTGGTTTCACAAGCATTCCTTCCAATTCCTGGCCATCCAGGGAAGTCCATTTGTAAAGTTCTATGCTTCCCCAGCTATAATCTTTCTGTTGTGGGTTGACATTTGAAATTTTAGTGGATTTCTTAAACCCATTCGAGGTAATCAATAGGTCTGGGAATATGTTGAAGTTCTCTTTGCTATAAATAATCTCAATGCTTTCCTGAGCCTTCTTGAAATTATCGAATTGGAAATCCCCTGATATTTTCTTTACAGGTTTGGCGCCTTTCTTAAATGTCAATTCAAATATTGCTTCAGACTTATCACCCTCATAAAAAGCACCCAAAAGAAGCTTCTGACCCGACTTGACAAACCTTTCTTCATCATCAAGTTTGATATATCTGTATTTTATCTCTTTTTCTCTTCCATTAGGAGTGATTCTTGTCATATCTGATTCTCCATTTGGATCAACTTGCCAGATGTCCCATCGATCGTAAATCAGTACCTTGTTGTCATTTTCGGTCCAGGTCATCACTCCATATGGATAGGGATGACTAGGTGTGTCATGTCTTTCATTGTAAAACGGGACCTGGGAATTGTTGGTAATTTGAGTTTCCTTTTTAGTAGCAAAATTGTAAGTAAACCAAGCGCTATCTACAACATCATACCAATATGCATATTTACCTCCAGGAGACATTTGACCACTTCCTCTTACCTCAGATTTAATAAGAGTGGAACTTCCAGTCTCTTTATTAATGGCATACAAATCCTTATAATACGGAAAACCCTCCCAGCTAATTCTTTCACCATAAGGTTGATCATTGATCCCTAAAAGATTTGAAGAATTACCTTCATCCGATTCAATTACCTCGGTGATTGTAGCATTTCCCAATTGAATGATTTGATTAGTTCCAACATCATACGCAACAGTGTAGGACCTTTTTGAATCTGCTTCTTTGTCAATTTTCTGTTGTGTATGAAGTTTCTTATCCTGGTAGCTCCAAACTTCAACATTTACAATTTCCTCCTCAAGAAGAGAGGTGTCCTGAACAATTGGCATCTCTTTGTAACCGAAATAAAGGGTTTTGCCATCTTTGGAAAAGTGATTACCGAAATGCTCACTAATTAAAAGGTCTTTAGACTTACCGTTTTCAGATCCACTCGCAATAATCATGGCTGAATCTGATTTCCAATAGTGTAAGTTCGGATAATGAATTGGTGCCTTTGTTGTGTCTAGATCCGAAACAAAAGTCAATTGACTACCAACTTCATCCCATGAAAATGAATAGTATTTCCCTTTTGCTCTGAATATTGGTGATAGCGATTCACTGTTCGTGTCAAATACATATACACCTTCACTGTATGTAGAATCCCCTTTTGTAACGAAAGCTATTTTCCCGCCTTTTTCAGATAGCACATATTCTGTAACAGCTGGATACTCATAACTGGATGCACCAGAATTTGAGGAAATTACCAACTGAAATGCCTTCTCCTTCTTTAATTTCTTTAATAGTTTTTTATTGGTAGAATCTGCTTCTGGTAGATACTGATAAGCAAACCAGCCACTCCATTTTTCTGGAACTTTGTAAGATTTCAACCTTGATATTTTTCGTAACTCCCCATTGTTCAGATTGCGAATTGCTAAACTATCCATCGGCAGTTTATCCTTTTTAACTTTCTCCCGGCGCTTTGCTTTAAGTGTATCCAGATCGGGATTTATGGTGAAAAACAGGTAGTCACTGGAAAATGAAAATTGTGGTTTTGTCCCTCTTTCATATTGTAAAAGAGTTTTTCCTAGCTGATCATGAAGCATTAAAATATCATTTGCCTCAGCATTTGACTTTAGGTAATAAGAAATGAATTCACCATCCCTGGAAATTGAATGGTCTTCAATTCTTTTCCATTCTTTATAAGCACTGTGGTCAAGTTGCTTCTTTTCTTGAGAGAAGGAAATTAGAGTTGGGAATAGAAAAAATATTCCTAGGATCAGTTTGGGTCGCATGTTAAAAGTTTCAGTTTGGGTACCGAAAATAATAAAAACTGAAACCGAATACATGTTTTTTATACAAGTGGCTTGTATTAGCTGGCCTTAATCAATATTTAACATGCTAATAATGTTTTTTTGGCCCATTAGGTAACCTATCCGACTTAATTTCGTACATGAATACTGTTGGATCGCAAGATCCACGGTTTGGTTAGCAAAAAACCATCACTCAAATGGATGATGGTTTTTTTTTGCTCAAAAATCAAAAGAGAAACTATTTTACCTTCTTAAATTCTTCTTTTGAATAGAAGGCCTTCGTTACTACTCCATCCTCTACTTTAAATTGAATCACCTCACCAGTTCCTGGAACCAACTCTACTCTAATGGTATCGTCATGAGGAAAAGGTGTAGCAACTGCAATAAGGTTACCAGCGACTACTTTCAAACTATTATCCTGGGGAGTCACTTCAAAGGATCCTAATTTCTCGCTGTGGTATTTGCCCTCATAATCCGAAAAGTCCAGACTCATTTGCCAGATTCGCTTGGATCTCTTTTCAAGATCTTTTGCTACCATCTGTTGTATCTTCTTCACTTTTGACTGAAGAGAGTTTAAATCTTTCTCCAATTCCATTTGACGATTTTCATTCTCCATCATTACTGCGTAAGCATAATCTGCAACAATATTAGATACCCTCGATCCAATTGATGAATGATTAGAAAAAACAGCAACTCCTAATTTCTTTTCAGGCAAGAATGAAATATGTGAAAAGAACCCGGAGAAACCTCCAAAATGATAGATCACATCTTCTTCCTGGTAATTGCCTGTTCTCCAACCTAGTCCATATCCCGTGCCTTCAAATACCTCACTATACTCATGCTCATTCGCAGAAATAGTTTTGTAGGTTGATATAAGAACATCCTTCTTGTATATTTTCTTACCATCATGCTTCCCGTTATTTATATTAAACTGAAGCCAGGTTGCTGCATCTTTTGGAGAAGTTAGCAGACCGCCTGCAGCATGCATAGTTTTATCTGTTTTCATCAAATAACTTTTCTTCGCTTCTTCATATCCCAGGTATGGCCATGCTTTATTCCAGCCTTCTGAATCTGCTTTGGAAATGTAAGCAGTGGATTTAGTCATCCCTAATGGCTGAAATAACTTCTCGTCCAACAAATCCTGCCACTTTGCACCTAATTCTTCTTGCAATAGAATATCTAAGATGTTGTAGCCCAGGTTGTCATATTGAAAGGCCTTTCCATCCTCTTTAGCAGTGGTGTAATTCTCGAGAATATTGATCATCACCTCACTTGTGTAATCACCAGTATAAGCGTTCCTTCCAGTCAGATAATTATTTTCCAATCCACTGGTATGTGCTAACAAGTCTCTGATCGTTACATTTTCAAATAATGAATTGTCTTTGAAAGTATTGAAGGGCTTGTAAGAGTTGAGAGACTTATCAAGATCTATTTTGCCCTCTTCAGCAAGAATCGATGAAAGAATGGCCACATAAGATTTAGTCGAGCTTGCAATATAAAACGGGGTGTTAGGGCCTGCTTTAATATTTTTTTCAATATCCGCTTTTCCCAAACCATTCACATAAACCACCTCATCCCCAGAAACTGCAGCAATACCTAATGCTGGTATTTGCGGATACATTTCCAAAGCCTTATTGGCAAACTGTTCAATCTTTTCAGCTTTTTTCTGTGCAAAGCCCACCGACATTATCAATAAGGCAAGCATTGTCATCATTGTTGTTTTTGAGTTCATAACCTTTTAGTTTTTTGGCAAAAGAAATGACAGTACACAATCCAAAATAGAACAAATGAAACCTAGGCCTGAAGCTGCTTGATAATTTCTTTGGGAGAATATTCCAATTCCTTTCTAATTTCACGAATCATATGACTCTGATCGGAATATCCAGTTTCATAAGCCACCTGGCTACCTTTTGATTCATTTTTGTTGAGTGAGGCAATGGCATGTTGAATCCTCAGATGTCTTTGATATTCCTTAATAGACATTCCAAAATAGTTACGAAATGCTCTGGCAATATAAACGGGATGTTTACCAACCGAATTTGCTATCTGTTTTACTTCCAAACTCTCCTGATAGCACGTATTGATATAGTCCTGAACTTCCTTTAACCATTGCGGTGGACCTGATGAGTGCTCGTGCCTGGTTGTGATCTGATCAATAAGATCCTTTACCAAAACCTTATTATTCGAGTTTCTTTTGGCTTCCAAAAAGGTGCCAAGTAAATCCGCTCCCGGCAGCCAGGTCCAAGGTAATGCCTTTAGCTGTTCTTCCAGCCCAAAATGCTTCACATCATAAATTTTGAGATTGAGCATTTCGCAATTAGATGAAAACACGTCTTCATGTGGTACTCCAATTGGCTTAAAGACTAATTGACCTGGAACACCAGTCAGCTTATTGCCCTCTACAGTTTCCACAAGCTGCCCCTTCAGTAACAAGCTAATCGACAAACAATCGTGACTGTGAGTGGGCATAAAACTGCCTTGTTTGTAGGAAGTGCTGGCAAAAGAAATTGGTGCATCTATCATAATATGAGTTTTGACTTATTGATAAGATGCAAGAAAAAAACAATGGTTGCAGTTTCAGGAAAAAATGTGATTAACCGTGATTTATGACACGGCCTGAGCAATCAAATTTCCTATAGAGCGCACTTCTAAAAATGGGTCTTTGAATTGCTGAGTATTGGAATGTGTATCCGTGCAAATCACCTTTTTGATCAAACCACAATCTCTCAGTTTTTCCAAGCCATTGCTTACAAAAAGTCCATGTGTCGTGATGACATAGATTTCCGAAGCTCCTGCTTCCTTGTAAGTCCTGGCTGCATTCACAATGCTTCCACCAGAGCGAATCATGTCATCATAGATGACAACTACTTTATCCTGTACATCAGCATTAACTGCTGTGACTTCAGTTGAATCTCCTGAGACTCTTCTTTTTAATACAAATGCAGCATTGACTCCCATGTCATTGGCCAGTGACTCTACCCATTTTGCTCTTCCCGCATCTGTACTTGCAAGCACAAAATCATCTCCACCATATTGTTTCGCAACTTCCATCACTATGTCTTTGCAATAAACATGCTTACAGTGAAGAGAATTTTCAAAGTAATGTGGAATACCTTCCGTATGCAGATCAAATAAGTAAATATGGTTGCCCTTGCTACTTCTTGGTACTGAAGAAAAAAGTCTTGCTCTTGTTTTCGCTGTTACAATTTCTCCCGTTTTCACCGCTCTTTCCATGGTAGAATATCCGAAATACGGGATCACCAGATGCAAAGCATTTGCACCATAACTAACCAGTGATGAAGCCAAATCATACAATTCCAAAGTAGCAGCATCCGTAGTGGTCCCTCCAATGAGTACTACATTTCTTCCATTGACTTCAGACGCTATTCTTTGATATCGTTCTCCATCAGAGAAAGTATCCACCTCTACCTCACCCATTTCAAAGTCTCCTGCGGTGAATACTTTTTCTGCAAGGTATTTGTAATCTGTGGTATGGAATAGGAGAGGTTTCATTGGAAAAGGTCTTTTTTATATTCTTGCGATATTAAATACTCATACACATCTTTCCAATCTTCTTCTGCATCAAATCCTGCTTTATCCTCAAATAAGACATTGAAATATGGTTTATGATCATAGAATCCAAACCCACTGTTGGTCACCTCCGGGTTTTCATTCACATAGTCAAATCTGATTTCGTGAGACTCGAAGAAATCCTGATACTGTTTGATTTCATGTGGATGCGAACAAGTGTACATGATTGTCACTATGTCTGGTCGCATGCTGATCATTTGCAAAGATTCTTTGGCCATAGGGTAGAAGTTGCGAGGAATTGAACCGACTCTCCAGTTTGGTTCAATTACCGTCTCATGAAGATCAATCGCCCAATAGGTTTTCTCCCATTGTTTTTCTTCTCTCCGTCTAAAAGCCTTTTCTATTGCCCTGGTTATCATATCAATTCTATTTCTTTAAACTTAACAACCGCATTCTGTCTGATCTCTTCAAAGTTATACTCCTTCACCATTTCACCATTCTCAAAGACCGTGACCAATTCATTATTTATCTCTGGCAACTCGTTTTCTTTCACTGTCTGGTATTCACCATTAAGGTTTACCAACTTCAAACGACCTCCCTTGCTCTTTTTAAAGCTACCTGTAATGTTACCATTGGCATCCATTTCCGTTGGGCTTTTTTGAACGTTCACTGATTCTCCATTGATCTCAGCATAGCTGCATTTCAATGCAAATTTCTGTGTATCTCTATCCAATTTCTGTAACAATGCTCCTCCCATTCCAAGAACAAGATTTTCCGCACTGATGTTATTTTCTTTCAAAGCCTGATACATTTCTTTAATAGCATCGTAGTTGACCCCATCACCTTGAATGACTCTGACTTGCGGTGGTAGAACCTTGTAACCCTTTTCATTGGTGGTGTATCCAAATTGCTTAAATAACAATTCAAAAATGGCCAACAATGTCATAACAGGGTCTCCACTATCAGGTCTGATTACCAAAGTTCCTTCTCTATCAAGCACCTGAGCTTTCAGTTCTTCTCCCCAGTACTTTTCTACAGCATTGAAAATATTATAGCTATCCGAAACACATGCCACAATACCAGTAGGAAATGTTTCAAGAACATGCTTGTAAATATCTAATTCACCTTCTTTGCCAAGTAGCGTACAAATGCTGTGCTCGGTAGCTGGAACGCTATTTCCGACAACCTCTTTCGCATTATAATAGTTCTTGGCTACCACAGAACCGGCTATCGTATCACTTCCCTTGAAATTAACCAGATGAGCACTTCCTCCTAACCCCGCACTTTCAACACTGCTCACTCCTCTAAACCCAAAGTCATTTAAGACATATTCAATTCCTGCTTCTGCTCCGGCAGTTGCTGTTTCTTCAAAGAATTGAGTAACTACTTTTTTCACTTCTCTACTGATTGTTGCAACAGTGGCAGGGTACCAAACTTGCATTAATAGGGTTTCTAAGAAGTTCGTTAACCAAAAGCATTCCGGATCGGTGTTTTCTATGGTCATTAAGACATTGTTTGTACCTACTGGTGTCCCTTCCGGAACCGCCATGATCCTAACAGGTAATTTGCCATTATACTTATCCAGGATATATTGGAACTTGCTCTTATCAAAAACATCGTCTCTACCAAAAACTGCTTTCATGAATGGCTCTGCCTCATCAAGGTCTTCCTGAGTGAATGCAAAACCCTCAAGGTATTCCTTCAGGAAATACTGCAATCCATAAAAAACGGTGTTGTCAAATTTTCCTCCTCTACTTTCCAGGTAACTATAAACCTTAGTCGTTCCTGGCATGTAAAGTTTGTGGTGAGAGTATTTATATGCATCTGCGAGTAATATCAAATTATTCTTTTTCATGGTTGTTTCTTTTTTAGTGATTACTGGTATTTGTTGATAAGATGATTGAAGATTTGGACATGCTCCGGAGAGATCTCATCCTTTTCAATCATCTGCGGGACCTCTGAAAACTGAAACCATTCCAAATCCATAATATCATCCTGAGCTTTAGGTGATCCATATTGAAATTCACAGCTAAAAACAGTTGTTATGATCTTGTCAGCTTCATTGCGGTATCTCCAGTCATTGATTTTGGCAGACATTTCATAAGTCATATCTCCCACTTCAATAGAACCACATTCTTCCAGTAATTCCCTTTTTGCAGCTAATTCAAAATTCTCATCCTCAGGATCAGCAAAACCTCCAACAAGGCGCCATTTTTTGTTGATTGCTTTTTTACCCAGAAGTATTTCACCTTTGTTGTTTCTGAATACTGCTATATCCACAGTTGGATATACTTTGGTGTATTGTAAATGATAAGCATATAATATCCCAGCTCTAAAGTCTCTGGAATCAAATACCTTATCTGCGTATTGTTTTCTTAATTCAGTAGCGTTGTAGTCACCATGTTCTGGTAGTTCGACAGTATTGAATTTTCCTGTATAGTAAGGAATGAAACTATCTCTGCTTCCGTACAATAGAAAAGACTCTGATGGAAAAGCACTTGAAAGCAGGTTATCCAGATTAGAAGACCATTCAGAGTCGCTTGGGTGATCGCTTAATGGTAAAACCAATACATCAGCAAACTGCTTCTTGATCATCTTCTCTCTGGTGTGATAGTCATATGGGTTTTTTCGGCTTCCTACAATTGGTGCAACACCTAGTACCACAATTAACTTGTTGTGAAGATTCCTTACTTCTTTAATCAAGTTAAGGTGACCTTCATGAAGGAATGGTGTTTGAAATCTTGCTATGATTACTCCAGTATTAGTTTCCATCTTATTTCAATTGTTAATTTGTGTTATATATACGCAAATAAAAGGCACAGGTTTAGCATATCAAAATATTTTGCGTAATTTTTACATTAATTAATTGTAACTAGTTGGTTTACAGGTCTATGTTGATTCCTTTTTTCTTGAGGTCCAGGTACTTCTTTTCATTGAATTTGAACAAGTTACCAGGTCTTCCAGCTCCTTTAAGGACTTGCTTTTCCGTCGTTTCTTCCAGAAAATCATAGCTCATGATCTTCTTTTTGAAGTTTCTACGATCTATTGGTTTGTCCAGAACAGTCTGGTATAATTTCTCTAATTCGGAGAATGGAAACTTCTTATCCAGTAGTTCAAACCCGATTGGCTCGTAAGTTATTTTCCCTTTTAACCTTACTCTGGCTAAGTTTAGAATATTTTGATGATCAAAAGCAAGTTTGGGCAACTCATCAAGGTTAAACCAGGCAGCTTCCAGTGCATCGGTATCAGCTAGTAAATGAAATACATCTGGTCTTACCAAACCGTAATAAGCCACTGACACTACTCTATTTCTAGGATCTCTCTTAGGCTCTCCAAATGTATAAAGCTGCTCCAGATAATTGATTGAAACTCCGGTTTCCTCTTTAAGCTCTCTCATAACAGCCTCATCCAGTGACTCATTCTCTTTCACAAGCCCTCCAGGCAAGGCCCATTCGCCTTCAAAAGGAGGGATTTTTCTTTGTATCAACAATACAGAAAGACCATCTTCCGAAGTATAACCAAAAACAACCGCGTCTACAGCGAGATTTATCATAGAGAAAATTGGAGTTAGGGTGCTAAGTAATGATTATTGAATCAATTTAGCAAGTCATTTTTACTCCATAGAAACATACTGACTAGGAACATGATCTGTGAGCCACACATCAAAGTCAGATTGATAGAATAGAATCTGGTTTTCGTACATTTCCAGTGCTGCAATTTTTAACGGAACCGGACCAATTCTTTTTGCAGCAGCAGTCATAGCAGTATCAGCATCTGGTGATAAATGAACGTACTGTTTGTTCATTTTATTGATACCCCATTTGGCGATATCATCCAAAAACATTGCAGATGCCCCGTAATAAAGAAATTCAGGTGGCACAACAGGCAATAGTCCAAGATCAAACACAACACCATCACCAGGTGTGGCTCTGATCTTTGTAAGGTCTTCATTAAACATGAACCTCCTTTTGTCATTGGTAAAAACAATGTGTTTCACCAACTCAAAATCAATCGGATAATGAGATCTGCTCACCTTAGAGATCATCTGACGAACATCCGTCCATCCGTTACGATCCAATTCAAGATGTGCCTGTTCCGGTTTATGGCGGAGCAGGATATTCAGCAGTTTGCTGGTATTCCTTATGAATTTATATGCTTCCTGTTCTTCAAACTCTTCCATTACCTGAAAGCATTATTGCTACGTTTCTTGTTGACTTAAATTTTGCAAACACAATGATCATCATCACTGTTACCGGAACACTCAATATCATTCCTGTAATTCCCCAAAGGGTACCCCAGAATGCCAAAGCGATCAGCACTACTAAAGAACTAATATTCAGAGAATCTCCCATCATTTTTGGCTCTAATACATTCCCAACCAATACTTGAATTGCTCCAACACTAGCTAATACTAACAGAAAAGGAGTGAATTCTCCAGTTTGAAGCATTGCCATAAGAGCAGGAAACATGGTAGCTATCAAGGAACCAATTGTTGGGATGTAATTGAGAAGGAATATCAGAAATGCCCAGAAGAATGGTGAATCTACTCCAATAATAAGCAGCGCAATAAAGCTCAGTGCACCAGTAATTAAACTGATCACAGTCTTTAATACCACATACCTGTTAATTGATGTGTTTAGTTCGTCCAACATCTTATGTGCCTCTTCAAATTTCTCTGGTGTAGAGAATATTCCTTTTAATTTCATAGGGAAAGCTACTTCTTCCAGCATTAGGAAAACTACATAGAGTAATACAAGGAAGGCATCTGCAAAAAGATTACTAATCCCGTTAAATACACTCTGTAAGATCCCGCTGAAATCAAAGTCTTTGAAATAGTCTTTGCCCCAACTTACAATATCAATATTAAGTAAGTTATTCAACTCCAAAGTGATGTGATTGATGTTTTCCTCATAAAGAGGCAGGTTTTTCGATAAGTTGACTATACTGTTCGATAATAATCTTCCAGTAACCCCCATAACAAGGAATACCAAAACAAATGAAATCACATTACTCAACCAAACCGGTAGTCTTCTATGTTTGATTCTCAGTTTCTTAACCTGATCCCGAACCGATTTTAAAATATACCAAACTATCACAGCCAGTACTACCGGCAGCAAAATGCTTTTTCCATATATCAAAATAATAACCGACATAGAAGCTATTATCAGAGTCCACCCTACGTTGGAAGTTTTCATAAGAAAGCGTTTGGTTCAAATTGCCATCGTATAATTAATCAAAAATATTCTAAAGTACACATCTCTGTGTGATTTAGATACTATCTTTAATACATGTGTTACGATGTTGCCACCATGACAAAGAAAGCCCTGGACTATGCCAAAAGGTATGGAAAACAGGAAGATTGGGAAGATATTAAAAAACGTTTACCTCCTACTTATCACGTCAGTGGATTCACAGAACCAAGCCTTCCTGTCATTACTAATCAGGACCCGGATAAGATTCAAATATTTAGCTGGCCATTTATTCCTATGGCTTACAGCAAGCTAAACACATTGAATTGCCGGGATGATAATATGTTTAAATCCTTCACCTATAAGGATTCCGCCAGGAACAGAAGATGCCTGATCATGATTGATGGATTCTTCGATTTTCATCATAAAGGTGGAGTTTCCTATCCATATTTTGTACAGATGCAGGATGGGAATCCATTTACTGTCGGAGGTATTTGGCAGAACTTCAAGAAAGATGGAATTGAAAGAAATACGGTATCCATCGTAACTACAAGAGCCAACAAAGAAATGGCATGGCTACACAATGAACCGGCATACAGTGCAGAATCAAGAATGATGCTTGTCATCACCAAAGAAACGGAAAGCGAATGGTTGGATGGAGAATGGGAGAGCCTTGCCGACAGAGTGATTAAACCTTTACCGGATGACGCTCTAAAATACCATCCATGTGAGCCTATTAAACCAAACAAGAAACTGAATCGGGTATATATTGGTAATGTTCCAGAGATACAGAACTACCATTATTACTCAGAACTAGAAGAATCACAAGGAAGTCTATTTTGATTGGCTAATTTGGCTGTTAGCTATTTGGCCTTATACGTAGTAAAGTAGCTAAACCTGAAATTCAAAGTTACCAATATGCTACTAGTTGAAGAATCTTATGAGAAGTCTGTACAAAGAGAACTATTTGGCTATAAATAAGAGCTAACAGCTAAATAGCTAAAAGCCAACAGCTAAAAATCAAAGCAAATAGGTTCATTAACCAATTGATAACTTTCATTAAGCACACTAGCATTTACATACTCAGTAATTCCATCTGAAGACTGACCGTACCCTTCATGGATATGCCCTGAGATATGGTATTTGGGTTTGATCTTTTGAATGGTTTTCAACAAATCCTCACATCCTACTTTTTCATTCCTCACCGTCATATCCTGATAGCCATAAACCGGACCATGAGTTACTACAATATCAGAATTCTCTGGAATCAGGTCCCAATGCTTTTGTATGTCCACACCTCTTTGTCGATTAAATGCCCAGTCCAAAAACCAGGGTTGAATAGGGGAACCCCAAATTTTGATCCCTTCAATTTCTATGCCCTCATCATTCAAATAAATAATCCCCTCAGGAATTTGCTCTTTAATAACTGGAGCCTCTTCTCTTTCAAAGTACCAATCGTGATTCCCAGCCACAAAAACCTTATAGCGATGAGGCTGCTTACTGAACCAAAGCAAGAACTCCTTCACCTGCGACTCCTTTCCACTTCTGGTAATGTCTCCTGCATGAATAATCATATCTCCTTCAGGAAGTTTCAGTTGGTGGTGTTGCCCGTGTGTGTCTGATATCGCAATGATTTTCATAAGTCGTTCTGGTTCAGGAGGAAAATTACTAAATTTGTACTGGGAACTAACATTATGGCAATGGGAAAATACTATCTGAAGTATGCCAATCGGCTATTTCTGATCACGTATGTGGTGATGCTGCATGTCTGCTCATTTTATTATGATGTCACAAACGTAGGTCAGGCGTTGATTAATCTTGATAACAACTTTGTGGAAATCTTCTTTCATGAATTTGTATCGGTAATGTTGATGGCGCTTCTAATCACTTCTGCAATTCATATTCCAATAAGACTCTGGTTCAAATACCAAATAAACCAAGCAAAGCGAACTACGAGCCTAATTCTGAATTCTTCTAAACAGGCTATAATAAACGTAGAAACACAACCAGTTCCCGGCGAACTACTCGAAAACTTGAGTGCCAATTAAAAATTCGATAAATTAAGAAGGTAAACACCAACTTCCATGAAAAACCTTCTTACAATTTTAGTTCTCTCCTTGACCCTTATTAGTTGTGGACCGGTGGACTGGGATTTATATAGCACAGACTTCCTGGTTTACAGACATGACGAGTTTGTCTTGCAGGAACTTCCCTATGTAGAAATGAATGAGATGAAGGATAGCGTCAATATTGCTACGCTATTTAGTAATATTCACTCCCAACAGCAGATCAAGGAAAATCAGTACTTTTTGTATACCATGTATGAGCAATTGCCGATTACAACCTTTTCCATAGTAGTAAATCCTGGTGAAGCATGTGGTACAGAAATGTATATGTTTAACACTCGAAGAAGAGAGGTCCTTGATTATAAAAAGGTCGCTTTCCGAAACTGTCCAATGGACGGATCAGAAACCTTGGATTTTAAATATTCAATGTTCAATGAGCTTCAAATAGTTTACCACAAACAATTCAGAAATCAATTTATTCCAGATCAATACACCGAAAAATGCACAATCGATTCATTAGGAAAGTTTGACTGTAAGAAAATCCCGAAACTAGCTTCGGTTAACCTTAGAGATTCCTTACTAATTAAACGAGAGCCCAAAAAACGATTTAAATACATTAAAAAATTACCACTTGGAACTAAGATATATTCCACTGGGAGCTATAGCACTGATACAGATTCAACCTTAAGTCGCCCATATGAATACGTTCATGTCGTAAGGGAAGATGGTAAAGAAGGATGGGTCGAGAGAAAATATGTAATTGAAGGTGCAACTGCCGGTACAATAATCAGCAAAGCTCCTCTTTTCAAAGATTCTAAAACGAAATATCCTTTTGATGCACTGAATCCAATGGACATCATTGCAGTGACTAAAAAAGACACGGTAAATGGTAGATTTTTTGTGACAGCCAAAACCTTCGGAATTAAGAAACAAAAAGAAGGCTGGATTTCCGGTGATCATTTCTCTCTGAATGAGTTGGATGTAGAATTCAGCCGATTAGTTTCTGGCTCTGATGATGCTCAAAAGATTAGTGAAGCGCTTACTGGTCCAAAGTACAAAACTGTGAATGAGGAATTGAAGAAAGGGTCAGGACTCAATTTTTAAAAGGATAATTTATTGACTTGCAAACACGTTATGATTGAAAAGTAGTCTTATGAAAATCATACCTGTTTGTCTGTTATTCCTCGTATTCACCTGTTCCAATTCTGAAAATCAGGTTAAGCTGGAAACCGAAAATCCTGAAAACTTCATTCATGTAAATTTCCACGAGACTAATTCAGACTTTAGTACAATTGAATTTACAATAAGCAATGATGCTGAAATATCATATTATTCAACTGTTGTAACTATTGTAGAATTCCGGGATGATGAAAAGAAAATAGGATCGGAAAGAATAGTGCTTTTTCCTCAACCTCCATTTGGTCCTGGCAGCACATATGTTCATAAATCAAAACTCCATTCTGCACCTGGAACTAAAGAAATCCTCGTCCACATTGATCGCGCAACTATTTATCCTGAAAAAGAGCTAAAAGCTCTAAAACTGGATTAAAAAGTACTTTTCATCACAATTTAAACTCCTGATCCCAAAATAATCTCCAGGCAGTAAATAGGTCCGTAGCATTAAATAAAAAAGTTTGCTATGGTAAGATATGTGCTAATACTATCAATGATCGGCTGTTTCCAGCTGTCGGCCCAAAATGATCTGGCATCATTCGAGATTGTATTCTTTCAGTCAAATAAAGAAGGTTCCAAAGGTCATCTTTACACCATGAAGGGAGATGGATCAGATGTGCAACAACTAGGTCAATCCGGCATTAGACCTGACCATTATCCCAACTGGTCAAAAGACGGTCAACATTTAACATTTGAATCTTATCGCAGAGGAGGTTGGAGAATATGGACGATGCGTGCCGATGGTCAAGGTGCCAGAAGGCTAAATGAAGCAGGAAGTGGAACAAGCGCCTATGAGTTTGACCCGACCTATGACGAAACCGGAAAGTTTGTATACTATTCCCAGGGAGGTGATTTATTTAAAGTAGATGTGTCCAGCAGCAGAGTCCAGCGCATCACCAATACTCCGGATCGTGGTGAAACACAGCCAGAAGTGTCAATCAATGGAGATATTGTCTTTACCATGTGGAAAAACAACTCAAGTAATATTGCCATCATCAACAAAGAAGAAAGTCGGACCAATCAAATTACTTCAGGATTTGAGGCACTTGCTCCCAGCTGGTCTCCTGATGGCTCTCAGGTGTTGTTTTATTCAGATAAAGATAGTGGATTTGAACCCTTCATTATGAATCGGGATGGAAGCGGAATAAGAAGATTAGTTCATGACGAATTAATGAAAGAAAAAGGTATGCTGAGAGGAGAAAATCTAAAATTGGATGAAGGATGGAATGCTTGTTTGCAGTACAAGGCGTCTTTTTCACCAGACGGGAAGTGGGTAGTATTCAGTGGAAACACCAAGAATGGAAGAGAGATATTTGTAGTTTCTATAGATGGAAAGCAACTCAAACAACTCACCAATAACCAAATGCACGACGGATTCCCTGTTTTCAGACCAACTAAAAGAAATTAACGATTTGGTTCCTATTCATAGATTTGTTTCATTGCCAAAAACAATGATTAAGCCAACATATGAAAAGGAAAAACATTATTGGATCATTCCTTCTACTAGCCCTTATTTCATTTTCGAATTTAGCATATGCCCAATCGGTTAAAAAAGAAAAGATGCGGCAGCTCAGCTTTTTGGTTGGAGAATGGGTAGGTACGTCCAGGTCTTTTGATGACAATGGAAACCTTAAATCAGAAGGGCCAGCATTCGAAAGAATAAGTTATGATCTGGATCAGCATATTTTGGTGGTCGAGTTGAATTCAGAAACCTTACAACTTCATACCATCATCTACTATGATGAAGAGGATCAAACCTACTATTACAATCCCTTTTCAAAACGAGGAGCACGCAAGCTTCCGGCTGAATTGGTTGATGGCAAGTTTGTGGTGAACAGTTCTGATGAGAGAAGATTTATTTTTGAAAGCCCGGAAGAGAATAAGTTTAGAGAATATGGTGAAAAGCTAATAGATGGAAAATGGGTGAAGTATTTTGAGGATACTTTTGAGAATTCGAATTAATATCTTTTAGTATGATTGGTACAGCAAACAAATAAGTATATTTCTATCTTCAAAAATTAAACTTTTTTCGCTTGAGTCAAAAGAAATTAATAGCATGGATTATTTTGGCGATTATTGTCTGGTTTGCCTTCACCGCTACATCGATCCTAATATTCGGTAAACCTTCTTCTGCCGCTGGAATTGGAGACAGTTTTGGGGTTGTAAACTCCCTATTCACTGCTTTGGCATTTGCATTTTTAATTTACACATCGTACATGCAAAAGGAAGAATTAGGTCTCCAGCGCGAGGAGCTGGAAAAAACTAGAGAACAGCTTGCCCAATCAACTTCTGCTCATGAGGAACTAGTTCAGCTCACTAAGGAGGCAAATAGTTTTAATTTCCTTATCAACAGTGACAAAATTGACCCAACATTACATATATACCGATACAATTTTAATTCTGAAGAATTACGTTTCAGTCTACAGATATTGGGCAAAGAGTTAAAAATCACAAAGCTATCATCTAGTCACGATCGATTCTCATTTTCTACTTCTGGTGGTAACTTTAACAGTAGATATCTACAAGTTCTGGAAGTAACTGCTGATTTTGTTATTCCTAAGTCCGCATTTCAAGATTATGACTCAATTCAAATTTCATTTGAGTCCTCTGACGGATATAGTTTCAGTCAAGAATTGTTAATTCGTGGAAATCAATTATTTATTGGGTCGGTACAACCAGACTCTGGTATAGCATTCTTCAATTAGATCTCGATGGGATGTCATATTGGTGGAATTTTTAATACCTGCCCTTCAGGGACTTCAACTGTTTTAACACTGTTTTCGTGCACATATTCTATAATTGCAACTTTAGGGGTTTCTGGTTTAGGGTCAAACCCAAAAAAGTCATTACTCACTTCAAATTCTAAACCATTTAGATTTTGTGTTTCTTTTACTTTTCTAGTAACGTCAGTATCTCCATAAGTAGCGAAATTGATAGTGACAACATTTAATTTTAATCTGAGGTTTCTGTTAGTTTCTTCCAGTTTGGAGATTTCTTCTTGAAGTGGAAGTACCTCATCATTTAATTTATATACTTCGTTTTGAAGCTCTTCCTTTTCTGCAACTAAAACTTCAATTTTATCATTCAATTCTTTGATTGTAGCAGCCCCACTTCTCTTTTGTTCGTAAGTAAATTCCTTATCAGCTAACGAAATTCTATGATCCATTTCGCTGTGAATTTGTTTACGCTTCAAGACCAATCTTCCAACGCTTGCACTATTTTGCAGTTTCTCCAATCCCAACATTAAATAGGGTAATAAAGCAACATATGAAGCCGCTATTAGGATAGGTATCCATAAATCAGAATAGAATGTTCCATCTAAAAATTCTGAAGTTGCAAAAGCAATTCTTTCTTTGATTGGTTCCTCTGATAAAATCAAGTAAAGCAGCAACTTCCAGTTAAATGGAATCCAGGTAGCGAGAAACGTGACGAAAAATGGGTTTCTCAGTCTGTCGCTTGCCAAATTAATCATTTGCTGAGCAACAGTTTTAATCTCATCTTTCATTATTAGCGTAAATTAGTTTAACCCAATTTACATATTATTCTTAGATGCCTATAACAAAAAAAGCCTCGATTTCTCGAAGCTTTTTTGTACCAGGAGTGGGACTTGAACCCACACGTCCTAAAGGACACAAGATTTTAAGTCTTGCGTGTCTACCAATTCCACCATCCCGGCGAGCAACTATTGGCTAGTTGTCAAAAAAATAATCCCGAGGATATCGGGACCATTTCTTGAGAGCGAAAGACGGGATTCGAACCCGCGACCCCAACCTTGGCAAGGTTGTGCTCTACCAGCTGAGCTACTTTCGCTTGTTTTTAAAAGAACTTTTCCGTGTGATTCACTCAAACGGACTGCAAAGATAAGGAGGTGTTTTAATTATTCAAGAAAAACACAAAAAAAATAGCTTTATTTCTACACCATCATTAACAGTCGCTCGGTTTCACCGAGTGACACATATCTCCACGGCCTCCTGGCCGGTTAAAAACCTACTTAACATCAATTCAACTTCTGACTCAACAACTCCCTTGTCAACTTAATAATATACCGTTTCCAATCCTTCAAGGACACATGATGAATCGTCTCACCTCCTCCATAAATACTAAGCTTAATATACCCAGCGACAATTGCCCAGGCAGTTAGGTAAATGGTCTCTGAGCTTTCAGGATTGGTTATACTTCCATCTGATTTACCACTTTCAATCTCCTTTACAACAATAGAAACGGGCAAATTATGCACATCCTGAATTCTCTGATAATAGATACTTTTCACTTTATTCTGATCAGCACCACTAAGCTTATTCATATTTCTCACCAGTGATAAATAGTCAAACAATGCTTCATGGTAGAAAAAATGCTTCTCGCTATAGTCAATATAACCTTCCATTATTTTGATCACTCTATCCGCACCATTCAATTCGCTTGTCTCTCGAATGATTTTGTAATAGATATCAGTCAAAAGTTGAAAAGCCCTGAAAGTAATGGCCATATAAAGCTCCTCCTTGCTTTGAAAGTAGAAGTAAAGGGAAGGTTTACTCATACCAGCTTCCTTAGCAACCTCTTCCATTTTTGCTGCAGAATATCCTTTCTGAAAAAAAACCCTTTCAGCAGCATCAATGATTGAATTCTCCTTTATAGTTCGTTTATCCTTTACCATAATTTGACCCAAAGTCGAATAATAATAGCCTTAATTGAGTAATTACTTGCGTTTATTAGAATTTCTTCTCTAATTTAAGAAATAAACTCGACTCAAAGTCAAAAAAATGAACATATCCCAAAAATTTGATCTAACAGGCAAAACGGCCATCGTTACAGGTTCCTCAAAAGGAATTGGTTTGGCCATAGCAAAGGCTTTCGCACAGCAAGGAGCCAAAGTGGTAATCTCCAGCAGAAAACAAGAAGCTGTTGATGAGGTGGCCAAGGAATTTGAAAACGAAGGACTAACTGTTGCAGCTATAGCCTGCCATATGGGAGACAGTAGTCAAATTCAAAATCTGGTAGAAGAAACAGTGAAAAGATTCGGAGGAATTGATGTGATTGTCAATAATGCAGCTACTAATCCAATCTTTGGAAATATACAGGATGCTGATGGAGGTGCTTTCGATAAAATTATGGGGGTTAATGTAAAGGGCCCATGGGAATTGGCAACACTGGCTTACCCACATTTGAAAAAAAATGGTGGATCTGTTATCAACATAAGTAGTATCGAAGGAATCACGCCAGGTCAGGGCCTTGGTTTATATAGCGTGAGTAAATCCGCACTCATCACCTTGTCTAAGGTACTTGCTAGAGAATGGGGACATGATGGTATCCGTGCTAATACAATCTGTCCGGGGCTCATCAAAACGAAATTTAGTGAAGCGCTTACCAGTAATGAGCATATCTTAAAACATGTATTGGCGAAACAGGCACTTCCTCAAGTGGCAGAACCAATTGATATCGCTGGCTTAGCGCTGTTCCTGGCATCTGATGCTTCATCTTTCTGTACGGGCCAGGAATTTACGGCTGATGGTGGATATACAATCTAAGCAGTTATGATTGATTTGTTTGTAACTGAGAAAGTAAGGGAATTAGGCCCTCAGGTTAAAAAATTCATTGAAGAAGAGCTTATTCCCAAAGAGCTGGAAATATTAAGCAAACCATTTTCTGAATCTCAAGATGTACTCAATGACTTGAGAAATCGAGTTAAATCACTGGGACTTTGGGCTCCCCATTTATCGGTTCATGATGGTGGCTTGGGATTGAATATGATGGAATTTGCAATTTTGAGTGAAGAGATGGCGAAAAGCCCTCTGGGACACTATGTTTTCAACTGCCAGGCACCTGATATCGGAAACATGGAGCTTTTGGAAAAATATGCTTCCCCAGCCATAAAGGATCAATACCTCAAACCATTGATGGATGGCGAGATCAGAAGTTGTTTCTCCATGACAGAACCGGAATATGCCGGATCAAATCCTGTAATGATGGGAACGGTCGCAGAGAAACAGGGTGAAAATTACGTCATCAACGGACATAAGTGGTTCACTTCATCAGCTGACGGTTCCGCTTTTGCTGTGGTAATGGCAGTAACAAATCCCGAAGCAGGACCATATCAAAGAGCTTCAATGATTATCGTTCCAACAGATACTCCCGGTTTCAATCTGGTTAGGAATATTCCAATAATGGGTGAGGTTGGAGATGGATATATAAGCCATGCTGAAATCAGGTATGAGAACTGTGTTGTCCCCCAGGAAAACCTTGTTGGTGAGGAAGGAGCTGGCTTTGTTTTAG
The DNA here is from genome assembly GCA_965228955.1 of Cyclobacteriaceae bacterium. Classification (GTDB taxonomy): domain Bacteria; phylum Bacteroidota; class Bacteroidia; order Cytophagales; family Cyclobacteriaceae; genus JANSWY01. The sequence continues at coordinate 5,339,246 of OZ245848.1, forward strand.
CTCAAGAGCGATTGGGACCTGGAAGAATTCATCATTGTATGCGTTGGATAGGTATTTCTGAGCGTGCTTTTGACATGATGTGTAGAAGAGCTGCCACCAGAGAATTGGCACCCGGAAAGAAATTAGGTCATCAACAGACTATTCAGAATTGGATAGCTGAAAGCAGAGCGGAAATCAATGCTGCTCGCTATATGGTATTACATGCCGCTAAAAAACTTGATGAAGTAGGCACAAAAGCCGCAAGATTAGACATTTCAACAATCAAATTCTATGTAGCGGATATTCTGATGAAAGTGCTGGACCGGGCAATTCAAACTCATGGAGCATTAGGTATTACAGAAGACACGGTGCTATCATTTTGGTACCGACATGAACGAGGAGCAAGAATTTATGATGGACCGGATGAGGTTCATAAGTCTTCCTTAGCGAAAAACATCCTGAAACAATACGGCATTTAAACTGGTGGTAAAATGAGTAAATCTACAATTGATAGCGCAGTATCCATTAGAGCAGGCGAAGAATTGAATTCGGAGATCCTGGATCAATTTTTAAAAAGAACAATTGGTAATACGATCGAGCTAAAAGGGATCAAGCAATTCCCAAGTGGTTATTCTAACCTGACCTATCTGCTTGAAACCAATGAAGGGGAGTTCGTTCTCAGAAAACCACCCCATGGTGCAAATATCAAAGGCGGACATGATATGGAGAGGGAATTCAAGGTTTTATCGGCACTGAAACCGGTATTTCCATTTGTTCCAAACACTGTGGCTTTTGAGGCTGATCAAAATTTAATTGGTACTCCGTTCTACATCATGGAGAGAATTACCGGGATGATTCTAAGAGCTCAACCACCAAAAGGAGTTGAACTGAACTCGGAATTCTTCCAATCAATTTCTCATTCCTCAATTGAGCTTTTATCTAAACTCCATCAATTGGACCTACAGGAAACCGGATTGGCTCTAATGGGAAAACCAGAAGGATATGTTCAGCGACAAGTTGAAGGCTGGGTAAAGCGGTATTTCAATGCCAAAACAGACGAACTCAAAGAAATGGAAGCCACTGCTGAATGGCTTGGTGATTGGGTTAAATCAAATGAGGGAAACAGCAGTATTAATAAAGCTTCCTTCATCCATAATGATTTTAAGTACGACAACCTGGTCTTAACTACAGAGTCTCCATATTCCATAAAAGCTGTGCTAGATTGGGAAATGGCTACAGTTGGTCACCCATTAATGGATCTTGGAACTAGTCTGGCCTACTGGTGCGAAGAAAACGATCACCCAGCACTCAAAGCATTCAATTTAACCTGGATGCCCGGTAATCTAACTCGTGAAGGAGTCATAAAGCATTATCAGGACTTGACCAAATCGGACATTGATGATATCATCTTCTACTATGTCTTTGGCTGCTTCAAAGTTGCTGTAATTGGTCAGCAGATATATGCACGATTTAAGAAGGGCTTGACCAACGATCCTCGGTTTGCTGCACTGATTCATGTGATTGACGCTTGTGGTAAGAATACTCAAATGGCCATTAAGAATAATCGAATCAGCAACTTCTATTGATCATGGCCTCAAACGAAAGAACACTTAACGACATACAGAAAATTCTCATCCTGGGAGCAGGCACAATGGGTTTAAGAATAGGGCTACAAGCTGCAATGAGTGGCTTTGAAGTTACCATTTATGATATTTCAGATGATGTTTTAGATAAAGCCAAAGATTTTCAGTTCGGCATCTTCAAAAAGCTGAGCAAAGCTGGGAAAGTGACGAACACAGAGTATGAATCTATTGCACAAAAAATCAGCTGGACAACAGACCTTGCTGAAGCATGTAAAGATCCGGATTTAGTGAATGAGTCTGTTCCAGAAGACCTGGATCTTAAGAAGAAGATCTGGAAAGAGATTGGGGAGCTGTGTCCACCAGACACCATATTTACAACCAACACTTCATACCTGTTATCTTCCTGGATGGCTGATGAAACTGGTCGGCCTGAGCTATTTTGTGCATTTCATTTCCATGATGTTTTTTATGCCAATGTGGTAGATATCATGCCCCATGAAAGGACTCAAGAATGGATTATACCTCTTCTGGAAGATCTGAGCAAAAAGTTGAATCAGACTCCTGTCATTATCAGAAAAGAATCTCCGGGTTATATTTTCAACGCAATGCTTTTGTCGATTATTGGAACGGCTGGACATTTGGTAACTTCCGGAGTATCAAGTTTCCAGGATGTAGACCGCAGTTGGATGGGAAATTTTAAAATGGACATGGGCCCGTTTGCTATTATTGACTCAATCGGATTGGATACTGCATGGCGTGTAACCAACAGTATGCGCGATGAAAATAGTAAAAGGTTTGCTGATTATTTACAAACATTCATTGATGCTGGCCATTTAGGTACCAAAACAGGGCAGGGATTTTACAGTTATCCTGATCCTGAGTATAAGAGAGATGGATTCATCAAAGGTCAGTGATTATACTGCACCAACACGGAATCATTGTAATGAGTCACTTTCAAAAATTGCAATACAAGACTATCCATCAGCAATGGTTCAGAACTTTCCTTAACAACCAATTTGTAATCTGAACCTTTTCTCAATTCGAGAAAATATCTGTGATAGTCTAAACCTACATCCTTATAACTCAGAAATGAAGGTTGGTTCCAATAATCATTTTCATTGATAAATTGATCCAACGATGAGAAACTCTCGGAATCCCATTTATAGCTTAGTTGTTTGATTACCGGCCGATCAACATCCATGCTTCTGGGATCTGAATAAGCGTGTGGTACATTTCTGATACTTTCAGAAGTTGAGATCAATGCATATTCATCATCCTGAAAAATGGACAAAAGCAACGGAGACCCACACCATGTACTACCCCAGGAAAACTCCATGATCAATTGAAACGCGTTTGTGTCGGACTCTAAATATTGAAGGGATTTGGCATTTAAACCGAGCAATAGCTCATTCAAGTCCTTCCTCTGGCGGTTGTTAAATTTAAATTGGTAAAGCCTCTCCTTATAAATTGATTCACTTTTAAGTGTATCTCCTATTTCAATTTGATCAGTGAGATCATTTACTTGATACTGCTCCTGTTGAGTGCAAGATATAAGGAGCGTCAGAATACCTACGTAAAGCAGCAATCGATTCATCTTATTCAAGATACTGACTTATTGAATTTGAAAAAAGGTCAGAGTCCTTTTGGATGGTGGTCACTCGGTAAAACCGAGCGACTGAGACAGTGCGAAGTTGGAAGTTGGGGTGTTAGAACACAAGAGTGAGTGTAAACTCTGAATCTAAATATCAAAACATGTGACTCGTCATTCCGGAATTTCCGCAGTGAAACGGAGGAAATATCCGGAATCCCGAATTGCGTAATAGTCACGGAATTCATGAGTGCAAAACTTCATAGGATTCCTGATCTCCGCTTCGCTTCGTCAGGAATGACGTTTCGCCGGGGATGCTTTCCAGAGACACAAAGATGCTTTCCAGAGACACAAAGATGCTTTCCAGAGACACAAAGATGCTTTCCAGAGACACAAAGATGCTTTCCAGAGACACAAAGATGCTTTCCAGAGACACAAAGATGCTTTCCAGAGACACAAAGATGCTTTCCAGAGACACAAAGATGCTTTCCAGAGACACAAAGATGCTTTCCAGAGACACAAAGATGCTTTCCAGAGACACAAAGATGCTTTCCAGAGACACAAAGATGCTTTCCAGAGACACAAAGATGCTTTCCAGAGACACAAAGATGCTTTCCAGAGACACAAAGATGCTTTCCAGAGACACAAAGATGCTTTCCAGAGACACAAAGATGCTTTCCAGAGACACAAAGATGCTTTCCAGAGACACAAAGATGCTTTCCAGAGACACAAAGATGCTTTCCAGAGACACAAAGATGCTTTCCAGAGACACAAAGATGCTTTCCAGAGACACAAAGATGCTTTCCAGAGACACAAAGATGCTTTCCAGAGAAAACCTCAATTTGACATTTGAGATTTTCCCGTTATTTCTTAAACTTCCTTAAAGTATAAGTCACAGTAAACATAAAATACTGACTTAATACCAACGACTGGACCTCCTCCAAATATCCAGAAGTAACCGTCTGTGAAATGCTTTGATTTTGCTTAAGTATATCATAAAGTGTGATGGATGCTTCGGCCATATCATTCTTTAGGAACTTCTTGGCTATGGTCATGTTCCAAAGGATGTACTTGGTATCAAATTCACTGGATACTCCATTGTAGAATTGATAATTAAAATCCGATCTGAAAACTGTTCCTTTCAGGAATATCAGATTCACTTTTCCTCCTACATTCTGGGTGCTATATCTACTGTCAGCACTACTTTGAACTGAATTATTGACCCTGTTTACATTCGCTGAATAGTAAATATTGAAATCAACATTTTCATTGATATTACTTCCAAGAGTTAATCTGGAATTACCATTGAGTGTTTCTGAGATATTCTCAACTCCATTGGCCATTCCTGGAATTCTGGTGTAACCCACTCCTAGTGTGGCATTAATATTGACCTTAAGCTTTGACACCAAAAATCCCCAGGTAGCATTATTTCTAACATTCCAATAACCATCCAAATTCACCGGACTTGATAACTGCACTCCTGCAGGTAATACCACCCCATTTGTTAAAGTCGAGTCTGTTGCTGCCACATAGGTAGCATTTGTAATATAATCAGATGAATTGCTGGCGAATAGAAAGTTTGAAAATGATGTATTCCTATCAACATTGGTACTTCTAAGTCTGGATATAAACCTGTGAGTATAACTCTGACCTAATGATTGATTACCGATTGAATAAAACAAAGGATCACTATTGTCCACAACTTCCTGCAATTGACTGGATGAAGGAGCACTAGTGGAAGTATTATACCTAAAAAACATATCAGCTTTCTCAGAAATATTGATTCTTCCCATCACCATTGGAAGCAGATTCGAGAAGCTTCTTGGCACCTCATTTTCTACTGGTATTTGTTGTAGTGAATTGAGGTTGGCATTTTGATAGGTCAGCGTTGCATTAAAGAAATTCTGAAAACTTCTATTGACAAAGCTCACACTTGGTGAATGTACAGTATAATCACTCTGCAACTGACTGGAAAGTGCCTCCTGATAGAGCTTATTTTCCTCAGTATCTGAATTAAAACTGAATGCATCATTGGTGAAATCACTGTTTCTATTGGAGATATCATATCCCAAAACCAGCTGGGATGACAAGCCAATCGGTTCCGTGTAACTCACATTTCCTGCCCAGGTTGTATTGTTGTCGGTCTGATCATAGAGGAACAAAGAATCAATTAATTGATCATCATAAAGGTTCTCTTTATCCGCATTATTGATGGTAGTTTCAATTTCGGTGCTTATGGTTCTTCCTCGTTTATTGAATTTATGTCTGTAAATCAGGGATGAATAAGCATTGTATCCTACATTATCCGTTGAGTAAACGTTGAATGTTTCATTCAATAAGGAACCTTCCAGTGTAGTTTCTCCAAAAGTCAAATCATTGGTTATTCCATCCTGATAAGTAATTCTTGGACGGAAAATCAGTGAGTTTTTGGAATCAAAATTGTATTCCATTCTCATGTTTAAACGATGATTTGAATTGGTTCTCGTAGAGTTTACTGTCTCATTATACAGCTGTGTTCTATCACTGAAGAAGGATTCTCTACTAGTGATTTGCTCATTATCGATAGTGGTTTTATCAAAGAAGTAACTTCCTTCAATTCTGTATTTTGTACCTACATCCGAATAGTTAATCCCGTAAGACTGAATCGTTGTAATGCCGGTAGGAGTAGATTGCTGAGCACCAAATGCTCTTCGGAAACCTCTTCCTCCTCCATTCCCAATTCCAAGGATATCACTATCGGTAAAACTTCTTTTGTTGATATTATTGGCCATACCAAGGATAGTCAGTTGTCGATCACCTTTGAATGAATTGAGATTACCATCAAGGTTATATCTATCATCGGTTCCCAATCCAGCCACCAGTTTCCCAAATTGACCATTTCTCTTGTCTTCTTTGGTGACTACATTCATTGTCTTGGTGGTATTCCCATCGTCGAACCCCGTAAATTGAGACTGTTCACTAGCCTGATCAAACACTTCGATCTTATTAACTACCTCAGAAGGAATGGTATTCAAAGCCAGCAGCGGATCCTGACCGAAAAATCTTTTGCCATCCAAAAGTACTTGTTGGACTGTCTCGCCATTGGCTTCAATGCCGGTTTCAGAAACTACCATGCCTGGCATTTTGGACACCAGATCTGCAGCAGTTGCATCAGGATTGGTTTTGAAAGCATCTGCATTGTACAAAACTGTGTCTCCCCTGGTTTCTACAGGTATAACTTCTGCCTCAATTTTGACATCCGCAAGCATGATGGTATCTGCTTCAATCCCAAGAGTACCAAAGTCAACCGACTCAGTCAGACGAAAGAGCCGATTGACGGACTTATACCCTACACTTGTTATCCTTAGTTTGTAAAATGCTCTTTCCAATTGATCAATAACAAACCTACCCTGAGCATCTGTGGTGGTGAACTTGCTTCGTGTAGAGTCTTTGATGTTCACCATGAGCACATTTGCTCCAAGTACTGCAGATTTGTCTTTGGTGTCCAGTAGCTGGCCGGATATTTTAAGATCTTGTGAATAGGTGTAACCACACACCATAAATGTGGCAGCAAAGATGATGATATACTTTTTCATGGTTACTGACCTGAGACGCCATCAGAATTATTCCGCTGCTGCATTCTTTCCCTGCGCTGCTTTCGGTTGTTTTCCATCAGAGCCATGTACTCCGTGAACTGATCCTCATTGAGAACATCTTTAATCAATAGATCTTTCTCATCTCTAAGCGCAGGCATTTTCTCTCGCATCTGCTCAAAATTCCTGGTTTTTCTAATCTCTTCGAAAGTCTCTTTTAGGGTAACCCCAAATTCATCATAAATACCCTCTACCAACATAACCTGATCCTCCGAAAGGTTGGATACTTTCTTGAGCACCATTTCCTTTTCTCGTTCAACCATCTCTTCCGGGTCCATTCTTGGTCCTCTGCCTCCTCCTGGGGGTTGGGCGTTAGCAGCTGCAAACGCCATCAATAAAGTAATTGCTAAAAATAAATTTTTCATGTCATTCAATCTTTTCTAAAGATACGAATGACAATGTTGAAGAAATACGAAATAATAGGTGAAGTGACCTAAGTAAAGTCTGAACTGACCTCCTAATAATGCGAGTTTAAATGTTAATTAGCATCTATCACATCTCCAGAACCTAGAATATTAGATTCAACTGTTGGATTGCCTCTGTAGTACACATTACCTGTTCCGGTGATTACAACGTCAAGTAATGTATTGACAGTCACCTCCACATTTCCGGTTCCGTCTAATCTTACATCGCAATTGTTACTGGTAAGGTTAAATGCATTGACGTTACCAATTCCTTCACTAGTAATAGTGAGATTATCAGCTGTACCTCTAAGATCGAAGTTTCCTACTCCTTCTATGCTTAGCGTCAGGTCATCTACATCCAGGTCATTAGTGGAAGCAATATCTCCAATTCCAAAAATGCTTAGTCTGGTGATATCAGGAACTGTGATATTCAATACCAATTGATCGATTTCATCATTGGTACAGAAATCCATGTCTATATCCAGTCTTTGGTTGGTAACTGTGGTCTCTACCAAATCAATTAGTTCTTCATGTGTTACTAAAGTCACGGATTGTGGTGATCCCTGGGTAAGATTGATGTCTGCAATTCCTGCTAGAGAAATGGCGTTGAACTCTGGTACTTGTCGGTCATCCGAAACAACTGCACCCAAAGTCTGCAGGCAGTCCTGATCAGTGTTTACATCGTCATCAAAACAAGACGTAAGTGTCCCAACAGAAAGGACAATGAAAAGTGAGTAAAAAATGGTTTTCATGCTAATCTAAAATATGTATCAACCTAATGACAACCCGAATTGCTCAAAGGTTGCTATGAGATCAGAATATTAAGCAGCTTCTTTGGCTTTCTTTCTTAGTTCTTTGGCCTCTTCCATATTTTTGGAATACTTGATATGATCAGGAACTTCATTGAGATCCCAAATCAAACCAAAGAATGCAAAGATTCTTAGGATATAGTAAGTCAAATCAATTTCCCACCAGAAGAAACCTTGTCTTGCTGCAGCCTGGTAATAATGGTGGTTATTGTGCCATCCTTCACCCATGGTTAAAAGTGCTAACCACAAGCTGTTTTTAGACTCATCATTTGACTCATATCTCTGCTTACCAAACTTGTGCATGATACTGTTGATACTGAACGTTCCGTGATAAAGGATTACAGTGCTTAGGAAGAATCCAATGAATAATGAAGAGAATCCCGCGCTTGTGAACATAGCCAGAACAGTTCCTCCATTAACAATTCCTCCAAGAGCCATAACTACTAAAGCCAATACAAATGGTGGAACCAGGTAGTTCTTATTTAACCATACTAATTCAGGGTATTTAGCATAATCGTGGATGATTTTGTAATCAGTAGTTTTATAATCAGGACCGATAATCCAACCTACGTGGGAGTACCAGAATCCATAATGCTTCATTGAGTGTGGGTCATCATAAGTATCACTTGTTTTGTGGTGTACTCTGTGATGACTTGCCCACCAAAGTGCTCCTTTTTGAGCGGAGGTCTGTGCCATAAAAGCTATCACAAACTGGAACCATCTGGAAGTCTTGTAAGATCTGTGAGAAAAGTATCTGTGATACCCTCCGGTAATCCAGAACATTCTGAAGAAGTAAAGGAAGATACATACCATCCAATCGAAGAAGGTAGCTCCTGTAAATAATGCAGCCAAAGGAAGTAAGTGAACAAGTGTGAAACTGATCTCTTTCTTCAATGAAGGCTTATTTAATACTCTTGGTTCCTGTGCGCTTGTCGACATATTAATTTCTTTCTATTCACAATCAAATCAGACACATGATTGTTCGATCGAACTGCAAAGATAAGCATCATAATAATCACAAGCCCTCTCTGGTATGTTAAATCATCATTTTGTCGGGCTGATTTATATCATATTTGGTCAAACGGAATTACATAGATGCTTCCATTACCACTTTGAGTGTCTTCCAGTATCTTCATGAATTTCCTGGTAGAAAGTGGTTTTTCATACGACGATTTCATGGCGCTTTTATTGGAAGTGAATAAAAAGTACTTGCCATCTGGAGTTACAAATGGACAGTAATCCAGTGATTTGGAATTGACTTCACCCTTTAATCTTTGAGCTGGCAGCCATTCGCCATTTTGTTTCTTATTGATATAGAGATCACCTACACCCATATCGTCTGATCTGCCATAAGCTGTGTAAATGATATAATCTTCATCCGGACTTATATAGGCATTAAACTCGTATGTTTCTCCGCATACTGCCGCGGGTAATGGTTCTGGTTTCGTGTAATTACCATCAACCATTTTGGAAACATAGATATCCTCTCTCTTGAATTCAAAATCATAAGATGCTGTGAAGTACAAATTGCCTGATTTCGCTACTGATGGATAAAACTCATTTCCTGATGTATTGATGGTGCTATCCAACCTCACAAGATTAGTAAATTCTGATCCATTTACGTCCAATTTCCAAATGTCAAAGTCCTTTGGCTCATCTCCTTCAACCGGGCGATTGCTTGCGAAGAATAATGATTTACCATCTGGAGAAAAAGCTGGTTCCAGGTCACTATATTGACCGGCAAATGAGGCGATCTCGGGATCTGTCCAGTCTCCTTCCTTCTTTTCAATAAACATGATAACAGATAAGCCATTTCCCGGTGTAACTCTGGTGAATAAGATGAGATTACCATCCGGTGAAATAGCAATGTCTCGTTCTTTGTGTTGAGTGGAGATAATGTCCTCAGCAAATAATGAAAGGGAGTCGGTAAACTCAACCTCCGCTTGATCGAAATTTGCATCTATTGTGCAGGAATAAAAAATAGAGATCCCTAAAAAAATCAGAAGGCAGTGTCTCATAGAATTATGGGTTTTAGGTAAATAACATCATCTCCATTAAACCTACCATGGATTTTCCACGAGCGGAAAATAGATCGTTCAAATTCCGATTAGCCTTTCAATACTCCCTTAATTTCATTGAGCTTGAGTAAAGCTTCCACAGGAGAGATGGTGTTGATGTCAATTGCTCCCAAAGTCTCAATTACCTTCTCAAATCTAGGGTCCGACTCAAAAAGTGTCATTTGGAAATTGTTTTTAGGCATCTCCTCAATCTTCTTTTGATTCTCCTCTTTGATTTTGTCTTTTTCGAGGTGGTGCATGATTTCATTGGCACGGAGCACTACTTCATTCGGCATTCCGGCCAATTGTGCCACATGGATACCGAAGCTATGCTCGCTACCACCTTCTTTCAGCTTTCTCATGAAGATAATGCGATTGTCCAGCTCTTTTACAGAAACATTGAAGTTCTTGATTTTTGGAAAGTCTTCAGCCAACTGATTCAACTCGTGATAATGAGTGGCAAATAATGTCTTGGCTTTAAATTTCGGATGGTTATGCAGGAATTCCACGATTGACCATGCAATTGAGATTCCATCATAAGTACTGGTACCCCGACCAATCTCATCCATTAATACCAGACTTCTATCACTTAGATTATTTAGAATAGAAGCAGTTTCTGTCATTTCCACCATGAAGGTAGATTCACCTTTGGAAAGGTTATCAGAAGCTCCAACTCTGGTAAATACCTTATCGATGATTCCAACTTTAGCGTAAGTAGCTGGCACAAAAGATCCCATCTGTGCCATCAAAGCAATTAATGCTGTCTGTCTCAGCAAGGCAGATTTACCAGCCATATTTGGACCGGTAATGATCATTATTTGCTGAGAAGCATCATCAAGGTAAACATCATTTGGAACGTAAGATTCTCCAACTGCCATTTGCTGCTCAATCACAGGGTGTCTTCCCTCTTTGATATCCAGCACCATTTCATCATTGATATTTGGACGGCAGTAGTTATTCTTTTTGGCAATCTCCGCAAATGAAGCCAGGCAATCAATTGTTGCAAGTACTCTGGCATTTTGCTGGATCTGCGTTACAAATTCCATCGCCTGAGCTACTACTTTTTGGTAGAGATTGGCTTCTATAATATTGATTTGACCCTCAGCGTTTAGGATCTTTTCTTCGTATTCTTTGAGCTCTTCAGTAATGTATCTTTCAGCGTTCACCAAAGTCTGCTTTCTGATCCATTCCTGAGGTACTTTATCTTTATGGGCGTTCGTTACTTCCAGATAGTATCCAAATACTTTATTGTAAGCGATTTTCAGAGAACTGATTCCGGTTCGCTCCATTTCCCGTTGTTGGATTTGAAGTAAGAAATCCTTTCCTGAAAAGGCAATCTTTCTTAATTCATCAAGCTCTTCGTGGATTCCTTCCTTGATAATGCCTCCGAGGTTTGAAACTAAAGGCGGTTCATCCTGAATATGCTTTTCAATCAGATCAAATAAGAAATCACAAGGATGAATTTGATCTCCCAGTTTTTGAAGGTTTGGTAGTTTATTACCATCCAGAATTTCCTTAATTGGAAGGGTATTTTTGATCGCTTTTTTCAATTGGATCATTTCCCTGGGGTTGATTCTTCCGGTGGCTACCTTAGAAATCAATCGCTCTACATCTCCAATATGTTTTAGATTCTGAGTAATAGAATCCAGAAGATCCTCATCTTTCTGGAATGCCTCTACAGTATCGTGCCTATCGATGATGGCATCTTTGTTCTTAAGGGGAAGCACCATCCATTTTTTCAACATTCTGGAACCCATTGGAGTGAGCGTTTTATCCAGGATGTCAATCAATGGAATACCATCAAACTGCTGAGCAAATATCAGCTCAAGGTTTCTGATAGTGAACTTATCAAGCCATACGTATTTCTCTTCTTCGATTCTTGAGATGGAAGAGATGTGAGAAACCTCCTTGTGCTCTGTATCTTCAAGATAAAATAGAATCGCACCTGCAGCACAAATAGCATGCTCCATTCCTTCGATTCCAAATCCTTTCAGCGACTTCACACCAAAATGGCTGGTTAGTTTTTCATAACCATAGTCCATTCCATAGATCCACTCTTCAAGGGTGAATGTGTTGTAAGACTCCTGAAAAGTTCCTTCGAACGTTTCGCGATGTTTTTTACAGTATATGATCTCCGAAGGGTTCAAACTCTGAACCAGCTTCTCGATGTAATTTTTCTCTCCGCTAGCGACTAAGAACTCTCCTGTAGAAAGGTCCAGGAAGGCAATTCCCCATTGGTCTTTGGTGAAATGAATGCTTGCCAGATAGTTGTTCCGCTTCTGCTCAAGCACATTATCGTTCATCGATAAACCCGGAGTTACCAGCTCGGTCACGCCACGCTTCACAATTCCCTTCACCGACTTAGGATCCTCAAGCTGATCACAGATTGCAACCCGGTTTCCGGCTCTGACTAATTTGGGTAAATAAGTATCTAATGAATGATGAGGAAATCCTGCTAACTCAATATGTGATGCCGAACCATTGGCTCTTTTAGTAAGCACGATATCCAGCACTTTGCTAGCTTTCACGGCATCTTCTCCGAATGTCTCATAGAAGTCCCCAACCCGAAATAACAACATTGCACCAGGATGTTTCGCCTTGATTGCGTTATATTGTTTCATTAGTGGGGTTTCGGATGCTTTCTTGGCCATTGGAGCACTGAGATTTGTGAAAATTAAGGTGCAATTTAGTGATTAAGTAAGAGATCAAAAACGCACCGTAACAATTAATTGAATTAGGAGTTAATCTATTCATTAAAAGTATTTTATTATGAGACTAGCTATTCTTTTCTTCTGCTTGGTAATGACCTTTTCTGTTGCAAATGGACAAGGCATACTGGATGACCCAAATGCTATTTTCCTTAATGTGGAAGGCAAAACACTCAGCCGTGAGCAAGCAGGTGAAATGCTCTACTCTCAACAACGATACAGACTAGATAAAGACAACACCAAAGTTCCCGGAAAAGTATTGGTGACGCTGGTTCCAATTACTCAAAAAGAGTTTGATAAAATCATTGCTGCCAATCAAAAATCTGTGAAGGGATTGAAAGGGAAGAAAATGTCTGACTTTGAACTTCCTGGTCTGGATGGAAACATGGTCTCCAGTGAAAGTATGGAAGGTAAGATTGTCGTCTATAATTTCTGGTTCACCAGCTGTAGACCCTGTATAGAAGAACTGCCTCAACTCAATGAACTGGTAGAGAAATACGGCGACCGAATAACATTCGTCGCTCCTACATTCAACGATAAAGCCATGGTAGATAAATTCCTGAAAAGACGAGAATTTAAGTATCAAATTCTCACTGATGGAAACGATCTATCCAAGGAAATGAACATCACATCTTACCCTACTCACCTGGTGGTTGACGAGAAGGGAATCATCCGAAAAGTCTTCATTGGAGCCAACCAATTCATTGGTCAAAAACTGGATAGTGCTATTAAATCTTTGTAAAGTACCATGATTTTTGTATTTTGCAGAGTAATTAACATTTAAGGCACAGTTGATTTGCTCGGTTTTGGGCAAATATTTTTTTTCAGTTTTCACCAAATCAAAGGGATATGCTACGGAACAATATCGCATTCTTACTTATGGTGTTTGCGGGTAATGTATTCGCACAATTACACCTGGACGACCCCAACTATACCTATCAAACCCAATCAAACGAAGTATTAGAAAGTTCGCAGGTTGAAGAGCTCCTCACTTCCGGACAACACTACTCTCTGAAGGAAGAGGAAACCGTTGAGGGCAACTATGTCGTGACGCTGGTTCCTATAAGTAACAGAGAATTCAGGCAAACGATCAGAAAGAAGAAAAAGCTGGTTAGGAATCTGAAAGGTCAGAAAATGGTAGATTATTCATTGAAGGATCAGTTTGGGAATCAGATTACCAATCATTCATTTGATGCAGCTAAAGTTACTGTTTACAATTTCTGGTTTACTACTTGCGATCACTGTGTGGAAGAGATTCCTAAGTTGAACAAAGTAGTGGCGAAATTCTCCAGTAGTGATGTCAACTTCATTGCGCCAACATTTAATACCCATACTCAGGTTGCTAAGTTTTTGGAAGACAACACTTTCAGTTACACCATTCTTACCAGCGGCAAGAGTCTTGCTCAGGATCTTCATATCAGGTCTTATCCTACTCATTTAATAGTGGATCACAATGGCGTGATTCAAAAGGTGATGATAGGAAGTTCTGATAGGGTGATTAAGCATCTTTACAAGAACATCAAGCACTTGCTGGGGCATGAAATAAGAGTTGAAAATCGGATTGCCAATCACTAAATGAATTAGTTTTGCCGGTTCATGAGAAAGTTGAAAAACGAAGAACTGGACCGGCTGACTGTTGAGGAGTTTAAATCATCAGAGAAGATTCCTGTGGTGTTGATGTTGGATAACATCAGGAGCATGAATAATGTAGGTTCTGCATTCAGGACTTCAGATGCATTCCGGGTATCCAAAATTTACCTTTGTGGCATTACCGCCAAACCACCTCATCGTGATATCAATAAAACCGCTTTGGGAGCAACTGATTCTGTGGATTGGGTGCATGTCGATTCTACAGTGGATGCGATCCAACAATTGAAGTCAGAAGGTTACCAGATCATCTCTGTTGAGCAGGCAGATGAAAGCATCAAACTTCAGGAGTTTAATCCTGGTAATACTGACAAGCTTTGTTTCATCTTTGGCAATGAAGTTTTTGGAGTTTCTGATGAGGCAGTGGAGCACTCAGATCAGGTGCTGGAGATTCCACAATTTGGATCCAAGCATTCGCTAAATATCTCGGTATCTATTGGTGTGATACTTTGGGATTATATGAGCAAGTGCTGGAAGTTTTAGATTACTTCAAAGTATATCTGAATCCTAAGAAACCTCTGATTCCCTGATTTGGTGCATAAACATATGATGGATCAAAAGTCAATGCATTTGGGTTTTCAGCAGTTGGTACTACATTTCCTTGAGCATCAAAGTCTACATTTCTGTCGAATGGATCAAATGCTCTTGCAATGGAATTTGATGGAGGAGTGAAGTTGAGCAGGTTCTTAACACCACCATATACTTCCCAGCCTTTATTGAGTTTCTTCGTGAACTGAATATTCTGAATACTCCAAACCGGACTGAATTCATCTCTAGGGTCTAGTTCTCCAAGAAGTGGCAATCTCATTGATCCGTAAATATTCCCGGTGTAGTCCACCGATAATCCAATGTTATACCATGAGTAACTCAAAGTCCATGTACCCATGAATCTTTCAGTTAATATCTGACGGGAATCTTCAAGCTCTCCGAGATCGTTTCTTTCTGTATTGGTCACATCCATAAAGGTTACTCCAACATTCGCTCTCCAAGGTGAATAAGAAACATAATTCAGATTCAGTGAGACTCCTTTGGAAACTGCATGACCATCCAGGTTATCGTAGATGATCAGGTTAGGATCAGAATCGTAATCCGGGATGATTTTGTTGGTGAAATGCGTGTACCATCCTGAGACATCAGCAGTAAGAATAGATTTGTTGATGATGAATTTTCTGACATAGTTCAGCGACATGTTGTATGATTGCTCTGGAGCTAATTCCTCTTCAATCACCACATTTCTTGCCCCTGTTAAGGCCGCATGATCCTCTGTAAATAGATTAACCACTCTAAAACCAGTTCCGAAATTCAGTCTTACCACATTATTGCCATCAGCTCTCCATTTGTAAGCCAATCTCGGAGACCAAATATCGCCGTGCCTTGAATCATAGTCATATCTCATGCCCATCAGAAGGTTGTGTTTTGGACTAAAATTCCAATTATCCTGAACAAAGAATCCCGGTAGATTCACATGATCTGGATTGTTACCAGCACTGTTTTCTGTAGCGGTGGTATTGTCGTCATAGAATGTGTATCTATAAGTTGCACCACCTAATAAGCTGTGAGTAGCGATTGTCTTGTCCCAAACTAACTGTCCGTATGCAATTTTCTGATCCGCGATGAATCTCATATTACCGTAAACAGAGTTCTGATCGTGGTGATTGTATGATCCGCTGAAGACTATTTTCTCACGAATTGGAAGTTGGTAAGCTCCTACAAATTCAATTCTTTGGGTATAAATGCTTTCTCCATAGATCTCATCTCCACCTCTGAATTCAGTATCCCAGTTCATCTCACCGCCCCAGCGATCTTCATAAAAATATCTACCAGCGATTGATGCTATACGGTTTTCTTTTCTCTCAAAATTCCACTTGTTGAAGACAGAAATACGATGTTGCTGAGTAAGGTCTGTGAAGTTGTCGTTGTTGTTATCGATTGGGTTCTGGTAATTGAAGTAATTGACTCCAAATAAGGAAGAAACTCCATCAGTTGTTTTCAGTTTCACCCCGATATCAGTGTTGAATTCCATCCATGATGTACCAAATGCATCCACCGAAACAAGAGGAGCTTTTGATGGATCTTTAGTGATAATGTTGATCAATCCTCCAACAGCTTCCGAACCATAAAGCGCAGATGCGGATCCTTTAACCACTTCCATTCTTTCAATGAGACTACTTGGAATTCCGGAGAGGCCATAGACAGTTGACAATCCACTTACGATTGGCATTCCGTCCAGTAGAACCATTGTGTATGGACCTTCCAGACCGTTTATGTGAATATCACCAGTGTTGCAGACATTGCAGTTAAGCTGCGGACGAACACCATTAATATTTTGCAGACCTTCAAAAACAGATGACACAGGATTCATTTTAAAGAAAGCAGGCTGAAATACATCCACAGGTACCGGGCTATCCATTTTGGAGATCTCCTTCATGGTTCCGGAAACCACCACCACTTCCTGCAGATCAATGGCCATTTCTTTCATGGAAATCAGACCAAGCTTAATATTTTTAGTAGCATCTATCTGTTTCTCATATGATTCAAATCCTACACCGGATATCACCAAAGTATACTGACCTGGCTTGACATTATTGATCACAAACCTTCCATTCTCATCCGTAAATGAACCAACTGATGTTCCCTTCAACCCCACATTAGCAAACTCGATTGGTCCGGCTTCAGAGCGCACTTCTCCTGAAATACTCACCACATTTTGAGCAAGTACCTGACCAGCAGCCAAAACCATCAAGCAAAAAATCGCTATTCGTCTCATTTTAAAATACTTTGACACAAAACTAGAAAAGAGCTTAGAATTGCAGAAATAATTTTTAATATAAATTGAAATTAATTTTTAGGGTTGTCTAAAAATAGAAGCTAAACTTTGAGATCTTTTTGAATTATATTACTAAGAATTACCTGATGTCAATGATTCATCAATGCACTATGTACCCTGTAAACGGATATGAGATTGATTTTAAAGTGTTTTGAGAATTTATAGGGTAAAGTTGAAAGGGATATGTGTTTAATAAGTTATGCATATCCGGATGTTGCAAAAATGTCAACCTGGAACTAATGAATAACCTTAAGTCTGAATTGATAGGGTCATACCCTGAGTACGTTGAAGACAAATTAGCTCAAAAGTATTTTTCTGAGACTGTCAAATATTGTGTAGCTGGAACTCCAACCAGTGAAATAACTAAAACCAAAATAGGAGGTTATCCGGAATTACCGCCTTCTTTTGAATTACCAGAGTTAACTTTTTTTGGACAAATTGATTTTTCTGAGTTTGAAGATGACAATTACCCTGAAAAGGGGCTGCTTTCAATTTTCATGAAATTGCAGGATTTAAATGGACAATTGATTATTCCATCAAAACCTGAGGACGTTAAAGGATATTACTTCGAAAATACGGACGAACTTGATACTGTAAAAGATGAATCTATTTTATCAAAGCATCTAGTTGAGACTTACTTAAACTTGAAGCAGTATTTAGATTTTCCAGAATTCGGCGATCCATCTCTTCCGGATAAATACCTCGATCTAGATCCTGAAGGAATGATAAGATTTGGCTTAATTCCACATCTTTTTTCAATTGAAAATTCACCTTCATTCCTTATAAATTGTTATCCAACTGATGACGCTGTTAACACCTTTCTTGAGTGGTATATTAATGATAAAGGAATTCAGCTTAGCAACTTAAATGAAGTGGAGTTCAACCTTTCAAAAACGAATTACACTTGTTTACTATGGACTGCATTAACTGACTTAGGTTCTCTTCAATTGGAAAATGAATATTCAGATTTTGGAGGAATCAGTATCGGAATACGCGAAAGTGATCTACAAAAATTAAATTTTTCGAAATTGCTATTTAAGTACACAATAAGTTAAAAGATGCAGATAACATTTTGTAAGACACCATGCCCATCCACAGCTTTGGGTACTTTCATCGATAACTATCTGTAGATGAGAGAAAAGATATTACCAATCATTTTAATTCTACTACTAAGTGCTTGCAGCCAAAAAGCTGCTGATGAGAGTCTAGTAAATACAGTTGACACAGTGACAGTCAAAATTGGTAAAGGTCATGACGAACCAACGCCAAAAGAAAAGTCTGCTATTTACTTGAATGATTGTAAGACCGGAGAAAGAATTTGGCATTTTTATTCGGATAGCATCTATAACTTGAACCCTGCAAATGGTACTGGAATCAGGTTTAAAGTAGAATCACTTAGTGAATTTGTGACCACTGAAATGACGGATTCTTCATTTGTCATGAGAACCTCTAATCTTCCAGATTCAGTTGAGAAGATTAAGTTCAAATTACTTTTCAGAGCGGATACAACAAGAAATATAGTATTGTATCACTACATGGTATATTCGTCTGGTGACTATTTAGTACTTCAAGATTTCAAAAGGGAAATTGACACTGTAGCTATAATCCAAACTAATCTACATAACAAGAGTGAGCTGAATCGAAAATCTCCATAACATCTAGCAATGAGGTAATGCCTAGGTGAGGAAGCAAACAGTTGTTCTAAGTCTTCCAAAGGGGTGACTTAGAACTTCCAAATAATTGCGAGTGTCTCACGACACGATCCGGAATAACTTTATGAAAATGGTTTATTCACTTAGCATTGATGCTAGGAATGCCATCAATAGGAAACAGGTCAGGAGACCTTCGTGTTGATTTTATTAATTTTAAGCCGCCTTGTAGAAGACTTAAAATACAAAGTTTGTAGGCTTACGAATGTCGTGGCTGGCGAAGAACCGAAGATTTTAATTTTCTCAACCAACTGATTTTACTGAAAAAAGAAAGTAATTTCAACTACGCAAATAGAGTGCGTATCACAACTTTAGCTTTGTTCAAGTAAGGTAAACTTTAGACATCCTCAATGATTTCGTAAGGGGATTTTGACTGAAACGATCGCATCATATGAAAATTAAATTTAACAATTCGGATAACGAAAATCGGCTTTTTGGAAACAACCCATCCAGAATTTACTATGCCCCGCAAAACATATATGGTGCTAGCATAAATCTTATTCATTTTGCTTTTGCTCAATTTAATAGAGCCACTTGTATTAGAAAGCTAAATCAGCTTGAGGAATTGATTGTCGAAAATGGGGAAACAACCACGGTCATGAATGAAGAAAAGATACAATTACTAAAACACTTCATTTTTGATGGATTAGTTGACGCGATTAGAATTTCAATTTGTTATGAGAACTTCACAAAGGCATTACTTTTGACTAATGGATGTATAGTTCATTCGGTAAAACTTCAGCACTCAATAACTATTCATAACCAGCAAAGAAAAGAACCGATATTTCTAAAAAATTATCTGCCTGACTACCCTTTCTATGAAGGTGATGACAGGGAACATAGAATTCCCGGAATAACAAATAAAACTATCACATTATCAACTATATTAAATAATTCAAAGTACTTAGATCTACTCAAAATACCGTCTGATATAGTTAACTCGGTCAAAGCATTGTACTCAAAAAGAAATGAAGTTCACTTCTATGTTGAGGAGCACTTTAAATATGGAGTTGATCAGATTGAAGAGCTTAAAAAATTGAAAGAATACACAAACAGCATTCTTGTTCAAAATAATAATAGACTTGTTGAGCAATTAGATGCTCCAGAAAGTCAGAAGCTCAGTCTTGATTTACTAGAGAATTAAAAGGATGGTTTACAACATCAAGTATAAAGTAATAGCCCGTGCAAATGCTTGCGCGCAAAAGGCCATGCTACTACTTTTACCAATGTACGTTAGGGAACATGATCTGTCTATTTAAACTAATACGCATTGATTGACTTATCACAAATCGAAAAAATCTACTTTGTTAGGAAAGAAGACTTCTTTAACTCAGAACTATGCTTGGCATTTATTGACTCTACAATATCTAAGTTGCGAGAAGAGGATCAACTAAGAAAGATAAAAGCTGATCTAAAGAGTTATGAAGACTTTGAAAAAGTAATCACTCATACTGGTGCCAAAGAATATTTCAAATTGAAACTAGCCATTAAGATGGCTGAAATTGGTGATTCGCACGTCAATCTTAAGTTGATTGAAAGAGGTATTCGTAAAGTGGAATATGTTCAGAAAGATAAACTTTTATCTAAGCATCACTCTTTGTTCAATTTCATAAAAGGTAGGATTTATTTGATGCATTTCAACATAGCTGCCTCCGAAGATGAAAATTTCATGTACAGCTTCACAGGAATAGAAAGTCTTCAGAAATCCAAATACTATTATTTCCTCATGCTGAATGAATTCCTCGAGGATGAAAATAGATTTCAGGGGATAGACCTATCAATTCTAATTGGAGATTTAACAATGTGCTTGAACCACCTTTGTAGGTGGAGTGAGGCTTTCCATTTAGTCAAACAAGACAAACTAGTTAAGGCGCTTGGATCGTATGGAGATTATGCAATAGCAATCATGTTGGATGAAATACAACAAAAAACCTGTTGCACAGCCTATCCTATGTTGTATTTCCACATTATTAAGCATTGTGAAAATTATCTGAATGCACCGAAAAAGGTAATACGCGCAGATCAACAATTGGCTGTCCTAAAGACAAAAGCAGAAATAAAAGTACAGGAACTAGGAAGTACATTGAAAGTTTTAGAAGATAGTTATAACGAAATAAATGAAGAGTTTAAATTACATTCCCAGTTTCGTCAGTATTGTCTTAAAAAGAACTTGACTCTATCAGAACATGCAATTTTCTGCAATTGCAAGCAGTCAAAGACTGATAATTTGCAAATCGTAACTAATCACGCACATACCCAAATTGAATGGGTAAAACCATTTGAACTTTTGGTGCAAAAACTAAAGAACGAATTCAGTGTTGCACGACTAAACTTCTTTAAAGCAACAACTAAAGAGGGTGGGAAATATTTATACTCAAATGAGATTACAAATAATTTTAAAGATGATGGATTAGAAGTTCATTTAAAATCTGAATTACTAACTTCAGGTTTTAGAATTTGCTATGGAATTCTGGACAAAATAGCCAAAGGGTTACTAGAAGTTTTCGATATTAAATATACTAATGACACCTATTTTACTAATGTTTTTCGAAATCATAAGGACAGCTTAAAGTCAAGACCAAACAGATATGTTTCTTCACTTTATAGCATAGCTTTTGATTTGGTTGAAAAAAATGAATTCGCAGCATTAAAGGATTACCACATTTGGAGAAACGCTTTAGAACATGATGTTTTAGTTCTGCACAACTCAAGCGCTGATGTCTCCAAACTAAAAACAAGTTTCCCATTCATTACAAAATTTGTTGAGTACGATGAGTTTGTCCGTAAATCAGAACATCTAATGCAACTAGCAAGGTCCGCAATTTTTTCCTTTGTTTATTTGGTGCGACATAGATCTGTAGAGATTGAACAACGTTCCCTAACACATGGTAAAAGGTAAGAGTCTATTAAAACTATTAGGCACAGATTTTCTTAAAGCCAATTCAAGCAGACCCCTAAAAATCCAACCCAACAGTAAAATAAAAACTCCTTCCATCAGAAGGAATAATACCAGGTCCTGGATATCCGGCGGCTCTTCTGGTGAAGTATCTTTCGTCGGTGAGGTTGTTGCTGCCTAGTTGTAGTTGGTAGTTGCGGTACTTGTATTTTAATGAAAGATCTACCACATGATAAGAAGGGATGATCCCCTCCACAGCATTTGGAGTTCTTTCTGCGTTTGAGGCATCAGAATAATGCTCGTGTACATGACTAAATTGTAATGACGCTCCAAAGTTCCCTCTTTTATAAGTAAGTCCGGATTTGAAGTTTACTGGCGGAACCAATTCCACTTCATTCCCCTCTACCGACTGCTCTTCAGATCTTAGATACTTGGATTTAATCACTCCCAGGTTGAAGAATACATTCAATCTGTCACGTCCGTCATATTTAAAATATTCCAGCACATTGAATTCAGAAAACAATTCCAAACCATAAATACCAGCATCTGCAATATTGGTTCTGTATCTGAAGGTGCGATCTACCAGGTTGTTAAATCTTGGATCTGGTTCTGTCTGTAGGATTGTGCCAATTCTTTGGTCATACGACAGGTAGAATGCACTTACGTCATATTGCATTTTAGTGCCAATCTGGCCTCTCATTCCTATGTCCATGTTAAAACCTCGTTCGTCTTCAAGGTTTTCATCTACCTCTAGGGAAGGGTTATTTACACGGATGTCGTTGAAGTTGATCGCTCGGTAATTCTGCGAGAAGTTACCGTAGATCTCTAATGACTTATTCGGCTTATAGCTTACACCAACGCCTCCAAAGACAAAGTCCCTGCTGTTTCTCTTATCCTCATCTATTCGTTCATCAAAAATGATATTGCCAGCAAGGTCAGTTCTGGTGTCTCTGAAATAACCTTCAGATTCCGTGAGGATATGCTCATATCTGATTCCTGGAGTGATGCTCACTTTATCCGACAGGTTAAATATGTTTTCAATAAAGAACGAAGTATTTCTGGAAGGTAAATCAAAGTCTGAACCTTCAAGGTTATCTGGGTTCAGGTAATTGAAATTCGGATCAGCGCTTGAATCAGCATTTCCCTGCATTCTGTGGGTGAATCCCTGGTAATATCTTCCTCCAACAAGCAGCACAGATGATTTACCCAGCAAGTTATAGTTGAAAATCAATCTTGTTTCATTTCCCCAGTTGTTGAACTCATCTTTTAGTAGATCACGCTCTGCATCCAGGTCGTCTGGTCTGTCTATTCTGCCAAGGTTTCCTAGTGCATCCTTGGTTGCTATCAATGCAAAGAACCTGGAGTTCAACTTGATTTTGGAGTTAAACCTGTGATCGAAAGTAGCTGCCAGAAGATTCCAGTTTACCTGAAACCAGTTTCTTGTTCTGTTGCTTTGTCTAGGGTCCTGTAAGAACTCATTGTCAGTTAATCCGCCTGGCTGCTGCGCCAGATAATCCATGAATGTGTATTCCAGCTTCATGGATGAGTACGTATTGAAATTGTATTTGAAAGCTGCGTATGCAGTATGCTGATTCAATGAAGAATTTGGTCTCCAGCCATCAGATCTTTTATAATCGTAGAAAGCGTAGTAATTGACTTTACCAACTGTGCCACCAAAGCTGTTGAAAGAATTGAATAACCCAAACGAACCAACAGTCTGATTAGATTGAAAATCGAAAGTCTCCGTTTGGCTTCCTTCTTTTAATTGGAAATTAACCATTCCACCAAACTGAGTACCATACTGCAAAGAAGCTGCTCCACGAATAATCTGAATCCTCTTTACAGCCTGAACTGGAGGGGTGTAATAGCTTTCCGGATATCCTAATGCATCTGCAGCAATATCATATCCGTTTTGTCTTACGTTGAAGTTGGCACTTCTATTCGGGCTTAAACCCCTTCCACCTATGCCCAACTGAACACCAGCTCCATCACTTTCCCAGATATTTAGTCCCGGAATTCTTGAGTAGACTTGTCTTGCAGTATTTGCGCCTTTATTGGCAACCAAGTTATCAATATTAATTACTTCAGTTTTCTTAGCTTCATTGATAGTTACTCCCTCAACTGCTTTTAATCTGCTCACTCCAAATGTTGAAGTCTCCTCAGCAGAAACTACAACCTCCTTCAGATTTTCCTGCAATTCTGCAATATCAAAATCAAGCTCTACATTACCTTTTGTGATCTCTACGGTTTGTAAAGAAGTCTCAAAACCATATGCAAACACGGTAACATCATACTTTCCAGGCTTCAAACCATTCAAAGTATATCTACCAGACTCATCAGTCTCAGTATTTAGATTCTGATTTTCAATCAGGACAACAGCTCCTGGCAAACCTTCATTTCCAGAACTGACTTTTCCATAAATACTATAAAGCTGACCATAAGAGATAGTAGACACTAGTAGGGTCAATATGGTCAATAGGCTTTTCATCTACAGTTAGGAAGGATCCAGGATTTTGGTTTAAAGGAATCTTTTTCTTTCGTTAGGTCAACCTTAGGATCGAGGAAAAGTTGGCTTTTTCTTCCATTTAAAGTGACGTAGCTTTCTGCATAGACAATCGGATCTTCTATGCCTTGATTTTGGTAATAATCCTCAACAATATGTGCGAACTGCAAAATCATATCCGGCTGAGTGGACATCATTTTCTCTTGCTGTGGAGTAAGAAACTCGTAGTTAGCAATTTGTCCGCTTTTGCCTGTTTCAGGATCTTTTACATGCAATGTGGTATACCCGGCTTTTTCCATAAGCATCACGCGCCATGAAAATCGATAGCCTTGTTCATTCCAAAATAAATCTCCCGGATACAACAAATACCTCCATGGCAACAATAGTTGCAACACAAAAAAGGCAATCAACAATGCTGATAAAGGCTTAAATGTGAATTTGCTCTCAGCGATTTTATAATTCCCTGACTTAAAGAATCTGGAAAGAACAGAAATCACTTTTTCATGGAATTCAGCACTGAAATAAATCAGTGTGGACAATATCATAATCCATGGAAACATTCCAATTGGGAAAAGTATCCAGGTAATGATATGGAAGAAAATAACTGCTGAATATGCTATTAATCTTGTTGGCTTATAAAGTAGGAATCCAACAATAAACAAGTCGTAAAATGCGCCTCCCCAGCTGAATGCATAAGCTACCCAGGATTCTTCCATTAGGGATCCAATAATTGGAAGATGGGAATTGGCAGGTAGCCAAAGTTTTAGAGGCATAGCTTCTATCAACCAATCAGAATTGAGCTTTGCGATTCCTGCAAAGACATATACGATGGCTAATTGAAACTTAATAGTATTGACAGTCCAGGCAGCAACCGTTTTTTGATGACTTCCTTTTAACCAGGCATCAACAGAAAAATACTGATTAGCCGGCAAGAAAATCATCAGGAATGCCATAAGGCTGATGAAGTAATAATGATTTAAATAATTGGTTTTATCGATAAGCTCGATGTAGGTAAAGCTTAAAAAGAACAACACAGCAGCAATCCTGTATCGAAAGCCAATCATAATGGAAATAGCTGAAATCAAGCACAATCCGAAAAGAACATAAATGCCTATTTCTCCTGGGTTTTTCACCCATTCAAATCCAAAATATGAAAAGTGATATTGAGGTGCGATGTATTGATCATAGACCCAGCCATTGACCAGAAAACGGACAATACTAAGGGACATCATAAAACCAAAAAGCACCCTGAACATTGTTAAGGGTGCAATTGATACTTTTTGATCAATTAGTTGGTGCTGTATGTGACGCCAACTAATCTCCATCATTATCTTGATATGTGATACTTATACCCAATGCAGAAACCATCTCAGTCTTGATCAGAACAAGGAGATTCTGAAGCTCCGCAATGGTGGTGTTGGTCTGATCGGGGTTATCTACCACCTCCACATAAAGTGGCTCCTGAATCAATCCAGCTGCGGCAATACTTGCATCAAATTGTGACAAGATATTGTCCGCCATATTTTCATTATCGATGGTTTTGGCCTCTATTTCATTGAGGTAATCCAATAAACCATCTCCGGTTGAAGTACCAGTGTAAATGTTTCTGTAAGCGTTCAGGTTTCTAACCAAAAACTCAACAGAATTTGGTGTATACAATCCTTCTACTCTATCCGGATTTGGTATGCCCAATGATCTTAATCCAACAGGAATTCCAATTTTGGCATCCCTTGTATTTCTCTCCAGAGTTTGGGTAGTTGCATTCACTAATTGTCCAAGCGAACTCCCAACATCAGTCCCTTGAGCAGCCTTGAATGTTTCCAGGTACTCAGTTTCCCAATCTTCTAAAGTAGCAGTTGATTTCTCAACGATCAGATCAACAAGAGTAGTAAGGTAAGTTCTTCTGTTTTCGCTATCCTGGAATTGAGCTATCAGATCCTGATCAGTTTCTCCTCCATGAACGAGATAAGATATAGCCTGGTAACCTCTCTGGTCAGAAGCCGCTGCGGCCTCAAGAGAGAAGTTACCATTTTCAATATTACTTTCTATCGTTTGTACGTCCACCGGAAAAATGTTTAATGCACTCGACAAACCATTTGTAGAAGCCGGGCCAAAATCAAACATCATACAATCCTGCCATCCTAATCTTGCTCTCTTCAAAGCAGTTTGAACTGCAGTCAGATTATCATCAGTAACATCACCAGTGAAAGTTGCTACTGCGGTTTTCAGGTCTGTATTAACAGTAACCAGATTTTCGTAAGTCGGAACAATCACATTTTCTCCAAGGTTGGTCAGGAATGCTGATTGATCTGCAGTCAGTCCTCCACCTGTACCGGAATCATCGTTACACCCTGATGAAGCCAGGATGGCAAGGAACAATATTGAAAATGATAACTTTCTAATCATTACAGAATATCCTTAATTGCTTCCAATTCTGTGTATTTAGAAGCGATAGTGTTTTTAGCTGTCGTTAAACCTTCGATTGTTGCAGTCCAGAAATCTGCATCTGTACCCATGTTGGTATTCAGAATAGTATTAATCTCTGATTGTGTAATCACTTTGTTTGGGCTGTATTGTAATGCTTTCGTGAACATATAAGCCTCAGAAAGGTGGTGGAAAGCATTAGGAATGTCGTTGTTATTGAAATCATCAATAGTAGAATTCAAATAATGAATTGCTGTAGCAGCAGCTACAATCTCATGCCATTTATAGATGAGTTCTCTTTGCTGATCTTTGATATCATATTGCTTATTTACGATAGCAGTTCTACCAGTAATGTAAGCATTCATTAAAGTGCTATTGATACCAGGAAGTAAAGCTTCGTCATCAAGGTCAATTGTATATTTTGCCCAGAATCTGTCTTCATCTGATTCTAGTACGGGATCTCCAGCAGGGAAGTCGATTGGTACTCCAAAGTATCCGAAAGCCTCATCCCAATGGTGCTCCATAGAAGTATAATTAGTTCCTTCTTCAACAACATCGTTAGAAACAGCATCACCTACTCTGTCATCAGTCATGTAGACATTATAAATCTGGTTGTAGAACACGGCACCCATAAGTCCTTTTTCAATGAACTGAGTGTATTCCCATCCTTTTTCATTTACCAGGATAGTTTTACCATTTCCATCTCTATCCAAAAGACCAGCAACTCCCTGAGAAGCAGTAGTTCCTTCAGACTCGATTCTGGCACTTACTGTACCTAGTTCAGCAAATAAATCTTTGTAGAAATCTACATCCGAAATGAATGTCTTGCTTTCAAGATCTTTAGTAGCAGAATTCAATTCTGAATCCTCGAAAGGGCTGTTCTCGTTAGCGAACATATTTAGAAGTGCAGACTCACTAACAGAAGCTCCACCATCCGCATTTAGAACAAGAGCTTTCATCTCAGCAAGCATATCCAATCTGGTTGTTTGTCCAGAAAAGCTCACTGAAGACTCTCCATCTCTTTCAAATTCATAGGTAGAAGGCACTTCCATCAATGGATCTGTGTCACCATCATCGTCTCCACAACTTGTAAGGAAACCTAAAGAAACTGCGGTTAAACCAATGTAAACCGACTTTTTGACTAATTGTAAACTCTGCATTTTCATTTCGAGTGGCAAATTTATTTTAATTTTATTTAGACTTATTATAAACAAGAGCAAAACTATTTTTATTTAGATTGATTCCAAATAAGAAAGCAAATTATTTTTATTTAGTCTAAATAAGCTCTTATTTTGGCTTGCAGATATGATAAAAGTCAGTTGAGTTTGAAGCAAAAATCATTCTTTATAATAGACCATCAATTCCTTACAAGAAGTGGTACAAGATCCATCTTAGAACAAATGGAAGAATACACCTGTGTTGGAGAATCTGAGGGATCGATTACTGAGTGGAAGAGAGAAGTCCTTCAGTTAATGCCGGACCTATTGGTCATTGATTATATAGAAACCGATAATAGTCAGGAATTCATTGACCAACTGGAACAGCTTAGCCAGTTTATGAAAGTCCTAATCATTTCAAGCGATACCAATATCAAAAGGATCAACCAATCTATAAATAGTGGCATATCTGGATTCTTGTCTAAGTCATGCAATGAATTTGAGATTAGAGAAGCCATTAAAAAGATTACCCAGGGCCAGCGATACTTTTGCAACAGAATTCTTGATCTTATAATGGGAGGAGGACAGAAAGATAGTATTTCCATGCTTTCTGAAAGAGAACAAGAAGTTTTGGGATTGATTGTAAAAGGTCATACTACAAAAAGAATAGCCGATCAATTACATCTCAGCGTACACACTATCAACTCCCACAGGAAAAATATGCTTAAGAAACTGGGCTTCAAATCTCCTGCGCAACTTATCTCCTTTGCTGTTAATCAAGGAGTCCAATCACTATAATTAGCTAATCAAGTCTGTTAATTCACTACTACTAGTGACCCATTTACCTACCATTAGGTATTGATCTATGATGCAGTACGCCTCCATATTTGCATTATTTAGAATCATTCTAAATAATTATGAGATCAGCAATAGCATTCATATTAATCTTTATCAGCATTTCAATTAATGCCCAGACCATAACTTTTCTGGAAAAAGGGTCAGCAACTCCAATAGAAGGTGTGGTAGCGCAGATCTCTTTTAATGGCAAAGAAGAAATATTGATTAGCAATAATGAAGGGCAAATCACTTCTGAGCTGATTCAACCAGGAAGCCTCATTATCACTCAACACCTATCATTCATCTCAAAAGAAATCCAATTCGAGGGTGATGCCAATATCTATTTAGAGTCCAATCAAATTACTCTGGATGAAGTGGTGATCTCAACTGGTCAATTCCAACCTCAAAGTCTTAAAAACTCAGTGTATCAGGTAAAGACCATTAGCCAAAAAGACATCACTTCAATGGGGGCAATCAATCTTGAGGAAGCATTGCAAACCAATATCAACTCAGTAATCTCATATGATCCTGCCATTGGTAATTATTCAATTGGACTTCAGGGACTATCGAGTCAAAACACAAAAATACTATTAGATGGAGTCCCGATAGCAGGAAGAAATGGAAATGGAAATGATGTAGACCTCAGCCAGATTGATCTCCAGCAAATTGAGCGAATAGAAATAGTGGAAGGTCCAATGGCAGTCAACTATGGAGCGAATGCTTTGGCAGGAGTTGTAAATCTCATTTCAAAGAAGTCTAATGAATCCTCCATCTCAGCTTCCATCCAGGAAGAAAGTGTTGGAAGTGAATATGGCTTGAGTTCAGGCAGGCACATTCAAAGACTCGCCATCAGCCAAACTTTTCTAAATAGGTTAACTACAAGAATGAATATCTCCCGAAACGATTTCCAGGGATTCAATGGAGATTCGACAAGTCGGACTTACGAGTGGGATCCAAAAATGCTCTGGACCGCAAATGGACTGCTTCGCTACAATGGGAAAAATCACTCTATTCATTATAAGTTGGACTGGAATAATAATTTACTATCAAGTCCCGGAATTGAAAGAGATAATATCCAACCATCTACAGGAGTAAACAGACCCTATGCATTTGATGAAACTTACGACTCTCGAAGATGGATGCATCAAATTCAAAGTGAAGGAAACATATCTGAAAAACACCGATACTCCTTTGTATATAGTTATTCAGATTTTGAAAGAATCAAGAGAGGGTTCTCCAAAGACCTAACCAGTGGTACTGAAACGTTAACTATAGGATCAGGAGACCAGGATACAAGTGCATTTAATGCTCATCTATTAAGGGTGATATCTTCCGGCAATCTATTCTCCAGTGTCCAATATCAACTAGGTTTTGAGTTGAGCAATGAGTCTGCTTCTGGAGGTAGAATTCAAGATGGCTCACAGAAATTGACTGAGTACTCATATTTTGGATCCTTAGAATTTGTTAGTGGCATTCTAAAACTAAGACCAGGAATTAGAGCATCATACAATCAGCAATATGGAAATTCATTACTTCCCTCACTTAATGCCAAAGTCTCACTCCCATATCAGGTTACTCTAAGAGGATCTTACGGAAGAGGTTATCGAACTCCAACCTTAAGAGAACTCTACTTTGAATTTGTGGATTCAAATCACAGAATTTTCGGTAACCCAAATCTAAGTCCTGAATCATCAAATCATTTCAACGCATATCTGGATAAAAACTTCAACAGTAGCATCAATCTTTCATTAGGAGCTTTCTTCAACGATATTGATAAACAAATCACAACCGCACAATCAGAAACAGACATCACCGCAACCAGCTATGCGAACATTCTTAAGTTCAAGACACTTGGCTACAACGCATCCATTGGATACCAAAAATCCGGCCTAAGTGTAAAAACGGGAATCTCTTATATAGGTAGATACAATAGAATCTCCGAAGAAGACTCACTCAACCTGGATCAGTTCTTTTATGCATTAGAACTCACAGGAAACGTCTCTTACGAATTCTCAAAACCTGGGATCAACATGGCTTTATCCTATAAGTACACTGGACCCCAACAGAATTACATTCAATCCGACGAAAATATCTCTATCGCCGAGACAGACGACTTTCACTGGATGAATCTTACATGCTCAAAAAGATTCGGAAATAATCTAACAGTTCAAACAGGAATTAAAAATCTGATGGATGTGACAACCATATCCACAGGAGGATCCACGGGAGGAGTTCACAGCAGTGGACCCAACAGGCTAATAGCGTACGGAAGATCCTACTTTTTCAACTTAACATATCAACTAAATTTTAAGACAAACCAATGAAAAAACTATTTGTACTCAGTTTGAGTGTATTGTTTTTAGCAGTAACAGGATGCGAAGATGATGATCCTGCAACACCAGAATCACTTGTAGCAGGATTTAACTCAACTACATTGGGATTATCCCTAGATGATAATTCAGCAGATATTACAATTGAGTTTTCCAGAGCTGCTGCTGATAGTGGCACTATAGAACTTACCATAGGAAACGAACAAAATGCAGAATACGGAACAGATTATGAAACTTCCCCTGCAGCTTCAGGAGGTGTAATTTCAATTCCTGTCGCTTCAGGAGATAACAATGTCTCACTTACCATTACCAAACTCCTGAATCCCGAATTCGGTGAAACAAAGTCTTTTGAAATCTCATTATCAAGTATTCCGGAAACAGGAGAAGTTGGAACCAATGGTACGGTAATTGTGACATTTGCAGAAAACCCGGTTTCGTCAGGAGCTACTTTAGATCTGACTGTAGGCGGTGCAACTCAACCCAATCAGGTTTATGTTGACCTTAGCAGACAAACGGAAACTGTAGTTGCGAGAGATAGCTGGGACTTAGGATTCTCTAGTGGTGATGAGTTTAGAGTGATTCTTAACTCTTCCGTAGGAATGTTGGCAAAAGCCCTTGACAAGACATCTCTGAATGATGTAACTGCAGATGATACTGTAGGAATGAATGGTCAGCTAGACCTGGGAGCCATCCAAAGCACCTTATATTCAGGACAATCTCCAGACTGGTTAAGCGAAAGCATCACATGGGCTGATTACCCAACAGGAGATCTCAATGAGACAGCAATTAGTGAAATTTCCTCATCTGATAGTGATAACCCAGTATACATTATTAATAGAGGAACAGACCCAGAGGGAAATGCCAGAGGTTGGATGAAAATTAGAATTATCAGAATTGGATCTGGATACACTTTACAGTATGCAGAGATTGCTGCAACTTCTTTTGATGAATTAGAAATCACTAAAGACAGCAACTTCAACTTCATTTTCGCAAGTCTAACTGGAAACATCGTAAACGTTCAACCAGAGAAACCTTCTTGGGATATAGCATTTACAACCTACACGGCAACAACAACTTTGGATGGAATGACATTTGTCCCTTTCAAGTACAACGACTATGTCATTCAGAATAGAAGCACTCAAGGTGTAGCTCAGGTTCTGACGGAATCAGGAGCTAGTTATGACTCATTCAGTGCAGAAGATGCTTCTGACCTTGACTTTAGTGGAGATGTAAACAGCATAGGAAGCTCATGGAGATACTTAGACTTTCAATCCTTTACATACTTCGTCAGTGAAGACAGATTCTATGTAATCAAAGATCCTGAAGGCAACCTATACAAGCTCAAGTTCACAAGAATGCTTGATGCTACAACCGGAGAAAGAGGATTCCCTCAAATACAATACGAACTACTTTAAAAACTTATAGAATTCAATATTATGAAATACTTGATGATAGCTGTAATGTGTATAGTTACACTCTCAGCATTTAGCCAAAACAAAAAGAAAGACGAAATCGCAGCAATCAAATCTATGTGTGGCTGCTATGAAGTGAAATTCAACTTCAGCGAGACTTTTAGTCCGGACAAAGATTATGAGTATCACGACAAATATGCTTCTGGCGCTTTGGAATTGGTATTACCAATAGAGGAGTCAAAGAACAAAATTTCACTTCAGCATTTATTGGTGATCGGGGATTCAATGATCATCAAACACTGGAGGCAAGATTGGATTTATGAAAACACAGATTTTTATAGCTACGACAAAAACAATAATTGGACTTACACCTCCAAAGACAAATCTGAGGTAGCAGGACAATGGACTCAGAAAGTCTATCAGGTAGATGACGGACCAAGATATGAAGGTTCAGCAACTTGGGTACTATCTGATGGAAGACAATATTGGGAATCTACTACTGATGCTCCACTTCCAAGAAGAGAGTTTAGCAAGAGAAGTGATTACAACGTAATGAAGAGAAGAAACCGTCAGGAGATTACTTCTTATGGTTGGGTACACGAGCAGGATAATGAGAAAATCCAAAGAGATTCTAATGATGAAATCCTTGCATTCGAAAAAGGATGGAACACATATACTAAGGTCGATGACAGCAAATGCAAAATCGCTGAAACATGGTGGGATAATAATGAAGCTTATTGGACTGATGTGAAAAAAGTATGGACTCAGATCTTCGATAAAAAAGAAGACCTGGCAATCAATATGAAGGTAAATGACAAAGTGCTTTTCCAAAGACTATTTGCTCTTGGCAAAGAAGTAGAAGGCTCAAACTATGATTCTGCTTCTACTCTACCCAAGATTGAAGAAATCTTCAAAATCCATTTATCAGGTGATTTTCAACTAGCAGCTAAGTAGAAAATTAAGTCCTCATGGCTGACTCAATTAGTTTGGAGTTGGCCATTGAGGCACTAATTAACCCAACTAATTATGTGCGCTACCAACAGTCAAATTACTTTAAGTGAATACAAGAACACGATTATTTCTCGTTGCAGAAACTGTAAGATGTACAATATTATCTTCAGAAACGTACATCTTGTTTTTGATGAGAATGAATATTTCAAATTCAAAGAAACCCTTTGTAACCTGTATGAAGAAGATTACAATAAACATTACCCTACAGGTCAGAGCGTTCTTCTTAAAAACTCAAAAAGTAATGTTGGGATCGCATTAAATAAAATCGAAGTAGAGCAAATATTGCGAGCCTACAGTGACGCTGAAATCTTTGAAGAAGTGTTTGCCATACTTTATTGACAAAAGTCAGATTTTTTCTTCATTCAGCTATTGCAAATTCAGGAGGCCTTGCATTATATTTGCCCTAATTTAGATTAAGTCTAAATAAAAACATGACAGAAGAGAACTACATATTAAGAGAAAATGCCGTGGAGCCTACCTCAGGATCTCCATTCGACAGATCTATGATATCTTCTGAAGAGTGCGTTTTCAAAAAGTGCTGTAAGAAATACAAAAAGAAAGGAAGACACTGCAAGAAGTGTCCTAAACTATGATTACAGCAACCTCCACCGAGCATTTGGTTTACCAAACCAGAAATGCTTCACTATCTCAGAGTGACAGCACAAACAGCTATATTTTAAGATTCTTCAACGACGAATTGGAATTCAGAGCTTGTGAATTCATTTCTTTCAAAAGGAAAATTCAACAGTTGGACCTCCCTCAATTGTTGTCGACAGAAGCTCCTGATGTTGAAGTACTTTATTTGCCACACTGCGATAGATTAATGGTTCTTTCAATCCATGAAATACTGGAACTTAGGGAGGTATTAGCAGGTGCATTCACCATGCTCGAACTTAATAGTGTAATCCACAGGGAAATTGTAAGAAAGGTTTAATTCTTAATTAGACCGATTTCAAATTACAAAAGTCCACCGGATTGCCGGAACAATTCTTAGTGAAATCATATTACATTTACTAGCATCGTATTTATTATGAAATTAGAATACAATCTAACTCTGAATTGATTAGGTTAGGTTTTAGTTTCGAATCACAAAAATTTTAGAACCTTAAGATGAAAGATATACTTAGAAGACACCACGTCTTAAAAGAAGAAATAGTTGAATTAATCAACAAACAAATTAAAATGGAAGCACACTCTTCTTCAGCATACCTGGCTATGGCAGCCTGGTGCGATGTAAGAGGATATGATAACAGTGCTGAATTCTTTTTCAAGCAATCAGATGAAGAGAGAGTACATCAGTTGAAATTCTTCCATTACTTAACAGACATGGAATGTGATGCAGTTTCACCGGCAACAGACATGCCACAACACGAATTCCCAACTCTAAGAAGCGTATTCGAAAAAGCACTAGAGATGGAAATCGCAGTTACTGATTCTATTCACAATATGGTGAAAGTTTGCAGAGAGCACGGAGATATTGCGACTGAGGAATTCTTGAGATGGTTTGTTCAGGAGCAAATTGAAGAAGAATTTGTTGCGAGAAGAACTTTAGAATTATTTGATGTTCTGGGTGAAGACAAAGTAGGTCTTGGACTATTAGAACAGCAAGTATTGAATGTTCAATATGATGGCGGAAACGCTTAAAAATATTACACAGGGCTATTTGAATTATCAGATAGCCCTGATTTTTAATTCATTACACCATTTTTTGTCTATCACTGATTAATTCCAATTCACTCTACTTTAATAACTGCTTAACCAATTCGGGAAGGGTTTTATGATTATTGTTTGTATATTCATTATCACAAACCACCACAGCTATGGATAATCAACGAATTCTTACGAAAATAGCGAGCAATCACAACGCCTCGGTATTCTATTGCAAGAGAAAAAAGAACTTCTTCCTCAACTACAATAACAAGTATCAGTGCTTTACTGCAGGGCAATTCATCTCCTTATGGGAACAATTCAATGATATTGACTTAGCAGCAATGATAAACAATTCCAGCCCCTACGCGGATGTGGAGATCGTTCAACCAAAGGGAACTGATTACATATTTGTATTATCAATTGTAGAGATCATTTCATTAAAACAATTGATCAATAAATCCATAGATGTTGTTGCTCCGGTAAACGCATTGGATTAACCCCAAATTTCTTTTCTGAAGTAATCCGATCTGGCTCTTTTTTGAGGCTTATGACTTAAATTTGCACTCGAAAATGAACTAATCAACTTTATAAGTATTAAAAGATGGATTACAGAATAGAAAAAGATACAATGGGTAACGTAGAAGTACCCGCTGATAAGTACTGGGGAGCTCAAACCCAAAGAAGTAGAAACAACTTCAAAATCGGAGGGGAAAACATGAAGATGCCTTTCGAAATCGTTAAAGCTTTTGCTATTCTGAAAAAATCCGCTGCTGAGGCCAATGCAGAATTGGGAGTAATGGATAAAAGTAAATCGGACCTTATTGGAAAAGTTTGCGATGAAATCCTTGATGGCAAGTTAAATGATCAATTCCCACTTGTTGTTTGGCAAACTGGATCCGGTACTCAGTCAAACATGAATGTGAATGAAGTAGTAGCCAACAGAGCACACGTTATAAACGGAGGTACACTCACTGATGAATCTAAAGTCATTCACCCAAATGATGATGTAAATAAATCTCAATCTTCTAACGATACCTTCCCAACTGCAATGCACATTGCTTCCTACAAAGCAATAGTTGAGGATACAATTCCAAAAATTAAGATTCTTAGAAATACACTTCACACGAAAGCTGAAGCCAATATGGATGTAGTGAAAATCGGAAGAACTCACTTCATGGATGCTACACCATTAAGTCTTGGTCAGGAGTTTTCTGGGTATGTTTCACAATTGGATCATGGAATCAAAGCACTGGAAAATACTTTAGATCACCTTGCTGAGCTAGCTCTTGGTGGAACTGCTGTTGGAACAGGATTGAATACTCCACAAGGATATGCTGAGTTGGTTGCAGAAAAAATTGCTAAGCATGCTGGCCAGCCATTTGTAAGTGCTCAAAATAAATTTGAGGCATTAGCTGCACATGACGCAATGGTGGAGACACATGGAGCGTTAAAGCAATTAGCGGTTAGTTTGATGAAGATTGGTAATGACATTAGAATGTTATGCTCTGGACCAAGAAGTGGAATCGGAGAAATTATCATTCCTGAGAATGAGCCAGGTTCTTCAATTATGCCAGGAAAAGTCAACCCTACTCAATGTGAAGCATTAACAATGGTTTGTGCTCAGGTGATAGGAAATGACGTAGCAGTTTCTGCCGGGGGTATGACTGGACATTTCGAACTGAACGTATTTAAGCCAATGATGGTTTATAATGTATTGACCTCAGCTCGTTTAATAGGAGATGCTTGTCAATCATTCAACGACAACTGTGCCGTAGGAATTGAACCGAACCTGCAAATGATCAAAGAGAAGTTAGAAAACTCATTGATGTTGGTAACAGCTCTTAACACACATATTGGATATGAAAACGCTGCGAAAATTGCCAAAAAGGCACATAAAGAAGGAACAACTTTAAGAAAAGCAGCGATTGAGTTAGGCTTATTAACTAACGAACAATTTGACGAATGGGTAAAACCTGAGGACATGATTGGTAGTTTAAAAAGTTAAGATGAGCCGAAAGGGATTTCTATTCTTTTCTTAACTCATTCATTATCAGCATTTAAGTAAAAGAACCTTAAATCAATAATTTAATTTATTAATTTGGGTTTTTTTAAGATATTTTAGTACATTAGTGCCGTTAAGCAATGTGTTAATCAAATTTTCAGTCATGAAAAAAGTACTTTCAGTTATAGCTATCATCGCATTGGCGTTTTGCACACTAGACGCAACCGCTCAAATGTCGAAGCAAGAACAGAAACAATGGAAAAAAAGAATTAAAGCCCTTTCACCGGAGCAGTACAAGACTTTATTGGAACAAAACAAGTCTTTAAGTAGCCAGGTGAGCAGCTTGAAGAGCGATCTTGATGGAGTAGATGATAGAATCGCTGAGAAAGACAATCAGATCTCAACCTACCAGGAGCAAGTTTCTGACCTAAGAAGTCAGTTATCTGCAGCAAAGCAAGCTGCTGAGAGCAATCAGGGAAATACTGGTAGCAGCAACTCTGGTTCAAACATTGACGAGAATGTTGGAGTTGTATTCAAAGTTCAGATCGGTGCATTTAAGAACAAGGACCTTACTAAGTTCTTACAAGTAGGAAAGAATTTCAGTGGAGAAGTTGATGAAAACGGATTAAAGAGATATTCTCTTGGAATCTTCAAAGACTACTGGGAAGCTGATACTTTCAAAAAGTACTTGAGAGAAATGGGTGTAAAAGATGCATGGATTGTTTCTTTCAAAGATGGAAAAAGAGTTCCAATCAAAGATGTACTTGAAGGAGTTATCTAAGAAATAACAATAAAAAGATTTTATGAAGCCCTGAAGTGAAAGTACTTCAGGGTTTTTTTATTTAAATAGGCTACTTTTGCGGACATTCTATACAGCAAATATGATTCACTACAAGACAAGAGAAGAAATTGAGTTGATGAGAGAAAGTGCTCAGGTAGTTTCCAGAACACTTGGGATGATCGCAAAGGAGGTAAAACCAGGAGTAACTCCATTGCATCTTGATACTCTTGCAGAGGAATATATCAGAGCCGAGGGGGCTATCCCTGGATTCTTAGGTCTTTATGATTTTCCTAATACATTATGTATTTCTGTGAATGAGCAGGTAGTACATGGCATACCAAACGGTAAACCGCTTGAGGAAGGCGATATCATTTCTGTAGACTGTGGTGCAATCAAAAACGATTTCTACGGAGATCACGCTTACACATTTGCTGTTGGAGAAGTTTCTGATGAAATCAAGCAACTACTTAAGGTAACCAAAGAGTCCTTATATCTGGGTATTGAGCAAATGGTAGCTGGAAATAGAATTGGAGATGTAGGTTTTGCGATTCAAAGCCATGCTGAGAAACACGGTTATGGTGTAGTTAGAGAATTAGTAGGACATGGACTTGGTAGAAAGATGCATGAATCTCCAGAAGTACCAAACTACGGCAAAAGAGGAAGAGGTCCTAAACTAAAAGAAGGATTGGTACTAGCCGTTGAGCCAATGATCAACATGGGTACACGCAGAATAAATCAACTAAATGACGGCTGGACAATCATAACAGCAGACAGAAGACCATCCGCTCACTTTGAGCACGATATTGCCATTGTAGATGGCAAGCCTGATATTCTTTCAACTTTTGAGTACGTAGAAAAAGCTTTAGAAGAAGTTAACGGGTTACTGGTTTAGAATCAGTAATCCCATAATCCTTCATTCATTATTTCCAGTACGTGACCATCTGGATCCTCGAAATAGAAAGATAGAATGTTATCCCTCCAATGTTCCTCGTGGGTAATTTCAACCCCTTTATCAATCAACTC
This sequence comes from Cyclobacteriaceae bacterium, assembly GCA_965228955.1. Taxonomy (GTDB): domain Bacteria; phylum Bacteroidota; class Bacteroidia; order Cytophagales; family Cyclobacteriaceae; genus JANSWY01. The sequence goes on from OZ245848.1 coordinate 5,378,215, forward strand.
TTGTTTGGTCTTTTCATAGTCAGCATTTGAGACTTCAAACGCGATGTGTTGTTTACCCCTGGCATAGTGTCCCGGCAGCTCTGTTTTCTGTTTACTATCATCAGGATTGAATAGTAATAGTACATCATTCCCAACTCTAAAAAACACGTGTTTACCAGGTTTTTTGCCAATCATATCCAAACCTAGTATCTCTTTATAGAAATGCTCTGTCTTTTCAAGGTCTGCTGCATATAAACAAGTCTCCTTTATTTGTCTAATCATTAGTAGTATGGGTTGTAATGATTTATTTTTGCTTCGATTTTGGACATTCTGAAACCAGCAAGAACCAATGGCGGTCCCGGAAATCAAACCGAATAAGAAATTTACTCATTTACTGCATAACTTTTTAGTCTGGAGGCTAAAGCATATCAATAATAACAACTTCATTATGATAGTTGGTGGATTGGTAGGTATCCTGGCCGGACTAGCTGCAGTTGTTCTTAAAACAACAGTCCATAATCTGCAGGGGCTTCTGGAAAAGAATCTTGATTTCACAGGAGTGAATTACCTGTACTTGAGCTATCCACTAATTGGGATTCTAATTACTGTGTTGGTTGCTAAATACTTTTTTAAAGAACATCTGGGTCATGGCATCACTCAAATACTGTATGTCATTTCAAAAAGGAGCAGCATCATAGCTCAGAGTAAAATGTATAGCCGAATGATCACCAGTGCCATAACAGTAGGATTTGGTGGATCAGTAGGTCTGGAGGCACCAATTGTTGTTACTGGTTCAGCCATAGGATCAAACCTTGGAAGACTAGTTCATTTGAATTACAAGAAACGAACTCTTTTAATAGGATGCGGAGCTGCTGGTGCAATTTCAGCCATATTTAACTCTCCTATTGCTGGTGTAATCTTTGCCATTGAGGTAATTCTCACAGACGTGACAATAAGCATGTTCATCCCGATATTGATTGCTTCTGTAACGGGTTCATTAATATCATTATCTCTACTTGGAGATGGAATTCTGTTCCACTTCAAACAGCAAGATGACTTTGCTGCCAGCGATACGATCAGCTACATCTTACTTGGTCTTCTTTGTGGTCTTGTCTCTGTATATTTCACAAGAGTCATGTCGAAAGTGGAGTCATCTCTGGAAAAGATTAAAGATAGCTTTGCTAGGGCGGCAGTAGGAGGAATTTGTCTAGCCCTTGTTATCCTACTCTTTCCCCCAATGTATGGAGAAGGCTATGAGACCATCAAATTACTTTTAGCAGGAAAAGAAGCTGAGATCTTTGACAGAAGTTTCTTTAGTTCATTTGAAGATAGTAGTGTAATGCTAATCGCATTTCTATTTTTCATCATGCTCATGAAGCCTGTAGCATCTGCATTAACAATTGGTGCGGGAGGTAGTGGTGGAATCTTTGCCCCTTCTTTATTCCTGGGTGGAGTAACTGGTTACTTCTACGCCAAGGTAATGAATTGGTTAGTACCATCTTTAGAGATTAGCCCTAGCAATGCAACGCTAGTGGGAATGAGTGGATTGCTAAGCGGAGTTTTGCATGCTCCTTTAACAGCCATATTCCTTATTGCAGAAATTACCGGAGGATATGGCTTATTTGTCCCATTGATGTTGGTATCGGCATTGGCATTCTCCACTATCAATTATTTTGAAAAGTATTCACTTTACACCAAAAACCTGATTGAAAAAGGAGACCTTATTCAGCACGACAAAGACAAGGTAGTTCTTAGCCTCATCAACCTGAAAAAGATCATAGAAAAGGACCTTCTACAAATTGATCCTCAAGCGACAGTAGGAGACCTGGTGGAGTTGGTAAAGAAAAGTAAAAGAAACATATTCCCAGTTGTAAATGACCAACAGGAACTGGTAGGTATCATCACCCTTGACGATATACGCGAAACCATGTTTGATGCCGAAAAAAGGCAGGAAATATTAGTTAACCAGCTGATGCAGAGGCCTCCAGCAAGTGTAAGTACTCATGAAAAAATGCAATCAGTCATGAATAAATTTGAGTTAACACAAGCCTGGAACCTTCCAGTGATAGATGACGGTAAATACATCGGTTTCGTGAGCAAATCCAGTATTTTCAACGCTTATCGAATGAAGCTGAAAAGGCAAAACCGAGATTAAAAGTGCTTGATTTCCAAAGCATTACATTTTTTATCATTTGATAAGTTGAAAACTTCCTGAAAAAGCCCCAAAAAAAAACTGTTTGCACTTATCCACAAAAATTTGATTTAATTTACACCTTGTAACTAACTGTATATCAATTAACTATAGAAATATTCAATTTTTCTGTGGATAAATTGTTGAAAATGTGGATAAATATAATTTGCAGAATAATCATTCTTTTTTTTGTCTAATTCACAAGTTATGCACAGCCTCTGGAGCATCAATTTGCATCTTCAAAAAATGTGGCTTGAATGGCCATTTTTGCAGCCCCAATAATTCAAAATGTCCCATTACGTGAAATTTAAGCCAATATTAATTATACGCAACCATTACATGTCATTTATAGTGAACTTATTCAGGTTATCTTAGAATAACACAATTCTTTATTTTAGAGAACTAAATGCCCTTTTTTAACGTATATTAGAGCATGCGAATTTGGACCGTTTCTATAGCCTTATTAATATCCACACAATTAATGGCTCAGGAGATTCCTGCTGTCAAGTTTGATGGCATTGAGGATCTAATCAGCGAAAAATCCGATAAAGTGAAAGTTATTAATTTCTGGGCCACATGGTGCAAACCTTGTATTCAGGAGTTACCAGAGTTTGAGAAACTAAACAACGACAATCAAGATGTCGAGGTTTACCTGGTAAGTATGGATTTCGTTGAAGACATGGAGAAGGTAGAAAGGTTCGTTGCAGCAAGAAAACTCAAAAGCAAGGTGATATTACTCGATGACATCTCTTATGACAGTTTCATGTCTAAAATTGATAAGTCATGGAGTGGTTCTATTCCGGCCACTTTAATAGTGGATGGAAGAAGTGGAAAGAAAGCATTTTACGAAAAACAGTTTCATGAGGGGGAACTTTCAACTGTTTTGAATAATTTTATGAATTAACAAAAATTCGAAACAAGATGAAGCATACGCTTTTAATGGCACTTGGAATCGTTTCTGTAGCTGCCGTATTGTTTACAAACGCAACTGACAACATTGAGCTGGAATACTACGGCGTTGGAGATTATGCTGAAGACTTTAATCTCAAAAATGTTGACGGGAAAATGGTTTCCCTTAAAGACTACTCAGTTGCGAAAGGTTTTATTGTAGTCTTCACCTGTAACACATGCCCATATGCCAAAATGTATGAGCAAAGAATAATGGACCTGGATCAAAAGTATAGCAGCAAGGGTTACCCGGTAATTGCAATCATGCCAAATGATGAGAACAAAGTGCCTGGGGATTCTTTTGATGAAATGAAAAAGAGATCTGACGAAAAGAACTACAGCTTCCCTTATTTAAAAGATGAAACTCAAGACGTGGCGAAAGCTTTTGGTGCTACTAAAACACCACATGTATTTGTTTTAAACAATGTAGACGACAAGTATAAAGTGGAATTCATTGGTGCAATTGATGACAATCCAAAATCTGCATCATCAGTTTCTACTAAATATGTTGAAGACGCTGTGAACGCTCTATTAGAAGGCAAAAAGGTTCCTAAAACCACTGCTAATGCCGTTGGATGCTCCATCAAATGGGCAGAGTCTTAAGAAAGAATTAAACGAAACAAAAAAGGCATCTTCCCTGAAAGAAGATGCCTTTTTTATTTGAAAATACCTTAGTCTTTATTCCTTGGTCCCAACATAATAGTTTGGATCCACTTCCACCTCCCCATCTGGAACCTTTATCGATTGCTTTGAAGTAGTAGCATTCACTCTTATAGGCTCACCATCAACCAAAATATCAACTGGCATTTCAAAGTTATCTATGCAATTAGTCCATTTGTAAAAAAGCTTTTTCCCCTTCTCGGTAAGTTCAAGTTCAGGAATTTGAGTAGTTCTTAAATATTGATCAAATACAGAAGCTAAATCAGCCTCAAATCTCTCATTTATGTAGTCTTCAATTTGCTGAGTAGTGACCGTTTGATGGTAGAAGGTCTCATTAAGCCCTCTTAATATCTGTCTCCATTTTTCATCATCGTTTAGTATTGTGCGAAGAGTATGAAGAAGATTACCTCCTTTATAATACATATCACTCGAACCTTCCTGATTCACTCCATAGTAGCCAATAATTGGAATATCATTTTGAATGACCTTTCTGGTACCAATAACATATTCACTGGAAGCCTTTTTACCGAAATGATAATCCAGATAAAGGTTTTCAGAATAGTTGGTAAAACCTTCATGCACCCACATATCAGCGCAATCCTTGTAGGTAATGTTGTTTGCAAACCACTCGTGACCTGATTCATGAATAATTATGAAATCAAATTTAAGACCCCATCCGGTTTGACTTAAATCTCGTCCCAAATAACCATTTCCATACCTATTCCCGTAAGTAACAGAACTTTGATGCTCCATTCCAAGATAAGGAACCTCAACAAGCTTAAAGCCGTCTTCATAAAATGGGTAAGGACCAAACCAATGTTCAAATGCATCCATCATCAAAGGAGCTTGTTTGAATTGCTTTTTCGCTTTCTCAAGGTTATCGCGAAGTACATAGTAGTCCATATCCAAAGTACCTTTTTCACCCTCGTACTTCTCTCCAAATTTTACATAGTCGCCTATGTTTACATTAACCCCGTAGTTGTTAATTGGATTTTGAACAAACCAATTGAAAGTCTTTGTGCTATCCGCATTTTGCTCTACACTAAGCAATCTACCATTTGAAACATCCATCAGATGTTGTGGAACTGTAACACTAATCATCATACTATCCGGCTCGTCATACATATGGTCTTTACAAGGCCACCACACACTTGCTCCCAATCCCTGGCAGGAAGTAGCTACAAAGTCTAATCCATTAGCATCCTTCTTCCAGCTAAAACCACCATCCCATGGAGCTCTGATTGCTTCTTTTGGATTGCCTGAGTAGTGAGCAATTACTTCATTGTAAGAACCTTTTGATTGGTCTTTCACCAAACTCACAAAGTGAGCATTACCTTCAGATTCAACCTGCAACACTATTCCATCCTGTGTAACACTATCTAAAACAAGAGGCGGTTGTAAGTCGATTTGTAGCCTATTGTTGGATTCTAATACTTTATATCTAATTGTTGTACTCCCAGAAATATATTTATTTGAAGGATCCACCTTAACCTGAAGATGGTAGTAATTAAGATCCCACCATTCTCTTTCAGGCGTTATCGAGCCTCGAAGAGAATCTTGCCTGGTAAATTTGGGTTGAGCAACTACTATGGAACAAAATGTAATAAGTAGGGCAGAAAGAAAAAGTCTCATTTTTGGGTATTGATTTTAAAATTTAAATCTCAAATCATCTGGGTTTACCTGATCGGTTTCAATAATTCCGGCTTGGTTTAATGTATAAATCACATTTTTAAGCATCTTTTTAGAAACAGACTTATTAGTGGACCATTCTGTAGAATAAAACCACTGTTCTGCATCCTCCGGAATCAATTTGTACCGCGTACTAACCTGATCTACGGCATCCAATGTTTTCATAAACTGACCACAAACAAATTGAATCGTATTCAAAAGCATTTCAATTTGCTCAGGAGCCTTTTCCAAAATTTCATTGGTAGCAGCTATTTGAAAACATGGCCATGGCGTAATATACTCACCAATTCTTCTAATTTCCTTACCGTCCACATAAGGTTTGGTAGTAAACTTTTCCCAGTAGAATACTTCGGTACTGTTTTCCTTCAAAGACACAAGCGCATTATCAAGATTATTGATCACTACAAACTGTTCTTCTGCTAATGGCTTTTGCTTATAGAAAGCATCCACTTTAGCCATTAAATGTGATCCGGAACCATATCTACTGATTGCATACTTCTTGTCGAAAATGTCTCCGTAGAGATTAACGTCACTATTTATGCCTGTATGAATTCCCCAAATTAATGGAGTATTGACGTAGGACGAAATAATTTTTGAAGGATTCCCATGTATGATATCTGCTACAATTCCTTCAGTTAATAGAACACAAAGGTCAATTTCATTTTCCCTGAGTGCTTTAGTCATAGCACCAGTCCCACCTTTGAAATCAACCCATTCAAGATCTATGTTACTTTTACTAAAAATGTCATTCTCCAACGCTAAGTGCCATGGCAAATTAAAATGCTCCGGCACACCTCCTACCCTAAGTTTTAATTTCATACTTCAAAGTCTAAATACGACCATAAACAGCTTGAGATAAGCCAATATGATAGTGATTACCCACAATGTTAGCCGGCAAAAGTAATCATTACTGGATTTTAAAAAATGAGAATTGTTAGGAATCTGCTCAGTTTGCTGGTTGAAGCATTAGCAGAAGGTCATCTAAGTACTCCCGCGAATTGGAAAGTCTGGGAACTTTGTTTTGTCCACCAAGTTTGCCTCTTTTCTTCATCCATTCGTGGAAGGTGCCTTTCTCAGCATGATGGATCACAGGAGCAATAAGTGCTATATCCTTATATCTTTTAGCATCATAATCAGAATTGACCTTTCTCAAAGTATCGTCAAGCAATTGAGCGAAAAGCTCTTTATCATTAGGTTCATTCCTAAATTCTATGATCCACTCGTGCCCTCCTCTTTTGCCTTCTTCCAGATAAATAGGAGCCGCTGAGAAGTTCTCTATTTCTGCATTTGTGGCCAGACAAGCTTCAGCAATTGCATGTTCTGCATTTTCAATGATCAACTCTTCGCCAAATGCGTTGATAAAATGTTTGGTACGACCTGAAATTTTAACTCTATATGGATTCACAGAAGTAAATCTCACAGTATCCCCAATCTTATATCTCCACAATCCTGAGTTGGTCGTGATCAACATTGCATAGTTCTTTCCAACTTCTACTTCGCCCAGAGTTAAAGTTTTCGGATGGTCTGAGTCCAGCTCTGAGTAAGGAATGAATTCATAAAAAATTCCATAATCCAGCATCAATAATAGCTCATCAGAGTTGGTTTGGTCCTGAATACCGAAGAATCCTTCAGAGGCATTGTAGGTTTCCATGTACCTCATGTCTTTGGAAGGAATTAATCTTTCGAAAAGAGATCTATAAGGACCAAATGCCACAGCACCATGAATAAATACTTCCAGATTTGGCCAAATCTCAAGAATATTCTTCTTGCCTTTCAATTCAAGAATTCTTTCAATCAATACAACTGTCCATGTAGGCACACCAGAAATACTGGTGACATTTTCCATAGATGTAGCCTTGGCCATTGCTTCAATTTTCTCTTCCCACTCATCCATCAAGGCAATATCCAGGCTAGGAGTTCTTGCCATCTGTGCCCAAAGGGGAAGATTTTTCATAATTACAGCTGAAACATCCCCGTAGAAAGAATCAGAGTTTTTATCAAACTGATTGATTTGATGACTTCCTCCAATTGCAAGGCCCTTGCCTGTAAACATCTTTGTTTCAGGATAATTATTCATGTAGATACTCAACATGTCCTTGCCACCTTTAAAATGACAATCATCCAATGCTTCCTGTGAAACTGGAATGAATTTACTTCTGGCATTTGTGGTCCCACTGGATTTGGCAAACCACTTAATTTCTGAAGGCCATAAGAGGTTTTGTTCTCCTCTCATCAATCGATCAACATACGGAAAGATGCCTTCATAATTGACTACAGGTACATTTTGCTGAAAATCAGCAATAGAATTTATATCATTGAAACCATACTTCTTTCCATACTCTGTGTTTCGGGCGGTCTTGATCAATCCTTCCCACAACTCATACTGCACATCAATTGGATACTTTAAGAAAAGCTCAATTTGATGAATCCGCTTCTTCATCACCCACGTGATTATGGAATTAATGATTTCCAACTATATCTTCCTTTTAAGTTCAAAATGTTTTCCTAGATAGACTCTTCTCACCTGCTCATCTGACGCAAGTGCCTCTGCAGTCCCGGCTTTCAACAACGATCCTTCTGACATGATATAAGCTCTGTCTGTGATAGAAAGAGTTTCATTTACATTGTGATCAGTAATTAGAATACCAATGTTTTTGTCTTTTAGTTTCGCAACAATGGATTGAATTTCTTCTACAGCGATGGGATCAACACCAGCAAATGGTTCATCCAACAATACAAATTTGGGATCTGTAGCAAGTGCTCTTGCTATCTCTGTCCTTCTTCTTTCTCCTCCGGACAGCACCATTCCCAGGTTTTTCCTTACATGCCCAAGACTAAATTCTTCTATTAGCTCTTCTACCTTTTTCCTCTGTTCTGCTTTTGGAAGTTTGGTCATTTCAAGAGGGGCAAGAATATTTTCTTCTACACTAAGTTTTCTAAAAACAGAAGCTTCCTGAGCGAGATATCCTATACCTCTTTGAGCTCTTTGGTACATTGGTAGGCTGGTTACATCTTCATTGTCGAGGAAGATATTTCCATCATTGGGTTTAATCAATCCAACAATCATATAGAAAGAGGTGGTCTTGCCAGCTCCGTTTGGCCCCAGCATACCAACGATTTCTCCTTGCTCCACGGTGACCGAGATGTTGTTTACAACTGTTCTCTTTTTGTACTTCTTAACTAAATGCTCTGCAGATAATTTCATTATTTTCTATCGGTTTGACCTCACAGAACTTCCATCAAAAAGTATGCTATAGTCCATATCTGGGTCAACAAAGTCCAAAAATAATCATTCAATTGAATTTTAAGCAATCGAAGAATTGGGCTTGATGTCTTTTATCATGAGTTGAAGTGATTTATTGCCTAAATATTCATTCTCAGTGAGGTGATATGCCACATCTATACTTTCTGCTGATTCTATCTCTTCTGCAAGATATCCTAATCCAAACGCTATTGCCTCAAAAACTAGTGTACTTCCAGGTTGAATTAATGTTAATTTAAGATGTTCCTCCTTTAAAACCCTTGGAGAAGACTTTAGTTTCACTCCTCTGCTTACAAATATGGGTTCTAAATTTTGTGGTCCAAACGGACCCATTTGTGTGAGTAAATTATGGAGTCGATAATTCAATGAAGAAAACGGAATTTCCAAATCTGCTTTCAATAGAGGAATCAGCTGTTCAGGTAAAATTCTTTTTGCTACCACCTGTTCAAATTTTTCCTTGAAAGCAGGGATTTGATCTATTTCCATGGTTAACCCTGCAGCATGTGTATGCCCACCGTACTGATCCAATAAATCACTACATTCTGAGATCGCTTCATAAATATCAAAACCCTCCACACTTCTGGCTGACCCAGTTGCTTTGTTATTGGATTCTGTAAGAATGATGGTTGGCCTATAATATCTTTCAATACATCGCGACGCTACAATCCCTATTACTCCTTTGTGCCAGGTCTCACCATATAAAACTGTAGATTTCGATTCCTTGAGCGCATCATCCGATTCAATGAACTCTATTGCTTCAGCTGTAATGGATTTATCAAGTCCTCTTCTTTCTTCATTTTTAAAATCAATTTGCTCTGAAAACTGCTCTGCCTCTTCCAAAGAGCCTGCTATCAATAAATTCACGGCCTCTTTTGCATGTCCGACTCTTCCAGCTGCATTAATTCTTGGCCCTATACCAAAAACAATGTTTCCAATATCAATCTTCCTTTTGAACCCACACACATTCATGAGCGCCTTGACTCCTGGAGAAGGAGAATGATTCAATTTCCTGATGCCATAATGGGCAAGGACTCTATTTTCTCCGGTTATTGGAACAATATCTGAAGCAATGCTAATAGCCAAAAGATCCAGAAACTGATAGAGACCATTGACATCAATTGTATTCTGGATGCAAAACCCTTGAAGTAATTTAAATCCTACACCACAGCCAGAAAGCTCTTTGTAGGGATAAGGACAATCTACTTGTTTTGGATCCAGGATAGCAAAAGCATCTGGGAGTACTTCTCCTGGTAAATGGTGATCACAGATTATAAGATCAATTCCTAGCTCTTTTGCTAAGTCAGCTTTATCCAGTGCCTTAATTCCACAGTCCAGGGCGATGATCAATGTCACTTCATTCTCATGAGCGAATCGAATTCCCTTCTCAGATATTCCGTAACCTTCTTTATGTCGATCGGGAATATAGAATAATAAATGATCTGAGAAGTGTTTTAGAAAACCATACACCAGTGCAACCGAAGTTGTACCATCAACATCGTAATCACCGTAAATCAGGATTTTTTCGTTTTTAAAAATAGCATCTCCCAAGCGATCAACTGCCTTGGAAAGATCTTTCATCAAAAACGGATCGTGAAGTTGGCTTAACTCTGGTCTAAAGAAAGATTTGGCTTCTTCAAAATTGGTAATTCCTCTTTGCAGTAATATCTCTGCTATGTAGGAATTTACATTTATAGATTCTGACAGCTGTTGAATTTTCTCTTTATCCTGGCGCTCCTCAAATTCCCATCTCTTCTCCATGCCTTGAATTTGAATAAAAAAAATCAATTATTGAAATAAAAGATAAGCGATCTGACAAGTCTGGGGGTAAGGTGAAGCAGGAGACCGAAATGGCTGGAGCGTAGCTGGCTCATGCCACCGCGAGGAGGGTGGTGAGATGGGTGATGCGAAAAGGGTTGTGCGGCTTCTTATTAAATCAAAGAATTACCGTCGATCTGGAAATAGTTTCTATACCACAGCTCATAATCTTCATAGCGAATGCACTCATGAAAACTCTTGCCATCTACACTGATAGAAATTATATTACCATTACCAATCCATTTACCAATAGAATTGCACTGCTTATTCGGAAGGTCCGATAGCAATACTAGACTCTGGCCATCATAGTATGTAGGTGCTACTTTGTACATGGAATCAAAATATTATGCAAGCATAACAAATTATTGTTAATTTTATTTTACCACAAGGTTATTTTCTTATGGATTTTTTTCCAGAACTGAATGAAATAAAGAGAGTTAACTTCAGCGAACCAAAATTAACCAATGAAGAATGGGACGATTTTGTTTCCAGATTGGAGTATTTAGAAGTGAAGAAAAACGAGTATGTTACCAGGGCTGGTGATCTGGAGCAATACATGTATTTCATGGTGGATGGAGTAATGAGAGGATATTTTATCAACAAAGGAGTGGAACATGTTATTGGTTTCTCTTTTGACTATTCTCCATCAGGTTCGATTGACTCATTCATCAATAGGAAACCAACTGCTTTTTTTACTCAGGCATTGGCCGATAGTAAGCTGGTGAGAATACATTATAATGATTTGCAGGAACTTTTTGATCGGTATAAAAATTTTGAGAGGTGGGGCCGCTTATTGATGCAACGGTTATTTCTAATGAAAGCTCTTCATGAAATTAATGTAATGACGCACACTGCGGAACAGCGGTTTGATAGATTAATGCGAGAAAGTCCAAGGTGCTTTCAGTTGATTCCGTTAAAGCATTTGGCCTCTTATCTAGCTATAGCTCCAGAAACACTGAGCAGATTGAGAAAAAAAGCTGCTGAACGAACTTGATCTAGATCAAGAAAAGCCTGTTGTAGGATCTCTACATTTGCTAAAACTCAATATAAAAATGACATACAAGGCTTTAAGAGAAGAAATTGAAAACTATCTCTCGGTACAGAATAAAGAGTATCAGGTATTCCGGAATATCAGTCCTGAAGATTTAATCAAGCAACCAGCAAAGGGAAAATGGAGCATTATCGAATGCATTGAACATCTGAATTTAACTTTCGATCATTACTTACCACAGATCGAAAAGGGTTTTTCGGAAGTGAAACTAAACGGATCTGTAAAAGACCATTACAATGTAAAAATAATGGCAGGAATGATGATCAATGGTCTGAAACCAAAAGAGCAGGGCAAAATAGGAATGAAAATGAAGACTTTTAAGATCACTACTCCTACTAGTGATCTGAATGTTGATGAAGTCCTTGCAAAATTTGAAGAAGGTTTTGGTGCCTTTCAAAAATTTTACAACCGTACGGAAGATCAACATTTTAGATCTGTGAAGGTCATTTCTCTGATCGGTAAGCTATTGACATTTCAGCTTGGAGATGCCTACTTATTTCTTCTGGCACATCAGGAAAGGCATTTTCAGCAGATCAAGAATGTGATTAATACTCTTCAAATACATACTGACAATACAGAAAATGTGTAATTTAAGGGGCTGAAACACCCTTACATGAAGATTGCACTGAGTGAAATATGGGACTTTATTGATTTCGTTGATAAAAGCGGAACGAAATGGCAATTCAAGCTTTTTGCAGGTGATGTGACTGTAGATAAGCTGAATGCTACAGTTCTGAAAAGCATCCGGGATGATAGAAATTATGATACTGAGTTACTTCCATCAATATTTACTTTCAGAGAGATTCTTTGGCAGCCAGATGTATATACAAATGTAAAAATGAGTCTTCCACCTCTTCGCATTCTAAAAGCTTTTTGTGATGAAAGATTGGAGGAGTTTGATGATAAGTATCCACAGAGCATTTATGCCCGACTAATTAATGGAATTGGCCTGTATTGCAACCGCAGTATTCAATTATTAGAATCTGAGGTTTCACCACCTGTAACCAGAGTACTTGGAGATCTTAGAAGAGATTGTTTCCCTATTATTAAGTTTTTCATTCTACATCCTCAAAACAGAAAAGACTACTATCAGGATGCAATCAATAGGCTAAATTACGCCGTGAAAATTCAGCTCACACAATTCAATAATCGATACACTGAATTGGAGGATCCCTACTGGGAAGCAATTTTCGCGAAGCTTAAACAGAAAAAATCCGTTGAAGCAGTTAACCCTGTAACTGATACTAAAGAGTAAATCACTAGTAAGCATTGAATAGAAAAACCACAAAAAGTCAATTTCTAGTTAAAAACCTGGTGAGGGGATTGATTTGGTTCGCGGTAATCATTGCTATTTTATTGGTTTTGAAGAATTGGTTCGGTGTTGACTATAACAATTTACTGGATCCATTAGATGAGAAACCAATTCTGGTTTTCGGCATATTTACAATCTCTGAGGTTTTTTTTGGTATTATTCCTCCTGAATTATTCATGGTTTGGGCGCTGCGAAACGGCATTCCTGGTGACTACATAGGTAATGTTTTCGTCTTATCCTTGATCAGTTATCTATCAGGAGTTCTGGGTTTTTATATTGGCAAAGCATTTCATCGAACCAACATCTACAAAAAGCTTGAAGAAAACTTTTTTGATAAATACAAAAAACAATATCGTAGGTACGGGGGTTTCCTCGTGATAGTGGCTGCTGCAACACCATTACCATTTTCATTGGTTTGCATGTTGACAGGTGCTTTTAAGTTTCCGCTTCAAAGATTTTTGTTGATGGCTGCCACTCGTTTTTTAAGATTTGCTATCTATGCATATTTTATTTGGACTTCCAATTTGTTTTAGACAATGAGTAAACAAAAGAAAGGTGTGCTACTGGTGAATCTGGGTACTCCGGATTCTACCGCAGTAGGTGATGTGAGAAAGTATTTGAGAGAATTCCTTTCAGACAAAAGAGTGATTGATATTCCAGCTATTCCAAGGTGGATGTTGGTCAATCTGATAATAGCTCCTTTTCGAGCTCCAAAATCTGCAAAAGAATACCGTAAACTATGGCAAGATCGAGGTTCGCCGTTGAAGTTTTATGGTGAGGATTTGCAAGAGGCCGTACAGAAGGAACTAGGAGAGGAATACGAAGTTGTCCTTGCTATGAGATATCAAAGTCCAAGTATAGAAAGCGGCTTGAAAAAGTTGATGGAAAAGAATGTCTCATCAATAAAAGTGATCCCATTATTTCCTCAATATGCTTCTGCAACCACAGGTTCCGTGATTGACAAAGTTATGGAGGTTGTTAAGGACTGGCAGATTATCCCTCAGATAGATTTTGTGTCCAATTTTGTTGAGCACGAAGATTTCATTGGCACTTTTGTGAATCTTGGCAAGAAGTACATGGAAGAAGAAAAGTACGAAAAAGTATTGTTCAGCTACCATGGCTTACCGGAGAGGCAGATAAGAAAGGGGTCTGTTGATGGTCATTGCAAACTTGGTAGTTGTTGCGAGTCTCTCGGACCTAAAAACCACTTATGCTACAGAGCTCAATGCTTTGAAACAAGCAGAAAAATAGCAGCAGGTTTAGGTTTATCTGAAGATCAATATATCACTTGTTTCCAATCCCGACTTGGAAAAGATCCATGGATTCAACCGTACACAGAAGACACCTTGCATAAACTTGCTGAGGATGGTGTTAAGAAGGTATTGGCGTTCTCTCCTGCTTTTGTGGCAGATTGTTTAGAGACTACTATAGAGGTTGGTGAAGAATACAAAGAGGAATTTATTGAGGCTGGAGGAGAAACCTGGACTTTGGTTGAGAGTTTGAATACTAATGAGCAATGGATAAAGTGTGTTGCTGATCTTGCGAAGTAAGAATTATTTGGGATTGTAATCAAACTTGAGTTATCTTAAGCCTGATTCAAACCTTCTTCCTATATCATCATTCACTTTAAACAAGACTTATTATGAAGATCTCAACAGGACACTTATTGGCTATTGCCATGTTATTAACAACTTTTGTCTCGTTTGCTCAGGAAGAAGAAACTGAATTTATTTCCCCCCTTACACAAGGAAGATCACTTATTGGTGGAGCATTTGGAATTATTTTGGAAAAGGAAGATTTCGAACTGGATAATCTGACCAATCCAGATGTCATGAGAGAAACAACTACCAGGGCATCATCATTTTCTCCATATTATGCTCATTTCATAAAGGATCGGATATTAATAGGTGGAAGATTGATAGTAAGTACCAATTATGATGAAATATTGGATATTGATGAGGATGAAAGAGAAATAACAGAAAACACTGCAAGATCATATGGGCTCGGTGTTTTCACCCGCAAATATTTTACCTTGATTAATAAATTCGGTTTCTATTTAAGTCCGGAATTATCTTACATCTATCAAAAAAGTAATAGAGACTTCCGTATTCGCGATCAACAAACAGATAATATCTTGTTTGAAACCAACTCCGAAACCAATGGTGATATTTTTGAAGTTTCTACGGAATTAGGGCTTTATTATGTGTTGAATAATCGATTGTCAATTGAGACAAGGTTAGGAGGAATTGGCTACACATATACGGTTTTCAACAGCAGTAACAATGAAGAATCAACTCTTAGACAGAGTGCTTCAAATTTGGCCCTGTCTTTTACTAATACGCTTTCATTCAATAGAATCTTTGCTATTAATTATTTCTTTAAATAAGGCAAAAGAATTCAACCTCAAAGATTTTGATAGGCTTCCAACACTTCGCTAGTAGTTGGGAGCTGAATTGGAACATAGATCAAATTGCTTACAGTAATGGAAGTATCCTCTGGCTCCAATGTAGTAGGATCTACCGCAACTGATTCCACATCAAGAACGGCATTGATAATGTAATTAAATCCAGCAACATCGATAGGCTCATAATTTTCCAGATGAAAATCCTGCCGAACGTGATTAAAACGGGCACTCAAGAAGTCGGCAATCTCGGCAACAACCTCTGTTGGACAATCATCAGTATCCATTGTTGCAGGACATTCTGGCTGTTGAACAAAGTCCAAACCATCAACTTCAAATGTGGATTCAAGAATTTCTCTTGCAATGAAACCATCATCCTGAGTTGACAGGTCAGAAAGCTTAAAATATCGATTAAAAAAGATAGCTGCCGATCGGCGATCTTCATACCCGTAGACATTTACTATCGATACAAAGACCACATCATCAAGTTCAGTATCCAAAAACTCAATATCCAGGCGGTATCTTTCAATCAAATCTTCGTCTGCTTCTGAATAACAGAAATCAGCTTCACGAAAATAGGAGTTCTCACCATCTGTTTCAGAGTTGGGTGACCACAGAGTCCATTTAAAGTTTTCTCCAAGATCACAAAGTCCAGGTGATTCCGGGTTGTCGTCATTGTTGCAGGAGCTCAAGCAAAATACTAAAGCCGTTAAGACCAATAAAGTGTAGGCGACCTTCATCATTGGGTTGGTATTTTTGGGTTTTCGTAAGACATTCAAACTGTGGACACAAGATAGTCTACCGTTTTAAAGAATGTTGAAATTAATATAAAATGTAAAAGATTCGATAACGAATCAACACAAAATGCACTAATCCAAGTACTTTTTTCATTTTATCAAGAATATTAAACCGTTATATAATATTGGAGGAGTTTTTGTGGTTGAACTGACAGAAACTTAAACTCTAACACAATCATTATATGGCAAAAACTATTCTGACCAGTTTTTTGGTGGTCACAACCATCTGTGGATATGCACAGGAGTCTGTTATTTTTGAGCAAAACCGTGTCCTTTTAGGGGGAGGAGTCTCATTTAGTTTTTATGATCGCAACGATAGCGATACTTTCGATAATAACCCGGATTTAGTTGAGGACCTTTGGAGTCACAGCTACTTTACTTTTACCCCAATAATCGGAGCATTTTCCAAGGATTATGTGATGCTTGGTATTAAACCTACTATTTCCAGGCGAGAAACATCAGATAGTCGTATTGACTCAGATTCTGAAACTCACTGGGAACATAAAAGCTTTGAATATGGTGCTTCATTATTTATTTCTCACATGTATCCATTGTACAAGAGGTTTGGCGCCACATTAGAGCATGAAGCTGGGTACAAAAGATATCAAGGGACATCCGATAGGGAATGGACCTACCTTAACAATGACATTGTGATCGATGAAAACAGTTATGATTATACCGAGAAAGGAAATAGATACTTCGCTGGAATTTCTCTTATGCTTTACTATGCATTCACTGATAACTTTTTAGTCCAGACTAAGATTGGACAGCTTGCTTATCAACATGGGAATACAACGGTAACCGACGACCGCAATGACGGTGAAAGAGTTGACAAAAGAACAGTCTCTTCCGGAGATCTTAATTTTATTACCACCCTGTCTTTCGACAAAATCCTCACCCTTAATTACTTATTTTGATCAAAAACAAAAGACCCTACATCGCACGATATAGGGTCTTTTTTAGATTAGGTCGCTGATTAGGTCGCGTATTTTTTTAAAAAGTAGCAACCGCTTCGGTCTTAATGTTTCCATTCCCGAAAATACTTATCAAAATACTGTCAGGAATGGTTAGTTTGGTTAGCAAAATCTTTCCTAAGATATCACAATTTTCTGGAAATGAAATGATTTTATTGCTAAAAATCTTCAATTCAAAATAACCAAAAAATGTTAACCAAAAACCTATAATTAAATATTGCTAAATAAAGATTTTTTAGAATTTAATTTGGAAAGTCTAGTTTTAAGAAACTGTTTCACCAACTATTTCAGCTAACCTCTCCACTGTGTAATCAATTTCTTCTGGTGTGTTGAACTTACTGAATGAAAATCTTACAGCGCCACGTTGTGGATCTCTGTCCAGCTCTGCTAAAACATGTGAACCAATGTCTGATCCACTAGAGCAAGCACTACCTCCTGAGGCTGATATACCATTAATATCTAAATTAAACAGCATCATGTCATTGCTATCCGATGGAGGTGTACAAACACTAAGAACAGTGTATAAGCTATTCTCCACATCAGCAGATTGTCCATTGAATTGTACTCCAGGAACAAGCTCCTTAAGTTTAGTTATCATTCTACTTTTCAGAGACTTGATGTATGTAGCATGTTCATCCATTTCTGAGTATGCAATTTCAAGGGCTTTAGCCATGCCAACAATGCCGTAAACATTCTCAGTACCTCCTCTCATATTTCTCTCCTGAGCTCCACCGGTAACGTATGGGTTTATTTTGAGATTGTTATTCAAATACAGAAATCCAACTCCTTTCGGGCCATGAAATTTGTGAGCGGAACCAACTATAAAATGTGCTTTAAGGCTTTGAAGATCGTGTTTGAAGTGACCCATTGTCTGAACTGTATCTGAGTGGAATATTGCACCGTACTCTTCACACAATTCTCCAATTTTATCAATGTCATTGATGTTGGCAATCTCATTGTTAGCATGCATGATACTTACCAACGTTTTCTCACCGGATTTTAATAAGCTTTCCAGGTGATCCATGTCAATCACACCATTACCATCAAGATTAACATGATCTAACTTAATTTTCCCTTCTTTAGCTAATTCTTCAACTGTATGGGAAACTGCATGATGTTCAATTTTACTTGAGATTACACGTTTGATTCCATGGTCATCAATTGTGCACCTAATCGCCATGTTATCGGCTTCAGTACCACCAGAAGTAAAAAATATTTCAGAAGGGGATGTGTTAAGCAGTTCAGCTACAGTTTTTCTGGATCGCTCAATGGCAGAACGAACTCTTCTTCCGTGAGAATGAATAGAAGACGGGTTTCCGAACTCCTCTAACAAATAAGGTTTCATCGCCTCAAAAACTACTGGATCAATCGCGGTAGTGGCAGCATTGTCAAGGTATACCTTCATCATGTCAAAAAATGTTGTTTATACGAAGATATCTAAGAGATGACCTCTCGGATATCAGCAATTATCTTCTGAGCCAAATGTTCAGAAGTTGCTTCGTTTTCTGATTCCGAATAAATTCTGATAATAGGTTCAGTATTAGATTTTCGCAAATGTACCCATTCTTTATCAAATTCTATCTTCACTCCATCCACAGTGTTGATAGGATTACTTTGATATCTTGACTTGATGTCCTCCAATACTTTGTCAACATCTAGTTCAGGAGTAAGTTCGATTTTATTTTTCGAAATGTGATATCCAGGATAAGTAGATCTCAACATGCTTGCACTCCTTCCAAACTTGGCAAGGTGGCTTAAAAACAATGCGATACCCACCAAGGCATCTCTACCATAGTGCAATTCCGGATAGATAATACCGCCATTACCTTCACCTCCGATTATGGCATTTACTTCTTTCATTTTTTCAACAACATTGACCTCACCAACTGCTGAAGCGTGATACTCATACCCATGCTTTTCAGTGACGTCTCTAAGCGCTCTTGTCGAAGATAAGTTAGAAACAGTCGGACCAGGTGTGTTTTGTAGCACATAATCACTAACAGCCACCAAAGTATACTCCTCTCCAAAAGGCACACCATCTTCACAAACCAGCGCTAAACGATCCACGTCTGGGTCAACTATAATACCTAGATCGTAATTGCCATTTTCCAATTCACCACAAATCTGAGTGATATTTTCAGGTAGTGGTTCTGGATTGTGTGGAAACATCCCATTTGGTTCGCAATACAACTCCTGAATTGTATCTACTCCTAATTTCTTTAATAGCATAGGTACTGCTATACCACCAGAGGAGTTTACGGCATCTACAACTATTTTGAATTTTCTCTCTCTAATTGCATCCACATCTACTAATGGAAGATCCAATATACTTTTAATGTGACGCTCAAGAGCAGATTCATCCTGGTGGTAAGACCCGATTTGTTTTACCTCCACAAAATCAAAATTCCCTGATTCCGCTAGATCCAGAACTACTTTTCCATCCGCCGAAGAAATGAATTCACCCTTTTCATTTAAAAGTTTCAGAGCATTCCATTGAACTGGATTGTGACTGGCGGTAATGATGATACCACCTCCAGCCTGAGCTTCTACCACCTCCACTTCAACAGTAGGAGTAGTTGATAATCCCAGGTCAATTACACTTAAGCCAAGTGATTGCAAGGTACTTGATACAAGTTTAGCAATGTATCCACCAGAAGGTCTTGCATCCCTACCGATTACTATTTTATGATTTTCAGAATTCTGTTTTACCCAAGTGCCGTATGCAGCAGTGAATTTTACTACATCAATTGGCGACAAAGTTTCACCAGGCTCCCCTCCGATCGTCCCTCTGATGCCTGATATGGATTTAATTAGTGTCAATTTCTTGCGTATTTTGGTTTAGCCCCGCAAAGATAGAGAAATATTGTACCAGACAATACTGATCTATACATGTTAGGTGTGTGATTGATTAAAAATTGATCAGTTGGATAATCTGGTATCCATCTGATTTCCAAAATTTTGATTGAAAAAATGAGAAAGGTTATTACTTGAATTTGGCCAAAACTTTGTTGACTTCAGAGTCTGGATTTCCACACTCTTCTCCAGCCGTCATTGTCTTACCGCAGTAACCGCAAGTTGCTCCTTCTTTGTTTAAGAATGGGCTCTGTGAAGCACATGTTCCTTTGAATTCACCATTCTTTTTGAAAATCAGTCTCACTGACATCAAAATGAAAAATAAAGCAATAAATCCAACTCCTAGTAATACGGTAGCCATATCATTATTAATATTTACGCTGCAAAATTAACAAAGTCCTTAAAATGAACAGTATAATCTGAAGAAAGGTTTTACAACCCAGCCTAATCATACCTACATTTGTACAAGATAAAACACCATCGATTCAAGAAAAATTCACTGTATTCACAAAGAGTTATAAAATGAAAGAAATCATCAGAGAGGAAGATTTGAGGAGAAAAGAAAAACTAGAAGCCTTTGACCGGTTACTAACCATAATGGATGAGCTTCGGCTCAACTGTCCATGGGATAAAAAGCAAACTCTAGAATCTTTGAGGCATCTTACAATAGAGGAAACTTATGAGCTTTCAGATGCAATAATTGAAGGTGATTACGATGAAATCAAGAAGGAAATTGGTGATCTAATGCTTCATATGGCATTCTATTCCAGAATTGGCAGTGAGGATAAGAAGTTTGATATGGCTGATGTATTGAATTCAGTTTGCGATAAACTTGTTCACCGGCACCCACATATCTACGGGGATGTTGATGCGGATAATGAAGAGCAGGTAAAAGCCAATTGGGAAAAAATTAAGCTAAAAGAAAAAGGCAATAAATCAGTTCTTGGTGGTGTCCCAAATTCACTTCCAGCTCTTGTAAAAGCCATGAGAATCCAGGAAAAAGCCAGAGGTGTGGGTTTTGATTGGGAAAAGAAAGAGCAGGTTTGGGAGAAAGTAGAAGAGGAAATGCAGGAGTTTAAGGCTGAATATAATATTGAGAATGAATCGGCCATAAATAGGGAAAAAGCTCAAAATGAATTTGGAGACCTGCTATTCAGCTTGATTAATTATGCGCGTTTTGTTGATATCAATCCCGAAGAAGCTTTGGAAAGAACCAATAAGAAATTCATCAAACGGTTTCAATATCTTGAAAGTGAGTCCAAAGCAGATGGCAAGTCTATTGCGGACATGAGTCTAGAAGAAATGGATGAGTATTGGGAGAGAGCTAAGCATATTTAATCAAACAATTGTACCCTAAAATCGATTTGACTAATACATGAATATACTTGTCAAATCTTCGGTTAATCAAAACAAAGACGCTGTAGCTCAGGGATTCACAGAAGACCTGTTTCTAAAATTGAATCCGCCATTTCCACCAGTCAAGCTTTTACAATTTGATGGCTGTAAAAAGGATGATATTGTCGCCCTGGAGCTCAATTTCCTGTTATTCAAGCAAAAGTGGGAGAGTCTCATCACCTCGGACTTTAATAATCCAGACGAATGGCAATTTGTTGATGAAGGAGTTAAACTTCCGTTCTTTCTAAAATATTGGAAGCACACACACCGGGTTTTAGAAACTGAAAATGGGTCCGAGATCATTGATGATATTGAGTATAAAACTCCAAATTGGCTATTAGATATATTAATGTACCCTGCTCTATTGCTGCAATTCCTATTCAGAAAACCGATCTACAAGAAGGTATTTAAATAAAGGGACCAGGAATTCTCCCGGCCCCTTGCTAACCAACTTCACATTCCTAACATTAAAAGACAGTTATGGATTGAGTTTAAAATATATTGGTAAGATCATCCTAACTCTCACCGGTTTTCCTCTTTGCTTACCCGGGTTCCATTTTGGGTATGATTTGATCACCCTAATCGCTTCCAGATCACATTCTTCACTTATTCCTTTTACTGCCACCACATCTGAAAGAGACCCATCCTTCTCTACAACAAATTGAATGAATACTCGTCCTTCAATACCCATTCTGGTTGCTGATCTCGGATATCTAAGTTCTTTAGACAAATGCTTATAAAAAGTAGCCATACCACCATCAGGACTAGGCATTACTTCCGATCGGATTAATGGCTCGTCTATTATTTCCTCTGGTAGCTCCACTAAAGTAACCTCAAAGAATCCGGAATCTACAGGCTCAGTTGATAACTCCTCTTCATCAAATAATTCTTCCTCATGATTATCATCCTGAGTTTCTTCAGAGGTAGGGTTAATCACAACAGGTTTTGGAGGCTTTGGAGGAGCTGGAATTCTGGTTCTTGGGCTCTCCAATATGATTTCAATTATCCCTTCATCCGGCTCATCTGGAATATCAATTGGATCAAATTCGCTTCGCCATTCAAAGGCCAACAGCACCAACGCAAGACTTACGCACAATCCCATAGACATAAACAACGATCTTTTACTGTCCAGATCGAGTTTAGGGTTTTTTCTTTGTTCCATCTTTATTACTGAAGTCTAAATGTGATCGGCATCATCATTCTTACTTTCACAGGATTGCCTCTCTGCTTACCCGGCACCCATCCAGGATATGCTTTTATGACTCGCATAGCTTCCTGGTCACATTCTGTATGAATCCCTTTTACTACTTCAACATTCGTTACATTTCCATTCGTATCTACTATAAATCGAACAAATACTTTTCCTTCAACACCCATTCTGATGGCAGATCTAGGATATTTCATTTTCTTGCCCAAGAAATCATAAAAGGCTTGCATTCCCCCTGCAGGGATTGGTGGTGATTCAACTATATCAAATACTTCAGGTACTGTCTCTATAATCTCCGCGTCATCTCCGAAATCAATATCCGGGATATCCTCATCAAAATCATCCCCAAAATCTATATCAATATCTGGCTCTTCAATCAATTCCTCAGACTCCTTAATAATTGGTTGAATAACTTTTGGCTTTGGGGGTTCTGGTGGTTCCTGTCTGGTTTGCTGGATATCTAAGATATCTTCAAAAGCCTCAGTTTGAGTCTCAAATGCCATTATCGGGTCCAATTCAGATTTCCATTCAAAAGCCACCAGTACAAAACCAAGACTTAAACAAAGCCCAATAGACATAAACAGGCCTCTTTTTCCTTCTAATGCGATTTTAGGATTTTTTCGTAATTCCATTCTTCAATTCGGTTTATGGAACCAAAGGCATTGCTGGGACAAATCCATGCCCGAACAAAATGCAGATGATTCTGTTTTACAAATGATTAATAAACCGAACCCGGGTGACGGTTAACTATTATTTTTGCTGCTCTAAAGCAGGCTTTTCATTATTAGTTCTCTTCTCTGAGATTTTAATATATCCGATTACTGCGACGGCCACAACAAACACTACTGCCACTACAACAACCCACAGCTTGCTCAAAAACGACTTTTTCTGTTGTTTTTCATAGAGCCCTGTGAACTTCTTAAAATCTCTATGCCTCTCGATCTGGCCTTTCGAAAATGACCCTCGGCGTATACGTACATCGTGCTTAGTCATTTACCTTTAGTTTGAAAAACCCTCTCAACTTTTCTAATGTTCTGTATGTGCGCATTTTAACAGCGCTTTCTTTCATATCCAGAATATAGGCTATTTCTTTAAAATTCTTTTCTTCAAAAAACCTCAACTCAATAACAGCCAATTCGGTCTCTTCCAGATCTGCAAGCAATTTCACCAATTGATTAATCTCCTCATCAGTACTTTCCTCATCCTGGAAGTCAATCAAATCAACTATTTGTTGTTGCTCAATGCTGAAAACCTGTTTGGTTCCTTTTGCTCTGAAATGCTTCTTAATTTCATTGGAAGCTATCCGATGCAACCAGGCTCCAAACGGTACTCCTCTATACTGGAAGCCTTTCAGACTATTAAGCGCTTTCATGAATGTCTGAGATACCAAATCTGCAGCCAAATCATGATCATCAGTTCTACGATATACAAATCGATAGATTTGCTCATAATAGTGATCATACAGTGGTTCAAACTCACGGTAGTCCTTTCGGGCTGCATTTATAAGCTGCTCCTCATTAGGTAACGGGCCGATGAATCCACTGTCTGTCAATGCAACTAGTTAAGTTTTGTAAGTATAATCCTCGGACAAGAAAGAAGTCACAGATATTTAATCATGAAATTTCACATAATTATCCCATTTTTCCATAACCTCCTGAAAGTCAGACGGTAATTCAGAGTCAAATTGCATGAATTCCTTTGTAGTGGGATGTACGAAACCCAATGATTTAGCATGAAGTGCTTGTCTCGGGATCGTTTTGAAGCAGTTATCTACAAACTGTTTGTACTTGGAGAATGTAGTTCCTTTCAGAATTTTATCTCCTCCATAAGTCGCATCATTGAATATTGGATGGCCCAAATGTTTCATATGAGCACGGATTTGATGAGTACGTCCGGTTTCAAGATTACATTGAATCAGACTTACATACCGCAGCTGTTTGATAGTCTTGTAATGTGTGATTGCATGCCTTCCAAAATCACCTTCAGGAAATGCCGCAGTAACTCTTCTATCTTTTAAGCTTCTTCCAAGATTAACATCAATGGTTCCATCTTCTGGTTCTGGCTCTCCCCAAACAAGTGCATAGTATGTTCTTTCAATGGAGTGATCAAAAAATTGTTTGGCCAGAGAAGACATGGCATTCTCTGATTTTGCAATTACAAGTAGCCCAGAAGTGTCTTTGTCTATTCGATGCACCAATCCAGGTCTGCCTTCATTGTCCTTCATGGTTGGAAGGTTTTGAAAGTGGAACGTCAGTGCATTTACAAGTGTACCAGTCCAGTTTTGGTAAGCTGGATGAACCACCATTCCTGCTTCTTTATTCACCACCAGCAGATCGTCATCTTCATAGATGATGTTCAATGGAATATCTTCTGGTACTACTTCCGTATCTCTCGGAGGTTCTGGCAGGGCAATCTTGATCACATCGTCCGGGTGAACTTTGTGGTTTGGCTTTACTGCCTTTCCATTTACCATTACAAAGCCACTTTTAATAGCGTCTTGCAGTTTGTTTCTGGTGACATTCGGTAATCTGTCCATTAGAAACTTATCAATACGCAGCAGCTGTTGTTTCTTATCAACTACAATTCTATGATGTTCAAATAGCTCATCATTTTCTTCCACATCAAATTCCTGGCTCTCGCTCATGGATGCAAAGATAGTGTTTCCAACTTGTCTTAAAGTTGGGTTATTAAATTAGCTTTGAAATATGTTTAACAATACTCCAAATTCACCCATTCAGTGGATTTCTGATCCCTTATTGGATGAGAAGGGAGTTCGTTTGGCAATAAAACGTGAGGATCTAATTCATCCACACATTTCTGGTAACAAGTGGCGAAAACTGAAATACAACTTCATAGAGGCCAAGGAAAAAGGATTCACCAAAGTTCTAACATTTGGAGGGGCCTTTTCTAATCATATTGCTGCGACCTCTGCATGCGCGAAAGAATTTGGGCTCGAAAGCATTGGAGTAATTCGGGGGGAAGAGCTCAATTCTGATTCTAATCATACATTGCGATTTGCCTCCAATCAAGGAATGTCATTGTCTTTTGTATCCCGGAGTGATTATCGGAATAAGAATGATGATGACTTTATTAAAGCACTTAAAACAGAACTTGGAGAATTCTATCTAATTCCGGAAGGAGGGACAAATGATTTAGCCATTAAAGGGACTGAAGAAATTTTAGATAACAAATGCGAGTCATTCAGCCATGTTTGTGTTGCCGCAGGAACTGGTGGAACAGCTTCTGGTATTATTAGGTCCGCAAATCTGGATCAACATGTTTTGGTATTCCCTGCATTAAAAGGAAATTTCATAGAAAGTGAAATTAAATCATTAGTTGGGGTGGGGGAATATGCTACATGGACGTCTTTGAATCAATATCACTTTGGCGGTTATGCGAAATGGAATGATGAACTAATAGATTTCATAAATTCATTCAAACGCCAATATAATATCCCTTTGGACCCAATCTATACCGGAAAAATGCTATTTGGTTTGTTTGATATGATAAAAAGGGATTATTTTGTTACAGAAGCTACTTTGCTAGCGATCCATACAGGAGGACTACAGGGAATACAAGGATTTAATGATCGATATAACAATATATTGATCTGACTAAAGTTCGTTTATTAACGAATGTAGCTTAACAGGTTATGAAACTTACACATCTCTCAGCAGCCATCTTGTTGATATTGGCTAGCTGCAATATAGGTGATCTGGAATTTAACGATCTCCAGTTACAAGACCTAAATCCGGGCATAGCAGTTCCTTTGGGTTCAGCAACGTACTCCATTGAGGAGTTATTCCAGGATATTATTGAAGATACAGCCATCTTTAATAATGACGATTCTCAATTAATTGTTTTCACCTATTACGATACCTCTGTTTTTGAGATTGGTAATGATATTGTCACCATTGATGACATTTCGAGTACCGGAGGGTTAAATCCTAATCTAAATGTTACCGCCGGTGTTTCAACTCTCACATTTCCTATTTCAAAAGAATTTGTTTTCGAATATCCGGCATCAAATGAAGAGCGCCTGGATTCAGTGTTTTACTCAATGGGAACCCTCAGCTACGAAGTAACTTCCGGATTTGAGTGTGATCTTGATTTTACATTTGTGTTGGAAAATACCATCAATGTAAGTACCAATCAACCTGTATCGTTTGATATGTCTTTCAATTACTCAGGGTCAAGCCCGATTGTAAGCACCCAGTCAATGGATTTAGTGGGACATAAGACGGTCTTAAGCCAGGAAAATGGAGTTAACGTATTTAGAGCTTCCATTGATGGAACATTAACTGTAAATACTGGACAAGGAATTACATTGAATGACAGTTTAGCTTTTGAGCTTACTTATTCTAATCAGGATTTTCAAAGCATATTTGGCTATTTCGGTCAGGACACGGTGAGTGTCGCGAGCAGCACAATTCCAATTGATTATCTCGAGAATGCAACCAGTGCCGGAATCTTTTTCAAAGCACCGGAAATGAACTTTACTTTTAACAATAGTTTCGGGTTACCAATTGGATTGCAATTGGAAGATGTATATGCAAAAAACTCATCTGGAGATTCTATATTCCTGACAGGTAGTGGAGTTGATTCTCCTTTTATCATCAACTACAATGAGAATGATATTACCGTCCCGGAACAAAGTGAGTACACCATTAATATTGACAATTCCAACTTGCAGGATCTACTGGAAATTGGACCCAATTCATTTACCTTCCCAATAACAGGATTCTCCAATTATCAGACCCCAGATGGTTTTAACTATGTAACTGACGAGAGTTCCCTTGAAACCATTCTGGAATTTAATATGCCAATGGAAATCCGGTTAGAGGATTTTGAGCAATCTATATCGTTCGATGTTGAAGGAAGCTATAATGAAAATGAACCAGATTCTGTTGTCCTCATCATAAATACCATAAATGATCTTCCAATTGTGGGCACGATGGAACTTCAAATTGTGGACGCTGATTCAATGGTCTCCTATACCGCTGCAAGCGGAATAATTTTAGAAGCTCCGAGATATAATGTAGTCGGTGAAATAATTTCTCCAGGCGAGACTACTGCAAATGTAATCTTAACAAGTGAAGGGCTTGAGGCTCTCAAAGAAGCTTCTGAGTTAAGGGCTGTCTTTACTTTGAACACACCCTCATCCAGTGTTAATGACTACTTTGAAGTCTATGCCGATGATCAGCTCACTGTAAATTTATCTGTTGCCGGAACTGCTACAATTGATCTATGAGGACTCTAATCAAAATATCGCTTTGTGTAGCTGTATTCGTAAGCTGTTTCTCAACATACGGCCAGATCAGCAGGTATCATTTAGGAAATGGGATCTATCAAAATAATGATATCAACCCAGCGTATTTCCCGGAGGGCAGAATCTTCATTGGGCTCCCGGTATTGTCTCAAATGCAGGCTGGTTTCAATACAAGGTTTACTTATTCTGACATTTTCACGAAACAAGAAGATGGATCGACACTCCTTCAGTTTGATAATCTATTAGGAAGTCTTAAGAAAAATAATCTACTGCAATTACATATGAAGTTTGCAGATGTACATGTTGGGTACAGAAAGAATCAGGCGGCTATTAGTTTCTTTTCAAATGAAAGAATAGAATTTGATTTTCAGTACCCAAAAAGGTTAATCAACCTTGGTCTAAATGGAAATCTTCAATTTGTAGGAAGAACCATAGATATAAAGGGAATGGGAGTTAAGGCAAGATATTTCAGGGAAACTGGAGTAGGATTCACATACTTTGAAAAGTCCGGACGTTTCAGTGCTGGTACGAGAGTGAAATTATACAATGGCTTCTTCAACGCGACCACAAAGAGAGGTCTTGATGCAACGTTAAATACTTCTGAAGACAATTATGAATTAAGTGTTTCATTGGAAAATGGAGTACTTAATACCGCAGGGTTTAATGTTCCTGATGGATCTAATTTCCCAATTCCTCATCTGTTGGTGAATAAAAACAGGGGGTTAGGCCTTGATTTGGGAGTTGATTATAAAGTACACAAATATTTGACTGTAGCAGCATCAATCAATGATATTGGATACATCTCCTGGAAAGAGGATCCTGAAAACTATACTGTTAGGGATACTGCTTTTACTTATGCAGGAGTTGATATCAAGAATAATTCCAGTATTGTTCAAGCGCTGGAGGATTCACTGTTTAATAGATTCAGAAGGGTTACTACCAATGATGCATATACTGAATGGAATCCTATTACCATGAATGCCTCAGCAAGCTGGAACCTTACCGATCGCGATATCATAACAGGAACAATTTCCTCCAGATTCCTATTTGGCAAAACTCACATGACTTATGCGGCTGGAATCACACACCGATTTGGTAGAATTTGGACTTTAAACGCCAACCTTGTCAGGTTGCCACAGCAATTCTTTAATGTTGGTGTAAGTACAGTGGTAGATGCAGGTCCGGTTCAATTTTATCTCGCAACAGATAAAACCATTGGCTATGATTTGACCAATGTAAAAAATGCAAATATCTCAACTGGTATCAATTTGATATTTGGTAGAGGTATCAAGAAAGAGAAATCTTATACACCATCAAATTTTAGATTCCTGGGTGGAGACAATAAAAAAGTTAAGGGTAAGGAGAAGATTTATCTATTCATTAAAAAGCAAAAGAAATCTGGACCAATCAGATCTACTGATACTAAACAGGAAAAGAAGTTAAGAAAGATCAAACTCAGAGACCTTTTCAATTAACCAAATAGATTTCCAAATACCTGATTCAGCTTACTGGCATCTACTATTTCTATATTGTAATCAGAAGTTTTCAAACCTTTCAGGTTATACTTCGAAACAAAGATTTTACTGAACCCTAGCTTCTCAGCTTCAGAAATTCTATTTTCAATACGATTGACTGCTCTCACTTCAGATCCCAAACCAATTTCTGCAGCAAAGCAAACATCAGATGGAATCTCGATTTCCTCATAGGAGCTAAATATGGCAAGGCAAATGGCTAAATCCAGAGCAGGATCGCTGATTTTAATGCCTCCGGCAATATTTAGAAAAACATCCTGACTGCTTAGTTTTAGTCCATATCGTTTCTCCAATACAGCAAGAAGCATATTAAGTCTCTTTGTGTCAAAACCTGTTGCTGTCCGTTGAGGTGTTCCAAATGTAGCTGGGCTTACAAGAGCCTGAAGTTCGATTAACAGTGGCCTGTTTCCTTCTATACTGGCCCCTATTGTTACTCCACTAATTGGCTCATCTTTTTGTGAAATCAGGATTTCTGAAGGGTTGCTAACTTCCCTTAAACCAGAACCCAGCATCTCATATATCCCTAATTCAGAAGTAGAACCGAATCTATTCTTGGTAGTTCGAAGAATCCTATAAGTCAAATGTCTGTCTCCTTCAAATTGCAAGACGGTATCAACCATGTGCTCAAGCACTTTCGGTCCAGCAAGGGTCCCCTCTTTTGTGATATGCCCTACCAGGAAAACGGGTTTTCCTGATTCCTTTGCAAACTTGATTAACTGGCCAGTGCATTCTCTCACCTGAGAAATACTTCCAGCTGCAGATTCAATTTCGTCAGTATAAATTGTTTGGATAGAATCAATTACCACAACAGCTGGGTCAATAGTAACCAGTTGTTGAAATATCAATGGCAATGAAGTCTCTGCCAGAATGAAGCATTGATTATTGGGTTTCAATCCAATTCTATCAGCTCTCATTTTGATCTGGCCTTCACTTTCTTCTCCAGAAACATAGAGTAATTTTCTATTCAGGTTCAAGGCCAACTGCAACATAAGCGTTGATTTCCCAATACCAGGCTCCCCTCCAATTAATATTAGAGACCCTGGAACAATTCCTCCTCCTAGAACACGATCAAGTTCATTGTCCGAGGATTGGAATCGGTCATGTTCATCATATTGCACTTCCTTTAAAGGCCGAGAAACACTTTGTTTACTGCCTGATTTTAGTACGTCCCACGAGTTCTTTTTTTGGTCGGAAGGTTTTTGTACTACCTCCTCAACATATGTATTCCAACTATCACACGATGGACACTTCCCAATCCATTTAGGAGATTGAGCTCCACAATTCTGACAATAAAAGGTAGTTTTAATTTTAGCCACAGCAATTCCGATGTTGGGGATCAAATGTAGTGCAAGCCAATTAAAAAAATGAAGGAATTAAGCTTAGTTTGAATAAACCAATGAGTTGAGGTAAGCTTCCTGATTTGGTTCTCTTCCTAAAAATGATTTGACCATCTCATATTCATCTTCAGAAACACCCTTTTTCAAAATCTGATTTCTAAACTTCTTACCAATTTTTTGATTAAAAATTCCATTCTCCTTGAATACAGAGTACATATCCTGACCATAAACCTCCGAAAGAAGGTACATGTAGTAACGGCTTCCATAATCTGACAAGTGACTAAAGCTGGTATGAAGGTTTGTACCCTTAACATGAGGAAACAATGATATTTGATTTTCCAACTCACTTGTGATTTCCGCAATTGACTTATCACTGCTAGAGGGGTCAAATGAATCATGAAGCGTTAAATCAATGGCTGAAAACAAAATTTGATTATTGGTCTCGATTCCTATCCCAACATTTCTGGTGCTCTTAATTCTATTGAAAGTGGCCTGATCTAAGATTTCTCCAGTCTTATAGTGCCTGGCAAATCTTTTTATTGCATCATATTCCCAAGCCCAGTTGCTAAGCAAAGAAGTAGGTGCGTATGAAAAATCCTTTTCTGAGAAAAATGCATTTTGTGAAAACAGTTCTGGTTCACCGAAATTATGTTGCAACACAAACCCAAATACAGTAAATAAATCAACCACTTCTTCATGTGCCAGAACAGTTGGTTCTCTCTTGGTGGGTGGAATAAAATTGGTGGCGATGCACATGCTTGGAATCTTAAACCCTTGTTCCGTTTGAGAAGCAAAGCTTATTGGTATAGCAAACTCTCCAACTGATTTGTTCTGTCGCGAAAAAAGATCTAAGTAGATTCTTGACTTAACCTGACCTTCCTCCACAACTTCATAGACCAACACATCCTGATGCCATTTAGAAGCGTTAGGCACCTCATTAATTTTGACACCAAACAATTGCTCCATAATTTCAAAAATACCATTCACTACCGCATAAATTTCAAAGTAATGACTTAGCTCCTGCACATCCACCTGATACTTTGTCTTCTTCAGGATATTCTCATAATACTTCCTATTCCATATTTCTATTTTACCCGGACCTTCAGCTGTGGAAACCTGATCCTTTACAGATAACAACTCATTGTAGTCCTTAATAGCAATATTCCGCACCTGATTTGTGAGACCATCAAGAAAATCCCAAACTTTATCAGGAGTATCCATCACATTTGAAGCAAGGATGTATTCACTATAATTTTCGTATCCCAAAAGCTTAGATAATTCTTTTCGCATCCTGAAGATTTTCATTAGCAGTTCCTCATTTTCCTGAACTCTGATGTTTGAAAATCTCATGTAGACTTTCTCTCTTCCTTTTTCAGATTGAACATCCCTCATGTAGGTATTGTAATCTGAGTAATTCAAAGACATAAAGTACTGACCTTCTTCTTTTCTTAAGGATTCTACAAAAGCTTCAGATAAACCAACTAACTCATCCTCGTTCAGCCCAACTTCTTCCCCGGAATCTTCTATGTTAGTTAAAAATTCAAGCCCCAGATCAAGAATACTATCATTGAGTACTCTCATTCTTTCCCGTTGCACTTCTCCAAGCCCAAGTCCATTAAATTGAAGATAATGTAAGGTTTCATCCATGTACTTTCTCCTCTCAGAAGATAAGGTATTGGCTTCATCAGAGGAACTAAATTCCTTTACTGCATAATAATAATCATCTGAAAGAAATGCCGTAATACTATATTCTGATAAATTCAAAAGCAGATCACTACTGGTATTTTTAATTTCGTCATCAGGGTGGACATAACTCATTAAATTAAGCACGTAAACTATTTCCCAAAAGTCAGCTGCTGTTCTGTCGAATGCCAACATAGTATTGTTAAACGTCCTTTTTGATTTTGGAACATCATAGACTGACTGCAATTCAGAGTTGGTTTTGGTAACTATATACTCGTATACTTCCTTGAGGTGTTGAACCCGTATATCGTCAAATCGAAAAGGAGCGTTTAATTCTTTTTGGAATGGATTCTCTTGGGATAGAGCAATAGGAATCTTTGACTCCTTTTGGTTGGAGCATGAGAATAGAAATAGTAAAGGCGTTAATACTAGTAATTGCCGAATCATGAATTTCCTATGCACATTCAGTAACAAAAATGGGTTATTATCTGACTTTAAAAAACTTTTGCCAAAGTGATTAACTACTCAAGTCCAAGAATACGATGAAAGGTTTAAAATCAACGATTAACGTCAGGAGTTAATTTTAACATAGCTGCCCAACCACTTAATATCAGCCAGGTGGTCTGCAAGTGCTTCTTGTACCTTTTCTTCCTGGAAATGTCCATCAAAATCGATGTAAAAAATGTATTTAAACTTGGATCCCACTTTAGCAGGGCGACTTTCTACTTTCGTAAGGTTAATTCCAGCTTCATGAAACTTCTGTAAAAAATTGACCAGTGATCCTGGTTCATGCGGAAGTTTCGCAAGAATTGAAGTCTTGTCTGATCCACTAATAGCGTTTTCAAATTGCTTTCCTAAAATTAAAAATCTAGTATGGTTCTCTGAGGAGTCTTCAATATTCTGAAATTGAATTGGTAAATGATATTGCTTTGCAGCTATTGGGCTACAAATTGCCGCACTATTTACCTCCTCCAACGCCATTTTACAGGCAGTAGATGTCGAACTCACTGGAACCAGTTTAATATCGGATGAGAATGTGTCCGAAAGAAATTTCCTACACTGCTTAAATGCTATGTCTTTAGAATAGATCCGGTCAATTTTCTTCACATCTTCACTTTGAGCGGCAAATGCAAAATGAATTGGCATAATGATCTCAGCAACAATCATTACATCGCTAGTTCCCAAAAGGTCCATGGTTTCCTGAACTACACCTTCCTGATTATTTTCAACAGGCACTACCCCAAATCGAACCCTCTCAGTTTCCACAGCCTGAAACACTGCTTCAATATTTACCAAAGGCTGATAATCACTCATGTACCCATATCTCGATTCAGCAGCCTGATGGGTAAAACTTCCTTCAGGCCCGAGATAAGCTACCTTCTCTGGCAATTCATAGTTTCTACTAACCGCAAAAATCTCAAGAAATATCGCCTCAATCGCGGATCTGTTCAAGGAACCGTCATTCAATTCTTCAAGCCGGTCAATGATCGCTTTTTCTCTTTCCGGCCGATAGATCGTAGCTTTAGTATCCTTTTTAAAATGACCAACTTCCTTAACGATCTCTAAACGTTTATTTAGTAAATCAAGGATTTTTTGATCTATTTCATCAATGCCTTTCCGAAGTTCCTGAAGCTTATCCAATGTGATATTTTTTAGCCACTAATTAATTCCTGCAATTTATGTTGTTTCGGGGGTAATGATGTTTCTTGACAAACATAATTTTCGATGAAGTTTTTGTATTGGTTATATCAACTTCATCTCGTATTTTTGGCCTTCATTTTATAAACTCACCAAAATTATGCAGAAAGATAATCAGGTTTTTGATTTGATTCAAAAAGAGCACGAAAGACAACTTAACGGGTTAGAGTTGATCGCCTCTGAAAATTTCGCTTCCCCTCAAGTAATGGAGGCTGCAGGAAGTGTCCTTACCAATAAATATGCTGAAGGACTCCCTGGAAAAAGATATTATGCAGGATGTGAGTTTGTAGATCAGATTGAGAATCTTGCAATTGACCGCATCAAAGAACTATTTGGAGCTACTTGGGCAAATGTTCAGCCACATTCAGGAGCACAGGCTAATGCTGCTGTTATGCTTGCTACCTTGAATGCTGGAGACAAAATATTAGGATTTGATTTATCACACGGTGGTCACCTTACTCACGGATCAGCAGTAAACTTTTCAGGTAAACTATACCAACCTAGCTTCTATGGCGTAGAAAAAGAAACAGGAACCATTGACATGGATAAGGTTGCTGATACCGCTAAAAAAGAAATGCCCAAACTAATTATTTGTGGTGCTTCTGCTTACAGTAGAGATTGGGATTACGAAAGTTTTAGAGCAATTGCAGATGAAGTAGGAGCTCTCCTATTAGCTGATATCTCTCACCCGTCTGGACTAATTGCAAGAGGATTACTTAATGATCCATTAGAATATTGCCACATTGTAACTACAACTACTCACAAAACTTTAAGAGGCCCAAGAGGAGGTTTGATCATGTTGAGAGATGATTTTGAAAATCCATTTGGCCTAAAGACTCCAAAAGGAGTAGTGAGAAAAATGTCTTCACTTCTTGATTCGGGAGTTTTTCCTGGTACTCAAGGTGGTCCGTTAGAGCATGTGATTGCTGCTAAAGCTGTAGCATTTGGCGAAGCACTTTCTGACAAGTACATGGATTATGTTCTGCAGGTTCAGAAAAATGCTCAGGCTATGGCTACTTCATTGGTCAACAGAGGATTTGATGTAATATCGCAAGGAACCGACAACCACCTAATGCTTATCGACCTTAGATCTAAAGATATCACTGGTAAGGATGCAGAAAACGCTCTGATCAAGGCTGATATCACCGTGAATAAAAACATGGTTCCATTTGACGACAAATCTCCATTCGTAACATCTGGAATTAGAGTAGGTACTGCTGCAATTACTACCAGAGGTTTAGTAGAATCTGACATGGACAGAATTGTTGAGTACATTGATAAAGTAATTGCTAATCATGAAAATGAGACAGTAATTAACTCTGTAAGATCAGAAATTAACGAGTGGATGAAAGGTTACCCGCTTTTCAAATAGGATGAGCACACCTTTAGATCAAATAGGGGAGGAATCAGAAATGTCCTTTCTGGACCACCTGGAAGAACTCAGGTGGCACCTTATTAGAGGACTAATCGCTATTGCGGTTTTCTCTATTGTGGCATTTCTATTTCCAGATTTTATATTCGGCAAAATCCTTCTGGGTCCCAGACAAGCTGATTTCTGGACCTTCCAAAAGCTTTGCCAGTTGGGTGAATTTTTGTCGTTCCCATCGCTTTGTTTCAGTCCGTCTGAATTTACTATTCAAAGTAGACAGATGACCGGGCAGTTTACAATGCATATTACCAGTTCATTTGTAGTAGGAATAATTGTGGCTTTCCCGTACTTCTTTTGGGAAATCTGGAGGTTTATTAGACCAGGGCTTTATCCTAAAGAAAAGAAGGCAACACGTGGAGCTGTGTTTTACGTCAGTTTCTTGTTTTTGACTGGTGTGTTCTTTGGTTACTACATAGCAACACCTATTTCAATCAAATTCCTTGCTGATTATCAGATAGACCCTTCGTTTATCAATGAATTTGATATCATTAGTTATGTATCCACAGTAATGACTCTTGTGCTTGCAAGCGGCCTATTGTTTCAATTGCCAATTGTAGTATACTTTCTTTCAAAGGCTGGAATTGTTACTCCTACACTATTGAAGAGTTATAGACGACATGCGATTGTGGTGATACTAATTTTAGGAGCCATGATTACTCCTCCTGACCCATTTAGTCAAATACTGATAGCACTTCCACTATTTATTCTTTATGAAGTTGGGATAATTATCTCTGGAAGAGTGCACAGAAGAAAAGAAAAGCAACTCACAAAACAACTAGAAGAAAATGAGTAAGAAAATAGCCATTGCGGGAGATCACGCTGGGTTTGAATACAAAACCAAGCTTAAAGAGTTTTTAGAAAGTAAAGGTTATACAGTTCAGGACTTTGGTCCTCATTCCAAAGACTCTGTGGATTACCCGGACTTTGTTCATCCTGCGATGGAATCAATTGAAAATGGCACCAACGAAATGGGAATCCTTATCTGTGGGAGTGGAAATGGTGTTAACATGACTGCTAATAAACACAGTGGAATTAGATCAGCCTTATGTTGGAATACCGACCTTGCAGCTCTTTGTCGTCAGCATAATGATGCAAATGTGATTTGCTTTGCCGAACGGTTCATTTCATACCACTATGTTCAGCAAATGGCTGAGATCTTCCTCACCACAGAATTTGAGGGTGGTAGACACCAGAATAGAGTCAATAAAATCAGTTGCTAGAATAAATATAGTATCCGGGATATCCTGGCACTTCAGAATATTTGCTACTCATCACGGGTATTCTTTCGAATACCTGTGGTAGTACATTCTCCATATCCACAATCAGCTCCGGTGGATCCTCCTGAAAGTCTTTCAGTATTTTAACAGCATTGTCATAATAATCCACTTCAATAAATCTCTTCTTTGAGATTGACCAATTAAGAAAGGACATTGTAGGTACTGCCTCCCTGTAAAGGGTAATATCATCACCAAGAACTAAAAGCTTTCTGTCCTGAAGAATTGCGGGTGTCTTTTTAGGAACGAAATATTGGTCATAACTTATCCATTTCCTAACAAGTTCATTCTTATTAAATGGCAAATAACCTGAAAAGAAGATAACTGCCAGTATCGAAACAGTAGCTATATGAAGCCAAAGAGCTCTTTTGATCAACAGTAAAAAGTGCGCGGCAAAAAATGCTAAAGAGGGTACAGCAAATAGTATTATCTGAGAAGAGACTTCATTTGCATTAAGGAACAAAAAGCTCACTCCTACAAGCAGGAACAGCATTGCCTGTTGAAACTTCAATTGGAAATTAACAAACTTGGTAGATCCATAAATTTTAACAAATGCCAATAATGTAAAAATGGAAGGTACGATTGCGAGATACAATATCTGACTTGAGCCCACATAAAATATTTTGTCTACTGACCAATGTGATATGACAAATTGAATGATAAACTCATAAAAGCTACCCTTGATAAAGAACACCAACGCTACAATTCCAAATGTGGTGAAAAAACCAAATACCATTAGCAATAACCTCCTTGGTAAGGAATTAGAAAACACTATCAGAATCAACAGGAAAGTCACAAACAAGATCCAGGCTGGGAAATAGAACAGAACAGCAACCGCCAGGTGTATTCCGGTGTATAAAAATAACTCATCTCTAGTCTTGTTGTCAATTCTCTTGAAGATGTTATTTAACGCCAACAGCACAAAAGTTAAGCTTATCAGCTGAGGGGAAAGAGTGAAAAAATCAAAACTGTAACACATGAAAACAGCAAACATAAAAGCTGGCACATATGTGTTTTCCCTGTAGCTTTTATTTGCGAGTAAAAAAGAATTGAAAATGTAACATTGGATGAAAACTAAGGCTGTAGCTAAAAACCTATATGCCGTAACAGATCTTCCGAAAATAAAATCCAGCAATTGATAAGTCCATGCACTAAATGGGCCGATATCATCCACAACACCAGTGTATAATCCAAAACCATTATTGAGTCTTTCACCTATTAGCATCCACTTTAATTCAGGAATTATCATTTCAATCCCAGAAATGTAATAGGGCAGCCTAAATCCTATGATCACCAGTAATACAAGGATCATCCTGTAAGGGTCGTTAATTCTAAAAAGTGCTATCAATGAATTAGATTATTGCGGGAGTCACTTATGGCTCGAAATTAACAAATTATTGTGGATATTTGCAGCAATGGAAAGTAAGAGACAGCAGAAGTTCGGAAAGCTCATTCAAAAAGACCTTAGTGCCATATTTCAAAAGAACCTAAGGGAAATTACAGGAAATGGGTTGGCTACTATTACAAACGTAAAAATGAGCCCAGATTTGGGGCTTGCCAAAATTTACATTAGCCTGCTTGGTTTCTCCAACGATGAGGAATTTTTTGAAAAATTAAATGAACGAAAAGGTGAAGTAAGAAGAATTCTTGGAAATACTATCGGAAAGCAGGTGCGAAAAATTCCAGAATTGGCTTTCTATCATGATACTATAGAAGAACAAGCTACTCATATTGACAGGATTATTGACAATCTTGTTATTCCACCAGAAAAGCCGGAGGACGAAGAAGAATAAAAATGAACCTACCTCTATTTGTCGCAAGAAAATATTTTCTGTCTAGCAAGAAGAAGAACTTCATCAATGTCATTGCTATTATCTCCATGGCTGTTGTTGCCAAAGGTACTGCTGCTTTGATTATTGTTCTATCCGTTTTCAATGGATTGGAAGGGCTGCTTAGATCATTGAATAGTTCCTTCGACCCGGAAATCAAAATAGAAGCGGCTCTGGGTAAATCCTTTCAGAGGTCAGAAGAGGTTATTTCCCAGATAAAATCTGTGCCTGGAGTAGAAGTTGTAACTGAGGTGATAGAGGACAATGCGTTATTGAAATATGATGATGCCCAAATGATCGTAAGAGTTAAGGGTGTTACCCCAAATTTTCTTGATCACCATCGCCTTGATGGCCATATCGAATATAGTTCAAAAATCTCCGGAGCTGAGGAAACAAGTTATGCAATAGTTGGTCAGGGAATTATCTACAATCTGGATATCAATACAGAGAACTTCCTAAAACCGGTACAACTCTACTATCCAAAAAACCTTGAAAAACTGAGCCTCAATACAAGTAACCTTTACACTGTTAAGGCTATACTGCCTGGAGCCACGTTCGCGGTGGAAAAGCAGTTTGATGATAACTACATAATAGTCCCAATTGGCTTTGCCACAGAGCTGTTTAGTTATGGCACTAAACTAAATGCCTTAGAATTAAAAGCTTCCCAAGATGCAGACCTTGAAGATTTGCAATCAGATTTAAAGGATCTGCTTGGATCGGATTATAGAGTATTAACTAATGATGAATTGCACCAAGACCTTTACAAAATTCTAAAGCTGGAAAAGCTGATCGTATTCATCATACTTACATTGATTATTGGTATTGCATCTGTTAACATTTACTTCTCCCTCTCAATGCTGGTACTTGATAAAAAAAGAGATATTAGTTTACTCTACGTAATGGGAGCAAACGCTTCTTTAATCAGAAAGATATTTTTGACAGAAGGCATGATAATCTCATTTACAGGAGCCGCAATTGGATTATTGATAGGATTATTTGTTTGCCTCATTCAACAGTATTTCGGAATAGTTGGTATGGGAATGCAATCTTCTCTAATTAGCGCCTATCCTGTAGAAATTCAACTTCCAGACCTGGCATATACTGTCCTTACGTTAATCATAGTCACAATACTGGCTTCAATCCATCCAGCAAGACTTGCAGCAAAATCATTTTCTAATACGGAATTGTAAATAATTCCCTTTTTTAGCCAAAAATCTCTACGAATTATGGGGCTTTTTTGCTGAGAATTACATTATTTTGAAGGTTTGTAATAAAAAAAAATTTTTGCATGAATGTCTCACCTGACAGACCGTTTCAACTTATTTACTCCTTATTCGAACACGAATATCTTGGGTATCTTTTTGAGTCCTTTGTGATTCAGTTGGACGAGAAAAACAGGCTGACATTTTCCCACCAGAACATATCTTCCAAAAACGCTGCGGAATTTGCATCAGGTTTAGATGATGCCGACTATGAGTTGATCAAAATGATGGACTCCATGCAGCAGGAAGTTGTTGTTCAACACTTTCAAAAGAAAAAGATCAAAGTCAGTGAGTTTTTCTTAAAAACATATGACAAGGACAAGGGAAATAAATTACTTCAGCAAGAAATTGATTCCTATCTTGACAAGAGAAGAAACAAGATATTACCACTTCTAATCGGCAAGAAATTGTTTGAGATGGGTAATGATGGAGAGCCAGCATGGAAGGAAATCGAGATCATGGATAAGCCGGCAAAGGTGCTTTTCCACTTCATGCGAAACGAGGACAATACGCATTATTTCCCAACATTAAGATACAATGATGAAAAAGTAATCTTCCAATACAACAATAGCTATATCGTAGCTGACGAACCAGCCTGGTTGGTTTCTGAGGGAAAACTTTATCATTTCGAAAATGGTGTTGATGGCAAAAAGCTAAAACCGTTTTTGAACAAGAAGTTTATTGTCATCCCTAAAAATGTAGAAGATACCTACTACAGGAAGTTTGTTGCTTCAGTGGTAGCTTCCTTTGATGTATATGCCAAAGGCTTTGATATTGTAACAGAAAGGATCAAACCAGAAGCAATTCTCAACTTTTCCGAATTAGCTAGTGTAGTAAAGGAACCAATGCTATTTGCCACAAATGGTTCAATCAACGGAAATGGCAAGGCTGAAGATCAAGAAGATGAAAAAATTCTGTTTGAATTAGCTTTCAAGTATGGAGATCAAAAATATAAAGCCGACAAACTAAATCCAGTAAGTGTAACTGTTGAGCAAAATGATGACAGTTATGTATTCCATAGAATCGTCAGAGAGACCGAAACTGAAAAGAATATCTTAAGATACCTTTCAGAAAACGGCTTAACGCTAAAAAATTCAAGAGCAACACTCAGCAAAGCAGAGGCTTTTACCTGGATCAATTACGTAAAAGATTCACTTCCGGAACAAGGCATTCGCCTAAACCAGGCAGATAGCACTCAGAAAAAGTACTTCCTGGGAACTACAGAAATCAAACTGGATATTAGAGAAAATATTGATTGGTTTGATATCAAGGCAATTGTACAGTTTGGTGAGTTTAAAGTAGAATTCAAGGAAATCAGAAAGCTGATATTAAAGAAACAGCGAGAAATAAAACTTCCAAACGGGGAAACGGCCGTTATTCCAGATTCCTGGTTTACGGAGTATTCCGAGCTCTTTGCTTTCGCAGAGAATGATATTGATGAAAACAATCTAAAGCTTCAAAAGCATCACCTTGCCCTGGTACAGGAGCTGAAAAATAACAATCTGGCTAATGTGACGATGAGTCGAAAGTTAGAGAAGTTAAAAGAGTTTACTGAAATCGAAGATCATCCGCTACCTACTAAGTTTAAGGGAGAATTGAGACCATACCAGAAAGCTGGTTTTAACTGGATGCAATTTCTGGATCAATATAACTTTGGAGGTTGTCTGGCAGATGATATGGGTCTTGGTAAAACGGTTCAGACCTTGGCCATGCTACAGGCTCAGAAGGAATCTGAAAACTGTGGAGCCAACCTTCTGATTATGCCTACTTCCCTGATTTACAACTGGGAAATGGAGGCTAAAAAATTCACTCCTGACCTCAAGATTTTGGTTTATACCGGAACAAATAGAGAAAAGGATGTAACAAGATTCGCCAACTACGATCTGGTATTGACCTCCTATGGTATCATCAGATTGGATATTGATATTTTGGAAGAGTATTATTTCAACTATGTCATCCTGGATGAATCTCAAGCTATTAAAAACCCTACTAGCAATATTGCGAAAGCAGTAAAGCAGCTTAAGTCAAGAAGAAAACTAATTCTAACGGGTACTCCAATAGAAAACAGCACCCTTGATCTATGGTCTCAGATGTCTTTTGTCAATCCTGGATTATTGGGTAATCAGTCGTTCTTTAAGAATGAGTTTCTTACGCCAATCGAAAAGAACAGTGACGAGAAGAAGACTGTCAAGTTAAATGCTATTATCAAGCCTTTTATTTTGAGAAGAGACAAATCTCAAGTGGCTACTGAACTTCCTGAAAAAGTTGAGAACATCAAGTATTGCACAATGAGCTCAATGCAGGAAGAGTTTTATGAGAAGGAAAAATCAGTCTACAGGAATAAGATTATTGACAGCATTGAGAATGAAGGATTGCAAGGGTCTCAGATGCTACTCCTGCAAGGTTTGACCAGATTAAGACAAATAGCCAACCACCCTAAAATGGTGGATGAAAATTATAAAGGCGATTCTGGTAAGATGGAGGATATCACCTTCATGTTAACAAATGCAATCAGTAAAGGGCATAAAATATTGGTGTTTAGCCAGTTTGTAAAGCACCTCAATATTATTTCTGAATATTTGAAAAGTCAGAGAATTGAATTTGCTTATTTGGATGGTTCAACCAAAGATAGGGCCGGACAAGTGGAGCGTTTCCAAAATGACGATAAGATTAAACTTTTCCTTATTTCATTGAAAGCGGGTGGAGTTGGTCTTAATCTTACAAAAGCAGATTATGTATTTATCCTTGATCCATGGTGGAACCCTGCAATTGAAGCACAGGCCATTGATAGGGCCCACAGAATTGGTCAGGAGAATAGGGTGTTTACCTACAAGTTCATTACTAAAAACACCGTAGAAGAAAAGATTTTGATGCTACAAAGTGCCAAACTTAAGTTGGCTACCAACTTGATAAGTGTCGAAGAAAGTTTTGTGAAGAGTCTAACTGAAGATGATATCCAGGCTATTTTAAGCTAGGAAAACCAATAAATGTAAATAATCAAAAAAAGGTGCCCATTTGGACACCTTTTTTTCTTTAACGTTATTGCTTTTTACTCTTTGCTAAATCGATGAGATACGGTGAACATACCCTCGCCATCTGTGATCATAATGTGGTATACACCAGCACTAAGACCTGATATATCTAAAGAAGTTGAGTGGAGACCTAAGTAATGGTTCAACAATTGAGTGCTGTAACTTCTACCTGTTGCATCAACTATTTTCATATTAAGTTCTTCAACATCTCTTCTCACGAAATAATCCAGATTAATGAAGTCTTTACCAGGGTTAGGATAAACTTTAAGATCCTGAACAACTGGTATTGGATCACCGACTCCAACAATCAGAGTAACACTAATTCCAGCCTCTTCAATCAAAGCTAAAAGTGTCAATTGTTCATTGTCAAAATCTACACCAAGTTCAAATTCTACAAATGTGCTTTCATCCATAGGAACACCCGGGAACTGAACATTAAACCTATACAATCCTGGTGGTAGATTACCAATTAAGAAATCACCCAGGTCATCAGATTCCACATATCCAATCAGCTCGAAACCATCATCATTCTCAGGTTTTGAATCCGGCGGTCTTCTTCTCATGGAAACCCCTGCTCTCTTCACCCTTCTACCGGCTTCAAGCCTTCCTCCTTCATTGTCGATATCCTCTTCCACAGCACCATCAACAGAGGCAGAACCTTGTTCTACATCTGTAGGTTGACCTTCCATAGTTATGTTTTCACCAGTAATAACATCTCTAAGGAACACCGTGTCGGCTTCTTCCCAAAGGAAAGTACTTCCAGTATAAGTTTGAAGCAACTCATCATCAATTGTAAGGTCTGGTCTCACAAGCATGACATAATCTCCTAAAACAGTATTCATGAAATTATAAGTACCATCAGAACCAAGATCCTGAGTTGTAAGTGAATCCCATGGGCCACTATCAACCAATTCATACAATGAAATATTACCGGATGTAAGTGCTGTTGAACCTCCCAAATTAAATACAGTTCCAAACAAGTCTGTTACGGCCAAAGCAGTCGTAATTTCGCTGGAAATGGTTAAGTCCGTGATTTCCGAATTAGTGACATCAACTGAATATTCTCCCATTTTTGAAATATCAATACTTTCAATCACAAAAGTATCAGCTGTTGCTCCGGCAATATCAGCTCCATTAAATGTCCATTGGTAGGAATTATTTTCCCCTCCCGAGACACTCACAGATAACTCCTGATCCTGATTAACTTGAATCTCAATGGTCTGTTCAGTACCTAGCAGCT
Source organism: Cyclobacteriaceae bacterium (assembly GCA_965228955.1). Classification (GTDB taxonomy): domain Bacteria; phylum Bacteroidota; class Bacteroidia; order Cytophagales; family Cyclobacteriaceae; genus JANSWY01. The sequence continues at coordinate 5,422,334 of OZ245848.1, forward strand.
GTTGTGGATCATATGTATAATTTGCTATACCGACATTCACAGCCAATTCATCAAATCCTAATTGGCAATTAGAGACATTCAACTCCTGAATATTTAATAAATCCACTACCTGTGGCACATAGGTGATATCATTATCAGAAAGATCAATTACTTCCAATCCTGTTATATCCAATATATCATCAGGAATATCTCCAATGACACCAACCCCAGAAATTTCCAGTCTTGTTACTCTATTATTCACGACAGTAACTCCATCCCAATCATCCAATACAGTACCTGGAGACGTTGTAGGCCAATTCACATTCCAATCACCAGCAGTTGCTGTTCTGATCGCTTGCAATGCAATTGAATCCCTTTCTCTGCTAGATACCTTTAGGTCAATTGTAGAGGAATACAAGGTAAGACCTGTAACTAAAGCATTCGTAATCTCCAGCCGGTATTTGCCTTCATCCGTTTGAGCCAAATTGGTAACCTCCAAATTTTCTGTAGTAGAATAGTTACTTCCATCTTTCAACCATTGATAACTATTGTTTGCACCAGTAAGCAAAAGACTAATAGAAACATCCTGTCCTACATCAATCAATGTATCAATTGGCATACTAATGCTATCCATCGGACTATAGATAAGACTTGGGATACCCAAATTCAACTCAAGGTCTCCAAACTGAATTCTGTTTCCACTTACATCCATATCTGTTAAGGAAGTAACACTGTTCAGATCCGGTATTGATTCCAAATCATTATTCGCCAGATTAAGATTGGTTAAAACCTGAAAATCATTAAATGAATCAGGAATGGTATCAATCAGATTATTATCTGACAAATTCACAGTTATAAGAGAATCCGCATATGATATATCATCAGGCATACGTCCATCAAGTGCATTGCTACTTAAATCCAGATTCGTAACCCTATTGTTGGCAACCGTAACCCCATTCCAGGTGTCAAGCGTACCTGTCAACCAATTTGTTGAATTGGTCCAATTTGCACCATCCAAATTATTGTAGAGGCTTACCATCGCGGTAGAATCCTCCTCAAAATCAGATAGAACCAGGCGATAATCACTTGTGGAAATTGTTAAGTCCGTGATAATAGCATTATTGATTTCCAAATGATATGTACCTGTATCTGATGGAGTAAACGTTGCTATATTCAAATCCTGAGCGGTTTGATCTGCTCTTAGTACTCCATCCTGGTACCACTGGTAAGTATTGCTGGAACCAAAGGTCTCAATATCAACAATGGGGTTATCTCCAACCGCTACAATCGTATCAATTCCCGGATCGTTTGGTAGCTTTTGATTGCTGTAAGTGAAACCAGCCAAAGCGTTATTTGGCTCCAAATCTCCAAAATCAAGATAGTTAGAATCTGCTGCAAACTCAGTTATCGAAGTTATTGCACTTAAGTCTGGTAATTCCTCTATTTGGTTATCAAAAATATACCCGATTTGTAGACTCGTCAAATCCTGAAACTCCGCCGGAACAACACCAGAAATAGTATTGGAATGAACGTCCAATTTCTTTAGGTTCTCTAAATAACTAACTTCAAGAGGTAACTCCCCAACCAGATTATTATTCGGGAGAATTAAAGAATCGACTCTGTCTCCAACAACCGTTACACCATGCCAGGTATCAATAGTTCCTGATAACCAATTGGTACTGGTACTCCAGTTAGCTCCATCAGTCGCGTCATAAAACACCTTTAGTGAAAGTGAATCCAATTCTCTTCCAGGGCCAGGGTTTCTGAAAGTGAATGACTCACCCATTCCCCAATTTCCATCCAAATCTCTTGGACGCACAGTTACGGTGTGGGTTCCTGCACTCAAAGCAGATGCCGGTAATGCTATTGAAATGTCAATAATCGAATCATTTGCATGATTGACTTCTACGGCACTTCCATAACCAGGATCAGTATCAAAGAAATATTCAAAAGCGTCCAGGTTAACAAATGTGCCACTTCCTGCTGCGTCTACGTACACAAGTCTTTTCTCAGCTAAACCAAATACTCCTTCTGAAGACATTGGTCTCACATAAAGAATGTGAAAACCCTGAGATAAACTTGCCGTTGAGATCCCCTGCATGATATCAATAATATTAGCGGCAGAACTAACCGTCAAAGTATCGCCATTGCCATATCCAGGATCAACATCAAAGAAGTACTCCAGATCATCAACAATTACAGGAGATCCCCCTGATGATGGATCAACAAAGACCAGTCTTCTCTCAGCCAATCCCCATGCTCCTCCGTCAGTTTTAATTCTTAAGAATAGAGAGTGAAAACCATTAGATAATGAAGCAGTAGAAATTCCTTGCATAACATCTACAATATTGGCTGCAGAACTTACGGTTAAAGTATCTCCATTACCGTAACCAGGGTCAACATCGAAGAAATATTCCAGGTCATCAACGAGAATAGCAGAACCTGCTCCGGCTTCATCCACAAAGACTAACCTTCTTTCTGGTTGACTCCATGTTCCCTCGGCCTGCACTCTCAAGAATAATGAATGAAATCCTGTGCTTAAGCTTGCTGTAGATAGTCTAGGAGCCAGATCAACAATATTTCCAGGAGTAGTCACAGTAATAGCAGTTGCAGCTCCATAACCTGGATCTACATCGAAGAAATACTCTGCGTTATCAACCATTTTTGCTGTCGATGCTCCTGATGGGTCAACATAGACTAATCTGGATTCAGCAAGACCCCAGAGGCCATTTTCATCTTGTGATCTCACATGTAAAATATGAAACCCTTCTGAAAGTGCTGCTGTAGAAACTAATTCTGAAATATCCAGTGTATCATTCGGAGTAGTTACTGTAAAAGCTGTGCCTAAGCCATATCCAGGATCATCATCAAAGAAATACTCTACAGCATTGACTGTATTTTGATTAAACTGCCCAAACTCGCGAACAACTATATTGTATTGCTCAGGTAATCCCCAGCCACTTAAATCTCTAACTCTGAAATGTACTGTATGAAATCCTTCTGAAAGGCCAGTGGCATCAGACAATGTTACAGTTGAAGCCACAGGGCTTGTACCTGTAAGACCAAGAGAAACTCCATTTCCAAATCCTGGATCGGCGTAATCATAGAAGTACTCCACATCTATAATATCTGCACCGGTAGAAGACGCTACTTCAATATCCAATCCAATTGTGGTGGATACCTGTGAGATGTTTGGTCCAAAAATATGATTCACCCCTGGTAACTCGCTTCCTCTAAGAATGAAACTTGTGTAATCCAATCCAATGGAAGCAGCTGCAGCTGGAGACGTTCCCTGGAGAGTTACGTCATTGTTATCATCCCAAGCCGTACTTACTACCAAGCCATTGAATTCAGGGTCAGAAGCTTGTTCTGCATTCGTACCAGAATTTGGAGAAGAACCAGCACCAGGTATTACATTGGTAAATGTGTCATCATTAGTAGTAAAAGTGAGATTATTAGTAATAACACTAGCAGTCAATGAATCTGCACCTTCAGGAGACCTACCGAAAAAGATATTGTTTGAAATCGTACAACCCGTAACAGACCTGAAAGCCATGAAATTAGGATCTGCACCACCTCCAACAAAAACATTTCCGCTAATTGTACAACTAGATGCAGATACTGATCCAAAACCATCTGTATTACCATAAATAATATTGTTAGTAATCTGGTTTGTCCCAGTTTGTGCTGCAAAAACTATTGCAACTGTATTAGTAGCTCCTATTGAGCTCCCTATAATATTTCCTTCAATTGTTACATTATCAAATGAATTCGTCCCGTTAGGGAAATTAATTCTTCTTACAAATGAATTTCTTATTGTAAATGCACTTAAAAAAGAAACGGAAGTATTGTAGGTAATTTCTCCGGAAGTCTGATAGATTCCAGAAATAGATCCATTTGAGGCATCTCCAGATATTGAAATCGAAGTAAAATTACTAGTCTGACCATTCGCAGACTTAGATATATATCCTGGCCCAATCAAATGCACTCCTACCGCCATAGTTATCGAACCATAAGAAGTAGGGCTAGGCATTACCATAATAGTATCCCCAGCAACAGCAGATCCTTCTGCTGATGCATAATCAGCAAAGCTTCCCGCTATGGGGTTAATATTATTATCTAAAATTAAAATCGCTGCTTGACTCGAGATGGAAAAGATAATAGCCAACCAAGCCAGCAATGACTTCTTGAATAGCATAGTCATACTTTGCTGTATTAGTTACCTATTGCTCTTACTGTTACATCTAAGTCGTCTCCTTGCTTGATCACTTCAGGTACGATAAATGTCTGAATATATGGAAGTGATGTTCCTGTAATATCAAATGGTATCGAGCTTCCTGTTACCCCTACATCTGTTGCGTCATTACCAGCGCCAAGCAGTGCTGCGTTTGAAGGAGTTGGGTCCCAATCCTTCTGCCAAGCATCAGTTATAATAATATTGGTGTCAGTAAAAACATCTGTCGTTAAGGTGATTGAAGTAATGTTGTTGCTCCCAGTTATATTGGTTCCTGTTGGAGGTAATGTATTATCAAAAGCACCTATACTGGCGTTGTTATTAAATACATTGTTCACGTTTGATGTGAATGCTCCAGGTTGTCTACCAAAGAATATATTGTTACTAACTGTGCAATTTTGAAGCGTTCCAAATGCCCATTTATTATCCTCACCATCGCCTAGAAATACATTGTTCTTAATGATTGTTCCATTATAGGCGGTGATAGAACCAGCTGGAGACGTTGAGGTAGATGGATATCCGACAATAATGTTGTTGGTAATAATTGAATTGTTAATTCTGTTAGAAAAGTTAATAGCTGCAATATTTGTCACATTTTGATTGTGGATAATACAATTTCTCACAATAACGTTTGACATTGAGAAGGCAGTACTAGTGTTTGAGTTGAAGTAGTTTACATCACAATTTTCAACAGAAAGACCCGAGTAATTTCCGTTCGTCCATCCAACATAAATCTGAGTAGTAACCGTCATACCAGCAATTCTTATCCCGCTTCCTGAGATCCTTATATCATCAACAGATGATAGCTGAGGACCATCTTTATCAGGGTTGAATCCTATTCCAACAATTGAAATTGAATCGTTTGCTTCAAGTATTTCAACATCCCCGTAATTAGTTGCACTTGGAATCACGTGGATAATGTCCCCTGCAGTTGCTGCATTAATAGCGTCTTGCAAAGTTGTGTAGACATGGGAACCAGTTGGCGCTCCCGGATTGTTGTCAGCCACGAGAATGGTCTGACTATAAGATTGTGTGAAAAATAGTATTAGCGTAGCTGAGAAGAGAATAGTAATAACGTTTTTCATAGCGTTTGTAGTGTGTTTGTAAAAATTCGCGACATTAATAAAGTTAATAAATTTATAAGTCAATTAATTGTAGGCATCAGGACAACCTATATCCTTACCCTTAAACGGACTGTATTCGTGACGTGTAGCGGTTTTTCTTCGATTTTTTCTTTAAATTTTATGAACGGACATGGGGATTCCGGTTTTAGTTTGTTTATGTAGATAATAAGTCACCTATTATCAGTATGGTTAAAATTAAATTTGTTTTAATAGCAACACTACTATTAGTTGCTAATGTATGTAACGCGCAAAAGCTAGGATTCACCCTGCCTGACAACAAAAAATCTGTCAATATACCTTTTGAGCTTTATAATAACCTTATCATCATCCCCGTAACACTTAATCACAGCCTGACCCTGAATTTCATTCTGGATACTGGGGTTCAAAATGCTATTCTTACTGAAAAAGTTTTTAGCGATCTACTAAGACTAAAGTATCAACGAAAAATTTCTATCTCAGGTCCAGGTATCAAAGACTCTGTTGATGCCTACATCAGTAACGGAATAACGCTTTCACTTCCAGGTGGTGTAGAAGCCAATAATAGGTCCATACTTGTCTTGCAGGAAGATTATTTAAATCTAAAAAACCAATTGGGTGAGGAAGTATATGGAATCATCGGACATGAAGTCTTCAGCATGTTTGTAACTAAGATTGACTATGATAATAAAATTATAAAACTATATAACCCAGACCATTTTAAACCAAGTAGAAGAAAAGTCAAAGTCCCAATTACTGTCACAAAAACGAAACCTTATATTACTTCCTATATCAATTATGGCGACTCTTCCGATAGCATTCATCTTATGATCGATACTGGTGCAAGTCATGCGTTACTACTTGATCCGGAAGCTGATAGCAGCATTGTGGTCCCGCCGGAAACTCTATTCACCAATTTGGGCAAAGGTCTGGGAGGAGATATTAATGGTGTTCTTGGCAGAATCCCAACTTTTAACGTTGGTAAATATTCGTTTCACAAGGTCCTGGCTTCATTTCCTGAAAGCGGTGTTTACAACAAAAACATAAAAAGGGGCTCAAGAAGTGGTACTATTGGAGGAGAATTACTTGCAAGATTAAACCCCACTTTTGACTATATCAATGAATACATTTATATAGAAAAGAGCAAGAACTTCAGAATGCCCTTCAAGCACGACATGAGTGGCATATTCATGGAAGCAAAAGGGCCAAACCTTGAGCTACTTGTGATAACAAATCTCAAAGAAGACTCCCCAGCTGCTAAGGCTGGACTCAAAAAAAATGACATCATCTCAAAGATTAATGGTCAGAATGTAAATGAGTTGGGGATATCTAAGGTAAATCGAGTACTACGATCTAAACCTGGAAGGAAAATTAAATTAAAAATTGTTAGAGACGGAGAGCTTCTAAAAAAATGCTTTGAGCTAGAGAAGTTTATTTAAACTATCATGAGCTATTTTTGGTTCAAATTTAGCTTATGTATAAAGGAGAGACAGATTTCGATGTAATCATAGTTGGTGGAGGACTAGCTGGACTAATATCTGGAATCTTACTTTCTAATAATCATCTTAAAGTTTGTCTGATTGAAAAAAAGAAGTACCCTTTTCACAGAGTTTGTGGCGAATATATTTCTAATGAAGTAATTCCTTTTCTGGAAAAACACGATCTGTTTCCTACTGAACTTGGGCCGTCTGATATTAAAAGATTTCAATTAACATCTACAAACGGCCTATCAATGCAAATGCCTCTGGACCTGGGAGCATTTGGTATAAGCAGGTTTAAGTTTGATGAATTCTTGTTGACAAAGGCCATCAGTTCTGGAGTCACCGTGAAGCAAGGAAATCCAGTTACTGACTTCAGTTATCAAGAGGATTATTTCCAGATAAATACTAATCAAGAAAAAGGCTTAACATCGAAGTTGTTGATTTCTGCACACGGTAAAAGATCTACGATTGATAAGCACCTGGATAGAGAATTCATTTCTAAAAAGTCTCCTTATATCGGTGTTAAATATCACATCTCATTAGACTTCCCATCTGATCTAATTGCCCTTCATAATTTCAAAAATGGATATTGCGGAATAAGCAAAGTAGAAGGCAATACATTTAATCTGTGCTATTTGAGCCATAGAAGCAATTTAAAGAAATACAATGGCGATATAAAAGCCATGGAAGAACAGGTGCTTTGGAGAAACCCATATTTAAAGGATATTTATAGAAATGCTAAATTCTTGTTCGACAAACCAGAGGTAATCAATGAGATCAGTTTTGATGCAAAACCAATTATTGAGGGTCATGCTCTGATGGTTGGAGATTCTGCTGGTATGATTACTCCCCTATGTGGTAATGGGATGGCTATGGCGATTCATGGAGCAAAAATGGTTTCAGAAACAATCGTTGAAAATTGGAATGATGGGGATTTTGATAGATTAAAGATTGAACAAGAGTACGCTTCGAGATGGTCAAGACATTTTAGAAATAGAATCAGAGTTGGACGAGAAATACAAAAACTTTTTGGATCTACAGTGCTAAGCAATTTCTCGGTACTCCTGGCAAAAACAATCAAGCCACTATCCAGAGGACTAATGTCACTTACTCACGGAGAACCGTTTAGTTGATAAAAAACACCGCTGTTGATAAAAAATACAAATTAAGAACAAGTGAAGAGATTAGATTCAATCTCATTGTATTTTTGAAGTCAGCCTTAGTTCTATCTCCCCTCACTTTAAAGTACCACCAAGCAAAGAATCCTAATATTGGAGTTAACGAAAGTTGAAAAGATACTGCAACACCAAGCGAATAATATTGATAATAAAACATCATAAAGCCAAGGCAGGAAAATGCGAAAAATAAAGCAGTAAAATGGAAAGTCCCTAAGATACCAAGCTTCCTACTAATCGTCTCATCACCTCTATTACCATCTTCTTCATGCTGATAAATCTGTGTCATTGGATATGAGCCCAGAAGCAAAAAGGAGCTTAAAATAGCAGGAATTTGTACTTTCAAATCAAAAAGATCTCCCGCAATTCCTCCTTCAAACCCAGTAATGCACATTAAGAATGTAAAATATCCCTGAAAGATTCCTGCAGTTAGCCAACCTGCAATCGGCATTTTCTTCAGTCTTACTGAAGGGTGACTATATGCTTTAGAAACCAGGCCGTAAATGAACATTAGTACTGCTAACTCAATACTTAAAAGTGCACCAAGAATTATCCCGATTGTATCAAATAATAATGCGACCCAGTAGAGTTCTTTAGTTACCTTGGGAGGTTCTTTTAGTCCACCAATGCTGCCCTCATCCTTATCAAAGTAGGAGTTGTAAGCATTACTAGCAGGATATATGAAAAAATGCAGGGCAACAAAAACAATTGTCCCACTAAACCATGTTACCGAGTTAGAAATGCTTAAAGCAAATAGAAAAACAGGTAAGAGGAAAAAAGAAAATGGAATTCTCAAATGTAGCAAGGTTGACCTTTGCATATTTATCAGACTAGAAGTTCTCTCTGTTAGACGACCAATTTAGCACTATTTTATGTATTATTGATTGCCGAAATAACGATTATGCCAGTTTACATTAATCATATAGGAACCGCTGTTCCAAACTATCAACTCACTCAGGAAGAAGCTGCAGAATTTATGACAGAAGCCCTGCAGATGGAGGGCCGGGATAAAAAAAAGCTAAAATACCTCTACAAACAGACAGGTATTACTTCCAGAGCTAGTGTTATTGAAGATTATGGTAAGGAGGTTAGTGATTTCGAGTTTTTCCCAAAAAATAAAACCCTCTCTCCAATGCCTACTGTTGGAGAAAGAATGCGGTTGTATGAAAAATATGCTCTTGGCCTTTGTGTGAAAGCAATTGAGAATACCGTTCCAAAGAACTTCGACTTCAAGAAAATCACCCATTTAATTACCGTGAGTTGTACAGGAATGTATGCTCCTGGAATAGATGTGGAACTAGTTGTGAAACTTGGAATGAATACCAGTGTTAAACGAACTGCAATCAATTTTATGGGTTGCTATGGAGCATTTAATGCTATAAAGACAGCTCAACAAATATGTTCTGCTCAGGAAGATGCCAATGTCTTGATTGTGGCTGTTGAGCTATGTACCATACATTTTCAAGGAAATGAAACGGAAGATAATCTCCTGACAAATGCCCTGTTTGCAGATGGGGCTGCTGCCGTTGTTGTTACTAATTCAGAGAATGGTAATCCAGCATTGACACTGGAGAACTTTTACAGCGACCTTGTATATCAGGGCAAAGATGAAATGGTGTGGAAAATCAATGATTTTGGTTTCGAAATGAGATTAACATCTCTAGTACCCGAGTATATAAAATCCGGCATTAAGGAGCTTACTGACAACTTGCTGGAATTCATGTCTCTCAAAGTTTCGGATATTGATTTCTTTGCGATTCATCCAGGAGGAAAAAGAATTCTGGAAGTAATCGAGGAAGTATTTTCGCTTGGTAAAAATGACAATCGTTTTGCTTACGACGTTTTGACGAAATATGGCAATATGTCTTCCCCTACAGTTCTCTTTGTTCTTAAGCAAATTCTGGATAGCATCTCGGAAGAAGATCACGATAAGTCAATTTTGAGCTTTGCATTTGGGCCTGGACTCACTTTGGAGAGCATGTTGTTAAAAACCCATTGTAAGTAATGCTTAAGTTCAGGTCTACCCAACCCGAACTTATGGATGACCTTGACGCATCTGGTCCGGTTATCAATCAGACACTTCGCGAGTTAGACACAATCAATAGGTTTCTGGGAGGAAACAGATTGAGTATTCAGGGCCTTCAAAAAATTGTGAAGGGCCATGAAGATATGGAAATTGTAGTAGCAGATTTGGGATGTGGTGGTGGAGAGATGATGAAACTAATGGCAGATTGGGGAAAGAAAAATGGCTATACACTCAAGTTTATTGGTATTGACGCTAATGAGCATATAATTGAATATGCCAAATCTCATTGTGCCGAGTATCCTGAAATTTCCTTCATGCCTCTAAACATCTTCAGCAAGGAGTTTAATGAGATAAAATTTGATATCATTCATTCCAGCTTATTCACTCATCACTTTACAGATGAAGAACTTGTTGAGTTGTTCTCCAAGTTCAAACAGCAAGCACGGTTAGGAATAATAATGAATGATCTCCATAGACATTGGTTTGCTTACTTTTCTATCAAGCTCATTACCTATCTTTTTTCCAAGTCCAAAATGGTAAGAAATGATGCTTGTTTGTCAGTTGCCAGAGCATTTAAGAAATCGGAGCTTAGTAAAATATTGAATAAGGCAGGGCTAGAGCAATTTAGCTTGAACTGGAAGTGGGCATTCCGTTGGAAAATGGTCTACATATCACCAGCTCCTTTTAATCTTTGACGTATTTCACCTTGTCGCTGATTGGCTTTCTCCTTCCTTCAGGCCATTTTTTTGGCATCCCAAGGTACAAGAACCCTAAAAATTTATCTTCAGGCTTCAATCCGAAAAAAGGCTTAGCCTCTTCATAAAAAGTAATTCCACCGGTTCCCCAATAACATCCAACACCATATGCAGATGCAGTAAGTAACATATTTTGAACCGCACAGGATACGGCAGCAATCTCTTCCATTTCAGGCACTGATTCTTTGGGGTCCCTGGCCATACCAATTCCTATGATATGAGAACATAAAAGAGGCTTATTCTTTAGTTTTTCGAATTTAGACTCGTCAAATGTCCCTGATTCCCTAGACTTTTTCTTATACAAATCCGATTGAAAAGTTGCCAGGGTTTTTATTCCTTCACCATGAAAAACAACAAACCTCCAGGGTTCTGTCAACCGATGGGTAGGTGCCCAGTTTGCATTCTCCAACATTTCCTTGACAATGTTCGCTGGAACTTTCTCCCCAGTATACATCGCAGGGTAAATTGATCTTCTGTTTCGAATGAATTCACTGATTGATTGTGGAGTAAGATTTGCCATGGCCCAAAAATAGAAGAAGGCTAGGATTAATACCCTAACCTTCTCAATTATTAATCTAAGTTATGATCTTTATCGCCGCTTAATTGTGAGTTTTCCAACTCGATAAAGCATGTTATTATATTCTGGCACAGTAATTTTTACAAAGTACATTCCTTCAACAAGGTTAGCTACATCCAATTCCAGACGACCATTGCTAATGGTATAACCTTTGATATTTCTTCTAAGCATTGATACTCCTCTCATATCCAAGATTTCCAGGTCAATTTCATAATCTCTTCTTGCTGATATATCAACATATATTCTATCGACGGCAGGATTTGGATAAATATTTAATGCATCAATATAGTCATATGGAACCCCAGTCTCTTTCAGGAGCTCTACCTGAATACCATCTTCTGTTACAATCGCAGAAATTGAAATAGAGTTCTGGTCAAGGTCAAGTCCTAGTTCGAATTCCACGAATGTCGTGGTATCCATTGGTACTCCTGGGTATTCTATAAATATTCTGTAGGTTCCTGGAGGTAAGTTGTCAATTGTAAACTCTCCGTTATCGTCTGTTTGAGTATAAGCAATAATTTCAAAACCATCGTCATCTGCTTCGGGCCTTGAATCTGGTGGTCTTCTCTTTAGTAAAACACCAGCTCTTTTAACCCTTCTTCCAGCTTCTAACCTACCTCCCTCTTCAGTAATATCTTCCTCAACAAAACCGTCAAATAAACCATTACCATCATCGTCAGTAAGTTCTGGTGGTGGACCTACCATTAATATATCAACTCCAGCTGTGTCCTTGTTCAATACCAAAACATCCGCTTCATCCCACTGGATCTCATTATAGAAATAAGTTGGGAGGTATTCACTTCCATCAAATGGTTCTGCAATTATTACGTAATCACCAAGAATGATATCATCGAATATATAAGCACCACTTGCCACCAGGGGCTGGTCCACAATCGTATCATAAGATCCTGAGCCTACCTGAAGTAGTTTAATGCTTCCGGAAGTCAGGAATTCAGTATCTGAAATTAAAACTTCACCTTCTATGTCAGCTTTAGCAAAAACACCTCTTGTATGATTATATAATGTTAAACCGGGTACATTTGGGTTTGTAACCTCACAATAGAAAACTCCCATGTTATCTCTTCCAATACTGCTTTCAGAATAAATCGAATCTGTAGCACCGGCAATTGGACTTCCATCTCTTACCCATTGATAATTATTGTCTTGCCTTACAGTTGAAACACTCAGCTCAAAAGGTTGACCAACGTCAAGTTTCAGTGTAACCAATGGATCACCAATACTATCCTGAGGAATGTAGCTAAACCCACTTCCTATTGGAATATTTGGAGCAAGACTATTAAATAATAACTGGTTATCTGTTACATCAAGAGCAACAAGAGTTGTCAGTGCTGTTAAGTCTGGCAGATAGGTCAAATCATTATTTGCAAGATTAAGTGTTTGCAACCCTGACATTTGAATGATCTGATCTGGAACACTTCCGATAATCTGATTATTAGATAAATTCAGAATGGTACATTCAGTAAGCTTTTTTATTTGATTACTGATTTCACCAACCAAATTATTGTCTGCTAAATTGATTTGAGTAACTCTATCATTTACAACAGTGATTCCAAACCATGAACTGATTGGGCTTGTTCCGTCCAACCAGTTATCATTATTATCCCAATTCGCTCCATCTAGTAACTGATAAAAAGCAACCAATGCAAGTGAATCAGCAACCCTATCTTCATTTAGTTCGAGTCCTACAGCAAATATGTCTGAATTTGATCTCGTGTCACTTGTAATCGTGCCATCTGTGGCATCTCCAGTAAACGAAATCTGACCGATACTTGTAAACTCACCACCAACAGTGTTTGCCTCAGCCACTACTGCTTTAATCATGTTGTCCACAATAGTTTCATTCTTGACTGCAAGTTTGACCTGTGAATCAGTAAATGTCCCTGAGGTAACTGATTTTTGCCAATACCGCTCCTGCGAAACATCCGTTAGGCCAAACCCAGCAGTTGCTGGTGGATTTGGTTCTATAACCTCCATATTTACCACTGGAGTACTTCCTGACACATCTATTAACTCAATTGGCGCATAAGTAGAAGCAGTACCAACTGGGAAATATAGGTCACCCGTTCCTGTTGCCGATAGTGGTCCATTAATGTATGAAAAGTCTGAACCTCCCAATACAACCACATCTTCTCTCAGCAATAATGTCCTTGAATCCTGAATACTTACAATGCCATCCACAAGTAGGAGGGAATCAATAATGTCTACATCAGATTCAAATATTTTCTCTCCTCCGCCATCAATCACAAGTACATAAAAGGATTGATTATTATGTCTTACAACCTGTACGCTTGTTCCATCCAGAATGAATTTTCCATCGGTTCCCAAATAGACATTAAGATTTGTCCAATCTCCGGATACCGAGATAGTACCATCATTAAAAATGGCGCCAAGGTTTTCAGCATCTCCCTGAATGGTAACCCGCGTATCTGGAGTTACTCCAATGATTTGTCCATTATTCGTGAAGAATTGGGCATTCACCGTTAAGGAGACCACCTGAACAACCAGGGTTAGCAGAAGGATTCGATATATTGACTTCATCGTTTTCATCTTATCTGAATTTTGAAGTCAATTACTTTTCTGAAGTTTTGTTGTCTAAACCAAGCGCTGCTTTTATGGCTGAGACGTCATTTTCAAGTTTATTAAGTTGAACATCTTTGCTTGCTATCTGAGACCTTAAAATCTCGATCTCATCTTTTTGCGCAAGAATAAGTGTATTTAATTCCTGAATTGCTTTAACAGTAACTGGAGCTAATCCAGCGTAGTTCACAGTGTATATGTCCTTTTGCTCATCGTAGCTAACCAAGCTTGGGAATATTTCTTTCAACTCCTGTGCAACAACTCCAATCTGCTTGATTTCCGAGTCATCTTGTCTTTTATAATGATATTTTGTGATGTTTACTTTATTAATATCAGCTAACACAGAACCTGTGCTCTCAAAGTTTTTCTTGGCTCTTCTATCAGAAAGCTGTTCGTAAGCTCCAGTTGAATTCAATATTCGTCCAAGAATTACCGCTCCATTGTTCGCGTGGAATTCAAGGTCAGAGGTGGTGTTATTTACAAATAAACTTACATTTTCACCACCTGCACTGTTTTGTAAAGACAAACCACCACTAGCAACTGCATTGTCATGTGTTAATGATAGAGTAAATAGAGGGTTTGTATCAAGAATACCTACATTACCCGCTGGAGTAATTGTAAATGTCTCACCACCAGCAAATGTTGTTCCCATGTTGATTTTGAACTTATTTGCATCAGATTGGTCAATACCCATTGTAGTCGACTGGCCAGTGCCTTCAAATCTCATTGCCGCAGCACCTGTTCCACTATTTGACAAATCAAATACTCCAAACTGTTGGTTATTATTTGCGGTAACGAACATCTGTCCAATTCCAAAATTAACATGGAATGGACCACTTGGAGTGATTGTACCAATACCCACATCTCCATCAGCATCGATGGTCATTTCCGTAGTTCCATTTGTTCCAAAATCCATTCTTGAGGTCTCTCTATTTAAGATGGAAACAACCGAACCGATAGAAATTTGGAATCCATCCGTTCCTAAAGTACCAGTAGATGCGTTGGTTAACCTTAATGATGAAGAAGTTGTAGAATTGTGTGCGTGAATGTCACTTAATGGATCAATGTTAATACCAAGGAACTTGTCAAAGGCACCACCAATCACGACAGCATCCGCCTGACTTGTACTAACTCCATCCCCAATTACCACAGATCGAGCTCCTTGAGCTGAGTTACCAGCTCCTATTGCTATACCTCCAGATCCATTTGCCTGAGCACCCTGACCTATTGCAATACTATTTGCATTTCCTGCGGTAGAAGCCTCACCTATTGCAATACTGTTGTTACCATTTACTTGAGCATTTGCTCCAATACCTACAGAGGTAGTAACAGTTGCTAAACTTGTTCCTGATGTTGTACCAATTATAACATTACTACCTCCTGAGGTAAGTGTTGTTGAGGAACCTGAACCAATAATTATATTGGAATTACCAGTCATTGTCGAAGCTGCATTTCGTCCAATTGCCACATTATCAGTCCCATCGTTGATAGCCGCTGCTCCCATTCCAACAAATGTGTTTCTGGTACCTGTAGTTACGGCATTACCTGCATTATATCCTAAGAATGTATTTTGAACACCAGTGGTCAAATTCGCGCCAGTGTTTCCACCTAAAGCAGTATTAGCTGAACCTGTAATACCGGCAGATAGTCCCCCTGAATTATAACCTATCAAGGTGTTATTTGCTCCCTGGTTATTAATACCTGCCTGATAACCCATTAATACAGAGTTAATAGCTGTATTATTTTGTCCGGCATTGTATCCAACGAAAGTAAGTCCAGTAACTGCTGTAACATTTTGACCAGCACCAGAACCAACAAATACGTTGTTATTACCTGTGGTTGCATTACCTGCATTCCTACCAATGAATGTGTTCTCACCACCGGTAGCAGAGTTACCAGCAGCAGATCCAATAGCTGTGTTTCCAATTCCGGTGGCATTTGTGAATAATGCATTGTCTCCAAGCGCTGTATTGTTCGATCCTGATGTAAGTGACACATTTGCTCCTGCTCCTAATGCCACATTATTGTTTACATCGTCAATATTTAGTATCCCTGTTCCTCCAGAGTGTAGAGACCCAGAGAAATTAATGTCTCCAAGAACATCAAGTGCGAAAGAAGATGGAATTACCCCAACACCTAATTGCGAAGCAACCTCAACATCACCATTTTGATTAATTAATAGTCTTTGAGCATTAGATGTTTCTCCAATTGCTGCGGTTCTAAATGACATAGTGGAACCTAATACTCCTGCAGCATGATTCTCTGCTGCAGTTACCTGGATTGTTGCCGCATCAAAGAATCCTCCTGAATGAGTTGTATAAGAAAGGGTTCCAATTCTATCCCCGTTTTGTACATCTAAAGGGGACGCATCAGTTCCTCTTGCTCTTACAAGGGCCATTGTAGATCCATCATCTGCAGCAGTCCCAGAGTAATTAACAATACCTGAAGTATTTGCCCCTCCTGATTCTTTTATTACCGAGAATGATAATGGTAAATTGAATGTACCCGATCCAATTGCCACATTTACACCATCACTAAAAATATTTGACGAAACTAACCCAGCTCCATCTCCTCTCGGAATTTCGTTCGTCGTATTAAAGGAACCAGCACTTGTCCAAGTCATAATCCCCGCTCCATCAGTTGTAAGAAATTGTCCTGGTGTACCATCAGCATCAGGCCAAGTGTATACTCTGGTATTAGCAATGTTATCTGCTGCCTTTAATCCTACAAAGTTGGTTCCGTTCACAGACAGTTCCATCATCTGGAATTCTCCTGTGTTAGTTCCCCCTGATTCTGGATTAATTCTAAATGCATTGTTCTGACCGGCATCTGGAGTGATCTGAAGTTTTACAGCAGAGGTAGGTCCGTTTCCTACTGATGTGTTGTCATATAGTACTATCGAACCATCGTTTTGAATTCTTATTCTTTCACTATCCACACCCTGACCATCAGCCGTTGTAGAAATTGATAATTGAGTACCATAATCAGTACTAAATGTATGATTAGATGTTGCAGTTGCCCTAATTGATGCAGAAGTAATGTGAGTTGAACTCCCGTCCCATACATTAAAACCAACACTTCCGATTACATCACCAGATTGCAAAGTTGCTTCTGCACCTTCTGTTCCTCTAGCTCTTAAAATTCCTATGTTTGAACCATCAGTAGCTGTATTGGAATAGTTCGTAAGTCCCATAAATAGTGGAGAACCCTGATTGTGAACTGCAAATTTTACACCTGCGATAGCAGTAGGAGATCCTATAGTTATCTGATTTGTACCATTACTATATATATCTGAACTGGTTAAACCAGAGCCAGTACCTTTCGGAATCTCAAATGAATTCACAAAACCATCATTGTTTTGCCATGATAACACTCCAGCACCATCTGTAGTAAGTACTTGGTTTGCGGTTCCATCACCATCTGGTAATGTGAAGGTAACTGAAGGAGACGCCATCACATCAGGAGCTCTGAAGCTTATTAATGCAGAGTTATCTGCATCTCCAAGAGAAAGCAGTTGTGCAGTAGTTAAATCTCCTGCAACTGTGATACCTTCATTCGCCTGAAAAGATCCATATGATAATGCACCTGTTCCGTTTATTGTAAATGTATTAGTTATTGAAGCTGTATTTCCTGAAACCCCAGTTGGAGCTTCAAAGAATTGAACATCACCGCCTGTACTAGATATAGCCATCAAAACTGCTCTTCCGTTTTCTGTATAAGTAGGATTTCCACCAACCAGGTGAATATTGTCAGAAATTATCAGATCACCCATTTCTGAAATAATGTGGTTATCTGTAGCTATGTGGAATGTGGATACAGGAGCAGCCTGGCCTAAACCAATATTAGTTCCATCACTGAATAGATTTGAAGACACCTGACCTGCTCCATCACCTCTCGGGATTTCATTCGCAGTTATTAAAGTATTGCTAGTTACTGGAACCCAGTTTAATCCGTCATACTCTAATATTTGACCTGTTGTTGCGCCACCATCAGTTATAACTGAAGGAGCCACCGCTCCAACACTTAGTGGAGTAATATCACCATCTCCTAATATTGAAGTTCCATCTGATACTGTCGCGGTGCTTTGTGTTACTGGTATCCAGTTTAATCCATCGTATTCTAGTATCTGTCCTGTTGTAGCGCCACCATCTGTTAACAATGAAGGAGCTACTGCGCCTACACTTAGAGGTGTTATATCTCCATCCCCTAATATTGAAGTCCCATCGGATACAGTCGCGGTGCTTTGTGTTACTGGTATCCAGTTTAATCCATCGTATTCTAGTATCTGTCCTGTTGTGGCACCACCGTCTGTTAACAATGAAGGAGCTACTGCGCCTACACTTAGAGGTGTTATATCTCCATCCCCTAATATTGAAGTCCCATCGGATACAGTTGCGGTGCTTTGTGTTACTGGTATCCAGTTTAATCCGTCATATTCTAAAATCTGTCCTGTAGTTGCGCCACCTGCTGTAATCAATGAAGGAGCTACGGCACCTACACTTAGAGGAGTAATATCTCCATCTCCTAATATCGAGGTTCCATCCGATACTGTTATTGTATTTTGGTTTACTGGTATCCAGTTTAATCCGTCATATTCTAAAATCTGTCCTGTAGTTGCGCCACCTGCTGTAATAACTGAAGGAGCTACGGCACCTACACTTAGAGGAGTAATGTCCCCATCTCCCAATATCGAAGTTCCATCCGATACTGTTATTGTATTTTGGTTTACTGGTATCCAGTTTAATCCGTCATATTCTAAAATTTGACCTGTAGTTGCACCTCCTGCTGTTATAATTGATGGTGCCACTGCGCCTACACTTAATGGAGTAATATCTCCATCTCCCAATATCGAAGTTCCATCTGTAGTAGCTACAAAGCTTGGGGCTACTGGAACCCAATTTGCTCCATCATATTCAAGTATTTGACCTGTAGTTGCACCACCAGCGGTTAATAACGATGGCGCTACCGCGCCTACACTTAGTGGAGTAATATCGCCATCTCCAAGAATAGTGGTTCCATCAGATACTGTAAAAGAACTGTTTGGTGCTGCCACCCATGCTGCGCCATTCCATTCAAGTATTTCTCCAGTTGCAGCTGTTCCAGGAAGTTCATTATCTGTGAATAATGCACCAGCTGGTACAGCCGTCAAGACTGTTAAACCATTAACAAGCTCAGCATTATCAACGATTCCATTTGATCCAACATCATATGTCGCTTGAGTCATATCACCGGCAGCTCCATCGATATCTGTTTGTAGCTCCACTAACGCAGATTGCACATCAGCACTTGTCAAATTACCTGTTGGTGTAACAGCAACATCTCCCGCTGTTTGATTATCTGTAAAAGAAGCTCCTACTGGTACTGCTGTTTCTACTGTTAAACCTCCATTAACTGTATTGGCATCTTCTGCTAAATCAACTGTTCCGTTTGCATCCACATCGTAGGTCGCTTGAGTCATATCTCCTGTTGCCCCATCAATGTCTGTTTGTAATTCTACTAATGCTGACTGTACATCTGTACTTGTCAAATTGCCCGTCGCGGTAACCGGAACGTCTGTTGCGGTTTGATCATCTGTGAAATCAGCTCCTACTGGTACTGCAGTATCTACTGTTAAACCTCCGTTAATAGTATTAGCATCTTCTGCAAAATCAACAATTCCGTTTGCGTCTGTATCATATGTTGCTTGGTTCATGTCTCCAGTACTTAACCCATCAATTGCAGCATCTAGTGCTTCAATTGCAGACTGAACATCCGTTGCTCCTAAAACTGCTACCGCATCGTCAAATGGTACTGAAGCTGCGTTCTGAGCATCATTATCTGCAGAAAGCAACCATTGGGTGCCATCCCATTTTAAAATGTTACCTGTGGCTGGTGCTCCTGCATCAACCGCGTTACCCTGGATTCCAGTTACTTGTAGAGTAGAAAAATCTCCTGAAACATCTCCAGCTGCCGTACTGGCCGTTGTTAAATCATCTGTGGCGTCTGTATCACCTGTATTTGTAATGACTGTACCAGTTACATCTATACCAGTTCCAGCTGTGTAAACATTTCCTGCGTCTGGTTGAGGTAACCACTGGCTACCATCCCATTTTAAAACATAGTCTAAGGTTGGTACTGTATTTGAAACTGGTTGCCCCTGAATTCCTGCTACACTTAGGTTAGCAAAATCTCCGGTAACATCACCCGCGGCTACTGTTGCAGTTGTTATGTCATCTGAAGCATCAGTATCACCAATATTTTCAATTGTATTTCCAGTGATTTGAATTCCTGTTCCTGCAAGTAATGTTGTTGTATTGACCCAGGATCCATTGAACCAAAAATAAACTGCACCTTCGTCAGTATCGAAAACCATAAGTCCATTTTCAGTAGTAGTTAACCCTGAGGTGAAAGTGGCATCAGTACGTTGCACGGTTGTCATTCTTGGCATAAGGAAACCTTGATTATTACCTGTAGAAACAAGTTCAAGGACTGAATTTGTGTTTGGGGTATTAGTACCAATCCCTACTGAGTTCTGTGCGGACAGTTGTAAACTAGTAAAGATTAAACCAATAATGCAAAGACATTTTAGTATCTCTCTGGCTGGAGTATTCATAACGGTAGATTAATAATTTTTCCAAAAATTCGGTTGCACTAAATATATATAGCTTTCAGTAGACTGAAATTATTTTTCGATCAACCAAATAATAATTTAGATTAATAATAGTATTTAGTTATTCCCATTCTAAAGTATTAAGAATTAAGTGGAGCCAGATACATTATTTAGTGAACGGCCTATTTCTTCTAGTATACGTCTGAGTTCTTTGAGAATTTGTAAAACAAAAAAAGCCTCTCCATACAACGAAAGAGAGGCTTCCAGATCTATCAACAATAGTTTTACTCCTTAATTATTCTGGCATTCGTGATATTCAATCCAGTAACTCTATCAGTGAAATTGATAATATAAACACCTGATTCAAGGTTTGAAACATCAATCTCAACAATTTGATCCACTCCCTTGAATAATTCCTGACTCATTACCAGTGATCCCGTGACATCATAAATATTGAAAATTACATTTTCCGAGTTCAGTCTACCATACCTCAGATATAATTGGTTTCTGGATGGGTTCGGATAGATTGTTAAATCCTTGAAATACTCTAGAAGTATTCTTGTAATATCTACAGGTACAACTATAATCCCGTCTTCAGTAACAGTTGCGACTATAGAGAAAGAATCTGAGCTACCATCAGCACCTAATTCAAATTCTACGAATGAGCTTAAATCCATTGGTACTCCAGGATACTCAAAGTTAATCCTGTATGTTCCCGGAGGTAAGTTTTCAAACGTAAACTCACCATTATCATCTGTTTGAACATAGGCGAATAATTCAAATCCTTCGTCATCTTCAGGTCTTGAATCTGGTGGCCTTCTTCGAAGCATTACCCCGGCACGCTTAACTCTTCTTCCTCCTTCGAGTCTTCCTTCCTCTTCGCCAAGTTCGTCTTCTAAATATCCACCAAGTCCACCATCACCTGTCTCGTCAGGTTCCCCTGGTACCGCCTGCATATCAATTTGGAACCCATTTATGGTGTCTCTTAAGAATAGCGTATCTGCTTCTGCCCAAAGGAAAGATGAAATATAGTAGGTAGGCAAGAATTCTGAAGTGTCACCTTCAGCAGCAATTACGTAATCCCCAAGAACCAGATCATCAAATAAGAAACTTCCGTTCACAATATCCTGGGTATCTACTGTATCAAAAGCAACCTGATCAGGTTCAATTTTCAGAGCATAAATTACTCCTTCATCAAGCGGATTGCCATTTCCAAGTACTGTACCATCAATATCAACATGCGCCTCGGTAAAGTTCTCTTTACTTTGAATCTGAAGTGCCGTTGCAACAGTGTTGTTAACCAAAACATCGTATGTTCCCATGTTATTGTAGTCGATATCTACAACTGAATAACTGGAATTAGTTGCTCCCGAAATATTAGATCCATTTCTTCTCCATTGGTATGTATTATTATCTCCAGATACTGTCACTGACAAATCAATAGTAGTTCCCTTCGGAACGGAATAAGAAGTTCCATCACCGACCTGTGCCTGGTTGTCATATAGGAATGTAGCAACATTCCCAACGGTTGGTTCTATTGATCCAAATTGCAAGCTATTTCCTGAAACATCTAACGTGCTGAGATTCGGCATTGAACTAAAATCCGGTATCTCCAGTAGGCCATCTCTATTTTCAGTTCTGTTATCCGAAAGATCAATTGAAGTTACATTAATGATGTCCAATATCTCATCTGGCATAATTCCAGTTCCTCCTAGATTATTGTTACTTAAGTCAATAGAAGTAACTCTGGATCCATCAGATCCAATTCTATCCCATGTTGTAATATCACCACTGAACCAATTGTCATTATCAGTCCAATTATCTCCATCCAATGCATTGTAAATAATCCTTAAAGCGGTCGTATCCCGCTCTAGAGAAGATACTTTCAGATTGATTGTGTTAGATATCAGGGTGATGCCACTAGCAATTGTGTTTTCAACTTCTACATAATACTCACCTTCATCTTCAAAAGAAATACCCGTTAAACTCAGAGTTGCATTAGTTTCACCAGGTATAATTGATCCATCCCTAAACCATTGGTAGGTATTGGAGGTACCAGAAGCAGTTCTATCAAGTGTAATGTTGTCACCCTCGTTTTCAATGATATTTAACTCGGTCAATAAGCTATCTTGAGGACTGTATGTTCCTGGAATAGATGAGATGGTCTCAATAGATCCAAAACCTAGATTATTATCCTGAACCTGAAGATCAGTCAGTGGTAGATTCGTGATATCTGCAACACTGTCTATCGCATTATCATTTAACAATAAGGTTAACAATTGATCCAGTTCCTCACCACTAAATGTTGGAAAATCACCTGACAGGTTGTTACTGCTCAGGTCTAATGCTGTTACTCTTCCAGAAACAAATGTCACATTTTCCCAGAATTCTAATCTTGATGTGGTCCAATCAGTATTTCTGTTCCAGTTTGCACCATCCATATTGTCATAGATTCTTACTAATGCAGTACTATCAGCAGTTGTACCTGAAAGAATTATAGTGTTAACAGTAATCGGATTAGAATATGCAGAAGTATCTCCAACAGCAATTACTGTTCTCAACCTATAATAGTAGGTTGTCCCGTAATTCAAGCCTGTCACTACTTCTGTTGTGTCTGTTGTGGCGAAATTCTCGTATCCTGAAACGAACTGAGTAAACGAATTATCAGTTGCTACTTCGAGCACATAACCAGCAATACCAGTGAAATTATTCCAATTAGCGGTAAAGTCAAACGCATTTATATTGGTTGCTGCTTCCGCTGTAGGAACGGCATTGACAAGTAACTCATCAACTGTTGCATCAGTCCCAACATTGGTTGCTTTATCTGTAGCGTTAACAACCACGTCAAATGCTCCTCCTCCCAGGTCTGGAGTAATAGTATTATCTGGTAATGTCCAGGTACCATCCTGATTATTGGTGGCTATATAATTGTTACCATCTACGGTCACATCGATATCCGCATCATTATCATCAACAGTTCCTGTTAATTCCGGAGTAAGGTCCGCGGTTGTCAAAGCATCTACCGTGACAACAGGAGCAGTAATATCAATTGTTACTTCATTAGTTTGAACATCGGTTGTGATATTACCAGCAGAATCCGCAGAATTGATGGCAATATCATAAACACCTTCGGCAATGGAAGCACCTCCACTTAAATCCAAAGTCCAGTTTCCAGAACCATCTGAAGTAAGTTCAGGATCGGTATCAAGCACGTAAGTAACTCCATCTAAGGTTATATCAAGCGATGTTCCCTGCTCATAAGTACCAATCACAACAGGTGTTTGGTTGTTTGTTATTAAAGTATCTGTCTCTGGAATTCCAGGGGCAGTAGTGTCTATTGTCAACTCGTTGGAAGATGCGTCATTTGCAATATTTCCTGCAGAATCTGTCGCAGTAATGAGTACTTCAAACGTTCCTTCAGCTAAATCAGGAGAAATTGTTCCTGCTGTCAATGTCCAGGTACCATCTCCATTATTGGTCGCTGTATAACTAGATCCATCAACATTTACATCCACGGTGGCATCAATGTCATCAATTCCCCCAGTTAATTGTGGAGAAACCACATTTGTGTAAAGCGTATCTATTGAAGTAACTGGTGCTGTTAGATCAATTTCCAACTCATTTGTGGAAGCATCTGTACTGACGTTACCAGCTAAATCTGCTGTATTGGCAACTACCTCATAAACACCTTCTGTTAACGAGGTAGCAGATGAAAGATCCAAAGTCCAGGTTGCAGTACTATCATGTGTCAATTCTGGATCTATACCAAGGACGTATGTAATACTGTTGACTGTAACATCCAACGAATCTCCTATATCTGAAGTACCTTGAATAATTGGGTTTGCATTATTTGTTAGAAGGGAATCAATAGTAGGAATCGTTGGTGCTGTAGTGTCGATTGTAATTTCATTCAAGGTTGTATCAACCGAACTTAGAAGCGTTAATGTATCTGTACTTGTCGCTACAACATCAAATACACCATCTCCAGAGACTGCAAATCCAGCCAGATCAAGGCTCCATGTTGAGATACTGTCGGTTGTTAAATTAGCATCTGTTCCTAATATATAATTGGCTCCATCAATAGTTACATCCAGGTCTGTACCAAAAATATAGGTCCCTGTAATAGTTGGTTCCAGAGTGTTCGCTATTAAGCTATCCACTGTAGGAGCATCCGGAGCTTCACCATATCCGAATACTGCAGAAAATGCTGATGAACCATCTGTTGCATTATATGAAATTGCAGTTAGTGAATCTCCTAAGGTCAAACTTAAACCTGTAACTGTCCAGTTTCCTGCGGCTACAGTTGTACTTCCCAAATAGGTAATCCCCTGATCGCTTGTACAGCTATCATTGGCCATGTATAAATCAATATTATCCCCAGTAATACCAGTTCCATAAACATTGTTAACATCAACCGAATCAATTGTAGGAGCAACTACGCTATTGTGAGCTCCATTTGATAAAGAAATTCCAGTTGTATTACAGAAGATGGTATTAACATCCACCTGATTCTGAAGTGTCCCAGATCCGTCGAATACAATACCGTTAGTGTTATTTGAGATTATATTAGAGGCAGCTGAACCACCAATTGTATTACCGGTACTGGTTCCATTAAATTCTATTCCAGTAGAATTGGCTCCTGCCAGGGAATCATAATCCAGTCCGATATAATTACTTTCAATCAGACCATTTGAACCACTTATTCCTTGTATACCAACCAGGTTATTAATGAAGATATTTTCACTACCAAGGCTACCAATTTGGAATCCGTCAGTATTGCTATTGATAATGATCCCGGAGCTTAATCCATTAAATCTTAATCCATATACTTCAAAATAACTTGTGACAACTTCCAATCCATTAAATGAAGCAGTACTATCGTGAATTTCCACTACCATTCCAGTAGATAAATCCCATCCTGGTTGCGAAGTACCATCTACATAAATACTATCACTAGAAGTTAAGCTGGATTGAAGAGTGATAATCCATGGGCCACTTCCAGGTATATCGAATTTAATGGTATCCAGCCCTGCATTTGCATTCGCACTATCAAGAACCGCTCTTAGCGATCCAATACCTGAATCATTAGTGTTTATTACAGTATATGCCGGTACTGCAAATGCTCCCGAAGCAACCCAATCTGATGCCGCTTCCATATTGGTCAGAGTACCACTTAAGTTAGATTCCAGATCATGAAGTGTAGTTGATCCAATCCCGTCATCAAATTTTTGATAAAGCACAAGGTCATTGATGTTAGGATGGATATCATCTACTAACTGGAAAGCATAAGAGGCTATAGTATCGGTTCCTAATGTGCTGTTCCATATTCTCAACTCATCAATTTGTCCATTCAAATAATTACAATCACAACCATAACCTTGTTTACCAATGAAAGCGGAATTTGTGTCATTATTGTTTGAAGGAGTCAAGGAATAAATATGCTGCCCATCCTGTGAACCATTAATATAGAATGTGGCTGTTTGTGTAGCACTTACATAGCTAACTGCAACATGGCTCCATTGATTTTGAGCTACATCTGAAGTTGAAAATCCCCACTCGATGCTCGCTCCATCTGAGAACTCAAGACCAACTTTATTTGCTTGAATTTGGAATATGAATACATCTGGGTTTGCTCCTCCGCCACCATGTCCTTTTGAAATGATAGTCTCAGCCTCTGTTGTATCAGGATATACCCAGGCTTCAATAGTAAAATCTCCTTCTGCAATGTTCAACCTATCATCATGTGGAATATCAACATATTCATTAGTTCCATCGAAGATAAGTGCATCACCTGCTGTCGTGAATAATGGGTAATTAAGTTTTGCATATGCAAACTCGCCTGAGGTTTCGTTGGTCACAAATATTGAGTCATTTGCGGTATCCAAATCAAAAATGCTACTCGCACCAACCCAGGTCGGATCAGCGTTATTGAGTCTTCTAACAATTCTTAGGCTATCCTCGCCTGAATCAGGGGTATATTGGAAATCAATATCAAATGTACTTCCAGGGGCAAACACTCCGTAGTAAACGGTATCAACAATATTTTGGAAACCAGTCAACGAATCTAATTCAGGAGTCTGCTCAATCATGTATGCATGAAATCCTTCTGTGAAATTAGAGACGTTTGCAACTCTTATAGGAGCATCCGGTGAAATGTCAATCTCATTTGAAGTATAGTTGTATTTACTTTTGTCGCCTAAATATGCTCCCGAAGTAACTTTAGTTGCTCCAAATAATGTGAAGTCAAATCCTTCGATTAAATCCTGCACATCAGTAGCACTGGATTCATCCATTCTATAATAAACCAGCAGGCTATCCAAATTTGCGGACTGACCTGTTATTTTACTCGCCAGATGTTCCCTGATTATTGAATCAGGAAGTGCATAACCCCAAACTTTAAGCTCATCCAATTCACCTAAGAAGTCATCTCCACCAGTAGCATTTCGTCCTAAGAAAATAGTACCAGATCCCAGGAAATTAGCAGATGCAGTTCTAGATGCTAATTCGACACCATTAAGTAAAATTCTTTGTTCTCTAGAAGCAGTATCGTAGGTGAAAGCCCAGTGATTCCAATCCGAGACTGAATTATAGGTTGTAGTCAAATCATCACTGCCAAAACCCATAATTGCGTTTTGTCCACTTTGGAACCCAATAGAAAGTAAATTATTGGCCCCTCCAGCACCTACACTAAAAGCAATATCATTACTTGTAGTATCAGTTCTACTAGCCCAGAATTCTACGGTAAATGAATCAAACCCATCAGCTATTCCATTTGAGGATGCATAATCAGAAGATGACCCATTAAAACTAATGGCATTACCTGATCCTGGTGAATCAGGGTAAACAGTAGTTTCCAAAGTCCCTGAGAAAGGACTTAATGGATCGTTACTGGTTATATCGAAGCTTGAATAAGCAAATGGTTCGGCAGTAGGTGAAACCCGAACTTCTATTTCCCTGGTTGAAAATGGAAAGAAGGTAGAATCACTTAATGTTTGTGAAAACTGATATTCAGCATTTCCTAATGTAATAGAAGATATGTGGAGAGTATCATTACCAACATTAGCTAATGTAAGTTGCTGGAATGTTTCGTCTCCCAGGAAGGATAAACCTATATTTATTGTATCATTAAGATTCAATACAGCTGCGTCTCTGCCAAAAACCTTAACTCTTGCTCTTAGTGAATCTATTTCCGATTCCACAAAATTGGAAGTGGCACCATTTAATGTAAATCCATTTAATGTTCCGTCATTAAAATTCCCACTTAGGTCTTCTAATAAACTTATTCCGGAATTGTCAGCTCCTGCCTCTCCTTGATCAAAATTGAAATAAGCTTCAAGGTGATTTTCGCTTCCAGTTGGCCGAGTATAAATGTAATCCTGAATGTCACTATCAGATTTTTCTGTAGACCAGAATCTGACCTCATCTATGCTTCCGTTGAAATCATTGGACAAATCATAGTTTGTACCGATGTTAAATACCCCAGAGGTAAGATCAGCACCTATTAAGGAGGCTTCCATACTAAACTCCTGAATACCATCGACGTAGAATGCTACATTTTGTGCTCCCCGATTAAAGGACAGGGCCACATGATGCCAATCTCCGTCATCTATAATGGTGTGGCCATATAAATCATCGGTAGGAGGAGACTGCACTGAAGCACCATCTCCAATTTCAACTGCCAGCCTTCCATGATATACGATCATGCTAAATCCGGTAAAGGTTGGCGAATTTGTTGCCATTGTAACAATCCCCGCTCCATCAAAATTTGTCCCAGATCCCTTGACCCAAGCCTCCACGGCAAAATCAGTAGTGTCAGCCACATCGTAATTAGAAATATTCGGGACTGATACATAATCACCAGAGCCATCAAAGTCCAGCGCATTTTGATTAGTTGGAGAGACAAACCCATCTGAAACAATCCAGCCCGAGGTACTAAAGTCAAAATCAATATTTCCTCCAAGGATTGCCGGTCTATTACTTCCTGTTTGATCTGGAACTGTATATCCTGTAAATTGATCAAACTTGTAGTAAACTTCAAGATCAGAATTTATTCCATCAACTGGATAAAGATAATTACTTGCAATCTGAGCTGAATCCCGAGCAACTTGCCAAATTCTGAATTCATCAATACTAATGTTTGTTGCATTACCTACTACGTTTCTTCCCAGTAACATAGGACCTGACCAGCTTGCAGCACTTATAGTTCCAGCCGAAGTTGCATTAATGAATGTAGCTCCTATATCTTCAATTCCATCAATGTACATTTTGATACCTGTGTTTTCACGAGTTATAGCAATATGGTGCCATTGATCATCATTAACCTTTATTGAGCCCTTATAAGATTCTTGTGATCCAGTATAATGCATGTCGATTACAATGGTACTGTCCGTGTCTACAAAAACATTTACCGTATCACCGCCAATTCCATGTTGAAGAATCGGGCTGTAATTAGGGTTGGGTTGATTTATTTTTGCCCAAAGCTCAAAAGAGAAAGCATCATTATAACCTACATCTGTGAGTGTTAAAGAATCGTCTACTCCATCCAAAATGATAGCATTCCCAGGATAAGCATCTGATATACCGAGTGTATAGAATGCTTTGTCTGGTAGGCTGTCAACCACAATGGTGATTCCAACCGTGTCATTAAGAGTAACAACTGATGTATAATTGACAGGTATAAAGTCATCAAAACCTTCTATTCTACTCATGAAATAGTAGGTTTTGGTAGAATCCACTGCAGGGACATTGTCGAATAATAGATCCAGCTCCCCTCCAGTTTGTAGAGTTGTTGAATCAGAGAATTCAATATACCAGGACCTCTCCAACCTTCTTGTTATAAGTCCACCTGATTCAAAGATATTGTTAGTCGTAATGTCCGAGTCTGAAATCGCGTCATTGTCGTGTGCAAAAACTACGTTATCACCATCATCTGCAATAAATGCATCCTCACTAATCTGTAAATTGGCAGATGTAGCTACCAGGTTTCCGGACCATACTGCATTCTTAGCGAACAAAGTTTCAAACTGATCTTCATTATTCAGAGGTGCATGAGAAAACACAAATGTCCCTATAGTACCGAAATGTTCACCACTACTATTTCCGGTTAAATCATATACAATGCTATCAATTCCAAAATCTGCTCTGTAGTAAGCACCAAGAGTTGTGTCTGAAGGATCTATAACTCCTAAATAGTTTTCATTAATTTCCTCTGCTGTTCTTTCAACCTTCCATAATCTTAATTCATCTATTCTTCCATTAAACGCTTGACTTGGACCGTTTACACCACCAATAAAAGCAGGCTCTGTATTTCCAATTGAGAACGTACTGATATTATCAGTGACAATATTTGTTGCAACAGAATCACCGTTGATAAAGAATTTTACACCAGAAGCAAGAGCGCTACCATCAAATGTAACTGCCACATGATTCCATGCCCCACTATCAATGGAAACTGTACTTTCAACTTCTATGGCATTCGGCCCAGCAATATTACCTTGAAGTACCAGTTCAGGCTTACCATTATCCAACCTAAAATTAAACCCTTCAACACCTGATGTAATTCCTTCTTTTGATAAAATAGTACTAAATCCTGTGGTATCTATTGGGTATATCCATGCCTCAATTGTAACAGGGTCATCCTCCGTAAATTCAAATGGGCCTGGTTCTTCTAATTGAACGTATTGATCGGATCCATTAAATGTAATTGCGTATCCCGGACCTGACTCATCAGGATATCCAGTTCCTGTTATTTCAAAATCATACGACTTCTCTCCATATGCAATCTTGATATAATCAGAGAAAGGGGAAGGAGAGGTAGGATTAAAGTAGACAGTCAATTCTGCAGAATCAAGAGGTAAAACTACTGTCTTATCAGTGCTGGCATGAAATTCTGAAAGGCCATTTGTGATAGACGAAATGACCAAAGTGTCAAAACCTTCATTAATTAACAAGAATTGGTTTGATACTGTATCTCCTTCAAGGACAGCACCAAAATCACTTCCATCAGCAAGATTGGTAGTATTGCTACTGTCTCCTGGAATAAAAATATCATTACCGTATAGTCTAGGTATTAACCCACTTTCAAGAGCTTCAGAAACTACCCAGTTGGAAGACGCAAAACTAAGCCCCCATGTTCCACCAAGTGTACCATCAAACCCGTTGCTCGATTTATCAATAACTGCAGTATATCCCATGTTATCTGTTCCACCCAGCAATCCGTCATTCAAATCATACCTGGCAGAAAGACTAAGGATATCCGGATGACTTGATAATTCTTCTGTTGTGGCATACTGTCTGATTGTGTTAATATCAAGAACCGCATCCCAAATTCTCACTTCATCTATATCTCCATCGAAGAGGTTGAGGTAGATTGATTCATTTTCTCTTCCGCCAATTACAAAGTTTGTTGCGCCAGATGGATGAGTAGCTAATGTACCAGAAGCTACTTCCTTAGCATTGATATAAAGGACTACATCATCTCCAGCTTTAGTAAATGCAACGTGGGTCCAGTCCCCGGTTGCTACGGTATCAGGAGGAAAGGAAGATATAAATGTAGGAGTACCATTATCAGTATAATACCGTAATTCACCGTTGGTTATTTGCAATGTAGCATGATCATTGGCTGCAAAGTCCCAAGATCCAATTGTAAAATCTCCACTGGTAAACTCTGGCCTCACCCATGCCTCAAACGTAAGGTTTGTGTTGTACTGAGGGCCTGAGGTAACTTCTACTCTTTCATCGGAACCTCCGAAATTTAATGCCAACTGTGGATCCAATTGAGCTTCAGAAGAAACCCAACCAGAAGTAGTACTAAAATCAAAGTTTTGAAGTACTCCATCGTACGTATTTGTAGTAAGATCCACCAAAACAGTATCTTCAGTTGGGTCAACTGTTTGCATATCAAATGCAGCGTACAACATGGATTCACCTCCGCCAATTGTTGCAAATTGATTGGATTGAATTGCTGATTGACTTAAATCATCTAGCCAAATTCTAAATTCATCAAGGGTTCCATTTAAAAAACTAGAAGATCCTCCACTCGACCCAACGGTCAAAGTTGGAGCCAAACCAGTTGCAACTGCAGCGGAACCTCCAGAATTTGTTGGTTGACCATTTACATAAAACTGAACAGTATTTCCAAAAGTGAAAACTGCAGCAACATGGACCCATTGTTGATTTGGCAATACATATGTATCAGTTACAAATCCTGATTGTATAGCGCCATCATCGTTTGCAAAATGAAGTCTGTTATTGTTTATCTGTAAAGTTGCAAACCCACCTACGCCAAAATCGAAATCAGCAATTGTTTGGAACCCAGAACCATCGTTTAAATAAAGCCACGTTTCAACAGTAATAGTGTCCGGAAAATTTGGTGCAGAAGCAAATGATACATAATCATCTATACCATCAAAGCTTAAAGCATAATTAACATCCCCGATCAAACTCAGCCAAGAAATATCTCCAGCATCAATACTATCATATAATGGACCTGAAAAATCTCCATATCCTTTATTTACATAGACGGTTCCCGATCCTGAGGATGACGTTTTGATAATATTTTTTAAAGGACCTGAAAAGAAAGCAACGGAATCCATGCCCTGATCGTCAAGCGCATTAGAGTTAATAGTGATGTACGAATTTCCAATTCCATTAAAAAATGAAG
The DNA here is from genome assembly GCA_965228955.1 of Cyclobacteriaceae bacterium. Lineage (GTDB taxonomy): Bacteria > Bacteroidota > Bacteroidia > Cytophagales > Cyclobacteriaceae > JANSWY01. The sequence continues at coordinate 5,454,510 of OZ245848.1, forward strand.
ACGTATTGAATGGACGTGAAACTGTTCCACCATCAATTCTAATTCCATCTCCAGACAGATCGGAAAAGTCTGTAAAATCAATTGCCATATCCCCGGACGATTGAGTAATTTGGAGATCTCCTGCTGTTGTAGAGGTACTTTGAACTGTTACACTAAAAGTGTTTCCAGGGTCGTATGGACTACCTATTGTGAGCTGTCCTCCATTATTTAATATTTGTGCCCCTGCACCAAACAAGATCGTACCATCGCTATTGACTTCAAAAGTTCCTGAATTTATCTCAACAGTAGCATTATCATCAAGGAAGATACCCCGACCATCACCACCAATAAATTCACCTCCATTCAGAATTAAAGATTCATTTGGCCCTATCGGAATATCTCCTAGTGTTGTCAGTAGATCAAGAACTCCATCCTGAACTATTTCAATGGTTGGAAATACAAAATCTTCTGGACCAAATAGGAAATAACTTGACTGAAAACTAGACATGTATTGGTCAATTACAAATCTTGCACCGGTCGACCAAACAATAGTATCCAATTGAAATAGGTCTGCACTATAACCTGGTACTATGACGTTAGTTCCCATATCAATTGTACCCGTTCCTGTAGCAGTGATTGAGGTGTTCACGATCAATGAGTCCTGTAAAACGACGGTTCCAGTATCTATTGCAATTGACTCGAAGTTACCTCCAAAAACTGTATGATAAGTACCATTAAATTTTACGGTATCGCCAGTAAGATTATAGCTTCCAAATGATTCCCATGAAGCACTGTCAATTAATGTTGTATTATACCCAAAACTATTGAATGTCCCTGTGCTGTCTATAAATACACCTCCTTTGGTAGTCATGGGTTGGGATAGATTGATCAAACTACCATCAGCAAAAAACAGTAATGGAAGTTCATTACCTCCACCATCAAGGTTTGATTCATTACCAAACATGAAGATTGTATCATTTGCATTGGAATAATGATTCCCAAAAAGTTCTAAACCTTTTAGCATTAAAATGTTAAAACCCGTTTGGTCAAATGCCGCCAGAGATTGTACCGTAACAGCTGAAACATCCACATCTGAATCCAGGTAGACGCTATCTGTCCCATTTATCTCTACTGAATGTATCAGTCTGGGAACAATTCCATTTAGCCACGTACCAGCTGAAGAAAATGGTCCGGTTCCATTGGAGAAAATAACGAAAGGGGTTAAGGCAGAACTTCCAGTCCACTCAGTCCCACTCATATTAATGAGAAATCCATTCTCACCACTAATCTGATCGGAGAGTTCAGAGGATGAAAATTGGTTAAAATCGTAGTAATTAAAAGAAAGAAACCCGTACCCTACTCCTTCTTCAAATATGCCGGAAATAATCTCTTCTCTTGTTAAAGCTCTACCCCATATTTTAAGCTGATCCATTTCTCCAGCGAAATATTCGGTACCGGAAAAAGTACTTCTTGCCAATTCAGCTAAAGTACCATCTAAGGCTATATTATAGTTCGCGTTGCTTTGGAATGAACCATCAAGATACATTGAGAACACGCTATCCTGATAAACAACAGCCGCATGGTGCCAAAGTGTGTCATTTATATCCAGTGATGATGTAATTAATGTACCATCCCCAGTTAATATTTCAAGAAAGTTGGTGTTATTCTTCTTCAATACAAATCCCTGTCCAGGTGAATTGGGACCTACACTGAAAATAGCCTGATCCTGATTAGTGGAATCTGATTGAAACCAGATTTCAACAGTAAAATCACGTTGACTATTATCAAACAAAGAAAGGTTTGAAAAGGAAACAAATTGATCAAGTCCGTTAAAAGGAAGGGAATTTTGTTGGCTAGAAGCATCTATAGATATAAATGATGCCAGTAAAAAAATTACTATCCAGATTTTGTTTGTCCTAACGAACTCTCGTTGGTTCCCATGGACAGGCGGATTAAGTCTCTGGGTGAGTCTCATATTGTCAAGTTCAATAACGATGCAATAGTGCGATTTTAGATTATTATTCCGCCGCTTAGAACTAGTGAAAGTATTAAAAATATTTGTAACCTCTAACCATAACCAGCGAAATAACACTCAATTTTTCGACGAATGCTCGAATACATCCCACGAATAAAAAACGATTCGAGCAGTTCTCAAGAAATTAGTATGATACAATTAAATTTACTTAAATTTATATTTATTACCCATACAACACAGATGAGAAATTAATTAAAATTCATTCAAGTTATGAAGAATTATATGACCAAATATAGTGCTACTATATTTCTATTAACACTATTTTTAAACACACAGCTACACGCACAATTTGAGTCAAAAAGTTCTAAAAAACTTTACAACAAGCTAGATGAAGCCTATTTAAATTATGACTATGAAACGATTCTAAACGAAGAAGAGTCAATTAAGGAGAAGTTCTCCTCCTTTTCAGATACGGTATCATTTAACGCCAATACGTTTCTTGCTGAAGCCTACATGTTCTATTACGGAGACCTGGAAGCAAGCCTGGACCTTTATACAAAAGTTCTGAAAGGAATGGAATCAGCGGGTACTGATTTCGAAGACCGCAAAAACACGCTTTACAACATTGCGAATGCGAATGATCAATTGGGATATTACAACAAATCCGAGGAGATCTACATTCAAATAATGGAAAGTGATGCCAAGTCTTTTGGAAAGGATAGCCCGGAATATATTGAGACAGCTTTATCTCTTGCTGTAAACTATGGTTTAAGCAATAAGAACTCCAAGGGCATAAAGCTATTGAAATCGATTCAGCAGTACATTTCTAAGGACGAGGAGACCTATCCAAGGTTAATGGCGCTTTATGGAAGTTTGTACAGAGCTAATGGTTCTTACAATCAAGCAGAGCGTCATTTAAACAGATCATTAAGTGCTTTTGAAAGATTGGGATTAAACCCATCAGTCGATTACATTGGAGCGCTTAATAATATGTATGACCTCTACATGGACATGGGTCGCTACCCAGATGCAGAAGAAGTTCTGCTGGAAAGTATCGATATGTCAGATAGAATGGAAGGTGATATGAGTGACATCAATAGTTTACTATATCACAACATTGCTGAGGTTTACCGAATAATGGGTAATTACGATAAAGCTGAGAGATTCATCAAGCAAAGCATCGACATCCAAATTGAATATGGAGGAGAGGAATCACTTCTGGTTGCTCAGGATATGATGGTTTTGGCAAGTATTTATGATAACTCTGGGCGATACAAAGAATCAGAAGAAACTCACAAAAAGACAATTGCAATCACAGAGGCAAGCCTGGGAAAAGAGGATATGCTATATCACAACCAGAAATCAAATCTTGCCAATGTCTATAGAAAAACAGGAAGGCTCGATTTAGCGCTTCAACTTACTAGAGAGGCTACTAATGGGTTCGAGAAAAACCTGGGAAATAAGCATTATCGATATGCCTACTCTTTATTCAGATTGGGTGAGACTTATCAACTACTTGGTGATCTTAAAAACGCCGAGGAAAACCTCTCGAAAAGTCTGAAAATAAGAAGGAATGTATTAGGAAAATATCATCCGGATTACGCTGTTGGAACTCGTCAAATGGCCATTTTAAAATGGGATCAGGATGAGACAGAAGAGGTAGTGTCTTACTTTGACGAAACTTTTGATAATTACTTCGCCCAGATTAACGCTTACTTCCCTACTCTGAGTGAAGAAGAAAAAGCAAAATTCTATAACAATAAGATCAAAGTTTCTTTTGAGCAGTTCAATTCTTTCGCTGTTCAAAACGCTGAGAAAAATCCAGAACTCAAATCCAACATGTACGACTTTCAATTAGCCACAAAAGGATTGATTATGTACGCTACAAATAAGGTTCGTGAATCGATCGTTAATAGTGGCGATTCTGTCCTTATGGCTAAGTATGAGCTTTGGATTTCTCAAAAAGAGCAACTTTCCAGACTATTTAGTTCTCATGAGGGTGATGTAACAGAAAGGAACAATAGAATCGATTCTTTGTTAGAAGCTTCCAATAACCTTGAAAAAGAACTTGGTAAAGAATCTGCGGTTTTTGCTGAGAACATGAGTAAGCAGAAAGTTACCTGGAGAGATGTCCAAAAGAAACTTAAGGAAGGAGAAGCTGCAGTAGAAATGATCCGATATAGAGAATTCCTCCCAGATTCGGCTGGGTCCTTTACTGATAACGTAAACTACGCTGCACTAATCATAAAACATGACACAAAAGATCATCCAGAAATGGTGGTTCTTGATCAGGGAGCTAAAATGGAATCCAGATACTTGGCCAACTACAGAAATGGAATCAGGTACAAGGTAAATGAGGACTACTCTTACCGATTATTCTGGAAACCAATTTCTGAGAAACTTGGTGATACTAAAAAAGTATACTTCTCACCTGATGGAGTTTACAATCAAATAAGTATTTACACTCTAAGAAATTCAGAAACCAAAAAATTCCTGGTGGATGAAATTGATATGCAGGTTTTGACAAACACAAAGGATCTGGTAACATTCAATTATGATGATAGATCATATTTTGATGAGAGTAAAGCTTATTTATTTGGTTTCCCAAATTACAATATGGGATCTATTGAGGAAAATGACGGAGATGTAGCGAAGGCTGCTGAAAGTATCGCAACCGCTGTTAGCCAAGGTAGAGGACGTGGTGTTTCAAGAGGGGCTCGAGGTACACGCGGAGACAGAGGTAGTGGTAACAGCAGAGGTGGTGGATTATCCAGGGGTGTGAGAGGTAACTTGCAGAGATATTCCGGTAATAATCTCCTTGCCCTATTACCAGGAACAAAAAGAGAAGTCGAACTAATTCAAAATCTTTATTCTAACCAGAAATTTCAACCAGAAGTATTCATGGCTAATGCGGCAATAGAAGAAGAAATTAAAGTGGTGAATTCTCCACAAACTCTTCATATTGCGACGCACGGATTCTTTCTTGAAAACGACGAGCCTTCAGAAGGTGATACAGTAGATGAATATGTAGAAAACCCACTTTTAAGATCTGGATTAATCTTTGCCGGAGCTAACAGTTTCCTTAGTACTGGTGTAATAAACATTGATTCAACAGCCGAAGAAGATGGTATTTTGACTGCATATGAAGCCATGAATATGAATCTGGATGACACTGAGCTAGTAGTGCTCTCAGCATGCGAAACAGGACTTGGTGAAGTTTCTAATGGTGAGGGTGTATATGGTCTTCAAAGGGCATTTCAAATTGCAGGTGCAGAAAGTATCATCATGAGTATGTGGACTGTGGATGATGATGCCACTCAGGAGCTGATGACCACATTCTATGAAAAATGGATGGAAACCGGAGACAAACAACTAGCATTTAACACTGCACAGAAGGCAATTAAAGAAAAATGGAAGGCCCCTTATTACTGGGGTGCATTTGTAATGGTAGGTTTGTAGAAAAAAATCGAATTTAAATTGAAGAGGCGCTTATTTACTGAGCGCCTTTTTTATTGGTTATAGTTTAGCAAACTTCTCAACAATAACTTTTCCCCTCAATGGTTGATCCAAATAGTTGTGAACACTCATGGATCTATTCAATGAAATAGCAGTAAATGCCACAACAAACGCAAAAATTATCAACCGAAACTTTTTAATTTCTCTTTCACTTTTCAAAATCCTTAGACCAGCAGAAAAAATAAAGGTTTAATTGGGTTCTAAAATTATTGGTTTCATACCTTTACCCACTATGAGTAAACCTGAAAAGAAACTATTCCTTCTTGATGCCATGGCTCTTATTTACAGAGCACATTTTGCGTTGAGTAAGAACCCAAGAATGAATGCAAACGGAATGAACACCGGAGCAATTATGGGATTCACAAATTCCTTGTTGGAGATTATCAATAAACAGCAACCAACACACCTGGCAGTAGCTTTTGATACAAGTGCCCCAACTTTCAGACACGAGGAATTCAAGGAATACAAAGCTACCAGACAAGCTCAACCTGAAGAGATTAACATAGCTATTCCTATTATCAAACAAATAATAGAGGGCTTTAACATCCCAATTTTAGTCCTGGATGGCTATGAAGCTGATGATATCATTGGAACTTTTGCAAAAACTGCAGCCAGAAAGGACTTTGAGGTTTATATGATGACTCCAGACAAGGATTTTGCCCAACTAGTAGAAGAGCATATCTATCTCTACAAACCTGCCTACATGGGGAATGCAGTAGATGTATTAGGTATACCCGAAGTGCTTGCCAAATTCGATTTGGATAATGTGGACCAGGTAAGGGACTTTTTGGGACTTAAAGGTGACTCTGTTGATAATATTCCTGGTATCCCAGGTGTTGGTGATAAAACTGCAGTGAAACTTTTAAAGGAATTTGGTACAGTTGAAAACATAGTTGCAAACTCAGACCAATTAAAAGGAAGTCTCCAAAAAAAGGTTCAGGAATTTGGTGAGCAGGGGATTTTCTCGAAAAAACTCGCTACAATCAAGATTGATGTTCCGATGGAATTTGATGAAGAGGCGCTAAAATACACTGGGCCAGTAGAAGAGGTTCTAAGGCCGTTATTTGAAGAATTAGAATTCAGAACTATTGCCAACCGGGTGTTTACTTCTGAAGAGCCATCATCTGTTGCTACTAAGAAGAAAAAAGATGATTCGCAATTGGATCTTTTTGGTGGATCAGGGGATGAAGCACCTACAGCTACTTCACGTTCAAGTGCGGATACTGTAGAACATCAGTACCATCTAATCGATTCAGCTGAAAAGCGTAAAGAACTAATCAACCAATTAAAATCTCAAAAGCAATTCTGTTTCGATACAGAAACAACAAGCCTAAGCACAATTGATGCAGAACTGGTTGGACTCTCTGTATCCATTAAAAAAGGAGAGGCTTTTTATGTCCCGTTTGGTGATAATTTTGAAGATACAAAAGCGATCATAGGAGAATTCAAAGAGGTCCTGGAAAATGAAAGCATTTTAAAAATTGGTCAAAACTTAAAGTATGATATTCAGGTACTTCGAAACTATGATGTAAATGTCAAAGGAGAAATATTTGATACCATGTTGGCTCATTATCTGATTGACCCGGAGACAGCCCATAGCATGGACGTAATGGCTGAAAATTATCTCAACTACTCACCAATCAAAATTGAGTCCCTAATTGGGCCAAAGGGTAAAAAGCAAAAAACACTAAGAGACATTGAGGTTGAAAAAGTAGTGGAATATGCAGGGGAGGATGCTGATATCACTCTGCAACTAAAAGAAAAACTGGAAGGAGCTTTAAAGGAAAACAAGCTAGAAAAGCTATTAGTGGACGTTGAGCAGCCTTTGTCATTTGTTTTGGCAGACATGGAATATGAAGGGGTGAATGTAGATGTTGATGCTCTGGCAGAGATGTCTAAGGAACTGGAAAAAGAAAGCCTCAATGCGCAAAATGATATTTTCGAAATTGCTGGAGCAGAGTTTAACATTGCATCTCCAAAGCAATTAGGAGAAGTTTTATTTGATAGATTAAAACTGGTTGATAAACCTAAAAAAACGAAATCAGGACAGTATGCTACAGGTGAGGATGTGCTGGTCAAATTAGCAGCTGAACACGCTATAGCAAGTAGAATATTAGATTTCAGAGAATATCAAAAGCTAAAGTCAACCTATGTTGATGCTTTGCCAAAACTGGTGAGTTCTAAAGACAACAGAATTCACACAGATTACAGGCAAACGGTTGCTGCTACAGGAAGGTTGAGCAGTAATAATCCAAATCTCCAAAACATTCCGATAAGAACAGAGAAAGGACGAGAAATCAGAAAAGCTTTTGTTCCAAGAACTGAAGATTATCAAATCATGTCTGCGGATTACTCTCAAATTGAATTGAGAATCATGGCCGCATTTGCACAGGATGAAAGTATGATGACTGCCTTCAAAGAAGGAAAAGATATTCATGCCAACACTGCTGCTAAAGTTTTTGGAGTCGATCCGGCAGATGTGGAACCGAATATGAGGAGAAAGGCCAAGGAAGTGAATTTTGGAATCATCTATGGAATTTCAGCATTCGGACTTTCTCAAAACTTGAATATCCCTCGGGGTGAAGCAGCTGAAATTATTGAATCATACTTCGAGCAATTCCCTGCTGTGAAGCAATACATGGATGAGGCTGTAAACAAAGCTAGAGATACAGGATATGTAGAAACTATCCTTGGCAGACGAAGATATTTGAGAAACATCAACTCCAGAAACTTCACAATGCGTAGTTTTGATGAAAGAAACTCGGTTAACGCTCCAATTCAAGGAAGTGCTGCTGATATGATTAAGGTGGCTATGATTAACATTCACAAATGGATGAAATCTGAAAACCTAAAGTCAAGAATGATTATGCAGGTACATGATGAATTGGTATTTGATGTTCACCGGGATGAAATAGACATCATGAAATCCAAGACTGATGAATTTATGAAAAACGCCATTACTCTTGATGTGCCGATGGAAATTGGACTGGGTATTGGTCAAAATTGGTTAGAAGCACATTAATAATTCGTAAATATGTCAGAATCTATTCCGAGCCTAAGTGATATCAAAAGAGCTCACCAAAGAATAAGCAAGTACATTATTCATACTCCAATTCTCACTTCTCATAGCATTAATGAAATGACGGGAGCTGAGATTTACTTCAAGTGTGAAAACTTCCAAAAAATTGGTGCCTTCAAAATGCGTGGGGCTGCAAATGCTATTTTCAGTTTGCGTCCAGAAGAAAGAGAAAATGGCTTTGCCACTCACTCTTCCGGAAATCATGCCCAGGCTGTGGCACTTGCAGCTAAATTAGCTGACTCCAAAGCTTACATAGTAATGCCTAAAAATGCACCGGATGTAAAGAAGAATGCAGTAAAAGAATACGGTGCTGAAATCATTTATTGCGAGCCCAACGAAAAGTCCCGACAAGAAACCTGCGATCGAATAGTAAAAGAAACTGGTGCAATTTTCATTCCACCATTTGATGACTATAAAATCATTGAAGGGCAGGCCACTGCAGCTAAAGAATTAATTGAAGATACTCCGGATTTGAATGTTATCATGACTCCTGTAGGTGGTGGTGGGCTTTCTGCTGGTACAGCATTGGTTGTTAAGTATATTATCCCTACAACTGAGGTAATTCTTGCGGAACCGAAGAATGCCGATGATGCTCATAAATCTTTCAAATCAGGGAAGTTAAAGACCGTCAAGAACCCAGATACCATTGCTGATGGTTTGAAGGTATCACTAGGAAAAAGAAATTTTGATATTATAAAGGACAATGTGTCAGATATCCTTTTGGTAGAAGAAGATGAAATTGCAAATGCAATGAGAATAATTTGGGAACGAATGAAAATTATCATTGAGCCAAGTTGCGCCGTTCCCTTAGCGGCAGTTATCAAGAACAAAAAGAGATTTGCAGGAAAGAAAATTGGGATTATTATAACTGGAGGGAATGTGGATTTAACAAGCCTGCCATTCAAATAGGCTTAATCATCTTCTCCAGCCATTAAATTCAATTTTATTGTTGCGTTATTTCCTAGTTTAAAAAAGGTGATCAGATCTTCCTCATCTTCGAGTTTACTTTTGCTTTGGCGTAAGAAATCACTCAATATTTCTTGTTGACCCTGGAAGAGACCTACCAATTCTTTTTTCTTACCCAAAGTATGGACACTTCCTTTTGTCATTAGGAAATAAGGAGTCCTGTTTGAGCTTCCGTACTCCTCAAAAGCAACGCCTTCTCTGTATAACAAAGGAACTTCTCCATCAACTAATGCAGTGAAGAGAAATCTTTTTAAATGAACACCAAAATACGCGGCATAATATACTTCTGTTGTGCCCTCAGGGTTGACTAGAACCACCTTCTTTAATTGGTCCGCGTGTAAATGAGAATAATTATTGCCGGATTTCAATAAGACATCATTGTCTTCAACATTAACCTGGATCTTAGCCCAGATAGTATCGGCAAATGTAACTACATAACCATCTCTAAGACTGCCGGTATGATATGATTGTCCGTATATTGGTGCATGTAATATTGCAATAGCAAACACCAAGAAAAATATCCTTTTCATTGCTCCATCAACTGATTCGTTGCGAAGTTCACGTAGAATTATTTCTTTAGATGCGCATTAATTCAAGACATAACACAGATGTAATGAATAACTTGATATTTAATCTGCTGTTTATTCAATTCTAATAAATAAATAATGGTCAGTTAACATATCGAGACTATCTTGATTTGCTTTTTCATGAATAGTATCTCATCACCCACCTTTTTGCCGAGTAATTCCTTTCCTATTGGGGCTACTGGAGAAATTGCAAGAATATCCCTTGACTCCACTTTTACAGCACCCAAACTGATTGCCAAATAGAACAATGGTCCGCTTGTTTCTACCAAACATCCAATTTGGATCTGATCTTCGATTTTAGAACTGCTTAATTGCGAAAGAACTTTTTTGAGCTTGCCATTTTCTCCGAGCTGGGCCGTCAATTTATCCCGTTCCAGCTGAGCCATCGCTCTGCCAGTTTCATACTTATCTCCCATGCTGCTCTTGGTCTCTTCATTGGCTGCCTGTTTGTTCAATTGAATCTGATTTTCGAGGTTCATGATTTTCTGTTCAACCAATTCCACACAATAAGAATACACCTTGGATTTTAACTCAAATAATTCCATTCTACACAATTTCATGATTCATTCATGTTCGATATTAGCTATTTTGTAGAATTCCAGGGTAATAGAATGCATTTATTTCGTTATTAGATTGCCAAATAAGGAGTTTTTATAAATCTTTGACCTCCTCGGACTGATATTCAGCTTGCGATTATCATCTAGATATATAGCCCTAAGTTTATTTGTTGTTATTGCACTTGTGTTATTAGCATCCAATAACTCCTATGCCCAATTATTAGAGGACAGAGGAAAACTAAGAACGCAAAAGAGTCAATACAGGGGACTTGTCCTCTTTGAAAGGAAAGTAAAAACAGACAAATCCAAGAAAGACAAACCAAAGAAGAAAGCTTCGGTAAACGTAAAGTATAGCGTTGCTGGAAAACCAGGTAAAATCAGAAGAATCACACCAAAATTCTCAAATCCAAAACTTACAAAGAGAAGAACTCCGGTATCTCCAAGATTTTCTCCAAGAAGAAGAGCTGCAGTGGAACTAGCCGGGGGTCCACGATACAGTGAAAAAGTAGGTAAGAAACAAAAACGAACCACAGTGAGTCCAAGGTTTTCGCCTCGAAGAAGGGATGCAGTTGAATTAGCTGGATCACCTAGGTACTCAGAAAAGAAGAAAAAAGGCGCGAAAATAGCTGTTAGCCCAAGATTCTCTGCAAAGAGAAGAGAAGCTGTTGAGCTTGCTTCATCTCCAAGATTCTCAGAAAAAAGAAAACCTACCAAAAAAGGAGTCACATCCCCTAGGTATTCAGCGAAACGTAAAGATCAGGGGCGAACTCCAATAAACCCCAGATTCTCCGAAAGAGAAAAGTCAAATAGAAAGCTTGCAGTAAATCCAAGATACTCTCAGCGTGAAAAAGCCAACAAAAAGTTAGCTGCCAACCCCAGGTATTCAGAAAGGCAAAAATCAAATGGCAAAATTCCTGTTTCACCTAGATTCTCAACTCCTCCAAAGGAACGAAAAATAGCTGCAACAGCACCGAGATATTCAGAAAGACCAATTTGGGGTAAACGAGCAAAAGTGAGCCCGAGATACTCAGAACAAAGAGATGATCAAACAAGGGTTGCTGTAAGTCCAAGATACTCTGTCAAAACTGGTAAAACCCAAAAAGTCATCCGTAAAAATGGGTTCAATGTGATTGATTATTTAAGAGCAGCATCACCAAATGTTGCCCTTGGGCTTAAGCCATTCAATGAACAAATCAAGCAATACAAAGGAAGGCTCAAGAAAAAGGATGTTTATCTGACTAAACGTGAATCACACAGATCACGAAACTATACTGGTGACTATAAAAAGAATATTAGAGTTGTAAGGAATTTTAAAGACAGACGCCAGGAAGGCCGATTGAGTGGCTATACTGGAGGTTTTACTACAAATAGAAAGTTCATAAACGACTTCCAGAAAAAGAATCAAGCAGAGAGAATGTCAAATTATGCCGGAGGGGAGATCAAGGCAAACAGAAAAAAGAGAAGCATGCATCCTAGCTCAGTTCATTTGATAGCGAAGCGACAAAGCAATAAACAAGTTAAGGAAGGAATGCGAAAGTTTAATGTCTTTTGGTCTAGATTAAACGGCAATAAAGAGCAACCTCCAAATGTACGCGGCAAAGTAAAGAAAGCCAAGTTTGACAAAAAGGAGAAGGACCTCTGGTACAATTAGAAAATTATGGATTGGATAAGACTTGAAGAATTAAGCCAGATTGACACAATTATTGAAGAATCAAAACAAGCACCTGTTGTGATATTTAAACACAGCATTAGATGCTCTATCAGTTCAATGGCAATCAATCGTATTGAAAGATCATGGAAAGCTGATCGGACCAAAGCCTATTATCTCGATTTGATCAATTATAGAGATATCTCCAATAAGGTTGCTGAATTATTCGAAGTTCAGCATCAATCTCCACAAATCCTGGTGATTGAAAATGGCAAATGCATTTATGATGATTCCCATATGGCAATACACTATGCTACTTTGGAATCATACATTCATACCTCAACGGCCTCAAATTAGGAGTAAGGGGAGTTCAAAATTAATTTGTTCATTAATCTTGAGATGCACGGTCATGTTTAGTATATTACTAATAGGTCATTTTTTGAATCAACCTTCAAACTTATTCCGTGCTTTTGGCGTTTCAGTTTTACGCACTTGATTAATTTTGTATTTAATGATTGATAAGTCCATAAATAAAGTATTCAAATTTACCCTGGCAATAGCTGTCTGCACTATGTTGTCAAAATCTGCTTTTTCGCAATTCACTGAGCAGCAGATAGACTATACCAAGGAAATTACTTGGGGGCTTAACAAAAACACAAATGGAGGACTAATAGGCGGAATCATCCTAAAGATGGGTGTTTCTCGTGGTAATGATGTTTTTCAAACATATGCCATTGAATTAAGTAACGTAAAGCATCCAAAGGAACTTTCGTACCGACAAGCAAGCTCATTCGTATGGGGGAAACAAAACTTTCTATACTCGATTAGAGGCCAGTATGGTCGAGAAAAACTACTCTTTAAAAAAGCTCCGCAACAGGGAGTTCAAATAAGTATGGGGGCCGCCGGAGGACCAAGTATTGGAATAATTGCCCCATATTATATTCAATACGGCGAGCAAAATACTTACGAACAATTTGATCCCGAAAAACACGCTTTTTCTAAAATATTAGGCTCTGGACGTCTGTTTCAAGGACTAGGAGAATCAAAACTTACAGTTGGTGGTAATTTTAAAGGCTACCTGAACTTCGAGTTCGGGGCTTTCAAAAATAATGTTGCAGGACTTGAAATTGGCGCAATGCTTGAGGCTTATGCCAAAGAAGTAGTGATTATGCCAACCCAGGATAACAGAGCAATTTTCCCTTCAGCGTACTTTACCCTTTTCTGGGGAACTCGAAAATAATTGAACCAATTTGGTCAATACCGGGTTTGGAAATTAACTTTGCGTTTTTATTGATACTGATATGATAGAATTACCGGTAGTAGAAAAATCTTCTGACGAAAAAGTAAGAACCACAAAACCTAATTGGTTAAGAGTAAAATTACCAGTAGGTAAGGAATACGCTAAAGTCAGGAAAATAGTAGATGAGAACAAGCTGCACACTATTTGTGAAAGTGGAAATTGCCCAAATATGGGAGAATGCTGGGGTGCTGGTACCGCTACTTTCATGATTCTTGGAAATGTATGTACAAGAAGCTGTAGTTTTTGTGCTGTTGCTACCGGAAGACCACCTGAGTACGATCAAGAGGAACCGCAAAGAGTTGCAGAAGCGATCAAAACAATGGGGGTTAAACACGCTGTATTGACATCTGTTAACAGGGATGAGCTAAAAGACAGAGGTGCAGAAATCTGGTATCAAACTGTAGCTAAAACAAAAGAGCTCTCTCCGGAAACTACTATAGAGACCTTAATCCCAGACGTAAAAGGCAATTGGGATGCACTATACAGAATGATCAGTGCTGGTCAGGAAGTAGTTTCTCACAACATGGAAACTGTTGAGCGTCTATATAGAAGGGTCAGACCTCAGGCCAAATATCAAAGAAGCCTCGACCAAACCAAACTGACTAAGGAATACGGAAAACGTACAAAGTCAGGTATCATGCTAGGACTTGGCGAAACAGAGGATGAAGTATTCAAAGCAATGGATGATCTTGTAGAACACGGGTTAGACATTTTGACTTTGGGACAATATCTACAGCCAACAAAAATGCATATTGAAGTAGCAGAATTTATTCATCCTGATCAATTTGAAAAATACAAAGAGGAAGGATTAAAGAGAGGTCTGAAATATGTTGAGTCTGGTCCATTAGTGAGATCTTCATATCATGCGGAACGTCATGTAAATGTTCCAACCTAGTTAATTCTCAATATTTCATACTGGTGGGGTTTTAACCTCAGTCGCTGTATAATTTTCACTAGATTACAATCGCTATAATGGTTTAACCATTCTGGCATTGATAATTGTGAAATTGTTAACCGATTGTGTATTAATACCCATTCAATGAAAAACATTATTACTTTTTGCATGTTGGTTGTGCTTTCCGTGAGCGCTTTTGCTCAGGATATTCACTGGACTGATATGAACAATGGAAGGACTCCAGATCAAGTTTTCAGGCAACTTAGTGTTAATGAAAGTGATCTTGCGGACTTACTTCTGACCAAAAGGTCCTCTAAAATTGAAATTTCACTTCCATTACCAAATGGGGAATTTATGAATTTTGAACTCACGCCTTCAGGTGTGATGTCTCCTGGACTAGCATCTAAATTTCCAGGAATCAAAACTTACAACGGGTTATCAAAAGACGGTAAGATCAGCGCTAAAATTGATTATTCCTCTAAAAAAGGGTTCCATGCGATGATCTTTACTCATGAGGGAACTGTATATATTGATCCGAACAATCATCTTAAGCCGGAATATTACAACTCCTATTACAGAAATGAATACAAACAGAAGTTCACGGCACCAGAGTTCATTGAAGAAGGTGTGGTAACGGATAAATCTCTCGATGTTAGAGGAAGAGGGCCATTTTCTGCCCGAAGAACTACTTCAGGAACTGAACTCAGAAAATACAGACTTGCTGTTTCTGCTGATAACGAATACTCAGCATTTCACGGAGATACAAAAGAAGAGGTAATGGCGGCAATTGTGACTACCATCAATAGAGTCACTGGAATCTACGAGATTGATGTTGCTGTCACTTTAGAGTTAATAGATAACAATGATCTACTCATCTTCCTTGATCCGGAAACTGATCCATTTGATGGAGCTGGAGCATCTGCAGCATTAAGTATTAACCAGGAGCAAACGGACAATATTATTGGAACTGAAAACTATGACATTGGGCATATTTTCACAACAGGGTCTGGTGGATTGGCTGGCCTGGGTGTTGTTTGTTCAGCAACAAGAAAAGCTCAGGGTACAACAGGAACCAACAACCCTACTGGTGATCCTTTTGATGTTGATTATGTTGCTCACGAAATAGGGCACCAATTTGCCGGAAATCATACATTCAATGGGTCTTCAGGTAGCTGTTCAGGAGGAAACAGAAATGGAGGTACTGCATATGAACCTGGTTCAGGGACAACTATCATGGCGTATGCCGGAATTTGTAACCCTCAAAATGTACAAAGTAACAGTGACGCATTTTTTCATGCCATAAGCCTTGAGGAAATTGTAAACTTTACCACTGTAAATGGTGGTAACTCTTGTGCCGTTATCACTGAGTCAGGAAACACCCCGCCTGTTGCAACTGTTCCAGATGGAGACTTCTTCATTCCAAATAGCACACCTTTCGTACTTGAAGGTTCTGCTACTGATGCTGATGGAGATAATTTAACTTATTCATGGGAACAATTTGATCTTGGGCCAACTGGAGCACCAGATGAGCCAGAAGGAAATGCGCCTCTATTCCGAGCTTTTCTTCCAACTGATTCACCAATCAGACAATTCCCTCAAAATAGTGACCTGATTAACGGTACTCAGACAATGGGAGAACTTCTTCCAGACTATCAAAGAACAATGAACTTTAGATTTGTTGTTAGAGATAACAACCCTGCGGCGGGAGGAATTGACACTGAGGACATTTCATTTACGGTAAGCGGCGATGCTGGCCCATTTGTAGTCACTTCTCAGAGCTCAGAAGAAACATATATTGGTGGTTCTCAGATTATGGTAGAGTGGGATGTTGCCAATACTGATCAGGCACCTGTAAATTGTAGTAGTGTTTCAATATTGCTTTCTACAGATGGAGGTCAAACATTCCCAACTGTTCTAAAATCAAATACTGCAAATGATGGATCTGAAGCGGTATCATTGCCTGTTTTGGGATCAACAAATGCCAGAATCAAAGTTGCTTCAGTTGATAATATATTTTTCAATATCAACAGTTCAAATTTCATCATAGACGAACCGACAGAACCGGATTTTGTCATCAATCTTGTTGAGACTGAATTGACTGTTTGTAGTCCAGATGATGCTACATTTGAATTCACTACTCAGGGAGTTCTTGGTTTTGCAGATGACGTTAGCTGGACAATTGAAGGGCTTCCTTCAGAACTGAATTCTGCACTTTCGAATAGCTCATCTGCAATTGGTGATGACGAAACATTAGTGATTTCAAATATCGGTAATACTTCTAGCGAGACGGTTTCATTCACTCTTGTAGGAACTTCTGGATCACTGACTCATTCTATTGGACTTACGGTGAATATTATAAATGACTTTGCAAACGATGTTGCTCTAAATTCACCGGCTGATGGTGCTGATAATATATCAACTTTACCTCAGCTAATTTGGGAACAACTAGAGGATGCTGACAATTATACAGTTCAGGTATCTGCAAATAGTGATTTCTCCACAATATTGGAAGAAAGAACAAACATGACGGATACATCTTTCAGGGTTCCAGAAAGATTGAGTTCATTAACTGAATACTTCTGGAGAGTACAAGCATTCAAAACTTGTGACCACACTACTGAATTTGTTTCAGCATCTTTCACTACAGGCGATGAGAAAATACTAGACATCTACGATAATAATCTGAATATTGAAATCCCAAGCAGTGGCACACCAACTGTTACTTCGGTAATTGAATTTGATCAAACTTTCGAAATCATCGATGTAAACGTAGTTGGCCTTGATATTACTCACAGCTGGATTTCTGACCTGACAGTTACTCTTATTGATCCTTCAGGTGTTGAAGTTGAGCTATTCGCCTCTATTTGTGATAGTGAGGATAATGTCCTAGCAAACTTTGATAGCGATGCATCCACATCCACTTTACCTTGTCCACCTGTAGATAGCTTAACTTATCAACCTAGCGGAGACTTATCGATGTTAGTAGGTAATACAACCAAAGGTGAATGGACAATTAGAGTGAGCGATGGTGTAAATCAAGATGGTGGTACAATCAATGCCTGGGGACTTGAAGTCCTATACAAACTGCCAGAAATTCCTGCAGCTCCTTCCAATCTGGAAATTCCAACTGCCGGATCTTTTGTGGCTTTAGAATGGACAGATAACTCAAATCTGGAAGATGGTTTTATCCTTCAAAGATCCTCCGATCTGACAAATTGGGAAACACTAGATTCTTTAGGTGCTAATGTTACATCATTCACAGATTTAAACCCGTCAGAAAGAACCGCTCATTACAGAGTTGCGGCTTTCAATATATCGGGAGCGTCAGAATATTCTGAACCTGCATCTAATGTGATTACAGGTATTAATGACTTCAGAAATGATGTTACTATAGCTCCTAATCCTGGAGTAAATGAACTATTCATTCAAAACAGAAGCAATCACGAAATCACTCAGGTAAGCCTGATTGACTTATCAGGAAAAGAAGTTTTAAATGTGCAATCAACAACAACAATTAATACATCAAGTATATTGAGAGGAGTCTACCTGGTGAAAGTATTGGTAAATAACAGACCAGTAACTTTCCGATGGGTTAAGAAATAATCTCTGTTTTACGAACCAACTCAGTTATGGGGCACCTTAATTAAGGTGCCTTTTTTTATGCTGGTGTCAGTTCTTTCTTTACAGAAATAATTTCATTAATGTTTCTTCTGATTTTAACTGAGAGCTCATTCAGTGGAAGGTCGTTTACATCGGTACCAAACGGATCTTCAATTTCTTCAGAAATCAACTCAATACTCACTAAAAAATAAAAGGCAAACAACACGAGAGGTACTGTATAATATCCAATCGAGCTTACAAAACCAATTGGAAGAGTAATAGCATATAGAAACAAGAATTTCTTGATAAACATAGAGTAACTGTAAGGAATTGGAGTAGATTTTATTCGTTCACAGGCTCCAACAATATCTGTAAATCCTTTGATCTCTTTATCCAATAGAAATAGTTGTTCAGCAGTTATCACATCTTCCGCCCTAAGTTTGGTTAATCTTTGGTACATCAACTTATTAATAGCATTTGGTCGATGCTTGCTTTTGATGATTTGCTCTTTGTATTCATCATTGATGAAATCCATTTCACCAACCAAAATACTATCTCTCAAGTGCTCCTTTATTGCGACAACAACATTTCCAATCATCTTTCTGAAGAAATCTCTGTCTTCAATCCTGTCTTCAGGAAGAAAAGCATTTAGCTTCAAACTAAAATTTCTGCTGTCATTAACTAAGGCTCCCCACTGCTTTCGTCCTTCCCACCATCTATCATAAGCCGTATTAGTTCTTAAAACCAAGAACAAACCTAACACTACCCCAAGTATGGAATGAACTGCAGGACTGCCACTGAAATCAAGTTTGAAAACATCCAGAACTAAAAAACAAAATAGTGCTGTAGAAGAACCAATGAATAAAATCAACGGTAGTAATGCTTTCATTACATGCCGGCTGTACACGTCAAAAATCAGTGAAAACCATGATTTCGGATTATATTGGATCATATCTGTATATTTCTTCTGGAAATTGAATTTAGCAAATCTATGCTTTCTACTAATTATCGAGCAGTCTTTTTTGTAGTTGTTCCAAATAGTTTGGTGATAGTAAGCCCAGGTCGCTTTTCATTTTAAGAATGCGATTATAAGACTCATCGATGCTTGATTCTGAAATTTCTCCGGAATCCACCAACTTTCTGATCATACCATGCAAATCCTTTACAGTTACATTTTCAGAACCAGGAACATTGTTCGCAAACATTAATACGTCCACACCAGCAAGAATTGCTAATTTCACTGCATTCTCAAAACCATAGTGATCACTTATTGCCATCATCTGCATATCATCAGAGAATACAACTCCCTCATAATTCAAAAAATCACGCAAAATACCCGTAACAACCTTGTCAGATAACGTCGATGGATACTTTCTGTGGTCCAAATTGGCATTCACAATATGAGCAGTCATAACAGCATCTACCATACCCGAATCCAACATCATTTTGTATGGCCTCAACTCCTCAAATCTCCAATAGTTCGTTACATCTGCAATACCAAGATGTGTGTCACTTTTAGAACTTCCATGTCCTGGGAAATGCTTCAAAACGGTACCAATACCCATCAATCGGTGTTGCTTCACAATTTCCATCGCATATTTTGAGACTTCAGCTGGATCCAACCCATAACTTCTTTCTACCTTGGCAATTACTGGATTGTAAGGGTTGACTGCAAGATCCACATCTGGTGCGTAATTCAGGTTAATTCCCACCTCATACATATTTGATACAATATTGCTGATATAGTGTGAAACCGAATCACTATTGTTTAATCTGGCCATCTTAGCTGCAGAGATTGTAGGTAAAAAACCATATTTTGTTTTCAACCTATTAACTCTTCCTCCCTCCTCGTCAATACTTATAAAAAGTGGAATATTGGGTTTAGTCTGATAGTTATATACCAGGTTCTTCAGTGCTGGCTTTGGGTTTTTTCTTAAAATATTCTTTTCATAAAGAACAATTCCTCCCACGTAACCATCTTCAATATATTGCACTAAGCGATCTGTGGAATCATATTCATCAATTGATCCAATCCCAATCATCACCATTTGACCAATTTTAATATCCAGGCTATCTACTTCCTGTGAATATCCATTGAAGCTGGTGACAAAACCAATAGCAAGAAAAATAGCTACTTTTATTCCTTTCATAAATATGTGTTTTTAGGCATTTGTAAAATCCTATCGCCTGTCAAAGTTAAGTATGATCCCATCAAATTTGCGGCCAAACAAGAATGAATTGGGATTACCCCAACAATATCGCCAACTTTTAGCCGATCAAACAGCTCATTATCAGATACTTTTAAAATACCATGCTCCTGAGACAGTCTCTCCAAATGACAATCCTGTGAGTATTCTTCCCACCCATCGTTTGTAAGGGCGACTAATTTCCCAAAGGTCTTTTTACCGGCTATCTCGATATAGTCTTTTGAAAAATGTACCGCACCGCCATGAATTACTATCTCATTTCGGTCCTTATGTTTTGCTACAATTGGTACTGCCATACACACGGCAATATCTTCAAAACTGCAACTCGTAATGTTATATTGCATCCAATCATAAAAGATGAAGTTGCCAGGACGAATTTCATCTATATCATCAAATCGATCAATTACGGAGCATGTGGGAGTGTCCCCATATGAAATTATGGGGTTGTATTGCTGATACTTAGTCTTTAGTTCCTTAAGAATCCTGGAGGTATCCCTATAGACTTCTATAATCGTAGAATTATTCCCAGACCTGTATGCATGACCTGCATGTCCAAGGAATCCGATAAAATTGATTTTAGCATTTTGGACTATTAAGTGTTCCAAATCACTGGTTGCATTTAAGCCGGTACGGCCGGTACCTACATCAATTTTCAAATAATAGTTTAATTGCTCGGCACTATTATGAATCAAATAATCTAGTGTATCCTTATCCTCCACTACCAGATTAATATTTGACTTTGATGCCAGCTTGAGGATTTCTGGAAGTTCAAGTCTGTTGAATGGAAAAGCAATTGTTATATCTTCCCAACCTGCCTTAGAGAAATATGATGCCATCTCTACGGAAGAAACTGTACAGCATTTCACACCTTGCTCTCTATACCATTCTCCAATCTCACTGGAAAAATGGGTCTTAAAATGCGGTCTGAATATGGTATTTGTCAATCTGGCTTTTTTTGCCATTCTGGAGATATTGCGTTTTGCAATCTCCTCATCTAGCAGCAGAGTTGGACGTGTTATCTGCATGTTTTAATATTAGCTTCTTTGTAAGTTGTGAAAATAATTCTCCATTCCCCGGACCATACCAATTCATACTTCTTGTTTCATACTTGGGCAGGTCGTACCAGTCATCCTTTGTAATATAACCAACATATCCACCATTAAAACTTGTTATAATAAGATTCAAACCATTCTTCTCTGCTAATGAATCTAATGGCGCTACTAATTCACCGGAGAAATCACAGGGCATTCCAATTAGTAAATTATCTCCTAGTTGTAATGCAGTAACCTCACTGCCATCATAGGGCTTTGTTAGAAAATTGAATAACCAGGGTCTGATGATCAGGTCTTTGGATATTTTGAACTGTGGTTCCCCTAGATCAATTGGTATATGAATAATCGATATAGAATTCTGGTAATCTCCCTGGATCAGGTTGCTAAGTAGATTGATTTGAGTATCCAATTTGTCAACTACAAATTCTACTTTTTCATAACCCCTTAACCCAGGTGCCTGAGGAGACATGCTTCCCACAGCACCCGCAGCATAAATAGCTAATTGAATGGTGGAATCACTTTCAAGGTTCTTCATCAGAAGTCCGGGGTAGTCACCTGAAAGGTCATTGTATTCAGCTGACAGGCAAGTAGCATGAGCTGCGTAAGTGAAAAACAATGCAGTACTACTATCTTTTCTGGTAATGTTCAATATTCTAAGCCAAGGGTCAATAGTGCCTTGTTCTCCGACTAATCTATTTCTGATTAAATCACTATTATCAGATTTAAGGAATCCGATAGTGGCGGCCTGAATGTCATTTTCTGCTAGCACAATTGATTCCAATACCTTATCCGTAAGAAAATCAATGATTGTAGAATCGTATTCTCCTGCTATTGCATTTCCCAAGAAACCCGGTTGCCAGGCACCAATTGAGGAGTGTGTATGTGTTGCTGTAAAGAAGATGTTTTCGAACTCTTCTCTGGACAATTTTATTTTCAAACTTTCAATAAGCGCAGGAGGCACAATGAGCATCTCGAGATTAACTATGATTTTTGTGGATAAGCTGTCTTTGAAGACTAATGTTCTCATGAATAGAGAATCATGGATTGCCAAATACATTTTATCTTCTCGTGCTCCATAACCAGCAAGTGGGACTATATGTGCAGGAGTAATATTCACCTTGGACCATCCTACCATCAAAGAATCAACCGCAGGAGAACTTTCAATTGAACTGGTTTCGATGAAACTAAGAGATTTCAAATAACCCTCAGACCGCAAAGGATCAGCTCTATCAAGAAAAGTGATAAAAAATGGTAACGCAACTAATACTAAAATGACCAAACCCACCAGGATCTTTAGAGTTCTTGTCAAATAGTATTTCAAATTATGCATCTTATTAATTTAACCGGCCCAACCTTCCCGGTCAAGGCTTCTGTATTGAATTGCTTCGGCCAGGTGCTCGATTTTAATTTCCTCAGAACCAGCCAGATCAGCAATTGTTCGGGATACTTTGAGGATTCTATCGTAAGCTCTGGCGCTTAAGCCTAATTTTTCCATTGCAGTTTTTAGCAAAACTTTTCCCGCTTCATTGATTTTACAAACCTCCTTTACCATTTGGGAGCTCATCATAGCATTGTTATATACACTATTGGCTTCCTCAAACCTTTTTGATTGTATTTCCCTGGCATCAACTACTCTTCCTCTTATTTCCTCGCTTGATTCAGCTTTCCTGTCTGCCGTCATTTGATCAAACGAGACCGGAGTGACTTCTACATGCAGATCAATTCTGTCGAGTAGTGGCCCGCTCACTTTGTTGAGATATCGTTGCACAACACCCGGTCCACAAACACACTCCTTTTCTGGGTGGTTGTAATATCCACAAGGGCAAGGATTCATACTGGCAATAAGCATAAAATTGGCTGGAAAATCCAATGAAATTCTGGCTCTTGAGATTGATACTCTTCTTTCTTCAAGTGGTTGCCTCATTACCTCAAGGACTGTTCTTTTAAATTCTGGTAGCTCATCGAGGAATAATACGCCATTATGAGAGAGTGAAATCTCACCAGGTTGTGGAACTCCACCACCTCCAACAAGAGCAACATCACTTATGGTGTGATGAGGAGATCTAAAAGGTCTTGTAGCTATTAAGGATGCATTGGTACCCAACTTCCCAGCTACCGAATGGATTTTGGTAGTTTCCAAGGCTTCATGCAATGATAATGGAGGAAGAATCGAAGGAAGTCTCTTGGCTAACATTGTTTTTCCTGCACCTGGAGGACCAATCATGATAACATTATGCCCACCTGCAGCAGCAATTTCTAGTGCTCGTTTAATGTTTTCCTGGCCTTGAACGTTTGAAAAATCTGCCTGATAATTGTCCTGATTATGGAAGAACAAATCACGAGTGTCGTGTAGTTCAGGTTTTATTGGTTGCTTTCCATTTAAGTGATTGATTGCTTCCCTAAGATTATTCACACCAATGACATCCAGGTTATCTACGATTGCAGCCTCAGATGCATTTTCTTTTGGAAGGATAAAGCCTTTGAAGCCTTTCTTTCTGGCCTCAATCGCTATAGGTAAAGCTCCTTTAATCGGTCTTAGAATTCCATCAAGGGATAATTCCCCCATTACCACATATTTCTCTAATTCATCAGCCTGTATTTGTTCTGATGCTTTCAAAATTCCTAATGCAATAGGCAAGTCATAGGCCGACCCTTCTTTCTTGATATCAGCAGGAGCGAGGTTCACTACCACTTTTTGCCTGGGCATGAAATATTGAAAGAACTTAATGGCAGACTCCACTCGTTGTTCACTTTCTTTCACAGCAGAATCTGGTAATCCTACCATAAAAAATTTATTCCCCTGACCTACATTGACTTCAATAGTAATGGTAGTGGCTTCCACCCCATATACTGCGCTTCCAAAACTCTTCGCTAACATGGATTAGTTGATGGTTTGTTCAACCGTAAGAATGATTGAATGAATAATCTTAATGTGAATCTCTTGAATTCTATCGGCAAATCCAAAATGATTTACCCTGATTTCCAAATCCACATTTCCTGCTACTAAACCTCCATCATTCCCGGTTAAGGCAATGGTTTTCATACCTTTTTGTTTAGCTGCTTTGATGGCCTCAAGAACATTCCTGGAATTTCCAGATGTGGTAAGACAAAAAAGCACATCTCCTTTCTTTCCAAGACCTTCAATAAACCGGGAAAAGACATAATCGTAACCATAATCATTACCAACACAAGACATATAGGAAGGATCACTTATGGCTATTGCAGCAAATGAAGGTCTGTCTTGACGAAATCTTCCGGTGAGCTCTTCAGCAAAATGCATGGCATCACAATGAGAGCCCCCATTTCCACAAGAAATGATCTTATTATCATTTTTTAGAGCTTCAGCTATAATTCTTGCTGCTTCTGAAATTTTTTGAATTTGACCTTCATCAGAAATGAATTCCTCAAGAACCTTTTGTGATTCTTCAAATTGGGATCTGATCAAATTATTTATTGTCATCTAAAATATCTCCATCCAACGCATCATCGTTTTGCTCAGGTTCTTCGATGGTTGGCTCCTCGGTAGTTTCAGGTTGTGCCTCAGCTATTTGTCCCTGATCGTACAATTTTGCCTTAAGGTTCGTAATCTCCTTTTCCAGACTAGCGACCTTTCTGCTATTCTTTACTCTCAGAAAATTTTCGAAAACCAATTCAAAAAGCATCACAAAAGCTATGAAATAAATGAATTTTGATCCCAAGGAAGGCAACTCAGAAAAGTATTTATACCAACCCCAGCGCTTTAGAGTATCAAGCACATCTACTAAATCATAGGCCAAATAAAATAGCATAAAAGTGAATACCACATATATGATGTAGTAAATAGACCTAAAATTTTTCAACTTATTTAACAGCTGGATCATGAGTGAAATTTAGAAAATTAAATTCAATATTAAATTAAAATGACTGCATATCTATGAGTTTTTTGTATTTCCCTTTACTTGCATATAACGCATTGTGATTGCCTCTTTCAATTATTTTACCGTTCTCAACTACTAATATCTCATTTGCGTCCTGGATTGTACTTAGTCTGTGTGCAATTACAAGTGATGTCCTATTTCGCATTAGGTTACTCAGCGCTTCCTGAACCAATTTCTCAGACTCAGAGTCCAATGAGCTTGTCGCTTCATCGAGTATAAGAATTGATGGGTTTTTTAAAATAGCCCTGGCAATACAGATTCTTTGTTTTTGACCACCAGACAGCTTTTCTCCCCTTTCACCAATATTGGTATCATAACCATCCTCAAGTTCATCTATGAAATTATGTGCGTTGGCAAGTTTTGCTGCTTCTATGACTTCATTTCTTGATGCATTTACATTTCCGAGAAGGACATTATTATAGATTGTGTCATTGAACAAAATTGATTCCTGAGTAACAACTCCAATCAGTTGTCTTAATTCTTCTAATTTGTATTCCCTAATGTCATTACCATCAATGGAGATCAAACCAGATTTTACATCATGGAATCTTGGAATGAGGTCAGCAATAGTTGATTTTCCTCCGCCCGAAGGCCCCACTAATGCAGTAGTCAAGCCCTTTTTTATTTCAAATGAAATGTCGGATAGGACAGGATCCTTTTCATATGCAAATGATACCGAGTCAAACTTCAAACTGGTGCTTAATGTGGAAATTGATTTTGGAGATTGGACGTTAGCAATATTGGGCTTTAGATCAATAACTTCAAAAATTCGATCTCCGGCTGCTATACCTTTTTGAATATTGCTGTAGGAGGTTGAAAAAGCTTTTAGTGGATTAAGAATTTGACTGAATATAATCAGAAAGGCTATGAACTCAGGTCCATTTACCAGAGCGGATTCCGACAAGATCAAATTACCTCCCAGAAGTAAAATAACAGACATTGCTACTACTCCAAGGAATTCACTGATTGGGCCTGACAACTCGTATCTTTTTGAAATATCAAGACTGAGCTTCTCGTAGGTTTTTGATTCATTTGAAAACTTTGAAATGATTGATCCCCTTACCCCAAATGCTTTGATAATTCTCATCCCGGATAAAGTTTCATCCAAAATCACAGACAAACGGCCCATTACTTCCTGGCTTTTTTTTGCTTTTCTTTTGAGCCTTTTGGCAATCGTTGAGATTAATATACCAGCTATTGGAAGAATTAGTAAGCCATAAATTGTCAGCTGCGGTGAAATCGAAAATAGAGCAATACACAATCCAATAATCAGAAAGGGCTCTTTGATTAGTACTTTCATTGACCCTATAACTGTAGCTTCTATTTGAAACACGTCATTCATTATTCTTGAAGATATATCTCCTTTTCTGGCCTCAGTGAAATAATTCAGTTGCATGGAGGTGACTGATTCAAA
Organism: Cyclobacteriaceae bacterium; assembly: GCA_965228955.1. Classification (GTDB taxonomy): domain Bacteria; phylum Bacteroidota; class Bacteroidia; order Cytophagales; family Cyclobacteriaceae; genus JANSWY01. The sequence continues at coordinate 5,481,202 of OZ245848.1, forward strand.
AATTTTCAAGCGTAAAGAAGAAATTACTCCTACACGGATTTTAGCAAGTATTACAGAGGATAAATATCTGAGTGTATTCGCAACAAGGTTGGATACCACTAGGATTATGCAAACAAACTTCAATGCAGCATATGCGCCTTCCTGTTGTAAGTATTGGTTAAAATGATAATAGAATAGTCCTTTAAAGTAATCGATACTAAGGTTGAAACTCTGAGATTCTGGAGCTACAATGATTTCTGTGTCAGTGGAATTGAAGAGAAGCTCAAGCAAAGGAATAAACAATACGAAATTCACTACCTGAAAAATGGTGTGAAGTATTGTAATCACTAAAAAAACCGGGATCAACCCTAAATAAGGTCTTGCATATTCCAGAATTCGTCGGTAAGTCCGCATCTTTTAAAAGACAATATCAGTTGAGGCCATATTCAATCGAACTCCAATTGAGGAAATTGTTGTGTTTGTTTTAGTGGTATTAAACGTTCCAAACGGCTGAAACTCCAATGTTCTAAAAGTCTGATTAAAGTCGATAAAAAGATTATGTTTCAACTGGTAAGATGCTCTGAAGTCAACATGAGCCAGTTTATAATTGTTACCTTGACCCAAAAAATGACCAGTTTCTTCAATTCGTGTATCGTAAGGCTCCAAAATATCTCCTCCCAAATTCATACCTGCTGGGTCTCTACCATATTCAGCTGCAATGATTCTTCCTCTAAGAAACAACCTGGGAATTGGTTGGTACCTGATTACTCCAATCAACTCTTCGAAATTTGCTCCTAATGGATGTGCAAGAGGCTGATTATAGTGTGCGTAATTGGTATTAAAACTTTCATGCGTATAAGTAAATGGTCTGGCGAAATTATATTCCACCTGCAAATCCAAATTGTTGACATTTAAAACATTCAGGTATTTCGCACCTAACTGGAATGAAAACTTATTTGTCCAGTTCCCCTTATCTCCAAAAACATTACTGACAATGAACTCATCAATCAAAAATTGGCCATAGAATGAAAGCCTATTAGCTACATTCCATTTAATATCCATTCCCAAAATTGCATTATCAGGACTTCCGGTATATTGTTCTACTGACCTATATAGAATAATAGGATTCAAATAATTGAGCTCAAATTGGTTATTGCCTAAACTATCTGCTCGACTGAACATGATGGATTCAAAAAGGCCCAAATTAAGATTTGGAGACAGGTTTATGCTCAAATGATGCATTGCCATGAATTTTTTAGGGAATTGATCTGTTCCAAGCGTTCCTCCCTGAAAGAATCCAACGTCCGCAGTTAATTGGGCAAACACATTAGTGTATTGTAGTTTCCATACCTTCGTTTTTATTTTAAAGTAAGGGTAATTCGTTGCAAAATCTGACAGGAGAAGTGAGCGATATCCATTCCCAATAAAAAACCGATCATGACCAAACTGAAAATTGATATGTTTGGTAGCATTAAAGGAAATGTGCCCTCTCGCAAAAATAAAATCATAGGCATTTTCATCCAATAGCTTCCAAAAACCAAGCCCGGGAATCACACCATTTTGAAGTTGGTACCCTCTCACATAACCTGGATATCGTAATTGGTTTTCTGTGAAAGACGTGTAGAATGAAACTTTTTGGTCTACACTTCCTCTCACTTCAACTCCCCTGGTATTAGTGTATAACATCTCATCTGTATCACTATCATTCCCAATTTGGAAGCTGAATACTGGATTCACATTTATATTGAGGTCCTTATTTTTAAAGTGATATAAATCCGATTTAGATTTGTAAAAGGTGCCCAAAAATGGATTCCTTGATAAATAGTCCACAGAATCAGAATATTCCCAATTATCCAGTAAGAGATAGTCTCTGTTAAATTCATCACTTTTGGAGGTCCCTTGTATGGCAGATGCATCTGATATTTCTTCTCGCTGGTAAGGCTTAAAAGAAGAAAATATCTCCTCTTGACCATTTAGAATATCGAGCCTGTCAAGAATATGATCATTATAATCATCACGATGAGAATAGCTCTGGCTTTGTCCAAAACTAATTTGAACAATCATCATTATATTTGCCATTAAGATTACTACTCTCATATGTGTGAAATGCATGTTTGACACAAAATAGTAGAAATAACAGGAGTTTTTTAACAATTCATGTACTTTTATTAGTTGTGTGTTGTTTGTAATTCAAATACTTATGCATATCTTTGCAGTCCTTTTTAAGGAAACGCATAGTAATTACAAAAGAAATTAAAGATGAAAAAGGAAATCCATCCAGAATATAAAGAAGTTGTTTTTCTTGATACTTCAAGTGATTTCAAATTCTTAACGAAATCCACAATGACTTCTGAAGAGACGATCAAGTGGGAAGATGGCAATGAGTATCCTTTGGTTAAGATAGAAGTTAGTTCTGCTTCTCACCCATTCTACACTGGTAAGAAACTATTTGTTGATACTGCTGGTAGAGTGGAGAAATTCAACAGAAGATACAAGAAGTAAGCATCTTTCATCAAAAGAAATTGGAGTCTTCAAGAGTAATCTTGGAGACTTTTTTATTTTTGTGACCATGAGCGTAATCCTTTTCGACCTACCTGAGATTCGCAGTGGTCTACTTCCTTTTACATATACCAGACCTGTCTCTGAAATCAGAGTAGGAATTCTTACCGTCGCTGAAAAGTGGAAGCATTTTCTTAGCAAAGAGGTATCTTATCACACAGAAGAATATCTACAGGAGAAATTCAAATTGATCACGGATGAAGAAAACGTAGTGATTAACTCCTCAATCATTCCAAATGACCATCTTATTACACAAATACTAGGTCTAAAAGAAAGAGCCAGTTTGTTTCAAGATGGGATGTTTATAGCAGCCAAATGCAAAAAATCTGACCTGCCAGAACTCTGGGCACGTAATTGGGATAGGTTTCCTCAGCAAGCATTTAATGGTAAATTCAATCAAATAAGAAAGCAGTGGGACATCTTTCATTTAAACGGTCAAGAAATTAGAAATGACTATGATCTAATTACGAAAGGTCGCTCCAGTCAAGCTCTGACTGATCCCCATACTACTGTTTATGGTAAAGAAAATATCTTCATTGAAGAAGGAGCATCGATCAAAGCGGCTATATTGAATGCAGAAAATGGGCCAATCTATATTGGGAAAAACGCACAAATCCACGAAGGAGCTATAATAAAAGGTGCCTGCTCCATTGGGGAAGGTTCTCACATAAATATGGGAGCAAAGTTACGAGGTGATAACACAATTGGTCCAATGTGTAAAGTTGGCGGAGAAGTCTCAAATTCTGTTTTCTTCGGCAACTCAAACAAGGGACATGATGGCTTTCTTGGTAATTCTGTTATTGGTGAGTGGTGCAATATTGGTGCCGACACAAATAGCAGTAATCTTAAAAATAACTACGCAGAGGTAAGGGTATGGGACTATGAATCAGAGACATTTGCAAGAACTGGTCTGCAATTCTGTGGATTGCTTATGGGAGATCATTCAAAGGCAGGAATCAATACCATGTTCAATACAGGAACTACAGTTGGGATTTGCGCAAATATCTTTGGTTCAGGCTTTCCAAGAAACTTAATTCCCTCCTTCTCCTGGGGAGGTGCAAATGGGTTCACGACATTTGGATTGAAGAAAGCATACGAAGCTTCTAACGCCATGATGAAACGCAGAAACAAAGAGCTTGCGAAGGTTGATGAAGATATTATTAGCCATGTTTTTGAAATTTCTTCAAAATATAGAGCCTGGGAAAAACAATGAGATTTGCAGATATACCCGGACATAGTGAAACAAAGACTGTATTAATCAATGCAGTCAAGAATAACCATGTAGCACACGCACAGCTTTTTTTTGGTAAAGAGGGCTCGGCTAACCTTACGTTAGCCTTGGCTTACGCAGCATATTTAAACTGTGAAAACCCAACAGAAACCGATTCCTGTGGAAGTTGCCCCTCCTGCATCAAAATAGATAAACTGGTGCACCCGGATTTTCATTTTGTATTCCCTAAAACCGCAAAACAAGCTAGTGATGATGAAAGTGCGGCAAAAGGAGATACAATGAGTTTATGGAGAAATTTTCTACTTGAAAACCCATATGGTAATGCCGTAGATTGGGCAGAACTCTCTGGTAGTGCTGGTAAGCAGTTGAATATCTCCAAAGATGATGGCAAGCACATTATCAAAACAGTCTCTATGAAGGCATTTGAGGCTAAGTATAAGGTGCTGCTTATATGGTTACCAGAATTCATGAACATTTCAGCTGCCAACAGTATACTTAAAGTACTGGAAGAGCCTCCTGAAAAAACGGTTTACTTGATGGTAACCAATGATTACGAAAAACTAATCACCACTATCATCTCACGAACCCAACTAATTAGAGTCCCTGATTTCCAGGTCGAAGACATTCAGGAATACCTTGTTGAAAAACAACAAATAGACTCAGAGAAAGCCGAAAAACTAGCTTTAATGAGTGATGGTAGTTTAAGGGTTGCAATGAATTGGGAGCATCACTCTGAGGAAGATAGTCATCAGATATTTAGAGAATGGATGAGAGAATGTTGGGGATTAGACATCCTTAATCTTCATTCGAAGAGTTATAAATTTAATGAGTTGAATAAAGCAACGCAGAAATCAATGCTGGTTTATGGTTTAGCTATTCTTCGAGAGTGCCTTGCAACTTCAATGACTGGCAATGAACCAAACAGACCCGATGGTGAGGAAAAAACTTTCGTTGAAAACTTTGCTAATAATGTCCCAACAGAAAAGTATGAGAAGCTCTCTTCGATATTAACGGAAGCTCATTTTCACCTGGAACGTAATGGGAATCCAAGAATAGTATTTATGGATACAAGTATGCAAATCTCGGGTGTATTAAGAAGTAAATAGATTTGGAAAAAATTAGAATAGGAACAAGAGGTAGTAAGTTAGCCCTCTGGCAAGCATATTACATTGAAGACCTTCTAAAAGAAGGTGGCCTGGAAACCGAAATAGTCATTATCGAAACCAAAGGAGATAAAATCCTGGATGTATCTATTTCAAAAATCGGCAGCAAGGGAGTTTTTACGGAAGAAATTGAGGCGCAATTGAAAGCTGGCCAAATTGATATTGCGGTACACAGCGCCAAAGACATGCAATCAGAATTACCAGAAGGATTCTCCATATTGGCTTTTACAGAAAGAGAAAAAATCAATGACGTAATTGTCTCTCATCAGAAAGTTGACATCACTGACCCTGATTGTAAAGTTGTACTTGGGACCTCATCTACTAGAAGAATTGCTACCTTAAAACACTATTATCCACACATCAAAACTGTGGATATGCGAGGTAATCTTCAAACAAGAATTTCAAAGTTGGAAAGAGGTGATTGTGATGCTCTCGTATTGGCGTATGCCGGAGTAAAAAGAATGGGGTACGATAATATGATTCAACAGGAATTGGATGAATCGATATTTACTCCTGCTGTGGGGCAAGGTAGTGTTGCAATTGAAATCTATAAAAACCTTGATGAATCGAAATCTGAAAAATTGAAACAGCTTCTCAACAACGAAGAATCAGAAACCAGATTGAAAGCAGAAAGGGCGTATTTAAAGAGATTGCAAGGAGGATGTAGCATCCCGGTATTCGCTCTGGCAAACTTGTCAAATGATAAAATCACAATCAAAGGAGGAATTATTAGCCTTGATGGACAAGAAAAAATCGTAAAGGAACTTTCAGGTAACAAGGCAGATCCTGAATCCCTTGGTACCCAGTTAGCAAATGATATATTAGCTGCTGGAGGTGATAAAATACTGGAATCAATAAAAAATGAGATAAGATAACTATTTTTAGAACCCAAATAGATTACAAAACATCATGCGAAACACGTTTCTAATATCATTAGTAGTTCTCCTAACTTTCTTCGGTTGTTCTGAACCCGAGGATTATCTTGTTGTAATTGATACGGAATATGGAGAAATGAAAGCAGTTCTTTACGATGAAACCCCTTTACACAAAGAGAATTTCATTAAACTCACCAAAGAAGGAGCTTTCGACAAGACGATATTTCACAGGGTAATTCAAAATTTCATGATCCAGGGTGGTGATGTAAATGCAAAGTCAAATGTTGAAAGCACAATTGATTACACGATCCCCGCAGAAATTCAGGAAAACCCGTCAGGGAAATTTCTACATACGAAAGGTGCCCTAGCTGCAGCAAGACAAGGTGATGACATCAATCCTGAGAAAGAATCCAGTGGCTGCCAATTTTATATTGTTGATGGACAGAACTGGAAAAAAGAACAACTCACTGGTCCAGATTGGGCTAAACTAAATCTGGCAATGAGAGAGCTGATTAAGAAACCAGAGTTTAGTTATTGTAAAGACACGATAACCAATATGTACAAAACAAACAGGGTGGCAGAGGTGAATGATTTTGTACTCACTTTTAAAGACACTCTGGAACAAATTACTGGAGAAAGCATGGAGCTTCAAATGCCAGAAGAGCGAATTAATGTTTACACTACTGGTGAGGGTTCTCCTCATTTAGATGATGAATACACAGTATTTGGAAGAGTGGTAGAAGGCCTTGAAGTAATTGATAGTATTGCAGCGGTTACTACTGCTCCAGGTGACAGACCAATGTTAGATATACCAATGACGATTGAGCTTGAGGGTATTTCTAAGCAAGAGATCAAGGAGAAATACGGACTATAATTCCACAGTGAAAGTTCTGATTACAGGTTCTAACGGGTTATTAGGTCAGAAACTAATTGACTTAATGGCCCCAATGCAGGATGTAACATTAATCGCCACATCAAATGGTAATAATCGTTACCCTGTTGGAAAAAATGAATTTGACTATTTTCCGATGGACATCACTTCTCTGGAAGAAATCAAATCAGTCTTTTCTAAAACAAATCCTGATTTCGTGATTAATACGGCAGCAATGACCAATGTTGATCAATGTGAATCTGAAAAGGAAAATTGTTGGAAACTGAATGTGGAAGCGGTTTCACATCTTTTGGAAGCCTGCAGAGAATCGAACTCATTTTTTCTCCATTTATCTACAGACTTTATATTTGATGGAGAAAACGGTCCATATTCAGAGGAGGATGTGGCAAAACCTGTGAGCTACTACGGGGAAAGTAAGCTCGCCGCTGAAAAGCTAATTACCGATAGCAAAATTGATTGGGCCATCGCTAGAACGGTTCTGGTCTATGGTATTGCACATGATATGTCCAGGTCAAATATCATACTTTGGGTAAAAAATTCTTTGGAAAACAAGAAAGAAATTAAGGTGGTAAATGATCAATGGAGAACTCCTACACTTGCGGAAGATCTGGCTATGGGCTGTTACCTAATTGTGATAAAGCGAGCCACAGGCATTTACAACATTTCAGGAAAAGACTTTTTGAATCCTTATGAGATGGCTGTAAAAACCGCAAATTTCTTTAACCTGGACATGTCTACAATGACAGAAGTTGATGGATCCTCTTTTTCACAACCTGCAAAAAGGCCACCGAAAACTGGCTTTATATTAGACAAGGCAATCAGAGATTTGGGATATAACCCAAGATCATTCGATGAAGGAATTGCATTTTTAGCAAAGCAATTGGAAGAAGGACTCTAATTGTTCTTCTTCTTTTTCTTCTTACCAAGGAGCCCTTTCAATTTGTCTTTCGCTTTATCTATTTCGTCCTTGGTAGCATCCTTTATTTCATCTTTTACCTCATCTTTAGCGTCACTCACTATTTCTTTACCCTGGTTGACCAAACTGTCCTTGGTAGCATTTACTTCTTCGGCTATCTCTGCCTTTTTCTCGTCAATCACTTCAGTGACTTCAGCTTTTACAGAAGAACCGATAGATGTGCCTTCCTTAGTTTCAATTCCAGCTAGTCTCACTTTAGGGTCATCATAAACTCCACCAACGTTAAATTTCATTACCAGATCAGAATTGTTGGCAGCAAATGTCTTACCTGCAAATGAAGATATTGCATTTGTGACTGCTTGCCCTACCGCTCCATTAGGAACATCCATTTTAAGGTCATAATTTAAGGAGCCGTCAATTCCGTTACTCCCGGAAATATTAGTCTTATAACCACCAAGGCTCACATCAAAAGGTTTTAGATGTACTCTACCATCTTTTATTTCCGCAAACATTAATACATCATTTAGCTGAAGTTGTCCATCCTTCTGACTCAGATTACTAACGGAAGACACAGCTGAAAGTAGCTTCATATCAGCCACAGCTGCCGAAGCAATATTCAATAAACCGTCTCCTTTTAATTGGTCATAAAGTGGCATCATATCCTCTCCTAAAACTCCTCCAATAGAGAAATCAGTTGAGAATTTACCAGTCATTTTTTCAGCTACCGGAGCTAATACCTGAACAGTGCTAAATGCTTTATATGCCTGAGCAATTGAAAGTTCTTTTATTCCCAACTTGAAATCGAATGTAGGAACTTCAGGATCTATAGTGCTGTATGCCCCATCCATCGTGAATGTACCATCCAACATATTGAAATTAAGACCGTCCATAATCACTTCTCCGTTTTTCACAAGAAGTGCTCCTTTCGCATTAGTCAAAGTCAGATTATCATAAATGATTTCATCCAGTGAGGAGTTGAGTGTGAAGTCGATGTTTTTTGGGATTACAACAATAGCCATTGGAACTGTATCTGCCGCCATTGCAGCGCTATCAACAACAACCTCTTCGTTTGATTCTACCATGAACTGATTTAAGTCCATTTTCTTAGAGGAGAAATCGAGTGTACCCACCAAAACTTCATCTGGTTGTAAGGCGTATCCAAGATAATTAGTGATCATCCCGTTTGCAGACATATCAGAGCCTCCGATATCCGCATTAAAACTAGCTAGTTTCAAAGCTTTAGGATCGAAAGTCATACTACTTTCAGAAATGGAAAATCCTTGTGGCAAATCAGGACTTACAAACTTAAAATCATTTATAGCTAAGCTTCCACTGGTTGGTAGTTTATCGTACTCTTCCGCGTCCACTGCAGACATTCTTCCTTCTGTTATTAAGGTTCCGTTTATCTTACCTTCTAATGTCATGCCTTCCTCCAAAGGCACCACTTTGGTAAGTTTCCTAAGGTCTAAATGTGTTTCAGCGTTTAGTTTCCAGTAGTAATCTTCAAGGTCTTTAAAAATTAACGAAGCTGTTGTCTTCTCACCATCTAGTAACACAGAGAAATTGTTAACAACGAATGAGGTCTCTCTTAAATCAGCTGATGGATATTCAAATACGGCATCCATATTCACAGCTTCCAGTGGGAAAGGTACATCAGTGTACTCAATTGAACCATCTGATACAGATAATGATGTTTTCACTACCGGCATAGATTCAGCATTGTACGTACCAGCAACAGATCCGTCAAATGCTACATTACCTGAAGCTTTCAACCCCGTCGTATATTCCTGATAAACACCTGGAATTAGGGACAGTATACTTGTCAAACTTATTTCCTGACCTGAGAATTTAATGTCCATATCAATATCCTCTGACGGCATGGCAATGAAGCCTTCAAATGCTAAAGGAAAATCGTTGAGTTTAACGAGGTTTTCTTTGAATGTGTAAGTAGAATTGACAAGATCCATAGACATGGTGATATCTGCGCTAATAGTTTTGTTGCTCAGATATTCAACATTATCATAGCTTAATCCAAATTCATCAATGGTTGTGGTAGTAACCATGTCAAACACATCCTGCTCAAAATCACCACTTCCGGAATGATTTAATCCATCGATAGTGGTGTAGAAAGGCAGAGAAAGGTCATAGTAGACAAACCTTGCGTTGTTTATACTCCAGTTATCAATACCAATTGAAATTGGAGCTGAAGGCTCATCGGAGGCAACTTCTTCAGTTGTTGCACCGGTATCTTTGGCGATATCATAATTGGCCGTTCCGTCTTCTAATACTATGATGTGAATATCGGGCTCATTCAAGGTGATTCCCTTTATCTTGATCTGATCACCGGAAATAACCGACATTATATCCAAAACTACTTGGAATGACCCTACAGAAACCAGAGTATCTTCTTCAAACTCATCAACACCAATCACACCAAAGTCGCTCATCCCAACTGTAATGTTTGGGAAGTTCTTGAAAAGTGTAAGCTCAAGGTGGTCTGTATCGTAATAAACTGTCGCTCTTACAGTGTGATCTATTTCTTTATCAATGGCTGCTGTAATATCATCTTTGAAAATAACAGGAATAAGCGCTGCTGCACCTAAGACTACTACAAAGAGTATGACTACAATAATTAGGAACTTTTTCATGGCAACTGATGAGTTTGTGTGGTTTAAAAATTATTCGCCTCTATCTCCCTAAACGTTAATATAGGCACTTATTTTTCTAAGTGCACAAAAATATCCTTCATTAACTGAAGCTTAATCTTATCCTCCTCTTGTGACACAATTTTATAGGTCATTCCATGAATCTGATCATCATTAATCAGACTTAAGGTATCATTGGTTACTTTCCATTTCTGAGTATGGATAATGGTATCTTCTCCAAAAATACATCCTTCAAATCCATATGCAGCTACGGTAATAGCTCCCTGCTCGTCGAAAGTCCATTTACCGTCCATTGTAAAAGACTTCACATCGGTAACATCAGGATAGGATTCCGCGAATGTTTCCCATTTTGCATTCCACTCTCCCAGCATAGAAGTAGGTAGCTCATTCGATGTAGACGAACAACCAAATACGGTTGCAGCAACAAGTAAGGTTAGCAAGTATTTTCTCATGTTATTTCTAATCATTCGGATTTTAGACAAAAATAACCTTTCGATTCTATTTTAAAATGAAGTTGATGAATAGGTCTATGATTTTTTTTGCTTTTCCATATGGAGGTCTCAGCATACTAATATTGGTAAGCCCTGACCTTTGTACCAATACTGCTTTCTCATTTGAGAATGCCAGGAATCCATATTTCCCATGTGACTTTCCAATACCTGAGTTATTAACACCACCGAATGGAAGATTTGGGTGAGATTGCTGCTGAACAGTGTCATTTATTGCGACTGTACCAGCAGATAACCTATCTAGCAAGAACTTTTTATTCTTTCTCCTTCTGGAAAAAACATATAACGAAAGAGGTTTTGGTTTTGAATTAACAATTTCAACTACCTCGTTCAGGTTGTCGAAAGTTTTTAGACCCATTACAGGACCAAATAATTCATCTTCCGCCAACCTGCCCTCAAAACCATCGATAATGGTAGGAGAGATGAACCTGTCTTCAGAATTGGTCTTGCCTCCATATAAAATATCAAACCCCTGGTTTACAGAATCTTCAATGATCGAACTCAATCGTTCATAATGTCTGTCATTTACAATTCTGGCATAGCTATCAGATTTCTGGAAATCGTCATTACCTTCTCCAAATTGTTTAATCATTTCCTCTTTAATAGCAGCCACAAGTTTATCCTTGATGCTGGAGTGAACCAACATATAATCTGGAGCTACACATGTCTGTCCATTGTTAAGAAGTTTGCCCCATGCTATTCTGCTAGCCGCATCTTTCAAATTAGCAGATTCATCAACTATTACCGGAGACTTACCTCCAAGTTCCAATGTCACAGACGTGAGGTTCTTTGCCGCTGCTTGCATTATTATTTTACCAACATTTGGGCTGCCTGTGAAAAAGATATGATCAAAAGGTAATTCAAGAAGGTCAGTAGTAACCTGAACGCCTCCCTCGATTACAGCAACCTCCGATTCATCAAACAGTTCATTGACCATTTCAGAAACTAGTGCGGCATTATTGGTTGTTATTTCTGATGGTTTTAAAATCGCGGTATTCCCTGCAGCTATTGCAGAAATCAATGGATTCAGCATCAATTGGAAGGGATAATTCCATGGAGCTATTATCAAACAAACACCTTTTGGCTCATATTGTACATACGCTTTTGAACCAAGAAATGTAATATGGCCATCCACACGTTCATTTCTTGCCCACTCATCCACCTTGCTTAGGTTGTGGTTGATTTCGAGCAAAATTGTAGCAATCTCTGTAAGATCTGTTTCAGATGGAGGTTTTTTGAAGTCCTTATACAAAGCTTCCTGAATCTTGCTACGGTTATCCAAAATCCACTTTTTTAGCTTTCTAAGCCTTTCCTTCCTCTTTTTTATCGATTCAGTACGTAACTCATGGCTTCTCTTACGCTGTTTGTCGAAAAGCTTTGTTAAGTCAATGTTATCTATTGTGTTTGTTTCCATTAAGATTAAGTACAATTAACATTAAAAATCACCTATTAGCGCCAAACAATGCGCATTAGGATTACGTTATTTATTTTGTTAACTTTGACTTAACATTAAATTAACATTAGACAAAGTCACCCAGCTTGAAATTAATTGTCACCATATGGTCCCTTATTTTGATAACCGTCAGCTCAGTGGTTGGACAAGAAATTTCTATTCATCAAAATAACGAAAATTTCAATCCCATTTTATATTTCACTGACGGTAAGATTACAGATCAATCCATTTCGGAGAATTACACGTTACTTTTAGAAAGACTACAAGTGAAGCAGCAGAAGACATCCAGCGATCTTAGATTCTTAAGACAGATGTATTCTTTAGTCCACAAGAAACAGCTAGGTCGCTATCAAAAGTACGCTTCTCTTGAAGAGACATTGAGCGATGAAAAGAAATACAATTGTCTAACGGGTACTGCACTTTATGCTATGCTCCTTCAGGACTTGGGATATGATTATTCTATAATTGAATTTGATTACCATGTTTTATTAATGGTACATCTGGAAGAACGAGATGTAATGATAGAATCTACAGATCCATTAAATGGATTTGTTATATCTGACAATGAAATGCAGGAAATAATTGATGCTCAGTTGAGTAAGGAATCAAATATTCCGGACAATTCTGTTTTAAACAGGATCTTTGCTGAGCAGGGAATTAATAAAATCAAATTAGAGGAGCTTGCAGGATTGCAATATTATAACAGTGCAATTATCAACTATAATAATGGAAGCTACTTCAAAGCACTTATAGAGCTCCGAAAAGCATATACCCTTTATCCTAGCAAAAGAATAAAGGGCATATATGATCTTATTAATGGTGAATTAGCTGTTGCTTCTAAATAGCTTCAACAACCTTAAATTCAACTCTTCTATTCTTAGATTTATTTGCTGATGAGCTGTTTGGTACTGCTGGTTGCTCCTCTCCAAAGAATTTCATGATTAGTCTATCCTTAGATATTCCATTCTGGATGAAATAATCATACACAGATTTAGCTCTTCTCTCAGATAACTTCATGTTATACTCATTAGGACCAGTGGAATCCGTATGGCCTGAGATTTGAACCTTTCCAACCTTTTGGTCAGATAATAGCTTTAAGATTCTTTCCAATTCCGGATAACTTGAAGTCTTAAGTACCGACTTATCGAAATCAAAGAAGATATTATTCAGTTCAACAACAACACCTGTTTCAATTGGAGTCAAGAACAGGTCTCTTCCGATATTGGTAGAACCATTTGTTTCATTTAAGTCGATATTTTCGTTTCTGGACAGGTATCCATCAGCTTGAGCGAGGAATCCATATCTAGCACCAGGCTTTAACTGGAATGTATACTCACCAGTCTCCGGGTTTGATGAAACAGTACCGAGCTCTACGCCATCCGGTAATCTCTCAACCAACACAGTTGCTGCTACCGGAGTTTTTGTTTTCTCATTAAGTACTTTACCAGCGACAGTAATGATTACTTCCTCCACTACTTCAACTGTATCAACCTGAGCTATTGGTTCGGTGATAGTCTGAACGGTATCAACTGGATCCTCAACAACAGCTACTACAGTAGTAGTTGTCGAAGTAGTATCATTGATTAAAGGCTGATCTGGCTCAGTTATGTAGAAGTCATCAGCTCTGAAACTAAAGATATCAGTATCCTCATCTACATCTCCTCTTGTGAAGTATACATGCTTTCCAGTAGTAGGAATATTGAAATACACATCATCACCAGTAGTGTTTATACCTTTTCCAAGGTTCTCAGGTGGCGACCAGTTAGTCCAGCTATCATCTAATCTCTTACTTACGTAAATATCTTTTCCTCCATAACCTTTAAAGCCTGAAGTAGAGAAATACATTGTTTTAGTATCAACACTTAAGTAAGGTGATGCTTCTTCCGCAATAGTATTGACAGTCTGACCTAAGTTTTTAGGAGAAGACCATGTTCCATCTCTCTTTTGGAACGATACGTATAAGTCTCTATCTCCAAAAGAATCATCTCTTTCTACTGCAGAAACCAGGTATTTAGTATCAAATGTCAGGAAGAAATCAGCATTCGCTGAGTAGTTGTACTCATCTTCAATATCAATATTAACCGGAGGAGTAATGTTACCATCTTTATCAATAGTAGCCATAGAAACTCCAGATACCATTCTTCCTTTCTTCTCATACCTGTTACCAAGTAGAAGTACGGTGTTTTCGCCTTGCTGAACTATGGAACTTATAAAGTTTGGCCCTTCATTATTTAGGGGTGCTCCAATATTTTTCGCAGGTAGCCATTCACCGGTTTCTGGATCTAGTTCTGAGTACCAGATGTCTTCATTATCATTTACGCCTCCCTGGTTACCTGGGTGATATTGTCTACTGAAGTATAATCTTTTGCCATCCGGAGAAAGTAGAGGAGAGTGCTCAATGTAATTACTATTAACATTAGTACTTAGTTTTTCTACTTCCAAGTCCTGATTTACGTTCTGTGCGATATCGATTAAGACGTTGATTGGAAGATTTGAATTAGAAATACCAATTGCATCAATAGCATTAAAACCTTCTACCTGAGATCCATCCAATTCTATTCTGATGGCCTCAATCGGGTATGCTAAATCCTCAAAGAATAGGTTTAATAACCTCTGCTGAAGAGGGATGCTTCTTGGAGTAAGTTCAAAAAGTGTATACTCATTGTAATCAGGATCATAAGCTACTACCTTAGTTATTGCACCAGGGTTTTCTGATTCAGCAATGGCAATTTGCTTCGCTTGAACAGCTTTCTCAAACGAAACCATAATGAAGCTTTTTGAATCTTCGGATTTAGGTCTCCATGCATTCGGATTGTCTCCTCCTGCTGGATATACATTAGGTTTATGTAAAGCCTGTATAGCGGAATACTCAAGAGGTGAGTACTCTGAAGAAACATCTATCACTTCATTTGCCCAGTAAACAGTTTCCTGTGCTCGAAGATCAAACATGGTTAGACTTAAGAAACTAATTACTAGTAAAAATCTAGTCATAATTAATTGGTTGGTTAAATTTTTAAAACTCAAACTACGATTCCCTTTTCCTAGCGTAAAAATTTAATTCAAAATTCGTACTTCCACTCTTCTATTCAAAGCTTTAGCCTCTGAAGTTCTTTCCCTGGTAATAGGTTGTGTACCTCCAAACGCCTTTGTCAAAACTCTTTTCTTCTTAATGCCCTTTTCTACAAGATAATCTTTAACTGCAACAACTCTATCCTCAGAGAGTCTCATGTTTGCAACTGCGTTCCCTGCGAAATCAGTATGACCTTCCAGCTGAATTTTCTTGCCAGGTCTTTCATTCATCCAGGTAACCAATTCATCTAGCTCTTTGTAAGAAGATTTACTGATTACAGATTTTCCAGATGCGAAAATAAGGTTATCAAGACTTATAATTTGATGCTCTTTATCGGGCTGTAGCGAAAAATGCTTTGTCATGTCTCCACTGTTATCCTCATCCAGAATTTCGATTTCACCTTCCCAGGGATCAAACCCGGCTGCCTTAATCTGAACAAGGTACTTCGTGTTTAGCAACATGAACATTTCATAATTTCCTGTTCCTTCTTTGGCTGAAGCCATTCCCATATCATCATAGTATGGTAATTTCTGATAGGTTATTGTTGCCTTCACCCCTGAACTATCAAGGTCACTTAATACAGTCCCTGAGATTTTAATTAAGCTGTCAGAAGAAGCTATATGATTTGCCTGAGCAAAATTGCTCAATAGTAGTATCAATAAAATTGATGCCAGTGGTTTCATTTTCATAATGCTATACGTTGAATTGCGCCTTACTCGTAAGATAATACCAATTTTAGAAGAAAATACTATACTTTTTTGAGAATTTGACCTAGTCTGCGCTTGCTACAAATGAATCATTGACCAGGTTAATTGCGTCTAATCTTGCCATTATTTCAACCTTAACCTCCTCATATGCCTCTCTATGTTCTTCCTTAATAGGCTGTGAAGGTGGCAATTCTACCTTCAATGCATCCACCTGCCTACCGTTTTTCCAGAATCTGAAACATAAATGAGGTCCGGTTGCCAAACCTGTACTACCCACATACCCAATGGTTTGACCTTGTTTCACTTTCACCCCTGGCTTAATTCCCTTAGCGATCTTATTCATATGCAAA
This sequence comes from Cyclobacteriaceae bacterium, assembly GCA_965228955.1. Taxonomy (GTDB): domain Bacteria; phylum Bacteroidota; class Bacteroidia; order Cytophagales; family Cyclobacteriaceae; genus JANSWY01. The sequence goes on from OZ245848.1 coordinate 5,497,572, forward strand.
TACTGAGTAGTGTAATTTGCATTATGCTTCACCTTCACATAGTTTCCATTATTTCGCTTATATCTGGCTTCTGTAATAATGCCGTCTCCAACTGTTCTAATTGGAGTACCTCTAGGAGCTGCATAGTCAGTACCTAAGTGTGCTTTATATCGCTTCTGAACAGGATGAAATCTTCTTAAGCTGTATCTGGAGCTAATTCTTGTATAGTTAAGTGGAGCTCTTAGGAATGTTTTTCTCAGTGAGTTACCGTCTTCATCAAAATAATCCACACCACTTCCTTGATTATAATAAATGGCATAATAGGCATTTCCAAAGTGCTCGAAATAAGCTCCTTTGATCTTTCCAATCCCTACTACTTCACCATCTACAACTTGCTCCTCATAAATCACCTTAAATGAATCACCTTTCTGTATTCTAAAGAAGTCGATTTGCCAAGCGAACACATCTACAAGTCTATTAACCAATAATGGGCTTGCTTCTTGCTCAAGAATAGCCTCGTACATCGAAGAGTTTATTTTGGCGACCAGTTCTCTTTCTCTATACTCTATTGGTTTCTCTTGCTTAAATGCCTTTACACTGTCTTTGAGTTGATAGACAACATATTCGAATGGATTGGGCTCATAAATAAAGTGAGTCGCCGTATTTAAACCATCCTGTTTTGCAAGGATCGTATATTTCCTACCGTAGTTGAGTTTACGAACATCAAACACGCTTTTTGACTTTTTAGCCAGCTCATTGATTTTAACAAAATCAACATTGTACTTAACAAGAATATCTGCAAGGTTTTGATTTCGCTTTATCTTATCCTGTACTACATTCAAAGAATCAACAACGATACCAAAAAGCTTCTTTGGTTCCTTGGCTTCTGCCGTGACCATATCTGACTTAGCGATCTTGTTTTCGCCAATTTCATTTAAACCATTCGGTAGGAACTCCACCAGGAAAACCATACCAACCACTACTATCGCAAGAGCTGCGTAAAATACGTATTTCACTTTCATCGGTGCGTCAATTAAATACAGGAAATAGTGTACTTGGTGGGGTTATTATTTGTTGTAGGCTTCTTTAGCTTTTTCTAAAAACTGAACAAAATTAGAAACATTTAGGTCATATGCCTTAGGTTTTACTAATAATTTTTCGTTTTCATCTAGAATAACGTAATACGGTTGGGCATTATTTTCGTATCTGGAGATCTGGAAATCAGCATTTATCTTGCCAATTGTTTTCTTCACTCTTCCATCGAATGTAGAGGTGACCCATTCGCTTTCTGGTAGTTTCTTTTTATCATCCACATATAATCCAACAACCACAAAATCTTCCTTCAACCTCTTTAACACCTGTGGGTCAGACCAAACTCTTGCCTCCATTTCTCTGCAATTAACACACCCATGACCAGTAAAATCAATAAATAAGGGCTTATTCTGGGCTTTTGCGCATGCTATCGCCTGATCGTAATCAAAATAACCCTGAATACCGTGAGGCATCTTTAAAAAATCAGTGTATTTAGGTGGCTCACATCCTTCAATCTCAGCTATACTTTCACTGGTTGAAACTTCTGTAGGAGCCTGTATATCAAAATCTAAAGTACTTTGGGGCGGCAGATAACCAGCCAACGCCTTTAATGGAGCACCAAACATTCCTGGAATCAAGTATACAACAAATGAAAAAATCAAAATTGCGATCATTAATCCTCCAACAGAAGTTCTTTCGCTTTTTGAATCATGTGGCATGGTAATCTTTCCCAATAGATAAAATCCTAATAGAGTGAAAATCACAATCCAGAGTGACAAATAGATTTCACGGTCCAATATATGCCAGTGATATGCTTGATCAGCAATACTTAAGAATTTAAGTGCCAGTGCAAGTTCTAGAAAACCAAGAACTACTTTAACACTGTTCAACCATCCTCCTGATTTAGGAAGGGATTTTAACCACTCCGGGAAGATTGCAAACAAAGTAAATGGCAATGCAAAAGCTGCAGAAAATGCCAGCATCCCCAGTATTGGTTTCACAAATGCACCTCCAGCCGATAATACTAATACACTACCTACAATTGGAACTGTACATGAAAATGAAACAAGAGCCAGAGTAAAAGCCATAAAAAAAACTCCTACCAATCCACCCTGGTCTGCTTTAGCGTCAACCTTATTAACAAACCCGCTTGGAAGAGTAATCTCAAATAAGCCAAGAAAACTAAGTGCAAAAATGATGAAAATAATGAAGATGAATACATTAGGCAGCCAATGAGTTGCCATTGCATTAAGCCCTTCGGGACCTAAAATAAAGGCAAAAGCCGTTCCTAAAATTGTATAAATCAGAATTATCGAAACCCCGAATATTATCCCCTTTCGATACCCTGTTTTCTTATCCTTATTATCATCTTTTAGGAAAAATGATACTGTCATAGGTATCATTGGGAATACGCATGGCGTAACCAGCGCTGCTAGGCCTGTTCCAAATGCCAACAACATAAACCAAATTAAACCTTGATCTTCTGGTGATTCTGACTCATCAACAATAGTTTCTTGAGCAATCCCCTTCACTTCAAAATCACCATCCCCAGGAATACACTTGCCAGTAACGTCAGTACAAACCTGAAATTCATAGGCTCCTTTGATCACAAAGTCATCTTTCAGGATCTTAATCTTCTGTCGAAACTGAGCCTTTCCAATAAAGTAGGCTATATCACCAGCCCAGATTTCATCGTATTTGATCTTGTGATCGATCGGTTTCACACTGTCAATCAGCTCAAAAGAATCATTCAATTCATATTCAAATGTTGTTGGAACTGGTCCCAGATCCGGATCAAATCCTGAGGATGAATATAAATACCACTCATCATCAATCGTGACATTGAAAATAAGTTCCACTTCATCGCCTGCTTTCGCATCTGAATTAGAAAGTTCGTAGGACCACTTTGATGGCTCCAGAATTTGTGCCTGCAACAGATTAGGAAGCAGGGCTAATACAAAAATCAAATTCTTCATTGCTGATCAGTTTTACCGCAATTATATACGATCAGTGTTTTTATTAGTTAAGATCTACTTGCCGTTATCGCGACATTTCAGCAAAGTGCTTGTAGAACATTGTAATTGTTTCTATGCCTTTGTAGTAATTAAACAGACCGTAACTTTCATTTGGAGAGTGAATTGCATCCTCATCTAATCCAAAACCAAGCAGAATAGAATCCAACTTCAGCACATCCTGGAATAAAGCCACAATTGGAATACTTCCTCCTTCTCTCATTGGAATTGGTTGTTTACCCCATGTATCGGTCATTGCTTGCTCTGCAGCTTTGTAGCCAACAGATCCAGTAGATACTACAGCTGCCTCTCCACCGTGGTGAGGAGTCACTTTTACTTTTACTGAAGCAGGAGCAAGACTCATAAAATGATCTGTGAATAGCTTAGTAATTTCTTCGCTGCTCTGGTTTGGAACCAATCTCATAGAAATCTTCGCGTATGCTTTTGATGGCAATACTGTTTTTGCTCCCTCGCCTGTATAACCGCCCCAAATTCCGTTTACGTCTAATGTTGGTCTGATACCAGTTCTTTCAAGAGTAGAGTATCCTTCCTCTCCTTTTACATCGTCAATATCTAATTCCTTCTTATAATGATCAAGGTTGAATGGTGCTTTAGCCATTTGAGCTCTTTGGTCATCCGAAAGTACCTCTACATCTTTATAGAATCCAGGAATTGTAATTTCACCTTTCTCGTTCTGAAGCTTTGCAATCATATCGCATAGGATATTGATCGGGTTACCTACAGCTCCTCCATACATTCCTGAATGTAAGTCTCTATTTGGTCCTGTAACTTCAACTTCAACGTAGCTTAGACCTCTTAGTCCCACAGTAATTGACGGATTATCGTTATCAATTATCCCGGTATCAGAAATAAGGATTACGTCTGCAGCAAGCTTTTCTTTATTTTCTCTGACGAATGCTTCAAGGTTATCAGATCCAACTTCCTCTTCACCTTCAATCATGAATTTAACATTGCACGGAAGCTCATTATTGCTCATTAGTGCTTCAAAAGACTTAATGTGCATGTACATCTGACCTTTGTCGTCACATGCACCTCTTGCATAGATTCTTTCATTCTTGATTACAGGCTCAAAAGGAGGAGAGTCCCATAATTCATATGGATCAGCGGGCTGAACGTCATAGTGACCATATACAAGCACTGTTGGTAGTTTTTCATCCAACATTTTTTCGCCGTAAACAATAGGATGGCCTGCTGTTTCTACAATATCTGCAGAGTCAGCTCCGGCATCCATCAATTTCTTTTGAATGAATTCAGCTGCTTTTCTTACATCTCCCTTGAATTTGGAATCAGCACTTACTGAAGGGATTTTAAGTAGATCAATTAGTTCTTCCAGAAATCGATCTTTGTTAGATTGGATATAATCTAATGCTTGCATACTTAATTACTTTTGGATTATTGTGAGTGGCAAATTTGGTGGAATAGAATTAGAATCCAAAACCATCGTCATCTTCATCTTCCTCCTCGATAGTATCAAAGTTCTCGTCATCCTCTAATTGGATGTCATCCGGAAGTTCAAGATTGTATGGATCGTCTATTCCCATGTGGTTACTTCTGAAGTTGTTTATGAATCCCAGAACTTCATTTATTTCAGCAGTAAGCAATACCAATTCTCCTGGTTTTGCTGTTCCATTGTTGGATTTAGCTTCTATATCTGCATTGAAATCAGGGTTCGAAGAAATTAAGAACAGATGATGATCTTCATAACCAATGAAGTACCATGTTCCCGCTGCTGGCTGAAGGAAAATATTAATCAAATCCAGCCCTGAATCATTTTGTGAGATTTCCATGAAGCCATTCATGCTCGCATTTATATCAGTGGATCTTACATTTGACAATCCTATTTTGGAAGTATTGTACCAAACCCTATTATCCTTATCCCATTTTAGATGGACATTAGAAAAAACAAAAGTTTTCAGTAGCTCCTCAGAAGTTTCATTTAAAGGTATGTAGGTTTTTAGGCCTTTTTCTTCGTACTCTCTGGTTGCCTCTTCTCCAATCAAATTGGCCAGATTGTACATTAATTCTATACTATTGTCATGTGCTACGGAAGACCCAATTCTCTCAATTAGATCTGTTAAATCGAAGCTCATTTCATCAGTAATGGACAATGGAATGCCGAAATCAAGCGTAATAAACGCATCCATCTCAAACTGTTCGTCTTTTGCGTTTCCGTTTCCAAGTACAGTAGAGGAGATTGAATAACCTTTTTCAGTGGCATGTGAAAAATTAAAAGGTCCTTCAAAAATCACATCCTGAGTGGCATCATCATAGATAAATGTGCTTCCTGCGTATTGTTCCCCGGCAGTTTTACCAGGTGTCTCAATGATGTAATATTGATTTTCTACATCGAATCTGATTTCTCCTGATGGTGTGAATAAATCATGGTCACCATAATCCTTTTTGTCGCTAATGAATGTTGGATAAATATCTCCTCTTATACTGTAATGCAGTCCGGCTATTAATTCATCACCCTCCTCAAATTGAGAATTATCAAAATCTATAACCACTTCATCTACGCTAGCATCGGTCCTTTCATAGACAACCCATCGATCATAATCATTTCCGAAACTCTTGAGAAGTAGTTTTACATACCCATCTAGCTCTAGAGGCTTTTTGTAAGCATACATAGTCGCAGAACCCCGATACAGGAATCCGGCTGATACTTCTACATTATTGGACTCAACAATCTCTCCTCCGGATACCGTCATCAATCTTTTCTCCTTGCTATCAATCTTGACATTCTTAAGTTCAAAACTGTTGAACTTGATCTCAAACGTATCTAAAGCCGCAGTTGTCAGCTCGTACGTTCCAAATCCCTCAAACTTATTCCGACTCAGAATCTTAATGTTGGCGTCAAAGAGTCTGTGATATCCATTTAAAGTATCTATTACTACCGTAGCATCTTCAAATGGCGTTAATTCTGAGTTTTCCAGAATTGTTGTTTCGCCATTAGATGGAGTAATTTTTGCATCAGCAACGATGATGTAAGGAATTCCTTTGATATCTAACTCATATGTATTGATGTCATAAACTGCTTCCTCAGCGTTGAAAACTAATGAGTCAAGCTCTGTTCGTGTAGAGTAAAAATAGGAGTCTTCAATATCTACAGTTGCCGGTTTTCTCATGGTCACTACCGAATCGGCAAGATCCCAGAATGCTTCAGTGATTGATGTCTTCATTTGAGCATAAGGAAAGCTAATTGCTGCAACCCCTGAGTTTTCCGGAGAAATGTCCGCTGAGTTTTGTATTAGGTCAAACCTCAAAGAAATGTCATCTCCGGCCATTGCGGGTTTCTCCGGATCATCTGTTAGTACTTCAAAATCAGCATGACGAGCGGAATATTCAAATTCACTAAAGCTCAGTTCTTCAGAAAAAGATCTGGAGCCCCTTGTTAACATTGTACCAGAGCCAAATACACCAAGTTTTGTCACGTTAGCTTCTCCATCCAGTGTTGCCGTATTGTTGTAGAAACTAAACGCCTCACCAATGTTGGCAATGTACATGCTGTCCTTTTTAGGAAGCCATTTCATGCTAAATGCTCCAAGCCTTGCCTGTGGATAGGAGGCTCCCTGATAATTTCCTGGTTCAATCTTTCCATGTGTACCATAGGCTGTTACAGAGTCCATGTAGAACACAAAGTCTCCGGAATGAATGGAGGTAGTGAGATAGTCGAGTTGTCCACTTGTTCTGATTCCATTCCCATCTAAATTGATATGATCATATATTTTCGCCCCGGAATTGTACAGGTTGTATCCTTCTTGTGGTACATCATGGGTAAATCCCAATGTTTTATCAGGCATGATCACCAATTCTTCCTCAAACTCAGGGAATATTCCCGAAACCAATCTTCCTTGAAAGACAATTCCGCCAACATCATCTTTGTTGACACTATCCATTTCAAAAGGAGGCACAATGAACTTAATCGATTTGTCATAGGCGCCATCCAAATATTCCGGACTATCAAAGTATACTACCGCTTCGGAATCTGATACGAAGTAAGGGTATGATGCCTTCTCTGATAAACCTGATTTGTTTTGCGGCTCATTTAAAAACAGCGTCCCAGAAGTATTCATGATGTGGTTACCCAATTGTTCCTTTTCTGCAGGTTCTCTGGAGTTATCTTGTAAAGAGTCTGGGAATGTAACCTGGATAGTAATGGAATCAATTGTAGGCATTGAAATTAGAAACTGGTCATAATCAAATGTGAACCCTCTTCCAGTGTATTGGAAATCACCGGCGTTGATAAGTCCATCAAATTCTAAAAGTCTGTTTCTGCCAAGTACCAATACTCCACTATCAGGTTCAATTCTTAAATCTCTATCCTCCGACAAATAGAACTCATCGATTCCTCTGATGGTCAATAGATCATCATTAAAATTGACTGTTGCATTAGGTGAAGAATCAATTAATGAAGCGATCAATAAATGATCATAATCTGATTTTCTGTAGTTGGCTTTATAATCCTGGTAAGCCTGATCCAGTAATGTAAGTTGTCTTTGTTCCCTGTTATATGTGGCGTAACCATGTTTGCTAAGCATGCTGGCCATTTCAAGAGCTTGTGATTCTGTGATCTTGTGCTCATTGATAATCTCATCTATATAAAATGTCCGTGCATTATACTTATTAGCATAATTTACGCAAACAATGACAGGATGAAACCCAAGTCCGGATCCATATTTCCTGAATCGGGAAGCGGAGAAGTAATCGTCTGAAATGAAAACAGTAGGAATTAGGTTTCTTGCAGAGTTGATGGAGATATTCATACTATCTGTGCTCATATCCCAAACAATCTCATCTGTATGAAAACTCATTTTGTAAAATGAAGATTGGAAAGCTGAGTTTTTGTAATTTCCAACAGACTTATCTAATTCCAATAAATAAGTTGCAGGATCATATTTCAGCTTTACGCTTGGGTGAGTAATAGAATCCGATCCATGCACAATTGTTACTTCTGCATCAAGTGATGTAATTAGAGAATCTACGAATGAAAATGCTATCGACTTGGCAATCAGCTTCCTTCCTTTTCCATCCACAATCTCAAGTGTTCCTTTTTCTCTTGAGATTGCTTTACCATACATTTTATTCCCCTGGAAGGCTAGACCTCCGGTATACTTAACCTTATCAAATGGTAAATTCACTACCAGGTCCGCATTGTATGATTCAAAATATGGAAATGGTTTATCCTTTTTCCTACGTGTTCTTACACTTTTAAACCTGTATAAACCCTGAGCCTCACCTTCAAAAAAGTCTGGAAATGTAATCGTTGCATTTGGGGTCCATAATTCGGCTTCATCTACCTCAAAGTAATATTTGCCAAATTCAATCTCTGCTCCTTGCATTACTTTTAATTCTCCTGGCCAATAACTCTTCCCTCCATTTCCAACAAAAGCATGTCCTTTCAATTCATACTGTCCAGAAGTACCTTCAATGATCATGGAATCAATATCTGTAACCATCACAATATCAGTGCTGTCAAGATTCAGTATAGGACCTGTTAACTGTGGCTCCAGATATTTGGACTTTGCCTCATAAACATAGTCTTTTATGGCAGGTGTAAAGCTTTCCCTTTGAGGTTGGTTTGTTGTCTGCTGTTGAGAATTTCCCCAGGGATCATTCGCCCAGGGATCATTATTGGCCCAGTCATCGTTGCTCGAATTGCCCCAAACGTCATCAGTCTGATCATTGTTTCCCCAAACATCATCAGTTTGGTCGTTGTTTCCCCAAGGGTCATTGGCCCAGTCGTCACTACTCTGATCATTTCCCCATGGATCGTTAGCCCAATCATCACTGCTTTGATCATTTCCCCATGGGTCATTAGCCCAATCGTCAGAACTTTGGTCATCATTTCCAAAACTCTGAACTTCTTCTTCTGTTACAAATTCCGAAGTGTCAATTTGGGTTTCTTCTGCAACAAACTCATCCCCTGTGAAACTGGCGTCACTCGAAGTAATTTCACCAATCGACTCAAAAGTATAAACTCCTCCAACTGCCTTTGTATAGTTATCACGTCCCCAATAAAGATACTCCCTGGCAAAATACAGGTTGAGGGATAATAAAAATTTCTTTAGTTCTTCATTGTTGTAATTATATACCGCTTCTTTGGTGATGGTAAGAACTTTGGTTAGCTGATATTCATTGATACCTTTCTGTTTAACAGCATAGGTGAGATATCCGAAGAAGTACTCATGATAGGGTCTTACCTGAAGTCTTCTTTCCACCATTTTCTCGCTGATTCGTAGAACTAAACTTCTTTGTTCATTTGTAATCTCATAATCCCAAACACTTCTGAAGTCATAAGCCACCTTTCTGGCAGATTCTGTATCGATTCTGTTTAAGACATTGATTACCTCTTTTGGAAAGCTTATTGAGTCACCGGAATAGAAGAATAATTGCGCTTTTGCCAGAGGAGCAATAGCGAGGAATGCTAATAACACAAATATCCTTTTTGTACTCATACTATGTAATTGTACTTAAATTTAGCGAATTGGTTCCCAAATTCAATTCACACTATGATTTAATACCAACCGCGGCAGCCCATTTGTTCTGAACTGTATGTCTTTGGATGGTGATATTGTTCTCTGCTGCAGCCGCTGTAATATCTTTCACATCATCTTCATAAAAGCCACTAAATACGATAATACCACCATTATTCAACAAGGAGCTATATATTGACATCTCACTCAACAGAACATTCTTATTAATATTTGCTAGTAACACATCAACCTTCAAATTATCAAATATCTCAACCGTACCTAGCTCTGTGACAACATCCTGGCAGTTATTCAACGAATAATTTTCATGACTATTATCTACACACCATTGGTCAATATCATTGGCATATACTTTCGACGCTCCCAGCTTTTTGGCCATGATTGCCAAGATACCTGTTCCTGTTCCAGCATCAAGAACAATTTTGTCCTTGTGATCTATTTCTAACTGTGCCTGAAGAATCTGGTGGGTGGTATCATGATGACCTGTCCCAAAGGACATTTTTGGTTCAATTATGATCTCATATGGAAATGAGTCATCCGGATCATGAAAAGTGGCCCGTACATGTATTTGATCATGAACTTTGATAGGGCTAAAGTTCTTTTCCCACTCTTCATTCCAGTTTACCTTTTCGATCGACTTTGTGGAATATTGAATGTCTCCAAGTGCTTTATATCTATTGATAATTTCTTCAATAGCCTCTATGTTAAACGAATCCTCCTCCGTATATGCTTTGATTCCAGAGTCTGTTTCTTCAAACGTGTCAAATGGTAATTGAGAAAGTTCTGCGAGGATTATCTCACTGATTTCTGGGTTAGCAATTACTTCGAGTTCAATAAAATTCATAGAGAACAACCGGCTAGAGATTCAAAATCTGTAAAATATACACTGAAGTCAGCAGCTCCTCTTCTTTCTGTGAAGTATACTGAGTATCGGGCAAAATCAGGATTATCTGTGAAGTACCATTTACCTGGTTTATCAGCCATGATTTGACTGTTTTCTTCAAATATGATCATTCTGGCAAATGCTTCTGACGACTCTTCATAAACCAAAACATCAGCTCTTTCAGGAAATTCAGCTACATAAATTGCACCATACACATCGCAAAAATCAATTTGAGGCTCTTCTGGAGCCTCAAATAATATCATTAATGAAAGAATGGCACTAAAAAAATGCATCTTAAATTGATTTCACGATATCTACAAATCCTCTGGATTCAAGAGAAGCACCGCCAATCAGTCCTCCATCGACATCTTTACCTGCAAAAATCTCTTCTGCGTTTCCAGGTTTTACACTACCTCCGTAAAGAATTGAAATTTCTTCAGCCAAGTCGCCATATTTAGAAGCAAGGTGTGCTCTTAGCTTCTCATGCATTTCCTGAGCTTGTTCTGCAGAAGCTGTTTTACCAGTTCCAATTGCCCAGATTGGCTCATAAGCAATTACAACTTTTCCCAGGTCCTCAGCACTTAAATGGAAAAGACTCTCAGTCAGCTGATTACATACAAAATCAAAATGGTTTCCAGATTCTCTGGTTTCAAGGCTTTCTCCACAGCAGAAGATTGGAATTAATTCATTTTCAAGAGCGATATTAACTTTTGCTGCCAATTGTTCGTTTGTCTCAGAGAAATATTCTCTTCTTTCGCTATGCCCGATGATTACATACGGTACTTCAATAGATTTGAGCATTGGCGCACTAATCTCACCAGTGTAAGCTCCTGAAGCATGTTCGCTGCAGTTTTGAGCTCCTATTTGAACCTTTGATCCGTCTGTTAATTTTAAAGCTTTGTTTAGATAAACAAATGGCGTGCACATTACAACTACAGTATCAGTCATAACTTCATCTTTCACCATGTTTACCACTTCAGACGCCAGGATATTAGCTTCCTGAAGGTCTTTGTTCATTTTCCAGTTACCAGCAACAATTTTTTTTCTCATCGTTTTCAAGCATTAATTTCAAAATGTGCATTACGCTCATTCCTGGGTTTGAAGATTGCAAATAAACAATAATTAGTTCACTCTTCGCTAAAAAGCCGTAATGAATTAAACCTTACCTTTCAAAAAGTCAGCAGTGTGATTTCCAGTTAGTTTCACCATTTCCTCCGGAGTGCCAGAAAAACATACAGTCCCTCCGTTTTCGCCACCTTCCGGTCCAAGATCAATAATCCAATCGGCACTTTTAACAATTTCGGTATTGTGTTCGATAATCACTACCGAGTGCCCTGTATTGACCAACGCATTGATTGAATCGAGAAGTTTTTTGATATCATTAAAATGAAGACCAGTAGTTGGTTCGTCAAAAATGAATAGGATATGTTCACCTTTTGCAGCTGTATTTTTACCTAAAAAGGAAGCTAATTTTACTCTTTGTGCCTCACCTCCACTTAAGGAGCTAGAAGATTGACCGAGCGTGACATAACCTAGCCCAACATCATATAGTGGCTTTAACTTGTTAACCAAAGCTGGCTTTTCTTTGAAAAACTCAAGGCTTTCTTCCACAGTCAGATCTAATATATCGCTAATGGTTTTTTCTTTGTACTGAATATCCAGAACCTCCTTTTTAAATCGTTTCCCTTTACAATTTTCACAAGTAAGGTTAATATCAGCCATGAATTGCATTTCAATCTTAACCGTACCTTCTCCCTGGCAGGTTTCGCATCTTCCGCCTTCTACATTGAATGAAAAATGTGCTGGTTTATAGCCTCGTTGTTTGGCCAATTGCTGCTCTGCAAATAACTGCCTAACTGCATCATAAGCTTTCACATAAGTGACAGGGTTTGACCTTGAACTTTTTCCAATTGGATTCTGGTCCACAAACTCTATTTGAGTAATCTGTTTGTAATCACCTTCTAAGCGATCAAACTTACCAGTCGCTTCGGTAGCAGTTCCTAATATCTTCCCAATTGATGGATATACAATTTTCCTAATCAGCGTGGATTTACCAGACCCAGAAACTCCAGTGATTACTGATAAAACACCCATTGGTATCTCTACATCGATGTTTTGAAGATTATTCTCCCGGGCTCCAAAGATTTTAATGCTTTGGTTCCATTTTCTTCTTATTTCCGGAACATCAATTGTATCTGTTCCATTAAGGAATCTGGCTGTATGAGAGACTTTTTCAGTCTTTATATCCTCGCCATCCCCCTGGAAAACTAAGGTTCCGCCGTGTGTTCCGGCACCAGGTCCAATATCTATAATTTGATCAGCAGCTTCCATGATCTTTTCTTCATGTTCCACTACTATTACACTGTTACCAATATTTCTTAATGTATTTAGAACATTGATTAGTCTATCTGTATCTCTTGGGTGTAAACCTATACTTGGCTCATCAAGAATATACATTGAACCAACTAAAGCACTACCTAAAGAAGTTGCAAGTTTAATTCTTTGGAATTCACCCCCGGATAGGGTAGAAGTCAATCTATTCAAAGTCAAATAACCTAGTCCAACCTCTCCCAGATATGCTAGTCTGCTTTGAATTTCCTGTAGAATTCTTTTGGCAACTTTATGCTCCTGGTCAGTCAACTCCATTGTCTTGAAAAATGGAATCAATTTATCTACCGGCATCAAGACAATGTCAGAGATAGATTTATCCGCTATCTTCACATAATCAGCATCTTGCCTTAATCTTGTTCCTCTACATTCCGGACAATTTGTTTTACCTCGGTATCTGGAGAGCATTACCCGATATTGGATTTTATGAGTTTGAGATTCCAGGTGTTTAAAGAATTCATGGAGACCGCCAAAATATTCATTTCCCGTCCATAGCAACTGCATTTGTTCATTGCTAAGCTCATTTACCGGTTTGTGAATTGGAAAGTCAAACTCCATGGCATTTCGCTCCAGCTCTCTAAGCCACATTTTCATAGTTTCACCTCTCCACGGGGCTATTGCACCTTCATGAACCGATAGACTCTTATCTGGCATCACCAAATCCGGATCAATACCAAGAATTCTACCAAACCCTTCGCATCTTCTACATGCACCATAAGGGTTATTAAAACTGAAGAAATTAACACTCGGCTCTTCAAATGTCATTCCATCCAACTCGAATTTGTCTGAGAAAGATTGTTTCTTTTGGCCCTGAACTTCTACAATACAAGTTCCATGTCCCTCATAAAAAGCAGTCTGCACGGAATCTGCAAGCCTAAATTGGCTCTGTTCATCTTCTTTATTGACTACTGCTCTGTCTATTAGGATTTCGAGTTTCTTCTTATCTATCTCACCGACCTCTAACAGATCTTCAATAAAGGTTACTGTGTCTTTATGAATTACTCTGGTATATCCTTTACTCATCAAAAGTTCCAGTTCCTTATCAGTTGCCCGGCCATTCTGGATTTCTAATGGACATGAGATGGTAACTTTGGCGCCTTCCTCATGACCAAATATGTGATCTACTACAGAAGTAACCGTGTCTCTAGTCACTTTTTTACCACTGATTGGAGAGTATGTGGTTCCAACTCTTGCGAATAGAAGTTTCAGGTAATCATATATTTCAGTGGTTGTTCCAATAGTGGATCTTGGGTTTCTGGTGTTAACTTTTTGCTCAATTGCTATGGCAGGAGCAACTCCTTTAATGTAGTCAACCTCAGGTTTTTCCATTCTTCCGAGGAATTGTCTGGCGTAACTACTCAAACTTTCTACATATTTTCTTTGACCCTCTGCAAATAAGGTGTCAAATGCTAATGAAGACTTACCAGAACCAGAAAGTCCAGTGATTACTACCAATTTATTTCTTGGAATTGCAACACTTAGATTCTGCAGGTTATTAACCCTGGCGCCCTTTATGATGATGTATTTCTTTGGATCTAATTGATCAATATTCACTTCTTCCTGTACTTCTGTCTGCATCCTGTTGTTGTGCGAAAACGAAACCAAAAATGTTAAAAAACAACGGCAATCACATATTTTTTTGTTCCCAAATTAGGGGGTTTATGTAATTAAGGTTGTCTCATATAGTAACTAAGCATGAGGCATAGTTGGTTTGATTTTGAAAAATTTTAATTTTTTTTCGATTGATTCCAACCTTTTGAGAACAATGCTTGTCTTAGTTAGATACAACTGTGGTTCTAGTCGGTGAGTTCGAAAAATATCCGACAAAAGTCTCCAAAAAATTTTAGAATTTTTTGATGATTACAGATAAATCCATAGTTTTGAAATCGTTGTAATTAAAAAAAATACTATTTCCACACAAACCCTGACAATATGATATAGACCTCTACGTTAACAAAACAGGTATTTTATGAATAGTAGTGCATTAAATGACAGCCAGCTACTGTCGTTGTACAAAGGAGGTAACGAAGAGGCCTTTTCAGAATTAGTAAACAGGCACAAGAACAGGGTTTTTACAACAATCTATCTTATTGTTAAAGACACCTATGTTGCGGAGGATTTATTACAAGACTGCTTTGTTAAAGCCGTCAACACGATCAAACGCGGCAAATACAATGAGGAAGGTAAATTTCTACCCTGGATCCTAAGGATCGCGCATAATTTGGCCATAGATTATTTCAGAAAAGCTAAGCGTTACCCAACTATTGTAATGGAGGATGGAAGCAATGTGTTTAACACGCTTGATTTCTCCGAGGATTCAATGGAATCCAAGCAAATAAAGAATGATACTTATGCTCTTCTGAAGCGATTAATTCAGGAATTACCTGAGGCTCAGAAGGAAGTGTTAATAATGAGGCATTATATGCAGATGAGCTTTCAGGAAATTGCTGAAAACACAGGGGTAAGCATTAATACGGCTTTGGGGAGAATGCGATATGCTCTCATTAACCTGAGAAAGAAAATGGATAAAACAAATATCGCCTATGACAAAAATTTTTACCGAAAATGACCTAGTTAGATTTATCTATGAGGAAACATCAGAAGCCGAAAACAATGAAATAAGAGATGCACTAATGTGCAATCCGGGTTTACAGGAAATGTATAACGAACTGAAGGATATGAAATCCATGTTGGATGAAAACCTTATGAAACCTGGTAAGCAAGCGGTTAATAATATTTTGAATTATTCAAAAAAATTTACCGACCTTTCCGTGATCAAGTAATCACGGAATTAGATGCAGAAAAAAGAGCGTTACGCGGCTTTCTTCAAACATTTTACTGAAAATCTTCCAGAACCGGAGACGGAACTCAATTACACTAAACCTTTTGAGTTACTGGTAGCTGTTGTGCTAAGCGCACAGTGCACTGATGAAAGAATCAATAAAGTCACACCGGCTTTATTTGAAGAATTTCCTTCACCAGAACACCTTGCCGCCAGTAATTTTGATGAGGTTTTTCCTTTTATTAAAAGTGTCTCCTATCCCAGTAACAAAACCAAGCACCTTCTGGGTCTTGGAAAAATGTTGGTAGAAGATTTCAATTCTCAAATTCCAGAGACCGTAGAAGAGCTCCAGAAATTACCTGGAGTAGGCAGAAAAACCGCAAACGTGGTAGCTTCTGTTATTTTCAATAAGCCAACTATGGCTGTTGATACTCATGTATTCAGGGTTTCTAAAAGATTGGGCTTAGTCACTCAAAATGCCAAAACGCCTCTTGAGGTTGAAAAACAGCTCGTCAAAAACATTCCGGAAGAACAAATTCCAAAAGCACATCACTGGTTAATACTTCACGGTAGATATACTTGTCTTGCCAGAAAACCTCAATGCGAAAAATGTGAGATCACTCACTTCTGCAGATGGTTCGAAAAAAATGGTACTCCTATAAATTGATATTATGAAAAATCTTCTTATCCCAATTTTTCTAATAGTCGCTTGTCCTATTCTCTTAAGTCAAAATCTTACGGTTGAAGAGGTGCTTGCGAAATCAATAGAGTATCATGATCCAAACAATCAATGGCCTAATTTCTCTGGTGAACTAAAATTTGAAGAGAGTAGACCTGATGGAACTGTTCGAAATACGACTGTTTGGATAGATAACTCTAAAGGTTATTTCAAAATCAACAGAAATGATACTGAATTGCATGGGATGCTAATGGATTCATGTTTTATTGAAACTGGTGATGTCAATTGTGATAGAGTGGAAACACTAAGAAACTACTACACCTATTTATGGGGACTTCCAATGAAGCTCCATCACGATAAGCCAGATAATATAAAGCTGAAAGAATCTCAAGAAGAGCAATACATCATCCAGGTGGTTTATGAGAAAGATACCTGGGACTTTATGATTGACAGAGAGAGTTTTAGAATGACCGCTTATCGTTTTATTAAAAATGATAATCCGGAAAAGGGGGAATTCATTAGCCTTGAAGGTGAGTTAACAGTTGGTTCAATGAAAATTCCATCTGCCAGAACCTGGTATGAATTACCTGATGAAAGATTATTAGGGACCGACAAACTTGTAAGTTTTCAGCCCTTCACATTTGAAAACTAATAATCAATCTGATCTGAAAGCTCATTGAAGTGAAGACGCATGCTTTTGGTTTCTCCAAAGGCTTTAACATGTATTAAATTCATCTGATCATCAAATAGCTCTGTCAGAATAGAGGAATTAACCTTTATATTCTTCAGTTTTTTGACATTCTCAATTTCCATAAAACACCACATCACATCTTCTTCAACCTGAATCCCAAGAAAATTAATGTCTTTTGGCTTTTCATTGATGATCACCTCAAAATTTGCCATTACATATTCTTTAATGGCTATAGTAGCTTCCTCATTCCCAGGTGCCTGAAACAAGTTAAATTCCTGACCATCCTTGTCTTTGATTACCTCGCCTAAATCATCAATAAATATCTTTTGTGCGATCTCAATTGCCTTGGCATCCTGATCAAATTCTATTTCAGTAACTGAAATATGAAATGGGTGTGCAACTATCAGGACATAACTTAACAGTATATTACAGATCATGCTATTTAAATTTTCTTATTTTAGCGAGTTCAATTTAGAGAATAGAACCCGAATTTGATTAATTAACATCAGGTAGCGAATATAGAAATGTCACTTTTTAGATTATACTTTGAATTAGGTCTTGAGCATATCCTTGATGTAAACGGTTATGATCATATTTTATTTGTAGTTGCCCTTTGCGCAATTTACAGTACTACAGAATGGAAGAAGGTATTAATTCTTGTCACAGCATTCACGGTTGGTCATTCCATTACATTGGCGCTTGCCACGGTAAGGTACGTGAATTTCGATTCAAGTGTAATCGAATTTCTTATTCCTGTCACGATTCTAATCACATCTCTATCTAATCTCTTTGTTAAAGATCTTAGCAGTTACAACGCAAGAAAAATATCTTTCAACTATCTCTATGCCGGTTTCTTTGGATTGATCCATGGTCTGGGTTTTTCAAATTACCTCAAACAAATACTAAGTCAGGAGGATTCCATTGTTACACCTCTTTTTGCCTTTAATATAGGATTAGAAGTCGGTCAAATAATAATTGTTCTGGTTTTTATGGCAATTACTTTTATTGCGGTTTCTATTTTAGGTATAAGCCGCAGAGACTGGAAGTTTTTCATCTCCTCGGCCATTGCCGGTGTAGCGATCATGCTGATGCTTGACGCAAAATTTTGGTGATTTCTAATAATAAATAATGAAAAGAGCTTACTTATTACTAATCTGTGTATTAGGCTACTCAGTAGTTAACGCACAAGAGTGGGGACAAAAGTTCGAGCAACTTGGTACAACTCTTCCCACACCAAATTCTTACAGAACTGCTTCAGGAGCGCCAGGTAAAGATTACTGGCAACAGAAGGCTGATTATGTGATTGATGTAACATTGGATGACAAGAACCAGACAATTGATGCGTCAGAAACCATCACTTATACCAACAATTCACCTGATGATCTTGAGTATCTATGGGTACAGCTTGATCAAAATATGAGAGCACAAGACTCTAATACTCCTAAAATTTCAACAGGTAAATTAGAAAACTCTTACAGCGGAAAAGCATTACAAAAAGTAGCTCGAAACTTTGATTATGAAGGTGGTTACAATGTGTCTAGCGTAACAGATGCTTCTGGAAAGGCATTGGATGCTTACAGAAATCAGACAATGATGAGAATCATTTTGCAAGAGCCATTAAAATCTGGCGAAAGCTATACATTCAAAATTAAATGGAATTACAACATCAATGACAGAATGAAAGTTGGTGGTAGATCTGGTTTTGAATTCTTTCCTGAAGATGGAAATTACTTATATACTATCGCTCAGTGGTTCCCAAGAATGGCTGTTTATGATGATGTAGAAGGATGGCAAAACAAGCAATTCCTTGGAAGAGGGGAGTTTGCTTTGACATTTGGTGACTATAAAGTGAGCATTACAGTGCCTTCTGATTTCATTGTTGCTTCTACAGGATCACTTCAAAACCCAAAAGATGTACTAACATCAGACCAGATCAAAAGATTTGAAAAGGCTAAGAAGACATTTGACAAACCTGTAATCATTGTTACTCAGGAAGAGGCAACTGCTAAAGAAAAAGTTAGGTCAGACAAAACCAGCACTTGGGTATATGAAGCAGATAATGTAAGAGATTTCGCTTTTGCTTGTTCAAGGAAATTCATCTGGGATGCAATGGCAGTTCAGCTTGACGAAAAAACTCCATTGGCAATGTCTTACTATCCAAAAGAAGGAAATCCTCTTTGGGAAGAGTTTTCAACACCTATTGTTGCACAAACACTAAAGACTTACTCTCATTATACAGTTGATTATCCATATCCAGTAGCTATTTCAGTTCATTCTGCTTCTATTGGAATGGAATACCCAATGATTTGCTTCAACTACGGAAGACCTGAACCTAACGGATACTATACTCCTCAGCTTAAGTATGGTATGATGAGTGTGATCATCCATGAGGTAGGACATAATTTCTTCCCAATGATCATCAACTCTGATGAGAGACAATGGACATGGATGGATGAAGGACTAAACACTTTCGTTCAGTACCTGACTGAAAAAGAATGGGATCCTGCATATCCATCTAAAAGAGGTCCGGCGGAGAAAATTGTTGATTACATGAAAGGTGATAAAGAAGGAATCAGACCGATTATGACTAATTCCGAGCAAATTCTTCAATTCGGTAATAACGCTTATGCAAAGCCAGCAACAGCTCTTAATATTTTGAGAGAGACAGTAATGGGACCTGAGTTATTCGATTACGCATTCAAAACATATGCTGAGAGATGGGCTTTCAGACATCCTTCGCCAGCAGACTTCTTCAGAACAATGGAAGATGCTTCAGCGGTTGATTTAGATTGGTTCTGGAAAGGATGGTTCTATACTACTGACCATGTAGACCTTTCAATTGATAAAGTAAGATGGGCAAAACTTGCTTCAGACGATAAGAAAATTGAAAACCGAGTAAAGGTGAAGAACAAGGAAATCGCTGGAACTGATGAAGAAAAAATGCTACAGTTCTCTAATTCAGCTGAAACCATTGAGTTCGAAAACACTAGCTCCAGTGCTTATAGCGAGTTTAAAGCGAGAGTGAATGATTACGAAATCAAAAAGGATCTTGCCGATAAGAATTTCTATGAGGTAACTTTTGGTAACAAAGGCGGACTTGTTATGCCTGTTATTATCAAATGGACGTTTGAAGATGGCACTGAAGAAATTGAAAGAATTCCTGCTGAAATCTGGAGAATGAATGAGCAGGAAGCTGTAAAAGTATTTGTTAAAGAGAAGCGAGTTACTAAAATTGAATTAGATCCTGAAAAAGAAACTGCTGACGTGAATGTGGAAGATAACTTGTTCCCAAGAGTGAAAGTAGATTCTAAATTCGACCAGTTCAAGAAGAGCAACTAATCCAACCTTATTATACGATGCTGGGTCTATTAAGACAACAAATGATAGACCCATGCATCGTTTTTTACTTTTTATTTTCCTGAGTTTCGTGCTGTCATCTTGTTATGATGACGAACCAACTGATGGCCAGATCCCATCCGGAACTTTTGAAGCATACGTCCCTGTTTACGGGTCAATTGCGGAATCCCAAAATATCACCATCTCAGATTCCAAGCCAATCAGAAACCCAGGAAAAATTTTCACTTACAATGACTTATTGGTTGTAAATATTCTGGGAGCAGGGTTTCATGTAATCGATAATTCCAATCCAGCTTCACCTCAGAACCTATTTTTTATCAATGTACCTGGAAATCATGATGTAGCAATTAAGGATGGAGTCATCTATGCTAACAATTATTCAGATATCGTAGTATTCACCATCAACCAAGATCGGGAACTTAACATCTTAAAAAGACTAGATAACGCCATGCACAATGGCCTGATCCCACCAGAAAGCGGAGTTTATTTCGAATGCGTGGATCCTGAAAAAGGAGTGGTGATTGGATGGGAGAAAAGAGAAGTTGAAGATCCAAAATGCTTTAAGCCATGAAGAAATTTCTAAAAACTATTGTGCTAGCTGCAGTAATTTGTTCATGTGAATCAGACGCCCTGGAAACTGTCAGTGAAGGAGAAAGTGTTGGAGGATCGCTTGCAAGTTTCACCATCGTGGATGACTATCTATATGTAGTAAATGATTTCAGTCTAATCCCTATTGATATTATTAATTTGGCTGATCCAGTTACTCATGACAATATCTACCTGGGTGTTGGGATTGAAACAATATTTGCAAGAGGAAATAATCTATTTATTGGGTCTACAAGCGCGGTTTACATCTTCGATATTGCTAACCCTTTAAGCCCACAACTACTATCAACTTACGAACATTCCACAGGTTGCGATCCGGTAATTGTTAATGAAAACTTTGCCTATGTCACACTCCGTGAAGGAGCCAGTTGCGGCAATCCAGTAGATTTGAATGTTCTGGAGGTAATTGATGTAACTGATTTATCTAGTCCTACTCAGGTAAATAGTATTGAAATGAATAATCCAAGAGGTTTGGGCATTGGCTGTAATCAAAGACTGTATGTCTGTGATGGTCCAAACGGACTGTATCAGTTCAATATAACCGATCCTGCTAAACCAGAACTAGAAAGAGTCTATCAGGAATATCCAGCAAACGATATCATCATAAGAGATGGATTATTAATAATGACAGGTGATCAGGGTATTTATCAATATTCCTGTGAAACCGATTACCTGGAGTTAATTAGTATTCTTCCAATCAACACTTAAGATTCATAAGGAAATTGACGATATTCGTCGCAATACCAATTTCCCAATCATGAAACAGATCATATACTCTCTTTTATTTGTATGTATTGTCACTTTTGGATGCCAAAATCCAAAAACATCTTCAGAGACACAGGCCCCAGAATCTACTGAGGTAAACCCAGCAGCAACCGGATTTAATGAAGCCAATTCAGATGAAAAGGCCATTGAAATAGCCAACAAAGTAATGGAAGCCATGGGTGGAAGAAAAGCATGGGATGAAACCAGATACGTTTGCTGGAATTTCTTTGGTTCCAGGAAGCATGTTTGGGATAAGCATACTGGAATGGCAAGAGTTGAAAGCCTTAAGAGTGATTTGAAAATCATAGTAGATATCAATGCTGATAGTCTCAAGGGAAGAGTTTTCAAAGACGGCCAGGAAATGACTCAAATTGATTCTTTGAAGGAGTATTTACAATATGGAAAGTCTGCCTGGATTAATGATGCCTATTGGATTGTGATGCCATTTAAACTAAAAGACTCTGGTGTTACGTTAAAGTACCACAAGCAAGATACCACAGCAACTGGAATTCCTTGTGATGTTCTGAGGCTCACATTCGAAAATGTAGGAGACACTCCTGATAATGCTTATGATGTTTGGGTAGATCAGGGAAGTAACCTGATTAAGCAATGGGCGTATTATAAGGACAATACTCAGGAAACAGAGGATTTTATCACCCCTTGGGACGATTATCAGAAGTATGGTGGCATTCTTCTTGCTAGTAACAGAGGAAGGGGCAGTATTACAGAGATTGAAGTATTGGAAACTGTTCCTGAGAATACTTTTAACTCATTTGATTAGAAAATTATGTTGAAAAAGATTTCCATAGCAATACTTTTTTCCCTCACTACATCATTGATGTTTGCTGCTGAAGGTGTGAAACTTATTGCAAGCTCTAAAGACCTAAGTGATGGTTCTGTGAGCTTATCTACACTTTATATCAATTCGAATAGCCTTGTTGTAAAGACAAATATGAAAGGAACTGAGGCTTCAATACTATTTGACGCCAACAAAGAAGTTCTAACATACATTGATCACACCAGAAAGCAATTTAGTGTGGTGGATAAGGCTACAATGAAAGAATTAGGAAAGCAGTTGGAACAAATCGTTCTGATGATCAAGGCTTTCTATGACAATATGCCTGAAGAGCAAAAGAAGAAATTCAAACCTTTGATAGAAGGAAACAGAAACATCGCCTACAATAAACTTGGCAATGAGACCGTCTCAAAATGGCCAACTGTAAAGTATGAAGCTGTTTCAAGTGGTGAGAAATTAATGGTCACCAATATTGCTTCTTTTACACAGCTAGATGTCAAAAAATCTGAAATGCAGGCACTTCCTAAATTATTGGATCTTATTGCTACACATCTTTCAGGGTTGGAAGCAGTAGTACCTTCTGCATCAATCTTCGCTCAATGGAAAGGAAATGATAATCCAATGTTCAACGAGGGGATTCCAGTAAAAACAACTTTGTACAGCGAGGGTAGTGCAACAGAAGAAACAACAATCAATTCAATTGAATCTGCATCATTCAACTTAGCTGATTTTAAGGTTCCTGCTGGATATAAAGAGCAAAAAATTGATCTGAATCAGTCGATGAAGTAATTGAATTTGGAGTCTTGAGTTTTGAATTATTCTGAACTCAAGACTCCAAACTCAAAACTCTCATCACCCAAACTTCTTTTGTAGCTGAGCTCGTTCTTTTGGAGTAGTCATGACAATGACCCTGCTGTTAGATTGTAGTTCATAATTCTTTTTAGGATTATATATCCAACGATCGCCTTCCTTAAGGGCAAGAACAAGCGTTTGATCAAAGTCGTCAAGATCAAAATCCTCTAAAGTTTTACCTACCATAGCAGATGAAATCCCGATCTCCTCGATTCTTAAAACATGATCCTGCGATCTCAGCATCTCATCCAGAAAGTCGGTTACAGTTGGGCGTACCATCTCTGATGCCATTCTTAATCCACCAATGAAACTTGGTGATATCACCTTATTAGCACCAACCTTTTTCATTTTGTTGACATGGTTGATGTCTTTGCTTTGGGCCACTATTTTGATATTATGATTAAGCTGACGTGCAGTTACGCAAATTACAAGATTGATATTATCACTTCCCGTAGTTACAAAAATGCCTTTGGCCCTTTCCACTCCAAGAGACTCCAGGAAATCATCATCGGTACAATCGCCAACAAGGCATGGAACGTCTGCATAGATTTCATCTACATGTTTGATGACTTCTTCTTTTATATCCGCAATTACGAACTCTCTATCTGTTGCGGAGAGCTCTTTGGCAATATTTCCTCCAACTCTTCCACCACCACAAACGATGTAGTGACCTTCCATTCTTGCAACTTTCTTTTCCATTTGATTTCTTTTTCTACTCTTGATGAGATCTCCTTCAATAAAGAGAGAGGCCATATTTGTAAGGAAATAAGTCAGGATACCTATGCCTGTGAATGCCACAAATATTGCAAAAGCCCTTCCTACATTGTCTAGTTCGATAACTTCAGTATAACCAATCGTTGTTATCGTAATAAAGGTCATATAGAACCCATCAAAAAAAGTGGCAGTCTCACCACCAATCATTTTGAAACCGATGGTCCCAATTGAAACTATCACACCAAAAACAATTCCGGTGATAATTAGCCTTTTCTTTACTACCTGAAGTTCTTCCACCCGACACTTATTTCTTTAAAAGTATCTAAAATACATCTATTTTAGAATCCTAACTCATGAGATATGTCAGATAAAAAGATTGTTTCCATAGTTCAACACGGACCTGAGTTCCTGGATAAAGTGAAAAGTACCGAAAAAGCTATTGATTTGATTCAGCAATGCCGTATGAATGGGGCTGAATTAGCGGTGTTTGGAGAGACCTGGCTCAGTGGATACCCAGCCTGGCTGGATTACTGCCCGGAAGCTGGTTTATGGAATCACGAACCAGTAAAGGAAATCTATTATCAGACATTTGAGAATAGTGTAAGCATTGATGGTGAAGAGATAAAAGCATTAAAGAAAGCAGCTAAAGAAAATGCCATCAACATTGTCATGGGTATCAATGAAAAAGTTGATTCAGGGAAAGGGAATGGGACAATTTTCAATTCATTGGTCATCATTAATAATGAGGGAGAGCTTGTGAATCATCATCGGAAACTAATGCCGACCTACACTGAAAAAATGGTTTATGGACATGGCGATGGAGCTGGTTTGAAGAGTTGTGAAACTTCGGTTGGCCGGCTGAGTGGATTGATTTGCTGGGAACACTGGATGCCACTGTCCCGACAAGCACTACACGATTCAGGTGAAGATATTCATGTGGCGGTTTGGCCAAAGGTTCATGAAATGCATCAGGTAGCAAGCAGGCAATATGCTTTTGAAGGAAGATGTTTTGTCCTTGCTGCCGGACAAATACTTAGAAGAAAAGATTTACCAGATGGATTACCATTACTGGATTCAGTTCCAGAAGATCCCGATCATTTGATTTTGAATGGTGGCTCTTGCATCATAGGACCAAACGGCTTTTATGTGCATGAACCAGTGTTTGATGAAGAAACCATCATAACAGCCGAGATTGACTTAAAAGAAGTGATTAAGGAAGGAATGACATTAGATGTAACCGGGCACTATCAACGAAATGATGTATTTGACCTTGTAGTGAATCGTGCCCGGAAGTGAGCATTAGTCCTTGTCCTGATCTCTTTTTTCAAGTAAATGTGAGCTGAATAATCCCAATCCGCCAAATATGAATAGCATTGAGAAGTAGGCTACTTCTTCCTCTATTCCTGAAACATTGGCCAGGAAATTCCCGATCAATAAACCGATTCCAGCTCCAATCAATAGCAATCCAAACTTCATTGCTACATTTCCTCCTGTTCCTTTAAATAGTTTTGGATCTGCTCCTTTATCGATTAGTGCCATTCTTTCGTCATTTGTGAATTTTCTGATAAAGATTATCATCGATGCGATACTGATAGATAATACGCTCACGATTAATATTGGTACTGCGTGCATAATTTTGAGTTTTTTAATTCAACATTGACCATAGGACTACATCAGGTAGCAATCGGTTACAAAAAAATTTCTTTGTAACTTGAATAGCATGAGGCGCGTCAAACGTGATGTGAATCCAGACATCTCAGATAATACCCTCATGAGTGAAATCTCTAAGGGAAGTAAGGAAGCGTTTGCCCAATTGGTACAACGGCACACGAGATATGCCTATACTATTGCTCACAGAATTGTGAATGTGGCAGAAGACGCTGAGGAGATTGTACAGGATTGTTTTTTGAAAGTAGCAAGAAACCCGGAAAAGTTTGGTGGTGATTCCAAGTTCAGTACATGGTTCTATCGTGTGGTGAGTAATGCCTCATTGAGCCATATCAGAAAAAAGAAATTACCACAAGAAAGTATCGGTGGAGAACATCATAATATAGGCACTTCAGCTTCGCAATTATCGTTGTTGTCACAAGAAGATCAGCAAAGGATGATTGGATTGGCAATGAGGTGCCTGAAACCTGAGGAGAAACAATTGGTAACATTATACTATCTTGATGAGTTATCTCAAGATGAAATGATGGAAGTAACCCAATTGGATAAAGGCACTATTAAAGTGAAGCTTTTTAGAGCAAGAAAAAAATTGGGTGAGGAATTATCAAAACTAACAAACCCTCAGGAAATGTTAATGTAGATTTGAACTGCAAGACAAATGGAAGAGAATATCATTAAATACCTGGCTGGTGAGATCAGCAAAGACAAGCTTTCCTCGGATGAGCTGCTGGAGCTTGATGAATTGGAGCTACTGGATAATTCCATTAAGACTAATTTTATAATGGAGGAACCACAGGAACTGGAATCCAAAATCATGGTGAAATATGAGCATGCCATGAAAAGGAAATCTTCCTGGAATCTGGTGAAGTGGTGGATTGGTGTCACTTCCGGGATATTGATAGCACTTGTACTCATAGTTTCCGGAAATGAAGCTGATACAACTCCTGTTCTGGAGCAAATCCCGAATTTGGCAGAACCAATTACTCAGTTTTTTGCCACCAGTTATGCCTCAACAATACTGGTATTTGTAAACCTCATTACACTTCTATTCATTTTAGATCGACTTTTATCACGAAGAATGAAACTTCAAAGGTGATTTTTGTTGTATAATAAATTGTGATTGACAAGACCTAAATGAAAATAGAATTATGAAAGCAATCTGGAATAATCAAGTCATTGCTGAGAGCGATGATACGATTGTAATTGAAAATAACCACTATTTCCCAGCAGATTCCATCAACAAGGAATTCTTCAAAGACAGTGATACACATACTGTATGTCCATGGAAAGGAACTGCCAGCTATTATTCTCTGAATGTAGATGGTTCCGAAAACAAAGACGCAGCATGGTACTATCCGGAAGCTAGTGATTTAGCTAAGAAGTTTGAGAATTATGTTGCCTTTTGGAAAGGTGTGGAAGTAGTTAAATAGTTCTTGATTCTTAGTTCTTCGTTTGTGGTGTCTTAAAAACTATGAACGAAGAACTAAGAACTAATTTTTGATCTCACCTCCACCAAACATGGTAAATCCTTTAATTACCAAGATTCTGGAATCATCCGCATTCTGAACGATTTCTCTTCTTTTATCTTCAAATCCTCCAAGAATTGTGGTTACTTCTACATGCACAGTCCAATCTGCTGGTACTTTTATTTCACAACCTCCAAACATGGTGAACACATCTATCACGGTTGTTCCCTCCTGAAGTTCGCACTGCCTGAGATCTACATCTGACCCACCAAAAATACTGGTTAATTTACCTCCTGTGAAGTTGTTGGTATTGATGACTTTCTCGTTTCCAGCGAATACTGCCACATCATCAAAGGAATCCTGCGCGTAATCACTCTTTTTTTTTGAACCCAATGAGCTCCGTTTGATCAGAATACTCAGTCCAACTGCGATTAAGGCGATCGGCCATAAATCCCTTATTCCGACAGAATAGAAGTTGGTAATCCAGAAGGTGACTCCAATGGAAATAAAGATTATTGCGGCAGAATAATTGCCATTTATTAAGCTAATAACCCCAACTAAAACGAATATCATTTCCCATCTCCATAGGTAATATGGAATTCGGAAATCTATGATATCGAAGTTATCTAGAAGAAAGAGTGTTCCCAGGGCGATGAATATTAAACCCAGGATCCATCTTTTCGCACTATTTTCCATTTATAAGTTGATTAGTAAAACCATCCGAAGAATAAAGATAGTGATACTTGGGGCTTATTGAAATCAATTGGCTTGTAAAGAAGATCGTTACTTACTCCAACTACGCTATTGAACCCAACTCCTGCGTTTAATTTAAACCACTGAGTCACATTAATTTCACCTTCCAAAGTAGGGTTGAATACAAAAATGTTGTCTGCTTCATCGTAGAGACCTGCATCTTCTTTATTCCAGGTATTTATTTCACCCCAACCCAATTTGGTACCAATCGCGATATGAAAAATTTCCTGAGGTTTGATAATGTATCCGAACATTAATCCACCATGCTCAAAGCTTGTAGCATAATCAACATTGTCCAGTGTCTTGTTGAGAGTAGTGACAGTTCCCAGACCATAACCACCGACATAAAATTGATTATTCATAATAACAGCACCGCCACCTCCAGTGAGAACAGCTGCTTTTCCATCAATCATAGTAAACTGAAACATGGGCCCTCCAAAGCCAGAAATACTTTCCAGGTTGTTACCAATAAGTGTTTTAGGTCTCTGTGAAAAACAAGCAAATGCGCAAAGAATGCCGACTAGGATTAGGATAGTTCTTTTCATTTTGATTAGTGTTTTGAGTTTTTGACTTATTACTATCTCATTGACAAGACAATTTTAGAAAGGTTTCCATATAGGAAAAAAAATGTCATGACAAGCGGTTGAATGAGGCTGACGAATTGTAGAATGCAGTGGCTGAAAAATAAAAGATCCTGCCCGTGAAGTAATCTTCATCAAGCAGGATCTGCTTCATCTATGTGTATGTAATTGGATTATACTTGACTTAAACCACCATCAACTTCTAACTCTACTCCATTGATGTATGATGCATCATCAGACGCAAGGAACAATACTGATTTCGCGATTTCATCTGCGTTACCAAATCTTCCAAGAGGCACACCCGCTGCTACTGTATCACCAAATGCTTTCAACTGCTCTTCCGGAAGACCCATTTTACCGTAAATAGGTGTCTCAATTGGACCAGGAGCTACACTTACAGTTCTTATTTTCTTCTCTTTTAGCTCATTTGCTAATACTCTTGATAGAGATCTAAGCGCTGCTTTGGAAGCTGAATAAACTCCAAACCCTTCAAATCCTTTTTGGTTAACTACAGAAGTGTTTGTAATAATTACGGCACCATCATTCAAATGCTCTAATGATTCTTTGATAGTGAAGAATGGTCCTTTCACATTTACATTAAATACTTCATCAAAGTGCTCTTCTGTAATGAAATTGATTGGAAGTGGAGGTGCAACACCTGCGTTAAGGAATAATATATCAATCTTTCCATACTTAGCTACTGCGGCATCAATTAATGTCTTCTGATCACCAACAACTCCAGCATCAGCCTTCACAGCTAAAAAGTCTCCGGTTAATTCTTTTGATACTTCATCGAGTGCTTCTTGTCTTCTTCCTGAGAAAACCACTTTTGCTCCTTCTTGTAAGAAGAGTTTTACAGTTGATAATCCAATTCCGCTATTACCACCGGTAACAACGGCTACTTTGTTTGCTAATTTGCTCATTTCAATATATAATTTTGGAACGTTTGTTTCATTAAACTAATATACTGAAACGTTTGTTTCATTATTTTAGAAAATTTTTTTAGAGATCTCCTAAAACTTTGTCTATCACAGCCCTAATTTGCTCTTTGGACTTTACCAACATACCTGTCAGTTTAAGGCCTTGAAGATTTGTGAATAGGTAAAGTGCTGTAGCTTTAGAATCAAGATCTGATTTGAATTCACCAGTTTGCTTTCCTGCTTCAATAAGATTGGTGAACATATCAATCATGTCGTCAAGATTATCAGCCAGGAAATCGGCAGTGGTTTTATCCATGTTGGATAGCTCAGCAGTGCAGTTTGTAATGTAACAACCTATTTCTCCTTGTTTATCATCCACGTCCGTAAGAACCGATTCGAACAAACTTCTTATAGCTAACTTAGGGGTTTTGTTAATTACACTTGCCAATGAAGCACTTTGGGTTTGCTTCTTATAGTGTTTTAGCGTATCCAGATACAAACTATGCTTGTCTCCAAAACTGTTGTAAATACTGGATCTGTTTAATCCAGTTGCATCCACAATGTCTTGCATTGAAGTTCCATTATAGCCTTTTGTCCAAAAGACTTTTGTAACTTTTTCAATAACGTCTGTTCTGTCGAATGATTCTGGTTTTGCCATAACTCCCACAAATATAGTTAATTAATGAAACGTATTAAACATTATTTTGTTCAATTTTAACAACTCGTAATTTTCTATTTTATTGAAACTATCAGTACAATTAAAAAGTGAGTAGAGAGAATTTTAGGGAAAAAATTTTAGGTTTCATTTTTCCTCAACTAAATTTTTTGAGTAAAGATTTCACGTCATTTTTATATACCCTTCCGATTGGAAGATCCCGATTCAGGACATAGACATAATCGTTATCCAATCCAGAGATGCTTTCCACATTCACACTGTAGGATTTGTGAATTCTCAGAAAGGATCCATTATTGATATTTGAGGAGAAGTGATTCAGGTTACAAGACAATGTGTATTCCTTATCTTCGGTCACAACTTTGCAATAACTCCCATCCGCCTCCAAATAATGAATTTTATCAAACATTACCTTCATAAACCGATTTCCGGATTTAAGAAACACAAATGGAAGCTCATTGGTGTTGTTACGGGTATTGTTGTTCAAATTCTTCTTGAAAGCTAATTCAATAGCTATAACCAAGTCCTTGTCATCAAATGGCTTTGTAAGAAATGAAGCCGGATCAGTGGAAATTGCTTTTTCTACAGAGTCCTTGTCTGAATTTGCTGTTAAGTAAACAAAAGGTACTTGTTTCTTTGAGGTTAATTCTTTTGCAAAGTCTATTCCCGTGAGTTGGCCTTTGAGCTTGATGTCAACTAACCAGATATCTGCTATTGTAGAGTCTATCTCGTTAATTGCATCTTCTGCAGTGTAAAATGTTTTTGTTACCTGGATGTTGTTATCCTCCAGGATTTCTTTGAGATCTTGAGCGGTAATTGGATTATCCTCAAGAATTGCAACATTGATTTTCATCTGTGGCAATAGTTTAGGTTTCCGAGCTAATAAAGCTGTCGGTGAAATTTGTTATCACATGTAATTAGACAAATTGCATGCCAACACAAAAATTCGCGATTAGTACAAGGATGAACCGCTATACTAAAATATAATTATTAATCCGGATTTTCACTCTAAAGCCACCACTGTTTTCGTAAGTAACGGTTCCGTTTGAACCTTCCAGTGTAGCGTTGATTATTGACCACCCAAAACCTGATGGAGCTTCATTGGTTCCTGGACCATTATCATTGACAGATATTTCCAAAGCGTCATCCACTTCTTCCAATTTGATTAGTAAAAAAGGATGCGAATGGTCTTTGAATGCATATTTGAGACTGTTGGTAATAAGTTCATTTAGAATAAGTCCTATTGTAATAGCTGTATCAAAATCAATATCCTGTTCGGATACTTCAACAACCATTTGTAATTCAGATTCACCTGTATACATCGTCTTTTTCAGCATGGCCGCCAAATCCTGCACATAAGACTTCATCTCAATTTTGGAAAGATGATCGTGACTATATAGATGTTCATGGATAAGACCAATGGACCGAATTCTGTTCTTTGTGATATTAAGAATTTCTTTCCCTTTTTGATCAGCTAACCTCCTGGCCTGAATATTCAGAAGGCTTGATATCATTTGGAGATTGTTCTTAACTCTGTGATGAATTTCTTTAAGTAGTATTTCGTTTTCTACATTTTTCTTCTCCAATTCCGAGGTTCGTTCTCTTACCTTTTTCTCCAGGGATTCCGTGTATTCTTTCTGGAGTTTCTCGTTCAATTGCAGCTGATCAATCAATTGATTTTGGGCCTCCTCTCTTCCCTTATAGATAAGTCCTACTCTAACTGCTATACCAAATGAGAAGATAAATATGTCCAAAAGCAAACCACCCTGAACTACAAGATTCGTCTCAAGTGCCTGGTAAAAAGTTGATGAATATTGTCCGGTCAGTGTAGTGAACATAAGCACCAGAGCACCTGTAAGGAATATGTAACTCAGTACATTCTTCATTAGATACACACGGTATAAATAGACTACCATTAGAGGAAATTGAATCCCAATTACCGCCAATTTGTAAAAGAATTCATGCTGAATATCGTAATCAAAAAGGTATGAAACTGATTCTACTGATACAACTAGTAATATGTAGTAAGCACCAGCCATCAATACCTTATACCCAATGATATCAGTCTCTTTTAAGCTCAAAAAACTAATCGCAAAGAATATATAAGCGACTGAAAGTGACGCTGAGGAAATCCAAACTAAAGCTGGAGGAATATGTCTAACAACTGGGAACATATCATCCAGTAGCCCATACTGATAAGCAAAAAAGTAAAATATGGTAAACAGATAAATGCCGTAATAAGTATATACACGGTCATTACTTCGAAGGACCATTATGATACTAATCAGAATAAGGAAGCCAATGATCGAAAGAAAAGCTACCTGATAAACATTCTTTCTATGAGCTTTCCTTAGATATTGAGTTTCGCTTTCAAATATCACATTAAAGGCCACATCACTTTTCTGATCAATAAATGGATAATAAATGTAGAATGTGTGACTGCCCTTTTCCAACTCCAGAGAAATTGAATTCCCATCACCTATTTGTCTATTGATAGAATCGAAAAACTCCATATTAGCCATGTACCAGTTGCCTGCTTGTAATACATAACTTCCCGGTTTCTCTACCTTCAAATCAACTTTCAACCAATACGATTCTTTCCAGTTTATATCAGCATCTTCATCAAATTCCACCCACTGGCCTGGGATCATATTTGAACTTCCTGTTTTATAGCTTATTGCAACTTGACCATAAATAACATTGGAACTTACAAAGATCAATATGGTGAAAAGCCATTTCATGTGTCAATTCCTAATGTCTCTTTAATAAACTCTGTGGCTCTGGTTTCCATGTAACTGTACTTGCTTTTCCTCACCGTAAATCCAAGGTGACCTCCCTTTTCAGGGGTTTCCAATGTCAGTAATTCCGTAGTATTAGCTATTGACACAGGATGGCAAGCTTCTCCCAGAATTGGGTCGTTTAATGCATTGACAATCAATGTGGGCTTTTGCAATTTGGGCAGGTAATTGTTGACGGAAGATTGAAAATAGAAGTCATCTAAATTTTTGAATTGGTTAATAGGAATGGTAAAATTTCTGTGAAAATCCCAAAATGTTTTGGTCTCTTCCAACAGGTCCATATCGACTTTACCCGAATGAAATTCACCCATCAACCTAACTTTCTCTTTAACCTGTTTCAGAAAACTAGATTTATAGATCCAATTCTTCTTTAATTCGACCTGATCAATCATATCCTTCATATCACCGGTGACAGAGAAACAAACCGCTCCAGCAATTCTTGAGTCAACCTCTTCTTCGCATAGAAACTTGCTGCTGAGGCTTCCTCCCATTGACATTCCTACAAGAACGATTTGATCATAATCCCTGGTTAGTGCATGATCTATTACTTCCTTCAGATCGACATGAAAGCCATGATGAGTTAGGATTAGTCTCCTGTTCATTTCACCTCCACAACCTCTCGTGTTCCATGCTAAAATGTCCCAATCACGATGATAGAAATAATCAGCACTTCTCACCATATAATGCCTCGAAGTACTTCCTTCCATTCCATGCGAGAGAATTATAAGCCTTTTAAAACCACCTCTTACCCAGTCCAAATCAAGAAAATCACCATCTGATAATTCCAGTCTTTCTCTTTCATATTGCACCAACTCCGGTTTGAAAAATAAGGAGGGCACAATGGTCTCCATGTGCCCATTTGGCATATATCTAGGTCTTTTTTCGTATTTGGATTTGATTAAAGGGCTCAAAATGAATCTATGTATGGATGAAGATTAGAATTTAAAGCTTCTTTTGGAGACCAACAATTGTGTTCAAAAAAGAATGGGCACTCCAGTGTGGATATGCCCATTCCGGATTTATTTTTCCAATAGCCAATTAATTACATTGGTAGTCATATTCCTGATGGAAACTTTCACCATTTCCATAGAGATAATCTACTCTTGTTGGATAATTCTCAGCATTGTATTGATAGGCTGCTGTTACTTCAGAATCCACCACAGTTTCATCAGCATTATATCTGGTATAACTCGTGATGTTATTCTCACTAAATGCGATAAACTCAAAATCAATGCAATCATCACAAGCCCAAATTCCAGCCTCGTAAATTGGGTTTGGAGCATTGTCATATGTCCAATATTCAACATTGATCACATTTCCGAGCCCATTGTGTCTTTCTGCATAATTTGGGTTCTTGGAGTTATTGTCAGGATAATAATATTGAGTGAGTTCGTTAAGTACATTTGCTCCATTCACTACATCATATTCCTCAATCTGTATTATTTGATCAACAACATTGTAAATGAAGTTTTTCACACGATACAATTCCAAACCGGATCCAAAATCGCGATATTCCTTTCTTTCCAGGGTCCTTGTAATAGGATCATAAGTAAACTCTTCGTCTTTAGTGAAATTTCCCGTACCACTTCCATAAGTGAGGTTGCCGGACCCATCAAACGTAAGGGCATAGGTGTAAGAACCACCTCCGTAATTATCAGAATAATCAATAGTAGTAGGAGTGGCGCCACTGTAACTGAAATCCCAGGTTTCAATATCCGTATCTTCAAATACCACATATTGAGTCAACAAACACCCATCAACTACAACCAAGTCACCAAGGTTGATATCTACTATATCAAAAGATTCATCTACTGTAATATTGAATACTATGGTCCCGTCTTCAAGAGCAGCGTCTACATTGATATTATATAATGTTTTAGGCTGAGGATCATCAATTGTAGCGTTGAAAGTGCGATCAATGGTGGTCCCATCCAGTTTTGTGTAACTCAAATCAACTTGTACAGCCAAAGGAGAAGTAACAAAATAACCTTCTCTGGTTTCACCTTGTGCATAAAAGAGAGATGCTCCAGTTGCAGATACTGTGACTGTACCAGTGTAAGAATCGAATGTATTCACAACATCATCTGAGTACAGAATAGCAACTTTAGTATTCGCCAATTCTACATTGATGTCAATTGCAGTTGATTCTTCTTTGTCAATTGTGAAGTTAGCTGACCTACCAAAGTAATATGGGTTCTCAAATGCTGCATCCAACAGGTTATTACTATGGGCTTCTACATAATATTCTCCAGTTGGAAGTGCAACCTCTGCGGGAGCAGAACTAAACGGATCAAAAACCATTATTTCAGTTCCGGAAGCATCATGTATTGTTACTCTAAAGTCATCCGTATTCACGGCCTCAGTTCTTCCACTGGCAGATTCACTGGTGATATTAAGACTAATTTGCATGGATAGGTATCCAAATTCTGTTGGTTGTGGTTCCTCCTCTTCATTTTGGCAAGAGAAAGAAAATATAAGTCCTAGTATAAGGACAAAGTGTGTTAGAGTTTTCATTGTTAAGTTTTTATGGTTATTCGACATTAGTTTTTTGTTTGAGGCCTTGATTTCAGCATACAAAATG
The DNA here is from genome assembly GCA_965228955.1 of Cyclobacteriaceae bacterium. Classification (GTDB taxonomy): domain Bacteria; phylum Bacteroidota; class Bacteroidia; order Cytophagales; family Cyclobacteriaceae; genus JANSWY01. The sequence goes on from OZ245848.1 coordinate 5,533,060, forward strand.
TTTCTTCAATTCTACAGGCCATGATTATTCCGTTATTAATATTGAAATTTTAGAAGCCAGAAATCGTCAATTCCTAATGGATTTGAGACATCCACGTTTGAAGAATTGGTAGTCCCAACTGCGAAGAATGAATTGCTTCCCAAATAAATCTCACTGACTCCATCGTCATTGGTTCCTCCGTATGTTTGAGAATATAGCACTTCAAAGTCCTTGGATATCTTTAGAATCCAGGCATCAGATCTACCGTAATTGGTACTTAAATCTATATCCGAAGATCTAGCACCTCCTGCTATGATATAGCCGTCACTAACCTCCTGGATGCCACCAAAACCATCCCCCAAAGTTCCTCCGAAGTTTTTCTGTTGGATTAAATTTCCATTAGGGTCAAATTCCATCAATACAGGATCAGTTCCCCCATAAAATGAAGAGATGACTTCAGGTGAATTTGCATAAAGGTTGAAGATTATATTTTGGTTCTGGGTTTCATAAACTCCTCTACCATAATCGTTTAATGATCCTCCGAATGTTTTACTCCAAAGAGTAGTACTTTGATTGAATTTGATCAAAAAAGCATCCGTTTGACCACTATTCCCGGAAACATCTCCATCATTTGAATCTGTCTGACCAGTCATGAGGTAATTGCCATCTTGAGTCTGAATGATTTCAAAACCAACATCAAAAGCGGAACCTCCAATTGATTTTTCCCATTCAATATTTCCAAGAGGATCAACTTTAACCACCCACATATCATCAGAGCCCATATTTACTGATACATCACCATTGTAAGAGATACTTCTTCCAGTGAATATGTATCCATTGTCAGATGTTGGATAGATGTCAATTCCCTGATCCCCGTTTCCTCCGCCGTAAGACTTTTGCCATTCAACATTTCCACTAGCATCCAGCTTAATGACCCAATAGTCACCATTTCCATACATTGTAGTGACTCCAGTTAAATCATAATCATAGGACCAGGTTGTACCAATAATGATATAGCCACCGTCCAATGCCTGATGTACATCATTCAACATATCGTCTCTTGAACCTCCAATAGACCTTGACCATTCGACATTTCCAGACTGATCAACTTTAATGATCAATCCATCCATTCTACCTTTGTTGCTAGTGGCATTACCATCGGTTGATGCCGAAGCTCCTACCATAATAATTCCTCCATCTGAAGTGCCATCAGAACCTCTTATCCAGTCGTAACTAGATCCTCCGTAGTTTTTATTCCAGAGTAAACTTGGAGTGATCAAAGCATCTCCCAAAACAATGTCAACAGTATCAAATGACTCATCAACTGTAATATTGAATACTATGACACCATCTTCAAGAGCTGCATCCACATTGATATTGTAAAGCGTCTTGGGTTGCGGGTCGTCAATGACTGCAGTGTAAATTCTGTCAATAGTACTTCCATCAAGCTTGGTATACCTCAATTCAACCTCAACTTCCAATGGAGAAGTAATAAAATAACCTTCTCTGGTTTCTCCCTGATCGTAAAAGAGAGATGACCCAGTGGATATTACCGTTACTGTCCCGGTGTAGGAAGTAAATGTATTAACAACTTCATCGGAGTAGAGAATTGCAACTTTAGTATTGGCCAATTCTGTATCGATATCAATTGCAGTGGTCTCCTCCTTATCAATGGTAAAATTGGCTGATCTTCCATAGTAATAAGGGTTTTCGAAGGCTGCATCAACAAGATTATTGCTATGAGCTTCGACATAATACTCACCAGTTGGAAGGGCAACTTCTGCTGGTGCTGAACTAAATGGATCAAATACCATTATTTCGGTTCCAGATGCATCAAAGATGGTTACACGAAAATTATCCGTGTCAACGGCATCAACTCTTCCTGACGCTTCTTCTGAGGTAATGTTTAGTGCGATTTGCATGGACAGATAGCCATACTCGGTAGGTTCGGGAATGTCATCTTCCCTACAGGCTGACACAATAAGCAGCCATACGATTGCATGAATTAGCTTTCGTTTCATGATAGATTAATTTTTGTGAAATAAGTGATTACTGACAGTCTTCATAGAAAAATGTAAATCGCTGCGTTGAGCCATAATCTACATCTAGGAAATCTGCCTGAATTGGACGATCAAATTCGTCGTATGTGTAGGTAACTGCAATTTCCGTGCTATAAATTAAATTCCCATCATTATCGAAATCTTCATCCAGTATACTAAGTGTGTTATTATCAGCGAATAATACGGCCTCAGTGTCCAGAATGTCCCAAAATCTCATACCCAATTCTTTGAAAACATTTTCTTTATCGTCAAAGGTATAAGTGAGTGTTTTGGTCTGAATTCCGGTTGATTGGATACCTAATTCCTGCTGTGGGTTGTTGGTGACATTGTCAGCATAAACAAACTCATCATAGCCACCATAGAGGTCCAGAACTCTGTACAGTTGGCCATTAGCATTGTATTCATAAATCCTTACACCATCGTCATGCCAAATATTATTGTCAAAGTCATAATCAAATGCATCTTCTCGGATCAATCTACCAGAGGCATCATAAGTTAAATCTGCTCTGGTGTAATCACTTTGGATTCTGGTTAACTGATTGCTGGCATTGTAAGTGAGATCTACCAGAAAATTGACTCCATCTTCCATATATTGTATCTGATGAATCAATCCATCAGTTCCTCGAGTCCAGGTTGGACTGCTTACATCGGTATCTCCCAAGACTTCCATTCTGTACCCACTGAAATCACATTGGTTCCCAACAGTAATATCTCCCAAACCAATATCCACAACATCAAAAGATTCATCTACAGTTATATTGAACACAATGGTTCCATCCTCAAGTGCGGCATCAACATTGATGTCATAAAGTGTTTTTGGTTGAGGATCATCAATTAAAGCTGTGTAAATGCGATCAATTGTTTGGCCATCCAGTTTTGTGTAGCTCAACTCAACCTCAACCTCTAATGGTGAAGTGACAAAATATCCTTCTCTTGTTTCCCCTTGAGCATAAAACAATGAGGATCCTGTAGAAACAACTGTAACTGTCCCTGTATACGAATCAAATGTATTGACCACATTATCCGAATATAGGATGGCCACTTTAGTGTTGGCCAACTCGGTATTGATATCTATGGAAGTGGTTTCCTCCTTATCAATGGTGAAATTTGCTGACCGACCGAAGTAGTATGGGTTCTCAAAAGCTGCATCAACAAGATTGTTGCTATGAGCTTCAACGTAGTACTCTCCAGTTGGCAGAGCTACCTCAGGGGGAGCGGTGTTAAATGGATCAAATACCAATATTTCAGTTCCTGAAGCATCAAATATCGTGACCCTAAAATTATCTGTATTAACGGCTTCAACTCTACCATTTGCCTCTTCCGAAGTAATATTGAGCATTACCTGCATCGACAAATAGCCAAATTCAGTTGGTTGCGGTTCCTCGCTATCCTGACAAGCAGCTAGGTAAAAAAAAGCTGCCGCCAACATAAGTTTTGTGACTAGTTTCATGGAGTGTGATGTTTGATTTTACATCACCAAGAAACAAAATCAACTCCTTTCTTAATAGTGTGACTTTGTGAACGACATCAATCCTTTGTAAACGACATCATTCATGAAAACCACACATAATGCTGCCTATAGGTGAACCATCAGGAGGATTTGGTGCACTTAACTCTTTATAGATCTCTGGTTTTTTATAGTAATCAGCAATCATTTTCAGTGAGAAATTGATGTGAGCGGCTTCATCACCCACTGCCTTTTTGGTTTGTTTTTTCAGACTCGATTCCAGCTCTTTAATCTTTTGGAAAGCGATAGCGTTTGCCTGGATTTGTACATCTCCCGAAGATGCAAGTTGAAAGAGTGCAATTAATAATTGACTTTCAACAGCTCTTTGTACTTCTCTAGCATATCCATTGTACTTTGTAGCATTCCAAGTATGTTTCATCAGATCATCAATCACAAAGGATAAACCCAATTGACCAGCTTCTCTTGATTTATGCTCCAGCAACCGATTAACTCTCTCCGGATGCAAGATCATACCAAAAACCTGATCCGAAATAGTTGCAGCTGGGGTGATCCCATCAAACGCAACACCCGTTTTGCTTTTGAAAGATTCCCTGGTCCTGTAATAACCATATGCTCTGGGAGGAATCAATTCTAATACTTGATCAGGAAGCATCAGATTTTCGGCTTTTATCACTTCAGTAAGTGAATGCAACGCATCTTTTTGAATAGCAGGAGCAATCATCTGTGAGGCAGAACTTCCATCTCCTTTTACTGAATAGCTAAAATCCAATCCTCCAATCAACTTCACAGCAGCTTCCATTTGGTAGCGATGCATAAAATACATTGGAACTAATACTTCCTCAATTGACGAAACTGGTGCTCCATCAGGAATCGCATCCATTGAAAAGTCTCCTAATATCTTTTTTCTAACTTTCAATAGTCTATTTAATTCCTCAGCAGCATTTTTTCCATTGTCCCACAAATGAGCATAAGCATGGGCTCCACCAAGCGGCCTTGCGTCCTGATCAGTGATGAATTTCATTCCACTATCAAATGCATCATTTAGCACTTTTTTCATTGCTGATTCATTCTCATAGACTCCATAACCATACTTGATAGCTACTTTATCCCATTCACCAATTCCTACATCATAGGCATCATCCAAATTGATCGATCCATCATCGTTTAACGCAAAATAAGGATGAGGATAATCCATTACTGAGGCCCTGTCATTATAACTTGCGGCAAAATTGTGAGCCAAGCCCAACGTGTGGCCAACTTCATGGGCAGATAATTGTCTCAATCTTGCCAATGCCATTTTCATCATTTCGTCACTTACCTCTCCACCATCATATGGCTGCATCAATCCTTGAGCTATTAAAAAATCTTGTCTCACTCGCAATGAGCCAAGAGAAACATGGCCTTTTATAATTTCACCAGTTCTTGGATCAGTTACTGAAGCTCCATAAGACCAGCCTCTCGTAGACCGATGTACCCATTGAATAACATTATACCTCACATCTAGAGGATCAACGCCTTCTGGAAGTAATTCGACCCGGAAAGCATCCTTAAATCCAGCGGCTTCAAAAGCCTGATTCCACCAGGATGCCCCTTCAATTAATGCGGAACTAACTGGCTCGGGAGCACCTCTATCTACATAATATACAATTGGTTCCTTCGCTTCACTTATCGCCGCATCGGGATCTTTCTTTTCCAATCTGTGTCGACTAATAAACCTTTTAACCAATGACTGATCAATGGGAGTAGCATAATCCTGATACGTAATTCCAAAATAACCCGCTCTTGGATCAAATTCCCTTTTCTTATATTTATCGTCTGGCAACTCAATAAAAGAATGATGCATCCTAACCGTAATCGCATCAGGACTTGGCGTAACTGATCTGATATTATATCCTTTGGCCTGACCATTGAATGTGATCATCGCCTCAAACTCAGAGTTTTTTGGAAAATTCTTTATCCCCGGCTTGTATAATGCCGTCCGTGAAGGATCAATACCGTAGCTTCCCTGATTTTGGCCGGACAATCTGGAAGCAACTCCATGAGAATCCCTCATCAGAAAGTCTGAAATATCTATGATGTATCCCTCATCTCCTTGTAACGGTTCAAATCCCCAAATGACTGATTGAGCAAACGCCTCTCTTACAGACTTAACTTCTTCAATGTTATCACTTTCAGCCCTGTAACTGTAGTTTGGTTGAATCAATAATATCTTATTCCCAACTTTCGTGAACTTAACCACACGCGTGTCCCCAAGTTGTCCGCGATCTAATCCGATATCGTTAGAACCAACACCTGCTGCGAGACTATTTACATATAAAAATTCTTTGTCGAGTTCTTTCACAGTCAGGAAAACCTTTCCAAGATCTTCATCCCAGCGGAAGTCAAAGAAGCCTTTCATTTCACCATTTTGGCCAAAAGAAGTTATAGCATACAGGATTATTGCAACAAGAGTAAGTAGAAATCTCATTTTCATTATTCAATTATTTGGGCGTGCCCCTGACGGGTCGGGCTATCCGCTACTACTCCTCTACCAATCCCGAAAACTTTCGAGATGGTTTGCGGGGTATCCGCTACTATCCCTCACGCAGATTTGTCAACTAATCAAAGTCATTCTAAATTAACTCATAAATTTGGAATACCATACATCACTTCCACCAACGGTTATATGCACGAAACCCAGCTATATTTTCTCGCCATTATTCCTCCTCAACCGATTTTTGATGAAGTACTGCAATTCAAACAATATTTCGCAACACATCATAACTCCAAGGCGGCATTAAAGTCACCTCCACATATTACGTTACACATGCCATTCAAATGGCAACTCAGGAAAGAAGAGCAACTAATAGATTACCTTAATAAATTCAACCCATCAGTTGCTGATTTTAATATTTCTCTAAAAAACTTCGATTGCTTTGAACCAAGAGTGATTTTTGTTGATGTACTAGAAAATAAAAATTTACGAATTCTTCAAAAAGAACTTTCAAAATACGTTAGAAGAAACTTAAAAATTCAAAATGCTGATTACAAAGACCGGGGTTTTCATCCTCATATGACAGTGGCATTTAGAGACCTTAAGAAGACAGAGTTTAAAGTGGCCTGGGAAAAGTTTAATGAAGAGAAGTACAATGCTGATTTTAAATGTGACGGATTTACCCTTCTCAAGCATAATGGAAAACACTGGAGTGAATTTCGCAAATGGCCAATTTAAAAAAAGAGGTCCGTGGAGACCTCCTTTAAACACACTTAAATACATCAATTTAATTGACTAGTTATTATTGATTCCAACTTGAAGCACCATTTTCAGTTCCATCCCCATCATAAGCAAATGGACCCGGATTTGGTACAAACTCATTCTCAGTCCAAATGCCTGCTTCTACGGCCACATTCTCTCTACCATTGGAATCCACATCTTCTCCATATTGCATCCAATCCAGAATACTATTAGCACTTGCAAAGCCAGTATCTTTATACAAACCAACATCTGAAGATGTATCATCGATGGTTACGTCAAATTCCGCCTCTTCCCCTGGAGCTAGGTATAGGTTTCCTGAAGTAGGAGTCATACCATCAATTCCCGCATATGTCTTTCTATAACAAAAGAACCAAGGTGCTAAATTTGCCGTTCTGTTTCCGAAGTTTTTAAGTGTAATCTTGTCATTTTCTGCATCTATCAATACAAGTCTGACATTGGCTTCTCCTTCTTCTGTGGCAACCCACTCTTCTGCTCCATTTCCTGACCCTGTTTCATCATCATAGGTAAACGGCCCAACCCCATTTACATATGCGTTAGCAGTCCAGATACCAGCTGTTACCGCAACATCCTCTCTTCCAGCAGTTCCAACTGCATCGCCATACTGCATAAAGTCGACCATGTTATCTGCATTGGCAAATCCAGAATTATTTCTGTAAAGTCCCACATCTGAAGAAACATCATCTATGGTTACATCAAATTCTGCTTCTTCTCCAGGAGCCAGGTATAAATTTCCTTCTGTAGGAGTAGTTCCTTCTAGGCCTCCATAAGATTTTCTATGACACCAGAACCATGGAGATAAGTCACTTGTTCTTGTTCCAAAATTCTTCAAAGTAACTTTATCGCCTTCCGCATCAACTTTATAAATCCTTACATTCACACTACCTTCCTCACTCTCTGACCAGAAGTCTGCTCCATTAGAATCACCGGACGTATCGTCGTAAGTGTATGGTCCAACTCCATTCACGAAATCTCCTTCACTCCAAATACCTTTGGTTACTGCTACATCCTCTCTTCCTGCAGTTCCAACAGCATCTCCAAATTGCATAAAGTCCACCATATTATCTGCTGAAGCAAAACCAGAGTTGTTACTGTAAAGACCTACATCGGATGAAGCATCTTCTATAGTTACTGAAAATTCAACTTCCTCCTCAGGGTCCAGAACCAAATCGCCAGTTGTTGGAGTTAATGAAGAAATAGCTGGGTAAGCCTTTCTTAAACAAAAGAAATAACCAGAAAGGTCCTGAGATTCTGTTCCAAAATTCTTCAGTTTGATTAAATCCTGGCCAGGATCTACACTTAGGATTCTTACATTGCTAACTCCGGGAATAACAGGATCTCCACTCCATTGATCTGCGCCATTTGTAGTTCCTGTTCCATCATAAGTATATGTGGAAGCTCCTTCTACAAATTCTCCAGCGGTCCAAATTCCTTTTTCTACTGCAACATTTTCTCTACCATTATCAGTGAAAGAGCCATTGTACTGCATAAAATCAACCATTGCATTTGCATCTGTAAATGAATTTGTGTTGTAAATAGCAACGTCTGAGGACTCATCATTTACAGACAATGTAAATGTGATTGTTTCACCAGCATCAAGTGTCAAATCAGCTGCATCTGTATTGTCCAGACTGAACTGTCCGTAGTTTCTTCTATGGCAAAACCAGAAATCAGTCAAATCCTGTTCTGCATCTCCAAAGTTTTCCAGTGTTACCAGGTTTGCTGCTGCATTTACCTCAGTGATCCTGACATTAGCTTCTCCTGTTATGACAGGATCAGTTGGTCCATCATCTCCTCCTGCTCCATCATCATCTCCACAGCTGTATAGAAAACTTATTGCACCTAACGCAATTGATAATTTAATATACCTCCATAACTGTGATTCTTTCCAGAGTTTCATCGTTTTCATTAGTAATTAAAGTTTGTTTTTGAAAAGTAATGTTTAGCTATATTCTTCTTAGTCAGAAGAAAAGATGCGTTCCGTAGGTCTTATTTTTTAACTATGCTGCCAGAACGCCAATATTTCAAAAGTGGTTGCTTCGGTTCCAAAAAAATCTAAACATTTCAACAATTCACTTGTTGAAAATGCATGATCTTCAGACTAATCCTTTTCCTTTTATTGAACTTTGGTGCGCTGGCACTTGGAGCAACATTTGCCGGTGGTGGAGCAACCTCAGAATGGTATTCCGAACTAAACAAAGCACCATGGACTCCACCTGGATGGGTGTTTGGCGCTGCTTGGACCACCATTATGATTTGTTACTCAGCTTTTATGGCAATCGTCTGGAAAAAAGTATCCAACAAGAAGACACTGGTGCTTATCTATGCAATCCAATGGGTGCTTAATGTGTCTTGGAATCCTTCGTTCTTCTACTATCATTGGACCTTGTTAGGGTTGGCAATCATAATAGGTCTGGCTTATGTTGTAGGTTGGTTCCAATTTAGGAGTATTCCAACATTGAAGTACAAATCATTATTGATGACTCCATACTTCCTATGGTTACTCATTGCTACATCATTAAATGCCTATGTGGTGTTCATGAATTAGCCAGATTTCCACTTCTCCCAACTATCACATTAATTTGCAGTTATATTCAAAATAGATATTAGTTCATGATAGCAGTAGTTTCTCCCGCGAAAAGTCTTGATTTTGAGACACCTTATGACGTGAAAACAACCAAACCCAGGTTGTTGGAATGTACTAAAGAATTGATCTCTGTTCTGAAGAAAAAAACACCAGATGAGGTTAGAGACCTCATGAGTATCAGTGATAATCTGGCAGAACTTAATGTGGAGAGATACAACGCATTCAAAGCGACACATTCAGAAAAGAATTCAAAACCATCAGTTCTTGCTTTTCAAGGTGATGTTTATCAAGGCTTGAAAGCAGAAACTTTTGATCATGACAAACTGGATTTTGCACAAAAACATTTCCGAATTCTCTCAGGGCTATATGGATTATTAAGACCCCTTGATTTAATCCAACCATATAGACTTGAAATGGGAACCAAACTGGCATTTGACGATTATAAAACACTCTACCAGTATTGGGATGACAAAATTTTGAAGTTGTTACAAAAGGATCTAAGAGCGCAGGGAGATGACATCCTGGTAAACCTTGCATCGGTTGAATATTTCAAATCTGTAGATAGGAAAAAAATGCCATTCAGGGTGATTGATGTTGAATTTAAGGACCTCAATAATGGTCAATTTAAGATCGTTTCTTTCTTTGCTAAAAAAGCACGAGGGTTAATGTCCAGATACATTATCGAAAATGAAATCAATAATCCGGACTTACTCAGGGGTTTTGATTATGAAGGTTATTGGTTTGATGAGGAGAATTCCAGTAAGGATTTTTATGCATTTAAGAGAGGTTAAACTATTCCAACGAAAAAATTCCCGGTTCACCATTTAAAAAATAGGATATTGAGGTCTCAACCAAGGTTGAGTGTTGCATTTTTCTATATTTGCTCCCAATCGTATTAATGTCCTACCATACGATATTTTTTAACCCTTAATATTATGAGCCGCAAGAGCTTTTTAGTAATCACATTATTGATTATTTCTCAATTTTCATTTTCTCAGAAATCAACTTACATTTTACCAAAGTCAATTGACAGTGAGAACTACAGGATCAGGTTTGACAAGGTGAGTTCTTCCACTTCCAGCTACTTTGTAAACTACAAGGTTGAGAACACCGCTAATGGAATTCTTCTGATCGATAGAAAGAAAACATCCCTTGAGGTAACAGATGGAGAATTATATCCAACTTCAGATCAATATGTGTTAAAACCTGGCGATTCAAAAACAGTTTATAACCAGTTTAGAGTTAAGGCCCCTGCGAAAGCAAATAGTGATCTATTGAAGTTAAATCTGAAAGGAATTAGATATGCCAATGTTTCAAATACTTTAAAACCTGAAAAATTTATTCTGAAAGATGGTGCACTACAGACGTTTGGTGACTTCCAAATTAAAGTAATGGAATACAATGTTTATTCTGACCGCATCTATGCATCTGTTAAATGTACTTACAACGGCAAGGAAGAAGAACTTGGCAAACTCGAATTACCTCTTATTACTGTAAAAGGAGGTGATGCAGAAGTAGTTAAGAAAGGTGATGTTATTTTCCCAGGTAAATCATATACATTCTCAATTAATATTTCTCCAAATGGTGAAGAAACAAGTATTGAGTTTAACAAAGCCCTTAAAGTAATGTCTGTTGCAAAGGTTGATTTGGGTCAGATCATTATTAAAAGCACAAGTTATGTAGAGCCTGTGGAAGTGGATACAGTTAACACCAAAACTGAAACAGATAAAGAGACAACAGCTACTGCGCTAAGCTTTGCGATTTTGGAATCTCTAAAGAAGGACATAGAAACTGAAATGAACGCTGGTGGCAAACCAGTAGAAATGGCAAATGAATTCCTGATGGAGAATGGTCCAATCAATGTTTCTCAAATCATTGAAATAATTGCAGGATTCAACCTAGATGGAACTCGATTAAAATTTGCTAAAATGGCCTATCAGTATACTTCTGATAAGAATAAGTATCACATGATTGTGGGCAAACTTGCATACACTAAGAATAAACAAGCACTCGAAGAATTCCTCGAGAACCAATAATATTTATACACGTTTGAATAATACAGGTTCGGCGCAAAAGCTGAACCTGTATTGCAATTCATAAGGCAATATTAATGTAAAGGATTAACTATATAAATATATTTTTATGGGTTTAAGCTAAACCCTCAACTTAGCTTTACGGTTTAGAGTGGTACATCTTAGAAATAATTTTCAAACTAAAAGCTCTAACTATGCCTAAGATCAAATTATCCCGAATTCATTGCAAACTTCCAGATGAGATTGACAAAGACGAAATGTATCTCAAAATGAACGGTGAAAAGATCTGGCCAGCAGGTATGATTTATTACAGAGTAGATACTGGGGACATTGTAGACCTGGATGTTACTTTAAATGTAAAGGAAGGCTGGACAGAAATTGAGCTGTGGGATTTTGATTACCTAAGCAGAAATGATTTCTTAGGTAAGTTTCGATTTAAGGTGGACAGCAACATTGGAAAATACACTAATACCATGACTCTGGTAGAAGAAAATAGCACAGCGAGCTATCTATTGGAATGGGAAATAGTGCATGACCCTTTAGCTAAGGCAGCCAAAAAAGGCGTTTTTGCAGTGGATGATCACATTTCGTAGCAATGTGGGAATTATCTGCTAGAACGTATCCAAAATATTGTTAAAATCAACAACATAGAGCACAAAAAAAGACCCTACAGAAATAGGGTCTTTTTCTTTATAAAAGCCTTGATCCTAAATTTACTTTTTTATCCGGCCTAACAAGCACCGTTCCATTGTTGTCACAAACAAGGGCAAGTACCAAGACTTCCGACTTCACGCCTGCCACCCTAAGAGGAGCAAAATTCATAACAGCAATAATATTAGTATCTATCAGTTGAGCCGCAGAATAGTTCTCCGTTAACTGAGCAGAACTCTTCTTGACACCATAATTGGGCCCAAAGTCAATATCAAGTTCGAAAGCAGGCTTCCTTGCCTTTTCGTTCAAGGAAGCTGCAATTATTTTTCCAGTGACAATTTCTATTTTCGCGAAATCATCAAAGCCTATTATCTTATTTATCATATCAGTTTAACATTTAATGGTATATCGGGGTGTTTCTCCAGAGAATCATAAGCATGTGTACTATGTTCCTCATTCTTCGGTCTTCTGGTAAAGAAGATGATCATATCTCTCAAAGCCTCTTTAAACTGATTGTGAGCATTAACACTTGAGACGCTGTGCTTCAACTCGGTATCCACAATTAACAAGGTATCGAGAAACCTCTTATGTTGCACTTGACCAATTACATGATCAGGGTTCACTTGATCCCATGGGATTCCTGTTTTCTGTTCCTGGCTGTGAATCTGACTTATTGCCGAGTCTGTGCTCATATTTTTAGACTTTATGAAGGTCGTCATCGTATGTTCAACTCCATCGGCATGTACTCCTTCCTTAGCAGGTTCACCAACCAATTCCATTGAAGTAATTGTTCTTAGTTGAAAAACTGTAGAAACCCACAAATTGGGATTAGTTATTAAATTCTTTCTACCGAGAATATCCATTTCGGTCATTACAAATGCCTTGAACTTAAACAATGCCTGGAATGCAGTATTCAATTGAACATTATCCTGGATTCCTCTAAACCTTCTCAGCATTCCAGAGTCATCTCTTACGAAATCCTCATCGTCGGATAAAACGAAAGGTTGAAATTCCAATCGTTCAAGAGATTTCTTTTCAAGGTCTATCAAAAACCTTCCGTTTCTGGACTTTCTAAATGGTAAAGTCGGGTCCTGTGCAAGTTCGTTTCCGCTTTCTTGAAGCAGTCGTAAATCCTCTTCTGTTGCACCCAAGGAAAGTAGAATGTTCTCCATTCTAAATCCATCAATAAAGGTGTAACGATTCTTTTGATAGTCCGATCGAATACTCTCAAGATCAGTAAACACTTGTTGATTCGACATCAAACCATTGCTCTTTTCATTTAATCCAATCATGTTTATATCATTTAAAACCTGGATCAAATTTTGCGATTCAAACACCGCATAGCTAGGCTGTCAGATTGCCTTGAATGGGACCTGATAGGTTATAATGTGTCACACGAAAGGTGAGTCATTGGAATCTGGAAGGAATCTGGAAGGAACTTACTACAGAACGCTTTCTTCCAGGTGCTGCAAATAGTCTTTGTTCAGAAATTTATTGGTATGAAGATCGTGAAAGACATAGTCCTTCCACCAATTGCTAAGAAAGTCCTGTTCGTAATCAGAGCAATAGAACAATACGGAATCAGCCTCGGGAGATGGGTTCAATTTACTTACCCCTTCCCGAATAGTTTTATGATTGCTAAACCCATTTTCTTTTAACCCCTTGATAAAAAATGATTTTCTTAAATACCTAATGGAGTTTTCATTATCAACAGGCCTGAAAACCAAATCTCGGGAGTTCCCAGTGATGAGGTTTTGGATTTGTGTGGGGCACAAGTTTAAGTAACAATACATACCAATTGTCATCATCCTACCTACCAACCTTTGACCGAAATAAACCAGGCTCTGTTCAGACAAGTCCTTAATTTGAGTCTGAAAATGCCAATTGTTGTAGTTAAGCCTCAATTGTTTGTCAATGTGCTGTCTCCAATTGGCAAACTGATTTCCAAATTCCTTCTCAAGTGAATCCAGCACTACCAAATCTGCAACCCTGGACAGAAATGTCTTAACTGTTTTTGGAAGTCTTTCTTTTTTGAACCTTTGTATTGACCTGCTACTTTGGTCATGTCCAAAAAAGCCTTCATATAATTTCTGTAATGGTACAAAAATAGCCTGGTTTTTATTGGCAGCATGCATACCATTGCCGCCTGCTATCTCTTTTGGTAAAAATATATTTATTGGATCAGGGTTTATGGCCAATAGGCTCGGTGGCTCAAAACTATACCCACTCCCAATAATGTTACTGTCATTATAAAACTCATCAAACAAATTGTTGCGTTGAAGTCTTCTGTCAGCAGCTGGATGTACTAAATAGAACTCACATAAATCAATCTTAATATTCTGGTTATTTACATAATTTGCGGCAGGAATAAAGTATTGCACACCGTTTTTTACATACCCAACCAAACCAAGTCTAAACAAATAATTGCAATCCTCTTCGTCAATATTCTCTAGTTGCTTAGCTGTAAAAACATTGCTTTTAACTTTTTCAATAAAATCCTCAAAAATTTCCTCCTTAAAAGATGGAACTATCTCATTTGTATAATCCTCGAACAATATTTCGTAAGCCGTGTCATCTACTTTTCTCCTGATCTTTTCAATTTGTTGAGAAGATGTCATGCTTCTATAATTATCCCGATCGATAACATCCTCATAAATTTTCCTCCCCATAACAACAATTTCTCTTGGTCTCCCAAAAGTATGACGATGAATCAAACCAAAAATCTCTTCAATTCGAGGCTTCCCATTCTCATCTTTGGCATGCAAATGAGGTACATCCACAAAGCCAAACATCCTTTCAAAAGGATTTTTACTTGACCCATTAAAAATTTTGGTTTTGGGGATCAGTCGAATATTATTTTTAAATATTTCCTTCAGCTCCTCATAGTTGTATTCCAATTCTGTGGCATACTCCCTAAGGTTCTCTCTCAAATATTTCATATCCAGAGATTCCTTTCTTGCAGTACAGAAAATTTTAATGTGCCTATTGGATGTGTACATTTCATAGCAAGATTGTAGTAAACCTGTCTGCGCATGCCTCCATACCAGGAAATGGTAATTATTGCCACTGGAATCATCAAGGTAATGATCTTCACTTCTCTCCAAACATGCGTTTAAAGCCTGGTCCAATCTATCTATGAAAATTGCAAAGCTTCCTTTTATCTGCCTTAACGATGCTTGAAGTTCTTTTGTCGCTTTATCCAAATAATCCGATGTGATATACTTAGATACATTGCTCAATATTTCAGAAACAACATCAGATAACCCGTAGGACTTAGGGAAATTACTCAACATTGTTTCCAGGCTCTCGATTAAATCCAATCCACATCGGCGGGCGATGATAAGTGAAAGAGAAAATTTCCACACTTTTAACCATTCCCTCTTTTCTGATAGAACAATCAACTCGTTATTACTCAGTACTGGCACATTAAAAACCAAGCTTTCCACTAGTTCATTACTCCCACCCGCTACAAATGCAGTCTTTTCTGAACCGCTTTCAATTCTTTTAGAATATTGATATGCTTTGTAACGTAAGAGAAGTGTTTTCCCTGTCCCCTTCGGTCCTAACAAAAAGAGCTGAGTTTGCGAGAGGTCAAGAAAGTTTTCAATTTTACCGTTTCTAACAATGAAGTTTGACGGGATCTGATCAATATCGAATGCGTCCGCATCCAATGTCCATGGTCTCATACTTTTTATTCCGTTTAATTATTGGTGTGTTCAATGTATCAAGTCTCCTCTCAAACAACACTTGATTCAAACTCAGAAAAATCGACAAGTTATTGTGTTTATTCAATACCTAACATTGGGTATTTTCCGACAAAATTCAGATTGTCACTTGAATCATGAGGTATTTCCATGGCATGATTGGGCCATTTGTATCCTAACAAATTAATTCATTGCAAATCGGTACACTGTGATTCAAACAAAAAAAGGTGTGGCCAAAACCACACCTTTCCAGAAATTGATTTGAAATTAGTCTTAGTTTCTAATCACTTTAAATGTTCTTGCCTCATCATCAATGGTTACGTGTAATAAGTATAAACCATTTTGAAGTGCAGACATATCAAACTCTTTTCTACCAATTCCCTGATCAAGAACTTTACCTGATAGGGTAATTAGTCTAACAAATGCATCATCTGGCATTCCGTTGATCATTAATTTGTCCTTAACTGGGTTTGGATACATCACAATCGATTCGAAATCCAATTCTTCAGCTTCTATGATTTCAGGTAACTCATCCATAGTTGCAACAAATGAAGCACCAGAAGAAGAACATCCTGTAATTACAACATCATCGATGTATACATAATCACTATTACCAGAAGCATCACATCTGAATCTCAATCTAGTAGTAGAGCTGAATGTTCCTGTTAATGTAACTGACTCGTTATATCTCTGGTTGTTTGAGAATTCAGATCCTTGTGCCCAAGTCGCTTGAGTGCTGTAGCTGCTTCCTCCATTAGTTGAAATCTGTAACCAGAAGTCTTCTCCAGATTCCATACTTCTTGGGTAATAACTAAATGAAACTGTAATCTCTTCGAATGATGAAAGATTAAGGTTATCAGTAGTCATTGTAGAAGTAGAAGTATTATCTCTTAATCTGATACTGTAAGTTCCATTTGAATAAGCTGCGTCATTAGCACTTCTTCTCGCATCAGATCCTCCGTCATTCCAGATTCCCCATCCACTTTCAAAGTCATTAGAATCAACGCTAGTTGCAGTACATCCTCCCGGATCTCCACCACCACCATCAGTAGTGATATTCACTGTATAATCTTCAACCTCACCATAAGTAAACGACTCGCAAGAAGTTGGTATTCCATTGTATTTCATAGAAACACGCATTCTTGTACTACCTTCTGTTGCAGAAGCAGGAACCGTAAATGATCCACCAACTGGTGAGGCAGTAGTGTTTGACTGAGTAAATACCTGCTCTCCTGAATCCGCAAAATCACCATCCTGGTTGTAGTCAATCCATACGGAATATCCTTCGGAATAAACTGTTCCAGTCCAGGTTGGAGTGATTGTGATGGTATTTGAACTTCCCTGAGCTAAATCTGTAGATTGAGAAGTGAAGTCTCCATATCCACCAGAAGATGCTCCAGTTGAATTATCAATTGATCCCAATTGAACTCTTCCTATATATTCATCGGAAGTATTGTTACCATTGGATGCACAGTAATTAACAGGCACTGTTCCAGTAGTGGTTACATCAATGCTTGTACTTGTTCCAGATCCTCCTCCAGAGCAATTTGCGACAACTGAGCATGTGTAAGTTGTACCAGCAGTCAAACCTGTTGCTGAGTAAGAAGTTCCAGATACATTAGTTGAATTACCTCCTACAGTTACAGTATATGAAGAAGCTCCGGAAACTGAATTCCATGATAGATTAAAGCTATTATCACCAATGCTTGATGCGGAGAAATTACCTGGAGCAGCAAGATCACAAGAGCTACCACCAGCAGCTAATACTGCCTGATAAGCATTCACTAGTCCATGACCATATTCAGTGTCATATCCATTAGAACCGTAATCTGTTGCAGTTGTATAAAGAATGTTTTCAACCTGAGCTTTAGTTAAGCTGGGATCAACAGAGAGTACAAGACAAGCAACCCCAGCTGTGATAGGAGTAGCCGCTGAAGTTCCACCAAATTCGTAGTAGTAAAGACCATTGTTGCTTCCTTCACTCCCAGGAAGGTCAGTAGTCACAATATCACTTCTGAATTCTGTCACCTGACCAAACTGGTTCAATATGAACTCATTTGATGGTGCAGTTATATCAAGATCACTTCCTGTGTTACTGAAGTTACTTCTTGTTCCTGATCCATTAACAGCTCCAACAGCAGTTACAGTAGAAAGGTTAGCAGGGAATGAAACACAACTTTGGAAATCGTTTCCTGATGCAACTAGAATCACGCAACCAAGTCCACCTCTACCTGAAGTAGCAGCATATGAGAATGCATTAGAAATAGAAGGAACCAAATTAGCAGTACATGATCCAAATCCCCATGAATTTGAAAGCACATCAGCTCCCTGATCTACTGCCCAGATAACTCCGTCAGCTACATCAGCATTTGTAGTGGAAGACTCAAAGATATTTACACTAAACGCATTTACACCCGGAGCAACTCCTCTTACACCCACACTATTGTGCTGAGCAAAGATCAATCCTCCACATGGCTGACCATGGTAAGGGTTTGTAGAATAATCCGGAGTTCCATCTCCGTTTGTAGAAGGAGTGTAACCATTTAATAGAGTAGGGAAGTCTTCATGATTCACCATACCGTCATCAATTACAGCTACCGTAATGTTTGAACTTCCTGTTGAAATTCCCCAAGCAAGATCTGCATCAATATCTACTCCTGCAGTCAAGGCAAAGTTTCCTGACCAGTCAACACCACCTGTGTTATTCAGGTGCCACTGATACTGATAAAGAGGATCATTGTATCTCTTGATTTCAGCCTTAAAATCTGGCTCTCCCCATTGGATAAATCCTTTAGCAGCCAGTTCCTGAATTAATGGAAGCTGATTTTCCAGCTTGTCTACATTCACAGTAAGGAAACTTCCATTAAGTCTACTTTTCTGAAGAACCGCATCGTACTTGTTCAGGATTCCTTGGATACTCGAAAGCTGCACATTTGGCTTCAGACCCAAGTTAACTCGCTTAGTCATCCACATTTGTGTGCCCTCTACAGTAAAGGAAGGAAGAACATCATACGCACCAGTTGATCTTAGTCCATAAGTTGCTAAGAAGTCAGCCTTTTTAGTAGAAGGAGACATTCTGAACGACTCAGCATTCAGAATTCGGATCACACCTTTGCTTGCCATGGAATGTGTTTCCGGAGTGTTTCCAGAGTTCGCAAAGCGTTCGTTTACGGTGCTTTTCAGTTGATCAACAACTCCCTTCGCCGGAACATCCTTAAAATAGATGGCCAACGAACTGTAGTCTGGAGTCATTGCAACTCTTTCACCGTTTGAATAATAATAAAGATTTGATTTGTTGTTCACCCAATCCTGGCCAACTGCGCATAGAGCTATCACCAAGAAAGTGGTCAATAGGTAAAACTTTCTCATTGTTTAAAAAATTTGGTTAGCAAAATACTGGCGGGTGCTTCAATTTATAAATATCTGCTAAAAATCAAATGGTCTGACCAAAGAATATTCTGATTTAGTGTTCTCAAATAGTAGTATAAATGGATTAAATTGTACATAACGAATTGGTATTGGCAGATCAGTTGATTTTCAGAACAATTGATGTGTCACAAATCTTGAAAGAACTTTAACAATTTCCAGAGTTTCCAGTTAGGTAAATACCTAAAATATAACATACATGTAACAACATTTAATGTACATATTCGTATATTAGCCAAATCACTTAATTTTAACATCTTATGAATAAGAGACTTACATTTTTTGCTAGTGCAATCGCTGTTGCGTTGCTTACTGCTTGTGGTGGTGGTCAGAACACCGCTAAAGAAGAGAAAACTGCTGAACCTGCAGCTGCTACTGCTACTACATATACTGTTGATGCAACTGCATCTGTAGTAAAATGGTCTGGAGAAGTTGCTGGAGTATATGGACATAATGGTCTTATCTCAGTTAAAGAAGGACAAATCGTAACAACTGGTGACCAAATCACTGGAGGAACTGTTGTAATTGATATGACTACAATCATACCTACAGACTCTGCATCTTACAAAGATGAAGACGGTAGAAGAGCATCTGACCTTGTTGGTCACTTATCAACTGGAGATTTCTTCTTAGTAGAGGAATTCCCAACTGCTAGCTATGTAATCAAATCACAAACAGGAAACGAATTAGTTGGAGACCTTACTATCAGAGGTATCACTAAAGAAGTGAAAGCTACTTTAACATCAAGCGAAACTTCTGCTGATGGATTTAGCGGAACTGCTGATCTTGTATTTAACAGACAAGACTTTGAAGTAAGCTGGGTTCACTTCATGAAAGACATGATTTTGAGTGATGACATTAAGGTTAGCCTTGATATCAAAGCCAAGTCATAAAATTTCAGTTAGGATGAAATTTGGAAAAGCCGGTTTATGCCGGCTTTTTTTATGCAGAATATTTTTTAGAAAATTACTTTCTCAGCACCATAAAACTGATAAACCCAGTCTGACCTTCATCAAGGTCTGATACATTGATTGATATCTTAAATCTTCCTGACTTAGTAGGACTCAATTTAAATGACTGCCCAGCAGCACTACCATCGATCGATAAAGATTCCATTTTCGCGTTTTTAGATGGCTTGATATCAAGAGCAATCTTTGGAATGTTACTATCTCCTAATGCCACTACTACGTATGTGTAATCCTTGCTCAGTTTGATATTTACATCCTGAGAAGCATTAGCTAAATCAAACTCAGTAATAATCTGTGATCTGAATTCATAACCTTCACTTTCCTGTGACTCCAGGTATGCCAGGTTTTGCTTTTGTAATCCATCAATAGGTGTTTGTGCAAATACAGCCACTGAAAATAAAAGCATAAATGATAATAAGAATGTCGATTTCATGAAGAATAGGATTTTGTTCTTGTTAAGTTAAGTGCAAGCTACCAAATCTTTCCAAGTAGCTTATCCTCGTGAAACGGAAACATATCCCATTTGACCGAAAATCAATTCATTATAATTTATTTATATTTTAAATGATTTTGATAACAATCTTTTATGATTGACTTTAAAATGTGGCCCTAATACATTTACAGGCCTGTTTTGAAGTAATTCAATTTATATCATCCACGGATTTTATTTGAATCACTACTAAACATTCTCAACATCCACTCTGTTCTTACTCACATTCGGCAAAAAACAAAGAATCTTTTGAACTACGTGAAACATAGCAAAATAACATTGGCATATACAGCAAAAAGCATCTGCTTTTGTATGCTGTTATCGCTATTTGCAGTAGTTCCTGCCTCCTCCAGTGAAGCCGCTACAAGTGAGAGCCTTGATTTGAAGGAGATTTATGTTAAAACAGATAAGAAGATCCAGGTAAAGCATAGTGGTAGCATGAATGAGATTTCATCCATTCAACCTTACAAAAGCTACCAATCATTAATACCTGCGGAAGGCAATTCTGACTTTTCACAAACACGACTTTATTTATTGCATCAATGTCTCAAACTACTGGATTAGATGGACATACATAAAATACTTACCGCGCACAAGTAAAATATTGTTCATTAAATCAAGTAGAAATGGAAAATACCAATGTTATAAAAAACGAAAATCCGGAAATATTCATCACAAGAAGGAAAGCTGCAAGAGAGGCAGAGAGGAAGCAATTAATGATGGAACTAGAAAAGGGCGTGAAGCTGGGGAATTTCCATAGTGAGCCTATTATTCTGGAATACTATGATAAACACGGAAACTTCTTTAAAAGTGAAACCATACTTTCGACAGTCACTGAAAAGTTCGCTGTAACCAGAGGTGACAAATTCATACCAATTGACTACATCAAAAAGGTAATCGTTTAAATATCCTGTTTAGGGTGAATTGTGATAAGGGCCAGCGTTTTGCTGGCCTTTTACCTCATCCGCCCTTCGGGCACCTTCTCCTAAGAGGAGAAGGACAAGCTTAAAGGACTATTCACTTTTAAATTTGTTAGTTCCCTCTCCTTGAGGAGAGGGTTAGGGTGAGGTGTCACTCCCCCACAATCCCACCAATCCAATCCAAATAACTACTAACCCTGGTAAAATGCTCAATAGCACCATAAGTACCTGGGCCATTTCTGCCATCAATTCCTCCGGAGCTTACTCCTGCAACATAATACTTGCCGTCTAGTTCAATGAAAGCTGGGCCTCCACTATCTCCTGGACCTGCAGTTCCTTCCAGCTCTGTTGTTTCTGAAGAGTCTGGATGGCTGAAGTTGAATATGACCTGGTCATCTGTAACACGTTCTATTTTATTGGTTGCAGCTCTTTTATCGCCGTTCTTATCTAGCCAGGTCCGGGTGTCGCCGTGTTTTGCCCAGCCATGACCTACAATGATGATATCTTTTCCACGCTCATCCTTCTTGGTATAAAGAGGATAGGCTTCTGCATCTGGTTTTTTTTTAAGCTTTACCAAACCAATATCATAACTTCCCACGGTTTGATATTTCGGGTGTTTTATGGTCTTTTCGATAGCATATGACTGATCTCCGAAATACACTTTATGCTTTCCTTCTTTCAGTTCAAGCCCAACAATTACATGAGCTGCTGTCAGAACCCAACCATCACCTATGTAGGTTCCATCACCATTTAGAGCTCCAACTTTACAAACACCGGGAAACTTCTTGCCAAACTCCAGGTATTTGCTGTCGTCTATATCATGTCTTCTCACTATATCTGAGAAAGAACTTAGCACCAACATGATGCCAATTGCTAATATTTTAGTTCCTGTTTTCATTGTGTTAGTTCTTTAACTTTCTCTAGTGCTGACGGAAACTCCGGATCGATGCTTAGTGCTTTTTGATACATGCTTAGAGCCTCTTCTTTCTTGCCTTGATTTAATAAAACTTCACCATAACTATCCCAAACATTTGGATCCTCAGGAAATAATTCTGTGTTCAGGCTGAATGCATTTGCAGCCATATTCAGATCACCATCTCGCATTAAACTGTATCCAATCATATTTAGAATAATACCTGGAGGGTCCATGGGATTCCAATTGCTGGAAAGGTCCTCAAAGTTATTCTTAACGTAATCCCTACCATTTTGCTTCAAAGCCTGGTAAACTACCTGAAGTGTTGGCATTTTTGGTTCTCCTGGTTGCTCGCCTCTTACAATGCTCAATATATCAGCACCTAGATTTTCTGCCACAGGTTCGTCCATATTGGCGAATACTATGATAGATATTTTATCGCGAAGAATTTCATAGATCACTGTATTTGCTCCATTGAAACCACCTGCAATTGGGATCGCTCCTCCGGTATTTTGGTGTGGTTGAATCATACCATAAAACTCGTCCTTCAACTTAGTTTTCTTTTTAACTATTGTATTCCCATAGAAGAACTCTCTGTAGAACTTTAGAATATCAGAAGTGGTGGACAGAAACCCTCCATCTGGATTAGGTACTTCCACCAGACCCTGGTTGTCCTCTAATTCTCCTTTCATGTTCTTCAAGTAGCCAATTGCTCTATTAGGAACATTGTATTTTTCCTTAACGTAAGTCTCAGTCAGTCCCAGCGGTGTTACAATATGATCCTGAACCATTTCATAGTATGTTTTCCCAGATACTTTTTCTATGATAGCTCCCAACAACACATATCCAGCATTAGAATATTCACGATCTGTGCCTGGAGGGAAGAATAGAGGCATTTGACTAATTCTCTTAACTAATTTTTCGATTGTTTTTTCACTTGCAGGAGCCTCAAAAAACCCGGGTGTCTGAAAGTAATCTCCATAACCAGAAGTGTGATTCAGAAGATGAGTAATAGTAATATTATCAGCAGCCATTTTTGGAAATCCTTCTAAGTATTGGCCCAGCTTATCCTCTAGTTTTAGTTTCTTCTCTTCCAGGAGTTTCAAAACAATCAACTTCGTGAATGTCTTGTTCATTGAACCAATGTCAAACTTGGTATTTAGAGAATTCGCTTCCTTTGTTTCGCGATTAGCAAGACCAAACGCCTTGTGGTACAATATGTTACCATTTTCAGCAACCAAAACGTTACCAGAAAAGATATCCAGATCCAGATACTTCTTTACTTGAGCATCAATCTTATTTTCCAAACCATCTAATACAGGTTTAGGCCTTTCCTGTGCCCAGCTAATACTGGTGATGAGCATTAGCAACAATCCTAATTTCAATCTTTTATTCATGAGTTTTTTGAGACAAGAATATTGGGAATTGAGCATCGGAATTTGAATATGTGATGTTGCTATTGGAATCTGTGACCAACCCGCTAAGAAAGTTTTGGCCTATCATTTACTATTGATATCTCCGGTTTCATCACACAATTGGGGGTGTTGGTAACATGATGGAATGGTGGCGGGTTTTATTCGTTAATTTAGGTGCATGAAGCAACGTGCAGTAGAAATATTACTCAATCTTATCTTCTGGTTAGCGAGTGGTTGGCTTGTTGTCAACTCACTCTCTGTCACTGGCCAGGAAGTATTGGTTGAGAATGGAGTGGAGACGGTAACTTACCTGAGAGATGATCAGCTTTTCAATGGTTTGCTACTCATGGTAACTTTGAGTTTCCTTAGTTTCTATCTCCACCTTTGGAACATTCTTAGTCACGTAAATCGCAAAAACGGCATATTTACAATACTGCTGGGAATCGTCATTCTCTTTATTCCCTATGGACTTATCAGATTTATTGGATTAATTGACATTGTAACTGGCATAATTATACCTGGCACATTTGAGTTTGGGATTTACCTTTTCTACTTCTCGTGTGCTACTGGCTATGGAGTTATGAAGCTTTTCCTAAGGTCTGAGGAATCAAAAAAGACGTTGCAACTGGAGAAGAAACAAGCTGAACTTTCTCTTCTCAGAAATCAGCTGCAGCCTCATTTTCTATTTAATGCACTCAATAATGTCTTGTCAATGGTAGATCAAACGCGAGATCCTCAGTTGGCAAATGTATTGGATCAGCTTTCTGAGCTTTTGAGATATGTGGTTTATGACACTCAGGGGCAAAACGTTCCTGTAAGAAAGGAAATCGACTTTATAAAAGCATACGCACAGTTGCATAAGTTGCGGTTTGATGATTCTGAGCTTAATTTTAATCTTGAAGTAATTGGTGAAAACCTTGATCAACCAATAGAACCGGGGCTGTTTATTCCATTTATAGAGAATGCATTCAAGTATGGAGCGCTACCGGAAGAGAAATCAGATATCTCAGTTACTATCGATTTGAGCCAACCTCAAACCTTGTTTTTCCAAAGCGTCAATCCAATTTACCCGGAACTACAAAACCAGGAAAGTAGCGGGACTGGAGTAGCAAACGTTCGTGAAAGGTTGAAGTTGGCTTATCCTGGAAAGTATCAACTCAAAATTTCGGATCAGGATCATTATATTGTTGAACTACAAATTGATCATGCATGAGAGCAATTATAGTAGACGATGAACCTAAGGCAATTGCTTTATTGGAAGACTACCTGAAACATTTTAGTTCAGTCAAACTACTGAGCACATTCAGAAATGGACTAAAAGCATTCGAGTTTATCTCAAGCAATGAAGTGGATCTGATATTTCTAGATATCAATATGCCTCACTTATCCGGAATGTCCTTATCTAAAATGCTCCCTCCGGGAATAAAGGTGGTGTTCACAACTGCCTATTCAGAATATGCGGTAGAAAGCTACGATGTAAAAGCAGCCGACTATCTCCTGAAACCCATCAGCCTTCAAAGATTCGGCCAATGCATGACCCGGTTACTCGACCAACAACCTTCAACACCATCTAAACCAACAGACCCAATCATCCACGTAAAAAGCGGAGCGGAAACACACCTGGTGCCCATTCAGGATTGCCTATTCCTCAAAAAAGACGGCAACTACATGCACTACCAAACCGCCACCCAAAACATCATGGCCCGACAAACAATCGCAGAAGCCCTGGAAGTATTGGATGATGATTTCATTCAGGTGCATAAATCTTACATTGTGAATTTGAAGAGGGTGAATTCTTATGGGACTCTCATGTTGAAAATAGAGGGGTTTGAGGTTCCGATTGGGGAGACTTTTTTGGAGAGGGTGAAGGGGAGGTTGAAATCCTAATATCTAATTTTAAAATCCTAAAATGAGTGTATGCTGTTATTTGGACTATTTGTTATCAATGCTTTAGTTGTTCTAATACTTAATTTAATGTGGTTATGGGTTAAGCAAGAGCTGAAACATAATGACTATGAAGTCCATTTTTTCCGGGATCATTTTAGTGACCTCTCAAATCTTTCCGATCTAATCGATAAAACACAGGATCCTGGCATTAAATCTAATTATAGAATGGTTCTGAGAACAATTCGAGTTTTGCTCGCCATGTTTTTGGTACTCAGTGGGGTGATTGTTTTTCTTTTGAATTGATGGAATTCACCTCATCCGCCCTTCGGGCACCTTGACTAGGCGTCCCCCTCTCAAGGAGAAGGACTACTCCCTCTCCTTGAGGAGAGGGTTGGGGTGAGGTGCTTGAAGTACCGATAATGCTAAACCCAAGTGAACTTCACAGCACCCCCGTTTTGTAGTAACACCCGCATAAAAGGATTAGGGCCTTTTTCTTAACTCCCTACTGCCCCTTCGGCCTACCATTTTCAAACTCTACTTCCTGAGCTACATTACCGTTTTGATCGTACATTTTGAGGGTTCCATTTCCATTGGTGAGAGTGCCGGTATCATACTTGTTGCCCTGGATATTGTATTGTGAAAAGTTCATGATCAACCCTTGTTTGTAGGTGATCTCCTGGGATATCTTGCCATTTTCGAAATAGACGAACCATGTGCCTTCTTGTTTGTCGTTGAGGTACTTGCCTGTTCTGCCTACTTGTCCGTTGGGGTAGTATTCTGTGCTGGTTCCATCAGATATCCCGGTTTCTGTGAAGTTTGTTTGCTGGCGTAGTTGTCCGTTTTCATAATATTCCTCCTGAAGACCGATCATTAGTCCCTGCTTATTGAAATTCTGTTTTCTCATCAACTTCCCATTTGGGTAATAAGAAATGTGAAGTCCCACGGGCACCTCATCTCCGAACCCAACTACATCATATGACCCTTCCATGGCCAACTGCCCGTTTTCATGATAGAACTTCATAGGTCCTTTCTTCACGCCTTTAAAGAAATTTGCAACCATATTGAGCTGCCCGTTGGGATAATAAAGCTTCCACTCACCTAGTTTTTGCACACCATAGTTGAGTCCTTCGGCACTTAATTGACCGTTGGGGTGGTAAGATTTTGACCACACTTTTCCCTCTCCAAGGTTCTTTTCATCCGAGAGCATCTGTCCATTTTCATTGTACCTCTGCCATGACAAAGCCTCACCGTTCTGATAGGTCGTTTTGAGATATTTGCCGTTTTCTTCATATTCAAGGTGAATTCCATCTTCTTCTCCATTGAGGTCCCAGCGTTTTTCATGTTTTATTTTGCCACTTTTATAAAACCTCTTCTCGTAAGTAAGCTCTCCCATGTTCCATTGGGAAACGGCATCTTTCAGGCCATTTTCAAACCATAATTCGCGCATTCCATGGAATTTGCCAAGCCTATAGTTTGACTTAGTGTGTATCTGACCTGTATGCCAATAGGTCTTCCAAAGCCCAACCCGCTTACCATTAGACATTTGACCCTCAGTATGAGTAACATTGGATTTACCCCAAACACACCTGTACTTTCCATTATAGGGTTCCGGACAATTGTCAAACTGGGATTGAGACATTAGAGAACCAGATAGGATGAGGGTGAAGTATAGGAGGAAGTATTTCATAGAATTTGAATTGTGCCTTGATAAGTATAATGAATAATGAGGGGAAATGCTATTTACCTCATCCGCCCGTTGGGCACCTTGACTAGGCGTCCCCCTCTCAAGGAGAAGGAAGTTCCCCCTCTCCTTGAGGAGAGGGCCGGGGTGAGGTGCTTGTAGTCACGACCATGGTAAACCCAAGTCGAACTCCAAAGCACCCCCGTTTTGTAGGAACACCCACCCCAAAGGAACGGGACCTCTCCTCGCTTCACTCGTTCGAGGTGACGGGTTTCATGTTTGACGTGTGTTGTTGTGGGGGTACCGTTTTCAATTGACGAGCTCGTTGTACAGGTCCGACCAGTCGGGGTTCATGGAGTTTATGAGGGCCTTTTTCTTTTTGCGGCTGTACTTCTTGACTACTTTTTCCCGGGTTATTGCTTCCATAATCGTGGGGTGGTTCTCGAAGTAAAGTAGCTTGTCTAGATTATACTTTGCTGAGAAACTCTTAGGATAGTGCTTTCTTTTGTGTTGACTGATCCGGGCAAGCAGATCGCTGGTTACTCCTACATAGAATACTGTGTGGCGTTGGTTGGTGATGATGTAGACAGTGCCTCCTTTTTTCATGGGGGGTTTGGGTTTGTAGGAACGTGCGGACTTGAGGAACGGGACCTCTCAGTCGCTGCGCTCTTTCGAGGTGACGGTTTCAGAATTAATGATGGGTGAGTGAAAATGAAGTACCAGGTGAAGTTTTTAAATCCTAAATTAGAATATCGAAATCCTAATTAACCAACACCCGAGATGCCACATACCCATTGTAAAAATTGGTATTAGCGGTCTTGTAGCGTTTCATCAATCTGTCAAGCTTGGACTTGAGGAGATCGCTGGCTTGGGTGAAGAGGTCTTCATGGGCTTTGGTGGCCTGGACGCTGGCTACTTTGTACAACCTTGGCTCTCCGCTGATGGACATGAAATCATCAAAACTGTTCTTTAAATCCGTCACCTGATCCTCAGAAACGCCGTAATCTGCCAATGAAGCCAGATTATCATCAAGCAACTGGATGGTTTCTTTAACAACTGTCTGGAAATCCTGGTAGGGAAGTCTGTTGAAATCGCTGAAGGACTTATTGGACTTCTCGAGCAGGGCTGCATTGTCTTCTATCTCTGCATAGGATGCGAGGATATCATTTAGAATATCAGCTTTCTCGGCAACTGCCTTCTTAAGCGCCAACTTATTACTCCCCAGAAAAACCTGAGAAGCTTCCTGTGCTTCCTGGTGGTGGATGATTTCCTGGATGACTGAATCTAGCTGGGTTTTGACATTGGCAATGATTGGGACACTGCTCCAAACTTCTGTGTTCTGATCCAAAAAGGCGCGTGTAGTCGCGAGCATCTCTGCCCGACTTTTTTGTCTTGCATTCATAAGAATAAAATGGTTTAATTGTTAATAAAAAATTATTGTGAACTCAATGGTTACAAATGGTTCTATGTATCTAAAATAGCACTTTTTCTCATAATACCGTTATGTATTATTAAAAATTTACCATAATCCATTTTCCCTGGACTTTGCAGCTATGTAAGCGCTTTATGAAGTCATGTAAGTTGCTTATGCAACGATGTAAGACGCTTATGCAGCCATGTAAGTCCTTTATGCAGTGATGTAAGATGCTTATGCAGCCACGTAAGTGCTTTATGCAGCGATGTAAGATGCCTATGCAATGATGTAAGTTGGATATGCAGGCATGTAAGGGGTTTATGCAGCGGTGTGAGGGGTTTGTGCAGGCCCACCCTTAATTCGAAGGAGGTACGACTAGTAAGTCTTCACGATCCCACCACCGTCACTTCGAAGGAGGAACGACTGAGAAGTCCCGATGATGGTAAGTGCAAGCGAACTTCACAGCAAACCCGGTTTGTAGGAGCAACCGCACCAAAAGAACGGGACCTCTCCTCGCTGCGCTCGTTCGAGGTGACCGGTTTCATGTTTGACGTTTGGACTTTGGGGGGTTTCTTTTCCTTAGTAACGTTTTTCCAGAATTTCTACACTGTGTCCGCCGAAGCTAGGCGAAGGAGGGCACTATCCCGAAACCCGTTACCATGCAACCGCGCAACTTCCCTAGCCAAAACCGGAGTATTCCGTACCTGATCCGAACCATTGTAAACACTATCTCCTACCTGATACTGGTAAGTGACAATGAAATAGTCTGTGGTGATTCTGGTGCCGTAGCGGTTTTGTCTCATACCGGTGTGGGCTTCTGCGGAGGTGATGATGCCGGTGGTGGTACCCTTATATTGTATTGATTGAATGTCTTCCACTGGTTGTGGACTTGGATTGAGATAAATGTAGAGAACAATTACCGTGATAAACGTAACGACTGAATAGAACATGAACTTACCAACATACATGGCTAATTTGAATGGAAGGTAATACCAAGGGGGTTTGATTTTCATGGTTGATGGAGTTTGATGGTTAATTGGTTTAACGGATTGGGGATTGGGTGGGTTGGTGATCTACCAAAATAACCAGAAGTAGGTATTGATGCTTAGATTATTTAGTCAGAAATTAGTTTCTTAAAACAATTCTGTCGAATGATTAAAAACATAACCAATATCTCTACCGTCATTGGTCTCTTTCTGTCGTTTCATTATTTCTTCTCTTATAGATGGTTATCGAAATGGTTAGAATTTCAAAGACTAAGAAATTATGATATCATATCATTGGAAGACCTAACATTTCCATTTGGAAGCATTAACCTGAAGATATTCTCTTTATCAATAGTAGGTCTTTTTTTCATAGCTTTTTGGCATCTATTATTCACCATAGAAACTGAAAACGAATTTCGAAATGAGATATCCTCAAAAATCAAAAAGGTTTATTCAAAGCTTTCTAAAAAATTGAACATTAAGATGGTGTGGACAGAAGTGTTATTTGGAATTTTACCAATTTCAATATTGCTAGGAATTATGGTGTTCTCAAGCTTTGATTATTCTGAGGACAATAAACTCTTTATGTGGAGTTATACTGTATTAACGATATTTGTTCCTACTGTCTATATTTTAATACCAGAGAAGCGCCCAATATTTCTACCACTATTTTTCGGGGTGGCTTTTGTTTGGATGAATGTGTTTATAAATAAAGTATATAGCGATCTCTCTACTAAATCTGAACCTACGATTAGACAACAAGATTCATATATCAAGTACAATATTGAATACTCTAATAAAGAATTTAGTTCTGTAAAGGGAGACCAACTTATTTATGCAGGTTATAGGTACTGGGTATTTAGAAACGATTCAATTGGAAGTGTTAATCTTATACCCACTAAAGAAATTAAAATAGTAAACTCAAAAACCATCAAAACAAATCACAATTTGGATTCTGGACAATAATCCTTCATTTTTAAGTAACTAATGACGCAATCAAATTTTACATATCTTGAAAATGAATTCCCCATTCTATTCAATTTGGGGCAATCAGCAGAACTGAATCTGCACGAAGATCCTGTTGTATCTCTGTTGAAATTACGTCAGTTTGTTGAAAGACTTACTGAATACTTATTCGAGGAACATCATATAGAATTTCCCTATGATAATACCATTCATACCAGACTAAAAACCCTAGAGTTTGAGTCCCTACTTCCTCCTAATATCAAGGACCTATTATTTAATATTAAGAGTAAAGGAAATAAAGCAATTCATGAAGGCAAGGGAACAGCAGTTGAGGCTACAGGTGTTTTATTATCATCCTTCAAAGTAGCAAAATGGTTCTACGATACTTACTCGGAAGAACAGATCGATACCTCCCAACTAAAATTCCACAAACCAGATAATCTGGACTCCAGGCACGCACTTCACGAACTAACTCAACAATATGATGAGTTGCAGAAGAAGTTTAATGAGCTGCTTAAGGAACGGGATACGTCTGGTTTACCTGCAGAGGAAAAGCAAGCAATCGCTGAAAAATCGCAACAAGCCGCCAGGAAGATTGATATGTCTGAGGAAGAAACTCGGGATATCATTGATCAGCAACTATCAGATGCAGGGTGGGAAGTAGATACTAATAATCTCAATTATAAACTCCGAGGCACCTTACCTCAAGCTGGCAAAAATATGGCAATCGCGGAATGGCCATGCGACACTAAATGGGCTGACTATGCACTATTTATTGGAACCAAACTCTATGGTATAGTTGAAGCCAAAAAATATTCAAAAGACATTTCTACTGATCTGCGACAATCCAAAATATATTCGGAATTGGTAGAACCAAAGCATGAAGCTCAGATATTAGGAGAATGGAGAGCTTATAAAGTACCATTTCTCTTTTCAACAAATGGACGGCCATATCTGAAACAAATTGAAACCAAAAGTGGTGTTTGGTTCTTGGATGTACGGAATGAATACCATTATTCAAGACCACTACAAGGTTGGTACAGCCCTGAAGGTCTTAAAAAACTGTTCGACAAAGATATTGATGGAGCAGTTGAAAAACTTAAAACTGAATCGCCTGACTTCTTAAAGGATAAATCAGGCCTGGGACTAAGAGATTACCAACTTCAAGCAATTCAGGCCATTGAAGATACTGTGATTCAGAACCCCAATAGAAGAAGGGCACTTATTGCTATGGCTACTGGTACTGGTAAAACAAGAACAATCATTGGCCTATGCTACAGACTAATTCAAACAAATAGGTTTCAACGGATTCTTTTTTTAGTGGATAGAACCCTTCTAGGTAAACAGGCAATGGATGCTTTTGTAGATAACAAGATTGCAGGTCTTAATACTTTTGCTGAGATCTATGAAGTGAAAGGGCTCAAAGACCTAATTCCTGATATTGATACCAGGCTCCATTTTGCTACTGTACAAGGTATGGTTAAAAGATTATTCTATAATGACAATGGAGAAGATCAGCCTTCCGTGGATCAATATGATTGCATCATTATAGACGAAGCACACAGAGGATACTTACTAGATCGTGAGATAGATGAAGATGATTTAGAATTTAAAAACCAACACGATTATGTGAGTAAATATCGTATGGTACTAGAATATTTTGATTCTTTCGCTGTTGGACTTACCGCCACTCCTGCATTGCATACCAAAGAAATATTTGGCTCTCCTGTATTCACATATAGTTACAGAGAAGCTGTGATTGATGGTTATTTGATAGATCACGAACCTCCCTATAAAATCAAAACTAAGCTTGCCGAAGAAGGAATTGTTTGGGTGAAGGGAGAAAAACCAAAGGCACTAGATCATGAAACTAATGCGCTAGTAGAACTTGAAGAACTTGAAGATGAACTAAGAATTGAAATCACTGGGTTTAACAAACTGGTTGTTACAGACAGCTTTAACCGAACAGTGATCCAACAATTGGTTAAGGAATTAGATCCTGATGGAGATGAAAAGACACTCATTTTTGCTGCAACTGATGAACATGCGGATTTGGTAGTGAAGATCCTTAAGGAGGAATTTGAAGAACTCGGAATAAGTGTGTCGGATGATGCTATCCAAAAAATAACAGGTAAATCATATGACCCTCAGGAGCAATTGTTGCGATACAAAAACGAGAAGTATCCAAATGTCGCGGTTACGGTAGATTTATTAACTACAGGAATTGACGTCCCTGCTATATGTAATCTTGTATTTCTAAGAAGAATAAAATCTAGAATTCTTTATGAACAAATGCTTGGTAGGGCCACAAGGAGATGTGACGATATTGGCAAGGAGACATTCCAGATATTTGATGCTGTAAAGATTTACGAAACCTTACAGGATTACACACAAATGAAGCCTGTTGTAACTAATCCTTCCACTACTTTCCAGCAACTCACAGACGAATTTCAACACTTTGACAATGAGACTAGGGTAAAGAAACAAGTGGAACAAATTGTTGCGAAACTTCAAAGAAAGAAAAGATACCTTTCGGATCAGCAGAAGGAGCAGTTTGCTTATAATACGAAAGGCCTGGAGCCTGATGAGTTCATTGAAAAATTAAGGACCAACCCAACAGCTGAAACTGTAAAAGATTTGGTCGCGGCTTCCGGTTTATGGAAGTTTCTCGATGAACTAAAACCTGCACCAAAAGTGATGTTGGTTTCAGAGCATGAGGACGAATATCTGGGTACCGAACGTGGGTATGGAGATGCAGAAAAACCAGAAGACTATTTAGAAAACTTCTCGAATTTTATCCAAGAAAATCAAAATAAGATCTCTGCACTAAATGTAATCTGTACTAAGCCTTCTGAGCTAGACAGACAATCATTAAAAGAGCTGAAAATAGAACTAGATCAACACGGATTTAATAGTCGCATTCTTAACAGTGCTTGGAAGGCAGCAAAAAATGAGGATATAGCAGCTGATATCATTTCATTCATTCGAACTTTGGCTGTAGGAAGTTCACTGAAAAGTCATGAAGAGCGTATTAGAAATGCCATTCAACAAATAAGGGGACTCCAAAATTGGACTAAAATCCAGTTGAAATGGATAGACCGTTTTGAGAAACAATTGCTACAAGAAACTGTACTAAAAGTAGAGGACCTTAATGAATCACCGTTCTCAGATGCTGGTGGATTCAATAGATTGGACAAGATTTTTGATAATCAGTTGGAAGACATTATTAGTCAGATAAATAGCCATCTTTACGCGTAATGAAAGGTCAGGTTAACAACAAGCCATCTCTCAAAGCTTTTCGCAAAGACTTGAGAAACAATGGAACACCGGCTGAGGCTACTCTTTGGTTATCATTGAAGAATAAACAAGTAGATGGCAGAAAGTTTAGAAGACAATTCAGTGTGGAAAATTATATCCTTGACTTTTATTGTCCATCTGAAAAACTAGCGGTAGAATTGGATGGTGCTGATCACTATACAGAAGCTGGAAGTGAATATGATGAGGAGAGAACAAGATTTTTAAATAGTAGAGGGATAAAAGTGATTAGGTTTGAGAATAAGGAAGTGTTTGAGAATATAGATGGTGTGCTAGATGAAATCAAGCGTAGTTTTACCACCCCGACAAGAAGCTAGCTTCGTGTCTGCCCCTCCTAAAAAACAGGAGGGGAGTTTCGTGAATACTAGTAAAGACGTGACTAAATTGAAGTAACAAAAAACACAAAATAACCCGAAAAAACTGCTCCCCTGCGAAGTAGGGGAGCTGTCCGGCGAAGCAACGGACTGAGGGGTAAAATAACCACCCCAAAAGACAAAAAAACAAAATATGAGTGCAGAACAAATAGCAAAAAAACTCTGGGACCTCTGCAACGTCTTGCGAGACGATGGAGTAACCTATCACCAATACCTCAATGAGCTCACCTATATACTGTTCCTGAAACTCTCAGAAATAAAAGGGTTCTCAGATGAGATACCAGAGCTATACAGGTGGACTACCCTAATAAATTTAAAAGACAACAAAGAGCTATTTGATACTTACAGAGATCTTCTTGCCAATATCAGTACCCAAAGTAGTAACGAGACCATAAATGAAATTTACGAAAATGCTTCTACCACACTACGGAAACCAGTAAACCTTAAAACACTGTTGACAAGCATAGACCAGATAGACTGGTTTGATGATGACGAGCAGGATATGATTGCCACTGTATATGAGGAATTACTAGAGAAGAATGCTGGAGAAAAGAAAAGTGGTGCGGGCCAGTATTTTACTCCACGACCACTTATCAATATTATGGTGGAATTAATGGCTCCTAAAATTGGTGAGAAATGGAACGACCCTGCAGCAGGTACATTTGGTTTCATGATAGCGGCAAATGAATACTTGCGCAAAAAGAATGACGATTACTATGACCTCAATGAGCAAAAAAGACGCTTCCAGCAATATGAAGCCTTTACAGGATGTGAGTTAGTACAAGATGCTCACCGACTAGCCTTGATGAATGCAAAACTCCATGGACTAGAAAGCAAAATTGCTTTGGGAGATACCATGACGGAGCTAGGGAAAAGCTTTAAAGGTTATGATGGTGTACTAGCCAATCCCCCTTTTGGAACTAAGAAAGGTGGAGAGCGTCCTACAAGAGATGATTTCACAATAAAAACAAGTAACAAGCAGCTAAACTTTCTGCAACATATCTACAGATCACTACAAAAAGATACGGGTACAGCAAGAGCGGCTGTGGTGCTACCAGATAATGTGTTGTTTGAAGACAATGACGGACAAAAGATACGAAAGGATCTGATGGACAAATGTGATCTGCATACGATCCTAAGATTACCTACAGGTATTTTCTACGCAGCTGGAGTTAAGACGAATGTATTGTTCTTCACACGTGGAAAAAAAGAAACAGGCAATACCAAACGTGTGTGGTTCTATGATATGCGGACGAATGCCCCTGCCTATGGCAAACGAACACCCTTTACCAGAGCCGCATTTGAAGATTTTGTTACAGCATACACTGGAGGCATAGGGCTGGATAAGCTAAAAGATGATTATGATGGATCAGTTGATGATGGTATGAGAGAAACGATCAAAGATGAACGGTGGCAAAAGTTTAACAGAGAAGAAATTGATGCTAAAAATGACTCACTGGATATTGGGTTGATCGAAGATGAAAGTGTGAGCAAAAATAGCGATCTAGGTGAACCCATTGACATTGCCAAAGAAGCAGCTTCCGAGTTAGATGCGATCAAAAAGGAGTTGGATCAAATCATTGAATTGCTAGGCTGATGGAGAAGGAGTTACCAAAAGGCTGGTCCTCAGCATTTGTCCAGGAATTAGCTGAGAAACTTTTTGCAGGTGGTGATGTCCCTAAGAATAGGATGTCAAAGGAAGAGACTGAAGAGTATCAAATTCCAATTTATGGAAATGGAATAAGTGATGGTGGATTATATGGCTATACAGATATCTCTAAAGTTGATCAGGATTGCATTACAATTTCTGCAAGAGGGACAATTGGATTTCCTATACTTAGAACTACCGCTATTTATCCTATCGTTAGATTGATTGTTTTGGTTCCACATTCCTCATTAGATGTCAAATACATTTATTACTATCTGAAAAGTGTCGATTTTGAGCATACAGGGACATCAATTCCTCAACTTACAGTTCCACAAGTCAAACAATTACTTATTCCAATTGCCCCATATTCTGAACAAAAACGCTTAGTTGACAAGTTGGATGCTTTGTTTGGGCATTTGGATACCCTCAAAACCAAACTAGATCGCATTCCTGAACTCCTCAAGAACTTCCGTCAACAGGTGCTTACTCAGGCAGTCACTGGTAAGTTGACAGAGGAGTGGAGAGAGGGGAGGGATCTTGAAAATGAATTTCTTGTAGAGTCTACTGAGCAATCGGAAATGAGGGAAATTAAATACGATATTCCAATTAATTGGTGTTGGAAACCATTCAATAGGGTTGCTCACGTAAAATCCAATTTGGTACAGCCTCTTAAATACCTTGATTATCCATTAATAGCTCCGGATAATATACAGCCTGAGACTGGTTCACTTCAAACAAAGCCTCTTGTTCGAGACATAATGCCAAAAAGCTCGAAGCATTATTTCGAGACTGGCAGTATTGTTTACTCAAAGATTCGTCCTTATTTATCCAAAGTTATACTAGCAGATTTTGACGGGCTGAGTAGTGCAGATATGTACCCTATAAAAAGTGACTTAGAAATTAGGTATTTGTACTATTACATGTTATCAAACATATTCCTTCGCTATGCGACTACAGCTGGAGAAAGAAGTGTGTTACCAAAGATTAATCAAAAGGAGCTTGGAATCATACCTGTATCTGTACCTTCAAAAATGGAGCAAGCAGAAATTGTCAATAGAGTTGATTCCTTATTCAATGCTGCTGAAAAGATTGAATCTCAATACCTAACATTAAAAGAGAAAATCGACAATCTTCCTCAGTCCATTTTGAATAAAGCTTTCAAAGGGGAGTTGGTTCCACAAGATTCGAATGATGAACCAGCCAGTAAGCTTCTCAAGAGGATTCAAAAGAAGAAAGGAGGGGAGAAGAAGTGAAAATCAATAGGCTATGGGTTTCGGAATACAAGAATTTAAAGAATTTAGAATTTGAATTTAATGACGGCAAGCTGATCTCACTACTCGTTGGTCAAAATGGTTTTGGAAAATCAAATTTGATTGAGATTCTTACCATGATATTTCGATCACTTTTTGAGCATACAAGCCTAAGAAAAGCTAGGGAGTGGTCTGAAGAGCACAATATGCTAGAGTATGAAATCGAATACAAGTGTAAGGCGAAAGAGCTTAAAATATCAGGTAAATACCAAAGCTTCGAAATAAAACAAAAGACAGGAGAAGGCTTTGCTAAGGTAAATTTCACTGAGTTTTCCAAAAGCAGAAAAGATTACCTTCCTGATTACATCCTAGGCTACTACTCAGGCAACAGTACTCGTTTGAAAAACTTGATTGAAGATATTGAAAAGGATGAAAAGCGTAAACTAAAGCAAGATCAGCAGAAGGAAGGGAAGCTAAACCCTTCTTTACGGCCATTCATTTTTACCCAAGTTCATCACTCTGAAATAATCTTGTTCACGTTAGTGCTTTTTCTAAAAGACTCACGCTATCAAAAGTTTATTAATTCTCTCCTGAGAAATTACATCAATCTGGATTACATTCATGATTTTCTCATTGAATTTAATAGCCCAGATTGGCCCTTGAAAATTGGAAAAAACAATTACTCAATGGAGTATTTATATGCCAACTTGTATGATGCTGTAGAATATCCTTTCTGGCATTTAAAAGGAAAGATAGATGAGCTGTTAAATTTTCTAAATGATTATAACGTAGGTGATCCAGATTATCTGGTTGCTGAAAAAGGCGAGGAAATAAGTAAATTAAAAGATGATGTAAAGGAGCTACTCCGTTTTGGTAATCCCAACGTAGAGAAAATTCTTACGGAAATCAAAGATCGATATGCATCTCCTAAAGACTTTTTTGATGCTATAGATGCATGTGAAATTTTAGATATCATTCACCGTATCAAGACGGAAGTGTTGAAGACCAACGGGAACAACCCTATTGATTTTTATAATCTGAGTGAGGGAGAACAACAACTGATAACAACTATTGGATTAATCATCATCTTTTCAGAATACGATACTTTGTTCCTATTCGATGAGCCAGACACACATCTAAACCCGAAATGGCAAAGACATTACATTGACATGATTAAAGAATTTATGCCAGCAGATCATGCAGCTAATAGTCACCTAATTATTGCCACTCATAGCCCTCTCTTAGTGCAGGCTGCTGATGAAAATTCAGACTTATTCTTATTTAGATTGTCCGGTAGTCAAGAAAAAATAATTGTGGATTATCATGATACAAGGGTGCCAAATTGGAGAGTCGATCATGTCTTATTAAGCAAATATTTTGATTTGACTAGTACAAGACCGAATAGAATTGACCCATTTATTGAAGAAAGGAAGAAAATCATAGCAAAGAAAAAGTTGACAAAAAAAGACCTGAAATTCTTGGAAAAAAGTAAAAATGAGATCGGGTATTTGCCAACTGGGGAAACAATAGAAGAAATAGAAGATAAGATCTTACTTCGCGAAACAGCCGATATACTAAGAAACAATCAAGATGATCCAAATTAATAAAAATGGAGTCCAAATTCCAGGCGATTTACAACTAGCTGGTCAAACATTAAAGTTAGAAATGCAGCGCGCATATGACGCTAATCCTCATGATTATCAAGCTCTATCTCCTGATGACCCGGTTAATAAGTTTGAATTTGATTCTAGTATCTACGGTTCGAATGAAGTTAAGGCAGAGCTAATTTCTGTTCAAAATGGAAAATGCTGCTTTTGTGAAGCTAAAATGAGACATGTTTCGGACGGAGACGTGGAGCACTTTAGACCTAAGGGAAGATGGAAACAAGTAAATGGTACCCCAATAAATTATCCTGGGTATTATTGGAAAGCATACGATTGGGATAATCTATTTTTAGCTTGTCAACGTTGCAATGAACGGGAGAAACAAGACTTGTTCCCTTTGGAAATTAATTCTCCAAGAGCATCAAATCATAATATTGATGTGAGTTTAGAAAACCCAATGTTTTTAGATCCTCAGAATGACGATCCCGAAGATCATATTGAATTTAACGATCAATACATCAGAGCCAAATCAAATAGAGGGAAAACGACAATCAGTGAGTTAGGATTGGACAGGTCTGACTTGGAATCGAGGAGAGAAGAGAAATTAGATGATATAAGAGCTCTAGAGGATTCGATGCTGTCATCGATTGGTCTTCCAAATGAAGAGAGGACTAGGGAAAACTTCTTCGGGAGGTTGAGGCATTATGTATCAGGTCAAGGTGAATACTCAAACATGTTTAAATGTAATTTCAGTCAATATTTAGATCGGCTTTGACAATAGATAATAAATTCTTGAACAATTATTCAATCCCCAATTCCTCCCTACTCTTCCCATCCTCATTCTTACCACAAACACCACAAAACTCTGCTTCATTTTCGGTGTTGCCACAATGATTGCAGCCTCTTGCATTTAGTCTTCCGGAACCTAGTGCCAGGTATAACCCAATTATTGGTGTGAGTAAAAATGAAAACAAGAATGTCTTGAACATTCCAATTCGTTTGCCTTTTCCGGCAGGAGCGACTAGGAGGCAGATTATGATGTAGATAGCTATTGACATTTGGGTAGAAAGATAGGGAAAAGTTAAGATTATATGGGTTGGTTACGTTGTTCGTGAATGCTGTAATTATTGGGGTTCGAATAGCAAAGCCGTTTTGTAGGATCACTCGGATTAAAGGAACGGGACCTCTCAGTCGCTAGCGCTCATTCGAGGTGACGGGTTTCAATCGGCGGTTGACCTAGTTATTATTCACCTCACTAAATATCCTCACTTTACGAAAGCTAATACTAAACCTACTCCCCTTCCCAATCTCACTTTCCACGGCAATGGATCCTTTCATGGCTTCTACGTACTTTCTTACAATTGCCAGACCTAGTCCGTGGGATTGTTCGCCGGCTGTGGTTTGGGTGGAGGCGGTGCTGTATTCTTTGAAGAGGCTCTCCTGGTCTGCTTTGCTGATGCCTGGGCCCTGGTCTTCTACGGTGATGTAGACATGGTCTTGCATGCTGGTTACTGAGAGGGTGATGGTGGTGTTGGGTTCGGAGTATTTGTTGGCGTTTCCTACTAGGTTTTCTATTACCTGGATAAGGTAGTTGCGGTCGGCTTCTATGAATAGTTTTTCCTGGGGGAACTGGTTTTTTATCTTTTGGTCCTTGTGATGCAGGATGGTGCTGAAGTTGATGGATATCTGGGACATCAGGGCTATCACATCTATTTGCTCTATTCTGAGGTCTATTTTCTTGTTTTCTATGGCGCTAACGTCCAAAATACGACCTACCATGTCAGTCAACCTATCGGTTGCTTCTGAGGCTATGTCCAGGTATTCATTGTCTATTTTGGGCTTGTTGTCCCTTATGTGAAGGTTGATCATGCCCTTTATTTGGTTGAGTGGGTTTCTTAAGTCGTGTGCTACTATGCCCAGGAGTTCGTTTTTCTCGCGGTTGAGGTCGAGGAGTGATCTGTTTTGGCGTTCTATCTCGGAGTTGAGGGCGGAGAGCTTTTTGCTGGTTCGGTTTCTTACCTGGCTGAAGAGGATCAGTACAAACACGGCAATCGTTAATACGGCTATTCCAATGATGTAAACATTCATGTCCATCTGCTGCTGGGCAATCTGTTGGTTGAGGATCATCTTCTCTTTTTCATTGGCAAACTGCATGGAGTCTCGCGTTTGATGAAACTCATATTCCGCCTCCACATGCGCCAGCTTTCTGGACTTGTCAATGTCATTAATCTCGTCCTGAAGCTCGTGGAAGCCCACATAATGCTCATATGCAAGTTTATGGTTACCTAAACGATAATACAGATCTGCAAGCTCCTCATGGGCACTTGTCATGATTTCTTTTTGTTCAATCTCGCTTGCTATTGCTAAGGATTCCTTCAGGTATTTGCGTGCGTTATTGTTTTGGCCCAATTCGAAATAGGCTTTCCCCAGCCAGAGTGCAGACTGAGAGATCAGCTTTTTGCGGCCTAGTTCTTGTCGGATTGCGTAGGACTTTAGGGCATAGTCGAGGGCTAGTTCATAGTTTTCTTTGAGGTGGTTGTTGATGGCGAGTGAGATGTATCCAAAACCAATACCATCCTTGCTTCCCATTTCCTGGCTAATGGCCAATGATTGCTCGTAGTGTACTTGGGCGGAATCATAGTTTTCAAGGTCGGTATAGGCTGTGCCTACATTGTTGTGGCAAGAAACGAGTCTGTCTTTATAGCCCAGTTCCTGCATCAGTTCCAGGGATTTTAGGTAATAGTTGAGTGCTATGTCGTATTCTTCTTCGTGGCGGTGGATGATGCCTATGTTGTTATAGCAGTTGGATATCCCGTTTTTGTCGCCAGCTTGTTCGAAGTATTCCAGGGCCATCAGGTAGCTTTCCATGGCTTCAGGGTAGCGGCCCCATTCTTCGTAGATCACGCCAATGTTGTTATAAGCCCCTGCGATATCTACTTTTTTGCCTGCCTTTTCCTTGAGTTTTAGTGATTGTTTGAAGTAGTCGGCGGCTTTTTCATAGTTATTATTGTAGTAACTGATAGCTCCCATGCCATTGAGGGCTGTTCCAATTGCGGATTCATCATTGGCTTCTTCGGCAAGTTCCAGTGCCCGGTAAAGCATTTCTTTCGACTTATCATAATCCCCACTAATCATCGCCACAGCCCAGGCCATTTTAGTAATTGCATGTGCCTCCCCAGATTTGTAACCGATCTTTTGAGCCAAGGTAATCGCCTCAGAAGTGTATTTAGCGGTCATTGCTGAGTCGGAGGTGTTGTATTCCTGGGCAAGTTCGTTGAGGGTGTTTACTCGCTGCTTTTCATCCGTAATGGTGTCCAGAACAATCTCGAGGGAATCGATCATTGGATTGTGCTGAGCCTGGAGCGTATAGAGGGTTCCTATAGCTAGTAGCAGGGTGTATATTGTCGTCTTCATTTGGTAGCTGGCTGGGTTTCCTATTAAAGATAGTGATTTGGGAGGCAAAATGGAAGTTCATCTTATGTAATGGGTGCCCTCCTACGCTAAAGCTTCGGCGGGTAAGAACGGGTGAGAGCGGACGATGTTGCGAGTTGCGGGTTGTCCAATTTCGCTTTGCTTAGTGGGCTTGCGGGTTTAATGAAATCGGCTTTCCTGGACCCTTGTCTTCCCTAAAGGGAAATGTCATTATGTGCCTGACTAATCGATTTTTGTCCCCCTTTAGGGGTTAGGGGTGGAAGGGTGAACGAATTTAATATAGAGAATGCACCGTCATGCCTGACGTAGTGGAATGGAGATTGGGAATCTCGAGAAGGTTAAGCACTTGTGGGATTCGTTGAGTTCTACACCTCAC
The DNA here is from genome assembly GCA_965228955.1 of Cyclobacteriaceae bacterium. Classification (GTDB taxonomy): domain Bacteria; phylum Bacteroidota; class Bacteroidia; order Cytophagales; family Cyclobacteriaceae; genus JANSWY01. Next base: position 5,575,860 of record OZ245848.1, read on the forward strand.
CCTAACCCTCTCCTCAAGGAGAGGGGATTATTCCTTGAAATTAACTTACTCCTACCTAAAAGTCATGATTCTTAAAAAGACTAACTGCTTTTTCCTTCTCCTTGCAGGAGAAGGTGCCCGGAGGGCGGATGAGGTGGATCGGAGTGCTATCTTTCGCTTTGCTTTGTGGGCTTGCGGGTTCATTAGTGTTTTTTCAATTATCATTCATTTTTAGCATTTTTGTAATACCACATTAACAAACTCTGTTATGAAATCTAAGCAATCACCTATCGTCATACTGCTATTCTTATCTACTTTAATATATCCTGGTTGTGAAGAGGATGAGGGGGAACAACAGGAAGATGTTCAAACAATCTCCTTTGCTTTGGCTTCAAGAATATCTCTGGAAGATGTAGAACTTGGTAATGGTAGAACATTAGACGATGATGATCCACTCTATACTTTTATTTCTTTCTACAGAGAAGACACCACATTATATGCTGCTGCTGGCTTTGATCATATCCCGGACTCTGTCACTCTTCAGGTGGATGTAAATGAAAAATATCGTGTGGTTGTGGATGTTCAACAAGGTTTATACGGTTTTGACCTTACTGCTGGGTCGTTGAATGATTTTGAATTAAATGCCGGTTTTAAATATGGGACCAACGCGCCGTTTGTTAATTCTTATGGTGAAATTCGATATAGAGAATGGACCGATAATAACGATAACTACTTCGGCTTTTCGGAATTATACCATGGGCAATTTGATGATCTTAGTTCTGAAGATTTTGATCGATCGTACGAGTTGGCCCGGATGACTTCAGGGCTTCAGATCAATTTAGCTGGATTGCAGGCAAATGATTCCATAAGGTTGAGATTGTATGATTTTAATACCTCAAGTTTTACCTTCATGTTTGATTCTGATACTACAATCGAAAGAAATTTTGTAGGTCAGGTACAATTAGGAGGTGCCGAACCTTTTATGAATATGGAGGTCGAAATAACGCAGTTTTATGAGCAGAATGGTGAATCGTTTGAAAGTCAATTGTACTTTGAGGAGCTAACTTTTTATAGCAAAAAAAGAAAAATCTTCAATATAACAGCAGAAAACTTCTCTGATTCCACATCAGGATCTGCATCAGGGTTTGATATTATTTTAGATAATGACAGTTTTGAAACTGGGGAGACTATTAGTGTTCCTTGAGAATTGGTTCGGGTTGCGAGTTGCGGGTTGCCCACTTTCGCTTCGCTCAGTGGGCTTTCGGGTTTAATGAAATCGGCTTACCTAGACCCTTGTCTTCCCTGAAGGGAAATGTTATTAAGTGCCTGACGAATCGATTTTTGTTCCCCTTTAGGGGTTAGGGGTGGAGCTGGTGTAAAATTCTTAGATTAGCCCTCGCTTCACTCAGCTGGCACGCTTTACTCTCTTAGGCTTTAGGATTTAAAAATTAGGATTTCCTATTTCAACAAATCCACTTGCTTATCCATTGCCTTCTTCGTACAAACTGACAAATACCTGGTCAAAGGAAAATCAATGGAGTCCTGGTGGCAGTATGAGTTGTCGCGGTAGTCTAGTTTTATTTTGCGGAAGTCGTCTGGGGTGTCGAGGCGGCTTTCTACGAAATCATACATTTGGGCGGCTTCTGTGTCCCAGGTGTTGAAGAGGGTGAGGACCGGAACTGTGGCGATTTTTAGGAGTCGGTTGTCTTTAGTGGTGTTGAAGTAGTTGCCTTTACCGTTTTGTATATAAAGTACTTCAACCGTAAAATTCAATGAATCACGTTCACGGATTTCGTGGAGCATATCATAAATCACCATGGTGGTACCCAGTCCGGTGTTTTCGAAGTATCCTCCATCTACGAAGTTTAAATCTACTTTTTTGCTTATGTCAATAGTGCCTGGTGAGGTGAAGAATGGGAATCTTGCGCTTAATGACATAGCTGTTTTAAGGTGGATGTTGGTGTGGTATCCGTTGGTTAGTTGGATTTCGTTTTCCAGTCCGGTGGTGTCTGGTAGGAATGGGCCGGTGATGGCTTGCATTCCTCGCTCTGAGATACAGGAATTGTAGAATTGCAATGGCATCTCGTATTGATCATCATAGACATCCATAAAGTGCTGGTTCAATAATTCACTACCTGTTTCATCTTCGAAAGCCTGTGCCCATGCATCTTCCAGGTATTTGGACCTGTCGGACCATGGAACGCTAAATGGTTGAATTACCTGTGTAAGTTCCTGGAAGAACATTGGTCCAGTATTTGGGCTTAGGAAATCTTTGCCTACAATTTCTCTCATGTTCCTTTTTCGGGAGTTCTTCAATTGAGGATTGCTTCTTTCCAGGGCTTTGTGTGCGCAATAGAATCCTGTCCCTACTGAGCTTCCTGAGACCGTAGAGAATGAAAAGATGGAGTTGTAAAAGCTGTTGTCTATTGAATCGTAATGTGCCAGTACATTGGCAGTCCAGTATGCCGCTCGGCTTCCGCCTCCCTGGCCTGCGATTAGGCGTATTACTGTTGAGTCATTGTTGGGATTGTGTTTGGCGTACCATCCACCAAAGTAATCGCGGATGTTATCGGTTTTTAATGTTGATGAAGGATCATCGGATTTTCTTATTCCATCATTATTACTGATTGTCCCCACAATTAATATCCATACCAGCAACAGGAATGTAACAGGAACCTTAGAATTCATATCGATGTATTGGATGATCGCTGCAAAGAATGTGAGAAAAGATACTCCTCCAGCCAATACCCCAATTGGACCAATAAACTGACTAACACGAATTTCAACTATTGGGAATATAAAAAGGATAAACAGCACCGCGTACGCACCAGTAGTAATAATGATGATTAATTTGGTGGATTTAGGGAGGTCGTTCCAGTTGTGAAAATCTAGTGAAGTGGCGGTCATAATGCTAGTGAAAAACCTCCTGCGACCATAGACAATAGCGATATATCCTATTGCCATCCCGATAGTCAAAATCAGATTAAACCCAATTCCTTTGGAGGAAGAAATAATTCCCATACCAAAAAACACGATCACCATAAACCCCAGAAACTGAGGAAAGAACCTTATAAACTTCGCAAACCCTGATTCCTTATCAATTGAACTGAAACTGTTGGAAATCCAATTCATTCCAATATGTCGGGCGGTGGTCCAGACAATCAATGCCCATAAGAACACGAAAAGTGATGAGAAGAAAAGGATGTTAAAAGCTACATCTCTGTAGGCAATATCGATAAAAACTTCCTTGGCCTGAGGCAGTATAACCAAAACAAAAGCGGCTAAGAATACACTAACAATACTTGGAGCAAGCTTAAAAAAATACCTGAACCAATCACTAAGATCGATTTTCTCCTGATTCATAGGGGTAAGGTTAATTGGTGATATAGCAATATGGGGAGAGTTTTTGGTTTGGGCAATACCTGATCGTGGGGATATTGTCCTCCTTCGCTAATTCCTTCGCCAACTTTATGACTTAAAGTTATATCGTTAAGGCAAGGCTATGGCCTTCGATGAAAAGCTTCGGCGGACAAGCGGGTTACGGGTTGTCCTCCTTCGCTGACGCTTCGGCGGACTAGCGGGTTATGGGTTTTGTAGGGTCTACTCTTATTAGGGTGAGTCGTGATTCTTGTTAATATTGAAATTCAGGTATGATGACATGTAACATTAAGCTGTTCAGAAACCCGTAACCCGTAGGTTCTCCATGGGAGAACGAACCCGTAACTCGTTCACCTTATTTCATAGAGTCTCATTTGAATTTCTGAGAATCTGCAGTTTGGTGATAAGCCGAAACCGATGTTGGTACCCGGTGTGCTTTTGGCTTTGTATTTGCCAAGGTATTGGTCTTGAAACCAGAGATAGTAATATCCACTATAATGCCTCACTTTTATACTGTGACGTGGTTGGTAGAAAAATTGGGCTGCTTTTTCTATTCCCGTTCCAAGTGGGTTATCAAAATCATTGGGGTCTTTGATTGTGATATCCTTGTAGGCAATTCTGTTTCCTCCTGGTTCGTAAACTGATAGTTTGGAGTTTTCATCGTCTATACGAATCTCATATCCACCTGAATAACCACTGGCTCCCCAAAAGAGTCTTCCATTTCCTCTAAATACTGTTCCGGTAAAGCCCTTAGATAGAACTTCTCCCCATAACGATAAATCAAAGTCAATATCAAAGTTATTAGAGGTGCTAACATTGGTATTGCCCCAAATAAACTTAGCGGCATTGCGGCCTGTTCTGACTGAGGTTACCTTCTTTGTATCATGACTTACACTGTTCAGCTTTAAGAACATGAAGTCACTTATTTTATCCTCGTAAAATGATGTGTTGCTTTTAAGGAAGCTTCCAATATTACCAAAGTCTTCATCTTTGTAACTATCATAAACCAGTTCACGCCATTTCATGCCTGATATCTTCTCTGGTTTTGGAGGTTCGGCATCTCTTATTGCTTGTTTCCTTCTGCTTTGGTCGCGATCATAAGCTTCTTTGTTTCTGTTGTAAATGAAATCACCACAGTCGTCTGAAATATCCATTACTTCAGCATTTCCTGTTGTCTTCTTTAAGTGTGGCGCTTCTCCAATATTGGTGGATACTATCTCCATTCCATAAAAGGATGTGATCTCATTAGCATTTCCAGCAACCTCCACTTCAAGGAATTTCTCATTATCATATTTATCCTTTATGGCTGTTTCCACATATAGAATGCGGCTATCCGATTTTGCAACTGCCTGGAATTGGTTCTCAAGAAGCAAATAAGGGAACATCATGATGCCAGTCCTGTCTGAGATGCAGGTAACTCCTGCCATTTCGCCCTGAACTGTATAAAGCTTTTTCCCATCGGAAAATGAATAACGATCGCTGTTGTTCTCATATGTCAGGGATGCGTATTCTCCTTTTTTTGAAATGTAGATTGAAACACCGTTTGGTGCTTTTACCGTCAACTCATAATCCGAATCCTGCATTTTTCGCAAGACATTTTCGACTTGTGAAAACCCATTATTTGAAATGCTAATAAGTAAACTCAGAGTAATTAATTTGATAATTAATTTCATTTGGTAATATTTTTATGAGGTGAAACTATTCCCAACTGAAGAGTTGCTTTTCCTTTATAAGGTTGACTAAACTTTCCAATTTGCTTAGGGCTTCTTTAGAACTGTACCCGAAATTATCCGCCTGAACCAGGCTTGAGCCTGAATAAAAGTTTCTCCAGTAAAAATCCTCTGGAGATAAATCAGGCAATTTGACAATGTAATGAGGTGTTGATATTACCTGTTCCATATCTGCAGAATTAAGATGCCGGGTATTAAGAAAAACGGGCACGAAGTATTGATCTATATAATCAACCAACTTTTTATCGGATAAGATTCTTGTATAATTTCGCAACCCTACTCTATCCTGAATCACCAGGATTAGAAGTAGTTTGTTCTCCATTTTGGCTCTGATTCTGGCATCATCTTCTAGTCCAACAAGAAATTTGGTCTTATAGTAATTATAGTTACTGGAAATAATCAGGTCCTTAAAGGCATCTTCTGTTTCTCTACAAGCCTTACAATAAATTTCCTCTTGTACTTCTCTGCACTTCCTGCAACTCTCATATTTGGAAATGTTTTCTAAGCCGTATCTGTATTTTTTTTCCAAATCTGTAGGTTGATAGGTGTCAGCCTGAGGTACACCCCAAGCATAAACATTGATCTTTCCATTAATAATTGCAAGGTCGCTCAATTCAACTCCTGGTGCATAAACAGTCAAATCCGGACCAAACACCTCGTCACCGCCATAGACATTGGGGAACATGCCTCGCATTCCACTATACGTATATTTAGTTCGTTTCCAAAGAAACATTTGGCCCGGTGTTAGATCTGATATTTTTTCTATTTCCAACTCGTTTAACCATGGTATATGAGCAAACTCATCAGGGACTTTTCCATTTGGAACAAGGATAGTTTTCTTTACACGTGGCAACCGGTTATCATTCTTGTCTTTATAGATCATGTGAACATTGACCAGTTCCTGAGGCACACCATTAATGGTAATTTGAAAGGAAATGTCACCGGCTGAAGAAAATGGAAAAAATTTGATATTTCGGTTAGTTGAAAATTTTATGTAGTCACCATCTTTTTCTGCTACCAGCCAATATTTGGACCTAAAAGCAAAGAAGTATAAATTCCCAATTTCCTCCGAGAGACAATCTCTGTCCTTTAATGGTATATCCTCTTCCTCGAATGGATATGAAGTGAAGATTTTCAATGGAAAATTTTTGTGCTGGTCATCCTGGTGAAATTGACCAAAAGACACTATATCTGAAACAATGAAAAATACAACGAATAGTCCCAGTCGCTTGCTCATAGTTGTGTTCGGAAAGTTGATATAATTTAATCAGATTTTTTGAAACTGATTAAAACTCGTAATCCACTATCTCTTCTTCATACTGATGGTAGAAGCCTGGGCATTGGAGGTCATCCAACCATGTGGATTCAGTGTAATTTCTTATTTCCCGGAACTCCTTCCCATTCTTATAGTAGATCCTTTTATATTTTGTGAGGCTCATGATTATTTCGTCTGCTTCATTGAAATAATCATAATCCCTGTATTCAAACCAGGGTGTTGTCTTTACCGAAGAAGTAACTTTTTTCTCTTCCTGCAACGGGCTTTTTTTATAGGGTCTCGTCCCATATTCCGAAATATCAAGGATAGGGTCTTTCCTAGTATCCAAAAGGTCAATTAACCTGACCTCTTTATCAATTTCTTTCACCCAGGAATTGTACAATATGTTCATTCTATTGATTGAGTTCTGATATAAGACGACCTCATCATAAGCCTCAGCGATCATTTTTCTGCTCATGGAGCAGTAGAACCTATATGTGCTGTCGAGCTCTATTCCATTCTGGCCAATCCACTTAATCATCTTACCCACTGAAAAATAATATTGATTCGATCTTATTCTATCTTCAATTGAATCGATTCGATGGATGTAAAAAGGCTGATATTTATCTCCAACTGATTCGAGGTAATAAATGTATCTATTGGAATCACTCTCCTGAATGACTTTTTGAATTTTGCCGCCAAGCAAGAAGTAATCACGATTTGAAATTTGCTTTACTTCAAAACCCTCAATTGAATCCAATGAGTCTACTCTATTGTGGATAAGGCTAACTAATTCCTCTTGTGAAAAGGCTGGTGAAGCCAAGAGGATGAATGTTAATAGTAAGAAACTTTTCATGTATTTTAATAAACGTTCTTAAAGCTACAGGGATAATTTGGCTTTTGGCTTTTGGCTTTTGGCTTTTGGCTTTTGGCTTTTGGCTTTTGGCTTTTGGCTTTTGGCTTTTGGCTTTTGGCTTTTGGCTTTTGGCTTTTGGCTTGATAACGTCCTATTGGGGCTTTAGTGTTTCAATATTCAGACTTAGAATTTGATCCTTAGGCTATTTGGCCTAATTTCCCATCCCTAATAATAAACTATCAAAAACTCATGACTGATCAGTTAGAAAATTTTAAGTTCTCTCACCCAATTCAAATGCGATGGAAAGACATGGATGCTCTTGGCCATGTGAATAACGCTACTATGATTACTTACTTTGAAATTGCAAGAAGTCAGTATATGATAGAATCCTGTCCGGGGTGGGATTGGCGTAAGAATATGTTTCTAATTGTTAATGTGACTTGTAACTATCACAGAGAGTTACCACTTACTGCTACAGATGTAAAGGTTTGGATACGAGGTGGAAAGTTTGGTACCAAAAGCTTTGTTCTGGAATATGTGGCTACTTCTGAGAAGAATGGTGAAACTATTATCCATGCAAGCGGAAGTACAACACAGGTATTTTTTGATATGGCTGAGAAGAAGTCAATTGCAGCTCCTGAATGGGTGAAGGAGGCGATTGAGAAGTTTGACAATCGTTGACTGACCTCCTTCGCTAAGTCCTTCGCCAGTTGCATGCTGCAGAGCTTTAACTAAAAAGATGCAAGGCTTTGGCCTTCGATGAAAGCTTCGGCGGACAATGTCTTTTTCAATTTATATTTAGGGTTTAGGAATTAGGATTTAATATTTGTTAATACATCATCATGTCTAAAGCAGAAAAGAGTAAAAACAACCCGAAGAAATTATTGAAGCTTCTAAAGGAAGGCGGTTATGAGGAAAGGTCTCAGGCAGCTTTTTATTTGGGGGAATTTGGAGATAAGCAGTATTTCAATGATTTGAAACAACAACTTTTTGATCCTGTACCTGGGGTTGTTCATGAAGTTGTGACTGCTCTGACCAAACTTGGAATGGACTCTGAAACTGAGAACCAAATTAAAGAAGTTCTCCAGGGGTTCAAGGATAGGGAAGAGAAACTTAATGCAAAGGTTGCTGATGCATGGAAGGAGAAAACCGAAGAAGAAAAACAAGAAGAGTTGAGAAGATATGCCTCTGAGTCGCATCTTCGAGAGGCTGAGAGACAACTTATTTCGCAAGATCAATCTTTAAATAAAAACTGGTTGTATGCGGTTGTTATACTTGGAATAATATCATTGCTGATCTTAATCCTTTAAATTCTAAAACTTCCCAACAATAGTTACTTTTATATCCAACCCATTCTCCGTATTTGATTTCAAATCAAAGCTGGTTCCTATGAGTATTCTGGCCGTGAGATTTTGGAATAGTTTGTAGTTATAACCAACTCCGTATCTAAAAAAGTTCTCTTCTATTTGTTGTCTGGGTCCGGCCCCCTGGGCTTGAGTGACATCAATATCCAATCTGGTTTGAGTCATTGAGAAGTATCCCAAAGGTAAATGCTGATTGACCTTCCCGAATGACTTGCCAAGATGAATTTGAAAAGCTGTCTGCTGTCTTAGGGAGTATCGGATGACAGCATCTTCAGCATTATTGTCATTGATAAAGTCCGCAAATGGTTGATTAATCTGGAATTCTATCCCAAAAATTGTGTTGTGAAGTGAGTGCCAGTTGTGCCCAATTACAGCACCTACCGCCCAGCTCGTTCCTTCCCCGACTATTCTTCTACTATTAACTCTAGCCTCGCCAAACATATATTGTCGGTTAATATCCAGACCTGCATAGTATCCTTGCCACTCTTGTTGGGCAAATAGTTGTGCTGATGTGAGCAGTAGAAATATGATAAGGAGATTTCGTTTCACCTATTGAGTTATTGAAAGCGAAATATAGGGATTGGTTTTTAGAAATGAAATTTGAGTTAGAAGTTAGAAGTTGGAAGTCGGAAGTTGGAAGTATACCATGATCTTGTGTCTTCTTAAATCCCCCATCCAAACGGATTCCTATAAACTAAAGGCCTGATTCTTCTCTGAACTGGTCTTTGGATTGGTTCGGCATAAATTGGATAGAATGCGCTCAGATCCTTCAGTTTCTCGATTCTTTTCTTAGTATTTGGGTGAGAGCTTAGCCAATCATTACTTCTGTAGGCAACTGGATTAAACTGGCTCCACCAAGGTCTGCTCAGGTTTTCAATTTTGTTTAGTGCGGATGCAAGTCCCAGTGGGTCCTTTGTTAAATCTGCAGCATCATGATCTGCAAGGAATTCCATACTTCTGGATAAGCCTTGTTGCAACAAATAGTTTATAGTTGGCATGAAAGCCAATAATAACAAAGGCCATATCGGAATATTCATACCGAAAATGAACATTGGAATAGCAAAGATCAACAGGAACTTAGCCACCCAAGAAAGTGTGTTGGTCAGGTTCCCGAAGCTTCTGGCCATACCTTTTACGAATAAATCATTGTTTTTAATATGACTAATCTCGTGAGCAATCACACCCTGCAGTTCTCTTCTGGAAAGGTTATTGATAAGCCCGATCGATAATCCTATAATTGGTTGTTTTTTGGTTCCCATTGCAAAAGCATTCGGTTGGTTGCTTTTTAGCAAATATAGATCTGGAGATACCGTGAGACCTGCTTTGTTGGCAAGTTCATTCACTATATCATAAAATTGACCATACTGATATCTATCAAGTTTGGAGGCACCCTGCCATCTGAGTAATTGGGTTGGAACCCTGCTCATAGAGAAAGCTGAGATCACTCCACCAATTCCCAAAATCCAAAGTGTAAGTTCAAGGCCCATCCACAGACTACCCAGCCATGTGGCAAGTGCAAAGGCACCTACCAGCCAGGCATATTTCTGTATATTATTTGATATTCGTTCCAGCGTTTTCATTTGTATTATTCTAGTTTTTCTTGGAATGATACAAATGGAATGCCAATTAGAGTTGTTCTGAAAATTTGTCGGGGATGTTGTCTTTTTGGCAGAGAATGGGGATTTTGGGAGGGAAAGGCTGAAATTTTGACTGTTACGAGTTGCCCTCCTTCGCTGAAGCTTCGGCGGACAAGCGGGTGAGTAATATTGATTCACCTTTATAGGTTAAAGGTATATATGTTTCATAAACTATGTTACAATAAGCGCCACGTCATTCCTGACGGAGTAAAACGGAGATCAGGAATCCCCTTCCTTTTGCAATCACGGATTTCGTGACCTCAAACCATTTATGGGATTCCGGATATTCCTTCCATTTCATTCCAGAAATTCCGGAATGACGGTGCATTTTCAGGCATTCACCAAACTCATAAAAGAAAACCGAAGTAAAAACTCAAACAACTCCGGTCTTCCGTCTCCCGTCTTCTGTCTCTCTACTCAAATACAAGATTCAATATCTCCTCCGTTAGGTCTTCTCTTACATTCATTATTTTGGGACTTACCCCATTTGTGGAAAACATGATTGATACTCCCGATTCCGGGAAATACCAGGCTGTGGTTAGGAAACCAACTATAGCTCCTGTATGGCCGTACGCTGTTCCGTAATCTGTTTCGAAGATTTCCAGACCGTTCCCATTTTTAAGATGGTAGTCGCCTTGCCAGTCCTCTGGTAGATCGAAATCCTCTTTCATTTCCTGAAGGCTTGCAGCATTGATGATTTCCCCATCATGCAGTGCTTTCATAAAAATGCTTAGCTCATACATGTTGATTCCAATATTGCCATCACCAGTCGCCAAATCATAGTGATAATAGAATTCGCTTTCTCTCAATACATTGTTCGCATTGATACTTAGGTATCCTTTTGGTACTCCTGGTGGTAGCGGATTAGTTGTTGTTCCGGCATATGCTGATTGAAGACCCAGGGGAGTGAAAATATTAGATTGCTCAAATTGCTCAAGTGGCATTCCGCTCAATTCTTCCACCAGTAGGCCTAGTAAAACAAAGTTGGTGTTTGAATACGCATACGTTTTACCTGGCTCATGATCTGGCTTTTTATTGTATGCCAATTCCAGTTTTTTCTCTGGTGTATCACTATTATATGGATTATCAATACTGATTAATTCATACTTTAAAGGGTTTAGATAGTCATATAAACCACTAGTATGGCTTAAAAGCTGCCGAATGGTTACCTTTTTTGCATTCTTGATTTTATCCATGTATTCTCCTTCTAAATGATCTGAAAGCTTGTCATCCAGAGATAGAAGTCCCTCTTCCTGAAGTAGGAAAACGCATGTTGCTGTAAAGACTTTGGAAACACTTGCCACCATCATTTGATGGCCTGGTTGTAAGTCAATGTTGTTATATAAATCTGCTTTACCAGCAGCACCAGTCCAGTGGTGTCCATCAGGAGTGATAACCGAGATAGACAAGCCTGGTAAGCCAAGCCTAACTTTTTCTTCCATTAAAGCTTCCAGCTCCATCGCTTTCGGATGAATGGAAGAAGTGTCATTTGGTATGCTGTAAGAATTATAATCCCCTACAGTCAGATCTTCTGTGTCAGAGCACGAGATAGCGATTGCAGTAATTGCAACGAGTATTAGATGAATATGATTTTTCATTAGATTCTTGTTTTAATTCCGATTGATAAAAATGTATGCGGTACGATAGGCACACCCCATCTGGCTGCAAAGGGACCTTCAGCAAGCAGCTGATAACTCAGTGAAAGTTTAGTGGACGCTTTTGGAAGAATGGTATAATCCATTCCAACTGATACCCCAAACATACCGGTGGGACGCCCACCTTTCTTTTGTTTGTATTCTCCGTTTACCAATTCAAATTCCTTAGTTGGTGAGAAAACATGCATATAACCTGCTTTGGGTTGATAATTCCAGGAGAACCTTTCACTCAGATCTCTTTGGAACCTAAATCCCCCAAGTAGGTAAATGGAATTCTGAAAATATTCGTGATTATAGAATCCTAGCTCAGTTGTGAGATACCTGCTTTTCTTGCCATCTTCTTTTCTGAGGAAATCAATTCCTCCACTCACACCGGGGTGAAAAGTGCCGGCAAAGTTTTCTGCAGCGGGTAGATAGAATGACTGTTTGTTGAACTCCAGATGAATGACTTTATCCGGATGAATTTGCTGAGCTATGGAACTTAGTCCATGAAGCATCAGAAGTAAGATTAGTAACTTTTTCATTGATTTTAGTTTTTGAACATTGGAAGGACAAGGGTCCAAAAACAAGGGTTTCCATCATTTTTGAATAAGATGAATTAAAGTTGGAAAATGGAAACCATTTGAAATGGCATTAGTCTTTGAAGGATTTGATGAATTACGATTGCTGGAGTTTGTCTTTATGGCTGGTGATCTTTTTGGCTACAAAACTGGCATCAGGCTTCTGTAATCCCTTTGCAATTTTTACCTTTTGCTTGTCTTTCAATTCCAGATAAACATCCCAATAAACTCCCACAACATTTGGACCTTCTGTATCTCCTGAATGCTCTTCTCTTGATTTTACAGATGCTTTATTAATGTTTCTAGTTGGAATATTGTAACAGGTCATGTTTGGAATTTGAATTACACCATGTCTCGCGACAAACTTCTCTTTGGTAATCGTAATAGAAGAAACCCGATTGAAATAGTCGAATATTCCGAGTAAAACTGCAAAACCTAATAACAAGGAAATGATTGGCAGAGGAATTGGGTCCTTCCAACCGAAAAATGAAGCAATCATGATAACGGCAATTCCCAGTGGAATGGAATAAGTGAGGTATGTAAGAATAGAAAATCTTTTTCTCCACTTTAATGAAACTGATTTGCCTGAGAACTCAAGTTTTACTTTGCTTTGGGTTTTAGTCTCCGACATGTTGTCTAATTATCGACTTTTTCATTGTACTCAGCTTTATCACTATTGAGCCGTTCTTTTTTCTTAATATTATCCTGGCTAATAACGGGTATGGTGAAACCTCTTTTTATTGGATAGGACAAATACAGAGTATCGTTGTAATTAGTAGTAATTCGAAAATTCAATAGATCTCCTATTCTAGTGGTATACATGAATTTTGAAAGGTCAATATCACTATCTCCAGTTAATTCCCATCTGTCAATACCACCACTATTCAACCTACAGGTACTGCTATTTATATACCGGTTGTCTTTGGCTATTAATTCAAAATTAACAATCACTGTATCCTGCTTTGGGAACCCTTTATAAGAATTGAGTTCTACCCCAAACATTGATGCTTTTAATTCAACCTGTGAATAGCATACACCTGAGAAACATAGTAACAATGAACTCACTAGTAAATATTTCATGAATCTTCGGTTAAGAAGAGAATTTACTTCAATTACCAGTTAAAGTCAATTAGTGATAGGGATAGAAGTGGAAAGCCCGAAGGAACGAGGACTTGCAACGAATAGCCCGGACCGTAGGTATCACCCTGACAAATCATAAATAGCAAATTCTAAATCCTAAATAACAAATATTAAACCACCTCGTCATTCCGGAATTTCTGGAGTGTAACGAAGGAAATATCCGGAATCCCGATACTTTCAGCACTCACAAAATTCGTTTAGGTATTTCTGGTAAGTACTAAAAATCACCCACCATTCGTTAACCATTCATGTTACGAATCACTCACCTAATCATCGTCATTTGCTGGAGTAGCTTAGCCTTCTCACAGCGGTTTAGCCTTTCACTGTCGGGATCTCAAGGGTTTATTCTGGAGGAAAGAACCAGATTTACTCAAGCCGATAGTTCCTTTTTCACCTCTGAAGAGTCTCCTCTTACTCAGTTTGCAATTCACCCAGCTTACCTTCTAACTGAAAACCTGGGGTTCAGTCTGGGGTTTGGGATGGGATCGCAGCAGTTTAAGTTTTCTCAGGATGAATGGATGTTTACTGATTTTATGGTAATCCCTTCAGAAATATTTTACAAATGGGAAATTCCAAAAAGGTTTCATGAACATCTCAGGGCAATGGCTGGCACGGATATTCAAATGATTCTGGGGAGAAATGTTCTTTCTGAGAGAATTACTGCAAGAACGTATTTGAAGAGTGGTTTTGCATATGGGAAATCTTTCAGGTTCTTTAGCCTGGAACTTGCCATTAGCTATCTCATGCAATTAAAAGCCACCGAACTAATTGATCTACAAACCCAAGTGACACAATCACTGGATCAAAACTTGTTGATGGTGAGTTTGAATTTGGGGATATTGAATAGTGGATGGGTCTCGGGGTATAAATAGACCGAGGTAGAGAGACCGAAGACGGGGGACCGAAGACCGAAGTTTTAAAGAACATCTTTACTTCGGTCTTCGGTCTTCTGACTTCCGTCTATTTTCATTATCTTTATTAAGACATCAACTACAAAACCTATGCGCAACTATTCGAAAATCGGCTGTTTTCTCATTTTTTGCTTTCGGTTCCTTGAGGTTTCTGCCCAGACCAGTTCGCCTGGAGGTATTTTCAATCCGATGTTGAATAATGCTGGGGCTGTTGGTGTGAATGAGAAAATTGAGGCTACAGTTTCAATTTTTAATGAAGACCAAAACTATTACTGGGTTCGACATGATAATTTCTTTGCACAAATACCTGTTAACAAAAAACATAGCATAGGCTTACTATATTCTGGTCGTGTTGAATATTTGACGCTTGACGGCTATCAATTGTTTTATTCTTACAAAGTACCTACAAAGAACGGAAATTTAAGCATTGGTATTAATGGAGGTGTTCAATCCAGAATTGCTAACTATAATCTAATATTCATAGATGGAAGAATTCATCCACTTATTGATCCAATCTTTGAATTAGCCGATAGAAAATCTGTGATATTTGGTTCTGGTGTTTGGTTCCAAAACGATTCTTGGTTTGCTGGTTTTTCAACTCCCAACTGGATCGATAACCAGATTTACAAACGGACATTTTATGGAATTGCAGGCTATAAATTCAAAGTGACTTCTTTCCTTGGAATTCAGCCAACATTAGATTGGAACAATAGTCAATATGGACACAGACTGAATTTCTCTACCAACCTCGTCATTAAAGAAATATGGTTTCTAGGAGGGGCTATTAATGATTCTGGAGAGTTCTCGATTCTTAGTCAGGTTATCCTATGGAAGTATGGTAGGTTAGGCTTTGCTTCAAGGTTTGAAAAAGAGGATTATAGCAATAACCTTATCTCAACTGAACTTTTTCTTGGGGTTCAGTTTAATAGGTGGAGGGATAGAGAATAAATCCAGGCCTATTACGAACCTTCGTTCCTGACGAAGTGAAGAGGAGGAATCCCGAACTTTGTCCGCTGTGGCTATGGCCGCCGGTAAACGCAACGTCAAGGGGAGAATTGCACTCACGGAATTTGTGACCTCAAACCATTAATGGGATTCCGGATATCTCTTCCGTTTCACTCCAGAAATTCCGGAATGACGGCTCACTTTTAATTGCTGTTTATAGTTTCGATATTAAGATTTATTATTTAAAAAGACGGGACACCACTCAACACCCAGGCGTCCCAATCTCTCACTTCGAAACCTACTCGTACCTTAAAGACTCAACTGGATTGATGTTTTCAACCTGTTGTGTTTTTAATCCTATCACTGCCAGGATCAATAGCAGTGTCAGAACTGGTGGTATGAGTAGGTAGGTCCAGGACATTGTGATTTGATAACTGAAGTTTTGTAACCACAAATCTATCATGTACCAGGTGACTGGTAAACCTATCACATTGCCCAGAATCATCAATTTCAAGTAGTCGCCGGAGAGTAGTGCAGCCGTTTGGTTGAATTTAATTCCCAATACTTTTCTGATGGCTATCTCCCTTGTTCTCTCTTTTATCGTGAATGTCAATAGTGCATAAACTCCCATCATCGCAAGAGCCACAGCAATCACGGTTAATATGCCTACAAGTCTTCCGGTTTGCTGTTCCACTTCATAAAGTTGAGCAAACTGGTCATCTGCGAATTCATATTCCAAAGGGGTGTTTGGCATTACTTTGAAAAACTCTTCCTTGATAGAAGCCATTACGCTAGCAATATTTTGACCTCCAAACTGAATGGAAACCTGACTGTATTTGGCATTTTCAGAGATGTACAAAATGCATGGTTCCACCGGATTGTGTAGTGATTTATAATTGAAGTTTTTGGCAACAGCCGAAACCGGATAGTATCCATTCTTTCCAAAAGCTGATATTGATTTGCCAAATCCTGTTTCCCATCCTGCTTCCTTAACCGCAGCTTCATTTATGATATAGGTTACTCTCTGATGCCCAGATGCATTTTTTACGTCCTGCGCTGATCCTTCTATCAATTCAATTCCATAAGTCTCCAGAAAATTTTCATCAACAGAAATCATATTCCAACTGATTTCTCTATCCTGATCTGGCCATCTGACCGTTTGATGCCAGTTGGTAGAGCCCGGAGTAAAGCGCGATGCAGAAACATTTTTGACTCCACTTACTTTTTCCAATTCATCAATTAATAGCTCAACCTTATCCTGTGCACTTTCATCAAACAATTTCAATGTCACCACACCATCGTCTTGCATGCCTATGTCTTTGCCTTTGATATAGTTTAATTGACTGTAAACAAAAACAGAGGATAGAATCAAAATACAGGAGACCGCAAACTGAATAGTCAGCAAGGACGCTTTGAAGTTCCTGCCTTTATTACCAATCTTGAACAGGCCTTTTACAGCGGCAATTGGATTAAATGAAAGAATGTATAAAGCAATATAGATTCCTGAAAACATCGCTATAATAGCAATCAAGGCTAATAAACCCAATAGCAACCATCCGTCTGCTAAAGTAAATTTTGATGCTGATCCAATGAATTCATTTACAATTGGAAGCACATAATACGTCACTCCAATTGCCAGGAAAGTCGCAATTCCAGACATCACTATACTCTCAGCAACAAATTGAGTAGTCAGTTGTGATTTGGTAGCACCAAGTACTTTTCTTACACCAACTTCTTTGATTCTTCTAGTGGAAGTTGCCACACTAAGGTTCATAAAGTTGACGAAGGAAATAATCAGAATGGCCAGTGCGATTGCTCCATAGATATATAAATACTTAGTGTCGTAAGAGGCTTTAATGTTTCCTCTATTGTTTTGAAAATGAATGTCTGTCAGCGGCTGAATGTTTAGTCTTTCGAACTTCATGGTTTGGTTATCACCGTATTCCGCAACCAGGTTCTGGAGTTTAGTTGTTACTACCTTGTGGTCTGACCCTGGTTGTAACATAACATAGGAAAAGTAATTGAATTGTCCCCAATTGCCAGTGAGGCTAGTGCCTGGTTTCACTTCTTCCAGGTTTTCAAAAGACACAATGAAGTCCGGATCGAAATGGCTGTTATCAGGCATGTTGGAATAAACCGCCACAACTTCAAAATCCATGCGGCCATCAATGTTAAGGCGTTTGCCAATTGGATCTTCTTTATCGAAATACTTGTCGGCTACTTCTCTGGAAATTGCCACGCCGGTTTTTGTCAACTTTGGACTCCCTCTCTGAATTTCAAAATCAAACATGTTGAAGATTTCTGTGTCTGCGAGATAAACAGAGGGTTCGTTGAATACTTTTAAGTCATAAGCAACTGAGACTTTTTCGTTGTAACTGAATTCGGTCAGCCTGGCAAAGGACTCAACTTCCGGAAGTTCTGCTTTCATTTTTGGAGGTATTGGAGTTGAGACTTTTACCCAATGGTCGTCGGTGTTAGGGTCACCTGTTACTACCCGGTATATTCGATCGCTATTTGAATGGAATTGATCGAAACTAAGTTCATATCGGATATGAAAGTACGCTACCATACATGCACCAATCGCAATGGTTAGTGCCAGTATGTTCAAAATGGAAGTGCCCCTGGTCTTCATCAAAGACCTGATGGAGGCAATAAAAGTGTTTCGAAGCATTTTGAGTTTTTTTATTTATAGGACTCGGGAATAAGTGGGTGGTTGCAGAGAAATGTTGTTTTGGAGATTGGAAGGTTACTGAATCGGGATATGGGGTGGTTGAAATGGGAGTGTGATTTTCTGGGTGTGGGTTGGGTCAATATTTTCTGCGAGGCTTTCAATCCCCCTAGCCCCTCCCGATAGTGATCGGGACATGCTTCTCCAAGGGGGACCTGAGTTTGTTCCTAAATTATCAAATATTTCGGTGTGCTACTCCCGAGGTTAAAAGCCTTCGAGTTTGCGACAAATGCTCAAGGTCAAAATAATATATTTCTTGCCGCTAGCAGAGAAGATCATTTTCCAAACTACAGTCCTTCCATCCCATTAGATCTTCAAAACGAAATCCTTATTCCCCGGGAAATAGCTTCACCAGTTTTGGTATTCGATTCAAAGAAAGAATCTTGGTTATATGACTGTGGAATTGGGTGGTGGTTGCAGGGGTTAATTGAGAAGGTTACTGAATCGGGATATGGGGTGGTTGAAATGGGATCGAGTCCTTCTTAGATATTAGTTGATCAAAGTCCTCTTCGAGAGACTATGATCGGGAGTAATATTTTTTGGTTCCCATTTAGGGGTTAGGGTTGAAAGAATCCGGTTAGCTATCAATCCCCCTGCACCCCCTTCTCCAAGGGGGATATAAAAAAAGCCATTTCAAATTGAAATGGCTCTTAGTCACTACCGTTATCGAAATATTTTTATTCTCCTTTTTATCTGTTGTCCATGGACCTGGAAGTGCAAGAGGTAGATTCCAGCTACTAGTCCCCTTACATCAACCGGTCCGCTAACTTTTTGTGGTGATTTTACCAAAATTCCTCTTTGATCATACATCGCCATCACCACTTCCCCATCTGAGTCTACCTGGATAAAATCCGAGGCAGGATTGGGGTAAACCATCACTTTAACCAACTCACTCTTTGAGTTCAAAACACTTCCTTCAATTACCAGGGTTTGAGAAACAGGAGTAGCTGCTTCATATTGATTATTTCCACTTTGCGAAGCTGTTATTGTTCCTTCTCCTGTTCCTACAATAGTTGCCTGGTCGCCGGATATAGAGATCACATTTTCATCTGTAGACTCAAATACAATCTCTAACCCAGCCGTTGAAGTTCCAGTCAGTATTATGACATCACCAACCTGGTATTCCCCCCCCAGGGTCTCAAAAGAAATTTCCTGAGAGGCCTTGTTGATTGTCAGTTGTAAAGCGACCGGTGCTGCTTCCTCATAGTTGGAATCTCCTTCTTGATTTGCTGTAATGGTCACAGTACCAGATTGCAACATGGTTAGTGAGCTTCCGGAAATTGTTGCGATAGTTTCATCACTTACTGAATAAGAAATCTCAAGCTGACTATTTGTTGTTGCTTCAAGTTGTAAAAGCTCTGCTGAGTAAGTCACCTCTTCCGATAATTCAAAATTGATAGTTTGAGGAGCCTTTGAAACCACCACAGTTTGTGACACATTTGCAGACTCATAATTGTTACCTCCTGATTGTGTGGCAGTTAACGTTACTGTACCAGCACCCGTAACAATTGCGTCATTACCTTCAATTCTGATTATGCTCTCATCTGAAGAACTAAGACTTACAACCAGACCTGAAGTAGCCGATGCTACAAGTGAAATGGCATCATCACCATATGTCAATTCACCAACTTCCTGGAAGTCAATTGTTTGTGAAGCTTTAGTAATTTCTATGGTCTGTGAAACTGAAGTCGCAGCATTGAAATTTGAGTTTCCTGATTGAGATGCAGTTACAGTTGTTGTTCCGGTACCATTAATCTGAAGCTGACCATTAACAATTGTTACTACTGTTTCATCACTACTTTGATAAGTCAAGTCCAGTCCTGAAGTACTCGATCCAACCAGGGTAACTGCGGATGAAGTAAATGCCATTGACTCTTCTAATTCGAAAGTGATTGCTTGATCCAATTTTCCAATCGTAAGAGCACTTGTCATTGTAGATTCTGCGTAGTTCTCATCCGATGTTAAACTGGCTGAGATGTTCACAATTCCTGCAGAATGTATTGTCAACAAATTTCCATTGATAGAAGCTATTGTTTCATCAGCGCTTGAATATGAAATAGTTCCTGTCGAAGATGAGGATGCACTTAATTCGAATGCCTCATCACCATAAACTTTATCGGACGGAACTGTAAAGTTTAATTGAGGATCCGCCTTAACAATGGTAATTGTTTGAGTTTGATCATCAGCTGCATTTACATTGTCATTTCCGGCCTGAGAAGCTATGATAGTTACAGAACCTGCTTTATTGATGGTGGCTACATTTCCTTCAATTGAAAGCACATCATTATCTGATGAGGAATAAGTAACATCTAAGCTTTCTGAACTTGAAGCAACTAATTCAAATGAATCATCGCCGAAGGTTTTGCTTGAAACTGACTCAAATGATATTGTTTGTGCTTTCTTATTAATCGTAAGAGACTGAGTAACATCAGTTGCTTCTGAGTAAGTATCATCTCCTGCTTGACTTGCTGTAATTTCAACTTCTCCTGCTCCGATAATAGAGACCATATTTCCAGAAACCGTGGCAACATCTGAATCTGATGAAGTGTAGGTGATATCCAAGCCTGAACTTGCTGTCGCAGTTAGTTCAAAATCGGAATCACCATAAGTCACTTCATCCAACTGGCCAAACGTAATCGTCTGAGCTAGTTGATTCACCACTAGTTGCTGCGTGACATCAGCGGCTGCCACATAATTGTCATTACCAGATTGACTTGCTGTTATTGTTGCGGTACCAGCACCTACAATTGAAACTGTAGAACCATTTATTGTTGCTACAGATTCATCTGAGATGCTGTAAGAAATTGTTAGTCCGGAAGTAGAAGATGCATCCAAATCAAAATCATCGTCGGTAACTGACTTCTCACTAATTTCATTGAATGTAATAGTCTGACCATCCTTGATCACCAATGTCTGGGTTACATCATCAGCCGGGAGATAATCATCATTTCCTGGTTGTGAGGCAGTGATGTCAATTGTCCCAACGGTTAGAAGTGTCACTACATCACCATCAATTGTTGCCACATCCAAATCAGAGCTTGTGTAGTTTAAAGTGAGCCCTGAAGAAGCAGACCCAGAAAGAGTTAATGTTCCTTCTTCGATTGCAACCTCTCCTAGAAAACCGAATGAAATTGTTTGAGTGGACTTCTCAATAGTAATGGATTGTACTTGCTCACTTGCAGCATTGTAATTGTCATTTCCTGATTGATTGGCAGAAATATTTGCCGTACCCGCTCCTACTATTGTCACGGTGTTTCCATCAATTGAAACTACAGATTCGTCATCACTGCTATAGGCAATTTCCAATCCTGAATCACTGGAAGCTGTTAAATCAAACGCATCCTCTCCAAATGTTTTATTATCTAAAGCATTGAAAGTAATCGTTTGGTCTGCTTTTAAAATGTTAAGCGTTTTCTCAACATCTGAAGCTTTATTGTAATAACCGTTCCCCGCCTGTGAAGCAGTGATAGTAACCGAGCCTGCTCCATTTATGGTAACAGTAGATCCGTCAATATTGATCAAATCATTACTTACTGAATATTCTACATCTAATCCCGAATCAGCAGTAGCATTTAGATCAAAACTGGAGTCTCCAAAAGTCTTGTCATCTAAGTCAGCGAAAGTGATGGTTTGGTCTGCTTTTGAAATAGTCAGTGTTTGATAAACAGTGTCAGCTGCATTGTAAAAATCATCACCATCCTGGTAAGCTGCAATTTCTACTTCACCTGCACCGACGATCGTTAACTCGTCTCCCGAGATAGTTGCAATGTTGGTATCAGCACTTTCAAAGGATACCGTTAATCCAGCATCTGAAGTCGCGCTTAAACTGAATGGAATATCTCCGAAAGTTTTAGAAGCAAGAGCATCAAAAGTGATTTCCTGATCTTGTTTTTCTGCGTATGCTTCAAGATTGATCACAAACGTTGATTCGTTTTCGCTAGTGTTTGAAATTTCAAGTGCTGCAGTTTTGTCCCCACCAGTTGTTGGTGAGAATGTTACTGTGAATGTTGTGCTGGTATTTGGAGTTAAAGTCTTGTTGATTGATGCTGTATCCAACGTGAATGAATCTGCATCAGTTCCAGTCAGAGAAACCACGGGTGCTCCATCTAATTCGATAGTTGCTGAGACACTGTGATTTTGAACTGTAATAGTTTGATCGTCAGAAGAGGTGTTGATCATTTGATCATCAAACAGCAAAGTAGCTCCTGATTCCTGAGAGAATCCTCCATGCTGAACATTGATATCATTATCAAGTTTGAAAGCAACTGAACAATACTTTTTAGTTCCTTTTACCTGAGAGAAATTGCCACCCGCATATAGGAAATCTCCATCTTTGTGAATGTCAAAAACAGGTCCCAGTATTGTGAATAGATAATTGGCATCTCTATCTGCAGTAAGTTGATCCAGTCGAACAAGTTCATCAGCTGCAGTGCTGTTTACTAATGCGAACCAACCTCCGACTAAGATGTGATCTCCATCATTTACAATATCATAAACTGAATTATTTACATTGGCGATCCATGTGGCAGAAGGCTCTCCATCATATTTGTTGACTTTGGCTAGTCTTTGTCGGGAAAGACTTTTGATTGTAGTAAATCTTCCACCAAGGAACAAACTGTCTCCAGAAACTTCCATGGCCCAGATATCGCTGTTGGCTTCAACATCCAGGGGTCCTAGTTCACCAGTTGTCTTATGAACTTTCGCCAATCTTGTTTGGCTGATTCCTTTAATGGTGGTGTAACTTCCACCTATAAACAGACTATCGCCATCAAGAAGGATATCATAAACAGTGCCATTGGTTGAAGCATCCCAGGTTCCTAACACACCGGATTCCTTATGAATTTTAGCAACAAATTTCTTTGAAGATCCATTAACTGTTACAAAACCTCCAGCTATATAAAGGCTATCGCCATCAATGATCATATCCTGAATTCCACCAGCTGAAGGATCCCAGCTTCCAACTGCCCCATCGCTTTTTGCAATTCTGGCAATTCCAGTTCTTGATTCTCCACCAATGCTTGTGAAATAACCTCCAACCATGATGCTATCACCATCAATCAAAAGCTTGTTAACCGCTGCATTGGTATTTGATTTCCAATCATCCAGTTCACCGGTTGCTTTGCTAAATCTTGCTAAACCAATTCTTTCTTCTCCTCCGGCTGCAAAGAAGTCGCCACCTATTAATAGTTTACCTTCAGCAACAGTAAGTGAGTTAACACGATCACTTAGACCAAGATTGAAGCCTTCAACAAGTTCTCCATCGGAATTTAGTTTCGCGATGTAGGACCTAAAATCAGTTCCTATTTTTTGGAAATATCCACCTACATATAGGTCCCCATTATCATCCTGAGATATTGAACTTATTCTCTTTATATCTCCACGAATAATGCCTGAGTTGATGTCGAAAGATGAATTTACCTTTCCCGTTGCAATACTGATTTTAGCAAGCGCATCAATATTTTGATTACTCATTCTACCAAACCATCCTGCTGCATAAATGCTATCACCTTCTAGAAGGATATCACTTACTATTCTATCTGCATTGGGATTCCATGAGTCACTCATTATTCCGGACTCCTTATGCATCTTGACTAATCTGTTTCTGGTGATTCCATCTACCAAAGTGAATGCACCTCCTACAATAATGCTATCTCCAACAACTATGACCTTATTGACATCAAAATTGAATGTTGGGTCAATAGCACCGAATGCTCCGTTTGTGATATGAGTTTTTGCAAGTTTGGTTCTGGTTAACCCTGACCCTACGGAAGAAAATGTACCAACCACATACACACTATCATTTTCAACCGTAAGATCATAAACATTACCAGAGGCAATGCCTGGGTTCCAGCTTCCTAGTTGACCATCATTTTTATTGAGTTTTGCTAAACGAGTTCTGGATTCACCATTGACCGTAGTGAATTGGCCACCTATTAAAAGAGAGTCTCCTTCGATTACTACTGTATAAACATTGCCTGAAATTACAGGGGCAAATGTTGTATCTACAGTACCATCAGAAAGTATATGAGCGATTCGAGATTGTTGTTGCAATCCAACCTGAGTGAAGTCACCCGCAATGTACCAGCCGCCGTTACCATCTGAAATTACTTTTCTTATTCTGTTGTTGACCTTGGGGAAAGTTTGGAGATTTCCAGATGTATCAGCCAAAGCTGCATGGCCTGTTTCTTCAGAAGCATTGAATGCTCTGACAAAGCTTCCTGCTTTATATACATAATCGTTATCAGTAGTGATCTCATTGACTCTTCCGTCAGTGAATCCATACTGCAGTTCCACACCCTGACTATAACTTAAGTACATCGAGAGCATGAGCATAATGGCTAAGTAGTATTTCAATTTATTTTGCATGACTAGTGGTGTTTTTGTTATACACTAGCAAAGGAACGGGAGCTACGCGTGCATGCCTTAAAAAACAGGTAAGCATAAGATGAACATGAATTTTAAACAGGTAAGCATTAGGTAAGCACGGGAAATAAATTGAAAATGCTCAAAAAAGAATTGAAGGTTTTTTCTAGAATTAGGGGCAATAAAATGTGCGTTTAAATGCCAAAAACGCACTTTTTTTCACGAATGCAGGAATGGAAAGTCTTTTGACAGTAAACTAAAACAAGGATGGCTTTACTTTACTTTCAGATTGTGTTCCGTAGCTGGTTGAGACCCCAAAGTGGCAAAGTGCTGTTTTGGGGTTTCTTTTTTATTGGCCCTCTGATTGATCAATCCACCTCCACAAATAAGTCAAAGTAAACCCCGTCAAATCAATTCCCGGGTTCTCAGAGAAAAGATCATTATTGGATTGATGTAGTTGCGTGTAGGTGAGCCTTAATTTGTCATTGGATTTCAAAGTGTATTCAACTCCCAGGGAAGTATTCAAATGAAAGGTAAAATTTGATCCTCCCTCGGGAAATTTTCTCATTGCATAATAAGTACCTGGAGCAAATTCGAATAGAGGACTAATCCTTTTCTTTCCAAACACATACCACCTCCAGAAACCAACTATCCCAACACCAGTTCCACCAAAGCCTTCATGAAACCATTGTTGATTTAAAAATTCTGCTCCAAGTGCAAACCAGGGTCTTACCCTTTTTTCAATCCCAAAGCTTTCAGAAACCACGGTGTATTCTTCACTCGAGAGCACTGCTACTCTCATCTGGTAATAGTTCATGTGTGGTTCTTTGGAAGAGAGTTCAGCTATGAGATAACTAGCAGATGCAACGAAAATGGCGCGCTTAAATGTTTCTTCACTTTTTAATCCAATATGATCATAAAACGGAATGGAGGGCCAGCCATTCTGAGCATTGGATTTGCCAATAATAAGATTACATAAGAGTAGTGTAAGAATTGTTTTTAGATACATTTTCATATCAATGACTTTGCTTTATCATAGATACTTTTGAAGTATTCTTACCCTAACAGACACATAAAACAATATTTTTAGTTGGAAAAATGTGCTCCTATTAGCTCAAAAACGCACTTTTTTTAACAATGCAGGAATGGAAAGTCTTTTGGCAGTAAACTAAAACACTGATGGCTTTACTTTACTTTCAGATTGTGTTCCGTAGCTGGTTGAGACCCTAACAAGGCAAAGTGCTTTGTTAGGGTTTCTTTTTTTACACCACCTTGAATTTACAGATCTTCAAGAAGAGCTCTTGTTTTTCCAGTATTCAAATCCAACTTGAAAATATCATGATTCTTTGGTCCCATCTTGTTGTACAGAATATAATCTGATGAAGGAGACACTGAAAAGAAATAAGCTATGTGATGATCGATTGTGGCAAGTGGCTTGGATGAACTGAAATCCTCTGATTTAAAAAATGTAGTAGTTCCTTGAACCGTGTCTTGTTGAACGAAATAAAACCCATCAGACCTTATTGTTCCAAATCCGTACTCAATGCCCATTACTTCCGATACCGCCGAAACATCATTTGTTTTCATATCCATCAGATATTCTTTGTGGTCATCGGTTCTCAGAGAACTAAACAAAATTTTATTCATTCCAAACTCAGGTCGATAATTTGTGCTGTCAGTTGTCAGCTGCTTAAACCCTGTTTTGTCAAAGTTGATAAAGTACAGATTTGGCCTGAATGCATCATGAGGCCAATAGAAAAAAAACATCCCATCACCTGATTCATTCAAAGACCCAAAATGAGTAGCTCCATCACCATCGGGACCATCGTGATCATAAATTTCTCTCATGTTTGATCCATCACTGTTCATCCTGTAGATACTTGATGATACACCTCCTTGATCATCATAGTTAGTCTGAACTGTAAAGATGATCTCACTTCCATCTTTGGTCCAGTAAGGTTCAATATCATGACCTCCAGTATTAGGGTAGTTGACTTCTCTTAAATCGCTTCCATCAGGGTTCATTAGAAATATTCTTCCCGCAGAATTTCCTCCTCTGGAAGAATAAAAAGCAATGGTGGATCCGTCAGGTGAAGCGGTAGGTCCCCAATCATCTGAACCTGAATCTTCATTTAATTTAATTTCATTATTTGAGGTGACTCTTTGATCACAACTTTCGGCAGCCGTAAGTACCAAGCCCAGTAATAGCAATGAAGTTTTCATCGAAATAGATTTTGTTATAAATAGCTATTCTCATGTCCACCGGAAAATTAGGGCTAGCAGAAATCAGATCAATTTTATTGGTGACCGACTGTTTGAAATGTTACTAATAGCGGGAATCCCAAATTTTAGAATTAGATGGAGATTTTATACATTAGCCATATCTACTATTGAAACAAGGCTGAAGAAGTTTGAAATAATGTGTAAACAAGAAGCATTATGGCAAACTTTTTTTATTTAAGGACAATCTCAAGGTCCTTCATTTTTTTACTTTCAGTAATCTCAATTGCTTGTGGTAAGCCCGAAATGGAACAAGGCTATTTTGTTGCTAAAAATGGTAATGATTCAAATCCGGGAACTTCAAAAAAACCTTTTTTGACGATAAACAAGGCGGCTTCAGTAGCCAAGCCAGGGGATGTCATTACTGTTAGCGCTGGCATTTACAGGGAAAGCGTAAATCCTTTACAAGGCGGTACCACAGATAGCACAAGAATTATTTATCAGTCAGCACAAGGAGAGGATGTCAGAATTCTTGGCTCAGAAGAAGTGAAAGGTTGGGTACAAACCGATGATGGATTATGGAGAGTTGAGTTGGGAAATGATTTCTTTGGTGACTTCAATCCATTTCATACCCTCACCAGACACCCGGAATGGGTAGGAGTAGATGAGTCAGGAGATGGATGGGGTTGGTTGAAATATGGCCGCTGGACACATCTGGGAGATATCATTATCGATTATAAAGGTCTCACTGAGCAAGACAGTTTACAAAAGCTATATGATCAACAACTGACATGGTTTGTTGACCCAGATACCACAAAGACTATACTATTTGCCAACTTCGGTGATCTTGATCCTAATGTTTCAAATACGGAAATCAATGTAAGGCCATATGCGTTTTTCCCGCAGAAAGCAGGGTTGAGCTATATCACATTAAAAGGGTTTACTATCATGAATGTAGCCTCACATTGGGCACCACCAACTGTTTTTCAACCGGCTGCAATTGGAAGTAATGGAGGCCATCATTGGGTAATTGAAGATAACATTATTGTATATGCCAAGGCAATGGCCATCAGTTTGGGTATTCCAAACGAGAACATTACAGGAAAAATTCGGGGACACCACATTGTGAGAAATAATGTTATCACCAGATGCGGTCAAGGAGGAATAAATGGCCAATCATGGAACTCCGACTCTGAGATTTATGGAAACCATATTGAGAATATAAATTATCGAAGACAACTTGGAGGCTGGGAGACAGCAGCTATCAAACATCACAATGCCAACAACCTAATTGTGAGAAATAACTACATCGATGGTGTCTACACAATCGACCCGCAACAAGGTGCCGCTCACGGTATTTGGAATGACTACAGAAATAGCAACTGGAATGTTGCCAATAATATAATTCTCAATACTGACGCATTTGGAATTTTAGTAGAAGCTAACTGGGAGGGACCTAACTTGTTCGCAAACAACGTTTTAGTGAAAAGTGGAATAGGAACTTACTCCACAAGAGGTGATGCCTGGATCAATAATCTTTTCATAGAAAGTAAGCATGGTTGGGAGAATCAGCCTTGGGGAGAAAGGGTTCAAATTGGTAATTCCAGATGGATGCAAAATGTGTTTCTTGGAATTGGAATTGATACCGCTATCGTGGAAGATGGATCCAAGTACGTAGGAAATGTTTTTGGTGATGGGGCTGTTGTGATTCCAGAAGATGAGGCTTCTGTTATTTTAACAGCTCCTACCAATTTTGGATTGATCGAAACACAAGAAGGAATCATTTTAAGATTGGATTTAGAGGGATCATTTTTTCAAAAAAATATGTCATTAGTTACAAAAGACGCAATAGGATTGGGGTTTGAGTTTGATCCAAAAATCAATAAAGACATGAAAGGAAACTCAAGAGAAGAAAGAACGAATGCCGGACCAATCATCGGGTTGGTAGAAGGCAAAAATGAAATAACCATTCATAATTATTCTGAAAACTACCTGAAGGCGAAAGCACTATTTGGTTGGGATTAATCCTGTTGCACCAGGAATCGATTTTTAATCTTAGACATTCTATCTCTGGAAACGATAAACTCCTTATCGGATTCTTTCAGACGCAGAATGTATTTATCGTTTTCCCAAAAAGAATAATTCAGGACTTCCTGAAGATTCACAATAGATCCGCGATTTACTCTCACGAAAGAATCCGGGTCTAATTTTTCTTCTAGTTCGGTGAGGTTCTCTTTAAGTCGGTATTTATCTGAGGTTGTTGAAGCAAAAGTCTTCCGATCTTCTCTTTCAATCCATAGAATTTTATCCACTTCTAAAAAGACTTCCCCAAAATCATCGGTTGCCCAAAGTCGGTCCTTCAATTTTGGCTTCTTTGCTTGGGTCAAGTCCTGACTTGTCTGACCTAATTGCTGATTGTAGAGTCTTAAAAGATTAATGTTGATAATTGAATAGCTTATTAAGAATACTGGCGTCAGGTAGTTCAGGTAGGTGGTTATGCTATAGAAATATTCATTGAAATAAACCTCCAAATTAAGATCACTGCCATAATGAAGAAGGTATCTAATTGACATAGAAACCGGAGCAAATACAAAATAAGCAAGCAGTACAATTGGCAAAAACTTCAACTCATATTTTACAAGTTCACCAATCGAAAGATGAAGCTGGTTTAGAGCAAACTTAATCGCATAAATTCTTATTAGTTGGAATATGATAATTACGGAAATAGTCTCAATTGCCAACTGATCCACAAAGACAAACCAAAGCGTATGATTCCAGGAAAAGTTTTCACTTCCCACCCATTCAATATTCTCAGGATGCAGGTAGATGATGGACAAATAGAAAATCACAACCCCAATGGAAGTAAAGAGGATGGCCTTCCAGTTTTTTAGTAAATCATAATTAAGATTTAACCACATGTCGATCAGATTTCAGACATGAATATAGGCATTTCAGACAATTTCAATCAAATGTTAATCCAGTCAAAAGCCAGATTTCAGACATTTAGAACCTGACTTCAGACATGAAAAACCTTGTCCTATTCTATTGATTACGTGCTTTGATCAAAAAACGAATCACATGAAATTAATACAGACTCTTACGATTTTATTGCTTTCAACCTTGTGCCAGGCACAACAATTGGAAGTCTTCATCTTTGGAACTACTCATGCGTTTAATGAGGATCATATTGAGCTTCAGGATTTTGAAAAAGCTCAAAAAGCACTTGTCAATTTTGATCCTGATATCTTCTGCATAGAATCAATTCCATCCACCGACACTGCAAGCCTCAAAGAAATCTGGCCCAATACCATGAAGCGTGCCGACAAACTATCTCTCAGACTAGAGAATGGTTTAGCAGATTCAATCGATAACCCCGATTTATTAAAAGCAGCAAACTTCTACACACAATACGATATCTGGAATGCCTGGTATTACTGGAATACTGAATTGGTAAAAGGAAATTCTATTGAGCCATTTTCAAAATACAATAGAAAAGTAACAAACTCTGAATTTGGTAGGATAGTATTTCCTGCAGCAAGAACATTAGAAGTTGATCAATTTTACGCTGTTGATTATAGAGCTGGTGAAAGTGAATTTCTGGCCAACAACAATAAGGTCCTCAAACAACTTCTATTCAGATTCAAATGGGGAACCCTAAAGAGCTATCTCAAAGTCAGGAAACAATACAAAAAGTCTGAGAAGAATGGGCAGCTTATTGAATTCATTAACGGCCCGGTTTTCCAGAATTCATTTTCGGATTTGATTGATGTCCTTCCTGTCAAATTACCCAAGACTCCAGAAGCACAAGAAGTGCAAGACTACTGGCTAAACCGCAACAAAATAATGGCCGACAGGCTCATTCAAAGAGCTTCAGAAAACAATGCTAAGAGAATAGTTCTGACTGTTGGTAGCGCCCATGTGGGTCATATCCAAAAGTTCCTGGAAGCACAGGGACACACAGTTTACACCTATTCTGAAATTTTAGAACAACAAAAAAACAAATAAGATCATGGAAGAAATAATGCAATCAAACTCATACTTCATCATCCCATTGTCATTTGCATACTGTTCAATTTGTGGATTTTGGTTCCTGCTGGTCAAGTTTAGACTGGCATGGACCATAGAAAATATACAAGCTTCAAATCACAAATGGATTGACCTGATACTAGCCCTGGTAGCTTGTTTTGGAGTAATTGCTGTTGGACAAGTCTACTCAGCCGGTCTACTGATTCCCAAACCTGATCATAAAGTTGGTAGAGCACTTATTTGGGGGCTGAACAATGTGATCATTTTCTCACCAATTTTTATCACGATCATATTGAGAAAACAATCATTGAACACGCTATTCCTTTCTGGAAATAACTTTATTCATAAATCACTATTTGGGATAGCCGCATCGCTTATAGGAGTTTTCCTTTTTGTTGTACTTAGGTCTGAGGTTGGTAGATTCCCAGAGATTCTTAAGGATGCATTCACTGTTCAATCACTTTCGAACTTCCCAGCAATCTTTTTTGAAAATGTGGCACTTGCATTCTTGTTTGTGAGGCTTAGGTGGGCAATCGGTTTGAAATGGTCAATCATCATTCCTGCCATTCTCTTTGCTTCCGCACATATACCTGGTTCTATAGCAGAAGGAGATCCATGGTCGCACATTATGACCTTCTTCTTTTTAACCGGAAGCTTGACTACCGTGATCCTTTACACTGCTTATAGAAGTAGAGATATTATATGGTTGGGATTTGTGCATTACTTTATGGATGTAGCGATCAAGGCTTTTTAGAAATAGACATTAGATAAAAGATAAAAGACGAAAGACAATGTTTGGAATCCGTTATTAACATCTAATGTTAAAATAAAAAAGCCGGCAAATGGCCGGCTTATCTTCACTTAACTTAATCTAACGTTGTTTAATCATTCAATCTGTAATAAACTTCATTGTTATCAGTCATCAACAGATCGCTTTTGGCTAAAGTTTTTACTAACTCCGCATCATTAAGAGGAGCTACTCTTGAAGTTTGCTTTTTCATGATCAGGTTATCTTCAGAATCATAGATGTAATAAGTAACTACATCGTCTAACCATGTTGTAGTTTCGTCTTCAAGAGAGAAGATTATTTCGTTTAATTCAACATCACTCATTGTCTCTGCAACAAAAGTGAGTCCGGATTCAAATGTTGAGTAAGCAGAATCTGATTTGTTTTCGTTTCCGCTTGCTGAAACTGAGAAACTTACAGCGAACATTAAGGCTGCTATAAAGAATGCGATTTTTTTATTTAAAGTATTCATTGTCTTTGAGTTTTGAGTTTTGACCTTGTGCCAACATAAAGGCCAAACATGTGCCAAAAAACATAAATTGCTGAATATCAATTATTTAATTCAAAAACAATCAAAAAAGGTGTATCGCAACCGTACAATTCTGTATCACCGCGAACAAGGCCTTACCGAATCGGGATTTACGTGGTACCGAATCGGGTAAAAAGGCTCTCTGAAGTGATTTTAAGGAACCGTAATTCCCCTAAAAACAGTTAAAATACTGTCCGGTTGTGCACTTTTCAGCTTTTTTAAGCCAACATGTGTTTCAGATTGAGACAGTGAAAATGCTAGAAAATATCAGAAGTTATTCAACCTCCTCTTCTTCTACCTCTTCTTCCTCTATAGGCTTAAGGTTATCAGGAATTTTTTCTTCTTCCTCTGCGAATGGATATACTTCAATGATGTTGGTAAGTGTGATAGAAGGAACATCAAATGGAACGAGCATACTGCTAAGGTTATCCTCTACTCTTTCAAATGCTTCTTTAACATGCTCTGCACTCACAAGGAAGTAGGTATTGATTTTCACTTCCTTCTCAGAGTCGCCATCAACTGTTGAATAAGTCACTTTACATTTGAACCAATTCTCCTGATCATCATAATTGATTACCTCTGAGATATTGGTCTTTGTGATGCTATGGACAGAAAACTCACCAGCAATATTCTGCTCCATTGCCTGGTAAATTCGGCTTTCTGCTTCGGTGTAAGTATAGGCATCCACCAAAAATGCCTCCGTTACCGCCTTCATCAACCCTTCATCATTTTGCTTCATGTACTTCACCTTGCAGCTATACCAGATTTTCATATTTCTTGTCCGTTTTTGTTTTTAGAAGACCGCAAATATAGAAGGATCAATGGCATCATAATTGATTGTCTATGAAAATATTTTTCGGGATGCAACCTAGTATTCAGTATATTAGTCTTTCAACCGAACTCACTATAAAACTCAATAAAAATGATCAAACCACTCAAGGCCATTCTCGGCCTAATCCTGGTCAGTAATTCGCTGACAGCTCAAGTGAACAAAAGTCTAAAATTAGAATCTTACAAACTCCCAAATGGCTTCACGGTATTCCTCAACAAAGACACCACTGCAACACGTGTTTTTGGTGCAGTAATGGTTAATGCTGGTGCAAAACATGAAGATCCAAATGCCACGGGGATGGCACATTATCTGGAGCATTTGCTATTTAAGGGAACCGAAGAGTACGGAACTACCAATTATGAAGCAGAAAAAGTACATCTGGATTCCATCAACCAACTTTATGAGGAGCTCGCAAAAACCTCTGATGATGACCAAAGAAAAGCAATTCAAAAAGCAATCAACGATCAGGCAGTAAAGGCTTCCGAATATGGGTTGCCAAATGAATTTGACAAGATGCTTAAAAGTATTGGAGGAACAGGTATCAATGCATTTACAAGCAATGAAATGACGTTCTACCACAATTCATTTCCAGGGCATGAAATTGTGAAGTGGCTTACACTTTATGCTGATCGATTTAAGAATCCGGTTTTCAGATCTTTCCAGTCGGAATTGGAAGTGGTATATGAGGAGAAGAACCGGGCAATGGATGACTTTGAAAGAAGGGTTTTCAGAGAAATGGAAATGCAGTTGTTTCCAAACCAACCTTATGGACAATGGCCAGTACTTGGAACAATCCCTCATCTAAAAAGTCCATCGCTGATTCGGATGTATCAATTTTATGAAGACAATTATGTGTCCAGTAACATGGCATTGATTCTTTCAGGAAATTTCGATCCTGAAGTGGTGAAGCCTGTGATTGCTGAGCAGTTTATGAAGATCCCAAAAGGAGATGCTAAAAAGGTCAATATTCCTCCTCTTGAGAAATTTGATTCTGAGAAAATTGTAAAGAAAAGAATGACTCCTGTGAAGGCAGGTTTTATTGGTTTCCAGACATGTGATTACAATCATGAGGATAGGACAGTGCTTGATGTAGCTGAGTACTTGTTGGCTAATAACTCAGAAACCGGATTGATCAATCAATTGATGACCAATAATGAAATGATCTACTCAGGTGCGTTTCCATTGGTATATAATGATGCCGGTGGATTGGTGATTTTCTTTGTTCCAAAAATAGTGGGTCAGTCCCTGAAGAAGGCTGAAGGTAAGGTTGAAGCCCAACTGGAAAAAGTGCGAACTGGTAATTTTTCAGATGAAGTATTCATGGCTGCCAAAAATGATTTAATATCTGAATTCAAAAGAAGGTTGGAGAATGTGACCAGTAGAGGAATAATGATAGGTGATGCCTTTAACAGAGGTCAGAATTGGGAATCATTTATTAAGTATCCGGAGTTAGTTGATCAGGTAAGTAAAGAGGACGTGATGAAGGTCGCTCAAAAGTATTTTGGAGATAGTCGAGTTAAAGTGATTTCAAGGACCGGATTTCCTAAAAAGGCCAAGCTTGACAAACCGGGGTATAAGCCTATAGTAGCAGAGCAAAAAGAGGAGTCTGATTACTATAAAAAGTTTGCAAATCTTCAATCTTTAGATTTCAAACCAAGGTATCTGGATTTTGAAAAAGATGTAGAGCAAATGGAACTAAAAGGAGGACATGAATTGATTACCTCCAAAAACCCTGTGAATGATCTGTTTGGACTGAATATCAAATTTAAAATCGGGAGAAAAGACGATGCAAGGTTGATCGAAACTGCTCAGATTGCCAATTATTTTGGAGCTGGAAATACGGACGTCACTAAACTCAAGGAGCAATTTGCCGCACTCGGCTCAGAGTATAGATTCAGTTCGGAATACAATCATTTCACATTAAATATTTCGGGAAGACAAGATAAGCTACCTGAGGTGCTTGACTTGGTTAATGAACTGCTGACCAACCCTAGGGTGGATGAAAAAACGAAAGAGATTTTCATCAACTCAAGAATCACCGATAGAAAGCTGGAGAGAAAAACACCTCGACAAATGGGAAGAGCGCTATACTTCTACGGAATTGCAGGTGAAAAATCAGAGTATTTACAGAGATTGAATGAGAAGGAGTTGAAGAATCTATCTGTTGATGACATTGTTAATAAATACAAAAACATCACTGGAAATTATTCCACAGAGATTCATTTCGCCGGAGGTATAGGAGCTGATGAATTTTCAAAATTGGTCAAGTCAAAACTGTCATTATCAGAAGATGGGCAAAGTAATGAATACGATTATCTGGCACCAATAGCACCAGAGAAGAATAAAATTCTCTTTGTAAATGATAAGAAGACCATTCAAAGCATAGTTTATTTCCACGTTCAGGGTGAGCCTCAGAAAGAAGAAAACTTTGCGGCCAGAAGTGCATTTCAGCAATACTTTGGAGGTGGTTTCTCAGGATTGGTTCTTCAGGAAATCAGAGAATATCGCTCATTGGCATATTCCGCAGGTGGTGGTTATTATACTCCAGCATATCCTGGAGGAATCGGAAGACTTTGGGGATTCATTGGATGTCAGGCTGATAAAACAGTGGATGCAATTCCGGTAATGGTTGATTTAATAACCAATCTGCCTGAAAAGCCAGAAAGAATCGCAGCTCTTAGCACCAACATGCAACTTAAAACCATCACGGACTTTCCGGAATTCAGGCAACTACCGGAATCTGTAGATTTGCTACAAAAACGAGGATACACAACTGATCCAAATATGGAGGCCTTCGATCAGTATGGAGATCTTGAAATGCAAGACATTGTTGACTTCTATGAAAGTAACATCAAAGGAAGACCTTATTTAATCACTATTTACGGGGACAAGAAAAGAATCGACCTTGATGAATTGAAGAAGTATGGAGAAGTAGTAGAATTGGATTTAGAAGATATTATTAAGATGTAAAATAGTTAGTTCTTTAGGAGTCATTCGGTTATTATGATACTGGGATGACTCCTCTTCTTCACTTATTTTGAGCATTATGGCCAAATATTGTTTTTTGAGTGTAGATTTGCACCAATCGTCTGTATTTAACTAAACAACTATCTAGATGAAGCCTTTTGTCAACATTAATGTCATAATTGTAATTAGTCTATTTATTTTTTCCTGTGAAGGAGAAGAAGGTTCCATTGGACCTAATGGTCTGAATAGCTTAATCAATATCTCAGTTGAAGCTCCTGGAGAAAACTGTGAAACGGGAGGTATAAAAGTAGATGTTGGGTTAGATAATAACAGTGATGGTATATTAGATGAAAGCGAAATTCAGGGTACCAGTTTTATATGTAATGGTATAGATGGGAGCTCAAGTTTAACATCGGTAACATCAGAAGAATCTGGAGATAACTGTCCAAATGGAGGAATCAGAGTTGAATCCGGTGTAGATCTAAACGAAAATGGCACCCTTGATCAAACTGAAATTACTGCCACAGCCTTCATATGTAATGGAATCGACGGAAATAATAGCCTGACAAAAGTTACGATGGAGGCGGATGGAGAGAATTGTGAAAACGGTGGTTTAAAAATTGAAAGTGGAATTGACTCAAACTCAAATAATATTCTGGATAACTCCGAAATTGATGCCACTGCCTACGTTTGTAATGGTATAGATGGATCTAGTGGATTGATAAAGACTACAAATGAAGCGGAGGGAGAGAACTGCGAAAACGGAGGTGTAAAATTTGAATCCGGGCTTGACCTTAACGAAAATGGGATTCTGGATGAAAGCGAGATAAGCACTACTTCTTTTGTGTGTAATGGAATTGATGGGGACAACAGCCTTACTAAAATTTCTACAGAATCATCAGGTACTAATTGCGAATCTGGGGGTTTAAAAATTGAAATTGGATTAGATGAAAATTCAAATGGTGTCCTGGATGATGACGAGATTGATAATACCTCATTTGTTTGTCATGGCAATGATGGGATAGATGGAAACAACGGATTCATCAAAACTACAAACGAATCGGCGGGTGACAACTGCGAAAATGGTGGTTTAAAAATAGATTCCGGTATAGATACAAATAACAATGGGGTTTTAGATAGTGATGAAATTGTTTCTACAGCGTATGTGTGCAATGGGGTTGATGGCAATGATGGCTCAGACGGCAGCAATAGTATAACCAAGGTTTTGACTGAGGAATCTGGAAATATATGTGAAGCCGGAGGTATAAAAGTACAATCCGGGGTAGACTCAAATAATGATGGAGAATTAGATGATACAGAAATCACCTTTACTGAATACGTATGTAATGGTGATTACGATAAGCTGGTAAGAATTCCTGTTGGGCCTGTAAATTTTGGTAACTCATCTAATGATTGGAGATACAGCCAATATGAGACCTGGCTACTATATAACTTCAACAAGTTAAATTACACAGGTGTGGATTCAATAACATTTGTTCCATCTCTAAATGCATATAGCTCTTCAAATGCATGTGAAGCTCAACTCTATAACACTACAGATTCCACTGCAATTGAGTCATCGTTGATATCTACTACAGTCCAGAGTTACCACTATTATGAATCTGGAGATATTCAAAATGACTTACCTGAAGGAAATAAGTTATTTGGAATTCGTATTAGACGAGGCACAACTGGTCTTAACTGCTTTATTTTTGTATACAGAGACTAATATCTTAATTGAGTTTTTGGTTCAGAGATTGAAAACGATTTAGCCAATCGCTTCAAACAAAAATATTGCAGATTATGCTTCCTTCCAGTGGATGCTGTGAAACCCCAAATAACATCGGAGTTGCCGTTGAATATATCGTTCACCAAATCTCTGTTTCCTTTATAAACTTCATTCCCATCCAAATAAACTCTGATGGTCTGGCTTTCAGCCTCCCATTGAAACTGAAAACTGTGCAGATAATCGTCCTCCAAATCAAATCCTTCATCCTGATTATTCCAATAGGCTAAATGTTGGTTAATTCCGTTCTCCAAGTAAGCCACGTGATCTGAAGAAGGATCATTTTGAAATCTGTTTTGGTAAGTATCAAACTCTATAGCTATTGAGGGGTCTATAGAATTACCACCAGAACCCGGACTAAAACGCCCATAACCCATGCACTCACCCCAGCTACCAAAGGCATTAAATGACCTAACATCATCATGAACCACAAATGTAATTCCATCTGCACCTTCATTCTTATCGCCAAGGAAGATATCAAAGTCAATCTGGAAGTTTCTGGTGAGGTCTAATTTCTGTCGGCTATAGGCTATTCCTTCAGCATAAGGTAGATCAGGAGTCAACATAATACAGCCATTTCCCATCTCATCTGCATTTCCAATAAGATGAAATTGCTGTGCTTCCAGAACAAACGGAGATAAAAGAAATAGAAGTAAGAGTCGTTTCATGGCGGTAGCTGTAGCTTGTTAAATATGAAACGGAAATGTGGGAGGGGTTGTTTGGGGAACATCTCACGCTGGCCTTCTCCTCAGGGAGCATCCAATCAATAATTGGGGTCTCGAAAGCATAGACCACAAAATTCGTCAAGTGATGAAAAATACAATTACCTGCCCTACA
The DNA here is from genome assembly GCA_965228955.1 of Cyclobacteriaceae bacterium. GTDB lineage: Bacteria > Bacteroidota > Bacteroidia > Cytophagales > Cyclobacteriaceae > JANSWY01. The sequence goes on from OZ245848.1 coordinate 5,614,345, forward strand.
AATGCAACGACAATAGCAATAGCCATTCCGAGTTTCTGATCCAGATATGTCATAACAAAATGATAGAGAAAAAAGAAAACTGCTAAAACAACAATGAGAAATCCATAAGCATGAAATACATCAAAAAACCCCTTGTGATAACCCCAATTCCCAAAATCTTTAGAATAATGTACCCCAAAAGGTTTTCTCCAAATCAACGTTAAATCAAGCCTCAAATCTGTGCCGTGCATCATATCTGCTAACGCCTCCGTTTTTAAATTAATTACATGATTCTCAAAAACTACCGGGACATAAGAAGAATGTGCTTCACGATTTGCAATAATTGTTTTCTCCTGGTCAAACTCAACTGGTATCTGAGTTTTTGGTAGAACATAATCCAAAATTAAAAGTAGGTTGAATAGAATAATTACCCTGGCCAGGTTGTCATAAACAGACAGAATACTTCTGATTAGTTTCTTTTGCCTAAGTTCAGCATCATGGGCTCGTTTCCTGGCCTTTCTGGCTGCTTCTGCTCTCCATTTTCGATAAGCATCTTGCTGTGGATCGTAATCATATGCAATAGGTTCATGATTTGGAGTAGGACCTACTTTGGTAAGAAATTCATAAGCAGCAGCTAACTCAATAAATTTTTCCTTAGCATTCTCAACCTTACTAATGTCCGGGTGATACTTTTTAGATAGAGTTCTATAGGCTTTTTTGATGTCCGCTTTACTAGCCCCGGGCTGTAGCCCCAATACCTCAAGATAAATATTCCGCATGGTCTCTGAAATTGCAGTGCAAAACTATAATAATTTATCATTTCGTTGAGAAGGAGCAACTTTCATTTACTAGGTAGGAATCGAGTGGTGAGCAATCAATCCCCCGAACCCCCTTCTCCAAGGGGGACAACTAAGCTTAATCATACATCATAAAAAAACTGACAACAGTCAACTGACAACAGCTTCCAACTGATCCAAATTATCCTCTAGTAGTACCAAATGAGACCTCCATTTTACACTTCCTCACACATTTACTTAACAAATATGAAACTAATTATTATATTTACATTTGTTAAGTAAATATTTTAAGCAATGAAAGAGCAATCAATTGGGGAATTTGAGGAGTTGGTTTTACTCAATGTGGCAGCACTTCACGACGAGGCTTATGGCGTTTCTATCCTTGAAAACCTGGAAAACAAGCTCAGTAAGAAGGTCAATATCTCTGCTATTCATGTGGCATTGAAACGACTTGAAACTAAAGGGTTTGTGACATCCCGATTTGGTGGGATCACAGGTGATAGAGGTGGAAGACGTAAGAAATTCTATGTGATTACTGCTGCAGGGAAGAAAGTCTTAGATGACGTTTATTCTCTGCGAACAAGCCTTTACCAGCAAATTCCAAACATCTCATTTAACTAAGGTGCAACAACCACCTAAATATCCGCTGCGATTCCTTCGTTGGTTTTGCCGTGAGGATTACATCGATGAAATCGAGGGTGATCTGATCGAGCTTTTCGAGCTAAGGATGGCAGAGTCTCCCTCAAAGGCTCGGCGGAGATTTGTATGGGATGTTATTAAATCTTTCAGGGTCATCAATTTCAAAAAACTCAAAATTATTATCATGTTCAAAAGTATGTTTTACCACACGTTTAAGACGGGTTTCAGGCAAATGGCCCGGAATAAATTGTACACAGCAATCAATATTGCGGGATTATCAATAAGCCTGGTGGTGTTCTTCCTTATTGGGCTCTATGCCTATGACGAGTTCTCATACGACAAATTCCATCCTGAATACGAGAAAGTATACAGGGTGTTAAAATCGGATGCAGAAGAGACGGACAAATGGGCTTATAACCCACCTGCACTGGCTCCTTCCTTACATGAAACTTTTCCTGAAGTAACCAACTACGCAAGGCTATTCTTCATGAACTACGCTGATTCTTATTATGGCGAGCAAAACCTGGCCATGACCAAGGGATATGTAGTAGATACTTCATTCTTTGAGATGTTTCAATTCCCTGTAGTTGAAGGAAAAAAATTCGGATTACTGGATGAAAGGTCTAACCTAGTGATCAGCAAAAACATCGCTGATACTTATTTCCCAAATGCTTCCCCAGTTGGAGAATCCATTAAAATCAGTGGAAGAGAATTTGTAGTTTCTTCTGTTGTGGCTGTTCCAAAAAACTCCCATTTCGATTTTGATTTCGCTGTGAACATTCGGTCGATGATCAGAGAAGAAACGCTGAATACATGGCCTCAGTCATTCCTTTACTCTTACATCAAAGCGGACATCAGGGATAAAAAAGGGTTCGAACAAAAAATTTCTGAGCACTTGCATAAGAATGATCCCGACATGGAATCAGTTTTTCTTAAAGCTCAGCCTATTGCTGACATCCATCTGGATCCTAATGTTAATGGCCAAATTAGTGTCTCTGGCAATGGGTTTTACATTAAGGTATTTCTGGGAGCAGGCATTATTATCTTACTTATTGCTTGTATCAATTTCATGAATCTGATTCTGGGAAGAGTTGGACAAAGAGTGAAAGAAGTTGGGGTTAGAAAAATCAATGGTGCCAATAGATCCACAATCGTATTCCAGTTTATGGGAGAGGCACTTCTCATAGTTCTGATCTCACTGATTATTGCAACTGTAAGCTTTACCCAATTACTTTCATCACTCAACTCTTTAACCGGAAAATCATATACATTAAACTTCGTATTGAATACCTTCCCAGTCCAGGAAATTGGTATTGGAAGTTTACTCATCATTGCTTTTTTAACAATTGCATCAAGCATATACCCTTCAATTGTTATATCCAGTATTAAGCCCATAAGTATGATGCGCGGATGGGTTTCTGTGAAGATTGGCAGCATCTCCTTAAGCAGAGTGCTCAACACCTTTCAGTTTGCGATCTCCATGATTTTGATTATTGGATCTCTAATCGTATTGAAACAATTGAATTATCTGAACGATAAGCCTCTAGGTTGGGATAAAGACAACTTGGTGGCGATCCAATTGAAATCGGGTATGTTCAAACAGTTTGAACCATTCAAAAATGAATTACTAAAAAACGAATCAGTGAGCCACATGAGCTGGGCTTCTGAGCTGCCAATAGATGTGAGAACTGGTGGTGCAATAGAATTTGAAGGAATGAATCCTGAGAAACAGTACATCGCTTACTACATGAATGGTGGAGAGGACTTCTATGAAACACTAGGCCTTAAAGCATTGGACGGATATCCTTTTAGAGAAATTAAAGATGAGTCAAAGAAGCAATACGTGATTAACGAGTCTTTAATGAAATACCTTCAGGAAGAGTGGGGTCCAGACGTGTCACCTATCGGTAAAATTTTAGATGAAGGAGTCATTGTTGGAGTAGTAGAAAACTATCACTGGCAACCACTTACAAGGGAAATTGCGCCAATCCTCTATGGTATTGAAGCAGACGATAATTACGGTAGTCCAGGTTGGTTCATGGTTAGGCTAAAAGATGGTCAGTTGAAAAATGGTATGACAGATCTTGAAAAAGCATATGCTAAAGTCTATCCAGATCTAACTTTCAATTACGAATTTGTTGATGAAAAAGTAGCTGCACTTTATCATGCTGAGCAGAATACTTCCAAAGTACTCAACATATTCTCAGGACTTGCCATATTCATTTCATGCCTGGGGCTATTTGGTTTGGCATATCAGGCGATCAATAATAAACTGAAATCACTCAGCATTAGAAAAGTGATGGGAGCAACACCAGTTCAGCTATTTAAGACTTTTGCAAGAAACTTTGGTGTGGTGCTGCTAATTGCCATGGTTATCGCGATTCCAGCAGCTTACTTCCTCGTAGAGCAATGGCTTTCAAACTTTGCATATAGAATTGATATTGACATTTTCTCCTTTATCTGGAGCATGATAGGTGTGGCAGCAGTAGTGCTGTTTACCCTTCTTCTTCAATTTAGAAAGATTTTAGTGACTAACCCTGCAAGCATCCTTAGAGACGAATAAATGCAGCAACAACAACCTCCTCAGAAATGGTTGCAGTTCCTCAGATGGTTCTGCAAAGACGACTTCATTGAAGAAATCGAAGGAGATCTGACGGAGTTATTTGAAAAACGAGCGGATCATTCTGTGGCGTTGGCCAGGAGACATTTCATGTGGGATGTGATCAAGACGATTCGCTGGATTAACATGAAAAAACGCAAAATAGAAAGTATTACAATGTACGCAATAGATAATTATTTAAAGATATATTTCAGGAGGTTCAGAAGAGGGTTTCTCCATTATTCTGTTAACATCCTCGGGCTTGTTTTAGGCTTTGCGGTGCTATTCTTTGTTCTCCTCTATTCCAATGATGAGATGAAAATGGATAGCTATCACAGCAAATCTGATCGTATTTTCAGGGTCATTGAAAAGAGTGAAACAGAAGAGGGTACAAACTACTACTCATCAGTGGCTAACCCAATGGCTCCTGCTATGAAAGCGGATTTCCCGGAAATCGTGGAATCTGCGAGTATGGTTTATTTTGGTTCCGCTACTTATACCTACAATGACAAAAACATCGCCAATAGAAATTATGCGATCGTCACCAGTGGCTTTTTTAACATTTGGGACATCAGTATTCTTAATGGAGACCCTTTAAAAGACTATCAAGGTTTAGCGGGAGTAGTTTTATCAGAGGATTTTGCCAAAAGTTTGTTTGGAGATGAGGACCCTGTGGGAAAAGTTATAGAAACCCGTCTTGATAAAACTGAAGTATTGGCAGTGATGAAAAACATGCCTAAAAACGCTACATACCAGTTTGATATACTCTTTGTAACCGATATCAATAAGTGGGATGGTAGAATTTCTCAGTTCTTCAAATCATGGGATAGCCATTTCATGGCAACATGGGTTCTTTTTAGAGAAGGGACAGGTCCGGATGATGTTTTACCAAAGACAGATGCATTCCTTTCAAAATATATGAATGATGATCAAAAAAGAGAGCATCAAATTGGTTTCCAAAACATTCAGGATATGCACCTTCACTCAGATCACCTTACAGAAGCAGGAGGTGATCCCTTAAGAGCAATTCCATATTCCAATAATCAGTTTGTATACATCATTCTGATCATAGGTGCCTGTGTGATCATCATTGCATCACTCAATTTTATCAATTTGTCATCAGTTCAGGCATTGAAAAGAACCTTGGAAGCGGGGATTAGAAAAGTGAATGGCGCTTCTACCAAGCAATTAAGAATTCAATTGTTCGTAGAAACCTTTATTACGATTCTTCTGGCGTTCATTCTATCATGGGTCCTGATAGCATTGTTGCTACCTTATTTCAACTATCTGACAGGCAAAACAATGTATTTTGATGAGTTCTTCAGCTTAAACCTAATAGGTTACCAATTTGCTGCATTTACAACTACCTGGATTTTATCAGCATTGGTACCAGCAGTTTACTACGCAAAACTTGATAGAGCCATATTTATGACTAAGAATGCTTTTGCTGGAAAAGGTGATAGGTTGAGAAAGGCTTTCGTGATAGTTCAATACACTATTTCTATGGGACTGATTATAGGGGTGGTGGTTTTATATAACCAGTTAAACTTCATTCAAAACAAAAATCTTGGTTTCGATAATTCTGGACTGATAACACTTGATATCAATAGCGGAAAAGCCAGAGGAAGTTTCAAGGGAATAAAGGATGGAATAGCAAAACACCCGGGAGTAGTTAATGTTACAACTACCACAAGAGTCCCAGGTGAATGGAAAAACCTGCCGGAATCCGATTTATTACTCTCTAAAAATGCCGAACCAATTACAGCAAGCCATTATGGTTTCGACAGTGATGGAATTTCAACTTATGGCTTCAAAATAATCGACGGTTCTGATTTTTCAGGAAATGATGCCAGTGATACTTTGAAGGTAATTCTTAATGAGACTGCCGTGAAATCTCTTGGTCTGGAAGATCCTGTTGGGAAATCTATTTGGATTCAGGAGGATACACTTTCAAAATTTCAGGTGATTGGTGTGGTTGAAGATTTTCATTTCGAATCTTTATATGAGCCAATCAAACCAGTTTTGATCACTAGCTGGAACAATCCAATTATGGTGATCGATTACTTTGTGATCAGATACAATGGAGATCCAAAACAGGTATTGACTCACGCAGAAAACGTGAATGCAGAGTTTGATCCTGAAACTCCAGCAGAATTCAATTTCCTGGACGAACAGTGGAGAAGATACTACAAGGCAGATGAGACTCGTGGAAACTTCATCATGATATCCGCTATTCTTTCGGTTCTTATTTCTGTGATTGGTCTTTTTGGAATGATCCACTACACAGTGGAAAGACGAACAAAGGAAATAGGAATCAGAAAAGTAATAGGTGCCAGCATACCTACCATCATTAAACTTTTACTAAAAGATTACTTAATCCTTCTATGTGTTGCCATGCTAATTGCCTCACCTTTAGCCTGGTACATGCTTAATGATTGGTTAGCAACCTTTGCGTTCCGTATTGATTTATCGATCTGGATATTTGCTTTTGCATTCTTTGTAGTGTTGCTGGTAAGCTTTATGACGGTCATTTCAAGGGTTTACAGTATGGCCAAATCCAATCCTGTTAATTCACTCAGGTATGAATAATCCTCCCAAAATACCGCTCAGATTTCTGCGCTGGTTTTGCAGGGAAGATTTTATAGATGAAATCGAAGGTGATTTGATTGAGCTCTTTGAAATGAGGGCTCAATCAAACCTCAAAAAAGCCAGGTACAGATTCGCCTGGGATATACTCCGATCCTTCAGATGGGTCAACATCAAAAAGTCAAAATACTCAAACTCAACAGCTATGTTTAGCAACTATTTCAAAATCGGTTATCGAAACCTGGTCAAGGATTTTAGGTTCTCAGTGATCAATATTAGTGGTCTTGCCATTGGGCTTACCGTCTTTATTATCATGATTATGATGGTCAACCATGAATATAGTTTCGACAAATTTCACTCGAAAGCAGATCGTATTTATCAGGTCATCCAGGATTTTCAATTGCATGATGGGCCGGATCCTGAAATTCATACTTCTACTCAATTGGCTAAGGCACTAAGAGAAGACCTTCCAAATGTAGAAAGCGCAGTAACCATCACAGGAGCAGCTTCCACCTGGGCGACAACAGACGGTAAAAGGTTTTTTGAGGAAGAGGGGATCGTAGCATGGCCTGAATTCTTCCAAATATTCGATTTTGAGTTTGCAAAAGGGAATAGTAACGCACTGAAATCAGCGAGATCAATAGTTTTAACTGAGGCGCTGGTTACAAAGTATTATGGATTTGAAAACCCAATTGGTAAAACTGTAAACCTTGAGTATTATGGAGATTTTACAGTTACTGCTGTATTAAAAGACATTCCGTCAAACTCATACATTCAGTTTGAATATCTGATCACACCCGACCTAGACATCTATTTTGAAAACACTGCTCCATGGTTTAGCAGGTGGTTTCCTTCCTGGAGAGGTAATGCCGCCACAACTTATGTGCTTCTTGATGAGAATAATGATCAAGCTCAATTTGAAAGTCAGATTGAACCTCTTCTGGAAAAGTATTTGGGAACTGACGATCCGATAAACCCGCATTATTTAATTGGACTTCTCGATTTGCACTTTGGCAGTAATGGAATTGATGGAAGAGTAAACAAATATGTGAAGGGGGACCTCCAAAAGATTAGACTCTTTACAATCATCGCTATCGTAATTCTTGCTATGGCATGCTTTAATTACATTAACATTACCACAGCAAGATCGATCCGAAGAACTAAAGAAGTGGGAATCAGAAAATCCATTGGCGCAATCAAATCTCAAATCACATGGCAATTTTTGACTGAATCATTTTTACTAGTTTTTGTTTCAGTCCTGCTAAGCACTGTACTTATATTTTTTGTTTTACCATACTTCAATCTCATTACCGGAATTGATTTAAGGTTGAGCACTGAAACCATTTTACCCGTGGTTCCATATGTAATCGCTACCATTTTGCTTGTTACAGTTTTAGCAGGGTTTTATCCTGCATTGTATTTAAGCAAATTCTCTGCAATTAAAGTTCTGAAAAATAGCCCAATAACTTCTAAGGGAAATAATTGGTTGCGTAATGGTTTAGTCACAATTCAATATGCTTCTGTCATAGTAATTCTAGCTGCGTTGTTCATTGTTAACCAGCAATACGATTACATGAGCAGCAAGTCACTAGGCTTCAAAACTGATCAATTAATGATCGTAGAAATCAATAGCGCGGGAGTTAGAAACAACTACAATACCATCAAAAACGAACTTGAAAAAAGCAGTCATATCAAAAATGTAACAGGCCTTACAAGAATGATTGGTGGCTCCCGATCTCCGGTTACAATATCAGCAGCAGATTTCGACTTACCGGATGAAACTACCACCATGAAATTCTATGGAATGGATTCTAATGGACCTGAGGTATTAAATTTTGAAGTTTTGGCTGGATCCGGTTTTACAGGAACCAAGAGCCTTGACAGTACAAGTGTTCTTATCAACGAAACAGCTGCATCAAAATACGGAGGATTGAATGCTGTAGGAAAATGGGTAGTGTTAAATTCTGATGATAATGAAAACTTTAAAGCTCAGATAAAAGGTGTTGTTAAAGACTTCCATCTGGAATCAATGCATGAGCCAATTAAGCCTACAGTAATAGGTTACTATAAGAATCCATTTATGTCCCTTGATGATATCGTTATCGAAATTGATGGAAATAACGTACAGGATGCAATTGCAGTGGTAGTAAAAATCCACAATCGGTATGATAAAAATGGTGTGATGGATTGGAGGTTTATGGATGAGATGATTCAGGAAGCTTATGAAGATGAGGCAATGTTCAGAAAGGTATTTACCGGTGCTTCTTTAGTTTCATTAATCATTGCATTTCTTGGTGTCATTGGTCTAATCTCATACAATGTGATTGCCAGAACCAAGGAGTTTGGTATAAGAAAAATATTAGGAGCCAATTTCCAACAAATATTGATGCTTCAGGGTAAATCTTTTGTGTGGAATCTTGCAGTATCAAGCATAATAGCCATTCCAATAGCAGTTTTTTTAGCATCCAATTGGTTGAGTAATTATGCGTTTAGGATTTCCTTAAATGCGATTCCCTTTCTACTCGTAATTGTGATTGTATCCCTAATTACTGTTTTAACAGTTGTGTTTATTGGACATAAAGTTGCAAGGAGTAATCCTTCTGAAAGCTTGAGATATGAGTGATTCTTATTCTGGCATACCAGAATCTAATTTCAAAGTATCATCTTGCTCAACATAGATACTATGGGGTTCTCTATTTAGCTTTTCAAAATATCTCTGCAACATGCTCCCTAAGATTTGGTTGGCTCCTCCCACCAAGTCTTTTTCCACTCTTTTTGTTACCATTCCTTTTTGTCTGCGGTGTATTTCCACCACAACTCCTTCGAAATGGTCTTTGAAGAAGAATTCTACTCTATTACCACCTGGTTTATTCTGACTAATTGCTTTTGCTGAAGTGGGAGCGTATTTTTCGTTATAAGCAAAGTAGTCAAACTCATTCCAATCTGTTATTTCGAAATAGTTTTCACTTCCCATATTGCCATAGTATTTGTAAACATTCCCAGCTTGGACCGAGTCTTTTTCTCCTTTCACAAGTTCTAACGGGTAGCCATTGTATGTGAAATTAAGATATCCATTGTCTGTTTTCATAAAAGCCTTTGAAAAGTAATTCCAGACCTCTTCACGGTCCATACCCTTTTCCATAATTATAGCTTTTGCAGCCGAGTACACTTTTAATGTCTCCTTACTTTTTCCAAACATGATTTATTCGTTTAAAAATTAGCCCCAATCGATATCTCCAACCCTTCCAATAATACTGACGCTTCAGAAAAATCTGCAGCTCTGGTGGCAATTGTACCTCCAATATCACCACCGGAATAAGTCCCTACCAGATCTACGGAACTTCCTCCTTTGAGGTACTGAACATCAAGTGTTATTGAAAACTCCTTAGAAACATAGAATTCAAAACCAATTCCTCCCATGATTCCTCCTCCTATTTGAAAATCCTCTTCAAATTCAGAATTGACAATATCCCAACCTTCGAATTCCCTAATTGCTCTGTCCATGTTTCCATAGTTGATCCTTGGGTTCAAATGCCAGATAGCAAATCCTCCCCCCAAAAATTTGATATCAACTCCTTTTAATGGGATTTTAATATAAAGCTGCATCGGTACCAGTACTGAGAAATTTGGCCCTGTTAAAGGTTTGTCGTACTCAAATGGCAAATCTGTCATACCCAAACCCGACATATAGTAAAGCGTCCCACCTGTTTCCAACCCAAGATAATCCCCAAATGACAACCCAACACCTCTCAGAGAAAATGGACTCACTGGTGCTGAGATGTATCCATTTTTTGGAATCAAATAGGAAAATGACACTCCCTGACCGAATGATAAGTTCGACATAGAGATCGTGATTGTAAAGAGAAGAGTTAGTATTAGTTTCATGATTTAGGAGTCGTAGTTATTGAAATATTTACTTGCTATCTAACTAAAGTAAAGCAAATGCATGATAAAGTAAGAACACGGGTTTGGTAAGTTTGCAGCTCATGAATAAGGAGAACAATACATCTACCAAAAGCATAGCGGTTCTGATTGCCGTATTAGGAATAGTCTTATTCTCCAGCAAGGCTGTTATGGTAAAATTGGCCTATCGTAATGAAATAGATGCCGTTTCACTTCTTCTGTTGAGAATGCTATTTGCTCTTCCGTTTTACCTCATTGTAGCTTTTATCAAAAGACCTTCAAATCCCGATAAAATCAAAAAAACAGATTATTGGTGGCTAATTGGGTTTGGAATTATAGGTTATTATCTGGCCAGTTATTTCGATTTCCTTGGGTTGCAATACATTAAAGCAAGCCTGGAAAGGGTAATTCTGTTCATATACCCAACTCTGGTCTTGGTCATTTCAAGAATCTTCTTCAAAACAAGAATTACTCGCAAACAGGTAATGGCGATTTTGATTAGTTATGCCGGAATTGTTGTCACCTTTGGCCAGGAATTGTCTTTTGCTGGCGAAGAATCCAAATTGATTTTAGGAGGTATTTTGATATTTCTCAGCGCACTAACCTATGCTAGTTACATCGCAGGAAGCGGATGGTTGATTCCAAAGTTTGGCTCTGTGACCTTTACTTCCTACGCAATGATTGTCTCGTGCACATTCGTAATCATGCATTACATGGTAACAAATGGTGGTTCTATTTTGGGGTATCCTAGTGAAGTATATTACCTGGGATTCGCCATGGCCATAATTGCTACTGTGATTCCTTCCTACTTAATTTCTTATGCTATAAAAGGAATGGGTGCTTCAAACTTTGCCATTGTGGGTAGTATTGGCCCAATTAGCACAATCATTCTGGCCAATATTTTTCTTGATGAAAGAATGACGATACTTCAACTGGTAGGAACTGGGATTGTCATTGCTGGAATAGTTTGGTTGACCAGGAAAAAGGCGTGATCGTCCAACTTCCGCAAAGCAATATATCACCCTACACAACTCTTCATAAATTCATCCGAGACACCAAGATCTGCTAGATAAATTGTTATAACGTGAATTTTCCGTTATTTTTCAAGAACCATCTAGCTCATCATGGCTCAGGAAATTAAAGAATATTACGATAAACTATCTGGCGATTACGATCGTGATCGCTTTCAAAATAGCTATGGCCAATTCATCCATCGACAGGAAAAGAAGATCATTGAGAAGTACATTCCCAAAGATGGGTTAATTCTAGACCTTGCTTGTGGCACGGGTCGGTTTATGCAGTTTGCAACGCATGGTACTGACCTAAGCAGCCAGATGATGGAAGTAGCCAAATCAAAATATCCTGATAAAACCTATATGCAGGCAGATGCCAAAAAACTCCCTTTTGGCGACAACACGTTTGATGCAATTTATAGTTTTCATCTCTTTATGCATCTTAATGAAGATGACGCTGAGCAAATTCTGGATGAGTGTAAGCGAATCCTAAAACCTGATGGAATGCTATTGTTTGACTTCCCATCAGCAAAGCGAAGAGAATTGACAAATGGTCACCACAATAGCTCATGGCATGGTAGTTCCGCATATTCCATTACTGATCTTAATCAGAAAATGAAAGATTCATGGAACTTGAAAAAGAGTGTAGGAATACTATTTACACCAATCCACAGAATACCTAATTACCTACGTAAATTTTTTGGATGGCTAGATGATTGGTTGTGTAGGAGCGTATTTAAAGCATATTCGAGTTATATTGTGGTAGTTTTTCAAAAACAATGAGAACACTACTCCGACTTTTACCTGCTCCTATCAGAGTTCAACTAAAGTTAATTCTGAGGTATTTTAGTGATTTGTCAAAAGGCATCTCCTCAAAAATCGCCAAGTCTACTGGAGATATTGAAGTTCAAAGCGAATTCAAACTTGCCCAACCAGTTAAGAAATCACATTTGTATGAGAATAAGCTTCATAATTTAAGGTTAGCTGCCAATTCAATTGAAAAGATCGTCATCAAACCCGGCGAGATTTTTAGCTTCTGGAGTGCTGTCGGAAAACCAGTTGAACGGAATGGCTTTCGCAAAGGCCGGAATCTTGTAAACGGGGTTTTGTCCGAGCAAGTAGGTGGCGGTTTATGCCAGGTGGCGAGTATAATTTACCACACCAGTATCCAATCGAACTTGAAAGTCAGGGAAAGATTTCATCACTCAGTAGATATCTACGAAGAGCATGAGCGATTTACTCCACTTGGCGCTGACGCTACAGTTGTTTATGGCTATAAAGATTTACGGCTTGAGAATATTTATCCTTTCGATATACAATTCCAGTTTGATGTGCAGGATGAGGTGATTAATTGTAGTTTAGTTGCCGAGGGTGAGTTAGAGGTTAAAGAAATTGTGTTTGAGGTTGAGGAAATTGATAAACGCCGCGAAGTAAGAACTAAAATCAAAGGAGAGGATAAAGTTTTGGATATTGGTACTTATAGTTTGATTCAATAGGGCTATTTTATTCCAATTTCCAATTTGTAATTTAAGGGAGTACCTATTCTATGGTTGTTTTATACAAAACCACAGACTATGATTCACCAACCAACAAAAGCCCTGGCATTATTTATTCAAGCTCTATGTCTTATTTTAATTTCATGCGACGACTCTGAATTATCAATTAATGAAGAGGAACCAATTGCAGACTCTGATGAAATTATTGATTACACCCAGTTTTTTGAAACGCCAGAACTTGATTACAATTTTGAATTTCTTGTAGCAGAGTTTCATAGAGATACATCTACATTTCCAGAAATTGGTTTACAAATTAGGACTATAGAGGATGTTAATTGCCGCTACGAAATACTGATGTCCAGGTTTGAGGTCGGAAACGAGCTGATAGTCAGAATAGATAGTTTGCCTTTAGGGGGAATTTGTTTAGGTTTTAGTACCAGGGTTAGTGGTTTTTTATGGCTCGAGAAACAATATGATTTCATTTCTTTAATAAACGGTGAAAAAGTCGAAAGGTACCCATTATCTATCACTGCAGATCAAATTCAGCTAACACCTGCTGAAAGTGAATTTAGTTCAATCATTTTTCCAAAAGTTTATCGATATCCTGAAAACACTTTCGCTTCAATCAGCTGGACAAACCCAGGAGATGAAGGTGTGCATTCAGACTTCCTGCAAACAATCACTTCAAGTCCTACAGTTACTGAATTTGAGTTTGGAGAAGATGGCAAGTCACCTTATTTAATTCAAAGTCAATCCTCAAGAACAATAGATATCCATTACTTCAAATATGAGTCTGAAAATGATTATCAGGCTGTTCAAAAAAAATTGAAACAGCATGTGGAGCAAACACTTGTGGATACACCCGGTGCAGATGTAGTTCTAAAATCCTGGAAAAACAAAGTATATGAAAGCTGGAACCTTGATTAATAAATTTCAGCAAGCACCTCTCACATGATCATGAACTTTCTCCACATAAAATTTAGAAAGCTTTTCATGCAATTCAGCTGACAGACCACTCAAACCAGCAGCCTTTACATTACCTATTACTTGTTTGGGTGAGCTTGCACCAGGAATAATAGTAGTTACTGCATCATGATCTAAAATCCATCGCAAAGTCATATCCACCATACTATATCCCTCCGGGAGGTATTCTGACTTTATCTGCTCCACCAAGTCCAATCCTTTTTCAAACTTCAATCCTGCAAAAGTTTCCCCAACGCTAAATGCTGCACCATCTTTATTGTAATTCCTGTGATCGGACTCTGCAAATGTTGTCTCCTTAGTGAACTTGCCAGCAAGTAAGCCACTGGCCAGAGGTAGTCTCACGATGATTCCAACATTCTTTCTCTTAGCTACCGGAAGTAATTCCTTCACGAGCTTTTGTCGAAACACGTTAAAAATCACCTGCAATGATTGAATCCCCTCCTGTTCCATACAGATCAACCCTTCTTCAACTGTTTCTACACTAGCTCCAAAGGCTTTAATCAAACCCTCAGATTTAATTTCCCTTAACCAATTGAAAATATCACCCTTTCTCAATTCTTCCGTTGGAATACAATGAAGCTGTACCAGGTCCAAAGAATCTGTCCCCAATCTTTCGCATGATTCCTTCACTGATTCCACTAAAACTTCTTTGGAATATTTATCTGGGTAAGCATTTGCTCTTCTTCCAAACTTTGTTGCCACTCTAATTGGGAGATTCTTGCCTTTCAAAAACTCCCCTATCAGTTTTTCACTTTTACCATCTCCATAGACATCCGCTGTATCAAAAAAAGTAATTCCCTGATCCACTGCTTCCTGCAAAATTTGAAAAGCTGAATCCCTATCAATACCCTCTCCCCAATCACTACCCAATTGCCAACAGCCCAATCCAATCTCACTTACTTCAAATCCATTGTTACCGAGTGTTCTAAAATTCATAGTCTAAATATTTAAGTAGTTTAGCTGGGGCTTTATGATGGCAATATATTCCAGTAGTCTGGTAAAAAGCAATGCCTTTAGTGCCAATTACACTATGATTTTGATTCAATGAATTAAATACGACAATTAAACCACCTGCAATACCACTTTCCTTCTCTTCCTTTCCACAATAATTCCATAAATAAACCCAATCAATCCGATCAGCAAGCAGGCTGTGAACCAAAGGATCAAATTGTATTTGGTAACCATTGTTCGATATACCACGGTGAATAGCAATAGCCCAATTCCAGTAATAGTCCATACAGCATGTTGCTCCAATCGGATCGTGAGATCGTATTTTGGTGGGATGTTAAACAGAACTTTTAGTTCATCCCAGTGCCATACAATCAAAGCAAGATTCGCCAGTAGCATCATGCCGGTAATTACTGGTGTATAGCCAAATTCGTATGATAGGGTGATAACAAAAATGTTGAGAATAATTGGCAAATTCATTACCGCTCCAAGTTTGGCATACTTCTGAGTCATTAGTAAACATCCAGCCACCAATTGACACACTCCAATAAACTGCCAATACAATCCGGACTCATACATGGTTTCAAAAAAATGCCAGGCGCTATCAATAGGGTTATCTGCTCCACTTTCTGTGGTGAATCGGTTTCCTTCAATTTTGATAATACTAGCAAAGACAAACGCGCCACCAACCAGGTAGCGCGTATAGATGATTATTATTTGTGTCCAGATTAGTTGTTTGATTTTAGTCATAATGCTTTTCGGTGTAATTCAGAAGCATGACGGAGATTGGTCAATTTTGTTAACAATCCAATCAAAAAACCATCAAATGCTCGATTTCTCAGCCGGGATCTAATCCAATCTTCCATTTTTTCGTATTCTTGTGGGAATACATTTCTGGTAATTATGGGTATCGAAGAACAATTGACGGAGCGCATCCTGCGATTTGATGAAATAGCAGCTAATTTTCAAGGTAAAGCAAGACGACTATCCTGGGCAAGATTCATTTCATTTTTGAGCTTAGTGGGATTGTTCATTTATGGGCTCTCATCAGGCTTTAATATTGTAATCCTTGGTCTGGTTCTTCTTAGCCTGGTTGGGTTTATTGCTTTCATCGTTGCACATAAAAGTGCCAATCTGAGTTTCAAGATTTATACCCAACTATCAGAAGTAAATCACGAAGAAATCAAAAGATCAAAACTAGATCTCTCCAATTTTGAAGATGGAAATGGATTCATGGACGAGCATCACCCATACGCATATGACCTGGATATATTTGGAAGACATTCTGTATATCAACTGCTATCAAGATGTACCTTTCATCATTCCAAAGATCTTCTCGCAAAATGGTTGTTGAAACGAGCCAAAGTAGATGAAATTAAAGAACGCCAAACGGCAACAGCAGAGCTCGCAGAGAAGGTAGATTTTAGGCATCAACTAGCTGCAGAGGCAAGGGTATCCTATCAGTTGCATGAAAAAGAGCATCCGGAAGAGAAGCTTGGAGGGCTATTTTCCTGGATGAAATCTGATGTGGTTTTGAAGAACGCTTCAGCGCTCTACATCATAAGTATTATCATGGTTATCGCAAATGTTTCCGCAATGGTCATGACCTTTATTGACTTTGGCAACTATGGCTTTTTAGCACTTAGTTTCTTCGTTTCACTGTTGATACTTGGGGTTGTTTTCAATGTTGCTAAAGAACTCGGTGATAAACTCAATTCCTCGGTTTACATCATTGAAGCATATGTAGCCGTCCTAAAGTTGATAGAAAAAGAGTCTTTCAACAATCCATATCTTCAATCCCTTCAGTCAAAACTTCTGGTGGATCAGCACAAAGCTTCTGAAAGCATTCGTGAACTAAAGCGCATAGTTTACAGATTCAGCTCCAGGGCAAGTATGTTCTATATTTTGATAGATGGGCTTTTCATGATTGACTATTATCTGGTCTATTCTGCCATGAAGTGGAAAAAAGCTCATGCCCATAAAATTCATGATTGGTTGGATGTGGTTCATGAAATTGAAACGTTGAGTAGTGTGGCTGGATTCTATCACCTTAACAAAAACTATCACTACCCGGCAGTTGCCAATTCAAAATTTGAATTTGATGCCAAGCAGCTGGGGCATCCACTGATTCCAAAAAATGTCTGCCAGGTTAATGATTTCAAAACTACTGGCGAAGGAGAGGTCAATATTATCACAGGATCCAACATGTCTGGAAAATCTACATTTGAAAGAACTCTTGGAGTAAATATGGTTCTTGCGCAAATGGGTGCGCCTGTGTTTGCTGAATCACTCAGCATGTCAACCACTGACGTTTTCACCTCAATGAGAACAAAAGATAATCTTGAAGAAAGTACAAGCTCATTTTACGCTGAACTAAAAAGAATCAAGCAGCTTTTGGAACATGTAGAAGAAAGTGAATCTACATTTTATGTCTTGGATGAAATTCTGAAAGGTACCAACTCAGACGACAGACACAAAGGGGCTATTGCCCTTGCCAATCAACTTTCAGAGAAAAGAGCTTATGGCCTAATTTCTACACATGATTTGGCATTAAGTGAATTGGAAAAAGAGAATCAGAAGATCAGAAATTATAGCTTCAATAGTATTATAAAAGATGATGATATCATTTTTGACTACAAATTGACAGATGGACCTTGTAAGAGTTTTAATGCAAGCAAGCTGATGGAGAAAATGGGGATTATTGTTAATAATTAACAGTGAGGCCTAATAAAACCACCCGACTACTGATCTATTTTTATCCACTAATTAGTCTTGGGTTGGGGTACTTAATAGTTATAACTGGTTTAGTAAATCATGAAAAATTTGACGGAATCAACAGTAGTTTTAGTAGCTTTCATTTAGCAGGACTATTAATTTCTGTAGCCATTATGTTTGGAACACATGTAATATTTTATGTTGTGGAAACATTTCGAAAAAAGTGATAACTGGTAACCCAATATCCTGCAATTAATCCCCGCTACTTACATCAATATCCATCTTCACCGACCCATAAGAACCAAAAATTCCTTTTCCACCCCGTATGTTATTAAATACCTGAACAGGTTCAGCAAAAGGATTATCTAAAGCCTGATCCTGAAGTGTTACGGTGTTATAATAATTGTAGTAAGCTTCCGAGACTCTTCTCAATTCAATTTCAATTTGAGCTCCCAATGTCAAATCATTGTTGCAATAAATTCCCTGAAACGGCGCTACTGCAGGACCATCCTCAACTGTGAATGAAATAGTTTGGGTATTACCATCAAACAACTCATCGGTAAAAACCAGGGGCCTATTAGGTCCATTGACTATATGATCCTCAAATACGGGACTATTTGACTCAAAATATTCCCCAAAAACTCGAGCTCGTGAAGAAGTGATTTCCGGAACAAAGTCATAAATCAGGATTGAATAGTTAATTATTAAGTGATAATAATCCGGCCCTGGTTCATCTGCAATGGTAACAGTTACTGTGGTGAGCTCTGTACTTTCATCGTATTCGCAAAAACATTTTCTACAAACAGAGCTCGCTGCAAAATCCAATGGTCTATCTTCAATAACTTCTTCCGCTGTTGCAACTGGATATCCGTCCTTATTAACCTCAATTGTGTATTTTGTTCCCGGGCTCAAAGTATTTGGAACCGGGCTGTAATAGAATTCACCCAATTGGTCATTGGGATCATTAATCTCAACTAAATCCAACAGATATCTATCATCCGCGTACAACGAAACTCTAGCATCAGTAATGTGCAGGTCGGAAACATTGCTTAGAATATCAGTGCTTTCCCACACCTGAACAACAAGAGAATCACCATATGCCTCAGCTATGCTGTTTACAACAAGCTCTGGAGTAGTGGCAGGTGCATCCAATTCCAGTTCCAAGGTACATGAACCAAGTAAAAGCACGAATGTCAATATGATCAATACTCTCATTTAAAACTCGATTTTATAGTTGATGTAAGGAATGATTGGAAACAGACTAAACTGCACAAGTCGGTCCTGTCTTTGTTCCACATAGAATGGATTCCTTCTATTATATATGTTGTAGGCCCCAAAAGTCCAGGTTCGCACAAACTTCTTTTTCTCTTTTTTTGAAGAAACTCCAATATCAAGCCGATGATAATCACGGGTCCTGAAATTGTTTCTTTCCTCATAAAATCTAACTTCACTAAACTGAGTCAAACCTTCACTTCCTGGAAAATCAAAATATGCATACTTGGAAACTGGCAATGAAAATGTATTACCGGTTGCATAAACCCACGTTCCACTGATGGCCATAGTCTTATTCAACTGATAACTAGATACAAGGCTGATATCATGTCTGCGATCATATTTGTATGGAAACACCCTTCCAAAATTGAGTTCTTCAAACTGTCTGGTTGTTTTCGAAAGTGTATATCCTACCCAACCCTTCAATCTGCCAGATTTCTTTTCCACCAGCAATTCAAAACCATAACTTTCACCATCACCAATCACAACCTGATCATCCCAGTTTTCATCATTATTCAAAAATGAAGCTCCATCTTCGTACTCAATAAGATTTTTCATCTCCTTGTAGTAGGTTTCAACACTGATATTCCAAATGCCTAATTTTTTAGACACTCCCAAAGCGATTTGTTGAGATTGCTGGGGCTTAATAAGCTCCGTTGATGGAACCCACAGATCTGTTGGTAACCCTACTCCACCATTAGTCAATAAATGAATAAACTGAGTCATTTGTGCATAAGACCCCTTTAGAGAATAAGAATTGCCCAATAAAAGCCTCGCAGACAACCTAGGCTGTAAAGAAGAAAACACCTTTCCATCCGTCACAAACATGGAACCATGAAGTCCGACATTTACTTTTAGAATAGGAGAAATTCTAATATCATCTTCCAAATAACCTGCCAATTCAGTAGCACTAACCTCTTTTGCACCAAACGTAACGTTTTGGTTCACTATGCTTGAAGAATATTGATTTACACCTGGTTCGAAGCTATGATAAATGGCCATTCCTCCAAATTTCACCTCATTATTGGGATTTGGTAGGTAGTCAAAATCCACTTTCAGAGCAACATCCCGAATCCCGGACTCATAATTTATCGACTCCTCCACATCAGAATTCTCTTCCGTACGGTAAGCCAGCTTTTCCTGAGTATCAAAATTGTATTGACTGAATGTAGCTGTAACATTGGAAAACAATTTTGGTGAATAGACGCGATTCCACCTGAAAGCAGAAATTAGATTACCCCATTTAAGTCCAAGATCTTCCTGGGTATCTTCCGTTAGTGATTCACCTCCACTGAATTGATTGATTTCTGAAAACTTGTCCAAACCACCATAAAAGCTCAGGTATAATCGATCTCTTTCGGAAATTCTGTGATTGATTTTGGCATTAAAGTCATGGAAAAAGTAACCAAGATTATCATTATCTCCTGAGGCAGATCTGATAAAAGGTTTAGAAACTATGTCAATGTAAGTTCTTCTGGCTGAGAAAATAAAAGAAGTGTTTTCCGATTTAATAGGTCCTTCCAGTGTAAACTTGGCAGACAATAAACCGATGGATCCGGTTCCAGTAAGTTTCTGATTATTCCCTTCCTTTAAAGAAATATCAACTACTGATGAAAGTCTTCCTCCATACCTCGCTGGGAAACCTCCTTTAATGACTGAAATATTATTGATTGCATCAGCATTAAAAACTGAAAAGAAACCGAAAAGGTGAGATGCATTATATACCGGCACCCCATCAATCAATATCAAATTCTGATCGGGACCTCCTCCACGTACGTAAATTCCACTTGTACCTTCATTGCCTCCCTGAATTCCTGGAAGTAGTTGCAAAGATTTCAAGACATCCACCTCTCCCATAAAGGCAGGAACATCACTTATTTGCTTAACACTAACATTGAGCTGACTAATCCCAGGTTCAGAATCCAGAGAATCATAAGCTGTCACCACCAACTCTTCCAAAACAGCGCCTGGAGATAAATTGAAGTCCTTTTTTTGGTTACTGCCCAAATACATTTTTGCCTGACCATCCTCATACCCTACAAATGAAATCACCAGATTGATACTGTCGGAAGGAAGTGTAAGGCTGTAAAATCCGTAGATATTAGTGATGGCACCTTTCTGAGAATACGTATCAAAAACAGTAGCGCCAATTAGATTCTCACCACTTTGAGCATCCCGTACATAGCCATTGACCGTAAACTTCTGAGCATTGAGGCTGAAAGCTGCTAAAAACAGTAGTAGAATAAATAAAGGTTTAATCATCTGCATTCCAAGGCATCAAACGAAAGAAAGACCCTCAAAGGAAGCTTTTAGTCGTCTAACTTTGTGTTAAGTTTTATTAACATCAATTTTAACTAACCTGAAATCAACTAAACCGTTATGCGAAAAGCTGCAAAAATCCATCACTATGCGGTTAAGCTACAAACCATCCCCATTGAGCTAAAAAATAATGAGATGTGCATTTCATGGGTTACTTTGGAGGGTATTAGTAACCATTAAATACCTATATAAAATGAACATTAATAGAGTGAATTGGGCAAATTCAATGTGGATTTGTATTGCCCTACTATTATCAATTTCTTGCAGCGAGGATGTGTTGGAGCCCACTGCAATGAACTCAGATCCTGCCTCAAAATCAGATGCAGTTCTGGAAAATACCAACTCTAACGATCCCGTAATCCTGGGATACTTTCCCTCATGGTCAGAAAACTGGGCATCACCTGGGCAAGGTTCTAAACTAAGAGATGTTCCGGAACATGTCAATCACTTATTCCTTGCTTTTGCCAGACCAAACCTACGGTACACAAAGGGTTCATATGACCTGGCAGGAACAGGAATCCAAACTCCTTACAACGGCCAAACATTAAAAGAATCAGTAGATGCACTAAGGTCTAAGGGCATCAAAGTGATCTTGTCAGTGGGAGGTGAAACTTACTGGGGTTCCAGTCAGGCATACGATATCGATTACCAGCAAATAAAAGACCTGGTTGATGATATGGGGTTCGCCGGGATAGACTGGGATTTTGAGCCAAATGGTTCGTTTGCCACTATTGGTGATCAAATCAATGTAGATCGTTTCATTGAGTTCTTCAACCAATCCAGAGCAATTATGCCAAAAGGAGAGTACATCCTGGCATGTGCTCCGGCAGGAGTGGGTGCTTTAGGTGGAGTTGTAAATGATGATCTTGCTTCACCATTTGCGCATAGTAGAAGAAATATTGTCACAGGAGAATCTGACGATAATCTATACAATGGCACCCAGCCAAATGCCGGTATCAGTTTATTCGGGTTTTCTGCAACTGGCCATATGATTCCAGTTATGCAGGCAGTAGGTGATAAAATTGATTTGATTGCTTTTCAGGGTTATAACACTGGTGCTGCTACCAACAGGTCTATCATGTATGATGCTTATCGATATTATGCAGATACCTATGGTTTCAAAATTGCTGCCGGAACTCACTATCCAAATGAACCTTGGGGACCATATTATA
This sequence comes from Cyclobacteriaceae bacterium, assembly GCA_965228955.1. Taxonomy (GTDB): domain Bacteria; phylum Bacteroidota; class Bacteroidia; order Cytophagales; family Cyclobacteriaceae; genus JANSWY01. The sequence goes on from OZ245848.1 coordinate 5,636,767, forward strand.
CATACACTTACCAAACTGTAGGTGAACTCTCTGCTCATATCGCCTCTCAAGACTCCCAGGATGGAATAATGATCTGGCAATTATTGCTAGGTGATGGCAATTCATCAGCATATGGTTATCTCCATGTTGCCAGTCAGGTACTTGGAGGAACTTCAATAAATGCTGCAATAGCAAACGCTGAAAACTATCCGGAATCTCCTTATCAGGGTGGTGACGACAATGATGATGGAGATGATGACGGTGATAATGATGACGGAACGGGATGTGATGGTGCGCCACAATGGAGCTCATCTGCAGTTTACGTGGGAGGTCAAAGTGCCTCATACCAGGGATCCATATACAGAGCAAAATGGTGGACGCAAAATGATATCCCATCAGATAACACAGGAGATGGAAAACCCTGGGAGTTCATAGAAGATTGTGATGGAGATGATGGCAATGATGATGGTGACGACAATGATGACGGAGATAACGATGACGGAGACAATGATGATGGCGATGATGACAACAATGATAATTGTGATGTAGCCGCATGGCAGCCATATCCAACCATCTACAATACTGGTGACAGAGTTTCATACAATGGTACAATCTATGAAGCACAAACTGGTCCATTATGGGTAGTCCCAGGTTCTGGTGAGCATTGGTGGAAAACAATCAGTAGCTGTAATTGATATGAATAGATTAATCAGACTGCTTGGAGTTCTATTACTTGTACATATAGTGGCTCAAGAAGCCTTCCCACATGGTACAGTAATCTATCCTCCAAGTAGAATTTACAACTGCTATAACAGTCCTTCGTCTTCAGTATGTGGAGCGTGTGGTGATGCGATTTATAATTGGATGGGGGTTTTGCAGCCCGATACAGACTTTGGAAATCATCCAGCATTTGTACCTGATGGGCAAATAGCCAGTGGTGGCAATGGCGGTGGAAACTTCAGTTGTCTGGATGCCCTTACAACTGAGTGGCCTACCACAAGAGTAAACTATGGTAATATTGATGTGAGATGGCAAAACACGGCACCTCATAAAACTCAATATTACAAAGTTTATATCACTCCACTCAATTGGGATCCTACAAAACCATTGAGGTGGGATGAATTAATTGAAATCGGTTATCTGGGGAAAGGTCCTGCGGAACCATATTCAACCATTAAATCATACATTCCAGAATCTTATGCCGGTAAAAGAGCTGCAATAGTGAGTGTTTGGCAGAGAGACTATAATGATAGTCATGAAGCATTCTATGCAGTCAGCGATATTTTGGTTGATGGCAATGGGGGTGATTGTAATACTGGCGATGCTGTAGGTGTTACTTTCGAGAATATCACCAATTGCTCTTTGGATTATTATCAAAACAATTCTTTACAGGGGTCAGCAAACGCTGGTGGTTCCTACAATGCCAATACTACAGTAGGCAGTCAATGGGAGGCCAGAAATTCTTCCGGAGACCAAATTGATAGTTTCACTGTACTTTGTGAGCAATTAGTTTATACCTCCTCTGGAAATTGTAATGCAGGAAATGCATGTGATGGTATTGAAGAATGGACATCAACAGCTACTTACGTTGAAGGAGACCAGGTTGCTCTTAACGGAATTAAATATCGAGCAAAGTGGTGGAATCAAGGAGCCAATCCTGAGCAAAATTCAGGTCAATATCAGGTTTGGGAGAATCTGGGTAATTGCTCAGGAGATAATGATTGTTCAGATGGAGATCTGGTAGATGTTTCTTTTGCTAACAATACTGATTGTAGTCTGGAGTATTACAGTGACAATTCACTAATTGGTTCGGCTGCTGCTGGAGGCACATTTCAGGCCAATGCAGCAGTAGGAAGTACTTGGGAAGCCCGAAAAACTACAGGAGAGACATTTAGCAACTTTTCAGTTACCTGTAGTCAAACTACCTATAGTTCAACAGGAACCTGTAGCAATGATAATAGTGGTTGCGCTGAAGCATATGGCCCTTATCCTAATGTTTATATGGCTGGAGATATTGTAAGTGAAGGTGGCAATAATTATGAATGCATAGTGGACAATCTCTTCAATGTGACTCCAGGTACAGCTGCACATTGGTGGAAAGATTTGGGCCCTTGTCCTGAAACTGAATCTAGTCAGAGGATCTTATTATTTCCTGTGCCAACAGTTAAGGGAACACTGACAGTTGAAATGCAAGGTAAATCTGTAGAGACTAATAAGGTTTTAATCTTCGACCGAACAAGTCAATTGGTTTTACAAACTAATATCAATGGTACTGAAACCGAAATTGATGTTTCTAGTTTGAAGCCTGGTATCTATTATGTCTATATAGAAGGCAGCAAAGAACCACGGCGAATCAGAGTTGAATAGAATAACCTAAACCAAGTTAAGGTCATCTCAATTTGTGAGATGGCCTTTTTTGTTTTCATAATAAAAGTGTCTTGCATAGCTTTTGACAACCCACTAGTTTTACTAGTATCTGAATTATCAACATCATGCGAGTTATATTCATCATTCTAATTACACTTCTTTCCTCATCTCTCAAAGCTCAATTCAATCTAAATCAACCATTCGAAGATTGTGGAGTAAAGGGGAGTATCACCATATATGATTACAAATCTGGAAAATGGATTACCAATGATATGGAAGACAGTAATTTTGCAACACTTCCAGCTTCCACTTTCAAGATTGTTAATTCACTCATTGCTTTAGAAACCAAAGCAGTAAAAGACGAAAATGAAATCATCCCCTGGATTGATGATTATGATACCGTAAAGTATAGCCACAGGCCTAATATCTATCACAGCATGAGCATGAAAGAGGCCTTTAAACTATCGGCTGGATGGGCTTATGTGGAGTTGGCTAAAAAAATTGGAAAGGACAAATACAAAGAAATCCTTACTCAAATAGGATATGGAAATGTAGATCTGTCAATCGATGATCCTGATTTCTGGAACTTTGGTGATTTCGCCATTTCTCCTCAAAATCAAATTAACATCCTGATTGGAGTTTATGAAGAGACATTGCCGTTCGCCAAAGAATCATTTACTACCCTGAAAGAAATGATGATCAGTGAGAAAACTGAAAACTACATCATTAGATCAAAAACAGGCTGGACAAGGGACGGAGGTATGGACACAGGCTGGTGGGTTGGCTATATCGAAAAGGATAACAATGTTTACTTCTTCGCAACCAGACTGATTAAAGACCGGTCGGAAAAAAATGAAAAATTCGGAAACTGCAGAAAGGAAATTACCAAGGAGGTATTTAGAGAAATGGGTGTAATTGAATGAATCCCTTAAAGCTATGCTAGAGACTTGGATGAAAATTAAACCGGAAGAAGATGACTCACCGGAGTTTATTGAAATCATCAATAGGCTTATGGGAGTTACTGTTTTTCAATGGAATGTTGATGAAATTATGAATATCAGAATCAAAAACTGGTTTGATCATAAATGGCTAAACTATTCAGGCAAAAAGATTATCCACTATGAGAATACTTTACATCCCGATAAAGTCGCTATTACTCATGATTGGAAAGAGAAAATACCATCTCCTCCATTCAACCCAAATAGGGTATTGAGCGAACAATATTTCAGAAAGAGGAAAACTGGAAATAAGCAATTTGAAAGAAGACTCCATAAATCACAAAGAAGTACGCAAAACCAGTTCAATGAAATTAGCAAAAAAACAGACAATGGCTTGTTTGTTTGGTACTCTTCAAACTCCAAATCGAATCAACAGGGAAGTATTATGATGTACAGAGTCTACAAAGATGAGGTAAGAACATGGTATGCATCCGTAATCAAGAAAGAAGCGTGGGTGATAGATAAAACAAAAGGAATTGGCAAGAATGAATTGCAACAAATGTTATATTGACCTTTTCAAAAACCACAAACCACAATGAGCTTTTTCAAAAAACTATTCAACAAATCACCTGAAACCAGTAATCAACTACCAATTAACAAAGAGGGCTTTCAGCAAACTCAAAAAAAGGATTTCCAATCATTTGAAGAACTATTCGAACTACATGCTGGTCTTTCTTTTGAGAAACAATTGAATTTTGGAGAATTAATTGGTCCACATCCGTGGCAATTTGATATGAACACTGGTACAATCTCCTTTGCCGACAAACTAGTTTTTCCGGTACAAGTAATCGGTTCGCTTTCATTTAATGACAGCTCCTGGATGTGGGGCTGGGCCAATACGCAAAGTGGAATTCCAGAACACCTATTGCAACAATCGAATCAACTAAATTCAGTTGGAGAAGAAAAGAATATCGAGGAGTTAACAAACGCTCATTATCCCGTCCCAGAAGGATTTGAACACCGTATGGGAATGATTGCTTGTGGATTGTTTAATGCTAAAAGTTATTACTGCGCAAACTATGGGCAAGGTACATTGGTTGTTACTTTAGAAGCAGATACAATTCCTCCAATTAACAAATCAGATGTACAAAATGTCCTGACAAAATTCCCTCAACTAATTCAAAATATGGATTTGAATCACAGAAATGCATTCATAAATTATTTAATAGATAGAGATTTTCGGATCAAAACTGGTGTAAATAGCGTTGAAGGGATATATCAGAATAGCAGTATCATCGCGGAATTTGATGATATTGGACGATTGACTGGCTTGAAAGGAAACTTAGCCTAACACACACAATACATGAAGAAACTCATCATTCTTGGCACCTCACGAAATGACGGAGACACAGAATCCCTAGTGACAGAACTAGCTGAAAAATCAAACTGGGATCTGATCAACCTCAACGATTACAACTTCAGCTACTACGATTATAATCACGCCAACAGAGATGATGATTTCCTTCCTTTAATGAAAAAGATCATAGAGAATTACGATGTACTAATCTTCGCAACTCCAGTTTACTGGTACTCCATGAGTGGCATCATGAAAGTATTCTTTGATAGAATCACTGATTTATTAACCATTGAAAAAGACCTTGGAAGACAATTAAGAGGAAAGAAAATGGGCGTACTAAGCAGCTCAAACGGGGGAAATCTTGGAGAACAGTTTTGGATACCCTTTAAAGAATCAGCTAATTATCTTGGTATGCCTTACATAGGTGACCTTCACACCATCATCGATGAGAACCATGATTTACAGCTACAGTCATTTATCGAACAAATAAATAGTTGTGGATAACGGTTAATTAACTAAATTACATCAAAGCGCATATTTATTAACCACAAGTGCCTCCCCAGCCCGCACTAGTACAAGTGTAACCAACAAATGAAAACCACATTATTGCAAGTAGTATTACTACTTACTGTGCATTGCGCTGTATTTGCACAAATTGACCTCTCAGTAGAAGCAAGCAGAACTGAAGGTGTAGCTCCATTATATGTATTCTTTGACGCAACTTCCTCATCAGGACTCTCAGATGGAAATGATCTGGTAAACTCCGACTTCTCCTGGAACTTTGACCAAAACGACACAGACCCCAATGGAAACTGGGAAATCACAAAAGGTATGGTTGCCGGTCACGTTTTTGAAGCTCCCGGAACTTATGAAGTCTCGTGCACCCTAACTGCTCCGGATGGAACCACAGACACAGAAACCATTTCAATAACAGTCACTGAATTTTCTGGTACCACTTACTATGTCTCAGAAGATGGTTCAGATGCCAATGATGGCTTATCAGAAGCAAATGCCTGGGAAACTGCCCAATTTGCATTCCAACAGATAGATGGAAATGATCAGGTGCTATTCCGAAGAGGTAATTCATTTTCCGGGCTTAGCCAAAATCTGGATAACATTAACAATGGGCCAATCATAATAGGTGCCTATGGGTCTTCAGAAGAGGAAAAACCAATTATTATCAGTGATGATGGAGTAGTTATCAATATCAGAAACTCTTCCAATATCAGGGTAATGGATTTGCATATCATCACAACAGGTGAAGGTGTCACCACTGGCTTTGCATCAGAAAACTCAGAAAACATCCTGGCCCTTCGACTTGAAATTGAGCAAACCAGCAACAGGACGTTATACCAGGATGAAGCAACTCTTCTCGGAGTATTTGATTGCTATCTTCATGATTTTGGAGTGCTAGCGATTTTTTCTGGTAGCAGCACACGCTTTTCTTTTGTTGGAAATGAGGTCGATAACCTTCTTGGTGCTCCTCAACCAGAACATGGTATGAGAATCCAGGAAGGTGAAAAGCAATTTATTGCTCACAATACACTTACCAGATTGGATGATACTAAAACTGCCATGACAATCAGAGGTGAGGGTCAAAGACATGTGATGGTGTATCGCAATAAAATGGACAGAATCCTGGGAGTAAACCCTACCAATGCTCAATCTGTACAGGCCATTTCATATGTGGTTTTGGAAGGAAATTACATAGGTCATAATGAGGATTACATCGGAAATGATTTCGAACCGACAATCAATGGTATCAACATAGAAGCTACAAGAATAGCCATCAGAAACAATATCATTGATGGCTATAGAAACGCCATTTTTGTTGGACACGATTACAATGGTGTAGTTTCCGGCTGGGTAGATGTTTACCACAATACCATTCACTGGAGACCAGTAACGGAATACAGCAGCACTTCAGGAAAAATTGTCAATGTGAGGGATGTTTCAAATGTCAATATTCAAAACAATCTCATCTCTGCTTCAAATGAAAGTGATATTATCGTAGTAAATGATGACGATGGAAGCACAGATATAAGTTTCTCTAATAATCTGGTCACCTCCACCCCTGGTTACGCAACCGCATCATTACCTAACTCTGCTGCTCATCAAAATAACATTGTGAACTACAGAATATTAGAAGAAAGCCCAGCAATTGGGATGGGAGATGGAACTGTTCCGGTATTCTTCGATATCAACAATAACCCTAGAACAACTTATGATGTAGGTGCATATGAGTACACTGAGTCTTCCACAATTACCCAATCCAGGGATATTGAATCCTTTCAGCATGCATACCCAAACCCATTCACAAATTCAGTTACTTTTAAGAATACAAGCCATTTTGCTAAAATTCTCGTATACGATATTGCCGGATCTTTAGTATTTCAATCTTCAATGGAATCTGAGACGGTAGATCTTTCTTTTTTGAAGTCAGGAGTTTACAGTGTTGTGATAGCTGATAATGGAGAAAGACATCAGTATAGAATAGTTAAAAATTAGAAAGGAGAATACATGTCGATAACCAAAGAGTCTGAATTAACCGGAATGAAAGAAGTGAGTGAGGCAGTTGCTAACACATTAAGACTGATGCGGGAATATGCTCAAATTGGGATGTCCACAAAGGAGCTTGATGAATATGGTGGTTCCGTTTTGAAGAGTTATGGTGCTGTTTCCGCTCCAAATAAGACTTACGATTTCCCGGGACATACTTGCATTAGTGTTAATGAAGAAGCTGCTCATGGTATTCCATCTCAATACAAAATTCTAAAAGAAAGCGACTTAGTCAATATTGATGTCTCTGCTGAATTGAATGGGTTTTGGTCGGATAATGGTGGGTCATTTGTGCTTGGCAAGGATCTTTATAAGCATCAGCCCTTGGTAGATGCCTCTAGAAATATTCTTAAAACAGCGATTAGTCAAATTAAAGGAGGCGTTAAGATTGCAGATATTGGCCACATCATAGAATCTGAAGCAAGAAAATCCGGATTCAAGGTGATCAAAAATCTTGCTGGTCATGGAGTTGGAAGAAGCTTGCATGAAGATCCTGAAAATATTCTGAATTATAGAGTCAGGACAAATAGAGAGCGATTTAAGAAAAATACTACAGTTGCTATTGAGACATTCATTTCTACAAAATCTACTGTTGCTGTTCAACTGGAAGATGGCTGGACTTTAGTAGGAGATAAAGGAGGGTTTGTCACACAACATGAACATACCATTTTAGTCACGGACAACAAGCCGGTTATATTGACTGAAAGTAATGGAATTTGGGAGTAAATTTTGATTAGTCGGAATTGATGGGATTTGTTTACAATAATGCTCCGATATTTTTTAGAGAATTTAAGAGGTATCTCTATAAGCACATTTTGCATGTTCTTATTAGTTCTCTAGGACTGAGTATCGGTATCATTTGCTGTATTGCTGCTTATTTCTGGAATGCTTACAACTATGAGTTCGACTCAGTTTTCAAAGATAGAGATGTAGAAAATATATACACCATTCACACAAAATGGCAAATGGGTTCTGGAGTTGGCAGAAATATGTTTGCCCCTTTTGGACTTGGCCCGGCCTTGCAAGCAGAAGTTCCATCAGTTAGAAATTATGCTCGATATGTACTAGATGGTGGTCAAGTTATACAGCAAACAGAACGTCTCAATGAAATAATTTCATTCACGGATCCATCATTATTCGAGATATTCAAATTTGAGATCATTCAAGGCACCTCAGAATCAATTTCCGAACCCCAAAATGCCATAATAAATCAATCAATGTCCAGGAAACTGTTTGGAGTTGAGAATGCAACAGGGAAAAAACTAAAAATTCAATTTGAAAATAGAGAACTAGATTTCATTATAACTGGAGTCTATAAAGACATGCCACAAAACAGCAGTTTTACTGTTGGTATAATCCTTAATATCAAACATTACCTGGATCTCCATAATTTAACCAATAACGATTGGTCTAGTTGGCGAACTCCAACGACCTTTATAGAATTAAATAATCCCGAAGCTTTACAACAAATAGATCTAAATCATTATCTAGATATACGACTTAAAGCCCAGGGATATGGTGATGACACTGAAGAATACATTCTTACTCCTTTTAAGGCTTGGTTCACGGAAGATGAAATATTGGGTAATTATACCAACGTAAGAATGTCTGAATCACCTATGCGGTCGGCATCAATTTTAGCTGTAATTCTTCTTTTTCTTGCATGCCTCAATTTAACCTACGTAACGATAATTTTGTCAATTGATAAGGCCAGGAAGATTGGGATAAAGAGAATTCTAGGAGCACAAAGACAAGTTATTGCGATAGAATCGATAATTGAATCAATAATGTTAGTTGTGCTTTCCCTTATCCTAGCTCTGGGTATTTCAAAAATACTGCTGCCTATATTTTTTGACTTACTGGCGGAATTTAATGAAGGCAAAATGTGGACAGATCTTAATTTTGATATTTCACAAATAAGCTTCCCCAAGTTCATTATCGCTATTTTGTGTATAATTTTTTTCTCGGTAATAACCTCAGGGGTTTATCCAATGATATATGCTAAAAAAATAGAACCTCTTGCCCTTTTAACCAGAAATACTCAAAAAAGAGGATCGAATATTATTGTTAATTCTATTACTACAATGCAGTTAGCTTGTTTAGTAGGCTCATTAACAGTTGCTACTTCTTTTTGGATGAATTCGAATTATCAAGAAAATTTTGATTTTGGATTTAACAAAGAAGGAGTACTTTCTCTTAAAGTCACTCAAACTGGCAAACTTGATTTATTTAAGAAGTCAGTACAAAACATGCCTGATGTAAATGTTGTTGGGACTACCAATGCTCTTTTTGGAATAACAGATTTGCCAACAAAAATTGAATTAGTTGGTACTGGAGAATACAACGTTAAAGTATATGACATTGGAGAAAACTTTTTTGAAGTGTTTGAAATGCAAATCACCCAAGGACAAGGTCTTTCAAATTCTGCAGTTGAAGGTGTTGTTGTTAATGAGAAGTTTGTAGATCTTGTTGGAGATCACTTCATGTTGAATGGCCAAATAAATCTTTTCGATACCAAAAAACGAATAGTCGGAGTGGTAGCAAACCATATAGATAACCCCTATAGACAGAAAGAAGCTGTACCCAGCATTTTTTATATAGGCCAAAAACCGAATAGTTTGTTAATTAAATCAAATTCGCCACAACAATTAGATGATCTGGAAGCGAACCTAGAAGAAAAGTGGTCTACATTATTTCCTTATGAAGAGTTCAATAGTAGCTCCATTGAAAATGTTTTTTTGGGACGAGCCAGAACCAATAACCAAAGTATTAGTCGGTTTTTTTTATTCATCACATTAATTTCATTGATCCTAGGCCTATCGCAATTGATTTCGATAATTAAGTTTAATGTAATCAAGAGGACCAAAGAGATTGCAATCAAATTAATCTTGGGGTCAAACCTTCGTAATGTAGCTATTGAAATTAGTCATGACTTATTGGTTGTGATATTTATAGCTAGCATTACTGGTGGAGCAGCAGGCTATTATGCAAGTCAAAGAATGCTGGCATCAACTTATATTAATTACTACGACCCTCCTCTGCTAGTACCTATTGTTTCAGGAACGTTAGTTGCAGTAACTGGATTTGTGCTTTCGGTTGTAACAACAATAAAACTTGCAAATTTGAACCCGGTTTCTTTATTAAGAAATGAATAACACCGACCATTTTTAATATGAAAACAATCGTATTCTTAATTGCATTGTGCACCATCAACCTATCATGCGATTCCCAAACAAATAGACCTTTGATTGATACCAAACTTAAAATCATCCACCACGACTCAAAAGGCAACTATTGGTTTGCTTCAGAGGAAAAGGGTCTATTTCTCTACAATGGAGACACTTTTTCAAATTACATACTGAAAGATAAAACTGTAGACTATCGAATACTAAGTGTTCAGGAAGATGCTCTAGGTAATATCTATTTTGATACTCCTGCAGGTGTTTTAAAATTTGAGAGGAAAAGCCTGGAATCCATTCCTGTATCCAAAACCATTAGAACAGATTGGACCAACATCAAAAATCCACTTTGGTTCCGAGCCGGTTGGAATCACGATGGTCCATTTTTATATGATGGGGATAGCCTAGTTCAGTTCAAGCTCCCTAGAATTCCAATGGAAGAGGAGTTCCGAGCAAAATACCCAAATGTCTCATTCGACCCATACGGCATTTACTATCTATTCAAAGACAGCAAAGATCATCTTTGGATGGGAACTTCCAGCCTTGGAATATTTCACTTTGACGGCAAAAAAGTCCGCTGGATGTATGAAGATCATCTTACAGAGACACCAAATGGAGGAGCATTTGGAATCCGTTCTATTGCGGAAGACTTAGAAGGCAACTACTGGATTTGTAACGCCAACTATAAATATGAAATAACCGATATCAATTCTTCAAACACAGAATTGATTTACAAAAAAAAACCTGGATTCCCAGGACAAGAACGCCTCTACTTTATGCAAATCATACCTGATAAAAATGGAAATCTCTGGATGCAAACATTCGATCAGGGGCTTTGGAAAAATGATGGTGAACAACTAGCTAAAATCAAAATTGATTACAAAGGCAAAAACTATACTCCCACCTCAATTTTCATTGACAATAATGGCTTGATTTGGTTAGGCACAAATAATGATGGATTGTATAAGTTTGATGGCAGCAGGTTTGAGAAGTTTCTAATACCATAATCCAAGAACTATGAACTAAAAACCAAAAACTACTATGCCCATCTACGACAAAATAGGAATCAACTATTCCACCCAAAGACAAACCGATCCCAGGATAGCGGCACAACTACACAAAGAACTATCAGGAGCAACAAAAATCCTCAACATAGGTGCTGGCACAGGATCATACGAGCCGGAAAACATGGGCTTAATTGCTCTGGAACCTTCTCTTGAAATGATTAGCCAGCGGAAACCTGGTTCGCATCCAGTAGTGCAGGGTTTTGCGGATAACCTCCCGTTTGAAGAAAATTCATTCTCTCATACCATGACAGTTTTGTCCATGCATCATTGGCAAAACAGAACCAAAGCATTTGAAGAAATCAATAGAGTTACAACTGATAAGTTTGTGGCAATCTCATGGAATTCGGATATCAACCCATTTTGGTTAACCCTGGATTATTTCCCAGAAATATTTGAAATTGATCAGGGTATTTTCCCGGATTTAGAAGAACTGAAAAACCACTTTGACAATGTAAAAATCACTCCTTTAATGATTCCAGAAGACTGCATAGATGGATTTCTTGCTGCTTACTGGAAAAGACCAGAAGCGTATTTACACGAACATGTTCGAAACTCAATCTCATCGTTTTCTAAAATCACAAGATTAGAAGAAGGACTGCAAAAACTACAAAAGGACCTGGATTCTGGAGAATGGCAAAAGAAAAATAGCGACCTTCTTGACAAAACAGAACTTGATGTTGGTTATCAATTGATTACTGCATCAATAAGACAACCCAAATGAAAAAAGCCGTAATCACAAAATTCGGAGACTCCTCCGTCATCTCAATAATAGAGGCTGATACCCCCAAACTGGCTAAAGACGAAGTACTAGTCAAAGTGAAAGCTGCTGCTCTCAACCCTAAAGATATCCTCATCCGAAAAGGCAAATTCAAAAAATTCTCAGGCAAGAAATTTCCCCAGGGCATAGGTTTCGACTTTTCTGGAATAATTGAAAAAACCAATAACCCAAGTTTTCAAAAAGGAGATGCGGTTTTTGGCATGATCAATGGCTGGCACGGTCGCTGTTGCGCAGAATATGTCAATGTGAAAACAACTGAATTATTCCTGAAACCAGATAACATCTCATTCCATGAAGCAGCTGGAATTCCTTTAGCTGCTCAAACAGCTTTACAAGCATTAAGAAATTCCGGAAAGCTTAAGTCGGGACAAAAAGTATTGATAAATGGTGCATCCGGAGGTGTTGGCACACTGGCGATACAGATTGCAAGAGAATTGGGAGCCGAAGTAACCACTGTCTCCAGCGGCAAAAACTTAGATTTCTGCGAATCTCTTGGTAGCAATGAAACACTATCCTACGAGAAAATCGATATCCGAAAAATTGACCGTCAGTTCAATCTGTTCTTTGATGTCTTTGGGAATTATGATTTCAGTAAAGTCAATCATCTTCTTAGCAACAAGGGAAGGTATGTGACCACTGTGCCAAAACCATCAATTATTAAGGAGCAACTGAAAAACCCTTTTAGAAGTAAGAAGGCAAAATTGGTTGTAGTGAAATCGAAGAGTTCAGATTTAGAATGGCTTGCTGGAAAGTTGACGTCTGATAAGTTGAAATCAGTCATTGATAAAGTACTACCATTAGATCAGATAAAAGAAGCTCAGGAATATATTGAGACGAAAAGAGCGAAGGGTAAGGTTGTAATAGATCTGGAGATGTGAGCAGTCTCAACCTAAATGATTAGATTAGATACCGAATTAAAAACCCTTCCACATGGCCAACAACATCAAATGGAATATTAACTACTATGCTTCAATCATCCTGGCAATCTGGTTTATGCTGACCAGCTCATTCTGGGCTTACCTGCTTAATGTATTTCTGTCATTTCCAGCTGCCCTGATTAGCTTACTACTTTGGTGGTTAGGAAAAAGGTATGATGAAAACCTTAAACGCTACAGGTATGTTATTATAATACTGGGGATTGGAGTAGTATTTTCAATAATGTCCTTCATTCTGCTCAGTGTTCTGGATAAATAATAAATCATTAAACATGAACATAATCCTCCTGGCTGTCCTCAAAGTAGCAACTGTTCTAATAGGCCTTGGTTTATCTATTTGGTGCATTTTCAAAGGCATGGCTGGTAACGATAAAGGAATTATGAAATTAGGAGTAAAATATCTACTTCTGATGTTCGCCGCACTTGGGGTTATCACCCTAATTGAGCTAATCATTGGTTATAACGTCTAAGGTGGAAATTGCCAATATCACATTCAACCGCAGCAAACACCCTGGAATTGAATTTGATTTTCTGGCGTTAGATGAATTAATCAATATCAAAGGACTGGAGCACAGTCCCCTTGACCACCACCATGTCAACTTCTACATCCTGATCCTTGTGACTACTGGATCTTCAAAACACAGTATCGACTTCAAAGATCACCCCATCAAAAAAGGATCGATCGTCACCATAAGAAAAGATCAGTTTCATAAATATCATCACTCTGACGTAAAAGGTTTCAATCTCCTATTCACCGAAGAATTTGTAGTCAGCTACATCGAAAAATCAAGTGCCAACAAAATCTCCGAACTTTTCAATGAGCTCCTGTATAACCAGGTCACAGATCTTGATGCTGCTTCCTATGAGGAATTATTTACCATCAGCAGCCAGATTAAAACAGAATTTGAAAAGTCGCATGACGATCATACTTCAGGCATTATCAGAAATCTATTACAAGTCCTGATTAGTAAGCTTCACCGAATCAGAAAGCCAATAGTTAGTTTAGAAAATGATCATAAGTACATCTCTCAATTCATTGAATTTCAAAACCTGGTTGAAAAGCATTGCTCAGAATCCCGATCTGTTTCTTTTTATGCGGACAAGCTCAATGTTACTCCAAAAACCATCAACAACATTTCACAAAGCGTTATTAAAAAACCACCTAAAACATTCATAGACGAGGTTTTAATCTTACAAATCAAACGTCAGTTAATTAATTCTTCTGTTACCGTAAAGGAAATCGCATACAACTCCGGGTTTGGTGAGCCTACCAATTTATTTAAGTTCTTCAAACGATACACAGGAGAAACACCAGAATCCTTCAGAAATAAATTTTTAGTATCCTAATCACCAACTTTCCGATTTCTACAGTCCGGAATCCATTTCTGACCTTTTGAAGCAGGGCTGATCAAGCCACCTTTGCTAAAAAACAAAATGAAAGCAATATACATCTTGATCGCCGCTATCATGTTTGGGAGCTGCCATCAATCAAATTCACAGGAAAAAATGGAAAACAAAGATCCAAAGGAAATTACACTAGCCGGAATGAAAGCCTTCTTTACTGACTACAGCAAAGAAGGAGTAGAAAAATTATACGATGAAAACTACATCCAACACAATCCGCATGTCCCAACTGGTCGCGAACCGGTAATTGGTTTGTTACCTGCGCTAAAAGAAGCCGGAACTACTTTCAAAAATCACAGACTCATTGCTGATGGTGACCTGGTATTAATGCATAATACTTACGACAATGCTGAAGCATTTGGAGCTAAAGAAATTGTGACCTTTGATGTATTTAGAATTGAAAATGGAAAAATAGCTGAGCACTGGGATGCTATCACTCCATTGGTAAAAGAAACTGCTAGTGGAAGATCACAAACAGATGGACCAACTGAGATTACGGATCTGGATAAGACTGAAGCCAATAAAAAGCTGGTAAAAGCATTTGTAGATGATGTCCTTTTCGGAATGAATCCAGATAAAATAACAGAATATGTGAGTACCGAAACTTATAATCAGCACAATGTATTTGTGGAAGATGGACTTGAAGGATTAAACAAAGCAATCCAATACCTGATCTCACAAAACGACATGTTTGTGTACACTAAAACTCATAAGATAATTGGGCAGGGCAATTTTGTATTGACCATGAGCGAAGGACAATGGCATGGAAAATCTCAATCTTTTTATGATCTGTTTAGAGTGGAGAATGGCAAGATTGTAGAGCACTGGGATGTGATCCAGGAGATTCCAGAGCAGTTGGCTCATGAGAATGGAATGTTTTAATTGATAAGTAGTTAGATGCTAAGAACCGTTCCAATTTTAGGGCGGTTTTTTTATTTTAGAGATATGACAGTTCTGTTCGGCTATATTTTTACAGGGATAGTAAACTGCTTGCTAAACGGAAGTTCATTGCCAAATAATAATCCTCTATCTTTCGCCAAATGGAAACCCTGGAAGAAATCTTAAAACAAGACAAAAACGCCAAAACTAAACTCTTCAAAAAAGGAGAGGTAATTCAAAACAAGGGTCAGTATTCTCCACATACTTATTTCGTGTCAAAGGGCCTCCTAAGAAGCTACATCATCGATAGTAAAGGGAAACAACACATCTTCATGTTTGCTTGTGAAGGATGGATCATGGCAGATCTGGAATCAATAGAATTTGAACACCCAACCGAGCTGTTTATAGATTGCCTGGAAGATACAGAAGTCGTCATATTTGACCGCAACTGGATGACAAAACCAGATGTAGAAGCAGACCAACTCCTACAAAACATCCGTCTCCTCTATCGCCGAATGGGAGTTCTGCAAAAAAGAATCCTCATGCAAATGAGCTCTCCGGCAATTGACAGATACACTCACTTCCTGGAAACCTACCCGCAGCTTCCCAACAGAATCCCTCAACACATGATCGCCTCTTATCTTGGTATCACACCACAAGCGCTTAGCACCATCCGAGCCCAAAACAGATAGCCCATTTCATTTGTTAATCTACATGAATGCATTAATCTGATTTACTACCGACATTTGATTTAAATAAACACCGATTACAATGACTAAGAATAACTGGCCCGCTTTAGATTTTTCTGAGATTCAGGACACCATGGAAACACTGCATCAGTGGATTCAGATTGTTGGAAAATTGAGACTGAGAACTATGCCATGGCAAAATCACTCCTGGCACACCACATTATATATCACGACAAATGGGTTTTCTACTCATGGTATTCCCCACAATGGAAGAATCTTTCAGGTAGAATTTGACTTCAAAAAACATCAGCTCATCATGCAATGTTCTAATGCAGGAGTGCAGACCATGGAACTCAAAGAACAAACAGTAGCAGAGTTCTACAATGAGTTCTTCGAAAAGCTAAAGCAGATTGATGTCAACATCAAAATCCATCCAAGACCAAACGAGATGGAGCCGGCAATACCATTTACAGAAAACCATGTCAACAAGCATTATAATCCGGAAGCAGCAGTGAAAATCTGGCAAGCCATGCTCAAGGCAAACGGTGTATTCAATGAATTCAGAACTGATTTTGTAGGAAAAGCCAGCCCGGTACATCTATTCTGGGGAGCATTTGATCTGGCGGTAACCAGATTCTCTGGAAAACCAGCTCCACTACATCCGGGAGGAATGCCAAACATGTCACTGGAAGTGATGCAGGAAGCATATTCACAGGAAGTCAGTAGCGCAGGTTTATGGCTAGGTTCAAGGGATTCGCCAATGCCTGTGTTTTATGCTTATGCATATCCAAATGACCCGGAGTTTGGCAAGCAAAAAGTACAACCAGAACAAGCATTCTGGAGTGAAGACATGGGTGAGTATTTCTTAAAATATGAAGATGTCCAACAATCGGATGACCCTGAGCAGACCTTGAGAGATTTCTTGCAAACTACTTATGAGGCAGCTGCTAAAACCTCTGGTTGGGATAGAGAGGCATTGGAGAAGCAGTCTTAAATAAAATGGCACTGCAGAATCATTGAATGTGACAAGGAACAACTGCATCCAAAGGCATATGATAAAAATAATTGCCACGACAGCACACGATACACTTCGTTAAACGCGCGCTAGCTAAGTGTTAGGAAAGTTGTAAATCTTGCTGCTAAAAAAAGTGGAATCACTGGTCAGGCTTGGCTGGTCCGCATCACAAGTTTTGCCAGTGCAAGAATCCTTGGTTATGATGTTTTGAAAAATCTTCTTTGCTTAAGGGGTTTGGCGTGTTATGACAACAATTGTGCTCAATGGAATTCCACAAAACTTGTTAAGTTTGTGTACGCCAAAACTGTAGGCACGGTGCTTAATGGGTCGTTATGATCAATTTTTCAGGATTCGAAAAAATCACTCAAAATAAAAAGACAATGAACAGAAGTTTCCTCTTAATAAATTTTCTTCTAGTATCTTCAATTGGATTTTCTCAAACACTTTTTGTACCAAATGGAACAGTTGGAGGATCTGGTAATGGTAATGTTGGAATAGGGCAATCAAATCCCACTAGTAGACTTCACGTCTATAAACCATCTAGTCTTGACTTAAACTTTGAAACAGACTTTGATAATGCAGTACGTCTCTATCTAACTGGAGCAAACCAACAATGGAGCGTGCGTAAACTAAATAATAATGATTTTTCAATTGTAGATGATACAGATGGTGGAACTATGCCATTTCGTATAGAACCAGGTGCTGGTTATAACGCTTTTAGAATTCAATCTGATGGAAATATTGGAATAGGAACATCTGATGCAACAAGTAAGCTTCATGTCTACCGTTCAGGGGGTCTAAATATGAATTTAGAAACTTCTGGGGATAATGCGGTAAGGCTTTATTTTACAGGTTCTAATCAACAATGGAGTTTAAGAAAGTTCAACAATAATAAAATTGGGTTCGCAGATGATACTAATGGAGGCAAAATTCCATTTAGTATAGAACCAGGAGCAAGCTCTAACACAATTTATGTTAATTCTGAAAGCAAAGTTGGTATAGGAACAACTGATTTTACAGGTAATCACAAACTTCGAGTAGAAGGCTCCATTGGAGCACGTGAAATTAAAGTAGAAGCTAGTGGCTGGTCGGATTTCGTTTTCTATGATAACTATGAATTGAGAACACTTGAAGAAGTCGAAGAACACATTGTTGAAAAAGGTCATCTACCTGAAATTCCAAGTGAATCAGAAGTAGCCGAAAACGGGATCAACTTAGGAGAGATGAACGCTAAACTACTCCAGAAGATAGAAGAACTAACGCTCTATATGATCGACATGAACAAAAGAGTTAGTCAGCTTGAAAATGAAAACCAAGAATTAAAATCAAAAGTATCTGCCCTTAGTGGTGAAAAATGATCATAACAAACGCTGATGAATGAATAGAGGGGCTGGCTGTAAAGTAGCAGAGTGCTTGCTGCATAGTCCGCCTCATTTCAGCTTGATAAAATGAACTGGAAAATCTATTTTACAATCAAAAATAAGGCAATGAAGTAGTAGCTAAGGCAAGAGCTTTTCATGCTCTACTCATCATAGCTGGTCGTTGAAGCACATAAATTATGACCATCGAAGAACTCTTTAATCTTTTCCAAAGCCATGTAGAGCAAGAAAAAGTCTTTCTGTATGAACGGTACGAAAACGACCAACTATTCATTGCATTCAGAAATTCCTACGGTAAGCACTTGGATGAGTCTGAATCAACCTACTTAACGGAAATTTTAAGAGACGAAGAATGGAAGTGGTTTGTTCCACATGTTGTAAGGGTAATGGAGAAATTCCCAAACTCACTATTGGAAGCACTAATGCATACGGCAATTAACGAAAAAGACCCTAGCTACAATGGAATTTTTATTGACCCATGCATTCGCGTTTACGATGTGTTTTCAGTTAATAAGATTGTCTTAGGCTATTTGAAAAATGGAACTTATGAGGAAAAGATTGGTGCGTTGAAAGCGATTTATTGGACACGACCTCATATTGTTTCTGTTGGAAATGACACCTTTGGTTATAGATTTGAATGGTTGGATAGTGAGAATTGCTATGATTGGAGAAATATGAATACTCAAGAATATTTTAGGATGGATAAAATAGAAGAAGAAGCTTATTTCGAAAAAATTGGGCTGTTGAAAAATCAAAGAATGGAAGTCCTACTTAATGAATTTCTCGGAACAAGTGATGGGAGAATCAGGTATCAGATTTCTTTATATCTTCCTAAGGACATTAAGAAATTCCCTAAAGAACTTTCTGAGGATGCTAGGCTCTACGTTAAGGAAGTAAAGAATGTTAAGATGCCTACAAGCTAATCAGATCGAAAGTGCACAATCAAAAACGTGCTTCTCCCAACACGGGCCACCTCAACTACATGACTATTGCTATTCTGCTTCTTAAACCCAAGCAATTTTAACCGAGCAACCTAATATCCCATTTCAGTAGGGTTATCTCCCATTTCGAAGGAAGGACATCTGTTTTTTATCAATATGATGCACATTTTTGGATTACTCGATCCTGTTTTAGTACCTGTATTTCAATGGCTCTTCTGTTTAATATTAAAGCTCAAACGGGATTGATTAAACTAAAATCCATATGATCAATTCTAAACTTTTCATTATCCCAATTGTGTTGTTCCAATTCACACAAGGTCTTGCACAAACCAATGTCAGTACTTCCACTTCAAGCGCAGAGCAACAACAGCCACTTGTGGAAGCTTGCAACAACCTTCTCAAAAAAAACGATGCTTACGTGACAGAGAAGCGCGATAAAATATTCAGTAAAGAATTTGAGGACTTCAACTCAATCATTGATTCTTTGGAACAAACAGTACAGCAATTGGTCAATAAGTACAAACCGCGTACTGAAATAGATGCGCAACTCATTGATAGCCTATTAACTGAAACAAAATTCAAACACAGACGATATCGGTTGTTGTATCCGAATAACTATCATCGTTTTGCCGATTTTAAGAAAAAAGCGACTGTTCCCAGTGACTATTTTGAAAATGTGATGAATGGAAGTTTTGATAACCCATCTCTAATACAGTTTAAGGAATATAAAAGATGTATGAATTATTACTTTGATATTCTTTCAGCAGGAGAATACAAGTTTTCACACCTTGAATATGTACCTCTAAAACGTTTGGATAACCGTTACGATGCTATAGCTGGCTTGGATGCTCATCAGACCGTAAAGGATTTTTTTATCAAGGAGCATTTCACCTCCAATATCTGGACCTACCGTGTAGAGGCTTTTGATTACGCTTATGCAAAAGCTCTGGAAGATGTCAAGAATGAAGAGTATCTACAGAAAATCAAGGATACCTACAAAATGGGGCACGATAGAAGGAATGATGCCAGCGAAATAAAAGCTTACAAAACGGTAGATGACATCACTTTGAATGCACATATCTTTTACCCCGAAAACCACGATAAAAGAGAAGTAAAACCTGCGCACTTGTTTTTTCATGGTGGTGGATGGGCTATTGGGCTTCCGGAGTGGAGTTATGGTGCTTGTAAAGGTGCCGTAAAAGATGGAAGGGTGGCAATTGCCTTCGATTTTCGTCTTAGAAATGTCTACGGTACAAATGTTAAAACCACCGTAACTGATGCGCTAACAGCCATCTCTTGGGTACGAGAAAACGCAAGAGATTTAGGTATTGACCCTAACAAGGTTTTAGTAGATGGCTTTTCTTCGGGTGCTCAATTAGCATTGATTTCGAGCATGATAGAAAACCCTGAAGATTTTGGTGTGATTTCAGAGTTTAGTTCAAGGCCTGACGCCTTAATTCTTGGTTCTTGCCCATATAACGTTAGTGGTAGAGATGTTTACGATATTGATTACGACACAAAATCAATTTCACCACTTTATCTGATCAAGGAAAATCTGCCACCCATCCTGGCATTCCACGCTGAAGAAGATCGTATGGTTAAATTTTCTGAATTTGAAAAGTTTAGAAATGCCATACAGAAAACAAAGAACAGTTTCACCTCACGTTCGTATCCTGGAATGGGACATTTTTTTGAGGGAAGCTCTGAGGAGGATAGAGAAGAAAGAAGAAAACTTAGGGAAGAGTTTTTGTTGAAACATGGTTTTATAGTAGAATAAGGCCTGAATATAGAAACCTAAATTTGAAAACACACATGATGAGTTGCCTTTAACCAATTTGTCTTTTTGATTAATTGACATAAGTTCATTCAACAGGCAGGAGACCTTCGCGATCATTTATTAATTTTATGTAGCCCTTTGGAAGACTTCAAATAACAAGTTGCTTACAAAACACCAAACTAAAAACAGCTACTCCTTAAACAGAGTAGCTGATTTTTTATTTGAAATTAAGAAATAACTTTGTTGACCAGTCGATTTGGATTAATACAGGCAGAATTCCAATCTATAGGTAGCATCTCTGAAACTGTCGTAATTGTAGTCCATTATAATTTCGTTTCCTCTTCTTACAGCGATGTTATCCTTACCGTCGTTATTCCAATCTCCCACTATATAATTATCACTGTTGCCATTTCCGAATCGGAAAGATCTATCTCTGACACTATCAAAATTATAATCCATTATTATTTCGTTTCCTCTTCTTACAGCGATGTTATCTTTGCCATCTCCATCCCAATCACCAACAAGGTATTCATCTTCGTTACCTCCATTTCCGAATCGGAAAGATCTATCTCTGACGCTATCAAAATTGTAATCCATTATTATTTCATTTCCTCTTCTTACAGCCACATTATCTTTACCATCTCCGTCCCAATCGCCGATTAAATATTGTTCCCAGCCATAGCCAAAATAAAATGATTTTTCTCTTTCACTATCAAAATCATAGTCTAATATGATTTGATTTTGTCTTCGAACGCCAATACGGTCGCCTGCACCAGTCCAATTGCCAATAAAATAGCGATCCCTGTCTTTACCGTATGAGAAGCTAAATTCATAGATACCATCTCGGTTTCTATCTACAAATATTCTTGATCCTTTTCTTGCCCAAAAGCTGTAAGGCCTTGAGTAAGTACCCTCATCATTCACAAAATATTCGTCGAAACCTTTTGTACAGCCCCCAATTCCATATTCTGGAGCTTCAATTTCTCCTGTCTCCAGTGTCATTTCTCCGGTTGAGTCACATGAATAAAGAAAAAGGGTTGTAATTAATACTGAGTTGATTAAATAGTTTTTCATTTTTTGGATTGATTGATTAAAAATAGTTTACGAATTAATTCGCATTAAATATCAATAAGAAATTTTGACAACACTATAAAATCCTATTAATGTTTCCGTTATGTACGAATTAATTTTTTCCAAATATTATCAATGAGTACTTCCAAAAAAACAATTATGACATCTAAATCAGACTAACAATGATTCTGTTTTTTAAATAAGGGATTAGACGAAATAATGTAAATTACAGAAGGCCAATTCAATTCAAGAATATGAAATTTATTTATAGCGTAATTACCCTACTTACATTCTCACTTTCCGGATATTCTCAAAATGGTATTTATGTAAAATACGAAACGGAATTATCAGGCGAAGGTGAAAATGCTGAGATGATGGCAATGATGATGAACGGATCCACAATGGAAATTGCTTCCAGTGAAGAACGTACATGGGTAGAGACTAAAATGGGAACCATGATGACCCTGACTTTAGAAATGGATACGAAATCAAAAGATATCACCATGTTGATGACGGGCCTTGCAGGAAACATGGCATTCCAGGGTAATGAAGACGAACTAAATCAAGAAGAAACTGAGCCAGATGCTTCTGTGAAGTTCTATGACGAGACAAAAATTATCTTAGGGTATAAATGTAAAAAAGCAACTGCTATTGATGCAAACGGAAATATTGCAACTCACTGGTATACAGAAAAAATAAAACGTCCGGAAGGTGTAAATCAGATGTCGGAGCAAATCCCTGGTATAAGTTTACAATTTGAAATGGAAGTACAAGACGGGTTGACAATAATCTACACTGCTGTTGAAGCTGATAAAAAGGTCAATATGGACGATTATTCTTTACAAATTCCAGCAGGGGTTGAAGTCAAAAGTTTGGCTGAAATGGCGCAAATGGGAATGGGAGGAAAATAAAAGCTCGTTATATTTATTAACCATCAGATTATGAAAATTGAAATAGCATGTCCAAAATGTGACTGGGAACCAGATGGTGGACCATACTGGCAATGTAGCTGTGGGCATTTATGGAACACTTTTGAAACTGCAGGGAAATGTCCAAGTTGTGGCAAAAGGTGGGAAGACACTCAATGTCCTGGTCCAGGCCACCCGGGAGGTTGTGGGGCATGGTCGAAACATATTGACTGGTATAGAAATTTAGATGATCAGATAAGGAAAGAAATTGAAAAGATTCTTAAGCGTCAACCAGTTACAATCCAAAGCTCGAACTCTGAAAACACTACAAACTAGAAGTTGCTAAATTCTGGCCTATCCTTCAAAAAGCGCCATATTTTTCGTAAATTCTAAATATGAAGCTCGGTTCATTATCACATTGTGTATTCATTCTACTGATCTCGCTGCTGAGCTCGTGCAAAGATGATGAGGCTTCACTTTCCAAATACAACGTATCAGAGCTGCAATTGCGATATCTAGAACAAAATGAGGATGCCATAATTATTACAGATTGGTTTGCCCTGGAAAACAGTGTTTATTATTTGGCAAGCATTCCCAGAAACTATTACCTCTATGCTGATTACGAAATCCGCAAGGTTAATGAAGAGGAAGATCAGCTCATTTTAAAATCTGATTCGAATGGTATGTTTGATTTGGATCTGTGGTCAAATGAATATTTTGCTTTCAGCTCAATTTCATCTGATGAAAACACAAGCACCATCACAGAAGTTGATTTAGCCACCAACGAAATCTTTAATTCGATTGAAGTAGATCACGCAATACAGGAAGTTCGATATTCCGGGCCGGAAGAGTTTGTTTACAGCGCCATTGAATATTTTGAATTCGGACAACCTTCCCAATACAGTGTGAGTAGTTTTAACCAAACCACTGGCCCGAGAAGAATTACCAGTCAAGTTTTTGTGGATTTGCATATTGATAAAGAATTAATCCTTTGCACTACGCCTCTTTCAGGAGATCAACCTAAGGCAGGACTTTGGGTGCTGGATTATAATGGGAATGAAGTAATGAGCTATGTAAAGGAAAATGACTTCAGTCCGGAAGAATATCAATTTCAAGTAATTTCATTTTCCCCTTCAGGAGAACAGGTTTTAGCCGTAGAAGTACAAGGTGAAAACTCTGGTACAAGTGAGGTTACAAGAACATATTCAATCTTTCTATTTGATATATCATCAGGAGAAAAATCCGTCTTCTACACCAAAACCTCCAGCAATGCATATTTTGATATTCGGCCTCACCTTTTTACACCTGACGGAAGTAGAATACTTGTGAACTACGCCTTTTCCGAAAAGGAACGAGGGATAGGCTTTATGGATAGTTCTGGTGATATCGAAACCCTTGGCATTTTGTCAGATTATCCCGGCGCTAATCCTATTGGGTTTCTCACTAATGATGAAACTCAAATTCTCCTTTGGGAGAACCTGGAACAGAGTATTTATGAGTTCGGTCCTTTGCGTCAAGATGGCAGATTGCTTTTGGCTAAGAAAAAATAGGCTGGGGTAAATGCAACCACTGCAGAAACACACATAACCACTGCGGAAACACATATGACCAGTCATATATGAATCTGTAACGGTGATTTATCTTTTTGCAATGGTCATGAATGAATATGTAGCTTGTTTACCGCTCTAATTAGCGGCAATCATTCCGCCATATATAAATAATGTAAGTGATCTCCTACTTTATATACCAATTCATCCATTTGGTTTAGATAACCACTCATTTTAGTTTCCAGAACCACAACCTGTGCATTGTAGGTATCAGAGCCTTTGCCCTTCTTAAGTTTCTTTTTGTTTTTCTCTATCTCATTGCGAAACTCGCAGGTCTCTTCCATGTGTTGGATAAAAGCTTCTTTGCTGTATTCCGTTTCAAGTTTCAAAATATCCTTGTAAGTATTGGCTTGTTCTGCAGTTAAAGAGGAAACGGGATCATTTATTCTGTCCAGTATCAAAGAATCATACTGGTGCACCTCCACAATTAGATTATTCACACTTTCTCTGAATTCTTCACTTCGGCAATAAGAATTAATACTTTCATATTTCTTCATTGCCGTTGACTGGACCAGCCATTTCTCTGTTAGTTCATCATATTCCTGTTCAATCGTCTCATCAATTTGAGCCATCGCAGACATACTGAAAAGCACTAAAACTGCAGCTGTAAATATCTTTTTCATAACTTTTTGAATTGCATTGTATTTTGTCATCCCGGATAAAGAACAATGCCGGACCTGAAAAGGATTAGGTTTGATGTATAAAATTTCATTTAATTAAATAATGGTATGTATTTAAATAGTTTTATGTTTTGAGCCCAAGACTTGTGATTAAGTAACCAGGTCCCAGGAATCAATTTTGAAAGGGTATTTTCTGTATCTCGATTAGAGAAGTATTTAATCCCTAAATACTTATTAAATTAAGCTTCATTATTACGGTTGATGACAATGAGGATTGAGTTTAATCTTACCTCCCCAGATATTTTTCATAAAGCTTTGAATCAAGACATACCTTCTATAATAAAAGGTAATCAACTAATCATTGATAAATCCTTTGGAGAGGGTGGAATGAAATACCTTGAGTTACAACATGGCCTTTATGTAAATCAAATTGATGCAAAAGTAAATTCACCACTCACTTTACACCGGTTACCAAAGAATAAGAACGATTATTTTATTCTTAATTTCCATTTATCGTCCTCTGATATTCGTCAGGATATTGGTGGTAAAATTTACAAGTTGGGTTTTGAAAATATTAATGTCTTGCTTTCCTCCGCATGTGCAGAAGCCAAATTAGAGATTCCTGCAAGTGTACCAATAAAACTATTTAACATTGGCTTTACCATTGATTGGCTGGAAGAAAACATTCTATCCTTTAAAACTGAAGAATTCTTTTCACTCTTCAGGTCAAATAAATCAATCTACCTATTTGAAACCATTGATTACCAATACAAGAAAAAACTGTTGTTGACTGATTTTGAAAACAAAAGTAAACTCTCAATCATGTCAGGGACCATGCAATTGTTAGATTATTTCTTTCAAAAAGTTTCCGCAAGAAATGTTGAGGCCAATAGCCATCAAAACATCGATCTCACAGAGTTTGCCACCATGCAACGAATAAGGGAAGAAATAGATAACTGCGTTAGTAGTACGATTTCGGTAGAAAAATTATCCAAAATGGCAGGAATGAGTTTATCAAAATTCAAACTCCTTTTCAAACAAATCTTTGGGACCACACCATACCAGTACTACCTAACTAATCGTATGGAGCGAGCTATGGAATTATTGGAATCCAAAAAGTACTCTGTTTCTGAAGTTGGGTACATTATAGGTTACTCCAATCTAAGTCAATTTACAAAAGCATTTCACAAACACTTTGGAATACTTCCGAGCGACATCAAATAACTTTTAGGAGCAATGATTTGACTTTTGCAGGTAGTTCATTCTGGAATGGCGCGATAGGTTTGTTTCAAAAACTAAGAATCATGACAAATAGACTTATCCAATTCACTTCTTTTCTTCTTTTATGTCTCAATTTCCACGCTAATAACTGCTTCTCCCAAGAAGGATTCTACACGGGACTTAGCTGGAACACATATTTTGTGAAAGACCAGGTCAGCAGTGCTGATAATACCTACCAGTTTACTTATTCAAACTCTGCAAATAACAATGGATTTTTGACTCAATCACTTGGCGATTTTGGTGTTGGCCTTCAGTTTGGTGTTCGTAAAAACCTAAATCTGCACTCAGGTAGGAATTTATTTACAGTTGATGCACAGTATTATTACAATTATCAAAACGTAGAACTGCAAAGTAACCTGGCTGATTTCGAGATCAAAACAAAGGCCAATTACAACCATGGTTTTCGTGTTGCATTAGGACATCATTTCGGTAAAATTCATCCATACTTGATTGTTCAGGGGTTTTATCAAAATATCAACATAAGAAACACTGCAATAAATAACGGTGGAATTATATATGATGTAGATGATGATGGTACAATACTAAGCAGTACTTTAGATGACGATGGTGGCTCCTTTACAAATGAGGTTTTTAGCTTTCTGGGAGGTTTTGGTTTGGAAATTCCTTTAGACAAAAAGTTTACCCTAAACATGGAGTATATTCCAATGAAACTGGTAGAATTCGGATTACAAGAGGAATCAAACCCTGATGACTATTTTGTTCACAATCTAACGGTAAATCAGTTGCAAGTTGGAGTGAGGTATTATTTTGCCAACATACTTAATTTTTAATACTAAAGGATATTCCCTCAACCCCTGAAGCAATCTGCTTATTGTTGGCTTTGCCTACAAAGTAATGATTCCTGAGATTTTCCAATTAAATTAGTAGGGTCTAATTATTCTATCAATTGAACGGAATTCCTCAAAATATCTATTTCGTATCGGCCATTTTGGGGCTTTTGATTAGCCTGGCTTTAATTTCACATGTCTTCAGCTCAAGGAAAGCAAACTTCTTTATGGGGTTGGTGGTCCTGGTTTTATCGATAGAACTAGTCTTTTCCTATGCTTCCAAAATAGGATACAACAATACTCAAGGAGCTTTTCCAATTTGGGTGCTTTTGAACTATCAAATCCTGGCTCCTTCCATATGGTTGTTTATCAAATACAATACTGATGATAACTTCTCATTTCAAAAATGGCATTTATTGCTTTATCTGCCTGCTGTTTTAGAGTCGGGAATTCAGATTTATGTGTTGCAAAACTCTGTTGTAATAGAGTCATTTCTTTGGGAAGCATTCACAGAATATTTGCCGATGGTGGCTTTCATAGCAGCAATAGCTTACTTCTGGTATTCATACTTCAAACTAAATCAAAGCAAAGCTTTCAAATCTGAGAGAAAGATCTGGCTTACACAGGTTAGGTTGTTATTACTGATGTCTTCACTAACATTGGTTGGCGTATTCTGGTTGGTTTTCTCTTTTATTGGATGGGCACATTTTAGCTATATTGAAATTGCTTTGATGGTTCTGGTTTTTGGAATGGCTTTCCTGATGTTTCTGGAAACTCAAACTTTTCCAACAGTTGTCAAAGTGGATAAAAACACTGAGTTTCCTCACTATGATGACAAGCAACAGCTGGAGCGACTCACCCAAACATTAAGTGAAAACAAGCCCTACTTAAAACCTAATCTTCCACTCAAAGAGTTATCAGCAGAACTAGCCTTGCCTTATCGCTATGTTTCTTATTTGATCAACCATTATCACAATAAGAATTATAAGGAGTTCATCAATGAGTACAGAATTGATACATTTCTGACCAAGGCTAAATCGGGTCAAGAGGATCATAAGACCCTGTTGGCGCTTGCAATGGAATCTGGTTTTAGCTCAAAGTCAACCTTCAATCAGGTTTTTAAAAATCATTTGGGCAAGACACCATCGGAGTATCTCAACTAATTATTTCTTACTTTTTAGTATAAAATCATGTTTTTGGAGGTCCAGAAACGCGTTTTCAAGCGATTTCGGCTATTGGATAATGTCTATTTGACCCTGAAACTCACGAAAAATTCAAAAGACATGAAAAAATTAATGACATCCGTATTACTTCTGATTCTTTGCCTACCGGCATTCTCTCAATCCAAGATCGAAGTAAAATTCAACGAAAACCTGGAGCTCCTGGGCATGGCTTACACTATAGTCTATGAAAACCCAAACAATGATCGTTTCGACAATACCGATCCAAACTGGGAATATGGTAAGTGGCTAACTGCTAACTATGGAAACTACGGGGAAAGCAAAACACTTCAGGAAATACTCCCTAAAATTGAACACCTCTGGATCAACGATTTTATGGGACTCTTGACGAGTGTAGACCCTTTCCCAAATGCTAACTTGGACAAAAGCAATTTCTCCAACTTTGAGATTCTTTCACCTTCTGGAGACGCTGAGGAAGGAAAGGAAATAGCAGAGGCCTTTCTAAAAGGAATGAACAAGTTTCACAAAGAAGTGAAATTTGATGAATATCTCACAAAGCAGAAAGAATACTATGACGCGGCTTTCAAAAGTGTAAAAGTGACGGCATATCAAGGAGACCTACTCAAGTCGCTCAGCACATTATACAAAGGTACTTTTGAAACATCCTCTGTACTGGTTTCTTTGACTTTACCTGGAGGAATGGGGTTTGCTCACACAGATGGTTCAGATAAATCTGTTTTGTTAATCACCAGTCAGTCTCAACAAAACCTGAAAGAATACAACCTGGGCTTTCAGGATACAAAGGCCATAAGAGGTTTGCTCATTCACGAATTTGGCCACAACTATATTCATGAAGCCTTTGGAAAAATCCCTACAGAACTATTTCAGGAAACTGAATACCTGAATGAGCCAATTGCTGATAAAATGATTACCCAGAACTACACAAACTGGAAAACAGTATTAAATGAGCACTTCACAAGGGCATCAGAGGTAATGTCAGCAAGAATTGCCAGAGATACACAGTTGGAGCAAGAATTATTAGACTATCATATCAATGAAAGGTCATTTATTTTTCTACCAACTATTCTGAAGCATATTGATCAGGCTTACAACAATCAATCTGATATGGGAACTGCGTTTATTAACGCTATTAAAGCATTGAAAGCAGGACCATCTCAAGAGACTCAACAACAGGTCAAGCAACTTAAAGGAATTGTGACAACCGTGAAAGGTGACGAACCGCTTCCATTTGTACACATTGGAATACCTGGTAAAAACCGAGGTGTAATCTCAACAATTGACGGAACATTCGAAATCAACCTGGAGAATGTAGAGCTAACAGATAGTCTGGTTTTCTCAACAATCGGATTTCAAAGGAAAGCCTATTTGATCAGTGAAATTTATACTGACTATTTAAATGTAAAGCTTGATGAAGAAGTATTCGTTCTGGAAGAAGTGAAGGTAACCGGTAAGGCTAGTAAAGAAGTGATAAAAATAGGGAGAGCAAAACCAAGCAAAACTACCAGAGGTCAGAATGGACTGGTAGATTATGGATTTGGTGGTGAGTATGGTATCCGAGTGAATAATCCTGCAAATGGTTATTTGGTTCAGGATATCAAATTTCATATGCGATTTAACTCTACCGACAGCATACTTTTCAGAATCAATATTTACGATATCAAGGATAGTTTGCCAAACAATTCCATTCTGAAAAAAGACATATTCCTAACCAGCAAAAAGGGTAAAAAATGGATTGTCTCGGGGAATCTCGCTGACCGTAAATTGATTATTGATCAGGATATTATTGTGACTTATGAGGTAGTAAGAATATACTACAGCAAAAAAGGACAGAATAACATTTTCTTCACTTATGGCAGTGGTTATGAAGAAGGAGGAATGTTTGTAAGAAACTCTAGTCTGGACAAGTGGGTGGCCGCAGCGCCGGATGCTTTTCCAATCACCCTGTATATCAATGGGCGAATTTACTAGTGGGTTTCAAACTAAGAAGGCACTGAGAGATCAGTGCCTTCTATATACCACAATACTTGCTTGTTTTATAAAGGAGTTACTTCTCCTGTTGTAATATCTATTGAAAACTGTGTATCGTTTACTGTTACTATTGCAACGCCTCCTCCCATAAATTCTACAGAAGCTGTAAATTGATACGATCCTCCATTGCTACTTGTTCCTGTTGAATTTAAAGTAGCTGAACCACTTTCAATTTGTCGGGTTGCCTTGTTCACCATCACATCAGTCATAGTAACGTTGGTAGAACCTTCAAATGTATTTTGATTCCTTTGTTTTTGAATTAATGAGCCGGTAGTTACAAAAGTCCCATCAACATCATAAGCAGTTCCTAAAATCAGATTACCTGCTGTTAAATTCCCCTCAGAAGCGCTTGAAGTCATTACTCTAGGGCCCTCATATTCCACCTGACTTGTGAAATCTAATGATAACTCTGACGGAATGTTGTTGCTACAAATAAATGAATAACCATAGGTGCCCGAGAAATCAAATGTTACATTCGCGCCCTCATAATTATATACAATTGTTGTATCATATCCTGTATCACATACCGCGATTCGTCCGTCCTCTGCTGACCTGGAATCTAGATCCTGGTAAAGAATATCCACATCTCTTGTGATTCCATCAATGTCAGAAGATATAATTGATGCTGATTGTTCTGCAGCTTCTTCATTTGATAGTCCTGTATCTACATCTCCATCATCATTTTTGCATGAGAAGAATAGGCTGGTTACAAGACAAATGGCTAGGGTGGTTTTTACTGTTAATTTCATTTTTACTGGTGTTTGTTCTTCGTTTTTTCGGACCTAAGACAATGTGCTTATGTAAAGGTTTAATCGATAATTATATTTTTTTTCAAATCTTAGGTTCTATCTTCGGCAATAGGTCTCATAAAAACTCAACATGTCTAGAATTCTATTAATCATCTTGGTAGCTGGTTTGTTTAACAATTCCCTTTGTTACAGCCAACTGGATGTCATTCATTACAACCTCAAAATCCAGCCAGATATCAAGAACGGAGCTGTAAAAGGTGAAGTGATTATTGATTTTGAAGTCCCACAAGAACAAGACTCTGTAGTGTTTGCCTGTGGAGATCTGCAGATTGATGAAGTAAATGGGAAGATTATTTCCAGCTATTATACTGATGGAAATGCACTGAGTATTAAGCTCAAAAAGAAAAGAAAGTCTCCTTTCAGCATAAATATCTCGTACCATGGTAAACCCAAAAACGGGATGAAGTTCAATTCAGAATTGAATCAGGTTTATACCATTTATTCCACTAATGAATGGATGGTTTGCAATGATACATTTAGTGACCGTGCAACCATTGAAATGGAAATTACGGTACCACAAGGACTAGATTGTGTAGGTAGTGGAGAGCTTCAGGAAATAATTGAATCATCCGATAATCGAATTTTTAAATGGAAACAATCTTACGGTACACCATTCTATACTTACGGGTTAGTTATTGGTGATTTTAATGAGGCTATAGATCAGGTTGGTGATAAAGAACTCAAGTATTATTCTCCAGTTCTTACTTCTGAGGAACTCAAGAGATTATATCTGGAAACACCAAAGATGATCTCTTTCTTTGAAGAGAAAACTGGAATTCAGTATCCTCAAAAAACCTATACACAAGTATTAATGGGCTCATATTATCAGGAGATGTCTGGGTTTGCTGTTTTTAATGAAAAATATGCCGAGTCAGTTTTCAATGATAGCTCAGAGATTCATCTAACCGGGCATGAGTTGGCACATCAGTGGTGGGGAAACATGATTACCTGCAAGAACCTCAAACACTTTTGGCTCAATGAAGCCTTTGCAGTTTACATGGCCAGTGCATTTCATGAAGTACATTTTGGCCCTGAGAAATATGAAGCTGATATCGCGATTTACAAAAGCATCTATGATGGCCTTGTGAAGAGAGGTCTGGACAGATCACTGATATTTGAAAAATGGAAACCCACGAGAGACAACCGGGGAATAGCCTATTACAAGGGAGCTTATGTGCTTCATTTGTTAAGACAAGAGCTTGGTGACGAAGCATTTTGGAAAGGAGTGAAGGAGTATAGTCAGAAATATTACGGGAAGTTTGTGGAGACTAAGGGTTTTCAGGAATCAATGCAGAAAGCAAGTGAAAAAGACCTTAGTGAGTTTTTTGAAAAGTGGGTTTATAATTAAAACCCACTTTCGCCATAAACACCAGCAACCTTACCCTTCATAAATATCAAATTCCGCTGACACCCTCTTCATCAATTCAGCATCTGCAAAATCGTCATCAGACATTTGAGAAAGTCTTTCCAGATACAGATCAAACTGGCCATTCTTGAATATGGTGAGCATTTTACCACCATCAGTGCACCTGGCGGCATGCCAGACGTTTGGTGGAACTGTGATGGTATCGCCCGCTTTTGCTACAACAGTTTCATCATCAAATATCAATTCTACTTCCCCGTCCAGTATGTAAAACACTTCTGTCATGATTTTATGATGATGTCTGGCCAGATAAAACCCTGGTTTTAAGGTATCCTCCACAAAGCTCAACTCACCATTGGTATGTCTTGAGGAGAGTTTTATAAAACAATGATCCTGAGAGTAATTGTAATTATCACCCTCACCATTTCTAATTATTTCTTTTGCGTTCATCTTAATTACTTATTTACCGTGAAAAGCCTTTGAAACTGCATAACTATCCTCAAACCAATTCCACAAAATGATTTTACCGTCCTTTACCTTCACCCTCAGTGCATAAGTAAACTCACTTGTCTGCTCGTTTGTGCTGGTCAACTCACCAATCATTCTTCCGAAAAATGCTGCAGTATCATCACTTGATAATGCATCATTTGGTTCCCACTTGATAGTTTTGAAATTAGCTCCGAATGCAGGCATAAACTTTTCTAAGATCACCTTTTTTCCTTCCCACGGACCAATCCATGGCATTGCTTTATCTCCTTCATTGTACCAAACCATATCGTCATGCATCAGACTCACAAGTTTTTCCATATCACCTTTGCCCATTGCCTCGATGAAAGCCATTGCAGTATTCATGGTCTCCTGAGAAATATCCTTTGGTTTTGGTAATGCAAGCTGGCCAATAGCAGTCATCCAATCCTCCACATGGTAAGTCTGCTGAATTTTGCCATCCTTCACCGTATGTATATCAATGGTCATGATTTTAAATGATTTTGAACCATCTGTTGGAGTTCCCATGAAATCTCCCTTTGGAGTGCCTGTAGCAATGCTTCTTACGACATATCGCTCCTTGGTATTGATAATTTCCTGAATCTCCCATTTCAGATCGGGAACCAGGTTCCAAAAGAAACCAAGTTGGCCAACAAGCTGCTCCTTTGTTTTGCTTCCTGCTGAACCATTTGAGACATAACCTGATGCCAGGATTTCATCAAAAACCTTAGCTGGTGTAGTTTCATTGTTTACAGTGAGTGCTTTCTCATAAAACGCTCGCACCGCTTGCTCATCAGCTTTTCCTTTTGCATTACCAACTGTTGTTAGGGTCAGCAATGTAATTGCAATTAGTGTTGCCTTCATTTTTTTAATAATTTGGATTTAGATTATTGCAAAAATGGGAACTTAATAGATCAATAATTTATATAAATAGGCGTTTTAATGGTAATAATCAGAAAATTCAACATTATGAACCTTTTGGTTACATAATGGGATGCCTAAATGATTTTGGAGTTTGGTTTGTGTGTTGATTAAAGAATTTTGAAAAATAGGACACTTCTGAAAAACCTGTTTGAAAGGCAATTTGCGCGATGGTTAATTCAGAGTTTAATAGTAGTCTTTTGATGTGAGATAATAATATATCATTGATAACATGCTTCGCTGATTTTTGAACGACACTATTTGTAATGTTATTCAAAGTTCTGGAAGTAATATTTAACTGATCTGCATAACTGGCTACATCGTGATGCTGGTGAAATTGTTGTTCCACCAACTTTTGAAATTTTAGAAATTGGGTGAGGTATTTATTTTCTGTAAAGACAGTATTTGCCTGGGATTTAATTCGCAGTATCTGAGTGAATATTATCTGTAGGATATTCCTAATGACTTCTGGAGAAAAATTGTCCTGGATTTGCTGAAATTCAGCTTTTATAGCATTTATGTAACCCTTTAGTTGAGTAAAATTTTCGTCATTTAGATCAAGTTTGGGTGACGCGAGTAATTCATTGAAAAGTTGAAATACACGTGAAGCATTTTTTTCACTCATGTATTGCACAATGAAGTCTTCAGTAAAAACAAGGATATATCCTTCTGCTTCACATTGGTAAAATTTGTGAATATTATCTCTGCCAATTGTGAATAAAGTTCCCTTCCCAAATGAATAATCCTGAAAGTTGATACAGTGTTTGCCAGTACCATCAATGATAAAAATGATCGCAAAAAAAGACAGCTTATGATTTTCAAATTGGTTGTGATCGGAGGGTTGAAGAGCCATCAAATCCGAGTATTTGACTAAATCAAAAAAGGATTTAGTGCCTTGTTTTTGTTGGAACCGGATCTTTTTTACTGGGGATTGCACTGGGCTTTTGTTTGTTTACTGTTATTTAGCGAATTATATTTAACACACCTCTTAACTCTATGTTGCATTCACCATTTGCTTGCCAAAAATAAACTCCAGACGGCAAATTATCTCCTTCCCAGTTATTCTGGTAATTCGAAGACTCGTAAACCATTTCTCCCGTACGTTGAAAAACTTTAATTGAAGAACCCAATAACCTCTCATCAAGTGTAAAAGTTTCATTGAAATCGTCTCCATTTGGAGTGAACACATTAGGAATCTCAAGGTTATCAAAGTTTGGAAAAAATAGTTCTATAGAATCCACTGTTGAACCACAGTGATTAGACACTTCAACCCAATATGTACCGGATTCCGAAACTTCGAAAGTTGGATTATCTGAGCCATCCTGCCACATATAGGTTGTGAAGTTTGTAAAATCCGGTTGCAAAATTAACGTGGACGTATCACAAACTGTCCTGCTGGGCCCTAAATCTATGCTCGGAGCATATGAGTCCACAGTCACTGTGTCTGTTGCAACACCACAATCATTTGATACCATTACCCAATATTCGCCATTCTCGGTGACATGTAATGAGGAGTTTGTTGATCCATCACTCCACAAATAATCTCCGTTCGAGTTAGATGCATCCAGAGTTAACCCCGACTGACAATCAAATTGATCATCTCCTATATCTACAATCGGGGCAATACATTCATCAATTAAGCAAGACCTTTCTTCCTCATTAAGGGCCCTTGTATAAATTCTAACGTTATCTATCACTCCGTGGAAAAAAGTAGTTCCAGGTATATCATTTCCTAACTTATCTATTGAACCGAATACTAGAGGGATATTTGTATTGACATTTACTGTGCCTGAAAAATCTGAAGTAGCAACAAGATTATTGTCCACATATAATGAAATTTGGTTTTCTTCCTTTATTCCCATTAGGTTGTACCAAGCATTTTCTTCGTATCCACTATGATTTACATTGTAAAGGTTATCCGATTGGTCCCCGACAAAGAAGTAAAAATAATTCTCACCATCCAGTTTCCTTGCGTCTAAAGCGTATCCAGCTCTTCTGGGAGATCCAAAAATGGTAACACCTTTATTTACAATCCAGCCACCTCTACTATTCGTGCCTGGAATTAAATCTTTAAACTCATGTACATTCACCCAACATGAGATAGTAAAATCTGAGTCGCCTAGATCAAAATGGTCACCAACATGAATATAATCATCAGTTCCATCAAAGTAATAAGCGGAATTGGAAATGTCCTCATGATCAGATGTAATGGTGGCGCCATATATAGCTCCGTTGTTACCTGTACCTAAATCTTCATCTGCATTATTTTCGAAAGGATAAAATGCTATTAGTTCCTCATTTACATCAAAACCAGTACAATCATTCTGACCATTGACATCATTATAGAATAAAAGAAGAATTAAAGCAATAGAGGTGGGCATCAACCCAAGTCGACAAAAGGTTTTTAACTGATAGTTCATGTTTACAAACAAAAATCATTGATTTTCTATTGCAAAGATACTGTACTTCTCGAATTTATGAGTTCACAAAGAAGTAACCAAAATAGAATTGGCAATATCAGTTTCTACAAATCTCCAATGCCATATTCAAAACTTCCAAAATAGGTTCCACAGGTATATCCTCATTTGCATTTACCCGTATGATCTTCATTTTTGTTCTATTGCCTTCTTCAAGCATTGGGTGATCAATGAGTTTTCCATGTACTACCAAAATATATGGTTCTTTGGTTTTCTTATCCACCCACAGGTAGCAAAACATCTTTTTCTTATAACAGAAGCAGGGCATACCCCACTTCTGCGTTTCTGTCATATTGGAATCCAGCTCGAGAATGATACTACGAAGTGCCAATAAACAACCTCTGTTTGGCTCATCTTTTTCTTCGTAAAATTTTTCTACTTCTCTAATCATCAGATTCTAATTGATCGATATTAAAAAGTCAATTTCTGCGTCACTTGGGTTCTGGGCCTTTTCGCCAAAGACTTCAAAATCCACTGTATACCTTCTGTCCAGATCCATGTTCCAGATTTGATTCCATTTATCAACAATCAACCCTTTCATTAAATCTCCGCGAGCTGACATTTTTGTGTAATCACCT
The DNA here is from genome assembly GCA_965228955.1 of Cyclobacteriaceae bacterium. Lineage (GTDB taxonomy): Bacteria > Bacteroidota > Bacteroidia > Cytophagales > Cyclobacteriaceae > JANSWY01. The sequence goes on from OZ245848.1 coordinate 5,674,149, forward strand.
CCTTCAAATGATTTGCCTACCATGCCTTCCGGGACATCATCCAGGTTGGTGACTTTGCACCCTAAAATTGTGGTGTATGGTTTGGTGTAATCACTTTCATACTCGGTGTAGAGACAATAAACGGTATCATCCACCTTATTTGGAATCACCGATTTGATGTCCTCAGCCAGGAATTTTCCCCACAAATTGCCAATATCTGTAGCAGCTTGTGCATTTTCATTTGTAGTTCTGATAGCAAGACCAATCACATAGAATGGTTCAATTTTTACTTTTTGCATAATGTTTAAGATTTGATTTATGCTAAAGTATTTTGGTCTTGTGTCAAGGGTATGTCAGGGGTAGTTCTACTTTTTCGACATTCTTCAAAATATTGTTGAAGTGTCATGGGATGAGGCTCAAATTGCTCTTCTTTGATGTCAATCTTTCTCATGCAATCTAGGCGGAAAGAACGGAATGCATTTTTGAGCCTGCAATGAGCAACAAGTATCCAATTTCCCTGAGTGCTGAAAAGTGCAAATGGCTCAACTTCCCGTCTGCTGGGCTGATGTTCCAGAGAGAGATAATCTAGTTCTACTACTTTATAGGTCGTTAATGCAGATTGAAGCTGTATCAGGAAATTACTGGTTTGCTCATTATCAGGGTTATTCCTAATCTGAATTCGGTCCCCCAATATTTCGGTTTTCTCTTTCTGTGAGTAGCGTAAAACTGCTTTCACTTTCATCAGAGCACTTTTATACTCATCAATCAGTGATTTGTCTTTGTCTCTGGCGATGATATGTTCTGCCGTAATTAAAGCGTTAGCTTCAGATTCAGTAAACGAAACAGGAGCCAGCCGGTATCCCTCCACCAAAGAATATCCTTTTCCATCAACCATTCTTACTGGAACGCCAGAATTTTCAATGGTTCTGATATCACGATAAACCGTACGAATGCTCACTCCGTGCTTGTCGGCAATTTCTCTTGCCGTAATCATCCGCTTAGATTGAAGCTGATTGATTATTGCGGTAAGTCGTGCTATTCTTGGTTTTTCGGATTCCATTTCATTAAAAATAATGAATCTATGCTGAAACTAGCTTTTTAGCAGTTTTCAACTCTATGCTTGCCAGGAGAGTTACAATTAAGATTTCACCAATTAGATAAAGCCAGCCAGGTATCAACAATTTATCGATATGACTAAATGCTAAACCGAGAGATAAAAGGCAGTAGGCAATATTCGCAAATGCAATAAGCCTTATGAACATCTGGTTTTTAAAAAGTCCTATGTACCCCAGTAAATCATAAAAAGCAAAAAAGCATGGGATCGCTGCTAGTAGATACAATACATTAATTGGTATCCCAAAAAAGCTTTCAAATCTTGTCAGCACTAAACCCAATAAAATCGCAGAGACAGCAGCTCCAATACCATCTACCAAAAACAAGTGTTTTGGAGATTGTATAAACCGATCAACCAACTTGTCTTGAAAGCTCATTACCTATCATATAGTTGCGGCTTCTCTCCACCAACATACCAGATCTTTTTATAATCGAAAGCACTTCTTAACTTCAGGGTGAATGACTCATTTGCATAATTAAAGCTGATGGTAAGATCCTTCACTTTCACAGGCTTTTTCTGATTAGGTGGGTTGATCTCTCGATTCTCAACCATCGTTTTTTCAAATGTTACTTCATTCCAATTAATACCGAAATCTTCTACACCCTTTTCTTTCATCTCTTCAATTTGTTGGATAAACTTCTCAACCCTTCCAGGATACTTCTCATTGAATTCATCAATTTCAGATTGATTCTTGCTCATCCCCATTTTTTTGGAAAAGGCCAACAATGTTTCTAAATCAGGAATTAATGCATTGAGTTTATTTGAATCATTTTCTCTCACAGCTGTAAGAAATAGCTCACCTAATTCTTCCGGAGATTTTTGTGCCTGAGCCGCCGTAAAAACTCCCATTGCACATACTATGACTAATCCTTTAAATAATTTCATAAGCTTTCCATTTAATAACAATGACTGTTGTAAAAATTCACAATCGCGACAATATCCCCCCTTCTAAACTCCTTTTCCTTTATCATTCCAGCAAGTTCAGGGCAGTCCTCAAAATACGGAACCATATGTTTGCGGAACATTAGTCCAGCTGGTTGTTTTAGTGGTTCGTCAAACTTTTGTAATACATCCTGCGCTACAATAGTAGTTACGGGTGCAGAATTTGGTCCTCCCCCAGAACTCTGGGTGTAGAAATATGTGAATAATTTCATGGGCCCGTCTATTTCCAAAATAAGAAATATGTGTGTAGTATTCACCAACAAGTTTCCTATACCCAGATTATTTGGTCTTGACAACATGGTATAAGTGTTCCTACCGATTGTGAATTCTATTCCTTCCGCTTCATGAGCCTTAAGCGTATATTTTGTTCCTTTTTCTCCCCAATATTTTATTCTGTATTGCATCTTGATGAATTCCGGGTTAGCCCCAAAGAGACTCATCGGAACATTCATCAATACATCCACAGTATCGTTTTTATAGAATATTCTGCCTTCAATTCTTTTGGCAAATGACGCGCCGGAAATCAAAAGAATAATGAATACAAGCAGTGTATTTTTCATTTGTTTGATTCTTTAGATTTTTCCCATTCCTGGTAAATACTTCTAATCTCTTCTTCTGTGAAATTTGGAAACATCCGCATTCCCAGCTGAACAGCACTTTCCTCAGTTTCAAAATACTGAGCATTGTCAAATAGAATCTTTCGCTCCACTTCTTTTGTCTTTTCAGCTCCTAGAAGAGAATTAATTAATTGCAAAGCATCCTGTGATGCCACAGAAATTCTCCCTGATATCTGCCCACGGTCTCTTATGGATGTGATGAACCTGGTAAAATTATCCTTATTGCGAGCATCCATTATTATATATTGTTCCGAAGTTTTCTTCAAACCTTCTGGGATGGTTTCGTATCTCCTGGAAGTTTCCGTCAGTAGCCTCTCAACATGTTCCACTTTTTTGATCTCAACGAACAATGATTGCAGTGCATTGTATAATTCAAAATCTACCAGCTCTGAATTTTGCAGATTCAGGGCGTATTGAATTGTTTGATAATCATATTGAGGTTCTATAAATCTGTAGTCGGAAAAATCTGTATATGAGCTATTTGCTCTAGTAGCTTCAAATTCTCTTACGTCAGCTCTCATCCCCATTGAAGTTTCAAACATGCGGTATCGAAAGTATTCCAATTCTATTTTTAGTGCCGTCAATACTCGTTCCTGATCGTTCTTGTTTTTTTGCGCTTGCGAATAACTTTGAATTAGAAATGCTGAATACACCCCAATAATCACAATCACCAGATCTATTAGTACCCAGGCAAATTTGTTTTTGGAAGAAAATAGTTTTCGTAAGAACATATGTTAAGATAGTTAATACAATTCATTCATTGAATATGCTTGCTGGTGAATAACAGACTAAACTCTACCAGATTAGTTTCGTAATTTAAATCCCTCAACCTTTTCCATTTCATATTCCTGGCACAAATACATTAGTACATAAAAATTTAATGCTCTCAGGGAAACCGGTCTTGCGGAAGTTGAAAATGACTTATGGTAATCACTCATCCTAATATCATAAGTATACTTTGAATGTGACATTGAAAGGACATTTGATTTATCTACATCGGTATCATTGATACTCCAAAATGAAGTACTGATCAAATACTCCAAACTCTGAATATGAATGGAATCCAATACCGATTCATAATAAAGGGTATCAAAACCTAAGTACTTTGTTTTTCGGAATCTCCCGGATTCAATTATCTCAATGTCGAATGATTCACATGAGTAGCACTCGTATTTTAGCTGAAAGGATTTGAGTTTGGATAATTCTATTTCCTGCTTACGAAATAACACATCCCATTTCCCAAAAGCATTTATTGATTGCTCAGAAATTGGTCTCAATACAAGGACAGAATCGTAGTTATTAATCAGTTTAAAATCATAAGATAATATTGAATTATAAAACTTCAAGGTATCTGACTTCAGACTTACTCTTAACATTGTTTGATGATCATTAAATTCTGTAACCACCCCTTGATATATGGAGGAATCATATAATACGAAAGCATCATTTGATCCATTTACCCAAACACCATACAATTGGTTTAGCTGAGATTTAGCACTCACAGAAATAAGGAAAAGACTCAATAAACTAATGGTTTTCATGGCTTATGATGAATTACCGCTAAACTGCGATTTTAATACTTTCATCGAATTTAAGGTTTTAAACGATAATTATCCTGCATTTTGGTGATTCAAAGATTCCTTCAACTGCTTTTCAATTATATTTTTTTATTTAAACCGTTAGCAACGAATGGCCCGTTGATAATTGGCCTCTATAATCATGAATCAGCTATAAAACAGCTCTAAAGGGGGATTTAAAGAAACAAAAGGGACCTCCAGTTACTACTTTTTTTTCAGTAACGTTATACGCTATTTAAATTGGGGTCTTTGCATGAACCTGAATAATGGCAACATGAACGGGAATAAATCGTTAATGAACATAGATCCTATTGGCAGGATCTTAAACGATTTTGGCACAGTTGCTATGACAAAATTCGTTTACTTTGTAATGTATTAAGTTAACGAGCTATGACTAAAACTAACAAAATCACAGGTTACATCTGGTACAATCCCGAGACAGGTATGTATCAAAAAGGAAGTAAAGAAGACTACCAATTCTTCTATGAAAGTAGTGGAAAAAAGGAAGGCTATTCCCTTATCCTTAAGTTGACTAACCAATCTGATCTTTTGGCTTACAGGCTTGTAAGAGACCTGAATAACATGAAGCAGAAAGTATTGGATGGTGATGTAAATGACGACCTAAGAGAAGCTGTCTGATAATTTTTCCATTCATCAACCCAATAATTTTTTGGGTTTACGTTATTTTTACGATTACCGCCTTAGAAAGCATAGGGAGAATTATGAAAACGAAACCACAAATCACAGGTTATATCTGGTATAATCCTGATACCACTATGTACCAGAAAGGAAGCTTGGATGACTTCAATTTTTTTGCTGAATCCAGTGAGAAGAAAGATGAGTATTCCTTGATAATGAAACTAAATAATGCATCAGACATCCTGGCGTATAAATTAGTAAAGGAGCTAAATAATGCAAGGCATAACTTAGTAGAGCGAGTACTTAGAGCAACTGCATAAAGTTTAGAAAGACAAGACATTTAGTAAGAACCGTTTCAATCAGTTGAAGCGGTTTTTTTGTTTTAAGAGATTAGACGTAGATTTTAGACAATAGACGTTAGACAAAAGACAATAGATTAAAGAACAAAGACTTAATAATACAATAAAAAAAGAGGAGTCTCTGCGAGACTCCTCCTTAATTAGTCTAATGTCTAAAGTCTAATATCTAGAGTCTAATCTTATTTCTACTCCGAAACCATTCCTTCAAGCTTCATTAGAAACGCATATTCCAAAGCAGTCTCCTTATATTGCTTGAATCTTCCTGATGCTCCTCCATGTCCTGCGTCCATGTTAGTTTCAAGTAGAAGGATGTTATCATCGGTTTTCATGTCTCTTAGTTTTGCGACCCATTTAGCTGGTTCCCAGTATTGAACCTGTGAGTCAAATAGGCCTGTGGTGACCAACATACTTGGATAATTCTGCGCTTTGACTTGGTCATAAGGAGAATAACTCAACATGTACTCGTAGGATAACTTGTTTTTAGGATTTCCCCATTCGTCAAACTCATTAGTGGTAAGTGGAATAGTTTCGTCAAGCATAGTATTCACCACATCTACAAATGGTACTGCAGCAATCACTCCGTTGAATGTTTCCGGAGACATATTTACAATTGCTCCCATCAATAATCCACCAGCACTTCCTCCTTGAGCATATAAATGATTTGCAGAGGTGTATTTCTCATCGATCAGATAGTTGGCGCAATCAATAAAATCAGTGAATGTGTTCTTCTTCTTAAACATTTTGCCATCCTCATACCACTGACGACCCATTGCCTGACCTCCTCTGATATGGGCAATTGCAAATGCAAAACCTCTATCCAAAAGACTTAATCGACTGCTTCTAAATGAAGGATCAATAGTTGAGCCATATGAACCATAAGCATATAGTAATAACGGTGCGTTTCCATCTTGTTTAAACCCTTTTTTATAAACAATAGAAACTGGTACCTGAGCACCATCTCTGGCTGTTACAAAAAATCGCTTAGTTTCATAGTCAGATGGGTTATGACCACCCACTACTTCATCCACCTTCTTTATATCCTTCGTTTTAGCACCCATATCGTAATCGATGGTGGAGTAAGGAGTTGTAAGAGATGAATAAATGAATCTTAATTTATTTGTATTGAAATCAACATTAGTTGACGTCCTGGCGATATATGCAGGCTCATCAAATTCCATGTAGTGCTCTTCGTTATTCTTCTGGTTAATAATTCTAATTTGATTCAAACCATTTGATCTTTCACTCAAAACCAGGTAGTCACTGAAAATATCCAACTTCGTAAGAAGAACATCGTCTCTATGAGCAATTACTTCTTCCCAGTTTTTCTTTTCTGTGGCGGATACAGAAGTTTCCATTAGTCGGAAGTTAAGCGCCTCCCAGTTGGTAAGAATGTAGAATTTGTCTTCAAAGTGGTTAATCGCATATTCATGAACTTCTTCTCTTGGAGTAAACTCTTTGAATTCACCTTTTGGTTGATCCGCATCCAGAATCAGATATTTAGAAGAAAGTGTGCTGTTGGAATAAATAATCACATATTTATCCGATTTGGATTTATAGACACCAATGTAGTTTGTGGGATCCTTTTCATCGTATACCAATAAATCTTTGTCTGATCCCAAATCATGTCTCCAGATCTTCTCAGAAAGAAGAGAAATTTTATTTTTTGTTGTGTAGAAGTACGTTTTATTGTCATTGCCCCAGCTTCCAGATCCGGTTGAGTTTACTAATTGATCTGGTAAGAATTCACCTGTTTCAAGATTTAGGAATCTAATGGTATAAATCCTTCGGCTTAATGTGTCTTCTCCAAATGCAAGGATCTTATTATCTGGACTTACATTCAAGCCAACTGCAGCATAATACGCAGAACCTTTAGCCAGCTCGTTGATATCAAGTAAAATCTCCTCGTCTGCTTCTAAAGAACCTTGCTTTCTGCAATAGATCTTATATTCTTTACCATCATCATATTTTGAGTAATACCAATATCCATTTTTGAAATAAGGGACTGATTCGTCCTTCTTACTTAATCTACCCACAATCTCATCATACAATTGACCTTGTAACTCTTCTGTGTCGGTCATGTACTTTTTGGTGTAAGCATTTTCGTCTTCCAGGTATTGAAGCACCTTTTGGGTTTGCGCATCGGGATTTTCAGCTCTTTTCTGATCATCCGTAAGTCTCATCCAGAAATAAGGGTCTAATCTTGTATGGTTGTGAAAGGTAATTGCTGAATCTTGTTTATCAGCGATTGGTGCGTTTGGTAATGCTTTATTCATGCTAACTGACTTTTCTTTTGGGTCACACCCAAATAATGAAGCCAAAGCTAGGAGCATTACTCCTAAATATTTTCTATTCCAGTCCATAATTTTCGGTTGTTTAGCGGCCGAAATTCATGAATGACCAGTAAATAGCAAAATAAAATTATATAAACGGATGAATTAGATTGCTACTTTGTAACTTCTTGATGTTTCCAGAGTTTCATTCAACTCCTTAACCATTTTGTAAGCCAACATATCATTAACCGGAGTTAATCTAAGAATTAAAGAAAACTCTGCTTTTCTTGCGCTTGAGTCACAAAAAGCATCATACTCTTCTTTCTTTCCTTTTTGATATAGTTCGAAATCTGGGTTGTACCAAATGTATCCTACTGTTTTGTTTAAATCTTTCATGCTAGTGTGTTTGTTCTGCGTTTTTCTAACACTAAGGTGCATAAACGGCATTAGCAATAGAAAATAGATGAGTAAACGACAGTTTTCCTGAGTAAACGACAGTAGTTTTTATGTAAGCGTTTTTCTGATTGTTAGAATTTCAGACGAGCATTGATGATGTCCCTACCAGTATTTTGACTCACAATCCGGTGTACTGACTCATTATTAGGCTTTAAATCAATATAGGTCTGTAGTGTTTCTCCCTTCACAGATTCTCCTTTAAATGTGATATCGACATATGATGGCTTCTTTATCTCTCTAAGAGTATTGTATAAATCCTCCACTACCCAGCTTACATAATTCGCATTGTTAGTATGATTATTCATGTCAATATCCTGAAACCTCACCTTGACTACAGAAGATTCTTTCTTTGCTTCCGGAATTTTAGATTTATCGATTTCCTTTCTATATATATCATCGGGAAACTTCAATTCCTGAAAAAATGGTGGGATTGGAATTGGCCTTCTTTTATTAATATCCAGTACCACCCAAAGGCTTGTACCAGAAACCAGTACATTTCTATCCTCATCAAGTATTTCATAATCACGGGAAGTATAAAGTCTGTCTCTGCCTGAAGGCCAGCTTCTAACTATTACATCGTCAAAATGCTTTGGGTAATCAAATATTTCAAACTGATATCTTGATACAACCCAGGTGAATCCTTTCTGCAATAAATGATAGACAGAGTAGCCTAATCGTTGCGAATTGTTCCAAGCCACATCCTGCATCAGATTTAGTAGTGCTGGAAAACTTGCATAGCCTGTGGAATCCACTTCATTGGCTCTGATCCGATGTTTCTCTTCTCCAATCCAATAATTGCTCATCTTAAAGTTGGTTAACGACGCATAAATCTAATTAGCTTTGTCAAAACCCGGATAATTCCACACATGAAGATTCTCTACATCCATCAGTATTTCAAGACACCCCAAGATGGTGGATGTGTGCGATCGTATCATTTAGCAAAAGGTCTTGTTGAGAAAGGTCATCAGGTCACGATGATCACCACACAAAATGCTGAAAATGATATTACGAAAGAAATAGAAGGAATTACGGTTCATTACCTGGCTATTCCTTATGACAATAGTTTCTCATTCTTTAAAAGGATCGTTGCATTCATTAGGTTTTTCTCCAAAGCAATTAGAAAATCTAGCTCAATTAATGATGTGGATTATGCTTATGTAATGACTACTCCATTAAGCACCGGTATGGTTGCTCTTTGGTTGAAAAGATTCAAAAAAATCCCTTATGTCTTTGAAATAGGGGATTTATGGCCAGAGGCTCCAATAAAGATGGGAGTTCTTAAGAACCCTTTAATAAAATTGTTCGCCAAATGGCTTGAGAAATCATCATATAAAAATGCAGATAAAATTGTTGCACTATCTCCGGAGATTAAGGATCACGTTGAGCAAATTGTTCCTACAAAACCAGTTTTTGTAATTCCCAATTTTTGCGATAGCCAACTATTTGAGCCCAACTATATTGAAAATAGTTCCAGACTAAGAGTTTTATACTGCGGTACAGTTGGCCTTGCTAATCACCTTGAGTATTTAGTTAATGTCGCAAAATTTTGTGAGGAGCAATCTCTCCCAATTGAGTTCACAGTGGTTGGAGCTGGAGCCCGATTTGAGGAGATTTCTAACTTATCTAAATCACTCAGGAATTTCCAGGTTCTGGGATTTAGAAACCAACATGAACTGAAGAACCTAATAGCAGAACATGATGCATTTTATATTAGCTTCCAGAACATACGGGTTTTACATTCCGGCTCGCCTAACAAGTTTTTTGATGGTTTAGCAAGTGGAAAATTAATCATTTCTAATCTTGACGGATGGACAAGAGAAGTAATCGAATCTTCCAAATGTGGTTTCTATTACAACCCTGATGAGCCTTCTGAATTTATTGACAAAATCCAATCTTATTTGAATTCGCCTAATGTGCTTCTTGATGCTCAAAAAAGTGCCAGAAACATCGCAGAAAAGTTCTTCGACAAGAATAAAATGATCGAACTACAAAATGATATTCTTACCGGGGCGACACAAAAGAATTCATTTGAATTGCCTCAATGATCTAATTGTTTTTAGGCTTGTATCTGGATTTAGAAAATATCTTCTGAGCATCAGTTTCTGCCATCAACTCCTGTAAGGTTACTTCTGGATTCTTATCCATATAAGCTTTTACAATTTCAAGTCCTACCCATCTACCAATCCTTCCTGGGCATTCATCACCAATTTCATATACACTTGGTCTCTCCTGCATATACTTATTGATAACAAAATGATTTGTTTCGTATAAAAGCTCTTTGTTTATAAAGTGTGCCCAAATCACTTCTTGGTTTGCTTTAACTTTAGCCATCTCCGCTCCAGAGAAACCAGTAATAATGGTATCACTCTTACATGGCAACATTTGTTGATTGAAATAGTAGGTCTTTCCATAGCTAATCATTTCTCCCAACATGGAATTATCCTTAGAATTAACCTTATTGTAATTTTCTGAAATGTAGGTCATCACAAGGTTCGTAAGATATTCTGGTTCATATCTTCTCATGATATAATCTGGAATTCCTAAAGGTCTGAATGTAGCTTCCCTACCAGCATAGTAATCCAAACTCATAATAATCAATGAATCTGATAAGTACATCTCTTTTCCAAAACCTGTAAGAGTAGTATAAACTTTTGGTGTCTTTGTTTCTGGATAGTATTGACTTAATCTGGCAAATGCCTCCTCAAACTCCTGCTTTACTGCCTTCTGATCACCGAAAGCATTATTAGTTTCCATGCGGAGCGTATCAAGTGAAGGATTATTTGTGAGATGATGTACACTTTTGGCTAGTGCTGCGTAATTGGGAAACTTATTAGATAATAAAAACAGTTTGCTGTATGATGAGTGTGTTTTCAGCAATACTTCCAATTCCTCCTCAGAAACACCGACCGCAAGATGATCAAATTTGACCCACTCTATTTCAGGAACTTGTTCGGGGACCGTAGTACATGTTTCTAAGTCGCTATCACAACTGCTTAAAAAAGTGGCAACCAAAATAATTGATGCCAACACAAATCTGTATTTATTCATACTTAAAACACTTTCTGCCGTTTAATACGAAAAATCTTTATTAAAGGCTATTTTTGATCAAAATTAGAAAAGCCTTTTGAAAAGGCCATTTAATAAGCTTCGAATTACTATGAAGAAACTCATTTTTCTCTTATTTGGTATACTAATCGCGCATGCATCTTTCAGTCAGGTGGAATTGGGACTTAAATTTTCTCCCACATTTGTCAATAGTAGAGTTGATCAGTTTTCTGATACATTAGATGTTGAAGGTAGCGGTGTAAATACAAGATTCTCTTTAGGATTGATAGTGGATTATGCTATGACTGATAATTACTATTTCAGTACGGGTTTAATTTTCTTGCCTAAACCTGTAGGGGTAACCATTACCGGAGAAAATGGCGGAAGTTTTGTCAATCAGGAAGAGCTATATAACCTTCAGTATTTGCAAATTCCCATAACTCTTAAACTTTATACAAATGAAATTCAGCCTGATATGAGTGTCTTCTTTCAGGTTGGTATCTCAGGGGAAGTGAAGATTTTTGATGAGCCAGATCTTGAAGAGTATGTTTTGGTTGATGAATTTCAAATATTTGATTCCTCGGCAATTTTAGGAGCAGGGGTTGAATATAGAGTTGGAGTTAGTACTACTTTGTTTGGAGGGTTTACCTATAACCGAGGTTTGGTGAATGTGGTAAATACTACGATTCCTTTAGATGATGAACTAGCTGTTAGAAGCACAGCGTTTACAGTAGACGTAGGGTTGAAATTTTAATCCCCTGCAATATTGCTTGATACAATACTGCAAGGGAATAATATTTTTAAAGTTCAATTAAGTCTCCAGCAGAATTATGGAAATGATATTCCGTAATTGCCAGTGATGAATCTTCAATGATGTTGATCCATCTGAAGTACTTCATGAACCATTGTACTCTTCTTGAATAGATTCCTTTTGTAAAGTATGCATACAAGAATGGATGAACCGCCAATGTTAATTTCTTTTCATTCTGTTTCGTCATGAAATGATTAACATAAGACTCGATCTGATCTCCAACCAAAATAGAGGCTGAGATTTTACCAGTTCCATCACATGTTGGGCAAACTTCCTTGGTCTTAATATTCAGCTCAGGTCTCACTCTTTGACGAGTGATTTGCATTAAGCCAAACTTGGAAAGCGGAAGAATGGTAAACTTGGAACGATCGTCTTTCATTTCCTCCTTCATCTTATCAAAAACCTGACGTTTATTCTCAGATCTTCTCATATCGATGAAGTCGATAACGATAATTCCACCCATATCACGTAATCTTAGCTGACGAGCAATTTCTTTTGCCGCCTCCAGATTCACTTTTAGGGCTGTTGCTTCCTGGTTATCTTCAGCGTTTGACTTATTTCCACTGTTCACATCAATTACGTGAAGAGCTTCAGTGTGCTCAATGATCAGATAACCTCCACCTGCAATACTTACAGATTGACCAAATAAGGATTTGAGTTGCTTTTCAACATTGTACTGTTCGAAAATCTTAACTTTCGAATTGTACAGTTTAACAAGCTTTTCTTTATCGGGAGCGATTTTTTGTACGTACTGACTAATTTCAGAATGAAGTGATTTATCATCTACCGTAATAGAATCAAACGACTCGCTTAGTACGTCTCTAAGAATTGAGTTGGCGCGATTCATCTCGCCAATAACTTTATCCCGGGCTTTTGCTGTTTTTAGGGTTCTGATTCCCTTTTCCCAAATATCAACAAGGTTTCTAAGATCTTTATCAAGTTCTTTTACATCCTTGGTGTTGGCAACCGTTCGAATAATAACTCCAAAACCCTCAGGTTTAATAGAGCTTACTAATCGAAGCAAACGCTTTCTCTCGTTACTGTCAGTGATTTTTTTGGAAACACTCACAACGTCTGAGAAAGGAACTAGCACTAGAAATCTTCCGGCTAGTGACAACTCGCATGATAGTCGTGGGCCTTTTGTAGAAATAGGTTCTTTTACAACCTGAACCAGTATTTTTTGATTCTTGGTAAGGACCTGATTGATCTTACCAAATTTATCGATATCAGGCTCCATACGGAACTTGCCTAATTTCGCACTGGTGTTTTTTCTTGTTAAAGCAAACTTTGTGAATTTGTTGAGTGACTGTACCTGTGGTCCCAGATCAAGATAGTGCAAGAAAGCGTCTTTCTCGTATCCTATGTCAATAAATGCCGCATTAAGTCCTGGAACTACTTTACGTACGTTTCCCAGATATACGTCACCAACATTAAATTGTGCACCATCCTCTTCCTGGTGGTACTCTACTATTTGCTTATTCTTTAAAAGGGCTATTCGACATCCATTTTGAGTTGAATTGATAACTAATTCAACGCTCAAGATTTATCAGTTTAATGTGATTAAAAAGATGTCTTAGCGAAAGACTACTTCTTCTTGTGTCTGTTTTTTCTTAGTCTTTTCTTTCTTTTGTGAGTAGAGATCTTATGTCTTTTTCTTTTTTTACCGCAAGGCATAATCTTTTCTTTTTAATGTTTTTAAAATACTATTTTATTTCTTTCAAATAACTCTGAGCGATTTCCATCAAAACTGCTGAGTTACTCTTATTTACTATGTATTCAAATTTCGTCTTAGCTTGATCAACCTGGCCTAGTTCCATGTATGTAATTCCCAAATAGAGAACTGCATTCCAATTATCAGGCTCCAGTTCGATGACTTTTTCAAACCTTTCCACAGCTTTTTCCATCTGTCCGGATTGAATAGCCAGGAAACCTAAGTTGAACAATGCTTCAGTATTATTAGGATCTTCTTCCAATACTTCTCTTATCATCAGAATTCCCTGCATTGGGTTAGAAGTCCCTACATAAGTCATTCCGATTTTGATCTTTAATGATGGATTTCCAGTTGAAGCAAACACCGGTTCCAGATACTTTCTGGTTAAGGCTCCAAGTTGAGCAGAATTTCCTCCTCCACTTGATACTTCAAATATTCCATACATTAGAAGACCGGCCATTGTTCTGGCTGTCTCGCTAGAATCTATTTCAAATATCTTTTGTGCATACTTTGATGCACTATCAATCTCATTATACTTCAGGAACAATCTTCCCAAAGAGTCCGCAAAGATAATACTATTTTTTGGATTTTCACCATTGGAAATTTGCTCCCGTAGGCTAGCTGCTATTTCTGCAGCTTCCTCAGGCATTTCCATGGCATGACTTACCGGTGTTTCCTGTTGCTCAGTAAGAACCTCTGCTGTCTCAAGTGCTTCGTTTTCAACTACAACACGTGGAAGCTGGTATATTCCAATGACCAGGATAATCCCGATCAGAACCACAAGTAGTTGGTGCTTCGACATGCACTATTTGATCTTAGTACTACTTTTGATTTTCTCTGTAAATACCTTTGAAGGTTTGAAGCTAGGAATGTAGTGTTCATCGATTACGATCGCAGTATTCTTAGAAATGTTTCTAGCGATCTTCTTAGCTCTCTTTTTATTGACAAAACTACCAAAGCCTCTGACGTAAATATTCTCCCCTTCAGCCATTGAGTTTTTCACAACAGAGAAAAATGCTTCAACTGTTACCTGTACATCCGCTTTGTCAATTCCGGTTTTCTCTGCAATTTCGTTTATTACATCTGCTTTAGTCACAACTTTAAGTATTTAATTGTTAACGATTTAGCGTCAAATTTCTGATTTCAGCGCCCAAAGTTAAGAATGTGGTTGTAAATAAAAAACGTCTTGTAGAAATAAAATTACAGAATTGAGAATTGATCAAAAAAGTTTCAGTAAAAGGCTGATTAATTGGTATTTACATAATAAAAGAGAACTTCCATGGAGAGAAACTACTGATCCATATTTCATTTGGTTGTCTGAAATCATCCTCCAGCAGACAAGAGTTGAACAAGGTTTACCTTATTACCTCAACTTTGCTGACAAGTATCCAACAGTATTTGATCTTGCAAATGCACCAGAAGTGGAAGTACTAAGAATGTGGCAAGGTCTGGGTTATTATAGCAGAGCAAGAAACCTACATGCATGTGCCAAACAAGTGGTTGAAGAATACAATGGAAAGTTTCCAGCAGACTATAATAAATTGAAATCTCTGAAGGGAATTGGGGAATACACTGCCTCAGCAATTGGTTCATTTGCTTTTGGTCTTCCCACACCTGTGTTGGACGGTAATGTATTTCGCGTAATCGCTCGCCTATTTGGAATCAATGATGATATAGCAAACCCAAAATCCAAGAAATCATTTTACGGAGTACTTGATCAACTTATCCCAGAATCTGATCCAGGAAACTTTAATCAGGGAATGATGGAGTTTGGAGCAACTCATTGCACTCCCAAGAATCCAAATTGTGAAAGCTGCATCTTTTCAACGGAATGTATTGCCAACCAAACAGACCAGCAAAATCAGTTACCAGTAAAACTTAAAAAAGTGAAGGTTAGAAAACGGACCTTTAATTACCTGGTGATTGTATCAGAGCAGGGAGTATATATGAAGCAAAGAGGACCAAAAGATATCTGGGAAGGTTTATTTGATTTTCCTTTGCTGGAATCGGAAACATTTTCGCTGGAATCAGCATTAAAAAAGGAGCAATTGAAAAATCTGATATTATTGGATCAATCTGAACCTTACAAGCACATTTTGACTCATCAACGAATCAATGCGGTGTTTTGGGTAGTACAATTATCGGACTTTGGGCCATTTGAGGAGATTTTAGGAGATATGAAAGCTTACAATGAAAATGAAATGCTAAATTTGCCTAAGCCCAAGCTGGTGGACAACTATTTGAAGGAACATTTTTTTTCGTTACATTTAATTTAAAGACAGATCAATGGCAGGAGTTAATAAGGTAATTCTTTTAGGAAATTTGGGGAGAGATCCAGAAATAAGACATTTGGATAATGGTAGAGCGGTAGTAAACTTTCCTATCGCCACAAGCGAGACTTACAAGACTCGTGATGGTGAGAGAGTTACTAAAACAGAATGGCATAACGTGGTTCTATGGACTCCATTGGCTGAAATTGCTGAGAAATATTTAAAGAAAGGAAATCAGGTTTACATTGAAGGTAAACTTACATCCAGATCTTACGATGATAAAGACGGTATCAAGAGATATGTTACCGAAGTTGTTGGAAGAGAAATGACTCTTGTTGGTGGCAGACCATCTGATTCTGAAGGAGGATCATATGGAGATGTCGCTTCATCACAGGCTGCAAGCCCAGTGGCCACTGCTGGAACCCCAGTGAGCAGCGGACCAGTCGAATCTACAGAAACTGATATTGACGACCTTCCGTTTTAAAAGTATGTTGAACTAACAACAAATTTTTGGAAACTACAACAGACGATCCCCTCCCGACGGTACTTTTATTAGCCAACTTTGATGTTACAACCGTTGTAGCACTGGGATTGATAATATTGATTTTATTGCTTTTTTCAGGACTGGTATCGGGATCTGAAGTGGCCTACTTTAGTTTAAAACCAGAAGAAATAAAGGATTGCGAAGATTCATCGGATGATCGTGACAAGCGTATTTTATATCTAATCACTCATCCACACAGACTCCTAGCTACAATTCTGATTCTAAACAATCTGATTAATATCTCGATCGTTACGGTTTCTACTTATCTCACATGGGTAATTCTTGGTTCATCCAATCCATCAGGTTGGGTATATGGACTATTGATTATTGTGACAACTGTAGTAATCATTTTTGTGGGAGAGATAGTTCCAAAAGTATACGCCAGTCACAACGGGATTGGTTTTGCAAGATTAATGTCAGGGTTTCTCAGGATGTTTTATACTATACTAAAACCAATTAGTTGGTTTTTGATGAGCATCAGCAATGTCATAGAAAGAAAGGTTGAAAGAAAGGGATATAGTGTCAGTGTTGAGGAACTACATCATGCTCTGGAGATGACAACTGGGGATGAAGAATCCAGTCAGGAGGAGAAGGATATTTTGAAAGGTATTGTAAACTTTGGTACGCTTTCAGTTAAGCAAGTTATGAAGTCTCGAATGGACATCTCCGCTATAGAAATAGAATCAGATTTCCATGAGTTGATGGATCAGATTAATAAAAACGGTTACTCCAGAATCCCGGTTTATACTGAAACTATTGATAAGATTGAAGGCATACTTTATGTAAAAGACCTATTGCCTCATGTTGAATTAGATGATGATTTCAGATGGCAAGGACTTTTAAGACCAGGTCTTTTCGTTCCAGAAAGTAAGAAGATTGACGATTTATTCAAGGACTTTCAGGAGAAGCATGTTCACATGGCCATTGTGGTGGATGAATATGGTGGTACATCAGGTCTTGTTACCATGGAGGATATTATTGAAGAGATCGTAGGAGAAATTAATGATGAATTTGATGAGGATTCGGAATTAGGATATAACAAAATCGATAACAACACCTTTATCTTTGAAGGTAAAACCAGTTTGAATGACTTCTGTAAAGCTGTAGATGTTGACGCTTCGGAATTTGAGGAGATCAAAGGGGAAAGTGAATCTCTTGGAGGGTTGTTATTGGAGTTAAATTCAAAGATTCCAAATGCCGGGGAGAAAATTGATTTTGATAGATTTGTTTTTACAATTGTGGCGGTAGACCAAAAACGAATCAAACGCGTTAGAGTTTACATTACTCCAGAAGAGAAGAAAGTCGTTTAATGAAATGAGCATGATCTTCGAACAACAACCGGTAATGAATATAGAGACCAAAAAGGCTCAATTGGTTAGTTTTTTGGATATTGCGAATTCCATGCCTGCATGCCATAGTGCCATATTTCGGCACGCAGGCATGTGACCTTTGGGAATCAATTATACACACATGAAAAAACAGGTCATATTTCTTATTACAGTTATTACTGTATTAGCATCTTGCAGCACAGATTATCTCCCAAAACCAAAAGGTTATAACAGAATCGATCTTCCAGAATATCAGTACACCATGCTGCCGGATACCTTCCCATACATTTTTGAATATTCGAAGCATGCGAAACTATTGAGAGATTCCAGCTGGATTAGTGAGAGGTATTGGATTGAACTATACTATCCATATTTTGATGCTGATGTTGAAATCACTTATAAACCAATTAAGAATCTCAAGGAATTGTCAGATGAATATCTATCAGATTCTTATAAGCTTACATCCCAACATAATGTAAAAGCATACGCCATGGAAGAAAGCATTATTCAATTGCCAAGTGGAATGGTAGCTTCTGTTACAGAATTGGAAGGGGAAGTTCCTAGTCAGTTTCAATTTCATGTGACGGACTCCACACAAAACTTCCTTAGAGGTGCTCTATATTTCAAGACAGCAACAAAAAATGATTCATTAAGGCCAGTAATAGATTATATCAAGACTGATATGATTCATTTATTGAATACATTGGAGTGGCAGTAGTAATGGCCACTTTAGTTTAAAAATCTATTTCTAAATCAACTGTTTGTTCATAATTTACCACCCGATAAAATGGCTGGTTTTTTTGACACTAAAATTGAATTCTTAAAAGGCATAGGCCCACAAAAGGCCACCTTGATCAATAAGGAACTCGAGATATTCACTTTCGGGGATCTTATTCAGCACTATCCATTCAGATACGAGGATCGCACTAAGTTCTATTCACTTTCAGAATTGGATGATTCTCTTCCTAATGTTCAGGTAAAAGGCAAAATCAAAAGGTTTGAGTTAGTTGGTGGCGGACGTAAAAAAAGATTAGTTGGTCACTTTACAGATGGTACCTCTTCTATAGAGCTGGTTTGGTTTCATGGTATCAGTTGGATCACCAATAAGATTAAACCAGGAGTAGAGTATGTGGTATACGGTAAGCCCACAAGGTTTGGAAGCAAAATCAATATCACCCATCCGGAAATGGAGGTGCTAACAGCCAAAAATGAACAGGCCGCCTACCTCTCCCCAGTTTATCACACGTCGGAAAAATTAAAAAAGAAGTTTATCGATAGCAAAGCGATCTCTAAGTTTCAAAAATCGCTTTTGGTAAATGCTGTCAATCATATCAGGGAAACACTGCCATCAGAAATTATCCAGGAATATAAGCTAATGGATAAAAAAAGAGCTGTTGTATTCATTCATTTCCCAAATGACAATAAAGTCCTACAGCTTGCTCAGTATCGATTGAAGTTTGAAGAGCTCTTCTTTGTTCAGCTGAAATTATTAAAAATGAAGGTTGCCAGGATGGATAAATTCAGAGGTGCTGTTTTTAATGATTCCAGTCTGGTAACAGAATTCTATAATAATCATCTTCCTTTTGAATTAACCAATGCACAAAAGAGAGTAATCAAGGAAGTATACAGAGATCTGCGTTCCGGACAGCAAATGAACCGATTGGTACAGGGTGATGTAGGAAGTGGCAAAACAATAGTTGCCTTTATTTGCGGTTTACTGGCAATCAGCAGTGATGCTCAAGTGGCTTTAATGGCACCAACAGAGATTTTAGCAGAACAGCATTTCAATGGACTCAAAGTTTTTTGTGACGCACTCGGTCTTAATATCAGGAGGTTAACTGGTTCTAGTAAAAAAGCTGAACGAACTGAGATTCACGCAGCTTTGGAAGATGGGAGTTTAAATGTACTTGTTGGAACTCACGCATTGCTTGAAGAGAAGGTGAAGTTTAAAAATCTTGGTTTAGCTATTATTGATGAGCAACACAGATTTGGAGTCGCTCAAAGAGCCAAGCTTTGGCAAAAAAATAAAGAAGTATTTCCGCATGTATTGGTTATGACAGCCACACCAATTCCAAGGACATTGGCCATGACGCTTTACGGAGATTTAGATATTTCCTTAATTGATGAATTGCCAGCAGGAAGAAAACCAATCAAAACCATTCACTTCTATGATACCAATAGACTAAAAGCTTTTGGATTTATTGCAGAGCAAATTAAGCTGGGGAGACAAGTCTATATTGTTTATCCACTGATTGAGGAATCAGAGAAGCTGGACTACAAAGATTTGATGGATGGATATGAAAGTATCAGCAGAGCTTTCCCAAAAATCCCGATTGGAATTCTTCATGGAAGGATGAAGCCTCAGGACAAAGATTTTGAAATGAAAAGATTTGTGAAGGGTGAGACTAAAATTATGGTCGCAACTACTGTGATAGAAGTTGGGGTTAATGTTCCAAATGCAACTGTAATGGTGATAGAGAATTCTGAGAAATTTGGGTTATCCCAATTACACCAGCTCAGAGGACGTGTTGGGCGAGGAGCTGATCAATCATATTGTATTTTGATGAGTGATTTTAAACTGAGTAAAGAAGCTAAAATCAGAATTGAAACCATGGTAAGAACCAATGATGGTTTTGAAATTGCTGAAACTGATTTAGAATTGAGAGGTCCTGGTGATATTATGGGAACAATGCAAAGTGGAGTAGCGGATCTATTAGTTTCTGATTTAGCGAAAGATGGTCCTATTCTTCAAATAGCAAGGGAATGTGCAAAGAAAGTACTTGATGAAGATCCTGAATTGACATCTGAAAAATACCGTCCCATTAAAATCCAAGTGGATAACCTCAAAAAGTCTACAGTTAATTGGTCACGAATTAGTTAAGAAGGGTGCACAAACACTCTTGGTTCATGCACCATCTCTATTTACAACAACAATTAATTCTTACTAAGTGGAACTGATATTCCCAACCACGGGATTCCATATAGAAACCCATCTTCACTTATCAAAAATGCACCATAGTCCAGACCAACCCGTTTTATCATCGATCTTCCACCAATAGTTGTAAGCCCCAAGGTTCCTCCAAAATCATCATTAATTAGATATAATTCTCCGAGGAAATACATTTTGGGACCGAGTCTGGCCATTCCTCCAATGTTAACAGTAGGCCGATCTGCGAAACCATCATCCACATATCCCCAGCCAAGTCCTATTGAAACATTGTAGTCTCTGGAACCAAAAGTAGTAGTACCGTATAGTAGACCAAAACTTCCACCGGTACCAATTCCAAGAACAGTCCCAAATAACCCTCCAACACCCACATTGATGCTGTTATCAACCACCGGAACTGAAAACTTGGGAGTAATCCATACCGGAGTTGGACTTCCATTCAATAAAAAAAGAGGAATCATACCAGCACCAATTGAAAACCTGTCGGTAACTCCAACTGCAGCCTGGTTAAAAAAGAGTAGTACATTTTGGTAGTAAGCTTCTCCCTTTTTTAGTCCATATCCATTGGGTGCCCAAAAATATCGTGTTGATTGAGGGTTCTGAACCCAGTATTTACCCAAACGCATATTTTGAGGATCAATTACTTGTCTCCTTGTGATGGTAGATTTTCGAATTGCGATTTCTCCAACCTTTGTCGCAAGTTTGATTATAGCGTCTGTTTCCTCCAGGATTTTACCGGTATAGACATTGCCATCCAGGGTCTCAATTCTTACTTCTGTTGAATCCGATTGATCTTGTGCAAATGATTCTAACCCTGTAAATATCAGAATGCAAATCATTAGTAGCTTTTTCATTTGTGTCTCTAGTTTGATGATGCTACTCTTAATACAATACCGATACCAGAAATCGCGAAAAATATTGGCTTAAGTCAAGAATTGAGGTGGCTAAAATGAATTCAAATTATTTTTTGCTCAAAGGAACAGTCATTCCTAACCACGGAAGCGCGTAAGTAGAGCCTTCATCACCTACGATTAATATTCCATAGTCCACACTGTTTCGTTTGATCATGGATCTGCCACCGAAAGTGAAAAGAGAACTAGTTGTCCCAGTATTGTCATTTACAACATATAATTCTCCTAACAAATACAATTTTTTACCAAGCCGGGCCATTCCTCCTATGTTGAATGCCGGGCCATCAATAAATCCGTCCTCCATATATCCCCAACCAAGACCAGCAGTAATATTGTAATCTCTTGTACCGTAAGTGAATGCACCATATACAAGACCAAAATCTTCTCCACCACCATGTCCCAGAGTAGTTCCAAAAAAGCCACCAATACCAAGATTAAATTTGTTTTCAACAAGTGGGATGGATACTTTGGGAGAGATCCAAACTGGAGTGGGGCTAAACACTAAAAATGCTGGAATAAAACCTCCACCAATAGATATATTTTCAGTTATTCCAACAGCAAACTGATTATAAAACAGCATTAAATTTTGACAATACGCTTCTCCTGGTTTTAAACCATAGCCATTAGGTGCCCAGAAATATCTGGTAGATTGAGGGTTTGGACCCCAAATTTTATCTCGTCTCATTTTCTTTGGGTTAACTTCCTGAGTTCTTGAGATAGTTGATTTTTGAATCTTGATTATTCCTGCTTTGGTTGCGAGTATTATGAAATCATCTGTTTCCTCAGTGATTGTACCATGGTAAACATTGCCATCCAGCGTTTCAATTTTTACTTGTGTAGAATCAGGTTGATCCTGAGCAAAGGAGTTTGATATTCCTAGCAAGATGATCAGGCACAAAATGAGCAATTTTTTCATTGGGTAGTGGAAGTCATTTGATTGATGATTTATCCTTATGCAAGTCTCTTAATTGCATTGATAAAAAATCTTGACTTATGACAACAATTAGTACCCGTTTAAACAATCAGGTTTTGGTTAAAGGAACAGTTACACCAAGCCATGGAATTCCATTGAAAAAATCGGACTCAATTACCATAAACATTCCATAATCCAAACCCACTCTTCTAATCAGGGACCTTCCTCCCAAGACAGCCAGAGATGTACTACCACCAAATTCATCATTGATATTATAAAACTCCCCTAAAATGAATATTCTTGGACCTAACCTGGTAATACCCCCAACAGTGAAAGTTGGTCGACTTACAAAATCACCCTCGGCATAACCCCAGCCAAGACCAACGGAGATATTAGAATCTCTAGTTCCAAATGTTGTATTCCCATATAGCAAACCAAACGAACCCTCAGATCCCAGGCCAATTACTGTCCCAAATAAGCCACCAACTCCGACATTAACTTTATCCTCTACAACTGGTATTGAAAAGTTTGGGGTAAACCAGATGGGAGACTCAACACCGTAGATAAAAGCAGGAACTATTCCAGCACCAATAGAAAAGTTTTCGGTAACACCAAGTTCAAACTGATTCACAAATAACATGACATTTTGATAATAGGCTTGTTCCTCTTCTAACCCATATCCATTTGGTGTAAAGAAATATCTGGCCGATTGCGGGTTATTTGGCCAGAACTTCCCGTTTTTCATTTCGGCACTGTCAATTATTCTTCTGCGCCTAATCGTTGATTTATTTATAGTTATCTCTCCTGCTTTTGTACTCAATTTCACAATTGATTCTGTTTCTTCTACAATAGTTCCGTTATAAATATTTCCATCAACAGTCTCAATTCTATGTTTAATAGGGACTGAGTCCTGGGAAAATACGGAACAGCTAATCAATAAGAATGATAGGATTAAGATTGGGTTCTTCATTGATGTTATAGTTTTATGTTTGATGAATTCAGATGGATGATATCGTGGTAAATACCAGCGAAATCAACATTTAAACGCAATGGCTCAAATTTTATTTGAGAATATAGACTATCTTTTCAGCAAATGCTCCGTTAGAATTATTGATCACAGATTCGTAAGCCATGGAAAAGTCGGAAAAGTATATCGCTGTTTTAAGAAAGCAAATTGACAAACTGGATGAAGAGGATTTTGATCTTGAAGCCTGGAAAAGTTCTGCACAATCTCGATTGGCCAGCATTTTCGGCGAAAATGATGCACGGATAAAACAGATCAATGATCTAAAGATAGATTACAGCAGCTGGGCATTAAGAGACAGCAACTCCAGATATAAACCTGTTGAAACCTGCAAAAAGAAGGGAAGAGAAATTATTGAAAGCCTAATCGATGAGATTGATATTGTAGGTGTGCCATTTAAGAATGGTCATGAACAACTCAATTCATTATTGAAAGATGCAGTTTCTGAGGATGTAAGTAAGGAAATTGAAAATTACCTGGCTCAGGATGATCACAAAGGGTTGAAGAAATATTTGAATAAACTCAATAAGGAAACGCTCACCAATTTGCTGTTACAAGTATTGAAGAGCTAATTCCTTAATGCTCAATTTCTATATCTCTGTGGTAACCGTCTGCGTATTCATTGTATGGTAGTGTGATTTCTAATCCATGCTCATTGTATTCTGCAGAAATGAGTTCTACATTAACATCAAATGGAATTTCCATAAAGTTGATCAGATAAGGAAAATCAATATCTCCTTCTACAGTCAGCATTTGATGTACCAATAACCTGCCATCATCCACACTCACTCTAAATGAATCAACACTTACACCAGGAGCTTTTACAGTAACCAGATAATGATCATCATTTGCCTGTACGTCCAGATGATTCATGCTCATCCCTCCACTTATGGTATTTGTGATATTAGCCACATGTCCCAATTTTGCCGTCAAATTTCTATCTATATTCATGATATTAATCGCGTTTACCTCGCTAAATATCAAACGCAATGCCACATCAATAAATTCTGTTAAAATGACAGATTTTTGAAATTATGTTGCCAATATGGCGGAAAATGGTTTAAGTGGTGTAGCACGGTGATTAGCTGTTAGCATTAATCATATGATACACAGAACTAAAATCCTGATCACCCATCCCTATAGATTCTGCTTTCTCAAACAAAGATTCAATAGTTTTGGTGAGAACTAAATCCTGCTCGACAGAATTCTGTGCCAAACGGATATCCTTCAACATCCATTTTAGTGGAAAATTTGCCTCAGTGTTATTCTCTTGCAGTTTTCCAATAATATTTCCAATGAAAGGGGCCACCACTGGAGTATTAGTTAATACTTTATGCATCAGTGATTGCTCTAAGCCTAAGGCTTTTCCAAGTTTCACTGTTTCTGCAAAAGCTGCCATTGATTGTGCTAGCATTAAATTGATCAACATTTTCATTGAGGATCCCCTTCCTATTTCTCCCAGATGAATTGTCTTTTTGCCTAAAACATCAAGAATAGGATTGACTTTATCCAATGTTTCAGGTTCAGTTCCAACTAAGAATACAAGTTCACCATTTTCTGCCGGTTGTTTGGTTCCTGCTACAGGCGCATCAACATAGTTTATTCCCTGGGTTTTTGATCTTTTTCCAAATTGCCTGGCAGATTCTGGATCTATAGTTGAGGTGTTTATCCAAATAGAATTTTCCTTTAATTCAGCTATAAAGCCATTTTCACCAAAAGCCAGCTCTTCAATAACCTGTGGAGTAGATAACATTGTGATTACTACATCAGCATTTAAAACTGCTTCGTTAATATCAGTTTTTACTGAAACGCCTTCATTCCAAAACTGATCTAATGCCGAAGCTGATCTATTCCAAACCGTCACATCCATGCCAGCATCAATCAACCTTTTGGCCATTCTGCTTCCCATTATTCCTAATCCTAAAAACGCTATTTTCATTTGATTCATTCTTTAAGTTCAACAATTCAAAATTGCTCCAGATCAGGACAGGAAAATTTGGTAAAATCCAAAAAGTTGTGATTTTCGATCAGAAGTCAGGCGATTCCCAGGTTCTTATGGTTTTGAATCATATACTGTTTTGGAGACACCCCATATTTCGCCTGGAAGGATTTAATAAAATGTGAAGCACTTTCGTAACCAGATTGTGAAGCCACCAAAGAAATATTTACATCTGAAGATTGTTCCAATTGTTCTTTTGCTTTCTCAAGTCTTTTTGAGATTAACCATTTTTTAGGTCCTTCTTCAAAGACTCTTTTGAAGTCTCTGTGAAAGCTGGCAACACTTCGTCCTGTAAGATTTGCATAATCCTCGATCTTCAAGGGTCTATCAAAATATTGCTCCATGAAGGATTTGATATTCTGTTTCTCATTCTGATTCGCCACATGGAGTAGTTTTATTAATTGAGGGCCAGATTCAGAGCCAATTAATAAATGCAACAATTCGGTTAACTTTGGTTTTGTTATTTCATTATTGCTTCCAGATGCATACATAGTAATGAGTGATTCAACAAAAACGTTGATTCGGTCATCTGAAGAAAGAATTAAAGGTTTTGGCGTATTTTGAGAACTTTCAATTGAAAGACTCAATTTCACAAAATCATTAATCAGGCTTTGCTCCAGAAAAAACACTACTGCCTCAAACTCTTCATTTTCTGGGATGATATCAGAGATCATGTATAAGCCCTTCGGTAAAAAAATCATTTCTCCTTTTTGCACAACCTGGACTCTCTTTTCATCATATATTCTGAGTGCTCCATTAATTACATAGGTGAATGCATGAGTCACCAGATATCTTTGATTATCCGGATTATCAAATTGCACTGATTTGTAAATGACACAATTCAATCCATCAACCAATAATTTTTTGACTTCTGAATTAGAAAGAAAAGCATGAGGAACTGTAATCATATCACAATTAAACAATCAATGTTTACCTAAAATAACTAGATTCGGCCAAAATTGTAATTTTCGATCAAAACCAATTTTCAATATGGAAAAGAATGTGAATCTATCTATTCAGGTTGTTCCGGTTAATGTATCTGATAGTTATTCTATAGTGGATAAAGCAATTGAAGTTATTCAATCCAAAAACATCAAATATGAAGTGGGCCCATTTTCAACTTCCCTCGAAGGACCTTACAGTGAATTAATGGAATTGATAGAAGAAATGAAAACGGCCTCTTTTGAGGCCGGGGCTGATGAGTTATTACTCAATATTCAAATCCATGCTAAAAAAGACACGGATGTAACTTTCGAAAGTAAAGTTCAAAAATTCAGGGATTAAGCTTGTTGATGCTCTTTTTTCAATAAGTCATTAACAGCTTTTACCGGATTAAATGTAATCAACGGAACTTCCATGAATATGGTAATCCAATCAGACATGGCTCCATTCCATAATCCTGGAAGTTCCATCGCCTTTAATTCTTTGCCGTCTTTTGACTTCTCTGTTATAAATCCAGTATTCATATCTCTGAACTGCAACAGGTCAAATTTTTCTCCAGCCGAATTTTTCAGACCGCAAACAAGATCCACAGGATTAAAATGAGTAGCCTGTCCAAAAACATCTTTTTGAGATGCTTCTGAAAGATCTATCTGAGCTGTCTCAGCGATTTGAGCAGAAACCGATCCATCTGGATTAGTTGCGAAAAATGGTCCTCCTCCAGGGTCGCCATCATTTTTCACCATTCCACAAACCCTAATTGGTCTGTCTAATTTGCCTTTTAGATATGCAAGTTGTTCATCATCAGAAAGCGAAGAATATGAATCATCCGTTATTAATAATTCATTGAATATGAATGACTCAATTTCAGATTTCTTATCAGCGGAAATAGCGCCTTGTAAATCACCAATATATCCGAAAACTCTTTCCTGTGTCTGCAGCAAAATTCCGGCAATTGCCTTTTTGTAATCGTAAGTAGTAGGCTTCAAGTGATCTGGAACAACATTATCAATATTCTTTACAAAGACAACATCTGCATTTTGCTCATTCAGGTTTTCTAATAATGCCCCATGCCCTGCTGGTCTAAAAAGCAGAGTTTCGTCATCATTTCTAAATGGCTCATTCGATAAATCTACAGCAATAGTATCTGTAGATGGTTTTTGGATAGAATATGAAATGTCATAAGTCACAGAAAACATGGATTCATATTTTCCTTTAACTTCATCAACATGTGCCTTGAAGCCATCTAAATGTTCAGGGCTTACCGTGAAATGTAACTTCACAACATCATTTTTACCTTTTGCATAGTTGCCACCTTCAACAAGATGCTCCTCAACTGGAGTTCTTGAGTTATCGCCATAATTGTGGAATTTCAAAAGGCCTTTTGGCAAACTTCCGTATGACAAGCCATTTGAGGAAAGAAGCGCATCAACAATTTTATGATATTCTCTCTTAACATGGGCCTCCTGCATCGAGGAACCATTTATTTCCTGGAACTTATCTGCTAATTCCTTATAGAAAGCGAAATCTTCAATATTCTTCAAAAACTCAAAAGCAGAGCCTTTTCCATTATTGGACTGAAGCTTCGCATAAGATTCTTCAGACCCATCATATTCTGAAAGAAAAGCGAAGAGTGTCTTAAACATTCTACTTGCCGCACCAGATGCAGGTACAAATTTCAGGATGTCAATTGACTGAGATTTAGATTCGTAATATTCAATTAGCTTATTAATTTCTGAATCATCCAAAACCACTATACCCTTTCCTGGTTTTGGTGCTTCTTTCAATTCCAATGATGGAAATCCTTTTTTGAAATTTTCTAATTGTGTTTCTACCACAGATACATCAGAGCCCCTCTGTTGAATCTGTTCTAAATCCCGAGATGAAAACATAAAATTCTGGTGTCTTTAATTGTAATGATTAATTGTGTTCTGAATTTACTTCTCAAAAGACGAAAAGGGAAATTCTATCCGTAAATTTCATTTAATAATCCTGCTAACCTTACCCCAGCCTGAACCAGTCTCTGATTTAGTAAGTCGATATTTTCGTAATTATATCTGTAGCTCAGTTTTCCATTCTCAGGATAATCGTAAACTTGTTCTCTGTAGCTCTTAGATTCATTAGCCCAGTCCAAAACTGAAGATGATTGCCAGGTTTCTACTTCTTCTGCAGAAGCATGATGAATCCAGTTTGTGTATTCTCCATAACTTAAGCCCTGCTTTTCAATGATTCCGCTATCCCAAATTCTATGCAGATTTGAGTCTTCCCAGAAGTATTTCAACTTAATGTCATTACCTCCTTTATCCTCGCCATTTCCTACATGCAAAGGTTGATGTATATCACCCACTAAATGAATCAACATTTTAACAGCCATTGCCTCATCTTCGTCCGTAAACTTTTTGGTTTTCAATTCATCCATAAGACGGTTGATTGTTTGAATTATGTCACCTTGCTCAGGAGTTCCAGCTTCTTCATAAGTCTTGTCATCTGGAATTGTGCAGTAATGCCATGGAGACATGTGTCTATATTTCGAATCTGCTTTGATAAAGTCCATGTAGTTGCTGGCCATTGCAACAGATTCATGTCCAAGTACTTTTTGAATATTCTTTTTCGCTTTCTTTGTTAGATGTCTTTGTGCAATTAATCCTACGATTCTGTGTCCTTGTTGTCCCCACGAAAATGCTACTTCAGAAACTGTCAGTAGGATAAGTACTACTAAAATTCTTTTCATAAGTTGATTTATTTGAATGTCCAATCAAATGTAGGGGAAAAAGAGATAATGCGGGAATTATAAAACTGTTAAGAAATGAATAAGGCCATAGAATGTAAAAAGGCGTGAACCTCGCGGTTACACGCCCTAATCACCAACCTAACCTATTTTTAAATATCTTTGAAAGTTTCTTTTTTGATTTCTACTACTAACCTTTCGACAATAAGAACGGCAATCTATTTGGAAATGTTACAAAAATTTTGTAGTTAATTTAAATTAATTTTTATCACCCTGTTTATCAATAAGTTACAATTACAACTTATTTTAATTCAATCCGACACTTTCTTATTATCGTACTTAACAAACCATTAATAGGATGAATTTGTTTCACTAATTTTGCAAACCACTACAAGAAAGTATTGTGAAGAGTAAAGATTTAATCAAATTATACAAAGAGGATAGCCTGATGCAGGCAATCGCGAATGCATTGAAACCAAATGAGGATTCCTCTACTCAACTTAAGGGCCTCATTGGAAGTTTGGATGCTATTACTGCTGCGAGCATTTTTCAAATAAATCATCAAAATCATATCTTCATTCTTCATGAGAAAGAAGAAGCGGCTTACTTTTTTAATGACCTACAAAATTTGCTCGGATCAAGAGAAGTCCTCTTTTTCCCAACATCCTATAAGAGACCATATCAATTTGATGAAACTGAGAACGCCAACATTTTAATGCGGGCTGATATTCTCAATCGAATAAATCATAAATCCTCGCAAGGAGAGTTAATCGTTACTTATCCTGAAGCGCTTACAGAAAAAGTAATCAACAAAAGATCACTCCTCGCAAATACACTCACGGCTAAACCTGGTGACAAACTAGATGTAGATTTCATGACGGATATGCTGTTATCCTATGATTTTGAAAAAACTGATTTTGTATATGAACCTGGGCAATTTGCAGTAAGAGGTGGAATTGTAGATGTGTTTTCCTTTGCCAGGGATCTTCCATTCAGAATTGAATTGTTTGGTGACGAAGTAGAAAGCATCAGATCTTTCAATCCGGAAAGCCAGTTGTCAGAAGAGGACTTGAAGGAAATCAATATTATTCCAAATGTTCAAACCAAGTTATTAAAAGAGGAGAGACAGTCATTTCTGGATTACATCCCTAACAACAGCAAAATCTGGATTAAAGATTATCAGCATACTGTAGATATTATTGAACAATACTTCCAAAAAGCATCCGGTTCATTTGAGTCTATTGTTAATCAAAGTGATGTGCAAGTAGTATTTGGTCCTGAAGCACTTTTTGAAACTACTGATAGTTTTAAAGAAGGATTAAAGAAATATGCCAAGGTTGAATTTGGAAACAGATTCTACTTACCAAATGCTACAACATTTACATTTGAAGCTAAACCTCAACCTACATTTCACAAGAAATTTGAATTAGTTGCGGAAAACCTGGATGAATTCCAGTCAAAGGGGTATACCAAAATCATCGCTGCAGATTCCATGCAGCAATTGGAAAGGCTTCAAACCATTTTTGAGGAAGTTGATCCGCTTTTAAACTTTGATCAGTTGAATGCTGGATTAAGAGCCGGGTTTATTGATGATCAGATGCAACTTCTCTGCTACACTGATCACCAGGTTTTTGATAGATTTCATAGATATAAAATCAAAGAGAAGCACAGCAAGTCAAAAGCTTTAACACTTAAGGAGCTAAAAACTCTTCAACCTGGCGATTATGTGGTACACATAGATCACGGAGTTGGGCGATTTGCCGGAATGGATACTGTAGACAATAACGGTAACAAACAGGAAGTACTCCGATTAGTCTATCGTGATGATGATTTGCTATATGTCAGCGTTCACTCCTTACATAAGATTACCAAGTACAGCGGAAAAGAAGGAACACCTCCTTCCATCAATAAGCTTGGATCTCAGGAATGGGAAAACAAAAAGAAACGAGTTAAGAGAAAGGTAAAAGATATCGCTACCGATCTCATTAATTTATATGCAAAGAGAAAAGCGGCTCCAGGTTATGCTTATCCAGTAGATAATTTCTTACAAGCAGAATTAGAGTCTTCTTTCATTTATCAGGATACACCAGATCAGGCTTCTGCAACTGAAGATGTAAAACTAGATATGCAAAAACCACATCCAATGGATCGTCTGGTTTGTGGAGATGTTGGTTTCGGTAAAACTGAGGTAGCAATCCGTGCAGCATTCAAAGCGGTGAGCAATGGAAGACAAGCCGCTGTTTTGGTACCAACTACCATTCTTGCGCTACAACATTACCATACATTCAAAGACAGGCTTTCTAATTTCCCTGTCAGAATTGACTATATCAACAGATTCCGTACAACAAAACAAATCAAAGAAGTACTTGCTGATTTAAAAGAAGGAAAAATTGATATCCTCATTGGAACCCACAGGATTGTAAATAAAGATGTTCAGTTCAAGGACTTGGGATTGATGGTCATTGATGAAGAGCAAAAGTTTGGAGTAAAAGTAAAAGAGCGATTGAAAGAAATGAGAGTTAATGTTGATGCTCTCACTCTTACAGCAACTCCAATTCCTAGAACATTGCAATTCTCACTGATGGGAGCCAGAGATTTAAGTATAATCTCTACACCACCACCAAACAGGCAGCCAGTTACCACTGAACTACACGAATTCAAAGAGGAAACTATCAGAGATGCAGTGAGTTATGAGTTAAGAAGAGGTGGACAAGTATTCTTTGTGCATAATAGAATAAGTGATATTGACCAGGTGGCAAATATCATTCACAAGCTTGTACCAGATGCAAGAATTGGAATAGCGCATGGACAAATGGATGGCGCCAAGCTGGAAAAAGTAATGCTCCGATTTATTGAAGGTGAATTTGATGTTCTAGTTTCAACCAATATCATTGAATCCGGACTTGATATTCCAAATGCAAACACAATCATCATCAATAGAGCACAAATGTTTGGCTTGTCTGATCTTCACCAGATGAGAGGAAGAGTTGGACGATCAAACAAAAAAGCTTTCTGCTATTTACTTTCTCCTCCAGTAAGCGGGCTTTCTTCTGATGCCAGAAAAAGACTTTCAACACTCGAGGAATTCTCTGATCTGGGTGATGGATTCAAAGTTGCGATGAGAGATCTCGATATTAGAGGAGCTGGAAACTTATTAGGCGGAGAACAAAGCGGTTTTATTTCTGATCTAGGTTTTGACATGTATCATAAAATTCTGGATGAGGCCATTCAGGAATTGAAAGAAACACAGTTTAAAGACCTATTTATTGACACACTAACTGAGAAGGCAGAATTATTAGAGACTACCAAAGATTGTAATATCGAAACGGATCTTGAAATACTTATTCCAGAATCCTATGTGAGCAATATTTCTGAAAGGTTGAGTTTGTACAACAAGCTTGATAATATTAAATCAGAAGACGAGCTTGCAAAGTTTTCGGGATCAATTGTTGATAGATTTGGTCCAATGCCAGATGAAGTTGTTCAATTAATAGAAAGCATTAAACTGAGAAGGTTAGCAATTCAAATCGGTCTGGAGAAACTAACCATCAAAAGCAGTATCATGAGATGCTATTTCTACAATGATGATGCATATTTTCAATCACCAAAATTTGGGAAAGTTTTGAGCTATGTTCAATCCAACCAAAAGGAGTGTAGATTAAAAGATATGAAGGGAAGATTTATGCTCATTATTGAAGGTGTTTCAGGCATAGAACAAGGCATGAATCACCTAAAAAATATGGTTATTCCAGTCGGATCAGCGGAAAAAACTCTTATTTAACCACAATATTTTCATATAAATTAGATTATAAAATAAGAATGGCTATTTTTATAGCCTATTTTGTGTTTAGTAGGTATTTTTGAGAAATTAATATTTCTTAGTATTTTTCTACGTGTATTAAATATTAACAGGTTATGAACAAATTTGTGAATGCATTTTATTCATCTGCCATGATGCTGTCTGTGGCTGTGTTGGCAACTTCTTGCTTTAGCGGAGGTGCACCAACTAGTCAGAGTCCAGGTGCCTTCAGTAATACAACTGGTTTGTATTTCAACGAAGAAGGCGGTTTTCAGGTAAGTGAATATAACGACCAACCTCAAGCACCTAACATGGTATTCATTGAAGGTGGTAGAACTGTTCTTGGAACGTTCGAAGAAGACATTGTTTATTCAAGGGATAATATAGAAAGAACTGTGACCGTTGCTTCATTCTATCTGGATGAAACTGAGATTGCAAACATCAACTGGTTGGAGTATCTATATTACATCAAACTTGATTCTGGTGATGAGTATTACAAAAACGCCCTTCCTGATACTAGTGTTTGGGCTAAGGAACTTTCTTTTAATGATCCTTATGTAGACCATTACTTAAGATACCCAGGTTTTAGATTCTTCCCTGTAGTTGGAGTTAACTGGAGACAGGCTAATGACTACTGCAAGTGGAGAACTACTGTGGTTAACCAAAGCTTAGCAGAGCAAGCTGGATACCTTGACGAGTTCGCAGGAGCCGAGTCAGGTGGAGATACTAGAATTCCTTTGGAATCTGGTGTTGTAGTACCAAGCTTTAGACTTCCAACAGAAGCTGAGTGGGAATATGCAGCGCAGGCATTGATCGGTACTCAGTGGTTAGATGAAAATCAAACTCACAGAAGACTTTACCCTTGGGATGGTCATGCTTTAAGAAATCCTTATGGAAAAGCAATGGGTACATTCCTTGCCAACTTCAAAAGAGGTAGAGGTGACTATGCTGGTATCGCTGGTAAACTAAATGACGGTGCGATGATCACTACTTATGTATACGATTATCCTCCAAACGATTTTGGACTTTATAACATGGCAGGTAATGTCAATGAGTGGGTTCAGGACGTTTACAGACCTATGTCATTCCAGGAAATTGATGACTTAAACCCTGTTAGAAGAGACGGTTTCCTAGATGAGGAAAGTGGTTACGATTCTAACTACTCATTCATCGGTAGCGAAAGCAGTACTCCAGGTGATGAAAGAAGAGTAAGAGTTTACAAAGGAGGAAGCTGGGCAGATGTAGCTTACTGGATGTCTCCAGGTACTAGAAGATTCTTATTTGAAGATTCTGCTACTTCTACTATCGGTTTCAGATGTGCAATGATTAGAGCAGGTACTAACTACTAGTATTCAGCTTTATTAAAATATTAAGCCTCGGAGTTTATCTGGGGCTTTTTTTATGCCTCAATCGCAATACATGCAATTGATACAGATCTTGCTCCATTTCTAATAAGCAATTCCGCTGCTTCAATCATTGTAGCTCCAGTAGTAACTACATCATCTACCAGCAGAATTGATTTACCTTCAAATAATTTTGTGTTCTGAATTGTGTAAATACCAAAAACATTCTGCCATCTATCTACTTTGGACTTTTTGGTTTGCGTAGCTGTCTTCTTATATCTGATGAGGTTATCAAAATCATATTTAAGATCTAGTTGCTTTAGCATACCTTCAACTATGGCCTCACTTTGGTTATAGCCACGAATTTTCCTTTTAGAAGAATGAATCGGAATTGGTACTATCAAGTCAATATCTTCATGACAATCCTGATACTTTGATTTGACTTTCTTTCCCAGCATCTCACCAAGAAATACCCCCAATTCATATTGTCCTTCATATTTAAGCTTATGTAAAAGCTTCTGAGCAGATCCTTTAGATTGAAATTTTAATAATGATACTTGAAAATCACTTTGTGGAAGAATAGCAAATTTGTTTTCAAACCTCTTAAGTAAATGATCATCCATTGGTTGAAAAGTTGGTAAATCCAGTAAACAATGGGTACAAACAAACTCTTCTGATGCAACCAATGAATCGTCGCAAACAAAACATATTCTGGGGTAAAACAAGGAAATAAAATCTTTCCAGACTTCAGTGTTGATCAATGGTTATATATTTGATTTCTAATGATGATAAAATGAATAAAGTACAGGAATTTAATGAATATCGATCCAAAATGAATGGAAAGATACTTTCTGGATCAAATAAAGTTATAAAAAGAATTTTCAATCTTGACACCAATGCTTTTACCGATGGAGCAATAGATCAAAAAACCAAAGAGATGATTGGTCTATCATCTTCATTGGTTCTTCGGTGTGATGATTGTGTCAGATATCATTTGCAAACTTGTTATGAACTAGGTGTTTCACGTGAAGAACTGGAAGAGATATTATCAATCGGTACTTTGATTGGAGGAACAATCGTAATTCCACATTTGAGAAGAGCGATTGAATTTTGGGAAGAGCTAGAACAACAAGATGTATAAAAAGGATCTGGAACTAGAACGCAGTTGGCAACAATTGTTAAGTCAGCTGGAATCTGTCATTGGCAAGAAACCCAATGATCTCAATGCTGTTTTATTTCTTATCGGTGTTCAAGAACTTGGTAAAGGCAATATCACTTTTAGCAAAGAGGAAAAGCAAGACCTCATGCACATTGCAATTTGCAAAGTGCTCAGTTACTCTGGCTTCTATGAACTGGAAGGAATTGATGAAGATGGGTGGCCACATTGGAAACTGAAAAAGAAACTTCCATCCTTCGACTTGATGGAACAAGAGAAGCTTCTAAAGATTCATGTGATTGACTATTTTGAAAAAGAGATGTTCTTCAATTGAAAATAATTTCCTACAATGTCAATGGAATCAGGAGTGCTACCCGAAAAGGACTCCACAAATGGATAAATCAGGTAAAACCTGACATTATCTGCTTACAAGAAGTAAAATGTCCAGATGAACTCATTGATTATCAGTCATTTAAGGAACTTGGTTATCACTTTTATCTTGAAGAAGCTCAAAAGCGCTCATATTCTGGTGTAGCGATACTATCCCTTGAAAAATCCGTACACGCCACTCTCGGGGCTTACTTTGAGACTTATCAAGACGAAGGAAGGCTGATTCAGTGCGATTTTGGCCGATTTTCAGTGATTTCAGTATATGTCCCATCTGCATCGCGCAGTGCCGCTCGTTACCAATATAAGCTGGTTTGGCTACAACAATTTAAGGATTACATCGAGGAATTACTGAAAACTACACCAAACCTTATAATCTGTGGTGACATCAATATTGCACATGAACCAATCGATCTTTTCAATCCTGTTGGTAATAAAAACAACAGCGGATTTCTTCCAGCCGAGAGAAATTGGTTTACAGAATTTTTAGAATTGGGGTTTGTAGATAGCTTCAGATATTTGCATCCTAACAAACAAGAATTTACCTGGTGGACATTAAGAAATGATGCAAGAACCCGCAATGTTGGTTGGAGATTAGATTATCAATTTGTATCAAAGAGCATGGCAGATCAAATTTCAAGAAGTTTAATACTAAAAGAAGCAATTCATTCAGACCATTGTCCTATTCTTCTGGAAATTAAGTGATTAATCAGCTATTTTTATTTGTTATTCAAAATCTTCTAAAATGAATTCGCGTTTATAAGAAGTATACATAAAACTAAAGCAACATGGAAGGATCTAGACTGCATCAGAAGTTGAGGGCTTATAAGAAAAAGTATTTCCTAAATAAACTCGTGAAGGGAACGCTTATACTTTCCACTTTATTCCTATGTATATACCTGACAATCAATCTATTAGAGTATTCATTTAGGTTTGACTCATCTGTCAGAACTATCTTATTCTTCGTAACAATTGCAGCACTGATTCTGATGTCAATTAGATGGATTGGATATCCATTATATCAATTGATCTTCCTTGATAAGGAACTAAATGATGAAGAAGCAGCAAAGCAAATTGGACATTTCTTTCCATCGGTTCAGGATAAACTTTTGAATCTTCTACAATTAGAACAAATAAGCGACAGTGATAACGAACTTATTATCGCAAGTATTGATCAAAAGACTGATGAGCTAAAAGTTGTTTCATTTGAGAAGGCTGTAGAAATTAAAAAGAATCGCAAATATTTGAAGTACTTGGTATATCCAGGAATTGCTCTCTTCTTAATATTACTCTTTGTCCCAGCTCTCATAACAGAAAGTACCACAAGGATCATAAAGTATGATACTGAGTTCGTTCCTGAAGCTCCATTTGAATTTATTATTGACGAATCGCAACTCGAAGGATTCAAGAATGAAGATTTTGTTTTGGATATAAAAATTGAGGGAAAATTCGTTCCTGAACAAGCTTATATTAATATCAGAGGCAGGAAAATAAAACTGAAACAGTCTGATAATCAAACAAATACATTCACTCACACTTTCCAAAAAATTCAAGCAACCACAAGGTTTACTTTAGAGGCTGCAGGCTTTACAACTGATGAAAAACAAGTTACTGTTTACTCAAGACCAGCACTGAAGGAGTACTTCGTAAAACTTGATTACCCGGCTTATACAAATCGAAAAGATGAGACAATTAGTAACTCTGCTTCATTAGTTGTACCTCAGGGAACTGTAGCTACCTGGAATTTCGGAACAGTGTCAGCAGACAGTATGCACATTGTCAATAATGACGAAGTTGTTGAGAGACTAGTAGAAAGTGGTCAACTTTTTAAGTATCAGAAAAGGTTAATGTCTGATTTTGATTTTGAAGTCAAGTTAAATAATGAGCGTAGCAGTAATGTCAATAAAATCCAATACACCAATAAAGTGATCGCGGATGAGTATCCAAAACTATCAGTGGACCAATTATTGGATACTGTATTATACAGTTATATGATCCTTGGAGGAAATATTTCTGATGATTATGGAATTAGAAAATTGACTCTGAACTTCAAAAGACAAGGTGATGCTAGCTACACAGTTGAAAGAATTAACATTCCGGCTGGTAGAAATGCATCAAGCTATTTTCACCAATGGCAATTAGATTCTTTGGGTTTAAATGATGATCAGACATTAGAGTACTTTGTTGAAGTATTTGATAATGATGGAGTAAATGGTAGCAAGAGTACCAAAAGTCAGGTTTATACCTTCAAAACACCGTCTTCTAAAGAGATAGCAGACAAAATTGACCAAAGCAGCAAAAAAGCTGAAAAACAATTGAATAAGACTTTGGAGAAAGCAAAAGACATCAAAGACAAGCTTGAAGATATTGATGAACGTCTCAAAACCAAGCAAAAATTAGACTGGCAAGACGAAAAGCTTCTCGAAAACCTGATCAAACAGAAAGAAGAGTTAAGCGAAGAACTG
The DNA here is from genome assembly GCA_965228955.1 of Cyclobacteriaceae bacterium. Lineage (GTDB taxonomy): Bacteria > Bacteroidota > Bacteroidia > Cytophagales > Cyclobacteriaceae > JANSWY01. Next base: position 5,712,422 of record OZ245848.1, read on the forward strand.
AAAAAACTTCAACAAGAAAATAAAGCGCTAAATGAAAGCAAAGAGAAATTCCAACAACCAAATCCGAAAATTGCTGAAAAAGTAAAACAACTTCAGGAGCTGATGGATGAAATTCTTGATGAAGAAACAAAGAAACTCTACGATGAACTCAAGAAGCTACTAGAAGAAAATACCAGTGTAGAGCAAATGCAAAACCAAATTGAAGACATCAAAAAGAAGGAGGAGTCTTTAGAAAACGAATTGGAGAGAGCACTGGAGTTATTCAAGAGATTGAAAATGGAATCTAAACTTGATGAATCCATTAATAAACTTGACGAAATCCAAAAGAAACAAGAGCAGCTTGCTGAAGATACCCAAAACAAGAAAAATGATAAAGAGGATCTGCAGCAACAGCAACAAGAACTACAGGAAGACTTCAATGAGTTAAAAGAGGATATTGACGAGCTTCAGGAATTAAATCAAGACCTAAAAGATCCTGAACCAATGCAGGATTTCAATGAGGAAGAGGAGAAGGTTCAACAAGAAATGAAAAACAGTGAGGAGAACCTTGAGAAGAATAAAAGAAACAAAGCATCTGAAAACCAAAACAATGCTTCTGATCAAATGAATAAGATGAAGCAAAAAATGGAGCAGATGCAGGCTGGAATGGAAATGCAAATGATGCAGGAAAACCTGGATGATTTAAGAGACATTGTAGATAATCTGGTAAAGCTTTCATTCGACCAGGAACAAGTAATGGATGATTTCAAAGGTGTAAAACAAAGCGATCCAAGGTTTGTCACACTTTCCCAACAGCAATTGAAAATCAAAGATGACTCAAAAATTATTCAGGATAGTTTACTAGCTCTTGCTGAAAGAGTATTTCAAATCTCTTCTTTTGTTACCAGAGAGGTAGAATCTATGAATCAGTACATGGATGAAAGTGTTGAAGCATTAAGAGACCGAAACAGATCACAAGCGGTAAGCAAGCAACAATTCGCCATGACTTCCATGAATAACCTATCCATACTTCTTGATGATGTATTACAACAGATGCAACAACAGATGGCAGATGCTATGGGAAAACCAAAATCAGGCAAACAAAAGAATCAAAAGAACATGCCAGGAATGTCTGATTTACAGAAGGAATTAAGCAGAAAAATACAAGACCTGAAGAAAAGTGGTAAGTCGGGTCGACAATTATCTGAGGAATTAGCTAAACTTGCTGCTGAGCAGGAAATGATCCGTAGAGAGATGCAGAAGCTCCAGGAGAAAGAAGGACAAGAAGAAGGGGGAGGAAATGGTAATCTGGATAAAATTATTAACCAGATGAAGAAGAATGAACAAGATCTTGTCAACAAAAGGCTTAGCAATGAGTTGATCAGAAGACAACAAGACATTGTTACCCGGATGCTTCAAGCGGAAGATGCTCTAAGGGAAAGGGAACTAGATGAGGAACGAGAAGGCGAACAAGCCGAATCGATTGACAGAAACATCCCACCTGAATTTGAAGAATACTTCAAAACAAAAGAAAAAGAAATTGAGTTGTTAAGGACTATTCCAATTAAGCTTAGTCCATACTATAAGAAAGAAGTTAACGAGTACTTTAAAAGGATCAATCAATAATGGATTCAATAAAAATTGAGATTCCTTCACTAGGAGAGAACATTAGAATCATCGAAAGTTTCATTGATAACGCCAAAGAACGTTTCGAATTAAACGATGATATCTATGGTAACATAATGATTGCTGTTACTGAATCAGTCAACAACGCTATCATACATGGTAACAAAAATGATAAATCTAAGAATGTTCAGCTCACTCTAGAGATAGAAGACAGCACAATTAAGTTTGTAGTAAAGGATGAAGGACCAGGCTTTGACTTCCAGAATCTACCAGATCCAACCTCTCCAGAGAATCTTGATAAACCAGGAGGTAGAGGAATTTTCCTCATGAAACACCTGTGTGATGAAGTTAGCTTCAAAGAAAACGGAACAATCATAGAACTAAGTTTCTATCTGAACTAATGGAAAACATCCATTTCTTCGAAGAAGACATTTCATTTCAATTAGAAGAACCCAATAAAATTATCAATTGGGTTCAGCAAATCATCAACCAACATCAGCAATCACTAGAAGAAATAAACTACATCTTCTGCTCAGACAGCTACCTGCTTAACATCAACCAGGAGTATCTTAATCACGATACCTACACAGATATTGTCACATTCAACAATTCAGAAGAATCCAATAAAATAGAATCTGACATTTTCATAAGCATTGATAGAATCAAAGAGAATGCAAATTCTTATAACAAATCTTTTGAACATGAACTTTATAGAGTGATGATACATGGTGTATTACATCTATTAGGTTTTGACGACAAAACAGAGGAAGAGAAATTAGTGATGAGAGAAAAAGAAGAAGCTTGCTTATCTTTGCTGAATATAAAGTAGTAAAACCAAAGTGTTCCACGTGGAACACCTGATAATAATTCAAGAATAAATACACATAATGTTCCACGTGGAACATTTATAGTTTAATAAGATATGTTTCCAAAGTACGATATTATAGTAGTTGGTGCAGGACATGCTGGATGTGAAGCAGCAAATGCTGCTGCTAAAATGGGTTCTAAAGTTTTATTAGTAACAATGAACATGAACACCATTGCACAAATGTCATGTAATCCTGCAATGGGTGGAGTAGCAAAAGGTCAAATCGTAAGAGAAATAGATGCTCTTGGTGGACATTCAGGAATCATTACAGATAAATCAATGATTCAATTTAGAATGCTAAACAGATCAAAGGGTCCAGCAATGTGGAGCCCTAGAACTCAAAACGATAGGATGAGATTTGCAGAAGAGTGGAGACTAGCCCTTGAAGCAAATCCAAATGTAGACTTCTGGCAGGAGATGGTATCAGGTATTGTAGTCAAAGACAATCGGATCAAAGGAGTCAGAACTGGAATGGGTCTAGTAATAGAAGCTGATGCAGTAGTTCTTACTAATGGTACGTTCTTAAATGGAATCATACACATAGGTGAAAAACAATTTGGCGGTGGTAGAACAGGAGAGAAAGCTGCTACAGGAATTACAGAACAACTGGTTGAATTAGGTTTCGAATCAGGTAGAATGAAAACAGGAACTCCGCCTAGAGTAGATGGTAGATCACTTGATTATACATTAATGGAAGAACAACCAGGTGATGAAAAGCCAGGTAAATTCTCCTATTCAGATGAAACAACATCTCTCAAGGAACAAAGAAGTTGTTGGATTACATACACCAATCTCGATGTACACGATACATTAAGAACTGGTTTTGAACAATCTCCAATGTTCAATGGTAGAATAAAAGGACTTGGTCCAAGGTACTGTCCTTCTATTGAGGACAAAATAAACAGGTTCGCTGAAAGAGAAAGACATCAAATATTCGTTGAGCCCGAAGGTTGGGATACAGTAGAAGTATATGTAAATGGATTCTCAACATCACTTCCCGAAGACGTTCAATACAAAGCAATCCGACAAATAAAAGGATTTGAAAATGCCAAGATGTTTAGACCAGGTTATGCTATTGAGTATGATTTCTTTCCACCTACACAATTGAAAAATACACTAGAAACTAAACTCATAGACAACTTATTCTTCGCCGGACAAATCAATGGTACCACCGGATATGAAGAAGCAGGTTGCCAGGGACTGATGGCTGGTATTAACGCACATCAAAATGTACACGAAAAAGATCCATTTATTCTTTCGAGATCAGAAGCATACATTGGTGTTTTAATTGATGATCTTATTAATAAAGGCACAGATGAACCTTATAGAATGTTCACGTCCAGAGCTGAATTCAGAATACTTCTACGACAGGATAATGCGGATCTTAGATTAACGGAACTAGGACATAAACTTGGTCTGGCAGATGATAAAAGATTAGAGAAAGTATTTGATAAAAGAAATGATGTTAAGCGTCTTCTAAATGATCTTAAGCAAAAGAAAATAGAACCACAACAGGTTAATGATACTCTTGTTTCACACAATACTGCAGGTATAAAAGAAAAAACCAATCTCCTAAATCTTCTAAAAAGACCACAGATTGGTATGGAAGCTATCCGTTCTATTGATGTCAACCTTTCATCTTATTTGAATCAATACGAAGAAGAGATACAAGAGCAAGCAGAAATTCAGATCAAGTATGAATCTTATATAGATAAAGAACGTAAATTAGCCGAAAAGATATCTGGACTTGAAAACTATAAATTAAACCCAGATTTCAATTACAGTGAAATACCAGCACTATCAGCAGAAGCGAAAGAAAAATTAAAAGATATTAAACCAGCAACATTAGGACAGGCATCAAGAATAAGTGGAGTGTCTCCTGCAGATGTTTCAGTCCTAATGATATACTTAGGAAAATAATGTACGAAAGACTCGAAGAGTGTCCAGTATGTAAACACACACAAGCTACAAACAAACTTATCTGCCAGGACTATCTTGTGTCTGGAGAGAGCTTTGCTATAGTACAATGTGGTAAATGTAATTTGCTATATACTAATCCAAGACCTGACGCAGCTAGCTTACCCGATTACTATAAATCTGATAATTACATAAGTCACACTAGTAAAGGAAATAATCTCACTAATATTCTTTATAAGATAGCAAGATCCTACACTCTAAAGCAGAAGTATAAAATGATCTCATCCTATCACAATAAGGGAAGCATACTAGACTATGGATGTGGTACTGGAGATTTACTCAAACATTTTAAAAATAAAGGGTGGACCACTGCAGGTATTGAACCGGATTCTGAAGCAAGGAAACTAGTGCAAGCTAAAGACATTGAAGTAACTGAGGATATATCTAAATTACCCAAACAAAAATCATACGACATCATTACCATGTGGCATGTACTGGAACATGTATCGGAACTGAGATCTACTATTAAACAGCTAAAGAAATTACTATCTGACGATGGAGTATTATTTATAGCTGTTCCCAATTCCGATAGTTTTGATGCTCACTACTACAAACAATATTGGGCAGCATATGATGTACCAAGACACCTTTATCATTTCAATCAAAACACAATGTCTACATTATTAAAAAAGACAAAGCTAAATTTGATTGACACCTTACCTATGAAATTAGATTCCTTTTATGTTTCATTACTTAGTGAACAGAATAAAACCAAAAAACCTAACTACCTTAAAGCATTCAAACTAGGTTTAAAATCAAATCAATCAGCTAAACAGAATAATAACAATTACTCAAGCCTGATCTTCGTTGTAAAGAAATGATCAAAAGAATACTCTATCCCATACTAACATCTATTATTCTTTACACTTTAGCTGCCAGCTGTGCCAAACAAGGTACACCAACTGGCGGGCCTAAAGATACTATTCCTCCAAATCTATTGGTTAGTGTACCCAACGATCAAACGATCAACTTTAAAGGTACTGATCTATACTTTGAATTCGACGAAAAGATAAATGCTGATAAACTAAAACAACAATTGGTCATTACTCCTACATCAGAATTGGAGTACTCTTATACTGTAAAAAAGAATTTATTACGAATTAAGCTAGAAACACCACTTGAAGACAGTACTACATACAACTTCAATTTCTCAGATGGAGTAGGTGACATCACTGAAAAGAATCCAGTAATCAACTTCAAGCTAGCCATCTCTACAGGTCCTTACATAGATTCATTATCCATCTCTGGAACTATATCAGATCTATTAACAGGTAAGCCAATGAAGCAGGCAGTAGTTGCTCTCTATGATGTATCTGATACTACAACAATATTTGATGATAAACCGAAATATTTCAGCACCACAGATGAGAACGGATATTACATTATTGAAAATATCAAGAACGCAGATTACAGAATATATTCCTGGATTGATGAAAACAAAAGTCTAACCTATCAACCAAAAACTGAAGCATTTGGATTCAAATCAGACACTTTAAATCTTACTGAAAATATAGACAGTCTAAATATACCTATTCAACTGATCGATCTAACTCCGCTGAAAATGTCAGTGGCTAAACCTTTCGGTAAATACTTTGATATAAGATATTCAAAGTACATAGATGAATATGAAATCAGGACATTATCGAACAACAAATCCACACCATCCAGTAATGTCGTAAGAGAAAATGAATATTTAAGAATATACAATGACATTAACCTTTCATTCAGAGATAGTCTTGGTTTAGTAGTAACAGTTAAAGACAGTCTGGATAATATGGTTTCAGATACAGTTTATGCCAGGTTTATAGACTCAAAGAAAGATCCAGATGAATTCAATTCCAGCTATATACCTAAAACTAAATCAGCCATAAAGAATAAGGTTACTTTACAGTATACCTTTAATAAACCAGTAAAAACATTTAACCAAGATTCAATATCAATTAATCTTGATACCATTATCACGATAAAGCCAAACATTGATACCGTTATCTGGAATTATAACAGAACCAAAGTACAACTTTCCATTCCTATAGATTGGGATATTATAAATGATACCATTAAATCACAGAATAGACAAACCGCATTACTTGACTCTATCAAGGTAGCAGATTCATTAAGTTTACTTCCCCCAATAGACACAACTTCCATTGATTCAACCAATACAGGATTTAATAAAGCTCCAGCTCAACTTACAGCAGGACCATATAAAATTAAACCACAACTTTTCTTTCTTGATGTTAAGAAATCAACTTTCATATCTCTTGAAAAAGATTCTTTAAAAAGAAGTTTAATAGAATACAGGCAACTAGACTTAGAAGATCTTGGGACTATTAATGTTCAAATCAATACATCCATAGAAAACTATATTATTCAACTAATCACATCGAAAGGAGAGAACATTCAAGTAATTGAAGAAACCACAGCTAAGGGTTATTATAACTTCAAAGAAATACCTCCTGGTAAATATGGATTCCGAATTATTATAGATTCAGACCAAAACAACAAATGGTCTTTTGGTAATTACTACGAAAATATTGAACCAGAAACAGCTTTATTCCCTGAAGCAAACACAGATCTCAAAGCCAATTGGGAAGTAAATCTCGAATTAACATTCTAATCTAAATACTGTTAATAAGTGTGTATAACCTGTGGAATTGTGTAGATATTCTCTTCAGTAATTCACAACTAACTACATCCTTATACATACTTCACATTCAAAAAATAATAAGTGGATAAAACTAGAGAATTATCCACCTATTATTCTATAAACATACAACTCACAGTTAATTATAAACAGTAAATAATAAATTGTGGAAAAACATACATAACTTCCTATATATCAATAATTTAAGCTGTTTATAACCTGTTGGTAAAAATGTATAACTTATATCCTCATAAACATCCTAAAAAAACAAATTTAGTTTTACTCACTTACCCACATATTCACATCATAATAAATAATAATAAATGATTTATTTAAACTTTATATATTATATATATGTATATAAAAAGTGTGTATAACTTTTTGATTAGATATTAAACCGCAGATTATTTTGAAAAACATATTCATTTCACTGGCTATAATAATTTCCCTTCCGCTTGCCGCTCAAAATAGTGATGTGCAATTAGCCAACGAATACTTCATGCAAGGTGAAGTTGATAAGGCACTTGATCTTTATAATGATCTCGCCAAGAAGTCTCAGAATATATCGCTTATCCACAGTAATTATTATAATCTGCTAATCACAACCAAGCAGTACAGTCAGGCCGAAAAATATTTGAAGAGAGTATTAAAGTATTATAACAACAATGCCATCTATAGAATCGACTATGCTCTAATCTTCAAAGAAACCGGTGACCTCACTAAATATGAAAAGGAAATTGACAAGTTGATTTCAGAAGTAAAATCTGATCGTCACAGAATGAGACTGACAGCACAAAATTTTATTAGAAAACAAATTCCAGATAAGGCTCTTAAACTTTATAAACAGTCGAGAAAGGAGAAAGGGGATAAGTATCAATACTCACTTGAACTTGCTAATATTCATAGGATAATGGGAGACAAGGATTTGATGGTAGAAGAATATCTAAACTTCACTGAAGGAAATCCTAATAATATTAGTTACGTAAAAAATGTTCTTCAAAACTTCTTAACTGAGCAAGACGATCTGGAAAATCTTGAAATCAAGTTGATTGAGAAAGCTCAAAAAAATCCGGATGAAACTATTTATAGTGAGCTACTAATTTGGGTTAACCTTCAGCAAAAAAATTTCCTTGGAGCATTTATCCAGGCCAAGGCACTAGACAGAAGAATGAATGAAGGTGGTAGCGAGGTTTTGGATATAGGTATGATCGCGCTTGAAAACAGAGCCTATGATGAATCAATTCAGATATTTGCTTACATCATAGAGAAGTACCCTTCAACACCTAACTATTACTTGTCGAGAAGAATGTCAATAAAGGCGCGAGAAGAAAAGGTGAAAAACACTTATCCTGTAAACCTTGAAGAAATAAAAAGTTTGGCAACAGAATATCAAACACTTTTTGATGAATCAAATAGAAGTTACCATGGTTTAGAGGCTATGAGAAGTAAAGCCCATCTCCATGCATTTTATTTGAACGAGAATGATAAAGCCATAGAGATACTAAATGATCTAATTAATAATTCCAGAAAACTTAGGAAATTCATCAGTAACTGTAAGCTTGATCTGGGAGATATTTATTTATTGGATGACCAACCTTGGGAATCCACATTGCTATATTCTCAGGTAGAAAAAGAAAATGAAGATTCTCCTCTTGCTTATGAAGCTAAACTTAAGAATGCCAGATTAAATTATTTCAATGGTGATTTTTCATTAGCTAAGAGTCATCTGGATATTCTAAAAATTGCGACTACCAGACAAATATCAAATGATGCTATAGCATTAAGTCTATTAATCAACGACAATACATTTCTGGATACTACTGATGAAGCAATGCAAGAATTTGCGAATGTCGAACTATTGGTATATCAAAATAAATTAGAACAGGCTAAACAAAACCTGGAGGCAATGTTGCAAAATTTCGAGCATCATAATCTTACGGATGAGATATGGTGGACACTTGCAAAAATTTCGCGACAGCAAGGTGATTTTGAAGGTGCCATTTCCTGGCTGAAAAAAATCGGCATCTCCTACGGAGATGATATACTGGCTGATGATGCTGCGTTTACCATTGCGGACATTTATCAATATGATCTCAAGGATAACACAGAAGCTATGAAACACTATGAGGAGTTTTTAAGGAAATATCCTGGTAGTCTCTTCATTGCGGAATCCAGAAAAAGATTTAGAAAACTACGTGGGGATTTTATCAATTAATCAAACCGTTTACAACAATCCATTAACCACATAAATCTTACAATTCCAGAAATTTCAAAAATGTCTGTGAATAGAGAGGATAAATAAGGATATTAGCGCCAAGCGGCAAATCTTTAAATTATTTTTATCAACTAAAACCTCTCTATTAAAATGGAAAAGAAAAAATTCGATGGATCTGAAGGCAGCTTTATTGATGTAGAAAAATCAAAAAAGATGGTCGCTAATTATAGGGAATTGAATCCTAAGCAACGTATAAAAGCACACTTTTTTGGATGTGAAGTAATTCAGGATATGCTTGATGACCCACGATGTAGGGGAATCAGAATCTATTATGCTGCAGACGATAAAGGCAACCCACAACTTGTTTTGGTTGGAGCAGATGAAAATATGAATAATATCCTTTATAGAACTCCAATAGCAAAAGCAGTTGGAGCTAGTGCAGGAGGTAATTTACCAGGAACAGCGGATGAGTCATATGATTGCCCAGATTTCTGCCCTAGTGATGACTCTGATCTCTAATAATATTTAAGCGTATTTTTCATGACCTTACGAGACGTATTTCTAACGTTTGCTCACACTAGTACAGCAAGCGCTGGCTTAGTATTGGTCTATGGATTAGTAACTATTAAACACCAGAAGAGTATATTTAGATTGCTACTTCTTCTGGTGTTAATATCTTTTGCTGCAGATATTACATCCATAATATTTTCAAGAACAGGTTTTAGCTCTACCTGGCCCATTTCCAATTCTTATCACTTTTTACAGTATTGGATTATTTCGGCTATATACTATACACTGATTCCAAATAAGAAATTTCGAATGTTGGTTTATGTTTTGTTAATAGTTTTTTCAGGATGCTATTTATTTCTAATCAGTGATATTGAAAAATTCAAAACTCTCCTATCATTACCTAGAACTATTTCCAGTGTGACTTTTATTGTATACAGCATCGTATATTACTATTCAATCATTACAGCGAAAGAATTAAAAAGTCTGAAGGGAAATAAAGAATTTTATCTTAATAGCACATTTTTCTTATTTTTCTCTTCAATTTTTATAATCTATCTGGTTTCCGAATACTTAAGATCAAGTCCTTATAAGTCTTACCATCCGTATCTCTGGATGGTTCATAACACTTTTAGCATAGCTAAAAATTGTATGTTTGGTTTTATATTTTTTCTGAATACCAAAAAATAGAATTGGAACAGAGTACACAAATACTAATATTCATAATTGCAGGAACTGGTGTAATGCTTCTACTTTCCAGCTCTGTAATTTTCTTTGTGCTCTTCTACCAAAAAAGAATGCTTAGTAATAAGCTTGAAATGCAAAACCTGGAAACCGAATACCAAAAACAATTGCTTGAAGCAACTATTGATTCTCAAGAGAACGAAAGAAACAGAGTGGGATCAGAATTGCACGATAGTGTAGGAGCAATGCTTTCTACCATTAGGCTTAATTTGAAAATGGCTTCCAGTGATCACACTAAACTGACTGAAGCTGCAACCGATATCACTCAATATCTTGATGAAACAATTGAAACGGTAAGATCAATAAGTAGGGATCTTTATCCTGCTGGTTTGAAAACATTTGGACTGAGCGGAGTGGTTCGGGAATTACTGGAGAGAATTAATAAGCTAAATCAGCTCAAAGTAGAATTCATTGAGAAGAATAATGCAATTCGATTAAGTCAGAAACAGGAGTTAATGATTTACCGAATTATTCAGGAGTTGGTCAATAACGCTTTGAAACATTCCAGAGCTCATGAAATTAATATCGAATTTGATTGGCAAAATGATGAGCTGTTGATAAATGTAAGTGATGACGGAATTGGTTTTACTTCAGATCAGCTTGATCCTACTAAAAGAGGAATAGGTTTATACAACATTGCAAATCGTGCTGCAGTAATAAATGCTAAAGTAGAATTCAGGAACTTGGAAAATAGCGGCGCAAATATTATACTCACAGTACCATATAGCGGCATGGAACATGAAGGTAAAGAAGATTAAGGTACTGGTCACCGATGACCACACACTTTTTAGGAAGGGAATGGCTAACCTCATTAGCACTTTCGATATGGTATCGGATGTTGAAGAAGCAGCCAATGGCAAAGAGGCTCTTCGAAAATTCAAAGACACTAAATTCGATTTGGTCCTTCTGGATCTGGAAATGCCAATCATGGATGGTTACGAAACTGCTAATCAAATAGTCGCTAAGTATCCGGATGCTAAAATCATTATGATTTCTATGCACTCGTCAGAGAATATCATTTACGAAATGATTGAAACTGGTATCCATAGTTATCTGATAAAAAACGCGGAACCGGAAGAAGTCCTTACAGCAATTCAGGCTGTAATGGAAAATGACTTTTACTATAATAAGTTGGTAGCCAAATCTATTCAGGCAGGAATGAAAAGAAATGCTGCAGATTTACATAAACCTGCATTCCTTCAACAAGTACAACTCACATCAAGAGAAATTGAAATTCTAAGATTGATCTGTAATGAATTAACAATGAAGGAAATTGGTGAAAAACTAAATGTGAGTGGAAATACGATTCAAAATCATAGAATGAATCTTCTAAGAAAAACTGGTGCCAAAAATACTGTTGGTCTGGTAAGATATGCTTTTCAGCACCAGCTCCTTACGTAGATTAACTTAATCGAAGATTTCGTCAAATTTTTTATCAGCAACAACCTTATTAATATCGGGATCTTTCTCCCAGGCTGTTTTACCATTGAAAAATGCTCTTACTTCGAAGAACAACAATTTTCCGTCTTGTACTTTGTAGTGATTGAAATCAGGCCTTGCTAAAGTTCCTCCAGTAAGCGCAATCGCGCACCAACCATTATAAGCTGGTAAGTATTTATCTGGATTACTTTTAAATGTTGCAAGGTTTTGTGCACTTGCGAAGTATAAGTTCAAACCGTCATATTCATATTTATACTGATCCGAACCTTGTTTTACATCACCTTGAAAATAACTTACTAAATCATTTCCATCAAATGCTTTGGCATCCGGGCCACAACTGTATTTGTGGTCTTGTGCGTTTGTACCAAAACTTAATATCATTAAGAATAATATCCCGAGTATGTGTGTCTTATTTCTCATTTGTCTGTTATAGCTAGTGTTTAATCTTCTTCAATAACGGCAATTCATAGCATTCTTGTTTTGACATTCCAGTGCACTGTCATTACAAAGACAAACTAAAAGACCTCAGTTAACCGATAAAAATCATACATGGAGATCTTAAAATTTTGCTTATCCTGAGTATTTGAGAATAAATCTGTCCATTCGTTATTCACCAATATTGAAATTTCCTCTTCTCTAACTATCCCATTGTAAATAGCAGAAGCAACTTCCAATTGCTGTTTCATATTTGACTGTTCAAATAAAACCGTATCAGATCCTATAACAATTCTTGCACTCTCAGGAAAATATGGGTTTGGATTAGCCATCACAAACGCTTTGTCATTTTGCCAATTGTATACAATACTTAAATTAAGAAGAGGATAATTGGCATCTAGATTCCAGTCTTCATAAACAAAAACTTTTATCCCCTGATCCTGACGATCGTCCACATTATAATAAGATTCTCGTACATTTTTGAAATACAATTCGGAAGCATCAGTAGTGCTGAAATTCAACTCGGATATATTGACTTCCTGATTCTTGTCCGGGACACAACCGAAAGAAATGATCAAAAGTACAATCCCAAAAAATCTTGTAGTCATAGAATTAAATTAGTGAATCTTCTTCTATCTAAATTCAAATAGCGTTAAATTGTTTATTACCCCCAATTTAATAATCTGATTATTAATCGATATGGCTAGAAAATATTTCACTAAAGAAGAAGAGGAGACCATAGTTGCCGCAATCAAAAATGCGGAAATGGCTACTTCAGGTGAAATAAGGGTTCATATTGAGAAGTACTGCAAGATCAATGTTTTGGATCGAGCGGCTGAAGTATTCAGTATTCTGGAAATGCACAAGACCAAACAGAGGAATGGTGTTTTGTTCTATTTAGCAATTTTGGATAAGCAATTCGCAATAATCGGAGATAAAGGAATCAATGAAAAAATCAAAGATCATTATTGGGGAGATGTAAAAGAACATCTAATTGCACGATTCAAAAATAATGAATTCACCCTGGGCCTAAAAGAGGCCATAACCATGACTGGACAACAACTGAAAGACTATTTCCCAGCGCACGAAAATGAAGAAAACGAATTAGCCGATGAAATCTCTTTTGGAGCATAGTCCCATACCAATCGAATGGCTTCTGCCAGCAATCTTGCTCATCGCACTGATGACCTATTTAATATTTCGAATAAACCAAATTCGGAGAAAACACATCTCCACAAAGAAGTTGGATGTAAAGACAGTGATCCAATTATTACTCGCCCGCAAAAACAAAAGAGCCAACTGGGAAAATTTCCAAAAGTGTGAAGGCCTGTTTGAGGATCAAAACAATGTTGACAAATCCTATGGTGGTGGGGTGAGTGGATCGTGGTAGTTTACTGATAAACTTCAGTCAACCTAATATAATCAGGATACTTGACCTTCTTCCCAAGAATTTTCACGTGCGGCTTAACCATCAACGTAATATTCACAGGTTCATGCTTTTCATTCAACAAACCAAAAACAATATTCATTATAGTTTTATAGTCAGTTTTCCGAACAACTTTTAAAAGATCAAAGCTGAAAGTAGGATTCACAGATTTTGCTGTAAGTCCTGGAATTTCAGTTCGGGTATCATATACACCCGCCAAAACATCCTTTCCATCCAGGGCCAAAATGTAATCGAACCCTTCAAGTGCAGCAGTCTGCTTATTGGGATTTTTAACATCAACATTCACGGTAATTACCAATGGCAATTTTCCTCCGGCAACAAACTTGCCCAGCCTTACTCCTTCATTAAACTTAAGGTCACCAATCTTGCGCTTATTCAGCATATTTATATCAGCAGCCTTAAACTGAACCACCCGATTTACCTTGAATTGACATTTCGAAAACCGTTTCGTCTCCCCGATAGATTTACAAGAATGCAGAACAATTGCGATCAGGAAGAAGTAACACAACGACCTGAAGAAATTAGAATACCTTAAATTCATTGATTAAATAAAAATTAACTTTCGACCACCGGGCACATCCTCCAACCATTCTGGTGGCGGACCAAAATGTTTGTCCATGAAACGATTAAGCTCATCGGTTGTTTCATCAGACATCAAATCAGCAAGTTTATCCATTACCGGACCACCGATCATAAATGGCGGCTGATAGACCGACAAATGTTCTCCTTTGCAATAAGCATAGATTTGATATTCATTTAGATCAGATTTTTTGTGACCAGAAACCAGACACTCGTCTGAACCAACTCCATTCCAAAACCTGGAAGGATCTATATTTTCAGTAAAGAAATTCTGAACGTTGACCATGGACTCTTTAGACAAATCATTTTTCATGGTTTCCGCACAATTCAAACAAATAGCATATTCAAAAATCACATCCTGGGCAGAATAACCCGGATACTTACGTATGGCTTTCTCAATCATATACAATTCGTTATCCAATAAATACTTACCGCATTCGATGCAATGATCAAAAGGCTTACCTGTTGAAAAGCTGTGAAAATCCTTAGGTATCATGTAGAGATTATTCTTATCTCCGTTTTCTTCCATCTATCAATCTTTTTCTATGAAAACCATTGTAAGGAGTTGAAAAGAACCTTAAAATAGTATGCATGCATAACAAATTTTTTACTATCTTTGGTTCCGCCCGATCTCTAAGATACTAATTCTTCGTGATTGATCAGGCATTAATAGATAGTTTATGAAGAGAGAAGAAACGGTAGATTACAACATTAAGGCAACCTGGCATGCCATCTCAAAAATGTATAACAGTTACGGATCTCCATTTGATATTACAGCATCAACTGGATTTGTATTGTTGAACATTGATGTTGAGAATGGAACACCTGCTACAAAGATTGCCCCACTACTTGGAATGGAATCCAGAAGTCTCACCAGAATGCTGAAAACATTTGAAGAGAAGGGATGGATTAGCAAAGTTCCGGATCCTAATGACGGCCGTTCGGTTAGAATTTTTTTAACTCCTCTCGGAGAAGAAAAAAGAGAACTATCACGTCAGTCCGTAAAAACCTTCAACAAGAAGGTAAGAGACAATGTTTCTGATAAAGACATGCGGACATTTTTTGATGTATTGTATTCAATTAACAAAGTAATAGACGACAAAAACATATTTAAAGAACTAGAAAACCATATTCAGAATGAAGAGAACCATTAAGAAAGCGGCAGTTCTTGGATCCGGTATCATGGGATCCCGAATTGCGTGCCATTTCGCAAACATTGGTGTAGAGGTACTCTTGTTAGATATTGTGCCCAAAGAACTAACAGATGCAGAAAAGGCAAAAGGACTTTCTCTGGATCATCCAGCCGTACGAAACAGAATCGTTGCAAGTTCATTGCAAACCGCAGTGAAATCAAAACCGAGTCCGCTTTATGATAAAACGGATGCAAGCTTAATTTCTACAGGAAATTTTGATGACGACATGGCGAAAATCGCTGATGTTGATTGGATCATCGAAGTAGTTGTGGAAAACCTTGATATCAAGAAAATTGTATTTGACCAGGTTGAAAAATATAGAAAGCCAGGTACACTAATCACTTCAAACACTTCAGGTATTCCAATTCACTTGATGTTGGAAGGAAGAAGCGAAGACTTCCAAAAGAACTTCTGCGGAACTCACTTCTTCAACCCTCCAAGATATTTGAAGTTGTTGGAAATCATTCCCACAGAAAAAACAGATCCTGAAGTTGTGGACTTCTTCATGCACTATGGTGACCTGTACTTAGGAAAAGAAACTGTATTGTGTAAGGACACTCCAGCATTTATCGCTAACCGTATCGGTATTTATGCGATCATGTCTGGAATGCACACCATTGAAAAAATGGGAATGTCTGTTGTAGAAATTGATAAACTAACTGGTCCAGTAATCGGAAGAGCTAAATCTGCTACTTTCAGAACTATGGACGTTGTTGGTTTGGATACAACAGTAAAAGTATCTACCAATTTATACAACGGTCTTCCAAATGATGAGTCTCGTGATCAATTCCAATTGCCGAAAATTGTTCAGGAGCTTTATGATAGAAAATGGTGGGGAGATAAAACTAAGCAGGGTTACTACAAAAAGACCGTTGATGAAAATGGTAAGAAAGTAATTCTTGAATTAGACCTAAACACTTTCGAATACAAAGAACAAGTTAAACCAAGATTCGATGCACTTGGTGCAGCTAAAGAAATTGATGATCTGAAGCAAAGACTTCCTTTGTTGATTAACTATGATGATAAAGCTGGAGAATTCTACAGAGCTACATTCTATGATTTATTCAAGTACTGCTCAAACAGAATTCCTGAAATTGCTGATGAATTATACAAAATTGATCAGGCTGTAGCAGCTGGTTTTGCATGGCAAATGGGACCATTCGAAACATGGGATGTACTGGGTGTAAAAGCAACAGCAGAAAAAATGAAAGCTGCCGGAAACGCTCCTGCTGCTTGGGTTGATGAAATGATCGCTGCTGGCCATGATTCATTCTATAAGTTTGAAAATGGAAAGAGACACTACTACGATATTCCATCAAAATCATACAAAGTAATTCCTGGAACTGAAGGGTTTATCTATCTGGATGGTTTCAAAGAAAACAACGTGGTTTGGTCAAATGCCGGAACTACTCTTTACGACGTAGGAGACGGAGTATTGAACCTTGAGTTCCACACAAAAATGAACTCAATCGGCGGAGAGGTAATTGAAGGAATTAACACTGCAATTACAAAAGCAGAAGAAAACTTCAACGGTCTTGTAATCGGAAATGAAGGTGAGCAATTCTCTGCAGGTGCAAACCTTGCAATGTTGTTCATGTTTGCTGGAGATCAGGAATATGATGAGATCAACTTGATGATTGCTCAATTCCAGAATACAATGATGAAAGCAAGATTCTCTTCTGTTCCTGTAGTTGCTGCAACTTCTGGTTTAGCACTTGGTGGTGGATGTGAACTTTCACTTCACTGTGATGCAATCCAGGCACACGCTGAAACATATATGGGTCTTGTAGAAGTAGGAGTTGGATTGATTCCTGCTGGAGGAGGAACTAAGGAGTTAATTCTTAGATCTTCTGATGAGTATGCAACCGGAGATCCAGAATTGAATACGCTTCAGGAATACTTCATGAATATTGCTACAGCAAAGGTTGCGACTTCTGCAGCTGAAATGAAGCAAATGAATGTAATGAGAAAAGGTGATAAGATCACTTTGAACAGAGATAGATTATTGGCAGATGCTAAGGAGAGAGTATTGCAACTACACAATGCAGGATACACTCAACCAGTAGAAAGAACAGATATTAAAGTTCATGGTAGAACTTCACTAGCAATGTTCGAAGCTGGAATTGGTGGAATGCAGTATGGAGCATACATCTCAGAGCATGATGCAAAAATTGCGAAGAAACTAGCTTACGTAATGAGTGGTGGAGATATTTCTGCTGCAACTACTGTTTCTGAGCAGTATCTATTGGATTTAGAAAGAGAGGCATTCCTGTCATTAACTGCAGAACCAAAAACTCTTGAAAGAATCCACAGCATTCTGTTCAAAGGAAGACCGTTGAGAAACTAGGTATAGAACAAAGACTTAAGAACAAAGAATAAAGACTTATGCATAATTTTAGAGAACTAAATGTTTGGAAGAAATCTAGAAGACTAACAAGAGATGTTTATTTGATCTCAGTGAAGTTTCCTTCTGAGGAAAAATTTGGTCTGACTTCTCAGATTAGAAGAAGTGTGATTTCTGTTCCATCTAATATTGCTGAAGGTTCCTCTAGAAATACATCTAAAGATTTTATTAAGTTCTTAAGAATTTCACTTGGATCATGTTTTGAATTGGAGACTCAACTCATTCTAGCAGTAGATTTAGAATTTGTCTCAGAAGAAACAATGAATCCAATTATTGAGAAGGTTCAGGAAATTCAAAAAATGTTAATGGGTTTGGAACGAACTCTTCTTAAAGAATCTTAATTATATAATAGGAGCGAAGGTCTTTGTTCTTTGCTCTATAATCTTTAATCTAAAAAATTATGAACGCATATATAGTTGCAGGATATAGATCGGCAGTAGGTCGAGCCAAAAAAGGCGGATTTAGATTTTACCGTCCAGATGACTTGGCTGCTGACGTAATCAAACATTTAGTTGGATCCATTGATGGGTTTGACGCAAAAAGAGTTGATGACTTAATCGTTGGAAACGCAGTACCGGAAGCTGAACAAGGAATGCAGATGGGAAGAATGATTTCTTTACTTTCTCTTCCAATTGAAGTTCCAGGTATGATCATCAATAGATATTGTGGATCGGGTTTGGAAGCAATTCACCTTGCTTGTGCAAGAGTACACTCAGGAACGGCTGATTGTATAATTGCTGGTGGTACAGAATCAATGTCTTTGGTTCCAATGATGGGATTCAAACCTGCATTGAATTATAAAATTGCTGAAAACCACCCTGAGTGGTATTTAAACATGGGTCTTACTGCTGAAGAAGTAGCTGTTGATTACAACATTAGCAGAGATGAGGCAAATGAGTTCGCAATGAAATCTCACCAAAAAGCTGCCAAAGCAATTGCTGACGGAAAATTCAAAGACGAGATTGTTCCTGTTACAGTTGAGGAGGTTTATGTTGAGAACGGACAAAGAAAGAAAAGAGAATTTGTTGTTGACACTGATGAGTGTGTAAGAGCAGATACCAATTTGGAAGGACTTGCTAAACTTAGACCAGCATTCAAAAACAATGGTCAGGTTACTGCGGGTAATTCTTCCCCTACTTCAGATGGAGCTGCCTTTGTAATGGTAATGTCTGAGAAAATGGTGAAAGAATTAAACCTTGAGCCAATTGCAAGAATGGTTTCATATGCAGCAGCTGGCGTTAACCCAAGAATCATGGGTATTGGTCCGGTTGAGGCAGTGCCGAAAGCATTAAAGCAAGCTGGAATCCAACAATCTGATTTAGATTTAGTTGAACTTAATGAAGCATTTGCTGCACAGTCACTAGCAGTAATCAAAGGTCTTGATCTTGATACTGATAAATTGAATGTGAATGGTGGTGCAATTGCATTAGGTCACCCTCTTGGATGTACTGGAGCGAAATTGTCGATTCAGTTGTTCAATGAGATGAGAAGAAGAAATGGTAAATACGGAATGGTAACTGCATGTGTTGGTGGTGGCCAGGGAGTCGCTGGTATTTACGAATTCCTGAACTAGATTTTAATTGTTTAGTTAATATACAAATAGAGCCCCGGCAATTAGTCGGGGTTTTGTTTTATGTCACGAATTGTACTAACTCAGTGAGTTCATTCTTCACCCACAAAATATCGTGATCACTACTGAGTTATTCTTATTTAGCTGCATCGAATTGATTTTGAGGCAGATATTTCGTAATCTTATCATCGCTTTCTAAACCAACTTTAGAAAAGATACACGCTTATGACTCAACTGCAGGAGATAGAAAAGTTGTTTAAGGACAACCACAAGGCCCTATATAGAGTCTCCTATGGAGTAGTGCGCGATCATGATGCGTGTCGGGATATTGTTCAGGATGTATTTTATCAATTTTGGAAATCAAAGGACAAACTAGAGTTGGGTCCGGGTATCAAAAGTTATCTGTATAAAGCTACGATTAATCTTTCCATTAATTACGCCAAGAAGGTAAAGAGATTGAGTTTAATGGGTGAAGAAGGATTAATTTCCGGAAAATCAGATATCTCAAACCCACATGAAGAAGCTGTTGCTTCCGAATTACAGGAAAGTATAGACAAAGCAATTGCCAATTTACCGAGTAGATGTCAGACGATATTTATTATGAGTAGATATGAAGGACTTAAATATCAGGAGATCGCTGATACATTAGGTCTTTCTTTGAAGACTGTAGAGAATCAAATGGGAATTGCTCTAAAAAAGCTTCGCGAGGACTTAGAACCATATTTAATGATTGGATCAGTACTTGCGATGATTGGTTTGATATTATTATTGGTTCTATAAAATAAAAAATTTTGGTGCAGTCTTGGGGGTAAAAGACGGCATGATTGCTAAACATACAGAGGACACGATTTAGGTTCATGCAGAATGAAGTAATCATATCGAAATATTTATCCGACAACTGCTCAGCTGCAGAAAAGGAAGAAGTCGAGAAAAAGCTTTTGTCTGATTCAAAATTCAAAAGCGATTTCGAGAAATACCGGGAAATATGGAATTCGGTAAATACTGATGAACCAGAAGGATATAGTATTGAAAATGAGTGGGATCATTTCGAGAATCGTATCCAGGAAGGTGAAAAAAGTAAAACAAAGCTGTATATTTATAGAACATTACAAATTGCAGCTGTAATTACGCTTCTTGTTGTATCGGGATATTGGTTAACCAACAAATCAACTCCTGAGGATCAGGAATTACCAATAGTTGCTACGATAAGCCCGCTTGAAACTCAGTTAATTGACGAACCTGAAGAATTTCAGGTAATGACCAGTGATTATGATAAAACAATCGTATTGCCAGACAGTACAGTTGTTAATCTTAAAGTTGGAAGTAAAATCGTTTATGACGAAAAGTTTAATATGGAAAACAGGGAGATTTATCTGGAAGGTGCTGCTCTTTTTGATGTAAAAAGAGACACAACCTGTAATTTCAGAATACGCACGGAAAACACTGTTACTAACGTTTTAGGGACAAGTTTTCTCTTGAGAGCGTATCCTTCGGAAGATTCTGTTTCCATTATGGTTAGAAGTGGTTTAGTTGAATTTGGAAAGGATGAAACTGATAAGTTTTATCTGGAAAAAGGAGATTACGCTTCGTATAGTAGAACAAAAGACAGCATCGATATTGCCTATGATTTTATTGCTGAGACGGTAACAATTCCTAAGAAGCAGGTAAACAAAAAAGCCAAACCGTCGGTTGCAATAGACAGGGGTATACTAAAAGTTGATTATGATTGGCATAAGACAGCTCTTAATTTGTCCAAAGTTGAGGGTAAAATTATTAACGAGTCTACTACTCGTACTTATGACAACATAAGAGTGAAGATTACATATTTCACGGAGAAGAAAGGTAAAAAAGCTTCTACGTACTTTATGCTTGAAGATTCAGTTGCTCCAGGAGAAACGGTTGAATTCAAGAAGACATTGATGCTGGATTGGTTATCTAAAACCTCAGAAATTGAAGTAGAAATAGACACAGCTGAAACAAATAGGAAATGACCAACGACCAGAATCTAAAAATCAACTTACCCACAGATGTTGATGAATTAATTCAACTAGGGGATGCTATCATCAAAAAGCATGTTGAAGATGGCGCGGAGAGTACGCTATCAGCATCAAAGATTGCGAAGATAAATTTCACGCTAGCTCAGGCCAGAGATAAATATAGAGAAGTGGAAAGGTATAGGGCGATGTTGAATGAAAGTGTGGGAGAGTTGAAAAGATTGCTGGGAAATGGAAGTAAAAAAGAATCGAGCTTCAAACAAGTTTTGAAAGCAACAATGCAAGAAATAGCAGTGAATTCTGATGAGGAGGAATCTGCTAATCCAGTTTTCAAATACATTTTGATTGAAAACGGAGAAAAAAAAGAGAATTTAGAAAATTAAAGATACTCTGCAGTTAATTTCTAGTAGAGAGGTGTGTGTTAATTAACCCTATTTTGTCCTACGCTAAAAAGGGTTAAGCGAGTTAAAAAAAGCTCCAGGATTTTCCTTGGAGCTTTTTCATTTTTAAGCAATTGCTGTTGACTCCTTCATTTCTTTGTCATATTGACCGGTACCAAGTTTTTTGATCACTGTAAAATGACTTCTTAATGCATCTAAAAATGTTTTATGAGAATAATAGGGCACATTGTATTCCTCAGCAGTTGCTTTAACAATTTTCGAAATTTGGGGATAATGAATGTGGCAGATATTTGGGAATAGGTGATGTTCAATTTGGAAATTGATACCTCCAATAAACCATGAAAACAGCAAGCTACCATTTCCATAATTTGATGTAGTGTGCATTTGATGAATTGCCCAGTTATTTTCCACACTAGAGTTTTCGTCTACTTTGTAGAAACTCGTATTTTCTGTGATATGAGCGGGTTGAAATACCATTGCTAAAATGAACCCTGAAATGAAATGCATTAGCAGAAAACCTAAGACCACATGCACCCACGCAATTGGCATAGTAAAAATAGGAATCGCCACAATCATTATGAGATACCATGCTTTATGAAAAACAATATGAACTAACCCTTTACCGAGGGTAAGACCCTGAGCCTTAAGAAGATTTTTCTTTTTGTATCTAATAATCAATTCAAAGTCTTTGGCAATTAACCAATAGATGGTCATCAATGCGTAAAAGAATGGAGCATAGAAAATCTGGTACTTAAATATTCCTTTTCTGTCCTGATTTGGTGAAAACCGCATAACTCCTTTATCAATATCCTCATCGAAATCATGAATATTGGTAAATGTGTGATGCAATACGTTATGTTGTATTTTCCAATTTATATGGTACGCTCCTAAGAAATTTAATGTAAAGCCCAGAATCCGATTGATAGTTTTATTCCTGGAATATGAACCATGGTTAGCATCGTGCATGATTGACAAACCGATTCCACTCATTCCGAGACCCATTAACCCCCAAAGCATATAACTGACCCAAACCAATTTTATGGTACCTGTATACATTAGTATCATTGGTGAGAAATACAAAATCAACATAAATGCTGTCTTAAATACCATATTGGAGTTAGCATAGCGACTGATATTATTCTCTTTGAAGTGCCTGTTAATTCTAATTTTTAGTTCCTTGAAAAACTCAGGCCGATCCCCAACATTGAACTTCACTACGCTTGTTTTGCTCATAACACAATTTTTCTAATCGCGTAATATACACTTATTAAATTCTGTAAGAGCTATTATTTCTAAATCAAATAATTTCTATTCTACGATCTCAATCACACGAATAGCTACCGGATTTAATATCAAACCTGAAGTATCATCCAATCTGGCCACATCATTCACATACATTTTGGTGCCATCAGGGCTAAATGCGATATCATTTGGAAGGGAAAATGTTGCTTGCTCCAGGCTCCCATTATTTAATCCTCTGCTACCAGTTCCTGCGAAAGTTTCTACAACTCCACGATTAGATACTTTAAAAATCTTGTTGTTCCCTCTTCCAACAACAAAAATATCATCTCCTCTCAGCAACAAGTGGCCCATATTATTTCCAGGCATTGTAGCGAAACTACTTACCTCTTCTTCCGGTGTAATCTTTACGAGATCTGAACTACTAAAATTGGCTATGTACAGATTGCCTTCACTGTCCATATCTATACCGTTAGGGCAATTTAGAAGACTGCTATTGATGACGCTAACAGTAGTTCCAGTTAAATCAACTTTACTTATGCTATTATTACCACAGTTGCAGACGTAGAAGTATTCTATTCCATCAAATACGATTCCTACTGGAGCACTAAATCCAGTCGCGAAAGTTGTAGCCCTACCATCCGGAGCAATTTTACTTACAGTGCCTCCCGCAATATTGGATTGATAAAGATTGCCCTCATTATCAAAATCATTTCCAGAAGCACCATTTAGTCCAGCCGCAAAAACACTGAACTGACCTTCCGTTGTAACCAAATAGACATTACTTCCAGGAGTTCCATTACTTCCTAACGCGGTTCCGAAGTTGGCCATGTAAATATTCCCATCCACATCCACATCCATTCCACCTGTTCCCGCCGGAATTCCTGCAACCAATGTTCTCACATAGCTTTTCTGCTCCAAAGTAATTTCTGCGGACGCATCTGACAATGCTCCTCCTAGTCCAGAGTCTACATTTCCAACAGACATCACGAAACATGTGTAACTCACACCTTCCAGTATTTGATCTCCATCTGTATCCAAAAATGATTCAGGAAAAATGAATTGCTCACTACTATTACTTCGATTAAAGGACAGGAAATTTGATTCTTGTATTGCTTGAGTAGAATCAAACATATCTGCATTTATTGATTTGACCAGGAAAATTCTGAACTCTTCAATCCAGGTTAAATCTGTTGGTTTAATAAAGCTTAGCTCAAAGTCTGGAGCGCCACCACTATTTCCGACATCCCGGATATCAAGAAATCTGGGTTCTGAAATACTTGGAATGGGTTCTTCCTCTTGGATTTCTTCTTCCATTAAATTTTCATCAGGTGAATCATCATTGGAACAACCTGAAAATATGTATATGGCAGCAGATATAAAAAATGCCATTCTCAGGAAATTTGGGTAGGTTAGTAGAAGTTTCATGAGGCTGTTTTCTTATTTAACAATTGAGAAATGGCCAGCCCCTTAGTTTTATAGGACAATGTCCTGTAAATGTGATTGATAGCTTGTGAAAAGTGACCTCCTTTAGTTAAAATTAATGTTCCAAAAATGAATGTAAATGGCACACGATAAATACCCTAACCTATTTGAACCTTTAGACCTGGGGTTCACTACAATAAAGAATAGAACTTTAATGGGTTCTATGCATACCGGCCTTGAAGAAGTAAGCAATGGTTTTGAACGACTAGCAAAGTATTTCGCTGAAAGAGCAGCAGGAGGAGTTGGTTTAATTGTAACTGGAGGTATTTCACCAAATCGTGCCGGATGGGTAAAGCCATTTTCTGCAAGAATGACCAGTCACCGTCATGTCAGGAAACACAAAATCATTACGGATGCTGTGCACAGAGAAGGAGGAAAAATCTGTATGCAAATTTTACATGCAGGTAGATATGGATATTCTCCATTGAATGTTGCTCCTTCTGCAATTAAATCTCCAATTACTCCTTTTAAACCTTTCGCTCTTACAAAAGGAGGTATAAAACGTACAATCTGGGATTTTGCAAGAAGTGCTAAGCTTGCTAAAAAGGCGGGCTATGACGGAGTGGAGATCATGGGCTCTGAGGGTTATTTAATAAACCAGTTCATTGCCTCAGCGACCAATCACAGAACCGATGAATATGGAGGTTCTTATGAGAATCGGATAAAGTTTCCTATCGAAATTGTGAAGGCAGTAAGAGAAGCAGCTGGTGATGACTTTATCATCATTTATAGATTGTCGATGTTGGACTTAATTCCTGGAGGAAGTACCTGGGAGGAGGTTGTTCAACTCGCAAAAGAAATTGAAAAAGCAGGAGCTAATATTATCAATACAGGAATTGGTTGGCATGAAGCCAGGATTCCAACGATTGCTACCATGGTTCCAAGAGGAGCGTTTTCTTGGGTGACTAAAAAACTGAAAGGAGAAGTAAATATTCCGTTGGTAACAACCAACAGAATAAACATGCCTCAGGTAGCTGAAGATATTCTTTCGGATGGACATGCTGATATGGTTTCAATGGCAAGGCCATTTTTAGCGGATGCCGATATAGTGAAAAAATCTGAAGAAGGCAGAGAAGATGAAATCAACACATGCATCGGTTGTAATCAGGCATGTTTGGATCATGCATTCAAAAATAAGCTTACAAGTTGTTTGGTTAACCCAAGAGCGTGTCATGAAACTGAATTGAACTATTTACCAACAGAAAAGTCTAAGTCGATCGCCGTGGTTGGTGCAGGACCAGCTGGATTAGCGTTTTCCACTGTTGCCGCAGAAAGAGGACATCAAGTCACACTCTTTGATGGTGCAGATAAGATTGGTGGACAATTTAATTACGCCAAGAAAATTCCTGGTAAAGACGAATTCAATGAGACATTAAGATATTATAGAAAACAAATTGAGTTAACTGGAGTTGATCTCAAACTTAATACAATGGTATCTGTTGAAGATTTAAAAAATGGTGGTTATGACCAGGTGGTGTTGGCAACTGGAATTCAACCTAGAACACCAGGAATTGAAGGAATTGACCATCCAAAAGTGCTTTCTTATCTGGATGTATTGAGAGACGAAAAAGAAGTTGGAAAGAAAGTGGCCATCATTGGAGCCGGTGGAATTGGGTTTGATGTTGCGGAATACCTATCACATGGAGCAGAAAGCAAAGAACCTTCGATTGAAGAGTTTTTAAGTGAGTGGGGAATTGATCCAAAGAATGAAGCCAGAGGAGGTGTGGAGAATATCTTTGCTGAACCTGTTGAATCTCCAAGAGAAATTGTAATGCTTCAAAGAACCGACGGTAAAATGGGAGCTAAATTAGGAAAGACCACTGGCTGGATTCATAGAACTACTTTGAAACATAGAAATGTTCAAATGATAACAGGCGCTCAATATGAGAAGATTGATGACGAAGGTCTTCATATTTCCATTGGCAATGAATATCAAATTCTGGATGTAGACAATGTTGTAATCTGTGCAGGACAGTTATCCGAAAACAGTTTGTTTCAGCCATTAAAAGATGCTGGAGTTGATGTGGAGATTATTGGTGGAGCACATACTGCGGCAGAACTGGATGCCAAGGCGGCAATCAATCAGGCTAGTAAATTAGCGGCGGTTGTCTAGGTGTTCTAATTCTTCTTTTGGGTGTCGTTGGTAGAAAAGGCCCAATATCTCTTGGTAAAATCGCTTATTTGATAGCTCAGAGGCTTTTTCATAGTATTTGCTTGCTAATGTAGGATATCCATTTATTTCAAAATGATACGCTGCTTCCAAATTGGAAATCGGAGATTCATATTGACAAGTACCGGTATGGTATTGGTATTGAGGACCTAACTTTATTGCAAATGGATCTGATAACTCATTTTTCTTAGTTTCATCAACTACTTGAAAGATGCAGGTTTGTTTGCCACATTTAAAGTTTTGTAATTCAATTTCAATGTTATTGCTTTCCAAGTGTAACATGCTATCGGTTTCATTGAAAACATTCACAACTTTTAGATAGTATTTTTGACTAGGGTCCATGGACCCAATTAATTGAAGGCAGATTCTGGGTTTGGAGGAAGAAAGTGTAATGGAATTGGATTTACCTGTATTAGCAATTTCAAAATATCTGAAATGTCTGGTCACAGCATTACTGTAGATTAAGTCGATTTCATTGGAATAAAGCCTTTCAATTTCGACCCGTGTCTGCATTTTATGTTCATGAATGTCCAATGTTTTAGCAATTTCACGATTTAAGTTTTGTAATGTAAAAACAGTATCCCCATTAACCTCATACATAAATCCTGTATGATGCATAAGTATAAGATAGCCTTGTTCATGGATGTTTATTGTATCTCTTGTACCCAGTAACTTTTTCTTATATATCTCCCCTTTTTGAATGTAGCTTTTATGAGTACCAAGGACTTGAAACGGATATTCTGTAGAAACAACATCAACATAATTGGAATGATTAATGTCACGTTTGGAACAACTAAAAACAACCACGTAAAACAAAACTAGAACGTATCTCATTTATCCTGATTTACTGGTAATCTTCCTGAACCATTACACCAGTCACAAATTTCCTTACCTCTGGCATTGTACCAAAAACCTTTTCCTTCGCACCTTCCACATTTCTTAAAGTCGGAAGGTGTGAATAATTTTTTGAGGATAACGTAAAGGAATACCAATACGGCAATTCCAATTACAAGACGGATGATGGCGAAGATCATGTTTTAGAAATTTAGTCAATAGAAACAATATCATGCCCAAAAGGCATAATTCCCAACATTGCTAGTTCAAAATGCTTTTTTGCAAATGGAATACCAATTATGGTGATACCGCAAATCAACCCAAGAACAATATGTACAACTGCTATTTCTATCCCAACTGTAAGGACCCAGATAATATTGAAAATAAGATAAAGGCATCCACTCATTCTTTCTCCTGCCCTTACCTCTCTGCCAAACGGAAGAAGAGCAAACGAACCCATTTTAAGGGTTTGTATTCCAAAAGGAATTCCGATGATTGTAACAAATAGAATAAGTGAACCGATCAGATAAAAAATTGAGACTATAAGTCCTCCAAATATGATCCACAATAAATTTCCTAAAGCATTCATAAGACAGTTTTTTGGTAATCGCTGATTTTATTTAAATATACAGTGCTTTTACCAGAACCGCCAGCATCAAACATTGGAACAAAGTTGGAGTCAAAGACAACTTCATTGTGTCTGTAAGAAAATGTCTGATGAACATACTGATTAAATGTATCGTCGTAACCTTTTAGAATTACTATAAACTCAGCTTCTTCTTTTGATAAGTCAATTATGCCTTTACCATGTAATGGGCTTTTTTCTTCGATGGGGTGAACAATGGTCCATGGAAGAGGAAACATATTGATAAAATCCAGTTCTAGTGGTAATTGCTTGTATCTTCTTTTTAGATCCTGGCCTTCATATTCCAGATAAGAGTAAATCACTTTGGCTTGCATTTCGATTAAGTGATTCTTTCTCATGTTGACTATTCTAAACTTGAGCCCTTTGATTCCACGATAGGGAGAAACAAGGATATTATCGCTAAAAAGAATTTTGGCTTTTGCCTTAGAAAAGCGGCCATACAATATCCCGGTAGCAAATGCGAAAGAAAGCAAACCTACCATCGCCTCAAAGGAAGCCACGACACTTGCCCAATGTCCAATAGGGTTTAACCTCCCGAAACCAACTGTCGTCAGTGTTTGGCTACTGAAATAGAAACAATGAAAGAATGCCCCCCAGGAAGAAGTTGTATCATGATCTGAAATTTGATCAGGGCCAATTATGAAATAGATGAAAGCAAAAATCAGATTTAGAAAAACGTATGCTGCCATTACGAAAAGGAAAAATTGCAGCCATGATAAATTGATAAGCCAATGATACAGACTAAAGGTTTGGATACCTCTACCAGTTTTATCTACATTGAAAGACCCATCTCTGTTGATTAGCCTTTCTGCATCCTTGAATCCCCTGGTGCCAAAACCAAGCTCTTTGAACTGTTCTTTGATTCGATCCAAAGAATTGGCCATACGTTACTTATTTAAGAATGAATTGACTTTTTGTTTTAGAGTCTTAATTTCTCCTGGAATCTTTACTTTGGGATGAACATGAGGGTACAATTCGTAGATGGCAGCTAATTTATAACCTAGCTTCTTAGCAATTCCTTCACAGAACTCAACTTCCTGATTGTAAACTTCCCCATCAACTTTCATGAGGTGTACCAAATTATAGAGATAATCGAATCTTTCATCCTCATTCAGACTGTCGTAATCTATCTCACCTCCAGGGTCTGCCATGATGCTTTTGATTTCCTCTTCGGAAATACCATGTGCATTACCAAGGTTTTGGATTAAGTCTCGTTCGTCATCATCAATAACTCCGTCAGAGCCAGCCAATCTCACTAAAAGTTTTAGTTGTTGATCTATCATCTTTGCTCGTTTGTCTAGTGTGTGATAATAGTTAGTAAGGAGCGATTAAAAAAATTAAGTTAGACCAAAATACATAAAAAAAGAAATCCCCACGAGCTGTGAGGATTTTTTAGAAAAGAAATTTCCATTACTTATGGAACACTTTAAACGGATTTACAAGACCCTTTCGATACAAGTAATTTCAATAGGCATCCACTCACCGGGATAACCAAAACAAGTTGAAGCGTCAAATCTGTATCCATACATAAATTTCACACCAATTCTGTAGGTGCCTAATTCCGGAGTATTTGTTCCTGCTGGTACAATTACTGGCTGCAAATATTTTCTAAATTCACCTTGGCCTCCATCAGCAATATTAAACCATCGGTTTTCCCAAGAGCCCCAGCCACAAAGTGCTTCTTCTAATTCGTATTCCAGGACACATGCACTCCATTGTTCAACCCATTCGAAGCTTTTGCTATAATGGATTACTCTATCCTGATCTGCGGAGTTTATGAATTTGATAATGGCATTTTCTGGCAGTTGGTCATTGATAAGTTCATCAAGCTTCATAGTTCTGGTTTCAGAAATATAGGCCTCACAATTATCGTTATTATTATCGTGATCAATGTAGACAGATGTCACAGGCACATCATTTTCAGTTGCCCAGATTCCATCCCATCTTAAGGAGAATCCATGATCTTCACATCCACCAGAATATGAAACATGCAATTCCAATTCATCTCCAATAACACTGATTGCTCTTAATTCAAATTCATCCCTGGACATACCAAGTAATGCATTGTCGCCCATTACAAAATTAGTGTCTCCGGAAATATTGCTGACGTCATCTTCTTCACAGGAAGTGAAGCTAAATACCAATATTAGACATAATGGTAGTACTAGTTTTTTCATGCGTTCTTTTGTTTTTGTAAATTCCAACACGCTTTACAGATGTTGGCGGTTTTCAATTATTTAAAAAATGCGCCGGCATATCTTTAAGAGCCGGATTAATTAAAAAAGGTTGGAATGACGATAGCAGATAAACTAATTGAATATTATTCAACAATAGAAAAACCAAAGAAACTGATAAGAGGTGTAGAGTTACTCTACCCTTTTGACCAGGCTGAAGTGATTGAAGCTATCTCCAGTTTTTACAAGCAGTATTTGAGTGATAATAATAAAAGAACACTGCTGATTGGCATCAACCCTGGCAGATTGGGAGGAGGAATTACAGGAATTCCATTTACTGACCCGATAAGGCTTATCGAGGTATGTGGCATTGAAAATGAATTTGATCGCAAACCAGAACTTTCATCCACATTCGTTTATGATATGATCAATAATTTGGGAGGTCCCGATGAATTTTATTCTAAGTTTCTGATTACCTCTGTTTGCCCATTGGGTTTCATGAAAGATGGAAAGAATCTTAATTATTACGATGATAAAAAACTGGAAAAGGTTCTGGAGAAGTACATGCTCAATAATTTAAGATGGCACATCGAATTAGTACAAAATGATGAGATCTGCTTTAGCCTGGGACAAGGCAAAAACATCGCATATCTTAATTATCTGAATGATAAGTATAAATTATTTGGCAAGATAGAAGCACTTCCTCATCCCAGATGGATATTGCAATATCGCAGGAAAAGGTTGCAAGAATTTTTAGATCTTTATAAGGAAAAACTGACTTTATAAATCCTTTCCTAATACAACTTTGTGTTTTGTAGGAATACCATTTTCCTCAATTTTATCGGAGTAGTGATTGACGAAGAAGTCCCGCTCAATTCGAAGCATCTCAAATCCGATTTTTTGGTACAGATATAATTGGTACATACTGCTATTTGCAGTTGCGATCACAATTTGTTGATAGCCTGATTGCTTGGCATAGTTGTTTGCGTGTTCAAGCATTTGTTTTCCGACTCCCTTACCCTGATACCTTTCCGCCACAGCAATGTTCATAATTTCTACTTCTACTGGAGAATTGCTCTTAAGCACATAGCATCCAATGACATCCTCATTGTCATTTTCCACAACAAAACAGGTTCCTTTGACCAGATACTCTTCTATCATCTCGCGAGAAGGGTCAGCGAGAAGCATCAGCTCAAATGGTGCAAGGTTTTTGTCAGTAAGCTTATAAATTCTAATATCCATGAATTAGCGAATACGGAAGTAAAAGAAGTTGATATATACCCAAAAGAGCATTGAAGCTGCTCCAATGAATAAAATCCAAAGACCATGACTTCTTTCACGTTTACTATAGGCAAAACGTTGCGTATCCTCTGGTTCTGTTGGTTTCGACATTAGAATGTGCCATCCAATAAATATTCCAACAATACCACCTAATACGGCGAAAAAATAACCAATGGCAATCCAGTTGATAGGATCTTCATCGGGCCTGCCAATATCTTGATTTTCTATTGAATTCAACTATTGCGTTCCTTCTGGTACACCTGAAGGTAATGATAAATCGCGACTTATTCAACATGCTCTGCATGCATAACAAAATTGTTTTGTATCTTTAGAGGTGATAAACAACAACCTTTAGGTAGAAATGGAGAGATATGCTGCGGTACTAAATTATGCCATTCCTTTTTTCATGACATTGCTCTTAATTGAGAGAATCTTCGCCTGGCGAAAGAATAGAAAAGTGATACATAGTATGGATACTTTATCCAGCTTGAGCTCCGGGATTACCAATGTTATCAAAGATGTTTTAGGGTTAACGGTTATTATCGTTTCCTACACCTGGTTCAAAGAACATTTAGCACTATTTACCATGGAATCAGAATGGTATGTTTATGTGCTGGCATTTATTGGACTGGATTTTGCAGGTTATTGGAATCACAGGCTAGCTCATCAGGTAAATTACTTTTGGAATGTACATATCATTCACCACAGTAGTGAAGAGTTTAACCTTGCATGTGCTTTAAGACAAACAATATCTTCAATATTTTCTACCATACCATTCTTTTTAATTCCAACTGCGATTATTGGTGTACCTCATGAGGTGATTGCACTAATTGCTCCTTTGCATCTTTTTGCTCAATACTGGTATCACACTCAGTTGATTGGAAAGATGGGATTTCTCGAGCACATTATTGTGACGCCTTCGCATCATAGAGTACACCACGCAGTGAACAAGGAGTATATGGACAAGAATATGTCACAGGTATTTATTATTTGGGATAAGCTTTTTGGAACATTTCAGGAAGAATTGGATGATGTACCGCCAGTTTATGGTGTGAAAAGACCAGTTAGAACATGGAATCCTTTTTTGATAAATTTTAATCACTTGTGGTTATTAGTGAAGGATGCATGGAGAGCTAGATCTTACTGGGACAAACTAAGAATTTGGTTTATGCCAACAGGTTGGAGACCGAAAGATGTTGAAGAGAACTATCCGGTTTATGCAATTGAAGATGTTTACGAATACAAAAAATATAACCCGAAATCTTCTACCGCAATGCACCTGTGGTCCTGGACACAATTTTTCATAGTGTTTCTTTTGATGATGTATTTGTTTAATAACATTGCTGCAATCGGAGCTGGTAACGCTTTGATCTACGGTGTGTTTTTGGGAGTAATGATATTCAATTACACAACTCTCATGGATCGTAAGATGTGGTCAGTTGCTACTTCCTTGGTACAATCTGCAGTGGGAATAGCAATTGTTATTTTACAGGGAGGAGATTGGTTTATGTTGAATGAAACAATTTCCTACGGCTCATTTATTGTATTAGGCTATTTCTTGCTTTCATTTTTTATTACATCATTTTTTGTGTTAACAGAATTGAGAGTTGAGAAGAAATCTCAATTAGCTGCATCCTAATCACTTATAGGTTACTTATGGCATTATCATTATATTTAGAGATATAATGATTTAACCAATGACTACTCTTACTACAAACATTTCACTTGCTGAAAACCAGCGGGAGAGTTCCGTTAGTGCTATAGCCAGAATTCCTACTTACGTTTACGCTTCAGTGTTTGCATCATTATGCATCATTGTTGGATTGATTTGGGACATCTCCTGGCACACATCTATTGGAAGAGACGGATTGTTGTCTCCACCACACATCTCCATTTACCTGGGAGCTGTGATTGCAGGAATATTTTCTGGATTTAAAGTATTGAAAATTTCATTTGCCGGAACAGAAGAAGAGAAAGCAAGTAGTATCAGTTTTTGGGGAGTTTTCAAAGGTTCACTAGGTGCATTGTTCTGTATTTGGGGAGCTATTGCAATGTTGACTTCTGCGCCTTTCGATGATTGGTGGCACAATACATATGGTTTGGATGTACAGATCTTATCTCCACCGCACACAGTTTTGGCACTTGGTATGATGATGATTCAATTCGGTGCGATGATTAGTGCACTGTCTATGCAAAACAGAGTAGAGGAAGGAACTAAAGTCGCCAGGAATTTGAAGGTTCTATTTGTAGTTGCAGCAGGTCTTCTGCTGGTTTCACTTTACACAATTGCATCCGAATATTTAGGAAGGCATGATATGCATCATTCAATGTATTATCAGGTAGCAGGGTTCTTATTTCCTTTATTCTTGATTGCGGTAGCATATTCTTCAAAGCTAAAATGGGCTGCTACAGCAACCGCCGCAATCTACATGGTCATGATGATGTTAATGGTTTGGATACTTCCATTGTTTCCCGCTGAGCCATTACTTGGGCCAATTAGAAACCACGTCACTAATTATCAACCCTTCGATTTTCCTATGCTTTTGATATTTCCAGCAATTGCCATTGATTGGTTGATGATCAAACTGGAAGGCAAGAACTCATGGTTAAAAGCATTGATTGTAGGCCCTGTAGTTGTATTAATAATATTCGCCATACAATGGCCATTTGGAGATTTTCTTATGTCTGAATATGCAAGAAACTGGTTTTTTGGAACGGAATCCTGGTATTTCGGTAGCAGTCCGGATTGGCAATATAGATATGATTTTATGCCCTGGCATCTACATACCGGAATGCAAATAGTGCAAGGTGTAGCAATAGCTTGTGGTCTTGCGTTCTTATCGAGCCGACTAGGAATGAAATGGGGTTCATGGATGAAAAAGATTAAGAGATAATGAAGAGAATAGCTATAATTCTTCTTGCTGTTATATGTAGTTATTCAGCAATTGCCCATGTTGGAAGTCCGGGTGTTGTATTTGAAGGAAAGGCAGGCCCATATTCAGTTTTGGTGAGTGTTAATCCTCCAGATGTAATTCCAGGCATTGCAGAGATTTCAATTTACGTAACAGGACAAGGAGTAGAACTAGTGGAGGCAACACCAATCTATTGGTGGGAAGGAGATGAAGGCTCCCCAAAAGCTGATGTATTGCTTCCAAATCCTGAAGCTGTTGGCAGCTACGCAGGAGAAGTATGGTTCATGAGAAGCGGAACTGCCAGTATTGAAGTTTCTGTGAAAGGTTCTGAAGGTGAAGGGACAACCATTGTTCCAGTAATGGCTTCAGCAACAGCCCAGAATGAAATGGATGCCAGTCTTGGATGGTTACTGGCTGGGCTAGGCCTTTTGTTGGTTATTCTAATGGCTACAATTATAGGGTCATCTGTGAGTGATGGGCTAGTTACTCCAGGTGAAGAATTACCTAAAAACCTAAATAGAAAGAGAGCTATTGGTGTGATATCCGCACTTATTGTGCTAGGAGGAATTCTAATGGGAGGAAAAGCCTGGTGGGATTCAGAGGCAGATAGCTATAACCGATTTATGTACAGACCTCCTGAAGCAAACTCATGGGTGGAAAAGCAGGGAGATCAAAATGTAATGACTTTTCAGTTTGATACTTTGACCATTAGCAAAAATAGATTACCAATGGGTTATATGGTGCCTGATCATGGAAAGCTAATGCATATGTTTATGGTTCGTGATGAAACACTAGATGTATTTGCACACCTTCACCCTAAAAGAATTGATCCGAATACGTTCCAGGTAGTAATGCCAGATGTTCCTGCTGGAAAGTATATTGTTTACGGAGATATTGTAAGACTAAATGGCTATGTAGAAACCATAAGTGATACATTGGAATTTGATCCCGCTAAAATCACAACTCAAGTGGATTCTTCTACCCTACAGCCGGATCTGGATGATACCTACATAGTTTCGAACAGTTTTGGATCAGAAAAGAAGGAAATACCAGGAATGCCTAATATTCTTATTTGTGGTAAGCCCGGTATAGAAACACCACTTCCTGATGGATCTGTTGCAGTTTGGGAACATGAAGCTAATAAGTCATTTGTAGCAGGAAAACTATACCCATTAACATTCGCAATAAACGATTCAACTGGAAATCCAGCCAACCTTGAACCATACATGGGAATGATGGGTCATGCTGTGATATATAGAAAAGAAGGAGGAGTTTATGTTCACCTTCATCCTGTTGGAAATTATTCAATGGCCTCACAGGGAATTCTGGAAAACAGAAATGATGAAAATACAGCCAGACCTGCAGTTCCAGATCAGCAAGTATTTATGGATAGTGTGGATCAGGTAGTAGCGAAAATAGCAGCTATGTCTGAACAAGAAAGAAATGATTTCCTAATGGAGGGAATGGATCATCTGGGTCTTGGTGAGCATGAAGAGCATGGAGCAACTGTAACTTTTCCTTACGCTTTCCCGCAACCGGGTAATTATAGAATCTGGATTCAAATGAAGAAGGATGGAAAAGTATTGAATAGCAGCTTTGATGCAGAGGTAGTACTGTAATTCAAATCCGAAAAACTAATTTCTAAATCCTAAATGTTTCAAGTAAGCATTTAGGATTTATTTTTTAGGATTTAGATTTTTTTTGAATTTCCTCTGTAACCATTGCTAAAAACCTTGGTAACAATATCAACAATAACAAAAAGGAACCTGATCGATTGGAATCGCTAAGTGATGAAATGTTGATGCAAATGGTAGCCAGAAATGACCTGGACCAACTCAAACACCTTTTTCAAAGGTATAAGAAGAGAATGTATAACTATTTCCTTCGCTTGACTTTTGATCCGGATTTGAGTGAGGACCTGGTACAGAATGTGTTTATCAGAGTAATCAAATACAAGAATTCCTTTAATCCAGAATACCCATTTAAATCGTGGATTTATAGGATTGCAAGGAATGTTTTCAACGATGATTACAGAGCTAGGACGAAAGTTGATGACCATGTAGAAATCACAGAGATTCCAGGGGAGGTTTTAACAGATGAAAAGTCATCTGAGGAGAAAGAAAGAGAAAAGGTATTGATGAAAGCAATTCATCAATTGCCTCCTGAAAAAAGGGAGCTAATAATATGCAGCAAGTTTCAGGGGATGAAATACGAAGAACTGGCAGAAATCAGAGAAACAACTGTTGGAGCCATTAAGGTTCAGGTTCATAGAGCCATGGGACAACTCAAAGAAATATATTTTCAATATGAAAAGTGATTGCGAGAAACTAAAAGAAAGGATTCCAGATTTTCTGGATGGAACAATGTCTGAAGCAGAACGCAGGGCATATGAGGAGGAGATTAAGTCTTGCCCAGAAGTTGCAGATGAGTTGGCCTCATTTCTAAAACTGGAAAGTGAATTAAACATTGTGGAGGAAAAAGAGGTACCATTTTCAGTTGATGCAAAGTTTTTAAGAATGCTTGAGGAAGAACAGGCTGCTACAGAAAACAAAGTATCTGTAGGTAAGCCAACAGTCAATTATTGGTACATCGCTGCTTCTATTGCATTGTTAATCCTTGGTTTTGTGGGAGGACGAATGAGTAGTACCTCACCAAACTCAGATCAGGAAATCATTGGTTTGCAGAATGATATCAAGGACTTGAAACAAATGGTAATGCTTTCTATGATTGAAAACCAAAGTGCAAGCGAAAGAATAAGGGCAGTGAGTTACACAGAAGAAATGATCGAACCTGATGAAAAGATTATCTCTTCACTTATCAAAACACTGAAAACAGATGAAAGCCCCAATGTAAGGCTAGTTTCTGCTGAGGCACTTAAACGGTTTGCAAATAGCCCAATAGTAAGGGCTGAATTGGTAAAGGCCATGGAATCTCAAACAGACCCGATTTTGCAAATTGCCTTGATCAATATTTTGGTGGAGATAGAAGAAAAGAGTGCGATCAAACAATTGCGTAAATGGTCGGAATCTGATGAAATCAATGAAGTAGTGAGGAAACAAGCCGATATAGGCATTCAAATATTAATATGATATAAAGAGTATACCGGTGACTCTGAATATATAATTGGTAAAACTTTTTAGAATAATAACAAATGAAAACGATAAAACTCGGAATAATAATAATGTTATTAGCAGTTACTGCTAGAGCTCAGGAGTACACTTTAAAACCAAATGGTAATCCATCGGATATAACAGTGGTCATCAAAAATCTCCAGGCGGATTTAGAAATAGTAGGATATAGCGGAAGCGAAATTAGAGTAGAGTCAGATGATTTTGATGGTGAACTTCCTGAGAAAGCTAAGGGCCTCAAACCTCTTTCGGCTGTTGGAGTAGATAATACTTCACTAGGTCTCAATATTGAGCAAGAAGGCACTATTGTTACAAT
This sequence comes from Cyclobacteriaceae bacterium, assembly GCA_965228955.1. GTDB lineage: Bacteria > Bacteroidota > Bacteroidia > Cytophagales > Cyclobacteriaceae > JANSWY01. The sequence continues at coordinate 5,750,630 of OZ245848.1, forward strand.
AACTGGAACAGGCCGTAGAAGCAATGACGCTACATACGAGATTTCAATCCCTGTAATGATGAATCTAAAGGCTGATTACACAGGTTGGCAAGGAGGAGATCTTTTTGTTAAAGGTCTTTCTGGCGAATTAGAAATTAAATCCAGTACCTCAGATATTATACTGGAGGATGTTAAGGGCCCATTGGTTCTCAATACATTGAGTTCAGATATAGAGGTAGTGTTCAGTGATATTTCGCAAAAAGGTCCAACAAGCATCTCTAGTACTTCAGGAGATATTGATTTAACAATACCGACTTCTGCAAAAGCTGATTTTGTATTGTCGACCATGTCAGGAGAAATTTATACAAATCTTGATTTCGACATGGGTGAAGATGAAAAGAAGGGATTACCACTCGTAATGGGAACTGCAACAAGAGCCAAAACAAAGCTCAATGGAGGAGGAGCAACATTTGATGTGAATGCGATCAGTGGTGATGTATTTATCAGAAAAGCCAAATAAGATGAAAAGCATTATCCAAATCATAGCATTGGCTTTAATTGCAGTACCTGCATTTAGTCAGAGAATTGTTGATGAGATCATTGAAGTTGACAACCAAAAGGAGTTGAGCCTTGAGTTTCCTTATGCAACAAGCATTGACCTGGAATATTGGGACAAGAATGAAATTAGTGTGAATGTTGAAGTTCAGATCAATGAAGGTGAAGATGATGAATTATTCAATCTGAATTCAAGAAAGTCTGATGGTATTATCAGAATATTTACTGACAAAGACATGTTTGAAAAAGCAGACAAAAAGAGAAACTGCTGGAATTCAGATATCAAGTATGTGGTAAGGTTACCGAGAAATATGGAAATAAGTGTAGAGACCATAAGCGGAGATATCAATACTACATTTCAGGGAAACCCACTTTGGTTTAAAACTATCTCAGGAGATATTGAATTGAAAGTTGATGCTAAAAAAGGAGCACAGCTAAAAGCCAAGACCATTTCTGGAGAGATATACAGTAATGTAGATATCGATTATCTGGACGGTAAGGAAGGTCTAAGACAGATTGTAGGCATGAAAGTTCGAGGAGATATTTATAACGGAGGTGTCTCGCTTGATCTTGAAACTATCAGCGGAGACATCTTCCTGAGAAAGATATAAAGCAGTAGTTTTTGAAACGAAAAAGGCCCGAACCTAATTGGAACGGGCCTTTTTTATAATTAATTGTTTTTTCTAGCTTTTCTGAAAGACTTCAGCAAAATCACATCCATCTTCATCAGTAGGAGCTATCAGTCTTAACTTATTATCTCCAACAGTGATATTTCTATCATTACATGTTGCATCAGGAGCATCACTATCACAGATTTCTACCAGGTCACCTACAAGGTGCCATACTTTGTCGGTAGTGGATGTGTCTCCATTAACTATTCTGAATTCTGTTAATAATGAATCAGTGATGATGAGTTTATAACAATCCAAACTGTCACAGCTAATGGTAATAGTCCCAATGTCTAAAGTATCATCGCAATTGGAAGTAACATTTTCAATTGCTGTCCATGTACCAAGGACTCTTTCAGAAAGAGGTGTCTCTTCATCATCACCACATGCAGCGGCAAAGAATATGATTAGTCCTATAAAAAAGTAGATTTCTCTTTTCATAATTTTCTGATTGAATTCTAAAGATACTAAAATCTAATTCTTGAGGGGCAAAAATATGAAAAAGCCGCCTCTACTAGCTCAACCACCAGCCATATGAGTTTTCGAGACGACATTAGTTCAACCAAAAAATTTGCTAACCGTTTTGGTGTCGTTATATAGGCCCATCAAAAAATTGGACCTTAGGTGATTTTTTTAGAATGAGGTTCCGAGATAAGAATTGTAATTCAAATTTACGACGGATGTTGAAAGAAGTAATAAAACCGAGGTATACAAACGGTGTACAATAGGCTTAAAGCAACAAGAAATTCATGAATAATACGGAATTATTGGTTTTTTGACGATTTCAGTTTGTTCTCCAAATACTGAGTTTTCGTTTCCAGGTATTTGATTTTGGCTTTCATCACTTCTACATTTTGATCATTAAGGTCAATTTGATTAGATGATTTCTTACCAAATAATCTGTGCAGTTTTCCTTCAATTGCTCCCCATAGCACAGCTACTCCTCCAATTAGAGGTCCGGGGTTTTCATACTCATAAGCAACATAAGAAAGCAACCCTACAATACCAGCTGCGAAACCTGAAAGCGATATTTTTTTCAAGTCAATATTCATGATGGGTCTGCTCCTACAATTTCTTTTCCTTTATTATCGGTAGTGCTAGTTGGTTCTTTTGGTAATGCAGGAATATTGATAGATGGCTGCTGCGCTTGTTGAATATTTTGATCCGTTTGGTTCTTATTCTCGGCTATTCTAAAGACTTCCTTCATTCCAAAAATCAATCCCCAAATGGTAGTATTGAATACTACCCATTGTTGAGCTTCAATTTTTTCGATGAGAAGCAGATGAGTCGAAAGAGTAATGCTTACAACTAATCCCCAAAACTTAACACTGATTAACGTAAAAAGTAGTTTAGAAAACCATGCCGGAAAAAACCCCTTCTCCCCTATATGAAAGTAATCATTCTTGTTTGACATAAGGAATTAAGTTAGGCTGACTAATTTCAGAATTGTTTGCGGACCAGGAATACCATCTACAGTTAGACCTTGATCTTTTTGAAAATCACGTATTGCCTTGGTAGTTTTTCTACCAATCACACCATCTACAGGACCACAGTCATACCCAAGGCTATTTAACATTTCCTGAAGTCTTTCACCTGTAATGGTTTCTGCTCCGCCTTTTCTATGTTTTTCTATCCAATCACTAACGAAATACCCAGGGCAAGCTGGTTTACCGTAATGGTAATGACCATAAACATCCTGATTTGTCAGATTCAGCAGATTCTTTAGATGCTCCACGATCTCCACTACCGACTCCATTTGTTCGTCTGTGGGTTTATCCTTACCCAGATCATGGCCGGTTCCTTTGAAGTTGCCTTCAAGCATTATGCCAACAGAAACAGAGTTTTGGCCCTTTGTATGCCAGGTTACATGAGTAAGTTCATTTGCTTGAATTACCTCTCCATTTTTTCTTATGCCGTAATGGTAGCAAAAGTGTGGGCAACCGCGATCACTTATGTGATTTGGATTGATGTGATAATTATTGACTTGCTCAATTGTACCCTCTGCAAGCTCCTGATGGAGAATGATTTTATTAATGTTGGATTGTGGTCGGGTTGACCATCTTCTGTTAGGATTCCATGGTAATACATTTACCAGGTTAATAATATTCATGATTATTGATCAAAAAGTTCTGACAAGATTGTTAGCACTTGAAGATACAGTATTCATGGATTTTCTCAAACTTTTATAAGACTTCCAATTGAAGTTATTTAAGAATTCAACAGCTGCAGAAGCTCCTAGTTTAAATTGAGAAAGTTTTTGTTCATCAGTAAGATCAATACAAAATGGATGTGCGCTGTTTCCTTCGCTAATTCTACAAATCAGGTGATTGTAATCAGGGTGATTCATAATGGCTTTCTCCTTTTGTATCTGCTTCGTTCTGGAAAGTTCAATGTGTCCTTTAAATATTGTCTGATTAGCTTGAGTCTCTTCAATTCCTGATGAGGTTACGCCAAATGTAGGTTTTGAAGGTTCCTGTTGTTCATTATCATGAAAAATATCAATAGGAAACTCAACTGGAAATGGATCCTGTGAAAATGTTGCTTCCTGTGGAATGGTTCCATAATATGAATTGTGTGAAATCCATTTTTTATTATGGCTGGTACCGTGATTAGGAATGTTTGAAACTTTTCCCGGTTCAAAAATCATTGGATAGGAAGTGCCCAGTGAAACAAATTCTGAAGGAGAAACATTTGACGGGTCCTTCCAATAGAGTTCTGCCATTTTGGGGAATTCTACAGTGGAATGCGTCGTGATATCTGATGTAAAAATTGCTAACCTGGGAACTAGATCATTGATGCACTGACCCGATCTATGTTTCAAGCCTTCTGGAATTTGCTGCCGGAGGCGTTGTACCTCGGCCATGGTAGGAACGTTTTCGGTTGAAAAGATTTGCTGAAGCCAATTTTTATAGGGACTCATAGGGTTCATACCATTCTTCTTTTGGAGAGTTCCCGCAATCCTTAAGAAGTTGAGCCGTGTACTTAGCCTTCCCGTTTTTTTATTGTTAAGGAATTCAGATAAGAACTTATTAGACTTCTGATTTCCTTTTAAGACTTTATCGTAGTTGAATTTATTTAGTGTTTTAAGAATCTTGACGCTCTTGTGCTGGTCAAGTTTGCCAGCACTTCCCAGAAGCATTGTATGTAAGGAAGCTGCGCCAATTCCTGCAATGTTGAAGAACCTGATTCCTGCTTCTTCTAGCGCAAAGCTGTAACCGACAAGAGCATAGTCAACCAATCCGTTTCCTTTCTGTACTAGGTCCACATATTGGAACCCTTCCTTATCCACGATATCGGATACTCTTTTTCCGGAATACCTAAGAAACTGAGCTTCCTGGATAATGCTCTCCATTCCGGATTGGTTTAAATAGTCGCTTACCTCCATTTTGTTTTAATTACCTGCGATTAGTTTAATAAAAAGAAGGCAATCCCGTGTAGGGATGCCTTCTGTTGAGTTGGTTGTATTAGGAGGGGTTAAGCGATTTTTAAGAACTGACAGCTGGTATAATATACGTTCACCTAATAATATTTAGAACTGGACTTAACCGGTGATTCAAAAAATTAAGCTCCATTGTTCTAGCGTAATCAGTCAATAGAGAAAACTCTTAAATCTTTACCCACTCTTCTTTTATACAACCACCCAAATCAATATTTAATTTGTACCAGCCACCACTTTTGGGGCGGATATTTATAATCTTTCCTTTATTCTCTGTGTCTCTCAGAAATGTTTCATTCAACATCATTGCATAATTGGACTCTCCTTTGATTTCGCTATCAAAGCTGAATGCTGGTTCTACAATTGTTCTCTGTGAAATTTCCGAAAAGACATTGTTTCTTAATCTTTCAAGCGGGAAAGCAGGGCCCGGGTCGACATTCAAACCCGGGCTTATTTCCTCGTTTCCGAGGATATACTTCACCTGGTAGGACATTAACAACAAGCGGCACAGTTGTTCTGCCATAAATACCTGCTTTTCCGTGTATTTTTGCCAATAACTGGTTTCATCTTCGTTTTGATGAACTCCAGCAAAGACATCATGAGCTTCAAATTTTTCTCCGCTTTCGGAGATATATTCATTTCCTGATTTTCTTAGTTTCCCGGCATTTTCAAGTTGGATTGTAATACTCTTACTGGCTAGATTAGAGTCTCCTTCCCAATACCCTTGTAATACTTCAGAACCTTTTAAATTAAAGGGAATGAGCTGTGTTACCAGCCCATCCCTGTCAACCTTAATATGAACAGAAGGTCTGTTGTTGGAGTTAAAGTGGCTCTTGAATTTCTTTGTTTCTTCACTTTGAATAATGATCAATTCTGGTTTTAGAATTTCAATTGAACCTAAGAAACTGTCACTTTCAATGTGCTTTATGTTTTGACCTATTAATATGTTATTTATAAGCTCCATTCTTACTCCGTTTGTATTGCTAAGTTAGGGAGCCTACCAAAAAAAATATTTGCTAAAAAACACTATTACAAGACCTCAAAATTCACAAAGTCCAGATATTCAATAAGTTATGGTTTTGAGATTGATCCTGATATAGTGGATTTACACTATATATTTGAGTGAAATTCACTAATTGTGATTTTGCTAGAAAATCAGGTTATATAGAGCTATCGGGATTGTATCGAGCTGCTTAAAGGGCTCTGATGGGAAATTATATACTGAAATCAGTAGCAACGTGAACATAGTGAACCGCAGTATGATACTTAGTATAGTTCGTTTTTTCTTTGATGTTGTCATGTTTGTCCTAATTGGTTACTTGGTAGCTTTCTTTAGACACACCTTATTGTAAAAAGGATTAAAAGGTGGTGAAAAAAGATTTTACCATCATGGACTTACAATTGTGATGCCAAAAGTGCCGTTTATAAAAAACACTCTCAAATTCACGGACTTATCTGATATTTTTGTTGAAAATTAAAATACTCGATATGCGCACATTAATTGCTTTGACCTTATTCATTATTCTTGGAGGTCATTCCTATTCCCAATACAAAGTTTTGATCGACCTTAAACTGACTAGTGATGATCAGGTACCAGTTGAGGTTATCACTCCTGCCGTTTCTGAAGATTCTGTTGAATATCACATGCCTAAGATTGTTCCGGGCACATATTCCATTTCGGATTTCGGAAGGTTTGTAAGTGAATTCAAGGCTTTTGATGCTGATGGAAATGAATTAGAAGTTAAGAGCCTTACTGATAATAGATGGTTAATTAGTAATGCTACAGCCCTCAATAAAATTACCTATAAAGTAGATGATACATTTGATAGTTCACTTCCAAATAAAATTTTTGAACCGGGAGGAACAAATATTGAGCAGGAAAGGGATGTATATGTCCTAAATACTTTTGGCTTCATTGGTTATCTGGAAGGTTACGACAAATTGAAATATGCAGTAGAGGTTAAGCATGATCCTAAATTATATGGAGCTACTTCGATGATCCCGGAAAAGGTAGATGAGGAGACAGATAGGTTTACTGAAACCAATTATTTCAATCTTGCGGATGCTCCAATTATGTACTCAGTTCCGGATACCACAGTGCTTACCATTGGAGGAGCTGAAATTCTGGTTTCTGTATTTAGCCCGAATGGTGCACTTACATCCGAAGCGGTAATGAACGAGGTTAAAGAAATCCTTATCGCCCAAAAAGAATACCTTGGTGGAGAGTTACCAATTCAGAAGTATGCGTTTTTGATTTATTTATTTGATTCACCAAGTAATAGTGGAGCGTATGGAGCGCTGGAACATTCTTATTCTTCTTTATACTTTTTACCTGAGGCGAATGCTTCTTTATTAGGGCAAACAATTCGAGATGTTTCTGCTCATGAATTCTTTCATATAGTGACTCCATTAAATATTCATGCAGAACAAATTGAGAATTTTAATTTCATCGAACCGGAAATGTCGGAGCACCTATGGTTATATGAAGGTGTGACAGAGTATTCAGCAAACCATGTTCAAGTAAAGTATGACCTTATTTCCCAACAAGCTTTTCTTGATAACATGAGACAAAAGATGCTGAGCTCAAAAAGATACGACCGGGACCTGGCATTTACAGAGATGAGTGCAGAAGTTCTTGATAAATATGAGAACCAATATCCTAATGTGTATGAAAAAGGAGCACTTATCGGAATGTGTCTGGATCTGCAATTATTAATTTCTTCAGACGGAGAATACAATATTCAACAATTGATGCAAGACCTTTCTAAGGAATATGGAAAGAATAAGGCCTTTAAGGATAATGAGTTATTTGATAAAATTACTGAGCTAACATATCCTGAAGTTGGTGAATTTTTAAAAACCTATGTTGGTGGGAGCAAAAGGCTACCATTTGAACAATTATTGGCGAAGGTAGGAGTTGTTTTTGCTGAAGAGTTAGCTATGGAGACCATTACCTTTGGAAATGTAGGAATAGCTGTGAATGACAACTCTCAACTTATCATAAGTGATATCAGAGAAATGAATGCCTTCGGTGATGATATGGGTTATAAGGAAGGTGATATTTTATTGGAATTACAAGGTACTCCAGTCATTTTGGAGGATGCCAGAAAAATTTTAACAGAATACACAGAGAATACCGAAGCAGGAGATAAAGTGACTGTAATTGTTGGGAGAGAAGTGAAGGGCAAGCTTAAACAAGTTAAGCTAAAGGCAAAGGCACAAACAGTTCAATCCTCAAGAAACGATGTGCTTGAGTTTGATCCAGACGCTACCGAACAACAACTTAAATTAAGAAAGGCCTGGCTTGAGGTCAATTAAAAAAGAAATGCAAAATGCCACTTATGAATTGAGTGGCATTTTTTCTTCTCTTAATTTAAGTCTCTTGATTTTAACCTTCAGCTCATTGATGGTTTCTTTTGAAAGCTCCATATAAATACGGAAACTTTCATTCGCTTCAAGTTTTTCATCTATCAGCATCTCAAAAGCTTTATTTTGAGCAAGCTGAATATTTTTAATTCCCTGCAAACCTTCACCAACGGTTCCAAGCCTTGGAATACTGTTCTTAATCTCGATGAGATCTTTATAGAATACATCCACTCGGTCTTTCTTCTTCTGAGTCTGCCATCTGGATAATGAAACTATCCCGGATATTAGCGCAAGAACGATGGAGAAGATTACACCACCTAATTCGGCATATCGTTCTAAAAATGAAGGCTCATCCCTATCCAGGAATATTCTTGAACCATTATGCAATGGGTAATTGACTTTGCCACGATCAAAATTTTCGTCCATTGTACTGTAAACCAACGGGCTGATTTCATTTAACTCTTGCTTGTCCCTGAAAATGGTTTTGGATATGTCGTATACCAGTTCATCATACAACTCAGCTCTTACAATCAAAATTGCATCAGTAGCAATTGTCAATATTGGCTCTTCCGTCATGTTACCATAAGTGCCATGAGGAATTATAAATGGTTTTAACTGAGGGTACTTCAATCCAATTCCTTCGGCAATTGAACCTTTTCCATAGTTTTCTATAGCGTCAAAACTATATAGTCGATATCCTTCAGCTTCAATTGATTGAATGTAACTAATGTCACTAATGATATCTGTAAACCCACAAATGACATCATTGTCAAAAATATTTGAGGTTATTTCATATTGCGATTTATCTAACCTGAAGTATTCGAACATATCGGTCATAAACCTATGAGTAGACGAACCCTCGGTTCCTATATAGACTTTCTTACCATAAACGAGATCTTTAAAGGAGTTAATCTCTACATCGCTTCTGTAAAAGATGTGAAGTACTTGCTCATATATTGGGAAAATTGATCTAATATCTTCCCTAAACGGCATATTATTTTCAACTATTGTTATATCCGCTGTACCTGCAGATAAGCTATCAAGATTAGAAATACTGCCAACTCCATTTACCAACTCAATATTGACATCAAGATTTTCCTCTAAGACTCTTTTTATAATTCTGGTGATTGTATTTTCAGGCTCATTCTCACTGTGGATCAACTTGTAAGTAGGTTTTTCATTGCTACAAGCAGTGATCAGTATCAGAATAATAATAGAAAATATGCTGGTTCTTAACTTTCTCATGTCCACCAATATTCGTTGATTTGGGATGAATAGATTCAGTAATTTCCTGTCTTTTAACCAATTGTCTACTCTAAGACAATCGCCTGAAGACAAAAAATGTTTGAGCCTTGTTCTGTTTTGAGCCTATAAATATTACAATCTTTAACTAAATTCCCATGGTCAATTGAACACGTAGTTATAACTTTACGCGTTAAATCCGGACAGGGACCGATAAACTCAATATCTAGATCAAATGAAAGACGTACCTTTTAAGGTTAGATTAAAATATACATTCGACAACCTCATCTCTAAAGGAACAGGGACCCTGATTGCTTGGCTTGCCCTCGGTGCATTTTTAGTCATTGTAATTTTTTCAGTTCTATTACTTCTTGCTGGAGTACACCCGGAACATGATGATAACTTCAATCTATGGCATGCATTGTGGGAGAACCTAACACACATGCTGGACCCAGGAACTTTGGGCGATAGTGACGAAACATTGTCATTTCAGCTCTTTATGATTGTGGTGACACTCGTTGGGGTTGTTGTGCTATCTACACTAATTGGTTTGATCTCAAATGGTATCTTAAAGAAGCTGGAAGACCTAAGAAAGGGTAGGTCATTTGTTATTGAGAAAGATCACGTTTTGATTTTGGGTTGGTCTTCAAAGATTTTTACAATCATCTCTGAGGTTTGTATCGCTAATGAAAACCAGAAAGATGGATCCATTGTAATTCTTGCAGATAAGGATAAAGTATTAATGGAGGATGAGATCAGGGATAAAGTGGGTAATACTGGAAATACACGTGTGATTTGTAGAACAGGAAATCCTATTGATGTTCAGGATCTTTACATAGCAAACCCGTTTGATACTAAGTCAATTATTATCCTGGATAAAGACAATGAGAACTCTGATTCTCAGATTATAAAAACTATCGTTGCGATTGTAACTCACCCGGACAGAAGAAAAGAACCTTATCACATTACTGCTGAAATGGAAGATAAGAAAAACCTTGAAGTGGCCAAGATGGTTGGAGGTGACGAGGTTGAATTGATTCTATCTGATGAAATTATTTCCAGAATCATGGTACAAACTAGTAGACAAAATGGTTTGAGTGTGGTTTATCAGGAACTGATGGATTTCGATGGTGATGAAATCTATTTCACTGAAGAGAAATCCGTAATTGGAAAGACATTCCGTGAAGTGCTATTTGCTTATGAAGAATCAGCAATCATGGGACTGCAATATGCTGACGGTCATGTGGAGGTTAACCCTCCAATGGATACAGTATTGAGACCAGGTGATAAAGTAATTGGAGTTACTGAGGACGATGATACATTGATCCCTAGTAAAATGAAAGATTACAAGATCAATGAAAAAGCATTGGTTCTTACAGAAAGAGAAGAAGGTCTGAAAGAGAATATCCTAATTATTGGATGGAATGACCGAGCAAAGCATATCATTGAAGAGTTGGATTACTATGTTGCTGAAGGTTCTATTGTACGGGTTAAGACTAAATTTGGTGATGCTCTTAAAGCAATCAACAAACTACAGGAAGACCTTGTCAATATTGAATTAAAATTCGAAATCTGCGATACTACCGATAGAGAAACAATTGAGGAGATGAAATTGGAGGAGTATCAATATGTCATTCTTCTTTGTTACCAGAATTACTTCCCTATTCAGGAAGCAGATGCTCAAACTTTAATTACTCTACTACACATAAGAAATATCTCAGAGAAAAGCGGTGTTAAATTTAACATGGTGAGTGAGATGCTTGATATCAGAAACAGACAACTTGCAGATATCACCAGTGCCAATGACTTCATCGTAAGTGATAAGCTTGTAAGTCTTTTGATGAGTCAGGTATCTGAAAATAAATACCTGATGAGAGTATTTGAGGATTTATTCGATGCTGACGGATCAGAGATTTACATCAAGCCTGCTTCTGAGTACGTTCAACCTGGAGTTGAAATAAATTTCTACACTATTCTAGAATCTGCAGCTCAGAAAAATGAGGTTGCAATCGGATACAGAGTAATGTCTCAGGCAAAAATGGCCGATAAGGGATACGGGGTGTATGTGAACCCTAAGAAATCCAGTAAGTTCAAGCTTACACCAGAAGATGCTGTAATCGTACTGTCAGAGGATTAATTAAATTCTCTGGCTACTGATTGCTTCTCTGATTTGCTTCAGTGCCTCTCTTCTTCTTCTGTCAACGGATTGTTGCTTCAATGTTAATTTTCTAGCATACGCCAGAAGATCATTTTTTTGCTTCATATCGAGCGTGCTCAAGCTGCTCATGATTTCGTTATCTACTTGCATTACTTTGGTGGTTTACTGGTTCAATTTTCTATGCTACTAAGAAAACAAGAAACTATTACTTACTGTTTACTGGAAAATTGTTAAATTATTAAAGATCAGACTGTTTGAATTGAAAATCTGATTAACCTTGCGGTATAATAAACAACATCCTTAATGAGTAAGATTTTCGAAAAGGAAATCCAGGAATTCGTACAGCTAATCGATTCCAGGAATCCCAATGAACCGGAGTTTTTACAGGCCGTCACTGAAGTGGCCGAAACAATCATTCCTTTTATTGCAGAACATGAAAAGTACCAGAGTGCAAACATTCTGGAAAGACTTTGTGAGCCTGAACGTGTGGTAATGTTTAGAGTACCATGGGTTGATGATAAAGGAAATTTCAAAGTTAATCGAGGTTATAGAGTTCAGATGAATTCATCACTTGGACCATACAAAGGAGGTTTAAGGTTTCACCCAAGTGTTAACCTAAGTATTTTGAAATTTTTGGCATTTGAACAAGTATTCAAAAACAGTTTAACCACTTTACCACTTGGTGGAGGAAAAGGAGGAGCCAACTTTGATCCAAAAGGTAAGTCTGATGCAGAGATTATGAGGTTTTGCCAAAGCTTTATGATCGAATTGAGCAAATACATCGGTGGAAACAAAGACGTTCCAGCTGGTGATATTGGAGTTGGTGCCAGAGAAGTTGGGTACCTATTTGGTCAGTATAAAAGGATCAATGATGAGTTTACTGGTGTCATCACTGGTAAAGGTCTTGATTATGGAGGAAGTAGAATCAGAACGGAGGCTACCGGTTATGGTACGGTCTATTTTAGTGAAGAAATGCTCGAGCTAAATGGTGACGGATTAAAAGACAAGATCTGTGTAGTTTCTGGAAGTGGTAACGTGGCTCAGTACACTACTGAGAAACTTATCGAAAGAGGTGCTAAGGTTGTGACTCTGTCTGATTCAAGTGGCTATATCTATGACAAGGATGGAATTGATACAGAGAAGCTAGCTTATGTTAAGCATCTTAAAAATGAGAAAAGAGCAAGAATCAGTGAGTATATAGAAAAGTACAAGAGTGCCACATTCCGAAAAGGAAGACCTTGGTCTGTACCATGTGATTTAGCTTATCCATGTGCTACTCAGAATGAAATTGATAAGGAGGATGCAGAGTTCCTTGTTAAAAATAATTGTAAAGGCATTTTTGAAGGTGCTAATATGCCAACTACCATTGAGGCATTATCAATTATTCAGGAGAACAAGCTCCTATTTGCTCCAGGTAAAGCGTCAAATGCCGGAGGTGTGGCAACTTCAGGTCTGGAAATGTCCCAGAACTCTCAAAGATTATCTTGGACTAGCGATGAGGTAGATTACCGACTAAAAATGATCATGAAAAATATTCATGAGAATTGTGTTAAATATGGCAGAGTGGATGAGAATTATGTAGATTACGTTAAAGGTGCTAACGTTGCTGGTTTTGTGAAAGTAGCAGATGCCATGTTAGCACAAGGACATGTTTAATTCCATTGTGAAATAAAAATGAAATTTAGTTATATAGGCAAACTACTTACGGTTTGCCTTTTCCTTTTCTCTTGCAAAAACCAGAGTTCAATTGAATCAAGCTCTGATGACATTTCTGTTATTGCCGTAGGCTCATGTAATAAAATGTCCATAGACCAATCCATTTGGGATAACATTGAATTACAATCACCAGACCTATTTGTTTGGCTTGGGGATATCATCTACGGAGATACTGATGATATGGAAGTTTTAAGAGGGAAGTATAATGCTCTCAAAACCCACCCAGAGTATGTTGATTTTTTATCAAAGACTAAAGTGATTGGTGTCTGGGATGATCACGATTATGGGTTAAATGATGGAGGCAAGGAGTTTTTAAGGAAAAAGGAAAGCAGGGATGTACTTCTTGAGTTCCTGGATGTTCCAGCAGATGATGATATTTGGAAAAGAGAAGGGGCGTATTCTTCTTATGAACTAGGTTCAGGATCGAAAAAAGTAAAGCTGATTCTCCTGGATGCTAGATATTTTAGAGATGAGCTTAAAGACGCTACCAACCCTGATCTTCGCTACGAGCCAAACCCTGTAGGAGATATTCTTGGAGAAGAACAATGGTCTTGGTTAGAAGATGAGTTAAGAAATAGTGATGCTGAAGTTCATATAATTGGTAATGGCATTCAAGTTATTCCTGAAGACCATGGTTTTGAAAAATGGGCAAACTTACCGCTAGCGAGAAACAGATTATTTGACTTGATTCAAGAAATTAAACCACGTAATACCATATTGCTTAGTGGAGACAGACATATATCGGAGATCTCAAAAATCGATCTTCCAGATCTTGATTACCCACTTTATGAATTAACCGCAAGTGGAATGACACACACCTGGAGAGAAGCTTGGGAGGAGGTTAACCAACATCGAATTGGGGATCATGTTCGGGCAAGAAATTATGGCTTGGTTAAAATAGACTGGTCCAAAGAACCACTTGAAATTACTTTCGAGATTCGTGGATTGGAAAATACCTTGTATAAAGCTGAAAAATTGCTTCTTTAATTTAATTGCCCAACTTATCTTTGGGCTCCAATAAAAACGGTTTCAATTATGATGATGTTAGTATTGATTTTAGTTCTTTTTGTGGCAGCAATCATTTGCCCAATGATCCTTCCTAATGAAAAAGTAAGCGATCACAAAAAAGATCACGTATAAGTCGCCCTAATCCAACTTATCTTGTTTGACCAGACTACCTGAATCAAGGTCAAAACAAAGTAACCTACCATGTCCTTTCCTTTCTCCCTGATAGACACATCCATTGTCTAATGGGATGATCGTATTACCTTCCTTTATATTCCTTTCGATTTCTTCCAAGGGGTGAGGCAAATGCCCATGGATTATTTTCTTGCCTTTCGCCTTGCTGTAATCGTATTCAAACCCTACAATGTTCATCATTTTTTGAGTATCCATGAATGTATCGTCGCTGTTGAAATCAAAACCTGCATGCACCAAAAAGTAGTCATCCAATTCAATGAAATGATGTAATGACTGTAGAAATTCTATATACTGCTCGGTTTTTGGATGGTTATTTAAATTCCAGGAATTCCATGTTGACATCCTATCATCTGATTGAAGAACTTCTCCAGTGAGATGCATTAAAATGGCATGATCATGATTGCCCATAATAAAATGGCAATTGTTGCGGTTTTGGAGCTTTATTAGAAAATCTAAGGTTTCAGGACTGCTTGGCCCTTTATTCACATAATCACCAAGGAAAAAGAGATGATCTTCTTTTGAAGGATTGACCTGATCAAGAAGGGCCTTAAGTGTATTAACACAACCATGGATATCAGGAATAACTAGACGTCTTCCTGATATATTGGAAGTTATTATTTTGGATGAGGGATGCACTATTAAAGTGCGGAGATTATTTCTTGCTAGACTCTTTTCTGAAGTCGATGAAAGACATTGCTGCACCAAATGCTGCCAGGAAAACAACAATATTTACAAATAAATCAACTCCGTCAGTTACTGCTGGATTAAAGAACATAATGCTAATCTTTTTTAATACAATGCGAAGATAATTTATGTCAGTCCTTCCTGAAAACTTTTAATGAGTTTTCTAACATCAACTTCATCATTGTAGACACTTGGAGAAACCCGAATTGCATTTCCTCTAAATGAAACACTGACCCTGTTTTTCTTAAAAATAGTCCTGATGTGTTCCAAGTCTATCCCTTCAGGTAATCTGATTCCAAATAAATTATTCGCCCGATACTCCTCATCTTCAACCCAACATCCTAAATCCTTAATAACTGGTAAAACTGGTGCGATTAGTTCTTTGCAATATTCCTGTATGTTTTCTGGTTCCCACTTTAGCAGTTGCTTAATTGCAGCAACAAGCATCGGAACTAATATAAAATTACTTTGCTCTCCAACACCATACTTCAACGCCTGATCTCTGTATCGGTCTTCATAATTGATCAAACCGGAAAAATCTTCGCTATTCAATCTATTGATCCAGTTTTCTTCAATTGGCTTTCCATCATCAAAAGCCCGACCATAATAGGCTAACCCAATCCCATAAGGTCCCATCAGGCACTTATATGCCGCACAGATTAATGCATCAGGTTGTATTTCCCGTATGTCAAAAGGTAAGGCGCCAACTGATTGAGTACCATCTATTGCTAAATAAGCACCCATTTCTTTGCTCTTTTTTCTAATACTGACCAGGTCAAACAATGTCCCGTCAGCCCAGTGAATGTGAGCCATTGCGACTAGCTTGCTTTTCTCATCAATAGCATCGATTATGTCTTTGTTCCATTGCTTTCCTCTGCCCTCTTTCAGTTTTCCAGGTGAGATTAATCTGATTTCTACACCTTTTTCTTTGAAGTTGATCCAGGGATAAACGTTGCTAGGAAATTGCTCACCTACTAAGACTATGTTATCTCCTTTTTCAGCTTTGATGTTATTTGCCACATTTGCCATTCCGTACGAAACTGATGGAATTGTTACAATTCTATTCTTATTGGGGTTATTGATCAACTTTGAAAATAGACTCCTCAATGTATCAAGTTCCCTAAAGAAATGATCCGGCTGGATTTTATATGGGGTACGTTTTTCGTAGATCCCTTTTTTGCCTGCCTTTTCCACTTTCTTCATCATTGGAGACATGTAGGCACAGTTTAGGTAAGCAAACTTTCTTTGAAGGGAGAATTTATCTCTTTGCGATTTCATTCGGCGAATGGGATTGTTATTTGCACTATTTTAGTGAACATTCCATTGAAAACTAAACCGTTCATAGAATTGGTAACAGAAAAGGTCAAATTATTTGAATCAGAGAGAAGTATGAAGGATGTCTTGCCAGCGAATGAGATCAAGACAATTCGTATTGGTAAAGACCGATATTCTGCCGTTTTGTTAAATGGCCAATTACATTTTATGGAATACGGCTGCCCTCACATGGGTTATCCGTTATTTCAGGCTGTTGCCACTCCATTTAATGAAATAAGCTGTCCTTGGCACAATTACAGATTTAACCTTGAAACAGGAATAGAATCCAATCAAAGGTGTAGACCTCTAAAAAGGTATGAAGTAATAATTGATACAGCAGGCGTTTCAGTGATGCTGCCTAAGCAATCCCAAACACAGCCCTAACAACCCGCAATAATATTTTCGAAATCTCTTCTGCAAGTGGGTTATCTGCTCCTCTTCCTACTATGTAAAGCACGAACATGAAGTAAATAACAAGCAACAAAGTAGCTTTTCCTTTGCCCATGTACTTACCAGTAGTGTAAATAACCACAGCTACTACAGTTAGTAACCATAGTAAGAATCGCAGCTCAGTAGATAAATCAATCATCTCAGGTGGCATCTGAATTGGGCCTTTGATGATAGTAAATACAAAAAGAGGGAAACCTAATGCGAAACAAACGTCGAAGATATTGCTACCAAGAGCATTTGAAATAGCATCATCGTATTGTCCTTTCTGTGCATCCTTGATCGAAATGATTGTATCAGGAAAACTTGAAGCAGCAGATGCAAGAATAAGGGCAACAAACATTACTGGAATATCAAGACCTTCAAATGTCCCTAAATAAGGAACTTCGTAAGTCTTTTCTCCTAACCACTCACAGGCAATTACCAATAGATAACTAACCATTGCAATGGAGGTAGTACTAAAAATCAATAACGACCAGGCTTTTGGACCGTTGATTCTTCCTGTTCCTAAGAAAATTCTTTCCAGGTTCAGTGTAGCAATAGCCATCCAGATAGTGACTTTCTTTCTATCATCGTCTTCAAAATCTTCCTCGTGATCTTCATGCTCAGAAAGGAATTGATCCAACTCTTTCTTTTGCATTGTAAGGAGCATATAAGCGAGATAAACAAAATAAACTCCCATTAAGAGTAGTCCATGGTACCATTCCAATGAAGCTCCACTGATAAGGATAAGAAACACTAGTTCTGCCAGAATAAGAGCGATTCCATCTCTTAGCAGCACTTTTTTTGATACTTCTATTCTTTTGGCCATTCCAATTCCAATAACGGCAAGTACTGAAACAGCAGGAATTACCATACCATTAAATATGGCGCTACCAGCAGTTGTACCTATACCTCCGGAAAATCCTTCGGCATCCATTAAAACGAAAAGGAAAAAAAATGAAGTGAATACCTCTGGCATTGAGCTGGCAATCGCATTAATCGTTGCTCCTCTAACACCATCGGACAAATTTCGTCCTACATACTCGGAGGCAGTCATGAAACCGTCTCCTGCTCGCCAGATTACAATACAGCAGATTGTAATAAGGACAAGTGGAATAATAATACCCATAAACACTTATAACTTCTCTAGTTCTTATTCACCTACGCTGGTAGAGATAGTTCTGCTAATTTATACACTTTATCCATAACTTTTTGTGTTCCTGCAACCTTTGTCCTCATAATGAGTCTATATAAGTATCAAAAACTCAAAAGGTAATGCTCAAAAACTTCATTAAACTAACCTTTAGGAACCTCCTAAAGAACAAAACCTATGTCCTGATCAATATTGTTGGGATGGGATTGTCACTCGCCTGCTGTATCGTAGCTTACATCAATTATGACTTTGGTTCAAGCTTCGACAGAAACCACGAAAACATTGATAAGATCTATAAGATCCATGTCAACAAAGAAGTCCAGGGAAATATGATTCCCTATGGAATAACTCCTCAACCGCTTGCGGTTTCCTTACAAAATGAAGCTTCCGGAATTCAAAAGATCTCCCGATATAATCGTGGAGGACTTATCATGCAAAAGGGAGATAATGTTCTCAACAAGGGATTTGGATTTGTAGATCCAGATTATCTGGACATGTTTACTTATCCTCTTAAATATGGAACAAAGGAGTCTCTTCAAAAGAAAGGAAATGTAATTCTTAGTGAAGAAACTGCCAAGATCTATTTTGGAGATGAAAATCCAATGGGTAAAACCATTAAGTTAAGGGAAGGTGACAAAGAAGAAAAAAGCTTCATAGTTACCGGTGTATTGGAACCAATTCCAGAGAATACATCTATGCAGTTTGATGGCTTACTAAGCTATGAGAACTTCCTGACTTTCTATGAAACTGAAAACCTTGATTGGAAAAGATTTATAGCTGGAACTTTCATTTATGTAGAAAACCCACAGGATCTTGCAACTATTAAGGACCAACTTCAAAAGTATGTTCCTGTACAAAACGAAGCAAGACAAGATTGGCTAATCCATGAATTTACACTCATACCACTTACAGAATTAGGATTTATTGCCAGAGATATCAGATCAAACTGGATGATGTCAGCTCCTCATCCTGCCGCAATAATGGCACCTCCTATCATGGCATTTCTAATGTTATTAATTGCTTGTTTCAATTTCACGAATACTTCAATTGCGATCTCGTCTAAAAGACTTAAAGAAATTGGAATCAGAAAAGTGATGGGAAGCAATAGAAAGCAATTGATTTTCCAGTTCATGTCGGAAAACCTGGTACTATGTATACTGGCATTGCTACTAAGTTTGGCTATTGCGCTCTATTTAGTACCAGCGTATGGGGCCATGTGGGAAGGAATGACATTGGAGTTTAATCTCTTTAAAGACATTGGTCTAATTGGATTCCTATTTGGTCTTCTTGCATTCACTGCTATTCTTGCAGGAGCATATCCATCATTGTATATCAGTTCTTATGAGCCGGTTAGTATATTGAGAGGGAATCAAAAAATTGGTAATAACAAAACTCTATCATATGTCCTATTGACATTTCAGTACTCACTAACAGTAATTGCATTGTTCGCTAGTGTAGCTTTTGCAAGGAATGCTTTTTATCAGAACTCAATGGATATGGGATTTGATAAGGAGACTATTGTCTATACTCAGGTTCAGGAGCAATATGAAGCCGATGCGTTGAAAGTTGCTTTGGAAAAAAACCCAAAAGTACTATCTGTGGGATTATCAGAAGAACATATTGGAAGATGGACGTATAGCAGAACTCTTGGCCAACAGGATAAGGAGCTGGAGGCTGATATGATGGATTTCGGAGTGAATTACTTCGAAACTATGGATGTAAAGCTTGTAGCTGGTAGATTATTTGATGAAAACAACCGTGAGTACGACAGAGCAAATGGCTTGATTGTTAATGAACAAATGGTTGAGGAATTTGGTTGGGAAAACCCAATTGGTCAAAGGTTATCATTAAATGATACTGTCAAACTTACAGTAGTTGGTGTTGTAGAAAATTTCTACTACAATGGCTTCTGGGGTAAAATTCAACCAATGGGAATGCGTGCTTCCAAAGGAGATAGAACCAGATTTGTTGTTGCCAAAACAAATTTAGCAGATACAAAAGCAGTTCTTGACTTCATGGAAAGCGAAATGAGAGTAATAGCACCAAATAAGCCGTTTTTCGGAGATTATCAAGATGAACTTCTTAAGGAGTCACTTACGGTGAACAAGAACATTGTTATCATATTCTCATTTCTTGGAATCCTTGCCGTAATTCTATCTACAATCGGCCTATTCACTATGGTTTCATTAAATGTGATGAAGAGAATCAAAGAGATTGGAATTAGAAAGGTGCTTGGAGCTACAGTGACCACAATTCTTGGTTTACTAAACAAGAGCTTCATAATTATCTTAATTATAGCGGGAGCTCTTGGTACGGCTGGTGCCTACTTTGTAATTGATGGATTAATTGCTTCAATATTCACCTATTATCAGCCAATTGATGCAATGACAATTATTCTACCGGTAATGATGATACTAATTGTTTCTCTTGCCGTTTCAAGTGCCAGAATTTTGAGCACAGCAATGAGAAATCCAGTTGAAGCATTGAGATACGAATAGAAATAAAGTTTATATAAATTAAAATGCCGCTCTCCTGTGAAGGACGAGCGGCTTTTTTTATCGATTAGAAAAAATTACTTTGCTTTTGTCTCAATCAGTTCCATTTTCTCCAACTCACTGATCACTGGATTTTGGGAATTATCAACAGTCACCCTAAGTGCCTTCAATCCACTTACTCCCTGAAGCTCTTCAATCATCAACTCCTCTAGGTCATCCTTTACGTAACCTTTTGAATGCATATAGTCTAAATAGCCCTTATATTCATTGGCATCCTCTTCCTGGCTATAAACAATGGCAATTTTACCAGGCTGAGTTAGTCGCTCAGTTGTTCCTTTGATCAATGCCTTATCGATTCTTTTCTTTACTATTTCATATCGCATGTTGTAGGCACCATCAACGTCAAATTGCTTTTCATCCATTCTGAATTTAACCGATAATGGCGAACTATGAACAAGCACTAAATGCGTAGTATCAAGAGGAAGAGCTAGCTCAGGTTTTAAATCCATGGCAATTTTTGCAGCTTCTGCTGTCGTGATCAATTGCCAAAGTTTCAGGTTTCTGATATAAACCGGATCGAAACCCTTCTTATTTGAAAGTGATTCGCCAATGTAGATATTGTATTCAACACCATCAGTCTTATACTTCTCAAAGAAATGAGGAAACATTTCCTGAGCAGATTTTTGCTGATCGTCAAGGAATGAACTGATTGTATCATTGATTTGAGTAAGGCTTTGTTCGAATTCTCTTCGAGCCTCATATACTAAACCAAGGTCCGGATCCAGAGCATCCCAATATTCATCGACGAATTTCTTGAGATTTCTGTCTTCTTTGGAAATCATCCTAAGAATAGGCTCTACATCATGCTGAAGGAAAGTAATGATTGTCATTTCATCTCCAGACATTAATGCCTTATTGATTTTGGAAGACATCTTACCAATTCTGTATTCCAATTCCTCCAAAATCGGAAGCTGCTTTTCTTTATAAACCTGCTTGATCGCTGTTTTAGCTTTAGCAAGCTGCTGCTTCAAATCTTTTCTAATTGCTTTATTTCTTTCAACAGAAGAATTTCTAATATCCGAAGCGGCATAAAGAGGAAAAACATTCTTGAAAACAATTTCTTCAGCAGTACCACTTCCAGCTTCATTTTCCTCCTGAGCCAAAATGTTATAAGCGGCATTTACAAATTTCCATTCTACCGAAGGGTGAATACTAGTGTACTGCTCTTTAATAACAGACTGCACTCTATTTTCAATTTCATCACTACCTCTTTTCAAAGCAACTGACAATAATGTCAAGACTTCCGAAATCTTAGTAAGCGTGATTGAACTTAAATCTCCAACATTTGGGCTTCCAATATGAAATAGCCCAATAAATTCTCCATCGTGATAAAGGGGAGCTATGATAAGGTTTTTAATTCCTTGCTCAAGGAAATATGCCTCCATACCCATCATTTGTTCGGACTTAGACATATCCTCAATAATCACAGGGATCGGGGAGGCCGTGAACTTATTGATGATGTGCTCCTGCTGCATGGTACACATTTCATCATTTTCGTTTTGCTCAAACTTGATACTTTCCTGAAAGTGCTCACCAAATCCTATGAAAGTATTTCTGCTTTTTTGATATCCTGAGAGGCCAATTTTTAAATCACTTAATTGCAGCAACGATTTGAACTTGGTTTGAAGTTTTTGATAACTTTCAACATTTGTGATGGTGTCCCTTTCCAGAAGTGATTCCTTTATAGAAGATAAAATTTCTTCAGTAGAGATGTCCAGGAAACCATAAACAGAAAACCCTCTGAATTCAAATAACTCAGGTGGTAGTTTAGCTTTCCATACATCTACATCATACAGGTTATCTATTAATTGCTTAATTTCCTGATCTGTCAACTTTGGAAGCTCTCCAACAATCACAACCTCGCAGAATTTTGGATTGATATCAACTTTATAATACTTGATCAGTCCAGTAACAGGGTGTTCGGCCTGTAGCACAATTGGTTTTTCCAGAGGAACAGTAATTCCGTAGAAAGTTTCCAAAATCTGCATGTAAGATGCTACGGTCTTGTGAAGCAATATTTCTTCAACCGGGACATTATTGGCTATACCTACAATAGACCCGTGAAGCTTCAATAATTCATCAAACTGCTGTGTAGAATAAAACTGACCGAAGCTAAATGGAGGAAATGCAGCAGCCATGATTCCTTCGCTTAAAGTAGGAGGAATAACCTGGGTCATTAACAGGTCAACCAGGTGCTTATGCTTTTTGATGTCTTCATGTGAAAGCGAATCAGCCAGAATTCCTGGGTTTTCTTTAACAACCCTTTGAATTTGCTTTGCTGATTCCGCGATGAAAGGATTTTCATCATCTATTTTTTGCTCCCAATAATCCACAAGCCCCTTCAAACTGAGTTTGCTCGTAAACGGGAAGTCTGATAATGGATTAGTATCTGGCATTGTGATTCCGTGTTTTAAGTAGTGTATTCTGGAACGTATTAAACCTGAGTTAAGTTTCCTTTCGTTTCAGACGATTTACAAAAAGAAATATTTTAAGAATTCTAAATTAAAAAGCTACAATAATTCCCACTCACTGTTGCACTAAGCGATTAATTTGGTATTTTGTGCAACCTAATTTTTATTAGTATCGATGTATATAAATCTTTCAGGTCTAAACATTCTGGTAACCGGAGCAAGTAAGGGAATTGGAAAGTCAATTGCTACAAAACTAGCTGAGGCGGGAGCAACGGTTGCAGTTCATTACAATAAGCACGTAAGAGAAGCGGAGAATCTTGCCCACGTTCTGGGAAATGAATCACAAGCTTTTCAAGCCGATTTGACGAAACCAGAGGAAGCAATTAAGCTATTTGATCGTGTGATTAGTCAATATGGAAGTCTGGAAACATTAGTTAACAATGCAGGTGTTGCCATGAGTGCTGATGTAACTACCAAAGATGAAGAATGGCTTAAGGTTTGGAATACAACGATGAGGGTGAACCTAACGTCTTCAGGAGTTTTAGCGAAAAAGGCGGTAGAACATTTTTTAAAACGGAAGAGCGCTGGCAGAATAATCAATGTCACTAGCCGTGCAGCGCACAGAGGGGATACTGCAGATTATATGGCATATGCAGCATCGAAAGCAGGGATGGCATCTCTAACCAAAACCATTGCAAGGGCCTACGGAAAGGCTGGCATTAAAGCATTTAACATTGCTCCTGGTTTTGTTAGAACTGATATGGCGAAGAGCATTATTACTCAGTACGGAGAGGAACATGCGACAAAGGATCTTGCACTGGAGCGTTTAACAGAACCGAAAGATATTGCGCCACTGGTTACATTCTTAGCTAGTGGTATGGCTGATCATACAACAGGTTCTACATTCGATGTAAATGCGGGTAGTTTTATTTATTAATCCTACTACGAATAGTTACATTTTATGAAAATATTTCAATAGAATCAATAATTACATATCTTTATATACCAAGTCAAACAACTATAAACTAGTATGGATAGTATTACTGCACATCTTAATATGCTTATTCAACTTGCTCTTGCCGATAACAATATGGCAGAATCAGAATCAAGCATGATATATATGATTGGTAAGGCCAATAAAATTAAAGAGGCTGAAATCGATCAGATGATTGATGACCATTTACATAAAAACCCTGTAAAGGTAGAATTTCAGGTATTGACGGACGAACAACGATTTGAATATCTCTATAATGTTGTTCAGCTTATGAAAATAGATAGTGAAGTTTATCTTTCTGAGATTAGATATTGTGAGAAAATGGCTGAAAAGCTCGGGTATCAGAAGGGAGTTGTAAAAGAAATATCTTCTAAAATATATGCAGACCCTGCTATTACTTCAGACAGATCTGTCTTAATGGAAATGGCTAGTAAGTTTAGAAGTTAATAAGAAATTAAATTAAGAAATATGAGTATTCAATCTCACCTAAGTATGTTGATAGGTCTGGCAAAAGCGGATGATGATTTTGCTGATGACGAAAAGCAACTAATCTACATGGTTGGTAAGGCAAACGGTCTTACTAACGAAGAAATAGATACCCTTGTAGAGTCACCTATTCCAATGGCTCCAATCTCATCAATGTCTGATGACGAAAAATTTGAACACCTATATAATGTAGTGCAGCTCATGAAAATAGACAGTCAGGTTTATTTAAGTGAGATCAAGTACTGTGAGGAGGTAGCGGAGAAGCTAGGTTTTAAAAAGAAAGTAATTGGAGCATTGTCTTCAAGAATTTATAGTGACCCTTCAATTACAGCTGACAAGGAATCCTTGAAAAAGGCTGTAATGAAATATCAGGAATAATCTTACAGCAACTTACGGACACTATTCATGAACACATGGCAGGCCTTTGAAGCCATTGATTATGAGAAACTTGCTGAAACAAGAATGCAAGCTCATCAGGCCATACAAAATGTTGCAGCCGTTGGTAGATGTTTATCTGACTCATCTGATGGTGATGATTTTGCGACTCTTGAATGGATACCTGAGCTTCAACGTCTTGCCGGTCAATGGATTCAGGGAAATGTAATTTTTAGATCGTCTTTAGATTTTTCTGACTTTTCCGTCCATCTCGTGAATAGAGCATTGAAATCAATTGCATCGACAGGATTAAATGATCAAAAGCAGGGTAAGGTCATGGTTTGGTTGGAAGACCAGCTAAGTGCTCTTGGGTTTAAGTCTCCAGATATTAACCTAAACCTTCCTTACGAAATACCTGATTATCCCCAGGCTAAAAAAAAGGCTTTCAATATTGATCTGAAATACCTCAGCGAATTGGGTAAATATTACCATAATACCTCCTTAGTATTGAATCAGCTTAGAAGTGAAATTTCACAATTATCGGCTATAAAGACATGGCCGCATCACTTTGATATTGCCAGTTTGGCTGTGATTAAAGATACTGGTACACCAGAAACATCCGCGAGCATTAATGTAGGCATGTCACCTGGAGATGACGAATTTGGAGAACCATATTTTTATCTAAACCCCTGGCCATATCCCGACGAGGAGGAATTATTAGATCTGGAGGTGGGTGTTTGGCACGTGGAAAATTGGATAGGCGCGGTATTGAAATCTTCAGATTTAGTAGATAAAACCCCTGAAGAGCAACATGCTACACTTTTGAAGTTTTATAAAGATGCTTGGCCAATTGCATTATCTACGATTAAATAATATTACCCACTAAAATCGTAACCAAAATGCTCCTTTAAAAGGATATCAAATTCGTGATTGCTGTGAATAGTTTGAACGTTTTTTTGGTTTAGCTCAGTAATAGTAAGCTTGTCATCATTCAAAGTTATCCTTCCTGTTTTCGTAAGTTTCGAAATAACCTTTTTCTGAGTAAAGTGGGAAGTAGGGTCATTTTGTTGATAATCACACATACCAATAAACTCAATATACTGACGCGGCTGTAATCTAAAGCGATATTGCGCTTCACTACTTTGCATATCGGGGCTTTTTTCAAGAAATAATACATCTTCCTCAGATCTAATTCTGAAAAACGAATTGCCATCAATTTGCCACTCGTTAAACTTTATTTCCTTGGGATAAGTAAAGCTATCACCAAATCCCACATCACACAGATAACTCTTATCTTCCAATTTCACTACAATGGCCATATGATCGTAAGGGGGACCCCATTTTCCATTAAACCAAACTTCAGCAGAAACTATAAAGCAATCGAAGTGTAGTGACTTCAGTAGCTCAAAAAACAGCCCATTTAATTCATAACAAAATCCACCTCTTTCCTGGTCCAGGATCTTAGATGCTATTTTTTCAACATCTAGAATTATTGGTCTTTTGAGATGTATATCCAGATTTTCGAACGGAAACTTATATAGATGTTGAAGGTGTAGCTTTTTCAGGAATTTTAGTGAAGCCTCTTCTGCATCCAGTCCCAAATGATTGAGATATTTTTCTTGATTAAACATTATTTGGCAGTAAATAATGCTAGGTTATTTAAATAATTTTCAAGCGCCTTTTCCCAAGTTTCTCCGCTATCCCATTTGTCACCCACATAGATATCTCCAGTCAGTAGATGCTTTACATAGTACTTGTAAACCATCTTGTCAAAAGGGATTCTTTCGAGACTTACATCTTCTTTGGTTTTGGCACTGATGCTTACGTATTCTGTTTCCCCTGGATTGATTTGAATGTTAAGCATTCTCTTAATATTTAGACCTGAAGTATGGATGTTCAATAAAACATATTGATAACCCTCTTTATAAAGATCTTTTTCATCTAACGAATTTACATATCCAAATTCGTAGGGATAATTTGACATTAGCTCCTCAAGCTTCTGATTTTTTGAATTTACAGTCTTGTTAAATGCTATAGCCAGAGGTGTTTGTGAATCAAGGTTTTTAAATTTTGGTATTCCAATTTTTACAGCTCTTAGATCACGGCTATGCACATCATACTTTGTTCCCTTAATAATTGGGGCATCCTCAAAAAACATTGGTTTATCTGGAATTAGGAAATTCGCTAAGTCCATTTCTGCATTAATAACATCATTTCCCAACAAACGGAATACATCATCAAATTTCAACCCAACAGATCCCCAGGCTGCTCGGGATTTCTCAGAAGAAGCATCAAAATTTCCCTCGAAAGGAGTAATTATAATTTCGGCCTGACCATTATTAGTCTCTGGGGAAATCACAAAGATCACATTTTTAACAACTCGATTTGATAGTTGTTTGATAAACCCCTGAGTCGGATCTATTCCGGAAAATATATCTTGAACATTAAAATAACCAATCACATCTATTGACATCTTCTTGAAGTTGCCATGTAATTCTTCGGAAATCTTTTTCCAGTCGGCTTGATTGCTGGCAATAACTATTACTGCACTCCTGGTTGATTGTAGGTTTTTAGGAATCTCTCTTGAGATGTTATGATCTCTAATATAGAGTTCCGCATGTATGTTCTGGCCTAATATTGTCTGAAGGCCCAAACATTGAAAGAATAGTAGTAGGCCAACAATTTTCAATACCTTTTTGGGTACCATAGAATTTTGAAAAATTAAACGTGAGGTGAATCTAACGATTTTTATCAATTAAAAGTATCTTTCACTTTCTGATGGACAAACTCTCAAAGAATATGAAACGATGCGGATGGGTTGAAAATACCTTCGATGAATATATACATTACCATGATACAGAATGGGGAGTTCCTGTCCATGATGATCAGACTCATTTTGAGTTTTTAACGCTGGAAAGTGCCCAGGCAGGTTTAAGTTGGGCTACTATCTTGAGAAAACGAGAAGGATACCGAAAAGCTTTTGAGAACTTTGATATTCAGAAAGTTGCTTCCTATGATGAAAAGAAAGTGGAACTTTTAATGAATGATGCCTCCATAATCAGGAATAAACTGAAAATAGTAGCTGCTGTAAACAATGCTCAGCGTTTCATGGAGATCCAGGCGCAGTTTGGTAGTTTCGATAAGTACATATGGGATTTTGTGAATGGTGAGACTATTGTTGGACATTGGAAAGTACATACAGATTGTCCTGCCACCACAAAAGAATCTGATGCACTAAGTAAAGATCTAAAGAAGAGAGGTTTTAAGTTTCTTGGGAGTACGACTGTTTATGCTCACATGCAAGCGGCAGGCTTAGTTAATGATCACACGGTAGATTGTTTTAGGTATCAGGGATTGCTTAATCAATAGATAGCACGATATCCTTTTTGAGAAGTTTTATAGTAATCACTCCTTTCACTTCTTCATTTTCTATGTATGGTGCATAGAAATAATAAATCTTGCCATCGGAACCATTAATTCCAGGTTCAATTGGCAATTTATTTTCAATGGCATATTGATAGGCTTCAAGGATGTCCTTATCCTGATCAGTGAATGGATTATCTCCCCATTTCATAGTATCTACATCAATATCAAATTTACTTACGAATTCCATTAGAGTAGAATCACCGAGTTGAACTGCCTTCCAGGCCATGTCACCAACAATTGTAGCTTTTTCCATTATTTCAGCTTCAGTCAGTCTTTTAACCTCTCGGGTTTTCATCTCCTTTTTGACAGCTTCCCTATCGATTTGCTTGTTGTTATCGCAACTAAAGGAAACTATAAAGAGCAAAATCAGAATTCTGTAGATCATAAGGCCAAATTTAGCTCAAAACGGGCGATAATTGATACTCTTTAGTCATATTGGGCAAT
This sequence comes from Cyclobacteriaceae bacterium, assembly GCA_965228955.1. Lineage (GTDB taxonomy): Bacteria > Bacteroidota > Bacteroidia > Cytophagales > Cyclobacteriaceae > JANSWY01. The sequence goes on from OZ245848.1 coordinate 5,779,221, forward strand.
ACGCTTTAAAATGATCAACCATTTATTAATTTTGCATACTTAAATTACAGCTGTATGATAGATAAACTGGAAGCCATAAAGCATCGGTTTGAAGAGGTAGGCCAATTGATTGTTCAGCCAGACGCTATGTCTGATATGAAACAATACTCAAAGCTGAACAAGGAATACAAAGATTTAGAGAAGATCGTAACCAAATACGACGAGTATTCTAAGGTTTTGGAGAATATCAAAGGCTCTAAAGAAATCCTGGAGACTGAGAAAGATCCTGAATTCAGGGATATGGCCAAAATGGAGCTTGAGGAAATGGAACCGCGATCAGTTGAACTGGAGGAGGAACTTAAGATTATGTTGATTCCTAAGGATCCTAATGATGGTAAAGATGTGATTCTGGAAGTAAGAGCCGGTACTGGAGGAGACGAGGCAGGTATTTTTGCTGGAGACCTTTTTAGAATGTACAAGCTGTTTTCTGAAAAGCAAGGCTGGACTCTATCGATTGTAAATGCTACGGATGCTTCTTCCGGAGGATATAAAGAGATTGTTGCTTCAATTTCCGGAGAGGACGTGTATGGTAAGCTAAAATTTGAATCTGGTGTTCACAGGGTTCAGAGAGTACCAGCTACAGAATCTCAAGGAAGAGTTCATACATCTGCCGCAACTGTTGCTGTACTACCAGAAGCAGAAGAAGTTGATGTGGAATTGAATATGGGAGATATCAGAAAAGACACATTCCGTGCATCTGGAGCTGGTGGTCAGCACATTAACAAAACAGAATCTGCAGTAAGGTTAACTCACGCTCCTTCGGGGTTGGTAGTTGAGTGCCAGGATGGAAGATCACAGCATGCCAACTATGACAAGGCTTTGACTGTTCTTAGATCCAGGTTATATGAAATGGAGCTGAAGAAACACAATGAGGAGATATCTTCTCAAAGAAAGTCGATGGTTGGAAGTGGTGATAGATCTGATAAAATAAGAACATATAATTACCCGCAAGGAAGAGTAACTGATCATAGAATTGGTTATTCTGTTCATAATTTACCAACAGTAATGGACGGTGAAATAGCTGATTTTGTGGAGCAGCTGAGAATAGCAGAAAATGCAGAGCGATTGAAAGACGGTGGAGAGGAATAAATCTCGCCTGCTCGCGTTTCTATTATTAATTTAGTAAATTGAAAAACACGATATTCATAATGTTCTTCGTAGGGTTCGGGCTAATGTTGGCTTGTGATCCTGTTGAAGAAAAGATCTCCCGGGACAGGAACGCAACCTTGCTGTTTTCATCCGATACGGTCATATTTGACACATTGCTGTCGACTGTAGGAAGTATAACAAAGAGGTTGCGTATTTACAACCCCAACGAAAATGCCCTTGAGTTGGATTTGAATGTCGGACAATTAGAAAATTCTCCTTACACAATTACGGTAAATGGACTTGAAGGTAAATCCTTTGATAATGAAGTCATTTTTGGAAATGACTCACTCACCATTCTGGTTACAGTATTAATTGACCCTCAGGATCAGGATAATCCGTATTTAGTTAAAGATTCATTAGTTGTTCAGAGCAATCAAAACCAGTACGATGTGAAGTTGGTATCATACGGTCAGGATGCAATTTTCATCAGCCAGGCAGAGTTTGATTGTGATGTGACGCTAACAGCCGAAAGACCATATGTAGTTTATGGTTTTGCCGTTATTCCTGAGAATTGTACACTTACCATGGAGCCTGGTGCCAGAATGTTATTCGATAACGATGCGTTTCTAGCAGTATCCGGAACTTTATTGATACAGGGAGATACAGCAAATCCAGTGATTTTAAGAAATTCTCGCTTGGACAGCAAATTTGAAAATACTCCCGGACAATGGCTTGGTGTTTATTTTCAGGATGGAAGTACTGGCAATCAGGTAAGTCATGCTGTGATAAGCAATTCAGTAATTGGATTGAGCGCTGGAAACCCAGATAATACAAGTGAGATAGATGTTTCGGTCACCAATTCAGTTATTGAAAACATGTCATTTGCTGGTATTTTCGGCACAGATGTGAATATGGAGGTAATAAATAACCTTATATATAATTGTGGCATCTATATGGTTGCAAATTTTGGAGGAGGTGATTACACATATTATCACAACACATTTGTAAATACACCAAACAGCTTCATTCGTGACGCACCCTCAGTTCAATTAGCAAACTGGATTCCGGTTTCTGAAACTCAGGCAGTGGCCAATGATATAAATGTGGTTATGGTCAACAACATTATTTGGGGCGATCTTGAGGAGGAGTTGGTCATTTTGGAACCGTTAGGAAATTTTCAAAATGAATTTGATATCAGAAATAACATTATACGAAGTGAGGATACTTCCTGGGAGCCTGACAATTTTATAAGTGTCTCTCGCAACTTCCCTGGCTTTGTAAATTCCAATAATAGAAATTATCAATTGGACTCATTGGCTTTTGCCAGGGATATTGGATTAGATGTTGGAATAATAAATGACCTGCTTGATGTCCAAAGAGATGAGACACCAGATATTGGTGCTTATGAAAGGGTAGACCAATGATTACCGCACAAAAAGAAATCACGTTAACGGCTTACAGAAGAGGCTTTCATTTAATCACGGAGGAAGTAGAATCTCAAGTACCGGAAATCCGTGATGTAAAAACTGGCATTCTTCAGGTATTTATTAAACACACATCTGCGTCACTGACAATAAATGAGAATGCAGACCCCACTGTACGACAGGATTTTGAATCTTATTTCAATGATGCTGTACCAGAGGATTTTCCAAAGTTTGTACATACTTACGAAGGACCAGATGACATGCCGGCTCACATTAAGGCTTCTATGTTAGGAAGTAGTGTTCAGATTCCGGTTACTAATGGAAGATTGAATCTGGGAACCTGGCAGGGAATATATTTATGCGAACATCGAAATTACGGAGGCAATAGAAAACTAGTGATCACGCTTTTGGGTCAATAAACTATTATATATTACCATCTTAATTAAATGTGTTTTATATTCAACCTATGGATCAACACAAAAGACTGTCTTTACTCAACCGCCAACTTACAGATTTACAAGCCCAGGCCGAGCGTATAATTAAAGGCAATAATTCCTCCGAGGCGCTTGAAACATTCTCAAGATTTGCAGTAGAACTGAAGGAATTCGTCAAATTGAAAATGGATAGCCCAAAACTATCTCATGAAGCCGATTTGATTCCTGATATCGACTATGAAAAATCAGAGATCAGCTTATGGCAGTTTATACTAATGCCAAGCTGGTTTTATGCGATATACAAGGATCAACAAAAGAGAGAGGCACTGGTTGAAGAGGTTCGTGATGTAAGAAATGCGTTTGCGGAGTTTCAGTTATCGGTTCAGGAGATGTTGTATGAGGCGGAATAGATTGGTTACTTATACCCAATCTCTTCACTCAACTCCACTCTACTCCTCGCAAAATTCCCAGTACCAAAACCAATTTCCTTTCCAGCTTCATTCACAAGCTTTGATTCTGCAACCCAAAGTCCTTTTGATTGAAATTTCACAGAACCAGTCGCAGTAATCTTCCCGGAACTCACCGGACGAGTCATATGGATATTGAAAGAGGTTGTCAACACAAAAACATCTGTCACAATGGAATTGACAGCAAAAAAGGCAGAGTCATCCAGCAACTTGAAATAAACCGAACCGTGAATCGCTCCCAAAGCATGGAAATACTTTTCTTCAACCTCAATACTAATCTCAGCTCCTTTATCCCAAATATTTACTGCTGTGGTATCGTAAAATTGAGTGTTGATGTTTGCCGATAGGTACATCCTTTCCAGCTTCCTGCAGTGATCTTCATTCATATTCTATGGCTGTTTATATTTTGAAACGAAGTTCTTAAGTATCATTTGAGGGTGAATGATTTCCTCCCGACTTACTCTGTCAATTAGCTGTTCCATTTCATCAGGTTCGTAGTATCCATGATTATTGTACACATGAATCCTGAAAATCAATCCGTCCTGATCCATTTCAGGGTGGAACTGAGTAGCGTAAATATTCGATTTATATCGGATCATCTGAACCAAACAGTCCTCAGATTCCGCCAATAGAGTAGCTCCGGCCGGCACAAACTGGCAAGCTTCTTTATGCCCAACCAATGCACGAAACTCTGTAGGGAGACCTTCCATTAATTCATCTCTTTCACCTTCTGGAGTTAATAGAATTGTTGAGCCACCAGCAGGCTCTGAATAGAAATCTTTACTGACTTGCCCTCCAAGATGTCTTCCTAAAATTCCAAGGCCGTAGCAACATCCCAGATAAGGGAAATCTTCCTCAACTATTTGTGTTAGCAGTCTATCCAGATCATTTTCAAACCGTAGTTGATAGGCTGTTTTCTTGTCTACAGGGTCGCTAACATTACTGGCTCCACCACCTACAATTACTCCGGAGTAATCTTCTAGATTGAGATTTGGAATTCCAGCTTCTTCCATTCTAATCCTCACAATTTCGGATTCCTTAAGTTGGCCAAAACGCAGAATAGCCTCCAATTCATTTTGGCAGGCCGCATCTACTGGTCGTAATTGAAGAATTAAAAAAGGTTTCATAATAGCTTCCTAAAGCTACCAAGAAACCTTGAATTCACCTTTCTCTGCATTGCTCTAGTTGTTAGCGATTGTCATTTTATTTTCAACATGGTGCTTAAGAGCATTATTCATATTCGTAAAATTTTGCAATGTCGATTCCTTGTGATTTTTCATAAACCAACCACTTAAGACCCCTGAGAACTTTTCGAATTGTACCAGTTTGGAAGTTTCTTCATTGATTTTAATCACTTCAAATCCGTGTGTTCCATCAAATATTCCCGGCATGATTAACCGTCCTCTCCATATAAATGATTTTCCTTCAGTGTATTCTATCACTTTTGGTTTGAAGGTGTATTCCTTGTCATCCATTACTAACGTATTGATCAATTTTCCATTTACTTCAAGTTTTCCAGAGCTTTTGATAATAAATGGATTCCACTGTGACCACTCTTCATTTTTAGAAATTGCTTCCCAAACTTCAGAAGCGGGTGCATTGATTGCTGATTCCACTGATATTGTCTTTTTGTCTTGAGCCTCAACTGCTGTTGCTGAAATAATTGCTGCCATGATTGTGAGTTTTAAAGTTTTCATTGTGTTTTGTTTAAATCTTATATGACAAAAGACGACAAAATCGATCCCTGGGGATTTGCATAGGGCGACAACAAATAGGCATTTGACGTCAGGAGTAAATTTTTTAATTTGTGGTATGCAATTCAGTGGAAGGTTTCTTTATTCGATGATGCAGTTTGCAAGTATGCAAGGGGCAAACGTTCAAGAGCTGATCAATGAGAGTGGTCATCCCGTGGAAGATTTATTAATGGAAGATTTCATGGTAGATTCTCTTTGTTACAATGCTGTGATTGAAAAAGCAATGGAGTTGACTGGCGATCAAAACCTCGGGTTACACGCCGGAGAGCAGATGAGTTTGTCAGGAGCTGGGTTAGTTGGTCAAATTACTCAGTCTGCTCCCACAATTAAGGAAGCATTACAATTTTCATGTGAATTCATAAGTCTCGGATGCAGAGCAATGCCCAAACAGTTAGTAGAAGAAAAAGACCATTACAAATTAACACTCACTCCGTTACCACTTTGGTATTCTCAATCCCCGGAAGTGGTGAAGCAAACAGCAAATGGCGTAATTGCATTTACCATAAGAGAATTTCAAAACCTGAATTTTAGAAAAAGCTCACCAATAAGAATTGAATTAGCTTATCCTAAACCGGCCGATACAAGTGAGCATGATAGAGTTTTTCAATGTGACCTGAAGTTTGGTGCCGAAGAAACTGCAATATATTTTGATAAGCTGGATGTAGAGGCTCCAGTTATAAGTAGCAATTATCGACTTCTAAGAGTTTTGGTGGACCATGCTAATCAAAAACTAAGTGAAATGCGACAAGAAGAATCGTTTCACGATTTAGTAAAGAAAAGTATGATCAACCTGGTTAACCCGCAATTTCCAACCATTGATGAGGTAGCCGCCAATTTGAACCTTGGGGTAAGAACCATGCAAAGGAAGTTAAGTGCAGAAGGTCATACGTTTAAAGATATACTCGAGGGTTTGAGAAGGGATTTTGCAGTTAGTTACATGGGGAGCAAGGATGTAAGTGTTAATGAAGTGGCTAACTTGCTGAACTATGCAGATGGAAGCACTTTCATCAGGTCCTTCAAAAGGTGGACCGGTCAAACTCCTAATGCTTACAGAGCTGGCTTGTGATTGGTTGGCAAATCAAATTCGATTATCATTGATGTACACACATAAAACAAGACATATGCGATTGCTGGCAGTATTCATTATTCTTTTTTCTGCATCCTCCAAGCTTTGGGCTCAACAGAAACCACTATTCAATGTCAATGTGGAAAATAGTGAAGGCTCCAAGGAAGTATTTGAAGAGGTCAAATCAACAATTCTTCAGAACTACTATTACGATGGGATTACAGAAGACGATTTGTACAGAGCGGCAATTAATGGAATGCTCAAACATATTTCTCCTCCCGAAACTCCCTCATTGGCAAAACTCTGGACAGATGAAGAATACGAAAGCATTCTAAATTCATTGAAGGGTGTAAGTGTCTCTCTGGGTTTTCAAAGTACATTTAATTCGACGGAAGGAAGTTTAAAGGTCACCGGAATAACAGAGGGGTCAGACGCAACCAAATATTTGCAAATAAACGACCGGGTAGTTAGAATCAATGATAGAAGTTTAAATGGGCTTTCCAACAGTGAGGTCAATGGTATGTTGAATGGTGATGAGGGTGTGAAGGTGAAATTGAAAGTGGTGAGAGATATTGAAGTTTTTGATGTGGAACTTGTCAGGAAGAAATTGAAGAACAAAAACCTGGTTGTAACCAATATTGCGAATAATAAAGCACTCATTGAAATTAAAAAAATTAGTCTTGGGGTATCTGATGAACTGAAAGGGATATTAGAAGGACTTATTCAAGCAGGTCGAACATCTATCATCATTGACCTAAGAAATAATGGTGGAGGTGTATTGAATGAAGGAGTGAATATCGCAAAGTTATTTTTACGCACGAACGAAATTGCTTTGAGAACTCAGGCGAGATCTGGTGGAGTAATTAATTATGTACCGGAAGTTGAAGGTTTTCTGAATTTCAAAATAGCGGTACTGATTAATGAGAATACCGCCTCATCTGCGGAGATTATTGCCAGAGCCCTACAAGAGCATAAAAGAGCGATAACGGTTGGCAAGAAGACTTATGGCAAAGGGGTGATTGAAACCACTTTTACTCTTTCAAATAACTACCGACTAAAAATTATCTCAAACGCCATGTACAGCCCTTCAGGTAAATCCTGGCAGTCAAAAGGTGTATTTCCAGATTATTTCATTGATCAAACACCTGAGAATCTCAAGTCCGTTCAGCAAATGGAGATTGATCAAAGAATGAGGAGTGATTTGCATTTAAGCACGGCGGTTAAGTTGCTTGGGAATTGAGTCGGCTTATCACCCACAACCTCCGCAACCTCCACAGCCACCGCATCCTGAGCAGCCACTGTCACCACCTCCATCACCTGAATCAAACCCAAAGCCACTATCAGAACTATCAAAGGAATCAAATTCAGAGTCCAAATGATCATTAGCAGCATCGGTTATATCATCTGCCATATCTAGCATTTCAAGTACCAAAATGGTTTGAAAAACAGCGGAGCTTGCTGCAAATTCTGGTGTGGCGTAGCTTTGATCATATACTCCTTCCTCTGTTTGTGGTCTTCTTTTGTTGAAATCAAAATCCGGACCCAGTTTAGATTTTAAATCTTTAATGTAATTTCCATTCAGCAGTAGAATATTAGTTCCAAACTCAGAGTAGATCTGTTCTACTTGTTTTTCAGATACTTCGCTTCCTGACAATACTTTATTGGCAGCTTCAATTTTAGATTCGACCTGGCTTTGTAGTTGATCTCCCGATTTGTTGAGCCGAAACTTTGAGAACCATCTGAAAAGAAAAAATGATGGTTCCGGTAGAAAATAGTCCGTCAGTTGGTTAAATAGAAATTCTCTTTTGAATTGTCTTGTGTTTTTTACCTCTTCTCTAATTAGTTTTTTCACTTCATATATGGTCAGATACATATCAGGAGAGGACTCCAATGGATTTGTAAACAACTGCTCATGAGGTTTAAGATCATATTTGCCCCAATCCTTCCCTCGAAATATCAGAATTGAGGAATCATCATCCTCTTTGAAGGCAAGTACACTCTTGATTATCAAATCACGGAAGGTAACCTTGAGTGTATCTGATACTTTACTATAATTTGGATCCAGTATAAATTTGATTTCAGCAGGAGTAAGAGTTGTTAGTTTCATCATTTTTTAAACAGTTGTTTGATTCTCTTGGGAACTAGAAAATAATCCAATTTGGAAACTCTTATAAAGATAATATTTCTAAATCGTTCTTTTTCTGAGGGCCAAATATCTGATGGAGGTTTTTCTTTGAATACCTTTTCATATAGATCCAAAGTGTTAGTGTAAAGATTGGAATACTTCATTTTTTCAGATCCGCCTCCTTTCGTTGGGCCATGATGAATCTTTCTTTTTAGAATATTTCCACAAAACTCATCCCAATAATCTTGTGTGTAGAGCAAGTGTAGATGCCAGACCTGATCTACCTGATCAGATGGCGTAAGGGGTTTTGATTGAATACAGATTAGAAAAATGAATTTTTTGTACTCAAGGATAACTCTCAATGAGTATTTTAAACTCCAGCCATTTTCACGGGCAAGTCGATCGGAAAATGTTAGCTTGGCGTCTGAGACTCCTATTTGGTAAGTTTTAATCTTATCCCATAATTCAAGATGCTCTGTAATCAAAATAGAATTCTCAAGGCTAAGCATAAAACTATTTATGAAAATTAAGTTTACTTATCATCCCATCTTCTACTTCTCCTCCACCACTTCCTATCGTACTCTCGATTGAACGAAAAACCGATCCCTACTCCTGGTAAAATTATGGAATCAAAATGTGTTTCTGCATGTGAGCTTGCCTTGCGATACATCACATATGACAAAGAGGTACTCAGGAAAAATCCGACAGGATTGCGGATTACAAAAGCAGCTCCAAATGATGTACTGCTTGCAGTGTCAATCCAATCCGCATTATGTCCCAGGTACAGTGATCTATTGGTGTTAAGCTGAATGTAGTTTCGCCTCATTGGAATATCAAAACTACCTCCAATTATCATTCCTGCTGGAGTTGCTCCAAGTCTTAGGTTAAAGTTGCTATTGGAATTTTTAAGCAAAAAACTTCTTTCGTAATTAAGACTAAAAGGAATTGCCGGACCAAGGGCTTCTGCATAGATGGTGTTGAAAGCTTTTGCGTTTCTCATTCTTTGAGAATACGAATTACTCACAACTAGAAATGAAAAAAAAATTAGGACGATATGACGCTTTGCAAATGACATGGTTGGATACATTTAGTTCAATTTACAAAAAATCCCTTGTCAATACACCCTGCTTCATTCTTAATTTTTACTTGCTGAGTGTAATTGAATTGCTTCTTAAAAATGGTTTCCCTAAATTCTTTCAGTATATCGGGCAAAATCTTGTCAATCTTTTTTGACTAATTTCTAAACGGATGACCGTAATAAATTCATGGTCTAAAATCACCTTTATCGCGCTTTTGATCAGTCAAAGCTTGTTTAGCTATGGCCAAATTTCCAGGATTGATAGTTTACGAAATCAGTTGTCGAATTCCAGTGAGCCAAGGATCCAGGCACAAACTTCCCTTTCATTAAGTAACGCCTATTTTCGTTCAACTCCTCCAAGTAATGATAGTGCATTATACTTTGCCCAAAGCAGTCTGGAACTTTCAATAAAGAACAACATTGACACTTTAATTGCGAAATCCTATTCGCAGGTAGCCCATATGTTTTTTGCAAAGAGGGATTATGCCAATTCGGTAGAAAATCACATGAAATCAGCCACTGAGTTCAAAAGACTTAATGACATGGTTGGCTATGCCAGAGAAATAAAAGAGGCAGGCTACACAGCATACATCAAATCTGATAACCAGCGAGCATTGGAACTTTTGGAGCGTTCATTTCTGGTAAGTGATAGCATTGGATACCTCCGTGGAAAAGCTAATTCCTACACACATATCGGGACTATCCACCTGTCAGAAAGTAATTTTCCGCTAGCGTTGAGTTACTTATTAAAATCCGCGGAATTCCATGAGGAGATAGGTCCATCTACAGGGCTTTCAAATTGCTATACTAAAATCAGCAATCTATATTTTGAAATAGGGGCTTATGATGAAGGGTCAAGATATTCCCAAAAAAGCCTGCAGGTCAATAATTCCATCAACAACAAAAGAGGAATGGCAATTGACAATGAGCTATTAGCCATTCTGCACTCTAAAAAGGCAAACTATGATTCCGCCCTTCATTTTATTGAACGGGCATATGATTTGAACGGACAAGTTTCAAATATTGAGGGTCAGGCGGCAAATCTCAATAGGATGGGAACGATACTGCTACTCCAGGGAGAACCCCAAAAGGCATATGAAAAAGCTAAGCTGGGTTTAAAAATGAGAAGTGATTTAAATGTGAACCCAAGAGCCATGACTTACTCCTATTTTACCATGGCGGATATTTATTATCACTTAGATTCTATCGATCAAGCGGTAAATTTTGCACAGCGTGCCTACGAGCAGTCTATCCAATTGAACTTACAAAGTTACATTGTAAGTAGCTCCAACCTATTATACAACACGTATTCTAAACTGGGTGATTACAATAAAGCATTTACATATCTGGAGAGCTATATGGCTTATAAGGACTCCTTATTTAATGAAGACCTTACAAAAGAAATCACAAAATTAGAGTTACGAAAAGACTTACAGCGACTGGAACAAGAGGCTAAATACCAACAGAATCAAATAGCCTTGTTGGAAAGAGATCAGGAAATCAAGCAATTGTGGGTACTGATTCTGATAATTGGATTTAGCCTGGTTCTGCTGGTTGCATTCTTTCTTTACTATAGGTTTCTACACAAAAGCAGAGCTCATCGCAAATTAAAAGAGACACAATCACAGCTGGTTCAAGCAGAGAAAATGAGCTCGTTGGGGCAATTAACAGCGGGTATTGCTCATGAAATAAATAACCCAATGAACTTTGTAGCGGGAGGTGTTTATTCCTTAAGAGAATATTTAAAAGACCTTGAAAGTCTTGTAATCCCGGAGGATCCAGATCAGGGAGAAAATTTTGAGCAGATGTATGCTTTGCTCAATAGCGTGCAAAATGGAGTGGATCGAACTACTCAAATAGTGGACCATCTAAGGACTTATTCCAGACTTGATAAAGGTGCGCTGAAAGCATTTGATATTGAAAAGAACCTTCAAGCTGCTTTAACGCTATTGAGTCATAAGATAGGAAGCAATGTGAAAGTAGATGTACAGATTGACAAAATTGAAGACTTTTACGCTTATGGTGGCCGATTAAACCAGGTGATTACCAATCTTATTTCTAATGCAGTAGATTCTATATCCGAGAAAACACCACCTACTGGAGTTATCTCTATTCGTGCGAATCAGGATGAGAAGTTTGTGTTTATAGAAGTGGAGGACAATGGAATTGGCATACCTGATCGCACAATTAATAAAATCTTTGACCCATTTTACACTAGCAAACCTGTTGGGAGTGGTACTGGTCTCGGGTTGTCCATTTCAAAAACAATCATTCAAGATCATAAAGGGACTTTGGATGTAGAATCTATTGAAGGACAGGGGACCAAATTCATTCTTAAAATGCATCGGTATTTGGACTGGGCAAAAGATTCTAAAACTTTCTTCAGAAAACCGTAATTGATTTAGCTATGTGGATTGTTCGTTGTTCAAAGTACCTAAACTATCTTAAATAATATGAAGACTAAAATTGCATTACTCCTACTTTTTTTTGGCTCTATCAGCTCGGCATTTACCCAAAACAGAGTTGAGAGACCCTATCAGGTGCAGATCAATTTTTCTGGATTGTTTGTAGACCTTGCCGGAAACAGCCTTGCTGACAACACAGTTGATGAACTGAAAATAAATCAATGGTTACCAGGAATATCACTTGGTTATCACCTAAACAAAAACATCTATTTAGGCTATTCAATGATTGCTCCATTGGACATGACATTAATTGAATCGTGGGGTCTAACTGGAAGAGGCTTAGATGCTGATATAGTTTTAGAGCATCAACCGGGTGCAATTCATAACCTGGAATTCCGATATAGTCCCTTCAAGTTTGGCTTATATCTGGCAGCAAACTTATCCAATATAGGTGCTGTGGATTATCAGATGACATTTGACCGAAAGTTTGATGAAATATGGATCGGCAACAATCAATATGCTACTGATTTGGATATCAATTGGAACTCCAAAAATATTACCAGACTTTCATTTGGCCTGGGCTACAATATTGTCTTGAATTCCGGACTCTCCTTTAATGTTGGTCTTGCGATTCCTACTGGTTTTCCGGATGATGAAAATATTGAATTTATTCCAAGAAATTCCTCAGTCACCATTCTTGAAAGCGACCTGGCTTTTGCCAATCAACGAATACAAGATGAGACATTCTATGGACCTATTTCATTGTATTTGAATGTGGGGTATAATTTGAAAAGCTTATTCAGGAAGTAGCGCAAGTTTTGCCAGCCTTTCGTCGAATAAATTTTTTTGGCTTGTCAATTATTGATAATTTCACAGTTTCTGAATACTTAATATTTGCATAAAGTATCCGGAAACTGGAATTATTAACTTTATCATTCAGACCTAATTCAATAAGCGGCAATGCGTATCATCTTAGAATCCTGGGCTTACAAAAATATCAGCAGAAGACAGTTTGAAGTTTTCATGCTGGTCCTCTCTGGGTATGTCGTTGTGGAATTATACGTCAGTACTATTGTCGATTACACGGCATCCATGAAGACGGTAATTGATGTTGCTGATTTTTTCATCTGTATGATATTCCTTGGTGATTTCTTTTTTGGCCTTTATTACGCTGAGAATAAGTTATCCTTTATCAAAAAGAATTGGATTGACTTTGTCTCCTCTATTCCGATGGTTGGAGCATTGAGAGCAGGAAGAATCGTAAAAATCTTTAGAATTCTTAGAGTAGTAAGATCTGCCAGATTCATATTCTTATTCTTTAATAGCAAAAACTCATTCTCTACACTTAGAAACTTAATGCTATTCAATGGTGTAGTTATTCTACTTTTCACACTAAGTTTTTACGAATTAGAGCATAAGCTAAATCCCCATATTCACACCTTGAGTGATTCACTTTGGTGGACTACATATACCACAATCACGGTAGGTTTCCTTCAGGATATTCCCCCTGTAACGGTGGAGGGAAAATTGCTTTCTGTAGTCTTGATTCTTCTTGGAATGATCATGTTCTCCACAATGATTGGTACCATAACCGACTTCTTCATTGAAGATGAGGATATCCAGGCCAAATTGGAAGATGTGGCCGAACAGGTTAATGACCTTGAAACTAAACTTGATAAGGTTTTAGAAAAACTTGACAGTCTGGAGCAGAACCGAGGAAACCAAAGCTGACATTGTGTCTTGATTTTCAGGCTGGTACGGTTTATGACCACTATTTTGAAAACGAACGAACATGTCAAATTTTCATAAATTAATAAACGAGAATAAACCTGTCCTTGTGGATTTTTATGCCACCTGGTGCGGACCCTGTAAAATGATGGGGCCAATACTTGAGGACTTAAAAGGACAAATAGGGGATAAAGCTCATATCATCAAAATAGATGTCGACAAGAACCAGAAGCTTGCTGGTAAACTTGGAATAAGAGGTGTACCAACCATGGTTCTTTATAAAAATGGCAAAATAAAGTGGAGAGCTTCAGGTGTGAGGCAAGCCAATGAACTGAAACAGGTAATTGAGCAGAACAGCTAGAATTTTAAATTCCAGCTGTATGCAAGTTTTCAAGACTTTGTTTCTCAAGAGTAAGTTCTGCTATTAAGGTGTTACCCTTTCGTTGTGGAACAGTATCTAAATTGATTTCACCTTTGACTAAATTTACTCTTGAGTTAATATTACTCCAACCATTTCCTTTTCCATTGATCAACAAATTCTTATCAAAGCCCATTCCATTATCTTCGATAAGCAATGTAAGCTCGGCAGCTTCTTTGGTGATTTGAACGGTGATAGTTGTCGCATCTGAATATTTAAGAATATTATTAACCCATTCCTGAGTAATTCTGTATAGGGATATTTCAACCAACTCAGGTAGTCGTTCATCCAACCCAAACAAGTCTATTGCAACATGAATTCTTCTAGATGCATTAATTCTATTTGCAAATTCCGTTATGGCTGGCCCAATACCATGCTGTATAAGTGTCTGGGGCATTAAGTTGAAGCAAATACTTTTCAGTTCGGTGTACATTTCTTCCAATACTTTGGAGCTGTTCTCGAATACTTCATGAGACTTTTCTTTGTCATCATTTAATGATTTGAGATTTAAGTTGAGAACTGAAATCATTTGGCCAAATCCATCATGCAGATCCTTGGCAAACCGGCTTCTTTCTTTCTCCTGAGAGTTAATAGCGGCAGACATCTGCGCATCTCTGACCTTTAGTTCATTCTCCTGTATCAACAATTGCTCTTTTTTCCTGGATCGGCTTCTGATTAGTATGATTACTACAACCAATGAAATAGATGCAACTACAAGAGCAATGATCAAGGCAACATTTCTTTGATTGGCACTTTCCTGACGCGCTATCTCGGATGCCTGCATGGCGATTTTATTTTCCTTCTTCTCTGTATCGTACTTAGTGTTTAGTTCTGCCAGGATTTTCTCACTTTCAGTGTTGAATAAAGTGTCACTTATAGTTTTGTATTCTTTGTAAGCAGCAAGGGAGGCACGATAATCTCCTCGTTTCTCATAAGCAAGACTTAAAAACTCGTAAGCTTCTCGGATGGCTTCTTTATGATCAATGCGTGATGCAATAGCCAACCCTTGATTACTGTAGTCAATGGATTTCTGATAGTTATTTCTTGCGATTTCTACTTTACCCAAATTCACGAAAGAGGTTGCAATACCCGTACTATCTGAGATAGACTTTCTCAGTTCAAAGGACTTATCATAGTATTCTAAAGCCTTATCAAAGTTTTCAATATCGTAATAAACATTAGCGAGGTTGTTGAAAGTATTAGAAAGTCCTCTGGTGTCCTTGAATTTAGTCTTTATTTCAATACTTTTTTCACTGTAAGCAATGGCGGAATCATACTCTTTTATCTCGTGATAAATATCGGCAAGGTTGGAAACGATGTAGCTTCTGTTAAGATCTGAGCTTCCAATAATTGCGTATTTATCAGCGTCTTTGTAGGTTTCTATTGCTTTTTCATAGTCTTGTTGTCCATATTGGTAAATAATTCCTACCCATATCAATGCGGCTGACATTCCTGGATAGTAGTCAGTTTCCTTAAACTTGTCAAAGCATTTGTAATAGTTGGGTAATGCCTCGGCATAATTTCCTTTGTCGTATTCAATGTTTCCAAGTGTCATATATGCGTTAGCCTCTGTTCTGGTGTCTCCAAGTGACTCTGAAGCCTTCAGAGATTCATTTAAGAATTCAATTGCCTTATCTGCTTCACCTGTCAAACTAAATGACGTTCCAAGTTCAAGAGAGGATTTGGCAATACCTTTTTGCCATTTGATGTCTTTGGCAAGGAGATAGGCAGAATCGGCGTATGATCTCGCTTTTAAAAATTCTGAAAGGCGGAATTTGTTGTGTAGTACCAGGTAGATTTTTACTCTGTTGGTATCTATTGTTTCGTTCTTAAGGGTGGTCAGGAGACTATCTTTGTCCATTTCCTGGAACTTTCCCTGAGCTCCAACTGTAGACAATAGAATCAGGCTCGCAAATAATGCGGACAGTAGAAGTTTCATGTGTGCTATTTTGGTTAAACGCTTGGCTAAAGCTTCTACTAATATATTTATTTAGCTGAAAAAGGTTGACCGGTACCAAGTACTTTCTTCAACCAATCAGTGATCTGATCTATCTGTTTTTCCTTCTTAACCCGCTCTGAGATGAATGTGAAAATTGGGATTTCCTTCGTGTTCTTAAGTCGGATGAATATTTGTTTTTTGTAGTCGAATACCGTGCGATTTGTTGGCCCAGGGCGTTCTCTGAGGATTCTTGATGTGAAAAAAATTGAATCGATATCCTCAAAACTAAACTTTTGTCCGAATCCAAAACTATTGTTTAACCCGACTTTTCGATTTATTCCATCAATGACTATTGTCTTTTTCTCAGTATTGAATTTGAAAAGCTCAGTTTTGAAAAAGACCTTTTCCCCTAGGTGCTGAAATTTGTATCCGTGCTTTTCTAAAAACTTGCTTGCCTTCATAGATGCTTTCGAATATTTAATAATCCAAAAACAGGTCCTGCAAATAAAAAGAGATACACATAACTCGGTTCAAGCTGAGTATTGAGCCAACCAAGTAATTGAATTGACCCAATAGAAATTAGGAAACCCAGGCTATTCACTATTGTCAGTGCTGTTCCAATACTTTCCTTTGGAGCGGTTTGGGCAACTAAGGTTGAAAACTGTGGCGAATCAGAAATCACGGTGAGCCCCCAGATAACCAATAGTGATAGAAATACGAATTGAGTAAGACCAAAAATAACCACCGAAGCAAGGCAACATAGGCCTGATATGAGTAGTGAATAAAAAGCAACCCTACCACTGCCTACCTTAAACGATAATTCTCCACCTATTGCACAGCTCATACTACCAAGAGCAATAATTACAAATGACCAAACGGGTACATTTATAGTTACCTCATTGATAGCATTGTAAGTTGTTAAGATCACTGGAACAAATGCCCAAAACGCATAGAGTTCCCACATATGACCAAAGTAGCCAAATGCTGCAGCTCTGAAATCCTGGGATTTAAAAACTTTGGTTACTGCGGAGAGATCAAACTTTGCACTCTTTCTTCTGAATGGTCCATTTGGAACAAATAGTAAAATCAATATTCCTCCAAAACTTGATAATGCAGAGGTGGCTATGATTACTGTTTGCCAATTGAGGGACCCAATTGTTGCTTTAACAAGGTGAGGGAATGCGGTTCCAAGTACCAAAGCACCAACCAGGAGCCCCAATGCCCGACCAAGCCCTTTTTCATGATAGTCTGAAGCTATTTTCATTCCTACCGGGTAAATACCGGCAAGCATAAAGCCTGTTAGAAACCTGGCTGCTAACAAAAACGCAACTTGATTCGGTAACCACAAAATACTGATATTGGTAATGGCTCCAATAATTGCACAAACAAAAAACACCCTGGAAGGTGAAAATCGATCTGCGATTGTAAGTAATGCAAAAATTAAAGTTCCTGAAATGAAGCCAAATTGTACTGAGGAGGTTAGGTAACTGAGGCTTCCCTCGGATAGGTTAAATGCTGCTGAGATTTCTGCAATAACAGCATTTCCTGCAAACCAAAGAGAGGTGCAGGCGAATTGTGAAAATACGATTATTGTTAATACTAAGCGAAGATTCATTAGGACATAAATCCGATTCCTTTATCAAGAAGTTCCTGATACTTTTGTTCATCGAATTTATACAAATATGGTGCTTTATGTGCACCGCCACCCATTTGTTTTTCCAATCTTTCAGTAATTCCGAGTTTTAGAATCTTCTTTTGGAAATTGGCACGATCCAGTTCAACCTGTGAAATGCACTCATACAATTTCTGAAAATCCTTCATGGTAAACTTCTCAGGGAGTAAACTTAGACCAACAGGTAAATAGTTGATTTGAATCTTAATTTGTTGGAGTGCTGTATCAATAATCTCCTTGTGATCAAAAAGCATGGAAGGAAGATTTTCAACAGGATGCCAGGCAATATCATCACTCATTGGGTCTTGTTGCAATTCACAATCTTCAATGTTGACCAAGGCGATGTACCCCGTTGTGATAAACCTTTGTTTGAACCAGGAAACAACTTTGGGGTTTGTTATTCCGAGAACCGCTAGTTCCCTGTCAACTTGTGCTTCATCTCTACGATCGTGGTTTCCGAATGTGTGGAATTGTTTCAAAAAAGGAAAGTCAAGACCAGTTCTGTCTTTCAAAACACGTGTAGCAGCCTGATCCATGCTTTCATCCTTAAAAATGAAACCACCAGGAAGTGTCCAGCTTTCAATTCCTTTCCACTTCATTGCTAAGATGTAGAGTGTGTGATTGCCATATCCCAGGATTACGCAATCAACAGATTGCCCAGAGACCCACTGGTCTACTCCTTCATTTAACCACTCAATAATATCATTCCCGTCCATTACTATAAATATAGCTATTTCTGCTTGTTTTGGACGTTTCTGGTGATGCCAAAGTTGCTGAAATCAGAGATTGCACCGTTGAGTTGGAATAATGAGTGGGTGGATTGGCGGCTAAAAAACCGAACCTCTGATGTAATGTGTTTTTTGCACACAATAATTTTTATAGTTATCATTGCGACTGTTAAAAGGCATGTTACCAACTTAGATCCCTGGTGATATGTAAAAGATTAATCCAAAATCGGTCGTTCTCCCAAACGGTCGATTTTTTTTGTCCTCGCTATTCTATGGGAAATGCGGTGATGTGTTTAAGTATCGCATTTTTTATTTCAGTGAATCTTGTTTGCATTAACCAGTGTCCGGCATCCTCAAGAATTATCAATTCATACGGCCCTTTCATGTATTGGTCCTGAAGCTCCACGGCCTTCTGACCAATTGCAAGATCTTTAGCTCCCCAAATAAATAAAGTTGGGTGACTAATGGGGCCTAAGATTTCTTGTTTTAAAGCCTTTGTTAATAGTCTATAGTTTTTGCGGTAATAATTGATGGAAGCCCTTAAAACACCCTTTTGGGAAAACACCTGTAAATAGTCTTCTAACTGCTCTTTTGAGCTTTTTTTCCATAGAGTTCGGAGGACTTTGTAATTTTTCTGCTTTAGTCGGAGTTCTGGTAAATAGGGTAATTGAAAACCTTTCATGTAAGCACTCATTTTACCTTGTTTAGGATCAGACATTATGGCTGTTCCAAAAGCCTGGATATGCGGGACTGAAAGGGCGGTCCAGGATTGAATTAAATCCGGATAGGATTCCACCATTTTCCAACCAATGCAAGCTCCCCAATCATGACCGATTAAATGAAATTTTGTAACCCCCAATGTGTTGACGATTGAAGCAACATCCTTTATTAAGAGTTCCAGGGCATAATTGGCTTTTCCTTTTGGTTTTGCCCCAGTACTGTATCCACGCATATTTGGAGCGATACAATAGTAATCTTCCAGGGCTAAATGTGTCATCAATTCCTCCCACATATGAGAAGTCTCTGGCCATCCATGAAGGAGGATAACTGGCGTGTTTTCAGGTTTGCCGGATACTCTACAAGTGAACTCCAGCCCATTGGCCTTAATTAGTTGTTTTTTTATAATTGGGTCAGTCAATGTTTCGTATTAAATTGGATGGTAGTAAAATAGATATTCTCAATTAAAAAGTACTAACTATTGAATGGTTACTAATTCAACCTGCTCTTCTTTTCCTCTTAAAGATATAGAGCCAATTGACCTGGAATCAAGACTTTCGGAATTCATTAGCTGATCAACCAGAGATTTCGAGGTAAGTATATCCACTTCATACTCGTTGCATTTGCTTTGAATTCTTGCAGCTGTATTGAGTACATCTCCGGAATAGGTAATGTCTCGTTTTATGATACCAATTTCTCCAGCAATTACTTGTCCAAAGTGAATTCCAGCTTTGAATTCAGGTTGTAAATTGTACTTCTGAAGGTATTTCTCACTCTTTGCCTTCAGCTTTTCTTTAATATCAAAGAAACAATTAACACAATTATTGTCCTCCAGCCCCAAATCCTTTTTCCATGAAATCACGACTTCATCTCCTACGTATTGATAAATCTCCCCTCTGTTATCCAAAATGGGATCAGTAATGTGAGCAAATAGGTCTTTCAATAGCTGATGATATTTTTCGTTTCCCAGCTTTTCGGCAATGGTGGTAGAGGACCTTAAATCCAAAAACATAAATACACGATCTTCAACTCTAGGCAAATGGTATTTTCCATGAATCATGCTCCACAAGAGCCCATGACCAAATTTGTTATCGATCATCAATGTCATTTGAGTGAGTGCTACTACTATAGCCCAGAGTATGATGTTTTTCACGTGCATTGTTGTGAAAACCAGACTATTGAAATATTCTCTGGCTTCTGGAGAATTGATGGACCCATGGTTGGCAATTGTTTGTGCGGTAGCCATGAGCAATGTGAGAAAGGAAACAATTGATACAAATGCCACACAAACAACAAGTATTCCCTTGTAATAGGGAGCGGAACGGTATTTACGATCCACAATAAAGATCAGAACAAGGCCTCCCATTATTCCTCCCATGAAACCGGAAGCTACATTCAAAATTAGCCCAAAACCTAGTGTGTATTCGGGTCCAAAACCTGCTGACAAATGGCTCATTAATACAAAATGATCGTAGAATGACTGAAAGAACCCAATTGCGGTCCAGCCCAATACGATCATCATCAGCTTTTTAAGTTGAATCTTTAGTCTTGTACTCATGTTCCATTCGAATATTGATTCTGTTCAATAAATTTAATGGAATACAATTTCTTAAGGTAGAAATACAAACCTAAAGCCTTTTCTACTTAGCAGCCAACAAGTTTATTTCTGGGTTTTCCAGATGTTTTAGCTCTTGAGAATGAGTTACAGAATTGATCATGGCATCTCCAATTCTTGTGGTAGTTGTCACATTATTTGATTTCTTAAATAAAGGGAAGAAAGGTCTCATGATAACATAAATAGCATTGTACCAGCCTGTTCTCGACCTAATACCTTTTTCCGGAATAATCATACCAGGCCTGAATGCATAAGCATCTTTGAAGCCTTTGCTTAGTACCATATTTTCGGTTCTGCCTTTTACTCTGGCCCACATTGTTTTGCCTTTTTCACTACTATCTGTTCCGGTTCCTGAGACATAATTGAAGACCATTTCAGGATTGGATTCATACAACGTGTCAACAAATGCCTTGGTAATATCATACGTGATTTTCGTGTATTGATCTTCATTAAGACCAAGAACGGAAATACCAAGGCAGAAAAAGCAGGCATCATATCCTTGTAATTGATCTTTGACAGTATCAATCTGAGATAGGTCAGAAAGGATTATTTCCTGTAGTTTTTCATGATTCATTCCCAAAGAAGAACGATTAATAACCAGAACTTTTTCGATTGATTCATTTTCCAGAGACTCATAAAGGACTCCCTTGCCGACCATTCCGGTTGAGCCTGTTATTATAACTTTCATATCAGTAACTTCTTGTTATCATTAATTACAAGTCAAAAATCCCACTCTTTAATGAATCGTATTTATAGGAAATAGGGAAATACTAACACAAATTCCTGATTAGTCACCTGCTAGTAAATAAGTGATCTTCCATTTTTTATTTTTCTTCTCAAATCCAATGCGATAAGTTAATGGCGACCATACAAAATCTCCATATACATATCCTTTCAAAGTTTTATCTTGTGACTCTACATAGCACCACGAATAGTAACCCACTTTATCGTCACCTTCATCCGCCACACTTTTACTAAAGTCAATTGAGACAATATCATAGCTAAATTGACCTACCACTTCGGATCCCTCTACTGCGGGTTTATCTCTGATATTTACATTTGTTCCGGTGATGGCCACATTTTCAAATGCATCATATTCGTCTGGCCAATGGGAAAACACATAAGGCATAGAATACATATCTTCAGACTTCATTGTTCCACCACCCAAGTCAATGATCTTATCCATCAACTTCCAAAATGCGGATGCATCTCCCTGGAATTCCCATGACTTTTTGAACTCCTCTATTCCACCATCATTTCCAAAGCTATTCATGACGTTGGGATGCAAATTGTTGATAATCCAGGTTTTGTCCTTTTTTGAAACTGCTTGTTTGAATTCTTCAAGGAAGGAAACGAGACTTCTGTCTGGAATAAGCGGTTCAAGCTTTTGTGATAATACAATCTGCGAACTAATGAGAAATAGAGCTAAAAGTAATTTCTTCATGGCTTGTGGAAATAGGTGTTCCTACAAGTTAACAAATTTGAAGGCCGGACAAAAATGAAAATGGGCCACTTTTGTAGCCCATATTCACTAAACTATCGTGTGATATAAATGATTACTTCAATGTTCTAATTTGATGACACTAAGATCGATCAGCCAGTACCGGAAAACACTGATTAAATACATCATATTAAATGATTAATATCAAAACGGCACTTGTGAGATCGCAAGATTTACCGTAACCACAAATTCGTCTTGTACTTTGATAATTCCCAATGCTTTTTTGGGTGGTTCAATTTGAAAATCCGTGAGGTTTATATGGAGATTTCCAGTGTAAGTAATATCATTTCCGCTTTTGAAAGCTTTCCCTTCTATCTTGTAATTGTTAGTGACAGAAGCTATAGTGACACTAGTATTTGCAGAAATAGATTGTAGGAGATCTTTATTTGAAGGAAGATGTAAATCGGTGACCTCAACTATTATGTTGGGGTTTTCATCAGCTTGAAGTAGCTCTCTTAAGTCTTTATTCATTGCCTGTAGACCACAATCAAAATATTTTACTGGCAACTCAATTAGCGCATCTTGCAGTTGTATCTGACCGTAAATGTTTTCAAAGGTGATTGAGAACGTATCATTGGACAGAGTTGATTCGTCAAATGAACATGAGAACTTGTGGATATTGGTAGTTCCTTTAATAATGAATTGACTGCAGGAATTAAGGACATAGTCTCTCCTTTCTTTGGCTCCTATGAAAGCCAATGATAAAATGGATATACCGATAATTAACCTGCTGATCATAATAGGAAGAAGGTGGAGTTCATGGAACTCGCACCTTCAAGGTTATGATTAAAAATATGTTTAGAAGCTAATAGCCGCCTGGATCATGAAGCCATCAAATGTAGCTCCCTCAAATTTGGTTCCTGCATATGCGTCTCCTTCATACTTGGAAGTCACATACTCAAATTTGGTCATTACGTTTTTCGTTAAGTACCAACCTAGTGCAAGGTTAGTTCTTGAGATCTCTTGCGTGTCTGCATCATCAGAGACTTCTCCACTTACCATGTTGTATCTACCACCTACATACAGTTGCTCATTGCTACCAAATCTGTAAAGTAACTCTGCTCCTGTTTGTGTGAAGCTACCTCCAACATCGCTATCTCCATTGCTCGCCACTTCAAATACTCCAAAGAATTCTAATCCGCTGAACTTCACAAATGGATTGATCTGGAAAGCAGATAAGTATGCAAAACCTGGGTTGAAACGAGGCTGGAAGTCACTTGCTCTCGCATCATTTATTCCTTCTAATACAGTGTAATAGTGAGCACCTGCTCTGTCACCATTGTACAGATAGTCACGTGTTCCCTTGTCGCTACTGTTATAGAATGAACCTGTGATTCTGAATCTGAAGTCGTCACTAATTTGGTTGTCGTATCCCAGTTTACTGAAGAACACAAAACCATTGTCTCCATCTACTGGATTTTGATTAAGTCGACCATTTGAGATACCAACTACCCCAAGGAATCCTGAATTCTGATAAGTGAATTCTCCAAATGGCTCTGTTGTGAATGAGTCCATAATGAAGTTTCCTACAAATGGATTGTAGATAGCCCTTGCATTGTCAGATCTCCTGAAGTGCGTATCACCATAGTTGATTTCATCCATACCAAATCTCAATGTGGCGTTTTCCATAAATCCGCTCATGAATCCCGGGCTAATGAAATCCAGTTTATCAACCTGGAAGTAACCACCTTTTACCCATGCTTCAGGGTGGTGTCGAGATGATAGGTATGTTCTCAAGTGCATTCTCAGTCCATCTGCTAATTGCACGTCCATGTTGAGGTTTGCAATTGGAAGACTGAAATTGTTAGCCAATTCAACTAATGTATCACCAACCAGATTGTTTTCCTGGGACAATCCCTGGAACTGAACTGCAAAGTCTCCGCCAAATCTTAATTTAATACCGTCAAACTCAACGGTATCTGTTTTTGGGGTTTCAAAGACATTTAGTCCATTGCTATCATTGGTTCGGAAATATTGTATGCTGTTTTGCTGTGCGAAGATTGATGTGATGCTGAAACACATCAAAACTACGAGTAGTGATTTTAAAGATTGCGTATTCATTTTATTCATCATTTATTGGTTCGTTGTTAATTCTTACAGTGTGCACCGGAACTTGAAGCTAACTATGACATTCTCTCCGGTTTTAAGGGTTCCCATGAACAGAGTAGGAGGCTCTATATCCCAGTCTTTCATGTTAATGAGTTCTGAGCATTGAAAAATGATGGACCCATTGGTCACTTCATATTCAACATCAGCTGTAATTTCTTTAGACTTCCCTGCTATAGTGAGCATGCCGTTTACCTGTAAGCTTTTTTCTTCAGGAGTACATGATGTCATTTCAAATGAGATGTTTGGAAATTCATCTGCTTTCAGAGCTTTGTAGGTGTAGCCATCCATTTTAGACTTACCACTTTCTATGCTTTTTGTAGGTATAGAAAATTTGAATGTGCTGACTTCATTGATCACATTTCCATCAAGTGTAACTGTTCCTTCACCATTCATTTTGGTAGACTTGGATGTCCAGTCGTGTAGTGTTGAAGTACCATCAATAGTTACTTCAGAATTGCCGTTTATGGTCAGTTTGGATTGACTGAATGTAGTGGTGAAACACAGGGAGATAAGTACAAAAACCGTAAAAACTTTGATAGAGTTCATCATTGTGCCCTAAGATTGATTGAGCTTAAAATTCTATCAGGAATGGGTGTAAATGTATGATAATCAGCAGTTTGAAAACTGATATTAATCAATTGCTGTAACTTACTGGTTTATAAGGAATTGAAATTTGGGAGCAATTATTGTAACCTTTAATTAGGAATGGAGTAAGTTTATAAAGGTCAAAACTCAAATTACATGCTTAATCTGTTTAAAAGTAAGAAGAAAAAATTCAGAGCTCAGTGCGAACTGAGTAAAACCCCTCTTGAAAAAGAATCTGCATACATGGTGACTACCGCGCAGATTATCTCGTCAAAGAAATTCTGGGACAATGTGATGACAGAACCAGATACTATGACATATACTACAGCGTATTTCAAATCAGGTGATGAAGTTGCAGCAAACATGCGTCAGATGATCTTCAACAAATATGGAGCTCAGGATAAACCATGGATTGTGGCGGATTCTCAAATGCATCTTTTCGACGTTGATCAGGGAAAAGCTAAGTCTTTAGCTGACGAATGGTTCGACAAAGAAGGTCAGTATGCTCCTGAGGAATCTAAGACGTCATTAGCAAACCTTGGAGAAAATGCTGTTGAGGAATTGAGAGTATATGCAGTAAAAGAAGCTGGTAGAAAAATGGTTCAGCTTTAGTCTTTCTTTCCGAACAGACGTTTTAAAAATCCCTTTTTCTTTTTCTTGTCGGAAGTACCCGTTGAGGTGCTATCAGGATTGTTGTATTCCTCTTCAGAGATTTCCTCTACCTGCCCATTTTCATTGACTCGTAGTTTGCGTTTCTTTTTGTTCTTGGACAGTACCTTGAGAATATTCCAGAAGTCGATTTCCTTTTTGAAAGGATCACAATCCAGCGTTTCTCTTTCTGCTGCGGTAAGCTTATCAAACTCGCTCTGCATCAAATATTGATACTGTGGGTGCTTATTCAGTTGAAGGAGAAACTCTGCATAAATTGGTAAGGCCATATTGGCTCCTTGCCCAAGTGCTGTCGTTCTAAAATGAATGCTAGGGTTGTCAGCTCCTACCCATACGCCTCCAACCAAACCTGGTGTCATTCCAATGAACCAACCGTCTGCGTTGTTTTGTGTGGTACCTGTTTTACCGGCAATATCATTTTCCAATTGGTAAGTTTTTCTTAATCTCCTTGCGGTTCCATCATTCACTACACCACGCAGCATGTTAACCATCAAATGAGCGGTTTCCGGTTTCATAGTTTGGATAGGGTTCCTTTTCTCTTGTTCCCATAAAACATTACCATCCTTATCTTCAATTTTGGTAATGAATATTGGAGACTTGTGTCTTCCATCATTTGCAAAATTTGAATAGGCAGTAACCATTTCCATCAATGAGATTGATGGTGTACCAAGAGCAATCGATGGGTAAGGTTCTATTTCGGTCTCTACCCCCATTTTATTGGTTTGGGCAATTACCTTTTCAATACCTGTTTCTTCCAGAACTTTTACAGAGACAGTATTTACTGAATTTGTGAGGGCTCCTTGTAAAGTATATTTTCCATCATAATCGCCACCAGAATTTCCAGGAGTCCAGTCCACTCCGTCAACTTCATATTTCTTTTGGGAGGCGTTAAAATATTTACATGCAGAGACTTCATTTTCCAATGCAGTGGCATAAACAAATGGTTTAAACGTTGATCCTACCTGTCGTTTTGTGTTTTTGTTTACATGATCATATTTGAAGTAGCTATGATCCACACCGCCAACCCATGCTCTGACTTCCCCTTCCATGGGATCCATCACCAGAAACCCACAATGCAATGTAGTGAGATAGTGACGCACAGAATCTTCTACCGAATAGTTAACTTCAACTTCTCCCTTTGGAGTATAAACTACCATTGGTTTCTTTTTTCTTAGCAATTCTCCTAACTCAGCCTCTGATTTTCCTTGCGCTTTCCAGTATTTATATTGAGAAGATTTTTTGATTCCTTTTCTCAGTAAGGAAGGGTTATCAAGGAACGGGTTTTTACCAGCCCAGTGATTATTGAAGACATTTTGAAGTTTAGTGATATGCTTCGATACAGCGGTTTCTGCCATTCTTTGCATGTTAGCATCCAGTGTGGTGTAAATTTTGAGCCCACCAGTGTAAAGGTTTATTTCTGCATCGCCGGTTTCATTAAGCTTGTCTTTTACAGTCAATTTCAGTCTATCCAAAAAGTATGCAGCCCGATCACTTTTTTCTCTACCAGTGTATTTGATTACCATTGGTTCCGCAATGAAATGCTCTTCTTCCTGACCTGTAATAAATCCAGCGCGGAACATTTGATGTAGCACCACATCACGTCTTTCTTCTGCTCTTTCAGGATGGTGATAAGGGTGATAGTACGTGCTGGCTTTCAATGTACCGATTAACACTGCTGACTCACTTGCAGTTAATTGACTAGCTGATTTCTTGTAATACTTTCTGCTGGCAGCTTCAATTCCAAAGACATTGCTGCTGAAAGGAACTGTGTTCAGGTAAAGCTCCAGAATTTTATCTTTTGACAACACAGATTCCATCCGTGAGGCAATGATCATTTCCCTGACTTTATTTACAGCAAGACTTGCAAATGGAAACTTCTGTCTTGGGTATAAATTTTTAGCGAGCTGTTGGGTTAAAGTACTTCCACCACCACCGGAAGCATCTCTCATTAGAAATGTTCTTAGAAAAACTCTGCCGAGGCTTCTGTAATCAATACCGCTGTGTTGATAGAACCTAATATCTTCAGTTGCCAAAAGGGCATTTATAACATGCGGACTTACTTTGTCAAGACTTGTTGTGGTACGATCGTAGATATAGTATTTTCCCAGGACTTTGCCATGAGTATCGTAAACTAAGGATGATTCTGGGTTTTCAATTGTTGCAAGAGTCTCCGAAGAGGGTAGAGGAGCCGGTATTCCCAAATAAACATATAGGAAGAAGGAGCAACCTAAAACCACACCAATAAAGGCTGAGATCAAACTAAACTTCCAAAGCTTTTTCCATATGGAAGATTTCTTTTTTGTAGACTTTTTATTGGTTGATTTGGTTTTTGTTTTACCCAAGGTTCTCTCCTGTTTATGCTGATAAAGTTCCTTTAATACAACTCCAAATTTGATAAATCATTTTGTAATATGCACTAATAATCAGGAGTTTATTACGGGTTAGAATTGGATTAGTAGAATTTTATCAGCAGTTTAACTCATATGAAAAATAGAATCAATTTCAGCTATAATTGATTCCGGAAAAGTATTTGATAAATTGAAACAACATTGAATATTCTAAATTCCTTCTTTGAGTCTTTGATTTTTGGTGCTGCAGTATATCTAATTTTAACTGTTGCGTCCAACAAATTAAGATCGACTCTTGGAGAACACATTGATAAAGCCACGGAATTAGTAATAATAGGATCTGGAGGATGTCTGGTTTTATTGCTATTTGTCCAAACAGTGATGAATAGTGAAGATGAATTTTCAATGATTAATCGAATGTTTGGTCCATATTGGTTTTGGTATTGGGCATACCCTTTCGCCTATTTGGTTGGATCCCAGTTGTTTTGGTTTGATTCTTTTAAGTCCAGCACTGTATTTAGATTTATAATCGGATTGGTATTTCTTATAATGGCATTTTATCCAGATTCCATTATTCTAATCACATCATTTCACCGGGACTTCTTACCTTCTTCCTTTCTTAGCAGAGGTCTGGATTTAGTGTACAGGGTTATTGTTGACTTATTGATTTATGTAGTAGTCGTAGCTATAATTAGTTCAACTCTTAAAAAAGGAAGCAACTAGCTTAAATAAGATTACTGAAATCAATCGGTTAAACTATTCAGCATTAAGTGTTATTCAATCTGCAAAATGTGTAATCAGGAATCATCCTGTTATTTGACCTTTGTATTACATAAATTGATAGAAAATGGGAGACATCATCAAAATAGAATCTATTAGTGAATTGCATCAGATACTTGGTTTTCCTAAACCAAAGCATCCATTAATTACCTTGGTTGATGCTTCAAAGTTGGATGTTCCTAAGGAGCAAATAGGAAGCAAAGTGATACCTAACTTTTACATGATTTCTCTGAAGGACAAGGGATGTGGAATGGACTATGGTCGCAACTCCTTTGATTTTGATGAGGGCGTCATGGCATTCTCTGCGCCAGGCCAGGTTTACCAGACAAGAAAAGAAATTCACCTCGGAGAAATCGAAGGTTGGATGTTATACTTCCATCCTGACTTGATCAGAAATACCAATCTGGAAAAAGAGATGGATGAATACTCTTTCTTTAACTATGATGTTTACGAGGCACTTCACCTGTCAGAGGAGGAGGAAGACACGGTAACGGATTGCATTAAAAAGATAGAATCAGAATATACTCAAAGGATTGACAACCACAGTCAGCGTGTAATTGTATCTAACCTTGAATTGCTTCTCAATTATTGCTTGAGATATTATGAAAGGCAGTTTAACACCAGATCAAGTCAGAGTAAGGATATTGTTTCTCAGTTCACAGGAGAGCTTAAGAACTACTTTAAAGACAAAAAAGCACTGGAATTTGGTATGCCCAATATTCAGTATTTCAGTGAAAACGCAAACCTATCACAGCACTACTTTAGTGATCTGATCAAAAAAGAAACAGGTAGAGCACCAAAGGATCACATAAATGATTTTGTTGTGGAGCGCGCAAAGAGTATGCTTTTAGCAACAGAGCTTTCTGTAAGTGAAATTGCTTATGATCTCGGCTTTAACTATCCCCACTATTTCACCCGACTATTCAAATCGAAAACCGGTCAAACTCCGGTAGAATACAGAAGCCTTAACTAACATCTGCATTTTGTGTAATTGTATCTGCATTAAGTGTGGATGCAAGATTATTCAAGATGAGATATTTGCTATAGTAATTCCAAACAAGAAATAAGATGACACAAATCGATAAATCAAAACCTGTAATGGTAACTGGTGCCAATGGATATGTTGCCAGTTGGTTAGTAAAAAGATTATTGGATGAAGGGATCACTGTTCATGCAGCAGTAAGAAATCCTAACAATGAAGAAAAGCTTAGCCACCTGAAAGAAGCTGCGGAAGCTTCAAATGGTGAAATCAAATTCTTCCAGGGAGACTTAATGAAAGAAGGCTCATATAAAGAAGCAATGGAAGGATGCGAATTAGTTTATCATACAGCCTCCCCCTTCACAACAGATGTAAAGGACCCACAAAAAGAATTAATCGACCCAGCAGTAAACGGAACAGCAAATGTTCTGAATTCAGCTAACGAAGTATCGTCAGTAAAGAGGGTTGTAGTTACAAGTAGTTGCGCTGCTATCTACACAGACGCAATTGATTCTGTAAACGCTCCTGGAGGTAAGCTTACTGAAGAGATTTGGAACACAACAGCTTCTCTGGATTACCAACCATATTCATACTCCAAAACGCTAGCCGAGAAGAAGGCCTGGGAAATTGTAGAGTCTCAAAACAGATGGGATTTGGTAACGATCAATCCATGTCTTGTTGTTGGGCCGGCTTTAAATCCTCACAACACCACTTCTGAGACAGTAAACATTTTGAAGATGCTTGGTGGTGGCGATATGAAAATGGGAGCTCCAAAAATGGGTGTTGGAATTGTAGATGTAAGAGATGTAGCAGAGGCTCACTTCAAAGCAGGATTTACTCCAGAAGCAAAAGGAAGATATATCACAGCAGGTCATTGCACCGATTTCCTGGAAATGGGAACAGTATTATTACCTAAATACGGAACACAATTTCCTCTTCCTAAAAAGGCGCTTCCAAAGTGGTTATTGATGGTTGTTGGTCCTATGACGAATAAATTATTCACCAGACACTTTATCAAAAACAATGTGAATGTGCCGTGGAATGCTGATAACTCCAAAATCAAGAATGAATTGGGTATCGAATTCAGACCTATGAGAGATACAATGGAAGAGGCGTTTCAGGTATTGATTGATGAAGGAATTTTGAAGGCGAGCTAATCACTTTCAATCCCCCTAACCCCCTTCTCCAAGGGGGACCATCTCAGGCTCATTTTATTGGTGCTAATATCAAAAGAATTGGATTTGGCTATGCTATCGGAGGAAGAAACATATAGCATCACTCATCCCCCTTGGAGAAGGGGGCAGGGGGGATTGATGGGGAGTAAATTTAAAAAGGAAGGTGATTCCCTAGAAAACAATTAAGCCAGGATTACAAACCCTGGCTTAAGAATCGAAACAAAAAATTTGGGCAATCTTTAATTCTTGATCAACAATTTCTTTGTCAAAGTAGTAGTGCCCAACGTCAACTTGCCAATATAGATTGAAGAAGCATCTGGCAGTTGATTTCTATTGAATTTCACTTCATGCGTACCTTCAGTAAGCACTTCATTAATTAGTACTACTCTCTGACCAGTCATGCTGTAGATAGTAAGCATTACATGCTGATCTTCGGCTATGTTAAAAGTTAATGACGTCTCGCTTCTAAATGGATTAGGGAAGCTTACAAACTCAGTTTCTTCAAGGAGCTCTGTTTCATCACCTCCAAATCTTGATCCACTCAAAGGATCAGAACCTGACCAGCTATTGTTGTACCAGTAACTATCAGGGCCACATGTACTCAGGTCCGCTGTTTGTCCTCCACCATTGTAACTGAATATCACATTGGCGCAGTTTGCCGGAATAGTAGCCGTGTTCCAATTTCCATTTGAACTCATAGCTGTTCCAGGCCATCCTCCCATCAATGGGTTTTGGTTATCATCCCATGCATAAACGTGAGTGTATCCCTGAGCATAGACATTGAGGCTGTTTCCACCTCCACCTCCTGAAGTAGGATCAGTTGCATGCCAGCTTCCGTTGTAGTAGTATTCCGCAGTGTTACAAGTGTATAAATCTGAAGTTTGGTTGCTTCCATTGTTGCTGAAGATCACATTGGCACAGTCAGCGTTGATTGTTGCTTCCATCCATCCATTTGATCCGGAAGAAAGTGCTGTACCAGGCCATCCACCAAGAAGAGCATTCTGATTATCATCCCACGCATAAGCATGAGTATAACCCTGAGCTCTTACAGTAAGTGAGCCTCCACCTCCACCACCGCCTGTGGTTGGGTCTGTAGCATGCCAGCTTTCATCATAATAGTAAGGAGCGGTGTTACATGTATTAAGATCTGAAGTTTGGTTGCCTCCATTGTTGCTGAATATAATATTTGCACAATCTGAAGGAATAGTAATTTCCATCCAGCCGTTAGAGCTAGAAGAAAGAGCTGTTCCAGGCCATCCACCTAATAGAGGGTTCTGATTATCATCCCATGCATAAGCGTGAGAATAACCTTGCGCATATACAGTCATGGAGCCATTGTTGCCTCCACCTCCGCCACCGGATCCTTCTGTCCAGATAGCGTAGTTAGTACCAAAAGCATCTAAAGACCAGCTTCCACCGTTTCCTTCAGCAGCAGGGTCTCCCCAGTTGCTGTATCCCATTTTTAGGAAAACAGTTTTGTTGGTTCCCTGAACTTCTGCAACATAAAGACCAGCCTCAGATCTGTGAATCGTGACCGGGCTTTGACTGTGGATTCCAGCATCTTTTCTGATCTGAATTAATGCCGCAATCTCATCGTGAACTGAGCTTCCCCATTCATACATATGGCTCCAGAAAATGCATGGTACCCCCGGATGTGTTAAAAGGTATGCATACGCCTGACCAACATTGTTCCCATTAAGTATATTGTTCTGCGGGTCATAGTCAGGGGTATCATGATTTTCTATAAAGGTGGTATTTCTTCTCGGGTCCCAACCGATACCACCTGAAGGTGATCCCTGGTAAGCCAGATATGAATAGTTGTTGTCTCTGATTACTCCTTTTAGAGCATAATAAGTAGGAAAGTCAAATGCTGAAGATCCAGTTGCATCAATCCAATCCTGAATTACTTGTTTGTCGGAATTCCAGTTTTCTCCTACAGAAAAAGTAGGGCTTGTATGATTGTTATACATCTGGATGTAGTACGGATCAAACCCATGAACGAAATCATACCTCCATCCATCGTACCCAAATGCTTTTAGGTTATCAAGGAATCCTTTGATATCATCCTGAACAAACTGCTGTGTGTGGTCTACATCTCTGGCCGCAGCATACGGTGTTCCTGTATCTCCATTTCCTCTTAATCCGATTGAGCTGTATTCCGGCTGACTCCATACTTCGTCATCAGCGGTGATAGAATTTGTTCCCCATGTTGGGTTGGTGAAATCTACCCAGTTGGATGAACCTACTCTGTGGTTAACTACAATGTCTGCGATTGCATCAATTCCAGCATTGTCTAGTGCATTTAATAAACTTTGGTGTTCTGCTAGTGTTCCGTAGAAGTTTTCAAAGTTGTTAAGTTCCCTTGGAAGATAACCTTCCCATGACCCGGCATCACTTGGAGGTGGAAGCCAAATCATATCAATTCCCGAAGTTTGCATGTCGCCAACCAGCGATTCAACATACTCGTAGTAGTCCCCGTTACGATCATGAGAAGCTTCCCAGTAAAATCCCTGGATTAGAACCCGATCGTCGTTTGTTGCCTGAGATAAGGCACCTGAAAAAATGAACAGTGCCAACAGCACGGTTAGGTAATGTTTCATCATCTTACATTTATATGGTTTTGGTTACGCAATAGGATGAAAAAATTTGCTGTGATGCTACAAGGATTTGCAACACAGCGATTCATCATATAACTTTCTTATTTTTAAGAAATCGTTTTCGAATATGTCATATAACATTTAAGAAATCGATACATTTTATAAATTGAAACTTTTAAATTATAAGGTGGGTAGCTTAAAAAATTTGTAGTTTCATAACTTTCCAATCCAATATTGTTGAAATAATTATAAAATGAAGAAAATTTGGGCATGAGGCGATGCTTTGTCTGTATGTTGGGGATATTGCTATCTACGCAAATAATTGCGGCAGACAAACCCGATAGTGCCTGGTTTGAAACCAAAATAATTATTGATCAACTACCATCAACAACTCCTCACGATGCATCAATCTATATAGCGGGAAGCGACTGGGGTTGGTATCCCGATATCAAAACCAACAAGTTTGAAAAAAATGAAGAAGGCAAGTTCGAGCTAATTGTACGCCATCTCGCTGATACTTTTGAATACAAGTTTACCAGAGGAAGTTGGAAAGCAGTAGAAGGAAGAACCAACGGTAGAGCAAGACCTAATCGAATATATAATTCGAGTATGGGGGGAGAGGTTCATGTAAAGATCGAGACCTGGGAAGATATATCTGTTGGGTCGTATGTGGTTTACATGTTTGCCCTTATTATTTCGGCTATTCAGGGAATTCTCTTGATTGTGGCAATCAACACCATTAGAAATAAGAACAAGAAAGCTAATGGTACATTAAGTATAGCTTTATTACTCATTTCCTTTTCGTTGCTAGGAAGGGCATCAACATTTGACCCGGCAATCTTTAATTGGCAACCAAGATTGATTCTGGTGCCGGAGATATTGCTATTTACTTATGGTCCACTATTCTATTTCTACATACACAAGCTGTTAGTAATCAACTTCAACAAGAAATTGATTCCAGTACACGCAATATTGTTTGTCGCTCAGATAATCGTCTATATCCCATATCTGACAATGAACAACCAGACCTTTATATATAGGTTGATCGATCGGGAGTTGCTTCCAATCTTTGCGATTACTGGAGTGATTGCTCTTTTCTTTAATGCTGCCTATTGGTTTTTTAGCAGAAAACTTATTAAGCAATATTCTACTCAGGAATCACTTAGTGAGAATCAGAAAAAGTATACTCGTTTTCTCAATGGTGTATTGAATATCAAAGCTTTTTATTTGATTGTCTGGGCTATGGCTGTAGTGATATTCCTGGTAGGGAAACTAATAGGAACCGATCTGTTGTTTGTCGCGGAACACATCATCGATGTATTGTGGCTAATATTCTCATTTATCATTTTTGCTCTTGCCTACTATGCGGTGAAGCACCCGGAAGTCTTAAGGGCAAAGCAGAAGTACAAAGATCAAAATATTAAGAAGTCGGAATTGGATCATATTCTGGACAGGTTGAATGTTATTATGAAAGAGGATAAGGCCTATTTAGACCCAAGTTTAACACTCAACAGCCTCGCCTATCAGGTACCGACATCCACTCACATGTTGTCCCAGGTAATCAATGAACAATTCAACAAGAGCTACACCGATTATGTCAATAGTTACAGAATTGATGAGTTTATCACACTTGCTCAGGGCGATGATCACGAATCCTTTTTGACTTTGGCTTTTCAGGTTGGCTTTGGTTCGAAACCTACTTTCAACAGAGCCTTCAAAAAGCTAAAAGGAAAAACCCCTAAGGAATACTTTAAAGAAACTGCCTGATGGTAAGACAATAGATATTAGACTTTAGACAAAAGACTAATTCAATAGACCCATCTCAAATTTCAAGTAATTAAGCATATTTACGTTTTCAATGTAATCAACAAGTAGGCATGCCCAAATTTTTTAGACTTTCATCAACAATACTTTTAATAGTAATTTTCACTAACGCTTCTGCTCAGATAGAAGAAGACCAACTTGGCTCCTGGTACATGTATTTCTGGAATACAACCATCAGCGAAGGTCCATGGGGTTTTCAGGGCGATATACAGCATAGAAACTGGAATGTATTAGGAGATATGGAACAATTGATGCTTAGAGGAGGTATAACCTACAAACCGAAGAGCGCCAATATCAAATTCACACAAGGATATGCTCATATCAGAACAGGTGCATTTGGGACTGATGATTCCTCCACAACAGGAGAACACAGAATCTATCAGGAAGCACTAATCCCAAACAAGGTAGGAGAAAGATTCATGCTCACCCACAGATTCCGACACGAACAAAGATTTGTAGAAGGTCAAGATTTCAGAACCAGGTGGAGATACGCATTATTCATGAATATTCCATTCAATAATAAGTCACTAGAGAAAGGCACCATTTACCTGGCACTCTATAATGAGCTATTTATAAACGGGCAAAGAAGTACCGGAAATGGCAATGAGGTAGAACTTTTTGATAGAAACCGATTATACGGAGGCCTTGGCTATTCGATTACAAATAGTCTAAGAACTCAATTGGGAGTAATGGAGCAAACCACAGATAATTGGCAGAAGACCCAATTGCAGGTGAGTTTGCATCATAAGTTTTAAATGTGGAACAAATACCAGAATCTTTAAAAATGTGAACGTCATTCAATAACCCGTTTCACCCACCGAAGCTTTCACCGACGGCCATAGCCTTTGGCGAAGGATCTTAGCGAAGGTGGTCAACATGTATTCACACTTGCTTCTACTTCTCAAAATGATTAAATTATGATAACATTGCCACCAGCTTAAAACTTAGTACCATGATCCTCATAATACTCCTTTCACTGCTCCCAAATTTTCAGTCGGAATTTCAAAACTTAAAAGTAGGCGAACCAGTTTCCAAGGCCTTTGCAATAAATTATCTGGAAGTTGATCCCAGCCAATACGGAGAAGGCGAAAATTACGAGGTTCGGTTTAAACCAGAATTTGGCACTTCAGAATTACCAGCTCTTGTGTATAATTATAACAATGGTACCTGCGATGAGGATTATCTTGTCATCTTCAACAAAGACGGATCCACCCAATCCAGAATGAAAGTATTTGCAAGATGTGATCATGATTTAAGGGTCGCTACCTACAAAATATGGAGTTTTGAAATAGAGCCTGAAGAGTCCTTGATCTATTTAAGTGTAAGAGGAAAAAAAGTAAAAGACGCCTCTAAGATTGATCAGAATGGCAGAATCATAGGAAGTAAAAACATCCTTCAATTAGAGACCGAATCCTTTGAGTATCTTGAGGTCTATGCTGTGTCAAATGACGGAAGTATCAATCAATTGTCATTTTAATCATAGTACCTGCTGAGTGAAGTCATAGAAATGGCTATATAATCCATCTACCTTGATATGGTAAATTAATTGTGGAGTCAGTCAGCAACATGTACTATTATGTCCAGGCCAAAAAATAAATCCGAATTGCTCAATTTGAGCCAAGAAAATTATTCCAGATTAGAGAATTACATCAACTCTCTTGGGCCGCTAAAAACTGCGGAATTTCCAGAAGGTACCATGAATCGAAACATTCGTGATGTACTTGCGCATTTGCACCACTGGCATCTCATGTTTATGGATTGGTATAAAACAGGTATGGCAGGAAGCAAACCTGAAATGCCTGCCAAGGGCTTTACATGGAAAACTGTACCTGAATTGAATCAGCTAATCTGGAACATGTACAGATTTAAAGATTTGGATGAAGTCCGAAAGCTCTTTGCAGAAAGCCACGAGAAGATGATTCAAAAAATTGAAATGCATAGCAATGAAGAATTATTCCAAAAGAAAAGGTATGCATGGACTGGCTCTACCTCATTAGGTGCTTACATGATCAGTGCAACTTCAAGTCACTACGATTGGGCATACAAATTGATTAAGAAATGTATTAAAGGTATTCCCAAACCTACAGTAGCAGCATAACTTAAGTCAATATTTGAATTTCTGGGACTAAATCATTACGTTTGTAATATCAATTATTGATATATCAATTAAATGGAAGATATCAACGATGTAATCTTGTTTCAGATTGACAAAACCAGTAAGGTCTCAAAACTCTATTCACAAAGGGAGTTTGATAAACTGGATTTTGGTATCACCATAGAGCAATGGATCCTATTAAAAATAATTGAGGAGTCGGGACAGTTATCGCAAAAGGAGCTTGCTGAAAAGTCCTTGCGGGACCCTGCTTCAATCACAAGAACCTTAGATATCCTCCAGAAGAAAGGATATATCACAAGAGAAGCAGTTGAAAATAATCGCAGGCAATACCATATCATTTTGACTAATGAAGGAGCACAATTTGTGAAGAAACACATGAAGGTTGTGAAAGAGCATCGTGCAAAAAGTACAGAAGGCTTTACAACTGAAGAAGTGGAACTACTGAGATCAATGCTTTTAAGAATACAGAAGAATTTCAGTTAAAAAAATTTATTTAATTAATTGATATATCAAGAATTGATAAGACAATGAAAGTAAGAAATGGCTTATTCATAATAACACTAATGTTCTCATTTGCCTGCTCGCCAAAGCAAATGGTGGAATCCAAAGAGGTCTATTTAACAGAGCAATTTGGGTTTGCCCAGGGGATAGTGTCAGATGGATTTTTATTCACATCCGGTCAGGTTGGGTGGGATAAGAATTATCAGTTGGTGGGAACCTCATTTGAAGATCAGGTCAGACAGAGTTTTACCAATCTGGAAAAGATAGTGAAAGCAAGTGGAGGGAGTTTTGAGGATGTGTTGCACATCAGATTTTATGTGGTTGATCTTGATGAAGAAAAACGCAAAATGGTAAGCCATTGTATGCAAAAGTGTTTTTCCAGCCACTACAAACCGGCATCTACATTGCTTGGTGTTCAAAGTCTTGCCAAAGAAGACTTACAAATAGAAATTGAAATGATAGCGAAACTCAATAGATCAAAATTGAAAAATTAAAGAATAATGAAATATTTAATGACCATGGTGTGCCTGGTGATGATGACTTCACTGCATGCCCAAACATCGAAAGAAGACATGAAAGCAATTAAAGAAACTATTACAGCGTTTGCCAAGGCGGGTGATTCCAATGACACCAACAGCCTCGATCAGTATCTGGATGATAATTTCAGGATTGTAATGAATCAATTATTTGGTAGCA
This sequence comes from Cyclobacteriaceae bacterium, assembly GCA_965228955.1. Taxonomy (GTDB): domain Bacteria; phylum Bacteroidota; class Bacteroidia; order Cytophagales; family Cyclobacteriaceae; genus JANSWY01. The sequence continues at coordinate 5,817,799 of OZ245848.1, forward strand.
AGGATGTAATGCTTGTTGATAAAGCTGGTTATATGGCTAAAATTGGTTCTAAAGAATGGGGAGGAGATTCCAGAGAACTGGAATTTGAAAATATCACCATTAATAATACCAGTGCATCAGCCAAGGTGATTATGAAGGGTTCCAAATCCACATTTTCTTCATTAATCACGTTAATTAAAAATAGTGACGGAAAATGGAAACTAGTTAGTGATGTACCTGTCTTTTTATAAGACACTGGCCTTACTTAAACTGTGCAAATAAGTAATTAAGGCCCTTGTCACAATGGGTGAGAAAGCGCTGGGTACGAGGTATTCAGCGCTTTCAGATTTAAAGAGATTCTCACAGAATATGTTATCCCATCCTTATGTATTAAATTAAAGGATGAGAAAATTACTACCTATCCTACTAATCACTCTCTGCTTTGGATGTGCGTCCAACAAAGCATCAGATTCAATTCTTCCAGATCCATTAAAGGGAAAAATCCAATTTGGAATGACCCTTGATGATTTCAAACAATTGAAATCAAAAGTGAAATTGACCTATAATACAGATGACTCTTTCAGGGTAGCCGTCATTGAAGAAATTGAACATCCAGAAATCTCCAATTATGTCTACTATTTCGATACAGATGACGACAAGCCTTTATACGAGATTATTGTAATCTACAAAACAGAGGCTCAAAGAGATGCAGTGGCTGAGAAGTTATTTGGAGAGCCCAATTTTGAAGGAGGGGAATGGAGATTTAAAAGACCTGACTCTTTTAATGTAATGGCCTGGACTTATAAAACTAAACTGATCATAGTGGCTTTATTGCCTAAGACCGAATGGGCAGAGGATCCCAGTGGCACATGGTAATTCGCTTTTATATTTTAACGATTCTTTTCTTTGGTTGCCAGCAAGTAGAAAAACCGGGGATTCAGGAATCATCCAATAATGGATTGGAACTCCTTGTTCTTGGGACGGTACAGGATGCAGGTTCCCCACACATTGCTTGCAAAAAAGATTGTTGCAAAGACCTCTTCAAAAACCCTGATCCTTCAAGAAAGGTAGTATCTCTAGGGTTAATTGATCACGATAACAAAGAGACATTTCTATTTGAAGCAACACCAGATATCACCACCCAAATAAAGGGACTGACACAAACAGCCAATTTTGGAAAGGAAGTACCGGATGGAGTGTTTCTTACCCATGCCCATATCGGTCATTATGCGGGATTAATGTATTTCGGGAAAGAAGCGATGAACGCAAAGCAGGTGAGAACTTATGTGATGCCTCGTTTCAAAAGTTATCTGGCCAACAATGGGCCATGGAGTCAGCTTGTCAATGATAAGAATATTAATCTGACACAGATTATAGGTGATTCTGCAATGTGGATCAATTCCAATCTTTTGGTAATGGCCTTGCAGGTACCACATCGGGATGAATACTCTGAAACTGTTGGATATATCATCAACGGACCAAACAAAGCCGTTTTGTTTATTCCCGACATTGACAAATGGTCTAAATGGAAAGTGAATATTCTTAAGCTTATTGATAGGGTAGATTATGCCTTTTTGGATGCGACTTTCTTTGATGGAGAGGAGATCAATAATCGGGACATCTCAGAAATTCCACACCCTTTTGTAATTGAGAGTATGGAGCTATTCAGTAATCTGGATGCTAACACAAAAGAGAAAATTCATTTTATTCACTTCAATCATACCAATCCTCTTCTGAATAAAGAAAGCGATGAGCATAAACTTGTAAAAAGACTGGGCTTCAATATTGCTTCCATTAATCAAAAGTTCAAATTATGAATTGTCCAAATTGCAATAGCGTAGTGGACCCGAAAGATGTGAACATCCAAACAGATTTAGCAAAGTGTGGTAATTGCTTCCACATCTTCAAGATTTCTGAGCACGTTTTAAAAGAGCCAGTTAGACCTGTAGATGATGGATTTGATATGGCAAATCCTCCAAACGGTGCATGGATGAGAAGAGAAATCAACTCACTAGTCTTAGGTGCAACAACCAGATCTCCAATCGCATTCTTTCTTGTTCCTTTCATGATCATTTGGTCCGGAGGTTCGCTTGGTGGTATTTACGGTTCGCAGATAGCAAGTGGAGAGTTTGATATGTTTCTTTCCTTATTTGGAATTCCATTCTTATTGGGTTCAATTATCTTTTGGAGCCTAGCGTTGATGGCTGTGTGGGGCAAGGTAGAAGTCACTCTAGATAGGTATGGTGGCAAAGTCTTTACGGGATTGAGAAATATTGGGTACACGAGAAAATTTACCTGGGATGAAATCTCAGTAGTAAGAGAAGGAGTATCAAGATCGAGAAACAAAACCTCACATCATATCATACTGGAAGGTAAAAAGCGAATCTCTTTTGGGACTGGAGTCAGTAGTTCGAGAATTTACTTTTTGAAACGATCACTACAGGAAATTCTGGGTCAGGTTCGGGAAAACCGAAATTTTGTTTGATTTTTGAGGCTTTATAAACCTCAATCATTCCGATGAAGTATTCCATTGATTGGCTAAGAACCAAATATTACAACGGTGAAAAGATTAAATACCTCTTTTTTTTCGGAAGCAAGAAATCCGATGAAATCACTAAGTCTTGCTTCAGCCAGTGGTATGAAAGCCCCTTTACCGTGGATGGAATTCTTTATCCAACTGCAGAACACTGGATGATGGCCAAAAAAGCAGAGCTTTTCAAAGATTCTGCAATGCTGGATAACATTATTGCATCAAAAGGTCCTGGTGAGGCCAAGGAGTTTGGTAGAAAAGTAAAAGGATTTGATCCTCAGGTCTGGGATGAACATAAATTTCAAATTGTAGTAGAGGGAAACAAACATAAATTCTCACAATCAGAAGAACTATCCACATTTCTGAAAAACACTAAGAATCGTGTACTTGTGGAGGCAAGTCCCAGGGATACAATATGGGGAATAGGTAGAGGCACAAAAAGTGAAGGAATTGAAAATCCAGATACCTGGAGAGGCCAGAACTTACTTGGTTTTGCGTTAATGGAAGTTAGAGATTGGCTCAATGAGAAATAAGTATCTCGAAATATTAGAACTGGAACCTGGAGCAACCAAGGATGATGTCAAAAAGGCTTACCGAAGACTTTCAAAAGTTTACCATCCAGACATAAGCAAGAATGAAAATGCCAAGGATAAATTCATTGAAATCAATGAGGCCTACAACTTTCTGACACAAGTTGGTCCGGCTCCTCACCAGGAATCAGTGAATTATGATTACGATCCCGAAGTAGATGAATTCTACAGAAGAAGAGAAGAGGCAAGGGCTAGAGCGAAGCGTAGAGCAAAGGAAGAAGCTCGTCTTCAGGAAGAGATAATCAAAAAGATGCTAAGAGTGTTTGATTGGGCGGCAATTATGATAATTGGATTCAATATCATTCTGGCATTGGATTATTTTCTACCAAGGCAATCAATACCTCAAACTATAATTTCAGTATCTGAAATTTACGAAACCAGTGGACGGTCTTCCAAGCATCGTTACGATCATATAGAGTTTGAGGACTTTGAAATGAGATTTGATAAAAATGAATTAGTTGGACTAGACCCAGATGCGGATGCTGAAGTTATCACTACCATTTTACTGAAGAACCCGGTAGCTGCTATCATAACAATAAATGGGAAAAAGGGACGTCATTATGAGATATATGGCATTTATGCAGTTTTTGGTTACATCATCCCTATGGTCCTCATTTCAATAGTTTTATACAAGTATGTCATGAGAACTCTTGATCATAAATTGACACTGGCCATTTTTATGGTGGTCCTTTTCCTAATCCAATTTTTTCTATTTGTCTAGTACTTTTCAGAAATGTAGATTTCGATTTTTTCTTTCAGGTCTATTTGTGTTGATCTGAGAGATTTTAATGCACTTAATAGATTGTTGGCTTTTACCTTTAATTGTCGGTAATAAACCTTTTCATCTTCTTGCTGCACCTCAAAATAGTTGAAATAGGTTTTTTCGAATTCAAGAATGTTGTTGTGGAACTTGTAGCAGTAGTTGATATCTCTGGCCAGATCTAAATCCATATTTTCCATCACACCACTGGCAATAGATAAATCAATACCGTTAGTTTGAAAAAGGAGCTTTGATACTTTAAGTGACAGATCAACATCATTGATCCCTTTCTCATTCAAAATAGAAAGAGCTGAATCATATGTAGTGATTGTAGTGCTTGTTGATTCGATCGCATCGTCTACATAAAACAGGTTATTGTCAAGTTCTGAGAGAATAGTTTCGAGGACCTGCTTTTCCCTTTTTCGATCCTTATTACCTTCTGACCATTGATTGATAGCAAACGCAGTGGAGATTCCAATGATTACTATACTTAGTTCTCTGATATAATTTAGAATGGCTTTCTTCATCGACTTATTAGTTATGTGCAGCAATTCACATCAATCCTATTTGAAATTTCGTATGAATACTAAATATTGCTGTTAATATATGTTAATCCGCGAATTTCCAGATATCAATTGGATCAGAAAGCAATCCAGAAACGATTTTGCAGATGGGATTGCTTCTAACGGACGCCAGCTGGTTTCCAAAGGCTGGCCAACAGTAGTATTAAATACAAAATCATTTGGAACTGAACGGAACGGAATTATTTCTCCATTTTCAGTTTTTATGAATCTCAAGGGTACTAGTCAAATTCGAGTAGATAATAAGATAGTGAGGCTTGATGAAAATTCGTTTTGCCTGGTGAACCCTGGGCAGTCTTACGATCTCATAATTCCAGAAAATCAAGAATCAACTGAGGTCTTCAACCTTCATTTTGGCAATGAATTTTTTAATAAAGCGATAAGAGTCCTTAGCCACTCAACAAGTTCTCTTTTAGATAATCCAAATTTGAAGGTAGCATCAAATGAACTGCCTATAAGGAGCTTTTGGAAAGAGGAAACAATTCTGGAAAAGATTGATTTACTCAGGTTCAAATATTCACAAGGTATTGCTGCACCAACGGAAGAAGAGATTCTTTTTGATATTTTTAAATTGGCTTATAATGAGTCCAAAAAGGGAATTAATTCCGTAGAATCAATAAAATCACTGAAAGTAGGTACTAGAAAGGAAATTATAAGCAGACTTTTAGTTGCGCTTGATTTTATGCACTCTAACTTCACCAAGGATGTTTCGATAGATGATATTGCCAATGTTGCTATGTTATCTAAGTTCCATTTTTTAAGGACATTTAAAGAAGCATTTGGCCAAACTCCGCATCAGTATCTCACCAAAATCAGACTGCAGAAATCAAAAGAGCTACTTAAACAAACATCCTGGAGTGTAGCTGAGATCGCTACATACCTTGGTTACCAGCAACCCAACAGTTTTACAAGATTGTTTTCAAAGACTTTTGAAGTTTCTCCGGTGGCCTTCAGAAATTAGCAATTTTGGATAGCTCTACAATTTGATGAGATCTTAGTTTTGATTCAAAAATTAGGAGATGATACAAATTGGCTTTTATCTGCTCCCACTTATTATGGCAGGAGCAATAGTGTATTTATTAAGTTTTACTGAAGAAAAACAGATACTGGGCAAAAGGTTCGTAATGATATTTTTTGCCTGGTTAGTTTATTTATTTGCCATTGAAAGAACAGGATTCCTGGGAAATTTCGGATTTCCACCCAGAATGCCACTGTTGGTAGTGATTCCAGCTGTTTTCATGGGTGTATTTTTATCAGGAAGAGAACTTTTCAAAAAAGTAATCCATCAGATCCCTACTCATCTGATAGTATATCTTCAATCTTTCAGGGTGATTGTTGAATTACTTATCTATGGAGCCTTTCTGGAAGGAATACTACCTCAGCAAGTAACATTTGAAGGGACAAATTATGATATCCTGGTTGGAATCTCTGCAATTCCTATTGGGATGCTTATTCAAAAAGAAGTCCTTTCCGATAAAGGAATATTAATCTGGAATTTTATTTCTCTCGGGATATTATCGGTTACTGCAGGTAGCTTTATATACACGTTTTACACATTCGATCTCACTCCGGATAATCTGAAATTTGTGACTTTTCCATACTTATTGCTGGCAGGAACACTTTTGCCTATCGCAGTTCTGCTTCATGTAATCAGTATCCGACAAGTAAGATCCAGACTTTCACCGAAACTGGTGCATTAAAAATTTGATCAATTGGTTGGGGACCATTAATTTAAGTGTCCCCAATTTGATTGATTTGGAATTAAAAAACGCATTTTTTCTACTACTCTCAGAATATCAGGCTACTTCCCAGTCAGAGAAGCTTTGGAATGAAATTGAATCAGCATACAATCAGAAGTCAAGGTATTATCATAATCTAATTCATATTCAGAGTTTATTTCAAGCACTAAATCCTTTGAAAGAACAAGTAAATGATTGGGAGATTATCCAGTTTTCTATCTTCTATCACGACATCATTTATAAGGCCACAAAATCCAATAATGAAGAGAAAAGCGCAGACGTAGCAGTAGATAGATTAACTGAAATTGGTCTCGAAGAAGAGCGTATTGAAAATTGTAAGAGTCAAATTTTAGCCACCAAAACTCACGAAAGTCATGATTCGGATACTGCGTATTTATTAGATGCGGATCTTTCGATTCTTGGGACCAATTCTCAAGAATACATTCAATACACCCATCAGATTCGCAAGGAATATTCGATTTACCCAGATATATTATACAAACCAGGCAGGAAAAAGGTCCTTCAACATTTTCTGGACATGGATCGGATTTTTAAAACGGACCATTTCTATAATAAGCTTGAAAACCAGGCTCGCCAAAATCTGCAAGCTGAGCTGGATTCACTCTCCTGAAAACAAGTTAGCTTTGTAGTATGATTGAAATTGGCAGGTACAACGAACTGATCATTGATCGGGAGACAAGTGTGGGATTGTTTTTGAGCGATAGGAAAGGCAATGAAGTTTTGTTGCCCACAAAGTATTGCCCGGAAGAATTTGAAATAGATGATTCCATCGAGGTATTCGTTTACCTGGATCACGAAGAAAGGCCAATTGCTACCAATATTGACCCCAAAATCACGCTTCATGAATTTGCTCAACTAAGAGTCTCCGAAGTGAATAACATTGGAGCTTTCATGGACTGGGGTTTGGAAAAGGAATTACTGGTACCTTTTAGTGAGCAGAGACAAAAAATGCAGAAGGACAGATGGTATATTGTTTTTCTCAACTACGACAGTAAAACAGACCGTCTTTACGGCAGCAATAAAATAGAAAAGTGGATCAGCAACGAACCTGAAATGCTAACAATTGAAGAAGGCGAGGAGGTAGAATTGTTAATCATGGGAAAATCAGATATTGGATATAATGTTATCATAAACGACCGTCACAAAGGCTTGATTTACGATTCAGAAATATTTGAGGATATCAGGGTTGGAGATAAGTTACCAGGCTACATCAAGAAGATCAGAACCGATGAGAAAATCGATGTTTCGCTACAGCCTATAGGATATGAGAAGTTCAATGATGTCAATGTGCAGCTACTATATGATGCACTGATAGATAACAATGGATCTTTGGAATTGAACGATAAAAGCTCGCCAGAAAGTATATATGAGGTGCTCGGTATCAGTAAGAAAGCATTTAAGAAAGCACTGGGAGCTTTATACAAAGACAGAAAGGTAGAAATCAAAGAATCGGGCATTTCTTTAACATAGTGATAGAAAAACGAACCCCTTTTTAGGAGATTTTTAACAAATCTTAATCTTTTTGGTTGTGATTTAAAGCGGAGATGAACTATCTTTAGTAAGACCATCATGATCCTTTAATACAACCGCTATATGATTAAACTGAAATTAAACTACTTGCGCAAAGTCTTTTCCAATTTCTTTTTTGGTCCAATGAATGAATACCGCGGGCTCAAATTGGAGATAAAATCTCTATCTAATGAACTTCATGACCTGGAAGACAAGAAAACAGCATCCTTTCATGCATTAGCTCAAGTCACAGAACAATTTGTTAGAATGAATCAGAAATATGGATATTCCAGCAAAGTAAGGAAAACACCTGTGCAGTCGAAACCTATTGTTGTAGATTCATCACTTTTAAGAGGAGTATCTTCTCTAAAAGGTTTTAGAATGAATTGATCTCTTCCAGGGCTTCTATTGTTTTATAAATTTCTTCAGTCGTCGTTGTTGGTCCAACACTAATTCTTATACTTCCGGTTTCTCCTGAACCAAGTGATTCATGGGCCATTGGTGAGCATTGGAAACCAGTTCCCGCTTTAATTTCTGCTAGCTCCCATAGTTTATTGGAAGCTTCTTCTACAGTCATATTTTTTGGAACGATAGATATCGTCCCAACACGATTTTCAATATCCAAGGATCCGAGAATCGTAATGTTTTGCATTGGTTCAATTCTTTTCTGTAAGACCTTCATCAATTCTATCCTTTCGAACTTAATTGATTCAATACCCTTCTCAAGAACCCATTTCATTCCGGCAGTCAAGCCAGCCAACGCCTGCAAGTTAACAGATCCGGTATCACAATAGGTTGGGAAGATTGCTGGTTTTGAACTTCCTGGTGTGATTTCACAAACAGCGCTCGGGCAAAGCATATTGATATTTTTATCAATGTATAAACCACCAATTCCCTGCGGTCCTTTTGGTCCCTTGTGTCCAGCAAAAACAAACATATCTGGTTTCAAATCCGATAGGTCCAGAGGAATAACTCCAGCAGCTTGAGCTCCATCTAATAAGCACTTTACATTATAATGTCGACATAACTCCAAGATCTCCTTATATGGTAAAATCTCACCTGTGACATTACACGCAATAGAAAGCGCAACCATTTCTGCACCTTTTTCCAATTCTACTTTCAATTGATTCAAATCGAAAGGACCATTATCGGACCTTGGAATTAAAACTCCATCTACTCCTCTTTCTGATTGTAACTTGTGAAACCATCTGGATAGGGAATGGTGCTCCATGCTACTGATTATCAACCGATCCCCGGATTGCCATGGATAGTCGCTAAATGCAATAGCTAATGCTTCCGTGCAACTTGTAGTGAAGATGAATCGGTCTTTGTTTGGGATGTTGAAGAATTTGATCGCAGTGTTCAGTCCTTCTTCGTAAATGTCATTCCATTTTGTTGGCGATTGCTCATGAAAGGACTTCATGGCTTCAAGAACCACATCTGGCTTTGGGTAAGAAGTACCGCTGTGATTTAGATAGATCATAGGGGAGATTGAGTTTCTCCCCCAAATTAGTATTTTCTATTTTGATTGTACCAGTAAACTTCTAATATCCTCCTGATCTGCCAGCGACTTATTAGACAATGTCTCCTGAATTTCTTTTTCTTCTTTGATTGGCTCCACAAGCTTCGTGATATAAACGGGAACCTCAACGCGCTTATCGATGTAAATTGTATCAATCTGATTCACAAAAACAGTATCTATTTGAGGCTCAGAAGTCACAGTCACTATTTTTTCCACTGGAACTTCCTTTACTGGTCTGAATATTAATAATACAGCAACAACCAAAGCAAGAACCAAAGAAGCGGCATAAGCAGGAACCTGAAAACTAAAGATCCCAGCAGCTGCTGGTTTTCTTTTGGCTTTCATTTGGGCCATTAAGGCATCCTTGGTCTTGGGTGAAGTTTTAAGCACCTGATCCTTCTTTGAAGCTGTCACCAATGCTCTCAACTTTTCATATTGATTGGCATCCAAATGTTCCAGGACCCACTCTTTCTCAGAGGAGTTTAACTCATCAAATGCTTTATTAACCAGCAAATCGTCCAATTCCTGAAAACTATCCTTTTTCATTTTCTTCTTTAGTTTTTTCACTCAACATCTCCACCAAAACCTTTCTCACATAGAAAAGCCTCGATTTGATTGTTCCTTCACTTACTTCATAAATCTCAGCAAGTTCTTTTACTGAAAACTCTTGCTGATACCGTAACAAAAACAGCTCTCTTTTATCCTCTTCTAATCTTTCCAGAGCAATGTAAACCTGATCCGTAAGCAGCTGCTCATCCAGAACCTGTTCAATATTTGGAACCTGAATCTGATTTTTCTCCAACTGATTCAAATACTCTTCTTCAAAGCTTCTTTTTCGATAGGCATTCTTACACATGTTGGCTGCTACCTGAAAAAGCCATGGCGAAAAGCTTTTATCTGCATTGTACAATTCAGGCTTTTCAATCAGTTTGCTAAACAGGTCATGAACATAATCTTCAGCCATCTCACCATTGGACCAGAGCATGCGATAGAAGAACCCTTTCAATCTACCAGAATATCGATCATAGAGACAACTAAAGGCCTTATGATTCCCGTTTTGCACGAGAATCATAAGTTCCTGGTCAGGTTTGTTTTTATATGATGTGAATAACCTCAATTATTCTTCAATTACTTCCATAAATAATCTGAATCCAATAGCACTGTCAGGCCCATCGTACTCATTGACGCTTTGAATTGTACACTCGTCTGGGACATGGTTCCAGCTTCCTCCCATTGCTTTACCTTTTTCATCGATCATCTCAGCAACATTCCCTGTCATGTCAAATAATTCCAGGCCATTAGGGAAGTAAGTGGCCACCGGAGACATCATGGTGAAGCCATCACCTTTGATTCCAGCAGGGCACGTGATTTCTTCAGGAGTTTTAACATTGGCCAGATAGCAATCATGGTGATTTTTGATCTTGTTTCTTTTGCTCCAATCAAACTGCCACCATGGATACCTGATATCAGATCCAGCTACCTGGTATTCCTGAATGTCTCGTTTGCCACTTTTATTTGTTGGCTTTGCTTTTACAGTATTGTGCTCAAGGTTCCAGCTGGTGAATCCTTTATAACCCAAAGCAGCCATGGTCCATTCACTTCTTGAAGGAAGTCTGAATTTTACCTTTTTGAATTTTCTATCTTCCTGCTGATTGTATTGAGCAGTTAACCATTCGCAATATGCCACCGCAGCTTCATAGGAAACATCAATTGCCGGGTAATCCCAATAAGCATTCAGTCTTGATACTGCAGTTTGAGCAGCTTTCATATTAGTAGGGCTATAGTGATAGTTTTTCAACATTGTGGCCGCAAATTCGCCGTACTTGCTCAGATCAGGTTTTGTCATATTATAGAGATCTTCAAAACCATTATTATAAAGATAGTCCATATAATGCCACATTCTCTTGTTGGTGACCTCAACTTTGGAAGCATAGATGTTGTCTTTGAGCTTCACCATATTTTTGTCAAGTTGTTTCAGAAAAATATCAGTTTTCTCAAACGTCAATACCTTTTGCTTTTCCTGGGCCTGAAGCAACATTTCAACGCGGTTCTTAATTTGCGATTTGTCTGCCAGCTTGATGATTTGATCTCTCCATTCCTTAGCTAACTCAGTATTTCCCTCATTCTCGTAGTACTCTTTCAGGAGTAAAAAAGGAAGGATGTAATTGCTTTCATAGACTTTACCGGTAGCATATTTAGGCTCTCCGGCAAAATCAACAGTCAGATAATCCAGTAAGAATTTTTGTTCAATATTAGTTTTCAGCGTGCCGTAATGATCAAAAGACTCATCGCTGTGGATGGAAGCAAGTCCCACCACATATAATCGTTGTTCGATATCTCTTAATTGCTCGGCAGGAAGAGTCAAAGCGTAGAAGAACTCAGCTGACTCATTAGACTCAGGCAGACCTTTTACCAGTCCATCTGATTGCGGTTTTTGTAAATTGTTTTCCTCCAGAAAGTCGAAGAAGTATTGGTCATTGTCTACAAAATCCAGACATAATATTTTAACATCCTTTCTAATTTCCATTACATCTTGCAAGACCCAAAGTGGAACTGTTGTGGCTTCACCTTGAGTAACCAATATTCCATTATCACTTACTGACATCAGAACATTGTAAGAGTAATTGAGTAGGCTTGAATAAATGGCCTTACTATCAAATAACTCCTGACTAAGTTGCTTTCTTTTAACTCTGTCAAATGCCAACTCACTTACCATAATTTGATCAGCCATCATTAAATTCTTTGAGCTACTCAATGAAAGGGCTTCTTTCATGATAGCCGTTCCTTCACTTGACCAGCCAATGGATTTTGCTTGGGCATAAAGAACTGTTTGTGTCTTACCAAACCTTGACTCCATTTCTGAGCTTATGGCCTGCAATTCGTTCTCGTGTTGACCGGCATATCTTGCGGCTCTGAAGTATTCCAACCAGTCGTTTTGATCCTCGGGGTTCTCTAGCAGGTAACTCTTCCAGTTACGTGCTTTCTCAACGTACCATCCCTTCACCTGTACTTCGGTCAATTTGGATGGGATATTTGAAGGTTTTTCAGCAGTCAATCCGGGAAAGACAGCTGAGATCATTAATAGTGCAATTAAATACGTTTTCATAGTCTTCTTTTTTATTGAGTGACCTCCGGAAGTCAAAAGGTATTACACATGAAAATCAACGAGGTTCAATTCTGAGGGAAAAAATTTTTTGTGGAATCTGAATTAGGCCTGCATCCCTTAGTCAAGGAAGTTAATTAAACAGGAAAATTATGAATGCAAAAATGAAATTTCTCGCGTTGGGAGTTGCGGCCTGTACACTTTTGACGCTCACCATCAGTTTTAAGAACCACGACAAGAACCCACTAGATCACGATCACATTGAGTATTGTGGTACCAAAGGATGCACCTTTAAGACACTATTCGGAGAAGAATCATCAGCAGGACATTATATTTATAAAGGTCCCGAAGAGGTAAAGGAATCTCTACAAGGAGGATTAGAATATTTAGTTTCTGCTCAGCAAAAAGACGGAGGTTGGGGAGCAGGGAGCCATGCCTATCAGAATGTAATGGATGCTCACGCTGTAAGTACTGATCCGGCCACAACTGCTACAGTTGGCATGGCCTTAATCAGAACTGGGAACACGTTGAAGAAAGGATTGTATTCCGAACAACTTCAGTTAGCTACGGAATATTTATTAAATGCAGTAGAAACCACTCCAGAAAACAGAGCAAAAATCACGAATCAGGAAAACACTCAAATACAGGTGAAACTGGGAGTGAATATTGATGCAGTGATGACTGCTCAATTCTTCAATAACCTGCTCAATATGGATGATTTGGACAATAAAACTGAAAAGCGAGTAAGGGAAGCCCTGTCAATTTGTGTGAAGAAAATAGAAAACACTCAAAATTCAGATGGAAGTATTAATGGAGATGGATGGGCTGGCGTTTTACAGTCTTCTTTGGCAAGCCAGGCATTGGAAGCAGCGGAGTTTAATGATATCGAGGTAGATATGGATGCAGTTGAAAGATCAAGAGAATATCAGCAGTCCAATTATGATGCAGCCAGTGGAAGAGTGAATACTGATCGAGGTGCAGGGATTGTTTTGTACTCAGTTTCAGGATCTGTAAGGGCAAGTGCTAAGGAAGCCAGAAGAGCTAAGAAGTTGTTGGATGATGCTGTGGCTGACGGGACAATATCGGAGAATGCACCGGTAAATCAGGAAACTTTGGAGGAAATTGGAATTAGCAGAGATGAAGCTGCGAAATTGACTACAAGCTACAATGTTTATAAGTCGGCAAAGGATAAAGCACAGGAAGAAGATGTATTAAATGGATTTGGTAACAACGGAGGAGAGGAATTTGTGAGCTTCTTGCAGACTGGAGAGTCGATGGTGATTGCCGGTGGAGATGATTGGAAGGAATGGTATGATAATACTGCCGGTAGAATTCTACATATCCAGAATGAAAATGGAAGCTGGAACGGACACCATTGTATTACAAGCCCCGTGTTTTGTACAGCTACATGTTTGTTGATTTTATCAATTGATCAGGACATTGAAAACTTAAGAGCTTTAGGTGATTCATAAATAGATATATACACGTTAAGCAAAACCGGGAAATGCCTGACCTTTGTAGGGTGTTCCCGGTTTTTTAATATTATAAATTCTTAAGTGCCCATTTAAAATCAAACACCTCTTCCGAAGCACCCTCTTTGTCTAATTGTTTCAGTTTATCAGCGGCCTCTTCCAGAGATGGCATACTATCGGGCTCTACCCACCAAAGAGCCATATGCTGACTTTCCATCTGGTTGAACCACTTCTTACGGCTTTTCACAAAATAGCTATGAGCAGTGTCGTAAACGAAATCTTTTAACTGTTCAATTGATTCCCATACCGACATATTGATAATCAGCATATCATCTTCAAATGGTGTATTTCCAGAAATAATGGCTTCTTCCTCTTCATCTTTCATTCTCCACACAAATCCAGGGGATTCTTCAGCAAGTTTATTAATGGGGGCTAGAAAGTCGTTGAACTCCTTCATTACAGGAGAATCCAAAGCATCCTTCATTTGAGCGACATTGATTTGAGCGATGTATTTCATGACTAAGTTTAGTTTCAACACAACTTACGGAGTGGGGAGTTTTGAGTTTGGAGTTTTGAGTAGATTTGGAAAAATCAACCTAAGAAACCACAGCTTCTACTTAAACAAGCACAAATGACCGCTGTGATTTTAGGATTTAGAAATTAGAATTTAGTATTTGATGAATGATTAGCTTTCCAAAAGCCCCTTCTCATCATCCTGCTCTTCAGTATTGATATCAACATCGGTTTGTCCAAAAGAGGTTGCGTCAATTTCATGAGCAAGTAGCGCTTCAACATTACTAATTCTTTTCACAACAGCAATTGCAAAAAGAGCAGCTGCGATATCCAGCACATTTGAAATTCCAATCAGAATAGAAGCTGCCTCCAACTCCTCAATAGAATCAGCTCTGAAGGAAAGTCGAGTACCGATGTTGGCTACAAAATTTGAAATCAGATAAAAAGCCCACCATACTCCAATTCCAGCATCAGATGTATCCACCTGATAGGTACTGTTCAATTTGTTGACTTGATGTTGGGTCTCGGACCAAATTTCTTTTGTGATTTTGTAAGGTCTGAAAAGATTGAGAATAGGAATAAACCAGCACCAAACTGCGTGTAGATCAGTATGATTAAGGTAATCAACTCCGATTCTGTGCAGATTGGCATAGGCTCTTCTAAACCAATTTAGAAATACTACAATCAAAGTAATATTACCAACGATCTGTGCCAGACCAACCAGGCTGACAAATAAGTCCGTCAAGCTGAATTCATCACTGTAGTAGTTATCAAGGTTCTGATAATCCAATACATCTGCTATTACAGAAAGTACGCTTATTCCAACTATGACATAGAATAAGTTGATCGTATTTTTAGCTCTTCCCGAGTTGTCTTGAATTTGCATTAGTCAAATGGTTATTAAAAAAGGGGTAAGATAGTGAAATGGAGGAATAGAACTTGGTTAACATGAAATTTTTATGGGTAATTTGGTTTAATATGCGATAAGTATTAAATCTCTAAAATTATTGAGTTTCTAATTTTCAACCTCAATTGTATGAAAAGGTTCTTCTTTCACATAGCCTCTGTCGTAATAGTTTTGATCTTCGGTTGCTCCACAAAGTCTCAATTAAGCATTGGAGAATTTGATATAGAAAATAGTTCATCATTTAAGCAAAACCGTGACAGATTTTATCCGATATTTCCTGTAATTGAGTTCGAGAATGATTCAATTATATCTGATTCCCTAATTAGAGGACGACTTTATATGAACGACTTTGAGTTGCTTAATGATATTGCAGAAGAGTTAAGTTTAAAGTTTGAGTGCAGTTATTATTATCATCATCATAAAAAGGATAACGTCAATCTGATTAAAATTGCAGAAAATTTGAAGGAAGTAATTTTTGAAATTCCGAAGAATCCAGAAATTAGCGACTCAACACACTGGGAGGTATTTAGTGTTCAAATAAAATTCAGTAATCAAACTCATAGTTATGACACAACTTTCACCACCAGTAAGGAGTACTTCCCTTTCACCACCAATTGAAATAAGACATTATATTGCCTAATAATAATTGGGATATCAAAACTATCTAAATCATGTTCTGGAATAAAAAACCAAAATCCATCATCACCCCTGAAGACGAAGAGTGGTTAATTTCGGTTTTCGATTGGTTTGAGGATAAGTTCAAACTCAAGATCGAAGATCTGGAAATGTACCCTCCAACTACCAATTTCATCGGATTTAAATATCAGGGAACTACTGATGATGTGATCAACATGGTAGAGCTTGTCAGAAAGAAAATGATGGTAAGAGAGTCCAGTAGGATCGAAGTATATTTTTATGATGAATTTCAGCGAGTGGAATTTACTGATGAGGCGATTATCTCCAATTATGAAGAAGGTACTCAGTTGTCGAATGGCCAATATAGTAAAGATCTGCTCGGTATTTACCAGATCGGAATTGAGAGATCACTGATAAAAAACCCGATACTTTTGATTGCTACGATAGCTCACGAAATCGCACATATTAAGCTCCTGGGTGAAAGAAAGATCAAAGAAAATGACGAGCCACTTACTGATGTAGTCACATCACTATTTGGTTTTGGGATATTCACAGCTAACAGTTCGATTTCTAAAATGACCACATACTCTGGCAATACACATTCTGGTTGGAATATGAGTGGAGGGTCCGGATATCTTCACTATAAGATACATGCGTTTTTGCTGGCTTTGTGGTTATTTAAAAAAGGGCAGGACCATGCAGATTGGCTACAATACCTGGAAAGAGATATATTGTCAGGAGTGAAGAAGTCGTTAAAGTATCTGAAAGCGATAAGTGATTCATGAGTCAACTGTCTGAAGAAATAAAAGAATTTCTAAATAAAGATTCTACGCATAACTTTTTAAGGGCCGCCAGAAGCTTTGTTCACCTTCTTGAAAATGGTGAGTTACCACTTGAAAAGTTTTATAAAGAATCAAGAGCGTCGTTAGCTAATCTTTATCATACCGCATTACAATTAGAGGAAGTGGAATTGGTTTATTCAGGTCCAGAAAGTGAATTTGATGAAATAGACAAAACAAAGTTGGCTGGAAAAAACAAGAACCTAATTTCTAACCTCGGGAAAGCTTGTTTTTATTGGGAGGTATTCGACCCTACATATGCCGAGCAAGATGGTAAACCAGAATCAGGTTGGGAAATAACGGATAAAGAACCAAGCCAGGGCTGGTTGGTTGATGACTTTGGGGATATTTATCTGGACCTGAAGGAGGAACTTACCAAAATTGATGACATTGGAACTGATGAAGCTATTGAGGATGCTTTGTGGCAGCTGAAATTTGGATTCAATACCCATTGGGGAATTCATTGCATTAATGCTATGAGGGCACTTCATTATCTGATGGTCTGATAATTGGCCGTTAAAAAATTTGACGAATTCTGTAGGTTTTCACACGAAATTAAGGATGCTACTTGGTTCAATGGCATTGCATGGGATGACTCATTCTTACTATTGACAAAAGGAAAAACCAAATATTAAAAATTGATATTACAGACACAGATTAGTATCTTGATGCATCTCCAGATAAAATATACAACCATCACTAAATGAAACATTAACTATCTAAATCTAAGCACATGAATAAAATATTACTACTACTCATTTCGCTTCAATTGGTAACTAGCTTATCATTTGGTCAATCAAATGGTGAAAAAGCTCGGGAAAAAGCTGAGAAAGCCATTAGATTAATGGATCAGGGACAATTAGATGAGAGCATAGCACTGCTTCAAGAGAGCCAAAAACTTGACCCTGACAACTACATCTATCCATACGAGATTGCCTATGCTTATGTGATGAAAAAGGAGTATAAGCAAGCCATCAAAATAATGAAAAAGGTCAAAAAATATGATAACATAAATAGCCAGGTTTATCAGATGTCTGGTAATTGTTACAGCTATATGGGTAAACCAGAAAAGGCCATTAAAGAGTATGAGGAGGGAATGAAGCGTTTCCCCAACTCAGGGAACCTTCATTTGGAGAAAGGGAATATTTTTCTTGGATTTCAACTGTATGATAAGGCAATAGAAAATTATGAAAAAGGCATTGAAGTTGACCCAACTTATCCTTCTAATTACTTCAGACTTGCAAAACTGTTTTTAAACTCTTCGGATAAATTATCAGGATTAATTTATGGTGAGATATTCATGAACCTTGAAAGAACAACACCACGCACGCAAGAAATGAGTGAAGATCTTCTCAACGCTTATAAATCGTCTATCACAATAGAAGATGAACAGACTAATATTGACTTCTGTGATGTGATTATTGATGCTTCCGATTTTGGGGAAGGTAATGAATTAAAATTACCACTTTGTGCAGTATTTGGGAAGCATTTCATTTTGGCGATAATTAATGAAAAAACAATCGACCTGGATGCTCTGTCGGCTATTAGAACAAGGTTCATTGAAAGTTATTACAAAGAAGATTATATCAAATACCCTAACGTGCTTTTCGAGTATCAAAAGAAAATGCTTGATATGGGACTATTTGATGCCTATAATCATTACCTGTTTCAGATTGGAGCTCCTGAAGGATTTGACCAATGGTTAAAGACACACGAAGAAGCGTACAATGAATTTGTTGATTGGTACACAAAGAATGAAAATGTTATTGATGTAAATAGCAATAATCTTTTTATAAGATAGGCTTACTAGATGGAAATTGTGCATATGCAATAGTCTTCAGAGATGCCCAAAGAAATTACAGAAATTTGATTACCCAACTTTTAAAGAGGCTATTAAGAGACACCTGAAATCTGGCGCTTACCTCGATTAATTAATTTGATAATTCTTGTTAAAGTAATACACTAAAGCTTTATTGGTTTTTGATGTTGAATCCGTAAAAACTGATACTTTTGCTCAAATTCATGGTTTATCTCAATAGTAAAGTCTAACCAATCTTATGAAGAAATTGATATCTAAATTTGAAGTCGCCGTAATTGGATGGCTAAAATTGCAACCAATATTCGAAAGTCTTCACAGATTTGCGCTTAGAGGCATGAACTATGAACAATCTCATGTACTTGATAGAAGTGGGGAACTATTTGTTTTAAATCATCTACTTTCCTTAAGTCATGGGGAGGATCATAAACATGTATTTGATGTTGGAGCTAATAATGGTCAATATTTATCCCACCTATCTGAAATTTTCCCTTCAAACTTTTCGATATTCTCCTTCGAACCCACAAAACAAGCGTTTGAAAACTTAAAATCTAAAGACTGGGATAAAAACGTTAAGCTATTCAACCATGGTTTTTTCTCTGAAGATAAAGAGCTGGAATTAATCAATCCAGGCTCAACGGTTGGTTCAATTTACCCTACAATGAGTCAGGAGTCTAATTCAGAAATAATTAAAGTCAAAACATTGGATAACTTCTGTTTTGAAAACGAGATTGATGAAATATATTTTCTCAAGGTTGATGTCGAAGGGGCTGAATTCGATGTATTAAAAGGAGCAACAAAACTGATTGAGAATAGCCAAATTAGTTTCATACAATTTGAATTTGGAGGGAACAACAGTATATCCAAAGTATTTTTAAAAGACTTTTTCGATCTTCTGTCAGATTACAATATTTACAGAGTAGTAAGAAACGGACTTAGAAAAGTCAATTATCATGCGTCTCATGAAATTTTCTTGAATGCAAATTTCTTGGCCAAACATAAGAGGTTTAGTGAATAAGCAAAAACTTGTTTAATAAATTAGAAGTACCCTTAATACCAATAGTGAGATCCTCACACACTTTCAAAAGAAGCAATGGAGAAAACTAGTAAATTGTTAATTTGAAGAAAGTTTAATTTCTTTCAGATAATACTTAGATTTTCAATTTATTGAACCCCATACCATAATGAAAAATATAGTTTACTCCACCTTAATCATGCTCATACTTAGTTCCTGCGCTGGATCTAAGACTACAACATCAGGCAGTTCAGGAACTCGGGCCAAGTTGTTTGATGATGAAACGTTTGTTATTATAAAAATCTCTAAAGACCCAAAATATGGATTTACACCTGAAAAAGCAGTTATGGTGGGTGGCGTGAAGGATTCGGAGGGGCCAAAAAATGAGCGGAGATATCTAAATGCTTTAGCAGGACCAAATGGTGAGGAAATAAGCTATTTCCGATTTGAAAGTTGTTGCCCAGTAGAAAGTGAAAATGGCTTTGGTGGATATGGAATGTTGGATAATTACAAGGTATCCTGGACAGGTGCTAAGGACACAGTATCCATCTATATCAACATGTATGATTTCGATGAGCTCAAAGCTCCGGTAGGATTTACCTTGAAGAATGGTGGAAACTAAGAACTGAAGAATTGCTATTTTTTTGTAGGCCATGCAAACTATCGTGATCATAACCATAACCTTGATTGGAGTTGTCTTGATCGTTATGGCTCAGAAAAAATCCGGCCAAAACCTAAATTCCGATTTAAAAAAGCCCCCGCTGAAATTTTCGGTTCTATCTTCTATCATGAGGATGATTATTGTCAAGTTGAGATAGTGCCATCAGAGAATTTTAATAAAGTAAGATTATGCTTGAAATAATAGGTGTTGTACTACTAGCAATTTGGATGGCTAAGAAAGCTAAGACCAGTGGTAAAGCTCCAATTACATGGGGACTGATAGCGGTAGGGATTTATGTGGTAAGTTATGTTGTCATCTATATGGTGGTCACTTGGTTTTTTCAACAGGTAATTGATCGATCTAATGATCTGGCTGTGGCTAATGCTATTTTTTCCGTGGGATTAATAGTTATTTGCTTTTCCATCTCTGCGTCATTGTCAATGAAGTTTCTGAAAAGCAGAACATAGTTGTTTTTTACTCAGGTGTCCTTTTACGAGTAATTGATTAATCAGAAGTCTAAATTTTGAAAAAAGCAGTCAAAATAACACTAATCGTCATCTCTACATTGATCATTGCGGGGGCACTTGTTGTTATGGTACTATTTCAAGTTGTTAGAGATGCCTTTGGGCCAGAATGCGAACAATACCGAACATGGGTGATAGGTGGATACAAGATTCAACAAAAGAAATGTCTGGCTTTTGTTGGTCCACATTATTACCCAACAGATTTGTATAAAGGCGATATAAAAATTGATAAATGGAAGTTTAAAAGGGATTCGTGCTACTTCAGGTTTAGGCCCGAAGATGAGCTGTATTTGAATTTTGATGTATGTGAGAAAACCGTAGAAGAAATTAGGGCCAATAAGATTTACCTGGACATCAATCAAGTTACAAAGGTGGTAATCAAGAACAATGATTCAGGAGATACGAATTATTTGAATCAAGCTTCGATTACCGAATTTGTTGAGAATTGGAATCAATCAACTGTTGATAGATATGCAGATCAAAAGCCATTATTTTATCCTTCAGATAAATACGAAATAATGGTCACCATGGGAAACCAGGAATTGACATTTTTTGGTCTCGACTATTTGGTTGCAGATCAAAATGGTTGGATCTATTTTATGGCAGATCAGGATACTACGTACTTTGAACAATTAATGAATAACTCGTTTTGAAGGAACCACAAAATTTGATTTCTGAATTGGCTGCTAAAAATGTTACAAAACGATACAGTATGATATTGCTGACGAATTAAGGATTAAGGAACTTGAACAGTAAAGAAACCAATTGGGGCGCTAACTCTCCAATATTGGGGAAGTTGTTATTAAATTAGCCGAAACTAACCATCTTAATATGAGAATATTGATCTTCCTATCCGTCTTACCACTCTTCCTGATTTCGTGTCAACCAGAAAGGGAACGTTCTTTTGATAATACAATGCTGGAGTGTTTTATCAAAGGATATGCACAATATGGAATTGATATAACAAAGTCTATTGATTCCGCAAATGCAGTTCTTGTGGAATATGAGGTATTGCCAGATATTTCGGGTGAAAGTTTTATCAATATGATCAAGCAATTTCAGGAGAATGATGGCCTGCCGTTTGATCCCAGCCCAGAATTGATCACTGCACTGGAAGAAATCCAATACCTACCGGCCAGCATTGGATGCTCTGATAGTGTCATATTAGATTTCGATTCAGCTCAAATAAGAAACTCCAAAGCGTATGCACTTATTGATATTTTTGATTCGGTTGCAACAAGTGGCGAGATTTCGACCCAATTAATTACCACTCAACTATTAGCAAAGTTTGACAGTCAAGATTTTGATCATCCTCTTTTAAGTTCATTTGGAACAATGGTTTTATCAAACTTAATCAAGCTGCGAAATGATCGGGGTATTTTCAGTAGGCTACCTCCCCCTCCTGATCCGGATAACTTTGATTCCAGTAACATTTTAGAAGTAAAAATGGTGACAGGAGATACGGTATTCGTGGATAAGAGTGAAGTGAATGCCGACAATATTGAAAGTATCGTTTATGAATTTATTGTTGAAAATGAGAATACCGGTGTGGTCAAGGTATCAAGCCATAGAGGAGTAAGTTATGAGCTATATATACGGGTGTTGGACCATGTTAACAAGGCTTATGAGAAGTTCCACGACCTGAAATCAATGGAACAATACGGGTCCGAACTAAAGGATTTGAAGTCTGAACAACAAAGAGAATTAAGAGCACAGTATCCAAAGCTCATTAGCATTTCTGAACCTGAAAAGCGATAATCAAATGGAGACCTTTCAAAACATCATATCCCACTTAAATAAAGCAGTCGGACCTCCAGGAATTATATTCTTATTTCTTGTAGTATTGGCCATTATTGTGAGTCCAGTATTCTACCTTATCAGCTGTATCGAACAACGATTGATCGTAAAAAGGTCGGCTAAAATTGAAGCTAATCAGAGTAATGACATAGAGTTGATTGAGGATCAAGATGATTTCTGTCCATGCTGTGATTACAATACCTTTAGAAATTCGAATAGAATGGAGTATGAGATTTGTCCAATTTGTTTCTGGGAAGATGATCCTCTGGGTTTTGATGAGCCAGATTTTGTAGGTGGCGCCAATAGAGTCTCTTTGGTTGAGGCAAGACAGAACTTCAAAGAATTTGGAGCTTGCTCAAGGGAGATGATTAAAAATGTAAGGGAACCAACAAGATTTGATATTAGGAAAATTAGTTAGTCATGCATTGGAATGAGAAGATTCATCAGCTAAAGAAGCAGTACTCACAGGAAGATTTCTCTGTCCCTCATGTTGATAGAAAACAGGTACTAAAAAAGATTGAGACCAAATTTGTTACAAGACCATCGGAGTACTATAATTTGAATAATGCCACAGAGCTTTTTTCTAATTGGTGGCAACACTTGAATCATTCTAATGAGTTGTCTTCAGACGTTGATTTATCAATATTTTTAGAATTAATTCTTGATCGAACAGACAATTATTGGATAGCAGCGGAATTGGAGCAAGGAGTGTTTATCTATAAAGGCAAGCGAGATCCGATTCACACATTATGTAATATTGGCCAGACGTGGACCGATTCATTTTATGTAATTCATTTGAAATATGAGTTTCTAATAGGAATCAAACTACATGAGGGAAAGTTAACTACCAGATTTTGCGGAGAAGAAAAATCCGTGAAAAAGTTAAATCTTTCTTTGAAAGGTTATTTTTAGACTTCTTTCATCATAAATCATCAGCTTCATATGAAAATCAAAACCATTAAGAATTTTCTTTTTTTAGCAGTAGTTCTATTTATTATTACTACCATACTCCATTTACTTTCATACTTTCCTTCATTGATCAAGTTTGGTTTCTTTGCCTCGTTTTTTTTGGTGATAAGCGTATTCCCCTCTTTTGTGGCAGGTATTAAGTCCACTCAAAAATATACGGCCAAATCGGACCCCAGATTGATTTGGAAGAAAGCCCTAAGAGGTACACCAACAATATTGAAAAGACTAATCTGGGTAGTTATCGCATATTGTTTCTTCAACTTTTACTATTGTATATTCTACTTAAATGTTGGAATGACTCCTGAAATTGTAGATGGGAAATACGTTCTGGAAAATTCAGGACAAGAAGTAAAAGAAATTTCAGAGGAAGAATATTATAAACAGCAAGCCAACGGTTTTCGGGCGTTTTCCGGACAAGCCTTATTGTTCCAATTTATCTCCATTGCTATGCTTAGTTCCGCCTATAGATTAGAAACTAAAGAAGTCAATGAATAGAATAATAACCATAATCATTGTTGTATTTTTCACCTCATGTATGGACGAGTCGTACAAGTTTGAATTAGATGATCACTGGGTAATATTAGAGATGTATTTCGAAAATGAATCTATTTACCCAAATGATATCACATCAAAACTCTCTTTTGATTTAGTCGGGTTTGAAGGAACGGAGAAGATAGAATTTGCAACTCAAAAATCAACCATTCTTGTGCCAGGATTTAATACAGAGGAGATGTTACTGAAATACAAATTTCTATCTGAAGATTCAATTCTGATCTTTTTGGATTCTGCGGTATTCAACAATCACAAATTGCCGCTTCGGAGAGACTACAATGGAGATGCGGCTGTGAAACTTCTAACTAATAAACAGCGCAAAGGGGATCAGAAATCAGATAGCCTAAACCAAGTCAGACAGAAAATAATTGAAGCTCGGGGCATTCTATCAGAACAGTATAAACTCCCCTTACGGGTTTATTGTGGAAAATATAAATTCGTTTTAGATGAGAAAGAAGCAACAATTTTGTTGATATCAGAAAGTACCAGCATGAAGTTGATAAGCCAGACTTATCTGATAGATGAGCGATTGGATCTGATTATGCAAGAGGTGAATTGAGACTATGCAAATACTAAAATCATTAAACCTTAGCAAGAAACTAACTATCTCGATTCTACTTTGGATATTGATTGGTTATCTCTTTGCATTGGATTTAACTCAGCAGGTAGGTTGTATCATACCAGCTGAGAACTATTTAACTAAATACCGACTTCTTTTCACGCTCATTTCATCTTTGATAATTGCTCTTACCCTTTTCCTGAATAAGACTAAACTCATCATTAACATATTGTTTCTGGAATTACTTTTACAGATAGTTATCCTATTACTATACAAGGGCGGGTATGCAGTAGGTTTTTTAGGCAGTTTCGACGAGGCAATACTTGCTTTTGATTTGATTGGAATCTGGCTGAGATTGTATTTAATAAGCCAATATTTGCGGGAGCTACTCAATATCAAGAGTCAAAGAATTATTTTAGTTAGTACCATAGTGCTTGCAGTAGTGATATTGGTAATTAAGGCCCATTATTTTGAGGTTCCAATCATACTATTAAATTGAAGATCATGAAAATCTTAGAATCTTACAGAATCCTTAGTCTGAGTCTTATTTTGATAGGAAGTTTAGCCATGTCCTGTGAGAGAACAAAATCTTCCAATTTGACAGCTGACGAAATTATTGACGCTTACATTATGGCTAAAGGAGGGGAAGAGAAATTAAAGACTGTAAAGTCAATTAGGATGATATTAGAGGCAAAGGAAAAGAATTTAGTAGGTGAAAGTCTCAGAGTTTTTCCAGATAAGCTTTGTGATATATTTACTTACCCTGGGGGACAAAATAAAGTGATTTTGAATGGTGTATTTGCTAAATTGGTTCAACCAGATACTGTGATTACAATATCAGACCCAATAATTAGAAGAAATTTATTTGAAGATGCACTAATTTTCTCACTTCTTTACTCTGAAAAGCTTGGTGAGGAAAGGAGATTTGTAGGAGAAACAACTATCAACGATAGATTACATTATGAAGTTCAAATCATCTACCAGGACAACACCGCCAAATCATACTTTTTTGATGCTGAAACTTTGCTTTTAGGAAAAGTTACTGACGAATTTAGGTCGTCAAGAGTGTATTCGAATTACATGAATGTATCAGGTATTCAAGTACCCCACCGTATTAAATCTATTTCCCCAACTGACACTTCATATTTTGTATTGACTCAGATAGAGTTAAATCCTGAAATTGATGACAAGATATTTGAGGTGAATTCAAATTCGAAATAAGGTCAAGTAAAATGAACTATTCTAAATTCCTTATTCGAGAGACTAAAGAATTTACTACAGATTTGTCTTCAGAAGAAATTCTTGAATCAGTCATAGACAAGTTTAATCTTAAAAAGCCCATAAGGTATAGGAGGAATACTGGGACATTTTCAGGAAAGGTCACTCCTGAAGGGTTTTCAATTACTGGTAATGACCATGATGATTCAAATTACTTTTTTTTCTCTCAAATTGATGGAGAGATTATGGATTTAGGAAATAGAAGAAAAGTAATCCTAAAAGGCAAAATCAGTGATAGTATTACTTTAGGAGTACTAATCGGCTTAGCAATTAATATACTGATAATGGTCTTTTTCTCGATACCAGGAGGAATTTTTGGATCCAGTATTTTAATCCTGATGTATGTATTTGCCTCAACGCGAATTTACTCAGGTTTCGAGAAGTTTTGTGGTGAGTTTAATTTCAGAATATTGAGGGGTTAATGCTATAATAAATCCTCATTCCAATTATTTTCAAATTATTTTGTTGGCAAAAGTAAACATTATTAATACGTTTGCGTAATTATTGGCAAAAGTGATTAATATGGGAAGATATTACATCGGAGAGTTCGAAGAGATTGTTTTACTGATATCCGCCATCTTGTTTGAGGAGGCTTATGCGGTGTTGATTAAGGCGGAGATAGAAAGTCAGTCTGGCCGCAAAGTAAACATAAGTGCGGTTCATAAAGCGCTTTATCGTTTGGAAGAAAAGGGGATGCTCGAGTCATATATGAGCGATCCAGTGTCTAAGCGAGGAGGTAAACGCAGACGCTTATTTCGAATTACTCCTGTTGGTAAAAAAGCTTTGGATGATTCAAAAGACCTTAGAATGAGTCTTCACAGCCAAATCCCGGAAAAAGCTTTCCAATGGAACCAATAAATAACTTGCCCAAATTACCCCGGTTCCTGTTTCTCTTTTTCAAATGGTATTGCAAAAGCGAAAAGTTCGAGGAGCTTCACGGCGACCTGGAGGAACTCTATATTGATCGGTTAGAGGAGATCGGGAAGACGCGTGCTATGTTTCATTACGCCTGGGACGTAATGCGATGTTGTCAGCCATACGCGTGGAAAAAACTTGAAAGTCAAATAAACTCAAATACAGCACATATGTTAAAAATTTACTTGCGAATAGCAGTCAGGCACTTGCTCCGCAAACCAGGTTATGCAGCACTCAACATCTTTGGGCTTACACTTGGAATTGTTTCCAGCCTGGTCATTTTGTTATACCTCAACCAAGAGCTGAGCTTTGATAATTATCATAAGGATGTAGATCGGATCTACAGAATCTCTACTCATTTCACAGAATCAGATGGCACCAAAGATGATTGGGTAACCACACAGATGCCTTTAGGTCCAACAGTTGGGGAAACTTTCGCTGAAGTGGACCAATATGTCCGTTTCATGAGACAGGCAAGGACCAGGTTTGAGCACCAAAATGTGAGTTATATGATGGAGGATGTCTATCTGGTAGACTCTACGGTTTTTGATGTTTTTGCTTTTGATCTTGTTCACGGGGATCCTGCTACTGCATTGATGAACCCCAATTCCATCTGCCTGAGTGAATCTCAAGCTACGAGAATTTTTAAAGGAGCAAATCCGATAGGTGAAATACTGGAAACCGATAATTTTTCACTGGAGGTAACAGGGATTTATAAAGATCAGCCTAGGAACTCACATCTGATTGCTAATTCATTGGTGAGCGCCAGTACCAATCAGGAAATGTATCGCTCGCAGAGGTGGGGAGGTTTTGGCATTTATACCTACATTAAATTGAACCCCGCGGCTTCTCCGCAGGTAGTTGAAGATCGGTTAAATGGGGAGATTATGGATCAATACATCCGTGTCATTTTTGATCGATTTGATCTGGAGGTAGTTTATGAGTTATTGCCAGTAAAGGATATACATTTATATTCAGAATTTGAAGGTGAACCAACTCCACTAGGGAGTATCGAGTACATTTACATTTTTGTAGTTGTGGCATTGTTTCTAATCATCATTGCCTGTATCAATTATATGAATCTGGCCACTGCACAATCTATGAGACGAGCTTTGGAAGTGGGAGTTCGCAAGACAATGGGTGCAAAACGGGGTTCATTAATCAATCAGTTTATAGCAGAAAGTGTGGTGATTGCCTCAGTTAGTTTGGTTCTAAGTTTATTCATATTGAGCCTTGTAGTGCCAGTTATTAATCTCCAGCTTGGAACCACGCTGGACTTCTCTCAATTGTTGAAACTGGAAGTTTTACTGGTAATGTTGGGCATATTGCTTGTTACGGGAATACTTAGCGGATCATATCCAGCATTTTATCTTTCAGCATTCACTCCATCTAAAGCACTTCGTGGCGGAGGTTCAGCGAAACGATCAGGAAATCCATGGTTGAGGAGAGGACTGGTAGGAT
Organism: Cyclobacteriaceae bacterium; assembly: GCA_965228955.1. Classification (GTDB taxonomy): domain Bacteria; phylum Bacteroidota; class Bacteroidia; order Cytophagales; family Cyclobacteriaceae; genus JANSWY01. Next base: position 5,846,047 of record OZ245848.1, read on the forward strand.
TACAGTTTGCCATTTCTATTTTTATGCTGATCAGCACATTTGTGATCAATGATCAAATGCAGTACTTGCGAAACAAAGATCTTGGATTTGATAAGGATCAGGTAGTTTCTTTTAACCTTAGAGGAGAAACAGTGCAGCAATGGGAAGTCTTAAAGCGAAGATTACTTCAAAGCCCGAATATCTCAAATGTTACTTCTGCCAGTTCGGTACCTGGAGGAGGATATCCTAACCGAATGAGACCCGTAGAAACCAATACAGGAGTGATGGAAGATCTGGGTATGAATGAGATTCAGATAGACTTTGAATATTTTCCAACCCTTGGAATTGAGATGGCACAAGGAAGAAATTTCTCAACAGAATTTGCAACGGATACATCACGAGCGTTAATTGTAAATGAAGCTATGGTGAGGAGATTAGGTTGGACTGATCCAATTGGAAAACGAATTCAGTATAGCAGGGATTCTACAGTTTTCCATCGCATAATTGGAGTTGCCAAAGACTTTCATCAGTCGTCATTGCATGACCCAATTGAGCCTTTACTTTTTGCGCCAAATCTTTCAAACAGGAGAGTAATGGCCAAGGTTGAGGGGAATTATCTGGAGACATTGAACTACATGGAAGATACCTGGGAAGAACTTTTTCCAAACCGTCCATTTGAGTCACAGTTTTTAGATCAGAACTTTGTGCAGTTTTATGAAGACGACAGGATAAGAGGAAATCTGTTCCTTAGCTTTTCGATTATCATGATTGTGATAGCAGCTCTTGGGTTGCTGGGACTGGCGTCCTTCACTGCTGAGCAAAGAAGCAAAGAAATTAGCATTAGAAAAGTTTTAGGAGCCAGTATCCAGGGATTGATTTCGCTTTTGGTAAAAGAGTTTGTGATCCTGGTGATGATTGGAGCTGTTCCGGCTTTTGTTTTTGCGTATTGGTTTGCAGAGAATTGGTTAAATGGGTTTGAATATCATGTGAATATTAATCTGATGTTGTTTGCCCTGGTGATTGTAATAATCACGCTGGTCACAGTAGCTACAACGGGATTTCATGCATTCCGGGTGGCGCAGGCCAATCCTTCCGAGAATTTAAAGAATGAATGATTTTAGTATTTAAAACCCAATAGTTGAATGCCATAAGCTCGTGTAGTTTATGGCATTTTTAATTTCTAACTATCGATCAAAAATAATTTCAAGCCGTATAAACAGAATTATGCGATTCACTATATTCATATTATTCACATTAATATCCACTTTTATTTCTGGTCAAGGATTAGATTCCAATTGGTACAGTGAATACTCAACTAATGGAATAAGAATTCAAAATAGTTTTCCAAAAGGAGGCCCTTACACTGGGTCTGTGGAAAACATGTTTAATCCGAGTTACCTCGTGTTTTTTACTCGCATAACTAATGAAACAGAAAGCCCTCTAGAGATTGAGCTCAACTTTTCATCAGATTCAATCCCAATTCCAGATTCTCCAGGAACTTACATGAAACTATTTCTTCCCTCGGATACCATGACTATGGACAAGCAAAATTTATTTAGTTATGGCATAACGGAGCTCGAGTTCTCAAATAGACCAAAGAAGTTAAAACGAAGAATAGGTCCAAATGATGATTTTCTGTTTTACGTTGTAGCCTTTTTTTATCAAACAGAAAAAGATAAATGGCAGCAAGGACGAGGTGGTAATCGAGCAGAGCTTGTTTTAAATGGGGATGAGTTATATTATAAAATTCCGCCTCAGGAACCGTCATTATTTTGTGGTAGGATTACTTTGATAAAATAGAATTTAACTTCTTATTTCAAGTGCACTTTGAAAACACGAAACGCTGTTTTGAGGGCAACTTGAAAAAGAGAAGAAATGAGCCCGGCAATACCGATTAATAGGACCAAGCCAATTATGTTCACATAGCCATGATTAATCATATTTAAGATGAATTTGGAAATTTCAATTGTACTGAGATACACAAAAATCCCAGAAGAGAACGCCATTGAAGTTTTATCATTGGTCTGAACCAAAATAATCCAGACAAGAATTAATCCAAATACGGCCAAGAAATATGTGATGAGTGTTTCTTCTGGAAAGATAACATCTGTAACCAATGCAATTAGTGTGACACAGATTATGACAACAAACCCAACGATTGCGGAGATTACCAATGGTCTGTTGAGAGGTGTGAATTTGAGAATTAAGAATAAGAAACCAACACTAAAAACAGGCACTGCAAAAACGAGAATCTTTAGACAATCAAGTTTTTGTTTCATTAAATCTTCACTAACTGGAACATGATTCCATATTGTAATCATCATATAATAGTCAAGCAGACCAATTAATATCATTAGTACAACCAGAAGGATCGCGATGGTCGGTCGATCAGTTAGATAAGTTCTTAATTTAAAATTCATATTGCCAGATGCTAATGTAAATGGAATGAAAGAATTTGTGGCATCCAAATTTTCAAAATACTAATCAGGAAAAACTTACTTATTTCTTAAACATTAGAATGTCAATTGAGTTAAGAAATCAGTAAAAACTACAAATAAGGTAAAAATATTTGTTTTTCAGAATTTATTTAAACTACATTTGAGGTAAATATCTTGTTAATGGGTAAAAATCAATTAGGTGAATTTGAAGAAGTAGTGCTTTTAACTGTAGCGATTTTGCAGGATGAGGCATACGGAATTGCGATCATTGATGAGATGGGAAAAAGACTCAATCGAAAAGTTAGCATTGGGTCTTTGCAAACGGTATTGAGGAGACTTGAAAAAAAGGGTTTTCTCAGTTCAGAATTGGGAGAAGCAACAAAGGTCAGAGGAGGTAAAAGAAAAAGATTCTTTACATTGACCAATCTTGGCAAAAAAACACTCGAAGAGACAAAAGAACAACGACTTGCACTCTGGAGTGCTATTCCAAGCTTTGTGAACAATTAATGCAATGGATCAGGCTTCCAAAATCTATCCCCCAAAACTCTTGCTGAGGTTTTTCAGATGGTTCTGTCACCCGGATTATCTGGAAGATATTGAAGGCGATGTAATCGAAAGGTTTGAAAAACGAGTCATTACTCAAGGCTCACTTGTAGCGAAACTTCTTTTCGCAAGAGACATTATTCAGCTGTTTAGGCCCAGCTTGATCAGGCCTATTGAAGGTACTCAAAAACTCAATTATTACGGCATGTTAAAGAATTATTTCAAAATCAGCCTGCGCAACATTCAGCGCCACAAGACATTTTCAATTCTCAATATTGCAGGACTTAGTGTTGGATTAGCTTGTTCTATTCTCATTTTGGTATATGTGAAAAATGAGACGTCCTATGATACTTACAATGAGAATTATGACAAGACTTATCGCCTACTTCAGGCTTTCCGAAGTAATCAGGAAGTAAAAGACAATCCAATTGCACCAGCAAACGAATATCAGGTTTGGGGTAATGCACCAGTGGCTCCTGCAGTAACAAGCGAATTCCCGGAGATTGAATCATTTTTCAGGTTTACCAGTCCTATTCAAATTTTGGTTGAATATGAGGACAAGAGATTTCAGGAGGATCAGTTTGTATTTGCGGATTCCACGGCTTTTGACACATTTACATGGAACATGATTGTTGGTGATCCGAAAAAAGCTTTGAAAGATCCTTTTACGATTGTTCTTACTGAAAGCATTTCTAAAAAGTATTTCGGGAACTTAAACCCAATTGGTCAAACACTAAAAATTGATCAGGGAGATACTTACAGAGTTACAGGCGTGATGGAAGACATTCCACACAATACGCATTTCAGTTTTGATGCCATGATATCTATGAGCACCTTCAATAGTTATCGACAAGATATCTTTAACGATTGGGGTTATGTAGACTTCTACACGTATTTGCAAATCAATCCTAATGCTGATATTGCAGCACTGGAGAGTAAATTTCCTGAGTTTGTAGAAAGGCACCTTACCGGATCATGGAAGGGGTTTGGAATGAAGCTGGAGCCGTTTGCAGATGCTTACTTACACTCGGAAGCGAAGAGACAACCTGGCCCAACTGGTAACTTGACAAACGTCTATGTTTTCACCTCGATTGCCATTTTCATCCTGTTAATCGCTTGTATCAATTTCATGAATCTTAGCACGGCAAGATCAGTTGAAAGAGCGAAAGAAGTTGCCATCAGAAAGGCAGTTGGATCACAAAAAATTGCTCTAATCTTCCAATTTCTAACGGAAGCGGTAATACTTACAGCTATTGCGGCTGTGTTGGCTTGCGGATTGGTAATTTTCGCATTACCCTATCTTGAAATATTATCCGGAAAAGTATTAGATCCTACCTGGCTTTTAGAACCTTATTATCTGACCATTATTATCTCTGGTGTGATTGGAGTGGGTCTTTTGGCTGGAAGTTATCCGGCATGGATTTTATCCAACTTCAGACCAGTGCAAGTATTGAAAGGTTCTTTTAAGACTTCCGCAAAAGGGGTGATGCTTAGAAAGGTATTAGTGGTATTTCAGTTTAGTATTTCAATTATTCTTTTGGCAGGAACTACAGTTGTTTATTACCAATTGGATCATTTGAGAAACCATGATTTGGGATTTGACAATGAACAGATGTTGGTAATTGACTTTGGTTGGGATAATAAGGTTCAGAAGCAGAGAGAAATGTTTAAGGAAGAAATGCTAAAGCATCCGGATGTAAGTGCTGTAACTGTTTCCAGAGCGGTACCCGGAGATTTCTTCCCCGGAGGAGGAACTGGTATAGAAGGTCCTGATGGAGAAATGGTTTATCACAGCCCGGGAATGTATGAAATTGACGAAGATTTCATTCCTACTATGAACATGGAAATAGTGGCTGGAAGAAATTATTCCAGGGATTTTCCATTGGATTCTGCCAATGCTTTAATCATCAATGAAGCATCTGCTAAGATGTTTGGATACCCGAACCCAGAGGACATTATTGGTAAGAAGTTTGATCAGTGGGGACGTCAGGGAATTGTTGTTGGAGTGGTGAAGAATTTTAACTACGTTTCCCTACACCGAGATGTAGAACCATTGTCATTGAGATATGGTACACCGGAAAACACGACCAAACTAACACTGAAACTAAAGTCTACTAATTACAGAAAGACAATTACTGAAATTGAAAAAAAATGGGGAGAACTGGCTCCACACAGACCAATGGTAAGCAATTTCCTCGATGATAAATTCAATCTACAATACGCAAAAGACCAGCAATTTGGTAATGTATTTACAGTATTTGCCGGACTGGCAATTTTCATTGCATGTCTTGGATTGTTTGGGTTAACGATTTACAGCACGGCTCAAAGAACCAAAGAAATTGGCATCAGAAAAGTCCTGGGAGCATCCGCTCAGAGTATATTAAAATTATTATCAGTTGATTTCCTGAAATTATTTGCAATAGCATTAATCATCGCCATTCCATTATCCTACTTCATGATGGATCGATGGTTGGAAGGTTTTGCTTACAGCATTAGTATTGGGTGGCAGGTATTTGCGGCGGCTGCATTTATAACGCTAACCGTTTCGCTTGTGACCATGAGTATTAAAACGATTAGTGCAGCTGTTTCTAATCCTGTGGATGCTTTGAGGAATGAGTAGTTAATAATTTTAATTTTTACAGATAATGGGGCCCGCAATAATTGAAGTTATTGTGGGTCTTGTTTTTTATAGCTTGAAAACACAAATCAATCTCCAGGTGAGTATTATTAATGATCCTCAAGCTGATGCAAGGGATATTGATCTTACTGTCAGTCCTATTATTATGAGCCTTAGTATTGGGAATTTTTTTTGATTTTGGCTAGACCGAAGTAGATTGATCATGATGAACAACCGTCATTTTTTGAAAAAAAATGTACTAAGAATCGAAGTTACAAACTTCTTCGTTCTCGTTCTTTTGTGATTGGAGGACTTAAGTTACGCTAGGCTAAACTTAAGCCAGAATGGGGGTAATGTACCCTTTTGGATAAATTCTACAAACAATAGAATTTACAAGCTTCTTAGTACTAGTTCTCTGTAATTGGTGGGTTTTTAATATCTGAAACAGTATATTTTCAGGAAACTAAATACACGAATAAAATGGTTGATAATGAAGATGCCCAAAACCCATCAATGTTAATTGATTTCCCACATGAGCATGATCGCTTCAAAAATCATCTAAGTTTTGAAAAAAATCAGAGGGTATTCTTTTCAGGTAAATTTGGAACAGGTAAAACATTTTTTCTAGAAAATTTCTTTAAGAATGAAAATCAATACCAGGTAATAAAACTGAATCCTGTCAAATACTCTGTTGCTTCAAATGATGACATTTTCGAATTGATCAAATATGATATTTTGTTCGAATTATTGTCGACTGATCTTGAATATAAAAAGCCAGAAATCCCTTGGGATTTGAGTCTATATTTTTTCTCAATGAATAATTCCTGGGAAATATTAAACGTTGTTTCAGGTATTCTCAAAATTGGAAAAAAGGCCTTTGAAATTGCGGAACCTCTAAATAGGATATTTAATTCCTTTAATGATTATCACAAAAAGAATAACAAATCTCATGAGGATTTAATCAAGGACTACCTTAAATCCATGACTCTAAAAAAAGGAATCAATGAAGAAGATCCTATAACTGAAGTAATCACTCAAAGTATCAACAATATTAAAAATGAGGAAAAGGAAGTAATTCTGCTTATTGATGATCTTGATAGACTAGATCCAGAGCATATTTTTAGAATTTTAAATGTATTTGCAGCTCATTTTGACACAATTCCAAATCAAAATAAATTTGATTTAGACAAAATTATTTTAGTAGCTGATATAAATAATATTCGGAATATCTATACCTATAAATACGGTCCAGGTGTTGATTTTAATGGTTACATGGATAAATTTATTAGCACCGATATATTTGAATTGAACAACCTGAATTACATAGAGTCCAGCGTTGAAACATTTTTAGACCAAGTTATTGTAATGAAGGACAAAATTGTACAGGAAATCCGCTATGCACCGTTTGCTTTCGATGATAAGGAGTTTAATTCCATTTTTGATATCTGTAATAAAATTCTTGGTCTTATGGTAAAAACTAAATGTCTCTCCATAAGACGATTACAGACAATGAATGGATTGATTTATAAGATTAAATCATACCCCATTGGGAACTCCGGTGTGATGTCAGAAGAAATCTATATTGTTCAAATATTTGACTTTATTGCTTCTGTCCTAGGTGATGAACAAACCTTGGAAAATTCTTTAAAAATTTGTGCAAGTTCTTTTGATCTTAAAAAAAAGAAAAGGTGGAATGAATTTAGTGAAATCTGTTTATCGTATCTGCTTCCAATTCTAACTTATAGAGACTTAAAATTTCAAGCCCAAACTCATACATGGAAAGATTCAAAAAGCGGAATTACAATAGATATTGAGCCAGGAAGATATAAAGGAAAGTTTTCTTGCAAACCAAATACAACCGATTATTCAATTTTTGAATTGTTATACAGTACGTATTTGGAGTTAAAGCATATAAAGGAACATTAGATGTTACAAATAAATTTTAATCAAGATAAGCTTGGGGGCGAATGATAAAAAGCCCCAAAGAACTCAACTCACCGAATCTCCACCAACTCACTCAACTCAAAAACCGTATCCTCAGAAACTCCTTAAATCGCAGTAGCAAACTCCGTTTGGATGTTGGGAGCTACAATTACAAACTGGAATTTATCGCCTCGTTTTATTTCGACGGATGGGTTCCAGTATAGTGTTGAAAAATTAGGATATTGTCCATAGCTAAGGACCAAATTCAGGTTAAATGTGTAAGCATACCTACATTTCAACTTATCTTTCATAAAAGGCAGCACTTCAATTTTCGTATAAAAAATATTTTCCCCACCTGTCACTTTTTTCTTTCTCGAAACACTATTACCATTGGAGGCATAACTCAATGGTTAATAAGAAACAGTCTGAATTTTTAAAGCTTTATGAACCGATTCACGATCGGTTTGAGAAGTACTGCCGTGCCTGTGCTTACGGTGGATATCCTTATGAGGATTTAATGAATGATTGTTTGTTGAAAGCCTACGACAAGTTTGATTCCCTGAAGGACCCAAATGCATTCTTAAGTTTTCTGATAGGGATAAGTAGACGTTTGTTGGCAAATGCTTCCAGAAAAATGAAACCTGAACCCATGGCAGAATCTCTCAACCCATCTGAGATTGGTAGAGCAGAGTCTTCTATGAAAGTTCAGTTTTTACATTGGTGCCTGAGCCAGCTGCCGGAGCAACAAAAGGAAGCTTTGGTGTTGTTTGAGATTGTGGGATTTTCAGTGAAAGAAATTGCTGCATCCCTTGAAATCTCGGAATCAAATGTTAAGAAAAGGCTTAGTCGGGGTAGACAGAAATTGAAAGAAGTGGTTGCCACTGAAACTGAAAATGAGAAAGGAGTAAAGCATGCATGACGAGAAACTAATAGATGACTTGTTTGAAGCTGCCAGAACTGAGGAATCGGTACGCTCTTTAGCTTCAGTGGAGCAATTTGTTCAAACGACTGCAGGTACCAATACAAGTTTACTTGTGCAATGGTTAAAACAGTATAAAATGAACATTCTAATCACAACAAGCGGAATAGCGATTACTGCCGCGATCTTTTTGTTTCCTCAGCAGGAGCCAACAAAGCAAAGTGTAATCACAGATATTAAAGAAACTCCAGAAGTTCGAATTGTAAAAGAGCCAGTCGAGCTGATTATTGTACCGAAGGAATCTACTTCAAAAACGAGCACAGAAGCCCCTGAGGAGCCAGAAATGATTAAAAGCAACAACTCGGTTGCAAATGAAGAAGATGAAATTCAGGATAACTCCAAACGACCAATAATCCAGCAGCAGAAACCTGTTACCAGGACTACCTCACCTTCTAGAGTAAATAGCTACACAGTAAAAGCTGAGACTACAGAATACAAGGTTATTTTGGAAAGCAGCAAGGGAAAAAGTTCTGTTGATCAGTTTAGTGATTATTTGAAAGAGAATTTGACTCAATTGGATCATGAGTTCACTAGCTCATCTAGCAAAAATGAAATCAAGAAGTTCACGTTGAAGTTGGATAACAGGATTGAGGCTGATTTCAGAATGCAGGTGGCAGGATTTACTAAGTTGGTATTGTCATGGGAGGTAGATGCTGAAGGAGAGATTCAGAATGTGTGGTATAAGATTGATGACAAGGAGGTGAGTGAGCTAGACTTTTCTAAGGAGAATAAGTCTTCAGTGAGGGTGAAGCATAGGCATCAGGAATTTTAAGGTTATTAAAAATGGCATCAAGTTACATTGATGCCATTCCATAGATTTTATTTACAATAGGTCGACATGCTATCAGCAAATACAATTGTCTTATCCATTTGATAAACTTTGGCAAGGTCATCGCAACCTTTATCTGTTTCGTCTATTTGGAATGCAGAATACGCTCTAATGTAGTATGCATTGATATCATTGGAATCTAGTTCAATTATCCGTGAAGTATAATAGTAAACACTGTCCCAGTTTTTCATTTCTTGATGATGGCCTGCAAGGTTACCAATAATAGCATTATCCGTTTTATTCAACCTGTAGGCATTGTGCAATAGATTTAACGCTTTGTCATTCTCTCCAATTTCAGTGAAAAAATAGCTCATATATTTATTGAGCTGAGCGTCATCAGGGTAGTCATTTATAAGTGGTTCTACTAAAAGTTTTGCTTCTTCAATTTCATTATTTGCTCTAAGAATTTCAGCGTTTGCAAGGATTATGAACGGGTTCTTTTCCTCATTACCGCTTAAATCATCAATCCAGGATTTGGCAGTTTCCAGGTCTTCTCGGTACACATTCTTGAATGCATAATAGGCCTTTCTTATTGTTAAAAACTCTTCAATATCTCTATCCTTAAATCTCCTGATTAGATTTAGATCAAATGTCGCTTCAATGGCTGAAGACTTACTTATACCCCCAATTCCAGTTTTATCCACCAACTCAAATGTGATACATGAAAAATTGTAGTTCAGTGAATCGATAAAAGCTCTTCCAATAACGGTTGAATAATATACCAGGCTATCTGTTTCTTTGTGAAGTACTTTGGAATTAGTTATTTCCAACTCATAGCAATCCCCCAAGGCAGAACCATTCCATTCTCCTCCATACTCCTTGACCATCGTATTTAGAAACGAGAGTTGCTTGGTTATTTCTCCTGCATGTTGGCACCCCGAGATTATAAAAAGACTTAAAAAGAGAGTTAGTATTCCTTTGTTCATAATGGTATCAGAATCTTTTTTGCAAAAGTATACAATCTCTTTAATCAGAAGCCAAAAATTATTTTTCTGGTGCTATTATCCTCCCATCCCGCCATCCTTTTGGAAGATATAGATTCAGACCTGTTGACTTTTCTATATCAAGAAGTTGGTTTCTTAGTTGCGTACTTCGCATTCCAACAGTATTTCGGTTTTGATTGATTTCAATTAGATTTTCCTCACTCTCTACCTCTCCGATAAAGCCGAATGAAGTTCGCTTATGGTCATGTAAAACAGCGGTTTTCCAATCTTCCATCTGTGCAAATTCATAAGGTGACATTTCTCCTTTTTCAAGGGCTTTAAGTATCCAGGGTCTCATAGAAGTGTATAATGTATCCTTTGAATTATAATCTGGTGAAATAGAATTGTGATGACAAACTATGATTGATGCCCAAAGGTTGTGCCCTGCGATTTTCTCTCCTGGATATCCGTGCTTCTCTAAAATATCCTGGAACCGATTCATTTGCTCTTCACTGTGAGGAGCAAATTTCCTTAGAGTATACCTATTTTGAGACTTTTCCCTAATTCTAATAAATGCTCCAATTGCCATTTTCTGGTCTTTTTTAACCATTTGACGTACCTGATTCCTAACATCAGTGTTTATCCGGTTTTTATATAGCTGAATCAAGCTATCGTAATCAGATTCCAGCTTGAACCATTCTGGTTGTTTCTGTAGGATTTGAAGGCTTTTGCTGGAGTTTATACTCTTGATTGACCAACCTTTAGAAATCCCAATTCGCATGTATTTAAATGCAGCCTGATAATCACCTTGGAATACAGTAAGCTCGGTGGCGAGTTTTATTTCTCTCAAGAAAATGAAATCAAATTCAGAGAATATTGAATCCAGACATGTTATTGCTGCACCAAACTTTTCCTGAGCGATTAATTGCTCGCAGTTTGTTACTTTCCTATGGTAGTTGAGATAGGTTTCCTGAGAATAGGCACCATTGACGACAAATCCGCAAATCAAAAATAGAAAGGCGAAGTAGTGATTTTTCATTATTTAAGTAATGCGTGTTGCCGTTAATTAGTTGTAGGCTTTGATGAACTTTGCTTTATTCAGCCTCATCAATTAGTTGTAGAATTTCCTGAGGGCAATCGAAAAACCAACATCTATTAGAATTCAGGCATTGCGGGAATTTTTGAGCTACTAAATCCCATGCCAATTCTGAAAGTGTTTCGCTATCCCGGATTACCTTCCAACTAGGTGAGTTGTTTGTATTCTCAAGTAATTGCACAATCTCCATATCCTTGAATTGAAGGAAAATAAGATAATCTCCAGCTTTCACGTCATCATAAGACGGTTTACCTAAAGCGTTAAATTCTATTATTCTCATTTTTTTATCGAAACAGGGTATGATTAATGAACTACCCAAATATTCTAATAAAATGTTTTTTCACGGAACCAGATACCCGATTGAAATAAAATAAGTCTATGATGTATATAATGAACAATAATAAGCCAAACTCCAGTTTATTCTCCTCGCTTACGATTAATTGAGTTGTAAGAAATATAATTATGAATACTTGAAAAATAATAGCAACTAAATGCTTTCTAAAAGTAAGGCGAATGGTAGTTTTTTCACCCTTACTTTGTAATGAACCATCCACTACAAGCCATTTATGATTCTTGTTTGTGACCTGGAAACTATTCTTTCCTGTTTTGGAATAGATGAGTTTATTGGATTCTGAATTAATGTCCAGATACTTTTCTTCCTTGGAATAGAGAGTAATAAACTCCATAAGTTGATCTATGGTCTTACTAGATTTCAGATTGTAAACAAAATATGGAAGGATTTTCATGATTGATAAGTATTACTATCTGGACATCTGGTTTACATGATTTTCATATCTCAATTTATACAGTATGTATAAAAGTGAGTTAATTTCACTTAAGATTTAGATTTAACTTAGAATCTCTAATCTGATGATTGGTTACTTTGAGAGTGGATAATGTTCAAAAGAAACCATTAGATTTACACCATTAATTCACCAACCATAATCTGTAAAATGAAATACTTAATATTCCTTATCTCATTTTTAAGCTTCACCCACCTTCAGAGTCAGTCAATTGAATTGAAATGGAAAATCCCGCAGGGCGATACCTTGATTTATTCAACTGTGATGGAACAGATCGACACAAGTATTTTTAGTACTGCTTTTGGAGGAGAAAGTGAGGATGACGATGCTCTAAAAATCCAACAAATGATGAAGGAGCTAAACAAATCCATATCGGGGACGAAATTTGCGGTTCGACTTTTTAAATCAAGCCAAGAGCACATAGAAATAGAAATGTTTACCTCCAGCCAGGAATTACCAATTGCATTGCCGGATTCCCTTGGTGAAGCAAAAGAAATGCTCAAGGAATTTCAAAAGATGATGAAAGGCATAATGCTGCGTGGATCAATAAATGAAGACGGAACTATACACAGTTTTTGGGTAAAAAGGGAGCAAAAGAATTTAATAGCGATGCTTTTCGAATTACCCGGTAGACCTATTGAAATTGGTGATTCCTGGTCACTATCAACAAACCTCATTGGTAATGACCAAAATTTTGTTTGTGATTCTTCTTTCTATAAAAACGAAGTGAAGTTTATCGACTTGAAGACCATCGATGGTGACACACTCGCCGTGTTCAAATATGATTTGTTGGAATATGTAGATGGCATTTTTAATATGCCCAATATGTTTGGCAAAGGTGGAGCCAAACCAACTATGATGACTTTTGGGTTTAAGGGCATTGCTGAATTTTCGTTGAATAAAGGGAAATGGCATTCATTTGAAGCTGTTATGGCTGGTGAGGCGTCTGGAGTTATGAACTTCAAGCAAAGAGTGAAATATTCGTTGATAGAGCAATAAGCGGAACAACCATTGTGCAAAGCAATAAAGGATATACCACTTTCGTAAAATACTTTTTCTTGCTGATGGCAATCCAGATCGGTGGTATTGGCATAGGGGGGTATTTTTTTGAGGCCACAATCAATGGTGTTGACAGAAAACTGGATATTTATGAACTGTGCATCTTTTTGGCCATTGCGGTGTTGTTTCTGGTTTTATGGCTAGCCATCAAAGACCGAATGGTAATAGTGAGACTTGGAGGACAAAATATTACCATTAATCATGGAGTTGAAACCGAAACTGTTAACTGGCTGGACGTTGAGCGTATCTCTCAGTACCGGTTTGTGATGCCTCCAATGTATAAGTTGAAAATTAAGAATGACGACCAAACTTATCTTTTTATTACTCAACCTGAGCACATCAGTTTTGGATTTGGGGTAACAGATGCGTCCTCAATGGGAGCTTTTATTGAAAGGAAGAAATCGGAATTGGGTATTTAAGAAGATGAAGTATTTACTGACACTGTTAATTCTTGGAAACACTATTTTTCACCAACAACCAACATTAAAACCAAACTCAATTGGTGTCGCTTATCTGGAAGAATCCAATGGAGATTTTTATCAACTAAAGGTTGTGTTCCCTTCTCCAAGACTACAAAACGCTCCAGAAGATTTGTTTAATTCTTTTAAGAATGGGAATACCATTGAATTTAATTTTAATGGGACTCTTCAATTTTTTTGATGGTGAAGGTATAATTACGGAGATCCAGCAGGAGCTAATGTTTAAGCTGGATTTTTGGTGTGAAAATGATGGGGGAATCCAGATTCGTCCAACTGGTTTTATTAAGGTTCGGAAAGACCAACTGATCCGAACTTTTCCAAAAACAATCACAGAGACACAAAGTATTGTGTGCTTTGTAGGAGCGAATATTGACAAGGACTTTCAATCTTTAGCGCCTGTTTCACAATGGACAGATAAGATTGTTATGGAAGCCGATCTCAATAATGACGGTAATGTTGATGCCCGACTCTGGACCATACCAGATGATGCCGAAAATTGTGATCAAAATTCACCGAATAACCTCATGATTTATTTGGATGCTAATGGAAGGAATAACCCAATGAGGTGTTGCGGGCCATGAGAAAACATATTAATTTCAGGAGGAAATAATATTAAAACAATTCGTACGAAATGCGAATAGCAATTTTAATTGTCCTTTTAGGAGTAGTAATTTCAATTCAGGGGTTTTCCCAGCAACCTCCTGCATTAATTGCCGATCGGATAGAATTCTGTGAATCCAATTTTGATAGAAGTCTAAAGGCAAGAATTTCCGAAGAGTTTGATAAACTCGAAGATCACTTCATAATTGCTGGGTTGCTAAAAGATAACTCGGGTTCCAGCTATTATTCGGTCTACAAAACCATAGCAAGAGAAAATGACTTGTCTTTCAGCTCTGATTATTCTTCACCGCTTTTGGATTCAATGGATTCTGATGTGTTAAGCAAGTGCTTCTGTTTACTCCTTACTGATACTGAGTTACTGGAATTGACTCCAAGACATTATGAAGCATCTCAAAAGATTTATGGGCCAATGTCCGGAGATATTAGCATGGGTTCAATTTCCCAAAGAATCATCGACAATCTGAATGAGGGAGATTTTGATCTAAAATTTTACAAACTATCCTCACTGCTGGTGTTTTATAGGGTTGCTTCTCCAAAAGGCATACAAATTTTGCCAGATTTGAATGAGGACGATGAAGAGTATGAAGAGCAAATTTCAATTAGTATAGATGACAATGATGTGATTTACATTGATTCCGAAGAGATCGATATCACGAAATTGAGATCAGAAATAATGGAGTTTTTAGGCGAAAGTACTGTTGGCAAAGGCGTTCAATTAATTGTATCTCGAGGTACCAGCTATGAGGCGTACATTAAATTATTGGATGCTGTGAATGAGCCTTTCAATAACATCAGGGATCTGGAATCCAAAAAGGAATTTGGAATGAATTATGATGATTTAAACAAAGCTCAAAGAGATACCATTAAGGAAAGAGTTCCAAGGAATATTATTGTGAGGCAGTAAGATAAGTTGTGCTATCCGTTAATCACTAAAGTCCCTACTTTATCAGGTTGATTTCTGATTTCTACCCAATACTCCTCCTGGATTTCAGGATCAATATGAATTGGTAATCGTTCTCCATAGAGCCTGTCAGTGCCATCCTTTTTGCAGCCTGATATCCAATACTCTTCTTCTGTTTCAGTGTCGTAATAGTTGGATTTATTGCCGGCACCTTTCAAAGTATGGAATGTCTGCCCTTTGTAATGAATGGATTTTCGGGACTTGGAGAATTTCACCAGTCCAATTCTGGCTTCACCCACTAACCCCTCAGACTTATTTTCGATGTACATGATTCGCTTCATAGTTCAGTTATTTTATGCACTACCTAAGACCAAAATTTCCACCATGACTTTTGCTGGTTACTTTTTGATGATTGTTTTACAGAGTTTTCTTCACTCTCAAACAACTGCATCCAACGATCTTTTTTATCTCCGTTCTTTAATAGCTTCTCGCTTTGAAAATCATATAATACCTGAAGTTGCTCACTTTCAGTGCCTATACATGCTATGTTAGTCCAGAGGCTGATAAACTCTTCAAAGGAGTCTGCAAGTTTCGCTCCATGTAATGGCCCGTCATCATGACTTAAATAAACTACGTTTTCCATATCATTAAACGCGATCAAATCTCCATTGGGAACTTCAAGAAATGGTGTTTTATCATAATAGTGTTTACCATAATCATCATTGGGGTCGTCATAACAGTTGGTAATCCAGCCAATGTAAACCTCATGAATTCTACTTAGATCATGAAAATTCCAAAGGTATGGATCTGTGGATTGGTGAAACCCTCCTGCTCCGGAGAAGATACTCTTAAACTCTCCTTCAAAATTTGTATCACCTATTTGCCAACCCATTATCACACCTCCGGCATAATTTTCCAGGATTCCCTTAAAATCTTTTGGAAATCGCCTACCAGCATTTGTTTCCAATGATTCCAACTCTGATAGCGAAATAGTCGGGAGGATTTCTATATCCTTATACCACCATTGCTTTATTTTTGCAATGTCAATGATCCAGTTCCACTTTTGATTCCATTGTTGCCAGGTTTCATTGGTCATAAGACTATGATTTGATCAATATGATTTGTTAGAAGAACCGAAAGATGCAATATTCTACAACTATCTACAAACAGTACATCACTCAATCGAAGGATGCCCTTCCACATCACCAATAACTGGAATAAATTCAATCTTACCATATCTGGATCCTTGAGTCTCAATCATTTCTCCTTTCATGAATGATGGTATGATTTCATTTGCCACTTTCCAGCTCCATTGTGCTTGTTCGTGACCTGCGTTTTCTACTTTGATATGGACTGCATTACTAAAGCCTCTCATAGTTTCTTCTACTTGTTGAACCGGAGTTCTGCAATCTAATTCACCAGTTACAAAAAGAGTTGGAATGTCCGTCTTCAATGGAGTAGTATAATCATTTGAAATGTTGCTGGAAACCCATGTTTCTTTTACTGCGGAGAATGGAAAGTTCACCACATTTCCAAAAGGACTTTTATTAGCTTCCTTTAAAATAGTACTCCACCTTGAATCACTTGTGCCGGTAGCTAATTGCTGATTGATTCCTTGTCCGGGGAAACCCAATGCAAACACCATTCTCTTCTGAACAAACCAGGTAAGCATGGAATTATCTCCCTGATTAACAGAATAAACCAACCTTGGAATAACTGGAATATCATTAGCATCATCAATATCCAGTCTTAAGACTACAGCGAACCCAAAAGGTCCTATTTTTAAATCCACATTTTTCTTATTCAGAGGATTTTTGACAGTAACTGTAATTGGATTCTTTTCCAGATTCTCCATTGTTTCGTAAACCAGTGATTTAAAATCGGGGATGGTTTCACTTAGAATGCTGTCATTGGCAATCATCGTGCTAATCTTCTCAATATGCTGATCCAGGTGTCTCGGGAAATTCAGGGATTGATTTGGTGCATCTGCTCCTACAAGAATCGCTCTTTCTACTTTTTCAGGAAAAAGGCTCATCACTGTCATGCCAATATGCGATCCATAGCTAAACCCAAAAATTGTATATTTATCAAACCCTAAAGCGGAAGCCAAATCATTCACATCCTGAGCGTGTTCTTCGATATTGTATCCTGTGATGTCAATTTTCTTTTTCTCGAATTTGGCTAATGCCAGCTTGGCCATTTTTTGATAGTGTTCTGTGGCCTTTTCTTCTGAGATAAAAAATTCTGATGGATAATCATCTCTCCAGATATGCATTAACGATCGATCATTTGCTCCGCGTCTGTCCAGATAGATGAAGTCGGCAACTTCAAAAAATTCCAGTCGGTCATTGAGATCTTTTGGGCTATTTACTTCCCAGGTACTTGTACCTCCTCCTCCTTCCAGATAAATAACAGGAGTTGAAGGATTCTCTGCAAGGCTCTTCACATGAACAAATTTCATTTTGATCTTTCGGCTATCCGGATTATTTCTGTTTTCTGGGACTTCAAGAAATCCTACTTGTCCTTGAAGCTCGACACCAGAGGAAGTTTTGAAGGTTTTTGATTTTACATTTACTAATCGTGCTTGTGCGTTAATGCAGAAGTTGATTGTTAGTAATAAGATTGTTGTTATTGATATTCTTTTCATTTTTTTGTTTTTTCCCAAAGGAGTGTGGGAACTTGAAGAATATCAAAATGAGGTAGTCTCAGATGGGCATTTGAAACCTATTAGGCCTGATTTTTCATAAATTCTGATGGTGTCATGCCTGTTTCTTTCTTGAAAGCACGATAAAAAGATGCCTTGGAACTAAAACCAACTTCCTGCCCTAAACCCACTATTGAGTACTTTTCACTTTCGGGTTGAACGATTCTTTCCTTGAATGCAATGATGCGATGGTGATTGATCAGATCGTTGAAATTAGTATGAAGAGATTCATTGATTATTCTGGAAACATTGTTGATGGGCCAATTCAATTGTCGAGCCATTTTTGCGATTGTCAATCCTGGATCCTGATAAATCTTTTCCTCTGAAAGCACTTTAAGTATTTCATCTTTTTTATCGGAAAGCTCTTCTGTTGAGAATGAAAATTTTGAGACCCTATCGGAATAGGTCTCCACTAGTTTTGAGTATTTCAGCACGTATAAGTATCCCGGAATATATATGAATAAAGCGATGATAGTACCCAATGGTTTATATAGGAATTCGGAGTTTTCATCTACTTGTTCAATCACACTTAAAGCAATTGGAACAGCAATGAATAAAAATCCGATGAGCACACTCCAGAAAGAAATAAGATAATTGAGCCATGTCTTTATCTTTTCAAAATCTCGCAGGACTCTTTTTGCTTCCTTGGATTCCCGATAGATCAAATATGCATAGCAACCCAATTGAATAGCTCCGAATAAAGCAATACAGAGTGCCACTGTTTGAATTAATGGAATATTCTGTTGTGCCCATTCCATGTTGTTCCCAATCCACAAAAATATCGATGTGAAAAACACACCATCGAGTAGAAATGACGGCAGAAAATGAAGTAGATCTTTCGCTTTGAATTTTCTTAGAGGGTCTTTAATGAAAAGAATATGTAAGTATGCCAATGGTCCATATGAAAGACTGAATTCCATGGGTACCGGAAACTTAGAATTGAACGCATGGATGGATTCCTCCAGAATAAGATGTAACAATGAAAGTGAACAGAACAGAATTAGCAGCCCAAAAAAGATATTACTTTTCCGAACTGGTCTTTTGAATACAATAATGAATGCCAGAATCAACCCCTGTACCACAGCAATGAGAAAATAGAAATTGGAAGAAGTAAGGGAGGTATCTATCATTTAATTGAAACCAGGTTTTATTTAATTGAATGGTTCAGACAATTACCACATTTCATCACAGTCCTCATTATATGCAAACACCTTCTCATAATTGTTGAAATCTTCAAATGACACAAACGATACATTCTTAAGATTTGGAAAATAGGCAGAATCCAGTGTTAATCCTTCCACTTGATTTAGAACTTCTAAATCCAACATGTTGATTCGGTCCTTTGAGATTTTAGAATAGGAAAGTGAATAGTTGTTACCAGTTTTAGTATCCAACAGCTTCAAGGTATTGACATCATTTTGCTCACTAATGTCCTCAACTTTAAATCTCCAATAGAAGCTGATTTGAGTAAAATCCATGAATACTTCTTCTCCCTGGGTATCAATTTTAAAATTAACCGATCCACCGGCACAATGAGTAACATAAACTTCTGATGAATCCTGCTCAACTAATGGAAACCAAAATTCTGTGGCAGACAATTGAGTTACGTATTCTTCCATCGAATTGGCGGATTCTTCTGACTCTGTTGAGACTTCTTCAGTTTGAGATGTGTTATTTTTTGGAGGATTGCTACAGCTTAGTACTCCCAGAGCAATTAAGATAGTTATGATTTGAGCAGTTTTCATGGTTCTGTTGTTAGCTCGAGGAATGTTGATATTTACTTTCGATCCATGGTAAATGTAGTCACTTCAACGTAAGAAAAATAAGGAAGCTCTTATTTTGAGGACAGAACATATTCAATCCTATTTTTCAACTCTTTGGAAGACTCAACATTCATCTCATATGCCCCTACCTTTTGTTCTACAAGAGATTCATAGATGATTAGTTTATTTCTTAGTTGGATCAGTTCGTTTTTGGTGAGCAATTCCATTGTTGTCAAATCAACATTTCTGGTCAACCATGTCAAAAGCTCATTGGTGAAATAATCGACTTGAAATTCACCTTTGCGCAAACTCTCTTCAGCCGTACCTTCATAATAATCACTGATATTTTTTTGCAGATCCAGGTTGTTGATAAGTCGTAATTTATCAGATGATTTCATGGAGCTATACGTGGAAGTAGTGGGTTTGAAGTTTTCTACTTGAAATACCAATGAAAGCTGAACCCCAAAACCTTCCAAACTATCTTTTACCAGCATTTCAACTAGTTTCCCAATGTTTTCCTGCTGTTTTCTGTTTTCGGGAATCTGATACTCTTCATAAACTTCAATGTCCTCTGATAGATCCGTGAGCATGGATTTCATAAGCGCAATACTCTCTTTTCTTTCCTGATTCTCAATGGCTTTTTGATTGATGTAGAACCCAAGATATACTCCGATGATTACCGCCAGGAAATTCAAAATATGATTGTACCAGCTTTGTTTAATTTTCATGATTTGGTTAGTTAGAAAGTTGTGAATCTACATTCTTTAAATAAAAACATGCATTTGAAGTTGATGTTTAAAATTTAGCTGCGATTTGTACTAGGTGCATCCATTGCAAACTGATTCCTCATCAACTCAAAAAATCCCTTCTGCTTCTTATGAGCAATTAAATAGTAATTCCGATCCGGATATTTATCCGATTGCCATATCAGTTTCAATGATCCATTTTCAAGAAACTCCCTGGCATTTTCTAATAGCGTCACCGCAATTCCTTCTACTTTGGTCATTTCCTGGAGCATGAAGTATTCATTTGGAACGACATAGTTAGTGAAAACCTTTGGCCTTCTTTTATTAAAGCAGTGAAGCCAGAAGAGTTTGATAAAAGGATTGGTTGACATATGAGAAAACCAGACCTGATGCTCCAGCCAACTTTGAATTTTCCGAATATCATCATTCTTGATATGCTCATCAAATTCAGTAGTATCAACATTGGGATGCCCCACCACAACAAGCGGAGAACTCAGAACCTTATGAGACAAAGTATCAAAAGTCTCCACTTCATGATGAACAATGGCAGCATCAATTTCCTGTTGGTTTACCAGGTCAAAAAGCACTTCATGCTGCTCCTCAAAGCGAATGTCTAAATATTTGAAATCAGTCAGCTTGTTTGAAAGGAAGCTTTTATACAGATGCTCGCTGATTCCTAAGACATACATTTTGTCCTCCTTCTTCACGTTTCGGGCATACATGGCTTCTACTTCCTCCAGCGTATCAAGAGATTCTATGATGAGGTTGTTGAGGAACTTCGCATTTTCTGTAGCTTCAACACCTTTGGATTTCCTTAGAAATAGCTTGTGACCAATATAAGCCTCCAGCATTCCCATCTGATTACTAACAGCCGGCTGACTCATAAAAAGCTCTTCTGCAGCCTTGGAATAATTGCGGTGTTTATAAACCGCTTTGAAAGTTCTATACCATTCCAGATTTACCATGATATAAAAATACTTATATCATGACGTAAAACAAGCTATTTCATTTAATATCAGGGATTTGCTACTCTTGTTTTATCAAATTTAAAATCATAGTCAAATGAGTAAAATAGCATTAGTAACAGGAGCAAATAAAGGGCTTGGCTTTGAAACAGCCCGACAGCTGGCAGAAGAGGGAGTTACAGTCTTAATGGCTTCCCGAAATGTAGAGAAAGGAACGGAAGCTGTTAAGAAATTGAAAGACGAAGGTCTGGATGTACAATTTGTACAACTGGAAGTGACTAGAGAAGAAGAAATTGATTCTTTGGTAAAACATATAGATTCCACTTATGGCAAACTAGATGTATTGGTCAATAATGCAGGAATTATGCACAGTGGAGAACCGACTGGAGTGAACACCGCAGAAATAGTAAAAGCAGACGTGCTAAAAGAGACGTTTGATGTCAATTTCTTCAGTTTGGTAAGTCTTACACAAAAGATGTTGCCGCTTCTCAAGAAAAGTGAATCTGCAAGAATCATCAACGTATCCAGTATTCTGGGATCCAATACAGTGCAGAGTGATGAGACTTCTCCATGGAGTAGTATTAAGCCGTTTGCATACAATGCATCTAAGTCCGCTTTGAATTCATTTACTGTCCATTTAGCAGCTGCTTTGAAGGATACCAATATCAAAGTGAATTCTGCACATCCGGGTTGGGTAAAAACTGATCTGGGAGGAAAGAATGCACCATTGGAAGCCCCAGAAGGAGCTAAGACATCAGTAAGTCTATCATCTGCCGACTTCACAGGTAAGTTCGTCCACAACGGAGAAGAAATAGCGTGGTAGATCTTTTCATGGCCTTTTGGCCTACCAGCTAGATTATTTCAAATGTTTAATAGTAGATAGTATAGAGTAATGAAAAAGTTAATATTTCTATTCGTATTGACTGCTTTGGTAAATTTCCAGGCAGTGTTTGCAGCTAATATATTGGTAGTGATATCTGAGGTTTCTGAGATGAAATTGAAGAATGGATATAACTACAAGACCGGCGTTTATTTCAACGAATTAATGGAACCAGTAAAGATCTTTATGGATGCAGGTCACAATGTGACTTTTGCTACACCAAATGGATTGGCTCCTACCATTGATCCGGTATCTGAAACTCCAGATCATTTTCTGAAAACAACTCAGGAGAATTATGATGCTCATAGAGCTCTTTTTAATTTATTGATGTTGAATGATGAGAAAAGCAGTCCGGTAATCAGTTTTGCCCGTGTGGATCAGATAGGCATTGAGAATTTTGATGCCATATTTTTCCCAGGTGGTCATGCTCCATTGGGTGACCTGGTGGCTAATGATTATGTAAGCAAGTTTTTAAATCATTTTCACGCTGAATCGAAACCAACTGGTCTAGTTTGTCATGGTCCCGTTGCATTGCTTTCTTCATTGCCGAATAGCAAAGAATTTGAAGCACAGATGAAAGCCGGAAAAGCCGCTAAGCCAGGAAAAGGTTGGATTTATGAAGGTTATAATATGACTGTGTTCAGCAATTCTGAAGAGACCATTGCAACTAAATATTACCTGGGAGGTGATGAGCTACCTTACTGGCCACAGAATGCAATCACTTATGCAGGAGGTAAATATTCCAAGGCGAAGGAAGACTGGGCAGTTCATGTGGTTGTCGATAGAGAATTGGTGACTGGACAGAATAATAAGTCATCTACTGGTGTAGGAGAGGCTTTGTTGAAGTTGTTGAGTGAGGTGAATTAAGAAATAATTACTGAACCAGGTTCCAGGTTGTTTTGGAATCTGGTTTTCTCATTTTCATGATATTAGAAACCAAATAGTAAGAGTGCAGATTGCCACTAGTATGGTACCAACAATAATCATTCTAAGGGTTTCTTTTTTTCTTGTTTCCGCCAGTTCATTACGAAGCTTTTCCAGTTGTTCAGGTGAGGCTTCTTTAAACTTCAATGGTTTTGATTGAGCTTTTCCTGTGGTGGACTTATCAAAATTACTTTTGTTCTTAAGTTGATCTCTATTTTGACGAGCACTGTTTTGTGCATCTCTTACAAATCCGATTCCTGCTCCCATATTTTATTGCACGGGTCATTTACTCAATTTGTTTTACAGATTAATCATTTTGTGATACTTCTTTGTCTGACTTCAAACAAAACTTCGACACCCGCTTTTTTTAAATCATAGGCTATTTCATAAAAATCTGGGAAGTGTCCCATCCAATCTTTAATAGCAGTATAAATGATTTTTTTATCCTCGTTTAACATTCCCAGTAAACCAGGTGTAGATACTTTCAAAATAGCCTTTAATTTTGAAATATTTCCTTTGCTATAAGGTATTTCCAGATACCAATATTCCTCGAGTTCTTGGACCTTAAGTTCAAAATGGTGTACCCAATCAATGGATGGACTGGATCCTTCCAACTCACATGTTTTACCATCTTTACTAACTAACAATCTTCCTACACCTAACCATGTAGTCCTTTTTTCCCAGGTAAGGTTGATTTCAGATTTTTTACACCATAGGAAGGCATAACAGAAAGTGTATTCCTTCATGCTATTTTCTAGTAAGACTATATCCTCATTGGAATATAAATTATTGATCCAAATATTTCCTTTTTCTAAGATTGACTGGATTGCTAGATTTTTCATAAGTATTAAGTTGACAGCTTATTCATCACCAGTCCTCTCATATCAAACCTCCTTCACCATCTCATAATCATCCATCACATAACCACTCCCAATATCCATCACGATTGCTTGATTCTTTACAAACCCAATTTTCTCGTAAGCTGCAATAGAACCAGTATTGTATTTATTTACCGTTAACCGGATCTTATTGAGCTTCCGGTCTTTGGCAATTTGATCTACAAACTCCAGACCTTTTCTGCCAAAACCTTTCCCTCTCATAGAGCTGTCGACATAGATTTTACTGATAAATACCAGGTCAGTTTCCTCTTTAATGCATAAGTAACCAACTAATTGCCCTTCGTAAACAAAGTTGTAATACTCATATCCATCAGCAATTTGTTGATTAATGGCATTTACGGATTGATACTTCTCCAACATATATTCTACCTGCTCTGGTCCAATGATTGGGGTGTAATGCTCGCGCCAGATCTTATAGGCTAAATCTGCTACTTCCTGGTATTGAGATGGTTCGGTTTTAATGATATCCATTTACTCTAATATGGTTAATAACTTCTGTGCTGCTAAGTTAGCAATAGCTTGTGATCCCTCAGGTGTTGTGTGCACATGATCGTAAAAATAGCTTCCTTTTCCAGAGATGGATGTGCCATCTATTACAAATTCAATTTCATCGTCAATTACTTTATAGATTGCCTTGTAAGCATCCACATGAGCTTCATAATCAAATCCATGGTTGCTTATTCTGCATCGCTTTTGATCTTCTGGTTTTGTGGATTCGGTGATTAATGTTGGCTGCTTAAATACCAATAGTTTGATATTTCGATTGAGACAAAATTCCTTGATCAGCCTGAGGTTTTCTCTCCAAATTTCAATGCCAATTGGATTGTAGCTGTTCTGTAATTCTTTTGGTTCAGCGACTTCCCCATTATTTATAGGAGTTCCAGTCATTGATCTTAATCTTGAATAGATCTGTGACCAACTCAGGGCACCATCAAGTGCATTTGGCTCAATGGTTCTTACTTTGATTGGTTGATTGACAGTCCAGCCTGGTTTTTTTGCTCCGGTAGGATTGTTGGCCATCTCGTCATTGAAGTAATACATTTCATTCCATCCATGATTGACAATTACCATATCTGGATTGAAAAACCTGATTCTGCTCCATAGTCTGCCATAAGACTCAAAAGAGGTATATGCTCCCATGGCGGCATTAATCACTTCTACTTTTTGATCTAAAGAATCATTTAATATTTCAGATAATATCCATGGCCAGGTTTCCTGGTCTTTGAGGATGTATCCTGTTCCGGCACTAGAGCTTTCTCCCAAAATCACAATTCGTAAAACCGAAGAATCCTTTTCTTTTTTAATCTCCGGAGTGGAGATGAATCCATAAGAATTGATAGTCTTGTCCGGAGCAAATTGGCCGGGAATTCCAGTAAATGCTGCATAAGGATCATTCATGGCCCATTTCGACATGGGATCTGGTGTAGGAACAATTCCGGTTAACTCCTCAAGATTAATTGGAGAATAAACAGTTCTCAGAATGACTTCTAAAATGATAAGGAAAATCAAAAGGGCAGGCAGGGATATGGTGAGTACGTTTTTCACGTCCTGCGTATTATTTGTCGAGTTCTACTTCATCCAGGCCTAGTTGCTCTTGCAGCCACTGCTCAATGTAGTAAAGATCCTGGAAGTTGGCCATATCATTGTGCTTGGCATAATTAGGAACTTCCCAAAGACCAATCACATGCTCACTGGAATCCAGCTGCTTTATCTTGCTCTTGGCAAATGCTCCCATTCCAAACAATACTTTGTCAAATAACGAGAATGGAGTTGTAGTCACACATGATAGCCAGAAATGACCTTCATGCAATCTTGAAGTGCGGATTTGCTTGATATTCTCTTTCGGGATAGGAATTGTTTTCCCCAGTTTATCATCCAGAATCTTCCACGGAAACCGCAGGCTGATCACTAATTCTTTTTCAGATACTAAAACCTGATACTTTTTACTGTTAATCAGAATGACAAAGAGCAGGATCAACATGAAGAAACCTCCAAAGATGATCGCTACCATGATCTGAACTACCGTTGGGCTATCTGTAAGTACATTAACTGCAATAGAAAGCAGACTTCCCAAAAATACTAACAAGAGCAATTTTACAATTTCATCAACCAGGTAAGTGGGTTTTTTGATAGAAAGTAGTTTCTCTAAACCAAGGTTTTCTATCTGCACAAACCTGGAAGGATCATAGATTTTAGAACGCTCTCCTTTAGTATAATTCGCTGATCCCTCATGATTCAAATTTGAACGAGTTTCATCTTCAATATTGATATCCAGATAGGATTTAAGTTTTTGTGCCTCTTCTTCCAATGCGGATCTGCTGGTAGTGGAATGTAGCCAGAATTGAGAGCCGTCTTTGAGAATTAAGAATGTTTGATAATAGGTTTTCCGTGTGTTATTGCTAGAACCTGAACTGGTTTCATAAGTCTCGATTAATCGCACTTTTAGCAATTCGGAAAATGGAATTTCAAGATGCTGATTCGGGTCTTCTTTGTAAAAGGTAAGAACCTCCTTTTGCTTGTCGAGGATGACGGTGTATTTGTGACTGAATTTTAAGTTTCTTAATACACTAAAAATAGCCAATAGCCCAAACGAAAGTGGCGCCATTGTAAAGGATATCTGCTTGGAGTTTAGTCCTTCCGTGAAATGCACAAGCACAAGAAACCCCACACAACCAGCAGTGACCAAAATTCCAAAGATCATAAAGAAGATGAGCGCACAGCCCATCTTCCTTCCTTTGTCACTATATTCTAGTGTATTATTCATTTTAGATGACTGCTAATGCAGAATCATAATCAGGCTCATCAACAATCTCACTAACTAGCTGATTGTAGATTACTTTTCCTTCTTCGTCAATTACCACTACAGATCTTGCATTCAAACCAGCTAGTGGTCCGTCGATCATGCCTACTCCGTAATCATACTGGAATTGACCCTTGTCTCTGAATGCAGATAAGTTGACAACATTAGTCAATCCTTCTGCTCCACAGAATCTTGCCATGGCAAACGGTAAATCCATGCTGATGCAAAGTACCACGGCATTATCCATTGAAGATGCTTTTTCATTGAATTGTCTCACCGACATTGCGCAAGTGCCTGTATCCACGCTTGGGAAAATGTTCAGGATGACTTTCTTACCTGCATAGTCTGATAATTGAACTTCCGAAAGATCTGATTTTACTAGTTTGAAATCTGGTGCTTTACTTCCAACTGCCGGTAGCTCACCAGAAGTATGGGCGGGTGTACCTTTTAGTGTTACTTCTGCCATTTTTTTAGTTGATTTAGTTTTTACCAAATCTACCCAACAGTGAAAGACCTTCAAACAAAATGGAGTAAAACTATTTTACAGTATATTACCGATCCTTTACGAATGACCCCAAATTGTTAATTATGCGCCTTACTTCTGCTCTAATCTTAATTTTCATAGGCTTCCCTACACTCCTGAAAGCTCAGATGCAATCACCAAGTGAATTTCTTGGATATGAGCTTGGAACAAAGTTTAGTCACCATCACCAAATCCTGAATTACTTCAAGCACTTAGAATCTGAATCTGAAAATATATTCCTTAGAGAGTATGGAAAAACTTATGAAGGAAGACCACTGATGTTGGCTATTCTATCTTCGGATGAAAACTTAAGCAAGCTGGATGATATCAGATTGGATAACCTGAGAAGAGCAAACATTGAAAACGGTACTCCTTCCACCAATGTACCAATCGTTTGGTTAAGCTATAATGTTCATGGAAATGAGAGCAGTTCCTCTGAGGCTTCTATGATTACAGCCCATGCCTTACTAAATCAAAATAGCCCATTTAACCAGTTTTTGGAAAATACAATTGTCATCATAGATCCATGTCTGAACCCGGATGGAAGAGAGCGATATGTGCATTATTATGAAGAATGGGGAAACATGCCTTTTAATCCTTTTATGGATGATGCAGAACACAGAGAATTGTGGCCGGGAGGAAGAGCCAATCACTATTATTTCGATTTAAATAGAGACTGGGCATGGCAAAGTCAGGTAGAGTCACAGCAAAGAATTAAGCAATACAACAAATGGATGCCGCAGATTCATGTGGATTTCCACGAGCAAGGGCCAAATGAACCTTACTACTTTGCTCCTGCAGCAGCACCTTACCATGAATTGATTTCTCCATGGCAGAGAAGCTTCCAACAAGAAATCGGAAGAAACCACGCAAGATACTTTGACGAGCAGGGATGGCTTTATTTCACTGGTGAGTTCTTCGATTTACTTTACCCTAGTTATGGTGATACATACCCAACTTTTAATGGTGCAATCGGGATGACTTACGAGCAGGGAGGACATGGCATGGCTGGATTAGGAATCCAATTGGAAGATGGTCAGTTGCTAACATTAAAAGATAGAATAGCTCACCACAGAACAACCGGACTTTCAACTGTTGAAATCGCCTCTCTAAGTTCAGATCGATTATTGGAAAATTTTGAAAACTTCTTTGAGAAGTCGAATAGTGGATCCATGGGTAAATACAAATCATTTGTAATCAAGAATACGAATGAGGATCGGATTAACCATTTAATGGAATGGTTGGACAAAAATGGTATTGAATACGGGAAAGTCAATACCATCAGAAACATGAGAGGTTATCACTACCAATCAAAAACCTCAAAGAATTACACTTTAACAGCAAGTGACCTGGTGGTTCCGGCAAATCAACCCAAGGGAGTATTAGCACACATTTTATTTGAACCTACGACGAAATTAACAGATAGCCTTACGTACGATATTACAGCCTGGGGTGCTCCTTATTTTTATGGATTGGAGGCATATGCCAATGATGTAACTTTAGATGTCGTCAAAAAAGAACCTGTTCTTACATTTGATATGCAGGCTCCAGATAAATCACCTTACGCTTATATCTCAAAATGGAATAGTGTGAACGATGCAGCTTTTCTCGCAGATCTTCATAAACACAATTTTAAAGTTAGGTTCCTTACGAGAAATGCAAGTTATGATGGCAATGAAGTGGGCCCATCTATTGTAATTACCAAAGTTGGGAACCCAGAAAATTATCAAGGTGAAATAACACGAATTGCCAATATGCACAATAGAATGCTAATTTCAGTGGAATCAGGTTTCTCCGATTATGGTCCGGATATGGGTTCTTCATCAGTTAGTTTACTGAAAAAACCAAAAGTAGCCTTATTAGGAGGGCGCGGAGTTTCTTCTCTTTCTTACGGAGCAGTAAGGCATTTTATTGAGCAGGAGCTCGAATATCCATATACCATTCTTAGGCTCGATTATTTCAACGCTGTTGATCTGGATAAATACAATGTTATTATTCTCCCATCGGGATATTATGGAAGCCTTGGATCAGATGCTGTTACAAAATTGATTGACTGGACTAAAGCAGGAGGCAAATTGATTTTGATACAAGGAGCTTTAAATAAATTCAAGGATGGGAATAATACTTCTTTGTCAACTTACTTTGATGACGATGAAAAGGACCTTTTTGGACCCGCAGATTATGATAAAGAAAAAGCACTAATGAATTATGGAAGTGGTACCAGAGAGTGGCTAAAAGGCCAAACACCTGGTTCCATCTACAAAGTTGATCTTGATTTATCGCATCCATTTACGTTTGGACTGGAAGGGGATTATTATTCCTTGAAAACAAGCGCAACACGATACAGTTATTTATCTGATGGCACGAATGCCGGAAGAATTGAAAGCTCAGGCAACCTAATGAGCGGGTTTGTGGGTTCAGACTTACAAAAGCGCTTAGCTGAGACGCTGGTTTTTGGCGTTGAGGAAGTTGGAAGAGGATCGATTGTTTATTTTGTGGATGATCCACTTTTCAGGAGCTTTTGGTATGAAGGAAAGGTCTTGTTTAGCAATGCCCTTTTCATTGTAGGAAACTAATATTAACCAACCTAAACACCTTATGATTAAAAAGATTGGAATTGGACTGATCGTCATTATTGTCTTGTTCGCAATTGTTTTCTGGATAGCTGATAAACCTAAACCAGAAGGCGTTGTTGGACCAGAAGCAGATGCACTTGCCAGAAAAATGGAACTAGCCATGAACAAGACCGCCTGGGACACAACCAAAGTGGTTCAATGGACATTTAAAGGATTGCACACGTTCATCTGGGACAAAGAAAACAACCAGGTAAATGTAAAATGGGACGGAACAGAAGTAGTAGTTGATCCCAACACCAGAGAAGGCCGAGTACTCGAAAACCCGTCTAATGCAGATGAGGCAGAACTACTCACCAAGGCATATGCTTACTTCGCAAACGATAGCTTCTGGTTATACGCACACTACAAGACTTTTGACCCAGGCACAACTAGAGCCATTGTAAAGACCGATGAGGGAGATGCTCTCTTAGTGTTTTACAGTTCAGGAGGGGTAACTCCTGGTGATAGCTATCTGTGGTATTTGGACGAAGAAGGCAAACCATATAAATGGGAAATGTGGGTTCAGATGTTACCACTTGGCGGACTTTCATTCACCTGGGACAAATGGACCGAGCTATACAGTGGAGCGATGGTTCCGGCAGAACATAAAGGTTTGATCACTATTGACATCACTGATATTAAATCAGCAGAATCCTATCTGGAGCTATAAAATATAATGGCAGCTATTTAGCTGCCTTTCTTTTTCTCTTCTCTTTATAATGCTGCTTATCCGCGATATACAGCGTTTTTACAAGCTCAGCATACTTCACTCCATTCTCATCTTCAAAATGTGCAGGTAGATCAATTTCCATTTCTGAGTCAGTTGCGATCTTTGCTTTGATCTCTTGAAGTAACTCATCTGTAATAAGAAATCGTGCTTTTACTTTTCCTTTGATTGGTCTAAAGAATCTGATAGTTCCGCTTTTATCCCAAACGATATAATCATTACCAAGCAGGTAAATTAATTGAACCATATACAGCGGATCCAAAGCTCCGAATATGCTTCCGCCGAATACACTTCCTACATAGTTTCTTGTTGAAAGCTTGAGCTTAAGAGATAAATGCATTTCGTAGAAGTCTGAAGAAATGAATTTGATTCTAGCACCAGTTCTTCGATAGGAAGGGAAAATATTAAAGATGAACCTTTTCCACCTGGAATTGAGGTCTTCTGATCTATCTGTTGGGTAGAGTTTCATTGATGACCCAAATTAACACAAAATCTCCTTTGACTGAATTGGAAAAACCACATGTCGTCATTACTATTAAAATATGATCAGCTAAAGAAGTATATTAGCTCCGTTGGAGTAATAACCAAACCCAAAATATGAACATGAGATCCGTAATTGTGTGTCTTCTTGTGATCGGACTATCACAAGTAGCATTTTCCCAATCCGAAACTGACCCTTCTCTTCTCACCATTGATCGCATTTATGCTTCTTCTGAATTTCGTCAGGAGTATTTGGCTCCTTTGCAGTGGATGAATAATGGCAACAGCTATGTAAGAGTCGAAAACAACGAAGACAAAAAGCAAGAACTTGCAAGGTATGAATCCGCAACAAACGAGCGTTCAGTGCTTGTTCCGAATGATCAATTAATCCCGGAAGACCGAAAGGGTTCCATCAGAGTGGAGAGCTTTACTTTTTCCAAAGATGAATCCAAGATTCTAATCTTCACAAATTCTTCCAGAGTCTGGAGAGCTAACACCAAAGGTGATTACTGGATGCTGGACCTGGAATCCAAAAAACTGACACAGATTGGAGCTGATTTTGAGCCTTCAAGCCTAATGTTTGCTAAATTCTCATCAGACAACTCAAAGGTTGCATTTGTGCAAAAATTCAATGTTTACGTGCAGGATTTAACATCTAATGAAGTAACTCAACTTACAAATGACGGTGGTGATGGTATCATCAATGGTACATTCGACTGGGCCTACGAAGAAGAATTTGGAAACAGAGACGGATTCAGCTGGAGCCCTGATGGCGCCAATATTGCTTTTTGGAGATTGGATGCTTCCAAAATTGGAACATTCTACATGATCAATAACACCGACTCAGTTTATTCTGAACCGCTTCCACTACAATACCCTAAAGTAGGCCAGGATCCTTCAAAATGTGAGGTGGGAATTGTAGGAATTGGTGACAAACAAATTACCTGGATTCCTCTGGAAGGATCAAAAATTCAGAATTACATCCCAAGTATGCAATGGCTCAATAGTGGAGAGTTATTAATTCAGCAGCTAAACAGACATCAGAATAAACTCATCGTTTGGAAATACAACATCGCTTCCAAAGAACTCAAAAAAATCTATACTGAAACAGAAGAGACCTGGGTTGATATTCAATATCCTGATGTGTCAGCTAATGGTTGGGGTGATAACACGCTGAAGGTTGTTGATA
The DNA here is from genome assembly GCA_965228955.1 of Cyclobacteriaceae bacterium. Lineage (GTDB taxonomy): Bacteria > Bacteroidota > Bacteroidia > Cytophagales > Cyclobacteriaceae > JANSWY01. The sequence goes on from OZ245848.1 coordinate 5,878,452, forward strand.
ATGGCAAGTCATTCTTAAGACTCACAGAAAATGATGGCTGGAGACATCTGTACAAAGTAAACATTGCTAATGGCTCCAAAAAACTATTGACTCCTGGTGATTATGATGTAGCATCATTGATTGTAGCAACTTCAAAATATGCTTACTTCCATGCTTCTCCAGACAATAGTACTCAAAGGTATTTATACAGAGTTGACATAAAAGGAAGTGGAAAAGCACAGAGAATCACACCAGCTTCTATTTCAGGGGTGAATGTTTACAACTGTTCGCCAAACGGAAAATATGCAATCCAAAGAAACTCGACTGCTGCTACTCCAATCACTCACAATTTGGTGAGCCTACCTAGTCATAAAGTAATTGCGAAATTGGTTGAAAATAAAGCCTTCATTGAAAAGCTCAGTAAAATCAAGATGCCGGAGATTGAATTCACAAAGGTGACTACTGAGGAAGGAATGGAGATTGATGTAAGAGTGATCAAGCCAATCAATTTTGATCCAAATAAGAAATACCCTGTTTTCTTCCATGTATATGGCGAACCATGGGGACAGGTTGCTACTGATAGCTGGGTAGGTATGTGGAACATCATGTTGGCTCAACAAGGGTACCTGGTAGTGGATATGGACAATAGAGGAACACCTTGTTTGAAAGGCAGTGCATGGAGAAAGAGTATCTATAGAAAAATTGGAGATATTAATGCCAGAGATCAGGCACAGGCGGCAAAAGAGTTTTTAAAGCTTGATTATGCAGATGAATCCAGAACAGCAGTTTGGGGCTGGAGCGGTGGAGGTTCCATGACTTTAAATCTGATGTTCAAGTATCCTGAAATCTATAAAACCGGAATATCAGTTGCAGCGGTATCAAACCAATTGATATATGACAACATCTATCAGGAAAGATACATGGGATTACCTCAGGAGAATATGGATGATTTTGTAAATGGATCACCAATAACTTATGCGAAGAACCTGGAAGGAAATCTGCTGATCATTCATGGTACAGGTGATGACAATGTCCATTACCAGGGAATGGAGATGTTAATTGATGAGTTAGTAGCTCAAAACAAGCAATTTGATATCATGATCTATCCAAATAGATCTCATGGTATTTATGAAGGAAGAAATACCAGAAGGCATTTATTCGGTTTGATTACTAATTATTTGATGGAGAAAGTTCCGGTTTCCAACACACCAAGCAAATAATGTCATTCAAAATAGACTTTCTGGACCATGTTGCTATCCGTGTAAAAGACATGGAAGTATCAATCAAATGGTACGAAGAGGTGTTAGGGTTAATAAAATACAAGCTCCCTGAATGGGGAGCTTTTCCTGTTTTTATGCTCTCAGGCAAAACCGGAGTAGCCATATTTCCTGCAAACACAGATCATCCTGAAATCCCAGTAGCATCAAATAATGTCAAAATTGACCACTTCGCTTTTAATGTAAATCGTGAAAATTACGACTTGGCTAAGAAGCATTTCGATCAACTAGGAATAAATTACGAAATTCAAGACCATCATTACTTTGAATCTATTTATCTAAAAGATCCCGATGGGCACCAGGTTGAGTTGACTACTATTCTTGTAGATCCTCAGGATTTTTACAAATAAGGTCAGGAAAACAACTTGTTTGATCGTCTTAGTACCCAAATCACCACTCATCCTTTCATTCTAACTTCCGCGACCCTATATTCACATTCTGACCCAATAATGGAACAATTTGTTCTCAAATCCGATTGAAGGTTTATGACTGATTCATTTTACAAGAAGTTATATCAAAGTCATCAGGAGTGCCCAAAGTGTCCATCCCCTGTGGTCATTTCACAATTCTTTGTTGACTTAATGCAAACATTGTTTCCGGATTTTTCTAAGAAGACCTTTTCTTCTCAGAAGGAATTGGAATTGCATCTCAACAAGCTGAAGATTGAACTTGATGAAATGCTGACAAGAAATCCCATGCATGGAGAGGTAGATCTGGAAGATGTGGCTGAAAGCTTCTTTAATGAATTACCCGCAATACATGAAAGAATACTGGATGACATCACCGCAATGTATCAGGGAGACCCGGCAGCTAAAAGCAGAAGCGAGGTAATAAGAACTTACCCTGGTTTTTATGCAATAGCTGCTTACAGAGTTGCACATGTGCTTCATTCGCATGGAGTGAAAGTAATTCCAAGGATCATCACAGAACATGCTCATAGCAAGACTGGAATTGATATTCACCCGGGAGCTCAGATAGGAGAGCACTTTTGCATAGATCACGGAACGGGAGTTGTAATTGGAGAGACCACCATTATTGGAAACAATGTCAAAGTTTATCAAGGGGTTACTCTTGGAGCTTTGAGTGTTGATAAAAAGGATGCTGAGACGAAAAGACATCCGACAATTGAAGACAATGTAGTCATTTATGCAGGAGCGACAATTTTAGGTGGAAATACCACAATTGGAGCTAACAGTGTGGTTGGAGGAAATGTATGGCTTACAAGGAGTATTCCTGCCAACACCAAAATCTACTACCAGGCAAAAATGCACAACAGCGATACGGAACAAACAGACATTTACGTCTACAAAGAAAATTAATCAATGGATTTATTCAGTTTAATAGGAAACACACCTCAGGTGGAGTTAACCGCTATTCCTACCAATAAAAATGTAAAAATCTTCGCCAAACTGGAAGGTCAAAACCCAGGAGGAAGTGTAAAAGATCGTGCCGCATATAACATGATCAAGAGCGCTTTGGAAAGAGGAGATATCAAGCCTGGAGACAAGTTGGTAGAAGCAACCAGTGGGAATACCGGAATTGCTTTGGCAATGGTATCAAAAGTGCTGGGAGTGAATATGACATTGATAATGCCAGATAACTCAACTAAGGAAAGAGTGCTATCCATGGAAGCATACGGTGCTAAAGTAATCTTAACTCCTTCTGAGAGGACAATTGAATATTCAAGAGAGCTCGCTGAAGAAATGGCAGAAAAAGAAGGCTATTTCATTCTCAACCAATTTGCTAATGATGATAACTGGAAAATGCACTATAAATCCACAGGACCGGAGATTTGGAAGGATACTGATGGAAAAGTGACGCACTTTGTTTCCGCAATGGGAACAACCGGAACTATCATGGGAGTTTCAAGATACCTGAAAGAACAAAACCCAGATGTGCAGATAGTAGGAACTCAACCTACAGATGGCTCAAGAATTCCAGGAATCAGAAGATGGTCACCAGAGTTTTTGCCAAAGATTTATGAGAAAGACAGAGTGGATAGAATCATAGATGTAAGTCAGGAAGAAGCCACAGAGATGACCAGAAGAATGGCAAAAGAAGAAGGAATCCTAGCAGGAATGAGCAGCGGAGGAGCTTTGGCTGCTGCAATGAAGCTTTCTGAGGAGTTGGAAGAAGGTTTGATTGTTTGTATTACTTGTGATAGAGGTGATCGGTATTTGAGTAGTGATTTGTTTGGGTAGATACATACTATTCAGTGAACCGTTTCTAATTATTTCTCCCTCAGCGTACCCGTCATTCCTGACGAAGTGTAACGGAGATCAGGAATCCCATTACAGTGTCCGCCGTAGCTTTAGCGAAGGAGGGCACTTTGCACTCACGAATTCCGTGACCTCAAACCATTGATGGGATTCCGGATATTTCCTCCATTACATTCCAGAAATTCCGGAATGACGGTATATAGTTTTGCGGGGGTAATTAAATCAAATTCATCAATGAGTAAAGGAGGATATGTTTACATCATGAGTAACCATCATCGAACAACTTTTTATATCGGTGTGACTAACAATCTCTCAAGAAGGACTTGGGAGCACAGGTTTGGAAATGGATCAGGATTCACTAAGGAGTATAATTGTCATGACCTGATTTATTACAAATTTTTTCCAACCATCGATGAAGCTATTGAGGAAGAGAGAAGAATTAAGAAATGGAAACGGGAATGGAAAGAAGAACTGATTCGATCCATTAATCCTAAGATGAATGATTTGTATGAAGAGGTCAGAGATTATGTTTGACTCTAAGCTAAACTCCCTCTCGAACGATCATTCCTTCCTTTGCGAACCGCCCTTTTTCCCCCACGTACCGTCATTCCTGACGCAGCAAAGCGGAGATCAGGAATCCCGCAGTGCCCACAGCAGCTTTAGCGTAGGTGGGTGTTTTGCACTCACGAACTCCGTGACCTCAAACCATTGATGGGATTCCGGATATTTCCTCCATTACATTCCAGAAATTCCGGAATGACGGAACGTGTTTTCTACAATATTTAATAATTTAATTTTGGCAGAATAGTTTTTACTCATCTATCAAGTGTCCCATATCGTTTGCCGTGTAAAAGTATACTACCTCATCACCCTCTCCTCCCATATCTGCGGAACTTGAAAAAGTAATTTTCTTATTTGCATCCATCCAGTACTCCTCATCTTTGCGAACGACATTGTATTCCATATCTTCCAATTGTTCTTTTAGTTGAAATACGTCTTGGTGATTACCAAAAATTACTATTTCACCTACTCTTAACGTACCTCCCAGGAACTCAATTTCATTAAGTAGGTTCGATTCATCATAGATCAGCCTAATCCAAGTGTCAGTATTTTGGAAGTCATGATATGAATCTTCATTTTCGGCTCTTGTGAAATTGAATTCTTCCTCGTTTCCTAATAAATCTCGAATCAAAGATCTTTCGGTATTAAAGAACAATTCGACTGATTGACACTTTATTCCCTTAAAAGGAACAAACTCCCAATCTTGATTGAGCTCAATTCCATTACCTTTTTCTACAATTTTTCCCTGAAAGTATTTGTTGTTTTTGTCTCGACCTTCTCCCATGACTGTATCAGATTCGAAACTTTTAGGGTCCGCATAATCTAACTCTATAATCTCACACTCTTCATAAGGTCTTTGTGGATAACCTTTAAAATAGAATACTCTTTTTTTGAAGAAAGAACCACCAATACAATAGCCAAGCTCGTTTCCAATAGGTTTATATGTCTTTCCTTTTATTTTTATCATATGGTTGCAAATAACAAAAATTGAGGAGATTGGACCTACAATTTGCCATAAATCTAACACCTTACCCCTTCTTCCTAAAACCTCACCCTCACACTCAAATTCGGAGCGATCCCAATCAAATACTTCTCACTCTCCAATATCCCCACATTCTCATTTTCAAATTCCTCAACTCTGAATGATCTGGTGAAGACATTGGTTCGGTTGAGAACGTTTAAGATGGTAAGGCCAAATTCTGTGTGGAAGTTTCGGGTTTTGGTTTTTGGGAGTTTGTACCAGGCAGAAAGATCTATTCTGTGGTAGTTGGGTAACAACTCTTCATTGATTGGTCCATATTCTATTTCATAGTAGGGTTCAAATTCATCTGGATCTTCACCGTCAGGATCATTTATAAAGTTTAGTCCAGTAGCGTTTGTGAAAAACGGACCAGTTCTGAAGGTATAACCTACTGACAACTCAAGATTTTTAACAGTCGCGGTTTGTGTGATTTGCATCTGGTGACGGATGCTGGTGTTGGAGCTAAATCCGAATAATTCTGATTCGGGTATTTCCACTTCTGAATCCAGGTGGCTGAAGTTGATCCACGTTCTTAGATATTTCCATCTTTTTCGAATCATAAGATCAAGCCCCAGGATTGTTTCATTGCCAATTTGCACGCCTTCATCTAGTTCCAGGCTAAAAATTCTTCTGGATAGAATACCATCTACCCTTTTTTGGAAAAGGTCCAGATCGACTAGCCATCCTTTCTTTTCAAAATAGGCGCCAACCACAAACTGTGTATTTGATAAAACCGGTATTCCTTCATCCTCATCTGCAGTAATCCAGTGCTGCTCGATGGTATTGGAAAAGTTAAATTCCGGTTCCTGGATGGTATTAATATATTGATGGTATTTGCCCAGAGATGTTTTCAGAAATAAGTCGTCGGTCAAAGCATATTGAATTCTCAATTGTGGATCAACTACATATTCTCCCAATATTGGGAAGTAATTGAATCTGGCAGACAAAACGGATTCCAGCTTATCACCAATTCTATTCTCAGATTTCACAAAAGCTCCAAACGTGTTGCCACTACTGATAATCGCTTCATCGTATTCCTCTTCAAAAAAGAAATCTTCATTAATTGAGAAGTTCAGATCCAGAAAATTATACTGCGCTCCGAAAGTAAGAATGTGTCTGTCACTTAACTCAAGATTATTAGTATACCTGATCTCAACATTCGTAAATTCATTAAACCTCGATTGAAAATCTCCATCACTTCCATCATCATTATCCCTGAAATTGAATAGTTGATATTCCATATTATATCTGGCGACAGAACCACTCAATTGGCTTGAATATGAGCTACTCCAATTCTGATTCCAGGTAATATTTCCTCCCAGGTTGGTGATATTATGGGTTTGATCTGATTCGTTAAGCTCTTCATCATCAATTGTATTGAAATCTAAAACGCTCTCAGATCTTAGAGTACTAAATCTGATGTTGGTCCGGTTACTTGGGTTTAAATCCCAAACCACATTAAAATCTGTGAATGCTAGTTTACTGTTATATTGGAAATCTTCGTCCTCATTGATTTCCTCCTGCACGGATTGTGTGATGCTCCCTTCAAATAGTTTCTCGCTTAGAGAGTTGAATGTTGGAGTGGCCAAAAAGTCATTGAAAGATCTTCTAGCTGCAAACATCAATGAGCTCTTTTCACCAACTGGAGTAGAAAGCCCCAGATCAGCATGAGTAAGGTTAAGACTAGCTTCCCCAGTAAATTTTCTCGCTTCATTTACCTTGGAAGTCATTGTGATCATTCCGGCGCTTGATCCGCCGAATTCTGTTGGGATGAAATTCTTATAAACATTAACCTGTCCAATTGTAGAAGGAATGAAAGAAGAGATATTCCCAAAATAATGAGCAGGATGGTAAATTGGAATGTTGTTCCAGTAAATAAAAGTATTGGCTCTTGAACTTCCTCTAATGTTGATCCCAGCTGCAGATTCATCATTGGAACTAACTCCTGCAATCTGCTGAGCGGATAATAAAACATCTCTTTCCGCAAGGCCAGGAAGAATATCTAAATCATCTGGTGTAATGGAAATTCCATTGTTCAGGCTAGTGGAGGTAATTCCTGTATTGATATATTCCTGAACTACATACTCCCCAAGCTTTTGATTGGCAAACGTCATCTCCAACTTCTTCCCCATAGATTCAATCTGACTGATCGGAACTTCCAAATCCTCATATCCAAGAAAAGAAAAGATAATAGTATCCGAGGCAGAACCTTTCCAAACCGAGTTAAATCGGCCATCCTGATCCGCAATTGCGCCTTTTTGGGTGCCTTTTATTTGGGCCAATGCAAAAGAAAGGGGCTCTGAACTTTCCTGATCAATAAGCTGTAAGTTAATCACAACACTTGCTCCACTTTTGATGGCAACAAACTTCTCTTCCAGTAGTTCATATGAAAAACCAACTGGCTCCAGCAATCGCTTTAGAAATGATTCCAGATTTTCATTATCGGCATCAATTGAAACTTCAATCTCAGAAATCTGCTCTGTAGAATAAGCGAAATACAATTCGTATTCTTTCTCCAACTGTTTGAAAACCTCAATAAGTGGCTTGTTATTTGCCTGAAATGAGATATTGGTTTGAGCAAATAATGAAAATGGGAGTAGCAGTATAAGTAGAGTAGCGTATCGAATCATTCATTTATACCATGAATCACCAATGATTTTTCCTGATGATTGTAAGTATAACTAATATTCAATGGATCTAGTACTAGTGATACAGCTGATTTTGCATTGGAAGTTGGGAACGAACCAGTATACTGCAACTTATCTAATGGTGCCTCAATCGTAATTTCAATTCCAAATTGATTAGTTAATTCAGAAAGCGCAGTTTGAACCGATACATCATTAAGTGTGATAATTCCCTTTAACCAACCTGGTTCAGATTCTCCTGTGTGATTGGAGGTTTCCAAAGTATTATCCTTGAGTACCGCCGATAGTCCTTTTGTAAGAATTGTAGTCTGGCTACTAGCATCAACCTGCACCTTACCAGTAAAACAAAGCACCTCAAACTGCTCCGGTCTGGATTTCACATTAAAGCTAGTCCCCAAAACCTGAACTGTTCCAATATCTGTATTCACCTGAAACTTAGATCCTTTTTCAACTTCGAAAAAGGCTTCCCCTTCCAACGAAAGTGATCTATTATTAAGGAAATCCCCTTCATCATAAGAAAGCTGACTGTTGGCATTGAGCCTCACTGTAGAACCATCTGGAAGATTAACCACTTCCTGCTGCCCAAAAGCGGTAACAACTGAAGTATCGCCATCTGGATACAGAAAAACAAAAAACGCAATGATCAGAACCGCAGCAGCACTAGCGACCTGAAATATTGGGTTGAACCAGATTTGCTTTTGCTTCGGAGCTTCGTGATTTTCGATTTTATCCCTGAGCCCTTCAAGCGCGGAATCAACATTGTAGTCAGTCAATGTAAGATCTTCAGAAGCCTTGATCAAAGCAATGAATTCTTTTCCCTCAGGAGAGTTTTCAAAAGCTTCTTTCTCCTGTGGATCCAGCTCATCATTGAGCCACCGACTTAAATATGTTTCATCGTTTTCCCAGTTCATTTGACCTTATATACGTCTGTTTTCAACACACCCTACCCCCTTCATCAAATATTTTTACAAAGTTTTCTCAGCTTCACCAAAGCCTTGTGCATTCTCTTCTCCACAGCCTTTACACTCACACCCAAAACTTCAGCTATTTCCACATAAGTGAGTTTATCCATTCTATTCATCAAAAACACCTCTCGCTGACCTTCCGGCAATTGATCAATGGCTTCTAAAAGATTGGATCTCATTTCCTGATACTCCAATTCAAAACTTGGATCCTGATCATCTAATTGGTCATCCTGTAGTGATATGTATTTTGAACGGACTTTGTCTTTGTCCAGAAGTTTAATGAATTGATTTTGGGCCACCCGATATAAATAGGCCTTAGCCAATTCCTGCGAAACCTTCTTACAGTTTTGCCACATGATGTAGAAAGCTTCCTGTACCATATCCTCAGCCCTCTCCACATTTCTGAATTTAAAGATCAGAAAGCTGCGAAGGTTAGGAGCTAAATCTCTGAAGAGTCTCTCATAAACAGACTCATGGCAAACGTCATTTTTGTTGTCTTCTGTCAAAGGACAATATTTATAGAATAGATGAACGTCAAATATGACTGATTAAATATAAAGCAGGAAGATCAAATAAAATTTTTTTCAAGGAGGGTGGGGTGAATTCTGAATTACCGGATATAGGTGAAAATTAAATGAAAATGAATCATCATAAAACGGTAAATATCATCGCAGCTACGTTAATATTATGCCCAATCTTCATGATTCTATTGCGGGTTTATGTCAATTCAAGTGATGAAGACTTAACCCCATCGCATAACTACACAATCACTTATCAGTTTGATCTCGCAGGAGATGGAAATTACAAAGTAGATAGCTACTTACCTGTCAATAATAAAAGACAGCAGATTATTCTATCGTCAGAAACAGATTCTCCCAGCACGATTCTTTTGAAGGGAGAAAATAAATTGGCCCGGTGGGAAGGGTTCCTGGATAGCAGTCAGCATATCACTTTCTCTTTTGACTATTCCGGTATGGACCTTTCTTACCAACTGGGGCCTGAGATTCCTTTGGCAAAAAGTTACTCACAGTTATATAGTGAGTTTGTTAAACAAACGGAGTTCATTCAATCTCAGGATAAGAGAATAGCAGTACTTGCAGACTCTTTAGCTGCTGACCATCAGTTCCTGAATGGCGTTATCAGTTCATTTTTCAACTATGTAAATGAGATTCCTTCTGCAAAAACCAGTGAACTCACAGATGCAGTCATGGCCTATGAAAACCAAAAGGCATCTTGCAATGGCAAAAGTCGGTTACTGGTTGCGTTGTGTAGAAACAAAGGAATTCCAGCAAGAGTAACAGGTGGTTTGATTTTGGAAGAAACCACCAAGAGAACCTCTCACTTATGGGTTGAAATTATGATTGAAGGTCACTGGGTGCCATTTGATGCATTAAATGGACACTATGCATTCCTTCCTTCTCACTACATGCAATTGTATACAGGAGATGAATTCCTGATCAAAAGAAGCGCCGATCTGGAATTTGATTACAACTATGTGATTGAACAAAAGAGAGTTAATAATTATACTAAATACTCTTCATTCAATCTCTGGGGATTAATTGACGAGGCAAACCTTCCTTTCGATATGATGAAAGTGTTGTTGCTACTTCCAATTGGTGCTTTTCTGGTAGCGATATTCAAGAATGTAGTGGGAATAAAAACTTACGGAGTATTTCTTCCAGTGCTTATTAGTTTGGTATTGCTTAAAACCGGACTTGTCTCCGGACTAATACTTTTCTCAAGTCTTGTAATGGTGGTTTCATTAGTAAACTTTCCTCTTGAGAAGCTGGGAGTTCAGTACAACGCAAAGATTGGTTTAATGCTGATTGCGGTGGTGGTTACAGCGTTGCTGGCCATTAAATTATTGCACCAAACACAATGGCTGGACCCAACTACACCATTATTCTTTCCAATAATCATTCTCACAATCATCAGTGAAAAGTTTGCCAAGAAAGTAGAAGAAGAAGGGCTGATTGCAGCTGTTACTTTATTTCTAAGTACTGCACTTGTAACAGTTTTAATTTACTTCATACTGGCAGCTGATTATCTACAGCATTTTATAGTCACATTCCCTGAGTCAATTCTAATTGTCGCGGGACTTAGTCTAAAGCTAGGAAAATGGCTCGGACTAAGAGTGCTGGAATACCATCGATTTGCAAAAGTCTTAAACTCATAAATCAATCATCATGATCAAAATATGGAATAAACTTCGATCCATTCACCAGCAGGTGATGGGATTAAATCAGAGGAATTTGGAGTTGATATACCCCAATAATCCCAAGAGAAACTATAAATACGCAGACGACAAGTATCTCGCAAAAGAGATCCTTGAACAAAACGGAATTGCTTGTCCAAAAACATATGCCTGCATCTCTAGTGTCGCAGAAATTGAGGAGACCTGGAATGTAGTTAGCCAGTGGAGTGAGTTGGTCATCAAACCAGCAAAGGGAGCTGGAGGCAAAGGCATTATGATTTTAAAGAAACAGCAGGGTCTGTGGTACAAAGGGGGGCAGGTCATAGCAGAGAACCACATCTTCACACATATTGCTAATATCATTTTCGGGATATTTTCTTTCGGTGATGATGATGTGGCATTAATTGAATCTTACGTTAGACCGCACCCCTGTTTTAAAAAAATCTACAGTGATGGTGTACCGGATATCAGAGTAATTGTCCTGGAGCAGGAGCCAATTATGGCCATGCTTAGAATGCCAACCAACCAATCTGGTGGTAAAGCCAATCTGCATCAGGGAGGTTTGGGAATTGGAGTGAACATGGTCAATGGTAAGCTCAAGGAAGCTTATGATGGCAAAAACTTCATGAAAACCCACCCTGATAGTGGTAATAAAATCGAAGGGGTGGTGCTACCATATTGGTTGGACATTCTGACCCTGTCGATTGAAACAGCAAGACACTTTCCACTCAATTTCATAGGAGTTGATCTGGTCATTGATGAGCACCTTGGCCCGATGGTTATGGAAGTGAATGTAAGGCCTGGATTAGGAATTCAGCTGGCGAATAAACAAGGATTAAAATCAGTCATTAAACAACAACAATCAAAATCATGAAACTTAAAAAATTTGGAACCCCATACTTAATCATATTGCTGGGATTATTCTCATTAGCGATAGCAGACAATCATTTTGAAAGCTCCGACAAACTGGAAATCAAACTTTCAAAAAAAGAAAATCAACAAGAAACAACAGGGCTTCAGGCTCTACAAATCATCGATAAAAAATGAAGCAATTAATCACACTAGCTATAACCTTCTACATTACACAATCTCTATTTGCACAAACAACCAGTAGCCACAGCGTTGGAGCGGGACTGGGCCAAGAATGGAATGTTTTCCTTAACCCATCCTATCTGGAATCCGAGGAAGAGGAACTTGATCGATTCGATCTTTGGGATAATGGCACTTTCCAGTCTTTATCTTCAAAGAATTCCTGGAAAATTGAGAAAGGTGAACATCGTCTCAAGCTTGTCGCAAATGGAAGCCTGGGAATATACCAGACTCAAAATGATGCGAACAGATTTGAGTACTATCTAAAGGCATCTTACAGAACAAAATACAGTAGCAAGAAGTACTTCGAATTTGCTCCGGAATATCAGCGATTAAAACGAGAAGGAGTAAACATAGCGGATGCCGTGCTGAGGACTCCTTTCTCCTTTGGGAGATTATATCTGCCATTGCATTTTGATTTTTATGTGGGTAATAAAATGTGGGTTAAGACTCAAGTTGGGTACTTGTATAAGCACTATGACAGAATGATTGATGAAGAGGCATTGGTTTATAAATCTCCGTTTGCCACCGTGAGCTTTTCGAAAAAATGGGTTGGATCATCAGTTCAGAAACTGACTTTCAACTCCGGGCTTCAATTGAGAACATATGAAGAACTGGAATTCGATTCTGACCGTGAACTAGAGGAGAAAACCAGAAACTGGAATTTCCTTAGGAACAGTGTTGAGTTTAGCAACAAGAAAGATTCCAGAAGTATCACTTTTGGTTTGTACCAAATCTCCAGACTTGATCAGGCACAAACCAATACTTATTACGAAGCATCTCCTGGTGTAAAATGGAGTTCTGAGTTTGGTAAAATTGGCATAGATGCGTCATTTAGATATTCATACAGATATTATCCAGGATTAACGCCTGGAGAGGATAATGATGATCTACAACTAGTTTATCAATACATCCGGACCAATGTAAAAATGACTTATGAAGTAACATCAAAACTTCAGGGATATGCAAAGCTTAATGTAGTTGACAGATTATCTAACAACCCTGATCCAGCTGCAAGGGGATTCAGGGGATACTTTAATTCGTTGGTTGAAACCGGACTGACGTATAAGTTTAAATAAGTTGTGGAGGGCAGGGTTTCGATGATTCATAGTTAATCCTGTCCTCACTACTTAATTGTTATAACTATTCTTATGGAATGCTAGAGTGGATTGGCTTGGTAATTTTTTAATTCTTCTCATTTAACACTTTCTCTAACTCGTCAAGCGAAAATTCATTAAATGCATTCAATTCAAAACCATCTTGGTCAATAGTCGTTTCTGCTACTCCCAGTGTCGGTTTACCGTACGCATAGCTAATACCTATCACTTTTACATTTCTGCCTAACGGAACATTATTGAATACGAGTTTCCCATCTTCATGTCTGCCGGTCAAAATGCTATTTATATCTTTGAAAATAATTTGAATTTTAGTGTCCTTTGGTGCTGGTGTGGTCACAAAAAAGTCAGTTTTTTCTTCCTCATCTAAATCCCAAAACCTGTCGCAGTTAATCCAGCCCAATTTAGTTGCAGAGAACATGTAATAATCTAAAGCATTTTGTTCCATTTGTTGAATTGCTTTGTCTTTGTATTTGGCATACTTTGCTCTGAACTTTACTTTAAATCTGTCCCAATTGATTGATCGAGTACCCTTTATACCTAATGCATAATCCCAATCATGTCTAACTTCCTGGTCATATGAAGCCAAATCAAACGGAGGCGAAGATTTAAGAAACTCTAATGCAATTTGAACAGCTCTGTCATTGTATTTCGTGTATTCATCATCTACAATCCTGAAATTCTGCATAACCCCATTTTGATCAATGTTAAATTCAAAATTGACACACCAGCGATTTTCTGAAAATGCTCGAGCATCTATACTATCTGTATTTGAAGGGTCATTTATGTAATCTAAAATCGTTCTGTCTTCCCCTTTTAATTTTAATTGATAAAATGTTGCAGTCGTTAGACTATTATCATAACCATAGTCGTAAAGGTCATCCGTCATTTCAATTGGATATTCGAAAATAAGTGCTGCATCTTCAACGTTTGATGTTGTGTCTGCTTGAGCCCGTTGTATCGCTTCTGCTTCAAACATTTTGTAATCAGCAACCCATGTTGGGGAAGTTTCATTTAATGCAACTTCATAGAACAAGTCCATTTCTTCTGATTGGCTATTATCTTTTGGAAAGCCAATTACAAATGCCTTTCCTTCTTTGACTGATAGTTCTTTGCCGTCTGCTGTGGCATTAACGTAAATCATTCCACCAGTCTCCAGAATTCCGTGTTCTGACATGGTGTTCAAATTATTAGCTACCATGTCTGTTAGTGAATAACATTCTTTTAGTTCAATGTTCACACTTCCTGTTGGTGTTGTACCATCTGAGAAATGAAAAGCATTTGCAGGAATGTAGACGGCTGTCCCTTTATCTCCCTTCAACATTATTTCTTCTGTCGGGTCGATTTGAAATGTCTGTGCTGTTTGGGAGAGATTAGTTAGAGCCTCTTCAAGTGAGTTGACGGTAACATCCTTTTTGTGTTCGAATATGTCATTTGAACAGCTTGCAAACAGAAGTGTTAGTATTGTGAGAATTAAGAGCGGTTTGCTGAGTTTCTTCATTGTTCCTTTGATTGCAGCTACTATAAGCATAGGCCGTCACAAAATTATACATTTAAAGGATTATGCAAGTTTGATGATCAAATCTCTATTTTATACAACATTGTAGAACAAATAAATTTCTTCTCCGTATATTTGTTCTACAATCCTTAAACATATGTCAGAAAATAAATTAGGGGAACTTGAAGAGGTTCTCATGCTTATTGTCGGAATTTTGGAAGAGAAGGCTTACGCACTCAACATCACAGAAGAATACGAAGCACAAGCGGATAGAAAAGTAGCAATAGGCGCAGTACATACAACACTCAACAGATTAGAAAAGAAAGGTTTTCTAACCTCAGAAATGGGAGGAGCCACCGCTGAAAGAGGCGGTAGAAGAAAGCGTATTTATTCCATCACAGCAAGTGGTCACAGAGCTTTGGCTAACGTTCGGGATTTCCGTTTGACGCTATGGAAACAATTCCCGGCATTTGCTGAAGGCAAGCTGAAATTTGTACTGGCATAATCATTCATTGTGAGCAATCAACATCAAGCACCGCCTAAACTCGCATCCAGGCTACTGGATTGGTTCTTGAATGAAGAATTCGCTGAAGAAATTGCAGGAGACCTGGAAGAAAAGCATTACCGCTTATTGTCGGCAGGGTCAAAGTTTAAAGCCGACAAGAATTACTGGTTTCAGGTAATCAATTATATAAGACCATTTGCCATCCGTCGATATAACTCAAAATACTCAAAAGGAACAATCATGATTAAGAACTATTTATTTGTGGCATTTAGGAATCTTTCCAAGCACAAATTTCACACTTCGATTAACATCTTAAGTCTCGCCATTGGAATAGCGGCGTGCCTGGTGATTTATTTATTCATTTCTGATGAAAAAGCATTTGATAGTCAGCACTCTAGGAAGGATAATCTTTACAGACTTTGTGAAATACAGAGTTTCCCAGGGACAAACACCCAAAAGGTGGCGCTATCTATGCCAGGAATGGGTCCAACATTTCTCAATGATTTTCCGGAGGTGAGAAGCTATACCCGCTACTTCGCAAGAAGAAACTGGCTTTGGACTAAGGGAGATAACAGATTCAAGGTAGATGTAACAGCAAGAGTTGATAGTACATTCCTCAAGTTGTTTGATTTTCCATTAATAAGTGGAGATAAAGAGACTGTTTTAAATGAGCCCAATAATATCCTGGTAACGGAAAAGCTGGCCAAGACAATATTTGGATCAGTAGATATCATTGGAGAGACTTTGAAACTGGATGATGAAAGTTTCAAAATTGCCGGGATTCTGGAGAATGTTCCTGAGACATCTCATATGCAATTTGACATCATGATGTCTATGCTTTCAATCACAAGAGAAAACCCGGATTTCAATTCTGAGTTTGGATCTAATTACCTCAATACATATTTGGAATTGGTTCCCGGAGCAGATTTAGCGGCTATGTCTGAAAAGTATCCGGAATATCTTATCAGAAATACAGGAAATGAAGAAGTGAATAATTTTTATAAACTATTTCTTCAACCACTAAGTGAGGTTCACTTAAACTCAATGGACATTGAACACGACTATCATAACTACAGAAAATTCAATGGGTCATATCTCGAGATTTTCACTTTGGTAGGAATATTCATAATCATTATTGCTGCAGTAAATTTCATGAACCTTACCACAGCAAGGTCAAGTGCAAGAGCCAAAGAAGTGGGAGTAAGAAAGTCTGTAGGAGCCATGAGAAATCAACTCTTCTGGCAGTTTGTGACTGAATCTATCGTGCTTGCGATGATAGCATTATTATTTGCTGTCATCATTGATGTAATAAGCGTTCCGTTCCTGAATAATTTAATTGGACGTAGTTTATCGATGCTTTCATTATTGGATAGCACAACCGTAATCCTGGCAGTAATAGGAATGACCTTGTTCCTTGGAGTAATAGCCGGACTATATCCATCTATTTACCTATCGTCTTTTAAAACAGTTCAGGTATTAAAAGGATTAGAGAAATCAGGTAAGAAATCGATCTTTAGAAGTTCATTAATAGTGACTCAATTTAGTATGGTTCTAGCCATGATTGTGGCGACCCTGGTTGTACTACAGCAACTGAATTTCATGAAATCAAAGGACATTGGTTTTGATAAGGATCACATTCTGTTGGTGGATATGAACCAAACAGCAAATGACAAATTTGATGTAATGAAGCAGGAGTTATTAAAAAGTAGTAGTGTGTTAGGAGTAACGGCCTCCGGACAAAGACTTGGAAATAACTTCCACCAATGGGGATTCAAAGCGGCAGTAGATACTGGTATCGTACATGTAACACCTTCTAATGTTCTTGTAGAATTCGATTATCTGGATGTTTATGGAATAGAACTCATAGCTGGAAGAGGATTCTCCAAAGAATACGCAAAAGATGACGGATTGGCATTTGTAATCAATGAATCATTTGCCAAAGAGCTTGGTTATGAAGACCCAATCGGTCAAAGTGTGGGACATAGCTGGTATCCAAATGATTCACTGGGTACCATCATTGGAGTCACTAAGGATTTCAATTTTAACTCCCTACACTACAAAGTAAATACACTATCCATGGTGGTGCATTCAGAGTGGAATTATGATGAAATGTCAATTAAGCTGAGCCCGGAAAATCTTCAAGCTGGAATCAACGATGTAGAAAGAATCTGGGAAGAAATGGTTCCTGGCTATCCACTGACTTATTCATTTTTGGATGAACATTTTGAAGAACTCTACACCTCTGACAAGCAAATGAGCTCTGTAATTTCCATAATGGCGGTCTTATCTATTTTGATAGGTAGCCTTGGGTTATTCGGGTTATCTGCAATTTCAGTAGAAAGAAGAATCAAAGAAATAGGAATAAGAAAGGTATTGGGAGCACAGCATTCACAATTATTGGTATTAATCTCCAAAAACTTCGCATTGTTAATCCTGATATCATTCCTGGTAGCTGCCCCAATTACTTATTACTTCCTTGCAGAATGGTTGGATAGTTATGCCTTCAGGATATCGTTGAACCCATTGATGTTTGTAGCAGGAGGGTTGGCGACATTTATCATCGCTATGCTGACCATTGCCTATCATACACTAAAAGCTTCAAGTACCAATCCGATTAAGTCTTTGAGGTACGAGTAAATTGCTTTATAACAAGGCTCTCCGGTTTCCCCTTTAGGGGTGCAGGGGTGTTGGGAAAACGAATCAAATACTCTAAATACTCTCGCAGGTTGTCCCCAACCTGTGAGGGTAATAAACCAGGACTCCAGTCCTGTCTAAAAAGAATAGCCTCAATTCTCAAAAACCATCTCCATGTCTAAATAAAACCAGCAGCGATAACTCCAAATCGATTGGGTTGGTTGCTTTTACCATTTTAATTTGGAATCAAAAGACGGACAGAGTCCTCGGGAGTATAGTGCTCACAGGTTGGGGACAACCTGCGAGAGTGAGTGGGGACAACCTGCGAGAGTGCGGTGAGAGTGACAGTAATTTGCACTTAATTCAGCTTTTTCAATTTAAAGGAATAATTCGGTTCAATTTCAAGGTTAGAAGAAGTCTGCTTGTGAGTTTCATCGCTGTTGTCAAATGTATTGGGTTGAGGTAATTCTGACCATAAGTGATCATTAAAAGTCATAATCCCATTTGAATACTCTATCATTTTAAATTCACAACCCCATGGACTGTCGCCGGTAAGTATTAAAGTGGAATCGGTATCAAAGTTTTCTAAATTGATTTCGATTTGCTTATCTCCATCCAGAAACAAGGTATTTGATGAAATCCGAATTGTGCTACCAGCTTTTACCGCAGAAAAGCAATGTTCAACTATTTTAACATTATCAATTTCGACAATTTCCCAATCACCTCTTAAAGCCTGTGCATTCGAACAGTTAAAAAACAGTATGGAGGAAAATACAAAAATTAAAATATACTGGTACATTTCGTTAGTTTGTTTTCTAATTGTTATTGGAAGTCTTCCAATGGGCAACTTAAAATTAACAAATGATCATGAAGGTCTCCTGGACTGAATCCATGAATCAATTGTAAACTCATCAGCCAACCCTGTCCTGTTTCATTATTCCAATGGACCAGAAGTCAAATATTCTAGATTTCAACTAACGCCAAGGTAAGCTCCTTGAGCTTACCTTTTCAATACACGTTAAGTTGTTTTCGCTCTAAATAATTCTTTGACCTTATACAGCAACAGCTGATTGCAAATTGCCTTCCTGCCTTTCCAAATCAGCGGGCTTCCATCTTTTAAGAGCCACACCTGTAAATACCAGGACAACTAAACAAAAAGCAATGAAACTATCTCCTATTACTGAGTAAATGGTGGCAACTCCTTTTGTTGGCAGTTGTGTGATCATCGTTTTATCATTATCTGCAAAGTGGTCCATTTCAGTCATTACTTTTCCGGAGTAGTCGGTCCCTACTGATAATCCATGACTTGTTTGACGAATCAGGTTAAAACCTTGCTCAATCGCTCTGAACCTTGCCATATCTGTATGGATCGGGTCTATTTCTTTCCAATCATTGCTAGGTGCCAAAAGAATATCTGCTCCTGCAGCCTGTCTTAAGTATTTAGGAAAATCTAAGTCAAAGCAGATGGCTCCTGCAATTGTTCCGTAAGGGGTTTCTATCTTTTGAATACCAGTAGCCTTATTATTGCTGATCTCAGCTTCACCACCAGGGACAGAGATTCCTTTCCAGTAATCAATCACTTTGTTTCCGGTTGTGTCAAACATTACGAATTTGTTTTCAAGATATCTGGCATTTGTGTGATCGAGCACTGCCACAGCCATGCCTAAATAGATATTCTGATCAGCTGCCAACTTACTTGCTGTTCTATAAAGTTCTTGCTCGTCTTCTTTTAATACAGCACCATTTCCTTCTGCCCAAAAGACTATTTTGGCGCCATTTTGAGCTTCAGCAACACTTCTGTCAAATAGATGCTGATTTGCTCTTGTGATCTGTCTCTGAGCTTCAATCTTATTCTCATGTCCTTTTTCCTTGTCGTTAAGACCTTCCAGATAAAAATTAAGTGCATAGTCATCTGTTGCAGAAATAGAAGCGATATGGACAGTATCTGAATTAGAGTTTTGAAATACGATTCTAAAACCGCCATAGATTAAAGTCAATCCCAAAACTACACTATAGGCTACTACTCCCATTTTGATGTTTTGCTTATGAAGACGTTGCTCATATGCCCAATTGGCTACTGACGCAAACCAAAAGATTAAAAACGTGATGTATCCCATTCCAAAAACGGAAATGGATTGAAGTAAAAGGTTAAGTGATTCTTGTGAATAGGCGAAATGACCCCAGGTACCGTATTGATTAATGGAATGATAAGCGTATTCAATCAAAACTGCAGCACAAGGAAATATGAGTGTGCTCAGAAATGAACTTCTGTTTTTTGAGAAAAAGGAATCTATCAGGTAAGGTAAAGAGGCAAATAACCCAAATATTGCAGCGATTACTATTGAAATAGCAACTGGTAAAAATGGTACAACATCAAAACCAATGTAATAGCTAACAACTAAGGTTAAAAATGCAAATAAGAATCCTTGCCATCTTTTTAATTTCCTAACAGCGAACAGTAACATTGGTACGGCTAACCAAATAGCAATAAAGATGGAATATTGACCGTTTGACAGGACAAGTAACAATAGTAATAGGGATACGAAGATAAATTTTTTAAGAGCTTTCATTTTTCTTTCTGTTTGAATTGATATGTGTGCAATATCAACTCAAGCAGCTAGCTTAGAAAGGCATTTCTGTTGGACCGTCGTTATGATTGGTTGAATTGTTGTTATCGTAAAATTGATGATCAGAGCGGGGTTTTATGTATTTAAATGCCTTTCAGTTTCTTCGGGTTACGAGACGTGTGAAACACTCTAGAGATTATAACCTTATCTGCAGCGATTCTATAAATGATTTTGTAACTCCAAACAACAAGAAACCGATATTGAGTTTTTTTATGAGCTAGTAAGGGTTCTATCGTTCCCATCTCTGGCGAGGATTCTAATAGACTGGTTGATTTAAAGACTTTCTGTACTACTATTTCTGCGTAGGAAAGGCCTTGTTCTTCTCGAATGTATTTGACTGCTCGTTCAAGTTGCGAAAGCGCCTTTTTAGTCCATATTACTTGAGCCATTCTTTTGACCTCTGCTCGGCCTCAGCTTGTGTAAAAGTTTCACCATTTTCAAATTGCTCTTCTGACTCTTCTATGTCAGCCAATAGAGAAAGTTGCTCAAAGACGTCCTCAAGGGTTGATTCCTTTGTTAGTTGATCTGCAATTTGGATTAAGTGCTCTTTTAGTTTACTATCCATACTACTAAGATAACGATAGTGAGTCTATTATCGTTGGAGGCTATCTGAAAATTAGATGACATACCACGAATTTGGTATGAAGCAGCGTGCCAGGAGAGCCATCACTAGCTTTGGAGTTTTGTTTGACTTGAAATTCTCTCAAGCAACCGAAGTTAAAAACTTCTCTATTACCGTTTTTGATTATTGGTAGACTTAGTTTTCTAAAGAGAATTTGAAGGGTATATTCATCCAATATTTAATTGCTTTCCCCTCTTTTTGTGCAGGACTGAAAATGAGATTCTTAATTTCAGACTCCACCGCTTTCAATAGCAAAGGGTGTCCCTGGCTAATTACTATATGTTTTTCGTATTTGCCATCAATTCCAATAAGTACCCGGGTAATAACTGTTCCCTGTACCCTGGATTCCATTGCCAATTCTGGATATCCAATTGTTTTTTTAATGTCCTCCAAATTGATCGGTTCGGGTTGTTGGTCTACTAGAATGAGGGCGTTTGGATCCGGGTCTTGTTGTTGTGGTGTTGTCCCGCCTGTTTGGGAGCGAATTGAGTTTTCCAAGATCACAGAATTCTTGTTGTCTAATGACGCTGCAACTTGCCTGGAATCAGTCTGAAGTTGGTTAAAGCTACTTAATAGAAAGCCAATAATTACCGCTGGGAATGGAGTGTGTAGAATTTTCATTTGTGGAGTATTGAAAGTGTAATGCTGAAAAACCTATAAAAAATGGATATCAGCTGGTATAACAAATATAACGAAAATAGATATTGGAATTTGGTGTTTCGGAGCTCAATTCAGAGTGTCTGATTAAAGTAAAGATGCTCCGATTTTACCTTTAGGGGTGCAGGGGTGTAAGGAAAACGAGTCCCCATTTTAGGGGTAGTTTAAACTTAACCTTCCTATTTGGTCTATTCCAATTGACACGCAGCATAAGATTCACATTAAGCTATGGTGCTAAGAGAGCACCGGAACAAATAGGATGAAGCTAATGCTACAACTAGTGAGGGGGCATATATTTATCCTAAACTACCCTGCAGATTGTTCAGGATCTCTTTTATCTATTACAATCGTGCCTGCAAACTCATCTCCAAAACGTTGGTTCATCGGTGACTGCTTAATGCTCAGGATGCCCGGAATTATCATAAATATATCAACTGGATCCCACATATGTCTCTTTAATGCACGATCAATACTTATATCTTCTCTTTCGGTCGTGATAACCTGTAACCCAAATATTGCATGTCCAATTGTTGCACCAAAAACTCCCTCTATAAATGTGAAATACAATTGATATAGTACAATAACAGGAAACATGATGAAACTGTAGTCGAAGCTTAAATTTTGGGTCGATAGAATAACATTGAGAATATTGATTGCTAACACAATAAGACTGATATAAATGATGAAGTCCAGGAGTTTAGCTAGAATTCGTTTTCTTAAGTTGGGTTTTGTAATATATACCTGATTAGTCTTTTTCATTCTCTAGCTTAAGTTTAAAACTTAAGCACACTAATATAAGGAAGTCCATTTCACTTTGGAGATTGATGGGTTTGGAATTTGCATTAAGCACTCAATGTACTGCACAAGCAAATTACATCATTGCATAAAGGTCTTGCATGACTGCATAGACTACTTACATCACTGCATAAAGGATTTACGTGACTGCATAAACATCTTACATCATTGCATAAAGGCCTTACATGTCTGCATAAACTACTTACATCACTACATAAAGGATTTACATATCTGCATAAGCAACTTGCATCACCGCACAATGGATTTACATCACCACATAGTACGGCTCATACAACATATATCATATTTTTACCACTTTTGTAGTTTTTATAACCACAAATCATATAGCTTAGCCACCATCAAGTTTAAAACCCTAAAACTATCCTAACCGGAATGTCAGAAATAAAGTCAACTGAACTGACCAACAGAATCCCATCACTGGATTTTCTTCGTGGAATTGCAATCCTTGGAATTCTATTTATCAATGCGGAAAATTTTGCTTATCCAGACTCCTGGAGTCCCTATAAGTATGGGTTCAACGGAGACATAGATCACTCTACCAGGTTCTGGGTTTATTTCCTAACTCAGGGTAAGTTCTATTCCATGTTTGCCCTGCTTTTTGGGGTTGGGTTTTACATCTTCATGGAGCGATTAGAGAAAAAGAACATCGGTCTGAAGGCAATGGATATATATGCAAGGAGACTGCTTTGGTTATTTATCATAGGGATTGTTCATGCGTATTTCATCTGGGATGGAGATGTGCTATATCATTATGCCATTTGTGGGTTTTTGGTGTTTCCGTTTAGATCTTTCAAGACACAATATCTGATTTTAGTAATTGGCATTCTTTGCATTGTAGAACTCAACCTTTCCTATGCCATGGCCAAAAAACGTCAAGGTTGGCAAGACATGTACACCGAAGCGATCAACAAACCAGAGGAAGAGCGAACTGAAAGAGATCAGAAGAGAATTGCTTTCTGGACTAAGAAAACAACAATTCAGTCTTCAGACACCACCCAGGTTGAACCGAAAAAGCAGACCTACCTGAAAGGCTTACAGGAAACCTACAAGCATGCTAGCGTTCACAAAGGCACTTTTTATTACAGGAGCCTGGTCTTCAGGACGATCTTGCTCATGCTGGTTGGTATTGTACTTTACAGGTCAGGGATTTTTAGTGATTACAGAAACTGGAAATACTATTGGTTGATTACCATCAGTTTATTGGCAATTGGATTTTACATCAATTACCTCCGATATTATCACTGGACATACGAATACTATGAACAGGTCACCAATTTCTGGAAGGAGTGGCTCTTTACATTTCCAAAGGAGACATTGGGGATCGAGTATATTCTATTGTTTAACGGAGTTTATCAAAAGTTTCTGAAGAACATAAAATTGAAACTGGTTTCCAACATAGGTCGAACTGCTCTAAGCAACTACATCTTTCAGAATATTTTGCTTGGTTTAATATTCTATGGTTACGGTCTGGGTCAATTCAATCAGTATTCGCGATTTGAGCTGATTGGCATTATTTTAGTTATCTGGATAATTCAATTGGTACTAAGTTCATTGATTCTCATCAAATGGGATAAGGGACCTTTAGAATCAATTTGGCGAAAGTTGACCTATAAAAGTTTCAAAACAATGAATAATGCAAAATGACGATCTCATAAACAAAGTTGAAAACTGGCTCCAGTCACCAATTACATCGGACATTGACTCAGCAATTGAATATGCCAATGACCTATTAAAAGAACTGCAATCAGCAATGCAGCAAGAAGGAGCATCCAGAAAAGAAATCGGAGCACTCATTGGCAAAATCAAAGGGGCACAGAACGCTTTAAAATCAATTGAGGCGGTGAATTGGGTTCAGATTGGAAATGGTTATCTGGCAATTGGCCACAGACCAGCCACAAAATTCGTAAATGACCTCCGACTTCAAAACGCAACCCACATCCTGACTTTGCTATCTGAAAAAGAAGACGCCAGAAAGATCGAAGCACTGACTAAGAAAAATGGTTTGGATTGGCTTTGGTTTCCCATGGATTCTGCAGAACCACCAGCAGAAGAAAGAAATACTGAGGTCGCTGAATTATTCAGGAATATGAAGGAAGTATTGCATAGTGAAGGGCGAATTTATTTACACTGCTCAGCCGGCATTCACAGGACTGGAATGATTGGCTATGCCTTTCTGAGATATATTGGTAACGATGAAGAAAAAGCTAATAAACTGTTATTGAATTTAAGAGTTGAAACGAGTGAGGGAGTGGGTGAAAAGAGGAGAGATTGGGGGAACACCCTACTCAACCTCAAATAAGGTTAGGAATTGATTAACTTGCTTTCATGAAAAAACTATTAATCTCTGTCTTTTTAATGTTGGCCGTTACGGGAGCAACATATATCTACTTTGTTCATAAATCCAATGAAAATCTTAAATATCAAATAGAACGACTTGATGAACTTAGTAGTGAAATTGATGAAAATAATCGACTACTTGCTGAGTCGATGGGGTTTAAGTACGAGATTTTTTTTGGTCTGCAGAAATCTGAGGAGTTATATTTTGGAAAGCTGATAAAGCAAATTGACACGGCCTACTACAGAGTTGCAGAATTTAGTGGTGGCTTACGAGAAGGTTATCTTACTAAGTTACATCTTCCCAATAACACGGCTGGACCCAAGCATATAACGGAGAATACGGATATTTTATCAACAGTAAGATCCGAATTCTCGTCACTCATTTCTTCAGAGTCTGATAAAAAAATTAGATCTGAACTTATATATCTTAATAATGAAGTTTTTGGAAAATCTGCTCTTGGAAATTCTGCGGCTGAGTTTAAATTGAGATGTCATATCACCATCAATAAACTTCTCATGTTAGAGCTTCAAAAAAATACTCACTAGAAGAATAAAAAGTTCCTGTACCTCTGTAAGTGGGTAAATAACAGATTTACGCACGGATTCTACATTGACTTTTCAGACACCTCATTTAAGTTTTGTGGTTCACATTAAAACTTAAATTTCTAATGAGGACTTTCGAAATTATTCTTCTGGTGACGATCACCATTTTACCCTTTTTCAAAAGATCAATAACTAAATATCTCACACCAAAACAACTACTCATTGTTCCGGGAGCTATCGTACTAATTCAGCTTCTACTGGAAGGAATCCGCTGGCAAATGATACCAGCTTATCTAGTCACAATCATCCTTCTTTGGAGAATTCTAATGATTGATACTTCTCAAAAAGCCAGACTTTCATTTCTAAGGATAATTGGGTTTTTGGGGATTATCATACTTCTGTTCTTTGGTTGGGTTTTACCAAATGCGCTACCCGTATTTACGCTTCCAGAACCGCAAGGACAATATCAGGTAGGCACTGAAACTATTTACCTAAAAACCTCCATCGATGAGATAATCACCAAGGACCCGGCAGACAAAAGAGAATTAATGTACAAAATCTGGTACCCAAGCCAGGATGATGTAGCGGATAAAAAAAGTGATATTTATATCGATAACGGGAGCAGAATGGGCTTTGCCACTAAATACGGACTTCCTCCAAATGCTCTCAACTACCTGGATCATGTAGAAACTCATGTGTACCCAAATGTTTCTGTTGCTGATGGGTCTTTCCCAGTTTTATTCTTTTCACATGGCTATGGTTCAAAAGCAACTGGCTACTACGCAATTCTCACGGAGCTTGCTAGCCAAGGATATATCATCATCAACATGAATCATACTCATGAAAGCCTGGGAGCCACATTTCCTGATGGCAGAATCAGTTACTTTAATTATGACTTTCAAAGAGAAATTGCTGATGGATCAATGGATGTTGTTCAACCATTGATAGATGCATTCAAGGATGGTTTATCATATGAAGAAAGACATCCAATTGTCAGAGAATCGGTTATTAACTACTTCGAAGGACACATTGAAGACCGATGGGCCAATGATGTCATTTATACAATGGACCTGTTGGAAGAATGGAATCAGGAAGGGCCATTAAAAGGAAAAATTGATTTGGATAAAATAGGTGTGCTTGGGCATTCTGTAGGAGGTGGAACTGCCGGGAAAGTAGCTATCAAAGATTCCAGAATTAAAGCAGCTGCTAATCTGGATGGAATTCAATGGGGAAACATGATAGATACGGTATATCAAATTCCATTCTTATATATGTCGGCTGATTGGCCGGCGGAGCATGAGGATATCAACTCACATGTTTACATCAATAAAAGCACCAATTACTTCTATGAAACAAAACTCCTTAAATCCGGTCACCCCAACTTCATGGATATTCCTTTTATGATTCCAATTAATTCCATCGCCGGAACGGGAGCCATTGATCCGTATTTAGGTACAGAAATAATCAATAGTGTCGTAACGACTTTCTTTGACAAGCATTTGAAAATGGATGTGTCAGCGAACATGAAGGAAGTTGGAAGCAAATATGATTTGTTGCAGATGGTGGTGCATGAGGGGGATTCTGTTAGGTAGAAATTCTAATAATTATGCATATTGCTCATTGAACAAATAAGAGATTAATGAGCAATTGGATAGTACTTGGAGAATACCTGGACAAGGATGCACTTGTTAAAACCGAAGCAATTTTAAGTGGGAATCAGATTCAATATCAAATCCAAACCCCTGAATCCCACTTAAACTCTGCTCTTGGCCAGGGAACCTCCCAACCTTTCATAATTGAAGTTCAGGAAGATCAGTATGAATCAGCGCGTCAACTGGTTTTCTCTTATGATGACGAGTCGGCAACTCAGGAAATGTCTATGAGTGATTACTCGGAAGAAGAACTCAAAGAAATGGTACTAAACCCAGATGATTGGCACCCGGATTTTGTTTCTGGGGCCAAGAAGGAATTGAGCAAAAGAGGTACTGAAGTAAATGAGGCAGATGTAAAGAAGACCAGAGATGACAAAATCTCGCAGGATAAAGCTGGAACTGAACCTAAAAAAGCGCTATTCTACGTTATGTGGCTACTGGCCCTAGCCGGTGGTTATATCGGACTAATTGCTGGCTATTATTACTGGCAGGGAAAAGCAAGAGGAACTGATGGGAATAGATACTATATTTATACAAAGAAGTATCGGACGCTGGGTTCATATATGTTTTTATCGGGGTTAATTTCCATTTTGATACAAGTCATCTATTTCCTGAGGATTTATTAATGAGTACCGGATGCAATGGAAGAATAATGTATTCCCCATTGCACTTCGATCTATTTATTAAATTCTTACATCACCATAATTCTACCAAACCCGTTAATATTGGTATATATTTCAATTCAAAATCAATATGCCAACTGCAATCAAAACTCCAGCATTCTCGATTCATGAGTTAGAAGAGATTTACAAAAATGTATTCAGGGATTCTACTGCTCAACCGGGGTTCTTCTTTAAGGATTTTGGTAAGGACATTGGCTCTGAAGATTTTAGGGCGGTAATGGTTGAGCTCAAAGAAGGATTGACCGAACTAGTGAATAAAAACACGGATCATCAGCTTAAATATCATTGGCTGGGCAGATTTGATCATCAACATACAAGTGGTTTTCACCGGGATAGCGCAGACCCTAATTCTATTTTAATGCTTGGATATGAACCTACTGAGATTGATAGCCAGGTTTTTTTGGCCGATTTTAGTAAGTTGGTTGAGGATAAAGGGATATCCATGCTTGAGTATTTTGGCGGTGATGATATCAATACTGCAAGAGACGAAAAAGAGATCGAACATTATGTTACCGAATTGACCCCATTCCCAATGGACACTTATCGTTTGGTAATTCTGAACAATGCAAAATCATTTGATCAACCTTCTTTTGGGGTATTTCACAGAGGAGAAGTCCCAGAAAAATCAAATGGATCTGATCGGGTGATCAATTCTATCATGATGTACCTGACCGAAAAGGGAACTCCGGAATCATACGGAGAAAAAGAGGTAGTTGAATTTATCAATACTCATGAAGTCAATAGATAATTGAGCCGCTGGTCTTTTTAGAATCAGGTTGTATTTTGAAATCACAAAAAGCATATATTACTTTTACCCCATCATTGACCGCCAAAAACCAATCTGAGCACTTCAGATTACTGTCAAAACAAACCATCTATGATCGGTCATTGAATAATTTATTACTTAAAAGACATTAAAATGATTGATGAAAAACAAACTACAAAACTGAGCAAGTTCCTTAGTCTTGTACTTCGCCATCAGCCCCAAACTATCAGGATTGAACTTGATGAAAGTGGATGGGTTAGCGTTGAAAAACTTATTACAGCCATGAATACTCATGGTCGCAAAATCGACCTGGAGACTTTAAAGCATGTGGTAGAAACCAATAATAAAAAGAGATTCGCCTTCAGTGATGATATGCAGAAAATCAGGGCCAATCAGGGGCATTCTGTGAAAGTAAATCTGGAATTAGAGCCTGTTGAACCTCCTACTATTTTATATCACGGAACAGCCACCAGATTTATTGAGGGGATTTTTAAGGATGGATTAAAAAAACAAAACAGGCATCATGTGCACCTTAGCAAGGACCTGGAAACAGCATCCAAAGTAGGTGTGAGACATGGTAAACTATCTATTCTGGAAGTTTTTTCAGGCGATATGCATAAAGATGGTTACCAATTTTTTGTTTCTGAGAATGGGGTATGGTTAACTGAAGAAGTGCCTGTGAAATATTTGATGAGACGGGAAGAGCTCTAAAACTCACTTAATACTTTACTTATGCTCTTTTGACTTAGTAGGCTTTCCTAAAATCTTTCTCCACTTTTCAGTTTCCGCATAGAATTTAATTACCTCGCTTCTTCTGACTAGTAACCCTAGCATGTGTTTTCTTACAAAATATTTATCTGCTATTTTGCCAAGTGCCCACAATGGACTTTCAAACTCGAAAATATCCACAATTTCTGTCCTTGCTACGCTTACTTTTCTGAAATGGTGTTCGTGAACAAATCGTTTGAATATGCCCTTTGTCATTTCGTCCTGAAAGAATACAGGAGAGTTTAGTTGAGTAATTTCTGAGGTAAGTGTGTGATAAATACCAAAGTGCTTGGCCTTCCAGGTCACAGATTCTCCCACACCAATTAACCCGGAGATAACTCCGTCAATGGCCTTCTCATTTGTTTGAGCAGTGGAAATCTCATGTAAGTCGACACTCCTGGAAAGATCAAAACATCGCTCTATAGGGGCGTTTATGATTGTTTTTAAAACGATTCTCGGCATTCTACAACACGCTAACGGATAAATTTAAACTTGGTTGTTAGCTCAAAATATGCCGGAAAGTTAAACTAATCCGACCATTTTCGGAATCTGATTTTGGAATTGCATGTTGCCAATCATCCTGAATCTTCTGTGACATATAAAACAGCGATCCTGATGGAAGTTGGTAATCAACTACTTCATCATGATTAGAAATACTTCGAAACCTCAAAATTCTTGAATCTCCAACTGAGATAATAGCAACTCCTGTATTCTCCAACAAGAT
The DNA here is from genome assembly GCA_965228955.1 of Cyclobacteriaceae bacterium. Classification (GTDB taxonomy): domain Bacteria; phylum Bacteroidota; class Bacteroidia; order Cytophagales; family Cyclobacteriaceae; genus JANSWY01. The sequence goes on from OZ245848.1 coordinate 5,908,349, forward strand.
ATCTGTCTGGTCAGAATGAAATCCCATTTTAGACTTGCCGTCAGGGTAATAATTGATCAGGCAATTGTTAGGAATAAATCCAAGCTCTTCAGCAATTGCATGATTCAATTCTGATAGTTCAGAAAGAAATTCCTGATAAGGATAACTCATCTGAGAGTAATTGTATGCAACACCATAACTGGCTGTTTTACGGGCTTTCATTCTAGAGTCCCAATTGACATTTGTGAGGAGGAAGTGATATAGCTTGATTGGGTTGGGAACGAAACTCTTTTTCAAGATTATGTCGTCCAATGAATTTACTGATTCACTGCTCATAGGTTATTAAAGATAGAAGTTGAGAATTTTGGATTATTAATTTGGATAAATGTACGAGTTTTTATTCTATTGCTGTCATGCAAAACCATCGAACCATCTCTATTTTGTCTGGAATTATCTTCATGGGCTTATTTGTGTTCTCTTGTAAACCTGAAAAGGAGAAACAAGAATATCTGATTTTTCAATCTAAAGATCGAATTGATACAATTTACCTTGATAATGAAAATGATTCTTCGGTAGCCCTTTTTCGGGAAATTAATAAGTTAATGAAAGATTCCGCTTATATACCAAATTTGTCCTTTGGTAAAGTCCCTCCAAATGATACAGTATTCAATGATTCTGGAGAACCTGAAAAAGTAATAATGGGTGATGAATTCTTTGGAGCAAAGTACCAATATTTTGAGTACAATGAAGAGGGGAAAATCAAAGAGATTACTGGAATAGCAAATGATGGAACAGTAAAACCATATTCCTTCAACATCGCTATTTCAAAATACTTCTATGATGATAAAGGAAGGTTATTTGAGATTCGGTGTTTCAAAAATGAGACTGAATTCATATCTCCTGATTTCGAAACAACCCCAATAACAAGATATATCTATGATGAGAATGATAGAGTAGTTGAAATATGGTACATGGATGGAGAGGGAGAATTGCAGAAAGAGTTTGCAATAGCGAAATTTGATTATGGTAGTGGTGATCAGGAATTGATTGGATGGTTTGATAAGGAAGGTAATAAGGGAGAGCTGAACTAGATTATGAGTTATCATCAAGAATCTTTTTTTCAGTTTTTGAGAAAGGCTAAACCACCAAGTGCACTTGGGAGCGCATATAATATTGGAATCCTTCTCTCAATTGGACTGATTTTTTATCTAAATCGTGACGAACTATCGCAAGTCTTTATATTGGCGGTCTTTCTGGTCATTGGCTCCATCATTCAGAAGTTGTTTATGTATAATATTCTTTACCAACAATATAGCGCGGGAGGGAAGGCCTATCATCAATTAAATGGTAGGAAGCTGGTATTGCATGATTTAGAGGTTACAGTATTAGGGTTTGATCTTTTTTCTAAAAAGAAATATTTTAATTTCAATGCAAGTATCTACGATTTCGAAAAGGCGGATATCATTTTATCAATGGACTCTTTTGTATTAAATGGAATTGGGAGAAGTGGTAAGAACGTATATGCACTTCCTATTGAGGTGTATAAAAGAAGAGCCTCCACAGATTTAGGCAAAGCAAGAATCAAAACATGGAGTGCTGACAAAGACAATGTAAGGATCACAATTGAGGATGAATCATATAAACAGCCAATTACACTAGTCTTAAAAAGCGAGGTAAAACGATTTACAGCTTGGTTGAAAATTGATGATCAGACCAGATAGTAAAAATGAACCATTTGGGAATGAGACTCCTTAAGTCGATACTACTACTATTTTTTGGCTTCATATTGATTGCCACTTTCTTCTACATGAAGGAGTCTGTTCGCATAAATGAGTTTTTGGCCAAGACTAAAAGAATCGGAACAGGGACAAGTCTGGAGTGGCATGCGTTAATTGGATTTGTTCAATATGGGTGCCTGGTAGTGGGGGTTTCAGTTGTTGCCTCAGTAATCATTGTAAATATTAGGAAAAGAGAATTCTAATGAAACTTAGCCAAGTCAACCCTGTTATAATTCTGTTATTAACCTGGCTTACGACTTTTGTTTGTTTGTCATTTGTATGCGGGCTGCTGATTTTATTTTGGGGACCGGCTAATCAACTTTTTAAGTTCATTTTCATTTATTTAAATGGATTCAGCTTCCTGACTGGACTCATCTTTGCATTGGCAAGTATATGGAGGAAGAATCAAATTCGAGTAGGAACAAAAAAACCTCTTTCACAATTTGAATCATTGGGCTTTATTAGCCTTGACTGGGGTGTTGCCGGGATTTACAGGGGATATCCGGTGACAATTTCTTGGCGCAGTGAATATGGGGAATCAAAATCTCAAGCCTACCTAATGAATATTCATCATGTCCATTTGAAAATCAGGTTTGAGTTGAGGCGGTTGTATTCTAGTTCTGGGCATGAGGATTTTAGAATTCGATTTTTGTCAAGATGCACCGTGTTTGGTTTTGTCTATATGCTATTCAAGCCAAAATTCTCTGGGATGAAAATCAAAATGGACGAAATGATCGATATTCTGGAGAAACATAAAGTTAAGCCAGTTGATTTTTCCGAAATAGAACCAGATTCATTCCAGGATCAAAACCTGACTATGTCGGAAGTAATGAGAGACTTAAGCAGGTCAATAGGTTCAGCTTAGTGCAATATTTTTTATTCCATTCCGACTATATTAACATATGAAAGCGTTCCTCTGCCACAACTACGGACCTCCCTCCAAACTTAAACTGGAAGACATTCCAAAACCAGCTCCCAAAGCAGATGAGGTATTAGTCAAAATTGCTGCAACTACCATCAATGATTTTGATTGGAGTTTGGTGACAGGGAAACCCGGCATTTATAGACTTTTGTTTGGTATCACAAAACCAAAAACACCAATCCCCGGAATTGAATTAGCAGGTATTGTAGAATCTGTGGGAAATGAGGTAACTGGATTCAAAGAAGGTGACAGAGTTTATGGAGATGTATCAGAATTTGGCTGGGGAACATATGCTGAATATGCATGTGTCAAGCAAAAATCAATTGTCAAAATACCTGAGGGGATGGGTTTTGATAAAGCTGTTACCATTTCTCATGCATCCATGTTGGCCTATCAGGGTTTGGTAGATTATGCTGGGATCAAAGAAGGACAAAAGGTTTTAATCAACGGAGCAGGAGGTGGCATGGGTATGTTTGGTTTACAAATCGCGAAAAGCTTGAACTGTGAAGTCACTGGAGTTGATTCCGGTAAGAAGCTTGAAACCATGAAGGAGATTGGGTTTGATCATATCATTGATTACAAGCAAGAGGACTTCACTTTGAATGGTGAGCAATATGATATCATACTAGACGCCAAATCCACACGACCGCCAAAACATATTAAAAGGGCTTTGAAAAAAGATGGCTATTACGCCACTGTTGGTGGAAACTTAGGTAAAATTATTCGATTTGCATTGCGGACGAAGTTTGGTAAAAAAAACATGCAAGTAGTAGCCTTAAAACCTAATAAAGACCTTGACTTCATTCATGATCTTTATCAACAGGGTAAAATCAAGCCAATCATTGATGGTCCATATGCCTTTGAGGAGATTCCACGATTGATTTCTTATTTTGGAGAAGGAAAACACGATGGAAAAGTTGTTGTCAGCGTAGATGAAAATATGCAATAACTTCATATTTTAGCACCTATCTAAATCCACAAACTATGCAAATACTTAAACTAATACTAGCCATTTTTCTTCCACCAATAGCAGCATTTTTACAAGTGGGATTCTCTTTGCACCTGGTAATTAACATTGTTTTGACACTTATTGGAGGTGTGCCTGGAATGATTCATGCTATTTGGTTGGTTGTTACGGATAGAAAAAGCTAGTTCAGAATTATCCTCCGTCTCTTAGTAAGGAAGACCAATAAATTCCTTAAATTTTACTTTAGAATTAAGTACCACACCTATGAGAGCTTTAGCCAGCTGTATATTAATATGTCTATGCCTATCTACTTTTGCTCAGGAACCCTTGAGGGTAGGTATCATTAAATTCAAATCTGAGGAGAAGGTAAGAGAGACTTTTACTCCACTTTTTCAGTATGTCGCAGACAAAATGGGTCGAACCCTGGAGTTGGAAATAGTGGATGATGATGACCTGGGATTTCATCTGATCAATCATGATTATGATATTGGATTGTTTACTGTCTTTCCATACCTAAAAACTAAAGGAGATTTTCCGGAACTTCATGTTTTTGCAACACACACTGTAAACAATCAGGACTACTATAACGGATCTATTCTTGTTAAAAAATCATCGGGAATAGTTGACCTACATCATTTGGAAAATGGTCAGTTTCTATTTGTGAAACCAACTTCCACATCAGGATTTAAATATCCAAAAGGAATCTTCAATGAAAATGACCTGGATGTGGATGACGACTTCTTCACATACGATTTCACTTATGACCACAACGCGTCACTTGATTCATTGATTAATGAAACAGTAGATGGGATAGCCATTAATCAATCATATTTTCAAAGCAGAGAAGATATTGACAAGAACGATTTTATAGAGTTAGCCAATTATAAGGTGCCTTATCATGCCTATGTACTATCACCAGAAGTGACCAAACCTGATGAGGAAAAGATACATAAAATACTATTCAACGCACATAAGGACCCTAAGGCGAAAACAATATTCAAGAACCCGCTTAACGTAACCAGCATTATTCCGGAAGATGATAATTACTACAATATCATTAGAAGGTACCTAAGAATTACGAGAGTAAAACCAGCATTAAACCTAGATATTCGTCCTTGGGGAAAAGCAAAGGAAGAGCTAAGTGGTGACAGTGATCTATTGCAATTGATGACTAGCAAAATCAGACTCGGACTTCAGAGCTCAGGAAGATTTAGTACCGATGAATATACTAACCAAAAGTTCTTTGAGAAAGTGACTATGAATCTATATCAGGTAGGTAAAGATGTATATCACTATCAGGTGCTTTTGAATGATATATTAATCGATGAAGGAGAAGATATTCCTGTTGGTGAGTTAGTTGGTTATTTACCAAGAAAGATCAAAGATGATATTCTTAGGAATTTATCAATTAATGGAAATCTCTACTTCAATGGAAAAGACTGGTTTCTTACCTATGGTAAACACGATGGAATAAACCTGGAGGACTATGAATTTGTGTTTAATCCCGAAACTGCATATAGTTTTACACTAAAAGGATCTGATGTTAGCAAATTGACGGAAGTAAATACGCATTTTGAGAATAATCCTCAGTTCAAGAAGGAAATGCCGGTATTGGTTAATTACAGGCCTGAGCAAGAAGTTACAATTGAATTGGATGATCCTACCGCAGTGGATACATATAACATATTTTCTGCCGCCTTCTGGAAGACAAATTACTGGGACAAATTGGGGATTATGTTTGCGGTTATTGGTGCCTTAATTTCAGGTATTGTTGGTAGATATATCCAAAGTAAGAAAAAGGCTCGATTCAAAGATTTACTCTATCGTACTAATGAATTAATTAAAGAGTATGTTAATGGTCACTATGAAATGGAAGCCAAGATCATTGAGCAAAAGGAGTATATCAGTGCTTTACTGGATAAAGGGACAATCAATGAAAATCAGTTCCTGATACTAAAAAATAGAATTGCGGATGTTCAGAATCTCATGGATGGAGTTGAACCACATGAAATAAAGCTAACAGAAGATCAGAAAAATGAAATTGAGGAAATTGTGAGAGATAATAAGATCACAGAAAAAGAATTCCTTCAAATCATGAACATCCTCAAAAAACGACCTTAAGATTTAAATGCATTACCACCGGCATCCTGGCTACTATCAAATACTCGGATAGCAATTACTTCTGCTTCGGCAACCTTTACCCCTTCTGATATCGCATCACAGTGCATTACAGTCTTTCTATTCTTGACTTCTGTGATTCTTGCTCTTAGCTCAAGAGGCTTGTCGTTTGGAGTAGGTTTTAAATATTTTACATTCAAAGTACCTGTAGCATATCTGTATTCAGGCAAAGTGTCTAGCCCCCGGTCTTCTCTTTTATATGCTTCAGCCATGGCGGTTCCCATGCAGTGACAGTCAATTACAGTAGCGATGATTCCACCATTCATCAGGTTGGACCATCCATGATATTTCTCTTCAGAATTAAAGATGCAAACTGACTCATCACCCTCCCAGAAACTTTTGATTTGAAGTCCTTCTGGGTTTTGAATTCCACATCCAAAGCACACATTTTCATGCATGTGATCCTGAAAAAATTTACTATCTACACTACTCATCTTTGACTTGTTTATTTGTGACACAATTATAAGCACTTTATAGTACATTTGATCTACAACCGAATTGAACCAAAATGATAGAACTTATAGATCTTAAATTCCAGGGCTATGAAGGTGCAATTGCATCCTACCTTATCAAAACTTCAGATGGCCCTGTGCTAGTTGAAACCGGTCCATACAGCACAATTGGAGCGATGAAAGAGTCATTGGAAAACAATGGATATACTCTTCAAGATGTCAAGCATGTCTTCCTAACTCACATTCACCTCGATCACGCTGGTTCTGCCTGGGCTTTTGCAGAAAATGGGGCGAAGATTTATGTTCATCCTTTCGGAGCAAAAAATATGGAGGACCCGTCTAAATTGATGTCCTCAGCAACCCGGATTTATGGAGATCAAATGGACAGGCTATGGGGAACCATGAAGAATATTCCAGGAGATTTGTTGCATGAGGTTCAGGATGAAGAAGAATTTCAAATTGGTGATGTAACCATTAAAGGCTGGTATACTCCGGGTCATGCGAAGCACCATATTGCCTGGCAAATTGGGGATAACATTTTTACTGGAGATGTGGCTGGTTGTAAAATTGGAGATGGTCCCGTTGTTCCTCCTTGCCCGCCACCCGATATTAATCTAGAAGACTGGAAAAATTCAATACAGGTTCTTAGAAAGGCTAATCCTTCAAAATTATACCTAACTCACTTTGACGCAATCACCAACATAGATGAGCATTTGAACTCACTTGAGGAGATGCTTGATGACTGGGCAAACTGGATCAAAAAAGGTTGGGAAAGTGGAAAGACTGTTGAAGAGCTCACACCTGAATTCTCAAAATACACTAATCAACAATTGCTTGACCTGGGAGTAGATGAGGAAGGAGTAAAAGTATATGAAGCAGCAAATCCAAGCTGGATGAGTGTGGCAGGTCTAGTGAGATACTGGACCAAGAAAGTGGAACAATCTTAGAATTAAGCAGTGTTCTATTAGGGACTTCAAAATTATTACTCTTATGGATAATCAAAACTACCTGGTTAACGTTCGTCAGCAGTTTCTATATTACAAAAGCCTCGGTATCAAGACAATCAATCAACTCCCTGATGAGAAGCTTACCTGGCAATTCAATGAGGAGACTAATAGTGTTGCAACCATTGTCAAACATATGTGGGGTAATATGATGTCCAGATGGACTGATTTTCTCAATGCTGATGGAGAAAAAGAGTGGCGGGAGAGAGATGCTGAATTTGAGAATGATCTCAACACCCGAGATGAAATATTAGAGAAGTGGGAGGAAGGATGGAATTGCTTGTTTTCTGCGTTGGATGGGTTGAAGGCAGAAGACATGGAAAAGATTGTTTATATCCGCAACCAAGGGCATACAGTGACAGAAGCCATAAACAGGCAACTCTGTCACTATTCATACCACATTGGCCAGATTGTGTTCGTCGGCAAAATAATAATTGGCGATGCTTGGCAAAGCTTATCTATACCACGATCTCGTTCAGAAGATTACAATAAGCAAAAGTTCTCCAAGGATAAATCCAGAGAACATTTTACTAATGAGTTTTTGCCTGGGGAACAGAGTGAATAACCGGTTAGTCCTACCTTAAACTATTTTCCAATACTTTGTTGTGATGCTCTCTCTTTTAGCTTCATTTAATTCATTCACCAATACTTGCATCAAACTATCAGATGTATCTGAAGTCATTTCATAGATAATCTGACAATCAATTTTTTTAGTGTCGTTTCGGTAGTACTTATTGAATTCAACTTTACTGCCCTTCTGATAAAACCCTACTGTAGGATCATACCAGATATATCCCGTTACTTGGCTGGAATTCATAATGAGATAGTTTTTTAGTTCGTTCGTGATATTAAAGTAAGCAAGCCTAACATTTAGATATTTGCCAAAATCATTCAATATTCTGCCAAAATTGGCTTAATTGCTGTATTACAGGCCATAACCGCAGCTTTTCCGATGAAACGAATTCTCTATATCCTTCCATTTATCCTTATTTCCTGGACTAATTCTACAGCTCAAACTCAGGACGATTTCCTAAAAAAATATACTGATGTCTTCATGAATCAGGCAGATTCTGCAAAGGCAAGAGAGCTGGCAATGGAAGCATGGGACATGATTGAAAACACTGAGGAGCTACAGACCATGGCCAACTATTACACGTTGATGGCCATCTTCACATCAGCAGTACCTGATACTGAAATGGCAGAGGCCTGTCAGAAAAAGGCAAATGCCAAATTAGAATTTAATACCAATCCAGAGATTCAAAAACCAGCTACCTATGATACTCCAGATATGGAATGGCTTTATGAGTATCAAATGGAATTGTATAAGGTGAAAGACCTGTCATTTGGAAGAAAGGCCTTGAAGTTTCTGGAAGAACATTCTCAGTTGAAGAATTACACAAATTATTCCGCAGTTGCATCATTCTTTGAGAACAAGGGAGATTTTGATAAAGCCTCAGAATTGTATCAAAAAGCAATCGATAATATAGACTATGAGAACAATGAGTTTGTGGGCGTTTATTCACAGGTAATTTTTTACTTGAAATCAGGTCAGTTTGAGAGAGTAGAAGAGTTGATCCAGTTGAATGAAACTCTTTTGGCAAGTGCCAATGAATATACCAAAACAGCTTACGAGTCTGCCAGGGACCAGATTGAGATGTACTATTATCATCAGGTGGGAGATTACTTCAATTACATTAAATCTGCTGGGAAGTATTTTGATAAACAAATCGCTACTATGAATCAAAATACTCAGATGAATATGGATGTTTATTCCTTGGTATTTACCCAAACAAAACACTCAAATCAAGCTGGGGGATATGAATCTATTCGGGATTGGGAAAATGCAGAGAAAAGCTGGACACTAGCTGAGGAGAAGTCGAAGGAATATCAGACCAAGATCCGGGAAATCTATCCAAACATGCCGAACTACTACTATCCAATTTTATCTCAATTCCAGGCTAAAAGAGGAGATTACAGTGGTACACCCCGGGCGATAAAGGAGATGGATAGTTACTATGATAACTTTAAAGGATCCGATTATGCAGCCATGAATAGTCCGGAAATGCTTCATGGCAAAGCGCAGCAATATGCGTTTTATAAGGATCCACGATATGAGTCATTGTTTGATGAGTTTTTCAGGAAAAATGGTAATGCAAAGAATTTCACCTTTGCCACACTTCCACTTTCCGGCTTGGCATATTTCAGAATGAGGGATGGAAAGTATAAGAGCTCCATTGACACCTACAACCAGCTGTTCAAAGAAAACCTGGATTGGATTAATGATATCATCTTTACTTTCGGTGAGAAAGCTTTTGTGGCTTATTATAACTCCAAGCTGAGTGAGGGGTATTCTAACTTCCATTCCTTCGTGAAATTAGCTCATGACAAAAATGTCCTTCCACTTGAGCAGATGACACCACAGGTTTACAACAATCTGTTGCTTACAAAATCCATCGCTTTCAAAGGAGTAAGAAAAAGGAAAAAGGCATTTTTAAATTCCAGTAGCCCTCAGGTTATAGAGTTGTATAATGAATGGATCACCAAGAAACAGGACCTTATCCGACTGTACCAAATGTCACAAACTGATCAAAAGGACATTGCCAATGCACTTGGCTCAGAAGTGAAACCGGAGGATGAAAAGGCAAAGTTTGAAGTAGATAAAACGGAATTGGAGAGGCTCCAAAAAGAGGTGGAAAATTTGGAAAACCGACTGGCAAGTGAAGCGAAAGATTTTAAAAGTACTTTGAAGCTATCTTCTCCGGATTGGAAGTTCGTAAGATCAAAGCTCCAGGAAGGCGAGGCAGCAATCGAGATTGCCAGATTTCATTGGAAGGATCAGGTTTTTCATTCTGACACATCTTATTATGCAGCATACATTGTAAAGCACGACAGCAAGTTTCCAGAGGTTGTTTACCTGCCATCTACCGCAGATTTGTTAGATACCAGGTTTTATCGGGTTTACAAGAATTCAATTCGTTTAAAGATTGAGGATAAGACCAGTTATAAACAATACTGGGAGCCGATTAAGCAAAAACTTGATGGTGTAAATAAGGTCTATTTTTCATCAGATGGGATATACCATATGATCAACCTTCCGACTCTTCTGAACCCAGAAACTGGAAAGTATCTTCTGGATGAGATTAAGATTTCAAATGTTACAAGTACTGCAGAAATTGGTAATTCTACGCAAAAAGATAAGTTTGGTCAGGCTGTGCTGATTGGAAGACCATCATATTCTACAAAAGGACTTCAGGATGCTGGAGGTTTGAGCAATAGATCATTCAAAAACTTTAGGAATGCAAATGTCACAGACCTTCCAGGAACTGAAGATGAGGTTCGGTCGATCAAAAAACAATTGGAGTCTCAAGGTACAAAGGTTACTCAATACATTGGAGTTGATGCCACTGAAGATGTGATTTACAATCTCAATTCGCCGGGTATCCTGCACATTGCAACACATGGATTCTGGTCACAAACGGATAATGCTACCTCGGCTTATAGAATGTTTAATGCCATGGTTAATTCGGGTTTGTTGATGGCGGGAGTAGTTGACTATTACAGTGCAGATCAGTTGAAAGAAACCAATGATGGTATTTTAACCGCCTATGAAGCACAAGGTCTGGAAATGGAGAATACAGAACTGGTAGTATTATCTGCTTGCGAGACCGGCCTGGGAGATTTTGATGCAGGAGAAGGAGTTTACGGCTTACAAAGAGCATTTAGAGCAGCTGGTGCAAAAAGTATTATGACCAGTTTGTGGAAAGTAGACGATCAGGGGACCAAAGACTTTATGATTGCTTTCTATAGATATTTACTGCAGTCAGGAGATAAAACAGATGCTTTTTACAGAGCTCAACAAGAATTGAAAATCAAATATGGAGATCCTTATTACTGGGGTGCGTTTGTATTGATTGGAGATTAATCAGAGCGCATCTGCTTGTAATTGCAAAAATGATTGTTCAATCCTGTTGGTGGTTAACTCCGCTGCTTTGATGTAAGATTCTTTTGCTTCAGATAGCATTCCTAATGTCTTTTCTACATGAGCTCTAATGGCAAAGTAGAGATGCTTCTTGATGATTTTTGAGTCAGTGGAAATGGCGTCTAGTTCTCTCAAAGCTTCCTGGGCTCCATGCACCTTTCCTAAAGCAACAATTCTGTGAAGTTTAGCATATCCTCCCGGATGTTTTGAAACCAAAGTGTTGTAAAGCATTAAAATGTGATTCCAGTTGGTTTCCTCATATGAGGCAGCAAGACTATGAGCGGCGGCAATTCCTGCTTGAAGATGATATTCGCTTAGTGTGCCAAATGAGGACTTATCAAGATAATATCTTCCTTCTTCGATCAATTCTCTATCCCATTTCTCCCGATCCTGATTTTCCAAGGTTACGAGTTTACCATTTTCATCTACGCGAGAATCAAATCTGCTGGAGTGAAATAGCATCAAAGACATAAGTGCATATGTTTTAGGGTTTGCCAGGAGTTTTTGTTGTAGAATCAGAAAACACAATCGCATTGCTTCACCGCAAACATCCTTCTTCACCAGGTTTTCAGGGTCAATAGAGTGATATCCTTCATTGAATATCATATAGATGATCTTGTGAACGCTCTCTAACCTATTGTTGAGGTCTTTACCAATTGGAACTTCTAATGACCCAACCTCTTCTCTAAATCGTTTTTTTGCCCTGGTATAGGTCTTTGCAACTGCCTCCTCATTTTTCATGAGACCTCTGGCAATTTCAGATATACTGAACCCACAAAGAATTTTAAGGGTAAGGATAATTTGGTTTTCTTTCGACAACTTGGGATGACAACATGCAAAAATCATTTTGAGCAGGTCATCATTTAATTGGACATCAAGGTCTGGCTCTGAAGAGTTGTGATTAAGCTCAATGTCTAATTTTAATTTGTCTTCATTATTCCACTTCGTTTTTTCTTTTTTGAAGTGATCTAGAAGTTTGTTTTGAGCTACAGTTAGTATCCAGGCAGAAGGATTAGTAGGAACTCCTTTGTAAGGCCAATGTTGCATGGCTTTTAACAGTGCCTCCTGCACAACATCTTCAATTAACTCAAGATTTGCTGGACCATATTTTTTGGTTAGTGCAGCCACGATACGTCCAGACTCATGTCGGAAGAAATGGTCTACCACTTCTATCGCTTTCGATTCCTGTTGGTTTTCGATCTGCTGCATAGTTCAATTTAAAAAAATAAGCCCGTACTAAAGAGTACGGGCATTAAGATTTTGTAAAGCAGAATTTACATTGGCAATAGTTCCCTTACTTCTGTACAACCTTCGTGTTCATAAATGGGGCAGCCTTTAGAAAGCTCAGTTGCTTCATCCAGATCTTTAGCTTTCACGATCAGATAGCCACCTACCACTTCAGATCCTTCAGCAAATGGTCCATCGGTAATTACTTCTCCTGCTTTTTCAACTACTTTACCTTCAGCTCCCAGAGGCAATCCTGAAACAAGCTGTCCTGCTTCGGCAAGTTGTTGCATCCATGCTCCCCATTTTTGCATGTGGGCCTGCATTTCTTCTGGTGATTGTTGTGCTCTTCTGGCATCTCCTCCTCTGAATAAGTATAAAAATTCTTTCATGGTAATATGTGTTATGGTTTAATTATTGATTTTATTTTCTAACAATTCTTTTAGTGGCCCCAGGTAGTAATCATCCCAACCACCATCTATGGAATCAGCAGATTGATCAGGGACATTTTCATGGATCAACTCCAGTTTTGTTTTACTTCCTTCTCTTGAAATATTGAATGTGCAAAGGCTGTACTCTGGCCATGTGCTTTCTTTCCAGTCCTGAATAATTTGATCCGGGGAGATCTTTTTGTTGATGCCATGAATATCTCCACCCCAAAGAGAAAATTCTCCTCCAGTGTTCAGGTCCATAGTTGCTTCTGATCCGCTCCAGGCTTCAATCAGAGGAACTTCTGTCAATGCCTTGAATACATCTTCTGGAGTTGAAGCAATGGTGTATGTTTTGATTACTGTCTTCATGTTGTTTATTCTTCTTGGCTAAACTTCTTTGTATTCTTAAATTATCGATTTTCATTACAATGACGAAGTGACTTTTTCAAAATGGACATGGCGATGAAAAAAAATTTCGCTTCTTATTATTACAGGTAAAAAAGAAAGTTGATTCTTAATAGCAACCGAGTTATATTCAGGTCCAAATTCTCCCAGTTATACACAGATATTACCTAGATAGACATTGCCTTTACGGGAATGCCTAAATTGTCATTACATTTGAAGTTTGAGGGACAAACTAGAGATGAACTATTTCGCTGCGGCACTAACTATTTTTTTGCTTCTTTTCCCGGGTCTGGGAAGAGCCCAGATTGTGACGGTTGATGAAAACACCACAGAAGTATCACTGGAGGGAATCATTCAACTGTATGCCACGACGAACCAACTGGACATTTCGGATTCTGTACAAATAAGACAAAATCAGAAATCTGTCAATCGAAAGAATGTCGACTTTAAATTAAATCAATACGGTTTTCTTGAAATTCAAAATCAGACCGATGAGCATCGGGTTGTTTATTTCTCACTGAGTGATGTAGATACCATCATCGTTAACACTATCAACTCATCGGGGAAATTTGATCAGATGGTGTCTGGTGTTTTGATTCCTTATGAAAATAAAAACTCAAAGGCTGGAGCCTGGAAGGATAATTACATCAAGATGGATGTAGGTGCTAATGAGCAGCTAACTATGTTCATCGCCATTCCAGCTATGAAAGGTAATAGGAGGTTTTACCCAAAATTAATATCCAACTATTCTCTAACAAGACAAGTTGCAGACCAGCAGTTTACCCAGGGAGTATATCAGGGAGTGATGCTGATCATTTGTACTTTCGCTATCATTCTTTTTGTGGCCCGAAAGAGAAAAGTCCACCTGTACTATGCGCTTTTTGTATTCGGATTGTACATAGCTTATCTACCTGTTTTTGGGTTTTCAAAAGGTCTTACAGGGAGCTACAGTGGTGATTTTATAGTTTACTCCATCATTAGTCAGCTGGCAGCACTGTGTTATTTCCAGTTTTTTAGATATTCGGTCAATACCCAAAGAGACCACCCAAAACTCGATCAGTTAGTCAAATATTTAATTTATGTCCGGGTAGTGACTGGTGCGATAGGACTTATTCACCCTCTTTTAGGTTTTGGACAAACATTGGTAGTTACTTCAATCAACATCGCAGATGGAATTAGTTTGATAGTTGGTGGTTATGTAATAGTCAAGATCCTGCTACATGGTGATAGGTTTGTCAGGTTTATTTTGGTAAGTACTATTACGTTGATGGTTGCCTTATTATTGACTATCATGAGTCAGCTGCTTCATTGGGATATTTATCATAACTATTTTTTGCAGGGAGGAATCGTCATTCAAAATCTGGTATTGAGTTTGGGATTGGGATATCTCGTTAAGTCCAGGTTTGAGCAGGAAATTGCGAAGCGCCAGGATGATATGAGTCAGCAGATGCAGATTAATCTACAGCTCGAGCAGCAGGTTAATCTTCGTACCAGGGCATTAGAAAACCAAAAGGACTTCATACAGAAGATTATTGATGAGATGCCTAATCATGTATTTGTGAGGAATTCTCAGGGTAATTATAAGATTGTCAATAGGGCATTCGCCGATTATTATGGAAAGCGGAAAGAAGACTTTATTGGGAAATCAATTCTTGAGACACACCCGGATTTTGGTCAGGCGCAAAAGTATTTGAAGGAAGACCAAATGGTTTTGAGCCAGGACATGAAGGTAAGCGATGAGTACCTGATGGATCCTTTGACAGGGAAATGGGTTTATTTCTATAAGGTGCCATTTAAGCTTGGTCGAAAGTCCTATGTACTTTGTATGGAAATTGATATCACTGATATCAAGCAAACCTCCAATAAGCTAAAGAAGACCAATAAAGAACTTAACAAAGCAATTGATCACTTACATCAGGCACAATCGGAAATTATCCAAAAGGAGAAAATGGCCGTACTTGGTAGGCTCTCTGCGGGGATTGCACATGAGATTAATACACCTCTTGGGGTGATCAAAGGAAGCGTGGATTATCTGATTGAATCATTCCCGGATATTGGCGATATAATCAATACCATCAATGAGAAAATTCCAACGGAACACAGAGAAGCAATTTTATCCAGTGTAAATAAAGCAGCAGAATCTTATCGTTTCTTAACCTCTTCGGAAGAGAGGCAACTAGTCAAAGACCTGTCTGCGAAAATGGAATCTGAAGGTGTGGAGAATGCAAAACATCTTGCGGAATTATCCTTGCATCTTGATGTTGAGAAAGATTATGATAAACTGCTCCCAATCTGGAAACTTCCAGATAGCGAAGAAATATTTGAGGCGATTCAGTTGCTATTCTTTAGGTTCAATAGTGTTTTCAATATCAAAAACGCTATGGAAAAAGCTAATAAGATTCTGTTTGCTATTAAGTCATACACTCACTTTAAAAACGAAGGATTATTTAAGCCTGTTGATCTTCGAAAGAATATTGAAAACGTGTTAATCATGTTTGAAAATATCCTGAAGACTGGAATTGAAGTTGAGTTTGATGTGCAAAAAGACGCTATGATTTATGGTTTGCCTGACGAGCTTGGACAAGTATGGACTAACCTGATTTCAAACGCGGTTCATGCCATGGACAAGCAGGGCAGATTAAAAATTGCCTGCGCTGAACATGAAAGTCATTATCTGATTTCAATTGAGGACAATGGGTCGGGTATACCAGTAGAATTGCAAGGGAAGATCTTTGAGCCATTCTTTACTACAAAGTCTGCTGGCCATGGAAGTGGTTTGGGCCTTGATATTATTAAAAGAATCGTAGAAAAGCATAGTGGCGATATCTCCTTCAAGAGTGAACCTGGTAAGACGGTCTTTTTTGTGAAGCTTCAGAAGGAATTAAAGGCAGTAACCGTAGAAGAGGCTTAAACAACCTCAATCTTTGCTTCATGATGTACAGGGAAATTGCATGAGTTTGCAATGAAGCACATTTTATTGGCCTTTTCATGTAAAGAATGAGCCAAATCAATCTTATCAGACTCCTTAATTTTCACAATCGGATAAAGTGTTACCTGACGAAATCTGCCTGCTCCGGTTTTATCCTCTTCCATTACACCAGTTGCAGAGTCCTCGTATTCTTCAACAGTAATTCTATTGACAGAGCATAAATGAAGGTACCACAACATATGACAAGAAGCCAGGGACATCACCAACAGCTCTTCCGGATTATGTTTTGATGAATCGCCACGAAAAGAAGGGTCAGAAGACAATAATATGTCGGTTTTGTTCTCAATTATTGCCTTATGTGATCTTTCGTAAGATTTGTAATCCTTAGTGCCATTTCCGGTGTTTCCGGTCCAGTTTATTTTGGCTTGATAAGAATGGGTCTTCATGGCCATGAAGTTAATGGAAACATTGATTTAATCCACTGAAGCTTCGGCAATATTGGTATCAAAAAAGAATCGGGTTCCTTGTTTGCCACTTTCAATCAGCGCTTTTTTCTGATCGTTTGAAAGTCGTTTGATTTTCGGCCCAATTCCGGCATCTGAAACTGAGATTGTTCTTACCCAGTCTTCATCTGTCAATGTTTTCCGGTTGAGATTCTCCACAACATAGAGATAGAATGCCTGCATGTAGTCTTTGACATTTTGTACATCGTACGGAGCAAGTTCATGCGAGTCTCTGTCGTATTCAATTTGTTGATCACTGTCTATTCTAATCCCAATAGTTTTAGGGTTAGCGATCCTGATTTCTCTTCCCATTACTATTGCTGTGCTATCAAAAATGTCAATTGGGAAATTCCCTGTAATGCCTCCATCTACCATGAGGTCCATTTCCGGAGTGGCTTCATTTCTGGTATAAACATTTCCTTCTTTGTCCACAAATACTGCCTGGAAATACAAAGGAACTGACATTGATGCTCTTATAGCATGTTTGATTTTCATATTTGGGTAGGTCTCATAAGAGAAAACGATGTTTTGTTGTCTATTGAGGCTGGTCGCGACTACATATAAATCCTTAAAACCAGCATCGTGTAACTCCTGAAAAGTAATATCTGGATTGCAGGTTTTTTCATCAATAATATCTTCCAACCATTTCACGAACTTATCACCTTTATAGTAACCGTAGTTTCGTTTCAACCTCCGGATTCCACTGAAAAAGATGAAGCCAGCATCATTGAACTTTGAGAAATCTGTTGAGTAGATAATTTCTGTAATTTCTTCTGGAGTATATCCCAGTGACAGAGCGAGGGATACAATTGACCCAGCGGATGTGCCTCCTACTTTGTTAATATTTTCCAGCACTCCCTGTTGTTCCAATTCAGTAATGACACCTGTATAGGCTAGTCCACGCATGCCAGCACCTTCGAACACCAGGTTTTCATATTGTGTGTCTTGTGAATTTGCTTGAAGGGAGACGAGAATTAATAGGAGTAACAATGAAAAATTGCGTTTGCACATGGTCTAATAAGTAGTAGTTGAACACCATAACAAACGCAATCTTGTGATGCTTGTTGTATTATTTGATAAGCGGCTTTCTAATTATATTCTATTTTGATGATAGACTGAGATTCAGGTTCGAATTGAAATTTTAGAAGTTTGGTACTCTCATCCCAATCAAATTCTACATTAGTATTGTTGTGAGAAACCAATTTAATATTGCCATTCAGACCAACCACAGTGAATTTAAGATTTCGGTCTAAATCTGTACCATCAATACCTGGCCCGAGTGTATTAACCATGAACATGAGATTATCTGGCTCTGGTTTCGCACCAAATTCTATCAGCTGAAATTTTGCTTGTGCTGGAATCTGTGGAGTAATTCCGTCATCAATGTAAAGCTTGTCACTGGAAAGTGTTGAGCCCAGGTAATATGTAATTTCAATTTCTTTGGCATCATATTCTTCCGTGTTTTGAATTGGTTGAATCGATGGAATGAAACTTCCTTCTTTAACAAAAACAGGGATGTTTTGCATTGTAACAGGAACTTCTTCGTAACCGGTAGATGTCACTTTGGAATTGTCCCAGTAGTTGTACCAATTCCCGCCAGGGAAGTAGACGTTTTTAGACGAGACACCTGGATTCATAATTGGGGCTACCAAAAATGACTCGCCCCACATGTATTGTGATTCAATGGTATCAGAAACATTTTCAAATTCCATAAACATTGGTCTTGCCAAAGGAACTCCAGTACTGTTGTTTTTCCAAGCTAGTGTGTAATTGTAAGGCAATAGCTTATATCTTAATTCGACAGATGGTCTCACTAATTCCTGAGTTTTTTCATCCCATAATACAGGTTCTGATGGAGCTGCGTTTGCATCACCATGAGGCCTGAAGATTGCCGTAAATGCTGCGTATTGCATCCATCTCACATATAATTCAGCATTTTTCTCACCCATTGAAAATCCACCCGCATCTGAATGCATATAACCAAGACCGGATATACCCATGCTCAATAATATCGACGGTTGAGCCTGCAATCCAGACCATGATCTGCCTACATCACCAGACCAAGGAATTAATCCATATCTATGAGATCCGGCAAAGCCGGCCCTGCCCAATTTGAAGAATCGCTCCTTAGGGAATTCTCTGGCATATCCCTCGAACATCGTTTTAGTCCACTCGTGTCCTACAGCACCATGTACTTCATCTGCTGATCCATTGATGTGCATCATACCTTGGGGGTGCATCTCAGGTTCTCCAAGATCTACCCACCATCCAGCTATTCCATATTCCTTTTGTTTTTTGTATTCGTTCCAAAGCCAATCTTTAGCTTCAGGCTTGAAAATGTCTAGAAGGCCCGCTTCTCCAAAATAGAAATTTGGGATTGTCATGGTATTGCCTTCTTTATCAAGTGCCAACAGCTTATTGTCCGATAAATACTGGAAATTACTAGACTTTTTAGTGAAGAATGGTTCTGAAACAGTGATCGTTTTAACACCTTTCTCTGCAAAATCAGAAATCATCTTTTTTGGTTCAGGCCATTTATCCAGATCCCAATCTAATCTTCCCATTTGACCATCTTCCAGCTCAGGACCAAACCAGTAAATATCCAATATGATGGCATCCACCGGATATCCAGCATCCAGAGCCTTTTGTAAAATCTCCTCAGCTTCAGCCTGGCTTCTGTAACCAAACCTTGATTGTAAGTGGCCCATTGCCCAAATAGGAACGAGAGGTTGTATGCCTGTCAGGTTGGTGTAATTGTTCATTAATTCTTTGTAGGATTGGCCATTAATGAAGTAATATGCCATGTTTCCTCCTTCGCTTGAATATTCAAGAATATCGGATTGTGTCTTTCCAAGATCCATATTGGCTTTTGCCGGATTGTCAACCAAAAGCATGTATTTGGAGGAGGACATTACATGTGGAATAGTATAATTAAGAGCGTCAGCCCCATTTTGGTAACCGTAATGAGGTTTGTTATAAATCAATAAATCCTGACCTCTTCTATTCATGTCAATTGCTCTTGCGCCAGTTCCGTAGAATGCCTCATTGTCCTGAATGTTGAATCTTAATTTAGTAGTGGTACTATCTCGGCTATAACCTTCTTCCTCTCCTAATTTCAAACCTGTAGATCTATCCCAGAAACTGAAAGCTGGAGGGTCGATCTGGATTTTGACATCAACATTCTGAGTAGAAAGGACCAGATTGTTTTGATCGGTATCAGTAACTGAGACTTTAACAGGAGTAGTAAGTACTGGACTATAATTTCTATCTCCATAGGTGATGCTATCCGAATATGTAACCTTGATAATATTTTCCGAAAGTGCAGCAATTTGGTATGTGCCACCTTCGGAGTTGATGGTTACGGTGTTATCAATGAATTGATAATTTTTGGAGCCACAGGATTGTAATAAAAAAATAGCCGTGGACAGGAAAAGAAGATTTCGCATTTAGAAGTGTTGTTTTGCTTTACCATTAAATATACTGTGGTTTGAGCAAAGCACAAGCAATGCTGAAAAGTGCAATCGTTTTCAGATTGTTAAGTGAGAAAAATAATTTCTAAGCGGGAATAATTTTTGCGAATTTTCGAATTAATCTGCCAAACTACTGCTCATGGATTCTGCTAGTTTCACTGCATTGTACGCATTTACAACTGATCCAGTAGCTGATAATTTTTTGAATTTTGTCTTCTTTCCTTTTTTGTCGGCAGGAACATAGACTTTTTGTTTGCCTACATTCACAGAGGATTTAAGAAGTACTTCTTTTAACTGGACTGCAGTCAATTCAGGGTAGTAGCTTAGGACTAATGCTGCAACTCCGGTAACTACAGGAGCGGCCATTGAAGTTCCACTATTTTCTTTGTAAAGGCTTTCCGGAACTGTGGAGTAGATATCCACTCCAGGAGCAAATATGTCTACTGTTTTAATGCCGTAGTTCGAGAAATCTGCTGTTAGATTTACGTCATTACTTCTATCAGAGGCACCAACTTCAATCCAGTTCTTAGCATCTGTTGTGGAAGATTTAGGATCTCCGTAAAATCTTGTTGGATAATGAATGATCTCATCAATATTGGATGAGCTATTACCTGCAGCATGGATTAGAAGAACATTGTTTTCTTCTGCATATTTAATGGCATCCTCAACCACTTTCTTGGCAGGAGAATGACCTTTTCCAAAACTCATGTTTATGATTCTTGCTCCATTATCTACCGCATATCTGATAGAGTTTGCAATGTCTTTATCTCTCTCATCACCATCTGGAACTGCTCTCAATGCCATGATCTTGACATTCTTTGCGATCCCATTCATTCCAAGATCATTGTCTCTTACAGCGGCAACTATACCAGCAACGTGAGTTCCGTGTTCAGCATGACCTGCATAAACATCGTTGTTGCCATAATATTTTTCGTTGGCGTCATCAGGATTATCACCTACAACTCTTCTTGCATTGAAATCAACATTGTAGTGATATAATACTCTTTGATCAATGTAGTCTTTGTACTCTTCAAAATCCTGAAAAGTGAACCCCGCATTGAACTTATCGAGCATAAATTCCTTAGCAGCCAATACTCTTTCACTTCTTGAAGAAATTGATTCAAGGTTTGAGGCAGTCAATTCTTTATCCAGTAATTCAGGCTCCAAAATGGATTTTACAAGCATCAGAGTTTCAGCGAACTTGTCAAGTTGCTCTTTAGTCTTTTTGCTGCTTGCTAGTTTTTCTTCAGTGATTTTTTTTGTTTCGATGTAGAGCTCGTATTCAGTCTTATCAGTAGAATTTATCTGATTCTCTGAAACACCTTCAAATTTCTCTTTTAGCTTCTTATAAAGACGAGTGGTCTCATAAGTTTCTTCAATTACGTTTCCTGAAGCACCACCTATGAAGTTCCAACCGTGGACATCATCAATATATCCGTTGTTGTCATCATCAATACCATTGTCGGGAATTTCGTCGGTATTTATCCAGATATTTGGTTGAAGGTCTTCATGCTCAATATCTATACCTGAGTCGATGATTGCTACTAGAATCTCTGTGGATTCACGGTTACTGTATTCTTTGTAAACTTTATCAACACTTACACCAAACTCTCCGTCTTCCTGCAAATCTTTATTGAACCAATCTTCATTTTTCTGTGCTAGTGAAGTGAATGTTACTAAACTGCTAATTAGTACCATTCCAAAGCCTCTAGTTACCGTCATATATCTAGTTTAAAGCAATTTATGAATCTACAAAAATAATAATTTATTAAAATCTTTTTAAGAGAAATTGAAAATAATAGGAAGGTAGATGATCAATCCTAACACTAACGCAACAATTGCCGAAATTAGTACAGCTCCCGCTGCAATATCTTTGACTTTTCCAGCAATATCATTTTTTTCAGGTGAGACAAGATCGGTGAGATATTCTATGGCAGTATTCATTAATTCAGCCGTAATAACCAACCCAATGGCAATTGTTTGCATCATCCAGTCTATTTGACTTATATCAAAAACGAATCCTGCTATGGTGACTGATATAGCTGCAAAAATGTGAAAACGCAGATTTCTTTCAGACTTTAAGGCTGTAACAATACCTCGTAAAGCATAGATGAATCCTTTAAAAAATTTCTTCACAATGGGATTATCGTTGATTTGCCAGGTAGGCTAGTATATCAACAACCTGAGATTCTGTTCTGGCCACAGCCACAGCTTGGCTATCAATCTCTTTTAGGGCATGGGAGAATTCTTCCGGATGGATTACAATGTATGGCTTGTCGATTGCAGCTGCGTAACCTGCATCAAATGCGGCATTCCATTGACGGTATTTTTCCCCAAATTTTACAACTACAATATCAGAGTCCTCAATACCCTTTCTAATTCTGACACTGTTTATTTTGGCTGCTTTGTAATCTTTCCAGACTGGTTTATCCTCTGGTCCAAGAATATCAACCCCAACATTATCGCTGGCGTCATGAGTAACTACCGGAGTATGGAACCTAACTGGCAGACCTTTGTCAATGCTCCCATTGATTATATCTTCTCTCCAGGAACTGTGAATTTCACCTGCCAGATAGACTTCTAATTCCATATTTTAATCGATTTTGTAGATATCAGAGAATTTATCAGTTACTGCATCAATATCGATATTTAGATCGATAAGCTTACCAGTCCCAATATCAAATACCCAACCATGTACTTTAATTTCTCTGTCTTTTTTGGCTGCTTGTACTTCCGGAGTTTTGGCTACATTGATGCACTGCTCTTGAACATTTAGCTCGATAAGTCTTTTGTAGCGGGAATCTTCATCAGCAATTTTATCTAGCTCATCCTGATGAGTTCTGTAGACATCTCTGATGTTTCTTAACCATGGGTTTAAGATACCAAGGTCAGCCGATTGCATTGCTGCTTTAACACCACCACAGTAGTAATGCCCACAAACAACAACATGATCAACTTTAAGGTGTGCTACGGCATAGTTCAGCACTGACATCACGTTTAAGTCCGCATTTGGAACCATGTTAGCAATGTTTCTATGAACAAAAACCTGACCCGGACCCAGACCCATTAACTGCTCTGCCGAAACACGGCTGTCCGAACATCCTATATACAGAATAGGAGGCTGTTGTCCCTTTGCAAGTTCTTCAAAATATTTTGGGTCAATGTCAAGCTTGCTCTGAACCCACTCCTTATTATTTTCGAATACCTGTTGAACGTCCATAAAAAATGTTAATAGTGATTATTATGTTTAGTTTATCTATCCATAAAACTATGATTTATTAATAGTATTGTCAATTAAATTTTTGGAGATGGTTTTTTAAGCAGGTCTGACATCATTGCTCAGATGGAAATGAAAGAATAATTGTGGTCCCTTTGCCTATTTCACTATCCAAGTTTATTTTCCCGTGGTTAAGCTGAACGAGATCATGTACCAGATTAAGTCCCAGACCTGACCCTCTTTCTCCGGAAGTTCCACGAGTGACATGATTGTTGTCGCTAAATTTGAAAAGCTTTTTCATGTCGTCTTTAGAGATTCCAACTCCATTATCTCTGATCAGGATATCTGTTGCGCCATTAGATTGATTGGCCATAATTTGAATTTCTCCTCCTTCATCGGTGAATTTTAAGGCATTTCCAATGAGGTTTCTGATAATAGCAAGCAATGAATTCTTATCAACCCAAGCTTCCATGGTGTCCTCAATATCAGCATCTATTTTGATCTGTTTATTATCAGCGTGAATGCTGTGAAGCGCAACACTTTGATCAATGCAGGTTTTTATCTTGAGAAGCTCTGGTTCGTATGGAACCATTCCTTCTTCTTTCAGAGCCCAATTGATCAGTCCGTCAAGTAATTCCAGAATCCGTTGAGCTGCCTTTTGTTGGTTCTGGTACATCTCTTCTATTTCTGGAGATTCATCAGCACTGACATGAGGAGAAATTCTTCTATAGATGATATCTGAGTATCCAATTAATTGCCCAACAGGGTTTCTTAGATCGTGAGAAATAATGGAAAAAAATCTTGTTTTGGCTTTATTCAATTTATCCAGATCATCCCTTTGAGATAGGATCATTTTATTGGATTGGACTGATTTATAAAACAAGTACAATGAAACAAGTAGCAACAGAAATATGATTGATAATCCAATGAAAGTAACCCTTTGAGTTCTGGACTTTTGGTTTAATTCCAATTCATACGAGAGAGTCTCGAGGTTCTGAGCGAATTGTAGACTATCTTTCTCTTGTTGGAAAATGTACTCCGCCTCCAGGAATGTGATGTTTTTTAAGTTTTCATCATTTACCAGGCTGTCATTTAGTGCATGATATTCCTTGTGGGCCTGATAAGCAGATTGGAAGAGACCTTTCTTTTCATAGCATTGGCTTATTCCCAACATTGCATCTCTGAGGTTTAGAGGATTTTCTATCTCTTTCGAGATGGTAACAGCCTGGTTATACGCTTCCAAAGCCTCATCAAATTGACCAAGGAGCAGAAGGTTTTTTCCTAAGGTATTGTAGGTCTGAGCAAGACTTCTATTTCTTCCCATGGCTTCTCTGACGTCTAATGCTTTTTGTGCCCATGAGAGTCCTTTGTTAAGATCCCCTTGTGCCTGATATACTTTGGACATTCCGTCATAACTCCAACCCAGTAGTCTTTTAAAATCTACTTCCTCACCTAGTTTGATGCTTCTTTCAAAGTTTACCAGAGCAGAATCAAGACGATTTGTTTCCAGATAGATGATTGCTACATTGTTGTAGTAGGTGGCTACACCAAATTTATCATTTACATTTTCAAATACTTTGTATCCTTCATTGTAGTATTTGAGAGCTTTATCATAATCTTTCAGCTGATAGAAAATCACACCAATGTTATTGAGACAGCCAGATATCCCTTTTAGGTTTTGCTTTTTCTGTTCAATCCTTAATGCATGAAAGAAGGCATCCAGAGCTCTGTTTAAATCTCCAAGGTTGGCATAAACCACACCCTTTCTATTGGTCAGCATCAAATCCACATAATCATCAAGCGGGATGTCAAGTGAAGTTCCTTTTTGCAGCAACTTCATACCTTTGTCAGTATTCCCAATTTGAACTTCTAATGCACCCACATTGTGATAACTGTAAGCAAGACCGAGTCCATAATTAATCTCCTCAGATAATTGAAGTGCTTTACGACCGTGCTCAAGTGCTTCCTGATAATTCCCCAGGTCTCCGTGTGAAGTACTTAAGCCATTCAGTCCATTAATTAATCCTTCATTGTATTTGATTTCATTTGATCTGTCAACAACTAATTGAAATAGCTCAATTGCTTTATCGTAATGTCTTTTTCTGAGATTGACCCATCCAATTTGATACAGTGCATCAATACTTCCTGCAGGGTAATTATCTTCTGCGGATAGTTCTATTGCCTGATTTGCATAATATGCGGTTTGAGAAGAATCGGAATTACTGTATTTGCTGGCCAGAATGTTTAGAAGATCAATTTTCTTTCTTTGGTCAGTCTCATTTTCAAGGAGAACATTCAATGAATCAATCATAGCTTGGTCCTGTGCATCTAATGTGAAAGTGACGAACAGAATCAATACGCAAAACAGTGCTCGAAAAGAAGATTTATTATACACCAATTGATTAACAACGAATGCCCCGGTCTAGAATTTAATGAATTCTAGTTGAACAAAAAACAATTTGTAGGGGTGATTGTTCGCTGTGGAAATTAAAATACCCCAAATACTTCTACCCACGGGTCTCTACCAACAACTGTATAGAAGAAAATTGCTCCAAGCCAACCGTGATAAAGCCCTAGTGCAAAAAGGTTCTTCTTTTGGAGATAGATGTATGAATACAATAATGCCAGAACAAAAGTGCCAATTACCAGCAACCAATAGGGATAATGAACTGCAGCGAATAAGGTTGATGTGATTAATATGATTACCCATTTTTTGATATTTATACCTGGATAAACATTCAGGTTTCCTGCCACAATACCAACTACAAGGAACTGTTGAATTACTCCCCAAATTGGGTATAGTAAGAAGATTGGAATGATATGCCAGGTGACATTGATAGTACCTTGATAATAGCCAATCAAGAGGAAAGAAATAATACTAAAAATCCCAAAGGGGGCTAATAACTTAAAAACACTTGCAAAATGATTTTTCTGAAACCCCCAAAATGTTAAAACTGAAGAGTCTTTTTTGTAACGCCAAATTACATATCCTACCCAAAATGCAATTGCAGTGAGTGTGAAAAACAATCTCCAATTTAGGAAATCCATGAAGAGGAATTTAGCCATAGCAGTAATAAGAACGGCAGACAGTTCGAACTTGATAAGAACATTTGATTGATTCATTTTCAATTATACGGATCAACTTCTATTTGGATTATTTGTAAGTATCATGGAGCAACAATTATTTATTAAGTAGAAACCAATCCAAAATCATTCTGTCATTTAAACAGTTATCTGAAATCAGATAATAAAGGTCAAAACTCAAACTAAACTTACTATGAAAAAGCAACTTTTGATTTGGTTGTTTGCTATTGGTTTGTGCCATTTTGCTAATGGTCAACAAAAAAGTCTCTGGCAGCAACCAATCCCAATTAAAGTATCCATTCTGGATCAAAGTACGTCACTTCCAAATTTCTGGTTTACGAGGTATTCCTATAATCCGGCAATAACCGTAGGTACAGAATTGATTTTAAAAAAGAAGAAAAATCACGACTGGCACCTTACTGGGAATCTTGGGTTTTATCATCATAAAAATTGGCAAAATGCCGCGTTCCTGAATTCTGAGATTGGATTTAGACAACATTTTGGCAGATTGAGTGCAAATGCCCGATTTGGATTAGGTTATTCACACACATTCGCGGCTGCTCCAGTATTCACTCAGGAATCGGGTGAGTGGAAAGAGAAAACAGACTTTGGTAATCCTACCTTAAATACTTCTTTGGGAATAGGATTGGAATACATATTAGGTCAATCTGAAACAAGTCCGACACTCACAATGACCTATCAATCCATGGTCGATATACCATTTAATATTTATACCAGCCTACATCATTTTGTTGGCCTTGGCTTTAAATTTTATCCATTCCAAAATAATATTTAAGATGAAAAGGCTTCTAATAATTATAATCATCATCTCATTGTTTGCTTGTGAAGATTCTGAAATGGTAAGTCCTGAGACTTATAGTTGCAATCTCACATATGCAGATAATTCAGCCTCTCATCCTCATTCGGATTTATTCCAAAGTGCTATTGATGATATGGCTAAGATGACTACTGGGATTCAATTGGCAGTCACCACTCCAGAAGGAACCTGGACTGGATCGTCTGGTATGGCGGATATCCCAAATAGTGTTCCATTACAGTCTTGCCACAAATTAATGATAGGCAGTATTTCCAAAATATACACAGGTGTGTTGATCATGCAATTACATGAGGAAGGAGTACTATCAGTTGATGATCGACTTAGTGATTGGATCGATGCTTCTATTGTAGAAAGAATAGATAATGCGGATGAAGTTACGATTAGGCAACTGCTATTCCATATGAGTGGGATCAGGGAGTATTTGGATGTTGAGCATCATGTTAATGCTGTCAATATTCCAAATTTTAAAAAGACTCAGCTGGAAAAGTTAAAATACATTTATGACCTGGAAGCTTATGAAAAACCCGGGGAAGTTTACAATTACTCAAATACCAATTATGTTTTGTTAGGATTGATAGTAGAAGAGGCAAGAAATATGGCCTTGTGGGATGCGGTAGGCTTGTATATCACGCAACCACTTGGTTTACAAAACAGTCTGATGGGAACACATGAAGATCCAATTCCAGCAGGAACGGCAAGACCATATTTGGCTGTAAGAGGAGAGAAATACATGGACATCATGCATTATGCAGTTGCTGATGCTGCTACTGGAGATGGAGGAATTGCTAGTAATATGCAAGATTTGAATGCATTTGTTCAAAATCTGTTTAATCATAACCTGATAAATGAAACAACTCTTGAGTTGATGATTTCCGATACTGCGGATGGATCAGATGCCGCTAGTTACCCTGAATGGTCAGGAGAAGAATATGGATTAGGCATAGAAATATATCACACTCCATATGGGACTGCCTATGGTCATACTGGAAGCACTTCCAGCTACAGTTCCTACTTGCTACATTTCCCAGATCAGAATGTCACTATCTCGATCGCTTATAATGGGTATTCTGAAACCAACGATCTTGAAGGTGAGAATTGGATTTTGATCAATGATCTCTTGAAGATTGTTTTTGATTGATTTCGAATAGGCTCCAACTTGTGTTTTGGTTGGAGCCATTCAATCTTTACTTCAATTTCTTGAAGAGTTTTTCATTTTGAGCAATTCTAAAACCTATTATTTGACCATTTTCTCGAATCATTTCGACTTCTTCATTGCCTGCATTGATTAATCTGTCTGGAGATTGGTAAAATAGATGACTGGGATCATTTTCAATGATAGCTGTTAGGCGATTACTACTTTTTGAGACCATAATTTCTACTTGTTTTCCATCTCGGTATTCGTAGGTTCCAGAAATCTCGTTTAGATAATCCCAACTCGGTATTTCGTAACCATTATATGGGTTATTCTCATCAAGTATAATACCTTGTCCTGGACTCCATTTGTCGTATTCCATGTAAAAAGCAGCTCGCTCTGCAAGTAGCAAGCCCTGCAATTTTGCTACCAAATGAAGAGCCCCATCAATTCCGGCAGACACTCCTGCAGTTGTGATGATGTTTCCATTATCAACATATCTGGCATCTTTTAAGACTTTAGCCTTGGGATATCTGCTTTCCAGACTTGGTATAGATTCGTGAAATGTTGTTACTGTTTGACCATCCAGAACACCAGCTTCTGCCAAAACGAATGCTCCAGTACAAACACTGAAATAATACTCCGGACTTTGGTTTTTAACCCACTCAATTACTTCTTTGTCTCCAGAAGCCGCACCTGAGTTTCCTCCGAAAAAAGCCAGAATATCTGCTTCAGGAGCATCTTTTATACTGTAATCAGGAACAATTGTGAGGATGCCTTGAGATATTATTGGGTCCTTGGTTTTTGATACTGTAAAAACTTCGTATCCCGCATATGCAAATACCTCCATGGGTCCAGCAAAATCCAGTACTTCCACACCGGATTGCAGATAAAATGCTATTGTTTTCTGACTTGACATTTGTTTGGCTCTTTCTTCTTTGGTTTGTTTGATTAATTCCATTCCACAGTGATGACAACTACCTGCTTTTTCAAATTCTATCTCATCACAATTGCTGTTACAAGGAGGACAAAAATAAGCTGACGCAAGTTGTTCCTGGGCGTTTAAAGCTACTGGTATTACCACCAATAACAGTATTATAATTCTTTTCATTTCATTATTGTTTAGACCTGATTCAAAGGTAAGAACACCCTCAGAAACCTACTAGGACAACAATACTCAGAATCAGGACAACTCTGAAGGGAGTTTGCCAGTGTACTTTTTAAGGATTTCTCTTAGCTGGTTTGGGCTATTTAATCCGCATTGGTTAGTTACAGCTTCTACTTTATCTCCACTTTCCAGTAAATGGATTGCATGAGCAACTCTCAATTGGTCCAGATATTTCCCAATCGTTGTGCCCGTAGCTTTTTTGAATAACCGGGTCAAATTTCTTGGACTGGAGTGCACCATTTCTGCCAGTTGATCAACACTGCTTTTTTTGTCAAGATTTTGTGCTAACCAGTCCTGAATGAAATGGACCTTATCTTCCATGTGGTTTCTGTATTGTAAAAACACACTTAGCTGTGGATCCTCTTCGCCCCTTCTCAAGTAAATGACGACTTCCCTGGCAATTTTAGCGGTGAAGTAGGAATCGTATAGTTGTTCCAAAATAAATAATGCCAGATCGATTCCCGAAGCTACTCCAGCACTGGAATAGATGTTATTGCTTTCCACAAACAGCCTGTTTTTGATGACATTAACTCTTGGGAATGATTTCTCAAATCTGTCGAGGTATTTCCAATGAGTGGTAGCATTGTGATTGTCGAGTATTCCGGCAAAAGCAGGAATGTATGCACCTGTACAAACTGTACAAATAGTTATACCTTTTGAATGTTGCTCCTTTAGCCAATTCAAAAACTCAGAGATATTGTGGGTGAAATCTGGTTGAAGTAGAATAGATGCGTCTAATCCCGGAATGAAAATAAGGTCTCCCTCAATTAGTTCAATATCCTTGAAATTATGAAGTTCAGAGACTTTCAATCCGGCGCTAGTGGTAGCCAGAGTCTCCTGATCTAAATTGATAAACAAACTTTCAATTTCAGCTCCATAATCCTGGGCTTCATAAAATATATGGGCTGGTCCGGCAAAGTCCAATAAGTGTGCACCTGGAGGGACAACAAATGCGATTTTTCGGAATCTTTTATTCAAGGAGCGTTAAGATTAAATTTGACTGAGTTGTTTAGTTTAACAGGTTTACTACAGATTTAGTTGTAGTAAGTATCGTGAAATACCTCCGACTTCAGCCATCTCATTAGACGATAGGTGAACTCTTCTATTTCTCTGCCATCCGAACCGTCCGTGGTTGTGCTAATCTCCCTACCCATAAACCGAAATATGGTTACCATTTTTTGGTTGGTCAGTTCCAGGTTGATAGTTCTCATGAAGTCATAATGGCCAGGCATTCTTATGCTTTCCATGAATCCAAATTGTGTATCAAGTACTGTGAGGTCATTAATATCCGATAATTTATATCCTTTTTGAAAGTCATTTTTTACTCCTAGCACTACTTGTTCTTTCTCCAAATCCATCCAGATATTGATATGACCTGTTTTGGAGTTTTTATGATGCCACAAAGCGTAACTCACAATTACTACAAAAATGCTGAGTGAAATGTACCAATATAAAGGTATCAAGAGAGTGGCGCTGAAAAGCCCAACAATCAGAATGAAAGCAACATGCCAACCTTCTTTTCTATATCTGAAGTGGTGAATTAGCTTCGATTTGTGGATTTGATAGGTATATCCATGACTTTTGAGAAAGTTGATGAGATCTCTGTCCATATCACGATTTTACACAAGATCTGTTGTTGAAACAAATTATATCAATTCATTCCCGGAAAACTCTCTACGATCTGAACTTTCAGGTCCGGGAAACTTTCTACAACCTGTACTTTAAAATCCGGAAAGGACTCAACCACCTGCCATTCACCACAATCATCTGGGAATGAGTTTACATACTTTACCTTGATATCGGGAAAACTGTTTACGTACTGAATCTTGATATCCGGGAAACTTGTTACAAACTGTACTTTGCCGTAAAGATTGAATTCCTTGAAAGTACAGTCTTCTGCTACCTCATCAGCTGCCAATTTATTACCACCAAGAAGGATGAATGTCACCATGACCAGAAGAAGGATTTCTATTTTTTGTTTCATTTTTACCATGTGAGATTTAATATAGCTATAAAACAAAAAACCTCCTCTATTGCTAGAGGAGGATCACTAACTACACACATCATCTTTCGAATATG
This sequence comes from Cyclobacteriaceae bacterium, assembly GCA_965228955.1. Taxonomy (GTDB): domain Bacteria; phylum Bacteroidota; class Bacteroidia; order Cytophagales; family Cyclobacteriaceae; genus JANSWY01. The sequence continues at coordinate 5,940,088 of OZ245848.1, forward strand.
CGTAGTTGGTGCATAACAAATTACTTGGTGAGAGCTTCAAAGAACAGATCTAAACTTTGATCAACGAATTGTTTGGAAGCCAATTCAGCACCCTTTACATATTTTTCAGGATCACATTCCACTTTCTGCATGCTCTTCATTTCAAGATCACTTGGGTTAAACACTGTTAATGCACCCATTTGAGATCCCCAGTTATCAACATCTGCAGCTTGTGAAGCTTTGTATTTCTTCTCATTATCGAAAACTCCTCTTATGGAAGCGTCTTTCTTTAAAGTATAAATTCCCTGGGCTTGGTTTGAATAGTAAAAAGCGACCTGAGTTTGTACTACCTCCCCAGAGAACTTTCCGGTTTGAACTGCTATAGCGGGCGTCAATCTATAATTAGCCCTTGCTACAACCTTCGCAACTCCACCTACCATTTTTGTCAAACTTTTACTAGCTCCTGATTCTGCATCTTCAAAAACAGGTACATTTATTTTTACAGTAGCTACAAATGCATCATCCATTTGTCTACTTAGTTTGATCAATTGTTGAGCATAGAACATGCTGGTCTTGGCTCTTCCTTTTTTAATTTTTTGCTTGTAGTATCCAAAATCTTTAGGAGTAGTCTGAATGTAACCTGGGTTTTGAGCTTCACTAGGCGTACCTCCAGTCATTTTGGTCCATTCGGAATACAGGTCTGTTTTTGCAGCTTCATCTGGAGAAATTATTTCAAAACCAGCGGATTCCATTTTTTCTACATATTCTGCGTATAGCTTGTCGGTATTTGCCTGAAGAGCATCTACATCAATGCCCGGAACACCCAATATCAAAGTAGCTGTGGCATCACCTCTATAGCTTCCTCCTAATTGTCGCCCACCTTGAGCGGTTTCAGTGAAATTGGCCATCAATTGATAATTGATTTCAAATTCCGCGATGTAAAGTCTTTTAGGCGCTTTTCTCATTTTTTTCTCAGCGAAACTCATGGTTTTGATTTCAACTTCGTCCAACGTTTGCGCTTTGATCGAAAAAGCCACTAATAAGGCTAATGCTGTGATAACTATAATTTTCATCTCTGTGTGTGTTTTAGTTTTTAGGCTAAGTTCACACCATTTCAAACCGGTTTTTAAGAGTGGAATCCGGCATTTTCATATACCGTAAAACCCGTAGATGATTGAGTTTTGAGTCGGAATTTGTGAGTGTAGAGACTTTAGGATTTAGGTATTTAAAATTTAGAGTTTCTTAAATCAGGTTGTTTGCATAAGCGAACTTGATGAGCCCTACCAAATTGTTGGTGCCTGTTTTTCTGAATATGTTTTTGCGGTGTGTTTCTACAGTGCGTTCAGAGATGAAAAGCTCCTCGGCGATTTGTTTGTTGGTGTATTCCTTGGAAATTAATTGAAGAATTTCTCTTTCTCTGGATGTTAGCAATTTTGTTTCTTCTGTGCCATGAAGCCCGGTCATCAACATCTTGTTGATTTCATTACTAAGATATATTTTGCCGTTTTTTACTGCGTTTACAGCATTTATTAGCTCTTCATGGGAATCCTTTTTAAGGATATAACCATCTACACCTTCCTTCAAAATTTCCTTCACCAGATGAGCCTCATCGTGCATACTTAGTACAATAACCTTGATGGTCGGATATTTTCGTTTCACTTTTTGCACGAGGGAAAGTCCGTCACCATCAGGTAGATTGTAGTCGGTAATTAATAAATCAACTTTGAGGCGAGTAAGCTGGTCAGTGGCTTCCTGAACGGTTCCTGCTGTTCCTACAACTTCAAATGAGTCCTCTTTGCTCAATAAATTCACTAAACCATCAAGTAAAATGGCATGATCATCGGTTAAAAAAATTCTCATGAACTGATGTCTTGTATTTTTCCCGATGAAAGATAATAAATTCATTGGGCTAATTTAGATGCTGAGCTTAATTGATGTAATACCGTGAGGAGGGTATATGTAACTACTATTAAGGTGATTCTTATTCCCAGGGTGTTAACATCTGCGGAGTATCATCAAACAATTTTTGCTCATAAAACAAAGGAGGCCTGTCTTGAATAGGCTCCTCTTTATTAATCACTTTCAGGTCTGACTTGATTACATTTTGCTGAAATACCTTAACCATTGCACCCCCAATATGGGCAAGAGGGAATCTGGTAACAAGTAGGTCCACGTTATTTCTCCATGGAATGCGTTTGTCATTTTTCAATGACCATTTAGCATACTTAAATAATCTTCTGGCATATCTGGGCCTAAATAATATGGCACCTGTTTCAGTACTCCAGGGATTCAAAGGTGAGCACTTCTTCAATTCATGTCCTTGAAAATCTCCTAATACTTTATATCTCGGTTTGTATTTAGAAATTCTCTTATTCTTGATGAACATCTTATTGATGTCTCTTGAAAGGTGTACCATTCCGACATTTTTAGGAATTCCTGCAATAAAGTCTTCAAGCTCCTTTTTAAAAGATGTAGTTGATATTCCATCATTCAGCTGCAGGTCGTCTTCAAGTATTAAATAAAAGTCATTGCCAGGTTTTTGACCAATATGATACCACAAACACATGTGAGATAACAAGCAGCCTTTATGCCCAGCGGTAAGGTCAGCATCCATTCCTTGAACGCGGCTACCTCTCACTGCATCAAACCTGAAGATAGGCGAATCAAGCTTTAGCTCCTGGAAAAGCTTGCTCATTTCCTCGTATCTGTGTTTTGATTCAATCAGATTAATGCAATAAATCTCTTTCATTCCGGAAGGTACTTCAATTTTGAGATCAAAGGTAGTACAATATGATTGCTGGATTCTACATTCACTGATGATAAATTAAGTTTTAGTTAACGGTGCAACCATTTGGTTGGTAGCTGCATCAACCAATAAAAAACTTGATATAAAAATGAAATCACTCAATCAAACTCAGATTTTGCCTAAGTGGCGAATTGTCATCATGCGTGGGCTTTACTTGCTCACTTTTGTGGGACTAGCATTTGACTCTTATTCAACACTCTTTAATCCCGGGGAAATGCTAGATACTATTACCGGTGTTGCATTTGTATTTTGGGCCTCTTATGCCACTTTGATGGGCTTTGGAGTAAGGTATCCTGTTCAAATGATGCCTCTATTGTTCTTGCAATTGTTTTATAAGGCACTATGGATCATTGGAGTGTATATGCCAATGTATAATGCCGGAGCAGTAACAGAAAACGCACAATCTTTTTTTTGGATTTGTGTTACAGCCGTTATTCTTGATGTTATTGTTATTCCATGGCCTTATGTATTAAACAATTATGTTAAACTTTTCTTTAGTTTTAAAAAACAACCGGTCTAAACATGGTAAAGACATTCGCATTGAGATATTTCAGTTTGACAATTATAGTGCTTGCGATTATCTCAGTTAATGTTAATGCACAGGAGAGTTTTGAATTCTCCTATGCTTCTCCTGAATCGAAGGGATACTCAAGCGAAAAATTAGAAATACTCAAAGCACACCTTCAAGAAAGTGGATCTTCTTCTATGCTAGTCACTATTGATGGAGCTATTATTTTCGAATGGGGTGAAACGGACAAGAAACATTTGATTCATTCTATGCGTAAATGTTTAATGAATTCTCTCTATGGTATCGCAATTCACAAAGGTCAAATAGATACTACTGCAACTCTTCGGGAACTCAACATTACAGATAATGAATTAAAATCCAACTCACCTGAGCTGGAAGCCAGAGTGGCAGATCTACTTAGATCAAGATCTGGAATTTATCATAATGCAGCGGCGGTTAATAACGCTATGCTAAAAGATAGACCAGAAAGGGGAACACATCAACCTGGAGAATACTATTATTACAATAATTGGGATTTTAATGTTTTGGGAGGAATCCTGGAAGAGCAGACTGGAGAGGGCATTTATACCATGTTCGACCGAGAGATTGCAAAACCACTTGGAATGAAAGATTTCAAGGGAGAATTTGTTTCAATTGATATTGAAGGTGAGGATACTGAAATTCCGCAAACGGATGGCTATTATCAATATGAAAGAAGCCAATCTAAATTTCCTGCGTACCATTTCAGAATGTCGGCTAGAGATTTGGTTTTGTATGGTCAATTATATTTGAATCATGGAAAGTGGAATGGAAAGCAAATTATACCAGAAGAATGGATTGACGTGAGTACAAAGCCATATTCGGTATATAATCCAAAGTATGGTAATGCATATGGAATGCTTTGGAGAGTAAGAGTTCCAGGTGAGAACACAAAACGCAATTCTTTTTTTCATACAGGATTAGGAGTTCATATGCTAGGCATTTACCCTGATTCTAATCTGGTGCTTGTCCATAGAGTGGATACAGAATCTGAAATCAATTACACGGAAGGAGATTTTTATAAAATGCTTGGGCTTTTGGCAAACTCCAGAAAAAGTCAGTAGTTAATTTTTAAATTTCATTAACATGATACAGGAATTATATCAATCAGCGATGAAATTCGCTGGCGAGAAACATAGTGCCCAGAAAGTACCAGGGACGAAAGCCAACTACCTGCTTCACATTGCAAATGTGAGTATGGAAGTGATTATGGCCCACAAGGAAGATCCAATATTTGATCTTGAACTTGCTTTGCCGATCGCTATTTTACATGATACAATTGAAGATACTGATGCTACTTTGGAGGAGATTGAATCAGAATTTGGTCAGGAAGTTGCAAAGGGTGTTTTGGCGCTAACAAAAAGTGATGCTTTTGAAACTAAGCAGGAGAAAATGGCTGATAGCTTGAATAGGATTTCATCAGGGCCGAAAGAATTTGGGATTGTGAAGCTGGCTGACAGGATTACGAACCTGCAAGAGCCACCAGTTTCATGGTCCAATGATAAGAAAAGAGCATACCAAATAGAAGCCAAAGAAATATTGAATAGCTTGGGGTCATCCAATCAATACCTTAAAGAAAGATTGAAATCAAAAATCGAAAACTACAGTAGCTTCTTAAATGAGAATTGACTAGATATCTTGTAATCCATTTTCATAGCTCAAATGTGAGATGGGCTTGTGCCAAATTCTTCCTTAAATTTTTTTGTAAAATAGGATGGACTTGTAAATCCAACCTGATAAGCCACTTCAGCAATATTATACTTTTGTAAACGAAGTAATTCCTTCGCCTTATACATTCGAACAGACGATATAAGTTGGTTAGGAGTCTTATTTGTAGTTGATTTTAGTTTGCGTTGTAATTGTCTTTCACTGGTTCCGATACTCTTACATAGCGTAGACACATTAAATGATTCGTTTGTAAGGTGCTTGTTTATGCAGTTCAGAACCATTTCTAGAAAAGTATCTTTTTGAGAAGTTTCATTGAGAGGTTTCTCACAGGCATCAATATGATCTGGATCCAACACCCCGAAAAGAGGAATCGGATCACCTGTGATCATGTCAAATATGGTAGACTTCTCTTCAAATGTTAATCCAGTTCCTGACAATAGATATTTTACTGTATAGGTTATAAAAATCTGATTAGCCTGAATTTCCTGAAGTAGTGAATTCACATATCGCTCAGTCCTGTTGGAAATAAATTGAGCTTCGTGTAGATCTACTTCTTTCATATCAATACCAATAGCAACATCTATTCCTTTGTTTTTTGCGATATGCAACAAGTCAAGACTGAAATGCACTGCTTTACTAGGTCCTTCAAATGAAGTGATTAACATTTTCTGGTTGTTATGGACATGCTTTCCTTTGTGTTGATTTACCAAATTGAGAATGAATTCTTCACATTCAGGATATACGTTTGTATCTGATAAAATACGTGCAGCTACAATAGTCAGAAGTTGTTTCTCAGGTTTATGAGTAGTTCTTTCTTCCGATATAAAGCCCTGCATATGACCCAATACTTCTTCTGTATTTCCTATCCAAAACAAATGGTCGTCTCCATCCATTTCAACCAATTTCGAATTTGGGATATGACTGGCCAGGAATCTCCCTTCTTCAATTTTTACATCAATGTCTTTCTTGCGTTGAAGGATCATTGTAGGTACTCGTATCGAGCCCAATATATTTATTATGTCTACTTCAGTGTTCATTTTGGTAAGCACCATGGCTGCACTTGGGCTAGCTCCAGACCTAAAGTAATTTGCGAGCCATTCCATGAAAGTTTTGTCATCAGCTTTAGAAGGAGCAAGGTTCTCTAATCCCATCGCTGGCTCTCCCCAGCTTGTTTCAATCATATCGTACACTTCCTGTCTTTCTTCGTCAGTAGGTGCCCAAGGATACTCAGGGGAATATTTTCTTTTAGCAAATGAACCAAACATGATGAGTGAAGTCACCCTGTTAGGATAAGTTGCAGCAAAAAGCGCTGAAGCACAGCCTCCCTCAGAATGTCCGAACAAGACAGCCTTTTGAGAACCTACAGCATCCATTACTGCTCTAATATCATCCATACGCTCCTCCAGAGTGGACAATTCAGAGAGTCGATCTGACAATCCAGTACCCCTCTTATCAAATAAAATTACCCGAGCTATTTTGCCCATCTCCTTAAGGAAATGCACTAGTTCAGGACATTGCCACATCAAATCGATATTAGATACCCATCCTGGTACATACACCAGGTCGACTGGTCCTGACCCAAATATCTGATAGGCAATATTGATTCTGCCGCTTTTCGTGTATTTTGTGACTGGTTTCATTTTACACCTTATTTACCCCAAAATATTATTTCCGAGAAATGGAATATCCACTCCATTTTTACAGATGATGTTCCGTAGAAACTATGTAAAATTAATTTGCAGGGTGTTCTAATTTCTAAACCTATTACCCTACAAATACCCTACAGCATGATGAAATATGCCTTAATTGGGTTTTAATGATCAATTTTGATGAATTGATTCAATACTTTTATCAATGAATGCAAGGATATCAGTTTCATCTGGTGACATACCGATTTTTTTCTTGAGTCGTCGCTTTGCCTGCTCCACCGCCCCTGTCGTCACATTCAATATGACAGCTATTTCCTTATTTGATAGTTTCATTTTTAGAAAAGCTAAAAGTTTGAAGTCGTTCGTAGAAAGGTCATTGTAGAACTGCTCCAATCGTTCAAAGAAATATGGGTGCACACTTTCGAAATGAATTTTTAGACTATCCCACTGACTTTCAGAGTCTCTCAGCTTGGCAAGCTCTTTCAGGATCAATTTCCTTCCATTTTCGTCTAGATTGTTGCTATTATTTAAGTGATTTATAAGATCAGCTATTTTTTCATTTAGTGCTAGCATCTGTATGGATGCGGCAGTCAGCGATCTGGCTTTCTTGTTATTCTCATTTTCAAAGTGCTTTCTTGATGCTTCTTCAAGTACAAGCTTCTCCGACTGAATGCGGTTTTTATTTTCCAGGAGGAAATTGGCCGCTCGCTTCAATCTGTAATTACGATATAATATGAAAACAAAAACTAATGCCACCAAAAGGCCTGAAACTATTAAATACTGTAATATTTTTTGTTGCTTTAATTCTGCGTTAAGTGTTAATAGTTCCGTTTGATTTTGATATTCTAGTGAATCTCTTTCTATTTCAAATTGATAATTTAACTCGAGAGTAGTGAGTTGTTCTGTTAGCTCTTCGTTGAAGGAATCGTCTTTTAGGTTTTGATGTTCTTCCAGGAATTGAAGAGCGGCGTTATACATCTTTTTCTTTTTGTAATACTCGTACAAAGTTTTTGTGATATCAGTTAAAGTAGATTTCAGATTTAGACGTTTAGCCAGATTATATGAGTCTATTAGCCACTCCTCAGCCAATTTATTGCGCCCCTGATCAGAATAGATTAACCCAATGCCATATTGGGCGGTACACATAGTTTCAGTGTATTCGCATTCCTTACTTGTTTCATAAGCAATTTGGTAGTATTTCAACGCCTCATCCAGATTACCTAAATCTCTGAAAGCAGAACCCATATTTATTGTTGGATAGGTCTTTCTACATGTTTCTCCGAGAGAATCAAGTATGTTGTAGGATCTACCCAAATGGATCAAAGCTTCCACATAATTTTCCATGTTCATATGAACAAGACCAATATTTCCAAGTGATGAGGCTTGTTCAATAGGTTGTGCGAGTTTCTTTTCAATGTTGTAGGTCTGGGTATAGAACTCTAATGCCTTGTCAAAATTCTGCTGACGAAAATAGATCGTTCCGATATTGTTCAATGGCCAGGTCATCCCTAAACTATCACCACGTACAGTTCTTATTTTAAGTGACTCCAAATAATATTCCAATGCTTTCTTATATCTACCGGTAAAACTATATGCTCTACCAGCAGCTTGAACCGATTTTGAAAGCCAAGAGGAATCTTGTAAGTATCTACTCAGCTTAATTGTCTCTTCGAAATTTGTTATTGCACTGTCCTTTTCATCAAGTGTCGAATAGTTGAGCCCTATAGTATAATGGGCCATTTTTTTCCCATCCAGGTATTGGATATGATATGCTAATTCTAAGGCATTCTTTGCCCAGTATTGTGAAGAATCAAGATTATCAACCTCGAACTTGTAATCATGTGCCAAATCAAGCCATTTGTTCACAAGAGAAGTGTCTGACAATGAATATGATTTTTCTTTGCTATATGCTTTGAGACCTTGAGCATAAACACAAAGGTTGAACATCAACAGAATGATTAGCAGGCTTGGCGTTTTCATAAAATCGAAACCGACTTTTGAAGAAAATGGTTGCGCTGTTCCTGCTGGGCTCTTTCAAAAACTCGACTTTTTTAAACAGATTGGCCGGTTTTGTATTACCATTTGTCTGATTTCAACAAGCCCCCAAATTTTACTTTAACCTTTTTTGTAGGTAGGAAATGGACAGTTCCTAGGGACAGGTTGAATGATTACTAACGGGTAAATGGGCACAATAATGATTCATCGTAATCAAAAAGAATCTTTCACTGACATTCAGTCGAATTGGTGGAAGAAACTATCTCATAATGAAATCTATGAGCTTTTTTTAATCAAGGATCTGAGCATGTCAGAAGAATGCTGCTTGTACAAAATAAATCAGAGTGGTATTATAGGAATGCTTCAGAGTTTTGATAGTTCTAATCCGAAACCTTTAATGATTGCGTTTCCTGATGTCTTTGAAGGATTGGAATACTTCCACATATCAAACAAAATTTTTGATTCGGAATTAGGTCGTTTGAAGTATTATGGAAGAAGTGATTCTCTTAAAAATGTAATTATTACCGTATTTGAGGGCAAGCTGAAAGCAGTTGTTATTTCTGATTTGGGAGTAACCAGAATTAATTCAGTCTATTCAAAGCAATCTGTTTATCTAGTTTCAAAATCGCAATGAGCATCCATCTAAGTGGCAGTAGGAGACAGGAATGTATTTCTTCATGTCGGATTTTTGATACTTCCTGCCGGAAAATTGCAAGCCTCTTCCTTTATCAGCCTCCAACTTTGCAAAACCAAATTTAATATCCAGAAAGTGCAATTAGCATATCAACAGATTCAATTTGGGGTTGATGCTGATGTGATTGAAGGATTTAATGCTTTATCATGAAACGAAGAATACTAATTACTGTGTCATTAGTCTTAACGCTATTGGTACATTTTAATGCAAAAAGTCAGATAAAACCATTTGTTACTACCTGGACTACAACGACTAGTCCCGAAACCATATCTATTCCTCTGAATGGTGGTTTTACTTATGATTTCACCTATGTCTGGAAGAATGCTGCGGATAGCAGCGAGGTAATTTCCGGGACACATACCAGTGCAGATGGTGCATTTGCCACTGAGCTTCCCAATGCCGGAAGCTATCTTCTGGAAATAACAGGAGACTTCCCTCACCTTCAGAGAGGTTATCCCATCGCCGCACTAACGGATGTCAATCAATGGGGAGACATTGTGTGGCGAAGTTTTAACCAGACTTTTAGGAACTGGCCGGGAGTCAGTTTTAGTGCAACAGATGTGCCTGATCTTTCCAATGCAACTACTACATTTCAAATGTTTTTTGACGCCAGATCTTTTAACTCAGACCTAAGCGCCTGGGATGTAAGTAATATTCAGGATATGCGAGACATGTTCAGAGGAGCCAGAGCTTTCGACTCTGATATCAGCGGCTGGAATATTAGTAATGCAACCAGTATATCTCAAATGTTTGCTGGAGCTCAGAACTTCAACGCAGATCTTAGCAGTTGGGTGATCAATGAAAATGTAACCAGTTTATCTGGAATGTTTCGTGGAGCTTTCAGGTTTACCTCCAACTTGAATGGATGGGATGTAAGCAACATCACCAGTATGTTTCAGATGTTCAGACAAGCAAGAGCATTTAATTCTGATCTGGATAACTGGAATGTTTCTAATGTGACGAATATGCAAGGAATGTTTGATGATGCAGAGGCCTTTAACGGAGATATCAGCACCTGGGATGTTGGAAATGTAACCAACATGAGAGACATGTTCTTCAATACCAATACTTTCAACAGAGATCTCAATCAATGGAATGTCGAAAATGTTACAAACATGCAAGGAATGTTTGCAAATGCCTTGGCATTTAACTTAGACCTGAACGACTGGAATGTTGGAAATGTACGTAATATGTTATCGATGTTTAGGAATGCCAGAGCATTCAATGGCAATATCGGAGACTGGAACGTTGGGAGTGTAACCAATATGGCCAATATGTTCCGGGAAACCAGAAACTTCAATCAAGACATTGGCAACTGGGATGTAAGCAATGTGACCAATATGTCTTTAATGTTCCGTGGTACCAATGCTGGCACCCAAACGATTTTTAATCAGGATATCAGTGACTGGGACGTCAGAAAAGTAACCGATATGAGTGATATGTTTCTGGACTCACGTTTTAATCAAGACATCAGTAGCTGGACCTTGGAGGCTACTACCAACATGCGTAGAATGTTCTTCCGTGCACAGGATTTTAACCAGAACCTGGGTTCATGGGATATCCGTCTGGTGACGAATATGGATCAAATGTTTAATGGATCAGGACTTACCCCTCAAAACTACGATCAGACTTTGATTGGCTGGGCGCCACAAGTAGATGATTCTACTCCAGATATAGCATTTGGTGCATCGGAACTTACCTTTTGTAAGTCAGCAACTGCCAGACAATCTCTCATCGACAATGGCTGGACAATCGATGATGCAAATACTCAGGTTTGTTTGGATGAAACAGATTTTGTGTCTTTTAAAATACCCCAATTACAGGCAACTGATGAAGTAATCAATACCACAGACCATACAATCACGCTTAGTGTGATCCAGAGTGCAAATGTTACTGATCTTACTCCGGTCATTGCATTATCTCCTGGTGCTACCGCAATTCCTGCATCCAATACAGTTCAGGATTTTACCTCCCCAATTAATTATACCGTAACCGCTGAAAATGGCATCACTACGCAAGACTGGACGGTGACCGTCACTCAGGAAAGTGTTGCCTTGACTGGAACGGACATCCTGACATTTAACCTGGCAGAAAACTCTGCTGGATCAGATTCCATAGTTTCAATTGATTTAGATGAGGTAAATCACGTGATCACCCTGAATTTGATTCCATTTGGGTCTCTTGCTGATATTACTCCCGAATTTACGATCTCTCAGGGAGCAACAGTGAACTCAATAAGTGGAGTAGCTATTGACATGAGTACCGGTAGTTTTACTTATACAGTAACCGCCGAAGATGGTACCACCGCACAGGAATGGATTGTCAACACCAATGTACTGCCAAGTGAAGAGACAGACATTACAGTATTTTCAATACCAGGACAAATTGGAGAAACTGAAATCAATTCGAATTTGCACAGGATCACTTTGAAATATCCATTTGTACTGGGTATCGATGGGCTCACTCCTACCGTTGAAGTATCAAGAGAAGCTACCATCGACCCTTTGAGTGGTGCAGCTCGTGATTTCACACTATCCGGAACAAATTCCATAGAATATACCGTAACCGCACAAGATGGTACCACTACTCAGATATGGACGGTAACATTGACACCCGCAAACACCGAAACAGATATTGTTTCATTCGAATTAGATAATAGTGAAGTAGAAGATGTAACCATTGATGCAGACGCACATACAATTGAGCTTACTTTAGAACCATTTGCAGAACTTATCAACATTACTCCGGAAATAACTATCTCAGACAATGCAACTGTTTCACCAGGAAGCGATGAGGAAATTACTTTTAACAATGGTCCATTTACATATACAGTAACTGCAGAAGATGGAATTACCACCCAGGACTGGATAGTAAGTGCCAATGTGTTGCTAAGTGAGGAAACTGATTTTGAATCGTTTGGATTATCAGGGCAGGTTGGTGAGTCATTCATAGACCTGAATAACCATACAATTTTTGTATTCTTCAATGCAGGAAGTGATTTAACAGCTCTAACACCTTCCTTCGAAATTTCAAGAGCTGCTAGCGTGACTCCTGGTTCTGGCCAGGTGCAGGATTTTTCGACTGATGTGATCTATACAGTAACAGCTCAGGATGGAGTCACTACTCAGGAATGGACTGTTTCGACAATTGTCCAGCGTCCATTTATCACCTCATGGAACTCACTAGGAGGAGAATTGAATATCTCAATCAATGAAAGAGAAAATTATGATTTCAACTTCATTTGGAGAAACAGCAACAGTCAAATCGTATCATTCGGGAGACACAATTCAGATGAAAATTTTATAACTGACCTTCCAGCTGGTGAATTCACACTTGAAATCATAGGAACATTCCCACATTTCACTGGATATCCAAAGGATCAGCTGCTTGATGTAAACCAATGGGGAGATATTATCTGGGAAAGTATGAGAGAAAGTTTCAGAAACTGGGCAGGCACTGATTTTAGTGCTACAGACACGCCTGATTTAAGCCAGGGACCTGATATGTTCAGGGCATTCAGCGATAACCCTAATTTCAATGCTGATTTGAGCGACTGGGATATGAGTCAAATCAGGACGCTACAAGGGTTGTTTAATACCTGCCCCAGTTTTAATAGTGATATCAGCAACTGGAATGTAGGTAATGTCACTAATATGGAATCTACCTTCGTAGGATCTGGATTCAATGGAGATATCAGTGAATGGAATGTGAGCAATGTTACCAGAATGGTGAATACATTCCGGGATGCAACCAATTTCGATCAGGATATCAGTGGCTGGGATTTCAGCAATGTGACCAATATGTCAAACATGCTGTCAAATTCTGGAATGAGTATTCAGCATTATGATAAGTTTCTGATCAACCTGGCAACACAAGATGTACGAAATGATGTTACTCTGGGAGCACTTGGTCTAAACAGATGTATCGGTAATGCCGCCAAAGAACAACTAGAGGAAATCAATAATTGGACTATTGATGATAGTGGAGAATTGTGTTCCTCTGAAACAGATATTATCACTTTTGAAATACCTGGTGCTCAGATCAGTGATGCAGTTATTGACAATGCGAATCACACGGTATCAGCTATCATATTGAATTCGGCTGAATTGACAGAACTTGCACCTGAAATCACAATATCCACAGGAGCATCAATTAATCCTGCATCAGGAGTAATTCAAGACTTTACGGACCCGGTTGTTTATGAAGTAATTTCTTCCGATAGCACCACTCAGGATTGGACCGTAACGGTAACAAATGCCGCAAACCTATCCGATGAAACAGATATTATAACATTCGATTCACAAAGTAATCAAGTAGAGGAAACAACTATTGATAATGTGAATCATGAAATAATTCTTAGACTTATTCCGGAAGGAGTTCTCACAAGCATCACACCTGAACTCACCGTATCTCTAGGTGCAACTGTAAGCCCTGCTGGTGGTGGGACGATAGACCTGACATCCGGCACAACAACATATACAGTCACAGCTGAAGATCAAACAACTACTCAGGATTGGACTATCTCAGTTATTCTAAACAATGATACAGACATATCCGCTCTTAACTTAGCTGGAGTATTATCAAGTGTAAAAATTGATCCTGATGTGCATACAGTTGATATACTTGTTACGGAAGGATCAGATGTCACTTCATTGCTTACTGAGGTTACTGTAGTAGGAGGAGCCAGTATTTCACCACAAGCCATCACAATTCAGGATTTTACTAACCCTGTAACTTATACGGTTACCGCAGAGGATGGAGTCACTACTCAGGATTGGGTAGTTACGGTGCAACTTGTTAAACCATTTATTACATTATGGCAACCAGAATTAGATGAAGATGAAGAAGATGGTTCCTTTTTGTTCCTTGAATTTAATAGTGAGTTTGAGTACGACTTTAGTTACCAATGGAAAGATGAAAATGGAGTAGTGCTGGAGATTGGATCTTTGACTACAAATGATGAGCAACTATTTTCCACGTTCCCGACGGAAAATGAAGTCACCCTGGAAATCATTGGTGAATTCCCTCATTTCACAGGTTACTTTGAACCTACCTTACTAGATGTACTTCAATGGGGAGACATAGAGTGGAGAAGTTTCGAAAGTTCTTTTAGAGGTTGGCCAGGGGAAGCATTTAGTGCTGAAGACAATCCTAATTTAAGCCAGGTGACAAGTATGAGAACAATGTTTAGGCAAGCCAGATCATTTAATGGTGACCTCAGTGATTGGGATGTAAGTAATGTCGAAGATATCGCAGGAATTTTCAATGAAGCAAACAGTTTTACAGGGGATGTCAGTCTATGGCAGGTTGATAATGTCACAGATATGCAGGGCGCTTTTAACAGAACATTATTTAATGGGGATTTGAGTAACTGGAATGTTGGCAATGTCACAAACATGATCAATATGTTCCAAAATGCTTCCTTGTTTGATCAGGATTTGAGTAGCTGGAATATTGGTCAGGTGACTAGCATGGATGGTATGCTGAGTGGCGCTGGGATGAGCACTCAAAATTATGACAAGTTTCTTATCAACATTGCGGCTCAAACGGTACAACCAGATGTGATCCTTGGTGCAACAGGAATTGGACACTGTTTTGGAACAGGTGCTGTTTCACAATTAGAAACTGACAGTGGATGGACCATAGACGATGGAGGAGCAATCTGTTCTTCAGAAAACGATATATTGGCGATTGATATTCCTGGCCTTGAAGTAGGGAATGAGGTAATTGATATAGCCTTGCATACAGCAGAAGTGACCGTGCTTAATAGTGCAGATTTAACAGCCCTAAGTCCAGAGTACACGCTTTCAGATGGGGCCATCTTTTCAGCAACATCGGTTCAATCAGGACAAGAAGCTGACTTTAGCAATCCTGTAGTATATGAAATTTTATCAAGTGACAGCACTTTCCAGACATGGACTGTCACTATTGTCAATGCGGCTACTGCATCATCAGATACAGATATCTTAACATTCACTCCAAATACTGGAAGTAATGTGAATATCAATAATGACACCCATGAAGTCTCTTTTGATGCCGCTATTCCATCTGAATTTCTGGTAACTCCAGATTTCACACTTTCGCAAGGTGCAACGAGCACACCAGGAAGCGGTGAAGAAATAGATTTGTCAGATGCTACTGAAACATACGTAGTAACTGCCGAAGATGGCACTACAACACAGGAATGGACCGTTTCAGTGAATGACCTGACTCCTGAAAATGACTTGTGTAGTAATGCTATCGAAGTATTTGTAAATAGTATAGTTACAGGCAATACTACTTTTGCCACAAGTGATGCAAGTATCGCACCGGATTGTGGTTCTAACAATACTGGTTTAGGAGTCTGGTATAGGATAGTTGGAAATGGAGAAACTATCACTTTAAATACATGCTCTCCTAACTCATTCAGTGATACATCATTAAGCCTTTTTACTGGTTCTTGTGATAATGGGTTAATCTGTGTTGCCGGAAATGATGATGCCGGTATACCAGGTGAATGCGGTGGTTCTGGTTTCCAGTCAAGACTAGGGTTTAACTCTGAAGTTGGTGTAGAATATTTGATATTATTAGATGGGTTTAGTAATGCAATTGGAGAATTTGAACTAACAATAACAAGTGAACCTACACCTGAACTTCCGGCAAACGATGATTGTGAGACTGCTGAAGTCTTGACCGTGTTTGCGCAGGGAGAAGGAACACCTACCAACGGTAACAACACGAGTGCCGCACTCTTCAGTGGAGAAGTAAACTGTGATATTTTTGGATCAATCAATGATGTTTGGTACACATTCAATTCAGGTCCAAATGTGAGGGTAGGAATTACACTTGCTGGAGTTGATACAGATGATGATGGACCTCTTACCGCCGCAAGAGATTTCAGACTTGCAGCTTATGAAGAATGCGGAGGAAATACAATTATTTGTGACCAAAACGCTAATGGGCAAACCAACCTTGATGTTACCCCAAATACTGACTATAGATTACAGATCTGGAATGATGATGTGGAAGATGAAGGCACTTTTACGATAATCGTAAATGATGGCCCTAATACCCCAGCTGTTCTTTTCTTTGATAACGCAGGAGTTGGATCGATATCAATCAGCCGTACAATTGGGAGCGGTGTAATCATTGATTCTTTGATCGCAGAAGACCCACAAGGTCATTCTCAAATTACTTCATTGATTAGTGGCAATGATGAGGGCATATTTGCCTACAATGACAATTCTCGCAAACTCACAATAGCAAACGTAGCTGCTTTACAAGCATCTTCAACAACTGCATTTGATCTAACTTTCCGATCAACTGATCAAGGTCCAGGTGAATTGAGTTCAGAAATCACTTTAACAATTGATGTCATTGACAATGCCCCGCCTGTATTCAATCTTACGGAATTCGTTGTAGATGAAAATACTACAAACGGATCTGTGTTAGGTTCACTTTCAGTGTCTGATCCAGATGGTGATGTTGTAAATATTGTTGGGTTTAACTCAGAGGATGGTGCTTTTGCTGTTAACCCTCTTACCAGGGACCTCATTGTAGCTGATGCTACTCAACTGGATTTTGAAACAAAGAACAGATTCTTTTTAGAAGTAACTATTGAGGATAATGCTGTAGCAAGTTTACAGGCAACAGAAACAATTGCAATAGATTTAAATGATATTAATGAAGCTCCTGTTGTAACAGGGACTACACTCATTATTAGTGATCAAAGTAGTAATGGGACAGTTATCGGCACAGTTTCATTCGAAGATCAGGATGAAGGTCAATCTTATAGTTTTGAAATCACAAATTCTGACGCCAGTGATATTTTTATAATCGATGAAACCACGGGTGAAATTTCAATTGCAAATTCTCTCCTACTTGCTGACAATGGTGCTGGTACCTATAATCTAACTATTGAGGTGTCTGACAATGGCAGCCCTAATCTATCGGGGAGTAACGCCATTATAGTAGAAGTAACTACTAATAATTCTCCAATCATTAGCACAAATATTCTGTCAGTAGATGAAAACAGCCCTGTTGGTACATTTATCGGTCAGGTTGAAGCTAGTGATGCAGATGGAGACCAGATCACACTTTCTTTGGAGAACAATGGTTTGTTAATTGATTTTCTCTTGACCCAGGATGGACAACTATTTGTTGGAGCTGAAGCTGATCTGGATTTTGAAAATACTCCAGCAATTGAAATTGAAGTTGCTGCTACGGATAATGGAGATGGTAACTTAAGAACATTGAAAACAATTACTGTTCAACTCAATGATTTAAATGAGTCTCCATCTCTTAATAATAGAGATATTGATATCGCATCATCTCTTGAAAGTGGAACCATTATCGGAACATTACAAGGGCAGGATCCTGAAAATGACCAGTTGTCCTATTCTATAACTGCTGGAAATGAACTTGGAGTCTTTGCAATAGATGAGAGTACAGGTGAATTATTGGTTGAAAGCCCAGGTTTAATAGACCCAATTTCGACACCTCGTTTTACACTAACAGTTGAAGTAAGTGATGGAGAATTTTCAGACGCAGCTGAGATTACGATTGATATTTTCTCCAATCCAGATTCTCCAGTTTTTACGAGTACCAACACATTTAGCATAAACGAAAATGCCGAATCAGGAGCTCTGATCGGTACTGTAGTGGCTGAAGATAATGATGGTATTTCAAGATATAGCATTATTTCAGGGAATGAGGAGAACTTGTTTAGAATAGGATCAAACTCTGGAGAGTTGCAAGTTGATAATAATGGAGTAACTATCGATTTTGAGCAAAATCAGCAATTTGTAATTGAAGTAAGTGCGGCAGATGATGGGTTAGGAAATGTTGAATCAATCCAGCAAATCACGATTAATATCAATGATGTAAACGAGTTTGACCCGGCAATCACCGATGTGATCGGCAATGCTATCGATGAGAATTCCAGTTCAGGTACCCTAGCTGGTAATGTTGAAGCTACCGATGCAGATTTATTTCAAACTCTGAGTTATGAGATTATATCAGGGAATGAGGACGGATTCTTTGAAATTGATGGGAATGGACAAATTACCACAACTGCTGGAATTGACTTTGAAGAACAAGCAGTTTATACTCTGACTATTGAAGTTAGTGATGATGTTGAAACTGTTAGAACAACTACCGATGAAGTTACAATCACAATTAATAATGTCAATGAAGCTCCAGTAATCGACCCAATATCCGATCAGAGCACCATTGCTGAAAGCGAGCTTACTTTTACTGTTAATGCCAATGATCCTGAAAATGATGAGATATCCTTCAGCATTTCAGAGAATTCGCAAATAGACGGTATGGAGTTAAGCGCTTTAACAGGTTTATTTTCGTGGACTCCTTCCAGTGATCAACTTGGAACATTCGAGATCACTGTAGAAGCGACTGATGGTCAGTTTGTTTCATCCGAAACTGTCACAATTAATGTGATTAATGATGCGACAGATATATTGTCATTTATACTGGAGCAACAAACAGTAGATGCTGAGATTAATCTTGAAGATCATACTGTAGTAGCTGAAGTGGAATTTGGAACAGATGTTTCTTCCCTGGCTCCAACATTTACTCTTTCTGATGAAGCAGTAAGTAATATAAATAGTGGAGACACCATTGATTTCACAAACCCTGTTACCTTAACTGTTACTGCCCAAAGTGGAAGTAATCAAGATTGGGTAATAACCGTTACTGATGCACCCAACACAGCAACGGATATATTGTCTTTTGAATTAGATGAACAGACAGAAGATGCAATTATTAATTCAGAAGATCACACTGTCGCGCTTGAAGTTGGATTTGGAACTGACTTGACCAATTTGAATCCATCCTTTAACCTTTCGTTTGGAGCAACCAGTGACCCGGAAAGTGGTGTTTCCATTGACTTTACAGAGGATGTAACCATTTCTGTAACAGCTGAGGATGACGAAGCTAATCAAGATTGGGTTGTGACAGTTTCTGAAGCACTAAATACAGAAACAGATATTGTAAGTTTTACAATACCAGAACAAACAGGTGATGCTGATATTGATCTTTCCAATCACACGGTACTGGTAGAAGTAGAATTTGGAACAGATTTGACTGAACTTGTTTCAGCATTTGTATTATCAGAGGGAGCCACCAGTAATCCGGAAAGTGGGAGCGCAATTGATTTCTCTGAAGCAGCAACGATTGCGGTCACAGCTCAAGACGGCATCAATTCACAGGACTGGATAGTTGAAGTATTAGAAGCATTAAGTCCGGAAACAGATATACTGTCGTTTGAGTTACCAGAACAGACAGGGGCTGCTGATATTGATTTTGAAGAGCACGTAGTAAATATCACTGTTGCACGTGGCACTGATTTCACAGAATTAGTTCCAACGTTTACGTTATCAAATGGTGCTACCAGTAACCCTGAAAGTGGAATTTCATTAGATTTTACCAATGAGGTAATTATCTCAGTAAGCGCTGAAAATGGAATTGATACACAAGATTGGAGCATCAATGTTTCTGAAGAATTAAATAACGAGACAGATATTTTGTCTTTTGAATTCGATGAACAAACGGGACCAGCTTCAATTGATGCTGTTAATCATACTGTGGAGATTGAAGTTGAATTTGGTACTTCAGTTAATGATTTGATACCAATTTTTGCAATTTCGGAAAGCGCAACCAGTGATCCACAAAGTGGGACCATCGTTGATTTTACAGAATTAGTGATCATAACAGTAACTGCAGAGAATGGAGTTACTACTCAGGATTGGACAATTACCGTAAACATTGATAGCGAAACACCAGATACAGAAACCGAAATCTTAAGTTTTTCACTTGTTGAACAAACCGGAAATGCTGTTATTGATACAGAAAATCACTCTATAAGTATTGAAGTAGAATTCGGAACAGATCTTACCAGTTTAATCCCGACATTCACTCTTTCTGAAGGAGCGACCAGCAACCCAGAGTCTGGATCAAGCTTTGATTTTAGTAGTACCGGAATAATTACAGTTACGGCAGAGGATGGTGTGACAACTCAGGAATGGACTGTTTCTGTGAGCGAAGATGGGGAAGAACCTGATACGGATACAGATATTTTGTCTTTTGTAGTTGAAGTACAAATCAATGAGGCAATAATTGATCTGAATGATCACACGGTTAGCATTATTGTTGCATCCGGAACTGATCTTACTGGTTTATCCCCCGTATTTACCCTGTCAGAAGGAGCCACTAGTGACCCTGTAAGTGGTTCAATAATCGACTTTACAAATCCAGTGATCATTTCTGTTGTGGCGGAAGACGAAACAACCACTCAAGATTGGACGGTAGAAGTCAAAGAGTTTGATGAAAATGCAAGTGATGAAACAGATATACTAAGTTTTGTTTTGGCAGAGCAATCTCAGAATGCTGTGATAAATGATGTTGATCATACCATTGAAATTCCAGTTGAGTTTGGAACAAACCTTGCAAATCTGGTTGCCTTTTTTACCCTTTCCGATGGTGCATCAAGTGATCCTGAAAGTGGGACAAGTATTGATTTTACTAGTTCAGCTCTCATCAATGTAACAGCAGAAAATGGGGTTGATACTCAGGAATGGTTAATAACAGTTTCTGTTGATGAAGCACCCGGAACAGGTACAGATATTATAGAATTTACATTTGGCGGGCAAGCTGAGGAGGTTGAAATAAATTCAGTAACTCACACTATTGAGGCAACAGTAGAATTTGGAACTGATATCACCAATCTTACTCCTCTATTCGCTCTATCAGAAGGTGCTACAAGTAATCCCCAAAGTGGAACTGCTATTGATTTTACCAATGATGTAATCATAACTGTTACAGCAGAAGATGGCATAACCAATCAGAATTGGACCATTCGAGTGGAAGAAGGTCCAAATCCGCTGAATGTGGAAGAAGAAATCCAATTGAATATTTATCCAAATCCAGTAATTAATATGCTGGAGATCTCCACTGAAGTAGAAGTGGGTATTACTCTTACAGATATAAATGGGAAACTACAACTGAAACCGATTACTACAAGGCAGTTTCAAATTGATATGTCTGGATACCCTGAAGGAATGTACCTGCTCAGGATAGAGTTTGATGGACGTGTAATTACTAAGAAAATAATAAAACAATAAAGCGAGTAGATTCCACACAACAATTAAAGTGAATCTAACGGTGGTAGAGTGTGTAAAAAGGGGTGTTCAATAGAACACTTCTTTTTTTGATTATTCAAATGATTCATTTTAAAAGTATTATATAAGCATCAGGAATCGACAATATTAGCCGATTCCTGATGTAATAATTATTGTTCACTGATTCTAATGCTGCTGTCCCATTTCAAAAGAGATTACCACACCCCACATGGTACTTTCCGCATTGAAATTAGCGATTAAGTCAATGCCGGAAGCAAATTTCGGTCCTGCGGTCCACCGGAATCCCGCTCTCACAGGAAACCCAACTGCTTTGTACCTTATGCGATGATATTCATTGAAGCTTCCTTCACATGGTATAATGGTATCCCCACGTTTTCTTCCAAATACTCCGCCAATTCCAACCTGGTAGTGTAGTTTAAAATTATTACCAAAGGTATTTCCCATCATGAAAGCATATTGGTTGAAAATATGGTTTGGTTCTGCCGTAGCGGTTGTTAGAAACTCGGAAGTATTAAAGAATACTGCACTGTATTTCATAATTCCATTTACAGCATAAACCTCTCCTCCAAATGTAACTGCACCATAACTTCTATTGGTGTAGACAGTTCCATTATCTGGTTTAAAATCATTGCCAATTCCTATATGAATGGCGGATCCTACGGTTGTTCTACTTGCTTCCTGTGAATACACATTGGGCAACAGGAAAACAATCATTGAGATTAAGAATAGATGCTTTTTCATTGTTTTCAGATTTAGATGGTTATTGAACAGCGATAACTTGAACAGCTTCATACATTGTTTCAAGTGAGCCTTCTGAAGGCGTGTCAATGAAATCTGTCCTGGTTGTTCTTCTAATGAATACTTCTACAGTGTTTCCAGGAATGACACTTGTATCAGATCCACCAATCGAGATAGACTGACCGTTTTCCTGAATTGTGATGGAAGTAACTC
Organism: Cyclobacteriaceae bacterium; assembly: GCA_965228955.1. Classification (GTDB taxonomy): domain Bacteria; phylum Bacteroidota; class Bacteroidia; order Cytophagales; family Cyclobacteriaceae; genus JANSWY01. Next base: position 5,962,511 of record OZ245848.1, read on the forward strand.
GGGAATTGATTTCAATTTCAATCTCATCTCCTTCATTAAGTGTGGTTCCTACCAATTCAAATTCATAGCTTTGGCCTCTAACTATGGGCTGACTATTTGAAAACTGAATTGGTTGTAGAATAACAGCGTTTTGATACTGTAGTTGATTAACGTTGTTTCTGGTCTCAAGAGCGAACCTGAATATTCCCTCATCAACGTACCCATTAAAATCGGTACAATATTCGTTGACTAGAAAAGCATCAAGTTCTAAACATTCGTCATTGAAGCTGACATGACTGGGTGGATTTAGGATAACATCTTCTCGATCGAATTGATTTCCTTGAGTCCTGATACTGGCGCAAGCTTCCGTTTTGTTGGAAACTTCCGAATAGATTAGTGTGTAATCCGTAACTAGTTCACTTGGTACCACATCTTCTGAATCTACCTCATCACAAGAATAGAGACATAATAATAATGCAGAAATGCATGACAGCATTTTAATAGGTTTGAGTTTCATACGTATTTAATTAAGTGAATAGTTTGGTTTCCTAGCATAGACCCAAACAGTTGAAATTTGGTTGTGAAGAGATTCAAAAATTATTGTACACAACTGAATGATAGAGTGTTAGAGCATTGATTATTTTTGCGACCAATCAGACGACTAATATTGAATCTTTAATTTCTTAAAGGGATTCAAAATAATTAGATTCGTAATTACGAATTATCCAGCAAATTCGAAAAACGGGAAGTGAAGAAGAAACTAAAGTATACGCTATTCCTATTAATAACTGTTCCACTATTGCTAGAGGCTCTTCTCTGGATAGCGGGATTCCGCCCTTACAGAATCACAGACTTTTCGATTACTAGTAGCCCGGAAAACTGCCTTATTGCGGATGATGACTTTGGAATCACATTGAATCCGGGCCATTTTGAGGTTACGATGAATGGAGCACTGACCTATGAAGTAACGCATTCCGAGGATTTCATAAGGACATACTCCACCAGCTTGTATGATTCATCAAAGAAAGATCTTGCCATTTTTGGTTGCTCCTACACCTATGGGATCGGTGAAAATGATGATGACGTTTTAGCTGCATTGTTGAACGATCAGTTGGATGAGTTCAACGTCACTAGTTTTGCAGTTCCCTCCTATGGAAATGTGCAAGGGTATTTACAATTGAAAGATCTTGTAGATAATGGGAAAAAGCCGGATTTGGCGCTTTTTAACTTTGCTGATTTTCATATTGACAGGAATGTACTTTCGCCCCAATATCGATTGCATTTGGGGATCGCATACCATAGAGCAATGGGTGATGATAAAACAAATATGAGCCAGGCTAATTTTCCTTATGTTAGATTACTGAATGATAAATTGGATTTTAAAAAAGAAAATTGGTCCACCTTGCACCAGGATTTTCCAGGGAGAAATTGGTCTGCATTAGTTAACGCTATTCAGACAACCTCTGAAAAATGGAATTCCAAAAATTTGAAACCAATAGATGCTACAGTAGCCCTATTTCAACTAATTCAAAGCTATTGTGATCAAAATGATATTGAATTGATTGTAAGTGGCATCACCGATCATGATATTACAAGAGAAATTTTAAATGAACTCAATTCAAAGGGCCTTTCTACTTTGTACATGGGTCTCCCAACACATAAAAAGGAATATAATCACTTGCCTCATGACACTCATCCAAATGCAAAGGCGCATGAGTATTATGCTGAAAAGATCAATTCTTATTTACAAAACCTTCAAATCGCCAGAAGATAATGCATTGGATAATTGCAATTATGTATATCGTTTTTCTATCCTTTATTCTGGTGTTTAGTCTATCGCAGGCCAATAACACGCTTATTTATCTTTTTAAGAGAAAGAAACATATTAATCAGGAGTTGGATCCATCAAATTTGCCAATAGTAACAGTTCAGTTGCCTATATATAATGAGAAATATGTCGTTAGAAGACTGGTAGATGCTATTACTGCAATAGATTATCCAAGGGATTTGCTGGAGATACAGATATTGGACGATTCTATAGATGAAACTGTGCCATTGGTCCATGACGTAGTTGAGGAATATAAGAGTGAAGGGTTTGACATAACTCATATTAGAAGGCAGGACAGGAAGGATTACAAGGCAGGTGCTTTGAAGTATGGTATGGAGATTTCAAAAGGGGAGTTCATCGCAATTTTTGATGCCGATTTTCTCCCAAAGCCAGATTTCTTGCAGAAGACGCTTTCTTATTTTCATGATGAAAAGGTGGGAGTAGTTCAAGCCAGATGGGGGCATATCAACGAAGATTATTCACTTCTTACCAAGCTGCAATCATTTGCTCTGAATGCTCATTTTACTATTGAGCAAACTGCAAGGAATGTTAATTCCCATTTCATCAATTTTAATGGTACCGCAGGAATCTGGAGAAAAGAGACAATTGACGATGCTGGAGGATGGGAAGGTGATACGCTTACTGAGGATTTGGATTTAAGCTACCGTGCCCAGTTGAAGGGATGGGTTTTTAAGTATTTGGAAGATGTAGTTACACCTGCAGAATTACCTGCGGAAATGAATGCGGTTAAATCTCAGCAATTTCGATGGTCAAAAGGAGCAGCTGAGTGTATGCGGAAGAATCTGGGAAAAGTGATGAAAGCTAAGCACCTTAAACCTTCTACTAAGATTCATGCATTTTTTCATCTCACTAATAGTTTCATTTGGGTCTGTATGCTGTTTGCCGCCATTTTGTTGATGCCTATTCAGTATTGTATTAATCAATATGCGGAGATGTCTGTATTGCTGGGGTTTTTGTCAATATTTCAGGTTTCATTTTTCTTGTTGCTGTTTTTCTACTTTACGGCTAACATAGTGGCCAACCAAAATTGCCCGTGGTGGAAGTGTGTTTTAATTCTGTTTGCATATCCAGTGTTCATTACCTTTTCTATGGGGATTTCGATATACAATGCAATTGGTGTTATTGAAGGTTATATTGGTAAGAAGTCACCGTTTGTCAGGACTCCCAAATTTAATATTGTAAACCAACAGGACAGCTTCAAAAAGAAATCGTATGTCAAATGGAATCTCAATTCCATTTCTGTGATAGAATTAATTTGCCTGGTGTATTTTTCAATATCTGCCTATTTTACTTATCAGTTGGAAAATTATCACGCATTAGCATTTATATTGATGATGGTAGCGGGAATCGGAATAGTTTTTTGTTTATCTGCTTTCCATCACTACAAGGCAAATAGAGCAGCAGCTTGATACTAAACAGAAATCAGCAAATCTTATTTTTCATAGCCCTGGTGGTTGTTTTAGTATTTTGCACTTATCAGGCAAGCAAGCTAAGTTACTCCTATAAGTTCGCAGACTTCTTCCCCAAAAATGATCCGGATATTCAGTTTTACGATTCCGCAAAATCCCAGTTTAGTCATGGTGATGAACTAATCATTATTGGAATTCAGCACACAAGTTCTGTCTTCTCAGGCAACTTTCTAAATAAAATTGACTCTTTTGAAACAGCCATTAAATCAATTCAAGGAGTTACCAAGACCTCTTCTTTAATTAGTTTAAAAAATTATATCAAAACACTTACTGGAATAAGAGAAACTCCATTCATAGATCTGAATAATGCGGATAGATTAAAGCGAGATACCACCCAATTCTTTCAATATCCTGATGTCCACCCAAAGTTTATATCACCAGATAGGAAGTCCACTTGTATTTATGTGACCATTGATGATAAGTTACCTGATGGCTTTAGTGATAGGTTGAACGAGGTAATAAAGGCACAAGGATTTTACAAACACTATACATACGGCTATCAATTAGCGGAAGACGAATTTGAAAACAAACTTAAGACTGAGATAATCACTTTGACTATTGTTGGTTTGATACTAATCACTGCCTGTGTTTATTCCTTTTATCGCTCATTTTCGATATTACTCATATCAGGAATTTTTATTGGAGTATCGGTTCTTATTACACTTGGGTTTTTAGCTACCATTGGAGGTAACCTCAATCTACTTACTGTCTCTACTCCATCCATCATTGCTATCATTTCGATGAGTGACCTGATACATGTTTTCACCAGATTTAATGAAGAAGAAATTGATTCGAAGCTGGAGAGGTTGAAGCTAACGTATAGTGATTTAAATAGAAGTTTACTTCTTACATCACTTACTACTTCCATCGGGTTTTTGAGTTTAGTTTTTACTGGTGTTCTTCCATTTATTCAATTCGGACTAGTTGTATCATTTGGAATTTTTGTTGCCTATATCTTGACCTTATTGTTGCTTCCGGAATTGATCCGATTATTGTCCAAAAAACAACCTCAAACAACAAAAGCAACTAATAGGCTGCTTAAAAAAACGAGTGAGATTGTTAGTAGGAAACCCGGTATAATCACTGTATTTGCAACACTACTACTTATTTGCTTTTCATATCTTGGAATGCAGAATGAGGTTGATGCCTATATATATGAAGACCTGGATTCAGACGATCCCCTGAGCGAATCATTGGAGTTTTTTGAGTCAAATTTCTTTGGGATCAGAGATTTGAATTTATTCATCACTATCCAGGAACCATATGATTTATTGGACCAGGAAATCCTGTTGAAGTTGAATGAAATTGAAACATTTATTGAGGATTCATTGGATGTGAGGAGTGCCTATGGATTTGCCACCTTGGCCAAAAGGTATAACCGGATACATTACAGAGGTTCTCCGGATCGGTTTGTTGTCCCTGAACGAGAAGACGTGAGGAATCGGTTGATAGATGAATTTCGAAACTTTGAGCCAAAATCTGTATTACATGCTGTGATTACACCAGATCATCGGTTCACACAGATTATGGTGAAATCAAATGATTGGGGAAGTAAAGTCAATAATCAAAAGATTGCAGTACTGCAGAGATTTTTGGGTTCACATATTGATCAGAGCCAAATGCAAGTCAGGATTAGCGGTGAGAGTATTTTTTTGGATAGAAGTAATGAGAATATTACTCGCTATTTGTTCTACAGCTTGCTTGGAGCATTTGGGGTTATATTCATCATACTGATTTTAACAACCAGGTCTTTTAAAATTGCGCTAATCGGATTGGGAGTTAATATTTTGCCGATAGTTATGTTGCTCGGGTTATTGATGATCTTGGGAATTACATTGAATAAGTCAACTGCAGTTGTATTTACCATTGCTTTTGGTATCGCGGTGGATGACAGTATTCATTTCATCACAAGATTTCATACGGCTCTTAAAAGAAAGAAGCCTTTCCAGCAGGCTATTGAAATTGCCACTAATTCTACTGGAAAAGCCATAATAATTACTTCATTAATCTTGATTGGTGGATTTGGAACAATGATTTTCTCATCATTCCAATCTACCGCAACTACAGGGTTGCTTATAAGTGCTTCTCTCTTTCTTGCCTTACTTGCAGATCTAATAGTCCTACCCTCATTACTTCATTTCTCCAACCGAAAGGACTAATTTTTATATTCTGTATAGAAGCTTTTGTTGACAATCACCCAATTGCCGTCCACTTTTAAAAGTGTCATGAAGTCATGGAAGATCTTTCTATCGTCTTCTAAATGAAGTCTGGCAACTGCGGTTGTTCCTTCAATATCGATGCTCACAATTTTGCAGGTTCTTTTTAAGGGATCTCCAGGTTTCATTTTTGAGAAAAACTCTCTGGCATTTACTTGTTTTAGACCTTCTTCATTATTGATTGTCATGATCGCATCCGGGTGAAAAGCTTTTTGCAAGGTCTCAAAACTTCTGTTGGTTCCACCATCCATATAGTAACTCAAGGTGGTAGAGATAGCCTCTTTTTCGTCTTCTATGCTTGGGTTTGTGAAGAGTACTACCATGAAAAAAATTGCTGTTTTCATATCACTGATTTAATTAAGTTTAATAATTGATTCATTTGTTGATCAGTTCCAACACTGACCCTGGCCAGATTGGTCATTACACCGGATCTACCTATTCCAATATCTATTTTTGCATGTTCCAGTTTCGGAATCAGTCTTTCCTGGAAGCTACCTGATTCAAGTAGCATGAAATTGGTCCAGGATGGATACACTTTGATACCCAAATCCGTTAACTCTTTGCTGAATTGATTTCTGGTTTTATCAATATTAACTTTGGAACTTTTGAGAAATCTGTGATCCTGTAAAGCTGCAATTGCTGCATTTGCCGAAAGGTTAGACACGCCCAACTGTCCTCCCTGATCCCAGGTGCTCCAATCTTCAATCCATTCAGGATTGGCAAGTGCATAACCGATTCTTAATCCAGCTAATCCATAGATTTTAGAAAAGGTTCGGGTGATGATAAGGTTAGGAAGTTCTTGCAACAGTCCAACAACAGATTCACTTTCATCCCCTTTCACAAACTCTATGTAGGCTTCATCTACAATAATTGGCAGCTTGCTCGGAATGGACCGACAGAAATCTACAATTTTATCTCTGCTGATATAGTGTCCAGTAGGATTGTTAGGATTGGTGATGTATACAAATTGCGTTTCGCTATCCACGGCATCTCTCATTCTTTGGAGGTTGATGGATTTATCATCGTTAGTTTTGATTTTCTTCCAGGTACAACCCATTCTCTCTGTTTGTCTCATTAATACAGTGAAACTAAGGTCTGGAGCGACATGATTTCCTTTGCCATTGCTTAATCTCGTACCAATGATCTTTAAAGCCTGGTAAGAACCTGCAGTAATTAGAATCATATCTTCTGTTACTCCATGCAGCTTAGCAATTTCAGATTTAAGCCTTGGAATACTATCAACATGAGGATACCGATTAGACATCAAAAGCGACTCTGTAATTGCCTTTTTTACATTTTCTGATGGGCCATATGGGTTTTCATTGGCATTGAGCCTAATTCTATCAAATTCACTAGCCTTAGTTTGCACAGCCTTGTTAAGCACTAGACCTTTAGAACCCAAGGGCATGAATACTCCAGCTGCTGCCAGGCTTCCTAGTTGTAGTAATTTTCTCCGATCCATATATTTCGTGTTGGTTAGGGTTCAACACGGAATGAATCAGAAATTTGGATGAGATTAATTGATAAAGTGCACGAGGAATAAATGAAATGCACTTAATTACTATTTAGCAGACCTTGTAAATTGGCGTACTGAGATCTGCTTACTGGTAGCGTCTGTTCAGAATTTAGGACTAATTCATACTTGCCGCCTCCATGGTTTTTAAGTCCAGCAATCTGCTTGTGAGGCACAAGAAATGACTTATGAACTCTGATAAAGCAGGATTTTAGCCTTTCTTCAAGCGTTCCAATTGGGTCTGTGTGGAGGTGCTGTTTGCCATTAATACATTCTACTTGAGAGTAATTACCGGCTGCTTTGATATATGAAATATCATTTATTGCAACCACTTTTTGTTGGCCATTGTGCTCAACTAAAAGACTGTTGCTTTGAATGCTAAATTGCTTGAAAAATCTGTCCAGTGCTTGTTTGAGCCTTTCCAATTTGAATGGCTTAGGTACAAAATCAAGAACCTCGTAGTTGAATGCTTCAAGGGCCTTTTCTCCATGTGATGAGGTTATAATAGTTTGGAAGTTGTTGATTCCATTTGTGAGAAGATCAAATCCATTTTTGCCACTGAGGTTTAGATCCAGAAAGCAGAGATCAATCTTTTCTGTTTTGACAACCTCCATTGCATCATCTAGTTGGTGCAAGACTATAGTTTCAAACGCTTTATCCCCAGCAGCATTTTCGATCATGCGCTTAAGCCGTTTGGCTATCAATGGTTCGTCTTCCAGAACTAAGAACTTCATGCCGGAATTGTTATTGAGACCTGATAGGAGTTATGGGCTTTAGTGGTATTCAATGACCATTCTTTACCAAAATTCTCCATTAATCGATTCTTGATATACTTAAAACCAGTGCCATTGCCATTGCTGGATTCTTCAATATCACCATTGTTGCTTAAACGATATGTAACATGACCATTTGAGCTTTCCTTTTCCAGCAGAAATTCGCCATCAAGTTTCTTTCTGAATCCATGGGTAAGACCATTCTCTATGATGGTGTGAAATACACCTGGAGGGATTTTCTCATTGCCCTCAATGTTTTGAGTAAGTAGTTTATAAGTTCCTTGCTTTCTCTGGCTCATAATTTCAAGATGAGCATCACAAAGAGCAATTTCCTGAGCTATTGGCACCAACTTATTATCGGCCATTTCACTAAAGAGCCTAAACTCTTCTGCAAGACTTTCAATAAACTTATTCGCCTGATTGGGATCGGTTTCGATTAATTCCTGAAGAGAGGTCAATGAGTTTGTAATGAAATGCGGTTGTATGGTGCTTTTCAGCAATTGGTTTTCCAGAGTTACTGATTTCATCTGGGCTTCTCTTTGTTCTTTCAACGACTTTTTAATTCTCTGGCCAACAAGAAGTGTCATGGTTAAAACGAATAAGATTACTCCAATGTAGTACCCAACTCCCAGGTTCTGGATAAACTCAAGTCTGGTGACTATTCCAAATAGAATTAATCCTACTAAAGCATAAATTCCACCTTCCCTATCATTTTTAAGAGCCAGGAACGCAAGTGCCAATGATGAAAAGATTATCAAACCAAAAGCAGGAATTTTAACCCAAAGAAAGATCATACTCAATGCAGCGAACCCTCCAATCAACCAGGCTTTCGGTTTCAAATCAAATTCAAAAACCAAAAAGCCAAATAAGGAAATCCCACCCAAAGTGAAAGGATAATGATGCATCCTGACAAAAAAGTCCTCCCACCACGCTGAAAGCAATAGAAAGTCCTGATCTGATTTGATCATGATTTTCAACACGTGAAAAAGACACAGTAGGATGAAAAATATGTAGGATACTTTTCTTTGGAAGGCAAAAAACAGCACAGTAAAGACCAGTGCTACCGTCAGAAAAAAGGTAGCGATAAAGATGTATCCCTGTGTTGTTGATAAGACTAATTCCAATTGTGCTTGTTTTGAATTAAAGATACGGTGACTTTTTAAAATTAGTTATAAAAAAGGGTCTCCCGATCACAGGAAACCCTTAAGCACGCAACAAATAATGTAGATTATTCTTTAATAAACTTCCTTGTAACTTCTACTTCACCGGAGGTAATTCTTATAAAATAAGTACCGGTGGTGAGACCTGAAATATCAAGTTCTTTATAGTTGGATTGGTCATGTATTTCAGTCACTAGTTGACCATACATAGAGAATATCATTACTCTATCAATCTGCCCATCAACTGCCTGAATATTTAAGACATTTTGAGCAGGAACAGGGAATATCATAAACTCAGTGGTGCTTTCATCCGCAAGTGGATGTGTACGGATTGGGCTTTTCGCCTTACCATCAGTACAGAAATCTGTAGACTCAGAACTACCAAAATCACCACCTGCGACAATTGTACCTAAATTGCCTGTCAAGGTATAAGAACCATTTCCATACCCACAGCAAATACCATCTCCATAGCTATCGTTGATAGTAAATGTATAGGTATCAGCTGCAAGACTGCTGAATGTTCTGGTTACTGTAGATCCATCAGGGTTTGCAGTGGAGTATGATTGAGAATCAATTGTGGTTCCTGAAGAATTTACTAATGTCCAAGATGTCTCTTGTGGGTAATTATCTAAAGTAATGCTCAGGTTTACGTCACCGGAATAGCAGTTGCTGACAGTACCAGTTGTTAAGCTAATATCATCAATTGCTATATCCGCTTGCCATGTACTACCAGTAATTCTATTGAATCTTAATTGTACACTTCCACCAACATAACTTGTCAGATCAACATTCACAGTATTCCAGCTATTACCTTGATTCCCGGACTGGCTCCAAATAGAGGTCCAAGTCAAGCCATTATCATTACTAGCTTCAAGATCGATCGTACCCATGTTGTTGGATCCGTATTGATGAATTTTGAAACTAAATGTCGCTTGTGATTCAGCACTTAGGTCAAAGCAAGGTGAGTTGATGATGGCTTGTTTATTTGGATACCCAGTACCATTTCCAGAGGCTTCCACGTAAATGTAATAAGATCCCTGAGTGGCACTTGAAGGTCCAGTGTTATTGGAAGGTGTTCCATTAGCATCAACTGTCCAGTTTAAATCATCTCCTGATGCCTGAGTCCATGCGCCAAGTGTATTTTCAAATCCTTCATTATATGGGAAAGAACTAATTCCACCTGAACACCCGGTACTAACACCAGTAGTTGCATTCGCTGTATTGCTAAGTGACGAAGTGTTTCCAGCAGCATCTCGTGCTCTTACATTAAATGAGTAAGAAGTACTTGGAGTAAGACCCGTAACAGTATAGCTAGTGCTATTTACGGTAGTGACTAATGCAACTCCATTAAATACGTCATAACCAGTAACGCCAATATTATCTGTAGAAGCGTTCCAATTAAGATCTACTGTGGTGGCAGTGATGTTAGATGCTGTAAGGTTTGTCGGAGTAGTTGGGTCCTCAGTGTCATTGGATGCAGTACCTAATTGGAAAGATGCTACTCTACTTCTTCTGACATTATTTCCTTTGAAATATTCTCCAATATGCCAGAAAGTAAGGTCATCAAGCGGGTCCATTGTCAACTGGGCATAATCCCCATATCTACCATCTCCACGATTTTCTTCAGAGTCTCCATCAACAATATTTTGTTCGGCCAAAGTCATGGTTCCAAGTGGATCTGAAGCTAATCGCCCTGTGTATCGAAGTGATGTGTAAACCGTACTACTCACAATCGTGTAGGCCAGTCCTATATTTCCCTGACTATCCATGTTGATACTACCACAATAAGCACTGTGACCATTAGGTTGAACGTAAGTACCTTCCTGATAAATTGTCCAAGGATCACCATCATTAGTTTGTCTCAGCTCATACCATCTGATACCTGCTCTTGTATCATTTCCGCTGATGTCTACCACAAAGTTCAGAACGACAGAATTGTGAGTCCCAAACCTTCTGTAATTGGTCATATACATCATAGTTGCCTGAATTGCATCGAGGTTAGGGCCATTACCTGGTTCATCAAGGTTTTGGAAACTTCCTCCATTAAAAACTCCGTCAAAAGATGTCGTATTCAATATTTGTGGAGAAGAAATAGTTGAATTGGAAGGAGTGTTCCAATCAACATCGGTAGTCCAGATTTTTAAGTGATCTTGAGAAACACCTGACCATGCATCATCCTGCATATAGATGATCTGATGTCCCACACCAACTGGAGGTAAAGTCGGGCCATTGGAGTGCAGACCTCCTGGGCTATAGAAGCCACTTGTAGAGATTCCGGTAAGTGGAAAACCAATCATTTGAGCAGATGCTCCAGTCAACATTTGGTCTCTTTCCAGTGCATAAACTACCTCACTTGATCCAGCACTTCCGGAACTCTTGTTAGCAGTGATGTAATAGCCATCACTCCAGATACTCATCTTCTCATAATCAGGAAATGCTCCAGTATTGAATCGATATGTGTACCATCCATCATTTACAGGATCAGGACCTTGTCCGACAGCTACGAGTATACCATTCGGAGTATTACTGAACTGCATGATGATGAATCTATCAGCATAGTTATCATAAAGTACCACTGGATCTCCCAATGTTTCTCCTGGGAAAATTGTTCCAAGTGAAGCTTCTGGGACCAAGACATTTCCAGACCTGTCTAAGATTCCAAAACCAGAGTTGAAAGCATAAACGTAATGATTTGGTCCAATTGCACCGGTTGGGTCATTCAGTACTGAACCTACATGAGTGTCAAAATTAGCAATAGGAGCTCTGGTAGATCTCGTTTGTACTCTTTGTTGAGCCTGAATAAGTGGGTCTTGTCCTTTCGGAAATCCTTTTCCAGGTACATAAGTGTTTTTGCCCCTTCTTTTTGGTGGGGCCACATGTTCCATTCCTTCTGCAGAAATAATGTTGTCCATCTGGGACAATGCAGGGATGTTTCGTACATAAGCGCTTTCTTTGATGAGAGTCGCTTTTGCTGTTTGTTGTGCCTGCAAAGAATACCCCGTTAAAAACAGGATACATGCAAAACAAAGCAATCTTGTTTTCATTTTTATATTTGGTTTAGTTAGCAAAAAATGTCAAGTAATATATGTAAATTAATTTTATTGCTAATAACGGTATGGTAATTATGTGACAAAAAAAAGACCCTCATTTCTGAAGGTCTCCTAATGTTTAATTTCTAAAGATTATTGTTCAGCCTCCCTGGCCATATCCGCCAGCTCTTGGGATAATCTACCTCCTCTTGAACTGATTGACGCAATGTTAAAAAACCCGCCAATGTTAGTAGGAGAGTTCTCAGTTGTACTACTAAAATTTGTACTCACATTTGCTAATGGTGTAGCAAACAGCTCGCTAAACCCTCCTGGTCTATTCGTTTGAATCGCTACTTCTTGTAAGAAATTGAAGGCAAATAAATTGATCGAGTGAATTTCCACATAGACAGAGTCGCCAATTACGTATGGTGGTAAGAACTCTCCGTCATTTTCTGGATCCTCATCAAATGGATTTGCTCCATCCTGAATTGGTTGAATAAAAACCTGTCCATCAACAGCACCTCCAGCACTAAATCCAGCATCATAAGCAATGTTGATTTCGTCTGGTTTACTTAGAAACACACCGTTTTTATAAGATTTAATCCAGTATGTATTGCCCTCACCAATTAGATCAGTCGATACGAATTCAGCTGTGTAATAGTCTTGAGTGATAAAAGCATCCTCTTCATTCCAACTGAATTTGATAGAATCAATTGGAGGAACTGCTCCTAAATCGGAATATGCCTCAAATGTTTCCCCATCTACAGTAACTGTAAGTCGATAGATGTTATCAATCACCCCAAGTGGAGTAGCACCAGGTGTCCAGGTATAGGAATCCGCGCCCTCTACGAAATTATAAGTTTCACCAGTATTCATATCCTCAACCACTACCGTAGCTCCACTAACTTTTGCAGGGAACGTACTGTCAAAATAAGGTTGTGACCTGGTAATCTTAATTTCCTGGGTCTCCAAGTTGTTGTTCAACCAGGCATCAATTACTAATATTTCTTCTGCTTCATTCAACTCCGGGAATATAGTAGTCTCGCAGCTAAAGAAGATTGCAATACTTGCTATGTATAATAACTTTTTCATTATTTCTTAAAATTTGAAGTTGTATGAAACTGCTGGTAAAACACTTCCTAAAATTGACAATTGTGTTGCTGATGTCGCAATTGGATCACCCACAATTGGTCTGTCTGTTCCTTGTGAGAAATAGATGCTAAATGGATTTTGTCGACCATACAGGTTGTAAATTGAAATAACCAGATAGTCTTCACCACCTCTACCTTTCTTACCCATCCAAATGTCATTGATAGTCAAGGAAAGGTCTAACCTATGATAATCAGGAATTCTGAAATTGTTTCTCTCACTTCCACTGATATAAGGAATCACATAATCCTGAACAGTCAGCCTGTCGGTAGGGAATGTTGTTGGAGTTCCCGCGATATAACTGAAGTTACCTGATAATTGAAGTTTTTCATTGATATCATAGAAAGCAGCAACTTTTAAATTGTGTCTTTGATCAAATCTGGTTGGATACCAATTTCCTTTTCTATTGACATTGTCGTCACCAAAATTGATTCCATCTACTCTAAGCTCGGCCCATCCTAAGGTATAACTTAACCAACCAGTAAATCGACCAGCATTTTTCTTGGCATAAAGCTCCAATCCATATGCTCTACCATCACCTGATAGTAATTCAGCCTCAAGGAACTCATTAATTAATAAGTCAGCACCATCAACGTAATCTACCTGATCAGAATTCCATTTATAATACCCTTCAGCGGAGAACTCATACTTATTACCCCTAAGGTTTTTGAAGTAACCCAACGCTACCTGATTTCCCTGCTGAGGTCTGATATTATTTGTACTCGGTTGCCATACATCAATTGGAGTAGCAGCTGTTGTATTAGAGATCAAATGAATGTATTGATTCATTCTGTTGTAGCTACCCTTGATAGATGAAGTAGTATTCAACGAATATCTAAATGAAAACCTTGGCTCCAGGTTCATATAGGTCTTGATGGTTTCCCAATCTTTCTTTTCCTCAGTTGAAATCAAAGGTCTGTCATCACCTGGAGTTGCCTCTCCATAGTTGTATACAGTTCCTCCAATGTAACTGAACGTAGAAAGACGTAATCCATATTGTAGGGAAAGCTTCTCACTTAGTTTTTGGTCATTACCAACATATAAAGCAGTCTCAATTGCTTTTCTTTCATCTAAACTAATGTCGGTTGAAACACCATCACTTACACCAACTGCATTTGCTGGTTTAAATCTGTATAACAAGGCTTCTCCACCAAATGTCAATTCGTTGCTGTTATTGATAAACCAGGTGAATTCTGGTTTGAAGTCATAGGTGATAATTCTGGAGTTCCAGTCGAACTTATCCATGTCATTTTCACCGAAACTAAATCCATAATCATAGTTACTATAGAATAACGTGGTATTACTGAATAGTTTCTCACTAAACAGGTGGTTCCATCTGAATGATGCGGTTTGGTTACCCCAATCAAACCCTTGTCTTTCGTCAAACTTGAAAACGTCTCTACCAAAATATCCAGAAAGATAAATTCTGTTTTTGTCGTTGATATTAAAGTTTGTTTTTGCTGTCAAGTCATAGAAGTAAAGGCCAGCTCCATCTTCGAAAATGTCGGTAAATGGTCTAGCAAGAATATCCGCATATGATCTTCGCCCTGCGATAATGAATGAAGACTTGTCTTTTTTAATGGGACCTTCGATAGCCAGTCTACTGAATACCGTTCCGATTCCACCAGTAACATCGTATTCTTTGCTATTTCCCTCTTTCATTCTGATATCAAGAATTGAAGAAAGTCTACCTCCATACCGTGCAGGAATTCCACCTTTGTAAAGCTTTACGTCTTTAACAGCATCCGGATTGAATACTGAGAAGAATCCAAAAAGGTGAGAAGACTGATAAACAGGAGCTTCATCGAGTAGTACCAGGTTTTGTCCAACGCTACCACCACGGACGTTAAATCCAGAAGCACCTTCACCAACTGTACTTACCCCAGGCAGTAATTGGATACTTTTAATGATATCAACCTCACCAGCAAATGCCGGAAGTTTCTCAATTGATTTAATGTCCAGTTCAGCAACACTCATTTCGATGCTTCTGACATTTTCATCGATTGCTTCTGCTGTTACCACTACTTCTTCCAGTTGTTGGTCGTCCGCTTTGAGTTCCAAATCCAGTCGGACGTTTTGGTCAACAGTAATGGTTTGATTCACATTGGTAAATCCAATGTACCGATATTCAATGTTGTACTCCCCAGGTGGAAGTGTCACTGCATAATACCCATATACATTGGTAACAGTTCCCCCCTGAATCTCCTTAATGTAGACGGTGGCACCAATTAAGGCTTCACCGTTGGCGGCATCTTTGATATAGCCGCTCACTGTGAATTGGTCCTGGGCCGAGCAGACCAAGACCGATAGGGAACATAAGATCCCTAAAATTGTCGATTTCATCTTTCGATTTTAGTGTTTGAGTTTTTCTAAAAATGTTATGTAGGCACTCTGGCCTGTGTAGTTCATTAGTCGCGCAAAATCATAAATGGTTCGTTTGCTCCAACAATACTACTGGTTAACAAGCAACAATGTTTCCAAAATTGCTCCAGACTGAAAAATTTTATCTACAAACTGTACAAAAGACTATATGAATTGACGAATGTTACCGTTTTGGTAAATTATTTTTTTGTATCCTGAAAATTTCAATAAAAGGGCTGGTAATTCAGATCACGTTGATGATTATAGTTTTCATTCATTCTGTCAGAAGGTGTTTCTTTGAAACCGACTCCTAACTTGTTATAACCCATTCTTGGTTTACCCTTCGGCCAGTTTTTCTCTTTCTCGTCTGCTTTAGCCAACTCGGTACTTTTCTGATTAAGAATATCACTTTGAGTATCGGATAATGATCTAACAGATAGTTGATTAATTATTTCCCAGGCAACAATTCTTACTGGGTCATTCATAAAGTGCAATAATACATTAATTACATGTGGAGATGAAGCTTTCCCAATTTCCTGAACATAGCTAATGCGCTTTTGATAGGTTGACTTTTGGAATATGAATTGTAATGACTCAATGTCTTTCTTGGATACCAATTGAGCGATTAAGGTCGAGTCAACTTTCTTAAATGTTAGAGATATTTTTTTGAATAAATTCATTGACAGACAAGTGGATGTATAATTATTAACGGGCAATTTTCAACTCAGGTTACTCCAAATCGGGCAATAAACTATTTAAACTATTAGTTTGGCATTTACGTATATAATCAACACATTTGTTTGGCATTTACGAATATAATCATGAAAGGAACTCATTTAGGAGAATTTGAAGAGCTGGTTTTATTGATTGTAGGCATCTTAAATGGTGATGCATATGGAATATCAATCTTAACCGAAATAGAAGAGAAGACAGGTAGGAAAGTAACGGTTAGTACTATTCATACTGCATTGTATCGACTGGAGGAAAAGGAATATGTCACTTCTCAAGTTGGTGGTGCAAGCAAAGCTCGTGGTGGAAGAAGCAAAAGGCTTTATGAGATCACATCTGCAGGGAGACAGGCACTAGAACTTTCCCGGGATGTGCGGGAGAATCTATGGAATTTAATGCCAGGTAAATGAGGTCCACTCCCAGAACTCCACCAAAATGGATCGACCAACTACTCGAATGGTTGATCATGGATTATTTTCTGGATGAGATTCTGGGTGATCTAAACGAATGGTATGACCTGAATTCCGATAAAACTCGATTCATTCTTAATATCAAATACTTCCTTGTAGCGATCCGCTCACTCAAAAGGTACCGACTCAAAACAACTCAAAATATACTATTATATCTAATCGATATGAGCATCTTCAATAACAACTTCCGTGTAGGAATGAGATCAATTCTTAAGAACAGATTGTTCTCCTCCATTAATCTGATTGGTTTGACTACAGCATTGACTGCTGCATTATTCATATATGCCTATGTCCTGCATGAAACCAGTTATCATAGCTTTCACCCAAAGGCTGATAGTATTTTTAGAGTTATCAACCACTATAAACCCGATGGAAGTCTGAGTCGCTCTACCACTTCTCCATTGGTACCCTCTCTTCTAAATGAATTTCCTGGTAGCGCCCAATATGCAAGGTTTGGTCAGGATCCGGTTTATGTCAATATTGAAGAAGCTTCTTTCTATGAAGGCAACTTCTATTGGGCAGACTCAACTCTCTTCACCATTTTCGATCTGGAGTTTCTTTATGGCTCAAAGCAAAATGCTCTTAACGCACCCAATATGATTGTTTTAACAGAGGAGGTTTCAACAAAATATTTTGGTGAAGGTGTCAACCCAGTTGGGAAAATCCTCGAGGTTAAAGTATATGATGGCAATCAGGTTTTAAGTATGCAGGTGGATGGTGTCTTGAGGAAAATGCCATCAAATCAGGACTTTCCTTTTGAAGTACTGGGATCTATTTCCAATGCTTTGGATATGTATAAGCAGTTTGAAAATAATTGGTCATTTAGTTGGCTACACACTTATGCATTGATTGAAGACCCAAATGATTTTGAAAGAATAAATGCGGGTACTGGTGCTATGTTAGAAAAACATCTTGGAGCCGAAATGGCTTCAGAAATGGAGTTGGTTTTTCAGCCTCTCAAAGAGACTCATTTATATTCCCAGGATATTCGTGGTGCCAGAAATGATGGGAACATCAAATATGTTATTGCAATTGGAGCAATCGGCATTTTCATTCTACTTATTGCCAGTATCAATTATATCAATATGATGACTGCCAGACTTTATAGGAGAGGTAAGGAAGTTGGGATAAGAAAGTTCAATGGAGCGTCTAAACCACAATTGATCAAACTATTCCTGACAGAATCGGGGATCGTTGTTTTTGCATCGGGTATTGTCGCGTTTTCGCTTGCCTGGCTAATGTGGGAACCATTTACGGTATTTGTTTCTAAGGAAATACCAATGTCATTATTAGTTTCTAAAAATATCGCATTGAGCTATCTAGTGGCAATGATCACTTTGGTAATTCTTGCGGGAGGATATCCAGCGTGGATTTTGTCAAGATTGGATATGCTGAAGATGATCAGGGGAGTTCATGAGAAGTTGAGCAGGGTTCAGTTGAGAAGAGTTTTGGTGGTTTTACAATTTGGGATTTCAGCATTTTTGATCCTTTGCACCATGGTGATTTGGAATCAGGTTTCTTATATGTCCAATAAAAGTCTCGGTTTTAACAAAGAACAATTGGTGGTGGTTCAACTGGAATCGAAGGATCTTCAGGCGCAAATAGATGTCATTAAAGGTGCGATGAGCAATGTAAGTGGAGTCCTTTCCATTGCCTCGTCTGGGGAATCTTTGCCAAGTGAAATGAATAACACCTGGGGAATTGAATGGGCTCCAGAAAAGCGAATGCCTATTGATGTGGTGACAATAGACCCGCAATACTTTGAAACCATTGAGACTAAAATCCTAAATGGGAATAATCTCACTTTGCCATTTAAATCTGATTCGGCCAGATCAATTGTGATAAATGAATCTGCGGTTGATGCGATGAATCTGGATGAACCCGTTGGAAAAACTGTAAACCTTGGAGGCAGGAATCGCAGAATAGTGGGTGTAGTACAGGATTTTCATTACCAGTCTCTGCAAACCAAGATGGAACCTGTGGCTTATATGATTGGGACTCCAGGACATAGAATAAGTGCTGATAATCTGATTGTGAGAATTAAGCCATCCGAGGTTAGTTCCACTATCGGTCAAATGGAAAAAGTGTGGGATTCCTTCTCAAGGAATGAAGTATTCAATTTCAAATTTGTTGACGAAACTTATCAGAATGCATACGAGATTGAAACCAGATTTCTTCAATTACTTGGAGGGTTCGCGGTACTCTCAATTCTTGTTGCATGTATTGGATTATTTGGAATGGTGGTCTTCATCACTGATGAGAGAAGTAAAGAACTGAGCATCAGAAAGGTCCTGGGAGCTGGTGTTTACAATATTGTAATGCTTGTTTCAAAGGAATTCACTTTGTTGGTATTAATTGGTTTTGTAATAGCATTGCCGTTGGGAATTTTAGTCTCTGAAAATTGGCTGGAACGCTTTCCTTACAGAACAGAGATCAGTATCCTGATAATTGTTGCAGCTGCTGGATTATCTCTTATGATTGCTTGGTTAACTATTGGTTTTAATACGGTTAAAACTGCTTTAAGTAATCCTGTGAAGTTTTTAAGGAATGAGTAGTTTAAACTTTAGCGAGCTTTCCTGATACTTGTTGAATTATCACCTCAGCATGAACTCTTGAATTCTCAATAAACCATTTATTAGTCTTCAAACCACCACAAACTACACCGGCAAGGAATAAATTGGAAACATTAGATTCCATGGTCTCGGTATTGTGAACTGGCGTTTTGTATTCATCTGTGCCAATTTCGATTCCCATTGAAGTCAGGAACTCAAAGTTGGGTTGGTATCCAGTCATGGCAAGCACATAATCATTTTCCAGAGTCAAAGGACCATCAGGCGTGTTGATATCAATTTCATGTTCTCTGATTTCTGTGATTTGGCTATTGAAATATGCTTTGATCGAACCTTCTTTTATTCTGTTTTCCAGATCTGGTTTTACCCAATATTTTACACTTTCTCTAATGCCTTCTTCCCGAATAACCATGGTGACTTCTTTGGCTCCTTTTCTGTAAGTCTCGAGAGCCACATCAACTGCTGAATTCGCTGCTCCAACCACCACAATTTTCATGGCAAAGTATGGGTGGGGTTCATCGTAGTAGTGTTTCACCTTTGGAAGATCTTCACCTGGAATATTGAGCAAATAAGGTAAGTCATAGAAACCTGTAGCAAGGACTACTGAAAATGCCTCATAGTCACCTTTTGAAGTTTTGATTTGAAATTTATCAGCCGTTTTATTGACAGAGTCAACATGCTCATAAAGATTAACATTCAACTCCCAGGATGAGGTAACTCTTCTGTAATATTCCAGTGCTTCTGGTCTTGTTGGTTTAGGGTTGTGAGAAATGAATGGTACTCCTCCGATTTCCAATCTATCAGAAGTCGAGAAGAAGGTCATGTTTTGTGGGTAGTTATAAATTGAATTCACCAGACAGCCTTTGTCAATGATGACATAACTCAACCCGGCTTTCTTAGCTTCTATTCCGCAGGCAAGTCCAATAGGACCAGCTCCAATAATAATAACATCAAAATTTTTCATTACTCAAATCTGTAAACCCCAAGGTGCGACACGCAAAGATTCATTGCTATATCATGTTCATCGGCTTGTAGAATTTCATCAAGTGGAGGAATAATACTCAACCCAATTTTTAAAACATCCGGCCGGCATTCCGACAAAAATCTGTCGTAATAACCCTTGCCATATCCAATTCTATTACCCCGACGATCAAAACTAATGAATGGGATCAGAACTACATCTATTTCGGAGCTAAAAACCCTTTTTCCTGATTTTGGTTCCGGGATACCCCATTTATTTTGTTCAAGCTGTCCTTTGTCTTCAAAAGCGAAGTGTTCCATGGTATTCTCATGGATATTACTTTTAGAAATGATAACACTCGAATTAATGCTCTTAAGGTAATCCACTATTGGCCAGGTATTGACCTCATAATTCTTTTCAATAGGCAAAAAGACATGAACAAGTTTACCAGAAAGGTTATCTAATGATTGAAAATGATCCAAGACAGATTGGTTTCTGGCATCAAATTCTTTCTTTACAAGAGTCTTGCGTTTGAAGAGATAGGTATCTCGAAGTGTCTTTTTACTAACATCAAACATAAGACAAGCGACTTTAATTAGTTTGAAATCTCCAACTTACACCAGAGTCAACAAACCAGTTGGTAATATCTCCTGACTTACTGTATCCAACCGAAAAATCTATTTGAAGATCTTTTGAATACAACCAGGCTAAACCTCCATCAAAATTGTGACTAAACCCATCTGAAAATTCCCCGGTTCCATCCACATATACTCCATAATATTCGATAAACGCAGAGAAGTCTGAAGATCCCAATTGCCTTCCCAAATTAATGACATACGTAATTCCAGGGGTGTTTTCATTGGTAACTCCGGGGTTCCAGCTTAAACCAAGGTTTGTTGAAAGACCAATTCCGGCAAATATTTCCTGGCTGTGAAGGAAAGTAATATCCACATAAGTATCGTTATTAAACTCATCGCTAACCGGGAAGAACAAGTTGGTTCGTACTCCCAAAGTTGGTTTTTTAGAATCTCTTGGACTTAATAAGTTATATCGGGCACCTATTGCAAAAACGCTAAAGCCGTTACTATTTACAGTCGAGATTTCCGGTGGTATTCGGCTAAAGTCTACTACTCCATCAGTGCTTGCGAAACTATAACCTAAAGTTGCCTGGACTTCAAAAGTCTTGGATAGTCCATATCTAATGTCTGTGAAGTTGGAGAATATTCCGGTATTCAGTTCATAAGCGGTGAAGTCTGCGCTGGTCTGGCTAAAATTCAATCCACTTTGAATTTGAATAATGGATTTCCCTACCGTCAAAGCGCTCACGGCCTGACCTGGACGGTCACTTGCAATTGTTTCTTCTTGTGCGAATGTTTCAAAGTGAATTGCTCCCAAAAGCAATAAAAAGGATAGTCTCAATAATTGTCTCGTCATCTTGGAATTAATGTTTGATCGCAAACATCATCAAAATAAACATTATTCGTCTATCAACACATGAAATCTGAAATCAAATGGATCAAACTGATTTTTCAGCTCTTCTATGAAGTTCCGATTGTTGAGATAAAAGTTGAGAAAATTGTCTTTTCTTTCTTGCAGACCACCGCCCGGGAATAGCTTCTCTTTGATACCATCAATCTGACCCAGAGCTGTTTCATGCTTACGCTCCTCAGATTTTTTGAGTCTTTTTTCAATGTTATCCAGCGCCTTCAACATCTTGGCATTCTCTGAACCGATATACCCTTCAAGAGATCCATCGATTTCTGATGCTTTAGATTTTAGTTTATCAAAGAAGGTATTCAGTTCAGATTTCTCATCGTCAAGTGTAAAGCTGGATTCCGCCATTTTATCAACATAGGCAGCTTTAATATCGTGTGAGTCTTTGAAAAGCATGGCTGTATCAAGCCCGTTTTTGACAATTTTCTTCTGGGTAGCTTTATTGATTACCATTGCAAAATTCCTTGGCATTAATGCTGGGAATGCTGTGTTATAGTGATCAAAAATATCTTTCAATTGTAGCCAGTAAGCGATTTCAGCTGGTCCTCCAACGTAAGCTAGGTTCGGTAAAATTATTTCCTGATAAAGTGGTCTAAGCACCACATTCGGACTGAAACAATCCGGACTTTCTTCTACAAGTGTGTCTAATTTATCTGAAGTTAACTCTTCTCCAGTATTAAGAACTTCGTATTGATCACCGTTTCTAACAATTCTCTCTCTGGAAGCTTCCTGGAGGTAGAATAGATTAATTTCTCTCGAAAAGATCTGACTCTTATAACCGAGATCTGCTAATCTGGAAGAAGTGCTTTCCGCAAGCTCATTGCTCTTATGAACCTCGATTTCTTCTTTAATGACCTCTTTAAATAAATTCTTTAAAGCTTTACAATCCGCATCAACTACTACTACACCGTATTTGCCAAATAATTCATTGACATAATACCTGGCAGCATCTGCTAAAGTGTTTTGTTCTTTGTAAGCTTTCTCAAATAATTCGATTGCTTCCGGAAGTTCTTCCAGTACTTTGGAAAGTCCATTTGGGTTAAATCTCCCAACTGCACCACTTTGATCAGACTCCCAGGTATATTTTTTACCGAATAGGCTAAAGTTGTTGATCTCCTCAAAATCATGATCTTCACTTGCCATCCAGTAAACAGGAACAAAGTTTTGATCAGGGTATTGTTTCTTCAGGTCATTACAGGCATTGATCACAGTCACAATCTTGTATATAAAATACAATGGACCAGTGAAAATATTAAGCTGATGACCAGTTGTGATGGTAAATGTGTTATCAGATCTTAAAGATTCAATATTATTCTGAACAGATTTATCCAGAGTTAATCCCTCATATTGTCGTGTTAACTCATCAGCAAGGACATGCCTTTTTTCGGAATTGAAGTTTCTTTGTTCAATTAGTTTTCCAAATACGTCTGGAGTGGGAAATTGATTATAAAATGCCTTGAGTTCCTCTTTTTGTGCTAAATAATCCAAAAAAAGTGAGGAGAAGCTACCTGTCTCTCCTAAGGTGATTTTTTCTAATTTCATACGTAATGTATCATTCCGGATCAACGACCTGAATTTCAGATCAAGTATATCAGACGTTTTTTATCTAAACAGGTTGTCCATATAGATCAAATGCTGTGACATCATTGATTTTAATGTCGGCAAAATCACCAATTCTCAGGTAATCATTGGTAGCATCAATCAATACTTCATTGTCAACCTCCGGAGAATCAAACTCAGTTCTTCCAATAAAGTTTCCACTTTCTAATCGATCGATTAATACTTTATACGTCTTGCCGATTTTTTCCTGATTTAACTCAAGCGAAATTCCTTCCTGAAGTTCCATCACTGCATTGGCTCTTTCCTGCTTTACCTCTTCCGGAACATTGTCTTCCATACTAAAAGCATGAGTATGCTCTTCATGAGAGTAATTAAATATCCCAAGTCTCTCAAATCTGGAATCTTCAATGAATTTCATCATCTCTTCAAAATCCGCTTCAGTCTCTCCTGGGTGACCCGCAATCATGGTAGTTCTGATCGCAATTCCCGGTACTCTAGTTCTGATTGTATCAAGAAGTTTTTCTGTCTTTTCTCTGGTTGTACCTCTTCTCATGATCTTCAACATGTTGGTAGATCCGTGCTGTAGAGGGATATCCAGGTAATTACAGATATTGGATTTTTTTGCCATTACATCAAGGATGTCTTCTGGGAATCCAGTAGGGAATGCATAGTGCAATCTGATCCATTCAATTCCTTCAACATCGGATAATCTATCCAGTAATTCGGCAAGATTTCTCTTTTTGTAGAGATCCAACCCGTAATAAGTACTGTCTTGAGCTATAAGTAGCAGTTCTTTGGTACCATTTTTAGCGAGGTTCTGCGCTTCCTTTACCAATTCATCCATTGGCTTGGAAATGTGTTTCCCTCTCATAATAGGAATTGCACAAAACGAACATGGTCTGTCGCAACCTTCTGCTATTTTCAAATAGGCGTAATGATTGGCTGTTGCCAGAATTCTTTCACCAACTAATTCTTTTTTATAATCTGCTTTGAATCTTTTTAAAAGGAGGGGAAGATCTCTGGTTCCAAAAAAAGCATCAACCTGAGGGATTTCTTTTTCAAGATCATCTTTATATCGTTGCGAAAGACATCCGGTCACATACACTTTATCAACAAGTCCTTCTTCCTTTGCATCAGCATATCTTAAGATGGTGTCAATTGATTCCTGCTTTGCATTGTCAATGAATCCGCATGTATTGATGATCACAATATTGGAATCATCTTCCTGAGATTCATGAACAGTGTTGATATTATTACCCTTCAACTGTGTCATCATCACTTCGGAATCAACCAAATTTTTGGAACATCCCAGCGTAACAATATTTACCTTATCCTTCTTTTGTCCTTTTGCCTTCAAAGCTTTTGTATTTTAATCGGTCTGCAAAATTAACAAATATGCTGATGGTTAGTTCATTGGAATCAAAAACTATCAATCATTTTTATTGAATAGGAAATTAAATTCTGTCCTCAGAACAATTCATTAAGTACTCTGATCGTAGTATTCTCTAAAATCTCTCTATTTTTGCCCGCGTTAAATGAAGGTATTTAAAAACATAGCTTTTTTGTCAGTGATTGGTGGATTGATATTCGCCTGCAATGACATTCCTGACTGTCAGTTGATAGAGGAAGTGGAATACTTTCAGATATCAATTTATGACCGTGACACCAATACTCAGATAGATTCACTGATTTTTGAGAGCATCATAGAACCTGGATTGGGACAGCTTTTAGCTGAGACAGATACATTTCATAGTTTCCTACTTTTTGTGAATCCAGATGATACTGTTACAACCTTTTATTTTGAGAGTGATGCAGGTTTTGATACTTTGTCCTTAAGTTACCAATCGAGTTATCGTATTGAGTCAGATGAGTGTGGCCCGGTACAGATGATTACTGATTTAGACACTTTGATTCATACTTTTGATTCATTGTCTATAGAAAACAACGAACTAACAACTGATGCGAATAATATTAGGATTTTTCTGGATTAGTCTGATTGCGCTGGTCCCATTCGCAGCTTTTGGTCAGTTTGAAGAGCCACCACAGGGACAAACACAACAGGAGCCACCACCAAGGCAACCAAGAGTAAAATTGCCTAAGGAACCTAAATCGTATAAACCTACAGGGGTTCGATTTGGTACCAACATGGTAAGACTGACAAGATCCGCTTTTGATGGAGGTTATCAGAGTTTTGATTTTACTGGGGATATTGACTTCTACAGATATATGTTGGAAGTGGGATATGGAGTTGAAAACTTTGATGAACAAAAGCCATTGCATGATTACACTTCGAAAGGGAATTTTTTCAGGGTTGGGGCAGATGCCAATTTGATTTCGAATCCGGAAAAAGGGAATGCATTGCTACTTGGCCTTAAATATGTTTTTGCGAATTACGATGAGACCTTGACTTATTCAACGTCATCACTGGTGTACGGAGATCGTCAACTCAATCTAAGTAATGATAATGTAAGTGCCCGATGGGCTGAGTTCAACTTTGGAATGAAAGGGAAAGTATTCTCCAATCTTCACACTGGTTTTTATGTAAGGTTTAAAATATTTAAGCAAACCAGAAACGATGGAGAACTACTGGAGACTTACAAAATCCCAGGATTTGGTCTTGGTGCAGAGGATAACAGAGTTGGTTTCGACTACTACATTATGTGGAGGATACCTTTCAAACAGGATCAGGTAATCCTTAACGAAATATAACTTCGTCCACTACTTCAGGTCCAAATTCCTTCTGAAGCATTTCAATAATTTTCTTTTTACCGATTGTTAATTCATGCTTTAATGGAGCGGAAGTGAGAGTAACAAATAGTGTTTTGTCCTGGATGTATAGATTGGATGTTCTTCTCGCTATTGGCTCACCCATGATCTTGCTCCAGCTGTTAATTAATTGTGTCTGTTGGAATTTGCTTTTCAGCCTAAATGAATCCAACATAGACTCAATCGCTTCTTTTACAGTACTGGTATCTGATTTTCTTTGATCTTTTTTCTTATTCATCCCTGTATCTCCTTTGCGTTCCCTCCTTCGATGTGGAAAAATTTCACTTTGTCCCCATAGTCTTTAAAAATACCCAAAGATCTCTCCGGCCTGGCATCAGTTATGAAAACCTGACCAAATGTCTCTTCATTAATCAAAGCTACAAATTTTTCTATTCGCAGATCATCTAGTTTGTCGAAGATATCATCCAGCAACAGGATTGGTGTGAAACTGGATTTTTCTTTCAATAAATCAAATTGCCCCAACCTCAGCGAGATCGCAAAAGACTTTTGTTGACCTTGAGATCCGAATTTTCTGATTGGAGTTTGGTTCATTTCAAATGTCAAATCATCCTTATGGATTCCCATGGTCGTTCTTTGTAGTATAAGATCTTTACTTAAAGCTTCCTTATATTTCTTTTCAAATCCTTCATCAGAGAGCTGAGACTCATACAGAATATCAACTTTCTCCTTTTCACTAGATATATACTTATAATGCGACTGAAAAAACGGTGAGAACTCTTCCACAAACGCTTTCCTTGAATTGTGAATCTCTCTACCGAACTTTATCAGTTTCACATCAAATGACTCAAATAAATCCAGATCGGGTGCCTTTTCTTTGGGCCATGATTTTAAAAGGTTATTTCTCTGTTTCAGAATGTGATTGTATTGAATCAAATTATCTAAATAGACTTTGTCTAATTGTGAAATAGTCGAATCAATAAACTTTCTTCTAACCTCACTAGACTCTCTAATTATATAAGTATCATCAGGAGAAATAAACACTAGAGGAACTTCGCCAATATGATTACTGAACTTCTCAATTTCATTTCCATCAATCTTGAAAAGTTTCTTTTTTCTATGTTGTAGAGCACAAGTCAACTTTATTTCATAATCCGATTTATGAAGAATTCCGTTGATAGCTGCCAATGAAGATTCGTGCCTTATATTTTGATTGTCAAGCGAGTTAATTGCGCTTTTGGTGAATGCCAGGTAATAAATGGCGTCTAGAAGATTGGTTTTACCTTCCCCATTATTGCCAAGAATACAATTTACCTGTTCGCAGAATTGCACAGATAATTCTTCGTAATTTTTAAAGTTTGTTAAAGCAATTTTTTCGAGGAACATTAAATTTTGTCTAGTGCCTTGTTTTTGGTAATTTCGCAGGGCATTGACCCTATGGATACCAATTCAATATTAATGTATTATGGCAGAATCAAAAGCAAAAAAGAAACCCGCATCCAAAGCTAAGGCTAAAGATAAATTTTCCAAAGAGACATACATGACATGGTTCGAAAGCATGTTAATGATGAGAAGGTTTGAAGAGAAAGCAGGACAATTATACGGTCAGCAGAAGATTAAAGGTTTCTGTCACTTATACATCGGTCAGGAAGCATGTGTAGCTGGAGCTGTTTCAGCACTAAAGAAAGGTGATAGTTACATCACTGCCTACAGAGATCATGCTCACCCAATTGCACTGGGAACAGACCCTAAGGCAATTATGGCTGAACTTTTCGGAAAAGAAACTGGAGTTTCTAAAGGTAAAGGAGGATCGATGCATATGTTTGATAAAGAAAATCACTTCTACGGAGGTCATGGTATCGTTGGAGGACAAATTCCTCTGGGTGCTGGAATCGCTTTCTCTGAGCAGTATAATGGGACAGATCACTTATGTGTTTGCTACATGGGAGATGGTGCGGTAAGACAAGGTGCATTCCATGAAGGACTAAATATGGCAATGACAATGAAGCTTCCTGTAATCTTTGTAATTGAAAACAATGGTTATGCAATGGGAACTTCAGTTCAGAGAACATCCAACGTGACAGAACTTCATGTACTTGGTGAAGCATACGAAATGCCTTCCGCTGCAGTTGATGCAATGTCTGTTGAAGAAGTGCACAAGGCTGTTGAGGAAGCTGCTGCAAGAGCAAGAAGGGGTGATGGACCAACTTTATTAGAATTTAGAACATACAGATATAAAGGTCACTCAATGTCTGACCCAGCTAAGTATAGAACTAAAGAAGAAGTAGAGCAATACAAGCAAAGAGATCCAATCGAGCAGGTAAGAGCTGTCATTCTTAAGAACAAATACGCTACTGAGGAAGAATTAGCAGAGATTGACACTAAAATTAAGGCGGAAGTTAAGGAGTGTGTAGAGTTTGCAGAAAACTCAAATTTCCCTCCTGCATCTGAGGCATATCACGATGTATATGCTGATGAAAACTACCCGTTTATTCAGAATTAAATAATTCTAAAAAAAGGATAGCAAGAAAATTCAAATAAATTTTTAAATTTGCGTCCTTAAATTTTGAAGAATGGCAAAGACCAAGAAGAAAGCTGCAGATAGCGGTAACGAATTACTAGAGAGTCCAGAAGCATTAGCTGAGCAATTAACTAAAGCTGAGCAGTTTCTTGAAGACAAGAAAAACAGAGGACTGGTATTAGGTGTTGGAACGATTATCGCAGTTATAGCAGCGGCCCTGGTTGGATACCGATTTTGGGTAACTAACATGGATCAGGAAGCGCAAACTGAATTATTTCAGGCAGTATATTACTTTGAGGCTGACAGCCTTGGTAAAGCTTTAAATGGTGACGGAAACAACTACGGTTTTCTTGAAATCATTGACGAGTATGGTATGACTGATGCTGCTAATATTTCTAATTACTATGCAGGTGCATGTTATTTGAAATTAGGTGATTACGAAAGTGCAATCAGATATCTTGGCGATTTCTCTGCTTCGGATTTATTAATCCAGGCTAAAGCGTATGCTTTGACAGGAGATGCTCATATGGAACTGAGTGACTACACGTCAGCATACGATTTCTATACGAAAGCAGCCAATTACAATGAAAACAAACAGTTTACTCCACTTTACTTAAGTAAGGCTGCAATTGCTGCTGAAAAAGGAGGAGATAAACAGAAGGCGATAAAGGTTTACGGTACAATTGCGGATAAATACAAGAAATCTTCACAGTACCAGGATGCTCGAAAACATAAATCTAGATTAGAAGCATCATTAGCTGAGTAGCCAATAGAAAAGAATTCTGAAGAGAAGGGATAGGGCGAAAAGCTTTATCCCTTTTTTTATTTTTAAATATTTAATCCAATTAATAGTCCAAAATGGCATCATCACAGAAAAACCTGAGTGATTACAGCGAAAGTAATATCACTGATGTTTCATCAAGAAAATTTGCAATAGTCGTTTCTGAGTGGAATGAAGAAGTAACTGAATCTCTTTTCTCAGGAGCGGTTGAAACTTTAAAGAACCACGGAGTTCCGAAAGAAAACATCATCAGGAAGAATGTTCCAGGCAGCTTCGAATTGTCTATTGGAGCACAATGGATGGCAGAGAAGAAGGAAATTGATGCCGTTATTTGCATTGGTTGTGTGATCCAGGGAGAAACAAAACATTTTGATTTTATCTGTGATGCAGTAGCAAATGGGATTACCAACGTCAGCCTCAAATACAACAAGCCCGTAATTTTCGGCGTATTAACCCCAAATAACCAGAAACAAGCTTTAGACAGAGCTGGAGGAAAACATGGCAACAAGGGAGATGAAGCTGCCATTACAGCTATTAAGATGCTTGGTTTCTAATAAGAACTTACAATAACAACAAACCCCTTTTTCGTAAGTATTAATTAATTATCACAATGAAAGTTTTAAAATTCGGTGGAACTTCTGTGGGAAGTCCTGAGAGAATGCAAGGCGTAAGGGAGATCATTACCAGAGATTCGGACAAGAAAATTGTAGTGTTATCTGCAGTTTCGGGCACCACAAATACTTTGGTAGAAGTAGCTTCAGAATACGCTAAAGGAAACTCTGACAAGAGTATTCAAATTATCAACGACCTATACGCGAAATATGAAAAATTCGTGGATGATCTTTTCAAGGGGGAAGATTTTAAGAAAAAGGGGATGGAGGTTGTTGATAAATACTTTGAGCAGATTAATAAGCTTATCAAGCAACCATTTTACGAGCAAACTGAAAAGGTATTGGTAGTTCAGGGAGAATTGATTTCTACCAATCTATTCACTTTACATTTACAAGAGGAGGGAATAAACGCAAACCTTATTCCCGCAGCAGAATTCATGGTGCTAAATGAACAAAGTGAACCAGATCTTTTAGAGATCGAATCAAGATTAGAAGGGTTTCTTGAAGAGAATAAAAGCTATGACATTTTAATCACCCAAGGATTCATCTGTAAGAATTTTAATGGTGGAATTGATAACCTAAAAAGAGGTGGTAGTGACTATTCTGCAACTCTGATTGGTGCAGCTATTGGTGCAGAAGAGGCTCAAATCTGGACGGATATAGATGGAATGCACAATAACGATCCAAGAATTGTAGAGAACACATTTCCAATTGCTCAACTTTCATTTGATGAAGCAGGAGAGCTTGCATACTTTGGAGCCAAAATCCTACACCCTAACTGTATTGTCCCAGCACAACAAAGAAATGTTCCGGTTAGGATTAAAAACACAATGGACCCTGATGCAAAGGGAACTCTTATTACTTCTGAGAAAAATCCTGACACTGTAAAGGCTATAGCGGTTAAAGACGGTATTACCGCGATCAAAGTAAAGTCATCAAGAATGATTTTGGCTTACGGTTTTCTAAGAAGGATTTTCGAAGTATTTGAGAAATACAAGACTCCAATCGACATGATTACTACATCTGAGATTGCTGTGTCAGTAACAATTGATGATCCTAAAAATTTAACGGAGATAGTAGAGGAGATCAGTCCTTATGGATCTGTTGAAGTTGATAAGAATCAATCTATTATCTGTGTTGTGGGTGATTTTGTAGCTCAGAGAAAAGGAGTTGGTAAAGACATATTTAAGGCTTTGGAAGATATTCCAATCAGGATGATCTCATATGGAGGAAGCAAAAACAACATTTCTATGTTGATTGACACCAACTATAAGAAAGAGGCTCTGATTGCACTTAATAAAAACTTATTCGGTCTTTAAACTGGCTTAATTGCAAAGAAGATTAGCCAAACTAGTAAGAGTAGTGGCACTAGAATTGGTATTGAGAATCGGATAATATATCCAAAGAAAGAAGGCATCTTAATACCTACTTGCTCGGCGATGGACTTAACCATAAAATTAGGTCCATTGCCAATGTAAGTCATAGCACCAAAGAATACTGCGGCAACTGATATTGCCATAAGGTTGAGTACAGAGTCATGATATCCACCCTCTGAGTATGCAACTACTTCATTAATGTTATTGATACTGGCTCCCGTAGATGCCATCGCTGCAGTCAGGAAATTGATGTAGGTTGGAGCATTATCAAGGAATCCTGATAGTAGACCAGTTCCCCAGTAAAGAGTATTGTGATTAATAAGTGCAGCTCCTTCAGGAGACTTTGCATAATCACCAACCATTTCCAGGGCTGGCATCATAGTTCCAAATATTCCAATGAAGATAAAGGCAACTTCTCTTATTGGTTCGAAACTAAAATCGTTTCCACTCAATGCTTGTTTGTCTGCGAGCTTGTATGATAAGAAAGCACATGTTAACATGATGATTTCTCTTAGGAATGAGAACTTTTGTCCATCATAATGAATCGCTGGAACCCATTCAATCACATTAGGATCAAGGAAAACAGATCCAACCACAACAGCTAGCCAGAAGAAGTTTCTGCTTCCTCTGAGGGCAACTTTGCCAGTATGTTCTGTAGTATCTTCTCCAAAGGAATAATCAGCTTTATTCCGTCTGTCAAAGAAGAAGAATACGATGGTTAATATCAAAATAGCGACTAACCATGGAACGAAATTATTAGTCAATGTCCAGAAGAACGGAACACCCTTTAAGAACCCTAAGAATAATGGTGGATCTCCGATTGGGGTTAAGCTACCACCAACATTACTTACTATAAAAATGAAGAAGATAATGTGGTAAGACTTTATCCTATTCTTATTTAACCGAATAAATGGTCTTATTAGAAGCATTGATGCTCCTGTGGTACCAATGATGTTAGCAATAACAGCTCCTACAAGTAAGATAATAGCATTCGTAAGTGGCTTAGCTTCCTTATCCACAATAATCATGATTCCTCCGGATGCTATGTACAATCCTGCAAGTAATGCTATGAATTGAACATATTCTGCAAGAGCGTGCACAGGAGCATGATGGTTGTGAAGACCAAATAAATAATACAGTACAATTACGGCTGCCAGAAACAACGCTACAAATGGATAACTCTTATGCCAGAAGTGTTCGTAAAATAAAGGACCTGTAGCGATCATAAGTAGCAAAATCACAAATGGCATTACTGTCCAGGTAGGTGGAGCGTGATGTTCGGCTGATGATTCATGACTTGATTCATCAGCCTTTTGGTCTTGATGATCCTGATCAACTGCTTCTATAATATCCTCACCATTGTCTGCGAAACTCACCGAGGGTACCGATAGTAGCCCTAGCGCAAATACAAATGCAAAAAGGAGTCTGAGATTTTTTAGTAAGGGCATTGATTGAATTTATAGAATAAGGTTAATCATTCATCTTATTTTTTACAAATCTTAGGTTAATTGTTTTAAAGCAATTTCAAACGAGGACCTGGCAATTTGTGTTTTACTTTGGTTAGCCGCATGAGATTTAGCCAGTGCTTCCTGTATTACCCGAGAGATGTCCGTAAATATAGCATCATCAGTGATTTTTTCATCATTTTTTGGGTCCATTAAATAAGCAAAAGTTCGGGCCATACCACAATTGGCAATAAAATCAGGTAATAATGACACATTGTTATCAACATATTCCGCAATTGGGCCAAAGAAAATTTCAGGATCCTGGAAAGGAACATTCGCTCCACATGACACTACTTCAAGTCCATTATTAATCATTCTTTCCGCCTGTTCTTTGCTTACAAGTCTTGACGCAGCAGCGGGTATAAATATTTCAGCTCCAATATCCCAGATCTTATCATTGGCCTCTTCAAAGCTCATCATGTTATCGGCAACAAGCTTATTTCCATCTCTATTGTAGAATAAATCTTTTATTTCCTGAAGGCCCATTCCCTCCGTATTTATCAATCCTCCAACTCTATCAATAATTCCAGAAATTTTAACACCATAGGTAGTAAGATAAGTTGCAGCAGTAGCTCCAACATTACCCCAACCCTGGATAATTGCTTTCTTTTGAGATATATCTCCTCCCCAAATTTCATAATAATGTCTAACTGCCTCAGCAACACCGAATCCAGTTATCATATCTGCGACGGTATATTTTTTATCTGAAGTAGGAACATATTTTTGGTCTTCCAAAATCTTCGAAACACCATGTCTCAATCTTCCTATCATTTGGATTTTCTGAGGTTTTGTTGATTGGTAATGCCCGTTTACAATACCTTCCTGTGGGTGCCAGAGACCATAATCTTCCGTGATTGGAATAACCTCATGAATTTCATCAACATTTAAATCTCCACCTGTTCCGTAGTAACTTTTTAATAAAGGGTATACTGCTTTATACCATCTTTTGAGTACATCTGCCTTTCTTGGATCATTGGGGTCAAAATTTATTCCGGATTTTGCACCGCCAATTGGAGGACCTGAAACGGTGAATTTCACTTCCATTGTTTTGGCAAGAGATTCTACCTCTCTTTTGTCAAGCCCCTTTCTCATACGGGTTCCGCCACCAGCAGCTCCACCTCTCAAGGAGTTAATAACCACCCAGCCTTGAGCATCAGTCTCAGGATCAGACCACTCAAATACCACTTCCGGGGTTTTATTTTCAAACTTTTTTAAAAGCTCTTTCATAAAAAAAATGATGTTGTTTACTTGAAAATTTGCCGACAAAGCTAGCAAAATCCTGTAAGAGTTTGAGTTATCCTTGGATCGCCTATTTTAATTCTAAGTTAAGCTTCTATAAACACATAGAATTTCCACTAAATTTGGGCTCCCAAAATAGACTTTGATTGAAAAAGCTAGTTGTAGATATAGGAAACACAATCGCTAAATCCGCAGATGTTCTCAATGCAGAACTTGAAGAAGTGCTCTATTGGGAGGATATCCAGGAGTTGGTTTCTTATATCAATTCTGGGGGGTTTGATAGCATTGCAATTTCATCAGTGTCAGGAATTGAATCAAAATTGATTAGTCAGTTGGACCCCTCAATAGATCCATTAATCCTTTCTTCCAATACACCATTACCAATAAAACTGCATTATAAAACTACAGAAACGCTGGGTGTAGATAGAATTGCTGGCACAGTGGGGGCTTATTATCTATATCCCAAAAGTAACTGTTTAGTAATTGATATTGGAACTTGCATTACATATGATTTCATAGATTCTAAAGGAGTATATCATGGAGGAGCAATATCACCAGGATTAGAGATGCGGCTAAATGGAATGCATCACTTCACTGGTAAGTTACCATCAATTTCTATGGATGAATTGAACGATGAAATTCATCACATTGGAAAATCTACTTTCGAATCTATGTCGAGTGGCGCTTTCAACGGAATGTTGATGGAACTCAATGGGTTTATTGACCATTTCAGCGCGAAGTATCAGGCAATCAACATAATAATGACCGGTGGCGACAGTTATCGTTTTGAATCTTTGATAAATCACCCCATCTTTGTAGCCCCCAAGTTGGTACTGCAGGGATTGAATTGCATTTTAGATTATAATGAAAAGCTTTAAGTATTTAGTGATAGCCCTTATTTTGTTGTCAGGGTCAACACTTTTTGGACAATCAATTAAGTCTCCATATTCTGTAATTGGAATAGGTGATCTCAACTTCAACGGGTTGGTTCAAAACCAGGGAATGGGAGAACTTGGGATTGGGTACACTTCCAGAAGAAGTATCAACCTACAAAACCCTGCATGGTTATATAGAAATTCATTAAGCACCTTTCAAGTTGCGATTGAGGGTGAATACAGAACATTCTCAACTACCGATGTTACAGAGGCAGGAACTTCAGGAAGCCTTAGATACATTGCTTTTGCTTTACCATTAATTAGTAACAGACTTTCAACTTCTTTTGGAGTACTTCCATTTAGTACAGTTAATTACAATTTGGTGAACCAGGAAACTCAGGAGGAAAGCCTGGTAGACTATCAAGTTAGGTATCAGGGAAATGGTGGTTTAACTCAGATTTTCTGGTCCAACGGGCTGAGAATTACAAAATCACTTGGAGTTGGTGTTAAGGCAAGATATGTTTTTGGTAGGATTGACAATGAAAACATTATATCAATAAATGATGCGGAATTAGCAAGTGCCTATACTTCTGCTTTCGCTGAGACACATACTTTCTCAGATTTTAATGTAACTGCTGGCCTTAGCTACAGAAAAAATATCTTCAAGAACCACGCTATCAACGCTGGATTAACATACGACTTAAATGCCAGCCTTTCAGGAGAAAGAGATGAGTTATTACAAAGAAGAAATATTGCAGGCCAGGTATTGCGAACCGATACTTTAGTGATAGATGAAGCAGTAAATTTTGATTTGCCTAATAGTCTGGCTTTCGGTGTAACATTAGAACAGTTTAATAAATATTCATTTGGTGTTGATATCAGATTGCAGGACTGGGTCGAGCGCGGTGGATTTGAAGGAGGCGCTACTGTTTATCAAAAAACTGTAAAAATAGCTGCAGGAGGAGAATATACTCCACAGTTTGATGACGTCAATAAGTACTTTAACAGGGTTGCTTATAGGTTGGGATTTACCTATGAACAATTACCTTATTTAGTGAAAGACGTGAAATTAAATGATTTTGGTATTAATTTTGGGGGTTCATTCCCAGTTGGGGGTATATCTAGTATAGATTTTGCACTCAAAATCGGTCAAAGAGGTACATTAGATAACGATCTAGTAAGAGAAAGGTATTTTAGATTTGTTTTCGGTGCGACTATCAATGATCGATGGTTTATTAGAAGGAAGTACGATTAAAAATAAGAATTATGAAAAAGCAGATTTCAACTAGTATTTTGTCACTAGTGATATTACTTTCAATAGGTTCTCTATCCGCAATCGCTCAGCCTGGCTGGGAATGGGGTGAAGATGTGGACAAGGCGAAAGAGCAAAATGCGCTTTACACTGATAACTTAAAGGCGGGCAACTTTGAAGCAGCAAAAGAGCCACTACTTTGGTTATTAGAAAACACACCAAACCTAAATGTTTCGCTTTATATCAACGGAGCGAAAATCTATGAGGGACTTGCAGATGCAACTGCAGACAAAGCACAGAAAAAAGAATTCCAAATGAAGGCGCTTGAAATGTACGACAAGCGTATCGAGTACTTTGGCGATGAAGACAAAGTATTAAATAGAAAAGGATATAGAGCATACAAGTTCTTAAAAGACGATAAAGCAAAATATCCAGACCTTCTTGCCCTATATGATAGAATCTTCGAATTGAATGGGGAGAGAGTTTATGTAAACAATCTTGTTGCTTACATGGATGTTGTTAGAAGAAATAAACTGGTTGGAACAGATATTTCTGATGAGCAGGTTCTGGAGAGATACACAATCATTTCTGATGTTATCGATACTAAATTAGGAAAGAAGCCAGGTGATGCTACATTATTAAAAATGGCTGACAATGTTGACAAAATCCTTTTGGCAACTATTGACCTAACTTGTGACCTTGTAACTGAAATCTTTGGTTCAAAATTAGAAGAGAATCCTGATGTTAGATTAGCTAAGAAAATCTTTAAGCTAATGTTGACAGGAAAATGTACTGATAGCCCATTAGCATTCAAAGCAGCACAAATTGTTGTTGAGGCTGAGCCTAACTATGGTATCTACAAATTCCTGGCACAAAGATCAGGTGCTGATGGTAACACTGAAGAAGCGGTTTCATTCTACGAAAAAGCAGTTGAATTGACTGATGACAATACTAAAAAGTCTGAAGTATTGATCAGTGTTGCAAGAATCTTCGGTTCTCAAGGACAAAAGTCTACTGCAAGATCTTACTGCAGAAAAGCACTAAGCTATGATCCAGCAAACTCAAGTGCCTATAAATTAATCGGAGACCTTTACATGAACAGTTTCAATGACTGTAAGAAAGGTGTTTCTAAAGTAGAAGATAGAGCGGTATTCATCGCTGCTTACAAAATGTATCAAAGAGCGGGTTCTAGTTCAGCAATGGCTAGTGCTAAAGCTCAGTTCCCTTCAATTGATGAAATATTCAGTGAGGGTTATAAAGAAGGACAAGAATTAAGCGTAGGTTGTTGGGTTAACGAAACAGTTAAACTTGAAAGAAGACCTGCACAATAAGAATCTTTTGATTCAAAAAAAACGGCGACCGATAACCGGTGGCCGTTTTTTCATTACACTCCTGGGTAATTCTCTGATCATTTTTTTCATATTGGGGATTCATTCATGCGGTCAGGATAAGTCTATTCTGGATCAACCACTCTATGAAGGCCCTCTTATTACGATGGATAGCATTGAAACAATGTACTCTGATGAAGGTAAAGTCAGAATCGTTATTAAGGCTGCCAAGGAATTGAGCTTTGATGGTGGTAATAAAGAATGGCCTCAGGGCATTTACCTGGAAATCTACGATCCGGAAACTAGAAAAATTACCAGTACTTTTAAATCAGATAAAGCATTCTACGACCATAAAGAAGATTACTACTTAGGTCAGGGCGATGTGGTTGTGTATAACTTGGATTCCGGAGATGAACTAACCACTGAGGAGCTTTACTGGAGACCAAAAGACAAACAATTTACTACAGAGAAATTTGTGACCATTAAAGAAGGAGATGGTGAATTACACACCGGCACAGGATTGATTGCCTCAGAGAACTTTGATGAGTACGAAATAACTAACCCAAAAGGATCACTTAACAGCGATGAAATCAATTGAGTACGCTGCTTTTCCACTAGGCCTGGTGTTTTTACTAATTGGGATCCATCAAACAATGATGCATGGTTTTGCTCATTCGTATTGGATTTTTATGTTAGCCATTGGTCTATTATTTTTATATTTCTACAAGAAAGGCAAGCTTAAAATGCAAGAGGACGAAGAAAACGCTAAATTGAAAACCTCTAAAAAGCAAAAGGGCCCACAAGCCAACAAAAAGAAAAATAAAAGAAAGAAAAGGTGATTGACCTTGAAATCATTCTCATATTCATAACTCTTGTATTCTCCGGTTTTTTTTCCGGAATGGAAATCGCTTTTATTTCAGCCAATAAACTTCATATTGAGATCCAAAAGGAGAAGTCTGGTTTTTCAGGAAAGATTCTAAGTAAGTTCAGCGAGAACAGAGCTCAGTTTCTGGCAACTACATTGGTAGGGAACAATTTGGCTCTTGTTTTTTACGGTATTCTAATGGCAAGTCTTTTAGATCCATGGATTAGAACCTGGGCGCCTGGAGACTCTGAAATTTTAGTTTTGATTCTGCAAACTATCATATCAACTGCACTGGTTTTGGTAACCGCGGAGTTTCTTCCAAAAAGTATATTTCTAATTAACCCAGACGTATTATTGTCTCTGTTTGCCATTCCAATGGATCTGATATATCGACTTTTCAAGTTTCCGGTTTGGTTGATAGTGATTGTGTCAAAGTTCTTTATCACCAAAATACTTGGTATCGAGTATTCGGAAGACAAACCAGTTTTTGGCCTTACTGATTTAAACAACTATATCAAGAAAACATTTGGGGAAGGTGATAGTAATCAGTCTTCAGACGTAGAAGTTGATACCGACCTTTTTAGCAATGCCATTGAATTTAAATCTGTTAGAGTACGAGAGTGCATGATTCCAAGAACAGAAGTGATAGCACTTGATGTACAAGATCCTATTGAAGAGCTTAAGAGTTTATTTATAGAATCAGGCCACTCAAAGATTGTTATCTATAAAGAAACGATTGACGATGTAATTGGCTACTGCCATTCACTGGAGCTGTTTAAAAAACCTAAAGACATAAAATCCATAATGAACCCGATCATCATAGTCCCTGAGACTATGCCGGCAAATGAATTAATGGTGCAATTCATTACAGAACGAAAAAGCCTGGCGTTGGTGGTAGATGAATATGGAGGAACATCTGGTATAGTAAGTATGGAGGATATCATTGAGGAGATTTTCGGAGAAATCCAGGATGAGCATGATGATGAGTACCTCACTGAAGAAAAAATGGATGACGCTAACTTTTTACTAAGCGCCAGACATGAAGTTGACTATCTGAATGAAAAATATGAATGGGGATTACCAGAAGGTGATTACGATACTTTAGGAGGACTAATCCTTGAATTTAACGAGAATATCCCAAGTAAAAATGACGTCATAGAGATACCTCCATTCACATTTACGATTTTTTCAATGGCTGATAATCGAATCGATAATGTTAAGCTGACATTAGCTGATTTGGAAAACTCTAATACTGAGTAATAAACAATTTTTGATTTCTTGAGAATGTGCGTATTTTTGCGCTCCTTAAAAAGATTTTTGCATGGCTTTAATTAACAAAATAAGAGAGAAGACAGGACTTGCAGTTGGTGTAATAGCCTTTGGTTTGATCCTCTTTTTGGTAGGTGGTGACTTGCTAGGACCAAACTCATTAATTCTTGGTCAAAACAAGAATATCGTTGGCGAAATAGCTGGAACCGAAATAGATTATGAAGACTTCTCCGCTAGAGTTGAGAGTTTTTCAAACAATTACGCTAGAAACTACGGAAGAAACCCTTCTTCTGAGGAAATGGCATCTATAAGAGATCAGGTTTGGAGAGTTCTAATAAATGAGATTACATATGACGCTGAGTTTGAAGCTCTAGGCTTACAGGTTAGCGATGAAGAAATTGAAGAGATGGTTAAAGGAGACAACATTAGTCCACTTATCCGTCAGGCTTTCGGTAATCCTCAGACTGGTCAGTTCAACAAGCAGGATGTACTTGAGTTCACAAACTCATTAAGCCAGAGATCGGAGCAGGAGAGAGCTCAGTGGTTACAATTAGAGAATCAACTAGGCCCGGACAGACTGTACTCCAAATACCAAAACTTACTTATCAACACAAATTACATCACTCAAGCAGAAGCTGAGCAAGATTATAAAGCAAAAGCATCCACAGCTAATGTTAGTTATTTGTATATTCCATTTTTGTCAGTAAGCGATTCTGCTTTTGAAGCTACCGATGCTGAGATGGCAAGCTACATCTCTGAAAACGAAAGTGAATTTGAGGTTGAGGAAACAAGAGATATTAGCTATGTGACATTTAAGGTTGTACCAAGTGCAACTGATAGCGCATTAGCTAAAGAAGAGTTAGACAACTTATATAATGATTTAGTAGCAGCCGAAAATGATTCATTATTCGCTCTAAGAAATTCTGAAGCATTCACTCCTTACAAGTCTTTCAATGATGGAAACCTTCCACAACAGTTTTTAGAACTTGAGAATCTTGAAGAAGGTTTAATTGTTGGGCCCGTACAGGTTTCTAACAACTACGTACTTTACAAGCTTTCTGAGATTGGTGAGAGAACTACTGATGAAGGAACTGAGGCTTATTACAAAATCGCCCAGATAGAGAAAGAAATTTATCCAAGTGATGAAACTATCAATAAGTACTATAGAGATGCTGATATTTTCGCTACTGGAGCAGCTAACTCAGATGAGTTTAAAGCAAATGCTGAAAAAGAAGGTCTTGAGATCAAAAGTAAGAGCAAGGTTGGTACAACTGACAGAGTACTAAATACCTTAGTTAACGCAAGAGAAATTGTATTCTGGGCGTTTAATGAAGCGGAGCAAGGTGATGTTTCAAGTGTTTATGATCTTGACAACACTTTTGTTGTTGCAACTGTAACAGGAAAGCAGGAAAAAGGAACTGCATCAGTAGACGCTGTGAGAAATGAAGTGAGAAGAAAAGTACTTAACAAAAAGATCGCTGAAGATATTAAATCTAAGCTGGCTGGACTTTCTGGTTCATTAGAAGATATGGCTGCAGCATATGGTGATGCGGCAAGAGTATTGAACATGACAGGTTTACGACTTTCCAGCAACACTCTTAATGGTGTAGCATCTGCTCCTGAAGCAATCGGAATGGTTTTCGCTTTGGAAGCTGGTGAAAGAACTGGAGCTATTGCAGTTGATAATGGAGTTGTAATTGTTCAGGTTGATGACATCACTCCTGCAACGGATTTAGAAGATTACACTTCTTCTAAAGATCAGGTTGCTCAAAGCAGACAAATTAGCATCAGACAAAATATCGCTGAAGCAATTAAAGAATACGCAGATATCGAGGATAATAGATATAAGTTCTATTAAGAATAAAGCAATTATAAGATTTAAAGCTGGGTTATGCCCGGCTTTTTTTATGGATTATAATTAAATTTCAAATATGTCTTGGTCAACATCGGAGTTTAAGGAGAAGCTGGAAGCGGAACATAAGTTCCCTGGAAAATATGTGTTTAAATTTATTGTTCCAGTTGCAAATGAAAAGCAGATTCTGGATTTACTGCCTGAAGGTGAATTAAGTAAGAGAAGCTCAAAGAACCAGAATTATATAAGTTTGACATTGGTAGCTACAATGAGCTCAAGTGATGAGGTAGTTAAGGTATATCAGGAGGCTTACCAAATTCAAGGAATTATAGCTTTATAAGTTATGTGGAAAGAAGAAAATAACCGACTCAAAAGAACATTTGAATTCAAAGACTTTAGTGAGGCCTTTGGGTTCATGACCAGAGTTGCAATTCTTGCTGAAACCATGCAGCATCACCCAAATTGGTCAAATGTTTGGAATACGGTGAATATTGAGTTGACCACACATGATGCTGGTAATACCGTAACAGAAAAAGACCATAATCTGGCAAAGGCAATTGACCAGTTACTAGCAAACTAATGAGTACACAGCTCTATCTGGTACCCACACCCATTGGTAACCTTGAAGATATCACTTTAAGAGCTTTAAGGATCTTGAAAGAGGTTGATTTGATTTTAGCTGAAGACACCAGAACCACTGGTAAACTGCTAAAACATTTTGAAATTTCAACCCCACAGAAGAGCTACCATATCCATAATGAACATAAAACCTTAGAGCAGATCATTGATTTGCTCAAAGGAGGTCAGATTATTGCATTGGTTTCGGATGCTGGGACTCCAGCAATCTCAGACCCTGGATATTTATTGGTAAGGGAATGTCTAAAGCATAATATTGAAATCGAATGCCTTCCTGGTGCTACTGCATTTGTGCCTGCCCTTGTAAAGTCTGGTTTCCCTACAGATAGATTCACTTTCGAAGGGTTCCTTCCTCATAAGAAAGGTAGACAGACAAAAATCCAATCATTTAAGGATGAGAAGCGGACAATCATTGTTTACGAATCACCTCATAGGTTAATCAAGGCGCTTGAGCAGTTTGTAGAATTTCTGGGAGAAGAAAGAAGAATTTCGGTTAGCCGGGAGTTGACCAAAATATATGAAGAAACAATCACCGGAACGGCAAAAGAAGTACTGGAATTTTTTAAGCAAAAGGGAGTAAAGGGAGAAATTGTAATTATATTGGAAGGAAATAATTGACCTATGGACAATCTGGATCAACTCATGCAAAAGACAATCAATATTGTTTATGAAGTTGGCACATTTATCAGGGAAGAAAGAGAAAAGTTTACCTTAAATCATGTAGAATATAAAGGTAAAAATGACCTGGTTTCCTATGTTGATAAAGAAGCAGAAAAGTCCATTGTTAGTGGCCTAAGTGAAATTTTACCCGAAGCTGGTTTTATCACAGAGGAAAAAACCATCAACAAACAGGGTGAGGTTTATAATTGGATAGTTGATCCATTGGATGGCACCACCAATTTTATTCATGGCTTACCAGTCTACTCTACTTGTGTTGCACTACAAAAGAATGATGAGATAGTATTAGGAGTTGTTTACGAAATCAATAAAGATGAGTGCTTCTATGCTATTAAAGGAGGTGGAGCTTTTTGTAATGGGAAACGAATTAATGTAACCACCGCCTCTGAAATCAATGAGAGTTTGTTTGCAACCGGTTTTCCAATTCACAACTTTGAGAAGTTAAATGACTATCTGGCAATTCTGAATGCACTAATGAAGAATACCCATGGTCTTAGAAGAATGGGTTCAGCAGCAGTTGATTTGGCTTATGTTGCATGTGGAAGATATGAAGGTTATTTTGAGTATAACTTAAATCCATGGGATGTTGCGGCAGGCACACTAATTGTTCAGGAAGCTGGTGGTACTGTAACAGACTTTTCAGGTGGAGATGATTATATTTTTGGGAAAGAGATGGTAGCAGCAAATCCAGTACATCCTAGACTATTGGAGGTCATTCAGCAATATTGGTAATCAGGCAAAGATTTTTGTTCCTTCCGTACAGTTTTTACACATTTCAATTTCAGATCTTGAGTCCAGTAATTGTGCTCTGAATTGATGATAAGGTTCCGAATTCCAGATTTCCTGAAAGCTTTGTTTAGTTAGATCGCCCATTACAAAGTGAGCATCTTTATCAAAACAACATGGCACCACTTTCCCGTCCCAAGTAATAACGCAACTCTGCCACATTTTCCAGCAATGATCAAGGAGCTTATTTTTGATACCATACTTGCCATTTTCCTGAAGCTTGTATCTGGAGTATTTTTCAATGGTTGGAATTAATTCACTGCCATTCTCATAATCATAAATCTGAGCAGTTTTAAAAACAACTTCATCAACACCTAACTTTTTCCCAAGTTGCTCCACCTCCTCAATCTGATGCTCATTTGGTTTTACTACAAGAAACTGGAATATCACATGTGGTTTTTTTCGCTTACTTTTCTTTCTTGCTTCCAGGATGTTTTTAGTGCCTTCAATCACCTTATCAAGTTTTCCACCAACCCGGTATGATTGATAGGTTTCCTGGGTAGTTCCATCTATTGAAATAATAAGGCGATCTAATCCAGAAGAAACGGTTTTTTCGGCATTTTCAGGATTGAGGTAATGAGCGTTGGTAGAAGTAGCAGTGTAAATTCCTTTTCTGCTGGCATAGTTGACAAGTTCCAGGAAATTTGGATGGAGATATGGTTCACCTTGAAAATAGAAAGTCAGGTATACCAAAGTCTTTTCCAGCTCATCAATTACTTTCTTAAACAAATCATTCTGTAGCATTCCGGTAGGCCTGGTGAATGATCGTAAACCACTTGGGCATTCAGGGCACCTCAAGTTACAACTTGTAGTAGGTTCAATGGAAATACTTATTGGTGAGCCAGGATGATAAACACTTTTCGACTTCTTGGACACATTAAAGCTGCGCCACACCTTTGCTGCATTAATGGATTTCTTCAAAGTAAGCTTGGAAGAAAGATTTAATATGTCGTTGAAATTGTTGTTCATCAATAGTTAACCCCCTAATTGTGTGAATTTAACTACATTTGGCGGAATCTTTCTTAAACAGTTTCCTGATGAAGTTAAAATCTTGCTTATCACTGCTATTAGCAATATTCCTTACACTTTCTATTTCAAATGCTCAGCAACTTTCTAATGAAAGCGAGTTTGCCGTTGTTACGTTAGGACCTTATCAGGGTGAGCTTTATTCGGCATTTGGCCACAGTGCTTTTCACATCAAAGATCCAGCAAGCAGAATAGATCTTATCTATAACTACGGAATATTTGATTTCGATCA
The DNA here is from genome assembly GCA_965228955.1 of Cyclobacteriaceae bacterium. GTDB lineage: Bacteria > Bacteroidota > Bacteroidia > Cytophagales > Cyclobacteriaceae > JANSWY01. The sequence goes on from OZ245848.1 coordinate 6,007,349, forward strand.
AGAGAACTTCTATTGGAATTTTTCCAGAGGAATCATGAGGTATAAACTGGGAGTCAGCAGAGCACCTAGATTCTTTCAGTTTTATAAATCACAAAACAGGTTCATCAAGAGACAGGTTCTGGATCTTACAACAGAACAGAAACAGCAGATATTTGAATTCCTTAAGAACAATGCCAAGCCTGAAAACAGGGAATACCTATACAATTATGTATATGACAATTGTGCCACTAAGATGTATACAGTTGTAAGAGATCTTTATGGTCCAGAGATCAGCTTTGATTCATCATATGTAGAACCTGGCGTTACCATCAGAGATTTGATGGATCGATATTTAGCACATCAGTATTGGGGTGATTTTCTGATTGATCTTGGTTTGGGAGTAGGAGTGGATAAAGAGGCTTCTGGTGAAGAATATATGTTTTTACCGGATTACGTATTTGAATCATATGCTAAAAGTACGATCAAGGACTCAGTGGGAGTAAAACCATTAGTACTAAAAACTGAAAATATATTCCTGCCGAAAGAGGAAGTTAATGAAAGACCAATGTTGACTCCTTTGAACTGGTTTATCATCATGTTCTTTGTTTTTGGGTTCTTGACAAACAGGAGCTTTAAGAAAGGTAAAAGAGGGAAATGGATTGATTCATTTCTTTTTGGGATTACTGGTATTGTAGGACTGTTTTTATTATTCCTATGGTTTGGAACAGTCCATATTTCATGGCAGAACTACAACTTAATTTGGGCTCTACCTACACACATCATAATTGTGTTTTTTGTTAATAAAGAAAAGCACAGGCTGTTTGTCAGGAAGTACTTTTTGGGTACAGCTATCATCTACGGTCTATTAATTCTGACCTGGTCATTCTTACCTCAGACAATTCATATGGCATTGGTGCCATGGGTATTACTACTTTTATTGAGGGCACTGTATATCGCCTATGATCTTAGAAAGCCCAAAACTGCTTAGACTGACATCAATATTCTTTCTGTTAGTGATCCTTGGTTCTTGCAAGACGATCAAGCAGGATTATCATAATATCACTTCAGACACAGTGAATTTCGAACTGGAAGCTATTAATCTAAGTGAAGATATGACCACAATGGCCACAGGAAATGATGAGATCTTATTGTGCTTTCTCACGGCTGATTCTGTGCCAAGGTTAGTTGAAAAGTGGTACCATGTATTTGAATCCAGAAATAGTTATTTCCAATTTAAATTTGATAAGAGCTTACACGATCAAATACTTTGTGTTTTTGTTGAATATGATTCCGACAGAAGTCTGGATAGTGTAGCATATGATTTGGAAATCAATATCGATTCTGCGCAGGTAGCTTTTGATAAAAGGAATTACAATGTGATCGAGGAGATCATTGGAGATGAGGATATATTAGGTTATAAAACTATTGAATTGCGGAGAAGAGATTCAGTAAGAGTTACTGGGATTCATAAGTTTGATAAATATGAATACATGTTAAGGTGGAATGACTAATTGGATAATTTTTCAAGAAATGTATTGAAAACCGAACAATTTCCTTAACTTAATAAACCCTTGATCTACCGCTTTACGCATGCCACCTCCACAACCAGACTCGCCAGGATACCAACGCACCAATGACTCTTCATCACCATTTGCCTGGCTTGTTCTATAAATAATTGTTAAGATGTTATTAACCCTGCTTGAGGAAGGCGATGAAAATTCAATTGAAGAATACTTGAAAAATTCTGATAGTAGTTCCATTATTTCTGAACTTATTAAAGTAGGAACAGATCCTTCAAGAAAGTTTTTATGGAAACAAGTTAACCTATTACTTAAAAGATTTTTGCCAGATATCAGAATCATCAACTTCTACCTTGATTCATTGGCCGATCCAAATTGGCCAGGTTATTCTGAGGCCTTTAATCAACTTCTGGAAATTGGAGATTTAATTTTGGAACCGCTTGAACAGCAGATTTCCAAAGCGATTGAACAGAAGGATGAGATGTGGATAGAAAGTTTGATGCAATTAAAACAGAAAGTGCTCTATGAAATGTAATGGCAAAAATTGTCCTATTACCTCCTTTTGCAAACACTTTAAAGTTGATGGAGATCCATCTCCAATTGTGATTGATCAGAATTTATTTAATTGTAGCGAGTTTTCTTATAATGATGTACGTTCTGAACAACAAACGGTGGGAGATCAAATCATTGAGACATTGGAGAATTTGGGGGATCAGGCAGGTGGCAGTGGGCATTTGAGCCATGTGACATACAAATTGCTTGCCTGTGAGGAGATATTTTTAAATGAGATTAAAGGTTACTTCCTCTTATATGAATTATTCATTCAATCAGAGTTTAATGATTATTCTTACATGAAGGCGTATTCGCTGGTTTGGGAAAATGGAGAGATTATTCAAATGAAAGAGATTTTCAATCGCAACACTTCTTATCCTGATGATTTGGGTTTTGAATTGCCAACAGAACTTGAGTAGAGTCCTGGGACTTTATTTGCTTTATATTTTTCAAGAAATCGGATAACAGCAGTAGCTACCACTTTTCTGTCATATTTAATATAATCAATGATTATTGCTTCCTTATTACGTTTGTAAAAGGATATTTCCATAAGATCAGAAGGTGATCCAGAACCACTGGAATGTTTGAAATTTATGAACAGAATATCATTCCATTCATAAAACTTTTTGCCATGTTTGATTCCTTTTTCAGTAAGAGAAAACACTATTCTGTTATCGAAGAAGAAGAAAATTGATAAAGGGCCAAATGCAATAAAGAGAATCATTAGAATGTATTGCACTATATTCTCGATCACATTGCCATAAAGTAGCTGATATGTGAAAAACACACTAACAATATTGCCAAGTACAAGAAAATAGACTTTTTTCTTTCTAGATTCTACAAACAACAACTTTAACATTGAAGTCAATTTGATATTTGGGTCATAATAGTTATTCAAAAAATCCGGACGATCACTAATAAAAGTCTCTTTATAAGGAGCTTCTGTGACTTTATCAATATAATTCTGTACCTCCTTCATTAAAGGGTCCAGACGTTCATCTATTTTATCTTGATCAAGAGAAAAATCAGGGCAATTATCTTGAAATGAAGGTTTCTCTCCTGTCTTCCCACATATTAGGTCAAATTTTTTTATGACCCTATTACTGCAAATTTCACAAAATCGATGTTGATCAGTATAGTTCATGTAATTAATAACTCATCTCATCCAATTTCACCTTACCCCAAAACGTCTTATAGACAAAAACTGTATAAGCCAGCACCAAAGGCCCTCCAATAGCAGCAATTCTCAACATTATGCCAAGTGACTTCTGTGAAGCCGCAGCATTGTAAACTGTAATACTATTACTCACTTCTGAGGTTGATAGAAGCAAAACAGGGTAAAGTTCAATCGCAACCAAAATAAGAGCGAAACTCATAGTGAGCGCACTGAATAAAAAGGCATGCACAAACTTCTTTTTGGTTACTAATCGAGGAATATTGGCGATGCTCAGAAACATTAATACAGGAACGATAAATAGCCAATAGTCACTAAAAAATCGATCACTTAAGTGAGGTAGATATAAGAGTGTAGTTAGAGACAATGCCACAAAGCAGATTATAAAGAATCCAATTGCCCACCATAATAACCGATTCACTTTCACAAACAATCTACCTTCAGTTTTCATGGTCAAATAGATTGCTCCATGAACCATAAACATTGAAAGCGTAGTGACTCCCACCAGAAGAGCATAGGGGTTCAGGAAAGAAAGCCAACTTCCCCAGAACTCATGGTTTTCATCTAAAGGCATTCCCTGAAGGACATTTCCTAAAACAACACCCAGCAGAATCGCCAGCATTACACTAGAGATGGTGTAAGCCACATCCCACATTTGCGTCCACCATTTCATTTTCTCTTTACTCCTGAATTCTATTGAGACAGCTCTAAAGATCAGAAATGCCAGGAATAGCATAAACGGTATATACATTCCAGAAAATAGAGAAGCGTACAAAACAGGGAATCCAGCAAATAACGCTCCACCTCCAATTACCAGCCAAACCTCATTCCCATCCCATACCGGCCCAACAGCATTCAACGCAATTCTTCGACTTTCTTCTTTTCTAAAAAATAGGTGCCATGCACCCGCTCCAAGGTCAAAACCGTCCAGAATTGCATAACCGGAGAATACTGCACCAACAATCAAAAACCACCAGGTTGGGTAGTCTATTCCAAGAAAATATGATAATTCGTTTGTCATGATTAACTGGCTATTACGTCTGCAATTTCTTTCTGATGAGTTCTTACATCAATCAACTCTTTGTCATTTGGTCCGTGCTTTATCTTCTTATTGAGCAGATAAATAAACAATATGAATAGAATCAAATAGATAATGCTAAACATGATCAATGAAAACATTACCTGATTCGCAGTGACAGTTTTTGATAAAGCATCAGAAGTTCTGAGCAGTCCATAAACAACCCATGGTTGGCGTCCCATTTCTGCGGCAAACCAGCCCGCCTGATTGGCTATTTGTGGAAGAAACACCGCCCATGCAAAGACATGGAGAATCCATTTTGATTCAAAAAGCTTACCACGCCACCAAAGGAAGGTTCCTAAGGCAGTCAAACCAATCAGCGCCATGCCAATGCTAATCATGATGTGGTAAAACTGAAAAACAGCATTCACCTGCGACGGTCTGTCTTCTTTTTTGAAGCTGTTTAGACCAATGACTGGTTCTTCAAAATCAAAATGAGTTAGGAAACTGAGGCCACCTGGAATAGAAACCCCTGTAACTCTTTCGCTATCCTGATCAACCCAGCCAAATAAGTACAAATCTGCAACGGCTAAACTATCGTAATGACCTTCCATTGCAGCAAGCTTAGCTGGCTGGTTTTGAGCTACACCATCAGCAGAATGGTGCCCGGTAATTAGCTGAGCGAAAGAAAAGAATGTTGCTACAACCAGCGCTATCTTAAAAGCTCTTTTAGAAATTTCTACATGTCTGTTTCTTATCAAATAATAGGCATGCACACTCAATACCAAAAACGCTCCTGCTAAGAATGCCCCAATCCACACATGAAGCATTCGATCAACACTGGAAGGGTTGAAAACCATGGCCCAGAAATCTGTTATCTCTGCTCTGGCATTCATACCTTCTCCCACAATATGATAACCCGCAGGAGTTTGTTGCCAGCTGTTAGCCACTACAATCCAAACTGCGGAAAACATTGACCCAAGAAATACCCCAACTGTAGCTACAAAATGTATTGCTGGTTTCACTCTGTTCCATCCAAAAAGAAGAAGTCCCAGAAATCCACTCTCCAAAGCAAATGCAAAAATTCCCTCAGCTGCCAGAGCACTTCCAAATACATCACCTACGTACCTGCTGTAGGTTGCCCAATTGGTGCCAAATTCAAATTCCATCACTATCCCTGTGGCCACCCCAATTCCAAATGTCAAGGCAAAGATCTTGGTCCAGAATCTTGCCATCATAGAGTAGGTCTGATCTTTGGTCCAAAGGAACATTGCTTCCATGATGACCATGATTAATCCAAGTCCGATACTTAATGGAGGATAGATATAATGAAACGAAATGGTAAAAGCGAATTGTATCCTGGAGAGCACTTCAACGTCCATGGTATTGTCTGTTTTGAGTGGATAATTCTAATAAATCTGCCAGGTCGGTAGGTGTGTAAAGGTACTACCCAATTTGAATTGTAGGGTAACTTATGTTACAAAAAATGGGGGTGTTTTCAGGATTTTTAAAGTTGATGAAACAGATGTAGACTATGGGAAGAAAATCTATAGTTCTCGATAAAACATTTGCTTACATTCTTCACTGCTGGTGGCTAATTGATAGTTGTTGCAAAAGAATATATCACCAGATAGTAACACACTCTCCACGTCAGTTTCGATACTAAATATTAATTCTTCCGATTTTAGATTCCATTCGGTTTCTTCAATCAACTCACCGTCTTTGAAAAACTTCAATGAGTTTACTCCTTCAAATGAGATCGTAATACCCTCGAATCTTTCGAAATCAGCCTCATCATCACAAACGGAGTACATCCATCTCCAGGTTCCTTCCAGTGTATTTCTTACCGTGGCGGGATCCCAGTTTTCATGTTCGTGGCAATCATGCATATTGGCTATAGCAACTGGTTCTACAAGTTCGTCCAATACCTCATCCTGACTACAGCTTGCCAGGAAAAGAATCGAAATGGCTAGGGGTAAGTACTTCATTTTGCGCGCTTTTTTATTTTATGACCCACTTCTGAATCATTTGGTTGTCTAAAACGTTAAGCAAAAAATGGACCAGTTTACCAAAAAACTAAAAGAAAAAGAAAAGGAATTTGAGAAGCTAAAGGCCGCTCAGAAAGAAGATGATACCGAAATCGAAGATTCGAAGGAAAAACCACAGGGTCTCCCCGATAGAGATTTTAAGAGGAACCTTGGTTGTGGTTAATAGAATTTTTACTGGCTTACTTCTTCTTTTTACTACTCTTAGCCTCCTTATTAAATTCTAAAGCTAGCTCAACAAAATAGTTGAGATCGTCATCCATATCTACTCCATCTGGGGAAATAAATACATATCCTTTCATGGGCCTTCCTGTAAAATCCATTGGTCTGCAGCCATCCCTGGATAGCGCCTCATCCATTTTATGAGGACCGACGCGAGCCATTAAGTCTGATTTTACAATACCGACACACATTTTTTCATCAACCATAAAGGTGAGACCTCCCATCATCTTTTTCTCAACAGCAGGAATGTTTTTCTCTTTTAGCACTTGCCGAATTCTGTCGGCCAGATGTTCATCGTAAGCCATATTTTAATTGCATTAACCTGAATAGAAAACTCTTTTAACCCTCTCACTAACATTAGTAAGAATTTCATAAGGAATGGTATTCATCCACTCTCCCAATTGAGAGATAGTAGGGTTATCACCAAAAATAATGGCCTCATCACCTTCTCTTGCATCTATTCCCGTAATATCCACCATGGTCATATCCATACAGACATTTCCCACTACTGGAACCAGATGGCCATTGATATTGACTTGTCCAACCCCATTAGAAAGGGATCTTCTAAAACCGTCAGCATAACCTATTGCTAAGACTGCAATTTTCATATCACTCTTATCCGCCACCCCAACTCTGGAATAGCCAACAGATTGCCCTTTTTTAACATGCTTGATTTGAGAAATGGTTGTCTTCAATTGACTTACCACTCTTAAGTCATTCTGGTTCTTGCCAGTTGATTCAAATCCATATAAACCAATTCCCAATCTGACCATGTCAAAATGATACTCGGGATATTTCAATATTCCTGCTGAATTCACAACATGAATAATTGGCTTTTCCTGCAGATGCGGAAGAATCTTATCCACCATTCTCTGGAATTTCTTGACTTGGCCATGTGTAAACTCTTCATGTTCCGAGCTTTCAGATCCTGCAAGGTGTGTAAATATTCCAGCAATTTTGAGAGCAGGATTTTGCCAGATAAATTCTATCAGTTTATCGATGTTCTCCTCTTTGAATCCCAGTCTGTTCATGCCAGATTCCAGTTTGATATGAATAGCAGGAATTCTGCTTTTGTTGGCAAAAAATGTGAGATAGTTATCCAACATCTCCTGACTGTAGATTTCCGGATGAAGATCAAATTGCTCCAGGGATTGAAAACTGTCCTCAGTAGGGTTCATCACCATAATTGGTGTATTGATACCGTTCTTTCTCAACAATACACCTTCATCAGTGTATGCCACACCCAGATAGTCCACATTATGATACTGCATCAGGTTCGCTATCTCATAGCTTCCACCATAAGCGAAGGCCTTCACCATGATCATTATTTTGGTAGAGGTATCCAGTTTCTGCCTATAGAAATTTAGATTATGAGAAAGTGCATCGAGATTGACTTCCAGTACAGTTCTGTGAACCTTTTGTTCCAGTTGTCTCACAATTCGCTCAAACTCAAACTTTCTTCCTCCTTTAATCAGAATCATTTCCCTTGAGAATGAAATTTCAGATTCCAGAAACTCCTCAGTTGATTCAAAGAATTCAGTCTCGAGCTCAAATAGATGTTTTGATTTTGAAATGGTAGGCCCAATTCCGATTAACCTGGTGATGCCTTTTCGTTTCAGGAGTTCATTCACTTCATAATAAAGTGCAGAAGCATCTTTCCCCGACTGTAAAATATCAGAAAGGATAATGGACTTTTGAGGCCTTTGATTCTGTTGGTTAACAAAATCCAGTGCAATTTCCAGTCCATAGAAATCATTATTGTATGAATCATCGATCAGATAACAGCCATTGATTCCATGCTTCATTTCAAGACGCATATTGACATCCTGAATTCCATCAATACCAGCCTGAATATCATGCTGAGAGAATCCCAGGACAAGACTAGCAGTAATACAATGCAATAGATTTTCAATGGAAATAGCATCTTCAAATCTGGTACTAAAAAAGTATTCCTTGTGCTGATAAGTTACCTTAATTAGATTCTTATTGAAATCGCATCTTACTGTTGCCTCTTCATGTTTTTGAGACCAGCTGATGAGTTGAACTCCTTTCAAAACTGCTAGCTGATCATGGATATCAGAGTGATCTCTACAATATACAATTGCTTTTGAAGACTTAAATAAAGAGATCTTCTCTCCGATTTTTTGCTCTCTTGACTCAAAACCTTCATCATGTGCGGTTCCAATGTTCGTGAATATTCCAATATCCGGCTTGATGATGCGTTCAAGTTTTTTCATCTCTCCAGGTTTGGAAATTCCAGCCTCAAAAATCCCCAGATTATGATTGTCATTCATTTGCCAAACCGATAATGGGACACCCAACTGGCTGTTGTAGCTTTTTGGGCTTTTGATTACATGATATCGTCTTTCAAGAAATGTTGCGAGCCACTCTTTTACAATTGTTTTAGCATTGGATCCGGTGATACCAATAATTGGATAGAAAAACCCAGATCGATGCGCTGATGCGATATTCTGAAGAGCCTCCAGAGTGTTATCTACTTTGATGATGTTGCAATCTTTTGGAAGCCCAGATACAGGCTTTTCAACCACAAATTGCTTTACTCCACACTCGTATAATGAATTGATAAAATTATGCCCGTCATGCTGCTCTCCAGGGATTGCAAAAAATAATGCCCCCTGATAATTGACTAGTCGTCTGCTATCAGTTACAAGGTGAGAAATTGTAAGATCCTGATGAAGTTGGATGATTTCTCCTCCAGTAAGTTTATCTAATTCACTAAATACCATTCCAAGTGGGGCTTACCAATAACAAATTACAAAAACTGGTTAAACTATTAGTTGCAAACTGAAATTATTGATCCAATTGCAGATACATTTCGTATTGATCCAACTGGTTTTCAAATCCTCGATTTATTAAAAAATTGATCATATCGAATTCTTCTTCGTCTACATTTAGCAGAGTCAGGTTTTTATTTTCAGAGATCTCCTGAGCTTTTATAAGTAGAGCTGTCCCAATTCCTCTATTACGTGCACTTTTATTTACTGCCAATTGGCTAATCCTACCTAAGTGTGGTTGAAATGCCATGAAGCCAACCATTTCATTTTCTATTCTTGCTTCAATTACAACATCATTGGAATTATACGGAAGCTGTTTAAATGTATCAATGAAAGATGGCTCATAATCAGCAATTGATTGGTAACTAGAATAATCGGGATTCTTGATTAGTTCGATTTGAATTTTGTCGTTTCCTACATTTTCCAGCACAGAAGTCAATTTGAAACATTTCAGCAATCTCAAGTCAACGAACCCTTCTTTCTCATAGGCTTTATAGGCCTTGTGATTTGTGGTAATGACCTCCAACACAGATTTTTTAATATCATGCTGCCACATCAAAGTTTTGATATGGTCATACATCATATTGACCAACTTTTGTCCCCGATGTGCTGGCACTACTCCCGTTCCTCCATTGTAGAGCATTTGTTCTCCCCGGTATTCATTGAGAGCATGGAAAATAAATCCTACCAACTTTTCTTGATGAAAGGCACCAACAGATAGGTAAAAATTTATATTGAGTTTCTCCAGGAAGCGCTGATCAAATTGCTTTCGTGTGAGGTTAAAGCTAATTTGATAGTCGGAGAAAGCTTCTATAAATGTATCATACATCTGATCCAGATCACTCTCTTGAAGCGATCTAATCAAGTATTTACTCATGAAATGTTAGCATTGGGATTTCAATATCAATCGCAACCTTCTTCGAAACGCTTGATTTAAATATTTTCTCAAAAATGGAATGGTTTCTCGGCATCATTGCCAACATATCTATGTTGTGTTCTTTGATGAAATCGAATATTCCTTCAGATACTTTCTTTTCTTCTATGATATCAACATTGTATTTCAAATTACCAAGGTAGTTTTCAAGCTTCTCCGCTTCTTCCATTTTTTCTCCTGTTGGCACTACTGTACTCATGTTGGTTGTGATGTGGAATAGAGTAATCTCGGAATCAAACGCTTCAGCGAAATACTTTAGTGACTCCAACTTCTCAGGATCCTGAATTTTTTTCAAATCTGTTGCAAAGGCAATTTTCTTAGGACTGAATAGTTTTGATCCACCTGGAATTACTAGAACAGGAACTTCAGAAAACCCAATGACATCTGTTGCATGAGTCCCCAGCAAGTGCTCAATTTCCTCATGTTGCTGTCGGGTTCCCATTACAACAAGGTCAATATTTTGTTTTTTGATACAGGTATAAATGGCATCCGTTAAATAGGAGACAAATTTCTCAGAATCGTGCTCTACTTCATTTAACTCAACAATTTCTTTTTCCAGTTCATCAAATGATTGCTGGACTTGGGTTTCGTAATCATTGATAATAGATTCAATTAATGATCCACCAGTTACATCCGGATGAGGTGCATGAATATGGACTGCATTAATCATATGCACACAAGCGTTGTTCATTTTGGCCAATCCAATGGCTATGCGAAGTGCGTTCTTAGAGCTTTCTGAAAAGTCAACAGGAACGAGTATATTTTTTATTTCCATTGTAAGTAGCGAATTTTAAAAAAATGGGTTGTTTATTGTGACATCAAACTAAAGTTAACGAAAGTTACTGAATTGAAAACATTGACCTTACAAAACACAAATTTTAGTGATAGCAGACTTGAATTTCAGCTTGCTAAAATTGAGAAAATCCGTCTCATTGTATTTCTGATGGTGATGATGCTTTCATTTACTTCTGCCATTTTGGATTCCATTATAATCGGGGATCAAATAGCTAAAGTTTTTAAAAGTAGAATGGACTATTACCAAATCCTAATTGGGGGTCAGGCTTTAGTAGCTCATTTGATTATTGCATTGATTCACATCAATAGGCGACTTAAAAAGGGACAAGGAGTACTAATGCGATATAAAATTGGTACGACAATTCTTGAATCACTGATACCTGGATTAATTCTAATCTTTCTTTTGAATAAATTAGAGTTGCCGGCTCTAATTGATACACCAGTAATTTTTCTATGCATACCAATCCTGATAATTTCTATTCTGCACCTGGATTTTAGGCTGACTCTTTTAAGCGGATTGCTTATTGTTTTGTGTTATGCAGTAGCCATAACTCTAGCGGTTGGATACAATGAGCTAGCTGCTAAATTCACCCTGCAACTTCCTGTTCCACTTTATTATATCAGGTGTGTTATTTTCATAATTGCTACAGGATGTGCTGCATTTGTTTCTTATAGATTTAGGAAGTTATTGGAATCACGTGTTAGATATGAGGATGAACGGAACCAAATGGAGCAACTGTTTAGCCAGCAAGTTTCAAAACAAGTTGTAGATGCATTAATTGAAAACCAGGACGTATCTGCCAAGAAGGAGGTAACCATTCTATTTCTGGATATTCGAGGGTTTACAAATTTTGTTCAAGGCAAGGATCCGGAACAAGTAATTGATTTTCAAAACAAATTTTTTAGCCCATTAATCGACATAATAAATAAGCATAACGGAATTACGAACCAGATCTTGGGAGATGGTTTGATGGCGACCTTTGGTGCTCCAGTGAGATTAGACAATCATGAGGAGACGGCACTGGAGGCCGCTAAGGAAATCTTCCAGCATGTTGAAAAACTTGGGGAGGTGCAAATCGGGATGGGAATCCACAGTGGAGATGTCGTAACGGGCAATATCGGAAATGATAACAGGAAACAATTTTCTGTTTCAGGAACAACTGTTATAATAGCTTCCAGATTAGAACAATTGAACAAAGAATTTAAAAGCAGGCTTTTGGTCTCTAAAGATTATTTCGAGCAGATAGAAAATGGCGTTTCGGATTGGTCGAGTTTGGGGAATAAAAAGCTAAAGGGAATAGAAAAAGAAATTGAAGTCATCAAAATATTATAACCTATGGATCAAAAGTATTTTAATCGAGACTTAAGTTGGTTAACATTTAATTTGAGAGTGCTCAATGAAGCAAGAGATCCATCTGTGCCATTGATGGACAGAGTGAAGTTTCTTGCAATTTATTCCTCAAATCTGGATGAGTTTTTCAGAGTTCGGGTAGCTGGAATAAGAAGTCTCGAAAAGATCAACAAAGAGAAGATCAATAAAAAATTGAACCTTGATCCGTCCGCTTTACTGAAGGAGCTTCATACAGCAGTAAATGAGCAGCTCAACCTCTACGGCCAAACATTAGGCGAAGTATTTGGAGAATTAGAAAAGCAAGGGTTGTCAATCTATAAAGACGGGAATCTTACAGCTGATCAGAAAAGCTCACTTCTATATTATTTTAAGACCAAGGTTCTTGCTTACCTCAAACCAAGAATTTGGAAAGTATCTAAAGGTGCTGACTTCCTAAATAACCGACAATTATACCTAAGCTTTAGATTGAAAAAGGATGGAGAAACACATTTTGCCTATGTGAATATTCCTTCTGATAAGCTTCCTAGATTTTTTGAATTACCAGTTGAGGGTGGTAATCATCAATTTATTTTCCTTGATGATATTATTAGGTTGCATCTGGACCTTGTATTCCCAGGTTATGAAGTAGAAGAATGCATCAGTATTAAACTAAACAAAGACGCTGACTTGCATATTGATGATGAGTACAGTGGAGATTTAGTAGGTAAGATTGAAAAGCAGATTACAAAAAGAGATCTGGGAGACCCATCCAGATTTTTGTATGATAGCAGTACTAGCAAAGAGCTTCTATCTCATATGCAAGAGCAATTTGGGTTAGATGAAAAAGACATGGTTTCTGGTGGAAGGTATCACAATCTGAATGACTATTTCCAGTTGCCTAATCCTCTGGGAAAAGAAGTCGAATACCCTAAGCTACCCGCAATCCAACACAAGGAATTAGATCAGCACCGATCTATGTTGTCAGCGATTGATGAAAAGGATCAGCTATTACATTTCCCGTACCACAGTTATGATTATGTGTTGCAATTCTTCAACGAGGCAGCAATTGATCCGGATGTTACAGAAATCAATGTGACTTTCTACAGAATGGCCGAGAAGTCAGTCATTGGGGATGCTTTAATTAGTGCCTGTAAAAACGGAAAGAAGGTTAAAGTATTCATGGAACTCAAAGCGAGATTTGATGAAGCTAATAACCTGATGTGGGCATCAAAGATGCAGGAAGCTGGTGTTAAGATTATTTACAGTATTCCTGGATTGAAAGTTCATGCCAAGGTTGCTCTAATCAAAAAGAAGCTTGAAGATGGTTCCAACAAATACTATGGATTCTTCGGAACAGGAAACCTCAACGAGCAAACAGCCAAAATATATGCCGATCATGGTCTGTTTACTTGTCATGATGGGATGACGAATGAACTTGCTCAGGTATTTAAATTCTTGTATAAGAGAAAAGAACCAACAGCATTTAAGCATCTGCTGGTATCTCAATTCAACATAGTAGACAAGTTCTACGAATTAATCGACAGAGAAATTGAGAATGCGAAGGCTGGCAAGGAGGCAAAAATTATCATCAAGCTTAATAACCTGGAAGAAAGAGGCATCATAGATAAAGTATATGAGGCCAGCCAGGCTGGAGTTAAGGTTGAAATGATCATTAGAAGTATTTGTTGTCTAAGACCGGGTGTGGCTGGCTTAAGCGACAATATATCCATGAGAAGAATCGTGGATCGCTACCTGGAGCATGCGAGGGTATTTATATTCCACAATGATGGGAATGAGGAAATTTTCATGGGATCTGCAGATTGGATGACAAGAAACTTATATCACAGAGTGGAGGTGATATTCCCAATATACGAGCCGGCTCTTAAAGATGAGATTAAGCAAATCATTAATCTTCAGCTTACTGATAATGTAAAAGCTACTACACTAAATGAGAACATTGAGGACCAAAGTATTGAATCTTCCGGTGCGGAAATCTTAGCTCAACTTGGCACCTACGAAATGGTAAAAGCAAAAGAGCAATAAAACTTAATACGGGTAAGGAGATTTGAAGAATGTCTCAGCAATAATGAAGCTTAGCACAGCGATCACAAATCCGAACATGAAGATTGTATAAGAGGTTCTTAATAACCTATATTTCTTACCCAATACAACACCGAGGAAATATATATCACGGATAAGGCTAGTATACAGATAATCTGCGTCTTTCAACATTTGCTTCATACCCCATTCGTAATCAGGTAGTCTCATGGCGTGGAAGTTGCCGAAGAAAAGTAGGTTTGTTTCCTTGTTGATAATATTGTCTCGTGTGAATTTTCCTGAACTAACATTTGGTCTGGTTGCCAAAATAGAGAATACGATTGTTACCAAACATACCACAGTTAAAATTAGGGCAGGCACCACCATATGAGGATATTCTTCCAGCTTTCTGTATAAAACAGACATTAGAATTGAAAGAATAATAGAATTGATCGAAATCATGATGTTAGCCTTTGTGTCGGCCATTGCGCTGAGCTGCAAGTGATTCTTGGATGTCAGACGAAACATGGTTTCAATTCCTCTATCAGGTTTGAGTTGTTTAGTCTTTTCAACCTTCTCCTTGAGCTTTAGAATATTCTCTTCTAAGGACTCAATTTGCTTGTCCTTTTTACTGGCTTTCTTAAGTTCTTTTTTAACCTGCTTTAGGTTTTTCTCCTTAGCAGGATCGAATTTATCCTTTGCGTAATCCGTAAAATAGGTATGACCAAGAATAAACTCTTTATTCATCTCCAACCACTTCGATTCTGTTATGAGTTCGTCACCAACAGTGTTTAATTCTTCCAGAAGCAATTGGGATTTTTCGAAGAAATCCTCTTTTCCAAGGTGCGACAAATCGGCATCACACAGAACTTGTTCCACATTGTTTTGAGGTTGCTGAGGCATTTTTGTTGCTCTAATGCAACCTATTACCTGGTCTTTTTTATTACTATCATAACCAGCATCTGTTAAATACTGGTCAGCTATTTCAATACTATGTTCCTCATGATTTTGGATAGTGTCCCTGTAGCCTAAGTCATGAAACCATGCTGCTAGTTCAAGAACCTCCAGCTGATCTTCTTCAAGACCAGACTCTTTTCCAATTTCCTGGGAAGCTGCAACTACCCCTTCAGTGTGTTCTAAAGAGTGATATACCAGATCCTTTGAGATATCGTTTTTTAAAATCGTTACAGCAAATTTCTTTGCCGATCCAATCAGTTCTAAGTCCTTTGCCATTTACTTTTTTCTGGTTGTTGCAATAAAAAGTTATTGAAAAACGTCCACACAATTTATTCAATTACAATGATATTACTACTAATTTTATTGTATACATCGGTAGCCAATTGATATTTAAGCATTATGGGATACATTCAAACCACATTTTCTTCACTCAAAACAATAGTTCCATTCATTATGTTTTTTGCTCTTTCAACAGGGTGTGATACTGTACCCGGTAGAGAAAGAGCCGATGCAATGTTCCTCATAACTGATAAAACTGATATTTATTACGATCTCAAAAAACACACTGATAAATTCTTTCTTCCATACGTGTTATCCGAGATCTCAGGTTTAACCATGGACGATAAGGGTAGGCTGCTTACAATTGAAGACGAAACAGGTAAGGTTTTTATTTATGACATGAAAATGAGAGATATCGATTATGGTATAACTTTCGCTAAATCTGGTGACTATGAAGGGGTGGAAATAATTGGTAATCAGGTATATGTGTTGAAAAGTGATGGAGATCTTTACAATTTCAAACTCACAACAAAAAAGAAGATCAAAGCAGAAAAAATAGAAACTCCTCTCGGAAAATCAAATGATACTGAAGGTCTGGGTTACTATCCTGCGAAGAATCAGTTGCTAATAGCCTGTAAGGAAGATGGAGGAATCAAAGGGGAAAAAGTTAAAGGTAAAACGGTATACGCCTATGATTTGGATACTGACGACTTTAAAAAGCAGCCTAAGCTTACAATTACCAAAAAGGATTTAAAGAAATTCTACGAGGAGAATAAAGACTTCCAATACGATGAAAACAGAATAAAATTTGAGCCATCAGCTATTGCATGGCATCCGATTCATGAGAAATTTTACGTGTTGGCTTCAGTTGGAAAACTGCTAGTTGTACTCAATACGAACGGTGTTATTGAGGCCACATATCCAATATCCCCTAATCAACTTAGTCAACCAGAAGGAATATGTTTTGCTCCGAACGGAGATATGTACATTAGTAGCGAAGGAGAGGGAGACCGGGGTTACATTTTAAAATTTCCTATGTTGAGAAAGTAGTATCAAAGTGATTGGTTAGATTTGCTTCTCTAAACTATCTAACTATGAGATTATTCACACTGGTCATTTGTCTGTTAGCTCTTGTTTCAATCATCGGTTGTAATAGTGACGAGCCTGGTATGATTGAAGAGCCGTCATTTGAAATTGAATCTGATGAACTTTTTACTGTTCTGGAGAAATATGAAAATGGATGGATCAAATCTGCAGTTAAAACAACCCTTTCCGGAGCTACTGAATATGAGGTGACTTATCATGAAAACGGTTATCTGTCCACCTATAAAGTGTATTCAATCAATTCTGGTCATGTGGAATTTGAGCATAGTAGAAATGAATTAAATCTTCCATTGAGTTCTAGCTATTATGATGTAGATGGCGAATTGTTTGCAACTCTGGAATACTCAAGCGGAGAATTGGTGACAAAGGAATTATTCAATAGTGACAATACCAACACCATTACCAACTACAAAAGTGGTAGAGTATTTACTCAGGAAAAACTGGATTCTGAAGGGTCTTCAATAGCAAATGTAGAATATGACTATAGCAATGATTTGAAAACACTAACTACAAAATCTGCTGATGGAGGATTTATTCTGATGACATCAAGTATTGATGATTTTATCGCGACTGGCTTTAATTATAATGATGACTTTCAATTGCTAAATGTAACGGAAGGTAACTATGAACTTTGGTTTCAAAGCATTGAATCTGTTTCTACAAGTTCCATAAATCAACAGAAAAGTATTGATCCACTTGTATCAGTTGGGGTTTCCTCACTCGTATACGCTGAGAACGACCAGGATTTTGTAGAAAGCTTCGGAAGCACAAATGAGGTGCTTACAATTAAAGGAACCTTAAACGATGGTCTATTCAGGAGCATAAGGGAACAATATCCATTCACAGAGCAAGATGTTGTTTTTGTTGGAAAATCAAATTTTATAGAAGGGGAGTATTTCGGGTTAACGACTTATGTCTTTGAGGAATTTCTGGAAGAGAAGAAAGAAGAATTTGGTGAAGACTTCAACGCTGTGTTTGGGACACATTTTGTTAACTCCTATTTCACAGGTTTATTTGTTTATTACATCGGAACTCTCAGAAACCTTCCAAGTGATGAGGACCTAAGGGATGAAATAATAGATATCGCAAGAAGACATATCGATTGGATTACAACAGGTACTGATCCAGTTAGTGAAGATGAACTAGATCTCTTAAGAAATGTCTTTTTTGAGTTTAAGGTGCATAGCAATTCAGCAATTGATGAAAATGGTCTGATACTTTATGATCATGATGAATATGAAACCGCAATAAGACAACTTGAAATAGCAGAAATGCAAATTGTTCAGACCCAACTTGTAAATTTTTAATTTTTTAATCTTCCTAAGAATACCGCTCTAATAGATCGTTTTTAGGGTTATTGGCCTGTTTGCTGTAAAGTATGGTGGACTTACGATTGTCACTTATTTAATTTTTTTTACAGCTAACCCAACCCTTTGGCAAATCACTTACGACTATGTAAGTAGAAGCCAAATATTACATGCAACGTAACGATCATATCACACAACTAGACCTTGTAGCAAGGTGCCTCAAAAATGACAGAAGGGCACAAAAAGAGCTATATGTGATGTACTTCAGTACCATGATGAATACCTGCATGCGATATACCAGAGATAAGGAGCAGGCATTGGAGGTTCTCAACGATGCATTTCTAAAAGTATTCACTGAACTTAAAAAGTTCAAAGGCGAAGGCTCTCTGGAAGGTTGGATACGCAAAATTGTCTTTCACACTTCAATTGATCACGTAAGGAAAAATACTTCCTACAAGAAATCCATTGAATTAGATGTGGAGGTGGACCATGAAATAAACGAGGAGGCTTTAAGTAATCTTACATCAGAAGAACTCCTTCAGGTAATAGATACCCTGGTTCCGGCTACAAAAAATGTGTTTGTTCTCTATACGATTGAAGGTTACAACCACAAAGAAATCTCTCAACTGTTAAAAATATCTGAAGGGACTTCAAAGTGGCACCTCTCAAATGCAAGAAAACAGCTTCAGGAGAAATTAAAAAAAACTGGTGAATACCTGCTGGCAATATGAGTAAGTGGAATAAAAATACCGACCAGAAAATAAGACAGTCAGTGGAGTCCATTGAGTTTCCTTTCGAGGAGCAGGCATGGGCCAAAATGGAGTCATTGTTAGACAATAAAACCAACAAGGCTGTCATTCCAAAATGGCAGTACGGTCTTGGGCTGTTAATTGTAATTCTTTTGGCTTCAGGATTCTATGCTTATGTAAATGGAGCTCTGATGAGTAATGAAAGTAGGCTCATCATTTCGGGTGTTTCAGATCAATTCGATGGGTTTGAAACTGTGTCCACTAACGATAGCTTGGAAAAGGTTGTCCTTGCGTACCAGGCTAAACCTCACAATAGTGTGCCTTCAAAAACACCTCAATTCAATACGAATTCAAGTTTAATACAAGAACTTCAGGAAGAACAAGCAGGAAGTAGATCTTTTGAAGCTTTCACCAATATAAATCTGGATGAAACAGGCCTGTATACTCCTATTTCTACTGGTGGGGACAGTCCAATTATTCTGATTGAAGAAGATTCTGAAAACCCACAGATCAATAAACCAATCCAACCAGAACTTACAAAAGAAGAGAAAAAGCAAAACCGTAAAAACGGCAGAGCCATCAAGAAAATGCTTGGAAAGAGTTATGTTAAGAAGAAATATGTAGGGAGTGGCTTCAATCCATTGCCAACTTATTTTGGAGCTCGGTTTGGGACAAATGTTACTTATGATGTCAATTCCGCAGAATCAAAATTTAAACTAGTCAATGGATTTGTACTAGGACTTTATTTTCAATACCAATTGAATAATGACCTTTTATGGCAATTAGATTTTAATACAATTGATTTAACCGGATATAGAATCTTACATGACCGTCAATACTTTATTGATGGTCAATTTGATTATGATATTTCAGTAGATATGGATGGTTTTCTGTTGTTAGAGGTTGCATCTGTTTGGCAGAGGAGTTTGCAATCAGGGGATAATTTAGAATTTGGTTTTTTTACTGGACTGGTTTCAAGTGGTTCATTTAGTACTACTTCCTCGGGAAATTCTGAGAATCACTTTAAGATCCAAAAGTTAAGTAACTACACTTTTGGTCCGGTTATTGGATATGAACACAGAATATGGAATAAACTTTTTCTAAGCGCACGATATAAGTTTGGACTAAAAGACATCACAAGAACGGAATTCTTTGATGATAGAAAGAGGCACAGAGCTTCCAGGCTCCAGTTATCCCTCAAATATCAATTCAATAAGAATAAAGAAATAATCAATCAATAACACTTAATCAACACATTAAACCTTACGATAATGAACAAACCAATCAACATGATGCTTGGAATTGCTATGTCAATTCTACTCTTCAGCTGCAACAGTGATGATCCAGATATCATCGAAGAAGATCCTGCACAGGATTTTAGCATTACATCGACAGATGACTTTGAAATTGTTTCCATATATCCAAATGGATGGATCAAAGAAGCAATAAAAACACAATCATCCGGAAACAAAATGCATGAAGTTATTTACTATGAAAATGGATATCTAAATTCCTATAAAGTCTATTACCAAGTTGAACCGTATGCTGGCGGAATAAGATTTGAGCATCAACGCTCTGAACAAAATCTACCTCTCAGTTCTAAGTATTATGACACGGATGGGAATCTTCATGCAGAGCTCGGATATGAGAATGGACTCTTGACTTCCAAGAAGATCTATGGTGATGGTTTCGTTACAGAATCCATTTATGAAAATGATAAGATAATTTCCAGCAATAAAGAGATTGAATCTGAAGGCATATCAATCGCGATCTCCTATGATTATGAAGCCAATGAAAAATCAATGGTGGTAACTAAATCCGGTGAAATAACATTTGAAAAAACTGAGCCACTTGGGGATATTTTAGCGAATGCATACGACCATATGGATGATATGGAATTGCTAAATGTCATGGATAATGACTATGAGATAAGTGAAAGAAGAATTCTGACAGGCCTGGGTGGATCAATTACTCAAGAGAAATATTTTGAAGCCTCAGATGTCGCAAATGTCGAATTATACTATTCTACGTTAGGTTTTGATGATATGGAGCAATTTGGATATTCAAATGAGTTTCATTCTTTGAAAGGAGCTTTAAATGGAAGATTGTTCAGAGGGGTTGCTGAGCAGTATCCTTTTAACCAGGGCATGACATTTGTTGGATTAGGCAGAAGTATCGATAGAGAGTACTCTGTTACGTCTTCCTGGTTGGTGGATAATAAAGCAGAGGAACTCGAGAATGAGTTAGGAGATGAATTTCGGTTACTTTATGGTAATACATATGTTCAAAGCTATGTTACCGGGAAGTATGCTATTTACATTGGTACTTTAAGAAACTTACCCACTGACTCTGAACTTAGACAACAGTTGATAGATATAGCGTTTAAGCATACCGAGTGGATAGCATACGGGACAGAACCAATCACTGAAGAAGAATCAGAATTGCTTGACAGGGTATTTTTTGAATTCAAGGTTCATGGTAGTGCTGAAAACTTCCTTGATGGAATTGTTCTATCTACACACGAGGAGTATGTAACGTATGTGGAAGAGCTGCAAGAGGCTGATAATCAGATTGTCCAGTTGCAGTTGAGAGAATATTAATTCTACGAAGAAACGATTTAATAGCTGCAAAACTCATTCAGATACTTCTGAAACTGTTTTTTGGAGCCATTAAAAGTATTGTAATCTACCCATCCGTCCACATATTTTAATTTACCATGGTGGGAATACTGCCAGAATTTCCAATTCCCACCAATTTTTTCGGACTCATCAAAGGAGCATATCCAGATATCATTATCAACATTGTCTTTGATATAATCGTTAAAGCCGGATTCATTGGTGTATATCAGGATATCGCATTTTACAACACTTTCAAGTGAGTCTACAAAGGTCTTGATATCTCGCCGAATAGCACTTCTGGTTTTATTACTTGTTTGGCCATAATCCTCAACATCTAAAACCAGAGGCAAGGAAGATTTTTTATTGGAAACAGTCTTATGGAAAAATTTGAATTGGTGCACAGGGTCTTCCTCAAACCTGTAGAAATGATAGAACCCAACAGGAATTTCATTTCTGGCAGCTTCTTTAAAGTATTCATCTACCCTGGAATCCTTATGACTGGAACCTTCTGTGGCTTTTAGAAATACAAACGACACACTGTCTTGCTTCAATTTTTGAAAATTAATATCTCCTGAATGGTGAGAAAAGTCTACCCCAATCACAGGATACTGAGTATTATCAATGTTGATGCCTGATGGATAGCTTGAATTATTGTTTAAAGCAATGTACAACAGAATTCCAGTTGGTATCAAGAAAAGTAAAAAAACAAAAGGGAACTTCTTCATGACGTGGTTGATGATAAGTGGAGTATACTGGATTCGAACCAGTGACCCCCGCCCTGTCAAGGCGATGCTCTAAACCAACTGAGCTAATACTCCATTATTAAATATTGGGATATCAAATCTAATTGACTCAGGTACAACAAAAAAGGTTTTAACAAGATTTCGGAAAATTGAAATAAATAGCCATTCCATAAATTAATTGATGCATAATTTGCCATTTCTAATCTCAATGACGAATTTGAAAGTTCTATTCAAATAGGATAATTCGTAAATTTCTGTTTTACAAACAAACCAAACCATGCCTGAAGAAAACATTTGCATAAACTGCGGCAATGAAGCACCGGGAGAATACTGCGCACACTGTGGACAGCATCAGACTGTGAGACCTCTTACATGGAAAGAACTGTTCCTGGAATTTTCTTCGAAGTGGCTTGGATGGGATAATAAATTTGGTAGAACAATTAGAGGTTTAACCACTAGTCCTGGATTGGTTGCAAGAACTTATATTGAAGGGAACAGAGTAAAATACATCGGTCCATTAGCCTATCTATTCCTGGTATCTACGATTATGATCCTGGCATTCGAATTTCTGAATGTGGATGTTAAGGAGTTTTTGCAAAGCAGCCAGGATTATATGGGTATAGTTCAACCTGAGCAGAATACCGAATCGCAAAAGGAATTTACTCAGAATATTATGAATTGGATGTCTGATAATTTCAGATGGGTTTCTCTGATGTTCATTCCATTTCTTGCTCTTTGGTCAAAATTGTTTTACCGTAAAAGAGGCTTCAATTACATAGAGCACAGTGTGATTTACATGTACCTCACAGGACATACACTTTGGTTGACAGTCTTTGCAATTGTTATGTTCAAAATAGGATTCGGTTGGTTTTCACTTTTCGTAACAGTGCTATCTATGGCTTATATAATCTTTGGAGTGTTGGCATTTTATCAAATCAAACAGAAGATTCTTGGGGTATTTAAGGCCTTGTTCCTTTGGATATTGTCATACATTACAATTATACTTCTCGCAATGATTGGTGGGTTCGCATATGTGCTAATATTTGTAGAATAATTGGTACTTATCGGAGAAACTTGGTGTATTTCTGAGAAAATTTTAGCATATTGGCAAACCTTTTTGATAATGAGAACGTTATACGCTCTATATTTCTGAATTGTGCTAAGGTCAATTGCTACGATAATACTACTAACATTAACCCTGGGAATCCCTTCCTACGGTATTACTGTTCCTCAGCAGGACCAGCAACAACAACCAAATAGATTGAAAGAAAATCCTGGCAAATCTGATAATCAACATGAAGATGCCTCAACTTTAATAGATGAGGATGATTCAGACGTTGCAGATAACGTTACAAATGATAATGATGATGTTGAAGTGGAGCCAGAGACAGTGGAAAAGAGTGAATCTGTAAACAAGTACAATTTCATTTTCTACTTCCTATACAAATTCAAGTATGAAGATTCCAGGGATGAAGGAATCTTAACTTCATTCTTTTAAGACAATCCGTTAAGTGTGATTATTTAACTGCTAACTCATCAAGATCCTGAAGAGTTATTCTTCCCTCGTAAAAAGCTTTACCGAAAATAACACCATAGATACCAGCTTCATCTAGTTTTCTGATGTCGTCCATATTTCTAACACCACCGCTGGCAAATACGCATAGATCAGGAAATCTTTCCATTATTTGCTTGTAGAGATCAAAGGCTGGGCCCTCAAGCGCTCCATCTCTGGAGATGTCTGTAGTTTTCAGGTATTTCAAACCTCTATCGTAGAAATACTGGATATGCTCAAAAAGATCAATTTTAGTGCCTTTTTGCCATCCACCTACTCTTATCAGTCCATTTAAACTGTCTGCGCCCAGAGCAATCTTCTGACGACCATATGACATGATCCATGAACTGAAAAGTTCCTTATCGTAAACCGCAATAGTTGCTGATGTAATACTCTCAGCTCCTGATTCGAAAGCTTTGATAAGATCACCATCGTTGTGAATCCCTCCGGCAAAGTTTACTTTGAGATTGGTATGACCTGCGATCATCTCCAAAACATGATAGTTAACCGGCGAGCCATTTGTAGCACCATCAAGATCAATAAGGTGAATTCTACTAATGCCATGATCCTCAAATTTCTTGGCTACATCCAAAGGACTGATGTCATAGATTTTCTCACTGGTGAAATCACCTTGAGTAAGTCTTGTTGTTCTACCATTGATTACAGAAATAGACGGAACGATTCTCATAGCAAATAGTTTTTTCAGGCTTAAAATCAGCCGGAATTTAATAAAACTTTAAAGTTCAGCGATTATCCGGGGCGAAGTATTTTTTCTTACGGGGTTATCCTTAATAATATAGTAAAATTAATTGAGCTTTACAAGCTTAAAACCCTGTCCGTGTACTGTAATTATTTGAATCTTTTCGTCTTCTTTTAGGTGCTTTCTGAGCTTTGCGATATACACATCCATACTACGAGCGTTGAAGTAGCTATCATCTCCCCAGATTCTTTTTAGTGCTGCTCCTCTCTCAACTGTCTGGTTGAAGTTTTCACAAAACATTCTAAGTAACTCATTTTCTTTTCCAGTCAACTTTACTTCTGAAGTAGATGAAGTCAATAGGTGGTGATGATAATTGTACTTGTAGTTCCCAAGCTCATAAAGCTCTGGAAATTCATCCTGGACCACCGATTTTCGGGAACGTTTTAAGATTGCTCCCAGACGTAGCAAGAGTTCCTCCATGCTAAATGGTTTGGTGAGGTAATCATCTGCTCCAACTTTAAAGCCTTCAATCACATCCTCTTTCATAGACTTAGCTGTGAGGAAAACTATCGGCACATCTTCATTGTCTTTTCTGATTTCTTTGGCAAGGGAGAACCCATCCATTTTTGGCATCATAAGATCCAGAATGCAGAGATCGTAATCTCCGGCTTTATAAGCATGCAATCCAGCTTCTCCATCTGTACTTAGATGAGTTTTGAAGCCTTTTAATCCAAGGTATTCATTTAATATCTGACCCAGGTTAGGATCGTCTTCTACTATTAAGATTTTGGTATCACTCATGTGAGTATGGTAAAAATATCGTGAATTCACTTCCTTTTTTTGGCTCGCTGGTGACAGAGATCGTCCCGCCATGGGCATCAATCATATTTTTCACATATGCCAGACCAAGCCCGAAACCTTTTACATCATGAAGATTTCCAGTTGGAACACGATAGAATTTATTGAAAATATTTCTAATGGCATCTTTTGTCATGCCAATTCCTTTGTCTTTTACTTTTATCAGCAGTCCAAGGGTATTACTGGAAGTCTGAATCTTAATCTCTGGGGATTCCGGAGAATACTTGTTAGCATTATCCAGCAAGTTGCTAATGATGTTGGTTAAATGTAGCTGGTCACCACGAACCATATCATTCTCAGCATTGAATTCAGCCTCAATTACACCTCCTTTTTCTTCAACTTGAACATTGATTTTATCAATTGCATTATTGATGACCTGATGGAGATTCAATTCTTCTTTCTTTAGTTTAAGGTTATTCCTATCCAGGATTGCCATTTGCAGCACCTTCTCTACCTGACCACCGAGTCTCTTATTCTCATCACTGATTATGCTCAAGTATCTGGATCTCATGGTCTCTGTACTGCTGATGTCTTTGTCCTGAAGCGCCTCACAAGCCAATGATACAGTGGCAATAGGTGTCTTAAACTCATGGGTCATATTATTGATGAAATCGTTTTTGATTTCAGACAATCTTTTTTGTCTCAAAATGGTCTGAATTGAATAGACAAAGCAGAACATAATGATTAATACCAACACTAAAGATGACGCCAGGGTACTTCCCACTTTTTTGAGTAGGTAGCTGTTCTTATTAGGGAATGTAATCGCGAGAAAGGCAGTTTCTCCCATTATATCATTAGGGAATAGGCTTGCTTTTAAATCTGTTTCATATAGATCATAGTGATTGGATTCTTCCAGACCATGTGAGACAGTATGGATAAAAGAATTATCACTATCGTCAATCACCGCATATTCATAACCAAGGTCAATTCCTTTATTTCTAAGCTCAGCATATAGAAGGGAATCCAGTTGTTTTGAATCAAATCGGCTTTTTAATGACCGATCGTTTGTAATCAGTTCGTGGATAACCATCTGAACCATCTCAGACTTGCGAGTTACTTTGGCAAAGTTGTTTTTCAATCGTTCGTTTGCCTGTTTCAGAGAATCTAGTTTGCGCTCAATTTTTATTTCATATCCATTGTCGGAATTATCTATAGTTACGGTCTCAAAGTGAGTTCTTTCTTTCATTTCATTGGTAGCTTCCACCAATACCTGAAAATCATACTTCATATCCCAATTCTGGCTATCAATCTGCATTTTGGGATCTATGGTCTTCTTTTCGAATGTGGTTTCGAATAGTTCAATGTTCCCATCACCGGTCGATACAACATTGGGTGTTTTCCACATCAGGTTTGTACTGAAGTTGTCGTATGTAAAAAGGAGCAGCTCCTGTTTTTCCAATTTACTCGCTACCTGATTCAAGGCTTCCATCACATCCTTCTTGAATCTCTCATCATTTGCTTTGATAACAGTATCTACCCAATAGAGCTGAAATGCAATCAAACCTACGATTGCAAAGCTCATTAGTGAGATAATCCATTTAAGCGCAATTTTCTTCATGCTTCAAATTTACGGTAATGATTAGCTAAGTGTTTGAGTTTAACCTTTTTTAACAAGAATTAACCACTCTTTAACAGTGATTGGAAAGCCTACCAACTAATTTAGCATAAACTCAAAATACAGGAATTATGAAAAGATCAATACTTAAAAGAAATGGGATGGTGGCAGTAATAATGCTATCGCTATTTGTTTTGTTTGCTGATGCAGCGAATGCTCAATCTTCAAGCAAATCCATTGAGATGTCAACTTCAGATGATGGCTCTATCACTTTGAAGGTAACTAAAGATGTTGACGGGGAAAGAAAAACATTTGAGAAAACGTATTCCAGCAGAGAGGAAATGGAGAATGATCCTGAATACAAAGAATTCTTTGGAGAAGAACCGGATTTTCACTGGTTCAGTAATGATGATAATGCGTTTTCATTCAGTTTTGGAGATTCAAAGGACATTATGATGGACTTTCATAAAAACTTTGACTTCAACTTCGATTCTGAGGAAATGCAAGGGTTTTTCAAGAACCTCGAAGGTGATGGCGAAAACTTCTTTTTTCATTTGGATGGCGATGAGAGTATTGAAGACCTGAAGCAAAGAATGAAAGATATGGGACACGACATTGACGTTGATGTCTTTGAATACACCGATGAAATGGAGGAGGCCTTACAAGATGTTAAGGAAAGATTAAAGGACATCAATAGCCAATTTGATGATTTCAATATTGATTTTCATGTCAGTCCTAAAAATGGAAGCAACAAGATGATCATTATTGAAAGAAAGACATTAACAATTTCTGATATCCATTCAGATGACGATGATGTAGCGAAATACAGCAAGTCAAATAATTTGAAAGTAAATGATCTTAGTTACTATCCAAATCCAAACGATGGAAGATTCACACTTAGATTCAAAATGCCAGAGCAGGCTCCATTAAAAGTTACTATTTTAGATCTTGCTGGAAAAGAGGTTTACTCTGAATCGTTCAGCAGCTTTGGAGGATTGTTTAAGGAAGAGATGGACCTAAGTGACCAGGATGCTGGAATTTACTTGCTGGAAATTGCAAGTGGCAAAAAGAAGATGACCAAGAAATTAGTTTTAGAATAAATATTAGGCGTAAAGTGAACATGAGCTGATGGAGTAATCTGTCAGCTTTTTTTGTGCCTAATATTGAAGGAAGCCTCTTTTCTCTAGCATCTTTTCCACAACCGACTTGTGTTGAAGCCATTGATGTTGCTCTTTTAATGATTTTGCTGATGCTAACGCTTTTTGGATGTTATTGAGAATTTCTTTAGTAGCTGACAAAATTAATTCGTCTTCTGACTTAGTGTCGAATGGGAAAGTGTTTTCCATGCTTGAGTTCCGTTATTATACCTGCGTAAAAAGTTTCCCAATTAAGTCCTATGGTGAAGTATTCTTTTTTGGGGTTAACAAATATAACACATTTGAGGAAATAGCAAAATGAATCAAGGTTACCACTTTATTAAAATGATTATCAATAAGTTATAACCAAATAATGTGTATGATTTACACTTACATTTTCATGGGATTTGAAACTGAAACCCAACACCGTGATAGTTATTGATTTTGATTTCAGGATCCTTTGAAAGATACTTTCTCAGCTTGCTTATAAAGACATCCAGGCTTCTCCCGTTGAAGTAGTCATCATTACCCCAAAGCGCATTCAGGATGTCCTCTCTTTTTATAACCTGAGTGTGGTTCACTGCAAGGTATTGTAGCAATTCCGATTCTCTTCTGGTCAATTTTTGTTCCTCTCCCAGAAAAGATAACGTGAAAGTAGGTGGAGAGAAAACATATTGGCCAATTGTGATTTGATCCTCTGTCTTAGGTTTGGATTCAGATCTCCTAAGAAACACTTCAATCCTTAACTTAAGCTCATCCATTGAAAATGGTTTGGTGATATAGTCATCACCACCTTTCATGAAACCCTTTATTCTGTCTTCTTCCATGGATTTGGCAGAAACAAATAATATCGGTACTTGCTGATTAATGGATCTGATATCTTCAGCTATTGAGAAACCATCCTTTTTGGGAAGCATAATGTCAAGAAGGCAGACGTCAAAATTACCTTCTTTGAATTTTTCTTTGGCGTATTGACCATCAACCAGCCATTTCACATTGTAGTTGTCTTCCAGGGCATCTTTCATCAGGTAACCTAAAGACGGATCGTCTTCTACTAATAATATAGAGGCTTTTTTGGTCATGCTGCCGGGATTTTTAATTGGAATTTTGAACCACTATCATCCGAATGGACTAATCGAATACTCCCATTCATTTTCTTCAATATCATTTTCACATAGAATAAGCCGATACCAAACCCTTTAACATCGTGCTGGTCTCCTTTTGGAACCCTGAAGAACCTCTGGAAGATAAGCTTTTGGTATTTACCAGGAATACCAATTCCATTATCAGAAATCTCCAGGGTAATTTGTTTCGATTTTTCAACAACGTCCAGTGTGATTTTAGGGTTGCGATTGCAGTACTTCACTCCGTTATCGATCAGATTGTAAATAGCGTTGTGTAAATGCATTTTATCAGCCTTCACCATCAAAGTACCAAAGGAGTTGTTAATCTCAAATTCTATTGGGGTCTCCTGATGCATCAATTTTAAGTGCTCTCGGGCTTCAGTAATAACTCCAAATAAATCAACTTCCTGCAATTGTAGAATAGTGGCTTTTTCTGGTTTAGCAATTTGAAGTACCCTTTCCACCTGATTCATCAATCGGTTGTTTTCTTTTTGGATGATTGATGCGTAATTGGAAAGTTTCTCTGGGGATTTAGACGCCTCCGGTTTACTTAAGTAGTCACTTGCAAGTGAAATAGTCGAGATGGGAGTTTTGAACTCATGGGCCATGTTGTTAACAAAATCCCTTTGAATTTCTGAAAGTCTCTTTTGTCGGAATATGACAAACAGGGCCAATGTGAAGAATATAATTACTACAAACAAAGCAGAGCTGCTGAAAACCCAAATGCCCATTTGGTTTACAATGCTGGCTGTTTTATGGGGGAAAAAGACACCAAAATAATACTCATTCTCTTTGTATTTAGGTGAGAGAATTTCTTCTTCTTTAGGTTGCTCTTCACTGGTGTTTATATCAATATACTCACTGAATACTATATTCTGATTGCTGCAGTCATAAATGGTATATTCAAAATCCGAATCAATTGTTCTTTTTTGGAGTTCTGCTTTCAAGAAATATTCAAGCGAATTAGGAGGGATCACATCATTGGTTCTAACCACAAAGTAGTTACTACTTACCTGCTCAATTGGATTGCTTTCCGGCACATCCGAGCCATTGAATTGACATAATGATTCCACTACGTTCTTCAGTGCTACCTGAACATTGTAATTGAATTGGGATTGTCTTAAATCAAACGCCTTTCTAAGCCAGAAAATCTGTACTATCAGTACACCGGCAATAGAGAGGGCACCAAGAATCATTAACCACCTAATCTGGTTGTTTTTCATGCGTCTATAATTGATCTCCAACGGTCGCATGGAATTCGCATGTAAGCATTATTCATTCTCTGTTGAATTTTGCGCAATTATGCTCATTTCATGCATTAGAAATAAGATGAATTATAAAATTAGGACTTTTAGATACGATAAACGTGGGTTTTAACAACTCGTTAACAAATGTTAGGACTTCATTAACACAAACTCAGGAATTCTATGACCACCTTTGATAGTCAATAAAATGACAAAACAATGCCCACGCTAAGGGGTTTCTGTTTTATAGATGTTTAGAAGAAAAGCATTTTTAGTTTTGAAATTACCAACCCAAATACTAAATAAATCGATAAGATCCGGTCTACTTGTGGCTACAGGAGTGCTTTTGAGTGTGGCTATTGTTTTTGAAGAAAGACTGGTTGCATTAATCAATTCTCTAATTGCAGGATGCTAACTCAAGCTCTGATTATACAAGTTTAAATTTTCATTCAACTTAGTAGTGATCTTCTTGGCAAATTCCTGACTTAAATTCATGAATTCCTCCGCAATGATCAAATTGTCATTGTATTTCTTAGTGATTTCAGTGAATTGAGATTCAGATCCGAAAAAGTATTTGCCGTCCTTTGAGTTGTACCAAATATAATAATCATTCATTGCCCTACGAGTTTCAACATTAACATGTGCGTTAGTAGTCAAAACCCATAACTAGGATTCTGACTTATTTATTGTCCAGAAGGAAGTTTTTTAGAGACTCCAGGCCAGGTTCCATGACAGTTGACTGCTTCTCTTTTTTCATACATTCAGCAAGAGCCGATGGTATTTCAATGGATTCACCTAAAGTATCGTCAACCACATCTTTGAATTTGGCCGGATGTGCCGTTTCTAAAAATATGCCGGTTACATCCTTCTTATTGATAAACGAAGTAAGACCGAGATACCCCACCGCCCCATGTGGATCTAACATATAATTTGTCCGATCATATACCTCGCGCATTATTTCACGTGTGGCATTATCACTAAACCAATACCCCTGAATGTCTTCACGCATTGCATCTACAGATTCTCCATATAGCTCATACATCCTGGCAAAATTGCTTGGATTCCCAACATCCATGGCATTACTGATAGTCATTTCTGAAGCTTTCGGGTTGAATACACCTTCTTTGAGATAATCGGGAACAATCTTGTTGATATTACTACTAGCAACCATTTTGTGAATAGGAAGCCCCATTCTTTTAGCTAATAATCCTGCAGATAGATTTCCGTAGTTACCACTGGGAACAGAGAATACCACAGGTTTTGATTTATCTTCCAACTGAGCATAAGCATGGAAATAATAGAAACTCTGAGGGATTAATCTAGCGATGTTGATTGAGTTGGCTGAAGTAAGGTTCTTTTCTTTTTTAAGCTCAACATCCAAAAAGGCATCTTTCACCATTTTCTGGCAATCGTCAAAGGTGCCATTTACCTCTAGAGCAGAAATGTTTTTACCGAGAGTAGTCAATTGCATTTCCTGAATGTTGCTCACTTTTCCACTTGGGTAAAGCAATATGACATCAATGCCATCTACACCATAAAATCCATTTGCTACAGCACTTCCTGTATCTCCGGAAGTAGCAACAAGGATTGTTAGTTTTTCACCAGTTTTTTCAACGAAATAAGATAAGCACCTTGCCAAAAATCTTGCTCCAACGTCCTTAAACGCCAAAGTTGGTCCATGAAATAGCTCCAGTGAATTAATATTGGGCTCAACCTGAACAATTGGTATTTCAAAGTTCATTACTTCGGCTACCAATGACTGAAGCTTGTCCTCAGGTATTTCATCTCCCACATACTTTGAAGCCACCTCGAAAGCTATTTCCGGAAGGGAATAATTCGAGATATTCTGGATAAAGTCTTCTGACAAAACCGGAATTGATTCTGGTAAGTAAAGACCGTTATCTTCTGGAAGCCCTTTGAAGATTGCTTCTTTAAAATTTGTTTCTGGTGCCTGACGTTTGGTGCTATAAAATTTCATCGGTGATCAAAAAATGGAATTAGTCAATTATTTCTGTGCCTTTGCCATTGATTGGAGAGACGTACTTATCGAAAGCAATATCGGCTTTAGTGAATTCTGCTCCCATTGCATCTGCAATTTTACTGGCTGCTTCCCTTCCTCTTGCGAGTGCAAATATTGATGGTCCGGAACCACTGATATTGCAACCAAGAGCATCGTTCTCTAAAGCCGCAGCTTTTACCTGATCGTAGCAAGGAATTAGAATAGATCTTACTGGTTCTACAATTACGTCCTTCATGGATCTTTTGATTAAATCATAATCCTTGGTAATCATTCCTGCTGTAAGTCCGGCAACATTTCCCCACTGCGTTATGGCATCACTTAGATTTACCTGCGACTTTAATATCTTCTTGGCATCTGCCGTTTTTACTTCAACTTCTGGAAATATTACCGCTGCATATAAATCTTCTGGATATCCAATGGTGAAGACATCAAGTGGTTCATAACCTCTAACAACTGTGAATCCCCCAATAATGGATGGAGCTACATTATCTGCATGTGGTTTTTCGCTTGCTGCTCTTTCTCCTTCCATGGCAAATTCTACCAGTTCTTCTTTTTTGAAAGGATTACCAAGTAAGTGATTTGCTGCTACAACAGCACCTGCAGAACTTGAAGCACTTGATCCAAGTCCACTGCCAGGTTTTACTTTTTTCTCAATGGAAATACTAAAACCCTGATCACTGCCAAGTTTGTCGAGCATGGCCTGGATTGCAACTGAGCTTACGTTTTTCTGTGGGTCAGTTGGAATTCCTGTGGTGCCGCTGATTTCAGCGATTGTGAGTTTGTTGTCTGTGGTTTTCTCGACCACTATTACGTCACCTACGCCTTCCAGGGCGAATCCCATGATGTCGAAACCGCATGCTACGTTTGCTACTGTTGCTGGTGCGAATACTTTTATTTTGTTCATTCTCACTTTCTTAGTTGACTGAGTGAGATTCTGTCTTATTTCAAGGCTGGTAGAAACACTCAGTCATTAGTTCTTTCTCATACTTGTCCTTGAGCCGGACGGGCTCTTACGGGGACGCCTAGTCTTTTTGCATTGCCAAAAAAGTAAGCGTTCCACGCCGGACAAAAACGCTAGAAAATTTAAACTCATTATCGCTCAGTTTTCAGAGAAACGAAAAATGATTTCTCATTTTCTTATTAATTACTATTCGCAATTCTCATGATATCTGCGAAGATACCGGATGCTGTTACTGATGCTCCTGCTCCTGCTCCTTTTACTACCAGGGGTTGCTCTGGGTATCTTTCGGTGTAAAAAAGCACAATATTATCTTTTCCTTCTAATTGATAGAAAGGAAGATCATCACCTACTTCTTCAAGACCTGCTGAAGCTTGTCCATTATCAAATGTGGCCACATATTTCAGTAATTTGCCTTTCGACTTAGCACTTTTTAGTATCTCTAAAAATGTATCTTCATGATCTGGAAGTCGCTTGAAAAATTCTTCAACTGAATCCGCTTCCATACATGCCTCAGGAATGAATGGTCTGCTTTTGATTTCATCCAACTCCATTTTCAATCCACTTTCACGGATTAGAATCAAGATTTTTCTCATTACGTCTACTCCGCTGAGATCAATTCTAGGGTCTGGTTCCGTGTAGCCTTCTGTTTGTGCTTGTTTTACAATGTCTGTAAAGCTTTTTCCTTCGTCATATGTGTTGAATATGAAGTTAAGACTTCCGGAAAGGACCGCCTGTATTTTATTGATCTTGTCTCCACTTTTTATTAGATCATTCAAAGTAGAGATTACTGGCAGACCTGCACCTACGTTTGTTTCAAATAAGAAATTCGCTTTATATCTCTGAGCTGTTTTCTTCAGATCAACATAATTATCATAGTCTGATGCACAGGCCACTTTATTTGGTGTAACAACTGAAATTGTTGACTGCAGAATCTGCTTGTAATATTCTGAGATTTCGTAGCTGGCTGTGTTATCAATGAAAATACTATTTCTGAGATTCAGTTCTTTCATTTTGGCAATAAATGATCCAATTTCCATTGGTTCACCATCTTCCAGAGCTTCTTTCCATTTATTGTTTTTATAGCCCTCTTGATTGAAAACCATTTTACGGCTATTGGCCAATCCAACAATCCGAAGATCTACGTGCTCATTTTCAATGAGATATTTTCTTTGTTTAAGAACCTGATTGATTAGTTCTCCACCAACATTACCTACACCCACAATGAAAAGATTGATTGCTCTTTTATCAGATAAGAAAAAGCTTTCATGTAAGCTGTTGATAGCTTTCCTAAGGTTGTTTTGAGTGATTACTGCGGAGATATTTCTTTCTGAGGAACCCTGAGCGATTGCTTTTACACTAATTCCATTTTCACTTAGTGTATCAAACATTCTACCACTCACACCAACTTGCTCCTTCATGCCTGAACCAACCAAAGCAACAATTGCTAAATCGGTTTCAATTAATACTGGGTCGAGCTTGTGGAATTGTAACTCTAATTCAAACTCTTGCTCTATAGCCTCTCTTGCCACATCTGCATCTTTCACATCAATACCAACACAAATGGTGTGCTCAGAAGATGCTTGTGTGATTAGTATGACATTGATCTTTTGCTCTGAAAGTGCTTTGAATAACCTATGAGAAAAGCTTGGTATTCCTACCATTCCACTCCCTGAAAGATTAATCAGGGCAATGTTTTTGACAGAACTAATTCCTTTGATCAGTGATCCGTTTGGTTCTGCTTTGTCTGATATATAGGTTCCCTCGTCTTCCGGAGCAAATGTGTTTTTGATCCAAATCGGGATCATTTTATCCATTGCCGGCTGAATAGAAGGAGGATAGATCACTTTCGCTCCAAAATGCGATAGCTCCATTGCCTCTTCATAGCTAATAGTAGGAACCGGATGTGCTGACTTCACTAATCTTGGATCTGATGTCATGATACCAGAAACATCAGTCCAGATTTCTAATTCTTTAGAAGAGAGTGCAGCAGCAATAATGGATGCTGTAAAATCTGATCCTCCTCTGCCGAGAGTGGTAGGTTCCTTTTCTGGGGTTGAAGCTATAAAACCAGGGCAAAGTTGAACTCCTGATTTACCTTTAAAATATTCTTTTATCGCAGCATTGGTAACTTCATAATCAACATTGGCATTACCAAACTTTCTATCGGTTTGAATGAACTCTCTTGGATCTGCCAAAGAAATTGATTTCAGCTCTCCTTGCAGATAAAATGAGATTATCAATGAAGACAATCTTTCTCCGAAACCAAGAATATAATCAGCACTTTTTGGAGATAGTTCTTTAACTAGTAAAACACCTCTAAATATATCTTCCAGGTCATTTAGTAGCATTTTGGTTTTGCTCAATGCACCTGATTGCTGTTTTACAGGAATAATTTCTTTGATGGTATCGATGTGTTTCTTCTCAATCTTCTTGATGATTTTCAGGTAGTCTTCATCACCTTGAGAAGCCATGGTACTCCCATCAATAAGCATATCCGTGACTCCACCCATTGCAGAGACTACTACAACTGATAACTTATCGGAAGGAAGGCCTTTCAAAATCTCGGCGACCTGCTGGATGTTTTTCCCGCTTCCTACTGAAGTGCCACCGAACTTTAATACTTTCATGTGTTTTAGTATTTGGACAAATGTCCGAGTTTAAATTAAGGGTTATTCTTACACTAAGTAAACAAATAAATCTGGGTTGTCATTAAGGTATTCGCCAAAGAAGTTTCTTTCTTTCATTCTCTTGAGTAACGGATCAAGATCATCTTTGGTCTTAAGCTCAATTCCCACCACTGCTGGACCTTTTTCTCTGCTGGTTCTTTTAGAGTACTCAAAATGTACAATATCATCTTCCGGTCCCAGAACTTCAGCTACAAATTCTTTTAAAGCACCCGCTCTTTGTGGAAACCTAACCAGGAAATAATGCTTCAAACCTTCAGATAACAGTGATCTTTCACGGATTTCTTCAGTTCTTGTGATGTCGTTATTGCTTCCCGAGAGCAGGCAAACGACATTCTTTCCTTTAATTTCTTCTTTGTATTGATCCAAAACGGCTACAGTCAAAGCGCCGGCTGGTTCCAATACAATTCCATTTTCATTATACATCTTGATTAGAGAAGTGCAGATATTTCCTTCATCGACCAATGCTACTTCATCAAGTGTTTCTTTGCAGATGTTAAATGTAAGATCACCTACTTTCTTAACAGCGGCACCATCAACAAACTTATCGATATGATCCAGTGTAACGACTTCCCCTTGTTTCAGCGATTGATGCATGGCCGGAGCACCTTTTGGTTCTACTCCGATAATTTTGGTCTCAGGACTTAATGTTTTAAAGATTGAAGACACTCCTGATGACAAGCCGCCACCTCCTACAGGAAGAAACAGGTAATCAATTTTAGTATCAACATCTCTTAATATTTCAAGCCCAATTGTGGACTGTCCCTCAATGACCTTTTCATCATCAAAAGGGTGGACGAAAGCAGAATTATTGGCTTGTGAAAATTTGATTGCCTCATTGTAGGCATCATCAAATGTATCGCCATGCAACACAATATCAACATACTCTTTGCCAAACATTCGTACTTGCTGCACTTTCTGTTTTGGGGTAGGAGCGGGCATATAAATGGTGCCTTTGACCTTCAGTTTATAGCAAGATAAAGCCACACCCTGAGCATGGTTTCCTGCACTTGCACATACCACACCGTTTTGCAAAGCATCTTGATTGATTGTGCTGATTTTATTGTAAGCACCACGAATCTTATAAGATCTTACTACCTGCAAGTCTTCACGCTTCAATTTTATATTGGCTCCATACTGATCTGATAAATTGATGTTTTCTGTCAGTGGTGTATGAGTCACAATGTTTTTCAGTCGCTGAAGAGCTCTTTCGGCGTTTTCTACTGTTGGTCTGTATGTTGCTGTGTTTGTTTCCATCCTTTTTTGGCAGCTAATAAAAAGACCCTGGATTTGATCCAGAGTCTAATCTTACTAACCTTTTATGTGCTGGACCTTAGTTATTCTCAGGTCTCAATGTTCGTACTGTAGCACCAGCTCTCCACATTTCAGATTCTCTAAGCTCTTCAAGTTCTTGCTCAAGCTTTTCTCTGTAGTCAGTTTGGCTATTGCTATCGATACTTCTTTGTGCTTCGTTTCCTTTAGCAACTTCGTCATAAAGCTCTTCGAAAACTGGCTGAGAAGCATCTTTGAATTTCTTCCACCAGTCAAGTGCTCCTCTTTGTGCAGTTGTAGAGCAGTTGGCATACATCCAATCCATTCCATTTTCTGCGAAAAGAGGCATTAAAGACTGAGTTAATTCTTCAACAGTTTCGTTGAACGCTTCAGAAGGCGTGTGACCATTTGCTCTTAATACTTCGTACTGAGCAGCAAGGATTCCCTGGATAGCACCCATTAGAGTACCTCTTTCACCAGTTAAGTCACTGTAAACCTCTCTTTGGAATGTTGTCTCGAACAGATATCCTGAACCAACACCGATTCCTAATGAAACTACTTTTTCAAATGCTTTTCCAGTAGCGTCCTGGAAGATTGCGTAGCTAGAGTTCAATCCTCTACCTTCCAAGAACATTCTTCTTAGGGAAGTACCTGAACCTTTAGGAGCAACGAGGATTACATCAACATCTGCTGGAGGAATGATTCCAGTTCTTTCTTTGTAAGTCACAGCAAAACCGTGAGAGAAATAAAGAGTCTTTCCAGGAGAAAGGTGTTTCTTCACAGTATCCCAAAGTTTGATTTGAGCAGCGTCTGAAAGAAGGTATTGAATGATCGTACCTTTTTCGCAAGCTTCTTCAATTTCGAAGAGCGTTTCGCCTGGTACCCAACCATCGGCAACTGCTTTATCCCAGGTTTTTGAATCTTTTCTTTGACCAACGATCACATTGAATCCATTGTCTTTCAAATTCAAAGCCTGACCTGGCCCCTGAACTCCGTAACCGATTACCGCAATAGTCTCATCTTTTAATGTTTCCAGCGCTTTATCCAGAGGAAATTCCTCTCTGGTTACAACGTTCTCTTCTACATCTCCGAATTTTAATTTAGCCATTGTTTTTTTAATTGTGATTAGTAATTATTTCTTTAGAATGTAATTCAAATTGTTCCAGATGCCCCGAGAATGATGCAGCATATCTGGAAAGTGATACTCTACCCGATCTAACAAATGCAATGATGCCATAAGGCTGCAATGCTTCAAAAAGTGCGTGAGTATCTTTTTTGTGTCCTGTTTTTTCAATGATCAATAAGTCTCCAATGGTGCTATTTTGAATGGCACCATGGTCCTCAATGATTTGAAATAAAGATTCTTTATTATCGATAGTAGATAAATCCACTTTGTATAGAGCGATTTCCTGGAAAACAGTATCCTCATCTTTGAAGTAATATGCTTTCAGTACTTCAACTTGCTTTTCAATCTGCTTAGCTATTTTTTCTACTTTTTCCTGCTCCTGCTCTATTACAATAGTAAATCTGTGAATTCCAGGGAACTCAGAATCCGAGACAGATAAGCTTTCAATATTGACGTGTCTTTGTGTAAATATTGAAGTAACACGGTTTAGTAAACCTATTTTGTTCTCGGTGAATACTACTATGGTATATACTTGTTTCATTATTGAAATCTCATTTTATGGATTAGGATAATCTTACATCACTTACAGAGGCTCCTGATGGAACCATTGGGAATACATTGTCTTCTTTCTCCACAATGACCTCTAATAAATAAGGGCCTTCATGAGTGAACATATCTTTAATTCCTTTATCCAGATTATCCCTTGCGTCAACAGATTGTGCTTCTATTCCAAATCCTTTTGCGATTGTTACAAAGTCAGGGTTTACTAATTCTGTTGATGAGTATCTCTTATCAAAGAATAATTGCTGCCACTGACGTACCATTCCAAGGAACTGGTTATTTAGAATAATCACCTTGACAGCTGCACCAGTTTGGAAAATCGTTCCCAACTCCTGAAGAGTCATTTGAAAACCTCCGTCACCAATTACTGCAACCACTTCTCTGTCTGGTCTGCTAAGTTTAGCTCCTAGTGCCGCTGGTAAGCAAAAACCCATTGTACCAAGACCACCAGAAGTAACATTACTTTTAGTCTGCCTGAATTTTGCATATCTTGTAGCAATCATTTGGTGTTGTCCAACATCAGTTACTACTACGGCATCTCCGTTGGTGTGCTCATTAACCCTTCTGATCACTTCACCCATGGTCATGCCTTCCTTTGTTGGTCTAAGCTCGTTATCGATTACTTTTTCCTGTTCTATTTTATCATGAGACCGGAATTCAGCCAGCCATTCGCTGTGTTCATTTGGAGAAACACTTTCGGTAAGAGCATGAAGTGCTTCTTTCGCATCAGCAAGGAGAGCAACATCCGTTTTTACGTTCTTATCTATTTCTGCAGGGTCAATTTCCAGGTGAATAACTTTTGCATTTTTAGCATAAGTTGAAAGATCTCCTGTTACCCTGTCGTCAAATCTCATTCCTACGGCAATTATCAGGTCTGCTTCATTTGTGAGCTTATTTGGGCCGTAATTGCCGTGCATTCCTAACATACCAACATTTAGTGGATGATCCGTATCCATCGCAGAAAGCCCCAAAAGAGTCCATGCTGCAGGGATACCTGTTTTTTCTACGAAATGCTTGAATTCATTTTCTGCTCCAGAAAGGATTACACCTTGTCCGAATAGAATAAGTGGTTTTTTAGCTTGATTGATTAGACCAGCAGCTGCTTCCACTTTTTCAAAATCTAATCTTGGTTTTGGGATATAGCTTCTAAAGCCCTGGCATTTTTTATATTGGAAATCCAATTCAGCAAACTGAGCATCTTTTGTGATATCAATCAATACTGGCCCTGGTCTTCCTGATGTTGCGATGTAAAATGCTTTTGCAATCGCTCCTGGTATATCTTCTGCTTTCGTTACCTGGAAATTCCATTTAGTTACAGGCATAGAAATGCTGATTACATCAGTTTCCTGAAATGCATCAGTTCCAAGAAGGTGTGATCCAACCTGGCCTGTTATACAAACCAGTGGATTACTATCAATTTTGGCATCTGCTAATCCTGTAATAAGATTTGTAGCGCCTGGTCCTGAAGTAGCAAAGACAACTCCCGGCTTATCACCTACGCGAGCAAAACCCTGAGCTGCGTGAATAGCTCCTTGCTCGTGACGAGTAAGCACATGTTTCAGCTGATCCTGAAAATCATACAAAGCGTCATAAATAGGCATAATCGCCCCACCTGGGTATCCAAAGACCAGGTCTGTTCCCTCAGCGATGAGTGATCTAATGACTGCTTCTGCTCCTGTGATTTTCATTGGTGTCGTACTGGTTTCAGCTTTGTTTTGTTGTTCATTTACTAGTTCCATGACTTAAAATTTATCAGTCACACAGCCTTCTGAAGCTGTAGCAACTGTTTTTGCATATTTGTATAGTATTCCTGATTGGTGTTTCAATGGTGGTTGTTGCCATGCAGCTCTTCTTGCTGCTAATTCTTCGTCAGAAAGCTTAACATCAATTCTGTTGTTTACAGCATCGATGCTGATTATATCTCCATTTTGGATCAATGCAATATTTCCACCTTCCTGAGCTTCCGGAGTGATATGTCCCACTACAAAACCATGTGATCCTCCTGAGAATCTTCCGTCGGTGATTAATGCCACATCTTTTCCAAGGCCCGCTCCAATTACTGCACTTGTAGGTTTAAGCATCTCTGGCATTCCAGGTCCGCCTTTAGGTCCTGAGTAACGGATTACGATTACTTCACCTTTTTGAACCTCTTCTCCAATTCCTTTGATTGCATCAAACTCATCATCATAAATTCTTGCAGGTCCTTCAAAGTACTCTCCTTCTTTTCCTGTGATTTTTGCAACCGATCCTTCTGTCGCAAGGTTTCCGTATAGGATTTGAAGATGACCTGATTTCTTGATTGGTTCTGCGAAAGAATAGATTACATCTTGTCCTTCTTTTAGCGCCGGACCTTCTTCAATGTTTTCAGCTAGCGTTTTTCCTGTCACTGTTAGGCAGTCTCCATGTAAGTAGCCTTCTTTCAATAGTGATTTCATAACTGCAGGAACACCACCAACATTGTGAAGGTCTTCCATCAGGTACTTGCCACTTGGTTTGAGGTCTGCGATGAATGGAGTGCTGTCACTGATTCTTTGGAAGTCGTCTATTCCAAAATCTACATTCACACTATGCGCCATGGCGATCATGTGTAGTACCGCATTTGTAGATCCTCCGAGTATCATGATCAGCCTTACAGCATTTTCGAATGCTTCCTTGGTCATGATATCTCTTGGCTTGATATCTTCTATTAATAAATGTCTTATTGCTTGTCCGACTCTGTGGGTTTCGTGTTTTTTATCTTCACTCTCTGCAGGGTTTGAAGAACTTGATGGAAGGGACATTCCCATTGCTTCAATTGCAGAGGACATGGTGTTGGCTGTGTACATTCCACCACAAGCGCCTGGTCCAGGAACCGAATTTTTGATGATTCCTTTATAATCCTCATCTGAAATGTTTCCACCCAATTTTTGTCCGTATGCTTCAAAAGCAGAAACGATATTAAGATCTTCCCCTTTCCATTTTCCTGGTTTTACAGTTCCTCCATAAACCATAAGTCCTGGACGATTCAACCTTCCAAGCGCCATTATGGAACCAGGCATATTCTTATCGCAACCAACTACTGGTACGATAGCGTCATAAAACTGAGCGTTGGCAACAGTTTCAATAGAATCGCAAATGATGTCTCTTGAAACCAGGGAGTAATTCATTCCTCGTGTTCCGTTAGAGATTCCATCACTTACACCGATAGTATGAAATATTAAGCCGACAAGATCAGCTTCTCTTACACCCTTTTTTACCTGGTGAGCCAGTATGTTAAGGTGCATATTACATGGATTTCCTTCAAATCCAGTACTTACGATCCCAACCTGACCTTTGCCCATGTCTTCCTCAGTAAGACCAGTTGCATAAAGCTGAGCTTGTGATGCTGGCTGGCTTGGGTCTTGAGTAATCGTTTTGCTGTACTTGTTTAATTCCATAAATCTTTTCTACTACCGTGTTTAAAGTTTTGACATAAAAAAAGCCGTCCTTTTTGGGGACGGCTTCAAGTTCTTTATATACCTGAGTTTATACCACTCCCCGCTGCAGTCGTTCAATAATGACGCTGACAGTAATAATTAGGGTTGTAGTAATAATTCGTAACATATTATCTTCTTAGGTGACGTAAAGAAATGAAACTAAAATTCCAGAAACAAGGGAGTTTCCTAATTTTTTCTTTGGGAGTTTAAGATGTAAGCCAAATTTTTGAATGGTTTGTTGTGAATTTCATAACAATACTTTTGAAATGTTGAAAAATATCTAATCTGAGGTTCGATACTGACTTTCGATTTATTAATATTGAAAAAATGAAAATTTGTTAGAGATCGTAATTATAAAAGTTGATTTCTTAATGAAATAATTCAAATGAGAATTGTACCACCTGTATAATCTTTACGTACAATAGAGTTTTAGTTCTCTATATTTCCCAAAACATTAAATGATGAAACACTCTCTACTTAGTTCAATACTCCTTTTTGTATTTGTATTTAAAGCTCTTTCCCAAGAGGATTCAGCTGATGAACCTCAGATGTCATTTGAGGAATACAATCCAATCTCAACATTGGTGGTTCCTGAAAATCCTGTGACCAGAGCGAAATTTCCATTTATTGATGTCCACAATCATCAGTGGAATTTGGAACAAGACGATATCAAAAGACTGGTTGGTCAAATGGATAGTCTTAATATGGGGGTGATGGTAAATCTTTCTGGTAGAGGCTTTAATCGGTTTGCTGGTGATATAGGCGATCAGGATTATCTGAATAAGATGGTAGATGATATGGAAGAGGTTGCCGGTAACCGCTTTATTGTATTTACTAATGTTTCATTTAAAGAAATAGGAAAAGAAGGCTGGACCGAAAATGCTGTGAAGCAACTAGAGGAAGATGTGAAGAATGGCGCCAATGGTTTGAAAATTTATAAGAGTCTTGGTTTAAGAAATAAAGATGTGGATGGAAATAGAGTTCCAATTGATGATCCGAGAATTGACCCGATCTGGGCGAAGTGCGGTGAGCTTGGAATTCCGGTATTAATTCATTCAGCGGATCCAAAACCATTCTGGTCTCCGCATGATAAGGATAACGAGAGATGGTTGGAGTTGAAATTGAGACCTAGAAGAAAAAGAACAGACACTGATCCGGCTCCATTTGACCAGATTATTGCTGAGCAGCACAATGTTTTCAAGAAGCATCCAAATACTAAATTTATCAATGCACATTTTGGTTGGATGGCCAATGACTTAGCAAAACTTGATGTTTTCCTCAAGGATTATCCGAATGTTTATATTGAGATTGGAGCAATTATAGCAGAGTTGGGCCGACAGCCGAAGATGGCTAACTGGTTTTTTGAAAAGAATCAAGATAGAGTGCTATTCGGTAAGGATGCTTATCGAGTTTCCGAGTACTACACCTACTTCCGAGTTTTGGAAACAGAAGATGAGTATTTCCCATATTATAAGAAATATCATGCTTTTTGGAGTATGTATGGGTTGGGATTGCCGGATCATATTCTAAAGAAGCTTTACTACAAAAACGCGTTGAATATCATTCCTAATATTGATTCTAGCCTATTCCCGGAATAATAATGGAAGTACAAGCTCAAATTGAAAAAGCAGAGTCTGAGTTGTGCAAAGCAATGCTGGAGTCTGATATGTTTTTATTGGATTTATTGATTCATGACGATCTATTGTTTGTGATTCCAGATGGTTCTGTAGTCACCAAAGAAATGGATTTGGAATCCTATCGATCTGGAAATATGAAAATTTCAGAGATGTCTGTTCAGTATGCTGATATCAGTATAATTGGTGATTCAGCCACTGTAATTGCGGATGTAGAAATGGCAGGGACTTTTATGGGGCAGCCGATTGATGGGGATTATAGGTTTTTGAGAGTTTGGAAACTGTTTGAGAGAGAATGGAAAGTGATTGGGGGGAGTAGTCATTTGGTGGAATAAAATGGGAAAGGGGACGTAAAACCCACTAAACGCC
This sequence comes from Cyclobacteriaceae bacterium, assembly GCA_965228955.1. Taxonomy (GTDB): domain Bacteria; phylum Bacteroidota; class Bacteroidia; order Cytophagales; family Cyclobacteriaceae; genus JANSWY01. Next base: position 6,051,758 of record OZ245848.1, read on the forward strand.
CCCTAGGAACAATCACACTACTTATGATCTTTAAATTTATTCACCGCTTGGGTCTAATAACATTGGGGATTGCCCATCTGTGAGGATCACTTTGGTATTAGGAGAGTTACTAAGTGCTCTGAAGGCCTCAATGCTTTGCCACTGAATGATATTCTCGTTTAATCCTTCACTGATGATCTTTTGAGCATCTCTGATTCCTTCTGCTTCAATGATCTTTCTTTGTGCCTCCAGTTGCTCTCGATCCAACAAGAATTCCATCCTTTGGGCCATTTGCTCGGCCTCCAGTTTTTCTTCAACCGCTCTTGCCAATCCTGCTGGAAGTGAAATGTTTTTCATAAGGACCGCTTCTACTTCAAATCCTCTGTGTGCAAGCAGCTCTGACATACGCTCAGTTATCTCTTTCTCAATATTAGCTCGCTGCGCAGAGTGCATATCTTTTGCAAAGAATCTGGAGCAAACATCTGCAGCTGAGGACCTGAATACGCTACTTATCACTCCCTGCTCATTTCCAATCCCAATTTGCTCAATTATCATCGGTGCTTTTTCTGGGACTATTCTGTAGAGTATTGAGATTACTGCTCTTACATTAAGACCTTCTTTAGATGGAAGGTTTGTAGTGATTTCCATATTCATGGTTCTCACTGGCATCTTAATTATTCGGGTCACAAATGGGTTGTAACCCACAGCGCCAGGGGTAATGATTTCCTGATCCAGTTTTCCGACTTTTCGTTTTACTCCAATTTCACCTTGTCGCACTACCGAACAGCTCATCAAACCTGGAATAATTAAAATGGCAAAAATTAATTTTATCGTTTTCATATCTGTAGAGTTTAAATTGTTAGAAAGTAATTTTTACTGTAGGGGCCAGGTTGTCACGATACATGTCCAGAAGAATGTGAGGCATTCGGTTATTGGACACATCGATTTCTTTGATCTTGTTCATTTCAAATACCTCTTCAGGCAGCTCATCGAGTCTGTTATTGCTGAGATACAGGTATTCCAGAGATTTTAGGTTACTGATTTTGGAAGGTAAGCTGGTAAACCTGTCTCCTTCAAGGTGGAGTTCTTTGAGATTAGGGAGGCTAGCAAGAATGGATATGTTTTGATCCAGGTCAAACTCCTGATCATTATCAATATACAGTACTTTGAGGTTCTTCAGACCTGTAAATGAATCAGGCAATACCTTTATTCTATTCTCCGATAACTCCAGAAACTCCAGACTCCCAAGCTTTGAAATAGTGGAAGGAAGCTGATCAAGTTCATCACCGCTGAGGTCAAGTACTTTCAGAAGGGGCAATTCACTTAGAATTTCAATATCATATTCCAGGTTTAATGATTGATTATAGCCTAGATAGAGGTGCTGTAAATTCTTCACTTCTGAAAACTGAAGAGGTAGTTTTGATATTCTATTGCCAGAAAGATCCAGATAAAACAGATTATTTAGTTTACTTATTTCCTCTGGTAGTGAACTGATGTTATTGTTACTTAAGTCCAGATACTTGAGGTTTTGGAATTGAAGTATCTCCTTAGGGAATTCTTTTAGATTTTGGTTACTGAGTGTGAGCCACTCAACACTTGATTGTTCCTGAAGTGCTTTGGAGAGCTCATTGTAGTTTTTTGCACTTTGTGCGTTCGTTGTAGAAGTGATTACGCCTAGTATCACCACTACATAGAACAGATTCTTGAAGTTCATGATCAATTATTTTTGGTTGCCGATAACTTATGGGGGTCCCAGCAATAAGCAGAATTGCATTAATGGGATTTGGAACTCAGCTTTCTGAGTGATCAGAAAACTGTATTGCGGCTAATTCAAATAGGAGCAGAATTGAATGAACTTGGGAGTGTTTATTGAAATTGCATTTCTAGTATTACTTACTAGTGCTGAGGAAAAAGGGGAATTGTGATTTAATGATTTCGGGGAGTTGAATGTTTTGAACTTGTGGGTTTTCGTTCTGGAAGCGATTGCTTCTTCAACTTCCTTTACTTCATTGAACTCCATTTCAGATGTGAGCTCAGTTCGTTCAAGATGAGAATAAAACAACTGACCCGGAATGATACTTGAAGCGATCGAAGCGCTTATTAGTATCAGTATGATGGCCATGTTATTAATTCTCTTCATACGATCTTACACGAAATATCTGAGAGAATGACTAGAATATATTAATAAATTTATATTTATGTTTTAAATAATATATATAATAATATTTTTATGAGTATCACGTTTTTGGCGCTCCTTTTATATGTTTTTCAACAAGTCTTTAAAGCTAAAAGCCTTATATTTATTCATGGTCAATGCCGGCTGACCAAAATCACTAATTATGCACCTTCACAAACAGAAAAATAATCAGACTGCAGCTGCAATAAATAATGGAGCTAATCAACATGCCGGAAATCCGAATTTTGTAGATAATAGAAGTATTGCACAACAGAATCTTCAGTTAAAATCAATTGCCCAACTAGCATCACCGGGTTCAATTTTTAGCGATAATTCCAATCTCGCATATAGTAGTGTTTTACAATTGGAGGGATTAGATCAAAAAAAGATAGATGCAGACAAAAAATCTTTAACGCAATATTCTAATCAAATAAGAAATAGACTATTTGAGTATGGATATGCAATGGTGGGCGCTAATTACACTAATGCTACACCATTATTGACTAAGATAAAGTCTTATGCAGATCAAACGGATGCTGATAAGTTGGATGCTGCACTCGTCATTTGGGAGACCATAAGAACTACGTGGATCGATGTAGATGTTCAACCGGATGATGATAATAACAGAACTGCTGCTGTCAATCAAATTAGTTCAGCGTTTTTAGATATTCAGGACTTTACTCAGAAGTATCCTCATAATAAGGACTTACCCAATTATTGGATTAAAATTTTCCAAGGAAATATCCTGGTTCACGACGATAATTTTGGATTGATAAAAGGGACTTCCAATTATACCAAAATCCTTAATGGAGATGGTTTAGAAGCTATGAATAAAGCCCAGTTTGTTCAATATGCAACCAATAAGCTACAAACACTGGAGCAGGAGGATGCAAGTAAACAAGACAGAAAGCAATTAATTGAAAGTAAGTACAAAGAGATATTTGATGAAGAGAAAGCTTATGCTGATATAAGTGGTGGAATCAAGACAGATATTACTCATATCATCAATAGATGTCAAGATTTGGCGGGAATTTATGGTATTAAGAATGTCTACAATGCAATACAGGAAGTAGGAAAAGCAAAAGATGCGATTCGGGAGCAGATCCAACAGAGTGAGGGCATTTATTATCAGGCATATAACCCCGATGCGGCAAGTGAAGCAGATGGAGATCTACAAGACTTTGCCAATAAATCAAAAGCAAGTATTGATCAATTAATAACTGACAATCCTACTCTAAAAAAGGGGCAGGGTAAGAAGGGAGAGAAAACTAAGGCAGCTATGCAGCTTCTGGAGGATGGTACGGTATTAGACCATTTCAATTATGCATTGTTTGTTAGTGGTGGAGCTAATACTTCTGCATTTAATTACGATGAAGATAAAAGTACAAAGCAAGGTTTAGGTGGAGATGACAGTTTGAAGGACTTGACTTATGAAGCAGGTCATGGAGCACATGTTCATGCTAGGGATAATGATACGGAGGTTAAGATTCTTGAAAGAACTTTAAGGTTTCTAAAAGATAATAATGAGAAAGATTTCACAAAAATGGAGTTGCGTGTATTCGTAAGCCGCTATACTTGTCCAAGTTGCAGTGATTTGTTTTACAAATCAAAACAAGAACATAATGAGTTAAAGCAATTGGGAACGATCAACATAGTATATACAGAAAATGCTTTCTAAATTTCAGTTGCTATGATTGAGTTAACCCAACCCGCAAATTCCACTATGGTTAGGGCAGAGTTCTCGCCCGATGGAGACTATTTAGTTTCGGCACTATCAAATGGGCAGTTTTTAATTACCAATATTGATGGAAGCATTCCCAACAATCGAATTATAGGTAAACTATCAGAAAGGCCATCAGCGTTTTCAATACATCCTTCAGGTACAGAAGCTGTGATTGATTGCAATGGTCAGCTAGAGGTTTGGGACTTAGTTGAAGCAAAAAAGCTTCGCGTTCTCATTTCAGCTGAAATTGATGAATCAATTCAAAGTATTAAAATTTCAACGGATGGTGAATATTTAGCCTTTGCAACAAATTATGAATTGTTGTACTTGGTTGATTATTCTACCGGTTCGATTATCTCGAAGATTGATGGCGGAGAGAGGAATGGAAGCATTTTTTTCAGTTCAGATAATCTGCTTCTTGGCCAGGCCTTTAGTTATCCCGGTTCATCTTACGTTTGTTTTTATCAAATTTTAAAAACAGATGAGTTAATAGCGGTCGAATCAGAGGTCAAGACAAATTATGACACAATTGTAGGTGGGACATTTTCAAGTGATGCTAAGAGTTTTTGCTTCTGTGATATCAACTTAAATTATTACGCCTCAGAAACTAAAAGCTTACTTTGGAGCACTCCCTTGAATCCTGATACCAATAAAAGAGCTGACTATCTGGATGAATATCCTTCTAACCCAATCATTCTTGATGATAAAGAAGTTGTGATATGTGGGACCTCCAATGGAGATATTAAAATATTTAAAATTTCAGATGGTACTTTATTAAAGACAATTAATCTGAATCAAGGTGCCGTATTGTCTCTTGATTATTCTCATAAAAAGGAATTATTGGTATCCGTCGGGTCAAATCAAAAAGCCGTATTAATACCGATTGAAAACTTAGAATTAGGTTAAAGTGTAACCCCCTCCTTCATAAATTCCTTTCTAACAGCCCTAATCAGGTCTTTTTCAAGAATTGTATTAGAGGACCTTTTTGCAGCTGAAATGGAACAATATCTAAGTATGTTGATGATACTACCACCAGTTATTTCGTATTCTGTGGCAATTTTATCCAGGTCTACCTCGCTCATATCAAATTGACCGAAATATTTATTCCATAATTGAAGTCTTAGCGATTGGTTTGGTTTAGGGAAATAGACAACACTTTGGAACCTTCTGAGAAATGCCTCGTCAATATTGTCTTTGAAATTGGAGGCCAAAATTGCTACACCATTAAAGTCTTCAATTCTTTGTAGTAAATAAGCTACTTGTTGATTGGCAAACATATCATTACTACTGCTCGTAGAAAGCCTCTTGCTAAACAGGGCATCTGCCTCATCAAAGAAAAGAATCCAGTTTTTATTTTCAGCCAGATTAAAGAGATTGGCCAGGTTCTTTTCTGTTTCTCCTATGTATTTGGAAACTACAGCACTCAGATCTACACGATAGACATTAAGCTCGTTTGATTTTCCAAGTAATGCTGCTGTCATTGATTTACCTGTGCCAGGAGGTCCATAGAAGAGTGCACGGTATCCTTTTTTAAGATATTTGCCCATCTTCCAATCTTGCATAATTGTAGATTCGTGGTTAATCCAGGATTGTAAGTGCTCTATTTCCTGACGAACCGATGGATCAAAAACTACATCATCCCAGTCAAGTTTGGTATCAAGTTGACTAGCTGGAAAGCTTGAGGAAAACCTGGGAGTGTAAGCTTCATTCAAGGTCACATTTGTGAGAAACTCCTTGCTGATAATCAGTTCTCCACTCCACATGGATTCATAAGAATTAGTAAAGCCAAGTGAAACAATATTGGCAGTGCTCAATATATGATGATCTTCAAAGCACTTTTGAAGTTTAAACCGGATATCAAGATTATTACCAGCGATAATGAAGGCTGCTGTTTCGCCGGTTGGAACGAACCCAGAGTGTTTTTCTCCTTTTAATCCACCAAATTCTGCATAAACCCGGTCGAACAATGAATTCTTGGTGAAGAAAATATCAAATATTGCGGGCTTGACATGTGGTGCTAATGCGATTAATATTAACAGCCGGTGCATGTCTTCCAATTGAAGTTCTTTGATGGTATTTGCATAGAAAGAGTCATCCTCTGAAAGATCTGGAGCTTCAGGGTATGTGGCCTCCTCGGATTGCTTAAAGTACTCATGAAATCTATAGGAGATCATGTTATTAAGCCATTCCAATTCCTTGGTAAGTGAGTCTATACTGTTGTTAAATGCTATTGCCATTCTACGTTCATTAGTTTTTCCATCCATGGTAATTTCACAGTGCTAAATGACCATGGTATGCTTTCCATCAGAATATCAAGTGTCTTTTTCTCCACTTTCAATTCCCACGATTTATCTTTTTCCGATAAGTACCCATCTCTAATCAAAAAGCCCTCTCTCAATGCTTCAATAGAGGAGTTTTTCATCCTATCCCAGTTTTGTAAAACTGCTCCTTTTATCATGCCTTCAGTAATTTCTCTCTCTTTATCGGAAATATTAATTTCCATCGGTAGCGGATGTAATATTGGTACACCACACAAAACTTTATTTAGCATCAACTCATGTTCTGGTGCAGCAGACTTACCAGTGGCTATAAAGTTCAATAAATGTACTGCTCTTAAGGCGGTTTCTACATCTTTAAATTGACCATTTTTAGTCATTTCCAATAAGTCAAAGTACCTGGTCAGATATGGAGAGAATATAACAATACCAGCTGTATTGATCAATAAATGGTCTTTTAAACTTTCATTTGGGTTGTAGGATAGTTGCTCTGATATTACTTGCTCTTGAGGCTTTTCCTTTGATTTCGCTTTTACTGACAAATCAAATAATTTGGGATCCAGACCTATTTGTTCAATTTGAATGGGATCCAAAGAATCTGTACTGATATTAAAAGTAGTCTGAACTATTTTAATCGCCGATTTAATTAATGTCTGGATGTTTGATTCTTTCCTGTTACCGAGGATGAATTCAAAAAAAGTATTATCAAACTTTGTTGTTGAAAATGATGCTGAATTCTGCGCAAATAGCTGTTTTAGTCTGGAATTGTAAGTAGCTAATTCTTTGAAATGAGTTGGGAATAGAATCTGAATATAACTCCATTTCACAATAGCAGATTCTGATTTGATAATTCTGGTTCTTATCTGACTATCAGAAATATTTTGAGTGACTACCTGCATAATTTCAGAGTCTTCAACAAAGTCTTTTACAGCTAAAGCCAATTGATGACTGCTTCTAATTGGAAACTGATTTGTGTATTTAAGAACACCGGTCTTCATGTATATGTCAAGCAATTCGTGGAATGGTTGAATTACAGCTTCAAATTCTGTAGAGTCAGGGATTTCTTGCTCTTCCGTTTCCGGTTGTAGAAGTAATTGTTTGATCACTGAGAATCTGGCTTCAGCCGTTTTATCAATTTGTGATGAGATCAAAGCCGTTACCTCTCTACGAGATTTTTTGGATAGGTCGGAAATAAACCTTACTGCATTCTCAACAAATTTTTGAGGTTGAAATGTGGTCTGTGTGATGACTGTTCTTAGTACAAAGTCTTGCCAAACCGCTTGAGGTATTTCCAAATTGGTTTCCTCAAGAATTGGTCTAAGGCTTTCAATAAATCCGAAAAAATTGGGTTGGATTAAATTAAGAGTTTCAGAGAAATCTTGTTGGGCTAATCTTTGGGCAAGTTTTGTAACAGGAACGGTCCCATGAGTCTCTTGAATATAGAAAAGTATAGTTTTTAGTTCCTTAGAATCTAGTGTCTTTAATTGATTCGACAATAAAACTGGCCATTGATCTCTACTGAATTCAATTTCCGACCACCAAGGTAGTTTTTCTTCTTCCAGTAAGAAGACTATAGTTTCAGCGGTTTCAATTTCTTCACGTTCTAGAACAATTGAAGGGATTTTTTCCTCAGTAGGCTTAGTTTTACTATAACGTCCGGTATTTAAAAGATTTGATTCCTTAATTTTTGAACTGATTATTTGCCTGATTGAATTTTCTGAAATGTGCTTCCTTGAATAGTAGGAATCAATCAGTTCTTTCATTAATTCAGTAGAAAGCTGATCCTTTATCCTGTCCTCGACATCAGCTAATTCTGCCTCTATCGATTCTATGTAATAATCATGAATGTCCTTATCCAGATATTTAAAAACCTTAATGTAGATTTCTGATCCAACTAAACTGAAGAAATTCCGAATATGCTGTTGGGAACTCATCTGAGTATTGACCAGCTTTCTTGCCTTCTCAGGGTGCCAATCAAAAATCGAATCAATCAAATTACCAATCTCCTGAATTGATTTCAAACTTGACCAATATGGGATTCTTCCTTCAGTTATTAGTTCTTCCAAAAGTTGAAAAGAATCATGTTCAATAATAAACTGATCACGAATTCCGGTTTTAATTGAAGAAAGATCTGAATCTTTGGATGTTAGTACTTTTATTGGCGTAATCTCTGTTTCTTCATCAGCTTCAAGGATGAATTCCAATTCCTGAATCTCTCTAAACCTAATTTTTTGAGTGATTAACTGCGCGATTAACCTTTCAGAGTAAATCTCTGATTTGTTAAGTGTGGTAAGTTCAATTTTTGGAAGTTCAGGAACTAGAGAATTAGCTAACCATTCAAGTTTTGATTTTGGGGTGATTCCAATTATTCTGGTAATAATCCGACTTAAGTTTACTTGCTTCCTGAGTTCCGCTAAGAATGGAATTGGACTTTCAGAAATTACTTTAAGCAACAATTGTACAGATGTAAATTCATCTGTTTTTAGTTCTTCATACTTTAAATAGTCTATCAGAATTTTAATATCTGACAAGGTTAACCTTTTTCGAACAGGAGCTAAGTCATCCGCCTCCAACAAGTATTCTACAGGAATTGTAAGCTCATTTATTTCACGCTCGAGAACATTAATATACTCTTGATACTCGTAAGACTTTCTCGTAAGCACAAATGCAAGAGTTAGATCCTCAAGATTCTTACAAACCGCTTTGTTTTCTCTGATCAATGACCTTGAAAAAGATTGAAAGGAAACCGGAATTAGACTGGTGACAATTGATTGGATTTTATTCTTTAGCTCTTTGTCAAGAGTACCGAGTATTTTTTTTGTTTCTGAAACTGGAGCGCCTTCAAATACATCAATCACTGAGTAATCCGTATTTAGGAGGTCACTGAAGTATTTTTGAAAATGAATGTCACTTTCAAATATGGGTTCATACTTGATTAATCCAGAAAATATTGAAGCTCTAAGGAGTTGTTCAAAGTCTTTTAGTTCAGGTTGTTTGTGCTCAGGAGCTAGTTTTATTGTGATCGCTCTTGAAGATAATTTTTGAGCGAGTTCATCATTTTTTAGTGCAGGGGCCAACCCAAGTTGATTGAAAATCTCCTCTTTAAGTTCTTCAGAATAGGAATCTAGAAAACTAATAATTTTTGAAATCTGAATTCCACGAAAGACAGTCCAATCAAATTGGCTGCTCTCAATCGAAGAGATCAATTCTTTTTGAAACAAAACTTTACTGCTAAACAGATATCGTAAATATTCTTTTTCACCTTCATTCAGGAGTACTTTCATGTACTGTCTCAGAATTGAATGAGAAGATTCCTGTTTGAACCAATTATTAGCAAGTGCCTGAATGATTGTGGTAGAGTACAAGGAGCTTTCATGTAATTTCTGAATGACATAGATCTTCAGATCGAAAGTATTGTCCGATTTTTCAATTGCCTCCTTCAGATACTTCGTAATGTCTTCATAGAACTCTGAATCTTCTCCAATGGGTTTTAATAACTGGCTGATGTGAGGTAGGTTGAGTTGCAACTGCTTTGAGACAGGGATTTCTACTTCTATTGGAATTTCGGCCTTTTCGATTCTTAATAGTTCCTCAAGCTTGGATCTGACCTTTTCAGAGATTTGATTTAGAAACTTATCAATGATTATCTCATCAGCTCCCTCAAATAGGGCCCAATCGAAAGCTGTAGTTTCGATTGCTTGCAAAATTAGTTGTTCCACTTTATCTGTAAGTGGCCATTTACCCTGTGTTACCTTGGTCTTTTCAAGTATTACATTTCTAAGTGTTTTTAAAGCCAGAGTTTCATCTTTTTCAATCAGATAATCTGTTATCGTTTGAACTGACGATTCTTTAAGTTTTTTGTCTTTTTGAAACTCTTCAATCAGGTGCCATTTTAAATCCCTAACCTGTGAGTATAAAGGATATGATTGTATGATTTTGCGTCTTATTTGTTTGAATTCCTCAGTAGTTATTTCTGTGAGCTTTGATATTTCATTTATAAACTCAGTAATTTCTGTAGGAAGGAAATCAAATGTTTCCGGCTCACCAGCATTAGCTAAAAATGGTTTGTTTTGTACTATCCTCGACGCTACCGGGATTGGATCAGTTTGCATTTCCATCCAAATGTCCGATAAGTATTCGTTTAGCAGGATAGATCTTCCCTGGACCATCAACTTTACAATCATCGATAGACTTTCAATATTTACAGCCTTTTGCACGTCAGGTGAGCTAAAAACATGCTGATTGAAAGTATCTATCAGATACCAGGATCTCGTAGAGATAAGTGAATTAAAGATTTCTCTGATATCAGTTTCAGGCAAATCCTTAATTAGCTTTTCTAATTCTTTATCAGCTTCCTCTGTGGGCTCAAGAAAAGCAGACTCAAGATTTGAAATAACATTGGTTATTTGGTCTTCTGCAATTTTCTCTATCGCAACTAGTTCCTGTTCTGATTGAATATCCTGAAGCAGGTTTTCGAATGAAATATCCTCGGTGAGTGAGGCAATTTTATATTCTATAAATAATTCAAATAGCCGACTTATCGATTGAATTAATTCAGGGTCTTTTTGATGTGATCTGTAAGTTTCTGCTAACTCTCCAAACTTTTCATCATCTTCAAATACAGCCTCAAAGATTTGAAAAACAATTTCTAATGGATTCTGGAAGATCAATCTTGTCCATGAAATTCTATCGGAAAGGATATTTCTGAGCTGATTGATAAATGGCTGAATCGATTCTTCCATTATCATCTCAAGAGCTTGTTGGGGTGGGATTTCCCGGTTTTTCCAGATTCCAGTCTTGAGGAAATACATGTATTGAGATAGAAGTGTACCTGTTCTGAATACTTCCGATTCTCTGTCTTCTTTGACCTCAGTAGCCACTAATTTCTCTGCTTCTGAGATTAGCTTCTTTGTAGTGCTGTCTGTATTGCCTTTTTTGAGCTCCGTAGTGATTGATTGTAGAAACTCATTTTGAGGAATTCTTTTCCTAGCCTCAACTAGTTGTGACAGGAATTTAAGTGTCGAACTAATTTTTCCCTCAAAGATGTTTTTGATGAGCTTTTGTGATGTAAGAATATCTTGAACTACGGTGAGATTTAAAATTCTAATGATGCATTCATTGATTTGAAGCAACAGTAAAAAACTTGATTTGTGTTTGCCAAGGTCCTTATCCAAAGATTTACGAATAACTTCAGTGATTTCTTTTACGGAAGATGTTAACAATAAAAGTCGATTCAGCTGAGTCGATATCTCATCAGAGGAGGCATTTATCTGTATGATCTGATCAATTGTCTTTATTTCGCTTTGAGCAATTGATTGTTTGATAGCCTTAGACATTTCTTGTCGGCTGTAGGAATCAGACTTGCCTTTTAATAGGTACTCCTTAATATTTTCAAAACCAATTTTGGCTTCTAAATCTTGAGGTTCTCCAGATTTGTCTTGAGTGATTAAATCCTTCAGCTCTTCAATTGGTACTCGTCCAATCAAGGCGCTAATTCTCGCTATCTCTTGAACGAGGAATTTTATGTAATCTTTTTCTGTGGAGATATCGTCTGAGATAATTGCTTCTAAAGCAAGCTGCGATAATACCTCTCGTACTTTTGGGACATGAGCGTCATCAGAAAACTGCTTAGAAATTTTATGAGCAATTCTGATGTTGGTCTGATCCAATACTTTGAATTCATCCGGATATCGCTGTTTTGCAAATTGCTCCCATTTAGATATTTGGTTTTGTGACTCTTTGAAGTCTTCTTTAATGGGTACTGATGATATTTCAAATTCCTGAAGTATTACCTCAAGAGGTTTTTTCAGTTTTTTACTATGAGGTTTTAATAGTGAAATATTTCTCTTGATTTCCTCCAGGTACAATTCTGGAGTAATCTGACTCTTTGGTTTCCCTAATAAAAACTGGAGTGTTATTTTCTTAATAATTCCTTGGGCGCCTCCCAGATCATAATCCATGGAAAGGACTTCCTGATAGGCTTCAAGAATTGCAAGGTTTATTTTTTTAATCTCTTTGTAAGGCCCGGGGATATCACCTATCCAATAATTTTCCAATTGACCAAATCTGATTTGGTTCAGGATTCTTTCTTTGGAGCTGGAAGTAAGGTATGATGAATTAAAGATCTCAGATATTTTATCAACATTCTCTTTCGAGATTTGCTCAAAAAGACTTGATAAACCCGACTCCTTTGCTTTTGAATAACCTAAGACCAGATAATCAAGAAAGTTTTCAACAAGTCGCTTTTCTTTTCTTCGTGGGGGAGAGAGTCTTTGTTTCTCTCGCATTTCAGTTAGCGACTTTTCAAATTCTTGTCGGAGTAAGTAAATTATTCTTACTTTAAACTCTTCCAGCAGGTGTTCCGATTTTATTTCACCCAGATCAAGTTCAATTCTATCTATGAAAACATGATCCTCAGGGCCGGAAAACTCATCAAAACAGGATTCAATTGATGACAGGATCTCATCCTTGAGGGATTGCAGAGTTTCATTGTTAAGCTGACCATCGAGCTCTAATCTAATTTGATTAATCTCATGCTTATTTTCAGGTCCAGCCATGGCATTTATCTAAACAAGAATACTGAGCCTTCTCTAACTTCTGCTGTATCATTCATCAGCTTAATTTGGTACTTGTATTCTCCTGGAGGAAGCAATTCGTTATTAATCATTCCGCCCCATGGCTCTTTGTACCCAGTCGATTCATAAACGATTCTATCTTCAGGGTTGAATATCTTAATTTCGGCGTTCGGGTATTTATCGATGTTCTTAATTTCCCAATCATCATTTATACCATCACCATTTGGAGTAAATGCTGGAGGTACATATAATTCATCGTCCTTGGCAAAACTGTTCTCCAAATGCCCCGGTTCTTTCAACCACATGATGCACTCTTCTACCGATTCAAAGATGTGACGCTCATCAACTAGTTTTGGAACGATCTCAAAATCCTGCAGAAGCTGAAGATTTAATCTGCCGACTGAACTAAAACAAATATTTACTTTCTTCTCTGACAGAAATTGGATCACTTCCATGAACGTTCTCAGACCGGAATGATCCATATAAGGAACCAATGACAAGTCAAAAACAACAGCCTGAATATTGTTGGGGATATTTCTCATGGAGACCAAAAACCTACTCGAGAAACCAAAGAAAACCGGTCCTTTGATCGTCTTTATCAGAACCTTGCTTCCAAATCCTTTATCATCCTGAAAACTCTTGATTACCTGATCTACAATACTATCTACCTTGGTTTTTTCTGTATCAACTTCCACCACATCTGCCATCTTTTTCATGAAATAGAATGCGGCAAAAATTAGTCCTAATAAAACTGCATAAAGTAAGTTCCAAAGAACTGTTAAAGTCAAAACCGTAAGCATCACGAAATTGTCTGCTTTTGGTATTTTGTTGATTTTCTTGAGTGTCTCGGTATCTATTAGAACCACTCCAATATAAACCAATATTCCACCTAAAACACTATACGGAATCTGTCCCGCAAGATCCATCCCAAATAGAAGCACAACAAGTAAGAATACCGAACTAATTACTCCGGACAATTTGGTTTGACCACCTGCCTGAATATTGGCCACCGTACAAGCAGTAGCACCACTTCCCGGGAAACCACCAAATAGCCCTGCAATAAGATTTCCTACTCCCTGACCAATCAATTCTCTGTTACTATTATGCATTGTCTTGGTCATTTTGTCAGCAACTACAGAGGTCAATAGTGTATTGATGGAACCTAAAAGGGCCAATGAAAAAGATGCCAGGGCGATTCTTGCGATAGCCTCTGAATTAAGTCCATCAAATGAAAGTGACATAGACAAATGACTTAAATCAAAGCTTATGTCACCAAGTCTCTTAACATCAAATCCAGCGAAATAAGAAACTGCAGATACGATTATCAAAGCAGCTAAGCCACCAGGAATTTTTTTACTGATCTTAGGAGTAGTGTATATAATGATTAGAGTAGCTGAAGAGAGTACCAGTGTCTCCCAATGAACATTCATCACAAAATGCCCCATATTCATCAAAATCGAAGGAATCGATCTAATTTCATCATTGTAAACACCAGTTACGTCTTTTACCTGAAGCAAAATGATAATGATTCCAATTCCGCTCATGAATCCACTAACTACACTATATGGAACATATCTTATGTTTAAGCCGAACCGGAATACACCGATGAGAATTTGAAATATACCTGTGAGCAGAAATATGATAATTAGAATAGGCAGAGCTTTCTCCAGGGAACCAGCAAGGCTCACCTCTTGTCCTACAATAAATGCAACAACAACAGTCATAGCACCAGTAGGGCAGCTAATTTGTGTATTGGTACCACCAAAAATTGCTGCGAGAAGACCAAGAATAACTGCCGTATACATACCAGCTGCAGGCCCCATTCCAGTTGCTACCCCATAAGCAAGTGCCACAGGTAATGTCACAATACCTGCTGAAATTCCTCCTGTTATATCCCCCTTAATGTTGCTTGTTATACTCATAGTTTAGTCGTCAGCCGCTAGTCTAATTCTAAAGTTTAAATAGACCATTCTTCCTTCCGCCCTTTGTCTTTGAATTCTCGAAACAGCAGATGGTAAATAATATTCTTTATCTGTAGCATTGAACATCGATATTCCCAATCTATACTTATCCCAATGTAGATTCACTAGTGCATTTAATACAAAAGCTGATGGCAAATCCTGAGATACAGATTCTGTTGACTCTTCTAGCACCCCGCTATCATTCACAAAATATGTAGAAGAAATTGTGGATTTACCTATCAGTTGACCAGTAAGGCCAGCAGTCACTTTAATGTTTCGGTCAAAGTCAAAGCCAACTGTTATTCCAGCATTTAGATGCGTTCTTGGAAACCTCTCAAGATTGTCTTCTTCATCATAAAGATCCGGGCTAAATAGTGCGAAGTAATTATGTCTTACTGAGTCCTTGAAATTATTAAGTTTGGTCATAGCGAAGTTCATGAACATGGAGATACTCGTAGTGTTGACCGTGTCCTTGAAGGCGATTTCAAACTCAGAACCGGTGACTCTCTTTTCTGTTTCTTCGTTAATGTAGGTATCGCTTTGTCGGGAAATCAGATTATCTATTTTGTTGGCATATACCAGAACATTGTAGGACAGGTTTTTATTCAAATCTCCAAATAGCGTAACTTCTCCACTTTCAATACTCTGGGGTATCAGGTTATCCGCTCCAACGAAACCGGTGATGCCACCTCTTCTGTAAAGGAATGGAGGAGGTAAAAATGCTGAATTGTACAGTACTTTTAATTTGTACTTTCTGAGTCCATTTTTGTTTGCTCTCGGCAAAAATACCAAACCAGCTCTTGGAGAGTAAGTCTTACCAAAAACGATATTGTCAAATCTGGAGTAGACGTTGTGATAGTTGAGTCTGACTCCAAATGTAGCTACTAGCATGTTTGGCACAAGATGATTCTCAGCCTGCATATAAGCCGCACCAACTACTTCCATTCTATCCTCATCAATATCGCTAAATTGATCAATATCCTGGGATAGCTTTAGGGACAAACTGTCTTCCTGAAAATAATTGTATCTCCAATTGTTGAAATATGTTTCTACTCCTACTAAGAGGTTATTGCTGGACCCGTTGCTTTTGTCTTTTTTATGGAAGTACTCCAGGTTAAATGTTCCTCTACGTTCGTCTCCAATAAGTCTGGAATTATCTTCTACACCAAATGAATAGGCATTTGTATAAAAGTCTTTATGGAAATGATCTCCACTTAGTTTCAATCTCAAATTAAGAGGAAGAGACCATTCCAGCTGGACAAACTGACGTCTATCTGTTCTTCTTCTTAGGTTTCTCAAAGTATCAGCCTCCAAAGATTGCCATAAGTTAAGGGAGGACGGCCTTGAATAAATAAAAGTACTTGATTGCAGATTGGCCGTGACTTGTAAGTTTCTCCTTTGGTAATTCAAAAGGATATCATAGCTTGGCGCATATCGGTTGATGAATTCAGTTCCATCCAAATCTGCACTTCTTAATACAGAATCTCCACTCACGTCATCAAGCACTAGTTGTTCTTCGCTCTGGGCATAATCTATAATACTGCCAGCAGATTGAAGTAGTGTTGCGGATAGGTACAGATTTTCAGAGCTCTTGATTTTTTTGGCAAATTGATAATTGACTTTGTAATTGTAATGATTGACATCATTGATATCACCCCCATTTCCTACATCAACAGATATTTCCTGATAGTTCTTTCTTCCATCTTTGGTGACAATATTTACGACCCCATTGAATGCGCTCCCACCATACAGAGCTGAACCAGGTCCTTTCACTAATTCTACTTGTTCTACATAATCCAAACTGATCCAATCTGGAGCATTAGTGCTGGTGAGAAGGTCTGTTATCCTATGACCATTGATAAGAAATAAAATGTCTTGCAAGGTTGTATTGCTACTTCCTCTTGTTCCAATGACGCGTTCGTTGTTATCGCCCAATTCTGCGAAACCTGGAGTAATACGCATTAGGTCTATTAGATTTCTGGCACCAAGTCTTTCTATATCATTTTTTCTGTATATCGTGATCGTAGCAGGGGCTAAATCAATGTTTTGCGGGTGTTTATAAACGTAAACAAGACTTTTACTTTGGGAATCAAGTAGTTTAGAAATATAGGTTTTAAGCTGGGGGTTGCTGAATTCTGTCAAAGGTATGTCCGGTTCAAAGGACATGTATCTGTTCAAGTAGTTGTCAAGATCATTGAATCGTTCCAACAGAAAACTTAGTTTGATTCCCCACTTAAGAATTTCTAATTTGTTATCAATTGATTCTTTTGAAAATAGAGGTTCAACCTGAAAAGAAAGGTAATTGTAAGCTTCCTCAAACTTATCATCATCGTAAAGTCGCTGAATTTCGTCAAGAGCATTAGTTTCTTCCTGAGCAGTGATCGTGTATGCCTGAGTAATGAAGACACAGACTAAACCAATTTTAATTATAGATGCTATGTAATTAGTCATTCTCATTTCTTCCAATATTTATCAGAAAGATTCATTCAGTTTTTTCAGGGCTCCACCCAGTTCATCAAAGTTGAGACGCAGGACGGTAATAAGTCCATTTCTTTGATCCAGCCCTTCATCTGTTGCAGCCACTAAAAATGTATCATCATCCACGAACAACATGTCCCTGATAGGTGCTGATTCATCAAAGTTTAGAGGAACATATGTTTTTTGTTGTTCCAGTGATTCTTCTAAATCCTCAATATTCCAAACATTGACGATTCCGTCCCTACCACCGGATAGGACAGTTGATTGAATAGGATTCACACTCAAACAATTGATACCTTTTGTATTGTGATCTGAAAGCGCTTCGTAAATCAGGGGAAGGCTTGTGGTGGCTGCATGGAAGAATAACTCTCCCTGTCGATTACCAACAACCAACCAATTTTTGGTGTCAACAAAAGAGATGGCAGAGATAACTTTGTGTTTGGAATATCTTGCAAAGTCTTCACGAGCCATCTTATTCTCCCCCCTAAAAGTAAGCTTGATAATGCTTGTGTTTGCTCCAGCTTCATCTGAGAATCCAAGAAACAATAGCTTTTCTGATCCAACCTCAGCATAGTCAGAAGCCAGGTAGTTGCTTTTCCCTCCGTTATAGATTTTTGTGGAGTCCACCTTTGAACCATCCGTCTGCAGTAAGAAGACATTTGAATTTTGATCTATGCTTAAATACTCATTTTCACTAAGTGCGTACATCTCCACGGGAGGTACAGGATGCTTTATAGTCTTAAGTTCCCTGCTGGCATTTAAGTATGCAAGACCTCTTCGGTCCTTATTAATTGGTTTCAGGCCAAGCATAGCATTTGTAAACTTGCGGGAGCTACCAATTGAGATAAATCCAAGTGACGCTTCTCGAGGTAATTTTAGTTCATCAGTCTTTTCTATTCTGTCGTCACTGATTTCCAATACCTGTAGAAGTGGGACAAATTCACTGTCAGTTGATGCAACCAGTACCGTCGAACTATTTGGTGACTTACTCTTCACAGATCCAATCATATAAGGTTTGGAGATGCTGTTTAAAGCCGTTTGTTCCTCAAACTTGTGAACTGCGGTGTTCATGGTAGCAAAAAGATGATTTCGGGTGATGTTAAATACATCCTGAATATCTGTACTATCCAAAAATGGTTGGCCCTCAAACTGTTCCATCCCATCTGTAATCAAAACATACTGCTCATAAA
Source organism: Cyclobacteriaceae bacterium (assembly GCA_965228955.1). Classification (GTDB taxonomy): domain Bacteria; phylum Bacteroidota; class Bacteroidia; order Cytophagales; family Cyclobacteriaceae; genus JANSWY01. The sequence continues at coordinate 6,070,116 of OZ245848.1, forward strand.
CAGTGTTTAAGGAAGGTCTTACCGCCAAGGGGTCGTCATTGTTTTCCAGTTGCTTTCTGGCCAATTCAGATTGCTGCCTGATTGATTCTAATAGTGATAGATACTCTTTGAGTGAAACTGTACTTGATAGAAGTGTCTGTGCGCTGGAAAGCTGACGTGTAATGGCTTGCTGCTCCTTTTTAATTGACTCCAATGTGGAACTAGCATTTCTCGCAAGTTCTCTATTTGCTTCTGCTGATGCGGCATATTGTTCAGATAACTCCCTGGTACTATCTGCTGCATTATTTGCTCTGTTTGCATTTGCAATTAGAATATCAGCATAGTGTTTTACCGTATCCGCATTTCTTTGAAGCTCCGCGATTTCTTCTTCTTTTAGACTTAAGCTATCCCTTGCTTCCCGAGCACTTTCTACTTGTTCATTTGTTACTTTAGAAGTGTAAGCAAGGATTCCAATAAAGATAAGTGCCATCGCAACCATAAAGATTCTGGCGTTCCTACTTCTTCTTGATTTTTGAAGTCTTGACTTTTCATCCGTATCTTTATCCTCAAGAATTCCCTGATACTTTAGCTCACTTTCTCTGTAGAATTCGTCTACAGCCTTGAAATTGAAGCCATACCTTCTAGCCCAACCTTCATGTGGCTGTAATTTTTGATACCAGTCTCTGGTTGTTTCAAATTTACGGCCTTCATAATATGGCTCCTCCTTTTCAACATCTTTAGCCAAATCAGAATACAGAGAAGCATTCTGCTGCTCCTGCCACATCCATTCAGAAAGTTTAGGCCATTCCTGAACTACCACTTCTGATGCAACTGTGATGATACTAAAATTCCAGATTCTGTTTTTGGTTTGATCAAGGAGCAAGCTCACTCTCTCCATATCGGAGATTAAATGCCTTTTTGAAGGGTCCTTTTCAGCTTCCAGCTCTGCAATATTCGTGTTTAACTGATCCAATATCTGCTCAGCATCTAACTGGATCTCTCTGGAATCAAGAATATCTGGATTTTCTACGGCGATGGTCTGTAACCTATCAAATATTTGATGCATTTCTTGCAGAATTCGCTGTTGCTCCAGGTTGGTATCAGCATCTTGTAAGAAGCCAGATATTTGCTCCAGGATTTTGTTGATTTCCATCGAGATGGGATCAATTAGTTGATCCAGATAACCTAGCCTTCCTTCAATATCTTGCTCATTGTAAACATTGAGAACTCCATAGTTATCTGAGCTAAATAATTGAGCAATCTCAATGATATCCTGGTATTCGATATTAGTAATCTCAGATATCTCAATAACGCTTCTTGGTATCAGGCTGATTTCACCGGATTTTACCTGTTGAGTTATTGCTTGAAATATCAGTGTTGCGAAGCGCTGTTTTTTGGAACCTATTTTATCATATAGCTTATCAAGTTGAGTCGCCATTGCATTGTCCAGACCTCCAACATCATCAATGTTTGGGATGTCCATTGGTTGCATTTCATCACCCGTAAGCTGGTATTGATACACACAGGTTTTCATGAAATACTGGAATTCCGAAAGGTTAACAGGGTTCTCTCTGTAATATTGATTGATGTGATTCAGGAAATCAGTTGTTATCTTGATGTAACCGTTATTCACATTGTGTGAAAGTAAAGACATTAAATCTGGCCTTCCTAATTCTTCCAGTGGGAACTGGTTACGATTAAGGTTTTCCAATAACTCATGATGCTTTGAAAAACTTCTCAAAGAATCAGTTCTGAGTGTAGCAATTACGGATATTGGATAAGCATTTTGCTGAATCAATTCCTGAAGTCTTACAATGAAAGTCTTCACTTCAAGGGAATTGGCACCTTGACTCATAATGTCCTCAAGGTGGTCAATATAAATTAGTGTATTGGTTTTATTTGATCCATTTCCATTATTTGTGTTACCAGCGAGCTCTGATATTTTCTCAACCAAATCTATAATACCATATTTAGTATGTCTCAGAGTTTCTTCAAACTCTAAATTTAAATCCGGTTGAATCCTGGATGTTCCTTCGAATTGTACGACTAATCTAAAAAATGCTAATGCTAGCGCTTCAATAGGCTTTTGTCCAGGTCTGAACTTAACAATATCCCAATGACTACTTCCATTTGCGATAAACCCGTTTCTAAGAGCTGGGATAATCTGACAATTGACAAACGACGTTTTTCCAACTCCTACGTCCCCCACAACTGCCACTAATCTATCTTTTGTGAGACGTCTGAGAAGTTGGTGCTTTTCGGTTTCTCTGCCATAGAAAAAAGATGCTTCTTCCTCAGCATAAGGCCGTAATCCCGGGAATGGGTTCTTATTTGCAGTCTGGGAGTATTTTTCGTCTTGAACGCTCATCTCAGTCCTGATCTTTTAGAGTTAGTAAATCAAGGATCCTGGTTTTTAACTGATCCAAATTTGTATTCTTCTCACGGGCTTCTGCAGCCATCTCATCCATAAACTGGAAGTATAAATCTTCAAATTTCCCCATATCTCCTTTGTTCAGACCAACTAAATTAATGTTGATATGAGCTGGAGTACAGTTAAATAAGGTCTGCGCGAAAAGTTGAAGGAATTCTTTATTGCTGAATCTTGAGGTCCAGTTTGGATAAACAGCACTGACCTGATAATTGTAGACTTCAGCATTTCTTCCATCAACTCCCAGGTATCTCACAGTTTGTGAGAAATTTCTTTCATTATATTCTTCAGTAAAGAATTTGAGAGCATTGTCTACAAACAATTCCGCTTCTTCATCCAACTGTAAACCTCTATCAGAAATAGCTACTTCTTTGCCTTGATTTGTGAGAACAACAAAGGTCTGTTCGTTTTTAATCTGTGTTTGATAATTGGTCCTGTCAGAAGCTAATTTGATCATGAGCCTGGCGCCTGATGCCAGGTGTTGAATTGAGAAAGGAGTCTTACTGACAAATAAGACATCCCCGGAATTATTTAGTATCTGGAAGTAATATTGATTTTTACTGCCTAACTCATAAAGAGTCTTGGCGTTTGATGTTTCCTTTCTTCTGGTAAAGAATTCTATACAGCTTTTCTGATAGGCCTTTGCTTCTTTTTCAGTTTCAAAAACTATGTTTGATTTAGCAATTTCTTTTCCAGTAGCATCTTTGATGTAGACAATATGTTTGCCGTCTCGATTTGTTAAGATTTTGTAGTTGGCTTCATATGATGCCAGGATAATAGCGTCTTTTGCTTTGGCATGTTGCTGATCTTCCTGATCTATTCCGATGCTAATAAAATCAATTTGCTCAGGTTCATTTTTCAAGTAGAAATAATGCTCGGTAGATGGTTCAGATCTGAATATGATGTGTTCTACAAGGTGAAAACCTTCATGAGAGGCATTAATTCTGGTTAGTGATTCTATCAGCTTGTCAATCGTATCATAGGCTTCTTCGACTGAATCTCGTTCCTGGATTTTTGTAGGTTGATCTTCAGTTGGAGGAACGAAATATATTCCTGCCGATCCGTTTTCGCCTTCTACAACCTTGTAGTTCTTTTTACTCAATCCATATTTAAACAGGTACGTCAAATAATTGGAGCCATTAACTATGAATTTGGCTTTGTTTTCATTGCTATTTTCTCTGTATTTGACCTCACCTAAACTATCAACCTCAGCCTTCTTAATTTGTGAACGATTTATTTTTTGCTCCTTGAGATTCTTGTCACCAGACTCACGAAGGATTCTGTGATTACCTCGATGTTCAAAATTGAGAAGCAATGAGATTTTGGTGTGTAATGGAATTGGATTTGAGTGTTTGAAATCCAGGTAATTGGTGCCCTTTGCCCTGTCGCGATTGAACTCTACTATTTGTTGCAAAAATTTTGATTTCAACAGGATTAATTGCTTTTCAATATTCTCCTGGTTTTGGTCTTCCAAATGGGAACTAAACTTGATATGAAAATCAGTAGTGAATCTTTCTCCGAAACGGGCCAGCATGTGTGAGAGTAACCTACTTTTACGTTCTCCGGCATGATCAAAATCCTGCACCAATAAATCCAAATCCCTATCATTCATATTCACCTGATGAGGTATCTGAATTAGTTGTTCAAATAATGTTTCTTTTAATTTCAGAAGAGACTCATCCAATTCAGCACTTAGCTGATCTATTTCCTCTTGAGCAGTAGCAATTTCTTCTTTGGAAAGTAGAGATTCTTTTTGAGCAATTGAATCGAATTCTACCTGTATCTTTTTGAGTGGATCGTTGATGTCATTTTTAAGAACACGCAAAGTACTTATGAGGAATTCCATCTCCTCTGCGTCTTGCTCTTCATCAGTAATCAAACCATCCTTGATGATGTCATCCAATAAGTTGATTTGAGAATTGAGCTCCTGAATAATTTCTTTCAGCGTATTCTTTTCTTCCAGGCTTAGTAGCTTGAAATTTTTATTAAATGCTTTGAATAAGTCCAGAATTGCAAGAATATCCTCGCTGAGCTTTTTGCTTACATTCTTGGTGACCTTCGCTGCTTTCGATCGTTCTATTAAGGTTTGCAGGTGTTGCAGTGCCTGATCTTTTTGTTCCAGGATTTTATCAATAGTCCTCTTCCGTCTCTTATTTTCAGACTGTTTGGATTTGTTGTTTATCCTATTTTTAGAGGCATTTATGACCTCTTTCAGCTTAAGGCAATTATTAAGGTCATTAATTTCAGAATCACCCAGGTTGTACTTTCGAATCGGCCCTAAACTGTTAGTTTTTATTACTTCCGAAATGAGCTGATCGATTAGCTCATTTAGATATTTTTCTTGTTCATTACTATCCTCTCGAAGGTTCTTTAGAATTAGCAACTCCTTGTCGGTAGGATATTTGATTTTTTCTAACTCTGATATTTGTTTTTGAATCTCAGATTGTGGTAGTAATTCTCTTGACAAAAGCCCACCCTCAGTAAATTGCTCTTTGAGAATTTGGGAATAATAGGTTTTTAGCTTTTGTGATTCAGAATCTATTGAAAACAAATCCACAACATGTGTTAATTGAGCCAGGTGATTTGCCATTAATTGATCAAAAAGCAACAAGTACCCTTTCAATTGCTCAGATTGAGCTCTTCGCAGTGTTCCTTCTTCCTTAGCCGGAGTGAAGTCTCCTAAACCATATATACCTGGGAAAGTCTTTTGAATTGAATCATAGCCAGCCAGCTCTTTGGTTTTTGGCGTTTTATGATCTGTTTTTTGTTTCTTCTTTGAGAAATTATATTGCCTCACAGATTGGTTGGCCACTACGTCCAACATATATGCCACAGATTCAGGATTATAACTATTTGTTACTCCTCCCTTCGACATGGTAATTTCAAATCCCTCCAGAGCTGATTCATTTTCACTGGAATGATTTAACCCAAGCGTTAAATATTGTTCTTCTGAAACATTGATAATATCTCCATAAACAGGGATAGTTCCCTGAAACACCTTCAATTCTTTAATATATCTGACTCCCTTAACACCTAGGATATAGTCTGCTATTTTGCTTACGTAGTATTCCTGTTTTTTAGGTTGAAGTTGTTCCCTTGTAAGAAACCCATGTTTATGTGAGGGTACATCAAATATCTCCTCCATAGGAATGCCTTTTGATTCCAGCTCTTCAAGAGTATGAAATTGCATTGTAGGATTGAAATATTGCTCTACTTCATGAAGAATCCTTGATAACAATTCTCCTGCGTCCTCATCATCGTAAATTTCGATTTCTACATTGAATGTTATTTTCTCTGGTTCCAGAAACTTTGCACTTTCAAAATCTTCACAGAGGTTTCTATTTGAATTTAGAAATGAAAGTACTTTCTGCTCAATTTTCTTTTGTTGGGTTTCACTATAAGCATGCTTTAGGATCAATATAACTTCATACAATCCCAAAATCCCTTCCTGATGACTGGTAATTGGATTAATCCAGCAATTTGATATTACGTTCGGAAATTCATCTAACAGTAAGATTCTATAGTCTTTAATAGTCAACGGTCCGGGAGGGAAGATTTGCTCAGGTGGAAATAGAGCATTCGAACTTCTGACTTTTGGTTGATTGCCCTGATGAAATAGAATTGTTTCAATATCAAGATTTGTTCGATATGAAAGATCTGTCAGGGCATAACAAAATTGCTCAATGATGGTGACTCCTGGGTCATGAAGGTTGTAGTCGGTCCAGACATCACCTGAAATCTTTTGGGAATTGGCAATAGCTTCCTGTCTGAGCACTTTAAAGTCCATGCTCGATTTCAATTCCTGTTCCCTCTTTATACTTGCCGACTCCTCCTGCATTAATCTATACTAATTACCTATCAGTTAAAATGTCTAATTTATCATCCCACAATGATGTCACATGGAATCTTATTTGAATGGCCTGTCTGTTTTCATCAACCCCATAATGGTCAGCTGTTCTAACTTCCAGCAGTTTCTGACCTTCCTTGTTTCCTTTCCATCTAAATCTTAATCTGTGCCAGTACCATCCATAAAATGCTTGAGTGACTTTGATTTTTGTTCTTCCATTTGCATTAATGGCAATTAGGTGAGCCATTGCATATTTCCCCCTGCCTTTTGCTCCTTCTACTTTAAGGACCACCTCATAAGCATGACAACCCCCCATAGCACCAATGATACTATGCCATTCTCCATCAGCAGCCACCTGCGATTTTGATTCGAAAGTTCCAACACGGCTTTTCATGGCTGCTGTTCCTTCTATGTGTAGTTTGTGCTTAGGAGAGATTGTGCCTATTCCCACTTCTCCACCATTTTGAAGAAACACGCGACTACCCGCATTTTTTTCTGAGAAACTCAGACCCTTTGCTGATTCTGTTGGATTTAAGGAAACATCCCACTGAGGGTCCTTTTCTTTGATGTCATCATACAGACTGATGAGTTTTTTGGTTTCTCCACCAGGGGCCAGTTTTAGCCCATGCTCAGGTGTTTTAGCAAAACCATCATCGATTTTATTAATCGTGGAATCAATAAGATTAGAAAAATGAACTTCTGTAGGTATCCTACCTTTCTGGAAAAATCCCTTTAAAGCTGCTCTACTAAATATTTCCATTTCCACTCATTTTAAATATTGAAAAATATTTTAAGTCTTGGTCAAAGTGAGATATCAATTTCATAATAGGTGTCTTTATCAATATCAAACTTTGGGAATTCTATGTCCTCTTCTGCCTCATCAGTGATGACAAAATTGGTTCCTATTTTCATTGTGTCAATTCTTGTCTCTTCCGGAATCGCGTATGATGATTGCTCTATCAATCCAATATCGTGAGAATCTGCTGCTACCAAAACACTCCATGGAGTACTGCTATGAAGTACATTTTCTCTTCCCTTGTCAACAGCTGAATCTGATATACTATATTTCCCTTCCACGTTGTGAAGAATGGTCACTGATAATTTGGTGATAAACCTGATATAAGGTAGTGACTCAAGAAATGTCAGAATATCATCTCGCTCAATAGTTCCTCCGAATTCAATTTCCTTTTGCTCTTTATTGACCCAAGGAGCTATCATTTCCTTCAGGTCATTTTCTAGTTTCTTTATGTATGACCCAGAGTTTAAATCAGAATGAAGTCTGATTTGACAATTGATCCTAACTTCTTCATATACTGGATTTATTACCTCCACATTGGTGAATGGTGAAGTAAATTTCTTGATGTATTTATTGATGCTATCAAGTTGATTGTAGTCCACTTTAGGTTGAGCAGGATTGGAGGAATCCGATATTTTTGGAACAACAATGACTTTTACAGATCCTGTTTTTATGTACTCTGGATGTGAAAAGTGATTGATACATTTAGCCTGAAACAGGTACGGGAATTTATCAAGGATGATTTTTTCATAATCTTCAGGCGTTACACATCTGTTTTTGTGTTTTAATCTTTCACTGACTCTTACATAAAATTCCTGAGTGTTTTCTAAAGGTGATCCTCCAAATGTCTTGAAAGGCTGGTTTACGCTATTCACCTCCGCTCTGCTTTCCAGTAGGCCATTAATTGTTCCTGGCTCTATATTCTCTTGCCATTGCTCACCTGCTTTGTGAGGTGTCCATTTTGCAGCAACTGCATTGGTTTGAATGAAGGCAGTTCTTGAGATAATCTGAGTGTTATTTTCACAACTTACTGAAATCCAAAACTTACCTCGTGGCAAGATACTGTGATTGGTATCAATACTTGTTGGTAGTTTAATCTTGATTATGCCGGATGTAGTGAAGCTGTTTGTACTATCCGAAACAATGTCATTTTCATCGAAATCTACCCATGTGTCACCATGTAAATAATGCCATCTTGTATTTGGAATCTCGACTTGGTTAATCTCATTTTTGATATTATCGATCAGCTCGAAATAAAGGGATAATTCAGTAGGTGGTTGTATGTTTTCAAGCCCAATAATTAGGTATCCTTCATCTTCAAATCGAGGAACTAAAGAGCTCTTAGCGGGGAGACCGTTTTTATAGATTACTTCTTTGCCGAAAGGATAAATATGATAGATTTTATCATCACATTCCTTATCGTTTTCATTCACTTTGTGAGGATCAAACCTTAATGTTGTCTCCGCAGTGTAATTAAGAGCCAGGGAGCGAATTTGAGGTGCGTATGGCTCATTTGGCAGTTCTGCTTTCTCCTTTTCTTTCATTGAAAGCAGACCTGAACTTGTTTTGGCGTTCTCTACTACAGCTTGAGAGAATAATTTTGGATAATCAGAAAAGCCAAACCCCATTTCGGGACCAGTGATTTCAAACCTTAAAAATCCAGACCTGGTTTGACTACTGTAGTCATCAAGTGATAACTCTTTGTAATTAGGCTGTAGGTTGAGCTTTTTGAGATTGATTTTGTTGAGCGATCGATATTCATCCAGGAACTTTTTTCCTCTTTGGTTTTTGAAGAGCTGGATTTTCTCAACATTATCCGCTTCTAAAGGATGGAATTGAAATTCTGAAAGTCCTCTTAGCCCTACTTCAAAGGAGGAGTTTTTGGTGTCGTTCTTGTAAGCGCTATAGTATTTTTCAAAACCACCTTCGTTCCTTGGTAAGTTGTGCCAGTGAATGTTTATGTCAATATTGGTGAGACGCTTCCGAGCTAATTCTTCATTACCTATGAGGAAGTATGACCCTAATTCAGGAGTACTTCCAAAAGGGTAAAATGGTTTGTGAATATCAATTTTACCAAGGTCATTGAATACCTCTAGTGCTTTTAATTGCTCAACAGAAACTTCGATTTTACATTCTTCAATAATTAAGTCTCTCAGATATGTATAGGCATACATTGAGTTTTGAGAAGATAATGTAAACTCGAATACAGGCCATTTACAACTCAAACCTGCTTGATGTATTTCTTCATTGTATTCCGAAATTGCTGGGTCAGAAATATCAAGATTCAGACTGATAACCAATTCTCCTTCTGTCCAGTTATCTGAAGGCAAAATTTCATAAGAATCTGTTTCAAACCAGCCATTACTGGTAGTAGCTCTTACAACAAATATTTTGCTTAGTAGCTTGTAAAGAGCCGCTTGAGGAGACAATCTGCTGGCTTCCTCTACAACAGGTTGATCTTTGCCTTTTTTTCTTGGTTTCTTGGTTTTTGGGGCTTCTTCTTCATCCTGAGCATTTACCATTTCTTCAATAAAGGATAATAATGAAGACATGGATTTCAGGTTAAGGGAATAGGTGAATTGAATCTTTCTGTAGCCTTCTTTAAGGAGAAGAATAGGAGATGAAACAGCAAATCCTAGTTTTGCCTGTTCCATATCTCTTGAAGCGTAATCAAAATCCACTTGATCTACTCCGAAAGTATTGAATGGTGAGGGATTGCCATTTTGATCAATAATGAGTCCCTGTTCATTAATATTATTCGTCTTGGAATAGATGTTGGAAACAGATTTAAAAGTCTTGCCCTGACTGATAAAATTATTATGAGCTATGTGAATAACCTTCAGGTCTGTAATCTGAGCCTGATTTAATTCAATGGATTCTGTAGTCTCGTATGTGTAATTTAAGCCTTCTTCATCAGTCCCTGCCATCAATTGTGTGCCTTCCTCAATTTGATGCTTTAATATGTGCTCAGAAGGTTCAAAATAGATATGAGCATAGTCTGGTTGAGAAGGTTTAGGTTTTTGTTTTAGAATATTCTGATAGTAATAATCCAGATGTCTTCCGGTGATACCATTTATGTCAGTTTGTAAATGCTGAAATGATTTTAAGAAACTAACTAATACAGATATATGTGAAGGGTGATAAGGATATTTTTCAAGTGATCCTTTAAGTAATCCAGGGGCCATATTTTTTAGATTGATCAGTATGCCGATCAATTCTTTATGCACTCTCGATAAATCTGCAAGGGCGTTGTTTCGATTCTCAGGGAGTTCATATTCTATGTCCTTTATGTCAAGACTTTTCCATGCTCCTATAAATGACTTGATATTAATTATTTCATCAAAATCAGTTTTACTCTTCTCAAAATGCTCCCAAATCACCTTGAATATTCGGAGTTGGAGATTAAGTTTTTGCGTAATTAGATTCGTCAGATGATGGTAAAATTTGTTTTCATCCAGATGGACGACATCTGATTTTGATTCCTGGTACCAATTATTCAGTAATTCGAATAAGTTTTTGGTGCGATTCAGGAGAGAGTTAAATAATTCTCCAGCTTCTCCACTTTTCGTTTCTTCTTTAACTTTTCTTGAAATGCTCTGAAAATCGTTATCCAATTTGTTAGTATCCAAAGTGGCTACTTTTGCCAGTAGGAAAGCCAGGTTTCCTTCAAAAAATGTTTTCCAATCGCCATCTGGCTTCAGGTCATTATTGATAAACTGAACATTTTCAGAATATCGCATTAGCAACACCATTAGATCACTTAGGCTTCTCTCATCTATACCAAAGGAATTTGGGTTGACTGCAGGCCTTAACCTTGTCCTAACCGAGGTTCCGTAAGTATTAAAATATTGATGATTTAGTTTTGCCATTTATCTTTTTATAATTCCTGGATGTTGGTGCCTTCTTTGAAATAATATGGGAATACAATATTGGTTCTTACATTGATTTTTCTAATGGTGTAGGTCAAGTCAATATTTAGTCTACCATCATAAATATCTTCCAAATCAATGTTCACATCTTCAAGTGTAATTCTTGGTTCAAATTCGATTATTGCATTTGTGATATTATCCGTCAATGTATTAACCGAAACTGCGTCCATGGCTTCAAAAACTGAATCTGAAACATTGGAACCAAAAGTTGGCTGCATGATTCGTTCTCCAAAAGATGTGAATAGGATCAATTTCAGGCTTTGTTTTATATCTTCTTCATCACTCACCATGACACAAGATTTTTTCTTGCGATCAAATGTTGGTGGGAATGACCATCCAGTACCTAAAAATGATTTTTCTTCTGCCATCTTAACCTCCTATCATTACAGTTGGACATCCTACTAAAATTTTGCCGCCATGTGCAGTAGTATCACCCATTCGTGCGGCTGGTTTTCCTCCAATCATCACGGTGGATGAACCCATAGCAATGGTATCCGGAGGTCCTACGCACACACAATTATCTCCTACAACTGCAGCAGGCATTTTTCCAATGAGCACAGTTGCAACACCTGGTCCAACAACGGGACCTCCTACATGAGGAATTGGTGGTGTGCCTGGTGTTTGCATTGGGCATTGGTGAAAGTCGTTTAATCTTGCTGCTAGTGGCATATTCTTATTAGTTTATCATGACCATTGCTCCCTTTACAGTTACATTTCCAGAGGCTTTCAGTTCTGCACTTGCTGACCCCTGAGCACTTAAAGCAATATTGGCTTTAGCATTCACATTATTTCCCTTCATACTCACGTCTCCTTTACTGGATATTTCTGCATTTCCAGTGGCTGAAAGGGAGATCTTACCCTTAGCACTCAGCTTGATATCCTTACCGCTGTTAAGTTCAATTCCGCCACTATCGAGTACTACTTTATTCTTGTTTTGATCTTCGAGCTGAAGCTTTTTACCATCATCATCTAAAGTAACTTTCTGTCCTCCCGGAGTTTCAATCACTATAACCTTCTTGTCATCATCAAAATTGATTTTCAACTTATTTTTAGTGATGATTGCCTTGTCCTTATTTTTCTTTTCAGGAGTGAAAGGTGGTTTTTGCTTCTTCCCGTAGAGTGAGCCCAGAATTATCCCAAACCTGGGATCGTCATCCAGAAACCCAAGAACTACTTCATCACCTACATCAGGGAAAAAGTAAATTCCATATCCGTTTGAAGCGTTGGGAATACTTAATCTGGCCCAAATTCCTTCTCCAGAACTTTCAATCATCGGAATATCTACCTGAACTCTGTATTCTCCGTTCGGATCACTTTCAATTTTCTTTACTTTTCCAATGTGGAGCCCGGAAATAGATGGTAAAAGGCCCATTGCGGGAGGTCCGCTTAGTTCATTATTATCGGTGAAAGTTTTTGGTTCAACACCAAATCCAACAGTGGTTTTCCACATGCCCTCTCTTAGTTCATGAGTCACACTTGATATATAGGCACTACCATTGAACCTTGCTCCAAAACCTTCCAATTTGATAAGTTTTCCTGGTAAAGGATCGGTTGATCCAGTAAAAGAAACATCACCTCTTACTTTTGATAATCTCGATCGAAGTAGATGCGCATTGGCCCAGGACTTAAGCACAGCGGCATCTTCAGGTGTTGAAGTATTGGATTCAATTTTTGGTTTTCCTCCAGCTTCTGAAAGTTTTTTGCCGGTGATGTTGCTATGACTATTAGCTGAAGGTTCAGTCGATGTGCCTTTGTTTTGGGTTAATTTTGTTCCATCCCAAGATTGGAATTCTACGCTTTCCAGCTGATTTCTGGAATCAATTTCCGCATTAAAATCTATAACATTCGAACCATAATTCAGATCTAAAACATCAGATCCACTTACGGTAGGTTCGCTAACAGTGACTTTACCAGCTTCGGTATTGACGAAGAGGCCATTTGCATCAGCGCGAGATAATATGAAGTCCCAGTCAGTGCTATTGTATTGTATCAGGTTGGGATGCTTAAATGTGGTAGCATCCACAGATTTTGAAAGACCATAAGTGCTGATAATTGAAGAAATCACCTCACTGTCTTTTTTATCTTTAAAGTTTTTGCTTTTCCTTCCCAGTGTCATTTTAAAAGCTTTGTCATGACATTGGATAATAAGCTTGGAAGTGATGTTGTGGCTGTAGCTCATCACTTTTGCATTGTGAGAGGTAATTACTCCTTCAAATGCATCTTTATCATCATTGTGATAGCCAAGTTTAATTTTGATTGCCTTACCTGGTTCAAAGTCAGATTTTTCACTGATTGGGAAAGTTTCTTCTGCTGGGTCCCCGTCAAAGATTACAATAGTGGCAGTAGAGAGTTTGTTAATTTCTTTACTGATAAAAATGCTTTCTACACCATATGTTTCATTGATCTCTTTTCCATCAACCAGGATTGAGAAGGTAGGTAAATCAACTTTACTATGTAGGGGAGAATTTGCCATATCATTTTTCCAATCTAGGGAAATGTACTTTTTGTCCTGGAGTTAATTGCCTGAAATTGATGATACCGTTATGTTCTGCTATTTGCAGGTAATATTTTGAATCTCCGTAAATCTCATAGCATAGAGCGGGTAGGTTATCTCCAGCCTTAATAGTTTTAATATGAGACATATCCGGGGAGTTGCTGTTGGTTTTAGCAGCGTCTGTCGCCGAATCCATGAATTCTTCAAAATGAGCGTCCAATTCAGCCCTAACCGGGATACCATTTTGACTGAACATCAGATAATCAATTTTGACCTTTGTGAGTTTGCATGGGAATGCAAGACCTTTACCCCAATATATTTTTAGGTAATTTGTGGTGTGGATTGAACCGTTTACTTCGGTGCACAACTTGTTAAACTTAGCCACTGTTGCTGGTACATCAGTACAACCCGGGATAACTCCGGTGGAATCAAGGAAAAACTTCAAATTAAGCTTTTTAGCATCAGGAATTTTAGATTTATCCTGTTGCTTGTTATTAGCCATAGTTTGAGGTTTGTTGCCCAGTGATTTAAATTCAAAGGAGTATTTTTCTGGATTCACCTGCATAGTGAAGGTGCTTTCATCCTTACTTCCAACTTTGGATTTAAACTGAGGATCTTTGTATCCTACAATGGTCAGTTTGGTCAGTTTACCTGTGCTCATTAAAATCTATTTTCTTTTCTGGCCAGGTATTCTTTTACTTTCTCCATACACTCATCTATGATCTCCTGCTTCACGGAAGGAGGGATAGATTGAGTATCTGTTTGTTCATTTTCATTAGCTTCATTGTCATTCATTGATTGAATGACCTTTGCCTGAATCACAAAATCATTTACTTCAATTGCCATGGAACTAATATTTTCTTTCAAATTCTGAGTAAGCCAAAGTGATAGTCTCGATCATAATAGCACTATCTCCACTTGCTCTGGCGTTTAATGAACTCACTTCTAATTTCTTGGGGTAGGCATTTTTGAAATTCCAGGTGATTAAAGTTTTACCTTCTTCGTCAAGAAGCTTTACTGTGACATCCTGTGGTTCAATTGGTTTAGTATAATTACCACCAATTGTTTTCTGACACCAGGAGAATAATGCGGAACTTTTGGGCATCATCCCTCTCTTCAGAACAAGGTCTGTGTATTTTACTCTTCCGGGGATTGAATGCGTGTAACTATTGTTTCCTCCTTCTTTTATTTCTGTTGTTTCAAGCTCCATTTGAATGCCTGAAACTTCAGAAAAAAGTAAGTCGATTCCCGTAAATTTCCCTACAGAAACTTCAAAACAGTAGCTAACTGCTGGATAACCCCACTTATCGGCACTTTCTGCCATATTTGAGTCGTTGAATTTCTAGTCGCCAATTTTGGCTTTCCTACCAATTAGATGTTTTCTATGCTTAGCTCTTCGTAGGATAGAACAATTGATTCAACAGCGATTTCACTTCCTTGTGAATTGAGGCTGGTGCTTTCAATTTTTTTCGGGAATGCATTGGTGAGTGTCCAGACTATTTCTGGTTCGTGGAGGTGATTAAGAAGTGTTATAGTAACATCTTTTCTTTCAGCCTGAGAAGTGTTGTTTTTGTTATACCAATTAAATAGACGTGTATCTCCTGTGAAAACGCCTTTTTTTAAAGTGGCATCAGTATATTTTGGTAAACCTGGCATTTTGAATGCACCAAGTTGTTTACTTTTCCCATGTCTATACTCTAGAACTTCAACTTCACTTTCCAGCCCAGACACTTCCTGAAAGCGCCAAACTTCAGTCCCAAATGAAACTTCAAAATGAAATTTCGGCAGGGGCCAATTTGAATTTTGGGATGAACCTTCACCTGACATTCAGCGATACTTTTATCTTCCTACAAATACCGAAAACGCACACTAATTCTAATGTGCGTTTTCAGAAAGTATTTTAACTAAACTAAGCTGTGCCCTGAGTTAAACCTTCGTGAGCAAGAACCAATGTTTCCACTGCTACTTCACTATTTGAAGAGTTTAAATCAGTACCCTGTACTTGTTTAGGGAATGCATTTGTCAAAGTCCAAACGATCTCTGTATCACCACTTTCATTCAAAAGCATGATTTGTACAGTTCTTCTTTCAATGGTATTCATGTTGATTTCATTGAACCATTCAAAGAATGCAACATCTCCTGTGAATGTACCTTTCTTCAAAGTAACATCAGAAGGTTTTACCAAACCGGGCATCTTAATTGTTGAGAATTCCGGGCTATCGCCGTGACGATATTCAATTACGTCTACTTCAGTATCTAATCCTGATACTTCTTGGAATGATGCGACTAAACCGCCCTCTACTTCTACCTTAAAGTGAAACTTCGGTAAGGGCCATATATTATCTTGTGCTTCTCCAGCCATTTTAATTCAAATTTAAGTTAATGGAATTATGATTTTTGCATTTGTTGTTGGAATGTAATGACAATGAATTCCGCAGGTCTGGTTACAGCAATCTTCACGGTTATATTCATTATACCATCCAGGATATCAGTAGGAGTCATGGTAGATCCTAACCCAATATCAACACTAAAAGCATCCTCAGGAACAGAACCAGCAAGTGCTCCTTGTTTCCATTGATCCTTTAAGAAATTGGTAATCATTCCTTTTATAGCAACCCATGTGTTTACAACGTTTGGCTCAAATACGTAAGCCTCAGAAGCAATTTTGATAGACTGCTCAATCATAATAACTGTTCTTCTTACACTTAGGTATCTCCAATCCTGGCTGTTACCGTCAAGTGTTCTTGCACCCCAAACTAAAACTCCTTTTCCAGGGAAAGATCTTACAGCGTTAATTGCTTTACCATTAAGTGGCAAGTTTAGATCCTCCTGATCTTTTGAGGTAAGGTTTACAGTAGGGCTAACTACTGATCCCATTGATACATTAGCAGGAGATTGGAACACTCCAACTTCGCCATCAACCATTGAAATAACCCCAGCCATAGCTCCAGATGGAGGTAAGATGTTCATGTCATTTCTGATTTCTGCTAAGATGGCTTTGTAAAGAGGAAGTTTTGCAAGTAGTGTTTGGTGAAGGTTCACAACATCGTGATCACCAGTTAATTTTGCGATTTCAGCTTTGATTGCTGTTGCATCGTCCTCTTCATAAATATCTTCTGCGTGCTTATCCAAAATAGGAGTTAAAGTCGCAAGGTCTTTTACATTTTGGAAAGTCACTTCATCGCCTTGAACGATAGTTGAGTTAAGGAATGGATAGTAAGAAGCTCCCCATTGTAGGAATTCCATACCATATCCTTCCCTTGCTTTATCAATTACATCATTTTCGTCTCTGGTTCTTGGTTGGTCACCATTGTAAACGTCTAATAATGCAACTCTGCTTTTCATGTCTTTTCCACAGTGCATCAACATATCTTTCTGCAACTGGTAGCAATCTGCTTCTCCTTCAAGAAGAACTGCATCTGGAATAACCAACATTGTAGGTTCCGGGAATTTTAACAAGGTTGGGATACCTGCCTCTTCTCCTGGATCGTTTAAGTCTTTGTAAGCAACACCTTTTTCGTAATCGTACTTACCTACAGAAACGATATAGCATGTGCTTCCACCATTAGCAAAGAACATTCTCATACTCTTGTATAAGTTGAACTTCGTTTTAGCTTCAGCTTCAACTGCGAATACAGTTTCTTCGTTTTCCGAAACGTTGTAGAGGGTTTCCGGACCTCTACCGAAGAATTGATGAAACTCACCCAAAGACGTAATCCTGGTTGGTTTATTGATTAATGATTTGTTATCCCTTATTGCAAACTCAGTGTATCCTACAAAAGCTGGAACTGCTGTAGCAACCTGAACTGCCGAGCTTGGAAAGGCACTTTCCTCCTTTATGTATACTCCGGGAGTTGCTAGTACTTGAGCCATAATTATTTAGTTAGTGTAAATATTTCGTTTATAAATGTACATACATATTTGAGTAGAAGGCATCCTCTCCATCGAGTTTACCTCCCTTGATTTTATTAATATCTGGCGTTGGGAGATTTATTTTTTGGTCATCCGAATGGGAACCATCTGTGCTCGGCTCTTTTAGCCATGCGTAAATCTGTAAATCTTTGTAATCCTTGTAGAGCGGTAATTCTTCATTCGAGCTTACCATAATTGCTCTCTGACCATTTTGCAATGTAAGTTCTTCAGGATCTGTAAACGAAAGTTTTTCTTTACCTCTGTAGACTTCCACTGTATCAAATGATCTTTCAGGATGAACAAAGTAGTAGTTCCATTTGGCGGTGCGGTTTTTGAATCTTATCTGATAGGTACTGTCGAGAATTTCATTTAGTTGATTTTCGCCAATGCTGATATCAACAATTGCGAAAGCTTTACTTAAGGTTGACTCCAGATATAGAATCTGGTTCTCTTCAATATCCTGGCTGCTAACGTCATACCAACCATAGTCTGCACCAAAAATGTTGTATGCATTTTCTGATTGAATATTTCCTGAAAACAGTACTTCCCCTTTCCGTTCAATGGTAGACTCTTCCTTGCCTAATAACTTTGCCATGTTAGAGTCTTCTACACAGCATAAACATACGTTCTTTTTGCTTAGGAAACTATTGGGATGCGAGTTTTTTTCCAATATTTCGCCGAATTTGGTGTCTTTATCATTCGTTAGGTAATATTTCTTGTTTGGTATGATCAATTCTACGTCTGAAAAATTACTGAAATACCTGTTACTCACCTGCAAACCTATTGTTAATGTAAGCTTTTCTTTAAGGTTTTCCAAGAGGAATTTTTTATCTTCTTTTACTAAGACAATCAACCCTTCTGCGGTCTCTCTGAGAATCAATTGATATGACTTAATTGCCTCTATAGTTTCTCTAGATAGAATCACTTTGATAGACTGAGTTTCAAATTTCTGAGTGAACTCATGAAAGAACTTTATTTCGAATAATTTCAGAAATCTTACCATCAGTTTATTCGTTTAATCCGATACCGGTGATTGGTGGTATTGTATCCTCAATGTTATCGGTAGAGAATGACAACATTCTTATTCTGTAGATCACGGATGGCATGTATTTAAGGCCCATCATTGAAAAGACACTGTTCAGATCGTGGTAGCTTAATGAGATCAAATCGAATACTCCTTTTTCAATATTGCTTGTAAGGCCCGGAGAATTACTTGAGGTGAAAACAGGCTTTGATTGAAAAAAATAAACTACCCCTGAAAGAAACTTCAGTGCTTCTGTATATCGTCTTCCGGAAAAGTTAGCGGTGAACATTACAGTTAGGTTGATATTGATATCACCCTGACTGGCCATGAAAGATCCGCCTGAAGATGCAAATCCAACTCCTGAGGCCTTAAGAGTAGTTTCCTCTTCAACATTGACCAGGGAGCAGACTACCTTATTCATACTCTCCGCTGCAATAGCTCCGCTTTGATCCACCAGATTAGACAGTACCAGGCGATCCTCGTCAGCATTGTAACGGGACTTGAGGTACTCATTTAATTCTCCGCAGACAATCGGTAAGATGTTATGAATCATTCTCTTCCTTTATTAAATATTTTTTCATAGCCCAAATAATGACTCTCATTATATAAGTGCCAATAAAACCTATAATTGCTCCGACAATGAAGAGTTCCATTTGGAAGACTTCTTCATTAAATGTCATTGTTGGGCCTTCCGGTTTTAAATCCAGTAAGTATGCGAATAAATAAGCTATTGGCATACAAAGTACAACAGCAGTAAAAAACCAAAGTAATTCTCGAGCTAGTGCTTTCATTTGATATTATCTTAAGGCTTTTCTGTAAAGTGAAAACAAATAATTAACCAGCAGAACTACTGCGACTCCTATACCAAGACCAATTTCCAGGTCCCATTCCCCCCCTGTCGACAACCACCAGTTAGAAGAAAGGGTAATCAATACTACAGCCAGAATCATATAAATAATTCTGAATGATTGTTTCTTGAATAAAATGTCTCTTACTCTCCAATCTGTTAGGGATAAAATAAACCCTAGCAAGATGAATCCAGAAAATACCATGAATCCAAATCCAATCACTTTTTTGTAGGTAATAATGTCCTTTACAATTCCGTAAGGCCCATTTAAGGAGGTTGCAATACTTTGAACAGCTACAAGCGAATCTGCCTGGAAATTATTAGCTACTGTTTCCCAGATTTCAGGAGACCCTTGTTCGTACCCCAAAGCCCAGAGTCCAACGCCTTTTAAGCCATTTTCCTTAGCCCATTTAAACTTGATATCAAGACTAGTCTCGTTTTCAAACCAGCAAATTCTAGTGAAATCATCCTGGACAATATGATAGAAGAAACTGCTACTCAAAGCATCGTAGTATGGAGGGGAGTATTCAGATGCATAATTGGCTTTGACCTGGAAATATGGAATGGATGACTCATAGAAAAAGGTGTCATCTCCAACTATGTCCCAGGAAACACCATATAACGGTAATGAAACAATGATGTCGTCCGGAGCGATATTGGCAATTAATAAATCATTTAATGCTGACTGTAGGGTAGGTTGATATTTATGTCCCTGTAATGGAGAAATGGATCCTGGGTAACTTGAATGCTCCCCGCTGAAATCATAACCCATGATGTTGAAGTAGGTGACATTTCCATTTAGTTCTTCATAATCAAATATTGAGTTGTTGTTGAAGTAAGGGACATTCAATACCATCATGTAACCTTCAGATTTCAACCTTGCATTTGTTTTACGAACAAACGAGGTGAATTTATCCTTGTCGGCAGGTTGGATTTCTTCGAAGTTCAAATCAATTCCCTTGAAGACTGTGTCGCTTCTTAGAATTTCCAAAAGTTGATATTGGAAATACTCTATTGCCATATCGTTATTTAGAAACTCATGATTTTTTCTCCCTCCGAATGAGGTGACAGAAAGTAAAAGCTTTGTGTTGTTATTCCTAACAGAGTCAAGAAGACCAGAAGTACTTAAGGAATCTATTACTTCTGAGTTAGCGTATCCACCGGTGTATGGGTTGATATCATACGAATAATAGGATATGATCGATAGTAGATTGTAATTGTAATACTTATATGCATCCTCCATCCAATATGGGTGCCAACCCATGACTTCATATTTGGTGTCAAGAGGAGGATTGTTTCCAATGCTTTTAACGAATTGCCCGTTTATTGAATCATAGCCAATAGCTTTCAAATCTGGATCCAGCTTGAAGGTTTCTTGCTGTGCGGTATGAAAGAACGTGTAAATATGCTTATAGTCCCTGATCATCCCACTATTTGGAATGTAGGGGTCTCGGCTCCAAACAATGACATCAGTAGTATCTTTTGATGGGTCGTATTTTCTTTTCTTAGAACCCATCGCTCGTTTTACTCTATTGACTCCTCTTCGAGTTCTGTTTACCGCACCTTTAGCTTTATTATAGGACTGCCTGATTTGTGCTTCAGCAGGGGCACTAAAAATCATTAGCATACATGACATAGCCATGACAGCATAGATCCAAAGCTTGGGTTGATTTATGGGGGGTATTTCCTTTCTCATTTTTCCACCTTTTCGGTTATGAGTTCATAGTCTTTTCTAAATACAATTACCCGGACATAGACATTTCTACCCACACTCAGACTTTTATTTTCGAAGTGTAGTTTGAAAGAACCACTTGTATCCGTGATTGTCGAATAATTGTTTCTGTTTGGTTTCTTCAGAAACTGCTTCAAAGATGAAGATGGTCTAAAAACAATTTCCTTATTTCCCTGATCGGGTAGTTTTTTTAATTCACCAAGTCCATATGCTGCAAGGATATCTGTGGCAGTACTTTCTTCATCCGAAGCTAATAGTGTTTCATAATATTCAATGCCATCTAAAAACTCTTGTCCGGCACCAAAATGAATTGACCAAAAACTAATAGTTGAATCTCCTTCAAAATTAATTGCGATGCTGTCTGCACTTTCATTTATATAATCACGAATTGCTCCAAGGTAAACAGTAGTATCCATGTACAATTCCGGGATACTATCGAAAAAGATGTTTTCTGTTGTTACATCCACCATGATTGGTTTTGGTTTTGCCAGTTTCGGAGGCATAATTCTTTTAATCACAAGTGAATCAGTCTTTGGCAAGAGAGATCTGGAAGTAAGGTTGATGTTGAATATGCCAGTGTCAAGTGCAACAACGTATTTTTCAACATTACCTTTTTTTGGAGTTTCGGCAAATAGAATTTCGCCATCATTAGAAGTAATATCTACAAACGGAGTTTTGCCAAACAGTGGAATCATTTTGAAATGCAAAGTATCTCCAGTGTAAACCTGATAGCTGAAAGTGTTGGTAAATTCTTCTCCTTTTTTGTTTCTAGGTAGTTTTATAGAAGTGTTCATCAACTCCTGAGACTTTCTAAAAACCAATGAATCAGCTCTTGGGATTTGAAAGTTGGGTCTTTCAAGATTTATTTTCAGATCGATATCGGTAGGTAAGAATCTAAAACCGCTTTTCAGTTTCATGGAGTATAGACCAGAAGAATCTATTTGAGTAGACCATCTGACAGGATTTCCTGATTTTGATAACCCCACATATATTGGTTGACCTTGTGGGTTTCTCAATTGGAAATTTACAGACCGGGAAGAAGAGAGATTAAATGTGAGGATATCGTTTCTTTTCAATTTCAACTGGAAAGAATCTACTTTATCAATGCGCATTGAAATATTGCTTTCTCTATTGAAATTTTTCCTCCATGATTGACCATATAGGGAGTCGCCGAATGTGCTAATTAACACAATCAGTATTAATACGATATATGGTTGGCTTCTTTTCATGAAGTTACTTCGAGTGCTGTGATTTTATTTTTTCCTTTTCCTCCTCGAGCCAAATCTGAAGCTGCTCTTTGACTAATTCCAGGTGGGCTTCACCAATGAGTTTCATGGCACCTTCATTGTTTTTAATCTCCTGATCCAGTTTGTTTTGTTCGATGCTGGCCATTACAGTCAGTTGGTTATTGAGCTGCTGGTTTCGCATGTTGATGGAAGTGATCTCTTCGATCTCAAATTCATACTCCATGGTTTTTAAGACATGATCATATGGACCATATGGAGAGAGCAACTTAACCAGAATAGGAGCGATTTCAATTGCTATGAGTAGTAGAACAATAGCAAGCTGTGGACCATAAGGCAAAGATTTTAATGCATTTAACCTGATCAATAACCCATCAGCGAAAGATGATTGTAATGTAGCTTTTGTTTCATCACGTTGAGATTTCAGCGCTGTGATGTCATCACGGATTTCTGAGATCTCTTTGTTGTTGGCTAAACGAATGGCCTTGTATTCTTCATCACTTTTAAGGTATTTATTCTCTTTTCGTTCGCATTCAGAACCTCTTCCTTTTTGGCCGGTTCCGCATGTTCCGTCACACTCGCAGACATATTGGTCATAATATTCATCTCTTTGAGTTAGTGCCTTTTCAGTGTCTTCTTTTAGATTATCAATTCGGACTTGTTTTGCTTCAATCCTGGTCTCATAAAGAGAATCAAGACGATCGATTTTTTGAGCACCAGCATAATGGAGTGTTTCATTTATTTCTTCCTCAAATATTTTCAATTCGAGAGGAGAGGAAATTACAATTGCTAATAACACTGCTAATAGAAGTCGAGGAGTAATTTGAATTACTTCTTTTAGTTTTCCTTTTGTCTTCTTCATTGTTGACACCAGGAATCTATCGAGGTTGAAGACCAGAAGACCCCAAAGCAGTCCCATTACCACAGAAATGCTGAAACTATCAAATGCAACGAATAATGCGTACCCACCGGAAATAGATGCAAGGATTCCAGTGAACAGAACTGTGGCACCAATACTAGCGTATTTGTGATTTTCTGATCTTGGACATTGTTTTAGTATGTCCTTGTCCGCAGCAGCGCAGAAGTGGAAAAAGCGCATAAGAGGACCATTACGTGGATTATTTTCCTTCTCCATGATGATACTTAATGGCGTCAATAATATCTCTTACCTGCGGCTGTGCCTCAAAATAAGTCTTTATTCTTGAAATAACGTGCCTGTTTAAAGCAGTTATTGAGTGTTTTTGATAGAATTTACCGAATTCCATATTGCCGTAGAGATCCCAAATCTTGGACTCACTTGCAGCTATTTTGTCTTTAAGTTCTTCTTTATCAGGATATTGCCCGAATTTCTCACTGAGTCTCTGATGCCAGTTAGGGAATTCAAATTTTTCAGGAAACTGAAATTCAGTTTTCACCGGGATTTCATATTTCTCCAGAATTGGCTGTGGGAATGTTTGAACTATCAGTCTCTTCTTTTTCCTTGTATTATGAGATTCTGTATTAATTGTAATTTCAATTGACCCGTCAGGAATAAATTCATGTTCTCCTGAGTTTCCAGAGACATTGAAAGGTTCAACGACAGTGTTGTTTGCTCCCTTTACCTCCCATATCAGTTTCAGTCTGTGTGTTGCTGCAACTCCGTAAATTCCATTTTCATCTTGTTCTTCAAGCGTGACAAACTTTTTAGAAGATGGGTTCAAGAACTGAAGTTGGTAGAGTATCTCTACTTCTTCAAAGACCTCAATTTTTATAGCCTTTATTTTAACCTCATCTCCCTTATATGCATGAAGTTTTAATATCGTATCATCAACAAGTTGAATAGATTGCCGGCCTTCTTTTAGGACTTCTCCCAGTCCTGTGATCTCAACTTTGTCCGCATTTTTAGAACTCCAGTGAATTGAGCTAACCTGATGCCTTATGGATTTTCTATCTGAAGAATAGAATTGAATCTCAATGTCATTACTGTCCGAATAAAACTCTTTTTCCTGTTGAATTACATTGTAAAACCATTCCTCTGTTTCCGTAATTCTATCAGTTACATCTGTCCAGGAATCGTTATGCGGGTTGTAGATTAGGAATCGATTAAAGTCTATGATTGTAAAGCTATCAAGACCTTCATCATGGTTTTGTTGAAAGATGCTAGCGCCATTTTTTCTGAGCTCAAATATCTTATTGAGAAGAAACACATCTTTGGTAATCAGAGTACTAACTGTGTCGGAGAGAATTATTTCAATAGAAACCTTTCTTTCCAGATGCTTAATAAGGATACTCAGAAGATCAATATGATTTTCATTACACAAATGCACTCTGATTGAGTGATCAGCGTTAAGAAATTGGCTGGTAATATAGTCTGTCGAGCTACTCAACGGTTAGGTTAATTTGTGCAAAAAAGTGCTGAGAGGGATGTGAATTTCTTAGTGATTATGTGTGTTTCCTTCTGCAGCTTATTCAAATATATCTCAAAATTGTACAATTCAGTAATTTCAAGGCCCAATATGCAAGTTTAGTTGACGAAAAATCTAAATCATTGGGCAGAACCGAATTGATTGAGCAATATTGAATTTGTGAACAATTCAAATTGACAGGATGTTTCAGTGTAGTTGGTATTAAAAAAATTAGTAAATTCAATGATTATGGAGCAGTTCATAGGATTTTTTGAAAACATTCCCCCAACATTCAGAGCTGGGTTACTTGTAGGAGGTATTGTAATCTTCTGGTTATTAGAGGGTATGATTCCATTGTATGGATTTAAGTACAAGAAAGTAAGACATGCTGGGATAAATCTGATCCTGACAGCTTTTACTTTAATCATTGGATTGTTCTTTGCAAGATTACTTCTTTGGGGTTCTGACTTCACTTCTTCAAGAGAATTTGGCTTGTTATATATTGTGAGTTTACCAGTTTGGGCACAAGCGATTGTTGGGGTTTTGTTGATGGATTTGATTGGGGCCTACTTCATTCATTGGACAGAGCACAAAGTGAAATGGATGTGGAAGTTTCATTTGGTTCATCACAGCGATACCACTGTGGATGTTACAACTGGTTTAAGACATCATCCAGGAGAAACAGTTTTCAGAATGACTTTTACGATAATGGCAGTAATGCTGATTGGAGCTCCAATGTGGATCATTATGTTTTATCAGAGCTTATCAGTATTGTTCGCTCATCTAACTCATGCCAACATTAAAATGCCAGCAAAGGTAGATCATGCACTATCCTACATATTCGTAACTCCTTACATGCATAAGATACATCATCACTACACCCAACCGTTAACTGATACCAACTACGGAAACATATTTGCTATATGGGACAGAATATTTGGGACTTTTGCTAAAGTTGATGATATAGAAAAGCTTACTTACGGTATTGATACACACATGGATCCTAAGGAAAATGACCGTTTAAGCAATCTTTTGGCCATTCCATTTCAGGAATATCGCGTTCCTGAAGACGCTAAGTTTGGTACAGAAAAGTAATTGACTATCTTCGTTGATTACTATTTGAATGCCAATTCAGCCTAGAAATCAATGAAAAAAAATCTGAAGTTTATCATCCTACTGGTATTGGTAGGTGTCTTAGCTTTTAGAATCATTTCTGAAAACAGTGAAGACTCACTAAAAGATGAGTATTCTTATGAAGAGTTTTTGAAATCCGATAAAGACCGCTATAATACATTCCGCCAGGAGATTATTAATGAAGTAAAAAACAGGTTTTACCTGAAAGGAGCCAGTAAGCTGGACAATACTTACAACCATCAGTTGGAAATGACCAGCAATCAATTTGAAGGCCCACAGGTTCATTTGCAGGAGTTCATATACAATAAGAAGTCCTATCAGAGAGACTCGGTACAGAAGTATATAAGAACTACAGCTGAACAGTCGAAAGGATTTAATCAATTTGATATCCACGCGATAAGCTTTGATCCGGATCATCCTCAACTTTATAAACCTGACATTCATGTGCAGGTGATTCCACCAAAACCATATGTAGAGCAAAGACCAGCAAATCTTCAAAAGTTTTTTGACTATATAGATGGATCAAGTAATGAGATAAAGCCTTATAAGACATATACAAAAGAAGTATTTACCATAAATGATGACACCACAATATCTGTGGAGAATATCAATATGGATTTGTGGTTAACCACATTCACCATAACTGTTGAATCTGATAGCTATACCAAAAAGATCAGATTAGATGAAGAGGATGCGGAATTGGAGAAAGCTGGTAATAAAGAATTTCAAAACCAAAGACATAAACCATTCTCAATAATCCTGAAAATATTCCCGAATGTCTCTCCATGGTATGTGAATAATGGGAATTCGTTTGATAAAAAGGCAGATATGGCGATTGGAGCTATCTACTGTAGCAAAATAAAAAAATGGCCGAAGGAGGATACTGATATTGGTGTTATCCCAAGAGAATCTGGCGTGGCACTTCCGTTGATTAATCAGGACTATTATTTGAAAGTTACAAGTGATGAGGTGCTTGATCTGGAAAACAATGACAAAACTATCTGGAATAAGCCTGTTTATGCCGAGATAACCTTTACAGATTTTGGATCCTGGACTAAGAAATGGGGAATTGAAAGAGGCGATGAGAAAATAAGCTTTGACTTCATAATGCCTTTGTTTGTAAGAGGATCATGGGATATTCAAATTCCAACTGAGGTTATTCCTTCATATAAGCCTATACCTCCTTACAGTAGAAAACTGAGCGATATCCTTCTACCTAAGTGGGGTTTGAAAGGAATTGGGAAGTTTTTGTCGACTATACTTTATGTGGTCATTGGATTTATATTATTGATGGCTTTTTTTCCGATGATTCCGTCTATGTTGATTAAGACCTTGCGAAATATTTTCAAAAGTGCATCTTAATCTTGCAGGAAGGCATTGTTATGCTTGAAACATCTGATTAAATTACTCTAAAAACCATTAGTGCCATGAAAAAGACCTTTTTAGTTTTCGCAATATTCAGTACATCAATATTCTTTAATTCCTGTTCAGACGATAGTTCTGATGAAACCTCTATGGAGATGATGGAGGAAGAAGAGGAAGAGGAAACCGAAGAAGAGGAGGAAGAGGAAGAAGTTGATGTCTTAGCTGGGAAAATTGGTGGTGAGGACTGGACATACAAAAGAGGTAAAATCACCCAGGAATTAGATGGCACCTTAGTTTTCGAATTATATGGCCAGGAGGCTGATGAAAGCATTGAAGTATGTGATCTGTTTCTTACTAATCAGGCTAGAATTAAATTTTTTATACCTAGTGAGGCAGTTGGTGTATATGAGCAACCAAGAGAAATTGCTACTCAATCTGTAAGGTTCTTTCCTTCAGAAACAAATGGTGGGGCTACCCAAACGGCAGTAAGTGGAACTGTTGAGCTGACCAGTGTTGAAGGAACTACAATAGAAGGCATCATAGATGCAAGAGCGGATGATGACCACTTTGTTGTAGGTGCTTTTACGGCTACTAAATGCTACTAATCCTTAAGCGCAAGCCTTAACATTAGAATTGCCAAAATAAATGTAACTGGAGTGAATATGTAGGTTTCGAGACTTTGCTTAGCAAGTAAGTTGCCAATCGTATTCAAAGTGAAAATCACAAAGAATATCCACATAAAAACTCCTGCCACTTTAATAGAGGGTATTTTGAGCTTTCCAATTCTTGCATTCACCATTATGATCATTAAGAGATTGATGAAAATGGAGGAAAGCTCAAATACAAACATTTCATCAGTTGAATTCAATCTCCCTCCCCAGACCATATCATAGGGAACAATACCGACTAATACTGTGATATGAAAGCAAATAATAATTGCTAGAATGAGCGTCACAATGCCTGCAGCTCGTGCTTTTGAAATTCTTTTTAGCATGTAAGAAAATCTATCCAGTGGTTAGCGGTCAATATCATAAATAGTTCCCGAACTATACATTTCACGTACCTGATCTTTACCAAGCATATATGAGAATTCTTCTGAGTAGTTCTGGCTTTTGTCTAGTTTATAAACTCCGGATTTTTTGTCTGTTTCGTATTCGTTTAGAGCTACTCTGAGGCTGTCCTGAGTAACTTCGATTACTTTCATTGTAGAGTAATAATTGCCTTCAGTTTTATATCTGTATACATCTCCCTTTGATGGTTGTTCCAGCCAGGTTTGTACATCCTCATCATGTTTTCCAGACATTACAACTCCCCAGGCAACAAAGCCAGCAATAATTAATAGTCCAGCAAATTGCCAAAATGGAGGCCTGGTTTCACTTTTCAGAAAACCATATTCCTGTTTGATTTCTTCTGGCATTTCCTTTTTCTCCATCACAAATCCACAATGTTGGCATTGGGCTGCTCCGGTTTTTCCTATTGGGAATAGTGGGATCCAAAAAATATGTACGTGTCTGCTGAATACACTGGTGATAACAGAGCCTTTTGTGCCGCAACTAGGGCAGGTACAAGTGTCGAGTTGTTTGGTTTTCAGGTGCGCTGAGCGCCATCCATAAATAATCATGTGTCTAAGTAGGTTATTGATTGATAAAAAATTGACAGCACTCCTGGTTGGTTAAGTACGAATCAATCCCAATATACTGAGCAAACCGTTAATTAAAAATTACCAAGCTAATTGATATTAGAAATTTTGAATTTCACTATCCATCCAATCTGCTCTGAATTCGAGATATGCTTTAAGATTGTTTATGCTAGTGGAATAGTTGATTCCTAAATTCCATTTGCTATAATTCCGATCAATAGCACCATTACTATCCAGGTAATTTACATTTTCATCAACAGAGGCAAGAAGTGAGGAATTGCTTAATACATTTCCTCTGAGGGCGTTCCATCTTGATTTAACAACTGATCTAAACTGTGGATCTTCCATTAATCTTGGCCACCAAAAATGAACCATCCAAGGATCCCGATCAACGTATGTGTTGTATTCGAATACCCACCCATCCCACGGAATTCTATCACCAGAATCAAACCCAATATTTAAATCCCAGATTGGACCCATTTTTAGTTTTTCTCCTTGGTCTTTATGAAGAAAAGTGCTAATTCTATAACCATCAACATTTCTGCAGATCTCATTAATTAACAGAAAGTCGGCGAAACTCTCAACATCTATGTAATCAGTATATGTTCTTACTTCTGTATTAAAATCGTCCGTAAGGAGAGCAGTTTCAAAATCATTGATATAGGATTGGATGTATTTTTTTTGTTCACTTGTAATTATATCTGCTTTAGGGTATTCATATAGAAAATAAGTTTCCAGATACTGATTGAAGTGATATGGTTCATCATACGGATCGAATGTCAATGGGTCCCCATTGATGTCAAATTCCGATCTGAAGCTATTGGACTCAGTATACAATGCGTCATCTGCCCAATTTGAGAGGAAGTACTCTAGAGGTTGACCAACATTGGAATCACCCCCTGTGGTTTTATCAATCTTTAAAATGTATCCACCAGTAATGGCTGTTTCATCAATATCACCGGGTTCCAATCTACTAATATCAATCCGATCATTGTCCCTTTTGAGTTTTTCCATAAACACATATACCCCCAGGTATTCATCATCAATTTGCAATTCCACAAACTGTGTGCGGCTTGCATACCGGCCCATTTCTCTGAATAAACTGTAACCGAAGTAGTGATACATCAATGTTTGGTCGATGATGAAGTTATTTTGAAAGTTCACTACATGCCCTGTTAAAATCCAATCCTCTTCTTCTGGAAATCCAAAGAAACTATCATCCATATCATTGCCAGAAGCGTCCCAGGTTTCAATTCCGTATGATTTTTTGTCGGATATTCTGAAAGAAGTGGAGCCTCTGAATTCAATTCCAATATTTGAAGTTTTTGTTAGTACTCCACTTTCAAAGATTTCCATGGTAGCCGGAACCTTTGGTTCATTTTGAATTGAACTTGATGTGGTAATAACAATGTATGGTATTTCACTATCTCCTAGATCAACAGCAATGGTGGTCCCTGAATCGGTGGGATCAGTAGGATCTGGGTTATCATCATCTTTGTTACAGCTGAATAGGACAATTGATAAGTACAGTAAGGTGAATAGCTTCTTCATCGACCACATTTTTAATGATACTTAATTTAAGGATTATACAAGATACAACCTTCTATTAAACAACCCTCATAAGGTGGTTTACCCTATTTTGTCAGCAGTCATCTAACTCACAATCCTCACCTTTCATTTCAAATTCCACGGTCATATGATTGATATTTTCGCCTTTGAGGAGGTCTTTAATTTCCTTCTTCAGCGCACATTGCTCAGTTAAAGAAAGGTTTTCTTCCAGCACCAGATGCATTGTTAATACATTGTAGCTTCCATCCATTGACCAGGCATGGCAATCATGCATTTCTATGACTTTAGGCATCTCAAGAACCTTTTTGTTAATGGCTTCAATATCAACATTACCTGGAGTTGCCTGTAAAATAATTCTGAAACTATTTCTGATGTTGATGACAACATTATAAAGCACATAAAGTGCAATAAGAATAGAAAGTAGAGGATCAATTATTGGGACGTCCCAAAAGTACATTATGATACTTCCAATAAGCACAGCTACCCAACCTAAAACATCTTCCATCAAATGAAGCATGACTACTTTCTCATTGATGGAATCACCCTTCTTCAATCGAAGCACGGCCGCACCATTTACAACAATCCCGAATATTGCAATAATGATCATTCCCTTGGCATTGGCATCTCCAGGATTGAATAGTGCCGGAATAGCTTCATTTAAAATAAATACTGACCCAACAACAAGTACCGTAGCATTAATAATTGCACCTAAAAGCGAAAACCTACGATAACCATATGAATACCTATCATCCCTGCCTTTTTTTGAGAGCTTTTGAAAATACCAAGCCAGGCCAAGGCTAAGGCTATCCCCAAAATCATGTAATGCATCTGATAATATTGCGAGACTGCCGGTGTAGATACCACCTACAATTTCAATTATGGTGAATAGAAGATTGAGAAAGAAAGCAAAGCGAATGTTTCCTTCTGCATGGTGATGATGGTGGTGGTGAGAATGATCATGACCCATAGGATCAAAATTAGCTAATGATCCTATGGATTCTGAGTTTCCAAATTATTTTTCTAATCTCCAGGGAGGATTCTTTCTGTTTTTTCCTGCAAAAAATAAGATGATAGAGTTGCCATCAGGGTCTTTCAGTTTTGATTCTCTCCAGAGCCAACTTTGATCCTGTGGTTTTTCCACGGCAATCTCTTTTGCTACTAATTGCTCAACGTATTCATCCAGATTCTCAATTTCAAAGTAGATAATGATTCCGTTTCCCTTTGGTAGCTCATCTACCTGATGAATTGAAAATGTAGATTCTCCTTCGGGCAATTCAAATCTTGCATAAGCATCATGTGTATGCACAATTAACTTAAGCCCCAATTTCTTATAAAACTCAATGGATCTGGGAACGTCAAGCGAAGGGATTGTGATTTGATTGAGGCGCATTATCCTAAATATGCTTTAAGCATCCAATTTGTCTTCTGAAGCTCGGTTACATATCCTGTGAAAGTATCAATTGTACCTTCATCACCACTCTCTTCCGCTGCTTTAAGAATGTTGAGCACATCCTCCACAATGATTTCATATCCTGAGATTAATACATGAACCATCTCTGTTGCATCACTGATTTGATAACCATCTGAAATACTTGCTCTGTTGAGGTTATCTGAAATGGAAGCAGAAGGACTTCCTCCAATTGATAAAATTCTTTCTGCAGTCTCATCTACTTTTGACGCCACATCAATATATAACTCTTCAAACTTTTCATGTAGAATAAAAAATTGCGGTCCTTTTACGTTCCAGTGAAAATTTCTGAGGTTTTGATATTGTAAGTGCAAGTCTGCTAATAACTTTTTAGTGCTTTCTATTACGTCTGTAGTTGCTATTAATGTCTCCATTATTGTCTTTGGTTATGTTCTATACAAATAAACGTAAGTTATCATTATAGGTAACATCAATAATTTTTATAACTTTATAAATATGAACTATAATATTCAGCAATTAGAATACATTGTGGCTCTTGATAATTTCCGGAGTTTTTCATTGGCGGCAGAACATTGTCATGTTACTCAACCGACTTTGAGTATGCAGGTAAAGAAGCTTGAGGAGGATATGTCGGTAAATATTTTTGATAGATCTAAGAAGCCATTAATTCCTACGTCAGTTGGGAAGGAGGTTATTGAGCAAGCTCGCAAAGTATTAGCTGAATTGGCGATCATGAATGAGCTGGTTTCAAATGAAAGCAGTGAATTGACCGGAGCATTGACCATAGGTATTATTCCAACGTTAGCACCTTATTTGGTTCCATTGTTTATTGGTTCTTACTTGAGAGATTATCCAGATGTAGAGGTTAGAATTCTGGAGATGAAGACAGAGGAGATAGTTTCCTCTCTTAAAAAGGAGCAGATTGATTTAGGGATTTTAGCGACTCCACTTGATGTGCAGGGGTTGCATGAGATTCCTTTGTTCTATGAGAAGATGATCAGTTATGTGAATCATGAATTAGTTTCTCAATATCCCAATAAAATAGGATTACAAGAGATTCTGGAACATAAAATCTGGTTGCTGTCACAAGGAAACTGCTTCCGAAATCAGGTGTTTAATTTGTGTGCATTAGATCAAATTGCCTATAAGGACCTTAACCTGAAATATGAAAGTGGGAGCATTGAGGGATTAATGAGATTGGTAGATCAGGAGGGAGGGATCACTTTAGTACCAGAACTTGCTACTTTAGATTTTCCAGAAGAGAAGCTGGATCAATTGAAGTTTATAGGTGATGGAGCACCAGTTAGAGAGATCAGTTTGGTTCTTGGAAGAAAGACCTTGAAGAAGAAATTAGTTGATTCATTGAAAAATGAAATTATTTCTTCTCTCCCTACTCAGATTGCTGATAATGAAGCAGAAAATGTAGTGAGTATAAATTAGTCCTCAAGTATTCTTACTGAATATTGACATTCAAAGGATTTTCCTATATCCAATTTATTTATACCTTCTTTAGTTTGATAATTCTGATCATGATCAACTGAGTCTGCCAACCCAAACCAAGGTTCGATACATACAAACGGTGATTCCGGACTTTTTGACCAAATACCCAGGTATGGAAAATTCTCAAACTTAAATTCAAATACATCATGATCACCATCATTAAGGATTACGGCATTTGATTTTAGCCCTTTAAAAACCAAAGCATCTTCATCAAATAATTCATCCGAGATGTAAAGCGCTTTCTGATTATCTAATGACAGTTTAGTTTCACCATTAAACAATCCATTGTCGAGCAAGTGCTTTGACGCAGATTCAAATTGATTAAATATCAATGAATAGTCAGTACGTTTTTTGCCGGGTAGATGTGGGCAATTAAATGCGGGATGTGCACCTATGGAGAAATAGATTTCTCTGTTATCAGCGTTTGTTACCTTATAAGCTGTAATCAATTCTTTCTCCCTTAGCTCATAAGATATTTCCAAGATGAATTTATAAGGATATGAAGCCAAAGAACCTTCGGTCCACTTTAGCTGAAATGTACAGGATTCTTGCTGAGCCTTTACCAATTCAAAGTTTCTATCCCTTGCAAAACCATGCTGAGATAGTTCATAGGAGTGGCCATCAACACGGTAGCTGTCATGTTTCAATTTCCCAACAATCGGGAACAAAACGGGAGCATGCCTACCCCAGTGATCTGGATTTGCCTGCCAAATGTATTCTACTCCAGTGTCTTTGCTTCTGAAACTTGCTAACTCAGCGCCTTTTTCATGAAAAGTCGCCTCCATGAAATCATTTGAAATACTGATCATAACTTGAGGTGTCTGAAATCAAATTTAGTAGTTTAGAGGCGAATCAGACCTTTTGTGCTTGAATTATCTTGATTGGATCATATTATTAGCATTTTTTGCTTACATACTTTGGGATGGTACCAAACACGCAAAGACCACAAAAAATGCAGAGGAGCTACTCTTAGCCAACAGGTCTATGCCATGGTGGGCAATGGGCATTTCAATCATGGCGACTCAAGCATCAGCCATTTCTTTTATCGGAACAACTGGACAAGCTTTTACAAACGACATGCAGTTTGTTCAGATGTACCTAGGTTTACCAATTGCCATTGTGATTTTATGCATCACTATAGTCCCATTCTATCATAAACTCAGAGCCTTTACCGCCTATGAGGCACTAGAGCAAAAATTTGGAATCAGAGTGAGGTTGGTTACCAGCTTTTTGTTTTTACTTTCCAGGGGATTAGCCATGGGAGCTATTGTTGCCGCACCAAGCTATGTTTTGTCCTTGATACTTGACTTGCCTCTTTGGTTAACGGTCATCATAATTGGAATCAGTGCTACTATTTATACAACTTTTGGCGGGATCACAGGAGTAATCAGAACCGATGTAAAGCAGATGGTAGTGATGATGATTGGCTTGATTTTCATCTTTTTCTGGATTGTTATCAAACTACCTGATGGAATTGGAGCAATGGAGTCTTTAAAGGTATCAGGAGCTCTGGGAAAACTTCAAACACTAAACTTTTCATTTGAATCCGGAACGAAATATAATATATGGGCTGGTACCATTGCCAGCATGTTTTTGATGCTATCATATTTTGGGACAGATCAATCCCAGGTACAAAGATTGCTAACGGCAAAATCATTAAAAGACTCCAGAGTGGGCTTGCTGATGACAGCAGTGTTCAAAATACCGATGGTGTTTTTTATGCTTCTAATTGGAGCTTTACTTTACTCATATTATGTCTTCAATCCTGCACCTCAAAATTTTGCGCCACAGAATGGGGAATTTCAGGAAGTTGAACTAGCAGAAGAACATATGCAACTTCACGAGAAGAGGAAACAATTAGCTTATCAATACATAGAAGGTACAGTTGCAAAATCAAACCTGAAATCAGCAGATCAAGCGGTTGTAAATAGTCAGCATTTGAGTCTTCATAAGGACGGTGAAAATAGAAATGATACCAATTATGTAGTGCCCTATTTTATATTGACAGAATTGCCGAATGGTATAATTGGCCTGATCATAGCGGCAATTTTTGCAGCGGCTCTCTCCAGTATTGATAGTGGATTGAATTCATTGGCAGCAAGCTCTGTGATGGATTGGTATAAGAGATTTTCCAAAGTTGAAGACCGCCCAACTGGCTTTTATTTAAAGGCGAGTAGGTTAGCTACATTATTTTGGGGTGTGTTTGCGACTGCTGTAGCATTATTATTTGGTGAAACCAATTCCATTATTGAATTAGTAAATGAGATCGGAAGTTACTTTTACGGAAGTATTTTGGGAGTATTTATTCTTCTTTTTGTAAAACCGATCAATGCGAAGACTGTCATTTCAGGCATGACCATGGGGATATTAACCGTTTTCTTTTTTGATAGTGTTTACATTGATGAAGCGGGTCAATTGACTTTGCATTCACCTTATTTACTTCAAACAATGGGTATTACCAATCATCCAGATGCATGCCGTAAAGCACTTAGTTTTTTATGGTTAAATCCAATTGGAGCTCTATCGGTTGTGTTTTGGTCTTTGATTTTTACATTTGGTTTGAAATTATTCCCAGCTTCAAAAGCCACATAATTTTACTAAGAAAAATTAGTTTTAGAATAAAAGAGATAACTGATGCATCCTGAATTTCTTCATTTTGGTGACACCACAATTTATTCATACGGAGTATTGATTGCTTTGGGAGCTGCAATGGGTTTTTGGTATGTGTCAAGGACAGCCAAAAAGGAATTGGGTGTAGAGAAAGAAAAGATCCAAACTTTAGCGATCTATATCATCATTATGGCTTTCGTAGGAGGAAAGGTCCTTTTTTACCTTGAGAATCCAGGATACTATTTCAACCCTCCGTCTAACATGCTTAAAGGTTTCAGAACAGGTTTTGTTTTTTACGGTTCGTTACTCTTTGTGATCCCAACGGTCATCTGGTACTTCAGAAAGAATAAACTACCGGTGTTACCAATGTTGGATATAATAGCAATTACAGGAACAATTATACATGCATTTGGAAGGATGGGCTGTTTTATGGCGGGTTGCTGTTATGGAATCCCATCAGATGGTCCAATTGCAATGACATTTACACATGAAGCATCAAAGGCACCATTACATGTACCGCTTCACCCAACACAATTGTACAGCGTCACTTTGATTCTAACAATCATGGTAATACTGTTCATGTTCAAAAGACATCAAAGATTTGAAGGACAATTGTTCTTCATTTATATCATGCTATATGCATTGGGGAGAGGAGTTATTGAAATTTTCAGAGGAGATGAAGCAAGAGGTTATATTATCGATGATGTACTATCTCACTCACAGTTTATATCACTGATTTTAATAAGCATTGTGCTTTATTTTTATGTGAAATTCCTTAAGAAAGCGGAGAAGGTTAAACCCTAAGATAGAATTCCTAAATTTCACGTAACCCGAACGTTCTCTGCAGGAGAACAACCCCGCAACCCGCAACTCGTTTCCTGACAACTGACAACTGACAACTGACAACTGACAACTGACAACTGACAACTGACAACTGACAACTGACAACTGACAACTGACAACTGACAACTGACAACTGACAACTGACAACTGACAACTGACAACTGACAACTGACAACTAATTAGTCCTAATCCTAAACCTCCCCGGAAGCACAGAAATGTTAAAAGGAGGCTTTCCAAGGTACTCACCATCAATATGAGCATTTAAAATAGGAGACTCATCAATCTTCACTTCCTTAGATTCATAAAATGTGACAGCTTTCAAGGCATTGTGTGTACCGTTTTGAAGTCTGAGCACATTAAGATATCTCTTTGCTGGGGATAGTCTTTCAATCTGACAAACATTGAGAAAACCATCATCAATTTTTGCATCCGGAGTTAATTTAAAACCACCACCGAATGTTGTGCCGTTTGCAATAGTTAGTAAAATGAGTTTCTTGTAAAATGGCTCTCCATCGATTTGGTAATTGAATTCTTTTTCCTTGTAGGTAGAAAGAATGCGCACCACATGATAATAATAGGCAGCCTGCCCGGTAAGCATGGTGCTATTATTCATCATCTCAACCACAATTTCTCCATCAAAACCAATTCCCACACCATTCATGAATATCCGGTCATTGCAAAGTCCAGCGTCTACGGATTTAGGATTAGCATGTGCTGCAGTTTCAAATTTGT
This sequence comes from Cyclobacteriaceae bacterium, assembly GCA_965228955.1. Lineage (GTDB taxonomy): Bacteria > Bacteroidota > Bacteroidia > Cytophagales > Cyclobacteriaceae > JANSWY01. The sequence goes on from OZ245848.1 coordinate 6,107,553, forward strand.
CTTTTAGCTTTTTGCCAAGATCCAACATCTTGCAAAAGTCATTTCCTGTTCCCGTTGGGATGATAGAGATTGGAATATCCTTGTCCCCAATACCGTTAACAGCTTCATTAATTGTGCCATCACCTCCCAAAATTACAAGATCAGAATGATCGTTTTTTATGAAGTGCTGAACAGTTTTTTGGGCATTCCTTTGTTTGGAGGTATAATAAAAGTCGTAAGGAATATCCTGAGCATCAAGATATTCCTTAAAACCTATTACTGTCTCAATAGATTTCTTAGGCCCTGAGTAGGGGTTAGCGACAATTAATACATTTCTTTTCATCCAAGAGGCGGTGTGTCCTCAAATTATAGATTTTCAAGCACAAAATTGGCCATCATCTTGTATAAATGATGTCTTGTTGCTAATCCTCCAATGCTATGTGCTTTGTCAGGATAGTAGAAACTCTGGAATTGTTTGCCGTTTTTGATAAGCTCATTCTGTAGTGCCACGGCATTTTGGAAATGCACATTATCATCACCTGTACCATGGATCAATAATAGTTTTCCTTCCAATTTATCTACGTGAGTATTCGGAGAATTATCATCGTATCCTTCTGGGTTATCCTGAGGTCTTTGTAAATATCTTTCTGTGTAAATTGTATCATAATATCTCCAGGTAGTCACTGGTGCTACAGCCACTCCGGCTTTAAAGTATTTTGCTCCTTTCATCATTACTAAAGACGACATATATCCACCATAGCTCCATCCCCAGATTCCAATTCTATCATCGTCAACAAACGGTAGAGTCTGAAAGAATTTCGCCGCTTCGATGTGATCTTCAGTTTCTAGCTTACCAAGCTGCTTGTAGGTCATGTTTTTGAATTCAGTGCCTCTTCCACCAGTACCTCGGTTGTCTACTACTGCAACAATATATCCTTTCTGAGTAAGCATCTGGTGATAGTAGTAATGTCTACCTGCCCAGCTATTAGTTACATTTTGGGATCCAGGGCCACTGTATTGATATAGAAAAACAGGGTATGTTTTGGTGGAATCAAACTCATTTGGTAAAAGAAAATATCCATTCAGTTCCCACTGGTCCACTGTCTCAAAAGAGAAGAACTTTTTATCAGCTAATTGGAAGTCTTTTACTCTTTCCTTTAGTGCGGAATTATCTTTTAGCACTTTAACCAACTTATTTCCTTTATTCTGAAATAAACTAACCTTCAATGGTGAAGTTGCACTGCTGTTTGAAAGAACGTAGTATTTCGCATCATTGCTCATATCTGCACTATTCCAGCCTGGTTCCAAACTCATTTTTACTTTTCCTTTGCCATTGCCACTTACTCTATACAGATGTCTTTCCATAGGAGAGTCTTCTGTGGAGATATAATACAAAACAGGAGTTTTTTTGCTTTGATCCAGTGCTACCATTGAAACGGCATCCCATTTTCCTTTTGTGATTTGGTTCACCAACTGGCCATCCATTGAATGGAGATAGAAATGCTTATATCCATCTTTTTCACTAGAATAAATGAATTGTGTACCATTATTCAGGTAAGTCAAATCATCTGTGTAGGTAATGTCGATGTATGTTTTTGATTTATCAGTATAAACCAAATCAGTACTTCCATTTCTGGCATCTGCGTGAATGATGTCTAATCTGTTTTGTAGCCTGTTTAATTTGATGATTGAAAGCGTGTTGGGATTCTTTGTCCATTGAATTCTTGGTACATAGATGTCAGTCTCTTTGCCCAAATCGACCTTTGTTTTCTTATTCTCCTTTATATCGTGGAAATAGACGTTAACAATTGAATTGCTTTCTCCTGCTTTAGGATACTTAAACTTATAGTCTTCAGGATAAAGTGCACCATCATTCCAAGTTTGCATATTGTATTCTCTCACAGCACTTTCATCAAACTTGATGTATGCGATTTTCTTGCTGTCTGGTGACCAGAAAAATGCTTTGGTTATCGAGAACTCTTCTTCATATACCCAGTCGCTGCTACCATTGATAATACTGTTGAATTTCCCATCTTTTGTGATTTGCTCCTCATTCATATTATCTAGCCTCACAGTAAAAATGTTGTTGTCTCTGGTGAAGGCTACCTGTTTACCATCAGGAGAAAAAGTAGCGTATGATTGAGGCCCGTTTTCCGATAGCTTCGAGAAAACTTTGTTTTTCATATCATACATATAATACTCAGCAGTGAATGATCTTCTGTAAATAGATTCTCTTTCAGTCATTAATAGAACCTTGGATTCATCAGAGCTGAAAGTATAATCATCGATATTGATACCAAGTGAATCACCATTCACAAGAGTTGCAACTGTACTTGCATCGGTTACTCTGTTTTTGATTACATTATTTCCAGATAATTCAGAGTAGTAAAGACCATCGTTCATCCAGTTTAGGCTTCTTACTCTTTCCTGAGAAAAAGTTCCATCATAAAAGTTCTCAACTTGAATCTCTTTCTGTGCCCAGGAAAGAGTACTAATCAACATTGCAGATAGGAAAGCAAATCTTTTCATCATAGTTTGGAATAATTGTTAGGACCGACAAATATATTGGATTTTATGAATCGTGAAATCGGAAATACATGAGTGGTCTAATGGATTGGTATATCTCTGGCTTTTGGCTGTCTTTCAAGGTGAAAGTCTAAATGATGAATGATATTAAATCGAATAATGTTTCTGTTTTCATATCGATGTGGCGCACCATCATGTCGAAAAGAGTACATATAACCAGACTGCAGTTGGATGGACCTGTTGAGATTATATCCCAGACCAATAAACGCTCTATTATCTTCAAAGTGATTATACACCACTGATTTCCCAGCTTGAATAAATATTTCATTATACAGGGCCATGAATAGTGTCCCTGGGCCAAAGTCTTTATGATTTAATGGGAGATACGCTGTAATCTTATAGCGAAATCTATGAGTTAGTTTAAAAGGTGCATCGTGTCTGTAATCTCTTCTGAATCGTTGCTCTAACCTAAACTGGTGCATTACTTTGATGTGATCAAACGGGGTAGCGAGTACAGCTTGTTGCCAACCTCTATATTGAGGAACCACTTTGTCCATATTGGGTTCCTCGGGATTTGGAGCCCAATAATACGGATTAACAAAACCAACAGTAAGATCAAGGTATTTGGCTACTTTATAGGTTGCACCCACTCTCAGGTAGATCTGACCCATTTTTTGGAGCCCATCTTTTCGTCTAAGATGATATTCACCATAGTATGCCCATTTTTCATTGAAATGATATTTAGTGTATATCCCAAACCACACGCCATTTGTAGACCGGAGCTCCTTTCTTGGAGGGGGTTGGTATTGCGCTGAGGACAATTGGAATGCCCCAGATAATATGACACAAGTCAAGGCTAGAATTAGTGCTTTCATTTTTGAAATTAGGTGAACAGAAGAGGGGCGCTTGTGTTTATCTGCATCTAAATTTACAAAAAATCCTGCTTATTTCTTAATGGCTTGATTTTCACTTTCTGTAATGGTTGTGCGAGTTGTTTTTGGGCTAGTTTTTAACTTCCACTTACATATATTTGCACCATGGCAAAACCGATTTCACAATCAAAACTCGGCATTCTTGGAGGGGGACAACTTGGACGAATGCTTATTCAATCAGCAATTGATTTCAACCTTGATGTCAAGATACTTGATCCAGATGCGAATGCGCCATGTAAAGACATTGTAAGTGAATTTCAGGTTGGTAGTTTGAAAGATTACCAAACCGTAATCGATTTTGCTTCTGATTGTGACGTGGTGACTATAGAAATTGAAGCTGTCAACACTGATGCACTCAAAGAGCTTCAAAAACAAGGGAAATCGGTTTTTCCGGAACCGGATATTATTGAATTAATCCAGGATAAGCGTAAGCAAAAAACTTTTTATAAAGCCAATAGAATTCCTACTGCGGATTTTATTTTGGTTGAAAATAAAGAGGAGATTAAAGATCACGCTTCTTTTTTGCCAGCGGTAAACAAGCTAGGTAAAGATGGGTATGATGGGAGAGGAGTACAAGTAATCAGAACTGAGGCTGATATTGAGAAGGGGTTTGACGCTCCAGGCCTTGTTGAGAAATTGATTGACTTCAAAAAAGAACTTTCTGTTATTGTCTCAAGAAACAGCAAAGGAGAGGTGAGGGCCTTTCCTGTTGTTGAATTGGTTTTCCATCCCGAAGCTAATTTGGTTGAGTATTTATTTTCTCCAGCTGAGATCACTGCTGAGGAGGAAGAAGAGGCTCAGAAAGTAGCTACAGAGGTGATCACAAAGCTGAATATGACCGGACTGTTGGCTGTAGAAATGTTCCTTACAAAAGAAGGTAAGATTCTAGTCAATGAAGTAGCACCAAGGCCCCATAATAGCGGCCATCAATCCATTGAAGCCAACTACACTTCCCAATTTGAGCAGCATTTAAGATCAATATATGGATTGCCTCTTGGGGATACAGCTAATAAGGTCCCTTCAGCAATGGTCAACTTATTAGGAGAAGATGGGTTTACGGGTGATGCGGTGTATGAAGGTTTGGATGAGGTTTTAAGTCTTTCTGGTGTCTCAGTTCATCTTTATGGTAAAAAGATTACCAAGCCTTTCAGGAAAATGGGTCATATCACCATTGTTGATCAGGATATTGAGAGATTAAAAGAAAAAGCAGATAAAGTTAAGAACACTTTAAAGGTAAAAGCATGAGTAAGCCAGTTGTAGGTATAATTATGGGCAGTCAATCAGATTTAAATGTAATGTCTGAGGCGGCCAAAGTTCTTGAAGAGCTGAAAGTAGAATTTGAACTCACAATTGTTTCTGCTCACAGGACGCCACATAGAATGGTGGAATACGCAGAAGCAGCAAGAGATAATGGATTGAAAGTCATTATCGCTGGAGCTGGTGGTGCTGCGCATTTACCTGGTATGGTTGCGTCTTTGACCACTCTGCCTGTAATTGGAGTTCCGGTAAAGTCAAGCAACTCAATAGATGGTTGGGACAGTGTTTTATCAATTCTGCAAATGCCAGGAGGTGTACCGGTTGCAACCGTGGCGTTAAATGGTGCAAAGAACGCAGGTATTCTTGCCGCACAAATCATTGGATCATTTGATGAGAAGATTGCCAAGAACCTTGCCAACTACAAAACTCAACTCAGAGAAAAGGTAGAGGAATCTATCAAGAAGGTAGAGTCTCAAGGATACCAGGGAAGTAAAATCGGATTTTAAATAATCTTAAGATTTAGTTTCTACTAATTCTGGCTTCTTAGGGAATATCAATGATAGTACGATCGATGCTACTAAAGCAAAGATGATGATTCCGAAAGATAAGAATATCGGAATATGCACGTGCTCTACATTGAATAACCAGCCAAGGCCTTGCTGTACATAGCTATTTTCAAGTAACATTTTTGCACCTATGAAAATGAGCACAACAGATAAACCTTTTTGTAGTAGATAGAATTTATCCAACACATTGGCCAGTAGGAAGAACATCGCTCTTAGTCCCATTACAGCGAAGATGTTTGAAGTATAGATTACAAATTCATTTTGAGTAATCGCGAAAGCAGCTGGAATTGAGTCTACTGCAAATATCAAGTCAGTAGATTCAATTAATAGGATCACAATGAATAATGGAGTAAACATCACTTTACCCATCCTTCTGATAAAGAACTTTCCATCATAATCACTTTTGGTTAGTGGAAGAACTTTTCTTGACCATTTTACAATTGGATTCTTTTCTGGCTCTATCTCCATATCTTCATCCTCATTAAAGATTTTGACACCAGAATAGATCAGGAAGATTCCGAATATGTAAAGGATCCAGTGGAATTGACTGATTAGAAGCGCTCCAACAAAGATGAAGACCGCTCTAAATACAATTGCTCCCAGGATACCCCAGAATAAGATATTGTGAAAGTACTCTTCCTTCACCTTGAAGTATTTAAGGATTAGAAGAATGACAAAAATATTGTCTACGGAAAGGGCTTTCTCAGTAACGTAGGCCGAGAAAAACTCAAGAGAAGCCTGCGGTCCTGGACCATAAAAATAGATGATAACACCATAAATGGCTGATACAATAACCCAGAAAATGGATTGTTGCAAAGCCTCTTTTTGGCTTACCTTCTGATGTTTTTTGTGGAAAACACCTAGGTCCACAAGCAAAAATAAGATAATCACAGCCCCGAAGACCCCAAACAATAGGGGCTCATTCTCGCCACTTAGTATAGCTAACAGCATACATTCATTCGTTTCATTAGTCCATGCTCATGTGTAGCTGGTCCCAGGATTCAAACAACAAAATAACGCAATATATTTCAATATTAAAAACCGAAATATTTAAATAATTAAATCCTGACTCGTTTTAATACAAATATTGTAATAGGGTATTAAGTCTGATCTTTTTTTTATATATTTTCTAGGTAAACTATTGAATAACAATGTCAGGTCATTACGTAGACTTATTAATCATTGGCTTCCTATACGGCATCTTGATGTGTTTCATCATTCTGGCTTTTTGGCGCAAAAGAAAAGGACCAAGCAGCGATGATGATGATGACGGAGGTATATCTGTGCCTCAAAATCCAATATTGGATCTTCCTCCAGGAGTAACATTACCCACAGGACCTGGAGTGAAAGTCACAGATGACATGCCCGAGGAAATGCCTGTCTAATAGCTGTTTTCTGTTGGCTCCAACTGAAGTCGAACCAAATTACTGTAAACGCCATTCTCGTATGTCAGTAATTCCTCATGCGAGCCTGATTCTACTATTTCTCCAGATTTCAGAACAAAGATTGTGTCAACCTGTCTAATTGTCGCTAATCTATGTGCAATGATAATGGTTGTTCTGCCCAGCATTAAAGTTTCTAAAGCTTGTTGAACCAGGTGCTCAGATTCTGCATCAAGTGAGCTGGTAGCTTCATCAAGGATAAGAATTGATGGATCTTTAAGAATTGCTCTGGCAATTGCGATTCTTTGTCTTTGTCCGCCAGATAGTTTTACTCCTCTTTCACCAACAACAGTATCAAGACCTTCCGGGAATTCCTCAATGAATTGAAGTGCATTTGCTTTTCTTGCTGCTTCCCGGATTTCTTCAACTGAAGCTGTAGGCTTTCCATAGAAGATATTTTCTTTTATGGTTCCTCCGAAAAGAATTACTTCCTGAGGGACTATTCCTATGTTCTGACGTAATGCCTGCAATTCAAAATCATTTATATTCTTGCCATCAATAGCAATATGACCTTCTTGAGGAGTATAGAATTTCATTAGAAGTTGTGCGATCGTAGATTTTCCTGCACCACTGTGACCTACAAGCGCAATTTTTTTACCAGCTTCAATTTGCAAAGAAAGGTTTTTTAATACCGTCACATCAGTTCTTGTAGGGTATGAAAACTCTACATTATTGTATTTGATGTCTCCTTTCACAGGAGTTAATTCCTTCAGTTCGGAAATTTCTTGCTCTGATTCTTCTCCTAAAATCTCCAGAATTCTTTCAGAAGAACCAATCGCTTTTTGTACCTGACCAATTAAGTCTCCTAATCCTGCAATAGAACCTCCAATGAAAATGGTAATCAAAACAAAAGAGACTAGTTCTCCCGGCATCATATCTCCAGATTGCACCAAGTTCGCTCCGTACCACATAATAGCTACTATACTTCCGAATAAAGCAAGAATGATGAATGAAAAGAATGCCCCTCTGTATACCGACCCTTTAATAGCTAAGTCAATAGAGTTGTTTAATGTCTTCTTATATCTGGCAAGCTCAAAAAGTTCGCTTGTAAATGACTTTACAGATGAGATGGATTGAAGTGTTTCTTCTACAATCACATTGGTTTTTGCCAGTTCATCTTGTGTAGCTTTTGATAGTTTTCTAATTCTTCTTCCAAAAAACATTGCTGCCAATATTACCACAGGAAAAGTTGCAAGCATGAATAGTGTAAGCTTCTGCGCTAAAACAAGAATCATTACTATACCTACAACAAGCGTGATAATTTGTCTGATCAATTCCGCAAGAGTTGTAGTGAAAGTTCCTTGCAAAGTTGAGACATCATTGGAAACTCTGCTCATCAATTCCCCTGTTCTGTTTTTATCGAAGAATGCGAATGGCAGTGATATCATCTTCTGATATAGATCATACCTCAGGTCACCCATTGACTGCTCACTCACTCTTGCGAATAAATAGACTCTTAGAAATGAAAACAGGCTCTGTGCCACTAGAATGGAAATCAAAATAATAGCAACCGTATTCACAGAATCAATAAAGTAAAATGATTCCCCGGTTGCGACATCCACTATTTTTCCTGATAAGAAAGGAAATGCCATTAGCATTGTACTACTGATAGCCAGAACAACTAATCCAAGTAGAAACGTCCATTTGTGTGGGAGAATGTAACTGAAAATACTGTATAACTTTCTGAAATTCTCCTTATTCAACTTGCGCTTATCTTCCTTCTCTAAAACGCCTCCCCTGTGTCGTGCCATGTTGTTATTTTTCTAATTTCCCTTTAACCACAAAGGTAGATGCTTCTTTCATCACAATCTTCTGGTTACCGGAAATAATATACTCTGCTAATTTTCCTTCCTTAAATTGAAGTAAGTATTCTCGTTTTGAATCATAAAGTGAATTAGACTCCAGAGTTTCTGCTATAATGGTAATCAAGTCACCATTTTGCATCACCTCCATACGAGTCACAATTCCTGATTTCTCAGACGGTTTCTTAGTATAAATTATTTTATTTCCTTCTCGACTCTCTTCATAAACACCAACTAAATCTGATTTATTCAGGTCAATTTCTGAGAAGATTTTCAATTCCTTTCGGAATGTAGTACTATCCATCTCTACCATTGAGGAATCCGAATCGTTATCTATCTGAACTTGCTTCATAATAGAAACTATTGGTTGGTTCTCAGAGAACTGTAACTCTATCAATGAGTCTACAGAAAAGTAAGGATTAATGCTGTTTGTATCAGGGGAGATATTTTGGCAGCCTCCTAAAGTGATAGTCGCCAGAACAACTCCCCAAAATTGAATTTTCATATAGTATTATTAGATCAATAAATCTCCAGTCATTTCAGCTGGGATATCTATTCCAATCAATTTGCAGATTGTAGGAGCAAGATCTCCCAATTTACCATCTTTAATTGGACCATTTAATTCTTTATCAACTAAGATGCACGGTACAAGGTTAGTTGTATGTGCTGTATTAGGAGATCCATCAGGATTAATCATGATGTCTGAATTTCCGTGATCAGCAATAATTATTGCAGTATAATCATTTTCTAATGCAGCATTAACTACCGCTTCCGCACATCCATCTACAGTTTCGCAAGCTTTTACTGCAGCCTCAAAAACTCCGGTATGGCCAACCATGTCAGGGTTTGCAAAGTTCAGGCAAACAAAGTCAACTTCACCCTTATTCAGTTCTACAATTATCTTATCTCTAATATCACCAGCACTCATCTCAGGCTGCATATCATATGTAGCAACTTTTGGAGAAGGACATAATATTCTTGATTCTCCTTCAAACTCATCTTCTTTTCCTCCCGAGAAAAAGAATGTTACGTGAGGATACTTTTCCGTCTCGGCAATTCTGATTTGCTTCTTGCCGTTATCGCTTAGTACTTCACCAAGTGTCTTATTAAGATTATCCTTATCAAAGATGACCTGAACACCTTTAAAAGTATCATCATAGTTGGTAAGAGTAAGATATTCTAAGCTCAAAGCTTTCATTCCTTGCTCTGGGAAATCCTGTTGCGTTAATGCCTCTGTAATCTGTCTTCCTCTGTCAGTTCTGAAATTGAAACATAAAACAACGTCTCCTTCATTAATTGTAGCTACCGGAGCTCCCGATGCATCCGTATTAATGATTGGTAAAATGAATTCGTCAGTTACATCTTTATCGTAAGATTCCTGAACGGCAGCCAAAATATCAGTGGTTTTGGTACCTTCTCCATTTACCATCGCATCATAAGCTAATTTTACTCTTTCCCATCGCTTGTCTCTGTCCATGGCATAGTATCTACCAGTAACAGAAGCGATCTTTCCTGTCGTAGAATCAATGTGACTTTGTAGATCTTTTAAATATGCTATTCCAGCTTTAGGATCTGTGTCTCTACCATCTGTGAATGCATGAATAAATACTTTTTCCAGTCCTTTCTCATGGGCAAGGGAGCAAAGCCCTTTTAAGTGATTAATGTGGCTGTGAACACCACCGTCCGAGAGAAGTCCCATAAAATGGACTGTTTTGTCATTTGCCTTGGCTTGTTCTAAGGCACTCTTTAGTGTCTCATTGTCGCCAAGTGTCTTTTCTTCTACCGCCTTGTTAATTTTAACAAGATCTTGATAGACTACACGACCTGCCCCAATGTTCATGTGTCCAACCTCCGAGTTACCCATTTGCCCTTCTGGCAAACCTACAGCCAGACCTGATGCTTCAAGCTTGCTGTGTGGATATTTTTCATAAAGCCCATCTACAAAAGGTGTGTTGGCTTTTTCTATCGCTGAAACCGATTTGTCAGTACCCAAACCCCAACCGTCCAGGATCATTAGTATTACTTTCTTATCCATGCCCGCAAATTTATAACCCCCTATAGCAAAATTGGCATAGTTTTAGTGTAAAATGTTTTATAATTTTAACGTGTATGATACTGAAAAACACTTTATTACTAACATTGACCATTTTTATCGGTCTGGGAACGGCTATGGCCCAGGATGATAGCATCATAGATGATGTGGGGACAGCCCTGAGAACAGGTAGTTCGAAGGAGTTGTCAAAATTTTTCAATGACGTTATTGAATTGAAAATAGATGGGGAAAAGGAAAACTATAGCAGAACGCAGGCTGAAGTAATCGTAAGAAACTTCTTCACTAAATATCCGCCAAAAAATTTCACTAAGATTCACAATGGAAGTTCGCCCGATGGGCTCCAATACGTTTTGGGTAAGTATGCGCACAATGAAGGGACTCACAGGGTCTACATGCTGATCAAGAAAACGGATGGGTCATTTAAGATTGACACCCTTGATTTAACCAAAGAGTAATTTTATCCAGCCATCTGATTATTAATTATTTCCTCAAAGAAGTAGCAGAATTCATGTCGTTACTTATTTTTGCAGCGTGGAATTTGCATACCTCTCAGACGACAGTATTAACGAGTTCATAGACAGAGCTTTAGAGGAAGATATCCGTGATGGAGATCATTCTACTCTTTCTTCAATTCCTGAAGACGCAGAACGCAGTGCCCAACTTTTATTCAAAGGTGATGGAATTGTGGCTGGTCTGGAAATGGCAGAACGGATTTTCAAGAGACTGGATCCTGATGTCAAAATTGAGATGTTGAAGAAAGATGGAGATTCTGTTTCTGAGGGAGAAATTGGTTTCCGAATTCATGCTAAGGCAAGAACAATTCTCACCGGTGAAAGATTAGCTTTGAACTGTTTGCAAAGAATGAGTGGTATTGCCACCTATACGAGTAAGCTCAAAGACATGATCAGTCATACCAGAGCAAAATTGCTTGATACCAGAAAAACTACTCCTAATTTCAGAATTATGGAAAAGTGGGCAGTTGCTATTGGTGGAGGCGTAAATCACAGGTTCGGTTTATTTGACATGGTAATGTTGAAGGACAATCATGTCGATTTTGCTGGTGGTATTAAAAATGCAATCGAAGGATGCAAAAAGTACCTGTCTGAAAAGGGGTTGGATCTGAAGATTGAGGTTGAAACCAGAAATATTGCAGAGGTTGAAGAAGTAGTTGCTACAGGAGGAATTCACAGAATTATGCTTGATAATATGCTTCCATCTGATATGAAAGAAGCTGTTCGGATTATCGGTGGAAAATTTGAAACTGAAGCATCTGGTGGGATCACGGAGAAGACAATAAGTGATGTAGCGGAGACAGGAGTAGATTTCATATCAGTAGGAGCGTTAACGCATTCCTACACGAGTTTAGATATTAGTTTGAAGGCAATTAAATAGAAGATGATCGTAAAAACGAAAAAATATCAATTACCAACCAGAACTTACATTGGGATTGGATTTGAGGGAGTATTGAAACAACAATGGTGGGTAGCGCTTATCTATTTGGCTATTTGTGCTGGATATTTTATCATTCCGAATTGGTGGTGGGTAATTGGAGCTACCATTGCTTTGGTACTTTATTTATTATTCTGGTTGATACAATTCGCTGGAGTTACACAAATGGAGCAAAGTAAATTCATGTTTGAGAAGCTGGGGTACGAGATTAATAGTCAGCAGATCTTGATGAAGCTTAATTCCAAGCAAGGCATGCCTATTAAATGGGATAACATCAAAAGAGCTAAGAAGGGAAAAGATTTCATGATTCTTTATCTAAGCAAAGCTCAATTGATTCACCTTCCAAGAAAAATCTTCAAAACAGAGAACGAATACAAATTCGTTGAGACTATCCTGAAGAGAAAAGGTCTTATCAAAGAATAATTTCACTGGATGACAGAATCGGAGATCGAACGCATTAAGAAGGCTAAAGTTAAATTAGCAAGATTCTGTGTGTATCGTGAACGAACTCATGCTGAGGCCAAATCCAAAGCGCTGGAAATTGGGCTAAGAATGCATGAGGCAGAAGAGCTATTGTCTCAGTTGATAGCAGAGAATTTTATCAATGAAAGGAGATTTGCTCAGGTATACGCTACCGATAAATTTCGATTGAACAAGTGGGGTAAGATTAAGATCTTGCAGGGACTGCAACAGAAGCAATTGAGTGAAAGGTGTATACAATATGGCCTGAAGGAAATTGACCAGGACGATTATGAACGTCAGTTAGCAGAAATCATTTGGAAAAAATTTGACCTTGTTAAAGAGGATGATCTTTTCATAAAAAACAGGAAGGTTGCTGAATACACGATCAGGAAGGGTTATGAACCTGATTTGGTTTGGGGGATTATTAAGAGAGGGAAGACAGTTGACAGTTGACCGTTTACAGTTATTTCCTGCCAACCGTCAACTGTCAACCGATAACTAATCTATATCCGCATCAATTTCATATCCTCTCAAAATGATGTTCAGGTTTGCTGAAGCATTATTTGAAGGAGCAAGCTTCATTTCCAGTTGATCGCCTTCTTTGATCATTACTTTTCTGTCAATTCCTGATACAGGGTAATCAACACTTCCATATTTAATATTGGCATCTAATGAGAATGGGCGCCCGTTACTATCCATTTCGAGCTCATTGTATTTTCCTTTGATGTCTATTAGTGTAGCTTCTGAACCAACTTCATAGATTTTCACATCGCTTTCATATCCATCCATATCTATGGAACCGATTAGTTGTCTTACTGATAAGTCCAGATATTTACTTTCAGTATTGAGTTTGCCCAATTCTCTGATCGTTATATCATCTTCATAAGATTCATTGAATAACATTTCTCCTACATTGTCAATGTTCATTTCAGAGTATTTGCTTTTGGAAAATGTAAGACTCTCAGCAGATGCAATTTCGATCGTCAATTCATATGCATCCAGATCCGCAGATTTGATTTCATTTTCTACTTCCAGGTCACCATATTTGAAAATTCCGTCTACTTTATCCGCTTTTACAAATTTTATTCGGCTCTCGTAAGTTTCCAGATATAATTTCCCAGCTTGCTCGATCTCTAATGTTGAGTATTTAACTTCTCCTTTAGCTGTTTTTAGGCTTACCATATCGATTTTCTGCTCATATAAATCCAATACAGCATCTCCTACTTCACCAATTTCAGCATCCCCATACCTTAGTTTTAATTCAAGGTCCTCAAATGAACCAGCATCTAAATCTCCTGAGTAATGATCAATTCTTACATTGCCCGTGTAGTTACCCTGGATCACAAGATCCTTGTATGAGTTTTTTACTGATAAGTTATTGCCTAGAGGGACTTTTATTTCATAAGTCAACTTAAGTTCATCCTCACTGTAACCGATTTGAACTCCAAAGTATTTACTTCCTACCTGAACTTTATTAGGTTCATCCAGCCTGGTTTTGATCTCAATTTGAGCATTGCTGGCACTAATCCTGTTTCTGACTTCTTCTTCGAATTCATCCAGGAATTTCCTAGCTCGGTCTGTTTCCTTGCCTTTGAATTCTATTGTAGCAGTCACGTCCACTTCATCCTTGTCCCAGCCTTCAATAATTACTTCCACATCTCCGCCAGTAACTACAATGTCCGTGGTTTCAACAGTTTTGAAAGTAAAATGTGCTTGCTTGGTCTCACCTTTTGTGTTACTAGCCTTTGAGTGGAAAGCTAATAAGCATGATAGGGCAAGCACATTAAATGTTAATTTGATCATCCTTTTCATTGTTTTTTCTATTTATTTCGAGTTGTATTCTTTTTAATATTTTGATTTTCTTTTCGTAGTAATCTATTAGTGGTTTGATCACTTGCTCGTTTTCAGAAACCTTACTCAGGTCTTCCCGATATTGGGTGTTGACTACTTCCAGATATTCTAATTCTTCAAACAACCACGGAAATTCTTTTCGATGTTCTTCATCCACTTTCAATTCAGATTCAATCATTTGAATTACTGATATGTACTCAGTCTCAATCGATTTGTACTCAGAAGATATATCACTCAATGAAGCAAGTTGAGGTTCTTGATCTCCAGGTTTTGAAACTAATAGAACAAGCAACACAATTGAGGTCACCAAAAAGAGGGAAGCAGCTACCTTCCAAACCCAACTATAATCCTTTTTCTCTCGCTTTTGTGGAATTTCAATCTTATTCTCAATGCCGTCCCACAAATTATCTGGGGGAGTTTCAACATCTATTTGATGTCGTTTTTCTTTAACAATCTTTTCTATATCAAACGCCATATATCTTCTCGTTTAATTGTTCTCTAAGCATCTTCTTTCCTCTCATGTATTGAGTTTTAGAAGTCGATTCAGTAATGTCCAATTCCGCTGCAATTTCTTTGTGTGTGTATCCTTCCAATAGATAAAGGGTTACGACAGCTCTGGAACCTGAAGGTAACTTTTTGATCTCCTCATGAATTAGGGAAGGATCAATATCGACAGTGCTATCCTGTTGCTCTTCTTGTTCCAGCAATGCATCATTGATTTCTGCAAACTCCATTTTCTTTGCTCTCAAGTGCATTAATCCAGTATTTACCACTATTCTCTTAAGCCATGCTCCAAAAGTTGAATCACCACGAAACGATTGGATACTGTTGAATGCCTTAATAAAAGCATCCTGAAGCAAATCCTGGGCTTCTTCGCTGTTTCCGGTAATTCTGATTAGAGTATTGTACATCGCTTTTGAATAATTTTGATAAATTCCTTTTGCAGCGGACATATCTCCATCTTGTAAACTTTTCACCAGCTGGTGATTAATGTCCATCGATTTAGTCATCAAATAGGTAAATCAGTAATTAATTATCATTCAAAAGATGCAGCCTTTTGTGAAGGGTTGTAATTGACTTCAAAAAAAATCGTAAGGTGCATTGTCACCTATCATACACGCATTCTTAATTATCTCATAATTTAAAACTTTATTATTGCATATGAGTATGGGAATTAAATGATCAGAATTATGAAGTTTATACTGCCAATAACGCTTCTATTTATTGTTCATGCCACTAATGCGCAGGAACAGAGAAATTTGAAGCGTGGAAACCTGGCCGCTGAGGGTTATGATGTTGTGGCTTATTTTGGAGGAGAAGCAAAAGAGGGATCGAGTAATTTCGAATCAACTTACAAGGGAGCTAAATACTTGTTCACAAATGAGTCGAATAAAGAAAAGTTCGTTTCGAATCCAGCAATGTATGCCCCTCAATACGGAGGATGGTGTGCCTATGCAATGGGAGTTGATGGTAGTAAAGTCAAAATCGATCCTGAGACCTACAAGATTCTGGACAATAAACTATATCTGTTTTATAATTTCTGGGGGACTAATACTCTCACATCCTGGAATGAAAAAGAAAACGATCTGAAGGCCAGTGCTGACAAGTACTGGGGTGAGATTGTGAAGTAATTTTTTTTAACAATATGGAAATATAATCTTCAATTAAGTTAATATTACTGATTAGTTGATTCCAAGATTAATTTGAGAAAATGGATTTAAAGCTAGCTGCTGATGATTTGCTATACCAGTTGGAAACTGTTGTAGAGCAATTGAAAGAGGAGGACTTCAGTAAACCGCTTCAGATTTTAAGTGATGCTTCTTTGGGCCAGCATGTAAGGCATACATTGGAGTTTTTTATTTGCCTTGTTGATGCTAGAAATGAGGGTGTGATCAACTATGATAACAGAAAGCATGATAAGGTCATTGAGCAGGATAAAACAATGGCATTAAGTGTAATCAAATCGATGCGTGAGTTTGTTATGAATGTTGATGGAAATATCGAGTTGAGACTGGATATGAGCTACGGGTTTGAGCAGGGAGATGAGGAGATTCTATCTGTAAAATCAAATCTATTAAGAGAATTAGCATACAATATTGAGCATGCCGTACATCATATGGCGCTCTTGAAAATAGGCGTGGCAACCGACTTTACATACGTTAAGCTTCCAGAGCATTTTGGAGTTGCCAGCAGTACGGTCAGGTACAAGGCAGGAAACTAATCGAACCTTCTTTGGGTGAGTCTTAAGCAAAGCAATTTTTGGGTGAAGTTGACTAATTGGGAATATTGGCCCTTCAATGTGGTCTATTTCCCAGTATTCTTCTATTACATATTCCTGATCATCAGGAACCGATCATTTTTTTTCTTTACCTCTTCAAACCCTAGCATTGATTACGGAGGCATGCTCGGTGAAAGTAAATCTGAGATATTTGAAATCATTCCAGATGAATATTTACCAAAATGGAAGAGTTTTGGCGGTGATGCATCAATGTCCGACATTAAGAATGTCATGCAATCACAGAATCTTCAGTTTCCAATAATCTTGAAACCAGATATAGGTGAAAGAGGTTGGATGGTCAAAAAGATTTCAAATGATCAGCAGTTGCAGAATTACCTGGATCAAATCAAAGTGAAATTCATCTTGCAGGAATATTTGGATTATGAAGTTGAGCTAGGTGTTTTTTATTACCGATATCCTGATCAGGAGAAAGGCCAAGTAAGTTCAATTGTTGCCAAAGAATTGCTGAGTGTAACAGGAGATGGGACCAAAACACTTGAAGATCTAATAATTGAAAACCCAAGGGCAAGGTTTCAGCTGGAAACTTTAAAGCAAACGAAACCTGCAGAGTTTTTCGAAAAGATACTTGGTGACGGAGAGAAGATCGAATTAGTATCTATTGGGAATCATTGCCTTGGAACCAAATTTCTTAATGGTAATGAATGGATTGATGATCAACTGAATGAATCTTTTGATAAGCTCAGCAAATCGATTCCAGATTTCTATTTTGGACGTTTTGATTTAAGATGTGAGAGCATTGAGAAGCTAAGAAATCTAGAGGGATTTAAGATAATGGAGCTTAATGGAGCTGGAGCTGAGCCAGGTCATATATATCAACCAGGTTTTTCACTTTGGGAGGCTTATAAAGTAATTTTTCATCACATCAATGTCCTCTCGGATATAAGCAGGATAAATCATAAATTTGGCCATCCATACTGGTCATTCAAAAGAGGAATGGCGAAGATTCGTGAAATAAAAAGATACAATAAACAGAAGTAGTTATGTCTTTCGTCACCGTGCTATTGGTAGCATGTGTTGTCAGTTTTTTGGGGTCTATTCCCCCGGGCACTATTAATATTTCAGTGATGCAGCTTGCAATGCTGCACAGGAGATCCGCAGCTCTGGCTTTTGGTCTCGCCGCATCATTGGTAGAGTTTGTCTATGCCGGACTTACAGTCCGATTCCACATCTTCCTTACGGAGAACACTAACATCACAGACAATTTTCAAATCATTACCGCAGTTGCGATGATCATTTTGGGTGTTGCCAATATGAGATCTCATAAGAAAACTGAGGATGTCCATACACCTTATGAAAAAGGATTGAGGAGACACGCATTCCGAAAAGGCTTACTGCTGGGAGTGATGAATCCCATGACGGTACCATTTTGGTTGGCAGTTACAGCATATTTGGAAACAAATTCATGGGTTGAGCTAAATTCAGATAATTTTTATGGTTATATCACCGGAATATCCATTGGAACCTTTTTACTTCTTGCAGTAGTAACCCAGCTTGGAAGCAAGTTTAAGCAAGTGGCGAATAATGAGTTTGTTGTGCACAAGTTACCAGGCCTGGCATTTTTATGTATGGGATTGTGGAACCTCTATCAATGGTGGGTAGTTTGACGATTCTCCCAGATCATGTCATAATTTTCTCCGTGATAGTTGAACATACCTAACTTGCGAAACCCGATTCTTTCATAATACTGAATTGCTCCATCATTGGATGCCTGAACACCTCCCCATAATATTATCCTTGACCTGCCCGATTCCAATATATCTTTTCTGATCTCCCTGAATAATAGTTGACCAACTCCTAATCCATGCCACTCATCCGCCACAGATGGAGCAAATGTGGTGTCGGTTTGATGCTCAAGTTTTAAGCCATAAGAATTCAAACGATCCGCATCATGTTGCAGGTAGCCGTTTTGGATAATGGTATATCCAATAATTTCATTTTCATGCTCAGCTAAGTAGCCAATAATGTTTTTATTTGAGTGAATTTCCTGAACGGATTCCAGATCATACCCATGTGGACCAAACCTCTTCTGGGATAACTCTGACAAATGGTATAAATAGGTGCTTATATTAGGATAATCACCTTCTATTACTTTTCTAATAGCTATATGCTTGTTGTTCTTTGTGATCATTACATCATGGTAATAAAGACTGAACTTTAGATTTTAGTGTTGGTAATACTTTGTCCTTGAACCATGGGTTTTTGGCTTGCCAAATATTGTTCCTTGGTGAAGGATGAGGTAAAACGAAATATTTTGGTAGATATGCTTCAAAGTTTTGAATAGTCTTGGTTAACGATTCTTTCCTGGAATTCTCAAGATATTTTTCCTGAGCATATTGCCCTATTAGAATTATAAGCTCCAAACCCCTCATTTGTTCAAAAATCTTCTCGTGCCATAACGGTGCACATTCTTTTCTTGGGGGTAAGTCACCCGATTTTCCTTTGCCGGGATAACAAAATCCCATAGGTATGATTGCCAGGAATTCATCATTGTAAAAAGTGTCAGCCTCAATTCCCATCCATGATCTTAGATTCTCTCCACTTTTATCATTCCATGGAATAGAAGTTTCATGTACAATTCGCCCAGGAGCCTGACCAATGATGGCGATTTTGCAATTGGAACCGAAAGAAAAAATTGGATTAACTCCATGTTCCAGGAATTCCTCACAGACTTTGCAGCTTTTAATTTCCTCCAATAATGATTGCATAAAGGAAATCTACTCATAATTAAGTTAAAGAGCCTCTTTGAACCTGTCGTCTTTCATTCGTTTGTAAGTATTCTCCGGAACCAACATTTAGACCAGTTAGCCATTGTCCACCATAGCAGTAAGTATCGATACAAACAGAGTGCTTAAAATCAGCGATTTTTCCATCTTTTCTGGATGTGTGCCCACAAACGACATAATGATCATCAGAGTACTTTTCTGGAACAATGTACTTTTTCCAAAACAGCTCGTGTTGACTATGATTGGTTAAATTTTTCCCTGGGGTCAGTCCGGCATGGACAAAAATGGCGGAGCTTATTTGTTTATAGGGCAGCAAATCCTCAAGAAAATCCCAATGAGTTTGTCCCACTTTTTCTTCCCATTGATTTGTATCCTTGATGTTGTAGGAAGCTAAAGTTGCATCTCCTCCAAAGTATAGCCATTCTGCTAGTCTCTCTTCGGAATCTCTGCCATTAAGCATGAAAATCTCATGATTGCCTTTTAGAAAATAGCACTCATGTTTTTTATCTAATTGAATGAGGTAGTCAATTACTCCTTTGGTATTTGACCCACGATCTACATAATCACCTAGGAATACGAGGGTGTCTGTATCTGCGGGATCGATTTCAGAAATTAAAGCTTCAAGGGCATTGAAACATCCGTGAATATCTCCGATTGCCCAAATCCTGCTCATGATGTTGGTTTTGTACCTCGTACCATTTCCTTCTTACCGGGTGCGCCTGGAAGCGTTTCAACTTCGAATCCTGCTGTTTTTAGATCTCTTTTTAATTGGCCTTTTGCGCAATAGGTTACTAGAACTCCACCTGGTACTAGCAAATCGAAGCATTTTTCCATTATTTCCAGAGACCAAAGTTCAGGTTGTTTGGAAGGAGCAAATGCATCAAAATAGATGATGTCGTATTTCAGCTCACTTTGAAACTCCTCTAGTTTAGAGTTGATTTTGGTAAGGCTGAATGATTTGTTGATTTCAGAAGACACCTCCCAGGGTGTGAGATGCATTTTTTGAAATTCGTTCTTATAACCGATGGTATCAGTATAATTCAGGTTTTCAGTAATCTCGGTATCCAGCGGAATTGTCTCTATTGAATCGAATAGTACATGTTTCTCCGACCCACTAACATGTGCTAGGGTCAGCAATGCGTTCAGTCCTGTTCCAAAACCTACTTCAAATATTTTCAGATCCTTCCGATCAGGATTTGAGGAAATAAAATGATCCAATCCCATTTTGATAAAAACGTATGCAGACTCTTGTTGGGCTCCATGAAACGAATGATATGTTTCATTCAAATCTGGTCGGTAGAGTGAATGAGATCCGTCCTCGGTTTGGATGATTTTGATATCGGTCATTATGGGAATCTTCTAATTTCCGGTGGGTTCTGTGGTAAATAGATCAAAGCAACTGCATGAGCTGCAATTCCTTCTTCTTTTCCAACAAATCCTAATTTTTCAGTAGTGGTGGCCTTAATAGAAATGTCTGCTTCAGGAATTTCCATTACTTCAGATAGACATTCTTTCATTGCAGGGATATGCGGATTGACTTTTGGTCTTTCCAGACACACTGTAGTATCAATATTCCCTACTTCAAAACCCTCACTTCTAATTAATTTCATTACTTCCTTCAACAAGATTTTGCTATCGATCCCCTTGAATTTGGGGTCCTTGTCAGAGAAGTGGTAACCAATATCTCTCATGTTGGCAGCACCTAAAAGTGCATCACAGATTACATGTATCAGAACATCTGCATCAGAATGTCCAAATGGTCCATGTGTATGTTCTAATTGAATGCCTCCCAGCCAAAACTCCTCGCCTTCAGCCATGGCATGTACATCGTAACCGTATCCTATTCTTATGTTTGGTTTCATATTTAGTTTTATCCTAATTAGTATTAGGCAGTTTCTTTTTTATTTCCGGCATAAGCCAACACATTGCAATTATCTGCAACCAATATTTCCTTAGCAATATCAAGTACACCATCAACAGTAACGGCAGTAATCTTATCGGTTTCCTGATTTACAAAATCAGGGTTTCCTAAAAATGCCGAGTAAGCAAGGTTCATGGCTGTATTCAATAACTCCATTTCAGAGAAAACCAGACTAGATTCTGCCTTGTTTTTCACTTTTTCTAATTCTGATTCCTCGAGACCATTTTTCAGAAGATTTGAAATCACTTCCCAGACCTTCTGTTCTGCTTCTTGAAAAGTAATTCCTTCATTCAGCTTTCCACTTACAACTAGTAGGCCCGGGTCTGCCGATCCTGTGACATATGCTCCAATACTATTGAATATTGATTCATCTTTAACCAATGCCTGATGTAGTCTGCTTGATTTCCCTCTTCCCAGAACATCGCTCAATAGGTCTGCTCTATGGTAGTCAGTTTCTTTTCTACCTGGCATATGGAAAGCCATATAAAACGCTGAAGCCGGCACATCAGCCTCTACATCCAGCCATCTCTTTTCTTTTTGTTTTGGTTCTGCCGGAAGGGACCTATCCAGAGACGGACCTTTTTCAATGGGGCCAAACCATTTTTCAGAGAGAGATTTTATTTGATCAACAGTTACATTCCCTGCTACTACAAGAATAGCATTGTTAGGTGCATAAAACTGTTGGAAAAACTGCTTCACGTCATCCATAGTGGCATCTTCAATATGCGCAACCTCCTTGCCAATTGTTGCCCAATTATATGGATGAGTCTTATAAGCCAATGGTCTAAGCTTCAGCCAAACATCTCCATATGGCTGATCAAGATATCTTTGCTTGAATTCTTCAATTACCACCTTCCTCTGAACCTCCAGCACTTCCGGGTCAAATGACAGACTGAGCATTCTATCGCTTTCAAGCCAAAATGCTGTTTCCAAATTGTTTGCTGGAATGGTGATATAGTAATTGGTGATATCAGTAGATGTGAATGCGTTGTTTTCACCACCTACTTCTTGCAAGGCTTCATCAAATGATTCTACGTTCTTAGAGCCACCAAACATGAGATGTTCAAACAAATGAGCGAATCCCGTTTTGTTGGGGTCCTCATCACGGGATCCAACTTTGTAAAGCAGGTTAAGAACTGCAATTTCTGTATTCGGATCCTCATGTACGATTACCTGAAGTCCATTGTCTAAATAGAACTGCTCAAAATTGATCATGGCGGCAAATTTACTCAGGTATTCAATTAATTGGTGACAAATTCATGATTCTTCATGTGGAATTCATTTGAAATTTTAGATTTGCGCAGTAAACAACCCAAATATGAAATTTAACAGGAACAAAAGGTCGGATAAGCAACTCATCTCGATCTATAAATCGCTTGTTACTCCTCGTCTCATTGAGGAG
Organism: Cyclobacteriaceae bacterium; assembly: GCA_965228955.1. GTDB lineage: Bacteria > Bacteroidota > Bacteroidia > Cytophagales > Cyclobacteriaceae > JANSWY01. The sequence goes on from OZ245848.1 coordinate 6,130,217, forward strand.
AAGATGCTTATTCTTTTGAGGCAAGGAAAAATCAGCAAGTGGTTTTCAGGAATAGGTCAGGAAGCGATTTCAGTAGGTGCTGCATTGTCATTGAAAAATGATGAATACATTCTACCAATGCACCGTAATTTGGGGGTTTTTACAACCAGGGATGTCCCAATGCAAAGGTTGTTTGAGCAGTTTCAGGGAAAGGCAAATGGTTTCACAAAAGGCCGGGATAGATCCTTCCACTTCGGAACTAATGAACATCATATCGTCGGGATGATTTCTCACTTAGGTCCGCAGTTGGGAATAGCCGATGGGATTGCACTAGCAGCTAAACTTAAGAAAGAGAACAAAGTCACATTGGTGTTTTCAGGTGATGGAGGATCAAGTGAAGGAGATTTTCATGAAGCGCTGAATGTTGCCGCAGTTTGGGATTTGCCTGTAATATTTGTGGTTGAAAACAATGGTTACGGACTGTCAACACCTAGTTCGGAGCAATTCAAATTCAATTCATTTGTTGATAAAGGACCTGGATATGGGATCGATGCATTGAGTATTGATGGGAATAATATTCTTGAAGTCATTGATACCATTCAAAAGGCCGCACAGAAGATTAGAAAGAAACCAAAGCCAATTTTAATTGAGGCAAACACATTCCGAATGAGAGGTCATGAGGAGGCGTCTGGAACGAAGTATGTGCCGAAGGAGTTGATGGAGCACTGGGGAGAAAAAGATCCTATTGAGAATTTCGGAGAGTTTTTATTTAGTGAAAAAGTTCTGGATAAGGATAAAGTTGAAGAAATAACTTCCGAGATCAGAAAAGAAATAAATGATGCAGTAGAAAATGCATTTAATCAGCCGGCATTAGATGGGAACATAGAGCGTGAGACAAATGACATGTTCATGCCTTACGAGCAGAAAGTCATTACTTCTAATGGCAAGAAATCAGAAAAACGATTCGTAGATGCGATCTCAGATTCTCTGAAACAAAGCATGGAGAAATATCCTGATCTGGTTTTGATGGGTCAAGATATCGCTGATTACGGTGGGGTTTTTAAAATTACTGAAGGCTTTATTAATGATTTTGGGAAAGACAGAGTAAGAAATACACCACTGTGTGAGTCGGCTATTGTTGGGACTGCATTGGGACTTTCTATTAAGGGAATGAAGGCCATGATGGAAATGCAATTTGCAGACTTTGTTACTTGTGGGTTTAATCAAATCGTGAATAACCTTGCCAAGATCCATTATAGATGGGGACAAAATGCGGATGTGGTAGTAAGGATGCCAACAGGTGCTGGAGTAGGAGCGGGCCCTTTTCATTCTCAAAGTAATGAAGCGTGGTTTTTCCACACACCTGGTTTGAAGATTGTTTACCCAAGTAATCCAACAGATGCAAAAGGCCTGTTGAATGCGGCCCTAGAGGAACCAAATCCATATTTGTATTTCGAGCACAAGGCACTTTACAGATCTTTGACAGAAGAAGTTCCTGATGATTACTATACAGTTGAAGTAGGTAAAGCCAATCTTGTAACAGAAGGAGAGGATATATCCATTATCACGTATGGAATGGGAGTACACTGGGCAAAAAAATATTTGGAAAAAACCGGAGTTTCCGCAGATCTTATTGATTTAAGGACATTGATTCCATGGGATAAGGATGCAGTCAGAGAATCTGTTGAGAAGACTGGGAAAGTGATTATACTTCATGAAGATTGTATTACCGGAGGAATCGGTGCTGAGATTTCCGCATGGATTTCGGAGAACTGCTTCAAAAGCTTGGATGCTCCAGTGATGAGAGTTGGTAGTCTTGATACACCCGTTCCATTTGCTGCAGCATTAGAAAAAGATTTTCTGCCTGTTGGAAGGTTTGAAGAAAAAATGACTGAGTTACTCGAATTCTAAGCTGGTAGGAATATTACTCCTCCGCTAGAATCTTTGGACGCCCCGGTGACGGTTCTTAAGCAGTTAAATTCATTTCTTAGCCGTAAAACACCAAGAAATGCAAAGATGATCGCCTCTTTGAATGAAACTATGTCAGAGGGTGGGATAACTACTTCAATATCAGAATTTAAGCAACTTTTAATCCTGGAGACAAGGAATTTGTTAAATGCTCCACCACCCGTAACAACTACTTGATCCCTGGGTTTTGAAGTGGTATCAAGCACTATAGCAATTTGTATTGCAATGTGCTCTACAAACGTCCTAAGAATGTCTGGGATATCTAAATTCTTGTTCTCGATTATTGGTAAAATATCTGTTTGAAACTGCTCGAATCCCAATGATTTTGGATGTGGTAATTTGAAGTAATCCAGTTCATTCAATTTATTCAGTATATCTGGAATCACTTTACCAGATTCAGCTAGTTTGCCATTTTCATCAAAGGGTAAGTCAAGTTTATTTGATAGGTAATTCAATGCCATGTTAGCCACACAGATGTCGAATGAAATTCTTTGATCGTTTTCTTTAAAAGAGACATTCGCGATACCTCCAAGATTTAAACAATGACTGAACTGAGAAAACAATAACTCGTCACCAATTGGAACTAAAGGAGCTCCTTGCCCTCCTAACGAAACATCCGATGACCTAAAATCACAAATGGTCTTCACACCAGAGTTATTCGCAATTTCCTGCCCATGTCCTATTTGATAGGTGAATCCCAATTCAGGCTGATGAAATACTGTGTGACCATGACTGCAAATCACTTCAGGCTTAGAGTCGTTTTCATCCATAAACACTGAAACTTTCTCACCAATCCATCTGCCGTAATCATGGTGAAGCTTTACCAACTTTTCACCAGATAGATTAACAGCTGATTTTAATGAATTTGCCATTCCATCATGATAGGATATTGTAGCGGCATTTTTTAATTGAAAATTCCATGAATTGTCTTGCAAAGTAAACTGCACTTCGGCAATATCAAGCCCGTCTAATGACGTTCCGGACATAAGTCCGATTGCATGATAATTCAGGGTTTCACCGTTGGTTTGCATATGGAGCCAATTTGTTTCGCATGCTAAAAATACCTATCTTATATAACACGTCACTAAAAATTTTTAAGATATGGTAAAGAGCTTTAAAGGTGAAATGGAAAAGGTGCCAAAAGTTGATGCAGCACCTAAAATTACAGTTGAAGACTACATGGCTAAAAGATTAATAACTTTTAGTCCAGATCAATCCATTATGGATGCCATATCTGTGCTTTTAAAGAACAAGATTTCCGGAGGACCTGTCGTAAATGATGAAAATGAATTGATTGGTATTATTTCTGAAGGTGATTGTCTGAAAGAAATAGTTAAAGGGAAATACGACAACATCCCAACTTTAACGGGTACTGTTAGTGAGCATATGGCAGCAGATGTTGTAAGTATTGCTCCAGAAACTAATGTTTTTGAAGTCGCTAAAATGTTTTTGAATAAAAGACTAAGAAGATTTCCAGTGGTACGTAACGGCAAACTTGTTGGTCAAATTAGCCAGAAAGACGTAATGCAGGCTGTAACAAATCTAAAATCCAGAACCTGGTAGTTAATTAAGGACGCGCTCCATGACAGGAAGGTACCTTCCCTTTGGATAACTCTCTACCTTTGACACAGTGTTGAAGCCAAATTTTTTGTAAAAACCTTCGGCATTTGGATCGGATTCAACTTTTATCCTACAAGGAGAGTTTACACCTCTTTTTAATGATTCCTCAAGAAGAAATTTGCCGTATCCCCATCCGATATATCTTGGGATTACCCAAAAATGGGTAAACTCAAAATCTTCACCATTACATTGGATTACACTGAATCCAATTATCTCATTATCTAGAGTGAGTTTGTAGGTTTGATGTTTTTGAATGTGATCCTCGTTAACTGTCAGGTCATCCTCCCAGCTATTCAACCAATCTTCAGGATACCCCCAGTAACTTTTTGATTTCATACTGATTTCATTTAGCGACGGGAGGTCCTTCAGGCTGGCCTTTTCAAGGATCAGATTCATTTTTCTATTGGGTTATTGCAATTGTTAAAAAATTGAAAATTGCTTGCATTAAGTTAGTGTTATCAGAACTCAATTCAAAGCAATTTTGAAGCGAAATTACAAATAATAACGTTTGCATTGTGCGGAATCGCACATTTTCCAAAAAAAAGAGTGTTTTACCGTTGCTGGTGAATATTGACCGTCTATCGTAAAATGTTATTAGATTCCCTAAAAACAAAATAATTTTTGGTTCCAATCCGCAACTAACCTACATTTTGTTGTTTTTTACCCACATGTTAAGATATTCTACTTTAGAATTTGATATCTTATACGTGTAAAACCCAAATTTTTTAATTTTTAAAACCCAAATTAACTATGAAGAAAATTTACAATTTTCTGCTTGCGGCTGCCTTAGTCGTGGGTGTGCAGCTTAGTGCTCATGCTCAAGATAGGCGAGTTAGCGGCACAGTGACCGATGCTATTACGGGCGATGGTCTTATTGGTGTAAACGTGGTAATTAAAGGAACCACAACGGGTACCATCACAGACTTAGATGGTAACTACTCCTTATCCGCTCCGGAGGATGCAACTTTAGTTTTCTCATTTATTGGCTACAGAACACTGGAAGTTCCAGCAAACACAAACGTTATTGATATCAACCTTGAAGAGGATGTAACAAACCTTGAAGAAGTTGTTATTTCTGGTCTTGCTACTTCAGTAAAAAGAAGTAACCTGGCCAACTCTGTTGCAACAATTGATGCTAAAACACTTACTGGTATAGCTAACCAATCAAATATGGATGGTGCTCTTTACGGTAAATTCGAAGGTGTTAATATGCAAGCCAACTCTGGTGCTCCTGGAGGAGGTATTTCAATGAGACTAAGAGGTGTGACTTCTATCTTCGGAGATCAGCAGCCACTTTTCATTATTGATGGAGTTTATGTTGATAACTCTTCCATTTCGCTAGGTAATAATATTGTGTCTGAAGCTGCTGGTGGAGGTAACCCTTCTACAAACCAGGATGATGCTTCAAACAGAATCGCAGATATTGACCCTGAAGATATTTCTAACATAGAAATTCTTAAAGGTGCTTCTGCAGCTGCAATCTACGGATCTCGAGCAGCTGGTGGTGTGGTAATCATCACAACTAAAAGAGGAAGTGCTGGAGATACAAGAGTTAATTTTGCTCAGACAATAGGATTTAGAAGCCCTACTAAACTTTTAGGTTTAAGAGACTGGACACCTGAACAGGCGGAAGCAATTGGTGGAGCCGATGCTGCTGCTGCAGTTCGTAATGGAACTCTTAGAGATTATGAAGCTGAATTATTCGATAACACTGTAGTTTCTTCTACTACAAGAGTTTCAGTTTCCGGAGGTCAGAATAAAACTGACTACTTCTTAGGAGCTACTTACAAAAATGAGCCAGGGCTAGTTGATAATACTGGTTATGAAAAAGGTTCATTCAGATTAAATATCGGTCAGAAGTTTACTGATTGGTTGGACGTTTATGTAACCAACAACTACATCAACTCTACTGCTGATAGAGGATTCTTCAACAATGGTAATGCAAATAGAACTATTGGTTATGCATTGGCATTTACTTACCCATGGGAGGATCTTTCTCCTGTAGACGGAGCGTATCCTCAGGGTGGAGCTGGATCAAACGTATTAGAGACTGTTGATATCACAACCAACCAGGAGAAAGTAAACAGATACATTGGTGGTGCTACTACTAACATCAGACTTCTAAGTCAAACTGATAACCAGTTGAAATTAGTATTACAAGCTGGTGTTGACCAGTATACTCTAAGAACTACAAGTATTTTCCCTCAGGAATTATCTTACTTCAGAGATCCTACATCACTTGGTGGTGTTGCAATTTCTGGTTCTACAGTTAATACAAACTATAACCTATCTGCTTCATTAGTACATTCTTACTACACTGGTGGAGGTTTAAGTTTCACTACTCAGTTGGGTAACTTCTTCCAGGACTTCAACAGAAATACTGTAATTACTACAGCTACTGGATTGAATGGTTCTCAAACTAACTTAGGTCAGTCTACTAACGTTGCAACTGAGCAAATCATCAGATTGCAGCAGGATAAAGGTTACTTCGTGCAGGAAGAAATCAACTACCAGGACAAAATCATTGGTACTTTAGGTATTAGAGGTGATAAGTCAACTAACAATGGAGATGCTAATAAATTCTACTACTATCCTAAAGCTAGTTTAGCAGTTAACATTCATGAGTTCAGCTTCTGGAATGTTGGTGCAATCAGTAATATCAAGCCTAGAGTTGCTTACGGTCAGTCTGGAAGATTCGCAAACTTCAATGACAGATTTACTCTTGTAAACGGTGAGCTAATTGGAGGTAACTCTGGTCTTAGCCCAGCAAACACTCAAGGTAACACGACTGTAGGTCCTGAGAGACAAATAGAGCTTGAGTACGGTATTGATATGGGATTATTCGATAACAGAATTGGTATCGGATTAAACTTCTATAATAAGAGAATGGAGGATGTATTACTTCAGGTTAATACAGCTACTTCTTCTGGGTTTACAAGAAAAGTTGACAATGCCGCTGAACTTGAGAATACTGGTATTGAGCTAAGTATAGATGCAGCAGTTATTCAGAAAACTAACTTCACTTATAACACAAGTGTTAAATGGTGGAAAAACGAAAATAAAGTTACTAAGCTGGATGTTGAGCCTTTTAACTTAGGTGGTTTTGCTGCTTCTTTAGGTACTTACAGAATTGAGGAAGGAAAGAGTGCTACACAAATTGTAGGTACTTATGACGCTTCTTCACTGACTCAGGCTGAGATTGATGCCTTGGATCCAGATGGTGATGGTTTCGCAGTTTATGGTGATGCTACTCCTGATTTCCAATTGTCATGGTTTAACCAGATTAGCTATAAAGGATTTGATTTCACTTTCTTATGGCACTGGAAAAACGGTGGCGAGTCTATCAACTTGACTACACTACTTTATGACCTTGCAGGAACTACTTGGGATTACAATGATACTGGTTTAGATCCAGAAGGAAATTTAAGCAATGGTGCTTACAGAGCTAGTCAGGCTTTTGCTAATCCTGATCCAGTAATTGAAGATTCTGGTTATATCAGACTAAGAGAGGTTGCTCTTTATTACACGCTTCCTAAAGGAACTATTCCTGGTACTCAATCAGTGAAATTTGGGGTTTCTGGAAGAAACTTGATCAATATCTTTGATTACAACAGTTATGACCCAGAGTCTTCAAACTTTGGTAACAACGTATTGGCGAACAATGTTGAGGTAACTCCTTACCCAGCATCAAGATTCTTCAATCTTCACCTAAATGTTAGTTTCTAAATCAAAAGACTTTAATAAAATGAAAAATATATTAAATAAAATCTTAGTATTTGGAGCAGGCATTTTGATGGTGTTCTCTTGTGAATTAGATCCAATTGAAAACCCAAATGCTCCAACATTTGAGAGCTTCCTGGACGGTGCAACTGAGGCGGACGTTAGACTTCTTGCAGTTGGTTTGGAAGCAGTTATGAGAAATGATCTTAGTTTTCATTTCCAGACGGTAAGTATTATCGGAAGAGAGTATAATGACCTGACTCAGGTTGACCCTAGATACACCGGAGAAATCCTTAAAGGGCCACTAGATAACAATGGATTCTTAACTACAAGAGCATACGCTGCTTGGTACAAGGTTGTACAGTCTGCTAACTTGGTTGAGGTAGCAGTTGAAAACTCTGCAGCTGGTTTCGATGATGCGACTAAAAATGGATATTTTGGATATGCTAAGACATTAAAGGCTTATGCTTTAATGATGGTTGCAAACAGACAGTGGACAAACGGAATAAGAATAGATGTTTCTGATCCTGAAAATTTAGGTCCTAATTTGGATTACCAGGCTGCATTGACTGAAATTCAAGCTTTGTTAACTGAAGCCAACACTGAATTAAGCAGTGCTGGAGATGAGTTTGATTTCGCTATCAGCTCAGGTTTTGCAGGGTTTGATACTCCGGCAACTTTTGCTGAGTTTAACAGAGCAGTTGCTGCCAGAGTTGCTATTTATCAAAATAACGCGGCTGCTGCCAGAACTGCATTAAATGCTTCATTCCTGAACTTAACTGGAGATTTGGATGCCGGTCCTGCTCATATCTTTGGATTAACAGGTAATGATATTTCAAACTCATTATTCTATATCGCAGATCAATCAGGGCAAGAGTATATGGCTCATGATTCTTGGGTAAACGATGCAGATCCATTAGATACACGTGTTGCGGAGAAGACAATTGTTTTTGCTTCTGGACCTGTTAGCTTTGATGGGTTAACCGGAACTAACCAGGTTCAACTTTACAGCAGTAATGTGGATCCAGTTCCAATTATGAGAAATGAGGAGTTAGTTTTAATGTGGGCTGAAGCTAACATCGGATCAGATAATGCTGAAGCAGTTGCTGCTATTGACATAGTAAGAACTGCCGCTGGTTTACCGGCATATAGTGGTGCTACAACTGATGCAGCATTAGTAGATGAATTGTTGACTCAAAGAAGATATTCATTATTTGGTGAAGGTCACAGATGGATTGACTTAAGAAGATACAATCGTCTAAGTGAACTGCCGGTGGATAGAACTGGTGATAACATTCTAGACGCCTTCCCAACTCCGGTAACGGAGCTTCAAGGTAACTAATTAACACCTAGCTTAATAAATAAACCGGTTTGCTGCGGCAGGCCGGTTTTTTTTGTTTTAGGGTGTTGGTTTTAATTGAAATATTCTCGTGTAAGTGGGTTTTTAAGGACTTGTCGAAAGGATCTTAGCCTAGGCACATGATAATATTCAATCAGTGCTGTTAACCACCAAAACTATCCTATAAACTAAGAACCAGGAACAAAGAACTAATAACAAAAAAGGCCGATCAGCAATTGATCGACCTTCATTTGTTCACTTTAGGCAATCTAATTATTCATACTTCAAATTCTCTGCTGGGTTACTGGAAGCAGCCCTTAAAGCATGATAACCAGTGGTGAAAATTGTGATCATTAATATGATCGCCAGCACTATAAGAAAATGTATAGCATTAATGTTTATATGATATTCGAAATTTTGTAGCCAATCGTTCATTAAAAAGTACCCTGCAACAAATGCTGGTATAGCTCCCAACAGAACCAGCCAAACAAAGTCCTTCACAAGAAGTGTTACCAAACCTTTCACATTTGCCCCAAGCACTTTTCTAATACTGATCTCTTTCGTTCTTTGCTCTGCGATGAATGAAGCCAAACCTAATAGCCCAAGACAAGCAATTAATATCATCATTGCAGCGAACCCTAAAAATAACCTTCCTCTAAGTCTGTCTGATTCATATTGTTCCATAAATTCCTCATCAAGGAATGAGTATTCAAATGGAACACCAGGAAATACCTCATCCCAAACATTGTTAATAGCCTTTACAGCTGCTTGAGTATTCCCAGATGTTTTAATTAAAGCTAATTGATTATCAAAACTTGGGAAGAACAGAATTGCTTCAATTGGATTATAAAGCGACCTGTGATGATAATCTTTTGCAATTCCAACCACTCTAAATGTTCTAATGCTATCACCAGGAAATCTAAACTTCTTCCCAATTGGATCATCCCAACCGATTCTTTCGACCATAGCTTCATTTACGATTACAGCGGCTGCTGTATCAGTTACATACTCTGTGGAGAAGTTTCTTCCTTGAAGAATATCGATATCTAAAGTTGGGAAATAGTCATAATCAACAGCGAATAGATCAATTCCAAAATCTTCCATGGCACCATCTTTGGTCTCAACGCTCATTACGTTTTTGCCATATCCTTGCCCAGGACTAGAATTTGATGATGCCACAGACTCGATTTCACTGTTCTGCATCAATTTCGTTTTCAAAACGGACCACTTATCTCTTTGTGACTGGTTATTCAAGGCAAGCCTAACAATCCTTTCCTTATCGAACCCAAGATCTTTTTCTTCCAGAAACTTCATCTGGTTGTAGATAATTAAAGTCCCTACCAACATGAATATGGATAAGGCAAACTGCACACCAACCAAAAACTTTCTAAGAAGTGAATTTCCTGAGTTTTTTGTGTTTCTACCTTTCAAAACAACTGCAGGCTTAAATGCCGACAAGTAAAATGCAGGGTAACTACCACTCAATACACTTGTTAGCAGTATGATGCCAACTATAGTCAAGAGTATTTGTGGTGACAAAAGATTACCTATAAGCATATTGGTACTCAAAAGATCATTAAGTACTGGCACAAGAATGATTACCAGAATAAGTGCAATCACAACCGAAACTATTGTAATCAATATCGATTCTGATAAAAACTGCCTTACCAATGAGCTTCTGTGAGCACCCATCACTTTTCTAATTCCTACCTCTAGTGATCTTTTCATAGATCTGGCGGTACTTAGATTCATATAGTTAATACATGCAATAACAATTAGGAAAAGCGCAATTGCAGAGAAGATATAAATGTATTTCATATCTCCCAGAGGTTCCGGTTCTCCAAGGAAAGTAGAATAAAGATGTATTTCAGGAACAGCTATCATTTCATATTTAATCGTGATATTGAATTGATCAAAAATTACTGCTACATATTTGTCAATGATGTCTGTAAGCTTAGCTTCAACTTCTTTCGGTTGTGCGGATTCAGTTAAAAGTACATAGGTGTAAATGTTGAATGAACCCCAATTTGTAGCATTGTTTAAATCTGGAATGGAATTAATCGCAATCAATGCTCTAGGCTGGATGTGAGAGTTATCAGGAACATCCTCGAAAACTCCAGTTACCTGATAAGTTCTTTGTTCAGTTTCAAGTAGTTCTCCTAATGGATTGCCGTTACCAAAAATCCTTTTAGCCAGGGATTGATTAATTACAATGGAATTTGGTGTTTCCAATACCTTTTTAGGATCTCCACTTATGAGGTTATATGAAAATAGATCAAAGACAGTGGAATCAACAATGTAAACTTCTTCTTCAAAGTAGTTCTGGTCATTCCTTTCAAATTTCACCCGACCAGCATCCACAAATCTCACATAAGATTCTACTTCAGAAAATTCTGTTGCAAGTGTTCGTCCAAGTGGTAGTTGAGTAGTGGCCCACCTGAATGAATTGTCTGGTTCACTGATATCGGAGGAAATACGATATAATCTGTCACCATTTTTATGGTAATTGTCAAACGATAATTCATTGGAAACATAGAGTAGTATGAGTAAACTGCTGACTATGCCAATTGTAAGCCCCAGAATATTGAGCAGGGCATAGGATGGTTGTCGCATCAGATGCCTGAACGCGACGGTTAGGTAATTTTTGATCATCTTTTATTTGAGTTTTTTCTAAAATACGAAAGTATGACCTCTTATGGATCAAATAGTTACACCAACGGTAGGCGATTTCACCATTTTTAACATTTGCAAAAACTATGTGCGAGATGTAGGTATTTGACTATTAGCAATGAGAAGATTAAATTGCTGATCTAATTTTTTGGAAGTTACTAAACGATAAACAACTAAATGAGCCTACTAAGAAGAAGCTATTGGTTACTACTATTAGCAGTAGTTGCAATTGCATGTACTCCTCCCGCCGAAACAGATAAAGGGGATACAAAAGAAACCACAGAAGGAGACTTTAATTACCTATCAGAGCAATTCGCTGACTTAAAAATCATCAGATATCGCATACCAGGATTCGATAAACTTACTCCAAAGCAAAAAGAGTTGGTTTATTACCTAACTCAAGCAGGTTTAGAGGGACGTGATATTATGTATAGTCAAAACTATCGTCACAATCTGACTGTGAGAAAAGCATTGGAAAATATTGTAAAGAATTACAGTGGAGATAAGAATTCAGAAGACTGGGGTAAATTCATGGTTTACACTAAAAGAATTTGGTTCTCAAATGGAATTCACCATCATTACTCCAATAACAAGATTATGCCGGAGTTTTCAAGAGAGTATTTCAACTCTTTATTGGAAGCAACCAATACGGAATTGGCTTCTGAAGTAGCAGATGTACTATTTGATCCAAACCTTGATGCAAAGAAAGTAAACCTAGATCCGGAAAAAGGACTTCTTGCGGGATCAGCTGTTAATTTCTATGCTCCTGATGTTACTGCTGATGAAGTAGATGAATTTTACTCTAAGAAAACAAACCCAGATCCAAACAGACCTCTTTCTCACGGATTAAACTCCAGACTTTCCAGAGACGAGAATGGTAACCTAGTAGAAGAGGTTTATAAATCAGGAGGATTATATGGTCCTGCTATTGATAAAATCATCGGTTGGTTGGAAAAAGCTTCAGGTGTAGCTGAAAACGAGCCACAGAAGAAGGCGTTAGATCTTTTAATCGAATACTATAAAACTGGAAGCTTAGAAACATGGGATGCATACAATATCGCATGGGTTCAAGCGACTGAAGGAGATATCGATTACATTAACAGTTTTATTGAAGTATATAATGACCCTAAAGGTTACAGAGGTTCTTTCGAGTCGATCGTTGAGATTAAAGATTTTGAAGCTTCTGACAGGATGAAAATTCTTTCTGATAATGTTCAGTGGTTTGAAGACAACTCACCAATTATGGATGAGCATAAGAAGGAGAATGTAGTTGGTGTTACTTACAAAGTAGTAAATGTTGCTGGTGAAGCTGGTGACGCTTCTCCATCAACTCCAATTGGTGTTAACCTTCCAAATGCAAACTGGATCAGAGCTGAGCATGGTTCTAAATCGGTTAGCTTAGGAAATATTGTCGCTGCTTACGGAGAAGCGGCTGGTTCCGGGCTTCTTGCTGAGTTTTCTTATACAGATGAGGAAGTTGCTTTATCTAAGGAACACGGTGCGCTAAGTGATAAATTACATACTGCACTTCACGAAGTAATTGGTCACGCTTCTGGTAAACTTAACCCAGGTGTTGGGACGCCAAAAGAAACTTTAAAGAGTTATGCATCTGCTCTTGAAGAAGGTAGAGCGGATTTAGTTGCTCTTTACTACTTGTTAGATCCAAAATTGATTGAATTAGGATTAATTCCAAGTCTGGACGTTGGGAAAGAAGCTTACGATAGCTACATCAAAAATGGATTGATGATGCAGTTGAGAAGACTTGAGCCAGGAGAAGTTGTTGAGGAAGCTCACATGAGAAACCGTCAAATGATTGCCAAATGGGCTTTTGAGAAAGGTCAGGCTGATAATGTCATTGAAAGAAAAGAGAAAGACGGAAAGACTTACTTTGTAGTAAACGAATACGACAAACTTAGAGATCTATTCGGACAACTACTTAGAGAAGTTCAAAGAGTTAAATCTGAAGGAGATTATGAAGCTGGTAAGAATTTGATTGAGAACTACGGAGTTCAGGTTGATCAGGAATTGCATGCTCAGGTATTAGAGAGAGCAGAGGCGCTTAAATCTGCACCATATGGTGGATTCATTAACCCAGTGCTTGTTCCTGTTACTGATGACAGTGGAAATATCACAGATGTGAAAGTTGAATACCCAGCAGACTTCACTGAGCAGATGTTATACTATTCTGAAAATTATTCAAACCTATAATTTAGGATTTTGAAATTCGATATTAGGAATTAAAAAAGGGAGACCAAACTGGTCTCCCTTTTTTTTGTTAAGCAAATATGTGTGTTTACTCCAGTACTCGGATAATTTGTCCGTTAACCTTTCCCAGAATACTCTTTAAGTAACCATTAACTACCTTATCCATTGGAACTGGATTATGGCCAGGAAAATAGTCCTCATATTTTTCTGCAGCATCCTCTACCAAACCGGCAGCTACTACATTAATTCTTCTGTCTTGATCAATTTCCAAAGCAGCGGCTTTAACGAAGCTATGTAATGCACCATTTACCATAGCTGCACTGGTAGTCTTGTCTACTGGGTCATCAGCTAAGACTCCAGTGGTTAGTGTAAACGATCCACCTGGTTTCAGATATTGTAACCCAAGCCGGACCAGGTTTACTTGTCCCATTAGTTTACTTCTGATGCCGATATAAAAGTCTTCATTTGTCATTTCTGTAAGTGGCGCCCATCTGGCCTCACCTGCAATACATACTACAGCATCTAATTCAGGATATTTTTTGTAAGCTGAATGAATCGTGTGTTCATCTTCAATGTCAACAATTACATCCCCATTAGAGCGCCCAGCAATTATAACTTCATGCTTTTGGCGCAGCTTTTCAGCAACAGTTTTACCTATTGTTCCATTACCGCCAATCAGTAATATCTGCATGGATTAAAGTCTCTTGAATATGTATGGTCCTTCAGTTGCTCCCCAAACCTGTGCGTCTGAGCTATCGAAACCCCTATCCCAGCTGGAGAGCTGATCTGCACTGATTTTAACTTCTGATGTCGCATAAGATGCACCGCGTAATTCACTTTTGCAGTCTTTGCCATTAGTGGAGCCTACAAATCCAGATCCTTCCAATTTCAACATGACATCACATCCTTCTTTTTCACTTAAAATAGTGTTGTCAAAGTTTTCAAAGAAGGATAAGTCTTTCCATTTCCCAGCAAAATACCTTTCATTGTGGAAAGTGTAAATTGTACTTTTAAACTCACCATCACCAGTTTCTTCGATCATATAAACTCTTTGTCTATATGGCTTGTCAGGAGTGTCTGCGGCAGCTTGTTCTACATAAAAATAGATTTCATCAAAATCCTCCCATATTCTGTACATATGGAGGTTGATTTCTAAGTAGGATTCGTTTGATGCAGATTGTTCCTTACTTGAAAAGGAACCGTTCATCATTTCAATCAGTTTATCTGAATTGGATTGGGCCGATACGGCCGTGGAGATAGCGAGTAGAATTACAACAAAAAATGGTTTACCCATAATAAATTGCTTTTTGGTAAAGTGGTTAAATTTTCTAACTGAAAGATAACAATATTCTTGAGACTAGGTTGGAAGTTGAGTTTTGAATTTTGAGTCTTGAGTTTAAATAGATGAGGATAATACTTAGACCCGTCCTTGGAATAGGGAGTTAGGACATTGATTGGCGTAGATTTAATTAGTCGACTAGATTGAGGTTTGGTTGAAATCTCAAACTTTAGTTTCTGGGAAGTACAGGATTAAAAATAAAAAAAGTCCAGAATTGCTTCTGGACTTCTTGGTGGGTGGAAGATCGGACTCGAACCGACGACCTCCTGAACCACAATCAGGCGTTCTAACCAACTGAACTACAACCACCGTTTGTGAAAGGATTGCAAAGTTATAATTCCAAATTTTTATTTCCAACAATGCAACCCAAAGAATTTTTAATCTCGATCAAACAACAATCTTTGACCAAACAGTTGTTCATTGAATTTGCCGTTGTTGTAAGCTAATTCTCCATTTATAAACGTATGTGTTACGGAAGAACCAAAAGTCTCTCCTTCAAATGGAGACCAACCACATTTTGCTAAAACGTTCGATCTATTCACTTCCCAAGCCTTATTTGGATCAACTAAAACCAAATCAGCGTGGTAGCCTTCTCTGATATAACCTCTTTCTTTAATCTCAAATAGAATTGCTGGGTTGTGACACATTTTCTCAACAATTCGCTCAATTGATATTTTTCCTTGTTTTTCAAATTGCATCATTGCAACTAAAGAGTGCTGTACTAAAGGACCTCCACTTGGTGCACTAAAATATCCGTTTGCCTTCTCTTCCAAAGTGTGAGGTGCATGGTCTGTGGCAATCACATCTATTCTATCATCCAATAATGCCTTCCAAATACCATTTCTGTCTTCTTCAGTCTTAACTGCAGGATTCCATTTGATGAATGCACCCTTGGTATCGTAGAAAGAATCATTGAACCACAAGTGATGAATACAAGCTTCAGAGGTTATTTTCTTGTCTTTCAGAGGAATGTTGTTGTCAAATAATTCAGTCTCTTTTGCTGTACTTATATGTAGAATATGTAGTCTGGCGCCATGTTTTCTTGCAAGTCCTGATGCAAAGCTTGAAGATAAGTAGCATGCCTCTTCACTTCTGATTTCCGGATGGTATTTGAATGGCATTGATTCACCATACTTTTCTCTGTAGATCTCGGTATTTCTTCTTACTGTTTCTTCATCCTCACAATGAGTTGCAATAATCAGCTCTGCATTGCTAAAAATACTTGCGAGTGTCTTCTCATTATCTACCAGCATATTTCCAGTGCTGGATCCCATGAAAATTTTAATTCCACAAACATCCTTTCTGTTTGTCTTCAACACTTCTTCCAGATTGTCATTGGAAGCACCCATAAAAAATGAGTAGTTCGCCATTGATGTCTTTGCCGCAATGTCATACTTATCCTGAAGTAGTTCCTGGGTAAGTGCATTTGGAACCGTATTTGGCATTTCCATAAACGAAGTAATTCCGCCAGCTACTGCAGCTCTTGATTCCGTTTGGATGTTGGCTTTGTGTGTTAAGCCCGGCTCTCTGAAGTGCACCTGATCATCTATTACACCAGGAATAAGATAAGATCCGTTAGCATCAATTGTTTCCAAATTGCCTTCCGGAGCAATGGAATTGGCAATTTTCTCAATTCTTCCATTACGAATTAGGACGTCTCCTGAAGTGACCTTTCCTTCATTGACTATATTTGCGTTGACAATCAGATAATTACTCATATTCAATTTTTCTTTGACCCAAAATTACCAAGCTTTAATGTCTAATCCCACCACGTCGTTTGAAGAATTAGGTTTAAATCGACAATTGTTGAATGCAATTGACGAAGCTGGCTATTCAGCTCCTACTGAAGTACAGCAAAAAACAATACCGCTCATAAATGCTGGCCATGATGTGATGGGAGTAGCCCAAACCGGAACTGGTAAAACAGCCGCTTTTGTATTGCCTCTGTTGATGAAGGCAAAATATCATCAGCCTCAAAACCCAAGAGTGTTGATATTAGCACCAACAAGGGAATTGGCAATTCAAATAAAGGATCATGTGGCTATGTTTTCTTCCTACCTGGATATCAAGTATGCTGCAATTTATGGCGGATCTGGAACTAAAGTGCAGAAGGAAAGTCTTGAAGGTGGGGTGGACGTTTTAGTTGCTACACCTGGGCGATTTATGGATTTTTACCGTGAACAGCTATTTATCACAAAACACATAAAGACACTTGTTCTGGATGAAGCGGATAAAATGATGGACATGGGGTTTATGCCTCAGATTAGGAAAATTCTTGAAATCATTCCAGTGAAGAGACAAAACCTACTCTTTTCGGCAACTATGCCTGATAAGGTAGTTGAACTCTCACAAGAATTTCTGGAATATCCAGAGGTTGTGAAGGTGACTCCTGAGGTAATGACAGCAGAAACTGTGGAACAAGAGTTATTTGCCATACCTAATATCCGAACCAAAATTGCACTACTGGAGTATTTGCTGGAAACGTATGATAAGTCTGAAGAAATAAAGAAAACTATCATTTTTACAAGAACGAAGGCTAGTGCAGATAATGTATTCAAGTTCATTCAAAGAAAAGTTACCAAAGAGGTAAGGGTGATTCATGGGAATAAAGATCAAAACAGTAGACTTAATGCGATTAATAGCTTTTCAGAAGGGGAACTTGGTGTTTTAGTCGCTACAGATGTAGTGGCAAGAGGAATTGATATTTCTGATGTGTCACATGTTATCAATTTTGATGTTCCTATAATTTACGAGGATTATGTACATCGTATCGGAAGAACAGGAAGGGCTGAGAAGACTGGAAAAGCCATCACTTTTATGAATCCTGCGGAGGAATATCATATAGAAAAGATCGAAAAATTGATCAAGAAGGAAATTCCAAGATCAGAATTGCCTGGTACTGTGGAGGTTTTCAAAACTGAAAAATCAGAAAGTCAGGACATGGCAAGGGAAATTGATAGGCAAAAGAAGCTTGAAAACCCGGACTATAAGGGGGCGTTTCATGAGAAAAAGAATAAAAAATCTAAAAATTTTCATAAAAAAAAGCGGCCTAATCGCCGTTAAATGCCATATTTTCTGTGGAGGCATCTTATCTTTTGATAATAAATTTGCGTAAAAAGAATTTTGTTTTAAATTTGTGATAGGAAGATGTTAAAGTCTTTCTTTCCATAGCTGGTTGAAAAGATCTTGTGGGGAGTAGGTTTAGAACCTAACCCCGCAAGAATCATTCCTCTCCTAATCCAGTTTTACCCGATAATCACGATTAGCAATTTCCCAGGCAGTATAGAAAATTACTTGTGCTCTCTTTTTCATTAGAGCAAGATTAATCTTTTCTACAGTATCTGTTGGCTTATGATAGTCTGCATGAACTCCATTAAAGTAGAAAATGATTGGAATATTGTTTTTTGCAAAATTGTAATGATCGGAACGGTAGTAGAATCTATTTGGATCATTTTCATCATTGTATTTGTAATCAAAATCTAATTTTAATGTATTCCTATTGATTTCTTCTGAAAGCTCATGAAGCTCAGTGGAAAGTTTGTCAGCGCCAATTACATATACATAATCTGGTTTCCCTTCGTGATCAGGGTCAACTCTTCCTACCATATCAATATTTAGGTTGGTCACGGTTTTGGCTAAATCAAACACCGGGTTTTGAGTATAGTAATCTGATCCAAGCAATCCTTTTTCTTCGCCAGAAACCGTCATAAATAAAATGCTTCTCCTCGGACCTTTACCTTTTGCTTTGGCAAGAGAGAATGCCTGGGCTATTTCCAATAAGCTGGTTGTTCCAGATCCATCATCATCTGCTCCATTGTAGACTTCTCCATCTCTTACCCCTAAATGGTCGTAGTGACTTGTGATTACAAGCAATTCATCTTTCAAATCTGTGCCGGGTAAATAACCTAATACATTTTCACTCTCAACTGTCTGAATAGACCTATTGAGACTTACCTTCAATTCACCCGAAATGCCTGATATGTCGCTTTGTAGTTTTAATGAATCAAGAGGTTTGTTGAATAGTTCATTTGCGAAGGACGGAGGCACAAAAAACAGCCATTGATCTGTACTTGGAGCTGGTTTATTCAAGGTCAATCTGTTGCCGCCAATAAATGATTTCATGCGATTTAAACTTTGATCGAAGATATCATCGGTTGCACCCATAAAAGCAAGTGTTCCCTCAGCTCCGGCCTCTGTAATTTTAGCAGCTATATCTCGCCAATTGCTTTTTGAAGTATAGAATGAACCTATTTTGCCTTTCAAGTCTACAGAGTCAATGTTAGTACCATCGCCTAGATATACTACCTGTTTAGAAACTTCTCCTTCAGTATTAGTACCTCCAAACGACATGAAGTCACTTAGAAACTCTAACTTTTTATCACCTGCACTAATGTAGATGTCCTTATCATTCAGTTTATACAGATTAAATTTCTGATAGTAATTGCTTCCCTCATTAGACTTAACCGGGCCTTCAAAACCAAATTCTTTAAATCTGGATGAAATATAATCTGCTGCTTTCTTTTGACCTGCAGTTCCAGTTTCTCTTCCTTCAAGGCTGTCCGATGCTAAAACAGCAAGTCGATTATACAGGTCATTTTCATTGATGGATTTTGCAAATTTCTTGGACTGTTTACTTTGAGCTAAAACCATGGTTGCGACCAAAACTAAAGCTAATGTTGAGATCAATTTCTGCATATAAGTGATTTTTAAGGTAGTGGCAATAATAGTCATATGTGCCGCAAGCTCAAAATACATTTTTTTAGGTAATTCGAACATATTTATTATGCAATTGGTTGATCAGGGAATTAAGATTTTTTGATCAATAAAATATACCTTTGCGGTTGATAAGCAACACTTAGAAAACATAACACCACATGACGATCGATTTGAATCAACGGGTGGCCTTTGAAAGTAGACACAACGGGCCAAATGAGGCAGAAATCTCAGAAATGTTAAAAGCCATTGGCGCATCATCCATCGACGAACTTATCAGTCAAACTGTACCGGAATCTATTAGGTTGAAAAAACCATTAGAATTACCTGAGACCTTGAATGAATTCCAGTTCCTCAAACAATTCAAAGAGTTGGCAGGAAAGAACCAAATATTCAAGTCGTTCATTGGAATGGGATATTATAATTGTGTTGTTCCTACCGTAATTCAAAGAAATGTTTTGGAGAATCCGGGATGGTACACTGCTTATACTCCATACCAGGCCGAAATTGCTCAAGGAAGATTAGAGGCTCTAATTAATTTCCAGACTATTGTTACAGATTTAACTGGGATGGAAATAGCAAATGCATCTTTATTGGATGAGGCAACTGCTGCAGCTGAGGCAATGATTATGCAGTATGGTTTAAGAAAAGGGCCAAAGAAATCGGCAATGAAGTTCTTTGTTGATTCCTGTGTTTTCCCTCAGACTATTGATGTATTACAAACAAGAGCAGAGCCTTTTGAAATTGAATTAGTAATCGATCAACTAGGGAACTTCGATCCTACCGATGAGAGCTATTTCGGGTTGATGCTTCAATATCCAAATGGTGATGGTTCAGTAGTAAATTACTCAGATCTAATCGCTGCTACTAAAGAGAATAATGTTTTCGTAACCGTTGCTGCAGATTTATTAAGCCTTACACTTTTAACACCTCCAGGTGAAATGGGAGCAGATGTCGTTGTAGGGACTAGCCAAAGATTAGGAGTTCCAATGGGATTTGGAGGTCCTCATGCTGCATACTTTGCTACGAAAGAAGCTTACAAAAGAAATATCCCAGGAAGAATCATTGGAGTCAGTAAGGATAAAGATGGTAACGATGCTTATCGAATGGCACTCCAAACAAGGGAGCAACACATAAGAAGAGAAAAAGCTACATCCAATATCTGTACTGCTCAGGTATTATTAGCTGTAATGGCTGGAATGTACGGAGTATACCACGGGCCGGCAGGGTTGAAAGGTATTGCGTCAAGAATCCATGGTTTGGCGGCATTAACCGAGAAAGCACTGGAAGACATTGGACTTTCGAATGAAAATAAACACTACTTTGACACCCTCAAAATAGTTGGTGCAGACACTTCGAAAGTGAAAGAAATAGCAGAGGCTAAAGGAGCTAACTTTAGATATTTTGAAAATGGAGCAATTGGCATTTCTTTCGATGAGACTCATACTCCTGCAGATATCAGAACAGTTGTTTCAACCTTTGAAGAAGTACTAGGCAAGAAAATTTCATTCGATCTTAACGAGGCGGCATCTGCTGTTAATTACAGTTTTCCTGCTGAGTTGAACAGGGAAACTGCATATTTGGAACATCCAGTATTCAATCAATATCATGCTGAGCATGAAATGTTGCGATATATAAAGAGATTAGAAAACAAGGATCTGTCATTGGTACATTCCATGATTTCACTTGGTTCTTGTACCATGAAACTGAATGCTACTACTGAGATGATTCCAGTAAGCTGGCCGGAGTTCTCGGAGATTCATCCATTTGCTCCTTCAAATCAGGTAGAAGGTTATCTTGAGATGTGTAAGAATCTTGAGGATTGGTTGAGTGAAATTACTGGTTTTCATAGCACCTCATTACAACCAAATTCAGGAGCTCAAGGTGAGTATGCCGGATTGATGGTAATTAGGGAATTCCACAGAAATAATGGTGACTCACATAGAAATATTGCCATTATTCCATCATCAGCACATGGTACCAATCCTGCAAGTGCTGTTATGGCTGGAATGAAGGTTGTGATTGTGAAATGCGATGAGCTTGGTAACATTGATGTTTCTGACCTTAAAGAGAAAGCTGAAGCTCACAAAGACGACCTGGCTGCATTAATGGTAACATATCCTTCAACGCACGGTGTATTTGAAGAAAGCATTCAGGAGATATGTGAGATCATTCACCAAAACGGTGGACAGGTTTACATGGATGGTGCTAATATGAATGCCCAGGTGGGTTTGACAAGTCCTGCGAATATTGGTGCAGATGTTTGTCACCTTAACCTTCACAAAACTTTCTGTATTCCTCATGGTGGTGGTGGACCTGGTATGGGACCAATTGGTGTTGCAGAACACCTGGCACCATTCTTACCTGGTAACAAAGTAGTTAAAACAGGAGGAGACAATGCTATTACTGGAATATCTGCTGCTCCTTTTGGAAGCGCGAGTATTCTTACTATTTCATATGCTTATATCAGAATGATGGGAGCGGATGGACTTAAGTTGGCTACAGAATTGGCTATTCTTAACGCCAATTATATGAAATACAGATTGCAGGATCATTTTGAAATTCTTTACTCAGGTAAAAATGGTAGAAACGCTCACGAGATGATTGTTGATTGTAGAGGGTTTAAGCCACTTGGAATTGAAGTAGAGGATATTGCTAAAAGGTTAATGGATTATGGATTCCACGCGCCTACAGTTAGTTTCCCAGTAGCCGGAACAATGATGATCGAGCCAACGGAAAGTGAAACAAAACCTGAGCTGGATAGATTCTGTGATGCGTTGATTAATATCAAAGCTGAGATAGATGAGATTGCAAACGGTCAGGCTGATAAAGATGATAATGTGTTGAAAAATGCCCCACACACTGCTAAGATCGCGTTGGCAGATGAGTGGAACAGACCATATTCGAGACAGAAAGCGGTTTATCCACTACAGTATGTTAGAGAAAATAAGTTCTGGCCTACTGTAAGTAGAATTGATAACGCTTATGGTGATAGAAACTTAATGTGCAGCTGTATTCCAGTGGAGAGTTATTTAGAAGAAGCGGTAGTTTAAAAACTACTTTTATCCCATAAAATAAAAAAGGCGAATCGGATGATTCGCCTTTTTTATTGTGCCATGTTGTTTATCACTAGATTTTGATACCTACCACAGTTATATCATCGGTTTGATCTTCTCCATCCATCCATTTCATGATGAATTTATCAAGATACTCCTTCTGCTGTTGCATAGGTTTGTCGTATATCTTTTCTAGAATTTCTTTTACTCTTCTGATAGTGATTTTTCCTTGCGGGCTTAATTGATCTCTGTACCCATCAGATTGCATGTAAATCGCCTGAACACCTTCAAGATTAAGTTGTTCAGCTTCAAAGTCCTTCTCCCCAGCTCTTACTCCACCTATTGACATTCTTGTTCCTTTGATAGTCTCGATCGCACCATCTTTAACATAGAGAAGGTTCTGACTAGCACCAGCGAATTCTAATTTGTTTCGCTTCTTGTCAATTACAACAATCGATGCGTCCATTGTTTCCTTTCCTTCTTTGTCAGTCTTACCAAGCATTCTTAGAAGGCCATCTTCCATGTTGCTAAGAATATCATCAGGTCTGTAGATACCTTTTTCATTAACAATTTTATCGAGTAACGATTCTCCAATCATACTAAGCAGAGCTCCTGCTACACCGTGACCCACACAATCTACCACAGCTAGTATTTCAAGTTCTTTTCTTCCATCATTTAGTTGAGCATGCCAGAAGAAATCTCCACTTACGTGCTCAAACGGTTTATACAGAATAAATGCATCTCCAAAATTAGCAACCACTTCTTGTTCTGCAGGCAAGATCGCTTCTTGAATCGTTTTGGCGTAGGTTAAACTACTTGTAAGTCTTTTGTTTGCTTCCGTTAATTCCTTTGTTCTTTCCTCTACTTTTTGCTCCAGACTCTGATTGGCTTCCTCCAGTTTTTTAACCAAATTGTTTCTTTCATTTTTAAGCTCGTAAGTTTCAAGAGCCTTATCCATTGTTAACTTAAGCTCTCTGTTATCCCAAGGCTTTGTGATATACTTATAGATACCTACCTTATTTACCGCCTGAGCAATCGCATCGATATCTGCGAAACCTGTAACGATCATTCTGATTACGTCAGGGTATTTTTCGATTGTTTTTTCTAAGAATTCAGTCCCCAACATACCTGGCATCTGTTGGTCAGTCAGGATAAGTTTGACGTCATTGTTATCTAAGACTTCCAACGCTTCTGCACCTGAGGATGCAGTGATTACGTTAAAGTCTCTTCTGAACGCTACTGAAAATAGCCTCAGGTTGATAACCTCATCGTCCACAAATAGAATTGTGTACTTGTCTTTTTTCTTGGAGGATTTTGCTAATGGTTCCGCAATTTCTTGTAACATGGTCTGAGCCGCTTAAAAATGGATAATAGTTTTAGTCGTTTAACGTGAAGCTGGTTTAGTTATCATTATTCGTCTTCATCCATGATATGGTACATAAATTCCATATCAAGAATTTCACTATAGTCTTCTCCTACTTCTTTCATATCATCATCATACTCATCATAAAACCAGTTAATGGTTACTTCCCGTCCTGAGTTGCTGATTCTTTTGATTTGCTTGAAGATGTCGAAGAGACACTTGGAGGAACTTGTGTTGAAATGAACGAATGCCATGTTCACTTCAAGTTCAGTTCCGCTAGTATTTTTATATGCGTCTAGTGTTTCAAACACCGGCTCGTAAAAAGCCAATGAGTTCTCCGGGCTAGATACTCCTCTAAACTCAATAATACCCTTGTGAGCATCCATGTTCACATAAGGAGTATTTTTTGTCGGTTCTAGAAATAACTGCATAGTGATAAATCTTTAATTGTCTATTGATTTTGCCTTTTTCCCTAAGCTGATCTACCACTAATATACGACGGTTTGGTGTCGCATTATTTTTTATTCGATGGATGGGCCCATCCTTACTGTGAACCCTCGATTTTTAAAGATATGTAAAAATTCGCGATGAACAGGAATTTATTGCTACTTAAGGTGTGATTTTATGCCTGAATCGGACAATAGGGTCGTTAATAAGGCATTTTACATAAAAAATCCAGCCCTATTAGAGCTGGATGAAAGATAGTGGTGATGTTTAAATATGTCGTTAAACACTCAATGCCATATAGTTCATTTCAAGGTCAAGGATGTCACTGTAATCCTCGCCTACCTCACGCATATCTTCATCTTCCTCATCATAAATCCAATTTACCACAACCTGTGTTCCGCCAGTATGTAGTTTCTTAATGGATTTAAAAATCTGATATAAACACTTCGATGAACTTGTGTTAAAGTATTCCAAAGCCATGTTCACTTCTAATTTCTCATTGTTGAAGTTATCAACGGCCTCAAAGATCGGGTTATAAAAGTCTAAAGAATTTTCCGGACTGGAAATGCCTTTAAGTTCAAAGACACCAGCGTCAAAGTCAAAATTTACAAAAGGAGTATTTCTAGTAGGTTCAATAACGTAATTCATAGCTGTGATCTTTAAATTTGGTAATACTAAAGTAGTTTAAAACTACCCGAATATTAAAAGAGCTACAGCAAGCTTGGAGATTGGATGAATAAACCGGAATTTTTCTGGTATAAATCGAAATCAGTTACACAAAGTAGCTGAAAATATGCCTTCCACGTAGTTTTCTTCATCAAACCGTGAGTTAATGATACCTCTAACTTCAAAATTGTTGATCAATATTATCTCAACATATCCGGTTGTTGCAGTAAATGCGGTTTGAGAATCTTCGAAATGAAAAGTGAGCGATTGATAGATTGCACTGGGTTGGTTGATGGTTTGCTCTGATGTTGGAATTTCGAAACTAACAAATGCACTGTTGCCACCAAAAACCGTACAGCCATCATTTACATTAGGTGTATTAAACAATTCAATTTGATAAGATTGATTTGCTAAGCTGAAAAATGCTTTCCCCACAGTATACTCCCATTCCTGGCCTTCTATTTCTCCTTTTAATGGAATGCCTTGAAGTGGATCCTGGATATCATCACCACAGGAAGTCAAACCAAGAATGGTTACACTAAGTAATAGGAATAGAAATCGATATCTCATAATTTCAAAATGAATTCTTAGTCACTTTATTGTCTCAGGCTTCAGCTTTCCAATCAAATTCGAAGCTTTTAATTTCGTCAGACCTATTACCTACGGGATATGACCTTTCTGTGATCCTTCCTTTGCCACTATAATCTACAGTCAAAACAGTTGAGCAACATGTTCCATAATTAGCGGATTCAATAAACATTGATGATACTACTTTTTCCATTTCATATGAAAGACCTGTCTCAGGTAGATCTTTGTCTTCCGCTTGTGTTTTGTCTTGAAGGAAATTGATTAAATCATTAGTCTGCGGTTCTTCTGCCTTCACAATGCTTGAAAACATCTCTTTTGCCCGGGAGACCTTTGGCCAATTTGTATCCAGAAACGCATTACTTAATCCGTATATCCCCGGTTTGATTTCAATTAACTGTTGATGCTCGTTATTGAAGTAGGTAAGTTGATCAAAATTACCGTTGAGAATATTAAACCCATTAAAATCACTCAAAGTTGGTTTGAAGAAATCAAAGAAGTTTTGATCCGAGATTTCTTCTGAAAGATACTTCCTGGTAAGGTCGCCTCTGCTTGGAGCATTTTGTTTGATGTTTGCTATATCTCGATAGTTGGTCAATGCACTGAAGCGACCTGATTTGTTGATTCCCATCCATGTTCCACCAGCTGTCAGGTCTTTGCCTGCTATTATATTTTCATCATCTTCCCAAATCCCAAGTGATGTTGTTGGCCGCTCGTAAAACTCATCACGATTTGCTGCGACAATCAGTTTGTATTTAGGGTGGTTATCCCATGAAAAAAGAATCAAACACATAAAGCGAAATTAATTGAATTCCCATTAGTTTAGCTGCTAATGAAAAAGATCCTTTCCTATATAAAAGAATATTTGAAAGAAAACTTCCACTGGAAGCTATATCTGACAACCGCCATATTCTTAGCCATCTGCCTGGCATTCAATTATTGGCTGGATTTTGAGGATGATTACATAGACCAATATACAGGTAAGCCTATAAAGTGGCTGTGGATGTTTTTGTTCCAGTCTATCCCTTTTTTGTCAGTCTGCTTTTTTATTTACCTATTTGGTATCAACAAAGATTGGATAAAGAAAAGATCCTTCTGGGTGAAATTTTTTATAGGGTTTGGTATTCTGGCTCTTGATAGGTCGTTCTATGGACATTATTTTTTGATTGATGAGCTGAATGCAATAGATAAAAGGTTCATTGGGAAATTAATAAGATGGTCTTCCAGCCTTGTCGTTTCGGTATTACCATTGATCTTATTCTATTTTATATACGAGAAGGATAATAAATCAACATACGGACTTGCGCCTAAGAAATGGGATTTGAAACCATATTTAATTCTGCTAGGTCTCACAGGAATTGTGATTGCTCTTGGATCATTTCTACCTGATATTCAGGAATTCTATCCCAAGTATCGAAGATCGGGTGGGGGTGTTTTTGCACAGTATCATAAAATCTCGGAATGGGTTTCGGTTCTGATGTATGAGATTTCTTACGGAAGTGATTTTGTTTCAGTGGAATTATTCTTCAGGGGTTTTTTGATAATGGCTTTTAGCAGGATTGTGGGGCCTCAGGTAATTTTGGCGATGTGTGCCTCTTATTGTTTTCTTCATTTTGGCAAACCCCTGGGCGAATCAATCAGTTCGATCTTTGGGGGTTTTATTCTGGGAATAATATCCTTGCGGACCCAACATATTTGGGGAGGAATAATGATTCATGTTGGAGTAGCATGGTTGATGGAATTGTTCGGCTATCTACAAAGTTTGAGGTAAATTTGAGTAATGGAAATTAATCTTTTGATCTTTCTTGGAATAGGCCTGTTAGTTGGTGGTGGAGCAGCATGGTTCATTGCCAAGTTGACATTTAAGCAATCCGGTGTTCAGCAATCACAGGAAATGGAGTTGGAATTGAAATTTGAATCTGAGAAGGCAACAGCACTTTCTAATGATCTTGATCGAATTAATAGTGAATTAAAATCTGAAAGAGAGAAATTTATTGAGTTAAATGCGACACATTCTCAGCTTACTGCAAACTATCAAAATCTTGAGGAGAAGTTAAAAGATCAGAAAACAGAAGTAGATAAACTTCAGCAACAGTTTGCAGTGGAGTTTAAAAATCTGGCAAATGAGATCTTTGAAGAGAAAAGTAAAAAATTTACTGATCAAAATAAGGTTAATATTCATGAGTTATTGAAGCCACTGGGTGAAAAAATCTCACAGTTTGAACAGAAAGTAGATCAGACCAATAAGGATGGAATTGCTCGTAACGCAGCATTGAAGGAGCAAATAGTGGGTTTGCGTGAACTGAATCAAAAGATCACTGTTGAGGCTGAAAATCTTACCAAAGCATTAAAAGGAGATACAAAAACTCAGGGTAATTGGGGGGAATTTATCCTGGAGAGCATTCTTGAGAAATCAGGGTTGGAGAAGAACAGGGAGTATTTTGTCCAGGAATCAATCACACAGGATGGAAGGAGATTCAGACCGGATGTAATTGTTAACCTTCCTGATAAGAAGAGTATTGTAATTGACTCTAAGGTATCACTTACAGCTTACGAGAGATTTGTAAATGAAGAAGATGAACAACACCTGAAACATCACCTTATTTCAATTCGAAAGCATGTTAAGGATCTGGGTGAAAAGAATTATCAGAACCTATATAAGGTAGAAGGCCTTGACTTTATATTGATGTTTGTGCCGATTGAACCTGCATTTACTCTGGCGGTTCAGCACGAGCCAGGGCTTTTCAATGAAGCATATTCTAAAAATATAGTAATTGTTAGTCCTACAACATTAATAGCTACATTGAGAACTATCGCCAACATCTGGAAGCAGGAATTTCAAAATAGAAATGCACTAGAAATCGCTAGACAAAGTGGAGCACTTTATGATAAGTTCAAAGCATTTGCTGATGACCTAATTAAGATAGGTAATACCCTGAAGCAAACTACTACAACCTATGAGTCAGCAATGAATAAGTTGACAAATGGAAAAGGAAACCTAATTTCAAGGGCTGAGAGATTGAAAGAGCTAGGCGCTAAGGCCAGCAAAGATATGGATGAGAGGTTACTTGACAGAGCGGATGTTGAAACCAATCAGCAAAAGGACTTGTTTGAGTAATTCAGATCGATTATTATTTTTGCCACCATTTTTAATTAGAGACGATGGAGTTGACAGCAGATAACAAGTTGAAAAAGTTGTTGATCGTAGGTGATAGAGTCTTGATCAAACTAAAAAAGGATTCTGAAAAAACAGACAGTGGCCTTTACTTACCTCCAGGAGTAAAGGAAAAAGATAAGGTACAATACGGTTACATTGTTAAAGCCGGGCCAGGCTATCCCCTCCCTATGGCAACAGATGAGGAAGATGACTGGAAGCCTGAGGAAGACAAGGTGAAATATATGCCCTTACAAGTTCAAGAAGGTGACTTAGCGGTATTTCTTGCAGCTGGTGCTTTTGAAGTTGTTTATCAGAAAGAGAAGTATTTTGTTGTTCCTCAATCTTCAATTTTGATGGTAGAAAGGGAGGAAGATCTTTTTGAGTAATTAAAATTTTAGAACCTTCCCGTTTAAAAGATACTTTTTGGCTTCCTGCCATGAAGGCAATTGATTAAGCTCAATGGTGGAAGTTCTAATCTCAGATGCGATTTCAGAGCTGATCTTCATCGCTTCTTTGTGGGCGCTGTTTCTTGCAAACTTTTGAATATCATCTTCAGAATTCCATAAGGTCATGGTGTAGTGTTTTGTCCAAAAGCCAGATGTTTTGAACTTTACATTGCCATATAGACTTAATTCCTTCACCGACTTCATTGAGTAAGAAATAAGCTTAAAGATCTTAAGTGGACTTTTTAATTTGATATAAGTGATTGATACTTTCATTTCTTTTCTAAACGAGGATTGTCACCAATTGAATTAACAATCGATAAGCGGACTCTAAAGTTCGTAAGCACCTCCTGAGCATTGATCGGTAGCAGCATAGCATAGTTCTGTTCCATTGAAAGTAATAGATGAAGCAGTGAAAAAGGAACAGCATTCATCTTCAGAGAATGTTTCTAAATGTACATTAATTTCTATTTGATTATTCTCATCAAGAATTAACCTGTAAGTACTTCCATCACAACCAACAAAGGAGAATTTTTCAGGCTGTATTTGGAAGAGGTTTTCCGACTCTAAATCAGATGTGATTGTTTCCAACGAGATTTCCTCAATTACATAAGGAGGACTTTGTAAAGTTTGAATACTGACACTGTCCTCCGTTAGAGTAAAACTTATTGGAACACATGGTGATGGACAACTAACATTACAGTCGCTAACACAACCAAAAACGCCCATTGAAACAATAAGCAGAAGGATTAATCGCATATGGTTATAACGAACCATTTTTTGCTATTATTCCAATTTCTTTGGCGAAATAGGAGAGAATCACGCTAGCTCCAGCTCTTTTTATGCTCAAGACGGCTTCCAACATTGCCTTTTCGCCATCTAACCATCCTTTTTCAGCAGCGGCTTTAATCATGCTGTATTCTCCAGAGACATTGTAAGCTGCGATTGGTAGGTCGTAATTGTCTTTTAGTAATTTGATTACATCCAGATATGCAAGTGCAGGTTTTACCATTAAGAAATCAGCACCCTCTTCTTCGTCTAAATCCGCCTCGATAATTGCTTCCCTTTGGTTCGCAGGGTTCATTTGATATGTCTTCTTGTCTCCTGATTTTGGAGCTGAATCCAGAGCATCTCTGAAAGGACCATAAAAAGCGCTCGCATATTTCGCCGTGTAGGACATAATGCTTACTTCTTCATGATCATTTTCATCAAGAATATCTCTTATGTATTCAACTCTTCCATCCATCATATCACTTGGACCAATGATGTCAATTCCAGTATCAGCTTGTGCTAATGCCATTGCTCCCAGAATTTCCAGAGTTTCATCATTTAGAATTTTTCCATCTTCTACCAACCCGTCATGCCCATCTGTGCTATAGGGATCCATTGCTACATCTGTCATAACGCAAGCTTCAGGGAAGGCTTCCTTTATTCTTCTAAGCGACTTCAGATAAAAGAAATTGGGATCGTAGCTTTTTGTGGCTTCTTTGTCTTTGTGCTTTTCGTCAACCACCGGAAATATATCAAATGCCTTTATTCCAAGATTCATACACTCCTCAACCTCCTTCAACATTTGGTCCTCAGAAAGTCTGAAAATACCAGGCATGGAATCCACTTCAACTTTTTTATTTTGACCTTCCAATAAGAATAAAGGATACATTAGATCATTGGTAGTTAATGTTGTTTCCTGCACCAGATCTCTGATTGCAGCAGATTTTCTATTTCTTCTTGGTCTCTTAAGCATACTGATGAAATTTGGAACAAAAGTAAAGCTCCTTAGGTCTAATTAAAAGGTAATTTTGGCAATTCGGCCATCTTTGCCCACTGCCCAGCCGGTACCATTATCTAATACTTTTACTGCCCAGTAATTGAGCGTGTCTAGTTGGCTCCAGGTTTGACCTTTATCTGTTGAATAATCAATGCCATTTGGCCCACATGAGAAAGTATATAATTGGTCGTTTTTGATTGTGACATCATTGCCGTAGAAACTGCCTTTTGTAATTGGTTTGCCACTTATTGCCCAGGTTACCCCTCCATCATTTGTAGTCGCGATATTGTCTGTATATGAATCGGGTTGAGCCAGATCTCCTCCTACGACAATACCATCATTGTCATTCCAGAAGTTAATTGAAGTAATACCGGCAGCTTCTCCTTTGATAATTGGAGTATTGGCAGCTTGCCAGGTTTTTCCATAGTCTTTGGTGATCAGAACTCTAGGTTCGTCTCCTGCGCCAGTCCCAATCCATCCCAATCCATTATTACCAATTTCAACACAAGATCCGCTTGCAGCAAAGCCACCTTCTTTACCTGCCGGTGTTGGCAGTGAGTTTGGATCTATTCTTGTCCATGTTTCTCCGGAATCTTCGGTTCGTAGAATAAACAAACCTCCAGCCGCATCTCCATATGCTACTCCAATTTTATCATCCCAAAAAGCCATACAATCCAGAAACCCAGTATCAATATCCATTAAATATTTAATTGCCCAGGATTGTCCTCCATCGTTTGATTTTCTAATCTGTGAAAGAATGCCTGGTCCTGCTGACATCAATAAAATCTCCTCCTTATTTAATGCCTCTATATCTCTAAATTGTAGGGAGTCTGCTTCACTTATTTGAAAGCTATTCCAGGTTTTTCCTCCATCTATAGTATTCGCATAAGTGGCCTTGTGACCACTCACCCACACTGTGTTGTCATCAATTACTGAAATAGCCTGAAGGAGAGATTTGGTACCACTATTTTGTTGAGTTATGACCGGAGGTGACTGTGGGGTTTGGCAACTGAACAATACTACAATAGATAAAAAATATAGGAGCCTCATAATTTGGTTAGTTATTTGGAAAGTAAGCTAATAAAAAAAGGAGCTGAATGAGCTCCTTCTTTAATATTAGAATATTTTATATTCTTAAGCCATTTCCTTGCTTAAAGAAAATGCTTCTCTTATTTGATCAACATAATCTAACTTTTCCCATGTGAAAGTTTCAACCTCTCTCTCCACAGTTTCTCCGTTACCCCTGAATGTTACTGTTTTGGTTTCTGGGTTTCTACCCATGTGACCGTAAGCAGCTGTTTCAGAGTAAATAGGATTTTTAAGTTTCAATCTTTTTACCAAAAATGCCGGTCGCATATCGAATAGTTTTGTAACTAATTCTGCAATTTGTCCATCAGTCATATCGACTTTACTTGTTCCATATGTATTCACATAAACACCCATCGGTTCAACTACTCCAATCGCATAAGAAACCTGTACCAGAACTTCATCTGCAACACCTGCAGCAACAAGGTTTTTAGCGATATGCCTTGTAGCATAAGCAGCTGATCTATCAACCTTTGAAGGATCTTTTCCAGAGAATGCACCACCACCGTGAGCACCTTTACCACCATAAGTATCTACAATGATTTTTCTTCCTGTTAATCCAGTATCACCATGAGGCCCACCGATTACAAATTTACCAGTAGGATTGATGTGATATTTTATTTGATCATTGAAAAGATTCTGAATTTCAGGCTTTAGCTTATTTTTCAATCTTGGGATCAGGATATTGATAACATCTGATTTGATTTTTGCAAGCATCGTCTCATCCTCATCAAAATCATCATGTTGAGTAGAAACTACAATTGCTTCAATTCTAATAGGAGTATTGTCATCGCTATACTCAATTGTTACTTGAGCTTTTGCATCGGGTCTCAAGTACTTAATTTCATCGCTCTCTCTTCTTAAATCTCCAAGTTCCTGAAGGATTTTGTGAGACAAGTCTAATGCAAGAGGCATATAGTTTTCAGTTTCATTGGTTGCATAACCAAACATCATACCCTGATCACCTGCACCCTGTTCTTCCTCGGTAGCTCTGTCAACTCCTTGATTGATGTCTGGAGATTGCTCATGTATAGCAGAAATAACACCACAAGAATTTCCATCAAATTGATACTCACCTTTAGTATAACCAATTTTGTTGATTACATCTCTGGCGACTTGCTGTGCATCTATATATGATGTTGTTTTTACTTCGCCACTCAAAACGGTAAGACCAGTTGTGACAAGAGTTTCACACGCTACTTTAGAGTTTGAATCGAAAGCAAGAAAATGATCCAAAAGAGCGTCTGAAATTTGATCAGCTACTTTATCCGGGTGACCCTCGGAGACTGATTCAGAAGTGAATAGATATGACATATATTTTTTATCTAAATGTGATTAGGCCGCCAAATTTAGATTAATTGCCAGAAAAAAGGAAGATTATATAACAATTAGGACTTAACGGAGACTATTTGCTATAAATGGAAAATATTGCGGGCTTTTTGTGCAGGTCAGGTTTATTCTTTTTCCAGGCAAATACTGGTTTGGTTCCAATGTATTCTGTTTCACCAGTAACATCTGCTGATATGGAAAGTAAAGTATTAGGCTTGAGTTCATTCAATAAATCTGAAAGCAGTTGGTTATTCCGATAAGGGGTGTCCATGAAAAGCTGAGTCTGATCAAGTCGAATACAGTCTTTTTCCAGTTCCTTGATTTTGGCTTTTCTTTTTTGCTTATCAATCGGAATATATCCATGAAAAGCAAATGATTGACCATTGAATCCAGATGCCATTAAGGCCATTAGAATTGAGGACGGTCCAACTAAGGGAATAACTCTTATATTGTTCTGATGAGCATATCTTGCAGCAAGAGCACCAGGGTCTGCTACTCCAGGGCAACCTGCCTCACTCATTACCCCTATATTATATCCCTCTTTTATAGGAGCCATTAATTTTTGCAATGAACTAAAATCTGTTTTTTTATCCAGCTGTTGAAAATGAAGTTCATCAATAGTTAATCCCAGCTTAAGACTGCTAATAAACCTCCTTGCTGTGCGAATGTTCTCTACAAGGAAGTGATTGCAATTTTTAATTACATCAGTAACACTAGAACTGATCACATTATTGGTGTTTTCAGCTATTGTGATTGGAATCAAATAGAGATTACCTTGTTTCAATTGGTCAGGAATTTTGATACTGTTTCAAATAATTCTTTTGGCTTTTCTGCGTGAACCCAATGTCCTGCCCCTTCAATTTTCTCGAATTTGTAATTTGAGAAATGGGAAGAAATTAATCCAAAATCATGTTCCTGAATATAATCTGAATTCCCTCCAGCAATAAATAGGGTGTGTCCATCAAACTTCTGGTCAGCTTCCAACCCTGACCCAACATTGGAAATGTTCTTTTCGATTACATCAAGGTTTATTTTCCATCCAAACCCATTATCCTCTCTCTTTAGATTCTTGAGAAGGAATAGTCTGATACCCATATTTGAAATTACAGTACTCATAGCATTGTCTGCATCTCCTCTTGAAGTAAGAGCATCCAGGTCTACGGATCGAAAGCCTTCTATAATTTGTTGGTGATGGGGAGCGTAGTATTTTGGTGCAATATCAACTACAATTAGTTTCTTTACTCTCTCAGGGAAAGTGGCTGCAAAATTCATGGCTGTTTTACCACCCATGCTATGGCCTAATATGTGAGCAGTTTCAAGATTGTTGTCATCCATTAATTCCAACAAGTCATTTGCCATTACGTCATAGTTGAAATCTTCATGATGAGGTGAATTACCATGATTTCTTTGATCAATGAGATACACCTCATAGTTTTCAGCGAATGCTTTTCCAACTGTTTGCCAGTTATCTGAGGAGCCAAACACACCATGCAGAATTAGCAATGGTTCACCTGCTCCGTATTTTCTAAAATTTAGTTTCATGAAAGTTCTCTAAGATACATTTGAATTGTGTTCTCAAGTCCATAGTAAAGCGCATCACAAACAAGAGCATGACCAATACTTACTTCATCTAAGCCAGGTATATTATCTTTTAGATACTTCAAATTTTCTAAATCTAAATCATGCCCCGCATTGATACCAAGTCCAACTTCCAAGGCTTTTTGGGCGGCAGCAATATAAGGGGCAATAGCCTCTTCTCTATTTTTATGAAATTTGGTGGCGTATGGTTCGGTATATAGTTCAATTCTATCGGCACCTATAGATTTTGCTGCCGAGACGATTTCTACACTAGGATCTACAAAAATAGACACTCTGATTCCCATTGATTTTATTTCAGAAACTACCGACTTCAGGAAATCCTGATGCTCAATGGTGTGCCATCCTGCATTTGAAGTTATAACTGTTGGGGTGTCTGGAACAAGAGTTGCTTGCGCTGGTCTTGTTTTTTCCAGAATATCAAGAAACCTCATGTCGGGATAACCTTCCACATTATATTCTGTCGTCACCAAATCCTTCAGGCCCAAAGCATCTTTATACGTTATGTGTCTTTCATCTGGTCTTGGATGGACCGTGATCCCTTGAGCACCAAATTTTTCGCAATCTTTGGCAACCTTTAATACATCTGGATTATTACCACCTCTTGCATTTCTTATAGTGGCGAATTTGTTGATATTTACACTTAGTCGGGTCATTTAGTAAAATTGATCTTTAAGTATAACTTTGCTGAGTTTAATAATCGATCAAATCAATTATATATATCTATGAGCTTAAAATCACAAATTGAAGCTGACATAAAGCAAGCAATGCTTGCCAAGGACAAAGATAAGCTAAGAGCATTAAGAGCAATCAAATCTCTTATATTATTAGCAGAAACTGAAAAAGGTGGTTCGGGAGAACTTACAGAAGATTCAGAAATGAAAATTCTAACCAAAGCTGTCAAGCAGAGAAAAGACTCATTAGATGTATATGAACAGCAGGGTAGAGATGACCTTGCAGAAGTGGAGAGAGCAGAAATTGCTATCATCGAAGCATACTTACCAAAGCAATTATCAGAGGAGGAAGTAAAATTGGAGATCCAGGGAATTATTTCTCAAGTTGGAGCTGAATCAATGAAAGATATGGGAAAAGTAATGGGTATTGCTACCAAGAAGCTGGCAGGAAAAGCGGATGGGAAAATCATTTCTGGCATTGTTAAAGAACTCTTAAGTAATTGAATTTAGTTGATATATTAATTCTGATTGTTCTTGGGTTTGGAGCATACCGAGGATTTAAAACTGGCTTGTTGCTAAGTATAATTGGCTTCTTTTCTTTTTTTGTCGCCATTATAGCTGCCGTCAGTTTTTCAGGAAGTTTAAGTGCCTATTTCATTGAACGGTATCCTGAACACGAGACCTTCATACCATTAATTGTTTTTTTCTGCCTATTCGTTGTGGTCATATTGGTGCTTACACTTTTAGGTAAATTTCTAAAGAAAATAATTGATATGACCTTGCTCGGGGACTTAGATAATATCGCCGGGTTGATATTTGGAGTCATCAAATGGGGTTTTTTTGTTAGTACAGTTGTTTGGTTGTTTTCTTATGTTGGTCTCACATTTTCTGAGGATTATGCAGAAGGATCAACTATACTTCCAATACTAGAACCAATTGCCCCAATAGTATTTGAATGGGTCTCAGTTGTTATCCCTGCATTGAAAGATTGGTTAAGGCCTTTTCAGGAAATGGACTTTAAGGATAACAAATACTTTACTTCCATTCTTTAAATAATTAAGTATATTAACCCATATTAGCCCTTTACACAAAAATGGAGATTAAGGAAAAGAAAGAATTTAGCTATATAGATGAAGGTAGTGGAGAGATATTAATTCTACTTCATGGATTATTTGGAGCA
The DNA here is from genome assembly GCA_965228955.1 of Cyclobacteriaceae bacterium. Taxonomy (GTDB): domain Bacteria; phylum Bacteroidota; class Bacteroidia; order Cytophagales; family Cyclobacteriaceae; genus JANSWY01. Next base: position 6,167,120 of record OZ245848.1, read on the forward strand.
TTGAGCAATTGGGACGGAGTAGTCAGAGAGTTTTCAAAGACACACAGAGTAATCATTCCGATGCTTCCAATATATACTATGCCGATCAAGCAAGCAGGGCTTGAAGGTTTAACAAAATTTGTTGAGGAGTTTGTTGAAGAAATGGGCCTTGAAGATTTGAACGTTGTAGGAAATTCACTTGGCGGGCACATAGGGCTTTTATATACATTGGGAAATCCTGATAAGGTAAAGTCATTGGTTTTGACAGGAAGTTCAGGGTTGTTTGAAGATGGAATGGGTGGCTCATTCCCAAGACGAGGAAGCTATGATTACATTGATGAAAGAGTGAGATATACTTTTTATGATCCAAATACTGCTACCAAAGAGTTAGTTGATGAGGTTTTTGAAACAACTAAAAGTATACCTAAGGCACTAAGAATTGTTGCAATTGCTAAATCAGCGCAAAGAAATAATCTGGCATCTGAAATAACTAAAATCAAATGCCCGACGTTATTGATTTGGGGACTAAATGATACGATAACTCCTCCTATGGTTGGCCATGAGTTTAATAAGCTAATTGAAAACTCTCAATTAAGGTTTATTGACAAATGTTGTCATGCTCCTATGATGGAACATCCCCAAAAGTTCAATATTATTACAAAAGAATTTTTATCTAATTTAAACTAAATGATAGCGAAGGACCTCATAAATTATTTGATTCCACCACTTCACCCTACTGATAAAGTAGTAAAGGCTAAGCAGTGGATGGAAGAGCTGAGGACTTCCGAGCTTCCCGTAATTGAAGGAAGTAATTATTTGGGTTTGATTACTGAAGAGATATTATTTCGAGGAGATCAAATGCTTGAACTTGTTGAAGAATATCAACTTGACGGTCAGGATGCTGTAATTGATCAAAACCAACACTATTATGAACTTCTGAAATTGTCAAATAAAGAAGAAGTGAGTTTGATTGCTGTACTTGATGGAGAAGAAAATTATCTTGGAGTTGTTGCAATTGAGGACGTAGTTGAAGCATTTGCCAACACATCTTCTGTAAGGAGTCCGGGAGCCATCTTGGTTTTGTCTTTAAATGCAGTGGATTATTCTTTGTCTGAAGTAAGCCGACTCATCGAGTCTAATGAAGCAAAGATATTGTCCTCATATGTGATTGCTGACCAGGATGACCCGAATAAGATCAAGCTCACATTGAAAATCAACAAAGAAGAAGTCAATCATATCATTGCCACTTTGGAACGTTTTGGATATTCAATCGAAGCAAGATTTAATGAAGCATCACAAGATGTATCTGAAAAGGATAGGCTTGATAGTCTACTTAAGTATTTAAAGATATAATCTTCCTAATCTCCAGCCAAAATGAAAATCGCGGTTCATGGTAGGGCTTATAGTGCCGAAGTGTCTCCATACATAAATCAGATCTTCAAGGAACTTCATCACAGAAATGCGATGGTTTATGTGTCTGAGGAATTCTCAACAACAAATCACGCGAAATCTGTTGATTTCTCACAATTTCCCGTTTTTGGTTTATCAAATTTCCCAGAAAATATTGATGTTGTTTTAAGTATTGGTGGCGATGGGACTTTATTAGAGACTTTGACATATGTAGGTTCAAAAGAAACCCCAATTATGGGAATTAACACTGGTAGATTGGGATTTCTTGCAACGGTAGGTAAAAACGATATTGAAAGAGCATTTGATTTACTTTTTGATAATCAGTACACGATTGATGAAAGAACATTATTGCACCTTGATAGTGGAGGAGAGATATTCAAAGGACATAATTTTGCATTAAATGAATTTGCAATCATGAAGAAAGATACTTCTTCCATGATTAATGTAAGATGTTTTATAGATGGGGAGTTTTTGAATTCTTATTGGGCTGATGGGTTGATGATCAGTACCCCAACTGGATCTACAGGATACTCTTTAAGTTGTGGCGGACCTGTTCTTTTTCCTCATGTGGAGAATTTTATTATTACACCGGTAAGTCCTCATAATTTAAATATCAGACCGCTGATTGTATCAAACAAATCAAATATATCGTTTGAGATTGAAAGCAGAGGTCCAAACTATCTAGCATCGCTGGATTCAAGGTCTGTGACTGTTGAAGGTGATATAAATCTTTCAGTCAGGAAAGAGGATTTTAATGCAAGATTGGTTATTTTAGACAACTACAACTTTCTGAATACACTCCGAAATAAGCTGAATTGGGGTCTTGATCTTAGAAATTAACATAGATTTAGCTTCAGTTTTAAACGGTAATCACTATTTTTGTTTTTCTTTGATATTAGAATATTATAATTCGAACTATGAAAAAGTCTCTTCTTTTAACAATTATAGTCCTCATTGGCGCTTTAATGGTGGCTCCCGAAGTGGAGGCTCAAAAGAAGTACAAGAGGAGAAGAAGTAAGAATAAAAAGATATCGAGCTATAAAGGCAGCAAGCAGAGAAGAGGTGGGTCTTTCGGTAGATTCAGACCTTATGCCTGGGTTGGTGGTGGATTAAATGCAGCCAATTATTTTGGTGATTTAGCACCTGTAAATCAGGCCGCAAGTACTGATATTTCCTTTACCAGACCAGGCCTTGGAGGAGTGATTGGATACAGAATGAACCCATTTATGTCAGCGCGTGGATCAGTAAACTGGTATCGAGTTAGTGGATCCGATTTTACAGCTGACCCAACCGATCCAGAGGCACTTCTAAGATATCATAGAAATCTAAGCTTCAGAAATGACATTTTTGAGATCACTGCAGGGCTTGAGATCGATTTAATACCGAATCGAGGAGGATCTAACTCTAGAGTTCCTTTAACACCATACATTTTCATAGGTGGAGGTTTGTACACACACTCTCCTAAAGGTCAGGTTCCAGTTTATAATACTTTCAGTCCGGACTATAACTTTTCTGACCCACTAAGCTCACCATCTTCTGCACAATTCTCAAATGCCGGGGATTGGGTTAGTTTGCGTGATATCGGAACAGAAGGTCAAAATATAGCAGGAACTGGTCTGGAGCCTTATTCAAGGATCGAATATAGTATTCCTGTTGCACTAGGAGTGAAAATGCGTCTTCCAAGCCAATTTGATGCAGCTATCGAATTTGGGTACAGACATATTTTTACTGATTATATCGACGATGTGAGCTCTGGCACATTTTTGGAAGCCTCACTACATAGTACTGATTTTGAAAGAGCAATGTCAGATAGAAGTAGAGAACATATTGATGTTATATCAGGTGACCAAAGAATATCGCAACCTGGTTTTTTCTACAGTGAATCCTTTGAAGTTCGGGGAAACCCAGACGAAAACGATAAAATATTCGTTACTCAAATAAGACTTACCTACATTTTTGGAGGAGTCAAGAGAAAAGCGAAATTTAGATAAGTTGAATAATAATTATAAAAATATTTTAAAGAGGTTAATTTTAACCTCTTTCTTTTTGGTTTGCACAGTATACATTACTCAAGCCCAATTCATTGAATACGGTGGAGGTATAGGAACCTTGAATTATTCAGGAGACCTTATTAGAGGCTACCAAATTTCAAATTCAAAGCCAGCTGTTTCCCTATTCTATCGATTAAACTTTACTCCTTACTTTAGTAGTAGATTTGCTTTGACATATGGCGGGTTATCTGGATCTGACAGTAATCCCATCGATCCATTTGCTGTTGAGAGAAATGCGTCTTTTAACATTAACGTTGGAGAGATTAGTGGTGCTTTCGAATATCATTTCCTTGACTACAAAACAGAAAAATCCAGAGTTAAATTTTCTCCATACCTAATGGTTGGGTTTGGTCTATTCAAAATGTACGGAGTTGATGATCCCAATGGAAACTATAATCTAATTCAACCAGCACTACCCATAGGGGCTGGAATCAAACACTTAATCGGTAAGCGCTTTAGCGCTGGATTTGAGTTTAGCGCAAGGAAGACCTTTTTTGATTATTTGGATAACATCTCTGACGGAGACCAAACTATAAAAAACTATCAATATGGAAATCCAAATGATAAAGATTGGTACTTCTTCACTGGTTTTTCCATCAGCTACATTCTCTGGGATATCCCATGTCCTTTCCCGTATGTTCCTAATCGGGCAATTATGCGACAATAAATCTTTATTTGTTCTATTTCTGTAAAAAAAATGTCAACTTTGTAGGCTTTTAGAAAAGAAGATGCATTGGGATGACGAGTAATCTGCTCAACAAAGAAAATTTGCCAAAACACATAGCCATAATTATGGATGGTAATGGGCGTTGGGCAAAAAAGAAGGGAGCTGCCAGAATATTTGGGCACAGAAATGCAATCACCGCAGTAAGAGAAAGTACTGAGGGATGTGCTGAATTGGGAGTGAAATATCTCACTTTATATGCTTTTTCTACAGAAAATTGGGGGAGACCTCAAGATGAGGTGCAAGGATTGATGTCATTGCTGGTTTCAACAATAAAGGATGAACTTCCTACCTTGAATAAGAATGGAGTGAGGCTACATTCGATTGGAGATACTAGTCTTTTACCAGAAAAAGCTCAAAAAAGCCTTGCAATGGCAATTGACAATACGAAAGACAATAAAGGTCTAAACCTTGTACTCGCTTTAAATTACAGTGGAAGATGGGAAATCACGGAAGCTGTGAAAAATATTTCAAAAGATGTTACAGATGGCAAATTGTCAGTCAACCATATTGATGAAAATGTCATTAGTAATTATATGAATACCTCAGGGATTCCTGATCCAGAATTGTTGATTCGTACGAGTGGAGAAATGAGAATCAGTAATTTCTTACTTTGGCAACTGGCTTATACAGAATTATATTTTCCAGATGTACTGTGGCCAGATTTTAGAAAGGATCATTTAATTGAGGCAATCCAATCCTATCAGAAGAGAGAAAGAAGGTTTGGTAAAATAAGTGAACAAGTCAATATTCAGAATTAGAGAATAGATGAGAATTGCAAAAAGGGCATTCGGGATAGTTGTGATGGTGATGCTAACTTTTAAAGTTGGAGCGCAGATTAGTCAGTCAAATATTAACTATGGTAATCCGAAGGAATATGAGATTGCAGATATTGAAGTTAAAGGAACGGCTTATTTGGATCAAACAGCTTTGGTTTCCCTTTCTGGATTAAGAGTTGGGGATAATATAAAAGTTCCAGGTGAAGAAATAAGCACAGCAATAAAAAAGCTTTGGAAGCAAGGTATCATTGGAAATGTGGAGATTTTCGCTTCCAAAATAGAAGGTAATAAAATTTGGTTAACCATCGAATTGACAGAGAGACCAAGGCTTACAAAATTCATTTTTGAAGGAGTTTCTAAAACACAGATTGGGGAACTGGAGGATAAAATTGACCTGGTAAAGGGGAAAGTCCTTACAGATGCAATCGAAAAAAATACCGAACTCACTGTTAAGAAATATTACATCGCCAAAGGTTTTTTGAATGTGGATGTTAATGTTACACAACAAAAAGACACAATACTTAGGAACAGCGTTGCTTTGAATATAGCTGTTGATAAGGGAAGAAAAGTTAAAATTAGAAACATCAACTTTGACGGTAATGAGCACTTCTCATCCTCCAAGCTTAGATCTCAGTTGAAAAGCACAGGAGAAGCGCCTCGTTTCCTTGTTCATAAAGATTTACTTGCCAGAGGCCTTAATTTACTAAAACCAAAAAACGCAAAGGAGTTTGTGACTAAGTCTCATGAAATGAGCAAACAAGACCTTAAAGAGTACTTAAGTCAGCATGTAAATGTTAATATTTTTAAATCCAACAAGTTTATTGAGTCCGACTTTGAAGATGATAAAGTTTCTTTAATTACATTTTATAATAGTAAAGGATATCGGGATGCTGAAATATTAACTGATACTGTATATGGTATTGGAGACAAACATTTGAATATTGATATTTCTGTAGATCCCGGGAATAAGTACTACTTCAGGGAAGTTAAATGGGCAGGAAATTATATTCATGATGATGAGACTTTAGATAGAATATTAGGTATTAGCAAAGGGGATGTTTATGATCTGGAATTGGTAAATAAGAAACTGAACTTCAATCCTAACGGACCGGACATTAGCTCACTTTACATGGATAATGGTTACTTGTTTTTCAGTGTAACACCAGTAGAAGTGGGTATCGAGAATGATTCCATTGACCTGGAAATGAGAGTGTATGAAGGGGCACAAGCTACAATTGACAAAGTTTATGTCACAGGTAATGACAGAACAAATGATCATGTGATCATGAGGGAAATCAGGACTTTGCCAGGGCAGAAATTTAGTAGAGCGGAATTAATAAGAACACAGAGAGAACTAGCTCAACTAGGTTATTTCGACCCGGAAAAAGTAAACCCAGTTCCAATACCTAATCCTGTAAATGAGACTGTAGATATAGAATGGTCTGTTGAAGAAAGACCAAGTGATCAGGTTCAACTTTCCGGTGGATGGGGAGGAGCCTTCGGATTTGTGGGGACAGTAGGTCTTCAGTTTAATAATTTCTCTTTGAAAAATATTCCTCATTTTGAAAAGTGGAGACCATTACCAATTGGTGATGGACAAAAACTTGCACTAAGTATTCAGGCAAACGGAAGGAGATTTCAGAGTTACAACTTAAGCTTTTCAGAACCATGGTTAGGAGGACGTAAGCCAAATTCCTTTGGTGTCAACTTCAACTATTCTGTTCAAAGAAACCTTAATATCAGAACGAACGAAATCTTTGGTTCTCTTAAGGTAGCGGGAATGACAGTCTCTTTGGGTAGAAGAGTGAAATGGCCGGATGACTTCTTTACTGTAAGTAACTCAATATCATTCCTACAATATAATCTATTCAACTTTGGTAGATCTTTAGGTTTTGATAGTGGTGTGTCCAATAGTTTTACATTTAACACAACAATCGCAAGAAACAGTGTTGACCAACCAATGTATCCAAGACAAGGTTCTCAGGTCTCGCTTGCTGTTGCCATGACACCTCCATACTCACTATGGAGAGATATTGATTATGCAACAGCGGATAATGCCACCTTATATAAGTTGCTAGAATATCATAAATGGAACCTTGATTTCAAATACTACCTGAAACTTGCTGGAAATTTGGTTCTGGCTCCAAGAGTTCACTTTGGTTTCATTGGATCCTATACCAGCAAAGCGGGTATTGGACCATTTGAAAGATTCCAACTTGGAGGAGATGGTCTTACGGGTCAAAACTTCTTACTTGGGACTGATGTAATAGGCCTTAGAGGATATGAGAATAACTCAATTGTACCAAGAGATGTAGAAGCAGGTATAGATGGAGGTGTGGCATTTAATAAATTTGTGATGGAATTGAGATATCCAGTATCCTTGAATCCATCCGCAACAATTTATGTACAGGCTTTTGCTGAATCCGGAAACAATTGGAATAACTACCAGGATTTCAACCCTTACGAACAATTCAGGTCGGCTGGATTGGGGGTTCGAATCTTTATGCCGGCTTTCGGTTTGTTAGGTCTTGATTGGGGGTACGGGTTTGATACATTGCCGGGTCAGTTAGAAAGAAGTGGGCCTCAATTCCATTTCTCGATTGGACAGCAAATTAGATAGTAATCATAGAATTTGTATCTTGCGATGCACATATAATATTGGATGAGTTTAACGTTAATTAAATCGAACTAACCCGTCCTATTAAGGCAAATCAAAAAGCGTCATGAGAAAATTTGGCATAATCATTGGTATACTTTTTTTAGCAAATAATTTTACATTTGCACAAAAATTTGGATACGTCGATTCAGACTACATCTTAAGTAAAATGCCTGAGTATAAAGAAGCTCAAGCGGAGATTGAAAAGTTATCCCAACAGTGGGAGCAGGAAATCAAGGAGATGTATCAAAGAATGGAAGAGATGGAAGCCGAATTAAAGGCGGAAGAAGTACTTCTGACCAAAGAAATGATTGACGAGCGAGAGCAGGAAATCGATGAGAATTGGGCGGAGGTACAAGATTACCAAAAAAAAGTTTTTGGTTTTGAAGGCCTGTTTTTTTTGAAAAAGAAAGAATTAATTAAGCCTATTCAGGACGCTGTTTTTGAGGCAGTTGAAAAGGTGGCAAAAAATAACAGACTTCAGATAGTATTTGATAAATCTGGAGATCTTGTAATGATTTATACCGATCCAATTCACGACTATACAGATTATGTGTTGGAAGAATTGGGATTAGGAGATAAAAATGACACTGTCAGTAATTAAAATTTGAAAGTAAAAACCATTGATATGAAAATTAGATTATTTGTGTTAGCAGCTGGAATGATGTTGCTTTCTTTCGCAGGAAATGCGCAGAAAATAGGATACGTAAAGGTTGAGTCATTATTTAACGATTGGCCAGAATATAAGTCTGCTGATTCGCAGGTGAAGGAGTACGATGCGCAGCTTACAGCAAGACTTCAGTCTAAAGTGAAGGATTTTCAAACAAAGCTTCAGAACTATCAGGAAACTGGTGGTACTATGGATGCTGTAACAAGACAAGATACTGAGACTGAGCTTCAAAACCTACAGACTCAAATCCAACAATTTGAAGCGAATGCACAGCAGTCTGTTGGAGAGAAACAACTAACATTGTTCACACCACTTCAACAAAGAATGAAGGAAACTATTGATGCCGTAGCTAAAGAGAATGGCTATACGCACATTTTCGCATACGGTTCAGCTTTGGTTTTCGCTGCTGATGAGTCGGCTGATATTTCAGGGTTAGTTGCTCAAAAGTTAGGGTTTAGCCTTAGTCAACAATAGAAAAAAAGATTATTTATATTGTATAAAGACCGGCTTTGTCGGTCTTTTTTAGTTTATAACAATTCCTGTGATCAGACCGGCAAGAATAATAAGAGGAGTAGGCACTTTCGTGAAAAACAATAACCCAAGGGTACCAATCATTAAAACATAGTTAACAATACTTGCTTCGATTGGCTCAAAAAGAATGAAAGTAGCAGCGATTACAAGACCAGCACTCACCGCCTGAATTCCTTCTAAAGATGCTCTTACAATCCTAAATTCCTTCAACTGCTCCCAAAACCTGATAACGAAGAAAATTAAGAATGTGCCAGGCAAGAAAATGCCAACAGCAGCCATGAACCCACCTACTATTTCACCCACCACACCATACTCCTTCATAGATAAAGTGCCAATATAAGCGCTAAATGAGAAAGTAGGACCTGGAAGTGCCTGAGATAATGCGAACCCAGATTTGAACTCTACATCTCCAATCCACTGTTTAAACTCGACAAATTCAGTGTACATCATTGGGACAAGTACCTGTCCTCCACCAAAAATCAGACTACCATTTCTATAGAAATTTTCAAATATTCTAATAGCCAGGTCTCCAGTGTATTTACCTAGCAATGCAGCAAAAATGAATACGCCAGCCCAAAGGAAGAAGTTAGACCATTTAATCTTTAATTTAGTTTTCTCCTCTACCGGCTGATGTGATTTAAATTTGAATGAAGTACATAAGCCTCCTATTGTTATGATTATTGGGAACAGAAAGGGAGACCGGTAAAAATAGGCGGAAAAGCATCCAAGAATCATTAGGAAATAACCTAACCGGGTGCTGACGACCTTACGTGAGATTTGATATGCAGAGTAAGCTACTATTCCTACGGCTATAGGTTGAACGTATCTAAGGAAATCCAAGGAGACTCCATTGTCATTCAAAATGTTTATGAATATCCCTGCAGTAATCATAACAGAAACAGCTGGTAGCATCCAGACCAGTAATGTTAGATAGGCCAAATTGGGTCCTCCTATTTTGAATCCAAGGGAGGTGATAGTTTGAGTAGAAGTAGGACCTGGGAGAATTTGACATAGTGCATAAAGTTCCATCAGGTCTTTCTCAGAGAGGTAAGCTCTTTTCTTGACCAGAACATCTAAAAACATCGCAATATGTGCCGTTGGGCCACCAAAGGAGGTGAGCGATAGAATTAGGATATCCCTAAGAAAAATAAAATTTCTTACCCTACGGATCATTTATTTCTTCAATCCGATTTCTGCTAGTCTCTCGTCTAAGAATTTGCCAGCTGTGGTATCCTCGTATTTTTTAGGGTTTTCATTATCGACACAGCTTTCAAGACATGTAAGATCCATTTCGGAAATTGGATGCATGAAGAAAGGTATCGAGAACCTTGAGGTACCCATTTTTTCTCTTGGTGGATTAACAACTCTGTGAATAGTAGATTTTAACTTGTCGTTTGTTAACCTCGCCAACATATCCCCAACATTAACTACTATTTGGTCAGGAAGTGCTGTAATAGGAATCCATTTATTGTCCTTCCTAAGAACTTGCAGGCCATCAGCACTTGCTCCCATCAATAGGGTAATCAAATTAATATCTCCATGCTCAGCAGCTCTAACGGCATCCTCTGGAATTTCGTCTGGGTTTTCTATTGGGAAGTAGTGAATAGGGCGTAGTATTGAATTGCCATTTTTTGCCTTGTCATCAAAATAATTTTCATCAAGCCCAAGGTAAAGAGCAATTGCTCTCAACATTTCAATGCCAGCTTGTTGCAATGTCTTGTACGCTTCTAATGTATTTTCCTTAAACTCAGCAATTTCTTCAGGAAATATGTTCTCAGGATATTCCACTTCTGTGGATGGCTGGCCTATATGATAGAATTCCTTAAGATCTCCGGTGTTTCTTCCTTTTGCTTTTTCTTTTCCTTTACTCACATAGCCTCTTTGACCAAATAATTCTGGCTTTTCATATTTAAGCTTCACGTCTTCAGGTAGTCTAAAGAACGCTTCAACAGATTGGTATAAGGATGCTGTTAAGCTATCAGATAGTCCGTGGTTCTTAATTGCCACAAAACCAATATTATTATATGCTTCTCCAAGTTTGTCAACAAAAGCTTGTTTGCTTTCTGCATTGCCTGATGTAAAATCTGCTAAGTCAAGTGATGGAATTTCATCAAAAAGTTTTTCCTGGGCCATAACGATCGTTATTTGTAATTCGAGTTTGAAATTTACAATTTAATTTGATCACGGTAAAGAACATATGACATTTGTTATATCAAACTCTATTCGAATACCTGATTCATTATTTCAATGGAATTGATTTTTCCAAAATTCTCGATGTGGCTTCTAAAGTAAAATAAGAGGTCTTCTAATGCCTTATTTCTTATCTTTCTATTGGTAGGAATATTTTGATATCCCTGTGAATGGTTTAGTGAGTTGAGAAAAGTTAAAACGTCTGTGTCTCCATCATCAACTACTTCATCAGCTTCGGAGATCCCAAAGCCCAGGTACATTGCTAATTTTAGAAGTATATAAATGTGGAAGCTTTCGTAACCTTCATCTAGATCGTCTAACACTTCAATGCTATGGTATAAAAACTCAAATTGGTTAGAATCATCAACATGATTTTCTTCCAATATTTTTGACATAATCTCAGTAAGAAACATTGCAATTGCATTTTTCCTCACATCGTAAGGAACGGATTTGAATGGATATGCAATTTTGTATTCTGACAGGCGCTGAATATTCTTGGTCTTGTTATTGTAAACAACTAAATCCAGCAAAGTAAGTGGTTGGAAGCTACCTATGCTTTTTTTTGATTTCTGACTTCTAATCCCGTTGATGATGTAAGCCTGTTTGCCGAATTCTTCTGTATAAATTCTTGCAATTATAGAAGTGTCACGATATTTGATATAATTTAATACTATGCCTCTTGTTTTATGAAGCATTATTGTACAATCAATAGTTTACCAACAAATGTTTCAGATCCATCACTGTTACTGCTAAATAACAGATATACCCCAGATTCTGCGATTACTCCATTGTAGTCTTTCAAATCCCACTGAATAGCGCCTCCATTCGCCTCAATTTCTCTGATTAATTTGCCTGAAATATCTGTTATTTTAACTCTAACATCAGTTGCCAGACCACTGACTCCAACAAAACTATTATAGCCAGGATTTACGGGGTTAGGAAAAATTTTGACTTCTTGATGAATGGCTATGGAGTTAGATGCGTCAGCTCTGTAGGAAACCATCCCTTTATCTGTTACAATGAATACTTCACCAGTTTTAGGATTTATAGCAATATCCTCTACATTGTTTGAAGGAAGGGGACTATTAGCCGTTGTGAAATGCTGTGTAAGTGACTGCCCCGCTTCTTCAAACAACCACGCTCCCTGAGATGTCCCCATCCATTTTCTGTTTCCTGGGTCTACTTCAATACAATTGATTGGTTCACCATCAAAAAGGAAGGTGTTTTCAAAAATTGGTATAATGACCCCATTAAATCCGGAAAACAGGCTCGAACTGGCGGATGGTAAAAATGCCACTCCGGAGTTGGTAGCAATCCATAATTCATCATCCAGATCTATTTCGAAATCATTGATGACATTAGAGGGCAATTCAGTTGTTGACGTATTTAATGATTGTCTTGATTGATCAGAGGGGTCAAATATTGTAAGCCCTGTTGGGTTGGATAATGAGCTGGAGATTACAATTTTGTTATTGGCTGTGCTTAGGAGCTTCTCGGGATATCTGAATGAAATATTGAATGAATTCCAGGATCCATTTTGAAATAAAACCAGGCTGTTATTAGCGTCATAATTTCCGAACCAAGTACCTGTTGAATTCTCAAGAACAGAAGTAATAAATATATTATCTCCCGACAACTCAAACGGGTTATTTGAGTTAGTTTCATCAATGAGTTCTCCAGAGATTCTGTTTAAGACACCATTTCCGTATGAAGTATAAAAGTTATTGGATACACCAGATAAGTCTGCGATTGGGGACTGTCCATTTTTCCAAACTCCATTAGAAAAGTAGGAGACTTGAGAGTTATTGTTTCTTGAAAATACAGCATTCCGGTATTGCCCTAGATGATATATTGTGTCGTTCAGAAATACTAGTTTTTCTGTAATATCTGAGGTAGGCCCATTGGGTTTAAAAGAGGTTGTTGAACCCTCAAATTTAACTAATGAATTATTTTCATCCGCTATCCATAAATCGCTCCCAATTTTCACTAAGTCATTTGGTGTTGGTGATTCTGTATACTCAATTAGTGTTGCCTCATTATTCGTCCACTCGAAAAGAGTGTTTTGAGTCAGAATATAAGTCGAGTTTTGTTGCGTTACTATATTTCTTATTTCGGACTCAGTGTAAAATACTTCAGAAAGTGACTCATCATTCAGCTCAAATAAAGAGGTATCATTGGCTAAGTATAACTGAGATTCCGTTGAAACCAGTTTTTTTAAATCCAGGTTTTCAGTTTCAGAAATAGTTGACCAATTCGAGAAGTCAAGCAAATTTTGATTTTGCAAAAGTGGGGCCTTTATCAATCCGGCATTTGTTATTGCAAACAGGCTATCTCTGTAAACATCGGTTTGGTAAATGGATAATATTGCTCCAGCCTCACCGATTTCTCTGTAGACTTCCAAGATTGAGTTTTGATTTAAATCAATCACAACAATTCCGAAATCTGTAGATAAAAAGGCATTGTCTGCAAAATATGTAATATCTCGAATTTCTTTACTGGCTGAAATGTTCTCAGAAACGATTAGATCTATATTAATAATAGATTCGGGAAGGATAATATCGATGTTTCCAGTTTCGTATCCCACTGTTAGCAGATTTCTTGTGGAATTATATTTCATAGCTGAAATTGTTGCGTCACTCAACCCATCAATTTTTGAGAATTTATTAATCGAGTTGTCCTCTAAATCCACATAAAAAAGGCCGTTTTGTACTGCACAGAATACCTTCGAATCTGTAGCAGCAACTAACTTACCATTTTCATAACTGAAGTGCGTTCTCCATGTTCCTATCGGAATATCCTGAGCATGTACTGAAGAGAATGATACTATAACTAGTGGTAAGATTAAATAGAATTTCATGGTTTTATTTCTCAGCCATTCCTTCGTAAAAGCACCTTCTACATCTTGCTTCATAAATATCGGTTTCTCCAAGGACTACTGTCTTATTTGATTTGGTTCTTCTAAATGAGTAGGATGCAACATCACCACAACTTATGCAAACGGCATGCACTTTAGTAACGTATTCCGCTACCGCCATTAATTCTGAAATTGGACCAAATGGTCTTCCTTTAAAATCCATGTCCAGCCCCGCACAAATGACCCTTTTACCTGCATTTGCCAACTTAATTGCTACTTCAATTATTTCCTTATCAAAGAATTGAACCTCATCAATTCCAACAACATCACAATCTGTTGCTCTTAACAAGATATCATTTGCAAAGTTCACTGCACTACTCTCAATGATATTATCATTGTGAGATACAACGTTGGTATCGTGATATCGATTGTCTACAGTTGGCTTAAAAATCATCGTTTTTTGTCGGGCAATCATGGCGCGCTTCATTCTGCGAATAAGTTCCTCTGTTTTACCAGAAAACATAGATCCACAAACTACTTCAATCCAGCCATAGCGATGATGTTCCGAACCACCAATATTTCTCTCTACAAACATTATTTTGAGTATTCTATATGGGGTAATTTATACAATTCAGGGACTTCTATTACCAGGTCTCCTTCCACGATGGCCTGACAAGACAACCTTTCATTATTATCCAATCTTCCAATTCTATGATAGTTCTCTTCAAATACCGTCTTAGGAGTCATATTGTTAATTCCATCAACAATTATAGCTTTGCAGGTAGTGCATCTTCCCTTTCCTCCGCAGGCATGCATCCAATCAATATAATTTTCCTGTAAAATTTTCAGCAAACTTTTCGTTTTACTATTGCAATGAATAGATTTACTAGAGAGGTTATTTATGGTAATTTTAATCATTTAAAGGGCAAAGTTAGTAGTAGTATGGCTGATCGTAAAATTAACCATGATTATGTAGAAAATTATAGCGAAGTTTTTGCTGAAACTGTCGTCTCAAATTTCTTTCAATCCAAAGATACCATTAATGGTAAGGAGATTGTAAATCTTACTCCGTCAAAGCAGGTGAATTTTCTTGTCTTAAAGAGCCTATATACACAATGGCAATCTGAGATGAAAAAATTAGAAAGTCCTTACTTCGATTTTAATAACGAAAAGGTAAGGGGAGCTTTAATGAAATTCATGAACACAGTTTCTCAGCATATAAATGTACACAAAGAGCATTTCCAACCTGTTTTGAAAGATGCAATGGAAGATGCTATCTATTTGGTCTTTGCTCCATATGACTTCTTTTTAGCAGACATATCTCTTAGAAACCAGAATAGAATTAGTGTTAAGAACCTCAAGAGTATTGGTAAATACCTCAAAATTAACAAAGATGTTTTTGATGTATTTATCTCAAGACTAGAGGAGCAAGACGAAGATAAATTACCAACAGACACTATTCTGCAAGTCCTGAATGAGGTCTTTGAGGAATTCGTTTCATCTACGGATACTGGAGCATTTATTGAAGAAATATCATCTACCCTTCATTTCAATACTGATGAATTCTTAATTGTTGAGGATTCAGATGTCTTAGTTGAAGAACAAGAGATTGTTGATGAGCCTCAGGAATTAGATCCTGTAGAAGAGGAAATTGATTCTGATGAAGTTAGTTATCAAGAAGAAGAAGAAAGTATAGAAGAAGAGGTTTTACCCCAAGACAATGCTGTAGAGTCAGAATTGGATGACTTAGATGATGAGGTGGGAGATGTAGATGACATTGAAGAGATGGAAGATATTCAGGCCATTGCAGAAGATGTAAAGGAATTAAGAGATCCTCCACGAGTGATGAGGACAATAGTATCAACAGTCAATATTCTCAAGAAAACACAACTTTGAATGATCGTTTACAGACTTCTGATGAGGTTTCCATAGCGGATCATCACACAAACTCTAAAGTTGACAGTGTTCTTTCCTCAATCTCAGTTAATCAGAGATATATGTTTATCAATGAATTGTTTGAAGGTGATAATGAGGAGTTTCTGGTAGCTTTTGATAAGATTGAGGAGTGCAAGTCCTTTGATGATTCTGTTGAATTGTTGGTGAATGGCTATGCCAAAAAATACGGCTGGGACATGGGTTCTGACAATGTGAAAGAATTACTCAAAACAGTTTTTAGAAAATTCAGATAATTATCTCTCAAATAGCTGCATCCTGTGAGCATCCAGTTTCAGGAAGATAAAAAGGAGTATTGTAAATGCTATAAGAGAGCTTCCTCCGTAACTTATAAATGGAAGTGGAATTCCAATTACAGGGAACAATCCAATTGTCATTGCAATATTTACGGTAAAGTGAAAGAAGAGAATTAAGGACACACCATACCCATAGATTCGGGCAAATTTCGATTTCTGTCTTTCTGCCAGGTTGATTAACCTTATGAATAGCGTACTAAAAAGAATCACAATCACCATACTTCCCACCCATCCATATTCTTCACCGATTGTGCAGAAAATGAAATCTGTGGTTTGTTCGGGGACGAAGTTAAATTTTGTTTGAGTACCATTCAGGAAGCCTTTTCCTGAGAATCCCCCTGACCCAATCGCGATTTTGGACTGAATCACATTATAATTGATTCCCTTCGGATCAAAATTTGGATCGAAAATAGCTCGTACCCTTTTTTGCTGATGGGGTTGTAAAGCTTCTTCAATAATGAAGTCTATACTTAATACATATGCTATGGAACTTACTGCACAGATCAGTATCAGAACCATTTTTTTGATTGACTTTATATATAACCCTATCAAAAGAAGTCCAATTACAATTGTGGCTATAATCACCGCCAACTTGTACCCAAGTAAAGTGACTACCAAGAGGAAGATTGCAGCAAAACCAAGGTAAAATGGGATAGGAGTAAAACCTTCTCGATATAAGGTAAATAGCAATGCCAAAAACACCATAGCTGAACCAGCATCTGGTTGTAAAAGGATTAATGCTGCCGGAGTTGCTATTATCGCTACACTTATTATCTGATGTTTTAATTTGCTAAGATCCCTGAGACTGCTTCCCAGATATTTCGACAGGGCCAATAATGTTGCAAATTTCGCGAATTCAGAAGGTTGAAAACGAAATGGACCAATTTCAAACCACGATTGAGCTCCACCAACAACCCGACCAAAAACTAATACTGCTAACAATAGGAAAATAAATAGTCCATAGCCGAAATAGGCTGCAACGGAATCATAAAACCTAAAATCAACAATTAAAATTCCAATGATAATAAGCGTGCAGACACCAATCCAGATTAGTTGTTTTCCTGAGTTTTGTGTAATACTAAATAAGCTGTTTGAGACTTCTTCGTCATAGGTTGCCGCATAGATATTGATGAACCCTAAAATCACCAGGGCAAAATAGATGACCACAGATAACCAGTCAAATTGATATAGTGTATTACTCTGTCTCAATAAATGAATTCTCCTTTCAATGCAAACTCCTCAATCCAAGGCCTGGTAATTTCTCCCGAAACATACTTTTCAATAACAAGTCCGGCTATAGATGCAGCAGCTCTACCTCCCCACCCGGCATTTTCTACATAAACAGCAATTGCAATTTGAGGATTTTCTTTAGGTGCAAATCCCATAAATCCAGAATGGTCTTCTCCATGCGGGTTTTGAACAGTGCTGGTTTTTCCACAAACTCCCAACCCAGGTACAAACGCTCTCGTGCCTGACCCTTCCATAATTACTAGTTCCATTCCATCAATTACGATTGGGAAGTGAGTAGAATCTATTCCTACATAATTTGGAGTTTGATATTTTGCTAATGGTTGTCCAGAATCACCGATAGACTTTACAATATGCGGAGTGAAGTAGTATCCTTTATTCGCGAGGATTGCACCCAGGTTTGCCATTTGTAAAGGAGTCACTAGTAACTCGCCCTGTCCAATGCTTAAGGAACCTATATTGCTGTATTTCCATCTGTTTTTACCATACATACGATCATATCTCTCTAGGCTCGGCACGTATCCTTTTTTAACATTTGGAAGGTCACAATCCAGAACTTCCCCTAGAGCAAAATTATTCACATACTTCTTCCATTTTTCCAGGCCTATTCTGGTATCAATGAATTGGTTAGGATCTTCTTTCCGGTTGATTACTCTTTTGAAAACCTTATAATAATAGTTGTTTGAGCTATTCTTAATTGCCTTCTTGACATCATAGTACCCATTAGGTGCCAGATCTCCAATCAATGTACCATCCGAGTAAATTTTTTCATATGGGTGAACAACGCCTTCCTGAAGTGATATTAATGATTGAACAGTCTTAAACATCGATCCCGGAGGATACATGGCCATAAACGGACGGTTAAATATTGGTTTTAAGGAATCTTGTTGAAGTGCTTGAAAATTAGTTCCGAAATCTCTTCCCGAAAGCAAGTTTGGATCATAAGATGGTGCAGAAACCAAAGCAAGAATTTCTCCTGTTGAAGGTTCTATTGCAACAAGACTTCCTACTTTCCCTTCCATTAGTTTTTCGGCATATTGCTGAAGATCTAGGTCTATAGTTAATTTCAAATCGAGACCAGGAACTGAAAGAGTGTCGTAAGCCCCATCTCTAAATGCTCCTTTAACAACACCTTTATTGTTTCTCATTTTCACACGGACCCCACGAGTTCCTCGAAGCTGTTCTTCATATTCAGACTCAACACCACTGATTCCAATGTAATCTCCCTGACGGTAATAGTTTGTGGTATCCTTATTAAGTAGTCTTCTGTTGATTTCTCCAACATATCCAAGGGAGTTTGCTAAAGACGTATGCGGGTACTTTCGAACTGTCCTGGATCTTGCGAAGAAACCAGGGAAGTTGATCAATTGATCCTGCACTTTCGCAAAGAGTTCCTCGGGGATCATTTCCATGAAGGTGAATGGCTTAGCTCCATAGGCATAATTCCATGCCTTTTTTAGCTTAGCTTCAAAATCTTCCTGCGTTATCTCAAGGGTTTGACAAAATTTTAAGGTGTCCAAGCCTTTGACTTCTCTTGGAACAACCATTAAATCAAAAACAGGATTGTTGTAGACTAATAATTTATCATTTCGATCATATAGGAGTCCACGATAAGCATACTCCGTCTCAGTTAAGATGATGTTGTTTTCCGCTTCTGTTTTGTATTCATCATCTACAATTTGGATGTAGAAAAGTCTGAAAGAGAATGTGACACTCACCAAAACAATAAGAACAAATATGGTAAATCGCCTTTCTCTGTACATTCTTTAGATTCTTTTTTTAGTTGGGAGCATTATTAGTTGGATAATACTCAAAACCGCTACTGTGAATAAAGTACTAAAAAATACTTTCCCAATAATCATCCAAAAACCGGAAAAGCCATATCCCTCTATGACAAATACCGTTAAATGATGGATGAAAACCATTGGAGTTAAGTAAGTAACAAAAGTTGTGAATCCAAGATTCCTTGTACTGATAGTTTCTCCATCATCTAAACTTCCTCCTGAAGTTATATTAATCCACAATGGTCTAAGGAACATGATAAAAACGCTTGAAGCAGCATGAATGCCTATTGTATCAAAAAACATATCGACAATCAGTCCAATGGAGAACCCAAGAATTAATTGGTAAACACGGCTTACATTGTGAGGAAGAAATAGTAAGAATCCTATGTAGAAAAAGCAGAATGCCTTATCAAACAGCACAAGCTTATTGATGAATAAGATCTGCAAGACCACATAGACCAGAAAGTTTTTTAGGGCATCAAGAATATCCTTTCTGATCATGGATTTGTAAGGTTATGTAATGAATCTAATTCCTGAACCATAGAGTCATATGTGATATAGACATAATCTAAAGTCCTAAAATTGGCTGCCAATTTAACCGTTACGTCCAGGAAGCTTTCGTTTTCTTTCAAATCCACCTCGGACACAATTCCGATCATAATTCCCTCGGGATAGACTGAATTAAATCCAGATGTGACCACTGTGTCACCTATTATTACGTTTAAGTGCCTTGGCAGGTATCTCACCTTAGTGTATTGAGGATCAATTCCATCCCATTGAACAGAACAAAATGTATTGTTCTTTTTGAGCATGGAAGAAATCATGAGATCACTATGTAGGAGCGACGTTACTGTTGAGAAGTTATTGGTTGTATTTTTTACCTGACCCAATACTCCATCACTGTTTATTACTCCCATTCCACGGCTCAAACCATGATTTTCTCCTTTGTCGATTGTGAAGTAATTATCAGCTTTGCTGACATTGTTTTTAATGACCTTTGCTGAGGTTACTAAATACCTATTAAGCAGACTATCGTTTGAATTGGATAGGTAGTTGTTATTATAAACATATCTGGCTAGCTCTGAACGTAGTTTGGCATTCTCTTTCGCCAATTCGTTATTGATTTGATCTAGCTCAAAATACCTCTCTGTATTTGAAGTGAATTGGTTAACTCCGGAAACTGCGGCATTACTGGAGCTTAAGAAATCCACATTGTGATAGCGATTATTTTGAACAATCAACCATACACAAATTACTTCTAGAAATATGAAAAATTCTAATACGCGATAACGATATATGAATTGTAATAATCCACGCATTTATTTTATGGGATCAATACAGCCTTATAAGCATTAAGGTTTTTCAAGGAAACTCCGGTCCCTCTCACTACTGCTCTCAATGGATCTTCAGCTACGTGAATAGGTAGCTTAGTCTTAAGGGCCAATCTTTTATCAAGTCCTCTCAGCAATGCTCCACCTCCTGTAAGGTAAATCCCATTGTCATAGATATCTGCAGAAAGTTCTGGAGGAGAAATCTCCAATGCTTTTAGAACCGCTTCTTCAATTTTCGATACAGACTTGTCAATTGCAAAAGCAATCTCTGAGTATGATATTTTGATTACTTTAGGAATTCCAGTCATAAGGTCCCTACCTCTGATTTCATAATCATTTGGTGGCTCGTCAAGTTCAGTAAGCGCTGAACCTACTTCAATCTTAACCTTTTCAGCAGATCTCTCACCAATTAGTAAGTTATGCTGCCTTCTCATGTAATCCAGGATGTCTTTATTGAAGGTGTCTCCAGCCACACGGATAGATTGGTCACATACAATTCCGGAAAGTGCAATAACAGCAATTTCAGTTGTACCTCCTCCAATATCAACAATCATTGAACCTACTGGCTGCTCTATATCTAAACCAACACCCACCGCAGCAGCTATTGGTTCGTAGATCATGTATACCTCTTTTGCTCCTGCGTGTTCTGCAGAGTCACGCACAGCTCTTTTTTCCACTTCAGTAATTCCTGAAGGAATACAGATTACCATTCTGTGAGATGCAGGGAAGAGTCGCTTGTTATTGCCATCAATCATTTTGATCATTCCCCTGATCATATGCTCTGCAGCATGGAAATCAGCGATTACACCATCTTTTAGAGGTCTGATGGTTTTAATGTTTTCGTGGGTTTTCTCATGCATCTGCATGGCCTCTCTACCAATTGCTAATACCTTGTTGGTGTTCTTATCTATCGCAATAATAGATGGCTCATCAACCACAATTTTATCTTTGTTGATGATCAAAGTATTCGCTGTACCCAAATCTATCGCAATGTCACTCGAGAAGAAATCAAATAACCCCATTACACTTAATTATGCTCTTATTTAAAAAAGTATCGAAAGATAACAATTTGTACTTATAAACAGATTTTATTGACAATTAATTTAATGTTTAAAATGTCTGTAGCCGGTAAAGACCATTGACATCCCATTTTCATCGCAATAATCTATAGAAAGTTGGTCCTTTATGGAACCTCCTGGTTGTATAACTGACTTAATCCCAGCCTTATCTGCGATTTCAACACAGTCAGGGAAGGGGAAGAAAGCATCAGACGCCATTACAGCACCTTCTAGCTCAAACCCAAATACTCTAGCCTTTTCAATGGCCTGATTTAATGCATCAACTCGGGAAGTCTGTCCAACTCCACTTGAAAGCATTTGACCGCCTCTTGTCAGCACTATAGTATTTGATTTTGTGTGCTTACAAATCTTGCTGGCAAACAATAACTCTTTCTTCTCTTCATCACTTGGCGCAATTTTAGTTGCTTCTTTTAGATCAGAAAGCTCATCAGTTTTCCAGTCAATATCTTGTGAAATCACTCCATTAAGAAGTGTCTTAAACATCTTTTTGTTTTGAAGTTGCTCCTTTTGCTTCAGTAGTATTCTGTTTTTCTTCACTTTCAGTACTTCAAGTGCGTCATCTGAAAATGAAGGTGCAATCAGTACTTCGAAGAAAAGTGAGTTCATTTCCTCTGCAGCATCTTTATCAACTTCTTTGTTGGTGATTAAAACACCACCGAATGCAGATAAAGTATCTGCTTCAAATGCACGTTTATACGCTTCCTTCACTGTGTTTCCCAGTGCCACACCACATGCATTATTGTGCTTCAATATAGCAAATGCGGTTTCTTTAAATTCAGACATTAAGTTTACAGCAGCATCAACGTCAACCAAGTTGTTGTAGGAAAGTTCCTTTCCATTTAGTTGATCAAAAAGATTTTCTAAGTCACCATAAAAAACACCTTCTTGATGAGGGTTTTCACCATATCTCAGAACTTTCGATTGTCTTACGCTTTGCTTAAATCTCTTAAGATCAGAATCCTGATTGAAGTAATTGAAGATTGCTGTGTCATAGTTGGAAGAAATATCAAAAGCCTCTGCAGCAAACAACTTTCTATCTTCTAAAGATGTACTGCCTGAATTGCTTTCCAGGATATTATATAAACTCTGATATTGTTCCCTGGAAGAAATGATCACAACATCGTTAAAGTTCTTCGCAGCTGCTCTGATTAGAGAGATTCCTCCTATATCAATTTTTTCAATGATATCCTCATGACTTGCTCCTGAAGCTACTGTGTCCTCAAATGGATAAAGGTCAACAATGACAAGATCAAGGCTTGGAATTTCATACTGCTTTTGCTCACTTAGGTCTGATTCATTAGATCTTCTGTAAAGGATACCTCCAAAAACTTTTGGGTGAAGTGTTTTTACTCTTCCTCCAAAAATAGAAGGATATTGAGTTTCATCTTCAACGGCGATTACCGGAATGTTAAGGTCTTCAATAAATTTTCTGGTTCCTCCAGTAGAGTAAAGTTTTACTCCATTTTCATGAAGTAGTTTTACCAATGGTTCCAGGTTGTCTTTGTGATAAACCGAGATTAAGGCCGATTCGATTTTTTTCATACCCATTTGCAGCAGTCATTTAAAATAAGCTGCAAAAGTAAGTATTAATCTCCTAATTCAGACCTCTTTTTGCAATATGTAATTTTCAATAGTGACAGGGAAATATTTGTACTCCAATTCATGCACTTTACTTGCCACTGAATCAGCATCGTCATCTCCATTTACAGTGCATTTTTCTTGCCTTAATATTTTTCCATCGTCGTAGATTTCGTTTACCAGATGAATTGTGATGCCGCTTTCTGTTTCGTTATTTGCAATTACCGCATTATGAACATTATGACCATACATTCCTTTACCACCAAACTTGGGTAATAGCGCAGGATGTATGTTAATAATACGTTCTGAGAAACTTTCTATTAGTGACTTTGGGACTTTCAATAAGAAACCGGCAAGAATAATATAATCTATTTTGTGTCTCTTTAAGATTTCCAACACTCCACCTTCGAGGAGTTCTGATTTCATGAAAGTGTATGATGGAATGTCAAGCTTCTTTGCTCTTTCCAGCACGTATGCATCGCTTCTGTTACTCAGGATTACTTCAACTTTGATATTTGGGTTTCCTTTGAAATAGTTTGCAATATTTTCTGCATTGGAGCCACTTCCACTGGCGAGGATAGCAATTTTAGTCTCTGTCACTTTATTTGATTAAAAGAATGTCATACTTATTATACCGCTGAGAATGATCAAGTTGGAATAATATTTAAGTCTTGTGAAATGCAATTTAGTGTCTGCTCGGTAAAGCTTGAACAAAAAGAAAATTAAGAATGGCGACACTAAGATGAAATACCATTCAACAATATCGTTATTCACTTTTACAAGGAAACTAATTAATCCAATTGCGGCAAGCCCTGCGATGATGTAAAGAATACGTTTGGTTTTTCTGATGCCAATGAGAACTGGCAAAGATTTTACCCCAAATTGCTTTTCACCTTTTAGATCTTCAATGTCTTTAATTATTTCTCTCATTAGCATAATGGACCCGGCAAAAAGACAATAAACCAGGATTAATAAATCTGTAGCTTGGTAGTATAAGCTAATTACAAGAATTGCCAGCGCAGTTAATGCAGCAATTAGGAGGTTTCCAATTAATGGCATTCTTCTGAGCTGATTACTGTATAACCAAAGGAGGAAAGCTGAACAAAAATGGATCAGGCCAATTTTTGGATAAGCTATTAAGCCTAAAGCTATTCCTAAAAAGTTGAATCCTGTATGATAAAACATGGCCGCTCTTCTTCTGAGGTCAGTTCCAACTACCACCTTTTCAGGCCGATTGATCATGTCTATTTTTTGATCATAGTAGTCATTGATGATGTAGCCTGCTGAAGAAATTAGAAGTGTACTTACCACTACCAAAAAAAGCCTCCAATCAGTCATAGTGGTAAGCCAATCTCTTGTAGCACCAACCAGGAAAATGGCAGTAAGGTACTGTGTTAACCCAATGATAATTAAGTTGGGAACTCTGGAAATTCTTAATATACCCCGAATGGAAAAAATTTTAGGTCGGGAATTCATGGCTTTAGTGCTTTAAGCTTGCAATAATATTGTCAGACATCAATTGATATATCTGAACCAGGTCTTTTCTGTCTCCCAGCATAGAGATATGCTTATCCATTATTTGTTTGTCTTCTCTTACAGCAGGACCAGTTTGTGTATATCTTGGTTGAAGTGCAAGAGCTTTTGCAATCGTCTCGTCTATAAGAGGCTTCAATAGATTAAAATCAAGGTTTTCCTGATCAAGCAAGTCTTTAGAAATCGTCAATAAATGATTAAGAAAGTTAGAAGCAAAGACTGCTGCTAAATGATATTTTGATCGATCAGCCGAATTCACAACCCTGTACTTAAGATCAGAGCTTTCGCAAAGCAATTCTAGTTTTTCAAGACTTACACCATCTTTGGCCTCAATCATATGGTTGACAGTACTCATATCAATGGGTCTGCTTCGTTGGATCGTTTGGAATGGGTAAAGAATCCCATAATCCTCAAAACCATATTTTTCAAAGACATTCACATCTAACGTTCCGGAGGTGTGAAGTAATTGAGCATTTGACACATTTTTGATTTCAGAAAGAACTTTGTCGACTGCTTTATCCTTTATTGCAATTATTATAAAATCACAGTATTCCTCCTGATAATCCAGGTCGCTTTTATGAGGTATGCTGGCAAGGTCATCCATCCATTTCTTTGCCTGTCTGGTGTAAATTGAGTTTATCGTATGCCCTTTCTCAATCAAGTGATGCGTTAAATGATATGCGACATTGCCGCTTCCAATTATTGAAATTCTATAGGATGTTGACATGCTTAAATACTGAGGTCCGAGATTAAATTAGATCAATTTAACTATATGAACTAAGTAAACGAAAAATACCCTTACAAAGATTACTCCACTCCTTTATCTCTCATTTTTTGAAATTCCAGATACCTTCTTCTAATGGCAATTGTAAAACCAATGCATAATAAGAAAGTCCCGAACCATAGAATATTGATGTATGGCATTTCCACAGCTTCCAGGATTACCCATTCCTTTTGCGTTGTTTTAATACCAAATACAAAAGAGTTCTCTTTTGGATTAATAGATTCTATTGTGATTTTGATTCCCAGGTCCTTAATAGTGAATGGGATCTTTCCAGCCATTTGATCTTTGATGATATAGATTGGCTCAGCAATGTAGTCACCAGTTTCTCCCTGAACCCTGACTTTCGCTTTCACAGCAACATCATTACCCTCGAGCTTCGTTCCTGCAATTTCTTCCAATCTCTCAACACCTTCAAAAACTGCTACATAATCATTTACAAAAAACTGAGAATTCATCACTGCAGTAATTTCTTTGAGTTCACTCCATTCACCTTCATCTTTTGGATCCGGGAATGTCCTGATGTGAGTGTAAAGATCAGAACCCAATGTTCTCTTAATGTCTGGACTATATACTATCATATCCATAGTTTCATTGAGCTGAACTCTTGGATACAAAGTGAAGTTCTTATCGTCACCTTCCTGATACTCGATTTCAAAGTAGGTGTTTTCTGGCCCGATCACATCCAGAGTGTCTCCGGATTTGATTTTTTTGGACGGAATATCAGTTAGTGCCACGTACTTCAAAGGTTCGCTTGTATTTGATATTAAAGACTCATTTACATATCCCTTGTCTTTGAAAAGCTTTCTCATCCCTCTGTAGTTGAGGGAATATTCTCCCATTTGCCTAGGGTCATTCATAAATAGAAGCAAATTGTTTCTATTTACCTCTTCAGGGAATTCAGTACTCCAAACAAGTCCGGTATAGTTTTCACTAACAATTTTGGAGTAGCCCGATGAAAACAAAATGCCTACCAGCATCATCCCCACACCTATATGTGTAAATGATCCTCCAGTCAACATAGCATTTGACTTAAATAGAGGAATAATGATTTTAGTATTGGCTACTATAGAGTAAACTGAACAGATCAACAATAAGAAATACCTTAAGAATCTGAAAGCTCTGTCAAATCCCTCTTCGTCTGGTGCGGCGGTGAAAAAGTCAGTGGCAAATATTATAATGAAGGAAATTACCAATGAAATTAATAATGGACCGACTAAGGCATTTTTTAATTCCTTTTTGTCCATTTTCTTCCACCAGAAAAATTGTCCTGTCCCAGATAATACCGCTACCACAATTGCGAACCAAATTTGCTTGTCACTATAAGATGAAACCTGGTCAACAGGAGGTGCTAGATTTAAAGAGAATCCCAGTAAATCTGCAACCTTATTATATACTGGATAGGAAGTCACATAAATCACATGGAATGCCATAATACATAAAGTAATGGCTCCCAATAAAATCCAAAACTCTCTGGAATATGTG
This sequence comes from Cyclobacteriaceae bacterium, assembly GCA_965228955.1. Lineage (GTDB taxonomy): Bacteria > Bacteroidota > Bacteroidia > Cytophagales > Cyclobacteriaceae > JANSWY01. The sequence continues at coordinate 6,194,032 of OZ245848.1, forward strand.
GATACCTCTTGTTTGTTGGTAGGAATTTTACTCCATCTTGAAACGGTTAACCATATAGACAGGGCTACAAAAACTAATAGGTATATGAGCAATTGACCAGATAGCCCAAGATCTGTAAATGAGTGTACAGAACTATCTCCAAGGATTCCACTCCTAGTCAGAAATGTTGAATATAGAATTAGAACAAAAGTACTTATAACAAGGATGATTGCTGATTTTAATGCCGTATCACTTTTCTTAAATGCAATCATGGTATGAATTGCAGCAACAAGGACCAGCCATGGAACATATACCGCATTTTCAACAGGATCCCAGTTCCAGTAACCACCAAAATTCAGGGTTTCATAAGCCCAATAGGCACCCATTAAAATACCAACACCTAATACTAAAGCTGAGAATTGAGCCCAAGGTAAGGCTGGTCTGATCCATTCTTTGAATTTACCGATAAATAACCCAGCAATACAGTATGCAAATGGCACTAAAGTTGTTGCAAACCCAAGAAATAGGGTTGGGGGGTGAATAACCATCCAATAATTTTGAAGAAGAGGATTTAATCCATTTCCATCTTTCGGCACAAACTCTGGATTCATTTTGAAGATTGGAGCATCAATTACATCCCGAAGAAGTATAAATGGTGAGCTTCCTAATTTAAAATTAAAAAGAACAACCCCTAGGATCATAGATGTCAGAAAGGCCTGTACCAATGCAAATACAGTCATTACTGGTGCTGTCCAGAATTTGTTTGTATTGATGAGGACAACTCCCAAAATTACATTCCAAAAGATCCATAAAAGAAACGAGCCCTCCTGGCCTTCCCAAAAGCAAGATATTTGATAATACCAAGGAAGTATCTTTGAGGAGTGACTTTGGGCGTAGTGATACTCAAAGTAATTGTTATTGATTATCCAATAAAGGGAAAATACTATTCCGATTACAGCTATACCATGGACATAGAAAATTATTTTGGCAGTTGTATTCCACTTGGCTTTCTCTAACTCATCCTTTTTGTTCGTTGCTAGAAAATATGAATATGCCGCAATAATGCTTGTAATAAAGGAGGTGATGACCAGAAAGTGGCCCAGGTTCCCTATAAAGTAGTGTACCATTTATTCTGCTGAAATCAAATTTTTACTTCTTCCTCCTTATACTTCGAAGGACACTTTAGGAGGATCTTGTCTGCAACAAACGTTTCTTCACGGTATGAACCAATTACAACTACTTGCTCAGATCTTAGGAAGTCAGTTGGCATTGGGTCTGGTCTAAAGACTTTTTGCTCTACATTGTTTTGATCCACCATAGTAAAGTAAAATGACAGTTTGTCCGGACTCTCCTGAATACCTACAACCTGATCATTTACTTTCTTTAAAGTTCCTACAACATGAATAGCGGAATTGTTTCCTCCCTCAGCCATTTCCTTGGCCTCATTAAAATTCTTGTATGAGCTAGCATCACCAGTGGTTGATATAATTATAAAAATTGCAATAGCAATCACTAATAGTCCAACAATATGCGTCTTTTTCATCTCACTAATCGTTTTCCTTCTCCTCTAATTTTTTAATTTTTCTATCTATCGTAAACGTATAGAAAACCATTCCGGCAAAAATAGTGATGATAACAGCAACAACTACATATATTTTGCCATTACTTCTCATAGTGTCTGCCATTTCAACTTTCGTATTGCCATAATCAGCTTCTGTTATTTCAACTTTATCTTGAGCAGAAAGGTTGCTGGCAAAAGTGATTAGTAACACAAATAACAGTGATCTTAAAAGATTAGATATATTCATTTCTTTTCAATTCAATAAATTTCAACCTGATTCTTAAAGTAGCTACCCAAAATCCAAACATGGTCCAACCCAAAACGGCTGTGTAAAACACTTTTCTCAATTCATTATCTAAATCATATGCATTAAATCCGGGATTGCCACCATTTCCTGGGTGTAGGGAATCGGTTAATCTTGGTAGTATGAACAACAAGGCGATTAGTGCAAAAAATGCTATTACGTTGTAAACACTGCTTACCCGGGCTTTTGTCATTTTATCCTCAATTGATCCTCTCAATATGATGTACGCAAAATAGATTAGAAGACCTATTGCTGCTGAATTCTGCTTTGGGTCGTTGCTCCATGGAGAATTCCAGGTATAAGTTGCCCAGATCATCCCGGTAAAAATTCCCAATAAACCGAATACTATTCCAACATTCGCGAATTCCACACTCATAGCATCATGTTTCAAATTGCCGGAAACCAAATATTTGATCGCGAATATGATAGAAAGCAGTAGTAGTAAGACCATCCCAAACCACATTGGTACATGGAAATGCAAAGCCCGTATGGTTTCATTCAGAATGTTTAATCTTGGTGCATCGAACAATAATCCAGCTACTATTACATATAGTAGTATCATTACTGTTAAATACTTCCACCAAGATTTGTGCATCAACTTTTCCATAAATAAGGATATAGAATTAAAGAAAGTACAAAAACGATCGCATTTAAAGAGACAAGTGTTAGTATCTCATCTGAGGCGACTGATCTATCTAGTCCATCTATTGCTATTTTAGACAGTTTAATACTCATCATTAGTACCGGAATTACAATTGGGAAGCTAAGAATGGCCATCAGAGTAGGGTTGTTGCTTGCTTTTGATGCAATTGCTGAAACCATTGTTAAAGGAATGGCAAGACCAATTACTCCAAGTAAAACAGCAATATAAAACAACACCATGTCTTCAACCGGATTTCCCAAAACCAAAGAATATAATGCCAATGCCAAGCTGGAAATAACAAGTAATAAAGAGGTATTATATAATTGCTTCGATAAAATAATAGCGATAGGTTTAACCTGAAAATAGTAGTATAAATTTCTATTCTCTCCCTCTTGCACAAATGTTTTGGCTATGCTGGTAACAGCAGAAAAAAGAAGAATTATCCAAAATAATGTGTTCCAGGTATGTTTATCTATAATATTGATAAAGGTGAGATAACATATAAAGACAATACTCCCTGTAAACAGGAGAAGAGAATTAAGTGCGTATTTTAAACGCAACTCTAGTTTAATCTCTTTCCAGAGTAAATTGCCAGTTTCTGCCAAAATTTGCTTCATCGGCCGCAAAGTTAAACCAGAATTCAACAACAGCCATTCATAATTGGTTGAATGATTTTGGAATAATATTATAATCCCCTTAGCATTGCATAAAAAAGGTTTATGTCATTTACGGATCGTCCCATATTAGTTACAGGAGCTGCTGGTTTCATTGGTTTTCATGTGAGTAAAAGGCTGTTGGATGAAGGCTATCGAGTAGTTGGTCTTGATATAATTAATGATTACTATGATGTAAATCTTAAAAATAACCGACTGGACATTCTAAAAGGATATGAGGGCTTCACATTCGAACAAAAGGACTTGAAGGAAAAGGAAGTTATTCTTTCTGTATTTGAAGAATATCAGTTTGAGTATGTTGTAAATCTTGCGGCGCAAGCTGGTGTAAGACACTCATTGACTCATCCTGAGACCTACGTTGATTCCAATGTGATGGGATTTGTTAGTATCCTGGAAGGTTGCAAAAAATTCAATATTAGGCATCTTGTTTATGCATCATCCAGTTCCGTATATGGAGCTAACACCAGATTGCCGTTTTCAGAGAACGACACAATAGATCACCCTCTATCTCTATATGCAGCCACAAAAAAATGTAATGAGTTGATGGCTCATGCATACGCTGCTAGTTTTAACTTGCCATCCACTGGCCTTAGATTTTTCACAGCATATGGTCCATGGGGTAGGCCGGACATGGCACTGTTTATTTTTACTCAGTCTATATTGGAAGGAAAGCCTATCAATGTATACAATAATGGAAAGATGAGCAGGGATTTTACGTATATTGACGATGTGGTAGAAGGGATTTTTAGATTAATTCCAACTGTTCCTAAAGGAGATGAAAACTGGGATTATGAAACAAGTATTCCATCCCAAAGTTTTGCGCCTTTCAGGGTTTACAATATTGGTAACAATAACCCTGTAGATCTGTTGAAGTACATTGAAGAAATAGAAAAAAATCTCGGGAAAGTTGCCGAGAAGAATATGTTGCCATTACAAGTTGGTGATGTGCCGAAAGCCCATGCTGATGTTAGCTCTTTAATGAGTTCGATTAGATATAAACCAGAGACTACTGTACAAGTAGGGATCAATAATTTTATAAATTGGTATAGAGATTATTACAAAGTATGAGAAACCTATTGGTAACTGGTGGTGCTGGATTCATAGGGTCACATTTGGTTCGACTCCTGGTAAACAAGTATCCGGATTATAATATCTATAACCTGGATCTCCTGACTTATGCCGGAAACCTCGAAAACCTAAAAGATATTGAGAATAGTCCTAACTATAATTTTATAAAAGGGGACATTACGGATGAGTCTCTTATGTTGAAATTGTTTCAGGAGAAACAATTTGAAGGGGTTTTACACCTGGCAGCAGAATCGCATGTAGATAGATCAATCCTGGATCCAATGGCTTTTTTGAGGACTAATATATTAGGTACCGTTAGTTTATTGAATGCTGCTAAATCTATTTGGAAGGAAGATTTTGAAGGTAAATTATTTTATCATATTTCAACTGACGAAGTTTATGGATCATTAGGAGAGGAGGGCTATTTTGTCGAGACCACAAGTTATGACCCTAAGTCACCATATTCAGCATCGAAAGCCAGCTCTGATCATTTCGTAAGAGCATATTCGAATACTTATGGACTACCGGTGATTATTACAAACTGCTCAAACAACTACGGTCCCAATCAATTCCCAGAGAAGTTAATTCCATTGTGCATCAATAATATCAAAAATGAAAAACCATTGCCAGTATATGGAACGGGCGAAAATATAAGGGATTGGTTATATGTAATTGATCATGCGGCAGCAATAGACACGGTATTTCATAAAGGGAAAATAGGTGAGACATATAACATTGGAGGGTTTAACGAGTGGAAAAATATTGACCTGGTCCGTACCCTCTGTGATGTTATGGATCGATATCACGGGAAAGAAATAGGTACATCCCAGGAATTGATTACGTTTGTGACCGACAGAGCTGGGCATGATATGAGATATGCCATTGATGCTAGTAAGATATCAACTGAATTAGACTGGAAACCTTCTTTACAATTTGAGGAAGGAATTGAAAAGACTGTTAAGTGGTATATGGAAAATCAAGTTTGGTTGGATAATATCACTTCTGGAGACTACCAACGCTATTATCAAAATCAATATAATAGATGAAAGGAATTATTCTTGCCGGTGGATCAGGTACAAGGTTACATCCACTTACAATAGCAGTAAGTAAGCAAATATTACCGGTCTACGATAAGCCAATGATCTACTACCCCCTATCGGTATTGATGTTATCTGGTATAAAGGAGATACTGATTATTTCCACCCCGCGTGATCTTCCGGTTTTCAAAGTTTTGCTAGGTGATGGATCAAGTATTGGTTGTACTTTTACCTACGAGATACAGGAGGAACCAAAAGGATTGGCGCAGGCATTTACTATTGGTGAGAAATTTATTGGTGACGATTCTGTTGCACTCGTACTTGGTGATAATATATTCTATGGAAGTGGATTGGCAAGTAAATTACAATCCTGCGCAGACCCAAATGGAGGAGTTGTATTCGCTTACCACGTCCTTGACCCTGAAAGATATGGTGTTGTGGAATTTAATGAGGCTGGAAAAGCTATTTCTATAGAAGAGAAGCCCGAAACTCCAAAGTCAAATTACGCTATTCCAGGCCTATACTTCTATGATAATAATGTAGTTGAATACGCAAAAAGCTTGAAGCCAAGTCCAAGAGGGGAGTTAGAGATTACAGATATAAATAAAATATATTTGGAAAAAGGAGACCTGAATGTAAAAGTAATGAGTCGTGGCACAGCATGGCTTGACACTGGTACTTTCACGTCACTCATGCAGGCAGGTTCTTTTGTGCAGGCAATTGAGGAACGGCAGGGTTTAAAGATTGGTTGTATTGAGGAAGTTGCTTATAAGATGGGTTACATTGAAAAAGATCAGTTGCTTAAACTGGCAAATCCTTTGATGAAAAGTGGTTATGGCAAATATTTAAAATCTCTGGTTAGATGAGTGTAAATGAAACGATACTGAAAGACTGCTATATCATCGAGCCAAATGTTTATAATGATCATAGAGGTAACTTTTTTGAAGGATTCAATGAAAAGGTTTTTGAGCATATTCCTGGGTATGAATTCAAAATTAAGCAAATGAATTGTTCTGTGTCTCACAAAAATGTTTTGAGAGGATTACACTTTCAAAACCACCCATATGCACAAGCCAAATATGTATTTGTGACACAAGGAGAAGTTTTAGATGTTGTAGTGGATTTGAGAGAAGACTCACCAACCTACCTGCAACACACAAAGATCAGGCTATCCAGTGAAAATCGGAAAAGAGTATTTATACCCAAAGGATTCGCACATGGATTTCTTTCTCTTAAAGATAACACGCAATTGAATTATCTGGTTGACGAGTACTACACACCAGAATATGATTGCGGAATAATATACAACGATTCAGTCTTAAATATAGATTGGGGTATAACCAAAGAAGATATAATACAGTCTCAGAAGGATCAAGACCTTCAGACATTAAAACAGTATAAAAATGAATAAGAAGAGAGTATTAGTTACGGGAGGCGCTGGGTTTTTAGGTTCTCACCTATGTGATAGATTTATCTCAGAAGGTTGTTCGGTAATCGCAATGGATAATTTGCTTACAGGCTCCCTGTCTAACATTGATCACTTGGTAGGAAATAAGGATTTTGAATTTCATCATTGTGATGTATCAAAATTTGTCCATGTACCCGGAGATCTCGATTATATCCTGCATTTTGCTTCGCCGGCAAGTCCAATTGATTATTTAAAAATGCCGATACAAACTTTAAAAGTGGGCTCTTTAGGCACTCATAACTTATTAGGTCTAGCTAAGGCTAAAAACGCAAGAATTTTGGTGGCATCTACTTCTGAAGTTTATGGAGATCCGTTAGTCCACCCACAAACTGAAGAGTATTGGGGGAATGTGAATCCGGTAGGTCCAAGAGGAGTTTACGATGAAGCAAAAAGATTTCAAGAAGCAATCACAATGGCATATCATACATTCCATGGCTTGGAAACGAGAATTGTGCGTATTTTCAATACATTCGGACCAAGAATGAGATTGGATGATGGAAGAGTGCTTCCTGCATTCATTTCACAGGCCCTGAAAGGTGAAGACTTAACAGCTTTTGGTGACGGCTCACAAACCAGGTCTTTTTGCTACGTTGATGATTTAGTTGAAGGAATTTATAGATTACTGATGAGCGATTATCCTCATCCAGTAAATATTGGAAATCCAGATGAGATCACAATTAATGAGTTTGCTGAAGAAATATTAAGAATTACAGGCTCAAAATCTAAAATAATATATACTCCACTACCAAAGGATGATCCAAAACAAAGAAGACCGGACATCTCTAAGGCTAAGGAAATTTTGGATTGGACCCCCAAGTATACAAGAGCACAAGGGTTGGAACCAACTCTCAAATATTTCAAAGATGCGGTATTAAAATAATTTTATAGTTTTGCATTATAAACAACAGAAGGCTGATTCATATGAATCAGCCTTCTGTTGTTAATTAAACGAGATTATCAATGTACAAAAGTATTGGAGTAATTGGGTTAGGATATGTTGGTCTACCTTTAGCAGTTGAAATAGGTAAAAAATATCCAACTTTTGGATTGGATATAAATGATGTCAGAATTGCAGAGTTGGAATCTCGTCAAGACAGAACCCAGGAAGTGTCGGCGGAGGAACTGAATGAAGCAAAACTTCTGAAGTTTACTTCAGATATTGCGGATCTCTCAAATTGCGATTTATATATTATTACTGTTCCAACCCCCGTTGATAACGCTAAAAAGCCAGACTTAACACCAATAATTAAAGCTTCTACTGCCGTAGGTTCCGTTATTAGAAAAGGTGCCACTGTAGTTTATGAGTCAACTGTTTATCCTGGTTGTACTGAAGAAGTTTGCGTCCCGATACTTGAAAAAGAAAGTGGCTTAAAATTCAATAAAGACTTTTTCTGTGGATACTCTCCTGAAAGAATAAACCCTGGAGATAAAGAAAGAAGAGTATCAAATATCGTCAAAGTAGTTGGAGGAAGCACTGAGGAGGTTGGGGAATTACTTAATGCTTTTTACGGCTCTATAATAAAAGCAGGGACACATTTGACATCTTCAATTAAAGTTGCAGAAGCATCAAAGGTCATTGAGAATGCTCAAAGAGATATCAATATCGCATTTGTAAATGAGCTGGCAATTATTTTTGAAAAACTAGGAATTGATACAACCGAGGTATTGCAGGCCGCTGGTACCAAGTGGAATTTTCTTCCATTTAAACCTGGATTAGTTGGTGGTCATTGTATTGGTGTAGATCCATATTATTTGACTTATAAAGCTGAAGAACTGGGTTACAACCCACAGGTTATTCTTGCAGGTAGAAGGATAAATGATAATATGGGCCAATATGTTGCTCAAACTGTGATTAAGGAGACATTAAAGAAAAAAATTAATCTAACTGATTCCAGATTTTTAGTGTTGGGCATAACGTTTAAGGAGGACTGCCCAGATATTAGAAATAGTAAGGTGATTGACCTTATTAGGGAATTTGAAGATTACAATGTCAAGGTTGATGTTTTTGATTCGCATGCAGACAAAGATGAAGTGCTTGAAGAATATGGAATAAATTTGATATCAGAACCTATTATTGGTCGATACGAGGCGGTTATTTTAGCCGTTGGACATAAAGAATTTAATGATATCGATGCAAGATCATTATGTAAGGATGGAGGCATTCTATACGACATTAAAAGTCTCCTTCCAGCACATTTAGTAGATAAGAGACTTTAATTCGGGAGCTCAGAGGAAGATATTAATTACTTTATTGTCTTTGAGGTGGTTGGAGATTTTTCTATTAGCTTTGCAGACTTCAAAAAAAACAACTCAAGACCTTTAGACAGAAAAACTAAAATTGCATGAGCAACGGTAATATTATACCACATAATCACACAGTAAAGCAACTTGACCGGATCGTAAAAAATGGGTACAAGCCTAAGGTTATTTGGTTTACAGGATTATCTGGTAGTGGAAAATCTAGCTTATCTGATGTGTTTGAAAAGTATTTGTTTGATGAAGGTTACAACACCTATATTCTTGATGGGGATAACATTAGAAGTGGGCTGAACAAAGATTTAGATTTCTCTGATGCAAGTAGGACTGAAAATATTAGACGCTTAGGAGAATTATGTCGATTGTTCCTGGATTCAGGTGTGATAATCCTGACTGCCTTCATTTCACCTTTTACCAAAGATAGACAAACTGTAAGAGAACTTGTGGGGGAAGAAAATTTCATAGAAGTTTTTGTTGATTGCCCGTTGGAGGTATGTGAAGCGCGAGATGTAAAAGGGCTGTATGCCAAGGCTAGAAGAGGAGAAATACCAAACTTTACAGGTATTAGCTCTCCATTTGAAGAACCCCAGTCTCCCGATGTTACAGTAAAAACAGCGGAATTATCAATAGATGAGGGGCTGGAAATATTAAAAACTGAAATTTTAAAAAAGTTTAAAATAGATAAAAATGCAGTATAATTTAACGCATTTGAAAGAGCTAGAAGCAGAGTCAATCTACGTGTTGAGAGAGGTCTTTGCTCAATTTGAGAACCCAGCAATCCTTTTTTCAGGGGGTAAAGATTCTATTGTAGTAACTCACCTTGCTAGAAAAGCGTTTCACCCAGCAAAGATACCGTTCCCTTTGGTTCACATTGATACGGGACATAACTTCCCAGAAACTATAAAATTCAGGGATGATTTGGTCGAGGAATTAGGTGCTAAGCTTGTAGTTGGGTCTGTGCAAAAATCCATTGATGAGGGAGCGGCAGCTGAGGAGAAAGGTAAAAATGCAAACAGAAACGCCATACAGACAGTAACCCTTTTGGATACCATTGAAACTAATCAGTTTGATGCATGTATTGGTGGAGCCCGAAGAGATGAAGAAAAGGCCAGGGCAAAAGAAAGATTTTTCTCGCACAGAGACGAGTTTGGCCAATGGGACCCTAAGAATCAAAGGCCAGAGTTGTGGAATATATTTAACGGAAAACAACATCACGGAGAGCATTTTAGAGTATTTCCACTAAGTAACTGGACAGAAATGGATGTATGGCAATATATTCTTGCTGAGAACATACAGATTCCATCTTTATATTTTGCGCACGAAAGAGAAGTAATCAGAAGAAGTAATACTTGGCTGCCAATCTCTGATTATATCACAATTGATGCAGCGGAAGAAATCGTAACTAAGAAAATTAGATTCAGAACATTGGGAGATATAACCATTACAGGTGGAGACGAATCAGATGCAGATACTCTTGAAAAAATTGTAGATGAAGTTGCTTCTGCAAGACAAACAGAAAGAGGAAATAGAGAAGACGATAAACGTTCTGAAACTTCCATGGAAGATAGAAAAAAACAAGGGTACTTTTAGATTCAGTAGAAATTATTAATGTTATGACACAAGAGAATCACGACAACAAGGGCTATTTAGATATGGAACTTTTAAGATTCACCACCGCAGGTAGCGTGGATGATGGAAAAAGTACATTAATAGGAAGGCTACTTTATGATTCAAAATCAATTTTTGAAGACCAACTGGAACAAGTGGCTAAGTCAAGTGAGAGAAAGGGTTTGGAACATACTGATCTGGCATTACTTACTGATGGGCTAAAGGACGAGAGGGAACAAGGTATTACAATTGATGTAGCTTACAGGTATTTTGCTACTCCAAAGAGGAAATTTATCATTGCTGATACTCCTGGCCATATTCAATATACAAGAAATATGGTTACAGGTGCTTCAACAGCTAATTGTGCCCTTATCCTTGTAGATGCGAGAAATGGTGTAATAGAACAAACTAGACGACATTCTATTATTGCTTCTCTTCTTCAGATTCCACACATCATTGTCTGTGTGAATAAAATGGATTTGGTAGATTATGATCGGGCAACATTCGAAAAAATCAAAGAGGATTACGAGTCATTCGTTTCCAAACTGGATGTTAAAGATGTAAGGTTTATTCCTATATCTGCCTTGAAGGGAGATAATGTCGTTAACAGAGGTGAAAATATGCCTTGGTATGAAGGGTCTACTCTTCTGTACACTCTTGAGAATATTCATATTGGAAGTGATCACAATCATATCGATTGCAGATTCCCAGTTCAGACTGTGATTCGACCAAAGAACGATAAGTATCACGATTACCGAGGGTATGCGGGAAGAATTGCTAGTGGAATATTCAAACCAGGCGATGAGGTGACAGTACTTCCTTCCGGGTTTAGTTCAAAGATAAAGTCCATTGACACATTTGATGGACCACTTGAAGAGGCGTTTGCTCCAATGTCAGTATCAATTCAATTGCAGGATGATATTGATGTGGGAAGGGGAGACATGATTGTAAGAACGCATAATAAACCCGAACCAGTTCAGGACGTGGAAGCTATGTTATGTTGGCTTAATAATCAAGGTCCAAGACCGAGGGCTAAATATCTTCTTAGGCATACAACTTCAGACGCGAAGGTTATGGTCAAGGAAATTCGTTACAAGTTAAATATCAGTAATTTACATAGAGACGAAGAGGATAAGGATATCAAAATGAATGATATTTGCAAAGTTTTACTTAGAACGACAAAGCCATTACTTGCGGATCCTTATAGAAGAAATCGGGTGACTGGAAGCTTGATTTTGGTAGATGAAGCAACAAACGAAACGGTGGCCGCTGGAATGATAGTTTGATGGAAATAGATATAAACAAATTACTGGAAAAATCTAAAGAAGCTGCAATGGCAGCTTCTGAGGAGATTCTTAAAATCTACGAATCCGGAGATTTCACAATTGAGGCTAAATCTGATAATTCTCCACTGACATTAGCTGACAGAGCTTCTCATGTTGAAATTGTGAAGATTCTTGAGCCCTTTGGATTGCCTATTTTAAGTGAAGAAGGTAGGGAGATTGATTACAATGAAAGAAAAGGATGGGAGTACTTTTGGATGATAGATCCTCTAGACGGAACAAAGGAATTTATCAAACGAAATGGGGAATTTACTGTTAATATTGCGTTGATTCATGATGGACAACCAATACTTGGTGTTGTTCAGGTTCCTGTACAGAACAAGCTCTACTACGCAATAAAAGGGAGAGGAGGATTTATGCAGGACTCATCAGGAACTTCCAATTTGTGTTCTAATAAATTTAAGATGGGTGATTCATCATTGAAAATCGTAGCTTCCCGTTCTCATTTAAACGAAGCTACTCAAGAGTTTTTAACTAAATTTAAAGACCCTGAAATAGTAAGTATGGGGAGTTCTTTGAAACTGCTGGCCATAGCTGAAGGGAAAGCAGATTTATATCCGCGCTTTGCTCCAACAATGGAATGGGACACCGCAGCTGCTCAGATCATCCTGACAGAATCTAAAGGGGTTGTACTACAGAAAGGAACTCAGAGGGAGGTAGAATATAACAAACAAAATTTGTTGAATCCAGAATTTCTAGCTGTGGGACAAATGGAGGATTCTCACACAGTATAAATTCATAGTTGTCTTTCAGAAGCATAAAGTATTGAAAAATCGTAGGTCTATTATGTCTAAATTAGTTTTCTCAAAGAGCATCAAATGTATCTCAGTGTGTAGGATGCTGCTATGTGCATTTATCCTACTAGTATTGGAGCCACAACTTGGGTTTTCCCAGAATTTTGATCTTAGCACAATATCTCAGATAAATGTGGATGAGTTAAGTAATGAACAAATTGAGAAATTCGCGCAAGAAGTAGAAAAAAGGGGACTTACTGACGAACAGGTTTCGCTTTTTGCCAAGGCAAGAGGAGTTTCAGAAATTCAAATTTCTAAGCTATTGGCGAGAATTAATAGTTTGGATGTTAACCACGAAGAATCTGATATTAGAGAGTTTGACAGAGAGCGAAAAACTCCTTCAAATGATGAACAACTGATGAATGGCCTTTTCACTCCACTTGTACCTCCATCTCGTGACACAGAAACAAGTCCAATATTTGGCATGGAGTACTTTACTAACTCAAATCTCACGTTTGAGCCTAATCTGAATGTTCCGACACCTAAAGACTATATTTTAGGAGCCGGAGATCAGTTGATAATAGATATATGGGGAGCTTCGGAGCAGAATTATGTGCTGAGCATCAGCCCGGAAGGGAGCATTTTTATTCCAAGTGTTGGTCCAGTATACTTGTCAGGACTTAAAATAGATGATGTGACTGAGAGAGTAAAGTCCAGACTTAAAACAATATATTCAGGTCTTGGTTCAAACACTTATTTTCAGGTGAGCCTTGGGCAAATCAGGACTATAAAAGTCAATATTGTTGGGGAAGTTCTAAGGCCAGGTTCATATTCCATGTCTTCATTCTCAACCGTTTTAAATGCGCTCTATTTTGCTGGGGGGCCATCAATTCAAGGATCACTAAGGCAAGTCGAAGTTTTTAGAAATGGCAAATTGTTAGAAGCTTTGGATTTGTACGAAGTAATTATTGAGGGTAAACAAAGTTTTCAGCATTTAATGGACAATGACCTGATTATCGTTAGACCTTATTATGGTAGAGTACTTATAGAAGGAGCAGTCAAGAGAAATGGATATTTCGAAACCAAGGAAGGCGAATCGCTAGCGACAGTTTTAAAATTGGCTGGTGGATTTTCTGATTATGCTTACAGAGATAATATTACTGTTAGAAGAAACCAAAATCTAAGAAAAACAATCTTGTCTATTCCAAATGACCAATTCGAACAGTTTGTTTTGCAAGGTGGTGACGAATTAATGGTTTCAGAAGTAATCAACGAATATACAAACAGGGTTCAAATCGATGGTGCTATTAACAAACCAGGTGAGTATGAATTAGTGGCAGGTATGACTCTTCTGCAACTCATCAATAAGGCAGAGGGCTTAAAACCTGATGCATTTTTGAAACGAGCAGTTGTATTGAGGACGAATAAGGATAAGTCGTTAACTTCAATTTCTGTTAATCTTGAGGAAATTGTCAAAAACGAAAAGAATGTTGTCCTTCAAAAAGAAGATTTTATAAAAATTCAATCAAAGTTTGATCTTCGTGAGGAGTATCAAGTTCGAATTTTGGGGGAAATTAATTCTCCGGGAGACTATCCATATGTTGAAGATATGTCAGTGGCTGATTTAGTATATTTAGCCAATGGGTTTAAAGAATCAGCGGCTTCTTCTTTTGTTGAGGTTGCCCGTAGAGTGAACTCTGACATCAGTGAGAGTTCAAAATCAAGCGAAATCATTAATGTTCCAATTGATAGCAACCTGGAGATACTTTCTGATGACACTACATTCTCTCTACAACCATTTGATTTAGTAGTGGTCCGTAAATCTCCAAATTATAGCAAACAGGAAATTGTAGAAGTCGAGGGTGAGATAATATACCCTGGTAAATACTCAATAAGCCAAAAAAACGAAAGAGTTTCAGATCTCCTTCAAAGAGCTGGAGGTTTAACCAAATTCGCTTATGTAAAAGGAGCAACATTAATAAGACGAACAGAGTACTTCACAGACCCTGACGAAGATTCGGAAGCTGCAAAGCAAAGGAGGGAAAATCTTTTGAGATTGTCCGAAAGAGACACACTTCTTGCAGATGCTGAATTTGAAATCAAACAACAAGAATCCATTGGGATCGAACTCCATAAAATTCTTAGTAATCCTGGTTCAAGATATGACCTTGTTTTGAAGGAAGGAGACATATTAAGTATCCCAAGGCTACTTCAGACGGTGAGGTTAAGAGGTGAACTTCTGTACCCAGCCACCGTGAGATATGATAAGGGATTATCTTTTAAAAAGTTCATCTCTCAAGCAGGTGGATTTAGTGATAAGGCTAAGAAAGGGAAATCCTACATTATCTATGCGAATGGTTCTGCTGAAAGAACCAAAAAGTTTTTGTGGTTTAATTTCTTTCCTAGCGTTGAACCAGGAAGTGAAATAATTGTGCCCCGAAAACAAGATCGTGTACCGATGAGTTTCCAAGCTTGGATTGCACTGGCTACCAGTGCCACAACAATGGCCTTAGCTGTTCAACAGATAATAAATTAGGTATGACTTCTCATAGTAATTCAGAGACAAAGGGTTTTGAAGTAGATTTATCAAAAATCTGGCAGGTTATTTGGGTTAGAAAGTATCAAATAATCAAAATAAGTTCATTATTTATTCCTTTGGGTTTGCTGATTGCCTTTACGACTCCTGAGGAATTTCGAACTAGAACAATCTTAATGCCTGAAGTTGGAGATGCTTCCGGTAGTCTCGGTGGATTAGGTGGTCTTAGTGGATTAGCTGGTCTGGCTGGCTTTGATTTAAATTCTCTTGGGTCTTCTAATTCAAATACTATAAGTCCTACACTATATTATGAGATTACTCAGAGTACACCTTTTCTTCTGGGTTTGATGGATGAGCAATATTACTTTGCTGAAATTGGGGATACTTTAAGTATTTACACTTATTTTGATGAACATGTAAAAACTTCCCTATTTGATAAAGCAATAGCTTTACCATTTACCACTTTGTCTTGGGTTAAGTATATCATTGTTGGAGAAGAAGAGTTGCAAGAGCAGAAGTTTAACGACGGGTTGATCAGGATAAATGAAGATCAAAAGAAGGTGATAGAGCAGCTAAAAGAGAGGATTTTTGTAGAAATCGACTATGATGTTGGATATATTGTTATCTCAGCGGAAATGCAAGATCCTTTGGTAGCAAGTATGATGGCCCAATATACTTTAAACTATATTACGGAGTACGTCACAAATTATTCTATTGCCAAGGAGCAAAAGAAACTGGAATTTATCTCATCTGAATATGAAAGAGCTAAAGAGCGTTTTGTGTTGGCACAAATACAGCTTGCTAATTTTAGAGACAAGAATAGGAATATAAACACATCAATAGCTAAAACTGAAGAAGAGAGATTACAATCAGAGTATAATTTGACATTTTCTCTTTACAATGAATTGTCTCAGAATATGGAACAGGTAAAAATTAGCTTGAATGAAGTCTCTCCAATATTCACCATACTTGAACCAATCAAGGTCCCCATCGAGGATCATAAACCAAATAGGTTAGTCATTTTAATTGCTACTTGTATCATGGGCTTTTTTCTTGTGATTGCATATTTCCTTATTAAAGATCGCAATACTTATATCGCAAATAATTGAGTTGTTTAAATGGCGATGTTGCGCAAAATAGCTTCGGATAGTCTGGCAGAGATATTCATAAAGATACTCAGTGTTTCCAGTATAATTGCCTTCAACGCAACTGTTACAAGGGTTCTCTCAATGGATCAGGTAGGACTCTACTTCTTTTATTTTAGTGTCATCCATATTGGAACCGTAATTTTTATCCTGGGAATTGATAAAAAAATTATTTACCATGTGGCGGAGTGGTTAGCAAGAGGAGAGGTAAAAATCATTCATAAGTATCTAAGGTTTCTAGGTGCGTTTATATTCATTTCCCTGGTCTTAGTAACTTTTGTGCTATATACAGTTTCCAGCAGTCCAATTAGATCCTTTTTTGAGTTAAATAACTCCAAGATTATAATTTATTTGATTCTGTGGTTCTGGATGCTCATTACACAAAGAATATTAAATCAGGTTCTGAGAGGCTTTGACATTATAAAGGCATCAGCCTTTTATGAAACTTTAAATTTCGTAATCTCATTTTTTACACTAGCTGCAATTAGGAAATTAGACTATAACTTAAGTGTCGAACATCTTTTAATGGTTGTTTGCTTCTCCCTTCTTTTTTCTAATATTGCTGCTGTAATTAATGTGTTTACTGTTCTTAGACGAAACTTAGCGTTAAAGAGCAAATCGGATCAATCAGAAGCAATTAGTTATAGGATAATTTTATTGTCTACGGCAACATTATACTTGCAGTCACTCCTCATGGTATTAATGGAACATGGCCAGTTGTGGATTTTGAAGTTTTTCAAAAACCCTGAGGAAGTAGCTGTATTTGGTGCAATAACAAGATTGATCATTCCAATTTCAGCAGGAATTCTTGTTTTGAGGCGGGTTCTTGCTCCGAAAATCATGAAACTATTTGCTGATGGAAAGCTAGTGGAACTGGAGCACTTACTTCGACTTACTACCACAACCGCAGGGACTTTAAGTATATTGGCTTATTTTGTACTTCTGTTTCCTTTTGGTGAATCCATTTTGGCCATTATATTTGGAGAGCAATACAGGGAAGGATATATCGCACTTCTGATGATTTCGTTTGCTAATATTATAAATGTGTCAACAGGACTGCCAGGAGCAATACTTATTGCTACAAACAGAGAAAGATATTCTTTAGGTGTATCATTTTTGAGTGGAATGCTAGGAACTTCAATTTCGTTTGCTTTGGTTGATCTATACTCCTATAATGGTATAGCTCTTGGGATATCAACCGGATTGGTTTTCCATAACTTTCTAATGACGTATTTAGTTTGGAAATTTGAAAAAATTAAAACTTACTATTCGGTTTACCATCTTCTAAATGTTTTGAAATACCTGAAGAAGCTTAAAAGGTGAGGGTTCAAGATGTTTAATTGTCCTTTTTGAAAATTTCCGATAGAGCTTTCAGGAGGTCAGAAACTGCGAAATTTCAATGAGCAGTTGAAAAAAAATTAGTAATCTTGCGTAACTTTGAGAGTTGTCTTCTATTCAACAGAATTTAAATAGTGCATAAGATATTCATAAATTCACTTCCGAAGGCTGGGACGAATCTGCTGGCAAAAATTTTGGATGATTTACAGTTTGAAGAACATACATTTATAGGCTCTAATTTGTTTCTTGGCAAGGATGTAAAATCGAGAATAAGGAGATTGTTGAGCTTGACATTTCATCAGGGATATATAGTTGGAGTAGATTCTCCCACTATGGTAAATAGATCATATCTTAATCGAAGAATTAATGTTCGGAATAATCAAAGCAACAACATCTATGTTACTGCGCACTTGGGTTATACAAATGATATTTTGAATAAAGTAATTGAATTGGACTACAAACCTATTACTGTTATTAGGGATCCACGAGATGTGCTTAATTCATTCTTAAATTATGTAATTAGTAATAAAAATCACCCTCTTCACGATGATTTTGAAAAATTGGATTATGCAGAAAGATTAAGAAGATCTTTGTTCGGATTCAATGGAAAGATCACATTGCAACCATTGAAATTTAGATGCCAATCTATAAACCCTTGGATCGAACATCCAGCTGTTGAGGTGGTTAAATTTGAAGATGTTGTTGGTGAATCAAGAGGAGGAAATTTATCTGATCAATTAAATTTTGCAAAGAAGCTTTCGGCAATTATTGATACAGAGCCAGATAAAATTCTTGAATCCATCAATAATAAAAGCAGTGTTAGACATACCTATAGAAAAGGTATAATTGGAGGCTGGAAAGATGAAATTCCGGAGGAATTTCATCAACTAATCAATACTGAAATTTCCCAGATACTACAAGCATGGGGTTACAAAAAATAATTTAAATGGAGTCTGTCCTTTTTATACTATCACTTCCAAGATCGGGTTCTACATTACTTCAGAGGATATTGGCTACAAGTGATCAGATCAATACAAGCGCTGAACCTTGGGTTTTATTGCCTCATATTTACACTTTAAAAAGTGAAGGTACAATTTCAGAGTTTGCTACTTTTAATTTCTATACAGCTAGAAATGATTTTTATCAAGAACTTCCAAACGGCAAAAGTGATTATGAGGAAGCACTATCAAAATTTGTATCGGACTTATACGGTAGGCTATGTAAAAATGAGAAATACTTCTTAGACAAAACCCCGAGATATCACTTAATTGCTGAAGAATTGCATCAAGTTTTTCCAAACGCCAAATTTATTTATTTAGTTAGAAACCCGCTCAGCGTTTATGGCTCAATCATTCAAACATTTTGTCAGAATAAATTGTACAAGCTCTTTAATTTCCACATTGACTTATACCAGGGTCCTCAAAACATCTTAAGGGCGTATAGGAAGAATTCCAATAACAGTATTTTGGTTCATTATGAAAACATAGTAAATAACCCTAATAAAGAAATTGCAAGAATTGCTGATTATTTGGACCTGCCATTTGAAAGTTTTAATGTGGAGAAATTTTCAGAGGTCAATTTCTCAGGTAGATTTGGAGACCCCACTGGAATTAAAAAGTATCAAAATGTAGACTCGAGATCGGCCAAAGATTCAAGTAAAACCTTTAATAATATTTACCGGCAAATAATTGCGAGGAAGTATTTAAAAAAACTTGGTAGTGAATTATTAGAAGGTTTGGGGTACGATGACCAGGTAATACTTGATGAAATGAAATTTAAGTTTGGTAATATTTTCAAAATTATACAGGATATTACCTTCTTTAATCTTTCGAAGATTGTTAGAATAATTAAGCCAAACATACATTTTGGGAAAATAAAAGTATGGTCTTCAAACAGGTTCTTAAGCTAATGATAGTAAACTTCAGAAATTTCTTAAAATCACAGTTAGGCAGATTCTATTTGACTAATTTATTATACACTTTAAAGCCAAAGAATAGAAAGTTAATCGCAAGAAAATCAACTCAATTATGTGTTGAGGGCTATCCTAGAAGTGCAAACACA
Source organism: Cyclobacteriaceae bacterium (assembly GCA_965228955.1). Taxonomy (GTDB): domain Bacteria; phylum Bacteroidota; class Bacteroidia; order Cytophagales; family Cyclobacteriaceae; genus JANSWY01. Next base: position 6,213,787 of record OZ245848.1, read on the forward strand.
TTTGCAGTACTGGCCATTGAATTGTGCTCGAATGAGACATTGAAGATTGCTCATCACATGCATTCTTCTTCACAAATTAAGTATTGTGCAGCCAGAAATATACCCACTATCCTTTTAATAAGAAACCCACACGAAGCAATTGTTTCAAATGTCCTTCGCGAGCAAGGGATGACTTTGAAAGTAGCGATTAGATGGTATATTACCTTTCATAAGGATATTCTACCATTTTTAGATAAAATAATTGTGTGGGAATTTGACGACTTTGTAAAGAGTCCCAAAGTAGGCCTTGAAGGATTAAAAGATCATGGCTTTGATATTGACTCAGAGTTGTATGATAAATCCGAAATTTATGCTAGGATTGATGAACTTGATAGATTTTATAAAAAGAATTCAGATTTTGAAAAAATCAATACAAGGCCAAACAAGGAAAAGAATAAACACAAAGTAGAGATTATCAAGAAATTGGACAAAGATCCTGGTTTGTTAAAGTTGTTGCATGAAGCCGAAGATTTATTTAGGGCAGTTATCGAAAGAAAATCTAGTATTTAGTAGTAAGACTATTCTGTTACTGCTATGGGTACTGGTGTTTCTTAACTTACGTCCTGGGATAGTGGGTGAATCTCTGATGATCCCATTGCTTTTGGTTCTGTTGGGACTATCATTTATTTATCGGATCATTGCAGGAAATAGGTTGCTATCTCTGGTAATGGACAAGAACAAATTGATTGTTTTTGGCATATGGGGATTACTTAATTTTTATCTGCTATTCCAGGGAGTAGCACTGAGCACTGCCAAAATAATAGTGGTTCAGCAATTTATTGTTAATGCGATTGTTTTTGCATCCATTACATTGGTGGTGAGCGAAAACACTGTAGAACAAATCTTGAGATTGTTTGTCAAAATAAATTTCTACTTATGCCTTTGTGCTTTAGTTACATATCTAATTTTTGTTGTAGTCGGAGGTAATATATATGACATTCCGGTTCTCAAAAAACTAGGGCTATATGGTAAGTTTAATGACGGATCTCAACTACTTCACCATAGAGTTATTTTCTTTCCTTTTACAATTTGTTGGAGTGGAATTAATATTATGGGATTCGGTATTCCTCGGTTTATCGCAATCTATAAGGAACCAGGGATAGCTCAATTTTTTTTATCAACAGCCCTTTTTATCACATATTTTATTCGGTTCAGAAATCCTTTGATAATTAGGGCCTTTTTGATTTTTGGTACAGTTGTTACATTTTCAACAGCAGGACTACTCAGTCTGGCACTTGGATATTTATATCTCTACAGGAACTCCTTTAATTTAGTGAGTTTTATCAAGTCACTTTTTGTAAAGCCACTTAGAGCAGTAGTCTTTATTGTTATTCTCTACCTTGGTGCGGAAGTAATAATAAGTAATTTAATTGAGGAATTTTCCAATGTATCCGGTATAACCAGGTTGAACTCGTATGCCCGTGGAATTGAAATGTTGTTTCAGAAACCAATATTAGGTTTTGGATATTACTATGGGTTTGAATTGGACACTACAACAGGAGCTTTGGTTTCGGAGGCAACAAATGGGATTTTAGGGCTATCTTTTCAACTTGGCTTGATTGGGGTCTTCCTGTACCTCTTTAGCGCCTATCAAGGTGTGTTTAGATTTGGAAATAAAGAAACTCTTCCTATCTATATTCCTTATTTCTTCACGGTTGCAACCTCTCAGCCTACATTCAATATTCCTTTAACTGCCCTATTGATAATGATTCCGCTACAGCACTATAAATTACTAACTAAAGAGACTATCTCTGGATAATTACTTTGACAGAATTTTTACTGTGATTGGTCTGCACGACTACATTGTAAATTCCAGGTTGATTTAACTTTTCTATTAAAATGTAGTGTCTTTCTTGTTCCATTCCCATCCAGATTTTGGCAGGTGTCGTTCGACCCACCGAATCAAAAATTAACACTTTCTTTATTACCTGTCCAGGGTTGTTTAAGTATATCTTAAAATCACCATTTGCGGGGTTTGGAACTGCCACAGGTTTTGGGGTGCTGTTTTTTAGTTCTTTGTGTAAATCAATCTTATAAGGCACTTCCGCTTTCACATCAATTAAATATGTACATAGCTCATTATACAACCTCTTAGCCAAATTTTTATGACTATGAGCAAGATCTTTGGATTCTGAGATGTCCTCTTCTAGGTTAAATAATTCATATCTCCCTTTTTTATGGCTTCTATTCCAATGCACCAATAGCTTGAATTTTCCCTTTCTATAAGCGCTGGATGGATATCTGCTATTGTATGGCTGATGCCAAAAAAGTTCTCTAGATTGATTTTCATCATTCACAATCTCAAAAATGTTTTTACCTACGAGTTCTTGTTTAACGTTTTCACGATTTCCACCAGCCAGCTCTAGTATGGTAGGAAAAATATCAATTTGTGAAATTACTCCTTCATTTCTTATGTCCTTTGCAACATTTGGGCCCGATAGTAAAAATGGAATTCTAATCCCTCCTTCTAGAACAGTATTCTTAAAACCACGTAGAGGCATATTTCTTCCAACACCAAAGTCGTCACGCCAACCAGCTCCGCCATTGTCAGACGTTAAAATAATATAAGTGTTCTCATACAACCCTAGTTCTTTTAGATAATCAAATACCATCCCAATACTAGTATCCATGTCTTTTAACATAGCATATACTGCGGAGGGAACTTCTTCTGGAACCTGTTTGTACTGAAAGTCTTCAATTGTTTGTGGAAGAGCTTCGTATGCAGTATGTATACTGTAATAGCTCAATTGCATAAAAAAGGGCCTATTGGAAAGATGTGCTTCACCAATGAATTTCTTCGCTTTCTGGGCAATTGAAAATACTCTTTTCGGATCATTGTCTGGAGAAAGTTTAAAATTGCTATCAAATTGATCACTGTTTTGATGGTAATAAGTACCAGTGTGATTCCCTGTGGTTCCATCAGATTGGTCGTATTTAAAGATATTTACAGGGTGCCCTTTAAATGTCTCATTCCAGTCCCCTACCATTGCTTCACCCCATTTACCAAAGTGCGCGGTGATATAATTCTTGTTTACAGATGCAAGCGCTTCAGGAATTGAGGTAAAGTCGGACTTTTCAATACCTTTTGAAACAAATTCTGTCCCCCTTAATCTTGCTGGGTCCTGACCAAATTGAATACTTCTTCGTGATGGTGTGCAATTAGGAGAAGGCGCATACGCATTAGTGAAAGTTATTCCACTTTTTGCTAGGTTTTCAATATGAGGTGTTGAGATGTTTGACCAATGCTCAGCTGGTACCATTTGAGAAATTGGAAACGGTAAGTCATTCCAGCTCTGATCATCCGTTAGGATTATGATAAAATTAGGGGATTGAGCAAAAAGACTTTGTATCACGATAAATACTATTGCAATAATTATTAAGAGCCTTTTCACAACGCTGTATTTGTTTCTGGGAAATAGTTATAATGAATTAAGATAGTTCAATTCACAATAAAATTTATAATTTTGCATCCTTTAATGCGAAAGCCTAGATAAAAATTGATGAGAATTTCAATTGTAACACCTACATATAACTCTGGTAAATTTATTGAAGCAACTTTGAAATCAATACATGATCAAGGTTACTCAGATTTAGAACATATTGTAATTGATGGTCTTTCCTCGGATGACACACTAAATACTCTTGAAAAATATAAGAATAAATTAAAGTGGATTTCTGAAAAAGACAAAGGACAATCTGATGCCATAAATAAGGGCTTTAGGCAAATCACCGGAGAGATAGTTGCATGGCAGAATGCCGACGATTTGTATGAGGAAGATACCTTTCAATTTGTCTCGGAATACTTTGAGGCAAACCCTGACATAGGCTTGCTTTATGGAGAGTACAAGGAAATTGATGAGGATGGCAATTTGATTTGTGTAGTAAATTCAAAAAAGTGGTCTGAACGGAAATTTAAATTGGGTCGGTTCTGCCCAGTTCAGCCAGTAGTATTCTGGCGTAAGTCTGTCCTCGATGAAGTTGGAGAATTGGACCTTGATCTTCATTTTTGCATGGATGTTGACTTTTATTCTAGAATAGTTAAAAAGGGATTTGGAATCGCTAACGTCAATAAAGTGCTAGGTAGTTTTAGAGTCCATGATGAGAGCAAGACACAAAATGAAAGCAATAGGCTGAAGCACAAGCGAGAATATTTCCAGGTGTTATCGAGGCACTTTCATCACCGCTGGTGGGACCGCATTCTATTTGAATTATATTATATAAGATCTTTTTTTGCTTCAAAAATTAAGAGAGCTTTAAAACTTTGAAAGTCTTTCACATAATTACCACTCTTGTGTACGGTGGCGCTGAGCGACTACTGGGTAACATGGTTAAGATTCATGCAACATCAATGGATGTTGAAATCATATATATGAAGGGTGAGCCGAAGCTCTTGTCGGAGTTTCCTGAAAATGTAAAAGTCACGCTTATTCCAATGGACAAGAACGTGTTTGGAAAGATAAGGAATAAGATATTGACTGAGAAGCCTGATATTGTGCATTCCCATTTAGGTCATGCGGACTTAATCACCCTATGGGCTACCAGGGGGATTAACGTGAAAAAGTTTTGCACGATGCATAATATATGGTTTAAGTGGGATTGGAGAGACAAGGTGATTTTCTTCCTATATAAAGTACTTTTTAAGACAGTTTCAAGTGATTGCAAAGTTATTTCGATATCATCAGCAGTGAAAGACCATGTTGATAATCGTTTGGGAGTAAAATCAGAAAATTCCTTTAAAATCTATAACGGGATCCCAAACATCGATAGATCTCAATACAGTAGTGACGCTCTAAGGGAGGAACTTGGAATTGGTAAAGAGAAATTTGTCGCCTTATTCGTAGGTAGATTAAGATTACAGAAATCCCCACATGATTTGATAGCAGCAATTAATTTAATAAAAGGTGAAATTCCTGATTTAAAATTGATTCTGGTAGGAGATGGTCCATTAAAATACGAATTACAACAAGAAATTGAAGCAAATGGTCTGGAGGATATTGTTCAACTTGTAGGAACAGTATCCGATCCTGAAAAATACTTTGAACTTTCTGATATATTTGTACTTCCATCTGTTTTTGAAGGACTTGGCCTTGTCATTTTGGAAGCTTTCAGGTCTTGTCTGCCTGTAGTTTCCACAAATATAGAGGGGCCTAAAGAATTAGTTGAAAATGGGAGAAATGGCATTCTTGTAGATCCCAAGAAACCGCAACAATTGGCAGACGCAATTTTAAAGCTATATAGGAATCCAGAATTGCGAAGGACCTTAGGTTTAAATGGAAATAAAAGTTTTCAGGATACATTTAGTATTGATCACTATGCAAGTGAGATTAAAGAACTGTACCTAAAGAGTTAATTTAATGATGAAGAAAATACTTCACATATCCCAGTCATCTGGAGGGGTAAGGACATACATTGAAAATATTATTTATCCCATAGATAGAGATACTTTCGAGCCAATTTTGGTTTCGTCGGATTCAGAATTTGTGGAAGATGCAAAAGCAAACAGGGTAACGGCGGTCAATGTGAAAATGAGTAGAACTCCCGGTTTGTCCGATATTCTGGCAATATGGAAAGTGGTTAGACTTATAAATCAATATGAGATCGATTTGATTCATAGTCATAGTGCCAAAGGAGGAGCAATAGGTAGGGTAGCAGGATTTCTGACTGGGAGAAAAGTAGTATTCACTCCAAACGCGTTTTCATATCTGTCATTTACTGGATTGAAAAGAAAAACATTCATATTTATTGAGAAGGTATTAAAGAATCTTACGGCATGTTTTTTAGGCGTTAGTCACTCTGAAGCCAACAGGGCAATAGATGAAATTGGATTCCCTGAAAGAAAAGTTTCTTGTGTTCTTAACTCCATTACCCCTAAATCAGTAAAAAAAGAAGACTATTTATTGAAGGGGAAAATTGGGATGATAGGTAGGATCACTTATCAAAAAAGGCCCCTGGATTTCGTGAAAATGGCCAATTTATTGATACAAGCAGGACATGATTGTAAATTTGAGCTTTTGGGAGTAGGTGTCCATGATCACTTATTAGAAGAAACTCAAGAACTAATTAAGCAATTTGGTTTGGAAGATAAGATTGAACTTTCTCCATGGGGTAAGTATGATAAAGTTGAAGACTTTTATGAAAGCTTGGATATATACATTATGACTTCAGCTTTTGAAGGATTGTCATTTGCTCTTTTGGAAGCAATGGATTTTGGACTACCTTGTGTTGTTTCTGAGGCCGATGGTAATCGGGATACCGTAATTCATGGAGAGAATGGATATATCTATAACACAATAGAAGAACTGGTAGAGTATGTCAAAGGTTTACTTCAAAGTGACGAAGAAAGAATTAGACTCGGAAAAGCTGGGATAGCTCATATAGAAAGCCAGCACAATACAATAATCAACATCAAGCAGATAGAAAATATTTATAATGAACAATAACAGTTAACAACTGTTTAATTATCAATAAGTTATGAAGAAAGCTTTAATTACAGGAATTACAGGACAGGATGGGGCATACCTAGCAGAACTTCTTTTAGAAAAAGGCTATGAGGTACATGGTATTAAGCGAAGATCATCATTATTCAACACAGATAGGATAGATCACCTTTATAGTGATCCTCATAAAGAGGATGCAAAATTGTTCTTGCACTATGGAGATCTTACAGATTCACTAAATCTCACTAGAATAATTCAAGAGGTAAAGCCTGACGAAATTTATAATTTGGGAGCAATGTCTCATGTTAGAGTATCATTTGACACTCCAGAATATGTAGCAAATGTTGACGGGATTGGAACACTAAGAATTTTAGAAGCAGTTCGTCTCCTGGGTTACACCAAATCGACCAAAATTTATCAGGCCTCAACCTCCGAATTGTATGGATTAGTACAGGAGGTGCCACAAAAGGAGAGTACTCCATTCTATCCTAGGTCGCCATATGCTGTGGCTAAAATGTATGGGTATTGGATAACTGTGAATTACAGGGAGGCATATAACATGTTTTGTTGTAACGGTATATTATTTAATCATGAATCTCCTTTGAGGGGGGAAACCTTTGTTACTAGAAAAATCACAAGGGCAGTAGCGAAAATGGCACTTGGGCTACAAGATGTGATGCATATGGGTAATTTAGATGCCAAAAGAGACTGGGGGCATGCCAAAGATTATGTTGAGGGAATGTGGCTAATGCTTCAGCAGGATAAGCCTGAAGATTTTGTTCTTGCTACTGGGGAAACTACAAAAATCCGTGACTTCATAAAGATGGCATTTAAAGAGGTCGGTGTTGAGATAGAATTTAAAGGTACAGGAGTTGATGAAGTTGGATATGTAGCTTATTCTTCCAACAAGGAATATGCGTTTAAAACTGGCCAAGAACTCATCAAGATTGATAAGAAGTATTTCAGACCAACAGAGGTTGACCTACTGATTGGAGATAGCTCTAAAGCAAAGGAAAAACTAGGGTGGCAACCAAAAAGGGAATTATCCTCTTTAATTAAGGATATGGTAGAGTCTGACCTAAAACTTTTCCAAAAGGACAAATATCTTTTGGATGGAGGACATGAAGTTTTAAATCAAGCTGAATAAGAATGAAATTAGATTCTAAGGTTTATGTTGCAGGACACCGGGGTATGGTGGGATCTAGTATAGTAAGATTACTGAAAAAGAGTGGCTACACAAACATTATAACGAAAACATCCAAAGAACTTGACCTAAGGAATCAGTCTGCTGTTTCCAGATTCTTTAGTGAAGAAACCCCAGAATACGTCTTTTTAGCGGCGGCAAAGGTTGGAGGAATTTTTGCGAACAATGAGTACAGGGCTGATTTTATTTATGATAATTTAATGATTGAGGCAAATGTTATTAAGTCGTCATATGATCATTCGGTGAAGAAATTATTATTACTTGGGAGTTCATGTATCTATCCGAAATTTGCAGATATTCCTATTTCAGAAAATAGTTTATTGACTGGAAAACTTGAGGAAACTAATGAGCCATATGCGATTGCTAAAATTGCAGGAATAAAAATGTGTGAAGCATATAGAACCCAGTATGGATGCAATTTTATCAGCGCAATGCCAACGAATTTATATGGCCCCAATGATAACTATGATTTAAATAATTCACACGTGCTTCCCGCTTTAATAAGAAAATTTCACACAGCAAAAATGAACCAATCGGATCATGTGGAGGTGTGGGGTACAGGGAAGGCGATGCGGGAATTCCTTCATGTGGATGATTTAGCCAAAGCATCATTGTTTTTGATGGATAACTATGACGAAATGAGTACCATAAACGTTGGATATGGTGAAGATATTTCGATTAAGGAATTGGCGCTTCTGGTAAAAGATATTATTGGGTTTGAAGGTACGATTGTGCATAATACTCAAATGCCTGATGGTACTCTAAGGAAATTGATGGATAATTCCAAAATTCTATCACTAGGTTGGAAACCAGAAATTGATCTGAAATCGGGAATTTCCCAGGTATATGCTGACGTTGAAAAAGGAGACTGGCTTTAACCGTTCTCCCTTGATTGCATTTCAATTATGTCATTGTAAAGAATCCTACCTCCTTCAATAAAAAGCAATATAAAGGGTAATCCGAATAGGTTTTGAAACAAACCATATGAAAACTTGTAAAGGTCAGGTAAGGTAAATACTTTGGACAAAATGACTAAAGTTATCAGCAAAAAAACTGTCGAAATAACTGCAATAGAGATATAATTTCTTGCTTTTTTATTCTTGTTAAAAAGGATGAAAATGAATACTATATGCAGTAGTAAGTACGTCGGATAATAAATAATCCAGCCAGCTAATTCTTGTCTATACGCCTTTCTGCTCGAAATCTGGTTAAATGTTTCTGTGATAATGGAGGTGTCAACTATTAAATCAAGCACTGTAGCATACAAATGCAAAAGTGGACCTCTGAAAATGCCATAAAGTATGATTGAAATTAATACAATAACTGCGACAACCCTTTGTACTTTCATTTTGCGAAATGCGAAAACCGCTTTAACCAGATTCTCCACAAGATAAACACAACGAGATAAACAATAAATACATAGGTATATTTATGATTTATCTCAAATGTTGCTTGGAAAAAGTGATAGTTTAATGCCAAAGCTATCTCTCTCAAAATATTGATAAAATAGATTATTATTATTCCTATTGGAATAAAGATTAATTTACCAACAATTCTGCCAGGGAAGGCAATTAAGAAGCCAATAAATAGAGCATGCAACTCTAAACCATTACACTGATCAGCTACAGAAACAACTGGTTGGTCATTTATGTAAAGCACGTTTCCAATAGCTTCAGTATTATACCCCAGTAAATTTAGGCCAGCAGTGGAATGCGAAATTACTCCATTAGTCAAAATGCTATTAATCGTGCCTTCAGGAACAATAATGCCATGGTAAAGAAATTTCCAAGCCACAAATATAATTGTTGCCCTTATTAGGAAGATTTTAATTACTGAATTGGTCATCTATCAAAATTTAAGAGGGAGGGATGATATTTTGAAAATGTTAGCTAATACATTAATTTTGGGGCGATAATATTTGTTATACCCAATATGTTGAAACACAGGTACTCTAAGTTTCTACCATTTATTTTCTTAGTATCAGATTTTATTTGCCTTAATGTTTCAATCGTTATTGCAAATATATTAAGGTTTTCGCAACCATTTTACTTCGACGAAAACTATGGATATCTACACATCTTCCTGAATATAGTATGGATACTCATTTTCTACTTTGTTAAATTAAATGAGAGCAACAGGGAATCAAATATTATTGACGTCATTAATTCGGTTCTGCTAGCCCTGGTTATCAATCTTTCCGTTGTTTTCACTGCTTGGGTTGCCTCCAAATCCTACTTTTACTCAAGAGAACATCTGTTTGTTACGTTCCTTAGTTTTGGATTCTTAATTATCTCATGGAGAATAGTTTTCTATTACGTCATAAGAATTTATCGGAAGAAGGGATACAACCTCCGGAATGTAATTGTTGTGGGTTGGGGTGAATCCTCGCAAAATATGATTGATTTTTTAGGCAATAATCCTGGGATTGGTTATCGTTTTCATGGTTGTTTTGACAATAACACTTCGACTTCTTCAAAGTCAAAAATCTTAGGTAAAGTCTCTGATGTAAATAAATACGTAATTGAGAAAAATGTTGACTTAATATTTTGCAACCTCTCCAAGTTAGATGATGATGAATTTAAGTCAATTTTGGATTTTGCTGAGAATAATCTGATTAAGGTTAAGATTATTTCTAGGTTCAGTTCCATGTCGAACAGAAATTTGTCAATTCAACGATACGGAGACATTCCGGTAATTAGGATTGGTAATATTCCACTAGATAATGCTTTCAATAGATTTATAAAGAGAGCTTTTGATGTTATATTCTCTTCAATTGTCATCGTATTTTTACTTTCCTGGCTAATCCCACTCATTGGTTTATTGATAAAATTCGAATCCAGAGGACCAGTGTTCTTTAAACAATTAAGAAATGGAAGAGGCAATCATCACTTTAAGATTTATAAATTCCGGACTATGATAGTCCATGAAGATGAAAAGGTTGAGCAAGCCAAGAAAAATGATAACAGAATAACCAAACTGGGGTCCTTCCTTAGGAAAACAAGCTTGGACGAGCTACCTCAATTTATTAATGTCTTCCTGGGAGAAATGTCAATTGTAGGGCCTAGGCCTCATGCCATACCTCACAATGAAGAATATCAAGGAAAAATTGATCGATTTATTCAAAGACATGCCGTAAAACCGGGAATTACCGGACTTGCGCAAGCAAAAGGTTATAGAGGTGAAACAGCTCATTTCAATGAAATGTATGGAAGAGTCAAATTGGATAAATTTTATGTGAAAAATTGGAGCCTTCTATTAGATTTTAAGATTATTGGACTTACCATTTTTTCAATATTGAAAGGGCAAGAAACTGCTTACTAAATGTTCTGTCACGACTGGTACTACTACTTAAGTTCTCAAGTCATTCCATAAAATTCTACCTCCATCAAAAAACAGTAGAAGAATGGTAGATCAAACTATTTTTGAAATATGTCATATGATATAATGAATAGGTAACTGAAATTAAGAATTTTCCCAATTAATATGCAGCTTAGAATTAATCCGATAAAGCCCATTAATCCCCAGCTAGAATTCGTTTAATCTTTTTATTTTCTTTAAATTAAAATTAGTATAAATAATATGTGTAGTAGCAAATAGTTGCGGTAGTATATGATCCATCCAATATGATTTAAGTTGTAATTGTTGTCTTGCAAAAAATCATTGAGCTTTTTAGTAAGGTAATCGTAGCTTTCAAGTTCATAAAACCAATCAAATAAACAATAAAGACGTTGGCGTATTTTTGATTCAAATTCAAAAGTCTGTTGAAAGAATTTGTAATTTAAACTTAATTCCACCTCCCCAAAATGTTAACCACAAATAGTATTACAATACCAATAGGAATGTAAAACAACTTGTTTTTTACCATTCAGGAAAACAAATTATAAATCCATCAAACGACGCAAATAGCATTGCAAGAATCAGCAACATGTATTTGAGGTTCTCCATTAATTTGAACAAAATCCCCATCCGAGGATGTTTCGTAACCAAGAAAATTAATTGCAAAAGTAGTGCCAACCATCAATAGATCAGTAAGATATCCATTTATCATTTCGTTTGGATTTATTACTAGATATTAGACAGTTATGCAAACTATGTATAAAGCTCAGCTCGATTTAAAAATTTCTTTAAAATTGTATTTTTCGCGAGGTATTAAAAATTAACAATTAAAATAATATGTATTTCCTACTATTTGGATAATAATTTTTATCTTTGAACTCTCCAGCTGCTAGAAATAATCTAAGTTTTTAAAAAGAAAATTCTATTTAACCGATTCTGGATAGGTTATGGATAAAATATTTCTAATCAGCGTCACCTCATTTTTCGTTTGCCTAATTGTAGTTCCAATTACAATTAGAATATTCAAAACGATCAATCTTCTGGATACCCCAGACAATAGAAAATTACATGCTATTGAAACTCCTTCAATGGGAGGAATTGCAATTTTTATTGGTGCCTTTATTGCTGCTCTATTTTGGATGAAATTGGTAGACCTAACAACGTATCGGTATCTGATAGCAGCTGTTTTCTTAATGTTCCTTTTAGGTGTTAGGGATGATGTTGTCATGTTAAGAGCTAGACACAAGTTAATAGCCCAGATCGCAATATCAACTGTTGTTATTGTATTTGCGGACATTAGGTTTGAATCCCTTTACGGCATACTTGGTATATATGATATCCCGTTCTGGATAAGTTATTTAATTACTCTTTTTACATTAATAGTCATTACAAACTCTTATAACCTAATAGATGGCATAGATGGCCTTGCTGGTTCAATAGCAGTATTTGTATTGAGTTTCTATTCATATTGGTTTTATATAGCTGGTCACACTTCTTTAGCACTGTTGTGTTGCGCTTTTGTTGGAAGTATTATGGCATTTCTTTATTTCAACTGGCAACCAAGTAGAATTTTCATGGGCGATACAGGTTCAATGTTGATAGGGTTTTTCCTCGCAGCTTTGACAATTCACTTTATAAACCTGAATTATTTCCTTGAACCCTCGCATTCATTTAAGTTTCCGGCTCATATTGCAATGGCTGTTGGGTTACTGATAATACCTCTATTTGATACGATCCGGGTTTTTGTGATAAGAATATCCAAAAAACAATCTCCAATGGTGCCAGATCGAAAGCACTTGCATCACTTGCTGATTCAATTGGGTTTACCACATAGTACAGCAACCGTAATACTTCTTGTGACAAACATTGGTTTTTTCTTCCTTGCTTATTCCTTACAATCATTAGGTAACTCAATGGCATTATTAGTCATCGTTTCAAGTGTTTTGACCTTGGCTTTTGTTTTAACCAGGATTCATAAATCTCATGGGCTGAATGAGGAAAAAGAGATGGAAGAACGAAACAAACAGATATTCCTGTCTAAGTCTGCTTAAACTTCCTGACGAACTTTAATTTAATTAAGACTTATCCTACCTTTACGCCTCAAATTTGAGCATATGTTAGACAAAGTTGAGGAGTACATTGAAGAGGTAAAGAAGGCGACTGCTAATACAGCCAATGAATTGGAAGAGTACCGTCAGAAATTTATTGGTAGAAAAAATGTAATCACAGATTTATTTTCAGAGTTTAAGAATGTTCCAAATGACATGAAAAAGGAATTTGGATTAAAGCTCAATGAATTGAAAACTATCGCTCAAGACAAGTTCAATGAATTAATTGATGTTGCCGGAGATCAAAGTGGTTCAGAAGGGGACTCTCAAATTGATCTTACATTACCACCGGTTCCTAATGAACTTGGATCTTTGCATCCAATTTCTATCACACAGAACAGAATAATTGAAATATTTGAACGTCTGGGATTCTCAGTTCAGGATGGTCCTGAAATTGAGGATGATTGGCATAATTTTACAGCTTTAAATTTCCCGGAGAATCATCCGGCAAGAGAAATGCAGGATACTTTCTTCATAGAGAGAAACCCAGATCAGTTATTACGTACTCATACTTCTAATGTGCAGATCAGAATGATGGAGCATGGCAAACCTCCATTCAGATCAATTATGCCTGGTAGAGTTTATAGAAATGAGGCCATAAGTGCCCGAGCACACTGTTTCTTCCATCAGGTTGAAGGGCTTTATGTAGATAGAAATGTAAGCTTCAAGGATTTAAAACAAACTCTATATCATTTCTCAAAAGAGTTGTTTGGCAAGGATACTCAAATTCGGTTCAGACCTTCTTATTTCCCTTTTACAGAGCCTAGTGCCGAAATTGATATCAGCTGCTTTATTTGTAAAGGAAAGGGCTGCAAGGTCTGTAAACATACTGGATGGGTTGAAATTGCAGGATCTGGAATGGTTGACCCTAACGTTTTGGCTAATTGTGGAATCGATCCTGAAGAGTATACTGGGTTTGCTTTTGGAATGGGAATTGAGAGAATTGCTATGCTTAAATATGCAATTGATGATCTTAGATTATTCTCTGAAAACGATGTGAGGTTTCTTCGGCAGTTCAAAGGGGTTATCTAACCACCGGAATCCTTTTCTGGTTTATCTTTCTTGAACTTGTTGACTTTCTCTTCTACACCTTCAAGGTTGAATCTATATTTGAGTCGTTTGATAAAGCCGTCTCCTAGAGATAGTAACATGTCTCCAAAGCCTTTATCTTCTTCCGGTTCCTGAATCACTTGGGATTCTGGTGTTTTTGTAACTTTCACAATCCTATATTTGCTAGTGACAGAGGAGTCCACTTCCAATGTTTGGGCGTAAGCTGTGCAGCCTATCAAGACAAAAACAATGATTGTGATTACTATTTTCAAAAACTAGGAGTTTACTATTGAAATAGATTATTTTTAAATCGTCTGTGCTAATATAACCCTAATGAACTCTAAAAGTTGCCAGAATTGTAATTTTCAGTTAGCGGATGAGTATTTATATTGTCCTAAGTGTGGCCAGAAAGACACATCTAAGTTAGCTTCTGTAAGGGGTCTGATTGTGGATTTCCTTGGGGACTACTTTACATTTGACTCTAAGATTTTCAAGAGTCTTCAGCCATTAGTGTTTCGTCCGGGGTTTTTAACATTAGAGTATCTGAAAGGGAAGAGGGTCAGCTATATTCCACCTTTAAGACTTTATCTATTTGTTAGTATATTCTTTTTTGTGGTTTTTGCTCAATTGAATCCTTCTCAATCTCTGGAGATGGCAGGGGAAAACATTTCTCAGGATAAATTTGATTACTTCATTGACCAACACATGCACAAGGTATTATTTGTGTTGCTTCCAATATTTGCATTGGTCTTATACTTGTTTAACAGGAGGAAATATTCGAATTACTTTGTCCATTTTATCTTCTCTCTGCACTTTCATTCGTTCATGTTTATC
Organism: Cyclobacteriaceae bacterium; assembly: GCA_965228955.1. Lineage (GTDB taxonomy): Bacteria > Bacteroidota > Bacteroidia > Cytophagales > Cyclobacteriaceae > JANSWY01. Next base: position 6,228,795 of record OZ245848.1, read on the forward strand.
GTGCTGGCATTGTATTTGATCATTACAACTTACATTACAACGGACGCTTTTGGTATTAACTATTGGATATTTCTTGCAATTCTGATAATTCTTTTGGTTTACTTATTTGTCTCTCAACGAAGAGTATATGGAGATAGGATTGGTATCATCATCGTTAAAATCATATTTGGCTTTCTGTTGTATGCGATTTCGTTTTTTGCAATATCAATTATCAGCCTTGCACTTTATGTGATGATCAAATCTTAAAGTAGTTCCTGGATTAGCTTCTCCTCTGTAACGCCCTCAGCTTCTGCTTTAAAGTTTCTTACGATTCTGTGTCTTAATATAGGTGTAGCAATAGCTTGAACATCTTCAATATCTGGAGAATACTTGCCGTTCAACAATGCATTACATTTTGCTCCAAGGACTAAGTATTGAGAAGCTCTGGGTCCGGCCCCCCATTCCAGGTACTCATTGGCTTGTTGAGAAGCCTTTTCAGAGTTAGGTCTTGTCTTATGAGTTAGTGAGACAGCATACTCAATCACATTATCCGCTACAGGTACTTTTTTTACTAACTCTTGAAATCTCATAATGTCCTCTCCTGATAAGACAGGTTTAACTTCCTGAGTTATATTGGAAGTGGTGTTTTTTACAATATCCAGTTCAGATTGATAGTCTGGGTAATCCAGTTTGATCATGAACATGAATCGGTCAAGCTGTGCTTCCGGCAATGGATATGTTCCTTCCTGCTCAATAGGGTTTTGAGTAGCGAGAACAAAGAAAGGTTTGCTTAATCCGTAATGCTTTCCACTTATTGTTACACTGTACTCCTGCATTGATTCTAGTAATGCCGATTGTGTCTTAGGAGGTGTACGGTTAATTTCGTCGGCTAGAATAATGTTCGAAAATATTGGTCCCTTAACGAACTGGAAGTTTCTGTTTTGATCCAACGTTTCCGCTCCAAGAATGTCTGAAGGCATTAGGTCTGGCGTAAATTGAATTCTATTGAAATCCAGATTCAGTGCTTTCGAAATAGTCTGAATAAGAAGTGTTTTTGCTAACCCTGGAACACCTACCAAAAGGGAGTGACCTTCACAAAATATTGCGGTGATCAATAGTCTTACTACATCTTCTTGCCCAACAATTACTTTTGATATTTCAGCTTTAAGATCGCTATAAGCTTGGTGAAGTTGGTTTGCAGCTTCTACTTCGTTCGTTTTAGACATATACTTTTTTACTTGTTACTGTATTATTGGTAAGTTACAAAAATCATAATCCGGATCAACCTCTATGAATATTCCTTTCTGGGCTTTTTCGAACCATTCTGATAGTATACGGTTTTTCTTAGAGTTTTGTGCCGCTGTAGCGATTTTTTGATAATCATCTTTAAGATTTGCCCTATGTGGAGGAGTTTGTTCTTTATAATAAACTATGCGATAAGCTTTTGTTCCATCCGGTTGATCAAATTCCATTGTGGTACTAACCGAGCCTACTTTCATTGTGTCAATAGCAAAGAACAAACCTGGGTCCAGGTCCTTTACAGAAATCCGAGTGGCGCCATCACTGGCTTGAAGAAATCCACCGCTTCCAGATGTCTGTTTATCATCAGAATACTCTTTTGCAGCGGCTTCAAAATCGATACTGTCATTCACAATCAAGGTTCTTAAGCTGTCCAGGTAGTTCTGCGTTTCCTGGCGGTCTTTGAAAGATACTCTTGGGATCATTAAGATATGTCTACTTTTGAAAGAGTTACCTCTCTTCTCAATTAGCTCAATAATGTGGACACCAAAGTCTGTAACTACAGGCTCGGAGATCTCTCCTGGAGCTAGGCTAAGAGCTGTAGCTTCGTATTCCGGTGCTAACTCACCTCTTTTGAAAAAAGGTAACATCCCTCCTTGTTGTCTTGAACCTGGGTCCTGGCTGTACTGCTTCGCCAGAACACCAAAATCAATTCCATCCATGATTTGAGATCTAAGGTCATTTAATTGATCAATAACCTTTTGCTGCTCGGCTTTGCCTGGTTTGGGCGTTTTAACAAGTTGACCTACCGCTACCTCAGTAGAGAAATATGGTAGACTATCCCTTGGTATGGACTTGTAGAATTTCTTTACTTCATTAGGCGTGACTTTAATATCCGAGGTGATCTCGCTTTGCATTTTTTGCACAACAAGCTGCTCTTTGATGTCATCAAATAACTCAGCTCTAAATTGGTCTAGAGATTTACCATAAAACTCCTCAAGTCTTTCTTCCGAACCCACTTGTGATATAAAATAAGTCATTCTTCGATCCAAATTAGAATTGACCTCATCATCACTAACCTCTACTGAATCTATTTCTGCTTTAGCAACCATCAATTTATTGATGATCAGACTCTCAAGAATTTTGCATTTATCTTCTTCACTGCTAAAAGCACCTCTAGCTATCATTTCCTGATATGCATTTTCCAAATCTGATTTCAAAATGATATAGTCATCCACTTTGGCAATGATTTTATCAACAACCACTCCATTGGAATTCTGACTAAAAGCAGCAAAGTTTATGCTGATTAGAAATGCTATGATTAGATGCTTAAAAAATTTCAAACTCTTCATTCTGTCTCGCTTCTTTAAATATTCTTTCTTCCAGATCTTTTTTGATACTTATTTTTCGTTTGTTAATAATAATATTTCTAATATCATCTCTAATGAACTCTAACGGTGATATCTGATCCGAAATTTTATAGTCTAATATTTTCAATAAGTAGATAAACTCCTCATCGGTTGCCTCGACATACTTATTATTTTTCAAAAACTGTACTTTATTAGGTATGTCAGATAAAACAGTGTTTTGAATAATTTCATCAAAGTTTATCCAAAGAGTATCTACAAGTGATGATTTATTGGCAAACTGATAGCAATAAGATTGAATTTCCTCAATATCTGAATTGGGATATCTTCTCATCCACTGACTAAGATCACTAACTCTTGGAGCTTCCTTGGGAACCTTCGCGAACAGACATCTGATAATATTCTGTTTTAAAAGAAAGTTCTCATACTTTTCTTCATAATATTCTTCAATTTCTTCATCAGTCACCTCTTTGCTAATTTCCTGATTCACATAGAACTTCTCGTACTCGTGGACGATTAATGCGTACCTGTAGTCTAAAACTTTACGTTCTAATTCTGCCTCGTTGAATTCTATCTGAGAAATCGCCTTGTCAATCAGTAATTGTTTTTTGATCCAGTTGTCGATATAATTTTTAATTCGAATGGTGCTGTCTTCAGAGGTCATGTTTGGAGAAGTTAAACCACTGAGGTCATCTTCGTATAAGTACGTCTGTTTCACACGAGCAATTGACACTTTTTCAGCTTCGTCTGAAGCATCAGATCCTTTGAAATATTCACAGGATGAGATGATCACCCCTATTATAATTAAGTATTTATATGCTGCTTTCAATTTCACTAATTACTTTTTTAAACACACTGTCATCCACCTCAATCGTATACTTAGATTTAAGTTCCTCTATCCAGCTCTCTTCCAGGTGATCCTGAAAATCAGAAATTACTCTTCCTTTTATATCTTTCAGCTCAGGTGTAATCTCCGGTTTATTTTCTTTGATATTTAGCAGATAGTGTCTCTTGTTCTCCTCGTATCGATGTATTCCTATGGAGGAATTTTTATCCACGAAAGAATTTTCACCCTTCGCAAAGTTATTTTGTCTCACTTGTAAAGTTAAGGGGTCCTTAGCATTCATTTCTTCATCAATGTCTGCAGTAGTAACTCCGTTTTCTAACATTGCTTGCACAGAATCTATAACGTTTGAAGATTTGGCAGTAAATATGTCTGCCAATGCCACATCTCTTTTTATGTACTTAGTTTTATTTGATTCGTAAAACTGTGCAAGGCCTAATGAATCCTGTGATGCTTTTTGCCAAACCAACTGCTCCATCACATCGAACAATAAAATACCATCTCTGTACTCATTGAGAAGTGCTCTGTATTCAGGATATTTAAATTCCAATTGATCGTTCTCAAAAGCCATGATGCTTTTCTTTTCAAACAAGTTATACTGAACGCTTGCTATTTTTCTTGTACCAGGTGCTTCATCGAAATGTTGTTTGAATTGCTTTGCGATGTACTCTTTTGCTCCCAACTTGAATAATACTTTGTTGTTCAATTCGTCACTATAAGCAGCCGAATCAATTGCAGTGATCACATCATCTACTACATCCTGATTTTTCTCAAAGGAATTCTCACGCTTTATTCTGTCTAACACTACCTGGTTCTTGACTTTGGTTCTGCTATCTCTACCAACTTTTCTCTCAATTTCAGATTTCATATCCTCAAAAGAACCTAAGCCTTTTTTATCAATGTATTTAATTATATGCCAGCCATAGACAGTCTTAAATGGCTCAGAGTAAATTTTTGTAGAGTCCAGTGCAAATGCTTGTTCTTCAAATTCAGGCACAAAATTTCCAGTTCCAAACCATGGTAGTTCACCGCCTTTGGATTTTGATCCAGGATCTTCGGAGTAATCAGCCACTAGTTGTTTCCAATCCGATCCATTTTTGATTTCCTCATAAATTGCATCAATCTTTTGTTTGCTCTTAGTACTGTCTTCAGCTGACTGCCCCCTAGGTGTTCTAATCATAATGTGAGCGACTCTCATTCTTCCTCTGGCCTCTCTGGAATCAAAGACTTTGATCAGGTGATAACCAAATTGAGTTTTGATAGGTTCGGAAATATCGCCGATCTCTGTATTGAATGCAGCATTTTCAAATGGATAAACCATCTGCAGTGCTGTAAAATACCCAAGGCTTCCTTTATTAATTTTTGCTGATGGATCTTCTGAATAGGTTGTAGCCAATGAATCAAAATCATTTCCATTCATAGCAAGAGCTCTGATTTCATTGATCTTAGTCCAAGCTTTTGTCGTATCTTCTTGACCTGGCTGAACCTTGATCAAAATGTGAGAAGCCTTTACTTCAGTTTTTAAACGTTCGTAAGTTTCCTTTATCAATTCTTCTGTTACCTTACTTTCAGTCAAATACGGCTTAGCCAGATCCTTCTGATACTTTTCAAGTTCATCTTTATATGATTGCCTGTCAGCATACCCAAGTGCTCTTGCTTCTTTAACTTTGAGTTTGAATTTGATGTACAAATCAAGATATTCTTTTACATCCTCCTCTATTGTAAGGCTATCATTTGGGCGATAGTTTTTCAAGAAGGCATACTTAAAGTCTTCACTGGAGATTGCCTCATCCTCGATCGTGAATAGAGGCTTTTCAATATTACTTTTGGTAGAGTTTTGTACCTGACAAGAAATAAGTGCAAAAACGACTGCAACCAGGAGATAAATTTTTTTCATGACGCAAAACAGAGATAAGCTAATCTCTTAATACTTAGTTCATTAATTTAATCAGCCTGCAAATATTGCTATTCTTTTCGGATTTAAATTCAATTTTATCCATTATTCTTTTGACCAGCATTAATCCGAGTCCACCCTTCCTTTTAGAGTCGACAAGTTCGTGCAAAGTTGGTTCTTTGTACTTGTTCATGTCAAAACCAATTCCTTTGTCGGTAATTTCAAAAATTATTGATTTGTTTTTGTTATATGAAATTGAGAGGCTCAGAGATTCATCAGGGTTGCAGTTGTTGGCGTGGATGATAAGGTTAGCACAAACCTCGTCTACTGCCAGCACCAATTTATGAGCTTCAATCTCTGGGTAGGAGTGTTTCTCCAGGATATCGGCTACAAATACCCGAATATCCGGAAGGTTACTTTTGGCACACGATATTTTTAAATTATACTTCATTGAGTTCTGCCCTTGCTTTGTCCAAATCTTCTTTTATGGTTAGGAGTTGGTCAAGGCCTAAAATTTCAAATACATGGAATACCTTTTCATTCAGGCCTGAAAGTACAAGTTTTAAACTGTTGGCATCTAATTCTTTGAGATAAGACATGAAAACACCTAGACCTGCGGATGAGATATAATTTAACTGTCCAAGATCTACAATGATATTTTTGTTCTTTTCAATTGCTTCCGCCAAAGCACTATCAAGATGAATTGAAGAACTTGCATCCACATCTCCTATTACCTTAAGGATCTGAACGTTATCTTCCTCCGTATTTGAAATCTCAATCATTCAATCAAAATTTTAATATCACAACTGTGTAATCATCATTTAGGTCAGTTGTGCCTAAAAAATCATACAAGTCTTTAATTATTCCTTCTTTAATCTGAGTTGGCGCTTGGTGAGAGCTCTTTTCAAGTGACCTTTTGAGACGATCGTATCCAAATTCCTCTCCGTTGGAGTTCGTCGCTTCTGTTATTCCGTCGGTGTATAAAACGAGTACATCACCTTCAGAATAGTTGAGTTCATTCACTTGAACGTATTTATGAAAGTCAGAGTTTCTCAGGATTCCCAAACCCAACCCTTTATTTTGAAAATATTCTGTTGTACCATCTTGTTTGCAATAAAATAAAGATGGACAATGCCCAGCCCTTGAAAACTGAATTTGGTTCTTGCTGGTATCGATCAAATAAAATGATGTTGTAATAAATGAAGTCTTCTCAAGGCACCTGCTCAAGGCACTATTCGCATGAACCAGAAAATCTTTCGGGTTCAAATTGAGCTGACTTAGGCTGTGGAAGATTCCCTTCATTTGCGACATATGAAACGCCGCAGACGTACCTTTACCAGAAACGTCACCAATAATCAGAGCGTATTTTTCTTCTTCTAATTTTAATAAATCGTAGTAGTCACCACCAACTTCATCAGCAGCAACGGAATATGCACAAATGTCAAATTTACCATTGTGTTCCAAATCACTTGGTAAAAGTGCTTGCTGTACTCGCTTTGCGATTTTTAGTTCTTCCTGGTACCGCTCATTTTCAATTGCTTCATTGATAAGACGGAAATTCTCAACAGATATGCTAGCCTGGTTAACAAATGTGCTAATGATGTTGATCATTTCTTTGTTAAAACCATCCGACACTTCCTTTAATAACACCAAACTTCCTACCTGAGTACTTTTGACCATGATTGGTAACACCATGATGGATTTAAATGTTGGGTGTTTTAAGGCTGCAGTAATTTTTTGAGATCCGGGCGAACGGTCGAACTCGGTGCTTAGTATTTTCTTTACAGAAGCATTTTTAACTGATATCTTGATATCATTTACTTCGTGTTCTTCAACATTTCTCGTTACAAACGAGTGCTCTCCATCTTCTCCTTCAATCTCCAGCCATGCTCCATCAGCAAATACCGCACTCATTGAGCTGTCGAGTAATATTTCATATACCTGCTCTTCATTCTGACCAGCAGGAATTGACTGACTAAGTCTTTGGAAATCCATTGCCTCCTTCAGCTTTCGTTCAAACACTGAGGATGTAGGAAGGTTGAAAATGATTACCAATATTGAGACTACTGCGTAAATGAAGATGAAGGTAAATATTGCTATAATAAATACCTCATTGAGTAGATCAAGAACTAAAGTGTAGTTCTTCGAGAATGCTGTTAAGTTGGTAAAGAAATGCCAGAGGTAAATTCCTACAAGAACTATGAAAAGGATACTTTTCCATTTTTGTTTGAAATTTAGATAGGCTACCCACTTTAGATTGAATGATAATACTAATCCCTGCAGTACCAGGAATACCAGCACAGCATTATAAACAGGATCTAGCTGCTGATAACCGATAATATCGAAAACTAATCCTCCTAATAAAGAATACTCAAACAGATTCCAGAACTGCATCAAGAGCTTTGACTTCTGATACAGGATTAATTTTTTCCATATAATGAAAGTAGAAACAAGGAAGGCTGTAATCAATCCAATGTTAATGTGATAGAAAAGATTAATCAGCAAGAGATTGTTGGCAATTGCACTATTTCCAAAAACCATGAAGAATGACCTTATGGCAAGCGATACTATTGTGGTGATTAATCCTGTGACAAATACTTTCCAGAGTAAATCCAGGAAATTGAAATTTTCCGCCTTGGTTATTCTATATCTATAAAAGAAGAATAAGGAGAGGATAAAAATTGTCTGAAGTATCCTGGGGACATAATTTGTAAGTCCTACTGGGAGGTTATTCTTTTGATAGAATAATAGATAAAGATCCAAATAAGTAAATGCCATCCAGGAAAGGATTCCCAGGATTAAACTGATGCGCATTTTTAACTTATCTGATAACATAAATCGCCGGTAATTTAATCAAAGAAATTTGACCGGTTTCAATACAGTCTCTAAAAAAATTGCCGAATAAAACCATAGTATACGATTTTATCCGGCAAAAGATTATTTGGCAGGAAACTCTGTTACTTTCTACTGTAGTTTGGAGCTTCTCTTGTAATCTGAATATCATGAGGGTGACTTTCCACAAAACCAGCACTAGTGATTTTTGTGAACTTTGCAGCTTGAAGTCCTTCAATACTTCCGGCACCACAGTATCCCATTCCTGCCTTCAATCCTCCAACCATTTGGTAAAGGACTTCCTGAACAAGACCTTTGTATGGAACTCTTCCTACAATTCCTTCTGGAACCAATTTTTTGATATCATCTTCAGCATCCTGGAAGTATCTGTCTTTTGAGCCTTCTTCCATAGCTTCTACTGAACCCATTCCTCTGTAACTCTTGAATTTTCTTCCTTCAAAAAGGATTACTTCTCCCGGTGCTTCTTCAGTTCCTGCTAGTAGTGATCCAATCATAACTGTACTAGCTCCGGCAGCTATTGCTTTTACCATGTCTCCTGAGAATCTGATTCCACCATCAGCGATGATAGGAACTCCGGCCTTTAATCCGGCTTTTGCACTTTCATATACAGCAGATAATTGAGGAACACCAACACCAGCTACAACCCTTGTTGTACAAATACTTCCTGGTCCAACACCCACTTTAATTGCATCTGCTCCCGCTTCTATCAAAGCTTGTGATGCCTCAGCAGTAGCAACATTTCCTACGATAAGATCAAGGTCTGGGTAATGGGTTTTGACTTTCTTAGCCATATCAATCACCCCTTTCGAGTGGCCATGGGCAGTGTCAATACTCACGATATCAACACCCGCAGCAAGAAGTGCATCTATTCTGTCATTGATGTCTTCAGTTACACCAACTGCTGCGCCAACTCTTAGTCTTCCATACTCATCTTTACAGGCATTTGGTCTATCCTTATTTTTAAGAATATCACGGTAGGTGATCAATCCTGTTAGTTTGCCCTGGCTATCAACAATTGGAAGTTTTTCAATTTTATACTGTTGAAGAATTCCTTCAGCTTTTTCTAAACTTATTTCTCCATCAGCTTTGATAAGATTCTCTTTTGTCATGATATCCTTTACCGGAGTTTTCATGTTCTTCTGGAATCTCAGGTCTCTATTGGTGATAATTCCGATTAGCTTATTGTCTTTATCAACTACCGGAATTCCCCCAATTTTATGTTCACGCATAATTTTCTCTGCATCACCTGCAGTTGCGTCAATATTTAAGGTCACCGGATCAAGGATCATTCCACTTTGAGAACGCTTTACTTTTCGCACTTGCGCAGCTTGACGTTCGATCGACATGTTTTTGTGAATGATTCCAAGACCTCCCTCAAGGGCCATAGATATAGCTAGACCTGCTTCGGTAACAGTATCCATAGCAGCTGAAACAAGTGGAATATTTAGTTTGATATTTCTGGTTAACCAAGAAGAGGTATCAGTGTCTCTAGGAAGAACATCTGAGTAACCAGGAAGCAATAAAACATCATCGTATGTTAGTGCTTCGTAAAGGAATTTTGAATTGTCAAGGCTCATGTGCAAATAATATTTACTTGTTATTATTTGCCGGGCAAAATTAGATACATTGCGACACATTATAAAAGTAATTTCAAAAATTAATTTTTAATAATGGAATATATTATCTCCGGGATAGTAGAAGGAGTCGCAGAAACGTCAGTTTTGGAATGGATAGCTGTAGCAATGGGTTTACTTAGTGTTTGGTTTAGCATGCGTCAAAATATACTAGTTTATCCAACCGGAATCATCAGCGTTTTGATTTACATATACATCTTGTTGCAGCCAAGTGTACGACTTTTTGCAGATGCTGGAGTACAGGGTTATTACTTCATAATGAGTGTATATGGATGGTACCACTGGAAAGACACAAAGGACCAGGCAAATCAGATACCGATTACAATAAATGATAAAAACGAAAATTGGATAACGGTTGCCATTTTGATTGGTTCATTCATCGTTCTTGCGATCATCCTATCCAATTTTACAACTAGTGATGTTCCTATCTGGGATGCGACTACTACATGCTTTGCTATAACCGGAATGTGGTTGATGGCCCGGAAGAAATTGGAAAACTGGATTGCCTGGATAATTACTGATGTAATATCTGTTCCATTATACTTTTACAAAGGGCTTGTACTCTCAAGCTTTATGTATCTCGTTTTTACAGTTTTTGCAATATGGGGTTATTTTGTCTGGAGAAAAGCGTACCATGAACTCAATCAAGAAAATAGCTATAGTAGGGCCTGAGTCTTCAGGTAAAACAACATTGGCACAACAGTTGGCTCAGGAACTAAATGATCCCTGGGTTGAAGAGTACGCCAGAGAATATCTTACAAATCTTGGGAGACCATATGATGAGTCGGATCTTGTTGAGATAGCAAAAGGTCAGGTTAATTCTGAAAGAGAAGCTGCTTCAAAAGCTTCAAAATACGTGATTTGTGATACAGATATGGTGGTGATTAGAATTTGGAGTCTTGAGAAGTTTGGAGATATATCCAGTAGCCTTGAAACTCAAATGAATTCAGAGATTCCTGCAGATATCTACTTACTTACCGACCCTAACATTCCCTGGGAGTACGATCCTTTAAGAGAAAACCCGTATGATCGTCAATATTTATTTGATCAGTACAAATTCTATCTGAGGAACGGTGGATTTCGGTTCAAAATCATTTCGGGCTCTAAAGAGGACCGTTTACAATTAGCTCTGGAAGCAGTCAAATACATGGATTCACTTTAGTTTAGTTTTTCTTGCATACATTTGCGTCCAAATAGGGGTGCCTATTCTGATTATCGGAATGATTACAGGCTGAGATTATACCCATTGAACCTGTCCGGGTAATGCCGGGAAGGGAATGAGTGATAAACAAGTTTGCAGCGACTTACCCCGTTGGCTGTTTTGTTTAACAATTAAAATTATCTGAAATGTACAAAATACTATTGACTGGTATCTTGCTGGGAGTGGCGATATTAGTACACGGACAAAATTTCCAATATCAGGGAAGAGTGACAGATGCTGAGACTGGAGAGCCATTATTAGGTGCACTGGTTACGGTCAAAGGAACAACAACAGGATCCAGAACTGACTATGACGGATACTTCCAGGTTGATTGGAAAGAGGAGAAGGCAGTGCTGGAAATCAGCTATCTTGGATTTGCAAAGACTGAGGTGGCAGCTGAAAGTGGAAATACAATTAGTATTGCATTGAAATCAGCTTATCGATTAGATGAGGTGGTGATAAAGGGCACAAGAGCTGGAAAATACACACCAGTGACGTATTCCAATGTAAATCAAGAAGAAATTGAAGACCAAAACTATGGACAGGATCTTACTTATCTGTTGCGATGGACTCCAAGTTTGGTGGCAACATCGGATGCTGGAGCAGGTGTTGGTTACACCGGAGTAAGAGTCAGAGGATCGGATGCAACCAGGATCAATGTTACTATCAATGGGATTCCAGTTAATGATTCTGAATCTCATGGTGTATTTTGGGTAAACATGCCTGACTTAGCTTCATCAATCAATAATATTCAGGTTCAAAGAGGAGTGGGAACTTCAACTAACGGAGCTGCAGCTTTTGGAGCAACCGTAAATTTGGAAACAAATTTCCCGCCAGCTGAGAGTTTTGCTGAAGTAAACAATTCTTTTGGTTCTTTCAATACCAGAAAGCACACTGTTATTTACAATACAGGATTAATAGATGATAAATGGTCTTTTGAAGGAAGACTTTCAAGAATTAATTCCGACGGATATATTGATAGAGCATCTGCGAACCTTAAGTCATTCTATTTGTCTGGAGGTTATTATGGAGACAATACTGTAATCAAAGCTTTGGCATTTGGAGGAAAGGAAATTACATATCAATCATGGTATGGAACTCCTCAGGCAAGAATTGAAAATGATGAGGCAGGAATGCTGGAAGTAGCAGCAAATAATGGGTTCTCTCAGGCACAGACAGATAACCTTTTGAATTCCGGGAGAACTTACAATTTCTACGAGTATGACAACCAGGTTGATAATTATCAGCAGGATCATTATCAGTTGCATCTAAGCCAGAAACTGGGAGCTTCTTTAACTGGGAATGTCTCTTTTCACTGGACGGTAGGACAAGGTTTCTTCGAAGAGTTTAAGGATGATGAAGACCTTGAAGATTACAAGATCTCTCCAATCACAATAGGTGGAACTACGATAGAAAGTACAGATCTAATCAGAAGAAGGTGGTTGGACAATGACTTTTATGGTTTGACCTATACATTTGATTATGCCATCAACTCCAACTCAAATCTATTAGTAGGTGGAGGATACAATACATACAAAGGAGATCACTTTGGGGAAGTTATTTGGGCGAGAAACGCTGGAGATAGCGATATCAGACATCAATACTATTTCAGTGATGCAACAAAGAATGATTTTAATGTATTCACAAAACTCAACTATGGAGTAAGCGATAAGCTTAATTTATTCGCTGATCTCCAGATAAGAACTATTGATTATGTAACAGCTGGAGATGATAATGATGGCCAATTAATCGATGTTGATGAGAATTATGCTTTCTTCAATCCTAAAGTAGGAGCTACATATCAATTCTCTCCAACGACTCAGGCATACGTTAGCTTCGCGGTTGGAAACAGAGAGCCAGTAAGAAGTGACTTTACTGATAACCCAACAGATAACATTCCTGAAGCGGAAACTTTGAATAACCTGGAATTAGGATTCAGAAAAGTTGAGTCGGATTTCACTTATTCTGTGAACTATTTCTACATGGGATATGAGAATCAATTGATTGTTACAGGGGAATTAAATGATGTTGGAGCAAATATCAGAACTAATGTTCCTGACAGTTACAGAACCGGAATTGAACTTCAGGCAGGAGTTGCTCTTGCAGATCCGTTGTTGCTAAATGTTAATGCAACGTTTAGTCAAAACAGAATCAAGAACTTTACTGAAGTGCTTTACGATTACGGTACAGCCTTTGATGAATTTAACATTATCGAAAATAACTTCACAGATACTGATATTGCATTTTCACCTTCTGTTGTTTCAGGAGCTCAATTGATCTACACACCTGTGAAAAACTTCAATGTTGCTCTATTATCAAAGTATGTTAGCAAGCAATATTTGGACAACACTTCTAATGAAGATAGAGTCATTGATGCCTATTTTGTGAGTGATCTTAGATTTGATTACAGCTTTACAACGGATGTTATTAAGGAGGTAAGGCTTGGACTTTTAGTCAATAATTTGTTCGGACAGGAATATGTATCGAACGGATATACTTTCGGTTATTCAGGTGGACCAGATTTCAATGTGAGGGAGAATTATTTTTATCCACAGGCATTAACTAATTTCATGGCTTCATTATCGTTGAGGTTTTAAGCATATTTAAGGTGTGTCTTCACATCATATCATAAGAGAAAAACAAGAACCGGCCCTGGTACTTCATGATTTGGATAATATCAACATGGAGTACCTGGGTCAACTTCTGGAATGGTCTCCAACTATCGTTGCACTGGAGCAATGTCTTGAAGCTACTGACATAGTAGGTATAAAGGTTGACTATTCAATCGTTCACCCTGCCAATCTTGAAAAATGGCAGGAAACTCTTCAGCAAGGTCCAGTTACATTTTCTGCCAGCGATTCTCCATCAATTTATAATGCAGTAAAACTCCTCACTGATAAAGGACATGAAGCAGTTAACATCATTGCAGACAAATTGACAACAGAGGACTTTAAGCAGATCGTAAATGCACAATTAATTCCAGATATTAGTCTGATAAAAGCTTCTCAAAAGATCCTTCTTCAGCATTCAAATAGTTTTAAAAAATGGTACGCAAAAGGGGAGAAAGTACAGGTATTATCGTTAGGGGATGAATTAGCGATCACTTCAAGGGGATTCGAATCTAATGTTCAGAATTGTTCTGGCAAGACCCACGAATTTGAAACGTCTCGAGAAGGAGAAATTGAGTTAACCTCAGATAGTTCGTCATTTCTAATTGTCGAGAATTTATAAGGTTTTCAGATTTAATGAATGTTACTCTTATGCAACATGTTGATAATCAATCAATTTCTTTATTGAAGTTAAACAACTGTGCTAAAAATTGGTTATCTTATAGAACAAACCAGCATTCAATAAGCTATGAAGCTTCAAAAACAGTTATTTAACGAAATTGAGGAGCTAGACAAAAAGAAATATCAAGCCTTGCTCAAGTACGTGAAAGACCTTACAAAATCGAAAAAGAACTAGTTTTCAGTACTCTCTGGTAATTCTTCTTTTTTCTTTGAGGTGATCTTCCTTGCTGTATTTGCTATGCCTTCTCCAACTTTAGATCCAGCATTTTTAATCGATTCAAATCCTGACTTGATTGTATCCACACTTGCCTTCTTGGTAGCATTAGCAATTGACGATATCACTCGTCCTGAAGACTTAAGGACAATTTTCCCAAGCATCTCTGAAGCCTCCAAATAAGCTCTTTTCCTAACTTTTGATTTATCATAGCCATCATAAGCGCCACAATATCGCTTAGCGATTACACCAACTCGAAGTGTCAGAAATGCATTGGTGGTTCCTTCAAGTAAGCTATCCATAATCAAATTGGCTGTAGCTCCTACAATAGGAATTGATTTTGTGGCAGTATTTTTCATCATAGCTCTTAGAACAGGTTGAAATTGCTCTGTGAGATCCATGTCTTCAATTTCTGAAGCCAGGAAAGTTGCGGCTCCAACATTGGCATACAGATTTGCAAGATCCTTAAGATTTGGTCTCTGGTAATAGATGTGAGCTACCTTCCACACCATTTTAGATTGAGTGACTAAAACAGTCAATGCATCCAGTTTCCCATTTTGTGAAATCGCAGTAGTCAGAAATACCGTAGAGGCCACTTTTTTAATTTCTTCTTCCGCTTTCTGATCCAATAATGATATCGCCTCCTGCAAATCGCCATCCTTTTGGATTTGAAAATTCTCCTGTTTCAAAATGGCATTACCGGATAATCTCTTTTTAAATTTTTGCTGGTATTCTACCAAATCCGTTTCAGCGTCCTTAGGATTTAGTGCTTTTGGGAGTTTAAGGACCAATACAAATGGCAGACAGAAAAGAACTCCCATGATGGCAATCAGCCCCCATAAAGTTACTTGTCCCAGAACTGGGTTTACTCCTGATGCTAATTGGTAGAGTCCGTTAATTTGGTTGGCAAGGAATAATAAAAAACCTGCAGTGAATAAGACAGTTGTGGCTAGAAAAAGCCTCTTTAAAGTTTTTCCCATACATAAGTATACGAGAAAACTCTAATATGTTTTGGCTTTAGCAAAACTCTCCTCTTGAATTTTAAAGTAGAACGTAGCAAAATCTCTTGAAACTTTCACCTCTGTGCAGATGCCATCTTTGTATTTATAAGTATTGACTCCATCTGGAGAAGTCATCTCATAAAAGTGATCTCCAATTTTTTTCATGGTAAGATACTTGCCAAACCATTGAGAGAAGACTTCAGTAATCCCAACCGGTTCAGTGAAGTATAAATTACTTACTGTGTAAGAGACATCTTTTGATGTTATGTAAGATCTAACTCCATCCTCAGAGACATAATACTTGCCATCTACCCTTTCTACATCTGTATATTTTTGCTTCCGACCATTAAATAAATTGTGGGAATCACCCTTTTTTAGAAGACCGTTTTCAAAAGTCTCTGATAACCAATAGACTGAAGTGAAAGAAAACAGCAATGTGAATTCAACATCGTTCTTAATGTCATATCTCACGGAATTGCCATTTTGAATTCTATTGATGTCCATTGAGCCAATTGTCTTTGAGCCCTTCACAACATTATATCTAATATTCTGAGCTGCAAGAGATCCTGAAATCAGGACTGCAATTATGAACAAAGTGGTTTTCGTCTTCAAAGCAAAAGTTTTAATTGTTTCTTGAATGACAATTATATCTATCAGAGGTTGCCAATTTTTAATAAATTGATTGTACAGATAACGTATTGGAATGTTTTAAGTTCCTTTAGCGTTTCAGTCTCAACTAATTTAATAATAAACAGTTGATGAACACATAATTGTTTTCAATAATCTAGCAATATTAGAACCCTATTCCATGAAAAGCACCAGACTAAAATTTCAGAACAAGCAAGGACATACACTTTCTGCAAGGTTGGAATCTCCAATTTCTGGTAAACCCAAAGCGTACGCAATTTTTGCTCATTGCTTTACTTGTTCAAAGAATTTAAATGCAGTTGGCAGTATTAGTTCAGCTCTCACTGCTAACAATGTTGCAGTTTTAAGATTTGATTTCACTGGTTTAGGGCAAAGTGAAGGTGATTTTTCGGATACCAATTTCTCTTCAAACATGGAAGATCTAACGGCAGCTTATGAGTTTTTGGAAGAGAATTATGAAGCACCTCAGATAATAATTGGCCACTCATTGGGCGGAGCGGCTGTTCTACACACAGCGGGGAAGTTGAAAAACATAAATGCAGTGGTAACCATTGGAGCTCCCGCAGACCCTCCGCACGTTAAGCATTTGTTGGATGAAAGCATTGAAGAAATCGAAGCTAAAGGTGAAGCTACTGTAAATATTGGTGGAAGGCCATTCAAGATCAAGAAGCATTTCCTGGATGATTTGGAGTCTATAGAAAGCGATATGGTGATCAAAAACCTAGGTAAACCCTTATTAGTTCTTCATTCACCTCAAGACTTAACAGTTGAGATCGCAAACGCAGCGAAAATTTATACTGCTGCACACCATCCTAAGAGTTTTGTGACACTTGATGGTGCAGATCACCTGATGTCCAATAATAGAGATGCAGAATATGTTGGTCATATCATTGCAACCTGGGCAACAAGATACATTGTTGAGAAGACTCATGAACATTTACAAACTGAAGGAGATGTACTAACCCGGACTTCCAGTGGCAGTTTTACAACGGAAATTCTTGCTGGAGACCATTTTATGATAGCAGATGAACCAGCGGATGTTGGAGGGACGGATTTAGGCCCTACTCCGTATGGTTATCTAACTGCGGCATTAGGGGCTTGCACAAGTATGACGTTAAAAATGTATGCCGATCATAAGAAATGGGATCTAAAAGAAGCCAGAGTCCACCTTACACATAATAAGAATTACAAGTCTGATTGTGAAGACTGTGAAAACACTAACGCTAAAATTGATCACTTTGATCGAATAGTCGAATTAGAGGGAGATTTGGATGAAAGCCAAAGAAAAAGATTGCTTGAAATTGCGGATAAGTGCCCGGTTCATCGCACCTTGCACAGCGAAGTTAAAGTCAATACAACCCTTAAAGAATAATGAGATTATCATTTTTTACGGTAATACTAAGCCTGGTGTCATCTGTAGCATTTGCTCAAAAGGAGCAGCAATACATGACCAAATACGAACTTACTGAAGGTACCGAAACGGTTACTTATCAGGAAGGAATCAAATATTATCAGAAACTGGCCAAAGATTTTGAAACGATCAAGATGATTGAAATGGGTCCCACGGATTCTGGCGAGCCTCTTCATTTGGTATTATTTGATTCGGATAAGCAGTTTGACCTTGAAGGCATTAAAACTGGTGAAAAGGGTGTTTTTCTGATCAATAATGCTATCCATGCCGGTGAAACTGATGGTATTGATGCAAGCATGATGTTTCTAAGGGATTTAGCTCAAAAAAAGGTGTTAAAAAAAGAATCCAAGAATATTGTAGTAGCAATTATTCCATTTTTTAATATCGGAGGAGTCCTTAACAGAAATAGCACCACAAGGGTCAATCAGAACGGCCCAAAAGAATATGGTTTTAGAGGAAATGCCAGAAATTTTAATCTAAACAGAGATTTCACAAAGGCCGACACACGAAATATGTGGTCCTTCTGGGAAATTTTTCATGCCTTGGATCCTGATTTTTTTCTGGATACTCATGTGAGTAATGGAGCAGATTATCAATATGTGATTACACTAATAGCTAATCAAAAAGATAAACTGAGCCCAGGATTGATAGAGTTTCAGGAAGAAACAATGAAGCCCGAAATCTATGAGCATATGGAATCAGCAGGTTTCCCGATGACTCCTTATGTGAATGTTTATGGCAGAAAACCAGACGCAGGATTTTCTGAATTTGCAGATTGGGCCAGATATTCATCGGGGTTTGCAAATCTATTCCAGACGTATGGGTTCATGACTGAAACACATATGCTAAAACCTTATCAGGAAAGAGTCCCAGCCACTTATGAGTTTATTCATGGAATGACAAAAGTGCTTTCGGACAATAAGGAAGCCATTAAGACAGCAAGATCAACTGCACGCAAAAAACTGTTGGAGCAAAGCATATTTCCTCTAAAGTGGAAATTGGATAGCTCTAGAAATTCAACCCTGAACTTTAAAGGGTTTGAAGGCAATTATGTTGATAGTGATTTAACCGAACAAAAAAGACTCTTTTATGATCGTTCAAAACCATTTGAAAAAGAACTGACCTACTGGAATAGCTACAAGCCTGCGATTTCTGCAACAGCACCCGAATATTATGTGATCAAAAAGTCCTGGTATCAGGTAATAGAAAGGCTTCAGGCAAACAATGTAGAAATGAGAGAAATAGAAAGTGACACTTCAATTTCTGTGAAGACTTACAAGATCAATAGCATGAAGTCAGTTTCAAATAGTTATGAAGGTCATTATTTTCACTATGATATTGACCTGGAAGAAGTTACTATTGAATTGGAGCTTTCCAAAGGCGACCTACTGATACCACTTAATCAAGATACGAAGAGATACATCGTAGAGATGCTTGAACCACTAGGTGAAGACAGTTTCCTAAAATGGAATTTCTTCGATACAGTAATGGAAAGGAAAGAATATTTCTCCTCCTACGTATTTGAAGAATTAGCAAAAAAGATTCTTGAAGAAAACCCTGAATTAGAAAAGCAGTATCGTGAGCTCCAAAAATCTGATGAGAAATTCTCTTCGAATCGATACATGCAGCTGGATTGGATATTTAAAAAATCAAAACATTACGAAAAAGTACATTTAATTTATCCAGTATATAGGCTTAATTAGACCTATAAGGCCCTTTTTTAAAGGTTGGCAGGATTGGAAAGTCATTTGTCATTATTACAATAGTCCATTTTATTTCATTTGCAACGTTGATACTTGAAAACTACGAGCTATGAAATTTATATGGTTTAACCCAGACAAGAATTTATACCAAATGGGAGCTGCAGATGACTACAAACTAAGTAGATCAATTAGCAATAACCCTGAAGGATTTACTCTTTTATATAAACTTAACGCAACATCAAGCCGACTAGGCGAGAAATTGATAACTGAACTCAACAAAGCAAGGAAGCAGGATAACTCAACTGCAAATGCTGTTATTGCAGCTTAAAATAAAAGAGACTAATCATCATCTAAGTTATGAAGCCCTTGGTTCCGCTGGAGTCAAGGGTTTTTTGCTTTAAAATAGAGATTGACAGATTTGGAAAGTCTTGTGGCAGCTTTGGAAGGTCATTACTCGTGATCTTTGAATCGACAAAGGACAAACACAAGCAAACAAATGGAATATATATGGTACAACCCAGACATGGATCTCTACCAAATTGGTGAGAGTAGAATGTATAAGTTACTAAAACGATCAAGTGGTAATAACCCAGGTTTTACTTTGCTCTATAAGATGAAACCTTCAAAGGCGGAACTTGGACGTAAACTTATTACCGAACTGAATAGGGCAAGGGTTGAGCACAAACCTGTACAGTCTGAAGTGTACGAATTTAGTATCGCTTAGTAGTAAAATTGCTTCTTCATATATCACACTAAATCCCGGATCAAAATTGGTCAGGGATTTTTTTTGTTTTTTTATGTAACCAGTTTCAACTTCTTAAGTTTTCCCTCCAGAACTACTAACTTGATTGAAAAAAAGAATTGAATAACCTCGAGGATCATTCTTTAATGTTAAAAGTGAAGGAAGGACAGTTGGACAAACTGGGCTTGCTATACGAACGATACAAATTACGCTTGTTTGGCTTCTTCTATAAAATGACTAATGAAGGAGCTATCAGTGAAGATCTTGTTCAAAACGTATTTGTGAGAATTCAGAACTACAGTCACTCCTATCACGAAAATGGAAACTTCAAGACATGGATTTTCCACATAGCCAGAAATGTCGCATATGATCATTTTAAAAAAGCTAAAAAGTACCAGTTTGAGGAAGACATGTCTGGCTGGGATCACGAGTTGATTGAAGAAAGAAACATTGAAACAGATATTTCCAAAATGGATGATCTGGGGAAACTAAAATACTCACTCAGTAAAATGAGTAAAGAAAAGCAGGAGTTGATCCATATGGCAAAGATTGACGGGTTAAAGTATCATGAAATTGCCGAAATGTATGGATGTTCTGAAGGCGCCTTAAAAGTAAGGATTCACAGGACTCTTGGGGAATTAAAAGAAATATTTCATTCACTTAGTCATGCGTAATTATGGATAAGGAAACAGCAAAAGAACTTTGGCTAAACTCATTGAAAAGGGACTTAGACGCTCAGGAGAAAAAAGCACTGGATGAGTATATTCTAATCAATCCGAAGGAGGCAAAGGAGTTTCAAGACATTTCCGGGATATGGGAGAGTATGGATGAAATGGTTCCAGCTCCAACACCTCAAATGGATGCTGCCTTCTATCAGTTTCTCAATTCTGCTGAAAAGCAAGTCAAAAAAAAGGAGACAACATCAATCTCAATTGAGCAGATTGTTCAATTGATAATCGGGAAATGGGCTTATGCACTGGTTCTGCTTTTGGGTTTGGGAATAGGGTTTGTAATCAACTCAGGAAATGATCCCGATATGGAATCTCTGGTCTCAGAAGTGCAGACCATGAAGGAAATGATGGCCCTTACTTTGATGGATCAGCCAGTAGCTCAAGATAGAATGAGGGCAGTTAGCATGGTAGAAGAACTTGAAAGTACTGATGATAAAGTAATGAAGGCACTTATTAAAACCTTGAATGAGGACCCAAGCATTAATGTCAGATTAAAGGTGGTTGAGTCTCTTTACAACAAACAATTATCCGAGGCTTTTCGAGGTGAACTTGTGATGTCAATTGCAAAACAGGATAACCCACTTGTTCAAACCGCTCTGGCCGATTTGATGGTATCCATTCAGGAAAAGTCATCTGTAGATGCATTGAAGAAATTATTAAATGATGAGAATACAAATCCTTTTGTAAAGGAGAAAATAAACGAATCACTTCAGGTCTTGATATGATAGTCGATCAGGTTTAGTAGTTCTGAAAACTTGAAAACTAAAATAGAAAGCAATGAAAATTAGTTATACGATTTTACTGTCACTTATAATGGTAGTTACATGTGGCGCACAGGAGTTTAAGAAACCCGTGAAGCTTGAATTGGATGCAACTGGAACAGTCCTGGTAGAAAATATATTCGGTGACGTAAAGGTTGTTGGATATGATGGTGATAAAATCTTGGTAACAGGAGAAATCACTTTAGAAGCAAGAACCAAAGAGAAGCTTGAAATGGGGAAGGAAGAATTCTCAATTGATGCTGCAAAAAGAAATGACTCATTACTTATCTTCAATAAAGCACCTTTTATCACCAATCGTTTTAGTGAAGTGCGAGAAAGATGGTGGGGAAACAATGGCCAGGAGCCAGATTATAGATTCTTAGTTCATTTAGAAGTTAAAATTCCCAAAAACACCAATTTATGGGTTAGTACCGTCAATGATGGAAAAGTAAAAGTAGTTGAAGTAAGTGGTGCAATTCAGGCGTCAAATGTAAATGGCCCTGTTGCATTGGAGAATGTTGAAAAAGTAGTGAAAGCAAAAGCTGTAAACGGAAATATTGATATTACCTACAATAATCTACCAGGAAGTGATAGCGATTTCAAAACAGTCAATGGCGACATTACAATAAACGTTGGGAGTGCTCTAAACACAACTGTAGAGTTTGAATCAATGAATGGAGATCTCTATACAGACTTTGATTACAGTGGTATGGGTCCGGAAATAAAGAAGGTTCAAGACAGAAGAGGCGGTAGAACCAAATACAAAATAGAATCAACAACAAAGATAAAGATTGGGGCCGGAGATCAGGCGATTTCATTCAACACGATCAATGGCAACATGTATATAAAGAAAATATAAGATGATGATAAGTATTAAAAATATATTGACAATGATAGCTGTCTGTTTGGCTGTGACTTTGTCGGCTCAAGATGATGTTCAGGAGAGGCTTGCAATTCCTTTAAGTAGTCCAGGAGAGAGGGTGTCTATCAAAGTGAAATTGGTTAATGGAAATGTTGAAGTAGTACAATACGATGGAAAAGAGGTCATCATTGAAGCTTCAGCAAAAGCAGATAAGGACAATAAGCCTGAAAAAGTAAATGGAATGACCAGGATCTCCAGTGTTCCATTCGATATCTCAGCTACAGAAGAGGATAATGAGATAGAGATCAATACAAATTCCTGGCAAAGAAGGATGAACATTACAATCAGAACTCCAAGAAAAACTGATTTGGATGTTGGGACTGTTCAAGGCCAGATATCCGTCTCAAATATTGATGGTGTAATGGAACTAGGAAGTGTAAATGGAGGGATTAAATTTGAAAATGTTTCTGGATCCGTTCTGTCAAATACCGTGAATGGTGACATTAAGGGAAGCTTTGAAAGAGTCAATTCCAATCAATCTATGTCGTTTGTGACGTTGAATGGGGATGTAGATATCACACTACCAACTTCTGTAAAGGCTCAGGCAAAACTAAAATCTGACAGAGGAGATATATTCACAGACTTTGACATGACGATTACCAGATCTAAACCAAAAGTGGAATCAAACTCTAAGAAATATAAAGTGTCAGTAGAAAGCTGGGTAACCGGAGAAATCAATGGAGGAGGTCCGGAATTCACATTCAAAAATATGAATGGTGACATTTATCTAAGAAAAGCTCAATAAAATAACTTATAGATAGTCAGGTCGCAAGATCTGACTATCTACAAAACCAATCTTTTGTCTTTAATCTAATGTCTGGTGTCTAGTATCTAAAAAGTTGCCATAAGACAATAAGATTCTCAATGCACTAATTCTTTCTCTCCAAATAGCTGAAGTGGCACTGTTTTCGTGTTGACCAGTTTTATTTAACTTTGGCACACACGATGAACGCACTAGATCAGATTACCATTAAATTTAGTACTGAGGCAATTGGGATTCTCAATGTCATACTAGGTTTCATAATGTACGGAGTAGCACTAAGCTTGAAGATGGAAGACTTTTCCAGAATCTTCAAAAGCCCTAAGCCCGCATTAGTTGGTATTTTCTCACAGTTTCTTGCACTCCCTGCCCTCACTTACTTACTAGTAATTATCATCAGGCCACAGCCTTCTGTAGCGCTTGGGATGATGCTGGTAGCGGCTTGTCCCGGAGGAAATATATCCAATTTCTTTTCGCTTCTTTCAAGAGGGAATGCTGCCTTATCAGTTACATTGACCGCATTTGCATCGATCTTTGCGATCTTTATGACTCCTTTTAACTTGTTGTTTTGGGCAGGTTTATACGGTCCTACAAACGAGATATTAACCAAGGTAGAAGTTGCTCCTGAGCAGGTATTCAAAACAATAGTACTGATTCTAATCATTCCATTAGTTCTCGGAATGCTGACTAATAGATTCCTTCCAAAATTCACAGAGAAGATAAAAACACCAACACACTACATCTCTCTAATGATGTTTGCAGGCCTTGTGATTTTTGCCTTCAGTAATAATTTCAATATCTTCATTGAGTACATTCATTTGGTACTTCTAATAGTATTTGTTCATAACCTTGTAGCGCTTTCTTCAGGCTATTCTTTGGGAGCACTTTTTAAATTAAATTTTGCGGATAGGAAGACATTAGCAATCGAAACGGGTATTCAAAATAGCGGTTTCGGACTGTTATTGATATTTCAATTCTTTGATGGGTTAGGAGGAATGGCTATTATTGCGGCTTGGTGGGGTATTTGGCATATTCTGGCTGGGTTGACAATTGGGTATTTCTGGTCTGGCAAATTCTCCCCCGCAGGTAAATTGGCTAATTAACGTATCCCGTAATGATTAGAGAAATTTGGTACGAATGTACAAGGTTCTTCCTGAGAACAATGCTGTCTTTTTTTTATAAGAAAGTAGATATAAAGGGTCTCGACACACTTCCGAAGAAAACACCAGTAATATTTGCACCAAACCACCAAAACGCATTCATGGATGCACTTATGGTAGTAACTTTTTGCTATCACAAAATATGGTTCCTTACTCGGGCAGATATCTTCAAGAAGAAAGTAGCAATATTCTTACTGAATTCTCTTAGACTGACACCCGTATACCGTCAGAGAGATGGTTTAGATGCGTTAGAGAAAAATAAGGATGTCTTTCATAAGTGCTACCTAAACTTCAATAAAGGAGAATCAATTCTTGTATTCCCGGAAGGAAACCACAAAGCCAGAAGACAGCTGAGACCAGTAAGTAAAGGGACTACCAGAATCGCTTTCGGTTATGAGGAAGATATGGGTTTTGACAAAGAGCTAGCAATTGTTCCTGTAGGATTGACATACTCAGAACCTACCAGATACTACGGAAGCGCAAAAGTAGTGCACGGCAAGCCAATCTATCTGCAAGACTACATGGCAGAATACAAGGAAAAGCCTCAGGTAGCCATGCGAAAGCTTACGGCAAAGATAAAAGAGGAGTTAGAAGCCAACATGCTCAACATCCCTGAAGATAATTACGAAGTAATCGATTTCCTTCTTCGACTTGACGATAAGATATTCAATCAGCATTCAGTTCAGGAACTTCAGTCTATTTCAGAGAAGATGAATGATAAACTGAATGAAAACCCAGAGAAAGCTGAAGAGTTGAAATCCAAAATTGACGGGATGCCAATGTTGAAGAAAAACAAACCATCAATCATTCAATTGATTCTTTCGTTTTTGTTTATACCATTCTACTTGCTTTCATTCATTGCAGTACCACATTATCTGATCGTTAAAAACATTTTAAAGAAAATGAATGATGTGGCTTTTAAGTCTTCAATGAAAGTAGGATTGAGTATGTATCTTGGAGTCCCTTATTTTCTATTCTTGATGGTTTTGGCAGGTATTTTTGTGCCAGGTTTATACCTAAAAGTTGGAGCAATTGTTTTTGTTTTCTTTAGCTTCTTCGTATTCCTTTACTACACCAATCTTTGGATGAAACTAAAGAATTGGAAATTCTTCAATGTCCGTAAAGAGTTATTAAGTGCAAGGGCAGAATTAGTTTCCTGATCTTCTGGGAAATTAGGGTTTAGTAATTTTTTCATGTACTAATTAAACCATGCGCCAAATAATGTTGTCTAATTATTGGCGTTAGAGTAGTGTTGTGTATTTTTATATACAATCTATTCTGATCAGCTCGGGTACAATCTCTTATCTACTAATCCAAATGAGCTACTGCTATGATAAGTACATCTCAGAAGGACATTAGGCCCATAGACTACAAGCAAAGAGCCGAAAAAGTCCGGAAAGTAAAACCTAAAAAACTGAAGCCTGAAGAGTTTCAGAATTTCAAAAAGCAATCAAGAAGTCAGCTTAAAACTGGCATTGAAGCCTACACGGGACCGTGGGAGGACAGAAATGTGATGCACCTCCTGAAAAGAACACTATTTGGGACTACCAAGGAGAAGTTTAACGAGTTTAAAGCCATGACATTTAATCAAGCTGTAGACGCTCTCCTGACGCAACCAGCTGCAATTGACCCTCCTGTAAATAATTATAATGGTTTAGATGACTTGCCAGATGATCCAAATGTAGAGTTTGGTCAAACCTGGGTAGAAGCACCTTATAATAATGATTATGAAGGTTGGAGAATCATTTCTTTGAAATCATGGATCCTTAACAATATGATGAATGAGGGAACATCCATGCATCAGAAAATGACCTTCTTCTGGCATAATTTATTGGTAACTCAATTCTTTGGAGTATTTATAGCCAAAGCAAGCTATCAATACTATGATATGCTTCATCAAAATGCATTTGGGAATTTTAAGGAATTAATCAAAAAACTGACTTTAGATCCTGCAATGCTGGTATATCTCAACGGAACCTGGAATCATAAAGACGCGCCAGATGAGAACTATGCAAGGGAACTACAAGAGCTATTTTGTATTGGAAAAGGAGAAGGCTCAGGATATACCGAAGCGGATGTACAAGCAGCCGCAAGAGTTCTTACCGGTCATGTAATTGATTGGGATACATTTGAACAAGAAGGTGTAGGGGAATCTTATTTTCTTCCAGATTGGCATGATACAAGTGATAAACAATTCTCTTCATTCTATGGCAACACGGTGATTACAGGAAGAGAACAAGAAGGTGCAGATGAGTTGGATGACATGTTGGATATGATATTCAATGCAAATGAAACCTCATTGTACATATGTAGACGACTTTACAACTTCTTCGTTTACAGCGAAATCGATGATCAGGCTGAACAGGATGTTATTGTACCACTTGCTCAGATTTTTAGAGATAACAATTATGAGATTTTGCCGGTATTGGATGCGCTTTTCAAAAGTGCACATTTCAATGATCCTGAGAATCATGGCGTACTGATCAAGAATCCACTGGATTTTCTAATCGGAACATGGAAAGCTTCAGAAATTGAAAAGCCATCAGAATCTGACATAGAGCAACAATTACAATATCACAGCACCCAACTTTGGACTATGGCCAACATGGGGCTGGAAATTGGAGATGCTCCTAGCGTTGCTGGTTGGCCAGCTTATTACCAGGCCCCACAATTTGATAAATCATGGATTACAACTGATACTATAGTAAACAGAGCAGCACACACTGATGCTATGGCTTGGTGGCGGGTTTGGATCACTGAAGACTATCAAATCAGCTTTGATATGCTTGGGTTGGTAGCCAAACTGGATGATCCATATGATCCAAATAATATGCTTCAGGAATTGAGCGATTTGTTCCTGGGTATAGAGCTTAGCGACACGGGTTTCAGCACTTTGAAATCAATACTGCTGGATGGACAAGCAGAGGATTACTATTGGACAGATGCGTGGACCGCATATGTTAATAATCCCGGAAATGAAGAATTCAAAGCAGTAGCTGAGAATAGATTGAAGGCGGCTTTTCAATGGCTATTTCAAACAGGTGAGTTTCAATTAATCTAATCAACAATACCATGAAAAGAAGATCATTTCTAAGACACATGACACATGGATTAGCTATTCCTGGTGTTGTTAGCTCATTTGGCTATGCAAACGCTCAATCACAGGCAATCAACAACCTGTTGAGATTCGCCAATGAGACAGATAGAGTTCTTGTACTCGTATTTCTTGAAGGAGGAAACGATGGATTAAATACTGTGGTGCCGTTAGAAAGTATGTCAGCGATGAATACTGTCAGACCACACGTAATCCTGCCGGATAGTAGTTTAATTGAAATTCCAGGGAAGAATTTAGCACTTCATCCAGAGATGGCAGATTTAAAAGCACTTTACGATGAAGGTAGATTTGGTATCATACAAAATGTAGGTTATCCAGATCCAAATTTCTCACATTTCAGATCGACGGATATTTGGATGAGCGCTTCTGATAGTAATGAGTTAATCAATACAGGTTGGATTGGTAGATACCTTAATCAGGAATATCCAACCTTTCCAGAGGAATATCCTAATGAAGAAAACCCACATCCTCTTGCGATTGAGCTAGGATATGGTAGTTCGTTATTATTTCAAGGGCCTACTTCTTCTATGGGTATGGTGATTAACGATCCAGAGTATTTTTACGAACTAATCAACAATGAGGAGGAGGAAGCTCCAGATACTAATGCTGGAGATAAACTTAGATATGTAAGGCTTGTAGCTCGTCAGTCTCAGCAATATGGACAGGTTGTGGTAGAAGCTGCAGAAAAAGTGACCAGTCAAAGTGAGTATCAAGGCGATTTTTTATCTCAGCAATTAAGAATAGTTTCAAGATTAATTGCTGGAGGACTACAGACTCCTCTCTACATGGTTAGAATCGGTGGGTTTGATACGCACGATGCTCAGGTAGAGTCAGGAGATCATACTACCGGAGAGCATGCAATATTGCTTCGGAATGTCAATAACGCAATCCGAGACTTTATGAAAGACCTTGAGTTTCAAGGAACTGATGACCGGGTTGTTGGTATGACTTTCTCTGAGTTTGGAAGAAGGATTGTGTCAAATGCCAGTTTGGGGACTGATCACGGTACAGCTGCACCATTGTTTGTTTTTGGAAATAATGTTAGAGGAGGTGTTTTAGGTGATAACCCTGTTGTAACATCAAACATGGTATATGATGATAACCTTGAGATGCAATATGATTTCAGGCAAGTTTATGCTTCCATGATGGAACAATGGTTTGGACAACAATCAACCGGAGTTTCTGATGTGCTACTCGACGATTTTGATACAATTCCAATTATTGGTGATTCAGTGATTACAGATGTAAACCCACCTGTTTCTCAGGAATTCAAAGTATTTCCTAATCCATTAAATGGACAGGCGAATATTGAGTTGATCACTGATGGAGGACCGCTGACAGTGGATTTGGTAGATATGCAAGGAAGAACACTTCAGAATATCTACTCAGGTAGCCCGGAAGTTGGGAAACTGCAGATTTCTTGGAATACATCTCAACTACAACCTGGAAGGTATTTTGTGAGAATGCGCAATTCTACAATTCACAAAGCTTCATCGGTAATCAAAAAATAGCCGAAATAGCATTCTAAAACTAATTTAGCTCCATCCAAATAATATGTTTAGGACGAGGAGAGTGTTTAAATTAGTTTTAGAATTTAATGAATAAGAATAGATTATACTGGTTATGTCAAATTGTAGGGTGGTCCTCATGGAGCATCTTTGAAATATTCCTGTATTCTGCAGCTCAGCAATTTGATCTATATCAGATAATTGGTGAGCTTTTTCAGATATTCTTCAACATCATTGTGACCCATCTTTTTAGGGAAATCATCGTTCGTGGTGGTTGGTTGAATTTTAGATGGGTGAAACTGGTGCCAAGGATTATACTTGGTGTTTTAATTCTATCAGTTGCGAATTACTTTTTTCTTCTTGGTTTTATAATCCTTATTGGGGAAAATGCCGAAGGAGGATTCACTGTGTTCGGTTTTATTGCGGGAATAATAGCGCCTTCTTTCACTTATTTTCTGTGGAGCATAGTGTACTTCACTTTTCACTATTTCGAGCGATATAACAAATCACTACAATACGAGGCAGCTATCAATGAATTTGAGCTAAATAATCTTAAATCACAATTGAACCCTCATTTCATATTCAATGCACTAAACAGTATCAGAGCTCTTGTAGATGAAGACCCGCAAAAATCAAAAGATGCTATCACTCAGCTCTCCAATATCTTAAGGAGTTCCTTAATTCTGGATAAAAAGAGATTGATTACTTTTTCAGATGAGCTCACAACAGTGAAGGACTACCTGGACTTGGAATTAGTGAGATATGAAGAGAGATTGAAGGTGAATTACGATATACATCCAGATTCAGGAGACTTTAATGTACCTCCAATGATGGTCCAAACATTGGTTGAAAATGGTATAAAGCATGGAATTTCTAAGCTCAAAGACGGAGGTGAAATTAGTATTAAAACCATAGTATTGGATCATACGTTAGTCATACAGATAAGAAATAGTGGTGAATACAAAGCGCCTAAAATAAACGGTCGGGAGGGCTTTGGATTGAATAACACCATAAAACGACTTGATCTCATTTACGGTGAGGAAGCTAAATTCGAAATTGGAAATGAGACCGAAAATTCAGTACTTACAGAAATAATTATCCCAGAAACGATATGAAGGCATTAGTAATTGATGATGAAAGGTTGGCTAGAAAGGAATTAATCTCACTTCTAGACGAACATCAGGAAATTGAAGTGATGGACGAAGCGGTGAATGTTGATGATGCTTTTGAAAAGATTAATAACCTCCACCCTGATCTGATCTTTCTCGATATACAAATGCCAGGCAAAACAGGTTTTGAGTTACTAGAAATGCTTGATAAAGTACCAAAGGTGATTTTTACCACTGCCTATGATGAGTTTGCTATTAAAGCATTTGACTTCAATGCTCTGGATTACTTATTGAAGCCAATACATCCAGAGAGGCTAACAGAAACAGTAAACAAGCTGCTCAATAAAGACGAGAAGCCTGAAGTCAAACCAAATAGAAAGGATAAGAAATTAGGCTCTCAGGATCAGGTTTTCGTGAAAGATGGAGATAGATGTTGGTTTGTGCGATTGGAAGATGTCAGGCTTTTTGAGTCTGATGGGAATTATATTAAAGTATACTTCGAGAAAAACAAACCAATGATTCATAAGTCTTTAAATGCCTTGGACGAGAGACTTGACGACAGGAATTTCTTCAGAGCAAGTAGAAAGCATATTATTAACTTAGGCTGGGTAGATACTATTGAACCGTGGTTTAATGGGGGATTGATGGTTCAGCTTAAAGGTGGAGAGAAAATTGAAGTGAGTAGAAGGCAAGCTGCAAGGTTCAAAGATATGATGAGCCTCTAGTTTTCTGAAATACCTACTTCTTTCATAAATTCTTTTTCGATTTCCCAATCTTTTGCCAGGTGCAGCATGGCGGTGGTTTCCATTTCGGTTACATAACCTTTGTCGTAATTGTCATTCCAGATGGCTACAAGCTGAGAAAGCCTTTCTTTTATCTCCAGAACTCCGATTGTTTTCTTTAAGAATCCGCGTGCTCTTTCAAAAGCACTGATGTAGTCTTCTGCAATGAAAGCGTTGGCCCACTTTAGTTCCTCCATTCCGTCAAGTTTGCTGGCTGTTGCTTCTAAGAGTACAGTTTCCTCGTCATCAAGACCATGATAGTGGAAAATGAGAGAGTGGAGAAGGAGTGTTGCTTTCTTGAGTTCGTCCATTTAGCTAGTTTGTCTTAAAGAATGAATCTACGAACTCAAATTTATTAAATACTTGTAAATCCTCTACCTTTTCTCCTACACCAATGTACTTAACGGGAATTTTAAACTGATCACTGATGCCAATCACTACGCCACCCTTGGCGGTACCATCTAGTTTTGTGATGGCAAGAGCCGAAACTTCTGTTGCTTTTGTGAATTCTTTAGCCTGAATGAATGCATTCTGTCCTGTGCTTCCATCTAACACCAAGAGCACCTCATGTGGCGCTTCCGGGATAAACTTTTGAATAACCTTCTTGATCTTAGAAAGCTCATTCATTAAGTTGACTTTGGTATGTAGCCTTCCCGCAGTATCAATAATCACAACATCAGCTTTTTGATCAACCGCTACCTTCACAGTATCGAATGCTACCGATGCTGGATCAGTATTCATACCATGTGATATGACCTCAACACCAGTTCTTTCACCCCAAAGTTTAATTTGATCAACAGCAGCCGCTCTGAATGTATCTGCAGCACCAAGAATTACTTTCTTTCCGGCTTGTTTGTACTGCGCTGAAAGCTTTCCGATAGTCGTTGTTTTTCCAACGCCATTCACACCAACCACAAGAATCACATGTGGAATATCGCTTTCAGGAATAGAAAAGTCTTTTAGATCTGTAGTGTTGTTCTCTTCAAGAAGGCCAGCAATTTCCTGTTTTAGAATGTTATTCAATTCTTCAACGTTGAGGTACTTATCCTTTGCTACTCTGGCCTCAATTCTTTCTATTATTTTGATGGTGGTGTCAACTCCCACATCAGATGTTATTAGAATTTCTTCAAGTTCATCCAGAACCTCATCGTCAACTGTAGATTTACCTACAAGGGCTTTTCCCAGCTTGTTGAAAAAGCTCTTTTTGCTTGTTTCCAGCCCTTTGTCAAGGGTTTCCTTTTTGTCCTTTGAAAAAAATCCTAGTAAACTCATTGTGTGCAATTGTTACTGTGGGAATATAACAAAAAAGTCCCTATGCAGGGACTTCATTCAATAAATATTGTTAAGGATCTAATTAGTTAGAAGAAAGAACTTCTTTCACTTTATCCTCTGTAACCATCTCTTCTTTGAAGGTGTATGCCCCTGTCTTATCAGACTTTACAGCCTTGATCACTTTTGCATACTTTACTCCACCTTTAGTCTTTAGCGTTGCTACTACTTTCTTTGCCATGATTACTTAATTTCTTTGTGTACAGTATACTTTCTAAGAATTGGGTTGTATTTCTTCAACTCGATTCTCTCAGGAGTGTTCTTCCTGTTCTTTGTTGTGATATATCTTGAAGTTCCAGGCTGTCCTGACTCTTTGTGCTCTGTGCACTCTAGGATCACTTGAACTCTGTTACCTTTCTTTGCCATCTTCCAATATTTTTATCGTCGACTTATGTCAACCTTATACTAATACGTTTCCGTTTTTTCTAGCTTTCTTAAGTACAGCAGTGATACCATTTTTGTTGATGGTTCTAATTGCTGAAGCTGAAACTTTCAAAGTGATCCACTTATCTTCTTCAGGGATATAGAATCTCTTTTTTTGAAGATTTGGATAGAACCTTCTCTTAGTCTTATTGTTAGCGTGAGAAACATTGTTACCCACCTGTGGTTTTTTACCTGTTATTTGACAAACTCTAGACATCTTTCTGCGCCTTATTTTAAATCGGACTGCAAATATCGTAGTATTTTGTAGAAATGCAAAACCTGAATGACTTATTTAAGGGCTTTTTTTCAGGTTTTTGGATTATTAACATCAAATTAGAAGTAAGACACTGCAAAATGTGTGCATATCACGTCTGAAGTCTCTTTTCCTCCCAACAAAGTTCCTGTAAAATTAAAGGATCCGTACAGAATTTGATTGTCTAAGTCGTGATTATTTATGATGATTGAACCTTTACTTGCCAGATAGTCATCGGCCAAATAGGAGTAACTTCCTGAATAATCTGCTTCAAGACCCTCCAATGGGAATTCATCCTCAATAATATCAATTGGGACTGTTATTTCAATCAGCTCTCTTGCCTCCTCAAGAAAATTAATCACTATAGATTCATCAACTATTGAAGCTGATATTCTTGAAGGCGAAAATTTGGTTCCATTAACGGACCCTACAAATTCCGACTTTAATATGAGAAGATTATTTGTGAGTGCTAAATCCGTAAAACGACCCTCAGTAATTTGAATGGTAGATTCATTACTGGTAAGAAGACCTTCGAATGTTCCTGATAATACGCCTAATGCAGTATCCAATTGATTTATTTCAATTGAACCTCCTATAAAAGAATTGTTTGAGAATGAGACAAATGTATTGTCTGAATCCTGGTAAATGATATTTGTGAAGTTAAATGATTGAGGTTGTGTAGAATATGTGCCAATGTCATAGGCATTCACGTGAATTGAAATAGAATTGCCGTTTTTTAGTGTGCCAATGATATTGATACCTCTGTTGTCAACCGTTGCTACTGAATTGGAGGTGGACTTGAATTCGTTATCTGCTGAAAATGATATTTTGTCCATTACTGGCTCGTCCTTAGTCTTGCAAGAGGCAATTACCAGTAGGAGTAAAAATACATGCAAGCCAATTTTCATAGGATCTTAAACTCGATGACACTTCTTCATTGATTACAGTTGAAACATAGTTTTAATTATTTACCCTTATTCGGCCTTCTTGCAAATTCTATTTACTTTTGTTCTCCGGGTGATTTCTCCCCGCCACTAAAACGAGGAAAGGATGGCAACTCTCCGTGATGAGTGCAAGGTTTATTATTCAACATTTAATCACGAAATTATGAGTCTGACATTGTCAAATCAGGAATTATCATCTCAGGATTTAATCAAATTAGAGGATAAGCATGGCGCTCACAACTATCACCCACTTCCAGTTGTACTTTCAAAAGGAGAGGGAGTTTATGTTTGGGATGTTGAAGGCAAAAAGTACTTCGATTTTCTATCTGCTTACTCAGCTGTAAACCAAGGTCATTGCCATCCTAAAATTGTAGGCGCATTAAAAGACCAGGCAGAAACTCTTACTTTAACTTCCAGAGCATTTTATAATGATGTACTTGGAATCTACGAGCAGTACATCACCGAGTACTTTGGTTTTGATAAAGTACTTCCAATGAATACTGGAGCTGAAGGCGTGGAAACCGCAATTAAGATCTGCAGAAAGTGGGGATATGAGAAAAAAGGAGTTCCAGAAAATCAAGGACAGATTGTAGTCTTTGACCAGAACTTCCACGGTAGAACTACCACTATTATTTCTTTCTCCAGCGACATGGATGCAAGAAAGAACTTTGGTCCATTCACTCACGGATTTGTGAAGGTTGCTTACAATGACTTAGAGGCTTTAAGAGAAGTTATCTCTCAGCCAAATATTGTTGGTGTTTTAGTTGAGCCAATTCAAGGTGAAGCAGGAGTAAATGTCCCAAATGATGATTTCATTCCAGGAGTTGCAACTCTTTGTAAGGAAAATAATGTTTTATTCATTGCTGATGAAATCCAAACGGGTATTGCCAGAACGGGAAGCCTTTTAAGTGTATGTGGAAACTGTACATGTAGCAAATCTTGTGAAAAGCAGGATACTTATACTAAACCAGATATGTTGATTCTTGGGAAAGCCATTTCTGGAGGAGTTTATCCAGTTTCTGCAGTATTAGCGGACAATGATGTGATGGAAGTAATTACTCCAGGAACTCACGGTTCGACTTTCGGGGGGAATCCTTTAGCTGCAAAAGTTGCAATGGCAGCCCTTGATGTTGTGAATGATGAAGAGTTGATTCAGAATGCGAGAAAACTAGGTGAGATTTTCAGAGAGAGAATGACCAAGTTTGCTGAGACTTCTGACTTGGTTACATTGGTAAGAGGAAAAGGATTATTAAATGCAGTTGTAATTAATGATCATCCAAGTTCGTCTACTGCATGGGATATTTGTGTGGCATTAAAGGATAATGGTCTTTTGGCAAAACCAACACACGGCAATATCATCAGGTTTGCTCCTCCATTGGTAATGACTGAAGAGCAGCTTCATGAGTGCTGTGATATAATTGAGAAAACAATATCAGAATTTGCTTAACAACTGATATTCCAATTCATACAAGCCCGACTGTTATCAGTTGGGCTTTTTTATTATATTGGGTAACATTTTTTAAAGCGGCTTTCACAATCATGCAGAAAAAACAGCTTATCCTCCTAAGCCATATAGGTACTCTGTTTGGCAATTTTATAGTGCCACTTGTAATCTGGCTATCCAAAAAAGATGAATCCAAAGAGGTGGCAGAACACGCCAAAGAATCGTTGAATTTTCAGATGTCGATGTTCCTTTATTCTATTGTAGCAATACTATTGATTATTATTCTGGTAGGAATTCCTCTGTTAGCTATTATCATTCTAATCGATCTCGTTTGCGTAATCACAGCTACCATGAAAGCAGATAAAGGAGAATTTTTTAGATATCCCTTAACCTTGAGGTTTATTAAATAAGGAATTCAATAAATTAATTTTTCAGCTCCTTTAAAAGTTCTTTCGCCTTTTTTCCAAATTCGGAATCAGATTGAATTGACTCTAATATTGATACAGAGTTCTCTGGTTTCTCAAGTTTGATGTAAACTAAAGCCAAATACCACTTTGAGGCGCTCTGATAATCAAACTCTGAGTTTTGAATTTCAGCTAGTGTTGCTTCTGCTTTGCCCCAATTATCAGCTCCCATGTAACTTAAGGAAAGAAAGAATTGATCAGGTTTTTGTAGTGTGTCTAGCTGCTCAAAAGTGACAACCGCATTTTTAAAGTCCTTCTGATCATAATACTGGTATGCCTTCTCTCTTTTTGTTAATTCATCAGGTTGATTTCGCAAAGTGGTTACTTCGTAATTATCATAGTAGCTATAATAGCTGCTGTAAAGGTCAACGTCTTCAGTGTTAATTAATCTGAAAGTGAGGGTGCCGACCAGAATAATTGCTGCGGCTGCTGACCACACTTTCCAAGATTTGATATTAAATGTAGAATTACCAGAATCCTCAACCTCCTCTTCCCAATCGTTGAATTTAGACTTTATAGATTCTCTTTCCAGATTTCTGAATGCCAGGAGTTCCAGCTCCATGGATTGAGCCTGCTCTTTGAATACATTATCTGATTCCAGACGTTCTTCAAATTGGGTCCGTTCCGTTGGACTTAGTGTTTCGTTGTAATAACCGCGTATTAGTTCTTCATCACTCATGATTCAATGTCTTTTAATTCTGCGGAATAATTACTTCTCAATCTATCCAGGCACCTTTTCTTTTGGTTTTTGGCAACAGATTCATTCTTATAATCCATTCTTTCACTAATTACCTTGAAGGATAAACCATCATAGTAAAATAGTTTCAGTAAGGTTTTGCAAGGCTCCAACATAAGTTTGATTGCCTCCTGAATCAATTTAACCTGTTTTCGTTTTGTATCATCAACCTGGTCTAAGCCAGTAAGGAAAGAAAGGTGCTCAGTCAATTTGCTTTCATGTTCATTAACTGTGGTTGCCTTTCTAAACTTTAGGCTCATCTGGTTCTTAGCGATCGCATATAAATAGGTTCGCAATGAACTTGTAAGGTTCTTCAGTTTACGCTGAAGGATGTTTTCATAGACATACATTTGTACATCCTGATAAAGATCGTGTGCCGCTTGATCATCCATATTCCACTCTTTTTTACTCCAGGATATAAATGGGTTTAATTCTTGCTTATAAAAAGCCTTGAACCCTTTTTCGTCTCCAGACAACAGTCCATTTATAATTTCCTGATCGTGATTGTTACTCATTGATAACCTTAAGTGGAAAAAGTATACATCCAAATCTAAATATTTTCTCTCAATGAAAATTTGAAAAAAATATTGCGCTACCTGTATACCTTTTTGAAGCAGCGATATAAACAGGGCAAAACCAAATAATTTGAAATGCCCTATGAAACAATTTTTATCTAAGTTATTAAAACACACCTTTCTGCTGCTCCTGGTATGCACAACCGCAAGGGCGCAGGATGTATTATCGAATTTTGAGAATTTTCAGTCCGATGGAACTATAAATACAATGGCGATTGATGAAGCCAATGATATTCTATATGTCGGAGGAAACTTTAGCTACATCGGCCAAATGGCAAGAAATGGAGCGGCGCTTTCAACTAGCGGCACGCTTGTTTCTAATTACCCCGAGATTAATGGAACAGTAAGAGCTGTTATTCCTGATGGTTCTGGCGGCTTCTACATTGGGGGAGATTTTTCAGAAGTAGGTGGTTTGGCCAGAACTCGATTGGCACAAATTAACTCAAGTGGACAGGTTACTAGTTGGGACCCTTCATGTAATGGTATTGTCTATGATTTGGCATTGTATGGAGGAAATGTCTACATCGCGGGAAGCTTTAGTCAGATAAATGGCTACAGTCGTGCAGCGATAGCTTCTGTAGATGGGACTACTGGAGATTTAACGACATGGGCCCCACAATCCGACTCTCCAGTGATTGATCTTGAGGTTTCAGGTTCTACACTTTATGTGGGTGGGTCATTTTTATCCATCGGAGGTCAAACCAGAAGTAGAATTGCAGCATTTGATCTTACCACAGGAAAAATCACATCCTGGAACCCTGGAACTATCAACCAAGGTATTCGGGCAATTACAGTTCAAAATGGGAATGTTTATATTGGAGGATTTTTCACTAGTGTTGATGGTACAGCAAGAAACTATGCAGCTTCCATCTCAGCTTCTACCGGAGCTTTGACTTCTTGGAACCCATCAGCAAACTCTACTGTATATACTCTTGCTTCAACTTCAAGTACAATTTATGTAGGTGGAGCTTTTACGTCAATTGGTGGAAGTTCAAGATCCAGGATAGCATCTTTCAATGAATCTGATGGTGCCCTCAAAACCTGGAACCCTGGGGCATCAAGTAACGTGCAGTCGTTTTATCTTGATGGCAATACTCTGTATGTTGCAGGAGTTTTTGGTCTTATAGCAGGAGAGTCCAGACCTGGATCAGCTGCATTTAGCACTGTTACAGGATTGTTGTCACAATCATATCTTCCAAGTGGATTTGCTGGTTATTATGGTATTGCTGCAAGTGGCTCAAACGTTTTTTTAGCAGGTTATTCTAGTGGAATAGGAGGAACTCCTAGAGAAAACTTAGCTGCTATTGATCTTACAACCGGTCTGGTTACATCTTGGGACCCTAGTGCTGATAACTATGTGAATGATATTGAACTCAGTGAGACTACTGTTTATGTAGGTGGAGCATTTGATAATGTAGGAGGGGCTACCCGAAACATAATTGCTGAACTAGACAAAACCACTGGTAACGCTACTTCCTGGGACCCAAACATGTCTGGATCACAAGTTCAGAAAATACTATTTAATAAGACCCATGTACTGGTAGGTGGAAGTTTCACTTTGGTGGATGGAGTTACAAGAAATTATCTTGCTGGGATTAATGTTTCTGATGGATCAGCGACTTCATGGAATCCTGATGCAAATACACAGATTTATGATATAGAGTTTACTGGAAAGGGAACTGTATTTGTGGGTGGAGATTTCACTACTATCGCTGGTGTAACAAGGAATAGATTAGCGGAGATTAGTTTATCAACCGGCTTAGCTACCTCTTGGGACCCGAACGTTAACAATCGTGTAAGAAATATGGATTTGGACTCTGACGGAAATCTTTACATCGTTGGGACATTTACCTCTGTAGGTAGCGATACGAGAAATAGAATTGCGGCAATTGATCCTTCTTCAGGTTT
This sequence comes from Cyclobacteriaceae bacterium, assembly GCA_965228955.1. Classification (GTDB taxonomy): domain Bacteria; phylum Bacteroidota; class Bacteroidia; order Cytophagales; family Cyclobacteriaceae; genus JANSWY01. The sequence continues at coordinate 6,267,739 of OZ245848.1, forward strand.
GGCTACCTCCTGGAATCCGAATGCCAATAATACTGTCAATAATATAAACATAGTAGACGATGTGATTTACGCTGTAGGTTACTTCACAAGTATTGCTGGAACTTCAAAATCCAGAGCTGCTGCTATAAATAGAGACGGAACACTCACAAGTTGGGATATAACCAGTAATAATCTGGTTAATGCAGTTCTGAATTATGACTATAATACAATCCTTGGAGGATCCTCTTTTACTGGATCAAATGGCCTTGTATATTATGGGACGTTCTTTGTGGATAGAGCAAATGGCCCTGCATTAGCAGTGACCCTGGATAGCTACTCTGTGCCAGAAAACAGTCCTGTTAATACTTTAGTAGCAACACTATCATCTCAAGATGACGCAGGGGATACACATACTTATAGCCTTGTAAGTGGACATGGAGACACGGATAATGCACAATTTACAGTAGTAGGAGACGAGGTTTTTACAGCTGCTGAGTTTGATTTTGAAGATGATGCATATAAAAATATTAGAGTGTCGTCAACTGATAATAATGGAAATGTAAAGGAACAGCTATTCTTAATCAGTGTAACAGACGTTATCGAAACTGGCAATGATATTCTTTCCTTTTCGTTTCAGGAAGGAAATGGACTTATTGATATTGACACGGTTAATCACATTGTTAAAATTGATGCTGGCGATGGGGTAGACAGGTCTAGCCTAACACCGGATATTACAGTTTCCTCAGGAGCTACTGTTTCGCCTCTCACAGGTGTTGCTCAAAACTTTTCCGGGAATGTTACATATACTGTTACCGCTGAGGATGGAACAACCCAGGACTGGACAATCGATGCAATGGGTAGTTTACCTGGTGGTACCTATTATGTAAAAAGCGGAGGAGACTTTACAACTCTAAAACGCTTTATGGACAGAGTAAATGCTGATGGCATAGCTGGAGATATCATTGCTGAAATCTCAGGTGATCAAGATTCAAATCCTTCAGTTGCATTCGTTTTTTACAATCATCTTGGTCAGGATCAATATTCAATTACATTAAAAGCTGATGATACGGCCTCACCTTTTGAGCTTACTGACCCTTTGAGGCTGTATGGAACTAAAAATTTCCATGTTGATGGTGGAGATAAAATGACTATACCGAGTGTTCTACTTTCAAGGTTAACAGAAACTGACAATAGCAAAAACATTACTATTAGCAATTCAATTATTTCTGGTGCGATTGCTCCATATTGGGCTGATGATGTAGTCATTGACGGCAATACATTTACTCCAGTAGCAGCAACAACTAGTCTTCATGCCAGAAGGATTTACATGGACAATGGAGAGAATTCAAATATTACAATTTCCAATAATTTGATCTATTTTGATCAGACCTTTAATGTAAGCAGCTCTCAATCCAGCACAACTGCTATTTCAGCTAGCCAGGATGTGGGCGGGTACCTGAGAGTATTCAATAATGTGATTCACCTAAACCCACAATCTGCTTCTAATCAATATGGTGTTCAGGTTTCTTATCCAACTGGTGATCTTGAAATTTATAATAACACAATTTATATTGAAGGTAGTAACGTAGACTATGGTACTTATGCTGTTGGAATTTATGTAGGAAACTCAGGTCAGCCGACTAACAGCCTGAAAATTAAGAATAACCTTATTCATCTGAACCCATTGCTGAAGCCAGTATCTTATAACCTGGGTATTTGGTACTATAATACGGCAATTCCAACTGTAGAAATTGACGCAAATAATATCACCTACACTACGTTAGGATCTTCCAGTGAAGGATTTATGAGAGTGGGGTCAACGCACTATAATGCAGCCAATGAAGAAACTATGTATTCCCTTTTTGGAACTACCACTACAGAACCAAACTTCACGGATGCAGCAAATCTTGATTTCACCTTAACGGGATCTTCGCTTTCTGAAGCTGATCTTAGAGGTGTGCCAGTTCCTTATGCTACAGAGGATTACAATGGAACAACCAGAAGTACTTCAGCACCTTCAAAAGGAGCCTTTGAGTCACCAAATAATATTACTGACATCACAGGTATTTCATTCACTGGTCAATCGGGAGATGAAACTATTGACAAGGTAAATGCAGAGGTTACTGCTCAGGTTCCTTATGGTACAGACGTTTCAGCAGTTGCAGTTGATGTAAGTGTGTTTGCAGGTGCAGATGTCTCCCCAGCCAGTGGTTCAACTCAGGACTTTAGCTCTGGAGGAGTGACATACACTGTAACTGCAGAAAACTCAGATACCAGAGATTGGACAATCAACCTGGTTCCACAAAATGATGCTCCAACTGACATCACTCTTTCTAACAGCACAATAAATGAGAACGCCGGTCCTTTTGCGTCTGTAGGAAATTTCAGTACTACGGACTTAAATGTAGGGCAGACGCATACTTATACATTAGTTGCTGGAACAGGAGATGATGATAATGCTACATTTTCCATTGCAGGAGCAAATCTAAGGGCCTTTGGATCGCTGAACTACGAAGCAAAAGACACTTATACTATCAGGGTTCAAACTGATGACGGTGCTGGAGGTTTGTATGAAGAAGCTATGACGATCACTGTGAATAATGTCTGGGAAGCTCCATCTGATATATCGATTACGAACTTTCAGTTGGCTGATGAAAATAATGCTATAAACGATGAACTTTTCACATTAAGTACTACCGATCCAGATAATGGTGAGACTTATACTTACACCCTTGTAGCTGGAACCGGGGATGATGATAATGCGTCATTCTCAATTTCAGGAGACAAAATACTGGCGCAAGACTTTTTCAACCATGAGGTGAAAGACAGCTATACTATCAGAGTAGAAACAGATGATAATAACGGATTTCAATTCGAGAAAAGTTTTACGATCCTGATTAATGATCTGAATGATGATCCAACTGAAGTTCAAATTTCATCAAGCTCTATCCTGGAAGGAAACAGTATAAACGATGTAGTAGGTACATTATCTACAGTTGATGAAGATGATACAGATACGCATGTTTACAGCCTGGTTAGCGGAACAGGTAGTGCAGGGAATGCTTCATTCAATATCAATGGAAATGAATTACGTGCATCAGCTGTATTTGACTATGAAACAGCAGACTCCTGGGTAATCAGAGTTAGAACTGATGATCAAAATGGAGGAATTCATGATGAAGTAATCTTTATTGATATAACAAATGATCCTGAAGCTCCAACTGACATTAGTTTATCTGCTAATACAATCGCTGAGAATAATTCAGTTTCTGATGTAATTGGAAATTTAACAACAACAGATCCGGATAATGGAGAAACTTATACCTACACATTAGTAGCTGGAACTGGAGATGATGATAATGCTTCTTTTACAATTTCTGGTGACGAGTTACAAGCTGGAATTAGTTTTGATCATGAAACTAAGGATACTTATTCCATCAGAGTACGAACTGATGATGGAAACAGTAATCAGTTTGAAAAATCTTTTGCAGTTACAGTATCGGATATCAATGAAGCGCCTACCGACATTATGCTCTCGTCTAATGAAATTTTAGAAGGGAATAGTGTTAATGATATTATTGGGTCACTTTCATCCACTGATGATGATGCTGATACACATGTTTACAGTCTCGTAAGTGGTGCAGGAGATGATGATAATGCTTCTTTCAATGTTAGTGGATCAAACTTACAGGCATCTGAGGTGTTTGATTTTGAAACTGCTAATAGCTACTCGATCCGATTGAGAACGGATGATCAAAATGGAGGTATTTATGAAGAGGTGTTTAGTATTTCAATTACGAATGACCCAGAGGCTCCAACCGATATCTTGCTATCAGCTAACTCTATCCTGGAAAACAACTCTGTTGGAGACGCAATTGGAACTTTATCCACAACAGATCCTGATAATGGAGAAACATTTACCTATTCTCTCGTAACGGGGACTGGAGATGATGATAATACTTCATTCTCAATAGTTGGAGACGAATTAAGAGCTGCTGAGCAATTTGATTTTGAGACAAAGAGTAGTTACTCAGTTCGTATCGAAACTAATGACGGAAATGGAGGAACATATGAAGAAGCATTCAGCATTTCAATTTCTGATGAAGACCCTGAAACTGTAGAATGGGATGGTGCTTCATGGAGTAATGGCTCAGGGCCGACATCTTCAGATCCTGTTCTTTTCAGTGGAAATTATACTGGAGGGTTTGATGGTAATGACATTGAGGTTTTAACAGGTGTTACTGTTACGGTAACTTCCGGGAATACAGCTGACATTGCTGGAGACGTGAATAATCAAGGATCCATTGTTGTTGAGTCGGGAGCTACTCTGTTGACTTATGAAACAGGAATAGTCTCTGGTAACAACATTACTATTCAGAGAAACACAAGATATTCTGATGGTAAATACAGTTTTGTAGGATCTCCAGTTGAGCAGAACGCTTCAGTCACTGGATCTGACTTGGGAAGCTTTGTCTATAAATACGATGAATCTGTTTCATGGGGAAGTAATGAAGGTTTAGACAGATGGGTCAGCGCTTCTGCTGATGAACTTGTTCCAGGGCAAGGTTATACACAAGCGTATCAACAGCTTATTGAATTCTCTGGAGTTCCCAATACTGGTTCTGTGGCTTACAATGGCACATATACCGGGACATATAATGATGGTACAAATGAAAGTACGGAGGGTTGGAATTTAGTCGCTAACCCTTATGCAGCTGCTATTAATGTTTCAGATTTCCTAACTGAAAACACGAATAACACCGGTGCGGTATATTTCTGGGATGATAACGGATCAGATATCGAAAGAGGAGACAATGCTGACTATGTGGTTGCGAATGGTATCGCCGCTACGAATACTACACCTGCCGGAGGAGAGTCCAGATATAATCTGCATATTGGTTCTGCTCAGGGCTTCTTTGTGCAATTGGCTAGTGATATCGATACAGATGTAACATTTACTGAGGCAATGAGAGTATCGGGTAATAACGGTGATGGAGCATTTTTCAGAACTGAAAGTGTGCCATTGACAAGATTGAATCTGACCTCTAACAATGGCTTGTTTAAGCAAGCTGTAATTGGATGGGTAGAAGAAGCTTCATCTAATATTGATAGACGGTTTGATGCCCCAATCTTTGATGCAACTCTACCTGCCAGTGTATACACAGTTAAAAACAAACAGGCCTTGGCAATTCAGGGAGCCAGTTTATCAGATGAGATGGTTTCCGTCGGGGTGAACATTCCAGAAAATGGAGTCTATTCAATATCGGTTGAGCTTGAGGATCATGAGTCTACCACAATTCTATGGGATAAATTGACTGATACAAAAATTGATATTACACATGAAGCATACGAATTCAGTTCTCAGGAAGGAATCTTCACAGATAGGTTTGTAATCTTGAAGGAATCAGTAATAACAGGTTCAGCGTTGAGCCTATCCGAATCAGTTGTTTATTCTTACCAAAATCAAGTCTTTATTAAGAATGTTGAAGGGTTGTCTGTAGACTATCAGATCTTTTCGCTAAAAGGTGATAAAGTATGGTCTGGTAAAGTAGAAGGAAGCAGAGAGTTGCTGTTGAATGTTCCTGAAGGAATATACATGGTGACGGATGGTGCAACTTCTTGGAAAATTCTTCTTAATAACAATTAAAATTTAAACTCCAGAAAAATGAAAAATTTCAAATATATACTAAGCATACTTCTTTTAGTCTTAATCTATATCCCTACTTATTCACAAGGAGGACCTCCAGCAACACCAATAGATGGAGGCTTGTCTCTACTGCTAATTGCAGGTGGTGCCTACGGATTAAAAAAACTAAATGATAGTAGAAAATAACCATCGTTCCAAATTTTTCCCAGGGGTGAGTAGCAATACTCACCTCTTAGTTTGAGACGATCACTAACCGCTACGGGGTATCAATTATATAGGGCATTGATATCCAAAAAAAATGGGCAGCTTTTGGCTGCCCATTCATTTTTGGATTTTTTTTTGGATTAATGATGTTCGTATAGTTTTTCTTTATGTTTTTTGAGTTGTCTTCTCAGCGCTTCAACTGCCTCATCAGCTGCAGCCTCAAATGAGCTTGACTGCACCTTAGCGAACAATTGATTTCCCGGAATATTAATCTTGATTTCAACTATTTTATTCTCACGAGCTTCTCCTTTCTCCAAACGCATAAATACTTCTCCATCAATTATTCGATCAAAAAAAGTTTCTAGCTTATCAGCTTTTTTCTGTATGAAATCAAGCAATTTGATGTCTGCGTCGAAGTGAATGGAATGCATTTGTAATTTCATAATTAAAATATTTAATAGTTAAACCATTAGGCCTTTGGGTGAGCCTGCTCAAAGACAGATTTCAACTTCTCCAACGAATTGTGAGTGTAAACCTGAGTAGCGGCAAGACTTGTGTGTCCCAATAGGTCCTTTACTGAATTTAAATCTGCACCCTTGTTTAGTAAGTGGGTAGCAAACGTATGTCTTAAAACGTGCGGGCTTTTTTTACTTTGAGTCGTAATCAGACTTAAGTATTTCTTTACCACCCGATAAACCAACATCGGATAAGCAGGTGCTCCTTCCGTTGTTAATATTAAAAAATCTAAACTTTTATCGGTTGTCATGGTATCCCTCACAGTGATGTAGTTCTTAATGTATTTAACGAGATTTTCGTTAATAGGGATGACTCTTTCCTTGTTTCTTTTTCCTAAAACTTTAATTGAGTGATCATAAAAATTTATTTGAGAAATTTTAAGCCCAATTAGCTCGGATAGTCGAATGCCACTGCCATATAAAAGCTCTATAATCAATTGATCTCTCTTGCCTTCAAAAGAGTCTTCAAACTCCAGGTGATCTAGCAATTGCGTGATCTCACTTTCCTTAATGAACTGTGGTAATTTGGATTCGGTTTTTAATGGCTTAAGTCTTTCGGTGGGGTTTTTACTTATAATTTCTCTGGAAAGAAGAAACTTGTAGAAAGACTTCAGGGTAGCCAACTTCCTGTTGATGCTTCTTGCAGAAGTACCGGATTCTGATAAATGAATAATCCAGGACCTGATGTCGTGATGACTCAAATCCTGGATTTCAATATGATCTTCTATAAAATTTTCTAATTGATTTAGGTCATTCTCGTACGATTTTAAAGTGTGCTCACTATATCTTTTCTCGTACTGGGCGAACCGAAGAAATGACTCTATCATATGGTATTCTTCTAAAGGGTGAAGAATACTAACTTAATCAATTATAAAGACTTATGATAGTCAGGAATTAATTATTTTCCTGGTCTCTCATTTTTTGTCTGTAAGCTGCTTTGATAACTTCAGTTCTTCTTGTAACAGAAGGTTTTGTGAAATGAGATCTCTCTCTTAATTCTCTAAGAACACCAGTTTTTTCGAACTTCTTCTTAAATCTTTTAAGAGCCTTATCAATTGATTCGTTTTCTTTTACATTAACAATGATCATAATCTGCTAAGTCTTTATATTAATTTTTTTAGAGGGCGCAAATATAATGATAAAATTTATTAACCCGAAAACTAATTCTTTAGATTATTAAGAAATAATTTCCGGGTTTTTCTCAGTTACTTTAGTATTGATCTGGATATTACCAGTTTTTGGATCTCTGAAGTTCCTTCTCCAATCGTACAAAGCTTTGCGTCTCTGTAATATTTTTCGGCAGGGTATTCTTTAGTATATCCATATCCACCAAATATTTGAACCCCGTCATTTGCTACTTCTACAGCAATTTCAGAGGCATACAGTTTTGCCATAGCGCCTTCTGTATTTACGCTAAGCCCTTTATTTTTTCTATCGGCTGCATCAAAGGTCATCAATTTAGCTCCATGTACTTTAGTTGCCATTTCAGCTAATTTGAAGCTTATTCCCTGGAAACTTGAAATAGGCTTATTAAACTGATGTCTTTCTTTAGAATACTGGATAGCAGCGTTTAAAGCGCCCTCTGCAATTCCGCAACTAAGAGCGGCAATTGAAATTCTACCTCCATCCAATACTTTTAACGATTGAACAAAACCTTCACCAACTTCTCCTAGAATATTGTCTTTGTGCACTCTGCAGTCTTCAAAGATAAGTTCAGTGGTTTCGGAAGCTCTCATTCCTAGTTTATTTTCCTTTCTTCCAGCAGAAAACCCAGGTGTCCCCTTTTCAATAGCAAATGCCGTCATACCATGAGAGTCTCCAACTTCTCCGGTTCTGGCAATTACCACGGCAATATCTGATGATTTACCATGTGTAATGAAGTTTTTGGCTCCATTTAATACGTAGTAATCTCCATCTTGAACGGCTGTGGTCTTCATGTTTCCGGCATCTGATCCAGTATTTGGTTCAGTAAGACCCCATGCTCCAATCCATTCCGCTGTAGCTAACTTGGGTAACCACTTTTGTTTTTGGGATTCATTAGCAAACTGAAGGATGTGGCCAGTACACAGAGAATTGTGGGCTGCAACTGATAAACCGATTGCTCCATCAATTTTAGCCACCTCAATAATTGCAGTTACATATTCATGATAACCAAATCCGGATCCTCCGTATTCCTGAGGCACTAAGACCCCCATAATACCTAATTCTCCAAATTTCTTGAATAGGTCAATAGGGAATGTTTGGTCCTCGTCCCATTGCATTTTGTAAGGTTCAATCTCCTTTGCACCGAAATCTCGAATCATTTCTGCGATCATGCGTTGGTTTTCTTTGGTCTGCATGATGTCGTCAGCTTCTAGTACTTCACTCATTTTTTATTGGGTTGTTGTTACTGCAAAATTAAAATATCCTTTCATATTAACTATCAACCCAACTGAATCGTTGTGTATCTGGGCAAAAAAAGATTAGTTTTGCGCATTCAAAAATGAATTGATATTAAAAAATGAAAATAGCTGTCGTAGGGACCGGGTATGTAGGTCTAGTTTCTGGAACATGTTTCGCTGAAACGGGAAATCACGTTACTTGTATTGATATTGACGAGAAAAAAGTTGCCAAACTTAAATCTGGTCAAATTCCAATTTACGAACCAGGCTTAGATGTCCTTTTTGATAGAAATATTCGTCAAGGTAGACTTGAGTTTACAACTGATTTGAAAGAAGGGATAGAAGGAGCTAAAATCATTTTCCTTGCGCTTCCAACTCCTCCAGGAGAAGATGGCTCTGCAGATCTTCAATATGTATTGAGAGTTGCTGAAGACCTAGGTCCATTATTGAAGGAATACACAATCATTGTTGATAAGAGCACCGTTCCAGTTGGAACTGCAGAGAAAGTAAAGGAGAAGGTTGCTCTTAACGCCAAGGTAGATTTTGATGTAGTTTCAAATCCGGAATTCCTAAGAGAGGGAGTGGCAGTGGACGACTTCATGAAACCTGACAGGGTGGTAGTTGGAGTTGAGACAGAAAAGGCGCAAAAGGTAATGGAAACACTTTATGGGCCATATGTTCGTCAGGGAAATCCAATAATCTTTATGGATATTAGATCTGCGGAACTTACAAAGTATGCCGCAAATTCATTCTTAGCGACTAAAATCACTTTTATGAATGAAATCGCGAACCTTTGTGAAAAGCTAGGAGCAGATGTGGATGCCGTTAGAAGAGGTGTAGGAACTGATTCTAGGATTGGTAAGAGATTTTTATTCGCAGGAATTGGATATGGAGGGAGCTGTTTCCCAAAAGATGTTCAGGCTTTAGCTAAATCAGCAACTGATGTGGAGTATGACTTCAAAATTCTAAAATCAGTAATGGACATCAATGCAGGTCAGAAACTGAAGTTGGTTGATAAGATTGAGGCACATTATGGTAAAGACCTGAGTGGCAAAACATTTGCAATGTGGGGATTAGCATTTAAACCATATACTGATGATATCAGAGAGGCTCCTGCGTTGTATAATATTGAAGAACTTGTTTCTAGAGGAGCTAAAATCAAGGCTTATGATCCTGAGGCAATGGAGAATGTAAAAGGTGTTATAGGCGATAAGATAGAATTCGCAAAAGACGAATACGATGCTGCAGAGGGTGCTGATGCATTGCTTATAATGACTGAATGGCCTGTATTCAGAACTCCTGAATTCAAAAAGCTGGAAACACTTCTAAAAGAAAAGGTAATTTTCGATGGTAGAAACCTTTACGAACTGGATAATATCAGCAGCTTAGGCTTTAAATATTACAGCATTGGTCGTGAGGTAGTATAAAATCTTAGATCTTAAAGAAAAAGCAGTGCTTCCATGTGGAGGCGCTGCTTTTTTTGTTATTGTTTATTCAAAGTCCATCTATATTCAAGATGGGTGATCTTAGTTGATTTCGAGATTTTGGTATTTGAATACTTATTGATGAATTCCACAAGGCTCTGATCCTTGGTAAAATCCCCTTTGTACCAACTAAATAATTTAGACAGTTCTGCTTTCTTCGCAGTAATCTTATTCCTTTTTGTGTCATTTACGAACGAAATTGTCTGTTCCTCAAGTTGGGTATCCAATTTACTCGCCGCATAAGCTTCATTTCTCAAGACTGGACATGAATAAGATGCGCAATTAACAGCAAAATGTATTCGTGGTTCATTAAACCTTTCACGAATGATACCATGTTCGATATTATTCAGGTCGAGCTTTTCGCCCCCTATTTCTATAAACTTGATGTCCCATGGAGAATTAACAAATGGGACCTGAATTTTGCTTCCAATATCTCTAATGCTGTTAACAGGGTAATACTGAAGTATTAAATCAATAGTAAAAGCATTGTAAGCATTGATCCAATAAGCTAATTTTTCGTCACTACTCCAGTTGTCATTTGGAGCATTGTCCTTAAGTAACTCCAAATATTGGTTTAATTTATCTCTCTCCGACTTGAAACCTTCATAATTAACCCAACCTTCAGCATCGACATATTTTTTTAATAAATCGTCAAAAATTTCATGACTAATTGGTTCTGAAGCTTCATTTACCGGATTTGGACTGGCACATCCCAAAGCAACACTTAAAAATATCCCTGCAATAAAATTCATTGTATTCAGATTTAGTTTGAACATAGTCATTATACACAATAGTGATCCAGATAGTTTGGCATAATTACCATGCCGTCATCTGGGTGACAACAAAATTTTATTCAAAGATTATTCCAAAAATGATATAACTTAAAACAAACGGGTTATTTTTAGGATTAGTCCAAATCATAATCTACTTGGAATTCTATGATTGAAAGCCTGCTCGATGCACAATTATTTATACTACTTGGAGGATTTATTATAGTTGCTATTGCGGCTAATCAAATCTCCAAAGTATTCAAATTAGCGAACCTGCCATTAATTACAGGTTTCATCATGACTGGTATCATAGCCGGGCCATATTTCCTGGAGCTCATTCCACAGGGAATTATCAATCATCTTGGTTTCGTCAATGAGTTATCGCTGGCATTTATCGCTTTTGCAGCAGGGGCAGAATTGTACCTAAAAGAGCTAAGGAGTCGCTTTAATAGTATCAAGTGGAATACTTTTGGTCAATTGGTAATCACATTTCTTGTTGGGAGTTTGGGGGTCTACTTTATTGCGGACCTCATACCATATATGAAGGATTTAAATACGACCGCCAAGGTAGCAGTTGCAATCCTAACCGGGACAATCTTTGTAGCCAGATCTCCCGCTTCCGCAATTGCAGTAGTGAATGAGCTTAGGGCCAGAGGACCATTTACTCAGACCGTCATGGGTGTTACTGTTTTGAAGGACTTTATTGTAATTGTTCTGTTTGCTGTAAACCTTTCAGTAGCAAAGACTTTAATATCAGGAGATGACTTTAATATTTTCAGTGTAGTCCTTATTCTTCTGGAACTCGGAATGTCAATTGGTTTGGGTTATGCCTACGGATTTACCCTTAGGTATATTATGTCCTGGAAAATAAAGACCATCTACAAGACTGTTGGTATTGTTTTATTTGGATACTCAGCCTATCTGCTAGGTCATTTTACAGAACACTCCAGTAATGAGTATCTAGGCTTTGATATAGCAATAGAACCACTTTTGATCTGTATTATAGCAAGTTTCTTTGTAACAAATTATTCGAGGTACCGAGTTGAGTTCTTGAAAATACTGGAAGAGACTTCTCCATATATTTACATCGGTTTTTTCACCCTAACAGGAGCAACTATGGAAGTGGATGTCTTGTGGAGTGTTTCTGGTATTGCAGTGATTTTGTTCCTCATCAGGCTTGTAACAATGGTGATGGGAAGCTATGTAGGAGGTATTCTTGCCAAGGATCCAATTAAACATATGAATTATGGTTGGATGCCCTACATCACGCAGGCTGGAGTTGCCCTTGGTCTTTCCACGATTATAGCCAGTACTTTCCCCGGATGGGGAAATCAGTTTGCCACGGTAGTAATCGCAGTTATTGTTCTTAATCAATTTTTAGGACCACCATTATTTAAGTATTCCCTAAACAAACTCGGTGAAGATCATAGTAAAGCAGATCCAGCAGGATTCGATGGTATTAGAGATGCAATCATTTTCGGACTTGAGAACCAGTCGATTGCTTTGGCCAGACAACTGATAAGTAAAGACTGGAAGGTGCAACTAGCCACAAAAAAGAAACGTGGAAGCTTTCAGGAACCGGAAGACATCACAGTTGTATATGTAGAAGACGTTACATTGGAAGTGCTGCTTTCGATGGAAGCCGACAAAACAGAAGCTATTGTATGCATGTTGTCCGATGAAGAAAATTATAAGATTTGCGACCTGGCATATGAACACCTGGGAACAAGAGATTTGATTGTAAGATTGAATGAGAGATGGAACTATGATAGATTCTTGGCCCTGGAAGCAAAAATTGTTGATCCATCCACAGCAATTGTAAGTTTACTGGATCACTTTGTGAGATCTCCTCTTGCTACTTCCTTATTACTCGGTATGGCCGACGATCAGGATACAAGAGATATTGAGCTTGAAAATCCTAATATCCACGGTATTCCATTGCGAGAACTTCGACTTCCGAATGATGTAATTATTCTTTCTATCAAAAGAGCAGGCCAAATGATTATTTCTCATGGATATACAAGGCTGAGAGTGAATGATATAGTGACTGTAGTGGGAAGTAATCAAAGTTTGGATGAAATTTCTTTGAGATTCAGCCGATAACCTTGAGAATTTCAGAATTAATCCTTTTAAAAGTCTAAGCAAGATGACAATTTTGCGGCTATGGCTAAAATTGAAGAGAGCGGTTCGCTTAAGAATATCATTGCGCACTCAAAAGAGTACGGATTTATTTTTCCATCAAGTGAGATCTATGATGGTCTAAGTGCTACTTACGACTATGGGCAGTATGGTGTTGAATTGAAAAACAATATCAAACAATACTGGTGGAAAGCAATGGTTCAAATGAATGAGAACATTGTAGGGATTGATGCAGCCATCTTTATGCATCCAACTACCTGGAAAGCTTCAGGACATGTAGATGCATTTAATGATCCATTAATTGATAATAAGGACAGTAAGAAAAGATATAGAGCAGATAATCTGATTGAAGATTATGTTGCCAAGATTGAAGGTAAAATCAAGAAAGAAGTTGATAAGGCGGCCAAAAGATTTGGTGATTCTTTTGACAAAGAACAATTCCTTTCAACTAATCCAAGAGTACTTCAAAATCAGGAAAAAATTGATACTATCAATGCCAGGTTCAAGAAAGCAATGGACGAGGAGGATTTTGCTGATATGAAAGCCTTAATTGAGGAGCTTGGAATTGCTGATCCTGTTTCTGGTTCAAAAAACTGGACTGATGTAAGACAATTCAACCTGATGTTCTCAACGGAGCTGGGATCACTTGCAGAGGGAGCAAACAAAATCTACTTAAGACCTGAAACGGCACAAGGTATTTTCGTGAACTACTTGAACGTGCAGAAAACAGGTAGAATGAGAATTCCATTTGGTATTGCTCAAATTGGTAAGGCTTTCAGAAATGAAATTATTGCAAGACAGTTCATCTTCAGAATGCGTGAATTTGAGCAAATGGAAATGCAATTTTTCGTGAAGCCAGGAGAAGAATTAGAGTGGTACGAAAAGTGGAAACAAACAAGAATCAAGTGGCATAAAGCCCTTGGTTTGGGTGAAGAAAATTACAGATTCCACGATCACCTTAATCTTGCTCATTATGCCAATGCAGCATGTGATATCGAATTTGATTTCCCAATGGGATTCAAAGAACTTGAAGGTATCCACAGTAGAACTGACTTTGATTTAAAAGCACACGAAGAACATTCTGGTAAAAAATTACAATTCTTCGATCCTGTTGAGGAAAAGAGCTACGTGCCATACGTAGTGGAGACTTCAATTGGTTTAGATAGAATGTTCCTTGCAATTTTATCTTCATGTTATAAAGAAGAGAAATTGGAAGATGGAAGTGAAAGAACTGTACTTCAATTACCTCCAGCACTTGCGCCTGTTAAAGTTGCTGTGCTTCCATTAGTAAATAAAGACGGACTTCCAGAGAAGGCAAGAGAGATCATGGATGAGGTGAAGCTTGAATTCAATGCGCAGTTCGATGCAAAAGACGCAATTGGTAAAAGATACAGAAGACAGGATGCCATTGGGACACCATATTGTGTTACAATTGATCACCAAACTCTTGAAGACAATACAGTAACTATCAGAGAAAGAGATAGTATGGCTCAAAGCAGAGTTACTGTAGATGAATTAATCAAGACACTCAGTGATTCAGTATCTATGACTAAGTTATTGAAACAACTTAGCTAAAGGCAGTTGGCTCATCTGGAATTTATATTGTTGCAAAACTCATCGCAAGATGCTTTGGGTACAGTATTGATGATTGGGATTGCTATTTTCCTTTTAGCAATATTTTCTTCAATTCCAGGAATTAATATTGGCTTTAGAGCTTTTGGACTTCCTCCAATCAAGGAGCGATATAGAGCTGTTTTAAAGGAGCATTCTGACTTTTATAAAATGCTCCCTCCGAAAGAAAAGAAACTTTTTGAAGGCAGGGTACAGCACTTTATAAATATTAAGGATTTCATCCCAAGAAGTATAGATGGTGTTACCGCGCAAATGAAGACTCTGATAGCTGCCTCTGCTATTCAGATTACCTTCGGTTTACCAAAGATTTATCTAAGTCACTTCAAACGGATTTTAATTTATCCTGATAACTACTATTCAACGATAAATAAGGTCTACCATAAAGGAGAAGTCAATCCGCTTGCGAAATTAATTGTGCTCTCCTGGAGAAGCTTTGTTGAAGGTTATTTGGACCGCACAGACGGGATTAATCTGGGGTTACATGAAATGGCGCATGCACTCCGATTGGAAAACCTCATTATGAATGATGAATACCAGTTCTTTAATGAAGCTGATCTTGATTTATGGAGCTTTTTTGCTAAAAGGGAAATTGTAGCAATGAGGAGAGGGGAAGTTTCCATGTTTAGAGAATACGGAGCAGCAAATGAAGAAGAGTTTTTTGCTGTAGTGATAGAGAACTTTTTTGAACGAACCAGAATGTTTTCAGATTACTGCCCTGATCTCTACCAGGCAACAGTTAAATTGCTGAATCAAAACCCATTAGAATATATAAGGAGATGATGAATTGGGAAAAATTGTTAAGCTATCACAGACCGGGATCAAAGATTTCGGGTGAGCACTCTATTGATCAGATCCGTAGTGCTTTTGAAAAAGATTTTGATAGAATCATCTTTAGTCACCCTTTTAGGAAGTTGCAAGACAAGACTCAGGTTTTCCCAATTCCTGAACAGGATTTTGTTCATAACAGACTCACACACTCACTAGAGGTTTCGAGTGTAGGAAGATCACTTGGTAAAACTGTTGGTACAGAAGTAATTAAGAAACATCCGAGCCTTGGAGAAAGATTTAGTCCATTCGATTTTGGCGCCATTACTGCTGCTGCGAGTTTAGCTCATGATATTGGAAATCCACCATTTGGTCATTCAGGAGAAGAAGCAATCTCAGGTTACTTTAAGTCAGAAGGAGCAAAGTCATTATTTGGAGATAGCTTAACGACTAATCAATGGATGGATTTAACCAATTTTGAAGGTAATGCCCAAGGCTTCAGAATACTCAATAGTGATCATTTTGATCAGGGTTTGAAATTAACTTATGCATCAATGGGTGCATTTACAAAGTATCCTCATGGTTCACTTTTGAATTCTAAGATCGATGGAAGAAAAAGTCAGAAGAAATTTGGCTACTTCCAAAGTGAGAAGGATGCATTTCAAGAAATGATTGACCAATTGGGATTACCAGCGCTTAATGAGGAGTCATTTGCTCGTCATCCACTGGTGTTTCTGGTTGAAGCAGCAGATGATATCTGTTACCACGTAATAGATTTTGAAGACGGATGTAGATTGAACCTCGTTAGTTTCGAGACCGTGAAGAATTTCTTTGCTCAGATTTTGAAGGAAAGATTCGATGAGGAGAAATTAGCTAAGATCGATGGTGAAAATGAAAAAATCAGTGTGCTTAGAGCATTGGTTATAAATCAATTAATAGGAGAAGTGAGTGCGGAATTCATGAAATATGAAGAGGAAATTCTGGCTGGCACCTTCGATAAGTCATTAGTTGATTGCATTCCTTCTGCTCCTATTCTAAATCAAATCAGTGATATTTCAATTGAAAAGTTATATCGAGCACAAATTGTGCTGGAGAAAGAGGCTGGAGGTTATGAAGTAATTGAAAGATTATTGGAGAGCTTTTGTACTTCAATGTATTACAACTATTACCAGAAAGAATCGGTAACTGGAAAGACCAAAAGTGTATTCAGATTGATTCCTGGAGAGTTGAAACGCAAATTGGACCATTCGGAGCAATTATATGATCGGTTATTGCTAATTACAGATTATATTTCAGGGCTAACTGACAGACATGCCATATCATTATTCAAAACGATTAAAGGCATTTCATTACCGATCGTATAATCTTTTAACACGAAATACTCCGACTTACCTCAATAAACTTAGATACCAAACAATTTTTGTTACCTTTGCCGACTGTTAAAAAATGTGGACGAAACTTGCACATATCATCCTAAAACACAGAACAATACTGGTTATTGTTTTGGCGTTAGTAACAGCTTTCATGGGCTACCATGCGAAAGATGTTAAGTACTCATTTAGATTGGCTGAAATTGTTCCACACGAGGATCCAGACAATGTATATTTCAGAGAGTTTAAGAAGCAATTCGGTGAGGATGGTAATATCATCGCTGTTGGTGTAAGAGACAGCTCAATTTATAAGGTTGATAATTTCAGAAACTTCGGATACCTGTGTAAAGCTCTAGGAGAACTTCCGGGAGTAGTGAATGTTCTGGGATTACCCAATCTGAAAAAGCTGGAAAAGAACACCAAGGCCAAAAAATTTGAACTGCAACCCATATTTCCAGATTACCCGGAAGATCAGGATGTGCTTGATAGTCTATTAAATGGAGCTGCAAGTCTACAGTTTTATTCCGGACAGTTGATCAATAAAGAAAATGGAGCCACTCTTATATTGGTGACATTAGATAATGATATTCTTGACACAGAGGATAGAATTGATCTGATGTGGGATGTGGTAGATGTTGGAGAAGAGTTTGAAAAACAAACTAGCATTAAACTTCATTACTCAGGTCTTCCTTACGCAAGATCTGTGAACATGAGAACAGTTAAGAAGGAGCTAAATCTATTTTTGATTCTTTCTATTGTAGTCACAGGTATTATTCTGTTTTTGTTTTTTAGATCATTTAAGGCAGTAATCTTCCCCCTTATCATTATTGGGGTCATTGTAGTTTGGGTAGTTGGTACTCTATCCTTATTCGGATTTGAAATAACAATCCTCACAGGTCTGATTCCTCCAATTATAGTGGTGATTGGAATTCCGAACAGTGTTTACATGCTTAATAAATACCATCAGGAATATGCGAAGCATGGTAACCAGATGAGGGCATTAAGTACAATTATCAGAAAAATTGGAATTGTTACTTTAATTACCAATTTCACAACTGCTGTTGGATTCCTGGTTCTATTATCAACAGACATCACTATTCTTCGTGAATTTGGAATAGTAGCCGGTATCAATATCCTAGCAACATTCTTTGTAAGTATTATACTGATTCCAGCGGTTTATTCATACGTATCACCACCAAGTTCAAGGCATTTAAAGCATCTGGAATTTAAATTTCTTAATGCATTCCTTTCCTTATTGGATGACCTGGTTCACAAACAAAAGACTTTGGTTTTCATAACAACTACTGTAATTGTGGTTGTATGCATCTTCGGTATGCTTAAGATTCAGTCAAACTCTTATTTGATTGATGATCTACCAGAAGATAGCCCAATGATTCAGGACCTTAGGTTCTTTGAGAAGAATTTTAGTGGAATCATGCCATTAGAAGTAGTGGTTGATACTGGAAGAAAAAAGGGAGTACAGAATATTAGAAATCTACAAAAGATCGATGAGTTCGAAGCGTTTCTGGATTCTTGTACTTATATCTCTCAACCTGTTTCTGTGGTTAGCTTTATCAAAGCTGCAAACCAGGCATACTACAATCATTTGCCACAGTTTTATACAATTCCTTCTGGTAGAGACAGGTCGTTTATATTAAGGTATTTATCAGAAGATTCTGATGAGGATGGAATCTCGCAGGCATTTGTAGATAGCATTGGACAAAAAGTAAGAATTTCATTAAAGGTTGCCGACATTGGTTCCGTAAAAATGGATTCACTTATTAATGATGTCATTCAGCCAAGAATGGATCAGATATTTGGTGATACCAAAATGGAAGCGAAGATCACTGGAACCACTCCACTATTTATCAAAGGAAACAAGTTCCTGATTGATAACTTGCTTACCAGTATGGTGATTGCTTTCATCATTATTGCATTGATCATGGTGATTCTATTCAGGAACTTTAGAATGATTGTAATCTCTCTCATTCCAAATATGATTCCGTTGATCATTACTGCAGGAATAATGGGATATTTTAGCATCCCATTGAAGCCAAGTACAGCGATCATATTTAGCATTGCGTTTGGTATTTCGGTGGATGATTCAATTCACTTTTTGGCAAAGTACAGACAAGAGTTATTTGCTCAGAAGTTCTCAGTGCCTATAGCTGTTAGTTATAGTTTAAAGGAGACTGGAGCATCAATGATATATACATCAATTATTCTATTCTTCGGGTTTGTAATTTTTGCAGCATCAGAATTTGGTGGAACAATTGCTTTGGGGGTATTGACCAGTTTGACACTCCTTTTTGCGATGTTGACTAACTTAATTGTTTTACCTGCATTACTTTTGCGATTCGATACTGGAAAGAGGAATCAAAATGCTCATCCTTTGATCGAAAAATATCCTGAGTTTTATGACGAAGGTGAGGATGAAGAGATTGACCTTGAGCAAATTAAGGTTGATTCTCGAAACTCTTAACAAACCCAATTGGTTTTAAATCTTAATACTGCATTAAATCATTAATTATTGTGGATAAGTACAGGGAATATAAAGGCATCAACTATGCCGAGGTAGCGGAAGATACATTGAGATGGTGGAAAGAAAATAAGATTTTCCAACAATCAATTTCAACCAGAGATGGTAATCCTACTTTTACTTTCTATGAAGGACCTCCTTCTGCAAATGGTACTCCGGGTATTCACCATGTGATGGCCAGAACCGTAAAGGATATTTTCTGTAGATACAAAACACTTCAGGGTTTTAAAGTTCAGCGAAAAGGTGGATGGGATACACACGGTTTGCCTGTAGAACTACAGGTTGAAAAGGAACTGGGTATCACCAAAGAAGATATCGGTAAAAAAATATCAGTTGCTGAGTACAATCAGAAGTGTAAGGAAGCAGTAATGAAATTCAAAAGTGAGTGGGATGACCTCACTGAGAAAATGGGTTACTGGGTTGATCTTGACGATCCATATATCACTTTTGATAGAAACTACATGGAATCTTTATGGTTCCTATTAAAGAAATTATACGACAAAGGGCTTCTATACAAAGGCTACACAATCCAGCCATACAGTCCTGCTGCTGGTACTGGTTTAAGTTCACACGAACTAAATCAACCTGGTACTTACAAAGATGTAAAAGACACCACTATCGTTGCTCAGTTTAAAGTTGAGCGAAATGATAGATCAGAGTTTCTTTTTGATGGAGTTGCCGGAGACTTAGCAATTCTGGCCTGGACTACTACGCCTTGGACATTAGCGGCTAACAACTCTTTAGCCGTTGGAAAGAATATAGTCTACGTAAAAGTAAAAACTTATAACGCATATACGTTCGAACCTGTCACTGTTATTCTGGCAAAAGACAGATTTGGTGCGTATTTCAATGCCAAAGCAAAGGATATTGCATTTGATGACTACAAAGCTGGAGATAAGCTTATACCATACGAAATCCTTGCGGAATACAAAGGATCAGAATTAGAAGGGGTCGACTATGAGCAATTGTTGCCATATGTAAAACTCCCTAAACCTGCTTTCTCTGTGTTAATTGGTGATTTCGTAACAACCGCGGATGGAACTGGAATAGTACACTTATCAAAAACCTTTGGTGCGGATGACTACCGTGTTAGTGAGCAGTATAACGTTCCTGGCATATTCGTGAAAGACGAAGAAGGCCTAGATGTTCCTATAGTAGATAAGCAAGGTAGATATGTGAAGGAAATCACAGACTTTGCTGGAATGTATGTTAAGAATGAGTATTACAAAGATGATGCTCCCGACAAAAGTCTTGATGTACAAATCGCGATCAAACTCAAGGAAGAGAATAAAGCATTTAAAGTAGAAAAGTACGAACACTCCTATCCACATTGCTGGAGAACTGATAAACCTGTTCTTTATTATCCATTGGACTCATGGTTTATCAAAACAACTGCATTTAAGGATAGATTGGTTGAACTTAACAATACCATCAACTGGAAACCTGCTGCTACCGGAACCGGAAGGTTTGGTAACTGGCTGGATAATCTGGTGGATTGGAACTTAAGTAGATCAAGATATTGGGGTACTCCACTCCCAATCTGGAGATCCGAAACCAGAGAGGAAAAATGCATTGGTAGCTTAGAAGAACTAAGGCAAGAAGTACAAAAATCAGTTGAAGCTGGTTTCATGGAAGCAGAGCTACCTGAGGATTTTGATTTACACAGACCTTATGTGGATGATGTTATCCTTGTTAGTGAATCCGGGCAGAAGATGTTCCGTGAAAAGGACCTGATTGATGTTTGGTTTGATTCCGGAGCTATGCCTTATGCACAGTGGCATTATCCATTTGAAAATAAAGAGATATTTGATGCCAACTACCCTGCTGACTTCATCGCGGAAGGTGTTGATCAAACTAGAGGTTGGTTCTTTACATTGCATGCAATCGCTGGGATGTTATTTGACAGTGTAGCATTCAAAAATGTAATTGCGAACGGGCTTGTGCTAGATAAGGATGGTAACAAGATGTCCAAGCGTTTGAATAATGCGATCGATCCATTTGAGACAATCAAGAAATATGGTCCTGATGCTACCAGATGGTACATGATTTCCAACGCAAACCCATGGGATAATCTGAAGTTTGATTTAGAAGGTGTTGCTGAAGTTCAAAGAAAATTCTTTGGTACTTTGTTCAATACTTATAATTTCTTCGCCTTGTATGCGAACCTTGACGGTTTCAAATATGAAGGAGATGATATTCCTCTTGAAGAAAGAACAGAAAGTGATAGATGGATCATCAGTAAGTTAAATTCATTAATTAGTGTAGTAACTGAGGCTTATGATGATTACGAACCAACAAAAGCTACCAGAGCTATTCAAACATTCGTAGCGGATGATATGAGTAACTGGTACGTAAGACTTAACAGGAAACGTTTCTGGGTTGGTGAATACAACAAGGACAAGGAGGCAGCTTATCAGACGCTTTATACTTGCTTGAAAGTTATTGCTAAGTTGAGTTCTCCGGTTGCTCCTTTCTATTCTGAAAGATTATACAGTGATTTGAACAGCATTAGCAACAAAGAGGGTGTTGAGTCTGTTCATTTAACTGAGTTTCCAAAACCAGATCAATCTTGCATTGATATGGAATTAGAAAAAAGAATGACGCTTGCACAGCAGGTTTCCTCTCTAGGACACTCTCTTAGAAAGAAGGAGAAGATAAAGGTAAGGCAACCTTTGACTAAAGTGATGATTCCTGTATTAAGTGATGATGAGCTGAAGAGACTTCAAGCTGTTGAAGATCTTGTAGTATCAGAGCTTAATGTGAAATCCGTAGAATACATGGATGATGCAAGTGGTGTCATTGTGAAGAAAGTGAAACCTAACTTCAGAAAACTGGGTAAAGAATATGGGTCACGCATGAAAGAAGTTTCAGCAGCGATCAACCAATTCACTCAGGAGGACATTAGATTAATGGAAGGACAGAAATTCCTTGACATCAAGCTAGGTGAGGATGATATCAAACTTACGCTGGAGGATGTTGAGATTTCTTCTGAAGATATTCCAGGATGGCTTGTAGCTAGTGAAGACGGAATTACTGTTGCCCTGGATATCACAATTACTGATGACTTGAAGAAGGAAGGTATTGCGAGAGATTTTGTGAATAGAATCCAAAACCTTAGAAAAGACCAGGGGTTAGAAGTGCAGGATAAAATTAATGTTACTTGCTCTGTTTCTGATCAGATTGTTGCAGATGCAATTGAAAGCAATGCCGAATATATAAAAAGAGAAACACAAGCGTTGGTATTAAACGTTGTAGAAAAAGTTGAAGGTGGGTTATCTTTGGAGATGGACGAGTTCCAGCTAGAGGTCAAATTAGAAGTAAACCAAGTGGAGGCATAATGACAGAAGCGCAAAAAACACTCATAAAGTATTTCCTGATTGCAATTGCAGTAATTGCAATTGATCAAACGGTAAAGTTATTGGTGCATTTCAATATGGAAATGGGATCAAGGGGGCAAATACAATTATTGGGTGATTTTTTCAAGCTTCATTACCTGACTAACAAGGGAATGGCATTTGGACTTCAGTTTGGTTTCTCAAATGGCAAAGTGATTTTAACGATGTTGAGATTGTTGGCAATGGTTGGAATCTCTTATTACCTCTATTGGCTAATCAAAAAAGAATCTCCTAAAGGATTGTTACTGAGTATGGCACTTATCTTGGGAGGTGCCATTGGTAACGTTATCGATAGTATTTTTTATGGTGTATTTTTAAATAATGCTCCAGCAGAGGCTTCTTCACCTTGGTTTCAGGGTCAGGTAATTGATATGTTTTACTTTGACCTTTGGGAAGGAAGAATTGCTGATTGGGTACCCTTGGTAGGGAATGAGTATGTAGCACTTTGGCCTGTTTTCAATGTTGCTGATGCTTCTATTTTTGTTGGTATTTCTATTATTCTAATTTTCCAAAGAACATTCTTCCAGGTTGGTAAAGAAGAGCATGATGAAGATTTGCCAGCACAACAACCTACCGAATCAGTAAACCCGGAAGCATAGTCGCTATTCCTTATTTTTTCTTTTTTGACCATCCAAAATGACGATTTTGTAAAACTTTGATTTATGCAATCGTTTGCTTTTTGATAATCTTATTTAAGTCACTATTTTTAGTTGTTCTCATCCTCTGACTCCCAGATTTTTAGACTGGGATTGACCAAATAAATGTAATTAAAAGGGCGTAGTACCCTGATGAAGAAGTGATAGAGTGACAAGACTTGTAGAAGGACGTTATAAGGGAATAAGGTCAATCTCCCGCTGTTGGTGGCTGGGAATGATAATGGTATGTATTAACTCTTTCACCTTATCAGCGCAAACACTTAACGAACCAGATTCATTTCAAGTAACTTTTATTATCAATCACTACCCAGAAAAAACCCCTCATGACGCAACGATTTATTTAGCAGGCGAATTTGATGGGTGGTTCCCAGATGTTGGACGAAATAAACTGGTGAAGCATGAAGATGGATCGTACCGTCTTACGAGATATTTTAAGGAAGCTGGATTCGCCTATAAATTCACCAGAGGAAGCTGGAAAGCTGTAGAGGGTAGAGGGCATGGAAGATCAAGACCCAATCGGAGATATGATAAAAGCGAGGATGGAGATACAGTATATATAACAATAAGAAGCTGGGAAGATATCACCTCAAGTACATTCAATGCTTACGTTTATATTCTGCTATTTGCAGCGCTGCAATCGGTACTGATGATCTTTGCCATTTACACAATTCGAAACAAGAATAGAAAGGCAAATGCATATCTCACATTTCAATTGGTTTTGATTGCCCTTGCGTTGGTTGGGCGTGCTTCAATATATCATTCGGAGATATTTAATTGGCAACCTAAGATGTTGCTGCTACCTGATATTATATTATTTACCTACGCTCCGTCATTTTACTTGTACATTCATCATCTTCTAAAGAAGCCACTCAAATGGGCCAAGTATTGGTATTTACATTTTGTTCCAGCCGTTGTTCATGTTTTGTTATATATCCCTTACTTGACGGTGAACAATCAAACATTTATCTATCGGATCATTGATATGGAATTATTTCCGGTATTTGCTACTTCCGGTACGATTGCTCTTGGTTACAACATATTCTATTGGTTCTTATCATTTAGAGTAGTTAAAGATGTTGAGCATGAAGAGAAACAAAATCAGGATTATCAGAAATATATTGGTTTCCTAAAAATTGTATTGTGGATTGTAGTTGCCTATTTGGGTATATGGGCGTTTGCCGCAGTGATGTATGTGGTAGGTGAATTGTTTGGAGTGTATACAACTATTATCATGGATACTGCCTTAGATGTATTGTGGTTGTTATTCTCAGTAATTGTGTTCTACCTGGGATACCATGCCATCAAACAGCCTGAATTGCTAAGACAAAAGGTAGAAGAAAAGAAATACAAGGATTCTGTGCTTTCCACTGATGAGTTTGAGAAAGTAAAATCCAGTCTGGAAAATCTGATGACCAACGAGAAGGTCTACAATGATCCCGACCTAACGCTTCCTGATCTATCTAATAAAATTCCTACGTCTGTGCACACATTGTCGAGGGTTATAAATGAAGGGTTTGATCAGACTTTTAGTCAGTACATTAATGAGAACCGTGTAAAAGAGTTTATTCAAAGAATGGAAAATGGTGAAAAGCCTGAATCTTATCTTAGTCTGGCCTTTTCTGTTGGGTTCAATTCCAAAGCAACGTTCAATAGATCATTCAAAAAATACACTGGTACCACTCCCAGGCTATATTTTAAGGATGAAGCAATCAATGAATAATTTTCAGTGCAACGGATTTCATTTTGCTGATTTTGCAAAGTATCAATCTATAAATCGCCGAAAATTGGTATAGTTTCAAAGTGTCAATTTATATTTTGGAGCGCTACTCACGGTTTCAAATGCTAGTTTGCCTTCATTGTTATAACCAAAAACCGTATATAAAATGAAGATTAATTTTTTGAAGTCTTCCAAAAAGATGCTGGCTCCAGCACTAGGATTGGCACTATTCCTTGGGTGCGCTGATCCTATGGAAGATGTACAGGTTCCTGAAACTGAGAGTGTGAATACAAACGCTCTTCCTCCGGGCGGACCTGTAATGATGCAAGCATTTTACTGGGATGTCCCTGCTGGTGGAACCTGGTGGAATACAGTGAAAAACAAGGTAGATGATTGGGGCAATGCCGGAATCTCTTCCATTTGGCTACCTCCATCTTCCAAAGCTCAGAATGGTCCGTTTTCTATGGGATATGACCCTTCAGATTACTTCGATTTTGGAGAATTCAATCAGAATGGTTCTCTTGAAACAAGATTTGGTTCCAGAGCTGAACTAGAAAGCCTGATTACCACTGCCCATAATAATGGTGTAGAAGTATACGCAGATATTGTTGTCAACCATAACAGTGGAGGACAATTAGAAGCTAATCAATACACAGGTACTGATACATGGACAGACTTTAGCGCCATTGCATCAGGAAAATTCACAAGATCTCAGCATGACTTTCACCCATCATGGGCGAGTCAATACGATGAAGGTATCTTCGGAGGATTTCCAGATCTGGATCACGATGTACCTTACGTACAGGATTGGCTATGGAAAAGAAATGATGGTGTAGGTAAATACTACAAGAACACCATGGGATACGATGGTTGGAGATTTGATTATGTGAAAGGTTTTGGCGGATGGGTAGTTCGCGAGTGGGTTGACAATGTTGGTGGATTTGCGGTTGGTGAAAACTGGGATGGCAATGCAAACACACTTCAAAACTGGGTCAACAGTACTGGAAGAAGAGCTTCAGCATTTGACTTTGCGGCTTACTACAAAATGGATGCAGCATTTGATGGAAATAACCTTAGTGAGCTTTATGGAGATATGCTGTGGAAAAGAGATCCAATGAAAGCGGTGACTTTTGTAGCTAACCATGACACTGATGTCATCTGGAATAAAATGCTTGCGTATGCCTACATCTTAACTCATGAAGGATATCCAACAATTTTCTACAGAGATTATGAAGAGTGGTTGGATAAAGAAAGATTGAATAACCTTATTTGGATTCATAACAACAAAGCAACTGGTAATACCTCAATTCTATATGCAGACAATGATGAGTATGTAGCCAGAAGAAATGGGAACCCAGGTTTGATAGTATATCTGAATAACTCTAATAACTGGTTAGAAAGATGGGTTCCAACAAACTGGTATGGACAAACAATCAAAGATTTCACAGGACATTCCGGTTGGGAGCCAGTTACACAAGGTGGTGGATGGGTAAAAATCCAATGTCCTCCGAAAAGCTACTCAGTTTGGTCTTTAAAGTAATACCCTACAATAAACAACTTCATATTATTTACTCCGCCTGGTTTTCGAGGCGGAGTTTTCTTGCTTATGAAAACACTTAATATCATATCAACTTTCTGTCTTTTTTTATTTCTCCTGGGGTGCCAGCCCTCAAGCAATTTCTTTGCTGAAGAACCGGATTATCTATTGTATTACGGAAGTGGTGAGACTAGAATATCGGATGTTCAATTCAACGGATATTTGAAAGCTCACAAACCCTCTCAGAAGTTATTGTTGGAATTAAGAACTACTAATAATTCAAAAGAAGCTCAACAAATCAATCTTCTTGAAGCCGTTTTGCAGTCAGATGATAAAAGGAACTTTCCAATTGGGGCTTCAAGCGAAATGGTCATTCTGCAACCAGGAGAAATGTCTATCGATACAATCACTTTTAATGCAATTAACAATTCATTTCTGCATCGGTTTGCAGGTGTAAATGGTGATCTGATCAATACTTATACCTTGTTTCCGGGAGGATTAATCGGAGAAACATCCAAGAAAAGAATGTTATTTCAAGCAGAAGATGTTGATTTCGATAATTACATTAACCAGCATGGCAAAGACTCAAAAATAACAGTATGGACTATCAATGATACTGATACAGAATATGAATTAAGGCTTACAAACCGAATTGATGCGGCATTGAGTTATTCAAAAGAAATACAACAGAAAGAAGTTATAGCAGCGGGTCATACATTGATTCAAAATCCTGAGAGGCCAAATTTTCAAATTACAACTAACGAGATTCTAATGGGGGGAATCGTCTTTGGAATCAAGTCTTATGAAGTTGATGGAGAATTTAGAATAAAGGCAAGAATAGTGAATCACCAGTCTTTACCTCTTGATATTGATATCAGCGATTATAAATTAATAACGGACAACCAGGTATTGAGTGCCACTTCCGTGACCTCACAAAATAACATTAAGGAATTACAACTGCAGAAAGGTCAAAGAGCACACATTGAGTTTGTATATACAGTTGATAATGTGAATGGAAGTCTATTATTTGTTCCAAATCTAAGTTTATCTGGAATGAATGATTCGCTTCTTGATTCCATACCTCTTTCTAAGGTTACTCCGCCCAATCGGGAGTTGGCTCAAGTGGATTAAAAAGCTCGTTTATATAGTACTCCCTTTTTGTGAGATCCTGCGTGTAGAATCTCAAAATATTCCAGTTTCCACCGAACATAATAGTTTTGTAGTCTCCTGAAGGGAATACAGTTTCATCATGGACTCTCTCCAGAAATACATGTCCAAGCTCATGAAACATGAGAATTTCCTGAGCTAATTCACCGCCTCGCCAGGCCAAGCACTGCTCATCAATCAAAATTAGATGTTGTTCAATTGAATTAAGAGGTCCCTCCGAAGTGCCACAAACTGGCAACTCATCTACCTCCAGATTTTGTTCAAATCGGATGATTAGATTGTTGGTGTCCAGAACGAGACCTTTAGATTCAGCAATCTCAAAGAAAGAAGAAACAAAAGGCTGGAATTCTGCAGGTACATCATAAACTGGTTCAAATTCAGATTCATCGTCACCACAAGAAGTGAGAAACGCGATTGGTAGCAGAATGAATAGCCAGTATTTCATTCTGAAATTTAATCAAATTAATAGGGCAAATTTTTACAATTTGCGAAAATCTGCCCTATTTCGTTGTGGGCTTCTACTTGATGACAAATCGATCAATAGTCTTATTATTTACTCTTAATATGTAAACCCCACTTGGGAAAGAGGACAAATCCAATTCAATCAATTCAGATTTGTTAATTGGTGTTTCGCGAACTTTTTGACCGTCTAATCCTATTAACTGAACTAAAGGGTTGGTGATTCCTGAATAACTAAATCTAAGTGTCTTATTGTTTATCGGATTGCCCATTATCACAATCGATTCAGCTCCACTTTCTTCAATGTAAATCCAGGCTAATTCACTGAATTCAAAATCGCCATCCAAGTCAATTTGTTTCAGTCTGTAGTAATTATTTGCAAACACTGGAGAATTGTGTTTGAATTCATAGAACATTGGTTCATTAGTGGTTCCAGCTCCTTTCACTTCTCCTATCTTTGACCAGTTTTCTCCATCAATACTGTGTTGTACCTCAAATTGATCATTATCAATTTCAGTAGCGGTAGCCCATTTGAGTAATACTCCATCATCACTTTTTAAGGCCTCAAAACTTATAAATTCTACCGGCAACACAGTTGTGCCGGTTTCTGAGCCAATTGTGAAGAAATCATTAGATCCGGCAAAAGCAGAAATTGTACCTGTTATTGAACTTAGATTCGCTAAATCCGAATTATTGGCATCTAATCCATTGTCTTGCCAGCTTGATCCATCATATTGGATTAATCTTAAATTGGTCCCATCAGCTATTAGATCATTATCCGGGGTGGAAACACTGGTTGTCTCTTTGTAATAAAGCTGAGCACTAACATCTCCTGTTCCTGACCCTCTTTGTATATCCCAATAAAGCCCCGCCATACTTGTTGAAAGTCCTGACCCAACAGAAGTATTGTTTGGAGGAGTGCTATAGATTGCTTCCACAGTGATGTCTGAAGTTGTTCCAGGTGTTATCAAAACCGGACGATAATTCAAGCCATCTCCAACATGAAAAGTATAGGCTGAGGAAAATTGTTGAATTTCTAATGGCCCATCGAAGTAATTTGTACTTGAGGCTCCCACAATAATGCCTGTGCTTGAAATGGTGATCACCTCATTGGATGAAGAAGTAGCAAAAACACCACTGGTTAGTGTCAGCCGATCATCAATTGTAAGATCTGAATCAAGGATTACACCAGCGCTATTATTGACAGTAACGCGATTGGCATTAGTAACCCCAATTGTTCCGAATCCCAATGTTTGAGTACCTGTTCCCTCGAAATTATAATCCAATGCAGTTCCAATATTTAGGGTTCCATCCAGGGCAAGGGTAGTGGCAAGACCCCCTGTTGCATTAGAATTGATTGTTGAACCATTGAGGATTGTTAGGTCCAGGTTATTGTTGGTACCATCATTTAAGGAAAAGGTATAACCATTGATTGTAGAAGTACCGTCCATTGAAATAAAACCGTTAAATATTTCCTGATCAGCTAACATTTCAATAGTTTTTCCAGACCAGCTATAAGTTTCCCCATTTAGGTCAATAGAACCTGTTCCTCCAAAATGTAAGGTTGATCCTGTAAAGTTAGCAGGGTTGGTAATCGTTACTGCTCCATCAGCGAGTATTCCATCTCTTATGGTGATATTAGTTCCTGAAAGGTCTAATGTGCCAGAAGTTACTTTTAGAATTCCATTAAGCACCCACAAATTGTTGGCTGCTGCTGTGAAACCATCAACTTCAAGTATCGGATATATTCCATCAGCTACTGAAGGGAAATAAGTGGTATTGTATGAAAATGCGTTTCCATTTGTGTAATAGAAAATGGCATCAGTCTGCCAGTCAATTTGCGTGGAAGTGGCTACTTCATTCAACCTTCCAACAGAGCAGCTAAATGTTCCACCATCTTGTACCTGAATGGTCCCTGTGAAAACTGGGAGAGCATTGTAATTATCCAGACTAACAATCCCTCCATTTTCAATTATTAAATCTTCATCCGGACCGTCAGCTATCGTCAGGTTTTGATTGTTTTGATTGAGTGAAATCTCTCCACCATTCTCAACAATAATCTGATCAGCGGTAATATCTGCATCTACAGAAATATCAGTTCCTGACCTGATGAAAATATTACCATTCGCAGAAGTAGGAAAAGTTGTAGCGGTTGTCCATGCATTCCCATCCCAATACTCCCAAATCGTTGCAAAATCAGCTGTCCAATCACCGGAAGCTATAGATTGATAGGATACGGCAGCTAAAATGGATGAGGAAGTAGTAGAAGTTAGAAAAGTACCTCCAGAATCATCAACATCTATATCAAAAGACTCAGAAGCGTCATATTGCAAGTCTGAATAGGTATACTTCCCTGCAGTGAGTGTCTTGGCAGAAAGAGACGTTTTAGAGGATCCGCCTTCTGTAAGATTATTTGATCCGGTAGCTCCACGGCTTAAAATGAAAGAAGATGAGTTATCATCCAGGTCAATATTGCCATGAATATCCATAGCAGCAATGGTCAACGAGAAGTCCTCGTCTAGTCCCACAACAGTTGGAGGATTGTCAAAACCCCAATTGGTTCCGGTAACTTCAATGTCATTATATGCGATATTTGATGAAGCTGATTCAGTTACTGTTATTGTGCTGGTAGCTCCACTAAAATTAAAATTGGCTCCTGACAATTCAATATGAAGTAAATCACCATCTATTTCTTCACTGATTGTTGTGTTGAGCCATACACTCAATGTGTAAGTTTCACTGCCATCATCTGGTACATAGCCAACATCTGTAGAAGTGATTCCTATTCCTGAGAATGTAATTGAATTGGCACTGATTGTAGTTGCATTTATAGCATTTCCGCCAGAATCCTCTAATCTAGCTCCGGCAATTACATCACTCCAGTCATCAATTCCGTCACTGGATCCTTCCGTAAAAATTACTTCCGTAAATTGAATTGGGAATGCGTCAGTTCCACTGGATGCATCGTCAGTAATTGTAAAATCAAACACATCTTCTCCTGGATCGGAAACCGATGTTGATTCGAGGTTTCCAAAATTTGTACTTCCAGCTGTTATGGTTCCTTCTCCTTCTCCAGCAGCGATAGTTGCTGTTAGGTCAATTTGTGCGATTCCTATTCCAGCTGCTGTATCATCATGTTCTTTCCAAACCCATTTTAGGTAATAGAAGTCACCATCGGAAATTGTAATACCGGTTATTGAACTGCTAAGTTGGATAGCTGCCTCTCCCCAATTTGTTGTTGGGGCAAATGAAGTACCCATAGCGGTAATTTCTGTATAGGTCACGTTATCAGAGCTATAATAGAACTCGATTTCTGCAGCGGTACCGTTAGTCACTCTACTTTGAGCATCATAAATAATTTCTAATGCCGTGATGTCGCCTCCTGTATTATTTTGTATTCTCATTACAAGTGCAATATCTGACTCAAATCCTGCAGCACCATTTCTTACACCTAGCCTTGCAACATCGTAGGTAAATGCTCTTACTTGTCCGGGAGGCCATACGCCTAAGTTCCATTGGGAAGCTTCTTCTCCACCAGCATATGGATCACCAGTATTGGTATCTCCAAAATCTGAGTCCATTGTTCCGTCATTACTTAAGTCAACCGCCCAAATGTCAGAGTCCAAAGATCCGGTTGTGGAAGCTCCAGGTGTGAATCCGGTTCCTGTGAAACTTGTAAATGTGATCGTTTGAGTGGCATCACCTGTAATTGAGTATTGCCCGAAGGAAGAGTTAAATATTGCCATGAATGTCATGACGAGAATGATGATTCTATTTGAATTATAGAGATGCATAGTTTTAGAAATTAAAAGCAAGAATTCAATTCAAGTCAGTTTGATCGCAATGTCTTACCTTGTGAAAGCAGTATTGCGACTTCAATTCAATGGCAGGTATTAAGAATTGATTTTGGAATTATTTAATGTTTTCGGTTACGGTCTTTCAAAGCTTTGATTCCGTACAAAACTCCGCCTGTAAGCAGCAAACCCAACCCGCCATCAATTGGAGTGGCTGGAGGGCCTGATGGACCGGCTAACGCAATAGTTGCAAAAAACAGCAGTCCTGTTGTCAATAGATATCCTTTCATGTGTTTTGATTTATTTAAGAAGAATCTTGTGAGCCTTTGTACCGTCATGTACTAAATAGAGTCCATTTGGTAATGCGGAAGCATCAATAGAGGAACTTCCAGTTATTTTTTTATTCCACAAAAGCTCACCCTTGATCGTGTATAAAGTCAGGTTCCTTATTTCTTCACCAGCTTGGAAGACTTCTATTTTCCTGCCTCGAGCAATCACTGTAATATTTTCTGAATTACTTTTTGAAATCACGGTGTTAGCAGATAAGAGTTGGAATCGCTCTCCGAGACTTCCTGGGAAGGTTGTTTGGAAAGTGTAAGTTTCGGAGCTCAGTTCTACCACTTTTCCAGTAAGACGATCATTCAAATACAATTCGGTATCACCTTCAGCTGATATTTGATATTCTCCAGCAGTGGAAATATTTATTCCAAGGGGGATCTTATCCCATGTCATTGGCAAAACCTGAATGGCCAATGCTTTATCCGCTTTTGACGAATAGATGAGATCATTTGTAAATTCATTAAACACAGGGGCATCATAGTTCCGAATCAATTCATTGACAGACCCATCTTCCTTCCAGGCGATAACTGTTTGTTTAAAGAGCCCATCTTCATTGGTAAGGTTAATTCTTGAGAGTCTTATAGATTCTTCTCTGAAAAAGTTATCATCACTGTTGCTATCATCAACCCGCATAGACTCATTGAATGTGATCGTGGTATTGGATGAGCCAGTCAGCTTCACAAAAAAACCTTGTGCAGTACCAAGTGTAGTGTTATATCGGTCTTCACTTCCAGCTGGGGTCGTGTTAGTTGTGGCTACTCCGTTTGCTACTATATAATCCGCTGAGGTTCCACGTTCTACATCAGACCCATTATCGTCCCAGATATAAACTGCACTCTCAATATTAGTATTAGCACTCAAAAACTCTGACACATCTAAAGCCGCAGTGTAAGGATTGGAAATCAGGTTGTATCCTTCATTTGTTCCATCATCGTTGGTGTAGGTTCCTGAGTATTCTATAGTTCCAACATTAGGATAACCCTCAAAAACAATCTCCTTTTGAGAAGCCTGTGTGTATCCTCTACCCGGAATTAATATTTCTGAAGATGCGGAAATCCAATTGTCTAATCCGTCATTGTCTGAATTGTAAGGAATAGTTTCATCATATTGATAGACATGAAAACCTAAAGTTGTTCCGGTAACATCAGAAGATTGTTGAACCGGACTTCCAACCATAGAATAACGACCATCTTCATATCTGGTATTTCTTCTAACCAGTACTTTATTACCGGAGTAATTAGTGGATTCATGTGTGAATAAACTTCCTCCAGATTGTACATCTATCAAACCATCATTAGTGATTTCTGAGATTACCTCTAATGAAGTACCGTCAACAATTGTGACTTCAACATCATCATAGATATAAAGATTATCAGCTTTCAAACTACCATATAAAGAGGTATTGTAGTCTCCAAGTATATAAGCCTCATCAGTTTCATCGGGCAGTCCGTTTCGCCAGGTGGTAGTCCAACATGGATTGTCTTTGTAGATTGAAAGATTAATTACAGCAGTACTGTCGCATCCCTCCGAACTTACCAATACCTGTTCATATTGACCAGATTCTGTGTAAGAGATACCAACATGTCTGTATTGATTACAAGATGCAATGTCAGAATACGTAGTAACTGATGTACTAGTGGTAACTGAGCAATTATCAGAAGAGCCTGAAGAACAACCGAAATAATAGACCTGAGCACCAACAATATCACCGCCAGAATTGGCAATAGCCAGAATGGTGCCATCTCCACTTAACTCAAGATTTGTTCCAAAACCTTGTAATGATTCCGTCCCAAATAGGTCCTGTCCCATTTCCTCCCAACCAGTAGATCCTGCTCTGAATATCTCAACCATTCCAGCCGAACTTGCTCCATCATCATTGTTGGGTGATCCTATTGCTACAATATTTCCGGCTTGGTTCAGACTTACGGCTGTCCCGTATCTATCGTTTTCTATTAATCCGGTAAGTGTACCTTGATATCGATTAGTAAGAGCAATTCCTGAATTATCTCTGTCCGAGTCTCCTCCAGCTACATAGACACTTCCATCTTCACTTACAGCGACTGAACGGCCTACACCCATATTATATCGATAACCCTGGTCATTACTGGTTAGGTCCCAGCTTGTGCCATTCCACTCATATTTCCAAACTGTGCCTGCAAAATTTTTCTTCCATTTGGAAGAGTAAGCGAAGCGTGCACCTACCATTACAATTTTTCCATCTCCCGAAATTGCGACAGAAGAACCATTGTTATCAGGGTTGGTCCACCCCTCATCCGTATTAACCCATAGATCATCGCCCATTTGTTCCCAAACACTTCCGGACCATTGAAAGACCCTTGCTTCTCCGGTTTGGACCTCTGCATCACCATTTTGAGGAGCTCCGGCAATTAATATTGTACCATCATTACTTAGGTCCACATCCCAGCCAAAGCGCTCGAAATCTGTTTGACCTTCAAGAGTAGAACCCAATTGAACCCACTCAGTACCATCATATTCATAAACTCTTACTTTGCCTGCGTCTGTAGCATAGGGAGCACCAACTGCAAGAACATGACCTGATCGGGAAAGGCTTAAGGAATATCCAAAGACATCTCCTACATCACCAGCAAGTGTTTGACCAAGTTGCGTCCAGCCCGAAGAAGTGTGCTCATAAACTTCAACTTTACCATTTGAGTTACCATCAACATCGTTAGCAATGGCCACTATGGTTCCAGTTCCATTCACACTCACCTCAGTAACTTCAAAATCACCGAAAGTACCAAATGCATGCCACTCATATTGATCACAACTGGAGCTTCCCTGGGAGCTGTAGTACGTGTTGTCAATTGTGAGAGCAAGTTGATATTCTATCGTTTCACCCTGGTCGTTTTCTTCAAGGTGAGAGTAAACTCCGCTTGAAGTGTAGGTGGTCTCGGTTTTTTCCCATGTGTATTCAGAACAATGGAAAACTCGTTTTGAGATTATTCGATTTTCTTGAGCACTTAGCTTTGAAATCGTAAATTGAAGAAAGACAGAGGTGATGATTATTGAAATTAATTTTCCCATATATAATACCGTAATTGAAACTTCAAAAAGAAAAAATTGAGATCAAAGAAGGAAATATTAGTGGGTAACAAAAGGGTAACAACATGCCTGTAGGGGGCTGTATTGTTAGTTTTATTTAGTTTATTTGAAATTTTAAGTCACAAAAAGAAGAAGTTTTTACAATGATGGTACTGATAAGAAGTATTGCTATTCTTTCATTTTTATCTGTTAGTATTTGCCTTAAATCACAAAATCAACAAGTCATTGATTCATTGTCTAAGGTCATTGATTCAAATGGAGGTAAGACCAAAGTCGATGCTCTGATTAAACTTTCTAAAGAATACTTTTATTCAGATACAGCCACCTTTTGGAGCCATGTCAAAAATGCGATTGATCTATCGGAAGAAATAAATTATCAGGAAGGAAAAGCGGATGCGATTTATACTATTGCTCGGTCATATACTTTACGCGGTATTTTCGATAAAGCAAAAGACAATTATTCCGAATCATTAGATCTATCTAATAAAATTGGCTACCAGGTTGGAATAGCCAATGCTACCAATGGGTTTGGGCACCTTAAAGTATATTTCGGTGAATATGATAGCGCTATTTATTATTATGAAAAGGGATTGACGCTCCTTGAAAATGGAGATTATAAGAACCCTCTTGGCTTATGTTATCAAAATCTTGGTCGTGTCTATATCAGTAAAGGAGAGTACAATAAGGCTATTCAATATTATGAAAAGGCACTCACTTTGTTGAACGAAGATGAGAAGTATAATTCTTACATGGGATTAGGATCGATCTATTATTATAAGGGATTTTACACTAAGTCACATGAATATCAATTCAAAGCACTAAAGCTGCAGGAGAAGGCAGGGTTTGCAAAAGCAATAGCAGGTATCCATGGCAATATAGCCAACAATTATAGTGAGTTGGGTGAATATGAAAAGGCCAAAGAGCATCTTGAAAAAGCGATCCCAATTTTTAAAGAGAACAATGATCAACAGTACCTCGCTCTCGCCTATAATAATCTTGCTGGACTATTAAGGAAAATGGGAGAAAATGATCTTTCTAAGGATTATTTAATAAAAGCAATTGCGATTTATGAGACCAACAGCCCAAACGAGTATTTACCAATTTGCTATCGGAATCTTGGAGAGATTGATTTTGAGGAAGGGGAATTTCAAGAATCACTGGTTCATTTTAATTATGCATTGAATCTCAGTAACAAACTGGGCAATGAACAGCAAATTTCAAATGCCCTTCTTTGTGTTGGTAGAGCTCAGCTCAAATTAAAGGACTACCTAAATGCAAGAAAAAACTTAGGTGAAGCTGTTGAACTCGCAGAAAAGCTTAATTCCATTCGAAATATTCAAGATGGTTATCGAGAGCTTGCAGCACTAAATACAGAAACCGGTAGATATAAAGAGGCATATTCAGCTTTTGAAAAATTCAAAATTGCAGAAGACAGTATCAAGAATGATGAAAATGCCAAGCTGATTACCAAAATGGAATTGCAATATGAATTCGAAAAAGAGAAGGAATCATTACAGTTTGCACATGAAAAGGAAGTTCTAACCTACAATCAACAACTTGAAAGAAGAAATTGGACTGTAATTGGGCTAGTTATTTTCTCCATTCTGATTTCAACCATCACTTTTCTTGCCTTTAGAGCAAACAAAATCAAACGTACGGCAAACCAAAAGTTAAAGAGAGCAAATGATGACCTGAGAGATCTCAATAAATATTTGGAAGAGTTGAGAGCTCGGGAAAAAGAGTTGTCTCAAGCTGCAATTTCAGCTAAAGAAAGAGAGCTAGCCTCCATTTCTATGGCATCCCATGAGAAGAATTCACTGTTAAAGGATCTGGAGCAGCAGCTAAAATTTATAGAACATCGAGTAGACGAAGAACTTAGTCCTTCATTTAAACAACTGAAGAAAACTATATCCAATGGCTATTCTATGGATGATAGCTGGCATAGCTTTCTACACAGCTTTCAGGATGTACATCCTCATTTCTTTGATAAGCTTAAAAATCAGAATCCGCAACTAAGCAATGATGATCTTAAGTTGAGTGCCTATCTAAAAATAGGGATGAGCAATAAAGAAATAGCGAATGTTACTCATCTGGCTCTTGGTTCTGTGAAGACAAAAGTGAACCGTCTCAAGAAAAAGCTTAACATGACAGCCGATGATAATCTAAGAGACTATATGGTGAGATTTGCGTAGAGCGGTAAGAAAGTCCCGACCCAACTGACCCGGAACTTTGCATCACCGTTAGATTTTAATAAAATGTCATTATGAAATCAAAGAAAGGGAGGATACCCTCCCAATCCAGTCAAGAAAATATAGTTGATTAGAATTAGCCAAATTCGTACACTTTAACCAACCATTAAAACAACCCGTTTCTGCGAGCTGAGTGATTATTAACTATTTCCCATCTGAATTTTCATTCAAATGGCTTTAACCAAATAATAGAATTTTTCTATTGCCCAAGGTTAGCTCGAATTGAGGGTAATTAAACTTTTTTGTGGGTAACAAAAGGTTATCACTATTGGGTTTTTGAGACAAAAAAACAATAAATACTCATCATTCTTAGGGGTGCAAGTATTCGACTTTTGTCAGCTACCAAAAATTCAATCCATATGAAAAAGCTGATAATTATCCCGATTTTGATTTTACATCATTTCTTATTTGCTCAGAATTTTGTGGTTTCTGGAATAGTCACTGATGAAAGTGGTCAAGGTGTGCCTGGAGTCAATGTGATCGAAAAAGGAACTACGAATGGAACCACAACTGATGTTGAGGGGAAATACTCTCTTCAAGTAAGTACACCAAAACCTGTTCTGGTTTTTTCATTTATCGGATTAGAAACCAAGGAAGTTAAAGTAGGTGGTAATTCAACTCTTGATGTTCAACTGTCCGCTGATGTTCAAAGATTAAGTGAAGTAGTTGTCACAGGTTTGGCTGGTCGGATATCAGGTGTGAGTATTTCGAAAGGCAGAAGGAAAAACAGAAACAAATCCTCCATTAAAATCAGAGGAGTCTCAACATTGAATTACAGTACTCAGAATCAGAATGAAACTTATAATACAATTGATCAAAACAGCTTTGTTTCAGTAAATGGTCAGCCTCGATCCACCTTTTCCATTGATGTGGACAAAGCAGCATATGCTAACATCCGAAGAATGATAAATAATGGGAATCAGCCTCCAAAAGATGCTGTTAAGATCGAAGAAATGATCAATTATTTCGATTATGAATATGCAGATCCTGTAAAAGGGGAGCCATTTTCCATCAATACTGAACTGGCAATTTGTCCATGGAATGATAAGCATAAACTTATGCAAATTGGTATCAAGGGCAAGTCGATGGGTCAGATGGAGGTGCCTGCAAGTAATTTGGTGTTTCTTCTGGATGTCTCGGGTTCAATGAATAGTCAAAACAAACTACCATTACTGAAATCATCTCTGAAGTTGCTATTGAATCAATTGAGAGAAGATGACCGGGTAGCAATAGTTGTTTACGCTGGATCTGCGGGTTTAGTATTGCCATCTACATCGGCTTCCAACAAAGGCAAAATTTTGAAAGCGATTGATAACTTAAGTGCTGGAGGCTCTACAGCAGGTGGTGCAGGAATTGAACTTGCCTATAAAGTAGCGAAAAGGAATTTTATAATTGGTGGAAATAACAGAGTCATATTGGGAACCGATGGTGATTTCAATGTAGGAATTTCTAAGACTGGTGGACTCAAAGACTTAATTAAGGAAAAAGCAAAGTCCGGAATTTACCTGACTTGTCTGGGATTTGGAATGGGTAATTATCGTGATGATATGCTGGAAACCCTTGCTCACTCAGGGAACGGAAATCACGCTTACATTGATTCCATGCAAGAAGCTTATTTGGTACTGGGGAAAGAATTTGCTGGAACTGTATTTGCTATCGCGAAAGATGTCAAAATCCAGGTTGAATTTAACCCGACAATAGTAGCCGCTTACCGGTTGATTGGTTACGAAAATAGATTATTGGAGGATGAGGATTTTAAAGACGATAAAAAGGATGCGGGTGAACTGGGTGCAGGTCATACAGTTACTGCTTTGTATGAGATAATTCCAGTTGGTGTGAAAAGTAAATACATCAAAGAGGTGGAGGAATTGAAGTATCAAAAGAATGATGTAGTTGGATTAGAGGATGAAATGGCTACTACCAGAATTAGGTATAAGCCTATTCATGCAAACAAAAGTAAAGAATTGGTTAGAGTGGTGAGTAACTCTGAGAGAGAGTGGTTGGACTGCTCAAGTGACTTTCAGTTTGCTTCATCGGTGGCATTATTTGGAATGTTGTTGAGTGATTCCAAATATGTCGCTGACGGAGATTATAATTTGGTTTCGGAAATGGCCAAAAACTCCAAAGGCAAGGACTCTGAAGGTTACAGAGGAGAGTTCATTAGGTTGGTTGGGACTGCAATGATGGGCTTCTAGTTTTAGAAGCTCATTATCTCTTTTAGAAGGACTAAATTTTGGTTGAACTTACAGTTATTTGTTGCCATTTTTGAACACGTCAATTATTCTCTTTTCACTAAAATTGCCGGAGGATAGAATGGAAAAAAATATAAAAATTCTTGGTGTTGTTTTCTATGTAACAACTTCTCTTTTCTTGATAGGGTTTGTCTTGATGAGATTGTTTCCAGTGTTCTTAAATACCTTCTTGTCACTATTGTCTATTCTATTGCCGAGCTTAGGTTTTTTGAGTTTAATTGTTTTGACCCTTCTGGTCTTTATGAAAAATCGCAAAATTGGGAGTTTGATAAGTTATTGGGGTTTTGCAATTATTACAGGTTTGGCTATCTACTTATTGAAATATTACGGATAGAACTTGCAGCGGTCGCTCAACCTCCGCACAAACACTCCTAACCACTGCAGAATCATATATCACCGGTCATCTGTGTTTCTGCAATGGTTATTTGCCTTTCTGCAATGGTTATCTATGATTCTGCAGCGGTTATTTGTCTTTCTGCTATGGTTATCTGTGTTTCTGCAGTGGTTATTTGTCTTTCTGCAGTGGTTATCTGTGTTTCTGTAGCAGTCATCTGTGTTTCTGCAGGAAGATTTAAAATAAGGGCAGCCCTAAAAACTCATAATTTCCTTAAACAGAATACTTTGTCTTCTACTCACATCTACAGTCTGTCCTCCTTTCAAATAGACTCTAATCGTTCCGCTAAACCAGGGCTCTATTTTCTCAATCCATTTCAGGTTAATGATCTCCTGGCGATTGGCCCTGAAAAAATACTTCTCATCTAGTCTGGACTCCATGTAACTCAGTGACCTGGGGATGAGGGGAGTCTGATCTTCAAAGTGAATTCTGGTATAGTTACCATATACTTCAAAGTGCCTTATTTCTGATAGATCAATGAACCAGCAATTCTCTCCATCTTTCACAAATACCTGATCACTGAGGCTTAATTTGTTTTCTGAACTTTTGACTTCCTCATTTCTCAATGATTGCTGTACTTTTTCTACGGCCCGCACCAATCTCTCCATTTTGACAGGTTTTTGCAGGTAGTCTAATGCATTATGTTCAAAAGCCTGAATCGCGTATTCATCGTATGCTGTAGTAAAGATCACTCTGGGTATATATTCCAGGTCTTCCAGCAAGTCAAATCCTGTTTTGCCTGGCATGTGGATATCCAGAAATATCAAGTCCGGGACCAGCTTTTCGATTTTCTCTTTTGCCACCTCAGCGTTTTCAGCTTCACCAATGATCTCCACTGTTTCAACTGATTTTAACAAATGCTTCAGCTCTGTTCTGGCCAATTTGGAATCTTCTACGATGATTGCTTTCATGATACTAATGGTACTTTAAACATTGCTGTAACAGTTTCATTTGTGTTTTGGATAAGCTCAAAATCAGAGACCTTTCCAAATACTAATTCTATTCTTTCAGATAAATTTTTCAATCCAATTCCAGATTTGGATTGTGCAGAATTGATTTTACCTGAATTGGTTACCGAGATTGTTAAACTCTCCTGATCGGAACTGGTTTGGATCTTAATGAATCCACCTTGAGGCAGATTGGAAAGTCCATGCTTGATAGCGTTTTCTACCAATAGCTGAATGGACATTGGAGGGATTTTTACATGTAATGAATTCTCATCCAAATCGATAGAATATGTTAATCGCTCATCAAATTGAATCGATTCCAGTTTGAGATAATCCTTCACAACTTCTATCTCCTGCTGAACTGTCACAGTTTCCTGGGAATTGAATTGAATGAAATATCTGAGTAGTTCAGAAATATGTGTAATCATATCCCTTGCTTTCTCTGGCTCAATCAGTATCAGCGATCTGATATTATTCAATGCGTTAAATAGAAAGTGAGGGTTGATCTGGCTCTTTAAAATAGTCACCTCAGCAT
This sequence comes from Cyclobacteriaceae bacterium, assembly GCA_965228955.1. Lineage (GTDB taxonomy): Bacteria > Bacteroidota > Bacteroidia > Cytophagales > Cyclobacteriaceae > JANSWY01. Next base: position 6,309,668 of record OZ245848.1, read on the forward strand.
CTTTGAGATTTGCTCTCAATTCCAGGTTTTCAATTTCTTTTTTACGATTGTTTTCAAAATAATGGAAGCTGAAATACAAGATGCTCCACAGGATAAAGATGATGTTGACATTAAAAACATAAACAAAGAATTCATTCAACTTAATAGGGCGATAGCTTTCCCAATCTATAACAAACAACATTGCTCCGTGAATAATGAATTGAGCCAAAAAAGAAGCTGCAATGGTTACTAGTAAAAGTCTCAGAATTACCCATTTGATCGATTTAGTCGTCCATTGATATTTTTTGTAAAAAACCTTTAATCCGTGACTTACAAATAATAGAGTGACACCTATTATGAATTGTAATTGAATGACTAATGGGCTTGTCTCTTTCTGATCAAATGAAAGGGTTAGAAAAAGCAGGAAAAGGGTGTAAAATCCCCACCCTAGTACCTGACAAACCCAGTAGATAAAAATTCTTTGTTTTTGATTCATCTAATGTCTGTTCGATGTTGTTGCAATTAAAGGAATTTATCCATTTCTGAGAAGAAAAACTCAGGGTCATCATACATGATGAAGTGTTTGCCAATATCGGTTAGTTCCACTTTATGGTTTGGAGCTTTGGCGTATTGAGCCTTGTAACCTGCCATAGTAGATTCTCTGGTTACACCGTAGTTTTTATATGCTACCCAAGCACCAAGCACTAATATTGGAGCCTCGATTTTGTCTAGATCTTCTCTTAAATCTGTCTGGTAAAGTTCATACATTGCTTGTGCAACTGTGTTTTTATCACTGTTCATTCCCCATTCCAACACTCTTTCGATATCTTCCTGATCATTCATCATAGAAGCTAACATTACTCGTTGGTTAGCAGCAGCCTGATCTTTTGGAGCATTAAGCACTTGATTTTTCATGGTTTCTGCCATTGGCTTAGCTGATTCAACAGTCGCTCCAGGCATCATAATCGCCGGTAAGAAAGGAAGAGAATCTACAATTACAATTTTTGATACCAACCCAGGATTGTCCTTCGCAATACTCAATGACAAGAAACCACCTAAACTGTGTCCTACTAAAATTGGGTTCTTGATTTTTTCCTCTTTGATATAATCCAGAATCTGAGTTTTTACAGTTTCAAGAAAAGAGTCTCCGTAAGATGTCGCAGGATTACCAGCGAAACCTGGTAGCGTTAATATGTGGCATTCGTAAGACGATTTGTATTTCTCTACTGTTTCTTCCCACACGTCACCATGGCAGGTAAGCCCTGGGATTAGAATCATAGCTTTTCCTTTACCCTCTACTTTCACATCTATTTTACCCTCTTGTGCAAATGCTCCAAGTGATCCAAAAAGTATTATTAAGAATATTAGATTTAATTTTTTCATGAGCTTTTCGTTTTTGTTTGATACAAACCTAGGCTCATGAATTCACCATATTATAACACCTAGTGGCGAACGGTTTCGCGTAATGGCGAACGGATTTTAAGGATTGGGAAAACTGTGTGAAAATCAGAAAATGCCCAATAAAACGGCAATAAGGCTGATAAACAGACAAAGTGGTGAATAAAATTTGGAATCCATTTTCCCAAAATCAGTGCTCTTGATAGACTTGAAGAATCCCACGTATTTGAAATCTCCAATTGATCTGATAAAGAATATCGCAGCTACCACCCATATTCCAAACCTCTCTATCCATGGCAATTTTTGAAAAGTGACAATTGGTGTTTGTGTTAGCATGATACAAGCAAAAACCAACAGACCAAGACCAACAATTGCAGAGGCAGATTTACCTGGGACAAACAACTTTTCTCCACTCTCTTTTGAAGGAAGAGAATTGTCAAAACCCCATTTACCACCTAATGCCCAGTTTAAATGAAGAAAAGCGAGTAGTAATAGAATTATAGCGTTTATGTATGCCAGGATTAATAAGATCATGTTGGAATTTACATGAGAGACTCTAAAATTGAAAACCCTTCTTGCCAGCTTTTTAGCTGAGATTTATCATCTATGTGTCCCAGATTATCGAAGAGCACAAACTTACTATCCCAGCTTTCAGCAAAAAATGTCGCTCGCTCAACGGAAACAACATGATCGTTACTACTGGCAATCACAATCGTGGGAGTATCGATTGTTTCTAATGGCATTGGAGCAAAGCCTCTAATGTACTCTGGATAATTTGGATGATCTACATCACTTGGAGCCACTAGTAAAGCACCTTTAACCTTTCTCTTGTATTCATTTAACCAATGAATTATTGTGGCACAACCAACACTATGACCGACCACAATAAGATCATCATCTAAAAGATTTAATGTTTGCTCTTGTAGAGCTCTAACCCATGATTCCTTTTCGGGAGACTCCCAATTTGATTGCTGAACACGAATGAACTTGCCAGGATGTTTACGTTCCCAGTGTGTTTGCCAGTGGTCTTCATTAGAATTTCTCAGGCCTGGGACGTTAACGATCATGAGCCTAATTGGTAAAGAAATAGATGAATTGTCTCGAATCTTCGTACCTCTTTTCGCTTACAGTGAAAAAACCAGTGCAATCCAAACTCCATACAATACTTTCACCTTGAGGTTCCGGTTTATAAGGGATTTTAATGAATTGGCCATTGATCAATATGGAGGATACGCTTTCACCTTCCGACTGATACAGATAGATGTTATTATAATCTTTAATTATAATATCCCCCATCACATTCACATCACCAGCAGTGAAACCAGTAATTTTCATAATTCCGGTTTTTTCAATGACAAAGTCTTTACCTGGCTGAAATTTGAATTGATAAACTAATGCCTGTGGGTCTCTTTTTGAAAGGATAACTATGTCTTGGTTCTTTGGGTCTACCATCAGGGTTTCTGCATCCCTGGCTCCCTCTGCGTAAGTGAAAGACATTGATTCAAAAATGTCGACTTCCAAAGTTTGAGATGTTCCATCCCAGGTAGGTTCTTCAAACATATACAATGTTAGTTCTTTTCTCACTGCTTTGTTGTCACCAATATCTCCAACACAGAGATAGTTTTTGCCATCTTTTTGAAAAGAGGTGATATCCTCCCAATCTACATTTGTGGCACCCTTCAATGTGACAGTTAGTTTAAGGTCTCCCGATTGAGAGATTAGAAAAAGTCGCGGTTTGTCACCACTATCATTATGTGCCCACAGTAAGCCGTCATTGGATCTTGATATTGCAAGTCCAGATGCTTCAACCATCGAGGGGTCTACTAGTTCTCCTTTTTGAATCTGCTTTGTGAAAAGAGAATCTGATGAGAAATTAAATGCGTAAATAGATTGAAAACAACAAAGAAATGATGCCGCAATCAAAAGTGTTTTTTTCATGAAAATTATTCTTTACCAGGTGAATTTGGTAGCTAGCTTTCAGATTGCGTTCCAGGCAAGCAAATTTAATGGTTTTAAAAGATAGCCCAAATCACAAGACGAAATGATTTCTGTATTATTTTAAATTTTCAATGAAACGGGTTTTTTATTCACTTTAATTGCGATATTTACTCGAATGGCGGTAGTCCATCCTAAACAACATTTCCCAATAACCAATAGTAGGATAATATAAAATCAGGTATATATGGAGAAAAGTAGCACCCCATTACTAGTGAAGAATGACCCATGGTTGTCACCATACGAGGAGGAAATTGCAAACAGAATTGATAGATATAAGGGTCGTTTAAAGGGCATTGAAAAGGACTATGGAAGCCTTGAAGAGTTTGCCAGCGCTTACAACGAAATGGGGCTCAACTACGATTCAAAGAAAAAAGGCTGGTGGTACCGCGAATGGGCACCAGGAGCAGAATCTTTGAGTGTTACCGGAGATTTCAACAACTGGAGCCGAACTGATCACCAAATGACCAAAAACGAATTTGGTATCTGGGAAATCTTCATTCCTGAAAAAGAACTAAAAGCCGATTCTAAGTTTAAAGTACATATAAAAGCCGCCAATGGTGATCTTGACAGAATACCGGCATACAGCAAATACGTTATTCAGGATCCAAAATCATATGACTTTGCTGCGGTAGCTTATAAGCCAAAAGCTTTTAAATGGACAGATAAGAAGTTCTCTCCAGCATCCGCTAATAAAAACCCATATATCTATGAGTGTCATGTGGGAATGTCGCAGGAGAAGGAAGGTGTTGGTACTTACAGAGAATTTGCTGACAACACGCTTCCAAGAATAGCTAAACTAGGCTACAATGCAATTCAGGTAATGGCCATTCAGGAGCATCCATATTATGGGTCATTTGGATATCATGTTAGTAGCTTCTTTGCAGCTTCAAGCAGATTTGGGACTCCAGATGATTTGAAATACATGGTCAATAAAGCTCATGAACTGGGATTAGCTGTGATTATGGATATTGTGCATTCTCATGCAGTGAAGAATATTGCAGAGGGGCTAAATGAATTTGATGGTACAGATGATCTTTACTTCCATCCTGGGGGAAAAGGAACTCATAGCGCCTGGGACTCGAAGCTTTTTAACTATGGAAAAACTGAAGTTCTAAGGTACCTGGTATCCAATGTGAAATACTGGATAGAGGAGTTTCATATAGATGGCTACAGATATGATGGAGTTACATCTATGTTATACTTCCACCATGGTGATCATGTTAGCTTTGACCATTACGATAAATATTTCAATGATGTTGACTGGGATGTGCTGACTTACTTCCAATTAGCTAATACCCTAATAAAGCAAATCAAACCAGACGCAATAGTCATTGCAGAAGATATGAGTGGAATGCCGGGATTATGCAGACCCGTAACTGAAGGTGGACTAGGGTTTGACTTCAGACTTGCCATGGGTATTCCGGATTACTGGATTAAACTCCTGAAGCACAAATCAGATGAAGAGTGGAACATCCATGAATTATGGGGTACTCTGACCAATAGAAGATATGGTGAAAGAACCATCGCATATGCTGAATCGCATGATCAGGCATTAGTGGGTGATAAGACATTGGCCTTCTGGTTGATGGATAAGGAAATGTACACTCACATGCATAAGGATTATGAGAGTAGCATCATTGATCGTGGAATCGCACTTCATAAAATGTTGAGAGCATTTACGCTTAGCTTAGGAGGGGAAGGATATCTTACTTTTATTGGTAATGAGTTTGGTCATCCTGAGTGGGTGGATTTCCCTAGAGAAGGTAATAATTGGAGCTACAAATATGCTCGTAGACAATGGTCACTGGCTGATAATACCGATTTAAGATATCAGTACCTGAATGCATTTGATGGAGCTATGATCCATATGGCTAAGTTTTATGAAGTGGTATCAGCTCTTCCGGCTCAGCAGCTAAATATGGATAATGAAAATCAGGTGTTAGTATTCGAAAGGAATAACCTCATTTTTGTGTTCAATTTTCATACTCAAAATTCCATTCCAGATTACAGGTTCAGAGTTCCTAATCCTGGGAAATACAAAGTTGTGCTGAATAGCGATAGAAGTCAGTTTGGCGGATTTGATAGGGTGGATGATGAAATGAGCTATCCAACGGTTACTCTTTTTGGCGAACATTTTCTTAGCCTTTATGTGCCAAGCAGAACATGTATTGTGTTGGCTCAGAAAAGTAAGAAATAGCACTTTTCTCAAGTTTTTCTCGGTCCTTGCTACTAATTTTGGACTCTCAACAGGGACCCTTTTACCTTATTATTTGAACTGATGAGTATCAATTTTGAGACCCTTAGTCTTAAGGGAGAATTATATACTGATGAAACTACCAGAAGACTGTATGCTACAGATGCGTCTGCATACAGGGAACTTCCTTTGGCTGTAGCAGTGCCAAAAGACAATGAAGACATCAGTAAACTCATTGAATTTGCAAAATCACATTCCACTTCTTTGATTCCGAGAACCGCTGGTACGTCATTGGCAGGTCAGGTTGTGGGAGATGGAATTGTGGTGGATGTATCTAAATATTATAATCAGGTAATTGAGGTTAATGAGGAAGAGAAGTGGGTACGTGTTCAGCCTGGGATAATACGGGATGATTTGAATAGACATCTTGCTCCGTACGGTCTTTACTTTGCTCCTGAAACTTCCACTGCAAATAGAGCAATGATTGGTGGTATGATTGGGAATAACTCTTGTGGCGCCAATTCTGTAGTTTATGGAAGTACAAGAGAGCATTTAATAGAGGCAAGCGGATTTCTTACTGACGGCAATTTCACAACTTTTGGTTCTCTGGATAGAAGTGCCTACATGGCCAGAGTTAACGGTCAATATGTAAGTGGTCAGTTGGAGAATGAAATCTATTTTAACACTCACGAGATTCTCACGGATGAAGGGAATAGAAAACAGATTGCAGCAGAATTCCCTAAAGAGAACATTCCGAGAAGAAATACAGGATATGCGCTGGATCTTTTAGCAAAAACGAATCCTTACAATACAGAAGGAGAGGACTTCAATTTCTGCCAATTGGTGGCGGGATCAGAAGGTACGTTATTTTTTGTTACTGAAGCTAGACTGAATCTGGTTGATATTCCGCCAAAACATAAAGCTCTGGTGTGTCTTCACTGCGAAACAATCGATGAATCACTGAGAGCCAATATAGTTGCGCTGAAGCATGAGCCAACAGCTGTGGAGTTGATGGATCATTACATCCTGGAGTGCACAAAGAGCAACAGAGAGCAGGCACAAAATAGGTTTTTTGTGGAAGGTGATCCTCAGGCGATTTTGGTAATAGAATTATCAAAGACTAATCCAGATGAATTAGATAAATCTGTTGAAAACCTCATATCGGATCTCAAGTCCAACAAAATGGGATATCACTTCCCGATTGTAAAAGGTGATGATATTAAAAAGGTCTGGACTTTAAGAAAAGCAGGGCTTGGATTACTTTCTAATTTACCTGGTGATGCGAAACCAGCACCTGTAATTGAAGATACAGCGGTTGATGTTAATGATCTGCCAGCATATATAGAGGAGTTTAATCAAATACTGAAAAAGCATAATTTGTATAGTGTACATTATGCTCATGCCGGATCGGGAGAGCTCCATTTAAGGCCGATAATCAATCTCAAAACCAAAGAAGGGAATCAACTTTTCCGGACAATTGCTGAGGAGATTGCTACTCTGGTTAAGAAATACAATGGTTCATTGAGTGGTGAGCACGGTGATGGTAGGTTGAGGGGTGAGTTTATTCCTCAAATGATAGGGGAGGCCAATTATCAGTTGCTGAAAAAAGTCAAAAAGACCTGGGATCCAAATAACATTTTCAATCCGGGTAAAATTGTTGACACTCCTTCAATGAATGAGGGATTAAGGTATGATCCTGGACAGGAAACTCCAGAAATAGATACATATTTTGATTTTAGTGATACTCAGGGATATGTGAGAGCGGCTGAGCTTTGCAATGGTTCTGGAGATTGTAGAAAGTCGGAGCTTACTGGCGGAACTATGTGCCCTAGTTACATGGCGACTAAAAACGAAAAGGACACTACTAGAGCTAGAGCAAATATCCTTAGGGAAATGATCACTAAAACTGATGCCAGTCAGTCTAATCCTTTTGATCATGAGGAAATAAAAGAGGTATTGGACCTTTGTCTTAGTTGCAAAGGGTGTAAGTCCGAATGTCCTTCAAACGTTGATATGGCAAAACTAAAAGCAGAAGCCACTCAGCATTATTATGAAAAACATGGAGCTCCATTCAGATCTAAGCAGATAGCTAATGTAACCTGGGGAATGAAGATCGCTGAAAAAATTCCAGGGCTGTATAATTGGGGTGTATCCAATTCAGTAACAAGCTCTGTATTCAAATCTGTGATGGGATTTGCTCAGAAAAGACCTATCCCAAAGGTGAATAAAAAGACTTTGAGAAAGTGGTTTGACACAGAATTCAAATCAACTGTGGAATCTCCGAACTCTACGGTCTATTTCTTTGCTGATGAATTCACCAATTATCAGGATCATGATGTGGAAATTGGTAAGAAGACCATTATACTGCTAGATCGCTTGGGTTATGCAGTCAAAATACCTGATATCCTTGAAAGCGGAAGAACCTGGTTGAGTAAAGGGTTTGTGAAGAAGGCTAAGGAGATTGTTAATAATAATTTAGAGATATTAAAGAATGACATTTCTTCTGAGACTCCACTGCTGGGAATAGAGCCAAGTACTATTCTAAGTTTTAGAGACGAATACTTATCATTGGCAACTAATGAGAATAAAGATAATGCTGCAGAGATCTCAAAATCAGCATTGTTGGTGGAAGAGTTTTTAGTTCAGGAATTGAAGAAGGGTAATATTTCTGGGGATAGTTTTAAAGAAGACGAGCAATTAATAAAGCTGCATGGTCATTGTCATCAAAAAGCTTTGGCTTCAGTTACTCCTACCAAGCAGTTACTTGAATTACCAAAGAACTACAAAGTCCACATGATTCCTTCTGGTTGCTGTGGAATGGCAGGTTCATTTGGGTATGAAAAAGAGCACTATGATGTTTCGATGGATATTGGTGAGCTGGTGTTGTTTCCGACTGTGCGAAAGCAATCTGAAGATGTAATTATTTCAGCTCCAGGAACAAGTTGCCGTCATCAGATCAAAGATGGAACGGGAAGAGATGCCCAACATCCAATAGAGATTTTATTTAATGCATTAAAATAAGAAGAGGCCGGTTTCCCGGCCTCCTTTTCATTGCTGGTTCTTCTTGTTGTCGAGAACTTTTTTTACTCCGTAAGCTCCTCCTGCAATTAGTAGGATAGATAGGCCTCCGTCTATTGGTGTGGCGGGAGGTCCTCCTTGTGCAAATGCACTTGGAATAATTGTTAAAAGTGGGATAATTGCTATTGAGAGTTTATATAGATATTTCATTGTTTTGCTGCTTTAAAAGTGATTACATTATTGGAATCTGAAAGTCTTATCAAATAGACTTGATTGTTTTTCAGGTTGAATTCACTGAATATTTCATTGGAAACAGGTCTTACTGGCTCTTCCCAAATCATTTTTCCAGATAGGTTATACACCTCAAGGTTCAGGTTTTCAGAATCAAGCATTCCTGATATATTGATCTTCTGATTTCCGAAACTGATTAAGTAGTTCAATTTCAAATCATTTGTTGACAGAGGTGAAGATTTTGAGAAAATCAGCTGAAATCTATTTGTGTTAAACCCTTCTGTAAGTGTCAGCTGTATTGAGTTATCATTGATTAGTGTATAGCTCTGGTTTAAAGCATCAAAAAGGAATACTAAATCTACAGGGTCCCATGATTCCGATTTGTCTACACTGAGTGTGTATATTCCGGGTTCAGAAACTTCTGTCCCTAAAGGCACAGTAATTGAGTTTTCTTGCAACTCCGGAATTCCCTGAATAGCCATGTACATTTCATCAGAGTTAGTAAAAATGTTAAAATCACGGTTGCCAAATATTTTCTGTGCATCGTATGAATCGTTTGGAGATAGATTCGCATCATGAATAAGGCCAATTAAGGTTTCACTGTGCAGATCACCTTTATCCATTTTTATTTTAATGGTTTTGTATTGGTCCTCATCCTGTTGTTCTTCTCTGAAGAAAAGATAGTCCCAACTTCCAAATTCAAATGTCATATTCTGAGTGAATGTTAATGTTTGACCAGTTCCTGTTGCCTTCACAAAAAATCCCTGAAAGGAAGCAATGTAGGTGTTGTCGAGTATTGAAGTACTAGTTGTATTTCCAGAGACAGATCCCAGTTCATTCACTACCATGTAATCAGAACTAGATCTTCTGCCATTTTGTGAGCCTCCATCAAGCCAGAGGTACATGCTTCCTGTAATCGCACCAGATGTTTTATTTTCATCAAGAAATGTTTTGTAATTCAAACCAGCGGGATAAGGATTTGATACCAAGTTGAAACCATCGTAGTTTGCCTCATCCCCTGTGCTGGTATTGAATTCCAGCGGAACGTCGATTGTGCCGCTATTTGGTGTGCCTGTAAATGAAACCTCACCATTAAAAGCTGAAAAGTAGCCTTTCCCTGGAGTCATTGTTTCTGGTGAAGTCACTTTAATGAACCTTGCCAGACCGTCATCACTTCCAAAATCTTGAGACTCATCGTACTTGTATACTATTGAACCCAAACTGGATGTAGAACCATTTGTGATTGGAGATCCAAAAATGCTGTATTGTCCTGTATTGTTAAATGTTGGATTCCTTTTGAAAGTCATGGTTCCGGTTCCTGAAAGTACAGCTGAAGAAACACTATAATAATTGGATGCCGATTCAAATACTATTGATCCATTATTGACCAGACCGGAGGTGTTCATATGTCTAATAGGTGAACTCTCAATAGTTAAAATGGTACCATTATCAATTACAATAGAACCGAAATAGATATTAAATGCAGCTGCGTCGATTGTAAAGCTTTCTGTAATGGTCCATTGCCCTTGTCCTGTAACGGTTCCAAAAGTCCAGTTTCCAGTAACATCAACAGTCCCCTGAATCCCAATTTCTTCGCTTTCACTTGAAACAAATCCAGTGGAACCAGATTGATTTATAACTGAAGCGTTTGACCAAAATGAACCGAATATATCGATATCGTCCATATCTAATACTGGTGCATTTGTAGCCAAACTTGCATCCAGATCATGGCAAGACAAATTGCTTCCAGTGATAGTTTGGCCAGTTGTAGTAAATGAGTTAGCATCAAAGAATACATCGCAATATTGATTTGGAGCACTTGTATGCATGGTGCTTCCACCTGAGGTTGTGGCCCAGTGGCTGGCGTAATCATCAAATACACCTCCATTTCCTACCCAGTAGTATTTGAGGTACTCAACATTAAATGTTCTTTCCACATTTGGTGCAGCGTTGTAATTATCATTCCCACTTTGACTAGCCCTTATTGTCACCTCACCGGGAGCTACAATTGTCACTGTATTTCCAGAAACTGTAGCGACATCTGTATCTAAAGAAGTGAACGTAACTGTCAAGCCTGATGAAGCGGTTGCACTTAATGAGAAATCCGAGTCCCCATATGTCTTATCTGAAAGTGCACTGAATGAGATTGTTTGGTCAATAGGATTGATGTTTACATTGATTTCATCTGTAGCCGGACAACCGGAGCTATTGGTGACTGTAACGGAGTAACTACCCTCAGTAGAGACACTGATCGTTTGTGTGGTAGCTCCTGTTGACCAGTCATAGCTGCTGAAAGAGCCAGCATCAAGTAAAATCGAATTTCCAGAAGGATCAAAATCTTCAGTAATATCGGTTCCCAAATCAGGAGTGGGAGGGTTGCAGAGATTAAATATTTTGGAACCTACTAGTATTACATCTCCATTATTGGAATCCTCAATCGCATGAGTTACCGATCCACCTGTTTCATAAAGTGAGAATTCTTGTTGGATACCGCTGCTATTAAAAGTGACAAATCCTATATATGGATTGATTGCAGGGTTTCCATCAGTTGGGTCATCATCTGCCACCATATTACCAGCAACCACATATTCACCTGCAGAATTTTCGAATAGCGCTATTCCTCCGGAAGAGAAGGCTTGGTGATCATCATTTGATGGTTTTGGCTCCAGGTCTGTCCAGAAAGAACGGGTTGCACTGGAAACTGAGTAACCTGCAATAACCATTCTGTAAGAAAAAGTCACCCATTCCCTTCCCGTTAAAATCGCGGTTGATCCATCTAACAAAACGTCTGTTACATCATCTATATCTGAATCGGTTGTGCTCGAGAAGGACCCATTATAGGTGATAATTCCAGTGGAGCTTCCTATGTCATTTACAAAAACTGCATTGCTACCACTAATGTCAAAATCAACTATCTCCGTCCAGGTGGAACTGGTTGTGGCGGTTGAGCTTGGGTTGGAAGAGCTATTGAAGCTAGTTGAAAATTTGTGGTAGATAAGGTCATCATTTATGGTTTCTATAGCAGCAATGTGTATTGTGGTACTTACCACTTTGATTTTTTTACCATATTCATATAAGCTGCTGGAGTAAAGTCGCAATGTTCGAGAACCCCCAGAAGTGTATTTGGCTAGTACAATATCCTGATTGTTTACCGCCCCAGAATACTGATCTCCCACAACATAAAGTGTGCTTCCCACCAACTGAGCATCATTATAAATTCCACCAGCACCTGAAGTACTACTGGAATAATCATAAGTATCATCCCACTGCAAAGTTCCTGATGAGTTATATTTTAATGCTAGACACTCAGGTTTTGAACCCTGGTCTGCTGATCCAACGATGTAGGAGTTTCCAGAGGCATCTACCTGTAGTCTTTTAGGTTCATCATCGTCTCCGGAATCATAGGTTCTTGCCCATACCTTTCCTGAGCTGTTGTACTTGACAAGGATGATATCATCATCTGTATTAGCTTTTTTCCCTAGTAAATAGACATTTTGACTATTATCATAGCCCACATCCACCAGGACATCATAATCTGAAGAAATAGTTTGGTCCCATTTGCCTGTAAATTGCGAGAATGCAATCATTGGAAACAGACAGCACAAGACAGTCGTAGTTTTTAGTTTCATCTTGGTAATTGGTTAAAGTGAAGATGAATCTACGGAGTGACATAATCCGGCTCAAGACAGTTTTAGTAGAGCCACCATTATTTTTAGTGGAACACTATTTACTTCTAGTGAATTTTTTCAGAGGATTTTGAATCTGTCAAACAAGTCGGATTTATAGCTTTGGCCTACAGTAATTTGGTAGTCATCCAGGTACACAAAACCTTCCCCCACACAGGTTATTTTGTGAAAATTGATCAAATAGGACCGATGAACCCTGACAAAATTGGCGCTTGATAGCTTTTGTTCAACACTCTTCAGAGTATGACTGATCAGGTACTTTTCAGTCGCGGTGTGTATGTAAGTGTAGTTGTCATATGCCTCTGCATAATAGATGTCGCTTTGGTCCAGAGATAATAATTGATGGTCCTGACGTACAAAAAACTTATCAGGTGAAGGGTCTGAATTGTTGGAAGTTGGGGCGGACTTGAAAAGGGCCATTTCTACATTTGCAACAAGCTCTTCCACATTAAATGGCTTGATGAGATAGGCTTTGGGAGAGGTTTCTTTGGCCCGTGCAATTGTATTTTTATCGTAGTAGGAAGTGAGAAATATGAATGGGACTTTATGATAACCATTGATGAGTTTTGCTAATTCTATGCCGTCTGTGTCACCTTCAATGTTGATATCAAGAAGGATTAGGTCAATATTATTGCCTTTCAACTTTTCTAAGCAGTCTTTAGCATTGCTAACAAACCCTGAAACTTCGTACCCCGCCTTTTCTAATTTTGCTGCAATGTCCATTGCCACTATAATTTCATCTTCTACAATTAACAGTTTTGAGCTCATGAGATCAATTTGTAGTTTTTGATGAGTAATTGTGTGTTAGTTCCCAAATCACTGGAAATGGTTAACTCTCCTTTGAGTTTCATGCACAGGGCTTCAATTAACCGCATTCCAAAAGACTTTGATTTGTCAATTTCTTCGGTTTCCACCCCTTTTCCATTGTCCTTTACTTCTAATAAAATACCCTGATCTTTCTGGTGTAGGCCTATATAGATTTCTCCTTCTTCTGTTTCAGTAAAAGCATATTTTAGTGAATTTGTGATTAACTCATTTATTATCAACCCCAGAGGAATGATAGTATCGATATCAAACTTTATATCTTCAATTTCCAATTTAGAGCTCACCTGAGATTCAGTGACTCCAAAAGACCTGAAAAGCGACTCAATAAGATTTTCAATGTATTCATGTATCGACAAGCTCGACAATTCATCGGTTTGGTAAAGGTTTTGATGTATTAAGGCCATTGATTTCACACGATTTTGACCTTCAATTACAGCATCAAGGGCATTTTTGTCTTCTATAGTATCTGCCTGGAGACTTAAGAGACTACTAATTATTTGAAGATTGTTTTTGACTCTGTGATGGATTTCCTTGAGTAAATTCTCTCTTTCCGCTAATGATTTAGAGATGATCCCATTTTTCTCCTCCAGCACCTTATTTGTTCGTCTTTTGATACTTAAACGATAGAAGAAAAATGCCGCGACTATAAGCCCGAGTAATGAGGAAAGAATAAAAATGTTTCGTTGATTTTCGGATACTTTAAGGTCCAGTTCTGCATTGACGTTTTCAGCTTCCAGCTCTGCAATTTGGCGTTCACGCTTTTCTTTCTCGTATTGTTGCTCTAGTTCTGTTGCTCGCTTTACGGCTTGTTGGGAGACCATTTCTTCTTGTAAAGTGTGGTACTTCTCAAAATAGTTTAGTGCCAGTTTAGGGTTCTTTGTTCGCTTGTAATATTCGTATGCCAGTTGATAAATCTGCATGGCAGGCTCCTTAAGTTTGGCTTCATCCACAACATCCAAAGCCAATTGCAGATATTTTTTTCCGTTTTTCAAATCATCTTTTGTGAAATACAAATAAGCCAGGTTGAAATACAAGTTGTTGAGAAATGGGGTTTGTTCATCCAGATTTTTTATTTCTTCAGCCTCCTGAAATGAGGATAAGGCGTTTTCAAAATCTTCCAACTTCACATATATGGCCCCTACATTTAGCAATTCCCATTTATAAGCAGCCATATCGTTTTCTAGTTTTGATAGACTTATTGTTTTAAGAGAATATTTAAGAGCACTGTCATATTTGTCATCAGATAAGTAAGCAGAGCTTAGGTTGGTATAACTGTTCATTAACCCTTTCCTGTCATCCAAAGCCAGCTTGATGTCAACTGACTTTTTATATATATCTACTGCAGCATCATACTTTTCAGTCATACGATAAATTTTACCCACATTATTGTAGAGTCGGGCTAAATTTTGTTTGTCATCAATTTCTTTGAATGTTGGTTCAGATCTTAAAAAGTAATAAACAGCTGAATCCACTATATTCTCAAAAATGAAGACCGTTCCTATGTTAAATAATGACACAGCAGCCCCTTTCTTGTCATTAGTTTCTAAACTTAAGTCATAGGCTTTTCGGTAATACATTTTACCGCTATCAAACTTGTAGTTATAATCATAGACCATGCCCCTCATAATCAGGGCTCTTCTTTGAAACTCTTCTTTTGGTAGTTGATCAAGTAGATCGTCCATTTTTTGAACATAGTGCAATGATGAATCGAAACTGTATTCCAAAAAGTGTGCAGCGACTAAATCATTGATGTCAAATAGTAGTTTAGGGTCACTCTCAATTTGCAGCTTTTGTTTCAAAGAATCCAGATAACTCTGATTTTGTGCAATAATATTAAGGCAACTTAGGAGCGCTACTAGCAGGCAAGAGCTTAATTTCATAGGCAGGCGGACATGTGTTGCAATTAATTTACTCAACTCCCACCACAAATGATAATTATGATTTAAGAATTCAAATTGAGTTCATCAATTCGTTTCGTAAAACTTTCAGGCACTGGAGATAATTTTCTTATTCCATAATCAAAGAACAACACACCAGTTTTTCCTTTTGCAATGGTCTTTTGATCAGACTTTCTGATCAGCAGGTAAAGCATATCAAAACCATATTTTGATTGATCGGAGATGCCAATTTGATTAATGATTTCATCACCATAAAATCCTTCTGCTTTGTACTCGATTGCAGAATCAGAGATAATGATACCAATGTTGCCTTCTATACTGACTTCATTCTTATAGCCCAGAGATTTGACGAACCTTAATCTTGATTCGTGCATCATTGACAGCACTTTGTCATTGCCCAGATGCTGGCCGTAATTGATATCAGAGATAGTGACTGTTACAGTCGTTTCGAATAGGATTGGTTTTGGGGTGTCGATTTTGATTCGGGCCATCCCCAAATATAGCTTAGGAGATTAAGCTATTTTTATACTTCTTAATTTTCTTGATTTTGATTTCTTCAGGTAGTTTTGAGATGTGTTTCTCATCCAGAAATATTTTGTAGTCAAAGAACTCTCTGTCGATTGAATTTTGATCTACGAATACTTCATGAACTGAAGAAGGATTCTCTATCGTATTAAGCTCTCCCTGGTTTAATCCACTTAACGGTAATAATACCAAAGCTGTCTTTATTATTCCATTAATCATATGCTTGCTGATTGAATTGTTACTTCAATATAGGTAACACAATCATAACATTTGGAACATATCGATGAACGAGCAAGAAGTGTCTACGAACGTATTAAATGCTCATATTGAAGTTTTTAGGCAATTTCGAAATTCATAATATCCAGGATGGCGTCCATAACTCCCATCCCTTTTTCAAATGGGGGTAAATTCTTGTAATTACCCTGGATTACCTCACCGGATGTGTTTTTGTATATGACCTTGCCAAAATTGCCATTTGTTCGTTGATCAAAGAAGGTGATCTCCATCACGGTTACCCCTTTGCCATTGTCATATTTACATGTTAGCTGCCACTGAAAAGAAGAAGTCTTGCTCTTAATGGTATTGAGCAAGTTGACTATAGAAATTTCGTCCACTCGTATTGAAATAGTTAAAAGTTACCGCTTTGGCTGGAGGTAGCTTAAAGTTAGTTGTTTTATACTTATTTCAATTTGATTTGAGTGAGATAGTCATCAGTAGTCATGAAAAGAATGCTTTCATCAGAATTAAAAGCGCAGTTTGCTGTAGCCAGCTCAGTCATAATGGTTCCCAGGTGCTTTCCTTCTGGACTAATAACAAGCACTCCACCAGGGCCAGTTGCGAAAATATTCCCACTGCTATGTACTTTCATTCCGTCAGGTAGACCTTTTCTTTCATCACCAATCATTTCAGTTACATCAAGAAATACCCTTTCGTTTTCAACTCCGGAATCAGTTACATCATAAGCCATCCATAAGGCTTTTTCGGGATCAGAATTAGCGACATAAAGCGTTTTTTCATCTTTAGATAGAGCCAGGCCGTTCGGTCGTGTGAGGTTTTCTGAAATCACGCTGATATTTCCAGCACTATCCAATTTATACACCCCATTAAACGACATCTCCTTTAATGAGTCAGCATCCTGACCTGTAAATCCGTAAGGAGGATCAGTAAAGTAAATATCACCGTTGGAACTCATGATGAGATCATTTGGGCTACTGAATTTTTTTCCTTCGTATTGGTCTGCCAAAGTAATGAAGCTACTTTCCGGGTTATGTAGTGGAGCGGCCATTTTAGCTACCCTTCGGTCGCCGTGTTGGCACATCAGAAGATTTCCTTCAGCATCCAATATTAAGCCATTTGCACCGGACTCTCTTGAAGTTGGAGCAATGCCGGTATATCCTGAAGGTCTGAGATAAACTGAATTACCTTCTCCTTCTTTGTATTTATAGATAGTATTCTCCGGAACATCTGTATATAGAACTGCATTTAATGAAGGAACCCAAACAGGTCCTTCAGCCCAGGTGAAACCTTCAGCTAGGATTTCAACTTTTGCATCTTGAGGAACAAGACTATTGATTTGATCATCCAATCTCTCAATTGACCCAATAGTTTTAGGAGTATTCGAGATTTCTTCTTTCTTGGTGTTTGAAGTTGTATTACAGGCAATGAGAGTTACACAGATTGTGATGTAAAGGATGTATTTCATGATTAGATTTGAGAATTATGCGAGCCCAATTTAGGAGAATATTTTCAATATGTGCAAGTATAAATTTTTCAATTTTTGCTAATTCTAATTGGAACTATTCCAAAAGGGGTGGGTAAATATTCCACCTCGTTAAAATTCCCTCATATTATGAGTATTTTTAGACTATGAAGAAAATTTTATTTTGCGCTACTCTTTTATGGGGTCAGTTGACCTATGCACAACAGGAAGTAAAATTTGAACGACTACCAGCGGGGATATCTCAGAAATCAGTTACAGTAATTACTCAGGATTCTTACGGGTTTATGTGGTTTGGTACCAGATTTGGACTCAACAAATTTAATGGAGTCAATTACGAGGTACTGGACGATCCATCAGGTAAAGCTTTTGCGGAAAGTAGTTATATAAGAGATTTAAGTGTTGATGATAAAGGAGATATCTGGATAGCAACTGAGGGAGCTGGAATTTCGAAGTACATATACCTTGAAGATAGATTTGTAACCTATAAACATCAGGAGAATAACTCCAATTCACTATCTAGTAACAATATCAATAGCATTCTTCTTGACAAAACCGGCAGTCTCTGGGTAGCCACTGCCTCAAAAGGTCTCAACAAGCTTGATTTAGCAACAGGAAATGTAGAAAGATTTTGGTCCAATGTAGATGACCCAAGCAGTTTATCTAATAATGATGTAACAGATATAGAAGAAGACCATCAGGGTAATTTATGGGTGGGTACCTGGGATGGAATTAATTTATATGATAAGAAGAGTAGCAGATTCATTACATACACTGTTAAAAACCAACCAGAATTAGAAAGTGATAAAGTACGCAGATTTTTAAAAACCAAGGATCTGCTTTGGGTCGGTTGTCAGAGAGGGATTTATACGATCAATTATGATGATGGCAAGTATCAGTTTAAAAAAATCAGCTCTAATAATAAGAAGGCTTTAGATAGGCTTTATCAGTTTCCAGTAATGTCTATCACGGAGGATGTAGAAGGGAAAATCTGGATTGGAACAGAAAATGGAGGACTTTTTATATACGATCCAGTTACCAAGAATTTGTTGGAGAAACCATTGGTTGATCCGGAGGGATCGACTATTAGTAATTCTATATGGTCAATATACGCAGATAAGCTAGGGGTGATATGGATAGGTACATTTAATGGTGCAGTAGCTAAGGTAGACCCATATCATCATAGATTCAGACATATCCGTAATAAGGCAAACAGAGATAGCGAAATAAGTCATAACATGGTTTCCAGCTTCGCCTCTGATAAAAACGGGAAGGTTTGGATAGCCACTGATGGTGGTGGGCTAAATTATTTTGACCTAGCCAAGAATGAAGTTGAGCGACACTACGACATGAGTCAATACGGAGGTAGCAATGCAATTGTGGATCTTTTGGTCGATCGAAACAATGATCTTTGGATCGCAGCATGGGAAGGAGGAGTTACCAGAAGGTCGTATAAGAATAGCTCTGTGGAAATTTTCAGAACAAGCGATCAGATTGATAAAGGGCCATGTGGCAATGATATTTTTGATATTATGGAAGATCATCTGGGGAATGTTTGGATAGGGGCATTCCGGGATGGTGTAAGTATTTATGATACTCAGAATAAGAAGTTCAAACACCTGCCGGTTGAAGATGAGTCCAAATTATCACTTCCTGGCAGAAGAGTAATAAGTTTACATGAAGACAGTGATCATGCAATTTGGATAGGTACTCAGGGACATGGTGTATTTAAGGTGAAGGTGGATGAGGGATATAATATTACCGAGTTGAAAGTTTATGAGTTAAATGAAAATGATGACTCCAGTTTAGGTCACAACATTGCCCTTTTTGTTTTTGAAGACAGTAAAAACAATATATGGCTTGGAACCGAAGGCGGAGGACTAAACCTGTATAATAAAGATAAAGATTCCTTCACCAGATTTACGACAAAAGACGGACTTCCAAGTAACCTTATCTACTCCATGCAGGAGGATAACTCCGGGTACTTATGGTTAAGCACGAATAATGGACTATGCAAATTCCATCCTGAATCTATGACTATTAACACTTTTGATGTTGTAGATGGAATCCAATCATCGGAGTTCATAACAAGATCCAGTTTCAAAAACCAGGAAGGGGAATTATTCTTTGGAGGAGTAAATGGATTTAATAGGTTTTATCCTGAAGTACTGGTCACGAATGAGAATATTCCAGAGGTATATATTACCAGATTTAACCTTCATGGTATAGATCAAACTACAGGATTCGGGTCTATACAGGCTTCAGAAAAAATTCAACTTGAATATGATGAGAATGATTTTAGTTTGGAATATGCTGTATTGAATTACGCTCAATCGCAGAAGAATCAGTACGCCTATATGCTGGAGGGTTATGATGAAGATTGGATTTTTACTGATCAATATCTGCCTGTGAGTTATACCAATGTTCCTCCTGGCACCTATACATTCAAAATAAAAGGGTCCAATAACAATGACATTTGGAATCAACAAGGAGCATCAGTAATAATTTCCATCTCAAAACCATGGTGGGGTACATATCTGGCATTCGTCATTTATTCATTGTTTGTGCTTTCAGGCCTGGTATGGGTTTATCGCGGACTAGTCAAAAGAGAACGTCTCAAAAAGAATTTAGAAATAGAACATTTGGAGTTGAACAAATTGGTTGAGTTGGATGAAATGAAGTCCAGATTCTTTGCCAATATTTCACATGAATTCAGAACTCCACTTACTTTGATACTTGGTCCGCTAAAGTCATTAATTAATGGAACTTATAAAGGCGAACCAAAAAGCCAGTATCGAATCATGCAAAGAAATGCTGAGCGATTACTCCGACTAATCAATCAACTATTAGATTTATCGAAACTGGAATCTGGCAACATGAAACTGCAAGCTTCTCAACAAGATGCTGTTAAGTTTCTGAAACCTATTGCGCATGCCTTTACTTCCTATGCGGAAAAGCAGTACATAGATTATAAATGTGTATTTCCTTCCATGGATATCCCAATGTATTTTGAAAAAGATAAGCTGGAAAAGATAGTTGTCAATCTATTGAGTAATGCATTTAAGTACACCGCAGAATTTGGCAAAGTCAGGTTCGAGGTGAGTATGACTGATACCCATTTGGTATTGACCATTGAGGATACTGGAGTTGGAATTGCAGAAGATCAACTAGAATTAATTTTCAACAGATTCTACCAGATTACAGATGATAAAAAGCAAAAAGGTACCGGTATTGGACTTGCGTTGACCAAAGAATTGGTTGATCTGCATCAGGGGAATATTCATGTTGAAAGCCAGATAGGTAAAGGAACATGCTTTACAGTGCAGCTGCCACTTGGAGAGGAGCATCTTAAAGAAGAAGAAAAAACTTATGGTTCTGAAGAAAGAGCGACTTTAGAAAGCAATATTGAAATTGGTTTAACAGCAGAATCTGCATTAAATGCCAGAGAAGAAATAGGAGAACCTAAAGATGATGAAGACGATCTGCCAATAATCCTAATTGCTGAGGACAATGAAGATATGCGAACCTTCATTAGCGAGCACCTGGTAACAAATTACAAAATACTTGAAGCCTGCAATGGAGAAGAAGCAAGATCCCTGGCAAAGGAACATATCCCCGATGTGATAGTTTCGGATATTATGATGCCCGAAATGAATGGCTATGAATTGTGTGAAGCAATTAAAAAGGATGCTAAAACATGTCACATTCCTATTATTCTACTTACAGCAAAAGCATCTAATGAAAGTGCAGAAAGAGGTTTTGAAATTGGAGCGGATTACTACGTTACTAAACCTTTCAATCCGAAGCTCCTGGAATTGAGAATTAAGAACATCCTTAAAACCAGAGACGGACTTAAAAATCAATTATTCAACCAGGAAGATTTCGATCTTGAACCTAAAGAAGTGAAGATTGCTTCAAAGGATCAGGAGTTCTTAAAGAAGCTAATCTCTTTTATTGAAGATAACATTGACAATTCAGAATTGAATGTAGATCATATCTGCAGAGAGATAGGGTTAAGTCGAACTCAATTGTATAGAAAACTGAAAGGGCTTGTTGGTCAATCGGCTAATGAATTTATCCGATCACTTCGTTTAAAGAGAGCTGCTCAGCTTCTTAAACAAAACGAAATGACCATTGCAGAAGTCACTTATCAGGTAGGTTTCAACGACTTACAGTATTTTAGATTTTGTTTCAAAAAACAATTTGGTGTAAATCCGTCTGAGTACGGACAAGAAAAGGCATAAAACCGCCCTAAAAATGCAGCAATCGCAAACGTTTGCATTATTCACCTGCCTATCCTGGAACAATTAACCACCCAAATGAGGCGAAGAAATTTGGAAGTTTGGAAATGAGATTAAATCAAAATTTTTCAATCTAACAAGCTTCGCTTATGAGAAAAACTTACGTGAAGGGAATCAAACGGATTCCTATTTTGGTCCTGGTAATGCTACTACTAACCGGGACAGGGTTATATGCACAGAAGACAGTTTCTGGTGTGGTAACCGATGATGCTGGCGAGCCCATGCCAGGAGTGAACGTATTAGTAAAGGGCACATCTACAGGTACAGTTACAGGATTCGATGGAAGCTACTCATTGAGTCTTAATGCTGATCAGGATGTACTAGTATTTTCTTTTGTCGGTTTCAAGAGTACTGAAGTTGCAGTGGGTAACAGAAGTGTGATTGATGTCGGTTTAGAATCCGATCTTACTGCACTTGAAGAAGTAGTTGTAATCGGTTACGGAACAGTAGAATCAAAACTTGTAACAGGTTCAGTTGCTGGTGTTGATTCTGAGGAAATCAAAAACTTATCTGCAGGTCAGGCGCAGCAGGCAATTCAAGGTAGGATCGCTGGTATTTCTGTGCAGCCACAATCAGGTGCTCCTGGTAGTGGATTCAATGTAAGGGTAAGAGGTACAGGTTCTAATGGTAACTCTGAGCCACTTTATATTGTAGATGGAATGAGAACTACAGATATCTCTTTCCTTTCTGTAAATGAGATTGAATCATTTGATGTATTGAAAGATGGAGCGTCTGCTGCTATCTATGGTGCTGAAGGAGGTAACGGGGTTGTGATTATCACAACTAAGTCTGGTTCAACAAACCGTCCTGCTGAAGTTAACTATCAATTCCAATATGGTACTCAGAGTGTCGATAACACATTAGATCTGATGAATGCTCAGGAGCATGCTATCTACATGGAAGAAGCTGGTTTAGGTAGAACACCTGCTGATGTTTCTGGTAATGGTACTAACTGGTTAGATGAGATCTTTGAGGATGCTCCTTTCCAACAGCATACTTTATCTGTAAGCGGTGGTTCTGCTAAAAACACTTACTTCCTGCAACTAGGTTACTATGACCAGGATGGTGTGATTGGTGGTGATAAGTCCAACTACAACAGATACAATGTTCGATTGAACATGAAGAGTGATGTGAAAGATTGGTTAGCATTCCAAACTCAGGTTGGATATATCAGAAATCAAAAAACTGGTATCACTGAAGATTCAGAATTTGGTGGTGTAATTTCCAATGCAATCCTTATGGATCCTGCAACTCCGGTTTATACTTCTACAATTCCTGATTTCCTACAAACTAGAATTGATGATGGTTCTGTTTCTGAAGATCAATTACTAGTTGCTCCAAATGGACAATACTACGCTTGGTCAAACTTCGTAGGTGGTGAGATTTACAATCCACTTGCTTCAATTGATCAGGTTAGAGGTAATGGTAATATTGAAAACAAGATCTTTGGAACTGTTTCTACTGAGATCTCTCCTTTTAGAGGTTTAACTGTTACTTCAAGATTAGGTCTTGATTCAAGATTTGGTACTTTCCACCAATGGCAACCTTCTTTCTGGTTTACTGATACAAGACAATCAGGACAGGCTGCTATTTCTCAGGTTTCTTACAGAGACTACAGAGTTCAGTGGGAGAACTTCGCTAACTACGAGAAAACAATTGGAGAGAATGATTTCCAGGTTTTAGTAGGAACATCAATTTTTGAGAACTTCCAGGACTTCATTTCTGGAGTTGGTACAGGTCTGATCCAGGAAAATGACAATTTCGCATTCTTAACTTCTGTTCCTGACAGAGTAAACGGTACAAACGCAGATGCTAGTGAGGCTACAAGAACTCTTGCTTCCGTTTATGGTAGATTATCATATTCATACGGTAAGAAGTATTTATTAAATGCTTCAATCAGAAGAGATGGTTCTTCAATGTTGGCTGATGGTAATAAGTGGGGTGTGTTCCCTGCAGTATCTGCTGGTTGGGTAGTAAGTGCTGAAGATTTCTTCAACGTTTCTGCAATGAACTTCTTGAAAGTGAAAGCTAGCTGGGGACAAAATGGTTCTCTTTCTAACCTATTTCCAGGTCAGTGGAAAGGTACTATCAATTTTGGATTCCAGTATCCTGATGGAAATGGACAACTTCAAACTGGTGCTGAGCCAGGAGTACTTACTAACAGAGACCTTACTTGGGAAACTTCTGAGCAAATCAACTTAGGTTTCGAAGCTGGATTCCTTAACGACGCACTTTCTTTAAACTTTGACTGGTATAGCAAAGAGACTAAAGATCTAATCACTACTGGTTTCATTGCAAACTTCGTTGGAAACAATGCACCTCCTGTAAACCTTGGAGCTATCAAGAATTCAGGTATTGAAATTGCATTAAACTACAAAAACAATGTTGGAGACTTCAGTTATGAAGTAAGTGCAAACGCATCATTCATCGACAATGAAGTAACTCAGCTTAACGAGAACATCGAAGAAGTATTAGGGCCAAGTATCAGTACTTCAGGATGGAATGCAACTGGATTCAAAGAAGGTCTTCCTGCATGGTATTTCAGAGGATATGAAACTGATGGAATATTCCAGGATCAGGCAGAAATTGATGCATTCAATGCAACTTTAGATGCAGCTACTCCTCATACAGCAGTACCAGGTGATCCAATCCCTGTTGATACAAATGGTGATGGTCAAATTACACCTGACGATCATACTTACATTGGAGATCCTTATGCAGATGTTCTTTATGGTAGTAGAATCTATGTTAACTATAAGGGATTTGACGTAACAATGTTCCTACAAGGAACAGTTGGTAGCGAGAAGCTAATCGGTTTCCAAAGAGGTGATAGAATTACTTCTAACAAGCCTTCTTTCTTCTTTGATGACAGATGGACTGAGAATAATCCTACAAATGATTGGTTCAGAGCTACAGCTGATGCAAGTGTTGCTTACCAAAGTGACTTCATGGTATTTAGTGGAGATTACATGAGAATTAAGCAATTACAATTCGGGTATAATTTTCCAAAAACAGTTTTGGATAACATCAGCTTAAGCACTGCTAGAATTTATGTGTCATTCGACAACTTCTTCACTTTCACAGACTATCCTGGTCTTGATCCTGAAGCATCTAGTTTCAATTCTCAGCTAATAGGAGTTGATAGAGGATTCTATCCTTCTTCTAGGACTTTCAATTTTGGTGTAAATGTTGGCTTTTAAATAATGATGAATATGAAATTTAATTATAAAGCAGTTCTTTCATTTATGGCACTAACATTTATCGTGATTAGTGCATGTGATGACTTTATTGATGTTGCAGATCCAAATAGACTGGATGTAGAAACATTCTACAATACGGATGAAGATGCAAGTCAGGCATTATTTGCTACTTATGACATTCTTCAGTGGCACCAGAATAACTGGGGTTGGGCTAGCCCGATTTTAGTTAAGACACTTCCTTCTGATGAAGGTACAGGTGGAGGTAGTGATCCTTCTGACCAGTTACCTTATCAGAATCTGGATGATATGAACTTTGATGCAGCAAATACAGCGGTATATGCACTTTGGAGTATCCAGTACTGGGGTATTTACAGAGCGAATCTGGTAATTAATAACGTAGAGGCTTCTACTCCTATAAGAGAGAGATACATTGCAGAAGCAAAAGCTCTAAGAGCTTATTTCTACCTTGAATTAGTTACTGCATTTGGTGATGTTCCATTGATTTTGGATGAATTAACTCCTGATCAATATCAGCAAACAAGAGTAGCAGCATCTGAAATCTATGATCAAATTGAAATGGATCTTACTGAGGCAGCAGCGGTACTTCCTGTGAAGAGCGCTTACGATGCTTCTGATAGATTTAGAGTAAGTAGAGGTACAGCTCAAAGCTTATTAGGTAGAGCACACCTATTCCAGGAAGAATGGGCTGAGGCTGCTTCAGCACTTGATCAGGTGATCAACTCTGGTGAGTACGGATTAGAAGCTGACTTTGGTGCAGTATTTTCTGAAGCAGCTGAGCTTGGAACTGAATCAATCTTCGAAGCTGTCTTCATTGAGACTTTCGGTTACGACTGGGGAGGTAATGGATTTGCTTGGGGTCAAAGAGCTGAATCTAATATCCACATTCAGTTAATGGGACCTAGAGAAGGAGAATTCACTCTTACTGACTCAATGGTTGTAGGATGGGGATTCAACCAACCTACTCAGAAAATGTATGATGCATTTACTGCTGCTGATTTAAGAAGACAGCACACTGTTTGGTCTGAGCAAGAGTTAATCGATGCTGGAGGATCTGCTACTGGCAATGCTTATGATTACGAGGGTTACATCAGAAGAAAGTATGGTTCTTTCAACTCTGAGTCTGATGGAGATGTAGGTCAATTAAACTATGGTACTAACTGGAGATTAATGAGATATGCAGATGTCCTATTAATGGCTGCTGAAGCTCATTTCAACAACAGTGGTAGTGCTACAGCTCTTGGGTACATCAATCAGGTTCGTAACAGAGCTGGTCTTGCAGACTTAACTACACTTACATTAAATGATATTGTAACGGAGAGACAATTAGAATTAGCATTCGAAGGTCATAGATATCTTGATTTGATCAGATGGGGTCTGGCAACTCAGGAATTAGATGGCTTCCAGGCTGGTAAACACGAATTGTTCCCGATACCTCAGGATGAGGTTCTGGCAGGTGGTTTGTCACAAAATCCAAACTACTAGTCGGTTAAAGAGAATTAAATTTTCTTCATTTTATTTTACATTGGTTATTAAGGGGTGTCATGATATGGCATCCCCTTCTTACCCTTAGCTTCTCATTTTTTACAGCCAAAAAACAATGAAAAGAGCACTTACCCTTCTATTAATCATTGCACTATTCTCGTGTGCAAAGGAAGAGAAAACGTCTTCCAAAAAGATCTTTAAAACATTGCTTCCTTCAGAATCTGGGGTGGATTTTGAAAACAGATTGGAAGTCAATGATTCAATGAACTATTTCTCCTATGGGTATTTCTACATGGGTGGAGGTGTTGCAATTGGAGACTTCAATAATGATGGTCTTCAAGACCTTTATTTCA
Organism: Cyclobacteriaceae bacterium; assembly: GCA_965228955.1. Taxonomy (GTDB): domain Bacteria; phylum Bacteroidota; class Bacteroidia; order Cytophagales; family Cyclobacteriaceae; genus JANSWY01. The sequence continues at coordinate 6,336,494 of OZ245848.1, forward strand.
CAGGTAATATGGTGGAGAACAAAATGTATCTCAATCAAGGTGAGATGCAATTTCAAGACATTACGAAAACATCAGGCACGGAAGGAGATAATCGATGGATAACTGGATGCTCAGTTGTCGATATCAATACTGATGGATTACTTGATATATATGTGTCAGTAGCTGGTAAATGGACCAACAGAAAAAACATTTTATATGTCAATCAAGGGAATAACGATGAAGGTATTCCCGTCTTTAAAGATGAGGCCACTCAAAGGGGATTGGCTGATGAGAGCTATTCAATTCAAACCACATTTTTAGATTACGACCAAGACGGGGATCTGGATGTCTTGGTAGCGAATTATGAGCCAACTCCATTTGCCTCACTTGTTAAAGATTACAAACGATTAACTGATAATGTAACATGGGATCAATCAGATCATTTATATGAAAATGATGGTGCTGGAAACTTTACAGATGTTACTGAAAAAGCTGGTTTGATCAATTATGGTTTATCTGTAGGAGTGCTTACTTCAGATTTCAATAATGACGGATTGACTGATATCTACTTTTCAAATGATTTTCATACGCCTGACAAATTCTATATCAACAATGGTGATGGAACATTTACAGATCAGGTTCAGACTGCTATGAAACACACCGCATTCTATGGAATGGGAGTGGATGCTGGAGATATTAATGGAGATGGGTTACTGGATCTGGTTCAGGTAGACATGACTCCAAAGGACAATTTCAGATCTAAGGCGAACATGTCTTCAATGGATATTCCAGGTTTTTGGAAAATTGTAGATGCAGGTTTTCATTACCAATACATGTTCAATACTCTACAGGTAAGCCAGGGTATAAATCCAGAAGGTGTGCCATTTTTTAGCGACCAGGCCAAGTTGAATGGTTTGGACAAAACGGATTGGAGCTGGTCATGCTTGTTTGCTGATTATGATAATGATGGATTCAAAGATTTATACATTACCAATGGTACCAGAAGAGATATTAATAATAGGGATTACTTCTCATGGTTAGAAAGAACTGATACGGGCCTGAAAGTGAAATACAAGGAGCTTTCACCTATGGATCTCACCGAGAGAATGCCTTACAAAAAAGTTGATAATTACATTTTCAAAAATGGTCCCGGGAATCAATTTACAAAAGTCAATAAGGAATGGGGACTTGAGTTTGAAGGCTTCTCAAACGGTGCAGCTTATGGTGATCTTGATAATGACGGAGACCTGGACTTAGTGGTCAATAACATTGATTCAGTTGCTACTATATTCGAAAATTTCTCTAGTGAGAATTCAGAGAAAAAATACTTGAGACTTCAATTGGTTGGACCATCAGCTAATCCGCTTGGTATTGGGACAAAGGTTTATTTAAAAACACAAACTAAAGACATCTACCATGAGCACACCATGGTTCGTGGATATGAATCTTCAGTAGAGCCGTTCATTCATATTGGATTGGGTAATGAGGATGTTCTAAAGATGAGTGTTTTATGGCCTGATGGAAGTAGTCAGGAGTTTGATGCAATTCAATCGAATCAAGTACTTTCAGTTTACTACAAAGAATCTTCCAAATCGAATCCCAACATCAGATTGGTTAACAAAACTGAAGCTATTCCATTATTTTCAGAGGAAAATTTAATTGAGGTCAGTCACAATGAGAATGAATTTGATGATTATAATAGAGAAATATTATTACCTCACAGAATGTCCAGATTTGGTCCTTCTTTAGCAAAGGGAGATCTCAATAATGATGGTTTAGAAGATCTGTATATTGGAGCGGCATTTGGGTCTCAAGGACATATTTTTATTCAGGAAACCAACGGTGGTTTTGTGAAGACGCCATTAGGAGATATCACTACAGAAGCCCAATTTGAAGATATTGATGCAGTAATATTCGATGCAAATAATGATGGGTTTAATGACTTATATGTAGTAAGTGGAGGAAACGAACAAGAAGCAGAGAGTGATCAATATCAAGACAGACTATACATTAATGATGGAGAGGGAGGGTTGAATTTAAAGCCAGAGCTGCTTCCTAACAACACAATCAGTGGAGGAGTTGTTATACCGGCTGATTTCGATAAGGATGGAGACCTGGATTTATTCGTAGGAGGACGTCAAATACCTGGGAAGTATCCATTACCGGCATCAAGTACTTTATTGAGAAACACAGGTGGTAAATTTGAAGATATTACGGAAGAGGTTTCTCCGGAATTAAAGCATTTAGGATTAGTTACTGATGCCATCTGGGATGATTACGACAATGATGATGACCTTGATTTAGTAGTGGTAGGAGAATGGATGCCAATCACGATATTTGAAAATCAGGGGAGCAATTTTGAAAAGCTGCAGCCACTAGATAATTCTGTAGGTTGGTGGTATTCAATTGAAAAAGCTGACATTGATAATGATGGAGATGATGATTATCTGGTAGGTAACCTTGGTACTAACTACAAGTACAGAGCTACCCCTGAGCAAACATTTGATGTATATGCCAATGATTTTGATGAGAATGGCCATTTGGATATTGTTTTAGGATATTATCAGGATGGAATTCAATTTCCAGTAAGAGGTAAGCAGTGTTCTTCCCAGCAGGTACCAGCATTAAAAAAGAAGTATTCTACTTATAACAAATTCGCTTCCTCTGACCTGGGGCAAATTTACACTCCAGACTTATTGGACGAATCGCTGCATTATCAAGCTCAGACATTTGCCAGTGTGGTGATTCAAAAGAATGATGATGGACTTGAAATGAAAGAATTACCGCGAGAAGTTCAAACCTCATCCATCAATTCTTTTGAAGCAATGGATATCAATAATGATGGCAATATAGATATAATCTGTGGAGGTAACCTTTATGTCTCTGAAGTAGAGACACCAAGAAATGATGCTTGCTTTGGATGGGTACTACTCGGGGATGGAACTGGTAATTTTAATTATGTATCAAATTATCAATCTGGCCTATATGTGCCACATGATATCAAGGCAATTGAGTCTTTAGAAAGCAAAAATGGACCGATTGTGGTTTTCGCCAACAATGATGGGCCGGTAGTATCGTACCGCAGAAATTAGTAGGATGAGGACGTTTGCCATATTATTTGGTGTTGTGGTATTGTTTTCCTGCAATTCTGAACAGGAATATCGCAGTGAAGGGACTATTGAAATGGCGGAATATCTCAGTGCCAAATCGGATTCTGCCAGGAAGTCAATCGCTTACCCATACTACAATGATTTTCTGATCAAAAGAATTCAGCACATGCTGAAAGGAATGCCATATCGGGTAAGAGTTGGTCAAAGACTTGATTATGGACTTGCTCTTTTAATGAAGGGTAATAATGATCTCTGTATTCAAGAAATGACCAAAGCAATTGAAGCTTTCCCTGATCCGGAAACCATTTCTTCAAAAAATGTATACTTCTATAAAGTTCTTGCATTGGCGCACTTGCGAAATGGTGAACAAACCAATTGCATTAACAATCACAATGCTGTTTCATGCGTACTTCCGCTTGCAGGAGGAGGAATTCATCAGGATAAGTCAGGGGCTGAGTTAGCTGGTGATATTTATACCAAACTATTAGAATTTGATCCTAAGGATTACCAGTCAAAATGGTTTCTCAACCTATCATTCATGGCATTGGGAAAATATCCGGAAGAAGTTCCTAAGAATTTCCTGATTGAACCCGAAAGCTATGATTCTGAAATTAGTTTTCCTGCTTTTCAAAATGTAGCAATGGCTGCTGGTGTTGCTGTAAATAATCATGCAGGGAGTAGTTTGACTGAAGATTTTAATAATGATGGATTGATAGATATTTTCACAAGCTCATACAGCTTATCAGAACAAAGCCAACTATTTATTAATGATGGTTATGGCAAGTTCAACGATAATTCTACCGCAAGTGGTTTGCAAGGACTAACTGCAGGTCTTAATTCCCTCCAGGGTGATTTTAATAATGATGGATTTGAGGATATATTGGTTTCCAGAGGAGCATGGTTAGGTAAAAATGGAAGAATCAGGAATTCTCTATTGATTAATATTAATGGTGAGAAATTTGAGGATAGAACTCTGTCTTCAGGCCTTAATTCAGAAAAGCCAACAGGTGCAATGGCTATTGCAGATGTCGATCTTGATGGTGATCTGGATATTTTTTTTGGGAATGAAGGTTCAGTGAGAGTTCCCTTTGCTAGCGAGTTGTTCCTAAATGATGGGAATGGAAACTTTGCATTGGGTTCAAGTGATATTGGATTGAATATCAATGAATTTGTGAAAGGAGCCAACTGGGGAGATATCAATAATGATGGATACCCAGATTTATTAATCAGTATATACGGTTCGCCAAATCGATTATATATAAACAGAACAGCAGAAAATAGGGGAAATCTATCATTTGAGGAAATAGGTAAAAAAGCAGGTGTTTCAGAGCCTATATTTAGTTTTCCATGCTGGTTTTGGGATTATAATAATGATGGACTGCAAGACATATTGATATTTGGCTATGACAATCGTCAGTCTCAATTGATTCCAGAAAATGTACTTAAAAACATGGAAGATCCATCAGTTGTAAAGGACATGCCAAGGCTATATAAGAACAAAGGAGACGAATCATTTGAAGACGTTACAGAAGAGGTGGGTCTAAATCTTCCCATTTACGCAATGGGAGCCAACTTTGGTGATTTAAATAATGATGGATATCCTGATTTTTATGCCGGCACTGGAGAGTTTAATATGTGGGCACAGGTCCCAAACAAAATGTTTCTAAATATTGGAGGTAAAAGATTTGAAGAAGTGACCTATGCTGGAGGTTTCGGGCAAATACAGAAAGGGCATGGAGTTTCATTTGCTGATTTGGATAATGATGGTGATCAGGACATTTATCATCAGGTGGGTGGTGCTGCTGAAAGTGATGTTTTTCATAATATGCTTTTTGAAAATCCAGGATTCAATAATAATTGGATAACTATTGATTTTGAAGGAACGAATTCTAACCACTCAGCAATTGGAACTCGGATTAAGCTTTGCGTTACAGATATTGAGACCAATGAATTTAGGTATATTCATCATACAGTAGGAACAGGAGGGTCTTTTGGCGCAAATACTTTAAGAGCCGAAATAGGTCTTGGGTATTCTTCTGAAATTGATACACTTTGGGTAGCATGGCCTGGAAAAGAACAAGAAATTCAGATTTTTCAAGATGTGAAATCAGACAGGTTTTATCAATTGAAACAAGGTGAAACTCTTACTGAATTGACACTTCCTAAGTTTAATTTTCTTCAAGATCACCAATCTCACAATATGGCGATGGTAGCAACTTGTGGGAGCTCAATCACAGATTAAAATGTTAGATTTGACTAACACTAAATCTTCACAGTTCAAAAGGCCCTATTAATGCTTAAAAACTCAGTACTTCTTTTTTTAGTTGCTCTGCTGCTAATATCATGTTCCGGCCAGACTCAAACTAATGACTTGGTCAATGAGACAAGCGCGTATCTGAAACTGCACGCTAAAAACCCTGTGGATTGGAAGCCATGGGGAGATAAGGCTTTGACCCAAGCACAAAAGGAGGATAAACTAGTGATCATAAGTATTGGATATGTTTCCTGCCATTGGTGTCATGTCATGGAAGAAGAAGCATTTAGTGATGAACAAATTGCTTTGAAGATGAATGAAAACTTTGTCTCCATAAAGGTGGACAGAGAGGAGAGGCCGGATGTGGATAAGACCTATATGAATGCCTCATATATTATTAACGGTTCGGGAGGTTGGCCACTCAATATCATAGCATTGCCAGATGGCAGACCAGTTTATGCAGCAACTTACCTTCCTCCCAAAAAATGGGACGAAATGTTGGATTTTTTTGTCAGTATGAAAGCTGAATCTCCAGAGAAGCTTGAGACCCAGGCTAGGAGTCTTCAAACAGGTTTAACAGCCATAGAAGCCAATCAATTTGCAGAGAGTAAGCTGCCTTTAGAAACTATTCTAAGTGGTGCTATCGGCAATCTTAAAGAGACCGCAGATCCAGTTTGGGGTGGTCGAAAAGGAGCTCCTAAGTTCCCGATACCTGTTTTATTAGAGTTTCAACTTCAGGAAGCATTTTTGAAGAAAGATTCAATCTTAATGAATCATGTTTTATTGACGCTTGATAAAATCATAGAGGGTGGGATCTATGACCATTTAGCAGGAGGATTTTTCAGGTATTCTACTGATGAATATTGGCGAGTACCCCACTTTGAGAAAATGCTGTATGATAATGGACAATTGATTAAACTATATTCCAATGCTTATAAGTTAACAGGCAAGGAATCCTACAAAAATGCTATTGTACAGACATTGAAGTTCATGGAAGAGGATATGACGCTGGACAATGGATTGTTTTATGCCTCCGTAGATGCAGATAGTGAAGGGGAGGAAGGGAAGTTCTATATCTGGGAAAACTTTGATGGAGCTGCATTGGAAAATCAGAAGTTAACAGAATCATATTTTGGTATTGATCTCACTAAAGAACTTGATGGTCAACATGTTCTTTATCTTAAAAAGAGCAGGGATCAGCTGGCGAAGAAAAACAATATCCCACTTCAGGAACTAGATGCTATTCTTGATATTGACATTGAAAAATTAAAGAATTATCGCAGTAGCAGAGTAGAACCATATCATGATAAAAAAATAATCACTTCCTGGAATGCTTTAATGGCACTGGGATATTTATATGCTTATGAGGCATTGGAAGATGAGGCTTACTTTATTAAAGCTGAAATTGCAATTAGTAACCTTATTGATGGTGTTGTAAAAAAGAATGGAGTAGCTCATTTATTGGATGGCGAGCAGGGCTACTTGGAGGACGCAGTATTTCTAACTTCTGCGCTGATTAAGCTATACGAAAACACTTACAAAATTGAGCATTTGAATCTTGCAAGGGATATTACAATTCAAGCCATGTCAGAATATAAAGATTCAGGTTCTGAGTTTTATTTCTACTCATCCCCAAAAAATGGCTCTTTAGTGGTTAATGTTCATGAAATCACTGATAATGTAGTGCCTGGCTCAAATTCACAAATGGCAATTAATTTGTACCAATTGGGACATTATTTTTATGATACAGCTTTAATTAACAAATCTGAGAGACTACTTAAATACAGGTTACAAGATCTGCAGGAAAACCCTTATGCGAATGCGAACTGGGGAATATTGGCGAGTTGGATAGAAAATGGTCTTTACGAAATAGCAACAACAGGTCCTGATTGTAAGAAATTCAGAAGAGAGATGTCTAAATCCTATATTCCAAATGCGATATTTCTTGGTCATGAAAATGCTGAGCCTTTGTTGTTACTGGAAAACAAAGTATCTGAAGATAGATCTCTAATATATGTTTGTAGAGATAAAACCTGCAAGTTTCCAGTCAACAGACCGGAGTTGGCACTTAGACAGATGGGTCTAAATTAAGCCATTAACAACTATTTGGTAACAGATGATAACAGTACAAACGAGTTTAAGACCAGTTCCAACCAAAAATCCAATAAATGATCCGAAAGCGGCCCTTAAAGCTTTATCCCCATCTTTTTGATGATATAATTCACCAAGGAATGCCCCAACCATTGGGCCTACTATCATTCCTACAGGCCCAAAGAATAGTCCAACAATTAGCCCTATTGTGCTTCCCCAAATACCATATTTGGTTCCTCCCCATTTCTTAGTGCCGAGCTGGGGAATGACATAATCTAGCGCAGTGATTGCTATTACAACTAATGCCCAGATAACGAGATACTTTGTTGAAAATGGTGCTTGTTCCTGAAGTTGAAGAATTAACAGACCAATATAACCTAAAGGTGGTCCAGGGATAATAGGTAGAATACTACCCACAACTCCGACCAAACCCAATAATAAGGCCATTATTGCAATGAAAATGTCCATTGGTTTAAGGCAGAATTAGAGGTTAAACTCCTTCCGCTTCAACTTCTGTTACATCATTAGGAAGCATTCTTTTTAAGAGATTTTCAATACCTGCCTTAAGTGTAAGTGTAGAAGAAGGACAACCGCTACAAGCTCCCTGAAGTAATACTTTTACCTTTCCTTCATCAAATGAATGGAAAGAAATCGCACCACCATCTTGCTCAACTGCAGGTCTGATGTATTCGTCCAGAATTTCTTTGATTTTGATTTCAATCTCAGTGTCTCCTTCAGAAGCTTCATTGTTAAATTCTGCTTGAATTAAAATTTGTTTGCCAGCTTGCAAGAAATCAACGATGTGCTTTTTCACTTCATTTTGAACTTCTTGCCACTCTACGTTTTCGTCTTTAGTAACCGTAATGAAGTTACTCATGTAGAAAACTCTCTTTACATAAGGATACTGGAATAACTCTTTTGCTAATGGTGCATTTTCAGCACTTTCAATATCAGGAAAATCCTGACTTGCACCTTCCGGTAACAACATGAAATTAGCCACGAATTTTAAAGAATTCGGATTTGGGTTTGATTCCAGGTATATATTAACAGGTATATCTTTAGTCGCTGACATATTCAAAATGATTTATGATCTAAGCTATTAAACAATAGATTACAAAATTAGTTCAGGAAATTCCGAATATGGAAGGAACTACTTAAATTCTTCAACATCTGATTCAGTTACTTGTACTTCTAGTTTCTCCTCATGAGTTAAATCATCCGGATCGATTCCTTCAGATAACTCACCCTCAGAGCTAGCAACTAAAGTGGCAACTGTAGCATCTCCTGTAACATTGACTATTGTTCTACACATGTCTAACGGTCTGTCTAAGGCAATAATTAATGCCAAACCAGCCGGATCAACACCAATTGCACCAAGTACAATTACCAGCATGATTAAACCAGCACCTGGTACAGCTGCGGCTCCTATTGACGACAATGTAGCAGTAAGTACAATTACCAGTTGGTCGGCAAGCGTAAGATCGTGACCAAAAGCAACAGCGATAAAAACTGCCGATATTGCTTGGTGAATACTTGTTCCGTCCATGTTAATAGTGGCACCCATAGGAAGAACAAAACTTGAAACTTCTTCGGATACACCCAGGTTCTTTTCAACTCTTTCCATTGTAACCGGAAGTGTAGCGGCAGAAGAACTAGTTGAGAACGCAAGTAATTGCGCTGGAAACATTCCCTTAAAAAAGTCTTTGTATTTAATTTTCGTTAAAGACGTCAACACTACTGGATAGAATATGAATACCATAAATGCCAGTCCAAATAAAACAGTCAAGGCATAAACTCCCAGAGCAATAAATAGACTGCTGTCTGCAGCTGTTTCGGCTATTAAGCCAGCTAACAGAGCCATTACACCAATAGGTGAATACCTCATGATTATGTCTACCATTCGCAGAATAATAGCATTAATACCATTGAAGAACCCTTTCACTGGCTTCATTTGCTCTGCTGGAGTCATAATCATTGATATACCAAATAGAATTGCGAAGAATATTACTTGCAGCATATTCCTGTTGTTGGTCATAGAATCAAATATGTTGCTCGGGACAATGTCCTCAATTAGTTTCAGTGGACCCGATTGCTGAACTCCACTAGCCTTCTCCTGCTTTAATAGGGCCTCACTTGCGTATTGTTTCTTTAATTCTTCACGTTTATCCTTCGACACATATGCGCCTGGATTTACCACGTTTGCCAGAATTAATGCAATGGAAATGGCAAGAACGGTAGTTGTGACATATAGTCCCAACGTTTTACCTCCAATTCTTGACAACTTAGCCATGTCTGTAAGATTGGAAATGCCATCAATCAGTGATACGAGTATAAGTGGAATAGCAATTAGCTTAAGCATACTCACGAAAATTGTTCCGAAGGGCTTGATCCAGTCTATTATAAAACTTGTGTTTCGCTTTGGATTAGCATATAAATTTTCAGCATCCAAGATTGCTCCAAATGTGTATTGCTCCTTATCACTATCTTTTATTAGAGTAACCAGTTTTTCAACGGGCATTCCAAAATTGTAATATTCTGTAGATTCTGTGAATCCATACTGAAGGGTATCAGTTTTTTCGGTCTCCTTATTAACAACAGTAAACGTTATTGTACTGGTAGGTTTAATTGCATTTACATCTCCAAAGACTATATCTCCTTGTGTATTGTCATATTTAATGCCACTCATTGTTAAGCCAATGATGACACCTAATACCATTCCAATTAGGATCTTGGTTACTAAAGAAACCTTCTTCATATCAAATTTTGGGTTTAAATCACTCTACAATTTAGAGGTCTGGTTGATCAAATAAAAATCGCTTATTACTAAAGCTGCCATGGCTTCTACTATTGGTACTGCCCTGGGAACAACACATGGATCATGACGGCCTTTTCCTGAAACAGTGACTTCTTCTCCTTCTTCATTGATGCTTGCCTGATCTTGCATGATAGTGGCTACTGGCTTGAATGCAACATTGAAATAAATGTCTTCACCATTGCTAATTCCTCCCTGGATGCCTCCCGAGTAGTTAGTGGTAGTTTTCACATTGCCTTCTTCAGAAACAAATGCATCATTGTGCTCTGATCCCTTCATTTTAACACCTTCGAAACCGCTTCCGTATTCAAATCCTTTTACAGCATTGATACTAAGCATTGCTTTTCCTAGCTCGGCATGAAGTTTATCAAATACTGGCTGTCCTAGCCCAACTGGAACTCCCGTAATGACACCAGTAACCACACCACCTATTGTATCTCTATCTTTTCTGGTTTGATCAATTAATTCGATCATTCTTTCTGCAGTCTCCTGATCCGGGCATCTGACGATGTTGTCATCTGTCTTTCCAAGATCCATTTCATGGTAACTCTTTTCAAGTTTCAAGTCACCAACCTGGGAAACATATGCATATACTTTAATGCCTTTGTGATCCAGGAATGATTTTGCTAAAGCACCTCCAGCCACTCGTGCTGCAGTTTCTCTTGCTGAGCTTCTTCCTCCACCTCTGTAATCTCTGATACCATATTTCTCCTGATAAGTGTAATCAGCGTGGCTTGGACGGTATTTATTGGCAATATGACTGTAGTCTTTGCTCCTTTGGTCTCCATTGTAGATCACCATCCCAATAGGTGTACCTGTGGTTTTTCCATCAAATACTCCCGATAGAATTTCTACTTTGTCTCCTTCTTTTCTTTGTGTAGTGATTTTGGATTGCCCAGGTTTACGACGATCCATTTCCGATTGTATGAATTCAGTGTCTACTTCCAACCCTGCAGGACATCCATCAATTGTTACTCCTAAGCCAACCCCATGTGATTCACCAAACGTAGTGATACGGAATACCCTTCCGAAACTATTTGACATTATTTATCTGATTTATCGTATAGTAAAACGGGCATAAAGATAATCGGAATTAGCCATGAAAGAACTTCCAGCCCATTTTTTCTACCTTGAAATTTTATCAGATGTTGTACAAACCTTACAGGGAAGACAGATGTAAAGTATTCCCACCAGTATAAGTCGCACTCTGCAGTTTTTGCTAATTTGTAATAACTGTATATAGGAATAAATAAGTACCAAACGGATGTGCCGTTTTTCCAGCAGAAATAAAAAGTGGCATTAGTGAACATTATGAGTATAAACCCATAAAGTATTATTGCTCCTTCAAGAATCGTACTAGGCAACTGATAGAAAACGGTATTTGATGATATTACATTAAAGTAGGTATAAAGTGGTATGGAAATTCCAATGATTGCGATTGTTGCGTTTAAGTAAGTTACTTTCCCTTTTTTTCCATGAATCCATTTTGTGACCTGAAAATAGGCTACTGGGAATAGTATTAATAGAGGCCATGTTAGAAGTCCTTCTACTTTTTCGACAGCTAACTGAGATTGAATTATTTCTGAGAAAACCCAAAGTAGAGTAATAGCAAAACCCCAACTAATGGAATGAATCATTACATTTTCACCAAGTTTTTCAAAAAACGAGAGATTTTCTTCCTCTTGCGGATCATAAATAACTACCGGTTCCTGCTGTTTTTGCTGTATGAACGAAGATTCTTCTGAACCACTGCCTGCAATGGCTAGTCTTGATTTTTGGATAATTTGAATGGTGACAATCCCGGCAACTCCCAATACCATAATAATTATGGCAACATTCATAACTAGCTTGCTATTTATTGCTGATTCAAGTGACTTTAATTTGTTATCCTCAAATTCAATTTTATCATAAAAGGACCCCATATCACTGGCAAGAATCGACTCATTCTTTTTGCTTTCACCTGAAACAGTTATTGAATAGTCACTTCTTAAAGTATCGTATAATTCCCGGTTTGGGTCAAAATAGACCCAGGAAAACAGGTCTTTTAGATTGTAATCACCGGGTTCATTTGGAATACCATAATAGCTGAAGGATTTTGTTCCCGAAACAGTATTTCTATTTCGGTTGATGTTTACTCTTTTGTTGGGATCATAAATATTAATATCATCCTGTGTTTTATTGATTATCGGGTCTTGAATTGCACTGATGTTTCCAATTCCTGTAACGTCAAATGAATATTCGAAGCTCTCGCCGGTTTTTAGTTGTCTCTTATCAATATTCTCTTTCAAACGATATTTTCCTACTGCTACTTTCTCTTTGAGAGGGTGGGGTGGGAGTTCCTTTATTTTAACTGTTTTAGGTTTTGAAGAAAACTTCTGAAAATCCTCTTGCTTATTTCGTCCAAAGAAAGACGGTGATTTGGCTACTTTGTATTTAATCAATTCCAGGTCCACACTTGGGAAAGTAATTGTTTCTGTGTTCCATGGATAGAAAGTAGCTTGGTAAACTTTGTACTGGGTGTATCTTTGATTGTTTATAGTGACTGGTTCACCAGTAATATTTTCAATATTAAAGCTTTCTTCCCAGCAATTTGATGGTTTGATAATACTAGTGATCTCTGTTATCTGCTTGCCAAGATCATAAAACCTCATGTCCGCTCGGTTTTTTGCAGAGACATAAAATGCTAATGTGGTTGTGAATCCTTCACCCTGGTATACTTCGTTTTTATCTGTAGTCAAAGCCAGGAATGCATCAGCTTCAACATCCACGAATTCAACATTCTTTTTTGGTCTTCCAAAGAAATCATCAAATGGGTCATTGTCGAAAAAACCTCTTCTTTGGCGTTTTACAGGAGGTCCCACTTTAACTGTCTTCCCCGGAGACTTCACCTCTTTTCCGTTAACTGTGATTTTAAAGGCTGGCACCTTTACGATTCCCTCTTTTTGAGGTACATAATTCATGGTTCTACTTTGGGAAGAGGACATTCTACCATTGATATAATTGGTGGTAGAAGCACTGCTGACATTACGTTTCGACATCCCTGGAATATTAGGGAAGTCCGATAAACTACGGAAGGATTCGTTATGAACAGTGACTGTGATGGTAAAAGCCTGGTTCAATCCTATTTCACTTTCTCCCAGTTTAACTGTAACTTCCTGAGCAATAGTAGTATAGCTTAAAGATATCAGTAAAAAACCGCAGTATTTCGCTGAAAAAATTTTCATATTTTTAAAAAGTGAACGCAACATTATGAAATTTGCAAACGTTTACAATCCGAGTTATGTCGCTTGATTAAGTGCGATAAATTCGCTAAATTAAACAACATAAAACAATAAACGTGTTCTTTAACGTCTTGAGAAACCCAACTGTTAATTTTTTAACAAAATTTATGAATTATGCTCGAATACTTTAAAACCATTCTATCCAAAGTGAGCTTTGACCGATGGTTATTTGAGAAGGAGTTACGTAAGGCACTCAAATCCTTGGTGAACGAGGAAATATCAAAACTTAAAGAATGGTGCTACGATAATTTCGGCCATATTTACTTAAACATTCTTAACAGACATTTTGATCAACAGTCAGCGTAAAAAAAATTAAAACTTATATCCCGCCTAACCAGCGGGATTTTTTTTTGCAAATAAAATATTACGCATCAACCCAGAGTATTTAGTTCTTTTTATTGCGGAGTTTTTGAATATCACTCTAAAGGTTTCTTCAGTTAGTTCTTCCCATTGTTCTTTCGATTTATTGATATCACGTTTGTCGAACCTGGACTCATGATGTGATTTTGAGAACCTATTCCATGGGCAAACATCCTGGCATATATCACAACCAAATATCCAGTCTTCCATTTTTCCAGAGAATTCCTCAGGGATTTCGTCCTTCAATTCAATTGTTAAATAGCTAATACATTTACTTGCATCTACCACATATGACTCTGGAATTGCATCAGTCGGGCAAGCATCCATGCACTTAGTGCAGGTACCACAATAATCTTTGATGGGACCATCAGGAATTAGATCAAGATCAAGGATGATTTCTGCAAGAAAGAAAAAGCTTCCCATTGATCTATTTAGTAGCAAAGAATTTTTTCCAATCCATCCCAGTCCAGATTTGGCAGCCCATGCTCTTTCATGCACTGGGGCTGAGTCTACAAATACTCTTCCTGAGACATCAGCATCAATTTCCTCTTGAATCAAGGAAAAGAACTCCTTCAATTTATCTTTTACGACAAAGTGATAATCTTCACCATAAGCGTATTTGGCAATTTTATATCCCATCTGTTCCTGAGATGGTTCCCTAGGATAGTGATTATAAATCAATGAGATTACTGATTTTGCTCCATCTACAAGCTTCGTGGGGTCCAGGCGTTTCTCAAAATGGTTGGCCATGTAACCCATTTTACCGTGCATGCCTTGATTGAGCCATTTCTCCAATCTGGGTGCCTCGTCTTCAAGAAATTCTGCTTTTGAAATGCCGCAGAAATCAAAACCCAACTCTTTGGCAAATCTGTGAATGGAGGCAGTATGTTGCTCCTGTAGATTCATTAATCAAAAAGTCCTCTGGTTCTTCCAGGTGGAACGATTTTAAGATGTTTGTAAGCTAATTCTGTGGCTTCACGACCTCTGGATGTTCTTTTGATGTATCCTTCCTGAATCAGAAATGGTTCATAAACCTCTTCAATCGTCTCAGCTTCTTCTCCGCATGCTGTCGCAATGGTGGAGATTCCAACAGGACCACCTTTGAACTTATTGATGATAGTGCTAAGTATTCTGTTGTCCATTTCGTCCAGTCCGTTGGAGTCTACTTCTAGTGCCTCTAGGGCCATCTCAGAAATACTTTGGGTAATCGTGCCATCTCCTTTAATCTGGGCAAAGTCCCGGGTTCTTCTTAGGAGGTTGTTACAAATCCTTGGTGTACCTCTACTCCTTCTGGCAATTTCAAATGAAGCGTCATCATCAATTGGTGTTCCTAAAATTGCTGAGGAACGTCTTACTATAGTAGCGAGTAATTGAGTATCGTAATATTCTAATCTTGATGTGATCCCGAATCTTGCACGTAGTGGTGAAGTCAATAGTCCAGATCTTGTTGTGGCGCCAATCAGTGTGAAAGGATTCAGGCTAATCTGTACAGTTCTGGCGTTAGGCCCAGAATCCAGCATGATGTCAATTCTGAAATCTTCCATTGCAGAGTAGAGATACTCCTCAACTACAGGATTAAGTCGGTGAATCTCGTCTATAAATAAGACATCATTTTCCTCAAGATTGGTGAGTAAACCTGCCAATTCGGAAGGTTTGTCCAGTACTGGCCCTGATGTAACTTTTATATTTGCCTGAAGCTCATTGGCGATTATATGAGATAATGTGGTTTTACCTAGGCCAGGAGGTCCATGCAACAATACGTGATCCAGGGGTTCATTTCTTTGTTTAGCTGCTTCTACAAAGACTTTCAGGTTTTCTACTACTTTTAGCTGACCGGTAAAGTCATCGAAACTAAGGGGTCTCAGTGCCTTTTCGAACTCATTTTCTTCTGAGTTCATTTCATAACCTTCTCCAGATAAATAATCTTCCCGCATTCAGTTTCAATTAATTCCGACAAATATAATTTAAGTTTCTTGGGATTTTGGTGCCTTGATAATGTACTTTTTTAGACATAACAAAAAACTATTTCTGGAAACAGTTTCTTATTTTCGCATTAGCATAACATGAAATTTGTGAAAAAACTATTCATTCTAGCGATTGGCTTTTCATTTTTTGGTTGTCAATCTGGACAAAACACACCTATTCTTCAAAGTTTTACGGGAATAACGATGGGTGTTGTTCCCTACTCAATTAAGTATCAGGGTGCGGCCAAGGAGTCAATCAAACTGGAAGTAGACTCGATTTTGAATGAGTTTAATAACTCACTTTCTACTTACGTTAGTTCTTCAGAGATCTCTGAACTTAATGCAAATGCTACCCTAAAATATAGATCAGAATATTTTTATCCAGTCATTAAGTCATGTGCGGATGTTTTTGAAGCAACTAATGGTGCTTTTGATCCTACTGTTGGTCCATTGGTGAATAAGTGGGGGTTTGGTCCGGGTGAAATCACAGAAATCCCAGATAGTGCAATGATTGATTCAATTCTGACCTTTACTGGGTTTGAAAAAATTCAGTTTAATGCAGAAGGAGCTACCATGGATCTGGGAATGTATCTGGATTTTAGTGCTATCGCAAAAGGTTATGCTGTTGATTTGATAGCTGAGTATCTGGAAGGAATTGGTTTGCATCATTTCATGGTTGAAATAGGAGGAGAGGTTAGGTGTAAAGGAAAGAAATCTCCTGAAGTTAGTTGGGTAATTGGTGTTGAAGATCCTACTGTTGAAACTTCCGAACAGAAGCTTGCAGCTCGGGTGAAGTTGGAAAATGTTGCAATGGCAACCAGTGGTAACTACAGGAATTTTTATATAAAAGATGGAAAGAAATATGCCCATACAATAAGTCCATATACAGGATTCCCAGTGGAGCATTCCTTATTAAGTGCAAGTGTGTTTTCATCTGATTGCATGACTGCTGATGCTTATGCAACTGCCTTTATGGTAATTGGTCTGGAGAAATCTAAAGAAATACTAAGGAAGGATTCCAGTTTGAACGCTCATTTGATTTTTGAAGATGAGAATGGAGCGTTGAAATCATATACAAGTCAGGGTATCGCAGAATATTTCATCAAAGAATAGTGGGTAAACAAGAATGGTTCGGTAAGTGGTTTAATTCTCCGTACTACCACATATTGTATCAGCATCGTGATGAAGGAGAAGCAAGGGTATTTATTGATACCTTAATTAAATACCTCAGATTTTCAGAAAACGATAAAATACTTGACGTGGCTTGTGGAAAAGGACGACATAGTATCTATTTAAATGCGCAAGGCTTCAACGTGACTGGAATTGATTTGTCAAAAGAAAATATCAAACACGCCCAGAAGTTTGAGAACGAAACACTGAGATTCAAAGAGTGGGATATGAGGATTCCATTCAGCTCAAGTGCTTACGATTTTGTACTAAATCTTTTTACAAGTTTCGGGTACTTCGAATCCTCAGAGGAGAATTGTGAAGCAATTAATTCGATAGCACAATCCCTGAAGCCTGGAGGATGTCTTTTACTGGATTTTTTAAATCCTTATGTAGTGATCAATAATTTGGTGAGTTCTGAGCTGAAAACTATCCAGGGAATTGATTTTGAAATTAACAGAGATTTCAGAGAGGGATTTATTTATAAAAAGATCGAATTTTCTGATCAAGGCAAGAACTATTCTTTCGAGGAAAAAGTTAAAGCTATTCGCAGAACAGAGTTTTTAGACTATTTTGACAAAGCAAATCTGAAAGTGAAGGCTATATTTGGGGATTATCAACTTAATCAATACGTGGCTGATCAATCTGAAAGGCTGATTTTTTTGGTGGAGAAATAAATGGTATTAAATATAATTTTATTGGTCATAAGCACTATAGGTGCTGGTTTGGGCTACTTTCTGATACGTAATCCTCAACAGTCATCATTTAAGAGTGTATTGGTTTACGCGGGTGCTTACCTTTTTTCAATCACCATTATCCATATACTACCTGAACTATTTTCTGAGTCAGATAAACCATATGAGTTGGGCATTTGGTTACTTGCTGGTTTCTTTCTTCAACATATCCTTGAATACTTCACCAGTGGTGTTGAACACGGGCATATACATAGTCATAATCATTCCAGTTCCGCCTATTTGGTTGTAATAGCATTGTGTATACACGCTCTTTTGGAGGGCTCACTGCTATCTCATCCATCTTCAAGTCATGCTCAACATGAATCTGAGACTATACTTTTTGGTATTATCCTGCATAAAATGCCAGCAGCATTTGCATTAATGGCGATTATGAATGACTTCTTCAAATCAAAGATGTCTTCAATCATTGTGTTAATTGTCTTTGCATTAATGTCCCCTATAGGATTGGTTTTAACCAATTTCATCACATTAGATGATAAAGGCATACAATACCTTTTCGCAATTGTAGGTGGGAGTTTCCTTCATATTTCAACTACCATATTCGTTGAAAGTAATCCAGGCCATCAGAGGGACTTCAAGAAATTAATTGCATTATTCTTAGGTGTTCTTTCAGCCATTCTTGTAGAATCGCTATAAGTTGCTAAATTGATATATTCTTGCTAATTTAATATATACATTATTTTAGAATATATTGAAATACCCAGTTTGCCCCAGATGTAATTTTGAAAAGTCCGTCAAAAGCGGAATAATAAATAATCGTCAGCGCTATAAATGCAAGAATTGTAACTATTTCTTTACCGTCAATAAATCCGGAAAATCCATCGATTCTTACTTTGTGACCAAGGCTTTACAGCTTTATATAGAAGGTGTCAGCTATCGGGAGATTGAGAGATTGCTTGGAGTGAGCCATGTTTCAGTAATGAATTGGGTTCGGAAATACGGAATAAAAGCACCAGAAAATAAAGGTTACCACCCCACTTATAGCATATTAAATCATGAAGAATTAGTGCAATTTATTGCTGATAATCAGAATGTTAAGGATAGTGGTCTGATAATTACAGCGCTGGGTGATAAGTTTATGCTCATCAAATGGGAGAAGTTCAAAGATTAACCATTATATATACATATTAGCAAATATATACATCAACTTATGATTTAGATTTTAATATTTTCAATTTGGTAAGGCTTTCGTCGAGAGAATTTTAAAAAAATAGAATGCTAACCCAAATTCATTGAAAATATGAAAAAGTATATCTTAAGCGGTTTAATCATCTATTCGTCATTCTTCTGTTTTGCACAAGATGAGAAACCTAAAATTGATGAGAAGTATGCTCCACTCACATTGAAATTAAATGACGGTGGCTCAAAGTACATTAGGTTTATCACATGGCATCAAATATGGGCTCAAACCAACAATCTTTCGGGAGACGATGATTTCAAAGTGACTCCAAGAGTAAGAAGATCTCGTCTATTGGCTTATGCTCAACTTTCTCCCAGATTTATGATTCTGACTCACTGGGGGTTAAATAATCTTACAACCAGCAATCTCACCGCAACTGGTACGCAAGGAGATGGACCTCAAATATTCCTTCATGCAGCCTGGACTGAATTCAAGGTGCTGGATGAATTGACTGTTGGAGGTGGACTGCACTATTGGAATGGTCTTTCAAGAATTACAGGTGCTAGTACATTAAACTTCATGACACTTGATAATTATCGTCAGGCATGGGCGCAATTAGGTCTGTCTGATCAGTTTGCCCGTCACATTGGCTTATTTGCTAAGGGTAGAGTAGGTAAACTAAATTATCAATTCGCAATCAATGACGCATTGGCTTCTTCACTTGGTAGTGTTACGGATGTAAGTTTAGTGACAGGCCCAACATATTCTGGGAAGCAATTATTTCCTGATGACGCCTCACGAGTAATTCAAGGTTATGTTGATTTCCAATTCATGGATCAGGAGTCTAATAAATTGCCATACAGAGTGGGTACTTACCTTGGTAAGAAGACAGTATTTAATGTTGGAGCTGGCTTCTTCTCTCATGCAAACGGTGTAGTCACGTTGGAAGGAACTGACGTAGTTCAGGAAAATGTAAATCACTTCGCTTTGGACGCGTACTATGATGCTCCTACAGGAAATGGTGGTGGAGTCAATGCTTACGCAGTGTTCTACAATTTCAACTACGGTGAGAATTATGCACTAGGAACTACATACGGAACTGGTACTTCAGTTTATGGCCAGTTTGGATATCTCTTCCCAGAGTTTACTGAGAAAGGTAGATTTATGCCTTATCTGGCATATAGCACAAGAGATTTTGAGGCTTTTGATAATGCTGGTAACACTATTCAATTTGGTGCTAACTGGTTTATTGCCGGTCACAATGCAAAAATCACATTGGAATACAACTCCACATTGTCCAACTATACTGGAGACGAGCCAGACAGGACAAATACAATAACACTTCAGACACATATATTCCTGTAACCAATAAGAAAATGGATAAAGATAAAATGAAAGCGTACTGGAAGAAGAACCTTCAGTATCTATTAATACTCCTTGCAATCTGGTTTGGAGTAAGCTACGGAGCAGGTATTCTGTTCGCAGATTCCCTGAATAACATTCGACTTGGCGGATTTAAGCTTGGCTTCTGGTTCGCCCAACAAGGATCAATCTATGTATTTGTCATCTTGATATTCGTGTATGTGAGATTGATGAATAAGCTCGATAAAGAATTTGATGTAGACGAAAAATAAGGAGGATTTAATTATGGATGTACAAACTTGGACTTTCGTATTAGTAGGGATCACATTTGCGCTCTACATTGGAATAGCAATCTGGTCAAGGGCCGGATCTACTAAAGAATTTTATGTTGCCGGTGGTGGTGTTCCGCCATTAGCAAACGGAATGGCAACAGCGGCAGACTGGATGTCGGCAGCATCTTTCATATCAATGGCAGGGATTATTTCCTTTGCAGGTTATGACGGAGCTGTATATCTCATGGGCTGGACAGGAGGTTATGTTCTGCTTGCTCTATTATTGGCTCCTTATTTAAGAAAATTTGGGAAGTTTACCGTTCCGGATTTCATTGGAGATAGATACTATTCAGATGTGGCAAGAACTGTTGCAGTTATCTGTGCAATCATCGTTTCCTTCACATATGTAGCGGGTCAGATGAGAGGTGTTGGAGTGGTTTTTAGTAGATTTCTGGAGGTAGATATTAATGTTGGGGTATACATTGGTATGGCAATCGTATTCTTCTATGCGGTATTAGGAGGAATGAAAGGGATCACGTACACTCAGGTGGCTCAGTACTGTGTATTGATTTTTGCCTTTATGGTTCCTGCTTTCTTTATCTCATTCCAGATGACCGGTAATTTCTTACCACAATTAGGTTTTGGAGGATCTCTTGCAGATGGTACTTACTTGCTTGATAAACTGGATCAACTACATGTTGAGCTTGGATTTGCAGAATATACAGATGGCTCCAAACCAATGATTGACGTATTTGCAATTACACTAGCATTAATGGTAGGAACAGCAGGACTCCCTCACGTAATTGTGAGATTCTTCACAGTTCCTAAAGTAAAGGATGCAAGAATATCTGCTGGGTATGCATTGGTGTTTATTGCAATTTTATACACAACAGCTCCAGCAATTGCAGCATTTGCCAGAACCAATCTAATCAACACAGTATCTGACCAACCATACAGCTCTATGCCGGAATGGTTTAGCAACTGGGAAAAAACTGGTCTGATTAAGTATGATGATAAAAATGCAGATGGTAACATCCAATATGTAGCAGATAAAGCAACTAATGAATTAACAATTGATAGAGACATCATGGTACTTGCTAATCCTGAGATTGCAAATCTCCCGAGCTGGGTGATTGCATTGGTTGCAGCAGGTGGTTTAGCGGCAGCACTTTCTACTGCAGCTGGTCTGTTGCTTGTGATTTCTACCAGTGTGTCTCATGATCTTATTAAGAAACAAATCAAGCCCGATATTTCTGAAAAAGGTGAACTGATGTGGGCAAGAATTGGTGCAGCAGTTGCCGTGGTAGTTGCAGGTTACTTTGGAATTAATCCTCCAGGATTTGTGGCTGCCACGGTAGCGCTAGCGTTCGGTTTGGCTGCAGCTTCCTTTTTCCCGGCCATAATCCTGGGGATTTTTGATAAAAGGATGAATAAGGAAGGTGCCATATCCGGAATGGTAGTTGGGATCACCCTGATGCTATTCTACATGATGAAATACAAACTGGGTTTGTTTGGAGCAGGAACTCCTGAAGACTGGTGGTTTGGTATTTCACCAGAAGGTTTTGGTACGATAGCAATGATTGTGAACGTAGTTGTGAGCATCGTGGTATCGAGAATGACGGCCGATGTTCCTGAGGATGTTCAGGAAATCGTAGAAAACATCCGTTTTCCGAGAGGAGCAGGTGAAGCTTCGAAGCATTAATGCGAAGCTTGGGGGGCTTGGTTCGTCCCCCTACTTTTCTCATTGTTTGTTCAGTGAGATTTTAATAATTTAAGACTCATCAAGTTTTAAAATCATGCATTCAAAGAAAGTTGTAGGATCAATATTCGTGCTTTTGCTGGGTTTATTGCTGGCAAATAAGCCACTAATTCGGTTTTTCAACATAGATCACCTCATTGGGTCTGTACCATCACTCTATGTTTGGCTTTTCTTGGTATGGTTTGGAGTGATAATTTCAGTTGCCATTATCTACAACAATAAAAATGTTCCTGATAAATGATATCTGAAATCAGTATCATATCGATCATTTTACTTTATCTGGTGGTGCTATTCACTATCGCATGGTGGGTGGATAAAAATTCAGAGAGAGGATCCAGAATTGTCAACAATCCGTGGATTTATGCATTGTCGCTTGCCGTTTATTGTACTGCCTGGACATTTTATGGCAGTGTTGGTAGAGCAGCAACTTCTGGGATCGATTTTATTACTACATTTTTAGGGCCATCTTTATTTATACCTCTCTGGTATTGGCTGACTCGTAAAATGATTAGGGTTTGTAATCAGTATGGGATTTCATCATTAGCTGATTATGTTTCCAGTAGATACGGTAAGAGCGTCTTTCTAGGAGTATTTGTAACAATATTTAGTGTAGTAGCTGTTCTACCATATATCGCCATTCAGCTTAAGGCGATTGGAACAGGCTATAGTATACTCATCTCAGAACCAGTTACAGAAACTTCAAAATTGTTTTTAAACGATTCAAGTTTCTACGTGACAGGTATTCTGGCAGTATTTATCATGTTGTTTGGAACCCGGAATATTGAGACTTCCAAAAGCCATAATGGGCTTATTAGCGTCATAGCAACAGAATCAGTCATCAAGCTTGTTGCGTTTGTAGCTGTTGGAGTGTTCGTTTCATTCTTTTTGTATGATGGAATTGGAGATATATTCACTAAGGCTTCCAGTTCAGATGAATTGAGATCCTTATTTACCATGCCAGAAGATCAACTTGGAAATTGGTTTTGGATGCTGGTTTTAGCTTTCCTTGCGGTGTTATTTCTACCAAGGCAGTTTCAGATGGCTGTTCTTGAGAATACTTCAGAAAAACATCTCAATAGAGCAATTTGGGTTTTCCCACTTTACATGTTGGTGATCAATTTATTCGTGATACCAATTGCAATGGCGGGGAAATTATCAGTATCCTCAATGATCGATCCCGACACATATGTGCTTTCGATTCCACTTCAGTTTGAACAAAATGGATTAGCGTTATTGGCATATATTGGCGGATTCAGTGCATCGACTAGCATGATTATGGTATCAGTTTATGCATTGACCAATATGATATCCAATAATCTGGTTATGCCATTTGTAGCTAAGTTAAAAGATGAGACAACAAGTATTTCCAGTCTATTGATTATTACCAGAAGGTTGGCAGTTGTAGGTTTATTATTTCTGTCGTACTTGTACTTCAGGCTGGTTGCTGATAATTTTTCTTTAGTATCAATAGGTCTTATATCCTTCGTTGGAGTATCACAGTTTGCACCTAGCATCCTGATTGGGACCTACTGGAAAATGGGGAATAAGATTGCAGCAATCTCCAGTATGTCTGTAGGGTTTTTTCTATGGTTTTGTTTGCTGGTACTTCCGAATATTGCTCAGGTAGGTTTATTGCCATCTAACCTTAGTTTGTGGTTAGAAAACAACAACTCGTTGATTTCTGAGAGTTTGGGCATGTCAATAATTGCAGCTAGTTTCTTCCTTTCCCTGCTGGTTAATTCTCTTGTGTATATCGCAGTGTCCTTGCTGACAAAACAAAATGCTTTAGAGCTGAAACAAGCAGAACTCTTTGTGAATGTAGATGAGTACCATCAAAGCGGAATAGTATGGAAAGGAACTGCACTTGCAGGAGATCTGACATCCTTGATGGAAAATGTACTGGGAGAAACCCGGACCAACCAAGCGATTGTCTATTATACTCATAAGTATGGAGATTGGAACAAAAGTGAAGTAGCGGACCCTCAAATGGTGCCTTATGTTGAAAAGATATTGGCAGGTGCCGTGGGGAGTGCTTCAGCAAGAATTTTGGTATCATCCATTGTAAAGGAAGATGATTTAAGTCTTGAGGACATTATTAGTGTAGTTAAAGAATCTCAGGAACTACTAGAACTAAATAAGAAACTAAAAAGTCAATCAGAAAAGCTGGAGCTGACAACAAAGGACCTTACTAAAGCTAATGATCAGTTACGTGCTATGGATAAAGAAAAAGATAGCTTTATCTCTACCGTAACTCATGAATTACGAACTCCTTTAACCAGCATTCGGTCATTTGCTGAGATCCTTTATGATAATCCGGATTTGGAGGAGAATGAAAAAACGAACTTCCTGGAAATCATTGTCAGGGAAACGGAAAGAATGAGCCGACTGATCAGTCAGGTATTAGATCTTGAAAAGCTTGCTTCTGGAGTAATTAAATTAAACAGATCACAAGTATTGATCAGACCACTAATAATCGAGGCGATTGATGATGTTAGACAGCTTGCAACTGAAAAGAATTTGGAGATCAAGATGCAGTCGATTCCAGATGTTGAGCTGGAGTTGGACCGAGACAGAATAACCCAGGTCTTGATCAATTTACTCTCAAATGCAATCAAGTATCATGATAAAGGAGATGGTTGGATTAAAGTGACTTGTGATTTGGATGACTCAAATTCTATTAGTATCAGAGTCACAGATAATGGGCCTGGGATTGATGAGCAGTATCAGGAGATGATATTTCAAAAATTCTATCAGGTAAAGAAAAAAGATAATATAAAGAATACCGGAACTGGATTGGGCCTTGCAATTACAAAATCAATAGTGGAGTTGCACGGAGGAGAAATAAAGGTGAAGAGCGAATTGGGTAAAGGCACGGAGATGGCTATATTATTACCTCTTAAAGAATTGATAGATGGTAAAAGTGAAAAAGAGCAATGGGGAGCCTGAACCAAACCCAAATATTTTGATAGTAGATGATGAACCTAATATTCTGCTATCACTAGAATTTTTAATGAAAAAAAACGGATATAACGTATTCGTTGGAAGGGATGGCCAGGAAGCAATTGATACGATTTCATCGGAGAAAATTGATCTGGTTATTCTGGATATTATGATGCCGGAAGTGGATGGACTAGAAGTTTGTAAGAGACTGAAAAGTAATCCTGAAACAGAAAGCATCAAGGTAATTTTTTTAAGTGCCAAGATTAAAGAAGAGGAAATTGAGGCAGGCTACCAGGTAGGTGCAGATGCCTATATCACGAAACCCTATTCAACAAGGGATATAGTGAAGAAAGTAAAAGAACTTTTATGATCACGAGATCATCAAGATTTAAGAACCAATAATTCAATTAAAAAATGAACCACAAGATTCAAACACTCAGTGGATACATCCATGAGTATCAAAAAAGTGTAACACAGCCAGAGGATTTCTGGGATAAGGTTGCAGATTCATTCCATTGGCGCAAAAAATGGGATCAGGTATTGGAATGGGACTTTAAAGGTCCGGATGTGAAATGGTTTGTTAATGGCAAATTGAATATTACGGAAAACATTTTTGAAAGGAATTTATTCACATTAGGAGACCGCCCAGCAATTATCTGGGAACCAAATGATCCAACTGAAGAAGGTATCACCCTAACATATCGTCAGCTATATGAAAAAGTTTGTCAGTTTTCGAATGCCTTAAGAGAACAAGGAATAGAAAAAGGTGACAGAGTAATCATTTACATGCCGATGGTTCCGGAAGCGGCAGTAGCGATGCTGGCCTGCGCAAGAGTTGGGGCTGTGCACTCTGTGGTATTTGCAGGGTTTTCATCATCTTCACTTGCGGATAGAATCAATGACTGTACCGCAAAAGCAGTCTTAACATCAGACGGAAACTTTAGAGGCACTAAAACCATTCCAGTAAAGGCGGTTGTTGATGAGGCTCTTGAGAATACCAGTACTATCGAAAAAGTAATTGTACTAAAAAGAACAGGTACTGAAGTCACAATGAAAGAAGGTCGGGATATCTGGTGGCATGATGCTATTGATGGAGTTTCTGTGGAGAATACTGCAGAGGAAATGGACTCAGAGGATATGTTGTTCATTCTTTACACTTCTGGTTCTACAGGCAAACCAAAAGGTGTAGTTCATACATGCGGTGGTTACATGGTTTATTCCTATTACTCATTTGTAAATGTATTTCAATATAGCCAGGGAGATGTCTACTGGTGTACTGCCGATGTGGGTTGGATTACTGGTCACTCATACATTGTTTATGGGCCACTACTGGCTGGTGCTACATCAATCATGTTTGAAGGTGTTCCTACTTATCCAAATGCAGGTCGTTTCTGGGAAATAGTAGATAAGTATCAGGTAAATCAGTTCTATACAGCACCAACAGCAATCAGAGCATTGCAAGCATTTGGATTAGAACCGGTAGAACCATATAGCCTGGAGTCACTGAAGGTAATTGGATCAGTGGGTGAACCTATTAACGAGGAGGCCTGGCACTGGTATCATGATCATATCGGGAAAGGTAAATGTCCTATTGTTGATACCTGGTGGCAGACAGAAACAGGAGGAATCATGATTTCGCCGATTGCTGGCGTAACACCAAATAAACCAGCTTTTGCAACATTACCACTTCCAGGTATTCAACCAATTATAGTTGATAATGATGGTAAAGAACTTAAGGGAAATGGAGTAGAAGGAAACCTCTGCATAAAGTTCCCATGGCCAAGTATGCTGAGGACAACTTACGGTGATCATGAAAGATGTAAACAGACATATTTCTCAACATTTGAAAACCTATATTTCACAGGTGATGGAGTGAAGAGAGATCATGATGGCTACTATAGAATTCTAGGTAGAGTTGATGATGTTATCAATGTTTCCGGACACAGAATGGGAACAGCTGAAGTTGAAAATGCAATCAACGAACACCCTAAAGTAATTGAATCCGCAGTTGTTGGTTATCCTCATGAAATCAAAGGACAGGGAATCTACGCTTATGTTATTTGTGATATGGAAGGCAGAACCGAGGAAAACCTAAAAGAGGAGATCAAAATGACAGTAAATAAGATCATTGGGCCAATTGCCAAGCCCGATCAGATTCAAATTGTTTCCGGATTGCCGAAAACAAGATCTGGTAAAATTATGAGAAGAATTTTGCGTAAGGTGGCTTCTGGTGATACTTCTAACTTAGGAGATACTTCAACACTCCTTAACCCGGATGTGGTTGAGGAAATCATTGAAGGAGCAAAAGTGAAAGCTTGATGAATAACTGCCCGGCTTAAAAAGCTGAATCATGGCAAATCTCATTACAGATAGAATAAAATATTTCTTGAGTCAATTTCCTCCGTTCGATAACCTGACGGAGGAAATTCTCATTGAGTTATCTGAAAACATCACAGTACGCTATTTCCAGGAAGGAGATTTTATCTTCAGGCAAGGTGAGGAGCAAGGAGAATATTGGTATGTAGTCAGGCAGGGATTAGTAGCTCTTTTCTCGGATCGCCTCGGCGAAAGTAGTCATGTTGATAAATGTGAGGAAGGTGATATTTTTGGAATCCGATCTCTGATATCTGGAAACGAATATAGACTTTCAGCTCAATGCGAGGTTGAATCGCTCATCTATCAAATTGACAAATCCATATTTCACAAGTTATTCGAATCTCATATTCAGTTCTCCAACTACTTCGCTCGTGGTTATGCCATGGGTCAGGCTGTTGTTAGAAACAGAGAGGAAGGTAGACATGTAGAGATCCCGGGGCTAAATGAATTTTCTCAAATTAACTCAAATAAGAATGTTCTAACTGCAAATGCAAAGCAAACAATTGCTGAAGCAGCTTTGAAGATGCAGGAGAGAAATGTTGGCTCCATAGTTATCGTAAATGATGAAAACTGCCCCATCGGTATAATAACTGATACCGACCTACGGAATAAGGTTGTTGCAGCAAAGATTTCAACAGAATTACCTTGCAGCGACATCATGTCATCACCAGTCAAGACAATTGGTGCAGGTCCTACATCGATGGAGGTTTTAATCGAGATGATCAAGAGTGGAGCTCATCATTTGGTAATTACAGACGATGGAACACCGAATTCCAGAGTTGCAGGTATAGTATCCGATCACGACATCATGCTATCTCAGGGAAATCATCCCGCTGCATTGGTCAAGCAAATCAAGAATGAGACTGATATTTCAAAACTTTCTGGTATTCGAGATAGAGTGGAAGACTTACTTCTGGAATATCTCAAGTTTGATGTTTCTGTAGATTTAATTGCAAGCTTGATATCGCAGATAAATGATGAGATTATCAAAAAAGCTATTAAAAATGGATTGGCTCAATTAGAGCAAACCTATCCTGGCTTGAGTGAGGTTCCATTTGCATTTTTAAGTCTTGGGAGTGAGGGCAGGGAGGAACAACTACTCAGAACAGATCAGGATAATGCATTGGTTTATGCTAATGGATTTGAGCAATTTGAGAAAGGATTCCTGGCATTAGCCGAATATGTCAATCAGGTTTTAATTGATTGTGGTTTCGAGGAATGCCCGGCGGACATCATGGCCAGAAACCCAAAATGGAATCAACCTGTTGAAAAATGGCAATCATATTTTACTAACTGGATTTCATCTCCGGACCCACAAGCTGTGATGCATGCTACAATATTCTTTGATTATCGAAGGGTTTATGGTGATCAATCTTTGGTAGAAGAGCTAAATAATCATATTGCTAAGTCAATTCAAGAAAACGAAATATTTCTAAATTTCTTAGCTCAAAATGCACTTCAGAATCCTCCGCCTGTTGGGTTTTTCAAAGGGTTCCTTTTGGAGAAAGATGGTCAACACAAAGACCAGTTTGATATCAAAGCAAGAGCGATGATGCCTATTTCAGATATGGCTCGCTTGCTTGCGTTAAGTAAAGGCATATTCAACAACCCAAGCACCATCCACCGATGGAAAGAAATCCAAAAGTCTGAACCCAATCATCAGGAATTGATAAGTGAAGTAATTGAATCTTACAAAGTTCTGTTAAAGCACAGAGCTGATTTTGGGTTAAGAAATATAGATTCCGGGCGCTTTATCAACCCAAAGGATCTCAATAAACTGGAAAGACAAATGTTGAAAAAGGTTTTCGATCCAATTACAGAGTTGCAAGAAGTGATTAAGGTTAGGTACAGATTAGCATTCTTTGGCTGATGGGACTCTTAAATTTTTTTAAGCAGCAGAATCACTCGGAATCACTGGATTTTTATCATTCCATGTTCCCGCAAAGAATTGACCCCATCCCGGAAAAAAATACGTTTGCTGTAATCGATACCGAAACTACTGGCTTAGAAAAGGAAGATGATATCGTTTCAATAGGGGCTATTCAGATTGTAAATGGAGTGATCAACCCTGTAAACATATTTGAGATTACTCTTTCAACGAATAAACGGTCAGAAGAGAGTCTTGCTGTTCATGAAGTCATGGGTGATTCAATCAGTAAGGAGGGAAATATCGAAGAACAATTTTTGAACTTTATTCAGGACAATATCCTTGTTGGCCATCATATTCAATTTGATTTAAAGATGCTGGAGAATTGGATTGCAATAAAGTATCCTGGATTCAAAATAAGGAATAAATGGATTGATACTGCCAACTTAGCCAAGAGGATGCACAAAGAAGAATTGTCTCGCATGGTAGGAGGTAATCATTTTTTGGGATTGGATAACTTAATGGACTTATACGATATTCCAGTAGAGAACAGACATACAGCACTGGGTGACGCTTATATGACTGGGTTATTATTTTTAAAGTTGGTTGAAAGACTGAAAAAACGAGGTGTAAATAAGACAAATGACCTGATTTAAATCAACTACTTTTATTCAGGAATCTATAAATTTATCATCCACCAAAACCAATATCCCAAATATGACTGCATCTGAAATCCTCGATCAACTTAAGGTTCTTGGAAATGAAGGAACCAAAAATATCCTAAAAAAACATGGGGCAAAAGAGCCGTTCTTTGGAGTGAAAATTGGAGATCTAAAACCGATCCAAAAAAAGATCAAGAAGGATCATGCTTTAGCATTGGAGCTATATGAAACAGGGAACTCGGATGCCATGTATCTGGCAGGTTTGATTGCTGATGAGAAGCAAATCACTAAAGCGCAACTAAATGACTGGATCGGCAAAGCATACTGGTACATGCTAAGCGAATATATAGTTGCGCAGCTCACTTCGGAGAGTCAATTTGGATGGGAATTGGGCCTGGAATGGATTGAATCTGATGATGAAATGATTGCTGCTGCAGGATGGTCAACACTGGCAAACCTTGCTTCGATTAAAAATAATGATGAATTGGATATCAAAAAGTACGAGGAACTTTTGGAGCGCGTAGGCAATACCATTCACGATTCAAAAAACCGAGTTAGATATGCTATGAATGGTTTTGTGATCTCAACTGGTTCATACATTGATTCATTGACGGAGAAATCTAAAGAAATTGCTACTAAAATTGGTAAGGTGCATGTAGACGTTGGAGGTACAGCTTGCAAAGTGCCTTTAGCCACAGACTATATCCAGAAAATTATCGACAAAGACAGAATTGGCAAGAAGAGGAAAGTAGCCAGATGCTAGATTTTTACAAGAATTATAGATCTGATACTTGATGAGAGTAAGTTGATTCGAAAATTGAGTTGTTAGCACCAGAGACAATTCAATGAATCAACTATGCGTGAGATTAACATTGCCGGTTTTGTAATCATTCTGGTGTTTACCGTTTTTGTGGGTAGAAAGAAGGAAAAGCTTCTAACAGACTATCTGCTGTTATTTTTAAATGGATTATTCCTATTGCTGTTTTCTACCGGAACCAAAGTTCTGGAATATGATAACCGATTGATTCATATCATTCATACATTGATCCCATTCTATATTCCTCCCGCTTACTTTTTGTATGTATCAAATTTGATGCGCGCAAAACAAAAGCTTATTAACAGGCAGCTGTGGTTTTCAGCATTGGCACTGGTATTCACGATTTACATTATTAGTGACCTCTTTATAATCAACCCACATCAGGATTTGAAATCACTATTAAATGAGCCACCATTAACTTATTTGATGTTTTTCAAGGCAAATAGCCTTCTTTTTATTGGAGTTTTAATTTGGCTTATCAGAAAGTTAAGTGCCTATTCAGGGTTTTTAAAATCCAATTTTTCAAATGCTAATAAATTAGATCTGTCCTGGGTTAAGTACCTGAGTTATATTTTTTTACTCAATTTGGTCACTTCATCCGTGGTATTTCTTCTTTTCAATTTCAATATTATCAAGGAAGTTGAGTGGGTTTACATCATCTTTGATTCAACACTTGTGGCAGGCTTTTTCATATTTTGCTATAAAGGCATAAACCGATATGTAATTGCTCAAATCAAGAATAAACAAATCGATTCTGTAGAGCTATCAGAATCAAGTGATAAGCAATTAAAGTATCAATCTTCGTCTTTAACTGCTGAAGAATTGAATGATATTTTTGAAGCGTTTAATAATTTAGTTCGCGAACAGAAGCTCTATCTAAATCATGAATTATCAATCCATCAGGTAGCACAGCAATTGGACATTTCCGTACATGCTCTCTCACAATCTATTAATACCATTACGGAGAAGCCATTTTATGATATCATTAATCAATACAGAATTGATCACTTCAAGACCCTTGTTGAAAACGATGATAATAATCGTTTCACCATATTGGCTTTAGCTTATGATAGTGGCTTTAATTCTAAAGCCAGCTTCTACAGGGTGTTCAAACTGATGATAGGAATGACCCCAACAGCTTACAGGAAATCAATGAAATCTCAGCTGCAATTAGTAAACAGCCACGCTTAAAGTATCGACTCTATTTTTCCTTTAAGTTCCGACTTGGAATAAGTTGTCATAGTTTCATCCTTACTATTTACAGCAATGATTAACCCATCATCGTTTTTATTGATTGTAAGCTCTTTTCTCTGAGTAATTCGGATCTTTATAGGGTAAGCTACGAGTGCTTCCTTACCAAGAGTGTCCTTGGCAATTTCTTTGAAAGTATTGATTACAAGCTCAGAAAATGATTTTATCACAAAATTACTCGCACGTTCAATGAATAATTCTTGATCAAACTCTACTTCAAACGTAACAGATGTATCATATTCTGAATTGAACTGACTTGTTTGAATCGCCATTTCTTTCCCTAAACCCAGTCTTGTAACCGGCTCGTAATAAAGGGGCATTGAAATCTTGTCACCAGCAAAGTGATGCGCATATTTCACAATATCTTCCAGAGTAATTGCCGTAACCTGATTGATATTCATGTACGCAGAGCGATGCTGACTAAGATGGTCCATAGTGACTAAAAGCAGCAAGTCTCCAGAATTAACATGATAGTGAATTAGTTTACCTGAAATTTGTTGGCCAGAAATCAGACTTACTATTATTTGTGGGGTATTACTTAGGTCTGAGAATTGAGCAGTCAGATTGAATAGTTTTTGAATCAATTGCTCTTTGGGATATGATACCAGGTGGAGCAAATCATTGTTTTCATGCATATCGACAGAAATTGATGAAAAGTACACTCTAATGAATGCACTTTTCTGATTGTGTAATAATTAAAGGTTGTTTTCCAGATAATCCGCAGTATCCATTTTGTCCCACCAGAAGCCAGAGCTTCTATCAGATATTCTAAAATCAGCTATGAAAGTGTCACCTTCAATCGTAGCTGAAGGAGAGTCAGTAGAGGAGGAAGCTTGAAGTCTGATTATGTTAATTCCCTCAAGACTATCAGCTCCGTGAAGATCCCCAATACGCTCAAAACCATCAATAATTCCTGTAAAAGCAGAACTGTAAAGTCTTAACCCTTCTGATACCTCTTCAGATTCATTGGAACAAAACTCCTCAAAATTACCCTCGACTTTAATTTTCTTTCCAACTGTACCTTCTATCTGTCCCATCTTTTCTTCAAACTCACTAAGTAAGTCTTTTACTTCTTTCTTTTGTTTCAAGTTCATCTTTTTCTCGTTTAGATAATTAATAATTCAATTGAGAAGCGATGATAATGGCAGGAAAGACGGTTTTCGTCTTCTTTTAGCGGATGAGACTTATTTTCAGTGCAGATGTTGAATCTTACTCGGCCAATTGTGAATTAATCAATCTTAGACACGGGAATAGAGCCATAATTGAAATGCGAATAATGGAATGTAAGGGATTATGATATTCATTAAAGCTTTACCATTATTAAATCCTTGAGCTACCGATACGCCGATAATTAAAATTCTAAGACCTATGAAATAAAAAATCAACTCAATAATGTTATTTAATACTTCTACTGAAAAGAAATGGAGTAATAAGTGGCCGATTACAAGTTTGATAACAAGTGGAATCAGCACAAAAGACATAACGATCCTTACATCTCTCAATGAGGCCTGGCCACCCCAGATTTTACCCACTATTTTGATTACCCAAGGGATAATTGTAGCCATTAGCAGAGTTGGTATGGTAAGGGCTAAAATGAAGTTTAAAATATGATACAAAAAATTTCCTTGATCACTCAAATGTGGGATTGATTCCAGATCGTAGATATAGGTAAAACCCGACAGTGCACCGAATAATAAGAAGGGAACTCCAAAGGGAAATGTGATCTGTTCGTTGAGAACATTTTCAATTGTAGATCTTGTAGACGTCCAGATGGTAAGAATGGCACTCATTTTATTCTTTTGTGTTAAGAACTAATAGCTTCCAGGATGCAAGAGTAACTATACCAAAGTAAGGAAGCAATAGTACCATCGCAATTACCACCCAGCCAAGTGGTTTTGATCGGTCAATTTCACTTTTCAGGTAAAGGATAAGTCCAATATTTGCCAATAAACCAACCAGACTGATTCCAAAGTAACTGTATGCTACTTCATCCATGCTGTAAGAAGCTGTCCCTATTAGATCATAGATGTATCTGGAAAGTGAACCTATTATCAGTTGGTACAGGAAGTAATAAATAAGTGCGATTTTCCCATACTTGAAAAGTATTTCCTCTTTTTCTGTCATCTTGAAAGATAAATAAAGAATCGATCACAAAAAAAGCCGGAACTATGTCCGGCTTTCGAGCGATTAAACTTCAATCCAAATGAAATTTTTGAGTTTTATTCTGATTTGCAAGTGTTGAATTTGATCGTCAGAATTCGCACAAGGCGATGAGTTTTAGAGTTTTTGACTTCAAGGGGTTCTTATCCTTGATCGTATGTTTTTCCTTAGGTATTAGTTTGAGTTATTATTTTTTAAATGAGTTTTGACCTTGTGTGTAATCAATATGCTAATGGCGTGCCATAAAATGTAAGTATTTGATTATCAGCGGTAAGTATTATTTTAAACTTAATATGGTGTATCGTTTTCGTACAGTTACGTTCGGTTTGTATACAGGAATTTGGTAAGGAAGGTAAATTAAATGTGTAATTGAAAAGAGGAAGTTCTATGTTTGAGGAGTTTTTTCAATCATTTAATAATCAATCTAGTCTAAACTATCATGTTAATTATTTTCGGGAAACGTTTTGGTAAAAAGCATAATATTTCGTCGGAGGGTGGGCAATGCAGACTTTGTGGATCCTTCTCAAACTTAAAATCCTATGAAGCCAATAAGTACTTCCATTTATATTGGATTCCTCTTATTCCATTAGGCAAAAAAAGGGTAGATAGCCATTGCAGCAAATGTGATCAATATTTGGAAACCCCATATAACGACTGGGTAGAAATGGGACAAAACTCCATTGAAAGGGCTAAAAAGAATTTTGAGAATAATCTGACTGATGTTGATGCAGCAATAGAATATTATGAGGTGCTTTCTACCTATGGAGATAGGAGTGATGCTGAAAAGTTTAAGGCCTTTTTGAATGAGAAGTTTGAAGGGAATGAGGTCCTGAAAAATCATTTTAGAGATACGGCAGAGGTTATTGAACCATCTGCAGATAAAGTTCATCAATTGAAAGAAATCACAGAGAGTGACCCTGAGGATGAGAATGCTAAATACTCATTAGGTTGGTCATATTTCGAGAGTGAACAATTCAATAAGGCATATGAGACCCTTATGTCAATAAGCAATCCTGTAAGAGTGGAGCGAGATTTTTATAGGCTCATGATTCTAACAGATCACCTTTCACCTGAGGAATCATATGAGATTTTAAAGTTTTTAGCAACTAAACACCCCCATGACGCTCAGAATCACTATGGATTTTATAAGATAGCAAGGAAAATTGAATCTCAATTAGAGATTCCCAATGACCAAAGTATTATTTCCAAAAAAGCTCAGAATGCGAGACGTAGTAAAAAGTATGCACCTTTCATTATTGTGGGAGCTATTCTTCTTTTGGCTCCTATCTACATTATTTACCAGTATTATCACCAAAAAGTATACCTGGTAAATGGATCTATGGAACCAATAACGATTGACTTAGGAAACCAAAAAGTAATAATGAACCCGGTTAGTTATTACATGCTGGAGATGCAAGCTGGACAATATCATGTTGATGTCGAAACACACTTCAATAAAAGAGAGCTTGAATTAGATATAAGTGGTAAGATTTCTGATTTGGCAAGTAATGATATCGTATATGTTATCAATCCTAATGGAGCAGGAATTATAAGTTGGGAAGAGGTCGTCTACTCCACAAATCCCAATCTAAATGCTGGATCTTATGAATTTCACACTGGTGAGGAAATTAAAGTATACAGGGGTATTGATTACGCATTTGAAGATCCCCCTGAGGAAATCCAAATTGATAATCACAAATCACAGGTATCTAAAATTTGTCTCTCATTTGTTGATGCAGATCCAATGATGGGAAGTACACTCTTAATGATTTATCCAGATGGTCATACCACAGAGGGTGAATTGAATTATATGGAATCACATATAAGATCTAACTATGTAAACAAGGAATATCTGATGCTTTATGATTCCTTGAGTGGTGCTTATGGTGAAAAGAATAGGGCTGAAAAGTTCTTAAAAGAAATTGTAAAATGAGTTTTTTTAAAAACATATTTGGAGGCAAAAAGTCATCAAAGCCAGTCATGTTATTGGAAGTAGAGTCTCCATCTTGTCCAATCACTGCAATTGTGGAGCAGGATGATCGAGTTGCCTTTTTTTACCTATGGGGTCCGGAGAAATCCAGTTTTGGAGTCAAATCTTGTTGGATCAGAAATTTGGCTGAAGCTCCGGAAACTCGTGATCAGCGCTCTTTGGAAAATGGTCAGCCTCCAATGCAAAGTAAAGCCAATTGCAAATACCCAATGGGACAATCACCCTTAAAAGCAGATGACCTTGATATTAAATGGTTTGAAGAAGGAGATGGGGCCGCATTGCTGGAAAAAGGGGAAGTTATAGCCATAATTCCAAGCTGGTCTGGAATGGGAGGTTTTTTTGGATACGCTCGTGATTGCATAGGACAAGGAGATTTTGCCTGGCACATAGTAGATTCAAATGACTTATTGCAAAGAATAGAGGAGTCTGAAG
The DNA here is from genome assembly GCA_965228955.1 of Cyclobacteriaceae bacterium. Classification (GTDB taxonomy): domain Bacteria; phylum Bacteroidota; class Bacteroidia; order Cytophagales; family Cyclobacteriaceae; genus JANSWY01. The sequence goes on from OZ245848.1 coordinate 6,373,275, forward strand.
AATTTTGGACATCATGGTTAAATGAAATAAATCCATTTACGATTGAGCAACCCAAATTCATTGAGTTATATGCCGAATTGTTTGGCAAGCACGACCAGTATTTTGCAATTGACAATGAAGAAGGCGCACCAATAGGACTATATGTTCGTACTGGTGAAGTGAAAACAGTCTTTGCTACCGTAGCAATGTCAGTCTCACCAATGCCACAAGTAGAGATGTATGCGGAAAACCGATTTGATGCTAACAGAATTGAATTGGGAATGATGCTTGAAGCTGGTCTTAACAAAGATCTTATTCAAAATATAGCAAATTGGTTTAATGGATCAGTGGACATTCCATGGGAGAATATTACCTTCCTTGGGGAGGGGCATACCCTTCACTTTGATGCTTTTGAAAACCCGGATCTTCAATCAGTTTTGATTACCAACAAGTTATCTTGTCTACACAAAGTTGAAGTTGGAGTATACAGAAATTCGAATGTCCAGTTTTTGTGGATGATACCAATAACCAATTTGGAATTAAGTTTTGCTAAAGAAAACGGGAGTTCTGGTCTAATAGAAAAACTGGAGGAGATTGGAGAAGAAATCTATTCGCTAGGAAGAAAATCAGTGATTTAACGCATTAAAGAGAAAAAGCCGATATGGATATATCGGCTAGAGGTATTTTAATAAGTGGCCGTGTTATCACTCTACTCTCTCGATCTTCAAAACTCCATTTTCTCCAGGAGTTCCATAGGTCCCAAGGCTTCTGCCTGACCCCTGACTAGGTAACCCTTTCTCACCTCCTTCTATCAGGATATTAATGGATTGATTTCTGTTCTTCACTTCTTTTGTGTTTTGGCTTCCGTTGAATGTTGGAATAAAGCCATTTGTGGAATATCTAATTGTGAGATCTCCACCTTTTCCACCATGGCCCCCATTGCCCGCTCTGTTGGTGGTTGCTCTAATTTTTCTTCTGGTAGTCACTGTTCCATAAGGATCTACACTAACGCTCACGTCGTTTGGATGAGCTGTATTTCTGGCAATGCTTTTGCCATTACCACCTTTTCCTCCACGAGTTGAGACTGTAAGAGAGCCGAGTGTTTCAAAATTAATTTCTAGCATAAGGTCGTACCCATCACCACCTGTTTCCCCAGGCTTTCCATAAACATTGGCATTACTACCCCCTTTTCCTTCGGCCAAAATGCTCACTTTATCCCCCAGATAAGCATGCTTAATTAATAGATAGGTGTCAGATTTTAATTCCATTGTTGCTCTGTCATCCATAATCAAGGTATCGATTACGAGTGTATCATTGAAAAAGACTCTTGTTTCCTTTTTCTTAAGAGCAATTTTTGAGAAAGAATCAATTTGACTGTGAGCCTCAAATTGGCCAATCAATAATAATGGAGTTGAAATTAGTAAGATCAGAGTACGCATAGACAGTTTGTTTAGTAGTTAAGTAATAGTAAAAAGACATTGAAAGTAAAGCAATAATTATGCCATTAAAACAATGATTTTGCACCATTGTTTACTTGATACCAGGTTCTTAACCACTAGAACAAAAAAAGCCGATACATCCCGTACCGGCTTAAGTTAACTGCAATCCAAATGAATATTTTATTGGCTTAATCTGTAATATGAAGTGTTTTCATAATCCATTAGCAGATCACTTTGAGCAAGCAATTTCACTAGTTGAGCATTATTAAGAGGCTCGGACCTGTTAACTGTTGATGTATGTATTAAATTATCTTGTGTATCGAAGATGTTGTATGTGATGGTTTCGTTCAACCAATTTGATGTTTCATCTTCCAACACCAATAGGATTTCATCAAGTTCTACATCTGTCATCACTTCTTCGTTGAATGTGATTTCTACAGCTGTCGAATCATTCTTTTTGTTTTCGTTTCCGCTTGCAAATACCGAGGCGGAGCTGAATAGCACCATCGCTGCGAGTATAAAAGCGATTTTGTTAATCTGAGTTTTCATTTTGTATTTGAGTTTTGACCTTGCCAGATTAATGGCCAATCTCATGCCATAATTTGTAAGTAATTGAAAGACAGATGATTGCGATGTTTTAGCATGGTTTGTTGTGTATCATAATCGCACATTATCGTACAGTTAAGTACAAAAAGCACCTGAAATAACCTTATTTGTTATTCTTCGTAACGACCTGGTTTTGAACTAACTGCCAGGTTTTGATTAATTTAAAAAGGCAAAATATGAATAGTCATGACCGAGTGGTATATACCCATTACAATCCTTCCTGCAATCGGGCTTCTTCTGATGTCTACAACAGCTCTTGCAAATGCTTTGAGCACGGAACTTTCAACCATGATAAAGGAAGAAAGTATGGACTTTCAGGATATTATTAGATTGAAGATTTCACAGTTGGGATTATTAAATAGGGCATTGGTTGGTTTTTATATCTCTTCTGGAATTTTTGCATTGTCAGGATTTGTTGCAGGTGTATTTAATTCGTTTGCGGAAAGTGTTGAATGGCTTATAAGTGCATTAATGCTAGCTGGTATTGTAGTGGTCTTGATATCACTAATTGTGTTGATCGTATATTCGATTCGGGCAGTTCAAATTAAAAAGACACATTTCCAGAGAAGATTGGAAGAAGGAAATTAAGATTTCTCTTTTTTTAGTATCTGCTTGAATATCAGGAAAATTTGAGTTCATTTTGCACCGTTTATTGTAAATGAATCGGAATACGTGACAAAAATTTCATTTGAGTTGTTTGGCTTGCAGCTATTGGAGCCATTGGGGTTTGCTCTTAATTGGGTTTTTGCTTTTCAAGCTTGGTATTATTTTAAGAGATTAAAACATTGGAATAATTCTGCCTTTGCAGTCAACTGGCGATGGTTTTTCTTTTTCTTTGGGTTCTCAGGTTTTTTCGGAGGACTGTCTCACCTACTTTATAACTACACAGGCTTAATGGGTAAAATCCCAGGATGGTCAAGTGCGATTTTATCCATCACTCTTCTTGAATTAGCTATGAATTCCCTGGCTGAAGGCAAACTGAAAAAGTCATTAGATATTCTGGTCTATGTCAAATTGGGTATCACAGCCTTTGTGATGATCGTATTCTTCAATTTTAATATGGTTATCATCCATACTGCCGCAGGCATGGTACTATGGATTCTTGTTCCAGGTTTCTATTACTTATCAAAGGGGAAATCCATGCTAAATAATTTCATGTGGGGTATCTTCTTTATGGCTCTTACCCTTCCATTCAGAATATTTAAGATTGACCTACATCTATGGTTTAATAGAGATGATGCGGCCCATATTTTTATGCTTATTACTGTTTATTTATTCTTTCAAGGAGTGAAAAAGAGGGAAATTTCAGCAGCAAAAAACACTCTGCACAACAAGTAACTCTACCATATACCTTCAGATTTCTTTAGAATCCTTAAAATTTTTTGAGATTTTTTTAAGGCTAATTATTGCTGTGTAAAATTCTATTTGTCAGCTAGTTAACAAATTTTTCTAGGCTCTTTTGTGATCTGATCCTTCAGGTTACTATGAAGATTTTCTATGGATACTGCAACCTGAATAAAAATAAGAGCGTAGTATTTATTATGTTCATATTTAAATAAAAAATTATACTATTCTAATATAATATTATTTAAATAAGAATATTTTAAGAATAACTATAACTATGCTTAAGAGAATAACCGACCTCCTATTGAACTCAGATGACGATGAAACCGAACCCTCCAAGAAGTCGGATGTGGTTTTAGCTGATTTGGAAAGTGCTATCTCTTCAATTGATTCTCAAACAAAGAAAATCGAACGACAAGAGAAACAGATGCAGGAAAGACTGCAGGAATTCATCAAGATCTGTGCTGAGAAGCAAACCCAGGCAAGAATTGCCTACTCCAAAAAGGACAAATTCAAGGCAGAGAACTTATACAAGGAATCCTTACTTGTTGAAAAACAGGTAAAGCAATACAAAAGATTGATTGCGGAAATGTTAAAAACAAAACGCAAACTCGTAAGTCAACGCAATCAATTCTCCCTTGCAAAGGATCAGATACAGGCCAAAATAACCCTTGGAGAAGCTAAGGTAGACGCCTCGCAAAAACATGCTGAATTGGCTGAACAATTAATGTTCCTGAAAGAATCAAATGAATTATCTCAGTATGATGATTTGATATCAGAAGCAGAAAGTAAGTCGCAGGCCATCCATGAGATTCAGTCTTTGGATGATTCTTATGAAGAACAGATTGAAGAAAGTGCTGAGGATGAAAAGTTTGAAGAGTATCTGCAGGCTGAAAAGCAGAAGCAAATAGAGGATAATCTGGCAAGTAAAAAGAAGATCCTTGAACAAGTCTTTGGTAATACTGAACAAGTAGTTGATCAAAGTCAGAAATTGAAACAAAACGAGATGCTGAAACAGCTAAAAGAGGCAAACAGTATCCAGGAAGATAAAATGAAATCATTTTTCAAAGATTCAGAATCCCGACAGCTGGAGCAGCAAGACAGGATCAAGGATTTCTTTGGAAGTTGACAGAGTCGTCATACCATCTGTACGAAACTCGCAAAAATCTTAACTCAATCATTTTTATTAACGCTTAACAATACACACTATGGCTATTTCACTAAAAAAAGGGAGTTCATTCGACCTAACTAAAAAACAACCATCACTACAAAAAATCCTTGTCGGACTAGGCTGGGATGTAAGACCAGGAAACAACCTTGACCTGGATGCTGTCTGCTTTATGCTTGGAGGGAACAAAAAACTGGTGACAGACGAACACTTTGTATTCTATAATAACCTACGATCTCCAGAGAAATCTGTCGAACATACAGGTGATAACAGGACCGGAGTTGGAGAAGGAGATGATGAAATGATTCTTGTGAACCTACCTCTGGTGGACAATAGAGTAGAAGAATTACTATTCGTCGTGACAATCAATGATGCAACCATCAAGAATCACAACTTCGGTTTATTGGAAAATGCATTCATGCGAATTGTGAATGTAGAGACAAACGAGGAAATCCTTAGATACAATCTGGATGTAGACTATTCCAATGGTACCGAAGTAGAATTCGGGAAATTGATAAAAGACGGTTCCGACTGGAAATTTAACGCAGTTGGGATCTCAACAGAAAAAGGATTACAGGGCTATGTTGACATCTACGCATAATGATAGCCTTGGAGAAGAAAACTGGAATTAACCTTAAGAAGGGGAGTTCCATCAAGTTAGAAAAGGAAGGTCAGCCGCTCAAGCACATCTGTATAGGATTGAATTGGGGAGCGATAGAGAGGAAAGGTTTTCTGGGAACACTTCTGGGAGGGAACATACCAGTAGACCTGGATGGAGCGGTGACCACCTTTGAAGGGAATGAACTTGTAGAAACTATCTATTTCAAAAGACTGTACTCCAGAGACGGATCAATAAGACACTCAGGTGACGACCTCACCGGAGATATGAACGGAGATGATGGTCTTGATAATGAAGTAATCACAATAGATCTTCCATATGTAAATGAACATATTGACAGTATCTACATATACCTGAATTCTTATCAGCAGCAGGATTTTGGAGACATTCCATATTCAAAGTTGAGGATTTATGAAGGCACACCTACACATGTAAATGAGGTTCTTGCAACTTTCAATTTATCAGTGGAGGAAAAGTTCAAAGGATATGTGTCGATGGTAATGGGGAAATTGGTTCGTACTGGTAGTGGATGGAAGTTTGATACCATTGGAGAACCAGTAGAAGCCAGGAAGATTCCGGATATCGCATGGCACCTCAGGCAGGAGATGATGTAGTCATTTGCTCAACCTGGGAGGTCAACAAAGCATACATTATCTGTCTTAATAGTTTTTCATTTGGCTGGGTGAATAACTCACACCTGATCTAAAACAGCTTTGCTTTGACCATCTGAATCCCCCTGAAGGGAAGTCTTGTACATCGTTGGATGGGGGATTGCAGTAGTGTTGATTAACGGAATAACCGTGCTTGCTTGATATAGATTTTTCTTGGACTGGTTTGAGAGTCTATTTTGAATTCAATATCAAGACCAAAATCCTGGTAGGAACAATTACAATCATGCGGCAAATGATAGTAAAACCGATTCTTAAGGGATGTGACTAAGTAACCAAGTTCTTTAATTTCCTGATCTGTCATCACTCTGTTTCCGTTTAATTCAGGGACATTTGAATGTGTCAGATACTCGATCATGAAATCTTCATTTGGATCCACAGACCAGGTGAAGAGCATAATCTGATCATGGATAATTCCAGGTTCAGGATATACGATACTGTATTCCTTGTATTGAACATTAATGATGTAGCCCGGATTTTCATTGTATAGATTCTTTGAGACCAATACCCCATTAGCATCTTCATCTGGGAATGACCTGTGCACTAAAATTCCCATTGCGCAGGATCGGTGATCAATTTTGAAATAACTCCTTTCCTCATAAGCTCTCCAATTCCAAAGACTGGCCCACACCTTTCTTACCGCATTCTCAATCGTTTTGGACGAATGATTTTTCTTGGCCGAATAGGAGTCATATAACCCAGCTCCTGAAAAGAACTCCAGGTCTTCGGCATTAGTAGAGGATCTAAACCTAAATGCTTCGAACTCTTGAAAATTTGAAATTTTAGATCGGATATCATTAACCAGCTCAGGATCAATCGGAGCTGTTCTTATCATGGTTTGTAGAGATAATAATTGGGCTTTTCTGTAACTTGGATCGTTTTGAAACTGCTCGTCATCAAGCATCCCTTGTAACACAACATCCAAACCATTATTGACCATATGTCTTTCGTAATAATGAAATGGAATAGCAAAATTATTTTCCGGTACAGGAATGGTGCGATCCGTTACATTCATCATTTCAGCGAAATTGGCTGCTTTGCCACCCACTCTATTAATAAATCCAATATTTGCAGCTTCCATATCTACCAAATCTGAGTAAGTAACATTCTTGTCGAGGACTGTCACATTTTGTGGTTCATTCTGACTCCAAAAAGCAGTAGCTTCTTCAATGTTTGCTGGTCTCAATGTGAATTCATCGTCATCCACCCTTAGATAGACCAATTCTCCGATAAGATCATTCACCTCCGGATTTTGCCAGCCATCTCTAAGTGCCATATTTGGCGTGCCTCTGCTGTTACTTAAAACATTGATATGACTCAGAGCAGTCTGAAATTCAGTTGTGATAATGCCGGATACAACGGAAACATCATTTGGGACAGCATTCAATAAAACAATATCTCTTCTACCTACATAAGTATCTTCAAGCTCATCAACTTCCACTTTTCTTAAATAGCCATAGCCCTCTGCCAGGTTCATAGCCTGATAATTTTGTCCTTCATAGAGCTCTTCTGAAGATACTTGCTTTACTTCTGTGCATGCTTCCCAATCTGGTAAATTTGGAAAGAAATGAAGCTTCTCTCCCAAATATGAAGTCTCAAGAATCTTGTTGAAATACTTCTCTATTTCATTGCAATTAAGCTCAGTCGCTGAGACAAACTGCAACACATAACGATCCTGTGAAATGTGATAATTCAGGTTGGCTAACCATAAGTAGCGATTCGAATTTCTTCTATACTGCGTTTGGTTAAATACAAAGTGTCCCTGATTAAAATCCAGGACGTCACGAGCAAATGTATAATGTAGATCATATCGTTTTGTATTGACGTAATACAGTTCATCCGTTTTTTGATCATACACCAGTTTGATCGCTCTCACCCCTCCGAAGTTTGATCTCGCAGGATCACTACTAATTACCTCAAAGGCCACTGGAGCAATTAACTCAGTGAAATATTCAAGGTTTTCATATTGTTCAGCAAGTAGCTTTATATCATATTTTCCTGGCTGGCGCGATACAACAAAGTTACGATCATAGTAGCCTGGTTTGGAAACTCTTAAGGTATCAAATTCATCACTCGATTCTGAAGGTAAATGATGAGAGGATTTGTCAACAGCAATCGTGGTAGTACCATCTGAAAGTAACTTGAAGGTGTAATATTCCATATTCTCAAGCTTCACCTCCAGTATATAGATGCCTTGAGTAAGACCAGGAATGGTGAAAATACCGGATGTTCCAAGTTGTGGCTCATTACGAATTATTCGACCATCCAGATTAATCAGTTTGAGTGAAAGGTTGTATTCGGAATTCCAGATAAGTGAATTATTAAAAAAAGTGATTTCAGAAAGCTGATCAATAATTCCTTCTTCAATTACGAAATTTCCAAATGCATCAGTGTAGCCAGATAAATCACTATCCAGTACTTCAATTGAAGCATTCCCTAACCCACCCCCAGTTGCAACGTCAGATACCCTTCCCGTATAAAGAGTCTGACCCCAAATTGAAGCAGAGAGAAATGTAAAAAGCACATAAAGTGGTAATCTCATTTAGTAGTGTGATTGTGTTGTTTTTAGTGACACTAGTTAGCAGGATTTGGTTGCAGTCGAGTGAAACGAGTTGCGGGGTACGAGTTGTGGGTTTTAGGATTTAGATATTAGAGTTTAGGGTTTACCAATATTTAGTTTTTCTTTCCAGTATCAAGCTTCCTATTCACCTCCCTAATAACTCGAGGATGTAATAGCGCTTGGTTCTCCTCTAGATATTCAATAACAGAGTTTCTATCAACTTGTGAAAGTATTCTCAATGCCCATGACATAGCTTTCACAATCATATCGTGGTGATCAGTTTTTAATTCATTGCAAATTCTTAATGTCTGATTTGTGTCCCCTTTTCCTCCGCGGGCTTTTTGATTTAGAGCTACCGTGGCAACTAATGCAACTCTTCTTTTCCAGAAGTCCTCCGAATGAGCATATTCCAGAATTGTCTCAATGTCAACAACACCCCTTTGCCATGCGCCACCTAAAATATATGACCCAAAGTAGTCAGTCGAAACCCAGTTGTCTAAGTGGCTTCCCAGGTGATTAATATCCTCCATAAATAAATGAGGTATTGTTTTTCTGTTATTATCAATGTAGTCAAATCCTAGCTGATGGCACTCAAAAACCTCAGTGTCAATTAATGATTTTGCAAGAGCTATCTTTTCAGTAGGTGAGAAATCTTTTGTGGCTGCTTTTAATTCTTTCAGGATGGCCTTTAACTGCGGTGTGATGACTCCAAATACTTTCAGGCTTGTTGGATACACTCTATTTGCGAATTCAATTCTTTTAGGATCAGAGAACTCTTTCAATGAGTTTACAATATCTGCTACTAATTCTTGAATGGGATTACTTGGATTCAATTAGATATGGGTTGCTCTTTAAGCACAAAAATAAAAAAGGCCGCTCTAATAAAGCGGCCTTTACCAAATCTAAAAAATGTTGGTACAGTCTGTAATCAGACCTCCCAAATAACTATGCCCTCTAATTTTGGGGGGTCCTCATTTTACTACAGCTATTCGATTAACTACTTATGAGTACAATGTTAGTTTGGATTTTTCATGATAAGTGTGATCTTTATCAAAGGACAACCTGAATTTGATCAAATACACTAAATTTCAATGAAATTTCACCTCTCTTTTCCTCTAAGTCTTGCACTTATTTTATGCTTGATCTCTACGCATGCAAATGCTCAATATCCAAGCAAGAAGTATCTCACACCAGAAACATATAAACGTCTGTTGGATGAAAATAAACTCTTCAAATCCTCTTACACTAGTTTAAGAAATGACGCCCAAAGGAAAGGTGCTGTTGTTTCAAGTCAGCAAATTTCCATTGATTCAATTTTGTCCAAAAATTCCAAAACCAATCTCACTGAAGAGCTGAGTGAAATCCAAAAGGAGCTTGATGAATTAAGGAAGCAGTTGGCAACAAACACTCCGGTGGTCATTCCGAAGGTTCAGTCTGGCTATATGGGGAAATTAGAAGCAAAGGAGTGGAAGAAGAGAATAAAGTATCTGTCAGAGCCGCAATATTCTTCATTAATCAGTGAAAACAATCTGATGAAAGGGTACATTCAAACGGAGGGAGAGAAATTGAAATCTCTCGAAGTGAAAGAAAAGGTAAATGAAAAGCATCTTGAGTTACTAAGAAAATTGTTTTCAAACGTTAAGCGATCGGAGGATAAGGATACATATACTGAAGAGCATTAAAAAAGGCGAGCCTCTTAAAGAAACCCGCCCATATTAATTCTTTTAGTTACTTACTACATATTGTCTTTCGCAATCGGAGGCAGGACATCCATATTATACCACACGAATGCATATCTATCTGCTGCCTGCTCGATTCTTTTTGATGTTGGAGTTCCAGCTCCGTGACCAGCGTCTGTTTCAATTCTAATTAGCACTGGGTTAGTACCAACATGCGACTTCTGAAGAGTAGCCGCAAACTTAAAGCTGTGTGCAGGAACAACTCGGTCATCATGGTCAGCCGTAGTTACCATTGTTGCCGGATAACTGGTGCCTTCTTTCAATGCATGAACCGGTGAATAATTCTTTAAATACTCAAACATTTCCTTTGAATCATCAGCAGTTCCATAATCATATGCCCATCCAGCTCCTGCGGTGAACTTATGATACCTCAACATATCCATGACGCCAACAGCAGGAAGTGCTACTTTAGCTAAATCAGGTCTTTGGCACATAGTAGCTCCAACAAGTAGTCCACCATTTGATCCTCCAGCGATCGCTAAATAATCGTTGCTTGTATAGCCTTCTTTTATCAGGTACTCGCCAGCTGCGATAAAGTCGTCAAACACATTTTGCTTTTGCATCTTGGTACCAGCTTTATGCCAGTCTTCTCCGTATTCTCCACCGCCTCTTATGTTTGGTTGTGCGTAGATACCACCGTTTTCCAACCATAGAATTCTGCTTACACTGAAGCTCGGTCTTAGGCTTACATTAAACCCTCCGTACGAATATAGATAAGTTGGGTTCTTACCATTTAGCTCAATGCCTTTTTTGTGAACAATGAACATTGGAACCTTTGTGCCATCCTTGCTTTCAAAGAAAACCTGCTTGGTTTCGTAATCCTCTGGGTTGAAGTCTACTGTTGGTTGCTTATATAATTCTGATTTACCAGACTCTATATCATAACTATAGATGCTTGTAGGGAATGTAAAAGAGGTAAAACCAAAGTAAAGTGACTTTTCATTATCTCTGGCTGAGAACCCATAAGCTGTTCCTATACCTGGAAGCTCAACATCTCTTACTAATTCACCATTCATTTTGAACTGCCTTACCATCGTCTTGGCGTCTTTCAGGTAGTTAGCAAAGATGTAACCACCTCCAGTACCTGCAGTCAATACGTTTTCAGTTTCTGGAATCACATCTTTCCAGGTAGATGTTGTAGGATCAGAAATCGTAGTTTCTACTACTTTTTGATTTGGTGCATTTGTATTAGTAACCAATAGAATTCTATCGCCATCAGTAGTTAACACATATTCTTCAGTTGAGTCATCTTCGTCTACTGGGATAATATCACCATTGTTTTTAAGATCCTGGATAAATAATTTTCCTCCGGATGTGCTGCTTGAAGCAGAAATTACCAGATATCTATCATCCTCGGTAACATATCCAAAAAGGTATCTGTAAGGCTGCTTCTCGCCACCATAAATAAGTTGATCATCACTTTGAGGAGTTCCTAGCTTATGATAGTAAACTTTGTGATATTGTGTCTTAGCAGATAGCGCACTTGCGTCCTTAGGAACATCGTATGAACTGTAATAAAACCCTTCATTCCCTTTCCAGGATAATCCGCTAAACTTGATATTGTGAAGGGTATCACCAATTATTTCTTTTGTCTCAGCATTCATTACCAATGCCTTTCTCCAATCAGAACCACCTATGGAAATAGTGTATGCGAATAGACTTCCGTCGTTTGTGAAACTTGTGCTACCCAAAGAAATGGTGCCATCATCAGAAAACTTATTTGGATCTAAGAATACTTCTGGTTCATCATCAGCATTTTTTCTTCTGTACCAAACGCTTTGGTTTTGTAGGCCATCATTTTTGGTGAAGTAGTCATAATCCCCGTTTTTAGTTGGAGAAGAGACTCGCTCATAATCAAATAGCTTAGCCAGTCTATCTTTTAATTTCTCTCGGTAAGGGATGTTATTTAAATAGCCAAATGTCACATCATTTTGACTCTTTACCCAAGCGGCAGTTTCATCAGATCGGTCATCCTCTAACCACCTGTATGGGTCTGGTACTTCAACTCCGAAGTAGGTGTCAACAGTATCGACAGTAGCTGTCTCAGGATAATTAAAACTAGTGGAAACTTGCTCTCCTTGCTTACACGACCAGAAAACAAGTAGTGCCAGTGCAACAGATAGAAATCTAATTTTCATATTATTTCGGGTTTGGAATTTCCCAAAAATAACGGGGCTAAACCGAAAAACCAGAATAATTATATAAGTGGCACTTTGTTCGTTCTTATTCCAAGCCCAGTTCTTTCCTTAAAGGAAGGTCCATTACACTATTTTTGCTCCAATAATCAGTCATCAGAGTGTTTATTTTAGTCGCTTTGGTAGTAAGGACTTTCGCGTTCGGTCCCCAACCGCTTTTGTAGGATTCTTCCCAACCTACTATCTGATAAGGGAATTTACTTTCAAATTGAATAGAGATTTTTCGAGATGATTCCGGATACTCCAGAGTGTATGTGTCAATTCCTTGGTTTGATTCTCGGGAAGCATTTGCAGTGACAACTTTAAACTCTTCATGTCTTAATCTTTGTGAGAATAAACTTGGAATGATTTCTGTCTTGCCGGTAGGCAGTAAATCCGGATTGATCCTAATAAGATTCCAGATTTCATCTTCAGTCAAGGCCTTTTTGAGCTTCAGGGTCTCATCACCTTCTGATTCGAAATAGGAGAGGGACTGAACTTTGTAAGAGTCATCAGAAAGGTTTAACTGAGTAAAAGTATGTCCGCACCATTCCTGGCTACTGGTTGTTAATTTTAACGTATTCGGATTCTTTTTTAAATCGACCGGAGTGAATACTGATTGCATCATGGAATAAGGATAGATACCAGTATTAAACTTCTTGGTGAAATTGAGCTTCATTACTTTAACTGCATCCTTTGCGGCTTTTTGGGGATAATCCAATTTGACTTGCTTGCTTTTGGAGAAATCCTCTGTAACAAAAACAGTAACTGCAGTACCCTGATGAATTTCTCCATACCTGGCCTGTTCCAGTTTATAGCTGGTTATTTCAGCTTTACCCTGATACCAGTAATCATTAAAATTATTATCAATTGGGGTGGACTCTTCAATTGGTGTGCTTTTTAGGCCACATGCTAAAAAAATAATTGAACCGTAGAGGAGGATTGAAAGCTTTTTCATAAGGTGAAGTATTTGAGAATAAAACAAGTATAATTTCTCCTTGGTTCGAAATTAAATAAATAAAAAAAGGTCCGGGTTACGAACCGGACCTGTTTGTCAAACTTCAAACATTAATATAAAAAAGCAACGGATTTAAGCGTCTACAAATTGAGCTTCTTCAGTACTTCCTTTCATGGCAACAGTAGAAGCTTTACCTCCCTGTACTGTGTTTTGGATAGCATCAAAGTACTCAGTTCCAACAAATGTCTGGTGCTTCACAGCTTTGAATCCCTGGCTCTGAAGAGCAAACTCTCTCTCCTGTAATTCAGAGTAACCAGCCATTCCTCTTTCGTGGTAAGCTTTAGAAAGCTCAAACATACTTGTGTTCAATGCGTGGAAACCAGCCAATGTGATGAATTGGAATTTATAACCCATCTCAGCAAGATTCTCTCTGAATGTTGCCATTTCAGCAACCGTCAGGTGAGAAGCCCAGTTGAATGATGGAGAACAGTTGTAAGCCAACATCTGATCAGGATATTCTGCTTTGATTGCCTGAGCAAACTCTCTTGCAAGTCCTAAGTCAGGATTAGAAGTTTCTAACCAGATAAGATCTGCATAAGGAGCATAAGATAAACCTCTCGCAATACCTTGCTCTAATCCATTCTTCACACCAAAGAATCCTTCAGAAGTCTTTTCTCCTGTTAAGAATCTGTGATCTCTCTCATCTACATCAGACGTCAAAAGGTTTGCAGCCTCAGCATCCGTTCTTGCAACTAGTACAGTAGGTACGTTACAAACATCAGAAGCTAATCTTGCAGCAACAAGCTTGTTGATCGCCTCCTGAGTAGGTACCAAAACCTTACCTCCAAGGTGTCCACATTTTTTAGCTGAAGAAAGTTGGTCTTCAAAGTGTACCCCAGCAGCTCCAGCTTCAATCATAGCTTTCATCAATTCGAAAGCATTCAGGTTTCCTCCAAATCCGGCTTCAGCATCAGCAACAATCGGGACCAACCAATCTCTGTCATGTGTTCCATTCATGAATTCAATTTGGTCTCTTCTCAATAGTGCGTTATTGATTCTTTTAACAACCTTCGGAACTGAATCTGCAGGGTAAAGAGATTGGTCAGGGTACATCTCACCAGCTAGATTAGCATCAGCCGCAACTTGCCATCCACTTAAATAAATGGCTTCAAGTCCTGCTGCTACTTCTTGAATGGCCTGGTTACCAGTGAGAGCCCCTAGACCAGCTACAAAAGCTTGATTATTTAATTTATTCCATAGTGTCTCAGCACCTTTCCTTGCAAGTGTATGCTCTACCTGTACTGTCCCTCTCAATTTCACTACTTCTTCGGCAGTGTAAGTTCTTTTAACATTTTTCCATCGCGGATCATTTTTCCACGCTTCGTTTATCTTCAATATTTGTTCTTGGTTATTCATCTTATCGTTGTTTTAAAAATTAATATCTGATTAAGTCAATATGTTGTAAGCTGGAAGTGTAAGAAATTCATCAAATTCAGGCTTCTTTACCAGCTCATCAAATAGTAGGATCGCGTCCAGAAACTTGCCGTTCTCGTAGTTCTCACATCCTACATATTTCTTTATTTTCTGGATTTCACTTTTGATCAAATCCTCATAGATGCCAATGGTGAATGTTCTTCCATCAGCCATTCGTGCATTGTTCTTTAAGCATTGCCAAACTTGCGCTCTTGAGATTTCAGCAGTTGCAGCGTCTTCCATCAAATTGTATAATGCCGCAGCGCCATTGCCTCTCAACCAGCTTTCTATATAAAGAATACCTACATTGATGTTGGTTCTAATGCCTTCCTCAGTAATAGTTCCTTCCGGAAGTGCGATAAGATCCTCGGCAGTTACCTCGATATCTAATTGCTTTTCAATCTGATTTGCCTCTGGCATATACTCATTGAATATGTCCATGGCAACAGAAACCAACCCTGGATGAGCAACCCAGGTACCGTCATGACCATTTTTTACTTCAGTGAGCTTGTCCTGTCTTACTTTTTCAATGGCCTTATTATTCGCTTCCTCATCATTCTTAATTGGAATCTGAGCGGCCATTCCTCCCATGGCATGAACACCGCGTTTATGACAAGTCTTAATTACCAATTTTGAATAAGACTGCATGAAATGTACACCCATCGTTACCTGTGATCTATCAGGAAGTAATCGATAAGGATAGTTTCTGAATTTCTTGATATACGAAAAGATATAATCCCATCTTCCGCAGTTCAATCCAGCAGAATGTTCCTTTAATTCGAAAAGAATTTCATCCATCTCAAAACTTGCAAGAATCGTCTCAATCAAAACAGTAGCCTTAATGGTGCCTTGAGGGATGTCTAAGTAATCCTGTGCGAATTTGAATACGTCATTCCAAAGTCTTGCTTCAAGGTGGCTTTCTATCTTAGGCAGATAAAAATACGGCCCGCTCCCGTTTTCAATAAGTTGCTTGGCGTTATGGAAGAAATACAATCCAAAGTCAGCTAAGCCGCCACTTATACTTTGACCGTCAATTGTGATATGCTTCTCTTCCAGATGCCAACCTCTCGGTCTTACCAGTAAGGTTGCGGTTTCAGGAGCGAGCCTGTATAGTTTACCATTTTTGGGATTCTCATAAGAGATGGTGCCGTTTATTGCATCACGCAAATTGATATGTCCATTAATATTATTAGTCCAGGAAGGAGTATTACTATCCTCAAAATCGGCCATAAAGACTTTGGCGCCAGAGTTAAGTGCATTAATGATCATCTTACGATCAACTGGTCCGGTAATTTCCACTCTTCTGTCTAAAAGATCTTGTGGTAACGGTGCGACTTTCCAGTCGGACTCACGGACTGATTTAGTTTCCTCTAAGAAATCTGGCAATACTCCATTGTCAATTTCAGCCTGTCTATTGATTCTGTTTTCCAACAGCTCCAATCGAGTAGGATTGAATTTTTCATGAAGCTCAGCCAGAAAGTGTAGTGCTTCTGGAGTAAGAATAGACTTGTATGCCTCATTCATCTCACCGCTAATTAGCATGCCAGCAGGTATCCCTGTGGTTACTTTCTTTGGTTTTGGTGCAGCTTCTATCATTGTTATAAAAGTTTTAATATATCGCTAATATAGAGGAATTATACTAAAAGCGAAAATTCGCTAAATATATTTTTTCGCTTTTTATGAATATTCTCGAAGTTGGTAGAGAAATGTTATCTTTGAGATATGACACAAGGCGAAATTGGAATCAGGCAGATTTTTGGCCTGAAAGTGCGTGAATTACGTAGTAAGAAGGGTTTTTCGTATCAGGATCTGTCTAAACAGACCGGGCTTTCAGTTTCTTATCTCAATGAAATTGAAAAAGGAAAAAAATATCCTAAGGGAGATAAAATTATGAGTCTTGCTGAGGCTTTGGGTGTCTCTTATGATTATTTGGTGTCTCTTAAGGTCTCAAAAAAGATTGAGCCAGTAGTGGCTTTGTTGCAATCAGATTTCTTCAGAGAGCTTCCTCTCGATCTATTAGGATTAGATGCTCAGAAATTCATAGAGCTCATTTCTGCCAACCCTGAAAAGATCAATGCTTTTATCAATACTGTTTTACAGATTGCCAGAAACTATGAGCTAGGTCGGGAGAATATTTATTATGCAGCACTAAGGTCATATCAGGAAATTAACGATAACTATTTCCAAGAACTTGAGAAGGCAGTTAAAGATTTTAAAAATAAGTTTGACTTCACCGGTTATCTTTTTGAAAAAGAGGAATTAGAACAAATTCTGAAAGACTATTTCAAAATCTCAATTGATTATGATCGATTAAAGGATAACGACACACTTAGAGATACCAGAAGCTATTATAGTATAGCGGATCAGTCTCTGTCTTTAAGTTCTGGCCTTACTCCAGCGCAGGAAAAGTTTCTCATAGTAAGAGAGCTGGCTTATCAATATTTAGAAATAAGAGAACGTCCTTTAGAGACTCCTCCACAGAGAAACTACAGTTTTGCTCAGCTATTAAATAATTTCAGAGCATCCTATTTCGCAGTAGCATTCTTGATGGACGAGAAGGAAGTGATTTCAGATATCCGAAATTTCGTCCGGTCAAAACAATGGCATGATCAGGATGTATTGAAAATACTGGAGAAATATGATGCAACTCCAGAAATGTTGATGCAACGTCTGACTAATATTCTTCCTAAGTACTTTGGATTTAATAACCTGTTCTTTTTAAGGTTCACTAATAAGCCGGGGGCTGATGGATTTAAACTAACAAAAGAGCTGCACCTCTCAAAGCTACATAATCCTCATGCTAATGAACTAAATGAGCATTATTGTCGAAGGTGGATTTCGATTGGAATTATTCAGGAACTACTCAAGCAGAAGAAGTTGGAAACAATTGCCAGACTTCAGATCTCAAAGTATTTGAATACTAAAAATGAATACCTCTGCTTATCTGTCGCATTCCCTAATAGTACTAATACAGAGGAAGGCATCAGTATTACAGTTGGATTCCAAATAGATAGTAAATTGAAAGAAGGAATTCAATTCCTTGAAGATCCAAAAATAATAGAAAAGGAAGTGCATACTACTTGTGAAAGGTGCCCCGCAAGTGATTGTAATGAGAGGGCAGCACCACCGTGGCAGCTTGATCGCGAATTGCGTAAAATTGAAATAGAAAGAGGACTAAATGAATTAGAAAATAGCTGATTGTTTCCAGTTATAATTAGCAATCAACCACTTATATATTTCAAAGGATTTTTTCTCGTAGCAATCGTTAATTTGCAGGTTGAATCTTAAACCCAAATTAACAATGCAGCTTACTAAACGAATCTTTGCCGTTCTTGCTATGGGCTTAATGCTTGTGACGGCATGTAATTCACCACAACAAACAACAAATCAGGAACTGTCTATTGATTATGAAAAATATACACTTCCTAATGGACTTAATGTCATACTACACCAGGATAAGTCGGACCCAATTGTAGCGGTTGCTATACTAATCCACGCTGGATCAAACAGGGAAAAGCCAGGCAGAACTGGTTTTGCTCACTTCTTTGAGCATATGCTATTTCAAAGATCAGAAAATGTAAAGGAAGGAGCTTTCTTCACAAACATTAATGATTGGGGAGGTACTTTCAACGGTGGAACCTGGACAGATGGTACAGTTTACTATGAGGTAGTTCCAAAAGATGCGCTAGAAAAAGTACTTTGGATGGAGTCTGACAGAATGGGATTCTTCATCAATTCAGTAACACTTGCAAGTCTTGAAGGAGAAAAGCCAATCGTAAAAAATGAGAAAAGACAGAGATATGATAATCAGCCGTACGGACATACTGGTTATGTGATTAATAAAGCATTGTATCCATCGGGTCACCCATACAACTGGCAGACAATTGGCGAGTTGGAAGATCTTTCCAATGCTACTCTGGACGATGTAAAAGAATTTTATGATCTATACTATGGACCAAACAATGCTACTCTAGTACTAACCGGAGACTTTGATGATGAGTCTACTAAGCAATGGATCGAGAAGTATTTCGGAGAGATACCTTCAAGAGGGATAGACACTCCAATGGAGCCAAAACCAGCAACTCTTGATAAAACAATAAGCTTATATCATGAAGATAATTTCGCCAAGCTTCCTGAAATTAGAATGACCTGGCCGACTGTTGAACAGTTCCACCCAGATCAGTGGGCACTGGATGCTTTAGGTCAAATATTGTTCGACGGTAAGAGAGCACCTTTATATAAAGAAATAGTTGAAGGACAAAAACTGGCCCCAAGTGTAACAGCATTTAACAGCTCTAATGAATTGGCAGGTACGTTCTCTATCAGATGCAGAGCTAATGCGGGTGTTGATTTGGATAGCGTTCAAGCTGCAATATTCACTGCCATGGAAAACTTTGAGAAAAATGGTGTGGATCAGAGAGATCTGGATAGAATCAAAGCGGGTCTTGAAACAGGTTTCTACAATGGAATTTCAAGTGTTTTAGGAAAAGCATTCCAATTGGCTATCTACAACGAGTTTGCAGGTGATCCAGGTTTTGTTAAAAAAGACATTGGTAACATTAAAGCAGTCACTACTCAAGATGTAATGAATGCTTATAACAAATACATCAAAGGGAAAAATTATGTGGTAACATCCTTTGTGCCACAAGGTCAATTGGACTTAGTGCTCACAGGAGCAGAAATAGCACAAGTGAAAGAAGAGGCTATTACCCCTAACACTGAATCAGCAATCGTAGAGCAAGAAGGTGATGATAACTTTGTAAAGACCCCAACTGCTTTTGATAGAACAGTGGAGCCGGAATTTGGTGAAGCTCCTCTTTTAAATCCTCCAACAATTTGGAATACGTCATTGTCTAATGGAATGAACGTATATGGAATTGAAGCCAACGAATTGCCTCTTGTGAACTTCAGTATTAGAATTGCCGGTGGTAAAATGTTGGAAACAGTTGAAAAAATGGGAGTTACAAACTTATTAACTGACCTAATGATGGAAGGTACTAAGAACAAAACTCCTGAAGAGCTGGAAGATGCAATCGGTCAATTAGGTGCAAATGTGAATATGTATACTTCCGACGAGTCAATTAC
Source organism: Cyclobacteriaceae bacterium (assembly GCA_965228955.1). Lineage (GTDB taxonomy): Bacteria > Bacteroidota > Bacteroidia > Cytophagales > Cyclobacteriaceae > JANSWY01. The sequence continues at coordinate 6,393,087 of OZ245848.1, forward strand.
AATTTCAGCAAACTGCTTGTCTAGAAATTACGAAGCTACAATGGCTTTGGTACAGGAAATCTTATTAGAACCAAGATGGGATGCTGCGGAGTTCGAAAGACTTAAGTCAGCGAGTTTGACAAGAATCAGACAAAGAGATGCAAACCCTAATTCCATTGCCTCAATGGTAATGAATAAGAAGTTATACGGCAATACTGTAATGGGAACTCCAATTTCTGGAACTACAGAATCGGTAGAGTCTATTACTTTAGAAGATTTAAAAGCTTTCTACTCCGAATACTTTTCTCCAAAAGCGACAAATTTCCATATAGCAGGAAGTGTATCTAAAGATGATGCTAAAGCTTCTTTAGCCGCTATGGAGCAAAACTGGAGTGGCAATGATGTGACAATCCCTTCATTTGAATTTCCTGGCGCTCCGGAATCACCACAAGTTTACTTTGTTGATGTGCCTAATGCTAAGCAGTCAGTAATTCAAATTGGTCGACTTTCTGTTGAAGGTAATGATGATGAGTACTACCCGTTATATGTGGCTAACTATAAATTGGGTTCTGGGTCTTCAGGCAGACTATTCAAAATTTTAAGAGAAGAAAAGCAATACACTTATGGAGCTTATTCTTACGTAGCAAGAGATGTGGTTCCTGGTCCTTGGATAGCTGCGTCAAGTGTGAAATCTAATGTAACAAGTGATGCAATGGATACTTTCAAGGAAGTGATTGGAAGCTACGGTGAGACTTACACAGATGAAGATCTTGAAAAAACCAAGACTGCTTTGATTAAGCAAAACACCAGAAATTTTGAGACTTTAAACAACCTTTTGGGAATATTGCAAAATATCAGTACACACGACTTGCCAATGGACTATATAGATCAACAGCAAAAGGTACTTCAGACTTTAACAAAAGAGGATATGGTCAATATGGTCAATAAATACATGAATCTATCCAATATGAATTATGTAGTTGTTGGCGATAAGGCTACTCAGTTTGAAACTTTGAAAGTAAAAGGAGAAGGTAATCCAATACTTGTAGATAAATACGGGAATGAAGTACCATCCATGTAGACTTTAAAATAGAATAAACCTCTGAGCCCTGCATTAAATTGAAGAAAGCAGGGCTTTTTGTTTTATATCGAACTTGACTTAGAGCTGAATTTTTTGTATTTTAATAATAACCTGTGATTAAAATAAGTTCTCATGAAGAAGACATTCAGTTTTTTAGCTATAAACCTATTTATTGTATCAGCAATTCTTGCACAAGGAGGTCCACCAGCGACCCCAATTGATGGTGGTTTAGGGATATTACTCGTTGCAGGTGCCGCTTATGGTATCAAGAAAATCAGAGATAAGCGCAAAGAAGGTTAATGTGTGCGACGCTATCAATCTGGAAAGCGATTCATTAACTGAATCGCTTTTTTAATTATTTTCAATTAATATCTGTCATTTTCTAAAGTCTTTCAATAATTTTCAACCACCACTTTTAACGGTTCGTCATCCTGAACTTCAGGTTGATCAAGAGAATTGTGAATTCAAAAATGCTCCAAATATCTTCGAATCGACTTTAAGATTTATCTAGCCAACGCTTCCGGAGTATACGGCCAACTATTCCGATTTTAGATTTGATGCATCATCTATAACAGAAGCTATCAAATCAAGAAGTCATTGAAACTCAATTATTTAAATTTTTAACCGTTTAACACACCATTTTCAACTATGAAAAATGTAACCAAACTTTTTTCGTTACTAGCTATGACTTTTGCTGTACTTTTTACAGCCTGTGACCCACAAGAAAGCGAACCGACACAACCTACCGAAAACGGGGAAGCTACTATTGGAATTTCTGCAGTAATGGAGGCTGCTTTCTCTCAAGCTATCACTGGTGGAAGAGAAGATGCAGAGTCTACAATTACTGGAACAATGACCGCCACCAACCTAGATTCCGGAGATGAGCAAGTTTTTGACTGGTACGCAGTAATCGATGAAGATGCTTTTACTGTAGAATCAACTAAAACAATTGTTCTCGTTCCTGGAAATTATGATTTTGACTTAGTGCTAAGTGACGGAACGCACTCCTATGCGGGACAGGCTTTGCTTGAGACTGTTTCTGAGGGAGAAAATACTATCGATCTTACTTTGAAACCAGTTTTCGGTGATGTAGATGTTGATTTCACTATTCAGGAATCTGCAAACCTTAAGTTCAGCTACCCAGTAGAAGATATCTCGGAATTGGATAACCCGATCATCGGAATCAGTATCGATGGAGGTGACGAGATGGTTTATGCTTTGAACCCAAACACTGGTTTCTCTGATACCTGGATTAATGTTTCTTTTGGAAGCCACACTTTCGTTTTAACACTTTCTGATGGTGGAACTCTAGTTGGAAGATCAATCCCTTCTCAGGAAACTGTAAATGTTCAAAGAAACACGAACATTGCAATGGATATTGTTCCTCTTTACGGAGAAGTTGCTTTCGACTTAGATCTTGAAGGTGGAGAGCTTACTTTCAACTTTGAGCTACCATTCGCAGTAGCAGACGAGGTAGGAGGTGCAAGCAATCTTCAGACAGTTTTCAGAATGACAAGTACTGTAAATGGAAACCAGGAAGTAAATCTTAATTTTGTTGATCAGGGAGATGTTATTGATGCAACTCACACTTTTACAGATTTCAGATACGATATTGTAAACCTTGCTTTAGTATTCATCGATGCTACAACTGGTGACGAAGTAGGATACGCAACTTACAGTGGATTAGCTCTGGGAAATGCTGATCAAAATATCACACTTGAAATTGATCTAAGAAGAAGAGCGCTAATTACTGGAAATGTACTTGCTGTAGTAGGTGTTAATGTATTTGATCAAAACAATGCTGCAGTGCCAGGTGCAGATGTATTCATCGATGGAGAATTTGTAGGTATTACTGGTAGTGGAACATTCGGAACTGCTGGTTACTTGAAATTATACCTTAAACAAGGTGACTACACAGTAACTGCTGTTAACCCGGTAGATGGATACTTTGGTGAAGAGTCTCTTTCAGTTGCACCACTAGATGTTACCAACATTGACATTATTCTTGATACAGAGCCAATGACATTAGGTATGGGTCTGTTAAATAGAGATGGATTCTATGGTTACCAGGGATCAGCTTCTACACAATTCACTGGAATAGTAGATTCTGAGTTCTCTACAGTAGATGTAGTGGGTGACTTTGAGGATTTGAATCAACTATTACAGTACAGAGCTTTAGTTCTTGACTTACCAAGCAATGGTTCATTTACTTTAAGCGCTTCTGAAATGAGCAATATCCAATCTTATGTTGCCTCAGGTGGTAAAGTATTGGTAATCGGTGACCAGACTTACTTCCAGGGATGGAATGAATCGATTGCTGTTCTTGTAGGAGGTACTTATGTGCATCAAAACACTCAGGGAGCAATTAGCAGAGTAAACGTTGTTCCTGGTTTAAATGCAAATGCAGCTACGTTATCTGTAGCAGGCGCTACTAAAATTACTGGTGGAGGTACTGTATTGTACGGAACTGGTGAGGTAGTTCTTTGGGGAGATAAATTATTAACTCAAATGGATGTAGACATCACAAGAGATGGATTTATCGCTCAACAACAAAACGCGATTTACACACAAGATGTAATCACTTGGTTGAATAACTAATATACTTCTTCATATTACGACAAGGGTCACTCAGTTCTGAGTGGCCTTTTTTTGTTATTGACCACCTACTAATCCAAGCATTTATGAAATCATGACGAATTTACAATTCGTGAGTACTGGAGTAACGGGATTCCGTATATTTCCTACGTTTCACTCCAGAAATTCCGGAAGGACGTCAAGCATTTTACGTCTCTGCAAGTAACTGTCAACCGACAACTGGCAACAGCTTTTACAACCACTAAAGCTTGCTGCTCCACTCAAATTATCTCAAACTCTCACACTAATAACTCGCAACCCGTAAACCCGCAACTCGCTAAAACAAAAAGGAGCTACCCAAATTCATGAGTAACTCCTAGAGTGTATTAAAAAAACGCAGATTACAAACTTTTATACAAAAGTATCTTTAGCTACCGCACATCTCACATCCCTCCGGATCGTCTAAAGAACATTGCATTGCTGATTGGTTTTGCTGTCTTTCAGCTTCCAGCTCAGCAGCTGTTTTTGGCTTTTCTCTTTGTACTACTGTACCTCCCTGAGTTGTAGTAGTTGCTCCTGCTTCTACTAGTTCCTCTTTAGGCTGAACTGCTTCTTCTTTAGCAACCGTAAACTTGATCGCATCTGCAGCAGCTTTAGTTCTTAAGTAGTACATTCCAGTTTTAAGACCTTTTTTCCATGCATAGAAGTGCATAGAGGTCATTTTACCGAAGTTGGCATCCTGTAAGTGGATGTTCATACTCTGGCTCTGGCATATGTAAGCCCCTCTGTCAGCCGCCATGTCAATAACAGCTTTCTGAGAAATCTCCCATACAGTCTTGTAGATATCCTTGATATTCTGAGGAATCTCAGGAATAGCCTGGATAGATCCATTAGCCTGCATGATTCTGTTCTTCATTGCATCATCCCACAAGTTAAGCTTGATAAGGTCTTTCATTAAGTGCTTGTTCACTACAATGAACTCACCAGAAAGAACTCTTCTTGTGTAGATATTGGATGTATATGGCTCAAAACATTCGTTGTTTCCAAGAATTTGAGATGTTGAAGCAGTTGGCATAGGAGCTAGTAACAATGAGTTTCTAATTCCATGCTTTTTAACTTTTTGCTTCAGATCATACCAGTCCCATCTGTTAGTATCTGGAGTTACACCCCACATATCAAACTGGAATATACCTTTTGAAGCCGGAGAACCTTTGAAAGTAGAATAAGCACCATCTTTCTGAGCGATTTCCATTGATGTTTCCATCGCTGCGAAATAGATTGTTTCAAAGATCTCAGAGTTTAATTTCTTAGCCTCTTCGCTATCAAACGCCATTCCCATCATGATGAAAGCATCCGCTAATCCCTGAACACCAATACCAATTGGTCTGTGTCTTAAATTAGAGTTTCTAGCTTCTTTCACTGGGTAATAGTTGATATCAATTACCTTATTAAGGTTTCTTGTTACAACCTTAGTGATGTCATATAATTTCTGATGATCAAATTTCTTCTCTTCCTGGTTAACAAACATAGAAAGAGCGATTGAAGCTAGGTTACAAACTGCAACTTCGTCTTTAGAAGTGTACTCAATGATCTCAGTACATAAGTTACTAGACTTAATAGTACCCAAATTCTTCTGATTCGACTTCTTGTTAGCTGCATCCTTATATAACATGTAAGGAGTACCAGTTTCAATTTGAGATTCAAGGATTTCAAACCAAAGATCCTGAGCTTTTACAGTTCTTCTCGCTCTTCCTTCCTTCTCATACTTCTCATATAGCTTCTCGAAATCATCACCATAAGCCTCATCCAAGCCAGGAGCTTCACTTGGGCTGAATAATGACCAATCACTATTCTCCTCAACTCTCTTCATGAATAGATCAGGCATCCAAAGAGCGTAGAATAAGTCTCTCGCTCTTAATTCTTCCTTACCGTGATTTTTCTTTAAGTCAAGGAAATCAAATATATCAGAGTGCCATGGCTCCAGGTAAATCGCAAAGCTTCCTTTTCTCTTTCCTCCTCCTTGATCAACATAACGTGCGGTCATGTCAAAGTTCCTAAGCATTGGAACGATCCCGTTAGATGTACCATTTGTTCCCTTAATGTAAGAGCCAGTACCTCTGATATTATGAATACTCAATCCAATTCCTCCAGCAGATTGAGAGATTTTAGCACATTGTTTTAATGTATCGTAAATACCATCAATACTATCATCTTGCATTGTTAATAGGAAGCAAGATGATAATTGTGGTTTCGGGGTTCCAGCATTAAATAAAGTAGGAGTTGCATGCGTGAACCACTTCTCAGACATCAGATTATATGTCTCTATAGCTGCATCGATATCTTCTTTGTGGATACCAACAGCTACTCTCATCAACATATGCTGTGGTCTTTCTACAACTTTACCATCCAGTTTCATTAGATAAGATCGCTCTAATGTTTTGAAACCGAAGTAGTCGTAGTTAAAGTCTCTTTCATAATTAACAGCTGCATCTAAAGTAGCAGCGTGCTCTTTAATTATTCCGTAAACATCTGTTGCAACTAGTGAAGCATTTTCACCAGTTTTCTCATCTACATAAGTGTAAAGTCTTTTCATTGTATTAGAAAAAGACTGACTAGTTACTTTGTGTAGATTAGAAATTGCAATTCTTGCAGCAAGCTTTGCAAAATCAGGATGTTTAGTCGTCATAGAAGCAGCAGTTTCAGCTGCTAGGTTATCTAGATCGGTTGTAGAAACACCATCATACAATCCATCAATAACCTTTTTGGCAATATCAACAGGTTCAATAAAGTTTGGGTTTAAACCTGTGCATAGTTTCTCGATACGTGCGGTAATCTTGTCGAATTTTACAGATTCTCGTCTTCCGTCTCTTTTTATTACAAACATTTAAGCGATCTTATTTAATAGGTTATTTGGGTAATAATTAAAATTCCTCGTCTAATGAAAACTTAGGAGATTCTGACTCATTATTGTTCATTACACCAGCTTTTTGATATTCCGCAACTCTTTTCTCGAAGAAGTTGGTTTTACCTTGAAGTGATATCATGTCCATAAAGTCAAACGGATTAGTTGCACCGAAAATCTTAGAACATCCTAGCTCTCCAAGTAGCCTGTCAGCAACAAATTCAATGTACTGACACATCAAATCAGCATTCATTCCGATGAGTTTCACAGGTAATGCATCTGTAACAAATTCTTTTTCAATTTCTACAGCATCCTTAATGATAGAATGAATGGTTTCTTCTGGTAGTTTATTAACAATATGGTTATTATACAGCAAGCAAGCGAAATCGCAGTGTAGTCCTTCATCTCGTGAAATCAGCTCATTACTGAAAGTCAATCCTGGCATTAGTCCTCTTTTCTTCATCCAGAAAATAGAACAGAAGCTACCTGAGAAGAAAATTCCTTCAACAGCAGCAAATGCGATTAATCTCTCAGCAAAATTTCCTTCATCGATCCATCTTAATGCCCAGTCTGCTTTTTTCTTCACGCATTCCATTGTTTCAATAGCATGGAAAAGGAAGTCTTTTTGTTTTGGGTCCTTTACATAGGTGTCGATAAGAAGTGAATAAGTTTCACTGTGGATGTTCTCAATTGCAATTTGAAAACCATAAAAGAACTTAGCTTCAGTGTATTGCACTTCAGAGACCATGTTTTCCGCAAGGTTCTCGTTTACAATCCCATCAGAAGCAGCAAAGAATGCTAATACATGAGATATAAAGTGACGCTCACCATCCGACAAATTTGACCAGTCTTTCAAGTCCTGACTTAAATCGATTTCTTCAGCTGTCCAAAAGCTAGCCTCAGCTTTCTTATAAAACTGCCAGATATCGTCGTGTTGAATTGGAAATAATACAAACCGATCTTTATTCTCTTTTAAGATGGGCTCTTCCAGTTTGGTCATGTCGCTCATAGTGCTTTACAGTGTTTCGTTCGTTCTTTAATAGTTTCGTTCTTTTTAAAAGAGTCAAAAAAAGTCTTGAACCGCTCAGAGAAAAAGCAGTCATTATAACTTCTATTAAATCTTTTGTTTTGGAATTTAGTTGGCTCTTTAATTGAGAAAAATCGAAAGCTCCAACTTTGTTCCGAGTGGTGTTTATATTCCCTCGCCGTGTTTACAAATGTGAAGAAATCATGAATAAAAACCAAGTTGAAAAGTGAGGGTGATAGCAGTCCAGAAAATCGGTTATAAATTACTGTTATACAGTGCGTTATATTGAAATATTTAATTTGTAATTGTGCCTAAAAACGCAGGAAAAGAGGATTGGAAATTTTATAAAAAGTTTTCCACAGAATCAAGCACTATCCACAAGCAGATGTTATTAAATCAACAGCAAATCAAGAACCTCCAAGCAGTCGATCCTTCAAGTGATTTGGTAGGTATTCAATGTGTGGTTGATCGTTTTCTGTAAACCATTCAGAGGGGCCGTAGAAAGTGGTGTTTGAGATTGGGTCAGAGAATTTCGCATAGATCCCAGAGCGGGTACGATTAGATAAAGCGGCTGAAACTGAGCTTCTTACTTTTTGCTTGTCTAGTTCTGGCTCTTTCTCCATGATGAAATCAACAATCTCACCAGAAGTCATGATTTTCCCCTTGTAACCCTCATAATAAGCGATTTTCCTAGACCAGGACCATTCAATTTGATAAGCATTTGTGTTCCAGTTTATCTGAGGATAAGTATTTCCGTCTTTAAAAATGGGCATACTGGTAAGCGCACTGATGTGATTATCTATTTCCTGAATCTCTTTTTTAAACTCCTCTATTTTAGCTTCCAGAAGCTGCTTTTTCTCTGATAAAGCCTTGAGATACAGGTCGGCGTACTTTTCTGGAACGTTTATTTTCATATGAATTATTAAGGATAGCTAATCGCTTTACAAAAATCAAGCAGGTCAAGCAATATAAGCAAGCAAAGCAAGCGATTTTCTGTTTTCAAGCGCAATTTTCTCTATCTTCCTCCTATATTAAATAGTAACATTTGGATAATGTAAATTCTTACGATTTCTTACTTACAGATGTTTGCTTTTCAAAATGATTGTTCTATCTTTGCAGTCCTTTTAAAAATTGTATCAAAGATGTACGCAATAGTAGACATAGCAGGAAGTCAGTTCAAAGTGGAGAAAGACCAGTTTGTGTACGCTCCTAAATTAGAGGGCGAAGAAGGTACGGAAGTTACTTTTGACAATGTACTCCTTGTTGATAATGACGGTAAGGTAAAAATCGGTACACCTAGCGTAAAAGGCGCCAAAGTTACTGGTAAGATTTTGTCTCACGGTAAAGGAGATAAAGTTATTGTATTCAAGAAGAAAAGAAGAAAAGGATACAAAAAGAAGAACGGTCACAGACAGCACTTCACTAAAGTATTAATCGAAGACATTAAATAATAAATTACCATGGCACATAAGAAAGGAGTCGGTAGTTCGAAAAACGGAAGAGAGTCAGAAAGTAAAAGACTTGGTGTTAAGATTTACGGAGGACAAGCTGCAATTGCAGGAAATATCCTTGTAAGACAAAGAGGTACTCAACATCACCCAGGTGCAAACGTGGGTATGGGAAAAGACCACACTTTGTTTGCTTTAACTGACGGAGTTGTAACCTTCACAAAAGGTAGAAAGAACAGATCTTACGTTTCTATAGAGCCAGTTCAATAAGGCTTTAAAAGACAAGAATATTATCAATAAGCCATAACGGTACGCCGTTATGGTTTTTTGTGTTTATGTGCTACTATAGATCTACAACAATATTCTCATCATACGTAAACTGACTTTCAATAGCTCATCTAACCGTTGTAAGTAATAATCAAGACGTTAGCGCAACGTATAATCTCTCTTTTTGTTCAGATTTTGTTTAACTTTTATTTGACAAATCAACTTTTTTTTCAGCAAACAAAATTTGGTGGTACTTAAACTGAGTTAGGTTTCCTCTCTATTTATTTGGATAATTATGTTATTTCAGTAATTACCTATTGAATTATTCCGAAAAACCCATTTTTTATTCTTTTACAGCGGCGCTCTACAATTAACAAAATGTTAACGCCAAACTTTTATTTTTTAAGGAATATTATAAAATTCGGATTGACATATTATTTACAGACAACCTAATATTTAAACTATGAGGAGAGTTTTTTTACTATTAGTGGTTGTTTTTGTTGCCTTTTCGGTAAGGGCACAGGAGCGATCTATTTCGGGTAAAATCACCGATGATTCAGGTGAGAGCGTACCCGGAGCAAACGTTTTACTGAAAGGTACCAACAATGGTACAGTAACAGATGTCGACGGTAACTTCAAAATGACCGTTCCAAACGACAATGCTGTTTTAGTGATTTCCTTTATTGGTCTTAAAACTGTTGAAATTGAAGTAGGTGCACGTTCGGTTATCGATGTGCAAATGCAAGCTGACGTTGAGCAATTAAGTGAAGTCGTAGTAACTGCCCTTGGTGTGTCCAGAGAAAAAAGTTCTTTGGGTTACTCCGTACAAGAGGTAGGGGGAGACCAACTAAACATGGTAAATGAGAACAACGTTGTTAGTTCTCTTACTGGTAAGGTTGCAGGTGTTCAGGTTATTGGAACATCAGGTGCTAATATTGGTGGTTCAACCAAAATTAGATTAAGAGGTATTACTTCTTTAGGAGAAAGTAGCCCATTATTCGTAGTAGATGGTACTCCAATCTCAAACGATGCTTTTGGTCCTACTGGTAGAACTCACTACAGTGGAGCAAGAGATTATGGAAACCTTGCGTCTGACATCAATCCAAATGATATTGAATCAGTATCAGTATTGAAAGGTCCTTCTGCAGCAGCTCTTTACGGACAAAGAGGTGCTAACGGTGTAATCCTTATCACTACAAAGAAAGGTTCTAAGAAATCTGGAATTGGTGTTGATATCAGCCACTCTACTACTTTTGATAGAGTTTATGTACTTCCTGAGTATCAGGATGAGTACGCTGGTGGATATACTCAGGATATTTCTACTTTCTCTTATGATCCTGCACAACACCCAGCAAGCTGGGCTTCATTTGACGGACATAATGTATTGAACTATGCTGCTGATGAAAGCTGGGGACCAAGAATTGATGGTACTCCTGTTAGACATTGGGATAGCTGGTTCCCAGGTGATGAGTTTGGTCAGTTAAGACCTTTGGAAGCTAATCCAGATAACGTTAAGGATTTCTTCGAGACTGGTTTATCAGTAAATAACAACATCTCTTTAACTGGTGGTGGAGATAAGTCTACTTTCAGACTTTCTATTGGTGCGCTAAACCAGGGTGGTGTTCTTCCTAACAGTGAGTTAGAGAAATATACTGCTGGATTCAACGGATCTTTAGAGCTTTCTGAGAAATTGACTGCTTCTGCAAGCATCAACTATGCGAATACTCAAGGTAAAGGTCGTCCTGCATTAGGTTACGGAACTGGACCTGTTAGTTCAATGAACCAGTGGTTCCAGAGACAGCTTGATATGGATAGACTTAAAGACTATACCAACGCTGATGGAACTCACAGATTCTGGAATATCAGAAATTCTCACATTGCTGCTGGTGAAACTCCATCTCAGCCTCAGTACTGGAATAACCCTTACTGGGATCTATTCGAAAATGTTGCTACTGATAACAGAGATAGAATTTATGGTAATGTTGCTTTAAGCTACCAATTAATGGATAACCTTAAAGTGACTGGTTTCTTAAGAAATGACCAGTACACATTGAGAATTGAAGAGATCGAAGCTTCTGGAGGATTAAATCTTGATGCTTACTCTTACAGCTTAGTAAACGGAAGAGAGAATAACTACGAAATGTTAGTTGAGCACCAGTTGAAATTCGGTGACTTCTCTTTAAATAGTAATCTTGGTGGTAACATCAGAAAGAACTATTATACAAGATCTGATCAGGAAACTAATGGTGGTCTTTCTGTTGCTGGATACTATGATATTGCAGCTTCTATTGACAGACCTACTAACGATACAAGAAGAACTGAAAAAGAAGTTAGAAGTTTCTACTTGAGCACAAGCTTAGGTTACAAAGACTTCTTATACTTAGATCTTACAGGAAGACAAGACTGGTCTTCATCTCTACCTGCTAATAACAACGGATACTTCTATCCATCAGCTTCACTTAGTTTAGTATTCTCTGAGCTTGTGGATGCTGACTTCTTAAGCTTCGGTAAAATTAGAGCTAGTGCTGCACAAGTTGGTTCTGATGTTGATCCTTACAATATCTTCACAACTTACTCTGTAGGTAATCCTTACGGTGGTAACGCAGTATTGACTGTAAATGATAAGCTTTTCAATCAGGACTTGAGACCTCAGTTATCTAATAACGTTGAGATTGGTGCTGACTTAAGATTCTTGCAAAACAGAATTGGAGTTGACTTCACTTACTACAAAAACAATGTAGAAGATCAAATTCTTGAGTTAACTGTTCCTGGAGCAAGTGGATATAGCACAGCAATTGTAAATGCTGGTGAGATTGAGTCTTCTGGAGTTGAATTAATGTTAACAGGTAGCCCTGTGAAGAATGCAAACTTCAACTGGGATGTTAACTTGAACTTTGCAAGAAACAGATCTCAGGTGATTTCACTTTCTGAAGGACTTGATAACAGAGAGCTTCAATTAGCACTTTCTGACAGATGGGGTGGTTTAAGAGTAAACGCTAGAGTTGGAGAAGACATGTTCTCTTTAACTGGTGGTGGATTTGCTACATTCCAGGCTGAAGATGCTGAAGGTAACCCAATCGATCACGAAAACAACGGAATGAGAATTGTTGACGAAGATGGTTACTACCAATATGAGGCTAACAAAGATTTAGGAACTCTACTTCCTGATTTCACTGGTGGTCTTAGAAATACTTTCTCGTATAAAAACCTTTCTTTAAGTGTATTTATCGATTTCCAAAAAGGTGGAAAGTTCCACTCTATCACAAGAATGTTCAACGCTTACTCTGGTCTAGGTGCTGAGACTGTTGGAAACAATGACCTTGGTAACCCAATTAGAGATCCATTAGCTGACGGTGGTGGAATTAGAGTTGATGGTGTTGATGCAAATGGTAACGCTTCTACTCACTATGTTGAGGCTCAGAGCTACTACGCAAACCTTTTCGGTATCAACGAAAACTGGTTATATGATGCTAGCTACATTAAGCTTAGAGAATTAAGATTAGGTTACAACTTACCTAGCTCATTGATTTCTAAGACTCCATTCAACAGAATTAGTGTTGCAGTTATCGGTAAAAACCTTTGGTTGATGCATTCTAACGTTGATGGTATTGATCCTTCTGAGATTGGTGAAGGAGCTGCTGGATTCTCTGCTGTTGAAGGTGGTGTTCTTCCAGGTGTGAGATCAATCGGATTTAACGTGAATTTGGGACTTTAATCTTAGAGAAAAATGAAATTGAAAAATATATTTTCGCTACTACTAGTAGTGGCATTCGCAGCTACATCATGCGACGATTTTGAAGATCTGAATGTAGATCCAAACGAACCTTCATCTGCACCCAACTCAACTTTACTTACAGGTGTATTTACAGGTTCTGATGTTGAAGTGGGAATAGATGATCTTTTAGGAGCTAATATTCCAGTACTTTATGTTCAGCATCTTTCTGAAACTCAGTATACTGAGAGTTCTAGATATAACACTGTTCAGTTTAACTTCAATGGATGGTACACAGGACCGCTTGTTACTTTGAATCAGATTATTGAATCAAATACTAACGAGGCGACTGCTGCAAGTGCTGCTGCATATGGAAGTAACAACAACCAAATTGCTGTTGCAAGAATCCTTAGAGCTTACATTTTCCATGTATTAACTGACAGATGGGGAGCGCTTCCTTACTCTGAGGCTCTTCAGGGAGCTACAGATTTCAGTCCTGCTTATGATTCTCAAGAAGATATCTATACTGGTCTTCTTACGGAATTGAACGAAGCTACTGCTCAAATGGACGGTGGTGCTGGACCTTCTGGTGATATTTTATTTGGAGGAAACATGACAAACTGGGCTCAGTTTGCAAATACTTTGAGAGCTACTATCGCAATGAGAATGTCAGGTGTTGCTGCTACAACAGCAAGAGCTGAATTTGAAGATGCAGTTTCTGATGGATTGATTACTTCTGATGTAATGTACGCTTTCCTTGCTGAAACTAATCACCAAAACCCTTGGTATGGTAGATTCATCACAAGAACTGACTATGCAATCAGTGAGACTCTTGTTGATTACATGGCTGCTGTTAATGACCCAAGACTTCCTGCATTTGCTGAGCCAGCATTAGAAACTGGTACTTATGTAGGTATGCCTTATGGTATTATCGATGCTGGGGACATTACTAACAGTGCTGTTTCTTTCATTACTAGTGATATCATTAGCACTCAGGATGCTCCTTTAGCAATCTTCACTGTAGCTCAAACTGAGTTTATGTTAGCAGAAGCTGCTCTTAACGGATGGAATGTTTCCGGAACTGCTCAATCTCACTACGAAGCTGCAATTCAGGCTTCTATGGAGCAGTGGGGAGTTTATGACGCGACTGCATACGCTGCTTACATCGCTGATCCAGGTGTTGCTTATAATGCTGCAAATGCAATGCAACTTATCGGTGAGCAAAAATGGGTTGCTCTTTACCTACAAGGTTACGAAGCTTGGTCTGAGTGGAGAAGAACTGGTTACCCAGCTTTAACTCCTGCTCCGGATGCAGTTAACAACAGTGGTGAGATCCCAGTAAGACAAGGTTATCCAAGTTCAGAAGCTGACTTAAATTCTGAGAATTACGAGGCAGCTGTTCAGATGAACGGGGCTGACGGCCTTGACACCAGATTATGGTGGGATATGAACTAATATGAAATAATAGTAGAATTATAAAAGTGAAAAGACCAGGTGATGTTTGACACCTGGTTTTTTTATTGCTCAAAATGTTCGTAACGGTATACTTTTACCATTCCATCAACCTCAATTCCAAGCACAATTTCTTTATAAGGAAGCCTCATATCATAAAATGTGAGAGGATAAGAAATTCGATCTTGGTTTTCTCTGTAATCACCATATGGGTATTCTGAGTAATCTTGATCAAATCCAGTCTCAAAAGAGAGGATTGTAGCATCTTCTATAATCAAGGATTTTGCGGTTTCCCAATTAGTCTCAACAATATTAGCTCTATCAAAAGAAGTTCCCATAAGCTCCCCATGAATTCCTTTATTTAAGATTTGAGACCAATATGTTTCAGTTTCCTGATCGTACATGACAAGATTATTATTGTACAGCAACCCTGAAACACCAAATCTTTCACTGGTAACCCGGTCAATAAAACTTGTGCCAGTTAGTGGGCAATGTGAGACAGTAAATGTTACGTTTCCAACCGTATGATTCACAATTTCGTGCCAGTTAAGAATATTGATTGGATAAATGTAGATTTCGTCATTGATCTTATTCAGAATCACTTGGTCATCATCTGATAGATCAATGTTGTCAATTAGGTCTTTTTTGCTAAATGATTGAAAGGTAGGATTGTCCAAAGACCTGATAGCATCTTTAAAGGTGCTTCTGAAAACCATCTCAGGGTTCACTAGCCATTCAGGATCTTCACCATCAGATGGCAAAATTGTCTTTGAGGCTTCACCAAAAAGTGTGACTTCTGCGTACATGCTGGAAATAGAAAACCAAAATCCTTTTACTGAATGCAAAGGCATTAAAGACTCACCAGACCTTGGTCCTGAAACCGCATTACCGAAAATATCCCACTCCGTACCCTCTTGATCAACCAGAACTACTGGAAATTTGCTCATGACCATCTCAAAATCTAATAGAGTGCCATCCTGTAGTCTTCTATTGAAAGCTATGAGCAAGTCTCTCCTTTCATCTCCATATATTATAACAGATGTGCCATTAATGTCATCTTCAATGATCCCTGAGCTGCTGATAACATTGTTGATAGGAGCGGATGGAGTTTCATCTTCATTTGAACAGCTGAAGAACAATGTCAATAGTAGAATTAATATGAAAGTTGAATATTTCATAAAGTATATCTAAGGCTAAGAATTAAACGATGAGTTGTTGTGAGTTGAAAGCCATTTAAAGACCTATATATAGGAATGTTTTCATTCACACTTATTGCTAGCTTTTTAGTGATGTCTGCACCAATACCTGGAGTCAAACTAAGCCAAAAACCGCCGGTGTTATTATTAAGATTTGAGTTTATTTCATCTTCATCTGCGACCCTTCCCCTTAGACCAATTGATGGTGTGAAAATCAATCCGCCGATCAGGAATTGGTCGTAGTATGTTGTGAAAAACTGCCAGCTATTCCCAAATTTGTACGAGCTAAAACTAGCAAAACTTGAGGACTCTGTATTGAACTGTTTAAATACCGAACCATCAACTTTAGCTTGTTTTCTTATTGCGAGTTGATGGTTAAATGAGGCAAACAAAATATAGTCTGTTGAGCCAGTTCCTGGCTGAAGCGTTGGTGGCAACACAAAGCCATCTGACCCTTCAATTTTGGTCTTGCCATTTCCCAATTTAATGCCACCTCCAAGGCCGATATTTGTACTATTAGTATTGATAATGGAGTATGATCCAGTAATCATTAAATCGCCTAAACCTGAGCTTTGATAGCGTTGTTCACCACTAAAAGCGGTGACTTCTTCATTGAGCCAAACATAGGGTGTTAATACCGATATTGTGAAATTTTTAAACAACCCATAGCTGACTTGTAACATTACGGTATGAGTGCTTCTAAAATTTATGTTATTATCAAGTTTTTCTCCATTTTGAATTAGATCATCAAGGGAATTTAGATCATATCTCAATCCTAGCTGAAGACTTTTTGATTCAATGTTGTTAACGGATAAACTACCAGTAAATGGGATACCTCCGGTACAACAGGATTGTGAATAACAAAAATGTATCGACACAGTAAGTACCAACACTAATAAATTCCTCATAATAATCAAATGAAGATATAATTCTTCAGAGCTCAAAATTGAAGTGGTCCTCAGATAGACAATCCCATTAAATTATCCTTAAAACTATTGCATATAACCGTTTTTAAGGCAATTCACCAATGTTTAGAAATTTTTGGTAATTATTGATTAATTAGTAATTTGAGTTATAATTCAAACACTATGACCAAATACCTAGCCAGTGTCCTAATCCTATTTTTTTTAGGGTTTTCAGCTTACGCACAACGCACAATTTCAGGAGTAGTTAAAGGAGAAAATGATGTAATAGGCCTTGAGGGAGTCAAAGTCCAATTGAATGGCCAAACCATTGGGACGACAGACTTTGAAGGAGCATTTCAATTAAATGTACCTGAGGGTAATGTTACTCTGATATTTGTCCTGGATGGATATCAATCATTTTCATTTGACGTCACTTCTAATTCAAACATTCAAATCACTTTATCTAAGTCTGTAGGAGGGGGTACTTCGGATAACGTTCTTTCTGTGGGATACGGAACTCAATCCAAAGATGAATCTACCGGAAGCATAGCCTCCATTGAAAGTGAAGGTTTGAGTGCTCAGCCTGTTGTTTCGTTAGAACAAGCTAATCAGGGGAGAGCTTCAGGAGTTTTAGTCCAGAATACCGGAGGTGAACTTGGAGCGGGAGCGAGTGTTAGAATTAGAGGGGGATCTTCTCTTACTTCAAGTAACCAACCGCTTTTCGTAGTTGATGGTGTTCCATTGACATCTGGAAGTCAGTCAGATATTAATCCGAATAATATTAAATCTATAGAAGTACTAAAAGATGCTTCAGCCACTTCTATTTACGGAGCTCGCGCAGCTAACGGAGTAATACTTATTACTACCAAGTCTGGTGCAAGCGGTAAAATGAAGGTGGAAATTGATTACCAATTTGGTGTCAGTGAAACTCCAAAAAGACTGGAGCTTTACGATTCAGATGATTTCTCAGCTCAGGCACTTGAACGACTGTTAAGAGAAAATCTAAATGATGGATTTATCAGGTTTTTCTTAAGTCTTGAAGGAGTGGATTTGGATGTCATTGATAATGTTTTAATTTCAATCAGTGATGAGAACCTCAGAAGTTGGTCGGAAGATCGTGTAATTACTTCTAATAACGGATCCACTATACCATTTGACAATACAGGGAGCGCCCTATTAGATGCACTTTTTAACGCATATGACCTTGTGGATGGCCAATTCATTTATGAGACCGATTGGCAGGATCAGGTTTTTAGGACCGGGATTTCTCACAGAGCAAACCTTGGGATTTCTGGAGGCACAGATGGATTCAATTATTTTGCAGGCGTCTCTTATTTTGATCAGGAGGGAATTGTAATTGGAAATGATTTTAATAGACTTAATGCTCAGGTAAATCTTGGGGCCGATTTGTCTGATAAATTGAAATTGACTCTGGCATTAACCGGCGCAACAAGTAAAAACAACAGATTAAATGACGGTTTTGATCTGGGTCACCCACTAAAAGTATTGACCTTACCACCTGGTGACGAGCCAGACCCGAATAATAGTTTTGATCTTAAAGTATCTGAAAAAGACTTCTTCTATAATCCACAAACTGAAATAGAGTTTTCTGAATTTTTGGAAGAGAGAAATCTGGTAATAGGAAACCTTGGAACTCAATATCAAATCTCTGATAAACTGAAAGCAAATGTTGATTTTGGTTTTGATATCTTGGACGAAAGAGTAGAAAGAAGACAAGGCCCTGAAACCTTGGATGGTGTGCCAAATGGTAGGTCCAGACTGACGGAAGTTTCAGTACTTAACTACCTGGTTAATGGTTACCTTGAATATAGTACTGATTTAGATCGCTCAAAACTTCAGGTGTTAGTTGGTAGTTCTTACCAAAACTCGGAGACATCTGTCGATTTTAGATTAGCAAGAGTAAATTCAATTTCTGAATTGGAGGCACTAGGTGCAGATAGTCCGGAATTATTAAACAACGCAGTACCTGGATCCGCAAATGCTTTATTATCCGCTTTTTCAAGAATCAATTATAACATTGACGAGAAATACTTATTCCAATTCAGCTCAAGGATAGATGGTTCTTCAAGGTTTTCTGAATCTAACAGATATGGATTCTTTCCTGCAGCTTCATTCGGATGGAACCTGAGTAATGAAGGTTTTCTTGCCAACAATGGATTTATAGATCAATTAAAGTTTAAAGCGAGTTATGGAATCATTGGAAATACTCCTGATGACGACTTCTTATACCAAGCTAATTTGTTTCAAGTGAAATATGGAGACCAGGTAGGTTTCAGATTTGACAATGTAGCAAACAAAGATCTTAAGTGGGAATCCACCGCTCAATTAGATGTGGGATTGGATTTTGCAATTTTGGATAATAGAGTAGGAGGATCAATTGGTTGGTACCAAAAAGAAACTTCTGATTTGCTTTTCCCAAGACCTATTACACCAACAAGTGGTTTCAGTACGGTGATTGATAATATTGCCACAATGACCAACAAAGGGTGGGAATTAACTTTAAGCACAGTAAATTTCCAAAACTCTAAGTTCAGTTGGGTAACTGAATTCAACATCACAAACAATACCAATGAAGTAACAGACCTAGGTGGTCAGAATTTAATTATTGGCGTAAATGCCTATTTGGAAGGTCAGCCAGCTTCAGTTTTCTACATGCCAAAATATTTAGGAGTTGATCCAAATACCGGAGCATCTCTGTATGATAATGGATTTGGTGGAGAGACCACAGATTATCAGGAGGCTTTCGAAAATGGTAGAATGGCCGTAGGTAATCCAAATCCGGATTATTTCGGTGGAATCACAAATAGTTTGACTTACGGTAATTTCTCATTGAATTTCATATTCCAATTTGTACAAGGAGTTGATATTTACAATCAAACTGGTGAGGAAGTAGCTAACTCCGGTTATCTGGGACTTTCTCAGTTGAAAAGCCAGGTTGACCGATGGTATCAACCTGGAGATGTGGATGCCGCGAACCCAGTATTAAATGTTAATAGTGAACTGCCGGAACAATCTAGTAGATGGCTTGAAGATGGCTCTTACATCAGATTGAATAATATTTCTCTTTCTTATGAATTCCCAAGTGAGATGATGGACAGAATGGGCTTGTCAGGAATGAATTTGAGTGTAGGAGGGCAAAACATTGTGACTTTCACAGATTACACAGGCTATGATCCGGATGTGAATTATATAAGCGCAGGATCAGGAACGATAGGACAAAATCTAGTGAGAGGTATCGACAACTTCTCATTGCCTCAACCAAGAATTATTACAACAACTTTAAAAATTAGATTCTAATGAAAAAGGTCATACTTACAATATCACTTATTGCTCTAATTTTCACTAGTTGTGATCAATTACTAGATGTAGAAGCGGATAATTTGGTTAATTCAACACAGCTGGAAACCGTTGACGATTTCAATTCACTTCTTGCAGGAGCGTATTATAACCTAGGAGGTGTTAATGGTTCTGAATTGCTTGGTGGAGACTTTATTATTCTTCCTACTTTACTGGGATTGAGAAATGACATAATCATGGATGCTAGCCAGGGTTATGTTGAATATGAAGCATTTTTAGATCATAATATTCTCACAACAAATCCACGTGTAGAAGCAAGTTGGTTCAGAGCTTATGAAACTATAAATCAAGCCAACCTCATCATAGAAAATATTTCTAAAATTGAGTCTAGCAGTGAAGCTGATCGAATTTTAGGAGAGGCATATGGTATTCGAGGTATTATCTACTTTGAAATGGTAAGGCTTTGGGCACCTCAATATGAAACTTCTACACTAACCAATGAAGCTGTTCCAATCCTTGCAAATGCTGTCACGGAATTAGATCAGATAGAATTACCATCAAGATCTACAGTTCAGCAAGTATATACACAGGCATTTGATGATCTTGATAGAGCACAAGCATTGCTGGAGCCGTTTGGAAAAAACGGAACTGGACTTTCTTACTATGGTTGCCTGGCATATTTATCAAGATTGGCTTTTCAGCAAAACGATTTTATCAATGCTGCGCTATACTCTGGTACCGTGATCAATTCAAGTCAGTATATCATGTCATCTACTCCTGTTGCAGCTTTTCACAATACTAGCAATAGCCTTGAAGATATCTTTGCCATTCAACAAACGGCGGCTAACAATTCTGGAGACAGGGCAGTTGGGCTTGGCTTAGTTCCGATTATTTCATCTGTGCAGGAAAGTGGTTTTGGCGTAGTTCAGATTAATGATTTTTACATCAATAGTGCAAGTGCAGCAAATATTAACCGATTACAATATGCTTCAAATGATTTGAGAGGTACGGTTCAAGACAATGTGAGTCTGAATACAACCGCAGATCAGATCAATCAATTGTTTTATGAGCTGATTTCCACAGTTGATCTTGAAGGAGCTGTAATATCAAGTGGGAAGTATGTAAGTGCCGAGCATGTGATTCCAGTGGTAAGACTAGCAGAAATGCACCTGACAAGAGCTGAGGCCATTTATTTTCAAAATGAGTCAGTAATCGATCCGGTGGCATTAAATGATTTAAATGTAGTAAGAGAGAGAGCGGGGCTGAGCGAATTGGAGGCTATAAATTTCGTTACTCCGGAATCTTTTTATGATAGTATTCGGATAGAAAGAAAGAGAGAGTTTTTCATGGAAGGACACCTCGTACACGACTTAAGAAGAAGAAGAGCATATACTGGGGATCCGACAGTTGTAATCGGTTTTTTCAATGATCCTTTAGACTCAGACTTGATTCTTCCGGTCCCTCAATCCGAAACAGATATTTCTGGGCTGGATTAGCTTAACTTTTTCCGTTAATTTGTCGTTAACTTTCTCGTAAACGCCGAACATGTTTTGAGAATTTAAATAAATTGCGGCGGGTTAATTTTTAGTAGCTATGTATATTTCAGCCGTAAGTCATTACTTACCGGAAGTTGTAGTTCCCAACAGCCACTTTGAGGAACTAAATGGTCTGACCAGCGATTGGATCATAGAGAGGACTGGTATACTCGAAAGAAGAAAGGCAAGTGCCGACGAGAATACCAATACAATGGCAGTTGAAGCCATCAAAAACCTTCAAAAAAAATACAGCGATCTGTCGGATGTGGATTTAATTGTTGCAGCGAGCTATACAGCTTACGATAACATTGTAACAATTGCCCACCATGCCCAATTCTATCTGGGCATTCCAGAAATTCCGGCAGTAATGCTTAGTTCTGCTTGTTCATCATTTTTAAATGCGATGGAACTTGTTGAAGGGTATTTCGCAATGAATAAGTCGAAGAAGGCCTTAGTTCTACTGTCTGAGCATAATACCGCTTACAACCACGAGGAAAACACCAAGTTTGGTCACCTATGGGGAGATGGAGCTGTTGCTTTGGTAGTGAGCAAAGAAAGGATTCATGAGGATGACCTTAAGGTGGAGCAAATAATTACAGGGGGTGCTGCAACTGCTGGTGTTGCGATTGAAGCCGTAAACCTGAAGCCCTTTGATGGTGGCTTGAGCATGCCAAACGGACGGGATGTGTTTATCAATGCGTGCAATTACATGTCAAAAATGACTTTAAGGATTTTGAGTGATAACGGACTTGATATAAACGACTTAAGTTATTTGATTACTCACCAGGCCAATCTAAGGATTGCTAAGAACGTTGTAGGTAATCTTGATTTGCCACTAGAAAAAGCACTCAACAATATTCAGTACTTGGGTAATACAGGTTGTGCAGGTTCTGGAATAGTACTTTCAGAAAATATTAAAAATATCAAAGAGGGAGATAATGTAGTAGTGACCGTATTTGGAGGTGGATACAGTTATGGAGCTATGTTATTGAAGAAATAACCCCTTATAACGATACTGGAATAAAAAAAGAGGCTCATCTGAGCCTCTTATCTATTGAACCGGTATCAATACCTTTTCTCCGTTGGAATCGCTGATATTTCCGGATTGGCCATCAGCTGATTGATTCTTCCTGGGTCTTCCTTTAAACACTGTAGTGCTTTTGAACCCATTCTTATATCGCTTCTTTCGAACCTTCCAAACTTTGAAGTTATCTTTATTTCCAACCTTAAACTGGAATGCCATGTGATCTGAAGGGCTTACCCAGTCCAGGTTTGTGCTGTCATTATTTTTTGGGTTGTTGTCAAGGTGAATGACCATTGTGTATTCTGATGGAAGCACATTGATGCAAAACGCCTTAGCAACTTCTTTGTGAGGATAAACAGTTTTTCTTTTACCGTCATCATCAATGAGATCAAGGAAGTAGCATTTGCATGTTTTGTTCCATCGCTGCTTCATAACTTTCCCCTTTATTTTCATATAGGTCTTGCTTCCTTTGTGCCAGGTCTTTCTGTCTTTGCTTCTTACCTTGCCGCTGTTGGAAACTTCATAGTTACTGAACCCGTCGATTGCTTTCCATACTTCTTCTTCTCTTTCTACTTTTTGGATAGCCATAAAATGATCGTTTAATCCCGTTTGTTGTTTTTAGTCAATTTAAAAGTAGTACATTTAAACATCCCATCTCGGTCCTTTTCGATGAAGGGAGCTATTTACTTCATATAAGTATTCAAATATTAGATTAATGATTTTTTATCATATGATAATAAAGACAGTTCTTACGTTTTTTGTTTCAACTTTAGTATTCATGTCCTGTACTAATAATAAAACAGTTGAAGGCCCGGATTTACCCACTTACAATGGAAAAGACCTTGGCTTTTCTTACTCACCCAATTCAACGACTTTTAAAATCTGGAGTCCCGTTGCTGATAAAATGACGCTTCGTTTATACGAAGCAGGCAATGGTGGAGATGTATTAGAGGCAATTAATATGGACAAAGATGATCAAACGGGTGTTTGGTCAACTACTGTTGATAGAGATCTCAATAAGATATATTATACCTATCAAGCAACGGTTTTAGGGAAGGATAATGATGAGGTAGCTGACCCATATGCAAAGGCTGTTGGTGTTAACGGTATGAGGTCGATGGTTGTGAACCTTGAAGAAACTAATCCGGATGGATGGGAAAGTGATGTAAGACCTGACTTGGCTCAGTTCAATGATATTGTACTTTATGAATTGCATGTTCGCGACTTTTCAATTCATGAAAATTCAGGAATTGTGAATAAAGGGAAGTTTCTGGCCTTCACAGAAGAAGGAACAATATCACCATCAGGAGTAAAAACAGGAATAGACCATCTGGTGGATTTAGGAATTACACATTTGCACTTGCTTCCATCCTTTGATTATAGGTCTATTGATGAGACTAAACTGGACGATAACAATTATAACTGGGGATATGATCCTCAAAATTACAATGTGCCAGAAGGTTCTTATAGTACTGATCCATATCATGGAGAGGTTAGGATAAAGGAATTTAAACAGATGGTTCAGTCCCTTCATAAAAATGGAATTAGAGTAGTAATGGATGTGGTTTATAACCATACAGGAGCTACACATGATTCTAATTTCGATCAGTTGGTCCCAAAGTATTATTATCGTCAAAATGAGGATGGTTCATATTCTGATGCTTCGGCTTGTGGAAATGAGACAGCATCGGAGAGGTTAATGGTTAGGAAGTATATCGTAGAATCTGTTGAGTATTGGGCGAAGGAATATCATATTGATGGTTTTCGATTCGATTTAATGGGTATCCATGATATGGAAACCATGGAAGCGGTTTCTGAAGCTCTAATGAAAATTGATCCAACAATTTACGTTTATGGAGAAGGTTGGGCGGCTTCATCTAGTCCATTGCCTGATAGCATGAGAGCACTGAAAGCCAATACTA
This sequence comes from Cyclobacteriaceae bacterium, assembly GCA_965228955.1. Lineage (GTDB taxonomy): Bacteria > Bacteroidota > Bacteroidia > Cytophagales > Cyclobacteriaceae > JANSWY01. The sequence goes on from OZ245848.1 coordinate 6,417,429, forward strand.
AACAGATGTCAAGGATAGCTGCATTTAGTGATGATTTGCGTGATGGAATGAAAGGGCATTGGTCAGATGAGAAGGATAAGGGATTTGTTTCAGGTAAGGAAGGAATGGAGGAGAGTATCAAGTTTGGTATTGTCGGTTCAGTAAGTCATCCTCAGATTGATTATACTAAGGTGAATTACTCTAAAGAACCATGGGCAAATGAGCCATGGCAAACCATTAGTTATGCTTCATGTCATGATGATCATACTTTATTTGATAAGCTAAAGGTCTCTACTGAGGCCGAGGATGACAAAATAGTAAGAATGCACAACCTTGCAAACACTATTGTTTTAACATCCCAGGGCGTTCCTTTTCTTCACGCAGGAGTTGACTTTTTAAGAACTAAGGGTGGTGATCACAATTCATATAAGTCTCCGGATTCAGTAAATGCTCTGGATTGGGAGAGAAAGGCCTACTACTCCAAAATTCATGGCTATTATAAAGATTTGATTGACTTGAGGAAGAAGCATAAAATCTTCAGGTTAGGAAGCAAAGCGCATATTGAAAAGAATATTTCCTTTTTATCAGGCAAAGAAGGGGTTGTTAGTTATTTTATTAAGTCAGTTGAAGACGACCCTGATTGGAATGAAGTATTTGTTGCTTTTAATGGAAATTCTGATGATGTTTCGATTGAGATTCCACAAGGAAATTGGTTTATTTCCATTGAAGATCATGATATTTATTCTGATGACAAAACCATAAGTGGCGGTGTTAATTACTCCCTAAAAGGAACATCAGCGCTATTACTTCATCGCTAATAACGGGCTTGTCTGAGTTGTAAATACCTTATAATCAGTAGAATTGGTTCATGTGCTTATTCTTCTACTTTACTCGTAATTTCTACAGGTTGAGTCATTAGGATATTATTGCAGTGCTTTTTTTAGTGACCTTTGTATGACTATGGAAACTAAAAAGCACTATCTACTCATCCTATTGGCTTTATTGCCATTGGCCACAGCATTCGCAACTGAAGGCCAAATCAAAGTTCTTAAGTCTAAAGACCCGGAAATTTTCAAACTAATCTATGCTGATGAATCTGAGAGCAATATAAGTATCAGGGTTTCTGATTCAGGTGGTAAAATTGTTTATAAAAACAAGATGATGAACTCAAAGGGCTTTATGCTTCCGTTGAGTTTTAAAGGGTTGCCTTCTGACAGATATAAGGTGGAAATTGTTTCAGGAGATCAAAGATTGACTGAAGAGATTCATTACGTAAACATCATTGACAGATTAAAAGAGTTGCTATCTGTAGAGTTTGACTCAGATAATAAAAAATGTACTGTAACCTCAAATTCCGATTATTCTGGTGATTGGAGTATAATGGTATTCAATGAAAACAATGATGAATTAATATCTGACACAATTGAGAACTCAACTTTCAACAGCAGAATTTATGATTTAAATGGAGCGCCAGGAGCTAAATTGGCTGTTGTTGTGACTTACAGAGATCAGGTTGTTTCAGAATGGAGTTTTGACGACTTCTAATTGACTAAAAACGCAAAAGACTATGAAAAATATTATTACGCTTTTATTGATATGTTTCTCCCTTGGGGTATTTTCTCAAGGAGGTGAAATGAAATTAGTGCCTCAAAAGAACTCAGACAATTACAAGGTTTATTTCCAGGCAGATATCAAATCAAATGTTGAAGTAATTGTTAAGAATGAGAAAGAAAAAGTTGTTCACTCATTGAAGTTCAAAGACAAGGACGGCTTTATCTTACCAATTGACTTCTCAAAGTTTGAATCAGGAAACTACACAGTGGAATTACATTCTCCATTCTATACATTAACAGAAAATGTTACATTCTTATCTCAAATAGATCAACTGAGAGAAAAAATCGAAGCTGAGGTTTTACAAGAGAAAAGAAGAGTATTGATAACACTGCTGGAGCCCGTGGATGGTGATTTGAACCTTTCTATATCAGATGCCGAAGGAAATGTTGTTCGACAAGAGAGTATTAACGGTAAGGAGTTTGGAATGAGAGCATTTGATTTTTCAGATACTCAGGACAATGTAAGCATTACTGTCTATTACGAAGGTGAACATCTTGATACGTGGCAAATGGGTGACTAATTGCCTTTTCTAACGTCGTACTTCTTAGGCGCAAAAAGAAATCCGAAAGCCTGCCCACCTTCCTTGGAATGTTTTTCATGATGAACGTAGTGGGCATTTATTATTCTTCTCAGGTAATTTGATTTTGCTTTAAACTTAATCTTGATTCTTCTGTGAACTATGATATCATGGAAAATGAAGTAAAATAAGCCATAAGCCAATATTCCGAATCCTACGAACTTCAAATAATCCACAGATGGGATTTCAAAACCAATCACAATCAACGCAACAGAAGGAACACTGAACACTAAAGCGAAGAGATCATTTCTTTCAAGGGCATGGTTATGTACCGTGTGATGAGATCTGTGCCAGGTCCATAAGAACCCGTGCATAATGTACTTGTGAGTGGCCCAAGCCACACCCTCCATTAGAAAGAATGTTCCTATCAATAAGGAAATATTAATAAACCACTGCATGAATTAATATTTGATCAGTTCGTTTCTAACATCTTCCATAAGCCACATGGGAGTAGATGTAGCTCCACAAATCCCAATGGAATCACCAAAACTAAACCATTCTTCCTGGATCTGATCTTTGTTTGAGACAAAGTAAGTGTTTGGGTTATTTTCTTTGCAAATGTTATACAGGACTTTTCCGTTTGAAGATTTTGTTCCAGAGACAAAAACTACCTTGTCAAATTTCTTGCTGAATTCTCTGAGTTCTTTATCTCTATTTGAAACCTGTCTGCAAATTGTGTCATTCGCATTCAAAGTGATTCCTGCATCTGTCAACACACGAGTGATCTCGTAAAATTTGTCAGTGCTCTTTGTTGTTTGGCTGTAAAGTGTAATGCTTTCAGGTAATTCATCAATATTCAGCTCAGTAATGTCCTGGAAAACAACAGCTTCATTATTAGTTTGTCCTAAAAGGCCCACAACTTCCGCGTGTCCGTGCTTACCGTATATGTAGATATGTTCTTTCTTATCAAAAGAATTCTTAATTCTGTTCTGCAGTTTTAAAACAACAGGGCAAGAAGCATCAATCAATTCCAGATTGTTCTTCAAGGCAAGTTGGTAAGTACTTGGTGGCTCACCGTGAGCACGGATTAGAACTTTTGCATCATAGATATCAACCAGGTCTGATTGGCTGATTATTTTGAGTCCTTTTGCTTCAAGTCTTTTTACTTCTTCGTCGTTATGCACAATGTCACCCAAGCAATATAATTCACCATGCTCATCTAGTATGTCCTCAGCCATTTCAATAGCGTACACAACACCGAAGCAAAAACCTGAATTTGGATCAATATTTACGTTTAGGTTCAACATATGCTAATAACAATCAACTTAAAATTATGTTCTTAAAAAGTGCTCTGAACTGGTTTTTTTCTAACCTGAAATACATTTTTGAATCTCTCAAAAAAACTAATATTCATATAAAGCAGTAGCAAAGCATAAATTGTATCTTCAATTGGGATTGTAAATATTCTTACCCCAACATTCTCATCGTTATTATACCATACAACTGGCTCTTCAATAAATGAGCCGGTTAGCACACCATTGACCAGTAAAAAAGGGATTAGGTGTATAAAGTATGAAATTGTAAACCGATCGGGGTTCTTGAAGCCGAGAAGGAGTTGTGTGATCAATATGAAACCTCCAGCAAATACAAAGTTCCAGAAGGTATAGGCTCTTTCGAAATTGAGAGCTCCAATTATTATCAATAAAACAGCAAGACCAGTTAAAAAGTACTTGCTGCGTCCTCCAAATGGCTCTTTTGGTATAAAGTAAAGTACACATTCATATATAAAGACACTCGCAAACGGGATAGTAATAAAGAACAACCACTCCTCCATCGGCAAGTTCAATATGTTCACACCAACCAGATAATCGGGGTTAAATCCCCAGACACCATCTTTCGTGAAAATCACATCCCAGATAATGAAAAATAGTCCGGTCAAAACGATAGCAGGGAATAGACTTTTCCAGTTTCCGCTATAGTTTACTTTCTTTTCAAAAGATCGGAATAAAGGGAATGAAATGGCGAATAGATTGATATATAAATACAGTGCTGTCATTCTAAATGAAGTTCAAGCGATGCATGAAATATGTTTTTGTAAGAAGAGCCAACTTATTTGAATCAGGAATTCTGATACGTTCATTCATGATTCTGTCGGCAGGTAAATTCTTAATTTTGTGAAATAGCTTCAGGTAGTAGATGTAAGCTAAATAAACACCAAGCCTTGCTCCTTTAGGCAAAGCGATGATTCCTTTATAAGCGAAATCGAAATCCTTTTGAATATCTTCTTCAATGGCTTCTTTTTCAGCCTTTGTGAACGTTCTAAAGTCTACTCCCGGGAAATAAACCCGTCCTCTTTCCTTATAATCACTTTTGATGTCTCTTAGGAAATTAACTTTTTGAAAGGCGGATCCTAAAGCTCTTGCTGGTTCCTTTAACTTGTCATAAGCTTCTTTATCGCCTTCACAAAAAACTCTTAGGCACATTAACCCGACCACTTCTGCAGATCCATATATATAAGTTTTATACAACTCATCTGTATATGTGTCTTTGTGCAGGTCCATCTCCATGGATACCAGGAAAGCTTCAATGAGCTCTCTTTCAATGTGATATTCATTAACCACTTGCTGGAAGCTGTGTAGTACCGGATTGAGACTAATACCTTCATCAATTGCTGTATAAGTATCTTCCCAGAATTTCTTTAGAAGTTTCTCTTTATCAAAATCATGGAAAGTATCCACGATCTCATCCGCGTATCTCACAAAACCATAAATGGCGTAGATAGGGTAGTGGAATTTCTTATCAAGCGTTCTAATTCCTAATGTAAAGGAAGTGCTGTAGTGCTTTGTGATAAGTTTACTACATTTAAAAGTGGTAGTACTGTACAGATCCATAGTTAAAAAATGACTAATTGTGTTACGCGTAATCCTTTATTACTTCCTTGGCTACAACTTGCCCTGAAATGATTGAGGGAGGTACCCCTGGCCCAGGAACAGTCAACTGCCCAGTGTAATATAGATTTTTAAGTTTTTTATTTTTCAATGCTGGTTTTAGAATAGCGGTCTGCTTTAACGTATTTGCTAAACCATAAGCATTGCCCTTGAATGCATGATAATCAGAGACAAAATCACTTGCGGCATAAGACCTTTTATAGATCACATGATCTTTGATCGTTTGGCCAGTGAGTGATTCTAATCTCCCCATTACCATGTCGTAATATTTTTCTCGTATCTCCTCAGAATCTTCAAGCCCTGTTGCCACTGGAATTAAAACAAAAACATTCTCCATTCCTTCTGGTGCTGATTCTGTATCAGTCTTTGATACAACTGAAACATAAAATAATGGGTTTTCCGGCCATTCTTTTGTGGTGTAAATTTCTGCAGCATGCTTAGTGAAATCTGTATCAAAGAAAAGGTTGTGATGATCAAGGTTCTCGAGTTTCTTATCAATTCCAAGATAATAGATCAGACAACTTGGAGCCATTACACGCTCGTCCCAATATTTTTTACTGTAGTTACTGAATTGTTCTTCGAGTATGTAGCGATCTACAAAGTTGTAGTCAGCACTGGCAATTACCACATCAGCTTCAAATTCACCTTGAGATGTAACTATGTGAGATATGTTGTTATCCTGATATTTAAAGGATTTTACTTCGTGATTTACTTTTATATCAACCCCTTTCTCAACTGCTAAGGCTGTCATACCTTCAACAATTTTGTACATTCCACCTTTGGGATACCATGTGCCAAGACTCATGTCTGCATAGTTCATTAGACTATAAAGAGCAGGAGTGTTTTCTGGTAGTGCACCCAGGAATAAAACAGGGAATTCCATTAGCTGTATAAGCTTAGGGTGACTAAAGAATTTTCTGATGTGCTTGCTCATAGATTGAAAAACATCCATCTTAATCACACCATATAATAGTCGAGGGTCAATAAACTCTGTGAGGGATCGACTTGGTTTATATACCAAATCATTGATTCCAACTTCGTATTTATATGCGGCTTGTGAAAGGAATTCTCTCAGCCGCTGTGAACTTCCTTCTTCGTAATATTCAAACAGTTTTTCTATTTCGGACATCTCAGCAGGGATATCCATCACATCATCTTTGTCAAAGATAACTTTGTAGGAAGGATCAAGGCGATCCAACTCGTAGTAATCACTTACTGATTTACCAAATGCTTCGAAGTACTTTTCAAATACATCGGGCATCCAGTACCAACTTGGCCCCATATCAAATGTAAATCCCTGATCTGAGAATCTTCTAGCTCTTCCTCCTGTTTGCTCATTTTTTTCAAGGAGCAATACATCATGACCTTCGTGAGCTAATTTGGTGGCGATAGATAAGCCGGAAAATCCAGCGCCAATTACACAAGCTTTGATTTTAGGCATAACTAAACCTACTACTTATATTGATAAGTTTTAAGATTTCCTTTCAATTCTTTTCTGGCAATGTGAATTCTATTCTTCACAGTTCCAATAGGAATAGCTAATCTATCCGCGATTTCATGATACTTGAAACCGTTAAAATGCATCAAGAATGGCTCTTTATAGGTATCAGCCAATTTGTCCAATGCCCTATCGATATCCTTCATTGTGAAATTGCCATAAGCATTATTCTGAATAGAACTGCCGCTTGAATTGATGTAATGAAGGTTCTCTGTAGTATCTATGAAAGTACTTCTTCTAACCATTTTCTGATAGTTAGTGATAAAAGTATTTTTCATAATGGTGTATAACCATGCTTTCAGGTTTGTGCCATCTGTGTACTTCTCTCTGTTGGTGAATGCTTTGAGCATTGTCTCCTGAAGTAAATCATCTGCGTCCTCCTTGTCTCTTGTCAATTTTAATGCAAATGGCTTAAGAGCTGAAGACATATTGTCTAGGGTGTAGCTGAATTCTAAGGTCGTCATTGCTGTTTTGTTTAAGTATTACAACATAAACTTAAACAAAATATTTAGATTTTGTTTAATGTATCTATAAAAACTTTAAACAAAAGTAGTGAAATGAGGCAATTTACCCTTGAATTGTCGTCCTTTCGACCTAAAACGAGAAAGTTTTGTTTAATTAATGTTCAACAAAACTTTAAACAAAACTCTTGACGGACTAATCCTGGTTAGGGTTTTAGGAGAGAAACTTGTGCTATTATTAATACCTGGAAGAAACTCGCTCTTCAGTGACAGTTTGATCTTCTATGAATTCAATTAGGCCTTGCAAGTGATTAATGATCATCACATTGTCTTTGGTCTTTATGCCTTGGCCCACTATCTGATATCCACTTATTAATACAGTGCTTTCAGGGAACATCTCAGATAGGGTATCAACGTATGCTTGAATTTTAGAAGTGCCAGGGTTACTGGTCGCGATTGTAATGAGAAATTCTGGTTTATGCAGATGATAGACTTCCTCAAGGTCCTTCAATGGAAGTGATTGACCTAAATATATTGGTTTGTGCTTTCTTGCTTTCACAATAAATGCCGCAAACAATAGACTTAGCTCATGCAACTCTTCTTCTGGAAGGAATAGCATGAATTTTTTAGAGCCTTCATTCAAAGCATTGTATTGATTATCAATTGCCACAATCAGTTTTTGTCTGATCAGGTTTGACATGAAATGCTCCTGAGCAGGATTTATGGCGCCTGTTTGCCAAAGTATTCCAATTTTAGATAGAAACGGATAGATAATATTGAGCATGGTCTTTTCGAAACCTATTTTCAAGATGCTGCTTGAAATGATTTTTTCGAAACGATCTTCATCAAGATCCACCATTGATATAGTAAGAGCGTGAATTTGCTCAGGAAATTTCAGGTTTTTATCTGTAAGCTTAATAACCTCCCTTTGCATGTCTCCTTCAGACATCTGTGCAATCTTGGAGATTTTGAATCCATTTTCTTTCAATAAGGATACATTCAGGATCAGTTTTAGGTCCTTATCACTATAATATCGGATATTAGTATCAGTACGACTAGGTGTGATTAGCTCATATCTTTGCTCCCATATCCTAATTGTATGTGCTTTTATCCCCGATAAATGTTCCAAATCCTTGATGGAAAATGTAGTCATCTCTTATCCTCTTATAATCCTCTGCGATATAGCTCTACTAGGGTGTAACCAGCCAGTTGTGAAAATGTTTAAATAAAACTGAGGTAAATGTTGAGCGAAATAAAAAATGTCGCTTGTCCCACCACAATATACGAAGAAATCAACTTAATCTTTTCAAGAGTTACTCTCAGCAATAATATTTGAATGATTAGAGCAACTCCGAACCACCCTATGTAATTACTCATTGGTATTATTCCATTAGCCCAATGCCAATAGTCAAAACTGACAGCAACAGGTTCAATCAGAAAATCCATTGCAACCATTAGCAAAGAAGCCAGAACTGGTATGAGAATCATAGTTTTAGTAAACCTTCTTGCGATTGCAGCAAACGAAAAAGATAATATCAACCAATTAACTCCAATCATTAGCGGGACTCCACCAATCTTCGGTCCCAATGTATCTCCATACTGGTATTCTCCAAATATTAAATTATGATTGACACCAAGATATTCAGATGTGTAGCCAATTGTATATATCAGTGCTATTGAGATTAGTGTTGAAATATTGATAGGGCGAAGTAAATAGATGATCAACCCTGCGCTGATGAGAAGGTTAAATGGTGTCATCATTATGAAATACGGCTTAGTAAATGGAATCATGTAACCTATCATTCCAACAAAATGTAGCACTAATACGATAATTCCTGCACGCTTTTCATTTAAAGCTATTTTCATCTTTCTTTGCTCCCAATTAAAAAACTAATAACTCATGATACTTTATAATGTTACCGTAAATATAGATTTTGATGTGGAAGATGAATGGAAAACATGGATGAGAGATATTCATATTCCTGAGGTGATGGCAACTGGATTCTTTACGGGTAACAAATTCTATAAGCTTTTAGGGGAAGTGCCTGAAGCAAATGGAGCCACCTATTCTATTCAATATTTTTCTCCAAGTATCAATAAGATCAATGATTATCTGGAAAACCATGCTCCTGCATTAATGCAAAAACATATTCAGAAGTATCAGAATAAGCATGTTTCGTTCAGAACAATTCTGGAGGAAGTGGAATAATTAGAACTCCAAGCTACAGTTGATCCATTCTTCGTCAAAACCGGCACCATACTTTTTATAGAAGTTAATGGCAGGTTCATTCCAATCAAGGACCTGCCACATCATGCCTGTACATTTATTCGCTTTACCTTCTTCTATAGTTCTGTCAAATAACTGCTTCCCAAGTCCAGAACCCCTTTTACTTTCTGTGACTACAATGTCTTCCAAATACATTCTTTTTCCTTTCCAGGTACTATATCTATAGTAGTAAATCGAAATCCCAACAATTGCATCATTCTCCTCGGCAACAAACATTCCAAAAATTGGGTTTTCTCCAAATCCATCAATTTCCATTGCTTCTATGGTATTGCTGACCTGGTCCAACCCGTTTTCGTAAATCGCTAACTCCTTAATTAGCTCAAATACTTGTGGAATATCTTCTTTGGTGCCTCTTCGAATCATATCAAAGTGTGATTTTGTCAAATCCTGTATATGGTCTCAATACTTCAGGGATGATGATACCATCAGGTGTTTGGTTGTTTTCCAGGATTGCAGCCAAGATTCTAGGTAAAGCGAGAGCACTTCCATTCAATGTATGGAGTAGTTGCTTCTTTTTATCACTTCCTTTATATCTCAACTTTAATCTGTTTGCCTGATATGTTTCGAAGTTACTAACAGAACTCACTTCCAACCATCTTTTTTGTGCCGCTGAATAAACTTCAAAATCGTAAGTAAGAGCAGAAGTGAATCCAAGGTCTCCTCCACATAATCTCAGAATTCTGTATGGCAGTCCAAGTTTTTTAATCAACTCCTCTACGTGCTTCACCATTTCATCTAATGCTTCATAACTTTTCTCAGGATGTTGAACCTGAACAATTTCAACTTTGTCAAATTGGTGTAGCCTATTTAAACCTCTTACATGAGCACCCCAGCTACCAGCTTCTCTTCTGAAACACGGTGTGTGCCCCACATTTTTCAATGGTAACTGATTTTCATCCACAATTACATCTCTGTACATATTGGTAATGGGTACCTCAGCAGTTGGGATCAAAAACAGATTGTCAGCCGTTGCATGATACATCTGGCCTTCTTTATCAGGTAGCTGACCGGTACCATAACCAGAGTCTTCATTCACTAATAGTGGAGCCTGAACTTCAATGTACCCAGCGTCAGCTGCTTCATCAAGGAAAAAGTTGATCATAGATCTGATTAATCTGGCTCCCTGTTTTTTATAAAACGGAAACCCTGCACCAGAAACTTTATTTCCAAGATCAAAATCTATTATGTCGTACTCTTTAATCAGATCCCAGTGTGGTTTTGCGCCCTCAGCTATTTCTGGTAATTCAGGAACTTGAAATACAACTTCATTGTCGTCTTCAGACTGCCCAGCTGGAACACTTTCATGCGGTACATTCGGTACATTATATAAAAGAGTTTTTAAATCTTCCTCAATGCCAGACATTTTGGTGCCTAGCTCCTTAGATTTATCTCTTAGTTCGGCAGCTTTTGCTTTTGCTTGTTCTGCTTCCTCTTTTTTACCTTGTTTCATCAACATGCCAATTTCCTTTGCAGCATTGTTGGATTCAGCCAATGTTGAGTCTAAAGATTGTTGCGTTGCTTTTCTTTCGTCATCAAGCGACAATATTTGATTTAAAGTCAGTTCGATATCTTCCAGACCTCTTTTTTTTAGGCGCTCGGTGAACAAGTCTTTATTGGCTCGTATTTCTGCAGGTTGTAACATGTTATTGCTATTAAAAAAACAGGGCAAAAGTAAGATTTATGAACCTTAGAAAAAGGAATGAATAGAAGAAATAATCTGGATTGGAATAATTTTTGCCAATATTTTGTGAAATATTATGTATTACTGTTAATATTGTGAAGTCATTTCAATGAAGAACTATATCAAGAGGTTCTTTTCAAGCAAGATCATTTTTCGACAAACACTTATTTAACATACTATAATTTTCTATTTACATCTCATTTTAGAGTTCTTGATATCACATTAAATTTTTATGTACAATATTGATGATTTGAATATTAAACTTCTGTCAGAATTGAGGGAGATTGCAGAAGGGTTGGGCATGAAGAATTTCAAAAAATTGCCTAAGAAAGACTTGGTTTACGAGATCCTGGATCACCAAGCAACATTACCCGATAGCGAAATCAACAAAGTGAAAAACGCCCTTAAAGGTGAGGCTGCTGAAGAAGTTACTACTGCTCCCGCAGTAGATGAAAAGAAAGAAAAGCCCAAGAAAAGAAAAAGAGTGAATGTTGCAGAGGATGCTCCGGCACCAAAAGCTCAAGAGCAAAAGCAACAACAACCTAAGTCTGATCAAAACGGCTCAAAGCCTGAGAGAAAACAGGAGGACAAGAAGGACAACCGAAAAGACGGTGATGCTCCTAAAGAAAACGCAAAGAGCGACACAAGAAAAGACGACCCAAGAAAAGAGCAGAAAGCTAAAAGAGCTGCCTATAATGCCAATGTAAAGGAATTTGATGGTATTATAGAAAATGAAGGTGTTCTTGAAATCATGCAGGATGGTTACGGATTCTTAAGATCAAGTGACTACAATTACCTTGCAAGTCCTGATGATATTTATGTATCTCCGTCTCAAATTAAATTATTTGGTCTTAAAACTGGTGATACCGTTAAGGGACAAATAAGACCTCCGAAAGATGGTGAGAAGTACTTTGCTCTTTTAAGAGTAGAATCTGTAAACGGGAAAACGACTGAAGAAATTAGAGATAGAGTATCATTTGAGTACCTAACTCCACTTTTCCCTGACGAGAAATTAAATCTAAGTACTGACGCTTCAAACTACAGCACGAGAATAGTTGATTTGTTCGCACCAATTGGTAAAGGGCAAAGAGGTATGATCGTGGCACAACCTAAGACTGGTAAAACAGTTCTTTTGAAAAATGTTGCAAATGCGATCGCAAAAAATCACCCTGAGTGTTTCTTGATGATCTTATTGATCGATGAAAGGCCGGAAGAAGTTACTGACATGGCTAGAAGCGTAAATGCTGAAGTTATTGCTTCAACATTTGATGAGCAAGCTGATAGACACGTTAAGGTTGCCAACATGGTGCTTGAAAAAGCTAAGAGAATGGTAGAGTGTGGTCACGATGTAGTGATTCTCCTAGACTCAATCACAAGATTAGCAAGAGCTCACAATACGGTAGTTCCTTCTTCTGGGAAAATCCTTTCAGGTGGTGTTGATGCAAATGCACTTCATAAGCCAAAAAGATTCTTTGGAGCTGCAAGAAACGTTGAGAATGGAGGTTCTCTTTCAATTATTGCAACTGCATTGATTGAAACTGGTTCCAAAATGGACGAAGTTATCTTTGAAGAATTCAAAGGAACAGGTAACATGGAACTTCAACTTGATCGTAAGTTGTCTAATAAGCGAGTTTACCCTGCTATTGATGTTCCTGCTTCTGGAACAAGAAGGGAAGATCTACTTATGGACAAAGACGAGCTGTCAAGAGTTTGGATTTTGAGGAAGTTCATGTCAGATATGAACTCTACAGAAGCAATGGAATTCTTGTTGAGCAGAATGAAAGGAACAAGAAACAACGAAGAGTTTCTTATTTCAATGAATGGATAATCTATATTCTAGATATAAAAGGAAAGGCCTGCATTGCAGGCCTTTTTTATTGGTATGAATTGAGTTATTTGCCATCTGCATAATCCTGCAGATAGCTGTATTTTTCAGTTAGTTTGCCATTCTCAGTAATTGTGGCGTTTTTAATGATGTCTTGATCATCATCTCCAAGAAGACTTGGTAATACATTGTCAATCAGCATTCTTCCGAAATCTCTGGAAGCATCTCTTGGTAGCTCACACGGTAAATTATCAACGGCCATTACAGTAATATTGCCTTCTTCCGAAAGAGCAGGCTCTTCAGTTCCTTCCGTTGGATTGTAATCATAAATTGGATCATCAATCACAGTTGGTCTAATTGTAGAAGGAATAGATCCATCAATATCACAAGTCACATCAGCAATGATTTTAATTCTGAAATCATTTTGCACCGCATCGTTTCTGTCAAATAATTTTGGAGCTTTTGGGTCCCAGTAAGCACATGCGATGAGTAAGTCCGTAACCTTAGCATATTTTAGGAAATCGCCTTCATAGTCATAAGGATGGTCATAGAAGTGGTGTCTGTTGAATTCACCACCGTCCATCTTTTTGTTGTAATCTCTTGTGCTTAATTGAGTGAAAACAGGCTCATCAAATCTTTCGTTCAGAAAATCTGATGGAGTAACTCTTCTGATGCCCATTCCGAACATTACTTCCATAGCTCCTTTAGTCACTCTTCCTCCTCCTGTGATAGCAATTTTGATAGGAGGTAATTTGAATTTTGTGAATTCCGTTTTCAGGTCTTCCAAGTCGAAGCAATCTTTGGCTCTTCTTATATTGAAAAGATTGTATCGCTTTCCATATGTCCAAATGCCGTTATAAGCTCCAACAATTCCTGCATATCTACCAAAAGCAATAACCCTTTGATTATTCTCATCAACTAATGTTTCATAATCGATTAGCTTGATATTCTTAGCCAGAATTTCCTGCAGAAGTTTTTGATTATAGTCCTGCATTTTAATGGTGTGTGAGAAAAAGAAGAATGTTTTATCATTCATTAACTCAGGAATTGGCACTTCTTTTACTCCTAATATCACATCACATTCAGAAATGTCATCCACTACCTCGATTCCTTCATTAGTATAGTCCTCATTATCGTAGCATCTGATATCACTTTTTTGGCAATAGATTTTAACACCTTCGAATTTGTCTTGAATTTCCTTTGCTTGTTCCGGTGTTATTGGAACTCTTCTATCGATAGGTACCTTGCCTTCTTTTATAATACCAAACTTTATGCTAGTCATTGTATGTTACTTAGTAGTGTATATTGTTTATTTGGGCCAAAATTACAATTTCTAAGTTAATGACGACAGATCATTTGATCATTTTTGCATCCTGGGTAGTGTACTACACTCTTCACAGTGCTCTTGCAACAGATAAGATTAAGAATTGGTGGAGAAATGCTGGTTTTAAACTTGACTACTGGCGTTTGATCTATTCTTTGATTTCAACTATTGGTTTATTGATACTTGGAGGCTTGTTGGTTATCACTCCTTCAGATTCAATTATGGAATCTAACAATGTTACAAGGTTTTTAGGAATGATGTTCGCTACTTATGGAATAATTGTTGTAAGGATATCTTTTAGAAATTACAGTCTTAGAGATTTCTTATTTAAAGAAGATAGGTTTGACGAAGATCAGGATCTTGAGGTTTCTGGTATTCACAGTAAGGTAAGGCATCCGTTATACTCTGGAACCATACTTATAATTGTGGGGATGTTATTTTTTGTACCTAAGTTAAGTTCTCTAATTACTGTGGTGGTAACCTTACTATATCTTGCAATTGGGATTAACTTGGAAGAGAAAAAGCTTATAAAAAAATATGGGAACAAGTATCAGGACTATAAAAAGAATGTCCCAGCACTTATTCCCATGTTTTGGAAAACTAGTGAGAAGAGTTAATCTTCGCTGTTTTCTCCAGTTTCTATATCGTCTCTATCTCTGAGCTTTTTGTCATCAACATTTTTGTTGAGAAACTCATTGATTTTATCGATGTTGTAATTGGTTTGTAATTGACCGAATGTATCTATTTTCAGGTCAAACCCTTCCAATTCTTCGTTTACTTTTGGTTTTTTATCTTCTTTCTTTTTGCTCATGATTTTACTCTTTCGGCAAGCGTATCAATCGCAATCTCAATTCTTTTTGAAACTTCTTTTGGCCCCAGTACCTCTATTATCATCATCAAATCAGGTCCTCCGCCAGCTCCGGTAATCGAAAGTCGCAACGCTTGCATCACTCTTCCTATATTTATACCGAATTTCTCTAAACTTTGTTCCAAAGTAGATTTTGCTTCTTCAGAATTAATAGAATCTATCGAACCCAAATTGGCTGCATAGTCAGTCAGAACAGTGACAGCCTCTTGTGTCCATTTTTTCTTCACCACTTTATCATCATAGCTTTCAGGAAGTTCGAAGAATATTTTAGCATCATCCCATAATTCGTGGATAAATGTTACTCTTTCCTTTAGAAGTCCAGCAATTTTGATGGCAGTGGATTCAGAACATTCAAAACCAGCTTCCTTTGATCCTTTTATGATGTAACCGGCCAAATCATTTTCAGAAGTAGATTTAATGTACTGTTGGTTGTACCATTTAGCTTTCTCGATATCAAATTTAGCTCCAGCCTTGTTGATTCTTTCAAGACTAAAGTTCTCAACTAATTCCTGTACGGAGAATATTTCTTGCTCAGTACCTGGATTCCATCCTAAAAACGCAATAAAATTGATAAATCCCTCTGGTAGATATCCGGCTTCTCTGTAGCCCGAAAAATGCTCCATGGAACCATCTTTTCCAGGGAAATCCCCATTGATTGGGAATACTGGAAAGCCTAATTTATCTCCATCTCTTTTGCTAAGCTTTCCATTTCCATCTGGTTTTAATAGTAATGGCAAGTGAGCGAATTGTGGCATTGTTTCTTCCCATCCCAAAAATTTATAAAGCAATACATGCAATGGAGCTGAAGGCAACCACTCTTCTCCCCGAATTACATGGGTAATTTCCATCAAGTGATCATCGACTACATTAGCAAGATGGTAAGTTGGCATGCCATCGGACTTCATAAGAACTTTATCGTCAATCGTAGAGGAGTGAACCTTGACCCAGCCTCGGATTAAGTCGTTAATTCTAATGTCTTCTTTCGCTGGCACTTTGATTCTAACAACATAAGGTACCCCAGAGTCTATCTTGCTTTTCACCTCTTCAGCAGATAGAGTGAGTGAATTACTCATCTGCATTCTGGTGATACTGTTGTATTGTGGGTTGTGAACTTTGGCTTCTTTAAGCCTTTCTCTCATTGCATCCAATTCTTCAGGGGTATCGAATGCATAATATGCCAGATCATTTTCAAGTAATTGATCCACATATTGTTTGTAAAGATCTTTTCTTTCGGATTGGCGATATGGTCCAAACTCTCCAGGATGATAAGGACTCTCATCAGGGTTTATGCCGCACCATTCAAGTGATTCTTTAATGTATTCTTCAGCTCCCTTTACATATCTGCTTTGATCGGTATCCTCTACTCTTAGAATAAACTTCCCGCCATTCTTTTTTGCAAATAGATAATTGTAAAGGGCTGTTCTTACTCCTCCAATGTGTAAAGCGCCTGTTGGGCTTGGCGCAAACCTTACTCTAACCTGATTCATTCTTGATCTTGGTGCTTAATTTTACAGAGCGCAAATGTACAAAAATTCCAAGCCTCTGTTAAATAAAAGCCACTAAATCAAAATGAAGTGTTACACTACAGCAATGCAGGAAATTTCTACATTAACATTTTTGGGAAGCACGCTGACTTCTACGGTTTCTCGAGCCGGTGGGTTTTCCGTGAAGTATTGACCATAAACTTCATTTATTCTAGCGAAATCCCCCATGTTTTTAATGAATATCGAACACTTCACAACATTTGAAAAGTCCATTTCAGCTGCAACAAGAATAGCCTTCAGGTTTTTCATAACCTGAAGAGTTTCTTCCTCTATTTCACCTTCAATAAGATTTCCGGATTTTGGGTCAATTGCAATTTGACCACTAACATAGAGTGTTCCATCTGATAACACTGCCTGGCTATAAGGTCCTATTGGAGCTGGAGCGTCTGAGGTATTTATTATTTTTTTCATTTATTCTACAGTTACCGACTTGGCAAGGTTTCTTGGCTGATCAACGTTGCAACCTCTCATTACAGCTATATGATAGGATAGCAGTTGAAGTGGAATTACAGATACTAATGGCATTAAAGCTTCATGTGTAGCTGGTACCTCAATAACAAAATCTGCCATTTTAGGGATCAAAACATCTCCTTCTGTAACGATTGCTATCACAATACCTTTTCTTGCCTTTACTTCCTGGATATTCGAAACAATTTTGTCATAAGAACTGTCTCTTGTAGCAATTACTACAACAGGCATTTCTTCATCAATTAAGGCAATTGGACCGTGTTTCATTTCAGCTGCTGGGTATCCTTCAGCATGAATGTAGGAAATCTCCTTTAGTTTCAAGGCTCCTTCAAGCGCAACAGGAAAATTATATCCTCTTCCCAGGTACAAGAAATTTCTAGCATCTTTGAAGAGTTCGGAGATGTATTCAATTTGAGAGTTATATTCCAGAGCCTTTTTCACTTTACTGGGAATAGTTTCCAGCTCAACAAGTAACTCTTTATATTTTCTTTCTGTAATGGTTCCTCTTCCATTTGCAACTCTAAGGGCAATCATAGCAAGTACTGAAAGCTGAGCTGTAAATGCTTTTGTGCTTGCAACTCCAATCTCGGGTCCTGCATGGAGATAAGCTCCTTCATGAGTAGTACGAGAAATTGAAGATCCTACTGCATTTACTACCCCAAAAATTATAGCACCTTTAGACTTTGCTAGTTCAATTGCCGCAAGGGTGTCTGCAGTTTCTCCAGACTGAGAAATAGCAATTACAATGTCCCCTTCCTTCACAATTGGATTTCGGTATCTGAATTCTGACGCGTATTCTACTTCTACTGGGATACGGCAAAACTCTTCAAAAATATATTCTGCCACTAAGCCAGCATGCCAAGAAGTTCCGCACGCTAAAATCACAATTTTTTCAGCATTAATTAGTGCGTTGGAATAATTCCGAATTCCTCCTAAGACGAGGGATCCTGAAGCTGAATTCAATCTGCCTCTCATGCAATCAGCAATTGAATTAGGCTGCTCAAATATTTCTTTAAGCATGAAATGTGGATATCCTCCTTTTTCCAAGGCATCCAATTCCATTTCTAAGGTCTGAATATATGGATCTTTTGATACATCCTTCAAATCCCTGATGTTGAAACCCTCATCAGAAATCACTGCTATCTCTTCGTCGTTCAAATACACAACTTCATTGGTGTACTCAATTATTGGCGTAGCATCGGATGCAAGAAAATACTCATTCTTACCAAGCCCCACCACTAGTGGGCTTCCTTTCCGTGCTGCAACTATTTTCCTAGGCTCCTTTACGCTTAAGACTGCAATTGCATAAGCTCCCACTACGTTAGATAATGCAATCCTAACCGCATCTTCAAGCAAATAATCGCCACTTTTTTGAATGTCCTCAATGAAGGTGACCAGTACTTCAGTGTCCGTATCACTTTTAAAAGAATAGCCTTTCGATTCTAATTCTGATTTTAAAGGACCGTAATTTTCAATTATTCCATTATGAATAATGGCAAATTCATTGTTCGAACTGTAGTGAGGGTGAGCATTGGCATCATTGGGTTCTCCGTGTGTAGCCCATCTTGTATGACCTATCCCTACATGCCCCTCAATATTTGTTTCTCCAATATGCTCCTCGAGTGTTGAAACTTTGCCAGCCTTTTTGAAAATGCTAATTTCATTGTTATGATTTACAGCTATACCTGTGCTATCATAACCTCGGTATTCCAATCTTTTTAATCCCTTCAAGACTAACGGAAAAACATCACGATCTCCAAGATATCCAACTATTCCACACATATTGAATTGTTTCTTTGACTTTTAATTAGGTACGGTGTAGTGAACCTTAAGTTTAATCCCTTCTTTAAAAAAAGCCGTTTGATTAATAGAACTTGCTGACGCAGGCAATATTACCAACGACTCAGGAAACGCTGGGTCTTTTTCGTTGTTTATTTCGTTAGTAATTAATAACTGAGTAAACAGTGTGACATCTCTTTCAAAGGAGAAGGTTTCGTCTCTGATTTGTGTTACCGCTATTTCCGGTTGACCGGTAAGGTAACTTTGATCTGTAAGTAGAATGTTATTGAACGAATTAAGTAGAGCACCACTTCCGTTGAAGCTACCATCATTATTAGCAAAATAATAGGTAAGTGTTACAGAGTACTCAAAATATTCTGCTGTATCCGTTGGGTCTATTGGAAATTCCAATCGAGCAGATATTACGTTAGCATTATCAATATCTTCAAAGAAATCATACACCCCATTCAGGTCCACCCAAGGTAATATTCCAGTGGCTGGATTCATGTGGACCAGAGTAGGGTCTACATCAAATTTTTGAACACCTGTTGGTTCCAGAAATGATAGCGGGCTTGAGCTTTTATCCGAAGAGATAGCATTGTAGTTAGCATCATCATTGAAATCAAAGGCATATTGCAAGGTGTCATCGTCTTGCTTGTAATGTAATGTTATTGCTGATTCAAGATTTGCCAGATCAAAGCCGTATAAGGCGTTACCTCCTTCTGGTACGATAGCAATTGGTCTATTTTCGCCATTTGAAAAAGGAGTAAAACTTTCCATGTTTACTAACTTCTGAAATAACGATTGAGCAAATGTCTGATCCAAATTAATATATAGAGTGGTATCAAATTGAGGATCAAAATTATCTGTAATTCTGCCAATTTCGGTTTGTAAAGTAGCTCGACGATTTGAAGTGTATACTACATCATCATATAGTGTATCTGCAATCTCGTAAACAACAAATGTTTGGGTTTCAGGGAAATCTCCGTAGAACTTATTGAATCTAAGGCTCAGAACCGCGGAATCTAAAACAGCACTACTATCGGGCAAGGCAGCAGATGTTGCATTATAATTAGTATAACCCTCCGCGTGTATCTCACCAAAGAATTCATCGCTAAAATTCCCTGAAAGCAGAAATACATCCGCATCTGTTCTTACACTGTCAATAAATATGTTTGCTGATGGTAGAGTGAATTCCTGGTATTGTATGTCTAGTCTGTTCGAGCTGTTATCAATCTCCTGTCCAATCTGGTTTTCTTCATCACAAGAAAAAATTGTTAGGGCCAGTGGCAATACTAGCCCTAACCATTTTTTATCCAACAAGTTCATTATATAAATTATAATAAGAATCTAGAAAGTTTTCGTCTTTTTCTATTGTATCAACTTTGTCTTTGTCTGAGATATTAGCAAGTAATTGATTAAAACTTTCGCTAGTCTCTTCATTGCCTTTAATTACTGCATCAGCAAATTCCATCCCTAATTTGATGAATCCGTCATAGTCAGCAGTTTTTAATGGATGCAACATTCCATCATCAATATCGATCATTTTCACCTTGTGCATCAAATCTTCACCGAATTTATGTGAAAACCTATTATCGTGAACAGTAAATACACTTTTACTATTCTGGAAAATTGGATCGTTCTTGTAAGTTGTTTTTAAATACAAAGGAATTAAGCTAGTCATCCAGTCATTGCAATGTACTATATCCGGAGACCATCCTAATTTCTTCACAGTTTCTAAAACGCCCTTGCAGAAAAATATTGCTCTCTCGTCGTTATCTTCATAGAAATTATCTTCCTTATCGAAGAACACAGATTTTCTGTGGAAGTAATCTTCGTTATCTATAAAGTAAACCTGAAGTTTAGCATTTGGGATGGAAGCAACCTTAATAATAAGAGGTTTCTCTTCATCTCCAACTGCAATATTTATACCTGATAATCTAACGACCTCATGTAGTCTGTTTTTTCTTTCATTGATCAGTCCAAACCTTGGTACCAAAATCCTGATCTCCATACCTCTCTCTTGCATTCCTTGTGGGAGCTTTCTCACAAAATCCGCCACTTCAGATGTTTTCAGGAAAGGATTAATCTCGCTTGCTACATAGAGGATTCTAAGATTCGACATAATATGTGGGTTTAATTAAAAATGACCCCAAAATTACGATTTTTTTCGGTTTTTATCAATATTTATAAATTCATAATACTACTTTTGCGCTCCTTTCTTAGGTAATAATGCAGGTTTTTACAGAAATAATGCCTCTCAGGTCGTTTTTGGCCGAAAAAAAAAGTCAAAATTTTAAAATTGGTCTTGTCCCCACTATGGGAGCTTTACACGATGGGCACCTAAAACTAGTGGAAGAATGTACGAAAAGCTGTGATATAACGGTAGTAAGCATCTTCGTGAACCCTAAGCAATTCAATGATTCAGCAGATTTTGAAAATTACCCGAATCTGATTGATCAGGATCTTGAAAAACTAGGAAACCTTGAGGTAGATGTTGTTTACAATCCTGAAAGTGCAGAGATGTATCCTGAGGAAACATGCGTTTCAATTGGTTTTGGGAAATTGGAGGAGTCGATGGAAGGGTATTTTAGGCCCAATCATTTTGGTGGTGTAGGGCTGGTAGTCTCCAAGCTATTTAATATAGTGAGCCCAGATGTAGCATTTTTTGGGCAGAAGGATTTTCAACAATTAGCATTGATCAGAAAGTTGAACGCAGATCTGAGTTTTGGAATAGAAATCGTGAGCGTTCCAACTGTAAGAGAAAATGATGGACTGGCCATGTCCTCAAGAAATCTTAGGCTGACTGAGGAAGAAAGAACAGTGGCTCCAGTAATTTATAAAACATTAAATTTGCTAAAAGAAGAACTTTTATCAGGTAAAACTGTTGAAGATTCTAGAAGGACCGCAAAAACATATATTGAAAGTCACAGATCGATTAGGTTAGAGTATTTGGAAGTGGTTGATAGTAATAGCCTGGCTCAAGTTTTTTCCGTCGATCAACACTCACAAGTATCACTTTGTATTGCTGCATATTTAGGAGATGTGAGGTTAATAGATAATTTATATTTATTTTCGCGGTGAATTGACTCAAAAATGTATATAGAATTACTAAAATCTAAAATACACAGGGTTAAAATTACCCAGGCAGAACTGCACTATGTTGGATCTATCACAATTGATGAGGATCTAATGGATGCTGCCAATATTGTGGAGAATGAAAAGGTTCAGATCGTTAACATCAACAATGGTGAAAGACTTGAGACCTATGTGATAACCGGTGAGAGAGGTAGTGGTCAGATTTGCCTGAATGGTCCAGCTGCTCGTAAAGCTCAAGTTGGAGACATTATCATTATTATTTCTTATTGTTCTGTTGATGCAGCTGAGGCTAAAACTCACGAGCCAGTTGTAATCTTTCCGGATGAACAGAATAAAGTAGGCTAAATAGATGGGAAAAGGAGGCAAGGTATATTTTGCCGTAATTCAGTATGTCTTATCTATTGCCATTGCTGTGGCTCTACTGCTCCATGTCTTTCAAAAAATAGAATTTGAAGAATTTATAGAAAAATGGGAGAGCGTTGACTTTTCATGGGTGTATTTATCCATTTTTCTTTCATTCATTGCGTTTGTAGCGAGGGCCTATCGTTGGAATTTATTGATTGAACCACTTGGCTATAAATTAAAAACCTGGCGAACCTTGATTGCGGTATTTGTTGGCTATTTAGTGAATTTAGCTGTTCCAAGAGCGGGGGAATTATCAAGGTGTGCCATATTAAAGAAGAATGATGGGGTACCAGTATCTCAATCATTTGGCACAGTGGTCATGGAAAGAATCTTTGATTTCTTAATGCTTTTGATGCTCCTTATTCTGGGGTTTGTTCTTGAGTTTGAAAAACTAATAACATTCTTTGAGGATATATTAACAAAACTGTCGATTGACCCAAGGGTAGTGATTTTTATTGGAATCGGGGCAATTCTTTTTGGGGCTTTGTTTCTGATATTTTTCAATCGCATCGATGAGCTTCTAATTAAATTTAAATTATATCTCAAGGTTAAGGGCTTTATCAGAGAGTTGTTGACTGGTCTCATGTCATTTTCAAAAATGCAAAACAAGACTGGATTCATTATATCTACTCTGATTATTTGGGTAACTTATTTCTACATGGGATATGTAATTGTATTCGCATTAGAAGAAACAAGCTCTTTAACTCATCTTGCAGGTCTGACTATGCTGGTAGGTGCAGGAATTGCTCTATCTATTCCAATTCAAGCGGGTTTTGGAACCTATCATTTTATTGTTAGCAGATTGCTATTGTTGTATTCAATCCCAGAAGCTACCGGGACTTTCTTTGCTACACTTTTACATACTTCTCAGATTGCTACAATTGCAGTTTTGGGGGCAATCAGCCTTGTTATTTCGTTTTTAATAAGAAAAAGAACAGCGGCTTATGAGCAGTCTGAATAAAATTCACAATGAGTATGATTCCCTAATTAAAGAATGGAAACAATCGAATTTGAATGTTGTTTTTACAAATGGCTGTTTCGATTTGCTTCATTTTGGTCACGTTGATTATCTGGAAAGGGCTAAATCTCTAGGGGATAAATTAATTGTTGGAGTTAACTCTGACAATTCAGTTAAGTTGTTAAAAGGAGAAGGCAGACCTATTAATACTGAATCTATAAGATTGAGAATGATAGCTGCATTGGAATGTGTTGATGCGGTTGTCTTATTTCAAGAGGAAACTCCGTTAATTCTAATCCAAAATATTTTACCTTCCATACTCGTCAAAGGAAAGGATTATGATATTAGTAACATTGTAGGTGCAGATGTCGTAATTGCAAATGGTGGTAGAGTTGAAACTTTAGAACTTGTGGAAGGTTATTCTACAACCAAATTGATAGAAACCATACAAAATAAGAAAGGAACAGAATGATTTTAATAATTATCGTATTTGCTCTAATTAGTTGGGCGGTTAGTTCCCGGCTGAAAAGTAAATTTAGAAAATACTCACAAATTGGCTTAAGCTCAGGCTTGAGTGGTAGAGAAATTGCTGAGAATATGCTCAGGGATCATGGTATTTATGATGTGAGCGTAATGTCTGTGCCAGGAAAATTGACAGATCACTACAACCCTGGGAATAAGACTGTAAACCTAAGCCCCGCGGTTTATAATGGCAGGTCAGCTGCAGCTGCGGCTGTAGCAGCCCATGAATGTGGACATGCAGTACAACATGCTACCGCATATTCAATGTTGGAATTTAGGTCGGCAATGGTTCCTCTTCAGAATGTAAGCGCAAGGATCATCAATATAATATTCATTGCAATGTTCTTCGGAGCATTCTTTGTGCAGGGACTATTTTCATTCCAAACTGCAATGTTGGTCATTATCGGCTGTTATTTCGTTTTTACGTTATTCGCATTTGTGACCCTGCCTGTAGAATTTGATGCTAGTAAACGTGCATTAGCCTGGATAAGCGAAAGGGGAGTGGTGAACAGGCAGGAACATGATATGGCTAAAGATGCTTTGAAATGGGCGGCAATGACATATGTAGTTGCGGCAATTGGTTCATTGGTTACATTGCTTTATTGGGTGATGATGTTCCTTGGTGGATCCAGAGATTGATCAATAAGTCGAAATAAAATATTTGAAAAGGATTCGAACAAAAATGTTCAAATCCTTTTTTTATATATTTGCGGCTCAAAATTGAACAATTTAACATATCCTGAGAATGAATTTCGAACTTACCGAAGAACAAATGGCTGTAAGAGATGCAGCCAGAGATTTTGCCCAAACCGAATTGTTACCTGGTGTTATTGAAAGAGACGACAAGCAACAATTTCCTGCCGAGCAAATAAAGAAAATGGGTGAACTTGGCTTTATGGGGATGATGGTAGACCCTAAATACAATGGAGGAGGAATGGATACTGTTTCATATGCCCTGGCTATGGAAGAAATATCTAAAATAGATTCTTCGTCATCTGTTTGTATGTCAGTTAACAACTCTTTGGTATGTTGGGGACTTGAAAAGTACGGTACTGAAGAGCAAAAGGAAAAATATTTAAAGCCACTTGCTACTGGTGAAAAAATAGGAGCATTTTGTTTAAGTGAGCCTGAAGCTGGATCTGATGCAACTTCACAAAGAACCACTGCTGAGGATAAAGGTGATCATTACGTTCTGAATGGAACAAAAAACTGGATCACAAACGGGAATAGCGCTTCAATCTACCTGGTAATCGCTCAAACTGACCCTGAGAAGAAACACAAAGGAATCAATGCTTTGATTGTTGAGAAAGACATGGAAGGTTTCCAGGTAGGAAAGAAAGAAGATAAACTTGGAATAAGGGGTAGTGATACACATTCATTGATGTTCACAGATGTGAAGGTTCCAAAAGAGAATCGAATTGGAGATGATGGATTTGGTTTCACCTTTGCAATGAGCACATTGAATGGAGGAAGAATTGGGATTGCATCTCAGGCTTTAGGAATTGCTTCGGGTGCATATGAACTTGCGCTGAAGTACTCTCAGGAAAGAAAAGCTTTTGGAAAAGAGATTTTTAATCACCAGGCGATTGCATTTAAGCTTGCAGATATGGCTACTCAAATAGAAGCAGCGAGATTGTTGGTGATGAAAGCTGCATGGCTAAAAGATCAGAAGCAGGATTTCTCTCAAGCCAGTGCTATGGCGAAATTATATGCTTCTCAAGTTGCTATGGATACAACTGTTGAAGCGGTTCAAATTCACGGTGGTTATGGGTTTGTGAAAGAGTATCATGTAGAGAGATTAATGAGAGATGCTAAAATCACTCAGATCTATGAAGGTACTTCCGAGATTCAAAAGATCGTTATATCAAGATCATTATTAAAATAATATAATTTCAGATTCTCCATTTTTAAACACAAGGTTTGTAATTGATGGAATTTAATATTAGTTTTATCCAACAAATCTTGTGTTTATTCATGTTTTTTCGGCTAATAGTCTAATTTTGTGGGATGGAGGATTACAATAAGATAATAGAATCGTTATCAGTTAGCTTTATTAAAGCTAAAAATATTAATATTTTAAATCCTGTCTCTGTAAGAAACAACTACGATGTAGAAAATACTATACTATATGTCAATAAAGGGCAACTTAAGTATGGTGAGTATCAGGATGTTGTGGAGGAAGGTGACATTCTCTTTGTTCCAGGGGGAAAAATGATAGCGATCACTTATGGTAGCGGAAAAGCCGACTCTCTTACAAAAGACGATTTCTTAAATAATAAGGAAAGGTACTTTCAACCTTCAGATAGATTGAACTCTACTGAAAATGAAAGTTACTGTTACGTTTCGTTTGAGGCGAAAGTGTTTGATTCTGTAAACTTCTTCGCTTCATTAGATATTCCTGCGTTTGTAATAAAACAAGAAAGCAGCCTTGGTTTATTGATTAAGGAGGTTGTGCTTGAGACTTTCAGCAATTTGCCTGGTAAGGAACGGCTAATCAAGATTCAGACAGAAAGGCTGGTTGTAGAGCTGATTAGATACATTATTACGAAAGGTTTATTTGTTGAGCAATTTGCTACAAATAGTACATACTTCAAGGATCCCCGACTAATCGATATTTTCACATTCATCAAAGAACATTTAGGAGAAGATCTTTCCAATAAGATTTTAGCCAATGTTGCTAATGTGTCAGAGGACTATGTTGGTCAGTACTTCAAAATGTTAACTGGTATCAATCCTCAGGATTATATTGAGTACCAAAGAATGGAAATGGCAGTTAACCTGCTTAGAACTACCAAAAAGAGTATTAGAGAGATTGGTAAGGAGGTAGGTTATAAGGATACAGCTTATTTCTGTAGAAGGTTCAAAATGATGTTTGGAATCCCGGCTGGAAAAATGCGTAGAAGAGAGAGCTTAATTAACGTTTAGTTTTTTCCTTCCTCGGTTTCTTCTTTTTTCTCCGATTGCTTTTTTATAAAATCATCAATAAGGTTAATTACGATTGGCAGGCCTGCTTTTATTGTAGATTCAAGGGCCTTTGATTGCCAGCCTGAAGCAGCTTTATTGATTTTACTCTGCTGGTTTTCTACAGGTTTCTTCTTTTTCTTGTTGCTTTTCTTCTGAGTTACAGCTTCTGAATCATCTTCTGATCCGGAAAGGACTTTATATAGCACGAAACTAGCTAATCCACCAAGTGCTGCCAAGCCTAGTATTTTCAATGCGTTCTTCTCAACATCGTCAGAGGTTTGGTTGAGTTTTTCTCTAAGTAACTCTTCCTTTACTTTTAACTCCCTCTTTTTAACACGTGCTTTTTCTGACGACATAGGATTAAATTTCTTCGTCTTCTTCTGATTCTGTTGCTGAAATTATTGCCCGCTCTATCAAACCCTGAATTTTTCCTGATTTTAGCAGAATAAGCATGATAATGACTATCAGTAAGTAAAAGGATGCTACAATCCCATATCCCCAAAACATAGATTCAAGTTGCTCATTCAACATAGTGGCCATGAAAAAGCTAAAGAAGATGAGGAAAAACATGAAAATAGAAAAGGCAATCATGAAAACAACCACATTAGCAACTAATGCAGATAGTTTCTCGATAATGTCTACTTTGACAATCTCAAACTTTACTTTCAAAAAGTTGATGATGGCCTCTATCAAGGCGTCTATTTTTAAGAGCTTTGGCAAATTCTATGTTGCTTTAGTTAAAGCTTCAAATTAGCTAATAATCAGCTGATCTTTGAATAGTTTGCGGCAATTTTTGAGGTTCTTTCTCTGCTGCCGTAAATGTTTTCTCCTCTATGACGTTTTGATCAGCAATCTTATTGTCGCTGCTGATGTAAATCAAAGTGAATGGAATCAGAAAGAATACAACTAAAATATAGGCAAAACCAACCATCCTATACTTCAGTGTTAAAGCACCAAGTCTTCTACTTAATTTAATTGGGATCAAAGAAACCCATGGGAAAGGGAGAAATATTAAAACACCAATCAGGTTAAACATCAAATGAGCAATAGCAAGGCTAATGGCGGCCTCTGATCTAAATAGAGCTGCAATTAAAGCTGTAATTGTAGTCCCAATATTTGCTCCAAGAATAAATTGAAAAGCTCTTCTAAGTTTTACTTTTCCGGTTGCAACAAGTGGAACCATTAGGGAGGTTGTTACAGAACTTGATTGAATAGCTGAAGTAATTAGTAATCCCCAGCCAAATGATCTGTATTTAGTCTTAAATACAAAGTCTTCAAGCTTGGTTTTAGATCTTCCAATCAAATCTCTGTATATAATTTTTGATAAGATCTTGATAGTTCCAAACAACAAGAAAAATGAAATAACCAATAAGATGAAAGGATTGCTTATCAGGTCTCCTATCAAATTGGCGATGGGCTCGAACATAAGAGTGTTGATCCCAAATTCAGGCTCTGAGGTACCTGAGTTGGAGCCGGTATGTATGAGGCTTGTTATGTATCTTGATAAGTCTGATAGAAAATGGAATTTCAACTCTAGCGGAAATAGTATAACCACAACTGCAATGTTGAAAATATCGTGGGCAGTCCCGGCTGAGATTGCTTTTCTGAACTCACTTTTCTTAGTGAGATAACCAAGGGAAACAATCGTACTTGTGACAGTTGTTCCTACATTAGCCCCCATAATAATTGGAATAGCACTTTCAAAAGAGATGGAACCACCCGCAACTGCTGCAACTGTCATAGTTGTAACAGTGGAGCTGCTTTGGATGATTGCTGTGGTTAATAATCCAATAAATAAACCAATAAATGGATTGGCTGTGGCATTTAAAATTGATTCAACGACTTCAGCTCCTAATAGCCCAAATGAAGTGCTTATCAGGTTAATTGACAGCAGAAAAACATAAAGCGCAAGTGCTATAATAATTACACTTCTGTAGAGCGATTTTGGTTTTCCTTCTTGCGATATAGAATCAGGAGCTAACATTAAGTCGCGAATATACATGGATTTGGCCGGTTGGTTGTAAGAACTACAAATTTAAGATGTTTAAATGCCTGAATTTCTGATATTTCAGTTAAGTAATTCTTAAATTTTTAGTTGAATTTCAATAGCTCTTCACTAGCCAAATGTGAATCAAGGGCTTTACCTTACAGAAAGCTTAATGATTCTTTAATACTTGAAGGGATTACTTAGAGTTCAGCTCATTGATTGCCAGCCATGCCATCAGTCCCATTCCGGTTTTTAGTGCATCTTCATCAATATTAAAAGTAGGAGTATGAACTCCAGATATGATTCCCTTCTCTTCGTTTCTAATACCCAGTCGATAGAAGCAAGCATCGGTTTCCTGAGAATAGTAAGCAAAGTCTTCTGCAGCCATCCACAAGTCCAGATCAACAACGTTTTCTGCACCCATGTAATCTTTGGCAGCCTCCCTTGCTTTGTTAGTTAGCTCTTCGTTATTCTTTAAATGTGGGTAACCTACTTTGATGTCAAAATCGCAGGATCCACCCATTGATTCGGCGATACCTTCTGCCATTTTTTTCATCTTTTTGTGAGCTTCCTTTCTCCATTCTTCATCAAAAGTTCTAAAGGTTCCTTCCAATTTTACCTCGTTTGGGATGACATTGGTCGCTCCATTAGCAATCACTTTTCCAAATGATAGCACCGAAGGCATTTTAGGGCTCGCAACACGACTTACAATTTGTTGTAGGGCCACAATGATATGTGAAGTTATTAAAACTGGATCAATGTTGAATTCTGGCATTGCTCCATGTCCTCCTTTACCCTTTACAGTAACATAGATTTCATCAGCACTTGCCATATACATTCCATTTCTAAAACCAACTTTACCTACTGGAACAAGAGGCATTACATGCTGCCCTATTATTCCATGAGGTTCAGGATTTTTCAGAACTCCTTCTTTGATCATAATGGAAGCACCCCCGGGAAATTTTTCTTCTCCTGGCTGAAAGATCAGCTTTACAGTTCCTTCAAATTGATCTTTAACTTCCTCCAATATTTTTGCTGCACCCAGTAAACTTGAGGTATGAACATCATGACCACAGGCATGCATTACACCTTCATTCTTGGATTTATATGACACTTCGTTTGCCTCGTGGATAGGCAATGCGTCCATATCTGCTCTTAATGCAATAACCTTCGAATCAGGGTTTTTTCCTTTAATGGAAGCTACAAGACCTGTGTCTGCCATTGAGTTGATCTCAGTTAACCCAAATGAGCTCAATTTGTCCTTAACATACTTAGACGTTTCATGCTCTTCGAATGACAACTCCGGGTTTGCATGAATGTGTCTTCTGAATTCTAAGACATCTGAAAAATACTTTTCTGATAATGACTTTACTTGGTCTTTGAGATCCTTCACCTGACAAGGGATTTTTAATTACTGAAAAAGATTATACCATAAGGATCATTTAAGTCTGAATCTTTGTGGTATTAATAATGCATTTGGGAATTTTTTCTTCAGTTGTCTATATAATTTGTTGGCTTCTATTTTGGTGTAGTATTTACCTACCTTAACCTTGTAAACAGGTTGTCTGTAATCCACCCATGGAGAAGCCTGACCCAACACTGAATATACCTTTACCTGAGCCTTGTTAGCGTCATCTCTTGAAGTCCCGGTGTACACCTGGATTGTGTATCCTTCTACATAGTCCTTCTGATCATTATAATAAGTCGTAAGAGCCACAACACTGTCTAGTTCGGTCTTTAAGTGTCCAGTTGGTTCAACATACTCTATTTGCTCCATTTCCTCTGTTTCATTATTTGAAGCAACAGAATCCTCAGGAATCAGATCTGGGCGGTATATACTTAGATCTTCTGAGTAATTGTTTGTAGTTGTTGTTTTGACAGTTTTAGGAGTACAAGCGTACATTGTCAATACTGCAACTGAAAGAAGTAATATTTTATTCCTCAACGATGACACAACGATTGTTTTTAAGATCTTCTTCGACCACTTTGAATTTCACATCTTTCATCACTTTACCATCGGAGTATTGAACTGTCACTCTTTGGTTTCTGCTAGCAACTTTTTGAGATTTGACCGGAGCAGTTTTTTCTGCTGGTGGTCTTGTTTCTCCACCTCTGTTACTTAGGAGTGATTTGCTTTCTTCCTTACTTTCATTATAATTCTTGGTGGATTTTTGTCTCCTTCCTTCTTTTACGTCATCTGCTTGTTGCACAGGAATCTCCGCTTTCATCAAGAATGAAGTTGTATCTTCATTTACCTTAGCAATGAATCTTTTGAAGAGTTCAAATCCCTCAAATTTGTAGATCAATAATGGATCCTTTTGCTCGTATACAGCATTTTGTACTGATTGCTTTAGGTCATCCATTTCTCTCAGGTGCTCTTTCCACGCCTGATCAATAAAGGCGAGAGTGGAAATTTTTTCCATTGCAAGCATCATCTCTCTACCCTCAGTATCTACACATTTCTCAAGGTTTTCAACTACTCCAATTTGTTTCTTACCATCCGTGAAAGGAATTGAGATGTCATTGATAGTAGCACCTTTTGTTACATGAAGGTTTTTAAGTATTGGAAGTGCTTTTTCAGCAATAATTTCATTTTTTCGAACATACTTTGAGTATGCCTCATCATATAGCTTTTCTGTAAGCTCATTTTCAGGAATCTTCTCAAATTCCTCTGGAGTGATTTGGAAATCTAGACCAAGTACACTTAAGCAATTAAGTTTAAAGCTATCGTAATCCAGGCTTGCTTTTGCGTTGAGAACAATGTCCTCCGCTGTATCATAAGTCATGTTCATGATATCTAGCTGTAACCTTTCGCCGTAAAGAGCATTTCTTCTTCTGGTGTAGATCACCTCCCTTTGAGAGTTCATGACATCATCATACTCCAGAAGTCTTTTTCTTATTGCGAAGTTATTTTCCTCAACTTTTTTCTGAGCTCTTTCGATCGATTTGGTAATCATACTGTGCTGAATAACCTCACCTTCCTTTAGACCCATTCTGTCCATGATTTTTGCAATCCTGTCAGAACCAAAAAGTCTCATTAGGTTATCTTCTAAGGAAACAAAGAATTGAGAAGATCCAACATCCCCCTGTCTACCAGAACGTCCTCTCAGCTGTCTGTCAACCCTTCTTGATTCGTGTCTTTCTGTACCAAGAATCGCAAGTCCTCCAGCTGCTCTGGATTCTGGAGTAAGCTTAATGTCTGTTCCCCTACCAGCCATGTTCGTTGCGATTGTCACTGTTCCAGGCTTTCCAGCTTCCGCAACAACGTCAGCTTCCTTAGCGTGCTGTTTAGCGTTAAGTACCTGATGATTGATGTTTTTCAATTTCAGCATTCTACTTAGAATCTCTGAAATCTCAACTGATGTAGTACCCACAAGAACAGGTCTTCCTGCTTCTGTAAGCTTCACAGTCTCATCAATAACAGCATTGAATTTTTCTCTCATGGTTTTAAAAACCATGTCTTCCATATCTTTTCTTGCAATTGGTCTGTTGGTAGGAATTACCACTACATCCAATTTGTAGATCTCCCAGAATTCGCCAGCTTCCGTTTCTGCAGTACCAGTCATACCGGAAAGTTTGTGATACATTCTGAAATAGTTCTGCAAGGTGATTGTGGCATATGTTTGAGTAGCGTCTTCTACTTTTACATTTTCTTTGGCCTCAATTGCTTGGTGTAGACCATCAGAATATCTACGACCTTCCATCACACGACCAGTCTGCTCGTCTACAATCTTTACTTTACTATCAACAACGATATATTCCGTGTCTTTCTCGAATAGACAGTAAGCTTTTAATAATTGATTGACACTATGAATTCTTTGAGCTTTGACACTGTAGTCCTGAATAATCTCATCTTTTTTCAGAAGCATGTCACTATCACTCAAAGATTCATCCTTCTCAACAGCATCTAATTCAACTCCAATATCTGGAAGTATAAAGAAGTTTGAATCTTCTCCTTCACCAGTAATCAGGTCAATTCCTTTTTCTGTAAGATCAATGCTGTTATTTTTCTCATCAATTGTGAAGTATAGAGGAGAATCAGCTTCAGGCATGTTCTTTTGGTTATCCTGAAGGTAGAAGTTCTCAGTTTTCTGAAGTGTCTGTCTGATTCCAGTCTCACTTAAGTACTTAATCAAAGGTTTGTGTTTGGGTAAACCTCTATATGCTCTGAAAAGAGGAAGACCACCTTCATCTTCATTGCCGTCTTTGATGGATTTCTTAGCTTCATTTAGAAAACCTGCAACTAATTTCTTCTGAGCATCAACCAGCTTTGCAATTCTTGGTTTAAGATCATAGAACTCATGCTCGTCTCCTTTAGGGATTGGCCCGGAGATGATTAAAGGTGTTCTTGCATCATCTACTAAAACTGAGTCAACCTCATCCACCATTGCGTAATGATGCTTTCTTTGTACCAGTTCCTCTGGGTCCCTGGTCATATTATCCCTTAGGTAGTCGAAACCAAACTCGTTGTTTGTACCATAAGTGATATCAGCCATGTAGGCATTTCTTCTTTCTTCTGAGTTGGGCTCATGCTTGTCGATACAATCAACTGTTAAGCCATGGAATTCAAATATTGGAGCATTCCATTCCGAGTCCCTTTTTGCCAGGTAGTCATTTACTGTAACAATATGAACTCCTCTGTTTGCTAGTGCATTTAGGTATGCAGGTAGGGTTGCTACCAAAGTTTTCCCTTCACCAGTTGCCATCTCCGCAATTTTTCCCTGGTGCAGAACAAGCCCACCAATTAGCTGCACATCGTAATGAACCATTGCCCACTCTACTTCAGTACCAGCTGCAGTCCATTTGTTGTGCCAAGTAGCAGTTTCCCCACTGATCTCAACATTACTTTTCTTAGCAGCAATTTGCTTATCATGGAGATTCGCTGTTACAACTAGCTTTTTGTTTTCTGTAAGTCTCCTTGCGGTTTCTTTAACAACAGCAAATGCCTGAGGAAGAATCTCCATAAGGATGTCCTCAAGGTTTTTGTTTCTGTCTTCTTCGAGCTTATCTATTTTATTGAAGATGCTTTCTTTTTCGTGTATGTCAAGGTTTGGCTCATCTTCAATCTTTTGGTGTAAAGCAGCTAATTCATCATCTATTTTCTTAAGATGACCATTGATCACCTGCTTCAACTCAGTCGTTCTATTTCTTAATTCATCATCAGATAATCCTGATAACTTGTTGAATTCGCCATTAATTTTTTCAACGTAGGGTACGAGTTCCTTTAAATCCCTTTCCGCTTTCGTTCCGAATACTTTCGCGATCCCTTTGTTTATAATGCCTAGCATAAATTATGGTTGTTTATAATTTGAGAGCCCTAAAGTTAATTTCTTTTCTGCAATCAGGCTCAGATTAATTGCTTATAAATCGATACTTCCTTCAAATACTTTCTCCGCGGGTCCAATTAGGTACACATTTGTGAAATGGCCATTTGTTTCGTGATCAAAACTGACCTTCAAATTACCTCCAAGTGTCTTGATATTGATTGGGCTTTTCATGTTTTTGGTGGATGCTGCGATTGAAGCTGCAGTTACACCAGTTCCACATGAAAGTGTTTCGTCTTCTACACCTCTTTCGTAAGTTCTTACAAATATTGAATTATCATCAAGAATCTCTACAAAGTTGACATTTGTGCCTCCTGGTGAATATCTTTCATCATATCTGACTTTCTTGCCATCTTCAAAAACATTACATGTATTGGCATCTTCAACAAATCTGATGTGATGAGGAGAACCAGTATCAATGAATAGTTCTGAATTCTCCAGTAATTTGGTTTCTGAAACGTCAGATAGGTGAAGGTGAATTATTCCATCTTCAATATTTGCTTCATGAGGGCCATCTGTAGATAAGAAATTTGTATGTGTGCCATTAATCATGCCTAATGTGTTGGCGTATTGCACAGCACATCTGCTTCCATTTCCGCACATGCTTTGAGAGCCATCAGAGTTATAATAGACCATTTCAAAGTCAAGCTCTGGATGATTCTGGATTAGAATAACTCCATCAGCACCAATTCCCATCTTTCTATCACACAGCGCTTCAATTTGAGACGCCTCCAGGGAAATGCTCATGTCTCTGTTATCTATCATAACAAAGTCATTTCCTGTCCCCTGATACTTTACGAAGTTGATCATCATAATATTAGACGAATACGTTTCCAGAAAATTTTGTTTCGTTTTAGGAAATCAATTTTGCGGAAATTTAATTGAATTGTTTACTTAACTATTGCCGATAGGGTAAAAAAAAAGCCAACTGTGGAAACAGTTGGCTTTAAGTAGGTTATCAAAATCTTATAGTTTCTCCTTGATACGAGCAGATTTACCTTTTCTACCTCTTAAGTAGAATAATCTTGCTCTTCTAACCTTACCTCTTCTTAATACTTCAACCTTATCAATGTTAGGTGATAGTAGAGGGAAAATTCTTTCAACTCCAATTCCGCTAGAAATTTTTCTTACGGTGAAAGTTTCTCCATTGGAAGACACATTTCTTCTTTGTAGAACAGTGCCTTGGAATTGCTGAATTCTCTCTTTATTACCCTCTTTGATCTTGTAGTGTACGTTTACAGTATCACCAGGTCCAAACGAAGGAAAGTTATTTCTTACGTCTGCGTATTCAGCTTCTATTTCTTTAATTAATTCGCTCATGATTTTAAATGGAATTCACCCTTTCTTGAAAACGGACTGCAAATATAGTAATTAATTGATAAAACAATAGGAGAAAAAGAAAAAATACTGTGATAATTTCAAATTATTTTTCGCCATCATTTCCATCCAACAAATCTGGTCTTCTCAACCTTGTTCTTTCAAGCGATTTTTCGAATCTCCACGTCTCAATATTCTTCTCGTGTCCTGATAGAAGCACATCTGGAACCTTCCAGCCTTTGTACTCTGCTGGTCTGCTGTAAACTGGTGGAGCTAATAAATTATCTTGAAAAGAATCTGTTAAAGCAGAAGTTTCGTCATTTAGTACCCCTGGAATCAGTCTGATAATTGAATCCGCCAACACAGCAGCAGCTAACTCACCTCCGGAAAGCACATAATCACCAATACTTATCTCTCTGGTGATAAACTGTTCTCTGACTCTCTCATCTACTCCTTTGTAGTGACCGCAAAGAATTATGATGTTTTCTACCAGGGAAAGACCATTAGAGATATTTTGATTTAGTTTCTCTCCGTCTGGAGTCATATAGATCACTTCATCGTAATCCCGCTCAGATTTCAGTTTTGATATACAAAGATCAATTGGCTCGATTGTTAATACCATTCCAGCGCCACCACCATAGGCATAGTCATCAATGGAATTGTGCTTATTATTAGCATATTCCCTTAGATCATGGATATGGACTTCAACAAGACCTTTGTCATTTGCAATTTTTAAAATGCTCTGATCAAAAGGGCCTTGTAGGATTTTGGGAAGTGCTGTTATGATGTCAATCCTCACTTTGATCGTTGTTTAGATAAACCTCTAATAAACCTTCAGGTAGACTAACATATACTTTCTTATCATTCTTATCTACTTGAAGAACGACATCATCCTGAATTGGAATGAGTACTTCATTTTCTTGTATTGTGGTCACAATCAGATTCTGTGTAGGGAAATTGTAAATATTCTCAACTGCGCCAAGTGACTTACTGTCTTCAAGAATTTCAAAACCAATAATCTCATGATAATAGTATTGGTCATCTTCTAACTCTGGAAGTGCGGTTAGTGGTAAGTACAATTCCTTTCCTGCTATACCTTCAGCGGACTCTCTGGAATCTACATCTTCAAACTTGATTAAAGTCTTGGTGGATGAGATCGAAATGGTATCAATAAAAAAAGGAACCAGCTTTTGATTAATCAAAACAAAAACTGATTCCAATTCGTGATATGTTTCCGGCATATCTACATCTAGAAATGCCTGTATTTCGCCTTCTAGTCCATGAGGTTTAACAATGTTACCAAGTTGGTAGCAATCTTCAACTCTCATGATGGGAAGAATTACTCTTCGTCTTTCTTCTCCTCCTCAGCTGGAGCTTCCTCCGCTGCTGGAGCTTCTTCAGTAGCTGCTTCTGCTGCAGGTGCCTCTTCAGTTGCTGCTTCCTCAGTAGCTTCTTCTGTTGCCTCTTCAACGACTTCTTCCTCTACTTTGTTTTTAGCAGCGATAGCCTCAGCTCTTGCTTCTTTTACTTTAGCTTCAGCTTCTAATTTAGCTTTAGCCTTAGCAGCCTTGTCTTTCGCCAAGCTATCAACTTTACCTTGGATCTGAGACTCTTTACCGTCTAACCAAGCCTGGAATTTCTCGTCAGCTTGCTCTTGTGTAATTGCTCCTTTGTTTACACCAACTTGAAGATGCTTCTTAAGCATTACTCCTTTATAAGATAGAATAGCTCTTGCTGTATCTGTAGGTTGAGCTCCTTTCATTACCCAATCAAATGCTTTATCAGCATCGATATCGATTGATGCAGGGTTTGTGTTTGGGTTGTAAGTACCCAACTTCTCAATAAAGCGACCATCGCGTGGTGCTCTAGCATCCGCTACGACTACATCGTACATTGCTAGTTTTTTTCGGCCTCTTCTAGCCAATCTTATTTTTACTGCCATTAGATAAATTTTGTGTGGATCACGTCCACGGTTTCTAAAAAGGACTGCAAAGATAGATTATTCTTTTGTAAATACCTACTAACAGACATATGTGCTTTTAGTAAACTGAACTAGCAAACACAACAGGCCATTATTTGCCTAAGCGGTTTTACGATTTTTGATATTGAAATGCATCAACTATATTTGTTTTAAAATTAAAAGATAAAACCTTTCAAATGGATAAATACTCATATATATCCAATGCTCACGGGGCTTATATTGATGAGTTGTACAAATCTTATAAACAAGACCCGGAAAGTGTTGATATAAGTTGGCAGAAGTTTTTCGAAGGCTTTGAATTTAGTCTTCAGAAATTCGGAGAGAATGGTCATGAGGCAGTAGGTGTTTCCAGTAAAGAAACTGCCGTGCGAAATTTGATTTTCGCTTACAGAGGTAGAGGTCACTTAAAATCTGACACCAACCCTGTTAGACAAAGAAGGCAACACGTTGCTACTTTGGAATTAGATGACTTTGGTTTAACAAATGAAGACTTAAACGAAGAGTTTGAAGTTGGATCAGAGCTCGGAATGGGTAAAGCCACACTAAAGGCTATTCTAGAAAGGTTGAAAAGTATTTACCTGGGCCATATTGGTTTTGAGTATTCCCACCTAAGGGATGCTGATATCCTAAAGTGGTTTAGAGATAAAGTAGAGACTGGTGGATTTAACATCAACCCGCCGAAGCAAGAAAAGAAACGAATCCTTGATAAGCTTAATGAGGCCGTTGTATTCGAAAACTTTCTTCATACGAAGTTTTTGGGTCAGAAAAGATTCTCATTGGAAGGAGGAGAAAATACAATACCTGCACTTGATAAGATCATCAATAGAGCTGCTGATTTTGATGTTGAGGAAATTGTCATAGGTATGGCCCATAGAGGTCGTTTAAATGTTTTGTCCAACATCATGGGTAAAACTTATGACGAAATCTTCGCTGAATTTGAAGGAAGTACAGACCCGGATTTGACAATGGGTGATGGTGATGTGAAATATCACCTTGGTTATTCCAGTTATATTGAATCAACAAGCGGGAAAAAGGTTTATGTAAAACTTGCTCCAAACCCATCTCACCTTGAAGCAGTAGATCCTGTGGTATTAGGATATACCAGAGCGCAGATTGACGATGAGTATAAAGGTGACTTAAAGAAAGCAATTCCGGTTCTTATTCACGGTGATGCTGCTGTTGCAGGCCAGGGGTTAGTATATGAGATAACTCAAATGTCTCAACTGGAAGGTTATACAACTGGTGGTACAATTCACTTTGTTATAAATAACCAGGTTGGTTTTACAACTGATTATGATGATGCAAGAACAAGTATTTACTGCTCGGATCTTGCAAAGATTGTTGATGCACCGGTTCTTCATGTTAATGGAGATGATGCAGAAGCAGTGAATTTTGCTGCAAACCTTGCGGTTGAATATAGACAGACTTTTGGAAGAGATATATGGATCGACTTATTGTGTTACAGAAGACATGGGCACAATGAAAGTGATGAGCCAAAATTCACTCAGCCAAAACTTTATAATAAGATTGCTAAGCACCCAAATCCAAGAGAGGTTTACTTCAAGAAGCTTGCTGAAAGAGGAGACTTCACTGAGGATGTGGCGGTACAATTGGATAAGGAATTCAGAAAGCAGCTTCAGGACAGATTGAATGAAGTGAAGCAAAACCCACTACCATATAAGCCTCAGAAAATTGAGGAAGAGTGGCATGCATTGAGATATAGCCAGACTAAGGATTTTGAAAAGTCACCTGCTACTGGTGTTTCACAAGAGGTAATCGATCAGGTTGGTTCTGCACTAACCACAATTCCTTCTGGCTTTAAACCTTTGAAGCAGATTGAAAAACTATTGAAGGACAGAAAGTCTAACTTCTTCGAGAAGAAAATGCTGAACTGGGCTGATGGTGAGCTATTGGCTTACGGATCGTTACTTTCTGAAGGGAAAATCGTTAGGATGTCTGGTCAGGATGTGAAGAGAGGTACATTTAGCCATAGACATTCTTATTTCTTCGATGCTAACACAAACGAAGCATATTGTAATCTGAATCATATCACGCCAGATCAAAAGCAGCATTTTAGAATTTTCAACTCATTACTATCCGAGTTTGGAGTTTTGGGTTTTGAGTATGGTTTTGCAATGGCAACTCCACATGCACTTGTGATTTGGGAGGCTCAATTTGGTGACTTTGCTAATGGAGCTCAAGTGATGATTGACCAGTTCATTACTAGTGCAGAAAGTAAATGGCAGAGAATGAACGGTCTTGTAATGTTGTTACCTCACGGTTACGAGGGACAAGGACCAGAGCATTCTAATGCAAGACCGGAAAGATTCTTACAATTGGCTGCTGAAGATAACTTGGTTGTTTGTAATATCACTACACCGGCAAACTACTTCCACATGTTGAGAAGACAGGTGAATTGGGACTTTAGAAAACCAGCCGTTGTATTCTCTCCAAAATCTTTGTTGAGACATCCAAAAGTAGTTTCTCCTGTTGATGAGTTTAGTAAAGGTAACTTCCAGGAGGTAATTGGTGACAAGTATGTTACCAACAAAAACGTCAAAAAAGTGTTGCTTTGTAGCGGAAAGATTTACTATGATCTGCTGGAAGAGCAGGAAGCTAGAAAAGCAAAAGATATCGCGATTGTAAGATTGGAGCAGTTACATCCATTCCCTAAGAAGCAATTGGATACAATATTAAAGAAGTACAATAATCCAAAACTTGTTTGGGTTCAGGAAGAGCCTGCGAACATGGGATATTGGACTTACATCACAAGGGTATTTGATCAGGCGGATAAAACTACATTGATTTCAAGAAAAGCAAGTGCATCCCCAGCAACTGGATATCCAAAAGTGCATAAAGCAGAGCAAGCTAAAATCGTACAAGACGCTTTTGACTTGTAATCACAATTAAAAACGAACAAAAGAAATTTAACAATACATAACCATGAGCTTAGAAATTAAAGTACCATCAGTTGGTGAGTCAATTTCAGAAGTTACTATCGCCCAATGGCTAAAGAAAGAGGGCGAACAAGTAGAAATGGATGAGGTAATCGCTGAGTTAGAATCTGACAAGGCAACTTTTGAGCTAACGGCAGAAGCTAGCGGAACCTTACACATTAAAGCAAACGAAGGAGATACTGTTGAAATCGGTGTTGTGATTTGTGAAATCGACACCTCCGCGGCTCCAGCTGCAGCAGCTTCTTCCACACCTGCCCCAGTAGCAGAATCTGCACCAGCACCTACTTCAGGTGGAGGTAAAACAGGAGAAATCCTGGAAATGAAAGTTCCTACAGTTGGTGAATCAATTAATGAAGTCACCATTTCAACCTGGGAGAAAAAAGAAGGTGAAGTTGTAGAGCTTGATCAGGTTATCGCTGAGATTGAATCTGATAAAGCAACCTTTGAATTAACTGCAGAGGCTTCAGGTATTTTACATATTGTTGCTCAGGAAGGAGAGACTCTTGAAATTGGGGCATTGATTTGTAAGATAGAAGTAATGGAAGGTGTTTCTTCTTCATCAGCAGCGCCGGCAGCACAACCTGCAGCTGCTAGTGCACCGCCAACATCTGGAAACGAAACATACGCAACAGGACATGCGTCTCCTGCAGCAGCAAAAATACTAAGTGAAAAAGGAATTTCAGCATCTGATGTAAACGGCACAGGAAAAGATGGCCGTGTAACGAAAGAGGATGCGATCAAAGCTCAAAAGTCAGCGCCTGCTCCAGCGAAAGCTGCTGCTCCTGCTTCTTCCCCAGCTCCGGCAGCAATACCAGCATTTGGTAGCAGAGAGCAGAAGAGAGAGAAAATGACTTCTTTGAGAAAGACGATCTCAAGAAGATTAGTTTCTGTGAAGAATGAAACAGCCATGTTGACTACTTTCAATGAGGTTAACATGAAGCCAATCATGGATTTGAGAAAGAAATACAAAGAGACTTTCAAGGATAAGTATGAGGTTGGTTTAGGGTTCATGTCATTCTTTGCCAAAGCATCTTGTATGGCACTTCAGGAATGGCCAGCGGTTAATGCCATGATTGATGGTGAAGAGATAGTTTACAATGAATTCTGTGATATTTCAATTGCAGTTTCTGCCCCAAGAGGACTTGTTGTACCCGTAATTAGAAATGCTGAGTCACTTTCTTTCGATGGAATTGAAAAAGAAGTTGTGAGACTTGCTACAAGAGCGAGAGAAAATAAGTTGACAATTGATGAGATGACCGGTGGAACTTTCACCCTTACTAATGGTGGAATCTTCGGTTCAATGATGTCAACTCCAATTATCAACGCACCTCAATCTGCAATTCTGGGAATGCACAACATCGTGGAAAGACCGGTTGTAGAAAATGGTGAGATTGTAATTCGTCCTATGATGTATTTGGCTCTTTCTTATGATCATAGAATTATTGATGGAAGAGAGTCAGTAAGTTTCCTTGTAAGAGTGAAGCAACTATTGGAGGATCCTACAAGGTTATTATTGGGA
Organism: Cyclobacteriaceae bacterium; assembly: GCA_965228955.1. Classification (GTDB taxonomy): domain Bacteria; phylum Bacteroidota; class Bacteroidia; order Cytophagales; family Cyclobacteriaceae; genus JANSWY01. The sequence goes on from OZ245848.1 coordinate 6,459,255, forward strand.
GTTTAGATATGAAATTTAAGATTTCTTCAGCAGTAACAATCCTGGCATTCATTCTGATTGGATACCTCATGTATTTGAAATTTGTGGAGGAGCAGGAAATCGAACCAAAGCTTTTAATACCAGCTGCAATGTTAGCTCTAATTGGTTCGGTATTGCGTAGGAGAGGAAAATAATTAGATAACAACAACTAGAAAAAATATATGGATTATCAGGTAGTAGTTATTGGTTCAGGTCCGGGTGGTTATGTTGCTGCCATTAGATGTGCCCAACTAGGTATGAAAACAGCTATCATTGAAAAATATGATACACTTGGAGGAACTTGCTTAAACGTGGGTTGTATTCCATCAAAGGCGCTGTTGGATTCTTCTGAGCATTTTCACAATGCAGAGCACAGCTTCAAAGAGCATGGTATAGATATCAATAAACCAAAAGCGAACCTGAAGCAAATGATTGCAAGGAAATCCAAGGTGGTTGATGAGAATGTACAAGGGATTGCATTCCTGATGAAAAAGAATAAAATCGATGTTCATACAGGACTTGGTTCATTTGTTGACAAAAACACAATCAAGGTTACTGCTAGCGATGGAAAAGAATCTCAGATTACAGCTGAGAAGGTAATCATCGCAACAGGATCTAAACCTTCCACACTTCCATTTATTAAACTGGATAAGAAGAGAGTAATTACCAGTACGGAAGCATTAGAACTTAAAGAGATTCCGAAGCACCTTGTCATCATTGGTGGAGGTGTAATTGGATTGGAATTAGGTTCAGTTTATGCTAGGATTGGTTCGAAAGTGTCTGTTGTAGAATACATGGACGGAATTATTCCTACTATGGACAGCACAATGGGTAAAGAATTGCAAAAGAGCCTTAAGAAATTAGGTTTTGAATTCTATTTAAATCACAAAGTAACAGGTGTTGATGCTAAGGCAAAAGAAGTTACTATCACTGCAGATACTCCAAAAGGAGAGAAGCTTGAATTGAAAGGTGATTACTGCCTGGTTTCAATTGGAAGAAGACCTTACACAGATGGACTTGGTTTAGAAAATGTTGGAGTAAAGGTTACTGAAAGAGGTCAGATAGAAACTGATGATCACCTGAAAACAAGTGTTGATAATATTTGGGCGATTGGAGATGTGGTGAAAGGAGCGATGCTTGCACATAAAGCTGAAGAAGAAGGTGTTTTTGTAGCTGAGCAAATGGCCGGACAAAAACCACACATCAATTACAATCTGATACCTGGTGTTGTCTACACCTGGCCAGAAGTTGCAAGTGTTGGATATACAGAGGAGCAACTGAAGGAGCAGGGAAGAGCATACAAAGCTGGAAAATTCCCTTACAAGGCACTTGGAAGAGCAAGAGCAAGTATGGATACTGATGGTTTAGTGAAAGTATTAGCAGACAAAAACACTGATGAGATTCTCGGAATGCACATCATTGGCGCAAGAGCAGCCGATATGATCGCTACAGGTGTAACTGCAATGGAATACAGAGCAAGTGCTGAAGATGTTTCCAGAATGTCACACGCACACCCAACATACATGGAAGCTGTAAAAGAAGCATGTCTGGCAGCAACTGAGAACAGACCGATTCATATGTAAGCTTTGCCAGACATTAGATTAGACAAAAGACAAAAAATTTTTAGGGGACCGTTAGGTCCCTTTTTTTGTGACCAACTATTTACTCGCTCCTTTACCGATCAACAGTCAACAGTCAACAGTCAAACCCTAAAAACTAAAATCTAAATCCTAAAACCATTGTTTAGTTAAACTAGTTTGCCTCAAAACTCAAAACTCAAAACTCAAAACTCAAAACTCGTATCCAGCCAAAAAATTAAGCATTTCTTAACCACCAATTCATCATAAAGACATTTTCAGTTTGTACCATTGGTTATCCATATGATTGGGGATCATGACTGTTTCTAAACAAAAGATATTGCCAATAATCAATGAGATCTTTGACTTGATTGAGATGTATGGTTTTCAAGCGTATGATGAGAACCTTACTTTATTGCAGCACATGGAACAGTCTGCACGTATTGCTGAAGAAAATGGGGAGGATTTAGAGTTTGTGATCACTGCATTTCTTCATGACATTGGAATCATATGTGATCCATTTGTCGAAAGAGTCTCTCATGATGAAATAGGAAGATTGCACAATGAAATAATCGGAGCAAGCTTTTTAAGGTCTAGGGGTTTTAGTGGACGAGTTTGTGTTTTGATCACAAGTCAATTGGATGCAAATCGCTACATGTTGACTAAACAATTCAATTACAAAAAGAAAGAGAGAAAAAAACTAGTAACTGAGGATGGCAGATTACTGATGTCAAAATCAGAAATGAAGGAATTTGAATCAAGACCTTATTTTGAGGATGCAATACGGTTGAAAAGGATTGATGATGAAGCAAGAGACACTACTCAATCTCAATATCATCTTTTGAAGTACAGATCGTTGCTAATGTCTTATTTGACTCAGCAAAATCAAGGATTATTGTAACACAAATATTATTCGAATCTGGATTTAATCCGCACAAGATCTTCAGCCGCCAACAAAATATCATGTTCCAGGAAATACAGAATGTATCTTCTAAAATCAGTGTCAAAATCAGGGATTAAACCATCTACCAGTTCGATAACTGCTTTTTTGTCTTCTTCATGATTCTTGTATCTTCCGAAGATGCCAGGAATATTGTGGTCAATGGCCAGTCTAATGAATCGTATTTCAATATTGCTGCCTTCCCATGAAACCACCTCATCGATCAATTCGCAGTACTTTCTTACATAGATATATTTATTGTAAGGGTTCATGGTGACCTTAGCCATCATAGCATATGCAGCGGCTTGATAAGCTTTTTCGAGATTATTAGGACTTTCAATGGAAGTAACCAAATCAAAGAAATCAGTAGTCTTGGATTCATCCAAAACACTTGCATGAAATGACTTCCTGATAATATCGGGAGACACTCCATTCCCCATGGACACAAGGGGCAAAAACAAGCCGATTAATACTATTATTCTCATTGGTGCTTTTTCAACACGCGAAGATGCATAAAAGGTTTTCAATTCCATTGGGAAAAGATTGAATTTGTCATCCGAAAGATGTTTTTAAAAGCCGCAAGGTTGCACCAAGAAAAAAATTTTATTTGGGAACGTTTGCTATTTGAGGAAAATTTAGATTTTGGAAATTTGATGACTACCTTTTTGGCAACAACATATTATTTGATTTAAGTGTTATATTCACACTTGTATATTTTACTATTCGCACATGGAAGCCAAAAGAATTTATCAACTCAATAAACTTAAGGATCAGGAGTTTGATTTGATTGTGATAGGAGGAGGAATTACAGGAGCTGGAATCTGTTTGGATGCAGCTTCCAGGGGACTGAAAACAGCTCTAGTTGAGAAGAATGATTTTGCTTCCGGAACCAGTTCTAAATCAACCAAGCTCATTCATGGTGGATTGAGATATTTGAAGCAATTTGAAATAGCACTTGTCCGGGAAGTTGGGCGTGAAAGAGCTACTGTCCATAAGCTAGCACCTCACCTTGTACAATCAAAGAAGATGTTGCTTCCAATAATCAAAGATGGAACATTTGGAAAGTTCATGTCTTCAATGGGTTTGATGGTTTATGATATTCTTGCTGGTGTTGAGCAGGAAGATCAACGTAAAATGTACGACAAAGAAGAAACCCTGGAATTGGAACCTCTTTTGCCAGAAGAAGTTTTGGAAGGATCTGGCCTATACTCCGAATATCGAACTGATGATTCCAGATTAACCATTGAAGTGATAAAAACAGCACAAGAACATGGAGCTGTACCTGTCAATTACATTTTGGCTGAAGATTTCATTTATGAAGACAATAAACTCGTAGGCCTCAAATGCAAAGACAATATCACTGAGGAAACTTTTGAAATGCGATCCAAATTTGTGGTCAGTGCGGCTGGTCCTTGGGTGGATGATCTAAGAGATATCAATAAATCTAAACAGGGCAAAAGGTTACAGCTAAGCAAAGGAGTGCATATTGTGGTAGATCATGAAAAACTACCAATCAAAAATGCTGTATACTTTGATGTTCCAGATGGAAGAATGGTCTTTGCAATTCCAAGAGGAAAAGTAACTTATGTAGGAACCACCGATACCGTTTATGAAGGAGATAAGGATCACGTGCTGGCGGACTATGAGGATATTAAATATCTGGTTGATGCGGCGAATCATGGGTTCCCTTCTATAAATATAAATATGGATGACGTAGAGTCATCATGGGCGGGCCTAAGACCATTGATTTATGAGGAAGGTAAGGGCTCATATGAACTCTCCAGAAAGGATGAGATTTTTGAATCATCAACTGGTCTGATTTCAATCGCTGGAGGTAAGCTTACCGGGTATCGAAAAATGGCTGAAAAGGTGGTGGATCTTGTTGCTGAAAAAATGGGTGATAAGGATATTCCGGAATGCTCAACTGATCAGATTGTTTTACAGGGAGGAGTCTTTAGTAAACCAAAAGAGGTTAAGCAGTATATAAATGAAATTCAGAAGATCATAAGTAAATATGAGTTAGAGGATTACGTAGCTGAATATCTGGTTAGTAATTACGGCAGACAGACTGATCAAATATTAGGTTATTTCTCTGACTTTGATGATGCTGATACTGATATTAGATTAGGCCGTGCTGAACTTCTATTTGCCATAAAGAATGAAATGGTTCAAACAGCAGTAGATTTCTTTGAAAGAAGAACAGGTATGTTATTTTTTGATATCAAAAGAGCTCGAAAGTTGCTTGAACCGTTGATGGTTGATCTGACAAAATACCTGAATTGGGACGAGGAAAGTGCTCAACTAGAGAAAGAAGCGGTACTACAAGTGATGAGAGAGATCAGTGAGTTTACACCTCAAAGTTGAACCCCTTAGATACCAGCTCGTCATATTTTACTTTATTGAAACGATAGTAAAATGCACCTCGTCTGGAGCTCTTATCTTTATCATCAAGCTTATCAAGGAAGCCCATAGATAGGATTTTCTTTCTAAAGTTCCTTTTATCTAATTCTTTTTGGTAGAGTGCTTCGTAAAGCTTTTGTAATTCGGGAAGTGTAAACTTCTCAGGTAATAAATGAAATCCAATTGGTTGATATCTAGCTCTAGTTCTTAAATGTTGCAAAGCATTATCCATCATATCATTGTGGTCAAAAATCAAATCTGGAATATCTGAGAATTGTATCCAATGAGCGTCATGCTCCTCAACGGATTGATGAGTATATTCATTTACTTTAATTAAGGCATAGAAAGCAACTGAGATCACACGAGCGCCTGGATCACGATCAACATCTCCGTAGGCATGTAGCTGTTCCATATACAGATCTTCCAAACCGGTAAGATCGTTTAGGATTCTCCTTCCAGCTGTCTTAAGACTCTCATCTACATTTACAAAGCCGCCAGGTATTGCCCACTTTCCACTTGCAGGTTCAATATTTCTTTTCAGTAACAAAAGCTTTAATTGTCCAGCTTCAAAACCAAAGACAATACAATTCACTGCCACCAGAATTTTTTCGGTGTGTGGATAGTATTTATGTAGCTTATCTTCTCCCATCTTTTACCTTTCTACGGCAATAATACTGACTGGATGGGTCTTAAATAAAAATACTCTCCAGAATATGATGAGTGGCCAAAATAATAGGAACTATTTTTGGGTGTTATTTTTACACTTATTCTAAATCTTCTATATTGCTCAATAACATTTTACCCAATGAAATCAATCAAGCTCAGTTGCATCTCAGCTATTGCAATTCTCTCATTTAGTTTTAATGCCATGGCACAGACTTACAATGTGGAATCCCCAGATGGTTCCAACAGAATCGAGGTGTTTGTTGATGGAGGCATCAAGTATAAAGTGATACATGGTGAAGAAACGATATTGGAACCCTCTTCAATTGATATTTCCATAGATGGATCATTCGCTTTGCGAAATCTGAAAGTAAAAAGCACCGAGACCAACAAAGTTGACAAGATAATTGAGCCAATTATTCGTGTAAAAAGGGCAAAAATTAAAGATCAATATATTGAACTGATTATCAATTTTACTAACAAAAACTCAGTTCATTTCAGAGCATATAATGATGGTGTAGCCTACAGAATTGAAACTAATTCGAAGAAGGAGATAACAATTAATGATGAATTGATCGAATATAATTTCACTGATAACTTTAATGCAAGTTTTCCAATTGCTGATGGTTTCTTTACTCACTACGAACGTAACTACACCACCAAATCTGTAAATGAACTACAATCGGACGAAATGAGTTGCCTGCCTGCATTAGTTCATATGAACAACAATGTGAAAGTAGCTATCACAGAATCTGATTTATATAACTATCCAGGATTCTATTTGGTGAAGGGTGCAGATAACTCACTAAAATCTGTGTTCCCAAAATACCCTAAGACTTACACCCAACCGGATGATAGAGATGTAAGGCCAGCCGAATTACATGACTACATCGCCAAAACATCCGGAAAAAGAACTTTCCCATGGAGACTAATGGTAATCTCAGATAACGATGGTGACTTAATTCAAAGTGAGTTGGTTTACAAATTAGCCAGGCCTTTGGAACTCAAGGAAACCGACTGGATTAAACCTGGGAAAGTAGCCTGGGATTGGTACAATGCTAATAATATTTACGGAGTGGATTTTGAGTCTGGAATTAATACTCCTACCTACAAGTACTACATGGATTTCGCTTCCAAATATGGATTGGAATATATCATTCTGGATGAAGGTTGGTATGACATTAAAACAAATGATTTACTCAATCCTGTTGCAGATATTCAACTGGAAGAATTGATTGCTTACGGTAATGAAAAGAAGGTAGGAATTATTCTTTGGGTGACCTGGAAAGCACTGGAAGATCAGTTTGATGATGCACTTCAGCAGTTTGAAGATTGGGGAGTGAAAGGAATCAAAGTTGATTTTATGCAGAGGGATGATCAATGGATGGTAGAGTACTATGAGAAAGTTTCCAGAGTTGCTGCTGAACATAAGTTATTAGTGGATTTTCATGGATCTTATAAGCCTTCCGGATTGAGAAGAGCATATCCAAATGTGTTGAGTCGAGAGGGTGTAAAAGGTTTGGAACAACACAAATGGGAAGGAGAATTTGCAAATCCTGATTATGATGTAGAGATGCCATTTATTCGAATGTTAGCTGGCCCAGTAGACTACACTCCTGGGGCAATGATTAATGCTCAAAAGAAAAATTATTATCCATTCTTTGAAAGACCAATGTCACTTGGAACAAGATGCCATCAGTTGGCCATGTATGTGATCTATGAAAGTCCATTGCAAATGTTAGCCGACAGCCCTTCTAATTACCTGAAAGAAGAGGAAAACATGAAATTCCTTTCAGCAGTGCCAAGTGTATGGGATGAAACTGTTGTGCTTTCTGCGAAGTTCGGAGACCATGTTGCTCTTGCGCGTCAATCAGGTGACGACTGGTATGTTGGCGTATTGCGAAATTGGTCTGCAAAAGATATTGAGCTTGATTTTTCTTTCTTAGGAGACGGAGAATACATAATTGAATTATATCAGGATGGAATAAATGCTGAGCGATATGCCAGTGATTATAAAATGATTTCCAGAGATATCAACAACAAAGAAAAGATTAATGTACACCTGGCTTCTGGTGGAGGATGGGCAGCAAGAATAATTAGAAAATAGACAGCATGATAAGCAACATTGATATAGGTGTACTGGTACTTTATTTCATTTTAGTCCTGGGGATAGGGTTTATAATTGGACTTAAAACCAAAACTGGTGAGGATCTTTTCCTGGGGGGAAGAACATTTGGGTGGGGACTTGTTGGTTTGTCTTTATTCGCCAGTAACATTTCAAGCTCCACCATCATTGGATTATCGGGAGCTGCTTACAGCACAGGTGTTGTGCAATCGGTATATGAATGGGCATCTGCTATTCCTTTGTTGATTGCGGCAGTCATTTTTGTTCCTTTATACTTACGATCCAAAATCACCACAATACCAGAGTTCCTGGAATTAAGGTACGATGTTCGTTCAAGGAATTTCTTTTCTGCCATCACCATTTTTATAAGTGTAGTGGTAGAAATGTCTGGTGGACTTTATGCTGGTGCTATTGTTATTCAATTCTTTTTCCCAGATCTGGTACTATGGCATACCACATTATTGATTGCTGTTGTTGCCGGAATCTACACCGCATTTGGAGGATTGAAAGCAGTAGTTTATACAGATGCTATTCAGGCGGTAATACTGATTGTCGGTTGCAGTGTTTTGACCTTTATCCTATTCGGGAAACTTGATTACTCATGGGATAATGTTTTGAAAGCTGCTCCTGAAGGACACTTCTCTATGATCCGTCCCATTGGAGATGAGTCATTACCATGGCCTGGGCTTATATTAGGAGTTCCGTTTCTGGGATTTTGGTATTGGTCAACAAATCAATTTATAGTTCAGCGAGTTTTGGGAAGTAAGGATATTCCAAATGCAAGATGGGGAATCATGTTTGCTGGGATTCTCAAGTTTATTCCATTATTTATCATGGTGATACCAGGAGCAATGGCTATAAGTTTATTCCCAGGATTGGAGAACGCAGATATGGTGTTTCCTACAATCATGACAAAAGTACTACCAACTGGTTTACTTGGATTGGTTCTGGCTGGATTGGTTTCAGCAATTATGTCTAGTGTGGACTCCACATTGAACTCCGCTTCAACACTACTGGTAAAAGATTTTATTGAACCCAACTCAAAAGGGATATCAGATACTCGCATAGCGAATTACGGAAGAATTACTACCCTCATATTAATGGTTGTAGCTGCAATATGGGCTCCTCTGATTGCTAACTTTAGCAGTTTATGGGCCTACTTGCAGCAAATGTTCTCGATCGTAGTACCACCAATAGCTGTGATCTTTTTGGTAGGAGTTTTTTACAAGCGTGGAAACGGAACCGCTTCTTTTCTTACATTGATTTTGGGAACTGCATTTGGAGTTCTGTTATTCGTTCTGGAGCAATTTGATATGTGGGATTTGCATTACACATACAATGTAGGATTGATATTTGGAGTGAGTACAGCTATTTTCATGATAATTGGTGCATTTGGAGAACCAACACCTGTCGAGAAAATTGAGAAATACACTTACCGAAAAGAACTACTTTCAGCTGGGATGGAAGGTATGCCCTGGTACAAAGACTACCGTTTTCATGGATTGCTTTTATTGATATTGGTGGCAATTGTATTCATCACATTCAACTAAGCCTATCCAGATGACTCGGGATACTAAAGCAGGTGAGCAAAAGACGGATATTCCTGATTGGGAAAACCCGGAAGTTTTTAACGTGGGGCAGGAAGAAGCTCATGCATTGTTAATTCCTTTTGAAACAAATAGACCCAGAAACCAGGAATCGGATTACTATAAGTCATTAAATGGTAATTGGAAATTTAATTATGTAGAAAAGCCCTCAGACAGACCAAAAGGCTTTTGTAAACCTGATTATGATGTTTCGTCTTGGCCAACAATTCCTGTTCCGGGTAATATTGAATTCAATGGGTTTGGTTACCCAATCTATGTAAATAAAGAATACCCATTCCCTAAGAATCCACCACACATTCCTCATGATTTTAATCCAGTGGGATCCTACAAGCATGAATTTGAGATTCCTGAAGATTGGGAAGGTAGAGAAGTATTCCTTCATTTCGGAGGGGTTAATTCTGCAGCCTACTATTGGGTGAATGGAGTGAAGCTTGGATACAGCCAGGATTCTAAAACCCCGGTTGAGTTTAGGATTACAGAGTACCTTGTGAAGGGAACCAATACTATTGCAGTAGAGGTGTATCGATGGTGTGATGGATCATATCTGGAGGGTCAGGATTTTTGGAGGGTAAGTGGGATTGAACGGGATGTGTTTTTGTGGTCTTCAGATAAACTTTGTTTACGAGATTATAGGGTAGAAGCAAGTATAGATGATGGCTACTCTGATGGTGTTTTTAATCTACAACTTGATTTTAGAGCTTATCAGAATATATCAGACGCTTTAGTAAATGTGGAGTTGTGGGATAACGATATTTGCGTTTATTCAGCCGAGGAAACAGTTTCACAAGAGTCTAATAATGATCAACAAATTTCATTTTCCAGAACCATTCCATCAGTAAAGAAATGGAGTGCCGAATGCCCTAATCTTTATCAGTTGGTTATTTCTGTTAAGAATGGCGATTCAACTCAGAAGTATGGTACGTCAGTTGGGTTTAGAAGAATTGAAATTAAATCAGGGACACTCTTAATCAACGGTGAATATGTTTTACTGAAGGGCGTGAACCGACACGAGCATGATGATAAACTGGGACATGTTCCGACGGAAGAGGCAATGATGGCTGACATAAGTTTAATGAAGCAATTTAATATCAATGCCGCCAGGATGAGTCACTACCCTCATGATCCAAGATGGTATGAGTTGTGTGATCAATACGGCTTGTACTTGGTAGATGAAGCTAATATTGAATCCCATGGTTTAGGAGTAAGGTTTCAGGAGGATATGCCCTATCATGAGGAGACCCATATTTCTCATCTTCCCGAATGGAAAGGAGCTCATTTAGATAGAATTAAGAAGGTGGTGGAGAGAGATAAAAACCATCCATCAGTGATCATCTGGTCTTTGGGAAATGAGGCTGGCAATGGGAGGAATTTTTATGAAGGCTATGAATGGATAAAGAAAAAAGATCCATCAAGACCAGTCCAATATGAACAGGCTGGGGAAGATGCTAATACAGATATTGTATGTCCAATGTATCCGAAGATTGAAGAGATCGAGGAGTATGCAAAAAAGAATCAAACCAGGCCTCTAATTATGTGTGAGTATGCACATGCAATGGGGAATAGTGTCGGCAATCTTCAGGATTATTGGGATGTTATCAATGATTGTAAACATCTTCAAGGTGGATTTATTTGGGACTGGATGGACCAGGGTATTTTGACTCAAACTCCAGATGGAACTGAATATTGGGGTTATGGTGGTGACTTTGAACCAGAAGGAGTCTATCATGATCGTAACTTCTGTATAAATGGATTAATATTTCCTGATAGAAAACCACATCCTGCCTTGTATGAAGTAAAGAAGGTTTATCAACCAATCTCATTTAAATGGGATCAGCCCTACAATAAACTGATGGTATTTAATCAATATAATTTTAAATCACTTGACGATTTTAATTTGTATTGGACAATTGAGGTAGATGGAGAACAAGTTGTACAATCAGTTTTGAACCTAAAAGGAACAGCACCTGGAGAATTTAAAGAGTATATTTTAGATATTCCTTCTGAAAGCAAGGGCAATCGAAAGTTCTTGAATGTCTCAGTTCGATCTACCACATCTACTAACATGATACCGGCTAATCACGAGATTGCGATTGATCAGTTTGAGCTACCAATTGATAATTCAGCTATTTCTGAAATTGAAAGACTGGAAGTCACAAAGGAGTCTGGTGAAAACAAAATCTATTTGAACCGGAACAGTTTAAGGATCGAAATAGATAAAGTGTTCGGTTTAATATCATCGATTTCCAATAAAGGCCAGGAGCTATTGTTTGGGCCGATCAAACCAAATTTCTGGAGACCTCCGACGGATAATGATTTCGGTAATGACATGCCTCAACGACTTCAGTTCTGGAGACACGCTGCTCAGAAATTGACGCTTCTCTCAATATCCGAAAAAGAAGCTGATGGCGAACATATCATTACCACGAAACATGCAATTGAAGGCTATGATTTTCGTATGAAATTTCAATATCATCTGACCGATAGTGGAATCATCAATATCGATGTTGAATTAAATGCTGCTGAAAGCCTTCCAAACATTCCAAGAATTGGATTAGAAATGAAATTGGTCAAATCACTGAATCAAATTGAATGGTTCGGGAGAGGGCCGTTCGAAAATTACTGGGATCGGAAATCTGCAGCTCTAATTGGAAAATATAAAAGCACAATAGATGAGCAATTTGTTCCATACATCAGCCCACAAGAAAATGGTGCGAAACAGGATGTAGACTGGTTGATCCTTCAAGATGAAAATAATCACGGAATCAAGATTAATTCCTCTAAACCATTTAGTTTTTCTGCCTTACAGTACTCCTTAGATAAGCTTTCACCTCAATTACCGGGGACATTACATCCACATAATTTAGTTCCAGATAATTGCGTTAACCTGTGCCTTGACTATTTGCACATGGGAGTAGGTGGAGATGACAGTTGGGGAGCTCCGGTTCATGCAAAATATAGCATTCCTTCAGGCAAATATTCATTTCGCTTTCAAATTACTATTGATTGATAAATTGATTAGACTACTACTGGTTAGAAGATGTCTATTCTTCTTTTCAATATAAATTATTGACTATTCTCTTTCTTATTTCTTCAGGAAAGTAAGTATTTCGAAGTATGAGAAGGCATTTCTTCCAATCTAGTATGTAATTCGTGGATGGTGGCACATAATTCTTGATAATTAGTATGTAATTCTTGAAAACCAGCACCTATTTTTTTTCAGTCAGATTAATGTTCTAATGAATAAGTAGGTAGTAATTTGGAAAAAGTAAGTAATTCTCCTCTTTTAGTAAGTATTTATTCGTAGAAATAGGATGTTTTTTTAAGTGTTGCGTCTACTTTAAAAAAAACATTTCAGACTCTGGTAAAAGCTTTAATCAAACCATTAAATTTGGAGGTATCAATCATATTTAAATTAATGAAATACTATCTTCTTACAGCTATCTGTTTACTAGGTTTTTCAGGTAGCCTATTATCTCAAGATTTTACTGAAGTTGTTGATGCCGATTTTGAAGGAGTTCAACAAAGCGTTATTCAAATTGGTGATTACAATAATGATGGTCTTCTGGATTTGTTGAGTTCTGGGTGGATTAACACTGCAGGATCAGCAATTGGAACTACTAATATTTATAGAAACAATGGTTCATTTGATTTCTCAAATTCATTTAATGCGGAATCGGATAGTGTGTATGAATCAATTGGAGTTTGGGCGGATTTCGATAATAATGGATTTCTGGATTTTTTTGTCAGTGGAAATGAAAACGGCAGTTATAGTGCTAATATGTATATGGCTGATGGATCTGGTGGTTTTGAGCTCAACACTTCTATGAGTTTTGATGCACTAGCGACCGGGTACGCTGTAGCTGCTGATGTTGATAATGACGGAGATCAGGATCTGATCTACTCTGGGTTTTATATAACTGGCGCACGCAGAACACTCTATTACAGGAATAACGGAGATCTTACATTTACATTAGATGAATCCATATTTGGACTTGATAGAGGAAACATCGCCCTTGGAGATTACGACAATGATGGTGATTCAGATCTTCTAATTTGTGGAGATGATGGGTCTGACACTCCATTCACTTACCTGTATGATAATAATAATGGGGTATTTGAGAATTCAGAAAAGTCTTTGCAGGGTGTCTTTAATGCCGACATTCAATGGATTGACTATGACATGGATTCTGATCTTGATATAGTATTGTCAGGTTATGATGGCACTGATGGCTTTTCCGGAATTTACGAGAATCAGGATGGAGAATTTGTATTGGATGAAACGATTTCTTTGGAAGGCTTATTTAATTCAGAAATTGCTGTTGGTGATATTAATAACGATGGTTACCCGGACCTTGTGATGACTGGATTTGAGAGTATATTTAATATATATATCAACCAAGATGGTGCGGGATTTACTGAGTTGGATGGTCATGGGATTTCAGGTATGTATGATGGAGATATCGCCTTAGCTGACCTTGATAATGACAATGACCTTGACTTAGTAATGACAGGATATTTTTCTCAAGGTGAGATCAAAACTTTTAGAAATGATATCGCTACTCAAAATACAGCTCCATCTTCTCCAGGCAACATAAGTTTGGAAGTAGGCGAGACTGGTTTTACCATTAGCTGGGACCTAGGGACAGATGCAGAATCACCAGATACTGCTTTATATTATAATGCCTGGTTGACTTTTCAAGGGGATACAATTTTGTATAGTAACACATCATCAAATGCCAATTTAAAAGTACCAGGTTTCGGAAATTTGCAGAATGCCAATTCTGTTAGTTTCGACAGAAAACCAGGCGATTATGAATTTGCCATTCAAACAATTGATCAATCATATGTCACCTCTGACTTCAGTGATAAATTACAATTTCACATTAATTACATTCCTGAAATAAGCGCTATTGATCTTCAGGAATTTAATGAAGACGATACACTAGCAATTGACTTAAATGATTTGGAGGTATTTGATGAGGACAATAATTTCCCTGCGGATTTTAGTTACAGCTTAACAGCTGGAGAAAACTTTACAGTTGTCAATGATACCTTGATTGTGCCATCTTTGAATTTTTACGGAGAGATCTCTACTTCAATTATAATATCAGATGGGACAGATAACAGTGAGCCATTTGAATTTGATATAACCGTCCATCCGGTGAATGATCTTCCAACAATTGAAGAAATATCCATTCAAACTAATTTAAATGAAGATGACACTTTGTTTGTTACGATTGATGACATCACTGTAACGGATCCTGATAATGTTTATCCTTCTGAATTTAAGGTATTGATTGGTGAGGGTTCTAATTATTCAGTGGTTATTGATAGTTTCCTTATACCATCCCAGGATTATTTTGGTACATTAAATGCATCTGTTTCCGTAGTAGATTCTGATGGCGGAGTAAGTGAAGCAGTTGAATTTACGCTGATAGTTGATCCTGTAAATGATATTCCTGAAATCCTTGAGGTAGATGAACTTTCAATGGATGAGGATGATACATTAATGTTTGCTCTTGACCTACTAACAGTTTCTGATCCGGATAATACTTTTCCTGATGAATTCAGCTTTGTAGTTCTGGAAGGAACTAATTATTCTGTAAGAAACAATCAGGAGATAATCCCTACAACAGATTTTGATGGAGCTTTAACTGCCTCTGTAACTGTTTCAGATGGAGAAGCGACAAGCGAGATTTTCGAGTTTGAAATTGAAGTTATTGCCATTAATGATGCGCCTGTGATTACAGCTTACGATGGCGAAACAGCCGGGATAATTAATACTGCATTCGAATTAGATATTCTCGATTTTACAGTCACAGACGTTGATAATTCCTTTCCAGATGATCACACTTTAACTTTATTGGAAGGAGCGGATTATACAATTGATGGAAACAATCTTATTCCAACTACAGATTTTGAAGGCCAGATTACGGTCTCAGTTGAAATAAGTGATGGAGATCTTATTAGTGATGCTTTTGGGTTTGAAATTATTTTTGAGAGACCGACCAGCGTGACTTCACTTTTAAAACAAGCTAAGGTAGGACCAAATCCCACAAGTGGGAGATTGATAATCAACTCAGAATTGGCAATTCAGGGTGTTCAAATACTCAATTTACGTGGAGAATTAGTGAAGGAATGGGACACTATTGATGGTGATATTAATTTAGAAGAATTTGAAGCAGGAGTATATATTCTTCAAATTACAGCTTCTGAAAATAAGATAATAACCAAGAAGATAATTATTGAGTAATCTCAATTTCACAACCAACAAGAGAGGGTGTACACCCTCTCTTGTTTATATGAACTTTTCACGAATACCTTACTAATAACCATGTCAAAACTCATATCATCAGTTTTCTTCATTTGTTATTTTTTTAGTACCCAACAGTCTGATAAAGTTCTTCCCGAGTTCAGCATGAAAGATCTCAATGGTAATGTTGTTAGCTCAAAAGACCTTGAAGGAAAGAAAGTCCATATTAATTTCTGGAGTACCGCTTGCAAACCATGTATTATGGAATTTCCTGACTTAAACGAACTCAAAGAGTCAAACCCTGGAGAAGAGTTTGTTTTCATCACATTCGCTCCAGAATCACCCCAGAAAATATCTGCATTGCTCGACCAAAAACCATTGAATTACATTGTGATTCCGGATGCTGCTGAATATTTGGATTTACTTGGTATCAGTACTTACCCCACCAATTACTTTGTGAACGCGAACGGTGAGATAGAAGAGGTAATAGAAGGAGCAAGATTTGAAGTTGAAATGGTAGATGGGAAGGAAGTTTTTAAGCCAGCAAATTTGGAGATTTATCAGAAGGCTTTGGAAGGTTTGGAATAGGTTGATCTATAATGTCGGATAAAAAAGAAGCACTTATTAAGCTGAAAAAAAGCCGAAAGCGGCTGATTATAACTGCAATTGTGACTCCATTTTTCTGGTGGATTTTTGGAACGAGATTAGTTATGATATCACTATTTTTTCTCGAGTCATTAGATACAGAAACCCAAAAATGCAGCTATACTATTGATGATGGTAATATTGAATTTTCTGTTCTGAATTCTGATACAAATGAGTATCTTCAATATGAACGACAGCTATCTGACTCTGAGGTGGCTAAAGTCCTTGAGAATTCTCATATTTTGGTTTGGTATTTCCCAGATCTTGATGGAAGAGTTTTAATAAATGGGATAGACAATCCTCCCTCATGGTCGGCAGCATTTCTTAGTTTGATCCTTTTATTGGGGATAAACATTCCATTGATGTTAGACATGATATTTTGGGTAAATAAGGAAGTCATGTACAGGCGTTTTGGTGAGGTCGACTAACAAAAAAAGCGGGATCAATAACCCCGCTCTTTTATGATAGATATGTACTCTTTTTCTTTATGCTACACTGTACCTAAGAATTGTTCTTAGTTTCTCTTCAGCAGTTTTTCTTGGATCTGATAAGTAAATCTCGTGATGTGTACCTGAGATTTGTAATCCCTCCTCTTCAATGAATTTATGAAGCGTGGCAATGCTTTCATCTTCTTTATCATAGCTTCCGATGTGAAGAATCTGTGCTGATCTACCTTCGTTGATTAATTCGAATTTTACCTGCTCAAGCTTGTTGCTGGCTTTCTTTTGCTTGGCTCCTTCCAGTGCTCTGAAGAAATGATCTGCTTCCACAAAGTCGGGCATTCTGATGGTGATTTTCCAGTTCCACTCATCTCTAGGAACTGCATTGTACTCAGCCTGACTTGCTGCGCCACCATCAACCCACCAAAATCCTTCCATCTTCGGAACAACAAAGTCATTATCCTCAGCTTTGCAAAGGAATTTGATATTGTAAGCCACTGCGTAAAGTGCTTCAAGGGCTGAGTGAAATTTCTTATCCTCGGGAGCTGATCTTCCCTGGATAGTTAGGTAATAGTAAGGATCAAGATCTCTTAGTTCTGGCTTCTTGCCAACCTTGTAATAGTTAGGGTCTGCCTTTTGTAGATCAAGTTTTGATATAACCATGATAAATAGTATTTGAGTTTATAATAGATGTCTAAAGTGATTGAAGTAAACTGTCTCGTTGAAGTATTTCATCAGTCCGGCGTACTCAGGGTTGTTTTGCACGTTTTTCATTGCCTGCTGTGCTTCCTCAAGTGAATTCCAGTCTACTATATCTGTCATCGTAAGTGGGTCATTACAAGCCTGAAAGGTGGTGACCTGGTTAAATCCCGGAATGTTTTTCACACTGCTTCTTAGCTCGTTTAGTACTTCCGGGATTTTATCTTTGTATTCTTCTTTAATAGAATAGACTATGATTTCCTTAATTGAATTCTGACTCATTTCTTTTATTATTTGATTCACAATTCAAAGAAAAGACTCAGAGTGACAGCCTTATGTCACTGAAAAATAGATGTATTAATTTTTTTCGGATTTTTGTTTGAAAAACGGCTTCTAATTACATTTTAAGTTCGAATTCAGCCTCATTTAAAACTTTTCCATTTACCTGAATGGCTACTTTATGTGTGCCGGGATAGTATTTTCTGGTGTTGATAGGAACAAAATTGTGAGCTTTTGAAATCACTACTTTTTCATTGGCTGGGATAGTGATAGCCTTTAGTTTAAAAACCTTAGGAGCCAATGTGCCATTATTTTTTTGGTGGTAGATAATATAATCAACCATGGCATTTACTTGCTGCTCAGATTTGTTCATCAATTCAAATTCAATTTCAATTGATGAACCAAATTCAACTTTGGTAGGGATTTTCTTAAATTTCTTTAATTCCAGATTATCGGCATCAAAACCAAGTATTTTGAGTGCTTTTGCATTTCCATCTTTTACGAGAGTTCTTAAACCTTGCTTTACAATCCATTGTGTGTTCTTGGATGGTTTTTTCATCCATTTGCTTACCATCTTCAATACAATTTCATGATTGTCTTTTGCCAAATCATTGATATTATTGGCCACACTTTTTCTGACATACAATTCCGAATCGCTTTTAAGATTTTCCAGAATTGGCAGCACTAAGCTCGGATCTTTTTTGAAATCTGGTAAAGCCATGGACCATGGGAGCCTTGGTCGGCAGCCTTCACTTGATAATCGTCTGACATGATAATTTTGATGTTTGGACCAATCCAGCATCCTTTGCATGACCTCCTCAGTGTTGGACTTAATGAATGGCCTTATTGCAAACTCGGAACTTCCATGTTGAGTAAAGAGCTCCAATGCATCGAGAGATTCCTTCAGATAATCCTGACCAAACTGCTGCACAAAATCCGAAAAAACCATTCCGTCAAATCCACCGAAGTGTGAGCATACTTTTTTTAATACTTCGAGTGCATCTACATATTCTTGTGGAAGCATTTGTTGAAGGACAACAGATGTATGACTCATTCTTTCTGTCAATGACCTGTCTTCCCAGTCTTGATCGTATACATTTTGAATAAAATCCTTTGAAGAGAATTTTGGGTACTCCTGATTAATTAAGGTTCCCAGTTTTTCATGGAATGATTTAAGTAGTAGTTGATTTTTTAGAGGTTCTGCCATTAGTTTAAATTTTAAGTTGATGGCAAACTAAAATGGGTGAGTGACAGCTGTATGTCGCTCATTAATCGTTTCCAACAAAGACATTGTGATGTTGCGTCAATTCCTGTAGTAGCTCTGCTATTTTGTCCTTTAATTCTATTGGTGACACCACTTCAACCTGGCTGCCCCATGATAACAACCACCTACCAAAATATTCAAAACTTGGAGTATAAAACTTCATCTCTACCTGGGTGTCAAGATGCTTTTCCTCAACAAAACCATGGTAGTACTTTTGGTCACCGAGAAATCTGGTTACAGTTTTTGTAAACCTCACAACCGCTTCGCTGAGTTCAGTGCCCATAAAATTATGTTCCAGGAAATCCAGATAATTAGGATGCTTGGAGGGATCAAATTCGTCTTGAGTCAATCTGATATTTTGGATTCTGTCGGTTCTGAAATCTCTTAGGTCTTCTCTAAGTCTGCAATAAGCGATTAGATGCCATTTGCTACTGTAGTAAACCAATCCAAGAGGTTCAATATCTCTTCTGGTCAATTCATTGAATCCAGAGCTGTAATCAATAGAAAGTACTTTTCTTACCGCAATTCCATATTGCAATTCTTCAATGTTGGAATCTGGAAATCCTGCGTTTGCTACACTTGGAGGAGGTAATATTGAAATGCTGTCTTCAAGTCTCTCAAGGTATTCCTTGTCCGAATAGCGGAGTACTGCCTTCACTTTGTATAATGCTTCTTTGAAGGTGTTATTGGTTTTGGAGTCTGCCTGGTGCTGAATCAATTTGGCACCCATTAAAAGTGCAGCGGCTTCTTCTTTATTGAAAACCACAGGAGGCAAATGATATCCATCTACTATGAAGTATCCTTCCCCAGCATCTCCTCCAATTGGAACACCAGATTCTAATAATGCTTTAATATCGCGAAACAGCGTTCTTCGGGTGAGCTCGAATCTTTCTTCCAGCTCGTCCATGGTTACTCTTCTTTTGGTTTGTAAATGGACAAGTATTGCAGAAAGTCTATCGATTCGGTTCATAAGTGCTTTGGTTCGGAATAGTAATTTAATAGAATTGACTTTACGATTCAAGACACTAGAATGTTGATTAATCTGTTCATTTTAATCAACTTTGTCTTGTATGAATACCCATATTCTATGAATATCAAGACCTTAGTTCTTCTGTCGATTTTAATTTCCGGGATTTCAATAAATTCTAATGCCTCCGATACACTTGTTTTTGAACATGAACTAATCTTTCAAAGTAGTCTGGAAGAATCAGTTTATAAGTCGGTATTAGCAGGGGAGGAATCAAGATATTTTGATGCTTTTTATGTTTTGACTGATAATTCAGACATTAATATCGAAAGTGCCAAGAAGGCCTTGGTAAATCAAATCAAATCTGTCAAGCCACATAAGAAAGAGGAGAAGTATGTGAAAAATGTCTATAGCTCTTTACACGAAAGGTTCTTTCGTAAATATGTAGAGAAAGTGTTTTTTGAAGAAGTATTTTCAAATGGTTATTACAACTGTGTAAGTGCTTGTGCCATTTATGGGTTAGCTTTTCAGGAATTGGATATTCCATTTGCGATCAAGGAGACGCCAACTCATGTTTACATCGTAGCTTACCCCGACTCACATCAAATCTTGATTGAGACTACAGATCCTGTTGGTGGCTATGCTTCATTCAGTTCTGCTTTTAAACAAACTTATGTTGAGACACTCCTTGAGTTGAAATTGATTGATGCAAGTGATATGGCAATGGGTGTAAATGCTTTGTTTGATAAGCATTACTTTAATGATTCAAACTTAGGCCTTAAGGAGCTTGTCGCGATACAATATTATAATCAGGGGATTTTCTTAGCGGAAAAGGAAAAATTCTATGAATCCTATCAGGCTTTTAGCAAGGCATACGTTTTGTACCCCTCGGAACATATCGCAAATTCCTTAACAGCCAGTCTCGTAAATGAATTGATATCAGCCAATTATGAGAAGGATTACCACTTCAAGCTACTTTCAAATTTGCCAAGGCACAAAACGAAAGATCTGGGGAACGAAGAAATTCTTGGTGAGTTTAACAGAATTACAGAGAAGTACCTCATTGATAGAAATGAGACTGAAAAATATGAATCGATTTATAATGACTTATTGAATGGCTTTAAAGATTCCAATCTTAGATCTGATCTTCAATTCTACTATAACTACGAAAGAGCCAGACTTCTTTATAATAAAGGTAGATATGTTCATGCATTACCATTTGCTGAGGAGGCCTTTGCCATCAAAGAAAAAAATGCGGATGCCGAAACACTTCTTATTAGCACGTATATGAATTACTTATCCCGCTCTAAAAACACTGAAAAAGCATTAGCCAGACTTGAGGGTTATATGTCAAGATTCTCAGGGTTGAAAGAAAATAATCACGTAAATACTGCATGGCTCAATTTGAATCTTATGGCGATGGAAAAAGCCTTTACTGAGAAAAATGAAACTGATGGCAAGTCATACAAGTCCAATTTTGAACAAGCAGTTTCCGAGAATGAAATAGCTGATTATGATGATTTTCTTGTAGGAAGGGCTTATTCTGCAGCTGCAGTGTTTTACTTTAAAAAAGGATATTACAAATCTGCTAATACTTACCTGAAAAAAGGTCTTGAGTATTCACCAAGAAACCAGGAGCTAAAGTCAAGACAGTATATGCTGAACCGCAACTAGTTATTTTTCAATTGCTACATTGAAAGTTTTTTGAGCAATGTAGTAATCTCCCTTGGCAGTTTTTTGTACACCAACAATGTTGAGTTTTTCCATTGCAAAAGAACCAGGAGTTAGTTCATAGTAAACGATCCCTTTACCATTTGTTGTTGGAAGTTCCTCCATTTTGTCGTGCATGAATATTCCTTCATCCAATTTACCAACATAGTATTTAGCTCGCTTAGCATTTCTATCAAAAGCAACTTCAATGGTATATTCTCCAGTGCTACTCACCCTGTCGATTACATTTAATTTCAGTTCGGGATATTTAGTTCTTACTTTTCCTCGTTTGGTGTATTCCACTAGTTTGCCGGCATAGTCATTTTTCCATTCCTGTTCGGAAGCGGGAGTACCAAAGCTGTAGTAGCGTTTTCTCAAACCATGCTTTCTGCCATTTACGTAGTTTGTTTCCAGTTGCAGTTTGCCATTCTCATAGAAGGTCTGAGCAAGTCCATCTTTAACACCATTTACATAATTGATTTTTCGCATTGGTTTCCCATCTGGATAGAAGCTTTGAGCTAGACCATGCTTTCTGCCATTTTTATAGCCGAGAATGCTGCTGATTTCACCAGAAGCATGATACGCAGTGTCATATCCGTTTTTCTTTGTGCCCTTACTTTTCTTAGTAAGATCGATAACTTTTTCTTTGTTAGAACCGCTATCGCATGAGGACAATGCGGAGAATGCAAATAGACTGATCAGAAGATACTTGATGAATTTAATCATGATTTGAAATTTGCGCTAATATAAGAGAATTCAAGAAAATCGACAGAATACAAATTCTTAATTAATCGTGACATTCCCTCGGAGAATCACTACGAATACTCAATTGTCAATTTTAAAACTTCTTATTTAAAGCAGATTTGGCTGTTTTCTTAGAATAACGAATCTGCAATATGAAAAAACTACTCACACTTCTCTTGCTTTCAATGACTGCATACTGGGCCATTGGACAAGATACCACCAGTGATTTGCTGGTACACTATGAACTTAATGGAGATGCCGTTGATGCCACAGGCAGTGGTTTGGATGGTACCATAACTGGCGCAACTACAGTAGCGGGATATGATGGAACTACTGATGGCGCCTTATCTTTTGATGGATCTGATGATAATGTGGTATTTGGAGATATCGCTCTAGCCAGCGAATCCTTTACCGTTAGCTTCTGGGTTAAACTTCCGGAAGTTGCCGTTTCCACCAATAGTTATGCAATCCTCTCTAAAAGATCGGTATGCACAACAGGAAATTTCTTTGATATGAGATATTCCAATTCACCCATATACGGTTACAACCTGGGGTTTGAATTGAGATCAGATCCAAACAACAATACTGGATCAGTGAATACACTAACTTTTACTGAACCTAATGTTTGGACACACATAGCATTTGTAAAAGACAACTCTACAACAACGTCCAGGGCTTATGTGAATGGCCAATTGGTGAGCGAAGCTGATTGGGCAAATACAGGTACAATCTCCGTCGATAATGATGCCGATTTGGGGATTGCTACCACGCCTTGTTTATCACAATCAACAATTTCCAGATTTAACGGAAGTTTAGACGAAATCAGAGTTTACACAAGAGCACTTACTGAGACTGATTTACAGTCTTTGTCTGATTTTACCATCAATAGAACATACCCATTAGATGGAGCGACCAATGCTTCTCTTTCTTCTGGCGTAGTGATCAATTTCAATAAAGATCTAGATGAGACCACTGTAAACTCTACCAATATAGTGGTTTCTGGTACCACAGCAGGTACACTAAGTCCTACATTCAGTGGTGGGGCAACAGACGAACTATTCATTGAATTTGCTGATGGGTTACCTCAAAGTGATGAGATCACAGTGAGCCTATCTAATGTGAAATCGGCTGGGGGAGAAACATTACCAACGACGGATTTTACATTCTCCACTGGCTCGAAAAATGAGTCATTGATCGTACATTATCCATTTGATGGAAACACAGAGGATGAATCTGATAATGCAATAGATCCGGACAATGTGATCGGAACATTATTTACTTCAGATAGATTAGGAGCTATTGATAGTGCGCTCAATTTTGATGGATCGGATGATTACTTACAATTAAACGATAATGATAATTTTGATTTTGGAACTTATCAGGACTTTACAATTGCGACCTGGTTTAAGGTAGAAGGAGGTTCTGTTACTTCTCAGGAGGCTTTTTTCAATAAATTTAGTTCCAACAGAAGAGTTTTTGCTGGTATTGCTGCTGGTGGTAATTTAAAGTTGCAATTAAGTGGAACTTATGATGCTGTTTCGGTTCTGGAAACGGCTGATACTTATGATGATGGCTTTTGGCATCACGCAGCATTTGTAGCCGACAGAAATGGGAATTTAAAAATATATGTAAATGGAGCTCTGACAGACGAGACTACCGCGGAAGCATTTGATATCACCAATACTGGTCAAATCCAGATTGGAGCATTGAATGCAGGGACTCAATATTTTGATGGTTCCTTAGATGAGTTTCAGGTTTATAACAGAGCGTTGGAAGCTGATGAAATCTCTGACCTGGCACCAGCGTACTTCACACCTACTCCTTCGAGAGGTTTTGAAACTGCCAGAACAGATGATAATATCAGCATAGAGTTTAGCAAAATAATCAGTGCTGCTACTGCAATCACTTCAAACTTCACCATCACAGGTTCTAAATCGGGAACTATTTCATTCGCTATATCAGGTGGTGACTCCAGAGTAATAACCCTTGATCCGGATACTGATTTGCAATTAGATGAGACGGTGACAGTTGCTTTTACAAACCTGCAATCGGATCAGGCTGAAACAATTACTGATGATAGTTTCACATTCGAAACGGCTGATGTAGACAAGGGATTATTAGGATGGTATCCTTTTGATGGAAACGCAAACAACGCAGCAGGAGAGGATTTTGATGGTACTGTAGTAGGTGCAACTTTGGTTCCGGATGAAGCTGGAAATACGGATGCAGCATATTCATTTGATGGTACCAATTACATAAATCTTGGCACCATGGATTTAATGAAGTCTTCATTCTCTTATGGATTCTGGGTAAACAGAGATCTAAATGATGAAAGTACTGTTATCATTTCTCAAAGACCTTCTTGTTCGGCTTCCAAGTTTAACCAGGTTACTTCAGGTTATAGCTCAACTACCGGGAAACTAAATGTTGGATTTACGGTAACAAGATCTTCATACGACCCGAAAAGTGTTGCTGCGATTGTGAACCCAGGAGAATGGACTCATATAATGCTTGTAGCTGATGCACGAGATAATGAACTTAGAGCCTACAAAAATGGAGTCCTTGTGGATACTGAGGCTGTTGATGCAACATACTTCAGCTCATTTGAAGAAACGATTGGTATTGGTACTGGAAATGCATGTATCAATGTAGACGGAAGAATCAGGTTCACTGGTGATCTTGACGACTTTAGAATTTATCAAAGAGTAGTTGAGGAGGAGGAAATTAAGAAGTTAAGCGATTTCAGATTAGAGGCTAAGAACATCGCTAATGAAGAAGAGAATGTTGCTGTTTCTAAACCACTTGTTTTGGATTTTAATGAATCATTATCACAAGTAGGAAGTATCTCAGTTTCTGGATCAACTTCAGGTACAATTACAACAGACAACACAATAAGCGGAGATACTTTAACAATAACTCCACAAAGCAATTGGCCATACGGTGAAACTATATCTGTAACAATTACAGATTTAGAAGCAGATAATGGTGAAACACTTTCTTTGGATTATGAATTCCTGACAAGTTCATTGGAGTCTTCATTATTGGTTCACTATACATTTGATGGGGACCTTGCAGATAGTTCAGCAACGGAATTAGAAGCTACTCTTGTTAATGGAGCATTGCTTGGTGAAAACAGGTTGAGAAGAGAAGATTTGGCTCTTCAATTAGATGGTTCCAATGATTATGTAAGATTGGATTCCGAGGATCCTTTCAACTTTGGGGTTCATGGAGATATTACTATTGCAACCTGGTTCAAGACCAATGGTGGTCTGGTGACATCTCAGAAGGCCTTCTTCAATAAATTTCAGGACAGCAAGAGAATCTTAGCTGGGATTGCTACTGGTGGATTACTTAAACTGCAGTTGACTTATGATAATGGCAGTTCCACTATTCTCCAGACTACAGATAGATTTGATGATGGGTTTTGGCACCATGTAGCATTTGTAATAGATAGAGATGGCAATGCGCAGATATTTGTTGATGGTTCATTAGAAGACGAGGCTGCAATAACCGAATCAGGCGATGTTAATAATATCGGTCAGGCAAGAATTGGATCAATTCAGGATAACACTCAGTTTTTTAATGGCTCTTTGGATGACTTTAGAGTTTATAACAGAGTGCTTGCCGCTTCTGAAGTGGAGGCTTTGGCACCAAACTACTTTATTTCTAATCCACTACCAGGTGAGGACGCAGCAAAACTAAACACCAATATTGCAATTGAGTTTGGTAGAGCCATCAGTAACGCAACAGCAATCACTGATAATTTCACTATTACTGGTTCAAATTCTGGTAACGTGACATTTGCAATTTCTGGAGGAGATTCAAGAGTAATCACACTAGATCCAGATTCTGACTTTGGGATTGATGAAGAGGTAACTGTTTCTTTTGAGAGTTTGCAAACTACAGGAGGTGATACGGTTGAGGATGATAGTTTGAAATTCGAGACTTCCGGAATCAACAAAGGAATGGTCGCATTCTATCCATTTGATGGAGATGCTGATAACGAGGTAAGCAACGAGTTTCATGGAACTGTAGGTGGTGCAACATTAGTGGCTGACAGAAACAGCAATGCCAATCAGGCCTACTCTTTCGATGGGAGTTCAAATACAATCACATTTGGTAACTATGAAATTTCAGAGGAGTCTTACACGATTGCATTTTGGATGAATGTTCCAGCACTGACTACTGACGTAAGTCACAGAGTGATTTCTAAAAGAGCAGTTTGTTCAACCGGACAATTCTTTGATATCGCAATTACTAATTCTTCTACAAGAGGTGGATACTGGGTAGGTATGGAATTAAGGGACGACAATACTAATAATACAACGGGAAGTGTAGGAGCTTTGATTCCTGGAGCCGATCAGTGGGTTCATGTGACTTTTGTGAAGGATAATAATGATGCTACATCTAAGGTATATATTGATGGGACTCTGACAAACACGGGAAGCTGGACAAACAGTGCGACTTCACTTAACATTTCCAATACTGCGAATATGGGTATCGGTACTTCTCCATGTGTAAGTGGATCTGTTCCGAGATTTAAAGGTTCGATAGATGATATCAGAGTTTATGATAGAGATTTATCTGCGGTTGAAGTGGCGGCACTGCCGAACTTCACAGGTAGCAGACCAACAATAGCAAGCGATATTGATGATCAGGATGTAGACGAAGATTCTGGCGAGACGGTGATAGCAGATTTGGATACAGTATTTACTGCAACTGGAAATGTGAAATACTCTGCGTCAAGTGATAATGACAATGTAGAAGCATGGGTTGATGGAAACGAATTGAAAGTTGAAGCGGATGCAGATTACTTTGGAGAGGCTAATATTGAAGTTAGAGCATTCAATGGTCTAGCTGGAACTACGGAATTTTTGCTTTCAGTTTTAACCGTAAATGATGCTCCAGTGGTAGAATCAACTGGTGACCTTTCCCTTCTGGAAGATTTCTCAGGTACATCAGAGATTCAATTCAGTGTATCGCAACCAGATAACGAATCAGACCAAACAATTACTTATAGTATATCTCCGGACCCAGAGACTATTACATTCGCAAACTTCAATTTTGAGGAGTCTACAGGATTATTAAGTGTAACAGCTTCTTCAAATAGTTCAGGTTCTCAGGAATTTACAATTACTGCGAATGATGGTGAAACTTCAAACGCTACAGGTACAACAACTGCAACAGTAGAAGTGGAGTCAGTTAATGATGCTCCCGCATTTGAATTGTCTGATGCAACATTGAATCTTGCTATGAACTTTGAAGGTACTGAAACTGTGGAGTTAATTGATCTTTCTCCATCAGATGAGTCAGAAAAAATTACTTATAGCATTTCTCCTACGACAGTTTCATTTGCCAATATCTCATTAGACACAAACACGGGGGATATTTCAATTACTGCTGTTACAGATGGGCTTGGCGACCAGGAATTTACGATTACAGCAGATGATGGTCAATCAGCAAACAATGAATATACAGTTACTTTCAACCTAAGTGTAATTGAAAACAGTGCCCCTCAATTGGTCACTCCTATTGCCGATGCTAGTATTGAGGAAGAAGGTTCAACTACATTATCTACGGATATCACAGCGCTGTTCACTGATGCAGATGGAGACGATCTTACTTATTCTGTAGTATCCGATACTTCTGGAGTCGTACCTACTATTTCAGGAACTAGTCTGACAGTAGAAGCAGCACAAGATTATAACGGTACAGCCATAATAACGCTTACAGCTTCTGATGGAAGCCTAACTGAAGATGATGAAATTCAGGTAACTGTAACAGGAGTTAATGATGCTCCAACACTTGCTAATGCAATCGCCGATCAAGTTACAGATGAGGATGTTGCCTTTACATTCACTTTAGCTACAGATGTATTTGAAGATGTAGACGGAGATGATCTTACACTTTCAACCTCAACATTGCCAACATGGTTGACTTTTGAGGCTTCAACAGGAGAGTTCTCCGGGACTCCAGAAAATGATGATGTGGGTTCAACAGCCATTACGGTAACTGCTAGTGACGGATCACTCTCAGTTTCGGATGAATTCCAGATTACCGTTGAGAATGTAAATGACGCACCAACGGTTTCAGGAAATACAATCTCGACAGATGAAGATGTAACTACAAGCCTTGATCTAACAACAATCGTAACTGACGTTGATGGAGATGACCTGACATTTAGTTTTAACGGAGAAACTAATGACGATATCGTTGCAGCAACATTAGAAGGAAGTGTAATCACAATTGCTCCGGTACAAGATCAAAATGGACAAGTGGCGATAGGATTGATGGCTTCTGATGGTACTACTAACACGTCATTCTCATTGACAGTGACTGTGAATGCTGTTAATGATGCTCCAACTGTTGGTACACAGATTGCAGATCTTTCAGTGAGTGAGGATTCAGAATTTACACTGACTTTAAGCGGAACTGAGTTTGAGGATGTTGACGGGGACGATTTAACAATCAGTGCTTCTGGAAGCCCTTCATGGTTAACCTATGATGAGATTTCTTCAAGCTTTTCAGGAATACCTACAAATAGTGATGTTGGATCAAGTACTATTACTTTGAATGCTACTGATGGCAGTTTGTCAGCTTCGCAATCATTTGTTATCACAGTGGTTAATGTAAATGATGCACCTACAGTTTCATTAAATGAAGGTATAAATACTGGAGAAGACGAATCAACAAGCTTTGACCTTTCAACAATTGTTACGGATGTTGATGGTGATGCTATCACTTATAGTTTTGATGGTACACAGGATGAATCGATCATTGTTGCTTCTCTGGAAGGTTCTGTATTGAACATTGAGCCAGTAGAAAATCAGAATGGGTCTACGGTTGTTAATCTCCTTGCATCTGATGGTCAGGCAAGCACATCTTTTACTCTTGATGTAAATGTGTCAGCTGTGAATGACGCTCCGGAGTTTACTCTAAGTGATGAAACAATCAATCTTGAGCAGGACTTTACGGGAACTGTGACTCTAGGTATTATGATGGCCGCAGTTCCGTCTGATGAAGCAGGTGAGACTGTTACATACACAATCACTCCAAATGACAACAGTTTAGTTGGACTTGTGGTGAACGGGACTGATATAGAGATTACTTCAATATCAGGAGCGTCGGGTACTCAGGAGTTCACAATAGAAGCAAATGATGGACAGACTGAGAATGCTACTTTCACTCAAACATTTACAGTCAATGTAAATCCGATATTAGGTCTTGCGGAGACAGTTAATTTAAATGTTTATCCTAACCCAGCTACAGATTATGTAGAGGTTACGAGTAATGAAGAGTTGAGTGTTGAGGTCTTCAATTTGAAGGGAGAGATGATCAAAACAGGAAGATCAAACCAGAAGATCAGATTAAGCGAAATTGCTAAAGGCCAATACATCATCCGATTTACGACTAAATCAGGTGAGTTTGGAACCAGAACAATTATTAAAGAATAATATAGAAAGAACCAATTTCAGGTGCAGATTGAGCCGTCTTCAGCAATGGAGGCGGCTTTCTTTTTGGTCCGCAGAATCTTTCACCGACGGCCATAGCCTTTGGCGAAGGACTTAGCCTAGGCGGATACCCATGCTTACTGCATTTGAAATAGCTAGAAGAATTGTTGCGAGTTACGAGTATTCGGGTTTGATGATGATAAAATGCTATTTTTGGGAATAGACGACCAGTACAGAACAAGCGACAATGTCCCCCTTGGAGAAGGGAGGGTAGCCCACCTCCGCTGAAGCTTCGGCGGGAAATAGGGAGAACGGCAAGGTTCAAATTATTTGGATCCGGGATAAACCTACTCCAACCTCCACCTCAACATCC